>NZ_CM170492.1:5960000-6018072 GCF_057319775.1 Sporomusa sp. 246TCP1 | reverse complement strand
GTTAGAAATACCTCCTTTTTTATTTAATTATTTTACTCAAGTTAACAGGTTCATTCCAGAACCCAGACCCATTTATTAATGTACTAATATTCCATATTTCGGAGACACAATATAAAACCCTGCAAATTTTCCAGTAAATCAAAACAACAACCGTTTTTATAATTTTCTCCTGCTTTTATAAGGTATTCATCTTTGTTTGCTTCATCCTTCGTTCTAATGGGTAAATTGGATACATTATCCGAAGAGTTACAAACAGAAAAAAGGCCACCCGCCAGCAAAGCAGTAGCCTTTAAACCGAGGGGACGCAGTATAACGTCCCTACCCTTCCCCTATAATATATCAGATTCTCATTCAATGTGCAAATGTAGGAAATTCTTATAGGTACTCATTTTTTGGCAATAATACTAGCACTTGTATTTTTTATTAGTAACGACGAATAAACCCTGCTTTTTCTTTTAATCTCAAATCAAAATATGCTATAATTATTTAGGGAGTTGATGGCGTGGAAGAAGTATTGAAACAGATATTAGAGAGGTTAACAAGCATTGAAGAAGGACAACAACGCACAGAGCAAAGGTTAGATACTTTAAACACGACTGTTGCCCGTATAGAAAAGAATCACGGTGCTATGCTAAATGCTTTGTGTGATGCAAGGGAAGTTCAACAAGATACTAACGATCTTATTTTAAATAAACTCAACCACCTCGCAAATAAACTCGATAAACAAGATTTGGTACTACTTAAACATGATAGAGATATTAACAAGCTTAAACAAATCATCAATATTTAACGTTAATAAAGGAACTGGCTAATAGTCGGTTTCTTTTCTTTTAACCCAATATTTCCCTTGAGCGCCCGACTGAAATTAGTAATATCGCTTTAAATACGGTTTTTGACCCCGCCCGTCGCGCTATCCCTGACGGGAAAAGTTATTCATTCAATAAGCTATTATTTCTATCTCTTACTAATTTATCAATAATGACTGCCCTCAAAAATAAGGAAAAGGTTCGTAAGATTGTTACGACCAGGGTACTCTCAGACACGAATATTATTCGGGTTCAGAATCGTATACAAGCCAATACAGCCCCGTGGTAAGGTTTTTATGGCTTGTCTAAAGAATTGACCTAGCCTGTATTTAGGTCAGATTCTTATTCTTTTGAAATAGTATTTAAAAATTGCTCAAATAGGTTTAATAGTTCGGTATCTAGGTCTCTCTTTTCTGACGGATCAAGAGACCGGTCATATAATTTATCTGCCAGTTTACTGATTTTTATATCAAATTCAATTCTGCTCAAGGTGCTACTCCTTTCGTAAATAAAATCACAAAAGATATAATACACTTATTACTTATAAAATTTTGACATATTGTGGAGTTTATCTTTCGTAATAAATAGCGAATATTGTCACCTGAGCCTATGAAGCTCGCTCAAGATTTTTTATTCTGAGCATAGCCTTACGTTCTAAAACAATATTGATAATTCTCCATACCGTAGGTAATATATATCTTTTATTTCTTCACTTTTATTTATTAGTAGACGTTTGGCGACTATCTGTATAGACGTTTGGCGACTATCTGATAAAGGAAACGTATCAACAATAATGAAACCGCAAGCCCTAAAGCCTGACGGTTATTTTTTATACCTGAATTACTTCAAGAGCTTCTATGATATTATAGGTACTTTCAACAACATGAATTTTCAGAGCGTAATGTCATTTTATATTTTTCCGACTCTCCATAAATGCTTGAAAGTCCTTTTCCTCTATTCGATATTCCCGACCCATTTTATAAGCCGTCAATTTGCCTTGACGAATCCACTGCTGAATACCACGTTCTGTAAGCTGTAACAAATCAGCTATTTCCTTGACAGTATAATATTTCACGTTATCACCTCACGCTAATTATATGTAACAATCAGCAATACGTCAATATATATATTTACATGTATATAGACATACACTATAATATACTTAGTAAACCTCTAAAGAAGGTGCAAATAATGGCAGGTACAAAACAATATCCCGGCGTTCTACAGGTGACAGCCAACACCTTTAAACTAACAATCACAGACGGCTATACGGATGTAAAGGACAAAAAAGGCAATGTCATACTAGATAAACAAGGCAACCCTAAAAAACAACAGAAACGCTATTTTAAGACCGTCAACGCCAAAAGCGCAAAAGAAGCTTCTGACCTTCGCGCCCATGGATTGTTGAGATTAAAGGCGGTGCAATACTGACGAATAACAGAATGACACTCCGTCAATTTTATGCCTACTTTAAAGAACATACAGAGAAGCTTGCCCCTAAGACAATACAATTCTATGATGGCCTCTTTACCCCTCGAATTGACACGGCATTAGGACACAAGCAGCTTGATGATATTACGCCTGATAATATCCGGGCATTTATCAAAAATATTAGCGAACCTGGCATGTATAAAGGCACTCACAAAGACAGAAGTCAATTATCACCCAACACCATACATAAATATCATAGGTTGTTAAATCTAGTTTTTAATCGCGCCGTCAAATGGGGACACATGTCCTATAATCCCTGTGAACGCACAGAAGCGCCGAAACAAGAACGCCATCAAGAGGATATTTACAATGAAGAACAGACCGGACGTTTCCTAGTCCTATTAGAGAAGGAAGAAGTTAAACATCGTACAATGGCACTCATTACGCTTGCTACTGGCTGTAGACGGGGCGAAACAATGGGTTTACAATGGAAACATATTGACCTTGATAATAATTTGATTCACTTTGAACAGACAGCACAATATTTAACCGGCAAAGGTACATTACCAAAGACCCAAAAACCAAAAGTAGCAAACGGACAGTTACAATCCCTAAAAGCATAGCAATATTACTAGAAACCCATAAAGCAAAGGAAGCTGCCAAACGGCTAAAACTAGGTGAGCGTTGGGCAGGAGCAAAAAAATCAGAAGATGATTTTGTTTTCACAACTTGGGAAGGTAAACAGGCTCATCCTGACAGCATGAATACATGGCTCAAAAAGTTTGTTGATGACAATAAGCTACCAGCTATCACCCCTAAAAGCTTCCGACACATGGCTGCCACTTATCTTATTACATCTGGAACCGATATTCGAACCATTGCCGGTAAGTTAGGCCATGCTAATACTACTACAACTACTGTTGTATACTCTCACCTTCTCAAATCGGCTGAAAAAGAAACCGCTAATAAGATGGAATCCTTCTTAAAACAGGCCTCCGAGAAAGCAAAAGAGCAGCAAAAAAAGCAGGTAAAATAATTGCCTGCTTTTCATGTTTTTATATGTCTAATATACATTTGTTTAGTAGGGTAATAATCGGCTACAGCACCTGTATTCAACGGTACAATTAGTATATGATGCCTTTGCAACTGTTCAGGCCAATCTGCATAAAAATTCAAATATTATAGATTTACTTTAACTACAACAGTCATAACAGATTCTGTAATTCGAATTTATCAACAATATGCCGCGGATTTCCCTTTTCAGAAGAATCTTCCCATTCTTTCGTAAATTGACGCAATCTTTCTTGTACTGCTTTTTCTGTCTCAACTTGTGCTTCCTTAGCAACCTTATCTTTGATATCATTCTCTACATAAATGGAATCGTGATCGATACCAAAACTTCTAAGCCAATTTTCTATTTGTTGGCATACATTCGAAGGAATAATAATTTTCACAAGATACTCCCCCGCCGGGCGATAATAATCCAGTGGCCAGATATTCGTTCCATGGGCTGTGAAATTACCCGATTGCCTGCACATCCGTTTATCCTTCTTGGGGGCATAAAATGCTACTGGCAAATCGTCAACCAATTTTACTACGTCACTTGTTTGGATAATTTTCCCTTGTAGGATTGTACGTTCATTTAATTGCTTCGGATTAAGAATGAACAATGCTGCATCAGTATCTTTTCTTCCATCTATAGCAAAAAATAATGCAACTGTTGCATCTGTAGACCAATCCAACAATGGCGTTCTTACTCCATAATGCTGTGCTAAGCAAAATTTCATTACAATATCCATATTTTGATCATATGCTATATTTTTTTTATCTAAGAACTTAAAAAACGTCTTTAAATAAAGTCCATCAGGTAAAAATACACTATCACCGTGCGTATGATAATAAGTAACATGTTGAGGGTTCAACGGTCTATCATACCTATCTTTTATTGTATAAAGGTCTCTGTAAGCACTTGGTTGCAATAAAAAATTAGTATCATTATGTCCACGAAACCAGCTATCCCCCTCTATATTATATTTAACAATCACGTTAAATAAGTCTTGTAAAGATGATACTTTTATCGGTTGTAATGTACTTCGTACAACTCCCATAACTTTTCCCCTCCAAAATCATCTGCCGCCATATATAGCCTGATTTAAACTTCAATAGAGACTGGATTAAATCCGCAAACATATCTAGAATACATCTTTAGGCAAATCCTGCAATAAGACAAGCTCTGTATTGAAAAACTACTTCCTTTGGCTGGATAGTTCCCCATAAACTGTAAGATACCTGTCCCATCTGATTTTTTATTTTATCATATATCAGGGGGCTTTTTACTGCCACATATTGTTTATTAATACTTACTTAACTATTGATCGTGCACTTTTTTCTAAGATAAACACTAAACAAACACCATAATTTACATAATACCAAACAAAAAAGGTATATCTTAGAACCTTTCGGCCTTTGATACACCTGAGTTTTTAACTGGTGACCCACCACGGAATCGAACCGTGAACCTACTGATTAAGAGTCAGTTGCTCTGCCAGTTGAGCTAGTGAGTCATATAAATAGTAAATTAGGATGTTCCCTGATATCACTTGGAACTAAGCAATTCGCACAAGTTTTCGTGCCGTTGCTATCGCGCCAAAAAACTTGGCTCTTTACTCATTGGCTGGGGCGCTAGGACTCGAACCTAGGAATGCGGGAGTCAGAGTCCCGTGCCTTACCAGCTTGGCGACGCCCCAACGTCATAGATTAATGTTTAACGCACAATAAGTATTATATATAGTGATCAGCATTTTGTCAAATAGATATTTTTATTAATTGCAACTTGCATTAAAAAATTTACAAAAAAACGCAGCTTTTATGCAAAATTTCTGGAAGGCTGCGTTTTCTTGACCTATGTGAAATGCTCTTGTTCACAGCAAAACTAAAAATCGAATCTTCAATTGTGGACTCTACCCCACCAAAGTGAACTCGTTTCAGCATAGCTGAAACATTGGAGATTCAGCTAAAGAGTCTACTTCACCTGAATTAGCGCCGTCTATAAGGGCGGTAGTCTTGACTCGTGTCCATGATAAAAGGTCAAAAGGTTTAAAAGTCAAAAAGTCAGAAATAATGAGCCTGGGTATGAATTCCGGACATTTTGTTATTAGAATGGCTTACAGGGTTATAGGTAGCTATTTTTAAACATTCTTGATTTTTCCATTAGTAATTATTTTCTGTTACTATAAAGTTGTAAACAGGGAACTGCACCAACGCAAGTAATTATTTTATTGAAATAAAGAGGAGGCGCAAGTTATGGGAAAAGTAGTAGGCATTGATTTAGGTACTACTAACTCGTGTATATCTGTATTGGAAGGAGAACGTCCTGAAGTTATTGTCAATGTTGAAGGCGGTCGCACTACGCCCTCAGTTGTCGCATTTCGCGATAACGAGCGTCTTGTGGGCCAATTAGCCAAACGTCAGTCGGTCTTAAATCCCACAAAAACCTTTTATTCGATAAAACGTTTTATTGGTCGCCGTTTTAAGGAAGTCACAGATGAAATGAAGCTGGTTGGGGCGTCCCCCGCAAAATAGACAGGAAAAACCCAAGAATTTCTCAATATCTCAAAGCCATGCTCATTATTTCAACAAAGTCACTAACTTTTTTCGTATCGACGCGATAATTTTCCTGATTTCGCTACGACTCATCCCGGCTAAATCGAGATCAAATTCTATGTCGTCTACGAATATGTCGCCCATGGCCCAAATGTCCGACTTCTTTATCGTCCAACCTTTGATAAACTTGTGCTTGGGAGGCGATCCGGCCTGACGATAAGATTCAAGTAGCTTGAAATCAAACGCCGTATCGGTTTTGAGCTTGCGTTTTATTGTTCGTATAAACATGATAACAACCTCTTGTGAAATATAGTCACTACAGCCGATGTTTATAGTCACTACAATCATCAGTCTCTACATTCGCAATGTTTTGCACAATTGCCTACGCCGCCAAGGCGATTGAATAATATTCTTCCGGAGTTAGATAGCCGTTGGTTTCATGCAAGCGCTGTCGGTTGTAAAATATTTCAACATATTCAAAGACGGCAGCTCTTGCCTCATCTCTTGTCTTAAACCGATGCTCATTGAGCCATTCGTATTTCATTTTCCCCCAGAATGACTCCATTGGCGCGTTGTCCCAGCAGTTTCCCTTCCGCGACATACTGCAAGTGAACTTATATCTTTTCAGCAGCTTTTGGTAGTCGTGGGAGCAGTACTGGCTGCCTCGATCCGAATGAAGTAATACGTTTTCTGGCCGGCCCACCCGAAAATAAGCGCTCTTCAAAGCGTTTATCACTAGTTCTTTCGTCATTCTATCCCCCATAGATAAGCCTACTATCTTCTGTCCGCAAAGATCCATTATTCCAGCAACATATAGCCAACCTTCCTCAGTCCATACATAGGTAATATCGCTTACCATCTTCTGATTAGGTTTTTCTGCTGTGAACTCACGATTTAAGAGGTTTTCAGCTACCGGCAGGGTATGGTTAGAATTCGTAGTGGCCTTAAACTTCCTGGCTACTTTCGAGCGGATTCCTTCTTGTTTCATGATTCGTTCGACCCGCTTATGGTTTACATGATTGCCGAGTCGTCGTAGTTCCCGGGTCATCTTCCGGCTGCCACAGGTCCGATTCTTTCTTTCATGAATTTCTTTGATTTTTTCAGCTAATGCTTGATTTTCAAGCGTTCTATTGCTTGCCGGGCGTTTTTCCCATGCGTAATAAGCGCTTCTTGCAACAAAGAGCACTTCACATAGCTTCGCTACCCGATATTCATGGCGGTGTTCTGCGATAAACTCGAACCTTTTTACTTGAGGTTCTTGGCGAAGTACTGCGCCGCCTTTTTTAAAATCTCATTTTCCTCCCGCAGCTCACGAATTTCTCGTTCCAGCTTACGCATCTTTTCATCATCGTCGCTGAGCTTGCCGCTGCCGGGAAAAGGATTTACCGGTTTTTCACGGTGCCGCTTTATCCATCCGTGCATCGTATTTTCATTAACCCCAAGATCAGCAGCCACTTTAGCGACCGATTCACCCGTCTGCTCCAATCGTCGAATTGCTTCCATCTTATATTCTGCGCTGTACTTCTTAGCTTGCTTCATCTTTTCTATCCCCTCTCTGATATCAGTATACTATGTGTTTCTACTGTCCATCAAACGGGGTACGCGGCAGGTTCCCTATAAAATAGCTCAAGGCGAGGATAACACTGTTACTTTCATTGTTGATGATAAGAAGTACGCACCAGAGGAAATCTCAGCACAAGTGCTTCGGAAGCTGGTAGATGACGCCAACAAATACTTGGGCGAAAAAATAACCGATGCGGTTATTACCGTGCCTGCCTATTTTAACGATGCCCAACGTCAAGCCACCAAAGATGCAGGCCAGGTTGCCGGCCTCAATGTTTTGAGAATCATCAACGAACCTACCGCCGCGGCCCTAGCGTATGGCCTTGATAAGCAAAAGAATGAAACCATCCTGGTTTTTGACTTAGGCGGTGGTACTTTTGATGTATCTATTCTTGAAGTTGGCGACGGCGTGTTTGAGGTTAAAGCCACAAATGGCGATACCCACCTTGGCGGCGATGATTTTGATAAGGCTATCGTCGATTGGCTGGCTGCCGAATTTAAAAAGGATAACGGCATTGATCTTCTCAAAGATAAGCAGGCACTGCAACGTCTTACCGAGGCAGCCGAAAAGGCTAAAATTGAGTTGTCAGCTGTTACCGAAACAACCGTCAATCTGCCGTTCATCACCGCCGATGCTGGCGGCCCTAAGCATCTGGAGAGCAAGCTTACCCGGACAAAATTTGACGAAATTACCCGCAGTCTGGTAGAGCGTTGCCGCATCCCAGTGAAAAATGCGCTGGCTGATGCCAAGCTGTCCGCTAAAAACATTGATGAAATCATTTTGGTAGGCGGTTCTACCCGTATCCCCGCAGTTCAGGAGTTAATCAAGCTTATGACTGGTAAAAACCCAAATCAAAGTGTTAATCCTGATGAGGTCGTAGCCGTGGGCGCTGCCATCCAAGGCGCCATCTTGAGTGGTGACCTTAAAGATGTAGTACTCCTTGATATTACACCACTATCTCTTGGCGTAGAAACCTTAGGCGGCATCATGACTAAGGTTATCGAGCGCAACACTACCATTCCAGCCCGTCGCAGTCAAGTTTTCAGCACTGCTGATGACAATCAGGCCGAAGTAGATATTCATGTACTTCAGGGTGAAAGGGAAATGGCCAAAGACAATCGTTCCCTTGGTCAATTCAAATTAACTGGCATTCCTGCCGCACCACGTGGTCTGCCACAGATCGAAGTTACCTTCGACATTGACGCTAATGGTATTCTCACCGTCAGCGCCAAAGACAAAGCAACCACTAAGGAGCAGTCCATCACCATCAGTGGCTCGAGTAACCTGGATAAGACAGATATTGACCGTATGGTGGCTGATGCTCAGCACTATGCTGCAGAAGATAAAACCCGCCGACAATATGTTGAACTGAAAAACGAATTAGATTCTCTGGCCTATCAGGCCCGCAATTTGGTAACAGAAAAGGGAGACGCCCTGCCCGCCCATATTAGCGGCCGCCTAACAACCGCACTAGATGCAGTAAAACAAGCGGAAAACACCGCTGACAAAGCTAAGCTGTTACAGCTAAAAAATGAATTAGAACAAGCGTATAACCAAGCCTGCCAATATACTCCCGCTAATGCCGGCCAAAGTACTAATCCCGCTCAGCAACCCCATCCGAATGATGACATAATAGACGCTGAATATGAGTAAATAAACAAAGTCTAATAAAAAGGGGTGATGCTTATGAAATATATCGATTACTATGAAACACTTGGGATTTCCAAAACGGCATCTGAGAAAGAAATCAAGCAAGCCTATCGCAAGCTGGCCCGCCAGCATCACCCCGATCTTCATCAAGGTGATGCCAAGGCCAAAGCGGAGGAAAAGTTTAAGCTCATCAACGAAGCCTATGAAGTGCTGGGGGATCCTGACAAGCGTTCCAAATATGATCAGTTGGGTATGAATTGGCAGGCAGGTGATAACATTCATTTTGACCCCACCAACCCTGCTGGTAACCAGACTTATACCTACCAGAGATCTGCTGATTTTGATACCAGCAACTTTGGTTTTAGTGATTTCTTCTCAAGTATTTTTGGACAAGGTTTTACCCGTAGCGAATACGGCGGCAGCCAGGCCCGCAGTGCCAACTACAAAGGCGAAGACGTGGATGCCAACATTAGCTTAGCTATTAATGAGCTAATCCACGGAGTAGAAAAAGAGCTCTATCTATCTCTACCCAATGTCTGCACAACCTGCCATGGGCAGCGTTTCAGTCAACAAGGTATCTGCCCTTCCTGCGGCGGCGCTGGTGTCATTGAAGATACCAGAACTGTCAAGGTAAAGATACCAGCCGGCCTCTACCCCGGAGCTACACTACGCCTAAAAGGGCTAGGCGGTAAGGGATACGGAACTGGTTCTGCCGGCGATCTGCATCTTCACCTTCAGGTTGCTGAAAACGCGTCTTGGCTGGTAACTGGCAGCGACCTGGAAACCGAACTTGTCCTCTATCCTGAACAAGCCGTATTGGGTGACAGCATCAAAGTCTCTACCCCTCACGGTCCAGTCCAGCTCAAAATTCAACCCAATACACATACAGGTCAAAGACTGCGCTTAAAAAATAAAGGATTGCCCCAAAAACAGGGGTTGGGTGATTTATACCTTAAAATCCGTATCGATATCCCCCAAAACCTATCAACAGCTACCAAAGAACTATACCAGCAGCTACTCAAACTAAATACAACTGAGCAGGAGACGCCGGAAACCAAAATCGCCTAAATGTTACCGGCTGAGCTTAATAACTCCCATTATATGCTTGACAAACAAGTGTAATCAAAACGAAGTAAGTCCGCACCATATCAATCTATGGTGCGGACTTACTTCGTTTAAACTATCTCGTTAAACTTACTGCTTGTCAGGTAAATCTAACACTGCATTCATACTGCCAGTACGATACCCTGACAAATCCAGCGTAACATACATAAACCCTAACTTGCGAAGTTCTCCGCTAATCAACGCTGCTTTGTCCGGAGCAGCCAGCAACGGAATATCTTCAGGAGAAACTTCAATTCGCGCCAGTTGATCATGATGTCTTACCCTAACCTGACCAGCGCAGAACTGTCTAATAACAGCCTCAGCTAATTCGATCTGCTTTAGCCGCTCAGCCGTAATTGGTAAACCATACGCTACCCGTGATGACAGGCAGGCGGCGCTGGGTTTATTCCAGGTAGGAACTCCCCATTCCTTTGATATCACCCGGATTTCCGCTTTAGTCAACCCGGTCTCCAGCAAGGGACTGCGAACCCCTGTTAGTTCATCAATAGCCCGCATGCCAGGCCGGTAGTCTGATTTATCATCTGCATTCGAACCGTCTAATACCCAGGCAATTTGCTCCTCATCAGCCCACTTTTTCAAGTCGCTAAACCGTTGTTTCTTACAGAAGTAGCAGCGCTCCGCTGTATTGGCAACAAAATCGTCACTTACAAGCTCACTACTGTGTAACAGAACATGACGAATACCAATTTGCTTAGCAACATCAATGGCCTCCTGCCGTTCCGTATCAGGCAGGGTTTCCGAATAGGCAGTAACAGCCACCGCATTGTCCCCTAATACCCGCTGGGCAGCAGCAGCCAGGAAGCTGCTGTCAACGCCACCGGAAAAGCCGATTACCACAGTCCCCATTTCCTGTAATAGTTGTATTAAGTTTTCTAATTTATCATTGAATTGCACTCTGGGTTCCTCCTGCACCAAAACTACCTCTGTTACTATTTGCTTGCTACAAAAGCCTGCTCCAAATCAGCAATAATATCCTCTATATCTTCAATCCCAACAGACAGCCGCACCATGTCCTCACTTACACCGGCTGCAGTCAGCTGTTCGCCGTTTAATTGAGAATGGGTTGTGCTGGCCGGGTGAATGACTAGCGACTTGGCATCTCCAACATTGGCAAGAAGCGAGAACAGTTTAAGACTGTTAATGAATTTTTTCCCGGCCGCTAGGCCACCTTTAATTCCAAAAGTCAAAATAGCGCCCGCGCCTTTGGGCAGATATTTTTGGGCCAGTTTATGATCAGGATGGCTTGGTAGGCCAGGGTAGCTAACCCAGGAGACAAGCTCATGTTTTTGCAGGAATTCGGCTACCTGCTGAGCATTTTGGCTATGACGCTCCATTCGGAGGTGTAGTGTTTCCAGGCCCTGTAAAAATGCAAAGCTATTGAACGGGCTGAGGCAAGCACCTAAATCCCGCAAAATTTGTACCCGCAGGCGAATAATATAGGCCAATGGCCCTAAGGCTGCTGCGTATCTTAAGTCATGATAGCTGGGGTCAGGCTCAGATAGTAACGGGAATTTACCATTGTCCCAATTAAATTTACCGCTGTCAATGACAACACCGCCCATAGATGTACCATGACCGCCAATGAACTTAGTGGCCGAATGGATAACAACATCAGCACCAAAGTCAATGGGTCTGCAGAGATATGGGCTAGAAAAGGTACTATCAATAAGAAGTGGTATGCCATTATTATGGGCTATGGCGGCTACGCGTTCAATGTCCAGCACATCAATCTTAGGATTGCCAATGGTCTCGGCATAAAGAGCCTTGGTTTTTGGAGTAATGGCCTTGGCAAAGTTTTCAGGATCACTGGGATCAACAAAAGTAACATTGATGCCCAGCCGCGGCAGATTATAAGCGAACATATTATAAGTACCACCATATAAGGTCGAGGAACTGACAATTTCGTCGCCAGCCTCCGCAATATTAAAGATAGCTGCACTTATAGCGGCGTGACCGGATGCAAAAGCCAGCGCACCTATACCGCCTTCAAGTGCGGCAATGCGTTTTTCAAATACATCAGTAGTCGGATTCATAAGACGGGAATAGATATTGCCAGGCTCTTTAAGACCAAATAGATTGGCGGCATGGTCAGCGTCACGAAAATTGTAGGCTGTAGTCTGATAGATAGGTACCGCCCGGGAACCAGTAGTAGGATCAGGCTCTTGCCCCCCGTGAACAGCCACGGTATTGAATTTTAGATTTTCAGGTAATGCCATGTTTATTCCCCTCCCAATATTTGTAAGTTACTAAAAATAAAAAGGCCAAAGAATGGCTCACTAGAGCAGTTCTTTGGCCTTTAGTTTACTAATCAGCCTAAATAAATATACTTCATATACTGTTATATTACATAAAGTATATCATAGCACTAGGCATTTTGTCAATAAAAAGCACACTAAAAAATGTAAATGCTCTTAATTTTCATATCAGCAGGCAAAGAACTACTATCACCGCCGTTTAGCCAATCAATAGGCAGACTATCGGCACTGATATCAAGCTCATACCGCATTTTTCCATCGCGTGTTATGGCATAGAGGGAGTCGGTATATTGAATTGAACTTACACCGCTAGCTCGCCTCAGTTCGCCCAGTGTAGTCCCTACACCTATACCATTGCCGGTTCTATAACGTTCATCAAACACATGAATAGCAGTGACTATTTTTTCATTCTCTTTTCCCTGAGCAAAAAAAATAATAAGCGACAGGGACCCTGTGCTTTGGTTATACGCTCTAAGCACAGGATATATTCTGCCGCTAAGATATGCTTCACCGTCGGTTACAGCCTGCTCGCCAAACTCCTGGTACAACGGAGCAACCGACTTACCCACCCCAATGTTCCCCGCATAGGCTGTAGCTAATGTAAATTGCCCCGGAGGGCCAGCCACCGCTGCCGAGGGCTTACTGGCCGCTGAATTGTAGCTGGATGTTTTCGTTCCTTGCGGTTTGCTATCAGGTGTAGTTAACGGCTTGTCTGGATTACTAACAGAAGCGACTTTATCTAATGCATCTTTAAGTTCAGTAACCCCGGCTTGCACCAATGCTTCCAGCACCCTCCGGTCATTCTTGATCATAGCCATACTAACACTGCTATTGCCTTTACCATCATTGACGGTAATGTTAGCTCCCCTTTGCAGCAAGACAGTCACCACATTGGCATGGCTATTCCATACAGCCTTCATTAACGCGGTCTGACCGTCTTTATCACGGGCGTTTATATCGGCGCCTTGATCTAAAAGCAGGCGAACTATGGGGGTCCGGCCATAAGCAGCAGCTGCGTGGAGTGGCGTAAACCCATCAGTTTTCCGATAAGAATCAGGCCCCATCCCAGCTTGCAAAAATAGCGTAGTAATACCTTTCTCACCCCGGCCGGCATATTTAACAAAATCATCAGCCGTAAAATTCACACCCATGCGAAAAAGCTGGTTTTCCGGCAAATTAGCGGCTGCCAATTTAGCTTTACTGTCCATAATACCATAGTAAGTCCCAAGTCCAACGATAGCAGGCAGAAGTATTAACGCAAAATATACCAGATGCTTAGGTTCAAGACTTGCCAAAAGACTGCCTATAGCAACCTTTACCTTACTAAAGAGTCCAGCAAAATCAGGTTTACTCACCGTCGGCGGCTTAATTCCTTTTGTTTGCTCAATAGCTTCTTTAATTTTTATTTTTAGCTTTGCCCACAAATTTCGCATATTTTACTCCGATAGATGAATTATTTATCTTAATGATGCGATAAGACTCCCGCCTCTATAGGCGGCGTTACTTCGGATGGGGTAGAGTCTCTATCTGAAGATTCGATGTTCAGCTTTGCTGAACAAGTTCATTTATTATATTCGCTATAAAAACATATATTTCCTTTGTTTTTTCAACAAAAAGCTGCAAGTGAAATAAATATTTTACTAATAAATACTAACTTTTTTAAATAAGTTAACCGCCGTATCTCTGATTTTTCAAGAGATACGGCGGTTATTTCAAACTATTTGCACCTTGTATTCACGCATCCAATGGTCAGCTTGAATGAGATAGGCAAAGAGCTGCGGCCCACCCATCAGTTGACCAAACCAAGGGATATTGGATGCAGCTAAATTGGTTTCAGCAATTTCTCTTAATTTATCAATCGCAAGAACCTGTCTAAGCGGGGATGACGTTTGATTTAAAACAGTGAACGCCTCACTGACAACAGCCCTGGTATAAGCAGGATTATGTGTTTTAGGATAGGGACTCTTTTTTCGCCACAATACATCCTCAGGCAAAATACCTGTCAGCGCATAACGCAATAATCCCTTTTCCCGTTTTTGAGCATTTTTCAGCTCCCAAGGCACATTCCAAACATAATCCACAATCCGGTGATCGCAAAATGGTACTCTAACCTCTAGGCCAAATGCCATACTCATACGATCTTTACGATCAAGAAGTGTTGGCATAAAACGAGTAAGACTAAGGTAAAATATCTCCCGCATTCTGGCCGAACATTTATCTTCGCCAGGCAGTTGCGGCACTTCTGCCAAAGCCTCACTATAGCGCTGCGCAACATAATCGGCTGGCTTAATTCTGTGCTGCATTTCTGGTTTCAGCCAAGGAATGCGGATCTCGGGTTGCGGCGACCAGGGAAAGGTAGCAGCGTTAATCATCTCTTCCCGCTGAAACCAGGGATATCCACCGAAAATTTCATCAGCACACTCACCTGACAGGGCAACTGTCGCTCCTTTTTTGATTTCACGACAAAATAAATATAATGAAGTATCTATATCAGCCATCCCTGGTAAATCACGTGCTACTGCAGCTGGTCTCAAGCTAGCTGCCAGTTCAGGAGTATCTAAGACAATATTATGGTGACATGTACCAAAATGTTCCGATACGCGTCTAACCCAAGGCGTATCAGAGTTGGGTTGAAAACTATTTGCCTTAAAATACAATTCGTTATCTACATAATCTACGGAATAGGTGGCTAGACTTCCTAAACCTGATTGTTTATTTGACATAGCGGCTAGTGCAGTAAGCGCACTAGAATCAAGTCCCCCTGACAGCAGCGTGCAGATAGGGACATCTGACACCAATTGCCGTGTGGTAGCATCAATTAAAAGCTCACGGACTTTAGCCGACGTTGCAGCAAAATCGTCTGTATGCGGTTTGGTTTCAAGCGTCCAATATTTTTTTATCACCTTTCCCTGTCTGTTAACTATCATTGAGTGACCGGGTTTTAGTTCCTTAACACCACGGAACACGCCGTGCCCTGGTGTCCGGGCCGGACCAAGCATAAATACTTCAGCCAGGCCCTCTTCATCAATTTCTGGCCGTACAAGCGGATTCGCTAAAAGCGTCTTAAGCTCTGAGCCAAAAATTAAGCTGCTGCCTTGTTCAGTATAAAATAGTGGCTTTACACCAATGCGATCACGGGCCAAAAACAAGCTTTGGTTTGCTTCATCCCAAATACCAAAAGCATAGATACCGTTAAAGCGTTCAACACAAGCTGAACCCCACTCAATAAAAGCCACAAGCAACACTTCGGTATCACAACGTGTACTGAAAACATGACCCCGATCTGCAAGTTCCTGTCGAAGCTCAGGCATATTATATAGTTCCCCATTATATGTGATAACAAATTTTTGTTCACCACGAAAGCGAATCATGGGCTGCGCGCCCCCTACCGGGTCAATAACACTAAGACGGCGGTGTCCTAATGCCGCATGTGGTGTAATATATGCTCCCTGTGCATCTGGCCCTCGTGCCGCCAGCGTTTCAATCATCGCAGCTACGATATGGCTTTTTTCAACAAGATTTTGCTGCCAGTCAATCCACCCAGTAATTCCACACATTGTACCCATCATCTCCCCAAAAGAATAGCCTGTGTCAACACGCAGCCAGCTCTCTGGTACGTTGCACAGGCGACTTTGCCTCACGCATCACATGCTTATAAATATGCACGATAACAAACTATTGTCACAAACTCAAAGAAAGTATGTATGGCACAAGGATTCAACGGATACGCTAACTTCAAATATACCCGTTGCAATCAGGAGGAAATTATCATGACTGAAACTAAAAATAATATACAAGTAGAAACCAACCTATTTACCGTCCCTGCAAATCCCACCTTTCATGAAGATCCTGATATTGACCATACCAATGCGTTAACTCATGAGAGTAGTTTTGATAACACCTATGATACTTTCCGGGCGGAGGCACTCAAGTTTAACAATAAACACGCTGCGAACAGTTTGGTAGCAAGAATGCTCTGGGGGCATAAAGAGAATGCTAGCCTTAATGTACGGGTTTCGGAAGACGGGTTTCTTGATTTGAATGATGATATTCGTTAAAAGTAAAAGAGAACAAAAATGAAAAAACAGGCCAACTCCGGCCTGTTTTTTCGGCAAACTGTGACTTGCATCACAGTCTCTTCTAAATTGATTTGGTAAACTAAATACAAAGATACAATTCATGCCAAATATAAGGAGGTTTTTATAATGGAAAAGCAATTTATCAAAAATATTGAGTTCAGCAAGGCCCTGGAAATGGTTACTCTGGTAGATTATCAACCTGGCAAAGTGGTAAGCTTGACTTTATCACAAAATCAGACACTTAGTATGACCCTCTTTGCTTTTGCTAAAGGCGAAGCTATCAGCAGCCACTCCGCCCCTGGTGATGCCATGGTTTACATCCTTGATGGAAAGGCTGACATTACAATTGGTAATGAAAAAGTCACCGCAACTACCGGACAAGTCGTTGTTATGCCGGCTGGAATTCCTCATGGCCTTGATGCTGTAGAAAACTTTAAAATGCTGCTGGTACTTGTAATGTAACTTATAGTCTTAAATCAGCGCCAAGTACACCAATGACATTTCCCGTGCCATCACGAATGGGCAAAGATACCGTTAAACAAGGTTGATGAGATATTGCCGAAACATAAACCTTAGATACGTAGAATTGACCTTGCATCGCTTGTTTAAACCATCCTCGCGTTTGCGCATTAGCAATTCCAGCCGGTGGCAGCGAAACAACAAACTGCCCATCCGGAAGGTTAGTCCAAGCGGCCTCAAGTTCAGGTTGTCGCAGCAAGAGGTCATTTACTATTGCATGATGGTTATAAGCATCCATTGATAGGATGCGCTCATCCTGCACTGTCTCTGCAAGCAGATTACGAAGCTTAGCAATTTTGCCGTCAAGCTCGGCCTGCTGGTGACTATTGATATCAATGAGCGTTATTTTGCCGGTAGTAGCTACCAAGTTATCCGCTACGTTAGCTAATACATCCCCCAATTTCCGGGTATCGGCCAACGACTTATCCTGTTGTTCGATGGAAGCCGCCACGGTCATCATTCTACTAGCGGCCTGCTCAGCAATACCAGCAATTTGCCCCAAAAAGTCTGCCGTTTTTTCAGTAGCTGCAAGCTGATGCTGTCTAGCTGCACTGGCTTCTGCTACTTTAGTCTCGACCTGGGTACTGGCAGCAAAAATAGCCTGGAGACTCGCATCTGCTTCCCGCATTTCCTTAGCTCCTGCTTCCACAGCACCCGCGCCTACTTCCGCAGCCTTAGCGGCAGATACAACACCACCGTCAATTTCGGCCAATAATTTATTAGCAGAATGAGCGGCATCGGCACTAGCATCTGATAGCTTTTGAATCTCATGGGCCACCACAGCAAAACCACGTCCGTGCTCACCGGCCCGGGCCGCCTCGATGCTTGCGTTGAGCGCCAAAAGGTTGGTCTGCGCTGATATTCCTTGAATCGTAGCCAATAAGCTATCAATATCGCGAGCCATTTTAGTCAGAGCACTAATTTTCCCATTAACCTCAGCCGTAGCTTGGCGAATAGAATCCATAGCCACAGCTACTTTAGCTGCCGCTTGACAACCTTGTTCTGCCGCATTTTTTGAAGTAATACTGTCTTGATAAATATCGCCAGCTACTGCAGTTATTGTTTGCGTTGCTACCATTACTTCATCAATTTGTTTAGCAGCGTTTTTAGTAGCTTCCGCAATATCCTGGGACAACCCGTCAACGACATTGGTTTCCTGTTTAACTTGCTCCGCTAAATCGGCCGCTTGTCCTATAACCGCATTTACTTGGTTTACCGCTGCCGAAACCTGACTTGATGATACCTGTGTTTCCCGGGTAAATGTCCGGAGCATATCAGACAACGCCGCAATATTACAAGCCAATGGGCGAAGTTCCTCCGGATATTCTTCTATCTTTATCGCTATCGACATATCTCCGTTTAAATAGCCAGCCGTCACTTTACTTAACTTTTCAACCGCCTTATTCTTCCCAAACCATACTGCCATACATTCACTCTCCCTACCCGAGTTAAAGCATACACTCCCCTAAACGCCAATACTTATATATTATTATAAAACTAATTGTTACGGCAAGGGCAAATAAACAAGGGTCTACATTGTATTGTACATTAACATAACGCTTCTCTCTGAGATGTACATTTATAAAAATACTATTGGAAGCACCTCTCATTATCCGGATATCAGACAAAATCCCGCATTTATTTCCCCGGAAATAAATGCGGGATTTTGTTACCCTAACAGAAAGAATAAAACTTATTGAGATAAAACATCAGCCAGTCGATATAACTCTGGATCAATGTCTTTTTTCTTACCAACAGCATCAGTAATGGGCACTTCCACACATTGGTTATTTTTGTAGCCAATCATAATATCACTTCTACCTTCAACAAGAGCTCTGACTGCTCTTTCCGCTAAGCGACTAGCCAGCAGGCGATCTGCTACAGTAGGTGCTCCGCCACGCTGAATATGTCCAATAACCGATACCCTCGTCTCTAATTCCGTCTTGGCTGAGATGTATTTACCCAGATCCATCGCACTACCGGCACCCTCAGCCACAACAATAATACTATATTTCTTACCCTTAGATCGCGACTCTACTAGTTTTTTACAAATATTATCTGATGAGAATGGTTGTTCTGGAACAAGAATAATTTCAGCCCCACCTGCTAGTCCCGCTGTAAGCGCAATCCAGCCACACGCTCGACCCATTACCTCAACCAGCATAACCCGTCCATGCGCAGAGGCAGTATCCCGCAATTTATTTATAGCATCAAGTGCTGTATTTACGGCTGTATCAAAGCCAATCGTATAATCTGTGCCCCAAATATCATTGTCAATCGTCCCTGGCAACCCAATAATCTTAATTCCAAGCTCGCTCAGTTGTTTAGCCCCGGTAAGAGAACCGTCACCGCCAATAACAACGAGACCTTCAATACCATGTGCCTGCAAATTGTCGGCCGCCTTTTGCTGTCCCTTCAAGGTTCTAAACTCTTCACTGCGGGCCGTACCTAAAAATGTCCCCCCTTTTTGGATAATATCCCCTACAGAACGTGAATCTAATTTCGTCATATCATCAGCAATCATGCCCGCATAGCCGTTTCTAATTCCCCATACCTCAATCCCGCAAGTCAATGCCACACGAACTACTGCTCGAATAGCTGCATTCATTCCCGGGCAGTCACCACCACTAGTTATTACCGCAATCTTCTTCATACTATCCCACCTTTCCTAAAATTGGTTAAAATAAAGGTACTACCATACGGAAATGACGTACCCAGTTTTGCAGCTGCCCACAATGAAACCACATATCATTTACAGCACCAATACCACCACCCAAAGCCGCCAAAAGTACTTTAACAACCATTTAAACAGCCCCTTTATGTAATACATAGCCTATGTATAAAATTAGCATTTAATGACCAGCCTAGAGGTTCTTTTTCAAACTTATTTTAGCATATTTATCTACAACAAGCTTAGTGTGAAATGAGGAGTGAGCATGTTTTTAGTATATGCCTTAGCTGGAGTTTTTTGCTTAGGTTTAGCACCATTATTCGGCAAAACAATTTTAAATAACATGAACCCGGTCACCGCGTTTGTTCTGCGCACGACGATTGCAGCGATTATTATTGCCACTTGGTTTCTTAGCGCCCGCGGTTACAATGAACTTCTCACTGTACCACCTTCACTCTGGATAATCATTACAATTGAAGCCATCTTAGCCGCTCTCCTCGGCGACCTAGCCTACTTTTATGCTTTAAAAGCAGGCAATATCAATGAGGTATCTTTGATTATGGCCTGTGCCCCTTTGATTACACTAATTTTAAGTTATTTTCTACTTCACGAAATGGTTACAACCAGTCAGGTCGTAGGGGCCTTTTTTATAACTATCGGCCTGATATTAATCAGTTTCCAGTAAAGTATTATTCTGTACTTATCTTCCCTCTCCCTAATTTAAAACCCTCTGTTCAAAAATTTGAACAGAGGGTTTTTATTGGATGACTCCGGCTTTCTGCTGCATTTTAGCAGTAAGGAAAGTCGAAACTCTTTAGGATACCGTCACACTATTTGACCACTTTCCACAGTGATCTCCCCAACGGCTAATGACTTTGTCATTCAATCTAATTTCGACAATTTCACACATATTGGCACAGCCTGAGCACTCAAAGCTTTTCGGCTGATAGCTAAAATCAGTAATTCCAAAACCACGAAATGCCGTAGGCCGACCGTCACTAACCTCTTCCTTAGCTAACAAAGCCGCACCGACAGCGCCCATAACGTTAAAATGAGGCGGAACTACTACTTTAGTATTTAGTGCCTCCTCAAAGGCCCGGCGCATACCCTTATTAGCGGCCACGCCCCCTTGAAATAAAATAGGTTCTTTAATTTGCTTTCCCTTGCCGACATTATTGAGATAGTTGCGAACCAATGCCTGACATAAACCATTTAAAATATCAGCAGTTGAATGCCCGGTCTGTTGTTTATGAATCATATCAGACTCAGCAAATACAGCACAACGACCGGCAACTCGCACAGGTGCCTGAGACTCTAACGCGATGTCGCCGAATTGCTCAATAGGAATATTGAGTCTAGCCGCCTGCTGATCAAGAAAAGAGCCTGTACCTGCGGCACATACGGTATTCATGGCAAAATCGGTTACAATTCCATTGCGCATAATAATAATTTTGGAATCCTGCCCTCCGATTTCGAGTACGGTCTGTACATCCGGTACCAGATGCATAGCCGCAACAGCATGGGCCGTAATCTCATTTTTTACACTATCTGCCCCTATTACAACACCGCTCAGTACCCTTGCACTACCCGTAGTCCCTACACCACGCACCATAATATCTGGATTGCGCTCATAAATTTGCCGTAAACCTGTTTGTACGGCTTCGATGGGACGTCCTTGGGTACGGATATATAAAGTATCCCTCACTACTGTTTGGTCATCCAAAATGATCACATTGGTACTAACTGAACCAACATCAATTCCTAAATAGGCCTGCATAAACAGCCTCCTTTGAGATATCCAGACAAAGTCCTCAGAGAATTCATCCAGTATATAATTACCAATATTGCTGTTTTTATGCTATATTTATGCTTGTAATCAATCATTTACAAGGATTCCTGTTGGTATACCCTTTAAGATATCTGCATTATTATACTCCTTAACGATTTCCATTACCGTTTTCATACTTTCACTTATATACTTATTTTTATAATAGACTATGTTAAATGATCTATCCCAAGCGTTTTCTTTACTCTTTATCACATATAGCTGTTCACTTTTTATCTCTTCTTCCACCAATCTTATCGATATCGCTGCCAGACAATTATTCTCCAATACAGCATTTTTTATTACGCCCGGACAAGTTACTTCCCAGGCGACTTTCAGTTTAGTTCCATTCTTTTGCATATAATTCTCAAACAATTCCCTGGTGCCGCTTCCTTCTTCGCGCATTACAAAATATTCATTCTCGAGTTCTTTTATCGAAATCCGTTTACGACCTGCAAAACTGTGGCTTTTAGCACATACAATAACAAGATAATCCTTTATGACCGGAGTGTTGACTAAGTCATGGCTTTTGACCTGACCTTCCACAATTCCAATATCCAACTCTGCTTTTAGAATTTTATCTTCTATAGATTTTGTATTATTCATATAGGCAAAGGTTCCCACATGCGGCATTCGTTCCCTAAAATGAGTAAGAATGGACGGTAATAGACAGGAGCCTACTGTTACCGTCGCACCAATACGTATTTTTTCCGAGTGACCTTCGATAAACATATACTTGTTCAATTCATCAAATTGCTTTACTGCTACCCTGGCATAGGTAAGTAGATTTTTCCCGACTTCCGTTATGTATAACTTTTTGGAAATTCTTTCAAATAGCAATACTCCATAATAATTTTCCAATTCTTTAATTGCCTGACTCACCGTTGGCTGAGAAATAAAATATTTGGCAGCAGCAGCACTCATTTTACCAGTTTCGGCCACAGCAATAAAGATTTTCAGATGCCGTATTGTCATTTTTTCTCCTTAAACTTTTGAAAACCAAATTACAGTTAATAGGTTTTACCTATTATTATCATAAAATAATATCACTTTAATTATTAATCAACAAGTGCTATATTGTTACCATAGATATTTTTTAGGAAATAATAGCATAGGAGAATATGAAAAATGGCTACATTAACAATTAGTAAAGAAGATGAAAAAAGAGTAAAGGCACTTGGCTTTCTTAACAACAAAGGAACAGATAATTTTTCAGCAAGAGTGCTTACCGTGAATGGTGCTATTACAGCTGCTCAGGCTAAATGTATAGCTGCTGCTGCTGAGTTATTTGGTAATGGTATTATAACCTTTACAACAAGACTTAGTATAGAATGTCAGGGTATTCCATATAACAAGATTGAGAACTTCCGTTCCTATATTGCCAAAGAAGACCTCGTTACCGGGGGGACAGGTGCTAAAGTACGTCCAGTTGTCGCCTGTAAAGGCACTACCTGCCAATATGGCCTCATTGATGCCTCCGGCTTAGCCAAAGAAATTCATGAAAGATTTTTCAACGGCTATGCTAGTGTGAAATTACCACATAAATTTAAAATTGCAGTAGGTGGCTGTCCAAATAACTGTGTAAAACCGGACTTAAATGATTTAGGTATTATTGGTCAAATGATTCCTATTTTTGATAAAGACCAGTGTAAGGGCTGTAAAAAATGTTCGGTCGCTTCAGCCTGTCCGGTAAATGCCGCTACTATGGTAGAAGGTATTTTAGAAATTAACTCTGACAACTGTAAACATTGTGGGCGCTGTATTGGGAAATGCAATTTTGATGCTATTAAAGACGGAATACAGGGCTATAAGCTATACATTGGCGGCAGATGGGGTAAACGCACAGCTCATGGCCAAGCGTTAAACAAAATGTTTACAAATAAAGAAGAAGCCTTACGCGTAATTGAAACGGCTATTCTTTTTTACAAAGAACAAGGTAAAACCGGAGAACGCTTTTCTCAAACCATAGAAAGACTTGGTTTTGAAAATGTTGAAACGCAACTGCTATCAGATGAAATATTATTGAGAAAGCCGGAAATTTTGGCCTAAGCTTCACATAACAAGTGGAGCTACCTGTTGATTCTAGCCTCCTTTGCCTGGACATAAAAATCTTCCTAAATGATAGAATAATAATATTCTTATCATTTAGGAAGATTTTCCACATATTTACACAATAGAATATTTTCGGTATCGCCATAATTTTATTATTTTATGCATTTGCTGATTGTTTCCACGTTTTTGCTCCACACAAACACTGGTATTGAGGGCGAAAAACTGTTTTACAGAAAAAAACTTTTGCTCCACATTCTGTGCACACCCATACTCTGGAAACTTCCATATAGGGCATGTCCAACATGCGCGCTATTCCCACTGGTTTTCTTTGCGATAGTAATTGAATCACCCAAATCATCTCCTCTACCTATTGACTATGAGTCTTATTCATCCTTATCTACTTCACTTGTATGCTTTTTATAAAGCCAATAAGCTAATTCCAATCTTAATTTATGGAGACTATACTCAAGCAACCCCAGTTGCATATAGTTATCGGCAAATTCGCTCAATTCTTCATCAGTAAAGTCTCTTCTCTCTGACTTGTAGAAAGCCAACTGAGTCATTCTTGCCAATGCCTGTTCTGCCAAGCCTATTTCGCTCATGCATATCAGTAGTTTCTTGCGCATTCCTCATCCCTCACTACACAGCTTGGCTACTAAAAAAGCTTCTCGTTAAAAATCATTATATATTACCATATTTTTCTCTACAAGTAATGTAGCATAACTTGCCCTTAAATCAGCATGAGTTGACTTGTAGGATAGGAAGCTTCCCAACAAACATACAGGATAATATGTCCAGCCTTATGAATAAGGAAATTCGCTGAAGACTAATACCATAAAGAAAAAAGCCAGCGTCCCCAAACCGTAAAGAATATTGCTTAGTAGTTTGAGCAATGCTGGCTGTAAAATATTCCTCTTTTGTCATTATGCCTATCTGCAAATTTTGGGGCTACTACTATTTGTAATGCATTCTACCTGCTCAACTATTTAAATAATTAAGAATCAACTTGCGTGGCACTTGCTGAATGGTGATGACCACCATCGATTAAACTAAGCAACCATGCTACTCCACCATCAGTAGCCAAATCACCGAAAATTAATTCAGTCCTCTGTATATCCAATTCTGCTACACAGGGCTTGCACCATTTTTTTTTAGGCATGGATTTTCAACCTCCTTTTACGTTATAAACATATCCATTGATTAGAACCCTGTTCCACTATCTTGCCAAGCTGCTACGCATCGGTTCTACCCAGTTGTTATTAGATATAAATATTGTCAACTCTTTTGCAATAAGAAACAATGACCAACGAGCATCGGTTATTGTCCAATGTATATTGGTATATAAATATGCAGCAAAGCTATCCCTTATACTTTTTTAATTTAGGGGCATAATTTTTTTCAACCAAGCCTACAACGGTTAATTAGCCATAGCAGCTTTTCTCTTATATTTTTAAATGTCGTACCCCCAACATTCAAACAGTAACTATAGACATGCGAGCTTATAAAAACGGCTATCCTCATCTGCAATAAAAGATCGGTACGAGCCTTGCTCTACTATTCTTCCTTTTTCCATAACAAGTATCTGATCAGCATTTTTAATTGTAGAGATGCGATGGGCAACCATCAATATTGTTAGCCTACCCCGGAGACCGTCAACCGCATCTTGGATGCGCTTTTCATTTTCGGTATCCAGGGAACTTGTTGCTTCATCCAAAATAAGCAATGCAGGCTTTCTTAACAGGGCCCTTGCCAAGACAATACGCTGCCGTTCTCCGCCAGATAGGCGTATGCCCCGATCACCTACCAGCGAATCCAGTTTTTCGGGCAAGCCTTCAACAAACTCATCAATAGCAGCCAGCCGTAAAACGTGCCATATCTCTTCCTCTGTCGCCTCTGAGCATGCCCATATTAGGTTGTCCCGGATACTGGCATTAAATAAAAATGCATCCTGCGGCACATAGCCAATGGATTGCCGCCATAAATATCTATTATTATCAGCATCAAGCCGCTTATCATCAATCCAAATTTCTCCTTGCTCGGTTACTATCAGCCCAAGAACTAAATCTGCCAAAGTGCTTTTGCCGGAGCCTGATACTCCGACAATAGCAGTTGTTGTTCCTGCCGGAATAACAAAATTAGCTTGTCTTACCGCATAGCGCTGACTGCTAGTATCATAACGAAAAGAAACATCGGCAACACGTATCCCAGTTCGCAATGCTAACTGCTTCTCTCTTTGATACAATACTGCCTTTTCTGCTTCGGCTTCACACCGATTTTGAAGCTCGGTAACCTTATGAAACGCCGGCAGCATCATAGCCAATGTCTGGAATCCCGCCTGGAAAGCTGAAAACCTAGGCCACAACCTTGTAAAAATGACGAATATTATGATTAGTTCCCTAGGATCACTGCGGAATATTTGAATAGCAAAAAAATAGAAAATACTAATAAAGACTGCTGCGCCTACTTTATATACAAAGGTGGACTGACTACGAAGTTTGGCTAAATCGACAAGCACACCACCAATCTTTCTCCAATGCCGTTCAAAATTTTCCACTTGCTGTGCTTCAACACCATAGCTTTTAACTTCTTTGATCCCGTTAAAATGCTCACTTATTTCCGAAAATAGCTGGCTGGCACATTCTGATAGTGTCATGCCCATTTTCCGGGTTCTCCTGACAGTAAATTGCAGGCAACCAGATAAAATTAATCCGCAGCAGAGCACCAATAGCGTTAGATATGGAGCTATAATAAAGGCAATCCCCACATGAATAACAGCAATCATTGCAGTAACAATCATTTGCAAAAGCTGATACGCCCCGGTAGTTACCCGTGGCATTTCCGTAGCTATAACATGAATGATGTCTGATCGTTTTGACTTAAGAAAGAATGACCAGCGGGCATAGGTTATCGTCCGGTATATATTTGTATACAAATATGTAGCAAAACTTTCCCGTATACTGCTGTTTAAGATAGACTCATAACTTTGCAGCCATGCCTGCCCGGCGTTGATGCCAATATACACCATAAGGACAAGCGGCAAGGCAACCCCTGAAATGTTTAAGTACTCCTCGACCCAATGTCCAAAACCCGCCGTTTGATTACTGGTAATTCCAGCAAAGGTAAGCAACGGCACCAGCATCATAACACTAGCCCCTTCGAGCAATCCCAAGACAACAGTTAAGAATAGATCAAGTACTAATTTCGCCCGTACAAAATTATACAGTTTTAAAACGTACAAAAATAACGGCTTTAGCATAGATATTCTCCTCAAAAACCTTCTCTACCAACCACGATAAGACTAACCCAACGCCACATGTCTCTATAAAGAAGTTTTGGAACAGCCTCACTGGTCTTATAAAAGCTGTCCCAAAATTTCTTTAGTGACTAGGAATAATGGTGAGTTGATGTCCATGCAGCCCATTCCGCTCCGGTAGGATCTCTGTGAAGAGGTTTAAAACTTGCAAGCCAGTTATCCAAAGCTGTATTCCACTCATCCCATGACATTGCAGTCATCAATACATCTAATTTTGCAACCACGGGTTTACCCCATTCCTTTTTGATCATATCAACTTCACCTCCTTTCTCGTTATTATCCATCAATTATTTTTCTTGTACCTCGAGACCTGTATGTAAGTCTATTTTCCCTATCTATATGTTGCCCGTGTTTGCTTTTTCCCGCAGATACCGCAGATACAGATCCTATGAAAAACACAATAGACAGTAGTCCCCATGCTAGTATTAACATACCACATAACTCTGCCATCAAAGTACCTCCAGCCTTCTATGTCCCACTATTTCCGCCAATATCAGCAAACTTAGCAACAACAGTGAACATACTACTATTACGGCCTCCGGTTACTAGTTTATTCCCAGAGCGAAGCCATGCATGAGCAATCATTTGATCCCCCTTATCTTTTGCAACACCTAAATACATGGTATTTTGCAGCCGTCTATGACGAAGTAGTATCTTTCCGGTTATTGCCTGCACCAAACATTTACTTTCCCATGGAGTGTACTTGCTCACAGCTCGAATAGCCCATCTTACCCGATTAATAAATGTGTCGTGGTTTCCGTCAATAAAAGGAGACTCTTTCATATACTTGCCAAGCCAGACAGTAATATAGCGAAAGGGTACAAGTAAAATAAGTAACCTGACAATTGCCAGCAGTATAAATATATACATCAATAACAGCTTATCAGTCCATGAATAGCGAAAGTATTTTAAAATAAGCCTATGCAACCTTAATAAGGCCTTCTTTATGCAAACAATCAAGAAATCCCAAAATGTCTGCCTGGCACTGCTGCTGCTCTACCTCATATTCTTCACCCAAAATCCGAACTACTTCAGCCACACTTTGGGGAGCTTCAATCAACTCCCAGATTCTACTCGCGATAGAATCCATCCCATAATATTTACCGTTTTCAATACTTATCATTACTATCTCTCCATCCATTTCAGCGGCTACTACTTCCATAATCCGAGATATTATTGTATCAGGACTAATTACTTGCTTTTTCATTAACTTGTACCTCCTATCTCCAATCATTACGTATTATATTCCATTATACGTTCCCACATTTATCCAAACAACTTTTTACACACGAGTTACACTTATCTCAACATAAAAAACAACCCTAGTACTACTGCTCGTATTGCACTAGGGTTATCCACTAAATTGTATCCGTTCAGAAAAATATAGTATCTCCCAATTTAGATAAGTGAGTCTTACCCTTAAGTGCCGCTTATAGGTCTCGGGATTTTTAGCGGCTTGGTCATTGGGATATACAATATCACAAAGCTAAAATTGACCTACGATTGTCCATCCCAAGAACATCACAAATTTAGCATAATAGCCTTTTACGGATTTAAAAGTTGTTTGAATTTGACGACATAACCGGTATGCTCACTATCGAAAATCTAACATTATAGAAGTTATCCCTAGTGGCTCACATCTATAACGTAATTATCATAGAATATTGTGTAGCAACGATATAGGTGGTGTCAACTTGTTCAAGCAAAAATACAATTACACTAATAAAAGACTTACCTTACCAAAAGGTAGCGATATATTTACTTATTTAGATTATACAGAAACACTTAAGGTTGCCAATATATTAACAAAAGAGGGGCCCTATGTTGACGTTAGGGCGTTTGGAGCAATTGGAGATGGGAAAAGCCATCCATTATCAAACTATTATTCAACATTAGCACAAGCGCAAGTCGTTTACCCTCATGCCAAATCTCTCACAGATGAAATTGACTGGTGCGCAATTCAATTGGCTATAAACACTTCAGTTAATCGTAACATAAGAGCTGTGGGTAAGTTTCTGGTTAATCAAACCCTAAAACTTACAACTGGAACTTATGACTTCAACTGTAGCAAAATATTCACTAATCAAGATATCAACCTAATAGAGATAATAGATTACGACATTTCGGTATATAGTGGTATATTATCTGTTAAAGAGTATCCAGGAACGTTTAAAAAAGCTGCCATTTACTTTGGTGACTCAATAACTGAAAGGGTAACATTTAGTAACACTACAATTCTAGGTAAACTAATAAGCAATAACCCTAATGAACGGCTAAGTAGCAGTGACTTTACTAAAGAACAACCGGGGGGTACTGGTATCTCATTCGATAAGCGAGTAACTATGAAGACTCGCTACCCTTCGGCATGTAACGTCAATTTCTATAACTGCCATATCGAAGGATTTGCAGTCGGTATAGGAATATTTGTAGAACCCAGAACCGTAGATCAATTTCCTTGGATAAGTTCAATATCATTTCAAGGTAATATATTGAATAGCGCGCACTTCGTTGACGTTGGCGGTGGAGGTTTTATTCAGCAAGTGCGATTTAATAAGGTTATTGCCCAAGCGTACTCCTCGTACACAGGTAAATATCATAGTGCTATAGGCGGTAAGGGTAATTCTTACGACATAGTATGGTGGGATTTAGTAAAAAAGCCAGCTATAATTCTTGAAGATGCTGTGTATAATAAAATATATGGCTGTAATATCTCACCTGCAGATAACCTTAGCTCCAGCTTTATAAATAACTATATTGATAACGAAAGCCGACCACCACTTCTGACAAACCCTATTATAGAAATAGGAGAAAATACTAAAATTGGAAGTCTGAAAGTTGTAGGTCCTAACCTATGGCAATATACCAGTAAAACTCCACAGGTCTTTATTAACAATTATATGCATTTTTATAGTTCAGCTCTTATCGACGGAAAGATTAAAGGACTCAAAATAACCTATGACATTAAAACGTCTATACGTCTCGCCTGCTATTTTATACTGAGACCATGTGCACTAACTAGCGGCCCGATTTGGGATAATAAAACTCCTATTTTCACCAGTGGGATATATAGGATAACGGCAGTTAACGGCAATATCGTAACCTTTAATAGTACTGTTGGGCTGGATGTAAACGATTATATACATGTTTTTGGTGAAGATATCTACGGTTACATTACTAACCCTAGAGATTATAGTGCTACTATCGAAAGTGCGACTTCTGTGCGAAAGTTTAAGATACTTAAAATAAGCAGTAATACATTAACGCTCGATAGGTTCAGTACTGTACTAACTGTTAACGCCGAAATCTCCAGGTATGAGAATACAGGTACATCAGATTTCATCTGGACATCATCTGATGTCTCTCAGTATGCAACAATCACCAATATACTAACATTTCCTACAAATATGAATAATACCTTTTACGGCTATTGCTTGAATTTAGGAGCTATGGTTACTACTTCTGTGCCGTCAATAGTTAACATCTTCTACAAAAATATAAAATTAGAACTGATTTATTAATTAGGCCTACGTTAAAGATCATCAACAGCGATTTCACCTGGCTCAATCAGCGTAACAGCGGCCCACCTTTAGCGTACGCATTGCTCTGCAGCGACGAAATATTTCACTCATTCCCGTTAATTTGCTTGCTTTCGTTGCACATTAGGAGAAAGAGGTTCAGCTATGGTATCGCGGTCAGAAAGCAAAGCTCATCACGAAATGGTGTTCAATCTCGACGGCCACACTGTTCAGTTTTACTCGGCATATTCACCTCTTTAGCCGCTCACACCAGCGCTTGGTTTTAAGCAGTACAGATATACTACTGCGTAAGTATTTAAATTCTTTACTCTTATGAAACATGATAAAAAATATAAGATTTGGAATAGCAGCACATACAGTAAATTTAGCTATGATGTTGTCAAACATTACACATATAACGTAGGCTATACAACCTGCCACTATCACAGCGGCCGTGTACTTAACGAAGTTTGCAAAATATACCCTTATCGATATTTTAAACCTATGCTTAAAAATGATGTAGGGATCAATCCAAAAGCTCGTTGTTACAATGCTAGCAAAGATTCCGATAAATACACCTATTAAACCGAATCTCTGCAGTAAAATTATAGAAACTACTAAACTGATAATTGCTTGAGCCCACGGTTTGTATTTTGTTTTATAAAACAGGTTCATAACATCAACAAATGTAGTTGGAATTGAACAAATTCCAACTATATAGTAGTTGGCTACAATAGTGAAGACTACTCCAGGAAACAATAAATACTCTTCACCTATCCATATCTTTATAAAAGGGTTGAAAAGATTGAAAAAGGATATCGAGCAAAATCCATATATCCAATATCCAACAAACATCAATACATTAAATACTTCATATACTTTTTTTTCATCTTCTGTTGCGTTCAAATTCCCAATACTTGCCGATATAGAAGCAAATATTTTTATTACAAAACCATGAACTATATTCATTGTCATCTGATAATTCGAGTATAATCCCACCCAATATATGCCGACAAAAGCCGAAATGAGAATATTACTGGTACTGTTAATTGCAACAGTACCAACCTTATGAGACATCATTGCCAATATATTCTTAAAAATGTTTTTTTTGTCAACTACGTCAAGTTCAATCGGACTTTTCTCACGCAAAAAAGGATATAACTTATTGGCTTTATGACTAATTGCAATATTTGAAGCAAACGAGCATACAATCGCAATAGATAGATAAACTAAGTAGTTACTTGTTATATAAAGAACTATTATTTGAATAACATTTTGCACAAATAAAAACGCAGTTGAATTGGTAGTACAAATATACTCTTTTTGGTCTGCAGTAATAATTGCTCGCTTATAACTAAAGAAATACGTTATTGAGGAATTGAAAACAAATAATAAATATATTAGATTGAGATCCTCAACATTCGGCGGTTGTTTGATAATATTTTCAAGAAATGGTAATAATAATACACCTAATACACCTACTGTAATTCCAATTGCCCTATAAGATTTTGCATATAGATTAGTTAACGCCTTAATACGACATACATTGTTATCTGCAAGAGGTTTATACATATATACTATGATAGCATTACCTATACCTAACTCAGCTAATGAGAACACTTGCAGTATATTAACGAACAAGCCACTAACGCCTAAGTAATCAGCATCTAATTTACTAATAAAAACTGTACGACATATAAAACTCAATATGCTATTCAGTAATTGCCCAACAATGCCGTAAGACAAATTTCTTATAGAATTAGTAGTTCGCATTTCTTATTAAACCCATTTCTTTTTAATGTAGCATGCTATAAATCCAGAATAACTGTCTTACGTTTTCGATTGGATCATGTGTAGCTAATGCATGCTTTCTGCAATTCTTCGAAAATTCTAAGGCCAATTGATCTTTTGAAAATATTTCACAAATATAGTGTGCAAGCATATATGGCTCTTCATAAGGATATATAAATCCGTCCTCCTTATCTTTAAGCATATCTTGTACCCCCCCAACACAGGCTGCTACAGACGGTACACCTAACAACATTGACTCTCCTAGAGAGTTAGGAGAGTTTTCTATTACTGAGGGTAATACAAAAACGTGTGATTTCAAGTACTGAATACACATCTCTTCTTCGGCTAAATTCCCTAGAAAAACAACATTATTTTTTATATTCCCACTTCTTATGAGCTGTTCAATAAACTTTGAATACGCACTTTGGGTAAATATTTGTTTTAACCCACTTGCCTCATAAATTACTCTATCCCCGGAAATATACAAAATTGTATCAGGAAATTTTTTTTTAATAATCGGAAGAGCTTGTAATATAAGATGTAGTCCTTTTAAAGGTGAAGCAGCTTGGCTCATAAATATTGAATATCTTTGGCATCTTTCTAATGTCCACCTATATTTATAGAATGAATAACGCAAAGTTTCATTATTAAAGTAATAATTAGCCTCAGGATTAATTTGCATTGTACAGGCTCTATCCCAAGTTGTTCTACCGATAAAATTTTTACATTCTGATAAAGTCTCGATTTCTATTCTTCCTCTATATTCAATGTCCTTTTGTATAGCTCTTAATGACCATTTTTTTCGAAAATCTCTTATTGAACTAGACACTTGTATACAAGCTGGTACGCCACCACCATAATGTTTTGCATAGATAGATAATAGTCCTTGGATTGAAATACATACTTTTTCTTTTTCAAAAACCTTAATCGCAGCATTAGCATGATACGATTCTGAGCCCCATATGTGTACAACATCAAAATTATCCTTTGAATGTATCTTTTGGAAATATTCGGCATATTCATGAATTGAATCGCAACAGTCGGGAATAGATATATATGTAATCTTTTTATCTGGATCTTGTAGAAAAACAACATTTTTATTACCCTTTTCCGGAAATACAATACTTAGGTCGCAGTGATTAGCTATTAACTCCGAAAGATATACCATCCACCCTCCCGTGTTTAGTGGTAGTTTACCTAGCAATGACGAAAATCCAGGTAATGGTATGTTTGTAATCCACAGCACCTTCATTAGCATCGTCCTCTCACACCATTTTTATAAAGTTAATAATTTCTCGAGAAAGCTTATCCCATGAATAATTATTTATTACATAGTTATAAGCCAACTGTACCTTCTCGCTTATAATTGCACTATCTCGACTAAAAAAATCCATGATAGCGTTATAATAACCCTCAACGGTTTCATCATTGACAATAAATAATAGATTTTTCAATTCACAAGGAAGCGAGCTAAAATCCGTTGTTAGAACCGGTGACCCACTTAATATATATTCTATAAGCTTTGATGGAAAACTAAAATCACACACGCCATTTGTTGTGACTCTGGAATTTATCAATAAGTCCGCTTTCATCTGTTCTTCAAGAATCACTTCGTTCTTGACACATCCGTGATATATAATTTGATTATTTGTTTTACAAGCATTAGTAACAATATTTTCAAGTGGCCCAAATCCGTATATATGTAACTCATAATTCCAATAATTATACGTTTTAAATTTATTAAAAACCTCTACTAGTGTATCAATACCATTCCATGCAATTAAACAACCTGAAAATAATATTCGTTTCTTTTGGTTCAGAGACTTTTCTGTTTTAAATCTATGAAGCTTAGATAATAGATCTGTATCATATCCAACTTGACTTGTAATATACGGCATTTTTAGTCCTAATTTTTCATAACCTATTTTGTTCAGCAGTATAACTCCTGAGTATTTATATAAAACTCTTAACCCCACAAGATTTCTAAACTTAAATATTTGTCCAACTAGGGTTACTGGTGTTTGCTCCTTTATACATGGATTATCTATCACGAAGGATATAGTTTTACACTTAAATATATTTTTTAAGATTATAGAAATGAAACTTGTAGTAAATGGTGACCCAATTGTAAAAAGGATCTTTTTATGAGAAATGTTCTTAATTGCCCAGAACATTGCATAAAAAGAAAATAAAAAATCAATAATAAACAAGTTAAAAATAGGTATATTTATGATTGAAAATATTTTATATGTTACATTATCAAATAATGTTTTTGGATTTTTACATACCCTTCTTATTTCCTTTTTTTTTACTGGCTCGATTGAGCATATAGTCAGATTATTTTTGAAAACTTTATGTAACCTTTTTAGTAAAGATAATTCAAATTTAGCTCCTGATACTCCACCATAGTTTAAATCTTCAATAATATTAATTGGTAGAACATAGCCTACGTATAAAATCTTTGTCATAATTCACCTTCTGCAAGTAATTAAATCGAAAAATCATATCCTTGAGTCTCGCAATTACCCCTGACTCACCCGTGCTGCATCTTCGCTTCGCGTTTAATATACCTAAAAAAAGCTTCCTAATAGAACTAATTCGATACTCAAGTACGCAATTATCCAAACATATAGTAGAACTATTCCAAGAGAATTAACTTTGGTCCCACTAAAAATCGTTATTGGTGGTGCAAAAGCAGCATAAATTAAGCTGGACTCTTTTTTTAGTCACCACAATTAATGCTATACTCGTACGATTCTGCTCGCTAGCCGAACTCTTACAAGCTACTAGAGCATTCCCACTGTGACCTTCCTCCGAATGGATTTTGCTTGCAGTTGATTTTTTATTTGTATTTTATTCTTGCATCTTTTTTAAAGAAAACATCTGCTCTACTCAGTGGACCATCCCAAAACTTTATCGGTTTATTGTTTAGCAAGTTAACACACAAATCTATAAACCGTCTTGCCGCAACATTTGCATTCCATTTTGTAGTTATAGTTTCATAGGCCACTTTGCCAAAGTTGTTCCTCTTTATCTTATCTTTTGCAAGAATCAGTACTTTTTTATAAAGGTCACCGACGTCACTATCCTCATATAAATACCCATTTACCCCGTTATCAATTAAAAAGGGGGCAGAGCCTATCATATTTGAAGCAACCACGGCACACCCACTATTCATAGCCTCGTTTAATACTGCACCCCACCCCTCTTTTTGATCACTTGTAAACAAATAGATATTAGCCTTTTCCATATATTCGCGCACTTCTTCCGGTGGCATTTTACCAAGGAAAGATACTTTTTCTTCAAGACCTTTTAGTTTAACCAATGCTCTTATTTTTTCAAATTCTTGGCCATCTCCTATAAAATCCAGTTGAAAATTTATGCCATCGAGTTTTAGATTTTCCGCAACATATACTGCCTTTTCTGGATGCTTCCACTCCAGAAATCTACCGGCCCATAATATCTTTAGAATGGAATTTTCTTTTGAAGACAATAGGGTAGTGATATCATATTGCTTAGTCATAGGGAAGTATCCCCACTTAAGCATCTTATTGGGATATCCACGAAAAATACTAACATCTATAGGTGTGTAAGCACTTGCACAGAGCATGTACAGATTTTTCTTTCTATTTAGTGTAAAATGAGTAATAGAGTTATATAATGCCCGTGGACTTAGTATATGAATAAATCCGTCTTTGAATATCCGCTCTGAATACTCAAATGTTATTTTATTAGTATTTATTCTGTCTTTCAGATAGGTACCTTTAACCGAGCCGATGATAACCACATCACTATTTCTTATTAAATTACTGACCACACTTGAACCTCTCTCTGTTTCATATTCTTTTACCTCAAATTGGTATGGTGAGTTGAAACTCCAGCCCATCTCTATGCGTTCTCTTTCCATCGGTTTTGTAGATACAAACATGAATTTGTTTCCAATTAAACTATGCATAGCACTACAAAATGGTATTTGATGATGAGTTAAATAATTAGATATAAAGGTAATTTTCATTTTTCGACACCTATGATCTCATTCTGTCCACTATACTTTGCAAGAAGGAATAGCGACATAATAAATACAAATATGGCATATCCTCCCATTAAGAATGCTGATTCTGCTACGCCCTGAAAAAATAGCGCCACTACCCCTAACCAGGAAATATACTGTGAACGAGTTGCAGTTCTTACATTCACTAATTTATACATTATTCTCATCATATAACTAATGTACATCACAAGGACACCCAATCCAAATGTTGATAAGATGTCAAATTCTGCATTGTGCATCATCATTTTGCTATACATTGAATAGTCCCCCAAAAGCAAATTTGACTTCCAATCATCATTCATTATCTCCAGCCAAAAAATTTCTCTACCAGAAAAAACCGTCTTACCCATTATCTCAAGGTCTAAATAATCTCCTGTTTGATAAATAAATATATAGGCAAAAACAAATACAATAGGAAGTAACAGGGCAAAAGATGTCGTAAAAATGTTAGCTCCTATACGTTTTGTTGTGACAGAAGCAATTAAAACAAATACTAATGCAACAAATGCTGCTCGCGAATTAGTTTGAGAACATAGAAATACTAAGTATGTTATCATCAAATATATAATTAATCCATTAACCTTTTTCTCAACTCTGAGATATTCTGCATAAGAATATAAGACTACAGTATTTAAAAAAATAAATGCACCAGCTGTATTGGGATTCGAAAATCCTAAATTCAAACTATTTTCCAACAAATGGCTGTACACTCTACTTGTAAAAGATAGATATATTAAAAAAATTGAGATAATTAAATTAATAATATATATAAACTCAACAGTCCCCTTCTGGGGTACTATTACTGTACCAACCCAAATCGCATTCATCATACAAACAAAATTCAGTAATTTTCCAAGATCAGCAAGAGTAATTGAAGATGCTGTAAGCATCACACTGAGAATGCAAGCAAAAACAGTACATAGCAAATATCCTATAAATCGAAGTCTCGTAGACGTTAATATTGTTAAGATAAGTAAAACAAAATTTGTTATATACAAAGAGTAGTACATTAAACGCAACTCAATTTCCCCGCCAAACATTAGTGAAAAGATCATTCCTATATTTAGCAACCATAGAACTCTGATAAGCATGTCCTTTATATCTGTTTTGCCATCAAATATAATGTTCATTTAACTAATCCTTCTCATTTTAAAATTTCATTATATAAATCGATATATTTCATGGTCATTCTTTCTAGTGTAAAATTTTTTTTAATATGTTTAATACAACGTTCAGAATAATGCTGTTTACCCTGACATTTAATCTTGGCAATTATATTGATGACAGTGTTTACATCGCCAGGTTCTACCACATAACCACAACCGTTAGCTACTATTTCCGGGTTTGCAGTAGAATTGTACACAATTACTGGTGTGCCGCACGCCATCGCTTCGCCTACCACTAATCCAAAGGTTTCCTCTATTGAAAAATTGATAAACACATCGGCTGTTGAATAGATTGCTGCTAACTCATCTATAGAATTAGTTCTGCCATATGCCGTTATATTATTGGGCAAACTATCTATCTGTGATTTAATAAAATTACCTACAAGCACAATATGATAATTATAATTCAGCCCTTTTGATAACTTTATAAAATCCAATAATCCTTTTCGCTCGTTCCAGACGTCTGCAACACCCAAAATTACAAACTTTCCTTGCATTTTGTTTTCTGCAACTGTTTTTTTTTCTTGTGGGCTAAATACTTTGGTATCTATGCCATTCGACAGTGTCATTATTTTATATCTTGACAAATATGATTTCGAAGCTACCAAGTGTAACCACGCGGAAACAGTTATGATCTGCATATTTTTTATGCCATTGATAGCATTTTTTTTTGCCTCAAAATCTTTGCTAATAGTACTGCTATTTCCACAATCTAACCATTGATTTGGTGCAGCGCAGTCTTTACAAATGCTTTGATATTTTTTGCACCCTAGTGCGGTGAAGTGATAACATCCGCCAGTAAAAGCCCAACAATCGTGCAATGTATATATAATAGGTATTTTACTCTTTGCTAAGTATTTAAAGAACATTAAGTAATCCAACATCTGGTGATGAATATTGTGAACATGTATAATGTCTGGCCTAATCTTGTCAATTCTTTCTATTAGCCTCATAGTTCCAAGTGCAGAGTGTACTGGCTGTTTACCCAATACCTTATTTAGTGCTCGTCTAACATAGTTCTGTACCTGGTTTTCAATTTTAAAAGCATTTTCTATAGTGGTCTCAAAATATCCAAAGGCAATATAACTCTCAAAGCTATTTTGTATTGCCTTGTGGTGGATTTCTTCCACTATTCTACCAGTACTGCCTCTACCACAGGTTAGGTTAACTTGTAAAATTTTTTTCATGATTCATTCCTGATAAAATCAATTATTTTTTTCCCCTGAACAATATAGTTTTTATACTTGGTAACATAGTCGCGTGCTTTTTCTCCAACCGACTGCAATTCATACTGCGGCTTTTCCAGAATCTCTTCTAGCTTATTTTTTAATCCATAAATTGTTTCATTTTCCAAAATGAATACATGATCTAAATACTCTGCTGGTATGCCCACTAGGCGTGTAGTAAGCATAGGCGTACCAGACATCATATATTCCATAACTTTTGATGGGAAAGAATACTTCGTATATTCATCTTTGGTACTTCTTACATTAATAAGCAACCCAGCCATCTTCTCATATTGCAGTACGCTTTTTCTATCTACTCTGCCAAAATATTTTATTCTGCTATCATTCTGAGCCGCAATTTTGATTTCAGTAACGCAATCACCCGAGCCAAATAGCCACAATTCATAATCGCCGTTGATTTGCATAAATGCTTCAATTATCATTTCAAGCCTATATGCTTTGTTTAAGATACCGGCATACATAACTGCTTTTTTTGTCCGAATCTTGCGGATTTCTCCTATACCTTCGTTATGGTCGCACATCCCTTCCACAATTATATACGGCTTATTTTTGATATTAACTATGTCATTCATGGGTTCAGTAAATAAGACATATCTGTCAAACTCTCCTTGCAACTTAATACCGGCGGTAACAAGGGTATTGGCAAATAACTTTTGTAACCCTTGGGCTTTATTAGTAGCAAACATATTCATAGGCAAGTCAGGAATAATCGCAACCGCTTTGCAATTATATTTTTTGCATAACTTAATGACAGGTGCAGCGACAGGACCATAAACAGAGTAAATCATTACTGCCTTATCAGAAATCTTGGCATTAACCTTTAGCCATAACTCTAGCTCAACATAGGTTGATACTCCAAAACAAATTTGTTTTAAAAATTGAAGATTTACTGCAGGCAACCAGTGAGTGAACACATTTGGTAAAATTTTTTCCCTTTTTCGCCCCCAGAAAAGATAAGGTCCCCCAGGAAAAACCGACATCATCGGAAAGGAGTGCATATCTAGTTCGAGATCCTCAACTGCGGCAAGTCCCTTCAGCATGGTACTTTCAAATGTCTGTGGTGCAGCTGATGGTTTCCTTCTACTATCTTTTACAACCCTCTCAAAGGTGTCTTGATTATAAGCCATACTAAGATAAAACAGTTTCATAATCTATGAACCTACTCCTCAAAATACTTTCCAAATATATAATTATATTTTTGGGGGTTAAAGGGAATAAATCCTCCACCGGAGTGGAAAGTTAATTCCGAAAAAATTACATTATTATCCGCGTTATATAAATCGACTCTTACAAATTCAAAAGGCTGCGCCAACTTTTCCGCTACAGCTAGAGCCTCCTCTAGAGATTTTGGAGGCTCATAAACTACATCTGAGTTATATCCATAAATGATTGGGATTTTATTCCAATGGATATCATAGATATTACTTCCTCGTTTACCGTTTTCATCAACATTGTATTGTATAAACTTTGCCTTACCTTTAAAGCAAAAAATCTTATATTCTGCGAGCGGAGAAAAGGTTTTAATATACTTATCACACAGTATTTTAGGTTTTATGCAAAAATAGTTCTTTTCTCTGGCTGGATAATAGAAATTAACTTTTAGCCACTGACAAAAGAGATTATTGGCTCTCCAGCGATTCCATTTCGACTTATTTCTTACGATCATATTGTGTCCCGAACTGTGGCTGCATTTCAAAACAAATTCATTAGGTAGGGTAGCAAGCTTTAAATCGTTAAGATCATCTAAAACACAGTATGTTTCGTTCAAGTATTTTTCGCCTACCGCATCGGCAACATACTTTTTCACTTCATATTTATCGGTATATCTCCAATAATCCCACTCGCATTCTCGCAGACGTAATGCTCCGATATGTTCATTAAAAGTTATTGGATTTTTATAGTTTGGACAACACCCAAAAATTATAAAATATATTATCTTTGTATATGTTTCATCACTAAAAAGTTTTGTTTGATTAGCAAATAACTTTACAAATATTTGCTTTAACGCAATTCTTATTTTCCAAACCATCAATATGCCTTCAATAAATTAATATATTTTTTAATATTATCCTCAATATTGAGTTTATCCATAATATAGCTATGTGCTTGTCTACACGCCAGTTGATAAATTTCGTTATCCATATTGATATATTCGTTAAGCGCTTGCATAAAGGCATCTTGCCGTTCAAGTGATATTGCGTAACCACCGCCACTGCCATTAATATCTGTCCATGGCGTACCAGTACTTATCAACACCGGACGTGAATGTACCATTGCTTCTACAATAGAATGTCCATAGTTTTCAGAAATCGATGGCGATATAAAAACATGATTGTCCTTGAAGGCATCTGAAATTTTACTATGCTCAATTATTCCTTTATATGTAACCTTTATATTTGCCGGAACTTTTTCAATCAACCTTTGGCAATAGTTCCAATATTCATTTCCGTCAATATTACCGTATATATCAAATTCCACCGAGCCACTCACTTTGTACAATAACTCAATCGCTAAATCTATATTTTTTATTTTATGTAATCTTGAAATTGTTACGAGACGTAGCTTTCCCTTCTCTTTGTATGGAGTATCAGTCATTCGATCTACCAAACACAAATTAGGTATTGTCACAATTTGGCTTTTATTTATTTGTAAATTCTTTTGTATCTCCGTTGCTTCACTGCTGTCAGTTGCATGAAAAAAAACATTCTGATATAGCTTCAAGGCTTTTATATAATAAACAAATGGTATTTTCTTATACCAATGATAATTTAATCTATTAGTGATTAATTCACCACGGGGGGCAATCACAACTTTAACTTCTCTATTTATAAACTTTTTATAGCAGAGTGCTGGCAAACTAAACTTTATTGAGAATAAACTACTCACATAAATTACATCAGGTGAAACTTGCTTTATTAAGTTTAAGACAAATTTGAATTGTTTTTGCTCTTTGTTTAGATAGTACACATGCGAATTGAAAAGGAAATTTTCTCCTTCTCTAACAGATGTATATTTCTCTTTATACCCTTGTTCATATATGGTTGATACGACAGTTAGATCTAGCTTATTTCCCAATGCTTTAGCTAAATTGGTCATACTAATAGTAGCTCCACCTCTGCGCATTGAGGGATAAAAGCAATCAGAAAACATTATTACCCTACTCATCTTAATTTCCTCATTTCGGATATTCTCTTCTGCATAAACAATGTACAGCATGACACTTCCCTTGTAACAATGCTACCTGCGGCAATTATACAATTATCGCCTATTACTGCCCCCTTAAGAATAATTACACCGGCACCTACCCAAACATTTTTCCCTATTATAATACCTTTAGTATTGTAATCATTATGTCTTAAACCACTTTCATTACTTACGACATGGTCATGATCAAAAACACATACGTTAGGTCCAAAAATAGTATTATCTCCAATTGTAATTGAATCACGGCAAGTAACTATGCAATTTGAGTTAAAAAATACATTTTCCCCGATTGTCAATACTCCATTACGACAGTTTAATTCTAGGTTTTTTCTCGAAACCAAATTCTTCCCTAAAACTACCTTACTATGTTCCCCAATAAGACTAATTTGTGTTGTTAATGAAACATGTGTCATCAAGATAGGAGCAACTAACTGATTTATGTATATAAGCCTAATAAAAATAAACTTAAATACTCGAAATAAAACCGCACAAATTTTACATAATATTTCCATTTAATGCCCCCAAACATGCTTTAGGCTTGAAGTAGGTTCGATTTCATCAACTTCGTTGTCTAACTATATATAATTTCAAGCAGTCTAGGGTACGTTTTTTTTCTATCGAATTTATCTTCAGCAAGCCGCCTTGAATTACACGCTAAATTCGTTCGAAACTTCTTATCGTTGTATAGTTTTTGTATGGCATTTGCAATATCTTCTGCATTATCTGGTAAGCAGTTAATCCCACAGTTATAATCTTCCAGTAATTTCCTATACTCAATACACTCTTGTGTTGATACCACCGGTAAGCTGGCAGCCGCATAGTCACCAACTTTGTTTATGATACTCTGAGAAGCACCCGAAATAATTGGGTTTACTGCTACATCAGATTTACTAATATACCCCACCATCTCACGGTAATGTAATCTGCCTATAAAATCGCAATTTACGTTCTTTCCTTGTGCATAACTCATAAAATTACTCATTAAAGGTCCATCACCTAACACCTTGAATATTATATTGTGAATACCCTTTTGAACTAGTATATTTAAGGCATCTATTACTATGAATAGGTTGTAACTATGCCCTAATGTACCAACGTAGGTTACCCAAAAGTCATTACTAGGTTTATTAATAGCACTCTTTGTTACAGCCTCGTCAAATTGCAAAAGATCCGTACCCAAATAAACTACTACACCATCATCCAATTCTTTATTATAACTTAAGCCAACGTCCAAATATGTTTTTGAAACCGCTGCGATTTTCGTTGAGTTCTTATATATATATTTTGCCATTAGGGTATATGGTAAGAATATAGCATTACTTATGAGTGGCATGTTTAATACCAATTTAAACGCTTCGGGCCATATATCCTGAATGTCGGCTATAAAGGGAATACCATTCTCTTTACAATATTGTGTAGCTACAAATGCCGCATCTAAAGATGGCACTGCACACAGTATTACATCAGGTTTTTCGCGAGATTTTAAGTATTCCTTTAGGTTTCTTCCAAAGACAAAGTGACTATATAGCCTTCTAATGCCAATATTTTTGCAATAAGATGGCTCATACAGCATTGTATAATGAAAACGACCAGCATACGCATCATCATCAACAGCACGCATTTTTTTTGTTTTGTGTGAAAAACTAGATGTGATAATCTCAACATTATCGCCGTGGTTTCTAATCATATCGGCCAGATAAATAAAACGATTATTTCCTTTTTCATCTGGAGTTTGACTAAAGTGATCTATAATAATAATATCTCTCATCTTGACCTCGATAAATTGAGCTGTTTTGCAATCACGATTTCATTGTACTTCATCATATATATGTTTTCTTCAAACACTCCTATACATGGAGTGTTTTTAATTCCGCGTATATTATTTAGTATTTGCTCAGGAATATTGACACCGCATTCGTATGCATGCGGATACCCCCCGCCAAATCGAGGGTTTACTTCTGATATGTAAAATTCATCATTAACCCTAAAAACGTCAATATCTAAAACTCCCCTAAAGCCGGTTCTTTTTACAAAATCTGTGATTAAAATAAATAATCTGTCCTCCTTTACCGAGACAGCCTTATCCGTCTCACCAGAACGCATCCTAATTTTTTCTTTTGTAAAAATCGAAATTAACTCAGCAGAGATCATATCTATATATACATCCACTCCATATTCAGTGCCATCCAAAAATTCTTGGATCATCAAATCATCATGTGCGTCAAACAAAATTTCTATCTCTTGTATTGAGTTTACTTTGTAAATGTTTTTACTTGCACTACCTTTTCTGGGCTTTACAAATGCCGGAAGCGTTATATTGCCAAGATTTACGTCATTATAGAATATTCTTTTATCAACGTAAGTTTTCGCCGTTTTATAACAATTTTGCTTAAGAAACTCATACATTTTAAATTTGTCAAAACACATTTCTATAAGCTCATATCTTGAGACTATTGGGATTGTTCCTAAATTTAGAAATTCGTCCTTATGTCTAGAAATCAAACTTAATTCCGGATCAATTAATGATAAAACGGCTTTAATATTGTTATCCTTGCATATTTTTAAAATTTCTTTTATATAGCTGGTATTGTCAATTCTTGAAACTATATAATACTTATCCGCATCATAAATAGCAGGAGCCAACTCACTACAGTCTGTTGCTATAACAAGTCCCTCTTCTTTTAATTGCCGCTTAAAATATTGAACAATTTTATTTCTACTACCTACACTTAGTATTAGAATGTTCATCTAAAAACCTCATTTCGTGCCTACATCGTTCCCTTGCAAAATTTCCTTCTACGACATTAGTAGCTATAGCAATATTTTTTTTATTGACAACATTAAAAATAGTTTTTATTATTATCCAAGCATCATTAAAAAAAGAAATATTATTTACGTATTCAACATCTTTAATTAATCTTGCATTCCAGTTTAAATAATTTCGTCCACTAATCTGGGCAAGACCCGTCAAACCAGGTCTTACTGTATGTCTGCACTTTTCTATTTCAGAATAAAAAGGTAAATATTCAATTAATAATGGTCTGGGGCCTACTAGGCTCATGTCTCCTTTTAATATGTTCCAGAGCTCTGGTAGTTCATCAAGGCTCGTACTACGTAGGAATCGGCCAAATCTCATAAGCCTTTTTTCATCCGGTAGCAACTCACCCTCTTCGTCACGTATATCTCCCATAGTTCGAAACTTATATATAGTAAAAATTCTTTCATGTAGTCCCGGTCGTTTTTGAGCAAATATTATTGGACTGTCAAGTATAACCCGGATAAGTATTGCTACTATTAGTAATATTGGTGACAACATAATTATAGATAGCAAAGATAGAATAATATCCAATAAACGTTTTACGTATCTTTGATACATCGACCTATTACCCCCACAACTCGCTCCAAATCCTTATCTGTCATTTTTGTGTCACTTGGCAGGCATATACCTCGATTAAAAATATCCTCTGAGACTGATGGTCGAATGAGAGGAGTTTCTGTAAAAAAACTACAGTCTTTAAACACCGGCTGAAGGTGCATGGGTTTCCATACTGCCCGCGCTTCTATACCCCCGTTTTCAAGTGCTTTTATGATGTCAAAAGGCTTTATTTTGCTTGTATTACTGAGTGTAATGACAGTTAGCCAGTAGTTGGGAGTTCCAAATTCATTAATCGGCATAATTTCAATCTGCGGTATATCTACAAACGCATTTTTGTAAAACTCATATATGTATTTTTTCTTGGCGATACGTTCCTCCAATGCCGTGAGCTGACCTCTTCCAATACCTGCAACAATATTACTCATTCGATAGTTATAGCCAATCTCACTATGTTGATAGAACGGTGCAATATCACGGCTTTGTGTCGCCCAAAAGCGAATTTTTTCTATTGCAAATTCGTCGGCCGAAACTGCGACACCGCCACCCGAGGTAGTAATAATCTTGTTGCCGTTAAATGAGAAAACACCTATATCACCTAGTGTACCAGTTTTTTTACCTTTATAGGTTGCGCCTAAACTTTCAGCAGCATCTTCTATAATTGGAGTTTTATATTTCTTAGCAATCTTAGCAATTTTATCAAAATCTGCCGATTGACCGTAGAGGTTTACAACTATAAGTGCTTTGGGGTTCGAGTATTTTTCATAGGCGCTCATAAGTGCATTTGGTGACATATTCCATGTTTCGTAGTCACTATCAATAAATACAGGCTTCGCTCCACAGTATAATATAGGATTGCAGGTACCAGCAAAGGTAAGGCTTGAGCAAAAAACAATATCCCCAATATCTACTCCAAACCATTTTAATGCAAGATGTATTGCTGAAGTACCAGACGATAGGGCAACAGCACACTTCGCACCTGTATAATTGCAGATTTCTGTTTCAAACCCATCCACGTTAGCTCCCAGCGGTGCAATCCAGTTGGTGTCAAATGCTTTTTGTATATACTTCATTTCCTCGCCACACATGTGCGGACTTGAAAGATAAATTCTCTCCCCCATTAGATATCAACTCCCTTGATTAGATCGAATAATCATCTCACCATATATCTTAGACTTTACTTTTGCCATATAACCTTATTGATAATTTTTGAGTAGCTCTGTATGATCTTTACAACCGTTGCCGACACATTAGCATCAATATAGTCCAATGGTAACACTGTCGGTTGACTACTTTCCTGCATCAATGTACTTAACTCAATGGCTTGCTCAATATCTTCACTACTAATTCCACCAATTACTACTGTCCCTTTATCCAGTACCTCTAGCCGCTCAGTAGACGTCCTCAGTAAGATTCCGGAAAATTCTAATATCGCGCTTTCCTCAGAGAGTGTACCACTATCAGAAAGGACACAAAAGGATTTTTTTTGCAGTTTATTATAATCCAAAAAGCCGAACGGCTGCAGGCTCTGAACCAAAGGATGAAAGGTAAAATTACGTTGTTCGATAAACTTCTTACTTCGGGGATGAGTTGAGTATATAACCGGCATGTTATAACGTTCAGCAATATTGTTAATTGCAGTCATTAATGATAAAAAATTTGTTTGATTATCTATGTTTTCTTCGCGATGGGCTGAGACTATAATGTATTTACCTGCTTCAAGCCCCAACCTATGTAGGACATCGCTGGCTTCAATCTTTGCCATCTGCTCCTGCAGTACTTCCTGCATTGGCGAACCAGTGACAAAAATATGCTCTTTTCTAAATCCCTCCGACAATAGATATCGCCGCGAATGTTCAGTGTAAGGCAGATTAATGTCTGAAATATGATCCACAATTTTTCGGTTGATTTCCTCGGGTACATTCTGATCAAAGCATCGATTGCCTGCTTCCATATGGAAAATCGGCACCTTAAGTCTTTTAGCCGAAATCGCGGATAAAGCAGAATTTGTATCACCCAAGATAAGTAGCGCGTCCGGCTTTTCCTTTTGTATAACTTCATAAGATTTGGCAATAATATTGCCTATAGTTTCTCCAAGGTTTTTGCCTACACTATCCAAATAATAATCAGGTGCACGCAGTCCTAAATCATCAAAAAACACTTGATTGAGTGTGTAATCCCAATTCTGGCCGGTATGCACTAATATATGATTATAATAGCGGTCACAAGCTTTAATGCAAGCTGATAGCCTAATTATTTCAGGACGTGTACCAATTATCGTCATTACTTTAAGTTGCATGTGATTACACCTCTAAGCAATATGTATCAGGCTTGCTTGGCTCAAATGCTTCGTTGGCCCACATCACTGTGACCATATTCGTGTCACCTGTATTAGTAATGTTATGGGCGTAGCCTGTTGGTATATCTACAACCTCTAATTTATCACCACTGACAGGATATTCAATGAGATCACCCGAGTTTATCATTCTAAGCTTAATAACCCCCTTACCACTAACTACTAAAAACTTCTCATTTTTTGTGTGGTGCCAGTGGTTGCCTTTAGTGATTCCCGGCTTGGAAATATTGATTGATACTTGCCCCCGGTCAATTGTTTTAATAAACTCAGTAAATGAACCCCGGTTATCTATGTTCATCTTTAGCGGATAGCTGAATTCGTGCTGAGGTAAGTAGCTTAAATATGTACTATAAAGCTTTTTGGCAAAGGCATCAGACATATCCGGAATGCTTCTTGTTGCTCTGCTTTCCTTGAAAGAATTTATTAAATTAACTATTTTCCCAAGTTTAACGGTGTGGACAGTTTCTACATAACAGTAACTGTCTTTTTTATTTGCTTTACCCTCAAGTGCGTTGATAAATTCATTTATAACATCATCTATATAGACTAAATTCATCTCCACATCAGGATCATTCACCTGTATTGGCAAACCATTAGCAATATTATTGCAGAAGGTCGTTACAGAGCTGTTGTAGTTAGGTCTGCACCACTTACCAAATACGTTGGGGAGACGATAAACGTATACATTTGCCCCCATTAATTTTTCATAAGCGAATATCAAGTCTTCTCCAGCCTTTTTACTTTTGCCGTATGCGTTGTCTTGACCGGCCTGAATCGATGATGTGACAAGAATTTTGGGGTTACTGTTATGTTTTTCTAAACTGCTCAGCAGTATTGATGTAAATCCGTAGTTGCCTTCCATAAACTCCTTGTATGTTGGTGGACGGTTAACACCGGCCAGATGATATACAAAGTCACACTCACGCGTATATTCATCAAGCAGATCTGAGCCAGAATCAACATCATACGCAAGTATCTCTGAATAGCCCCGGTTTTTAAGTTCAGTAATCATATTTTTACCGATAAATCCGTTAGCACCTGTGACCAATATTTTCATGCTCTCACCTTCAATAAATGTTTATATCTGCGCCCAACCCAAGAACTGGCCGCTACTTCTTCTCTTATATAGTCCAATGCTAACAGTTTTTCTTTTATCTGTTCTATAGTGAGCTGATACGTATTGTGAGAATTATATTCCTCTGTTGTGGTAAGGCTCACACTTCCGTCAATAAAGTATTTGTCATAGTTTAAATCTCTGGTATCTGCCTGGACTCGAAAAAAGTTACCCATATCAATGGCGTTGATATATTCTTCACGCGTAAGCAAAGTTTCATAAAGCTTTTCACCATGTCGTGTCCCAATTATCCGGATTTCGTTATCGGCATTGAAGATTTCCTTAATTGCCTGAGCGAGATTTCCAATCGTGCAGGCAGGTGCCTTTTGCACCATAATATCTCCGGCCTTGGCGTTCTCAAAGGCAAATACTACTAGTTCAACCGCCTCGTCAAGGTTCATTAAATATCTGGTCATATTAGGATCCGTTACTGTTAACGGCTGCCCATTCTTTATCTGATCCACGAACAAGGGGATAACTGAACCACGGGAAGCCATTACATTCCCGTAGCGAGTTCCACATATAAGCGTTTTATCAGGGGAAATTGATTTGGCTTTGGCGACAAACACTTTTTCCATCATAGCCTTAGAAATTCCCATGGCGTTAATAGGGTACGCCGCCTTATCTGTCGAGAGACAGATCACTTTTTTAACTTCTGTGGCAATAGCAGCGTTAAGCACATTCTCAGTACCCATAACATTAGTCTTCACTGCTTCTAAAGGAAAGAACTCACAAGATGGAACTTGTTTTAATGCAGCTGCATGAAATATGTAGTCCACACCGTGTATTGCATTTCTTACGCTGGTCTGATCCCTGACATCACCTATGTAAAATTTAATTTTCCTATTCATATAGATTTTTCGCATATCATCTTGCTTTTTCTCATCACGAGAGAATATGCGTATCTCACTGATGTCTGTGCTTAAAAAACGTTTCAGCACTGCATTGCCAAAGGAACCTGTACCCCCGGTGATCAACAACGTTTTTCCTTTAAACATCCACATTCACCTCTTTAAATCGTGAAATGATAGTCTGGTTGGAAATTACCAGTTTTCTCATATAAGCATCCCGCCCTCCGGTTTCATTATTGGATTTGGATTTTCAATTATTCTCAGACCGTTTGAATAGGTGTCAGTATGATTCTTCAGAAAAACCTCTATCTGCCTATCCAGTAACGCTTTGTTTTCCGGCCTTGCCAACCGAAAGACCTGCACTTGCCTAACTAAATTGGCGCACTGCTTAAAATGAGAAAACTTTCTACCTAAACAATTTATAAACTGGACTCGATAAGTATTACCCATGATTGCGGCCAGTTTGGCTGCCCCTCGTAGTGGGAATATAGAGATGTCATTACATGGCTGCACCACAATTTCGTAAATTACTGCAATGGGTAAGGGCTGCCTGCTAAAGCGCTCATACACTGGCACGGCACATTTATCTCTGCCTTCAACAACTCGACTAGAAGCAGTTGTATTAATACCAAGCATACATGCAGAATCCGGCCAAAGTTTTTGTCTGGGATATCCTGGCTGCACCTGAAACATTCCATCTTGATCACAAGTAAGCGCTGAAATGTCGTCTGCTAACCATAAATATCCACGTTTATGTAGGGCGGACGCCATTGTTGACTTGCCTGCGCCAGATATACCGGTAAATAGAACGCCGCAACTATTGATTTCTACTGTGCTGCCGTGGATGGGTAAAGTTCCGCGTTGCATAAGCAATACCCCCATAACTGTACCTAAGAGATATAAGTTCACCATTTTGGAATTAGCTAAGTCGCATTTCTTAACTATGATTTGTTCCCCTTTAGTAACATAGAATGTAGCAACTCCGTCTACCTGAAATAAAAATTCATCGCTGCCAGCCTGGTAGTAATACGTTTCTTCTATAGAATATTTAATCTTGTTAGGTACATCACCATATTTGATCCTAACATCGGCAGTCTCTCCTATTACTCTCGACAACTCTGGCAGCATAATTTGGGATTCAATTCTCAAGCCGAAAGCCAAATAACTATAACTAGGTATGCTGCTATTGTCACTATTTTGCTCTGTCATCATAAACCTCGCGATACAATTCTCATAACATTTCTATAAAACCAAGTAAATGGCGATAAAATATAATAGAAGAAATATAAACGCCCTGATAATGGAATCAATTCTAAATCTTCATTCGTCGGTAAGAAATACCTAGCAATACAAGATAATTGTCTCCGCCATCCATAATTTAAGCTAAATTCATATTTTTTTTGCCGATAAATTATACTTGCTTTTTCTTTAAGGGAGTTAGTAGTATTGAAATGATTATCTGTTATAGACCGCAGTGCCATAATTGCTAAATTTTGAGCTTTGGCATCTTCTTCTACCAAATCGGTAACAGCCTCAGGTAAAGGCGTTTCTAATAACCCTCGCAGCAAAAAGAGTGCTTGATTAAGGGCCTTCATCATACCCATATTATTAGCAAGTAGATATACCTTTTCCCAGGAAAATTCTCCTTTTTTGATCACAATGTCGATATCCAGCAACCACTTTATGCGAAACCACGCGTGGACAGCACCATGTATTACTAGATATAATAACAATTCTTCTTTGCCAAGCGTATTTATAGACTGACCAAACATCTTCATTGAAATTAGATTACTTTCAAGTATATTCAACGGCAAATCCATGCCCCGGCAATCTAATCGCCAGTGAATTTCTATACATACGTTAAGTTTAGGGTGCCAGTACTCAACATTCTTATTGACTTCCATCCATCTTTTTAACCGTACAGATGTTGTTTTAGCTAATGGATGGTTCCAGATATAGCCGTGCTTTTCAATTATTTTTCTGGCTTCGTCAATATCTTCTGGACGTACCAGAATATCTAAATCTCTTGATGTCCTTAGTGTTATATCCCCATATAGCTGCTGCGCAAGGGGAAATCCTTTAATGACAATCGCGCGAATCCCGTTTTGTTCCAATGCTCGCAGTATTCTCATGAATTCTGTTATCATCTGCAAAGTTTTTCGCGCATTATCCTGATTCAATTCTCGCAGAGCAGATACTACTTCATTAGGTACTGCAGGATGTGCTAACGTACGCAAGTAGCGATATAGCAAAGGATACACCCTATGGTGCGAAACCAACTGGGTAAAAACAGGCCAATTAATCCCACTGGCAATCAGCTTATCTATGGTGTCCTGGTCTGTATCCTTACTTTTTAGATTGGAACACAGTAATACCAATCTAAGCTCTGGCGATAGCTCGTTATGAATTTTACTCGAATTAGAGTGCAATAGCTTCTCCCCCTTTGTACCATACCGCCAACATCCGTTAAACCATTACCATTCGATTCAGTGCATTAATCCTGTTGCTGTCTGATAGCCTCCAGCATACCCACTGTTTTGAGTCTTATTTTCAGTTGTTTGATTATTGACTGGCTGAGGGTTGGGTGAACTTCCAACCAAATACGTTGGAACGATCTTCTTGATAATACTAACTACATCTTCATCATGAATTGCCTTTGTTAAAGCGGTGATCCTCAGATGGAACTGCTTCTCACCAACTGTTCTTATGTTCGCAACAAAGATTTTTTCATGTTTGGTTGCACCAGTGCCTTCTTCCGCAGTAAGCAACTCTTCAAACAGCTTTTCGCCAGGCCTTATTCCTGTATATTCAATTTTTATATCCTCATAGGGTATAAGCCCGGAAAGTTCTATTAGGTCGTGAGCTAAATCGACAATTTTAACAGGTTTACCCATATCTAGTACAAAAACCTCGCCGCCCTTGGCAATTGACCCAGCTTGTAGTATTAGCTGTACAGCTTCGGGAATGGTCATGAAATAGCGTTTCATATCAGGATGCGTAACCGTTATTGGCCCACCTGCAGCTATCTGCTTTTTAAATAAAGGTATTACACTACCCCGACTTCCTAAGACATTGCCAAATCGAACTGCCACAAACTTTGTATCGCTAGTTTTATTGATGCTTTGAATGACGAGCTCAGCCACCCTTTTAGTAGCTCCCATTACACTGGTCGGATTTACCGCCTTATCTGTTGAAACCATGACAAAGACTTCTGCTCTAAATCGATCTGCTGCTTCAGCGATTACTTTAGTGCCAAAAATATTATTACGCACGGCTTCTTTAGGCTGAAACTCCATCAGTGGTACGTGTTTGTGAGCAGCGGCGTGAAAAACTACTTGTGGTGTATTCGCGTTAAAAATCTCATCAATTCTTTCACCGTCACGTACGTCCGCAATAATTGGCCTTACATCTATATTTGGAAACTTTATTCGTAGTTCTCTGTTGATCTCGTAAATACTATTTTCGCCTTTTCCTAGCAGGCACAGTCTAGCTGGCGATAATTTTGCAATCTGGCGACATAACTCTGAACCAATAGACCCCCCCGCACCAGTTACAAGAACGCGTTTTCCGGAAATATAGCCGGCAATTTCATTCAAATTAAGTCGGACTGGCTGTCGCTTTAACAAGTCCTCTAAATCTATATCACGAAGTTGCTGAATGGTAACCTTGCCGTCTATCATCTCATATATACCAGGAAGCGTTTTAACTGTGCAATCAGTATGCTTGCATTCGTTCAAAATATCCCGCACAACACTGCCACCGGCGGAAGGCATCGCAATGATGATTTCGTCCACTTGATATTTCTTCACTATTTGTCGTATTGCTGACCGTCCGGCGAGAATTTTGACCCCATATATCATTTGATTGCGTTTATACGGATCATCGTCAATAAAGCCAACGATCTGTTTACTGTCGTAATAACGTTGCTTTATTTCCCTGGCAATCATTGCCCCTGCGTCGCCAGCACCGACGATTAGTAAATTAGAAGTGTCTATTTCACCCTTTTTGCGACGCCAATGAGATATAATACGCAGACATAATCGAGATAAGCCAACAAGAATAATGGTTGAGAACCAACTTATCAAATGAATGCTTCTGGGTATGTCCGGACCAACGAACGCTGTATACGTCGTAATGATGATCGAACTCACTGTCACTGCTGCACTTATTGCTACCAATTCATTAATACTGGCATAACGCCACAAACGGTGATATAAGCCAAACCCATAGAAGGCAATAATACGAATCACAATAAATATAGGTAAAACAGAAAACAGGATTTGCAAATAGGGTTCAATAACAGCCATGTCCTCAAAACGTATCACCAGCGCCAATAGCGGTGTAACGCTAACTATAACTATGTCAAGTAATAACAAAATTCCTAAAAATAACTTGCGTCGCATTTGAACATCTCCCACATGAATTAATTTGCAGTTTTAGCAAATTCCTCATAATAGTGATAATAAGCACGCTGTCCGGTATATGTTTCTGAGCGATTAATAATTAGGCCCAATATACTACCATTAGCCTCTTCCAGCTGTTCCTTAGCTCTTTGAGCCATCTCAGGCTTAACTCTGCCGATTCCCACTACTAATAAAACACCGTCAACTTTTGAACCAAGAATGCAGGCATCGGTAACTGGTAGTACCGGCGGGCTATCAACCAGTACATAATCGGCCTGACACTTAAGTGCGGCTATTACTTCCGTTAACTTACCAGAATCAAGAAGTTCGGCGGGATTACGTGGCGTTGGTCCGCTGGTAACCAAACGGAGGTTAGGAATATCTGTGTCCTGTACTATATCTGCAAGGGAGCATCCCTGATATAGAAAGCTTGTTAACCCCTTATTGCGCTTCCTAAAAAGTGTGTGCTGCGTAGGCTTACGCAAATCACAATCTAAAATAATTACTTTTTTGCCGGTCTGTGCTAAGGCAACAGCTGTATTCCTAATAATCAATGATTTTCCCTCTTCTGGTTCTGCGCTTGTAAATAGTATACTTTTCACGTTTCTATAGACCTTGGAATATAAAAGATTTGTCCTTATAGTTCGAAATACTTCCGATATTATAGTTGTTTGATTCACACCACTGACTGGATTTTCTTGACTCTTCTTCATGTGACCTCACATCCTAATTCACATTTTTTTCTTTATGATCTTCTCTGGTTAAATAGAGCGTGGATTCTATTCCAAAATGGCTCCTTTTTGCCAAATGTGATTTTATCCAAATCTGGTACAATTCCCATTACCGGTAAATTCAGAAGTTGTTTAGCCTCTTCGTCATTACGAATCGTCCAATTTTTGTACTCTACTATAAGTGACAGAACTATGCCGATAAATAATCCGAGTATTGCCCCAATTACTGCATTTAGTACTGTTCGGGGTTTAATTGGTGATTCGGGTACAACTGCAACATCAAGCACTTGGACGTCTGAAGGCCGCATTACTTCATTAATTCGGGCCTCTTCATACCGCTTATCGAGCATAATATATATTTCTTGAGCAACCAGGGCCTCCCGCATTAGACGGCTTATCCCCTGTTCTTTTGCAGGAAGCGCTGACATCTCTTTTTCACTAGAAGCTATTATATTTTCGATTGCCGCTTTTTGCGCCATTGTTGCGGCTACTTCCGCCTCGGCCGTAATTTTTCCCTGCAGCAGATTCTGGTGGATTGCATTGCCAGAGGCAGCATCGGCGTTAACAACTAGGGCCGCTTCGGCATTTAGTTTCGCTTTGACTTCATCAATTGCCGCTCTAAGAGAAATTACCTTAGGATTGCTGTCCGAATACTTAGGCAATGAACTTACCAATTCCACTTCTAAATCAGCCAATTTTGACTTGTACTGTTGGATAAGGAGGTTATCGGCAATAAAACCAGGCTTTTCCCCTGCCAACTGCTGTTCAATACTGCTCAGTTTTGCCTGAGCGGACATTAAATTCACAATATTTTCAGACTTGAGTTTATCAATACCTATCACTTTATCCAGCATTGCTTTGGACTGGACATCAGGGGCAATCATCTTTTGCGTACGTTTATATTCTTCCAGAGCCCCTTCGCATTTCTCCAATTCCAGTTTGGACTCTTTCAGTCGCTGACCAATAAACTCCCGTACGGCTCCTTGCTCCGCAGTCAATAAGGAAATAAGTGTTTCACTGAGTGTATTCGCAACAAACTGAGCTTCCTCCGGAGACCTTGCTTGAACCCGTAAGTACAATATATCTGCCGTTTTTGAAGGTTGAATGTTTATGCTTGCGACCAGTTGCTCATACCGCGGAAGATAGTCCGCGTCCGCATAAACCTTATTAATTACTTCCTGCACAACAGTGCGACTCTTGATCATTTCTGCATAATTGGCCAGGTTTTGTTTGGTATCAAGTGGTAACCCACCCGCCATATCTGACAGTAGTGAGGTCGCTAGTCCTCTAGGCACTTTAACCCTCAAACTGGTTACCGCTTCATAAGTAGGGGGAGTAATAAAGCTAACCAACAATACAGTAATCACTGTTATCAGGCTAATTAATAAGATCAGTCGATACCTTTTATTTGCAATCCTTACACAATCTTGCAGGTTAAATGTCCTCTGAATCATGCCAAATTCCTCCGTATGGTCTCCTCAAACATCTGTATTGAATACTAATCATCGTTCAACTCCGCAAACTGGTAGCCAATATTGATAAAGGGCAGTATATCTCTGCCAATGTCCACTCGCCCATTAGGTGCAAGATATACCGCATCACCATCGTTTAAAGCATAGTTCTGTGACATATCACCTTGTCTTAGCAATTTAACAAGGCTAATCTCCAAAGGTTTGTTCTTGCTTTCCTTGCGAATGATGTAAACCTTCTTTTTTAAAGCATCCTTGGTATAACCACCAGCTGCTCCGATCGCATCAAGCAATGAGTGCTGCTTTTCCAACTCATATATCCCTGGTCTTGCTACCTCACCCAATACATAAATGCGCGTGGTACGGAATTTTATTACATTAACTGTAACCTTCGGCTCCCTCGCATAGTGGCTGATTCCGGCAGTGATAATATTTGCCAACTGACTGGTGGAAATTCCACTGGCCCGTACCTCACCGACTAAGGGAAATGCAATTTTGCCGTCATTCTTAATAATCAGATCTTTGACTTGCAGCTCGTCAAAATCCAGTACGCTGATGGCCAATACATCTCCTGGCCCTAGGAGATAATCCTCGGCACAGACAATATTGGCTACACCCAACATCATGAGAAGAGCTAGGACAATACTCACTGTCTTTCTCATTACTTAACCTCCATAGCTTGGTCCCAAGTCTGACCTCTATATTTTCCGGAAATATGTATTTATACAGCCTTTATTATAGTTTTACAGTTTTTTCATGCAAGCAATTTGTCGTGAGTTGCATTTATACGGCCATAAGTTGATTTCATATACAATCCTGTTATATCTACTCAAAGGTTAATGGAAGCAATATATTCTTTTTACAGTCAGCCCTAGTGTGTAGTCCGGCAATAGTCCTAAGAATAGGACTATATTGTCTACTGACTGGAATTTCACCATTATAACCAGTGACCTTAGCAACCATAGTATTGTTTTCTCCTGGAACCATCTCTGATAAATAGTCGGGATTGATAGCAAAACTTCGGTGACAACGAATCAATCTGTTTTCCCCTATTTTATTCAAAAAGGCATTTAACGTATAATTGCTTTGATACGTTTTGTTCTCAGCCACAACCGTAACTTTGCGATTCCCTTTTTGTAAAAAGCAGCAAGCAATTTTTGCAATATCTACTAGGACAATTCTTTCACCTTCCCATAAGGATATCCGGTCAGACTTTTTTAGGGCTATTTGCTTTTGTATTACCTCTTCATTTACTTCATCAATTTTAAACGATTTTAAAGCAGATTGGTCATGTGCCATTACAAGGAGAATTTCAGTATCAGAAACACGATTTAATCTTACACCGGACTCTTTTAGCAATTCTTTTGCAGGAAATCGATCATCAAAAAACATGCCTGTTATCTTCATTTTTTTAATTTTTTCTACCGCATCAAACATGTTAAAAAAATTACCTGCTACTTTCACTCCAAAACCCAACTCACTTGCCAATTTTTCTAAAAAATAACGTTCATCATCAACCAATACGACTTTGACCATTTTTTTGGCCTCCTCATACAGCAGTTATTTTTTATATGTTCCAAGCCTTACCGCCGAAACTATCAGGACTAAAGGCCCACATCATGTGCTTGCCTCACAGAGGAATATAGTATATTTATTTTTGGTAATAACTGTAAATAAGTCACTAATGCCCATTCTAAATAGTAATACAATTATTTTCAACAACTTTATTACTCCCGTTTTCGACACTCCTTTAACTAATCTCACAACAATAATGTCAATTTATAATGTATAGGACATATAGCCTATACGACTAGGTACATCTTTAATAAAACCACAGGGTAATTGTCGGTTTTTTTGAATTTCAAGAATTAAGATGCAATTATCCGCACAATTGATCATTTTACAAAA
>NZ_CM170492.1:5537500-5955000 GCF_057319775.1 Sporomusa sp. 246TCP1 | reverse complement strand
GGCCCCCGTCAATTCCTTTGAGTTTCAACCTTGCGGCCGTACTCCCCAGGCGGGGTACTTATTGCGTTAGCTTGCGGCACAGAAGGGGTCGATACCCTCTACACCTAGTACCCATCGTTTACGGCCAGGACTACCGGGGTATCTAATCCCGTTCGCTCCCCTAGCTTTCGCGCCTCAGTGTCAGACACAGTCCAGAAAGTCGCCTTCGCCACTGGTGTTCCTCCCAATATCTACGCATTTCACCGCTACACTGGGAATTCCACTTTCCTCTCCTGCACTCAAGATCTCCAGTTTCCTGCGCCTATACGGGGTTGAGCCCCGCACTTAGACACACGACTTAAACATCCACCTACACGCCCTTTACGCCCAATAATTCCGGACAACGCTTGCCACCTACGTATTACCGCGGCTGCTGGCACGTAGTTAGCCGTGGCTTCCTCCTTTGGTACCGTCATTACTCTACATTATTTACATAGAATACGTTCGTCCCAAACGACAGAGCTTTACAATCCGAAGACCTTCTTCACTCACGCGGCGTTGCTCCGTCAGACTTTCGTCCATTGCGGAAGATTCCCCACTGCTGCCTCCCGTAGGAGTCTGGGCCGTGTCTCAGTCCCAGTGTGGCCGTTCATCCTCTCAGACCGGCTACTGATCGTCGCCTTGGTGAGCCGTTACCTCACCAACTAGCTAATCAGACGCAGACCCATCTCTAATCGGTAGCTTATAAATAGAGGCCACCTTTCTTATCTCAGTCATGCGACTAAGATACCACATTCGGTATTAGCACCACTTTCGCGGTGTTGTCCCCAGTTTAGAGGCAGGTTATCTACGCGTTACTCACCCGTTCGCCACTAGGAGTTATAAATAACTCCCCGTTCGACTTGCATGTGTTAGGCACGCCGCCAGCGTTCGTCCTGAGCCAGGATCAAACTCTCCAATAAAATATTATTGAAGCCATTTGTTGGCTCTATAAATCAATTAAATAGAAATTGTTTTTGGTTTTGTATGTCGCAAGCGACATACAACCGCACATCTGGCTTTTTTTGATGCATTACTTACATTGTTCAGTTTTCAGGGAACCGCGTACATGAATGTGCTGCTGTCACAGGCGTATCATGAACAATACTTTTTGCCCGCAACCATTGTCGTTTGCTGACGACTTTTATATAGTAACACAAAGGTTTTCACTATGTCAATATATCTTTTATTGGTAATTTTTGTCGTTCGCCATGAATAGCTTACTGTTCTCTGGAACTCACTCGCTGCAAGCGACTTTCATATAATACCTTAAAGCAGCACCAGTGTCAAGCGCCACTTTAAGGTATTATAAGTCGTTTATTACTTACACCAAAAAGTGTTGCACCGATTCTTTCAATTCGGTTGCCATAGCACTTGTTTCTTCTGCACCAGCGGCAATTGTTTGCATTGTTGAGGACTGTTCCTCAATGGAAGCTGTTGCCTCTTCCGTATGCGCAGCCACCGTTTCAATAACACTTGAAAGATCGTTGATTAAGTTCACAATTTGGTCTGAGTTAGCTACCTGTTCTGAGGTAATGTTACCAATTTCTCTAGCCTCGTCAGCCATAAACCTCACTGCCTGTAAGATTTTATCAAGTGCCAAGCCTGCCTCATTAACAGTAATAACACCGCCTTCTACTTCTGTTACGTTTTGTGTCATCGCCAACACGGCTAGTTGTGTTTTTTCTGTAACTTTCTCAACTAATGCAGTGATTTCCTGTGCTCCCTGATTAGACTGTTCGGCCAACTGGCGCACCTCTTCCGCAACCACCGCAAACCCACGTCCATGCTCCCCAGCCCGGGCGGCTTCAATAGCGGCATTAAGTGCCAAAAGATTAGTCTGTTTGGCAATCATCGTGATGGTATCAATAATCTGGGAAATTTGCTGAGAGTAATCATTCAATTCGCCTATTATCTGACTGGATCGTTTAGTCTGTTCAGTAATATTATCCATCTTGCTAACTGATTCAGTGACTTTAGCCCGTCCATTTTCAGCTGCTGCCAAAGTCTCTGTTGAACTGTTGCAAGTATCAATAGCTTTTTTCTTGGCAATTTGAATAAGACTGGACAATTCCACCAACGCCTGAGACGCTTCCAGCATAGAACTATTACCGGTTTCAGCTTCACCAGACAAGTGCTGCATGCTTTGAGAAATCGTCTCTCCGGTGGCAGTGACCTCCTCGGTCGATGATGCCATTTGTTCTGATGCCATAGCCAGTTGTCCTGATGCTGAACGGATATTAGTAATCATACTAACGAAATGATTATGCATAGTACGCAAGGAATGTCCCAATTCTCCAACTTCGTCGGAAGACTTGAGTTCCACAATATCCCGCAAATCTCCTGCAGCGTATTGATTGGTAATCGCCGTGAGAGCAAGTATAGGTTTTCTGATCATATTAGTTAAAACTAGCGCAATAACCAGTCCCAATATCAATACAACTAGACTAATCACCAGAGAAAACCGATTAATATTATCAGCCCTGTTTATACTATCGTCAATCAAATTTTTCGCAAGATTTACATTGTTTTCAGCAATACCATCAGCCTTTACGGTTACTGATTCAACTAACGGTGCCATCCGCTTAGTAATTCCATATAATTTTGTCCCATATTCTCGTTCCAGTGCCAAGTCTCCCGCCGCCTTGGCAGCATGATAAGTCTTGGCTGCTGGCAGATATTCCTTTACAATAATATCTCGATACTGATTTGTTTGATCAATTAACATCTGCACTTCCTGCTGCTTGTCCGCTCTAGCTATAGCCAGCAGTTCTTTTTCCGCTGTCAAAAGCTTATCGAAACCCTTATCCATTTGTCCCAGGTATACGTTTTCACCAAAGGCGGCATAACCACGGATAGCAGCTATTGTATTTTTGTATTGCACTGCAATAGTATCAGCTAACGCCATTCGTGCATTAGCCTCATCAATTTTTACTAACTCTCCTTTTGCGTTTTGTAAATTGACAAAAGAGGTAATTGTCATAATAATCATCAGCAGTAAAATGATACCAAAACTCACTGCGAATTTGAAACCTAATTTAGCTTTCAAAATATTCACTCTCCCATTCGCTAAATCATCTGTCACAACATTAACCATGAATCAATGCGTAAGTATCGCCACTCCGGAAGCATCATCCTTAATTGTTTTGTTAATTGGTAAATTTTTGCACTGTTCATACAAAGTATCAAAAGTATGCAATTTATCAATAGGCTGTGCCAACATCTCAAAGAGACCATCAGTCAAGAAGAAAAAACTGTCGCCTGCCTGAAAAGTCATCACGCACTCATCATAAGCTTCTTTTTCATTAATACCTAAAAACAAACCCGGACTCTTTATTACTGTTACTCCCTTGCTGTTTAAACAAAGAAAATAGCTTATCCCTGCAGAAGAATACGTCAATATCTTGCTTTTAAAATCAAACTCAAACAACAAGGCGGCAGCAAAACCACCACAGCTAAAAAATGGCATAACTTCATTGTTAATCCATGCTAATTTGTCACTGACAGCTATATGTTTCTCAGCTGTCTGTCGAAAAAGATAACGCAAAATACCGCCCTGACTGGTGGCAGCAATGCCATGCCCCATCACGTCAAGAATAATTCCAAACAGAGTTTGATTGTCCTCATTATATTGAACGTCATATAAGTCACCGCTCAAGCCGTGTAACGGCTGGTAAATAGTCCGCATAGAGAACTGTGCGGTTGTTAACTCCTCCGGCAGCAACAACCGCTGAATCTTTCCAGCAATTTCTAATTCCTGCCTCACTTTACCGTCAGCAGTTGCATCCCTAACCAACGCAGCAATAACAGCTTTGCCATGCATAACCAAACAACGGGCACTAATCTCCACCTTGAATAGTGTTCCATCTTTCTTGACATGATTGGACAGAAATATATAGCCCCGCTTTGCCCGTTCAACCACCATTTTCATTTTTTCACATGCTGTTTCCCGTGACTCATGGCTTAAATCAGCAATTCCCAGATTTTCAATTTCCTGCTGCTCATACCGATACATATGCAATGCCTTTTGGTTCATAAAAAAAACTTCATTGGTTTGGGCATCCACTAAAAGCACGGCGTCATTGATCATGTCCAATAGATCAAACCGCTGGCAATACTCACACATTTCCTGACTAACGGCGCTTTGCATAATAGCACTCATTCCTACATCTCCTTGGAACTTCGGTCACTGCATATCAAATACTTTATTCAAGCGGGTTAATTCAAATAATTCTTTGACAAAGCCGGTTGTACCGGTAATCACCAAGCTGCCATTACATTGCCGTGTCCGCTTATGAATGGAAACCAATACACCAAGTCCGGAGCTATCGATGTAGTCAACCTTATGCATCTTTACCAGAAAGTGCTTTTGCCCATTTTCCATATATTTGATAAGTTTTTCCCGCAGAATCTCTGCTCCCTCAACATACAATCCGCCGGACAAATCAACAATCACTTGGTTATTAACAATGCTGGTATCAATTTGCATTCGTTAAACGCCCCTTTTCTATAATTTTTGATTCAGATACCATTGGAGAACTAGCAACTTTTTTAATCAATACTATTTCGCTAGGTTCTGAAGAAAAATAATACTGATCCACGCAGTGCCTGATAATTTCAATGCCCCGTCCACTTTCCTGCAAACCTTCCTCTTGCTTTGCCTCCGCTGGTACAAAACCCTGACCTTCATCGCGAATAATGACTCTGACTTCCCCTGGCCAATTCGTTATGGTTAATTGTACTTTTTTAGTTTCATCTTGCTTATTACCATGAAAAATAGCATTATTCACAGCCTCATTGATAGCGACAAAGAAGGGGTCAACTCCTGCAACCCGCATTTCGGTCAGTTTTTCTCGCACAGCTTCCCGTAATTCTGAAAATTCTTTCACTGTAGAAAAGCAATACATACTTTTCACCTCGTGCATCATATTTCCATAAACTATAACAGTGGCATGAATCAACAAAATCTCTTTTGCAGCTTCATGCCACTGTTATACATAAGCAGCCTCAATTATTGCTAACAGTACCCAATTTTAATTAATGACAATATTAGTATAACTTTGTTAATAAAAAACTGCAACCCAATAAATAGTAAAATCTGCAGTTTATTACATAAAACTTATTTATTTATATCGCTATTTGTTGAAAGTAAGCGTTTTTTGCTGCTGACCTAGTTTTTTTCTCCAGTCAGTCATATTTTTGTACATAAACTCATGCACAAGAAATTCAGGCTGTACATAATCAATAATACTTTGTGCGACAGGAGTGGTAAACGGCCTGTGTTCATCAATCTTAAGTACATGGTTCATAACTTCTTCCAGGCTGTACTCTGCTTTAAACTCCCGGGAACTTTGACTGGCACGGAGATATTTTCCGGATAACGATTTGTGCAAGTGAATCCCTTTGACATAATGCGCATAACTGCCTAGATTTTCCAGGGTGTTTAGAATATAGTTAACCCCTTCAGCCTCTGTTCATAATTCCGGATTCGTGTTCATTAGATGTCCGGTATCCAGCACGATGCCAATATTATGATGGATGACGCTATCAAGCAGCATGGCGGTTAATTCTTTATTTCTGAGTGTTAACCCCGGCCACCATAGATTCTCAAATAATAGAGTTATATTCTGTGGAATTTCTGGCGCCAATGCGTTTACTACCTCAATTGTGGCTTCAATTACCTCTCGACAGCTAGCACTAAACTGCCAGTTGAATAACTCAGATACCCTCGCATGACTAACATGAAACACAAGGTATTTTACTCCGGCCTCTGTGGCAGTCCGGATATTATTGCGAAAAATGTCCAGCCACGCTTCACGGGTTGGACCACCATAACACTCATCAATGCCTGCTTGACTACCAAACTGCCTGAGTAATGCATCCTGGTCGCCACGCCAAAAATCCAGCCACCAGGGCCAGAAACGCAGATGGCACCCTTGCATCCATTCTGCTCTATGAAGGTGAGCGTCCCAAGGTCCGCAAAACATCATTTCGACACCATCTAAGTTATGCCGTTCTAAAAATTCCCGCAAGCGGGCAGGGTCGTTGTCTATAAGGTCATTATCACAACAATAATTTGATATATTTACAAGCTGCAACATAGCGCTTATCCTCATCCAGCTATTTTGGTATCACCTTGGTTGCATACTAGCGCTTTTCTTAGAATTCAATCCCTTTTTGCGCTTTTATCCCTTTTTTATAGGGATGTTTAATTTCCTTCATTTCAGTCACTAAATCAGCTTTATCAATGATTTCCTGACATGCGTCTCGTCCGGTAAGCACAAGATGCAGTAAAGGAGGTTTTATCGCTAGCAGTTCAACTACCGCTTCACCAGAAACTAGTCCAAATTTAACAGCATAGTTAATCTCATCAAGAATAATCATATCCCAATTTCCCGACATAATTTCCATTTTTGCGTCATGGAGTGCCTTTTCAGCAGCCGCCTGATGATCAGTTCTGTCATCCCCTGTGGTATTACTCACAAAACCTTCACCCAGCTGACGGATTACAAAGTCAGCCCCCATTCTCTCAGCAGCCTGTAATTCACCATATTTCCAATTTCCTTTGATAAATTGTAAAATGAGTACCTTAAGTCCCTGACCCCATGCCCGCAGTCCCAGTCCTAATGCGGCAGTTGTCTTTCCCTTGCCATTTCCCGTGTTTACAATTACCAAGCCTTTGGTTTCCGGCATACTATCCTTCCTTTCCTTTGCTTGCTTATCACTATACAGTGAATTAAAGAATTTCGCCTGTTACTACCTGCTCGGCAAACTGTACTGAGCTTAGCACAGTTACCTGCGGCAACGTACACAAGTCACGATATAACTTGCTTGCTTTACCGCCGGTAAAATCGCGTTCCTCAATCGCTGTATCTTCAATAATAATAACTTTTTTAGCAACAAACGCTGCCTTGAGATTATCCAAATTTTGTTGTCCGTAATACAGATTACTTAACACTGTAACATCGGCAGCAAGTATCTTTTCTCTGTTCTCCTTTGCCTGTACCTTATCAATAATACAAAAAGGCTGACCAACTATCGCCTGTATGCCAAAGGCCATAGCTACATCGGCATCACTATCGCCCTGCTGAAAAACACCACCGCTCAAATTATAAGACCTTTCGTGCAGCAGCCGCAGAATATTTCCGGCAGAACCGCCGCCGCCAATCACGTGGACAAATGGCTGCAGTGTAGTAGTCCCGGCCGCCTCATAGGTGTGAATATCCAGATTACCTGTTACTTTATTAATAAAAACATCAGAATGTAAACCATAGGCCTTTTCCAGATTTTGAGCAGTGATGACATCTTCCGGTCTTCCATCAGCAAGTATGGTGCCGCCAGCCAATAAAATCAAGCGCGTACAAAACTTAGCAGCCAGTTTGATATCATGGGCAATAATGAGCACCATCTTGCCCTCCTGGCATATGACCCGGCAATGCCGAAAAATTTCTTCCTGATACCCCAAATCCAAACTGGCTGTCGGTTCATCAAGGAAGATGAGCGGTGTTTCCTGCGCCAGTACCTTTGCCAGAAGAATACGCTGCCGCTCCCCGCCTGAAACCTGCTGCACCGATTTCTCAGCCAAGGCCTCAACACCGGTGAAGGCCATATATTTCCGGGCAATTTCATAATCCTCACGCTGCTCATTCTGCCACCATTTCAGATATGGGTAGCGTCCGGCCAACACCACTTCCAAGGCGTTAAAACCAAAACCAACATTTACGTCCTGCTGCATATAAGCAATACTACGCGCCAGTTGTTTGTCGCCTAACGTATGCAGCGACCGCCCAAAAACCAAAACGGCCCCGGAGGTAATGGCTCCCATGCCGCGGAGGCCTCTGAGCAATGTACTTTTCCCTGCGCCATTTGGGCCGATAATACCAACAAATTCACCTGAATTAGCCGCGAAAGAAATATCCCGTAAAATAGTTTTATCACCAATAGTAACCCCTACATTACTCGCAGCTAGAGCAAATTCACTGGTTGCATTCATGACAGCCCGCCTCCTTTCTGTGCTTTACGCAGCAGATACAAAAAGTAAGGTGCACCCAGTAATGCTGTCATAATTCCAACCCGAATCTCAGACGGTGGCATTACCAGTCGTCCCAGTGTATCACAGGCCACTAAAAAGATCCCTCCGGCCAAAGCACAGGCCGGCAACAAGGTGCGGTGCTCCGGCCCTAGCAAAAGACGCATAATGTGGGGTACAACCAAACCCACAAAGCCAATTGTACCGCTAACACATACGGCTGTTGCGGTTGTCACAGCTGAAACAAACAACAGCACTAGACGCAAGAAGGCCACTGGAACGCCTACCGAACGTGCTTCCTGGTCTCCTAAAACTAGAATATTAAGATGTCTGGCTAATAAAAACAAAATGAGAATACCAATAATTACTGGACCGGCAGCAAGATAAACATGTTCCCATCGGCGGTAATCCAGCCCGCCCACCGTCCAAAATAAGAATTCCCGCAGCCGGTACTCATTTATAAAAGTCAATATTCCGGAGGTCAAAGCACCCATTAGCATACTTATGGCAACGCCTGCCAAGAGAAGCACCATCACCGGAATTTTGCCATCACGCATAGCTAACGTAACCGTCACTCCCACTGCCAACAGCGCACCCAGCAACGCAAAAAATGGCAGGTAAAAAATCCCTTTAGCTGTCATACCTAAAGCAATGGCAATAACGGCTCCTAATGCCGCACCGCTTGATACACCGATAATGCCCGGATCGGCCAGCGAGTTGCCAAATACTCCTTGCATAACTGCTCCTGACACCGCAAGTGCCGCACCTACCAACAGCCCTACCAGCGTGCGCGGCATACGAATATGCCAGATAACAGATGTATATTCCTGATTGATATCGCTTCCTTGCATGCCAGGCAGGTGTAATTGTTGACCAACAACTGCCAGCGCAGCGCTGATAGGTACGGTTACCTGACCCCAAGCCAGCGAGCATACGAGTACCACCAGCAACAGCACACCCAGCCCGCTAAACAACATCGCTTTATTTTTTACCCTGCCTATCATATCATCTAGTCCTTCTGTTCATGTTTTAGAAAGAATACTTAATGCCTAGCTGGAAGTTACGAGATGCCATAGGGTAGTTACCCCGGCTATTTCCGCTTCCACTGGAAGTGAGTTCATAGGCCTTGTCTCCTAAATTATAAACATTTAAGTAAACACTGGCAGCTGGCGTCATTTTATAATTGGCAGCCAGATTCCAAACCCAGTAACTGCTGTCAACAAATCGATTGCGACTTAGTCCGGTTGCACTCTGACCGTTGACATTCACATCCCACTTCGTATCAGTATAACCTACTTTCACACGATACCCATTGGGTTGGCTGTTATTTTCTTCAACTAAATAGCCCGCGTTATTTTCATTGTTTTCCGTATGTACATAGGAATAACCAACTTCGCTGTAATAATGTTCAGAAAGCTTATGATGAATATCAAGTTCGAAACCACGTTTCTTTTGTTTAGCAATATTGCGCGCCCACGCATTGTAATTGTTGTCATAATCCCACTCAATGGCGTCTGTAAGTTTGCTGCTAAAGCAATTGGCTGTCACTGATGTATTATTATTTAGTTTTTTATTCACCCCGACACTAAGTACATGTCCTTTTTCCGGTTTAAGGTTAGGATCCCCTTTTGTAGACGTACCATAATATTCCAAATCATAATACAGGTCATCCAAATTAGGGGCCTTAAATACTCTATTGTAGGATAAATAAATATCGGTAGATGAATCCGCACTATAGTTTATATTCACTTTTGGCGTGGTTTGTCCGCCAAATTTGCTATGATGGTCATAGCGCACGCCTGGTGTCATCGTCCATTTGTCTGTTACTGTAAAAATATCTTGTAAATAAAGTGCCGTATTAGTAACCGATTTATTTTTGTAATTTACCATATCATAATATTGATCATGATATATATTTTCCAGTACTTCGCCCTTTTCCCAGTCAAGACCGGTAACCACTTTATGACGGTCACCTAATTGCCAGCCTGTTTGATAAGCAAAACCTTGTGTTCTGGTTTTATAGGTACCGTAAAAACCCTGGTTCATATAGTTAGCAAAGATGCGGGCAAAACCAGGCACGTCTTTTTGTTTATTGAAATCATAGGTTAACGCCCAGTTATTTGATAACTTTGCCGATTGATTGAGAGATCCTACACTTGGGTAATTTACCCCAAACGGTTGTCCGCCTTCATCATCCCAATGTTCAAAGTTAAAGGTAACCGAACGGTTATCATCAATTGTTTTATCCAGCCGCATGGTAAAGCCCTGTCCCTCATATTTGCTATTAGGCCACCGATAACTGTCACCTTTACTACTGCCTGACGTTAAGGCTGGATTTAACACATTGTATTTCGTATAATCCTGTTCCTTTTTATTAGCAGTAATATACCAGCTAAAGCCATTTTCACTCCCTTGTGTGCTAAACCCATAATTACGTGTGCCCCAGGAACCAACTGAAACGTCCATTGTGGTTTTAGCTTCTGTACCTTTGCGGGTAATAATATTAATCACTCCGCCGACTGCGTCAGAGCCATACAATGCCGAGGCGCCGCCTTTAACAATTTCAATCCGTTCAATATTATCCAGCGAAATAATCGAATTTAAATCAATACTAGACCGACTGCCAATTACACCTTGGGGTTGGCTAATCCTGCGCCCATCAATCATTACCAGCACACGGTCATCGCCGTTTAACCGAATTGTCTGACTTGCACCAGCAAAGCCCTTGGTAGTGACAATGACTCCATTAACGTCTCGGAGCACATCCCCTAAGTTGGCGAAAGCCCCTTTTTCAATCTGTTCTCTGGATACAACCGCAACATTCGCAGCCGTTTTCGCTGCTGATGTCGGCACCCGGTTAGCCGTTATCACCACTTCATCAAACGAAAACTGATCTTGCTTATCTGCCTCTTCCGCCAATGAAACACCCGGTACCTGAACTAACAATGCGCTGGTCACCATCGCCCATAGCCATGTTTTGCCTGTACTTGTAGACTTCTTTCTTTTCACCATTATTCACTCCTATTTTATGTTTTACGCTTTCAGCCTAAATGCCACCGGTGCCTTCAACGCCCGCCTGGCGTGCTTTTTCCGGATAATTTGGTTCCCGGCGCGACAATATTCCGGGAGGAATGAACAATCCATTACTTATCCTTCCTTTCCGTCGCGATAGCCACCCGCACAGCCCCTGCTAGTTTCAATTCATCAAGAACAGCTACCACTTTGCCATATTCAGCCGCTTTATCAGAGCGCAGGATAAAAACCAGGTCACTCTGCTTACTCATTTCCAGCTGTACCCGCTTTTTCAGTAATTCCAGTGGTACATCTTCCTGTTCAAACAAAATTCGTCCCTCTTTGGTAACCGCAATTGCCACACTGTGTGGTTTGTCACTTTGCGCCGAAGCAGCTTGTGGCAAATTAACAGGTATGGTCTGCTGATCAACCATATAGAGAGTACTCATAATGAAAAACACCAGTAAAAAAAAGATAATATCAATCATGGGAATAATCATCAGCTTAGGCTGGCGCTCAGTACGCAGATTACGCAATTTCATGACGTTTCTCCTGTTTGATATGCCCTATCAGCAATAGGCAAGTCTGTTCAATCTGGGTAATCAGTTTATCAAGCCGGTGGTTGAAATAACTATATACAATCATAGCTAAAGTAGCTACACATAAGCCGGAAGCGGTAGCAACAAGCGCTTCCCCGACACCACCAGTAATAGCCTGGGGCTGACCGGCTTTAATATTCATGACACTGAAAGAACCAATCATGCCAATAACCGTTCCCAAAAGGCCCAAAAGCGGCGCAATGGTTACAATGGTGTCTAAATGGCTTAGATTGGTTCGCAGACCGGCAACAGCCAATGCCGCCTCTCCTTCCAGAACACTTTCGATATTGGCACAGCCACGCTGAACATAACCAATACCCTTAGCAGCAACAATAGCCGCAATACCCTGGGTCTGGCAACATAATTCATGGGCTGCCGCCCACTCAGTCTGTTCCAGCAATGGCGTCAGCTGTTCGGTAAACTTGCACATATTGGTATTCATCTTTTGATAGTATAAAAACCGTTCCACCCCAATGGTCACAACCAGTAATGAACAGGCCGCAATTAAATACATAACCGGGCCGCCTTTTTGGAAAATGCCAAAGGCTTCTGCTATAACACTCATTTTTCTTCCTCCTTTTTTGTATAGTATTTTACCTAAAAATACTGTGGATAAACAGCCCGGGCTACGTCCTGCACTCCAAGTACAATGTACTGTGAGGTAGCAGTTAAGTGTCTGTCAGGCACAGCAACCATTTTTTTATTGCGAATAGCTTTTACCGACTGCAATGCCGGGTCATTCTGCACATCCTCAGCAAACTTCGTTATATCGGTTTTGCCGGTATAATCCCAGTCAGGCAGCAAAATTACATCTGGATTAACACTGACAATTTGTTCTTTGGACATTACGTCCTCACGGCTCAGTCCGGCCAACGCCGCACCTTCAATTACCCCTGCCTGACGGCAGATATCTTCAAATGTACTGCCTTTGCCGCCACCATCGCCCATCAGTGAAAACCGAATCACTACCTGCTGACTATCTTTAGGAATCTGCCGTACTTTCTCGTTAACTTGCTCCAGTTGGTTTTCCATTTCGGCTACCAAACGTTCACCGGCCTGCTCTTCGCCAACAACATGAGCAATCATTGTAATAGATTGTTTGACTTCGTCAATGGTTGTTGCTGTTTTATAGACGTAGACCGGAATGCCTACCTCCCTAAGCGTTTGGGCTAACGCCGCCGGCCGCCAGTCGGGAATAATTACAAGGTCTGGCTGGAGTGCAATAACGCTCTCAGCATTGGCCTGCACTTTCTTGGGAACAGCTTTAGCTTGCTCAACAATATTGGATACTCCACTGACATCAGATAAATCCGCCAGAGCCGCAATACGTTCTGGGCCTACCAGAGCCATAATAATCTCAGCCGTGCTGATAGAGAGCACTACAATCCTCTGTGGTTTTTGCGGAAGCTGCAATACATAGCCAGTACTATCTACAACTTCGTAACCACCAGAACCGGCTGTACTTTTGTCTTGAGGCGAACTACTAGTATTCTTTTCGGTACAGCCGCCGGTGAATAGTAGCAGTAGTCCTAGAACCAGGAGCATGCTCCAGTGGAGGAATGGTCGTTTCACTGAATTTACTAATGTCATAGCTTCATCTCCTACGGGTTGTCTCTTCAACAGCTACTATGCAGCATCTTTATAGCCATAATAGAGCAAACCGGTGTTATTTTCTATTGCTAATTGAGAAAACAGCTGCAAATAGCAAAACTCCCGACCGTTTACAGCCGGGAGTACTAACAGTAAGCTAATAAAAATCTCCTGGTATATAAAACCAGGAGCGAATCAACTAGTGCGCCACAAAAACGCCTACTGTAATCCCCTCCCCAAACCTCGTGGGTAACAAACGGTGATTGTCAGACAGGCAGTTCTCCTGACTTCGGATCATTGCTTGCTTAAACCTTCCCAGGAAATTCATCCCAGTGGTATATTTTAAACTTGCTCCCCGTTACAGTGGCGGGACCGCGCCGGCTTTTCACCGGGTCTTCCCTATTAAGCCCATTTGGGCACCTACCTCAAATATTCTGTTTTCAATATTTAGTATATACCTCGGTTAAAATAGTTGTCAAGTTTTACCTTACAGAGATTTATGAATCTCTGCACTCATAGGGTGGTTGGAATTTACTTGTTTCTGCTTTAGTTTATTGATAACTCGGCTCAATGACAGAAATCCCTCCATCGTGTAAACAAAGACATTACTAAAACCGGCATCTTCGTAAATAATAGATAAATCGCGTTACATACAGACAACCCGGTTTCTTCCGGCCGCTTTTGCTTTGTACAATGCATCATCAGCCCGCTTAAAAAGCCTTGCCGGCGTATCGTCCTGCCGTAACTCAGCTACACCTATGCTGACAGTTACTTTTACCATAGCATCCCCTGTAGGCATAAATACTTCAGTCTGGAGTTGACCGCGAATACTGTCTGCAATCTGTACTGCCGCCGCACAATTGCTGCCTGGCAATAAGACAACAAACTCTTCTCCCCCATACCGGAAAGCCATTTGGGACTGTTCAAGGACATTCAGCAATACTTGAGCAAGCTGGCTGAGCACTTGATCACCCTGTAGGTGTCCATATCTATCATTATAGATTTTGAAATGATCAATATCGATTATCATTAATGTCAATAACCTGTTTCTCTCCAGGGCTGCATCTATTTTTTGCTCCATAACCTTAGTAAAATAACGTTTATTATATAAGCCGGTCAATTCGTCTGTGAGACTTAAATTCCGGTAATATTTCATGTGTTTTGTCAATACCATTTCTTTTAAACGCAAAGTTTTAAATCTTTCCGATAAGGCAAAAGAAAGTAAGATGGATTCGCCGGCAGTTGCTACCAATAGATAATTGACTGCAGTAAATGTATCAGGGATATATGCGGCCATTACCCATACTACAATTCCTACCGCGAGCACACCCCAGGCTAGTAAATAGTACCTGGCTGGACGAAACCCCTGACGCAAACGCCAAACAGCCACCGCCATATATACGCTAGGACCAGCCAGACCCAATCCATGTGCCAGCTGATTAGCCCAAATAGTATAGCCAAAAAAGCCCCAGAACCTTGAACCAAAGCTGCTACCACAAGTACTGCCCTCGTTTTATTCCAAAGAGCATTGCTCTCAATCTGCAGAAAATAATGGGTAAAGTAAATCGACGCAATAAAGGCAGCAGTTAGCCACACCCAAAAAATCGCATTATAGCTTTGATAAGCAATATCAAGCCACAGCTTGAGATGCCCATGCACTTGAAACTGATAGAGCAACATGAAGCCGATATATAACACGTAGTACAAGTAAGATTTGTCCTGTAAAACGAAACATATAAACAAATTATAAAAAAACATAGCTAGCAAGATTCCATAGAAAATGCCAAAACCCAGATTTTTTAAAAAAGCCTCTGTATGGAAAGAATTATCCCGCCATAGTACTACCGGCAGCCTAAGAGCCGAACTACTTTCAAGCCGAAGATACAAAAACTGGTCTTGCCGGTATTGATCCGGAATGGAAAACACCCAGCTATTATCCAAGACATCCCTATTGGCGGCAGGCCTGCTTACCCCCACTGATTTTGCAAGATAACCTACACCGGCAACCGCACTGTTATCGTTAATCGGTATAAACAAATCTATTTTGTCAATATTAGGATTCTGAAATTCCAGTATTTGACTAGCCGTAATAGCGCCCGGATTATTGGGCGGTAGTTGAAAGCGCAACCAGTAGATTGATTTTGTAATACCCAAAGAAATGATTTGGTGGGGATACTGCTTAAATTGATTAGCAAAAACAGAAGAGTTTATGGCCGCAAAGTCATATTCTCCCCTTACATCCTCAATTAATTCAAAAGTAGTTATCGGGTATGCACTATGTTCCGACTTTTGCGAAGCATCGGCCTTACCTAAAAAACCGCCGGGAATAATCGCTAGAATTGTCAATAATCCTATGATCCAATATTTTTTCGTCATTTGCAGTATCCCCAACCCGCTTCCAATATTCAATAATATTAATTATTTACATAGTATGGGGGTTACGTTCGATATCGGTGCTACCTTTTCCTTTCCAGCGGAACAAAAAGCAAGTTGGTAGACCATACCATATCCATAAACGAGTGTCAATACCAGTGCAAGGATTACTAATTGACAATTATGACAAAACAATTTATAGTTAAAGTAGTTGTTTTGAATCATGAAGATTTAACATTTCGGTATGAAATCCGTGGAATAGCTCCTTGGATGTTCATGCCTTTTTTAACTGTATTTCAGGAAGGTGAAAATATATGTGCACTACTAAATTTTGGACAGAGGCCTGGCAGGAAGTCCGAAATACCTCCAACCAGGCTCCCAGTTATGGCAATAAGCAAGGCTGGCAGCAGTTCTGGAATTCATTCGCCGAACAATATGCCTTGCGCAACCGTCAAAGCCGCTCTATCTATAATGCAGTTGTTGAGGGACTTGTGGCTGATGGTGTAATCAGTCCCTTCAGCATGGTTCTTGACATAGGTTGTGGTGCCGGTACATATACCTTACCCCTGGCTTCCAAGGTCAGACAAGTGACTGGCCTGGATACGGCCGACCAGATGCTGGCGATGCTAAAATCCGAGGCCATACATGAAGGACTTACCTGCCGAATTGAGCCGTTACAAGCAGACTGGCTGGATTTTCCGGCTGAGCCAGCCTATGATGTCGTCTTTGCGGCCAACACGACTGCCATCAATGATTATGACAGCTTAATGAAAATGAATGCGGTGTCTCGCGGTGTCTGCTGCCTTATCGGCTTTGCCGGCACCTACCATATTAAGGTTCGTGCCCTCCTGTGGGAACATCTTATGGGAGAACCACCTGAGCATATGGCCTTTGATATCCAATATCCTTTTAACATTCTCTACCATGAACGCTTCCTGCCAAACCTCAAATTCTATAGTTACCGCGAGCGTTACCGGGAAACCTTAGCATACATGATTGAGTATTATACCAGCTATTTTGCCTTGTTTGGGCTGGAAGGCCCGGAAACAACAGCGAAAATTACCGAGTTTCTGACCAACCGGGCTGTCGAGGATTATTGCTCCGAACTAATTAATACAACAATTGGTGTTCTTTGGTGGCGTACTGACCGAAAGACAACTATTTTAGAATAACCTGACTATATATTATCTTTATTCAGATTCCATTACTTTCAAGAAAGTCCCGCAGTAAATTCATACAAACAGTCTTTCTGTACTCTGCCGAAATTCTACCTCTGATAGGAACAACTGCCTGGGCAAAGGCTGCAAGATAGTCTTCCTTGACAGCCTTTGCTTCATTGATTGTCTTCCCAACAAGCATAGCATCAATATCTGCCCGTCTGATGATAACATCACTGACTGCACCAAAAGCTGTCCTACAAGTAACAATCTTACCCTGCTCGACGTTAAGTACGGCTGCAAATGATACTCTGGCAATAGCCAAAGCACCTCTGGCCCCCACCTTCTTATAGTAATAATTACCAAGACCTGTTCGCTTCATTAGAATCTCTACTAGTAGTTCATCTGCCTGGAGGGATGTTTTCCTATTACCAAGATAGAACTCGGTAATAGGAATCACCCGTTCACCTTTGCTGCTAACAAGACGTAGTTTAGCGTCTGTCGCAAAAAGGATCAGCGCACTGTCAGCCTTCGGCGAACCGTTGCAGATATTGCCGCCAACAGTACCAATATTACGGATTGCCGGTGCCGCAATTTGGGCAACTGCTTCCTTTAGTATAGCAGGAGCCAATGTACTTTCAATAATATCAGTAAACGTACAGGCAGCGCCAATACGAATATACTCCTTGTCTTCTACTATATTTTTCATCTCAGGTACTTTAGAAAGAAACAAATAGTTTGCCTTTTCATCTGCCGCAATCATCAAATCAGTACCTCCGCCGTAAGGGGTAACCGCTTCCCTGACCAGAATAGCCAAGGCCTCACTTAGCGATGTTGCTTGATAGCCATTTACCATAAACCCTGTCCCCCCTTTGCTGCAATCCCAATCGCTTCAACAATCGCATTATACCCAGTACATCTGCACAGATTACCAGAAATACCTGCGCGAATTTCGGCTTCGGTAGGGTTTGGATTTTGGGCAAGGATACATTCGGAAGCCAAAATCATGCCTGGAATACAAAAACCGCATTGTACAGCGCTGACAGCAGCATAAGCCTTTGCAAGAACGGCAAAGCGTTCTGTTTCACGATAACCTTCAATAGTCACCAGTGTACTGCCTTCAATATACCCCATGGCTACCAGGCACGAGTTAACCAATTTACCATCAAGAATAACAGAACAGGCGCCGCATTCTCCTTCTTTACAACCACATTTTACACCAGTGAGATTAAATTCATTGCGCAAAACATCAAGTAAACGCTCATTTGCTTTAGCAAGCGATGTAACCTCTTGGCCGTTAAGCGTAAATTTTATCAACCTTTATCGCCTCCCCTGCAAAACTCTCATGGTATCTTCTTGGGTGAACGGCGCCTTATGCAAATTAGTGCCAAGTGCATTTTCCATCGCTTCCACATAAGCCGGAGCGGCCCCGACAAGCGGAAGTTCACCTGCCCCCTTTGCTCCATATGGACCGTGAGTATAGGGATTATTCATAATTTCAGTCACAAGCTCTGGCACATCCACCGCGGTAGGAATGATGTAATCGCTGAAGCTATTATTACGAATCATCCCTTTCTCATTGTAATCCATCTGCTCCATCGCAGCATAACCAATCCCCTGTAAAAAACCGCCCTGCATCTGTCCCTGGATAATATTCATATCAACAGGAACACCAACATCGAAAATCCCCCAGGCCCCCAAAATCTTTGTCGTTGCAGTAAGCGTGTCTACTTCCACTTCAATCGCATTAACAGACCAGGAATAAGTTGGGTAAGCATCTCCTTTGAATTCTTCCAGACTAAATGGAATCACAAAATCAGGCTCACTGAAATGTTCTTCGATAACTTGTTCTTTTCCCTCAATCCATTCTTTTTTAAGCTTCGCTGCTGCCTGTTGCAGCAAACCGCCAACTGTCATTAGCGACCGGCTTGCTACCGTCGGACCTGAATCCGGCACACGATCCGTATCCGGGTTATCAATATACACCCTGTCATAAGAAATGCCAAGAGTATCGGCAACAATTTTACAGAAAGTCGTTTTGATACCTTGACCCATATCGGTATTGCTTGCCAGAATCTCTACCATACCAGCGGCGTTTTTTCGAATCCTGACAACAGCCTTAATAATGTCCCGCTCACCACTGCCAGTAAAACCACAGCCATGAAAAAACATCGACATACCAATACCTTTACGAAAGCGCCCTGTCTGATTCTGGTACAGCTTGCGTTTGGCACGGTAAGCAGCAAGTTCATCAAGCCGCTGAATCATTTCCGGTAAAGGTACATGGAAATGAAACTTGCCGTTTGTAGATGTAGCATCCCCTTGCTGCACAATATATTTTTCTTTTAGTTCAAGCGAGTCAAGTCCCATTTTCTTAGCAATATGAGCCATAACCATTTCTACTGCAAAAAAAGTCTGCGGTGCGCCAAAACCGCGGTATGCTCCGCAAGGTACCGTATTAGTCTTAACTGCCCGTCCGGCAACACGCAGATTATCAATGCGATATACACCGTTTGCACAAATTAAGCCCCGCTGCAAAACAACAGCTGAAAGTGTGGTGTAGGCACCGCTATTAAACAGCACATCAATATCCATGCCAATAATTTCACCGTTTTTAATAGCTACTTTATAGGTGCATAGTGATGGATGACGTTTGGACGTAAACTCCATGTCTTCGCGCCGGTCAAATATGACCTTAACTGGTTTGTTTGCCTTTTGGGCCGCTACTGCAATTTGACACGCAAGTATGGAGGGAAACGCTTCCTTGCCACCAAAGGCTCCACCAGTAACATCTTGGATAACCTGAACGTCCTGTTCCTCATAGCCTAATGCGTTAGCGACTGCAGCATGCACATAATAGGGACACTGCATCGAACCGCGTACCGTCATTCGTCCTGCATGCGGATAAGCAATTAAACCCTGTGGCTCAAGATAAGCCTGTTCCTGATAACCAGTCTGAAAAGTCTCGCTGAAAACATGATCAGCTGCTCTCAAAGCCTTCTCGATATCTCCTTTGGCATAATTGTAATTGAAAAAAACAGTATCTGATTGACGCATATCGAGAATTGGAACTTGTTCTTCATATATGACGACAATAGCATGCAAAATTTTCTCAACTTCTTTAACAGCCGGGCCGACAACCATCAAAATTGGCTCACCAACATATTCTACCGTATCTTCGGCATAAACCGGAGTGTCATAAACGATTATGGCAACACGATTTTCACCGGTAACGTCGTGCTTGTCAACAACAAAATAACCTGTAGGCAATGCCGGAAGAATAATCTTGGTGACGCGTGCTTTTGCTTTTGCCGAGCGCAACAACCTGCCATAAAGCATGTCGTCCATTACATGATCATCCACATAAAGAGCACGACCGCTTATTTTCGCTTCATGATCTTTTTTCTTGGTGGATTTACTAATCATTTCCATACAATGCCTCCTAACATCTTTTTATGTAAAAAGAACTCCCCCCTATTTTATAGTAGTTGTTACAATTATTATAAAATAAGGGGGAGTTCTTTTCTATCGTAGTTTACCAGGACTTACCCTGAACAAGCTCATTTACTTTCGTAACAGCTTCTTTAATAGATACCACCAGTGGCCGGGCTTCTAACCCGACTATATCGAAGTGTTGTTGATTAACAGGTATCAGTACTTTACGCGCATCAGCCGAAGCAACGGCCTCGGCAATTTTAGGCGTAATCTCACCCATCAGGGAATTAGGAATAATAATACCAATTGGCCCTACTACTATATCGACTTTGCGGATGGAGACAATAACAGCGTTTTCGCCTGTCGCACCACGCATAGCTCCCGCCCGTACCATATTGTTGGTCGCCAATGCATTGGTTCCCAGCGCAATAATATCCGCTTTCTGCCCCAATTGTGCTGATAACTGGGTAACCAGCTGCACACCAAGGCCTCCGCCCATGCCATCAATAACCGCGATTAACATTACCTTATTACCACCTTCCGCTAAAACTGGACGATTGTCGTATATATTCGGCCAGCAACACCCAAACTCCTGCAAACTTACACTTAGACCTTTATGGTACTGGATTTGCTGAAATCATCTTGACAAAGACCATAAAATGGGTTATAAATAAGTAGTTAATGCATTGATAGGGAAAATACACTGCGGTATGACGCTCCAGAGAGCTGTTGGTTGCTGAGAAACAGCGCGCAGAGCAGTCGTGAAACTCACCCTAACAGCCAACTGAAGGCAAAATTATTTCCTGGTGGTTGAAGCGAGTAGGTGTGAACGGTTTTCTCGCCGTTATTATGAGACAGCATTCGTCATTTTGACAATGCCGCAGAGTTGATATATCTCATATCAACAAGAGTGATACCACGGAAGTTTGCGCTTTCGTCTCTTAGCAGAAATGCTTCGGGGACGAAAGCTTTTTTCATTGCTGGGCATAGCTAAATAAGCAGACCGATTAGTATAGTTCTAAAAAAGATTTGTGAGGAGACTGCAATGAAACTTGCTTTTTCTACCCTTGGTTGTCCCGATTTCAGTTGGACAGATATGTATTCCATGGCCAAAGATTTCGGATTTGATGGCATTGAAATCCGCGGACTGGGCAATGATGTTGTGCGTGTACATCCTTTTACCGCAAGTCAAATCCCGCAAGCAGTCCAAAAGCTCTCAGAACTACACCTCGAAATTCCTTGCTTTTCTGCCGGTTGCTGCTTAAAGTACGCGGAAAAAGCGGAAGAAAACCATGAACAGCTTGTGCAGTATATTTTACTAGCCGCCAAGTTTGGCACGCCCTATGTCCGCATTCTGGGCGACCTTGATCCTCAACCAAACGGTGAGGTGGATGATGGGGTTGTACTTGACGCATTAAAACGCCTGGTTCCCATAGCCGAAGAAAATGGCGTAACCCTGCTGGTGGAAACCAATGGTGTTTATTCCGATACTGCCCGCCTATGCCTGCTGCTTAATCAAGTGGCAAGCGACGCAGTGGCCGCTCTGTGGGATATACATCATCCCTACCGCTTTGCAGGTGAGACACCAGGACAGACGGTACAAAATCTTGGTGCCTATATTAAATATGTACATATTAAGGATTCCATTATGATGGATGGCATAATCCACTACCGCGTAATGGGTGAAGGAGATTTGCCAATTGACGCCATCATGATGGCATTGAGCTCCATAAAATACGATGGCTATGTTTCACTTGAATGGATCAGGCACTGGGCACCAGACCTTGATGATACGGGAGTTATTTTTCCAAATTTCGCAAACTACATGAGCCGTTTCATTGAGAAAGCTACGGCCAAGGGCCGTCTGTTTGACAATAACGCCAAAACCGGCAAATATGTTTGGGAGAAAGATACGCTCATTGACTTGACCTTCCCTCAGGTGCTTGACCGCATGGTTAATGAGTTTCCCGATCAATATGCTTTTCGGTATACCACAATGGATTATACCCGAACCTACTCGGAATTCCGGGACGATGTCGATACCTTTGCCTGTGCGCTAATTGCCTTAGGCGTCAGGCCAGGTGACCATGTTGCCATCTGGGCAACTAATGTCCCTCAGTGGTTCATTACCTTTTGGGCCACAACCAAGATTGGTGCGGTGCTTGTCACTGTAAATACAGCCTACAAGATTTATGAGGCGGAATATCTGCTCCGTCAGTCAGATACACATACACTTGTGATGATCGACGGTTATAAAGATTCCGATTATGTCGGTATTATCAAAGAGCTTTGCCCGGAGCTTGAAACCGCCGATGCGGAGAAACCACTGCACATAAAACGTCTGCCTTTTCTGCGCAATATAATTACGGTTGATTCAAGGCAGAAGGGTTGCCTGACATGGGAAGATGCCATAGCCATGGCTAATAACGTTCCCATCGAAGAGGTTTATCGCCGCGAACGTTCTATCAACAAGCATGATGTGTGCAACATGCAGTATACCTCGGGAACTACCGGCTTTCCAAAGGGTGTCATGCTCACTCACTATAATGTGGTAAATAACGGAAAGAATATCGGCGACTGCATGGATCTTTCCACAGCCGACCGCATGATGATTCACGTACCCATGTTCCATTGCTTCGGTATGGTGCTTGCCATGACAGCTTCAATGACTCATGGCGTTACCATGTCGCCGATGCCGTATTTCTCACCTAGGCTATCACTGGAATGCATCAACCGGGAGAAAATAACCTGCTTCCACGGAGTCCCCACCATGTTTATTGCGATGTTAGAGCATGAGGACTTTCCGAAAACAGATTTTTCTAATATACGAACAGGCATTATGGCCGGCAGCCCTTGTCCTGTCAAGGTAATGCAGGATGTTGTAGACAAGATGAACATGACTCAGATAACAATAGTGTTCGGGCAGACCGAATCTGCACCCGGCTGCACCCAAAGCCGCGTAGATGATTCTGTTGAATTGCGTGTTACCACCGTAGGCCGTGAATTACCTGGAGTTGAGTGTAAGATTGTAGATCCCAAAACCGGCAAAGATATGCCTGACAATATGGATGGCGAGTTTGTAGCCCGCGGCTACAACATCATGAAGGGTTACTACAAAATGCCTGAAGCAACTGCAGCTGTCATTGACAAGGACGGTTGGCTTCACACCGGCGACCTGGCAAGGCGTGATGAAAATGGATACTACAAACTTACCGGACGCATTAAGGATATGATTATTCGGGGTGGTGAAAATATCTATCCTAAGGAAATCGAAGATTTTATCTATACACATCCCAAAGTCAAGGATGTTCAGGTAATTGGCGTGCCCGACAAGCAGTATGGCGAGGAAATTGTTGCGTGCGTGATCCTCAAGGCAGGGATGATCCTAACGGCCGACGAGCTTAGAGATTATATCCGTTCCCATATGGCCAAGCATAAAACCCCCCGCTATATCGATTTTGTTACTGAATTTCCAATGAATGCCGCCGGAAAGATCATGAAGTATAAGATGCGCGAACAGGCAATTCAAAAGTTAGGCTTACAAGCAGACAGCCGGATTGAGACCGCATGACAATATATAAAAAATTCTGGAGGTTATCATGAACAATTATCCTACCGACTTTCAAAGAGCTATTGACTTTCACGGGCATTGCTGCCCCGGGCTTACTATCGGTTACCTGGCCGCCAGGGCTGCCTTGGCACATCTCAAGGTAGAACGAGCCGCCGACGAAGAACTTGTTGCTATTGTCGAATCTGACGGCTGTGGTATTGATGCCATACAGGCTATTTTAGGCTGCACCATCGGTAAAGGCAATCTGATCTACAAAGATCATGGCAAGCAAGCCTATACGGTTGGCAATCGTAGCACAGGTAAGGCTGTGCGGGTTGTTGTAACAGGCGATAGAATACCCTTGACACCTGAGCAGGAAATCATCAAAACTGCCGTGTTCAGCGGACAAGCTACACCTAAGCAGGAAGAATCCTGGCAAAAGCTTCAGTCTGAACGCATTGCCTGTCTGCTAGCTACCCCGCCTGAGGAAATATTTAAAATCCAGGACGTCGAACTCAAACTACCCTCAGAAGCCAAAATCTTCAACTCTGTTATTTGCGAGTACTGCGGCGAAAAAGTCATGGAAGCCCGCGCCCGGTTGAAAAATGGTAAAATTGCTTGTCTGGCCTGTACCGAAGAATATAGCCGGGGATGGTAAGACAAGAGCGAGGTAATTTTATGCACAATGCCAAGTTTTGGGCCAATGCCTGGTCTGAGTACCGTCAAACTGTACGAAAACAGAGTCCTGACCCCCAAACCTGGATCGAATTTTGGAACAGCTTTGCCGGTAGTTATGCCAAAAATACTAACACCAACCGGCAAACCCATCAGGACATCATTGAACAGCTTATAGCGCAGGGAGCCGTCAAACCAGGTGATAGCTTACTTGACATTGGCTGCGGCCCTGGCACCTATGCGTTGCCTTTGGCTGCTAAAGGCGTTAAAGTGACTGGTCTGGACACAGCCAGTCAAATGCTGTCTACACTCCAACACAAGGCCGATAAAGCGGGGCTATCTGCTCATATTGATTGCTTGCATGCCGATTGGAATGACTTAGCGGCAAAACCGGTCTATGATATTGCGTTTGCTGCCAAAAGCCCGGCCATTGATGACTATGACAGCCTCATGAAAATGATCAAAGTAGCCCGCAAAGTTTGCTGCCTCATTGGCTTTGCCGGTCAGCACAGCCTTACTTTGCGCCGCCTGCTATGGGAGAGACTTCGCGGCCAAGCTCCGCCCGGCCCCTCTTTTGACATTATTTACCCTCTCAACATCCTTTACCAAGAAGGCTATCGCCCTAACTTGACTTTTTACAGCTACAGTCACGACCAGCAAGAGCCGCTTGATTATCTGGTTGAGCACTACACCCGCTATTTTTCTGTGTTTGGCATCAGCGGCCCCGATACCGAAGCCAGTATTCGCGACTTCTTAGAGTCCCGCTCCATTGATGGCTTGTGTTCTGAACAATCAGCAACAACTATTGGAGTTATGTGGTGGAGGGTTACAGCGAAACTGCCATAAAGAAAAAGTCTAAAGCGCCTGCTGCACTCAATTATGCAGCAGGCGCTTTCTTATACATTAAACTGAATAGTAAACACCGTTCCTTTGCCTAACTCACTTGCTACATCAACCGCAGCACCATGCAGGTTGATGATCTCTTTGGCAATGGCTAAGCCCAGGCCGGTACCGCCAGTGATGCGGGTATGGGACTTGTCGACTTTATAAAATCGCTCCCAAATATACGGCAAGTCCTCGGGGGGAATACCGCAGCCAGTATCTGCGATGCTAAGTGTCAGTACATTGTTAACTGTCCCCACACTTAGGGTAATTGTTCCGCCAGCCGGGGTAAATTTAAGCGCATTATCCAGTAAAATCAGGACTAATTGGGTTAAGCGATCACCATAGGCCTGAATTTCCGGCAAACCATCAGCAATCGCCGTCAGCAGGGTAACGCCCTTTTCCTGGCTTGGTTTTTTAAACAAAGTTACAATGTTATCCACAATTTCTGCCAGGAATACCGGTTCCTTCTCCAACGTGGCCGTACCGGCTTCTAAGTGACTAAGATCCAATAGCTCATTGATTAGCTTTTGCAGCCGTATAGATTCATCGTGCATGACTTTGTGGTATTTCTCCACTTGCTCAGGCTGAGAGATTGTCCCGTCCAAGAGCGCCTCATTATAGCCGCACATAATCGTCAGCGGTGTTCTGAGTTCATGCGACACATTGGCAACAAAATCACGTCTGAGTTTATCTGTTTTTTCGGTTTTATTCACAAACTCATTAAGTGCTTTAACCAGCAGATTTAATGACCGGCTTAAATCACCGACTTCATCGTTGGTCTCGACTTTGGCCTGAACGGTATAGTCACCACCCGCCATAGCTGAGGCCACTGCCTGCATGGATCGCAGTGGCCGGATAATGCTTGTCGAAAGATAATTGGCGATAACTATCGTAAGCAGTATCCCCACCGTTCCGGCTGCGGCAATATACCAGTAAATCCGGCTGAGAAAACCGTCAAATCCGGATAAAGGTGCATTTATTAACACAGTACCCTGTGGCTGCTTCTCACTTTGGCTCAGTGGCACAGCAACAAGCAGCATGTTTTCCTCATAATAGGGATGATATACCTTTTTTGCCCAAGCTGTCCCGCTAGCTGCTTCCAACTGCTGCCTTACTTCATCAATTCCGCTTATAGCTGCAAGGCTTGACGATTGTCCGGACTGTGGCTCTGCAGCCTTGTCTGAAGACGCGTCTGGCATCGCAGCAGACAGCATGCCCTGGCCCATACCAGCGCCATGCCGCCGCATCCTGCCTTGACCTTTTGTTATATCACAAGCCTGATCCATGGGACTTTTTTTCATCATCCCGGCCCGACGGCGGATGCCACCTGCTGGTGCCTGCTGTTCCTCGGAGGCGGCAATTAAGTTAAACGAGTCGTCTACCACCCAGACTCTGGCACTGAGCAAACTATCAATACTGTTAATAAAATTAGCCAACTGACCATAATTGATCTCGCCATTATAATAGCTGTTAACCACCCGCGCGGTTTCATAGGCCTTGTCAGTCAGTTCACGCTGCTTGCTGGCAAAAAAGTAATCGCGGATTAGGAGCGAAACCCCGGTAGATACAATTACCAATACCAAGGCAACGACAATAATGAAACTGCCTAGCAATTTATGCTGCAGCGATATTCTCACTTTTTCACCTCAAATTTGTAACCTATACCCCATACTGTTTTTATATCCCAGGGTGAAGTCGCATTAATCGCCAATTTTTTTCTAATCCGTTTAATATGGGTATCGACCGTACGCGTATCGCCGCAATAGCTGTAACCCCAAACACTCTCTAACAACTGTTCGCGGGAAAATGCCCGTCCTGGCTGAGCAGCAAGCTCCCAGAGCAGCTCTATTTCCTTATTCGCAAAGGAAATTTCCTGGTCAAAAGCCGTAACCGTATGCTTAGCCATGTCAATTGTCAGATGTGGATAGCTTAAAGCGGGCGCCGGCTGTTGCTGCGGCGCAGCCAAACGGCGCAATACCGCCTTGACCCTGGCAACCACCTCCCGGGAGTTGAAGGGCTTTGTCACATAATCATCGGCACCAAGCTCAAGACCCATAATGCGATCCTCATCTTCAGCCCGCGAAGTCAGCATAATAATAGGTATATTGGAAAACTTACGGATCTGACGGCAGACCTCCAGGCCATCCAAAACAGGCATCATAATATCCAAAATGATGATATCCGGCTTGTATTCCTGATTTTTTATAAGTGCCTCTGCACCGTCAGCCGCCTCATGCACTGTGAAGCCCTCTTTATTTAGGTATAAAGCCAACAACTCCCTGATGGCCTGTTCATCATCAACAAGTAATACTGTTTTACCTGTCATAGTTTTCACCTCTTAGCAACAGCATACCACATGCTATATATAACGCGCCAACTTTTTGCAATTGACTGGTGCACTAACAAAGTGGCAGTCAACTGCCCGCAGTAGAGCATTGACAATATGTCTGCTCAAAAGAGCCTGCCGCAAAAGCGACAGGCTCTTTCAGCCGATTCTTATTGTTGAGCCGGAATGCTGTTATTACCGCAACTGCCGTTCATCGGCCCCATGCCCCGTCCTTGCCCCATATGACCATGACCACGTCCCCTACCCATCATGCCAAAATTACCGTCTTTCTGACGCTGTTCCATGAAAGAAATCTGCTCATCAGCCTGAGCCTGGGTTAGCCAGCCCCATTCAACCTTTTTTTGCAACACTTGTTTTCTGTGCTCAAATTGCTCTTGCTGCCAAGTTGCCATCTGGGCTTTTTGTTCGTCAGTCAGATTGGCTTGTTGTCCGGCCGCGCCGAAGAATGGACAAGCCTGACCAAGATTGTTTCCTGGAGCCGCAAATGCGACTGCACCCGCTAACGACAATACGAGCGTACCGATTAAAGCAAAACTAGTGAACTTTTTCATAGTCAATCACTCCTTATTAGTATTTGACTTTAGTATAACGTATTTTTTTTACCAAAGTGTGACCAAACTGTGAACAAAGAATGAACACTTTTAGGATTAATTTGCTTTTTGCAGTCATTATTTGATAAAGTATACTGTGTAATGGTTGTATATCATAGCACAAGGAAGGTGATTGTACCATGGCTGATAAATTTGACATTGGCATTGTCGGCGGCGGCCCAGCAGGCGTATTTGCCGCTTATGAGCTTGTCATCAATAACCCTGCTAGCAACATTATTCTTATAGAAGCCGGGCAGGACATCTATTCGCGGCATTGCCCTATCTCCGATAAAAAAGTTCTTACTTGCATTAACTGCAACCCTTGCGGTATTATGCGCGGTTTTGGCGGCGCGGGAGCATTCTCTGACGGCAAGTATAACTTCACCACCCAGTTTGGCGGCTGGCTCAATGAGTATCTTTCTGATCAAACTGTGCTCGATTTAATTGATTATGTTGATCAAATCAACTTGAAGTACGGCGCACCAGCAGAATATTTCAGCACCCAAAACAGCGGGCTGGGCAAAGAGGCCTTAAAGTTTGACCTGCACCTATTAGATGCTAAGGTTCGCCACTTGGGTACCGAAAATAATCTGAAAATCCAACAATCAATCTATGACTATCTTCAGAAAAATATCACTATGCTATTCGGCGTAACGGTAAATTCTATTAAAAAACAAGACAGCACCTTTATCCTGGAAACAGCCAAAGACGGAGTCATTGAATGCGATTATCTGATAGCCGCACCTGGCCGCGCCGGTTCTGAGTGGTTTTCCCATCAATGCCATGACCTTGGTTTATCACTAACCAATAACCAGGTGGATGTCGGGGTGCGGGTGGAAATCCCGGCAGAGGTGTTTCAACACATAACCGATGACGTATATGAAGCCAAACTGGTATACCGAACCAAACAGTATGGTGATTTAGTCCGAACTTTCTGCATGAACCCCAAAGGATATGTTGTTGCCGAAAACACGGATGGCATTGTTACTGTAAACGGCCACAGCTACCGCGACGAAAAGCTTCATAGTAAAAACACCAATTTTGCGCTATTAGTCAGTAACAAATTTACCGAACCGTTCACTGAACCCCACCAATATGGTAAACGCATTGCTTCCTTTTCCAACATGCTCGGCGGCGGTGTACTGGTACAGCGTTTTGGTGATCTGTTAAAAGGCCGCCGTTCCAATGAACACCGTATGACAAAAAGTTTTACCAAACCCACCCTAAAAGCCACTCCCGGTGATTTAAGCTTAGTATTGCCCAAACGCCATCTGGACAATATTATTGAGATGATTTATGCCCTCAATAAAATTGCTCCCGGCATGACAAATGACGACACGCTGCTATACGGAGTTGAAGTCAAATTCTACAGCTCGCGCCTTAAGCTAACTGAAGAATTGGAAACCGAGATTGAGAATATGTTTGCCATCGGTGATGGTGCCGGTATTACCCGCGGCCTGTCACAGGCCAGTGCCAGTGGCATCCATGCTGCCCGAATTATCAGTGCACGGCTAAAAAAATAACCAAAAATAGACCACCAGGTACAGTTGTACTTGGCGGTCTATTTTTGGTTTCACTACTAAACCATCGTCCTATTAAAATACTCTGACGTACGTTGATATATATCACTATCACCTACCACAACGATCTTGTCATAAGCTTTAATTACGGCATTGGGACCTGGTGATATAATAATTTCTGTGCCGCGACGAATGGCTACCACTGTGGCGCCTGTATGCTGCCATAATCGTAGTTGACTGATGGTCTGGCCTGTGATATGAGCATCGGCTGTTACTGCAATTTCCACCGGATTATAGGGCGTAAGGTTTCTCAGCCGATCAGAATAATTGATTATTTCCGTAAGCACTGTCTCGAGTTTTACATCAAGGTCGCGTTTTTCCCGTAAGAGAATTTCGATTTCCTGACGCAGTGAATAAACGGACTCCGCGCTTTTATAACGTTCGATAAAATCATATGACTTTTCCACTGAGAGAATGGTTACTTCTTTGCCTTGCGAGACATCGACGACCCCCTCATCTTTCAATAGCGATATAGCCTTCCTAATGGTTTCCGGTGACACATTATAGTGACCGGCAAGTAACGTCCGCCCTGAAATTTTGCTGCCTTCCCCAAATTCACTGTTAATAATTCGCTGCGCTACATCCAGTGCAATAGCGCGAAAAATCGGGACTTGCCCCTTCATCTAGCATCCTCCAAACTTGCAACATAGTATTAATACGATGTTCACCTATTAATACTATGTTCACAGACATAATTCCTGCTAGATATATCTAAATACTTCCTGTAAACTTATCCCTAGTTAATACCCATAACCAACCGGTCTTGTCCTGGCCCATATTCGTTTTTCTAAGCTCAGTTACTTCAAATCCCAGCTTTTCTTTGTACTCCTTAATCCTTTCTAAACACTTTTTTTACATATCTGGATTGACTCACTGAAAGTAACCCTGAATAAGTAACATGAAATGCCAGTTCATCACCAACTTGTATCTTTCTTGTTGTATCTGTAATATCAAGAATCGTATGGTCGCTGCTGGCTCCTAATATCGTTATGCTCTTATCAACAGGAATAATACCTTCAATATACGCATCCTGTTTACCTAAAGCAACAATAGCCTTATTTCGAATACCCACATCTGCGAATTCCGGTATATTCCCAAAAGCATCCCGGCCGATGTTGCCAATAGGAACCGATGGTTTGAGTTTGACTTCAATCACTTCTGCTTTTAATACAAAAGCATCATTTTTGAGCCAATCTATTATCCGTTGATTTGTCGTGTCCGTTCCAAGCAATATTCCTTCCCCAATACGCAGTTGATTAATACCTGCAGGTATTTCCCCTTTTTCCACAAGTAATAGTGATGACGTACCACCACCAGAAAGGACCTCTATTGGTATACCTAATCTGTTCTCAATCATTTTACCAAGGTTCACCAAAATATTGAGGTTACTGTACTCTGGTAAAACACCACCAAAACAACCCATATTAGTTCCCAGCCCCACTAGCCTTATCCCTTCCACTCCTTCTACCTTGCGAACAGTATCCAGGACATTCTCAATCATAATGCCTTCGCGCAAATCACCCACATCAACCATTAAAATAATTTGATGATCTACCCCCATTTTTTTAGCAGCCTGTCCCAAAGCCTGGATAACAGCTACTTCAGAGTTGACACTTACGTTACAGTATTTTACTACATTGTCCACATTGCTTAACCGGGGAATGCGTAGTAAAGTAATAGATTCCAAACATCCTTCATTTCTTAATTCGAGGATATTTTCCATTCTGGCATCAGCTAATCCATCAACACCCCCTGCAAGGATAGCCATCACAATTTGCGGAATCGCGGTAAATCCTTTGGTCACTCCAAGTACCTCAATCCCTCGACTATGACAAAGTTCTACGATTCTAGCCGCGTTGTACTTGATTTTGTCCAAATCAACCTCTAGTCTTAGACTATCGCTCATCCCTCTTTTCCTCCAGTTACCACAACGTTCACAAAGATATAGTAACAAAAACCTGCTACCTGATAATTTTCAATTTTATTACATACAACTTAATAATAATTAAGGGTTGTTAGTTTTTTAATATTCTAATTTCTAATTATTATATACAGTTATCTCCGCTATTACAAATAGCGGAGATAACAAACACCAGTCTCTATCAGATATTAGATAAGATACCGCAGGTACACATAGATATTAGCAATTAGTATCGACAACAGCATAAGTGGAAAACCAACCTTCATAAATCTTACAAAGGATATTGGATACCCTTCTTGCGCTGCCAGGCCGGCTACAATGACATTAGCACTAGCACCAATAATTGTACCGTTGCCGCCAAGACATGCACCCAATGCCAAACTCCACCAGAGTGGTTCCAGATTAGTCATTCCTAGAGCGCCCATATCTTTAATTAACGGAATCATCGTAGCGACAAACGGAATGTTGTCGACAAACGCTGAGGCAAGAGCACTAAGCCAAAGGATGATCATGGCCGTAGTTGTGGGATTGCCTGCTGTGAGCTCCATAGCCTTTTGGGCCAATAAGGAAATTATCCCTGTCTCGACAAGTCCGCCAACCAAGATAAACAGCCCGATAAAAAAGAATAGCGCCACCCATTCTACCTTGTGAAAAATAGATTCCAGGTCATGATCAGAATTCTTTTTAGCTAAAAGCATCAACAAAGAAGCTCCGAAGATCGCCACTGTCGCCGATTCCAGATGCAGTTGCTGATGGAAGAAGAAGAGTGTTACTGTCAAGGCCAGCACAGCTAGGCAAATTTTCAACAGCTTGGGATTTTTAATCTGGTGACCGGGGTTAAGACTCTTAATTTTCGCACTCAACTCTGCTGTTGTTTTGAGGTGCTTGCGGTAAATTAGGACAAGAATGATGATATTAACAACAAGGATAAGCATTGCTATTCCGGCAAGATTGTTGACAAATGCAAGAAAATCTAATTCTTTTACTGCACTGCCAATCATGATATTAGGCGGATCGCCAATCAACGTCGCTGTTCCGCCAACATTAGACGCGATGATTTGCGATATCAAATAAGGGGCTGGTTTAACATTGAGCTGCTTTGTAATACTCAGCGTTACCGGAACAATTAATAACACGGTAGTCACATTGTCTAATAACGCTGAGCTTATCGCCGTAATGACGCTTAAAACAATCATGAGCTTTAATGGATCACCATCAACCGCCTTGGCCGACCAAATAGCTAAAAACCGGAATAATCCTGTTTCGCTGGTAATAGCCACTATGACCATCATACCTACCAATAAACCTAAGGTATTAAAATCGATATGATGAATCGCCTGTTCCTGACTCAGAACCCCGAACATAATAACAAGTACTGCCCCTGCCAAAGCAATAACGGTGCGATGAATTTTTTCGGATATAATTAGTGCATAGGACACAAGAAAAATACCTACAGCAATAGCTGCCTGATTACTCTCCATTTTTTTCGCCTCCAATTTGTAGTTTGGTCTTGCTTAACCGAATAAACAATAAAAATTTACGCCCCCCAAGATAGACATAAAGAGGAGCCCACAAGCACTCCTCCTTATCAGTATTTCCTTTTTAAAAAAGCAGGAGGAACCCTTGGTGACAGGCTCCTCCCATAAACAAAGCATATTTTTTTTGTGATTTTATCATAATCAAAATCAGACTGATTGTCAAGAATCCCTTGCTAAAATACGTAATCCTACATAATTCTACACTATAATTGACTATAATCAGAATATTGGGTTGACTAGTTTACTAATATAGTAGTATTATTTTGGCAATGATATAATTTCGTGGTAGAGAGTCTCTCACGGACTCTCTACCCTTTTGCATTATTTTGGGAGGTGCTTTATATTGCATGATCTTGCTTTTTGGGGTTCAGTCATTGTTTTTCTAATCACCTATGCGCTAATTATTTCGGAAAAAATCCACCGGATGGTAGTAGCCATGGCCGGCGGCCTGGTGATGCTGCTGTTTGGCTTTTTAACCCAGGAAACCGCACTCAAAGATAATATTGATTTTAACACCCTCGGACTATTAACTGGTATGATGATCCTCGTTACCATCACTCGCCGTACAGGCGTATTCGAAGCTATTGCCATCTGGGCGGCCGGTATCACGCGTGGTGAACCTCTACGGCTCCTGGCACTATTGTCCTTTATTACCGCTATTGCTTCAGCTTTTCTTGACAATGTTACCACTGTCTTATTAATTGTACCTGTAACATTGACGCTGACCGACAAATTACAGGTTAACCCTACCCCCTTTCTTATTGCGGAAATAATCGCTTCAAACATCGGTGGTACAGCAACCTTAATCGGTGATCCCCCAAATATTATGATTGGCAGTGCGGTGGGCCTTGATTTTAATTCCTTTTTAATCCACCTGGCTCCTATCGCTTTTATAATTTTAATTGTGACCATTGCCTTGTTGCTTTTGATTTACCGAAAAGATTTACAGGTTGATGACCACAACCGCCAAGCTATTTTGCAGCTCAAATTTAAGGAAGAGATTAAAGACTGGCGGCTATTAAAAAAATCCCTGACCGTCCTTGGTATTACCATTGTTGCATTCGTCTTCCACGGAGTTCTGCATTTGGAATCAGCTACCGTTGCACTTACCGGAGCAATCCTGCTCATGTTGGTCAGCCGTGAAGAGCCTGAAGATATTCTACTGCACATTGAATGGCCTACTCTTTTCTTCTTCATTGGACTGTTTGTCCTGGTTGGGGGGTTAAAGGCAACCGGCGTCATCGGTGAATTAGCCAACTGGACCCTTACCGTAACCCACGGAAATTTATTGCAAACAACCTTGATCGTCTTATGGGTATCGGCAATTGCTTCAGCCTTTATTGATAATATTCCCTTTGTCGCCACTATGATTCCCATGCTTCAAGAAATGGGACAGCTCTCCGGCATGAGCTTAGATCCCTTGTGGTGGTCACTGGCGCTTGGTGCCTGCCTTGGCGGCAACGGAACCCTTATCGGCGCCTCAGCTAATGTTATTGTAGCAGGAATTGCTGAAAAAAATGGCATTTCGCTCACCTTTAATCACTACCTGAAGATTGCTTTTCCGCTGATGGTAGTATCAATTATTATCTCTCATATCTACCTCTACTGGCGCTATTTTTAACTAACCCTACCAGAACGTATCAATTTATAAAAACAGGCTAAAAATAACATTGTTTTGTACTTTCGCCAAAACTCTATCAGATACGTATGGGAGGAATTGTTATGACTGCCTCTATGAAAAAATGGCCCTTTCAAGATAACCCTCAAATCATAATTAAGGATATCGCAGACATAGCAGAGCTACCAAATTATCCTGGCCAGATCGCCGCCGTTACCGATGGTTGGGTCGATGGCCAAGTCGCAGCAGTTCTCCGCGGTGGCAGTAATGCCCGGTCAGTACTTGATGTTATGGTGCAAGCAGGTATCAAAGAAGCGCATATATATCACTTAGAAGAAAAACTTTCTCAATTGGAGGAAGTCTTCCTGTCTTCAGTAGTAGCGCCTGCCCACACACTGTTTGATAATGTAAATATTACTTGGCGGCGTGAGGCTACTATTTTTGATTTAATCAAAAGCATCGGCTCCCACTATAACATGTTATTCTTTGGTGCGCCGCTGGCACAATCAGAAATTAATCCCCTTTATAAGCAATTGAGACAAGTCTATGAAGGCAGTATAACTCTAGTACGCGGGCCGGTGCAGGATATCGATTTCGATCAAGGCGATGCCATTTACCGGTGGGTGCGGGAGAGAACCTATGAAGCAGCAGACTTTTCTCTACCTTCGGTTCTTCGGGCATGCAAAAAAAACTTAGGCGTAAAAATTGCTATTATTCTGCCCAGTCTAAACGAAGAAAAAACAGTTGGCAATGTGATACAAACTGCCCTTGAGGTAAAAGATGCCGGAGTCATTGACGATATTGTTCTCATAGACTCTAATTCTACAGACAACACGGTAGCTATTGCTCAGTCCCATGGAATTCCCGTTTATCAGCATACCGAAATAGTCCCTGAACAGGGCAGTTACCGGGGTAAAGGCGAAGCTATGTACAAAAGTGCCTATGTTACCGACGCTGATATTCTGGCGTGGGTAGACACTGATATTGAAACAATTACACCACGCTTTTTCTACGGTCTATTAGGGCCGATGCTTACCCATCCTGAGATAAAGTTTTCCAAAGGCTACTTTTCCCGCCCGGTGCGTGTTGAAGCAACCGGACTAGAACTGGGCGGCGGCCGTGTTACGGAAATATTAGCCCGCCCCTGGATTAACACCTTCAGTCCTGAGCTTTCCGGCTATATTCAACCGCTTGCCGGAACGGTGGCAATATACCGCGATTCCCTGCTCAAAATGCGCATACCGGCAAATTACGGTGTAGAAATGGCTATGCTTATTCAAGCTGTCGAACAAACCAATCTCTGGTCTACTTGCCAGGTAAATCTTGGTGAAGTCATTCATAAGTCAAAGGGAGTCATTGGACTCAGTGAAATGGCTTTTCAGATCATTCAGGTCATGGCTGAATTAAAGGGTTTTCATGGTGAACAGGCTCTGCCTACTATTTTGAGACGCGTTTATTCGGCGCATGGCGATTTTAAAATTGACGCCAAACGGTTTAGCACCGTTTGGCGCAACTATGGAAATTGATATACTTGCGATATTTTTACGAAAGACAGAGCCACCGGATACGGAATTTTGTGTTTTGGGAATAACAACAGTGTTAAGTCAATCTTGACTATTAGAGAAAATCACAGTAATATAGGAGGAGACTGTCACTGACAGGCTCCTTTTCTTACTATTTAAGTTTTTAAATGTTTTTTATTACTGATCAGATTTATCTTGCATTCATTCATTGCTAGGTGCTACCACATATCATATTCAGGAGGAATAATCGCGCTATGAAACTAGCTGCTCGTTTAGGCAATCTTGGTACGGAAAACGCTTTTGATGTACTTAATGAAGTAACCCGTCTCAAAGCGACTGGACGCGATATTATTAGCTTTGCCATTGGTGAACCTGATTTTGACACTGCTGATAACATTAAACAAGCCGGTATTACCGCTATCCAGAACAATTTTACCCACTATAGCCCCTCGGCTGGTATTATGCCGCTCAAAGAAGCCATTGCCGACCACGTTTCCACTACCCGCCAGCTACAGGTAAAACCCGAACAAGTAGTTATCACCCCTGGTGGTAAGCCAATCATTTACTATGTGCTGCACGCCTTAGTTGACCCCGGTGACGAGGTCATTTATCCTAATCCGGGTTTTCCCATTTATGAGTCGGTCATCCGCTTCACCGGTGGCATACCGGTAGCCGCCCCGATATTGGAAGAAAAGAATTTCAGCCTGGATACGAATGAACTGGAGAAACTTATCACCCCTAAAACCAAACTCATTATTTTAAATAGTCCCCATAACCCTACTGGCGGTATGTTGACTGCTCAGGACATCAAAAATATCGCTACACTTGCCCGGAAATACGATTTGTGGGTATTATCTGACGAAATTTACAGCCAAATTGCCTATGAGGGAACTTTTGTGAGCATCTCCTCACAGCCATGTATGCAGGAACGAACCATTATTCTTGACGGCTTTTCTAAATCGTATGCTATGACTGGCTGGCGGCTAGGCTATGGAGTTATGGCGGAAGAGTTAGCTGTGCATATTGCCCGCCTAATCACTAACTGTGAATCCTGCACAAACACCTTTGTACAATATGGCGGTTTAGCGGCGTTAACTGGCCCGCAGGATTTTGTCAGCAACATGGTTAGTGAATTTAAAGCCAGACGTGATTTAATTGCCGCCGGACTAAACAGCATTCCCGGCTTTTCCTGCCAAACACCTACCGGTGCCTTCTATGTTTTCCCTAATGTTACCGAGGCCTGTGAGCGTTTAGGCCTGCCTGACAGCAAGGCTCTGCAGCAACACCTTCTCTATAACGCCGATGTAGCCGTACTGCCCCGCTCAGCTTTTGGAGGGCGAAATATCGGGGAAAATCAGGAATATCTTCGTTTCTCCTATGCAACCTCCCGTGAAACTATTGCAGCAGGCCTTGCCCGTATTGAAAAGGCAATGCACCTGTCTTAGGACGAAGCTGAAAACAGGTTTCCACCGGCAAAATGCCATTGGGAGCCTGTTTTTAGTTGCTTTACAGCTGAAGCAGTTTCATGGTTTTTTCATCAGTAATACCAGTTTCCGGTAATCTGTTGTCCCGTTGAAAAGCCCGCAGTGCCGCCTCAGTATCTTTACCAAAGGTTCCCTTGGCCCGTTCCTGGTAATAGCCCAGTTGCACGAGTTTGAGCTGCAATACAACAACATCAGGCCCCTGGCTTCCCCGGCGCAGCACCCGGTTCAGACCGGGCTTCGGGCCAAGAATGTCGACAGGCGTCCCTACAGGCACCCATTCATACAGTTCTTCCGAATCCTGATTACGCATGCGAATACAACCATGGCTGGCAAAGTTACCGATGGACCAGGGCGCACTTGTACCATGTATTCCATAACTCCCCCACGGTATATCAAGCCCCATCCATCGGGTACCCATCACCTCTCTGGGACTCCAGCCTTTATACACAATATTCCATTCCCCAATAGGCGTTGGTGTCGCCCGTTTGCCGACAGCAACCCGATAACGCTTAAATAGCCTCCCATTATCATACAGTTCCAGTACCCGGTCGGGAACTCTGACAATTAAATGCATTTCACCTTCCGGTGCTTTCGACGGCTGGCTAACCGAATAGTTGAGAGCAGCAGCATCCAGATATTCAAACAACCAGATACCGCCAAATAGAACAAATAGCGCAACAATAATAATACTAAACCGGTTTTTAGTCCGCTTGGCATTTAAGTTTAAAAAATGCATGTTCATAATTTACTCCTGCTCAGTATTTGCTACTAACATCCTATTAACTTGCTCAATTATCCATGCACACAACAAAGCTTTATTCAGGCTTTTTTTTTAAAAAATATAAATAATAGAAAAATTGAAATAGTTCGAAAAAGTGCATCCTGAGAGACAACCCCTACAAAGTAAGGCTAACCGGCCCATATAACGATTTATGCTATTTTAATATTTCGAATTGGTTATAATTGGTTTGGAATCTACTTTTATGAGGAGAGGACCTATTGAACCGGAAAAATTATTTATTTTTGGCGGTCATCTGTGTACTGGTATTTAGCTTACAGGCTGTATGTTTAGCCACAGAAAAAACTCCTTTACGTAAACACACCACCGCTACTGAGTTTGATATTAACCAAATCGGATAGGAGGCCACCCATTATTTGAGTGGCCGACCTTCCACAGAACTTATCCCGTAAAATCGTGCATCCCGATTATTGATCTGAAACCCTCATATAAAGCCCTTCTTCCGTAAAAATATCGGGATAATATTTTTCTTTCAGTATGCTGTATATTGAATTTATCAAATTCAATAGGAGGTTTACATGAAAGATAGTACGATTTTTGGAATCATCCAACAAGCATTAATGATTTTGGAAAAAGAAGTAGGATTAGCCCCATCTTCACTTGAAGTGATTGCATCACGTAGTTTTAAGCCAATCTCTGCTTTCTTCAAGGTAAAACAAGAAGAATTTTACAGTGAAGACTTGATAAACGAACTTGAGGAACTCTATAGAGAGAACCTGCAGGCCGGAGCGATTTCCCGAAATGTATTCAATCTCCGCACCCGAGGAATCAGGATACTGCGAGAAGTAGGCGAGACGGGCAGATTCGTTTGGAAAGGCCCCGCTTACAAAGATACTTTCGCTTTATCGGAGAACTTTGAGCGCATTATCGCCGGTGTCGCTGATGATAGTCACTCAGAACTCAGAAATCGTAATAACCAAACCATAGTCAGGCGCTTTCTTCTGTCGCTTACTGGCTTGGGAATCAGCGATATCTCTCAAATTAAGGCAGAGCATGTGCAGATGTTTCTGAGCGATATTTCGCAGACACGCGCAAAAAGCATGGACGATGTTGTCGGATCACTCCGTAAACTGGATCATTATCTCACCAGTTCAGGGGATTCAGGACTTCCGTATGCAGGCTTACTGATGGTGCCGAGAGCAAGAGAGAGAAAAATATATCCGTGCATGCCTCTGGATGACTTGAACTTAGTCATCAGGTCTATTGATCGAAGCACCGCGATAGGGAAACGCGATTATGCCATTTTGCTTTTGGCAGCAAGCAGCGGGATGCGTGCTGGGGACATTGCGAAGATTAAACTGTCGGATATTGACTGGCGTAAAAGCGAGGTCCAAATAATCCAAGGAAAAACCCAGATACCAATTAGCCTTCCACTGCAAAGAGCCGTTGGCGCAGCGTTGGCAGACTATATCCTGAACAGCCGTCCGGAATCGGAATCTCCACAGATATTTTTAAGAAGCCTTGCACCTTTTCAAAGCTTTAAAGATGGCGTTTCAGTAGCGTGCGTCTTGCGCCGACGTATGAAAGCAGCAGGGGTTTCACATAGGCTTGGTGATGGGAAAACGATGCACGGCATCAGAAGGATGCTTGGAACCCAGATGACAATGGAAGGGGTACCCATCACAACGGTCACACAGATACTTGGTCATCAAAACACCGGCGCGACAAGACCATATATTTCTTTGGATATTGAGGGCTTACGCGAATGCGCACTGGGGTTTGACTCTTTTGAGGAGGGCTCCAGACTATGAAAACGCTCAGCGAATATATTGAGGATATGCTCCTCTACAAAGAGTCCATTGGTTATTCCAGACGTTCCTACGAGTACGATTTAGATCGTTTTTGCAGATTCATAGAGTCAAAGCAGTTGAATGTGTCTGAACTCAAGGAAGACGTAGTTCTTAACTGGTGCTCACGGCGGGAAAACGAGTCCAAGACCGGGGCAAGAAGAAGGATTCAATCAATTCGGGAGCTGCTTAAGTACCTATCTGCAATCGGAGTCGATTGTTATGTGATCCCATCAAGTTTTCTCCCCAGGCAAGAGACACGAACCCCATATATTTTCACAGATAAAGAGATGTTGAGCATTTTCAAGGAATGCGACGGGCTTCCACCTAATCTTTGTTCTCCGCATCGGCATCTGATTCTTCCTGTATTATTGAGATTGATCTATTTCTGCGGCCTACGCCCGAACGAAGGTCGGGAACTGCAGGGCTGCGATATTGATTTCGACAAAGGCATACTGCTAATCCGAAAAAATAAATCCCACAAAGAACGCTATGTCGCCATGTCCGACGATGTATTACAGATGTGCAAGAATTATCAATCAACTGTTGCAGAGATTTTCGCCAACCATATGTACTTTTTTCCATCAACAAACGGCGCGCCATTTAATCGGCGTTGGCTTGCCAGACAGTTTCAAATGATCTGGAGTAAAGCCCGGGGAACTGGCAATGAAGCAAGCGCTGTTACTTATGATCTTAGACATCGCTACGCTACGACAATGATGATGAAATGGCTGGACGAAGGCGCGAACCTTTACGCCAAGCTCCCGTACCTGAGTGCGTACATGGGCCACACCCACTTTTCGGACACGGCATATTACATCCACCTTTTGCCCGAAAGGCTCATTCGTTCAACTGCTATTGACTGGAGCCATTTTTCGGATTTGATCCCGGAGGTGGCCGAAGATGAATGAGAAGAGCACTCGGTTTTTCAAGTTGGTGAGAGACTTTTTGACGGTATATCTCCCCGATCAAAAAGCTGTGAGCGTCAATACAGTTAAATCATACCGTGAATGCCTTAACCAGTTGTTACGCTACATTTGCGATAGAAATGGGATCAGTCTGGGAAAACTCAGCTTTGAGCGCCTTTCCAAGGAGACTGTCGAGAATTATTTAGGGTATCTTGAAAAAGAACGGTATTGCAGTGTTTCCACGCGCAATCATCGGCTCGCATGTATCCGGTCATTCGTTAAATATGCCGGTGCCAGGGATATTGGTGTTCAGGCATACGTCAAAGATTTGTGTACTATCCCTTTAAAGAGGGCAGCAAAGACTACCGTCATTAAATTCTTCAGTGAAGCTGCGTTGAAAACAATACTTGAGCAGCCAGATACCAGAAAGAAGAAAGAGTTGCGAAACCTATTCTTTATGATACTGATGTATGATACCGGAGCCCGAAACCAAGAACTGCTGGATCTCAAGCTAAGTGACATTCATTTCGAAGGGAAATCTCCCTACGTTGTCATTACCGGAAAAGGCAGAAAAACGCGTTTGGTGCCGGTAATGCCCAAAACCGTTGATCATTTCAGAAAATATGCTGCAGTTTTTTACCCTGAACACACTTCTGACGATTATCTTTTTTACACTGAGCGTAAAGGGCGCCGATTTGCAATGTCGCCAGACAACACAGAAAGATTCATCAAGAAATACGGTGTCGCTGCTCATAATATGAATCCTGAAGTTCCTGAGTCGCTTCATTGCCATATGTTTCGCCATAGCCGCAGCATGCACTTGTACAGAAGTGGTATGCCAATGGTATTGCTGGCTGAATGGCTCGGGCATGCGCAGATTTCATCGACCTTGATTTATGCGAATGCTGATACGGAAATGAAGAAAGAGGCCATCCAGAAAGTTACTTCAAAGCTGAACCCGCTGGTGTCTGGAGAAACCACATATCTTGAATGGGAAGATGATGAGGAATTAATCAGGCAGCTTTACGGACTGAGTCGCTAAATATTATCCCGATATTATCATGAAAGAAGGGCTTTATATGAGGGTGTGATGCCGATAATCGGGATGCCGCATTTTGCGGGATAAGTTCTGTTATCCCGTTAACGGGATAACAGAACCGTACGTACCGTTCGGTATACGGCTCCTCCCCTGTTCATCTACAAACAGACCCATAGTATTCAAGAAAATTTAAATATCCTGCCTTCTTAAGTCTCTCAGCAGAGATGGCTTTGGCAATAATCGGGTTGCGGGCGACACGCCAGTAACCTTTTCTTATGTTTGCACCTTCCCATGCTACCCAATCCTCTATGCCTAATTTCCTAAGCATAGCGTATCGCGTTCTTACTTTTTTCCACTGTTTCCATATGACCATTCGGATACGTCTCCGTACCCATTGATCTATTGTTTTCAGTAGATTTTTCATGTCTGCCAGTTTGAAGTAATTCACCCAACCTGTTATATACTGTTTGAGTTTTTCCTTCCTCTGATCATATCCCATTCCGTTGCTTCTCGATGTAATCTCGCGTATTGATAACGCTTTTGGAATGTACTCTCAGACCGACATCTCTGCTCTTGTTAATGTAGAACCCGTAACCTAAGAATTTGACCTTGCCTACATAGGCTACTTCTGTCTTTTCCCTGTTTACTTTGAGGAATAATTTCCCCTCTATGAACGGAATTAGATTTTTCAATGTCCTGTTGGCCGCTCTTTTGCTTTTGCAAAAAATAAGCATATCATCCGCGTAGCGGACGAACCTATGCCCTCTTCGTTCAAGTTCCCTATCCAGCTCATTCAGGAGAATATTGCCACAAATTGGACTTAGAGGTCCCCCTTGTGGCACTCCTAATTTTGTTTCCTCGAATCTACCTACACGTGTGATAACTCCTGCCCGAAGATATTTATGGATTAGAAATATAACTCTCCCATCCTTAATACTCCTCGACAGTACCTCTATCAGCTTGCTTTGGTTGACGGTATCGAAGAATTGCTCCAAGTCCATATCCACGACATACTTGTATCCGTCGCGGATGTTTTTCTGACTGGCTTTAAGGGCATCATGTGTGCTCCTTCTTGGTCGAAATCCGTAGCTGTTATTCGAGAACTGTGTCTCATAGATTGGCGTCAAGACTTGCGAAATTGCCTGCTGTATCACTCGGTCTACGGCTGTTGGTATTCCTAATTTTCTCGTTTTCTTTCCGTCTTCTTTGGGTATTTCTACCCGCAGTACGGGGTGAGGCTGGTATTTTCCAGCCTTGATGGTCTGCCGAATTTCCTCCCCGTTGTCTTTGAGATATTGCAGAAGATCTTCTACTTTCATCCCATCGACTCCGCTTGACCCCTTGTTCTTCTTAACCCGCTTGTATGCCTGGTTAAGGTTATCTGGGGCAAGGATGGTCTCCAGCATTCCATCTTCTGGTCTGTCAGCATTGGTGATGTTGTTTTCAGTTATCCCCGAATCAGTAAGCACTCCCGCATACCCTTTGTGTTCCACACTATCTCTTTGCGGACAGCCACCGTTTGCACGCTGTTTTCTGCTATTTTCCCGATTCTCGGTAACATTCATTTACTTTCACCTCCAAGGGTTCCGCCCTTCACAGTACCGCCAGCGGTACTGCTAGTATGGCTTCATCTGACTCCTCGCGACAAATCTTATTTCAACCGGTTTTCGCAAAGACACTTCCACCGTCCGCGAGGTCTCCCCGGGTAAGAACGCAGTCTTTCTCCCCATCCACCTGCCGCATTTACACAAATTGATTTCGTGTAGTTATTGGACTTCGACTTGTTAAGCAGCCTTATCCTCAATTTATGCCTGATGCAGTTTCTGTTCGTCAGGCCAGAGATTTGCCTCCGCCTTCCTTCACACTCCGTTTCACAATGGACGCGCTTGGCCTTGGCTATACACTTCCCACTACCGGGCGTGTTCGGGACTTTCACCCGTTAGACTGCGCCCATGCCGGGCGCACTTAAATGATGCACTGCAGCCGTAAACTGCAGTGCATTTTTTATTTATTACCTGATTGACATTATCATAATAGGGGCCGCAATGCACCGGCCATCAAGTTCACTTTCACAATCATCCAAAGCATACCCCAGCCTGGCATGATGAAATTAGTTTTATGCAATACTTGGCAAAAAGCCTTTACTTGATTTACAATATACTAAGGGGTTTTTCGACAAATTATTAGTAAATCAGTAATAGGAAACAACATTCTTTTAATATTTATTTGAGAAAATGAATATATATTTCCACGGATGGGTACTCTTCACACGGCTGTGAATAAAGGAGTTCTATAATATTGTTTCAGAAGCTGCGCCTTAAACTTACCTTAATTAATGTCGCAATCATGTTAGCCCTGTTCTTTTTGCTTATTTGCGGCACCTACTTTTTCGCCAAAATTGATATGAACAAACATACCCAAACCGGGCTGCAAAGAATTGCCGTTGATATTCAAGCAGGGATAATCAGTGATTTGCCACAGCGGCCTAGTGGTCCAGGCCGCGATCCCCGTCAGCTTCCGCCTGGACCGCCACCGGTTTCACCCCCGGGGCCATCGCCCGGACCTACTTTCTTCTTTGTTAAGACTTCACCTGAGGGTGCTATTACCTTTCAATCCTCCAATCAGCCCCTTAATGCAAGCAGCCTGGCAGCACTTACCAACCAGGCTTTGCAGGCGACTGCCAATCAAGACACCCTTATACTAGAAGAAACAAACTATACTTATCTTAAAGCCCCGCTGGACAACCAGTATGGCACTGTAATCGTTTTCCATGATCTAACCCAAGAAACTAACATGCTGCAACTAGTACTGACAACCCTCCTTGCGGTCGGCCTTGTCTGTGCAATCCTTTCCTTTGGTGCCAGCTTCTACATGGCCAACCGCGCTATGGTTCCCATAAAAAAAGCCTGGCGGCAACAGCAAAATTTTCTTTCTGATGCGTCCCATGAATTGCGCACACCGCTGACCATTATTCAAACCAATCTGGATATTGTCCAGGACAGCCTGGACGAAACGGTCGCCAGTCAAAGCAAATGGCTCAATAACATCCAGGAGGAAAGCATCTGTATGAAAAACCTTGTTAATTCCCTCCTGTTTTTAGCCAGAGCCGATTCCACGCAGCAACCGCTCAAAAAACAACTAGTTTTCTTAGACGCAGCTCTCAGACAGGCAGCAGCTCCGTTTGAGGCCATAGCTCAGCAACATTCTTTAATGCTGGAGGTGCACGCAAGCTCTGTTATGGAAGTCTATGGCGACGAAGCCCAGCTAAAACAGGTCATTGCTATCTTGCTGGATAATGCCAGTCGTCACACGCCTCCTGGTGGCAAAATATCAGTTTCCCTGTCGCAGGCAGGCAGTAAAATTATTCTAACCGTTTCCGACTCCGGAGAAGGCATCCCAACTGAACATTTGGATAAAATTTTTGATCGGTTCTACCAAGTAGATAAATCGCGGAACAAGGGCGGTTCAGGACTCGGACTATCTATTGCCAAATGGATCATTGAAAGTCATGGCGGCTCAATTACTGTGACCAGTATTCCTGAAGAAGGTACTATCTTTACCGTCCAACTTCCTCATAAACCCAATGTTTAATTTTATCTAAATATTTATTTAAACTAAATAAATTTCCAATAACTATCTGTCATAATAACGTATAGAGATACCAAGGATGGTGAAATTTTCACAAGGCTGTGGTTACAAAGGGTGTCGTAAATGAAACTACTGCTCGTAGAAGACGAAAGCAAACTAGTTGACTCATTATCGCACTTATTAAGAAAGAATGGATTTGTAGTAGATGCCGCGCTAGATGGCCAAACAGGTCTGGAAATGGCTTGTACCGACATATATGACATTGTGGTGCTGGATCGCATGCTGCCTCAGCAAGATGGAATATCTTTACTCAAGGAATTTCGCAGCCTGGGACATAATACCCCGGTTATCTTTTTAACTGCCAAGGATTCTCCTGAGGACCGGGCTGAGGGCCTGGATGCAGGCGCTGACGATTACTTGATTAAGCCTTTTTACTCGGTTGAATTATTGGCACGCCTCAAAGCCTTAACCCGCCGTCGTGGCGGAGCAATAGCAGAAAATGTGCTCACTGCCGACGATATTATTCTCAACCCACTACGTTGCCAAGTACTAAAAGGCAATGAAGTAATTCAGTTAACCCTCAAGGAGTCCCAGCTGTTAGAATTGTTGATCCGTAACTATGGTCATGTAGTAACTAAGGAGCAAATTATTCAAAAGGTATGGGGCTACTTTTCAGAAGCTGAATTTACCACTGTCAATCTCTATATTCATTACCTGCGCAAAAAACTCAAACTCTCTAATCTTAAAACCGTTTGGGGAGTAGGCTATTATCTACATAAAGAAAAAGAGTCCTTGGCTGCGAATTAAGTTAGTAAAAGACTACCAAACCTGGTTGGGATTGGTAGTCTTTTTATCAATGGAAGTTGGGTGAAAACAATGAGACGGAAGCAATTTCTTTATAAAGCCTATGGGTTAACTATCGCTTCGGATTTTTATTTACCGGGCCTTGTAGAGGGGAAAGGCTTGCCAGATGTAGTAATACGGTATGGAGCTGTGCCGGACTCTCTGGAAAATGCAATTATTAATGCGATACTTTTTCAGGTTGCTCCGGGGGAATTTTTACTCACTCTGGACGGAGTGGCCCGCTACTATATAATCAATGGACACGAAATTATTGTAGAACCATTTGTAACTGCTGCTGATGCTGACGTACAAGTATTTCTACTGGGACCTGTATTGGGCGCCTTGCTGCAGTTGCGGGGACAGTTCGTACTGCATGGTGCTGCAGTAGCAATTAACGGTCAGGGGATTATACTCAGTGGCGATTCCGGGGTTGGCAAATCGACTCTGGCAGGTATGCTCTGCAAAAAAAATTATGAATTTTTGACTGATGAGTTATGTGTGATTTCATTGTCCAGCAAAGGACAACCAGAAATTGTCCCGGGCCATCCCCGACTCAATCTCTGGGCGGATGCGGTGAAAGAACTGGGAGAGAATATTTCCTTGTTGCCACGGGTGCGTAAAAGTTTGGAAAAGTATCAACTTCCACTGGATAAGGTGTTTTCCGCAAAATCTGTTCCACTGAGATGGTTCTGTCAACTGACCCGCGATAATACGGAAGAAATTCAACTTCTCAAATTGACAGATTCAGAGAAACTCGCGACAATCGATACTAACACCTATCGTTACTGGTTTTTATCGGGAAAAGGTGGACAGCCAGCCCATCTAAAGCAATGCAGCCAACTTGCGAACGCTGTTGACAGCTTCCGCCTCTGTTACCCTATGGATGGTTTTTGGCTAGATGATCTAGCAAATCTTGAGGAGGAGATAGGCTTATGACAGGTATCTTTTGGCTGGCCTCTTACCCCAAATCAGGAAATACCTGGTTTCGCGCCTTCCTTAGCCGTTTACTATGTGCAAATAAAGATTCAATAGATATCAATAGCCTAAAAACAGACGGAACTGCCAGTTTGCGAGGTATTTTTGACTATATACTGGGGATAGAGGCTTCCGATTTGACTGCGGAAGAAATTGATGCATTGCGTCCCAAAGTATATGCCTATATGGCTGCTCAAGCCCCCAAGCCTTTGTATATAAAAATACATGATGCCTATACTTTTCTGGCGGATGGAAAGCCCCTTATCCCTACAAGCGGTTGTAATGGTGCCATATATATTATTCGAAACCCCCTGGATACGGCGGTATCCCTGGCCTATCATCTTGGGTGTGATGTCGACATCGCAATTGAGCATATGGGCAATCCGAACTATTGTTTTTCTGGTAGTAGCCGCCATTTGCATATCAAATTAAAGCAGCAACTGCTGACCTGGAGCGGTCATGTCGAAAGTTGGACAACTGGACCGGCATTCCCGGTAAAAGTGATTCGGTATGAGGACCTGCATGCCAAGCCTTTGGAAACCTTCACAACAGCAGCAGCTTTTGTGGGATTCCCGGCGGTTTCGAAAGAAATTCAGCAGGCAATAGCAGGAGCTGATTTTAAGACTTTGAAACAACAGGAAGAATGTACGGGCTTTCGTGAGAAGCCTGCTAATATGGTTGCTTTTTTCCGCGAAGGCAAAGTGGGGAGTTCTCGTAAAGTACTAACCCCTGCCCAGATCTCAAGAATTGTGAACGGTCATGCGACCGTAATGCGCCGCTTCGGCTACCTCGGAGAACAAGACGAGATTCTTTTTTAAGAAGACAAGAAAACAAAATAAAACAGGGACACCAATGAATAGAGATAGGTGTGGTATATGAAAGTAATCGCTGTTGATATTGATAATGTGTTAAATGATTTTTCGGAAACCTTAGCAAAATCTACGTTTACATTTAAAGATTCCTATGGCTTATCGCTTGAAGAATTTGATAACTATCTTGATCTGATAAAACAGGATGTTGTTGCTGAAAGTGAATTTTTGACAACTAAGTTTTCTGATTTTCGTCATCGTATCCATGAGCAATGTTATCCTTTGGCACAAGCTAACCCGGATGCTGTTCAGTTTATGAATTGGTTAAAAGCCAATGACTGGAAAATCGTTATTTGTACCAAGCGAAATTTGCGTCTGACTGGGGAATGTACTAAAAAATGGCTCCAGGATAATCATATTCCCTACGATTACCTAATTACGGCCCTAAATAAAATTGTTTTCTGTAAATTATGGGATATCCCGTATTTAATTGATGATGATCTATTAAATATTACCTACGGTGAGCGCTATGGCATCCAGATATATTATCCCCTTATGGCCAAGCATAGTTCAGTTGTTTCCCAAACAGCAAAAGGGTTTACTCGCTTTGAGGAGATTAAACAATGGATACAAGAGTAGAACTTCTAAATGAATTCTATCAAACCATGTGTAAAGGTAAAGTAAAAGTAGAAAATAAAAATTACGGTTTTGAGTTTATCAAAGAACTGACCGCAGATGACGCGACGTTGGATTATGTTCAGATGGAAAACAATCTTATTCATAAATACAGGTTGTTACATGTCTCAGAGGATCATAAACAAAGGTTGTTGCAAGGACATGTAAACCAAACTTATAATGTCTGCCTTTATTTTGATGAAACGGCAAACAACACGCTTTGTTTTAATATCGACAATAACTATAAACGGAATAATAACGAGATTATACCGGAAATAGAACTTGCCGTAGACTATTTGCAACAGCATCTTGGAAAACATGGCATCGAGGCAGTCAACGTTAAAAGTGGACGTGGCTATCACGTGTGGTGCCGTTTTGCAAAGCCGATAGCCAATCAGCTGTTATTAGATTTTATGATAAGAATCTCGGCTAAAACGTTAGCTTCCTTGCATTATAGTAATCATGATTACCGTTCTATTAAAATTAATATGAGTCCAAACCCGCGATTTGTGAAGATTATATCACTCCGTGCGTTCGGTTCAAGGCATATCAAAACAGGGCTTTTTTCACATATTCGGACAAAAGACGGTATTCTAAATGAAGAGGATTCCTGGAAGTATTTTCGCGATTATATGAAGAATAAAACCGTTTCAGAGCAGCAATTTTTGCTGGCGTTTAATGAAGTGGCAAAAGCAATTTCTTTGGTATGAGAGATAGACGACCAAGCCCAACCTTTCTAGGCTGGGCTTGGTCGTCTTTTCTATGTAGGATATCTATTCCTTGTTACCTGGTTGGTCTAAATAGTTTCTCACTGCAATTATAAATTCACGAGCATTGGTTACTTGAATTTTCGCCTCTTCACAACTTGCCACATAAAAATCTTCATAATCACTATCCTAACGAATATTGAATGCTTGATGTAATGAGCGAGAATATCTTCTATCAAATGCACCTACAGCCACAAAATTCTTATCAAAAAAACTAATAATTCCAGAATGTTTTTTGGAATCAAACGACGCCATAGCACAGACAGCTCTAGCAGCATGAAACATAGCATAATAGGAACTACTCAACGCCTTAATATAAATGCCTTTTTCCAGCATTATGCCTGCCGCTTGTAATTCCAAATCTGCCCGTTGCATTCTATACAGGGATAAATCCTTCCGATTATCAACCATATAGTAAAATACCTTCCCGTTCAACGTTTTTATAAAAAGGTACATAACTCACATATTTATTGTAATCCATAAAACTCTTGGGGCGAATAGACAGTACCACCCCATATTCAATTGATAAATCTACGCTAATATCTAACAAAGCATCCGTATAGCATTTTACCTGCTCCGGTGATTCATTAATAATCACTAGAATATCCAAATCTGATTCAGCATCTTCATCGCCTCTGGCATAAGAACCATACAAAAATACACGACAAAGTTTATCATGTAATATAGACTGTAATTGTGGAAGTAACCGAGATAACAAATCTTGCAAACGTTGTTGCCCAATACCACGATTTCCCAAAATTCCCTGTACCATCATTTCACCCCCTACAAACCTAGATTCTTATCCTCACATTACCATCACAATAATGATGAGTCAAGCCAACTAGTGGCTCAAAGTACATTTTTACGACCGTTTATTCCCGTTGAGTCAATGGAATACAAGGAGAGGGGTTTTACTTTTGGCATTGCCCCAAAAGTAACAAAAGGTCTAGGCTCTAAGCCTCCAAAACCTGAAAAGCCGGACGATATTCCTAAAATCCGTAAACTCGCTATATGCCACAAGAAAGGCATATCAAGCTTTTTGAATCTGTACAACAATTACCGTCCTCATCAATCGCTAAACTACTTAACGCCAGCAGAAGTATACTCTGGTAATTACACAATAGAGTCTTTCCAATGCCAAAGATAAGCAAAGTCCGAATTCCCAGTAATATATTTTAAATATTGTAAAATACAACCAATAACATAACCCTGAATCGGTGGCACATTTTTTGCATTAACACTGATAAGCGTTTAAACTGCAAATTAAGAAATACAGTAGTAGTCATGATAGGCATTAATGACATAACTGAGCGTATGTTACGAGGGATCACCCTCAAGAAGGCAAACCTTAACACACCTCATGCGTAGACTGTTTTTTCAGCATGGTACAATCCAAATATAATGATATTGTCTTATACTAACGCCATATAAATTGCTCGAAATGTTTCAAACCATGGACTATCCTTACCAAAATGCAATTCATATCTGCGAGCATGATGAACTAGACGGGCGGCAAATGTAATCATGGTTTGAATGACAGTCTTAATTCTGCGCCGAAACGCTTTCTTTTTTAATGGAGAATGCTCTTGGTTTGCGAGTTGTTGACCAATTATTCGCAGTACATTGTACGCCAACATAGCAAACTTTAAGATTATGTCATTTGTAGCAAATTTGCCAGATGGAAATCGTTCCAAATCCATATCTGTCTTGATTTCGCTGTGAAATTGCTCGCTTGTTCCATGTTCATGGTAGAGCTGAATAATGATTTGCGGCTCATCCGGCAAAGACGTCCAATAGGTATCTACCTCAATATTGGGAACTAAGAGAATTTGCCCATTTTTAAGAATGGTTCTTTCCGTGATACAATAAATGACTCTCACGTTTTGCCCCAATTCTTCCCTATATAATTGGGTCGCCCCCCAGTATACGCGTTTTCCCGGACGGTGGTTTACGCAGATGCCTTCCGCTTTTGCTAGCTCTAACCAGCGTTCACGAGATTCTCTACGCAGATTGCGCTTGATGATGAAATCCGTATTGGTCTCCGGTCTAAGAAAAATAGCCAAATTATCAATACTATCATTACCCGAATCCATACGAATCAGGGTTGGAAGAGATGTTAATTGTTTAGCATACTCAATGCTCTGGCGCAAAAATTGTGGTGTCCCTTTTTGACAATGGTCACTACCAGGGCGAAGCTCTACATGCAAAGCATATCCTTCTAATCCTATATAAGCAAACATGGGCGCATAGCCGTCGAAATCTTTATATGTCCTTGATACCCCTTCTTTTTTAGTTTTTGAGTTATCAAAAGGAGATACATCACAATCAATTGGGATGTATCTCACCTGCTGCACTTGGTTTTCTTCAGTCGTTCTGGAAAGGGTAACCGGGGTAATGCTAACTTGTAAGACTTTGAGTAGAGCAATGGATTCTTCAGCAACAATACTCGACCAAGCCGGTTGGGTAGCTCCTGCATCCAAACGTTGACGCAATGTAGGACTTGAGGGAGCACGGTAGATACGTAGAGCTTGCCGGAAAAACTTGTCTTTTCGGAATTCTTCAATGCAATCAAAATCGCTTTTTCCTTGGCATAACAAACCGATATATGAAATAGCTATATCACCATGCGAAAGCTCAGGAGCTATTACGCCGCTAAGCTGAGTTTTACTCAATCGTTTATATAATTCAGTCTTGGCGAGCAATGCGCCTACTAAAGTCATTCCCGAATAGGTAGTAAGTTCTTCACTTGATTGTTTTAAAAGGTATTTCATTGATACACCTCCAAGGTGAATTACTATTCCCTGATTATATCTCAATACCTTTATAATTCGACGTTTTTCTCTCTTTTCCTATGTCATTTGTATTTCCGTGCCACGGATTAAGGATAACTATATGGAAAGGAGAGAAACCGCCTTAAATAAGTATTAAAAAATGTCTTGACAATGTAGGCCACTATAGTCCTTTAATTCATTGTCAGCTGGAACCGTCCCCGTCGACACCGACGTGGGACCTTTCCCTTGTCTGTAAACCCCTAATGCTAGCAGCATTACCTCTTTACTTCGCTGAATATAATGTATTAACTGTATGAAAAGTCGTTGCAGTTTATGTAGTTGTGCATTATAATATTATCATTACGATTTGTGAGGTGATGTGTATGTACCGTACAGCAATAGAAGCGTTATATAAATGGAAATCAAAAAAGAACAAAAAACCGCTGATTATCCGTGGTGCAAGGCAGGTCGGCAAAACATGGCTGATGAAAGAATTCGGACAAACCGCTTATGAAAATCAAGTATACATCAGCTTTGACAATAGTCAACGCATGAAAGATTTGTTTGATGTCAATCTTGATGTATCGCGTATTATTACCGGACTGGAACTGTATGCCGGACGGAAAATCAATCCCGAAAACACACTGCTTATTTTTGATGAGATACAAGAAGTACCCAAAGCATTGACCGCACTAAAATACTTTAATGAAAATGCACCGCAGTATCATATTGTTTGTGCAGGCTCCTTACTCGGTGTGGCGCTACATCACGGCACATCCTTCCCCGTGGGCAAGGTGGATTTCATGGACTTATATCCGCTGTCCTTCACCGAATTTTTAATGGCAATGGGAAAAAAACAATTTATCGAACTACTTCAAAATGACGATTTTGAAATGGCAACAACCTTCAAGCAAACATACATCGACATGCTCAAATATTACTACTATGTAGGTGGTATGCCTGAGGCTGTTTTGAACTTTGCGGAGAACATGGACTTTAATGAAGCACGGGAAATTCAGCAGCGTATCCTTGCCGCTTACGAACAAGATTTTTCAAAGCATGCTCCCCACGATGTTGTGCCGCGTATCCGTATGCTCTGGAACAGTATTCCGGCACAGCTAACCAAGGAAAACAAAAAGTTCATCTATGGCCTGATTAAGGAAGGTGCTCGGGCAAAGGATTACGAGCTGGCAATGCTCTGGCTAATCGACTGTGGCCTTATACACAAGGTATATCGTGTAACAGCTCCCAGTTTGCCGCTGAAAGCATATGAGGATTTGAAAACCTTCAAGCTGTTCTTTCTTGATGTAGGACTGCTCTCCTGTATGGTACGTTTAAAGCAAAATACCCTGCTTGACGGCAACAAAATGTTCAAAGAATTCAAGGGCGCGTTGACAGAACAATATGTATTACAGCAACTCAAAACTCTGAAAGGTATCGAGCCTTATTACTGGACAAATGACCGTGGTAGTGCGGAAATCGATTTTGTGATCGACAACGGCAATACTATAATTCCCCTAGAAGTCAAAGCTGAAATCAATTTGCAGGCAAAAAGTTTAAAAACTTATCGAGATAAGTTCAATCCAAAAATCTCCGTCCGCACCTCAATGGCGGACTACAAAAAAGAAGAATGGCTGCTAAATCTGCCACTATATGCGGTAGAGAAGTTAGCAGGAATTGAGTAAAGTCATGACCATCGACAAAACAGACAGCTAACACGCTAGGAATCTCTGCTTGTGCACAGACCAGGGACCTGTCCCTTCGTCTGCCGTTTCAGCTAACTTTAGCAAATATAAGTCAATGTTTTAGATAACGCAAGCCTGACCCCAATCACACTCTTCTTTAATCATTGCATATTTTATAATAGTTTGCTAAAATGTATATACATGTAATTACAAAGGAGGTTTACTGATGGAAGTAGACATTATTAAAATTGGAAATTCCAAAGGTATCCGGCTCCCTGCCAGCGTATTGAAAAAATGCGGATTTGATAAAAAGGTCTTACTAGAGGTAAATGGTAATTCAATTACTCTAACACCTGCACGAAAGAGCAGAGAAGGCTGGGCTGAGGCTTGTATGCGAGCTCATGCGAACGGCGACGACAAACTACTTATTCCCTCCGAATTAGATAATGCTATGCTGGAGGAATGGAATGATAAGTGACCAATATACAGTTTGTTGGGCTGACTTAGAGCCTACAAGAGGTACAGAAATAAATAAGACAAGACCCTGTGTAATAATCTCACCGAACGAAATGAATCAATATTTAAGCACAGTCATTATTGCGCCAGTTACAAGCCAATCACATCCTTATCCAATGCGAGTAAAGATTGTAGGCAAAATTGAAGGCTGGATTGTTTTAGACCAAATAAGAGCAGTTGACAAACACCGTCTTTGTAATGAAGTAGGAAAACTAAGCTCTTCTGAGATAAGCAGCGTTAAAAAAGTAATAAGAGAAATGTTAGTTGATGAATAAGGTGTGATTAAAAATAAGTTCATAAATAAGAGATAGACGACCAAGCCCAACCTTTCTAGGCTGGGCTTGGCCGTCTTTTCTATGTAGGATATCTATTCCTTGTTACCTGGTTGGTCTAAATAGTTTCTCACTGCAATTATAAATTCACGAGCATTGGTTACTTGAATTTTCGCCTCTTCACAACTTGCCACATAAAAATCTTCATAATCACTATCCTAACGAATATTGAATGCTTGATGTAATGAGCGAGAATATCTTCTATCAAATGCACCTACAGCCACAAAATTCTTATCAAAAAACTAATAATTCCAGAATGTTTTTTGGAATCAAACGACGCCATAGCACAGACAGCTCTAGCAGCATGAAACATAGCATAATAGGAACTACTCAACGCCTTCATATAAATGCCTTTTTCCAGCATTATGCCTGCCGCTTGTAATTCCAAATCTGCCCGTTGCAGTCTATACAGGGATAAATCCTTCCGATTATCAGCCATATAGTAAAATACCTTCCCGTTCAACGTTTTTATAAAAAGGTACATAACTCACACATTTATTGTAATCCATAAAACTCTTGGGGCGAATAGACAGTACCACCCCATATTCAATTGATAAATCTACGCTAATATCTAACAAAGCATCCGTATAGCATTTTACCTGCTCCGGTGATTCATTAATAATCACTAGAATATCCAAATCTGATTCAGCATCTTCATCGCCTCTGGCATAAGAACCATACAAAAATACACGACAAAGTTTATCATTTAATATAGACTGTAATTGTGGAAGTAACCGAGATAACAAATCTTGCAAACGTTGTTGCCCAATACCACGATTTCCCAAAATTCCCTGTACCATCATTTCACCCCCTACAAACCTAGATTCTTATCCTCACATTACCATCACAATAATGATGAGTCAAGCCAACTAGTGGCTCAAAGTACATTTTTACGACCGTTTGGGCTATGAAATCTTTTCCGTAACGCTCACTACCACGGCTTTCATCCACAGCAGCTTACAGTGGTTGAAGCCTCTACCTGCATGGCGACTCCGGAGGGCCTTCTTCCATTTCTAATTAAGCCTAGCACGGATGGGTAGTTTGCTTACGCACTCATTCGCTTTCATGACGCACGCCTTTCCCTTGATTTGACTTCAGAAGAAATTGATGCATTGCGTCCTAAAGTATATGCCTATATGGCTGCTCAAACCCCCAAGTGTAAATGATATGTTTTTCTGGTAGTAGCCGCCATTTGCATATCAAATTAAGGCAGCTGCTGCTGACTCCAAAAATACGATAGGATAGAGGCTGTCTGATTATTCCGCACGATTCGTACCGCGAATCGCAATTATAGATACTGTCTGTCCATGCTAAGCGTACTGGTAGTCCGCTGGTCAGTACCGCTCCGAAGAGCGGTACCCAACACAGCTTTTTTGTTACTCGTTAACCTTTACCTTGCGCATATTCAGATCGCCGGAATAAATCCGAATGGAATTATTCACAATGCGGTCAATGATCGCATCCGCATGGATTCCACCACCAAGGCGTGTGTGCCAATCCTCAATTCGATACTGCGTACAGAATACGGTGCTTCTGTCAGTATAACGACGCTCAATCAGTTCGAACAGGAAATGTTCCTGCTGGCGTGACAGATCATCGATAAGCCATTCATCCAGAATCAGGAGTGTGTAACTCTCAAACTTCTTGAGGAGTTTTGATACGCCAGTGACAGTGGTAGCGGCTTCATCATGCAGCTGTAACAGATCCGGCATCCGGATGTATCTAGTTCTGTATCCCAACCTGCAGGCAGCTTTGCCAAATGCGCAGGCTAAATAGCTCTTGCCTGATCCCGTGAAACCGTCAATAATGATATTCGTATTGGAATTCAGGAACTGACAGCTAGCAACGCCAAGTACCTTGTCCCGGTCAAGATGACGGTCTGTGTAGTAGATATCATCGACATTGGCCTGTGGGAAGCGGAACTTTGCAAGTTTCGTCAGACGTTTCACTTTGTTTGTATATTTTTCCTGGTATATATAATCAACCAGGAGCTGCATGCGTTCCTCAAAAGTGAGGGTCTGGCAGCTCTGTTGACCGGATTGGAGCTCCAGTCCACGCATCATTTCGCTCAGATTGAGTTCTTCCAGTTTGCGGCGGGTTTCCTCATTTATCATCATCGTATCCTCCATAATAAGCGGCACCGCGGACATATCCGCGCACCTCACTATTCTTTTGACGGATTTCGCTTTCTTCTTTCTGGGCAAGATAGATTTTATCTTGATTGCCGGAAAGAACGGCTTTAAGATGATGGTAACGGGGCACCCGTATACTGGACAGGACGATTTCACATGCGGTTTCCAGACGCTCTTCGGAATACGTCTTTGCCAGATGTAACACCGACAGGGCCGAATTATAGCCCTGCTCTTTTATAGTTACGCTACGGAAAATACGGTCAATGACTTCCGCCGTACTTTCTCCTATGGACGCAGCCCAGCGTTTGATGCGGTTTTCATCCATTTCAGGCTGATTGTATGCATCCGGCATATCCTCCTTGTGCGTGCTCCATCCGTTGCTCCGGTAATCGGGGAACTTTGGATGGGTGGCAATGCGCTCGTGATTGTAATAGATTTCGAGAAGCGTATCCGTGATCCGTACACTTACTTCCTTGCCGCGATAATGAAACGGGCAGGAATAATGATTTTTCCAGAACACGATATGGCAGTCAGGATAAACCTTTACCCCATGCTTCCACTCGCAGATCTCATAAGGAACTGCCGGCAGTTCATGCAGATAGGGTTTTTCCTCCACATACACGAGGTAGCGGCTGCCTTCCCGCTTCTGAAACGGCGCTTCATTCAATTCAGCCAATGCTTTGCTCACTGCAATCCTGAGTTCACCGAAGGAATGGAATTCTTCATTCCTAAGCTTTGCGATGACCGCAGTGGCAATTTTACCGACCGTCCCTTCTACAGAGGCTTTCTGCTTGGGTTTGCGGACGCCGGTAGGCATGATAGCGGTGCAGTAGTGATTGCCAAGTTCCTCATATGCGCTGTTAAGGAGGATGTCTCCTTCTTTTGGGTGTTTGATAACGCCCGTCTTGAGGTTATCGCATACAGTTCTCACAGGCACACCGCCAAAGAATTTATACATGTTGATATGGCATCTGAGCCAGGTATTCAGTTTCATATCAAGGCAGGGCTCAACATAAGAATACTGGCTGTAAGGAAGAGTCGCTACAAACAGGTAAACCTTTATGAGCTCACCAGTGTCCGGATCCATAAATTTCATGGTAGGTCCGCTCCAGTCCACTTCGCACCGGATTCCCGGCTTATGGATAAGATGATTGGTAAGCGCCTTCTCTGCAACGTATTGGCCGTAATCTTCGCAATACTTGGAGTATCCGACTGGTATTCTTCCGTTTGCTTCGCACTCGGCTTTGTATTCTTTCCAGAGAAGTTTTAAGGTAACACCTACCTTTTTGAGTTCGTCATGAACCTGATCATACGACGGTAATTCATAGAGCTGGCTTAGATCCGAGTATTTGTTGGGGAAGAACATCTGATAGACTTCATCTTCAGCCAATTCTTTAACATCGTCATAGCGGATCTGTTTCTCATCAGCGATGTGGCATACTTCGCTGACGGAGGATTTTGACATGTTTCGAGTGGCAGCAATGCTGTTCTGAGACATGTGTGCATCCCGCAGTTCCAAAATCAGTTTGACTTTGATTTTGTTTGCCATAGTGATGGTCTCCTTTATCTTAGATTTGAACCAAATGGTTCTTACTAGTAAGATAAAGGAAACCGGTATCATTGTCATGGACTGATGGTACGATTGCGGTAGATTAGGGAATCGACGTGGTGGTATCATTGCCATGGAGTGCCGGTATCATTGTGCGGATTAGCGGTACGCCACGCACGGAATATTCAGCTGTCTAAGGGTCTGACCTGCCATTCCTGCACCGCCGGCATGATTTTATCGGTGATTCGGCTGATTCCTTAAACAGTCTCCCCAACCTTTCTAGGCTGGGCTTGCTCGTCCTTTAATTTATTGTCAACCGGAACCGTCCCCATCGACAATGATTTAATACTGCATATGACAATCAGTATGAAGCAACACCGCCAGTTTAGGCAAGAAAAAAATTAAATGCCGCCGCCATTAAAAATGAGCGGCGACAGCCTATCCCTTATCTGTGTTTATTCATTTCAACAATAGCTTAATACCATTATCCAGACTTGTGGCAGCCATCCATTCCGGCAGCTTATTTCCTACATGTGGATGCATCATTTCCCTGCTCCGGTAAAGTCTTGCCCCCCAATTAATATTTAATTTTACACCAGCAGCTTTCTCATACAAGTGTACAATTTGCCGCAGTGTATAGATTTGCTCAGGAGCCACAAAAAAGTCTTGGTGATAATGCTCAGGCTTCGTAGTAATAAGTTTTAGCGCATGTAAAAAAGCATCTACAATATCATCAATATAAACGAAGCCTAACTGCTGCTGCCCTCCAGACATATCTAACGTTTCACCCGTCTGCGCAATCCGGTTTAGTAGGGAAAACAGTTTGGGCCGAGGATCGTTAGGCCCATAAGTATCAAGCAGTTTTAAGGTAAGCATGCGCATAGGCGTTGTTTGCGTATAGTAACGCGCTATTGTTTCAAAAGCCTGTTTGGTTGCCGCGTAAAGATTTACCGGATTATAATTCTCCTGGTTATAATGCTGCCAATGGGTACCGGCATTAATCAGATAATTGATTTGGCATCGTCTCATAGCCTCCAAAAGTTGTGCGCCAAACAAGATATTGCTGTTAACTAAGTCCCCTACATTAGCACTAATATGTTCAGCTATATATAAGGTTGCTAGATGGAATACTACATCCGGTTTGACTGCTTCTACTATACCAAGTATATTATCAGTAGAACCAGTATACATGTGGACATGGACATTCGAAACAACATCTTGGATTCCTGTCATTCTAGAATTATCACGAATTATTATGTGCGGATTATAGCCTGATTGACAAAGCTTCCGTACTAAATTAGAGCCAATAAAGCCTGTTGCTCCAGTTATCAATACATTTTTAAAGCTTATATTCTTTTGTAAAATATCTCCCATACATATCAACTCACTCTTATATTCTTAAGCAGCAATTCGTACTCACCCTTGACAAATCAGGTATAAGTACATCTTGCCACTCCATTCGCACACCCTTATTGTATGTTCAAAATAATTTTTTAAGTCGTTTTACATAAGGATCAAGTATATCTTCTGCGAACAAACCATATTTATATAACGTACAACTAGCACATCTTTGACTCGCACCTTTCAACATTGTCCGGCGAAAACCAGTGAGTCTTTCACCGTTCCAAATGTCTGGAATAGCTTGTTCTTTCGCATCCCCAAAAATACCTGGATAGGACATAGAACAGCATGGAACAACCGCTCCATCAGGATTTATTTGAATCATGTAAAAAGGCTGCGGGCATATCTCAGCTTCTAATAACGAATTTCCACTTTGCGTAATCCCAAGTGACTTCTCTCCCGCTAGATTTGAATAATCAATTCCTTGCACCGTAGGTGTTAAATGTTCTATGGCGATTGCATCGCAAAATTGGCCAAACTTTTCAAAAAAATATTTTTCTTCATCTTCATTATCCAGAGCACAATCAATTATTTTGATATATACCTTAGTATTTCCCCTGCGTTCATAAAAGAACTTGATTTCTTCCACAAGCAGCTCGAAATTAATCGTTGCATTTGATATCATTTTATACTTTTCACCAGAAATACCTTGCAAGGAGATCCTTAGTTTATCCAGTCCTCCATCAATTAGCGCAAGGGATAATTCTCTATTAAGCAACACACCATTAGTTACTATATCAATACTGTTAGCAATATCTTTTGACTTGGCATAGCTGACCATTTCGGCAATATTTTTATGTAAAAGCGGTTCACCAATCCCTGCAAAGCGCAACATTTTCAGTTTGCTCTTAAAACCGGCTATATCATTAATGCACTTTTTGTATAAATTAAGGTTCATCTGAGTAACATCTGAAATATAACCATGCTCTTCACGAGGCAAAGCGTGCAAACAATATCCGCAACGGAAATTACAGGCGTACACAGGAAATACTTGAATCAAAAAGGGGGTTTCCAGTGGCAGGATTTCTCCTAAAATAGTACGCTTACCCCCAGGAGTGATACCAGTTAGCACCTTATCGCTTGCCAATTTCTTCTCGCTCCTTTTATCGTGCGGCGATTAGACGTTAAATCGCCTAAGCAGTTCCTCTGCCGCATCATCTAATACATCTTCCGGGTGCGATACATCATCAGGGGCACAACAAACTGCACATTTAGTATTATTATTTCGCTGCTTTTCAAGATGCATGACTTGAAATCTTCGAAGTTTAGAGCCATTCCACATACTATATAACGTCTCCTCGTGTATATTACCAATTACAATCGGCTTATAAATAGTGTCGCACGGTTCAACATCACCATTAGGAAATATGCCAAGCATAAAAAATGGCAACGGGCAGACTTGCCTTTTTGCGTGAACTCGCCCGTAACGATCGGCAGTAGCGGCAGTGCTGTTTGCGTACTGCACACCATCATAAACAGGACGGCACTGTTCAATATACATCCTGTCACTGATTTCGGCAAACAAATTATAAAACTTTTCGTTTTCCCCTTCTTCCAAGGCAATATCCATAACTTTTACAAAAACCTGACAACCTTTTTTATGCTGATATAAATAGCGAATATTATCAATAAATTCATCAAAATCCAGGCTATATCCGCAAACTTCATTATACTTAGCACTTGAAAGTCCTTGCAGAGATATCCTGATAATATCTAGCCTAGCATCAGTCAAAGCTCGGGAAGTTTCTCGATTAAGCAAGGATGCATTTGTGATTATCTCTACCCTTTCGGCGATGTTTGCTCTTTTAGCAAGTTCAATCATGAACGGCAAATCTTTGTTAATAAGCGGCTCTCCATGTCCGGTAAGGGATAACACTTTAAACCTGTCCGGAAACTCTTGAGCCTGTTCTAGAATATACTGATAAGTTTCCATGGACATATTTTGCAGTTCAAATTTATACCTTTTATTCATCTCTTTAATACCGAGTGAATGCCCACAGTATACACATCTAAAATTGCAGTAGGTAGTCGGAAATACAAAAAGCGTAAAAGGGGTTTTAAGAGGAACTGTATTTGCAAGCATTATCCGCTCAAGCCCGCATATCGGTTTGATTTCGGCTGTCATAGTTCACATCCTAACTACTAGTTTAAAACCGATTTAATAACTGTCCTGCTACATCATCAAGATACTCATTCTCATCAAGTATACAATGACAAGCTGTACAAGTAGCACATACAGGAATTTTCTCACGGTTAAGCATTAAATGAGCGCGTAGTAAGTTTTTGCGCCGATTGCCATTCCATATTTGCTGAATGGTCTCCTCATGAATATTCCCCATAGCGAAGTTTGCTGGAAGTCCATTCACCGGGCAAGGGAATACGTTGCCATCAGCGTCGATCTGAAGTAAGTAGAATATTACCGGACACACGTACCGATAATCAATTTCTTCATTGTTTAAATTACGTGAATTGTCAGCTCTTCCCGCATGATCACCCATCTGCTGCTGTAAAGTAATCAAATGTTCAACATAAACTTGATCACTAATATCTCCAAAAAGATCATAAAATCGTTCTTTTTCCTGCTCATTATCAATAAGTGAATCAATTATTTTTATAAAAATCGCACACTTAGCTTTATGCTGATATAAGTATCTTAAATTCTTGTACAGTTGATCAAAATCTACTGTTGCATTTGACACATCCTTATACTTCTTCGAATTTAGACCTTGAAGCGACACTTGAATTCTTGTCACTCCCGAAGCTATCAACGCATCAGATAGCTTGGGGGTAAGCAGAGAAGCATTTGTTAAAACATCAAGGCGCTCGGCTATGCCCGCTCTCTTCGCGTGAGCTATCATCCTAGGAAGCTCGGGATTCATTAAAGGTTCTCCTAAACCAGAGAATACCAGCCGCTTAGGGCGTTCCGGAAACAACATAATTTGTTCTGCTATTTTTTCGTAAAAGAAATAACTCATATGTTTGATTTGATAACCAGTTTTTTTCAATTGTCCATTATCATCTCCACTCGTACTATGCAAGCAATAAAAGCACTTAAAATTGCAGTAACGGGTAGGCTCAACAAAGACGGTAAACGGAGTATTTAGTGGAATTATATCCACTAAACGCTTGCGTTCCGTATCATAACTTGGCTTTATTTGAGCTCTCATGGTTTATCCTCGCATGTCGCATATAATATAGTTTCCATACCATGAAGTTCGTGACTTCTTAAAAAAAATTTATATTTTGGATTTATTCTCTTAATTAAGTTTGGAATTTCCCACATATGCTCGATTTTGTGATAGACACTTATCGCAAGATCTGGCCTATACTCTGCAATAATCTTCTCTGCTCCCAAGATAGCTTCTAATTCAACACCCTCAATATCCATTTTTATGAAAGTCGGAGCAAAATCTTTTAATACATCGTCTAAGGCCACACACTGAATAAAAACATTACCTTGTTCAGTGACAATGCTAACGCTCTCAAAGCCGGACTTAAACAACAATGTAATAGTCTCTTTCCAGACGCCGCAAGGAAATAGTAATTCTTCCTTAGCTACCCGCATATGATTCAAGTTTTTTCGAAGTTGTTTAAAGTTTTCACCATCTGGCTCGAACAAGGCAATTTTATCAATTAGACCTTTGCTATTTCGCAGAGCCATTGCCGTGTCTCCATTAAAAGCCCCGCAATCGATAAATCGGGAATATCCTTTGTAAAAAAATATATCATTAACAAAATATTGTTTTTCTACATCTGGTTTTGAAAATAAATCTGGATTCGAGTTTACAATCGCATTAAAAAAATGGTGATAGACTTCTTTACTTTTTTCATCAGATAAAGAATCAGCAACATCTAATATTTTTTCTTGTTCACATTTGAATGAATTTGTCTTAGTAAATTCATTGGAAATCATTAAGTTATAAACATCATGATAATAGCATGTTTTACTATATCCCAGGTTTAAAAGCCAGGCTTTCATATTTTGTAATTCTTCAAAACTACAGAAAAATGCAATAATAACTAACGGATCTTCCATGATGCTATTCTTATCTTCTGCCTTGAAGACAGGTTTACTTAAATAGGATTTGATAACATCAGCACGCCTGTCTAAAAAACCCTCAATTCCTATATTCGCGCTCTTCAATAATTGATATGTCATTGCCCCTGCGTTACCTGCTCCGTAAATAAACACCTTACGAGACGCAATTTCATGAAAAAACTCTTCCATTTTTCCAGTGTTTTCAGGAGAATTAATGAGCCTTTCTAACTTTTCTTTATAACTAGCCTCAATACTCATTTCTTTCCTTCCTCTCTAACTATTTGCACCCATGTCTGAAGCAGTACATCTTCCGGAAATTCTCTATGATACTGAAAAATTGAAGACTTGTTCTTTTCTTTTAATAAGGGACTACACCCTCGAATCTCGCTTTGAATACTATCTGGCTGCCGATCATGTTGGTTTGTAGGCCTAACTCTAAACCGCCATATGTCTTTTCCAAGACATGAACTGAACCATGCTGCTGGAGTTTGGCCTAGATACCTTTTAAAGCTCAGTAACCGTTTAGGTTGCTCCATACTATACTCAATATTGATATAAAATGAATCTAAGAAGCTCTTTGCAGTATACTTACGCAAAACATATTCCCGAGCATTTCTGCCCAATATTTCTCTTACCTTGGGATTAGCAAATAGATATCTCATTGCATTTCCATATTCCTGTATATTAGATACTATAATACCGGTTTTACCATCCTCGACAATATATCTTTCCGTTAATTGATTCAAAACTACTGGAGGCACTTGAGCAGCCATAGCCTCTAAGATTGCATTCTCGGTAGTACATGTGTGCTGTGGCATCAGCGGATAACCAAAAACATCAAACTGAGCAAGTACTGGCTTAATATCATTTACATAGCCGAAAAAAACAAAAGGATTAGAAATATGTTTGATTCGTACCTGCCTTTCAAGCTCTTGTTTAATCGGCGCGTCACCCGCTAATATAAACTGTGCCTCAGGAATATCAACAGCTTTGCAAAATTCTACAAAATCGGGATGAAGTTTTGAGAAGTCAACAAGCCCCAAGTAACCAATGTTAAAACCACTATGTTTTACTTTTTCAATCTCCGCAAAGTTTTCTAAACCGCCACATCCATATACAACACCAGTTTTATTTTTCAAAACCTCGCGTGGAATAGTGGAAAATACTTCAGCACCATACGTGGCTTCAGTAGTGAAAAGCACCCTATTGGCTTCCAATAATAGATCTGGATTTAAAGCAGGAACTGTTAAGTTGGAAATATGTGTCCAAATCACCACCCTAGTTGGTAATCCGGGAAAGTCGTATAGAAATTTGGTTGTCTTAGGATGATGCCACCAATGAATGACCGTGATATCAGTTGCGGCAATAAGCCTTGCAATTTCAAACGGCTCGGATCCAATCAGTGTGTAAACACCTGCTGTTTGTACTTTATCAACAAAATTTGTTTTTCGGGGTTGTTCCAATAAAACAATACTATGTTCCATCCGATTATCATTAGCTAAGGCTAATCGGGATATAACATTTCCCACTCCACCACCCATATGAGGCGTTATATGCAAAATTCTAATCATTGCATTAATCCCTCTTTTTAACTATATTGATGATGTACTCTCTGGCAATTGTTTTTAAATATGAGGATTCTGTATTGAAGGTTATTTTTTTCAACTTATTTTTTAGGCTTTCATCAAGATAATATGGTTCGACTGTAACATTTTTTGCATAATATCCATAACAACTTAGTTCCTGAACTAAATCATCAACCGATATGTGATAAACAATATTTTTATCTGCCGGAACTTCAGAACTAGTGATATGTAGCACTGTTCTAATATCATGTGTATTTCTAAGTTTCAGTAACAGTTGTCCATCAACTGACAGAAGTGACAGTAAGTTTTTCAATAGCTTATATGGCTCTTTATAGGCATTAATTGGTTCTCCTAGTAAAACATAGTCAAACCTATCGTCTGCAAAATATTCTAAGATGTACTCTGGGCGGTCAACTTCCACTTTCCCATCACATATGGTCTGTAAATCAAGCCAATATTTTGCGTTTGAACTAAAAGCAGATAGTTTTGATACTATCCCGCCTTGTTCCCAAATAGCGTTTTTTGCCTCTAGAATAGGAGTGCCACAGCGAACATCGACGCCTAATATACGGGGTACAATAATCTCAAACCTTTCCTTAAATACGACATACGTTCTCATGACTTGCTCGTAATTATTAACATCATCCCAGGCATCTATTCCATAGTATTTTTCTTGAAAAGTTATGCGCCCCTTATTAAGCGACTCTTGATATTCTCGGGGATTTTTCATCACTGTGTGTCCAGCATGTTGAACAAATACATCTTTACAAAGGATTGCCTTATAGCCAGCTCTTCTCACCCGAAAAGTTAAATCATCGTCAGCAAAATCATGAAAAAAGCCATAATCCTGTGATCCAATCATATCTAAACACACTTTACGAAGCAAAGCTATTGGCGGTACCAACCTGAGTCGTTCATTCCATTTTTTGGGGTCCGAAACATTATAAAGAGCGGCGTTCTCCTGCATCTCCGCAAAGTTTGTAAAGTTCAATTGTACCTGTTGCAGATTACTGACATTATCAGATACCGGAACAACCATTCCAATACGTTCATCAGACCAAGCACATTTTAACATATTAGTAAGCCAGTTCTTTGTAACATAAATGTCGTTACTAACAGCTACAATAAACCTGCCACGGGCTAATCCGATACCCACATTAGATCCAAAAAAAGCGCCAATGTTTTTAGTAACTTTAACAATCTTTTTTACAGGATGTGAGATAGACTTAAAATAGTCAAACGTTCCGTCAGTTGATCCATTGTCAATTAATATTAACTCATAATCAACATCTTTTGTATATTTCAGTATACACTCAATACATGTCTTGGTATACTTCTCCAAATTGTTATAACCTAAAACGATAATACTTACAAGAGGTGAATCAGCCTCCTTTAAAGTAGACACTACATTGTTTCTTGCTAAATATATATTATCCCCTGGCTGAGGTGAGGTTTTATCTTCGCTATTAATTTCGATTATTTCACTGCAACTCTGCTGCATAAGAGCCCTTATTTGCGACTTAAATAAACATATATCAACATCATTTTTCACTATGCTTTCATATTCGGCAATGATAGATTTTGCCTCATCTAACCTGTTATTTTCAATCATAGACTTTATGTCTCTTTTTACTTGTTTCTGGCATTGTTCAAATTCGTTGCCATTGTTGACCATCATATTGCCTCTCTCTTGTTATAAGATATATGACTACAGTCCATACACAAAAGGAGTTACAAAATCATCCATCTTGGCTAACCTTGTATCCCGTTCTGATATAATCGCCTCATTTACATTCCACGGAATTTCAAATGAATTCCATAAAATTCCACTGTCATGTTCTGTCGAATAAATACTAGTTACCTTATACATCATAATAGCGGTATCGCTTAAAACCTGAAAACCATGCGCTAACCCCTTCGGGATATATAGCATATTTGCTTTATCGCAATTCAAATTTATAGTTATAAACTTCCTATATGTTGGTGATCCCTTTCTTAAATCAACAACAACATCCATTACTTCTCCAACACTACAATAAACCAATTTTTCATGGTCAGCAGGAGGTAATTGAAAGTGTAATCCTCTGATCACATTTTTTTTGGATATAGAGTAGTATTCTTCTGCATAGTTTGTTTGCAAATTATACTGCCTAAATACATCGTTACGAAATGTTTTAACAAACATGCCTCTCTGATCAACAAATTTATCATTTTCGATCTCATAACAACCTGCTATGCTAGTCGCTTTTATAATCATACTAATATTCCTTTAAAACGAAACTTTTAATACTCTTAATCATAAAATCTATTTTACTTGTACACATTCCAGGATAAACTCCAATCCAGAATGTTTTATTCATAATTTCATCTGTATTTTTAAGCTCTCCCACGATTCTAAAGCCTTGTCCTGTGTGTCGCATCTCATCAAAGCACGGATGTTTTATCAAATTACCCGCAAAAAGCATCCGGGTTTGAATCCCTTGCCTTTCCAAACAATTCACAATTTCATCCCGGGTAAATGTAGCAGTATGCTTTATTGTAATCAAAAAGCCAAACCAGCTTGGCCGAGAATTCTCAGTCGGTTCAGGCAACATTAGTTGATCTTCTAATTCCGCCAAACCGGCGCGAAGCAGTTGCCAGTTTTTTTGTCTACTTTTTATAAATCCAGTTAGTTTTTCTAGTTGTGCACATCCAATTGCCGCTTGCATATCAGTAACCTTTAGGTTATATCCTAAATGAGAATACACATATTTATGATCATAGCCAAAAGGCAGTTCACCAAACTGCTGATTGAAACGATTTCTGCATGTACCATCTTCACCTGATTGACACCAGCAATCTCTGCCCCAGTCGCGAAACGATTCGACTAAGCGTTTTAATTGTAAATCATTAGTATAAACAGCCCCACCTTCACCTATTGTAATATGATGTGGCGGATAAAAACTTGAAGTCCCTAAATGACCAATAGTTCCTGTATAGCGCCATTCACCATTAAATAGATATTGGGAGCCTAGTGCATCACAATTATCTTCAATTAACCATAACCCGTTTCTATCACAAAACTCGCGTACAGTCTGCAAATCAAAAGGATTTCCCAATGTATGCGCGATCATAACTGCCTTGGTCTTTGGTGAAAGCGCCGATTCCAGTTTGGACACATCAATATTATAAGAAGGCAATGTTACATCTATAAACACTGGTACTGCACCAAATTGAATAATAGGAGCTACCGTAGTCGGAAACCCTGCCGCAACAGTAATGACCTCATCGCCTTTTTTAATTCTGCGTTCACCTAATTTGTAAGAGGTCAAAGCCATAAAAGCCAAAAGATTCGCTGATGATCCTGAATTAGTAAGTGAACAATAACTCACCCCGAGAAACTTTGCAAATTCTTTTTCAAAACGTTCAGCATATTCACCAGTCGTAAGCCAAAATTTTAACGCCGCATCTACTAGATTGACAATTTCCCTTTCGTCAAATATACGTCCGCCGTAGGAGATACGGTCACCAGGCTGAAAGTCAGGCTTCGTCTTATGTTTTACTTCATAATATCTAACAACAGCATCCAATACATGTTGCCGTAATTGTTGTTCCAAATTTTTGTCGTGACTACTCATTCTCTCAGCCCTCCACAATGGCTACAGGTATTTTATTATATTCTTCTATCTGTTGTAGACAGGTATAGTACACCGACGCTCCAGTCTGATACGCCATATACCATTCATAAATTTTTTCCAGTGCCATAGGTAGAATCCAGCGTGGCCCCCAGCCAAGGCGCAGCTTGGCTTTGGAGCAGTCAAGTTTCAAATAATTGGCTTCGTGAATTTGCAAGCGCTCATCTAATGTATAGCCGCTAGCTCCCCACTGCTCACTCAACTTCTTCACAATCCATTCCACAGGCTTAGCATCTTTATCATCCGGTCCAAAGTTCCAAGCTTCTGCAAAAGAACTTCCATTTTTATATAAATTTTCTGCTAACAACAAATAACCATATAATGGTTCTAGTACATGCTGCCAAGGCCGAATAGCTTTAGGGTTTCTTATAACAATTTTCTCGTGATTTAATAATGCTCGAATACAATCAGGTATCAACCGATCTGCCGCCCAATCGCCACCACCAATAACATTACCCGCACGTGCGGTTGCTACAGCAATCTGATGACTACCATAATTATTAGGATTGAAATAGGAACTTCGGTATGCTGCCGTTACCAATTCGGAACATGCCTTACTGCTGGAATAGGGGTCAAAACCGCCCAGCGGTTCGTTTTCCCGGTAGCCCCAAAACCATTCTTGATTACTATAGCACTTATCTGTTGTCACATTAACAACAGCCCGGACATTTTCACATTGGCGGATAGACTCTAACAAGTTGACGGTCCCCATGACATTAATGGCATATGTATCAACAGGTAGCTTGTAAGATTCACGAACTAATGGCTGAGCTGCCATATGAATTACAATTTCCGGGTTAGCTGCACGCATAGATTTTTTTAAGAATTCACCATTACGCACATCACCATAGACAGACATAATCTGTTGTCCTATATTACACAATGTGTAGAGACTCGGCTCTGTTGGCGGCTGTAGTGCATAGCCGGTAACCTTCGCGCCTAACAAATTAAGCCATATTGATAACCAAGCTCCTTTAAAACCTGTATGTCCTGTAAGAAAAACTTTTTTTCCTTGCCAAAAATCTGTATCTAGCATCACTTTCCCTGCCTACTCCCATACTTTCCATGGTGCCGCACCAGAATTCCACAACTTTTCCAAGTTATCCTTCTCGCGCATAGTATCCATAGGCTGCCAAAAGCCGGCATGCCGATATGCCACTAGTTGTTCATCCTGTACTAATCCTTCTAGCGGCGCTTTTTCTAATACCGTATCGTCACCATCAAGATGATTGAAAAACTCTGGCTGGCAAACAAAAAATCCACCATTGATCCACCCGCCATCACCTTCCGGCTTCTCTTGAAAGGCTTGTACATTACTATCCGCTAAAGCCAGTGCTCCAAATCTGCCTATTGGTTGTACTGCGGTAATCGTGGCAATCTTCCCGTGACTTTTATGAAACTCTACTAAATCACAAATATTAACATCACTTACGCCATCACCATACGTAAGCATAAACGGCTCATTACCTACATATGGTTGTATTCGTTTTACACGCCCGCCGGTCATAGTGTTTGCACCTGTATCTACAAGTGTTACTTTCCAGGGTTCGGCATGATGGTCATGAATTATTTGTTGGTTAGCCATGCGAAAATCAAAAGTGATTGTGGATTCCTGCAAAAAATAATGGGCAAAATACTCTTTGATATAATATCCTTTGTACCCTAAGCAAACAATAAAATCATTAAACCCATAGTGGGAATATATCTTCATAATATGCCATAAAATTGGCCGTTCTCCGATTTCGATCATAGGTTTAGGCTTTAAATGTGACTCTGCACTGATTCGCGTGCCAAAACCACCAGCCAATATGACTACCTTCATATCCTCATTCCTTTCCATTCAGCGATTACAATTTCTCTCTTTTGAGTGTTTAATTTCGGCGTAATCTTTGGCCTTTTAATCAAGTTAGTACATTCCTAGTTACTGTATAACTCTTTCATCACTTTGAATTTCTCCTTAATCGTTTCATCAGGACATTGCTGATATGACCACTCCAGAAAATCAAAAATGTAATGTTTATCGTAACCATATTCCAAAGCTTGCGAAAAATACTTGGCCGCTCCGGCAAAATCTTTCAATTTATAACAGCAATAGCCGGCATCACAGTAAAGCAGACTTAATTGTTTTGCTTCCAAACTTACTTTGTTTATATAGTACAAAATCATATCTAGCGCATAGCCAAAAAAACCCTGTTGTATAAAAGTCAAGCTGATTTTACTAATAGCTTCACTCAAAAAAAACCTTTTTGCTAATTGCAATACCGTTTCCATCTGTGCTTGGTTACCCAAATGCATCATTTCTCTCACTAAATCGAAAAAATGTGGGAAATCAGCATTTGTTAACTGAATATCATTTTCCATTTGAAAGTATGCAATAATAATTTTGCGAAATGATGGTTGCATACGCGATCCTAATAAATTCATAGAATCAAAGCTTCCACCAATAAGCAATGCTGCCACAGCCAACAATTCCATGTCATATTCCCCATTCTTCTGAAAAGAATCAGCAAGAACCGGGAAAACTATATCAAACTTACAATTAGTTAATAAAACCAAACCGTTAAGCTTGTTATCACCAAACTTATCCAATAAAATTCGGTGATAATAATCAAGTACTTTTTTTACTTTTAAACACGCTAAGTTGGTTACCAGAAAGCGAATGTCTCCCTCCTCCGCAATATCATATAACGAGTTTAAAAAGAAAATGACATTAGCCGGATCTTGGTTTCTGATTATAGAAACAAGACTGGCAAACACCTTCTGATTAGATTTCTGCAGTTGCAATACTTTGGTATAGTAATCAAGTGCCTGAGTTGATTGATTCTTCATTTCATAAATTTGAGCAATATTAAGATAAGCGTCCGGGCTTAACGCGTAAAAATCATTATTTCGGTTAAAGTCGCTATAACTAGCATTCAATTCAATAGCCTTCAATAAGGATGTTAATGCTTCTTCGCAACGCCCAATACTCCGGTAATAAAGCCCCTGAAACAACCAAATCTCCGGGTGATGAGGAAATCGCTCCATTGCCTCGTTACAACTGGCAACAACAACTTCTTCACTATATGTCTCTAAACGGGTCATACTATTTATGAGAAATATATAGGGTTTATAATCGATTTCACTGTTCAGCAGCTTCATCTGTTTGATTGCTTTTTGCGCATAGTCTATTGCTTTTTCATACTCACCATTCCGCCAATAACCATCGCTTAGATAGCTATATGTCAAATCACGAACAATACCGTCTTTTACTTCTTCTTCCAGCAAAGCTGTATTACGTCGTATTTTTTCAATTATTGTTTCGTTTGTATAGCCAGTGTGGTAGATAACAAGCACTCGGGTAGTAACATTTATCGGTGTGACAGGTTTTCCGGATTTATAAACAGCTTCATGAATACGGCCCTGGTAACGAATAACCGGGGAATTACGAAATATCCTGATAGTCGGATTAGAGCTTCTAAGCGAACCATCAATTCCCTCCAAATTATTCAGCTGGCACCTTACTGCTTCAATCTTCCGGTTACCATGAATTTTGTCAATAAGCGGTCGGACATTGTTACTTGTTTCGGCGGCAATATACTCATCGGCATCCAAAAAAATAATCCAATCACCTTTAGCCTGCTCCAAGGCATAGTTTCGTGCCGCTGCAAAATCATTACTCCATTGATAGTGAAATACTTTGGCCCCTACCTGTTCGACAATCTCTACCGTAGCATCAGTGGAACCAGTATCGACAACAATTATTTCATTAACGATACCTTTTACACTTTGCAGGCAACGACTAATATTTGTTGCTTCATTTTTGGTTATAACACATGCGGAAATTTTAGCCACATTTTTCTCTCCCAAACAAAAAATTCTACACTGTCTCTTAATTCTACAATTTTCGCTCTCTATAATTATATCGAAACATTTCTTTGAATTTTATTAAATACAGTCATTAGCTTCTAACTTATAATTCTTCTATACTAAAAAAGCACAAAAGCCCCGATTAACAGAGCTTTTGTGCTTTTATTTATATGGCTATAGATTGTATTAACCTTGTAACAGTGTCAAAACTTGTTGCGGCTGAGAATTGGCTTTAGACAGCATAGCAGTAGCCGCTTGGGTAATAACACTCAGTTTAGTATATTCTGCCATTACAGAAGCCATATCAGTGTCACGGATATTGGATTCAGCAGAAGTTAAGTTCTCACTTTCAGTATCCAGGTTATTGATGTTGCTTTCCAAGCTGTTCTGAACAGCACCAAGATTAGAACGTTCAGCAGCTACTTTACTAATAGCTTCGTCAATGGTGGAGATGGCAGTAGTAGCGACCGTAGCGGAGCTCAGATCAATACCGGTGTCGGCAGTGGTACCGGCTACGCCCAGAGCATTAGCATCCATATCATTGATGGAAAGTGTCATGGTCTGGTCAGAGTTTGCGCCAACCTGGAAAGTCAGGTTACTGGACGAATCTACAGTAACAGTTGCAGTTGCAATATCGGTAGCAGCCTCCAAAGCGGTTACAGCATTATTATAGGCATTTAAATCGGTAGTTGATATTGTTGTATTCGTAGATTTTGCAGCCTGTTCAAGTAAAGCTTGTAACGCGTCACTAACAGTGGTAGCATTACCGTTGGAAAGAGCATCAGTATAAGTAGTAGCGGCGGCCACGTCAGCAACAGACGTGCTTGCAGTCGATGCAGCCATGGCTGATACTAAAGTATCCAATGTAGTACTAACTGTAGTAACAAGAGCAGTATAAGTAGTACTAGTAGCTAAAGAAGCCAACGTAGCATTATCACCGGTAACGGTAAGACCGAAAGCAGATAATGTATTGCCGTCGCCCAAAGCAGCCGCCCCATTAATGGTACCAGTTGCATTTGTACCATAATCAGTAACACTGGTGGCAGTAGAAGTGCCACTTACTGCAGCAAATAATTCTTGTAATGTACCGTTATCGGCTTCCAAGGTAACTGCCGATTGACTGCCGTAAGTTTCATCAGTTAATTTAATATAGTAGTTATTACTTGCTGCCGTAACCAACGAAGCTGTAATGCCAGTAGTATCTGACTCGTTATTGATTTTTTCAATAAGACCATTGACTGTATCGCCGGATTCAATGGTTATGGTCGTTCCGTTAATTTCAATATCGCCTGCATAACTGCTAATAACAGTGGCACTGGCTGAAGCAGCTGATGAACTAACAATCGAACTTTGTGTTGAGTTGGCACTCACCCCTGTCGATGCCTGAGTGGCAACCGAGATGTAGGATACAGTATAAGATCCTGATTCGGTATTATTATCGGCAGTAGTCTCGCTAGCAACAATAGCATCTGCATTTGTGCCAGATACGGCAGTTGTAGAACCACTGTCGCCATTGAGAAGTTTTATGGTATTATATTCGGTGTCATCAGAGATACGATCAATTTCCTGAGCGAGTGTGTCGACTTCATCCTGGATAGCTTCCCGGTCACTATCTGTCAACGTGTCGGAAGAAGCCTGTACAGCCAATTCACGCATACGTTTTAAAATTTCGTTAGTTTCGTCAAGTGCTCCGTCTGCAGTCTGAGCCAATGAGATTGCGTCCTGGGAGTTGCTACTTGCTTGATCAAGACCTTGAATCTGAGCGCGCATTTTTTCGGAGATAGCAAGACCTGCGGCATTATCGGCAGCACTGTTGATAGAATAACCCGATGACAGTTTTTCCAGAGCTGAATTCATGAGGTTAGAGTTTTTGTTTAATTGGTTTGTGGTGTTTAATGCGGACATGTTGGTACTGATTACCATTGCCATAATAAATTCCTCCTTGATTTTCCTATTTTTTAAATTTAGCTTCCATGCACCATTTTTGTTAACCCTTGCTTAAATGAACGACTCTCTAATGGAAAGTCTTGCGGAAAATTCCTCCTTCCTATTCATCTACTATAGAATTCGGGAATAAATATTTGATAATTATTTATTAATTTGTTAAGTATTTATTTGTTGTCGATTTTTTCATTAAATACTCTATTTATTTGACTTGACAGATTAGCATGAATACTTCTTTTACTATCTTGGAATTTAATAGCAAGCATGATATAATGAAATCAAATTTATAGTTAATACTTATTTATGATTAATATACTTATATGGTAAATATGTATTTACCATATAAGTATATTAATCATATCGTGATATATAGTATCAATGAAATTTGGGGGAGGGTCCTTTATTGAATAGGGTACAAGCTACTGAAATGATATTCGATTTAATTCCTCTTCTCGATAAAAAGTTTGTAAGACCTTTCGAACATCAATTTAAACCAGTTCTTAGCCCAATACAAGCTAATGTACTAGCAATTTTAAAAGAAAAAAAGGCCACCATGACTGAACTTTCTAACGAAATGCTCATATCTAAGCAGCAGATGACACCTATTATTGACAAGCTGGTTTCACAGGGTTTTGTCCAAAGAGAATACGATAATACCGATAGGAGAATCATCAAAATAAATATAACCCCGGCCGGGTTAAACATTATTGAGATCCTCAAAGAGAAAGTATTTGCAATGCTAGCGGAAAAAGTTAGCCACTTGGATGACCAGGAAGTTCAGCGTTTAATTAATGCTATCCGTGAGTTACAAGAAATTGCAGGTAAACTACCTTAATTAAATTGGAAACAGAATAAAAAATTATCATATGGAGGAGTCTAACATGCGTATTCAAAACAACGACTGGCTCTCATCAACTCGGTATGGAAATCAAAGTGTATCATCGGCAGCGTCACAGACGGACGCAACTGATGTAGCCCCCCCCCTTACGAATGCCGATGAAGAAACTGCTCAAATAAGTCAAGCTGCAACAGGAACGAGCACCCTGCAAAATTCATCTACTCAAACAAAAATTATTCAGGCTTCCCTTAAATCTCAACAAAATGTAGCTAGTGCACAACAAACTGGTATTTCGGCAGCCTACTCGGTTGAAATCAGCCAGGAAGGTGCTCTGTTGAATTCACTCCATTCTTCAACAGCTTCGTCTAATTCTGATGCATCTATTGTATCCGCTTCTCTTGGTGAGGCTGCTGAAACATCCAGTGCGGCTGCTCCCAGCGGTGACGCAAGTAGTGTAACCGCAAGCAGTGATAGCAGCGATGATGATTCTACATCTAGTGATGATCTCTCACAATACAGCACATCTCAGTTAAAAGAAATGTTGAATAACGGTGAAATCACGCAGAGTGAATACTTTGCAGAAATCACCAAACGTGAACAAGAAAAAGCACAAGAAAAACAAGAAACCGAAGCTGCTAGCTCTACTAGCACAGCAATCGATACTGCTAAATAGCTTAATCACGGTAAAGAGTGAACTCGTTTCAGCATAGCTGAAACATTGGGATTCAGGTGGAGAGTCTACTCCACCTGAATTAACGCCGCCTGTAGAGGCAGAAGTCTTGACACGCGTACTAAGATAAACCACCATTATCAAAAAACTCTAAACAGCAATGAACCCGCTAACGGCCTAACAAAGTCAGGTAATTAGCGGGTTTTGGCGTTTTAAATGTTATCAAAAATTCTCAACTCAGGCGATGACCAAACATTGTTCTTTTTTTCACAAATATCCAGAATGCTTATTTTTTTACAAAACGCGCTGCGAAATATCTATAGGTTGATTACTTTGCCTATTATTTAATTGATCTTCAAATATCTCCCCACGGATAATATTTGTAGATTTTGGCGCATCAATTCCCAGTCTTAAGTGGCCGTCATCACTTTTGATGACTTTAACCATAATGTCTTTGCCGATCATAACATATTCGCCCGGTTTTCGTCCTACTACCAGCATAATGCGTCACCTCACAATAAAATCCATGATGAGTCACTCTGGCGTGCCTATCCTTATGCTTCAATCTTTCTTTCTACGGCTTTCTTCCCCTGGTCCATGCACACCTGTTTCATCGCTTGAACCCATGCGTCGCGAAAATCCACCAGGAATTTTTTAGCTTCTTCAAGTTTAAGTTTATCCTTTTTTATATTGCCCTGAACTAAGCAATGTAATATATATTCGTCGATTAATATCCATTTCTGAGATATTTCCTGCTTCATGTCGGTTGCCAACATCAGTTCACGAACGATCTTCTGCGCTCGCATATTGGATGTGTGTGCCTTGTTTATATCTTTTTTCTCAATAGCCTGTATGCTTTCTGTGACAAAACGGATAGCTCCGTTATATAGCATTAGCGTCAACTCTGCTGGTGATGCTGTCATGATTTGTTGCCTTTTATAAGCATTGGCCATATTTGCTGCATTCATAACCAGCCCCCCCTGTCTTCCTGATAGTTTCGATCCATTGTACCCCACAATCTTAGTTATTACATTAAAATCAGTTAGCCTTTTTTATTAAAGCGGCAGCCCGGCAACATACTCTTATAAGGAGTCACATACTGATTTCTTACCTGGCGATGAACCCTGCTCTTTTTTAATTCAGCAGCAATACAGGCTTTTTCTTCGATAGCCTGCTGCAGCACTTGACGGCTGCGCTCCAGTATTTGCCGCTGCTTACCGGCAACTTCCTGCCGTAACAGTTCTATGCCTGGCACACTCTTCCATGCGGGGTTGCCAGCTACCTCCGCATTAACAGCCGCAAGTTCATCAATTAGTGCATTTCTTTCTCTCAGCACCCGCCCGATGCCTGTCATCTTGCGGTCAGGAATAAAACGGCATAGGGTTTCGGTTTTGGCAGCAATTTGTTCAAGAATTTCCAGCTTGCGCTGCAAGCAACTATGTGCTTCTTCTCCTTGCCCCATACTATCCACCTCCTAAAAAGTTCTATGAACTGCTGGTATACGATGACAAGGCACTAAGCTGTGAATTCATCTCGCTTATATAGGTTTCTAGTTCTGTATATTTGTCGTACATCGTATCCTCATAATCATCAATCCGGTCTTCCTCATCCGAAATTTCATCTTCGTACTTTTCAATCAAAGTGGATAGCGTATTATCCGTTTCGCTGGTATCACCATCAATACCGGCTATTTCTAAAAGCGCTCCTTCATTGCCAGAACTAAAGGTTTTTGTCGAGATATTCTGTTCCAGAATGTCAAAAAAACGATAGGCAATCCCTTCTTCCTCGTACCTAGTCTCCAGGTCAGTCGCGTTTATCGAATACAAAATCGAGTTATTTCCCAGTGACTTGCCGGAAACAGAGGAGGTGGTAGCTGTGGAAGTTGCCGTCTGGGTAAACAAATTCATAATGGCTTCCGGATCACTGGTAATAGCCGCAGTCAGAGTGTCTTCATCAATTTCGAGCGTACCTTGATCAGAATAATCGCTGGAGGTGGTTATTCCGAGGTCGGCAAGCGTAGTCGATGCACCGGAAACAGAATCGTACAGCGCGGTCCGCAAATCGCTCAAAAGCTCTTCCAAGGTTGAGTCACTTTCCAGTAACCCCACTTTGGCCTTTGCTTCCCAGGCGGTAATCTCATCATCAGTCATTTCTTCTTTTTCATCATCGGTAAGTGGTGGATAGTCTGAATCAGCATCTTCATCTATCAAATCATTGATAGTCTCTATCAGTTCGTTATAAGCATCCACAAAATTTGAGATTAAATCATAAACACCATCCGAATCTTGCGTTACCGTTACTGTGAGCGGGTCGTCGGTGGTAGTTGTGATGCCAGTGCTGCTATCAGTCGTTGATGTCGTCGTCAACGCATTTGCGGTGTAGGTCACGCCGTCAACGGTAACAGAGTTGGTGCTACGAGTCATTTTCACATCGTCAACGGTAATTATGGCATCTGTACCATCTGTTTGAACAGTCAACAATGTGCTGACAAAGTTGCCTGTGAAGTCGGTGCCTGTGGTGGAGTCCGTGTATGTGCAGTCAGCCACAGTCAACGTATTGCCGGCACCGGTATCGTCAGCCGTTAATGTCAGTTCACCGGTCAGCGAATTATAAGCTAGCGTAGCGCCTACATCAGCAGCGGCGACTGCCGAAATCACTTCTGCCAGCGTATCATCTTCATCTAACGTTATGGTAGTACCGTTGATCGTAATTTGACACTCCCCGTCAGAATCAAATGTCAATGCTGTATTCAACTGGTCGGAAATCGTCGCTAATGAATCAGAAGTACTTAAACGGTTGGACAGGATAGGATCAGTCCCGAAGAGCTCACTCAAGCCATCATCATCATCAACAGCACTAATAGAGATGGCTTGTACACCTGAATCGTCCTGAGCGGTTATTTCCAAATACCCACTGGAATTAGTACTAACTGTAACTTTAGTTGTTGAACCGACTGCGTCATCAATAGCATCTTGCAAGGAATCAAGGTCAGTTACACTGTCCAGGTCGACCGTATAATCCGTCCCATCAAGGGTAATGACAAAGCTTTCGTCGGTCAGACTGGAATAATCAGCTGCCGCTGAGCCCTGCACCTCTTTGGAAATACTGCCGCTGCTGGAGCAGGTAGCCTCTGTAGCCAGTTGACTGACAGAGACAGTATGGCTGCCCGCTGAAGCAGTAGTAGCTGCCGACACCGTAACGGCATCATCACTGCTTGTAGCATCATACTGTAAATAATTACTGGCTTTCATGATACTGCTGGACCCAGTCGTACTAAGATAAGTATCTGCAAAATCTGTCAGATCAGTAATAACGCTTTGATATGCTTCCTGCTGCCATTCGGCTGTTTGTAGCTTTTGTTGCAATTTGTTTAACTTTTTTTCCTTTTCCGCCGCTACCAGGCTTTCAACAATACCATCTACATCAATACCGGAAGCCAAACCGGTAATCCGGGTTACTCCATTAACCGTACTTGTGGTTATGCTGCTGCTTGAGGACATATATGCCGCCTCCCTTCATCCTAATTAGGCAATATAATCAATCAGCGACTTGGAGATTACCTTCGCACCCACGGCAAGCGCGGCTTCATACGTATATTCGGCACTGGTTAATTCGGTTGTTGCTGTCGCCGTATCAATATTCTCATTATCTGTTAACAGTGAACTATAGGCTTCATAAGCATCATCCAGGCTGTCCGATATATCGCTCAAACCATCCATGCTGGCACCTAACGTACCTTGCGCATCTGTCACCCGGTCAAGAGCATCACCCAATTCATCAATTAAGTCGCTTATATCCAGCGTATTTGTAGTAACTGTCACAGTTCCGGACGAGTCTATTGTGGCAGACTTATAGGTGGTAGCACCATTTAGTGCGAGCAGTAGTTTTTCAACCGTATTGAAAAGATTGTCGGTACCTTCACCGGTGACGTCCTGGCCTTCAATATTTACAGTAACTTCCGAGCTAAAACCGACATTGTAGGTAATATCCTGATCCGAATCAGCAACAGCCGCCGTTAAAACATCGGCAGTATCCTCTGCCGACGCCACTGCATTTGTTAATGTAGTCGAGCCACCATAAGTAGTAACTGCCGCCGCTAACGTATCGGACGTAGCTTCCGCTGACTCTGCCGCTTCCGATACGGTTGTCGTGCTGCCATAAGTAGTAATGGCCGCCTCTAAGGCATCGTAAGTAGCTTTCGCCGCAGTCGTCGTGGAACTGGTAGGATCAGCGGCATAGGCAGTCTCATAGGCACTCTTCGCTTCTGAAGCCGCAGCCGTTAAGGTATAAGACCCATAAGTAGTAACTTCAGCCGATAAGGTGGTAGAAGTTGACAAGGCATCGGCGGCGGCGGTGGCTAAGGTGGTAGTACCACCATAAGTAGTAATAGCCGTTGTCAATGTGTCAACAGTATTCTCAGCAGCAGCCGCTGCATCTGTTAAATTGGTAGTACCGCCATAAGTGGAAACAGCTGTATTCAATGTATTGTAAGTAGCTAGCGCCGAGGCTGCCTTAGCTGCTAAAACAATATTAGAAGAATCAGCAGTTGCTGCAGTCTGCGCAGTAGTGTAAGCAGTATAGGCATCATCTGCCGCGTCACTTAAGGAATCATAGATCTCACTGGCACTGGCGGTAAGATATGCCTCAATATCATCATCTGATACATCTGAAGATATTACTCCACCCAAACTCAAATATTGGCCTTTAAAAGTCACAGTATCACCAATATCGGTAGTCACTACTTCATAAGGTTCCTCGCTGGTACTATAACCGCCAAAAACATAACTGCCGGATTCATCCGCATTCATATATGTAACAATATTTTGCAGATATGTTGCAACCTGTGTCGCGTAATTTTCCAGATCATCAGCAGTAACCGTGTCAGAGGATGCCGCAGTGGCTATTTCCTTCAGCGATGTTATAGTTTTACTTAATGATGATAAGGCATTATCTGTAGTCGTCTGCCAGGCATCGGCGAGATCAGCATTGTCCTGATATTGCTCTATCTGGGAAACCGTGCTGCGATAGGTTACCGCCCGCGTCGCCACCGTCGGGTCATCAGAAGCCAATTGAATTTTCATATTGGACGCCACCGCTTCATTCGCTTCTGCCAGCCGTACAGCGGCAGCACTAATATTCCGCAAAGTATTAGCGGCGATCATCCCATTAGTTATGCGATACACAAAAAACTCCTCCTTTCGTTAATCGTCTACCATAGCAAGGGTAGTATCATACAATTCATTCCAGGCACTAACCATGGAAGCTGACGCCGCATAAGCCGACTGATAGGTTGTCAAGTTAACCGTTTCCTCGTCGCTGGAAACCCCGGACACGGAAGTCCGGCTGGTATTGATGTAGGTTGCGGTCGCGCTTTTGCTGGCATAGGCAGTTGCGGCAGAAGCGCTGTCGCCGGCAACAGTGGCAACAATTACATTGTACATTTCGGTTGCTGTGGAATTGCCGGAAATATTGACATCAGAACATATGTCAATAATATCGTCAAGAACATCCGCATTGCTTTCGTCGCCGGCAGTGGAGGAAGCAGCAATCTTATTGGTATCGTCCTGAATATCCTTGGATACAGAAATATTGGCAGCCGTAATATTACTGTAGGCATCCTCCAGGTCTGAGCCGCTATTCACGAACTCGTTTGATGATACCCCATCATAAGTAAAGAACCGGATACCTGTCGTATCATTAAGGCCATATCCATCGGCATGACCACTATAGGTGGTATCATCATCGGTTGTAACCCCTTCGTTGAAGGCCTGGGCAAATGTCTGAGCAAATTCATCCAACTGGTTCATATAATAGACGATCCCTTTGCTGTCCGAGGTGCTGCCATCACGCATTTGCAGGTACGCGGTGAGTGCTCCGGAATCACCGCTATCAAAATCATCGCCACTTTCGGCCCAGCGTATGCCATACATGCCATACGAATCACTGTCTGAATCGGTGACGGTATAGCACTCCAGCTCGTTAGCCTCATCACCTTTTACCAGCGTAACTCCGTCCACAGTGATTGTATATGAGCCGTCATCGGCTGCCGTTACGTCAATACCAACCAGACTGGAAAGCTCGTCCACAAGTAAATCCCGCTGGTCTTCTAACTCATTTGTCGAAGCGCCGGAAGCCGAAGCTGTTGAAATCTGGCTGTTCAGTTCAGCAATTTGCGAAGCATAGGAATTTATCTCTTCTACGGCTGTATACACTTCAGTGTTAAGCTGGCTGCGTATTGATTCCAACTCCTCCGCAGCGGAATTAAGTTGTTCACAAAAACTTTCAGCATAGGACAACACGGTAGCTCTGACTGTTGTATCTGTTAGGTCGTCAGCCAGCGTTTCTAATTCTGCTTCCAGGCTATCCAGCGCAGAGGAAATATAACTGGAACTCGTAGTACCGAAAACCTCCTCAATTTGTTCCATATATGTTGACTGAACTTCCAGTTCACTTGCTGCGCTATTTTCCTGCCAATATTTTTGATTAAGGCGAAAACTGTTCACTCTGTCAACAGAAGTTACCTCGACCCCCGAACCAACTAAACTGCTGCTGTAAACCGCAGCCGGACCAATGGATGACTGACTCACTACCTGCCGGGAGTAACCGTCTGTGTCAATATTGCTCATGTTATTGGTGGTCACCGTCAGACCGACCTGAGCGGCAGTTAAGCCCCGGTTGGCAATACTGAGTCCCGCAAAAGTTGAAGCCATTTCACTCCCCCCTTATATAATTAAACTGCAGCGATCAATCCTTCTATCATGCTATCAATCGTGCTCATAACCCGCGCACTGGCGGCATAGGCTGTTTGAAACTTGATCATATTTGACATTTCCTCATCAATGGAAATAGCAGATACAGCCTGGCGCTGGTAGTCTAACTGTGAGACCAGAGCGGCCTGTGTTTCGTAGTTGCTTGACGCTGTATTACCTTCAGTTCCCAGCCAGGTAGTCAACGCTGTATAAAAGCCGATAATAGTAAGCGCTGAGCCTTCGCTCTCATAGCAGGAGGTATCACTTTCAAGCTTACAGATCGCCGACGCGATACTATAATCACCTGTTTCCCCACTGGAAGAAGTAACTACCTTATCCGGATCACTCACCAGTTCCGGATTGACCTGAATATTGGTGATACTTAGCGGCTCGCTGGAATCAATAGTCGTAAAAAAGTCCAGACCGGCATCACCATTAAGGTCAACCCCCGAAGTACACAGGGAATTAATTTCTGTTGCCAGCGTAGTAATCAAATCATTGATAGCCTGCCGCATAGTACTGATCGAACTGGTTGCATCTGTTGAAAAACTATAAGGAAGGTCGCTTGTATCAATGGTTTCGTAGCCGGTTTGATCGGCGTCTTCCAAATAAGCCCCGATACTCCCGCTGGTAATATCCACTTCATCATCAGAATCAGCCCATACCACCTTCAACGGGTCATCGGTTGTTCCGCTGCCTTCGACAGCCAGCGTATTCACCTTATCGCCATTAACCAGAGTTTCTCCTTCAATGGAAACGATAAGCGTTCCATCGGTTTTCGTAGTAACAGTAATATTCGCCAAAGACGACATCTCATCAAGCAGGGCATCACGCTGGTCCCGCAGATAGCTGGCCTCGCCGCCGCCTGCCTCTGCCAGCGTAATTTGCGCATTTAACTCCGCCACCTGTTCGGCATAGTCATTCAGGCTGTCCACACCATCCTGTACTCCGGTCACAGCATCGGCCTGCAATTGCTGTAAATTCTCATCAATAGCAACCAGCTTAGTAATCAAGTCAGCCGCGGCTGTTACAACAGCCACACGATCAGTTTCGCTAGATGAAGTTGTCGACGTACATAGCGTTTCCCATTCAGAGAAAAAATCGGTAATGGCCGCCTCCAAACCATCGGTGGTAGTTGTATTCCCATCGTCGTCAGTAGTAACTGTGTTATATTCACTCAAAATGGTATCCATATATTCCAGATTGCCGCTTTTCACCGCCAAATAAGTGGAATCGGCATTCTCCGTCCGGTAAGTACTGTCAAGGTATATATCACGTGAGCGCGTAATGGTTTCCACGGTAACACCATTTACTGAAGTTGTCCCGTCTGACTGGGTAATAGACGAATCCGCACTAGTCAGTTGCACCTTAGAGGCGCCGGTCGTATCCACATTGGCAAGGTTTGTGCTTGTTGTTGTCAGCGCGGCCTGGTTCGTATACATTCCTGAATAAGCGATGCTATAGGTGCCAAAAGTTGACATATTGTACCTCCTGCCTTCACTAACTGATTATCCCGGCCGCGTTGCCCATATGCTAACAGCCAGCAGATCATCAGGTTAGTTTATTTACGTTAGCCTACCATATTGATAAGCGACTGCACCATCTCATCGGAAGCGGAAATAATTTTAGAATTAGCCTGATAGGACCGCTGACTGACCAGCATCGCACTAAACTGTTCTGCCAAATCGACATTAGACAATTCCAGTGCATAGGAGGTCATCGTACCTGTGCCGCCTTCACCTGCAACAACATAGCTGAGATCACCTGAACTGAGGCTTTCTGTATAGAGATTGTCCCCTGCTTTCGTCAAGCCTTCCGCATTAGTAAACGTAGCCAAGGCGATTTGGCCGATTGAGATTGTTTCTCCATTATCGTAGGTGCAAGTAATAGTACCATCAGAAGAAATGCTATAGCTTTCTGCTGTACCTGCCGAATATCCGTCAGTATCATCAGTCAGCGAGTCGGTGGCATCGGAGGTTTGAACATCTGAAAAGTCGAGATCAAAGGTAATATCCTCCGTGCCTGCAGATGCCGGCGTTGTTACTGTAATCGTTGTACTATCGGTGAAAGTATAGGAAGTTGAGTCAACTGTAAAGGTTGTTGTGCCGGCTTGAATACTATCTGGTGCCGATAAAGTGATTGTGCCAGCCGTTGTAGTAAATGTACCTGACCCATCTTTCGAACCAGTTACCGTTTTGGTCGTTCCGTCCGGATAAGTGAGGGTAATGTCCCAGGTTGAGCCATCCGAATTCTGCGCCACAGTAATGGTATAATCTCCTTCTGCCGAACCGGTTCCAATAGCAACATTGGAATACGCATAACCTGCGTCAGATACTGCTGCCGTACGGGTAGTAGTCGAGGTGGTCGTAATCGTCGTCGAACCTGTCGAAAATGACGTAGGAGCAGTCAGGGTAATCGTTCCGCCTGTTGACAACGTAATTGTACCTGAACCATCGGTTGAGTCAGTTGCTGAACCCAGAACAGTAGTGCCATCACTAGCATAGATAGTAATGTCATAACCACTACCACCACTTGCTGCACTTGTTGTTGTAATAATATAACTAGCAGCCGCAACATCAGAACTCAAAGTTATATCCGAAGTGGCGTAGCCTGCGGTGTTACTGGTAGAACTGACTGTCGCAGCAGTGGTAGTGCCACCTGTCACCGTAAAGGTGGACGTTCCTGTTGAAATTGTTGTTGGCGCTGTGATAGTGATAGCAGATGTACCGCTGCCAAAGGTAGCCGCGCCAGTTGTAGATGAAACCGATGAAGTCGTTCCGTCCGGATACGTCAGCGTAACAGTATAAGCACCACTTGTACCTGTTACCTCGACAGAGTAAGTACCGGTTTCCACGGCAGTTCCCACGGAGATATTCGTACTTGCATAACCGGCAGTATCCTGAACTGCTGCCGAAAGAGTGGTGGCAGAAGTAACCAAATTGCCGTCGGCATCAAAAGCAATATACCCGCTGGAAGGGCTTATCGTTGTATCATCAGCGCTAAATTCATAATACCAGGTAGTTATATCACCCTCAACAGCACATTTCTTCAAACTAACGGTAACATCATAGTCGTTACCTTGCGAATCGTACACCGTAATTTCGGTTGTCGCGTCAAAATCCAGATCAGTTGTATCGCCGATCGTGGTTAGTCCGGTGGCCGTATCGGCCACATCATTATCACTGTCAAGATTTCCTGAAATGGCGGAAGAAGTAGTAACTTCGGGAGTCAGTGTATACTTATTTCCGGCGTAAGAATCACTATACAGATTAATAGCTTCCGGTTCACTGCTAGTCGTGTAAACTATGTTACCGTCTTCATCAAGTGTATACTCTTCCCACCCGCAAACGATATAACCATCAATTGTCAGGTTGCCATCATCATCAACGCTCATACTGCCATTTCTGGTATACGCATACTCATCGTCGCCTGTCTGGACAATAAAGTAACCGCTGCCAGTAAGCGCCACATCAGTCCAGTTGCTGGTTGACGAGGTGCTGCCTACCGTCGTATCGGTATCGGTACTGGCAACACTGACGCCAAGTCCAACCTGTGAGGCATTGGTACTGCCGGTAGTCGCCGTACCCGAAGTAGCAGCACTAATTGTCTGACTCAATATATCACTAAACGTAACCGTCTGCGATTTGTAGCCTGTAGTATTAACATTAGCAATATTATTTGCAATTACATCAAGGGCTGTCTGTTCACTTTTTAGCCCTGAGACCGCAGTAGACATTGAGACCATTAAAGCCATAAGAAAAACCTCCTAAAATATACTATTTCATCTGTCGTTCAGAAATAGCAGTAACCTCCCTGGTTGGGTCCGGTTAAATACATGCTAAAATAAACTGGTATTTCTTACATTACGTTGAAGACGTAGTAGTGGAGTCAGTTCCCACCTTCGTAATAGAACTATAATCTACTGTTGTTCCATCAACATTGACATATGTGTTGCTGCCGGAAACCGTTACTGACAGCACAGTTCCTGAACCTGTAACAGTACTGCCTGATGTATCGGTAGCAGAATACGTTACCTCTTGTCCAATCAGACTAAATGCTGAAGAATTAGTGACCGAAGTGCTGATTTCCGACAATGCCGATAAGGAACTAATTTGGGCCAACTGAGACACATATTCGGTGCCGCTGACCGGATCATCCGGGTCCTGGTATTTCAATTCGGTAGCTAATATTTGAACAAACTCATCAAAATCCAAACTGGTCGTAGAATCAGTACTTGAGGTGGTTGATGCAGTTGACGTCGCGGATGTAATTGCTGATGTACTCATATTTCCTCTCCCTTTTTGATAAATATTCTATTTCTATGGTCAGTATCGCAAATATATATTTATTTTTTGTTAAGAAAAGTAAATAAAGAAAATAATGCGCATTTATTTGTAGAAATTTCTTCAATATAAAAAAGGTGCTGTCTCAAAAATAAATTTTTGAGACAGCACCTTCCATATTCAGACAAACTAATTATCCATAGTGAATTTTATATTTTCGCACCACGAATACGGTCATTCATAACGTAATGCTTCGATAGGGTCCAGCAATGCTGCTTTTCTGGCTGGATAAATGCCAAAAAACAAACCAACTGCAACCGATACTCCAAAGGGCACCAAAATCGATAGCGCTGATAGTACTGTTTGCAAACTACCAAAAGTCGAGATCGCAAATGCCGCCGAAACTCCCAGGGCAATGCCAAAAATGCCGCCAAGAACACCAATAACCACCGATTCGATCAAAAACTGCAGCATAATATCGCGATATGTGGCGCCTAAGGCTTTTCTTATGCCGATTTCCCTTGTTCGTTCAGTCACCGACACCATCATAATGTTCATAATACCAATACCGCCAACCAGTAACGATATGGCCCCAATACAGCCGAGAAACAGGGTAATGGTTCCTGTCGTTTCCGTCATCATCGTCATGATACTGGTTAGATTGCGCACCGTAAAATCATCTTCCTTCGTACCGCTGATTTTGTGCCGTTGCCGCAACAAACTAGTGATTTGCTCCTGCGCCTGGTCCATTCCTTCCAGCTTCGTAACCTGGATACTAATCGAGTTAAGGTAGGTAATGCCCAGCAAGCGTTCTTGCGCTGTTGTTAGTGGCACTAGTATAATGTCATCCTGATCCTGGCCCATAGTTGATTGCCCTTTGCTGTCCAGGATACCAATAATCTGATACGGAGTATTGTTGATCCGGATATTTTGTCCGGTTGGATTCATCTCCCCAAATAAATTTTCGGCAACAGTGGCCCCCAGAACAGCCACCCGATTACGCGAATTAATATCCTGCTGAGAAACGAAACTGCCGCTGCCCACTGTCAAACTTTTTATGGCCATATATTCAGGCGTAATCCCGTAAACAGTGGTTGTCCAGTTTTGATTACCGGCAATGATTTGATATTGCTTGCTAACAGCAGGCGCTACATAATCGATACCTTGCACCATTTTTTTTATATACTCCGCATCTTCCAGCGATAAGGTTATGCTGCTGCCGGAAGCAGAGCGTACCCCCTGGGAAGAGGCCGCTCCCGGACTCACGATTAACATATTGCTGCCGAGGCTGGCAATTGAACTTTGCACCTTTTCCCGAACACCCATCCCAATGGATACCATCGAGATAACCGCGCCTACACCGATAATGATACCCAGCATCGTTAAAATAGAACGCAGCTTATTAGCCAGCAAAGCTCGCAAAGCAATCGCAATGCTTTCTTTTAACATGCACTTGGCTCCTTTACCTCATCACTTATAATCAATCCGTCACGTACTGTGATAACGCGTTTCGCATACTCGGCAATGTCCGGTTCGTGAGTAACCAGAATGATGGTTTTCCCCTGTTCATTTAAATTGCCAAATATCCGCATGATATCAACACTGGACCGGCTGTCAAGATTCCCCGTAGGTTCATCAGCCATAATAATACTGGGATCATTGATCAGTGCTCTGGCAATTGCCACACGTTGGCGCTGACCGCCTGACAATTCGTTGGGCATATGCTGTTTACGCGCCGCCAAGCCAACAGAGTCCAGGATTGCAGCGGCTCTCTTCAGTCGTTCCTTCTCCGCTACTCTCGCATAGACTAAGGGTAACGCTACATTTTCCCATGCCGATACCCGTGACAATAGGTTGAAATTTTGAAATACAAATCCAATACGCTTATTGCGTGTTTTCGCTAGCTCATCATCATTCATAGTGGCAACTTCCTGATTCTGGAGCAAATAAGATCCACTGCTGGGACGGTCAAGACATCCCAGGATATTCATCATGGTTGACTTACCTGAGCCTGATGGCCCCATAATAGCAACAAATTCTCCGGTTTTTATTGTTAGTGAAATCCCGGCAAGCGCCGCTACTGTTTCTTCACCGATTTTATAGCATTTCGTAATTTCTTTCAGCATAATCCCCATAACTGTTGTACTCCTTCTCGCTATATGTGTGGTGGCGGACCGTTATCTTTTTGCTTAGAGGAACTTTGAGTTTGTGATTTCGTATAAGAAATGATTAATTTATCATTATCCTGCAACCCACTGATAATCTCAACTTTATCACTGCTTGTCAAGCCAACCTCAACCGGAACATTTTCACTTTTCCCGTCATCGCGCAATACCATTACATATTGCCCACTGGTACTGGTTTTTAATGCAGATAACGGAATTAACAATACATTGTCTTTCTCATCAATTTTGATATTGACTCTGGCCGTCATTTCTGTCTTTAGCAAATTTTCAGGATCTTCAGCAGTGAGCGTTACGTAATAATATACTACACTACTGGTAGAAGAAGAGGAGGAGGAGGACGACGATGACGAGGAGGACGATGACGAGGACGTACTTGTAGTACTTGTCGAAATTTCCCCTATTTTATCAACAGTGCCTGTAAAGGTATGATTTTGATAGGCATCCACAGTAAAAGTCGCCGCTTGCCCGATTTTGATTTTGCCAATATCGGTTTCATCTACCTTTACCTTTACTTTTTTGCGTGAAACATCACCAATCATCATAACAACTGTCGGATCATTGACGCCTGCGGTCACCAAAGTTCCTATCGCTACCGGCTCTCCCAAAACTACTCCATCCATGGGCGAGACCAATACGGTTTTTTCCACATCCGACTTGGCCTCATTATAACTGGCTACAGCCGTCTGATAGTTAAGCAAGGCATCTTCCAGATCAGCGTCGGATTTTGCGCCAATGGAATGCAAATACTGATACCGCTTATATTTTGCGCCATAATTATTCATTGAGTATTCGGCTTTTTTCATTGTGGTTTCCAAAGACTTATCATCTAAGATTGCCAAAGTCTGACCAACTTTAACATGATCATTTTCTTTGACTTTAATCTCTTTGATCAACGCCGTAACCTGTGATGAAATATCAACAGCGTCGATAGGCTTTACAATTCCAGTCGCCGATACACTAGAAATAATCTTGCCTCTTGTTGCCAGCACCGTTTCCTGATTGGCAGACGCCTTAACTTGTTGGGTATGATTGTAGTACCAAACTCCGCCGGCAATCCCCAGCAAAATGACAATAGCTGCCGCCAAAATTTTCTTATTGATTTTCTCCCACATGTTGCTGCCTCCTAGTCCATTCCCATGGCATTTTCTAATTTCGCCTTATATGTCACATAATCGTATTGGGCGGTAATATAGTTGTTCTTTGCTGTCGTTAATGCCAATTGGGCATCAATCACATCAAGGATGACTCCTTCCCCTACCCGGTATTTCGCCTCAGCAATAAAATAATCTTCATCGGCCTTATGTACGGCAAATTTCGTTGTCTCAATCCGTTTTTCAGCTTCCCTCATTCCCAGATAATATTCTTTTACAGCAAGCTCCACCGAATCCTCCTGCGCTGTCAACTCCAAGCGGGCGTTATCGACTGCACTTAACGCTTTTTTGACCTTGGCCTTGGTAACCTGACTATCAAATAAATTCCAACTGGTGGTTACCCCAACATAGATTTCTTTATTATCATCCTCAGGTAAAACGCTGCTGCTCCAGCCGGTTGCCGCTGTAAGCGACACTGCTGGTTTTTTATCGGCTTTAGTAACCTCCACAGTTTTCTCGGCTTCATCAATAGCAAGCCGATACTTTTTTATATCCGGACGCTGCTCTTTGGCCACAGCCACACATTCATCCATTGTCTGCTTGAAGGGAACATATTGAAAATCTTCAACAAACTCAATAGCTTCCGAACTTTTCCAACGAATCATATTTTTGAAAGCATTAACCGCAACTTCCGAGGAATTTTTGGCCTTTATCAGCGTTTGCTGCGCATCTGCCAGTTCTACTTCTGATCGCAGTACATCTGATTTCGCAATATTGCCGGCACTATACTGGGCTTTGACATCATTAAGATGTACTACATAATTATCAACTGTTTCCTGATCAACAGCCTGCGTTTTGTAGGCTTCAATCACATCATAGTAGGCAGACAAGGTGTTTAATTTCACATCCTGCCTGGTTTTTAGCAGACTGAGACCGGTTATTGTCACATCGGTTTTAGCAATCGCGATGTTGCCTTCATTCTTGCCGCCAGAGTATAAAGGCAACGACAGCGTAATGGCACTAGTACTACTGTTTCCCGGGTAATTGATTCGTTTAAGATAAAAAGTATTAGAAGCATCAATCGATATTCCCTTGCTGCCTTGTGTACTCTGTAATGCATATTCTGCTTGTTTTTCACTATTTATGGCTTTTTTTATATCCAGGTGGCTTTCCAGAGCCATATTTACTGCTTGTTCCACGGTGAGAGGTGCGGCAAAACCCATCGTGGTCTGAGCCAGCAAACATAGCCCCAAAATACCTGCCTGTTTTACATATTGTCCTACCAAACTCAATTCAAGTCCCCCTTATCCTGCTTCGGCTGTTCACATACTATCTTTTTATTATCTTAGTAACATACTTATTTGCAATAATATCATATCAATGTTACTAAATTGTTACAGTATTATTGGATTTTCATTCTAATTAATTCATATTAAAATAAAAGGGTACTATTTTACGATCGACAATAAAAACCAAAGGAGATCACCTTATGGCTAAAACTGTCTTACTAGTTGATGATGAGCTGCGAATGAGAAAGCTTGTTGCCGATTTTCTTGTGCGCGAAGGCTATCATATTCTTGAAGCTGCCAACGGCCAAATGGCCTTACACCTCTTGTCTGTAGAAAAGATAGACCTGGTCATCCTTGATGTCATGATGCCAGAACGCAATGGCTGGACAGTCTGCCAGGAGATTCGTAAAAACAGCACAATCCCGGTTATCATGCTTACCGCCAAAAGCGAAGAAGCCGATCAGCTTTATGCTTTTGAAATGGGGGCCGACGAGTATGTTACCAAGCCCTTTAGCCCTAAGGTTCTGACAGCGCGGGTAAATGCCTTATTCCGGCGCATGGAGCAAGAAAAAGACAAAACCGCCTTATATGGCGGTCTGGTTATTGACACAGCTGCCCGTCAGGTATTTCTTGACGAACAGTTGTTGGACTTGAGTCCCAAAGAATATGAGCTGCTTATTTATTTGGCAGAAAACACAGGCAATGCGCTGAGCCGCCAGCAAATCCTCGATCACGTATGGACGTACGACTACCTGGGTGAGTTGCGCACGGTAGATACCCACATTAACCGGCTTAGAACCAAGCTTGGTACCAAGAGCACCCTGATTCATACCCTCAGAGGCTATGGCTACCGCTTTGAGGCGGAAAAATGACAGCATCAATTCGCACAAAACTCTTTCTTAGTCTCAACAGCTTTGTCCTGTTGTTTGTATTACTATCGCTGGCTTCCCTGGGATTTGGCCTGGAAAAATTCTATACCTGGCAAAAAAAAGCACTCCTCATAACCACCAGTCACACCATCGACCAGCTATACCAGGGAACCCCTGAAAAATTATCCCTGGAGCTGGAGCGATCAGCCAATACCTTGGGAGCCCACATTATGATCTTCGCTCCGGAAGGCAGCATTAAATACAGCTCTGTCAGCCATATTTTGAACAAGCAGCCACCTGAACCAGTTGCACCTTCGCCTACCAGTCAGTTCCGAATCCCGCCTAATTCGATGCAGCTAATCAAAAGCAGCCAAATCATTGATAGTCAAACAGTACTTGAGATGCAGCTGGACCAGATGTTGAAAATTGATTTTATGGTTCTGGAAAGGCAGCTAATGAACGGTGATATCCTAATCATCAGACAACCGCTGGGCCCTATGTCTGAGAGCGCTATTGCCGCAGCTCATTTTATGACCTTAACTGGCATCCTAACCCTATTAGCCGGTTGCGTCTGGGCCTTTTTATTTTCCAAACGCTTTACCCAGCCGATCCTTGAACTCAAGCAAATCGCTCAAAACATGGCGCGTCTGGACTTTTCCCAAAAATGCCGGGTAAACCAGGCTGATGAGCTGGGTGAACTTGGCAACAGCATTAACCACTTATCAGACCAGTTGGACACTGCCATCTCAGCCCTTAACCAAAAAAATCAACAATTATTGGCTGATGTGGAAAAAGAGCGGGCGTTAGATAAAATGCGCAAATCCTTTGTGTCCAATGTTTCCCATGAGCTAAAAACACCGCTCTCACTGCTGTTAGGCTACGCCGAAGGACTAAAAGAGAATGTCGCCCGCGATGAAGAGAGCAAAGATTTCTATTGCTCAGTCATTATTGACGAAGCGGAAAAGATGGATAAACTGGTCAAAGATTTGCTCAACCTCTCACAACTGGAATCAGGCCTGTATGAACTGAAACGGATTAATTTTGACCTATTGCCATTATTGCAGGATATTGCGAAAAAATATATGTCTGTTCTCGAAGAAAAAAGTATTTCCCTGGAAATAAATGCACTAACCAGTCCAAAAGTCAACGGCGACCCCCGGCGTATTGAACAGGTGTTGCTTAACCTCTTCACCAATGCCTTAACCCATACCCAAGGGAAAAAGCGTATCAAGCTCTGGCTCGAGAATACTGAGAATAGAATCAGAGTCTGTATGTATAACTCCGGGCAACCAATACCTGAAGCCAGCCTGGACAAAATATGGACAAGCTTCTATAAAATCGATGAAGCCCGAACCCGGGAATTCGGCAGGTACGGGCTAGGTCTATCGATTGTACGCGCCATTCAGGAACAGCATGGGAATGGGTATGGGGTGAAAAACGCGTTAGATGGTGTTATATTTTGGTTTGACCTGAATAAAGCTGAAAAAACATTCTAGGCTTACCCTTCACCAACTGCACCAAAGTTCTGAAAACCCAAATTAGGGTATATTTTAAAATCAACTAGCCATACTAAATGCTGTAGTTCAATAGAAAGCGAGGTGAAAAGCGATGTCTTTACCTGGTGTAAAATGCAAGGTATCGAGCTGCAAGTACTGGAAATCTGGTGAACAGTGTGATGCTTCTGCCATTGAGGTTAACGTTGATGGCGGCGGCTCAAGTGCCCGGCAAAGTGAGCAAACCAACTGTCATACCTTTGAGTCTAAGAATTCCTAATTAATATAGACTCTACATAATAAGCCGTCCATGAATGATATGGACGGCTTATTACTATTAGCCTGGCCAAGTTAAGCATTTATAACATATTTTTGTTTACGCAGAAATAAAAATATGTTATAGTAATATTGTTTCCACGGAAACAAAGGAGGAATGTATGTGGACAATGCAATAAAAATTATCAGCTCACTTACCCGAATACAGGAACGTTCCACTATTTTTGAGCATCATCGAGAAGAAATTTTTGCAGGAATTAATTTAGCGGAAGCACATTGCATTGATAAGATCGGCTCGATGGAATATGCTAATGTCACGAAAATAGCAGCTGAGATGGGTATGACACGGGGAGCCATAAGTAAAATCAGTAAAAAATTGCTGAACAAAAAATTAATTGACAGCTATCAAAAGCCAGAAAATAATAAAGAGATTTATTTCTGTCTGACAGAGCAAGGGCAACAAGTGTATATCGAACATAAAAAGTGTCATAATCAAGCAAGGCAAGAAAAATTAGCTCTTTTGTCAACCTATAGTGAATATGAGCAATCTATTATCTTACGCTTTCTGAACGATATAAACCAAAAGTATGATAAAAAGCTAAGTGAAGAAATATAAATAGGATACTTAGGAGGGTATGGAATTGAATCAAAAATATGTGTATGTAGTAGCAGTAGGTCATTTTTTCTGTGATATTGGCATGGGGGCATTGCCCGCTATTTTGCCGTTTTTTATTTTACAGTATGGTATGGATTATCAAGCTGTAGCGGGTTTGATGTTTGCATCCTGCTTTTTATCTTCTGTTGTACAGCCTACTTTCGGCTGGCTGGCAGATCGTACATCCAAAACATGGCTAATGCCGCTGGGAATTTTTTTATCTGGTGCAGCAATGGGGTTGGCAGGACTTTTTGAAAATTATTGGGCTATTTTTGCCGTGGTAACAGTAAGCGGCATCGGCAGTGCTATTTTTCATCCAGAAGCGGCGCGTATGATCCATAAACTTTCCGGAACAAGAAGAGGTACTGCCCTAAGTATTTTTTCTGTAGGCGGGAACGGTGGTTTTGCTGCCGGACCGATTATTGCCGTCGCTGCCATTACAGCATTTGGCATGAAAGGGACGGCGGTATTTTGTTTGTTGGCCTTGATCATGGCAATGATTTTATTGGCGATTGCTCCGAAAATGAAAGCAGATATCGCGCAGGCTTCAAATTCCGAAGTATTGGCAAATGGAAAGGTCTCAGAACCAAACAGCATTCTTCGAAATGATTGGCCCTCTTTTGCACGATTAACACTGCTGATTATTTTTAGTTCGATTGTCATGTGCGGGCTAAGAAGCTTTATTCCGCTGTATTTGGTAAATGTCTCGGGGCTTTCTACTGCGGCAGCCGGTTCAGCGTTGACATTACTATTTATGTTTGGTGTAGTGACTACACTCATTGGCGGACTGTTGGCAGACAAAATCGGCTATTTGAAAGTGGTGCAGATGAGTTGTGTACTTCTGGTACCAATGGTAGGTATATTATCACAGACAACAAATGCGTTCATTAGTTATGCGTTGATGATACCGATCGGATTTGCTATGTTTTCGCCGTTTAGTTCGGTCGTTGTTTTAGGGCAGAGTTATTTAGCACGCAGTATCGGTTTTGCTTCCGGAGTGACACTGGGACTTACCTTCAGTGTGGGTGGTATGTTTGTTCCATTGATTGGTCGGTTTGCAGATAATCACGGCTTGCCAGCAACAATGGAACTTCTCACAGCGGTCGCGCTACTGGCAGCGTTATGTTCTTTCTTTTTGCCAAAACCTATGCATATTGGGGCAAGTCGAGCGGCGAAAGCTTTGTAATTATCCTACTCGTTGAAATAGCCAAAATGGAAGTTCCTATTTTGGCTATTTCAACGGAGAAACGTGGGGACAGGGAGTTTGTTTCTTACACGAAACGTGGGGACAGGGAGTTTGTTTCTTAGAGTTTGACTTTAACTAGCGGTTCTTTGCCTCCCTGCTGCCTGAATAACAAAAATTCTTTCATTACCTCCCCAAAGCGCTGGATAGTGTCCGTTGTATCTTTTCCCTCTTTATCCAGCCGGTCAAGCTCTTCAGATAGTTGCCAAATTTTATCATATAGCTCAGTCTCTTGTTTCTTAAAATCCAGGTATCTGTTATTCATAAGTCAGTTAAACTCACCCCTCCTTATTTTATCTGGAGGCTTCTATGCCCTCCTGTAATCTCCCATGAATGGGAATTTTACAGGAGGAAATTAAAAAGGATCACATATGCAGGATTATTTCTACCCTACACATGCGATCCTAATCAATTATTGCAACAGTATCAAGATACAGGAAGCAACCCAAATAACAGAACCCGTCAGCGTGTCCTGCCAAACCTGTATCAAGATATGATACCATCGAATATTGCATGCAGTCGCACAGCCATCTGCCTTTCGCGCCAATCATTACACCTCGATTGTCAAAACTTGTAATTCAGCTAACAACCGGGTATAATAAGATTGTCGTCGTGGACAGTTCGCTGTTACGTGTAGGTGCCTATTCACCTGCTCGTGCCTATAGGTGCTCTAACACCTATGGGACACGGCGACTTTACTTTTTAATTTCCACCTATTACTAATATTAGTACTCTTTTACATAGATTGCAAGTACATAATGGTAAAAATATTGGTTTCCTATCAAGAAACTTACACCGTCCCCTGTCTTTGCCTGAGAAATCCGGCGACGAACGGGCGCTGCTGATTTTTCTAATCAGTTGCATATTTTTCATGCAGTAGGTATAATATAAGAAAAGGACTGACGTGTTCTAGCACGCCAGCCCCACAGGTTGTCTAACCGAACGGTTAGCCTAAAGTAGGGAATTATTAAGAAATAACCGCGAACCTTGGCCAGGAAGCGGTTATTTCTTTTTTATGTGCGCACTGTTCTTGAACAATCTGCTCCGAAATGAGCAATAAAATCAAGCGGAATGACAGTAAATCCGAATTTTGCACTCCAATAAACAGGAGAATATCCTGTAACGGACTGGATACCGGCAGACCGGCCCTAATACTCCGACGTGCGTTATGAGAGGTATCCTCATGGGGTACGAAGCTCGGTGAAGTCGGCGAAACGCAGACCTGCGAAGCGGTTAGCAAAGTAGTCGGGGGGCTATAAAACGACCATGTTTACACACCAGGAACTTCCGTATGTACGGCTCGTAAGAAATGAGATTTCTAAATGAAGAAGTCTACTCCCCAGTGGAGTCCAATCATGGAAATGAAGATATAAAACTTGCATTTCTGTCCCATATCAGTAAAGGTATGGAGTTTTTCATCCTCCGGTAACGGATAAAGAAACGGTTGGCGGGTTACAGGAAGGGACTAAAGTCGTCATGTAAAGCCAGAGTGCAAGAAACAGTGGAACTCCAAAAGAGAATGTAAACGCTGATACCAGCAAATGTCTCTAAGCAAGAGGAAATGCTTGCTGAATTCGGAGGGCGGCAGCCCGTAGTAGTGATGAAGCGGAGTAATGACCGTGGAGCAAAGGGGCATAGTCAATCCTTATCGCATTTTTCCAAACAGCCTGTCAGGGAAGGCGTGGCCCATACCTGACATGAAACCGGCAGGCACAATCCATGAAAAGGAGGAATGCCGGCCTGGAACAACAATCTGACTATCCCATCCTTAAACCACCAACTGATGAAATGGGATTGCAACACATTCTGGATCAATTGTATGCGAAGACAAGAGCAGTTCTGGAACAAAACAGACTGCCCAAATTTCACAGCCTGCTTGAATTAATCTCATCATCGGTGACCATTCAGACGGCATTTCACAATATTAAATCTAACAAAGGCGCAGACACAGCCGGAACAGATCATCTCACTATGAGGAATCTTTTGGAACTTCCCTACCCGCAAGTAATTCGTACAATACAACAATCATTGGAAGGTTATCATCCAAAGCCAATCCGCAGACAATACATTCCTAAACCGGGAACCCGCCAAATGCGCAAATTAGGAATTCCAACAGCAACTGACCGTGTGATCCAAGAATGCGTCCGTATGATACTAGAACCCATTCTGGAAGCACAATTTTTCCCGCACTCCTATGGGTTTCGCCCCTACCGCGACACCGCCATGGCTATGGCCCGTACAACTACCTTGGTGCACAATACAGGATATTCCTGGGTTGTAGAGGGTGATATCAAACAATACTTTGACACAATTAACCACACCAAACTAATAAAACAACTTTGGCATATGGGCATTCGTGACCGCCGCGTCCTCATGATCATCAGACAAATGCTCAAAGCTGGCGTTATGAACGAAATTGCGGTAAACCCAATGGGTACTCAACAAGGTGGTATTATTTCACCGTTGCTTGCCAATGTCTACCTCAATAGCTTCGACTGGTTCATTGCTAACTCCTGGGAAAACAAGCGTACTAAAACAAACTATGCTTATCCACGGGGACGCATTAGAGCGTTGAAACTGCGCAGCCATTTAAAGCCGGCGTATTTGATCCGCTATTGTGATGACTGGGTACTGATTACCGATACAAAGGTCAACGCGCAAAAATGGAAACAGATCATTCGTAATAAGCTTGCCACTCATTTCAAGTTGACTTTATCGGAGAAAAAGACCAAAATAACCAATCTCAAAAAGAAGTCCATTGATTTTCTGGGGTTTACTTACAAAATCATAAAATCAACGAAAGCGAGATTTGGTTACATTACCCGCACGAAACCCAATATGACCAGGTTAAAAACCAAAGTCAAAGAGATTGGACAACAAATTCGCCAGTTGTGCACCCATTCAGAGGCAGAACCAAGCGTTAAGAAAATTGAGCTGATTAATAGTAAAATACGGGGTATTATCAACTACTATCAGACGGCTACTCAAGTCATTGCCGCTATGAAGAAATATGCGTGGATTCTGGGCTATCTGTCTTACCGTGAAATGTACAAACTGGGTGCAAAGAAAATCCCGGCTAATCAAACAACCAACCTGCACAAGGTTCACCAAAAGTACAATAGCCACATACCTGCAGTCTTCATTAAAGATCAAATCATCGGACTCACATCATTGCTGTTTTGCCATTGGAAGAAACCGGAGCTGAAAAACCAAAAAGAAATACCCTATTTGCAGCAAGGGCGTAGTTTATATCAGACGCGCACCGGTAAAACTCCGCTTCTTCCTCGTCAAGATGAATTACTCTCTGTTCATCTTAACCAAAGGCTAGGAAAATGTCAGCACAGTTCCCAATATACTTTCGAGTATTTTCTCAACCGTGCTTATGCTTTGAACCGGGATAAAGGGAAATGCAGGGTTTGCGAAAAAACATTGGCCAAAAATGATATTGATTTCCATCATGTTCGTCCTCTATTGCCTGCTTATAGGCTAAACCGGGTATCTAATCTAGCCAGTGTCTGCAAAATGTGTCACGACACAATTCATTCAAAACTGCCGCCGAAAAATACTGCGAAGATCAATCGCAAAATTATAAGGATGAGAGAAAAGCTGTCACTGGAAAGTCATAAGGATTTGATGGAGCGCCGTATGAGGCAAAAGTCTCACGTACGGTGCGAAACAAGGGAAAAGGGACGCCGAACGGCGTATAAATGCGTGCGCGGACGTCCCTTACCTATTGTTGCGTGCGCACTGTTCTTGAACAATCTGCTCCGAAATGAGCAATAAAATCAAGCGGAATGACAGTAAATCCGAATTTTGCACTCCAATAAACAGGAGAATATCCTGTAACGGACTGGATACCGGCAGACCGGCCCTAATACTCCGACGTGCGTTATGAGAGGTATCCTCATGGGGTACGAAGCTCGGTGAAGTCGGCGAAACGCAGACCTGCGAAGCGGTTAGCAAAGTAGTCGGGGGGCTATAAAACGACCATGTTTACACACCAGGAACTTCCGTATGTACGGCTCGTAAGAAATGAGATTTCTAAATGAAGAAGTCTACTCCCCAGTGGAGTCCAATCATGGAAATGAAGATATAAAACTTGCATTTCTGTCCCATATCAGTAAAGGTATGGAGTTTTTCATCCTCCGGTAACGGATAAAGAAACGGTTGGCGGGTTACAGGAAGGGACTAAAGTCGTCATGTAAAGCCAGAGTGCAAGAAACAGTGGAACTCCAAAAGAGAATGTAAACGCTGATACCAGCAAATGTCTCTAAGCAAGAGGAAATGCTTGCTGAATTCGGAGGGCGGCAGCCCGTAGTAGTGATGAAGCGGAGTAATGACCGTGGAGCAAAGGGGCATAGTCAATCCTTATCGCATTTTTCCAAACAGCCTGTCAGGGAAGGCGTGGCCCATACCTGACATGAAACCGGCAGGCACAATCCATGAAAAGGAGGAATGCCGGCCTGGAACAACAATCTGACTATCCCATCCTTAAACCACCAACTGATGAAATGGGATTGCAACACATTCTGGATCAATTGTATGCGAAGACAAGAGCAGTTCTGGAACAAAACAGACTGCCCAAATTTCACAGCCTGCTTGAATTAATCTCATCATCGGTGACCATTCAGACGGCATTTCACAATATTAAATCTAACAAAGGCGCAGACACAGCCGGAACAGATCATCTCACTATGAGGAATCTTTTGGAACTTCCCTACCCGCAAGTAATTCGTACAATACAACAATCATTGGAAGGTTATCATCCAAAGCCAATCCGCAGACAATACATTCCTAAACCGGGAACCCGCCAAATGCGCAAATTAGGAATTCCAACAGCAACTGACCGTGTGATCCAAGAATGCGTCCGTATGATACTAGAACCCATTCTGGAAGCACAATTTTTCCCGCACTCCTATGGGTTTCGCCCCTACCGCGACACCGCCATGGCTATGGCCCGTACAACTACCTTGGTGCACAATACAGGATATTCCTGGGTTGTAGAGGGTGATATCAAACAATACTTTGACACAATTAACCACACCAAACTAATAAAACAACTTTGGCATATGGGCATTCGTGACCGCCGCGTCCTCATGATCATCAGACAAATGCTCAAAGCTGGCGTTATGAACGAAATTGCGGTAAACCCAATGGGTACTCAACAAGGTGGTATTATTTCACCGTTGCTTGCCAATGTCTACCTCAATAGCTTCGACTGGTTCATTGCTAACTCCTGGGAAAACAAGCGTACTAAAACAAACTATGCTTATCCACGGGGACGCATTAGAGCGTTGAAACTGCGCAGCCATTTAAAGCCGGCGTATTTGATCCGCTATTGTGATGACTGGGTACTGATTACCGATACAAAGGTCAACGCGCAAAAATGGAAACAGATCATTCGTAATAAGCTTGCCACTCATTTCAAGTTGACTTTATCGGAGAAAAAGACCAAAATAACCAATCTCAAAAAGAAGTCCATTGATTTTCTGGGGTTTACTTACAAAATCATAAAATCAACGAAAGCGAGATTTGGTTACATTACCCGCACGAAACCCAATATGACCAGGTTAAAAACCAAAGTCAAAGAGATTGGACAACAAATTCGCCAGTTGTGCACCCATTCAGAGGCAGAACCAAGCGTTAAGAAAATTGAGCTGATTAATAGTAAAATACGGGGTATTATCAACTACTATCAGACGGCTACTCAAGTCATTGCCGCTATGAAGAAATATGCGTGGATTCTGGGCTATCTGTCTTACCGTGAAATGTACAAACTGGGTGCAAAGAAAATCCCGGCTAATCAAACAACCAACCTGCACAAGGTTCACCAAAAGTACAATAGCCACATACCTGCAGTCTTCATTAAAGATCAAATCATCGGACTCACATCATTGCTGTTTTGCCATTGGAAGAAACCGGAGCTGAAAAACCAAAAAGAAATACCCTATTTGCAGCAAGGGCGTAGTTTATATTAGACGCGCACCGGTAAAACTCCGCTTCTTCCTCGTCAAGATGAATTACTCTCTGTTCATCTTAACCAAAGGCTAGGAAAATGTCAGCACAGTTCCCAATATACTTTCGAGTATTTTCTCAACCGTGCTTATGCTTTGAACCGGGATAAAGGGAAATGCAGGGTTTGCGAAAAAACATTGGCCAAAAATGATATTGATTTCCATCATGTTCGTCCTCTATTGCCTGCTTATAGGCTAAACCGGGTATCTAATCTAGCCAGTGTCTGCAAAATGTGTCACGACACAATTCATTCAAAACTGCCGCCGAAAAATACTGCGAAGATCAATCGCAAAATTATAAGGATGAGAGAAAAGCTGTCACTGGAAAGTCATAAGGATTTGATGGAGCGCCGTATGAGGCAAAAGTCTCACGTACGGTGCGAAACAAGGGAAAAGGGACGCCGAACGGCGTATAAATGCGTGCGCGGACGTCCCTTACCTATTGTTGCGATCAAAACAACGAGTGTTGCAAATGCAATCATGAGATACATTGCCTCAAACATTGTCATCATACCACCTCCTTTCTAAAAAGGAAGTGGCTAACCGCTCCTCGGCAACCTGTTACGCTAATTATAGCCTGAATCGGTGGCACATTTTTTGCATTAACACTGATAAGCGTTTAAACTGCAAATTAAGAAATACAGTAGTAGTCATGATAGGCATTAATGACATAACTGAGCGTATGTTACGAGGGATCACCCTCAAGAAGGCAAACCTTAACACACCTCATGCGTAGACTGTTTTTTCAGCATGGTACAATCCAAATATAATGATATTGTCTTATACTAACGCCATATAAATTGCTCGAAATGTTTCAAACCATGGACTATCCTTACCAAAATGCAATTCATATCTGCGAGCATGATGAACTAGACGGGCGGCAAATGTAATCATGGTTTGAATGACAGTCTTAATTCTGCGCCGAAACGCTTTCTTTTTTAATGGAGAATGCTCTTGGTTTGCGAGTTGTTGACCAATTATTCGCAGTACATTGTACGCCAACATAGCAAACTTTAAGATTATGTCATTTGTAGCAAATTTGCCAGATGGAAATCGTTCCAAATCCATATCTGTCTTGATTTCGCTGTGAAATTGCTCGCTTGTTCCATGTTCATGGTAGAGCTGAATAATGATTTGCGGCTCATCCGGCAAAGACGTCCAATAGGTATCTACCTCAATATTGGGAACTAAGAGAATTTGCCCATTTTTAAGAATGGTTCTTTCCGTGATACAATAAATGACTCTCACGTTTTGCCCCAATTCTTCCCTATATAATTGGGTCGCCCCCCAGTATACGCGTTTTCCCGGACGGTGGTTTACGCAGATGCCTTCCGCTTTTGCTAGCTCTAACCAGCGTTCACGAGATTCTCTACGCAGATTGCGCTTGATGATGAAATCCGTATTGGTCTCCGGTCTAAGAAAAATAGCCAAATTATCAATACTATCATTACCCGAATCCATACGAATCAGGGTTGGAAGAGATGTTAATTGTTTAGCATACTCAATGCTCTGGCGCAAAAATTGTGGTGTCCCTTTTTGACAATGGTCACTACCAGGGCGAAGCTCTACATGCAAAGCATATCCTTCTAATCCTATATAAGCAAACATGGGCGCATAGCCGTCGAAATCTTTATATGTCCTTGATACCCCTTCTTTTTTAGTTTTTGAGTTATCAAAAGGAGATACATCACAATCAATTGGGATGTATCTCACCTGCTGCACTTGGTTTTCTTCAGTCGTTCTGGAAAGGGTAACCGGGGTAATGCTAACTTGTAAGACTTTGAGTAGAGCAATGGATTCTTCAGCAACAATACTCGACCAAGCCGGTTGGGTAGCTCCTGCATCCAAACGTTGACGCAATGTAGGACTTGAGGGAGCACGGTAGATACGTAGAGCTTGCCGGAAAAACTTGTCTTTTCGGAATTCTTCAATGCAATCAAAATCGCTTTTTCCTTGGCATAACAAACCGATATATGAAATAGCTATATCACCATGCGAAAGCTCAGGAGCTATTACGCCGCTAAGCTGAGTTTTACTCAATCGTTTATATAATTCAGTCTTGGCGAGCAATGCGCCTACTAAAGTCATTCCCGAATAGGTAGTAAGTTCTTCACTTGATTGTTTTAAAAGGTATTTCATTGATACACCTCCAAGGTGATTACTATTCCCTGATTATATCTCAATACCTTTATAATTCGACGTTTTTCTCTCTTTTCCTATGTCATTTGTATTTCCGTGCCACGGATTAAGGTATAGCATATTCTCCCAGAACAAAAAGAGGTTTTTTATTTGACTGTTATCATGGCTTATTGCCGCCTTCACCGGATGAGGACGGCCTTTTTATTCTCTTCCTGCCGCGCAGTTCGCGGCTCCCTCCTGCCAGTTGACTCGTCGCACGGGGCACTGCGGCGTAGGTTTGGCTGCCATGGCCGGTGCACTCTCCTGACAGGCAGACCATTACAGACAAAGCCTAGCTGGTAGCTACCCAGCAACGGGCAGGGGTCCCAGTTACTAGATGGATGCTTCTGTTTTCCAAGCAGGTAGTTTAGCCATCATTGATTTTGCAGCAGTTGCTGCCACATTTTCTTCCAACCCTTGAGTTTTAATAATAAAGTTGGTTAAGGAAAATAATTTTTCCTTATAGGATTGCATTAATCCATCTGGACGACAACAATAACGGCAGTAATCCTTTTTAGAATCTCCCATAGCAAAATCTTCCGGATTTTTCATTGGCATTCCACAAGCAATACATTGTTTCATTTTTCGGCCTCCTTATATTTTTATTCAATAGATATTAATTTAATAAAATGCCGCAGTAATTCATGACCGTGTTTTTTTAATATAGAATCACTGCAACAAAATAAGTCGCCATTCGTTAAATAATAATGAATTAAACCTAGCCAAGTATTAAAGAGTAAATGAATTGGAAATTCACGAATAACACCCTGTTTTATCTCTTTTTCAACAGTTTCAGCAATGTGAATTGAAATGGCAGATTGAATCATAATGTATGTATCGCGAGCATTAGCAGGCAGTAGGCGTCTTTCGATAATCAATCTTGTATAAAAGGATTCGAATTCAGCTAAGCCAGCTATATGAGCTTCTAATACTTCAAAAAGACTACGATTTGAATCAATCAATTCTTGAAGTCGTTTAACAATTCTATCGCCAAATTCCTCAATTACAGCTATTAATAAATCTTCCTGTTTTGGAAAATGTACAAATATTGTGCCGTGCGCCACATTTGCAGCTTTGGCAATATCAGTAGTTCGAGTCATTGTTATTCCCGTTTCACTAAACTGCTTAATTGCTATTTCTATTAAATGTTTTCTGGTTAATTGCTTCTGCTTTTGTCTTTTTGTATCAACCATTAGAACAGCGCCTTTCAATGACTAATAACTCAATGACTTTATACTCATTATATTTTAAGCAATAGGAACTGTCAATAAGAATAAAGCCGCACACCCACTTTTTTATGAGCGGAGTGTACCTCTTCATATAAGGATAAGATAGAATTTAATTATAGAGCAAATGTTCGATGGTGTAAAAAGGGGATGAATGAGAAAAGTCGCCCATCCCCAGGACAGGCGACTTATGGCACAACCGATCTAAGCGGGCCGCACTTTAGATTTAGTTGTGGATTTTACTACGATCGAACTATGTTAGCAAACCGTGCTGCCGTCATCATTGAAGCAGAAAAATAGTAAAAGTATTATAATGATGATTATAAAACAGCTACTATCACGACCTCCTCCGAAATTACCAAATCCCATAAAGCATGCCTCCTTCATTACGTATTAGGGACATTACATACTATGCTATACAGGATGGGTTTGCTCCGGGAACATTATAATAAAAAATCCGCACCCCGAAGGATGCAGCCAAAATACATTGTTTGGTGTAAAGAGGGGATGGATGGGAAAACCCAATTATTTTTGTAGAAAACTATAAAACAAGGTCCCTGTCCCCGCGTTTTTACTTTCAACATGTACATTAATATTGTTTTGTCCATAAAAATCATTTATACGGGACAAATTAACATAAATAAAAATAACCCAAAGCCCCCAGGCCTTGAGATATATATGTTTTCCTGGTGGGGCATGCTGGTTTCGAACCGGCGACCTCTTGAATGTGAATCAAGCGCTCTCCCACTGAGCTAATGCCCCGAACAAGTTTTATTATAACACAATAATCCTTAAAATTCCAGTTTTTTCAGGTGGCGGAGGCAGTACCGGAAGATCGTTTATATTTCTCCCTTGCTCAACTTATGCTAAAATAAATAATCACCATATAAGGGGGATACTATGGAACAGACGATAAGAGAACGCCTTTTGGCGCTGGTCGACGAGGAGTACCGGCAGTTTCACAGCAAATTGGTGCCAGATGCAGATAATATTTTAGGTGTACGGTTACCACATTTGCGGGAACTTGCCAAGGAACTTGCCAGGGGCGATTGGCGCAGCTATCTAAAGGCGGCAGCAGCTGACTATAATGAGGAAATTATGCTGCAAGGACTGGTAATCGGTTACGCCAAGGCAGGTATTGATGAGATTTTGTGCTATGCCACTGCCTTTGTACCTAAGATCAATAACTGGGGGGTATGCGACAGCTTTTGCAATAGCTTAAAAATCACTAAGAAATATCGGGCACAGGTTTGGGAGTTTTTACAACCTTATCTGCTGTCACAGGAAGAATTTGAACTACGGTTCGGCATTGTAATGCTGCTGAGTTTTTATATCGAAGACGAGTATATCGAGCAAGTACTCCTGCATTTAGATGGCGCAAAGCATGAGGGTTATTATGTCAAGATGGCCGTAGCCTGGGCTATTTCCCTTTGCTATATTAATTATCCGGAACAAACCATGGCCTATTTAAAGCAAAATACGCTAGATGACTTCACCTACAACAAAGCCTTACAAAAAATCACCGAATCCTTGCGTGTAGATACAGCGACTAAGAACTTAATCCGCGGGATGAAACGCAGCGTAATGAAGTAACATACATATTCTTAATTAGCAGGTATCGGCCAATCTCTATAGAAAATGGTAATTATATTTATCAATATTGAAGGTTCGTCGGCAGTTTGCCGGGACACAAAAACAGGAGATGACTACATGGACGATCAATTGAGCTTGATTGAACAAAAAATATATAACGGGGAACGTTTGACGCGTGATGACGGCTTATTTTTACTGAAATCCGATGAATTACTGCGGATTGGCGCACTGGCCCGTTTTGCCAAACAACGCAAATCGGGCAACAAAGTCTATTTTAATGTCAACAGGCACATTAATCTAACCAATATCTGTGTATCCCGCTGTAAATTATGCGCTTTTGGCTGTGATGCCGATGCCTCCCAGGCTTATGTGATGGAACCGGAAAAAGCTCTTTCTATTGCCCGCCAGGCGCTTGCAGATGCACCAGAAATGACAGAACTGCATATTGTCAGCGCTTTGCATCCGGACAAACCCTTTACCTATTACGCAGATATCATTGCTCGTATTCACCAGGAATTTCCCAACCTTCATTTAAAAGCATTTACCGCTGTGGAAATTGCCCATTTTGCGAAAATAGCCAACCGTTCAATCCGGAAAATACTGACGGTTCTGAAGGATGCCGGCTTAGGCTCACTGCCAGGTGGCGGTGCCGAAATATTAAATGACAGGGTGCGGCAGATTATATGTCCAAACAAGTGCAGCGCCGCCGAATGGCTGGAAGTGGCACAGACAGCGCATGAGTTAGGTATCCACAGCAATGCCACTATGTTGTATGGGCATGTTGAAACCCAGGAAGAACGAATTGACCATTTACTGACATTGCGTGAATTGCAGGATAAAACAGGTGGATTCCAGGCCTTTATTCCCTTCCCTTTCCACCCGGAGAATACCGGACTCAGCGACATTAAACGGGCAACAGCCTGGGAAGATTTAAAAATGCTAGCTATTAGCCGACTCATGCTAGACAATTTTGATCATGTGAAAGCATTTTGGATTATGTTAACGTTGCCCATTGCCCAGGTTTCACTGGCCTTTGGCATTGATGATCTGGATGGGACGGTTGTGGAAGAAAAAATTCTTCACGCTGCCGGGGCAAAAACTGCAGTAGGTATTAGTAAGCAAGCTATTATTGATTTTATCCGTGAAACAGGGAATATTCCCGTCGAACGGGATACTCTCTACCGTGAAGTGCAAGTATATGAAGAGAGCCAAGCGTGATGAGACCCAGAGTGGGACATATTCAGTTTATCAATTGCTTACCCCTTTATTATGGTTTGGTAAAAAATGACGTGCTTTGGGATGTAGAATTGAGTAAAGATACCGCCAGGGAATTGAGCCGCCATTTATTAGAAGGCAGGCTTGACATTTCTCCGATCCCATCTATTGAATACTCGCGACATTGGCGTGAACTGATCTTGCTTCCAGGTCTGTCGGTAAGCTGCGACGGACCAGTGGCAAGCATATACTTGGTGAGCAAGGTACCTATCACTGAACTGCATAACCGTAAAATTGCCCTGACAAATACCTCTCGAACATCACAAGTGCTATTAAAAATTATTCTTGAAGATAAATATCATATTCACCCTAACTATTTTGAGTGTCCCCCCCATTTAGGCTCAATGCTTCTGGAAGCTGATGCGGCACTGTTGATTGGTGACGAAGCACTGCAGATTCACTATCAAGTTCCAAGTGGCTTATATGCTTATGACTTGGGCTGCGAGTGGAAGGAATTGACTGGTTGCAAAATGGTGTTTGCCGTCTGGGCCGCCCGGCGGAACTTTGCTGGCGATAACCCGGAACTTGTCCGTGAAGTGCAGCGTTCTTTCGTGCATTCCATGTCCTACAGCCTGCTGCATGTTGAACAAGTAGCCAATGATGCCGCTCGCTGGGAATGCTTTGACTCAGGTTTTCTGAAAGCCTATTTCTCTACGCTGCAATTTGGCTTTGATGCCGGGCATCAGCAGGGATTGAGGGAATATTACCGGCGGGCGCAAGCGTTGGGGCATATTTCTGAAGCACCTGAACTAAATTTTCTGGAGGTATGACAATAGTGGACAGATGTCAATCGATTATCGACCAGATACTTCAGGGCCGCCGGTTACAAGATGATGATGCACTAGAGCTATTAACCCGGGGAGATCTGCCCATTTTGGGACAAGCGGCAGATGTCATCCGTCTAAGGAAACATCCCGGGCCCTATGCTACCTTTATTGTAGACCGGAATATCAACTATACCAATGTTTGCAAAAGCCAATGCAAATTTTGTGCTTTTTACCGGACTAACGATGCCGCGGACGCTTATGTACTCAGTACAGCCGAACTCTACCAAAAAATTGCAGAAACGATAGCTGCCGGTGGCACCCAAATCATGCTGCAAGGCGGTTTGCACCCGGAGTTAACTCTACCATATTTTGAAAATATGTTGCGGGGCATTAAAGACCAGTTTTCTATTACAATTCATTCTTTTTCTCCGGCGGAGATTGTCCATATGGCCAGCCTGGCTGGTATCTCCATCCAAAAGGTTCTGTATCGCCTGCAGGCCGCAGGTCTGGATTCCCTGCCAGGCGGCGGAGCGGAAATATTAGATGATGCTGTACGCCGCCGGGTCAGTCCCTTAAAAATTACGACAAAACAGTGGCTGGAAGTCATGGAAGCGGCTCAACGTATCGGGATGGGTACAACTGCTACCATGGTAATCGGAATGCAGGAAACCTACCGGCAACGTATTAATCATTTCCGGGCCATCCGTGAACTGCAAGATTGTACAGGCGGTTTCCGGGCTTTTATCATGTGGACATTCCAGCCTGGCAACACAGAATTAGGCGGTGAAAAGACTAGTGCCTGGGATTATCTGCGGACTTTAGCCGTAGCCCGGTTGTATTTCGATAATATCTCACATTTGCAGGGCTCCTGGGTAACTCAGGGCCAATCAATCGGCCAGTTGACACTGGCCTTTGGTGCCGATGATCTAGGCAGTATTATGCTGGAAGAAAACGTAGTCCGGGCTGCCGGTACTGCCTATCAGATGTCAATTGACAAAATGACAGACCTTATCCGCACCACCGGCAGGATTCCGGCCCAGCGGAATACACAGTATGAAATCCTGAAAACTTTTAATTAATATCGATTGTGAGGGGATATAATGAGTTGTATTCCACAGGCAAATATTGCCATTATTGGCGGGTCAGGCACATTGTCAATGGACTTTCCGGCAGCACTGTGCTGTCCTGATGTGGAAATAATCGAACGCGATATGGTGTTTGACACACCCTATGGGCAAACACCACCGTTGCTCCTATTTCGTCTGGGTAATAAAAAAGTGCTAACCTGCCGCATGCACGGGTGGCGCGGCGAGGTCAGCCGCGCCGATGCTTCACGGCAAATTTTCTGGTTATTCCGTGAGGCAGGCGTTAAAAAAATACTGGCCGAAGGCGGTGTAGGGTCAGTCAACCATCTGCTTGATACCCGGGATATAGTTATCGCATCAGACTATATTGATCAATCCGTGCGTAAGGATGTAGGGCTGGAAGGTCATTATCTGTTGATTATGCGGCAAGCCCTTTGCCCTCACCTACGGCAAGAGTTAATTTGTGCGGCAAAAGAAAGACCCTTGACCCGGGTCTTTCAACGGGGGGTATATGCCGTAACCGATGGGCGGCATTTCGAAAGCCCTGCTGAAGTGGCAATGTTGAAAGGACATGCTGATATTGTTGGCCAAAGTCTCTGTCCCGAAGTCTATCTGGCCCGAGAAATCGGCGCCTGTTATGCAGGCCTGTATACTGTTGTAAATTATGGGGAAGGCGTTGTAAAAGACTGGGAGCATACTGAGCTCAGTCAAATCTTCTATGCAAATGCAGACAAGATTGGGCATATCCTATTGGATACAATCAGACGGCTTGACGATAAACAGGTCTGTAAATGTGCCGAATTGCGAAAACCCACATTATTAAAAGAGGTATATGGGTCGACAATATAAAACAACCCTCAGTTGACTATTTGGTCGATTTTAGTATAATCAAATTATAGTACAAACACTGAATTTTTACTGGAGGAGTTTATATGAAAAAGCTGATCCTGATTGCTGTATTACTGATTTCCCTGCTATCAGTGGCTGCTGTTCCAGTTTCGCAAGCTTTTAGCTTTGGTGATGTTTTTAAAGTCGGCGGGATAGGTTTTCTTATCAATAAATTCTCAACCCCGCTGAATAACTTCATCAATACATTGACCTTTAAACATGACGCTGGCAGTGAGTATGCTACTAAGGTAGTCCCCATCGTTTCTGCCGGCAATAAAGGGTACATAGGTGCTGCCCAGGTAACAGGCTCACAAGAATTAGTAGACAAAACAGAAGCAGTGCTTCAATTAGAAGGCAACTTTAACAGCAGTACGTTTAGAGTAAAAGCTTTAATACCTATCGATAGTACCAATCCCGTCAACTTTAGCCGGGTACAGGGTGTTGGAGTATCAGCGATTATTGACATTAGAATATAGGAAAACTACAAAAAAGCTGTGCTGAAACAAAAGTTTCAACACAGCTTTTTTTATTCACTACTCATACCGCAGGGCGTCAATCGGATTAAGCAGCGCCGCTTTACGGGCCGGGTAAAGACCGAAAAACAGGCCAATACCTACTGAAAAGCCAAAAGCTACCAAAATCGGTGTTGCTGTGATTACCGTATTCCAACCGGCAATTGATGAAATGGCGTAGGAAATGCCAATCCCGATTATAATACCGATAGCACCGCCAATGACGCCAATAACAATGGCTTCGATAAGGAATTGCATCAGGATATTGGAATATCTGGCTCCCAGCGCTTTGCGAATACCGATTTCTCTTGTCCGTTCCGTAACCGATACCATCATAATATTCATGATGCCGATACCGCCAACTAAGAGAGAAATGGCCGCAATACTTCCCAGCAGCAGGGTGATGGTTCCTGTTGTTTCCTGAGCTGTCGCCATAACACTGGCCAGGTTGCGCACGGTAAAATCATCGGTTTTATCTGCCGTGATATCATGTCGCGCCCGCAGGAGGCTGGTTATGCCCTCCTGTACCTGATCAACAACTTCAGAAGTAGCTGCCTGCACACTGATTGTCTGAACGTAGGTAATACCCATCATGCGTTCCTGAGCCGTAGTCAGTGGAATAATAACCATATCGTCTTGATCCTGCCCCCCGGCTGACTGGCCTTTGCTCTCCAGCACGCCAATGATCGTAAAAGGAGCATTGTTAATACGGATGCTCTGTCCAATCGGGTTTATGTTGGTAAACAGGTTGCTAGCAACAGTAGTACCAATAACGGCTACCCGGTTGCGGGTCTCGACATCTTCATCGGTAATAAAGCTGCCGGCTTGCACACTTAGGTTACGCACCTCCAGATATTCCGGCGTCGTACCCTGCACGTTGGTTGTCCAGTTCATATTACCGGCAACCATTTGATATTGCTTGCTAACACTAGGGGCGACCTCACCGATACCGTTCACTTCACGCGCCATAGCCTGAGCATCCTTCAAGGTCAAGGTAATATTGGTGCCGGCTGCCTGCCGTACGCCGGAGGAAGAAGCGGCCCCTGGTGTTACAATGATAAGATTGCTGCCCAGACTGGCAATTGAGTTAGATACCTTATCCCGTACCCCCATCCCAATAGACACCATGGCAATAACCGCACCCACGCCAATGATAATACCAAGCATAGTAAGGATGGACCTAAGCTTGTTGGACACTAATGCATCTAATGCAATCTTAACACTCTCCCAAAACACATGCTTCATCCCTTCCTGTGTCCCGGACAATGAGTCCATCGCGGACATGAATGACTCGCTTGGCATAGGCGGCGATATCAGGCTCATGAGTTACCAAAATAATGGTTCGACCATAAGAATTGAGAGTTTTAAAGATGTCCATAACTTCCTCGCCTGATTTGGTGTCAAGCGCACCGGTAGGCTCATCAGCCATAATAATACTAGGCTCATTAACCAATGCGCGGGCGATGGCCACCCGCTGACGCTGACCACCTGATAATTCGTTTGGCAGATGGTCCATTCTTTGTTCCAGCCCGACAGAAGCCAGCGCCGCCGTAGAACGCTGGTGCCGTTCTTTGGCCGCAACTCCGGCATAGACCAGCGGCAAAGCAACATTCTCAAGTGCAGTAATACGCGGCAGCAGATTAAAGTTCTGAAAAACAAACCCGATTTTTTTGTTCCTGGTCAGTGCCAGTTCATCATCTGTTAACGTTGAAACCTCCTGGCCATCCAGCAAATACGAGCCACTTGTCGGACGGTCTAAACAACCCAGTATATTCATCAACGTCGATTTACCAGATCCTGACGGCCCCATGATGGCAGTGAATTCGCCTTCACTGATATCCAGACTGACTCCTGCCAGGGCGGCAACTACCGTATCGCCCATCTGATAGGTTTTTATTATATTAGCTAATGCTATTGTCATAATATGGACCCCCTTATATAGTGGCGCTCAGGTTAGAACATCGGGCGGCCCCCACCGCTTTGACGTGATCCCTGTTGATTACCTGTTTGTGCCTGCGACTGGGTTTTAACTTGTGATACAACAACCTTGTCACCCGCACTAAGTCCGCTGATAATTTCTACCCGGTCATCGCCGGTATTCCCGGTCTTAACAGGTACATTCTGTGTCTGACCGTTTGGTCCGGCAACAACAACATATTTTCCGGTTTTATCTGAACGGATCGCTGACAGTGGCAATGTCAATACCCCCTGGCGTTCACTAACAATAACTGATACTCTGGCAACCATACCGGGGTTTAATAGGTTTTCAGCATTAGTAACGTCAATGGTTACCGGGTAATAAGTGACATTCCCGGATACGGTAGCTTTGCGGGAGATGGTGGTTACCATACCGCTAAACTCTTTACCAGGATAAGCATCAACTGTAAAGGTAACCTTTTGTCCCAGCGCGATTTTACCGATGTCGGTTTGATCTATATTGGCTTCAATCTGCATTTTTGACATATCGGCCACAGTTAAAATAACGGTGGGATTATTTACCCCCTGGGCTACCAGTTCCCCGGCTGATAACGGTTTACCGATGACACTGCCGGCCATGGGTGAAACAATAATGGTATCATCAAGCTTAGACATGACCTCATCATAATTGGCCTGAGCAATCTTATAGTCCATACTGGCATTATCGAGTGCCTCTGTGGAAGTGCCGCCAATTTTAGTCAGCCGTGAAGTCCGCTGGTATTTGATAGCCGCATTATCCAGCCGCTCTTTAGCCTGGGTTACCTGAGCCTGCAGAGCGGTATCTTCCAATATAACAAGCACTTGTCCGGCTGTAACCTGCTCATTTTCTTTGACCTTAATTTCTTTGATATGGGCTGTTAGCTTAGAGCTGATATCTACAGAATTTACGGCCTTGATTGTGCCTGTTGCCGCTACCACCGAAGTAAGGTCCCGGACCTCCGCCTCAATGGTCTGTTGGGGCACTATAGCTGCTTTACTTTTATTTTGATAGTAATAGGCACCGCCAGCGATAGCGGCCACCAACAGGATGGCTATAACCAACAGCTTCTTTTGCTTTAAAATTTTTTGCCATAGTAATTTCATAACTACCTCTCCCCACCTATAGACTAGCGGCTTTTACGCCCATGGCTTTATCAAGCTTAGCCTTGTTGACATTGTAATCATACAGAGCCTGCACATGGTTTGTTTTGGCTTGTGTCAGCGCTAATTGAGCATCAAAGACATCAAGATTGGTACTAACACCGGCTCTATAGGTTTCTTGCGCAATATACAGATCCTCATTGGCCTTGTTTACTGTTACCTCTGTAGTACTCAATCGTTTCTCAGCTTCCTTCATATTGAGGTAGCTTTGACGAACTTCCTGCTCGATGGCATCAGTTGTCTGCTCAGCCTGCAGCTTGGCTTTGGCTACCGAGGATTCGGCCTGGCTGACTTTAGACTTGGTTACACCGGCATCAAAAATATTCCAGCTTGCCGAGGCCCCGACCGACCAGTTGGTATCATCAGTAGGCAACAGTCGATCATTCCAGCCGGTTGAGGCTGACAGAGAGACGGTCGGCCGTTTGTTGCTTTCAGCAATCTCGATACCTTTTTGGGCACTGTCGATACTGACCTGGGCCTGGGCCATTTCCGGCCGGTTTTGCTTGGCCAGGCTAATAGCTTCTGCCAAAGTTCTGGTATCAGCCTGATAGGCAAGCTCACCCTTTAACTGCAGCTCGGTCCCGGCATCCATATTCATCGTAGTCAGCAAATCAGCTACTGCCAACTCATATTGATTTTGGGCTATAATAAGCTTCTGGTCAGCGTTGGCAACCTCGACTTCAGCCCGTAAAACCTCAGATTTAGCAGCAACACCTTCCTGGTATTTTGCTTGTACTATGTTTAGATGGGCCTTAAGATTGTTTACACTCTCCTCATTCACAGCACGCATATTTTTAGCCTCAAGTACGCTATAGTAATTGGCTGTGGCGTCAAGAATCAGTTGCTGTTTGCTTTTCTCCACATTGAGGTCAGCAGTACGTACGCCAAGTTTAGCCTGCTCAATCTGCGCTTCGGTCCGGCCGCCGCTATAGATTGGCCAGTTCATGCGTAAGCTGTTGCTAAAGCTGTCATCACCTGAATTGCCCTGGTAAGTGTAACCGCTGCCCAGAGAAACTGTGGGCATTTTACCGGCTTGGGTTTCCCCGACACTGAGTTCGGATTTCTTTTTATCTTCGCCGGCGATTTGGATGGATGGGTTATTTTTCAACGCATATTCAATACTGTCTTGCAGTGACAGCTCGACAGGTGCAGCAAAGGCAAAGGTATGCTGCAAAAAAATCAAACCGGCAGTAATCACAGCAGCCTTATTTGTTAAGTTCAACATTGTATAAGCAGCCTCCTACGCAATTTTTTCTAATCTAGCTTAGTTCTTATTGTAAGCACAGTCTTTTTGATTTTCTTTAGATTTTATTTAGTTCTAAGCTTTGTGACCATATTACCCATTATACGGGTTCACTGACTAATAGAAAAGAGTAAAATAGTAGAAAGAGCACTCGTAAAAATAACAAGTGCTCTTTCTACTATTTTTTATTATTTTTTTGCAGGCAATACAACACTAAACTTGGCACCGCCGCCGCTTTTGTTCGCGACCTCAATTTTTCCATTATGTTGGTCCACAATCCATTTAGCAATCGAAAGGCCCAGACCTGTACCGCCTTTTTCCCGTGACCGGGCCTTATCCCCCCGGTAAAACCGGTCAAAAACATATGGCAAATCCTCGGTCGGTATTCCCGGTCCGGAATCTTCAACTGTTATTACCAGCGAACTCCCCTGCTTACTGCCGGTAATTAGCAGTTGTCCGGGTGGTGGTGTGTACTTTATGGCATTATCGAGCAAAATGACCAGCAATTGATGCAACCGCTCTTTGTCTGCCATTAGCTCCAGCTGTTCATCCAGCTTCACTTGCAGTGTAAGACCCTCCATCTCCGCTAGTGGTATAAACAACTCGGTGACAGTCTCAATGACTTCATTCACATTCACATGGACTAATTTAATTTCAATTTGATTGGCGTCAGACCTAGCCAGCGTAAGCAGGTTGGAAACCAGTTTAGTCATACGCCTGACTTCCCTGATAATGTTCGTTACCCGGATACTTTCTTCTTCCACAGAATGAGCAGGATGCCGCAAAATAAGTTCAGCATTGCTTGTAACCACAGCAAGCGGCGTCCGTAGTTCATGCGAGGCATCGGCAACAAACTGCTGTTGTTTTTCCCAGGAAGCCTGAATCGGAATCATTGACCGTTTTGCGAGATTATAGCTAGCGAAAATAATAATGATCATGCCAATAACAAGTCCACTGGCGATAACGATGAGCAAATCATGCAAGGAAGCCACTTCCGAATCAACTATACTCACAGCGACAAGGGCCCTGACAACAACAGGGCCCCGCTCCGTATCCAGGATGTTATTCGGATGTCGATACGGAATATCAAGAATTCTATATGTATGATTTTCAATCGTTCTGGTTTGAAACTGGTATGGCAGAACATCGGCTATTAATTCTACCACATTTTCCATATTATCCTGATCATAAGGAAATATCGTGCTGACCTGTCCTCTGTCGTCCCGGATCAGGATAAAAATGCGCGGATCGAAGAAAAACCGGCTCCGGCTATACGGAACCATTTTACCATCCACAATGGAATAATTCTTGAGCTTAATAAACATGGCTTCATCCACCTTATCAAAAAAGCGGTATGCAACAAAGCCATAAATAACAGTCCCGAAAAACAAAAAAATCAATAAAAACACGATCGAATTCATCACCGACAAGCGGCGAAGCGTGCGTTTGAACATCCTTATTTCTCCTTAAACATAAAACCAGCACCGCGTACTGTGCGCAGCAAACTGTCATGACCGGATTGAGCCATTTTTTTGCGTAAATAGTGAATATACAAATCAACCACACTAATGGTGGTTTCGGACTCAAAACCCCACACACGGTCAAATATCTGCTCTCTGGTTAAAATCTGCTCTTTATTCAAAATCAGGAATTCTAATACCTCATATTCTTTAGTAGTTAGACCTAACGCCTGATTCTCAACAAAGCCGTCATGCAGCCTGCTGTCTACCGTAACACCGCCATAACTTATTTTTCCGTCATTTGCCATTGCCCCGTGACGGCGAATCAAAGCTTTTATGCGCGCTAACAGTTCCTGAATCGCAAACGGTTTTACCAGATAATCATCAGCCCCGGTCTCCAGGCCAGTCACCTTATCCTCAACACTGTCGCGGGCTGTTAATAATAAGATAGGCACCTCTTTATTAACAGCCCTGACCTTCTTGACTATCTCCAAACCACTAACTTCAGGCAACATAATATCCAGTATCAGCAAATCATAGATTCCTTGCTGAGCCAAATACAAGCCCTCGTCGCCGGTGGCGGCTTCATTGGTAATATAATTTTCCTCAGTCAAGAGAGAAATTATGGCCTCCCGTAAGGGATCATCATCCTCGACAACTAAAATTTTCATAAAATCACTCCTACCCTTTTCCTCACATAGTATTACCTATTCAAAGAGTATGGTATTATTCTTTCCCTGTCAAGGCATTGTCACCACTGATTTTTTATCCCACTTTCCTAATTGTCGCTCAACCTTACGTTCAAGTTGATCTTTTTCCCTATCAATGTATTTTCCCTGAACAGCATCCCTTATCCCGAAACTTTCCCCAGCTTCTATAGGCTCTGCTGCATATACCATAGCCGCTACCGGCGAGACCATAATTAAACAAGTGGTAATAAGACTTAAAACCCCACTTAGTAAACGTCGTACTAGCTTATTCATCCTTTCACCCCCATTTTGCAGATTATCTTCATACTGAATAGTTGTATTATAGCTTACGTTTTTTAGTATTCCCTTAGAAAAAAAACTAAAAGAAGCAATTACGTAGTCAAAAACACAACCGCCGTTGCACTTGCTAAAGCGTAACGGCGGTTGCCTGTACCTATGCTAACAAGAAAAATGTTTTAATTTATTCTAAGTAGCCTTTTCTTGTTAAACTGATGCTGTTTTTGACGATTTTATGGGCGATTTCCGGGTGTGAGTGATGAAATTTTTGAAAACAAATACCAGATAACACCAATATTTCTGCCGAAGTAATCGCAGCAATATCTTCTGTATGTTTATTGTGCTCAGTTAATCCGTTTGCCCCAAAGTGTTGTCCCGGTGTGATGTACTCTTTACTTGGACGCTGGAAAGTCAATGATTTTAGTCTGCCGGAAAGTAATATATTATAGGAATAACTAATATCGCCCTGGAAAGTAATTAGATCTTCCGGATAACACTGAACAAGGATACCGCAGCTGTGAAGAAATTTCTTAGCTGCTGCTTCAGATAATCCATGCAGTAACGATATAGCCTTAGTAGGCTGACAATTCAGGTGTTTGCACAGAATAGACCATAACTCTTCTTCCTTAATTATCTGACTATTAATACCGGGTGAGTTATTGGTGAACATTTTTTCAAACCACTCGACCGCTTTTGTGTTTAATGCTGCTCTTTTTCGTGCTATACGATACAATGGAGAACGTACCTTACGAAGATATTGAATATCCTCAATAAGTAAGATAATAGGGGCTAATATACCATAGCCAGAATGATGAAAATTTTTACAATATCTGCGACAACCTAGGTGTTCATAGAGATGTATCAAATGAAAGTTGCAGGCACCAAAAATAAATTGTACACGTTTATGGCAACAAATTTCATAACATTTTGCAATAAGCAGATATAGTACCGGTGAACTTCGATGAGCAGGAGCGATCATTACTTTTGTAATATAGGCAAATTTACGTTCTCCGTGTTCGCTATTATAATTTTGAAATGTTTCCAAAGATAGAAATTCTAATACTTTTTGGGGAAAGTCTGCAATGGTGCCGATATTAATTCGTTTGGTCGCAATTATCTCTGAATTAACTTTGGCATATAACAGCACTGCCCATTCATCCATTTCATCATATAATAGCTTACTATCATAATCTACTTCCTCAGGACGCTTAGACATTTCTTCTATATAAGTTTGATAACGAAAGTGGTATATTTCTCTTTTTTCCTCCGGGGTTGTGGCGATGCAAATTTTAATTGAACCTTCAGGACTTTCTGTTGAACAGGACACTACTTGCCGATAATTGTTTAGCATACTTTTCCTCTCCTTCATAATAGTTATTTAAACAAAAAACTTTGTACCAAGTTAGGTCTTCATAACTATCACCCCCTTAATTAGGGGCTACGGAAAGAAAAGTATAATTTCCTCTAAAAATGTAAATAAATGATACATATGGTAGAAATATAATATAATGGCATATAAAAAGCCCTTTTTCAGGAGACTTTACTCACTGAAAAAGGGCCAAACTGATTTGGAGTTCCTATGGTGTTGGTTGACTGAAATAAACAAAAAATGTCGTTCCTTGTTCACTGGTATCAATTTTTATACTGGCATTATGCCGGTGGGCTATTTGGTAACAGATTGGCAGCCCCAACCCGGTGCCTGTAGCTTTCGTTGTAAAGAAAGGTGTACCCAAGTGCTCTAGTACCTGCGAGGGTATTCCTGAACCCTGGTCACTAATGGATAAAACGACTTTGCTTTCTGACAAGGCTGTGCGGATAATTAGATTTCCCCCTGCCGGCATAGCTTCAATGCCGTTTCGCACTAAATTCAGCAGCAATTGGCGAATTTCATTTTCATCTAACAGCAATTCGGGAATAACACTAAGCTCAATGCTGGCACCAATCTGGGAAGCGTTAGCATCTGCCTGAATCAAAGGAAATAATGCTTCAATAATACCGTTTAACGAGCATTTCTGCAAATTAACCATTTTTTCATGAGACAAAGCCAGATATTCACAGATGATGCTATTCGCTCGATCTAATTCAGCGATCATTAATTCAAATTTATCTTTATCGGTTTGATATTTTTCCTTGTTTCCTAGAAACTGTAAGTAACCGCGCACAGTGGTCATCGGATTTCTAATTTCATGGGCGACAGTTGCCGCCATACTGCCTACCATACTCATCCGGTCAAATAAGGCAGTCATCTGTTCCAGCTTTTTTCGGTGAGTGATATCGCGGATAATGCCTTCCAGTGCTACAAGCTGGTTTTTTTCATCGTAAATAGGGACACATTTTTGTTCAAGCCAGAGGGTGGTTTTATCTTTGTTTACCAATCGTATTGTCAACGGTACTTCAATCGAGTGCGGCAGATGATTAATAAAATCGTTAAGCAGCGAATGATCATCAGGATGTATTAGCGTAAAAATTAACTTGTTGTCGGCATAATAGTCTTCAGGGGAATAACCTGTAACTGCCAAAACAGATGGATTAATATACTTGATTTTTTCTTCTGGCAGCAGCTGATAATAATAGATTACGTCAATGGCATTTTCCGTTAATCGTTGATATTGAAATTCCTTTCTTATTAAATCTTTTCTAGTTTTTTCTAAAAATAACATTAAAGTCCCAACAGCAATGATTATTCGCAATGTACCACCAAGAACATAACCCCAAGGAAAGAACAACGAACCACTCCCAATAAAAGGAAAGGAGAAATTAAGAAGGCTCCATAAGATATAGGCATAACCGATAACTAAGCCCCCAAACTTTGGTATTCTAGGATTACGTATAAAAGTTAAACCAACCCATATGCCTGCCAAGCAGCAGACATAGACAGAGAGCAGTAATTTATAAAACAAGGATAAAGATAGAAAATTTAATACAGTACTAATGATGAAGATGCTGCCAGCACCATAAAGCCACCATCTATTAAGGGGCTTGTTTACAAAGCTATAAGTACTCCATACAATCATAAAGACAAAGATAAAAGTCAGTATTAAATAAACAGTCAAGCCCAGGATAGACTCTTTCCAAGGGAGTAAACCTAAATCAAAAATAGCATTCCTTAAGAGCAAGACAAGCCAGCTTATAGCCCATATCACCATATAACGTTCGTGGTATAATACATACAGATATATAGAAACTAGAACTATCGCCAATGTACCAATTAATGAACCCATTACAGATAAGTATATATAATCCATATTACTCCTATAAAAACAAAATATTTACAATTTTATCAAGTTGAATATTCTCTACAAAACGCGAATATCCTTCTTTTGGATAAATTATTACTTTTAGATTGTTTTCCCGCATGATTCGACTTGATAGTCCAAAGACAGCGATTAGTGTTGTCGTCTATTAGCCTGACAAAGAAAATAAACAGCCTTAGTCTGATGAAACTTCAAAACTAAGGCTGTTTACATTACTTTATTTTGCTGCTATTAATTTATCGGTTACAATCCATTTGGAACCAGCGAAATCAACAAACCTTGCCTGGATTCAATAAATTCTTCGGGTCAAAAGCCAATTTGATCCGTTTGAGCAGTTCCATATATTCGCAGCCCTTGGTGGCTTCCAGATAAGGTTTTTTGGCACTGCCGATACCATGTTCGCCGGAAACTTCACCGCCAAACTCTTTTGCTTTGGCATACATAGCGTCCATGGCCTGCGCTAATTTATCCTGCCATTCCTTTTCTTCAAGCTGGTCTCTTAGCACATAAACATGTAAATTGCCATCGCCGGCATGGCCGAAGCCTTTTATTTTAATCCCAATCTTTTGTTGGAGCTCATCATTAAATTTAACAAAATCGGCGACCTTATCTCTTGGGACAACAACATCACATTCATCAAGTTCTGTGGTAGATGCTTTAATTGCCTCTAAAAAGGCTCCCCGCGCTGACCATATTGCGTCCTGGCGCTCCTGCGTGTTCGAAATCAGCGCATCAATTGCGCCTGCCTCCAGACAAATATGAGCAACTTTCTCATAGGCTTCTTCCAATTCTTCGTTGCTGTTGCCATCAAAAGTAAGCAATAAATAAGCATTAGCCGATTTGTCAGGAAACTGTTTGCCTAAAAACTCTTCTGATGCCAGGATGATCTCCCGTTCCAAATATTCAATGGCCGTAGGGATGGATTTGGACTTGATAATTTTGGGCACTGTTTCAATAGCTTGTGCCAAATCCGGGAAGGGCACCAACAAGCTTAACGCTTTTTTGGGCAGCGGCAATAATTTCAGTATTGCTTTTGTCACAATAGCCAGGGTACCCTCTGAACCAATGATAATATCTTTCAAACCGTAGCCTGAACTGTTTTTGACAGTTTTTCCGCCCATTGTCATAATCTGACCATCAGGCAGTACTACTTCAAGGCCACGAATATAATCGCGGGTCACACCATATTTAACAGCACGCATTCCTCCGGCGTTGGTGCTGATATTGCCACCAATTGTTGCACTTTTTTCACCAGGATCAGGCGGATAGAACAGGTCATTTTTTTGGACAAACTTCACAATATCTAAAAGTAGCACGCCTGGTTCGACTGTCAAAGTCAGATTTTCCTCATCAAGCTCCAATATCTTATTCATGCGAACCGTGCTTACCATGATTCCACCATAAATGGCTACTGCGCCACCTGCAAGACCAGTTCCCTGGCCACGGGGAGTGACCGGAATATTGTTTTCATAGGCATATTTCATGATTTTTGAAATTTCTTCGGTACTTAAAACCTCAGCAACTACTTCCGGGTACAAATGTTCATTTACCAACTCGTCCCGGCTGTAACTTTCATGAATTTCATTGCCGGTAAAAACCCGTTCCTTACCGCAAACAGATATGAGAAACGCTATATCCTGACTGTCAATTTTTTTATAATTCATAGTTATCACCTCTAACGCTACTAATTTATATAGGGAAGCTCCCTGCGAGATTACTCCTTGCCTTAGGCTAAACGCTCAATCAAGTCTGGCACAATCTTATAAAGATCACCAATTATCCCATAATGAGCCACATTAAAGATCGGTGCATTCTCATCGATATTGATAGCAATAATGTTATCGGCACTATCCATGCCGGCAACAAACTGCACTGCGCCGGAAACACCACAGGTAATAATCAATTTTGGTTTTACAGTTCTGCCACTTAAGCCAATTTGCAGTCTGGGATCGGCAAAGCCTGATTCAATCAAAGGTCTGGTAGTAGCGACCATGCCGCCGAGTTTATCTGCCAATACCTGCAGCATTTCCATATCTTTTTGGCTTTTGATGCCACCGCCGGCGACTACAATCACCTCAGCATCTTCAATACTCTTCACTTTTTCTTTGGGCTTAATCTGCAAAACCCGGATTTGCGACACCAAGTTTTCTTTCGGAATAGTGCAGATAGTGACTTTTCCTGTAGGATTGTTTGTTTTTTCAGCCAGCGAGAACACCTTATACCTGACAGTAGCGAACTGGGGACGGGTATTGGGGGTAACGATATGAGCCATAATGTTGCCGCCAAAGGCTGGTCTGATTTGGGCTAAATCGGTTTTTTCATCTACATCCAGCACCGTGCAGTCTGCCGTCAAACCGGTACGAAACCTTGCTGCCATTCTGGGTGCCAGGGATCTGCCTACTGTAGTTCCACCTACCAAAACAATTGATGGTTTTACCTTATTAATAAATTCTTCAAAAACAGCCGCATAGGGTTCGATGCGAAAATCGTTTAACTCTTCATCATCATAGACAAATACTTCATCGATACCATATTGCAGCAGTTCTTGGGCTTTGCCTGTTATGTTATGTCCCATAAACAGACAATACACCGGATAGTTGACTTTCGCGGCAAGCTCTTTCGCTTTGCCGATAAGTTCCAGTGTTACCGGATGAATATTGCCTTCCATATGATCAACATATACAACAATACCTTGCCACTGACTTTTGTCAACAGTAACAACTTCATCCTCAATAAAAGTAAATACCCCTGCAGGTCCTTTTTTTACACACAGCTTACACATTTTGCAAGCAGCATTGATACTCAAATACTGGTTATCCCACTCCAGCGCGCCAAAGGGACAGAGTTCAAGTATTGCTTCCGGATTAGTAATTTTATCTTGGTCTATAACTATTTTTGCCAATGTTGCTTCCTCCTTTACACGTTCCTTTACACGTACTTTAACTCTTTTAATTTATTGGTCAAACGGTCGACTAATACGTCGGGAGCATCTTTCCACATTTCACGGTCATTGTTGGCTTCAGGGGCAAATATCCTTATAACCCGGGTCGGTGAACCGTTGATGCCATAATTATTTTCATTCTGATCGGTAAAGTCCTTAAAACTATACATCGGTATTGTTTGGTTCTTTGTCGCCAGTTTCCGTTTAAATGAAGGCAGGCGAGGCTGGTTTATATCTTTTTCCACAGTAATAAGACAGGGATAGTTAACTTCTACTGTTTGAACAGCATGGGGCATGTCCATGTCCACGATAATGGAGTGTTCTTTCACTTCTACAATCTTCTTTACATTGGTAACATGAGGTATTCCAAGAAACTCTGCCAGTTCCGGACCTACCTGGGCCGTATCCCCATCTGTTGTCTGCTTGCCACAAATAATGAGGTCATACTGACCAAATTTTTGTATTCCTTGTGAAATAGTGTAGGAAGTCGCCAATACATCAGCGCCGCCAAACACCCTGTCCGAAATCAGTGCGCCTTCGTCGGCACCCATCATATAGGCTTCCCGGATAATCTCGGCGGCCTGAGGCGGACCCATGCTTACAACACTAATTTTGGCACCTTTTTCTTCTTTCATCTTAATCGCGGTCTCAATAGCATACAGATCATAGGGGTTCATCTTCGAGTCAATGCCTTCTCTTTTTAACACCCCGGTCTCTTGATCTACTTCCACTTCCGATGTTCCCGGAACTTGCTTAATACAAACAATGATATTCATAATATAGTCACCTCACTAAATCTATACCTTTTCTGAATGACATTATGCAGCACACATTCCATAACTATTATTTGCATACCTATACATTATACACAAAATTATCATAGCCCTTTCAATTTTTTTGACTTTTATAGCGAGTTTTTTGATCTATTTACCATTTCCAGGGCTCACCAGGAATCTGAACAGCGAATTTTCCGCCGCTTATTTCCAAATCAATTCCCGTAATATAACCGGCAGCCCCGGATGCGAGAAAGACGATTCCTGCCGCCACTTCCTGGGCATCCCCAGCCCGGTTAAGCGCAATCTGCCCTAAGGTTGCCTCAGGTTGTTCGGCAAGACGCCTGGCATTCATCTGGGTAGCAATAACACCAGGAATATAGCCATTCACGCGAATGTTATAAGGTGCGAGTTCAGCAGCCAGCGTCCGCGTCAAACTGGAAACTGCTGCCTTAGACGCAGCGTAAGCCCCGCCACCGGCTGACGGAATAACTGCGGCATAAGAAGATGCGTTTAAGATAACACCGCCCTCGCCTTGCCGCATATACCGGGCCGCTATTTGGGCCCCCAAAAATACCGACTTTACATTGATATCCAGGACATTGTCCCAGTCAGTTGCGGACATTTCCAGGAGTTTTGCTTTATGAGAAACTCCGGCATTGTTCACCCAAACATCAATTCTTCCATACTTATCATACACTTGTTGGGCAAATCCCTCAAGTTCCTGCGGTTTAGCAACATCAGCCACATAAACAAAAAGTTCATATCCTGCTGCCGCCATATCGGCTTTGAAGGCAGCAAGCTTCTCAAGGCTGCGGCCACATACTGCCACCCTGCACCCCTCTTGGAGAAAGGCTGCTGCGCAAGCCGAGCCAATACCTGCTGCACCACCAGTAATAACTACTACTTTTTCGGTCAACTGTAAATCCATTTTGTACCTCCTAATAGTATCTACATAGTTGCAGGCGGATAATGCGTTACCAACATACACCACCCGCCTGTGCCTGCAAAATTCTTTACGGCGAAATAGATAGACAAAAGGCTGTGAGGTTCCCCCCGCAGCTCTTTTGCCTTTTATTCCTTTAATTAACTACTTCGTTATTCAATGCTGTGTTTTCGTACTCGCTGCCGCTTTTCCCTTGCCAAGAGCTAGTACTGAGATCGTCCCCATCAGAGCAAAGGCTGCCAGGAAGTACATGCTGAAGGTCGTAGAACCACCGCTCATTTCCTTGAGAAAACCTACAACATACGGTCCAAAAAAACCGCCAAGATTACCTGTCGAGTTGACAATAGCAATACCAACTGCTGCAGTTGCTTCTGTCAGATACATATTCGGGAAGACCCAGAAGGTACCAACAAAGCAGTAGATTGCTGCTGTACTTACACAAAGAAGCGCCATTGATACATACAAATCAGTAGTCATCGTCAAGCCAATCAGTCCAAAAAAGGCCAGCGAAATCGGCAATGCTCCATGATACCGGCGTTCCCCGGTCTTGTCCGAGTGGCGGGCGACAAACACCATTGCAACTACACCGCACATATAAGGAATGGTGGACAAAAGACCAATGTTGGTGTTACTCATTGCTTTTGATAAAGCCTTGATGATCTGCGGCATCCATAACCCCAAACCGTATAAGGCAATAACGTAGCACAGATAGCAGAAGGACAGATGCCAAACTTTCGGCATTTTGAATACATCCCATTTATTAGCTGGAACTTGCGATAATTTGGCTTCATGCTCTTTTTTCAGTTCGGCAATAAGCCATTGTTTCTCATTTTTGTCCAGGAAGGTCGCTTGCTCTGGACGGTCAACCATCGTAAAATAGGTGATAAATCCAAGCAGTACTGCAGGTGCTCCTTCTAATACGAACAACCAGCGCCAGCCAGCATAACCCATCCATTGAATATTATCCATAATCCAGGTGGAGATCGGGCCGGTTATAATGTTGGCCAATGCCATACCGCACATAAAGATGGATACAGCACTCGCAAAATACTTACCTGGAAACCAGAAGGTCAGATATAAAATGATACAAGGATAGAAACCAGCTTCGGCAACACCTAGTAAAACTCGCAGAATACCAAACTGGGTTGAAGTGTTAATAAATCCGGTAAATACAGTTACCAAACCCCAACTGATAAGAATCCGGGTAATCCAGATACGGGCCCCGACTCTGTGCATAATTACATTACTAGGTACTTCGAAAAAGAAATAGGCGATAAAGAAGATGCCGGCAATAAACCCAAACATACTTGGGGTTATACCCAATTCCTGGTTCATTTGCAATGCAGCAAAACCAATATTTACCCGGTCAATCATAGCTACGATATACAATAACATCAGATAGGGCAACAATTTCCAGCGTAGTTTACTTATTACTTTTTCCTCATTAACTGTTGCAGTTCCCATAATAGCCTCCTTTGTTTTAGTTATTATTTATCCAATGCTGCTAAAAATTCTTTGACTTCTGCCTCACTCATCTTATAGGTATGTTCATCATCGATCGGAAATTGACCCTTTCTGACTTCTGTCGTATATTCTTTAAATGCATTTATCAGAACTTCACCGACGTTGGCATACTTTTTAACAAATTTTGGTGTAAAGTTATCATACATACCAACCATGTCCGCATAAATCAGCAGTTGACCGTGAGTATAAGAACCGGCGCCAATACCCAGGATGGGAATCCCGGCTCTTTCAGTAATGGCTTTGCCGACAGCAGTAGGAATGCCCTCTACCAGAATGCTGAAGGCACCTGCTGCTTCAACTGCTTTGGCCTCATTGACAATCTTCATGGCCGCCGCCGAGCTGCGACCCTGGGCTCTGTAACCACCGATTTGCCCCATAAGCTGAGGTGTCAGGCCGATGTGACCCATAACCAGGATACCAGCCTGCTGGATGGCTTTAATCCGCTCAGCAATCATCGGGCCGCCGCCTTCCAGTTTGATGCAATCGGCACCGGCTTCTTTTATGAACCGACCGGCATTAGCAATAGCTTGCTCATTGGAAGTCTGGTAAGACATATATGGCATATCGCCAACAATAAAGGTATTAGGAGCGCCGCGGCGGACAGCCGAGCAATGGCGAATCATGTCATCCATAGTTACCGGAAAAGTAGTATCATAACCTAAGCTTACCATACCGAGAGAATCACCAACCAGGATCATATCTACGCCAGCTTTTTCTTCCATTTTGGCTGTTAGATAGTCATAAGCCGTAAGATATACGATCTTCTCACCATTTTCCACCATTTGAGCAAAATCATTAATTGTTTTCTTCGCCATACTACCGCCTCTTTTCATTTTTTTCTATAAATTTTCTATAAAGTTAGACTTTGCTTCAGGTGGGGGTTGGACCCCAGTTGAAGTTTAGTCGGACTTAGTCATCGGAGAAAGCAAATACCACCTTAAATATCTAATCCTGCGCCTTCCGTACAGGTACGAGCTAGCTTCTTGTACATTCTTAGTAATGGTGTTGTTTCTTTCACCGGGAATACCTTCGTCTTTTTACGTTCTGCCAACACTGCCGCTACCTCTTCGGGAGTAGCAGGTTCGCCTTTAATACCGACAATATCCAGCTTGCGGGCGGCAACATCCATCTTAATCAGATCGCCATCTTCCAGATAAGCAATGGGACCGCCTTCCACTGCTTCAGGAGCAATGTGACCTACCGCCGGGCCTCTGGTGGCGCCGGAAAAACGTCCGTCAGTGAACAAGGCTACACTATTTGACAGTTCCGGCATATTCCACAATGCTTCTGTTGTCCGCAGCATTTCAGGCATACCAGAACCTTTAGGGCCTTCAAACCGGATGAATATCGCTGTTTTGGGACCAATTTTTCCATCCAGCAGCTCAGCGACAGCCTCTTCTTCAGAATCAAATACCCTCGCGGTACCAGTAAAGTTGTGGATAGCCTCATCAACACCAGATAACTTAATGACTGCCCCTTCTGGTGCCAAATTGCCTTTGAGGACTTTGATATTACCTTGTGGCTTGACAGGGTTTTTGCGGGTTTTTACAATATCGCCGGCCTGTACTTTATAGTTGGCTAAATAGCTGTTTACTTCATTAAACCAACCAACAGCTTCCAGGTCGTCCAAGTTTTGACCAACCGTTTTGCCGGTAACCGTCATGGCATCAAGGTACAGCATATCTTTCAGTTCGCGCATCAATGCCGGTACGCCGCCTGCATACCAGAACAGGTCTGTCGGCCATTGCCCACCTGTTTTAAGGCTGACAAGCACCGGAACCTCACGGTTAATAGCATCAAACTCCTGTTGCTCAATAGCAATTCCCACTTCGCGGGCAATTGCCGGCAGATGCAGCATTGCATTGGTTGAGCCGCCCAGCGCCGCATGAACCATCAAGGCATTCATGAAGTTCTTTTTGCTGATAAATTTACGGGGAATCAATGAATCTTTTACATTTTGAATAATTTGCCGTCCGGCTCTACGGGCAAAGCGGGTCAGATGGGTAGTGTACGCAGCAGCCAGCGCATTGCCCGGTAAGGCTAAGCCCAGTGCTTCTGACATACATTGCATAGTACTTGCTGTGCCAATAAACTGACAAGCACCGGCGCTGGGACAACAGTTACGGGAATAATACATTAATTCCTGCTCTGTCATCTCGCCCTTAGCATACTTATCGCCTGCTCCATAGAGAATTTCGGAAGACATGAAATTAGGGCCGCTGAGCATGGAACCGCCGGTAACATGGATAGTAGCCATATCCAGACGCATCATAGTCATCAGTTGCGCCGGTACTGATTTATCACAAGAGGCCATGAAAATACTGCCGTCGAAGGGTGACGCCAAGGCATGTATTTCAAACATAAATGACATGATTTCACGGCTGGCCAGGGAATAATTCATTCCATCATGCGCCATGGCAATACCATCACAGATATCGGTAACTGCATACACGGCCGGTTTTCCCTGTGATTCATAAACACCTATTTTAGCTTCGTCGGCAAGTCCACCTAAGTGACTGCTGCCAGGATGGCTGTCACCATGCACGGTATCAATCAAAATCTGAAGCTTTCCCAGATCTGCATCCTCCCACTGCATTCCTGATCTCAGGCCATCTCCCTGATAATTGACTTTTCGTAAGTTTTGACTCCGACTACAACCACAACTCATATAATCAACCTCCTTAATTTTTTACTATAATAATTCCAATACTTTGCGGAGTGAATTTCGTTTGCCGAAACCGCCGGCCTTTGTAACCAAGTGCACACCATCACAACTGCTGCCAACTACTTTGCCAACCGGTATGCCAGGCAATATTTCCCGTTCGAGATCAATGAGTCCAATCCCCAAGGTATGACAAATACTTGTAGTCGTACCATCACCGGCGATAACGAGATTGCGCAACCCATGCTTCCTAACAATTTTTTGGGTGATCTCCGCCAGAAAATTGGTTACTGCCTGACCATACTTTTGCACTTGTATTGACAAACTTAGCGCTCCGGCGTCATTACGATTTTTAAGCAGCGTATCAGTTACAACTACTGGAATCCTGCTGTCATCTAACGCTGTCTCCACCCTGGCTATCACCTGTTGCAATTCTTCCACTACCCTGCCATCATAAATTGCATTTGATTGAATCTCAATTAACTCGGTATTAGGATAATCTAAAACACTGATTATTTGCTCAGCAGTAACATGATTCAAGGTTCCTGCGACAACCATAGTACCTTGCCGCAATCCTAAATGCGCTTGCTGAGTCACCTTCCAGGCAATCGGTAATTTGCTTGCTAACCCGGCAGACCCGACAGGGAGGCAAGGAATATCAAGTTTACTGATAGCAATAGCAATAGTATGCAAATCCTCATCTGTTACTGCGTCAACCGCAATTAAGCTGATGCCTGCGGTGTAGAGCTCAGTAAATTTTTGCCGAAGCTTTTTCTCACCCTGCCGTACGTCTGCCAATGGTAAGACCGCTACAGGAATTTTAACTGCAGGCTTTATTATTGAGGGAACATAGCAGATAGGCAGCGAACTGCTGTTATCACCCCAACCCTGTACAATCTGCAAATAGCCATTTTCGACAATTCGGCCATGAGCAGGATAGGACGGAACAATAATCGCGAGAGTAAGCGCCAGCGATTTCATCGTTGCGTTTATTTCTTCAGCAATATTTCCCCGCAGGGTAGAGTCAATTTTTTTATAAAAGCGTCGAAAACCAAGTTTAATAAGCGCAGACCCGACCTGATAGACACGGTCATAGGCAACCTCTGCCGAGAGCTTGCGTGAGTTAGTATTAATTGAAATCACATCAATTCCCGTACAGTAGTTTGTTAGTTCTGTGTGGTTGAGTACAACTTGAGTACCAAAACCAAATTTCCGAAATTGTACTCCCGCATCATTTGCACCAGTCAGGTTATCTGCAATAATCGCTAGCTGCTCCATTATCTATCTCCATCCTCATTTCTACCTATTAGTATATGCATTTTCCATGCCAAGTTTCCGTTGCGATTATATTTTCGCAAAAACATAGCAATATCAAGGTTATTGTCGAAATAGCACTACTAATTTGAATTTATACCAATAGTATAACATTACAAAATGAAAGCCAGAAATATAGTTAATACTATATTCCTGGCTTAATAGTTAAGCTTTAATGAGCTTTATTGGATTTGTTGCAAATTGAAATCATTTCTTTCATTTTGAAATAGCTTTATTTTTCGCCAAATAGTCGTCGTACTAATCCCCAAAATTTTGGCTGCTTTCTCATGACTGCCTGTTTCTTTCAAAACCTGCATTATTATGGCATATTCTATTTCTTCCATTGTTCCGTTAGGCACCGTTCTAACGCCATCAGCCTGGCAGCCACTGACATCTAAAACTTTTTTTACATCATCGCTAGTCACATTGGTATCTTTTTTTAGAATTATTAGTCGCTCAATAACACCCGCCAATTCTCTTACATTTCCCGGCCATTGATAACGCCTCAGAACATCTATAGCCCCAGCGCTAAACTGCAAGGACTGTTTAAATAGCTTGGCTGAAAGTTTTTTCGCAATATTTTCAACCAATAAAGGTATATCTTCCGGTCTGGCCGACAGCGGCAATAGCCTTAGCTGTAAAATACTTAAGCGATAATAAAGATCTCTGCGGAATACTCCTTTTTCTATTAGGTCAGGCAAATTTCTATGCGTTGCCGCTATAATGCCCACATCTACAGGGATTACTTTATCCCCGCCCACCCGCATAATCTCACGCTGCTGCAGCACTCGCAGTAATCTGGCCTGCATACCTAAGGAGACCTCGCCTATTTCATCAAGAAAAATCGTCCCCTTATCGGCTTGTTCAAACAGGCCTTTCTTGCCGTTTTTACGAGCACCAGTGAAAGCTCCGCTCTCATAACCAAAAAGCTCACTTTCCAGCAGGCTTTCCGGCAAAGCGGCACAGTTAACCGCAACAAAGGGACCCCGGCAGCGCTGGCTATAGTTATGAATACTTTGCGCAATAATTTCCTTGCCTGTACCAGTATCACCGTTAATTAGAATTGTTGAGTCAACACATGCATAGCTTTTAGCCGCCTCCAGGGTCTCCTTCATGAAGGTGTTCGCAGTGATAAAATTCTCAAAATTATAGGTAGCTTTATAGCCGCTTTCAGCAAGGGCCCTGCTCGCCTTATCTTTGTCCTTAGCAGCAAACGGCGCTTCGGCAATCGTTAAAACAGCACCTACGGTTTGTCCACTGATAAGCATGGGTACAATCCGGCAGGTAAATCCCTGGTCGCCATCATTCACTTCTGCAACCCTCGTTTGTCCATACCGCAAGGTATCATCAAGATTTACATCCGGAAAAATAGTGGCGGCAAGACTGCCAATAACCTGCGCCTTACTCTTATTCAATAATTTTTCTGCCGTATGATTGATGTAGGCAATCCGCCGCTGGCTGTCAACAGCAACAATTCCTTCCCCGGTAAACTCCATAACGGCCTTAAACTGTTCCAGCTTTACCCTGTCTACACGCCCAGCCAAAACCAGCTCGCGCGCCTGACGTACCGACTTAAACACAGTTTCATGGCCTACGGTTATCGAAAAACAAGGAATGTCATTTATAGTAGATGTTGGTTCACTGCCCTGACTGTTTGCTATATCCGCAACTTCCCTGACAACAACTGCAAGCTCTGCTAGTTCTCCGGCCTGACTATCAGACAAAACCGTAGTCTTAATTCCCAGGATGTCAGCCACAACTGTGGCCTCAGCAATAATGGCATCGCCGATTATCCCTACCGTCTGCTGAGCGCCGGCCCATTCCCTGTTTTTTTCCAACCATTCCTTGACCCCTTGCAAACTCCGCAAAATGTCCAACATACTTGGCCGCAGGGAAACAGTGGGGATGTTAACTGTTGTTTTTATTGTCTCATTAAAAGACGCATAACAAATAAGTGCATCTGCCCCTCGTTCGCTGAGCTGCTGCGCGATGACAATACTATCTTCCCGTGAGGCCACTGCCACATGGATCTTTTCTCCCCATTCACTAAATAAATCCAGAGCCCGCAAGGTGAAATCCTTATTAGGAGCAATAAGTGCAATTTTATTTGTCTGCAAGGTTAATCCTCCCCATCGTGCGCGGTACCCGGAATAATCTCTGGCAGTCATTTTTTGCTTAGAGCTTAATTACAGCACCCTTTGCCGCCGAACTTGCCAGTTTGGAATAGATCCCCAAATAGCCGCGGGTAAATTTTGGTTCAGGTCGTTGCCATTTTTCCAGTCTTGCACTAATTTCTTCATCCGAAAGATGCAACTGCAACAGTCCCTTAGTAATGTCAATGGTAATCTTATCACCATTTTCTACAGCAGCTAACGGTCCGCCCTCAGCCGCTTCCGGCGAGATATGGCCAACAAAACAACCATTATTTGTGCCTGAAAAACGTCCGTCGGTAATTAATGCCGTCTTTTTGGCTAATCCCATACCATAAAGATACTTCATTGCTTTATACATTTCCCGCATACCAGGTCCGCCTTTCGGCCCCTCATAGCGAATTACGACAACATCACCGGCTGTAATACCGCCATTTAATATTGCCGCTTCAGCGGTTTCTTCACTGTCAAACACCTTAGCGCTGCCTGTAAACACATGCATAGCCGGGTCAATTGCCGCCGGCTTGGTCACCGCTGTATCAGGCGCAAGATTACCCCTCAAGATAGCTAACCCCTTTTGCGTACCGAAAGGTTTATCCAGGGTACTGATTACGTTATGATTAAAGGGATATTTAAATTTGTAGTCTGCCAGGTTTTGTTCTACCGTTTTACCGGTTACTGTAATGCTGTCCTTATTAAGCAATTGCTGAATCTCTTGCATCACCTTCGGGATTCCTCCCGCCTGATGAAAGTCTTCCATATCGTATTGCGAAGCCGGATTTACCTTAGCAATCTGCGGTGTCGACTGACTGAGCCGGTCATAGGCAGCCATCATAGTCTCAGCCTCAATCCCCAGTTCTGCCGCAATCGCCGACAGGTGTAAAACGGCATTTGTCGAGCCGCCGGTAGCCATCAATACCCGGATCGCGTTCTCCAGTGACTGATAGGTAATGACTTTGTCAGCCGTGACTTGGCTAGTTACTAATGATACTATGGCCTTACCCGTATTTTCCGCCAGCCTTAGCCTATCGGCATAAACAGCAGGCACAAGCGCCGCTCCCGGCAGAGACATTCCCAGCGCTTCTGCCATGCAGCACATGGTGTTAGCTGTACCATAAAAAGCGCAAGAACCGCAGGTCGGACCACATAGTTCCTCTAACTGCTCATAGCTCTCGCCGCTGATTTTGTCACTTTTTAGCATACCCAAGGCCTCTGACATTGTTGTTAAATCAGATTTCCGGTTATCAAATGTTACGCCGCCAAGCATCGGCCCGCCAGCCAGGAAAATCGCCGGAATTTTAAGTCTGGCCGCCGCCATTAACATTCCGGGGACAATCTTATCACAGGAACCCAGCAAAACAATACCATCTAACCGGTGAGCCTCCACCATTACCTCAACATCATTAGCAATTAAGTCGCGCGACGGCAAAATATAGTGCATGCCCGCATGCCCCTGGGCAGTACCATCACAAGCACCAATAACGCCAAATTCAGCAACTGTCCCGCCAGCCCGATAGATACCTTTGCGCACATGTTCAGCAACCTGACGCAGGTTGGCATGACCGGGAACCAGTTCATTCCAGGAGTTGGCAATACCAATAACAGGACGTTTTAAATCATCATCAGAAAACCCTACTGACTTAAATACGCTCCGGTTGAAACACCAATCAGGTTTGTTTAAAATATCATTACTTCTATTTCCCATACCAGCTATTCCTCCCTTTATTCACCGAAATTATAAAGCGGCTTTTTTCTTAGCCAATTCGATGGCTACGTCAATAATCAGATCCTCTTGTCCGCCTACCGTTTTCCGGCGTCCGAGTTCCAGTAAGATATCACGTGCATCTACCCCAAATTTTTCAGCTGCCCGCCGGCTATGGAGCATAAAACTGCCGTAAGCACCAGCATAGCCAATGGCCAAAGCATCATTGCTGATAATCTGGGGACGGTCCATTATATTGTCAATAATATCTTTTCCCAGATCCATTAGTTTATAAAAATCAACCCCGGTCTCATAACCGGCTTTGCTCATCGCGGCAGTCAACACTTCCAATTGAGCATTGCCGGCCCCGGCACCCAGTCCGCGTATAGTACCATCTACCGACGTTGCACCGGCCTCAAGCGCCGCCAACGTATTGCCGATTGCCAGGCCCAAATTATTATGGGCATGAAAACCCACCGGAACAGATACCGCCTCCAATACGCTCTCAATCCTGATTTTGATTTCGACCGGCAGCATTGCTCCCGCTGAATCGGTTATATTGATCCGGTCTGCGCCGTAGCTTTCAAATTTTTTGGCTTGTTCCACCACTTTTTCCGGTGTCGCCATATGTGACATCATCAGAAATCCGATGGTTTCCAGTCCATTTTGTTTGGCAAATTTAATGTGCTGTTCACCGGTATCGGCTTCAGTGACATGGGTAGCTACCCGTACGGTGTTCAACCCGTATTCCATAGCAACCTCCAAGTCTTCTACTGTGCCAATCCCCGGAATTAGTAAAACAGCAAACTTCGTTTTCTTTAAAACTTTAGCAACCGCTTTAAAATACTCTTCGTCTGTAGCTCTGGCAAAACCGTACTGCATAGATGATCCACCGACACCGTCGCCATGACCCACCTCAATGGTATCTACACCGGCCGCATCCAGCCGGGCAGCAATAGTTGCCATTTGTTCCGGCGTCATTTGGTGACTAACGGCGTGCATTCCGTCGCGCAGTGTTGTATCGAAAATTCGAATTGATTTCATTTTGTTACCTCCCCGGACTTCAGTTTTGCGTAATGTTCCGCAACAGCTACGGCAGCGGACGTAATAATATCAAGATTGCCAGAGTACTTGGGCAGGTAATCTCCCCTACCTTCAACTTCCACCATAGTAACCACGCGGTCACCGTCTGCATATGGCTGCACTTTCAAATGATAGCCTGGTACATACTGCCTCAAGTCTGCTACCATTGCCTGCACAGAATCGACAATGCTTGCGATTTTACTGGTATCACACTTGGTGTAGATCGTATTGCGCATCATGATCGGCGGCTCGGCCGGATTGAGAATAATAATTGCCTTAGCTTTTTTTGCCCCGCCAACCTTCACCAATGCATCGCGGGTAGTCTGAGTAAATTCGTCAATGTTCTGCCTGGTCCCCGGACCGGCACTCAGACTGCTAAGTGTGGCAACAATTTCCGCATATTCGACCGCTGCTACCCGGTTAATCGCATAGACAATCGGCACAGTTGCCTGTCCACCGCAGGTGACCATATTGACGTTGCATTCATTGATATGCTGCTCCATATTCACTGCCGGCACCATATAGGGACCGAAGGCAGCCGGAGTTAGATCAATCGCAAAAATCCCTGCTTCTTTTAATAACGGCGCATGCATGGTATGCGGTCTGGCACCGGTAGCATCAAAAACAAAATCGATCTTGTTGGTAGCATGATACGCCAACACACCGTCAATGCTTTCGGCACTTGTGGCAATACCAAATTCCTTTGCCATTCTCAACCCTTCCGATGCAGCAACAACACCTGCCATCATCACCAGTTCCAAATTTTCGCTGCGCCGAATCTTCATCATTAGGTCAATTCCAATATTACCGGGACCAATAATGGCTGCCCGCAATTTCTTTTGCTCCAAATCAATCATCCCTTCTCTTGTGACACTACTATATTAGTTCGACATTACCAAACACTGTTCTCATTTTCACTTAAAAAAAACCTGCCTCCAAGCCCCCTTTGGTTAGTCCCTAAATCCCAATTGAAGGGAAATCTTTTTGGCAGTTCTTACTACTTCAATGGCAATCTGATCCATTTGCGAAGCCAGCAGCCTGCTAGCCGGTCCCGAAAGACTAATTGCGGCGATAATTGTGCCAGAACTATCCTTTATCGGCGCGGCAACGCATTGCAGGTCTTGTTCAAATTCCTCACTATCAAAAGCATATCCCTGCTTGCGTACCTGCTGTATCTGACTAATCAGTTCCGGCAAATTTTTCACTGTATTACTCGTGTACTCTTGCAATACTTTGTCATAATACAAATTTTCGATTTGCTGTTTATCTAACCCGGACAGCAGCACCTTCCCGACGCCTGTACAATAGGCCGGGTTGCGCCCTCCGACTTGCGAGCGTATGCCAACAGAGCGCAAACCATCCACTTTTTCTATATAAACAACATCTTCACCAGAAAGTATCGCCAAATGCGTTGTTTCCTGATAAGTAAGTGATAGTTCCTTTAGATACGGCAACGCAATTTGGCGCAAATCAAGATTAGCAATATAAGCCTGTCCCAACTCGAAAACCTTTATCCCAAGAGAATATTTTCCGGTCTTGGGGTCCTGACGCATATAGCCGCATTTCTCCAAAGTAGCAATAAGACCATGGACCGTACTTTTGTTTATGTCAAGCCCTTTGCTTATTTCCATTAGACCAGCGAGATTCCCATGCTCTGCTACATACTCTACGATCTTAAGTGCGCGAAATAGCGATTGAATGGTTCTATCGCCTTCTACTTTGCCAGCCAGTAGGCCCACCTCCGTTCGGCATTATCAACTACTGTTTGTGATTATTTTGCATATTCGCTGTTCACCAGCATTATTCCTGCTCTCCAGGTTATTGCCATAAAAAATATTTTTAGACTAATTCCGGATAACTGCTGCTTTTTTCAGCAAATCCTGAATGGTCTGCAATTGCGTAGTTGTCAATTCAGTTGCTGGTTCTTTTACCGCAGGAACTATCGGCACTCCCACCGCGGCCACAGCACCTTTAATGCCAGCGATAAAAGGTTGAGACACATCATATAGGTTCATTAACAAGGAAATCTTAGCTTGTGCTGCTGCAACCTTGTCCAAATCCTTGGCAGCATAGGCGTTCATAAGACCGGCAAACACCTGGGGAACGATATTGGTTAAACCACATAAAACACCATCGCCTCCTGCCATTAGGTTAGGTATCAGATATTCATCAAAGCCTGATAAAACACTAAAATCCGGACGTTCATCCTTAACAAGCTGGATCACCTTTCTCGTATGGCTGATGTTATCTACGGTATCTTTGATGCCAACAATATTGTCGAACTCTTTGACCAGTCGAAGAACAAGCTCCGGCGTAAGGTCTGAAGCTGTCCTGTCAGGGAAATTATATAGCATAATCGGCAGCGAAGTGCTCCGGGCAAGATTAGCATAATAACGGTAGATAGTATCGGGCCCCAGTTTGAAATAATAAGGGGAAATAACTACCGCCGCGTCGGCCCCTGCCTGCTCTGCAAACCGGGTAAGTTCAATAACTTCCTCTTGCACCGTACCGCCTGTCCCAATAAGCACAGGTACCCGCTTGTTTACTGTTTTTACGGCAAAGGTGATAAAAGCCTTTTTTTCTTCCATCGAAAGAGCAAAAAACTCGCCAATACTCCCCAGAAAAAGAATTCCGTTAATACCATTGTCAATTAGCCTGTTAATGTGGAACTCGTTTCCCTTAAAGTCCAGTCTTCCTTGCTCATCAAGAACAGTAATAATTGGTGATAATATTCCTCTAAACATATCTATTCCCTCCGTTGTAGTTAAAATTCCAATATATCTACCTGCATCAGGAGCCCACTCGTATAGATGCAGCAAGATTACTGGGCGATTGGTGGTAGTGCTTTTTAAAAACACTGCTAAAATAGCTGGCATCACGAAATCCTACCATACGTGCAACCTCATTAACAGTGTAGTTACCTGTCAGCAATATTTCTTTTGCTTTTTTCAAGCGAATATTGGTCAAATAGGTCGCATAGCCTTCGCCGGCATGTTTCTTGAAAATACGACAGAAATAGCCTGTACTTATAAATAATTTTTCGGCCAATTGTTCCAGTGTAAGCTCTTTATGATAATTACTGTTTATATACTCAATCGCCCATTTTACCGCCTGCTCAGCCTGGTTTTGTTCTAAAGAACCAACATTACTCTCCAATGTGTCAATCAAGTTACACAAACATTGTTCCAAATCGCATACGGAAACTGTCTGATTCACTTGACTGATGAAATTTTTCCGAATCAAAATCGCATCATTGTCCGAAATAATGTACTCAGCATACTTTTCAATAAGATTATTGGCAATTTTTATAATTGCGGCATGCACATATTCCGGCTGACAAACACGTTGCTTTGCTTCACTCAAAAACTGATGGAAAATTGCTTTGGCTTTATCTGATTTACGTTCCAATAAACACTCCCGGAGTTGTTTTTGAACGTCTTCACACTCTATTTCTTGCGGCCCGTCTACGGCACCGTCTATAACCAGCAGACCCTGCTGATGCCAAAATAAACCGGCTTCCCGTTTCTTCCTGGCATTTTTATAGTCCCTGCCAATTTGTGAGGGTCTAGCCACCAAACTGAGGCCGGCACAAATCGTAATCGCATATTTGCGTTCCCACTCTTCCAATTGAGTCTGCAATACACAGCGTACATCATAATCCCAACGATCAAAAATCATCACTACTTCATCACTAAATGAGGTTACTATGACATGTTCCCCAAAACGAGCCATACTTTCGTGCAGCAGCCGTTCTTCCATCCCAATACTCTGGAGCCTGTCCGAATTATGCCAATACGAAACAGAAAGGACGGCAGCCGGACTGAAATCTTCTTTTTTCGCGATGGATTGCAGTAATTTCAGAGTACCGGAATTATCACTGTCTGATTTCAACAATTCAAACAACCGCTGTTGTGTCACTACTGGTTTGTCTTTGGCAATTTGCTGTTCCAACCGTTGGAGCCGTTGCTTCGAAATTCGTTGACTTAGTGCGCTGGCGATACCCTGGCGGAGCGTGTCAGCCAATTGAGCCGGTTTAATAGGCTTTAGCAGATAGTCGGCAACATGAGTTTGCACCGCCTGCTGCGCATATTCAAATTGACTATAGGCAGTTAGAATATAAATAATTGTCTCTTTGTGCCTTTCCCTGATAATCCTGGCTGCTTCAAGACCATTCATCAGCGGCATATTAATATCAAGTATGATAAACTCCGGCTGATATAATTCTGCCAACCGCACAGCCTGTTCTCCATCCTCTGCCTCACCGCAGATTTGAAAAGGCAAATTGTACTGTTTAACAATATACCGCAGGTATTGGCGCACCGCAGGCTCGTCATCGGCAATAATCATTTTGTACATTTGCTTTCCTCCCTCTCGCTTCGCGTTGAAGACAACCTATAACGGCAAAACAATCCGGGCCAAAGTTCCTCCTGCTGATGATTTATTGATCGTAAATTCAAATTTGTCTTCATAATAATGTTTTAACCGCAAGAAAATGTTTTTGAGCCCAATACCTTTCAGACTTGGCGGATCATAATCAACATTAGGCAGTTCCCGAACTGCCGCAACAATGGCGTCAGGTATCCCGCAGCCATTGTCTTGAACCTCAATAACCCCATAGTTTCCTTGCTTATACCCATGCACCAAAAGTTGTCCCTCTTGGCAAACATTTTTAAATCCATGCAATATAGAATTTTCTATTAGCACCATGATCGTCATGAAGGGGATTTTTATCTCTAAAATAGTAGGATCTATGTCAATAGCAACTGTAAATTTATCTGGAAATCTAGTCTGTTGAATAAACAAGTAATCTTTGATATAGCTTAATTCTTCTGCGATTGTAACTAGTGAATCAGCTTTACCCAGACTTAATCGGAGCAGATTTGAGAGGGAGTACGTTAACGACGCCAACGTGCCGGCGCCATCCATTTCAGCCTGTTGAGCAATCGTATTTAGTGTATTAAAAAGAAAATGCGGATTGACTTGTGATTCTAAAAACTTGAGCCGCGCCTGGCTTAGGGAATGATGCAGCAACGCCTGCTTCTCCCGTTCCTGGGATAAATTGATCCGGTAGTCACTCAGTTCCTTTTCCTTCATGGAGTTAACCATTAATTGTACAAGCGAAGCACTCACTAATGATAAAGTTTCAGCAACCGAATTAAGATGATTGCGGTGAATAAAGTTCAGTTTGAAATAGACTTCCTGGGCATTGTCGGCAGCAAATTTGTTGGAAACTGGCTCAACCTGGGTTATGTTTGTTGACAATCTCCCATAACCACAGCCAAGATATCCTAATACCCTGTTATTAATTATAAAGGGGCTTTGGATTGCTGTAACACCATATTTACAATGGAAAATCTTCTGTTCCAAATAAGGCGGCGTTACAGTTGTTGTGTTTAAAATACAGTTTCCGCACTGTTCGTTGATACAGCGTTGACAGATCTCAGGTAAATTATCCTTGTCTGTCAGAAAATTACCAGCTACATCAATCAGTGTAACTGTCATTTGAACTGATTGCGCAAACTTTTCAACAATAGAATCAAGGTTAATCAGCTTGGCCACTTCACTAAGCTCAATATCCTTACCAATAATCTCCTCTTTTAACGGCTTGGGAATCGTTGAATAAACAATACTAAGGAAAGAAATCGGCTTTAATGAATTATTCACAATACGATGCTTACTTCCTTCACTGATATAGCTGATTTTACCCTTTTCCAGTTTTATTTCCCGGTCGTCGCACCAATGAGTAGTCGTTCCATCAAGACCAATGATAATCTCGATATAACCGGAATGCACATGGGGTGACTGTGAACCGCCAGGATATACCGTTGATACAGATACTGTTGGCTGGGTTTTCGATTTATCCGGTTCTAATTGCAACCAATGTTGTTCTCCCCAGCCAAACTGCTGATCACTAACAATATTTACTTGAAAAGTTTCTTTTATTTTGTTAGCAATATCAATGGTCATTTATAATTACCTCGTACTTTCTCAACAAGTTTGTTACCTTTAAATATTTACCCATTTGCTAGTAAAAATCCTGCATTTCTGATGGCAAAAAAGGGTAGTGAGGATCTCTCCCCGCAACCCTTTATTGTTTACTTTTATTCACTGTAAGACTATTTTCCTGCTATTTTTTTCTCTGCTGGTGGTTTACCAAGAGCCAATACCGATATTGTGCCCATGATGGCGAAAGATGCCAGGAAATACATGCTCAGAGTGGTAGATCCACCACTCAGTTCCTTAAGGAAGCCAACGACATAGGGTCCAATGAACCCGCCAAGGTTAGCTGTCGAATTAATGATAGCAATACCAACTGCCGCCGTCGCCTCTGTCAGGTACATATTAGGGAAACACCAGAAGGTACCGACAAAGCAGTAAATGCCCATCTGGCTGATACAAATAAGCGCCATAGAAACCCATAAATCATTTGTAAATGTTAAACCAATCAGGCCGAAGAAAGCTATACTGATCGGTAATGACCCATGAAACTTACGTTCCCCGGTCTTGTCCGAGTTACGGGCGACAAGCACCATCGCGACTACGGCGAAAAAGTAAGGAATGGTCGATATTAAACCTATGTTGGTGAGACTTAATGCTTTTGACAAGCCCTTAATAATTTGGGGCATCCATAATCCCAAACCATATAAGGCAATAACATAGCACAGATAACAGAAGGACAGATGCCAAACTTTCCCCATTTTGAATACATTCCATTTGTTAGCAGGTACAAAAGCAGCTTTTGCTTCATGTTCTTCTTTCAGTCTGCCAAGAAGCCATTCTTTCTCCTCTTTGTCAAGGAATGTTGCTTGTTCAGGACGGTCAATCATTGCAAAGTAGTTATAGAATCCCAGCAGTACGGCAGGTAGTCCTTCTATCACGAACAACCAGCGCCAGCCTGACAAGCCCATCCACGCAATATTTTCCATAATCCAGGTGGAAATTGGCCCTGTTATAATGTTTGCCAAGGCCATGCCACACATAAAGACGGAAACAGCACCTGCAAAATACTTGCCAGGAAACCAGAACGTCATATATAAGATAATACAGGGATAGAAACCAGCTTCAGCAACGCCAAGTAAAACACGTAAAATACCAAATTGAGTTGAGTTTTGAACAAAGCCTGTAAATACGGTTACCAAACCCCAGCTGATAAGAATCCGGGTAATCCAAATACGCGCCCCAACTCGATGCATAATAACATTACTAGGTACTTCAAAGAAGAAGTAGGCGATAAAAAAGATACCGGCAATAAATCCGAACATGCTTGGGGTTATACCCAAGTCCGCATTCATTTGCAAGGCGGCAAAACCAACATTTACCCTATCAATCATAGCCATGATGTACAGTAACATCAAATAGGGAAGTAACTTCCAACGTAACTTGCTTATTGTTTTTTCTTCAACTGCACTTACCATAATATCCCCCTTTTCCGGATTAATTAGATTATTAAGACTCTTTTCGAAATGCCCCTGGCCAGGGAAGGGAAGCCTGCATTTTCTCTATAACCTAACAAGCTTTCCTTTTTTAAAATTTTCTATGTTTATATATTTGCCAATTATCACTCAATTACCTCCGGACTTTATTGATGAGCATCATGAATATATTGCACACGTGATGACCGCAGAAATTAAATAAAACCACTAAAGATTTACCTTGTACATCTTTAGTGGTTTTCTCAATACAATTTATAAAGTTTAGTCTAACAGGGACTTGACCACTTTAACTGCCACTTCAAAGTCTGTAAATTATCGCAAAATTGGCAACGTGTTTGCGCCTTGCGGCATGACAGTATAGGTGGGGTTATTTTCGCCACATTTTTCTCTGGCAATTCGAAGCGCGTCCTCAATAGTGGTTGTAGCAATCATACCGGTCTTGCTAACAAACTCGGCGTTTTCCGGACGCGTAACCATAATATAAGTGGCATAGCTGCTGCATTCCACTTCTTTTAGCGCTACCCAGCCCGGTATTCCAAAGTCTGCGCGCAACGCTTTTTCCATCGCCAGCTTGTCATCATACTGAAACCAGCGGGAAAATTCCTCTGGTTCGTAAATGTCTGCACATTCACTTAAAAGTACTACCGCACCACCTTTTTTCACAGCATAATAGGCGTTATCCATGGTCTTACCTGTTTGGTAAAGATTAATATCTTTAGGAAAGCCGCCAGCTGTGGTAACTACAATATCTGCTAAATTATCGATTGGTACTCCATAAAGTTGATCTACCAGTTTACAGCCTTCCTTCCAGGCAGAAACCCAATTACCGGCAAAAACACCGCCAAATTGACCGTCAGGAGTAGGTACCATATTAATGATAAAGTCAGGATTAATGAAGCCGCCAACCTCCATCATATCTTCATGCAGCTCATTGCCTTGCGTCTTTCTGGAGGCAGCATGCGGATTAGAACCGGCACCAACCTCTCCGCCAAGTCCCCATAAGTGATTCTGGCGAATGGTTTTAATAGAACTAATACCTGGAACAATGCTTTTGCGACCGCCGCCAAAGCCTGCCATATAATGATACACAATACCACCTGTCAGGATTAGCCTGTCTGCTTCAGCGGCTATTTTATTAATAGAAACTTCAGTCCCCAGGCTGGTCTTGCCAAAATACACCATATTATCAGCATCAAAAGCATCATGGTTTACAACTTTAATTCGCTCATAAATTTCTTTACCGCATAACTGAACAAACTCTTGCTCCGTGTTTTGGCGATGACCGCCTACCGCAATAATAATAGTAATATTACCGTCTGGTACACCAGCTTTGTTAAGAGTGGCAATAATCTCAGGCAACACCAGTGGCATCTGCTGCCAGGCACGGGTAATATCACTAACAGCAATAACAACTTTTTCACCAGGCCGTACCAATTCGCCAAGCGGTGGCGCATCAATTGGTTTAGCCAGTGCCTCGCGCACAGCTTGCGGAATATCGTTGATCGGCGGATATTCTTTACCAATAATTTCGTGCAGCAATTGCTTAGCAGGAACAGAGAAACTCATTTCTTCTTTACCGTACTTTAATGTAAATTTTCTCAACCTTCGACACCTCTTTCTAATTCCTATGATAAACTAAAATCAACAAATTGAAAACCCGCCTATAACATTTCGTTTTAAGCGGGTTTCTTCGGCACTAGTTTTCACACAGCCGCTAAAAGGATTATCCTCTTTTTTGCTGATTATTTATCCAATAAAGCAAGAAACTCTTTTACTTCCGCTTCATTCATACCATAAGTATGTTCACTGTCAACCGGAAATTGACCCTTACGAACTTCCTCGGTATATTCTTTGAAGGCATTTGTTAAGACTTCACCAACGTTGGCATATTTTTTAACAAACTTTGGTGTGAAGTTATCATACATACCAACCATATCAGCATAGATGAGCAATTGACCATGAGTATAGGAACCGGCGCCAATACCCAGAATGGGAATCCCGGCTCTTTCGGTGATGGCTTTGCCGACAGCAGTAGGAATACCCTCTACCAAAATGCTGAAGGCACCTGCTGCTTCAACCGCTTTGGCCTCATTAACAATCTTCATGGCCGCCGCCGAGCTGCGGCCCTGGGCTCTGTAACCACCGATTTGCCCCATAAGCTGAGGTGTCAGGCCAATGTGACCCATAACCAGGATACCAGCCTGCTGGATGGCTTTAATCCGCTCAGCAATCATTGGGCCGCCACCTTCCAGTTTGATGCAATCGGCACCGGCTTCTTTGATGAACCGGCCGGCATTAGCAATTGCCTGCTCATTGGAAGTCTGGTAAGACATATACGGCATATCGCCAACAATAAAGGTATTAGGAGCGCCGCGGCGCACTGCCGAGCAATGGCGAATCATGTCATCCATAGTTACCGGGAAAGTAGTATCATAGCCTAAGCTTACCATACCGAGAGAATCACCAACCAGGATCATATCCACGCTAGCTTTTTCTTCCATTTTGGCAGTGAGATAGTCATAAGCTGTAAGATAAACTATTTTTTCGCCTTTATCTACCATTTGATTAAAATCATTAATTGTTTTTTTAGCCATTATCCATCACAACTCCTAATTAAATTAGTATAAACGTTTCAAATCCTCGTCATTCATCGTAAAGCAGTGCTTTTCTTCCGGAAAAGTGCCATTATCAATCTCCTGGCACCAGGTGTCAAAAACATCCACCATTTGTTGTCCCATCTGCGCATATTGTTTGACAAATTTAGGCACAAACTTGTCAAAAATGCCGAGTAAATCATAAGCATTAAGGTTATGTCCGTTACAATCTCCGCCGCCGCCAACACTGATTGTCGCACACTTCACCCGCTCAGTAATTAACTTGCACAAAGAAGCAGGCATACATTCTAATACCATGGCAAAAACGCCGGCATTGTCAATAGCTATGGCATCTTGCATTAATTTTTCCGCAGCTTCCGAGCTTTTTCCCTGAACTTTAAAGCCACCCATCATTGCGGCTGTTTGCGGCGTTAAGCCGATGTGGCCCATAACCGGGATGCCGGCATCCACTACCGCTTTTACCGTGTCGGCAATTTTACTATTGCCTTCCATTTTCACACAATCAGCACCGGCTTTTAGCAGCGTGCCGGCATTGCGAATGGCTTCATCGCGATTTACCTGATAGGATAAAAAGGGCATATCGCCAACAACAAAGGTATTAGGTGCTCCCCGGCGGACAAGCTTTAAGTGATACAGTTCTTCTTCAAATTCTACCGGCACAGTGCTGTCCTTGCCCTGGATAACCATGCCCAGTGAATCACCGACTAGGATAAGTTCAGCAGCCGAACGGTCAACAATACCAGCCATCGGATAATCATATACTGTGATCATTTTGAACTTTTTACCGTTTTGCTTAGTCTCAAGAATCTGAGGAATTGTAATTTTAGTTTTTGCCATTTGTAATTACCTCCTATTTTTTTGTATTACTATGTTATTTAAATACCGCACCAGCCATCGCTGACGATACCATCTTAGAGTAACGGTCAAGATAACTGCCTTTAATTACATGATCTTGCCTGGGAGCCTTCCAGGCCGCTTTGCGGCGAGCCAGTTCTTCATCGCTAACATGGAGATGAATGGTGCCGTTAGTGATATCAATTTCAATCAGATCGCCTTCTTCAATCAAGGCAATCGGTCCGCCTTCGGCTGCTTCCGGGGAAACATGCCCAATAGCAGCGCCTGCTGTAGCACCAGAGAAACGGCCATCAGTCACCAATGCCACTTCTTTGGATAAACCCATGCCAACAATAGCAGCAGTCGCTGTGAGCATTTCCCGCATGCCGGGACCACCTTTTGGACCTTCATACCTTACTACAACCACATCACCAGGTTTAATCTGTCCACCGTAGATAGCAGCCACAGCCGGCTCTTCCTGGTTGAAAATTCTGGCCGGACCTTTATGGTGGTGCATTTCCGGTACAACAGCCGCACTCTTACATACCGACCCTTCGGGTGCCAGATTGCCATACAACAGTTGCAACCCGCCTTTGGCGGAATATGGATTATCCATTGGCCTAATAACATTGCTGTTGATTATCTTAGCATCGCTGACATTCTCGGCAACTGTTTGACCAGTTACGGTTAAACACTCTTTGTGCAGTAAACCATTTTTACATAACTGACCCATTAATGCCGTTATACCGCCAGCATTATGAACATCAGCAGGATAATGACCATTGGGGGCAGGTTTAATTTTCACAAGATGAGGCACTTTTTGAGCAAGTTCAGCAAAGCAGTTGACATCAAAATCAATATCTGCGGTTTTAGCCAACGCAGTTAAATGCAGAATTGTGTTGGTTGAACCCCCAATGGCCAAATCTACAGTAATCGTATTTTCAATGGACTCTTTGGTCACAATCTGACGCGGTAAAATTGACTTATTAAACAGCTCCATAATCTTCATGCCAGTTTGTTTGGCTAGAGCCAGCCGTCTGCCTGTCCCTGCCAGACTGGTTGCACCAGGCAAGCACATACCAAGCGCCTCAGTAAGGTAGTTCATGGTATTAGCTGTTCCCAGCAAATTACAGGCGCCACAACCAGGTAGTGCATCCCGTTCTCTTCTTGATAATTCTTCGCGAGTAATAATACCTCTGGCAACATCGCCCTGCGCTGCCATCAAATCAGTGTAACCGATTTCCTGATCATCAACACAACCAGTGGCCATTGGCCCACCGCTAATCATAATTGCCGGAATATTAAGGCGAACAGCCGCCATCAGTAGTCCGGGCGTTATTTTGTCACAATTGGTAATAAGTACCATAGCATCATATTGATGACCATTCATCATACATTCAACCGAATCACAAATCAATTCCCGGCTTGCCAAAGGATAGTGCATGCCATAGTTTCCTTGTGCAATCCCGTCACAAAGACCGATTGTCGGAAACTCTATTGGCGTACCTCCTGCAGCAAGGATTCCTTCTTTAACTGCCTTGGCTATGCTGTCCAAATGCACATGTCCAGGCATAGTTTCATTTTGAGTATTTACAACAGCAATCAATGGTTTTTCCAAGTCTTCCGGTAAAAAACCCATTGAATAATACAACGCGCGATGCGTAGCCCGTTCTAATCCCTTGGTGGTAATATGACTCCTCATATTTTTTGGCCTCCTCTTCATAATTTACATTTTTACATTTACAGTGAAATTACACATGACTCCAGCAAATAAATGAGCTATTCAGGTTTTACGTTTGATAGTATTCCTTAAATACGCTGCTTCTACCTTCTGAATTTTTTGACATCATCATGAAGAATCTTGTCGTATTGATATAACGCCTAACAAACCAATTCTTCGCAATAGAGATTGGTTTATCTAATAGATAAAAATATTATTATCTAGTATATAATTAAACAATAAGCTTTTATATCTTGACTTTCAATAACAAACATTTTATAATAACATCTGTACCATTGATAGATAATATAATGAGGTGTTTAGATGAACGACTTATCAGAACTATTTTGGCAGGCATCTCTTGATGAAATAAAGCAAGGTTATCTCTATCAAAAACAAACCGACGAGTTTGTGTGCCTGATTTGCGGAAAAAGCTTTGCCAATGGAGTTATCTATCCCCATCAGGAGCAATTATACGCAGCCCGCAAGTATATTGCCATTCACATTGCAGAGCAACATCACTCCACCTTTGAGGTGCTGATTAACTTAGATAAAAAGTTAACAGGCCTAACCGATCACCAAAAAATAATCCTAGAACTTTTTTACCAAGGTCATGCGGATAATGAGATTGCCAAAACCCTCAATACAGGCAGTACTTCGACCATCCGCAACCATCGCTTTTCTCTCCGCGAGAAGCAAAAACAAGCCAAGGTCTTTCTCGCCATCATGGAACTACTAGGGGAACAGACCCCCAAGAAACAAACCTTTATTGACATCCCGCGCAGTTCCAAAATGGTTGATGACCGCTTTGCCATCACCGAAGAGGAAAACAAAAAAATATTATCCACCTGCTTTAAGCAGGGATTATCCGGACCACTTACTTTGTTTCCACCGAAAGAGAAAAAACGGGTGGCGATATTACGGCATCTCCTGACGAACTTCGAGCTGGGTAAAACCTATACTGAAAAAGAAGTAAATTCGATTTTACAGCAATTTTACCCTGATTATGTACTACTACGCCGGTATTTGATTGACTATGGCTTTATGGATCGTACACAAGATGGCAGCTCCTACTGGGTGCGAAATTAGTTCTAAAAAAACAGAACGGAGATGAGTTCATTGGATAGACATAAAGAATTAAAAACCCTATATAAACAGATGTCCTTTCCTATCGGGATATTTCAGATTAAAAATCAAGTTAACGGTAAAGCTTTTATTGGCAGCAGTAAAAATCTAAACACAATCTTTAACCGTCACCGTTTTCAACTCAAAATGAACAGTCATAAGAATAGGAGCCTTCAGGAAGAATGGAATCAATATGGCCCGGAAGTCTATTCGTTCGATATTCTTGAAATGCTAAAGACAGAGGACATAGCAGCAGAAAATTTACCTGAGGTCTTAGCAAACCTGGAAGAAAAATGGCTAAATACGTTGAAACCTTATAATGAACACGGTTATAATCCTCCAAAAAAGTAACAAAAGGTCTAGGCCCCAAGCCTCCAAAGGCTGAAAAGCCGGGCGATATTCCTAAAATCCGTAAACTCGCTACGCTCAAACAATACGGATTTTTTAACGGAATACCACCCGGCTTTTCTCCTGCGGAACGCTTTTTCCGGCAAAGGCCGGGGGGTTACGGGTTACAGCACGGGGCACGGGGCAAAGGGCAGCAGAGATAAGACAACAGAGTAAACCAGGAGCACCACACTGATTTCTTAGTGCAACAGCCCCTTATTCTCTATCATATGTTCACGCTGCTGTCCTGGAAATAGGCGGAAAAGCAGTAAATTAAACAGTAGACACCCTAGCACGGTTACCAAAGTATCGCCAATATAATGCTCACCCCGTAAAATTTGATACACACCCATATAAATACCGACGGTAAGCCCTGCCCCACCCAGTAAGAGCTGTTCTTTTCTATGTTTCGAAACAAAAAACAAAGACAGCAAGGCAAACCCACCTGCCGCATGTCCGGCAGGAAAACCCATCCCTCTTTTTTCCTGCTTAAAGCTGGCAGGGTAAGGAGACAAAGGTTTGACATAGGGCATCGTTCCGCCATAGCGTTCAATTTGGTACGGACAATAGACATTCGTCACCTGTTTACCCATACCGGCAAGCAACGGGCAAAACATCATACTAATGATCACACAGGCAAACGAACAGCGGTATTGTCTCAAAAAAGCAAACGATGATTTATAGGATAAAGCAAATAGAGCCATAAGCAGTACGGCAAACCCTGCCAGTCCGACTTTAATTCCTGTATACAACAGCCAGCCATAGTGGCTATGTACATCTTCCAAGGGCCATTTACCTGATTGAAAGTTATAGACATAGTCCTGTACAAACAAATCAAAATCAGTATACTGTATAACCAGCAAATTCAAAATAAATAGCACCATTATCACCAAAATAGTGCGATATTGTTGAAAAAAATGCACTACAACGTCACTCCCTGAATTTACGCTGTTTCAAATTGCTGCATAGGCTATTTCAATGAACCGCGCCGTATTTACCCTCTTTATACAGCGAACTGGCACCCTGATACCAACTTATGGCCTCTTTCACTAAATCAGCATCAGGCGCCTGTTTCATATATTCCCCGGTCTGATAGTTAATCTGGTAAAAAGAAACCTGCTTTTTGGGTTTTAAAACAACTAAGTTATCGCCTTTGGCATAAGCGATATTCTGATAGGTACTGATAAAAATACGTTCCCGGCCTACCGGCAACTTCATCATATCATAACCCATAAACCGCGAGGTATAAGAAAAATTGAGCAAGCCTAACAGCGTTGGTGCAACATCAATTTGACTCATTAAGCGATCAACACGCTCTGGAGCAATAAGATTGGGAGCATAGACGATAAGCGGAATATGATATTTTTTGATCGGCACTTCCGTTTTTCCGGCGCTTGCTGCCTGATGATCGGCAACAATAACAAACACCGTATCTTGAAACCAGGGGTGCTTTTTGGCCTCAGCCAAAAAATTGCCAATGGCCCAATCGGTGTATTTAACCGCACCGTAATGATTGGGTGAAGGAATATCAATTCTGCCATCTGGGTAAATATAGGGACGGTGGTTCGAGGTAGTCATAATCATCTGAAATACTTTCTCACCGCTGGCATAAGCCTTATCAAGATTTTCGACAGCTTCGCCAAAGATGACCTCATCGGCCACACCCCATACGGTTTCAGTCATAATTTTTTCTTTCGGAATGCTGGTACGGTCAAGAATCTGATAGTTATTTTTGGCATAAAAATCATTCATATTATCGAAATAACCGTAGCCACCGTAAACGAACCAGCTTTTATAATTACGGCTGTTTAGTACTGAGCCTAACGTAAACAGATCATCATTATCCGGACGACGCACAATGGATTGTCCGGGAGTCGGTGGAATGGATAAAGTGAGGGCCTCTAAGCCCCGGACTGTCCGGGTTCCTGTAGCATATACCTTAGTGAAAAAAAGTGACTCTTGCGCCAGTTTATCTAAATTGGGAGTCAATCCTTGTTGATTGCCAAAAGCCCCCAAATAATCAGCGCTCAGACTTTCCACGGTAATAACTACAATATTCGGATGCTTTTCCGAACCTGACGCGGTCACAAACTTAGTCAACTCTTTCGGATTTGCGCTGACATATTGACTATTTGGTTCCTGCAGAAGTTGTCTGAGCCTAGGCTCAAGCTCGTCATTAGGAATGGTCTCATAATACCTGACATAATCAAGCTCATTATTGCGAAAAGCTGACAAAAATTCATAGACTCCATTACCTGCCAGTTCATTATTAAAGATATTCGCACTGACATTCTTCATGTTGCCGGTAACCGAGAAAAATACAACAACCGGAAATACCAGAGCGAGACCTAACACACCTAACCGCCGCTTAAACGAAAGCATGGTATCCCAGCACAAATATTTCTTCCAAATAACAACTGTTAAAACACTAGCAGCCAACCCAATGCCGCCGAATAACGCCTTGAGCGGGTAACCCTCACGAATCATCCCCACTACTTCCTGGGTATAAATAAGATAATCAACAGCAATAAAATTAAACCGCGCCTGGAATTCATCCCAAAAATAAAACTCTGTAACTGATAACAACAGCAGGAGTGCTGTTGAAACCCATAGTAAACCCATAATCACAAGCTTATTGCCCTTAGTTGCAAAAAAGCGGCGCGGTACAAGCGCCAAATAAAAGAGCAACGGCAGCAAGCCCTGGCCGATAACTATGAGATCAAAGATGCCGCCAACCGCAAACACCTTGAGGATTTCCCAAGGCGTCGCCGCAATCTGTCTATAGGAAGATATTGCCAACATTACGCGCAGTATCGCCCCTAAAACGAACCATAGGAAACCCAGTGAAATAGCCGCAGAAAATCGGCCCCCAAAGTGTTTATCCAACTTCATCAAATTCCTCCCCGTCTAAATGATCACAACTATTATTTCTTAGTAATTATAACAACTGATTCTGAAAACAAAATGAAAAAGGACTTGTTAATTTACCAAAAAATAAAGCCAGCGGTCTATATCAAACTGAGATATAGACCACTGGCTTTACTTTATTTTTTATCAGCTATTTAGCTTGGCAGCGACTGTGTTTCTCTTGCCTTCGTTTTGTCCTGCTCATCAGCTTGATTCTTGGATTCAGGATCTTTTTTATGCATCATTTTTTTACTTCTAGCCTGTTGACGGCTAGTAAACTGGTCGAAGGTTTTTCCGCCCATTACGCCTCACCACCTGAATTTTTATAATACTGCAGTTAATTTCTTTCATTAGTAGCGCGAATTATTTTGATTAAAGCATTCCCGGCAATAAACCGGACGGTCACCACTTGGACGAAACGGAACTTCAGTCTGCTTCCCACATTCAGAACAAGTAACAGCATGCATTTCACGTTGAGGACGGTTGTTATCGCGCCGATTAGACCCTCCACTACTTTGCTTACGCGCTGCCCGGCACTCAGGACAACGCCCTGGTTCATTGGTGAAACCCTTTTCAGCATAAAAATCCTGTTCAGAAGCAGTAAAAACGAATGGAGCATTGCAATCCCTGCAAGTTAACGTTTTGTCTTCAGCCATAAAATTACCCTCCTACGAACCTTAATAGTACTAACATTGATAACTATTGCGAATCGCTTATTATTAATATAACCAAATACTATATTTTTGATGATTAGTAAACAATGGATTTGGCGGCACTAAATTTAGTATTAATGGAATAAAAATAAATCTACTTGTTTTTTCCATTTACATATTTCGCATGATTTACGCTAAAAGAGCAACAATATCGCAAAATAATTCATTTATATGCAGACAAATGAATCTCCCGAAAACATTACTGATAAATCAGTATTTTCTAATATAACATTCAGTTGTTTTCTGTAGTTTTCGTAAAGTGCTTGCTTATAATTAAAACAGAATAATGAAACACCATTCTCACTAGTTGCATTATTTAGCAAATACGAGTGGAGGGAAATTAATGGAATCAACAATTGTAAAAGGTCTTTTAATCCTCAAACTTAACATGATTCAAACAGTTGCTTTGGCCCTGGTAGTATACTTTTTAGGTTCTTTTATCAGGCACCGGGTACCTATATTTATGCGTCTCAGCATTCCGGCACCTGTTATTGGCGGTTTGATTTTCGCTGGTTTATCCACTTTTCTGCGTACCCAGGGAATTCTCGGGTTTGAGTTAGATGGTTCTATGCAAACAGCTCTCATGATTATGTTCTTTTGCACAATTGGTATGGGCGCTAGTGTAACGTTACTAAAAAAAGGCGGCATGCCTCTAATTATCTTTTTCTTGTTAGCTGTTGTGCTTGGAGTGCTGCAAAACGTTCTTGGCATTGCTCTTGCTAAGGCTACCGGTATTGATCCTCTGTTTGGTATTATTAGTGGTGCCGTAACACTGATGGGTGGCCTGGGAACAGGTGGTGCCTTCGGACCGCTCTTTGAAGAGTGGGGCGTACAGGGCGCCACGACTGCAGCTATCGCCTGCGCGACCTTTGGTATGGTTGCAGGCAGCTTAATGGGTGGCCCATTTGGTGAAACACTGATTAAAAAATACAAAATAGTCACACCATTCAAAGACGGCATTGCTGTAGATGGTGTTAAAATGGAAGAGGAACAAGAAACCAGCATTAGCGGCGATAGTTTAATAAAAACGCTTGGCTTTATACTTGCTGCCATGGGTTTAGGCTCCATTTTAAGTTTTTATTTGACCAAAGCAGGAATTACGCTTCCTGGTTATATCGGTGCCATGATTATGGCCGCAGTGATACGTAACTTTGGCGATCTTACCAAGTCTTATGAAATCAATGGCAACGCTCTTGAAATCATTTCCGAAATTTCGTTGGCCGTCTATTTAACCATGGCTATTAATGGTCTTAAATTGTGGGAACTCATTAATCTTGCCCTCCCACTGCTGATAATTTTGCTTGGTCAAATTATTCTAATGGCCCTCTTCTGCTGGCTGGTGGTTTACTTTATCATGGGTCGCACCTATGATGCTGTACACCTGTCTGTTGGTATGGTCGGTTTCGGTATGGGTGCAACGCCTAATGCATTAGTAAACATGGCTGCATTAACCGAAAAATACGGTCCTTCCCCTCGGGCCCTCATGATCGTATCATTGGTAGGAGCCTTCTTGATTGACTTTGCCAATGCGCTGATTATCACCGGTATGGCCGGAATGTTCCGCTAAAAAATCTATTAAAAAGGACAGAGTCGCCAGACTCTGTCCTTTTTAATTACCGTAGTCTACTTTATACCAAAGTTCGTTAAGTAACTCCCATTGCTGCTTATGAACGGTTTTATTTGTCCCAAGCGCCGGATGGGTCAATACCAGTTCGACCTCTGCCCAGGCTTTGTCACCCTGCAGTTCAATATCTTGTATCGCTACGCTGATATCATAGACGTAACCTGCATCACGCAACTGACGGTATTCGAATAGGCTAGGCTCAGGAATCCCTTTAAAATAGGATAACCTATATAGGGTATTATAATCCCGATTCACAAAGGCACTATTATATTCCTGCACCCGCGCCTTTAGTGCTTGATATGCCGCTAGGCGCTGTTGAGATTCTAGCATGATCTTATTGCTTAACTGCGACTGTAAGTAACGCTCAGTAGTTGCCTGGCCGGCTCCGGCTAACATGATAAGCATAATAATACCTAGTATTGGCAGTAAACTACGTAATTCCTGACAAGTTACTTTAGAGTTTTTCATTGTAGCCCTCCACTGTTTATTTATATTCTGCAGTAAAGAATTCTACACTAAGCACGTGCCACCCTAAAAATAAAACCGCCTGAAGACTACTCCTGCTACATTTACGTCTTTTGGTCACAGACAGAAGTTTACGATACAAAGCTCTTGTTGTTACTGTTTTATGTATTTCGTCACAAAAGGGCCAATACCTTCTTTCTCAGATCATTTTTCTAACTAGTTGTCTTGAGCTCTCATAATACGCAACGAACCCTAGCCTTTGGCTAGGGTTCTATCTATCAAGGCTTACCAGCCTAATTTGTGTTGCGAAAGTTGAGTTAATTCTTTATTATATAGTGATAAAGTGTTCCAATAAAATCAGCTGTTGTCACATATACTATATTACGCTTCGGAGGTGTCAGATGTGTCAAATAATGCACCCATTGGGGTTTTTGACTCCGGTATTGGTGGACTTACTGTAGTAAAAGAAATTATTAAGTTAATGCCAAATGAAAATATTGTTTATTTTGGTGATACCGGCCGGGCTCCTTACGGTTCCCGACCGGTTGAACAAATCATAGAGTTTTCAAGACAAATTCTCGATTTTCTAAACAGGCAGGACGTTAAAATCGCGGTCGTGGCGTGTAATACAATGACGATGTGGGCTTTAGAACAAGCTCGCAGCCGATATTCTTTTCCTATCGTTGGCACAAATAGTGGTGAGCAGTTGGCACTAGCCGCCACCAAAAATAAAAATATTGGTGTTGCAGCCACACAGGCTACCATTAATAGCAGCAAACATGCCACAAGAATCAAGGCTGCAGACGCAAGTGCCCGCGTGTTTCCTCAGGCCTGCCCACCACTGGTTCCGCTTGTAGAACGAGAAGAATTAACAGGAGCCGCAGCAGAAGCAGCTTGTCGCGAATGCTTTCAGCCGATGAACGATGCAGGTGTAGATACAGTAGTCTTGGGCTGTACACACTATCCCTTCCTATTAGAAACTATTAAGCACATCCTGAGACCTGATGTAATAATAATTGATCCGGCTAAACAAACAGCCCGTGATGCTTATGAAACTCTAAAAAGTATGGATCTGTTAGCAAATGCCGACCAGCAGCCAATACGACGTTTCTGTTTCTCTGCCGATCCGGCAAGAGCCAAACGATTGGCGCAGCGTATTATTAACGTACCGCTGCCTGACTTTCAGCAAGTTGATATCCTTGAAGTAAACCGGGCTGGACGCAGCGCGGTTGGTGATGTATTACATATGTTTTAAAGGCAAGCCCTGCAGGGCTTGCCTTCTTACATTTATGAAATCACATCAAAACCAATATCTTCCACGACTTTTACAAGTGCCTCCCGCTCAGCAGTACCCGTTACAATGGCTTCTTTCTTTTCCAGGTCAACACTTACGCTTACTACTCCCGCAATCGCTTGCAGGGCCTTCTCAACACTCATTTTGCAATGTCCGCAAGACATACCCTCAATTTTCAAGGTTGTTTCCGCTACTTTACTCACAAGCTTCACCTCCTCTCGTCCCTTGCCTCAGCTCCTGTAAGGATCAAACTGTTTCAATCTAAGGGCATTGGTTACCACCGAAACTGAGCTAAAAGCCATGGCCGCTCCTGCCAAAACGGGTGATAGAAATCCAGCTGCCGCAATCGGAATACCAAGCGAATTATACACAAGCGCCCAGAAGAGATTCTGTTTAATATTTCTCATGGTTGCCTTACTTAACCGAATAGCAGCCACAATACCGCTTAGTTCACCCCGCATTAGGGTAATATCGGCGGCCGCGATCGCAACATCGGTACCGGTTCCGATTGCAAAGCCTACATCGGCAGTCGCCAGCGCCGGGGCATCGTTAATGCCGTCACCAACCATAGCCACAACCTTACCCTCTTTTTTAAGGGCCTCAACTTTTTCTGCTTTGTGCTCTGGCAGTACCTCGGCCATAACATTAGTTATGCCTACCGTTTGGGCGATGGCCTGGGCGGTACGGGTGTTATCGCCTGTCATCATCCAAACTTCAATTCCCATTTTTTGCAGCTCGCTTATCGCTTGCGCTGAGCCTTCCTTAACAGTATCTGCGACAGCAAATAAACCGCTCAGCCTATCTTCTAAGGCAAATAACATAACCGTCTTACCCTGGAGTTCTAACTGTTCAATTTGGGCAACAGCAGCTGCAAACTCAATCTTATTTTCCTGCATAAGTTTGCGGGTACCTACTAAAATTCGTTTACCGGCAATAGTAACCTCAACTCCATGCCCGGGAATGGCAGTAAACGATTCCGTGTCTGCTATAAGCACGCCCTGTCTTTTACCATAGTTCACAATAGCCTGAGCCAAAGGATGTTCAGAATTTTTCTCGGCACTGCTCGCTAATCGTACTAATTCAGCTTCAGCAAATCCTGTAAGCGGCACAATATCGGTAACTTCCGGTTCGCCTTTGGTAATTGTGCCTGTCTTATCAAGGACAATAGTTGTCAATTTATGCGCGTGCTCTAAATGTTCCGCGCCCTTGATCAAGATTCCGTTTTCCGCCCCCTTACCGGTACCCACCATAATAGATGTCGGCGTAGCCAGGCCCAGTGCGCACGGACAGGCGATGACTAATACAGCGGTAAAATTAACCAAGGCCCGTGAGAAATTGCCGGGGTCCAGGATAAAAAACCAAACGGCAAAGGTTACAATCGCCAGCCCCACAACAGTTGGTACAAAATAGCCTGAAACCACATCAGCAAAACGCTGGATCGGTGCTTTCGAGCCTTGCGCTTCTTCAACAATGCGTACAATCTGGGCCAAGGCAGTATCTTTGCCAACCTTAGTAGCCTCAAATTTAAATGTACCTAATTTATTAATGGTCGCACCAACCACCTGGTCGCCGATTTTTTTATCAACAGGCAAGCTTTCCCCGGTAAGCATGGACTCATCCACTGTTGATGTCCCTTCGACAATCACGCCGTCAACCGGAACTTTTTCACCAGGACGCACAACCACAACATCTCCGGTCACCACCGCTTCGAAGGGAATATCAATTTCCTGACCATCGCGATACACTCTAGCGGTCTTAGCCTGCAGACCCATGAGGGCTTTAATAGCTTCCGAGGTTCGTCCCTTGGCAGTGGCTTCCAGCAATTTACCTAATAGAATGAGCGTAATTAAAATCGCCGATGTTTCAAAATATAAATTAGGATCATGACGCAGTACGTTAGCTATGCTGTAAAAATAAGCAGCCGACGTGCCAAGCACTACTAAAACATCCATATTGGCGCTGCCGTTCTTGAGCACCAGATAAGCACCCCGGTAAAACTGCCAGCCGGCAATGAACTGCACTGGAGTGGCTAATATCAACTGAAGATATGGATTCATCAGCAGCTCGGTAGCCCTGCCCATTGCCCCCAGCATATGCAAAACCATTCCCAACAATAGCGGCAAAGAAAAACCAGCAGCTATAAACAGACGCAATCGCTGCCTATTGACCTCTGCTTCGCGGGCTTTCTTTTCCTTATCTACTGCTAGAGTATCTGTTAATTCATGCGCACCAAATCCAATGCTTTCAATTTTAGCCTTAATATCGCTTACACTAACTACATTCGGATAGTACGTCACCGTAGCTTTCTCAACTGCCAGATTTACAACCGCGCTAGCTATGCCGGGCAGCTTAGTTAAGCTTCTTTCTACTCGACCAGAACAGGCAGCGCAGGTCATGCCGCTAATTTTTAAGTCTACTTTATCCTTGATGACTGTAAAGCCTAGAGCCTCAATTTTATTTGCGATTTCACTAAGACTTAGCTGTGAGCGGTCATAGGTCACAGATGCCTTCTCAGTCGCCAAATTTACTGCGGCCTTATCGACTCCCGGCAGCTTTGCCAACCCCCGTTCTATCCTGCTTGCACAGGCCGCGCAGCTCATCCCGCCAATCTTTAGCAATACAGTATCGGCAGCCAGGTTATTACGTACTTCAGCCATATCCTTTCCCCCTTCAATCGTAGACTTATCTCATTTTGTAAACTTAGATAAAACACCCATTAACTCATCGACAGCCTCTTCAGTTCGATTTTCCATTATAGCATTAACCACACAACTTTTCGTATGGCTTTCAATCATAACAAGCGCAACTTGATTGAGCGCCGCCCGGGCGGCCATAATTTGCTGCAGCACATCCACGCAGTAGCGTCTTTCATCAATCATTTTCTCAATTCCATTGATTTGTCCGCCAATTCGGCGCAGTCTCTTTTTAACATCTGTTATTTCACGTTCATTTAGCATTATAATCCTCCATATACGATACCCCTGTATAGTATATATTTTAGACTTATACTTATCTTTCGTCAACACTTATGTTTAGGATTTTTCTTCGAAATATACCACCCCTGTGATACCTCGCAAAAAGACTGCAACTGACCGCTAAAACAAGGTCAGTTACAGTCTTTTTTATATGAGGGGCTATCCCCTTCGGATCCCTTTTTATAGAAGATATCTTACATAAATATATACACTTGAAATCACAATAGATAATAGCATTAAAGGAAATGCCACCTTGAAATATTTCATAAATGAAATAGTATAACCATTTTGAGCAGCTAGACCAGCGACGATCACATTGGCACTTGCACCAATTAATGTACCATTTCCCCCTAAGCATGCTCCTAAAGCCAAACTCCACCATAGAGTCTCGATATTAGTAACCCCCATAATCCCCATTTCTTTAATCATCGGTATCATCGTCGCCACAAAAGGTATATTATCCACGAAAGCCGAAGCAAGGGCACTCAGCCATAAAATCACCATGGCAGTAGCAACTGGCTTGCCAGCCGTTAACTGGAGCATGTCTTTGGCGAGCAATGAAATGACCCCGGTCTCAATTAATCCTGAAACAAGTACAAACAACCCTACAAAGAAAAAGATCGTTAACCATTCAACTTTATGAAAAATCCGTTCAAGCTCATGCTCCGAGTTAGCATAAGTCATCAGTAACAATAAAATTGCACCAGATAAGGCTACTGTCGCCGATTCTAAATGAAAAACCTGGTGTACTGAAAAGCCTGCGATGGTTAGAAACAACACAAACAGGGATTTCTTGAGCAATAAAACGTCCTTAATTTGCTTTCGTTCATCTAACGCCATCATTTTAGTCTTAAGTTCTTCTGTCGTGACCAAACCTTTACGGTAAAAGAGCACTAACAATACTAACGTAATTACCAGAATAAAAAATGAAATTGCTGCTAAATTGTTAACAAAAGCTGCAAATGTTAACTCTTTCACTGCACTCCCAATCATAATATTGGGTGGATCACCAATAAGAGTTGCCGTACCGCCTATATTTGAAGTAAGAATTACCGTAAACAGATAAGGCATGGGCGTAATCTCCAACAACTTGGTAATACTGAAAACAACAGGAACAACCAACAGCACAGTTGTCACATTATCTAATAAGGCAGAAGCTACGGCTGTTAAAATACCAATCACAACAAGTATTTTAATTGGTTCAGCATTAACTTTTTTAGCTGACCATATTGATAAATATGTAAACAACCCTGTTTGACTTACAATCCCAACCAAAAGCATCATCCCGGTTAAAAGCCCAATTGTATTAAAATCAATGTGATGAAACGCAGTTTCCTGGCTAATGACCTGAAACAGAATCAATAAGATGGCACCTGCTAACGCGATGACGGTGCGATGAATTTTTTCCGAAATAATTAAAACATATGCCACCAAAAAAATCACAATAGCGACTAGGGACTTTTCCATATAAAATCTCCTTTACTTGTGCATGCGTTTTTCCCTATCATTCCTTTATTATTAACTTTCCGCACCCTAACTAATTCACAAAAATGCAAAAAGGAGCCCATAAGCGACAGGCTCCTCCAAAACTCTACGTATACAATTACTTATATTTTAACTCATGTCCAACCCAATAGCAACTAAAACAAGGACACCCGGCCATACAGTATAACACTTCTACAACAGACGCAAGCCAGACACAGTCTTTTTTTAAAAAAGAATCATTGGAAAGGCTGTTAAACTTAGCCGGATATTTCCCCAACCGACTTATTAAGTATCTTACTGCTTTCTATTATTTTTCAGCTAATCCGCCAATCTGTTTGTCTTCTTGCAAAATGTGAGAAATCAGCCATTCTGTAACAAAGTTCAATATCTCTTTTAAATATAAATTTTGTTCATTATCAATTTGGTTTAAATCGACGGTATTTATTTTTTCAATAAATTCATGGTGAAGTGCTTTGTGGGAGAGAAACTTACGATATTTGTGCTTCAGCATATAGTCTTCTTCGGCAGCAAAATGTTCAACCGTATAGTCACGTAATTCGGCCAGTACAGCTATAATATGGTCGTACTTATCAACTAATAACTCATTTGCCAGTAATTCACTGATGCGATTAGCGATATCAAATAACTTTTTATGTTGTTCATCAATAGCAGGAATACTAACATTATATTCATCTTTCCACAATACCACGATTCTTAACACCTCTTCGCATAAATTACTGGTAGGTAAAATTCGACAAAAAACAGGCATGTCCTGCAAAGTACTATTTATTATTTGGATATTTGTATTGAACTGGGATACGTCCTACAAATATTTTTTATATCCTTGTGCTATGTTCTTTGAGTACCCGATAGCTTCGTAGAACATATGGGCTTCCTTTCTCTTAACCAGCGACATAAGCATCACAAAGTAACAATTATGTTCACGAGCATTATTTTCGATATAACTTACTAGCTGCTTCCCCACTCCCTGCCTGCGACTTTTTTCACTCACAACAAGGTTCTCAAGCACCATAAAAGGTCGGCATTCACCCACTGTATCCATGCATGTAATACCCGTTACAGCTCCCAGTAATTGTTTGTTCTCATCCTTTGCTCCAACTAAAATATAGTCCGGGTTACTGATAATTTTCTTAACTGTTTTTTCTAACTGAACCATATTGGTTTGAGATCCAAAAAGCGTATTACAAAGCAGTGCATACTGCTGCAGATCTGCTAACTGAATGCTTTCTATCGATATCATGTCCGACCCTCCAGTAATTGTTTGGATTAAAGCAATTGTACCATATCATCACTTAAAATCCAAGATCTCAATAGGTAACACCTTGCCAGTAAATAGGGGTGCATACTTCCGCTTTTTCAGGGAGATGAACATCTTCCAGCGCCCATTTTTTAAATTCTTCAAAACCAGTTCTGTCCACAATGTACCCAATATGTTCCTTGCCGCCGGGAGCGGCCGGATCAATGTAATTTTTTACATAAGCATAGGTATTACACATAATTTTAATAATGCTGGCTTCATCTGCCCATTTGATGAAGTCTTCGCCCAAACGGGGATTTTTCTTGCCAGTTCTGCCAAAAATCGTTAACCGATAGTATTTTTCATGACTGCGCGCCCAGGCGCCTGTCGGGCAATTCAGCACACACTCGCCACAACCGATACATTTCTTGGTATCACGCGCTACCTTAAAATTTACCGTCTCCAGCGCGCTTACTGATTTTTTGGTACACGCTTTCATACAGGCTCCGCAACTGACACAGCGATTGGTATCATAGTGAGGCAAGGTCATACCCATAATACCAAAATCATGCATTCTTACCTTTGCACAATCATTCGGACAGCCAGTAAGCGCCACCTTAACATGCAGGTCATTGGGGAAAATTGCTTTTTCAATCCGCTGCGCAAATGCGGCGGTGTTGTAGCAGGCATACGGGCATACATTATTGCCCACACAGGCCACAACATTTCTTGTACCTGAGGCCGTATAACCTTGTCCCACAATCTCCTGGTTAATATTGAGTCCTGCGATAATGGGTTGGAGCAATTCATTGACCTTAGGCATATCTTCAAATTTGATACCCGGAAGTTCAAAGCCCTGCCGGGTTGTAATAGTAACAATGCCGTTACCGTAGGTTTCGGCGATATTTTGAATCATCGCTAAGTATTTTGCTTCCAAATATCCACCTGAAACACGAATCCGGGAGGCGGTCAAGTCTCTATGTTTTGTCACCCGAAACGCATTCTTCTTCAGCTTTTTGGTATTGACATCCATTTGAAACCCTCCCTTCTAATCAAGCAGCTGCCGGCCCTTTATATAGTTGAATACAGGCCCGTCAAGGCAAACATAGGTGTCATCAATTTTACAGTGACCGCATTTTCCGATACCGCAGCACATTTTTCGTTCATGAGAAATCCACATGTTTTCCTCACGAAATCCTCGATCCAACAGTCCCTGAGTAGTGAACTTCATCATCATCGGCGGCCCAACCACAATGGCAACTGCCTCAGCAACATTTTTCAACTTAAGCTCTGGAATATATTGAGTAACCAAACCAATCTGACAGGCAGTGTCGCCTTCTGCACAGTCCACCGTCAAAATAACCTCCAGCATTTGCTGTCAACGGCCGAAATCTTCAAGAAATAAAATATCCTGTGGTGTCTTAAATCCTGCTATCAGCGTCATGCCTTGTGTTTCTTCACTATGGTTGGCAAAATAGTCGACCACACCTTTTACCGGGGAAAGTCCTGTTCCTCCGGCTATTATAACAAGCTCTTTGCCTTTGTAGTTGTTGATGTCAAAACCGTTGCCATAAGGACCGCGCATAAACAGTTTATCACCAACATAACGCTCAAAAATCTCATTAGTAACCTTACCCACCCGGCGGATGGTCAAATCTACTGTCCCCTCGCCAATACCACTGACTGAAATGGGCGCTTCGCCATACTTCGGGATAGAAACTTCAAAAAACTGTCCTGGTTTCACATCCCCCTCATAAGTTAGGCGAAAGGTATATTCAATATCGGTGTGCTTGATAACCTTCTTGATCTCAGACAAGAAGGGAAGGTACTCATTTACCAGCATTTGCCGCCACCTCCTTACTAGCTTGAGCCAGTTTATTTATGGAATTAGAAAAAGATATATACTCCGGGCAGATGTCGTCACAACGTCCACAGCCTACGCACATATGATAGCCGTTTCGTTTTTTATAATCATATACTTTGTGCAATACCTTAAAGCGCATTCTCTGGCCATTTTTCTTACGGTATGAGCCGCCGCCGGCAACATCAGTAAAGCCATCCACCATACAGGCTGCCCACACCCGGCGCCTTTCGCCGGCATTGCCATTATCGGTGTAGAATATATCCTGCATGGTAAAACAGGTGCAGGTGGGGCAGACGAAGTTGCAGCGACCGCAATTTATGCAGCGGCTATCATACTCATCCCACATTTTGGAATGCATTACATCCAGCGTAATCCCCTCCGGAATATGGACACGAGTCTCATTTTGGGTTACATATGCAGGAATTACAACAGGTGTCCCCGTGCTGCGAGCCGCCAATGCAACGTCCCATGCTTCATTATGATTATCCACATATACCATGTCATTCTTCATTTCAAGGTAAGCATCATAATCAGCAGTTTGGGTTGTTCCCATGTCGACGCAAAAACAGTTTTCAAACGAGTGCTGACAGCCAATCAAAATGAACTTTACTTTTTCCCGTAACCGCTTATAATAGTAATCTTCGCCGCCATTTTCCAGATAAATCGTATCAAGCCGTTTGACCGCATGCAAATCACAACTGCGCAATAGGATAATTGCCCCCTTGTGCGGAGCATCAGCTTTCTTTACCGTATCTTCGGTAAAGAAAAACAGAGTCTGTGACAGTGGCAGCAGTACTTCTTTAAAAGAATACTCTGATTTACGATCAAAGATAATTTCTTCCACTGTTTGAATTTCCCCGTAACGAATGCGATCCGTATCGGAGAAACTGCCCCCATCCTTAAATAGCTTGGGAGCATAAATAACATTTTCCCGGGACAACTCTTGTAATACCTGATTGAATCCCGCTTTAGCCAGACAATAGCCCATGATTACACCTTCCTTTTTACTTGAGTAGTATGGAATGACAATCCGCACTTGTGTATTTTTTAACAATCTAAGTGTACCCTGGGATATAAAAAGCTGCCGTGACTAAAATCACGGCAACTTGAAATATTTTGAAAGTTTATCACGGTCTGTTATCGTAATTTGACCATCATTTACTTGAATCAACCCTTGTCCGGCCAGAAATTTTAACTGACGCGAAACTGTTTCGCGCCTAGAACCCAGCATGTCCGCAAGATAAGTAATACTTAAATCCATCTTGATTTTGGTTCCGCTTGCGCAGGGAACCCCGTAATCTCTGGACAGCTTCCATAGTTTGGCAGCAATACGTTTATCACCGCGCACAGAGTTAGGAGTGTTTTTCATTTCCTTTATCTAAAAGAAAGATGACTTTTTTCTCCCCCTGAGGGTCAACCGTATAGAGTGTGACAAGGCCGCTGATAACAATATAAAGGTGTTCTACCGGTTCTTTGTCAAGAAATAAATGTTCCCCCTTCGTCAGGCAGCGCAGCCTGCCATAGGCTGACAAAGCTCTGATAGAATCGGGAGTTGCTTGCTGAAATATCTCAACAAGTGCCACAGCCTCATTTGTATTTAAATTCATAATAATTCCTCTCAATCAATACTTTTGTCCCTTTGGGTTAATCAAATGTGCAACATGGTATGTATTTACGATAATAAACATCGGCATTTTGTAATAAATCACTTGATTATCTAAGAAATCACTATTATAATGAAAAGCATTATACCTTATAAGTATAGCATTCCAGTAAAACACAATGTAAGAGAGAGAGGAGCTGAGATAATGGCTGGAATGACCGATGTGATTGCTTGTGATACTTCGATCTGCTCCATTGAGGGTGGTATTCTACGCTACCAAGGTTACACTATAGATGACCTGACAAAAAACACTACCTTTGAAGAAGTCATCTATTTATTATGGTATGGAAGGCTGCCTAACAGACTGGAGTTAAAAGCACTAAAGGAAGATATGGCTGAAAACTCCAAGCTGCCCCCTGAGATTTATGCTCTATTAAAATTATATGCGCCCTGGGGAAATGCAATGGCCAAACTTCGTACTTGTGTATCCTTTCTTACTCATTTTGATGATGAAGTTATGGATCATTCCTTTGGAGCCGATCACCGCAAAGCAATTCGTATTATGGCACGAATTGCTGCTATTGTGGCAGCAATAGACAGAATCCGTAAAGGCCTCGAACCAATTGAAATAAACACCATCGCCGCCAATTCTCTGGCAGAGACTTTTCTCTGGCTCCTTACCGGCGAGAAACCAGCTCCCATTGCAGTTAAAGCCTTAGATACCTGTTTAATTCTTCACGCCGAACATGAATTAAATGCATCCACTTTTGCTGCCCGCGTTACCGTATCTACAATGTCAGATATTTATTCCGGCATAGTATCTGCTATTGGCACATTAAAAGGACCCTTGCATGGAAATGCTAATGAACAGGTTGCCGTTATGCTGGAGGAGATTGGTAATATAAGTCAGGTAGAGCCCTATCTTGATCAAAAAATAAAAAACGGCGAACTTATAATGGGCTTTGGTCATCGGGTATATAAGAAGGGTGACCCTCGCGTTAAATACTTACGACCACTGGCAAAAGAACTTGCCGAGTGGCGACAAGACTCTCGTTGGTATGAAATGGCGCTAAAAATCGAAACTATCGTCCACGACCGCAAGGCTTTAATGCCAAATGTAGATTTTTATTCTGCCCTGGTGTATACCTCTCTGGGAATACCGCGTGATCTATTTACGCTTATATTTGCTATCAGCCGGACAAGTGGCTGGCTTGCACATATCCTGGAACAGCATGAAAACAACCAACTGCTCCGGCCCAGAGCAAAATACATCGGTAAAAAAGAAGTAAGCTGGGTTGCGGTTGAGGATCGCTAATGCCGGTATAAGGAGGAAAAACTATGGCTCTTACACTCACAGAAAAAATACTTGGTTCTCATTTGGTCAGTGGAGAACTGAAATCAGGTACGGAAATAGCTATTCGTATTGATCAGACATTAACCCAGGATTCCACCGGAACCATGGCTTACCTACAGCTGGAAGCGATAGATATTCCCAGAGTTAAAACGAAACTATCTGTTGCTTACATTGATCATAATACCCTGCAGTGCGGCTACGAAAATGCCGACGATCACCGGTATATCGAAACAGCTGCTGCCAAACACGGCATCGTGTTCTCTAAACCCGGTAACGGCATCTGTCATCAGGTTAATCTTGAACGCTTCGGACGTCCGGGCTGGACATTGCTCGGTTCAGACAGCCATACACCAACAGCCGGCGGTTTGGGGATGCTTGCCATCGGGGCCGGCGGTCTTGATGTAGCAGTCGCGATGGCCGGTGGAGCCTATTACCTACGCATGCCCAGTATCTGCAAAGTAGAATTAAGAGGACAACTACCCCCCTGGACGTCAGCAAAAGACATCATCTTAGAACTACTCAGACGGCTGACTGTAAAAGGCGGAGTAGGACGTATCTTCGAATATAGTGGTCCGGGCCTGGCTCAGCTTTCTGTTCCAGATAGAGCAACAATCACCAACATGGGGGCTGAACTTGGTGCTACAACCTCCATCTTCCCCAGTGATGAGCAAACCCGGACTTTCCTTGCCAGCCAAGGAAGATCCGATGCCTGGGTCTCACTTACTGCTGATGATAATGCGCAATACGACGAAGAAGTAATTATAAACCTTAACGACCTGGAACCGCTTATTGCCAAGCCACACAGTCCTGATAACGTTGTTCCGGTACGGGAATTGTCTGGTATCGCTTTAGACCAGGTTCTGATAGGAAGTTGTACAAATTCTTCTTACTCGGATTTACTAAAAGTAGCTAAAATTCTTGAAGGAAAAAGTGTTCATCCAAACATTTCGCTAGCCATATCTCCGGGTTCGAAGCAGGTATTGGCGATGCTTGCCAGAGATGGCGCCCTAGCTGCTATGATTCAGGCAGGTGCACGGATTCTGGAATGTGCTTGCGGCCCCTGCATTGGCATGGGGCAGGCGCCCCGCTCAGGCGGAATATCGCTACGCACATTTAATCGCAATTTTGAGGGGCGTAGTGGAACACCGGACGCTCAAATTTATCTCACCAGTCCCGAAGTTGCAGCCGCCAGTGCCTTAACGGGAGTGCTTACCGACCCGCGGGAACTAGGAAATCCGCCGGTAGTCAATACCTCAGTTCCCGTAATAGCCGACAACAGCCTCTTAATTCTCCCGCCGGAAAATGGCTCAGACATTGAGATAATCAGGGGTCCAAACATTAAGCCTTTTCCCCGGGCTGACAAACTACCACCGGCGCTTTGGGGCGAAATTCTGCTAAAACCAGGCGACAACATAACCACCGATCACATTATGCCTTCTCATGCACATTTACTGCCCTACCGCTCCAATATCCCTTATTTGTCCAACTACTGTTTTCATAGCCTTGATCCTAATTTCCCCGAAAGAGCTATAATGAGAAGAGGCGGATTTATTGTCGCCGGAACCAATTACGGGCAAGGTTCCAGTAGAGAACATGCTGCCCTGGCCCCCTTGTATCTGGGAATAAAAGGGGTGATCGCCAAGTCATTTGCCCGTATCCACAGAGCCAATCTTATTAATTTCGGTATTGTTCCTTTCACTTTTTGTGACATTTCTGATTACGATGTGCTTGAACTAGGAACGGAAATAATGATAGAAAACATTCAGGAACAAATACTTGCCGGTGATAGTATTAAGGCAACCTATGGAGAAGCAAAGCGCACGCTCTCCCTAAAAATTGACCTTACCAGCCGGGAACAAAGCATAATTCTTGCCGGTGGTCTGCTCAATCACACCAAAGAGAAAGGAGAGTGAGACCATGGATAAGCATAAAGTAACCCTCATTCCCGGCGACGGTATTGGACCGGAAATCAGCAAAGCGGTTCAGACAGTATTTGCAGCCGTCGGTGCACCTGTAACCTGGGATGTTTGTACTGCCGGACATACAGCATTATCGTCCCTGGGCACAGCCCTGCCTGATGAAACATTAGCCAGTATAAAAGCAACCCGCCTGGCTCTCAAAGGTCCATTAACCACAGACATCGGCAAAGGTCACCGCAGTATAAATGTAACGCTGCGGCAAACTTTTGATCTTTACTGTAACCTGCGACCAGTAAAGAAACTGGCTGGAGTAAAAAGCCGTTACGACAATGTAGATCTCGTCGTTTTCCGCGAAAACACCGAAGACCTCTATGCCGGCATTGAGCACAAAGTAGGCAAAGACGCTGCCGAATCAATAAAGATCATTACTGCAGCTGCTTCCCTGCGAATTGCCGAAGCAGCGTTTCATTACGCTGTTACCCATGGCCGGCGCAAAGTAACAGCCGTGCACAAAGCAAATATTATGAAACTTTCAGACGGTCTCTTTCTGGAATGTGCCCGGCAAACTGCTGCTAACTATCCGTCGATAGAGTATAACGAAGTCATTGTTGACAATCTTTGTATGCAGCTAGTAATCGCTCCGGAGAAATTTGACATACTCCTGGCACCAAATTTGTACGGTGATATCATATCCGACCTGTGCGCCGGCTTGGTAGGCGGTCTTGGTGTGGTGCCTGGAGCTAATATCGGCGCAGACTGTTCTATCTTTGAGGCCGTTCATGGAACAGCACCCGACATTGCCGGGAAAAATATGGCTAACCCAATCGCACTGCTGCTATCTGGCGTTATGCTGCTTAATTCCATTGATGCCAGAGACATTGGCACTCGGGTCGAACAGGCCATTATCAAAGTTTTGTCCGAGGGAACGACGCTCACTCCTGATCTTGGTGGTTCGGCCACAACCGAGGACATTACAGCGGCGCTCATCCGAAATTTATAATTTAAAAAATCAAAAACGTCTTATTGCGAAAAAAACAGGGAGAAGCCTAATGGCTCTCCCTGTTTTGATTAGCTCTTTGGGACGGGGGACAGGCGCTTTGCCTGGGCAAGGGACAGGAAATCAGTCCGAAACCACTGAAAAAGTCAATACGTATCAAAAATAATCCAAATATGGTATAATATAGATATGCGATAGATTAAGAAAGTGGGGACTAAACATGCTTAAACCCAAATCAAAACAATTAAGCTTATATTCCATTCTATATAGTAAAATACCAGTTGATCATGTGCTTAAAAACATAGATAAAGCGGTAGATTTTAGTTTCATTAACAAGTTATTAGAAGGGTCTTAGGGAAGCATTGGGACGGTTCCTTTGCTCCTGTTCCTTAAATACAAGGCTCTGATTGATACCTGTTACTCTTGCTATCTGGCGTTGCGTTACACCTTCAATACTTTTAATTTTCCGTATTATCTTATCCGACTGGCTTTTTCCATTGATTGCAGCTCTCCAAGTGATTGTCCTCTTAAGATTTTTTGTATTTCTTAATACAAACGTTCATCTTTTATCTTTTGCAGCTTCTCCTCTATATCAAGAAATTTATCATTACTATCTTGTTTCATAAACGCTTGCCATCTTTGTCGGGCTATCCCTCCACATTCGTCAAATGTCTTTAAAATAAAGCCCGTATTATTCATATCTCCAAGATATTCGCTTCAGTCCTTCTAAATACTTTGTATAGTCTTCTTCTTCGTAAAATATATCCTGCCGATTGATTCCCCTTACTATAACATGATAGATTCCGCTATTACTTTTCTTTCTTGCAATCCTTGGCATTTTCTCCCTTCGCCATCTTTTTTCTCCAGTTTAGCATAAAAGAAGAAAGGAAGCAATGGAACCGTCCCCGAACTTCTGTATGATGCACCCTTCGCTTGGCGCACGGACAGGTTTACTGTCCCTGTCATACCACGCTGGTATTGTTACTGCTGTTTATTCATTTCCTCATAAAGCTTGTCTCTCACTTCAGTAAGCCCCAAGACCTTATAGGCTCGCTCACCTGCTTTTCTGAAGGCTGCCAAGTCAACATCCTGCACAATAGTCATGCCTTTTTGCTCAAGCTCTTTCCTAAGTGCTTCAACCTCTTGCTCCATTTCCTTCGAGGTTTCCATGCCGGCATTATTGCACTCTTCTATTAGTATTTTCTGATACTCGGGCGGAAGGCAGTCAAAGTATTTCTTGCTCATAACTTCGAAATTAATAAGTAAGATGTGATTGGTTTCACTCATATACTTTGCTGTCTCAAAAAGTTTCGCTCCGGTTACGTTTCGATAACCAAGATCGACACCGTCAATAGCCTTTTGCTGCATACCGGTATAAACTTCTCCAAATGGCATGGCTACAGGAGCGGCACCAAGTGCCCGGATAGATTGCTGCCAAATAGGTGCACCAGGAGTCCTGATACGCAAACCCTTTAGGTCCTCCGGAGTTTTAATCGGCTTATTTGTCAGTATATGCCGCATACCTTGTACCCAACTAAAGGACAATACTTTGATTCCATACTTGTCTTCGAGTTCTTTTTCCCACAGTTTAATGGTCGGTAGATCTCTAAGTTTTGCAATATCCTCAATGTTTTCTACAAAATATGGAGCATTAAGCACCGCAATAGCCGGTACATACATACCAAGTCTAGCTGCATCCGTATTTTGGCCGATGGGTGCACCTTGTTTCAATTGCTCTATAATGTCCTCTTCCATGCCAAGCTGCCCACTATAAAATACTTGAATCTCAACTTCGCCATTCGTTCTTTCTTTAACTCTTTGCGCCCATTTCAAAAATCCCTGATGGAATGGTTCTGATTCAGATAGCGCATGGTTAAATAGTAAGACGTATTTGGGCTTGGGTGCATCTGGTTTAACAGTTTCCTTGCTCTTACCGCAGGCTGATACCAATAATGACGCTATAATCAATATCAACAGCATACTATGCAGTTTTTTAGTCTCTTTCACAACATGTCCCTCCTAGTGTTGTTTTTCATTTTTAAGTTCTCCCGCAGGCCACTGGATTAATAAATACCTAATCCACGTAGATGTAAGCATTTGCTAGCAGCATGGGACATTTGCTGAATGCTGTCATCTACCAGTAGATAAGATTGTAGTAATTATTTCCATAAAAGTATATAAAATCCTTTATTTTTTTTTTAATATGTCATTCCTGGCTAAATAAGCTACTAAAATAGCCATAAAAAATCAAGCCTTCCCGTCACAGAAGGCTTGATTTTTTATGGCTATTTGTTGCGTTTTCTATGATATACAAATTCCGTAAGCTGGCAATAATTCAAGCAAAATATACTGTCGCTGAACCTGCAATCCATCATGAAATTTCTTCCAATCACTAGTAATAAACTCAGGAGTATAGGTAAATAGTTGACTGGTGTCGTCAATTTCCAATGTAGTACCAAGAGCTTTGTACTTCCAAGAGTCTTCCCCTTTCGCCTGATATGACGGAATTGAACTAACTCCTGTAATTTCACCGGTTATAGCTCTCCTACCCCATTCGTCATGGCGTTTATCGCCATCTTCATCGCGAATGTCTACAAAAAGGGATTCGAGAGTATTTTGCTGCTCCTCAGTCAAACCAGGATATCCGTCGTATAAGGCTGACAAATCGCTTGCTAATGGCACTGAAGACTTCCGGTAGGCAATAAAGAGGCGCATAGCTTTTATGATGTTTTCTGCAGCCAAAAGGAAATACTGCGTGTTATTATATGTCTGGATTCCGCGCCCAAGGTCCTCGATAAAACTGAACTGCCATTCCTTCAAATAAGGTAAATCGGGATTACATATTGCTGAGCCATGACCGACAGGAAGCAGATCGACCACTCGGTTTTTTATTTGTTGTTTTAAATCAACAGGCACTAGCTGGTTGGAATCATTACGCCAGAAGATTGATTTCACCTTATTTATTCCATTGACAACACCAGCAAATCCCCTGTGCGCCCACGTATCGGCATAAGTATGCATCGAAATACCAAATCGGTGCAGTCCATAAGGTTTGTCCCCAGAGCGGATGGATTCCTTTACCATATCACGAGCCACAAAACTATCATACGTGCAGATGATACGTTCAATAAAGGATTTATCTTCAGCCTTTCCTTTGGCATAACCACAATTGCCGGGCAAGAAATGAAATGGCAGCCAGACATTATGATTTTCTACATTGTCAGCGTTATGGTACACATCAAATACATCGTGAGCAGAACTGGTACGAGTGTAACTGGCACCAGTATCAAATTTGAGATGCCCAGTATTATTAGCATCGTCTACATACTGGGATGCATAGGCAAGCGTACTCGCATCTTCCAAACTAAATTCAGCCCAGCTGGCCAACACATAGATTACATCATAATGGAAGTCCTTTTGCATGTTAATTGCCTCCAGTATAAAAATTTATTTACAATTTTTCCATAAATATATATAATATATCGTAATACATACAATAGAAAAAGACAATGATAGAGACAGTAGGCACTTTTAAACGTTGCAGAGAGCCGGAGGCAGGTGCGATTCCGGTACTATTAGAGAATGTCCGAACATCCCTCTTGAGTTGCAGGCCGAAATCGTGGTAGGTGCTGACGGTTTTCCCCCCGTTATAAGGAACGCATATATTGGTATGTTGTATCGGGTGGTATAGCGAAGAAAAACTCTTCGTCTCGGTTTATGAGACAAAGAGTTTTTCTTTTCCCTAAGCACCTCTGTCAACATTAAATAAATAGAGGTGCACAAAACATATATAATTGATGATAGTACTGACATTAGGAATCATAAATTTACTATTTTCAGGAGGAAAGCCAATGAATATTAAAGGTAAAGTACATCTAATAAAACATGACTTTTCTATTCCATTAGGTACTGAAAAAAAGTTACTTAGATTTGTTAACTCAATCATCATATTTGGTAAAGAAATTACTCTAATTGACACTGGCATAAAAGATAGCTATCAAAAGATTTTTAGTTATATCAAAGAACAGGGAAGAAGTATTAATGAAATCAAATTACTCATACTGTCTCATTCACATCCTGACCATATCGGCTCTGCCAATAAAATTAAAAGTATGACAGATTGCAAAGTAATAGCACATCAAGCGGAAAAAAACTGGATTGAAGATTTAGATACTCAATATCAGTCAAGAATGGTGCCAGGATTTTATCAGTTAGTAAATGAACCTGTAAAGGTTGATACATGTCTTGAACATAATCAGGAAATACAACTAGATAAAAATTTGACAATACGAGTCCTGCATTCTCCCGGACACTCTAAAGGCTCAATTAGTATTTTTTTCAAAGAGGATAAAATACTTTTTACAGCTGATTCCATACCAATAGTTAACGATATTCCAAATTATGATAATTATAGTGAATTAAGGACTTCGTTAGAAACCATTAAACATCTCCGAGATTACGATATATTACTCTCTTCATGGACAGAACCAATAAACGGTTTCTCAAAAATTCAAAAATTAATTATGGATGGAGAGCAGTACTTAATAAAATTAGATCTTGGAGTAAAAAGTTTCTATACCAGCAAAGACGAAACTACATTAACCAATTGTAAACAATTAATTAATAGCCTGGGTTTACCAGCATCATACGTGAATTCTATTGTACATAAAGCTTTTCAGTCTCATTTAAAATAATCAGTCACCTGTATTGGTATTCTTTATCTAAGATTTTACGTCACATACCGTTTTTTCCCATGATTGTCTTGGTTCACAGTGACTAAAGATAAGTTCAAATAATATTAGTAATAGCACCTAACTATACCTCTGTCACCATTATAGCTTTTAACTTATAGCCAAGTCCAAAGTGCGAAACGAAAATAGGTTAACAGCTAATTCATTGAGGAGGAACTATGAACCAACAGGAACAGCAGTTTGAACTAGCACGACTCGCCGAAACACTCCAGCAAGTACAAGAACAAATACAGAAAAACAAGGAAGTTTCGGGATGCCATCAGCATGCACTCAAGAATTCTCTCCTGGATTATTGGAATAGTGGCGGCGGTAGTTCTATTGACGAAGCACAACATGTCGAGACTATGAATCGCCAGCGCGCGCTTTCCAAACATTCGCAGGGGACTGCCCATCATCTAATCAAAATGCTGAAATCCCCCTACTTTGGCCGGATTGACTTTTCTGAAGCTCATTATAATGATACGGAAAAAATCTATATTGGAATTGGCAGTCTGGCTAGTAATGACGGTGAATTCCTCGTCTATGATTGGCGCGCCCCGGTATCAAGCATGTTCTATGATTATGGCCTTGGTGATGCAGCCTACACCTGCCCGGCAGGCGTAATCAAAGGAACTATTACCCTCAAGCGTCAATACAAGATTGCTGATGGGCATATCGAGTATATGTTTGATTCTGATCTGACAATTGATGACAATATCCTTCAAGAACTACTAGCTAAAAGTGTCAATGAAAAGATGCATACTATTGTTAATAGCATCCAGCGGGATCAAAATCAGATTATCCGTGATGAGCAGCATAAGGTATTATTTTTGGAGGGGGCGGCCGGCAGTGGCAAGACATCGGTTGCCTTACACCGCATAGCCTTTTTGCTCTATCAGAACCGGGAAAAACTAACCTCCCAGAATGTATTAATCCTATCCCCTAACTCTATTTTTAGTGATTATATTTCTAACGTCTTGCCGGAAATAGGCGAAGCAAACGTTGTCCAAATGACTTTTCAGGACTACACCGCCAGGTCTGCCGCCCATATCCCCTTGCGCCTTGAAACCCGTGCAGATTACTTTGAGCACATGCTGGTTTCTAATGCCAACAAACAACGGGCAGCTACTATCAGCTTTAAATCATCTCAACTCTTTAACGAGGTTTTAACCAACTATCTTAATTGGCTGGCAGCAGATTGGATTAATGAACATCCATCTATCACAGCTCGGGGCGAAACGTTGTTTGACCAGAATGAATGGCAGCACTACTATCAAAATAGCTTTAGCATGATGCCGCCGGCAATCCGTCTCGAAAAAATCAGAACAATTATCCAAAAACGAATGCATGATCTCATTTCTGATGTTCGGCGAGAAAAGATCGCCCAACTCACTGAAGCCGGTGAAGAAGTCAATGAAAAGGTGATCAAGGCACTGGCCAGAATCCAGGCAAGAAGCGAGCTAAAACCCATTACCGATTGTGTAGAAAAACTGACAACACTGGATGCCTTAGAAGAATATGCAGCCCTTTTTTCTGATGACAGATTATTCACAGTTACCGGTACGCCTATTCCTGGCAATTGGGACGCGATAAAATCACAGACACGCAAGCTTATCAACAGGGGCATCCTTCCCTATGAAGACATTTCGCCCTTTTTGTACTTCCAGGGCGTTGTGCAGGGTTTTCCGGTCAAACAAGATATTAAGCATGTTGTAATTGACGAGGCCCAAGACTATTCCGCTTTTCAATACAAAATTCTGTCTCAGCTATTCCCCAACAGTTCCTGGACAATTGTCGGTGACCCTGCACAGTCAATCCAGCCTTTTGTTAACACAGCCAGTTTTACGGAAGCCAGTAACATCCTGGGCCAAGAGCAAACCTTGCATTTTTGTTTGACCAAAAGCTACCGATCAACCCAAGCCATTCAGGCTTTTTGCCATGCAATATTACCAAGTGCCGGCGAGAGTCTTTCTATAAACCGTCCTGGCCCGAAACCTACAATTATTCAAATAAGTAATCAGGAAGATGTAGCTGCTACTCTGCTTAGCATTATCCAAACAGTTCAGAGTGAGGGTTTGAAATCTATTGGAATTATCACTAAGAATGTAACTCAGGCCCTCAGAATATATTCTCAGTTGAAAGGAACTGCCAAGACTACCCTACTAATTAAAGATGACGACAAATTTCCAACCGGAATTGTTATCATCCCCTCCTATCTGGCCAAAGGCTTAGAGTTTGATGCTGTACTTATAGTTAATGCAGACACAACTAATTATAGCCAAGAACAGGATGGCAATATTCTATATACAATCTGTACTCGGGCTTTGCACCGTTTGTATCTGTTTTATACGGAAAGTCTGTCGTCTTATTTGCGGCGAGTTGACAGGAGCTTGTATAATGTCAGCGGATAATGCAGCAGGCCGAATTGTAAAAAATGAGAACTGCCTTGAATAAAGTAAGCGTCAAATAAATCGTCACATGTACAACCAGGCCTCCGGATGAGACAATAGGTCCAAGAGAATCACATAGAGTTTGTTGGAGTCATTTGGATTCTTAGAAACTCGCAGGAGGTCTACTTTTATGAGCGTACAGAAAGTGACGCATGAAGTTCGATTGGAGAAATGGCGCAATATTGTTACGGCTTGCCGCAACAGTGGCAAAACCATTAAAACGTGGTGCAGCGAAAATAACATTAACGTGAAAACATACTATCATTGGCAGAAACTTGTATGTCAGGAGACTTGCCGGGCAATTTCGGTAAGTCTCCCTGCCTCCAGCGAGGCTGTTCCCGTACAGGGTTCGGTATTTGCAGAAATGAAGATGCCTAAGCATCGTGCGGAAACATTGGCTATCACGATTGAGCGTAACGATATGCAAATCCATGTCTATCAAGGCGCTGATATGGTAACCGTGGAGGCTACGCTTCTGGCACTGAAACATTTATGTTAGGTGATATATCTAAAATCGAACATATCTTTCTCGCCTGTGGCCACACCGATATGAGAAGATCTATTGATGGTCTGGCAGCGACCATACAGCAATGCTTTCACCTAGATCCGTTCTCCAGCAGTCTGTTCCTGTTTTGCGGCCGTCGGCGTGATCGAATCAAAGCGCTCTTTTGGGATGGCGATGGCTTTGTACTTTTGTATAAACGGCTGGAGAACGGAGGCTTTCAGTGGCCAAAAGATGAAAAAGAGGTCAAACACATTACGCCACAACAGTTTCGTTGGCTAATGGAAGGGTTAAGCATTCAACAGCCGAGGGCGCATAAAAAAGTCGATAAAATACAAATCGTCTAATTTGCTGAAAGTCCTAAATATCCTGCAAAATCAATGGATTTAACGGATTTTTCATGGAAAAAAGCCATAAAATATGGTATAATTATTACATGAAAATTCTAGTGAACGGTACTAATACACAAGAAGAAATGATCTCTGTTTCTCGTACTGAATATGAGGCACTAAAAATACAAAATGAGGAACTGACTCAACAGGTCAAGTGGCTGATGGAGCAAATGCGTCTTTCCAAACAAAAACAGTTCGGCTCCTCCAGTGAAAAAAGCAAATACGATCAGTTTAATCTTTTTAACGAGGCGGAGGCAACAGCAGATGAACGGGTGCCCGAGCCTGAATTGACTGAAGTTCAGAAGCATTATCGTAAGAATGTCAAAGAAAGAAAAGAGACCATTCCTGCCGATTTACCAATAGAGGTTGTAGAGCATTTTTTACCGGAACATGAACAGGAATGCCCGGAATGTGGTTCAAAACTGCATATTATGGGTAAAAATGTCCGCCGCGAATTGAAGATCATCCCGGCCAAGGCAGTTATCGTAGAACATATTGACTATGTATATGCCTGCCGCGACTGTGAAGTCAATTCATGCAGCGTGCCTATTATCAAGGCACCAATGGACAAGCCGGTAATCAAAGGAAGCTTTGCTTCTCCAGAAGCAGTTGCTCATATTATGACACAGAAATTTGCAAATGGAATGCCATTGCATCGCCAGGAGCAAGATTTGAGCCGTATGGGCATAGCTCTTTCCAAACAAACTATGTCTAACTGGCTAATTCGGTGTTCTGAAGATTGGCTGGAGCCAATCTATGATGCCTTTAAAGAGCTACTTTCCATACAGCCAGTGCTCCACGCAGATGAAACCATTTTACAGGTACTTCACGAGCCGGGCAAATCTGCGCAAAGCAAAAGCTACATGTGGCTGTATAGAACTGGCGGGTGTGCTAGTATACCTATTGTGCTGTGTGATTATCAGCCAGACCGGAAGGCAAAGCATCCTTTAGAATTTTTGCAGGAGTTTAGCGGCTACCTTCATACGGATGGTTATGCCGGGTATCATAGCTTGCCGGAGCGAATCGTCATTGTGGGCTGCTGGGCACATGCCAGAAGAAAATTTGACGAGGCGCTAAAAGGCCTTTTGGAAAAAGACCGAGAAGGCTCTGGGGCGCAACGTGGCAAACAATATTGCGATAAGCTATTTACTATTGAGCGCCAACTAGCTGATTGTACACCGGAAGAACGCTATAAAAAGCGTCAGGAACTGGCAAAACCAGTGCTTGACGAGTTTTTGTCGTACCTTCATACAGTAAAGGCATCTACCAAGAGCGGATTTGGCAGAGCCGTGCACTATACGTTGGAGCAATGGAAATATCTCGAACGATATCTACTGGACGGAAGGCTGGAAATCAGTAACAATCGCGCCGAGCGCAGCATTAAGCCGTTTGTGATTGACCGCAAAAATTTTCTCTTTGCCAACACACCGCGAGGAGCTAAAGCCAGCGCAGTTGTGTTTAGCATAATAGAAACCGCAAAGGAAAATGGGCTCAATCCATATGCCTACCTGACTTATATTTTTAAAAACGCACCCAACTGGGATATACGAAATGATGTTGAGGCACTACAACGACTAATGCCCAGTTTTGTTCCAGATTACTGTAAAACTAATGCCGTTACCAAATGACTTGTTGTCAAGGTGACGGCATTTTTGACGCTTACTGAATAAACAAGGCCGGTTCTCATTTTTTATATTCCAGATCGTTTTTACATTATATTGCAAAATGACAATTTAAATCTAAATAAACTAAAAATAGTAAATTATTGGATGTTTTGGAAGGTTTTTAGACCTGTTTTATCAAATTATATATATAATCAATTTTTGTTGAGACTTTTTGCAAGTCATTAACTTATTTATATGCTATAACTTAAAACTAAATCGATCATTCCAATTAAACTGATAGTTACTATTATAATAGGGGGAAATCAATATGGTGCAAGTCTACGAGCAAGACAAAAGGCAAACAGATGACATAAACAATATCAAGTTGACTGACGTAATTGATCTCAAATTCCTTCAACGCTTTCAGGATGATTTTGCCGAGAGCGTTGGATTGGCCAGCGTAACCGTGGATGTTAATGGTAAGCCGATTACTACTCCAAGTAGATATACCAGTTTTTGTATGGATTACACGCATTCAACTAAGTGTGGTGATAAGCGTTGCGCTGAATCACACCGAAAAGGTGGCGAGGAAGCAGCTCGAACCGGTAAACCGGTAGTATATGAATGTCATGCAGGTCTTATTGACTTTGCAGCGCCAATTATTCTCGAAGGCCAGCTTATTGGGACAATTTTGGGTGGACAAATAGTAACCCACACTCCTCCTGAGGAGAAATATCGGAAATTTGCGCAAGAAATCGGGGTTAACGAAGAAGACTATGTTAAAGCGGTAAATGAAGTTACAATATTAACTCCGAAACGCATTGAAGCTGCTGCAAATGTTCTTTATAACGTTGCGAATAGTCTATCTAAGATAGCCTACCATGAAAGAAAACTAATAAAAACTACAGATGTCCTTAATAGCAATTTAAACCAAATGTCAGCGACAATGGAGCGGCTTAACGTTGTCGGTGAAATGGCCGCCAGCATTGGCCATGAAATCCGTAACCCAATGACAACGGTGCGCGGTTATCTACAGTTGTTTCAATCAAAGAATGATTTTACTAAATACCATGATCATTTTGGTGTCATGATTGATGAATTAGACCGGGCGAACAGCATCATCACTGAGTACTTGTCTTTAGCCAAAAACAAAGCTGTTACGATGAAAATCGGCAATATAAATGATGTTATACAATCTTTGCAGCCACTTTTGCAGGCTGATGCGTCCTGTAGAGGACAGCAATTGTTTACAGATTTGGGTAGAATTCCGGATAACAAGTTTGATGAAAAAGAAATCCGACAGATGATTTTAAATTTTGTGCGCAATGGTTTTGAGGCCACGCAAGATTGTGGCGAAGTTACAATTAGGACTTATGAACAAAGCGGTACTATTATGGTCTCGATTAAAGATAATGGGACAGGGATACCAGACGAGGTAATGCAGAAACTGGGTACTCCATTCCTCACCACGAAAGAAAACGGGACAGGTTTAGGCTTACCAATATGCTATCGGATTGCAGAAAGACATGGCGCTAAGATCTTGGTGGATTCTGCTTCTCAGGGAACAACCATTACCATAATGTTTAAACCCGGCACCGGATGAACCATATAAATTTAGAAGCCTTCACTCTCTAAGTTATACTGTAATCGTGCCATGCGAAGTCCGGTTGGTGTCCGGAAATTCTTATTAATAAGCTTCCGTAATTGCTGAGTATTCCCGTCCAATCCCTCTTCTTCAATATTTACCAGCAGATCGGCCTCCCAAATAATTTGGAAGTCCAAACCATCATTCTTGCGGGCAGTATGGTGACCACCTACAATATAAGTCACCCTCTCAATGATCTCTTGCGGCGCACCGAGGCGAACCATGATGTCCCTCACTATTGGCGGTCCTTCAAGCTCTTGGTAAGGCCCGGCTGAAGAATTATATTTTTGTTCAGCCACCTTGATCCCCACATCATGCAGCAAAGCGGTAACTATAACCACATCATGAGTTATACCGTTAACTTGCTCGCCACTCATTATTATTTCGGCAGCAGCCAATACCTTAAGCGCATGATTAATGCGGCGCTCATCTGAGCCGAAGTGTTCTTTCAGTTCCAGGATATACTCTTCTTTTTTGATTGCTTCACCGTATCACCCCATTGGATTTATAGATTCCTTCTCTATCTTAGACCATTTTCAAAAAACTGCTATGACAGATTATCATACCACTATAAAAGGCGGTGACAAAGCACCGCCTTTTATAGTACGGGATATCCCGAACCAAGGGTTTACTATTTCTAGCTATTATTAGCGGCTAAGAATAGCTTTGATATCGTCTTCCGGAGTGCTGATTGGTTTTAAATTGAATTTTTCAACCAAGATGTTCAGTACATTACCCGATAAGAAAGCCGGCAGGGTCGGCCCGATATAGATATTCTTTATGCCAAGCGCGAGTAGTGTAAGCAATATGCATACAGCCTTTTGTTCGTACCAGGAAAGTACCAGTGTTAGTGGCAGGTCATTAACACCGCATTTGAAGGCACCGGCAAGGGCAACAGCAACCTGGATGGCAGAGTAAGCATCATTACATTGTCCCATATCAAGTATCCGGGGAATTCCGCCAATGTCACCAATGTCAAGATCATTAAACCGGTATTTACCACAGGCTAAGGTCAAAATTACTGTATCTTTCGGCGTGTTTTTAACAAATTCTGTATAATAATTTCTACCTGGTCTGGCACCGTCGCAGCCGCCAACAAGGAAAAAGTGTTTAATCGCTCCGGCTTTGACAGCATCAATTACTTTATCAGCCACACCTAATACAGCGTTACGGGCAAATCCGGTCATTAACTCAGTCCCGCCATTAATACCGGTAAACTGCTTATCTTCTTTCCAGCCACCAAGTTCCAGTGCTTTGTTAATAATCGGCGTAAAATCCTTCTGCGCCATTTTATTTTCTTTGCTCCCAATACCAAATAACTCCATTGCTTTATCAAGAATTGAGGCAGAATCCTTTTTACTATTTGCATCAGGGATATGCTTCAGGTCAGGGTAGCCGACTACAGCGGTTGTAAAAATCCGGTCGGCATATGACGATTTTGGTGGCATCAGGCAATTGGTGGTGTAAAGAATAGGCGCGGGAATGCTGTCAAATTCCTTTTGCTGATTTTGCCAGGCTGTGCCAAAATTACCTTTGAGGTGCGCGTATTTTTTTAGTTCGGGATAAGCGTGAGCCGGTAACATTTCACTATGAGTGTAAATATTAATACCTTTGCCTGCGGTTTGCTCTAACAGCTGCTTCAGATCATGCAGATCATGACCGGTAACAACAATGAACGGTCCTTTTTCTACAAGCGTCGAAACCTTAGTCGGTACAGGGTGTCCAAAAGCTGTTGTATTGGCTTCATCCAGCAGGCCCATGCATTTTAGGTTGATTTGCCCAAATTCCATCAACAGATTCAGCCATTCTTCCGCAGTATGCTCTTCACCGATAGCGCGCATTCCTTTATAAAACCACGCGGTAACCTCATCATCTTTTTTATCCAGCACATAGGCGTGCCAGGCGTAGGCTGCCATACCCCGCAGACCCAGCAGCAAGGTGGAGCGTAATGATACAATGTCCTCATTACCAGTCCATAAATTACTAACAGGAAAATCTTTCGCACTTGAATCTAACTTGTTTTTTTCATCCTGAATTAGATTGATTAATTCGTTAATACGTAATTTATCAAAGTTAACGTTGGTGATCGTAGCAAATAGCCCCAGCATCATGAGCTCATCAGCCAATTTGGAAGGTGTGTTTTTTATTGCGGCTCGTCCCAGACCAACAAGGGCACAAGTAAGTTCATCTTGTTTATTGGCGACCTCAGGACTTTTACCACATACACCTACTTTAGTACAACCTTTACCACCGGCGGTTTGTTCACACTGAAAACAAAACATGTCTGACATTTTATTCTCCTCCTTAAGTTTTAATGTTAACTTGTTTTTCTTGTTTTCATTGTATTATAATATAAAATAAAAATCGGTAGCCATAGCTACCAAAGTGAGGTTGTGGTGCGTTTTGAGTACTAAATTTTTAGAGGTCCTCATGCAATCACCATTGTTTAACGGAATTACAGCAGATGCACTGGAAGCTGTAATTAATTGCTTACAACCCAAAGTTTGTAGCTATTCTAAGAACAGTTACGTCACAATTGAAGGAGAGAGTTTTACCGGCTTGGGTATTTTGCTTACCGGCAAGGCAACTGTAATAAAGGAAAATGCAGCAGGAAACCGGATTGTTATGACATTGCTGGCACCAGGAGACATGTTTGGCGAAATGTTTGTATTCTCCGTAAATGGTATTTGGCCTTTTTCAGTTATTACCCAGGATGAATGTCAGGTAATGTTTCTACCAGCAATAAAAATTGTGGGAACGTGTTCCAATGTATGTGCAAATCATAAACAAATTATCACCAATCTGTTGACAATAATGTCGGAGAAAGCAATCCTGCTGAACCGGCAAGTCGAATACCTTGCGCTTAAGGGAATGCGTGAAAAAATAAGTACCTATCTACTGGAACAGCATAAATTAGCCGCCAGCCAGACGTTTACCACCATGTTAAACCGTAACGATTTAGCTGATTTCCTGAATGTCTCCCGGACAGCTCTTTCAAGAGAAATGGGCCGAATGCGCGATGAAGGTCTGATTGAATATTATCGATCAGCTATAAAAATTAAAAATCTGGATGCTCTGAAAAAGATTATCCGGTAAAAAACTCAGGACTACAGCTCTAGGCTGAGTCCTGAGTTTTACATTCTATTTATTCACTGCTTAATACTAGAAAAGGTTTATACCGGCAGCCCGATTAGCAGACTCAATTGCCTGACGCGCGAATTCACTGGCTTGAGCGGCTGAATTCAGACTTTGATCAGGATTATGGAAACCCATGCTGCTTTCAGCAGCGACAAAATCCCAGTACCATTGGGCTTTGCGCACCAGTTCCCTGGCGTTAGCCAATTCGTCCTGATTCACATTAGGTATCTCGGAAGCTTTTTTGATAGCCTCATGGGCACGTGCCACGTTTTGACCAGCAGCATGCAATACTTCAAAGGTATAATCCTGGGTAGTCTTGACTTGATCCAGCAGCCAGGCGCTGCCTTGCGTATGACAAGCACCACATGACGCATCAAGGTTTTTGAGCGGGCTGGTCATCGTATGTGAACTATATTTTTGCCCGTCCTTGCGCTCATATGGCATATGGCAATCAGCACAAGCTACCCCCGCCTTACCATGGGTTCCTGTAGACCAAGTTTCAAAATCGGGATGTTGCGCTTTTAGCATTGCAGCTTTAGAATCCGGGTGTTGCCAGTCTTGCATAAAACCAAGTGGTTTATCAAGATAATAAGCATAAATATCACTAGGTTTCGAGCCTTTATCCCAGGGAAATACAACACGAGAAGTATTGGGCTCAAAAAAGTATTCTGCATGACATTGGCCACATACATAACTCCTCATGTCTTCACGACTCGCCTTAGTTACATCAACACCCTTGCGATCCATTGCTTCGATAAACGCCGGGTTAATGACCCGCAAATTCATATTTCCGGGATCATGGCAATTGGCGCAACTGATATAGCCGTGGGACGGAATCGTATCCATCACTTGGGAAAACGGAAGTTTAGCATAACCCCAGCCTGTCTCCTGGACAAGCTTTTCCAGATAAGGAGTCTTGCAGGTTATGCAGGCTCCCGGCGATTTGGGCCCAATCCGCTTTGTTTCTTTAATATCCTCAAGTGCATAAACATGACCACGATCTTCGGTATAGTCTACACTGAAAGGATTACCTTTAAAATTAGTTTTGATTTCAGGCATCATATCAGATTTCTGAACTTTCAAACTGCCGCCATACCCTGTTGGCGATGACTCCATAATAGAGTTTTTCATATAACTCTCATACTCCAATGGATAAAACTTCCCCCATACCGCCGGATCATATTCCCCTGCCGGAATTTTTGCTATTTTGACGGTAGATGCGGGCTTGGCAAAGCCAATCCTGATAATAACAAAACCAAAGAAAACTAGCAGCACACCTAGCAAAGCAATCATAGATTTCTGTGATTTATTCAAGCTTTATCCCTCCTTTGCTTTTGTTCATGCCATGGACTAAGCCCCGATGGCATTGGGTGCAATCCTGCCCACCGGCCCCCATGCCGGTTTTTTCAACCGTAGACTGATGACAGTGCAGGCAGTTATCTGCTATATAGCCTTTTCCCTTTGTTGATACCTGGATTGTTGCCGGATAATCTCTCAGTACTTCATGATACACATCATTCATACCGGTCTGAGCTTTAGCAGCCAATTTTACCGCTATATTGCCATTTGGCAGATGACACTCAGCGCATTCAATCTGTTTGTGGTTAGACGCCTGCCAGGATGTATAAGCCTGTTCCATAGAATGGCAGCTTCCACAAAACTCAGGTGTTTCCGCGTGAGCATAGCCAAAAGCTCCAAACAAAACCCCCACCACTGCGACAGCGCAACCAATTGCCATCAGCTTTAACGCGTTACGGTTTAAGTACTGACTTATATCCAACAATATCCCTCCTCTCCTCTTTTTTGGGCTAATTATAAGTCCCGGCAGAAGGACAATGACCCCTTGACAACGTTGTAGCACCTACTCAAAATAGCGCATACTGATCTTTTTTAATTCCTGAGTACTGTAAAATATCTTTTAGCGCCCACAGCTGCACCACGGCTCCTCTGCTAAATAATTGCCATCCGAGTAATAATAAGCTCTAGCTCGGCAACCGCCGCAGATGTCATCATAGCCGCACCGGCTGCAAGCACCTGTCAACGGTTCATGCCTGAACTCATGAAAGAGCGGACTTTCTTTCCAAAGTAAGTCGAATGCTTTTTCCCGCACATTCCCTGCTTTTAGCGGCAAGTACGGACAAGGATGCACATCTCCGTTAGGCAAAATAACACAATAGGATGTACCTGCCAGGCAGCCTTTGGTAAAACGCGTTGGTATATTTTTTTGTTTGGCAATACGCATAAATTGCGGCGCACAAGTCGGCTTGATCTCGATAGGTACCTCAGTCTGTTTATCAAGAATGCGCTCTAATAGGGCCTCATAATCGGCCGTCTTAAGCGTAGTCGCTTCAATATCCTTGCCGCGCCCGGTAGGCACCAGGAAAAATATGTGATGAGCCACCGCCCCTAATTCAACAGCAAAGTCGGTAATGGCGGTAATCTCGCCTTGATTATTGTTCGTAACAGTAGTATGGATCTGAAATGGCAACCCGGCAGAGCGGCAGGCCGCCATGCCGCTCAATGTTTTATCCCAAGCGCCGTCTGAACCGCGAAACTTGTCATGCTGAGCCTTATCCTTACTATCCAGACTGATCCCGGCGCATACCAGACCGGCTTCTTTTAACTTACCGCCAATTTCAGGAGTTATCAGAATACCGTTGGTCCCTAGCACCGGGCGCATACCTAAATTGCGGGCGTGACTGATCAATTCGTAAATATCAGGCCTGAGCAGCGGTTCACCGCCACTAAAAATCATAATCTTAAAGCCAGCCTTCGCTATTTCCGAGAGCAGTTTCTTTCCTTCAGCAGTATCCAGTTCGTCGCTGCGCTTAATCCCGGCGTCGCGATAGCAGTGAATACAGCTAATGTTACAAGCCTGCGTTGTATTCCAGGAGATAATCATCGTACTTGCTCCTTTCAGTCATATTGATAGCATCCTTTTTTTTCTCTGTGTTCTATTTAAGAAGACGCCGCCTTTTTATTCATACAAAGCTTTCGCCGACTAACGCCTGCCGCGACCGTGCCGATCGTTATTAAAACAGTTCCCAGCCAGACAAGGTTTATGAGCGGCTTGCGGCTGATTTCCACATCTACGCGCGACTGCTCCGGCGGCGCCGCTAAATCTTTTATCCCAACTGTTACTGTCCCATCCCCCATATTGAGTGCCGTAAGAATTAGTTCATAATGGCCGAATACTTTAAAAGGTACCGGTATCATCTGCCCGTTGCGTGATATTAATTCCGGCTTAGCCTCTTCGGCATTACCATCCTGAGTAACTTCCAGCAGTGCATATACCCGCATGTCACCACTGGCCCCACTGCCGCCCATACCGTACCGGATGAGCTTAACCGCTACTGCTTCTTCCTGTTTCTGTTCACCTTTATGTAAGGTCATTTCTTTATGCGGGCTTTCCTCTTGCTGCATAGCTGGCGCTAAATAGATATCTGCGGACAACATCCGATAAATTCCGGGTTCCCGCGCTGCCGGACGGCCTTCCTTATTCAACTTTGTATATGGCTCTAAAACAGTATTGGCTTCACCTGCCAAGGAAAAGCTTTGGTAAAAGCCCTGCTCCTCAGTATCCGGCCGCATTCCCAGGTAAGTAAAGTCAGTTCCCAAAACCTGTTTACTTTCCCCCTGCTCAAAGCTTACATACACAGATTGAGTAGCCAAGGATGAAAACAGAATGCCGATAAGAGTGATCGCTACGCCAACATGAGTAAGTCCGGCACCACGGCTAATTCTCTTAACTCTTACCGCCACTATACTGGCGGCAATAATCGCCGCAGACAGCCCGACTGTCACGAAAGCAACCGGCTGACGAATTCCACCGGCTACCGCAAGAACCATCGAAATAATGGCTAAGCCTGCAATCCACCAATAGCGAGCCAATAAACTGGTTCTAGTTTCGCCCCAGCCAACTAAAGATCCGACAGCAAGCAGCAAGGCCAAACCAGCCGCCAGCGGCAAAGTCGTTGTATTGTAGAAGGCGGTACTGACATTTTGCGGATTGCTTAGCAACATGGCCACAAGTGGTGTTGACATGCCGACAAGGACGATAACTCCTAGCGCCGCAAAAATAATTGCCGTTGCCGCCAGGAAAAATTCCCGGCTCTTAACCGCCGGATACAACTCACCCTCAGGCAGAGTCGGCCAGCGAATAATCAGTATCCCCAGAGCGCTAACCGCAGTAATTAGTACAAAACTGGCCAATATTCCGCCCACCCCTTCGTCGCTAAAAGAGTGGGTTGAAAAATCACTTAGTATTCCGCTGCGAGTGAGGAAAGTTCCATACATAACCAGGACAAAAGTAAATAGTGCGGCAAAACTGGCCGGTCTGACGGCTGCTAACCTGACACGTGCCAACAATAAAAGATGTACCAGCGCACCGCAGGCCAACCAGGGAACAAGCGAAGAATTTTCAACCGGGTCCCACCCCCAATAGCCACCCCAGCCTAACACCTTATAAGCCCAAAAACCGCCTAAAAATATCCCGGCTCCCAATGCTGCCCAGGCAAACAGTGTCCAGGGCAGTGCCTGACTTACCCAGTTTTTATGACGTCCGGTTATGATGCCATCCATGGCGTAGGCAAAAGGCACTGCCAACCCGGCATAGCCAAGAAATAGTACTGGCGGATGAACCACCATCCAGGGGTCTTTCAATAACGGATTGAGACCAAATCCGTCCAGCCGGGGTTCTGTCAGCATCATAAACGGGCTCTTGGCAAGCAAAATAATAAGCAGCATAATTTGCACTCCGGTGTATACCGTCATAGCACAGGGTTGATTTTTCCGGGCCAATAACAAACCAAAACTGACATGAAAGAGCGCCCACAACAGGAAAGATCCTTCCTGTCCGGCCCAAAAGGCCGACAGCTTATAAATCAGACTAAGATCCCGGGATGAGTAGCCAAATACATAAGCAAACTGAAATTGATCGCTTACAATAATATAAAACAAATACAAGGCTGTAACGGCGATAAACAGAGCAGATAAGCGATAGTAGAATAATCCCTTGTCCCGGCTAGCCGATAACCTCTGAGCTGAACGGCGGGTCGATGAGGCCATATGGGCATTTAGATAACAAAACAATGCAATCCCTGTTGTCAATAAAGCCATAAATAGTGCTGCATAGCCAATCATGCTGGTTTCACACTCCCCTGGTATTTAGATGGACACTTAATCAGCAATTTTTCGGCCATAAACTGGCCGTTTTGATATTTTCCAACAGCCACAATACTAGTGGCTTGATCCAGCCCCTCCGGTTTGGTCCCCTGATAAATAACCGGCACCGCTTCACCGGTTTCATCTCTCAACAAAAACGTAACAGTCTTGCCGTTCTCTGTCACCGATATCTTTTCTGTGGCAAGCACCCCACGTACCTGAACTGCTCCAGTCGAAGACTTGGCCTGGGCAAAACTGACATAGGGTGTTAGGGAAGTCTGAAAGGCAATAAAGCTATAAGCCACAAAGACAATAATAATCAACAAACCGATACTATGCCGTAATTTCATCATTTCACGCCTTCTTCCCCGCTAATGGCCGCCGCTTCGCGCTGACGCCGGGAGTTGATCCGGCAGTTTAGTAACTGCCAGAAGATAGCCGTGCAGGCAATCAAGGCAGCAATAAGCACAACCAGCATACTAGTATCCATTTCGATTCTGGCACCACTGTTAATGACCGGTGCAGGGTGCAGCGAAAAATAATAACGTGGAATAATAAATACTAAAAATGGTACTGTGATGAAGGAACAAAGGGAATATACCGCTGCGATGCGGGCTTTTTGTTCTTCATCTTCAATGGCTGAGCGCAGGGCCAAATACGCCCCGTAAATCAACAGCAAAATAAAAATAGTTGTCTGCCTGGGATCCCAGTTCCAGTAAGCTCCCCAGGTTAGTTTGGCGAAGACTGCGCCACTGACTGTCGCCAGAATGCAGAAAATAAAGCCCAGGGATGCCGCGGCCGAACTTCTCCAGTCGTACTCAGCCTTGCGGGTACGCAGATACATAAATGCCCAGACAGCAGACAATAGCAAGGCCAATACGGAAACCCAGGCCACCGGTATGTGAAAAAAAGCAATTCGAACCAAATTACCTAAGCCTTGGGCTGGCGGCACAATATAAAATACTGCATAGAGAACGCCGACCGTCCAGATGCAAATACCGGAAATGCTTACATAACTGCGTTTCACCGGAAAGCCCCCTTTCAATTCTCCCAGAGATAGTCGAATAAAATTGATGCCGCAATTATCACTGTAATATCATAGCCTGCCATAAACAAGAAGTCCTGTACTCCAGGCAGGATACCGTCAAATACACAGGTAGTAGCTGCAATCACCATCAGGAATTGCGGCAATAACAAGGGAAAAGTAACTACAGTAAACAGTGCTCCCTTGCCGCCTGCCTGGCAAACCATTAGCGCAGTCAGCGTAGCTATCGTGGCGATTCCCACATCACCCAGCACCAGCACGGCACCAAGCTCCAGCCATAGTGGTATTGTAACGTTAAGCAATATAACAAATAACGGGATAACAAGCACAGTTACGGCTATTAGTACTAAACCATTGAACAGTGTCTTGCCAAAATAGACCGCCTGCCCATTGGCGTACAGGCGAAGTGTGAACAGCGTTCCCGCTTCCTGCTCTTGAACGAATACTCGTGATAAACCGGCCATAGCACAAAAGAAAAGAATTATCCATAACAGTGCCGCAGCCAACGCAGAACTGATAGCCGCGCCAGCCAAACTCATACTAATGCTAGCCAGCGTAACAAGGGCAAACATCGTCAGGGCGCTAAACGCATAGCTAGACCGCAGCTCACACAGCGCATCCTTGTGAACTATCGCCCACACCATACTATACCAAGGCAATTTTTTGTCCGGCATAGTTGGCCTCCTCTCGCTCATTAGTAGCTATAATGACTGCCACCTGCTGCGCCAGTGCGTCCTTTATCAACTGCTTTACAAGCTTCCTGCCTTCTTCATCAAGATTGGAGGAAGGTTCATCCAGCAGCCAAATTGGCGGCCTTAGGGCATCCAATATGGCAAACTTTAACCGTTGCCGCATTCCGGTTGAATAGGTACTGAGCAGTTCCTGCTGGCGTCCGCCTAGTCCCACGTTCTCAAGACAGCTTTGCAGTCGTTCAGCCGATAACTCTATTCCGCGGGCCTGTACCAGGAACTGAAGATTTTCATAGCCTGTCATGGCGTTATAGAGGATTAATTCCGGCGATATCAGGCCAAAACAGCCCCTTCGGTTATCAACAGCTACTTCATGGCCGTGATTATGTACATTTACTATACCAGAGCTTGGCCTAATCAGACCCGCAATAATTTTGAGTAGTGTGGATTTACCGGAACCGTTGGGACCCATTACCACAATGCAGTCTCCCGAACAAATCCGCCGGTTTACATTAATGAATAATTGCCGATGACCGTATCTTTTAGAAACATTAACAAGTTCTACCTCGATCCCCTGCATTGTCATTCCCCCAGAGTCCCTCTTATTTGTAATACTTTCTTAAGATCTTACCCATTGCGCCACATAGGAGCCCATTTTATACTTAACTAAACAACAATAATATTTTAAGGAGGTATACAAAGTCAATGGCAATTTCAAGTATGATTATACAACCGGTGACTGGCTCTATCAGCATGGTATTACAAGCATTGTCAGCCATAAGCGGTGTTACCGTTCATTCCGTATCCCCTAAGCAAGAGATCATCATTGTGGTAGAAGCGGCCTCGTTAACACAAGTCAACGAAGTCGCCCGCACCATTGAAGTTAGTCCCGGTGTACTCGGCGTCTTCCCCACATACATAACAACAGCCGATGAGAAGGAAGATAGGATCAGTTAAGCTTTCGCCAGTTTTACAGCACATATTTTATATTCGGGCTGCTTGGAGACATCGTCAAAAGCATCAATTGTCACAAAATTAATCATTCTGATCATTTCAGTGTCGTGAAATGGCACGTACACCATCCCTGGCCGTGGTTGACCACGGCCATTAATTTTAGCCTTCAGCTGGCACTCACCGCGACGGGAAGTTATTTTTACTAATTCACCATCGTTTACTCCTATTTTACCAGCATCAGTCTGGTTAAGTTCAACATACATTTCCGGCATAGCACGTTTGAGTTCTGGCACATTCATTGTCATAGTGGACGTGTGCCAATGCTCCAGAACACGGCCGGTAGATAAATAAAAGGGATATTCAGCATCAGGGACTTCCTGCGGGTTGGCATGAGGTCTGGCAAAAATAACGGCCCGGCCATCAGGTTTGCCGTAAAACTGGATGCCTTCCTTAACATATGGATCATAGGGCGCGGCATAACGGATATAGGTATCCGGGCCGTTTGGATCCGGCACAGGCCAGGTCAAGCCCCGCTCTTTTTTCAGTCTATCATAAGACGGTAACTCCATTTTCGTACCGATAGTGCATTTACGGTATTCTTCCCAGATTTCGTCATTCGTTTTATAAGGAAATAGATCTCCAAAACCTAGCCGCTTAGCTACTTCTATAAGAGCCCAAACATCTGGTTTGGCTTCCCCTGGTGCTTCCACGGCCTTGGCAATATGCTGCGTACGACGTTCACCGTTGCCAAAGACCCCTTCCTTCTCCATCCATAATGCCGCTGGTAGAACAACATCAGCCAGTTCGCTGGTTCGCGTCGGATGGTAGGTTTCGGAAACAATCATAAACGTCTTTTCCATCCCCTCACGGTAAGGTTTAAGGTTAGGGATAGACTGTCCGGGGTTAGTACAGACAACCCATAATACTTTGAGCGCACCACTCGCTGCCGCCCGGAACAGTTCGATGGTATGATATCCCGGTTTCGGACTGATTTTAGCAGGATCTATCCCCCAGATTTTGGCGATTTCTTCCCGGTGTTTAGGATTAGCCACTACGCGATGAGCAGGCAGCAGATGAGATAGTGCACCTACTTCACGGATACTGCCGCAAGCACTTGGTTGGCCGGTAAGCGAAAACGGCGTATTCCCCGGTCGGCAGATTTTGCCTGTAAGAAGATGCAGGTTGTGCACCAGATTGTTGGCCCAAGTGCCATGAATCCGCTGGTTAAGTCCCATCGTCCACATCGACATCGTATTTTGGCCCTTTGCCGCAAATAAACGAGCCACTTCGCGAATTTGTTCTGCAGGCAGCTCTATCAGTCCTGTTACCCTTTCCGGCGCATAATCAGCGAGGAATGTTTTAAATTCATCAAAGGACAGTTTTTTCTCACCTTGCATAAAATTTGTATGTTGATCTACAAAGTCCTTGTCAACTAAGTTTTCCTCAATAATCACATAGGCCATGCTATTTAACAGAGCTAAGTCGGTTCCAGGTACAAACTGTAGAAAAACATCAGCTATATCGGCAGTACGGGTACGCCGGGGATCGACAACAATAATTTTGACGTTAGGATTACTATTTTTACGATCAACCAGCCTTGAATACAAAACCGGGTGAGCTTCCGCCATATTGGCACCAATAATGAAAAATACATCGGCTTGCTCAATATCCGCGTAGGACCCCATTGGTTCGTCTTCGCCAAAGGTGGTTACATACCCTGCTACCGCACTGGCCATACAGGTGCGGGGATTACCATCAATATTATTGGTACCAATCGCTCCCTTAAATAGTTTATTAGCAACATAAGCTTCTTCCGCGATATTCTGACCGGAACCATAATACCCCACTGAATCCGGCCCAAATTGGGCAATGGCTTCTTTGAATTTTGTGGCAATGAGATCCAAGGCCTCATCCCACGAAACGTTAACAAATTGACCGTCTTTTTTAACCATTGGATGGAGCAAACGATCTTTGGTATCCATAATTTCAGGCAGAAGTATCCCTTTGACACACAACTTGCCCTTATTAACAGTATTTTCCGGATCGCCTTTAACCGCAACTATTTTTCCTTTACTGACTCCTGCCAGTACGCCGCAGCCTACACCGCAGTACCGGCAAACACCCTTGACCCATTTTTCCGCGTCGTGCTGCGAGGTTGTCCCCTGTGCACCTCTACCGCCAGAGTCAAGCGAACAGCCAGAACTAACTAATGCCGTACTAACGGCAATCGCTTTTAAAAAATCCCGGCGAGAAAACTTCATGAAAAAACCTCCCGGCAAAATAGTAGTCTTATTTCTGCATTGCATCCAAGTGGCATCTGGCACAAGTATCGCGGCTTGGTACCGCGTTGTTGCGTTTGGTATCATGGACTAGGCCGCTATGACAGGTAACACAGGTCATGCCATCGTCAAAGTGTTTGACTGTATGCGGATCCTTTGCTGCCAGCGCCTTATCGGCATTGAGTTTTACTTTATCCTGATGACAGTTGTAGCAATTAATATCGTGCTCATTAGCTTTGGGCTCGATCTTTGAACTGGTAATATGCACATAGACTTCTTTCATTCCTTTGGCCTTAGTCTTCACGAGTCCGATGGCTCCCGGCTCGCCATGGCAATCCTCGCAGCCAACATTTTTATGTGCAGACATTTGCCAAGACTGATACGTTGAATTCATTTCATGACAAGAAGAACCACAAAACTCCGGACGAGATGAGTAATCGGCCATCCAGCCGGCAAAAATCAGTAAGATAACAAATATAGTGCCAACTACTCCTATATGCCGTCCTGTCAATTTTTCTTTACCTCTTACTACCATCCACAGATTCACTCTGTACAACACCTCCTTTCTGCTTGTTTTTCCATGTAAAATAGACCGCTTTTGCCGCGCAAGCATCTACGCAGTCGCCACAATTGGTGCAGGTCAGCTGATCAAGCGACCTGTGATTGCCGACATCCACCTGCATGGTACATGCATTTCTGCATTTATGGCAACTCAAACAATTGGAATGGTCAATACCAATTGATACCAGTCGCCATTTTCCTAGCAGGCCGTATAACGCCCCAACCGGACATACATTACGGCACCATGCTTTACGGTCATAAAGCCATTCCAAGGCAATAAGCGCCACCACAAAAAGTAATTCAAGTCCGACGCCGATGGCAACTGTTCTGGACAAAATGCCAATTGGTGATAGCATGGTAAACAGCGGTAAATTTGTTATTAACGCGGCTAATAAAAACAGAGCCAGTATTTGATAAGGCAACCAGCCATTTCTGTTTCTGCGAACCCTGGGGGCCCTGATACTGGCTGCAAGTTCAAACACCGTATTTAACGGACAAATCCAGCTGCAGAAAACCCGTCCTAACAGTAACGTTGCTAAAAGCAGCGGGATCATCGACCCAATAAGCGGCCACCAAATCATCTTGCCAGCCAACATAACCTCAATCGCCGCCAGCGGATCAGTAAGCGCCATTCCTACTGCCTGAGAGGATAAATAGGTTCCGAGCCACATCCAATTCGCAGGCCAAACAAGCGGCAGAAACAACAGAGAAAAAGCCAAAAGCTGAACCGTTCGCCGTACAACCTTAACCTTCATTAGCGTTTTCCTGCCTGAACTTTGATTGCCGCCGGCTCGGCAATACATACATGTTCACAGACGCCACACCCAACACAAATGTCCTTGTCGATAATCGGGCGTTTATGATCTTCCAGTTTGATGGCTTGATTATAAAACGGGCAGCTGGTATAACAGATTTTACACTCATCACCCAGCCAGGCCAGACAGGAGTCATGGTCGATCTCTGCCAGTCCCATCCGGACATTTGCTTTTTCAACTGGCCGCAGTGCACCGCTGGAACAGACACCAATACAATCCAGGCACAAATTGCATGCTGCCTCCCGGGGTATGAGATATGGTGTACCGATAGCCAACCCGCTATTGCCCTGCCCGATTTTAATCACCTGTTGCGGGCAAACCTCCGCACACTTACCGCAGCGAAGGCAGGTTGCCAAAAACTCCGGTTCATTCAGCGCCCCCGGCGGCCGGAGCAAGGCATTTTTCGCTTTATTATCAGTAAAACCAGATAGCAATAATGTCATGACGCCGCCGATAAACAAGGCTGCCTTAGCACCCCTTTCCATAAAATAAGCCTCCCTTAATTCTTCTCTGTCATCATCATACCGAAAGATAATGACAGAATTATTAAGTAATTCTTACAAAAGTATTACATTTCAGCAAGCAACGTAAAAGAAAAAGCCACCGATATAAAATCGGCAGCTGAAAAATATATTATTAAGCTCCTATATTGCATTAAAAGCTACATCCTGGTAAAAACCTGCTGAGAATTACTTATGTATCTTTACTACGAATACTAAATTCTGAACTTGCTTACAGCAACATCTCTACACGTTACTATTAAAACGTCATGCTTTTATCTTTTTGTAACCATTCAATTAAAATATTTTCCCGTGTTTTTTTGATTTTTTGTAATGCCTCCGGTGTCCAATCATAAAGTCCTGTACCGGTTTTCGCACCAAGATTTCCTTCCCGCATTGCCTTCTTTAGCAACTCGGAGGGTTCATTAACATCGCATAAATCAGCATATAAATAAGCAGCGATGTTATGGAAAATATCCAAGCCGCCTAAATCTGCTGTTTCTAGTGGGCCTGTCGTTGACAGGCGGCGGCCAATACTGTATTTTACAGCTGTATCAACAGCCTCCTGGGTGGCAATTCCGGATTCCACAATATATAAAGCTTCACGCAGCAGCGCCAGCTGCAAACGGTTGCCAATAAACCCTAGTGCTTCCCGCTTTAATGCTACTGGCTTTTTATCAATTATTTCAATTAGTTTCCAGGTGATGTCAACCGTTTCTTGTGACGTGTGTTTTCCTGGAACAATCTCAACTAAAGGAACAAGATGCGGCGGATTCCAGAAATGGGCAACAACAAACTTTTCTTTTCTTTGTAGCCCTTCGGCAATGGCTGTTGGACTAAGCCCCGAAGTATTTGTCGCAAAAATTGCATGCGGTTTCGTAAGTGCTTCAATTTTGGCCCAAACTTCTTTTTTTACAGCCAGATCCTCGGCAATCGACTCAATAACAAAATCTGCTCCTTCAGCTGCTTCTTCTAACGTTGTACAACCCTTAATTCTAGCTATAATTTGCGGAATTTCCTCTACTGTCACCAGCTGATTCTCTTTATATGTTTCTAAAGCTGCTTTAATATTGGCAAAACCACGTTCAACACTTGCTTTTGAACGGCCAAACATCCGGACATTATACCCTTTCTTAGCAAACAGCAATGCCGTGCTAAACCCCATTGTCCCTGTTCCTAAATTACAAATATTTTTAATATCTTCTACCTTCATGCAATACCCTTCCCTTCTTCATTTTATATTTCGTTTATACCGCAAACGGTATAAAGGTTAACCCTAGGAACATAATGATCCCCAAAACAATAAAGGCTACAAATGAATAACCGACAAAATCTTTAAACTCAAGTCCTGTAACGGCCATAAATGGTACCGCAAAAAACGGCTGTACTAAGGCTACCAAATCTCCGCCAAACATATAGGCAATAATTGTCTTTGCATCCGGTACACCTAAAGCTTGCCCTGCCGGAATCAGAAACGGTGCTTCAATAACCCATTTACTGCCCCCTGATGGGATAAAGTAACCAATAACTGCTGTAAGCATTGCAGCAATGGCTGGAAATGTAAATTCTGTACTGAAACTGATAACCCATTTAGATAAAATATCAACCAATCCAGTAAATTTCATAATACCAAAAATCCCGGCATAAAACGGAAATTGCAGAATAACTCCCCATGATGCGGAAGTAGATGCTTTAATTGCCTTTATCAAGTCTGCCGGTCTCTTATACAAAAAAATAATCAACATCAAGAAAATAAAATTGAGCACATTAATATCAAGTGATTTACCAAGTTCTACAAAATGATAATAAAGATACACGATAAACATGATCCCAATTATATAAGAAAACCACGGTGAGTATGTAAACCATTCACTTGGCGTTGTAATTTTAACGTTTTGAACGGTTTCCACTTTTTCGTCTTGTGCTAAATCCGGTCTTAAGTCGGCAAAAGTTTTAATTTTTGCCGCATCTGTCGGCAGCAAAATTTTCCAGAACAATAAGATAATTGCCAATACAGACACGCCAGTCAGAATTAAATTATAGGGATGAAAAATCGTTTGTGTGATCGGAATAACACCAATTTCTTTTACCATGAAGTGATTTGCTGTCGCAACAAGCAACGGAGCTGAACCAGATAACCCCATGTGCCAAATATAAAACGTAGTCCAACTAGCACCGCATAAGAAGCGATAATCAACCAAAATTCCTTTTTTCGCCGCCTGTCTTGCTAATTCTTTTGTGATTAATGCTGCAAAAACTAACCCAAATCCCCAGTTAAGATAATAACCAATGGAGGAAATAAGAACAGCCCATAAATACACTTGCGGTGCAGACTTCGGCTTGCTGCAAACATTGATAATCAGATTTTTACAAAGAGGTGTTGTCGCCAATGCATATCCGGTAATAACAATCAAAGCCATCTGCATTGAGAATTCCAGTAAAGTCCAAAACCCTTTTCCCCAGGCCTGCACAATTTTGTACGGATTATTGGGAGTAAAAATTGCCGCTAGCGCGAATGCTACAACGCTCAATACAAGCGCTATGACATATGAATCCGGTACCCAGCGTTCGGCGAATTCTGTAAAATAATCGGTCAATTTTTTTTTGCTTTGTTGACTTGCTTCATGACCAGTCATATAAAATTTCTCTCCTCGTTTCCCCATTTTTACTTACATTAACCACAACGAAAAGCCACACCTAATGTCCCGTCAGGATATTTCCATTGAACAATTCCTTTATCCTTACACATAATACGGCAGGTCCCGCATTCCAGACACCCGGCATAATCAAAGCTAATCTCACCATTATCATTCAGCCTGTATAATTTTGCCGGACAAACAACTAAGCATGGTTTATCTTTGCAGTTTGCACAAATCTCTTTATTCAAAAGAATATGGGCATTTTCTTCGTCTACATTAAATTTATCTAAGCCAAGTAATTCATCAACCCCTTGTCTTTTTACTGTCATATTGATTTGAACCCCTTCCATGCATCTGAGAGCAACTGTCCCATGCTTACGTATTTTTTCAAAATCTGATACATTGCTTTTGGCATTTTTTCTGGGACAGAGCCATCTACTTTAAATAAAAAACCCATCATTTCATTTGCCATTGCGGGGTAGGCAGTAACCATGCGTTCAATTCCCGTGATTTGCGGCCAACCAGCAAACAATTTCATTGTTGCTGTTACATGTAATTTTTCTAATTCCCTTACATATTCCGGTCCGACTTCACTTGAAGCTGCCCCTGCTAATACCGCATGTGCGGCAGCTACCCCGCTCACAATGGCCAAATCTATACCTCGGATAATTGTCCCCGTATTGATCACAAGCCCTGCCGCATCACCAATTACAAGAAAACCATCTCTATACAGTTTTTCCGGCACACTATGCCAGCCATTTTCTGGCACCAGGTGGGCACTGTACTCTATTGTCGTCCCGCCTTCTATGGCACGATATATGGCTGGGTGCATTTTGAAATCCTGATATATGTCGGCAATTGAGCGTTTTTGCCGGGCCAGTGCTTCCGGACTGAGTACAAGCCCAAGTGATATGCTGTCTTTATTGGTATAAAGAAAACCACCACCCTGCACGCCTGCGGTGTTACCAAGCAGTGTTCTTGCTACCCCTTCAGCTTCACAGACCTGAAAACGATTGTTGATAACCTCTGGCGGCAATTCAATGATTTCTTTTACCCCAACCCCGACTTCATGACCATTCCACTCTTTTTTTAAGCCGGCTTTTTGGGCCATAAAAGAATTTACGCCATCTGCGGCAATCACAATATCAGCATACATCTCATCTTCGCCGGCTTTAACGCCAACAACTTTGCCGTTTTTAATGATTAAATTGTTCACTAAAATTCCGGCGGCAAGCATAGCTCCCTGTTCTTCAGTTTTACCTGCAAACCATTCGTCAAAAGGTGCTCGAAGTACTGTATAGGACTGTGGGGGTATTGTTTCACTTTGTTCTGTTTCATCAAAATAGTCGATGGTTAATCCTGTTTTTTCTGTGAGCAGCATGATTTGTTCACGTACAACTTTACGTTCCAGAATGGCTTCTTTATACAATCCAGGTTCTACCAGTTCCAAAGCATATGTATATAAGCGACCTCCTGTAACGTTTTTATTGCCAGCTGTATCTCCACGTTCAATAACAAGGACACTTTTTCCTTCTCGTGCTAATACATAAGCGCACGCTGAACCGGCCGGACCGGCGCCAACAATTATCGCATCAAATTTTTCTTCATCTTCCACTGTATTTCACCTCCGGTCAGTCAGCATTTATTTAGCCAGTTTTTGAATTAATGCTGGTACAATTTCATAAAGATCACCAACGATGCCATAGTCAGCCGCTGCAAAAATTGGTGCATTTTCATTTTTATCAATTGCTGCAATAATTTTTGAATCACGAATCCCAGCTACATGCTGGATTTGTCCGGATACGCCAACCGAAATATACAGGTCCGGCTTTACCTTCTGTCCGGATAACCCAATATAAACGTCTGCCGGTAACCAATGATAATCTTCAGCGATACTTCTCGTACAGCCAATCACGCCACCTGTTTTCTCTGCCAAATTTTCGGCCAACTTCATATCTTCTTTAGTACCTAGCCCGCGACCAACACAGATAACTGTCTTGGCTGTTGTAATATCTGCCCCCTGCCGTACAATGGGTTCAGCACGGTCTACGTTAATTACACTGGCAATGGCAATATCTATTGCTACAACTTCTCCATTTATTGCGGTATCCAAACAAGCCTTTTCATAGGTGCGTGGCTCTATCGTCACAAGGCAGCCCTCGCTAAGTTCTTCTGTGCAAACAGCTAAACCACCGTACATCATCCGACTTGTTTCAATATTTCCGTCTTGCACATCAATACTAAATGCACTGTTAACTAACCCGCTGTTTAGCTGCGCCGCAAGTTTTGCAGCAACATCCTTTCCGCTTAAAGTACCACCAATTAAGACAACTTTCGGATTTTCGGCACGTAATACTTCAGCGATTGGTTGTGCATAATTTTCTATCCAATCGGTTTGTCCTGCCAATACCATTACTTTATCTACCCCGCAAGCAATCAACTCTGCTGCACATTCTTGTTTCGTCGTAATGGCAATTATTTTTTCATTTATTTTTTTTGCAAGATTCTGGCCTGCCGTTAAAAGTTGCAAAGCTACCGTACAGTCTTCAGAATATATCCAAATTCCAGCCATCGCTATTTCCTCCTTTACAACACACCATCTTTAGTCAATGCCGCAACAAAAGCTTCGACTTTTTCATCCACTGTACCGGCTTTATAAATTTGATTTTTGCGTTTCATAACAAAACCTTGTATTGATTTTATCTTAGTTTTTGGCTCAAGCGCCTTTACCTCCAAACCCAGATCAGTAACCTTCCATTCTTGCATCGGCTTCTTCGCTGCACCAAGAACTTGTTTCAGACTTGGAATTCTTGGCTTATTAATTTCAGGCAAAACGGTAATCACTACAGGCAATTTTGCACTAATTTGTTCTGTGCAATTTTCAAGTTTTCTTGTTGCGGTTACCGTATCTCCCTCAATCTTAAATTGTGAAACAAAAGTAATTGCCGGTATTCCTAATAAAGCAGCAACTCGCGGGCCTACTTGCTGCCCATAGGTATCTGAAGAACCTTCACCAAATAGTACCAAACCATAGTCGCCGATTTTTTTTATTGCTGTCGCAAGCACATTGGCAGTTACATAGCCGTCTGCCATATCCGCGGCGGCATCATTCACCCAATAACCTTTTGCCGGACCGCGCGACAAAGCATCTTTTAATGACTGCTTCGCTTTGCTGCTGCCAAAGGTCAAACTAATTACTTCCCCCTCACAGCCCTCAGCCTGCATAACTGCTTCTTCTATGGCATTCTTATCATACTCACTGATTTTTCCCTTGGCACGGCTCGTATCCAACGCCAGACTTCCAGCTGTAATCTTTATATCTTGTTCATCCAATACCCATTTGTAACAGGCAATAATGTTCATTTTATCAACCTCGCTAGAAAAGTTTGTCCATTGCCGCATTATCTTTTTGTAAAATTACCGGTAAACTGAGGTTTTTCTTTATTAGTAAAAGCACCCATTCCTTCAGCTTGATCTTCGCCGCTGAAACACAGGCCAAAAATGTAAGCTTCATACTGCATAGCATTGGCCATTGACATTTCTGACCCTCGATTGATTGCATCCTTAGCAAAACGAACAGCGGTCTGACTCTTCGAGATAATTGTTTGTGCTATTTTCTTAGCTTCTGCCAACAAATTTTCTAAAGGAACCACTTTCTGTACCAAACCAATTCGATAGGCTTCATCGGCTTTGATCATATCGGCGGTATAAATAAGGTATTTTGCCATACCGCGTCCAACTAACCGGCTCAAGCGTTGTGTACCGCCAAATCCCGGAATAATCCCCAGACCAACTTCAGGCTGACCAAATTTTGCATTCTCAGCTGCAATTCGAATATCACAGGCCATCGCAATTTCGCAGCCACCGCCAAGAGCAAATCCGTTGATTGCTGCAATAACAGGTTTTTCACACTGTTCAATTTTCAGGAATGTGCCTTCACCCTTTTCCGCCCAGCGTTTGGCCTCATCTGCATTTAAATCTTTCATTTCTTTTATGTCTGCACCGGCAACAAAAGATTTTTCTCCGGAACCGGTGAGAATAATAACTTTTATACTATCTTTTTTATTGATTTCTGTAAAAACATCGCTAATTTCCGACATTAATGCATCATTTAATGCATTCAGTGCTTTCGGTCGATTAAACGTTACTACCGCAGTGCCTGCTTCTTCTTGCACCAGTAAATTATTATATTCACCCATTTTTATCGACTCCTCTACGCATTTATATAGTAGCTGCCAACCCCATAATTTCATCTCTAAAGATTCTTTCATCCATGACTGTAAGGTTTGGCGATACTTTAACTTCGGCATCAATCTGTTCCAATACATCCTGCTGCAAATTAATCCCTGGAGCTATTTCTGTTAATACAAGACCTTCTGCCTGCAATTCAAACACAGCTCTTTCTGTAATAAAGAGAACAGGCTGATGAATCAACTTTGCATATTCAGCACTAAACGTAATCTGTTCAACTTTGGGAATAAACTTCTTTGCCTTGCCCTCTTTTTCAATTACCAGCTTGCCGTCTTCAACTCTGACTTTAAGACCACCTGCTGTCAAAGTTCCACAGAAAACAATCTTCTTTGCATTTTGCGAAATATTAATAAATCCGCCACAGCCAGGAATTTTAGGCCCAAATTTACTAACATTCAGATTGCCTTCACTATCAACCTGGGCAATTCCCAGACAGGTAATATCCAGATTGCCACCGTCATAAAAATCGAACATATCGGTCTGACAAACCATTGCTTCGGCATCTACGGTTGCGCCAAAACTTGCCCCGGCAGCAGGGACACCACCAAAACCACCAGATTCAACAGTCATTGTCAATGTATTCCCAAAACCCTCCTCTGCTGCCACTGCCGCAATTCCTTCAGGCATTCCAATACCAAGATTTGCCACAAAATTTGCTTTTAATTCCATTGCCGCCCGTCTCGCAATGATTTTGCGTTCAGTTAATGGTAATGGTTTTACCGCACCAAGAGGTAATTTTACTTCACCCGTATAAGCAGGATTGTAGTACTCACCGTTTGTTTGCAGAAATTTATCATTATCACCAATAACTACATAATCAACCAAAACGCCCGGGACTTTAATATCCATCGGCTTTAAAGAACCCTTAAGCGCAAGCCGTTCTACTTCGGCAATGACAATACCGCCATTTGCTTTCGCTGCGCCCGCTATGGCATAAGCTTCAGCAATGACAGATTCACGCTCCATTGTCAAGTTGCCATTTTCATCTACAGTACTTGCGCGAATCAAGGCTACATCAGGTTTATAAGCCTTATAATATAAATACTCTTCTCCATCGATTTCCATTAATTTTACGATATCTTCTGTTGTCTTGGCGTTAAGCTTCCCGCCTTCTAGGCGCGGATCGATAAAAGTCTTCAAACCGACTTTACTCAATACACCGGGCTTATTTCCTGCGGCCGCTCGCCAAAGATGGGTAACAATTCCCTGGGGAAGATTATATGCTTCTGTTTGATTGTTCGAAATAAGTTCACCCAAGCGAGGCGCCAGGCCATAATGCCCGCCAATAATACGCTTAACCATCCCCGGATTGCCAAAGTGATTTGACCCTTTCGTCTTGCCATCGCCAATACCGGCACTAAATTGAATTGTCAAATTTCTTGGATGACCACTCTTAAAAAAACTTTCTTCACAAACTGCTGTCAAAGTTTCCGGATGTGCACATCCAACAAACCCAACCATTCCGACGAAAGCATCATCTTTAATTAGCTGAACAGCTTCTTCTTTCGTAATGATTTTCATCTATACCACATCCCCTAAATTCTTCTGCTATCAATTATCGCAATAATGCACCGGCAATAACCATACGCTGCACTTCACTTGTACCTTCATATAAAGAACAGATTTTAGCATCACGGTAGCAACGTTCCACTTTAAACTGTTTAATATAACCATAACCACCATGCACTTGAATGGCTTTTGTACAAACATAATCGGCAGCCTCTGCTGCAAATAATTTTGCCATTGCAGCTTCTTTACTAAATACTTCTCCTCTATCCTTGGCTGCCGCTGCATTATACACCAGTAACCGTGCGGCTTGAATATGAGTCTCCATATCTGCCAGCATCCATTGAATTGCTTGCTTAGTTGCGATTGGCTTACCAAATTGAAATCTTTCTTTAGCGAACTTGATTGCTTCATCCAAAGCGCCCTGGGCAATCCCCAATGCTTGTGCTGCAACGCCAATACGTCCACCATCTAACGTTTGCATTGCATACTTGAACCCTTTACCTTCTTCGCCGATTAAATTAACTTTGGGAATACGGCAATTTTTAAAGATCAGTTCTGTTGTTTGAGAACCGCGAATTCCCATTTTATCTTCATGTTTACCGATTTCGAAACCAAGTAAATCTTTTTCTACAACAAATGCACTTAAGCCCTTTACACCTTTAGAAGGGTCTGTCAAAGCAAAAATAACATAAACATCTGCTACGCCGCCATTGGTAATAAAACATTTCGTGCCATTCAAAACATACGAATCATTTTCTAATGTAGCAGTACACGTGCCTGATGCCGCGTCTGTCCCGGCACCTGGTTCTGTTAAAGCAAATGCCCCCAATTTTTCACCTTTGCATAATGGTACAAGATATTTTTGCTTCAACTCTTCCAAGCCCCATTTATAAATAGGCCATAAGCCTAAAGAACAATGTGCTGAATATATAATTCCTGTAGATGCACATACTTTTGAAATTTCTTCCACGGCTAAGATATAACTTAAATAATCTGTTCCGGTTCCGCCATATTCCTCAGGATAAGGCATTCCCATAAAATCATGTGCCGCCATCTGCTTTATTGTTTCTGCTGGATATCTTCCCGTCTGGTCGATTTCGGCTGCAATTGGTTGACAGTACTCCATTGCAAATTCTTTTGCATTTTGTTGTAATAAAGATTGTTCTTCTGTCAGTTGAAAGTCCACAATAAAATCCTCCTTATACGCCATTCTTTCTCTAGACACTTTCGTCTGTTGTTTTTTGCATTGTGTCTATTAATTCTGTCTGACTTTTATTAACGCAATTCCCATGCCAAACCCTATAGAGTTGACCTAACTTTTTCATCATTACAAACCTTTAAAATAGTAAGATAATTGATTTTACTAAACGCAGCGGCTATTTTTATTCACGAAATTTATTTATTCTCAATTTTATTAACCTCGTTTTAAGACACAAATTCTAGATATCCTACACAAAAAAGTGTTGGAACAGCAGACACCCACCGTCTGTCCAACACTTTTATTTTTTCCGACATAAAAAGTGTCGGAAAGCAACCATTAGTCATTTGTCCTATCATTTTAAATTGCCGACAATACAAAGTGTTGGCATAGTAGACACTAGTCTCTATGCCAACACTTCGTTTTTTCCGACATTATGTGTCGGATTTGTATTGTATCGCAAATTTTTTCATCTTTTCGTATAAAGTCGATCTATGAATACCCAAAATTTTAGCTGCCACAGCTTTATTACCATGTGCTTCTGCTAATGCCGCCCGTAACTGCGATGGCTCATCTATTGCCGCAAGTCCTAATCGTTTCCCATTACTTTTATCCATCTGCCAATTAGACATGGGTAGCTGTTTCGCAGTAATTATCATACTCTCAACAGTCGCCGCGATCTGCTCAAGCACATTAATCAATTCTCTTATATTACCAGGCCATTTATAGGCAATCATTTTTTCAAGCGCATCCTCGGAAATCTGTTTAATCGTTATATTCAGATTATTGCAGATAACCGGCATCATCATTTCAATAATCTCACAAATATCTTCCTTGCGTTCCCGGAGGGGGGGTATCTCTAAGCAAACAACATGTAAACGATAATACAAATCTTCTCTAAATAAGCCTTTTGCCACTAGCTCCTGCAAATTTTTATTTGTCGCTGCAATAAATCTTACATTACAGACACGAACACTTTCCCCGCCCACATGCTCAAATGTCTTATTCTGCATAACTCTAAGCAATTTAGCTTGCATAACAAGCGGCATATCACCAATTTCATCTAAAAATAAAGTACCACCTTCAGCAACCTCAAACTTTCCTTTTTTTCCGCCCTTTTTGGCACCAGTAAAAGCACCCTCATCATATCCAAACAGTTCCGCCTCCAACAGTTCAGACGGAATCGCCGCGCAATTAATAGCTACTAATTCCTTATTTCTTCGATTACTCGCATTATGTATGGCTTGCGCAAAAAGATCCTTTCCTGTTCCACTTTCCCCCAAAATGAGAACAGTAGTATCAGTCGCCGCAATCTTAGCTGCTAAATTCTTTGCTCGAATCATCTTACTTGATTGACCAATAATATTTTCAAATGTCATCAATTGGGGCTGCAAATTATCACTTTTAATTCGTTTCCTAGCAGGATTTTTCTCCATAATTTTTCTATTCCGTTCCAGCAATTGTTCCACTTGACTAATATCCTTAAATACCGCTTCCCCAATTGCACCAACAACCTTACCATCTTTAAAAAATGGCAGCCGGTGAGCTATAATTTGACGACCATTAACCGACTGCATGTCGTCAATTTCTGGTACTCCGGTTTTTAACACAATATGCATTCTTGAATTTTCGACCGTCTCTTGTGCATTATGGTTTAATAAATTTTCCCGGGGAATTCCCATAATTTCTTCATAAGCATTGTTAACCAAACGGATAATATTATTCGTATCTACAACAATTAATCCTTGTTTCAGACTACTAAAAACCTGCTCAAGTATTTCCAGTTTAGCTTTCATCATAACAATTTTTTCTTGTTCAAAGTTATCCTTAGGTTGGATATCCTGTATGATTACTGTCGCACCAACAATTTTATAGCCTTCACAAATTGGTGCACGGTTCACAGTTAATTGCTGTCCATTTACCTCTATCGTTGCATTCAATTCCTTTTTTCCGGTAGTCATCACTTCCATAAGACGTGTATTCGGGATAATATCAGAAATAACTCTCCCTAATGCGCCCTCTTTCGTTACTCCAATCAATCGGGCTGCAACCTCGTTGATTTGAATGATAATCCCATAGAGATTAATGCAGATAACCCCGCTATACGACAATTGACTTAATAGCTCTACCGCACATTTATATTTACTTAAACTTTCATAAAAAATCTTAACAAAATCCTGTCGATTCAATAACCCAATAATTTTATCATCATAATCAACAACAGGTAAATGTGTAATCGGTATTTGCCAAGCTTCTTCCAACGTATTATCCGGATGTATCGTCACTACACTTTTTGTCATAATAGATTCAACACTAATAGAGGTTGGCAGCTGATTCATCATCGTATCAACAATATCTGTTCGCGTAATAAGACCACACAGCCTTTTTTCTTCATCCACAACAGGTACAGCTTCTAGCTTGTACTTATAAAATAAATTCACTACGTCTTTTAGTTGGGCTTTTTTATCTAATACATGAGGATTAGGCGCCATAAAATCTCGTACTAACATGGTATTTCTTCTCTCCCGTCCATTCTACGTTAGAATCTTATCAATGATTTCAAAATCCGAAAAATCACTACTCACCTACAAACTTATAGCCTACTCCCCACACAGTTTTAATGTGCGTGGGGGATGAAGGCGTAGGCTCAATTTTCTCCCTTAATCGCCGGACATGGACAGTCACGGTATTTTCATCACCCTCATAATCACTATGCCAAATCTTATTCAATAGCTGCATCCTGGTAAAAACCTGCTGAGGATTACTTACCAACAGCCAAAGCAATTCAAATTCCTTACTGGTAAGATTAACAGCTGTACCATTAATCGTAACCGCCCTGCTGCCAGGATCAATATACAGAGTACCACACTCCAAAGCCTGACTTGTCTGATTTTTCCCCTGCCCTTGTACCCGGCGAATAACCGCCTGTACCCTGAGAACCAATTCGATTGGACTAAAAGGCTTAGTTAAATAGTCGTCCACCCCTAGTCTAAGCCCTACAATCCGGTCAAGTTCATCGCCCTTAGCCGATAAAATGATGATGGGAACCGTGTACTCAGCGGTTAAAATCCTGCAGACATCAAGACCGTTGAGTTTTGGCAGCATTAAATCAAGGATCACTAAATCAGGCTGCTCTTTTTTGGCAACAGCCAGCGCACCCTCACCGTCAACAGCTTTGACAACCAGAAAATTTTCCCTTTCAAGACAATGCTTCACTATCTTTAGTATCTTCGCATCATCATCTACAACTAAAATCTTCTCGCCAGACAAACCTAACACCCCTTCACAATGACCGGTAAAACAAAGGTAAACGTACTGCCCCGGCCAACTTCACTTTCCACCCAGATCCGTCCCCCGTGCATTTCAACCAAATTGCGCGCCAGTGCTAATCCTAAGCCGCTTCCCGGATATTCCCTTGCTTCAGCACTATCAACCTGGCGAAACTTATCAAAAATATATTTTTGATCTTCCTGGTTAATACCGATACCAGTATCTTGTATCTTGACAACAACCTCCGGCACCTTTTCCTGATCGTACACCAAAGCTGCTGAAATAGTAATTTTCCCACCATTTGACGTAAATTTAATGGCATTACTGATTAGATTGCGGAAAATGTGAATCACTTTTTCACGATCAGCTACAATATTGGGAATGTCAGCGGAGATAGCAACAATAAACGTAAGTCCGTTCTTGCTTACTAGGGGAGAAATACTATGCATTAAATGATTCAGCACTTCTTTAATATCAATCTGGTTACAGTTAATTTTGGCAAGCCCGGCTTCAATTTTAGACATATTAAGAATGTCGTTGATCTGGCTAAGTAATTGGTGCCCACTTTCAAAGATATCCTGCAGATATTCCTGCTGTAGACTGCTGAGCGATTCACCCTCAGCCAATAGAATTTCCGCAAAGGCAATGATTGCCGTAAGGGGAGTGCGGAGTTCATGACTCATAACCGCCAAAAATTCTGATTTGAGGCGGTCTGTCTCGGTCAACTTGGCATTCATTGCTTGAAGCTTACTTCCTTGCTCCAGCAAACGCTGATTCGCGTCCGACAACAGCGCCGTACGCTCGGTTACTTTTTCCTCCAGGCCGTTATAGAGTTCGTTAAGTTTACTGGCCATCGTATTAAACTCTTCCGCCAAACTCCGCATTTCATCATAGGTTTGAATCTCGGTCAGCTGCGCTGATAAATTCCCCCGGCCCAGCTCGGCTACCTTGCCTGTCAATTCACGGATAGGCATGATAATAATATGTTCCATCATTAAATAAGTCAGCCCAATACTGACAAACATAATATAACGGCACTAAATACCGGAAAACACGATTGCCGTCAATTTCATCATAACCCCATAATTCCTTGAGGCTTTTGTCGGCAGCTAACTGTTTCATTGCTTCAATTTCAAAATTGTCCGGAGCATTATAAGGATCACGTACAATGGGCCGGGTCTGTTTAAATTTATAGCCGGAGTAGCCGTTAAAAATTTCACCGATGCCCTTGCCGACAGCTGCAGGATTTAAGTGTTTAAATTCATAACCGCCATCATAATTGGCATTAATCAAATCTTGCTTATCTGCAATAAATGATCTTGTAGCAATAAGCTGCTGAGCAATAACCTCCGCTTTTTCCTTCATTTCCGATTCAGCCTGAAAATTATATTGTCTAATATTCCAAAGGAGATTTACTGTCATCAAAACAATGGTTATGATGGCAATTCCTATCATAAATTTTATCGTAAGACTATTTTTAAACCGCATAAATTTATTACTCCCCAAAACGGAATATCACTTTATAAAAACCATTCTGCTTAAAAATGACAAAATCCTTTATTATTTTCATACCATGCTTCGCCTTTCCTGTTAAGGAAAATAGTCATAACCTACTTTTTTAGTAAGTTATGACTATTTACTCTACCAAGAATAGTATGTTCTGCTATTTTTATTCCTGCGTATTACGCTATGGATAAAATGCAAGTTCTGGAAAAAGTGCAAGTGAAGAAGTTTCAACCTGAAGCTCGGGAAAAAACACGAAACCAGGCTGAGGGGAAGGATTATCATCCCCACAACAAGGACATTCGCCCTGATAATAATGATAATCAAACTCGCAACCACACCACGGGCACACCTTATATAATCTAAAGGAACATACTTCATATAGTTTTAAGATCGAAGTGTATGTTTTGACACATTTTTTAGTGGGCTTCCGCAAATTCCAGTCAGCACAAGCATAACGAACCACAAGGATGCCTCCCATAATAGATTTTAATCTATACTATGTTAAGCACTAGCCACATGTCACATATAAAAAAGCGCGCGCCCTTGAGGATACGGCTCTAACCGCAGAGTACACAGAGAGCGCAGAAGGGAGATTATATCGAGACATTCCCTCTGCGTACTCTGCGTCTCTGCGGTTCAAAAAACATATACTTCTTATCTTAAGATAAACCGCTATCGCGGCCTTTTAATCTTCAGCCAATATAATAGTAATAATATCTATTATTTTAAAATAAGACCTTTTAAACTTTATTGTTTGAGTAATAACACTTCATACGACTGCGCCATTATCGTCAAGGCTGCACGTTCCTGACTGTCTAATGAATTATATTCTAATTGCCGAATTACGTAGTAGGCGGTAGAGTTTTTCGCCACTGCCTTTTTAATGTCCTCACCGGATATAACTTCAGTGCCATAGACATCTGTGTAAAAAGCAAATCCCGGATGTAAGAATTTCACGACATATACTGGTGACTTTCCATCATACACAGCACTAAAATGGCTGGCAATATCACGAGTGGTAACTTGAGGGGCTACTGCCGGTACTAGTACTGCCACCAATATAGTTGCGACAATAGTCATCGCCACAACTTGCCCCCAAAATCCAACAGCAGGATTACCTCGTCTCACTGCATACCAAACCGTACCGGCCATTGTTATCAGCATGGCAGCCATTACTAATAATCCGGTTGTCAGCTCAGGCATCGCCTTAACTCCAAAATATATACCGCCGACCAAAAGGACAACGAGTCCTGATAGTACAACTGGCCAGCTATAGCACAATCGATTATGTCTGTCCCCATCAAGCCAGCGCCCATGATACCAGCCAACCAGTAAAGCTAGTGGTGGATACATGGGAAGTATATACGTCACTAGCTTGGTGCTTGAAATGGTAAAGAAGATAAAAATAAAGAATGCCCAGATATTTAAAAATAGCAAAGCAGGTACCTGTTTTCTCCCTTCAGCCAACGAAGCGTAGACAGCTTGAACCAGGAGCGCTGTCCATGGGAAAAAGCCTAGCATCAACACCGGTATGAAGAAATACCAGCCGGAAGTCTCAGTGTGTTCTGCCATCGTAAACCGGGTGATGTTATGAAAGCCAATAAATGTATCCAGAAAAGCCGCACCATGAATTTGATACATTACAATATACCAGGGCAGCGCCACCACTGAGTAAATAATAACCCCTGCCGGTATCTTCATATTTTTTAGTTCTTGCCAATTCTTAGTTGCAAGCAAGTAAAAAAAGATAATCGCCACCGGAAACAGTAACCCTATAGGTCCTTTAGTGACACTGGCTAACGCCGCACAGAAATAGAAAAGATAATATTTCCTCTCCAAAAACGAAAGCAGAGCAGCAGTTAGAAATAGCGTTAATGTAATATCTGTCACTGCCGCTTTGGCGACATAAAAATACTCGATACTTGTGGCTAATGCCAGCGCCCCGACAATACCTGCAGTCTGGCCAAACAGTTTGCTCCCTGCCCGATACACCAGCAGCACACACAGCACACCTAACAATGCCGACGGAAAGCGGGCCGCAAATTCATTAACGCCGAAAACCTTGAAAGCTACTGCCACCAGCCAGTAATACATCGGTGGCTTATCATACCAATATTCACCATAAATCCGGGGTGAAACAAAATCGTCAAATGCAAGCATTTCCTTAGGCGTCTCCGCGTAAACCGGCTCATCCGGATCAAGCAAAGGAAAACTCCCTAGATGAAAAAATATAATAAATGCTGTGATACCTGCCACAATCCAAAATAGTAGTTTATTTTTTGGGATCATAATTTTCTCCATCATCTATTAACAATCTTATCGTTTGTCCCGCCGAAACAAAAGTACTCGTATGTATCCCCTTGAACTTATTCCTGTAAACTATTCTACCACAACACGTACTTTTCAAACACTGTTTTTGTTTTTGCACCAGAACCCCATAGCAAATACCTATTTTTTTATGCCTACTCAGCGGCTAAAAATTATTCTTGACAACAACTCCCAGCAAGCTCTATAATTTGAATGAATTCAATTATAGAGGTGCTACAATGGCTAGAACTCCACAAGACCCACAAATTAGAATCACTGAAATCTTAGATACTGCCGAATACTTATTTTCCAGCAAGGGCTACCTTGGAACTACAATTAGCGATATCGCCAAAAAAATGGGCGTTGCCCAAGGAATGCTCTATTACTACTTTAAGTCCAAAGAGGAAATTTTAGAATCATTAGTTATTCGTCAATCTTCTTCCTTCCTGGCTGAAATCAAAAAGATTGCTTATTCCGACAGTCTTATCCCTCCCCGCAAAATTGAATTAATGATATCTACCCTGCTCCAGGGCGTTCAATACAAAGGCGGATTGTATCTTGACTTATTGCATGACGATCAGCTCCAACAGGTTAGGTATAAAATATCTCGCCACAGTAACCTCTTCCTCTCACCATGGATATTAGAAGTCATTAATGAAGGAAACGAAAAACAATATTTTCATGTATCCCATCCACAGACAGTTTTGGATTTCATCCTGGTAATTACTGATCTTCTCATTGTTGCCTTGCCTCAGAAACTACCTGCTGAACTTTTGTCCTATCGCTTGAGAATGGCTGAATCCATTATCGAAAAAACGTTAGGAGCGCAGGACGGAACCATCCATATATCGCTATAAATCAGTATGCTATAATGCAATTTAATAAAAAAATTCCGCCAGCCAATGAAATGGGTGGGCGGCTTTTTTTAGTCTATTAATTGAATATATTCAATTAATAGACTAACTCAGCATCAAACTCTACCACTCACTAGCAAGTTAGCTAACCACGCAAACGAAAGGAGGCCTGAATCTGTTAAGTTTATCTCCCTCAAAAATTAATTGTGAATGAACTAAGGAGTGAAACAATGCAACAACTAAATTGGTTAAGTAAAATACCACCAAAGAAATTATATTGCGGTTTAGCCACAGCAATCATCGGTCTCGGTATCATCGGGGGCGTTATCTTGAAAGATCATAACAAACCAGTAGCTGCAGCCGAAGAGATTGCAATAGTACGCACCGCGGTAATTGGCACGACAAAAAATACCCAGGAATATACCTATTCCGGTGAAGTACGCGGCCGCTATGAAAGTCAATTGGCTTTCCAGGTCAATGGAAGAATTACCAGCCGGAATGTTCAATTAGGCAGCCACGTTAGCGCAGGCGATTCGTTGATGCAAATTGACGCCAAAGATGTTGTGCAAACCGTTAATAGCAATTCCGCTCAGGTGTATTCGGCTGAGTCGCAGCTACAGTTAGCAGAGAGCAATCTCAACCGGTACCGTGAATTATTGGAAGGTGGTGCTATCAGTCAATCCCAATATGACCAGTATGCCAATGCCTACAATGTAGCCATTGCCGGGGTGCGGCAAGCCTCCGCTCAATATGAGCAAGGTACTAATCAACTGGATTACACGCTTTTAAAGGCCAATAAATCAGGTATTGTCTCCAGCATCTCTGCCGAAATAGGCCAGGTAGTCACTGCTGGACAAATCATTGCCACCGTAGTACAGGACGGTGACCGTGAAGTGGAAATCAGTGTACCTGAAAACCGCATTGAAGAACTGCGCCAAGCTAAAGACATCAAAGTCACTTTTTGGGCATTAGCCAACAATATGATTACTGGTACAATAAGAGAGATTGCCCCTATGGCTGATACAACCACTCGTACCTTTAAAGTACGCATTAGCTTACTAAACCCGCCACCAGAAATGAAATTAGGCATGACCGCTAGTGTAACCGTGGTCAGCAGCAATGTACCGCAAACCATAACTATTCCACTGACTGCCATTTATCAAACCGGCGATACGCCAACCGTTTGGGTGGTAACAGACAATATACTTACCTTGCGCCCCATAAAATTGGGCAACTTTATTAATGAAACATCACTTGAGGTCCTCAAAGGCTTACAGCAGGGTGATTGCATCGTAACCAAAGGCGTACATAAACTCAAAGCAGGACAAAAGGTACAAGTTGGCGGTGAGTCCCTGTGAAAAATTTCAATCTAACCGAGTGGTCGCTGAATCATAAACATTTTATCTACTTTTTCATGCTCCTATTTTTTGTCACCGGCCTCTACTCCTATAATAACCTCGGCCGGATGGAAGATCCGGACTTTACCATCAAACAAATGATTGTCAATGTCTCCTGGCCGGGTGCTGCTGCGCGGGAAGTGGAAGAACAAGTTACCGACAAAATAGAAAAAAAGCTACAGGACTTGCCAGGGCTTGATTATGTAAAAAGCTTCTCCAAGCCTGGGATAGCAGTTATTTACGTTCACTTAAAAGACACCGTTCCCCAAAAAGATGTCCGTCTTAGGTGGCTAGAAGCCCAGAAAATGGTTAACGACATTAAAAATACTTTACCGTCTGGGGCCTCTGAACCCGCGTTTAATGACCGGTTCGACGATGTATATGGTGTAATGTATGCACTTACCGGTGATGGCTATACCTATGAAGAAATGCGAGAAAAATCCGAACGTATCCGCCGTATTTTGCTGGGTGTCCCCTCTGTTAATAAAGTTCAACTTGTAGGTGTGCAAACAGAAAAAATTTATATTGAAATAGAAAATAGTAAATTGGCGCAGTTGGGAATTAGTCCTGATCTGCTTACTTCCACCCTAGCAGCACAAAACGCCAAGACAGCTGCCGGTATGTTGGAAACAGTATCTGACAATATCTATTTACGTATTACCGGTATGTTTGAGCAGTTGGAAGATATCCGCAATGTTCCTATTCAAGCTAACGGACGTACTTTCCGCTTAGGTGACATTGCCAAAGTAACCCGCGCCTACGCCGAGCCTAGTGACCCTAAATTTTATTATAACGGTGAGCCCGCCATTGGCATTTCGCTGGCGATGAAGCCTGGTGATAATATTCTTACCTTAGGCGAAAACCTGGCTAAGACTATTGAACAAGTAAAAAAAGAGCTGCCTGCCGGGCTGGAAATCCACCAAACCGTTAATCAGCCTGAGGTAGTAAAAACTTCGATTAATTTATTCATAGAATCACTAATCGAAGCCGTCGCTATCGTTTTACTTGTTAGCTTTGCCAGTCTGGGCGCCCGCGCCGGTCTGATTGTCGCCATGTGCATTCCCCTGGTTATTTTGATAACCTTCTGCTTTATGGATATGCTTGGTATTCAGTTGCAGCGAATATCACTGGGTGCCCTGATTATCGCGTTAGGTTTGCTAGTAGATGATGCCATCATCACCATTGAAACCATAATTGTCAAATTGGAACAGGGTTGGACCCGTTTCAATGCTGCCTGTTTTTCCTATACCTCAACAGGCTATCCGCGCTTAACCGGTGCCCTGGTCACTGTTGCCAGCTTTATCCCTGTCAGCTTGGCTGCCGGCAGCGGCTCTGAGTATTGTATAACTATTTTCTCCGTCATCGCCATTGCCCTGATTTCCTCCTGGGTCGTAGCCGGTACAGTTACCCCGTTAATGTCTTACTTGTTTATTAAGATTAAACCAAAAGCAACGAACGAAGACGAACATGATGTCTATGACACCAAGTTTTATAACCTATTTAAGCACACCTTGAATTGGTGCATGTTGCATCGCAAAATCGTGCTTGCTGTTACTGTAGCCTGCTTTTTCGGCGCCGTGGGTTTAATGGGCTTCGTCAAGCAGCAATTCTTCGCCAATTCTACCCGACCGGAGCTTATTGTTCAATTACAATTACCGGAAGGAGCCGCGATAAACAATACCGATGAAATCGCTAACCAAGTTGCCGAAAAACTGAACGACAATCCCCAGATTTCGTATTATACCTACCATGTGGGTGAAGGGGCGCCCCGGTTTGTCTTAAGTTTTGAGCCGACTTTTTCCAAAACTAACTTTGCCGAATTTATCATTGTTGCTAACGATTATAAGGCCCGTGACCAGTTGAACGTTTCACTCAGTAAGTTAGTGAATGATGAGTTTCCCAGCGTGCATGTTCATACCAAGATTATTCCCAACGGACCATCAGCTGATTACCCGGTTATGCTGCGCGTCAATGGCTATGACCAGGATAAGGTCCTCGAGATAGCCGAAAAAGTACGTATTGCCATGGAAGCCAACCCGGGAGCCAAAAATGTTAACCTCAACTGGAATGAAAAAAGTAAAACTATTCATTTAGCTGTTGATCAAGATAAAGCCCGCAATTTAGGCATTACCTCCCAGACGCTGTCTAATGCTCTCCAAGCCCAGTTAAGTGGTACGCCTTTTGCAGAATTTAGGGAATATGACAAAACCGTCAATATGGTTTTTCGCTTTGATTCACAGGACCGCTATGATCCCTCCCGCATAAAAAACCTCAATATTCAAGCCAGTAATGGTCAATATATTCCCCTTGATCAAATTGCCAAAATTAGCTTTGATACCGAACATGGCTTGATTTATCGCCGTGATTTAAAACCCATGGTTTGGGTACAGGCGGAAATAATCCCGGGAGCAACCGGTGATGATATCGCCCAGCAAGTATATGAAAGTCTTGCTGATGTACGCGCCAATCTGCCTTTAGGCTATAGCATCGATTATGATGGTACTAAAAGCGACAGTCTAAAAGCGACTACATATATAAATGCGACTATCCCGGCGATGCTTATTTCCATCATGGTTCTACTGATCACTCAGCTGCAAAGTATCCCGAAATTAATTCTAACACTGTTAACAGCGCCGTTAGGACTCATCGGGGTGTCTATCGGTCTTTTGGTTACCAACAGTGCCATGGGCTTTGTGGTAACTTTAGGAATTCTGTCCTTAGCAGGGATTATTATGCGTAACACAGTTGTCTTGATGGATCAAATCTCTCAACAGCTTGAAGCCGGTGAATCCCTTTGGGATGCCATTGTCAACGCTACAATCATCCGCTTTCGCCCCATCTGCTTAACAGCAGCTGCAGCTATTCTCGGGATGATTCCTCTATTTGCCGATGAGTTTTGGGGACCAATGGCGATCGCCATCGCCGCCGGTTTGGCCGGCGCAACAATACTAACCCTGGTCGTACTGCCAGTTATGTATGCTACCTTGTACAGAGCACAACCAGCTACAAACACACAGGATTCTGAAACAGCTACTATTGAAAATAAACCTTCTGTTTAATAATCCTTACTTGGTAAATATATTGAAATGGAGTTGTTACCTATGGAAAAACTGTACAAAAAAATTTTGGTGCCTATTGACGGGTCCAAAAATTCACTTAAGGCTTTGTCACACGCAGTGGCAATGGCACGTTCCTTAGATGCCGAAATCACCATCCTTTATGTATCAGTTTTATCGCAACAAACACCCTTATACGATCAGGTGAAAGGGACTACCATTCCGGCAAACATCTCTACAGATCCTGCAAATTTCGCTAAACAAATGCTTACAGAAGCTTTAAAACATGTTCCCGAAGGCACTCAAATTCAAACATATAATAAAGTGGGCGAACCCCGCATTGCTATTACAGAATTTGCTGAGCAAAATGGCTATGATATCATCATTATTGGCAGCCGGGGACTAGGAACCATTTCAGGCTTACTCCTAGGAAGTGTCAGCACCTACGTCGTCCGAAACTCCCACTGCCCTGTTCTAGTTGTCAAATAAGTTTACATTTAACCCTTTCATATATATATCTAGAAGGAGCCATTTTGTTCTAAGGAGTTGGTGACTATGAAAGACAATAAAAAAAAAATCATTATAGATATCGCCACATCTTTATTTGCCAAACATGGATTTGAAAACATTAGCTTAAAGCAATTGGCAATGGAAGCCCACGTAAATGTCGCCTCGATTTCATACTACTTTGGTGGTAAAGAACCACTTTACCAATTGATTTTGCAAAACCACTTTTCACCGGCCCTCAAGTCACTTCAGGAAATTGAAACAATAAATGGATTAACTGCAACTGAACGTCTTACCCAAGCCATTGTTAGATTAAAACGTCAACAGCCTTACCTGACTTCATTTTGGCATTATGAAAGATTGCGAGCCCCTATAAATGACAGTTCCATTGTAAAACAATATACCGCTGAGCTATATCATTGTCTTTTTACTTGCCTCAGCCAGGGGATTTCTGAACAGGAATTTATCCCTACCCTTCAGCAGCATCACCTAACAATCCTACTGCTGGAAATCATTCATTCCCCTTTTTGCGCTCCTGGACTAATGACCGAATCTACTCCTCTTGTTAAAGACGATTATAAAGACTATTCCCAGCAGGCATTTTATATTTTTATACAAGGGATAAAAAGAATTGAAAATTATCCTAACGAACAATCCTTTGTTGGTTAACAATAAAAAACCAGACAACAACAATACAGCTCCTCCATCCGTACAGAGTACTACTGGAAGAATGGGCTGAACTTACAGTCTATTGGTCACTAGTTAGCATTGAGATTATCGTGGGTTTAAAAAACCAGGCAATGCAATCTGTGATGAAAGTTTTGAATTCAAAATATACACAATGACTAGATGGCGGCAAATGAAGGCGGCGACAGCTGCATATCACCATGGTGGTATGCAACTATCGCCGTCTTTCACTAACTTTAGACCAAAGTTAGAATTTGGTTAAAAATACTAAATATCCTTTTCAATAGGGGAAAAAAATGGTTATATAGAAGATGGATATTTATTGACCAGGAGGTAAAAATTTATGCATGCTGACTATAAAAAAATATTAATTGTAGAGGATGAGCAGAAAATCGCCCGTTTTCTGCAAATGGAATTGGAACATGAGAGCTTTAAAACATTCATTGAGTCAAATGGACGTATAGCACTGGACCGTATTATCCAGGAAAGCTATGACCTGGTTCTCTTGGATATCATGTTACCGGAAATGGATGGAATAGAAATTTGCAAACGGGTGCGGGAGTTATCGGAAGTTCCTATCATTATGTTAACTGCTAAAGATGATATTATCGACAAAGTTACCGGGCTTGACACTGGCGCAGATGACTATATAACGAAACCGTTTGCTACCCCGGAACTTATTGCTCGTATTCGGGCTGCACTGCGGAAAAATAAAACGGCGCCTCCTTCATCGAATGACAATGAATTTCGGGTAAAAAAACTAGTTTTGTATCCTGAACGGTATGAAGCACACATTGATCAACAGGCGATAGAATTAACGAAAAAAGAATACGACCTCCTGGAATACCTAATCCGCAATCGAAATATTGTTCTAAGTCGCGAGCGTATCCTGCAGGAGGTTTGGGGGTATGAATTTATGGGAAATACCAAAGTAGTAGATGTCTATATTCGCTATTTGCGCAGTAAGCTGGATGAACGTTGTAAGCAAAAATATATTTACACAGTCAGAGGAGTTGGCTATGTGGTCAAAGATTAAACTTCTGCAGATGCCTATTTCTATTAAATTAACGATCCTTTACGCGTTCATTTTGTCATGCATCCTTCTGTTTACGAGCTGTCTAACTGTTGCAGGATTACTTTATGTATTTTTTACCCAAGCCCACGATGATTTACGGCAAAGTGTACTAAACGTAACTCATTACATCGAAAAAAATACCATTGACGATAGGTTATTATTATTAAAGGAAAACATCCTGTCTCAGGGGGTAATACTAAAAATATATGATGAGCAAAATTCCCTGATTATTGATAGCGATGCACATGTGTTGGGTAAGCATCCCTCTACTTGGAAAAACCATGATTTTGACTATTATAGAATTATATCTATGAAAGACGAGTTGTCACAACTTATCCACACTGATCATCTTTATTTCTATGAAACGAAAAAACAGTTTTCCATAAATGGACATTTGTTTAAGTTATATCTTATGAAACCGATGGTAGAGCAAAACCAATTCCTAAAAAATTTAATTGTAAACCTTTTTATCGCTAATATGCTGGGACTTATTATTGCAATCATCTCTGGTATATTTATTAGCAACAGGATACTACGACCTATTCGCAACATAACGGAAGCTGCCAAAGAAATAGAAATCAAAAATTTAGAAAAACGGATTACGCCGACAGATAGCAACGATGAACTTCATGAATTGGCTAAAACCTTTAATCATATGCTAAACCGAATTCAAATGGGTTTTGATAAGCAACGCCGGTTTGCATCAGATGCCTCCCATGAACTTAGAACACCGATAACGGTTATCAGCGGCTATGCCGACATGCTGGACCGCTGGGGCAAAAACGATCCTGCCGCCTTGCAAGAGGGAATTGAAGCGATAAAATCGGAAGCCAAAAACATGTATGACTTAATTGAGAAATTACTGTTTCTGGCCAGAGCTGACCAAAACCGCCAAGTTCTCAATAAGACCCCATTCAATACTTCGCACCTCATTGAAGAAATTTATCAGGAAACTTGTATGATTGCACCAAACCATACCATTATTCTTGCACAAAACCAACCCGCCGATATTTATGCAGACGCTGCCTCCATCAAGCAAATGTTGAGAATTTTTATTGAAAATAGTATAAACTATACCCCGAACGGCGGAAAAATCATTATTGACGCACAAAAATTAGAATCGCATTTTGAAATTACTGTTAAAGATTCAGGAACAGGTATCCCAGACGAAGATCTGCCTCATGTCTTCAATCGTTTTTACCGGGTTGATAAGTCCCGTTCCAAAGTTACCGGCGGCACCGGGCTTGGGCTTTCCATTGCCAGTTGGATTGCCGATCAGCATAATAGTACAATTCACTTAGACAGTACACTTGGTGAAGGAACTGAAATAATTGTCCATATTCCGCTCTGTTAAGTAAGCAACTGCAAACAACAGCTACAGCAAAACAAAACTGTGTAACCCTCCCTTATTGCCCGGAGGATTACACAGCTTTTTCATGTATTTTCAATCATAACTTCATCAAAATCTGCCTATTATATTTTCTATTTATACTATGTGATACATATCCTCAGCAAATCTTTTTAACGTCCTTTGCGTCTGTACTTGGTGTCCGCTTTGCCCACCAGGAAGCAAGAATAGGACCAGAGATATTATGCCATACACTAAATATAGCGCTAGGCAGTGCGGCAACAGGTGAAAGGTGAACCATAGCGAGGGCTGCACCCAAGCCCGAATTTTGCATGCCCACTTCAAAGGCTAAAGCTTTCGCTTTGGCTTCCGACATGCCGAATATTCTTTTGGCAGTAAAGTGTGCCAGAGCATAACCACAAAGGTTATGGATTATTACACCAATTACAACAATTCCTGCAACAACGACAAGACGCTCCGCGCTGGCGGCAACAACGGCCGCCACAATTGCTATAATCGACAGCACCGAAATTAGTGGCACAACCTTAATTAGTTTCTGCACGGTTGCACTAAAGATCTGCCGGAGGACAACTCCGAGAATGATGGGCACCAACACAATTTTAAGAATATCTATTAAAAGTGCGGTCGCATTTACCGGTATAAACTTGCCGCCCAGCCAAAGGAACAAGTAAGGTGTGACAAAAGGCGCAATAAATGTTGTAATAGAACTGATGGTGACCGAAAGGGCTACATCTCCTTTGGCCAGATACGTCATTACGTTAGATGCCGTACCGCTTGGCACGCAGCCGACCAAAATAAAACCGGCAGCCAAATCCGGGCTTACGCCCATAACTGATGCGATAAAATAGCCAAGCAGCGGCATAATAATAAACTGCAGCAGAATGCCGACTACAACGTCCATAGGCCGTTCAAACACCGCCTTAAAATCATCTTTGGTCAGTGTTAGACCCATTCCCAGCATAACGAGTCCTAAAAGCTGAGGTATGTATGGAACGGCAGCCTTAAATGGCGGTGGAAAGATGAATGCAAAAACTGCCACCACAATAACAAGCATCGCAAAATAGTTGCTTAAAAATTTTACAATCTTATCTATCATCGCATAAAGATCCCCTGTTTTTATTTTCATGCTCTCTCCTCCCACAAAATGTAAGCTGGGACGAACTGGACAACTGTGAAAACGCTCGTATAGATGGTACCGGTGCTTATTTTCGCTACCCGGTGGAAGTCTATGGTACCAACGGCACTACCAGGCTGGCAATGATGTATTTAAAAAGCCGGTTGGGAAACGCATCTCTTGCCAGTTCAGAATACATGGCACAGGTGCTGCAAGGAGCAACAACACAGGGATTGCCGGCCCCCTATATTGAAAAACTGCAAGCAATAGAAACAAAACCAGCTTTATATCCGGTACCCAGGCGTCCAGCTTATGAGCGTAGCAGTGGTTGTAACACAATGGACTGCGAGGCCTGTATAATTGATTGTGATAGCAGTAAATGAAATCTACAACCAGGAGGTTTTTGGCATGTCAGGAAAAAAGAAATGCACTAAATTGCAAATCTGGAAACAGCGTTGCGCAGGTTTTCAGCCATTTTTGCTAACGCCTTACTGGATGCCTCAATCTCTTGCATAGCAGCCGATTGTTCTTCGCCGGCAGCAGAAACAGTCTGGGTATGGCTTGCTGTATCCTTACTCACTTCGTCAATTTTCCGCACATAGCCAACCATTTGCTTACTACCACTGACCATCTGCTGAATATCACCCGATATTCTCTGCACCTGACCAGATACATGCTGGATAAGAGTAGCTATCTCTTCAAAGGTTTTGCCTGCACTATCAACAACCTCTGTCCCAATTTGGACTTCTCTGGTTCCGCCCTCCATAGCTTGAACGGCCGCTATTGTATCTGTCTGAATTTCACCAATTAATTCGCCAATCTGCCTTGCCGCCCCTTGTGACTGTTCAGCAAGTTTTCTTACCTCCTCGGCAACCACGGCAAACCCCCGGCCCTGTTCACCGGCTCGAGCGGCTTCAATAGCAGCATTTAGTGCCAATAAATTCGTCTGTCCGGCAATACTAGAGATAGCCTCAACAATTTGTCCAATTTCTTTAGACCGTTCCCCAAGCTTGGCAACAGCTTGCGCTGAACTGGTCACAGAATTTTTAATGTTAACCATCTGAATTGTAGCCTTGTCAACCGCTTCAACTCCGGTGACCGCAGCGTCGCTTGCCTTTTCGGTACTGGCAGCAACATTACCCGCGTTATTGGCAATTTGCGAAATACCATCAGACATCTTTTCCATATTCATTTGAGCAGCACTTGACGTCTCCAACTGGCTTGTCGCCCCCATGGCAACATTGGTAATAACGGTAGCAACCTGATTAGCTGTCTGCGCACATTCATAAGAACTTGCCGCCAACTGTTCAGAAGATGCAGCAACCTGCTCTACCGCCTGGTAGATATTTTTAATCAAGTTGTTTGTATTATTTCGCATAATATTTAAAGCAACCGCCAGATCACCAAGCTCATCATTAGCAGACACATGTACCGACTCACGCCAATCTCCTTCAGCAAATCTGCGAGTCTGCGTAAGCATTGTCGTAAGTGGGTTCCGAATTCTGCTGACAATGAAAAAACTTAGTATTACTCCAACAAGTAAAGATATGACACTCATAATACCGGCTACAGAAATTAGTCTGTTAGCTCCACCGATAGCATTGTCGGCACTACTTTGTACCTGCCCGTCATTGTATTCTTTTACTTCATCCATTAGCTTCGTTAGTTCAGTAGTAACAGGTACCTGAACGCTGGCATTTTGGTTCAGTTGGGCTTGAAACAACTGAATGCCTGCGGAATTGCCAGCCGCCTTTTCCCGGGCTAAGCTGCGAAGTATGGGTAGCGACTCATTAAGCGCTATATCCTTCCACTTTTTTGTGACATCAATCAGGCGTTGTACCTGCTCCTTTTTCTCATCAGGCGTTATAGCCAGCAATTGGTTTTGTTGCTCTATCATTTTATTCAATTCTTGCTCAACTTGCTGGTAATACTTTTCGTCTCCATAGGCAATCACACCGCGCATAGCAACAGCAACCCCCCGCTGCGACAACGCCGCACTGGCCGATATCCCACTACGCTGACTTGCCAGCTGGATCTCAGCGATTCGTTCCTTCATGGTTTGCAGCGAACTAAAGCAAATACCACTCAAAATAACGATTAATAAAAGGTTTACCGCAAAACCTCCCGCAATCTTTTTTCCAACAGTCAGTTTCAAAAACCACTCCCCCTTTTTTATAATTCCCGACTCCATTCTAGACATATTTCCACTCCCTGCCTGGCATCATCAACCCAGGCATCGGCATTGGTATATTCTCTTACTTTTTCATTAACTATCCCACCAATGAGAATTTTTATTTTTTTATCACGCTCAATTAGTCGAACCAATTGAATTGTTCGTTTTATGGACTCGATGCCGGGAGTAAGCAAACTACATAGACAAAGTACCCGAGCACCTGTTTCGGTTAAAGCCAGAATAAACTTATCTGGCGGTACATCAACCCCAAGGTCATACACTTCAAAGCCGTAACAGCGTAACAAAGAACCTACCAAGTTTTTACCGATATCATGAATATCACCCTCAATCGTGCCAAAAACAATTTTGCCAATAATCGGTCTTTTCTCAGTAGTTTCAACAACCGGCCCCAGAATGTCCATAATTTCTGAAAATATTTCTGAGGAAAGAATTAAATCGCCTAAAAAATATTCACCCCGCGAATACCTGTTCCCAACAGCCACCAGCCCGTCTCGGCATTTCTCAACAATATCCAGTGGTAATATACCAAGATTCAGACTTTTTTTAACCAGTTCGAGCGCCAATGGTTCATCAAGTTCACTGATAGCGTTCGCCAGAAGTTCTAACACCGTCAACGTTCCCCCTTCAAAGGTTGTTTGTCCGAAACTAACGAATACCGATCACCGCGATAGTAAAAAACCCCAACTCCGATAGGCTGATTATCATCGTCATACAAAGCCTGCTGCAATTTTAGTACAGGCTCCCCTTGCGCTACATTGAGTAATTTAGCATCAAATTCCCCGGCACTTTCAGCAGTAAGAATAGCTTGACTTCTTACTGGTAAAATAGAGGTATGAATCATAACAACCTCAGAAAAAGCCTTATATTGCAACTCATTCTCCAGAATGGGGCGCCCCTTGCTATACAGCATATATTTATGTTCAACAGCGATAGGTTCATTATCCGCCAAAAGAAGCCGGCAGTAATACAATATACCCTGATTAGCCTTCATACCTAACTTCACAGCAAATTCAGGGAGTTGTTTAAGAAACTGTACATTAATCAGCCGGCATCCGGGCTCTTTGCCCCGATTTGTCATATGAGCATGAAATTCTTCCATTAAAAATTCAGCTCGATCCAATAACGGTCTTGATACGAATGTCCCTTTTCCTTGTTGAGTACTAATAAGTCCGCGTTCGGCAAGCAGGCTCAGACATTTGCGGACAGTGGTACGGCTAATCTCATATTCACGGCTAAGCTCATTTTCTGATGGCAGCGACTCACCGGCCTTTAACTCTCCTACCAGTATTTTCTTCTCCAGTATAGTTGCCAATTGATAAAAGGGAGGAGTAAATGAATTTTTGTTAATTCTTTCCATTTTGTATTGAAATCCACCACCTTATCATAGCTGTTTATTATTGCCATTTACTTCTACATGAACAATACCCTTTCCTCCTCAAAATAGGGGATAGCCCCGGGTTGCCCCGGGGCGGATAATGAAACTTATCACACAAATTTATTTGGCAGCCGGTGGACGCAGAGGCAAAAGCATTAATATACCCACAATCGGCCCGGCAGCCATCATATACCAAACAGTGTTGAAGCTGCCGCTCATATCAATAACACCACCTAACACTAACGGGCCAATCATCGAAGCAATCTGAAAAATAAAGTTAGCAATACCATTAGCCGTCGCTGCCCATTCTTTTCCCGCATACTCTGAAACCATCAGGCTTAAATGCGGATTGGCGAGGTAAGAACAAAAACCGTATACAAAACCAATAATATTTAACATCTGCAAAGTTGTTTGCGAACCAAAATATACGGTCAATGGCACGCTTATGGCATAAGCAGCAATTAGAATATTTTTACGGTTACCTATTTTATCAGATATCCAGCCTGATACGACCGGTGCTATTAAGCCGCCCAAGCTATACCAAATCAGTACCATTCCGGCTTCTTTTACCGAAAACCCTAATTTCTTGACGTAAGCATTAGCCCAGGTAGCTAAACCAAGCTCCATCCACATCAGACAGAAACCGGCAATGGCAACCAATACAATATTACGGTTAGTAAAAAATACCTTGAAGCCACCAAAAAATGATTTTTCTCCTTTAGGTTCATCTGAAGTCTTAACCAGAAAATAAATCAATACCCCGAGTATTGCCGTAGCAATGCCTATTCCCTGGAACGCACCCTGCCAGTTGAAGGCATTATTCAGGGCAGGTACAACATAGTTTGCCAGCAATAATCCACCTGATGGTGCTGCCAGCAGCAAACCAAAGGCGGTTCCCCGTTCCCTGGCTGGAAACCATTCCATCAGCGCCCTGGCACAGCAGGACATGATGGCCCCAGCTCCTAAACCTGTCACAACCCGCAAGGTAAAGCCAATATCAAACGACGTTATTGACCCCATTGCCCACGTAGATATTCCCTCAAGCACTAAACTTACCCCTAAAATAGTACGGACACCAAAGCGGTCGGCTAATATGCCGGCAGGTACCTGAGTAATAACATAGCCGATATAAAATGCCGTCATATAAGCGCCTGCTTGCGACATGTTCATTTTCAGCACCGGCACAACTACCGGAATTAACGGCGGCCAGGCAAAACGCGACAGAAATGTAAGCACAAAACTGGCAAACATAAGCGCCATTATTACCCAACGATACTGACTATATTCTTCTTTCTGAACTTGGTTAACCATACAATTCCCTCCTTCAATTTGAGTAGTATATTTAGATATTAATAGAAAAATTCAAACTTTGTCATGTAAGTTTTGCCAAGATCATCTGATGCCAAACCAGTAAGATTTTTATTCTTTATTTTTAGATCTTGTCCTTCAATAGTCCAAATAACATTTTTGCTTATCGTCTTTTGGAAAGCTACGAAGAGCCCTTTAATATTGTCGGTACCTTTAATCATTGTTGAGTAGGGATCTGTAGCATAGCTGACCGCCTGAACGTCAAATCCGCCGGCACCGGACGGAACTGCCCCGGCATCAAGGCTGCGATAGGAAACTGACCAGCCAAAATCACCTTTTTTCTTATAGTCTACAAGATATTTCCCTCCAAAAAAGACATGAGGTTGTTTAGTAGCACTGGTAAGCTCAACAACCCAGCCTTTTGGAGACGTCGGCAGGTTTTGCGCTCCTGTAAGGCTGGTCGAAATATATTCACCGATAAGTAGATAGTTTCCTACTTTAGCATCAATGCCCGCTACCCAGCCTTTAGATTGCGTGAAAGATCCAATATTGGTATTTAGGGTGCCTGTTCCGGTTGTTGTGCTGGTACCAGGAACATCTGACCAGTAGTAGCCGGCTTTCCAGCCCAAATTATTGCTGGCCTTACCTGTAAACTGAGCTGTAGTAAGTGTTTTCGCATCGCCACTGTCCCCGGTGCCGGTACCTTGGTTAGTGTTACTCTTAATGTCATTTACTGAGCCAGTGAATAACACCGTACCCAAATTTTTGTCAATGCGAACACCGTCAACGCCTATTGCTTTACTAAAGAGGCCATAAGAAAAGTCATCATAAGGGAAGCGACCAATACGAACTTTATCAAGACCAAGAACATTCTTGGCAGTTATAGCAAACATGTCAAAAGCAGCAGTACTTCCATCAGTAGTATTATAATTACCCGCTTTACCTTGGGCTTGAACCCGTGCTATCCAGGAAACATCCTCATTAATAGTTCCCTGAAATTTGACGCGTTGACGGTAATCGAACCGGTCTGAGCCATGCAGCTTGGTTCCGCCGGCCTTGGGATTATTGCCCATATAACGTAACCGGGTCTCACCACTTACCCAGGTATTAGTCTTAGCTTCTACTTTAGCCACCCTGGTACCCAAGCGGTTGAGTTCGCCGGCAAATTCGGCAGACAATTTGTCAATCAGCTGCTTATTAGTTTCATCGGCTGCCTCAAACTTGTCCATTGCTTTGGCAACAATAAAGGCAAATTCGTACCGGCTCATGGTTTTGTCACCTTTAAAGGACTTATCGCCATATCCGTCTACAATTCCAGCCTTCGCTAATTTACCTACAGCATCATAGGCCCAGTGCCCAGACGGAACATCACTGAATGAAGGAGAAGCAGCTGCATAAACAGGAGTGTCAAATACCGGTGTACCTGCCATAGTAATCGACATAAGCGCCAAAGGAACAATTGCTATCCACTTCTTAATTTTCTGATTTCTTTCCATAAATATCTCCCCCTCATATAAATAAAATTATCCTAAACCCAACTAAATCACTGATTTTTCACGTACGCCTAGAATAAAAAGTATCGACATTACCGGCCCCATTGCTAAAATCCACCATACATAATCAAATATACCTGTTGAGTCTATAACTACCCCTATAAACCAGGGACTTAGTAAAGATGCCAATTGAAATAAGAAATTCGATACTCCATTTGCGGTTGCAGCCCATTTCATGCCGGCAAACTGGGATATCATTATTGTTAGTTGAGGGTTCACAATGTATGACATAAACCCAGCAGCCAAGCCGACAATACATAACATGCTAAATGAAGTCTGCTGCCCAAATAGTATTGTGGTTGGTATTACAGCAACTAGAGCTGCAAGAACCAGTGATTTTCGACAGTCCAGCCGATCAGACAGTATTCCTGAAACAAGCGGGGCGACTACTCCACCGAGACCGTACCAAGCCATTACTTGACCAGCCTGGCTAATTGAAAAGCCTAAACTTTTGATATAGGCATTCGCCCATGTAGCTGTTCCTAATTGCAGCCACATTAGAAAGAAGCCAGTAGCGGCAGTTAGCATCAGATCACGGTTTCCAAAAATCAACCTTAATCCTTCACTTACATCTCCGCTTTTCTCATTATAAGTGCAATTAGATTTCATAAGCAGTAGTATCAATACGCCTGCCGTAAATGTCAGCGAACCAACGGCCAGGAAGGCTCCATGCCACCCTAATGACTGATTTAACTGCGGAACTAAAACATTCGTAATTAAAATCCCACCAGACGGAGCCGCCATGAGCAACCCAAAAGCCAATCCCTGTTCTTTAGGCGGAAACCACTCTACTAAGGCTCGTGAACAGGATGCAAAAACCGCTCCGGCGCCGAACCCGGCTAATATGCGCAGATTAAAACCTAGTTCGTAACTATCTATCAGCGACAACGCCATCGTAGCAGTTCCCTCAATAAGCAAGCTTAACGATAGTATGACTCGTGCACCATAGCGATCAGCCAAAACCCCTGCTGGAATCTGGGTAATGAGATAACCGAGATAAAAAGCGCTCATGAAAGCTCCAGCTTGACCCATCGTCATACCTAATGCTGGTACGACCACCGATATTAGTGGCGGCCACGTGAAACGGGTAATAAAAGTAAACAGAAAACATAAAGCACAAAGTATCAAAATAACCCACCGGTATCTTAAAGGAGCCTCATTATTTTCCATTCGCTGCACCAAACTTTCTAGTGGTTGTAGCATAAGACAGACAAGTTATTTAATCCAGAACTTGAAGATCATATATCACTCGTCGTAGTATAGCGTAGCCGGGATTATTAATTAGAGGGCTGAGCTAAAGGTCAGCCCTCTAGCATTAGTAAGTAGTAGAATCTAAGTGGCATTTATCTATTGATAAAGCCAAGTTACATTAAAATGCCCAACTCCATAACCAGTTAAAGGCCATGCCCTCAATAGTTTCCCACGGTTTACTAATTAGCGCTTCATTACCTGTAACACCGCCCAAATCAGCTTTTTTAACCTCCCATGGGGTAAGAACCTGCTGCTGGCCTAGTCCAGGTATTTCGCTGCTGACTGGTAATGGTGGCAGTGGTCTGGGCTTGATATTCTTATCATACCAACCATATTTCATGACAGCATCAACCATGGCCCGTACGTTCTCAGGTTTGGAATTTACCGGGAGATAGCATCCCCCACCCATCATATAGCCGCCACCTACACCAAGCTTTTCACATAATATTTTAACTCGGGCATCAATCTCCTCCGGAGTGCCAAGAATAAACATCTGGCTGGGAATGCCGCCGGCGATACACATATGATGGCCAATATCTTCTTTGGCTTTAAAAATATCACCCTGATCATCAATATCGCAAACTACCGAACCTTTTGGCAGTTCTAACATATGATGCCAATGCTTACCCCAATCCCCTTCCATATACAGCCTAATTTTATGCCCGGCGGCAATAATCATTTCCATTGTTTTCTTGAAAGAAGGCCAATAGAAGGTATCAAATTGTTTAGGTGACATAAACGTCGGCTTATGAGTAGGTACAAATATTGGATACCGGCGCAGCGGATCAGCAGTCGCCAAGGCATGTCGGGCCATAATAGGTGCCAATATATCGCATGCCTCCAGTACTTTGTCCGGCTGACGGCGAATATCACGAAGAATTCCGGTTAGACCGCGCAAAACGTCACCAAGCAGGTCAAAGGGGGCGAGAAAGGCTCCGGTCATGGGCTGAGGCATACCACACTGATTTTGTAATTGTATGGATCTATTGCGCATAATCTCAGCAAACATGCCTTGTGCCATACCGGCTTTGAGGAAGGCAAAATGGGAACGGGTTGAACCTTTGTCCATTTCACCGAATACTCTTGGCAAAAATTTTTCCATCATAAACTGCCCCGGATTTGCAATTAAAACATCATATTCATCGGCAAGCATATTTTCAGCTTCGGAAAATTGAATAGCAACATGAGGAGCTAGGTCACGTCCGGGAAACTTATAAGTTTTAACACCTAGAACATCATAAATTGGAGCCCAAAACCGGTTATTTCGCAAGACATCAAATTCGGGAAAGTCGCGAATGAAATCCATCTCACTCTGAAGCCATTTTTGCGGATCATAAATGACTTCTTGGTTGCTGGCGGTGTAAGATTCAGCGAAATTATTACTGCCAATGGCAATTGGAATTCGGTCCACCGGCTCCAACGCAATGGCGGCTTGATATCTACCAAGCCGTTGTTCATAAATTTCTTTCATGTCTACAGACACTTGACATCACTCTCTTCCTTTTGTATATATAATTTCTTAAGCACCTGCGGCATTTCTAACGATTACCGTCATTATACTTAAGGTTTACCAATCCATCATCATTACTATACTTGTCCCCAGTATCAGGCGTACTCTTAACCGGCCAGTCAGCATCCCGGCGAGCTTGCATAATAATATAACCAAATGATTACCCTTCTCATACTTATTTATTACATCGAGTTTCCAATTAAAATCCCCCCATTCCTCTCCACAATATAATCGGATTCCAATATTTTTGAATAGTCACCTACATGTCTACACAAGTATACTTCTAGACTTGATACAAAAATCCTGCTATTTGTTGATCGTTTTTTAAAAAAATTTTTAATATTTAAATAATCTTCTCCCTTATCATTATCAAAAAAGACAGCCGAACCGAAACTCAGCTGTCTTCTATATTCAACAGGTAATTCTTATGAGTGAATTCCCTCTGGTCTTCTTAGTGTTTTTTCTGTTTGAACTAGCCCAGTTTCATAGCGTGCAATTTTATAATCCAGCCGTTCCAGTGTTTTCTTCATATCTTCCATTCTTGCTTTGAGCTGCGCACGCTGCTCAATTAAGAGTTCTTTTCTTGCCTCAACGGTTTCATCGCCCTGTTGAAACAGCCCAACATACTCAATCAACACTTCAATTGGCAGACCTGCACCTCGCATACATTTGATAAATTCGACCCACCTGCAGTCTTCTTCCGTATAATCCCTGATTCTGCTTTTATTGCGGTTCACATGGGGAATCAGTCCAATGCGTTCATAATAGCGGAGTGTATCCTGTGGGATATCATATTTTTCACTTACTTCTGAAATCATCATACGGTTCACCTCCTTGCTTATCCACCTAAGATTTCTGTTCCCTATCTGTAGAAAGAAAGTTATGATTCAAAGGCACCAGCTACATCCTTTAAACATTTTGTAATCTCAATATGCTGTGGACAATTACTTTCACACTGCTTACAGCTGATACAGTCTGATGCCTTACCATACGTTTTTATATAGTTTTCATAATATACCTTTTGTATCGAGAAGCCGGTGAATATGGATTGTTTCTCATTATTGTATAATGCAAAATATTTCGGAATGGCTATATTTTTCGGACAGCCTTCTACACAATACTGACAGGCTGTACACCCAATCGCAGTTGCTTCGTTTATAATTTCAACAGCTTTTTTAACAACATCATATTCTTCCTTTACAAATGGCCTAAAATCCTGCATATAACCTGTGTTGTCCAGTAACTGCTCCATATCGGACATTCCACTTAATACCATCATAATTCCCTCGTGACTTGTCACGAAACGGATAGCCCATGATGGTACAGACATATCCGGATGATAGTCTTTAAATAATTGCTCTGCTTTTTCGGGCACTTTTGCAAGCGTGCCACCTTTGACAGGTTCCATAACGATAACCGGTTTATTATGTTTTCTTGCTACTTCATAGCATTTCCTTGACTGAATACTCTCATTGTCCCAATCCAGATAATTAATCTGTAACTGAACAAAATCCACTTCCGGATGTGCTGTAAGAATTTCCTCCAACAAATCCGCATTATCATGATAAGAAAATCCAATCTGTCTGATTTTACCTTCTTTTTTCTTTTCCTGAATAAACGCAAAACTATCAAATTTTTGGACTATCTCATAATGTTTTACACCGAGGTTATGAAGAAGATAGTAATCAAAATAATTCACACCACATTTTTCCAGCTGTTCCTTAAATATTTTTTCCTGATCTTCCCTTGTTTTCAAAAACATCGTTGGCAATTTTGTTGCCAACGTAAAACTGTCTCTTTTATGACGTTTTACTAACGACTCTCGCAAAGCTATTTCACTCTTATACGCATGATACATATAAGCTGTATCAAAATAGGTAAAGCCTCTTTCCAAAAAGGTATCCACCATCTGATTTAATGTATCCATATCAATACTTGATGGATCATTTTGGCTCTTTACCGGTAAACGCATAAATCCAAATCCTAATTTTTTGTTTTCCATATCTCTATGCTCTCCTTTACTTCTGCAATTCTTCATGGGTAACTCTAGTTTAGCACCTGGAGTTAACTCCTAGTCAAGTATTTTTAAATATACCCTTTTATATTAGCAAAAGCCATAAAAGCGGAGCTGTGGATAACTTATTTCTAAGTTTTTCCACAGCCCACTACATAAATTCGAGCATCAATAATTTAACCCTTTATTCAATATAAACTTTATTATTGGTACCCCCGTTTACTTCCAGCACATGACCTGTTACATAATCAGACATATCAGTCGTTAAAAATTCGATGCCATACGCGCAATCTTCCGGAGTACCAAACCGTTGCAGTGAAATATTGCGGAGAAATTTTTCCTCACCGGCTGCTTTAAAACCGGTTTTCAGTCTGGCGGTGCCGATATATCCCGGTGCAATGCAGTTTACATTGATACCATAAGGCCCTAGTTCATTAGCAAGCAACATCGTATAATGGATAATCGCGGCTTTAGATATGGCATAATGCGCGTAAGTTCCATCAAAATTCGCCATTTGCCCTCCGACAGAAGCAACCGTTACAATTTTCCCTGTCCGGTTTTTCTTCATCATCGGTGCTACAGCCGTAACGGTATATACTGTGCCGTGCAGATTTCTTGCCACAACTTTTTGATAAATATCTAAGTCCATTTGTGAAGCCTTACCTTCAGTCAACGGTCCCATACCACCGCCAGCATTACAAATCAGGATTGAAACGTCACCAATTTCATCACTGATCTTTTTCACAGCGGCAAATACCTGTTCCTGATTGGAAATATCCGCTTCAGCACCTACTGCTTTTACACCTAGTGCCTGCAGCTCTTCAACTACAGTATCTGCCGTCAATTGGTCGGCTTCTGCCTGAAACTCTTGAAAAGAGCGCAGATTAATATCAATAGCGCCAACATTTGCTCCAAGTTTTGCCAAATGTAGTGCATATACTCTGCCCAGTCCGCGGGCAGCCCCTGTGATAATGGCTGTTTGTCCAGTTAGTTTACCCAATGCCCTTCACCTCATTTTAATATTTAGTTATTCTGTTGACTAGCCCTTCTCAATTCAAACTTCTTAATCTTACCACTTGGCGTTCGAGGAAGTCGATCTACAAACTCATAAAATTCAGGAACCCTATACTTAGCCATACGCTCCAATAACCACTGCCTGGCGGCCTCAGCAGTCAAAGAATCCTTTTGTTTGGGAACAATATAGGCTTTGATCCGTTGACCTAAGCACTTATCGGGAACTCCAATAACTGCTACTTCAGCAACCATCGGATGCTCCTCCAGTACAATTTCTATATAACGTGAATAGATTTTCTCACCCCCGCGCACAATCACATCCCTTTTGCGTTCAACTATGTATAGATAACCTTCGTCGTCAAAATGTCCTATGTCACCGGTATGCAGAAAACCATCCCTTACGATCTCCACAAATTTCTCAGGTTTATTTAAATAGCCCATCATAACACAGTCACCTTTGATGCAAACTTCACCATCTACATTATTAGGTAGAATGTTGCCTTCATTATCCATGATCTCGATTTGCTCTTCTGAATGGGTCATCCCGCAGGAGCCTTCCTTAAAATGCCCCAAAGCAGGCTCAGTGGTATTCCCGCCACATCCTTCAGTAAGACCATATCCAACTAAAATATCTGTGTTGAATTTTTCCTTAAATCCCCGTCGCGTGGCCGATGAGATAGCAGCTCCACCAGTAAATGCATACCGTACTTTTACCTTGGTCTTATCAATTTTTTCAGGGTCAACCTTATTTAAGATATAATCAAACATGGTAGGTACGCCCATAATAATAGTAATGCCATATTGCATAACTGCCGGCCAAAAATCATTGGTAGAATACTTGGTACGAATGCACAAAGCTTGTCCCGCATAGCTTATTGGGTAAGTAAATACGCAAAGTGGATTGGCATGAAACATGGGCAACATAATCATCATGATATCATTGCCTTTTATGTATCCCTGACGATTAATGTTCCGGCATTGTGACAGCTGAGACCTGTTAGAAAGTAAGACTCCCTTGGGTTCTCCAGTAGTCCCTGATGAGTATAGTAACATAAAAGGATCATCCAGACTTTGCTTGACTAGACATTCATCAAGCGGATACTTACCCAGAATATCCGTCATATTCATTTGAGCTATTTTTGATTCATGCTTCACCTCGGTTACAACTTCAACCACATAGGGCTTGGAATCCGTTTTTTCATATCCCTTAGTAAATTCGTCCATATAATCGCTTCCAACAAAAACTACCTTAGGCTTGGAATCATTCAGTACATATGCAATTTCCGGAGCCTTTAAGCAATAGTTCATGGCTATAGCAATCGCTCCCAGTTTTTGGGCACCCCACATGGCATAATAAATTTCAGGAGCATTTAGGATCATTACCGCAACAATGTCACCCTTTTTGATACCTTTTTCCTTGAGAAAATTGGCTACCTGGTTAGCCCGGTCATTGGTGTCTTTATAGGTTAATATTTGATCATAGTAATACACATGTGGCACTTCCGGAGTTTCATTTGATCGTATAGTCAACATTTGCGCAATACTCTCAAATTCTAAGCGTCTTCCTTTCAAATGAGACTGTTCCTCAAGTTGAATAATTGGCATTTGGGGTCTCATTAGTAAATTCTCCTTCAATAGTTTAAATATTGACCGCAAAGGCTACCTTATAAATCTACTACTTATTTATCAATCTTTCTTTACACTTTGTATATCTCTATGCCATTGTTAGTTCCATCCTTCTTGTTTATATTATCACATTTTAACAGCTGAGCAGTTGGTTACTTGTTGAATAAATCTACGCCTTTTTCGGAAATACACCCATAGTACATCTTGCAATACATATAAGTTCTCCGGACTCATTCATAATCCTGATATCCCACACTACAATGGTTCGCCCACGATGAACGGGTTTGCCCACCGCTATAACAACACCGTCGGTTTTGCTTCTGACATGGTTAGCATTAATTTCAATGCCAACAGCGTATTCTTTATCTTTATTAATAAGGTAATATGTACCTGAACTAGCCACTGTTTCTGCGAGAGCGACGGACGCTCCACCATGTAAAATCCCAAACGGCTGGCGGGTAGCTTCATTTACAGGCATAGTTGCAACAACCTGCTCCTCGCCCATTTCAGTTATCTTAATACCCAAACTATCCATCAGAGTATCTTTATAATTTACTTTTTCCATTGTTAACTCCTTGTTTCCTCTTTCGCTACAGCCGGAAACCGGTTACTGCGTTCTGTAGATCCTGGGCTAGTTTGGCTAACTCTTGACTTGATGATGCTATTTCCTCCATAGAGGCCAATTGTTCTTCCGCTGCCGCCGAAACACCCTGAGCCTCACCTGCCGATTTTTTACCAAGGCTGTCAATCTTTTTAACCGAACCCACGATCTGCTGGCTACCAGCCACCATTTGTTGCATAGCGGCGGAAATCTCCTTTACTTGACCAGATACCTCAGACACCAGACCGGCAATTTCCCTAAAAGCCGTGCCGGCAGTATTAACGACCTCGGCTCCAGTCTTGACTTCCCGAGTACCATTGTCCATAGCCACAACAGCTTTGCCGGTATCAACCTGGATTTCACCAATTAAATCAGCAATTTTTTTAGCCGCTTCCTGGGACTGCTCCGCTAATTTGCGCACTTCTTCGGCTACCACGGCAAAGCCCCGACCTTGTTCTCCTGCCCGCGCTGCCTCAATGGCCGCATTTAGGGCCAAAAGGTTAGTCTGTCCGGCAATACCAGAAATGGTATCAACAATCTGACCAATTTCTTTGGAGCGTTCGCCTAATTTTGTTACAACCTGGGCTGAGGTTGTGACTGTTGCTTCGATTTGATTCATCTGAATTACTGCTTTTTCTACTACTTTATCGCCATTTTTTGCTTTTTCGGCCGCTTGAGCCGAATTATCAGCTACCTGGTTGGCATTAGTGGCTATCTGCTGAATGCTGGCTGTCATCTGTTCCACCACCGCCGTAGTATCGTTGGCTGCATCCAACTGTTTATTAGCTCCTGCAGCCACATCGGTTATCGCTGAGGCAATTTGATTGGCCGCCTGAGCCGATTGCTCTGAGCTGGCTGTCAGTTCTTCCGACGAAGCTGCTACTTGTCCTGAAGAAGTACTAATCTGATTTACCAAATTGCGCAAATTTCCAGCCATGGTTTCAAAAGCCCGGGCTAAATGCCCCAGCTCATCCTGGGAAACAACAGCAACTTGCGTTATGCTTAGATCGCCACCCGCAATGCGGTTAACTGCCTCTTTAAGTGTCTGTAAAGGCTTTGTTATACGAACCGTTCCCCACATTATTGCAAGAACAGCAAGGATAAGTACGATAACAATTGTTATCAAAGACGTCCAGGTAAATGCACTCAACTTAGCGGTAGCTTCACTTACAGGTATATTAACGGCAAGCGACCAGTCAGTTCCTTTTATTGGCGCATATGCTTGATATTTATCTACACCTTCATGTTTATATTTAGTAATTCCCCTCTCGCCATTCATCATTTTTCCTATAGCACCCTTTAACGTAGGATCAGTCCTGGCGTCGGTATATGAATTAATTTTGCCGGCGACATCCTTAACAGGGTAAACGATAACTAATCCGTCACCTCGTATCAGATATGCATAACCAGTTTGTCCCATCTTTATATTCAAAATCTGTTTCTCAATTGACTCGATATTAACTGATCCAAAGAGCATACCAATAACCCTGTCACCGGCAAAAATTGGCGTAGTTACCATAATAATTGTCTTGCCTGTTGCCATTGATAGAGCAGGGTCGGAAATAACCGTTTCCCCCTTCATTGCCAGTTTAAAATATTCTTTGTTTCCTAGATTGCCAGACTTGCCCATATGATCAATAAAGTTGCCTTTATTATCAGTATATGTAACTGTTTCGTAGATCTTATTTTTAGCTGTTTCAGCAGCAAGGTAAGCCATAATGGCTTCATGATTACCACTGGTCATTATCGGCGTCCGGGCTACGGCAGACAGTTCCATCTTAACACCGTCCAAAAACGCGCTAATTTCTTGACTATTGCTTTGTGTCGTGATGCCTATCTCTGTTTCAACATCTTGTATCAGCATCTTTTCTGCTTGCCAATAATTTAATCCCGCTAACATACCTAATGAAACTACAAACAATACAATAACTCCTACTGCAAGCTTAGCCCTAATGCTTTTCATAATTTTAACCATCCCTTCTATACATAATTTTTTGTCTGCTGCATTTCCGGGACTGCCTCTGACTCCAAGTTTAAAAAACGATAATAGCACCTTTGCCTGCTGACAAGGTGCTATAAAAATAATAAGAGGTTACAGAATTATCTTCTTAGCTTGCTTTAATTTTCTTGATTTCTTCAATGAGCACAGGAATAACCTCAAATAAATCGGCTACAATACCATAATCGGCCGCATCAAAAATCGGCGCCTCAGGATCTTTATTAATGGCTACAATAACATCTGAAGAGGACATGCCTGCCAAGTGCTGTATAGCTCCCGAAATACCGCAAGCAAAGTAAATCTTGGGACTTACTGTTTTGCCTGTCTGGCCTACCTGCTGTAACGGAGGCATCCAGCCTGCATCTACAGCTGCCCTTGATGCTCCAACAGCTCCACCCAGAAGATTGGCAAGTTCTTTAAGTAAAGCAAAATTTTCAGGTTTACCCATGCCTCTGCCGCCGGAAACAATTATATCTGCTTCTTCAATCTTAACGCCAGATTCGTTTACCGCTTTTATCAATTCGACTACTTTTGTAAGAATCGTATCAGCTGGCGTATGAATCTCTTCCTTGGTAATCGGTGCAGTTCTCGCGGTATCAGGTTCAACTTTTTTAAATACGCCTGGTCTTACTGTACCCATCTGTGGTCTGGTATCAGAGCAAAAAATGGTAGCCATTAGGTTGCCGCCAAATGCCGGTCTGGTCCATGCAACATCTTTGGTTTCCTCATTAACCGCAAGACCTGTACAATCAGCAGTCAACCCTGTTTTCAGGCGTGCTGCAACCCGCGGACCTAAATCTCTGCCGTTATTGGAAGCTCCGATTAAGAGGACCGAGGGTTTATACTTTTCAACTAACTTCACCATAGCATTGGTATAGGCATCAGTAGTATAGTCTTTATATTCATCGCCTTCTACCAGCAACACTTCCTCAGCGCCGTAAGCAACAGCCGCTTTAACTACCGCGTCAACCTCTTTGCCAATAACGACAGCAATAACCTTTTCCTGATTAGCGTCAGCCAAAACCCGGGCTTGGCTTAATAACTCTAAACCTACATTTTTTGTTTCACCGTAAGCATGTTCAATATATACCCATACATTTTTATAGTCAGCAATATTCATTATTCCACTCCCCCTTAAACAAGTTTAGCTGCCACTAATTTTTCAACTAATTTTAGTGCCGCTGCACTGCCAGTTTCTTCACAAATTCTAATGCCAGACTCTCTTTTAGGAGGGGTAAATGTTTTCTTTACTCTTGTCGGTGAACCTTTAAGTCCTATTTTTTCCGGATTAATTTCTGGCAAATCTGCAGCAGTAATTACGTCTATCTTTGCTCTGTTAGCGGCCATTTTACTCTTAATAGACGGATATCTGGGAGTATTAATGGATTTAACCACCGTAACTACTGCCGGGAACTTGGCTCCTACAACTTCATAACCTTCATCAAGCTCTCTGTTAACGGTAATAGTATCGCCTTTAATATCTATTTTCGCGACAAAGGTCAATTGAGCTACTTCCAAATGCTCTGCGATTTCCGGCCCCACTTGCCCAGTATCTCCGTCGATGGCCTGCTTGCCACAAAGAATAAGATCAAACTTGCCAAGTTTTTTAATGGCGTTAGCCAATATGTAACTTGTCGCTAACGTATCAGACCCGCCAAACACTCTATCGCTTACCAGCACTGCCTTGTCAGCACCAAGTGAAATGCATTCCTTTAACATATTTTTGGCCTGCTCCGGCCCCATGGTTAGTACAGTTACGGTACCACCGTTAGCCTCTTTTAGTTGCACTGCCGCTTCCAGGGCATTGGCATCAAAGGGATTTAAAATGCTTGGCACACCATCTCGAATAAGTCTATTCGTTTCTCGATCTATTTTTATCTCAGCTGTATCCGGTACCTGCTTTACACAAACTAAAATATCCATAAACTACTCCTCCTTTAGCCGTTACTTAAGCGTTTCTCTTACAATAACGATTCTTTGATTTTGATGTGATATTTAAATAGACCTATTCAGTCAATAATACCTTTACCTTTTAAAGCCTCGATTTCGCTAACACTATAGTCCAGCAGATCAGTAAGAATTCTCTCTGTATCCTGCCCTAAAGCCGGAGCGCCACGCCATACTTCCCCCGGAGTTTCCGAGAGCTTAGGCATAACACCAAAGGCTTCCACTTCCTTGTTTAGAGTCTGATCGGTGTATTTTACCCAGTCGCCTCTCATGCGCCAATGCGGTTCATTGTAAACCTCCTCAGCGGTTTTAATATGTGCTGCTGAAATCTTGTTGTCAATGCAAATGTTTATTGCTTCCTGTGCCGTATGGTCCTTAAAGAATTTTTTGAAAATACCATCCAGTTCACGGCCTAACGGACTGGCAACCGCTTCCGGTGAGCTGCTGCATTCTTCGTAGGAGTACCTCTCCGAATCAATACCAAAGCCTTTTAGCACGTTATTGTAAGCGGTCTTTCCATAGGAACCAAGATTAATAAATCCCCCGTCCCCACATTCAAAAACACCTGCTGGCTGATAAGCGGTCTGCATGACTCCTTGTCTGTGTTTGAGCGTTTGGTTCATGGTCCAGAGCACAAAGTTATCATCCATTACCCTCATCCAGCTTTCAGTCAAGCTGGCATCAATACGTTGACCCTTGCCGGTTTTTTGGGCATTCATATAAGCCATCAGAATTCCGTTGACTGCGATTAAACCTGTCAGGTAGTCACCTACATACTGCTGCGCATAATAAGGCTCACGATCAGGATAACCCTGCAGCAAAGACCAACCGGATTCAGACTGTCCCAATGGGTCATATCCGGGGCGGTCTATATGTCTCTGCTCACCGCCAAACCCAGATGTTCCGTACCCGCTGATGTGACAAATGATTAATTTTGGATTGACTTCCATCAACATCTCATCTGTAATGCCCAACTTATCAATCCAGACCATATTTTCAATCCAGACATCCGCATTTTTAACGAGTGATAAAAATATTTCTTTTGATTCAGGAACTTTTTTAAAGTTAGTCTCTAATGAAAAACTCAATTTGTTTCTTGCATTCTGTATCCAGGCACCACTAATGGACTTACCTTCCACTGTGATTTGTGGTTTCTGATGCCGAGCTGGATCTCCACCTGTTTTTGGTCTTTCAAGTGCAATAACCTCGGCGCCAAAGTCACTCATCATCGTGGCACAAAAAGGAGCTGCTACTATAGATCCGTTAAGTAATACCCTAATACCTGATAAAGGCCCAAATACAGGGGCAAAAAGAGGTGCTGGTTTATGTTTCAATTTTTCCCATCTGCTCATAAGTCGTTTCCTCCTAATGATTTATTTGCATGGCTGACACTTGTTCAGTGTCAGCCTGCATAGCCTTATAAATTAACCCAAGCATTCTTCAGCAATATCAATGGCGGAAGAATCACCGATTTCCACTACTTTACGAATGACAGCAACCTCTGGCAAAACGTTTTTGACATAAAAACGCGCACTGGCAATTTTGCCTTTATAAAATTTAGCATCTGCATTGCTCGCTGCTAATTTCTTACTAGCCAGTACTCCTTGGTCAAGTATCAGTCTTGCACAATAAAGCATGGAAGAAGCATGAAGAATACGAGTAGAGAATAATGGCATCAGCTGGGCTTTACCATCTTTCATATATTGCCTCAGTTGCTCAATTGTGGCGTTGTAATCTTCTAATGCAGCTTGCAGGATTTTAAATTCTTGTTCAAAACCTGCGACATCTTTGTTAGCCTCAATAAAATTGCTGATATCTCCAATCCAGTCCTTAAACACTTTTCCCTTTTTCAGGCCAAATTTACGACCCACTAGATCCAAAGACTGAATAAAATCTGTTCCTTCCCAAATGGAATTAATTTTGGAATCACGTGCCAATTGTTCAACTTGATATTCGGAAATATATCCGTAGCCACCGTGAACCTGTATAGCCTCGCCAATTAACGGCCAAGATAAATCTGAAGCATACGCTTTGCACAGCGGATTGCTAATTTGGAACATTCCATCAGCAAACTCACGCTCTTCAGCATCTTGACTGCTATGAGCCAAGTCCAGATAATAGCAGCTCTTAAAAATCAAGGCCCGAATTGCTTCTGTGCAGGATTTTTGTAACATCAGCATCCGACGAACATCCTCATGTTCAATAATGCGTACTTTAGGACCTTTAGGATCTGTAAACTTCGTGCCTTGTACTCTTACCTTAGCATATTCCTTGGCTAAGTTATAAGCTGCCGATGCTGCTGCGAGAGATTGTGTCCCGGTATTCAACCGTTCTTCATTCATCATTACAAACATCTGCGCAATTCCCTCGCCCTTACCGCTTTCATCTGGCGGATTACCAATAATATAGCCGCGACAGTTATCATTTTCACCATATGACAAAGCACAAGTAGGAGAACCATGCTGACCCATTTTTTCTTCAATTCCGGTAGTAATAACATCATTAAATTCACCTAGGGTACCATCATCATTTACCCAATATTTGGGAACTATGAACAGTGATAGCCCTGCTGTACCCGGGCGAGAATTTTCCGTACGGGCCAATACCAGATGGATGAAGTTTTCACAAAGGTCATGATCAGCAGCAGTTATAAATAATTTTTGACCTTTAATTTTGTAAATACCCGGCTCATCAGTAGGAAACGCTTTGGTAACATTTGCTCCAACATCAGTACCTGCATTGGGTTCGGTTAAGTTCATGGTTCCGCCCCACTTGCCATCGCACATGCCAGCCAAGAACTTTTGTTTTAAAAACTCACTGCCAAACTGCTGAATAACCGATATGACTCCAGAAGTCAAGCCCCAGAAACCTGTAAATGCAAGACTGGCATGACTAAGCATCTCATAGTTAGCTTGAATTAAAGTTAAAGGAAGGTGCCCCTCTGCTTCACGATCTGCGTTTACTGCGCCCAAACCAGCATCGTTGATAACTTGGTAAGCCTTTTTAAATGAATCAGGAGTGATTACTTTGCCATCTGTAAAATGAACACCTATTTTATCTGAATCGTCATTAATCACAGCAATTTCGTCTCGACAGATATTATATGTATTGTCAATGATAGGATCAATAATACCAACGCAGTCTTGATATTCTGAAAGTGAGAATAATTTGTCCATATCCAGCCATTCGTTCAGAACAAATTTAATTTCTCTCTTATCGTATAAAAATTTTGTACCTGCCACGGTTATTCCCCCTGCATAATATTTTATTGTTTTTTTAAATAACGCTGTAACCTTTCGGAGAAGGTTACAGCGTTATTTAAATATAAATTAACCGCCGATTGTTTGACCGCCATCTAGAAGGATATACGTGCCAGTCATATAACTAAAGCAATCGGACACCATTGCTAATACTGGACCAGCAATTTCCTCCACACACCCTAATCTACGGACGGCTGTTCTTTTTTCCATCTTAGCTTTGATCTCAGGATTAGCAAAAATATCCTGATTAAGTTCAGTAATGACATATCCAGGACAAACTGCGTTTACAGTAATACCATACCGTGCCCACTCATTAGCCATCGTCTTAGTAAGGCTTAAAACACCAGCCTTTGAAGCGCCATAAGGAGCAACACTCTTGCCGCCTATAAGACCACCAACAGAAGCAATATTTACAATTTTACCGCCTTTACCCTGTTTCGCCATTTGAGCAACAACAGCACTTGCAAACAAGAAACAACCCTTCAGATTGGTATCGATAACCTTCATAAAGCTATCCTCAGTCTGTTCCAAAAGGCTAGCGGTTTTTCCACTGATACCCGCGTTATTGATGAGAATATCTATCTTGCCAAAAGCCTCAACAGTTTTAGCAACTACTGCATCGATATTTTCTTTATTAGAAGAATCAGCAGCAATTCCAAGACATTTTACGCCATAAAGAGTATTAATATCTTTTGCAATCCGTTCACAATCTTCAGGGGTACGACTGGTAATAACCACGTTGCATCCGTACATTGCAAAGGTAGATGCAATGGCATAGCCGATTCCTTTTGTGCCCCCAGTAACAATAGCTACCTTATCGTTCAAATCAAAGCTAGGTTTTTTAATTTCCTTGGCCATTAAAATTCCCTCCCCCATTATATGAACATTTTACGGCATTGGACGAGCTACGTTGCCCGTCACAACGCCGTGTTACTTATCTTCTTACTTTTTTTCTATCTGAGTGTTCTTAAATTTATCCAGCATAGCTCTTGGTGTCACTGTCTTGCGCTCGTAACGAGGACACTTTACACCTTCAAAACCAGCAAGGTATTTGGCAATATCTTTCAGTGGCTCAAGGTCATAACGGCTCATCATCGTAATGGTCTCCATAAGCGGTGATCCACCACCATGTACACCGGCAACAGCTTGGGCTGCCTCAAAAGGATCACAAAGCTTATCCTCCATCATGCGCATCACTCTGTGCGTCTCCTCCACTGTATAATCTGGATTTCTCATGATATATTTATTGCAAAGATCAGCTGTCTCCGGTGCGTAGAAGGATTCTTCCGTTGGCAGCGATGCACAAATGCCGCCTGTCAGATCTGCCAGTGTCTCATATTCATGGTAAATTTTCTGGCCTGCCAATTTGCGTCCTGCATTGGTTAGAATTTCATCTGGTACCCAGGATCCGTTAGGAAATTTAACTGCCCGCAGCGCCGAAGACTGACCTGCTGCGAATACCAATTCAGCCGTGCTAATGATTTCACATATTTTCTCACGTACATGCGGCTCCTTAGCGATATCATTGACATCAGCTACTAACGCTGCCTGTGCGGCAATAACTTCGGAAACTGCTGTCTTACAGCCCGTATAGGAATGTCTGTGAAAGTGAGCAAACATCAGTGCCAGGTAGCCCGCATACTGAAGAACATCCGGGTTGTCAAGACCATTCAAAAATACCCTATCTTCGGGAACAAATACATCATCAAAAATTGTCAGTGATTCTACGTCTCCGACTTGATTAAATGGAGCCTGAATATGTTTCCGTTTATGATGCTGGCCAGGAAGCGCCATAAGCTTAATGCCATCCCAATCAGCCGGCAAAGCAAACGATACTGCATAGCCTTCATCGCCTTTACCCATAAACTTAGTTGGATTAACAATAATTTCATCAACATACGGCGCATTGGAATTGCAGATTTTTGCTCCGCGAACAATAATGCCCTTACAAGGTTTTCCGTCAACGCCTATGCCATCCACATCTGTCTTGATTATATGTACAAACTGGTCCGGATCTGGTTGCATATGAGCTCTCTTATACTTAGGATTACGCGACCCCTTTACATCAGTCTGAGCACAGTTGCAGATAAGATCATTTTCCTGGCAATATAAAAGATACTTATTAAAGCGTTCATGATACTTTGTACCGCAAGCCAAATCGCAGTCATAGGAGACTACCGCAATAGCATTAAGCGCATCTGAACCCATGCAGCGTTGTGTGCAGCCGCCGACGTGTTGACAAAGTAGTCTTGTCATCAATTGCTTATTAAGCAAATCTTCCTTGGATTGATGAATGTGTGTGAACCGGTTAATTTTCTTGCCGGTAAGGTGAGAAGTCGCCATACATACATCGGCGTACTCAGGATCATTGGCCAGATCATAGCACTGCTTCATAACATAACAACCGCCGTCAATCCAGTTGCCTGACCGGTCAACCTTTTCACCATTCAAATATACATTTGGTTTCATTTTGAGCAGTCGCGCTTTATACGCTTCATATGTTCCTACTCCCATTGTTAATTCCCCCTTGAATATTTTTATATTTTAAAAAATTTCGATATAGATGGAACGCTCGTTCTATGTAGTTAGAATAGCATATCCAAATATTTACGTCAAGATAATTATGAACATTTTGTATTAATGATGAATTACTTACTTTATCTAATAAATGATAACCGCCATAAACATTGCCACTGCTAAACAAACACAGCCCCCGACTAAGCCAAGAAAGAAAATGTGTTTATAAACTTCTTTGTGCGATAAACCAAAAACTGCCATGCAAGAAAATATAAAACCACTTTGGGGCATCGCTGAAAATGTTGAAGAAGCCATAGCAGAAATTCTATGAACTACCTCGGGCGATACACCGGAAGCTATCCATGATTTGCCGAATAGAGGAATAGCAATTCCCAAAGCACCGGATGCTGAAGCGGTAACCATAGCAAGGAACCCAGTTATAACAGGTATTTGAGTTAATGCTCCTCCAGGCAGGCTACTCATACCACCTTGCAATAATTTAAAACCAGGAGCCGAAGCTACGACACTCCCAACACCTACCGCTGCAGCAGTAAAAATAATTGGCAACAAGGAATTGGTTGCCCCCGCGTTAAGCGTCTTAATTTGATTTGGTATATGGTTAAATAGCACAACCGCAGCCACAATAACCGCAGCCAATAACGCTGGAACTATTATATTGGAAATATGCATTGCACTACCTATGAATATGATTGCAATTAGAACTACCATAGGCAGTACTGATGCAAAAAGAGAGGGTAACTCCTTCGGATTTACATCGGAATTTATCACTTGACCGCTCTCTTCGTAATGTTCTCCGGTAGCCAAAACACTTTTCAGCTGCCATTTCATATACACTAAGCCCATTATGGCTGAAATTATAGTAACAACAATACTCATCACGGGTGCGGCTGCAAGAGTCGTTCCTAATGCGGTTGGAATAACATTTTGTATTGATGGAGTCCCCGGTACCATAGTCATGGTAAATGTCGTACCACCGAAAATCATTGGCACCATTACAAGGCGCCACGGCAAATTCAGTTCCTTGAAAATAGGTCTGGCAAGTGCAACGATTGTAAAGATTACAATGAATAAGCTTACACCACCATATGTCAATACTGCGGATATTAATGATATTGCTATTAAAACCGCATAGGCGTTCTCTTTACCGGTCAATTTAAAAATACTATTGGCAATGCTTACTGTTGCTTTACTGTCCTCCAAATATTTACCTAATACTGCACCCAATATAAATATTGGCAGAAAGCCGGTTATAAAGCCGCCAAGTCCCGCTAAATACGATGTCTTGCCAACAAAAAATGCCTCTTGCAACGACATTCCGTTAGTTAAAATAATTACTAATGCCGCTACCGGCGCAATAACTACGATGTTGACACCTTTAATTGCTAAATAAACCAAAAGAGCAATTCCCAAGATAATACCTACAGGTGCTAACATAATATCCACTCCTAAATATATTATTTGTTATGTTTTTAATAATTCACTTCCTCGGCAACCAGCGGCTGCTCATTCAGGACATTATCTATCTGACCCGTAATATTAATAGAAGAACTCAACCTTCGAAAAATACGATTTTCCGAGATCACTTACTCCGTCAATAAGCTTGCTATCCTTAATTTTGAGATCCTGCATTCCAATCGTCCAAGTTACATTTTTAGCAATCGTGCTAAACAGGGCTATGGATACACCTTTGATATTATCAGTGCCTTTCATATTGGGTATGCTCCAGATGTAGAGCTTACAGCTTGACCGTCAAAGCCGCCAATGCCATACGGAGTGGCACCAGCCTCAACACTGCGGTACGAAATCGTGGACTTTCTTATAGTCTGTCAGCGGTTTGGCCTCAAAATAGGCCGCCGGCATTTTAGAACATTCTAACAATTTCCCCTGCCAAATTTAGTGTCTAAGATAATGATTTACTGGTTATGAGCAGGAATTTTTTCCTCAAACAGCTTAAACTTTTGAACCTTACCACTTGGAGTTCGGGGTAATCGATCTACAAACTCAAACAATACGGGTACCTTATACTTAGCCATACGTTCCAGCAACCACTTTCTAGTCGCCTCCGCAGTCATTGAACCCTTTTGTTTTGGTACTATATAGGCCTTTACTTGCTGACCCAGGTACTTATCGGGAATGCCAATTACTGCAACCTCAGCAATCAGCGTGTGCTCTTCAAGGACAATCTCTATCTGGCGTGGATAAATATTCTCTCCTCCACGTATAATCATGTCCCCTTTACGATCAACAATATACAGGTACCCCTCGTCATCAAAATGGCCTATATCACCTGTATGCAAAAAACCTCCCCTCATGATTTCCGCAGTCTGCTCAGGTTTATTCAGATAGCCCATCATAACACAATCACCCTTGATGCAAACTTCACCATCTACATTGTTGGGCAGTATGTTACCTTCTTCATCCATGATCTCTATTTGTTCCCCCGGATGAGTCATCCCGCATGAGCCATCCTTAAAATGTCCGAGAGCCGGCTCCGTAGTATTTCCTCCGCATCCCTCGGTGAGACCATAGCCTACTAAAAAATCTATGTTATATTTCTTCTTAAACTCTCTTCGTGTTGCCAACGAAAGAGACGCCCCGCCGGTAAATGCATAACGTATTTTTACTTTGGACAGATCAATGTCAATCGGATCAACCTTACTTAAGATATAGTCAAACATTGTGGGTACACCCATAATAATGGTAATTCCGTATTGCATAACCGCTGGCCAAAATTCATAGGGAGAAAATTTCTTACAGATACATAGAGCTTGCCCAGCATAGCTTATTGGATAAGTAAACACGCACAGGGGATTAGTGTGAAACATGGGCAACATAATCAACATAACATCATTGCCCTTGATATAACCCTGCCGGTTAATATTCCGGCATTGCGAAAGCTGAGCCCTGTTAGAAAGTAAAATTCCCTTGGGCTGACCAGTAGTACCGGATGAATATAATAACATAAAAGGATCCTCAAGACTTTGTTTGACTAGACATTCATCTGTAGGATACTGTTCCAAAATATCTGCAAACATTTTTTGCGCTATAGCTGATTCGTGAGCTACATCAGTTACAGCTTCAACCACATAAGGCTTAGACTTGGACTGATCAAGACCCTTAGCAAATTCATCAATATAATCACTTCCAACAAAAGCTGCCTTCGGCTTAGCATCATTCAGCACATACGCAATTTCCGGGCCCTTTAAACAATAATTCATGGCTAGAGCTACCGCCCCCAGCTTTTGAGCACCCCACATGGTATAGTAGATTTCGGGAGCATTCCGGATCATCACCGCCACAATGTCGCCCTTTTTGACACCCTTTTCTTTTAGGAAATTAGCTATCTGATTTGCTCGTTCATTGGTATCTCTGTAAGTTAATTTTTGATCATAATAATACACATGTGGTGCTTCCGGAGTTTCCTTTGATCGTATTGTTAGCATTTGGGCTATACTCTCAAATTCTAACCGCCTTCCTTTTAAATGAGCTTGTGCCTCCAGTTCTATAATTGGCATTTGTGGTCTCATGATATCTCGCCTGCCTTAGTTTAGATAACGGTTTCAGTGGAAACTATCATACTCAAATCATGGCAAGATATGTTGATACGATAAGCTGTTATACCCATCGTACCAACGTATAAAAAATATCTTCTTATTTTTTTTCTATCTGAGTATTCTTAAATTTATCCAGCATAGCTCTTGGTGTCACTGTCTTGCGCTCGTAACGAGGACACTTTACACCTTCAAAGCCAGCAAGGTATTTGGCAATATCTTTCAGTGGCTCAAGGTCATAACGGCTCATCATCGTAATAGTCTCCATAAGCGGTGATCCACCACCGTGTACACCGGCAACAGCTTGGGCTGCCTCAAAAGGATCACAAAGCTTATCCTCCATCATGCGCATCACTCTGTGCGTCTCCTCCGCTGTATAATCTGGATTTCTCATGATATATTTATTGCAAAGATCAGCTGTCTCCGGTGCGTAGAAGGATTCTTCTGTTGGCAGCGATGCACAAATGCCGCCTGTCAGATCTGCCAGTGTCTCATATTCATGGTAAATTTTCTGGCCTGCCAATTTGCGTCCTGCATTGGTTAGAATTTCATCTGGTACCCAGGATCCGTTAGGAAATTTAACTGCCCGCAGCGCCGAAGACTGACCTGCTGCGAATACCAATTCAGCCGTGCTAATGATTTCACATATTTTCTCACGTACATGCGGCTCCTTAGCGATATCATTGACATCAGCTACTAACGCTGCCTGTGCGGCAATAACTTCGGAAACTGCTGTCTTACAGCCCGTATAGGAATGTCTGTGAAAGTGAGCAAACATCAGTGCCAGGTAGCCCGCATACTGAAGAACATCCGGGTTGTCAAGACCATTCAAAAATACCCTATCTTCGGGGACAAATACATCATCAAAAATTGTCAGTGATTCTACGTCTCCGACTTGATTAAATGGAGCCTGAATATGTTTCCGTTTATGATGCTGGCCAGGAAGCGCCATAAGCTTAATGCCATCCCAATCAGCCGGCAAAGCAAACGATACTGCATAGCCTTCATCGCCTTTACCCATAAACTTAGTTGGATTAACAATAATTTCATCAACATACGGCGCACAGGAATTGCAGACTTTTGCCCCGCGAACAATAATGCCTTTACAAGGTTTTCCGTCAACGCCTATGCCATCCACATCTGTCTTGATTATATGTACAAACTGGTCCGGATCTGGTTGCAGATGAGCTCTCTTATACTTAGGATTACGCGACCCCTTTACATCAGTCTGAGCACAGTTGCAGATAAGATCATTTTCCTGGCAATATAAAAGATACTTATTAAAGCGTTCATGATACTTTGTACCGCAAGCCAAATCGCAGTCATAGGAGACTACCGCAATAGCATTGAGCGCATCTGAACCCATGCAGCGTTGTGTGCAGCCGCCGACGTGTTGACAAAGTAGTCTTGTCATCAATTGCTTATTAAGCAAATCTTCCTTGGATTGATGAATGTGTGTGAACCGGTTAATTTTCTTGCCGGTAAGATGAGAAGTCGCCGTACATACATCGGCGTACTCAGGATCATTGGCCAGATCATAGCACTGCTTCATAACATAACAACCGCCGTCAATCCAGTTGCCTGACCGGTCAACCTTTTCACCATTCAAATATACATTTGGTTTCATTTTGAGCAGTCGCGCTTTATACGCTTCATATGTTCCTACTCCCATTGTTAATTCCCCCTTGAATATTTTTATATTTTTAAAAATTTTGATATAGATGGAACGCTCGTTCTAATTTTAAAAAAATAATTTCCTCTTTTCTGCAAAATACGGAATAGCCGAAACAATTCACCATGATCTATTTACTTTCATTTGCTGCTATTATGATTAGTCCCAGCTAAAAAGACGCTTACCAACTCCGAAATCATTATAGCTCTTTCACAGTTTTTAGCATCTTGATAATTTTAGCTGATCTTTCATTTAGAAACTGTTGTGGATCTACATCGGTATAATCAAATACCCCTTTGCCTGATTTCAACCCAAGCTCCCCTTTAGCGACGAGTTCTTTACCCAAAGAATTGGCTTCGGTATCATTACATAACGTTTTATGAATATCCGTTGATACCGATGTGGTCAAATCCCAACCAACTATGTCATACAAAGCCATAGGTCCCTCAAAAGCATAGCGAATACCACTCGTATTTCTTATCGCTTTATCTATGTCTTGAGCCGTAGTCCATCCCTTAGTTACCATATATCCGGCTTCCCTGGTAATAGCCGTTGCTATGCGATTAACAATAAAGCCGGGAATGTATTGTTTAATTACAGCTGGATCTTTGCCTAACTGAATAAGTAATGCTTTTACTTTATCAAGAGTTTCATCTGAAGTCTTCGGCCCCATTACTACCTCTACTAATCCCATGATAACCGGTGGATTGAAAAAGTGAGTAATTAATAACCGTTCAGGATGTGATATTTGAGCAATTTCAAAGATATTTGAAGCTGAAGTATTACTACAAAAAATACAATCTGGAGTACATAGTTTATCAAGCTGTGAAAAAATTTCTCTTTTAACATCAGCGTTTTCAAAAACACTTTCTACCACTAAATTTACTTGGGGAGCACATTTAGTAAGATCAGCTTCATAAGTAATTAATGTTTTAGTTTGTTCGGCTTCTTTTTGAGTTGCTAACCCTTCTTTGATCAAATTATCCACGTTGTTACTAATTCTTTCTTTTGCGTGGACAAGTTGTTCTGAAAACTTATCACTAATAATTACTTGAAAACCCTTGCTGGCAAATAATTGTGCAATACCACTCCCCATAGTACCAGCACCTACAATTAATATTTTCCAATTTTCAAACATGATAATCCTCCTTATATAATTAATATGCTTTTGAAAGCCAAGAGACTTTATAGTTCAAGACGTTGTCTTGGCCTTTTTGCTTTTTTCCTTCAACCAATCTCAAGCTTTAAAATTGGGAACTTGACTTTTTCGAAAGGTCCTTATAATCGCGCTGAAGAAATTTTTAATGTTTTTTATATTGTGAAAATTTAGATATGGATAGAACGCTCGTTCCAAATTTAGAATAGCATAGTCCCAAATCTTCGTCAAGAAAATTTGGGTATTTCTTAACAAAGTTTTTTAGCATAGTGACGAATACATTCTCTGGTTAAGAAATACCGCTAATGTGATCCTTTTCTGACGTTGAACCTTAATTTAATCTAATAATTTATTAGTTCTTGCTGAACAGTTTGTCCTAAACCGTTAAGTATAAAATCAAACAAGTAACGATCAATATCATTTATAGATTTATCCTTTACAGTCCAACTTTTTAAAGGTAAAAATGCAACTATATATGTTAATATACTTGCTAATATCTCTAAATCAGTATTGATAGGTGTTTGTTTATTTACATCTTCTAGCATTTTGTGATAACTAGCAATCGTAGTTTCTTGTTCCATTTTTAAAACATTATTTAAATAATCCTTTTTTAGGTATTTGGTTTCAGTTGAAATAAATTGTATTAATTTTTTATTCTTACTTGCAAAAGTCATATTAGCTTTTATAAAACTTAAAAGTTTTTCACCCGGTGTATCATATTGCTCAATATTTTGAGCTTTTATAAATTCAAACACTTTGTTGTGAAAGTACTGGTGTACCAAATACAATACGTCATCCTTGGAAGAAATATAGTGATAAAGTTGCCCCATAGACATATTGCATGCATCCGCAATCTCACGAATAGTAGTCGGATGAAAACCCCTGACATAAAAAAGTTTTAACGCACCTTCCACTATCTGTATTTGTTTACTCTCAATCAAAAATTCATTTTTAGCAGAAGAAATAGAGTAATTTCCTATTGTCTGCTTTTGTTTATCGTGTTGCGTTTTGACCCCACCTCTCCAGAATAATCAATAATGAGTGTATCATAGATTACATAGTTATGCTACCTCTACCTTCAATTTCACCTTATGTGGTCTTAGACTTGGCCCCTTTAACTTGGTTTACATTAAGAAAGAGGAGCCGATATCGGCTCCTCTTTCTTAATCAAATATTTTTAGCATTCAAATTAAGACAGTTCCTCTGGACAATGCATATTCTTACTTTTTTCGTACTCTTGTAGAACAGCTTTTCCTAAGCCGTTAAAAATAAAATCAAATAAACAACAATTAACATCGTCTATAGATTTTTCTTTTACAGTCCAGCCCTTCAAAGGCAAAAATGCTACTACATAAGCTAATATACTGGCTAGCACTTCTAAATCACCATTGATTGGTATTTCCTTATTTAGGTCTATTAACAATTGATGATAATTATCAATTGTATCTTCCTGCTCCATATTTAAAACATCTTTTAAATACTCTTTTTTTAAATATTTTGTCTCTGTCGAAATTAATTGTATAATTTTTTTATTCTCACTGACAAAAAACATATTAGCTACTAGATACTTGATAAGTCTCTCCATTGGCGTAGCATACTGTTCAATATTTTGAGCTTTAACAAAGTCCGACCTAAGCTGGTGAAAGTATTGGTGCACCAAATACAATACGTCATCTTTAGAAGAAATATAGTGATAGAGCTGTCCCATAGACATGTTACATGACTCTGCGATCTCACGGATAGAAGTCGGATGAAATCCTTGTGTGTAAAAGAGCTTTAATGCACCTTCTACAATTTGTATATGTTTACTTTTTATCAATTCATCATCTTTAGCAGAAGAAATAGCATAATTTCCTTTTTTTTGTTTAGATTCATTACTGTCCGTTTAGGTTTCCTCCTATCAGTGATAATTTGAAAAAAATTACTTTGTTAAGTAATACTACTAAATAACATTTTTTTTGTCAAGCGGTTACTTGGATCTCAGGCAAACGTATGTTCTGCCACCAAATAGTTGTTAATAGTAGAGAATAATTGTGATATAATAAGAAGCAAAAATATGGAGGATATAGCACAGGTCTCTCGCTTAGCGGGCTGATCCTGAATAGAAAACTCGGGGGTATTTTTTTGCTGCTGATTTTACGTATTGGATTTCTGTTGATGATGCTCTTAATTTTTAACCACAGTGCGATCGCTATAGCGCAGATACCGTTGCGCGGTGTTGTCGAAGGTTATTACGGGAAGCCGTGGACACAGGAAGAACGTCTGAATCAGTTCTGTTTTTACGGTGAAAAAGGACTTAACGCCTATATTTATGCACCGAAAGATGATCCGTTGCATCGGGCTAACTGGCGTGAGCCATATCCTGATGAAAAGTTGAAAGAACTGAGCAAACTAATTGTTGTTGCCGAGAAGCACGGTGTAGAGTTCATTTTTGCGGTTTCACCCGGCCTTGATCTACATTTTGAGGCGGCTGCAGGTGAGAATGACCGCCAAGCAATGCTTCATAAACTTAGTACGCTTTACCAAGCCGGGGTGCGGCGTTTTGCTGTTTTCTTTGACGACATTGAGAATCGCAACGGCAAGGGCCAGGCTGCTTTTCTCAACTGGCTCAATGAACATTTGGTGCATCGCTATAATGGAATCAAGTCCTTGATTGTCGTGCCGACGGAATATTTTCTCGAAGATATGGTACAGCATAAAATGGTTAAACCCTATACTGTGGATTTTGCCACAGCGCTTGATAAAGATATTCTCGTGCTTTATACGGGACAAACCGTTGTTCCAGAAGGGATTTCTGTGCAGGATATGCAGATGGTATCAAAAATTTATGGGCGGAAAATAGGGGTATGGTGGAACTACCCTGTGTCAGATTATCTAAAGGAAAAACTTGCGCTAGGTCCGGTACATAACCTTGAAGGCAGTGCAGACATGGCAGCTTTTTTCATGAATCCCATGGAACATGCGGAACTTTCAAAGCTTACTCTGGCAACAGGAGCAGATTTTTCGAGAAATCCTTCGAAATACGATGAAGAGGCTTCCTGGCAGCAGGCTCTTCAGGAGCAATATGGAGACCAGGCAAGAAATATGGAACTTTTTGCAGAGCATTCGCAGCGCATGGAAAATGACTGGGCACATACAGGGCGGCAGGATGCTCCCTATATGCGGAAACAGATGAATATTCTATGGAAAAAAATAAAAATAAAAGGCAATGCGAAATTTGAGATTTCATGGCTTAAGAAGAGTTTTATTCATTTAGAAAAGGCATCTCAGGAATTACTTGAGGCACTCCCGCAGGAAAAACTTAATGAGTGTAAGCCGCAACTGCAGTTATTGGCGCTGACAGCAGTTGCAGATCACAAAGCCATTGCTATGATTGAAGCCGAGATGAATGAAGAGACGCAGCTTTCCCGGAAGTATTACCGTTTACTGCTGAGGGAACGTGCCAAGCTTATCGATAAAGAAAAAAATACAAAGATTTCCGAAAAAACGGCACGGGCTTTTGTTGACGAAGCAGCTTTATGGTATGAAAATAGGCATAAAAAAATGACGAGGACAAATGACAGTGTTAATCATATGAAACCTAGCCGTAAGCCCACTAGTAACAAATAACCACCTGGTGTACCATACCTCAGGTGGTTGCTTGATTGTGTTTATATTATCCTGATTGGTTTCTGTTCCGGAAGTGCGAATTTAAACTCAGGTTCCTTTTCACGCATCTTCCTGGCTTCTTCTCCAGTTTTTACTTCAAACCAAATACCTTCCGCCCTGCGTCCTGAGAAGGTTGGTCCAAAGCGAACAAAGATAGCATTGTCCCAGTCATAAACTTCTTGGAGTGAAGGTTCTAAAACCCGGAGTTTTAATTGCCCGTAGGAATACCTTGTATGCTCCAAAGATAGTAGTTTCATAAGTTCAGGAATTGTGTATTCCGTAATCCCATTAGCTTTTGAAGACCAAATGATATCAAAAACAGCTAATGTATGCTTGCCTCGATATTGAATTCCCTTTATCAACTGACACTCAAAATCATTAGGATCCATTGTTGCAATCAACTGCAAAATTCTATCGGTGAATTGAAAAGTTATCCTCTTCTCCGTATATTCGATACTTTGAAACCACTGTGTCCGGATTAACCTTTGACTATTTTTTTCGTATAGCCAAACTCCTTTTGTAGATACCTTTTCAAGCTCATTAACCAACGAAGCATACAAACGATTAGAATCGAGATCGCAAACTTTTAAAAAATCACTAATTGGCATCCCGCATTCCGTTTGGGTGGACTCACCTGTTCTAGATATCTGAAGTTGAGAGATAGCCGCAGTTAACATTTTTTGCTGAAGCTCAGTAAGTGGGTCACGACGTCCGATTACATTGCCCACGCTGATCGATTTATTAGGATTAGCTGTAAGTCCCTCAGGATGCAGTGCCACAGATACCAATTGTTCACTATCAAAAGCTTCGGAAACTTTTTTTATAACAATATCCAATTTTGCCACCTCACAGCATTATTATATAGTAGGGTATCCATCAATTGCAAGTCGCATCCACATCGCAATGGGTGAAAACATAATACCCATTATCAGCCAATAACAAAGAAATAACTTTACCAATTCCCGAAGCCGCTCCCGTAATAACAGCTACGCGTTTCTTATACTTCACATAATAAATCAGCCCGCTTAAGCTGCAAATTTTATTCACTTAATACCGCTGTCAATACGTCAGAAAGTATTGTGATCATCTCATCAACTTCCTGGGAAGTAACAATTAATGGCGGCATAAACCGTATGTAAGCAGGACGTGGCGAATTAATTAACAATCCTCTTTTTCGACATTCACTGACCACTTCGCTGCCTTTTTCTACCGGCAAGTCAAATGCAATCAAAAGTCCCTTGCCGCGAATATTGGTTACTTTAAATTTAGAGGCAAAGCTAGTTAACTGGTGCCGAATGTTTTCACCCTGTATTTCTGCATTTTTAGATAAATTTTTATCGATAATTTCATTCACAACTGCCATACCTACCGCCATCCCAAGCGGTTGACTGGAGTACGTTCCTCCTTGGTCGCCAGCATCAAATATATCAAACTTCTCCTTGGCCAATAACGCAGCTAAAGGATACCCGCCCCCGATACCTTTAGCTAAAGTCATTAGATCAGGTTCAATATCGTAATGTTCATAGGCAAAGAGTTTTCCTGTCCGCCCAATACCCGTCTGAACCTCATCAAATACTAATAAAATGTTTTTTTCATCACATAACTCACGCAATGATCGGATATAATTTTTTTCAAGTTCAAAAACTCCGCCCTCACCTTGCACAGGCTCCAACATAATTGCACAAGTGTTGACGCTGATTGCCTCCTGTATTGCAGTAAGGTCATTTTGCGGAACATGCTTGAACCCCTGAACCTTAGGTTCAAATAGGCTTTCCCATTTTTGTTTACCGGTAGCTGACATGGTTGCAAGTGTCCTTCCATGAAAGCTATCGATTGCTGTAATAATTTCATATGCCCCATTAAGATACTTTACACCATATTTCCGTGCTAATTTTATAGCACCCTCATTAGCTTCCGCGCCAGTACTGGCAAAAAATACTTTATCAAAACAGGATTTATCAGTAAGAAGTTTGGCAAATTTAATCATTGGCACATTATAAAAGGTTGGGCTGGCATTGATTAATTTTGCACTCTGTTGTGCAAGAGCTTTAGTTATAGCTTCTGGACAATGTCCCAAAGAGGTAACTGCCCAACCACCGATAAAGTCCAGATATTTTTTGCCATTTGTATCCCATAAGTACATTCCCTCACCTTTCTCCATGACAAGGTTAGGCCTATTGGCAGTAAATAAAATAGAATTATTTGCTTCCTTAAGCAGTGATTCTGTATCCTGTTTGCTTTCTTCTAAACTCATACATGTACTGCAAGTAGGACAAGCTGTATTTAGCTTAGGCTTATGAGCTCTAATAAACGCGCTTACCACTGCACCCTCTACTTGCGCTAACTCAGCTTTCGACAAGTGCGAAAACATTTCAATACCTATATCCATAACATCATAGACCCGCGTAACTTGGACTTCAATGTTTCCAAACCCAACATTCACTAACTTGTCCTGGTATTCAGTATCGCTAAGCGCCCCGGCTATGCAACCGGCCCAAGCAATTAAATCCTGCTGTACTTTCAGCGGCAATGCTTTTTTGAGTACAATATCTGACACTGCAAACCGTCCACCTGACTTCAAAACCCGGAAGCATTCTTTTAGCACCTTATCTTTATCGGCAGACAGATTAATAACACAATTTGAGATAATGACATCCACTGAGTTATCAGGCAAAGGAATGTCCTCAATATGTCCTTTTAAGAACTCTACATTTGCAATTCCTGATTTTTTCTGGTTTTGTCTGGCTTCTTCCAGCATCTCGTCAGTCATGTCTAAACCGTATGCCTTACCATGAGGTCCAACTCTCTTAGCAGAAAGCAAAACATCCAACCCGGCACCACTACCTAAATCCAATACTATTTCGTCAGGATAAAGTTCAGCCAGCGCAGTTGGGTTGCCGCACCCAAAAGAGGTTGCAACCATATCCTCAGGCAATCCCTGAACCTCTATCCCCGAGTATAGATTTCCAGTAATTTTTTGTGTTGCTTTACCTAGGCTAGTGTCGCAACAAGAACTTCCTTCACCGCAACAGCCTTTTCTTCCGGTAATAGCCTTGGCGTACTTCTTTCTTACTACCTCTCTAATTGTTTCACTCACAACTGCACCCTCCTTCTTTTCGTATAATTCCTGAGCAGATCTGGCGTTCAACAAAACTCATATTTGAGTCTTTTACTGCTTTGAGGATATAGGGTAAAGCTTCAATCACCAGCTCGCGCTTTTCTTCAGGAATCGAATTCAATATCCGTTCGTAATATTTTTTCATATTGCTATTGATTACTTCAACCATCTCATTTCCTTGGGCGGTTAACGTAATTTTCATGTATCGTCTATCCTCCTTATCGATGTTCCTGGCTACCAGTCCGGCATTAACAAGATTATCGACTGTACGACTCATGGTACTTTTATCAAGAGTAAGTAGTTCTGATAATTCAATTAATGACAAACCATTTGACCTGCCAATCTCCACCAAGGTGTGGCATTGTGCAATTGTAATCCCGCAACATGAGGCATCTGCCTTTTGTAACAAACCAGTTTTCCGCACACATGTCCTAACAACTTCCCGAAAAATATCGGCATCATTCGTATCTACCAAGATAACTACCTCTCTTCATTTTTTGTCTCTTCTAATATCAATCTTTATTTCGATGCTACTATTATTTGTTGACAGACAGTGGCAATAATTCCCCACACAAATCCTCCTTCATATTAAGTGTATACATTCTATATATTGCCAAGCAAATTGTAACATAAAACAGTTTGATATTGCAACTGTATTGAATTTATTGTTTATAACCCAAAACAGGCACCGTTTTTAAAACGATACCTGTTTGCATAATAAAATAATAACAATCAAACTTTTCTAGCGTTATTGAAAAATTACCCGGCCTTCATCCCCATCAACGGTAACAATTTGTCCATCTTGAATAGCCATCATAACACCTGGTACGTTAATTACTGTTGGGATTCCATATTCTCTAGCAATAATTGCTCCATGTGAAATATATCCTCCGGTTTCCATTATCACAGCACAAGCTTTCAAAAACAGAGGAGTCCAACCCGGATCGGTAGAAGGGGTCACCAGGACCTCGCCCGGCTGCAGCTTATTTCCCTCGCCAGGATGATTGATCAATCGGGCTGTACCAGTGGCTTTGCCGGCTGCCGCTCCCACGCCCTGCAAGTAATTACCTGAGGGAATGATAGCCGGCTGCGAGCGCGTTGCCTTATCACCCTGGATAATGTCCGGAGGGATGAGCAACTCATTGGCTTTATGAGTTGCTATGCGGTCTTGCACCAGGCTTTTAAGCCCCATCCCATTCCATTCTCCACCTACTATCGAGAATATCTCGGGCCAGGTGCAGAAGAAACTATCGGATGGTTCATCAATAAGGTTCCGTCTGGCAAAACGGTTGCCCAACTCCAGGGCTATAGAACGGTAGGGTTCCAAAGCCATGACCAAAACCGATTTAGCCATTTCCCGTAATCCGGCTCCCTGCTGGGCATCTGCAATTGTTTGGGCTCGCAAGTCGTCCAGATTGGCGGTGGACATCGTCGTCCTAATAATATCCAATAGGTAGGAAGGATCTTCCTGCCAGCGAGGGTTGATGACATCCAATTCAACAACTGTTACTTATAAAAGATAATTCAAATACTCAAACAAGCGGATTTAGGAACACCCCATAGGATAAGCCTGATACGGCTCCCTATGGGGTTATTATCGCTATTCTACAATATTTAATTGGAAGTGATGTGTACCTTGCTTGATAAGTTTGTTCCTTATCAAGGTACACATTATGCTTTACCTTATTCTTGCTGTTTAGGTCAAATTTCAATTGTGGTAACGCTACCTTATCGCAACTTCCTGGCCCGAGGGACTAACTGCTATGGCAATCCGGTTTAGCCCGCTTTGCCGGATTGCCTCCATGAGCTCTACCACCCGCCCGTGCTCGACGCTGCGATCGGCATTGATGATCACCGAGGTTTGCTTGTCGCTCTTACTCTGATTTACAAGCCGCAGCACAGCATCTGCAGGAGTAGCAATCTGTTCTTTATCGTAAAAAATATTGCCGTCTTTGGTCAGAGTTAGCGTAATCACTTGCTGCGGTTTATCTTGGTTTCCGGCTGCATGGGGCAGATTGACCGGCATACTGAACTGGTTGGTCATTGATAATGAGGCCAACATGAAGAAGACTAGGAGGAAAAACATGGTATCAATCATGGGAATAATCTCAATGCGCGCTTTCTTAAGCGGTTTTCGAGGTATCTTCATCTGCCGTCCTCCTTGCCGACGAGGTCAGAGCTATTTCCAGCCGAGTGGCGTAGTGTTCTATAGTGTCAGTTTCCCGTTCGATGCGCGAGAGAAAGTAGTTGTAAGGGATGAGAGAAATCACCGCCACGGTTATGCCTGTTGCGGTGGCAATCAGTGCCTCGGCCACCCCGCCGGTAACGGCGTGTGGTTGGCCCATTCCTGATAAGGCCATGATCTGAAAGGAATTGATCATGCCGATAATGGTGCCCAAGAGCCCGAGAAGTGGCGACAGTGTGACGATGGTGTCCAGCACCGGTAGGCCACGCCGCATGGTGGACAATTCGGCAATCCCCGCCGCTTCCATCGCTTTGGCTGGGCTGAGACGGTTATTTATTCCAACTGCCATTATTTTAAGGAGTGGTAAGGAAGATTTCCCGGCCAGATTCAGCGCTTCATTCCTGTGTTCGCTGCCTATCATATTCAGCACCTTTTCGGCAAGATTGGTATCACTCATGCGTCGAAAAAAGAAAAATCGCTCGATGATAACAGCTACCGCTGCCACAGAACAAACGGCTAGTGGAAGCATCATCCAGCCTCCTTTTAATAATTCGTACAAATTCATCATCCTCTCTTTTAGACCGAAATTACAGTAACTTATATTTCGACTTCCTTCTATTTCCCCTGGTTCTTCGCAGCTACCGGAACTTTTTTTTATTCAAATGGCTAGCTGTCTGAAATTTCTCCAGGTCCTGACGTTCAATACGCCATTTTGAATTCACACGATTTCTCAATTTAAATCCTTGTATTTCTCCTTCATTTAACCATTTAATTACAGTTACATATTCTACTTTCAAGATTTGCGCTGCTTCCTTCGGAGTCAATAATTCCATGTTTCACCTGCTTTCTGCTGGAAATTTTGCCAATATAGTATCCGGCATACTGTTTCTTCCTATGCCTCTCTAAGGGAGAACCGCACTCTTACGTCAAAAAAACTGGTAATAGGTATTCCGCACCTTTTCGCAGGCGAGAAGCGCCACTTTTGCACTGCCATCAGCGCTGCTTCATCGAATGACTCATAGCCGCTGCTTTCACGTACACTTACCCTAACCGCTGATCCGTCAGTGTCGATGAGGACGCGTACAAGAACAACTCCTTCTAAATTAGACTTTTTAGCACTCTGGGGATAGGAGGGCCTAGGAGTGTAAAGACAACTGGCGCCTGCCGACTCACCACCGCCTTGTTTATCACCTTGCCCTTCGCCCATGTTTCCACCGCCCTTTATATCACCTTGCCCTTCGTCCATATTGCCACCGCCCGTAACCGCAGTTTCAACTGTACCAGTTCCCTGGGACACCTTCTTAACCACCGAATTCTCACAAGATTCTCCGGGAATTGCTGCCGGCAGTGGATCGGTGCGCTTAGAGGCCTGTACAGACTTTGACGCCACCGGCTCTTGCTGAGATGATGTAGATGGGGTCGGCGCGAAAGTAGAAGATTGCTCCGGTGCCGGAGTATCATCGATTTCCGTTTTCCCGGTATCCAAAATGCTAGCAGGCATAATATCGACCCCGATACTGGCAATATCAACTGTTGGTGCATCCGGTTCAAACAACCCCAGCGTGAGTATGGCGCCAAGCAATGCGCCATGGAGAAATAATGAGATTCCTAATGGTTTCGTAAAAGGAGAATTATTTAAAAAACTCATTCTAGCCTCCACTACAATAATTTATTTTTTAGCACATATACTAAAACCGTCACCTATTTTGCTAAAATCCAGTCGGTGATCGTGAAACTGCATCAATGATGACTTGTGAGCTATGCTTATTATCGCTGTATCAGGCAGCCTGTCCATAAGAAGCCGGTAAAGTCTGGCCTCGCTTAATTCATCTAACGCCGAAGTCGCTTCATCAAGGAAAAGCCACTGCGGTTTAATCAACAGTGCACGCACAAAAGCCAGCCGTTGTTGCTCACCGGCGGAAAGCTGCTGATCCCATTGACATTCTTCATCCAATCTGCTGCACAGCCTTGACAAACCGCAGTCAGCTAACGTTTGACTGACAAACTCATTGCTGTAGACTTCTGCCGGCTCAGGATAAGTCACTGCCTGACGCAACGCACCAATAGGCAGATACGTTCGCTGGGGAAGATACAACATTCTGGTGCCGACCGGCAGCTTAATAGTACCACAGCAAAAAGGCCATAGCCCGTTGATGGCGCGAAAGAGGGTTGTTTTCCCACAGCCTGAAGGTCCGGTGACTAAAGTGCGGCTACGGGGTGGAAACTGCAGGGCAATATTTTGCAAAATCGCGGTATCATCAGGCTGGTAAAGGGAAAATTCCTCCAGATGAATATCATCTGCCGTTACCGCTTGCCGTGTTAAGCCCGGAGAAAGGGCTGCTGCTGCCTCCTGCAACGCTTGTTGAAAGCCGATAAGCCGGTCTATCGTGGCCTTCCATTTCGCCAGCGATTCATATCTGTATACAAACCAGGAAAATGAGCCTGCCACTTTGCCAAATGCATTTTTTGTCTGCATCATTTCACCAAGTTGTATCGCCCCGGTGAAGAATAGTGGCGCTATTACCAGATAAGGAACTATATCCGTAACCTTGGAATAGCCGAAGTGAAAGTACCCGAGTCGTTTTACCCGGTGGATGATATTGAACCAATTAGACGCTATCTTGCCGAAACATCGGCTCAGATTTTGCTGTTCCTGTTCTTCCCCCCGGGAAGCCGCGATTTCTTCGGCGTTTTCCCGCAGCCGGACCAACGCAAAGCGGTAATCGGCTTCGTATTGCTGCTGTTCTCGATCGAATGCGATGAGCGGCTTGCCAATTTGGTGATTTATCCAGGTCCCAACGATGGAATAGAACAGAACGACCCACAGAATAAAGCCGGGAATCTGAATCCCGCCGAATGTAACCAGGTTTGACATATTCCACAGAATGGCGGCGAACGCTCCTAAAGATCCCATGGTATAGATAAACCCGAAAACTATTTCAATCGTTTGGATCGGAAAATCGCGCAAGTCTTCGGCGATCCGCTGGTCGGGGTTGTCCGCACCAATGACGGCAAACCGCAGACGGTAGTAAGCCTGATCTTTGAGCCAGCAGCCGGCATAACGCTTAGACAGCCAGCGGCGCCAGCGAAGCTCCACAATCTGACGAAAATAAATCTCATAAGTCCTCATAAGCAGATAGATAACGCCGAGGATAAAATAGCGGATCAGTTGATGGATAAATTCCGCGTAATCAACATCTTGAAAGCTATTATAAAAAAGTCTCTGCCAGTCATTATATACTACGGACCAGTAAATCTCGGCGATGTTCAAAGCCAGAACACCGCCGAGCAATGCTCCGGAAACCCAGCGTTCTTCCGACCGCCAGTAAGGAATCAGGAGTGTCCATAGATTACGGGAAAAAGTTAGTATTTTAGCGATCACAATTCGTTTCCTACTCCTTTAATACGGCAATGTTATCTACTGAAAAGTCCGCTCAACACACAGGACACAGTTCCGCGGTGTACCTGCTTGAACATAGTTTGTGCCACCATAGGCCCAGTACTTTCTGTTTTTTCTACAATATCCTTAGCGGAAAGTCCACTCAGCACGTAAAATAAAGTTTCTTGGATTACCGGCCTTGAAATAGCTGCCATTGCCATATTGCCAATACTTTTTGTTAGTCAAATTATATATGTTGAGTGAGTAACGACAATCACTACTTGGCTTATAATAAATAACCCCATCAATTGTATTATAACCTGTCAAATAGCCCCAATTTTTTACATTATAATCAAGCGCACGCGTGCCAACATGAGTTAGTCCGCCGCCAAAGCCCCAGCCCTTCCAGTGACCATCCTGTACTTCATAAGTAGTCCACAATTTCAGGGTATGCTTTGGTATATACGGAATCGGCGAACCGCTTGCATAATAATCATCAGTTACAACTCTGCCATTGCAATATGAATAAGACAGCAAGAGATTCCACCATGGGCGAATAGCGTAGGTAGCATCAAGCTCCATTCCTTTGCTGGTTATCTTACCAATCTGGACATATGTCTTAGGATCGGTGTCAAGACCAAAAGTCATATTACCACGGTTGATGCGGTAAGTTGACAACGTAACACTAGCCCGGTTGCTCATGTCGACCTTAACGCCGCCCTCAACCTGATCACCGCTTTCCGGGGTAAAATAGAAGGTTTGACCAGCGTCGTTAGTTTTTGGACTCTGCGGTTCATAGTAAGTAGAGCGACCGACAAACCAGGTAACCCCCGGCGAGGCTTCATAAGTGAACCCCAACCGCGAACTATGGCCTGAAATTTCGGGGTTCTGTTTGCTACTTAACTTTTGGCGGGTCCAACTGCCCCCGGCGGTAAACTTAACTTTTGGGGAAAGTTCTACAATATCCGAGATATAAGTTCCTAAACGCTTCTCATTCACAGCGGAATTAGTATTACTCTTTTGAACATAGGGAGTGGGATAATCTTGGTCTTCTAACAAGGAAATAGACCCATACCCTGAACATGATTTAGACCAGGGATTATTCCAAGTACTGTACGCCCAGGTGTAGCCTACTGTTAAATCATGCTTTAAACCCCAAGCATCAAATTTACCGTTGGCATTTGTATCCCAGGATTTTGTATCGGACTCCCGCACGCCTTGTGTCCAGCCTACTGTTTGGGTAAGGTTAGTACGATTTACCGTTCTTGTACCCATTATCCGATCACGATAGGTTGACCGATCGCTGTAACCAATGGCGGAGTGAATCGTCCAGTCATCATTTAACTTGTAATCCACCCGCGCCTGAATGGTCCGGGCGATAAATTCAAATTTCCTGTATTTTGTATAATTTGCATCATAGGGAAGTAGCCAATAATATGTTGCCTTATTGTGAATTCCCGGCACAAAGCCGATGTCACCCGGATCCGCTCCGGTATGATGATGATAGCCCGCTTCGAAAGTGTATGTTAGGTCTTGCCTTGGCTGCCCTTGCACAATAAAGTCGCCGTCAAAGCGTTTATACCTAGTATCCCCCCATCTAAAATCCCCATAATCGGCATTTTGAATAATGGTGCGCGACAGCCACTTTTTGTCCTTAGTCAGCGGAATGGACATATCAATATCTATCGACCGGCCTTTCCAGGAAAGAAGATCAGTACCAATAGTATAAGACTCATAAGGCAGTGGCTTTTTGGTGACAAAGTTAATCAGCCCCCCTGGCGAGCCGTCTCCATATAGCACCCCCGACGGTCCTTTAAGAACTTCGATACGATCCAGATTGCCTGTCCATCTGGACATTACCGAGTACCTATCCGATAAGCCATTCACATAAAATGGAGCATTAAACCCGGAGCCAAAACCACGGATGGCATAGCGGTTTGAAGTATCCCAATAATCAAGGGAATCCAACCCCATAGCCACCCCAGCGATATTAGAAAGCGCCTGATCAATAGTCGTCACATGCTGCTCTTGCATGACTTTTTGCCCCACGCTGGCGATTGACTGCGGCAAATCCTTATTTTCCACATCGGATTTGCTGCCGGCGTAGCTGTGAGTTATCACGTAATCTTTGACGCCTTCAGCATCTTCCTGCTGCCCAATGGTCAGCTTTTGCTTCTCCTTATCCGCCTTAACTTCCACCTCAGCAATCGGTACGTTCCCATTCTGAGTTGCTTTGTCCGTTACGACCGGGTTATTTCCGGCTTTGGTCTCTGATTTTTGTTCAGATGCTTGTCCTTGTTCCTGATTTGATTGTTGCTCCGCCGCAACAGCCTGGTTTCCTTCTGCTTGCACGGAATCGCTGTTCTCCTCTGCAAGAGCCATTCCTGGCAGCCAGCAGGACATAGCAAGCGCCAGCGCCATGGCCCCTACCCGCTTTCGCATTATCTTTTTTGTCTTGTTCATCCCTCTCCACCATCTCCTATTATTTTTAGCCCGGACTAAGATGCCTCAGGCTTTTTAATTTATTGTCTACCTTACTTTTTTTACATAAACAAATACCCTTTTTTCAATTTCCCGGGCCACGGTTTTGGCCAATTCACCACCCATCGCCGCAATAGTGGCTGCGGCTTCCGGCACTTCGCCTTTCGTACGTTCAAACTCAAACGCGATATAATAGCCGCCGGGCTTAACCAAGGGGAGACATGACTCCACCAATTTGCTCAAATGAAAAGAAAGTCCGCGCGACAAGGCAACCTGATATTGTCCCTGGTGTTCCGGCATAGTTGCCGCATCCTCAACCCGGCAATGAATTGTTGTAACTTCGCTAAGCTTAAGTTGATCGATAACTTCCTGTCGAAAAGACAGCCGGCTATCTGAGGCGTCAAGCATGCAAAGCTTTATATCCGGTCGCAGTATTTTCAGCGGTATGCCGGGAAATCCCGCCCCGGAAGCAATATCAATAACCTTACCGCCGATAGGAAAGACCAACGGATCATAGCAGGAAAGACAATCAATAATGGTCCTTATTGTTATGTCGGCATCCCGAATATACTCCCGGGCTTTTAACATCTCGTAGTAACAATTTAAGTCTTCCAATTGTTTGCCGCTGAGTATTATGTTATTTTTTGCCGACATCGTAGTCAATTCCGCACTTAAAGTCATATATTTCATTCTCCCTCTGTTAATTTTTCAGCCGCAATTTTTTCGTTATTAATTTATAACCTTGTCCAGGTGATGCAATTAAAAAGTAATTGGATACATTTACAGCTCCACCATAATAATTAATCTGTAAGATTATCAGTGTCCGCAAAAACAAATCCGCGGCAAATTGAACATCGCGGCCAACCCGGCTACAGTTACACCGAAATAAATCACCGGTTTTCCTTGCTGAAGTTCATGATACGTGTCGTTAACCAGCACACTGCCGGTGCTGAGCACGATATCTGCCCAGCGGGCATGCTCCGCATTCAAGGCCGCATCGTAGATTCGCGTGCCGCATCGAATTTGGCCGATATTGTCCGGATTAAGATCACTTGCCCGTAGTTCAAATCCGGCCTCGTTCAAAGACTGGATCATGGCCGGCTGAAAACCGATAAAAGCGATTTTGGGGTTGCCATATTTTTCGCGAATATATTCCGGCAGTTTTTGGGCACATTGCGCAGGTTCTGCATCTTTGCAATGAATTGTCGCTTCCACCTGGTTTAAGCTGCGCATTAGGGCATTTAATGTCGCTACAAAAATCGCCCGGCGAAAATTCGTATCCAGTTTCAGATTTAGTACATTACCCAGCGTCCCTTCCCAGCGTCCCGGCTGATCGGTAAACGCCTGGCCGATTCCCTCGCCCAGACGCGATTCCAGCATAACTTCTTTCCCGTTAAGTAAAGGATAATCATCACGGTCAGGTTTACCGATCGCTTCTTCCGGGGTAAGGTCCCGCGCCGAAACAATTAAAACTTTTTCTTGTTCGCTCCAGCCGTTTTCCGCTGCAATCTTAGCAAGCCGCACTTGGGCCGTTTCCAATAATGACATTTGTTGCCATCTCCCTTTAGTTTATGGTAGTAAAACTTTTCTTTATATCATTTCGCTGTAATTATGATTTTCGAACGCAGTGGCTTCCAAAATGAACTATCGCCATCCGGAGCTACAAAAATTATCTGAATATTTACACCGGCTTTATCCCTTTTTTACATAGACAAATGTACGTTTTTCAAGTTCTTGCGTCACAGTTTTAACTAATTGTCCGCCCCCGGCGGCAACTTTTGCGGCTGCATCCGGCACTTCTTTGCGGCGCTCGACCTCAAACTGAATATAATGACCGTCCGGCTTGACCAATTGCAGACATAACTCAACCAATTTGCTGAGCGAAAAGGAAAGGCCACGCGATACGGCAACCTGATATTGTTCACGATGCTCTGGCATAAGTATGGCTTCCTCAACCGGAGCATGAACCAGTGTAACGTCAGATAACTTCAGTTGATCGACAACTTCCCGCCAAAATTCCAGCCGATAATCTGAGGCATCAAGCAAACAAAGCTTACTATCCGGCCGCAATATTTTTAGCGGTATGCCGGGAAATCCAGGTCCGGCAGCCACATCAATAACCCGGCAACCAACCGGAAACATCGTAACATCATAACAGGAAAGACAATCAATCATTGTACCTACCGTTATTTCGGCGTTTCGGATATAATCTCTGTCCCTCAGCATTTCATAGTAACAAGTCAATTTTTCTAACTGTTTATCACTAAGCTTAATGTTGTATTCTTCGGCCATAGTAGCCAATGCCGCATTAAAATCCATTGGTTCATTCCTCCTATCGCTAAATAAGACAATAGCCGGACCAACATGTGCCCTTTTGCGCACATGTTAGCCCGATATTCTTGTTCTTATAATGAATATGTATACTTACTACTCCGGTCAGGCAGGCATTCGGCCAAATTTCGTAAGCGCCGGACAAGTTCTTGTTGCTCCTCGACCGTTTCAACATAATTGCACAGACAAGACCGGGGATATTCGGCCGGTGTTGATCTCACCTTTTTTATATAAACAAGCGCCTGGCTGTTATCCTGATTGGTAAGCTGCACAGATTTGGTCTTGGCTAATTCTCCACCTAACATGACGATACGCGCGGCGGCTGCCGCGACTTGCTCCTGATAATTTTCACTTTTGAAGGCAATATAATAACCGCCGGGACAAACCAAGGGCAAACATAACTCCAGCAGAACAGTAAGCGAAGAGGGGATGCCACGTGAGAGTGCGACCTGGTATTGTTCCCGGTGTTCCCGGCATTGACCGGCATCCTCGGCCCAGGCATGAACCACCGTAACGCCCAGCAATCCCAGCCGGTCAACCACCTCCCGCAAAAGCGGCAACCGCTTGTTCGACCAATCAAGCAAGCAGATCTCGACATCAGGCCGCAATATTTTTAGCAACAGACCAGGAAACCCCGTTCCCGTTCCCACATCGACAATCCGGCAGCCAACAGGGAAGACCGCCGGATCATAACACGCAAGACAATCAATAATAATCCCGATAGTTGTGTCTGCGTTTTGAATGTAACCTCTGGCCTGCAAAATTTCATAGTAACAAGTCAACTCCTCCAATTGCTTATCACTAAGTTTGATATTATATTTCACAGCCATCGCAGCTAATTTTGCGCGAAAATCCATTTATTCCAGTCCTCCCATTGGCCTGCTTTGATAAACACTGACCGTCATTCCAACGTTTTGGTCTAATACATAAAGAAATTGCCATAAGCCATAAGGAATGGCGTGGCAATTTCAGAATTAAATAATGCAATATACACATAACCATACAATAGATGTTCTTGCACTTATCTCTAAAATTACATTCCTTTCCAAATGGGAGGTAAAGTAGTTTCCCGCTATACCCATTGGCTAGTTGCCATTCTTTTCAGTTTAGGCAATTTAGCTCGGAATTTTATATTCAATATATTTAATCTTACTTTGGGATTGTCATCATTTTTTGCTATTGCTTAATTACCCTAACTACAATCATGAAATCTGATCTAAGTCAAGCCGGGCGTTCAAACGAACGCCGGTTTGGCTTAAACCAAAAAACTATACGTAGATCTTAACCGACAACTTTAAATCCAAGTCCCTCTACCGTCTTTACATACTCAGCACGATCTGCGGAACCAGTTATAACCGCTTCCTTGTTTCCTAAATCAACAGTTACACCTGTAACTCCAGACAGATCTTTAAGTGCTTTTTCTACCTTGCCTTTACACATACCGCATGACATGCCTTCAATTTTTAAGACTGTTTGACTCATTTTCTCACCCCCTTTCCATTCTGTAAAATTTAGATATAACAAGTAGTTATTGCTAAGCTTTTTTATAAAACCATACCATTTTTGGTAAACAGCATTTTACATTATATTTTAGCAACATTAAATATAACAAAAACTAATAAAAATATACAAAGTTTTTGCTTATGTGTATTTACATTTGTTTGTTTTTATTAAATAATATACTTAAATGTATTTAATTGCAATTAGGTATTTTTATGTAAGCTAGTAATATAAAAATACCTATTAAAAAAGGAGTGTAAACAATGACGACAAAACTTCGTTACGATTATGCCCCGTAACTTCTATTCAAGTTTTCCTTGTCCAACATTTATAGTTCTAATTTGAAAGGATATTATGATTCGTCCACATAAAGAACGTCGCATTGAACAATTACCACCTGTTACCCTTTACAAGCCTGCAGGAATTCCCTGTTGCAAACAAGATGAAATTACCTTAAAAATTGAAGAAATGGAAGCCATTCGCTTAGCAGATATTGAACTACTTGATCAATTAGCTGCTGCTGAACGCATGGAAGTATCCCGCTCTACCTTTAATCGTATTGTTAATGCGGCGCACCAAAAAATAGCAGCTGCATTATGGCGGGGCCAGGCATTGCGTGTTGACGGCGGCACTTTTCGAATTGCTCACAAATGCCAAACTGACCTACGCTATTTTACCTGCCAAACCTGCGGCCACAAGTGGACATTACCGCATTGCACCAGACAACGTTGTTGTGAGAAACATTGCTGTGAGGTAACATGTCCTGCGTGTCATGCTTTAATTGTTATACATCAAGATGAATAAAAATTTTTGCGCTAATTATGAAATATATCTCACGCAATTATTTCAAAATCAATGATAAATGGTAGTTATATTGAAAAAGTATCCATTAGAAAAGGAGTGTAAACAATTATGACAAAACCTCAACGATTATGCCCCGTAACTTCTACTCAAATTGCCCTTGTCCAACGATTGCTCGGCGGTAAATGGAAGCTAGTGATATTATGGCGATTAAGCGAAGGAATAAAACGATTCGGTGTCCTGCAAAAACAACTGCCTAATATTTCGCAGCCAATCCTGACCCACCAACTGCGAGAGCTTGAGCGGGATAAACTAATACATCGTGAAGTATATAATGAACTCCCTCTGAGAGTTGAATATTCATTAACCAGCATTGGCAAAAATATTGTACCAGTATTAGTAAGCGTTTTTAGCTGGATAAACAACTACAATACAAGCATACAAGCTTTAGCTGATGAATTAGCCGCTGGTAAAGATTCTGCTCCAATAATACAGAGCTGCCACTGTGGTGACTATTGCATTTGCGGCGATAAATGCGATTGTGACAGCACGGAGAAATAACTGGATAAACAAAGACCTTCCAGTTTTTCACCAAGCTGGAAGGCCTTTGTCTAAAAAAGTGGACTAATCGAATTTGTTTATACAATCAGCTGATGTTCACAGAGATCAACACAAATGAAAACAAACATCAACCTTTCTTTTCTTTACTCAAAAATACGTATTAAATTAGTAAACAAGTCTTTACTTTGTTGAATTTTTTCTTCCCCGCCAAGAACGCATACATAATTCTGCTTCATACACTCCGAAACTAGCGGTGCCAGTTGTCTAACCTGTTGCGGAGTAATATTAAGGATCTGCTGCCGCTCCTGTTCTAAGTCCTGCTGAGTAATATGCTGCAAATAGTTTTCAACTGCCCGCGTTCCCTTCATCGAGGCAGTCAACGGACTATCCAAATCACTAATTGTGCCAATAATATATTTAGTCATTTCCCGGTCACTTACTGTGAATGATTCTAAAAAGCCGGCAGCTTCATCATAAACAGCTACAGTATCTTGTAAATTAGGATCGCGATAAGAACCAAACACCATATTACCGTTGCGTTCAAAGCGGGCAAAAGCGCCATATGCACCACCCTGTACCCTAATTCGATTCCACAGATACCCATAGCGCATAATTGTTTCTACTACTTTTAGACCACCATGATATTCAAAGCCAAGCCGACGGAAATTATAGCCTTTAGCAACATATTGTACCTTAGACGAAGTCATTAAACCTTCATTTTTGGCGGCAAAACAGAACTCATAAGTGCCTGGAAGAGATTTGGCTTGTTTAAGCTGTCCGGCCAATATCGGTAAATTTTTAATAATTTCTGCATAATCACCCGAATCAGCAGTTATACTCAGTAACAGACCTTGCTTGGTAAATAGTAAGTCGGCAACCTGCTGTAAATTAAACTGAATATTTTCAAATTCCTGTTCAAAGTTTTCTTCCAGCTTTGTAACAAAATAATAAAATGATAAATAACTAAGTTCCTTACATTTCGCTACCGGCGAAATATAAGACAATACCCGGGTTAACGAAATAGCTTGGCCTCCTCGCAAAATACTCGCAGCACATTTAGATTTTATCTCAGAGACCAGTTCTTTAAGCCGCTTTTTATCATTAAATTTACTATGACCAAGAATTTCACCAAGTAGTGACATAAGTTCCGGCAGTTTAGCAACAAGTACCCTTGATCTCACTATAAATTTCGGATAAAACAAGGTATCGTCATTTTTTTCCGAGTAGACTACTGAAGAAGAATGGATTCCTCCGGTATGAATATTAATTTCATTAGTTAGTTCACTATAACTGTATTTTTCGGTATCCACTTCGCCAAGCACCCGTTCAAGTAAAACTAAGTAAGGAAGCAATTCCTGCGGCACAACGGCAGTGTCAAAATACAAATTAACATAGGCGATGCGGTTAGTAAATAAGGAATGGAATAGCACCTTTAGGCCCGCTTCCTGTCTTTCTTCCAGTGGCAGCTTTTCAACTTTTGGAGAAATGTCACTAAGCTTAAGCAAAGGTATGGTTTCCAATTGCTCAGCTGAATCCGGGGTAGTCTGCCGTTTCTTTAATTTTGCAGTTTGATTCACAATAGCTTGGATTTCCGCTGCTGACAGTTTGGATTTGTATTCGGCAAGCTGCTGCTTTAACTGACCATTCTTTGCTTCAGCTAACCCTTGTTCTGGTTTTAATACAACGATTGCCTGATGGGCATTATCTAAAAGCCGTTGTTCTATCATATTTTCGAAATAGTTAGAAGTTAAACCTTGTTTAATTTTCGCTAAAGGAGCTTCATATTCCAAATGAATCAGCGGGTTTTGATCATACAGCCAACTATCCATACAATCAAAATTATACCCCAGGCCTTTATTGCCGAAATCATCTGCACGCAAGTGAAATTCATGGATGTTAACTGATGCCTCCAAGAATTTTTTATCAATACCCTTCATACATAACTGCCGCAGTGTCTTGTAAACCACCTTAACAAAATCATCCTTCTGGTTTTCATTGGCACCACGTACACCAACAGTAAATACCGGTTGGAGAATCTTTCGATTAAACCGGCCAAATACATCCTTGCCAATACCCGCTTCAATCAAAGCTTTCTTTAACGGTGCCGCCGGAGTGGACAAAAGTAAATGATTAAGAATTTTAAAAGCTAGGATTGCTTCAGCATCCGTAACTTCACCAATAACAAAGTTTAAACTAAGGAACGTCTTATCCGACTGCTTTTCATTGGGTGAAATGGGATATACATAAGTGCAATCTTTAGTATGAGTAAACGGCAATTGTTTTTTTATTGCCGAATCTACCGTTATCTTATCAAAATTGCTTAAATATTCTTTATCAATAAATGCTAACTCTTCGTCAATATCCAGATCTCCATATAAAAAAATATAACTATTTGACGGATGATAATATTTTTTATGAAAGTCAACGAAATCTTGCTGTGTTAAGTCAGGAATACAATCAGGATCACCACCGGACTCTACACCATAAGGTGATTCAGGAAATAGCGCTTCTTGAATCTTTCTTCCAAGAATAGCATCAGGCGATGAAAACGCGCCTTTCATTTCATTGTAGACTACGCCTTTATATGTTAACTCATCTGCGGCATTTTTCAGTTCATAATGCCAGCCTTCTTGCATCATAATCTCCGGATATTTTTCAATGTTAGGATAAAACACAGCATCAAGATAAACATCCATAAGATTACGAAAGTCTTTGCTATTGCGACTTGCAACAGGATACATAGTTTTATCAGCAAATGTCATGGCATTAATAAAAGTATTCAGCGAGCCTTTTACAAGTTCAACAAATGGTTCTTTTGTAGGAAATTTACGCGAACCACAAAGGACAGAATGTTCCAAAATATGCGGTAATCCTGTACTATCGCTGGGAGGAGTGCGAAAACTAATTGAAAAAACCCTATTATCATCATCGTTTTTTAAAAATAGCAACTTTGCCCCTGACTTGACATGGCAAAAAAGCTGTGATTTGCAATTAATTTCTTTGACATCTTTCCCTTCAAGTAATTTAAATCCATTCACAATTTGCCCTACATTAATTGTCATAAATGCACCTCTTTTTAGAGATTTTTGATTATTCAGATGTCTTTACTTGATAGAATAGACACCTTAAACGCAATCATTTTATTAAATAATATACTTAAATACAAATTATTACAATAAGGTACTTTTTTGTAAGCTGGTACTGTAAAAGTACCTATATTTGTAACATACCTATTTATTTATAGGTATTTTTATAGTAGTAAGTTATATAAAAATACCTACTTGTAAGAAGTTTCCTTTTGATGTAGTATTTGTATGAACACAAACAGGCATAAATAAACTAAATAAAACAATAAATTTAAAAGCACTTAACCAAGGAGGGCATAAAAAACAAAACCCTGCACAAAAAATGCCAGAGTCGTAATCTTTAAAATAGCGTTATTCTCCTCTTGATTTACGGCAGTCATCCGGGTGACCAAGGCATTAGATTTTCAAGCAGGGACGAGTTGGAATGAACCGTTTTTTATCCCCATACAGGCATTTTAAGCAGTTGTGACACTTTTTTTACCAGCCCACGGGAGGATTTATTTTGCGCATTTCTATAAAACAAAAAGCAAAAAAAATTTTACGTAATTATGTCTTTATTCTCAAAATGCTTTGGCAATATAGCCGAAAACAATTTATTTTACTTGCTTTAATGACTATTGCTGCTTCGATGATCCCTATCGGGATACTGTTTCTGAATAGAGAAGCATTAAATATTATTGCCTACCCCGCCAAACAAGAAAATGGTTTTATCAGTACTATTATCGTTCTAGCGCTTATTGCAATTGCCAATAGTTTACATCGGTTTTCTGAAGAGCTGAAGGATTTGGCTATTCAAACAAGCTTATTTATGATTTTCTTGCGAATAGCTAGAGGTTATGAACAAGATTTATATGCGGTCATTTTAATGGACTTTTTTGAAACCAAACCTACAATAGAATTGAATAAGGGGGTTGAGTTCCCAACAAAGGACACTCCTCCGACTATTGAATTCCGTAATGTATCCTTCGCTTACCCCGGTATGACAAAATCAATATTGAGTAATATGAGCTTCACTATAAAGCCTGGCGAAAAGGGACGTAAAGTAAAAAGTACGCTTCTCCTTTCTGGTTTGTTTGGTTTGGCGATTAAACAATACCATAAAGGGGCGTACTTTTTACATTTTTTATAAAATTTTTATTGCGGGAGGAACTACCAAGGCCATCGCGTGAGGGATTTCGTTCTGCTTTTGATGCAATAGAAATTATCGTGCTAGAAAAGTGGGTTCACACAGCAAACCGTCACCCATGATTCTCCTTATGTAAAAAGCTTCAGCACAGCCCTGTATTTTTGATAATCACATTAACGGTTTCATGGTTAGGGCTGGGTGTTGCTTTTCTTCCAGAAATGGTAAGATTTCATCTTCAGTAATGCCAACAGTTTCATCAGCAATCTTATCAACAAAATCGGCACCCAAACCGGCGGCTACCGCAGCATCAACCAGATCTTGTCCGAGGTATTCTTTAAGGTCTTTTGGCATCCAGACAATACGACCCAAGCCGCCATCAGCAGAGATAAACTTGGAACTGGTAAGATACGTACGACCAATACCCATGAACCCAGGAGTTTGCACACCACCGCCGCAAGTGCCGGCCAGCGTTGAGAAGGTCATACCGCAAGGAGTATCACCAGAATGCTCACGGGTAGTAATCATTACACCGTTACACAACGGGAGTATCGCCAGAATGGCTTCAAAACATCCACAAGAGGTCATCGGACGATCCATCAGAGTATAGAGATTAACCTCTTCTAGTGTACGGTTAGAGGAATTATATACGAATTCGTTCATACTCTGCCACATGCCCTTAGCTTCATCAAGGCACTCGCCTTTAGGAATCGGCTGGTTTGGGCCAGTGGGGGTAATTTCGTTAGATGCTTTGGCATCAAGCCAGCTTACAGCACCACACAAGCCAACCCGCTGCGGGGTAACAATACATACATGATTAGGTGCAAACGATTGACAAAGCAAACAAGAGTAGAAGACATCCACCGACTCGTCAGTAAGACCTTTCAGGCGGGCATCGCGCGCCTTATATTTCTCACGGGCGATCTTGATTTTTTCTTCAATAATATCTTTATCAGTAACGATTGTAACCTGCACACGGTCAACAATGGCCGGATAATCCGACTTATACTTAGCAATAAGAATCTCGCCAAAGTCCCTGATTTTGAAGCCAGCAGCTTTAGCGCCTTTGCTGATACGAACCCAGCACATATCACGCTGTGCTACGTGCCACAAACCTTCACCGTAGTTGAGGTTGTAGTGAACGCGGCGCTCAAGCACACCTTCAAAATCTTCTTGCATCTTACGACCATAGATGTCAATCATGAAGCCAATCGGAAAAATACTACCTTCAGGCATTTCATCAATATCTGGTCCGATAACTTCGATTTTACCGTCTTCAACTTCGTCAGAAGGCAGCATGCGGACAAGTTCGAAGCTGGTGGAACGGCCACCGCCGAACTCAACATAGGCATCTTTCTTACGGATGGTCTCGCCTTCGAAAGCAGGACCAATTGTGATAGGCACAGGAATGTCAACGATTTTGAGCTTAATGCCGCGCAGTTCAAGCGCCAGCTTGACAATTTTATCATAGTCAGGCTGAGCTTCCAGAAGTCCGGGAATCTGAAGTTCTGACGGCAAATCCTGGTCAGTAACTATCGGGAAACCAAAAAACAATGCCCCTGCACCAATAGCTACAGTAACAGCGTCGAGTTCGCCCAATGCAATGACGAAGGCCGGCACACGGCGTTTTTGATAGTCAAGCATTTGCTCACGCGCTCCATTGGGAACACCACCGAACGCCAAGCCCGCACGAGTGGCAAAGTTGACCGCATGAATAATCTGGGTAAATTTTCCCAATGGGAAGGTAATATAATCAACTCCGACTTTGATCTCTTCTGCAATGCATTGTTCAATTATATCATTGACTAGCATTACCATAATTCCTTTGGCTTGCAGGTCTTTAATCAGCTTGGCGCCAGCCTTGGCGTCTTTGGCTTTGCCGGTGACAACAGCAACTCCAGGAATAGTTCCGTCAACCAGCGGTACACCAAATTTACGCAAAACCGGGTCAGATAAAAAGCCAGTGTAAGGAGGTTCATCAGGTTTTGCGCCGGTAACATAACGTAAAGCTTCAATAATTTCCCCCGCATACAATGTTGCTTCACCTGATAACAAAGCATTACCTAACTCCGGCTCAGGACGTAGATTATTCTCTTTAATTCTCTGTAAGACAGGTATAAGATCTCCCAGAGTCAAGACTTCTTCACTGCCCAAGGCGGTAATGATCGGCAGCTTGTACGCTGTATCAGGATATTTAACTAGGGCTTCAACCCCGTGCTTTTCAATGGCTTCGTTGAGAAGTTTTTCGGCAACACTTACAGCCGTAGTGGCTCCTTGGTAAGCCAGCTCACAAATTTGTTTCGACATTTGTAGTCCTCCTTCATAGAGTACGTTTTATTCACCTAATAATGAAAGTCCGGCTGCTTGCTCAACAATTTATTATATATGCTTTACAGCGCCTTTCCCTACTTATAAAATATCAGAGAAATAGCATGCCGGATGTCATCTAGCCGACATCCGGCAAGAAAAATCCCATTTTCCCAATAATTATAATTACCCGCTATACTACTCACTATCATCACGCGCACGTTCGGCAATAATCGCAAAGTCATGAATAATCAACTTATCCTTTCCCATAGTAATTATTCCTTCCTTTTGCAAATTATTAAAAAACATATTCACCGTCTGTCTTGTGCTATCGACCATTGTACCTATTTGTTGATGAGTTAATCCTAATTGGACTTGAATAGCAGACTCTCCGTGATGATTTGTCGAAAGAGCCAGACTATAAATAAAATGATAAAGTCTCTTATTCACTTCTTTAAATACTAAACTTTCGATAATATTCATTGAATTTCTCAGGGAATCACCCAATACTGAAATCACATTCATAGCAAACAGTGGAACTTCTACTAACAACTTACGGAAAGACTCAACAGGAATAAGTAACACTTCACTATCTGCCAGCGCCTGTCCCAAAGCACGCGTATGCCCACTATAAACATCACCGGTTTGCAATAGTGTAAGGGTAAACTCTTTACCGTTAGGATAACTCAAGTATACACGTATTTTACCGGACACAAGCAAATAGATATAATCTGCAGGTTCACCAGAACCAAAAACTTCTTCTTTTTTTCTATATTTCCGCGTAAGACAATGGCTAAAGTACTTGGCTACGATTGCTTCCGGCAATTGGCTGAATAAAGGTAAACCGTGCAAGTCCCCTAATTTCTTCAATATTCGCACCTCAATCTTTAAGAAATCCCCTGCTGCTTTAATAAGCTAAATATGCTATTTATATTTTACACTTTCGCCACCGAGTTTGCATCATGAGAATTCACTTCTCATTATTAACCTCCCGCTGCAAAATAATACCCATCAACCCCGCATTCGGCAAGAGATGAGGCCATTTATCAATTATATTTGCTTCGCCATCCAGCTCAACGTCCACCAGATAAAGCTCTGTGCCCGCCACTTCCGCTTCATATATATTGACATCCGTTTCTTTATTGAGACCGAATGCTAGTGTGCTAGGAATTAAAGCGATAGCCCGTTCCCCAAAGTGTTTCAATGTACTCTGGGGAAGCTGGGTCTTTTTCAATTTTTTTGCGGATTTTTTGGATATGGACAGCGACTGTGGCAGTCTCGCCGTAATACTCGTCGCCCCAAATAATGTCGAAAATATGCGTTTTGGTAAAAACTATATTTGGATTAGTCGCCAAGAATAATAACAGTTCATATTCTTTGGTAGTCAATTGAACGTTTTGGCCATTAACCGTGACTTTATGGGAAGCGGTGTTAATTTCGAGGCCTTTGTGTTGAATGACCTCAGAAATAGCATGCCCTTTGAGACGCTCATAACGCTTGATATGAGATTTAATTCGTGCTATCAATTCAGCTGGGCTAAATGGCTTAGTCAAATAATCATCGGCCCCGAAGTCCAAACCTCTGATTTTATCAATATCATCGCTACGAGCGGAAACAACAATGACTGGTATCTCTAATTTTTTGCGAATTTCCCGGATAATTTCAAAACCGTCTTTATGGGGCAGCATCAAATCTACGACAATAACGTCATATATACCCGAAAGAGCTTTTTTTAGACCTTGAAGTCCATCTTGAATGATTTCTGCATTATAGTTGTGTAATTGCAGATAGTCACGCTCAAGCTCAGCAATGTCGATATCGTCTTCAATAATTAATACTTGTTTCATGGCGTCAGGTCACCACCTTTAGCCTCCAAAACCGGGAGCATAATTGTAAAGCATGTGCTTTGGGCTTCTATACTGGAAACGGTAATTTCCCCGTGGTGCGCCTCAATAAGTTCCCGGGCTATGGCTAGCCCTAAACCGGTGCATTCATAGTCTTTCTTGCGTTCCGTGTCAATGCGATAGAAGCGGTCAAAGATAAAGGGAAGCTTATCGGCAGCTATTCCGTGGCCGTTGTCTTCTATATCCAGACAGATAAACTGGTTTTGCCGATACATTGTTATTTTTATGGATAGATTATTCTCCGGGCCATGTTTGACGGCATTGCTGATTATATTGTTAAAGGCCTGATGAAATCTCTTGCCGTCAAGCTTTACAAAATCGCAATGCTCTAGTTGGTCAACATATTGAAATTCGATATTTTTCTCTTCTAAATCAAATTTATATTCTTCCATAAAATCTTTCATAAACGGGCGAACAGCTACATTTTCAAAGGAAAAATTCAATTTTTGCATTTCAAGTTTTGAAAAAAGGAACAAATCATCAATAAGTTTATTGATGTACACGATATTATGATGGATGGTTTTTAGGTACTTGTCCTGATCACCCTCATTTTTAATACTCCCATCCAGTAAAGCCTCAATATAACCTTGAATTGCCGTTATTGGCGTTTTTAAATCATGTGAAATATTAGCAATTAGTGTTTTGCGATTATCTTCATACTCAGTTTGCAGTTTCTCACTGTCATACAATTTTTGCGCCATTTCGTTAAAAGAAAAAATCAACAGACCAAGATCATTAGCTGTTTGACACTCTACTTTTACATTATAGTTTCCTTTGGCAATTTCATCTAAGCCCAGTTTGAGTTTTTCGATAGGGGCAAATATTCTTTTTTCTAAACGCAGCAGGAAAATAAACTGGAATATTTCTTTAATACAGATTAGGGTGGCAAAAAAGAATCCAATTCCTTTGAACCCCACCCAACTAAATAATAGATACAAAATCAGGATATTGAATAGAACAAAGGCCGGACGAAAATAGCGAAAATAACGATGGTATTTTTGAAACTCATGGTGATGATGGGCATGTATCCTGCGAAGTTTCATGAGAAATATATCTTCGCAATTTTTGTCTGAAGTATGGGGGTATCGGCATTTAAACATATAAATCACCTGTGTTTTCTTTTTATAACTACATTATATTGCAAAAGATTAAACAGGCGCAAAACATTATTTTTGTTTGCGCCTGACACTAATAATTTTATTGTTCGTTAAGCTGTAATTCAGCGTTGATGCTTAAACTATGCTCTTCGTCTTGCTCATTATGCTGTGTGCCTTCAAAGATAATCACAATCTTCTCAATTTCATTGTCTTTGTTGACAGACATTGCCAAGGAGAAATTGCCTTTTTCTATAGAGCAAAGTTCTTTCACAAAACAATGGGGGCCGTGGTTATGGCAGGAATCAGTGGAACTCATTCTTTCCTGGAGTAAAGCTTTAATATCTTCGGGCAGCTCAGTTATCTCCAAGGTAACAAGAGTAGTCTTATCGCTTTGCTCTTCCGCTTTAAGGCTGTTTAAAATCTGCAATGCAAAAGTGAGTATCGTAAGCTTTTGCTTTAGGCCTCCGCAACTGCCAGGATGCATATACTTAAATAGTTTATGATGCTGGCTACCGTGACAATGGTTGGTAAATTCGGTAATGCTTTGATGTTTTACTTGCTTGCCCTCATAATCTACTTCAGTAGCGATATTGGCCTTAGTCTGCTTAGTCAGCAGATTTTTTTCGAATTCGTTTTTTACATAAAAAATTTGCGCTTGGTCTTTTTGTACTTGGCCTGTTGCTACCCCCCGCAAAACATCCTTTTCCCTCAGTGTGCTGACTACATCATACAATAATTTGATTTTATTCATCTTATAATAACCTCCTTGAGTTGTTATGAGCTTATTATAAGGAAGCAATATAAAGCGGCTTTAAACGATTTATAAAATTTTTATAAAAATACATATAACATTTTATAAAAACGCCTAAAGCACAACCGGCAAAGTTCCGGCTACTTTAGGCGTTTTTATGATGGAGGCAATCCGTGAAAACGGGGGACAGGGTGCTGACACCGCATTTCATTGTCACCACCCTCATCCCCATGACACCTTTCATTTCTTCTGCCGGAACAGCAAAAAAATTTTCTATAAACAACAACATAATACCCCATTAAATAGTTTAAACTATGATAGAAAATGGTTAACAACGGAGGTGCGACATGACAGATAATTTACGCGATAAGTCAGTGCATGAAGTCTGCGTTGATAAGACTTCCTGTCAATCGGAGCAACGAAGCGACAGGTCGACAATTCGTAAGAAAGTGGAACCGCCAAAACCAGCCTCCAATAACGATACTACTAAAAGATACTAATGCACTAACTCGCGGCATGGAGACTACTGCGAACTCAAACCAATCTTAAAACTAAAATATTTGAGGTGATTCCTTTGACTGACAAAGAGACAGTTGTAACTGAATCTGACAATGATTCTATACCTACGCATGAAAAAGACAAGGATATAGTCGAAAATGTTGCAGGAAACCTAAAAAATAGTTTACCGGATGAGATGCTTAACCTCGGTTTCCCTTCCTAATCCCGCCTTGCGGGATTTTTATTTTACGTAAGACAGACCACCTCGGATCTAAGTCCTACCCTAAAAGGAAGCAAGGACGTTCTTTTTGCTTCCCTGACAGGGAGAATGCTTTAATTATTCAACTATCAACCAATATTCATAGGGACGGTGGTATTGTCATTTCAGATAAGTGAGGACACTAGGGACGTTCCCGTTTTGTCAGCATCTTGCTACAACGCCACGAGATATTCCAGTCGCCCTCTCAGGTTGGCGAATCGATAGGCATTCTTTTTCTTTTAACCGCCTAAATAATGCATCTCTTTCCGGCTTAGGCCATGCGAATACTTCATGGGGTTCCCTTCCCTCTATACATTGCAATATCCTGCGTCGTATTTCTTTCTCTGATAAATTTTTCTTTCCAGACACATCAAAATCATCGTTTAAGGAGGTCATAAGAGCATGAGGTCAGGCCACTTAAACAGGACAACAGGGACGTTCCTTTTTGTTACACAACTGTCTCAAGTTAAAGATGACAAAACGGGAACGTCCCCAATGTCTACGATGTGTAATACATAATGCATAGTGGCTACGGAAATAATAACGGCTGGAGGAGGTTTGCTGATGGCAATTAACTTAATCCCTTTTATTTACACTGCTGTCTTTGCCGGGATTGTTTTAGCACTTGTACCCAGACAAGAAATACGTCGGCTATCAATTTACGGGATTATCTTCGGGGGGCTTTTTGATGGTATAATTGTTAGTATAGCGAACCTTTTTGGAGAATTTAAATATATAAACTATGAGCCATTTGGTTTGATGGGAATACATTTTTTGGCTCCTGTCGCATGGACATTGTTTTTTATAATATATTTTTATCATTTACCTACGAAAAAAGTGTATATTTATATATACACGACCATGGGGATTTTCTATAGTATGTTATTTTGCCAAATGATTACGAAACTGGGTGTATTATCTCTTGCGCACGGATTATTTGACTCGATTATTCCGTTTATACCATGGTATATCATAGCCACCTGGGGTTATCTAAAACTAACAAAAATTGACGATAACTTTGAAAGTGTAAACCCAATGGAACACGAGCAACGCAGGTTCCTTTATCCTGCTGTAGCAAAAAAGCTCCCAAAGCTAAATGAAGAAGGCAGTGATGAAGCACCAAAAGATTGATGGGAAGCATCGGGACGGTTCCTTTGCTCCCATACCTTAAATAGGAAGCATCGGGGAGTGTAAAATTAAGTGTGTAAGTTCGAAAGAACTTACACACTTAATTTTACACTCCCCCTTATCCCGAAATTTGGGGCAAGGGTCGTCTTCTGTTTCGTACTCTTTGAGCTTTACCACAAGTCTTCAGTGGCCTCCCTAAAAGGCCGGGTATTGCTATAATTTATCTTAATGTAAACCGATTGTCTCGAGGATGCCAGCCCTCTTTGCCGATAAATATATTTTCGCGGGGCATCTCCTCGCCGTCTTTATACAAATCAAATTTAACAACATCGCCGCCTCTGACTATAAAGCTAATTTCGTCAATACCGCGGCCGGTTAAGCGAAAGCGGATGGTATCACGTTGCCGGTCAACTCTAACAAAATCGCCGTTTTCCAGGTCTCTCTCCTCTATATCATGAAAACGTCCGTCAGTACGAATAACACCTGTAAATACCTGCTGACCGCGCAAGTTGGTGGACTTTAGATGAAATTTGTTTTTATCATTATGCCAAACAGATAAACTAGGGATATGCATCATTTGTCTTAGAGTTTGCTCAGGACGGCCTTCCGAGCGGTCACTCCAGGCAAAAGCAGTTCCTGAGACAGTAACAAAGAGGCAAGTAACCAAAACCAAAATAGATAGCCTTTTCAAGATAATCATCTCCTTTAGCTGGGTTTCATTCCACTATGTACAATAATTTGCCCAACGGAAAAATTAATAGGCAATGTTTTACGGCTTCATTCAATTTTTCTATTTATACCCCCTCGCTTTTCCTAGAATATAAATTTTAGTACCTTTTTGAATTATATCTGCCTAATTTTAGAATAATTTTAGAAAAGGTTACCTAAAACAAGTCGCCTCTCAATTGAGAGGAAACACGGGGAGGGAAACACTGTTTCTCTTGATAAAGTTGCAAAAAGAGAAGCGTCCCTACTGTCTAGCTATGGTTTAGGTTTTGACTTTAACTAGCGGGTCTTTGCTTCCTGCTGCCTGAATAACATAAATTCTTCCAATACCTCCCTAAATCTTTGGCTAGTATCTGTTGTATCTTTTCCCTCTTTATCCAGCCGATCAAGTTCTTCAGATAGTTGCCAAATTTCATTATATAGCTCAGTCTCTTGTTTCTTAAAATCCAGGTCTCTGATATTCATAGTCAGTTAAACTCACCCTCCTTATTTTATTTGGAGGCTTCTATGCCCTCCTGTAATCACCCATGAATGGGAATTTTACAGGAGGAAATTAAAAAGGATCACATATGCAGGATTATTTCTCCCTACACATGCGATCCTAATCGATTATTGCAACAGTATCAAGATACAGGAAGTAACCCAAATAACAGAACCCGTCAACGTGTTCTGCCAAACCTGTATCAAGATATGATACCATCGAATATTGCATGCAGTCGCACAGCCATCTGCCTTTCGCGTCAATCATTACACCCCGACTGTCAAAACTTGTAATTTAGCTAACAACCGGGTATAATAAGATTGTCGTCGTGGACAGTTCGCTGTTACGTGTAGGTGTCTCCGCACCTGCTCGTGCCTATAGGTGTTCTAGCACCTATGGGACACGGCGACTTTACTTTTTAATTTCCACCTATTACTAATATTAGTACTCTTTTACATGAATTGCAAGGGCATAAAGGTAAAAAGATTGGTTTTTTATTAAGAAACTTACACCGTCCCTTGTAAGCTAAAAAACAGCCGGTTAAGCAGAATTAATTCCCGTAACCGGAAATGTTTATAGGGACGGTGGTACTGTCATTTCAGATAAGTCAATTTTTCTATTAAAGCACAGCCTGACCCCCAAAGTTCCCAACTGACTCACGCAGTATTTGTTGTACTACTTAACCGTTCAATGTCCTCAACATTTAATATAGCTCGCCGTATTGATCGATAATCATTGGCAGGAACGTCCACAATTTCGGCCCCAGTTTCAGTTTCAATCTCAAATAAACATTGAGGGGCACGTGTTGTGTTAATTAAATCAACATAACATCCATAATCAATGGCATATACATTAAATCTAATACCTGGTTGATCATGGGCAGATATCCCCTGTTTGATAAGGTGTATAACCCTAGCATCAAATAAGAAATCAATTAAATAATGTTTTACGTCATTTCTAATTAGAAATGCTTTTGCCCTTCTATGTGCAATTACCTCATCAACTATTTTTCTCAACAACATATGTGCTTCCGGTTTAGCCAATACCGCGGATTCTTTCCCGCGATTATACCATAATTTTGCTGCAACCCTTATGTCATTTATTGATATTAAGGAATTATTCGCTTTCTGGGCTGCAATCCCTATTATATTTATCGCATCTCTAGGAACCCCTTCTGCTGCCCTAACAAATTCATCAAAAACACCTTTCTGGGTAAATGCACTCTGTATCAATTCATTGCTGTTTGCCGGAAAATTCCCTTCATTAGTTTCAACAATTGATGCTACATGTTTGAAAATTAACTCCTTAAAAAATTCTTTTGCCTTTTCTGCATCGTTGTCAAAAACCATATACTCATCCAAATTTAGACTTGTTGCAATATCAGCTCCAACTTCTATTCCAATATATGTACCATCACTCATTTCTCTTCTAAACATGCACCTTTGCTCTATTGCCGCTATTTTAGTTGTTATCCCAGGAATTGTAAATATAGTGCGGCGAAGCAAATCCGATAGAAATGGTTGCAAATCAATCGGCACCTCACTCCACTCATCTAAATAGAACCATACCCTTTTAGGCGTAATAGCTTTAACAATTCCATCTAGAGCTGCTCTGACCTTTCCGAAATGTATGCGATGCCGCTCCTCACCAGTTCGTACAATCTTTCTTTCAGTAGTATTTTTTTGCTCATTGGCACTCTTTAATTGCATATCAACACTAGGTTTACAAATGTGAATTTCCAACTCAGTTTCACTATTATCCTTTGTTTCAGCTTTAATGGTTTCTTCTTGATTAACAATACCTGTAATAGCTACTTCCGTAATTGATTCAGCAAATCTATCCAACATAGGCCCAATCTTCGATAAATCTAATTCAGAATCATTTTCAAGAGCAAAATTGAGAATTTGATCATGCAATGCTGCTAGAGTATCCATCACGAGCCTTGTTGCCCTTTCGCCAACTGAGATTGTGGGATCTGAATAAATTCCACCAGACGACCCCAGAGTTCGCATATCAATATTTACTGCTACGTCACCTTTAGATTTCATAAACTCAGCTAAATAAGCCATAGCATGAGTCTTCCCTGTTCCGCGTCTACCAAACAATATTTGATGATCTATACTTGATAAAAGAGTGAAAATTGGACCTGCATCTACAAATGAGGCAACTAAGTATGATCTATCTAGTAATTCAGCTCGACGAGACATCTTTAGAAACACGGAGTTAATCTGATTTGTCATTTCATTCCTCCAGACTAGACGGGAACCAGTCAAGGGGCGGTTTCTCCCGCCTCACACATCTTCATTAAAATATATTACTTCCCCTCAAATACATATAATTCCTGCCAATCGACATAAATTTGGAAGTGATTTTCGTTATTGCCCAAAATAGTTATTAAACAAACATAAAACACCACCCCAAAATTAAATTCAAGGTGGTGTTTATTCATGACTTTATTAAAATGAAATAATTGTAACATTACAAAATAATCTGATCAAAATCATCAAAAAAATAGATATTGTACATATATTCAGACTGTTTATGAACAAAATAATTAGATTAAATTATTTATTGCATATCAATTATACTTTTGTTCAAATAAGATATTGATCAGTTTCCAAAGTCAGGAACGTCGTTCTGACACTCTGTCCAAAGGTCAATACTTAATACTTTAATTTTCACACCTTGGGAATATTAACCTATTTCGTTTTCGATACTATCTTTGCGACACGCTACAACTGATATATCATTTTCTTTCCAATATGTAGCAACGTTATCGGTAGCACCCGTATCTACTGCAATAATTTTCTTTCCTTTACTTATCGCGTAATTTATTTCCGTACGCCCCATACTACCTACTGTTACAGCCGCAGGGCGCGCAGGTGCAAGTACCACACTTGAACTGAAAGGCGGACAAGGGGACGGTGGTATCGTCTTAATCTCAAGACAGTTCCTCCGTCCCCTTGTCTTATACGCCATACTCTCGTTAGAGGGCGGCAGGGTCTCCCAAGTTCACACAGAGTAATGATGTGTAGCATGCCAAGACCTTTGACCCCGGGGAGCTGAATTCAGCTCGCCTTTTATCGCCAAACTCAGTGTTGTCTTCTGCTGGTTCTAAGGCATCGACCTACCCATTTGGGGATTTCGGGGCTCTACATCTTCAGCTTTCGCTTTCTGCCTACTACCTTTCTTGCCTACGCTTAGACCTGGCGTTACCGCTTCAGTCCCAAGGCTAGATACTGAGTGGCTGTCTAAGCCTTCTCAGGCGGGACTCCCACCCGCTATACTCTGTGCGCTTCTTGGCGCACAGAACCGTCACCCTTTGTTTCTGACACCCTGTATTTAACGTACCCACTTAGTACTTTATAAAAGTGGCTTCCGGATAGGATAGTGACGCTCCTTTCAATAATTCAGAATTCAAGCCTTTGAGATTAGTGTCAAAAAAGGCCAGCATATAAGCATTAACGATTTTGTAACCTCTATCTGCATTGATTGTGCCTATATCGTTATCAGAAAGTTTATTCTGTTCATAGTAAGTGGGTAGATCAGAAAAATTCAAATGTTTCATTCCTGCAATGACAATTGTTGCTCCACCTGCTAGCGTACTTTTTTTAATTTGTTCCGCACCCATTCTGATGCTCTTGATAACTTGGCCAAACTGTTCCGGCTTCATTATATTTTTAAGAAGTTCTTTAAGTTTTTTCTCGTCAACATTTATATCAAGATCATAAAAATCCTTGGAACATAAGAACATGGCAGGGACTTTAATCCCTTTTTCCAAAACAGTGCCATTCAAATTGCCATCCAGACTTACAATAGCTTTTATACGTGAATCCTGACATGTAGCTTCGGCAACAGTGGCTCCGCCTAAAGAATGTCCGAACGCGCCAATTTTGCTGAGATCCAGTTTTTTATAAAATATGCTTTGTCGATTATCATTGAGTTGTGTAAGCTGATTAATGACAAAGACCATATCTTGAGTGGACGTCCGGAATTGAAGATCAAAATTCTTTAAATAATTATTATCGTTTTTTAATTCCAATAATTTCGCTATTTTGCCGTCGGGGAAAATTGTTGAGAGAGAGCGAATGTAAGGATGGTCAACCGCAACAACGACATAGCCATGACTTGCTAATCCCTCCATAAATGCCGTATATAGATATCTTGTCATACCATAACCAGGTGAAAAAAACACTACGGGGTACTGTTGCTCATTATCAGCGACGTTTGTCGATTCAATAGCGTTGACACGAGATTTAAGCATATTCAGCATAGATCTACCTTCTATCGCTACATAGGCTTTGCGATCAGGTTCAGGCATATACTCCGCGCCAGGTTTGTTAGTATCAGTAGTGGGATACCAGATCGTAACCATTAACTCTCGTTTATCCCCCGGTTTGCCGCCTAATAGTTCTTGTCTGTCGCTATCAATCCAGTGAGCGGAAGTTCTTCCTACATTGAATTCTCCATCCGGCTTGGGAAAAGCCCTGGCAAAAGGAGCGCCATACACTAAGATTATAAGCAGGATTGCAGATATTCCCGATAGTATCATTTTAATTCTCATACGAAAACTCATCCTTTCTTATCAAGTACTGACTAAATTCTGTACTATATATCCCATGTTTGGCGACATATTTTTCCAAGTCATTATAAATCAAGGGTTTTGAGTCCCTGCCTCTGAAATTGTAGTCCTAAATATGTAGATATTGAGGACACTAGGAGGACACTAGGGGACGTTCCCGTTTTGTCAGCATCTTGCTACAACGCCACGAGATATTCCAGTCGCCCTCTCAGGTTGGCGAATCGATAGGCATTCCTTTTCTTTTAACCGCCTAAATAATGCATCTCTTTCCGGCTTAGGCCATGCGAATACTTCATGGGGTTCCCTTCCCTCTATACATTGCAATATCCTGCGTCGTATTTCTTTCTCTGATAAATTTTTCTTTCCAGACACATCAAAATCATCGTTTAAGGAGGTCATAAGGGCATGAGGTCAGGCCACTTAAACAGGACAACAGGGACGTTCCTTTTTGTTACACAACTGTCTCAAGTTAAAGATGACAAAACGGGAACGTCAGGTTGTGCAAAAACCATGCATTCCTTTTAATATTCACCTAAAAGTGGGGAATGAATGGCGTTTTCGATCTAATTTTATCTTCTTGAAGCCTCGAACTAGGCAATTTTTGATGCTAAAGTGGAGAATTAAAGTTAGTGATTTCTGTTTTCGCACAGTCTGACGTCCCCAATGTCTACGATGTGTAATACATAATGCATAGTGGCTACGGAAATAATAACGGCTGGAGGAGGTTTGCTGATGGCAATTAACTTAATCCCTTTTATTTACACTGCTGTCTTTGCCGGGATTGTTTTAGCACTTGTACCCAGACAAGAAATACGTCGGCTATCAATTTACGGGATTATCTTCGGGGGGCTTTTTGATGGTATAATTGTTAGTATAGCGAACCTTTTTGGAGAATTTAAATATATAAACTATGAGCCATTTGGTTTGATGGGAATACATTTTTTGGCTCCTGTCGCATGGACATTGTTTTTTATAATATATTTTTATCATTTACCTACGAAAAAAGTGTATATTTATATATACACGACCATGGGGATTTTCTATAGTATGTTATTTTGCCAAATGATTACGAAACTGGGTGTATTATCTCTTGCGCACGGATTATTTGACTCGATTATTCCGTTTATACCATGGTATATCATAGCCACCTGGGGTTATCTAAAACTAACAAAAATTGACGATAACTTTGAAAGTGTAAACCCAATGGAACACGAGCAACGCAGGTTCCTTTATCCTGCTGTAGCAAAAAAGCTCCCAAAGCTAAATGAAGAAGGCAGTGATGAAGCACCAAAAGATTGAGGGTATATAGTTCAGAGATAATTCCCTCTTTGCTTAAAGGATACGGAGTCGAGTAGAGGCGGAACTCACGTTCCAGCCTTCCGGGTAGAAGGGCTGCGGGAAGCATAGGCGGGAAGCATAGGCGGGAAGCATAGGCGGGAAGCATAGGCGGGAAGCATAGGCGGGAAGCATAGGCGGGAAGCATAGGCGGGAAGCATAGAGACGGTTCCCTTGCTCCTATGCCTTATTTAGGAAGCATCGGGGAGTGTAAAATTAAGTGTGTAAGTTCTTTCGAACTTACACACTTAATTTTACACTCCCTCCTCATCCCGAAATTTGGGGCAAGGGTCGTCTTCTGTTTCTCGGCGGACAAGGGGACGGTGGTATCGTCTTAATCTCAAGACAGTTCCTCCGTCCCCTTGCTTATACAGGAAACAACCAAAATAACAGAACCCGTCACCGTGTTCTGCCAAACCTGTATCAAGATATGATACCATCGAATATTGCATGCAGTCGCACAGCCATCTGCCTTCCGCGTCAATCATTACACCCCAACTGTCAAAACTTGTAATTCAGCTAACAACCGGGTATAATAAGATTGTCGTCGTGGACAGTTCGCTGTTACGTGTAGGTGTGTATGCACCTGCTCGTGCCCATAGGTGTTGCCGCACCTATGGGACACGGCGACTTTACTTTTTAATTTCCACCTATTACTAATATTAGTACTATTTTACATAAATTGCAAGTACATGAAAGTAAAAAGATTGGCTTTCTATTAAGAAACTTACACCGTCCCTTGTAAGATAAAAAGCAGCCGGTTAGGCAGAATTAATTCCCGTAACCGAATGCTCATGGACGGTGGTACTGTCATTTCAGATAAGTCATTTTTTTTATTAAAGCAAGCCTGACCCCCAAAGTTCCCCGACAGTTGATATTAAACTTGGCAAGAAACGGTTTTGAAGCAATTAGCTCAAACGGAACATTAAGTATCAAGATTTTTAAAGTGGACAGGGAAGTGGGTTTGGAGGTTCAGGATAATGGTAGCGGAATATTCGAAGAAGTACTTGGTAACATAGGTACGCCGTTTTTTACTACTAAGTCACAAGGGACTGGGCCTGGCTGTTTGCTATAGCATTGCTAGGAGATATCAGGCGGCTAGAATAGTTATTGATTCAGACTTATCGGGTACAACGGTCTCTACAAGATTTCTAATCCCCAACAATATTTATCAGTGAACGCGGGTGGTGTATGTAAAACCTTCACCAAGCGAATCTTAAAAGTAAGCATAAAACTAGTGTGACCTACTCTGCTGCCAACTTGACAACTGCTTCAAATAATAACCTCGTTCCGGCAGCAATATCCTCAATACTTGCCCATTCTGCAGGATTATGACTAAATCCGCCTTTGCAAGGTACAAAGATCATACCTGTTGGGGCAATAGCTGCCATATGCATGGCATCATGCCGGGTTCCGCTGGGCAGCAGCATACAAGAAGACTTTTGCCGCTTCGCTATATCATGTAGAAATTCGACTATTTTCCGGGAAAATTCCACAGGCTTTTCATCAGCCAATATCGTTACTTCGGCTTGGACACCGCGCCGGTTTTGTGGGAAAGCACCGGGACGGTTCTTGAAGGTATCAATCGGAAGTTTTGCGCGCAAAAAGGCTCAATTAACAGCTCCCGGCTGCCAGTTGAGCCACAAAACTATCTACGCGCAAAATTTTTGATTGCCTCAGAAGAATGAAGTCGCGGGCTGCCCAGCTATGGAATTTCAATCTTTTTCTCTTGGTTTTTGATCGTTAATTTTTTCTGTTTTCGTACATTTTTTGTGCTTTACTTTGCTGATTTGTAATAAATTGGGCTTCATTTGTCTTGATTGGACATACCTTCCCCCTCCCCACAAACGGGTCTTGGCAGTATCTATTCAATTTTTGCAACTATTAAGGCGATGCCTCTTTGGGTAACGAATAGCTTGCCTGTAATTTACCTTTTCCACATACAGGACACCTCGTTACATCCCGGCCTACAAGAATGCATAGAATCTCAACAGTTGTAAGACCTTCAAATTTTGGTTTGTAGGTTGGACTTAACGTTAGTTTTCTGCTTAGTTCCAGCTTGGTCTTTTTGTTTCGGTTGGCAAGGAGTCCATAATGCCTGATTTTGACAAAACCTTTGGGAAGTACATGCAGTAAAAATCGCCGGATGAATTCAACGCCACTGAGCGTTAGCGTTTTTGTCTGGTTGTTGTCGTTAGAGTCTCTTACGGTAATTGTCACCGTATGTTCATCCATGGCGACAATGCGCGTATTGGATAAGGCTATCCGGTGCGTGTACCTCCCCAAATATCGGACAACAGCGAGTGGTCCGGAAAAAGTCTTTTTAGAGTAAATGTACCAGTTTTTGGCATAACACTGTTTGAGTAAATCCCGGAAACATTTTGGCTGTTGATATTTCTGGGCATCTCCATAAAACATCAGCAAGTTTTGGCGGTAGTATTGCTTGATGTGGTGAAGAAATTTACCTCGAAACTTTTTAGCTAACACCTTTACTGGAATGAAGAACTTCTTGCTGCTGTTTCGCCATTGATTGTTTTTGGTTAGTCCACCTGCCAATACCACAGTATGGATGTGCGGATGATAGTGCAAATCTTGTCCCCAGGTATGCAGCAAGGAAAAAAGCCGATCTGTGCACCAAGATATTTGGTATCTTGGGAAAGTTCCGCCAAGGTTTGGGCTACCGCTTTATACAACAAGCCATAAAGCAATTCCTGGTTTTGATAAACCAATGGCTGAAGCTGTGATGGTAAGGTAAACACAACATGGAAGTAAGGGGCAGTGAGGATATCTTTGCTTCTTGCGTCTACCCAAACTGCCTTATTAATACCCTGACACAAAGGGCAGTGCCGATTCCGGCATGAATTGTAACGAACAACTATATGACCACATTCTTCGCATTCAAACGTATGACCACCTAAAGCTGCTGTCCTGCAGCGCATGATGTCACTAACGGCTTTGGCTTGTTGTATATATGGAGCATAGCTTTGTTCATACTGGGGATAAAACTTAAGGAAAACATCCTGTACAGTAGTCATTTGGGGTTGCTGTTTCCAGTATCAAGAGGACTCTTAATGCCCATAAGGCTTTTCGATGTCATATGCAGGTACGTCATTGTAGTCTGAAGATTTTTATGCCCCAGCATTTGCTGGATAAACACGGGATCGACCCCATCTTCTAATGTATGTGTAGCAAAACAGTGCCGAAGCGTATGGGCAGAAATATTCTGGTCCATTTGCAACTGGTTGCGCAGCTTAATGATGGTATTTTTGATGGACTTAACGTTAATGTGCTCACCTTTGTGTTGTCCTGGAAACAACCAATCGTCCATTTGGTAGCTTGAAAAATATGCCCGGAAGTATTTTCGCAATACATCAAGGGCCAGTTCTGATAAGATGGTGTATCGATTTGTATTATGTTTGGCGTTTTCTACCCGTACGCGCATACTTTTACTACAAATATCACAAATCTTCAATTTAGCTACTTCGCTGACCCTGAGGCCACTACCGTATAGTAATGCTAAAATAGCTTTATGCTTTAGATTCGCAGCTTTATTTAATATTGCCAGTACATCTTGTTTAGGTGGGATGACTGGAAATTTACGTATTCTTTTCATCCGGGGAATTTTTAAGGGGTTCCACTCTTTACCTATGATGCAGGTATGAAAGAATTTGACAGCAGAAATGTAACAATTGATGGTTCCCGCTGACAGACCCTTTTCCTTTTTGAGATAGAGGATATATTGTTGGATATCACTATCTGTAACGTTTTCCATGCATTTGTGTTGATTTTGCATATAATTGATGAAGGCAAAGATTCTTCGCAAATAGGATTCTCGTGAAGATTCCGGAGTTCCTTTAAGTTCAAAGTATAGCTCAATCTCTTGTTTATATTGTTGCATAGACATACTACCTCCTGATTTTTTGGGTTTTGTGAAGCCAATTCATGGCATCAGGAGGAGCTCTAGCTGTGTTAAAAAACGTATGTATTTCAATCTTAAGACATGGTATAACCCGACTTTTACAGTTAGCAGAACATAGAGAGCAGACAGAGTGAAATAATCTACTTGTAAAATGCGGACTTCCGCATTTTTTTATGCGTTTTTATTTATGTTATGCTACAGATATGCTATAATGTAAATGAGGTGATATTCAATGATTAAAAAAGATCGTGTAAAGCGTGGCGGCGTTATTAAGACTCACATCCGTGTTGTCGAAGGGTATCGCCCTGGACCAGGGCTACCCACAAAGCAGCGTACGATTAAAAGTTTTGGTTATCTCGAAGATCAGCCAGATCCCGAAGCTTTCATGGCTATGGTAGTGAAATTCGATGATAACTTTAAAGATACTGTTCCCTTACGAATCGAAGTTGCAGCTAATGCGATGATGTATGGTGAAGAAAATCGGCGACAGAACTACGGATACAAGTTCCTGGAAGCCGTTTATAATCTGCTCGAAATCAATTCATTCATCGAGAACTTTGAGAAATCACGCAAGTTTCGGGTGGAGTATTCACCCTGCGACATTTTTAAATTCTTAGTGTTGGCAAGAGTTCTTCATCCAGATTCAAAACGCGCCTCATGCCAATTGAAGGACGGCTTCTACGGGATGTGCACCGATTTTACATTGCCAGATGTCTACAGGTCGCTTGACCACTTCGCAGATTTTGAGGTGGAGTTGCAACGGCATTTAAACGAACGTGTTAAAGAATCGATCGGTCGAGACCTTTCCTATGCATTCTATGATGTGACTAATTATTTCTTCGAGATCGATTTCCCAAATGGCGAAGAGGATCTGCGAAAAAGAGGCGTATCGAAAGAACACCGCACTGACCCTATTGTCGCAATGGGGTTGTTTATGGATTCCAACGGATTACCAGTCAATATGTCGATGTTCCCAGGAAATACAAGTGATTCCCTTACGCTTCAGCCGACAATGAAGGATGTCAAGGATTCGTACGGGTTAGGACGACTGATTGTAGTTGCCGATAAAGGCCTCAACTCTTCGAAGAATATCAACGCAATTGTGAACAACGGTGACGGTTTTGTCTTTTCGCAGATAATAAAAGGGAAAAAAGGACAACGCTACAATGAAAAACTGTTTGATCAAAGTGGATGGACATCAAACGAACAGGGTACCTACAGATACAAGCTGTTCGAAGAAGAATACGAGGGTAAGGACAAGGACGGAAAAAAAGAAATCTGCCGCGTACCCCGTTTGATGGACAGTAGAAACACATAGTATACTGATATCAGAGAGGGGATAGAAAAGATGAAGCAAGCTAAGAAGTACAGCGCAGAATATAAGATGGAAGCAATTCGACGATTGGAGCAGACGGGTGAATCGGTCGCTAAAGTGGCTGCTGATCTTGGGGTTAATGAAAATACGATGCACGGATGGATAAAGCGGCACCGTGAAAAACCGGTAAATCCTTTTCCCGGCAGCGGCAAGCTCAGCGACGATGATGAAAAGATGCGTAAGCTGGAACGAGAAATTCGTGAGCTGCGGGAGGAAAATGAGATTTTAAAAAAGGCGGCGCAGTACTTCGCCAAGAACCTCAAGTAAAAAGGTTCGAGTTTATCGCAGAACACCGCCATGAATATCGGGTAGCGAAGCTATGTGAAGTGCTCTTTGTTGCAAGAAGCGCTTATTACGCATGGGAAAAACGCCCGGCAAGCAATAGAACGCTTGAAAATCAAGCATTAGCTGAAAAAATCAAAGAAATTCATGAAAGAAAGAATCGGACCTGTGGCAGCCGGAAGATGACCCGGGAACTACGACGACTCGGCAATCATGTAAACCATAAGCGGGTCGAACGAATCATGAAACAAGAAGGAATCCGCTCGAAAGTAGCCAGGAAGTTTAAGGCCACTACGAATTCTAACCATACCCTGCCGGTAGCTGAAAACCTCTTAAATCGTGAGTTCACAGCAGAAAAACCTAATCAGAAGATGGTAAGCGATATTACCTATGTATGGACTGAGGAAGGTTGGCTATATGTTGCTGGAATAATGGATCTTTGCGGACAGAAGATAGTAGGCTTATCTATGGGGGATAGAATGACGAAAGAACTAGTGATAAACGCTTTGAAGAGCGCTTATTTTCGGGTGGGCCGGCCAGAAAACGTATTACTTCATTCGGATCGAGGCAGCCAGTACTGCTCCCACGACTACCAAAAGCTGCTGAAAAGATATAAGTTCACTTGCAGTATGTCGCGGAAGGGAAACTGCTGGGACAACGCGCCAATGGAGTCATTCTGGGGGAAAATGAAATACGAATGGCTCAATGAGCATCGGTTTAAGACAAGAGATGAGGCAAGAGCTGCCGTCTTTGAATATGTTGAAATATTTTACAACCGACAGCGCTTGCATGAAACCAACGGCTATCTAACTCCGGAAGAATATTATTCAATCGCCTTGGCGGCGTAGGCAATTGTGCAAAACATTGCGAATGTAGAGACTGATGATTGTAGTGACTATAAACATCGGCTGTAGTGACTATATTTCACAAGAGGTTGTTATCATGTTTATACGAACAATAAAACGCAAGCTCAAAACCGATACGGCGTTTGATTTCAAGCTACTTGAATCTTATCGTCAGGCCGGATCGCCTCCCAAGCACAAGTTTATCAAAGGTTGGACGATAAAGAAGTCGGACATTTGGGCCATGGGCGACATATTCGTAGACGACATAGAATTTGATCTCGATTTAGCCGGGATGAGTCGTAGCGAAATCAGGAAAATTATCGCGTCGATACGAAAAAAGTTAGTGACTTTGTTGAAATAATGAGCATGGCTTTGAGATATTGAGAAATTCTTGGGTTTTTCCTGTCTATTTTGCGGGGGACGCCCCAATCCGAGTAAGAAAAGTACTTTTATATTGGAAGAAGGTAAGCGTCAAAAATGCCGTCACCTTGACAACAAGTCATTTGGTAACGGCATTAGTTTTACAGTAATCTGGAACAAAACTGGGCATTAGTCGTTGTAGTGCCTCAACATCATTTCGTATATCCCAGTTGGGTGCGTTTTTAAAAATATAAGTCAGGTAGGCATATGGATTGAGCCCATTTTCCTTTGCGGTTTCTATTATGCTAAACACAACTGCGCTGGCTTTAGCTCCTCGCGGTGTGTTGGCAAAGAGAAAATTTTTGCGGTCAATCACAAACGGCTTAATGCTGCGCTCGGCGCGATTGTTACTGATTTCCAGCCTTCCGTCCAGTAGATATCGTTCGAGATATTTCCATTGCTCCAACGTATAGTGCACGGCTCTGCCAAATCCGCTCTTGGTAGATGCCTTTACTGTATGAAGGTACGACAAAAACTCGTCAAGCACTGGTTTTGCCAGTTCCTGACGCTTTTTATAGCGTTCTTCCGGTGTACAATCAGCTAGTTGGCGCTCAATAGTAAATAGCTTATCGCAATATTGTTTGCCACGTTGCGCCCCAGAGCCTTCTCGGTCTTTTTCCAAAAGGCCTTTTAGCGCCTCGTCAAATTTTCTTCTGGCATGTGCCCAGCAGCCCACAATGACGATTCGCTCCGGCAAGCTATGATACCCGGCATAACCATCCGTATGAAGGTAGCCGCTAAACTCCTGCAAAAATTCTAAAGGATGCTTTGCCTTCCGGTCTGGCTGATAATCACACAGCACAATAGGTATACTAGCACACCCGCCAGTTCTATACAGCCACATGTAGCTTTTGCTTTGCGCAGATTTGCCCGGCTCGTGAAGTACCTGTAAAATGGTTTCATCTGCGTGGAGCACTGGCTGTATGGAAAGTAGCTCTTTAAAGGCATCATAGATTGGCTCCAGCCAATCTTCAGAACACCGAATTAGCCAGTTAGACATAGTTTGTTTGGAAAGAGCTATGCCCATACGGCTCAAATCTTGCTCCTGGCGATGCAATGGCATTCCATTTGCAAATTTCTGTGTCATAATATGAGCAACTGCTTCTGGAGAAGCAAAGCTTCCTTTGATTACCGGCTTGTCCATTGGTGCCTTGATAATAGGCACGCTGCATGAATTGACTTCACAGTCGCGGCAGGCATATACATAGTCAATATGTTCTACGATAACTGCCTTGGCCGGGATGATCTTCAATTCGCGACGGACATTTTTACCCATAATATGCAGTTTTGAACCACATTCCGGGCATTCCTGTTCATGTTCCGGTAAAAAATGCTCGACAACCTCTATTGGTAAATCGGCAGGAATGGTCTCTTTTCTTTCTTTGACATTCTTACGATAATGCTTCTGAACTTCAGTCAATTCAGGCTCGGGCACCCGTTCATCTGCTGTTGCCTCCGCCTCGTTAAAAAGATTAAACTGATCGTATTTGCTTTTTTCACTGGAGGAGCCGAACTGTTTTTGTTTGGAAAGACGCATTTGCTCCATCAGCCACTTGACCTGTTGAGTCAGTTCCTCATTTTGTATTTTTAGTGCCTCATATTCAGTACGAGAAACAGAGATCATTTCTTCTTGTGTATTAGTACCGTTCACTAGAATTTTCATGTAATAATTATACCATATTTTATGGCTTTTTTCCATGAAAAATCCGTTAAATCCATTGATTTTGCAGGATATTTAGGACTTTCAGCAAATTAGACGATTTGTATTTTATCGACTTTTTTATGCGCCCTCGGCTGTTGAATGCTTAACCCTTCCATTAGCCAACGAAACTGTTGTGGCGTAATGTGTTTGACCTCTTTTTCATCTTTTGGCCACTGAAAGCCTCCGTTCTCCAGCCGTTTATACAAAAGTACAAAGCCATCGCCATCCCAAAAGAGCGCTTTGATTCGATCACGCCGACGGCCGCAAAACAGGAACAGACTGCTGGAGAACGGATCTAGGTGAAAGCATTGCTGTATGGTCGCTGCCAGACCATCAATAGATCTTCTCATATCGGTGTGGCCACAGGCGAGAAAGATATGTTCGATTTTAGATATATCACCTAACATAAATGTTTCAGTGCCAGAAGCGTAGCCTCCACGGTTACCATATCAGCGCCTTGATAGACATGGATTTGCATATCGTTACGCTCAATCGTGATAGCCAATGTTTCCGCACGATGCTTAGGCATCTTCATTTCTGCAAATACCGAACCCTGTACGGGAACAGCCTCGCTGGAGACAGGGAGACTTACCGAAATTGCCCGGCAAGTCTCCTGACATACAAGTTTCTGCCAATGATAGTATGTTTTCACGTTAATGTTATTTTCGCTGCACCACGTTTTAATGGTTTTGCCACTGTTGCGGCAAGCCGTAACAATATTGCGCCATTTCTCCAATCGAACTTCATGCGTCACTTTCTGTACGCTCATAAAAGTAGACCTCCTGCGAGTTTCTAAGAATCCAAATGACTCCAACAAACTCTATGTGATTCTCTTGGACCTATTGTCTCATCCGGAGGCCTGGTTGTACATGTGACGATTTATTTGACGCTTACGGAAGAAGACTGAAGCCGACATGGCAAAGCGTAAACGGGAAGAAAAACTGGAAAAAGCTGCGCGTTCGGTCAAAAACAATGCCTATAGTATCAAAAAAGGTGTCGACGAATATACAAAAGAAGCTATCGTTGACAAGGAAACTGGGGAGATACTGGGAAACACGAAAAAGCTCCGCAGTGTGAATTTAGAAAAGGCGGAGCATGACGCGATGTATGATGGCTATTTTTGCATTATCAGCAGCGAACTTGACTACGATGAGCGCAAAATGCGGCAGGTATACGGCGGTCTTTGGCAGATAGAACAGTCGTTTAGGATTATGAAAACAGATCTTTATGCCAGACCCGTGTTCGTTAGAAAAATTGAACATATCCGTGCACATTTCTTGATCTGTTTCGTCGCCCTTCTCATCATCCGAATCATTCAGCACCGCATGGGAGAAAAAGCGTTGTCAGCCGAACGAATCGCAAGAACTCTGGGGGCTGCGACATGCCAGGTTTTGAAAGGCGGTATCATTCACCTTGACGATGTCGGCGGTGCGATCGCGTTTCAAAAAGCGCTAAACAAAAAAGGGGAAATAGTAGACACTTTGGCATATTCCGATAGAGATGAAATCGCAATGGACTACAAGATAATCCAGGACACGTTCGGCACAAGTTTTTACAATATTTATCCGAGGCAGGAGCTATTTAATAAATTCCTGAAAAATATTACTGTAGCATAACAAATTTTACATATGAATCAACTTGAATAAAGCCAGTAAATTCAACAATTATGAACTTCTTTTATCTTTCTAACTGTAAAAGTCGGGTTAAAAAACGTATGTATTTCAATCTTAAGACATGGTATAATCATAAAGTAAAAAGTACGTTCCTCCTTTCTGGTTTGTTTGGTTTGGCGATTAAACAATACCACAAAAGGGCGTACTTTTTACATTTTTCATGAAATTTTTATTTACGGGAGACTACCAAGGCCATCGCGTGAGCGATTTCGTTCTTCCGACGCTTCCGCACAAAAAAACAACGTTATCACCAGCAGAAGCAAGAGAAGAACGAAATCGCTCCCGCGATGGCTTATTTACAGTTCAGCCTGGATAAGATAAAATTGTAATGTACACATTTATAATTTGAGAAAACGTCGAAATAAGTCGAAAAAGATTGAAATTCCATAGCTGGGCAGCCCGCGACTTCATTCTTCTGAGGCAATCAAAAATTTTGCGCGTAGATAGTTTTGTGGCTCAACTGGCAGCCGGGAGCTGTTAATTGAGCCTTTTTGCGCGCAAAACTTCCGATTGAAGCCTTTGAGAACCGTCTCTCTTGCTTCCAAAACAAATCCCCTCTCCCCTTGTTTCTGTTAATTAGAAGCTGTAAATCAATTGAGCAAAGAAGTTTTTCTTGTCCTTGGTTTCTTGTCCAAAAGTATCTATTTGCTCTAAGTCATTGTATTGAACAGTCAAGATACCATTACGGAATACCGTGTACTCAACACCAAACTCAGTACCTTTGACGTTATCAAAGTTACCAAAATAATAGTCTAACTGGTGACCACTATCAATTGTAGAAAGTTCACAAGCATCAAAATTATCATCAGCTTTTCTGTAGCCAACCCATGTACCAAAGGAACCTACTTTATGTCCTGCAGCACCTTTATATAAGATTTTGCCCATCCAAGCATCTGCTTTATCGAATCCGGACCAAACTTTAAGGTTCTTCTGTTTATTTTGACCAACTTCACCAGTGATAGTGAAATTATTAATTCCAGTATATTTTAAGCCTGCAGAAGTGCTTTTATAAGCATATGAATCTTTATCCTTGAGGTAAGACAAAGAAACATGTAGTTTATCAGTTACTTTAGCATCAATGTTTGCAACCGTGAAATTTAAAGTTTCATCAAAACCTACTACACCTGCCAATGGAAAATAGCGTGGTTGTGTAGTTTTGAAAGCGCCTACGGTAACTTTCACATCTTTACCACCGCTTACTAGCAAACCATCGCAGTTACCTTCGATATCCGCAAGCATACCTTGACCCAACCAGATTGGTTGACGTCCAAAGCTATATTCTAAACCTATAGCGTTGCCAGTAATATAGGCTTGTGTAAGGTGCGATTGATTTTCAGTACCATCACCAAATTCTGATTCAGCTTCATAGCGACCATGGAAGATTACGTCATCTGCAATTTGAGATTCCAGGTTTAAACGCAGACGAGTTTTGCTGGTATTATCAGATTTACGTGACTCATGAACGTTTTCCTGATAATCATACCGTTCACGAACTTCACCAGTGAATTTTACTTTAGAGGCGTTTTTTTCAAGGTTGTCAACGCGAACACCAAGGTTATTCAGTTCAGAGCTAAATTCCGCTTTCAAAGCTTCCAGAGCTTTTTTGTTTTTCGGATTCAAGTTGTTGGCATTAGCCATTGCTTTTGCTACAATTGTAGCTGCTTCGTAACGGGTAAGAATTTGGTTACCTTTAAATGTTCCGTCGCCATAACCGGAAATTACACCGGCTTTAGCCAATTGATTGATAGAATCATAAGCCCAGTGTTTTGCCGGTACGTCGACAAAAGGATTAGCAGTAGCCGCCAATGCAGTCCCTGCTACGCTCATTGCAAATACTGTTGCAAGAGCCATAGCGGTTTGTTTTTTCATTGTGTTTCCCCCTAGAGTTAGAAATCTGTTTATTTGAGCTTCTAAAGAGAAATGTAAGTGTCCATGTTTCCTTACATTTCTCTTCGCAGAGCACAAATATGGTAAATAATTCTACATAAAGGAACATATTCCTGCAAAAAATAGTTTTTTTTGCAAACTAAAAAGAAGTCATGACCATCACTTCAAGTGGTAGTTTGTTGTTAGCCCTGTAAGGACTACTTATTGCAGCGGTAGCTCAGCTTGCAATAAAACTAGAGGGATACTATGGGATGTTCCCATTTTGTCAAGTATTTCGGTATAACGCCACGAGATATTCCAGTCGCCCTCTCAATTGAGAAAAAACACGGGGAGGGAAACACTTTTCTCTTAATAAGGTTGCCAAAAGAGAAACATCCCTACTGTCCACCTATGGTTTAGGATTTGACTTTAACTAGCGGGTCTTTGCTTCCTGCTGCCTGAATAACATAAATTCTTCCAATACCTCCCCAAATCTCTGGATAGTGTCGGTTGTATCTTTTCCCTCTTTATCCAGCCGATCAAGTTCTTCAGATAGTTGCCAAATTTCATTATATAGCTCAGTCTCTTGTTTCTTACAATCCCGGTATCTGCTATTCATAAGTCAGTTAAACCCACCCCTCCTTATTTTATCTGGAGGCTTATATGCCCTCCTGTAATCACCCATACATGGGAATTTTACAGGAGGAAATTAAAAAGGATCACATATGCAGGATTATTCTACCCTACACATGCGATCCTAATCGATTTTTGCAACAGTATCAAGATACAGGAAGCAACCCAAATAACAGAACCCGTCAGCGTGTTCTGCAAACCTGTATCAAGATATGATACCATCGAATATTGCATGCAGTCGCACAGCCATCTGCCTTTCGCGCCAATCATTACACTCCGATTGTCAAAACTTGTAATTCAGCTAACAACCGGGTATAATAAGATTGTCGTCGTGGACAGTTCGCTGTTACGTGTAGGTGTCACTGCACCTGCTCGTGCCTATAGGTGTTACCGCACCTATGGGACACGGCGACTTTACTTTTTAATTTCCACCTATTACTAATATTAGTACTCTTTTACATGAATTGCAAGTACATAAAGGTAAAAAGATTGGTTTTTTATTAAGAAACTTACACCGTCCCTTGCATGTTCATAGGGACGGTGATACTATCATTTCAGATAAATCAATTTTTCTAATAAAGCAAGCCTGACCCCGGGTCTTTGACACTTACTCATATAATGAAATCTCTGAAAGCCTTGAAAACAGGGCTTTTTTTGTTGGAAAAACGTCAAATCTGCCTTGTTTAATATTGCGTAATATAGCGTAACATGTTATAATATAAGGGATCGGAGGTGTTTTTAAATGAGACTTAGTATTTCTAAATCAAAGAATTCAACTTCGCTTTATGTCATACAATCTGTCTACGAAAACGGTAAGCGTTCCACAAAAGTTGTTGAAAAGTTAGGAACGATTGCTGAATTACAGCATAAGCTAAATGGACAAGACCCTTTTGAATGGGCTAAATCATACATCGAAGAACTTAACAAAAAAGAAAAAACTCAATTACGCGAAGTCACAGTTAAATATTCTCCATCTAAGATTATCTCCAAAGATCAACAACGCTGCTTTAACGGCGGATATCTCTTTCTCCAACAGCTTTATCATGAACTCAATCTGCATAAGCTATGTGCTGAAATTTCAAAGAAGTATAAATTTACTTTCGATCTGGATGCCGTACTATCGCGGCTCCTTTACGGACGAATCCTTTTTCCTTCTTCCAAACTCGCAACTTACCAACATTCCTCAAAATTTATTGAGCAACCCAACTTTGATTTACAGCATGTCTACCGATCTCTTGAGGTCATTTCAAAAGAAATGGATTTTATCCAATCTTCTCTTTACAACAACAGTCTTAAACTCTCAAAGAGAAATACCGGCATTCTCTATTATGACTGCACCAACTACTTTTTTGAAATCGAACAGGAAGATGGCCTTAAACAATATGGCGCTTCTAAAGAACATAGGCCAAATCCCATTATTCAGATGGGATTGTTCATGGATGGCGATGGTATTCCCCTAGCTTTTAACCTCAACAGTGGTAACACCAATGAGCAGATTACCCTTAAACCCTTGGAAGAAAAAATACTGTCTGATTTCAAGCTTTCCAAATTCGTTGTTTGTACTGATGCCGGCCTGGCTTCTGAAAGCAACAGGAAATTCAACGACAAGGGCGAGCGTGCCTTTATTACTACTCAATCTATTAAAAAGCTAAAGAAGCATTTAAAGGAATGGTCGCTTGATTCTGAAGGCTGGCATCTTCCAGGTCATGATAAAACTTATGATATTTCCTCTATTGACGAGAACGCATACAAAGACCACTGCTTCTACAAAGAACGTTGGATTAAAGAAAACGGCCTGGAACAAAAGCTCATTGTCACCTATTCCATCAAATATAGAAACTATCAGCGTAAAATTCGCAATTCACAAATCGAACGTGCTCAAAAAACGATTGATACGAATCCGACTAAAATCTCAAAAAACAATCAGAATGATTATAAACGCTTTATCAAGAAAACCAGTTGCACACCTGATGGTGAAATAGCCGATACTTCTATATATACGCTGGACACAGAGACTATCTCTAACGAAGAAATTTATGACGGCTTCTATGCGGTATGCACGAACCTCGAAGATAGCGCCCAAGACATCATCAAAATCAACCAGCGCCGCTGGGAAATTGAAGAATGTTTTCGGATCATGAAAAGCGAATTTAAAGCAAGACCGGTGTATCTAAGCCGTGAAGATAGAATTAAAGCGCACTTTACTTCCTGCTTTATGTCACTTGTTATTTATCGTTTATTGGAAAAAAAACTAGGAAATCGGTTTACGTGTCAAGAAATAATCGACGGCCTGAAAGAAATGAATTTCTATAAGATTCAGGGCGAAGGTTATATCCCAACCTACACAAGAACTGATTTTACAGATGTGTTACATGAAACTTATGGGTTTCGAACAGATTATCAGATCATACCAAAAACACAGATGAAAAAAATTTTAAACATGACAAAAAAACAAAAACATTACTCACTTTTCTAAAAAAGCAAAAAAGCTTGATACCCCTTGCAAATCAGGGATTATCAAGCTTTTTATCGTCTTCAACTGTCAAAGACAGGATATTAGTACTCTTTTACATGAATTGCAAGTACATAAAGGTAAAAAGATTGGTTTTTTATTAAGAAACTTACACCGTCCCTTGCATGTTCATAGGGACGGTGATACTATCATTTCAGATAAATCAATTTTTCTAATAAAGCAAGCCTGACCCCCAAAGTTTTCTGCCCTCCCTATCATTGACTTTGATCGCATTTTCTTAGCGGCATACGGTGGTATTCTTGCTATTGCCAGCTTTAGCAATACGGTTAATTTTCGTATTCCCGCTTATGTTGTTGATCCAGGACAAGCTTTCCTCACTGCGGACGAGTGGCGTAGTCTGGTTAATAATATTCAGGAAATGCCGGGGAGTATGGTGGATATCGAACTTTAACGGAGTAGTTGAAAGTTATCCTTGTATTAGCCTGCTTGAATATAACCATATTTTGTATATATGTTGTCGGTAATAAACCTTTGATAAAACTTTTAATACTACTTGTTCCCTTAGCAGGCGTTAGTAGACTGGGAGGAAAAATATTGAAAACGATGACTATACGATTGTTCATGGCGATTATTATTCTGGTAGTGGTACTAGGAATATCAGTCTATGGTATTAATAAGTACGTCTCACAAGTTGGGACGCGTTATATAATGGATGAGCAGTTTATACCTAAGGCTGACGCAATTCTTGTCTTGGGCGCATATGTTTTTCCAGATGGCACGGTTTCATATATGCTTGATGACCGGTTAAGCGTTGCCTATGATCTTTACAAAGAAGGCAAAGCCGATAAGATAATTGTTAGTGGCGATCATGGGCAAAAAGATTATGACGAAGTACATGCCATGAAACAATATCTTGTTAATAAAAATATACCGGCTAAAGATATTTTTATGGATCATGCCGGATTCAATACTTATCAAAGCGTTTACAGGGCCAGGGATATCTTTAAAGTTAAGAAGCTTATTATCGTAACCCAGGAGTACCATTTATTAAGAGCCGTTTTCGATGCTAGAGAATTAGGTATTGAGGCATATGGATTGAAAGCAGATTTGCATGATTATGGCATTGTAATGAACTCTTACTTAGTGAGAGAGATAGCCGCAAGAAACAAGGATTTCTTTTTGGCAACGTTCATCCAACCGGAACCAAAGTTTTTAGGTGATGAGATACCAGTTAATGGCGATGGCAGGACCACTGAGGATTAAGATTTGGAATTGTGTATAAACGAGAATTGAAGCAGCCTTCCTGATACGGTTTCGGGAGTTTGCCCTATGGGCGCTCGGAAAAGGAGTATTTAGCCTTGCTCGAAAAGATGTGAAAGAGACACTTTACCACTTAGCCCCTAAATAGAAAAGCAGAGGGACGTCAGGTTGTGCGAAAACCATGCATTCTTTTTAATATTCACCTAAAAGTGGGGAATGAATGGCGTTTTCGATCTAATTTTATCTTCTTGAAGCCTCGAACTAGGCAATTTTTGATGCTAAAGTGGAGAATTAAAGTTAGTGATTTCTGTTTTCGCACAGTCTGACGTCCCTGTTGTCAAGGAAGATCACCACGATTGTTACATTTGCCTCAACTACCTGTAGTGAAAAAGGGGACTAGAATTGTAGCTGTAGAAAAAGATTTTTCCGAAGAGTGCCCCGAATGCCTAAAAAGGGACTAGCGGGACGGTCGGAACAGTTGTTGTTTGTTGTTGTTTCATTTTGGTTTTTGTGAACAAAACATGTTTTTCTGACAATGCTTGTTACAAATGATGTTGCTCAAGAGATTGCCAGAGTAACACTGAGAATTGTTAAAAAAATTTTATTCAAAATAAAGGCAAAAAAGAAATTTTGTGGAATTAAAGTAAATTAATTATAATTATTTGTGAGGGGGATAAATATTGTCTGCTTTATTTCGTTGTCTGAGCTTAACTCTATTAATAGTGGGTTGTAACATGATTACAGTTTATCCAATTTATGCATCTGCATTACCACAACCTGTCTCAGGGAGTTATCTTATGCCACCAACGGTTCAGTTATCAGGTCATGTAAAGCTCGTGGATAGTTATTATTACGCAGTCGTCGAATTAAGTAATTCAACTGGTAAACAAGTCGTGGTTAAATACATTGATCAGAGTTTACATAGTCTACTACAGAGCGCTCTGCTATCACAAAATTTAGTTACTTTTGTAGGACAAAACGTAGGTGTTTCTTCACCCCCAAGAGGGGGGACTTGGAATATGAGAGTATATAATATTGACGAGGTTACATTATATGATTCCCCTTAACCTTTGTTAGCTTGTTTTTGGTTAACTGTAAAAGCACCGGAAAGCACCGGGACGATTCCGACGCTTCTGCACAAAAACAACGTTATCACCAGTAGAAGCAAGGGAAGAACGAAATCGCTCACGCGATGGCCTTGGTAGTCTCCCGTAAATAAAAATTTCATGAAAAATGTAAAAAGTACGCCCTTTTGTGGTATTGTTTAATCGCCAAACCAAACAAACCAGAAAGGAGGAACGTACTTTTTACTTTATGATTATACCATGTCTTAAGATTGAAATACATACGTTTTTTAACACAGCTAGAGCTCCTCCTGATGCCATGAATTGGCTTCACAAAACAAAAAATCAGGAGGTAGTATGTCTATGCAACAATATAAACAAGAGATTGAGCTATACTTTGAACTTAAAGGGACTCCGGAATCTTCACGGGAATCCTATTTGCGAAGAATCTTTGCCTTCATCAATTATATGCAAAATCAGCACAAATGCATGGAAAACGTTACAGATAGCGATATCCAACAATATATCCTCTATCTCAAAAAGGAAAAGGGTCTGTCAGCTGGAACCATTAATTGTTACATTTCCGCTGTGAAATTCTTTCATACCTGTATCATAGGTAAAGAGTGGAACCCCTTAAAAATTCCCCGTATGAAAAGAATACGTAAGTTTCCAGTCATCCTAAGCAAGATGTGCTGGCAATATTAAATAAAGCTTCTAAAGCATTACATTACTATACGGTAGTGGTCTCAGGGTCAGCGAAGTAGCTAAATTGAAGATTTGTGACATTTGTAGTAAAAGTATGCGCGTACGGGTAGAAAACGCCAAACATAATACAAATCGATACACCATCTTGTCAGAACTGGCCCTTGATGTATTGCGAAAGTACTTCCGGGCCTATTTTTCAAGCTACCAAATGGACGATTGGTTGTTTCCAGGACAACACAAAAGCGAGCACATTAACGTCAAGTCCATCAAAAATACCATGATTAAGCTGCGCAACCAGTTGCAAATAAAACAAAATATTTCTGCCCATACGCTTCGGCATTGTTTTGCTACACATGCCTTAGAGGATGGGGTCGATCCCGTGTTTATCCAGCAAATGCTGGGGCACAAAAATCTTCAGACTACAATGACATACCTGCATATGACATCGAAAAGCCTTATGGGCATTAAGAGCCCTCTTGATACTACTGGAAACAGCAACTCCAAATGACTACAGTACAGGATGTTTTCCTTAAGTTTTATCCCCAGTATGAAAAAAGCTATGCTCCATACATACAACAAGCCAAAGCCGCTAATGATATCATGCGCTGCAGGACAGCAGCTTTAGGTGGTCATACGTTTGAATGCGAAGAATGCGGCCATATAGTTGTTCGTTACAATTCATGCCGGAATCGGCACTGCCCTTTGTGTCAGGGTATTAATAAGGCAGTTTGGGTAGACGCAAGAAGCAAAGATATCCTCAATGCTCCTTACTTCCATGTGGTGTTTACTTTACCATCACAGCTTCAGCCATTGGTTTATCAAAACCAGGAATTGCTTTATGGCTTGCTGTATCAAGCGGTAGCCCAAACCTTGGCGGAACTTTCCCAAGATACCAAATATCTTGGCGCACAGATCGGCTTTTTTTCCTTACTGCATACCTGGGGACAAGATTTGCACTATCATCCGCACATCCACACGGTGGTATTGGCAGGCGGACTAACAAAAAACAATCAATGGCAAAACAGCAGTAAGAAGTTCTTCCTTCCAGTAAAGGTGTTAGCTAAAAAGTTTCGGGGTAAGTTTCTTCACCACATCAAGCAATACTACCGCCAAAACTTGCTGATGTTTTATGGAGATGCCCAGAAATATCAACAGCCAAAATGTTTCCGGGAGTTACTCAAGCAGTGTTATGCCAAAAACTGGTACATTTACACAAAAAAGACTTTTTCCGGTCCACTCGCTGTTGTTCGATATTTGGGAAGGTACACGCACCGGATAGCCCTATCCAATACACGCATTGTCGCCATGGATGAACATACGGTGACAATTACCGTAAGAGACTCTAACGACAACAACCAGACAAAAACGCTAACGCTCAGTGGCGTTGAATTCATTCGGCGATTTTTACTGCATGTACTTCCCAAAGGGTTTGTAAAAATCAGGCATTATGGACTCCTTGCCAACCGAAACAAAAAGACCAAGCTGGAACTAAGCAGAAAACTAACTTTAAGTCCAACCTACAAACCAAAGTTTGAAGGTCTTACAACTGTTGAGATTCTATGCATTCTTGTAGGCAGGGATGTAACGATGTGTCCTGTATGTGGAAAAGGTAAATTACAGGCAAGCTATTCATTAGCCAAAGGGGCATCGCCTTAATGTTGCAGAAATTGAATAGATACTGCCAAGACCTATTTGGGGGAGGGGGAAGGTATGTCCAAATCAAGACAAATGAACCCCCATTTATTACAAATTAGCAAAGTAAAGCACAAAAAATGTACGAAAACAGAAAAAATCAACGATCAAAAACCGAGAGAAAAAGATTGAAATTCCATAGCTGGGCAGCCCGCGACTTCATTCTTCCCGGACAATCAAAAATTTTGCGCGTAGATAATTTTGTGGCTCAACTGACAGCCGGGAGCCGTTAGTTGAGCCTTTTTGCGCGCAAAACTTCCGATTGAAGTACCAGTAGGTAAGGGGCATCCTCGCACGCATTTTGCGCCGTTCGGACTCCCTTTTCCCCTGATTCACACACGGCGTGAAACTTTCGCTTCACCGCGCGTTCCATCAATATTTTATGGTTAGTCAACAACAACTTTTCTCTCATCCTGTTAAGCTTTTTCTCCGATTTTACAGGTAATTTCGGATGTACCGCAGTCCAGTGGATTCTTTCATGACACGTTTTACAAACACTCGCTAAATTTGGGACACGGTTAAGGTCTTTCAAAGACAAAGATGGTCGAATGCGGTGAAATTCCACATTTTCACTCCCAAGCTTTACTTTGCACACTCTACATGTCCCTTTATCCCGGTTAAATGCATACGCACAGTTTAAATGATACTCAAAGTTATACCCTAAACCGTTTGTTTGACTCGCAATTTTGCTCGCGTTGAGCAATTTGTCTTGGCGAAATAATCCCTTGGTCTTTCCTGTCCGTTGTTGATACCTCTCGCGCCCTTCCTGCGTGTATGGAGTTTCCTCTTGATTTTTCAGTTTGGTTTTTCGCCATTTGCAAAAGGCCAGAGAGGTAAGTCCAATTTTCTGTCCGTTTACTTCTAGCATCGGTATTTTTGTTGTATATTGACTATGCACCGATGATAAATTGTCAGTCTGATTCGCAGGAATCGACCGACCACCAATTTTCTTCATTTCACGGCGGGCAAGGTACATAAGATTCCAAGAATGTTTGTTTATATCCGTTGTGATTTGAGTCGCCTTGTCATAGTAATTGATGATTCCCCGAATTTGACTGTTTAGCAGATGGATGTGCTTTATTGTCTGTTCTGGCGTCCCTTGTTTACTTATCTGCCGTATGGGTTCGCGTAGGCTGTTTATTTTGTCTTTAAGCCGTAAGGGATTGGGTCTTGTTTTTGTCTTGTATCCTTTACGCGCCTTAGCGAACTTAATGACCTTGAAGGTAAACCCCAGGAATTCTATTGGTTTTTTCCTGACGTTCGTGATTCTTGTTTTTTCTTCTGATAGTGCCAGTTTATATTTGGACATAAATTCTGTCTGTAGGCGGAATTTCCACTTTTCTGCATTGGTTTTTGTGTTGGTGACAAGTACCCAGTCATCCGCATAGCGGATAACATACGCCGGTTTTAGTGCGCTACGCTCCCGTAAGGCTTGTAACTTACCATCCTTTCGCGTGTATGCATACCGGGTTTTCTTTTCTTCCCAGGCATTGGCAACTGACCAGTCGAATCGATTTAAATACACATTTGCCAGTAGCGGCGATATGATTCCGCCTTGCGCGGCTCCCATTAGATTTCGCTTAACTTCGCCCATAATTCCGGCTTTAAGCATTTGTTTAATTATCATCAAGACTCGTTTGTCCCTGATACCCATATGCCAAAGTTGTTTGATCAGCCGGGTATGATTTATGGTATCGAAATAAGCTTTTATATCTCCCTCGACGATCCAGTGGTATCCAGTTTTATGGACGATGTCTGCTATTCTTTCCAAAGCCATATGTGTGTCTCGGTAGGGTCGAAATCCATAAGAATGACTATAGAACTGAGCCTCGAGGATTGGTTCTATGACGATGCGAACACATTCTTGGATAATGCGGTCTGTAACAGCGGGTATTCCCAGCGGTCGAAGGCTTATTTTTCCCGGTTTGGGGATGTACACTCTGCGTATCATCCGAGGTTGGTACTGGCTAAAATGTTTCTGGATTGTATCGATAACTTGCTCATAGGGTAATTCAAGGATTTGCCGCATGGTTTCGTTATCGGTTCCCGGCGTGTCAGCTCCACGGTTTGCTTTAATATTGTGGACTGCGGTTTGTATGGTAACCCCTGATATGATGATTTCCAGCAGACCGTTATGTTTTATAGCTTTTCTATCTTTTTTTGCTTTCTGGGTCTTTGTATACAACTGGTCAAGGTATTGATACAGTTCCTTTTCGTCGGCAGGAACTTTTAGGACGGGATAGTTAGATTGTTGTTCCAAGCATCAGCCTCCTCGTTTTCGATTTGGCCAGCTGGTTTCATGTCAGGTATGGCTCCACGCCTTCCCTAGCAGGTTGTGTTGACTTTCATATAAATATTGACTATGCCCCTTCACTCCATGGACATTACTCCATTTCATCATTACTACGGGCATTTCCTCCCATTTCGAGTCATCTGCTTTTATCTGCATTAGCATTCTCGTCCGAAGTTCCACTGTTTCTTACATTCTAGCTTTACATAGTGACTTTAACCTCTTCCTTTGGCCCGCCAATCATCTTTTTGACCATTATCGGCGGTCGTAAGACTCCAAACCTCATTGGGTTATCATTGGGTTTGGAACAGGAATGAAAAAGGAATTTCCATTCCTGCGCTTGGACTCCACGAAGGGAGTAAATACCTTCAGTTAGGTATCTTGTTCTTTACGGGTCGTACATACGGAAGTTCCTGATGAGTAGGCATGATCACTTTATAGCCCCCGACTACTTCGCTAACCACTTCACAGGTCTGCTTTTCGCCGTCTTCACCGAGCTTCGTACCTCAGCAGGATAATCTACTTAAGTCACGTCGGAGTATTAGGGATGGTCTGCCGATATTCAGTCCATAGCAGGTAATGCTCCTGCCAATTTGAATGTAAAATTCGCTTTATGCGCCTGGTTTTATTGCTCATTTCTGCACAGGTTGTCCAGGAACAGTGCGCACTCCTTTGATAACCGTCCCCATGATTCCAATTGTGTTTACTTGTTGGGACTATGAATAAACAAACCCTAAGATTTACGATATTTTATTTCTCTTAATATCTGTTTATTTAAAGCAGTCTCAAGTGCTTCTATCTGTACTTTTGTATTGTTAATTATCTTATTAATCATTTCGCGTTCATATTTATTTATATATGGTTGTCGCAATACCATGGTTAATTTGTTGTGAAAATCAGAAACCTTGGTTTTGTGTTTTACAATTTGCTTCTCTAGTTCATCTGTAATTTTATGAAATTCATTCATTCTTTTCATTTCGCTTATTTTCTTTTCGGCAATACACAAATCATTTAACATGATATTGATATTTGCTGATATTTCTTCTTTTTGTTTATTAACCCAATCAATTAACGTTTGACTAATAAAGTGTTCTTTAATTAGTTCTTTGGTTTCACTCAAACTTAAATCTTTAATAATTAAATCCCTTTCAAGTTCTTCACAATACTTGATTTTAATTTTTGATAAATACTGTAATAGAGCATTATAAAACAAAAAGCAAATTGCTATTATTATAAAAGTAAGTTTTAAAAGACTGATTTCTTTATTTAGAATTAAAGAAAAATTAATGTTGTATAATGAATATCCTGAAAGACAAACAAAAACCATGGATAATAATATTTTTAAACTTCTTGGGAAATATATAATCCAAAATAAATCAGTTATGAACATGGGATAATCAACAAAGTTAGATTTTATATTATTTCTCCATTTATACCATTCTGTCTTTATATAATATCCTGCTGGAAATAATAATTTTAGAGTGTATGCCCAATTAAATAGATTATAATGAAAGGATGAAATATTTAGACTTACTGCAATCTGTTCAGTATATTCATTCAATAATATAAGAATACAAAACATAACTATTTGCAGAAAATAATAAGATAAAGCATTGTTTTTAGTAATTACATTTAATTGTCTTAACGATGTAAAATTATTAAAAGAATCTATAAACAATCTTATACTTGCTAACATTAAATTAATAAATGAGGTAAATAAAAGTAAAAATGTTAATTGGTTGTGAGTATCAGTTAATAGCGGTAAATATTCAAGTACTTGCCAACCTAAAACCCCAATTGCCCCCAATATAGCCCATGATGTAAATCCTGATGTTTTACTTCTTGACAATTCTCTATCATTTAATTTAATAACATAATCTATTAAATCTTTTTTTGATAATCCTTTGCTATCATCTATTATTGGTTTATCCTCTGACATACATTCCACCCTTTGCCCAATATGTATATACCTACAATTCAACATTAACTGGTAAATTCCTACAAAGTTCAAAATAAAACAAGGAGGGCGCGGGGTCAGGCCTTACTATATAACCCTTTTCACGGTTTCGAATAGTTTAGTCGGTAGACCCAAAAATCTCTCGGATACCCCTAAATAGTAGCCTACCTTAAATATGCCCTTACAACCGTAGCCTAAAATGGAATTTAAATGCACAAACGAGGAGTCAAATCACTCCTCGTTTGTTAGTACGTCTAAAATTTGATTAGCATTAAGGAAGCTTCAAATCAAAAAAGCTTTTATATTTTAAACCCACAATTATAAATTAGCGTTGTTCCAACCCTACTCCACCGTCACACTCTTAGCCAGATTCCTCGGCTTATCAACATCACAGCCGCGAGTAACCGCAGCATAATAAGCCAATAGCTGTAACGGAATAACAGACAAAATAGGCGTCAAAAATTTATCAGTAGCTGGAATATAAATAGTATGATCAACATATTTTTCGATTTGATTATCGCCTTTGAGCCCAATGCCGATAACAACAGCGTCACGAGCCTTGACTTCTTTGATGTTGCTGAGCATTTTTTCGTAAACATCTTTCTGCGTGGCTAACGCAATGACAGGCACGCCTTCAATAATTAGCGCCAAGGTGCCATGTTTGAGTTCACCGGCAGCGTAGGCTTCGGCATGGAGAAAACACGGGGACAGGATCTCGTTTCAAAAACTCCTTCCAAGTTCATTCGAAACAAAGTACCTGTCCCCCTGTTTCCGGGAGACTACCAAGGCCATCGCGTGAGCGATTTCGTTCTTCCGATGCTTTCGCACAAAAAAACAACTTTATCACCAATAGAAGCAAGAGAACCGTCCCGCTTGCTTCAGCGACGAACGATAACGGAATTCGGAAGCCACATCGACTTCTACCGGAATGCGGGCTAGGTTTTCGATCAGATATTTACCAACAATGCCAGCATGATACGCGGTACCGCAGGCGACAATCGCGATTTTTTTGAGAGCAGTAACATCCTCTTTAATCCATTTTAATTCTTCAAATGCTACGCCACTGTTATCTTTGGCTACTCGTCCCGTCATGGTTTCGCGGACAGCCTTAGGCTGCTCGTAAATTTCTTTTATCATGAAATGCTCATAGCCGCCTTTTTCAGCTGCTTCGGCATCCCAGTTTACTTCAAATACTTTTTTAGTTACTGGTACTCCCTGACGGTTCGTGACCCAAACGGAATCTTTGGTCACTATGGCCATTTCGCCATCACTCAGGATATAGGTTCTCCGTGTGCGGCTGATGATAGCCGGAATATCGGAAGCGATAAAATTTTCTCCTTCGCCAAGGCCAATAACCAGCGGATTATCCTGTTTGGTGCAAATAAGCTTATCCGGCTCATTCTGGCACATAAAGACCAACGCATATGAGCCTTCAATAGTTTCCAATACTTTTTTTACAGTGGCTTCAAAATCACCTTCATGGGGAGACACTTAGGGACGTTCCTTTTTCATCACTCATATTGCTTAGGTGTCACGTGGATAGGGTGTGACATCCGCATTTCATTATCACCACCCTCATCCCCATAACATCTTTCATTTCTTCTTCTGCCGGAACAGCAAAAATTCTTTCAAAACTTTTTCGAGTCTTTGGGAAGTATCCGTTGTATCTTTCCCGCTTTATCCAGTCGATCAACAAGAAGCAAGATGTGCGTCCCCTTACTTCTACGTTGTAGACCTAAGGTCAAAACCGGACTCGGAAAATCCGACCGTCCGGGATTGTAGGGAGGCGTCAGGAAACATGGCTATTGAAATAGTGCGTGCGCCTGACCTCTATCCCGACCATTCTGGTCTTCGTCCCTCATTATTTCAGATATTTTCTAATGCACCATATCTATTTGCCTGTGTTGTCATCTCGTTAAGTATCTGATAACGAATCTCTTTACCAATTGCCCTAGCTAATAAAGGGGGAACTGCATTACCAACTTGTTCATATTGCTCTGTTAGTCGGCCCGTAAACATGAATCTATCAGGAAAAGATTGTATTCTAGCTGCCTCTCTAACACTAAGTCCCCTATCTTGGGTTGGATGAAAGAATGATCCCCAATGTGGATCACATTTAGTAAGAATAGTGGAACACAAACCATCAGGATGCAGTCTTCCATAACGCTTAGTGTGATCGCTACGCCGCGCCCTCTTTAGGCCCGCAGGAAGTAAGTCAAAAGGAATATCTCGCCAACTTCCACCTTGTGGTATATATTTTAACCGTTCTAGATTAATTTCTCCAAGTTTTGGAGACCTATGATTATAAATAGATTTACTATTTGTGCGTAATTCTTCCTGGTAAGCCGACAATGGTGGCAAAATATATTCCATATTATCTGCTCCTCCCCCATTCTGAATAGGGGGCAAATCTGATAAAGCATCCATCACAGTAGTCGGTTTTGCTAGTTGTTCAGCAAATAAACTATTCTCATCATCTAACTTATAGCATAAGGTTTTGGCTCCTGTAAAGTTTGCCACTCCAGTGGCGTAATGCGTTGGCTTTGGGAACTCGCACTGTGCATTCTCAAGTCTTGTTCCAATGAAAAAAGTTCGCCAACGCAACTGTGGAACTCCATAATGTGCTGCAAATAGGATCATGTGTTTAACTTTATACCCTAATTTATTTAAATGGTAATATATAGCCTTAACCACTGCCCCATTTTCTAAAGAGACTAACCCTGTAACATTTTCAATCAAAATAAACTTGGGTTGGAAAAACTCGGCAACCCGTAAAAATTCAAGAAACAAATGATTTCTCTCATCTTCCATCGTCCTGATTGGTGCATTTATAGAAAATCCTTGACACGGTGGTCCTCCTGCTAATATATCAAGCTGCCCTGGACGAACATGGCTTAAAAATGTCAATTGCTCATTTGATAAACTCCGAATATCCTCTGTAAATACCTTTGTACTCGAATGGTTTTTTTGATACGTTTCAGCATAAACCTTATTAATATCACTGGCAAAAACAACATCAAAACCAGCTTGCGTTAGCCCCTCTGATAAACCCCCCGCACCACAAAATAAATCTATAGCTACTAACCTTCTCATTTACTCACCTCAAACTGACCTACTTACATTTATGAAGTGTTTGTTCAACACTCCGTCTTATCACTTCGTCAAAATTATCCCCAAAATTTTCTCCATCTGAAATGAAATTCAAAGCAAAGTCTTGCAATGATATACGTAACGTTCGTACTCGCTTAACTTTACGTATGTTACCGTTGTTTACTTCATCCCCCAAGGCGTACGTAAATACCGTCAGAACTCCTCTTCCAGGCTTGTCCAATACACCTTCAGTGCCAACAATTTCTTCAAATCTTTGATATACGGCATCTGGAACAATAAAATATAATCCTTTTGTGGCTAATTTGGAAGCCGAATAGATTTTTCCTTTTCGTATAATTTGAGGAATCAACCGTTTGTGTACATTTGCCCAGTTCATTCCGTGCTCGGATTTAGGAATAATAACATCTTTATTCTTAGCAAGCAAACTATATCCCTTCCAAGTTTCACGGTAGTTGTTAGTAATATCAATACTCTGAACCTCTACCCCAACACACTCAACCGCTTCCCCATCAATAATTTTCACTAAAACCCAGTCCATACTCAACTTATTTCGCGTTGAACCAACTTGAATTTCCTTTCCTGAATCGTGCCCAAACGCCAATACAAATTCATTAGGCTTCTCTGAAACTAAATTCGTGCCCATAACTTCATCTACTAAATAGAGGGGCAAATAGCCAAATGCGTCAAAAGCGACTTCTCTTAATACAAAATATCCATCAGCATAAAGCCTCTTAGGGCAAATTATTACTTCTTCACCACTACTAATAACAGAACAAACCCCATACGTAATGGTCTTATCATGATTAAATTTTGAACACTTAGTGCCGACAAACGGGCAAAGTTCCCTATCCCAAAATCTACGGCACTCTGTTGTAGTATCATGAGCAGTAAAGCCAAAAATTTCACAAATATCTTGCCGATGTTTCTGCATTAATTCCACCGCCTCAAGTATGGTACCATTTTAATTGTACCATACTTGAAGCATTACGATAACCATTTAGTATAATAACTATGTTTTTTAAACAATTTGCGTTATTGAAGAAACTTGGGAACTCCTTTTTTGTCGACATCTAGTAATGATGTCAAAAAAGGAACGAAACAAGAAGAGACCTGGAAAGATACAAAAAAGGATACAAGGGGACGATCCTATCGTTTCCTAGACTTTAACCACAATGTTAAATGTAAGTTGTGAATGTCAATGAATTTCTTGAGAAGCAGAAGGACGTTCATGTCGCTTCTTCTTTGAAACGACATGAGTCAAGGGACGTTGTTTGGCTCATTTTATACTACTTCATCAAAATACATTACTTCCCCTAAAAGCACAATATCCCTGCCGAATCCATACAAATTTGTCAATAATTTTTGAATTACCAAAATAACGACTAGGCAAACACAAAACACCACCCCAAAACTAAATTCAGGGTGGTGTTCTTTCATGACCTTATTCAACTAAAACAAGCAAACCTACTACTCCACCGTAACACTCTTAGCCAAATTCCTCGGCTTATCAACATCACAGCCGCGAGTAACCGCAGCATAATAAGCTAACAGTTGTAACGGAATAACTGACAAAATCGGCGTCAAGAATTTATCAGTAGATGGAATATAGATGGTATGGTCAACATATTTTTCGATTTGACTATCGCCTTTGAGGCCAATGCCGATAACAACGGCATCACGCGCCTTGACTTCTTTGATGTTGCTGAGCATTTTTTCGTAAACATCTTTCTGCGTGGCTAACGCGATAACCGGCACGCCTTCAATAATTAGCGCCAAAGTGCCATGTTTGAGTTCGCCGGCAGCGTAGGCTTCGGCATGGATATAGGATATTTCTTTGAGTTTAAGTGCCCCTTCGAGAGCTACGGCATAGTCTAAGGAACGACCAAGGAAGAATACATCTTCATTGAAACCATATTGTTGGGCAAAGGTTTTGATGGGGTCAACATCTTCCAGCAGTTCATGGATGTGGTTGGGCAATTCGCGTAGTTCTTGGCAAAGTTCGAGGACTCTTGCTTGCGGCAGCTTGCCTTTGAGCGAGCCCATATAGATGGCCAGCATAGCCATAACAATCAGCTGAGTCGTATAGGCTTTGGTTGAGGCTACCGCGATTTCCGGGCCAGCCCAGGTATAAATAACTTGGTCAGCTTCGCGGGCGATAGAGGAGCCGACAACGTTAGTAATAGCTAGTACACGCGATCCCAGCTTTTTAGCTTCTTTCAATGCGGCTAGGGTATCTAGGGTTTCTCCGGACTGGCTGATAACGATGGTGAGCGTCTGGTCGTCAATAAGCGGCGAACGATAACGGAATTCGGAAGCCACATCGACTTCTACCGGAATGCGGGCTAGGTTTTCGATCAGGTATTTACCGACAATGCCAGCATGATAAGCGGTACCGCAGGCGACAATCGCGATTTTTTTGAGAGCAGTAACATCCTCTTTAATCCATTTTAATTCTTCAAATGCTACGCCACTGTTATCTTTGGCTACTCGTCCCGTCATGGTTTCGCGGACAGCCTTAGGCTGCTCGTAAATTTCTTTTATCATGAAATGCTCATAGCCGCCTTTTTCAGCTGCTTCGGCATCCCAGTTTACTTCAAATACTTTTTTAGTTACTGGTACTCCCTGACGGTTCGTGACCCAAACGGAATCTTTGGTCACTATGGCCATTTCGCCATCACTCAGGATATAGGTTCTCCGTGTGCGGCTGATGATAGCCGGAATATCGGAAGCGATAAAATTTTCTCCTTCGCCAAGGCCAATAACCAGCGGATTATCCTGTTTGGTGCAAATAAGCTTATCCGGCTCATTCTGGCACATAAAGACCAACGCATATGAGCCTTCAATAGTTTCCAATACTTTTTTTACAGTGGCTTCAAAATCACCTTCATAGTACTCTTCCAACAGGTGAGCTACCACCTCAGTATCGGTTTCAGAAGTAAATGTATGGCCTTTGGCAATAAGTTTCTCTTTGATATGCATATAGTTTTCGATAATGCCATTATGCACAACAACAAACTTGCCGGTGCAATCAGTATGCGGGTGAGAGTTAGCGTCAGAAGGACGGCCATGTGTCGCCCACCGGGTATGGCCAATGCCCAGATTGCCGGTAAGCGGCTTCATTTCTACCTTTTTGGCAAGAACATTCAAACGGCCAACACTTTTATCAATATTTATTTTACTACCATCAAAAACGGCAATACCAGCCGAATCATATCCCCGGTATTCAAGTTTGCTCATTCCTTCTAATAGAAACGGTGCCGCCTGATCGGGGCCAATGTAGCCTACAATTCCACACATATATATAATCCTCCTAATTACGGCTATAATACGCTTTGTCTATATTAAAATTTTTCTTCTGCATGCTGCCGTTTTGTTCCGCAAGTTACCCTGCAGTTTTGTCGGCCAGCTAACGACGACAGTCGCCGAGAGGCATCCGCTGACTACTCGATAAACCTCTCCCTCGTCTGCTTGGTTTCGCTCCAAGCACCAGCGCTTTTTCCAACTAGCTTTTGTCACAAATGCAATAATTATTCTGCTTCCACTGTCATTCTCACCTCCAATAATAATAACTATACATATGCAAAGGAGCACTGTTTAGTGCTCCTTTGCTGTATCTATCTTATTGTAATATAGTTTAGTATATTGGTCAATCATGTTTAGGATTGTTCTTGCTTAATTACAGCGGCAATGGTAGTAACAATGCGTTCCAAATCAGGCAACGCCGGGCCTTCGGCCATTACGCGAATAAGGGGTTCAGTGCCTGAAGGCCGCACCAGTATCCGGCCATTATCACCTAGTTCCTGCTCGCCTGCCTGAATAGCGGCCGCAATCTTAGTGTTATTCTCCCAGCCTTGCTTGCTTTTAACGCGAATGTTTTCCAAGAGCTGGGGGAATCGGGTCATTACATGGGCTAATTGTGACATTTTTTTGCCGCTTTGTTTTAAGGCTGCAGCCAGCTTTAGGGAAGTGATCAGACCATCGCCGGTTGTACTGTACTGACTAAATATGATATGGCCTGATTGTTCACCGCCAAGCACCAATTTATGTTTGAGCATAGCTTCCAGCACATAGCGGTCACCTACTGGGGTAACAAGCACTTTGCCACCAGCATTTTTCATGGCCTGGTGCAGGCCCAGATTGCTCATGACAGTAGCTACTAGTGTTTTATCAGGCAGGGTGTTTTGCTTAAGCATTTCTAATGCACAGATAAGCATGATTTGGTCACCGTCAACCGCTTCTCCAGCTTCGTCAACAGCCAGGCAGCGATCCGCATCGCCATCATGGGCCAGTCCGATATCGGCCTTATTCTGAACTACTGCAGCCTGCAGTTGTTCAAGATGGGTTGATCCGCAGCCGGCATTGATATTACTGCCATCAGGTTTATCATTGATAACAATAACCTCTGCGCCTAATTTTCTAAAGGCAGCAGGAGCTGCCTCATAGGAAGCACCGTTGGCGCAGTCGATAACAATTTTAAGCCCATTTAACGAACCATCCACTGCTTTTAAAGCGTAATCAACGTATTCTTGGTATAGATTGTGCTTATAGGTAATAAAGCCAACACCGTCAGCAGTAGGCCTAGGCATAGTATCTGGCTCAGCCTTGATCAATTTTTCCAGTTCATCCTCAACAGCATCAGGCAGCTTATAGCCTGTACCGGCAAAAAATTTGATGCCATTATCAGGATAGGGGTTATGTGATGCCGAAATTACAACACCAGCCTGCGCGCCATGCTGTTTGGTCAAATACGCCACTGCCGGGGTCGGTATAACGCCCAAGAGCACAGCTTCACCGCCCGCCGAGCAGATACCAGCCGCCAGCGCAGCCTCCAGCATATGCCCGGAAATACGGGTATCCCGCCCAATATAAAATACCGGACATTGATGTTCTTTGCCAAAATAGCAGGTTGCCGCCCGGCCCATTTTAAAAGCCAAATCTGGGGTAAGTTCAGCGTTAGCTAAGCCGCGCACGCCGTCAGTTCCAAACAATCTTGCCATGTATATAGTTGCTCCCTTCAATCTGCAGTGCGAATAATTACACCTTATATTCTTTAATAAAACTGATAGCTGCATTCATCCCGTCGAGGGCAGCACTCATAATGCCGCCGGCATAACCGGCCCCTTCACCAATAGGATAAAGCCCGGTCGTGTTAACAGAAGTAAAATCCTGCCCGCGAATAATCCGGACAGGCGCTGAGGTTCTGGTCTCAACACCGGTAAGCACAGCCGATGGATGATCAAAGCCTCTGATCTTACGGCCAAATTCCGGCAAGGCTTTCGCCAACGTTGCTGTTACAAACTCGGGCAAACATTCTCTAAGGTCTCCAGGCGTTACACCAGGACGATAGCTGGGCTTAACAAGATACTTACTACTACCGCTTTTACCAGCTAAGAAATCACCGACCGTCTGCACAGGCGCCTGATAGTTATGACCGCCTACAGCAAATGCCAGTCGTTCATAGCGGCGCTGGAATTCGATGCCATCAAGTACATTTGGTCCAAAATCAGCGGGATTAACGGTTACAGCCAGCGCACTATTAGCAATCTTTGAATTGCGATTGAACAGACTCATACCGTTAGTTACTACCCCGCCGGCCTCGGAAGCAGCCGCAACTACCAGGCCGCCTGGACACATGCAGAACGAGTATGCGGTCCGGCCGGCTGCCCGGTCTTGATACACCAGCGCATAATCAGCCGCTCCCAGCTTGGGGTGACCGGCGGCACTGCCATATTGTGCACGATCAATTAACTCCTGCGGATGCTCAATGCGAACACCAATAGCAAAAGCTTTGGCTTCCATCGCAACATTCGACTGGTAGAGCAGTTGATAGGTATCGCGGGCGCTATGGCCGATGGCCAGAAACAGCGCTTCACACGGCAGAAAGCGGTTATCATTAATGGTTATACCGGTCAGACGGCCTTCCTTATTTTCTATGGCTGTTAGTCTTGCTTCAAACTCAACTTGACCACCCATTTCGATAATCCGGGTGCGGATATTCTTGACAACTTGCCTTAGTTTATCTGTACCAATATGGGGTTTATGGAGATATTTTATCTCCGGCGAAGCACCAGCAGCTATCATCAAATCGACCACCAGCGCCATCCGCGGGTCATTTACCCGGGTGGTAAGCTTGCCGTCAGAAAAAGTACCAGCACCGCCTTCGCCAAATTGAACATTACTGTTTTCATCAAGCTTACCCGTATGCCAAAAATCTGCAATATCCCTGGCTCGCTGGTCAACACTGCGGCCGCGTTCAATTAATAGCGGTTTATAACCATGTTTTGCCAGCATTAACGCCGTAAATAAGCCTGCTGGTCCTGCGCCTACCACAATTGGACGGTTTGTTAGCTGCTTACCCCCGGGGGTAATATCCTCTGCAACCATTGGTGTTACCTGAATAACATCCTTATCACCTGATAGGCGGGCCAAGACCTGGCCTTCGGGAACGGCTGTTTCCACCTCCAGGGTATATACAAAAGTAATCATATTCTTCCGGCGGGCATCAACGGCCTTCCGGACAATGGCCACTTGACATACGGTATCTGCCGCCAGTTTAAGACGTCTGGCAGCTAATTGTTCCAGTGGTGTATCATCAGATAACGGTACACGAAAATTGCTGATTTTAAGCAATGATCCCTATCTCCTTTAGAGTGGTCCGACTTTTATCTTCATAATGACTGTCCCTGTCGTGCCAGTCATGCCTTCTGGTAATTGAAGCTTGACTTCTTTGTCGGTATCTTTGCTGATATCGGTTAAATTTATTGCTTCGGTATAAATAGCATCCAGCTTGTCAATACCCTTGTTTGGCACTGTTTCTGTTATTTCTACTTTATTTGGCTCTGTGACAACATTCTTAATGACTAAGCCTGGTGATAATTCACCCTGAGTAACCGGCCTGATATCCAACATTCTTTTCTTAACTGCAGCTGTCAGGTTAACAGTTATTTTGATTTTTTCCGGATAAACAGTGAGACCTTCTACTTCTTTATTGGCACGATTAACCGGAATAAGCACTGCATCTGCCGTAATATCGTTACTTTTGGATGATAGATCCACCATTGCTACTACTTTTGCCACTGTGCTTACGACATTTTTTGGCCCCTCAACAGTAACCTGTTCATAGGCAGGCACTGCCTTGCCTATCACCGTACCCGGAGCAGGAGTGCCAGTTAAGCGCACCTCAATAGGTAGCTGACGACTGATAATGGGATCAAGCCGCAGTTGCACTTTATCCGGACTGATTTCGACCAGTTCCAGGCTAGAAGGAATAATAGCGTTAACGGCGATATTGTGACTGCCTTCAGTTAGACCCTTTACATCAACAACTGCCTTAAGGTCTTTGGTACGTACTCCCGCCACCACGTTGCGTGGACCACGAATTTTTACCTTGACTGTCTCAGGTGCGTCCAAGAGCACATAATCAGCCGCAACATTGCGCACCTCCAGAGGAATAATGAAGGAAGCTTCAAATGGCGGGTTTTGCTCATTCATTACATACATCCACAGAATAATAGCCATTATGATAGCCAATATCTTGGGTACTATATTTTTAGTTTCTCCAGGTTTTTTGAAATAATTGTCAATCATTATGACGGCCTCCAGCTAAACAGATCACTAAGAGAAGAACTTCTCACCACAAACAGCGGTGCAAGCTGCTCTTTTAGACTCTCAGCGTCCATATATCTGTGCAACCGTCCACCACGGGCCAGTGAAATAATTCCAGTCTCTTCGCTGACAACAACGACGACCGCGTCTGTCTGTTCACTGATACCAATAGCCGCGCGGTGTCTGGTGCCCAATTCTTTGGTCAGACTCCTGTCATCCGATAGCGGTAATAGGCAACCTGCGGCTTGCACCCTATTGCCGCGAACAATAACTGCACCGTCATGCAATGGTGTATTCGGGATAAAAATATTAATCAAAAATTCACTTGATACTAACCCATCCACTTTGATACCGGTTTCAATATAATCATTTAATCCAGTCTCCCGTTCGACCACAATTAACGCGCCAATTTTATTTTTTGACAGCGCAGTAACTGTCCTGGCTAGTTCTTGAAAGAGATTCTCCCGTTCTTCCGCATTTAGCTGGGTTCTATTTTGAAAAAAGCGCCCCCGTCCCAGGTGCTCCAGTGCCCGCCTTAGTTCAGGCTGAAAAACAACAGGCAAGGCTACTAATACTACTGTCATTGTCTTTTGGAGCAGCCAGTTAATCACATTGAGTTCCAGCCAACGGCTAACCATAGTAGCCAATAGCAGAACAACAAGGCCCTTTAAGAGCGCCACCGCCCGGGTATCTCTTATCATGACATATAATTTATATAAAAAGTAGGCAACAATTACAATATCAAGAATATCAAGAAACCCAATTGTAGAAATTATGCCCTTTATTTGTAATAACATGCTGTACACCTCAAACAAGAAATAAAAATTCAGGTTAACCTATAGTTTTATTCTACCCACTATTAGGAAAACCTTTTAAGAAAATGGTATTTATTAAAAAATTATAATGGCAATTTGCATAGCTATCGGAAACTCTTAATTCGATACTATACAAATTAGGCTTGCGCCTGGTGGCACAAGCCTAATCTTATTCTAGTATATGCAGTAAAATCAGTTTATAATTTCGTCACTTCTTCAACCCAGCCAAATTTATCGGCGACACGCCCCTGTTGAAGGCTGGTTATATAGTCGAATAATTTATGTGAGGTTTCGCCGATCTCACCATTGTTGATAATGATTTTCTTTCCTTTCCAGCAAAGCTCACCAACCGGCGAAATGACGGCAGCCGTACCAGAGCCAAAGACTTCCTGCAAACGGCCATTTGCATGTGCTTCGTATACTTCCTCAATGGAAATACGGCGCTCAGTAGCTTTCATACCCCAGTCTTTAGCAACTGCGAGCACCGAGCGACGGGTCATACCATTTAGGATGCTGCCATTCAGTTCTGGCGTAATGATCTCATCATCAATTTTAAAGAAGATGTTCATTGTGCCAACTTCTTCAATGTATTTTTGTTCAAGTGCATCAAGCCACAGTACCTGGGTGTAACCATCTTTTTTAGCTACTTCGCCTGCCTTAAGACTAGCTGCATAGTTTGCCGCAGTCTTGGCTTCGCCCAGACCGCCTTTTACAGCACGTACATAATGATCTTCAACCTTAATCTTGACAGGTTTAAAACCAGAGGCATAGTAAGCGCCAACCGGGGAAAGGATGATAAATAAGGTGTACTGAGAAGCTACTTTTACGCCAACATAGGGATCAACCGAAATAACAAACGGACGAATATATAATGAAGTTCCCAATGCTTTGGGTACCCAGTGCTTATCCAAGTCAATAAGCTTTTTCAAAGCGGTATGTACTAAGTCAACATCCATCTGCGGAATGCTTAGGATATCCGCCGAATTATTAAAACGGTTCAAATGGTCTACCGGCCGGTACATTACAACACGGTTATCTTCGGTACGAAATGCCTTCATTCCCTCAAAAATAGCTTGACCATAGTGTAACACCATGGCCGCCGGGGAAATGTTAAAATCTCCGTAAGGAATAATACGGGCATCATGCCAGCCTTTATCACTGGCATAGTCCATTACAAACATATGATCAGTAAAAATCTTACCAAACCCTAGTTTGTCATCTGTTGGAAGTGTGCCGCGTTTATCAGCCAGTGTAACAGCAATATCTGTCATGTCAACAGGCCTCCTTGGGTGTATATTTATAGTTATTATAGAGTGGTTTTTGTATACATGTCAAGGCGTTTTTGTTGTTTGTCCATGACGGACCTAGCAATAAGCACGGTTTGTCCAACCTGAGTAGGCGATGTTCCTCCCAGAGAGTTACGAGCCGCTACGCAGGTCTCTATTGAAATAGCATCTGTAATGTCGGCTGCAAACAAGGGCGAAAATTCTTTAAACTGTTCCAGTGTTAAGTCTGTCAATGTTTTTTGCTCATTTAGACAATAGGCTACGCATTTACCAACAACTTCATGCGCTTGCCGAAAGGGCAAGCCTTTTTTTACCAGATAATCTGCCATGTCGGTCGCATTGGAAAAATCAGTTTTTAGTGCCTGCCGCATGGCACCCGCGTTGACCTTCATACCGCGCAGCATCGCAGCATAGACTGTCAGACTGAACTTAACGGTATCAATGGTATCAAACAATCCCTCTTTATCCTCTTGCAAATCTTTGTTGTATGCCAGCGGCAAGCCTTTAGTCACTGTCAGCATAGCCATTAGGTGACCAAACACCCGGCCAGTTTTACCCCGCACTAGTTCAGCAACGTCCGGGTTTTTCTTTTGCGGCATAATGCTAGAGCCTGTACAGTGAGCGTCATCAAGTTCAATAAAGGAAAATTCAGTTGACGACCAGAGGATAATTTCTTCACTCAGACGACTCAGATGCATCATCAGAATTGACGCAAATGACAAGAATTCCAAAATATAATCACGATCACTGACAGCGTCCAGACTATTTTCATAAACACGGGCAAAATTGAGTTCGCGCGCTACCTGCTCCCGGTCAATGGGAAAGGTCGTACCGGCCAAGGCCCCTGCCCCTAGTGGCATGATATCGGCAGATTCCCATACCCCGCCCAAACGCCGGAAATCCCGTTCCAGCATAAAGAAGTAAGCCAGCATATGATGGGAAAATAATATGGGCTGTGCCCGCTGGAGATGGGTGTAACCAGGCATGATCACCTCAGGATACTTGTGGACTGTATCTAAAATAGCCTGTTCTAAGTCAAATAATAGCTTGGCAACCTCAGCGACCTGGCCGCGCACATACATATGAGTATCAAGTGCCACTTGGTCGTTACGGCTGCGAGCTGTATGCAGCCTACCGCCAGCCGCTCCGATACGTTCGGTCAGACGTTTTTCAATATTCATATGAATATCTTCTAATGATACCTCAAAACTGAAATTACCAGCTTCAATATCAGCAAGTATATCTTTTAGACCATCAATAATAAGTTTAGCATCTTCCTGGCTTATTATACCGCAGGCAGCCAGCATGGTGGCATGGGCAATACTGCCGGCAATGTCCTGGCTGTACATCCGACTATCAAAAGAAATGGAGGAGGTAAACTCCTCCACCATTACATCCGTACTTTTGGCGAAACGTCCGCCCCATAGTTTACTCATTGTTTTTCTTAGCCTCAGCTTTCATCATGGCCCGGACTTTGAGTGGCAGGCCAAAGAGATTAATAAAACCCTCCGCATCGCCATGATTGTATAATTCTTCACTGTCGCCAAAGGTTACGATTTTTTCGTTATAGAGAGAATACGGCGATGTCGCGCCAGCACTTATGATATTGCCTTTATATAATTTCATCCGCACAGTACCACTGACTGTCTGTTGGGTAGAATCCACAAAAGCATCCAGGGCTTCTCTAAGCGGGGCAAACCACATGCCATCATAAACCAGTTCTGCATATCTAATAGCTACTTGCTCTTTATAATGCAAAGTAGCCCGATCAAGTGTCAGATATTCCAGTTCACGATGGGCATAATATAAAATCGCGCCGCCGGGATTTTCATATACACCGCGGGATTTCATCCCCACAAGGCGATTTTCTACAATATCAGCGATACCGACACCATTGGCAGCACCAATATCATTAAGCTTAGTTAAAAGGGCTACGGCATCCAGCTTAACTCCGTCAACGGAAACCGGAATTCCTTTTTCAAAACCAACTTCGACGTAAAGCGGTTTATCAGGTGCTTTTTCCGGCGGAGTCGTAATCATGTATACATCATCTGTGGGCGCATTGGCCGGGTTCTCAAGATCAGCACCTTCATGGCTTAAATGCCAGATGTTGCGATCCATGCTGTAGGGACGGGCTTTGGAAACAGGTACAGGGATACCATGTTTTTCCGCATAATCGATAGCATCTTCGCGGGAGCGGATGTCCCAGATCCGCCAGGGAGCAATGATTTTGAGATGAGGAGCCAACGCTTTGACGGTAAGCTCGAAACGAACCTGGTCGTTGCCTTTACCGGTTGCGCCATGACAAATAGCATCTGCACCTTCTTTAATAGCAATATCAACAAGTGCTTTGGCAATAATCGGACGGGCAAAGGAAGTACCTAGCAGATATTTTCCTTCATATACAGCACCGGCTTTTAATGTCGGCCATACATAGTCTTCGACAAAACCAGCCGTTAAGTCTTCAATATAGACCTTGCTGGCACCTGATTTGAGAGCCTTGTCATGTACAGGCTCCAGTTCATCGCCCTGACCAACGTCAGCGCACATGGCAATGACTTCGCAGCCATAGTTTTCTTTAAGCCAAGGAATAATAACCGAAGTGTCCAGGCCACCAGAATAGGCCAGCACAACTTTTTTAATGTCACTCAAAATGTAGTTCCTCCTTGATTATTAAGTTAGTGATACGCTATAAACTTATATTTTATTCGCTTATTTGCTATTTTGTTCCTGCAAGAAAGGTAGCAAAAATTGAGATTGCCACGCTTACGCTCGCACTGACCGGGACAGGGGTGAATCAAACTCTCCCCTTGATCCCCAATGTTTTCAGCTACGCTGAAACGAGTCCGTAACTCCGGCATCCCCAACACCCCCGCCACCCCGTATCCCAAAAAAGTCACGGACTGCCGGAACTTGTTAGAAATGTCCAGATGCTAGGCGCGACGAGGAGGCGCAGCGCGGCGTACAGTCGTACGTAAGCAAGCCCCCGCAGGAGCAACAACGCAGATGGGCGTTTATAACAAGTTCTAATGTAATGGCCTCCTAATCAGCCATTAATAGAGCCATGATGGCCTTCTGCACATGCAAGCGATTTTCTGCTTCGTCAAATACCACAGAATTCGGGCCTTCAATCACATCATCGGTGATTTCCTCACCGCGATGGGCTGGCAGACAGTGCATGACGATCGCGTCTTTTTTGGCAACCTGCATGATGGAGTTATTAATTTGGAATCCAGCAAATGCCTGTTTGCGGATAGCCTGCTCCCCTTCTTTACCCATGCTGGCCCAGACGTCGGTATAGAGGATATCAGCATCTTTTGCAGCAGTAAATGGATCGTCCAAAATAGTTATCTTACTGCCTGACAGTTTGGCGGCAACGGCGGCTTGTTCGACAATGGTGGCATCTGGGGCATAGTTAATCGGTGTAGCCACACTGATATCCATACCTACTTTAGCACAGACATGTAACAGCGAGTTGACCATATTATTACCGTCGCCAATATAACACAGTTTGCGTCCTTTTAGATCGCCCTTGTACTCGATAGCAGTAAAGATATCGGCCATTGCCTGGCAAGGATGCAGTAAATCTGTCAGGGCGTTAATCACTGGAATATTCGCGTACTCGGCCAATTCCTCTACTTCCAGATGAGAAAATGTCCGAATCATAATGCCGTCCAAATAACGGGCTAATACGCGAGCAGTATCTTTCACCGGTTCGCCCCGGCCGATTTGCAAATCGTTGGACGACAGGAACAAGGCCATTCCGCCTAGCTGCCACATGCCAACTTCAAAGGAAACTCTGGTACGGGTTGATGACTTTTGAAAAATCATGCCCAGTGTTTTGCCTTTTAACAGCGGATGCGGTTCACCTGCTTTTTGTTTTGCTTTTAATACTTTGGTAAAATCAAGAATTTGATAGATTTCCTCAACTGATAAATCATGTATTGATAGAAAGTCTTTTCCTTTAAGACTCATTCCTAACACTCCCCCAGTTTAAAGTTATACAGCCGCTAACGTTTTATCTAATACGGCGATCATTTCATCAACATGGTCTTTGGTTATGATAAGCGGCGGTACAAACCGGAGTATATCGCCAGCGGTGCAGTTTATAATAGCGCCTTGACTTAGGCAGCTATTAACAATATCCCGCCCCGGAAGGGTAAGCTTGGCGCCAACTATCAGTCCTTTGCCCCTCACCTCGGTAATCAATGCCGGATATTTGCTTTTAAGAGCATTGAGTTTATCTACAAGATAATCGCCTATTGTCTGAGCATTTTCTAGTAACTTTTCTTCTTCGATGACAGTAAGCACAGCATTGGCTGCCGCACAGGCGAGCGGATTGCCGCCGAAAGTACTGCCATGGTCGCCAGCAGTAAAGGCTATTGCTATCTTATTAGTGGTAATAAAAGCACCGATCGGTACACCGCCCGCTAATCCCTTGGCTAACGTCACAATATCTGGTTGGATGCCAAAGAGTTCATAGGCAAACATTTTTCCTGTCCGTCCCATACCTGTCTGAATCTCATCGAGGATTAAAAGTGCCCCGTATTGGTCGCACAACTGCCGGACCTTTATCAGATAATCCTTGTCAGGAATATTTACGCCGCCTTCTCCCTGGATGGGTTCAAGCATTACGGCGCAAGTCTTAGCGGACATAATTGCCTCTAGCGCTGCAATATCATTAAATGGAACATAGGTAAAACCACCCGGCAGCGGCTCATAGCCTTTCTGGTATTTGGGCTGGCCGGTCGCGGTCAGGGTAGCCAGCGTCCTCCCATGGAAGGAATGATCGGCGGTAATGATTTCAACTTTGTCGGCAGCAATCGTTTTGCCGTATTTCCGGGCCAGCTTGATAGCTCCTTCATTGGCCTCAGCACCACTATTGCCGACAAATACTCTGTCAAGACCGCTTAATGCCGCAAGTTTCTTGGCAAGTATGGCTTGCACTTCGGTGTAATACAGGTTGGAACAATGAATCATTTTGCCGGCTTGCTCAGACACTGCTTTTACAAGTGCCGGATGAGCATGGCCAAGGACATTGACAGCGATGCCGCCAAGAAAATCTATATATTTTTTTCCTTCATTATCATAAACATACGGTCCGTCACCATAGCTAAGAACAAGGTTATAGCGGGAAAATACCTGCAAATAATTATCTTGATCAATGTCCACTATTGTCTGTTTATCCATTGATGTACCTCCTGTATTTGACTACTTCGGTACCAATACCCTCAGTGGTAAAAATCTCCAAGAGTAACGAGTGGGGGTTACGGCCATCAATAATATGCGTTTTGGCTACTCCGGCAGCTAATGCTTTTACACAAGCCTCAACTTTGGGAATCATGCCGCCGTCGATACCGCCTGTTTTGATCATTTCCTGAGCTTCTGCCAGCGATAAGGTAGAAACAAAGGTGCTCTTATCCTTGCAGTCCCGGTAAATGCCTTCCACGTCAGTAATAAGCGCCAGTTTCTCGGCCCCTAATGCCGCAGCCAATTCCCCAGCCACGTAATCAGCGTTAATATTGTAGGTAGCACCGTCTTTACCAACACCAATAGGCGATATAACGGGGATATAGCCTTGGTCCAAAAGGCTCTCAACAATACCGGTGTTTAGTTTGAGCACATCGCCGACAAAACCGATATCCACTTCTTTGACTTGACCATTCTCACGTACTTTAGCCAAATGTTTGGCGGCAATAATTAAGTCGGCATCTTTGCCGCTTAAACCGACAGCTTTGGCTCCAAGGAAGTTTAGTAACTTTACGATTTCACTGTTAATTTTGCCGACAAGCACCATTTCCGCGATAGCTACCGTTTCAGCGTCAGTTACTCTGAGTCCGCTAACAAAGTTTGACTCTTTACCCAGTTTCTTGAGCATACCGGTAATCTCCGGACCGCCGCCGTGAACAACAACTGGGCGAATCCCCGCATATTTAAGGAAAATAATATCCTGAATCACATTTTTTTTGAGTTCATCATTAAGCATGGCATTACCGCCATATTTGATGACAACTGTGTTGCCTGAGAATCGTTGCAGGTATGGTAAGGCTTCAATAAGCACAGACGCTTTTTCTACCGAGTTTATCATAGAATCATTCCTTTCCCCATTTGAATCTAAACTATCAGGTTGTATATTCCCCATTAATTTTGACATATTCATAGGAAAAATCGCAGGTCCAAACAGTAGCCGCTGCTTCACCCTGACCTAAGTTTACCGTTATGGCAATATCTTTGGCAGCCATAATCTCTTTAAGCTTAGCAGTTTCAAGACCTGCAACTCCCTGGCCATCTACAACAATGGTTAAATCGCCAATTGCCAGTGAAGTCTTTTCAAGCTGCGTTTTAGCGCCAGAATAGCCAACAGCACATAAAATGCGGCCCCAATTGGGGTCCTGACCAAAGAATGCCGTCTTTACAAGCGGTGATTTGGCGATGGCCATCGCAGCGCACTTAGCATCAGCAAAGTGTGCTGCACCAGTAACGTTAATCTCTAAAAATTTGGTTGCCCCTTCCCCGTCACGAACAACAAGCTGCGCTAATTCAGTGCATACTGTTTTTAATGCGAAATAAAACTCCTGATAATCCTGACTGCCGGCAGCAGCAATGAGTTTGTTGCCTGCCTGGCCATTAGCCAGGACAGCTACTGTATCATTAGTACTGGTATCACCATCAACAGAAATCATATTATAGGAGAGTTCAACGGCTTGACTAAGCGCTTGATTGAGTAAATCAGGCGCAATGGCAACATCGGTGGTTATAAAGGAGAGCATTGTTGCCATATTAGGGTGAATCATACCTGCACCTTTGGCAATCCCGGCAATTTTACAAGGTTTGCCGCCAAGCGTAAACTCATAGGCACAGGATTTAGGGAAAGTGTCTGTTGTCATAATAGCAGACAGCATCGCTTCAGACCCATTCTCAGATAACACCGCTGCCGCTTGGCTAATGCCTGCTGTTATTTTATCCATCGGCAATGGAACACCGATTACACCGGTAGAGGCCACTAACACTTCACAATCATTTAAATTAAGCATCTCGGCTGTCTTGTGAGCCATTGTCCGGGCATCGGTAAGCCCTTGATCGCCAGTACAGGCATTGGCACAACCAGAATTAACAACAATGGCGCGTACCTTGCCTTGGCTTACAGCCTCCCGTGAAACAAGCACAGGAGCAGCAGCCATTTTGTTGGTAGTAAACTTAGCGGCTACTGCTGTGGGAACAGTGCTATAAATAATGCCAATATCTTCTATACCATTCTTTTTTATACCGGCATGCACGCCAGCAGCCTTAAATCCCTGCGGTGCCGTAATGCCACCCGTGATTTTCGTTAACATTTGTTTCCTCCTATGGGTAAACAGGGGCATTATCTAGCCCTATCTTCTCATCTATATTAAACATAACGTTCATATTCTGTATTGCCTGACCAGCAGCGCCCTTGACCAGATTATCAATGGCGGAAATGGCAATTACCCGCTTGGTTCGCTTATCAATATGCCAACCCAAATCGCAGAAATTGCTGCTGCGTGTATTCTTGGTCACTGGATAGCCGCCCCGGCCTAACAATCGGACAAAATATTCGTTGCCATACTGTGAGGTATAGGCCTCATCAACCATTTCCGGAGTTACCCCTGCTTTGAGATTGGCATAGCAGGTACTGAGTATTCCTCTGGGCATAGGAATAAGATGAGGCGTAAAGTTAATTGTCAGCTCTTCTCCAGCCAATCCACCGAGGACTTCCTCGATTTCCGGCGTGTGGCGGTGGCCCCCCACATTATAGGCCTTGACACTCTCAAATACTTCACTAAAATGCGAACCCAGGTTTAGACCACGCCCGGCACCAGTTACGCCAGACTTGGCATCAATGATAATAGTTGTCACATCAACCAGCTTGTTTTTCACCAACGGTGCCAGAGCCAGGATGCTGGCCGTTGTATAGCAGCCAGGATTACCGACAATGCTGGCCTCACGCACTTGGTTGCGGTTTAGCTCAGTCAGGCCATAAACAGTCTTAGCCTCGCGGTGCGTATGCGGCACTTTGTACCACTCCTCATACACATCATGGTTTTTAAACCGATAATCAGCACCCAGATCAATAATTTTAATGGTAGGATTGATGGCCGTTGCCTTACGTCCTACCTCCATAGCATGACCATGAGGCAAACCGATAAAAATGACGTCACTCTCAGCGGCAAGTTTCTCCAAATCGACCAAACTTGTTAGTGTCTGCGGATAAAATCGTGTAAGATGAGGGTATATATCTGCAATGGCCGTTCCCGGCTGACTTTCTGAAGTAATATATTTTACTTCGGCAACCTGATGGGATGCCAGTAAACGCAGTAATTCGGCACCGGCATAGCCGGTAGCTCCGACAATACTTATTTTCATAGTCCTCACTCCTTTTGTAATATTATACATTAGTCATGAATAATAATGCAAGTATTTTTGTTTCATGTATACATTAAATTTTGTAAATGTCTGCAAAATTCTTGCTGCCGAATAACTATGTAGTCCTGCCGATCAATAGTATAAGTACAAAAGAAAATAGAGGCTGTTGTTTTTCACATCAGCCTCTGTCCGACAACCGAATTTCCCCCATAATTGGTATACTGTGCCCACACTGAGGGCATTTTTTCTCCGGCTCACTTAGACGGCTGTAACCACTGAGACGGTCAATTACCTTGTAGCCACATTGTGGGCAAAAGGTATTCGTACCATTGCCACCGACATTGCCTAGATATACATAGTTAAGATACTCACGCGCCGCCGACGCCACTGCCTCCAAGGTCCCTACCGAAGTCGGCGGCAGCTCCATTTTATGGTTAGGAAAGTAGCGGGAAAGGTGTAATGGTATATCTGCATTAATGCCTGACAACCATTTAGCCAAGCTGGCAATTTCCTCTACAGAATCATTAAGCCCGGGTATGATTAAAGTGGTAATCTCGACATGGCACTGCCGAGCCGCCTGTTCTACGGTGCGTTTGACATGAGTAAGGTCTCCGGCACACACCTTTTGGTAAAACTCATTGGTAAAGGCTTTAACGTCAATATTCATAGCCGCAATGTAGGGCAGCAGTTCCTGTAAGGGTTGTTCATTAATAAACCCATTGGAAATCAATATATTGCTAAGTCCAGCTGCTTGTACTAACCGTGCTGTATCTAAGATATATTCATACCACACACTGGGCTCAGAATAGGTGTAGGCAATGCCGATATTACCCTGGCTGGCAAGCTGACTGGCCAGTGCTGCTGCTGCCTGCGGCTCAAGTAAGGTAAATTGCGGCTGCGCCTGGGCAATGTGCCAGTTTTGGCAAAATTGACAAGCAAAGTTACAACCCCAAGTGCCAAGTGACAGGATGGTGCTGCCAGGGTGAAAATGATAGAGTGGCTTCTTTTCGATAGGGTCAAGTGCTTGGGCAGTAGCTTGCGCATAATTTATATTGTATAGTTTGCCGCCCGTGTTCCGGCGTACCCGGCAAAACCCTGTCTGCCCCTCGGTAATAATGCAGTTTTTTGGACATAATTTGCAGGCAACGGCTTGTCCCTGCTGCTCATAATGGAGTGCCTCACGCACTTTTATTCACCTACTGTAGCTATTTATATCGAGTTACGGTAAAACGGTATAAATCAATCTCTTTTCCCGCCTGAATACCTGCTTTTTGCATAGCAATACTTACCTGTTCAGTGACAGTATCCACACCTTCGAGATTAGGCAAAAGCAAGCCGGAACGGCGTCCGTTACGAACAATTACCCCGTAGGTTTTAGGTTCAAGGTCATCAATGCTATCAATTTGCTCCGGTGTTTCCAATACATCGACCGAAATTTCCAAATCTGCCAGTTCGTTTAGCTTAATTGGGCTAAAGCGAGGATCTTCAGTCCCAGCGCTAACGGCATTCTGAATAATTTCTTCGGCAATACTCGGCTGAGTAGACTCAAAGGTACCAATGCAGCCACGCAATTGGCCTTCTTTTTTAAATGATACGAAAACCCCCGCCTTCCCCAGTAAATTCTCGGGGAGTCCGACTGGCTTATCCATAAGCCGGCCATGTTCCAGGTAATAGGTAAGACTTTCCCTGGCAAGTTTTACCGGCTCACTTTGTTTATCCATCGTAGTGCCTCCTACTTCTTACCCTTTATTTTATAAGCAATAACCGCATACCCAACACCAAAGGGGCCTTCATATGAAGTTGTCACCACTTCGGCATCCAGTCCCCCCATAACGCCCATAAGAAAAAACACTGACCTGAGACCGCATTGTCCGGCTTCTTCAATCAAATTTTTATCCATATTGAGTAAAGACTTAACATCAATATTGGTAAGAGCAGTAACTAGCTGCCGGTCAAACTCGGCGCCTTTCGGGCTATAACCGGCAGGAGCGTCTGGTGTCAGACGGTGTGACAAGTCACCTGAGGCAATTACCGCTACCCGCTTACCCACATGACTGATAGCCGCCTGCACGGCTTTGCCAAAGGTATACATTTCCTCATAAGCCAGCATACCTACAGATAGATGCACAATTTGCCCTTTGAACCCTGCTTTAACTAGGTAGTAGAGCGGGACAAAGGCTCCATGATCAAGTTGTAGTGGTATTCGATAATTTTTGGCAACATCATCGGTCAGTTCAGTTAGATTAATACCGAGTCGCTGACAATTGCGAATTATATTTTTTATTAGTAGATTATCGGTCTCGAAACCTAGAGTTACATCCGGAGCACCAAACTGGGCCATACTCCCCCTCAGGCGGGGGTGAATACTAATAGCCACAGCATCTTCAAATACCGGACCATGTGGTGTAATAATAACAACAGTTTGGGGATTTTCGTCTTTTAGCATTTCTGACACTTGTCTTGCGGCTTCAACTGTACTCTTAATATTTTCGAGTTCCTGGTTTCCTACTTCCGGAATCATGATCGGGGGATGTGGCATGAGCGCACAGCCAACCAAATTATCCATAAAATCGCTCCCTCCAGCTAGTGGTGCGTGGTGCTTTTTATCGTTCCACATTGTGGCTAAAATGATACGCCAACGCTTTCGTAATGGCTTCAGCCAGTTTTTGTTGATAAGCTTCACTGTTAAGCTGCGTAGCCTCAGCAGGGTTGCTAATAAAACCAGCTTCAATGAGCACACCTGATACAGTTACAGATTTCAATAAAATAATGTCAGAATCCTGCTTGACTTGGCGTCTATTACCAGGGGGAAAATTTTTTAATGCTTGCTGGATAATTTCGGCTAACTGCTTATTTTCCTCCTTATTAGGATTATAAAACACCTGAGCCCCTGACCAATTAGCCCCTTTAATCGCATTGCAATGAATACTAAGATAAAGGTCTGCTCCTGATTTTTCAATAATTTCTGCCCGCTTTAACAGATCATTGCGTTTCCCGCCTTTACCTTTGGTATAATAATCGACATCTTCCTCACGAGTAAGCACAGTTGTAGCTCCATTGGCTGCCAGGGCTGCGGCTACTTTGACTGCAATCGCTAAATTTATATTTTTCTCATCCAGTCCATTCCATTTTGCCCCATCGTCAATCCCACCATGTCCGGCGTCAATCGCGATGGTTTTACCACTAAGCACTGCCAAATCGGCATTCTCAATATCTGCCTGCACAAGATAACGTAACGTCAGGAGGTTTAATACCACCACCGCTATACTAAATACGACTACTCTTACTACTCTATGCCGTCTTACCGCCAGTACCCGCATACTATCCCACCTTTTTTCCTGTTGCCATTGCTACTTACACTGTATTCTCTATTCGGCAATTAAATGCTAAAATAGAGAATGAAGAAGTTTGCAATAGTAGAGGTGATCTACATGAAAACCAGGCGTATAAAAATAAGTCGCCTTCTGACCTTGTTAGTTATTGTATTTCTTGGTGCGTTTTTATGGGCAGGCGGGGGGTCCGTATTGCGTTCATCGATAGCCAAAATCAACCCACTGCCAACAGCAGCACCTGCTGCAGCTAATACATTGTCTAGCATTTCCGGAACCTGGGAGCGGGTACGGCGGGTAATTTTTCTTAAAAGCGCCATTGATGCTAAGTTGGATAAAAAAAGTTATGTCCGGCTGTCTGATACGCCCCTGGCCTTGCAGCAGGCGATCATCGCCGTCGAAGACAGTCGCTTTTATCACCATGCAGGGTTTGATATTGAGGGTATTTTACGGGCCACCTTAGTTAATGTACAAACAGGCTCTTATATTGAAGGCGGCAGTACCATTACCCAGCAATTAGTCAAAAACCTATTTCTCTCCCAGGAACGGACGCTTGGCCGAAAAGTTGAGGAATTTGTCCTCGCCATTGATATTGAGTTCCGCTATTCGAAAGAAGACATTCTGGAAATGTATTTGAATACCATCTATTTTGGCTCTGGGGCTTATGGGATTGGGGAAGCTTCCACCATTTATTTTGGCAAACCGCCTTTTCATCTTAATTTGGCCGAATGTGCCATGATAGCCGGTTTACCTAATGCCCCCTCGCTCACCTCTCCCTATGTCGATTTTGCAGCTGCCAAACAGCGACAAGCCGTAGTACTTGCCGCTATGTCCCGCAACAGCTATATTGGCCCGGCACAAGCCCAAGAAGCCAAACTTACACCCATCTTGTTAGCAAAATAATCAGTAACCGGCTAATGGCCGGGCCTTACTGATTAAAAATGTAACTTTGGGCGTCTCTCTTGATCCGAAATTAGTAAAAACCCCGTAAATTGTTTTTACGGGGTTTTTACTGTTGCTATTTTAAAACATTTGTTTTGTGGTGTAAAGAAACTATGTTAGCAAACCGTGCTGCAGTCATCATTGAAGCAGAAAAATAGTAAAAGTATTATAATGATGATTATAAAACAGCTACTATCACGGCCTCCTCCGAAATTACCAAATCCCATAAAGCATGCCTCCTTCATTACGTATTAGGGACATTACATACTATGCTATACAGGATGGGTTTGCTCCAGGAACATTATAATAAAATAACGCCAAGCAGTATAGCCTCCTGGCGCTTGGTTATACTAAACATGATTTCGTCCTCTCCCTTAAGCGCCGCTTGGTACAGGTGGCGCTATTTTTTATTGTCCTATATTTTACCCACAGTAAACTCATTTCAGCTAAGTTACTAATCCAGAATCTTTTATATTGACATAGTAACGAAGGTTTTATTATATCTTTGTTAGACAAACAAAAATATAGTTCCAAGCCACATTACCAATAATTTATCCACTGAAAGAAACATCATCTACCAAAACAGTGCCTGTACTTCTGTCACCATGTTTGGTAAATACTATCCTGGCACAGGTTGTGCCCGCCGGCGCTATACTAGTTATCCGCTTTATAAAGACATAATTATTGCCAGAAAATCGCTCGTCTATAACTATCGGATTAACTGTAGGATCAATAGCTGGGGAATTGCTCGGCTGCCAAAAAACTTCGGCTAAAAATTGTGCATTACCACTTAAATTCTGGGCATTTACAGAAAAACTAAATTTATAAGGGCAACCTGGAGTAATACCGCAAATAGTTTGCTCTAAGGTAGCAACAGCATTGGTTGCATCTCCAAGCAAAGCTGCTACGTTACCAGTTAATGATTCATTATCACTCGTGATATTTGCTCCTGTCCAGGAGTCGAAAACATCACATACAGTTGGATCAACACAAGCAATTTCGAAACTGGGGTTTTGAACTAACTCTACAGTCTGCGGACATGTCCCCTCAGGACAGGTACACGAACCAACGGGGCAAGTGCATGAACCTGTTGGACAGGTACACGAACCCGCTGGGCAGGTACACGAACCTGCTGGGCAGGTACACGAACCTGCTGGACAGGTACACGAACCTGCTGGACAGGTACACGAACCTGCTGGACAGGTACATGTACCTGGTGGGCAGCCACATGGATTAGTGGGTTTAAGACAGCTTTTTATTGCGTTTGCGAAATTATTATTTTCTTCTGTTTCGCATTCGCAATAGTGCTTTCTATCGCACACACTATCATTTCCCCCAAAACTATCATCCTCATTATTTTTACTCATAATTTCTTCCTCCTAAATTAGTTAGATATTATGTTACGTTGTAAAATATGCTCTAAGAAACATTTTTGCTCCAAAAGAACACAGACAATATAAAAAGGATAGCCTTAGGAATCTCCCCAAAATCATATACTTTCTTAGCTTAAAATAAAGAAGTTACCCATTTTATTAGGCTAAAGAACCTCACGATGGACACCATTGTCTTAGGCTAACGGTTGGCACTATCAACCCCCGTATCAGACTTTCATCGACTAGGCAAGCGCCCATGCTGGACACACGCAAAAATCCCTACAAACACTGAGTTTGTAGGGATTTCATTTTTTCCAATATTAACGTTTGGAGAACTGAGAAGCTTTACGCGCTTTTTTGAGGCCGTATTTACGACGCTCTTTTTCGCGTGGATCACGAGTTAAGAGACCTGCTTTTTTCAGTGGTAGACGGAATTCACCATCAACCTTTAACAGTGCACGAGCGATGCCGTGACGAACTGCGCCAGCTTGACCGGATACACCGCCCCCCTCAACCTTAGCCAAAACATCATATTTACCAACAGTATCAGTAATGTTAAGCGGCTGAGTAACGATAAGCTCAAGAGTTTTCAAACCAAAATATTCGTCTAGAGGACGTGTATTTACGATGATCTTGCCTTCTCCCGGAACCAGACGAACTCTGGCAACCGAGGTTTTTCTGCGACCTGTGCCGTAGTAAGTAACCAATGCCATATATATGTTCCTCCTTTCCGGTTTTACTTAATATTAAGTTCCAACACTTCCGGCTGTTGCGCGGCGTGTGGATGATTCGGACCTGCGTAAACATTAAGTTTACGATACATTTCACGACCAAGGGTGTTTTTGGGTAACATGCCTTTAACAGCCGCTTCAATAACACGCTCAGGTTTGGTTGCTAACATTTTGCCAGCAGTAGTGAAAGTTGTGCCACCCGGGTAACCGGAATGACGGAAATAGGTTTTTTGCTCCAGTTTCTTGCCAGTTAATACAATTTTTTCAGCATTAACCACAATTACATGGTCGCCGGTATCAACATGTGGAGTAAAAATTGGTTTATTTTTGCCGCGAAGAACTTTCGCGACTTCAACGGCCAAGCGACCAAGGGTTTGACCCTCAGCATCGACAACATACCACTTGCGCTCGATGTTGGCCGGGTTTGCCATAAAAGTTTTCATTGTCTATCCTCCTCGAGAAAGCTAAAGGACTATAATATCGAAAAACAAGCTATGATGATCAACCTTGAATTCCGGGGCTAATGGAAGTCATGGCAAAATTCTCATAAAGCTATTGTAATAAATTAGTTAACTAATGTCAAGCGTTATCCCTTGCCACTGAAAAATTATTTTATATAACTTAGTATTTAACATCCATCAAATACAAGCCTTGCGCAGGCGCAGTGATCCCTGCAGCATGGCGGTCACGTCCTTGCAATATTGACGCAAATTCAGCCGGAGTTAAACGACACTGACCGACTTTGACAAGGGTTCCCACTAAGTTACGTACCATATGGTAGAGGAAACCTGTACCCCAGAATTCAAATTCAATCAAAGAGTTACCTGTACTGCGGCAATGAGCAGCCATTATGGTGCGCACCGGGCTTACAGGTGCTCCCCCTGTAGCCCGAAAAGCTGAAAAATCATGGGTACCCACAACAGCTTGCGCAGCTTCATGCATTAAGGATACGTCAAGCGGTAACGGAAAATGCCAGGCATAATTACGCTCAAATGGGTTAGCTATCCGCGTATTTACTAGCCGGTAGCGGTAAATCTTACTTTTTGCGGAACAACGGGCATGAAATTCGGCAGTCTCTTCTGCGGCCGCAACAACAACAATATCATCAGGCAATAAGCCCCTGGCCGCCAGTGGGATACGTTCTGCCGGTATTGTGCCTTGAGTGAAAAAGTTGACAACCTGATAATAGGCATGCACCCCCGCATCAGTCCGGGCCGAGCCATTTATAGTAAGCGGATGCCCAAAGATTTTTTGTAATCGTTCTTCCACTAGCTGCTGAATGGTCATGGCATTGGCTTGGCGTTGGAACCCATGGTATGCATTTCCGTCATAAGCGAGGACAAGCTTAATGTTTCTCATATCACTAGTTTATATGCCCTGACAATTACTAATACAGCAATCAATACCATAAGAATCACAGCTGCTATTATGTCCGGCGCACCCATTTTTAGTTCTTTCATCCGGGTACGGTTTTCGCCGCCCCGGTAGCATCTGGACTCCATCGCCACTGCTAGTTCGTCAGCCCGGCGAAAGGCGCTGATAAATAACGGCACTAATAAAGGTACCATGTTTTTGGCTCGTTTCAGGATGCTGCCAGATGAAAAATCTGCGCCTCGCGCAATTTGAGCCTTCATAATCCGGTCAGCTTCCTCCAGCAGTGTCGGAATAAACCTCAGTGCAATGGTCATCATCATCGCCAGCTCGTGCGCTGGCACCCCTAATCGCCGGAAGGGATTTAGCAGTCTTTCTATACCATCAGTGAGCGCAATCGGTGAGGTGGTAAAGGTTAATAGTGAGGATACCACAATTAATAGCACCAGCCGTAAAGACATAAATATGCCCATACGACTGCCCTCTTGGGTCACAGTCAGTGGTCCCAGGTTATATAGTACTGTCCCCGGGGTACTAAAAACATGAATAGCCACTGTCAATAGAATGATGATCCACAGCGGCTTAATTGACCGCAGTACCATTCGCATGGGAATCCCTGACACAGCCACTGCCATAACTGCAAAGGCAGTAAGGATAGCGTAAGCCAGATAATCCTCTGCCAAAAATATCGTACTAATATATGTGATTACGCCCAGTATCTTGGTACGGGGGTCAAGCAAATGGATGGGTGATTTTCCCGGAAAATATTGGCCTATAGTTATATCAGTGAGCATTTTTCCGCCCCCTGACAGCTTGATAGATCCCCTTAGCCGCAGCCTCAGCCGTCATCACATCATTATTAATAGCCAAACCCTTAGCTCTAAATTTGTCAATAAGTGCTGTAATTGGCGGCACATCAACTCCAGCTTCCTGAAGTTTTTCACGGCCACTGCTGAAAATTTTCTGTGGTAGCCCATCAAGACTAATCTGTCCCTTATTCATAACCAGCACACGGCTGGCAAAGCGCGCAATATCTTCCATGTTATGGGATACAAGGATAACAGTAATCCCAGTTTTTTGATGTAGTTGAACAATTTGGCCAAAAATTTCATCGCGCCCGCAAGGATCAAGTCCGGCAGCCGGTTCATCCAGCGCCAGATAGTCCGGTTCCAGGGCAATTACTCCGGCGATAGCTACCCGCCGCATTTGTCCGCCACTTAGATTAAAAGGTGAGCGATCTTTGAAGGTATCATAGTCAAGCCCGACAAACTCCATCGCCCGTCTGATGCGAGTTTCTATTTGGTCTTCAGGTAGACCGAGGTTCTTAGGGCCGAAGGCAATATCCTGATAAATGGTTTCTTCAAATAGTTGATGTTCAGGATATTGAAAAACCATGCCTACCTGGCGCCTAACCTGCCGTGCCGCCTGGCTTTTCATTTTTAGATCAATACCATCAATGGTTACTTGACCAGAGGTTGGTGCAATCAGACCGTTCATATGCTGAACCAATGTAGATTTCCCTGAACCGGTATGCCCGATTATACCGACAAATTCCCCTTTGTTTATTACCAGATTAATATTTTGTATAGCTGTTCGCTGATAGGGGGTTCCCGGCATATACGTATATGTAACGTTATCAAAGTTTATGGACATAACGCCACCACCAATTGTTCATCTCTTATTATGTCTTGGCTAAGCTGTATTCCTTGTTTCCGCAAGTACACAGCAATTTCTGCCGCTACCGGAACATCTAATCCCATAGCTTTGAGCCGTTCGACCTGACAAAAAATTTCCGTAGGTGTTCCCTCCATGGCAATTTTTCCTTGCTCCATTACTACTACCCGATGAGCAGTCACAGCTTCTTCCATGAAGTGCGTAATATAGACAACTGTGATTCCTTCCTTATTTAACCGGCATACGGTGTCTAGAACCTCCTTACGACCTCGGGGATCAAGCATGGCTGTCGGCTCATCAAGCACCAGGCACTTGGGTCGCATTGCCAGTACACCAGCAATAGCCACTCGCTGTTTCTGACCGCCGGAGAGCAGATGGGGGCCATGATGGCGATATTCTTCCATATTGACAAGTGCCAGGGCCTCAGTTACCCGCCTGGCAATTTCCTGGGGAGCTACGCCTAAGTTTTCCGGGCCAAAGGCAACGTCCTCTTCGACAATTGCAGCCACAATCTGATTATCCGGATTTTGAAACACCATACCTATTTGCTGCCGGATTTCCCATACCTTATCGGCATCAGCAGTATCAATACCGTTGACAAGACATTTGCCGCCTGTCGGCAGTATCAAGGCATTAAGATGCTTTGCCAAGGTTGATTTCCCTGAACCATTGGTCCCAATGATAGCAACAAATTCTCCCTGATTAATTGTCAGGTTAATATCAGTAAGCGCAACTACCTCCTGGTTATCGTAACCGGGGTATGTATGACGCAAATTTTCAATTTTAATAAGTTCTCCCATTTGAGGCTACTGCACCCCCGTAAGAATAAAGGCGACCCGTTGGGCCGCCTTGTCTCTGTACTTGTTATACTAATTCGATGATCGCCATCGGAGCAGCATCGCCCCGACGCGGTCCCAGTTTCATGATCCGGGTATAACCGCCATGACGTTCGGCATATTTAGGAGCAATCACATCAAACAGCTTTTTAACTACTTCTTCGTCGTAGAGGCTTGATAACACTTGGCGGCGAGCATGCAGATCGCCCCGCTTAGCCAAAGTAATCATTTTATCGGCAAGGCCGCTGATTTCTTTCGCCTTAGCTTCCGTTGTCTCAATACGCTCATATGCAAAGAAGGAAGTTAACATGCTGCGAAATAATGCTTTACGCGCACTAGTGTCCCGTCCTAACTTTCTGTAGGCCACAACTCTTCCCCCCCTTTACTCTTCTTGTTCTGCGAGTGCCAGACCCATTTCAATTATTTTCTTCTTAACTTCTTCCAGTGACTTGCGTCCCAAATTGCGAACTTTCATCATATCATCTTCACTTTTTTGCACAAGCTCAGCCACTGTGTTGATTCCGGCCCGTTTCAAACAGTTGTAAGAACGTACTGAGAGATCCAGGTCTTCAATGGTCATTTCCATTGTCCTGTTTTTACCCTCTGCAGGTTCTTCAGACACTAAATCCTGATCCTCATCTTCTTCTGGAGGTTCTCCGGCAATATTTTGAAACAATTTCAGGTGCGACACCATAATTCCAGCAGCTTTGCTAACCGCTTCTTCAGGACGCATACTGCCGTCAGTCCATACTTCTAATGTCAGTTTGTCATAATTAGTTACGTTACCAACACGCGTATCGGTAACGTTATAATTGACGCGTACAATAGGTGAGAAGATGGAGTCAATAGGAATAATCCCGATTACATGGTCGGGTTTTTTGTTTTTGTCAGCCGGTATATACCCTTTGCCTTTTTCGATCATGATTTCCATCCGGAGCTGACCACCGGCACCTACTGTCGCCAGATGCAGTTCCGGGTTTAAAATATCAATATCGGCATCGGCCTTTATATCGCCTGCGGTGACTTCGCCTTCTTCAAACGCTTCAACAAGCAAAACTTTAGGCTCGTCACTATGCATTTTAAGACACAGTTCTTTTAGGTTTAGAATAATGTCGGTGACGTCCTCCCGAACACCAGGAATAGTAGCGAATTCATGCAGCACACCATCAATTTTCACTGAGGTTACAGCTCCACCTGGTAAGGATGATAAGAGCACCCGCCGTAAACTGTTGCCCAGCGTAATGCCAAAGCCCCTGTCAAGCGGTTCCCATACAAATTTGCCATAACGGCTGTCTTCACTTATTTCTACTATTTCGATCTTCGGTTTTTCGATTTCAATCATCCGGAAAAACCCTCCTCATTTGGCCAAACTCTTACATTACGCCATCGCCACGGTTGAGGGCAGCTTATCTTGAATACAACTCTACGATGAGATGTTCCTGGATAGGAATATCAATTTCCTCCCGGGTGGGGTAGCGCATAACTTTACCGCTCATATCGGCAGCCGTAAGTTCGATCCAGGCTGGAACTTGCTTAGACCCAAGCGATTCGGCGATTTTTTTCATAATAGGTGATTCTTTGCTTGTTTCCTGGACGGCGACAACATCACCGGCTTTTACCAGAAAGGATGGTATATTTACTCGGCGGCCGTTTACATTAAACAAGCCATGACGTACCAATTGTCTTGCTTGGTTGCGGCTTTCAGCCATTCCCATGCGAAAAACAACATTGTCAAGTCTTCTTTCCAACATAACCAACAGATTTTCGCCGGTAATGCCTTTTTGGCGTTCCGCTTTTTCAAAGTAATTCCGGAATTGACGCTCAAGTACGCCGTAGATGCGGCGGGTTTTTTGTTTTTCCCGGAGCTGAATACCATACTCAGAAACTTTTTTACGGGTTTGACCGGCACCATGCTGGCCGGGAGCAAAGCTGCGCACAGTGAAGGCGCATTTATCGCTATAGCATCTGTCGCCTTTGAGATACAGTTTTGAACCCTCGCGGCGGCATAATCTGCAAACAGGACCTGTATATTTTGCCATTCTTACCAAACACCTCCCAATTCCCTAAACTCTTCTTCTTTTTGGCGGACGGCATCCATTGTGCGGAATGGGTGTTACGTCTTTAATCGCATTAACTTCAAGGCCTGCAGCCTGGAGTGAACGGATGGCGGCTTCTCGGCCGGCACCAGGACCTTTTACAAATACTTCGATTTGTTTAAGGCCATGTTCCATGGCAGCTTTGGCAGCGGTTTCAGCAGCCATTTGAGCAGCAAATGGGGTACTTTTCCGTGAGCCTCTAAAGCCCAGTCCACCGGCGCTTGCCCAGGAAATGGCATTGCCTCTGGTATCAGTGATGGTAATGATGGTGTTGTTGAAAGTCGAACGGATATGAGCAACACCATGTTCTATATTTTTACGTTCTTTACGTTTTGTTCTGACAACTTTTTTTTGAGCCAAAGGTTATTCCCTCCCTTACTTCTTCTTCTTAGCGCCGACAGTTCTTTTTGGGCCTTTGCGAGTACGGGCATTGGTCTTAGTACGTTGACCGCGTACAGGAAGACCCATGCGATGCCGCTTGCCACGATAAGAGCCGATCTCAATGAGCCGCTTAATGTTTAATGCTTCTTCCCGGCGAAGATCGCCTTCTACGCGATAGTTTTTATCAATGTTTTCACGCAGTTTGGCAACTTCTTCTTCAGTTAGATCCCGGGTCCGGGTATCAGGATTGATTCCGGTATTAGCCAGAATTTGTTTTGATAATGTTAAGCCAATACCAAAAATATATGTTAAGGCAATTTCAATGCGTTTGTCACGCGGTAAGTCTACACCGGCAATACGTGCCATGTTTTAATCCACCCCCTTCTTTTAACCTTGTTTTTGTTTATGTTTAGGATTCTCGCAAATCACCATTACTCTGCCATGCCGTTTGATGATTTTGCATTTTTCACATATAGGCTTAACCGATGGCCTTACTTTCATAATTAAACCTCCCTTTAGTGCGTCCGCCGCTCGCCAGTCCGTGTTCGCTCATCGACTTGACTAACGAACTTACGAACCCACGAACACAAGCTATTTAAACCTATAGGTAATACGGCCGCGTTTTAAATCATACGGTGTAAGTTCAATAGTAACTTTATCGCCTGGCAAAATTCGAATAAAATTCATCCGAATTTTCCCTGATACATGCGCCAGCACAATATGACCATTTTCCAATTTTACCTGGAACATAGCATTAGGCAGCGCCTCAACGACCGTACCTTCCACTTCAATTACATCTTGTTTGGACATATGAGCTTATCCCCTCCTCGTCCGCTTTTAACAGCTTATCTGGTCGCCTCAATGTGGGCGAGGTCCTGACGAATATCTTCATCGGTGATTGGTAAACCCCCCGCTAAAGCATCCGTCACCTTGTTAGCAATAGAGTTAAGCCTTTTAACATGCTTAACATTCTTTTTTTAGGATTGCTGACTCTACGTCTGCGTCCGTCAGCTACCAAAAGAGTTTGCGGCTTATACCACCCAAGTACTAGATATGCGTGACCAGTATCCCGTCCGGTTGCTGAAATCACAATAGTTCCTGGGTTATAATTTCCCTCTGGCACAAGCCGTCTCCTCCTATAGTTTTGTTAATATTTCCGGACCATCAGGCGTAATCGCAATGGTGTGTTCAAAATGGGCTGACGACTTGCCGTCAACAGTCACTACTGTCCAGTTATTGCCCAGAGTCTTAACCTCATGCGTCCCGGCATTAATCATAGGCTCTATTGCTAATGTCATACCAGATTTTAATCGCGGCCCGCGTCCAGGAAGCCCATAGTTAGGTATTTGCGGATCTTCGTGCATATTCCTGCCAATGCCGTGCCCAACATAATCGCGCACCACACCATAACCATATCCTTCGGCATAGGTTTGAATTTCATGGGAGATATCACTTAACCGATTCCCTACTAAGGCTTTTTCGATCCCTTTATAGAGCGACTGTTCGGTAACTTCAATAAGCTTTTTCATTTCAGCATCTACTTGGCCTACAGGCACAGTAATGGCGGCATCGCCGACATAACCATTTATTGTGGCACCAAGATCAATACTTATATTATCCCCATTTTTTAACCTTTTTAATCCAGGAATGCCATGTACTACCTCTTCATTAACCGATGCACAGATATTACCCGGAAAGCCATTATAACCCTTAAAGGTCGGTACTGCACCTTTGCTTTTGATATACTGTTCGGCAATCCTATCAATTTCCAGGGTTGTGACGTCAGGTTTAACCGCTTTTTTAACTTCGTTAAGCGCTTCAGCCACGATTCGCCCAGCATCACGCAGGTAATTTAGTTCCCTTTGTGACTTTAAGATTATCATACTTGACCGCCTCTCAGGCTATCTACTATATCTTTCAAAACAGTTTTGATGGGCTGCAAACCATTAATTTCGGTATACAATCCTTTGTCTTGATAGTATTCGATTAGCGGCTGAGTTTGGACTTGATATACTGACAAACGGTTAATGACTGTTTTTTCCTGGTCATCATCCCGCTGGTACAGCTCACCACTACATTTATCACAAATACCGTTTTGTTTCGGAGCGTTAAACACTACATGATAGGTAGCGCCACATCCTTTACAAATTCGGCGGCCAGTCATACGGCCAACGAGTTCAGAACCTGGTGCCGTAATATTGACAACCCTGTCAAGTTTGATGGTAAGTTCGGCCAATGTGCGATCCAAGGCTTCTGCCTGAGCAATAGTACGGGGAAAGCCATCAAGGATAAACCCCTTTTGGCAATCGTCTTTAGCTAAACGCTCTTTAACAATGCCAATGGTTACGCTGTCAGGCACCAAGTGCCCGGCATCCATGCAAGCTTTCGCCTGTTTGCCAAGTTCAGTGCCTTCTTTTACAGCGGCCCGAAACATATCACCTGTCGAGATATGCGGAATTTTGAAATTTTCAACCAACTGTGCCGCCTGTGTGCCTTTACCGGCACCAGGAGGTCCCATTAAAAGAATAAACATGACCACTACCTCCTACTTCATAAAGCCTTGGTAATGACGCATTAGTACCAGCGCCTCTACTTGCTTCATGGTATCCAGAGCCACGCCTACTACGATCAGCAGGGCAGTACCCCCAAAGTAAACTCCTTGGAGATTAGTTACTGCACCAACGAAATTCGGCAGTATGGCAATTATGGCCAGGAAGATTGATCCAGCCAGGGTAATTCTGGTCATAACCCGGTCTAAATAATCGGCGGTAGGTTTACCCGGTCTGATACCAGGAATAAACCCGCCGTGTTTTTTCATATTATCTGCCATATCTGATATGTTCATAGTAACCGCAGTATAGAAATACGTGAAAAAAATGATGAGCAGCGCATATAATGCCGTCTGCAGCGGCGTACCCCACGCAAACCACCCTGCCACTGTTTTTACCCAGGCAATATCAACAAACTGGGCAATGGTTACCGGGAACATCAGCACAGATGACGCAAAGATAATTGGAATAACACCCGCTTGATTAACTTTAAGCGGAATGTGAGTAGAGTTGCCACCATACATTTTTCGGCCAACTACTCGTTTAGCGTACTGTACAGGAATTCTGCGCTGGCCTTGCTGTATCATAATAACAAACACAATCATGGCCACTGCAATGATGAGAAACAAGAAAACATTGAAAATATTAATTGTTCCTGCTTTTACATACTCGTAAATGGTAAAGATGCCATCTGGCAATCTAGATACGATACCAGCAAAGATGATCAACGAAATGCCGTTACCAATACCTTTTTCGGTAATTTGCTCACCTAACCACATAAGAAAAGTTGTTCCCGCAGTAAGTGTAAGCGCAATAATTAAAATGTTACCAAAACTAGGGTTAATGATGGCTACCTTAAGACCAAATGCCATACCAATTGCCTGAATAAAACCAAGTCCGACAGTACCATAACGAGTGATTTGGGTGATTTTTTTGCGACCCTCTTCGCCCTCTTTAGCCCACTGTTCGAATTTCGGCACAACTACGGTGAGTAGCTGCATAATAATCGAGGCATTAATGTAAGGCGTTATGCTCATGGCAAATATTGAGAATTTGCTTAAAGCACCACCGGAAAACATATCCAGCAGACCAAACAGATTACCACTGGTAAATAGTTGCTCGATAACGGCGGCATTTACTCCCGGTACCGGGATATGCGTACCAAGCCTGAATACCAAGAACATTACCAAGGTGAATATAATCTTCTGCCTTAGCTCAGTAATCTTTAAAATATTGGAGAGCTCTGACAGCAATTAAATCACCTCAACTGTACCGCCGGCTGCCTGAATTTTTTCAGCGGCCGACTTAGTAAAGCCATTGGCTTTAACTGTTAAAGCTTTGGTGAGCTCGCCATTACCTAATACTCTAAGACCATCAAGTACTTTTTTTATTACACCAGCTTCTACTAAAGCTTCGAGATCAACAACTGAACCGTTGTCAAACCGATTAAGTACAGCTACATTAATTTCACTGTATTCTTTGGAGAAAATATTGGTGAAACCGCGCTTAGGCAGTCTTAAGTACAAGGGCTTTTGGCCGCCTTCAAAACCAGGACGCACACCACCGCCGGCACGGGATTTTTGGCCTTTATGACCTTTACCGGAGGTTTTACCAAGACCGGAGCCTAAACCACGGCCTACACGAGTGCGAACTTTTTTTGAACCAGGCGCTGGAGCTAATTCATGTAATTTCATTAACAGCACCTCCTTGAACTAGTATGTTTGGCTATAGCCACTTGGGAATTATTCTGCAACTTCTTGGACGGTAACAAGGTGTTCTACTTTGTGAACCATCCCTCTAATTACCGCATTATCTTCTTGAATAACCGAGCTGTTGGTTTTTTTGAGACCCAGCGCTTTTACAGTTGCACGCTGGTCCTGTGGCCGGCCAATCACGCTACGGGTTAAAGTAATTTTTATCTTCGCCATAATGTTACCTCCTTAACCCAACAGTTCCTGAACGGTTTTGCCGCGCAAAGTGGCAACTTCCTCAGCTCGTTTAAGCTGACTTAAACCAGTCATTGTAGCCCGAACCATGTTGTTGGCGTTAGATGAACCAAGCGACTTCGTCAAAATATCGTGAATGCCGGCAAGTTCAAGCACAGCACGTACTGGGCCGCCAGCAATTACGCCTGTACCTTCTGAGGCAGGCTTTAACATTACTTTGCCGGCACCGAACACACCCATGATTTGATGAGGAATAGTGGTACCGACAATAGGAACCTTTATTAGATTTTTCTTAGCATCTTCTACACCTTTACGGATAGCTTCAGGTACTTCACCAGCTTTGCCTAGGCCGAAACCTACATGGCCGTTGCCATCGCCGACAACTACCAGAGCGCTGAAGGAAAAGCGTCTGCCACCTTTAACTACCTTGGCAACCCGGTTGATGAATACTACTTTTTCTTTAAGGTCAAGACCGGTGTAATCAATTCTGGCCATTAATTTCCCTCCTTTTCTTAGAATTCAAGTCCAGCTTCGCGTGCAGCAGCCGCTAAGGCAGCAACGCGACCGTGATAGATATTGCCGGCACGATCAAATACTACTTTTGTGATACCCTTTTCGAGGGCCCGTTTAGCGATTGCCTCGCCTACAACTTTGGCTGCCTCAATATTGCCACCATATTCAACTTTAGTCTGCACTTCTTTATCTACAGTACTGGCTGATACCAAGGTCACGCCAGTTTTGTCATTAATAATCTGAGCATAAATATGCTTCAAACTACGAAATACGTTAAGACGCGGACGTTCAGCACTGCCAATTAGGGTTTTCCGGGCTCTTAATTGGCGTTTTTGACGCCCGATATTTTTGCTCGGTTTACGCAGCAAGGTGTTCACTCCTTTCGCTTAAATTCCTTACCTTGAGTTTATTTCTTGCCTTTACCGCCAGCTTTACCCACTTTGCGGCGGATAACTTCGCCTTCATATTTGATGCCTTTGCCTTTATACGGTTCTGGTTCGCGATAGCCACGAATTTTAGCAGCAAGCTCACCAACAACTTCTTTATCAATGCCTGAAACCACAATTTTATTAGGCGCAGGAACATCAATGGTGATGCCCTTCGGCGGCTCAACTTCCAGCGGATGTGAGAAGCCTAAAGTGAGCGCCAGTTTTTGACCGGCTTTAGCGGCACGATAACCAACTCCAGCAATCTCCAGGGTTTTAGTAAAACCTTGCGTTACACCTGTTACCATGTTGCTGACCAACGTTCTGGTCAAACCGTGCAGCGAACGATGTTCTTTGTTATCTGTAGGCCGTTTGACGTTAATAACATTGCCTTCCATTTCGATAATCATATCTTTATGAAGCTGGCGTGTCAGTTCGCCTTTAGGGCCTTTAACTGTTACTACATTGTCATCCCCGATAGTTACGGTAACGCCAGCAGCAACAGTGATGGGACTCCTACCAATTCTAGACATGTTGCACCTCCTGTATCACTACTAGACTACCAGACGTATGCGAGTACTTCGCCGCCCAGACCTTCTTTGCGTGCAAGTTTATCGCTCATGATGCCTTTAGATGTCGAAATAATCGCAATTCCAAGACCTCCGAGTACTCGCGGCAATTGTTCTTTCTTTGCATATACGCGCAGACCAGGCTTAGAAATGCGCTTAATCCCCGTAATTACTTTTTCGCGATTTGGGCCGTATTTTAAGCTTACCCGAATCATACCCTGCTTGCCATCGGCAATCATATCATAGTCTCGAACAAATCCTTCGTCTTTCAGGATTTGTACTACAGCTTGCTTGATTTTGGATGCCGGAATTTCGACTTTATCGTGATAAACCGAGTTGGCATTGCGTATGCGAGTCAGCATATCGGCAATTGGATCGGTCATTACCATGGTTCAGAACCCCCTTCCTATATGTTGCTGCTACTACCAGCTGGCCTTGGTTACTCCAGGAATGGCGCCTTTGTAGCTCAGTTCCCGGAAACAAATCCGGCACATTTCAAATTTACGCATATATCCGTGCGGACGACCGCAAATTTTGCAGCGATTGTATTTACGGACTTTAAACTTCGGCTCATTCTTCCATTTTTCAATCAAAGACTTTTTGGCCACCGATTTCCCTCCTTTGATTTAACTGTTTCCTAAAGATTATGCGCTGAATGGCATACCCATCAATCGTAACAGCTCTCTAGCTTCCTCGTCAGTCTTGGCGGTGGTAACTATGATGATTTCCATACCGCGAATCTTATCTACTTTATCATACTCGATTTCAGGAAAAATCAGTTGCTCTTTAATACCCAAGGTATAGTTACCGCGACCATCAAAAGATTTAGGGCTTATACCTCGAAAATCTCGAACCCGGGGTAATGAGATGTTGACTAGTTTATCAAGAAATTGATACATCCGCTCGCCACGCATAGTAACTTTGGCACCAATTGGCATACCTTCACGAATTTTGAACGCAGCAATTGATTTTTTTGCTCTGGTTATGACCGGTTTTTGGCCGGCAATGAGTGTCATATCGTTTACCGCTGCGTCGAGAACTTTGGGGTTGCCTACAGCTTCACCAACACCCATATTAATAACTACTTTCTCGACTTTGGGGATCTCCATAACATTTTTGTAGCCAAACTTCTGCATCATAGCTTGTGCTACTTCGTTTTTATATTTTTCTTTCAGTCTTGTAGCCATGAGTTAACCTCCTTTCCGGAAAGAATGGTTTTACTTATCTTTATCAATAACTTCGCCGCATTTTTTGCACGTGCGTGCAAACGCGCCGCTACTTAATTGCGTTTTTTTAATGCGTGTAGGTTTGTCACAAGCAGGACATACCAGCATAACTTTGGACGATGCAAGGGCTGCTTCTTTTACCATAATGCCGCCTTGGGGCGCCTTCTGGCTGGGTTTTGTATGACGTTTTACTTTGTTTACGCCTTCAACCACAACTTTGCCTTTTTTAGGCTGAGCCTCCACAATTTTGCCTTGTTTGCCTTTATCTTTTCCTGACAATACAACTACTTTATCGCCTTTTTTAACATGCAATTTTTGGGCTTCGGACACTCCGGACACCTCCTTAATCTAGATAACTTCCGGCGCCAGTGAGATAATTTTCATGAAATCTTTGTCCCTGAGTTCGCGTGCTACAGGTCCAAATATCCGTGTACCTCTCGGGCTTTTATCATCTTTTATAACAACGGCTGCATTTTCGTCAAACCGGATATAGGAACCATCCGGACGACGCAGTCCTTTACGAGTACGAACAACAACGGCTTTAACTACATCGCCTTTCTTGACAACGCCACCGGGTGTAGCGTCTTTAACAGCAGCTACGATAATATCACCAATGTTGGCATAGCGGCGGTAAGAGCCACCCATTACGCGGATGCACATAATCTGCTTTGCGCCGGTATTGTCAGCAACATTCAAGATAGTCTGTTGTTGAATCATAGTGCTTATCCTCCTTCCTTATGCGGCTCAATGCACTTGGCATTCTTGAGCGTTAGAAGCATATTCTTGGTGCTATGCTCGTATTATTTTGCTTTTTCCAAAACTTCTACTACACGCCACCGTTTTTCTTTAGATAATGGACGCGTTTCCATGATTTTGACAGTATCCCCAACATGGCTTTCATTATTATCATCATGGGCTTTAAATTTAACAGTTTGTTTAATCAATTTATGATACAGCGGATGGCGTACTAAACGTTCAACCGCTACTACTACTGTTTTTTCCATTTTATCACTTACTACTTTACCGATACGGGTCTTGCGGTCGTTTCTTTCAACGGTCACTTTTGCTGCCTCCCTTCATCCTCACTTCTATAATGCCCTTACTATTGAGCCTTAAGTTCACGTTGACGCTGAACGGTTTTAATGCGGGCAATTGTTTTCTTGACGGCAGGAATCCGCATAGGGTTATCCAGTTGACCGGTTGCATGTTGGAACCGTAAGTTAAACAGCTCTTCTTTCAGTTTGTTTAAGTTTTGGTCAAGTTCGGCGGCACTCATTTCGCGGATATCATTAGCCTTCATTTACTTCACCACCCGCTTTAGCATTAGCACCTGGTGCGTCCATATCCAAATTCGCGGTATCCTCCCGCGTAACGAACTTGGATTTAATAGGCAGCTTATGCGCAGCAAGGCGCATAGCTTCACGCGCTATTTCTTCAGGCACGCCATCCATTTCAAACATTACACGACCAGGCTTAACAACAGCTACCCAATACTCTGGTGAACCTTTACCACTACCCATACGAGTCTCAGCAGGCTTGGCAGTGATTGGTTTATCCGGGAATATTTTTATCCAAACTTTACCGCCCCTTTTGATATAACGGGTCATAGCAATACGGGCTGCTTCAATTTGACGGTTGGTAATCCAAGCCGGTTCAAGCGCTACAAGTCCGAATTCACCATGGGAAACAGTAATGCCTTTAGTGGCTTTACCAGTCATACGTCCACGGAATTGTTTGCGATGTTTTACTCTCTTTGGAATAAGCATTATTATTCGCCCCCTTCAGTGGCGGCAGCGGCAACAACAGTTTTCTTGGCTTCAGGCAGAACTTCACCTTTATAAATCCAAACTTTTACGCCGATACGACCATAGGTGGTATGAGCCTCGGCTGTGCCATAATCAATGTCGGCACGCAGTGTATGAAGAGGAATGCTGCCTTCACGATAGCTTTCAGTACGAGCAATTTCAGCGCCGCCCAGACGTCCACCTGCCGTTACTTTGATCCCTTTGGCACCCATACGCATTGTACGGGTTACTGACTGTTTCATCGCCCGACGGAAAGCAATACGCTTCTCGAGTTGAGCGGCAATATTTTCAGCAACCAATGTGGCATCAAGCTCAGCCTGTTTAATTTCAGCGATGTTAACATCAACACTTTTATTGGTAAGATCTTTTAGCCATCTTTTAATATTCTCAATTCCGCTACCGCCGCGGCCAATAACCATACCAGGCTTAGAGGTATGAATGGTAACTTTCACCCTATTTGCCGCACGTTCAATAATGATTTGCGACACATTCGAAGTGTAAAGTTTTTCTTTCAGCAAAGCACGGATTTTAATATCTTCATGCAGGTTTTTAGCATAGTCTTTGTCGGCATACCATCTTGCGTCCCAAGTCTTGATAATGCCAAGGCGAAGACCATGTGGATTAACTTTTTGACCCACTAATTTTCCCTCCTTCGTCCTTAGTTTATCTCTCTTTAACAACCAATGTTACATGGCTGGTACGTTTTAAAATTTTGAATGCTTGACCACGTGAGCGCGGATGAATGCGCTTTAATGTCGGACCTTGATCCACAAACACCTGCGATACATAAAGAGCATCAGTATCCAAATCACAGTTGTTTTCAGCATTGGCGACAGCTGATTTAAGCACTTTTTCCACAACTTCAGCTCCAACTTTCGGAGTGTATTTTAGTATTGCAAAAGCTTCGCCCACGTTCTTGCCGCGAATTAAGTCAACAACAATGCGGATTTTGCGGGGAGCAATACGAATGTGTCTGGCAATTGCTTTAGCTTCCATTATTTAACCCCCTTCCGGCTATAATTTCCGGATTTTTGCTAAGCGAATTATTTTACCCCGGTAGACCGCTCAGAACCGCTGTGGCCTTTATATGTCCGAGTTGGCGCAAATTCGCCAAGTTTGTGCCCTACCATATCTTCGGTAACATATACTGGCACATGCTTACGGCCATCATGAACAGCGACGGTGTGTCCGATAAAAGTAGGCAGGATGGTCGAGCTGCGCGACCAGGTTTTAATAACTTTTTTTTCATTTTTAGCATTAAGTGCATCAATCTTTTTAGTCAAGCTTGCATGCACATAAGGCCCTTTTTTAATTGATCTTGACACCTAAAATAGCCTCCTTTCGCTATGTTCGCGGGTCGTTCATTCGTGATTTCTCACTACTCCTCATCCCCGAACATTTAAACTCGACTTATCTGCCTGTCGTCTGCCTGGAACTACGTCTCTTAACGATCAGTTTGTCAGAAGCTTTCTTTTTACGGGTTTTGGCACCCATAGCACATTTACCCCACGGAGTAACCGGATGCTTACGGCCAACAGGGGAACGGCCTTCACCACCGCCATGTGGATGGTCACACGGGTTCATGGATACACCACGGTTAGCAGGACGGACGCCCAGCCAACGAGAACGGCCAGCTTTGCCAATGGTAATATTTTCGTGTTCAAGGTTGCCTACCTGACCAATAGTAGCCCGGCAATTAATATGAACTTTTCTAAGTTCACCAGATGGCAATCTGAGAAGTGCATAACTGCCTTCCTTAGCCATAAGCTGAGCAGACGCACCGGCTGAACGGACCAATTGGCCGCCTTTACCGATTTTCATTTCAATGTTGTGAACCAGGGTACCTACCGGTATATTTTTAAAAGGTAAGGCATTACCCACCTTGATATCGGCTTCAGGACCGCTCACGATGGTATCGCCTACTTTAAGACCGTTAGGAGCTAAAATATAACGTTTCTCGCCATCAGCATAGCTCAAGAGAGCAATCCGTGCTGAACGGTTCGGATCATATTCAATAGTGGCAACGTTTGCAGGAACGCCATCTTTATTGCGTTTGAAGTCAATTATACGGTACAGGCGTTTATGTCCACCGCCTTGATGTCGAACAGTTAAACGACCTTGCTGGTTACGACCGGCGTGTTTTTGTAAACGCTCGGTAAGAGAACGCTCGGGACGATCTGCGGTAATATCCGAAAAATCGGCTACCGTCATAAATCTTCTGCCAGGAGCGTATGGTTTAAAACTTTTAACTGGCATGTATGCCCCTCCTTTTTTTAAGAATTTGGTTATACACCTTCAAAGAATTCTATGCGCTCGCCGGCAGCCAATTTGACAATGGCTTTTTTGAAGTCCGAACGTTTGCCGATATTCTTACCCATACGTTTGGTTTTACCCATTACCCGAATGGTGTTCACGTTAAGAACTTTTACTTTGAAGATTTGCTCAACAGCTTGACGAACTTCAACTTTATTAGCTGTAAGCGGCACAATAAATGTATATTTGTTCTCAGCCATCAATGCATTAGTTTTTTCAGTGATGTATGGTCTGAGGAGAATGTCGCGTGGATTTGCCATTATGCCAGCACCTCCTCAATCTTAGCGACTGCTTCTTTGGTTACAAGTACCTTATCATGATGAAGAAGGTCAAAAACATTCAGTCCAATAGTCCCGATAGCTTTAACACCCGGAATATTGCGGGACGATTTTGCAACATTTTCATCATTATCAGCAGTAATAATTAAAGCTTTTGCCGGCGCTTCAAAGTTACCAAGGAAATTTACTACGTCTTTGGTTTTTGGTTCAGCAAAATTAATACTTTCAACTACCATTAATTCACCATCGTTGACCTTGGCGGTCAGTGCCGATTTAATTGCTAAACGGCGAGCTTTACGAGGCATACTAAACTTGTAGCTGCGTGGATGCGGTCCAAACGCAACACCGCCACCTACCCACAACGGAGACCGAATGCTACCAGACCGTGCCCGGCCGGTACCTTTTTGTTTCCAGGGTTTTCTGCCACCACCACGTACCATAGATCTGGTCTTAGTTGCGTGATTACCTTGACGCTGGCTTGCCAGCTGCATAACTACGGCCTGATGAACAACAGCTTCATTTATTTCTACGCCAAATACGCTATCATTAAGTTCCATTTCACCGGTTTTTGCACCGGTCATGTCATATACTGCCACTTTCGGCATATAGCACGTCCTCCTTTCGATGCTCGCAACCTGTACTCTACGACAAATCGCAAAGCTGCAAGCTGCGATTACTTATTGGGTTTTACTGTATTTTTAACAATGACGAAACTGCCTTTAGGTCCGGGAACAGCACCTTTAACCAGTAAAAGGTTACGAGGTACATCAACGCGAACCACTTGCAGCCGCTGTACGGTAACTTTTTGTCCGCCCATACGACCCGGAAGTTTCTTACCTTTAAATACTTTACCGCCGCCACCGCTCATCCGGGAACCAATAGTTCCTGGCTCACGATGGGATTTAGAACCGTGCCCCATAGGTCCGCATGCAAAGTTGTGGCGTTTAATGGTACCAGCAAAACCTTTGCCTTTAGCAGTACCGGTTACATCAATAAGTTCACCTTCGCCGAACACATCAGCATTGAGAACTTGACCTACTGTATATTCAGAGGCTCCAGGCAGGCGCAACTCACGGATAAATTTTACCGCTTTAACGTTGGCCTTGGCAAAGTGGCCCTGCATAGGTTTGTTAACATTTTTCTCTTTAACAGCGCCAAATCCAAGTTGCACTGCATTGTAGCCATCATTTTCAACTGTCTTGTTTTGCACTACGACATTGGGACCGGCTTCAATAACAGTAACCGGAATAACTCTACCCTCAGCCGTAAAGATTTGGGTCATGCCCAGTTTTTTTCCTAAAATTCCTTTAGCCATATTATCGCACCTCCTCTTACAGCTTGATTTCGATGTCCACACCAGCCGGCAAGTCGAGACGCATTAAAGCATCTACGGTCTTAGGGGTCGGCTCCAGAATGTCAATAAGACGTTTATGTGTCCGCATTTCAAATTGTTCGCGGGAGTCTTTGTTGACATGGGGTGAACGCAAAATAGTAAAAATATTTTTCTCTGTAGGAAGCGGAATAGGGCCAGAAACCATAGCGCCGGTACGTTTCGCAGTCTCAACAATCTTGGCCGCACTTTGGTCAAGCGCCTTATGGTCATATGCCTTAAGGCGGATTCTGATTTTTTGTTGTTTAGCCATTTATTTTATTCCTCCTTATCGCCCAGTTTCTCTGAACGGACATTCTCGGTGGAAATTTCCCCGCGCGTGCGGGCCACCTTCCACGTCATCGCCGGTCAATATCCTGGTAAAAGGCGGCATCTGCCGCCCTACCAGATATTATATTTATAAAAAGAGATTATTCTTCAACAGCAGTTACAACACCAGCGCCTACCGTACGACCGCCTTCACGAATAGCAAAGCGCAGACCTTCTTCAATAGCAATTGGGGTAATAAGCGCTATATTCATTTGAATGTTATCGCCAGGCATTACCATTTCTACACCTTCAGGTAATGTAACAACACCAGTTACGTCTGTTGTTCTAAAGTAGAATTGCGGACGGTAACCGTTAAAGAACGGGGTATGACGACCGCCTTCTTCTTTGGACAATACATATACTTCGGACTTGAATTTGGTGTGCGGTTTAATGGTACCAGGCTTAGCCAATACTTGGCCACGCTCGATTTCTTTACGCTCAACACCTCTTAAAAGTGCGCCAATGTTGTCACCGGCTACTGCCGAATCCAATAGTTTCCGGAACATTTCTACACCAGTTACTACTGTGGATTTCGGTTTTTCGCTCATACCAACGATTTCTATGGTATCGCCTACTTTTACTACGCCACGCTCTACACGACCGGTAGCTACAGTACCACGACCAGTGATGGTGAATACGTCTTCCACAGGCATCAGGAAGGGCTTGTCAGTAGCACGCTCCGGAGTTGGAATATATTCATCAACTTTGGCCATCAGCTCATGGATTTTGCCACACCATTCGCAATCAGCTTTCGCGCAACCGCAGTTAAGTACTTTTACGGCCGAACCTGATACGACCGGAATGTCGTCACCTGGGAATTCGTAGCTGGTGAGAAGTTCACGAACTTCCATTTCTACTAGTTCCATCAGTTCAGCATCATCAACCAGGTCGGCTTTGTTTAAGAATACAACCATGGCAGGTACGCCAACTTGGCGGGACAGCAAAATGTGTTCGCGAGTTTGCGGCATCGGGCCGTCAGCTGCCGATACAACCAGGATAGCGCCGTCCATTTGCGCTGCGCCGGTGATCATGTTTTTAACATAGTCAGCATGACCTGGGCAGTCCACGTGGGCATAATGGCGAGCTGCAGTTTCATACTCAACGTGAGCTGTGTTGATGGTGATACCGCGTTCCCTTTCTTCTGGTGCTTTGTCAATCATGTCATAAGCCATGAACTCAGCGCCACCGTGTTTTGCCAATGTCATGGTAATGGCAGCAGTCAGCGAGGTTTTGCCATGGTCAACGTGACCGATAGTACCAATGTTAACATGTGGTTTGTTTCTTTCAAACTTTTTCTTAGCCATTTGAGTGTTACCTCCTAAGTTTATTACTTTAATGTTTTAGGTAAGCAATTAAGCGGGCAAGTTATCAGCCTTTGTTCTTAGAGGCGATAACTTCGGCAATATTTTTAGGAACTTCTTCATAATGATCAAATTCCATGGAGTAGTTACCACGTCCTTGCGTCTTCGAACGAAGGTCTGTTGAATAGCCGAACATCTCAGACAGCGGCACAAATGCTTTTATCGATTGTGCACCAGAACGTCCTTCCATACCTTCAATGCGGCCTCGGCGGGAGTTTAAGTCGCCGATAACATCGCCCATGTAATCTTCAGGTACTATAACTTCAACTTTCATGTATGGTTCAAGAATAACCGGGCCCGCCTTAGCACAACCAGCTTTAAAGCCCATTGAACCCGCAATTTTGAATGCCATTTCTGAGGAGTCAACGTCATGGTACGAGCCGTCATAGACAGTAACCTTGATGTCAACCATCGGGTATCCAGCCGATACGCCTGTGGCCATAGCTTCTTTAACACCGGCTTCAATTGGGGAGATGTATTCTCTAGGAATAGCACCACCGACAACTTTGTTCTCAAAGATAAATCCTTGTCCTGGTTCCAATGGTTCAATTTCCAACCAGCAATGACCATATTGGCCGCGTCCACCAGACTGACGAACAAATTTACCTTCAGATTTAACTGTTTTGCGGATCGTTTCACGGTAAGCAACCTGGGGTTTACCCACGTTACATTCCACCTTGAATTCTCTTAGCATCCGGTCAACGATAATCTCAAGATGCAACTCACCCATACCCGAGATAATAGTCTGACCGGTTTCCTGGTCAGTATACATCTTGAAGGTAGGGTCTTCTTCTGCCAGACGATTGAGGGCTACACCCATTTTCTCCTGGTCAGCCTTAGTTTTGGGCTCAACAGCTATAGAAATAACAGGATCAGGGAAAACCATGGATTCAAGAACAATAATGTTTTTATCATCACAAAGGGTATCCCCGGTAGTAGTATCTTTAAGGCCTACTGCAGCAGCGATATCACCTGTATAAACTACTTCGATCTCTTCCCGGTGATTAGCGTGCATTTGTAGAATCCGCCCAATACGCTCCCGTTTGCCTTTAGTAGAGTTATATACATAAGAGCCAGAAGCTAACTGACCGGAGTATACCCGAAAGAATGCCAACTTACCAACATAAGGATCAGCCATAATCTTGAAGGCCAACGCCGAGAATGGCAAGCTATCATCTGCCGCACGTTCACCTTCTTCACCAGTCTCAGGGTTAACACCCTTAATAGCCGGGATATCGATTGGTGCAGGCATATAGGCAACTACTGCATCCAAGAGCGGTTGTACGCCTTTGTTCTTATAAGATGACCCACACAGCACCGGTGTCATCTTACAGGCAATGGTGGCTTTACGGATAGCTGTCTTGATTTCCTCGACAGAAATTTCTTCCCCCTCGAGGTATTTCATCATTAGTTCATCGTCGCTTTCAGCAACAGCATCCAAGAGGTTTTGACGGTAAGTCTCAACATGTTCAGCCATATCTTCAGGTATATCAGCAGCTTCACTTACCTTACCCAGGTCGTCGGTATAGACAACAGCCTTCATTTCAATAAGATCAACAAATCCTTTAAAGGTATCTTCAAAACCGATGGGCAGTTGGATTGGCACAGCATTAGCGCCTAGCCGAGTCTTCATCATTTCGACAACCCGGTAAAAATCAGCACCGGTAATGTCCATTTTATTAACATATGCCATACGGGGAACGTTATATTTATCAGCTTGACGCCATACAGTCTCAGACTGTGGCTCTACGCCACCTTTAGCGCAAAAAACTGCAACTGAGCCATCAAGCACTCGCAATGAACGTTCTACTTCAACTGTAAAGTCCACGTGCCCTGGCGTGTCAATGATGTTAATACGATGCCCGTCCCATTGGGCTGTAGTGGCCGCAGAGGTAATCGTGATACCTCTCTCTTGTTCTTGCACCATCCAGTCCATAGTCGCAGCGCCATCATGTACTTCGCCGATTTTGTGTACTCTGCCAGTGTAAAACAGAATGCGTTCAGTGGTAGTGGTCTTGCCGGCGTCTATATGTGCCATAATACCGATGTTCCGCGTCTTTTCCAGTGGAAACTTTCGGGCCACTATTTTCACTCCTTAGTATCGTGAGTTCGCATGTTCGTTTAGACACAGGGGTTGCTTACGCAACCCTACTTGGTCCGAACTCGAACCCCAGACCTTGAACTTCAAATTTTACCAGCGATAATGTGCAAAAGCCTTATTAGCTTCAGCCATTTTATGGGTATCTTCACGTTTTTTAACAGACGCGCCAGTATTATTAGCAGCATCCATCAATTCCGAAGCAAGTCTTTCGTGCATGGTTTTTTCGCCGCGCAAGCGAGAATAATTAACCAGCCAGCGAATACCCAGTGACATTTTGCGGTCAGGCCGCACTTCTACAGGAACCTGGTAGTTAGCACCGCCTACACGGCGAGCACGAACTTCCAGAACCGGCATAACGTTTTTCAGCGCAACTTCAAATACTTCCATCGGATCTTTACCTGTTTTGGCGCGAATGGCTTCAAACGCATCATATACAATATTTTCAGCAACACCTTTTTTGCCGTCCAACATAATTTTGTTGATAAATCTTGTTACAAGCTTGGAACTATATACCGGATCCGGCAATACATCCCGCTTGGGAACAGCACCTTTTCTTGGCATCAGTATCCCTCCTTCTTCCAAAAATCTGCAGCAGGTCTAGTAATTATTTCTTGGCAGCAGCGGCCTTTTTAGCACCATATTTCGAACGGCCCTGACCACGCTTGGCAACACCAGCGGTGTCAAGAGCTCCACGAACAATGTGATAACGCACACCTGGCAAGTCCTTTATTCTGCCGCCGCGGATAAGTACAACCGAGTGTTCTTGCAAGTTGTGACCAATACCCGGGATGTAGGCAGTTACTTCAATGCCGTTAGTCAAACGCACACGAGCAACTTTACGGAGTGCAGAGTTAGGTTTTTTGGGAGTAGTTGTATATACCCTCGTGCATACACCACGTTTCTGTGGACATTCCTTAAGTGCAGGAGCAGTAGACTTTTGCAGTAACGACTCCCGGTTTTTGCGCACTAATTGATTAATTGTTGGCATGTTATTAAGCGCACCTCCTTCCCCAATCTCGTTATTTATTATTAAAAATTTCAGCCACCGACAAGCATGTGGATAAAATTATTAACGACCTGTCCCCATACTGACTTATTTCAATAATGCTACAGCCGCCGCAGCTACTTCAATACCACAAGCTTTTCCCAGTTCAGTCATGGTTGACTGATCGTCAACCTGGACTTCTTTTTGATTACATAGCAGTGCAAGTGGAGCAACTACCCGTCTATCAGCATCAGCAGCAAGGTATACCTTGGTAGCCAGACCTTTTTCCACAGCTCGCACCGTTTGTTTAGCACCAATGGCTTTCTTGCCACTCTTGAAAACTTCCAGTTCTTCACTGTTCACGGCGTCCAACTCCTTCGGAAAAATGCAATATTCCCAAGACACTCTAATATATTATCATTTTGGTTTCTAAATGTCAATAAAGTATTAGAGTTTCTGCGGATATTTATAACCACTATCCCGGGTGTTTCCAAAATGCAAAATACTACTGCTTAATTTTTATCCCTGATACTATATCTATATCCTAATAGCTTAGTCTTTCTAAATCTTTTGTTTGAATTAATAATCTCCAAGGCAGACAGTTCCCGTAAATCACCCCATATGCCTAGACGGGATAATTTTTCTGCATCATAATAACCATACTTATAAGCATATGCATTCCACTCCTCATGACTGGGCCAGTAACCTTTTTCTTTTATATACATTATAAGTGCTTGCGTAGATTTAATTAACTCTGGATACATTAGATACCTCCACTAAGTTATCCCCGTAAACATTGATGAATTATCAGCAGCTTTTTGCCTCATAGCTGAAAGGCATTCCTTACAGACATTTTTTTCCTTGAACTTCGTTACCTCATCTCTACTGCCGCAAAGTACACAAGCCAACTCGTATTTCCGCAAAATAATTTGATCATTGTAGGTATATATTTCGAGACCATCATATTCTTTAATGCCAAAGGTACGGCGTAATTCGATAGGCAATACAACTCTACCAAGTTGATCAATTCTTTTAACAATTCCAGTAGCTCTCATTTTCTCTCCTTTTTTTACCCTATTCAACGTAAACATATTTGAATTATATTCCTCTATTTTTAGATTTTTTTTAGAAAAGACTGGAAAATTATTGCCGCCCACCAGGACGAACCCGGTAGACGCCACGCAAAGAGCCTATAATCCTAGTAAAATCAACATCTACAGGATTATAGGCTCTATTTTACCACTATACCGGGTGTTTCATAATACTAAAACTGGGAACGGTGTAAACCGTCCCCAGTATGTGTATGCTTATTCAACTGGGAATTCTTCCTCCACTTGATCAGAAACAACTTTTTTTAATCGAATGTTACGGTAACGACTCATGCCTGTACCAGCAGGAACAAGTTTACCAATTATAACATTCTCTTTAAGCCCCAATAGTGGATCAACCTTACCTTTTATGGCCGCTTCGGTGAGCACGCGTGTGGTCTCCTGGAAGGAAGCCGCAGATAAGAAGGAATCAGTGGCCAGCGAGGCTTTCGTAATACCAAGAAGAATGGGTCTGGCAATGGCGGGTTCTCCGCCAGCTTCAATAGCCTTAGCATTTTCTTCTTCAAAGGTATTCAAATCAATATACTCGCTTGGCAGAAGATCGGTGTCGCCTGCCTCCTCCACCTTGACTTTGTGGAGCATCTGACGAACCATAACTTCAATGTGCTTATCGTTTATTTCAACACCTTGGGATTTATATACTTTTTGAACTTCGTACACCAGATACCGTTGTGTGGCTTTTAGCCCGCTAACCCGCAAAATATCATGCGGATTAACGGCACCCTCAGTCAGACGATCACCTGCCTCAACCATTTGACCTTCGCTGACAATTAGTCGTGAGCCATAAGGTATTGGGTATACACGTTCTTCACCCAGGGACGCGTCTGCCGGATAAATGGTAACTCGGCGCATACCTTTGATTTCTTTTATTTCCGCCCTACCGTCAACTTCAGTAATAATAGCCTGACGTTTAGGTTTACGGGCCTCGAACAATTCTTCTACCCTCGGCAAGCCCTGGGTAATATCGTCACCAGCAACACCGCCGGTATGAAACGTTCTCATTGTAAGCTGAGTACCTGGTTCACCGATAGACTGAGCAGCGATAATACCGACAGCCTCACCGACATCGACCATGTGGCCTGTGCCCAAGTTACGGCCATAGCAATTAATACATACACCATAACGGGAACGGCAAGTGAGTACTGAGCGGATGGAAACCTTATCACGTACTTTAACAACCTTCTCAGCCAATTCTTCCGTAATCAGGTCACTAATCTTGACAATAATCTCACCGGTGGCTGGATCAATAATATCTTCCGCCGCCATTCTGCCGACGATTCGATCTTTAAGTGATTCAATTACACCAGAGCCTTCTGTGATAGCCTCAACTTCAATTCCTCTAACATTATTATTCCGCACTTTAACTTCTTTAACAGAACTAGCTAAAACAGCCTCAATGTGTTCTTCGGTAAACGGCGTATCAGCAGGAACAAGCTCGACGCCATCCCTGGTTTTGATGGCCTCTGTTGTGTTTTTGCCAAGCATCTCACGGATCATAGCTTCTTTGAGAGCAGCGCGTACTTTCTCTTCCGGTGCACCAAGAACAATGGTTTCAGCAGCTGCACGACCGACATCTTCTTCTATTTCATCTGCCTGACCTTCAATCATGATTTCCGGAACACCATTTTCACCAATTAAGCGTAAGGCATCTTCATCAAGTAGTGTTCCTTGGGGCAAAATTATATCTAATGTTTTGGGATCTAATACATCCTGAGCCAAAACTCTGCCTAACAAGCTATCTTTCAGCATATCAATTGCCCCGGCACTTGACTTAGCTAAACGAGCCCGTTCCCGCACTAGGTTAAGTCCGACAACATCACAATCTTCTTCACGAACGATAACGTCTTGGGCGACATCAACAAGCCGACGGGTAAGGTAACCGGAGTCAGCTGTCCTAAGTGCAGTATCTGCCAAGCCTTTACGCGCTCCATGAGTAGAGATAAAGTACTCTAACACGGTCAAGCCTTCCCGGAAATTAGCTTTTATCGGCAAGTCGATGATTCGTCCGGAAGGATCGGCCATAAGACCCCGCATACCGGCCAACTGACGTATCTGCTGAATATTACCACGGGCACCGGAGTTAGCCATCATATATACCGGATTAAAGCGATCCAGGCTGTTCATGAGCGCTGTGGTAACATCATCAGTTGCCTTGGTCCAAAGATCAATCGTCTTTTTATAGCGCTCATCATCAGTAATCAAGCCGCGACGATACTGTTTATCAATGGTGTCAACTTTTATCTCAGCCGTCGATAAAATTTCTTTCTTGGCAGCTGGAATCTTGATGTCTGAAATCGCTATGGTTATCCCGGCGCGACAGGCAAACGAGAAACCAAGACGTTTTACAGCATCTAGTACAACTGCTGTTTTGGCATTACCAAAAGTTTGGTAGGAGTCAGCAACTAATTTACCAAGCTGCTTTTTGTCCATTATCTTACCTAAATGCCAGCCATCGTCCTGTTTGGAAAAATGCCTGAGCTCTGGCGGCAATACTTCATTAAAAATCACTCGACCTAATGTGGTATGTACCAAGCCATAGCCGTCTAAACGCATTTTTATTTTTTCGTGTAACCCCAGCACCTTATGCTGATAAGCTAGTAATCCTTCGTTTAAGCTTGAAAAAGCTCTGATTTTACCATCTTCAGGTTCTTTTTCAATCGTTAAATAGTAAGCACCCAATACCATATCCTGAGTAGGCGTAGCTACCGGCCTGCCATCTTTGGTGGATAAGATATTATGCGCTGACAGCATCAGCATGCGTGCCTCGGCCTGGGCTTCGGCTGAAAGTGGTACGTGCACGGCCATTTGGTCGCCATCAAAGTCCGCATTATAGGCAGTACATACCAAAGGATGAATTTTAATAGCCCGCCCTTCGGACAATACCGGTTCGAATGCCTGAATACCAAGTCTGTGCAGGGTCGGTGCACGGTTTAAGAGTACTGGATGTTCTTTGATGACCTCTTCCAGTACATCCCATACCTCAGGACGAACCCTTTCCACCATCCGTTTAGCACTTTTAATATTATGAGCATGACCGGCATTAACCAGCTTTTTCATAACAAAAGGTTTAAACAGTTCCAGCGCCATTTCTTTAGGCAGACCGCATTGGTGTAACTTAAGTTCCGGACCAACTACGATAACCGAGCGTCCAGAATAATCAACCCGTTTGCCCAAAAGGTTTTGCCTAAACCGCCCTTGCTTACCTTTAAGCATATCACTCAAAGATTTTAAAGGGCGATTACCAGGACCGGTGACAGGGCGCCCACGTCGTCCGTTGTCGATAAGCGCATCCACAGCTTCTTGCAACATGCGTTTTTCGTTGCGCACGATGATATCAGGTGCACCTAAATCTAACAGTCTCTTTAGGCGGTTATTGCGGTTAATTACCCGGCGATACAGATCATTTAAGTCAGAAGTGGCAAACCGTCCGCCATCCAATTGAACCATGGGGCGCAATTCCGGCGGAATAACAGGTACTACGTCCATAATCATCCAGGCTGGGTTATTTCCTGATTTACGGAAGGCTTCTGTAACTTCCAAACGTCTAATCGCCCGGATTTTACGCTGTCCGCTTACTTCTTTTAGTTCCTGGCGGAGTTCACGACTCATCTTTTCTAAATCAAGTTCTTCCAGCAACTTTTTGACAGCTTCCGCACCCATGCCAACCTTGAATGCGCTGCCATATTTATCGCGGTGTTCCCGGTACTCATTTTCATTTAAAAGTTGTTTTTTCATAAGCGGCGTATCGCCTGGATCAAGCACAATATAGGAAGCAAAATATAAAACTTTTTCCAGTGAGCGTGGTGAAACGTCCAAAATGAGTCCCATCCTGCTGGGTATACCTTTAAAATACCAGATATGAGAGACTGGTGCAGCCAGCTCAATATGCCCCATTCGGTCACGCCGGACTTTGGATCGAGTTACTTCTACGCCACATCGATCACAAATAATACCTTTATAACGAATCCGCTTATACTTACCGCAATGACATTCCCAATCCCGGGTTGGCCCAAAAATCTTTTCACAGAACAAACCCTCTCGTTCGGGTTTTAGCGTACGGTAATTAATGGTTTCCGGTTTTTTAACTTCACCGTGCGACCACTTAAGAATTTGCTCCGGTGATGCCAGACCAATACGCATTGAATCAAAATTATTTACGTCTAACAAGGGGTTATCGCTCCCTTCTAACTAGTCTAAATCCTAGTCTTCTAGGACTTCTTCCAAATCTTCATGGGAAGTAGACTTTTTAGCATTTTCCTTGAGCTTCGCAGCATTGCTTGCAGAGGACTGCAAATCAAATTCATCTTCATGGGATCTATGAGCCGCATCAGGCTCCATTTCACCAATCTCAGCAATAATATCAAGTTCTTCTTCCAGCGGTTCGATGTCATCATTTGCTTCTAGTTCGTCAACCATGTCCGCCTCAAAGTCCGTCTTTTTACGTTCAAGCGAGGCTTTCGGCATGTCATCACCAATATTCAATTCTAATTCTTTAGCTGTTTCATTGATGTCTTCGTCTGAGTCCCGAATCATAATTTCTTGGTCATCTTCTGTCAGTATCTTAATATCAAGGCCGATACTCTGGAGTTCTTTGATCAGTACCTTGAAGGATTCAGGCACGCCTGGTTCAGGTATATTTTCGCCTTTTACAATGGCCTCATAGGTTTTTACGCGACCAACAACATCGTCAGACTTGACAGTTAATAATTCTTGCAGAGTATAGGCGGCTCCGTATGCTTCCAAGGCCCACACTTCCATCTCACCGAAACGCTGACCGCCAAACTGCGCTTTACCACCAAGCGGCTGTTGCGTTACAAGCGAGTACGGACCAGTAGAACGAGCATGAATTTTATCATCAACCAAGTGATGCAGTTTGAGCATATACACATAACCAACAGTAACGTGATTATCAAATGGTTCACCTGTTCTGCCATCAAACAGTTCGGTCTTGCCATCTTCTGATAAACCGGCAGCTTTTAATGTGTTAATGACGTCAGTCTCAGTGGCGCCATCAAATACTGGTACAGCCAAATGAATACCAGCCTTATCCGGTTCAGGCATTCCATTTTTGTCAAAATCATAATTGACCGCTTTCAGTCTATCAGCTACGGTCGGATCGCCCAGCTTAATCTGCATGCCAATAGCAGCGGCAGCACGACCTAAGTGAGTTTCAAGTACCTGACCAATATTCATACGCGATGGTACGCCTAGTGGATTTAATACGATTTGAACAGGTGTGCCATCAGGCAGGAAAGGCATATCCTCCTTCGGCATTATCCGGGAAACGACACCTTTGTTGCCGTGACGACCGGCCATTTTGTCACCTTCAGAGATTTTACGTTTTTGGGCGATATAGCATCGTACCAGCTGGTTTACACCTGGTGGCAATTCGTCGCCATTTTCACGGGTAAAGACCTTTACATCAACAATCTTACCTGCTTCGCCATGCGGTACTCTAAGTGAGGTGTCACGAACCTCGCGGGCTTTCTCACCAAAGATGGCCCGTAATAATCGTTCTTCGGCAGTCAGTTCAGTTTCGCCTTTTGGTGTTACTTTACCAACCAGGATATCCCCTGGACGAACTTCTGCACCAACACGGATTATGCCGCGATCATCAAGATCACGCAGTACGTCTTCGGCAACGTTTGGAATGTCACGGGTAATTTCTTCAGGACCAAGCTTGGTATCACGGGCATCACATTCATATTCTTCAATATGTATAGAGGTAAATACATCGGCTTTTGTTAAGTCCTGGCTTAGGAGAATAGCATCTTCGTAATTGTAGCCTTCCCAAGGCATAAAAGCTACCAGTACATTAAAGCCTAAAGCCAGTTCACCGTTATCGGTGGCCGGTCCATCAGCAAGCACTTGCCCCTTAACAATAGTATCGTTTTTGTATACGATGGGTTTCTGATTAATACATGTTCCCTGGTTGGAACGCAAGTATTTAAGCAACTTATAGGTATCAAGCGCACCCTTTTCGGTACGAATATGGATTTCTGTGGCTGTTACTTTTTCAACAACACCCGCATTTTTTGCCAAAATTACAACCCCGGAATCACGGGCGGCTTTATATTCCATGCCAGTACCGACAAGTGGTGCCTGCGTTCTAAGAAGCGGTACAGCCTGACGCTGCATGTTTGCCCCCATCAACGCCCTGTTAGCATCATCATTTTCCAGGAAGGGTATCATGGCAGTAGCAATAGATACTACTTGTTTGGGCGATACGTCCATATAGTCAACTTTTTCAGCTGGAACTACCAATATTTCATTTCTGTAGCGACAGGTAACACGCGGCTCCACAAACCAGCCATTTTCGTCCAAAACATCATTAGCCTGGGCAACAATCATTTCATCTTCTTCGTCAGCCGTCAAATAGTATACTTCTTCTGTTACCCGATGCTCTTGTTTGTTGACTTTACGATATGGTGTCTCAATAAAACCGAATTCATTAATTCGTCCAAAAGTGGAAAGTGAACCGATAAGACCGATGTTTGGACCTTCAGGTGTCTCAATCGGACACATCCGGCCATAGTGGGAATGGTGGACGTCACGAACCTCAAAACCAGCACGTTCCCGGCTAAGACCACCAGGGCCGAGGGCACTGAGACGCCGTTTATGAGTAAGTTCAGCCAACGGATTGGTCTGATCCATGAACTGGGATAATTGACTGGACCCAAAAAATTCTTTTATGGCAGCAACCACTGGTCGGATGTTTATGAGCGCCTGCGGCGTAATTACATCAATATCCTGAATAGTCATACGTTCTTTAACTACCCGTTCCATCCGGGACAAACCAATGCGGAACTGGTTTTGCAAAAGTTCGCCTACTGAGCGCAATCGACGATTACCTAAATGGTCAATATCATCAGTAGTTCCATGACCCTCTGTTAAGTTAAGAAGATAGCTAATGGAAGCAATAATATCTTCTTTCGTAATGGTACGATGCGTAAATGGCAATACTGTATTAAGCAGCAATTTTACAGATGTACCATCTTTTTGTTTAATCCAAGCTTCATTCAGGCCCACATCGTCAAAAACTTTAGCAGCAGCGACCCTATTAAGAACGTCCTCATCTACTTGTGTATTTTCATCTACTACAAGTTCACCAGTTTCTTTATCCACCAGCGGCTGAGCAAGAACTTTTCCTAACAGACGGCGACGCCACCCTAACTTTTTGCCAAGTTTATAGCGCCCTACAGTAGCCAAGTCATAGCGCTTAGGATCAAAAAATAACGTTTCAAGCAATTGCGCAGCATTATCTACCGTTGGCGGTTCACCAGGACGCAATCGTTTGTAGATTTCGACAAGAGCCTCTTCGCGTGAATCTGTGTTGTCTCGTTCCAGTGTCGCCCGAATGCGAACATCCTCATTAAAGAGTTCAGAAATCACGCCATTAGATACATAGCCTAATGAACGGATCAGGACAGTTACTGGTAACTTACGGGTGCGATCGACGCGAACAGATATAACATCATTGGCGTCAGTCTCAAGTTCCAGCCAGGCACCACGATTAGGAATCACAGTCGCATTATACAGTTTCTTACCGGTAGCATCAATGCTCTCACCATAATATACTCCAGGTGAGCGCACTAATTGGCTGACAATAACCCGTTCAGCGCCATTAATGATAAATGTACCGTTGTCGGTCATGAGTGGAAAATCACCCATAAATACTTCTTGTTCTTTTATTTCCTGTGTTTCTTTGTTGTATAGCCGAACACTAACACGAAGCGGAGCGGCGTAGGTAACATCCCGCTCTTTACATTCCTCAACATCATACTTAGGTTCGCCCAGTGTAAAGTTTTCAAACGATAGGATCAGGTTGCCGGTAAAGTCCTGGATTGGAGAGATATCATGAAATATCTCTTGTAAACCCTCCTTAAGAAACCAACGATACGAATTCTTCTGAATTTCAATAAGGTTGGGCATGTCCAGCACTTCTTTAATTTTGGCATAACTATACCTGAATCTTTTGCCCACCGGAACAGGATTAAACATTAACCCCTTCACCCCTTAGCCATTTTGCCTGGCATATTGCATTATTCACAGCTTACACATAAGCAAGCGATATTTCGCAAATACTAAGCCAGCAAATGAATGATTAAATAAATACAAAACAAAGCAAGGTTCTTTTCGTTTTTGGTAAGGACCTTGCCTTTTTTTTCGATGAAAAACGATTCATCCTCCATTATATTACTATTTCCTGCCATTCCATAATTTATACAAGGTTTTGCTATGATTCTGCTAATACACAGTAAAATAAATATGTACGGCAATATATAATGTTATCACGTAACTTTTACTATGTCAAGAACTTTTACCCTTATATGTATAGTTTTTCAATTGAAAAAAGGAGCACCAGTAGGTGCTCCTTCCTTTATTAAGCTTAAATTACTTAACTTCGACAGTTGCGCCAGCTTCTTCAAGTTTAGCTTTAAGAGCGTCAGCATCAGCCTTGGAGATTTTCTCTTTAATGGCTTTAGGAGCGCCGTCAACCAGTTCTTTAGCTTCTTTGAGGCCAAGACCGGTAACTTCGCGCACCACTTTAATAACATTGATTTTGCTCGCACCAGCGCTGGTTAAAATTACATCAAACTCGCTTTGTTCTGCAGCAGCAGCAGCAGCCCCGGCAGCAGGAGCAGCAGCTACAGCTACAGGAGCAGCAGCAGATACGCCAAATTTTTCTTCAAGCGCTTTTACCAGTTCGGAAAGTTCAAGCACAGTCATTTGCTCAATAGCTTCCATAATTTGTTCTTTAGTCATTTTAAAATTCCTCCATAAACTTTCATTAAAATAATTTTTTTAGGCAACAATCAAATCGATTTGTTTACAAGATCCTCGCTTAAGCGGATTCTTTTTGTTTACGAACAGCTTCAAGCGCATACACCAGGTTGCGCAACGAACCAGAAAGTACGTTGACAAAACCGGCAATAGGAGCCTGCATGCCAGCCAGCACTTGAGCAATAAGAACTTCCCGTGCCGGCAAGCTGGCTAGAGCTTTAACACTGTCAGCATCAATCACTTTTCCTTCAACCAAACCAGCTTTTACTTCCAGAGCTTGCAACTTATTCTCTTTTACAAAGTCAGCAATGACTTTAGCTGGGGCTACCGGATCAGTGTAAGACATAGCAATAGCAGTCGGGCCTTCCAGATAAGGATCAAGACCTTCAATACCAGCTTCTTTAGCAGCAATGCGTGTCATGGTATTTTTGAATACACGGTATTCCACGCCAGCTTCCCGTAATTGACGGCGAAGCTTGGTATCCTGTGCCACAGTCAAACCACGGTAATTAGTTAAAACAGCACCTTTGGTAGTACTGAGCTTTTCTTTAATCCCAGCAACCGTCTGCAGTTTTTCTTGAGTTACAGCCATTTAGATTACACCTCCTTAATCAAGTATTCTTGAAACCAAAAAGCGACCCACGGTGTAAACACCGGAGGCCGCATAATAACTAGTTAGTAGTTATATCTTGCAATTCTCCGGCCTCGGCAGGAAAGTTTCAACAAACTTTTACATAAACCTGCTGTCTACAGCCGCATATTATTCATAAATACCCATTTGCGTTATTGCTACTGAGTATTCCCATATAATATTCTATATAATATTATTCTTTTTTACCCGCAGATTTAAGCGGGTTAACTTTAACACCAGGTCCCATTGTTGAACTTAAGGAAATGTTCCGCATATACTGGCCTTTGGCCGCAGCGGGCTTAACCTTAATCAATGTATCAATCAGGGTATGGAAATTTGCGAGCAGTTTTTCGTTGTCGAAAGATGCTTTACCAATCGGAGCATGGATATTACCAGCTTTATCGGTACGGTATTCAATCTTACCGGCTTTAATTTCGTTAATGGCACGTGTTACATCAAGAGTAACAGTCCCTACTTTAGGATTAGGCATTAAACCTTTTGGGCCGAGAATTTTGCCAAGACGCCCTACCATACCCATCATGTCCGGCGTGGCTACTGCAACGTCAAAATCAGCCCAACCACCCTGGATTTTTTCTACCATATCTTCGGCACCTACAAAGTCGGCACCAGCAGTTTCCGCTTCTTTGGCTTTTTCGCCTTTGGCAAAAACAAGAACTTTTTTACTCTTACCTGTGCCATGAGGAAGTACAACAGCACCACGCACTTGCTGATCAGCATGTTTCGGATCAACACCCAGTTTGACAGCAATTTCTACTGTTTGATCAAACTTTGCGGTAGCAGTTTTTTTGATAAGTTCTACTGCTTCTTCAGGATCATACAACTTATCCTTATCAATGAGCTTAGCAGCTTCAATATACTTTTTACCATGTTTTGGCATATTATTTTTCCTCCTTTGTGGTAATAACGGAAGTACATAGTCCTCCCACGCAAGACTGCAACAATCTATTAGTCAACAATCTCAATGCCCATACTGCGGGCAGTACCCTCAATCATCCGCATAGCAGCTTCAACGCTAGCGGCATTCAGGTCTTGCATTTTGGTTTCTGCAATTTCTCTAACCTGATCACGTTTTACTTTGGCAACCTTCTTCTTGTTCGGTTCGCCGGAAGCTGTTTCAATACCAGCAGCCTTTTTAAGAAGAATAGGTGCAGGTGGAGTTTTGGTAACAAAGGTAAATGATCTATCTTCAAATACCGTAATTTCCACCGGAATGATAAGACCGGCTTGGCTGGCCGTTCTTTCGTTAAACTCTTTAACAAAAGCCATGATATTGACACCAGCTTGACCAAGTGCCGGACCTACGGGAGGAGCCGGAGTGGCTTTGCCAGCGGGAACTTGCAGTTTTACAAGCTTTACAACCTTTTTAGCCATTTATTATATTACACCTCCTTAATCAACTTTCGTAATCTGTGTGAAATCAAGTTCTACTGGTGTTTCACGACCAAACATATTGACAAGCACCTTGATCTTGCCTCGTTCAGGATTAATTTCAACTACAGTGGCTGTCCAATTTTCAAAAGCACCTGCAGTGATACGTACCAATTGGTCAAGCTCAATATCAATTTTAGGTTTCGCATCTTCTATTCCCATTGACTTGAGGATATGTTTCACTTCATTTTCGCTCAACGGAATAGGCTTGGTTCCCGACCCGACAAAACCGGTAACACCCGGAGTGTTACGAACAACATACCAGGAACGGTCTGTAACAATCATTTCTACCAAAACATATCCGGGGAAAACCTTTTTCTTGGTAATTTTTTTCTTACCATCTTTTATTTCCACTTCATCTTCCATAGGTACAAGCACACGGAAAACTTCATCTTCCATCGCCATGGAATGAACTTTTTTCTCCAGATTGGCTTTTACCTTATTTTCATAACCGGAATATGTATGGATAACATACCAATGTTTTTCGAGTTTTTCGGATTCCATAGCCTCAAGGGACGTATTGCGTCCCCCACCCCCAGTCTACTTGATGATAGCCTTTAAAATTTGAGCGAAAGAAGCATCAAGCACCCAAATCAAGGCCGCGACAACAGTAACCGTCACAAATACAACCCCTGTAAAGGAAATAAGCTCTGCCTTGCCTGGCCATGTTACCTTTTTAAGTTCAGCTTTTACTTCCCGTAAAAATTTTTTCCAGCGCGATGCATTCGACTGGATAGCTGTTTCCTGGGCGGCCATTTTCTCACATCCTGTGCATACGTTTTGGCAGGGGCAGAAGGACTTGAACCCTCAACCAACGGTTTTGGAGACCGCTACTCTACCAATTGAGCTATACCCCTACAGTGTAGCGAAGTTACCCTATCTTAGAATTACTTTGTTTCTTTGTGCAGCGTCTGTTTTTTGCAAAACTTGCAGTATTTGTTGAATTCCAATCTATCCGGGTCATTTTTTTTGTTTTTATTGGTCTGATAATTGCGTTGTTTGCATTCTGTGCAGGCCAATGTTACCGCGTTGCGCATCCTGTTACACCTCTCTTACCAGTAAATATAGCATCATGCCTATTTATTGATAACACTTTTTTTAAATGTCACTAATACAATTTATCATAATTATATCAGTGTGTCAATAGCCCACAGGCTCGGGTATGTCAATAAATAAAGCAGGGTTATCCCCCGCTCTATTATTATATCAGGCAATGACCAATTTATACCTTTTTTCGTAAAATATTAGCAGTTATTCTTCAATAGCAGTTACAACACCAGCGCCTACCGTACGGCCGCCTTCACGGATAGCAAAGCGCAGACCTTCTTCAATAGCAATTGGGGTAATAAGCGCTATATTCATTTGAATGTTATCGCCAGGCATTACCATTTCTACGCCTTCTGGCAAAGTAACAACACCTGTTACGTCTGTTGTTCTAAAGTAGAATTGCGGACGATAACCATTAAAGAACGGGGTATGACGGCCGCCTTCTTCTTTGGACAATACATATACTTCGGATTTGAATTTGGTGTGCGGTTTAATACTGCCAGGCTTGGCCAGTACCTGTCCACGCTCGATTTCCTTACGTTCAACACCTCTTAAAAGTGCACCAATATTGTCACCGGCTACTGCCGAATCCAATAGTTTCCGGAACATTTCTACACCAGTTACAACTGTTGATTTCGGTTTTTCACTCATGCCAACGATCTCCACTGTATCACCGACTTTTACTTCGCCACGTTCTACACGGCCGGTTGCTACTGTGCCACGGCCAGTGATGGTAAATACGTCTTCTACAGGCATCAGAAAGGTTTTATCGGTAGCACGAACCGGAGTCGGAATATATTCGTCAACTTTAGCCATCAGTTCATGGATTTTGCCACACCATTCGCATTCAGGGCTCGCGCAACCGCAGTTAAGCACTTTTACAGCAGAACCTGATACGACCGGAATGTCGTCACCTGGGAATTCGTAGCTGGTGAGAAGTTCACGAACTTCCATTTCTACTAGTTCCATCAGTTCAGCGTCATCAACCAAGTCGGCTTTGTTTAAGAATACAACCATGGCAGGTACGCCAACTTGGCGGGACAGCAAAATGTGTTCGCGAGTTTGCGGCATCGGGCCGTCAGCTGCCGATACAACCAGGATAGCGCCGTCCATTTGCGCTGCGCCGGTGATCATGTTTTTAACATAGTCAGCATGGCCTGGGCAGTCCACGTGGGCATAATGGCGAGCTGCAGTTTCATACTCAACGTGAGCTGTGTTGATGGTGATACCGCGTTCTCTTTCTTCCGGTGCTTTGTCAATCATGTCATAAGCCATGAATTCAGCGCCACCGTGTTTTGCCAATGTCATGGTAATGGCAGCAGTCAGCGATGTTTTGCCATGGTCAACGTGACCGATAGTACCAATGTTAACATGTGGTTTGTTTCTTTCAAACTTTTTCTTAGCCATTTAAGTTAATAGCCTCCCTTACTATATCTTTAATTGCCACTATAGTATACAGCTTTTTACAAAATTAGAAATTCTATCTCCTATGTAAAAATCCTGCTGCAAAAAGTTACTAAATAAAACTTTCATAGATAAAAAACCTTGCAATTAATTGCAAAGTTTTTTATCTGGTGGCGGCGCAGGGATTTGAACCCCGGACACTGCGGGTATGAACCGCATGCTCTAGCCAACTGAGCTACGCCGCCGTATTAAAATGGAGCTAGTGACCGGGATTGAACCGGTGACCTTATCCTTACCAAGGATACGCTCTACCGACTGAGCTACACCAGCGAAAGTTCTTGGTTGCGGGGACAGGACTTGAACCTGTGACCTTCGGGTTATGAGCCCGACGAGCTACCAACTGCTCCACCCCGCGATATAAGGTGAAAAAGGCCTTGGTGGAGGGAGGTGGATTCGAACCACCGAAGTCAAAGACGGCAGATTTACAGTCTGCTCCCTTTAGCCACTCGGGAATCCCTCCAAGATTATTTATTAGAGAATGTTCTTTGCTACGGCTTGGAGAATTAAGCAACTTATTCTAATTCCCTACCTGCTTAAGAATGGAGCTGGCGAGAGGAATTGAACCCCCAACCTGCTGATTACAAGTCAGCTGCTCTACCAATTGAGCTACGCCAGCATCATTTTTCGAGAATTCGCCTCAGTGACAAAACTTATTATATAATAGTCTATAGACTATGTCAACATCTTTTAGGCCTTAATTATATTACTTTTATTTACATTTACCTTAGGAAAAAGTAGTAATAGGATATACCTGCAACAATAAACCGATAATAGGCAAATGAAGCCAGCGTCGAGTTATTTAGGAAACGCAAAAACCATACAATGGATATATACGCCGTAATAAATGCAACAATAAAGCCAATTATAAATAGGTTAAACTCAGCCATACTCAATTTATCCCAGATCTTCATTAAATCATAAACACAGGCAACAAGCATTAACGGCACAGCGATAATAAAAGAAAATTCAGCTGCTGCTTTACGGCTCATCCCAAAGAATAAACCACCCGCAATAGTTGATCCTGAACGCGAAAAACCTGGCCACAGTGATAACACTTGAAACAACCCCACCCAAAATGCCTGTTTAATTGTCATGCTATCAACACTATGAGTAACCGGACGATTTGCCATTTTTTCAGCCACCAACATAAAAATTGCACCAACTATCAAGCCAATAATTACAGTATACGGAGAAAATAAGTAGGTCTTTATCGGTTTATGTAAAAAAAATGCTATTCCCATGACAGGCACAATCCCAACCAGAATGTGCATAGCAGTTAGTCCATTACCATAAATATTAATGGGGCGCGGCCTAATCATAGCTAAAAACTTGTCTCGATACAAAATTAGTACAGATAAAATAGCACCCAATTGAATAAACACTTCAAATACACTGGCCTTTTCCCCTTCAAATCCCAGCAGCGAACCAACTAAGATCATATGTCCGGTTGAAGAAATAGGCAGAAATTCTGTCAATCCCTCCACTACGCCAATAATTACTGCAATGATATTTTCACTCACATAGTCACTTCCTTAGTCTTTGTTGTTGTGCCATCCCAATAGGACGATGTTACTATTTTACCATATTCATCGCAATATCCTGCATAATTAAAAAAATAAATTAAAAAGTCGAGGATTTCAGTGTAAAAATACACTTTGTCCCCGAGCATTCTCATTTACTATATGCAGCCGTTTATTTTGATCCATGAAAGCAATAAACACATTATGAATAGTATCTTGGTGCTGGCGGCGAAATTCTTCAATCTGTCGCTTAGAAAGTCCCATCTCTGCCAAAGCATTTTCTTGCAGCTTCCCCTCCAAAATTACCGGTATTAAAACACTGTTCGGGGTTACGCTAAAGTTAACCTGACTTGGTGTCAATGGCAGATGTTCTGCTTTTTTAAGTACACTTAATCTGCCATACGGCTCCAAAATAGCAAGCTCTACAGTGGTAATATCAAATGCATCCTTTTCCCGCAAAAGTTGCAATAAGGTCTCTACAGGCATCCGCACTTTACGTAAGTTTTTTTTGATAATCTGACCATCTTCCACCAGCACAAGCGGCTTAAAATTCAGTTTGTGATTAACTGGGCGAACCTTGATGCTAAGCCAGCCGAAAAAAAGCTGCATACCTCCGAGCGCCAGCAGGGCAATTAATGAACTAACAAGTTCAATCCGGTGATCCACAATTAATGCACCGGCCACTGCCCCAATGGTGATTGAAGTCAAGAAGTCAAACGAACTAAACTCACTGACCTGACGGCGACCAGTGATCAGCATAATGATAAGCAACACGCCCATGCCTGCAACTACCCTAAATAGGGTAATGCCCAAGGTTTCCATTACAGCCCTCCACTGCATATCTATATAACTGCTAAGGTTTGGCAACACACCACACGCCTGTGCCTGCAACTTCCTTACTGCAGAAAATATAGAAAAACTACGCAATATTTAGACTTAGTGTAACCATATAACTATTTTTTTAATCTCCAAAACAAATACCAATAGACCTTCCAGCTTTTAATAATTCGTCGTTGGCTGTTACATTATTTGCTTTGCCGGCAATATCTACGATTGGCACACGAATAATCTCATTTTTCCGCAAAGCCACCATGTTGCCGAAAGCCCCCTCAAACAGACACTCTGCAGCCGCCACACCATACCGGGTAGATAATACCCGATCAAAGGCAGTTGGTGTACCACCCCGCTGAACATGCCCCAGCACCGTGCAACGAGATTCAATACCGGTAAGACTTTCTAGTTGTCGTGCCAACTTTTCCCCTGCACCACCTAATCGAATCTTCTCATGGCTGCCTTCTACAATACGTGATACCGATATCTCCCCACCTTGGGGATAGGCCCCTTCGGCAATAACAATTAGACTAAACAAACGGCCGCGCTGCTGACGTTCTTCAATCTTGGCGATAATCGCATCTATTTGAAAGGGTATCTCTGGAATCAAGATACAGTCAGCACCACCTGCTATCCCCGCATGCAGCGCAATCCAGCCAGCATATCGACCCATAACCTCCAGCACCATGACCCGATGATGAGATTCAGCCGTGGTATGAAGCCGGTCAAGCGCATCGGCAGCCACACCGACAGCGGTATCAAATCCGAAAGTCCGCTCGGTTCCCGGTATATCATTATCAATCGTTTTTGGCACAGCCACTACCGGCAAACCCAATTGATAAAATTCTGAGCCAATCTTAAGACTGCCATCACCGCCAATCACCACAAGTGCTTCAATGTCCCGTTGCCGCAAATTGTTAAGTGCCTGACCGGACATATCCTTATATACGGTTTTGCCCCCTTGCATCGTGGGATAATTAAACGGATTATCGCGATTGGTTGTCCCTAATATTGTTCCTCCACGCGGCAAGATACCGGCAACATATTCATCTGTCATCTCAATAACTTGGTTTTCAACCATACCGCCAAAACCGTTTTTTATCCCCCACACCTTAAGCCCATGCCCAATCCCAGTCCTGACAACAGCCCTAATAACAGCGTTAAGTCCAGGCGCATCTCCGCCGCCTGTAAGTACAGCAATACTTTTTACTTTGCTTGCATTGATCATCTAATAATCACCTCATCAAAGTAGTTTCACCAGAATAATGCCAAAAATGACACCTACTCCTGGTGTCATTTTTGGCTGCCGTTATTGCTCAAAATTAACATTATTCAGCTAACTCTGTCTGAGAATCTTTATTAAGACTGGTAAGACCTTTATATACACCACGGATATCGCTGTCATCACCGCGGTTTTCCAGATATCGTTCGAGTTTGCGCTTTACTCGCTGCAAAGCGTTATCAATCGACTTAACATGGCGCTCTAGCTCAACGGCAATCTCCTGGTAAGACTTGCCATCAAGATAAGCCATCAGCACTTTCCATTCAAGATCGCTCAAAATTTGGCCCATTTTTTCTTCAATATCAATAAATTCCTCACGGCTGATCACCAATTCTTCCGGATCGGTCACTTTCGAACCAGATAATACATCTAACAGCGTGCGGTCAGAATCTTCATCATAAATAGGCTTATTTAGCGAAACATAAGAGTTCAAGGGAATATGTTTCTGCCGGGTAGCCGTCTTAATTGCAGTAATAATCTGTCGTGTTACACACAATTCGGCAAATGCTCTAAAGGAAGAGAGCTTGTCATTGCGAAAGTCGCGAATGGCCTTATATAAGCCAATCATGCCTTCCTGAATGATATCTTCACGCTCAGCGCCAATTAAAAAATACGATCTGGCCTTAGCCCGCACGAAATTGCGATATTTGTTAATCAAATACTCCAGAGCGACCGTGTTGTCATTATCTTTGGCGTCGAATACTATTTCTTCATCAGTTAAGTTATCAAAACAACCGTAAAGATCGCGTTGAGTATTTACTCGCATCGCATCGCCCCCATAAGTTTTCTTTTACTGCATATAAGTGAGTACAACCCCACTTTTTCTCTGCACAGCATTTGCATACCATAGAAAAATAAAAATGCACTAAAGATCTTAGTGCCGCAGCCTCGCCGCATGTCTGTCATATAGATTATACTTGTTCGAACTAAGTTAGTCAAGCCCATCCCGTCGCATAGCATCAAGGCGTTTTAAGATATCTGCTTCCAAACGGCTGCCAACTTCATGACGGTCACGCGCTACTATCTTTCGCGAAAGGCCAGCTGCGATTTCCTTTTTGACAGCGTCAATATCATTTTTTAGTTCCCGCGTCGATATCCGATAAGCTCCTGCTCCTAAAATAAACATTTGCTCGGCCCAGTCGGAGGTAACAACATAGATTTTCTTATTGTGGCGGCCAAGGTCGTATACCATTTTTTCAATATAGCTGTCAGCTGTTTCGCCTTCTTTCGTATAAATCACTGTAAGCACGCCAGTTCTACTTTGGCTGACACTTTTTTCTGTTGTCAAATGAGCATCAAATACTATTGTTGTCCTAAATCTTTTATATGCGCCGTATTCACTGATTATATCCACGAGTTTGTCACGGGCATATTCTAGATTATCTCTAATAGCAATGAGTTCAGGCCAAGCGTTAATCACATTATAGCCGTCAACAATTAACAATTCCATTGAGAAAAATTCTCCAATCTTACTCCTACAGATAGCGGCTACAGCTTTGATTGTACCGCTTTAGGCTCTGGCCCAAACCGTATTAGCGTATTATCTGGAGCGTATTTGTCATGCGATACGATTTCACGTTGTAATTCTTTACCTGCGCTGTTACGTGTGATGCGTACAACAGTTACTTCATACCCAGGCTTCCCTTGCCTTTCTATTTTATTTTCGCCAGGCAGAAGTGCTGGGTCAGATTCTTTTATAATAGCCGGCTGAATAACTTGCTGCCGGGTTGTAATAATATCAATATTTTTTTCAGGCAGCCGCTGACCAAATATACCTACATTGAGCTTATTGCCTATAGTTTCGGCCATAATCATAACCGGTGCCGGACTGTTGTTAACAAATTTAAAATCCAGTATATTGTACACGACAGTAGCATCCCGTCCCAGCGGTACATAGGAAAGCGGTTTAGAATGATTCGTACGTTCAACAATAGCAAGTCCTGACAAGAGTACCGCATTATATAAGGTTGATGAAACCTGACACACACCTCCGCCTACTCCTGGTACAAACTCACCATTAATTATCTCCATCGCTTCTTTGAATCCCTGTGATTTTTCCCGTGGTCCAACAGTATCATTATAAGAAAAAATTTGGCCAGGATACAGTAGTTTACCGGCAATCTTCTGTGCTGACAATTTTATATTGGCTGTCCGGTTAACATCCTCAGTATTAAATTGGGTAGTATACCTGGCCATAAGTTCTTGGATACCGTTTTCAGCAAGATCGCTGGCCGTAATTTCGGGATAAACCGGAGTAACCGGCAAAGCAGCTGTACTAGCATCGGTTCGATTAAGGGCAAGAAGTATTAGTTCTTTTAGCTCAGTTACATTAAGTTCACGCCCCTCTTCCTCTGGTACAACTCTTCCGGTCCACAAACTTAAGGTCGCGTTACAGGGCGGACGGTTAACTGTCTCTTGCAGTTGTTCTACTATGCTATCTAATTTATTTTCATTATACTTGATCCTTAGGGGGATAGACCAGCCCTCAGCCTCAGCATTACGAATTTTTTTCAGTCTGGCCCACAGGGGGCCTTCGCGTCCAAACATCCATACGGCCTCAGCTGTTGCCTCTTCATCGATGCTATAATCAAGATTTTCAGGCTCGATACGAAATGTTGTATCTTCATAAGACAATAAGATGGGCCTGGTTTTTTGATCCTTTTGCCAGGTGACGAGCAGTTGCGCTACTTCCTCCCGTGTTTTTCCGCCAACTTCGACATTAGCAATAGATACCCCCGCATAAACAGTTTGCGAAAACAAAGGTCTGGCCAGCCCAAAAACGGCTATCCCTGCAATACTTACCGTCACTGCCAGAATAATACCGGCCCAACGTTTCACTTTCCATTCAGCTCCCTTTGTCTTAGAACTTCATACAACAGCAAGGAACAGGCGACAGAGGCATTTAATGACGCGATCTGTCCGCGCATAGGAATCTTCACAATAAAATCACAGGCCTCTTTAGTCAATCGCCCCATTCCCTCTCCTTCACTGCCGACAACAATTACTACCGGACCTGTAAGATCGGCCTCATAATAATTTTTTGTACCATCCATATCGGCCCCCACAACCCAAAGGCCCTGTTTCTTTAAGGCTTTCAGGGTTTGTGATACATTACCAATCCTGGCAACAGGTACATGTTCAACTGCTCCTGCGGATGTTTTCGCCACAGTTTGGGTAAGTGGACAACTACGCCGTTTAGGTATAAGTACACCGTGAACGCCACTGGCATCTGCAGTGCGTAATATAGCTCCAACATTGTGTGGATCAGCAAGTTCATCTAAAAGAACTAAAAATGGCGGTTCATTTTTTCCATAGGCAATCGATAAAATATCATCAACCTCAACATAAGCTACCGGTGCCGCCATGGCGACTACTCCTTGGTGGCGCACTCCGGCTGAAAGTTGCTCAAGTTTAGCAACATCCACTTCTTGTATAATGATTCCCTGCTCACGGGCTTGACTAATAATCTCGCGAACTGACCCCTGGCGTTCACCTTTAGCAACAAGAATTTTATTTAGTGACCGCCCGGCTTTCAGCGCCTCAAGCACACTATTGCGTCCTACAATAATTTCTGCATCCTCAGACATGATGATTCGCTCCTCCGGCTTGTGCCTCATTTTTTATAGTTATTATTATGAAAAAACGGCAGAATATAATCCTGCCGTTTTTTTAGGAGTCTTGCGGGTGTTGGCCGCGGTTTTCAGGAAATATCAGCAATATAAATAGTAGGGTTAGCTTCCATATCAATCGTTACTGTTTGATTGACACGCTCTCCGGACTCATTGTTGGTTATCTTAAGAATGGGTTTAGTTCTTAATTCGTCAGCATAATCATTAACAATGCCTACTACTTGATTATTCAATCGAACAATGGCCCCCAACGGATAAATAGCCACATTGCTAACTAACACCCGAATAAGTTCAGGGTTAAAATACGCGGCTCCGGCTTTCTCAATAATCGCTAGAGCATCATAGACAGATAACGCTTTACGATAGGGGGTATTCGCCGTCATGGAAGAATATACATCTGCCAATGCTGTAATTTGCGCAAATTCATGGATATTGTCGTCTTTTGCCCCCCGTGGATAACCACTGCCATCAAAGCGTTCATGATGCTGCAAAGCACAATTAGCTGCAGCTAAGCTTATTTCTGAATTACGATGAAGTATTTCATGGCCCCTCTCTGTATGCTGCTTTACAATAGCCATTTCCTCCGGGGTTAAGGTACCAGGCTTATTAAGTATATCCCGGGAAATTGCAATCATTCCCACATCCCGCAGCAAAGCCCCTAATCCCAAATCTCGTAGCCGCAGGCCTTCTATACCGCAGCCAATTCCAATCATCATGGCAAAGAAGTACCCACAAACAGCGTGTTTAAACAGATAATCATTACAATTCTGCATGGCAGTAAATAAAGGTTGCAGTTCCTTATGCATGCAACACTCGTCCAAGAGTGTCATTACCCGGCCTTTTATGTGTTCGATTTGAACATATTTGCCTACCCGTACTTCTTCAAGCGCCAGATGGGATGCTAATACAAATTCACTTTTGGCATTTTGAGCTACCATATCATTCTCATCAATTAATTGTGCTTCTCCTTGCACATAAATATACTTAACATCCAACTGTGCAATTTTCGAAATATGAAATTCACTAAGTTCTACACCGCTATTTATTATTACCTGACCATTAATCCCATATATTGGCTGAGCTAATGTCATCCCCGCACTAATATTTTCCTGAAGCACACGCTGCACAGTTAATTTCCTCCACCACATTTAACATATTGTTTAAACTAATTCTTGTATATGTATGCACTTCTCATTCTGTTGTACTTTCTACTTATTTGCGATAATTCCTGCCAAGCGGCCACAGGACATTTCGCCCTCCGGACAATATCCAAGCGCCACACATGCAGGCCCTGCCTTAACAAATATTATGGTCTCTTACTCCCATGTCCAAATATACGGGTCGGATCCACCAATCCTTATATTATAAACATTGTCAATGTTTATAATATATTAAACTCAAAAACTAATTTTGACACTACAGGAACTGTTCCCTGACTTTTGCTTGCTGCCCACAGGAAAGTTTTCCTTCGCGGCAATTGCCAAAAACACAAGAAGGTAAAGCTCTTTCATATAGAACTTGTGATAGTGACCTTAATATCTTAATCTTTTTAATTGCTAACTCTCTGATCTCCCATTGAGCATTCATACAGGTGCGGTCAGATAGCATTGATATATCAGCCCTAGCGTTCGCTGACATAATGAGCTTAATTTGGTCACAGTTGAGCAAGAATGATAATGCTTTATCTTGCCCATATTTCGATGCAATAAAAAGTCTAAATGTCTTAAATTCGTCAACTAACTCCCGAAACTCTTGACCAAAGCATGATTTCTTTATCGTTTCAGGAACTTGAGGCTCTCTATTCCTATCCTGTAACAGTATAGAAAGTTCTTCTCTATAATTTTGGGATAGCCTATGTCGCAGTTGTTGATGATAGGTTACTAAGCTACACATCATCCCAAATGTTGTCCGAGCTTGTTCGGCTATGCTATCGTGTCCGTACCCTAACACTCGATCGACAACAGTCCTTGCCTTTGCAGAAGCATCTTGTCCCCATTTTTCGATTGCTTGAGATGGTGTTTCTTTTAAGGTGCTGGTTAAAGCACCGAAGCCAACCTTCATATCAAGGTTATCAAAACGCTCTAATAATACAAGATTGTTCTCAGTATTGATTTTAGAGAAATAATCGACGTAAAAATCCTGAACGCAATCATAGCAAGCGCCGCTATCATTAATGCAATGCAGCAGGTTAGCAATGCCTACAGGTAACTGCGACATCAACGCTTTACATGGTTCTGAAAAAATAGTGCCGTATTTCTTGTCATTCATTAACCTAAATAGCTCTAGTAGCTTGTCCCCAGACATAGCTACGCACACATTAGTCTTAGTAGATAACGGTAGAATATATCGTGCATCTTCAATCGGGATTCCAAACACATAGTTTTCGGCCTTCGGTCGCCCCTTAAAGCTGGCCTCCTTTAACATTGACATTTTACCATACAAATCAAAAGCTTTTTCAGTAAGCTCTACAGCTTTTATCCCGTCATTATGACCTAGGTCTGGCAGTATATATGCTCCTTGGGACATTGTGACGTATCTCTGACTTTGTTGAACATATGAATCTTTTAGCTCGCAGATTAGGGTACTTTGTACCCGGTCAATCTCTTCCAGAGCAAATGATACATTTATGGTTTTCAAGACCTGTATCAAGGATATCTCATCTATAATGATATTCTCGTTGCGCTCAATCCACGCTTCTACTTTACCAAATCCAGTCGCTTCAAAATTAGCAATTCGCAAAAATTAACACTCCTTCCGTTTGGTTAGCCATTCTATATACAACGCGTTAAAGATTTTTGCAGACGGATGGTGTGGTTGGCAAAAGCGGAAGTCAAACGCTAGTGATGAAGCATTGTCAATACACCATCCGTCTGTTAGGTTTGTTAAACCACAAAGGACACAAAGAGCGCAAAGAGCGCAAAGGGATACGAAGGGTAGATTGTTTAATAAAAATAAACCTTTGAGAACTTTGGAAACTTTGAGTACTTTGCGGTAACAATCCTTAAAACAGGCTTGGCACCTGAAACCTCTTTACTGCGGAATATATAGAGCTAATTTATCGGTATGAACACCATTCCATCGATATCGGCTTTTGAATAAACAATAGAACACCGTAGGGAATAAATTCTTCTACATAAAGCTAATATAATCTTATTTTCTTTCGTTAAGTCTATATTTAATTCCTTCAGTTCTATATCAACATTATCTGTGTAATTTTTTATTCGGGTTTACTCCGCTCCACTCTTAAAAAAATTACCCGTCTTTATAATGTTATACAATTATAAAACGGGTACTATTTTGACATTAATTTAACGGACCATAATCGAATGTCGATAAGTGTCTGACGGTAACTCTCCCTTTTTGTTATTTTGGGGAAATGTTTGTCATTTCCCGGGAAATAACAGCAAACGCTTTGTCCACAATTTCCGACAATCTATCTTGTTTCTTTTGCAAGTACAGGTAACCAATGAGCGCCTCAAAACCAGTCGCTGCACGGTATTCAGCAATAGAGGCGCTCTTGGGCACAGTTGATTTAGCATTGCGCCCCCTCCGCACAATATCTGTCTCTTCAGGCAAAAGCTCAGCTTCCAGAGCTTTAACTGCTTTGGACTGCATCACAGCAGAGACAATCTTAGCATCAAAATCATGTAGCACCCGTACCTTGTTTTGCTCATAACCGAGCAAACGGGTACGTACATATAAGGTAAAATATGCATCACCAATATAAGCCAACACCAAAGCCGGTAGTCGTTCGATTGGAATATCCTTATATTTAGCCGGAGAAAGTTTACCGGTTTCATCTACGGTAAAAAAGTTATCTACTAGCTTTTGATAGTGGTCAAAGTTCACTGTCTTTTCCACCTTACTCCTTGCGGTGAATCTTCGAGAACAATACCAGTTGCGGCTAATTTATCCCGGATTTGGTCAGCTGTCGTCCAATCCTTTTTTTTGCGGGCTTCTTGTCTTATCTCAATAATGATATTCATTAACTCATTTACCAACTCAGCATTTGCATCCTGTGTTCCAGCACCAGTGTCATTTAATATACCCAGTACCTCCGCCATCTGTCCATAGGCCTTGTCAGCCCGCTGTAGAGCATCAGCGTCCACCCCTGCTTTGCCGCCGGTAACTTTACTGTGGTAGATATTAATCTCTTTTGCCAGACCAAACATAGTGCCAATCGCTAGCGCGGTATTAAAATCATCATCCATTGCGGCCTTAAATTCAGCCGAAGCTTGAGCAGCCGCCTGCGAAAGCGCCTCTGATTCTTCACCACCATTTGCCGCCGGCAAGGTTTTTAGCTGCCGCAAGTTTGCCTCAGCAGTTTTTAGCCTTTCTAAGCTGCGTGCAGCCTCTTGCATACGTTCATCACTAAAATCCAAGGGACTCCGGTAATGGGTTGACAAAATAAAAAATCGTAAAATTTCCGGACGAAAGTGCTCCAGTATATCAATTACTAAGAAAAAGTTTCCTAGTGATTTGCTCATTTTCTCTTCATTAATTGTTATAAATCCATTGTGCAGCCAATATCGTACAAAAGGTTCTATACCCGTAAAGGCTTCTGATTGGGCAATTTCATTTTCATGATGTGGAAATACCAGATCACTACCGCCCCCGTGGAAGTCGAAGCTGGCACCCAGATATTTATATGACATCACTGAGCATTCAATATGCCACCCTGGTCTTCCCTGTCCCCAAGGACTCTCCCAAGACGGTTCACCCGGCTTAGCACTTTTCCATAAAGCAAAGTCCATAGGATGTTTTTTTCGTTCATCAACATCAACCCTTGCCCCAGCCTTCATGTCTTCGAGGTTTCGTCCACTCAATTTGCCATAGCCTTGAAAAGCTTCAACACTGTAATAGACATCACCACCCGTTTCATAGGCGAACCCCTTGTCAATAAGGGTTTTAACCATGGTCACAATCTCGGGAATATGTTGAGAAACTTTAGGATATACATGGGCATGGCGGATATTTAACTTATCCATAACCTCAAAATAAGAAGCAATATACCTGTTGGCGATTACATCCCAAGTAACTTTTTCTCCATTCGCTGTATTAATGATTTTGTCATCAATATCTGTAAAGTTTTGAATATGATAGACCTCATAACCTGAGTATTCAAGATACCGGCGAATGACATCCCAGGTAATAAACGGCCGGGCATTACCAATATGGGGGTGATTATAGGGAGTGACACCGCAAACATATATTTTAACTTTTCCCGGCGTTAGTGGTACAAATTCTTCTTTTTGCTTTGTCAGGGTATTATACACTTTAAGACTCATGCTTTTTTAACTCCTTTTCCAAGTGTCCGATACGTGCTTCCATTCTCATTATATTGCGTTGCATACAGTTCATCATTTCTACTACAGGATCTGGCAAATTATCATGTTCAAGATCAATCCCGTCCAAATCAGGGCGGCCTTTTATTTTTACGCCGTCATGCCAAACAACCCTGCCAGGTATGCCAACAACGGTAGAATTAGGCGGAACCTCACGCAGTACAACCGAACCGGCCCCAATTTTCGAATTGTCACCAACAGTGAATGAGCCTAATACCTTAGCGCCGCTGGCCACAACAACATTGTTACCAATAGTTGGGTGACGCTTGCCTTTTTCCTTACCAGTACCACCTAATGTTACACCTTGATACAAGGTAACATTATTGCCGATGATACAGGTCTCGCCAATAACCACACCGGTTGCATGATCAATAAACAGCCCTTCGCCAATTGTGGCTCCTGGGTGAATATCCACACCGGTTAATAAGCGATTAAAATAGCAAATCATTCGTGGCAATAATACCCAGTCACGTTTAAACAAATAATTGGAAATACGATACAGCCAAATGGCATGCAGCCCGGGGTAGCATAACAATACTTCAAGCACACTCTTTGCTGCCGGGTCACGGTCAAACACTACGCTAATGTCCTTTTTAATCCGGGTAAACATATTATTCCCTCCCTAGCTTAATTTAGAAGAACAAAATATAAAGCCACCGTCTCTGTACAGAGACGGTGGCCCGTGGTTCCACTCTGCTTGGGCATAATACCCCTGCTTAACACTGATAACGGCAGTGACCGGGATGGCCTACTTATCTTTCAGCTCACCTGCTACCAGATGCATTTCAGCGAAACCTTTCCCAGCACTGCTTTCAGCCGGTGACAGTGCCTCTCTAAGGGAGGTAAACACATACTTCTTCTGGTCCTCGCATTTCAAGTATACAAATAGGCTTATAAATAAATTATACTAATGCCAGCTTGACCATGTCAAGCTAACATTCACTGCAATGCAATAAATTAACATACTGCTCCATACTGATCAATATTTCGGTCAATTCAATCGCTTATGTGCAAAATCCGCCTACTTAGATCTTAGCAATCAGACAATCCATTCTCGCCAACGTACGCTCTTTACCAATCAGCGGAATAAGATTAATCAGCTCTAGCCCATGCATTTTACCTGTTATAGCAATCCGGACAGGCATATATACCTTTTTACCACCCAGTTTTAACTCTTTGGTAATACCTTTTAATATAGCCTGAACACCTGCCGGTTCTACTTGATCTAACGCAGTCAGCCTGGTTTTAAAGGCCTCCATAACTTTAGGAATATCAGCGTCTTTCATAATCTCATGCGCCTCTTCATTCTCAAAGTTGATATCATCATTAAAGAAAACACCAATATGTTCTGTTATTTGGGCCGCATAGCTGATATAGCCCTGAAGCTCAGCCACCACCTTTACCAACCACTCCCGCTGCGGAGTCGTTAACTCTTCCCCAATAAAACCGGCTGCCCGAAGATGGGGCAAAGCTAGCTCTGTAATAAGTTCCGGGCTGGCTTGCTTGATATAATGAGCGTTTATGTAGTTAAGCTTGTCTACATCAAACACAGCTGGGTTTTTTGCTACCCGTTCCATGGAAAATGCCTGAATCAGTTCTTCCTGGTTGAATATTTCTTCTTCTCCAGCAGGTGCCCAGCCTAAAAGAGCCAGGAAATTGACAATTCCTTCAGGCAAATAACCCAGGTTTTTATATTGTTCGACCGAGGTCGCACCATGACGCTTACTCATCTTGGTACGATCTTTACCAAGGATAAGCGAAATGTGTCCAAACTGTGGCAAGGGCAGACCAAGTGCCTGATATAGCAATACTTGACGGGGTGTATTAGATAAATGTTCTTCTGCCCGAATAACATGGGTTATCTTCATCAGTGCATCATCAAGCACCACAGCATAGTTATATACAGGAATACCGTCCGACTTCACTATAACAAAGTCGCCCACACCATTTGATTCAAAACTTACCGTATCCCTGACCATGTCTTTAAAAACAATTTGCTGATTTTCCGGTACGCGAAAACGTACAGTAGGTTTGCGGCCCTCGGCGATAAACCGCTCACGTTCAGCTGGACTCAAATCACGACAGCGTCCGGTATAGTGGGGATTTTCACCATTATCCAGTTGCCGCTGACGCTCAGCATCAAGCTCTTCTTCGCTGCAGTAGCAGTAATAGGCTTGTCCACTAGCCAGCAATTTTTGCGTATATTGGCGATAAATATCGAGACGCTCGGTCTGACGGTAAGGACCATATTCGCCACCTATATCAATTCCCTCGTCCCATTCAATCCCCAGCCAGCGCAAAGAAGCCTTGATATTCTCCTCAGATTCCCTTGTGGAACGTTCTAAGTCAGTATCTTCAATCCTAAGAATTAGCTTACCACCCTCTTTACGGGCCAGCAGCCAGTTAAACAGTGCAGACCGTGCTCCACCGATATGAAACGGTCCGGTCGGGCTGGGAGCAAATCGTACTCTAATTTCCTGTTCCATTTATATGTACCCCTTCCATGTACTTGAAGTAGCAGTAGTAGTGTCAATCATTGTATATTTTAGCAGATTCTACGTCAGCTTGCAAAATAAAAAGCGTGCTACTAAATTTATTAGCAGCACTCCTATGGTTGTCATTCAACTTTGACTACAAACATACCATTCACAATATCAGGAATAACTAACGTTGTATTGGCACCATTACCATTGTCTGATACTGGTTTTGCCCCATCTGACAAAAGTGCCAGCCGCCACACTAATGTATTATTAAGCCATAATTCACCGCACGTGGCTCCCTCCTGCCGGACAATAGCAATATTAAAACTAAAATCAGTTGCCAGCACCGACGAGGGGTGCATAATTAGTATTGACAGTAGTAATGACACTACTACTCTTCGTATTATTTTCTGCATAATTCGCCCTCCAACTAGCGTCAGTATCAATTATTCATAATATGTCTCGCCGACTGGCTTTTATGCAGGTTATTTCAAGCTATTAAACTTATGCTGTTATGATGGTGGCCGTCGCATAAGCTGCCATACCCTCGCCTTGTCCGGCAAAACCTAACCCTTCAGTAGTAGTGGCTTTAACATTTATTTGGTTAATGGCAATGCCTAATGCTTCGGCAATATTGCTATTCATTTGGGGGATATAAGTCGCCAGTTTCGGCTTCTGTGCAACAATAGTCGCATCAATATTATTGACATGATAGCCATTTTTACTCAATATTTGACGCACATCGACTAATAACTTCAAACTGGAAATTCCTTTATACCGTCCATCAGTATCAGGAAAGTGGCAGCCAATATCACCTAACGCCGCTGCACCCAACAGCGCATCTTTAATAGCATGTAGCAGCACATCAGCGTCAGAATGACCATCAAGACCAAGCGTATAGGGAATGTCTACTCCGCCAAGAATTAGTTTACGTTTAGGAACTAAACGATGTACATCATAACCAATACCCGCTCGAATCATACTTCTTGCCTCCTGTCGCTCTCCTAGTACCGTTTCAGCAAACTGCAAATCTTCGGGAGTAGTAATTTTTATATTTTGGTAATTGCCGGGAACAACTTTTACCTTGATTCCCAGTCGTTCCACTAAGGCTGCGTCATCTGTCCCCAGATAGCCCTCCTGCATTGCTTGCTTGTAAGCCGTTAGCAGCAGTTCCCGCTCAAATGCTTGCGGTGTCTGTACTGCCCACAAGGTATGACGATCTGGTGTGTCTGTTACCCAGCCAGAAGGATCGGCTATCTTAATTGTGTCTTTAACTGGTACGCCGACAATAGCAGCTCGCTCTTCACGGGCAACGGCAATAACCTGATTAAACAGACTCGGCTGCGCCAGCGGGCGAGCTCCGTCATGCACTACCACAATCTTAGCCGAAGGTGCAACCACCTTTAGCGCATTAGCAATCGAGTATTGTCGCTCACTGCCACCAGAAACGACTTGCCAGGAAACAGCTAGCTTAAGACTGGCAAGTAGTTCACTAGTCCTTTCCACCTCCTCAATAGCGGTTGTTACGACAATACTTGTCACAGCCTCTGCCTGACAGACCGCTTGCACTGTATGTGCCAATACGGACTTGCCGGCAAGTGGCAATAACACCTTATTAATAGCACTCCCCATTCGCTTTCCCTGTCCGGCCGCGGCAATAATAACACATACCATATACTTTCCTCCCATCAAAATATGCCAAAAAGCCCCCAAACCCAAAGGGCTTGAAGGCCTGAAATCAAATTACAATTTTGGGTTTAGCAAAAATCATTCGACCAGCAGCTGTTTGCAGCACTGATGTAACCAAAACCCCCACAGTCTCGCCAATATGCCTTTTACCACCGTCAACCACGATCATAGTGCCGTCATCAAGATATGCCACACCTTGACCAAATTCCTTGCCATCCTTTACAACATGCACTACCATTTCTTCCCCTGGTAGTACTACTGGTTTAACGGCATTAGACAATTCATTAATATTAAGAACTGACACGCCCTGAAGTTCGGCCACTTTATTAAGATTATAGTCATTTGTTATTACCTTGGCTTGTAAAAGCTGCCCCAGTTTAATAAGTTTAGAGTCTACTTCAGCAATGTCCTCAAAATCTTGATTTTCAATCTGCACGTTCAATGCAAATTCCTTTTGCATGCGGTTTAAAATATCTAAACCGCGCCGCCCCCGATTGCGTTTCAAAAGATCAGAAGAGTCAGCAATATGCTGCAATTCTTCAAGAACAAATGTCGGGATTATGAGCGCGCCTTCAATAAAACCACTTTTACAAATATCAGCAATACGTCCATCAATAATCACGCTGGTATCTAAAATTTTGGCCTGACATACACTAACATCCTTAATTTCCCTTACGCGTTCTTTTCCATCACGATTAAGCCAGGGCAATGCCGGCAGATTAGAAAACATATTTAATATCTCTTCCCGTTTTCTAATGGCAACATTAACACCCAAATAGCCAAGAATAACGCTCAACACTAACGGAATATACTTGCCAACGATCGGAATAGGCAAAAAAGCAGACCCGAGTAAATTAGAAATTATTAGTCCAGTGGCTAACCCCAACACACCGGCTAGTACATCATATCCGGGCATCTTGTTTAGGCGTAACTCTAGCCAATAAGTAAAGTTCCATAAATGTTTCAGCAAAAATGGCGCCACTAAAAATCCAACAACTCCTCCAGCAAAACCGCCAAAAACAAAGGATAGAATGGTGGTCATCGTAACGCCAAACACGCCAATTCTTAAAAACTCTTCACTTATCACAGTGGCCAGGAGCGGCATAATCCTCTCAGTTATCATAAGTCCGCCAACTGCAGCTAATATAGTAATAATGATCTTAAGCGTCTTGTCAATCATAGACTTAACCTCCTTTCTTTTAAATCAGCATTCATCCAAAAAGTGGAAATACAGCTCTATTATGTCCTACTTTTAATAAAAAAATACGTCCCAGATGTTACTGCATCCTGACTGTATTCGGATTTAGTATATCATAGAGCTTAAGTCTTTGTCAAAATTTAGTATTGTATCATGTATAATTCAACCTTGTCAAGAAATTACCTCATAAGTATCCTATCCCCCATTATCCGTATGTTATAAACAACCTATAGTTTTTCTTCCAGCAACATTGACAACTATAGAGAGCAGTTTATATAATTAAAAGCAAAGTGAGGTGAACCTAGAGTGTATGATAATACATGCTGCTCTGACTTCCAGTCTGCTGTAGACGAATACTTAATCCGACACCGTAGCGTACTTGATATCCTGACAAAATATCAGGAAGCGTCTGCCCGGGTGAACCGAGCCATTGCGAAAGCAGTTACCGAGTGCGGCTGTATCCAGGTTGCCGCCGCCCGCCAAGCTGTGCCTGAAAATACTTCCTATAGTGAGCTCAAGGATCACATGTCCTCCCATCTTGTTGGTGAGCCCTGTCCACAATGCCAAGAAGTAATTGCCAAGGAGCTAGGCCACAGCATGTTCTATCTTGCTGCACTATGTAATCTTACCGGACTTTCCTTGCATAAAGTAATGCAACAAGAGCACAGCAATGTTAAAATGTTAGGCGTTTTCCATTTATCTTAGACAATACCTGTAGTAACACAGTCTTTATGAGACTGTGTTTTTTTTCGTTTAAAACAAGAATTAAGAGCAGCTTGGTCATCGGATAAACATTTTCTCAGTGGGAATGATATTTGTAAAGGGGGGTAAATATGCACTATCTTATGAGACTTTTACTGATTATTATTGTATTACTTAGCTTTACCGGGCTTCCCGCTATAGCGACTGAAGCCGAATCATTATCTAGCGATGAACTGATCTCCGGCTATGTAACCCTAATTGATGATCGAGGTCTAATTGTGTTGCAGACAGGACACGAAGTTCACCTAGGTGATGAATATATCAGTGAAGACAACATCCTCTATGAAGTTACTGCCGTTGAAGGTACGTTGGCCCGGTGCCGCTCGGTAGAGAAACTTTCGAGTCAAGCTCCGGATAATGCCATTTTTGTCCAGGCCCCTGTGCCCGAAGCACCTAAGCCTAAAATCGCCATATATCACAGCCATACCGATGAGTCCTATATTCCTAACGATGGAACACCGACTCAGCGCGGTAAAGGCTCTATCATGGCCGTTGGTGACGCTTTTGAGCAAAAATTAACCGAGCTTGGCTATCAGGTTCAGCATTCAAAAACTTTGCACGACCCCCACGATGCCAATGCGTACCATCGTTCCCGCCGAACGGCTATGAAACTTTTGCAGCAACAACCTGCTGCTATTTTTGACGTGCATCGCGACAGTGCTCCACTTAGAGTATATAGTACTACTATTAATGGTGAAAATGTCTGCAAGTTGCTGCTTGTCGTCGGCCGTCAAAATCAAAATCGAAAAACCACTCTCGATTATGCTAGAAGTATCAAGGCCGCCACTGATGCCAAATATCGCAGCCTTATCCGGGGAATCTTTATCGCCCATGGTAATTATAACCAGGATTTAAGCCCCCGGGCATTATTAATTGAAGCCGGCACCCAATATAATAACCGCGAAGCTGCTGAACGCAGCCTCTCTCTGTTTGCTGATGTTGTTCCCTCTTTTCTAGGTCCAGGTGGCACTAGTGGCGGCGTAGCTGAGGCTAGTCAAACCGGGACTTATACGGAGATAAATGACACCACTCCTAATGGTAATACCGCAGCTGCCTCCTATGTACCAACTGACGCAGCCCCCGGTTATGATATCTTGGTGATAGCGTTGGTTGTTGGTGGTGGCATCATCATTTTTTTGTTTCTTAGCACTGGCAGTTGGCAAGAGGCCAAGAAAAAACTTAAGCATTTTTTTAAATACGAGTTTGCCAATTTTTTAGGATCACGCAAAAAGCGCAAAGAGTAGGAGGTGCTGACTTGTGAGTAGAAGGAATGTAACAAAACTGGCCAGCCTTCTCGCCGTAGTCGCCATTGTTATCGTCGGAGTTTACTATGTCCCGCTTACCATGTTCTCAGTTCAGCCAAAACCTGAACAAACCCCGCAAAAAATATATGACTACTATATTATAGTAGAAGAAGATACCAAAGAAGTTCTTATGTATGTCCCGATTGTTGTCAACGTCGGCGATGAGCTTGTCAGCGACCAGAATAAGCGTTACAAAATTGTAAAGATCGAAGAAAACCAGGCTTATGCCCGATTTGTTGAGGACTTGAATTTAGAATTGTATAAAAAGAACGGTCGTCAGTAATTACGCAAAAGCTAAGGTTGATTTATAGTATCCAGATGCGAGGCGCGACGAGGACGTGACCGTAGTCGTACTGGGAAGTACGTCGGAGGGAACGCCCGCAGGAGTAACAAAGCAGATGGGTGCTAGAAATCAGCCGCGTACTTAAAAGTGCCGGTCTAAAAGGGCCTGCTCCCGCACCCGCTTTAGGCCGTCTTTTATTGTCCTGGCCCGTACCTCACCAATACCCTCGACTTCATCCAGTTCTTCCAGGCTGGCGCTATAGATATGGTGAAGTGTTTTAAAACGAGCCACTAGCTTTTCCCCTACTAACATCGGCAACCGGGAAATCTGACGAAGCACCCGATAGCCGCGCGGAACAACAGGAATATCCATCGCAGTCGGGCTAACACCATAGCCTAACAGCCTACATATGGTAAACGGCTCAAGGCTTTCTTCCGGCAAGGCAGCAATTTGCGCCCTGACAGTTTCACAGTCTTTGGGCTCATTCGTACTGCAATAATCTTTAATCAGCAGCGCTACATCATCCACACTCGAAATAAGTTCTTCCATCTGCATACTGACAAGACGGCCTTCTATTCCTAGTTCAATGATATTTCGTTCAATCTCTCCGGCAATACGGTTAACCTGTTCAGCCCGTATCAGAATTATGGCCACATCATATAATGTGGCCAAATCTTCAAATTCCAGCGCACTTAAGTTGGTTAACCCTTTATCAAGTACTTTTTTATACTTTTCCAAGGTTTGCAGTGCCTGATTAGCCCGGTTTAATATTACGGATATATCTTTAAGTGTATAACGAAGATTACCAAGATACACCGATATTATGTTACGCCGCTGCGAAATAGCTACAACCGGTGCTCCAGTCTGTTTAGCTACCCGTTCCGCGGTACGATGCCGCGTACCTGTTTCGGCAGTAGGTATCCCCGGATCAGGTACTAATTGAGCATTCGCAAACAGAATTCTTTTACCATCATTGGAGAGCACAATAGCTCCATCCATTTTGGCTAATTCATAGAAACCGGCCGGTGTAAATTCTGAGTTGATTTCGAAACCACCATCGACAATCTCGAGCACAGTTGGATTATCTCCCACTAGCACCAGCGCTCCCATCTTGGCTCTTAGCACATTCTCCAAACCATCCCGTATTGTTGTACCTGGCGCTAGTGTTTTTATTGTTTTAACAAAGCGAGCATCCCATAACCGTTCTGAACGCTCTTCCCGATTTTTACTCATACGAATACCGCCTCCATAGCCTCGCTGACACTAGCAGCACCAATAAGTTTAAGGCCTGTTGTCCGGGCAAGCTTAAGACTGGATAAATTTCCCGCAGGAATTACAAAACGCTTAAAACCCAGCGCCGCTGCCTCGGCAATCCGGGCTTCAACCCTGCCGATCATTCGCACCTCACCTGTCAGACCTACTTCACCCATAACTACAGTACTCGGGTCAACCGCAGTACCTCTAAAGCTGGATGCAATTGCCAGCACTACCGGTAAATCAGCTGCTGGCTCGACAATTTTAAAGCCACCCACTGCATTAACATATGCGTCTTGATTCGCAAGCATAATACCTACCCTTTTTTCCAGCACAGCCATTAACAATAGTAAGCGATTGTAGTCAAAGCCTGCCGCCATTCGGCGCGGCATACCAAAACAAGTAGTACTAACCAAAGCCTGAATTTCAATTAAAAGCGGCCGAACACCTTCCATATATACCAACACCACCGAGCCAGGTGCTCCCTGGGGCCGTTCGGCCAATAATAGCCCGGAAGGATTGGTCACTTCCGCCAAGCCATGTTGTTCCATGGAAAAAATGCCACTTTCATTCGTTGAACCAAACCGATTTTTGATCGCTCGCAGCACGCGAAAAGCGTAACTGCGTTCCCCCTCAAAATAAAGCACAACATCGACCATGTGCTCTAGTAGCCGCGGACCTGCAATGTTGCCATCTTTAGTAACATGCCCGATTATGGCTGTAGGAATGCCACTTTCTTTGGCAAACCGCATAAGCTTGCCAGTGCTTTCCCGCACTTGCCCCACACTCCCTGGAGCTGATGGAATATCTGGACTATACATAGTCTGAATAGAATCAATAATAACTAACGCCGGTTTGTGCTGCAATGCCTCCACAATAATTGTCTCTAGATTATTCTCTGTAAAAATTAACAAATTATTACTTATTTTTCCCAGTCGCTCAGCTCTTATTTTTATTTGTGCTGCCGATTCCTCACCAGATATATATATAACTGAACCATATTTTTCGGCTATCCCTGTAGCCACTTGTAACAACAATGTTGACTTGCCGATTCCCGGATCACCACCGATTAAGAGAAGCGCACCCGGTACTATTCCCCCGCCAAGTACCCGGTCAAACTCACCCACGCCGGTTAATAATCGCGGCATAGCAGAGGTATCCACCATACTAATTGGCTTTGGCTTTGACGCAGGCATACCAGTCAGTCTTATTTCCGACTTTTTTACTGCTACCTCTTCCACCATTGTATTCCATTCACCGCAGCCAGGGCAACGTCCCAACCATTTACTTGCTTCCGATCCACATTGCTGGCAAACAAACTTAGTTTTAATTTTTGCCAAAATTATTCTCCTTTAATACAGTAACTAATATAGCGCCAGAAGGAGTATTTTTTAATATATTCAATACAACTATCCACCAGACCAACGCAAAAAAGCACTCATTTTGAGTGCTTTTTCGCGTTGATAGAGCAAGATTCCTGCTAATCAAGCTTTCTTAGCAAAATTTAATTTACCACTGTCATCAGTTTCAACTACCACCGTATCGCCGGCGGCAATGGTTTGACGGATAATCAGCTCCGAAACTTCATCTTCAATCAGTTTTTGAATAGCACGGCGTAGCGGTCGGGCGCCAAAAGCATGGTCACGTCCCTCTTTTAATAGTTCATTTTTGGCGGCCTCGGTTAACTCCAGGCTTAAGTTAGCAGTTGACAATCGACTGGCTACCTCTTTAAGCATAATATCTACTATCTGTTTCAAGTCTTCGTCTGTCAGACTGCTAAAAACTATAATTTCATCAACTCGATTTAAAAACTCAGGTCTAAATATCCGCTTAACCTCGTCAAGCACTCGCGTTTTGGCTGCCTCGCCTTCGTTAGCCTTAGCTCTTTCTTCAGATAAAAAGCCCAAACCAGCGGCATCTTTCTTTAAATGCTGGGAACCAACATTTGATGTCATGATAATAACGGTATTTTTAAAATCAACTGTCCGTCCCTGGCTATCGGTCAAACGACCATCTTCCAGTACTTGCAGCAGCATATTGAACACATCATAATGAGCCTTTTCAATCTCATCCAGAAGAATAACCGCATAGGGCTTGCGTCGAATAGCGTCAGTTAACTGACCACCCTCTTCATAGCCAACATAGCCGGGAGGTGCACCAACAAGGCGTGATACTGTATGCTTTTCCATGTACTCCGACATATCCAGGCGAATCATGGCTGCTTCATCGCCAAATAGCGCTTCCGCTAAAGCGCGAGACAGTTCTGTTTTACCAACCCCTGTCGGCCCCAGGAACAAGAAAGAGCCAATAGGCCGTTTAGGATCTTTGAGACCAGCCCGGGCGCGGCGTACTGCTTTGGCTACCGCCTGCACCGCCTGATGTTGGCCAATTACCCGATTATGCAAAATTTCTTCCAACTTGAGTAATCGTTCCGATTCTTCTTCAGCTAATTTTTTAACCGGAATCCGAGTCCAAGTAGCAACTACATGGGCAATATCATCAGCCTCTACAACGATGCGTTCATTACCACGCTGTTTAGCCTCCTTTTGCTTGGTTTCCAGTTCTTCGCGAATTTGCTGTTCCATATCGCGCAGGCTTGCTGCCCGCTCAAACTCCTGCGCTGCAATAGCTGCTTCCTTTTCTGTCCGCACCTGCTCAAACCGTTTTTCCACCTCCTTGATATCAGGAGGAATAGAAAATGATTGTAGCCGTACGCGTGAAGCTGCTTCATCCATAAGATCAATAGCTTTATCTGGCAAAAAGCGATCAGAAATATAGCGATGCGAAAGCCTTACCGCTGCCTCAATAGCTTCATCGGTAATTTGTGCCCGGTGAAAAGCCTCATATTTATCTCTTATGCCTTTTAAAATGTTAATGGCATCTTCAACACTAGGCTCACCCACAGTGATCGGCTGAAAACGTCGTTCCAAGGCAGAGTCTTTCTCAATATATTTTTTATACTCATTAAGTGTGGTAGCTCCAATGACCTGCAGTTCACCCCTCGCCAACGCTGGTTTTAAAATATTAGCAGCATCAATGGCTCCCTCCGCAGCCCCAGCGCCGATGAGGGTATGCAATTCATCAATAAACAAGACTACATTACCGGCTTCCCGAATTTCATCGATTACTTTTTTTAAGCGTTCTTCGAATTCACCGCGATATTTGGTGCCAGCAACCATAGATGCCATATTAAGCGATACCACCCGTTTGTTACGCAAAATTTCCGGCATCTGTCCCTCAACAATGCGTTTGGCTAAACCCTCGGCAATGGCTGTTTTACCAACTCCAGGTTCACCTATAAGCACCGGATTATTCTTAGTGCGCCGTAAAAGAATTTGAATTACCCTCTCAATCTCCGCAGCCCGGCCAATCACCGGATCAATTTTCCCTGCCTGAGACATCTTATTGAGATCGCGGCCAAATTCATCTAAAAGCGGTGTTCCAGTACTACCTGATGACGCTTGACCGCCATTGGTTGTGGACTTTGGTTGTGGTGCCTGACCCGACATCGAATACCCACCCAACATTTCAATGACCCGTTGTCGCATAAGATTAATATCTACGCCCAGTCCTGTTAGAACTTGCGCTGCGATACCTTCGCCCTCGCGGATGAGCCCAAGAAGAATATGTTCTGTCCCCACATAATTATGACCTAGACGCAACGCCTCTTCCATCGCTAATTCAATAACCTTTTTAGCTCGCGGCGTATAGCCAATATCACTGGTCTGCTGCTGACCTGTACCAAGAATATTTTCCACATGTACCCGGACGGCAGCTATTTCCAAACCCAATGAATTCAAAGCCTTGGCAGCCACTCCTTCACCTTCCCGCAATAGCCCCAGCAATAAATGTTCAGTACCGATGTAGCCATGACCATATTTGGCAGCTTCCTGCTGTGCCAATATTAATACCTTACGAGCTCTGTCTGTAAATCTATTAAACAAAAGTACTTACCTCCTTACGCCTTCATCTTGTTTTCTTATTAGTTTCCTTGTAAACTTAAACGAACTAATTTAGCCCGCAATTTGTTGCTTTCTGCTTGATTTAACGCTACCTCTCCAGACAGATTTTGCAAAAAATTAGGCCGGGTTGTTACCAGTAACTGATTAAATACCGCGGGAAGCGCCTCATCAATAACTCCTAGATCAATCCCCAATCGCACCTCGCTTAATAGTGCCAAGGCTTCTGATGCTGACAGACTTTGTGCGTAGCGCAGCACGCCGTAGGCTCGCCACACCCTGTCAGCAAGCACATCCGGTGTTTCATTAATTAGCAGGCTCCTCGCCATCCGTTCCTTATCGACAATCTGCTTTACGACACTATTAAGATTATTGATAATATCCTGTTCACTACGGCCTAAGGTAACCTGATTTGATATCTGAAAAATGTTACCTATTGCCTCTGTGCCCTCACCATATAAACCACGCACAGTCAGCCCTAACCGTGTGGCAATAGCCACCATTGTCCCCATTTGCTTGGTTAATGACAACGCAGGCAAATGAACCATAACTGAGGCCCGTAAACCAGTACCAATATTGGTAGGGCAGGAAGTCAAATAACCAATATGCTCCATAAAAGCAAGACCATGTTTGGCTTCGATAATATCATCTACCGTATTTGCTTTAGTAAAGGCTTCAGTCAGGTTAAGCCCGGCCGCCAGACATTGCAGCCGCAGGTGATCTTCTTCGTTAACCATAATACTAACACTGGCATCATCGCGGACAATAAGCGCCCGATTCTTAGGGTCGGCAACATGGTTAGGACTAACAATATGTTTTTCCACAAGCACATATCTAGCCAGCGTTGATAACCCTTCCAGTTCAACAAATGCATAGTCGTGTCCGTCATCTGCCATAAGTTCGGCCGGAACAGCTTTGAGCTCAGCCATTATTTCACCAAGCTTCGCGGCCGAAGCCCGCCCGGGAAAAGGCTGGCTTTTTAGGTTGCGAGCTAGACGAATCCGGCTGGAAAGCACAATCTCACCTTCAGGCCCTGAGCCACTAAGCCAGGGCGTAAGTGGCTCGCTTAACAGATTTTCTAAGATATGATCCATCTGGCATCCCTCCCCCTTACTGTTCGCTGGCGTCAGAATCAGCAACAAGCTGTCTCTCCAGTATTTTTATTTCATCTCTAAGCTGAGCTGCTAACTCATACTCTTCGTGCGTAACATGTTGCTCCAACTTATGACGCAGGCGCTTAATTTGCTGCTCCACACCCAAGCGCCTGCCGCCTCGTTTAGGTACTTTACCCGTATGGGCTGCCGTCCCGTGAATACGCTTAATCAGCGGTTCCAATTGCCCCGCAAAAGCCTGGTAACAGCCACTACAGCCAAATTTTCCGCTTTGGCAAAACTCACTATAGCTAAGACCACAGTCTGAACAAACAGGTTCAAGTGTAGGACGGGCATTCTCTGTCAACGTATAATCAAACATTTCTTTCAAGAAATCGTGGATAGAAAACTTACTGCTAAAAATTATCCCCTTACTCATGATTTCGCCTGCTTTTTGCGCACACTGCTCACACAAATGTTTCTCAATCTTTTGCTGGTTTATTACTTTAGTAATGTGCACACAGGCTGGCTCTTTTTGACATTCATCACATAACATATCTTTGCCTCCGTACTCATCCTTCATTTTGACTAGCTAAGGTCATTAATAATGACTTTAACAACGGTACCCGTTCCCTTGGGGAAATCTGATCATACAACATCGCAAAACACTTACATACAAGTGCGGCCTCGCGATTCGTCATAAGATTATGGCTTCGCAAACGGGCGACAATGGCATTTACTTCTTCTAAACTTATCGATTCATTAATTTGATTAGCGGCATCTTGATATACAATAGTTTGCACTGGGATGCGGGCAATCCGGACAAAACCACCGGAACCACGCCGGGATTCAACAATAAAGCCCCGCTCAATAGTAAAACGCGTACTGAGCACATATGTGATTTGCGAAGGTGCACAGGCAAGCTCTTCTGCCATTTCGTTTCGCCGCAAGATAATGATTTCATCTTGCTCGCTTGCCATCTGATGCAAAATCCATTGTTCAATCACATCGGCCAAATTCTTCAAATTCCCACCTCCCTACATCTATTTTGACTTTAATTGACCTTTTGACTTTATTTTATTTTATTTCATTTTTTAATGCAATACTACTGTATTGGGAAATTCAATCCTCTGAGTTACTCCATATCGATTATTGACGAATATCTCCTGGTTTATAACTATTTCTTAGTCAGACATTATCTCACTTCCAACTACGTGCAAAATCACAAGGTTTTAGCTGTATTCTCTATTCATTTATCCTTATTTTCTTATCCGTTTCCGTTTTATCCACCATTCCCAAAACATATAAATTGCTACTGCTGCCATCAAACAGGCATTTATGAGCCTATATTCTCGAAACCAATGAGTACCTTCCCAATAAGATACCGGACTTTCCACAGTATTGGCTCCTAAAGGAAAAAGATAAAAGTTAGAGTATGCGCCATGCGTAAAAGCGTCTATTAGTAAATGTGTACCCCAGCCAATAATGAATGCCTGAAAACTTTTTATTCCGGGTAAAAAACTTACGACTAACGCAGTAAACCAAATTGGTACAGAATGGCCTATTAGATCGATTTTTACCACCCAAGGAAAAAGGGGTACAAGGCTCATCAGCACGTCTGGTCCTAAACTGCCAAGCTCAGACCAAGCCACATAGCCTTTATGCAACAGCAAGCCTAAAAGCACCACGTAAATATAGTCTGGCAACATAGCACCAAAGACAAATTGGCACACCTTAGGATGATGTCTTGTAAAAAAATAAATCCAAAACCCATGATGGAGGGTATGCATTTTACCTCCTAAATTTTAGTCTCTTTATACTAGTGTGCTCCACAACAGGCACAGTATGTAGAAAGGCAGCGCTCTAGCAGCACTGCCTAATCATTTAGATCTTATTCAATAATTTGGTTGCAAACTCGCGGCCAAATTCAAAGCATTTATCCAGTTCCGCCGCATCAGGTACCCATTTAAGCGATAAGCCAGGCTGCTCCCAAGCTATCCCGCTGCTACTTAGCATCTCTTCGATCGACTTTTGCGCACCGCCACCCCAGCCGTAGGCACCAAACGCAGCCCCGATTTTCCCTGTTGGCCGCAAGCCCTTGAGATAGATCATTAGGGCTCCTACTGTAGGCATCATGCCATTATTTAACGTCGGTGAACCAATCAGCACGCCACCTGCCTCCAGCATATCCCGGACAACCTCACTCCGGTCAGCTACCGATAGCTTGTACAGCTTGCCTGTAACACCAGTACTTGCGACACCATCTAGTATTTGGCGGGCCATGCGTTCCGTACTGCCCCACATACTATCATAAGCAATAACCACTTTACCCACCGTATTACCATGACCCCAATCTTGATATTTAGCTACAATATCAGGGATATGCTTACGCCACACAACTCCATGGCTGGGAGCAATAACCTTAATTGACAATTCGTTAAGCTTATTTACTGCCTTTACTACCATCTTGCCAAAGGGCTGAAGAATATTCGCGTAATATTTCTCAGCCTCATAAATCAATTCAGGCAGTTCATTCTCATCATCAAAATGTTTTGTTGTAGATATATGCTGCCCGAAGGCATCATTAGAAAATAGAATTTGTTCGCCTGCTAGATAACTAAGCATCGAATCAGGCCAATGCAACATGGGTACAGGTACAAAGTGCAGCTTATTGCGGCCAAGGTCAAGCACCTCGCCTTCTTTAACCACCTGAAAATCATAATTTTGCTGATAGTGTTTAATAATACCAGTACGCCCCTGTTCAGTTAATAGTACCTTAGCCTGTGGCGCCCTAGTCATTACTGCCGGCAAACCGCTGGAGTGATCTGGTTCAATGTGATTAGTAATAATATAGTCAATTTTACCAGGATCAATAATTTGGCTGATTCGCTCTAGAAGCTCCTGGGCAAAAGGGGCCTTAACTGTATCAATTAGACATACCTTTTCGTCGATAATAAGGTATGAATTATATGTTACCCCCCGAGGCGTAGTATAACCGTGAAAATCACGCAAATTCCAATCAACTGCACCAACATAATACACACTCTCAGATAGTTTAACAGTATTCATTTACTATCCACTCCTTGTACGACAATGCTTATCTTAGTTTCTTCGTTACTCATGTAAATAATTCCTAAATCCTATCTGAAAATTATTATATGTTTTTTTCAAAATCATTAAATAACTATTTACATTCTTGACCATTATAAATATAATGTATAATTGTATAAATCTTAAATTATATTAGAAAACATTTACAAAATCTCTTTAATTCGCCGTTTTTCTGATATAACGTGAAAATTTGCTCATTTACCGCTGTATATCTCACGATTTTTCATAAAGGGGCGAGCCATCATGACATCTATTGGAAGACATCTAACCATCGATATGTACGGCTGTAACTATGACCATCTTAATAACCTCGAATTTATTAAGACTGCTATGCTGGCGGCAATCAAAGAAACGAACCTGACACTACTCGATTTAGTTGGTCATCAAACTGAGCCTCAAGGTCTGACAGTCTTTGCCTTGCTAGGACAAAGCCATATGAGTATTCATACCTTTCCAGAGCAAAGCTACGCAGCTATTGACATTTTCACCTATGGTGATTATACCAGGCCAGATAAAGCGCTTTCTGTTTTTAAAAAAATTCTGAGGCCTGAAAAAACTAGGATGACCAACATTACGCGAGGCTTACAAAAGGATATGAAGCCCCGCATACGAGTGAGCATTGCACCTCTACGCCGCATGCGCAATACAAGTGCCAGGGTTTGGCGCTTTTTTCGTAACAAGTGAACTCTCTCAGCATATTGTTAATTCGTATCCAAGATAAAAATGTGCAGCCAATTCGTTGGCTGCACATTTTTTGTCCAGATGTTTTCTTTACTCAAATGCAGATATTTGGACATACTAGTATTGACAAAACGAGGAAAAAAGATAATAATAATCCATAGATAATATGTTCTATTAAATTTTAAGGAGGCATTTTATAATGAGTACAACTGATAAAAATCTTGCCGCCGCTTTTGCCGGTGAATCCCAAGCTAATCGTAAATACCTTGCTTTTGCCAAACAAGCTGACAGTGAAGGTCATGCCCAGGCAGCCAAACTATTCCGGGCTGCAGCTGAAGCAGAAACCTTTCACGCTCATACCCACTTAAAAACATTGGGTGGAATAAAGTCAACTTCTGAAAACCTTCAGTCCGCTATAGAAGGTGAAACCTATGAGTTTGAATCTATGTACCCTGACTTCATTAAAATAGCTAAAGAAGAAAATAATGCGGCAGCTGTTCGAACTTTTACTCTTGCCAACGAAGCCGAAAAAGTTCATGCCGAGTTATATAAAAAAGCTCTTGCCAATCTTGATAATGCTGAAACCTATGACTATTATATTTGTACAGTATGCGGCCATATTGCTGAAAAAGGAGCTCCGGAGAAATGTCCTATCTGTGGGGCTAAATCCCAAGCTTATAAAACCGTCGGTTAAAAAATACATATATCTATACCAAGTCCAGCCTTAACACAGGTTGGGCTTTTTATTTGCCCCTTGCTAACACAAAAACACCTACAACATATAGTAGGGCGGCCTTTTAATCTTCAGCCAAAAAATAGTAATGCTATAGTCCACGATACCGTTATTCCTTTGCGTACTTTGAATACTTTGCGGTAACAATCCTTAAAATGGGATGGGCTTGGCTTTTGGCTAGTTCTTTGGATTTGCACACATCAGATATTTGGTCAATCGAATACAAGGTGAGGGCCTTTTACTTTTTACATTGCCCCAAAAGTAACAAAAGGTCTAGGCCCCAAGCCTCCAAAAGCTGAAAAGCCAGGCGGTATTCCTAAAATCCGTAAACTCGCTACGCTCAAACAGCACGGATTTTTTTACGGAATACCGCCCGGCTTTTCTCCTGCGGAACGCTTTTTCCGGCAAAGGCCGAGGGGTTACGGGAGTTACGAGGGTTACTGGACGC
>NZ_CM170492.1:5060000-5535000 GCF_057319775.1 Sporomusa sp. 246TCP1 | reverse complement strand
GCGTTCGATTGGCATTTCACCCCTATCCACAACTCATCCCAAAGCTTTTCAACGCTCACGGGTTCGGTCCTCCACGCATTTTTACCTGCGCTTCAACCTGGCCATGGATAGATCACTGCGGTTTCGGGTCTACAATAACTAACTATCGCCCTATTTAGACTCGCTTTCGCTTCGGCTCCGTGTTTCCCACTTAACCTCGCTAGTTACTGTAACTCGCCGGTTCATTCTTCAATAGGCACGCCGTTGACCACATAAGGGTCTTCGACTGCTTGTAGACATACGGTTTCAGGTTCTCTTTCACTCCCCTCCCGGGGTGCTTTTCACCTTTCCCTCACGGTACTATGCGCTATCGGTCGCCAAGGAGTATTTTGCCTTGGAGGGTGGTCCCCCTGCTTCCCACAGGGTTCCTCGTGTCCCGTGGTACTCTGGATTCTGACCCTCAGATGCAATCTTTCGTTTACAGGGCTGTTACCTTCTGTGGCCTACCTTTCCAGGTAGTTCAACTAGATATTTTCTGATTTATGTCAGTCCTCAACCCCAGCGAGCAAAGCTCTCTGGTTTGGGCTCTTCCCCGTTCGCTCGCCGCTACTTAGGGAATCTCAATTGATTACTTTTCCTCCGGGTACTTAGATGTTTCAGTTCCCCGGGTGCCCTCCTAACTTACGTTAGGTGACGGTGCATTACCACCGCCGGGTTCCCCCATTCGGAAATCCAGGAGTCAAAGCTTGCTTGCAGCTCTTCCTGGCATATCGGAGCTTACCCCGTCCTTCGTCGGCTCTTGGCGCCTAGGCATCCGCCGTATGCCCTTAGTAACTTGACTTAATTAAGTCTTGTTGCTGCATACTTTGTCGACTGTCTATCGCACATCATCTGCGTTGTTGTCAGTCCGGGCGCTCTCTTCGACGTACTTCCAGTACGACTCCGTTCGCGTCCTCCTTCCGCCTAGCATCTGATGCACGCTAGCCAGTCTCTCGGCTACATCTTACTGTGCCGAGGGTTTAGCTTACGTTTTGCCTTCAGTTAAATCCTAATTGCGCTTCGTTAAGTTACTTCACATATTTGCATATGAGAGGTAATTTTACTTTGCTTTCTTCTGTGCAGTTTTCAAGGAACACTTGCTCGACTTTCGATTTGCGACTTTGGACTTTTCGATGGTTTATCGAAGGTCGTACGTCTAACATCGACTGTCGAGACGAACCAGCAACTTCCTAATCTCCCAGGCCGTTTCCAGCCAAGTACCTTCGGCGTTTGTGGGCTTAACTACTGTGTTCGGTATGGGAACAGGTGGAACCCCACAGCTATCGTCACTGGATATATGGTGGAGACGAGCGGGATCGAACCGCTGACCCCCTGCTTGCAAGGCAGGTGCTCTCCCAGCTGAGCTACGCCCCCATAAACCATTGATAATACCCCATCTGCGTCGTTGCTCCTCAAACTGCTTGATTGCGTACACACTTCGTACGCGGCACTGCGCAGTTCTCCGGTGCGCCTAGCAGCTGTGGCATTCTAAATGCTTTACCTAGATTAAGGTATGGTGGGCCTAAGTGGACTTGAACCACTGACCTCACGCTTATCAGGCGTGCGCTCTAACCAGCTGAGCTATAGGCCCATTAAGGATCTACTATGTTATCAAAATTACTCATGTATTTCACTAAGTAATTTTGACAACTTGCATTCCCTCAAAACTAAACAATGTAAGAGATACTACAGCGAGCACATAAGCTCCGTCTAGTATCGTAATGCTTGCCAAATGTACCGACCTGGAAGTAGTTCAGTTGTTACACTGAACGGTTCTCCCTAGAAAGGAGGTGATCCAGCCGCACCTTCCGATACGGCTACCTTGTTACGACTTCACCCCAATCATCGGCCCCACCTTAGACGGCTAGTTCCATTGCTGGTTACCCCACCGGCTTCGGGTGTTGTCAACTTTCGTGGTGTGACGGGCGGTGTGTACAAGGCCCGGGAACGTATTCACCGCAGTATGCTGACCTGCGATTACTAGCGATTCCGACTTCACGGAGGCGAGTTGCAGCCTCCGATCCGAACTGAGAGCTTGTTTATGCGTTTGGCTTACCCTCGCGGGCTTGCTTCGCTTTGTTTAAGCCCATTGTAGTACGTGTGTAGCCCAGGACATAAGGGGCATGATGACTTGACGTCATCCCCGCCTTCCTCCGCATTGTCTGCGGCAGTCTCCCTTGAGTTCCCGCCTTTACGCGCTGGCAACAAAGGATAAGGGTTGCGCTCGTTGCGGGACTTAACCCAACATCTCACGACACGAGCTGACGACAGCCATGCACCACCTGTTTTCGTGTATCCCGAAGGATAGGAACTAATCTCTTAGCTTTTCACTCAATGTCAAGTCCTGGTAAGGTTCTTCGCGTTGCGTCGAATTAAACCACATACTCCACCGCTTGTGCGGGCCCCCGTCAATTCCTTTGAGTTTCAACCTTGCGCCGTACTCCCCAGGCGGGGTACTTATTGCGTTAGCTTGCGGCACAGAGGGGGTCGATACCCTCTACACCTAGTACCCATCGTTTACGGCCAGGACTACCGGGGTATCTAATCCCGTTCGCTCCCCTGGCTTTCGCGCCTCAGTGTCAGACACAGTCCAGAAAGTCGCCTTCGCCACTGGTGTTCCTCCCAATATCTACGCATTTCACCGCTACACTGGGAATTCCACTTTCCTCTCCTGCACTCAAGATTTCCAGTTTCCTGCGCCTATACGGGGTTGAGCCCCGCACTTAGACACACGACTTAAAAATCCACCTACACGCCCTTTACGCCCAATAATTCCGGACAACGCTTGCCACCTACGTATTACCGCGGCTGCTGGCACGTAGTTAGCCGTGGCTTCCTCCTTTGGTACCGTCATTGCTCTACATTATTCACATAGAACACGTTCGTCCCAAACGACAGAGCTTTACAATCCGAAGACCTTCTTCACTCACGCGGCGTTGCTCCGTCAGACTTTCGTCCATTGCGGAAGATTCCCCACTGCTGCCTCCCGTAGGAGTCTGGGCCGTGTCTCAGTCCCAGTGTGGCCGTTCATCCTCTCAGACCGGCTACTGATCGTCGCCTTGGTGAGCCGTTACCTCACCAACTAGCTAATCAGACGCAGACCCATCTCTAAGCGGTAGCATATTCAGAGGCCACCTTTCTTATCCTAGTCATGCGACTAAGATACCACATTCGGTATTAGCACCACTTTCGCGGTGTTGTCCCCAATTTAGAGGCAGGTTGTCTACGCGTTACTCACCCGTTCGCCACTAGGAGTTACAAGTAACTCCCCGTTCGACTTGCATGTGTTAGGCACGCCGCCAGCGTTCGTCCTGAGCCAGGATCAAACTCTCCATAAAAGATTTTATGAAAAGCCAATTGGCTCTTTAAAGCTATTTAGAAATTGTTATTGGTTTTGTATGTCGCATGCGACATACAACCGCACATCTGGCTTTTTGATGCATTACTTACATTGTTTAGTTTTCAGGGAACATTTTGTCGTTCGCATTGCGGCGACAGCTTTTATATATTATCACATCAAATAAGATATGTCAATATATTTTTTGAAATACTTTTTGAATTTTCAATCGTTGTTTTGCGACTTCTATATCCTATCACATATCAACTATTTTTGTCAACATGTATTTGTGATTTAATTCTATGAATACATCGACCGAACGAAATTTATTTTACCATAATCATTTAAAGCCGTCAATGAAAAAATACAGCTAAAGAAAAGGACTAACCAATTCTGGTCAGCCCTTTAACCACTAGTCACGGTGGCGCATATGTGGAAATAATATTACGTCCCTAATCGAATAGGAATCAGTTATAAACATAACTAACCGATCAATACCAATACCTAAACCTCCTGTGGGGGGCAAGCCATATTCAAGAGCATTGATATAGTCCTCATCCATCATATGTGCTTCATCATCACCAGCCATACGCTGAGCCAGCTGATCGGCAAAACGCCCATGTTGATCAATAGGATCATTTAGCTCAGAAAAGCCATTGGCAACTTCACGTCCAAAGATAAATGCTTCAAAACGATCAGTAATTTCAGGATTATCTTTATTTCGTTTAGCTAAAGGTGATATTTCTGTAGGATGACCGATTATAAAGGTTGGCTGAATCAAATGTTCCTCGCAAACCTCTTCAAATACATTGTTTAAGATACCGCCTATCCCATGTTTCTGCTCATATTTAACACCAAGCTTGTCGGCAATGGCACGAGCTTCAGCTACTGTCTTAACCACACTAAAATCTTCCCCTGAATATTTTTGTATGGCTTCCGGCATGGTGAGTCTGTTCCACGGCGGTGTAAGATCAATTTCCTGCCCTTGATAAATAATCTTGGTTGTACCTAAGAGAGCCTCTGCAACTTTGGCTATCACTTCCTCTGTCAACCGCATAACATCCTTATAATCGGCAAAAGCCTGATATAGCTCAAGTATAGTAAATTCCGGGTTATGTTTAATATCAATGCCTTCGTTTCTAAATACCCGGCCAAGTTCGTATACTTTTTCAAAACCACCAACAATTAGCCGTTTAAGATACAACTCCGGCGCAATCCGCATAAATAGTTTCATATCAAGTGCATTATGATGAGTAATAAACGGGCGCGCTGCCGCACCGCCAGCAATCGGGTGCATCATTGGTGTTTCCACTTCTAAAAAGCCGCGTTCATCTAATTGTTGCCGAACCACCTGAATGATTTTACTGCGCATAATAAAGTTATTACGCACATCGGGGTTGACAATTAAATCAAGATAACGCTGCCGATAGCGAGTCTCGACATCCTTTAAACCATGCCATTTCTCCGGCAGCGGGCGTAAGGATTTGGCCAAAAACTCAAATCGATTTGCTTTTATACTGATTTCACCTTTTTGTGTAGTAAATACTATACCTTCAATACCTATAATATCGCCAATATCTAACAGATGAAACTGCTCATAAGCCGTTTCGCCCAGTACATCTTGACGAAAGTAAATTTGGATTCTTCCAGTAATATCCATTACATGACCAAAACTGGCCTTTCCGTGACCACGCACAGCCATGAGCCGTCCGGCAATGCGGACAGTTTGTCCTTCTAGTTCAGCATAATCATCAATAATTGTTTTCGCATGATGAGTAAAATCATACTTGCGTCCAAAAGGTTCAATTCCCTGGGCGGCCACCTTATCCATCTTTTCCCGACGAACCTTCATCAGTTCGTTTAGTTCCTCGGTCGCTTGCGGGTTGTTATCCTGTACTACTTCTATTTCTGCCATGAAACTTCTCCCCTGTCTTTTCTCAATAGAAATTAATGGTGACGTCTAATCTCCATAATCTCATATTTAAGCATACCTGCTGGTACATTAACTTCTACAACGCTGCCGACCTTTTGACCAATTATAGCCTGCCCAACCGGCGATTCGTTGGAAATTTTAAGTTCGGTCGGGTCAGCCTCAGCTGAGCCAACAATAGTATATTCGAGTTCATCGTCAAACTCCAAATCCTTAAGTTTGACAGTTGAGCCCAAAGCAACAATATCTGTGCCCACTTCCCCTTCATCAATCACCTTAGCATTACGCAACATTTTTTCCAAAGTAAGAATGTCGCCTTCTATAAAGGCTTGTTCATTTTTGGCATCTTCGTACTCCGAGTTTTCACTGATGTCGCCAAATTCAATTGCTTGCTTAATACGTTCAGCTACCTCCCGGCGGCGAACCGACTTTAGATGGTCAAGCTTCTGCTCTAACTTCTTCAGTCCATCAATGGTAAGCATAACATCTTTTTCCATGGTTCATTCTCCTCTTATTAGCTATTTGCCAAAAATATTTTGCAAATATTATAAATTTTTCTTTGTAAATAGTGTATTCAGTTTGTTTTTAAAATTTCCCTTCTGATAAAAAAATCTTCATATCCAGGAATTAGACAATATAAATAGTGCCAAGTAGAACTTGACACCGTTTTATGGTAAGAGATACCTGAACATTGTGTGCAGCATCCTCTATTTTTCATTATTATAGGCATAAATATGTCCTTTGTCAATATTTTCTAAAGCACTCCTTTCGAAATCTGCAAAGTTTTTGCAAGTGCATTGGCTTTAATAGACGCAAGTTCCTGTGAAGTAATAGCTCGTTCAAAGCTGCGAAATCCTGCCAACTTGAAGCCATGCTTAGCCGCTAGTCTATCAATGATTTCCACTTGCTTAACCGTTAAGTCCCGCCCTAACGTAAAATTCTCATAGCGCCCCTCTAACGCTAATATCATGGTTTCGGCCATACACGCATAGGCTGTTTGCGGCGGAAACCCAAAATTCAGTCCAAATTGTACATCCCCCGGAACCTCCACAACCCCGCCCTCTAACACAAGTACATCATTGCGTATTTCCGCTACGCGGCGTGAAACATTACGTGGTCTGGCCACATCACAGACAATAGCTCCCGGCTTTAGGTCCTCAGGCTCAATTATGCTGTCAATAGCACTGGTTACAGCTACTACAATATCAGCATTTCTAATAGCCTGTTTAGTATTTGCCGTTACCCGGACGGCTAATCCCGTAGCTTTCAAAATTTGTTTGGAAAGTTTTTCAAGTTTGACCTCATCCCGGGCCGCCAGTGTCAGGTAGCGCACTTCCCGGGCTAAAATCTGAGCGCAAGCCGCGCCAATAGACCCAGTAGCACCTAAGATAAGCACATTAGTCCGCAATAAATCAATCCCCATTGCTTTGGCAGCTTGGCGTGTACCTTCCAGGGCAGTAGCTACGGTGTAACTGTTGCCTGTTGTTACGGCAATTTTTAAGTTTTTAGCAACTGTTATACCTGCGTCACCAACAACAGATGTAAAAGCACCTAGACCCATAATTTTAGCTCCAAGTTTTTCAGCTACCTTACCGGTCTTAATGATTTTATTAATTACATACGGCTCAGGCATGGCAACCATTTGCCGTGACGTCAGAGGACACCCGACAAACCAGCCTTCTGCCTTATTATGTCCAGAATCAATACCACTAATGTGAGAGACTTTGAACGGCGGTATGTATTTGATAATACCTTCTACTAACCTATCCGGCCAGTTACGGGTAAAAGAAAACTTCCGGCTAAAATCGCTAGCTTCCAAAGGATGAACTACAAAAGCAAACTTTTGCAAATACAAGCGCCTCCTTATGTAAGTTTTTTAAACCTTGGCTCAATCCCAGCTTGTTCAATAAGCTCAATATAATTTTCTACCGTTAGCTGAGCTGGATGTTTTCCGGATAAGGCCGTCAGCACTCCTTCTAATAGGTTAGTCCCAAAAGATCGACCACCCATTTCCGGTGTAGTTGTTACCAAGGTAGTAACCCCCCGTTCTTTTAGCAAAACTTCATCCTCTTGTGTTACCGTGTTGGTAATAATCAATTTATCTTTCATAGTATCTGGCATGTAGCGCCTAATAAAATGAAAATCACCAGCAACAATCGACGCACGGTGAAAATACTTCGCAAATTTAGGAGACATCTGGTTTTGCTTATCGCCTGTAGGATAAAACAAACTAACAGGCAATTTGGTAATAACAGGTGCTACTAGCTTAGCCAACCGGTTCAGGCCGTCTAAGGTCGTAATAGGTATTGGCAAGCCCAGGCCAAACATCAAATCGCCAAACACAGTTTTACAGCCCGCGCCTGCCAAAGCTTCGGCTAATCCGAACCGGTCAACAGCACATACAATAAGCGCTTGTTTATCTTTGAATTCAAAACCATATTTATTAATAAGATAAGGTATTATCCGTCGCTCCAATGTATTCTTAATGGCACTGCCATCAACTACTGGTGTTATTTTGGCATTAGCAGCTAATGCCGCTGACTCCCGGAAAGTATACCGCTTTTTGCCAGCATAAATATATAAATCAGTACCACCAAGACCAATTGCATCCACCTGCCCATCCAGCTCGCGGATAAGATCTGCTGCTACCTGTTTATTCCCATCAGTTCCAATTCTCTTAATTTGAAACTGTTGACCACCAAATTCAGTAATAATCGTGCTATTACGATTTGATGAACCCAGACTGATGCTTACCACCTGTTTCATCCTTGTATCCTCCTGGCTAAAACCTCAGCTGCCTAATAAGCGCACAAATATCTTCCGGATTGACATATTTATCTTCAGAAATTGGCGATTCCCCAATTTGTACACCAATTACTGTTTTGTCCAGTAAGGCTTCCATTAGCTTAATGCGCATATTTGAGCCAATAATAATTACTATATCATACTTATGGACGTTGGATATTATTTCCATAATAGTGTTAAATAATTCTATTCCGCTTTTGGTTTGAACAAAATCTAAGCGTTCCTGCTCAGATAAAACGAGGCAAAAATCAACACCTTCTTGCCTGGCAACAGTATATATCTCTTGACAATTTATTATTGGAAAGCCTATTAGCGCTACACGACCGCCTTTACGAATCTCACCAACAGCTTCGAGACGCGAAACAAAGGTGCGATCAACACCAGTTTGGCCTGCCACCTCTTGCTGTGATAAGCCGTCTCGCCGCAATTCAAGAATCCGGTCAACAGTATGATGAATTTTCTGTTGATCAACAATCTTGTCGCCAATACGAAGCAACACGGCGCGTTCATCTCCCTTAGTATATGTGCACACTATTGTGTACATGCATATTTTAGCATTATCTTTACTAAATAACAAGTTTACCACGAAATAGAAACCGGGCAGAAGAAAAGCCGTTATTCCCAAGGTTCAAAGGGAAAACGGCTAATTACTCTTTTATAAGTTTCCAGCTTTAATACGGTATCATCATGGGCCATACCCTTTTTGAGTCCCTGCAGCACACGGATACCTTGATTCATAGTAATACCAATATCATCAGTAAGCTGAGACATAGTAGCACGACGAGCTTTGTCAATAGACTCATTCAGTGACTTACCTGCCTCAATATTGTTAACAAACTTTTGCGCCAAATAAAATTGGGCTAAATTTGTCATCGGATTCCCACAAGCCCCGCTGGCTGTCAAACCTAATGCTTCCGGCATGGTATGTTTAATACTAAACTCCACTGATTTTTTTAACTCATCGGTCTCCCGGCCCATAGCTTCCACCAACGTTCGTGCCGTGCATAACCCATAGGTAGTCAAAGCCCTGATAACCGAGTGTTCAATCGTATGAGCCTGTTCAAGTTCAACCAAACCACCTAAATTAGCCGTTATGCTGACTTGCTCGCCTGTCTCAAGATCTGAGCCGTAAATGGTTACAGGTATATCACTTTTATCGCGAAACTCAGTGTATCCCCCCTGAGGCGCCCAACCAGCGCCGGAGATAGCCGGGTACTGCTTACGCATCTTTTTTAGGTTGATATATTCGATATCATTTGAGTAAAGATAGCTGCCCGCGGTCCGCATAGTATACCAGCGGGCATGGCCTCTACCTTCCAGTTTAGCCATAAGTACCGGAGTTTCGACATTATTATTGTCTACAGCCATCTGACTCCAAATATTCATAATGCGGACAATTACACCAACAGGATATAAGGCTTGTTCTTCAACAATCCAGGGACAAATAAGTATTTCTCGTCCCACCCCCACATCCAGCAGTAACTGACCTCCGTTTTCAATAATAAACATACCGGTAATCGTTCCACCCTGCGGCCTTGGCAATACGCCGTTAGCGACAGGCATTATAAGCATATGCATCTTATCCTCCGCGGAAACTGCTTATAAACGCCCATCTGCACGGGCTGTTACAACAAGCCCCCTACCATCCCAGAGACGTATCGCAGTCTCGTAGGCGACGGTGCTGCTTCTGCGCGTGCTCACTGCGACGTACTTCCAGTACGACTCCGTTCGCATGCTCGGCGCGCCTAGCAGCTGGACATTTCTAAGCAGTTTCCGGTCTTTGCACAATAAATTTTCTTAAGTTATACCATTACGATAGCTTTCCATAATGCGAATAAAATCTTCTCTGCTTATTGCCTGGTTAAACCTTAGCCTTAGCTCGGCTGATTTGGGCAGGCCTTTGGTGTACCAGGCGGCATGACTACGCATTTCGCGGATGCCAATGTATTCACCTTTGTGTTCAACAAGCATGTCGAGATGTCTAAGCAGCATGTCGATTCGTTCATTCAGTTCAGGTGCTGGCAAAATTTCGCCTGTTGCAAGATACTCGGCAACCTGACGGAATATCCAGGGATTCCCCTGGGCTCCCCGCCCTATCATTATGCCATCACAGCCAGTTTCAGTCAACATACGCTTGGCATCTTGCGGTGTACGGATATCGCCATTACCAATGACAGGAATGTGAACAGCTGCTTTTACTTCCCTGATAATATTCCAATCTGCAGAGCCAGAATAAAATTGTTCCCGGGTACGCCCGTGAATACTGACAGCTGCCACTCCGGCTTGCTCTGCCAGCCTGGCAAGCTCTACGGCATTCACTGATTTTTCGTCCCAGCCCTTGCGAAACTTTACAGTAACTGGGACATTACCTGCCGCAGTCACTACAGCAGCAATAATCTGGTTTGCAAGCTCAGGTTTTCGCATCAACGCTGAGCCCTCACCATTTTTAACAATTTTAAGTGTCGGACAGCCCATGTTAATGTCAATAATATCGGCCCCGGCGGCAGCAACAATTTTGGCCGCCCGCCCCATACTCTCAGGTTCTGAACCAAATATCTGCAAAGCTACCGGCCGTTCTTGCTCTTCGATCGCCAACATTTTTTTTGTATGGACATTATCATAAATTAGTCCTTTATCGCTCACCATCTCAGAGTACACTAAACCACAGCCCATCTCTTTAGCCAGCAAGCGAAAGGGCAAATCAGTAACCCCGGCCATCGGGGCCAAAATAACCGGATTTGCCAGTGAAATTTTATCGATATGCATAGGTCCCTCCTCGGCAAGTAAAAGAAAAGCGGCCACATTTGACCGCCTCGGCGAACTACCCCTATAAAAATTCTAGCGATTACGTTCGTAAATAAGCCTAAGACCATCTAATGTCAAAAAGGTGTCTACTTTATCAATCGTATGCGACTCCTGGGCAATCAGATTAGCCAATCCACCTGTAGCCACAACAGTAGCCTCCGGAAACAGTTCGGCACGCATCCGGCGAACAATCTCATCAACTTGTCCCACAAACCCGTAAATAATGCCTGACTGCATACTGTTTATCGTGTTACGACAAATAACAGTCTTAGGCTTAATAAGCTCAATACGGGGCAATTTGGCCGCCCGTTGGAACAAAGCCTCGGTGGAAATCCAGATACCAGGCGCAATGGCCCCACCCAAATAATCACCATTTTCGGCTAAAGCACAAAACGTTGTAGCAGTACCAAAATCAACAATAATAAGCGGTCCGCCATATTTGTCATAAGCTGCAATGGCATTGACAATCCGGTCTGCGCCCACTTCACGCGGATTTTCATATTTTATACAAATACCAGTCTTAATCCCTGGACCTACGACAAGCGGTTCAACATTAAAATATCGCTGACACATTCTAGTTAAAGGCACAACAAGTGGTGGCACAACGGAAGAAATCACAATAGCTTCCACGTCCTCCATCTTCAGACCGCGATAAGTAAACAGATTGTAAATCAGGACACCATATTCATCACCGGTCTTTTGCTTATCTGTTGAAACCCGCCAATGATAACGAAGTTCATCATGTTCGTAAACTCCTAAAACGATATTGGTATTGCCAACATCAAATACTAACAACATTAGAAAAATCCCCCTGTATGAACTACCTGGCTGCAACTAACGTGAAACAGCCTTGCTCATTAATCGCTATAATTGTACCTAAAAGCAAGGGAATTGTAAATATACCCCTCTAGTAATAGCCTTGACCCGTTACCTGGATACAACAGGACTGATAGACACATCACCAGCTAATACCCGTTCAACACCCTGTGGTGTCTTTACTAACAGCGCACCATCGGCATCAATATCTATGGCTACACCACTGAAGCTGCGATCAAATCCCCGGACATCCACCTGCCGCCCCAGCGTAATTGATTCTTTGCGCCAAGCTGCAAGCACTGGCACAAAACCAGACTTCTTGACAAGTAGATACACATTTTCTAATTCATCCAGGATAGCTGCCAATAACTGTACCCGCGAAATAGAGCGGCCGGTTGCAACCGACAGTGAGGCAGCTATCGGAGCAAGCTCGCTCGGGAAATGCTCAATAGAAACGTTAATTCCCATTCCGATAACTACATAATTGATAACATCCATTTCGGCGCTCATTTCAGTAAGAATCCCCACAACCTTGCGATTATTCCACAAGATATCATTAGGCCACTTAATACCGCATCCTACACCTGTTACCGCGTTGATAGCGCGATTTACACCGACAGCTGCCATCAGCGTACATTTCGCAGCATCCATGGGCCCAAACGGCGGCCGCAGCACGACAGACAGCCAAATCCCCTTGCCAAATGGTGAAAACCAGCCCCTGGCAAGACGTCCACGACCGGTAACCTGGGTTTCAGCCACAACGATGGTCCCTTCCGGGCAACCGTTTGCGGCTAATTTTTTAGCTTCATTGTTGGTTGAATCCACTTCACTGAAATAGTGAATTTCCTGCCCCAATACTGCACTGGTTAGCTGTACTCTAATTTCAGCAGGTAACAATCTGTCGGTATTTTGCCGCAGTGCATAACCAAGCCGGGAATGGGCTTCAATGTCATAACCAGACTGTCTCAATGCCCGAATATGCTTCCACACTGCCGTTCGTGAGACATTTAGGTTGCGCGAAATTTCCTCTCCAGAGATATATTGGCCTGCATTATGTTTGAGTAATTCAAGTATAGCTGTCCGCAATGCTTAATCCCCCAAAATGTTTATTGTTCCAATATCCTTAATCAAATCATAGATATGCTCCGCTAAGGCCACAGGTAACGCCCCTGTTCCACAACTAGGCGTCCAAATCATGTTTTGTCGCAGAGTGATGCTGTCAATGCCTCGATTAGCCAGTTCTGTGCACTGATGTTCAAACCGCGCCAGGATGGATTCCGGTGTTTCCTGCCACGCTTCTTCAGAAGTTGGTACAAGTCCCCAAGCCAGCTTGCCACCCCGGCTCAAATATCCTGCCAAACCCTCTGCCTGTAGCGCCATACCAGTAAAATAATGATAGGCATCAAAGCTTATTACATCAACTGGTAATTCAAACAAAATAGACCAATCAATACCGGCACAGGCATGCACACCTACTTTGACATCTTCGGCATGCAAAGCCTCTATAATAGTGGCCAGAGCAGCCGAAGCCACTTCCCTGGTCAACGTAATATAGCTAGATGACCCTATGAGGAATAAAGACGGATCATCAATAAAAATCATTACTGGTAACCCAAGTGTTTTAAGACGTCTGGCCTCAAAAACGGCCTCAACAGCCAAGCACTTTATCAAGATATCTCGCAGTGTTTCATCATAAAAACAAGCCCGTCCCCGCTCATCTTTAATCTGTAATCCCACTGTCAGAGGTCCACTGACATGTCCCTTCACACCTTCTGCTTGCGGAAAATAACTAGCGAAGTTACTCAAAAAATACTCCATACCAGCAAAGGCTTCCCCTGTTAGCGCAAACGTCTGTGTCGCAGCAGGCTGTTTCTCGATAAATTCCAAATATTTTTCATAAAAGTTCGCTGCTTTCAAATCCCAATCAGCTTCCTGGCGGCAAAATACAGGGTCTTTTAATGGTTGAACCGTTAATACCCCTAGTTTAATGAGCGGCTGTACATATTGCACAAGAAAGCCCTGTTCCGGAATCTTGGCCGGCAGTTGTGGCCAGTGCGGCCAATGCGGCATCGCCGTGGCAATTAGCTTGATTGCTGCCAATTCATCCTGATATGGCAAACTGCCAAGCCCCGTAGCCCGGCATGGTTTTATCCAATCCATAAATTCTCCCCCTGTTCTTTACTTTCTATTCAACAGCAACGCTGTGATTATTGCGGTTAGTGGTATCGCGCAAATAAGACCGATACTGCCAGTTAGTGCCCGGGCAAACTCGGTGACAATCATGTTTAAGTTTAGTATTTTTAGCATAGGCACATTCTGTTGCGAAGCGATTAGCAGCATAAGCGGCAATGAACTGCCTGCATAGGCTAGAATTAGGGTATTGGACATAGTACCCATGATATCCCGTCCGACATTCATGCCCGCCTGGACCAATTCTTTAAAACTGATGGCCGGTTGGACATATTTTACTTCATACACCGCCGAAGCAATAGAGATGGTGACATCCATAACAGCCCCCAGTGCACCAAAAACCATGCCAGCAAAGAGCACTCCTTGAAAATCAATCTGCGACAATACCGCTGCCTTTAACAACATAGCCTCTTCCGAATCCAAGCCTGTTAGATGCATAAATTTAATGGACAACATTGATAACAGGCCAGCTACCGCCACCCCACCGATAGTACCCAATACAGCAGCCAATGTCTTTTTGGAAAAGCCGCTTACCACAAGCTGTGTAACCACTGCAATAATAGCCGCTACTACCAGTGTTAGCAGTGTCAAACTGTATTGGTTATTCATCACTTGGCCAATAAAAAACTTAAAAATCAACAGCATAGAAAATGCAATGACCAACACTGACTTGGCCCCGATGAAACGGCCAAATACCACCAGTACCAACACAAATAACCCAGCCAATAAATATACATAATCAAAGCGGTCAAAATCGCTGACATGATAATTAGTTTTACCAAAATCGTGGGTGACTGCGACAATAACTTTATCGCCGGCTTTGACTCTGATTTCAAATGGGGAACGTTCTGATATAAAGTTAAAGGTATCCACAACATTGCCAGCCTCTGGACCACTGGTCAACTGAATACTGACCAATTCGCCCTTACCCATCTGATACTGTTTTTGCATAGATTGATCAATGGGTCCAACAAATTTCACAATACCCTTTTCATACTCCACAGGCGAAACGGCTGGCGCAGCCTGTAAAATGCCAGAAAACAATAACATAGTAATAAGAATTAATAAAAACAGCCTCTTCAAATTAACCCTCCAATCTAATTTTAATAACAATAACAGCAGGGAATATCCCCTGCTGTTATTTAACATCAATAGTGTTATTCAGCCAAACCAAAACTATAGACAATTTTGGGTCCAGTTTCGGTATCTGGATCAGTTTGTGCCGTAACTGGTGGTATATCAGCAGGCGGCAAATTATCATCACTATCATTTTGCTTTTTAGTTATTTTTCCTTGGTCTAACAGTTGCGCTAATTCCTCACCTTCGAGGGTTTCACGTTCTAAAAGAGCCTCGGCAACTAGATGCAGCTTATCAATATTATCTCTAAGCATTTCTTCGGTTTTAGCATAGGCCGCATCAATCAACCGCCTAACTTCCTTATCAATTGAAGAGGCTACTTCTTCGCTATAATTGCGATCACGGGAAATATCCCGTCCCAGGAAAACTTGTTGTTCCTGGCGGCGACCAAAGGTAATCGGCCCTAATGCGTCACTCATACCATACTCGGTAATCATCTTACGTGTCAAATCAGTAGCGCGTTCTAAATCATTTTGCGCGCCAGTGCTGATTTCACCCAATACAACAGCCTCAGCAACTCGCCCACCAAGGAGCGTATTAAGTTGCTCTAAAAGTTCAGTCTTGGTAGCATAGTAACGGTCTTCCTTCGGCAGCATCAGTGTATAACCGCCTGCCCGTCCGCGAGGAATAATAGAAACTTTATGCACAGGATCAGTATGGGTAAGCATCATGCCAACAAGAGCATGGCCTGCCTCATGATAAGCAGTCAGCCTTTTTTCTTTATCACTGATGACCTTAGATTTGCGTTCAGGTCCTGCTACAACCCGTTCAACAGCTTCTTCCATTTCCGGCATTTCAATACGCCGTTTACTACGTCTAGCCGCTAGTAACGCAGCTTCGTTAACCAGGTTGCTTAAGTCTGCGCCAGTAAAACCAGGGGTGCGCCGCGCCAAAACGTCCAGATCAACATTTTCGCCGACAGGCTTGCCTTTGGTATGCACCTTAAGTATTTCCTGACGACCTTTGACATCAGGACGATCAACCACAATCTGGCGGTCAAACCGACCAGGACGTAAGAGTGCCGGGTCAAGAATATCAGGGCGGTTGGTGGCGGCAATAATAATTATGCCTTCATTAACCCCAAAACCATCCATCTCAACAAGCAGTTGGTTTAGAGTCTGTTCACGCTCGTCATGACCACCGCCCAGGCCTGCGCCCCGCTGGCGGCCAACGGCATCAATTTCATCAATAAACACAATACAGGGAGCACTTTTCTTAGCTTGTTCAAACAAGTCACGCACCCTGGACGCACCTACACCGACAAACATCTCCACAAAGTCGGAGCCACTAATACTAAAGAAGGGTACACCCGCTTCACCGGCTACTGCACGGGCTAGTAACGTTTTACCTGTGCCTGGCGGCCCAAATAAGAGTACACCTTTAGGGATACGCGCCCCTAAATCGTTGAATTTCTTGGGATGCTTTAAGAATTCAACGACCTCTTCCAGATCCTGCTTGGCTTCATCAGCTCCAGCCACATCACTAAATGTGACCTTAGTCTTATCCTCACCATGCAGTTTAGCCCGGGATTTACCAAAAGACATAACCCGGTTACCGCCACCTTGCGTCTGCTGCATGATAAAAAACCACACACCAATTAACAAGAGAATTGGTAAAATCGAAGAAAAAATTGTTGTCCACCACGGTGGCTGTGGCGGCTGTTCCGCCTTAATATCAACACCCTTTTCCCTAAGTTGGTTGATTAGCGTCGGATCGTTTGGAGTAATGGTAGAAAACTCCTGACCATCCTGTAGTTTGCCGCGAATAGTATTGTCAACAATCGTTACCCGCTCAACCTTTTGCTCTTCAACCTGTTTCAGGAATTGAGTGTAACTAACTTCCTGCTTGGGTGTCGTCCGTGATGAATAATAGTCGATTATCGATATGGCTATAATGATAATCAACAAGTAAAAACTGACATTTCGAAAAAACTTGTTCAACAAGTAGCCCTCCTCTCGCTGGACCACACAAACGGCATTAAAGACCTGTTACCATTCATATCGCATAATTATAGCATACTAAATAAAAATTGACAATTAAGGAAAAGCATTTATCCCTCGTACGCTTCTGGTTTTAGTACCCCGATAAAAGGGAAGTTGCGATATTTTTCCGCAAAGTCTAATCCATAGCCAACAACAAAGTAGTCCGGGATAGTAAAACCATTATAAGCAATCGGCACCTCCACCTTCCGGCGATCAGGCTTATTTAAGAGCGTACAAATCTTAATACTGGCTGGTTTACGGGACCACAAATTTTCCATGAGATAGTTTAAGGTCAACCCTGAGTCAATAATGTCTTCTACGATAAGCACATGCTTATTCTCCACATCCTCATCAAGATCTTTTAAAATCCGAACAACGCCACTAGAGGAAGTAGTAGAACCATAGCTGGATACGGCCATAAAATCAATGGCTACCGGCAACTTGATAGCCCGGGCCAAATCAGCCATAAAGATTACCGCGCCCCGCAAAACACCAATCATCAATATTTCTTTGCCTGCATAATCCTGGGTAATTGCTTCGCCCAGTTCTTTAATCCGGCTAGCCACTTCTGTCTCACTAAATAATATCTTCTCCAGATCATCCATCATATTATTACTCATATTCAAAATTCCTCCTGTTTAGTAATGGTAAGCTGCAAGATTTTTTTCGTGGTTTCCGTAATCCGGGCATGCTCGCTTTGACGATAACCGGCAACCCAGATGATTTCTTGTTGGTCGGCAACAATGGGAACAGATTTGCGCACCGCTTCAGGAATCTTATTATCAATAAAGAAATTTTTGAGTTTTTTGCTGCCATTAAGTCCCGCTGGACGGAATCTATCCCCAGGCACTCTTGACCGCACAATGAGCGGCAAGGTCAACTTTTCAAGATCAAAGGCTGCACTATTTTTCCCTTTTTTTAGTGGCAGTGCTGTCGCCAACTCTGCCACTATTGTACTGCTGCCAATAGTCGTACTGCCAGGTATCACAACAGTTACTGTTTTAAGCTCTTTTGTACGCACAGGCTCAGATTGATACACAACGCCGTTCTCCACCACAAGACCTGTATATGTTTTTCTGGCAATATAGCCGCCAGGTAAGGTCAATAAAGAACCTACTGTGCCGGAAAGTACCATAGTAAGTAATTTTTCCACATGCTCAAAGCTTATTCCTGTCAAGGCACCACGTTTTTTCTCAATTGCCTGCCTGATTAACTCTCGCTGCAATGCTATAGGCAGCGCGGCTAACCCCTGGCTTTCAATAACTACGCAGTCTCCCGCTTTCACCACGTTGCCCCATAGCTTGGCAGCTTCCCCACAAATATAGTCGTGTTCATCACCTGCCAGCGAAGCCAACCGCCAGATGGCCTCCCGAATGGCCGGATTGTAACTTTTCTCCAAAACAGGCAATAGCTCTAATCTAATCCGGTTCCTCCGATACTCTGTAGTAAAGTTTGAGCTATCACGCCGTGGCTGCAACCCCTGTTCCTCACAATAAGCCTCAATCTCCGTACGACTGACCGCAAGCAGCGGGCGTATAACATCACCATTTAGAGGTTTCATCCCCCTAAGCCCACCACTACCTGTCCCGCGCAAAAAATTAAGCAATACGGTTTCCACTTGGTCATCGCGGTGATGGCCTGTGGCAATCTGTGCACCACCCCACGCGGCGGCAATTCTGCGCAAGCACTGATATCTAAGTAACCGTGCAGCCTCCTCCTGTGATGATATTTTATTAGCCTTACTATAGGCTGATACATCAATAGCCGTAACGAAACACTTTAATCCAAGGCTAGTTGAAAAAGCCTCAACAAATTCAGCTTCCCCAGCCGCCTCCGGGCGCAGCATATGATTTACATGGGCCACAGCCAAACTAAAAACATACTCGTCTTTCAGCCTATGCAAAATGTGAACCAGGGCCAGCGAATCCGGCCCACCCGAACAGGCGGCCAAAATTCGGTCGCCTGGCTTAACGAGCCGATAGTTGTTAATCCATGTTTTTACCTTATCAAGCATCTATTATACCTAGCTTCCTACATGTATTAGTATTTGTTGGCATTTTAGTTTTCCATTCGCGCCGCAAAGCGAAATTTCCTGCCTTAATTAACCATTATCCCTACATTGCCTGGTAAAAAAGGAACAGGGCGTATTCGCCCTGTAATTCAGTGCTCTTGACCTTTGTTAATGCAGAATCGATAGTTCACTGTCGATTTTGATAGTCTGTCGCAGCTTAGACTGCCGATATTTTAATAAATCAATAAAAGCTTCCAGTCTTGTCATAATACCGGCCTCACCAGTCTGTTCATCATAAGCAAGCGTAAGTACTGGCATGTCTATGTCCTGACTAACCTTTGGTAAAATGCTCTTTGCTACCACTTCCGGCATACAGGTAAATGGATAGACCTGAATAATTCCATCAAAGCCCTGTTGCTTTTTTAAAATAGTATACGCAATACTTTTCAGACCGTGCCCACCAACATAGTGACCAAGATAAGGTGCCGCTATAGTCGACAGCTTTTTATATAGTTCCAAATAGCTTTGGCGATGCAACAAATGTCCTTTAACATAATCACTTAAAAGCAATGTCTTCGAGACCTCAACCCCCATGTCACCAAGTCGGCGCTCCAGATTCTGATTGACAAAAGGTTCAAGCATTACATATATCTCCCCCACAATAGCAACCCGCAGGGGATTTAACGGTTGCACTACCCTTACCGCCTGAAACTTTTGTAACAACTCTTCCCGCAAGCCCTTGAGCGCCAAACAGCCTTCTGCGAGATCAATCTTCCTGACAGCCTGTTCCCATAGCAAATTTATGGAACCTCGTACAGACTCACCAGCCCTGAGACGATTAGCCTCACTACTAATATCGTCCAAAAGATTCATCTTAGCACCTGCCAGTTGAAAGGCCTTATATAGTTGGTGCCAGCTTGTATGGGGAGCAACATACTTTAGCTGCCGGTAAGATTCTACTAAGTTAGGCTCCACCGTAATCATCCTGAACCGATAGCCTAACTGTTCCAGAATTTTTTGTTGAATAACGCCATAATAGCCAAGACGGCAAGGGCCTTCGCCGCCACAAGTTACCAACGTATCGGCTCCTTGCTCCAGAGCCTCAATAAAGTTGCCTAAGGTCAGCTTAAATGGCAGACATACCGTTTCTGGCGATACCCTTGTCCCAAGCTCCATCGTATGTTTCGTAATAGGCGGCGGCACCAAAACCTGACATCCCAGTTGAGTAAATAATGCTTTTAAGACAATACTCAGCGTTCCCATATGGGGAAAAGTTACAATCATACATTTTGCCTCCGCTTAACCATGTCACTAAAGGCCTCCAGCCGTGTAACTAAACCAGCTTCTGCCGTATGCTCATCAAGTGACAGTTGCATGCAGGGAATATTTAGTTGGCTGGCTTGTTGCCGAATAAGTTCCCCTACCAACGCATCTGGTCCACAGGCAAAGCAGGTCATGAAAATAATGCCGCTTAAGGGGCGGCTCCCTGACATGAGTGCCATAGCCGCACCAGCAAGCGTATGACTATTAGACCAAAAAATTTTTTTCTCCAGTTTTGCCGCAGCACGGTTAATTTCTTCGCGTTCCACCATTTCAGGAGTAACAACCTGCATTCCTAGTTTGTTCAATTTTTCCAAAGTGTCAAGACTAACCTGGCGATCATAGATGATATATGGGTGACCAATAAGAGCAAGCCGTGGCCGCCCATCATAAGTCCATCCCACAGGCTGTATTCGTGCCCGGTACTGCCAAGCCCGAAACCAGGCATACAGACTTGCGACTACACCGCAGCCAAACAACTGTCCGATTGTAATAATAGCTTGGTACAACGGCCTGCTTTTTTTCCGCATATCGATATTTGTATCAATAATGGGCGGCAGGTGACCCACATTATTTCTAAGCACATCAGGCATGCCAATAATTTTCGGACACGTGTATTGCCCCTGCCGAATGCTAACAATTCGCGGCGAAAACAAATAGTCTACCTTATCACGCAACTGATAGGCATGGCCGAAAAAAACCTTTGCCGGCAGACACATCTCATCAAGAACACTCCCACAATCAAGTGTATGCCGCGTGGTTTCACCAGATAGTACCACTTCGGCCCCTAATTCAGACAAAAACCGTTCCCATACAGTTCCATACTGGAAATGCAATAACCCTTGCGGCACTCCCACACGCAGGCTCATGTTCTCAGACCTGGACATAAGGCTGCCGGCAGTATACTCAGATATATTTTCAAGTTACTCAACTCCTTGACGTCAATTAAATACTGCAATTACTTTGTTTCTGCTGCCTAGTAATTGCCACTTAGACCCATATGCAATTCCTAGTATGGCACAATGTTTCAGAATTATGCATCAGTAACTTGCATAATTCTGTATAATATATTGACATGGAAACTCCCGGATTAAATTCCGGGAGTTTCTTTTCCATAGTTATTGAACAATTCCTGGCCTGTCCGTTACCCTGGCTACCAGCACAGCCATATCATCCTTTGCTATACCGCCAGACAAGTGAATGGCCTGCTGTAACAGCCTATCAGCAATATCTTGCGGCCGTTCACTTCCTGTACGTCGCAGGAAATTAGCTACCCAGCAGTCATTATCAGTACCATGGACAGCATCTGTAATACCATCACTCACCATAATCACAATATCACCTGGAGCCAATACGCGTCTAACAGGCTCAATTTCGACCTGCTCTAGTATCCCTATAGGTGGCGATACCGGGTTAATTGTCGTCACCTCCCGGACCCGTTTAATATAACTGGGAGCCGAACCGACCTTCAAGAACTCGGTTTTGCCGGTAAATGTGTCGACTACTGCCATATCAACAGTAGCAAAGGTATCACCTGGCATTTTAATCAGCAACATCGAATTAACCATCTTTACAGCCGTATCTACATCAAAGCCTGCGGCCAATAACCGCTGCAAAAAGCTAACAGCCTGACCACTACTGTTGGCAGCGGCTTCACCACTACCCATTCCATCACTTAAAATAAGTGCTGTTCGACCCCGGCTGACTGACTGAACCACACAGGTATCGCCAGAAACCTGGCTTTCAGCTTTGGCAGCTGTCGCCATACCAGTTTCCACATAATACCGTTCATCCAGTTCCATAGTTAGTTTACAATTTTTATGCCGAATTTTATTGCCACAGTCGGCATGTAGTATCATTTTCTCCTGTAACAAATTGGACGTTACCGGCAATATCGTATTGATACATTCCCGTGTCCCATCACAGGCCGTTTTTTGAGCTGCTACCATAACCTTGCCTTGTTCACTAATTACCTGTACTGCGCTTAGCGGGCAACCTAACTCAGCAGCCTGTTCTGCCAGCATCTCAGCAACCTCCCTGTCTGTCTGCGGGCCCCTTTTCAATTCTTGTACCAGATTGCCAATAATTACTCCCGTTGCTTGCAGTTGCTCTACAGCCGTCTGACGGCACTCTGCTATTTTTTTGTGCCAATACCAATAGGTTTGGTTGGTTTCTGCGGCCTGATTAATAAGTTCAACTAACACTTGCCGGTTTACACACGAGCTTTTGATGATATCAGGTATCGTACCATTTTTAAGTTTCCCCGCTTCAGCTAGGGCTAGCATATCCAGCATAGCTTGATAGGTTAGATAAAAATTCTGGTCCCAGCACTCACTTCTCCGTACACAGGGACCGCAAATCCGTTCTCCAACAGTTGTAAGCAGGTGCGCTAACTGCCCCTCTTTAATTTTTTCATTATAAGCAGCCGATTTCCCGTCACTGTCGGCACTGAAGGTTTTGGCTAAATCACCAAAAATACAGGAAATATTATTCAACTTTCCTACAGCCGCATAAATCATTTGCTGGGCAACCTTACCCTCATCTACCTCATCAAGACATTTTTCCCGCCACTGGCTCAGTTTCGCAGCAGGTACCAACATAAAGACTGCTCCGGCAACTGTTACCTCTATCAGAACCAACAACAACTGACTTGGTTGTCCCAAATATAGCACCGCGATGGCACTCCCGAGCATAAACCCAAGCAGCACTGCCGGTTTTCCCAGTTCTCGAAATACCCCGCCAATCATTCCTGCCACAGCATACATAGCAATGGCCGTGGCCGCATCACCATCACTTAACCCAATAACCAGTCCGGTAATCACCCCCACTGCAGCACCCACGCCCGAACCACCGCTAAAGGCCAGCGTCATAGCAATAAGTGAGCCTGCAATATTGCGTAAACTATAGTCGTATATCGTCAAGCTGCCCAATCCAGCAACCGCTATGGCCAGCATAATCGTGCCACCAAGCAGATTTTCAGACTCGATCTGCTGTTCCCTTGTATTAGCAAGAAATAACGGCACACCATAACGAAAAATAAAAGCCACTATCATACATAATGTCGCATCCAAAATCACCAGCAACATACCGTATAAACTTAAATCCCGCCACGGCATAAGTGCTGCACCACTTAAAAACATGCACCCAAACAAAAACAACGGCACAGTCTGTATTTTTTTCTCATACCGCGTCAGCTTGTCTGATAAACGCCAATATAAGAGTATTGATAACAGATATATGATCGCCTCCTGGTAAAAACCTGCACTCAACACACCGACCAATGCCCAAATCCCAACAGCTGCTGCCCGCTCTCTGGCCAAACCGGCAACAGCAGCAAAGAGCGCTAACCCGAATGGAGCCACCTCTCCCAGTAACGATACCCGCCCAAGCAGGAGTGCCAGGATATGCAGCGGCAAATTGTGCTGATAAACCAGTTCCTTTCCTCTGGTCCTCACCCAAGCAAAAAATTCCTGAAAAACCGGCTTTTCCTCTTGCCTCAACTCCGCTGACGGCCTCATAGGTGGTGCCTGGAGAATTTCTTCAGGCAAAGTAATAACAGATACTTTTGGCATGGTTCTTCACCCCTGTAAAAAAGTGTCTTACGTCCAATTAAGATTTTACATAAATTACCACTAAGAGGTTTGTCTATTTACGCCACCGATGTAATAAAATAATCTGACATAAATTCAATACAAATGCCAAAAAACCACCTGGCTACTCATCACCAGGTGGTTCCTGCTTATATTATCATTAATTATTCCATTTTTTGTCGATAAAGACAATTCACTATGACTACACCCTAATGCGCAACTCCACCAGCACCGGCGCCACCGCCAGCACCGCCGCGACCGCCACTGCCGCCACGTTTAGAATCCGTACTGCGCTTCAAATCAGACTGGCGCTCGTCACTGTCTTTTAAAAACTTACTCAGCTTATCCTCAAATGTCAAACTATTAACTCTATTAGAACGACGGAAATCGTTGGTATGCGGTTTTCTTGGTGCAGGAGGTTGCAGTTGCTTAATAGAAAGGCCGATTTTACCGCGATCATCTACTGATAAGACCTTAACTTTTACCTTGTCCTGCTCTTTTAAAAAATCCTTAACATCGCGGACGTATACGTCAGCAACTTCGGAGATGTGAATTAAACCTACCTTTCCACCCGGCAACTCAACAAAAGCGCCAAAATTAGTTATGCCGGTCACAACTCCCTCAACAACACTGCCAACTTCAATGGACATACTAATCAAATTTCCTCCTTAAAATCTCTCGTACTTTTTTATTTATTTTTGGAACCCGTAATTCATATTATACTCTTGTCAATGAAAATGTGTCAAGAATGACGTTTACCGGGAAGGAATATAAGGTACTTCTCCCGGCTTTACCAAACCCAACTGTTCGCGGGCCACCTTTTCAATATAGGCAGCTGTGCTTAGCTTCTCTTTTTCTGCAGTCAGAGTATTATTGAGCTCAACCGCATCAGTCATGCGGGCACTCACTAACTGAGATTCCTGACGAATTTTAGAAAGCTCAGTTTGTTGACCAATAAAGACATAGCAAAAGTATCCGACCATAACCGCGATACATAATCGAAACCAGCTAAATTGTCTTGTTGTCCTGCATTTTTTGCTCATACATATCACCATATTCTTTGATTGTTATTATATTCGCTCTTTATATAACAAATCCTCTTAGCCCTGGAAATTTATATAAATAATTCTGATCACTAGTCATGGTGGCAGTATTTCCTCTGGCGGCGGCGGTGGCGGTGGCGGCGACCGCCATCTTTTGGACCAGCATTTATACTTCCTTCCCATTATTTTAACCGGGGAAAAAAACATTCGTAGAATTACAACCAGCGGCCTAATAAAAATAAAAGCAATTATTCTTTTGGCCATATGTAAAACTTTGGCCGTAAGTTTAAACAAGCTTACAATAAGCTTCATAACATGGCGGCTGGCTAGGCGGTAATAAAAAAACAGTCCGGCAAATAGCGCAATTACCACATATAATCGGAGTTCCCCCCAGTTGCTAATAAGTAGTGCTGCAAACGCAATGGCCGCTGCAAGTAGGCAATAAATTAAATCTGTAACTGAGGTAATTAACAAGGGTGGACGGAACCGCCATCGCAATATCCTATAGGTATCAAACAATACACCGAGAATTATGCCAGTAGCCATAATAACCCAAAATGTCTTAACCTGCGTCGAAAACTCCATCATCTCACCCCCTGGCTGGTGTAGAGTATTATCTTTTCACCATGACAACAGAACAAAAGGTATAGACCTTTATCGCCAGCGGAAACCCCGGTATCGCCGAAATAAATTCCTACCCAATAACAATAGCGCAAAGGCAGTCATCACACTGCTCCAGCCCAGCGCCTGCGCGACTTTTATCCAGATTTGAGCTGTTAACCCAGTTGGAGGTAATCGTCCGCTTAGCTGATACCAATAGTCAACTACTCTTGCCACATATTCTGTTGTCTCAGCATATGGTGGGATTCCGCCATACCTGTCAACAGCTCCTGGCCCAGCATTATAGGCTGCTACTGCCCATTCTGTGTGACCTTCATAGCGTTTAGCCAGTTGACTTAAGTAACAAGCACCAATCGCAATATTAAGTTCAGGATTATAAAAACAGTTACTACCACATTCCCCTTCATGGCGGCCGCTGCAAACTAACGCCTGGCGATTGACCAACCGCCAGGTATCTGGCATAACCTGCATAAGTCCATAAGCCCCAGCCTTAGATAGTGCCCGGGGGTCGAACGAACTCTCGGCCTTAATTACGGCAGCAATAAGCCTTGGACTAACCCCATACTTTGCGCCAGCCTGGTTAATAATCGCCGCATAAGGCAGGTCTTTCACTTCTTGTGGGCTCACTGTTTCTGCTGTAAATCTTGCATATAGAGCAACACGGCTATAGTCGACCAGAATGCTTGCCAGACTAAAAGCCACAACCTGAACCACAAATACAGACAGCAAGAACAGCCACAGCGACAATGCCCGGCTGCGCACTTTATTTCAAAAACCGTTCCAACAGACCTTTTTTCTGACGTGACTCTTCTTCGTAGTACATGCCCTTAACTGTTCCTTCTATAATAATATTACCTTGCTCCAGATTGAGCTGCTTAATATTAAGGCTTTCGCCTTTAATGATCAGTACACCCTGCTCGGTTTCCATGACAATTTCCTTTTCATCATAGCTGCCCAGGCTAACAACCCCATCCACATTGAGTTCCTCCCTGTCAACCAGCGTTAACTGATGCCGCCATTTAGGAGTCTTGTTATCTATCGGCATAAACTCTCCCTCCTAGCCAATGCTATTTCAGATTATGTATATGCGACAACATGCTCTGTTAGTACAAGAGAAGCCTGAAGTTTCGTTTAGGTCTTAATAAAAAAATGCCGGTTATTTGACCGGCTTGCTTTATCGCAATTGTTTTTACATATACTAACGCTGATAACTTACGTATTCTGTTCAAACGGAGTGATTTTTTGGACACTTTGGCTCAAGGTTATTCGGCAGGAGAGATACTATTGTTTCTCCTTATTCATATGCTACAGGGGGAACTTTTGTTAGTTCTATTAGGTACATCACTAGCGGCCTTGCTGCTCTACAGCGCTTATAAAAAACAAAACAATAGAATCGCTGAACAAGTATTCTCACGTAATATTGCTGCTGCCTATACCTCGATGGCCCTAGCGATATGGCTGGCTGGACGCATGCTGAGGTAATCGCCCCTCATGCATTTTATCTTGGATACGAGTCAAGACTCCCGCTCTATAGGCGGCGTTAATTCAGGTGGAGTAGACTCTCCACCTGAATCCCCAATGTTTCAGCTATGCTGAAACGAGTTTACTTATGTTCACCTACGTTTAATATCGATACTCTGACATCAACATACAGCGAAATGTCAGGATATATTTCATCCCACCGATCTTCGATTTGAGCCCAGGTTTTGGGTTCATAGGCCTTTAGATATTTTTTTAAGTACATGGTATCAATTCCCTCCTGTTTAGATAGATTGAAAGAATGTGATATATTTCTTTTAATTTCTTCGGCAAATATTGCTTCGGCTTCTTCTAGAAACTCACTATCCATCGTATTATGATACTCCTGGCAGGTTACTTCACTAATATTTCCCCGAAAGGCTATATTGAGCGTAAAGTAGATTTTATCGCCATCAACATGCGGCGTCATGATAGTGTTGTGCCGAAATAACTCAAACAAAACTATATGCCCCGGGTGCTTCGGGCAGGCAAAAATAAAAGTCCCTGATTTTAGATTTCCCCGAACAAGGCGTATCCCCTTAATGGTATACTCGTCCCAATACCCGATAAACCTGTCATTGCGAAATATGGCCAAGCCGTTAACCTTAACCTGCTTATCCTTATATTCCAGCCGGGGAAGCATCACATCCCCCTTACTGTCAAGCGTCATCGAAGTAAAACCAAGGTCTGTCTTTGCTGAGCCAATATGGGGATCTCTCGTATTGTTTCTAGATATATTACCGAGGTAGATTCCACCTGCTTCTCCAGTCGGCGGAATGAACTCCAGCACCTCCCTGGCCTCGCCCGGAACAATAAATAGCCTTGAGCGCCAACGCATTTCAGCGTCTCTGCGCCAAAAATCAATGATTTGTCGCAGATTATAGGACTTTACCACTGCTTCACTAATCAGGATGGCTTGAATATGCTCAAAATACGGTCCTTTACTGGTTTGTCCCAACATGTCTCTAATCATTGCATGCACGGCCCGTCCAGTATTCGATATCACAAAAGTCTTACCCTCATTCTTAGGTCCTGACTCCCCTCCAGCCGGCGTCAGTTTTAGCATTTGCAAGCTAATCCGAAGCGGTTTAGGTATCCCCGGACGATCAGTAAAACTTTCCAGTTCGGTGCCACCCTGCTTGCCCTCTTCTGCCAAATCAATGGCGACCGCCAAAACAAAACCGCGCTCCTGCAATTCCCGCCGATCCCAACAACCTGCCGTCACTACACAGCATAAAAGCAAAATACATACCAGTACTGCCTGGCATCTCATGTAGTTCTCACCTTTATCCTGCGTATTTTCCACCTGGCGACAAGATAGGTTACCGGAATAACCACAAAGGAAAACACTAATCCAGGCCAGTGTACATAGTCAACAAACACAATGTACGTTGATAAATCGTGCAAACTCATTGCACCAATAAACAGTACCGGTATAAATAGCAGCACAAATGGCTGATGATCATTATACCCATAGGTTTCGGCAACAACATTGGCCACAACGAACATGGGTAAAGTAATGCTACATAATGCCAGTGGTATCCACGCCAAATATAGATAATTATCAACCCGCTCGATAAAAGTACCCGGCAGTTCAATACCCCTTATGGTAACCGCTGTCGGATAGGGAGTTGCCTTGATCCCCTCCAACGATTGGGTGCCAATAACCATAAGGATAGCAACAGCCATTAGCAAGCCCTTTAGCGCAAACGCAGTCCCCACCGCCGTGGTAATTTGGCTCTTTCCTCTGTAAACCCACGGCAATAGCCAAAGAATAGACTCATACCCAAAGTAAAAAAACCAACTCTCTAAGGAGCCCTTGACCAATCCGACTATGTTAATCGGCCAAAAAGGATATATGTTGATAAATTCAAAGTTGATAAAGCCGAGCAGCATTATACCAATTAACATTGGCAGCGCCGTAAAAAACAGGGTTTGCTGCACACGCAGCACTGTCCCCAAATCCTGTATAGCACAGTAGGCCGCAACACCCAGTAAAGTCAAGATAATAACCTCCGGCGGCGTCCTGTCGAACATAAAAAAGATAATTTCCTTGGAAAATATTTGCAGAAAGGCAATTGCCCGAACCAACATGATAGTTACCAAAAACCATACTAGCAGTATCGTCATCCGCCGTCCCCATATGCGCTGAAAGTAGCTGGTAAAACTCTCGCCAGGAAATAATTCCCCTAGCTTTATCATTAAGTATGCTGCGCCAAAATATACCCCCCCGGCGACAAACGGCACAAGCCAAGCCAGTTGCCCTGCTGACGGAATCAGTTTATTCGTCGAAAGTATCATATCAGATCCAATACCGGTCATTAACAAAATAATGCCAAGCTGCCAGGGCGACATTTCGTTACGTTTTTGAAGGCTATCCACTACTTTCCCCCCGTCTGTCCCTTTCCTGCGCTCCGAGTTCTTTGGGCCGTGCTCCAAGAGAATTCCCCGGCATACGGATAAGCTGATCTGCCCAATCCTCTAACAAGGTAATGTTCATTATGCCCCCAAGATAGGATTCGCCAAAATTTTGGAGAGCACAAAGATGGATCGTAATCACCAGCAAGCCAATCATTACTCCGTATAAACCTAACATTGATGCCAGAATAAGTATCGGCACCCGGAAAGTTCTGAGTGCCATACTGAACCCCCAAGACGGCATAGTATAAGATGCAATCGCCGTAGTTGCAATGACTACTACCAGTAATGGATTGATAAGGCCGGCCTGAACAATGGTATTACCAATAATAAACCCGCCAACTACGCTGGCTGCGCCAGCAAGTTTCTGCGGCATCCTAGCAATAGCCTCCTGAAAAAGTTCAAGTATTATTTCCATGGCCAGCGCCTCCAAAAAGGAGGGAAATGGCGTACGGGATCGCAACTCGGCAACTGATATTGCCATAGCGGTTGGCATCAGCCCCGGATGAAAAGATACTACCGCAACATAAATACCTGGAAGATAAATGGCAATGAACGCCGACACATGCCGGGTAATACGTAAAAGCGTGGCTACGAGCGGCGGCATAGTATAATCTTCCGGACTTTGCATAATCAAAGCGTAAGTACAAGGTACAAGCATGGTAGCAGGCGTGTTATCGACTATAATGGCAACTCGACCTTCATAGATTGCTGAAACCGTTTTGTCGGGACGCTCTGTCATTTGAAGCTGCGGAAAGGGCGTCCATTTGTTATCTACAATATGTTCTTCAATATTGTAAGACGCTAAAACCTTGTCAATTTTAATACTCTCAAGGCGCCGCTGTACTTCCTCCACTAAACCAGGCTTAACCAGATTTGCCGCATAAACAATTGCCACCGCGGTTTTGGTACGTTCCCCCAGCTGCATAATCTTTACTTTTACATTCGGATCTCTGGCCCGCCGTCTGATGAGGACAAGGTTATCCGATAATGTTTCATTAAAGGTATCATGCGGTCCTCTGAGTACATCTTCAGCTCCGGCCTCAACACTACGCTTTACATGCTTCACCGCTCCTACTACCAAGGATTCTGCCATACCGTCAATAAACAACAATGCTCTGCCGGTCATAACCGATTCAATAGCTGCTGTCGCCTTGCTTACTATCGTAACGTTAGCAATACTTAACTTTTCATTGACCAGAGAAGCAAGACTGGCAATTGTCTCCCTATTGCTGTTAGACTGCGTTGACGACTCGGAAGTAAAGGTCTTCATGATGCTTTCGCCAATCATGTCCGTATCTGTCAAACCATCCAAGTAGATGAGTAGTGCTGGGTTGCCATATAAGCTGAAGGAGCGCATCTTAACATCTTCACAATCACGGAATACTACCTCTAACAGCTTTTTATTTTCGCTCAAATCGGTTGTAAAGATGAACGGCTGCCCTGCTGGTGCTGCAACCTGCCTGAGGTCTGCCACAATTTGCGACATTCGCTCACCTAAACGGGCGCTGACCTTCACTACGCGTTGCAAACACTTTAGTTCGCCTCTGGCTTGGTCGAGCGAAGCTGCGGGAAATTGGACAGATAGTTTTTTCAAACAAATCTTTCTTGGGTTTTGTCTGCTTGGACTTAGTTCCACCGTTTCTCAACTTTTACGTCTTTGAAATAGTAAGTAACAATTTCTTCAGGTTTCTTACCATCTTTAGCCATTCGGTTTGCCCCCCACTGGGACATGCCAACACCATGACCATAGCCCTTACCGGCAAAAGTCACATTTTCTTCACCGACTTCGATCTTGTCGAGCAGCATTGACTTTAACTTAGTACTATCTAATGCCACTCTCAGTTCTGGTCCAGCTACCTCGACTTCTTTGTTAACCATAAGCACTGTGGCCCGCCCTGACGGGCCTTTTTGTGCAATTTCTACGCTGCTGATATCATTTACTTTTTTTCCTATTTTGGCCATCGCACTTATGACCTCTTCTTTAGGAAAGGCAACTGTCCAATTTTTTACATCTTCAGGTGCCAGATCGTCCGGCGACTGCACTGACTGGATATATGCCGGCTCAGCATCCCGGTAGTTAAGCCCTTCTTTTGCTGTTGCAGTAATGCCGCCTGCCGATGCGTGGAACCAACCTTTTATGGGTTTACCCTGGTAAGTTATAATCATGCCCCGCGTCATTTCCACAGCCTTTTTGACATTGTCATTAACAGCCTTGGCATTATACGCTTGGAATTCCTTGATATCTGTGGACGCCTGGGTGCCACGCTCAGGAACACCGCCTTTGGTTTCTATGGCCTCCACTGTAAAAGTACGGGCAATAATGGCTTGCGCCGCCAAGGCTTCTACCGGCCACTCGGTTTTCATCTCTCCGGCCACTACTCCGGCAAGATATTCTTCCATCTTCATGGTTTTCTTTTCGCCTGTTTCATGCATAAACACAGTAATCTCGGGTTCATTTTGCTGGAGTGCCTGCTTCTGACCCAATGGGGCCTGAGGCGTTTCGGGTTTTTTCTGTGGTTGATTATTACAACCAATGAGCGCCATGCACAAAAATACTAGTAATACAAAATAACCAATACTCTTTCTAATCATCCTAAAGCCACCTCACTAAACATTTTCTTTACATACTTTTATTATTATGGCAATTGGATGCCTGTTGCATGCATTTCGAAACCTTTTAAGGTTATAGATCTTGACCTTGATAACTTTAAAGCGTACAATGATACATGGATAATAGTATTGACCTATTTGTCCGCAAAGTTAAAAGCCAGCAGCAACCACTTTGTTTAAGATTATAATCCCAAAGCGGTGTTATTTAGTTTCACAGTCAAATAAATTAAGACGCAACGCGTCGCGCCGATATTGCAAGCCCATTTCGCAATGAACGCGCGCGTTTTTTTATCCAGATAAAAAGTATTATTTTCCTTGGATTAAACGACTATACCCTTATATTGAGGTTAATGACGAGGTGATCACTTTGTCGTCTACAAATAAACCAGCAAAAATTTTATTAGTCTCAGCATCTGTCGGTGATGGACATACCCAAGCCGCTCTGGCCATCAAGGCAGCTTTAGAAAACCACGCGCCGGCCACTGTGCAAGTAGTTGATTTTATGGCAGGTGAAAACTCCTATCTTAATACGCTTGTAAAAGAAGTTTACCTCAAACTTATCGATATTTTTCCTGATATGTATGACCTCTTATACCGCTTTTCGCAAATGCCGCTGCCAGGGAGTAAAGTCCAAAGCCTTATGGCTATATTCATGAAGCGTAGTATGCTTACACTGATTAATACCCACCGTCCGGATGTCATTATCTGTACCCATCCCTTTCCCTGTGGTGCTGCGGCCTACCTTAAACGTACCCACAGAATTACTCATCCCCTTATTGGTGTTATTACCGATTTTGCTATTCACCGTTTCTGGCGCTATAACGAAACAGATATGTATTTTGTCGCTACTCCGGAACTTAAACAAAAATTAGCAACCCAAGGCATTAGCCTACCGCGCATTCACGCCACCGGCATACCTGTTAGTCCAAAATTCAGCTATATTCCTGAGCAAGCCGAACTAACTATTCTTCGCCAGCAGCTAGGTTTTTCCAATAATCAGCCGATACTACTTATCATGGGCGGAGGGTTAGGATTAGGCGATCTTGAACAAGCGGTACTAGCCCTTGATGCTTTGTTATTACCCTTTAACTTAGTGGTGGTAGCCGGACGCAATGCAACCCTGCGCCGCAAGCTTTTAGCCAAGACGTACTCTTGTGCTCACCCGCTCAAAGTATTTGGCTATACCCGGCATGTTCCCGAACTTATGTCAGTCGCCGATCTCTTAATTACTAAACCTGGAGCCCTTACCATCAGTGAAGCTCTTTCCATGAGACTACCCCAACTCTTATATCAGGCCATCCCCGGTCATGAAGAAGAAAATGCCGCTTATTTGACCCGGAAAGGGGCGGCGCAGTGGGCCCATAACAGCCAGACTCTCGCTACCACTGTCAATAAACTCCTTACAAACCCGGCGCAGCTTGACTATATGCGTCAAATGGCTGCCTTAATTGCTCATCCAGCAGCTTCCCAAACAATTGCCACCACCCTCTGGCAGGAGCTGTTTCAAACCGATACTGCACTATCACGCTGACTGATCTGCGTGACACTTCTTTTAACCCCTTTTCTGTCAGCGGCTTTTACACCATAATAAGTACGTAAAACCGGTTCTTTTGCCACTATGTCAAAAGAACCGGTTTCTTATAAAAGGCGTTTTTGCATTATACAGCGAATAGATACATAACAGCTCAAGGAGGTGTTTTTCCATTGTCAAACACAGAAGCAGAACTAAAATTGCGGCTAGCTGATCCCACCTGCCTGAATACCCTACTCAATTCCTCTTTGCTAAAAGAACTGTCAACTCAGCCAATCTACAAACAACTGCTTGATACCACCTATTATGATACTCCTGATCAGCGATTACTGAAATCACGCCTGTCTTACCGTTTACGGTTAGCAGACAGCAAGTGGACAGCCACTGTTAAAGCTGATGGTACAAGTGACGGCGGACTTCACCAGCGCGCTGAATATAATATGGAAGTCGCCAACCCGCTCCCCACCCTTATGCCTTTTATGCTTACCGATATCGGCGCCCGGCTAACCGCGGCGGTGGGTGAAATGCCACTCGAACCAATTTTTCGCACCCGGTTTGAACGCCACATACTGAATCTTACTGCCCCAGACGGCAGCAAGATTGAATTGGCGTTAGATGATGGTGAAATTTTAGCTGGTGATAAACAACAAAAGCTGTTGGAGCTTGAACTTGAATTAAAATCCGGGCAGCCGCAAGCCTTGATTTGGCTGGGAGCGGCTTTAGCTGATGAATTTCCGCTATTACCAGAGCAAGATAGCAAGCTATACCGGGCAGCTATGTTGTCTGGCATAACTGATGGACTTGGACAAGATAACGCACTCCCTTCTCCTTTGAAAAAATCCAGCGGGTCCCAGCCAGCTCAGCAAGTACTTGGTCAAATGATTATTTATCACCTGCATGCAATAATCAGAGCGCAACAAGCTTATTTAGCCAATCCTGACGGTATAGAAGAAGTACACGATTTCCGCATAGCTTTTCGTAGACTACGCGCCCTGGTACAGCTTGCCAAGCCGCTGCTGCCACACGAGGAATATACCGCTTGGCAAACCAAACTCACTGCCTGGAGTTATAAGCTTGCCCATGTTCGCGATCTTGATGTATTTAGTCTAATCTGGGACGAAATAACTTGTGCTGTAACAAATATTCTTCCCCATCAAACAAGCAAACCTGTTTTAACAGCCTTAGTTGCTGACAAATGCCAATCAGCAAGAGCCAGCCTCTATACCGAAATTGCCACTGGTCAATGCACACCTATATTATTGGGTTTATGGTCGTTTATCGAAAATTGCCCCGACCAAGCTGCCACTAATCCGCAGCCAACCTGTAAAAAATTTGTTCTGGAACGCTTAACCTACTGGCTTGCCCGCTTTCTCAAACAAGGCGATGAGTTGGATATTAATAACCTGAGTGCTGCCCACGAGCTGCGAATTGCCAGCAAGCGCCTACGGTATACACTGGAATCGCTGGCACCTATCCTGCCTGACAATACCCGTTTACTCACCAAACGGTTGGAACAGCTACAAGATCTGTTAGGCCAAATTCAGGATACTGCCTTTACTCCACAGCTGTTGCAAGAGCTTGTCAAAGCCTCCGCCAGCCGCCTTACCCACCATGATGCCGGTCTGATCACCGGTTGGCAATTAGCCAGAGCAACCGCTGCCATAGAGAGCTGGGATACAGCTTGGGCTAAAGTAAAAAAAGCAGCAGCAAAAGCAAAAAAACTAAAAACACTCGAAAATACTGATAGTAATAAAAGAAGTCCTGAGCTATAAGCTCAGGACTTCTTTTGTTACTGACCGCTGCCAGCCATTTTACGCTGGATATATTTGCCAGGAAGTGTAAACATCAGGTTAAAAATCAAAATTGTAATGATTAACAATGCTCCAGTACCATCAGCAATTGCAACCCGGTCAGGTACAAGGCCAACCGCCATAACATACCACATATGCACCGCCAGTGTTTCGCCGCCAGCCATAACATTAAAATCAGGCATGCTGCGTGATACCGTAGTCCCGGCAGTAAATATTAAAATAGCCGTTTCCCCCAGCGCCCGGCCAGCTGTCAGAGTAATACCGGTAATGATTCCCGGCATAGCATTCGGCAGTACCACCTGCCAGATAGTCTGCCATTTGGTTGCCCCCAGTGCCAGGCTGGCTTCACGATAATACGCAGGTACAGTACGAATTGATTCTTCAGTTACCCGTACCAGCACCGGCAGATTAAGCAGCATCAAGGTAAGCGAACCACCAATGATACTAAACCCCATGCCAAACATATTAACAAAGATAATCATCCCGAACAAAGCCAGCACAATCGAAGGTACTGTTGCCAGGCTTTCCGTACTTAAGCGAATCATATTTGTCAGCCGGTTATTACCGGCATATTCGGCTAGATATATGCCCGCACCCACCGCCGCAGGAAGGGAAAATAACATCGACAGTCCGAGTATATAGAAAGAATTAAATAACTGCGCCCCAACACCACCACCGGCATTGATGTCACTAGACTGACCTGTAATAAAATCCCAGGTCAAAACTGGTAAACCCCTGACCAGCATATAGCTTAGAAAAGCAACTAATATCAGTAAAATAAGCATACCAGCCAACCACATAATTGCAGTTGCCATTTTATTCTGACTTTGTGCTGACAACATTATGCCATCCTCCTTGCCGCAATCTGCCTAATAAGCAAAATCATTACCAACGATATAATTAGCAGAACCAACGCCATTAAGAATAGCGAATTCCCCCAGGCCGAGCCAAAGGGTGTATTACCCATTTCGACAACAATTTCACTAGGGAGAGTCGACGTCGGCGTAAACAGCGATTTTGCCATTTGCGGCGTATTGCCAATTACCATTTGCACTGCCATGGTCTCCCCGATAGCTCTGGCCATAGCTAAAATGATGGCCGTCAAAATTCCTGGTAGTGCAGAAGGCAATAGCACCTTAGCGATGGTCTGCCAGCGGGTAGCGCCCAAGGCCAGCGAAGCTTCTTCTAAAGTCCTGGGTACAGCCCTAAGGGCATCTTCGGAAATACTAATAATTGTCGGCAATATCATAATGGCTAGAATAATTGCGGCCGCGAATAAGCCAAAGCCAGTATTGACATGAAAAAACTCACGAATAAAGGGAACTAACACAGTCAGCCCAACATAGCCATATACAACCGAAGGAATAGCAACATATAGATCTGTGGCTGGACGCATGATCTCCCGCAGCCACTCTGGCGCAATCTTAGCCATAAAAACAGCTCCAGCCAGACCCAGAGGCGCACCAAACAATACCGCCAGTATGGTTACATACACTGAACCCGTAATAAAGCTCAAAGCGCCATATTGGTTTTCTGTCGGATCCCATTTTGAGGATAGGAAAAATTCCATTGGACTGATTTCTTTAAAAGTGGCCAGACCTTGCTGTCCTACGAAAACAATGATTGATAAAATAATTACCGTCATAAGAAAAGCACTGGTAATAAATAGATAGCGTACATACCGGTCATATAGCAGCGTTCGCTGATGCTCCCGGTTGTCAGCAGTTGTTGCCATCACAAAAGTCACATCCTGTCTAATATAGTCCTTTTCTCAATTATACTTCACTAGCATCTCCATTTTTGTTAATGCAATGTTAAGATTGTGTTAAGCTTGCAAGAGCCTTGAACCACAAGGTCCAAGGCTCTTGGTTACAAACCTATTCAGTTGTCTTTTTTAACAAACTACTTCATTTTGGTAATAGGTACAAACCCGTTTTTCTCAGCATAAGCCTCCTGGAATTCTTTGCTTGTTGCATAATCAATGAAGGCTTTTACTGCACCAGTGGGTTCACCTTTGGTAAACATACGCCCATAGGTAAATACCGGATATTTGCCGTTGATCACGTCATTGATACTATACTTAACGCCATTATAGGCCAAAGCTTTTACAGACTGGTCGGCATAAGCGGCATCAACATACCCAATAGCGCCCGGCGTACTGGCAATGGCGGCTCTTACAGCACCGTTGGAGTCTTGAATAACCGCATTATCGGTAAAGGCTGCGCCTTTAAGCACAATTTCAGCAATAGCCCCACGTGAGCCAGAAGATTTGGCCCGGTGGATAAGGGTAATTTTTTGATCCTTGCCGCCAACCTCGTTCCAGTTAGTCACCTTGCCTGTGAGAATATCAGCGTATTGTTGTTGTGTCAGATTGTCCACAGAAACATCGGAATTGGTAATGAATACAAATGGAATACCGACAAGCTTGGTTTCTACAAGCCCTTTATCTTTGAGGTTATCTTGCAGGGGCACATCAGAGTTACCGATATTCACCGAACCGGCACCTACTTGGTTTTGACCAGTAAACGATCCACCGCCGGCAATATTAACTGTTACTTTTGCATTTTTCTTCTGAAATTCTTCTTGAGCCGGTTTTAAGAACGGTAAGAGCGCTGTCGAACCAGAAGCAGTTACCGTACCTGATAATTCCGCCTGCGCTGTGCCTGCATCTTTAGGAGCCTCTTTTTGACCACCGCAGCCAGCCAGTAAGCTTACGCCCAGCACCATAGCCAACGCACCGGTTAGCATTTTTTTAGAAAGTTTCATAGTTATTATTGACCTCCTCGAAATTTGTACATTTGATATATTCATTGTAAATCACTTTACATGTTATTGTGTTAAGGAAATGTTAAGGGAATGTTAAAGAAAAACAAGTTGGTTTCCAGACACCAAGTACGGTATGATGGTACTATATGTTGTAAGGAGGTATTTCATACATGCTTACCCGCAACCTTCGCAACCGGCTGGTTGTATCCTTTTTAGCGCTCATTCTCTTTACATTGGTAGCGCTTGGCAGCTATATATTATGGTTTTTTTACCAACATAATATTGCCAGTCTCGATTCCGCCATGCTTAACCAGGCTAAAATCATTGAAGAGTTAATCTACCGGGATATGTCCGGCCCGATCCAAAAAGGGCAAATTGATGAAAAGATTAAGGAGCTCAGCTCCCGTATTGACCTGCGAGTCACAGTTGTTGATACCACCGGTGTTGTCATTGCCGACTCTCAGCAAAATCCAGCACTCATGGAAAACCACCTGGACCGGTCTGAGATAGCTGCAGCACTTATCGGCAACAATGGCTACAGCATTCGGACAAGCACTACCCAGGACAAGTCCTTGCTCTATGTGTCCACACCTGTTTTTTTCCATGATGAAATTACCGGGGTTGTCCGGGTGGCCATGCCCCTTGATCATGTGGATGCAGGCTACTACAAGATATTATCGGCTCTCCTTGTGGCCAGCTGCCTAACCTTCCTGGTAGCTATTGCCTTTAGTTTAGCCTTGGCCTATAAATACACCCGCCCACTCGAAAAAATCATTAATACTGCCAATGAAATCGCGCAAGGTCAACTGAGTAGACGGGTATTTATCAAGACAGGAGATGAGCTGGAAATCTTAGCTCATGCCCTCAACAACCTAACCTCCAGTCTGGAAGACAAAGTCAATGACATCATTGCCCAAAAGCATAAGCTGGAACTCATTCTCCAAAATATGGGTGATGCCGTTATCCTGCTAGACCGATTTGGCAAGGTAACAACCGCCAATAAAACAGCAATAACAACTTTCGCTATAACCGAGCAAATGATGGGCCAGCACAATATTCAGGTTATTGGCAATAGCCTGCTTGACCAGGCAATCCAAGCTACTCTGCAGCTGCAAGAAAACAAGCTTATTGACCTAAAGACAAATATTCACGGCCGAAAGCGGGTATTTCAGGTATTCCTAGCTCCCATCATCAGTACTGAGAATGATTCTACCGGCATATTAACGGTTTTTCATGATATAACAACCCTTCAGGAAATCCATGACCGCCAGGCTGATTTTGTTTCCAACGCTTCACATGAACTAGCTACGCCGCTTACTGCCATCAAAGGCTTTGCTGAAACCCTGCTTGACGGTGCACTGGCGCAGCCTGAACTAGGGGAGAAATTTGTCCGCATTATCTACAACGAATCTGACCGTATGCATCGCCTTATCCAGGATTTACTCCAGTTAGCCCGACTAAATGCCCAGGAATACCGCGAACAAATCAAGTTAGAACCAATTGATATTATCGCCGTGTTGACTGCGGTCAAGCAGGATATGGCTCCGCGTTGGCAACAGAAAAACCAAACAGTTACCCTAGAATACAGTCAAGCATCCCTTACTGCGTTGGCTCATCCCGACTGGTTCAAACAAGTTATTGTCAATTTACTCGAAAACAGCATTAAGTATACTCCGGCAACAGGAAAAATTCTCCTTACCTGCTGGTCTAAAAATAATCAGGTACACATTGCTGTCCAAGATTCAGGCATTGGTATCCCGGCTAAAGACCTGCCTCTGATCTTTGACCGGTTTTACCGGGTAGACAAAGCCCGCACCCGTTCGGCTGGCGGCACCGGCCTTGGTTTGGCTATTGTAAAGTTTATTGTCGAGATGCTAGGCGGCCACATTACAGTTCAAAGCAAGATTGATGTGGGAACAACCTTTACGATAACTCTCCCAGGTACTGAAAAGTGATTTAATGCTAGCCATGATGTGCGCCCTTGTCCCCATATTTTCATTTACCCATTACTGTTAGAGAATGTAAGGAAAACCTAGTACAGCAACTTTCGCCTTTCGCTGTACTAGGTTTTCCTACTCAACCCTCTTTGACCAGAGATTCATATCTTCGATTTTTCCGCAGATACTGCAATTATTAACAAAACGACCGTAGTAGCTATATCCATTACGAGCAAATACCAAATTAATGCCCACAGATTCTGCCCTCGCTATCGTATATAAGGTTATGAGCTGAAGTTTTTTGGCTTCCTTCTCAAGAGCAACAACAAGGTGAGACATTAGACCTTGCCCCTCATACTGCCGTAGTGTTGCACAATCAGTAAGTTCTGCACTTTTGGTGTTATAATCAATATCAATAGAAGCCACACTAACAATTTCTTTGTGATGGACAACCAGTTTAAAAACCGAATTGGTTTCAAGTAGTTTCTGCAAATAATCAGCATTATTTAGTGGTGTAGGATAGGTAGCAAAAACAATGTTAAATAACCGCGTAAGTGCCGGAATGTCATTTAGGGCAGCCGACCGTATCTCATATTCATCAGGAAGCGACTTCAAATTAGGTCGCGCGGCGCGAACTTGTTTTACTATGTCTTCCTCTATATCCCATTGCAATGAGATTCGCCTTTTATTTTCCATAAACTTAGCTATGTGAAAACCCGGCAATCCCGCAAAAAATGTGGGATGTAACGCTTCCAGTACGAAGCCGCGCACAAACAACTTTTCCCAATCGAATTCCTGAGCGACCATAATAATTTTAGATAAACTGTTTGCATCAGCGACATACTCTACATAATTGACAAAATCATCGTAATTTGAACAGCTATATTTTTTTATTTTTAGTCTATGATTAATCGTATCTATAAACATATCAACTGAAAACATATTGTCTTTTTTATGATAATGGTATCCTTGTGATTTTGAAACAATGCTAACTGCATCGCCTGGTTCTACTTTAATGTTGCATAACGTCATTAACTTTCACCTTGATTTATGTTGTTAAAATTTTTCCGGCGTTTCTCGCGGTTATTATCCTTGGGAATCAGACTTAGTTTTTTGTCGCCAAACAGTTTACCTAGTCCTGTTTTTGGTTTTTTCTCCCGGTATTCTTCGCAAATCTTACACTCTTTACATTCACTGTTCCTGTCGAGTGGCTCGGTATATGTGCATATTATCCCTTCATAGTTGCGAAGTATAACCTTCTGGTCTGACATAGACAGCAAATATTGAGGACCTACCGGTATCTTTCCGCCACCGCCAGGAGCATCTACCACATATGTTGGCACAGCATAACCAGACGTATGTCCTCTTAATAGTTCCATAATTTCAATTCCTTTTGCAACAGAGGTTCGAAAATGGTCAAGTCCTGTTGACAGATCGCATTGATATAAATAATACGGGCGTACTCTCATCTTAACTAACAAGTGCATCAATTTTTTTATTATATAGTGGCAATCATTCACGCCTTTTAACAACACCGATTGATTCCCCAAAGGAATGCCTGCATCAACAATTCTCTCACATGCGGCAATGGCTTCCGGCGTTACCTCTTTCGGGTGATTAAAATGCGTATTTATCCATACCGGATGATACTTTCTAAGCATATTGCATAATTCCGGCGTAATACGTTGCGGAAGTACAACTGGCGTACGTGTTCCAAAACGAATAATTTCCACATGAGGAATTTTACGAAGCTGCTGGAGCAGATATTCAATTATATCATCGTTTAGCAGTAACGCATCTCCTCCTGAAATTAGCACGTCACGTATAACCGGCGTTTTTGCAATATATGCAATAGCCGCATCCAATTCATGCTGAGCACGCGGCTGGTCGGTTGTTCCGGCAATACGTCTTCTGGTGCAATGACGGCAATACATTGCACATTGATTGGTAACTAGAAATAATACGCGGTCAGGATAGCGATGAGTGAGACCAGGCGTAGGTGAATCCAGATCTTCATAAAGAGGGTCTTCTAAATCACAGGAAGCTTCATCCAGCTCCCAAGTCACCGGAATTGCTTGCTTTCTAATAGGACAATCGGGGTCGTGGGGATCCATCAAGGAAGCGTAGTAGGGTGTAATCGCCATTTTTAAAGTGTTTAAGCAATTCTTTATACCTTGTTCTTCGTCTGGGGTTAGATTGACTATGGCTTTCAAATCCTCCAAAGAAGTAATTCGGTTTTTTATCTGCCATCGCCAATCATTCCAATTTGCTTTACTAACATTTGGCCAAGCGGCAACGTTTTTATCATGATACTCTATTTTATTCACCTCTCATCAATATTTAGCACATTACTGTTATATATATCTGGTAATTACTGCGCTGTTATAGATATTTTTTAGCAAGACAAGATTTCTATCCATTTTTTTAACTCAATTCTTATCCCATATCGTCCCAAATGAAATTCAATGCTGAAGCTGGCCTAGAAATGCCTGTAATCTCTCGGTTTTAGGATTTTCGAATATCTCTTGTGGCTGTCCGGCTTCAGTAATAACGCCCTCGTGCAGAAAAATAACTCTATCTGCCACTTCGCGGGCAAACCCCATTTCGTGCGTGACTATAATCATAGTCATGCCTTCGTCTGCCATGTCTCGCATTACCTTTAAAACCTCTCCTACCAGTTCCGGATCAAGAGCAGAAGTAGGTTCGTCAAATAAAATTACTTGAGGCTCCATGGCCAACGCTCTAGCAATGGCAACTCGTTGCATCTGCCCACCGGATAAACGGGCGGGGTACTGTTCCGCCTTATCAAGGAGGCCCACCTTATCAATCAATCGCAATGCTTGTTCGTAGGTTTCCCTTTTATCGGCTCTTTTTACGGTTAAGGGGCCCTCCATCACATTTTCAACTACAGTCAGATGGGGAAACAAGTGAAACCGTTGAAACACCATACCAACCTTACATCTAATGCGATTTATTTCTTCTTCTGTACCCTTAATCATCTCACCGTCAATCCATATCTGACCATCGTTTTTTTTCTCTAAAAAATTAATACACCTAAGCAACGTGCTTTTTCCAGAGCCACTGGAACCAAGGATACAAACGACCTCCCCCTTATTCACTTCCATATCAATTCCCTTAAGAACCTCATAGTTCTTAAAATATTTGTGCAGATTTTTAACCTGTATCAATGATTCTCCCTCCTTGCTATCTCAGCATAGCCATTAGTCATAAACCTTTAATCGTTTTTCAAGCTGATTAAGTAATCTTTCTAACACAATTGTGATGAGTAAGTAATAACACCCCGCTATAAAAAATATGGGGAAAACATTATACGTCGCGGCTACAAATTGACGGGATAGCATTAACGTTTCAGAAATTGTTATCGCGCTGGCAAGCGACGAGTCTTTGACACCAATAATAAATTGGTTTCCTAATGCAGGTACTGATCGTTTAAAAGCCTGGGGCAAAATAACTCTCTTTAACACCTCCCATTTTGTCATTCCCAATGCCCGGCCCGCTTCAAGCTGCCCGTGCTCAATCGACTCAATTGCACCCCGAAAAATTTCACTAATATACGCCCCGTTGTGAAAAGCAAGCCCTATAACAGCAGAAGTAAAACTGTTAAATTTAAGTCCCACCTGTGGCAATCCATAAAATATGAATATAAGTTGTAACAGAAGTGGAGTACCTCTTACAACAGTAACATACAGCTTGCTAATAATTTCTAAAGGTTTTATATGGGAAAGCTTAAATATAGCTGTAATTAATCCAAATCCTGTGCCAAGAACAATGGACCAGCAGGATAATTTGAGTGTCATAAGGACACCGGGTATAAACTTTGGGGCAAAATGGATTACTGTTACAAAAAATTGGGATACATTATTCATAAAATCAATCAATTACATCAAACCCGCTTTCTCCTGTATTACCCATCATTATTACTATTGCTTAGAATAACCAAATACCCCATTTATCCATAAACTACAGGATATTACGTCCAAACCATTTGTTACTGATTTTTTCGTAGGTACCATCTTCCTTGATTTCTTTCAACGCCTTATTGACTGCAGCTAATAACTCCTTATCTTCTTGTCGAATAGCAATCGCAATCGTTTCTTTATACAGAGGCTCACCAATCGGTTCAATTGCAACATTGTAACGTTTTGCGCTATAGAGTCCGACTAGCTTGGCTGTAATAAGACCATCCGCCCTGCCTATCTCTACACTCTTGATATTGTCAACATCACTGTCAAACTGAAGAATTTCCTTGATATTTTTCATATTACTTAGATGCGTTTGAAAGGTAGTTCCAGTAACAACACCTACTTTGCCATCTTTAAGCTCCGAAATGTCCTTAAGTTTCGAACCCTCTTTCGCGAAAAACTGGGCTCCGTCTATATAGTACGGGTCAGTAAAACTTATTTTTTTCTGTCGTTCCTCTGTTATGGCCATACTCCCGATAATCATGTCAAATCGTTTGCCTGTCAAACCACTAATTATACCATCCCATGCCGTTGTAATCGGCTTAGCCTTTACGCCCAATTTCTGTGCAATAGCGTGGGCAATATCAATATCAAAGCCTGCCAGTTCTCCGTTTTCGTCAATAAAGTTGAACGGCGGATATGCGCCTGTCATCGCAAATGTCATCTCTTTAGTTTCTTCAATTTTTTGAAAAGTTGTTTTGGCTGAAGAACTACAGCCCGCTACCGCAATCACCATTATTCCTAGTAACAATCCCATAAACATTCTTCTTAACAAAAATTACCCCTCCTTTATCATTTAAACTAACAACTTCATTTTATATTATAAGTTGTTATTAGTCAAGGGTAATTTTACAAAATTTAACTTTTAGTATTAAATGCGATGTTTGGTTCTATCTAAAAAATATGAGTCGAGGAAGAACGAAATCGCTCACGCGATGGCTTATTTACAGTTCGGCCTGGATAATATAAAATTGTAATGTACACATTTATAATCATGAGAAAATGTCGAAATAAGTCGAAAAAGATTAAAATTCCATAGCTGGGCAGCCAGCGACTTCATTCTTCTGAGGCAATCAAAAATTTTGCGCGTAGATAGTTTTGTGGCTCAACTGGCAGCTGGGAGCTGTTAGTTGAGCCTTTTTGCGCGCAAAACTTCCGATTGAGGCCTTAATAACCGTCCCCTTGTATCTTTCTGTGCTTGGCACTATCAACCCGCACTTGGAATTTTCACCCGTTAGACTGCGCCCGTGCCGGGCGCACCAAAGAGAGGTCGGCGGATTTTACGTCCGCTGACCTCTCTTTATGAAAACTACTCCTTATCAAAGACAATTAAATGTTCACTATTTTGACCATTAAACTCTATAAATCTCCAGAATTCATCTTCAAGAGAATCGTTAGGAAATAATTCCAATTTAACTTTTGAGTCAAAATTAATGTATAACCCACCTATTTCATCAGCAGATACTTCCGTAACAATCACTTTTGATTCTAGAGCCTTTTTAAATTCATCTATTTTTTCATCAAATCTATTAGCCCCAATTTTATCCCATTCGAAAACATTATCGTCACTCATACCTGTCTTTGGTAGATAAAAATCGCCGGATGCTACTATTATTTTACTTTCCTTTCTTAACCTCCATGCACATTGAACATTTAAAGCGTAGGTACTTTTAATTTTTTCATTACCATTTCTATCCTTGACGGCAATATTTTTACCAAAACAAAGCCATAGAAGATTTCCCGCTCTCCCTATACTAAGAAATGGTTGACCCAAAAGCATCTTCATTCTTTCTTCTATTTTCCTCTTCATAGAACACCTCATAAGTTTCCTTCTTTTATAGCTTCCGCGATTTCCTCAATTTCTTTATAAGTATAATTTTGCCCTGTTATTTCATCATGTAGCTTTCGTTTCTGCTCTTTGTTTAAACCATGTTTATTCGCAGCATCCCTTGCCTGCTTATTTTGAGCCTGATTATTGCCTGGCGTTCCATCACCAGCCCAAAGAACCAAATCATCCCATGCACTGCTTGCCTCATTAGCTATCCATGTTCCAGTATCAGAAGCCCATGTTGCTATGGCTTGACCAGCCACAACTAATTGCTTCTGTCCGTTTATTATCTGGACAGTAACACATGCTAGAAAGAATGTAGTTCCATTAATGAGTACCTCATGCACTCCATCATGGTTATTTTTCGTCTCACTAACTGAGACACTACCGCCAATTTGTGCATCGCCACCAGCTACTTTTGCAGCAGCACTACCAACAATATAGCTAGCCAGTTGTCGTAAATTAGGATCTTGAATCTTTAATAACTCATTTGCAAGAAGTTCATTAACTCCAGCACTTGCTGCACCTGAAGCAAAACTACCACCAGCAAGTTTAGAAACCAAACCACCAAGTACAGTATATATTGTAGTTTTCTCTGGTCCACCATCTAACCAGCCATTTTTTATCGCTAATGTACCTAACTCATTAAATGCTACTTCACTAAATACATTGGCTAATTCTTTCTGCTCTTGAACTGTCTTCTTATCGAATATCTTGCCTAAAGCATTTAGTGCTCCACTGGGATCACGACTGAGTCCGTTAATATTTGTATTTGGATTGCTACGAACTTCAATAGTTCCAGGAGAAATAGCTGATTTCGTAGTACTATCCGCATCTCCGCTGGCAAGCATACCAATATTCGGTGTCAACCTGATTCTTCCGTTACTGCCGATTCCAATATTTACTCCCATACTATTTGAATTATACTCTGCCTTATTCTCAATATCCGAGTACGTCAATGTATCCGTACTAATCTTATTCTTATCCGGCGTAGCCTCGCTGCTAATGACCGCACCCTTCAGGTCGGTGTTCTTTCCAACATAAATAGCAAAGCCACCTTGTCCAGCGTAAATACCTGCCTGATCAATGACACTGCTGTAGTCAGAGTTGGTTTTGCCTGTACTGACAGAACCTTGGGTGGTACTATCCTTACCAATACCAATGCTAATACCACCATTTTGATTCTTCGCTGTGTAGTTAGCGGTGTCCTGCTGGCTGGCTATGTTGAGGTTGCCGCTAACAGCGGCCAATACGTTTTTGCCTTTGACCTGGGAGCCGAGAATGTTGGCATCTTTACCAGATTTTAGAATCGCGGTATTGTTGGCAATGATTACGCTTTCGGTATATGTGCTGATTTCTTCATTTTCTTTTCCTTTGCTGGAACTTCCACCGATGCTTGCTCCGCTAACATTACCTGATGGTGAAACAGAAACTCCTACAGATGTTGAACTTGATTTGTTGTTGGTGTTAGTTTTCTCTATGTTTTGGGCTGATCCGATATTTAGGTCTTTCTTTGCATCTAGTTTTACATTGGTTTGCGTTTATGCTTGTAGCATCGAGGTTGACATCCTCAGGGGGTGTCAAGGGGACGGGATTATGGACACAAGGTTGTCTATAATCCCGTCCCCTTGACAATCCTTATCCGCTTTTTTCTTTATACCGTTGCAGTGCCTCAAGAAATTGCAGACAATCTTCTTCGTTTTCGAAAATTGTCTGCCGGTTTATTCCTCTCATAATTATATGGTATATTCCGCTTCTACTCTTCTTTCTTGCTGTTCTTGGCATGCTTTCACCCCCATCCTTATCTTATTTCTTTCTCTTATTCTTGTCAATAACCCCGTCCCCTTGACACTTTACTAATGTGTAGCATGCCAAGATCTTTGACCCCGGGGTGCCGAACTTAGCTCGCCATTATCGCTAAGCTCAGTATTGTCTTCTGCTGGTTCGAAGGCATCGACCTTTCCATTTGGGGGATTTCGGGGCTCTACATCTTCAACTTTCGCTTTCGGCCTACTACCTTTCTTGCCTACGCTTAGACCTGGCGTTACCGCTTCAGTCCCAAGGCTAGATACTGAGTGGCTGGCTAAGCCTTCTCAGGCGGGACTCCCACCCGCTATACTCTGTGCGCTTCTTGGCGCACAGAAGAACGAAATCGCTCACGCGATGGTCCTGATAGTCCCCCGTAAATAAAAATTTCATGAAAAATGTAAAAAGTACGCCCTTTTGTGGTATTGTTTAATCGCCAAACCAAACAAACCAGAAAGGAGAAACGTACTTTTTACTTTATGATTATACCATGTCCTAAGACTGAAATACATACGTTTTTTAACACAGCAAGAGCTCCTCCTGATGCCATGAATTGGCTTCACAAAACCCAAAAAATCAGGAGGTAGTATGTCTATGCAACAATATAAACAAGAGATTGAACTATACTTTGAACTTAAAGGAACTCCGGAATCTTCACGAGAATCCTATTTGCGAAGAATCTTTGCCTTCATCAATTATATGCAAAATCAACACAAATGCATGGAAAACGTTACAGATAGTGATATCCAACAATATGTCCTCTATCTCAAAAAGGAAAAGGGTCTGTCAGCTGGATCCATTAATTGTTACATTTCCGCTGTGAAATTCTTTCATACCTGTATCATAGGTAAAGAGTGGAACCCCTTAAAAATTCCCCGGATGAAAAGAATACGTAAATTTCCAGTCATCCCACCTAAACAAGATGTACTGGCAATATTAAATAAAGCTGCGAATCTAAAGCATAAAGCTATTTTAGCATTACTATACGGTAGTGGCCTCAGGGTCAGCGAAGTAGCTAAATTGAAGATTTGTGATATTTGTAGTAAAAGTATGCGCGTACGGGTAGAAAACGCCAAACATAATACAAATCGATACACCATCTTATCAGAACTGGCCCTTGATGTATTGCGAAAATACTTCCGGGCATATTTTTCAAGCTACCAAATGGACGATTGGTTGTTTCCAGGACAACACAAAGGTGAGCACATTAACGTTAAGTCCATCAAAAATACCATCATTAAGCTGCGCAACCAGTTGCAAATGGACCAGAATATTTCTGCCCATACGCTTCGGCACTGTTTTGCTACACATACATTAGAAGATGGGGTCGATCCCGTGTTTATCCAGCAAATGCTGGGGCATAAAAATCTTCAGACTACAATGACGTACCTGCATATGACATCGAAAAGCCTTATGGGCATTAAGAGTCCTCTTGATACTGGAAACAGCAACCCCAAATGACTACTGTACAGGATGTTTTCCTTAAGTTTTATCCCCAGTATGAACAAAGCTATGCTCCATATATACAACAAGCCAAAGCCGTTAGTGACATCATGCGCTGCAGGACAGCAGCTTTAAGGTGGTCATACGTTTGAATGCGAAGAATGTGGCCATATAGTTGTTCGTTACAATTCATGCCGGAATCGGCACTGCCCTTTGTGTCAGGGTATTAATAAGGCAGTTTGGGTAGACGCAAGAAGCAAAGATATCCTCACTGCCCCTTACTTCCATGTTGTGTTTACCTTACCATCACAGCTTCAGCCATTGGTTTATCAAAACCAGGAATTGCTTTATGGCTTGTTGTATAAAGCGGTAGCCCAAACCTTGGCGGAACTTTCCCAAGATACCAAATATCTTGGTGCACAGATCGGCTTTTTTCCTTGCTGCATACCTGGGGACAAGATTTGCACTATCATCCGCACATCCATACTGTGGTATTGGCAGGTGGACTAACCAAAAACAATCAATGGCGAAACAGCAGCAAGAAGTTCTTCATTCCAGTAAAGGTGTTAGCTAAAAAGTTTCGAGGTAAATTTCTTCACCACATCAAGCAATACTACCGCCAAAACTTGCTGATGTTTTATGGAGATGCCCAGAAATATCAACAGCCAAAATGTTTCCGGGATTTACTCAAACAGTGTTATGCCAAAAACTGGTACATTTACTCTAAAAAGACTTTTTCCGGACCACTCGCTGTTGTCCGATATTTGGGGAGGTACACGCACCGGATAGCCTTATCCAATACGCGCATTGTCGCCATGGATGAACATACGGTGACAATTACCGTAAGAGACTCTAACGACAACAACCAGACAAAAACGCTAACGCTCAGTGGCGTTGAATTCATCCGGCGATTTTTACTGCATGTACTTCCCAAAGGTTTTGTCAAAATCAGGCATTATGGACTCCTTGCCAACCGAAACAAAAAGACCAAGCTGGAACTAAGCAGAAAACTAACGTTAAGTCCAACCTACAAACCAAAATTTGAAGGTCTTACAACTGTTGAGATTCTATGCATTCTTGTAGGCCGGGATGTAACGAGGTGTCCTGTATGTGGAAAAGGTAAATTACAGGCAAGCTATTCGTTACCCAAAGAGGCATCGCCTTAATAGTTGCAAAAATTGAATAGATACTGCCAAGACCCGTTTGTGGGGAGGGGGAAGGTATGTCCAATCAAGACAAATGAAGCCCAATTTATTACAAATCAGCAAAGTAAAGCACAAAAAAATGTACGAAAACAGAAAAAATTAACGATCAAAAACCAAGAGAAAAAGATTGAAATTCCATAGCTGGGCAGCCCGCGACTTCATTCTTCTGAGGCAATCAAAAATTTTGCGCGTAGATAGTTTTGTGGCTCAACTGGCAGCCGGGAGCTGTTAATTGAGCCTTTTTGCGCGCAAAACTTCCGATTGATACCTTCAAGAACCATCCCTCGACTCATATCACTATGTTTTCTTCTAAATTTAAATTATTCGCTTTTCTCGCAGCTCATATATTTTCTGAGTATCCAATCCTAAAAAATGATGGAGAATTTTGTCCGTATGCTCTCCTAATAATGGTGAAGCATCACGGATACACCCAGGAGATTCAGACATTTTAATGGGAATGCCCGCCAGTTTCACCTTGCCAGCAACCGAGTGGTTAACTTCAACAATCATTTTTCTAGCCAATACCTGTGGATCTTCTACTACCTTATCAATGGTATTGATTATGCCACAGGGAATACCCACCGCCTCCAGTAGCTTTATCCATTCTTCGGAGGTCTTAGTTATGAAAACTGGGTCCAACAGCTGCTTGAGTTCATCGCGGTTTTGAGTTCTTAAATTATTAGATAAAAAACGTTCGTCAGCTAGTAATTGCGGGTAGTCAAGCAACAAGCAGAATTTCTCCCAGGTTTTTTCGTTGCCAGCAGCGACGATCACATAGCCGTCTTGTGTCTTGAACGATTCCAGCGGAGTAACTGTCGGATGCCGGTTGCCAATCGGTTTTTGCACCACACCAGTAGCAAAATATTTACCGATATGTGAATCCATGACCGCTACCTGACAATCAAGCATTGATACATCTACCATCTGTCCTTTACCTGTTTGCTGGCGGTGATACAAAGCCAAAAGTATTCCATTAACAATATACAGTCCAGGCAGGATATCACCAAACGGAATACCCACCCGTGTGGGTTCACCAGTTTCCTGACCGGTTACACTCATAATACCGCCAATTCCCTGAACCGTTATATCATAAGCTGATTTATTCCGGTATGGGCCAGTCTGGCCAAAACCCGAGCAGGCTGCATAAATGAGCTTTGGATTAATTTTTTTAAGTGTTTCATAGCCCAGGCCAAATTTCTCCATCACTCCCGGACGGTAATTTTCAATAAGCACATCTACTTGTTGAACCATTTCCTTTAGCATAGCTTGTCCCTGAGGATTCTTCAGATTAAGGGTCATCGACTGCTTACCCCGATTGAGTCCCATAAAATAGCGGCTCTCTGTACCGATAAAAGGACCATAGCTTCGCGCATCATCGCCCCCGGGGGGCTCAACTTTAATAATCGTAGCGCCGAAGTCTGCTAACATCGAAGTTGCAAATGGTCCAGCCAACACCCGCGTCAAATCTAATACAACAATATTCTTTAATGGCATTTTCTCCTCCTACTGTTCGAATTATTTTGCATCGTCCATTAGTTCCACTGCATTACCCTTCACCGTGAATCGTTTAGAGACATCGCGATACATTTTATACCCAAGCAAAGCAAGAACTGCCCCAAATATTTTTTTCAGCATAAAAGCTGAGATGTATTGAACACAACTGGCTCCGAAGATAGCACCACCTAAAGAGCCTACGGCCAGTAGCCCTGCCATTCGATAGTCAACAAAGCCTTTGCGGTGATAAGTAATCAATCCTGATAGAACAGTGGGAATAATGAGCAGCAATGATATTCCCTGGGCTGAGTGCTGTGACACACCAAAGCCAAGAACGAGAGCAGGTACTATAATGATTCCACCGCCAATACCCATTAAGCCGCTGAGGAAGCCCATGACCAAGCCCAATAAAAACAGTATCATCCAATCACCATCCATATTCCAACTATGATCAGTGCGCCAGAGAGATATTTTTTCAAGGTAACTGCTGGTAACCGGCATGCTAATGTTGAACCCAGGTATGCACCGACAATACAGCCAACCGCGATTTTTGCTGCAAGCATCATATCCAAAAATCCCTGGTGCTGATACAGCAAACTTCCCACAATTGCCGTCGGAAAGATCACAGCTAATGAAGTTGCATTGGCAACATGCTGCTCCACCTTCCAGCAGGTCACCATGATTGCTAACAACACTACGCCTCCGCCTAGTCCCAGAAAACCGCTCCACAAGCCGCCGACAAAGCCGATTGCAAGAATCGCAACAAGATTTCTTGGCAAATCCCATCCCCCTCTGTAACATTAAAACGTTATACTGGCGAAATTCACATTATTTACAAACACCCATACTAACCTTAGCTTTTAGACTCGAAATTTATTAATAAGCATTTTTAGTTCTTCGGCTATGTCGGCTATATTTCTACTTAATGCAGAAATTTCCTCTGTTGAGGCGGATTGCTCTTCTGACGTTGCGGCAACTTCCCCGGTTGCATCTGCTGTCCCCTCAACAACTTCAGCAATAGTTGCAACGGCCTCCTGAACGTTTATCGAATATTTTTCAAGGATTTCCAAATGACTCTGCAAACTACTAATATTTCTTTCTGACTGCACAATTGCATCGGTCGCCTTTTTAATGACTTCCCCAACAGTGTCAAAATTACTTACCTGCAAATCAACCTGCGCCATACTGTCTTCCATAATACGAACCGTAGCATCTGTTTCAGATTGGATATCTTGTACAAGGTTACTTATTTGCGTTGCCGCATGGGCTGATTGTTCGGCCAATTTCCGAACTTCTTCTGCTACTACACCAAAGCCTCTGCCATGCTCTCCTGCCCTTGCTGCCTCAATGGCCGCATTGAGGGACAATAGGTTGGTCTGTCCCGCGATACCAGTAATAATGTCCACTATACTGCTGATTTCGTGTGACCTTCGGCCCAAATTTTGCATTGATCCAGTTGCAGATTTAACAATATCTTGTAAACAAGTCAGCTGATCAGTTGCTGCTTGCAACGATTTTACTCCTTCATTAGTAGCCTGTGAAGTCCCTGTGGCATACTCCAGTGTTGCAACTGCTTCTGCAAGGCCGGCATGAACATGTTCTTTAGTAGCTTCCACTTTCTCTCGAATTTCAATAATTTGTTTATTCTGTTGTGTGGCCCCTTCAGCTATTTGAGTTATAGTTATAGCAATCTTATTGGCTGTCTCGCCATTTTGGTTTGCTCCTTCCGCCATATTGCACGAGATATCAGCCATTTGGCTTGTTGAATCTTTTATTTTAAAAATTAGCGCATATAGATTGTTCCGCATATCAGCAAACCCATTGACCAACTGACCAATTTCATCATGCGAAACAATCGTCCTTTTACGTTCTCTTAAATCACCATTTGCTAATAGCAAGCATTCATCCCTAATTAATGCTATGGGATTAGCAATACGACGACTAATTATTATAACAAATATGCTTGCCACCACCAGGCAAACAATTGATACTGACAACATTGCCCACATTAACGCATTGACTTCGTGTAGTGCCTCTTCTTTCGGGGCATTCACCACCATGAACCAGCGGTTCCCGCTTGTTAGATTAATTGGAGTTATTATACCAATGACGTTAACCCCCTCCTCGGAAATGTATTCCCCTCGTACCTGGTTTCCGGAAGAGGCGGCTTTATTAAATAAATTCACTAAATTATTATCTAGTTCTGTTACTTTTAAATTTAAATCTGGATTAATAGTCTTACTGCTAAGAGTTAATTTCCCTTCAACATCCTTATTGTGAGGATTTACAATAATAGTACCTGTCGAATCAAGAATATACCCATATCCCGAATCCTGAAATTTAAGTTCTTTCACCAGTTCAGCAAGACTGTCCATAGCCATAGACCCCGTAAGCACACCGGTTATTTGTCCCTGATTGAGAACAGGAACGGCAACATTAATGCCCACTTTCCCAGTGGTTCTGCTGACTATCACATCTGAAACAACCGGCTTAGAGGTTGCTATTGTTTTTTTAAAATATTCCCTGTCACCAGCTTCAACTTTGCTGCCATCTGGACGTAATCCTGAACCACTGGGATAAAGGTATATTATATTTGCTAAGCCCTCTAAATGTTTAGAACAATCATTCAAGTTTTTTACAAGTGTCTGTTCATCAACAGGATTGTATATCGGGCTAATGCTTGAAAATGATTCCAATTGAACTTTTGCACCATTGATATGACTTTCAATACGATGAGAGTAATCAGCTCCTATTGACATAGCAGTATCTTCCACGCTCTGGCTTAAAGCCTGCCGGGATAAAAAGTAACCTGTTCCAGACAATATGGCAAAAGATACTATAACGAATGGCAAAAAAATTAAAAGTAGTTTTACTTTAATACTGGTAACCTTCATCTTATAATCATACCCCTCAATCCACTCAAAGCACAAATCGGAATGAAACCGTTGTCTTTAAGATTATTTTGTTTTACTACTAAATTACAGGCAACCACAAATTACATGTCAATAAGCACGTTGGTTTCTTATAACTACGCATTTTTATATAATACATCCCCCCTTTCAGCAGCACATATCTATGCCACTAGAGTACAAAAGACTTCAATACAAATTAATTCATTCACCTTTCATCACATTTTTTCAATTTCTTTTATGCTTTTCTACGTCTGCGACTCACTCGTATCGCTATTTTTGTATTTCATATTGTCCCTACAAAAACAAAACCAGACTTCGCTTTAGTCTGGTTTAAAACATTTTAGTTAAACTAAAACGGCAACCTGGCAATCATAGTACCCGTGGTACAATAGACCCATGGCTTTGCGTCCTTACCTTTCGATAAGTTTGCAACTATGGGAGTCAAAGAAACGATTCTTTGACTCATTTTATTCTTTGAACTATATTTTTACCATGCCCATAGATCTACTATTTAGCGCAAAAGTTTTTATAAATTCCATGATAAAATCTGATGGTTGTTATCAAATCATAACAAAAATTACTATTTTTATATCTAGTGTCATATTTTACATAAATATTAATACATAAACAAACATATGTCAACAAAATAAATGAACTATTTAGTTTTTATCGGTTTATAATTCCCAATGATAATTACCCCAAAAAATGCATCCCTTTTGTGCTTTTCTATCCTAATATGATTCCATACATAAAAAAGGCGAGATTACTTCGCGTTGTTCGCAATGACATCCCTGGTCATTGCAAGCGCCAGCGTAGCAATCTCGCCTGTTCTATTTGCCTACATTCTATTTTTTCCGCCGCCGCTGCCCTGTTACCAAATACACTGTCCATTCTGCAATATTAGTGGCATGGTCAGCAATTCGTTCCAGATAGCGGGCAACAAAGATGAGCTGTGTGGCCTGGCTAATAGTTGTGGGGTCTTCCATCATATAGGTCAACAGTTCTCTAAATACCTGATTATAGATATTATCAACCTCATCATCGTTTAAACACACCTGTTCAGCCAGCGTAATATCAAGAGTAGTATAGGCTTCCAGAGAATCCTTAAGCATTTTTTGCGACATTTGCGCCATACGGGGAATATCAACCAGCGGTTTAATCAAGGATTGCTTATTCATGGCCAACGCTATTTTGGCGATATCATAGGCATGGTCACCCATTCGTTCCAAATCGGTAGTAATCTTAAGGCCAGTGCCGATAATCCGCAAATCGCGGGCCAAGGGCTGCTGTCTGGCGATCAGTACCATGCACTTATCTTCAATATCAATTTCCATCTGGTCAATTTCATCATCATAATCCATAACCTTCTGAGCCAGTTCGTTGTCCTGTTGAGCCAACGAAATCACGGCTTCATCTATTGCTTGGTCTACCGCCTTGCCCATATTTAGTAAGGCCTGACGCAGATCCGCCAGTTCCTGATCATAACTATGTCTTGTTACCATTTTGCAATCCCTCCTTTTACCCAAAGCGTCCAGTAATATAATCTTCCGTTCGCTTATCCTGTGGGCGCGTAAAAATATTGTCAGTTTTATCTTGCTCTACCAAATCGCCATTTAAGAAAAAACCGGTATAATCAGATACCCGAGCCGCCTGTTGCATGTTATGCGTAACCATGACAATCGTATATTGTGATTTCAGCTCAGTTACTAATTCTTCAATCTTCATCGTCGATATCGGGTCAAGCGCAGAGCAGGGCTCATCCATTAACAGTACCTCAGGTTCAACGGCTAGCAAACGCGCAATACAAAGCCGTTGCTGCTGACCACCAGATAATCCCATTGCGGAGGAATGCAACCGGTCTTTAACCTCATCCCAAAGTGCCGATCCAGTCAGACTCTTCTCGACAATTTCATTCAACAATGCGCGGTTGGATTGTCCATGAATACGCGGTCCGTAGGCAATATTGTCATAAATGGACATTGGAAATGGATTGGGGCGCTGAAAGACCATGCCCACCCGTTTTCGCAGCATAACTGTGTCAATTTTGGGGTGATATATATTCTCGTCGTCAAGCAATACCTCGCCCTCGATTTTTACACTTTCAATCAAATCATTCATACGGTTAAGTGTTTTGAGAAAGGTCGATTTACCACAGCCCGAAGGGCCGATTAACGCCAACACACTGTTTTCCGCAATATCAATTGAGATCTTTTTTAGGGCCAGAACATCACCATAATACAGCTTCAACTTATTTACCTGGATTTTATATTTCATAAGCCAGTTTTGCCTCCTGTCGTTTCTCATATGCAATATAACATAAAAATAGGCGGCTGAATGTTAACATCTTGTTAACATTCGTTTAAATTTATACCCCTAAAGAAAAAAAGACGAAATTACCTCACCTACGTCTGCAATGACGCAGTGGAACCCAATCCATCGTCATTGCGAGCGCAGTGTGGCAATTTCGCCCCTCATACTATTACAATGTGTTAACGAGTTTTTCAGCCTTTTTTTACTATAAAATATATGCAACTAACGCGTTCTACCAAGACTTAGTTCTCTGACAAATCCTTAAACCGATACCCAACGCCGCGTACGGTTTCAATGGCCTCAACAACTTCATTCTCTTGGCCCAATTTTACCCTTAAATGCCGCACATGTACATCGACAGTTCTGGTATCACCAAAATATTCGTAGCCCCATACCTTTTCAAGCAGTTGTTCTCTGGTAAATACTTTGCCGGTGTTTGTTGCAAACAACTTGAGCATTTCATATTCTTTGGGAGTAAGCTCCAGCTTGAGCGTCCCCAAATAGGCCTCATAACGACTAAAATTAAGTCTAAGCTTACCCAGAACCAATTCGCCACCGACTGCGCTTTCTTTGTTGCTGCGCCTGAGGACAGCTTTAATTCTGGCCAAGAGTTCGCGCGGGCTAAAGGGCTTGGTGATGTAATCATCTGCCCCTAGTTCAAGCCCAATTACTTTATCGATTTCTTCACTTTTAGCGGTAAGCATAATAATAGGAATGGCGGCTGTTTCCCGGGAGTTTTTCACAATGCGGCATACTTCAAGACCATCCATGCCTGGCAGCATCAGGTCAAGCACAATAAGCTCCGGCTTTTCGGCTTTAGCCATAGTTACAGCCGCCTGCCCATCACCAGCCTCAATGGTCTTATAGCCTGACTTCTCCAAAGTAAACTTTATAAGTTCACGGATATTAATTTCATCATCTACTATCAAAATCTTACCTGTCATAAATGATGTCTCTCCTCATTCGTGGATAAAGCAAAAACCAGGTTCAAGAAACCTGGTTTATTGTAGTCTTGTCCACTTTAGCTTTACGCGTTTACAGTATCTTTTAATCCCTTACCTGCTTTGAATACTGGGTTTTTGGAAGCTGGAATAGTAATCTCGTTGCCAGTTTGTGGATTACGTCCTTTACGTTCCTCGCGAGTCTTCACTTCAAAAGTGCCAAATCCAATAATTTGCACTTTATCATCATTGGCTAGGGCCTCTTCAATAGCGGCGAATACAGAATTAATAGCTTTCTCGGCATCCTTTTGAGTCATATCAGCTTTTTGGGCTACTGCTTTAACCAGGTCAGTTTTATTCACAATCGTGTCCCCCTAACGTAAATCGATTACGATTAGCTTTATTCGCTACGTAATTTTTTATTCCTGCTATGATTAAAAAAAATGGCAAAAAAACTCATCCAGCGCTCTCTTTTCTCTTGGCTTCTTCCCACAACACATCAAGATCAGCCAAAATCGTGTTTTCCCAGGCTATCCCCTGCTCTTTGAGCTTAGTCTCAATATAATTAAACCGCCGCCTGAATTTGTTATTTGTGCGGTTAAGTGCGGTCTCTGGATCAATACCCATAAACCGGGCCAAATTGACAACAGCAAATAGCACATCACCTAATTCGTCTTCTGTCTTCTGAGCACGCTCAGCTTCAGGCAGCGCCGCGGCCTCTTTTAATTCGTCCAGTTCTTCTGCTATCTTGTCCCATACCGGACCAATATCATCCCAGTCAAAACCAACCTTAGCCGCTTTGGCTTGCAGTTTGTAAGCCGCCATAAGGGTAGGCAGGCCGATAGGAATACCATCAAGCACCCCTATCCTTTCGCCAGCCTTTTCCCGTTTCTTGATCTGGTCCCAATTAACAACAACTTCAGCCGCATCCCGCACGGTTATTTTCCCAAACACATGTGGATGGCGACGCACCATTTTCTCGGTAACTGTATCCACCACATCCTGCATGGTAAAACCGCCGCTCTCTTCGGCCAAACGCGCATGGAATACAATCTGGAGCAATAAATCGCCAAGTTCTTCACATAACTTAACACCGTCAGCCAGATCAATGGCTTCCAGTACTTCATAGACCTCTTCCACAATATAACGGCGCAGACTGAGATGTGTCTGTTCAATATCCCAGACACATCCACCAGGCGAACGCAGGCGGGCCATAACATCCACCACCGGATCAAGCGAAAATAGTTTACTGCACGCCGGACGATGCGGTACATATACACTAGTAAGATGATCAATGCCAGCAAGCCGGTCAAGTTCAAACAACATTACCTTGGTTATCTGTTCTTCCGGCAAACCCAGATGACGGACAACAGTAACCTGGTATTCGTCTCCCAAATAATCCATTAGTGCTAACTTAGCATCTGACGCTACCTGGCGGCTATATACCTGGGTAATAATCAAACCAGTCACAAGATCAGGTGGCAAAAGCCCCAAATCAGCCGCATCCACAATGGTTACACCAGTGATTGGGTCTACACCCAGTCTTGTATACAATATCTCTAAAAAACTCATGGCCGGAATAATAGCAAGGCTTACCCCGGCTTCTCCGGCCTGTGCACTAATTAACTCTACCGTCTTTTCCGCTACCAACGGACTGCCGGGAACAGCATATACAATATCCTGTCCTTGCTTTGCTTTTTCAATCACAGCAGCAGCAATTTGCTGATACAGAGTGGCAAAGTCTTCGGTCTGCTCATACAAGTAGTCAAAACTGGAAAAGCTAACCCCGCTCGTTTTAAGCGTATCTACACAGGGATGCTTGGCCGTACGTAACAATAGCGTTCTGTTCCCGTTCAATAGTTCCCATGTTTCCAGTGTTATGTGCTTAAAGCTGCCAGGACCAAGTCCGACAATAGTGATTCCCATAGTTATCGCCTCAACAGTCTGAATTTCTTTAAAATAACCGCCAATTTTCCACCTACCCGTGGTAGTTGCTCAATATCGCGAACCGCAACCCCGCCAACCAATAAAATAACAATGCCGAATACCATCCCTCCCACACTAATAGCTCCTAATGTAGCTACGCTATTATGGAGCGTTTGGCTCATTATAGCATCATAGCTTAAGAGCACAACAACTCCCATGACAACAGAGGCTATGATTGTTTTAAAAGCATCCTTGATATTGAGACTAAAGCCGACATAGCGGTAAACGAAAACCATATTTAAAAGTGCTGCCACGCCAAAATCAGCAACCGTGGCCCAGGCGGCCCCCATAATACCCAAGGCCGGTATAGAAGTAAGTGTCCAACTCATAATAATTTTTACTACAGCCGAAACGCCCATATTGATAACAGGAATAGCCGTATGACCCAGCCCCTGCAGCACACCGGTTGTTACCTGATGTATGCCTAGAAGAAAAATACCGACCGCTAAAATGGCGATAGACGTGCCCGCATTCGGCGTGCCATACAACATCAGTGAAATAGGTGTAGCTAGTAAACACAAGCCCACAAAGCTTGGAATGGTTATCAGGTTGGAAATACGCATTGCTGTGGATATCCGCTGATAAATCAGCTGCTTATCACCAAGTGTATAGGCCTCCGATACAGCCGGTACCAAACTTGCTGCCAGCGATGCCGTTAAAATTGTTGCCAAATTGACCAGTGGCACCGCCATACCGGTAAGATAACCAAACAACTCAGTAGCTTGCTCTACAGTATAACCGGCCACTTCTAATCTGGCCGGCACAATTAAAAGATCAATATTAGATACCACCGGCAGCATAATATTCGCCAGTGATACTGGTAACGCCAGTTTCACAATCCGGCTGATAATACTGACGCTAGATTCCTGGATAACCATCGGCTGGGTTTTCATCTTATGCTTAAAACCAGGTTTATGCCGCCAATAATAATATAATAGTACCAACAGTCCGGCGGCAGCACCAGGACCAGCCCCAAAGCTCGCTCCGGCTGCGGCAAACTCCAGACCATGCGGCAGCAGAATATAGGCAAAGGCAATCATTGTGACAACCCGGAAAAGCTGCTCAAAAATCTGGGAAACCGCCGTGGGTGTCATCATTTGCAGCCCCTGAAAATAACCTCGATAACTGGACAGTACGGTTACAAAGAAGATGGCTGGGGCCAATGCAGCAATGGCATAATAAGCACGAGCATCACGAACAAAATGATGTTCAATCAGCCACCCGGCGCCATAGTACAAAAGAAAGGTAAACACAATGCCGGTAATCGCCAATACCCCTAACGAAATCCGAAAAACGCGATTTGCGCCGCGGTAATCACTGCGAGCCAGTTTTTCAGCCACAATGATGGAAATGGCTACCGGAATACCAGCTGATGAAATACTGAGCGCCAATAAGTAAATGGGATAAGCCATTTGGTACAAGCCTACCCCCTCGCCGCCCAACAGACGGGATAGTAAAATGCGGTTAACCGAGCCGATAATTTTAACAACAATTCCGGCTACTGTTAAAATCAACGCACCTTTTAAAAATGTATCTTTACTCAATACCGAGTCATTCCTCTCCAATCTGGTCTCTACTTGACCACTTTACCTATTATAGCAAAATCTACCTGCCATTAAAACCATAATTAATGATCCATAATGAATACGCTAAAATAATATAAAAGTAGCGAACTTAACAGGAGTGTTATTGTCCGCTACTTCGCCTATTGTGTAACTATTATTGAGCCATTTGTTTTGCCAAAAATCCTGCTGCTGTTTCGGCTAGCTTGACCTCCATATCGGTCATTTGTATTCCCGGTTCCTTGGAGCAGATAATAACAGCACCAATGGCATCCCCTTCCACAAGAATGGGGGCAATAACTTCAGCTGTGAATTTACAGGGTTCATCGTCTTCGCATTGGGAGGCGCAATCCTGACAATGTTTGGACTCACCCGGATTGCTGATTAAAACAGTTTTACGCTCCTCCATTACTTTCTCCACTGCCGGGCCAAGGGGCTTGCTCAAAAACTCCTTTTTAGCGCCACCCGCAACTGCGACTACATTATCACGATCTGCAATCAAAATAATATGTCCAATAGCCTCAAACAAGGATTCCGCATATTCCTTGGCAAAATCCCCCAATTCCCCGACCAGAGAGTATTTCTTTAGAATAACCTCACCCTCACGGTCGACATATATTTCCAGAGGATCGCCTTCACGGATTCTAAGAGTTCGTCTAATTTCTTTGGGTATTACAACCCGGCCTAGATCATCAATTCTGCGTACAATTCCGGTTGCCTTCACCAGTATCCCCCTTTCTATAGCTTTTGAAGAATAAAATCAGATAATACCTTGCAAGGCGACAGTAAATATCTTACTCGTTCATTGATAGTAGTATATATCTGGGTGATGTGTTTTATTCATTTTTCTGCCTGCAAAACCAACGTATAAGTTAACATTTATTTCGGATCTGTAACTCCTGACAAACAGGTAAATAACTTCGTTAATACTTCTATCAGCGGCAGGTTTATGCGGGAAGTAGTAAGGCGCATGGTATCCGGCGGTCCGGGAAGAAAGGACAACTTGCCGGGGAAAAGTTCCCTGGCTTTGACTAAGCCCTCGTCAGTCACATTAGGCATATCACCAAAGGATATTTCCACACGCCCGCCCCGTTCGGCGATCAATCGAACACCCAACTGGCGTGCCAAGTTTTTGATCCGGGCAACACCTAAAAGATTGGTAACAGGCAGCGGCGGCTCACCAAAGCGATCAATAAGCTCATCAATAAGTTCAGTCAAATGAGCTTCCTGGCGAATAGCGGCAATACGCTGATATATTTCAATCTTGTGCATAGCATCACTAATATAATCACCGGTAAGATAAGCATCAAGCGTAAGTTCAATTGTCGGCTCAGGCGGCGGTAAGACTATTTTACCTGTTTTTAGCTCTTCAACAGCTTCATCTAACAACCGGCAGTACATCTCAAATCCGACACTGACAATATGTCCATGCTGCTCTCGTCCTAAGAGATTACCGGCCCCCCGTATCTCCAAATCCCGCATGGCGATTTTGAAACCCGAACCAAGCTCAGCAAACTCTTTGATGGCCTGGAGCCGTTTTTCGGCTACCTCAGTTAATACTTTATCCTGACGATAGGTAAAGTAAGCATAAGCCATCCGATGTGAGCGTCCAACCCGCCCTCGCATTTGATACAGCTGGGACAAACCGAAATGATCGGCATCATAAATAATAATGGTATTGGCATTAGATACATCCAAGCCATTTTCAATAATACTTGTGCATAATAAGACATCATCATGACCTTCATAAAAATCAAGCATAACCTGCTCTAAGAGTTCCTCCGGCATCTGGCCATGACCTGTTTTAATGGTGGCATCCGGCAATATTTCCGTCAAACGCTGACGTATTTTATCAATAGTCTGTACCCGGTTATAAACAAAATACACTTGCCCGCCACGTTTCAATTCGCGGACAATGGCCTCACGAATAATTTCCTCATTATATTCAACAACATAGCTTTGCACTGGAAACCGGTCTTCGGGTGGGGTTTCAATAATACTCATATCCCTCGCACCCACTAATGACATATGCAATGTACGTGGGATGGGGGTAGCGCTTAAAGTAAGCACGTCCAGATTAGCACGCCACCTCTTCATCTTTTCCTTTTGCGCCACACCAAAACGCTGTTCTTCATCAACAATTAAGAGGCCAATGTCCTTAAATAACACATCTGACTGTAAAATTCGGTGCGTGCCAATAAGGACATCAACTTGACCCGAGGCCACTTTTTGCAAAGTGGCCTTTTGCTCGCGGGCACTGCGAAAACGGCTGATAACATCAACTACAGTACCAAAATCGGCAAAGCGTGAGCTAAAGGTTTGATAATGCTGCTGTGCAAGCACAGTCGTCGGTACTAGCACCGCCACTTGCTTGCCACCCATAACAGCTTTAAAGGCAGCGCGAATAGCCACTTCCGTCTTGCCAAAGCCCACATCACCACATAACAAACGATCCATAGGCCGCGACTGTTCCATATCATGCTTAACCTCGGCGATAGCCTGCAGTTGATCTGGTGTTTCTTCATAAGCAAACGCGTCCTCAAATTCCCGCTGCCAAGGGGTGTCTGGGCCAAAGGCATGCCCTACCTGCAACTGACGCTGGGCATAAAGTGAGATAAGTTCCTTGGCCATGTCCGCTACAGCCGCTTTGGCTTTGGTTTTAACCTTCAGCCAGTCGCTGCCACCCATCTTGCTAAGGCGTGGTACTTCGCCCTCAGAACCAATATACTTCTGTAACAGCCCCACCTGATCGGTGGGTACATACAATTTATCATCACCAGCATAACGAATATGGAGATAGTCCTTATGAACCCCCCCCACTTCCAATGTTTCTACCCCAACATATTTGCCAATACCATGATTAACATGAACAACATAATCACCAAGATTGATATCACGGAAATAAGTAATTTGCTGTTCTTTGCCCACGCGGAGCCGACGCTTTTTCTTCTGGCGTCCGAAGATATCAAACTCAGTCAGAACCACAAGCTTAGCCTGCGGGAATTCAAAACCGCCTGACAGCGTGCCTGTAAGTACTAAAACAGCACCCGGTATAAGCGGCATAGGCCCTGACTGAGCCATAATTGCGGTAATCCCCTCATCGGCTAGATTTCGCTCAATAATAACGGCCTTATCCTGACTGGACATAAATATAACAATATTATACCGTTTATCCTGCCAGTTTTTTATTTCCGCAATCAGCAACTCAATCTGACGGTGAAAAGGTGCAATCCCTTTGGCGGTAATGCTAATAATCTCGGTCGGCTGTGTATGAGGAATTTTTTGCAACAATAAGGATAGATACATCACATTATATGCCTGGCAAGCTGCTACCAGCTCGGCCCAGGCAAACACCCGCCGCTTACTATCAGGATTTTCCTTAACCAGCTTAGTCATCTGTTCCCTAAGCCGTGCTGGTTCATCCAGGATTATGGTAGCAATCGCCGGTAAATAAGACACAAATACAGCCGCTTTCCCAGTGTGCTCGGTTTGGGTTAACGGCATAATATCCGCCAATACCAGATCTTGTACCGATCGCTGGCTAACCGGATCAAATTCACGCAGTGAATCAACCTCGTCACCAAACAGTTCAATCCGGAGCGGTAAACTCCGGTTAACAGCAAATATATCAATAATACCGCCGCGCACACTAAACTGACCGGCACTATTTACTTGGTCGACCCGTTCATAGCTGTATGCAACTAAGGAGCCGATAAGCTCTTCCCGGCTTACCACACTGTCACTATGTATTGTTATGCGGCTGTTTAAAAACTCTTGTTTGGGTAAAACCTTTTGCATCGCCGCTTCGGCGGTAGCCAAAACAATCAGCCTTTCGCCTCTGGCTAAACGATTCAAAACATCCATACGTTTTGCCGCCAGTTCAACGCTTTTGGCAGCAGCAGCAAAAGTCACCATATCAAGGGCCGGCAGTTCTACTATCGGCACCTCTGGTAAGAAAACCGCAAGGTCAGTTCTAAACACATCAATTGCTTCATGATTAGCTGCTATAATTATAGTTGGGCGCGCAGCTACCTGAAAAGCAGCCGCAAGAAACACACTCTTTTGCGCACCTGTAAGGCCATAAATCAAACTCTGTGCATCAGGTAACGCAAAGGCTGCCTGAGCCTGACGTAATGCTTTGTCCTCAGGCAAAGCTGTCAATAGCCTTAAACTTGTTTTTTCTCCCATAAAAACCCCATCCGTCCTGGTAGTACCAAAAGGGCTTTAGCCTAGGCTAAAGCCCTTACATATTTATTTTTTATCTAATACAATACCATAAGAACCTCTATTCTAGTGAATATATCCTTTATTAATGGCCGACATACCTAGCGCAACGGTATCATCATCCAATCCTATAGCGGTTATGCAGCTGTCACACAGTGCCTTTACATAGATCGCATTTTGCGCAATGTCAGTTTTAATTATATCCTGACGTTCCTGGTCAGTCAAGCAATCAAAACCAAACTTAACTTCATCTACTGTCTCTACTTCTAATGTATCAATTAGTTCTCCACAATATTCACAATGATAGAAAATTTTCATGGTTTATCCCTCTCTCCTGAATTGTTAACCGTTTTATTCGCTAATAGCCGAACAACAGCAACATTATATGCCAAATGAAGTGCAATACCGGCAGCTAACCCCAACCACAGACTACTAGTCAGTATGAGAACGCCGGCACTACCTGCACCAAACAAACTATGCCCGGCAATACTTAAAAAAGATGCTGTAACTGCCCCACTTGTACTTTTCTGCTGCCAGTCATAGCCAGCTTCTATCACACCAAATACCGTATGTACCATAATAAGGTCAGCTCCCAGATAATAAGCAAACAGCGTTTTGGCAGCTTCCTCAACTACCGGACCTGCACTAATAATACTTACTGGCCCCAAGTAACGCAGGAAGAAACGATTAAGCAAAAAACTCAAACCGGCCATAAGAATGGCAATAATATAGTCCATGGCTTTTCCTCGCAGCAGCGTATATGCACTCTGTAGATTTTCATATAGGTACAGGCGCCAGGATTATACTTATTATTCCCCGAAAAAACAGTTGTGTATACAAATGGCTATTCATTTTTTATTTTTATAAGTTAATAGGTGACAGGAAAAAACTGCAACCATAGCGAAATTAGTAAAAAATACTAAACCAGTAAATTGGGAGGGATAATCTTGCAGAAATCTTGCAAATCATTAATGCGCTTAGCAGCATTGGCGCTAATCGTTATCTTGTGTCTGCCAGTCCTGGCACTGGCAAAAGCAAAACAACCTGAACTACCGCCAGCGCCGGTTAAAATCACGCTACTGGCCACAGCCAGGGTGAACGGCCATATTATTGACTGGGATTATAAATTCCCTAGAGTAGCTGAATTTGGTCTGGTAAGAGTTTCAAGTTTAGTAAAAGAGCAACGCCAGAGTAATCCTTATACCATCTTGGTTGATGGGGGCAACATGCTTTCAGGTTCTGCCTTAACCGACTACTTCGCTACTACACCGTCTAAGCTTCCTAATCCAATGTTCGTTATGTATAACTATCTTGGTTATGATGCCGTAGTGCTTGGTCCAGGCGAGCTTGCCTATGGCCCGGCCTTCTTAACAAAAGTACTGCCGCTAGCCAGATTCCCGTTATTGTCAGCCAATGCCCATACCTCAGATAAAGCCCTGGCAGCCATTAAACCCTACATCATTAAAGAAATTAATGTTGGCAAAGACAAAAAGAAAGAAATAATCCGTATTGGCATTATCGGCGCCTCGTCTATCAGTCCTGATACCACCGCCGGGTATACCGGTCTCAAATTTACGGACCCTGAAGCAGCCATTGACGCTGTCACTCAAAAAATCGGCAATAAGGTTGATGCTATCATAGTTGTCAAAAATGACGGCTTACAAGTCAACGGCATTGACGCCGCCACTCATGCCAAATTTAGCGTTGCCGCCGCCACCCCCGGCAAGTTCGGCAGCAGCCTAAGTAAAACCGATCTAACCTTTGAAAAGATAGGAAAAAAATGGTTTCTTACCCATACTGATACAGCCAGTAATTACATGACTGTCACCAAGACAGATAAAAACATGAGTGATGCTGCCTGGCCTTATCATGATGCAACTTTGCAACATCTGGAAGCTACAAAAAAACTTGCTGAAAATACTAAATCGTAAAAAGTTAAAACAGAGAATGCCACGTCATGCGACGTGGCATTCTCCTTTTTTATGGCAAAAATCCCATTGGATCTACCGGCTGGCCATCTTTTTGAATTTCAAAATGCAGATGCGGTCCTGTCGAATTGCCGGTATTGCCCATAGAGGCAATTCGTTGACCAGCCCGTACATACTGACCTATCTCAACAAAGTAATCATCCAAATGTCCATATAAACTTACATAGCCGCCGCCATGATCAAGCATTACCGTATAACCATAGCCACCCCGCCAGCCGGCCCAAATCACCCGACCGGCCCTTGCAGACATAACATAGGTACCTACATCATTAGCAATATCAACACCCGCATGAAGCCGCCCCCACCGCCAGCCAAACGGTGAGGATATTTCACCTTTGGCTGGCCAAATAAAGCGGCTGGCCGAGGCACGGGCTACCGCTGTGTCAGCCCGTCCCCAGCGTGCGCCAGGAATAAAAAGCTTTTCACCAACATCTACCTGGTCACTGGTTTTTGCATTGGCTGATTTAATTGTTTCTACCTGTATACCATATGTATAAGCAATGTCCCATAAGGTATCCCCGGTATTTACCTGGTGAACAACGCCTTTCGCGGGCAATATAATTAACTGGTCACCAGGGTGAATAAGTTCGCTGACAGCAGGGTTTGCTCCCGTCAATGTTTCTACATCAATACCATAGTGCTGAGCTATCCCGGATAAGGTATCCCCAGCTTGCACAATGTAATGACTGATAGCCATAGCTTGTGGCGGCGAAACAACTGCTGGTGCCTCCATAATCTGATTCTCGGTTACAGACGGAGCCTTGATAGTTTCCATCAACACCGGCTTGGGTCCACCAGGAAAAGCCCATATACCGGCCAAGAGTGCCATTCCCCCCCAATAAGCCCATTGTCTAGCCTTGCATTTCGGCAGATGCATACAATCACCTCGCTACTGGTCTAATTTTGGCTAACAACCTGTAAAACAAGCTGGCAACATTATCCCCAGTATTAGCATAAGCGACAGACCCATAAAATATGCATAACTTGGATTATTTTTCAGAAAATCTGTATATCATGTGTGTTGTTTTTCGAGAGACGGAAGTCTTTGTTAAACCACAAAGAGCGCAAAGGGTTACGAAGGGTAGTTTGTTTAATAAAGAACCTTTGTGTACTTTGCGGTAATAATAGCCTCTGCATTTTTATACTTTCTGTTATATAATAAAAAAACCGAGATTGCTTCATTGCAAGTGCAGTGAAGCAATCTCGGTTTTTACAATATTATACCCGCTTAATGAGCATGGGTTTTTTATCAAACTTATGAATAGCGTCAACAAACCGGACAGTACCTGTCGTGCCGCGCATTACCAGCGAATGAGTACGGGCACCACCGCCAAAGTAACGCACTCCGTTTAAAAGATCGCCCTGGGTGATGGCTGTTGCTGCAAAAATCACATCATCCCCCTGAACCAATTCATCTAAGGTAAATACCTTATTTATATCAGTTATCCCCATAGCTTTTGCCCGCTTAATATCGGCGTCGCCTTCCGGCCATAATCTGCCTTGCATGTCGCCGCCCAGGCATTTAACAGCCGCAGCAGCCAATACACCCTCGGGAGCACCGCCGATTCCCAAAAGCATATGTACGCCTGTACCCTCAATAGCAGCATTGATCGCCGGGGAGACATCACCATCAGTAATCAGCTTAATCCTCGCCCCAGCATCACGGGCTTCTTTAATTATAGCTGCATGCCGCGGACGGTCAAGAATAACCACTGTTACATCTTCCACCGTGCGGTTAAGCGCAGCGGCAACGGCTTTAAGATTTTCTGTCACTGGCGCATTAATATCTATTTTACCTTTGGCCATCGGCCCAACAGCAATCTTATCCATATACATGTCCGGCGCATGCAACAGGTGGCCGCGCGGGGCGATAGCCAAAACAGCAATAGCGCCTGGCAAACCTTTAGCTACTAAGTTAGTGCCTTCCAACGGATCAACGGCAATGTCCACTGCCGGACCACCATGTCCTACTTCTTCACCAATGTACAGCATCGGCGCCTCATCCATCTCACCTTCGCCGATAACCACCTTTCCACTAATGCTAACGATATCAAAAGCAGCACGCATAGCATCCACTGCCGCCTGGTCAGCGGCAATTTTATCACCACGTCCCATCCACCGGCCACAGGCAACTGCGGCAGACTCGGTAACCCGGACAAATTCTAATGCCAATTCACGTTCCATAATGCTACATCTCCTTAATTCTAGAAACAATTATACCGGGCACCTGCCCGGCCAGCATATCTCAATATTGAGATTGCTTGTTACGCTACTCTCATCTTACCTATTGGCTTTTTGCCAATCTTCAAGAAAACGTCTAATACCCGCATCTGTCAGCGGATGATATAACAGTGATTTCAATACCTTGGCGGGAACAGTGGCAATATGCGCTCCAGCCAGAGCCGCCTGGGTAACATGCAGGGGATGACGGATACTGGCAGCAATAATTTCGGTCTCAATACCATGAATGGCAAAAATATCAGCCGTATCCTTAATAAGAGCAATACCGTCCTGACTAATATCATCAAGCCGGCCAACAAAAGGACTGACAAAAGCTGCTCCTGCCCGCGCGGCCAACAATGCCTGATTGGCAGAAAAAATCAACGTAACATTAGTGCTAATGCCTTCTGCAGCCAAGGCACTGGCTGTTTTTAAGCCATCAACCGTTACCGGCACTTTGATTACCACATTATCGCCAAGTTTGGCTAATTCACGCGCTTCCATCAGCATCTTTTCAAACTCGGTACTGATAACCTCCGCACTTACCGGCCCCGGTATTAATGAGGCAATCTCCCTGATTACTTCCTTGATATCTTGTTTTTCCTTGGCAATAAGTGACGGATTGGTAGTTACTCCGGCCACAACACCCATTGGTAAAATTTCCTTGATTTCGCCAATATTAGCTGTATCGAGAAAAAATTTCACAGGTAACTCACTCACCTTTTCTCATTATTGTCTATAATAGCGACCCTATTCATTTACGGCTGGTACGCCTGAGAGGAGCTATTTCCAGAACCTCCATAGCTGATAGTCTCGCTAAAGCTTGTTCATCCTTGGCTGAAATCAGCAGTCTACCATCGCACTGAGGGCATGACAGTTCAACCGCATCGACAAGCACATCAACATCAACATCGGTATTACCACAAGAGCAGTATACCCCTCCCTGCTCCGCAATATCATGAATTTTGTTTAAAATTTCCAGCAAAATTTGCGAATTTTCGATTCCTGATCCGTCTGATTGCCCTGCCATCTCACTGGCTAAGCTGGCAACCTCTTGCTTATGTTTGGCAATAGTCGCAGTAATCGCTTCCGTTTTACCAATAAAGCCCAGTTCAAGATTTGTCTGATCGCAATATATCTTACTTACTTTCGGCTGACGAAACAAGTTACTATCAAGAAAAATTAGGTGATTGGTTTCGCATACTACGCAAGGAATATCAAGTAGATATTGACGCCGTCCCGCACTAGATATAGCCCCTTGTACCTGACCGCAGCTGCAAACAAGTTGACATGCAGCATTATTGATCGCAAACCTTGAGACATTATGAAGTTCAATTTTGCCACATCGCGGACAATACAACGCCAATGTAGAGACAGCGCTAATGACCATTGGATATCCCCCCTTTGCTTCCTGTATTTCGCCACCTACGGTAAAAATCCTGCCTACTTACTACAACTTAGCAACATCAGGTGAAAAGTGAGTGGCCAGCAATAACCCCGGGTAGCTGTGCCCCGGGGTTATCTACCGTTTATTCAGCCAATCATACACCGACGAGTTTCGCCAAAGCTAGTATTAATATTGTCGTGAATAATCTGGCATAGGGACATAATGTCAAATGGTTTGGTGATATAATCACGCATGCCAATCTCCCGGGCCTCATTTACCATGTCTAACTCACCATACGCTGTCATCATAATAACCTGATCCCCCTGCCCCTGGCGTTTCAGCTCTTTTAGCGCCGTAATACCATCCATGCCAGGCATCTTCATATCCATCAAAATAACATTGGGATTAGTATTCTGTGCAGCCTGTATACCCTCGTAGCCATTAGTGGCTGTAATCACTTGATAACCCTCGTCCTGGAGAACCTCAGTCAGCAATCTCCGAATCCCAGGTTGGTCGTCAATTACCAGAATGGTTGCTTGGGAATTACTCATGTAACCACCTTACTTTCTCGCAGTTTTGACGGAAAATTTAATTTATTGTTTCCTAATTTATACCTATTCGTAGTCAATTGAAAATATCCTGCTAAGTCATGGTAAAAATAGGAAATATATTTTGTTTTTTCTAATTTCTGTGAAATAATTTCTAAATTCGGCAAAATTGTGCTAAACTTTGTAGTGAAATCAATTTGCGAGGTAGCTCTATATGCAAAACAAATTACTATTACTACGCAAGCTGTTACCCTGGCTTACCAGCCATAAATCGGCTTTGTTTTTTTCTTTTCTGGTAGTTGCATATGTAACACCTTTTGTTGTTTTACGGCAAAATGCCCATTTTACCATTAATGATAACCTAGATTGGATTACCTCTTGGATAGTGCTTGTCAAAAGCGGTAAGGTATTTGCGCTAACTGGAACCATAAATCAAATGCTGGGAGAACTGCCCCGCAATTGTCTGCCCAGCGGGTTTAATGTAATTACCTGGCTCTATCTTATCCTGCCTCCTTTCCGCGCTTACCTGATCAATCTCTTACTTGTTCATCTTACTGCTTTCATTGGCATGTATCTTTTGCTTAAGCACTATGTTCTGCCGGCTAACCATCAACGTTGGCTGGCTTGGGCCGGTGCCGCTTCGTTCGCTACCCTCCCTTTTTATACAGTCTATGGCCTGTCAATCGCCGGACAGCCTTTACTATTCTATGCTATGCTTAATGCCTATTATGATAGAAAAATAATAGGTAGTGTCCTCATTATTATTACTTTTGCATTGTATTCATCGTTACCACTTGTCGGTGTCTTTATTTTGGCAGCTCTTGGACTAGCTGCTCTCTATGATTACTGGCGCCACCGCAAGCTGCGCCCGAAATTTTTGGGAGCGATCGCCCTCTTAACCGGTTCATATGTTATAACAGAAATATGGCTGATTTATAATGCCTTTTTTAGCTCAGGCTTCGTATCCAGCCGCGAGGAAATTAACCGTTTGCTCTTAGGACAGGCACTGGACTGGCACGGCGTACAAGCACTTATTGTAGAAAATCTGGTTAATGGCCAATATCATGCCGTCAGCCTGCATAAGTACATTCTGGGTATCGCTGTGCCACTGGCGCTGCTTACCGGCTGGCGTCAAAAACGTGAATATAAAGGTATACTGCTGTTACTGACACTCGCACTCTGTATATCGATTTTTTATGGATTTCGCTATTCGGAATTTTTTATTTCAGCCGTAGCAGGCAACAGCTTTTTAAATTCATTCCAAATTCAGCGCTTTCATTGGCTGCACCCGCTGTTATGGTATACCATCTTTGCTTTATGCCTGGCGGTTATCGCTACTGTCCGCTATATTGGCAAAATACTGGCGGTTCTCCTGATTACTTTGCAACTTGGGTTTCTGTTTGGCAATAATATTGAATATGACTTAGTGTTAAAAAAGCAAACAGGCATTTCGGTGATCGAAAACGGTTGGCTTTACGAAAACATTAGCTATGGCGAATTTTTTGCTGACAGCCTATTTAAAAAAATAGACACCTACATTGGCCGTCCAAAAGAGGACTACCGTGTGGCGACTATCGGCATTTATCCGGCTATAACCCAATATCATGGCTTCTATACCCTTGACGGACGGCTTAATATTTACCCGCTTGCTTATAAACACGCCTTCCGCCAGATTATGGCCAGAGAATTAGACAAAAACCAGTTTTGGCAAAAATATTTTGATTACTGGGGTATAACCTGCTACCTCTTTCCCGCTGAACTTGAGTACTATGAGGTACGAAAATCTTATCAATTAAAGCTCAATCATCTGGAGCTGGATAGTCAGGCTTTCAAAAAGCTAGGCGGCGAATACATCTTATCCGCCGCCGAAATAACAAACTATCAGGAAAATGGTCTTGAGTTTTTACAGCATTTTAGTGAAGGCTGGTCAGTCTGGGAAATTTACCTATACCGGGTACGTTAAAAATGAAACGGAAGTTGGACTAAGGCTGAGCCAAGAAAAATTACAACAGCTATAGTAACGCCAATTAACGCTAGCAGGGGAGCAAGAAGCACAAGCATGGCTTTAGAACCAGATAGCCCATGCGCGCCGCGAATAGCGGCTACAATCAAAAACACTGTCCAGATAAATACAATCAAACCGATGATACCAAAAGCTACGCCACTCAGGCCATCTGGCAATAAGGCAGCAATAACGCCTAGTGGTATTACGACTACCCGTGGCAAGTGTGAAAAACCCAGGGCGGCAAACAGGCCGGTAGCCGTTCCCCGACCACCTGCCAATTCAGCAATAAAGTTCAGTACCGAAGCTCCCAGTATCCAAAAAAACAAACTGCCTATAAATTGCAAGGCAAACATACTGCCTAACACCGCTACACCTGGCAAGCCTCTCATTCCCGTATATATTGCCCACACCGGAACAAGCATACCAATAGTGAACATGACCAATGCCTGCCCGGTTAATTTTTTTTCGGCAATATATTCCATGGCTGCTCGCGGTTTAAACAACACATCATAAATAGTTTCCAGAAAATTGCCCATATAAAATCCCCCTTAATAGCTCTGGGGTGCGGCCGCAGGGCCGGCCGAAGAGAGTATTTCTGTAAGCTGTTTAAGCATCAGTTGTTCGGGTTTATGAGTATCTTGCGCACCGAACAACGATTCAATGACATTTTTCTTGCCATATTCAATAATTTCAGGTTCACCCTGAATACCCACCATATTGGCCGCACCGTCAATCGCATCATACATATTGCCTAATTCATCAACAAGCCCCGCCTCTTTGGCTTGCCGGCCAGTATAAATACGGCCATCGGCCAACTCACGCACTTTGTCCGGGTCCAGTTGACGTCCTGCCACAATGACCTCAACAAATTGATTATACATATCGTCAACCATAACTTGAATAATAGCTCTTTCCTCCTCGGTCAGCTGCCGGTCTGGTGATAAGATATCTTTATGCGGGCCGCTTTTAATTTTTTCCTGACGGACTCCGATTTTTTTGTATAATTCCTCCCAATTAGAATAGGGCATATATACACCAAGACTTCCCGTAATGGTAGATGGATTAGCATATATTTTGTCAGTGCATGCAGCCAGCCAATAACCACCGGAGGCTGCCATGTCAGCCATAGAAGTAATGACCGGTTTGCCGGCAGCGCGAATTTTCTTTAGTTCTTCACCTACTTCCTGCGAAGCCGGAACTGTGCCGCCAGGACTGTTAATTCTAAGGATAATAGCCTTAACAGAGGCATCATCGCGAGCCTGATGAAGCTGACGAATGAGAGTATCTGTCCCACCGCCCTCGGTAAATAAACCAACCTGTCCCCGACCACCAACAATCATACCATCAACATAGACAATGGCGATTTTATCATGGCCGGCCAGTTTGCTCTGTTTCACCTTAGGGGCAATGAACAGTGCTCCTAACATAGATATGCCAATAATAACAACCAGCAAAATAACTACTGAGCGTTTAAACATAACCTTACCTCCCTTATGTGACTTATCAACATAGTAAAGACTCTTCACGACTACCTTCTTTTAAACATAATACAACTATTTGTAAAAGAAAGCTGTTGGATAATCTCCAACAGCTTTCTTTTATTATAATCCCCTTAGCGAGTTACTATTACTTCCCCAGCTTATTTGTAAGCGCTGCTTTGATAAAATCCCTAAACAGCGGATGCGGGTTAGTCGGACGCGACTTGAATTCCGGGTGGAATTGCGTACCCACAAACCAGGGATGATCTTTAATTTCTACAATCTCAACCAAACGCCCGTTAGGCAAAGTACCGCCTATAACAAGGCCAGCGGCAGATAGTCTGTCACGATATGCATTATTAAATTCAAAACGATGACGGTGACGTTCATAAATAATCTCGTCCTGATAGGCCTGATAGGTCAGTGTACCTTCCATAACCTTGCAGGGATACACGCCAAGACGCATGGTACCGCCTTTGGCTTCAATAGCTACCTGCTCAGGCATAAGGTCAATAACGGGGTGCGCTGTAGCTGGATTAAACTCAGTGCTGTGCGCATCTGCTAAGCCACATACATTACGGGCAAATTCAATGACAGCAGTCTGCATACCCAGACACAAGCCAAAGAAAGGCACCCTGTTCTCCCGTGCATAGCGAATGGCCTTAAGCTTGCCTTCGATTCCACGGTCACCAAACCCACCAGGTACCAAGATACCGTCAACATCACCTAAATATGCAATTAGATCAGTGCCCTCAGCCTCAATATCTTCGGCGTTAATCCATTTGATCTCAACAGCAGTATCATTAGCAATACCACCATGACGCAAAGCTTCCGACACACTCATATACGCATCCCGCAGGGCAACATATTTACCGACAATGGCAATCTGTACACTATACCGCGGATTCGTGATCTTATCTACCATGTGTTTCCACTGCGTCATGTCGGCTCCAGTTTCTTTCAGATTGAGCTTTTCCATGGCAATACGGTCAAGCCCTTCCTTTTCCAGCATCAGTGGAACCTCATAAATGCTGGCGGCATTTTTGTTCTGGATGACTGCATCACAGTCAATATCACAGAATAAGGCTAGCTTTTCTTTCATATCCTGCGATATCTCATGCTCAGTACGACACACAATGATATCAGGATGAATACCAATACTTCTCAGTTCTTTTACACTATGCTGGGTGGGCTTGGTTTTAAGCTCACCGGCTGCCGAAATGTAGGGTACAAGGGTAACATGAATATAGAGCACACCACCCTTGCCTACTTCCTTTTTAACCTGACGAATGGCCTCTAAAAATGGCTGACTTTCAATATCACCAACAGTACCGCCGATTTCGGTAATAACAACATCAGCATTGTCTTCTTCGCCAACCCGGTAAATGCGTTCTTTAATTTCGTTGGTAATATGAGGAATTACCTGGACCGTGCTACCCAAATAATCTCCTTTACGCTCCTTGCTGATAACTGACCAATATATTTTGCCAGCTGTGACATTTGAGCTTTTGCTTAGGTGAATATCAATAAACCGTTCATAATGGCCAAGGTCAAGGTCGGTCTCGCCACCATCTTCTGTAACAAAAACTTCGCCATGCTGATAAGGACTCATGGTCCCTGGATCAAAGTTGATGTACGGGTCAAACTTCTGAATGGTAACTTTGAGCCCGCGGCTTTTCAAAAGACGCCCAAGTGACGCTGCCGTGATTCCTTTACCAAGTGAAGATACCACGCCGCCTGTAACAAAAATATATTTAGTCATTTAAAAATCCTCCTACTAACTTCCCACAATTAACTGTCTAACAACCCTAATTATGCCAAAGATGCATGTTCTTTATCCGATGACTGAGAGTAGCGGCTTCGTACAACTACACCTCAGTTTCTTCGTTTTCTTCTTCTAATTCACTCTCGCCTTCCAGCAACTGGTCAGGATCAGAGTTACTGACAGTACCCTCATTTTCAAAATCCTGTTGAATAGCAGCAAACAACTTAGCCCGTCTTTGCATATCTGGTTGGGCAGTTGCTGTTTCTTCTGCTTCGGTCACACTTATTCGCTGAGGTGACCATTCATTCAGGCCCCACATACTTTTACCTGTGTGCACAAACCGGCTGTCCAGATTAATCCGCGTATGTACATCAGCAATAGTATGGGCTGATGCACGTACTGTACTACCCTTGGCAGCGATGGCCTGATCAATTAATTCCCGGTAATATAACGGATGTCCTGCTGCTTTTAAAACCTGATATGCTGAATCGACTTCATCAATAGAATTCTTCGGTATAGCCATAATTTTAACCTCCGCACTTAACAATCCGCGTTTTATATTCAACACATAGAGGTAAATTCCTCCCGATTGCTGTAAAACATTCCTGGATAGTAAGCGATTTACATTTTGTTGGGAGCAGCAACCCCCAGGATACCAAGTGATTGTTTTACCGTTGCCCTTACCGCTGTCACAAGTGCCAGACGGGCGGCCTGTAAATCAGGATCAACGCCAATAATCCGGCATTGATTATAAAAGGTATGGAACAGTCCGGCTAATTCATGCGCATAACGGGCAATCCGATGCGGCGCACGCTCACAGGCAGCACTGGCAACCTCTTCTGGGAACATCGCCATTTTTTTGATTAAATCAATTTCTGCCTGCTCTGTTAATAGTTCCAGCTTAATTTGGTCCCAGGCAGCAGGAACAGGTAAGCCCGCATCTGTCATTTGGCGAAAAATACTGGATATCCGGGCATGAGCGTACTGGATGTAATACACCGGATTCTCATTGGAATGAGATTTTGCCAAATCAAGATCAAAATCAAGCTGGCTGTCAGTGGAACGCATAATAAAGAAATACCGGGCGGCATCACGCCCCACTTCCTCAATAAGTTCGCTCAAGGTTACGCCTTGCCCTGTCCGTTTAGACATCTTGACAAGCTGACCATCTTGATATAGGCTTACCATCTGCAAAATCATTACTTCCAGGTTATCTGCATTATACCCCATGGCATTGATAGCGGCCTTGACCCGGCAAATGTAACCATGGTGATCCGCCCCCCAAATATTAATAACCTTGTTAAAACCGCGGGCAAATTTATCACGATGATAGGCAATATCAGCAGCCAAATAGGTAGGCACCCCATTATCGCGAATAACTACCCGGTCTTTATCATCACCATAGACTGTCGATTTTAACCATAAGGCACCATCTTTCTCATAGATATTGCCATTGGCCTTTAACAACTCACAGGTAGCTGCTACAGAACCACTGTTATGTAATGTGCGTTCGCTAAACCATACGTCAAAATTGACGCCAAACTGCTCCAAATCCTCTTTAAGCGCAGCCAGCTTTTCCTTTAGTCCCACTTCCTTGAACGCGGCTAAACGCTCCGCCTCCGGCATACTGATATATTTGTCGCCATGTTTGTCAATAATCCGCTCAGCTGTGTCAATAATATCTTTGCCATGATAGCCATCTTCAGGGAAATCAACTGCTTTCCCCATAAGCTCCAAATACCGGGCGTTGACAGAAGCTGCCAAGTTATCCATCTGATTGCCGGCATCGTTGATATAAAATTCCGCCTCCACCTGGTAACCTGCCACACGAAGCAGATTAACAAGGGCGCTGCCTACGGCCGCCCCCCGGCCATGACCAACATGCAATGGTCCGGTAGGGTTAGCACTGACAAACTCTACCTGTACCCGCTGACCTTGTCCGGCGTTATTCTGGCCGAAATTTTCCCCGGCAGCCAATATATCCGCTAAGTCTTGGTAAAGGATATCTGACTTAAGATAAAAGTTAATAAACCCCGGCCCAGCTAGCAAGGCTTTATCCAGCCATGGTTCATTAAGCCGGTCGATAATCGCCTGGGCAATCACCCGCGGATTCATTTTAGCCGCTTTTGCCGACTGCATGGCAAAGTTAGTCGCATAATCGCCGAACTCCTTTTGTGGCGGCACTTCCAATGCTATCTCAGGCAGATGCCCGGCAACAAATACGCCATCCGCTATTGCTTTGGTCGCTGCTTGTCCAATAGCGGCAATTAGCTGTTGTTTAATGTCCATTCTTCTTATCCCCCTGTATAAGGACAGCAAGTTTATTGGTGCTTTGCCACTGTCCGTCTATTTCCAGTTCATACTCAATATGTATTCCGGTAACCTGGCTATTATCCTCAGCACGGGTTATCGCCAGCCGGGTTGTTTGTATACTAATTTCCATTGTTCCGTAGGGTGTGACATACCTGGAATGTGAGCGCTGCCCAACCCGAAATTCCTGCCGCTGGTCAACGCCGCCCCTCCGCACCAGAATAACATAATCTGCGTAGACTTTTAAGAGTGTTGAGGCGCCTTCCATCCCACTAATCTCGCTTTCCTGATACGTGATATAATGAACCCCATTTTTCGCATACCGGCGCCCATGCGTAAATAATTCAATCGCATCTTCTTCACCATGAGCATCCTGTTGTGAGCCCTTCACAGAAATGAGTACATGGCTAATATCCGTATTACTCTGTTTAATCAGACTCAATCCCTTCACAGAACCTTAACTTTATTATTATAGCGTAGTCGAAAGCTATTGCCAATATTCATAAGCCTAATATTGCAAAAAAATCAAGAAAATAAATTGCGCCGCCTGTCCGTGCGTACCAGACAAGCGGCGCAGTCCCCGGGAGGTAGCCGCCATACTACCTCGCGTAATTAATGTATGCAGATATTACTATAAAATTCATCCATATAAAGTCAGTGAACAATTTTTTTTGCATTCTATAAATCATTGCCATAGCTTTTTCACTTCAGTGCCAGGATAATAATACCTGACAATATCCTCGGCCTGCTTGCCCTCTTTGGCAAAGGTATAGGCACCCCATTGGCACAAACCAACACCATTACCCCAGCCGTTACCCTTAAAAATAAAGTTACCATTTTCAACGTTCATTTCCGTAACTAAGGTAGATTTCAGAACATCATAGCCGATAGCCCTGCGGAAATCAGCACCATACATTTTTTTATTGCCAGCCCCAATATAAAGAATCCGACCAGATGGCCCTTTCTCCAAAATGCGGATATCGGCCGGATTACCAGTATAGCCGATGGCAGCTGCAACCTGGGAAGCCGGAATTTTTACTGTCCAGGATGCTATTTGTTCTGGGGCATAGGTAAAACAATTATCTTTGACAGGCTGGAAATATGGCGTGTCATGAGGAATTTCTTTAGGAAAGCTTTCTTCTTTGGTAGCACCAATTTGCCCATTGCAGGAACTATAGATTGCATTAACAAGTCCACCGGCATATAACAGTACTTCACCGCGTGTCCGGGCCACGGCCTGCCGCACACTGTCGTTAACTTTCTGAGGAGCAAAAGCCTGGAGTTCCTCTTTCGATGTACTGACATCGGCATTATGTAGTTTTTTTATTGTACCAGCCTCAATGGCACTGATTGTCAGGGTACGTGAGGCAATGGCCTGTGCCGCTAAGGCCTCTGTTGGCCAATCCGGCTCCATCTCCTGGGCAATAACCCCTTCAATGTACTTCTCTAACGGCATAGTTTCGATCGATCCTTTGTCTGCCATATAGACTTTTACTTGTGGTTCATTAGCATATTTAGCTGCATCAAAGGGCGCAACTCCTGGAATCGGCTGTGGTACCGGCGCAGGTAGCGCCGGGGCCGGTTCCTGCTCAGTCGGTGCCGGCGTTGGTGCAGGTGTTGGTTTTTGGGCGGGAGGCTTGAGTAGTGTGTATACTCCCGTGAGAAATGCCAGCAAAATTCCTACGACTAGTGCGGTATTCAATGCCTTGTTTTTCATGCTCTCCCACCTCGTGTTTAGTATGTCTGGAAAGTTTCAAGCTTATACGTCAGGCAATCCCCATAGTTCCACTGTTAGCTGAGAACCTGTCTCATCAGTAAAAATACGACTAATCAGGCGATGGCGCGTGGTGTTGATAAAGCGAAAATCTTTATCTGTGTAAGTAGTGGCATCCCTGCCTGGAGGTACATATTTTACTGGTTGCGAATGAGGATGACGCTCGGTAACTGTAAGATTTGCAGCCAATACCGCATTATATAAGGTTGATGATACCTGGCACATGCCACCCCCAAGCCCCTGCACCGTTTTCCCCTTATCGCCAAATACTGCTGCTGGTTGAAAACCCCGGCTGGCCGTCGGTTCGCCTGTTAGTCTGTTGAAGGAAAATTCCTGCCCGGATTCAAGAACTGTGTTGTTGATTAACTTGGCTGTAAGACGGATATTCGCAAGACGCCCCGGGCTATCATCCAAAATCTGTGTAGTATAGCGCCCCAGCCTGTGACTACGAGCCAGCTTATCTTGGGTAATATCAGGCGCAAAATGCTGATACACCGGTGTAACCTGGCTGCCAGGCGCTGCAGCAAGCAATTCGTTCAGAGTGGCTGACACATTGAGACGCTGACCCGGACGTTCAGGAATAACCTCGCCGGTTTCAGGGGCAAAGCCGGCATTTACGGCCGGCACATCTTTGGCCTTGGCCAAGTTAATCAAAACTCTGCTGGCTTCTTCCACCGTCATAGCGCCTACAAGCTGTCCTTCAATGGTAACCTTGTCAGCCACCAGGCGAACTTCCGGTTTGGGAGCAGGCGTTTTTAGGCCACAGCCTGTATTAAGTGCCGTTAGCATAATAAGCATGAGTAACAAAAATTGCAAAAGATTTTTTATCTCGTTCACCTCCTGCCTATAGTGGGAATACCATGGAGTATCTTATTTGCCGACAAGGAGGAAATAATATGCAGGTATTTGAGAATTGGGTTAGCAAAGCAACGGGAATTACCTGCCATTCTGACAAAGTACAGCCAGGATATATTTTTGTGGCGATCTGTGGCCGCGCCGTCGATGGCAATACGTTTGCCCAAGCTGCCGCCGACCGGGGGGCACTGGTAATTGTGAGCGATTGCCCGGACCATCTGCCACCGCTGCCCATTCCGGTACTTGTTGTAGCTAACGCCAGATTGGCCCTGTCTGAGCTGGCTGCGGCCTTTTATAAAAACCCGTCACACAAATTGAACCTTGTAGGTATAACAGGCTCTAATGGAAAAACTACTATTGCCTGCCTGCTTGAACATATTTTTATCCGTAATAGCTTCAAGACCGGGCTTATTGGCACCGTCCGGGTCGATACCGGCAAAAACATTATCCCCAGTACCCTGACAACACCAGATGCGGTTACTCTTCAACACTATCTATCACAAATGCTTAGCAACAAAGTTACTCATGCCGCTATGGAAGTATCCGCACAGGGCGTTGAAATGCATCGCGTTACTCATGTTCGTTTTTCAACAGGCATATTTAGCAATCTATGTGCCGACCACCTCGATTTTCATGGCAATTTTGCCAACTATCTTGCGGCCAAAACTAAGTTTCTGGATTTGCTTCCCCCCCAAACACCCCTGATTATCAATATCGCCGATCCCTACTGCCAGGTTATTGCTTCCCATTTTACCGGCAGGCTTATTTCTGTTGCGGTCAATAGCCCTGCCGACATCTGGGCCAGGATTACCCACCTGACAGCCTATGGCAGCAGCTTTACCCTTACAATCAGCAACCCGTTGGTGGCACTCAATGGCCAACAGTTACCAGCCGGCCAATATCCTATGACATTAGCCATTCCCGGACGCCATAATATCGAAAATGCACTACTGGCTGCTGCCGCCGCCTTGCTGCAAGGCCTGACACCAGCAGTTATTTCCCAGGCGTTGGCCGATTTCCGGGGCGTTGAACGGCGTATGAATATTTTCCATATTGACGGACTTACGGTTGTTGATGATACGGCTTTAAATCCAGGCAGTATTGAAGCTGTATTTGATACAACAAACACATTGCGCTATCAGCGGCTTATTGTGGTTAATGCCATTCGCGGTCAGCGCGGTCCGGCAATTAACGCCGCTAATGCCGCAACCCTTGCCTGTCTCAGTAAAAAATTACCGTTTGAATTAATTATTACCGACAGCGCCGACCAGGTTGGTCCACCTGATGCAGTAACCCCCGAAGAAAGGGTGGCCTTTCTGTCAATACTTAATACACTAAAATCCGACTATACCCACACCAGCACGTTATCTGCAGCGATCAAAGCTGCACTCAGTCATGCCTGTGCCGGTGATCTTATTGTATTAATCGGTGCCCAGGGTATGGATACCGGCCGGCAAGTATTGACCGCAATGATAAAGTCTGCCAAAACGCAAGATCACTGTCAACCCCAGGGTTATCAGCCCTTAGGCTCTTTGTTTATATAACCTGAGAACATCGCCTGCAGCTTGGCCGGTTCTTCGGTTAACGCCAAATACAAATGCAGCGGAATAGTTGCCAAAAAAAACATGGTAATGCCGTAAAAAATAATCCGAATCCCTCCAAGACCGCCAAACGGCCGACTGAGCCAGGCAGCATACTCCGGAAAGAAATACGGTAATGCAGCCGCTCCCGCTAGCAGGGTAGCTAATCCCCAGCAAGTAAATAGTACTTTTTGCCCCGGGTTATAGCGCCCATAATTCGGGTGATTCTCAGTGATAAACAACGCATAGCGAAAAAAGCTGCGCAGGTTGGGATAATCATGCGGCGTAAACAGTACCTCGGTATATTTGCCGGTAACAAGATAGTAGTAAATCTGCCCCCATAAATTTAAAATAAGTATAATACCGGCAATAGTATGTGTTTTGCGTATTACGCCATAAGCTAGCGTCCCCCAGGGGTCATGCAGATACAGTCCTGTTGCAACAAGATAGCTAATGGTAAGAACCATAATCCAGTGAAAAATACGCACAGGCAAGGGATGTAATAATAGTTTCATAAAAATAAAATCCCCCAATTGGGGGATTTTAATGTACTCATAATTTCAAATTGACTTTGGGAATATTTTTCCCATAAAAAATCTCAGCCATTTCTTTTTTAAGGCGCTGTTTAATTTTTTTCTTCTCGCCAGCCATGAGTTCCTTTTTGGCGGTTCCAAATAAATAGTTATCCAGATCAAATTCCTTTAACAACATTTTGGTATGGAAAATGTTTTCTTGATAGACATTAACATCAATCATTTGGTATATATCCCGATTCTCGCTGGAAATATAGTTTTGGATAGAATTTATTTTATGATCAATAAAATACTTTTTGCCATTCACATCGCGGGTAAAACCTCGCACCCGGTAATCAATGGCCGTAATATCAGGCTGGAAAGTATTAATCAAAAAGTTCAAGGCCTTGAGTGGCGAAATATGACCGCAAGTCGATACATCAATATCTGCCCGGAAAGTGCTGATCCCTTCATCCGGATGGCTTTCAGGATAGGTGTGAACAGTGATGTGGCTTTTATCCAGGTGGCAGACAACGGCCTCTGACTTAGGCTCACTGTTAAGCTCATTATTTAGCTCACATTCCCCGCACTCCTCGCTGGTTACAGGCTCTCCCGGTTGGTTAACCGGCTCTTCCGAAATCAGCATGGTAACACTGGCGCCCTGGGGATCATAATCCTGCTTGGCAATATTTAAGATATTAGCTCCAATTATATTGGCTACTTCTGTTAGAATATTGGTCAACCGTTCAGCACTATATTCCTCATCAATATACTCAATATAAGAATGACGATGCTGCGGCGTCTTCGCATAACAGATATCATACATATTAAAGCTGAGTGTCTTAGTAAGATTATTAAAACCATACAGTTTAAGTTTTTTAATTGCTTTAATTTCCATCTTGACCGTCCTTCTCCTCACTGAAATGATTGACTCTAGCCAAAAGTACCAAAAAAACATCTGTTTGCGCCAATAAGAGCAACGAAAAATCCTTTAACGATTATACCACAACCAAGCAAAAAGTATAGCGGTTTACTAAAATTTTTAGACCTGCAGCCCACAGCCACAGGTCTCTTACAATAGTTTACCCGATAGCTGGGTTACTATTTTAGAATAGCAACAAATTTTTCTACCATTTTCACCGGACAATACGATTCCTTGGCTTTGCGCAACCCCTCTAATCCCATATCCTCCTCTCGATTGATATATGACAGTTTTCGCCAGGCATTGGCACAAAATTGTTGATTAATCATCGGATAAACTCCACGAATATCCGGATTGGCTTTTTCGACGTGGATAACTGCAGTATCACTGTTTAGTTGCTCACCAAAGCTAAAAGCCTCCACTTTTTCATTAATATAAATTAAGCCGCCAGTCAACTTAAGCTCGTTCCAGTGGGTAAACACTTCAATAATCGCATCCCGCTCACCTTTTAGCATCGCATCATCATCACAGCCCTTTTTTCTACACCACTCCATTTGGGTTTCAACACAACGCGGCATCCACTCGGACGTTAGCGGTATATACTGATAGTTACTGTAATTGCGGAGAAAACTATTAACATGATTTTTCTTACTATGATATTTACGGCCTTTTAATTCAATCAAATCCTTGCTATTATAAACATAATCGTAATTGTCCCGGTCAGCGGTAATAGCAAACTTCCCTGGCCGCCATTTTTCGAGGATGTCCACCATAAATTTTTCTATCCCCGATAGTCTAAAAATCTGGTTATGCTCTGTACAATAGTTTGCCATCTCCGCAAGGATTCTCTCTATCCCTGCATCAGGGCCAAACGGCTGCAGCATAAACTGTTTCTCGCCGCGACCAGCCTTAATAACCAAGCAGCCATCTACTTCCGCCCATTTAATGGAATATAAATTGCGCCACATATATAAATTAGTAAAATTATAATGAGCATTTTCGTAACGGCGCTGACTAAAACACTTATCAAACAAAGCTTTTTGCCCCAAGGTAATATTCTGGAAGTTGATACTAAGACCCCCCAAATATGTTCAATACTGCTAATTTAAGCAGAAATATGTGCATATTGTTTTTAATTAATACTCTCTATTATATGCTAGTTACAAGCAAGACGCAACCAAAGACGGAGGTGATAGTATGAGCAAACGCGCACCCACTCTATTATCTGGTGATTGTCCTCATCTAAAAAAACGCCACAGCATTATTGCCATTTACCGAGAAACCTATATCCCAAACCAAGCTGTACCGCATTACCAAATCGAAGAAATTGACTGCGATTATAGCGATGAATGCGGCTTAGAAAAATGTCCAATTGCTGAAAACGCGCCCAAACATCCCCCTGGCATCGGTCGGGCCTAACGGTGGATAAAAAAAACCTTGTTTGCGCCAAGCTTTCGACGACAGCAACAGTCGCTATTGCCTGTATCCAGTCCCAACAAAAGCTATACTTTCTATTGGGACGATGAAGAACGGTTCTTGTCTGCTGGATTCCTACACCAGCCCAAACAAGAACCGTTCCTTTTTATCTTAGTAAGCGAGTCAAGACTCCCGCCTCAACAGGCGGCATTAATTCAGGTGGAGTAGACTCTCCACCTAAATCCCCAATGTTTCAGCTATGCTGAAACGAGTTCACTCACTACAGAATTTGTACAAATTCCAATCGTTCACCATCAGGCCCGGTAAAAAATAGAATCTTTTTGCCGTTAACCATCTTGGGATGATCAAATAATAACGTCACATTATGCTGCCGGAGCTTGTCCATTTCGGCAGCAATATCAGTAACCGCAAAGGCAATATGATCAACAATGCCCGCACCACGTACCTTTACACTATCTTCCTGATATTGAATAAGCTCAATTGTTTGCTGACCTGCTTTGATAAATGCCAGGTGAATACGTTCGTCCTTGTAACTCTCCTCTAACGCACATCCTAAAACAGTGGTGTAAAACTTCAGGGATTTATCCATATCTTTAACTACTATCCCAATATGAGTGACATTATACATATAGGTTTCCCCCCCTGCTGCTATTTAAAATAATTGACGCCGGCGCTAAACAGCCGCTGATCTTTGCTGCCTGGAATATTGATGGCAACATGGTCGCCAATACGCTCAGAATGAGCCATTTTCCCAAGTATCCGCCCATCCGGGCTGGTGATTGACTCAATAGCGTGAAAGGATCCATTGGGATTAAAACTAGCGTCATAGGTAGCAAGACCATCAGAATCAACATATTGAGTAGCAATTTGGCCATTAGCTGCCAACTGTGCAATTTCCTCAGCAGTGGCATAAAAGCGTCCCTCGCCATGCGAGGCAGGAATAGCAAATATCTCACCAGCCTCAACATTACTTAGCCATGGTGACAAAGTAGATACTACCTTAGTATTGACCATACAGGAAATATGACGACCAATTTTATTAAAAGTCAGCGTCGGACTATGCTCAGTTAAGTCCTGAATTTCGCCATAAGGAACCAACCCTAATTTAATAAGCGCCTGGAAACCGTTGCAAATGCCAAGCATCAGGCCGTCCCGGCGTTGCAACAATTCAGCAACCGCTTCTTTTACCCGGGGATTGCGAAACATGGTGGCGATAAATTTGCCTGAACCATCAGGCTCGTCGCCGGCGCTGAAACCGCCTGGCAGCATGATAATCTGGGCACCGGCAATACCCCTGGCAAGTGCCGTAATCGATTCTTCAATATGAGTGCCGGAAAGGTTACGAATAACTAGTGATTCGGCAATGGCTCCAGCCTGCTCAAAAACCTTGATAGTATCATATTCACAATTGGTTCCGGGAAATACCGGAATAAGCACCCGTGGCTTAGCGATAGCTGCCCTTGGCCGCCGCTTGTTTCTTTCCGTATAAGCAGCAAAGCTTAGCGGTTGACCGCTAATAAGCTCCGGACGGGTAGGAAATACCTTCTCCAACGGCTGTTCCCAGGCGGCAAACGCTTCCTCCAAAGTGATCGTAACTCCATTAATGTTAATAACCGGGCTTTGCGTTGTCTGGCCAAGTAACTGATATTCTATATTGCCGAATGCCTGGATAAGATCCAGTCCGGCAGGCAGCTCGAGAACCAGTGAACCATAGTCGGGAGTAAACAGATCCTGGACAGCAATTTGTTTCACAAATTCAATCCCAATGCGATTCCCAAAAGCCATTTTGCTGACGGCCTCAGCAATACCGCCTGCTTTAATCGTATAAGCTGAACTTATTTTACCGGTTTGGGCAAGCTCCCTCACTTTGTCGTAGGTGGCTGCTAAAGCAGTAAAATCAGGTAAATCCTCTTTGTCCCGCCTGATGCGGATAACGGCCACCTGGCTGCCGGCTTGTTTAAATTCCTGCGAGATTACTTGCCTAATATCAACCGGAGTTACCGCAAACGCTACCAGCGTCGGCGGCACAGTAAGCTCATTAAAAGAGCCTGACATACTGTCCTTACCGCCAATTGCCGGTATACCCAGCTGTTGCTGAGCGTAAAATGCACCTAACAAAGCGCTAAAAGGCTTACCCCATTTGATGTTGTCTTGTCCCAGTTTTTCAAAATACTCCTGCAAGGTCAGCCGCACGGTCCGGAAATTACCACCTAAGGCCACCACCTTGGCTACAGCCTCCACAATAGCATAGACAGCACCATGAAACGGACTCCAGGTTGAAAGATGGGGATTAAAACCATAGGTCATGATTGTCCCAGTGGTAGTATTGCCTGATACCACAGGCAATTTAGCTACCATGCCTTCGGCAGGGGTAGCCTGGTGTTTGCCGCCAAACGGCATTAAGACAGTACCTGCACCAATGCTGCTGTCAAAGCGCTCCGCCAAGCCCTTTTGACTACCAACATTGATATTTTGCAGAGTCTTCAGCCACACGTCTTTACTATTTTGCGCAGTTACATCACCCCCGATAGGTGTACCGGCAAAATAACTATTACTAACCGGCGCAGTCACCCGTACGTTTGTATGCTGCTTGGCCCCATTGGTGTTTAAAAAATCACGGCTCAGGCTGACAATTGCCTTACCGCGCCACAACATAGTCAGACGATTATCATCAGATACCTCAGCAACCAGAGTAGCCTCCAGATTCTCGGCATCAGCATATTCAATAAATTTTTGCGCATTGTCAGCGGCAACCACTACTGCCATCCGCTCCTGCGACTCCGAGATAGCAAGTTCTGTCCCGTCAAGCCCCTCATATTTTTTGGGAACAGCATCCAAGTTAATTTCCAGACCATCGGTAAGTTCCCCAATGGCCACAGACACACCGCCGGCACCAAAATCATTGCAGCGTTTAATCATCGTGCTAACCGCACTATGACGGAATAACCGCTGGATTTTACGTTCTGTCGGCGGGTTACCCTTCTGGACTTCCGCGCCACAAGTCTCCAGCGATACTTCCGTATGGGCTTTGGAGGAGCCGGTAGCACCGCCACAACCGTCGCGTCCGGTACGACCGCCAACTAATAGGACAATATCGCCAGGCTCTGGTGCTTCACGAACAACCTGGTGTTTGGGAACAGCCGCCATAACAGCACCGATTTCCATGCGTTTAGCGACATATCCTTCATGATAAATTTCGGCCACTTGACCTGTTGCCAAACCAATTTGATTACCATAGGAGCTATAGCCAGCCGCCGCACTGGTAGTAATCTTACGCTGTGACAACTTACCTGGCAGCGTACATTCCAGTGACACACGCGGATCGGCGCTGCCGGTAACGCGCATCGCCTGGTAGGCATAGGCGCGGCCTGACAAAGGATCCCGAATACACCCACCCAGACAAGTAGCCGCCCCTCCGAAGGGTTCGATCTCTGTTGGGTGATTATGTGTTTCATTTTTAAACATAACCAGCCAGTCTTCTGCCTGCCCATCAATATCTGCCTGCACAACAATACTACAGGCATTAATTTCTTCTGATTCATCCAGATCTGTTAAGCGCCCCTGCTTTTTTAATTCTTTCATAGCAGTTGTGGCAATATCCATCAAATTGATATCACGTTGAGCCGCTTTTTCCCCATAAACGTAATTCCTGGCTTTGCGGTATTCTTCCCAGGCCTTGGTAATAGGCTGACTATAATGACCTGCTTCAATTTCAACTTGTCCAATCTTGGTGTGAAAGGTGGTATGGCGGCAATGATCTGACCAATAGGTATCAATGACTTTTATTTCGGTAATTGTCGGATCACGCTTTTCCGCATCACGAAAATAAGCCTGACAGAAAACCAAATCCTCCAGACTCATTGCCAGACCCCGCTCCTGTAAAAACTGAGTCAATGCCGCCTGAGGCAGGTTGGTAAAACCATCTAATACAGCCACATCCTCCGGCATAGTAGCCGGCACCAGCAATGATGCCGGTTTTTGCAATAAAGCTTCTCTGGCCTCAACTGGGTTAATACAGTATTCCTTGATTTTAGTAAGGTCTGTTTCTGAAAGCTGCCCCTCTAACACCAGCACCTTGGCTGTACGAATCTCCGGACGTTCTTTCTGAGTAAGTATCTGAACAGACTGAGCCGCCCAATCGGCCCGTTGGTCATATTGGCCTGGCAAATATTCCATCGCAAACACTTTTGCCCCGGCAGGCACAACAAATTGCTCAAGATAAACAACATCCACAGGTGGTTCAGAAAAAATAGTACGCAGGGAAGCGTTGAATTCAGCTTCGCTTATCCCACTAATGTCATACCGGTGCAAAACACGCACTTCAGTCAACCCAGTTATCCCCAGATGGTGTTTTAAATCAGAATATATTCCTTCGGCCTCAACGGCAAAACCCGGTTTTTTCTCGACAAATATACGACGAACAGTTTCCAAGGCAATACCTCCTTAAAAATACAGGCAAAGAATAGGAAAACCCACTCCTAACCTGGAATATTATTAGTATTGAACAGGATATTATTATCATTATAATGAGTTGGTAATTGAATGGCAAGTTGTAAGAAAGTTATGCATTCTATGAATGCTTATCCTACTTTAAGAAAGCAAACCTTTGCTGTAGGGAAAAAAGCAGCCCCGCTTACGCTGAGCTGCTTTTGCAACTTATAATTTAAAGTTTAGATATGCATGAATAAAGATAAAAATTTATACATCAGTCCACTGGTTATCGCGCTGAACGGAATGGTTAAAACCCAGGCAAACAGCATTTGCTGCGCCACACCCCACCGTACCGCCGTCAAGCGTTTAGAGGAGCCTACTCCCATAATTGAACCAGACACCACATGGGTAGTACTTACCGGCAGGTGAAGATTAGTAGCCGCAAAAATAACAAGTGATGAGTTCAAATCAGCAGCAAAACCGGTAATCGGCTCAAGCTTAAATATCCTGCCCCCCATTGTCTTAATGATTTTCCAGCCGCCAACAGCCGTACCACAAGCCATTGCAGTCGCACAGGAAAATTTCACCCATAAGGGAACCTCCAATGTCGGTATCTGTCCAGAACTTAAAAGCGCCAGCGTAATAATGCCCATAGCCTTTTGCGCATCATTCGAACCATGCGAAAATGACATCATACTGGCAGATAAAAGCTGCATTTTTTTAAATCCGGTATTTAGTTTTCCCGGCTCCTGCCTGCGAAAAATCCACATCATGGCAATCATAATAACATAACCACCGGCCATAGCAAGCAATGGTGATACTACTAGCGACAGTACAATTTTTTCAACGCCATAGACGTTAATGGCTTCAAATCCTGCCCCTACGGTTACCGCCCCTAGAACGCCCCCTACAAGCGCATGAGAGGAGCTGCTGGGAATACCAAACCACCAAGTAATCAAGTTCCAGACAATAGCCCCAAACAGTGCCGAAATTATAACCTGCTGATTAACCATCGAGGCCGATTTCACCAGATCGCCACCAATGGTTTTAGCTACACCAGTACTATAGAGCGCCCCGGCAAAGTTGAGAACTGCCGCCAACATGACGGCATATTGCGGTTCCAATGCCCGGGTCGATACCGAGGTGGCAATAGCGTTGGCCGTATCATGAAAACCGTTGATATAATCAAATGCCAAGGCAAAAAATACGACGACGTAGAGTAACGTCAAATCAGGCATATTTTACAATGACTCCCTTTAACAAATTCGCGATATCCTCGGAAATATCCAGGGTTTCTTCTAATTGAAGCAAAATTTCTTTCCACTTGATGATCTCAATAGGGTCAGTGACTTCCCGAAACAACTTAGCCATTTCCTGACGATACAGCTTGTCACCCAGGATCTCATACTCAATAATCTTGGCACAGCGTTCTTCAACTTTTTCCCGCTGCTTTTTGATTTCAGGCAAATAGGAAAATGACTTGTCAATTTGTTTAGACGCTTTGACAATGAGTGACCCCAGTTCTCTGGCGCCTTCTGATGCAGTGCCCGCATTATATAACTCCATACGTTCAATAACACCCTGGATACAGTCAATCACATCATCCAGTTTGTGGGCAATAGCATAAATGTCCTCCCGATCAAGTGGTGTAATAAAAGTCTTATGTAACAAGCCGATAATTTTGGCAGTATTGACATCAGCACTTTTCTCAAGCTCATCTATCTGAATCATTAATTCAGGTAAATCACCTTCTCGATTTAAAGCCACCTGTAGTACTTCAGCCGCATCGCGAATCAGTTGAGTGTTTTCTAAGAGATACCCGTAAAATTTTTCTTCACGCGGTTTTAAGCCAAATCCCATACTTAGCCTCCTCAATTCGTCGGATATGATCTGATTATAGCATAAAACCCCGACATTTGTTAACTAATTGTAAAAAAATGTTAATATTCAGTTAATTCGTTCGCTATTACGACTTAGCTACCAATATTATGCCGCTTACTATAAGCACAAGTCCACCCAGCCTAAGCAGACTGATTGACTCATGAAAAATAAAATAAGAAGCAATAAATACCAATATATAACCAAGGCTAATCAGTGGGTACGCGTAACTCAGTTCCACTGTACGGAGCGCATAAATCCAGAGCAATGTACTCACACCATAAAGTGCCAAACCCGCGATAAGCGGCCAGGCAGCTATCGCTTTTTCCCATAAGGAACCGGTATCAGGAATTCGCATAGCACCGTATTTTAAGCCAACCTGTCCCACAGCACCAATAAAAACAGAAAGTAATATTATATATAGTTCTTTCATGCCGACACCATCCTACCTGCAAAACCGCTGGCCAAAATTCAAAGTATTTCTAACTTAGTATATTCCCTTCGCAAGCAGGTATTCCTGCCAACTCATGAAATCCTTTTTCCCATGATCAATACCCATTATTATAGTATGTCGTGTATCTATCGTAAATTTTCATTCTTAAGTAAATTAACTCACCCAACAGCCACTGCTTGACGACAATTCAATTGTCATCTATTGTTAGGGTATGATAAGCTACCGCTTGAAGGAGGCTGCCGCCATTGCCACAAACTGCCCGCATCACTGAACTAGATTGTTTACGGGGAATTGCTCTCCTGTTAATGATATCATTTCATATAGTTTTTGACTTAGCCTGCTTTTACAACTGGCCACTTGACTATCTAAATGGTTTTTGGTACTACCAGGGCAAGGCTGCGGCTATTCTATTTATGCTGGTATCCGGAATAAGCAATACTCTCAGTCGCCGGCCAATACGTCGTGGTCTTACTGTGTTCGGCACAGGTATGCTTATTACAATAGTAACGTATTTCTTTAATCCAGCGATGTATATCCAGTTTGGGATATTACACCTGTTGGGATTTGGTATGCTTACCGCCCCCTGGTTAGCCAAGCAATCTGCTCTGCTGCTGACACTGGCAGGCACTACCTTACTTATCACGAGCAACTGGATTGCCAGTCTAACGACAACAACAACCTGGCTGCTGCCACTTGGCATCACCCCCACCGGCTTTGCCTCACTAGACTACTATCCACTACTGCCCTGGTTGGGCGTAGTATTCTATGGTATGGCGGCAGGCAAGCTACTGTATCCTGCCAAACAACCCTTGTGGCCATCAGCCGCCACCTGCGTCCCAATCTGCACCCTAAGCTGGCTGGGCCGCCAGTCGCTGCTTATTTATCTTGTGCATCAGCCGATTATCCTGGTGGTATTGAGCTTTCTTCACTGCAATCTTTCCGGTAAAATGTAGCCGACAAAATTTTTCTTACTCAGTTCTGTAAAGGTCATCTTGTAGATTTCCGATGTGTTCTTGTTCCCCATGAACTCCACCTGGATTTGCCCATTTGCTACTTCCCGGACAATACCAATCCAAACGCTGTTAGGGGCAAAACATGGGGACAGGGACACCGTTTCGGGCAAAACATGGGGACAGGGACACCGTTTCTACGTTAATAGTTGAATAATTAAAACATCCCCCCTGTCCCCGTGTTATCCCTTCAAGCAAGGGGGTTTTACTTTTGGCATTGCCCCAAAAGTAACAAAAAGTCTAGGCCCCAAGCCTCCAAAAGCTGAAAAGCCGGGCGATATTCCTAAAATCCGTAAACTCGCTACGCTCAAACAGTACGGATTTTTTAACGGAATACCGCCCGGCTTTTCTCCTACGGAACGCTTTTTCCGGCAAAGGCCGGGAGGTTACGGGAGGTACGGGGGGCCGGGGCACCACCTTATGGGGGCACAATTTTTTTAAGGCAAGGGGTGGCGACACTATCTTAGGGGGTGACGTTAACAGACAAAACCACCATCAGACCGTGTGAAAACCCCCTTATAATATTAATTGTCGCCGATCTCCCGGCATTTCTGCGCAATTGCAGGTCGATGACATTTTTCTCCTTATAGGTAGGCCCATTTTAGAACAAAATACAATGTAACTCTGCTATAATATTTAAGGAGCAGGATTGCAGCCTGCTCCAAAACAGAATACGGGAGGTGATTCCGATGCGTTTTGAAACCAAGTGGATTAAACTAACGGTTTCAAACGGCGCTTTGTGGATAATTTATCAGATTATCCGCGAAGTGTTCCGTTAACCTCCGGTATTCTCCGAACGTCCCTGCTGGTCACAGGGGCGTTCTTTATGTTCTATGTTTATTATAACCGATTTAGATGCAGTTTAGAAGTTAATTTTAGCTAAATATTTAGCTTTGTTTATCGAAAATAGTGTTAATTTATCAAATAATTTTCTTCTATTTTTGATAGAAAAAGTATTTCACTGCAACAATGATTTTTCACTAGACAAAATTTCCGCACCGACACTAATAAAAAATGAAAATCAGCCTTGCTTATCCCAAAGGCTAGTTCTCGTTTTTCCCGCAATACACACCCTAAGCCGGCTGGGCCGCCAGTCGCTGCTTATTTATCTTGTTCATCAGCCAATTATCCTGGTAGTATTGAGCTTTCTTCACTGCAATCTTTCCGGCAAAATGTAGCCGACAAAATAAAGTCATTTGACCGCACTAGTATTGCTCCAACTGCCGGCTACGATGGATCGCGCATCACTTTCCAACCGGCCTGTTCGGCTTTATCAACCCATTCCTTGGCATTGCCCTGCCAGTTCATTCCTGGCGGCGGAGCAAGTCTAAAACCTTGACAGCGAAAAGTACAGAGTAAAAAAAGCCCAGAATAGCAGTCTACTATTCTGGCTTTTTTGTTAATGTGTAATCAAAGGACCTAGTCTTTTGATCTATTCCCTATTAGAGTACCATCTCCAAAAACATGGGGACAGGGACACAGTTTCTACACTAATAGTTGAATAATTAAAACATCCCCCCTGACCCCGTGTTATCCCTTCAAGCAAGGGGGTTTTACTTTTGGCATTGCCCCAAAAGTAAAAAAAGGTCTATGCCCTAAGCCTCCAAAAGCTGAAAAGCCGGGCGATATTCCTAAAATCCGTAAACTCGCTACGCTCAAACAGTACGGATTTTTTAACGGAATACCGCCCGGCTTTTCTCCTACGGAACGCTTTTTCCGGCAAAGGCCGGGAGGTTACGGGAGGTACGGGGGGTGCCGGGGCACCACCTTATGGAAGTGTCCAGGGGACGGGGTTGTCGACACCGCCCTCATGCTTTTAAAACAATGCCTCTATTAATTCCCGTGAGTCTTTCAATTTGTCGAATTGATAGGTTATGCTGCTGCTTAAGAATTCTTAAGTACGTATTTCTTGTGTGACTATCCAGCCGCTGCAAATCCATTGCAGTTTTTAAATTACATACCGTTTTTATTATTATTTTGGCTTCTTCGTCCATAATTTTCTGCCTGACCTCATTATCAATATCTAAACATTCATCTTCGCTTATTTCATTGATATATTCTATAAATTTGTCTATCATTATTTCTTTATCGTCGTTTATCATCCCAAACAGCACATTTATATTTACCAAATTTGCTTGATTTACATATTCGTGAAAGCTACTCCATTTATATTCTTCAACATGCTTTACTACTCCCGCTTTTACTGGATTTTGATGAATATATCTTAGTACGATTTGAAAGTATTGATCATCTTCTACTGGTTCACTCTTAAAACGGTCTTGAAATAAATTGCCTATTCTTTGATATTTATTATTATACCAATACACATAGCTCCCACATATCCGGCGCATTACTTGTTCTAATGGCTCTATTCCTATCTTCATCAACAAGTGTACATGATTTCCCATCAAACAGTATGCGTAAACCTCATATCCGCTTTTTTCTTTATATTGTTGTAGTACCTCAAGTAATTGGTTGCAATCTTCTTCATCTTCAAAGATTGTCTGACGGTTTATTCCTCGCACAATTATATGGTAGATTCCACTTTTACTCTTTTTTCTTGCTATTCTTGGCATTCATTCACCCCCATCTTTATCTTACTTCGGGGGAAAACATGGGGACAGGGACACCGTTTATACGTTAATAGTTGAATAATTAAAACATTTCCCCTGTCCCCGTGTTTTCTCTTCGCGAGTCTAGCGGTGATTGTCATTTAGGCAGTTCTGCCGGCTCTGGTTCATCGCTTGCCTGAACCTTCCCGGGACTTTCCTCCCAGTGGCATTTCTCAGGCTTGCTCTCCATTACAGTGGCAGTCTTACACTGGACTTCTATTAAGCCCCTCAGAGCACCTATACCGATTGGTATTAAGTTTTGCAGCCATTGACCTACTTGTTCCCAGTAGTGTTGGAGGTATTTGTTATCATTTTTTCAATTCTTCCGGTAATAATAATCCATCTCTCATATTTTTCAGAACACTTTCTGTACTGGGACGGAGACTATCCAATTTTTTCGAAATAAAAGTTTGATTATACATATATTTATTATTTTTAACATCTAAGCCTTTTATATCAGCTTGCATTTTATAATCCCTAGAAATTGAAAATCTACTTACGTATCCTCTCGCATCTATCGGATATATCAAAATAGATATTACATAATCAGAGTCAGTATCTTTCGCATATTGAAAACAATCTTCTTTTTTTATAAATGGTTTTTGATTGGAAAGAAATCTTTCGGTAAACTCTACAAACGCTGAAGATTGCTGTCCTTTCCCAAATATTTCTATATTGTATTTATGTGGATCAAACAGTTTCTCCATGTTGGCGGTTAGAGTATTCATAGTTTTAGTGTCATTACGTATGCTACGAGAAGCAAAGACGACAACTGAAATTTTTTTAGCCGCTATTTGTTCAGAAGCTAACTGAGGAGTATCAATAGTATTGGCAAAGCACATTGTCGTTAGGGAAACCAAAAACGCCAAACTGATTAAAAACAATTTACAAAGTTTGAGCAATGACTAACACCCCTAATATGTTTTCAATGTTTTTTACTACCTAAACAGTTAAATATTTGGTATATTTACAAATATTTCTCCTTCTCATATTAAAACAATACAAAACAAAAATCAACTTAAAAAATAAACTTAATATTGTACATTAAGTTTATTTTATTTTTACTTTATTCAATTTCTACTTTTTGTTTTAAAGGCTTGACTTTAATTAGCTGCTCTTTATCTTGCTCCCCTTGTCTTGTCAAAAAAGCTACTTTTTTTAAAAGGATATCCTAAAAAAATGACGAATTATCGAAACAATAACTATTAAATTGGCGAGGAGAGTTAATTATGCAACATGAGGATCAACCCGTAACCAATGAGGCCATTTTAGCTGCCTTTAAACTGGTTCTCCCATACCTAAATCAAATAGTTAGAGAAGACATGGCTGTTGGACTTACTGATTTAAAAAAATATCTCGGTTATTATCGTGCCAAAAAATTTGAACTAGACCTTCCTACAGGCAAACCTATTCAAGGAATACAAACCGTGGAAGAGTGTATCCGTACCGGTGCTAATACTTATGCGGATATCCCCCCGGAAGTCTACGGGCGTCCAATAAAAACAATTTTTACGCCGATTTATGGGATAAATAAAGAAATTATTGGAACATTAAGTTCAGGCATTGATTTTAATCATAGCCTTAATTTGATTAAAAATGTAGAGGAAATCGTTAGCGCAACCGCCCAGGCAGCTGACAGCGTTCATCAAATTGCAGGCAGTGCCAGTGAACTTGCAGCCTCCGGGCAACGTCTATTCCATTTATCCAGCGATTTGGCAGAAAAAAATAAACATTCTACAGAAATTTTGCAATTCATAAAAAATATTGCAGCGCAAACTAACTTGTTAGGCTTAAATGCAGCCATTGAAGCTGCCCGGGCCGGTGAACACGGCCGGGGCTTTGCCGTTGTTGCCGAAGAAGTCAGAAAGCTTGCCGACCAATCCCAGGAAGCCACAAAGAATATCCAGCGCAATTTACAGGAAATGACCCAAGCTGTTGCTGAGCTTAATACTTCGATAGAAGCAGCTGGGGCAATCAGCCAGGAACAAGCCGCCACCACCCAAGAGATATCGGCTGTATTAGAACGTCTCAATGCCGGTGCTAAAATGTTGGAAACTCATGTAAGCCAATACAGATAGTTGCAGGATGATCCTCTAACGAGCCTACTCTTATCAAAGATAGGCTCTTAAATTTTTACACTTTCCATAAAATCCACGCTACTTTAGCCCGCCATTTCTCGGTGATTAAGCCATTGACCGCAATGCTCTCAAGATAACTGGTAATCCGATTAGTCATATCAGGACTTGTTTGTTTTCTCATTTTTAACATCGCACTATATGATTTTATTGCTTGTTCCATCGTCAACACCTGTTCTATCTCGGTATCATGATATATGATCTCAGGGTAATAACCGGAGAGAAATAGAATATTTAAGGCATAATATAAGTTTTTTCCCCGGCGCATCGGCTCTTTGCCGCTAATAGCGCGGTATAGCTGGTCGGCTACTTCATCTTTCCTATCAATGCATCCGCTCATAAAGCAATAGCCCTTGCTTGCCTCACACATTTTAAGCAAAGTATCGCTGCTGCTAATTCCCGGGGTCATCGACGCGAACACCAAATCGTATTTTTTTTGCCAGCCCCTGGCAGAAAGATCAAAGACTTTCCAGTCTGCAGTTTCATAATAAGCACGATCTAGGTACTCGCCGGCCGTATTTTGTTTTGCAAACTGAATCATTTTTGAAGAAATATCAATTGCTGTTATGTGATTGGCCCTTTTGGCGAACTCACTGGAATATCTTCCCGGACCGCAACCAATATCGAGCACTTTGGTTTCAGCATTTAAAATGTTGCGCTGTTCCAAAAAGTCCAGCAGCTCGTCTGCCTTCGTGTTATATATGGTGTTATTATTGTCGTTAACACGATGGTTAAAATTACTTGCCGCTGAATCCCAAAATTCCTGAGAATTCTCCATGGTGAAAAATTCATTTTCATGCCGCCATATTTGATCAAATTCGTTGATGTTCACAAATCAGTTCCCCTTCCTTTGTTCATAATCATTTTTCTATCAACCACCATCCACATGTCACGTCAATTAACCATAATTTTCTTTTAACATCATATTATATCAACAATTAATTAAAATCAACATAAACAATAATATAAAAACAATTGTTTTTGTCTTTGTTGATTTTGTTTGTTTTCTAAAAGCACAAAAATAACAACAAAGCCACGAATTTCGTGGCTTTGTTACTTTACTCATATTGGTCAGTGATCCCTGAGTCTCGCTATACCCGGACAATTTCGTACCTGTTACTTTTATCCCCAGCTTGGATGTCCGTAGTTTGGTTAAAGGCAAATCCAGGATTAAGAATATTAACAAAGGCAGCCAGCCATTCATTATAGAGCTTTTTCATGATTTTACTGTCAGCCCCGGTCCGTTTCCAGTTGGGTTCCTGCAGACAACCCGCATTCTCCCACACCAGCTTGTCGGCAGTGCTGTCTAAAATAACATCTGCCTGATCACAAGGCATACCATTGAGATAATAATCGTTAATCGCCTTATAAATGCCGGGCGCAGTAGAGGTTTCGTATTTACCCTGAGCATCAGCATGCCGGGCCGCGTGGACCCCATGCTCACGGAAGGCTGTTTGCGCTACCTCAATGGCGGTATCACCACAATTATCTACCAGCGCCTGGATAAAGACGGCTTCCCGGCTTTCGGCCACATTAATCTGCCGCTGCAGCCAGCCATGAATATTGCTGTGGTCAATCTGTTCTTGCAAATCTGTTTCAGGCAAGGGCTCACCATAGCTTTGCCAAGCCTGCGAACGGGCTTCTTCTGCCGTACCGCCGCAAAGGTTTTCTGCCCCCTTGAAGATAAATTGCTCACGTTCAATAACACCGCGGATTTTATTATATAACCAGTAATGGACCGGCGCTAAAAAGGCGCTCATGCTATGTTCCTCCTTGTATTCTGACTAGTTATTGGCTGGAACTACTTTGTTAAGGGCGGTCAACAGCTCAGTCATGTTGATACCATGGATTTCGGCGGCTTGCGTAACAGGTTCACCAGCTGAGGATGGGCAACCAAGACAACCCATGCCGAAAGACCGGAATACAGGAATTGTCTGTGGATATACCCGGATAATGTCACTAATAACACTGTCACCGGTAATCTGATCGCCAAATACCAAGTTTCCTTCTGTCAGACCACCAGGTAGTGGTACAATTTTTTCTCCCGCTGCAGACTGTGACACCTTAGGCTCAATAGCAGTACTTTTTTCACCATAAAATTCTGCCAGCACATCGGTTTTGAATTTTTCCAGGCCGATACGTTCAATGAACTGGCCAATGCGTTCAATGTCCGCATGTTTCTGATAGTAACGCATAACTATGTCAATAATCCGCAAAGTATCCTCATAATCCAGGCTTTCAATGAGCTTATCGGCCAAACGGGGATGTGAACCCGCGCTGCCGCCGACGTAGATATCCCAGCCTGCATCGGTGCCAATGACACCGACATCTTTGACGAACGACTCGGAGCAAGAGTTTAGACAGCCTGATACTCCTAGTTTAATCCGGCTGGGCATTTCTTTTTTGATATACCGTTTGTCAAGTTCTAAGCCCAGCTTAATGCTGTCTTGCTTGCCACGTTTACAAAAAACATTGCCTGGGCAAATTTTGACACTGCGCACACAATTGGCAAAGCCTAAGGCCGGCTGCATCCCCAGATCCTCCCATATACTTTCAATATTCTCAGCTTTAAGCCCGGTTATCATAATCCGCTGGGCAGAAGTCAATTTCATTGTCCCACCATATTTTTTGGTAACATCGACGTATTTTTGCATAACCTCAGGTTTGATAAAACCGCCAGGAAGATGCGGGGTTATCGCATATGTACGGTTTCCCTCTCGAATTTTTTGCAGGTTTGCTCCTTTGGGTAGCATACTGCCACCTCCTCAATTTATTTTTTTTGCTCTTTTTTAACCAGCTATTCGCATTTATTACTTGAAACTATTGTATTATAAAAATGACTGACATTCGTTGGCATATGTCACAGTTTGCTGTGATTCTCATCACAGCATTGTTACCACAATAACTATATCTAGTTTGTCATTTTCAGGTTGAAACTAAACTTTAAAAAACTACTGAAATAATGGACAATATAAGATAAGCCTTGGCTTATGCCAAGTCCTTTAGGACGCCGGCAGAAACCTTCGTCGTTCAATCCAGGGAAAATTAACCTTTCTATCTGGACAAGCCTGTACTTTTCAGCACAGGCTTTTTTGTATATTCTTCATAGAAATGGCACCTTAACTTGCCAGCAGCAACTACATTGTTCCAGTTTCCATAAACCGGCAGTGCCAGGACAACGCTTCCGCTAATAGATGTGGCGTCTGTGCTGCTCCCATCGCAAAATCACCAACAATCCCAGCAATTTTAGTAACCCACCTAATCATATTGGTACTTTCTTATTCAGCATCCAAATTGATTATACATGCGCCAAGTAGTTTGGCCCGCTCAAACAAGCTTTCCACAAGGGCAAATTCTTCCGGGCTATGGTTTCTGCCGCCTTTAACCCCCATGGCGCAAACAGTGGGTACGCCGGCCATTACACTGTACGCCGAATCTGACCCGCCGCCGACCAATTTTGCATACGGAGTCCCCAGCTCCATTTCCTCATAGGTTTTTTGGACGATGGAAAAAAGTTCATCAACACCCGTCGTTCTTTTCATCGGGGCAATACCCGGAATCTCTGCAACCGTGGTAGTCGTTCCCTGGACATAGGTTTTAGCGGCAACTTCCTGCACTTGTCGGCGGATCTCCGGCAATAATGCCGGCTCAAGATACCGAACATCCACGACGATTTTCGCCTGACCTGGTACTGCGTTGGGAACTGTTCCACCCTGAATCAGACCGACATTAAACGTTGTACCTGTTTCCCAGTTTGTCAAATTCTGAATATCGATTACTTTGTGGGCTATTTCCAAAATGGCACTCCGCCCGTTTTCCGGCTCGTTGCCAGCATGTACAGCAACACCTTTAATTTCTATTTCAAATAAAGCGCTCCCCTTTCTCCCGACAACGATCGCATTATCCGTAAATCCTGTTTCACAGTTAAACGCAGCTGCCGCTCCCCGTGCTTCTGCCATAACTGCGTCAGCTGCATTGGATTTCACATGGGCTATCTCTTCATCACCAGCCAAAATCATCTTCAGCGGCCGTGCACTATATTGGGCTGCCTGCAGCGCCTTCATGGCATATAGTGCAGCCACAATCCCGCCTTTCATATCGAGGACACCTGGCCCATAGGCAACACCGTCTCGAATCGTAAATGGACGATTGGCAACAGTCCCCACTGGAAAAACTGTATCCATATGACCAAGAAATAAAACTTTCGGTTTTTTTCTATCAGCGCCAATCTCACCGATCATCATGTTTCCGGCCTGCTCCATTTCAATTATCTGAGTAACTGCCCCTTCGTCTGCCAACACTTGCTAAATTTTGCTTGCAACAGCATCAATTCCCGGCTTATTCTGTGACCCGCTTTCCATGTTGACAAATTCCTGCCACAACGTTAACATTTCATCCCGGTGCTCATCAATAAATTGAAAAACTTGCTCTTTCTGACTATTCATGTACTCACTCCTAACTTTTTTCGGTTAAGTAACGACAACTTGTGCTATTAGCTAAAATCTGTGTCCCTTACATCTTTGAATAATTATGGATAATACCAAAGGCCTTTTAAACTAAAAGGCCTTCGGTATTACATGTTACGTATTTCTATTCATCTTTTGCCATGGAAAGCAGTTTTTGGCCAACATACTTTAATGTTATTACCCTTTCGGTAATAGACTCAGTCGCCTTGGCTTGTTCTTTGGTTATACCCGCTGTTTGCTGAGTATGATTAATAACCATTTCCATCGACGACTTTAACTCCTGGAGTGTAGCCTTAATATCTTTGGCGGAATGCTGACTCTGGTCGGATAGCTTGCGAACCTCTTCAGCTACGACAGCAAACCCTCTGCCGTGCTCACCAACTCTAGCGGCCTCAATAGCGGCATTCAGACCGAGCAGATTCGTCTGACTGGCTATCTGCTGAATGGTTGATATAACAGTATCGGTATTATTGACATTAGCTGACACGCTATCAGATAAATTCGCGACATCCTGCATCGTGGCAGCTAGGTCCTCCTGAGAAGCATTCAATTCCTCGATAGTAGCTGCGATATTTGTGATCGAATCGTTAACTTGCTGGGCTTGATCGAGCAACATTTCCTTGTTTTCCGCCGCCTGTATCTCCCATCGAATGATACCTGTAGCAATTTTCGCGATAGGTTTTGAATAGATAGGGTCTCCGCCTATACCGAAGCTACCGACCCACTCGTTATTATACACAATAGGCAGATGAACACCCATTTTAATAGTCCCACCCGAACGTTGCTCATCTTCAGCGGTTACAATTCGATGCTCGATTTTCTCGGTAAGTACCTTTTGCGATCCACTGTGAATTTTGCCCACTCTGGAAACATCTTTAGCTGCAACAATTATCCCTTCATGGTCACAGATAACCGCACTTAATCCTGTTTCTTGAAAAATAAAATCCATAATTTTGTTAGCAATAACCTTATCCAATATCTCCTCCTTAGAATTATAGATGGGCAATCGCCTCAATTTCAACAGAAACGTCTTTAGGTAACCTAGCTACCTGGACACAGCCCCTAGCCGGAGCATCCTGTGAAAAATATTCTCCATAAACTTGGTTTACTGTTTGAAAATCATTCAAGTCTGTAAGGAACACTGTTGTCTTCACAACATTCCCCAAATTTAGACTTTCGCTTTTCAAAATTGCTGTAATATTATCTAAAACCTTTTTTGTCTGTGCCGCAACATCACTGGACACTACGGTTCCAGTGACGGGATCAACGGGTATTTGACCGGAAATAAACATGAAGCTACCTGCTTTTATTGCCTGAGAATATGGTCCTATCGCCGCAGGAGCTTTATCAGTATTAACAACGCTTTTCATAAAATGATTCCTCCCTTATTGTTTAGCCAATATTCTATACTTTTCCAATCTTTCTTTGGCATCTTGCTCGGTTTTTTCAAATAAAGCCTCAGCCATATCGGGGAATTGCTGTTTCAAGGCTGAATAACGCACTTCACCGAGCAAAAACTCTTTAAAGTTCATGGTTGGCTCTTTAGAATCCAGTGTGAAGGCATTCTTCCCAGCAGCCTTAAGCTCAGGATTATAACGATACATAGCCCAATAACCACTTTCAACAGCACGTTTTGCCTCCAGTTGGCTACAACCCATGCCCACTTTCATCCCGTGATTGATACAAGGAGCATAGGCGATAATCAACGACGGGCCCGGGTACGCTTCGGCCTCGGCAATGGCTTTGAGAGTTTGGTTTTTATCGGCCCCCATAGCAATTTGCGCCACATAGACATAGCCATAGCTCACGGCCATCATACCAAGGTCTTTCTTCTTGGTCTTTTTGCCGCTAGCCGCAAATTTAGCAATGGCTGCAGTTGGCGTAGCTTTGGAGGACTGGCCGCCTGTATTGGAATATACTTCTGTATCAAATACCAGCACATTGACATCTTCACCGGAAGCTAGCACATGATCTAACCCGCCAAACCCGATATCATAGGCCCAACCATCACCACCAAAAATCCATTGGGAGCGTTTAACCAGGAAGTCTCTGTTGTTATAGATTTCATTGAGCAATACGTCATTACCTTTTACTTGTTCTAACAGCACAATCAGTTTATCTGCATGTTCTCTTGTGCCTTCACCCTTATCTTTATTGGCTAGCCAAGTTTCACAAGCAGCCTTAAATTCATCTCCCAAATCTAGTTTAGCAGCCTTTTCAATCGCTTGGGCTACTTGTTTTCTGAGCTGCTTTCCAGCCATTAACATACCTAATCCATATTCGGCATTATCTTCGAACAAGGAGTTTCCCCACGCTGGACCATGACCACGATGGTTGGTGGTATATGGCATAGAGGGAACACTATCAGCCCAAACTGAGGAGCAGCCGGTGGCATTGGCCACCATCATCCGGTCTCCGAATAATTGGGTTACCAGTTTGGCATACGGTGTTTCACCGCAACCGCCACAAGCACCGGAGAATTCTAAGAGCGGTTGTTCAAACTGGCTGCCTTTAACCGTGAAGGGATTGAGCGGATTGGCTTTGGGAGCAATGGTCATGGCATATTCCCATACTGGCGCTTGCTCCAGTTGGGTTGCCAGTGGTTTCATTACCAGCGCCTTTTCTTTTGCCGGGCAAACCTGGGCACAGTTGCCACAGCCAGTGCAATCATAAGGCGAAACGACCATCGTAAAATGCAAACCGTCCTGACCTTTGACTGGTTTTGCCATCAATCCGGCAGGTGCCTGTTGTTTTTCTTGCTCAGTAAGTAGTACCGGCCTGATCGCAGCATGCGGGCAAACAAATGAACATTGATTGCATTGGATGCACACCTCAGCCTCCCATTCTGGCACATCAATCGCAACACCACGTTTTTCGTAAGCAGCCGTTCCCACGGGATACGAACCGTCTTCTAAACCGATAAAGGCGCTGACCGGCAGTTTATCGCCTTCTTGCCTGTTCATCGGGATTAAGACATTTTTAATAAAGGCCGGAACTTCTTTGCTATTGGTTTCGGATTGTTCCTCAGCCGTTTGCCAGGAGGTCGGAATATTGACTTTCACAATGGCGTTTATCCCTTGATCTACAGCCGCATTGTTCATGGCAACTACTTTTTCGCCTTTTTTGCCATAGGACTTTTGAATGGCGTCTTTTAGGTATTTTATAGCATCTTCTTCCGGAATAATGCCGGCAATTTTGAAAAAGGCCGACTGCATAATCATGTTAATCCTGCCGCCAAGACCAATTTCTTGGGCAATTTTCACGGCATCAATGATGTACATCTGAATCAAATTAGCGGCAAGATACCGTTTCATCTCAGCTGGCAGATTTTGGTCTAGTTCGGCTTCACTCCAGCGGCAATTCAACAGGAAGCTGCCACCTTGTTTCAACCCTTCTAAAACATTGTAGTTATACACATAAGACTGATTGTGGCAAGCGATAAAATCCGCTATATTAATGAGATATGGCGATTTTATTGTTTTTTTACCAAATCGCAAATGAGAAATGGTAACACCACCCGATTTTTTGGCATCATAGGCAAAATAGGCCTGGGCATACATGTCGGTGTGATCGCCAATAATCTTGATGGTATTCTTATTGGCCCCGACCGTCCCATCTGAGCCAATCCCCCAAAACTTGCAGGCGGTTGTTCCGGCTGCAGTCGTGTCAATATCTTCGCAAAACGGCAGGGAGGTATGATTTACATCATCGATAATGCCGACAGTAAAGTTGTCTTGGGGCTTGTCGTTTTTAAGGTTTTCAAAAACACTGTGAATATGGCTGGGAATTACGTCTTTGCCGCCAACGCCACAGCGTCCGCCCACAATAACTGGCGGACACTCTTTGCCGTAAAATGCGGTTTTGACATCCAGATAGAGTGGTTCAGCCAACGATCCCATTTCTTTGGTTCTATCCAGCACAGAAATTTTTTCCACAGTTGCCGGTATGTATTTAAAGAAGTGCTCCAGCGAAAACGGCCGATAGAGATGTACTGTCAGCAAGCCTACTTTTTCACCCTTAGCGTTGAGATAATCTACCACTTCTTCAATGGCTTCACACATCGAGCCCATGGCAATAATCATTCTGTCGGCATCAGGAGCGCCATGATAGTTAAACAGATGATATTCTCTACCAGTCAGTTTGCTAATTTCGGCCATATAGTCTTCAACGATGGCCGGAATGTCTTGATGAAAACGATTGGCTACCTCTCTTTGTTGGAAGTGGACATCGATGCCTTGTACTGTACCTTTGGTCAAGGGATGATCAGGATTAAGCGCCCGTTTTCTAAAGATATCGACAGCGTCCCGGTCTAGCAGTTTATTCAATTCTTCATATTCCAAAACTTCAATTTTTTGCACTTCGTGTGAGGTTCTAAAACCATCAAAGAAGTTGAGAAATGGCACTCGACCTTTAATCGCTGACAAATGTGCTACAGCTGCCAAGTCCATGACTTGCTGGACACCGCTCTCAGCCAACAAGGCAAAACCGGTTTGCCTTGTTGCCATGACGTCAGAATGATCGCCAAAAATACTGATGGCGTTTGCGCCGACGACTCTCGCACTGACATGGAATACGCCTGGTAATAGTTCACCAGCAATTTTATACATATTGGGAATCATCAATAGAAGCCCCTGAGAGGCTGTATAAGTAGTAGTCAATGCTCCAGCATGCAGCGAACCATGAACAGCTCCGGCTGCACCGCCTTCTGACTGCATTTCTACAACCTCTACCGTCTGCCCAAATAAATTCTTTTTGCCTTGAGCTGCCCACTCATCCACACTTTCCGCCATATTAGACGACGGCGTAATGGGAAAGATCGCCGCAACATCGGTAAATGCGTAAGATATATATGCGGCTGCCGTATTACCATCCATAGTCTTCATTTTTCTTTTCATATTCTTCGTCACTCCTCCAAATCAAGTACGTATTACGGGCCACTTAAGGGGGCAGGCTTGCCCCCCTCAGCTCTCCCTGTAGAGGTTATCCGTTTAATCCCATAACATTCAAAACCAATCTGGTCAACAACATAACAACCGCAGCATCTACAAGTGGAACACATATTAGCAGCGCATGCCATTTTCTATTGACGTTTGAGACAATTACAATACGCACAAAGTGACCAATCAACGTTCCCATAGTTACACACGCTGGAAACAAGATAGTCGCCTGGGTAGCAGTAATAACGCCTTTAGAATATAAGGTAGCCGCGGTAGCACAGCCTGCGGCCTTGGCAAAGAAGGCAGCAACCAGAGCAAACACAGCCTCCCCCGGCAGACCGAATACTGCCATTACTGGTTCAAGTATGTTACCTACAATCTTCATTAACCCGGTGATATCTAAAAACTGAATGAGTACATACGCCAAAACCATGGCCGGAGCAATCATTTCTGCGCCAATATAAAAACCTTTTTTAGCTCCCGCCACAAATTCTTCAACTATACTGGGTTTAACTTTCTGCAAATCCATTCCTGCGGAATTCTCATTAGCCATTTGCTTCACCCCCTTCTACTTTGTTTTTGGACGCATGCCATTTTAGATACAAGCGGAACAAATTAGCACCCATGACTTTAACAATAAAGATCAGCCCAATAATAATACCCACCGGCAAAACGCTGATTGGCAGCAAGGCGGCTCCAGTGCCGAAGGTATTGGTAACCGGGGCGGACCCGGCATACTGGTAGGCGACAAATACTGCTCGTTCTTCTTCCGTCATCATCTTGTCTTCCACTAATCCCTTAGTCATTACCGCCGCCACATCAGAACTGGTGAAGCTGCTGACAAAGGCCAGCCCGCTAGCACCCGGAATCCCCATGAAAGGCCGTAAAATAGGGCGAAATAATATTTCAGCCGCCCGCAAAGCGCCAAGCGACTCGGCTACTTGAATACATCCCAGTGCAAACATCAGCGTCGGGAAAAGCGTCAAAGCAAACATGAACCCATCTCGTGCCCCGACACCTCCTTTGCCAGTAAAGATTACCCCTTCAGATACTTTCCCGAAGCTTCCCGTAAGCACCTGAAAATCCAGCGCTCTCAAAGGACCATCAACCTTCGCAAACACCCCGGAAAAAGAAATAATCAAAATGATTAATGCTAACCAGCCCTTCCAGGTAACTTTGTACTTTTCCTGATTTTGCTCTGTCATGTGCTCTCCTCCTTAAATTAAAATATCTACTACACTAACAAAAATAATTACTCTAGATCCCAAATTTAGATAACTAAATGTTGTCTAAATTAAGTACGCAGGCAATCAACAGTTTGGCTCTTTCAAACAGGCTTTCGACAATGGCATATTCCTCCGGACTGTGATTGCGGCCGCCTTTTACTCCCATAGCACATACCGTCGGCACCCCTGCCAAAACCGTATAGGCCGAATCGGAAGCACCGCCCACCATCTTCGCATACGGCGTTCCAAAACCGTTTTCTTCATATGCTTTTTTCACTACTTCAAATAACTGTTTAACTCCGTCCGTTGTTTTCATCGGCTTCATACCGTCCATAAAGGTCACCGTGGTGGTCGTACCTTCAATGTAGGTTTTGTTGCCAACGTCTTCGAGCTGTTTAATAAATTCAGGTAAGTTATCCGGGTTTTTATAGCGTACATCGATAAAAATCTTCGCATAATCGGGAATAGCAGTCGAGGTCTTTCCCCCTTGCATTACGCCTACATTAAAGGTGATGCCCTTTTCCCAATCCGTTAATTTTTGTACGTCGATAATCTTATGTGCTATTTCCAGAATTGCGCTCCGACCGTTTTCCGGATCATTTCCTGCATGTGCGGCGACACCTTTCACTTCCATCATAATCCGGGATACACCCTTACGCCCGACAACAATTCCATCGTCTACAAAGCCTGTTTCCATATTAAATGCCGCCCCATAGCCTTTGGCTTCCTTCATTAATAGATCCGGTGCATTAGAATTGGCGTGTAAAACCTCTTCATCCCCCGCCAAAAGGACTTTAATCGGACGTGAATCATAGCCAATGGATTTCAAGGCTTTTACAGCATAAAGAGCAGCCACTATACCGCCTTTCATGTCGAGAACACCCGGTCCATAAGCTTTGCCGTCTTTTATGGTAAAAGGTCGCTCTGCGATTGCACCTGCCGCAATAGCAGTATCCATATGTCCCAGAAAAATTATGCCTGGCTTGGAATGATTTTCGCCAATCTCGCCAATCAGCATGCTACCGGCTTTTTCGAACTCGATCGTACGTGAATTTGCTCCTTCGCCATCCAGAATCTTTTTAAAGCGAGCGGCAACTTTGTTAATTCCTTCTTTTTCATGTGGGCCGCCCTCCATCGTTACAACTTCCTTCCACAGTGATACCATTTCCTCACGATGGTCATCTACAAACTGAAATGCTTCCTGCTTTTTGTTAGTCATTGTTGTCTTGCCTCCTATTATTTTTTATATAAATTGGAACTCTTTATTGAGCACCAATATAAAAACCAACAGCCTGTTTTAATATTTGAAAGTTAATATTTATTCTGTTAATTGCACAGTAATAAAAGGTGCTTCAAATGAAGATGTTCCTCGATATTCTCCATGTAAAGCACCTTTGCTTTAAAATACACCTTTTGGAAACCGTTGATAGATATCACTAAACTACTTAAAATCTAAAATACGGATACCATAGGTCGATATTATTGTTTTTATGTCTTCAATTTTTGCACCATTGGGAGTTGTGAAAGTCTGACTATGAGCTCCAACGGCACTGTACTTCGACTCACCAAAATCATGATAAGGAAGAAGTTCGACATCTTTCACCCGCGTATTTTTCTTAAGAAATTCGCACATACTTTTGATATTTTGCTCATTGGCGTTAACTTCTTCAATAAGCGGAACACGAACAATTGTATTCGGATGTATCTGTGATATCTGTGCGATGTTTTCTAAAATCGTATGGTTACTGACTCCAGTCATTTTCTTATGAGTCTCGTCGTCCATATGCTTGATATCCACAAAAATGCAATCTAAATATTCAATGATGTCTTTTATATGCTCAAAATCAAAGTAACCGCTCGTTTCGACAGCAGTATCTAATCCGAGTTGGTTACAAGCTACCACAAGTTGCCGCAAAAATTCAGGTTGAGCAAATGGTTCTCCCCCGGAAAATGTGACTCCACCTCCGGACTCCCGATAAAAGATAGCATCTCTTTTGATTACTTTTAGAACGTCTTCGACCGTTACTGTAGACCCTATCATCTTACGAGCACCTGTTGGGCATACTTCACAGCACTTAGCACAGCCACAGCATTTTTCACGATTAAAATGATTTATAGCTTTCTCTATGGTAATTGCGTTCGTACTACAAACAGAACTACAGCGATTACAGCCAACACATTTTTCTTGAAAAAACAACACTTCAGGTTTTTTATTCCAAGACTCCGGATTTGCACACCATTTACATCGCAGCGGACAGCCTTTTAGAAAAACAGTACTTCTAACTCCTTCGCCATCATTAATCGACCATCGCTGTATTTGAAATATAGTACCTTTACATTGTTTCATAGGTAGTTCTTTCAATAATCGCATTCTGAGCTTCACGGGATAAGTTGACAAATTGTGTACTATAACCTGCTACTCTGACAAGCAAGTCTTTGTAGTTTTCTGGGTGTTCCTGGGCTTTTCTCAATACTTCAGTGGAAATTACGTTAAATTGAACATGAAAAGCACCAAGTGCAAAATAGGCTCTAATGAGAGATGCCAAATTTTTCAGGTTTCTGTCCGATTTCAATAGATCAGGAGCAAATTTCATATTCATCAATGTACCGCCAGAATGTACATCATGATTGATTTTAGCAACAGAACGCATCGAGGCAGTAGGACTTGTCAAATCAGTACCCGCATGTGGTGAAACTCCTTCAGTCAATGGGGTCTTTGCTTTTCTACCGTCTGGAGTTGCACCAATCACACTTCCACACGGAATATAATTGGAAATTCCCATGAATGCCGAAGTAAAAGGTGTCCCGAAATAATCTTTATAGGAATGTACTTCTCTATAATAAAAGTCAGTTATTTCTACAGCAATTGAGTCAACATAGTCATCATCATTGCCATACTTCGGACAAGCAAGTACTGCTTTTCTTATTTCTTCGTAACCTTCCCAGTCGGCAGCTAACGCTCTGTCAATCTCTTCTACTGTATATTTTTTGTCCTCAAATACTAGTTTCTTAATCGCCGCCAAAGAGTTGGCCGAGTCAGCCACCCCAATTCCGGTAAAGACTGGCGAAAGATTGTATTTAGCACCTCCTTTACTAAGGTCCTTTCCCTTCTCCATACAGCCATCTACCAGCATAGAAATATATGGTCTAGGCACCATTTCGGCATGAACCTGCTGAAGAGTAACTGAGCCGATAGCAGAATGCTTTATCAGGTAAGCAAGTTGTTTATAAAAGGCTGCTTTTACTTCTTCATAGCTCTTTAACTCAGAAGCGGAGACTTCCTGGAGTCCCATATTTTCTCCTGTAATGCGGCTTTTGCCGCCATTCAATGCGTATTCAAGGGCAGCGGCCAAATTAATATTAACTGCTGACGTCCACTGGCCTATTTTTCTAAAATGCGGTACTACACAGCCGCAGTTACTCCAGTCCCGCGCATCTTCAGGTGATAGTCCCTCCGCCAACAGCATTTGGGAACCAACCTTGTCGTTGTGTACTGCTGGAAACCCTGTCCCGACACGAATCAGTTTACACACTGCTAATAGAAATTCATCCGGACTATCAGGATGAATTCGCACACTCAACCCTGGCTGATGTGTTTTTACGTTTTCAGTTGCTTTCAGACACATATAAGAAAGATCATTTGTTGCATCCCGACCATCTCTTGTTCTGCCACCTACGGTCAAATTTTGGAATGCATTATACCCAGCAAAAAATTTAGCCGTGTTACTTGAAATAGCCCATACCCATTCAGAAAGCTTAATCCAAAGTGCCTCAATCAGTTCTTGAGCTTCATCTTTAGTAATAGTACCTGCTTTTATATCATTGGAGTAATATGGATACATATATTGATCGAACCTGCCCAGATTTAATGCCAGGGAGTTTTCAGACAATACTGAGCCCAGTTGAGTAAACCATACGGTCTGCAAAGCTTCGTAAAAATTTTCCGGGGGATGTTCCGGCACTTTCCGGCAAATTCTTGAAATTTCAAGCAATTCTTCTTTCCGACAAGCATCCTTTTCCGTTTGTGCCATTTCCATTGCTTTATCCGAATAGCGATGGGCCAGAGTGACAATTCCATCACAGACCATAATGGCAGCGTTGTAAAAATCAATCTTTTCTATTGCTTCAGCAGTAATCGGTTCCAAACTTGCCAAATGCTTGAGTGCCTCTTCTTTGAGTCCCTCAAACCCTTTTTTGAAAACGATATCTTGATAATCAGCAGTAATTTCGCCAACTGCGTTTCTCCACTTGGAATCATTGTCAATAATTCCGGTATCAATCAAAATTTTCGCCGTTTCTTTATTAAGGCGAGATAGAAAAGTTTCCTCCAGCGACTTGCCTTTCCAGTAAGGAAAAATTTCTTTACGCAATGTATCTTTTGCCTCCGCATCAATGCGATAGGGGTCCTGATCCCGACTTTCAAACGAGTCCATTTCCTCTTCAACCCATTTCCAGGAATATTCAGGACAAACAACACCCGCCTTCAGAAATTCGCCGACGACCCCAACAATAAGTTCATTATCAAAAATGGTTACTGGAATACTTTTACATACAGCTTGAAATGCTTTCGCTCGCCGTATAATAACTGATTCACCTTCAGTATTTTTGTATGATGTCGTAAAAGCCACTGCCCGATGAACACTGATAGACGGCTTGGCATCTATATACGACTTCTTAAAACCTTCAATTCGTTTACTCGACATATATTTGTCCCTCCTTAAATTTGGATACACTTCTCAAAAATATACTAGTGCTAATTATTATTTTCGATTTTCGAAAATCGAAAATAATAATTAAAAAAATACCAAGTTAACCGATTAACTTAAGTATTCAATTAAATTAACACTCGCATCAGCCATATGTTTGCGTAATAATTTTTGAGCACCTTTGATATCGCCTTTAGTGCAAGCATTTAGTAATGCGTGATGCTCTTCTTGCGATTTTGTCTGATAGTGCATCGCTGATAAGTATAAGCGCATATAACGTTCAACATTGTTATGCATATTTTGAATTAACGTAAGTAGTTTTGGCCTATTTGCGGGCCGATACAAAGTTTCGTGAAACTGCCAATTTAGTTCACCCCAGTGTTCACTCTGAGTTTCTTCATCTGCTTTTTTTAAAATTTCGTGCGCCTCAGCTAAATCTACATCAGTCAAATTAGGAGTAGCCAACTCGAGTGCCCCTAATTCTAAAAAAAGCCGTATGTCAAATATCTCCTTAGCTTCATCCGCGGATAATTCACTAACCACCGCCCCGCGGTTAGGATAAAAGCTCACCAATCCCTCTGCTTCCAGGCTTTTCAATGCTTCCCGCAGGGCACTCATGCTTACGTTAAATTTTGTAGCTAATTCCTCCTGCTTGAGCTGAACTCCTCCGCTAAGTTCCCCAGATAGAATGGATTCGCGAAGAATATTGGTAATCATACCAGGTAGCGTACGATATGATGTTTTTATCTGATTATTGAGTTTATAATTTTTCATGTCTTTACTATATAACTTTTTCTTGCGCATGTAAACAACATCTTCGAATGTATACATTATACATTCGAAGATGTTGTTGTATCACAATAACCATCTGTGCTCAAAGACTATTTTTAATAGACAACAACCTCTGGCTCTTAGCTGCCAGAGGTTGTTGTTCACTTATACTGCCTGATAACCAATTTGCAATGCCTGTTTGTTCATTTCCTCAGTACCTTTAGGAACGCGGGCGAGCACGGCTTTTTCCATAGCCTCAAGACTGACAACGCTCGTAAGTTTGGCGATTGTTCCTAAGGCAATAATATTGGCGAACAGTTCCCGGCCACATGTCTCTTTCGCTAATTGGGTAATGGGAACTGTATGGACATTGCTAAACCGCTGCGGTACTTCCCTGACAAGCGTGCTATCTACAATGAGCAATCCTTCGTCCTGTAAATCTGCACCATACTTATTCAGTGCTTCCTGGGTCATGGCCAGCAGCAGATCGGGTTTGGTTACTTTTGGATAATGGATGCGTTTATCACTGATGATAACCTCGGACTTACTAGAACCACCACGGGCTTCCGGCCCATAAGACTGGGACTGTATCGCTTCTTTACCTTCATCAATGGCTGCCTCGGCAAGGATGATGCCGGCAAGAATTAAGCCTTGCCCGCCTGAGCCGCTTAATCTGATTTCCATCATATTAACGCCCCCCTCCCATCGCCTGTTTGATGACCTTGGCATATTCAGTAACATATTCAGGAGCAGCTTCCTCATGCAACAGGCCAATAAGGATTTTTCCGGCCACTTGTTCAGGTGGAAGCTTAGCGGCAGCTTCTACGGAAATCGTATTGTCACGCTGCCAAGCTAGGAGAGCGGTAGGTTTTGCCAGTTTGTTTTGTCTGCCAAAAGAAATTGGGCAGCCCGTCATCGCTTCTACAACCGAAAAGCCTTCATGTAAGATGGCCTTGGCAACAAGCTCGGACAGCTGTTTGGCGTGATAAGTGGTTGACCTGGCGACAAAAGTAGCGCCTGCGCCTTTGGCCAGTTGAGCTAAATCAAAGGCCCGGTCGACATTACCATACGGTGCCGTGGTAGCTTTAGCCATATGGGGCGTTAATGGTGAATATTGTCCGCCAGTCATGCCATAGATATTGTTATTATATACAATAAGCGTAATATCGATATTCCGTCTGGCAGCATGAATAAAATGGTTGCCGCCAATAGCAGTTGCATCGCCATCGCCGCTGATAACGATAACTTTGTGATCAGGTTTAGCCAGCTTAATCCCGGTAGCAAATGGCAGCGCCCGGCCATGAGCGGTGTGCAGCGTATCAAAGTGCAGATAACCGGGTGCCCGTGATGAACAGCCGATACCTGAAACGATAGTTGTTTTATCCTGATCAAGCCCAAGCTTATCAATTGCCTTGACAATGGCGGCTGTTACAATACCATTGCCGCAGCCAGGACACCACATATGCGGCAGCTTGGGACGATAATATTTTTTCAATAATTCTTCCATGGTTGTTTCCTCCTTATTTGGCCTCTTTAATGGCTGTTAACATTTCAGCCGGTGTAATTGGTTCGTTATTCCATTTAGCTAACGATACAACCTTGGCTTGTCCAGCAACAATCCGCTCTACTTCTCCAACATACTGTCCATAGTTAAGTTCGGCCACAATAATGGTTTTAGCCTGTTTTGCCAATGCTTTAAATTGTTTTTCCGGCGACGGCCAGATGGTAATCGGCCGGAACAGGCCTGCCTTAATCCCCTGTTGACGCGCCATTTCAATGGCAGCATAGGCTGTACGGGCAGTGCCGCCGAAAGCAATCACAGCAATCTCGGCATCCTCAAGGCATTCTTCTTCAAAAGTAACAATATCATCAACGTGATCAGTAATTTTTGTATGTAGTCTGGCAATCAGTTCATGAGAAGTGCTGTTGGCGCCACTGGGGAAACCGGTATAATCATGGGCCAATCCCGTAACATGGAAGCGGTAACCGTCACCATAGGCCGGCATCGGTGGTACACCGTCAGCCTCTGGTTTGTAGGGAAGAAACTCGCCTGGCGGCAAGGTCGGTTTTTTACGGTTAACAATTTTCAGACTGGCTTGATCGGGAATCTCAATTTTTTCCCGCATATGGCCTACAATTTCATCAAGCAGCAGTACCACTGGTGTACGGTATTGCTCGGCAAGATTAAATGCTTCTACTGTCAGCGTGTAGCATTCCGGCACACTGGACGGACTGAGCGCAATAACACCCCGGTCGCCGTGTGACCCCCAGCGAGCCTGCATGATGTCGGCCTGGGCCGGTGAAGTCGGCTGACCAGTACTGGGGCCGACCCGCTGCACATTGACAATGACACAAGGAACCTCAGCCATTGATGCATAGCCGATTAATTCTTGTTTTAAAGAAAATCCCGGGCCACTAGTGGCCGTTAGTGACTTAACTCCGGTTAAGGCGGCGCCAATAGTGGCTGCCATACCGGCAATTTCGTCTTCCATCTGGATAAAGGTACCACCAACCTGCGGTAATCGTTTGGCCAACAACTCGGCCACCTCAGTAGATGGTGTTATCGGATAGCCGGCAAAAAACCTGGCTCCGGCGGCAAGCGCGCCTTCTGCACAAGCACTATTTCCCTGCATAAGTAATGCTTTTGCCATAAGTACATTCCTCCGTTCGTTATCAGTTATTTATCTGTAATTAGATAGATAGCATAATCAGGGCATCTGAGTTGACACTGCCCACAAGCAACACAATCGTCAGGTGTGCTAACGACAATCTTGCCAAGTTCATCAAGCTTTAATACCTTTTTAGGGCATAGCTCAACACATATTCCACAACCTTTACAATATTTGGGCACAGTTTTTAGCATTTTGGTTCCTCCAATATAATAATTTCTGACCAACGCAATTAGGCATTAAATAGCTTGCCAGGATTTAATAACCCTTGCGGGTCAATAACTTTTTTGATGGTTTTGCCAGCCGCGAACCCTGTTTCCCCTGTCTCCCATTGTAAGAATGGGGCTTTCATATAACCAATACCATGTTCGCCTGACAGTGTGCCGCCAAGTTCTAAAGCAACTTTGAACAACTCCGCTACAGCTTGTTCTACCCGCTCCATTTCTTCGTAGTCATGCTTATTGCTTAAAATATTGGGATGAAGATTACCGTCACCGGCATGACCAAAAATAACCATCTTCAAGTTGTATTTCTGGGCTATCTCTCGCAGACGACGAACCATGGCCGGAATCTGGCTTCGCGGCACAGTGGCATCTTCGGAAATTTTCGTCGGATTTAACTTGCCGCAGGCTGGAGAAATGGCCCGACGGGCCTGCCACAATTTATCAATTTCTTCCGGCGTGGAAGCAGTCTGGATCTCGGTCGCGCCACATTGTCGGCACACCTTAATGACATGTTCAGCCTGTTTGACGATGGCCTTCGCACTACCATCAACTTCAATTAAGAGAATGGCTTCCGCACTCACCGGCAGCCCAACCTTAAGATAATCTTCTACCGCGCGAATTGTCAGGTTATCCATAATCTCCAGTGTAGTTGGTATCGTCCCTGAGACAATCATCTCGCTTACTGTGCGGGCAGCATCATCCAGGCTGGTGAAAACAGCCAGCAGAGTTTGTTTGGTACTTGGTTTATCAATAAGCTTCAAATAAATTTTAGTAATAATACCCAAAGTTCCTTCCGAACCAACAAACAACATTCCCCAGTCCGGACCGGCCATCTCACTGTCAAATTTATTGCCTAATTCGACTACACTGCCGTCAGGCAAGACTACTTCCATCCCCAATACATAGTCCCGGGTAATACCATACTTAACCCCGCGGGGTCCGCCGGCGCATTCAGCAATATTACCACCGATGGTTGAGGTCTTAGCACTGGCAGGATCAGGTGGATAAAAGAGACCGGCCTGGGTTACGGCATTTACAAAATCCTGGGTAATCACCCCGGTCTCAACTATCGCCACCCGGTTTTCCGTATCAATATCAATAATCTTGTTAAGCCGGGTTAGAACAAGACTAATTCCACCCTTTACCGGAACTGCCCCACCAGATAAACCGGTGGCTGCTCCTCTGGCCGTTATCGGCACATTATATCGCCCGGCTAACTTGACAATAGCTGCAATTTCGGCCACGTTACCTGGTTTAACGACTACGTCAGGGGGAAAGTCCCGGAAGGTGGCGTCAAATGAGTAACAGATTCGATCTTCCAGTTGATCCATAACATATTGAGCGCCAACCAAACGTTTTAGCTCAATAATCACTTGTTGCTGCATCCCTCTCGCCTCCTAATCCAGGCCATAAGCCTTAGCAATAATTTCGGCAGTATGCACTACTTTCATGTGGCTGCCCCGCTGACCTAAGCCGTCAGCAATATGCATTCGACATGCCGAACAACCAGTTGCCAGAATTGTGGCCCCGGTCTCTTCAGCGTTATCTAATTTCCAATCATTGATAGTACGGGAAACATCATAGTGCGCCATACTGAAAGTACCACCTGCACCACAGCATTTGGCAGCATCCTTCATTTCTGCATAGTGTACACCTGGTATAGCCTGCAGTAACTGCCGCGGTTCCTTTGATACCCCCATACCTCTAACAAGATGACAAGGGTCATGGTAAGTAATTTTAGCTCTTACCTCCCGTAAATCCTGCTTGATTCCTCTAGAAACAACAAACTCTGTTATATCTTTTATTTTCTTCGACAGTTCTTCCCATAATTGTTTTACTTTTGGATCTTCAATTATCGCACCATACTCGTGCTTTAAAGCCGCACCACAGGACGCACATCCGGTGATGATACTATCATATTTTCCGGCAGCTAGCAACTTAACATTTTCTTCGGCCAAATACCGTCCAACCCGATAGTCGCCAGAGGTAAAGGCGGGTGTACCGCAGCAGCTTTGTTTAGCAGGAATAATCACCTCGACATCATGAGCCTTAAGAATTTTGACAATGGCTTCACCTGCGTCGGGATAGACATAATTAAGCATACAGCCTGTATAAAACGCCACCCTGGCCTTAGGTGAAGCTACCTTATTGATTTCCGGCAACCGGCTTCGTAACGGCGTAGCAGCTAAAGGGGGAATGATTCGCCGCTGTCCAAGTCCGGCACCAGGCAAAGGAATCCGTGCCAACTTGCCCCGGCCATCAGGAGCGTCTTTAAAGACAATACCCTGGAACAACGAACCCATTTTGAGTCCCAGATCAAATAGCCGGCGGTAGGTCAGACCGGAAAATGCCAGTTTTTTCGCCAGCGGCAGACCATTTTGAGCAGCCAACACTCTCCTGGCGCTTAAGAATAGTTCGTCTGTTTTAACACCTGACGGACAGCCTGCAGCACACGCCTTACATAGTAAGCATTTGGACATTCGGGCTTGTAGTTCCGTAGTTAGCGTCAGTTTCCCTTCACTAACAGCTTCTAATAGTTTAACCTTGCCTCTGGCCGTGGTATTTTCATTATCTGCGACTTGAAATACCGGACAGACAGAGCGGCACGTGCCGCAGCGAATACACTTAACCAGTTGTTGTTGCCATTCTTCGTACTTGTGCTCCATTTATTGAACCTCCTGTAACATCAGGCGATTTAATATCTGTTTTGGGTCAAATGCAATTTTTGCCTGTTGTTCAAGTTCTGCCAGGATACCGCTTGGGCCCTTGCCGGTAAGACGGTCATATTTGCCGGTAGAGATACCGCCAGAGTGTTTAACCGCTGTGACAACTGCCTCAATAAAAGCGCTGTCTGGCCGAGCCGCTGCCAAAGCAATATTGAGCTTGCCTTCCGACACCTGACCAAACATACCGGCTTGAACACCACTGCTGTTAGTTATATCGTAAAATGCTTTAATAAATTCTGCCTGCCGGCTAAAAACCAGTTTGTATTCATCTGTTAACACATACTTGTCTGAAGAGCGATAGAGCTCGCCCCACTTGGCCGGCATTTGCCCGACTCCCTCATAGGATTCCCGGATTGTCCCGTGATACTTCTTGCTAAGAAGTATTGCCCTATGCTGTTGTTCTTCTACGTCTTCCTGCACGCCATCAAACTCCAGCATCACAAGCTGCCCTTGCAGATCATTTTGAAATATAGTTTGCACCTTGCGGTCAACCCACAGCAAGTAGGCAGGAACCATTTGACTTTCCTTCAGGTTTTTGACAAAACCCAGCATTTCTTCCACTCCGGCAAAGGTAAGCGACATACCTTTACGCGTCTCAGGTAAGGGCAGCAGTTTCAATAGAAACGTAGCCGTTATACCATAATCGGTATATGGGGCATTAAAAAAACGGGTGGAATCATAACCAGTAACATTCTTGACGGTTTTTCCACCTGTTTTCAATAAGTCACCTGTCGGCAACACAACCTCTGATCCCATCAGGAAATGCTTGGCACTCCCGTACTTTAGGCTGGATAGGTTAGCACAGCCTTCATAAAATAATTGTCCCACTGTTTTATCCTGATAAAATGGGGTGTCAGCAGGCAAAAAACGCAAACCTTGCGCGGCTAACCTGCCGGCCAGTATGCCTAATTTGACACCTGGTCTGACAGTTGCAACAAGGTTAGCTGCATCAATTTCTAAAATTTCGTCTAGTTTTGACAAGTCGATGGTTATTCCGTCCGGCTTACCTTGCCTGTATACATATAGCAGGCTTCCCGTATCAGATGCCGTCCGTAACACGTGCTGCAGTTCCTCAACAGACTGAGGATATACTAATTGACTCACGTGAATACCTCCTTTTTTCACAAGACAGCCGTACCTTTCGGTACGGCTGTCTTGTTATTAAACTATAAATCCAGTGCCGACATTCCGTCTGGTAATGTTGCTATATTTTTACAAAACGCACTCGCAAAATACCTTCCACACCACCGAGGAAATCCAGCGTCTCTTTGGAAACCACTGAATCAACAGCCAGCACCATCATGGCTTGTTGATCTGTAAGCTTGCGGCCAAGCTGCATTGTGGCAATATTGACCTTGGCAACCCCCAATAAGGTTCCCATTTGTCCGACAACACCTGGTTTATCATGGTTTTCGGCCACCACCATATAGGGGGTGGGATTAACATCAAATTCGAAACCATTGATTTCAACAATTCGCAGCTCTCCTATACCAAAGGTGGTGCCACTAATAGTAAACTCTTTATCTTTGGATATAACCTTAAGCGTAATCAATGTCAGGTAATTTTTCACGGCAGATTCTTTGCTTTCGGTTACAATGACGCCCCGGCTGTCCGCAATGACATTGGCATTTACATAATTTATCCGTTCTTTTAGTACCGGCTCAAACAGACCTTTCAATATGGCAAGAGTGATAACCGAAGTTTCCAGGGCCGCTACTTCTCCCCGATACAAAATCTCCACTTTTTCAATGGCTTCTTTTTCCAACTGATAGTACATCTTGCCCAGGGTCTCACCCAATTTTAAATACGCTTTTATTGTATCAAATTCCTGCATCGGCAAGGTAGGAAGATTGACAGCATTGGGCACGATTTCTCCCCGCAGTGCGGAGATTACCTCTTGCGCCACAGTAATGCCAACATTATCCTGAGCCTCCACCGTGTCAGCGCCAGCATGAGGCGTTACAATGACATTGTCAAGATCGAGCAGCGGGGAAGTGGCGTGAGGTTCTCCCTCTAACACATCAATTCCGGCCCGTTTGACGATTTTTTCTTTCATAGCTTCGATGAGCGCTTCCTCGTTCACAATTCCGGCCCGGGCACAATTGATAACAGTCAGCCCTTTTTTGGCGGCTTTAAATTGTTCTTTGCCAATTATACCATATGTCTCTTCCGTTTTAGGAGTATGCACAGTAAGAATATCGCTCTGCGCCATCAGTTCTTGCAGTTTTTCTTTCTTCTCTACACCATATTTTTTAAAGCGGGCATCACTGATATACGGGTCATAGGCAATAATATTCATTCCAAACGACTTCATTCGCGTTGCGACCAGAGAGCCGATCCGCCCCAGGCCTACAATACCTACTGTTTTACCCTGAAGCTCCATACCTTTCAGACCGGCACGATCCCACACCCGCTCTTTAAGGCGGTTATGGAGCTGCGGAATGTTGCGGCAAGTTGCAAATATCAGACCAATAGTAAGTTCGGCCGCCGACACAACATTTGATTCAGGGGTATTAACAACGACAATACCGCGTTTGGTAGCTCCCTCCATTTCAATATTATCGACACCATTACCCGCACGTCCCACTACTTTTAACCTGGGAGCGTGTTGATATAATTCTTCATTGACTTTGGTATTGCTTCTAACAATAAGACCGTCATATTCACCAATAACTTGCAAAAGTTCCTGCCGCGAGAGGTTTGCCTTTACATCAACGTTCACACCTTCTTGCGTAAGTTTTTCAATACCCTTTTGTGCAATCTGTTCAGAAACTAATACTTTCATAATCTTACCTCCATTTTTATACTCTGCCCTTGGGACCTTGATGTTGCATTAGTTAGATAAAAAACTCACCCCATGAATATTGGGGCGAGCTTTTTAACCCGCGTTGCCACCCAGCTTAGACCGTGGAAACAATATAGGTGTACCATAAGGGAAAATAAAAAAGTTCTCCATCCCTCCAGGGACGAGAACTATTCCCGCGTTGCCACCCATGTTGCCTTTCGGCCAACTTTAGCCGCTGTATTGGGCGGATCCCATTCTGATTCTTCACCAGTCACTCCCAGGCGGAACCTTTCTGTTCGGTGGACCGGCTCGCACCAACCGCCGTCTCTCTGAACACCTTGCATTTGGCTTCCTGTTCATCATGTTGAATATTACGTTGAAATGATTATACCGTGTGTGAAACTGTAAGTCAAGTGTATTTTTCACAAGGGCATTCTTCCGTAAGACTCTCCTTATCTCCCTTGTCATTTACAAGCATTATCTTTCCTGATAACGATCAAGCCTTTTTTTATCCAAAATAATAATCTGCTGTTCAGCAAAGTCAATAATTTTGTCTTTTTTCATAGAACTCAGTACCCGGCTCACAGTCTCACGGGTTGTTCCCACCAAATTAGCTAAATCCTGGCGCGTCATGTCAACAGCAATCTGAACACCACCAGCAACCGGCTGACCATACTGCTGAGATAAGCGAACAAGAATTTGGGCCGTACGGGAAAGAGTATCTGACAGCGCCAGGGTTTTTATCTTTCCTTGCGCATGAATTAGTTTTTTGCTCATCACCTGGATAATATGCAGTGCAATACGGCTATTTTTGGTCACTACGTTTTCCAGGTCATTATTTTTTATCATGCCAATAACAGAATCCTCGATAGCAACTGAAGTAGCCGGATAGAAGCCGTGGTTAAATAGCAATACTTCAGCAAAAACCTCCCCTGGTCCCAGAATATTAATAATATGTTCTCTGCCATCCTGCGAAATCTGGACAATCTTGACCTTACCGCTTTTAATATAGTGAAAGCCTTCACCTGGCTCACCTTCCATAAATATTATCATATTTTTCTTGTAGCGCCGCTCAATAGTCACATCAGCTATGGCAGCCAAATCATTTGGCGGCAATTCCTCAAAAATCGGTATATTTCTCAAATATTCCAACTCTGACACGTAAATCTCTCCTCTCACATTCCCAAAGCATCTCACCCACATTTATCCGATAACCAAGTTGCTCTAAGACTTACTTATAGTTATTATATATTATAAAAGCGCTATCGCGCCCTTGAGGATACGGATCTAACCGCAGAGTACACAGAGAGCGCAGAGGGAAGATGTATATCGAGACATTCCCTCTGCGTACTCTGTGTCTCTGCGGTTCAAAAAACTTATACTTTCTTTATGTATGAAAAAGCCCAGCTCGCAAGCTGGACTTTTATCACATCAGGCAAAACTACTACTCACCTGGACTAATGGCGCCTACCGGACAAGTGTCTTGACACGCACCACAGTCAATGCAAATATCTGGATCAATCTTAAACTGATCATCGCCTTCTGAAATAGCATCCACCGGGCAATCCGGCGCGCAGGCACCGCATTTGACGCATTCGGAACTAATTTTATAGGCCATATTTTTCCCTCCTTTTACTTGCGGCCGTTTACCACGGCCTACGTTAACCATACTTTTCAACAATCCTTGAGTCTGAGACAAAAATCATAGCTTGGTTATTGCCTGCTTAAATAATAGTATCTACAAATTGGCCTGTTTTTAGGAAACCGCAAACAAGGAAATTGTTGCATTTTATGAGATATAATTATATGCCAAAATAATACTACTCAAAGTTTTTGGCGCTGTCGTTTAATTGACATCATAATAAATTTGCGGGCCTCGACCCGGTTAATGGCTTTGCGATTTTCCATATCACGGTCAGCCCTCTCCCAGACTGACGTAAGGCTTTCCCCCCGTTTGGCCGCAGCAACGCCGGTGGTTATACTCAGTGGCAACTCCGGTTGACGTAAATTATGAAGATCAATATAGTAGTTGATATCTTTTTTGAAATCCTCAACCACATCTGACGAAACATCTGTAAGCAACGCAGCAAAACGGTCACCGTCGATACGGGCGGCTGTACAGGCAGGACCGGCAACTGTTTTGAGAATGTCAGCAGCCACGTTAATAAGCTTATCACCTGCCAGGTTGCCTAAAAAATCATTAATTACCTTCATCCCGTCAATACTAAGTACAATGATCGCACTATCAGGCTGCCCTTGTTGGGCAGCTATTTTTTTCTCAAATGCAGCTTGGGTGTATAAGCCTGTTAGATCATCAGTAGCAGGCAAATTTGGCATAAGATCTGGTACTGGTTCTTTAGTTGCGGACTCTATTCCTGTTCCTTTGTAGGCGGCGACCGCCCGCACTCTGTCAATCATCGCCGCCGGTGTCGCCTCAACCATTTCCGCAGCATTTAACTCGGCTATTTTTATGACAGCAGCAGTTTCTAACGTTGTAGCCTCTACAGGCTTTTCTGTCGCAGCAGATATCGGCTCAGCCATGTCAGCAGCAATTATCTCCGTTATTTTTCGGACGGCAATGGCTTCCGGAGTCTCCACAGCTGTTGCATCTGCAAACTTTTTTCCTATTGTAGCCGGTTCTTGGTCCCCGGCAAACGACGGTCTTGGCCTATTAACAGGCGCTTTAACTATTGAATGTTTATTGCTGGCAACCGGCTTGTGGTGATGCAGCAAGTAGACCAACAGCAATAGTGGTATGACTCCTAAGAAGTACACTCCCCCCAGCCATGCCAACCAGCGGCCAATCTCCTGCTGCTCACCATCGCCAGCAGGTACCAGCTTCTCGACCACTGGCGTAATGGTCTCCTGGGGAATAACGCCATAAATGACACCGATTACCGTTCCACTGGCAATAACAGGCACAGCTACTACGATAACATCTCCGTCCAGTTGCCAGTCAGCACCTGATACCTGACCTGTAAATTCCCGCCCGGCAATCGCTTCCTCAAAATAGCTTCGGTTAGTGATATCGCGACCACTACCGCCACTGGTATCAACCTTAACTTTCCCATCATTCCCCGCATAACCAAGGAGCCTAAACTCAGTAGTAAGAAAACTGCGAAATTCGTTATTCACAATCTCCGGCTCATCAACAGTAAGTGCACTTAGTTTTGCAATACCTCTCACATAAGCTGCTTGACTTGACAGCCAGGCATTTTCAGCCTCAACTCTACGGTTTATAAGCTTGTCAAGCTGTACTTGACTACTGTCTTGGGTATGTTGCCTTTCTACATAAGCAACTTCAGCAATAAAAATTAACGGCAGCAGCACAGCTGCAACTACCAGATACTTTACGTATTTACCTGTTGTACCTATTGTTAGCATTTTAACCCCCTGCATCTGCCTCTTCTTTAAAGATATTCAAACTACTATTTGACACCACTGCTTAATATCCTGCCAAAATTAACTTCTAATTTCCTCCCGCATAGAATATATAAGATTATTGGGAGGTGCATATAGTATGGCTTTGTTCCGTGCTTATAAAAAATCGTCTAAACCTAAAATTCTTGCAACAGCCGACCTGGAATGTTCTACAGAAGTTTGCCCCAATCATCCGGATTTATTGCTGCTACGGGATGCTGCCGCCGACGAGCGTAATGCTATTGCCTTTTACCTGGAAGCCGCACGAGCTTCCTGTTTGCCCCGGCTGTTTCTGGATGTAGCTGAAGACGAGATGGAGCATTATGTAGAAATTATGCGGGAAATTTCCCGTTTAGACCCCGTACAGGCTCAAATGCTCAGCGACGTGGGTCTTGATATGCTATTAATGACCCGGCCATTATTTAAACCGAAAACCAAGGCAGCCATCCTCAAAGAAAGCGAAGCCGACGATATCCAGATTGACCCACCAAATCGCAAGGAGATGCCGACCGTAGTTCTTTTGACCAAAGCCCTCAATGATGAACTCCAGGCTACTAATAAATATCAGCGATACATGGAAGCTGCTGAAACACCTGCTGTACAACGATTATTCTGTCACCTAATGAACGAAGAAAAAGAACATATTGCCGAATTTACTGCAGCATTGTTTGATCTCACCCATGAACCACTGCCACTGGAACACGACTAGTAAGTAAAAAGGATAGGCAAAAACCTATCCTTTTTACTTACCACCGCGGTGTACCGGCCGGTTTCCACTTGATTCCGGCTTAGTTTTAACTTTAGCCGGTACTGCTGTTAACATTACCTGATTGCCCTGGCAAGAAACCTTTATTTGATAATCCACAATTCCTTGCTTGTAAAGATTGAGCTTGAGCTCAAGCAGCGCTTTGCCTACCGACTCTTGGAGCTCCGGTGTAAAGTAGGCGCTGTTAATGTCTGCTGCTGAATCTTTCTTTGCCGGCTTGACCGACAGCCGAACAGGCTCATCATCAATTTCGGTCTCAAAAGTTGGTTGTTCATGCCAGCCTTTAAACATATCAGTGTCACTAAGATTTTTTTGGATTTTGGCCACAATAGTTACCTCCTGGAAAACATACCCTTAAAATTTGCAACCACAATTGCTAATTATAAAATATTTATTCTAGTATTTCTTTACTTGCATCAACAAATCCTGCATAAAACAGTTGCAAGTCCTTGCCAAAATCCCCCTACTCACAGTCACCTAATCATCTTCCGGAATAGTACCATCTGTGCCAATTATCACAACACGCCAAGGAATCATCTTGCCGCTCTGTACTAATGCCTCTTTAACCGCATTTTCTAAGCCGCCACAGCAAGGGACCTCCATTCTTACTATAGTAAGACTTTTGATGTTATGCAATTGCAATATCTCGGTTAGCTTAGCAGCGTAATTGACCTTATCCAGTTTTGGACAACCAATAACAGTAATCTTGTTATGCATAAACTCAGCATGTAGATTTGCATAGGCATAAGCCGCACAATCAGCCGCCACTAGCAGGTGAGCATCATTAAAATAAGCAGCATTTGCTGGTACTAACTGCAATTGGCATGGCCATTGCCGCAACTGGGAACCAGTAGCAACAGATTCATTCCGGCTAGTTCCAGCTGCTTTTTTGATCTCTTTGGCCATACTTCCCGGGCAGCCGGGCATTTGCGGTGAACTAGCCGGAAGCTTGCCGGCAATTTGCTGCTGGACAGCTCCTTCATCAAAGGCAGGTGCTTCCCGTTCAATGATATTGATGGCCCCGTGGGGACAATCAGGCAAACAGGCTCCCAGGCCATCACACAGATTGTCTGATACCAATTTAGCTTTTCCATCAATCAACTGCAGAGCCGCTTCATGACAAGCGCTAATACAAAGACCACAACCATCACACTTCTCTTCATCAATTGTAACAATTTTCCGTAACATATTTTTTCTCCTCCATAATTTATTTGAACTATTTTTTATCTCTAGATAAAGGATATACCAAATCCAGCTATTTATCAGTGATTAGAATCACAGAAGCAGTTGATTCTATCAAAAAGAAGCAGATCTTGTTTAACAAGAAATGCTTCTTTCTCCTCGTACTATTTTATTATGCTTTCCAGTTATTAATGACAAGAATACGGCACAATGGTCACAGGACACTGAGCAACATTAACTACACCGTAACTGACGCTGCCAAGTACCCCACCCAGCATCGGATTCATTCCGCGGGACCCCATTATGATCATCCGCACACCATTTGATGAACAACTGCCTGCTTCAATAGTATCGTCAATCCCTGCTTCTTGACAAATCTGATCCTTAGCATCACCGATTCTTAGTTTTAGTTCATAGGCTACACCTGAATCTTCCAATATTTTTTTAGCCGACACAATTATCTCTTGGAAAAGTTGTTGCTGATACTCACGAATGGTATTCTCATTGAAGAATATTTTGGTATGGACAGTATGAAAGCTGGATTGAACATTCAAAACAATAATTTTTTCCTGCAGCGCTTTTGCGATAGTGACAGCCCAATGTAATGCTTCAATGGCATTTTTTGAGCCATCAAAAGGAACAAGAATATCTTTCTTCACAGCAATACCTCCCGTTTACTAGTTTATACCTTAAAGTAATTCGCCACAGATTATCAATATTCCTCTTTTCAGTGCAGAAAGTGCCTCAATTTTCTGTAAATAGTAATATAAATTCATACAATAAAGCCCTCCAGGTAACCTGGAGGGCTGATTAGTCTTGAAGTATTCCTTATTCTCGCAACTTGCGGTAATCTATCAAATCATCCACTGTGACCACCGGCATATTGTGCTTGTTCGCAAAAGTCACGATTTCCGGTAAGCGCGCCATGGTTCCATCCGGATTTGTCAGTTCGCACAGTACACCATATGGTTTGAGACCGGCAAGCCGCATTAAGTCAACATTGGCTTCTGTATGTCCCGGTCGTTCTAATACCCCGCCAGGCTTGGCCTTCAAAGGGAAAACATGCCCCGGATGACGCAGATCCTGGGAACAAGCATTATCAGCAATTGCCGCTTTTATAGTCGCAACACGGTCAGCGGCTGACACACCTGTGGTAACTCCCGTAGCCGCTTCAATTGAAATGGTAAATGCGGTTTGAAAACTACTTGTATTGTTAGCTACCATCATTGGCAACACTAATGCTTCGGCTTTTTCCTCCGGCAGACACAAACAAACTATACCACTGCATTCACGAATTAACATCGCCATCTGTTTTGTTGTCAGCGACTCGGCAGCAAAGAAAATATCACCTTCATTTTCCCGCTGTTCGTTATCTGTTACTAAAACACCCTGACCATTGCTGAGAGCAGTAAGCGCCCTTGCCACCCGCTCCTCTGCATTGCCAAATTGACTTAACAAATTCTGATTCAAAGTAATGCGCCTCCTATACTAATAGTAGGACTTACTAAATCAGGGCAATAGACAGACAGCGACTGAACGATAATGCAATAGAACCTCCGGTTCCTTGTATTAATGCTGACCGCCTTATCCTCTTTCGTCCGGACTATACCGTCGGCACTGGCATTTCACCAGTTCTGCTGACCTCTTCCCAAGCAGGAAGAGCGCTCGCGGGCTCCCCGGTAAAAAACCGGGATACCGCCGGTGGGGACTTGCACCCCGCCCTGAGAATAAGTCTCATACCTGTTATTATACTCGCCGACCATTATTTGTCAACAAAATCATTATTCTGAATTACCTGTTGATGATTTCATGAAATAAACGCACGTCCTCTGGCGACACATTAGAATGCACAAAATCAGCTCTTACACAATCCTTAATCAGAATTTCGCTATAATTGTTGCACCCGTAAGCTGTACTGGCGCTTATTATTTCTTCGCGCAACGTTTTTGCCGGCTCAATAGCTGCCGGCGGCGTTGCCGGGTCGTTTATCACCGCATCAAGATATACGGCACGCATTGCATGGTGCATCTCGGCGACAATTGCCGCGTCGAGAATCTTGTAACATGGGCTTTGCGGAATACATATATAGGTTCGGCAGCTTGCCGGTCGCTCATTGTAAACAAGACATCTCGACAATCCATCCAGGTGGCGGCATTTCTTTTTCCCGGCAAGAAGAAATATCTCCAGTTTATTTTGGCCCACGTCAACAAACAGTTTAGGAATTATGCGTTCAAGCTTTCCTTTAGACAGTTTTTTAGCACTAACACTGTCCATATTGATTTTGAACCGGCCTTTACAGCAATGTTGCCTGCAGGTACCGCAGGGCAATGGATTTTCAAGTAAAAATTCATCGACAGCATCGAAAAATTCCTGTACTGTTGATCTATTGCTTAAGCCACTAATATCTACTTCATTTTCCTTGTTGAAAAATAGTTTCAGTTTGACCATTCCCCTCGCTAATTTTACTTCACACTAACCACAATCACACTATTGCTAACTTCGATCACTTTTACCGGCAACTCAGTCATAGAATTTACTTCAATTAGTTGCAGTAACGCTGACTTCCGATATAGGCTTGTAAAGTACTCAGTAAAATCTTGTACCAATGTCCACTCACTGCCATTAGTTGGTCTTCGTGTACTTAGCCCGATTTTATTTTCATTATTAATATAAATTACCTTACTCATAGTAACCCCCATATGGCAATTAGCTTAAATATTTTATCTTCCACAAAATTTTTGTATTTCCTGCTAGCAATATGAAACATCAATATTATTATTGTGCTTTGCACTAACCTGCTCTGCAGTGGCCTCCCAATTTCAAAAAAGTGCTTCAACCCATATTTTCACGGGCCGGAGCACTTTAAAATTTTTCCAAGTATTAAACTATCATACGCATCAAAATTAACCTATTTAGATATCAATAGGTAAGGTTTTGATATACTCGCCACCTTTTCCCCTGATTCACACCGTACGTGAAGCTTTAACCTCATACGGCGTTCCATCAATCGTAATTAACTTACTTAAACCACAGAATTTCCTACTTTTAGCCGGAATTGATTTACTTTTTCTATCTGTTCATTAGATAAATTAAGTTTCGCCAGTAGTTGATGAATGATACCGGATTTGGTTGCGTGTATTAATTGGTCAATATCAGGGTGAACTATAACAAGGTTTTTGTATTTATCATTTCCATTGGTTTGGATGTTTTTGATATGGTGACAGTGAAAATCACTGACATTCAGTCTCGTTCCAAGTATTCTGCATTTCCCGCATTGGGCAGAGAATAATGATATTCGGTTGTCATTGTATTCAATGCTTTGATTTTCTACAGGGTGTTTCACCAGATAGAGAAATTCATGCTCTGATACCTTTTCGATCTGTTCATGAATGAGTATTCTACCTTCAGTGGTGTAGTTATTTATTTTGGTAGAAAAGCTCATTGCATTTTTATGCTTGCAACATGACATGGGGTATATAATTTTGCAGCGGATATATAATTTGTTTTTGTTATAGCCCTTATATTTTTGGGTATATACTTTGTCAGGAGAGCCTTTATTGGTGGCGATTAACCGCCATCTCATTTTTGCTATCCTATCAAGATAGTATCCAATATTATTGAAGTCTATAGAACAGTGCGTTGCTATACGATAGTAATTTTGGGTTCCCAGCACGTAGGAATTGAACAGGGCGATATTTTTTTGGCTGGACTTCTGTTTGACTTTTTTGATTAGTTTTTTACCTTTGACCATTATTTTACTAACAGCATCAGATTTTATCCTTGAATGGGCTACCCGCTTTTTGCCTTTTACAACGGCTTTAATCGAAAAGCCAAGAAATTCAGATGATTTCTTTCGCAGATTTGTTATTTTGGATTTATCCGGGCTAATTTTAAGATGTAATCTTTCTTTGAGCCAAGACTTAACTGCTATGAAGACTCTTTCGGCTATATCGCGGGTACGACACATGATCTTAAAGTCGTCAGCGTATCTAATAATGAAGCATTCTTTTAGCTTTGAAGAATTACGTAGAGCATTTAGCTTATTGTCATTTCTTGTAAAGGTATGAGCTGTTTCGAAACTTTCCCATTGATCACTAATCCACCAGTCCAGTTCATTTAAGACTATATTCGATAACAACGGAGATAAAATGCCACCTTATGCAAAGAAAGTAACTATGCAAAGAAATATGCTAAAAATGTTGATTTTTGGCCATTTCGGGTTAAATTACTTTGCATAACCTCCAATGATAGATTTGAGATTGTTCTCAAATATCTATCAGGAGGTATTGCTCATGCAACGACAGACACTTCGCGAACTGCTCCAGGATCTGGAACAGGAACTGCTTCGCCTCGGTTACACAAAAGGCACCATGACCTTTTACCGCAACCGCTGGCGCAAGCTCGAGAATTTTGCCCACAAGAACGGGCAGGTTTACTATACGGAACAACTTGGCATTGATTTCGTACGAGAATATTTCGCTATTACGCAGGATGATTTCTCGCGAACATTGAACCAAGCGCAGACACAGGAACTCCGTGTCATACGTATGGTCGGTGATTTTCAGCTTCATCATGCGGTTTTACGGAGATACTTGAAACACCGGGTGATTATTCCGCACGATTCGTACCGCGAATCGCAATTATAGATACTGTCTGTCCATGCTAAGCGTACTGGTAGTCCGCTGGTCAGTACCGCTCCGAAGAGCGGTACCCAACACAGCTTTTTTGTTACTCGTTAACCTTTACCTTGCGCATATTCAGATCGCCGGAATAAATCCGAATGGAATTATTCACAATGCGGTCAATGATCGCATCCGCATGGATTCCACCACCAAGGCGTGTGTGCCAATCCTCAATTCGATACTGCGTACAGAATACGGTGCTTCTGTCAGTATAACGACGCTCAATCAGTTCGAACAGGAAATGTTCCTGCTGGCGTGACAGATCATCGATAAGCCATTCATCCAGAATCAGGAGTGTGTAACTCTCAAACTTCTTGAGGAGTTTTGATACGCCAGTGACAGTGGTAGCGGCTTCATCATGCAGCTGTAACAGATCCGGCATCCGGATGTATCTAGTTCTGTATCCCAACCTGCAGGCAGCTTTGCCAAATGCGCAGGCTAAATAGCTCTTGCCTGATCCCGTGAAACCGTCAATAATGATATTCGTATTGGAATTCAGGAACTGACAGCTAGCAACGCCAAGTACCTTGTCCCGGTCAAGATGACGGTCTGTGTAGTAGATATCATCGACATTGGCCTGTGGGAAGCGGAACTTTGCAAGTTTCGTCAGACGTTTCACTTTGTTTGTATATTTTTCCTGGTATATATAATCAACCAGGAGCTGCATGCGTTCCTCAAAAGTGAGGGTCTGGCAGCTCTGTTGACCGGATTGGAGCTCCAGTCCACGCATCATTTCGCTCAGATTGAGTTCTTCCAGTTTGCGGCGGGTTTCCTCATTTATCATCATCGTATCCTCCATAATAAGCGGCACCGCGGACATATCCGCGCACCTCACTATTCTTTTGACGGATTTCGCTTTCTTCTTTCTGGGCAAGATAGATTTTATCTTGATTGCCGGAAAGAACGGCTTTAAGATGATGGTAACGGGGCACCCGTATACTGGACAGGCCGATTTCACATGCGGTTTCCAGACGCTCTTCGGAATACGTCTTTGCCAGATGTAACACCGACAGGGCCGAATTATAGCCCTGCTCTTTTATAGTTACGCTACGGAAAATACGGTCAATGACTTCCGCCGTACTTTCTCCTATGGACGCAGCCCAGCGTTTGATGCGGTTTTCATCCATTTCAGGCTGATTGTATGCATCCGGCATATCCTCCTTGTGCGTGCTCCATCCGTTGCTCCGGTAATCGGGGAACTTTGGATGGGTGGCAATGCGCTCGTGATTGTAATAGATTTCGAGAAGCGTATCCGTGATCCGTACACTTACTTCCTTGCCGCGATAATGAAACGGGCAGGAATAATGATTTTTCCAGAACACGATATGGCAGTCAGGATAAACCTTTACCCCATGCTTCCACTCGCAGATCTCATAAGGAACTGCCGGCAGTTCATGCAGATAGGGTTTTTCCTCCACATACACGAGGTAGCGGCTGCCTTCCCGCTTCTGAAACGGCGCTTCATTCAATTCAGCCAATGCTTTGCTCACTGCAATCCTGAGTTCACCGAAGGAATGGAATTCTTCATTCCTGAGCTTTGCGATGACCGCAGTGGCAATTTTACCGACCGTCCCTTCTACAGAGGCTTTCTGCTTGGGTTTGCGGACGCCGGTAGGCATGATAGCGGTGCAGTAGTGATTGCCAAGTTCCTCATATGCGCTGTTAAGGAGGATGTCTCCTTCTTTTGGGTGTTTGATAACGCCCGTCTTGAGGTTATCGCATACAGTTCTCACAGGCACACCGCCAAAGAATTTATACATGTTGATATGGCATCTGAGCCAGGTATTCAGTTTCATATCAAGGCAGGGCTCAACATAAGAATACTGGCTGTAAGGAAGAGTCGCTACAAACAGGTAAACCTTTATGAGCTCACCAGTGTCCGGATCCATAAATTTCATGGTAGGTCCGCTCCAGTCCACTTCGCACCGGATTCCCGGCTTATGGATAAGATGATTGGTAAGCGCCTTCTCTGCAACGTATTGGCCGTAATCTTCGCAATACTTGGAGTATCCGACTGGTATTCTTCCGTTTGCTTCGCACTCGGCTTTGTATTCTTTCCAGAGAAGTTTTAAGGTAACACCTACCTTTTTGAGTTCGTCATGAACCTGATCATACGACGGTAATTCATAGAGCTGGCTTAGATCCGAGTATTTGTTGGGGAAGAACATCTGATAGACTTCATCTTCAGCCAATTCTTTAACATCGTCATAGCGGATCTGTTTCTCATCAGCGATGTGGCATACTTCGCTGACGGAGGATTTTGACATGTTTCGAGTGGCAGCAATGCTGTTCTGAGACATGTGTGCATCCCGCAGTTCCAAAATCAGTTTGACTTTGATTTTGTTTGCCATAGTGATGGTCTCCTTTATCTTAGATTTGAACCAAATGGTTCTTACTAGTAAGATAAAGGAAACCGGTATCATTGTCATGGACTGATGGTACGATTGCGGTAGATTAGGGAATCGAAGTGGTGGTATCATTGCCATGGAGTGCCGGTATCATTGTGCGGATTAGCGGTACGCCACGCACGGAATATTCACACCGGGAACTGCTGACTAATTTATGTTTCATTGAGACAAGCAGACGGTTCGAGGACTACTGTGTCTCAACAAAAGATTATTCAAAAGCCACGGTAGAACACTATACCAAACAATCTGGCTATTTCATGGACTATCTAGAGGCCCAGGGGATGCATGGTTTTTCGGGTATAAGTATGGATACAATAAATGCCTACATCCTCACACTCTCAGGGTTTTCCTACAAGACGGTCGAGCAAAACATTTGCTCTCTGCGTGCCTTCTTCCTGTTCCTGTTTAGGGAAGGCATCATAAATACCGATTTAGCATCGAAGATGCCTATGGTCAAAGCCAGAAAGCAGACATCCATTCCATCCGTATGGACCACAGAGGAACTGACAAAGCTCATCGGAGCCATAGACCGCGCAAGTCCTAAAGGGAAGCGCGACTATGCAATCATATTGATTGCCTGCCGACTGGGACTGCGTTGTAGGGACATTAAGAACTTGCGCCTGGGGGAATTTCATTGGGCGGAGAAGAAGCTCTGCTTTATACAGTCAAAGACCAGGCAGCAGATGGAACTGCCGCTCGTACCGGATGTTGGCTGGGCCGTCATAGACTATCTGAAATACGGACGACCAAAAGTGGATTCTGACTGTGTATTCGTACGGCACATGGCACCGTTCCTTCCTTTTTCAGAGGGAGACCATCTGAATCAGTTGATCCTGTCATACATGGAGAAGGCTCATATCCCAAGGCTTAAGAAACGCCGGGGTATGCACAGCCTTCGCCATACCATGGCAAGCGTGCTACTGGAGAAGGAGACCCCACTCCCAGTTATCTCGGACATCCTCGGCCATCTCAACACTAACTCCACCGCGATATACCTGAAGGTTGACATGGAGCGTCTTTCACAGTGCCCGCTCGATTTCGAGGAGGTGATCCACTGTGAATGAATTCGGTTTTATCGGCCCGCTGAAGGACGAGATGAATAAATTCATCCTGCTGAAACGTTCTGTCGGCAACAAATACGAGTCGGAGGTCGGTGTCCTGAAGAGATTCGACCGGTACCTGGCCCTGAACTACCCCACAATTACTGGGCTTTCAAAAGAGTCCGTCACTGGTTGGTGTGCAAAGCAGGCACATGAAAAACCGGCTAACCAGTGTTCACGTGCCTCTGCTATCCGGCAGTTCGCAAAATATCTGGACAGCACCGGGTATCCGGCATATATACTGCCGGATAATTATTATCCTTCAGGATCTCAATATGTACCACATATCTATGTGCGGGATGAACTGTTGCGTTTTTTTGCGGAGACGGATAAATGCCATTTCTGCTATGAATGTCCTTGGCGGCATCTGGTTATGCCGGTCTTTTTCCGACTCTTGTTTGCATGCGGGATGCGCTGTTCGGAGGCGAGGCTCCTTATGGTCGGCGATGTAGACCTCGAAAAAGGTTGCCTGACCATACGGGAATCGAAGAATCGTAACAGCAGACTAGTAATGGTATCGACATCCATGTTAAAACGTCTCAGGGAATATGCGGATGCGGTACATCCATTCCCGGATGAAGGCGCATTCTTTTTCCCAGGAGCTCCTCGCAGGCCTATGACGCTGGTAAACGTCTATAGAAATTTCCGGCGTTTCTTATGGCGGGCCAGAATATCCCACACTGGCGACGGACCGAGGGTCCATGATTTTCGACATACTTTTGCAGTCTATCGGCTGAAAGCCTGGTCGGAACAGGGGAAGGATCTTATGGCCATGCTCCCAGTCCTGAAAACCTACATGGGTCACGACAGCTTTAATGAGACAGCATACTACCTGCGCATGACGGCGGACGTATTTCCGGACATCCGTATGAAATTAGAAGGTGCATTTGGGAACATAATACCGGACACGGGAGACGAACCTTATGAAGCCGACTGATTTTTCCATCTACCTGACGAAGTTTCTCTCTGATTACCTGCCCGGGCAGAAGAATGTGAGTCCCAACACCATCCGCTCCTACAGGGATACCTTCAAGCTCCTGCTCCGGTATTTCCAAGAACAGGAGGGGATGCCACCTGAAAAGATCAAGATGTCTTGTATTACCCATGGGTGCGTCATTTCCTTCCTTGACTGGCTGGAAACGGAGCGTGGGTGTGGCGTGACCACACGCAACCTGCGTTTGACGGCGATCCACTCCTTTTTCCGGTATGCACAAGCGGAATCCCCGGAATCACTGTTTCATTTCCAAAAGGTAATTGCAATACCGGTTAAAAAAGGTAGGAAGAAAACCGTGGAGCACCTAACTCCGGAAGGAATCCGTCTGCTGCTAGAACAACCGGACCGCAGTTACCCGAAGGGACGCCGTGACCTTGTAATGTTGAGCACGCTGTATGACAGCGGTGCACGCGTGCAGGAACTGATTGATTTAAGTGTCGGGGACTTCATCTCCGGTGCCAATGCGATCCTCATGCTTACGGGAAAAGGAAGCAAGATGCGACGTGTCCCGCTAATGAAGAATACAGCCAACCTTCTTGTCGCTTATATTTCTGAAAACCATCTGGATGTATCGCACAAGAAGACATACCCGCTCTTTACAAACAGCCAGCATAACCGGCTTACAAGGGAGGGCGTTGCCTACGTGCTCGGGAAATATGCAGCACAGGCACATGAAATATCGGATTCAGTCCCATCGAAGGTTAAATGCCACATGCTCCGCCATTCGAAGGCCGTCCATCTGCTCCAAGCAGGGGTGAATCTCATATACATCCGTGATTTTTTGGGGCATACGGATATCAAGACCACTGAGATTTATGCTCGGGCTGATACGGAATTAAAACGCAAGGCACTAGAGAATGCGTACCCTGACCTTGTGGATCCAGATCTCCCTGACTGTAATAGCAATACTAATCTGATGTCTTGGTTGTCAAGCCTTTAGACTTGCAGATAACTATGCAAAGTAAAGCGGATAGAAATGCAGTAGTTCCAAGCTTTTCCTGCGGTTACTTTGCATAGTCTCCCACTTTGCATAAGGCGGTCTATGCTAAGCTTTGCATAGGCCACCTTGCGGAGTACCTTTTGAGGGGATACCCAATCCTTGAATTTCTGCTTTTAACATTGCTGATATGATACAGAGAAGCCTTTTATCCTGTATTCCCATAGTCCACATTTGTTTTAGTAATTTGCCATGGTCAACATTATCAAAGAACCCTTTAATATCAATGTCCACAACAAAATGTAATTTTTGTACATTAATCCTCCTATTCATAGTGGCAATAGCATGTTCTGTACTTCTGTTGGGTCTAAAGCCAAAGCTATGATTATGAAACTTTGCTTCACATATGGGTTCAAAAATTTGCAGGATACATTGCTGAATCAGCCGGTCAGATATGGTTGGTATGCCTAGTGGTCTTAATTTTCCATTGTTTTTTGGAATTTCCACTCGTTTGACTGATTGTGGTTTGTATCTTATTAGTCGTTTTTGCACCAGTCTTATGACTTGCTCATTTTTCATGGCTGCAATATCATTGATGGTTTTATTATCCGTACCCTCTGTTATACTGCCGGGATTAGTCTTGATATTGCGATAGGCTAAAAGAATATTGCTTTCACTTATTATTTTTTCGTATAGTTTCTTGAATTTAGCACTTTTAAGACTTTGCGAATATAATTCATCAAGTGTACTTTGCTCGCCATAATATTCATTGTGGCGTAGCTTTTTATTCTTAGCCGCAGTAGCCATAGTCGTCAACACCTCCTTTCGTGGAGTGGCCTCTTTTAGTCGCACCAGAACCTATGGAGTGATTTGTGATGTTAAGTTTTTAATCATGATTGACTTGGGTCTATCCCTCCACCAGTTATTATCATGGTTTCATTGGTACTGTGACCCTGCTTTCGCATTGATAAAGACAGGTTACCCTGTCACCGCTTCATAGAAGATAAGTTCTCCACGTTCAATGGTTACCACGTTCCAATATCTCTATCTTGCATATACCGTTAGGCAGTTCCTCTAGGTTTGTAGATTATCCAATGCCTATAACATTGCAAGGATTTTCATACATAGGATTTTTTACTCATCCTCATCTACCATACTTATGTATGTGCTAACATTTCTATTAGCCGCGAAATTCCCCCGTACATTCGGAATCTTTGTCGGAGCTCTGATGCTCATTCTTGCCATAGGTATTTTATAGACTTCCGCGCTATAGACTGCACCATCCACCGCTGGACAGGTTTCCTGCTTCTTTTGAAACAGGGCAGTTCTCACGCGACTTCACCGAGCTTCTGACATTTCAGTACTTACCTGTATCGACGCCAGTCGGAGTATTAAAGTGAACCCTTCAAGGCGTTACCCCATCATTTGATTCATCAAGATATTAGTTCTCTTGGCAATAGTGCCAATGCCTAAGCTTTTCACTTAGAAACGTGTCGCACGCTATGTTCGCACAGACTTAGGGGGCGTTTTTTTCGATTCCCAATAAGTGTTAGCCCCATTTTGAATGTCTATGCAAACATAAATATACACATTTTTAATTTATCAAAACCAGCGAATCCTTACAGAATCAGGCTATTTAGGCTCTATCACGGCTACTGACTCAACGTGTGTTTTGATAGAAAAACGATACTAATACACGTAATTTGAGTTTCGTGTAAAGGTTCGGCACCCTTAGAGGGGGGGCGTTTTTCGCATAGGATTACCAGGAGATCTCCATACCTGATCAACGGCTAACTTTTCCATTTAGACAGGAGTTTGATTCGTTGATCCGTAACCTTGCAAATCCACGTATTCTAAGTTTCAACATTCTAGTATTCAAACTATTCCCAAACTGAAATATTTTGATCTTTAAGGTTTTTTGCGACTAAGTATTTACCATTAGGTGAAATAGCTATAGGACCCGAAGAATTTTCGACCACTTGTGTAAATTGTCCAGTTTTTATGTTATATATTTTAATTGCCTTATCTCGCACATCTTCAATTGCCAGGTTTTTCCCATCTCCTAAAAACGCTATTTTACCTCCTCCAACATCTATTTTTTTAACTAATTGGAATGTCTGTGCATCCCATAATATTGTAGTTTTGTCCTCACTGCTACTGGCAATTAGAGTCCCATCAGGTGAACATTCTACTGCAGTCACCCCCCCATTATGACCGTTTAATGATCTAACGAGTTTTCCACTAATAGTCCAAACCTTTACTGTGCCATCAAGTGAGCTGCTTGCCAACAAATGACCTTCGTCAAAAAAAGAAACAGACGTAATGCTAGGTGAAAACCCTTGTATTAATGCTTCCGAATGTCCATACATCGTAGATGCGGGTGTACCAGTAGTCGCTCGAGTGATCCATACCCTTACTGTTTTGTCATGACTCCCGCTTGCTAAAAGCTCTCCATCTTTTAAATAGGTAATAGATGAGACCCATCCTTCATGACCATTAAGTTTATTTATCAAATTACCTGTATTAAGATCATAAATACTAATTCCAGAGTCTCTTCCTCCCATTGCTACTGCCACACTATTACCATTAGATGAAAAGGCAATATCTAGCACAAGTTGACCATCAATTGCGATTTCCCTAATTTTTTCTCCTGAAATAGCATCCCAAATAAGTAATTTATCATGAAAAATGCTGCGATCATATAGATTAGTTGCGATTTTTTTTCCATCTTTTGAATATGCAATAGAAAATACGTTTTTTAAGTTCATCGGTATTTGATCATTACCAAGGACTCGATATAGTTTTCGGGTGTATATTTTTCCTTCTTCGACTGTTGGTTTATCGAGCAATATTTGCGAGAGTTTATCCAAATGTATTATTGCTTTTATCTTAATCCTAACTTCCATAGTATTTCCTGATTTGATTCTTTGTTTATCTAAAATATTTATCTCCATTACAGCTGCTGATAGCGACGTAATTTTATCTTCTGTCAAAGTAAAGTTTTTCACATTTGACACACTCGTTACATATGTTCCTGCTTGCTCCAGTGCATTTCTTTTGGCCAAAAGCAGCGCAGCTTCATCGGCGGATTTAAATGAATCGTTATCCCCCATTTGATAGACGCCATCTGCGATGATTTCTTTACTTTCAGCGGCGATGGATTGTACTGGCAAAGCCGCATACAAAAATAATATCATTATGTATAAAATGAGCCGCCTCAAAAATAACATAGTTATATCCATTCCTTTCGCTTAAGGCACAAAACGGAATGAAATCCGTTCGCGTTGAGCAATTTTTTTTGTATCCTTACTCACTAATAATGCAAAAAAATAATCAAAATAAATCAACATTTAAAAACGATTTCCGGAAAACATCCGATTCCAGATCTTATAGAAGTTATTCTTTATGTCTGCTTCGAACGCTTCCAGGCTTTCGCCATCTATTCCGGCTGCCCCCTTGTTCGCTTTTACACGTCGAAACGCCTCAAGCACTACATGCTTGGGAATATCTTACGGCTTTGTTTTGTCCATTAGTTCCTCCCTTTCGGTTGACCTTTGCCCATATTAGCGGGACTTTTACTGTATTAACATTACCATATGTGCTATTGCGGAAAGGACTAAGGACTCCTGCAGCATAATCTGCATCCGCACTTTGACCACATATTGGTGGCGTTTCCCGTAACTATTGTTTTTTCTTTCCCCAGTCACCGCTATCATTGCTGCCTACCACCTGCACATAACTGGCTTTCTGCACGAGAGTGTAGCTCAAGAGCCCTTACTTCTCTCTAATTCAATAGCCTTTTCCTTTTCATAGTCAGCATTTGCTAAATCATACTTTCCTTGAATCTATAAACATCACCACGATTATGATATGCGCCTGACTTAGTAGGATTCAATTCAATAGTTTTACTGTAATCAGCTATTGCCAAGTCATAATTTTGCTTTACATAATAACAATTCCCTCGTTCGAAATAGGCAAGATAATTCGTAGGTTCTAATTCAATAACTTTACTAAAGTCAGCTATTGCTAAATCGTATTTACAATTATTGCGGTAGGAATTTCCACGCTTAAAATATGCTTCTACAGAATATGGATTTAATTCTATTATTCTATCATAATCACCTGTAGAGTATTATTGTTCAACAATTCTATTTACATCACCATTTTTTGCTAACTCTGTTTTTAATTTGAAAGCTTTTCCATAATCTACTAAGGCTAAATCTTGTTGTCCTTTTGCCTTATAAACATCACCACGATTTCGATAAGCTTCTGGCAAATTTGGATTTAAATCGATAGCTTTTGTATAGTCGCATATCGCTAAACTGTATTCACCGATATAATAATAAGCGAGTCCCCGATTATTGTATGCCTCTGGAATATTTGAGATTAATTCTAAAGCTTTGTTATTGGCAATAATGGCATTATTATAATCTTTCTTATTAACAAGGTAGTCATATCCTTTTTCAAACCACTAAATAGCTGTAAAATATAGTTCGTTTTGGTTTATCTTTGTTTCGACTAAGTTTTTCTCTTGTTGAGTTCTAGCTTGTGTCTGTTGGCGTTTTAATGTTTCGATTTCTATCATTGCTTTTTCATAATCAGACTGTACTTTTTTTAGAGTATCTGACAGTGTAGTTTTATCGTTCATCTTATTACGCATAGCTTGGATATTTTATCAGTGTCAACTGAACATCGAACCTTCACCCAAAATTGAATACTATCATTATTTCCAAAGCTTCGCTTCTTATCAAGTACAGTAGTCTCAATCAATCCAGAAGCAAATGTCCTAATTTCATCCCTAGTCAGTTGCATATCCTTTACTTCTGTAAAACTCTCTAAGTAAGTACCAGCCTGTTCAATGGCAGTACGCTTAGCCTCTACAATGGCTCTTTCTTGAGCAACAGAAGGAGTCTCGCCATCACCCATAGTATAAGAACCTTCTGCGATAATCTCTTTAACTTCAGCAGAAACAGGGGAAGGGAGAATGAGAAAGGCTAATAACATCAAACAAACAAAGAGTCGCTTCACCAAATAACTTGATAACATATAATGTCGAGTAGACGCTCGATTTCCACCTCACTTTTTAATGGTATTGAATGTGAGAAGGCCGTCTACGCCTCTCACAAAACTTATCCCGCAAAATGCGGCATCCCGATTATCGGCATCACACCCTCATATAAAGCCCTTCTTTCATGATAATATCGGGATAATATTTAGCGACTCAGTCCGTAAAGCTGCCTGATTAATTCCTCATCATCTTCCCATTCAAGATATGTGGTTTCTCCAGACACCAGCGGGTTCAGCTTTGAAGTAACTTTCTGGATGGCCTCTTTCTTCATTTCCGTATCAGCATTCGCATAAATCAAGGTCGATGAAATCTGCGCATGCCCGAGCCATTCAGCCAGCAATACCATTGGCATACCACTTCTGTACAAGTGCATGCTGCGGCTATGGCGAAACATATGGCAATGAAGCGACTCAGGAACTTCAGGATTCATATTATGAGCAGCGACACCGTATTTCTTGATGAATCTTTCTGTGTTGTCTGGCGACATTGCAAATCGGCGCCCTTTACGCTCAGTGTAAAAAAGATAATCGTCAGAAGTGTGTTCAGGGTAAAAAACTGCAGCATATTTTCTGAAATGATCAACGGTTTTGGGCATTACCGGCACCAAACGCGTTTTTCTGCCTTTTCCGGTAATGACAACGTAGGGAGATTTCCCTTCGAAATGAATGTCACTTAGCTTGAGATCCAGCAGTTCTTGGTTTCGGGCTCCGGTATCATACATCAGTATCATAAAGAATAGGTTTCGCAACTCTTTCTTCTTTCTGGTATCTGGCTGCTCAAGTATTGTTTTCAACGCAGCTTCACTGAAGAATTTAATGACGGTAGTCTTTGCTGCCCTCTTTAAAGGGATAGTACACAAATCTTTGACGTATGCCTGAACACCAATATCCCTGGCACCGGCATATTTAACGAATGACCGGATACATGCGAGCCGATGATTGCGCGTGGAAACACTGCAATACCGTTCTTTTTCAAGATACCCTAAATAATTCTCGACAGTCTCCTTGGAAAGGCGCTCAAAGCTGAGTTTTCCCAGACTGATCCCATTTCTATCGCAAATGTAGCGTAACAACTGGTTAAGGCATTCACGGTATGATTTAACTGTATTGACGCTCACAGCTTTTTGATCGGGGAGATATACCGTCAAAAAGTCTCTCACCAACTTGAAAAACCGAGTGCTCTTCTCATTCATCTTCGGCCACCTCCGGGATCAAATCCGAAAAATGGCTCCAGTCAATAGCAGTTGAACGAATGAGCCTTTCGGGCAAAAGGTGGATGTAATATGCCGTGTCCGAAAAGTGGGTGTGGCCCATGTACGCACTCAGGTACGGGAGCTTGGCGTAAAGGTTCGCGCCTTCGTCCAGCCATTTCATCATCATTGTCGTAGCGTAGCGATGTCTAAGATCATAAGTAACAGCGCTTGCTTCATTGCCAGTTCCCCGGGCTTTACTCCAGATCATTTGAAACTGTCTGGCAAGCCAACGCCGATTAAATGGCGCGCCGTTTGTTGATGGAAAAAAGTACATATGGTTGGCGAAAATCTCTGCAACAGTTGATTGATAATTCTTGCACATCTGTAATACATCGTCGGACATGGCGACATAGCGTTCTTTGTGGGATTTATTTTTTCGGATTAGCAGTATGCCTTTGTCGAAATCAATATCGCAGCCCTGCAGTTCCCGACCTTCGTTCGGGCGTAGGCCGCAGAAATAGATCAATCTCAATAATACAGGAAGAATCAGATGCCGATGCGGAGAACAAAGATTAGGTGGAAGCCCGTCGCATTCCTTGAAAATGCTCAACATCTCTTTATCTGTGAAAATATATGGGGTTCGTGTCTCTTGCCTGGGGAGAAAACTTGATGGGATCACATAACAATCGACTCCGATTGCAGATAGGTACTTAAGCAGCTCCCGAATTGATTGAATCCTTCTTCTTGCCCCGGTCTTGGACTCGTTTTCCCGCCGTGAGCACCAGTTAAGAACTACGTCTTCCTTGAGTTCAGACACATTCAACTGCTTTGACTCTATGAATCTGCAAAAACGATCTAAATCGTACTCGTAGGAACGTCTGGAATAACCAATGGACTCTTTGTAGAGGAGCATATCCTCAATATATTCGCTGAGCGTTTTCATAGTCTGGAGCCCTCCTCAAAAGAGTCAAACCCCAGTGCGCATTCGCGTAAGCCCTCAATATCCAAAGAAATATATGGTCTTGTCGCGCCGGTGTTTTGATGACCAAGTATCTGTGTGACCGTTGTGATGGGTACCCCTTCCATTGTCATCTGGGTTCCAAGCATCCTTCTGATGCCGTGCATCGTTTTCCCATCACCAAGCCTATGTGAAACCCCTGCTGCTTTCATACGTCGGCGCAAGACGCACGCTACTGAAACGCCATCTTTAAAGCTTTGAAAAGGTGCAAGGCTTCTTAAAAATATCTGTGGAGATTCCGATTCCGGACGGCTGTTCAGGATATAGTCTGCCAACGCTGCGCCAACGGCTCTTTGCAGTGGAAGGCTAATTGGTATCTGGGTTTTTCCTTGGATTATTTGGACCTCGCTTTTACGCCAGTCAATATCCGACAGTTTAATCTTCGCAATGTCCCCAGCACGCATCCCGCTGCTTGCTGCCAAAAGCAAAATGGCATAATCGCGTTTCCCTATCGCGGTGCTTCGATCAATAGACCTGATGACTAAGTTCAAGTCATCCAGAGGCATGCACGGATATATTTTTCTCTCTCTTGCTCTCGGCACCATCAGTAAGCCTGCATACGGAAGTCCTGAATCCCCTGAACTGGTGAGATAATGATCCAGTTTACGGAGTGATCCGACAACATCGTCCATGCTTTTTGCGCGTGTCTGCGAAATATCGCTCAGAAACATCTGCACATGCTCTGCCTTAATTTGAGAGATATCGCTGATTCCCAAGCCAGTAAGCGACAGAAGAAAGCGCCTGACTATGGTTTGGTTATTACGATTTCTGAGTTCTGAGTGACTATCATCAGCGACACCGGCGATAATGCGCTCAAAGTTCTCCGATAAAGCGAAAGTATCTTTGTAAGCGGGGCCTTTCCAAACGAATCTGCCCGTCTCGCCTACTTCTCGCAGTATCCTGATTCCTCGGGTGCGGAGATTGAATACATTTCGGGAAATCGCTCCGGCCTGCAGGTTCTCTCTATAGAGTTCCTCAAGTTCGTTTATCAAGTCTTCACTGTAAAATTCTTCTTGTTTTACCTTGAAGAAAGCAGAGATTGGCTTAAAACTACGTGATGCAATCACTTCAAGTGAAGATGGGGCTAATCCTACTTCTTTTTCCAAAATCATTAATGCTTGTTGGATGATTCCAAAAATCGTACTATCTTTCATGTAAACCTCCTATTGAATTTGATAAATTCAATATACAGCATACTGAAAGAAAAATATTATCCCGATATTTTTACGGAAGAAGGGCTTTATATGAGGGTTTCAGATCAATAATCGGGATGCACGATTTTACGGGATAACACCACCCAACGTGCCCTATTAAGGCATTGGGCTCCTCATATAGCCTACACGGCTTACCAGGTATTTACATGTATATTCAGTTCCACTATCGGGTGCTTGTTAAGAAGCATCCTGTACCGCCTTCTGTCAGATAAGCCCTCTGGCTGCGGCTTGTTGCATATTCCGGCGTATCCGGACGGCGAATCTGGACACTATTCCTGAAACATGCGGACAGTAAAACCAATTAAAACATATGGCGCACTAAAATCTTTTTTATGGGATTTAGTTAGTTATTGCTTTTTCTCTAATTTTCGGATTTATGGCTTTACCTGTCTTCAGTAGACACATAGAGTCCCAATTTTCTAACAAATTCATAGCGTAGCAGAATTATGCTAATCATCCTCCATTTATATCCTCTCAACAACTTAATCATCGCCACATTGCATTACTATTTTGCTAACCACAGTACCGTTAATATAAAATGACATTATGATGTTTTTTCTGGTATCGTGATAGTAATAACAAGAATTATACGAACCCCATTTTACCTCTGGATAGGTATTTAGTAGTGTTTGAACTGAATCACCGACTTTAAACCCCTCGCCAGTTGCCACAGAGCCAACTGTTGTTGAAACGCTGGCTACTCCGGCAGTGCCATCATTACGCACACGTAAAACTACTTTTAGCCCACCATTATAGTCATAATCTAGATATTTAAGCTGCCCGTTGCGATAAGAACGTTCTCTTACTGAGGTGGGTTCCCCCCAAATCTGAACAACTTTGTCACCACTATCCCAAATTTTAAGCCACCCAAGTTCGCAATTGATATTGGCACTTACAGTAATCGCAACATTTACCAATATCAAACATGCTAGAAAGATAATTCTTTTCGAAAAATACATGCCTAATCACCTTTCTCATTTTAAATTTTATTAATAATCAATACCGCCAAAATGTTTGTTACTCACCTAATTCCAGCGAATGTTTTGAAATTTAACGTATCTTTATCAAATAAAACTCGTAGCCTTTATTGTACCACTGAAAAGTCGTAAAAAAACTGACCTCGTTTTGCATTATCTGTATATCGATTACTTAGTTAGTTCACCGGTAAATATCTTATCCCCATTAACGCTAAAGACCTCAAATTTCATTGCAATATTTCCAGGCGTAATTGTATAAAGATACTCCTGAGCATCGTATATACTTTTTTTTCTAAATAATAGACGTCCATTATCAAGCTTTTCGTCCGAAACACTCCAACCACCTTGCACAGTTACCTTAGGGTGACCATATATTACTTCAATCTTGATGTTTCCTTTATTGGATTTTCTTCCTATCTTCTCACTCCATATTCCAAGAAAAGGTTTGATATCCTCGTAAACCACTTTATAATGAGGACTGATCGTTTATTAGCAACTGTTTATCTAGTGCGGTATTAGCTAGTCGTTTCCTTGCATACTCAATTCTAATTATCTCTATTGGTTTAGCATATTGTGGGTTAGAATACTTCAATACATTCTGATATGCTTCATTAGCTTCAGCTAGACGACCCAAAATTTCAAAAAGCCGAGCATTAGCGAAAAAATAAATTGTAGGATTCGATCCGCCTTTTAACATAGCTTCATTATCAGCAATGTTTTTCTGAACCGTCTTTTCATAACTTGGATCCAGTTCAATTAATTTTTTTCTATCGGGGAGTGCTAAATCCCATTGGTCCAGCAGTTCGTAAATAGTGCCTCTAATTTTATACGGTTCAGTCATATATGGTGCTAATTCAATAACACGACTACAGTCTGCAATCGCCCGCTCTATACCTTGCCGATTAGCATCAGGGTTAAATGCAAGTTGTGCCTCGCTTCCTCGCGATAATAATGCCCTATTTAGTAATGCCCAAACATCGTTAGAGTTAAGTTCAATTGCACGATTAGTATCAATTCTAGCTTCATTCATTTTGCCTAAATCATAAAAAGTAGCTCCTCTATTGCGATAAGCGTCAGAATAGTTCGGTTCCAACGAGATAGCATTACTATAGTCAGTCAAAGCCAATTCGTATTGCTTTTTTTCATTATAGGAATTTCCACGAAAGAGATAAGCTGCAGCAGATTGCGGATTAAGTTCTAACGATTTAGAAAAAGCTTCAATAGCATTGTCATATTCGTCTTTACAATAATACTCGTAGCCTTTGTTATACCACTGAGAAGCTGTGAATTTTACTTCGTTTTGCACTATCTGCTTTTCAATTACTACTTTCTTATCTGATGTAATACCAGCCATTTTCTTCCGAAGATCTTCAATTTCATTTTGCAGTTTTGTATTTTCATCTCGTATTCTATTATACTCACCAGCTATCTGCCGCTCATTAAGACGGTTCTTTAAAGCCAAAACATTTGATGTATCAACTATGGAACGTATTTTTACCCAACATTTTATCGACATCCCATCCGGAGCAACAGTTCGCCGCTGGTCTAGTACACTTGTCTGAATAACACCTGCTGCAATGGAGAATACTTCATCCTTAGTTAACCTCATGTTATTTACCTGTGAAAAGCTTTCTATATACGTGCCTGCTTGTTCTATTGCTACCCTCTTAGCTTCAGCTATGGCCCTCTCCTGCGCAACACTGGGCGTCTCGCCATCACCCATAGTATAAGTCCCTTCGGCAATAATTTCCTTAGTTTCAGCATAAGCAGATGACACAGAAACTAAAGTAACTAATACCACAGCCAACAGAATTAACTTCTTGACAAAAAACATTTCTACTTTTCCTCCCCGAGTCAACTATTTGAGTTCTACACTATGCAAGCGAATTACTTGCTTCCAGGTTTGTGCCATGGGTATATTCCAAAAATTCTAATCTCATTTTAGACGTTAAAACGTCACTATGGTTATGCTAACCCTATTTTATCCACCCTCGTCTTTTAGCATATTCTTCAGGTATTACAACCATCCCTGGAGTGAAATACTTTTTTGTTGGATCGTAATTTTCCACTTTACATATTGTAAAATTCTAATAAACTAAACAATCTTTGGTCCTTTATATAAGATTGCATTTCCTGCAAGTTTATCTACAATTAGAAAAAATTCCGTTTTTACTGCCTACAAAAATTATAACTTTGTCATCTTTCACTATATCGACAGTGTGATACATCAACTTTATTAACCCATTTCTATGTTACACTTTTGTATTGATTGTTTTAAAGAATTCAGTTAAGCATCGTTGAATAGCCTCCATGTTTGAACGATATTTCTCTCCTCCTCGATCGCCAACCGGAGTAAGTGCCCCATCCGTGGCTTTGCCCTCGGCCACAAAGACGCCAGTATATAAATACACGTTTCTTTGCACATCAAAAACCTTTATATTGGCGATTAAATAAGAACGATAGTTAGTTCCCCACATGCTTGTTCCTAATTCCTCACCATCTTTAATAAAGTTGGCTTTAACAATAATCAACTTGTCATAGCCATTTTCCTTGCCAAACTGCCGCCATTTTTCCTGGCTGACTTCAGTATATTGCAACTTGCGCCGTTCCTGGTAAAATTGATTTTCGAAAAACTTATTGGCATAATGGTAAGAAATTTCCAAAGGAACAACTTTGTTTGGTGCCGTAACTATTCCCGATTTTTCAAAGAACTTTTGAATCGCCAAAAGCCCTTTTGTATTTCCCATCATATACATACCATGATAATCTGGAAAATTTTCCAGATAAGGCCCACTGTCAGTCATACCTAGATCACTGCCCTGTTCTTTCGGATCAGCAACTATAAGTACCGCCAAATCGTTAAAATTGCCTCTAGGTGACAACGTAAAAATCCTTTCCGTACTCTTTTCCATATTGCGCAAAAAGCCATCCACTTCCACCTCTGCTTTGATTTTTACTTTTAATTCTATGCCACTTCCAATCAAAGTCCGGTTGACATCCAACACCTGAACTTCCATTAAGCCGGCTGCCATGGAGGTAACCATATCTTCCATGACGACAAAATTTTTTACCTCCGTTCGGCTGGCCACATAAACTCCAGCTTGTTCTACGGCATTACGCTTTGCCCGCTGCAAAGCGACGGAATAGGCATAATCCTGCGCTTCGTTTTCACCCATTTGATAAACGCCTTCTGCAATAACCTCTTTTGTTTTGGCCAAACTAACATTGGGAATGGTCAAAATCTCAAAACATAAAACCAGTGAAAACAACATACGTGCCCAAGTCTTCAAGTTAACACCCTCCCTGACAGCTTTGAAAATATTTATTTTGGTCATCACATTACATCAGGATTTGATTTTCTCAATCATTTATGTTCACCAGAATATTTTACATAAAAAGGTATATTGCCTGTCAGCTTAAAGCTATCCAGCAATTTTACCTGATCCTGATCACGCAAGATGCCATAAACAACCATATATCAGCCAGGAGAAAGATTAGACCAATCTGAGGAATAGGCCATAACCGGCTTTAACCCTAAGGCACGGTGTTTCTTCACTTCGTTTTGTGCTACCTCATAGTCTTTGGTACATAATCCTATAACAAAATATCCAGGGAAAACTTCACCGCTATCGATATATTTGTCTTTTTTAAATTGCCCGGCAAGCAAAAATCCATCACTGACCAAAGTTCCAAATCCTTCCTTATCCCCGGCAATAAAATCCCCAATATAATGGTTGGATGCAGTAATTAACTCTCCTTTACCACTAAATTGGCCCAAACTCCAATTACCACTATATCGTAAACCCTGCCAGTTCAGCGTTCCGTAACCGTGCCTATAGCCATTTTCCATATAGCCTTCGTATGTCCCAAGCAGCGCTCCACTGTGTGAAAAAAACTGTTGAGTTCCATATCCATTGACTTGATTCCTATTATTTCCTAAACCATTCCAGGAAAATATTATATTTTCGCTCTCAAAAGCTGTAGAAAAATAGGAGAAACCCTCTTTACTATAAATCCATCCCGAACTTGCAGAACATACTACTGTATTAAAGATAAATAAGATTCCCAGCAATAAAAGTTTTATATGCCTGTCGAATACTAGCAGTCTTTTCATTTCTTCTGACATCCTCCAATCTACGAGGAATTAAACACGACTTATACGTCAAACTTTAAAAAAAGACACTTGTTTACAGTTTATTATCGAACTACGCGTCCTGCCCGCCAATCATCCAACGAATAGTAGCTGTTCCTGGGATTTGTATGGTTGTAGAAAAGTATTTCATCCATATCTCTGCGAACGAGGAACCGATGCCAAACATTAACCGAAACCTTACCTTCGGATCCAACATACATATAATAATAATTGCGTCTATATTGATCACTATCATTCGGGTTTGGGTGCCTTTCAATATATATTTTATATCGCTCCCCACTCCGCTCTTTGAACTGTTTAACCTCCGGCACAGTCTCCTCCAGATATCTGGTTAGAAGTGCCTCTTGAGTTAAAAATCCTACTATTCCATCTGCGTCTAGTGCATTATTAAGCTGAAAATTTATGATTGCCTGATTGGTTCTTTCTGTTGCAAGATTACCGTCCACTACACAATCGTAACCAAGCCGAGTTAATATTTTTTGTATACCGACGGTATCAATAACTAGTTGGTTTGAAGCTGGTGCTGCATAAGTAATTGTGCTTAATAACAAAACAAATATAGGAAGCATTAACATAACTCGCAAAAACTTCACCTTCATCATCCTTCCAATTTTAGTTCCTCACAAGGCTCAATAAATTGATATGCTATGAAAAGTTCTTTAGTCATCGCCAAATTCCATTACTATTTTGCTGACCGTATTACCGATAACATAAAATGACATAATGATGTTTTTCCTTGTATCAGTGTAGTAATAGTAAGAATTATTCGAAGCTCGTTTTAACTCTGGATAGGTATTAAGTAATGTTTGAACTGAATCGCCGACTTTAATGCCCTCACCAGTAGGTACAGAATTAACCGTTGTTAAGACAAGGGCTACCGCAGTGGAGCCATCATTACGGACAAGTAAAACTATTTGTAGCCCACCATTATAGTCATAATCTCGATATTTAAGTTGGCCGTTATGATAAGAACGTTCTTTTACCGAGGTGGGTTCCCCCCAAATCTGAACTACTTTGTCACCACTATCCCAAATTTTAAGCCACCCCAATTCACAATTGATATTGGCACTTACAGTAATCGCAGCATTTACCAATATCAAACATGCTATAAAGATAATTCTTTTCGAAAAATGCATACCTAATCACCTTTCTCATTTTAAGATTTAAAGCATCTTTATCAAATACAGTATAAAGTAATTATAATTAATAAATTCATACTCTTATATTGCATTCTCATTATAATTACATTATAAAATCTCTCTAATTCCCATACCATCCATAAGTTCATCATTTTAGATCTTTCTCTTGAATAGCTTAGAAGCACCGGTTCATAGTAAAACCACTCTCTTATCATTAAAATAAGAAAGTGGTTTTACTATATAGAACTTAAGTTCTAAACTCACCATTCATTAATTTATTATTATAACTTTTTACAGCCAGTGCACCCCAAATCATACAAACTGGATGAGTTAGCAAGAGTCCAAACCCAAGTGTCACAATCGCAACAATCACTTCCACAATAAGCATAATGATTGCGCCCATAATAGTCGAATAAAACATGCCAATGGAACCAAAAAGAAATGTAAGCATTAAAGATAGACCCATGCTTTTGGGGGAAAGAGCTACTATAGTCCTCACATTTGTATCTGAATTGACTTCAGACATTAACACATTCCTCCTAATTCTATCAATCTTTTCATTTCAAGTTAACTTCCTAACCTTCCAACAACATTATTTTTCATAAGGAATTGTAGTAACATACGCAAGAATATTCCTTTCAATTACTCTGACCAGATTTATGGCTTCTTGTACTACCTATCCTCCCTTATACATTTTTATCCACATAGGCTGATCATTATATCCTATTTAGTTACAAAACTTTTAAATTCCTGCCATTATGTTACAAACTAAATAAAAATTTCAAATTATTATAAATATAGATTGATCATTACCATTAGTATTGGGATTATTTCCCAATACTAATTAGAAAATCCTTAGGCAAACCGCTACCTGTCAATACTCTATACCTTTTTGCATACTACCGGTATGCAGGATTTCCCCAATTATTTATCACCGTATTTACTTCCGAATCAATGTACTTAACATAAGTTAAAAAAGTTCCTAAACTTGAACTTTGAGAGCTATAAGACATACAATTGAATAGCAATCTATCCACCAAGTACGTCAATGCGCTGTTGGGCATATCTAATATTTTGTGAGTATTTCGGCGGTGCACAGTTAATGAACTGCTTATAGGCTTCCACAGCATCATGAAATCGATTTAGCTGCTCACAGGCTAACGCTTTATTCAAGTAAGCTTCTATATACTGAGGATTGATTGATATAGCCTGATCAAAATGGGTAATGGCTTGCCTGAACTGCCCTTTGCGGGCATATACTATACCACAATTACTATAAGCTTCTGCATATTGAGGATCAAGTACCAGGGCTTTGGTAAAATTGTCGATGGCTTTTTCATACTGCCCCATGTCACGATATGCATTTCCCCGGTTATTATAAGCCGATGTAAGCTCGTGGTTTATGAGCAATGCTCGATTAAATTCAACAATCGCCTGTTCATATTGCCCTTTGCAATAATATACAAGCCCCTGATTGTTATAAGCTTCTGCATATTGGGGGTTGTAAGCCAGCGCCTGTGAGTAATCCACATAAGCCTGATCATAATTCCCCTTACGAGCATATGCGATACCACGGTTATTGTAAGCTTCTGCATATTGTGGATTAATCAGCAAAGATTGATTAAAATCAGCAATCGCCAAGTCGTACTGTCTCTTATCAAGGTAAGCAACACCACGGTTATTGTAAACATATTCATGTTGTAAGTTGAGAACCAGTGTATGGTTATAGTCAACAATGGCTCTGTCGTACTGACCTTTTCTGACATATGCATTGCCGCGGTTGGTGTATAGTTGTGAATCTTGAGGATCAATAGCCGCAGCGTGATTATAATCGGCAAGAGCCAGATCATACTGCTTCTGTTCCATATAGGCATTGCCACGATTATTATAGGCCGCTGCATACTGTGGATTATTGGCTATTGCTTGAGTGTAGGCATTTATCACTGCCTCCAAATTCTTTTGATTGGAAGTCAGACCTTGTTCAAACCATTGGCGGGCAATAAACATCCTTTCATTCCGCGCTATCCGCTGTTCAACTATTTTTTGTTGTTGCTCAGCTTTTGTAATCGCATATTCCTGTTTAAGCAGCAAATTTTCTTTTTCTAGCCGAGAAAAGTCTTCTTGCAACTTTTTAAAGTCTTCGTTATATCGCTTAAAACCCGATCTTTCTTGCAGACTCTGACGCAATGAATCTATATCGTCCGGATTTACGGTAGCCGCAATTGTAACGGTATATAGGGTATCGACAGGCTCAATCAGACGCCGCTCACATTTTTTGCTGACAACTTTGACAATGCCTCTGGCAAGTAACCCAACTTCATCATGGGAAAGTCTAAGATTATTAGTTCGGCTATAGCTTTCAACATAAACGCCAGATTGTTCAGCAACAGCACCAAGAGCACGGTGAAATGCCCGTTCTTGGGCAACAATTGGTGTTTCACCTTCACCCATGGTATATTCGCCGACAGCAATAAGCGTATTGCCTTCAGCTATTGTAGTATAAGGAGTGAACAATGTTATCATTAAAAGGCCAAAACTCAGACGAAACCATTTGCTATTCCAAATGAGCGAAATCTTACAAAGCAATAAACATCACTCTCCCCAACACCACTATTTGTTCTCATACCATACTGTAGCAAATTGACCTTTTTCATCAATATTAATTTTCCAAACATATTGCCTGATAATATACCGAGAAATATCATTCACCGGTACACTAAATGAATGACTAGGAATATTTATCCCTTGATAAGAAATAGGCCCCACTATATATGTACCCGCACCGGGACACATAATATATACCGGGTTATTCCCAAAAGTACTATAGTTGGTTATATTGCCTTCAGGATCAGTGCAAGTAAATCTAACTACACCAAGCAATGGTTCCATTCCACCCTCTGAATCTCTTCTAAGCCAAAGTTTAATCTGTGTCCCTGTATGGGTATCTTGCTGCACCTGGTTGCCAACAGACTTAATTTCTTCTTGTATCTCGTTATTTTCTTTCTCAAGACTTTCAACAGTTCCCTGAAAGTTTATATATTCAGTTAAAGAATTATTCTTCTGCATGTTCTGACGCAAAACCTCAATATTGGCTGTATCTACCTTAGCAGTAATTTTGACAACATATAGTATCCCGCCCGGGTCAAGAAACCGGCGCTCATATTGCTTATCAGTAACTTCAACAATGCCACGGGCTAATATTTTTATTTCTTCCTTGGTAAGTATAAGATTATGTGTTTGGCCATAGCTTTCGACATAGATGCCTGCTTGCTCAGAAGCCGAATCTACAGCTCTAGCAAGCGCGTGTTCTTTAGCAAGAGAAGCTGTTTCACCTTCACCCATAGTGTATTCACCAGTTGCGGCAATGAGTTTCGTTTCAGCCTGAACTGGTAGCGGCATAATCATAACACATAGAAGAAGGAGTATAGTAAAAGCAAATAACATAGATACATTCGAAAAGTATATTAATCGAAACTGCAAACATGAACCTCCTTTTTAGCCTACCGCTCCGTTATTAGTAGTTATATCTCAACTTTGTCTATCTTAAAAAATTTTTTCAAGCAGTCTAAAACTATATATAACGACTAAAGAGCTTTAAATCATAGAATAAAGTCGATCAATAGTTGCTACTGTTTTTTATTAACTTCTTCGATGAAAGTTTGAACACGACTGCTAATTTTCCGAACAAAAGAATAAAACATTATCAACACAAGAACATTTGAGTCCTCCCCTGAATTCTTCAAGGAAGAAGCAAGGGGACGCAAAATCCGCTTCGCAACAACACTTGATTTTATGCTTTCTGGAGGGGGACCGGGGTCTGGTACAACACAAGAAAATGTACGTCCCGGTGCTTCCTTTATGCCTTACCCTGAATTGCAGTAAACACCTGTCACCTTCTGGCACTTATCAATACGTTCACACCTCAATAGCAGAGAAACAAAACAACCGTCACCTCGTATCCTTCAACAGCAACCAAACTTTCGCCTTGTCTTCCATTGTCCCCGTGAGTCACAATTTCGATAATCGGCAACACAACTCAGCAAAATTTCGCTGTCAAACGGAAGAACGAAATCGCTCCCGCGATGGCTTATTTACAGTTCAGCCTGGATAAGATAAAATTGTAATGTACACATTTATAATTTGAGAAAACGTCGAAATAAGTCGAAAAAGATTGAAATTCCATAGCTGGGCAGCCCGCGACTTCATTCTTCTGAGGCAATCAAAAATTTTGCGCGTAGATAGTTTTGTGGCTCAACTGGCAGCCGGGAGCTGTTAATTGAGCCTTTTTGCGCGCAAAACTTCCGATTGAAGTACCAGTAGGTAAGGGGCATCCTCGCACGCATTTTGCGCCGTTCGGACTCCCTTTTCCCCTGATTCACACACGGCGTGAAACTTTCGCTTCACCGCGCGTTCCATCAATATTTTATGGTTAGTCAACAACAACTTTTCTCTCATCCTGTTAAGCTTTTTCTCCGATTTTACAGGTAATTTCGGATGTACCGCAGTCCAGTGGATTCTTTCATGACACGTTTTACAAACACTCGCTAAATTTGGGACACGGTTAAGGTCTTTCAAAGACAAAGATGGTCGAATGCGGTGAAATTCCACATTTTCACTCCCAAGCTTTACTTTGCACACTCTACATGTCCCTTTATCCCGGTTAAATGCATACGCACAATTTAAATGATACTCAAAGTTATACCCTAAACCGTTTGTTTGACTCGCAATTTTGCTCGCGTTGAGCAATTTGTCTTGGCGAAATAATCCCTTGGTCTTTCCTGTCCGTTGTTGATACCTCTCGCGCCCTTCCTGCGTGTATGGAGTTTCCTCTTGGTTTTTCAGTTTGGTTTTTCGCCATTTGCAAAAGGCCAGAGAGGTAAGTCCAATTTTCTGTCCGTTTACTTCTAGCATCGGTATTTTTGTTGTATATTGACTATGCACCGATGATAAATTGTCAGTCTGATTCGCAGGAATCGACCGACCACCAATTTTCTTCATTTCACGGCGGGCAAGGTACATAAGATTCCAAGAATGTTTGTTTATATCCGTTGTGATTTGAGTCGCCTTGTCATAGTAATTGATGATTCCCCGAATTTGACTGTTTAGCAGATGGATGTGCTTTATTGTCTGTTCTGGCGTCCCTTGTTTACTTATCTGCCGTATGGGTTCGCGTAGGCTGTTTATTTTGTCTTTAAGCCGTAAGGGATTGGGTCTTGTTTTTGTCTTGTATCCTTTACGCGCCTTAGCGAACTTAATGACCTTGAAGGTAAACCCCAGGAATTCTATTGGTTTTTTCCTGACGTTCGTGATTCTTGTTTTTTCTTCTGATAGTGCCAGTTTATATTTGGACATAAATTCTGTCTGTAGGCGGAATTTCCACTTTTCTGCATTGGTTTTTGTGTTGGTGACAAGTACCCAGTCATCCGCATAGCGGATAACATACGCCGGTTTTAGTGCGCTACGCTCCCGTAAGGCTTGTAACTTACCATCCTTTCGCGTGTATGCATACCGGGTTTTCTTTTCTTCCCAGGCATTGGCAACTGACCAGTCGAATCGATTTAAATACACATTTGCCAGTAGCGGCGATATGATTCCGCCTTGCGCGGCTCCCATTAGATTTCGCTTAACTTCGCCCATAATTCCGGCTTTAAGCATTTGTTTAATTATCATCAAGACTCGTTTGTCCCTGATACCCATATGCCAAAGTTGTTTGATCAGCCGGGTATGATTTATGGTATCGAAATAAGCTTTTATATCTCCCTCGACGATCCAGTGGTATCCAGTTTTATGGACGATGTCTGCTATTCTTTCCAAAGCCATATGTGTGTCTCGGTAGGGTCGAAATCCATAAGAATGACTATAGAACTGAGCCTCGAGGATTGGTTCTATGACGATGCGAACACATTCTTGGATAATGCGGTCTGTAACAGCGGGTATTCCCAGCGGTCGAAGGCTTATTTTTCCCGGTTTGGGGATGTACACTCTGCGTATCATCCGAGGTTGGTACTGGCTAAAATGTTTCTGGATTGTATCGATAACTTGCTCATAGGGTAATTCAAGGATTTGCCGCATGGTTTCGTTATCGGTTCCCGGCGTGTCAGCTCCACGGTTTGCTTTAATATTGTGGACTGCGGTTTGTATGGTAACCCCTGATATGATGATTTCCAGCAGACCGTTATGTTTTATAGCTTTTCTATCTTTTTTTGCTTTCTGGGTCTTTGTATACAACTGGTCAAGGTATTGATACAGTTCCTTTTCGTCGGCAGGAACTTTTAGGACGGGATAGTTAGATTGTTGTTCCAAGCATCAGCCTCCTCGTTTTCGATTTGGCCAGCTGGTTTCATGTCAGGTATGGCTCCACGCCTTCCCTAGCAGGTTGTGTTGACTTTCATATAAATATTGACTATGCCCCTTCACTCCATGGACATTACTCCATTTCATCATTACTACGGGCTGCCGCCCTCCAGATACAACGGGCATTTCCTCCCATTTCGAGTCATCTGCTTTTATCTGCATTAGCATTCTCGTCCGAAGTTCCACTGTTTCTTACATTCTAGCTTTACATAGTGACTTTAACCTCTTCCTTTGGCCCGCCAATCATCTTTTTGACCATTATCGGCGGTCGTAAGACTCCAAACCTCATTGGGTTATCATTGGGTTTGGAACAGGAATGAAAAAAGGAATTTCCATTCCTGCGCTTGGACTCCACGAAGGGAGTAAATACCTTCAGTTAGGTATCTTGTTCTTTACGGGTCGTACATACGGAAGTTCCTGATGAGTAGGCATGATCACTTTATAGCCCCCGACTACTTCGCTAACCACTTCACAGGTCTGCTTTTCGCCGTCTTCACCGAGCTTCGTACCTCAGCAGGATAATCTACTTAAGTCACGTCGGAGTATTAGGGATGGTCTGCCGATATTCAGTCCATAGCAGGTAATGCTCCTGCCAATTTGAATGTAAAATTCGCTTTATGCGCCTGGTTTTATTGCTCATTTCTGCACAGGTTGTCCAGGAACAGTGCGCACCCTTTGAGAAGAACGAAATCGCTCACGCGATGGCCTTGGTAGTCTCCCGTAAATAAAAATTTCATGAAAAATGTAAAAAGTACGCCCTTTTGTGGTATTGTTTAATCGCCAAACCAAACAAACCAGAAAGGAGGAACGTACTTTTTACTTTATGATTATACCATGTCTTAAGATTGAAATACATACGTTTTTTAACACAGCTAGAGCTCCTCCTGATGCCATGAATTGGCTTCACAAAACCCAAAAAATCAGGAGGTAGTATGTCTATGCAACAATATAAACAAGAGATTGAGCTATACTTTGAACTTAAAGGAACTCCGGAATCTTCACGAGAATCCTATTTGCGAAGAATCTTTGCCTTCATCAATTATATGCAAAATCAACACAAATGCATGGAAAACGTTACAGATAGTGATATCCAACAATATATCCTCTATCTCAAAAAGGAAAAGGGTCTGTCAGCTGGAACCATCAATTGTTACATTTCTGCTGTCAAATTCTTTCATACCTGCATCATAGGTAAAGAGTGGAACCCCTTAAAAATTCCCCGGATGAAAAGAATACGTAAATTTCCAGTCATCCCACCTAAACAAGATGTACTGGCAATATTAAATAAAGCTGCGAATCTAAAGCATAAAGCTATTTTAGCATTACTATACGGTAGTGGCCTCAGGGTCAGCGAAGTAGCTAAATTGAAGATTTGTGATATTTGTAGTAAAAGTATGCGCGTACGGGTAGAAAACGCCAAACATAATACAAATCGATACACCATCTTATCAGAACTGGCCCTTGATGTATTGCGAAAATACTTCCGGGCATATTTTTCAAGCTACCAAATGGACGATTGGTTGTTTCCAGGACAACACAAAGGTGAGCACATTAACGTTAAGTCCATCAAAAATACCATCATTAAGCTGCGCAACCAGTTGCAAATGGACCAGAATATTTCTGCCCATACGCTTCGGCACTGTTTTGCTACACATACATTAGAAGATGGGGTCGATCCCGTGTTTATCCAGCAAATGCTGGGGCATAAAAATCTTCAGACTACAATGACGTACCTGCATATGACATCGAAAAGCCTTATGGGCATTAAGAGTCCTCTTGATACTGGAAACAGCAACCCCAAATGACTACTGTACAGGATGTTTTCCTTAAGTTTTATCCCCAGTATGAACAAAGCTATGCTCCATATATACAACAAGCCAAAGCCGTTAGTGACATCATGCGCTGCAGGACAGCAGCTTTAGGTGGTCATACGTTTGAATGCGAAGAATGTGGCCATATAGTTGTTCGTTACAATTCATGCCGGAATCGGCACTGCCCTTTGTGTCAGGGTATTAATAAGGCAGTTTGGGTAGACGCAAGAAGCAAAGATATCCTCACTGCCCCTTACTTCCATGTTGTGTTTACCTTACCATCACAGCTTCAGCCATTGGTTTATCAAAACCAGGAATTGCTTTATGGCTTGTTGTATAAAGCGGTAGCCCAAACCTTGGCGGAACTTTCCCAAGATACCAAATATCTTGGTGCACAGATCGGCTTTTTTTCCTTGCTGCATACCTGGGGACAAGATTTGCACTATCATCCGCACATCCATACTGTGGTATTGGCAGGTGGACTAACCAAAAACAATCAATGGCGAAACAGCAGCAAGAAGTTCTTCATTCCAGTAAAGGTGTTAGCTAAAAAGTTTCGAGGTAAATTTCTTCACCACATCAAGCAATACTACCGCCAAAACTTGCTGATGTTTTATGGAGATGCCCAGAAATATCAACAGCCAAAATGTTTCCGGGATTTACTCAAACAGTGTTATGCCAAAAACTGGTACATTTACTCTAAAAAGACTTTTTCCGGACCACTCGCTGTTGTCCGATATTTGGGGAGGTACACGCACCGGATAGCCTTATCCAATACGCGCATTGTCGCCATGGATGAACATACGGTGACAATTACCGTAAGAGACTCTAACGACAACAACCAGACAAAAACGCTAACGCTCAGTGGCGTTGAATTCATCCGGCGATTTTTACTGCATGTACTTCCCAAAGGTTTTGTCAAAATCAGGCATTATGGACTCCTTGCCAACCGAAACAAAAAGACCAAGCTGGAACTAAGCAGAAAACTAACGTTAAGTCCAACCTACAAACCAAAATTTGAAGGTCTTACAACTGTTGAGATTCTATGCATTCTTGTAGGCCGGGATGTAACGAGGTGTCCTGTATGTGGAAAAGGTAAATTACAGGCAAGCTATTCGTTACCCAAAGAGGCATCGCCTTAATAGTTGCAAAAATTGAATAGATACTGCCAAGACCCGTTTGTGGGGAGGGGGAAGGTATGTCCAATCAAGACAAATGAAGCCCAATTTATTACAAATCAGCAAAGTAAAGCACAAAAAAATGTACGAAAACAGAAAAAATTAACGATCAAAAACCAAGAGAAAAAGATTGAAATTCCATAGCTGGGCAGCCCGCGACTTCATTCTTCTGAGGCAATCAAAAATTTTGCGCGTAGATAGTTTTGTGGCTCAACTGGCAGCCGGGAGCTGTTAATTGAGCCTTTTTGCGCGCAAAACTTCCGATTGATACCTTCAGTAGAGTAGAGGCCTACCTCACGGCGGCCCCCTCTCAGAACCGGACGGGCCCAATTAAGGCATCCGGCTCTTCCACAGCATTCACTTACAGTTAGCCATACATATCTACATAGATTCTTGCCTCGGCAATTGCGAATCGCTCCTCAATCTTTGCAAACCCATCCCAGTTCACGCTCTTCTTCTGGCTCCTGCGGTTGAGGACCTTAAACAGTTTTCGCCGTACGAAATACCGGAATGCTTTGATTCGCTGCAGGTTGCCGGTAATCCCGTAATAGCGAAAATGGCCAATTAGTTTGGCATTTAGCTGCTTGATTAAGTCCCCAAGCTCGGTATGCATATTCTTGCGGACCCATTCTGCGAGGACTTTTAGCTTCACAATGAATTTCTTCTTGCTTGTTTTCCGCTTGACGCTGTAGTTCCCAGGCTTGCCTTTGCTACAGTAATGGCTGAACCCGAGAAAGTCAAAGGTCTCCGGTTTGCCATCGCCTCGTCTGGCTCGTCTTTCTTCGGCAAATCGGCCAAATTCGAGTATCTTCGTTTTCTCTTGGGCAATCTCAAGGTTGAATTTCCCTAGTCTGTCTATTAGTTTCCTATAGAAGGCTTCTGCGTCGTCTTTGTATTGAAAGAAGCAAACAAAGTCGTCGGCATACCGGATGATATGGGCTTCGCCTCTGCTTTCACGCTTTATGTTCAGAGTGAACCATAAGTCGAGTACATAGTGCAGATAGACGTTTGCAAGCGTTGCAGACACGACCCCGCCCTGCGGCGTTCCTGTATCTGTCTCGTATTCTACGCCTTCTTCCATAACGCCCGCCTTGAGAATCCGGCTTATCAGCCGCAAAAGGTTAGGGTCTTGTATGCGTTCTTGCAGACACCGCATCATCCACCCGTGGTCGACGTTGTCAAAGAATCCCTTAATGTCCGCGTCTACCACATAGCTGACCTTCTTCGTCTCAATAATTCTGCCGACTTCTTTTAGCGCATCATGGCAGCTTCTTCCCGGCCTGAATCCATAGGAACAGTCGAGAAATTCTGTTTCGTAGATGACTGTTAGAATTTCGTTAAGGGCTTTCTGCACCACTTTATCCTCGTAGGACGGAATACCTAGCGGACGCATCTTGCCGTTTCCTTTTGGGATATAGACTCGCTTGACAGGTTGTGGTTTATACGCTTGCCGTTTCATTCTTCCCAGAAGATCGTTGATGTTTTCTTCTAGCTGCTTGCCATATTCCTCTTTGCTCATTCCGTCTACGCCTAGGGCTTTACCTGCTTTTAGCGCCTGATGAGCGGCTTTCAGGCTTTCTTCGTCAATAGCATGAATCAGGGTTTGCAATTTGACTTTTGGTCGCTGTTTGGCTAATTCGGCTATCCTTGTTAGTTTAGTTCCCAATGGTTTCTCTGCCTCCAGTGCAGCATTGTTTCCCTTTTCAAGGTCACTGCTTCGTAGCGCCCTTCCCTCCGCAGGCATTACCCTGCATCCTCAGTATTATAGCGCATTCCGACTCCCTGCCGTCTATTTGGCCTCCTCGTCTTCGACTTGTCCGCCATACTCTCGTTAGAGGGCGGCAGGGTCTCCCAAGTTCACACAGAGTAATGATGTGTAGCATGCCAAGACCTTTGACCCCGGGGAGCTGAATTTAGCTCGCCTTTTATCGCTAAACTCAGTGTTGTCTTCTGCTGGTTCTAAGGCATCGACCTACCCATTTGGGGATTTCGGGGCTCTACATCTTCAGCTCTCGCTTTCGGCCTACTACCTTTCTTGCCTACGCTTAGACCTGGCGTTACCGCTTCAGTCCCAAGGCTAGATACTGAGTGGCTGGCTAAGCCTTCTCAGGCGGGACTCCCACCCGCTATACTCTGTGCGCTTCTTGGCGCACAGAACCGTCCCTGTTGACACCTGATTCTGAAAAAGGTGCTTGCCCCATCAGTTCCCCGGAAACATCCCGATATTTTTTGACGAAGCTGTTCAGCGAGATTATTATCAAAGGGAACCTCGAAATCGTAAAGGAACGCAAGTGTTTCTAAGTCATATTGCCGAAGCTTATGGAGTAATTGAAGGGGTTTACTTTTCTTAGGCTCGCCCCATTTATTTAATACTTGGGGACTTTTATCAAAATCCTCACGAATACCCTTTTCGATGATATGGCAATAGCGCTCATGCCACTCCAGCGTTTCTTCCCAAGGCATCGCTAAACAGCCATTCGCTTTTAGCATGTTCACCCTTCGGTGAACTTCAATCAGCAAACCCGCCATTTCGCCAGCCCATTCCTGCTGGTAATTATCCGCAACATCTTTTAAATACCGTAAGTTATGCGCGTTGCATTCTGCATGAGTGCAGTCGCTGAAACAGTAGTATGGCTTCCAGTGGTCATGCACTGCAGTCCCTTCAAAGCTGGGCAGAATACCTATATCGCGTACCGCTTTTTCACCGCGTTTATCATGAATCTCATAATAGGTAAGATTTTCCGTAGACGCTACGTGCAGCCATTTTGTTTTACCTTCCGAGCGTATCCCCGTTTCATCGAAATGAGCCACTACCGTCTGGATAATCGCCTGTTTTATGCTTTCAACCGTGCCACTTACTTTATTGCTCAACACTTTCGCAGAACTTACCAAGGTTCCTTCACTTACACTCTGTCCTGTAAGATCGCGAATGGCTTCCGTTGCTCTATTTAGCGGGATGAGCTGGTACATCGTCAAGTAGTTCATCAGGGTTTGCATATTTTTGCCGTATTGTGTAGGCTGCGTAACACTAATGGGAAATTCGCTTTTGTGCACTTTTCCGCAACTGGGACACACCTTGCTATGGGCAACATACTCTGTGACCAAAATCTGGGGCTTGGGAATATCAAATACTTGCCGAGTTCTCCGGCTATCCTCAACTCTTTCCAGATTACAGCCACAATCACAGATTGTTTGTATGGTTAGCTCAATGATTTTGTCGGGGGCCATTACTTTTTCCAGTGTCCTACCCTGATGGCCTGGCTGACCACCCGTAGTTTTGCCGCTCTTTTGACGACTATTCTTTGGTGCTTTTCTGTATCCGTCTTGGGATGGCGGCTTACTGCTATTATTGCTGTTTTTGTTGAGCCTAGCCTCTAATTCGGCTATCCTCACTTCTTGCTTGGCATTGGATTCTTTCATTTTTTGAATTGCACCGTTAAGATTATCGACTTGACCATTTAATCCGATAATTTCAGTATTCAACCCAGTAATCGTTCCGCCCAAAAGGTCAATACGGGAACTCATATCTTTAACTACGGTTATCACCGCATTTATGCCTTCGTTGTATGTTTTGATGATTTTTGATTCATCCATGACATTCCCCGCCTTGCTCATAGTGTTTTGACTCAGTATAGGCTTTACTACGGGCTTTGTCCAATATTTTCTTTTTATTAGCATGTCATTGTGTTTTGTCCATGGCTGAGTAGTAACGATTGTTTTAAAGAATTCAGTTAAGCATCGTTGAATAGCCTCCATGTTTGAACGATATTTCTCTCCTCCTCGATCGCCATCCGGAGTAAGTGCCCCATCCGTGGCTTTGCCCTCGGCCACAAAGACGCCAGTATATAAATACACGTTTTTTTGCACATCAAAAACCTTTATATTGGCAATTAAATAAGAACGATAGTTAGTTCCCCACATGCTTGTTCCTAATTCCTCACCATCTTTAATAAAGTTGGCTTTAACAATAATCAACTTGTCATAGCCATTTTCCTTGCCAAACTGCCGCCATTTTTCCTGGCTGACTTCAGTATATTGCAACTTGCGCCGTTCCTGGTAAAATTGATTTTCGAAAAACTTACTGACATAATGGTAAGAAATTTCCAAAGGAACAACTTTGTTTGGTGCCGTAACTATTCCCGATTTTTCAAAGAACTTTTGAATCGCCAAAAGCCCTTTTGTATTTCCCATCATATACATACCATGATAATCTGGAAAATCTTTCAGATAAGGCCCACTGTCAGTCATACCTAGATCACTGCCCTGTTCTTTCGGATCAGCAACTATATGTACCAGATTGTTCAATAGCTGTTCGCTTTGCTTCAAAAACAGCTCTTTCTTGGGCAACAGAAAGAGTTTCTCCATCCCCCATAATATATATACCTTCAGCAATAATTTCTATCACTTCAGCAGAAACTGGGCAAGAAACTAGTATTACTGCAACTAACAATAAACTAGTGAGTATTTTCCTGACGAACATATAACCACACTCCTTAGTCAGCTAAAGACATTACTTGTCGCCATTCTGCTACAATATCGTCAGGTAATGTTACTGAATAGTAGTAATCGCCAATCTTAGTGTAAGGGTAGAGAGCCTGTTGACCACTTGCAGTATAACCACCATTACCACCAACATATTCAACCATAGGGATTTCAATTGTTACAGATGTAGCCTTCTTAAACATATTTTGCGGCCTATATCCAAAAGTAGAATAGGATAGTCTACTTACCTGCCCATATACACTATCAATGTAATGAACCACAGGATTTTTTTCAGGACCGCCAAAATAACCACCACTATATCCACCTTCGTCGGTTGTTATTTTTAAATTCTGTAAAGCGTTGGTATCGGGAACAAAAACAACATTGTGGGTTGGATAAATGATAATCCTAATCCCCCAGCTATGCTGGGGAGAACAGAGTAAGCAGAAGCGTTACTGCGGGTGAACTAAAAAACCTCCTGTGTTAGTATGATACTGGTGTCGCAAGCCAATATCAGAGAACATAGGAGGTTATCCAAAATGGACAGTTCAAGCTTATCACATACAAAATGGAAATGCCAGTATCACATAGTTTTTATACCGAAGTACAGAAGGAAAGTTCTGTACGGAAAAATAAGGGCGGATGTGAGAGAAATATTAAAAAAGCTCTGCAAATACAAAAATGTAGAAATTATTGAAGGAGCAGTATGTGCTGATCATGTACATTTATGCGTAAGTATCCCGCCCAAATTGAGTGTAGCAGAATTTATGGGATATTTGAAAGGGAAGAGTGCGTTAATGATATACGATGTACATCCAGATCAGGGGAGTAAGTGGAATAGAGCATTTTGGGCACGAGGCTATTATGTAGCAACAGTGGGAAATATCACGGAGGAAGCAATTAAGAGATATATACAAGAACAACAGGAAGAAGCAAAAAAAGAAGAAAAGAACTAAAAGAGCCTCTTTCAGAGGCCGATGGTAACAATGCTTGCGATACCCGCCTTTTAGGCGTAGCAAGTAATCAGCCCTTACAGGGCTAATAACAAGCCACCACTTGAAGTGGTGGTCGTATGACTAAATACCGTTAATCTTGGTGAATTTGGTCCTGACCGAGTAAATGCAATTATTATCTTAATACCATCCATTTCAGTTGTATAACTACTGGTGTTTCCTTGTTTTTTATATTGGGCATGGGTTACTAAAATTACGCTTATATGAAAAGAAACCTTAATATTTAAGCCCCATTATATGCAAGTTCAACTTGAGTAACCCTTCCATCACTTCCGATCAGAAAAGAAATGTATCGAGAACCAACCATATACATAAATCTGTTTTTCCCATATCTTCCATATGAACCTTCTGGATATATTTCTTTTACTTTATCCAAAGAATCACCGGCTCGGATTCCCCTTTTTGTATACAAATCTGGTGACGTTGTACTCAGTCTATGTATACCGCCTGACCCGTTAGGGCCTACAACAAAAGTAACACTTAGTCCATCATACTCATAGATTCGCCAAATATAACCTTCTCCGAATGGACCGGACGCGTCTTTTTCATTAATGCTTTTTGGCTGACCAAAAACACTGACTACCTTTTCCTGCGTATCATTTAATTGCATCCAGCCAACCTCAAAGTCAGCATATTTATCTTGCGCCGAAACAGTGGAACATGGCATTAAGAATATAAAACCTAACAATACTAATGAGAGACAAACCCTAGAAATTGTTGATGAAAATGAACTTAATTGTCTTATGATTTCTTTATTATGAGTAAACATTTTTTTCGCCTCCTAAATTTGAATTATTTTCCGGTATCATTAATAAAGTTCTTTGGATTCGACAAACACATTTAACGGGAATGCAGAAATCAAGGAAAATGCAACCAATAAAACAACCTTTCTGATCTCCTCAAAATCTTAATTGTACACCTGTATTTATCATAAATGATACAGATTAGAAACTGAATAACTGTTATATTACAACTTCATTAAAGTTGAGCCCGATGTGGTCAAAACACGCACATGGAACCTAGTGGCATAGTTGTAATGCACAAAGGGGGCAATGTAACAAGGACTATTTGAAACTCGGACACATTTGATAAAATATTAGGCAAAGACAATAAAGTAGACACTTTTTTATTATGAGCTTCCAGCATTGGTGTTTTTTCTATACAAGCCTATTACTTGATCTGTAATGTTATCTGCCTAATGCGGCAAGTCGTCTATTAGAATAATCAATTTTCTTTTTGTTTCTAACATTTTGAGGGTTAGTATATTTTATTACATTCTGATATGCTTCAATAGCTTCAGATGAACGACCCAAAACATCATAAAGTTGAGCATTCGTAAATAAATAATTAGCAGAATTATTTCCACCAGCTTTATTTCGAGCAATGTTTTCTTCAATTTTGCTTCTATAACTTGGATCAAATTCTAACCGTTTTTTTGCATTTGACATCCATAAATCATAGTCGCCCCTCGCTGTGTATATAATATCCCTAATTATATACGGTCTAGTCATAAAAGGCGCTAATTCAGTCACATGATTGCAATCTACAATCGCCTGGTCCAGACCTTTCATATTAGCATCGGGGTTTTCAAAAAGTTGTACTGCTATTCTACCCATAGATATATCAGCCCTAACGATAAACGCTGCTAAATTATTAGGATTAAGTTCAATTGCACGATCAATATCGATTCTGCCTTCATTCATTTTGTCTAAATTCTCGTAAGCTAAAGCCCGGTTGCGATAAGCATTAGAATTTTTCGGTTCCAACAAGATAGCTTTACTAAAGTCAGTTACAGCCAATTCATATTGCTTGTTGTCATTATAGGAATTTCCGCGATAGAGATAAGCTGAAAAATGTTGCGGATTAAGCTCTATCGCTTTTGAAAAAGCTTCAATAGCATTGTCATATTCTTTTTTACAATAAAACTCATAGCCTTTGTTATACCATTGGGAAGCAGTAACCATTTCCTCAGTTTCAGCATATGCAGAAGATAAAGAAACAGCAGTAACTAATAGCATAGTCAACAGAATTAATTTAAAATACCTGAAAGAATACATAAATTATTGTCCTCCTTGTATGATGATGTTTGCCATTGTTGGTTTGTGACCGCGCCATTGATAGCATATTATCGAAAAAACCAGTATTGCTATCATTGTTGCCCTTTATGAACACTCATCTTACCACCAGCAACCGCTACAACTATTTTCCACAATGTTCTCCTGAAAATTTTGATTGGTCAAACGCTGATATACGAAAAACTTACTTTATTTTGTCTTTTATACGTTTCTTCCACGTATTAACATCTAATTTTTTTATGGAAAAGGGGATCAAGTTAAACTCAGACAAAGCTTTTTGATATTGTCCTAATTCTGTGTAACATCTCCCTAAGTAAAAATGCACTCTTAAATACGCCTCAGATAATTTTTGTTTTTTATTCAGCTTATACTTTTGTAAATTTACTGCCATTATATAATCTTGAATAGCAAGTTCATATTTTTTTAAGTTTTCAGCTTCTAAGCCACGACATACATAAAAACTACTATTTTGGGAATTTAGCTTTATTGCTTCCGAATAATCTTGGTATGCAAGCTCTCCTTGCTTAATTATTCCATATTCTATTGCTCTAAGATAATAGAGTTGTTCTTTATTAGGAAAATGCTTAATAGCCTCGTTCAAAGTGATTATGGCTTCTTCATTGCAAGAATTGGCCTGGAGCATTTCTGTTTGAGCTATATATGCGTCATAGTTTTGAGGATAAAGCTCAATTGCCTCATTTAACAGCTTTATTGCCTGATAACGGTTTTGTTTTTGTAGAGCTTTTATTTTCTCGTCCATCCAATCTGATTTGGTACCTACTACTTTTCGTCTAAGATTTTGCGCTTTTTCATATAATGCAACAGATTTAATTTTCTTTTCATTATTTCCAATATCAATAATAATCTGTTTTTTATCAGCTTGATCATTACTATTTTTATATTTATTTTTTAGAATTTCGATCGCTTGTAATAATTCGTTATTTAACTTTAGAAGTTTTTGGTTTTCTTTAATTATATCATTGTTTCTGATAGTGGCGTAAATCATATCATCTTTAACTAATGCTTTTATTTGAACGTAAACAAAAAAATTATTGTTTTCAGCAAAAAATTTACGTTCTAGTATGGTTGTTTCAAGTATACTTGAAGCAAGGGACTTTATTTCATCTTTTGCTAATTTAAAATTTACAACTTCAGTATTACTTTCTATGTAGGTACCTGCTTGCTCAATAGCTATTCTTTTTGCATTCAATATTGCCTTATCTTCAGCTCCGTCAGGAGTTTCACCAGTACCAATATTGTAAGTATATTCAGCGATTATTTCTTTTGATTCAGCTACCGCAAGAGAAGGTGTAAGAAGTACTAGACAAGTTATTAAAAGCAATAAATATTTATTCAATTTTGAAACCTCCATAATAACAAAGTAAAAACCAAAATCTCTCCATATCTGCCTTAGCTAAGGTTGATCCATTACAGATGACTTAATCACTTTTTCTTGGGAAAATAGGAAAGTTAGTTTACTACCATTATGAAAAAAGCAGTGTAAAGCCACGGTAATAAAAAGTCAAGTTATGCTGCTTTCCGTGTAGTTTGATGTAAAATAGCTCCTTGAAGCCTTGTTTTCAGCATACCATTGAACAAGAGACACCTAATGGGGAATGAAGGCTAATAATGATTGAAGGTGTGTTATAGTCCTTGAGCATTGCCTTTGCCATCCATGGAAATTTTACACCGGTCTCTCCAAGCATTTGTTGTATTCGTTGTATTTCGGATTCGCTGGCTATTCTCGTCAATTTAGACCGACGTTCCTATGCCATCCAGTCAGCCGTTCCTAAAGTATCCGAACGCCATTCTTGCGGTATCCGGCCATCCTTCTTATCTATGCGGTCAATGGTCAAGACCTTTTGTTTGGAGTGTAAAATAATTCATATTAATGATTAATTAGTACCTCCTAGCCGCCTAATAGCTTGCTTAATTTGTTCGATATTAGGGCTATTAGCGGGTGCATTTAGTAAGAATAACTTATAGGTCTCTATTGCTTCTGAAATTCGTCCTAACTTTTCATATGTGACTGCTTTGTTAATATAAGCATCCAATTGTTTACTATCTAAAGAAATAGCTTTGTCAAAGTCAGATAATGCTAATTGATACTGACCTTTTAAAGCATACGCAACTCCACGGTTGCTGTATATTCTTGCGTCGTTAGGTACAACATTGAGAGCTTTATTATAATCTTCAATTGCTAAGTCAAACATTCCCATATTTTTATAAACAATTCCACGATTGCAATAAACTTCTGATTGAGGATTTAACTCAATGGCTTTATTAAAGTCTGAAATTGCTTGAGGATAGTGTTTGACAAGTGCGTAGCATTTACCGCGAAGATTGTATGTAGTAGCATTAGGTTCTAACTCAATAGCCCTGTTAAAATCAGATAATGCTAATTCATATTGCTTTGTATTACTGTATAAGTTTCCACGATTGTTATAAGCACTTGCATATTGCGAATTTAATTGAATTGCCTTATTAAAATTTGTAATAGCCAATTCATACTGTTTTAATTCAGAATAAACATTTCCGCGGTTACTATAATAAGTGGGGTTTTGATCATCTAATTCGATAGCTCTATTAAAATCTGCTATCGCTAACATATGCTGTCTCACGTCTCTATAAGAAATTCCACGATTATTGTAAGCATTTGCATATTTAGGATTTAGTTCAATGGCTTTACTAAAATCAATTATAGCTAGGTTATGTTGTTTTTTCTCGGCATAAGCATTTCCACGATTATTATAGAAATAATCAATATTGGGGTTGATTTCTATGGCTTTACTGAAGGCAAATATTACATTATCATAATCATTTTTATTTGCATAGTCGTATCCTTTAGCTGCCCATTGAATAGCTGTAAATGATTGTTCATTTTGAGCTATTTTTACCTTAAATTGTCCCTTTTCTAGGTTAGATGTTGTTTGAGCAAGCTTTTGTTTTAGATCCGTAATTTCTTGCATAGCTTTCGTATAATCAGCCTGAACTCTCTTTAATGTCTCTAGATTTTGCCTATCTTGTATTTTATATCGCATTGCTTGGACATTGTCAGTATTGACAGTACATCGTACTCTAACCCAAAACTTAACGGCTTCACTTCCAACAATATCACGCTTCTTATCCAGTACAATAGTTTCAATCATCCCAGCCGAAAAGGTTCTGATTTCATCCCTAGTCAGTTGCATATCCTTTACTTCTGTAAAACTCTCTAAGTAAGTACCAGCCTGTTCAATGGCAGTACGCTTAGCCTCTACAATGGCTCTTTCTTGAGCAACAGAAGGGGTCTCTCCATCACCCATAATGTATGTTCCTTCTGCAATGATTTCCTTAACTTCAGCAGAAACAGGGGTGGGTAGTAGAAGAACTGACACTAGCAACATACTGATACATAAATGACTTAATAATTTATTAACGCACATTTCATCATCTCCGTAAGATTATTTTAAAAGCAAAACAATTCCACCAAGTATCAATATTGTTGTTTAGCTTCATTAATATTGGTAGCAAAACTGGATGGAGCAGATTATATAAACAATTTATATGTTTGTATCGCTTCTGATTTACGTATCCTTTCACAAGCAACTGCCCTATTATAATAGGCAGATCTTTTTGTGGGTTAAGCTGAATCGTTTTATCGTAGTCATCAATAGCTAGGACATACTGCCCTTTAGCAAAAAATCCATTACCTCGATTGTAATAAGCAGATGATTCTTCCGGATTGTATTCAATTACTTTATTAAAATCAGCTATTGCTAGATTGTATTGCCCTTTATTTTGTATATTAATCCACGGTTCTGGAGTAAAATGAAATATAAATGGGTAAGTCTTCCATCTCCGAGTACGTAGAAATATTTTATAACAGGCAGCGGTTACACACTTCAAATACCTACCTAACTCCAGACAAATATTATTCTAGTAAGATGGCTACATATGAGCCATTATGAAATATTAAGCAATTCCAAGATAAGCTGAGGAATCCGTTAGTTTTTCCTGTCGATTGAACGGGGGACGCCGCACATATGAGTGAACGGATAAAAGAGTCTCTATTCACTCTTTTATCCGACCTCAAAAATGACTATAAAAGTATAAGACTATTTATATTGCTTGGATTTGATGCATTACTCCCGCTTTATCTATTATTAACCATTGCCCATTTAGTTTAACTACTGCTACTCCCTCTTTGAATCCATATACTTTTTCATAAATCGCATTAATTACAAGAGTACCCGTTGTATCAATATATCCCCATTTTTCATCAATCTTAACTGCTGCGAGGCCTTCTGAAAAACCATATACACTATCATATTTCGCCGGTATAACTACTTGCTGCTCTAAATTTCTAAATCCCCACTTACCTTTTATCTTTTGACACACAAATCCTTCGGAGTACCACTCATCCGACTTCATCGGGTAAAGTTTACCGTCCTTATCAATATACTTATATCCATTATTATATATAAGTGCAAACCCCTTATTAAATGGCTCATACATACTAGCTTTTACATTTATTGTTCTTTGTCCTTGTTGATTAATATAAGTAAGTTCTTTGCCAATTCTTACAAGGGCTAAGCCATCGCTAAAATGACCCTGATTAGCTGTTTCTTGATTCCAATAATGATGTCCACTCTCCCCTGAGTTTTCTATCCAATTTTTTGAATCACTAATACTTTTATCATAATCGCCATATTGTAGAGGTATTACAACTTTTTCTTCTTTATTAATATAACCCCAATCACGTATTATCTTAGTAGTAATACCTTGGAATATATCAAATCCGGTCTTCCGCCCTTTATTAACCATAACCATACCTAATCCTTCAGAAAAAGGCGCTGCATAATCATACTCCGGCTTAATAACAACAGTTCCACTAACGTCGATATAGCCCCACTTTCCGTTAATTTTTACTGGCGCAAAACCTTCTGAAAAGTTTAATGCATCTTGAAACTGGGCAGAAATTACAACATTTCCCGTATTATCAATAAACCCCCATTTATCATTTACTTTTATGAGAGCACGTCCCTCGCAAAAACCAAACTTGCCAAGCCATGGATATCTTGTTTCCCGCTCTTTCATGTAACCAAAAGAATTCTCATCCGCAAATTGGGGCTTTATCGCCCAAGCGCCATTAGCATCAACATATCCCCATTTTCCGTTACTTTTGGCAGGGAGTAACCCTTCCGAAAATGCAGTACCTGTTTCTTCAATCCCTTGCGCTGAAGCCGCTTGAGCAAAGATTGTCATACATACAAACAATAATAGCGTCAAAACTGAAATTTTTATATTCTTATAAGAATACATATACTTTACCCTCCCTGAAACTGTTAATTTTGAATTTCAAGAGTAATGAATCTTAATTAATTATCTTTGAAAAATAAATAAGTACTTTCCTTTCACTACAATGCAAATACCACTGCACAACTTCTCAAAAAGCACGAAGAATCATTGCTTTCCAACAGCTTATCCGCATCAGAATTACTAATAACTACATTAAAGTTGTTATCCTTAGTGGCAATCGCTTTTATAACCATCGGCCTACTTCCCGAGCGTGAGCCACCTTTTAAAGCATTATCCAACATTTCGGCGGTTAATGAATATTCAACCAGTCCTTGCGAAATAGCCTTATCATAATCAATGTATATATTTCCATAGATGATACGTCCGGTCTCATCATAAATTTGTGGCGAAAAGGTAGGTTCCAAGTTAAGACCACGCGCATCAATGATGACGCCGGTATAGACTGAAACTTCTGGTGCGCGCTCTAAAGTAGCAGCCTGTGGAAATGACTGAACTTGCGCAGGTTTAACAGCAGCCATTGCAATATCTGCTATACTACCTTGCCCGTACAAACTCACGCTCATCACAACCATGTAGGAACCATCTGCCTGGGGGATTTCCCGAATAATTTGCGCCCCTCTAACCATAGCCGATACTCTCGCATTAACTATATCACTAGATACTTCAAGGTTCTTCATTGTTGTATCAGAATCAACCTGAACACCTTGGATAGTCTCGGCCAGATTTCGGTACCCATCTAGAATTGCCGCACGACGTGCCAATGCTTGACCCTGACCAAAAGTCCGGTCATTGGCTGGTGGAAAACCAATTCCAATCGCCTCAACTGTTCCTTGTTCACCTTGACCCCAATTTACCCGCCCGTTTTTGCCAGTTTGTTCTATTGGGATATTACTGCTAGTACTTACTGTAATACCTACTTTTGTAACACTCTGAGCAGAAACAGTAGATAGTGAAACTAAGAAAACCATAGGGATTATAAGGGTAGCTACTAGTTTATTCATTGCTCTCCTCCTCCAATTTTGGAAATTCCAGAAATTCTCTGTTAAAAAAAGTATAAGCTATTTTTGTTCCAATTTTTATTACAGTAAGATTACATCCAGATTATAAAAATTAGATCAATCAACCACCCAATGCGGCAATACGTTGTTTAGCTTGTTCCACATATTGGGCGTATTGTGGCGAGGCATATACGATGAATTGGCGGTAAGAGTCGATAGCTTCTTTTATGAGTCCAGCTTTTTCGCAGGTTAACGCTTTATTGTAATATGCATTCGCATACCTCGGATTCAGACTCAGCGCCTGGTTGTAGTCGGCTATTGCCTGGTCTAGCTGGCCTTTTTTAGCATAAGTATTGCCGCGATTGTTATATGCTTCCGCATACCGCTGATTCAGACTCAGCGCCTGGTTGTAGTCGGCTATTGCCTGGTCTAGCCGGCCTTTTTTAGCATAAGCAGCGCCGCGATTGTTATATGCTTCCGCATACCGCGGATTCAGACTCAGCGCCTGGTTGTAATCGGCTATTGCCTGGTCTAGCTGGCCTTTTTTAGCATAAGCAGCGCCGCGATTGTTATATGCTTCCGCATACCGCTGATTCAGACTCAGCGCCTGGTTGTAATCGGCTATTGCCTGGTCTAGCTGGCCTTTTTTAGCATAAGCAGTGCCGCGATTGTTATATGCTTCCGCATACCGCGGATTCAGACTCAGCGCCTGGTTGTAGTCGGCTATTGCCTGGTCTAGCTGGCCTTTTTTAGCATAAGCAGCGCCGCGATTGTTATATGCTTCCGCATACCGCGGATTCAGACTCAGCGCCTGGTTGTAGTCGGCTATTGCCTGGTCTAGCTGGCCTTTTTTAGCATAAGCATTGCCGCGATTGTTATATGCTTTCTCATACCGCGGATTCAGACTCAGTGCCTGGGTGTAGTCGGCTATTGCCTGGTCTAGCTGGCCTTTTTCACCATAAGCATTGCCGCGATTGTTATATGCTTCCGCATTCCTCGGATTCAGACTCAGCGCCTGGTTGTAGTCGGCTATTGCCTGGTCTAGCTGGCCTTTTTTAGCATAAGCATTGCCGCGATTGTTATATGCTTTCTCATCCCGCGGATTCAGACTCAGCGCCTGGTTATAGTCGGCTATTGCCTGGTCTAGCTGGCCCTTTTTCTCATAAGCAACGCCGCGATTGTTATATGCTTTCGCATACCGCGGATTTAACTTTATCGCCTCACTATATGCGTGAATAGCACTATCATACTCCTGATTCAAGGAATACCTATACCCTATTTCAAACCACTGAACAGCGGTAAATGCCTGTTCACTTGTAGCAATCTGGGTTTCAACCTGCTTCCGTTCCTGTATAGTTTGCACTTGCGTTAATTTATTTTTAAGGTCGCTAATTTCCCGCATGGCTTGGTCATAGTCTTCCTGGACTTTTTTCAAAGTCTCAACAGCAGACTTATCCTGCAGTTTATTGCGCATAACAGCGATGTTATCGGTATTTACCTTACAGGTAATGGTTGCTTTAATAAAATCGCCGCCAGTATTATTCATTGTTCTTTCAAATTTTTTATCAACAACTTCTACAATGCCGCCGGCAATCATATTTACTTCGTCTTTAGTGAGCTGCAGTTTTTTGCTCTGGGAGTAACTTTCCACATAAACGCCGGCCTTTTCTACTGCGGCGCGCATTGCCAGATGAACGGCAAGTTCTTTGGCGACAATCATTGTTTCACTTTCACTCATGTTGTATTCACCGGTTGCCGTTATTTCCTTTGTCTCGGCAAAGGCAGTTGACGCTGAAATTACAAGCAATATACAAACAGCTATCATCCGCCAATATTTTCTAGTAAAAATCATAAATTCTTCCCCTCCCCTATCTGTTGACCACTGCAGCTGTACCTGGCACAAGGCTACCGTTTCGCCAGGTGCCGCTCAGTTTCCGTTGCAGTACTCCTCCCTTGAAGTACGATACAGTGCCAGAACCATTGGCGTAACCATCTGCATTCCCGCCTGACCACATAAATACTTCACCTGCCTGGACTCCGCTACCAGTAAGTTTAATGCCGCGTGTATCAGTTTCCCAGTTCACTTCGGGTTTCTTACTATCAGATAAATTTTGACCTTGTGACTCTTCTGATTCAGCTGTCTTTTCAGGCTCACTCATTTTCACCGGTACAGATTTACCAGCCTCGGGGGCTTGAGAATTCTCTGAAGTAGGCAGGACTTGTACAGTAGGTGATGTTTCACTATTTCCTGAAAAAGTGGCAGTATTGGAAGTACCAACAGTTGTATCTGCCTTTACTTCATCATTTTTCTGAATATCACCTTGCGCAGTCGTCTTGTCAGTCAAGCTTGTTGGCACCAGCCAATATATGCCGCATACCAGCACTAGTAGGACAATAGCTACTCCTGCAATATACTTAAATTTACCAAAACTTCCCCGTGGGGGTGGCGCCAATACATTCCCGCACTCCCGGCAAAGCGTGTTATTTACGGTCTGACCAACGGACAATATATTGATAGTTTTACATTGTGGGCACTCGACCTTTTCGATACCTTGAGAAATATATTCATTTATATTAACATTCGCTTTTATGGTAGCTGAATCAATTTCTTCCGAAAGAGCCATTCGAAACTCGATAATTGTTTGAAAACGCTCCTGACTATTACATGATAGCGCTTTTCTAACAGCAGTCTCTACTTGCGGCGATGCATTTACTCCTTTTGTCTTCAGTGATAAAATACGGTCTTCGACAATTCTATCGGTGGCTTCAGGCGGCCGTTCCCCGGTTAGCGCACGATACAATGTAGCCCCTAAAGCATATACATCTGTCCATGGTCCTTGTTTACCATCTTCACAATATTGCTCAAAAGGTGTATATCCTGGAGTAAATACTGAAGATAGATTTCGACTGCGCAAACCGATAAATTGCCGTGCAACACCAAAGTCGATTAATACTGATTGGGTTTCATTCTTGCGAATAAATATGTTATCAGGCTTAATATCACGATGGAGCATATCATCCTTGTGCATTACCTCTAGGGCACAAAATATATTTTCTAATAATTTTACAGCCTTATTTAACGGAATTTTTCCGCCGTTCTTAGCTAAATAGGCGGTCAAGGTTTGACCATCAAGATACTCCATAACGATATATCCGGTTCCGTTTTCATGAAAAAAGTCAAGAACATCTACAATTCCTGGGTGATCTTGATAGCGTTTTATCGCTCTGGCCTCATCCAAAAATTTGTCAAGACCTTGCCTAAAAAACTCGCCTTTGCCGTCCGGATATACTGAAACTTCCGATTGTCCAGGTATCCTAGAGACAGTTCCCTCGGGAAAGTACTCTTTTATGGCTGTTTTACGTTCATCAAGCTTATCCCAGGCAATATATGTTATTCCAAAACCTCCACGCCCCAAAACCTTACCGATTACATACCGTCCTTTCAAAATAGTTCGTGGCGTTATATAGGTCAAATCTGTCGCTGTCTTCTCTACGTGACCACAGAAAGGACAAGGTGATTGACCTCCAGTATCTTCTAGGCACCCTACGCAAAGTTGTTCTAAATTCATGAGTAAGCTTCCCCAACCTTCCTCAAGTATTACATAGCCTTAACGCTCGGCAACTGATGCCTTGTGCCGAATCGCCAGAATTGCCAATATATACATTATACCGGTGAACAATAATAGAGCTGACCAGTTGGTTACAGAATTAACCGAGTAAAGATCGGTCATCAATGTACCTTTGCCAACATCAGGACATATCAGAGAGCGTATATCCACTACACCGCCGCCAATCAGGCTAAAAGACCATTTACTTATTGCCAGATAATAAACTCCCTGCATAAAGATAGATTTTACCTCTGACATTGGTATGATGGCACCTGAAAGAATAATTTGTGGAATCAAAAGCAGTATTACCGCCGTTCCGGCTTTGTCTGTGTTAGAAACACATGCCGACAATGCTAGTCCCATCATCATGCTCGCCAATGACGTCAACAAGAAGGCTAACAAGCTTAAGCACAAATTTGGAAGCCCAAGTCCATATTTTATAATTCCAACAAGCATTAGCGACTGTACCAAGCAAACGATACTCAACACCGCTATTTTTGATAATAAATAGGGGTGTAACTGTAAACTAGCAAGTCGCTCTCTTCGAAATACTGCCTGTTCTTTTACAATTTCCCGCGCAGAATTTGATGCCCCTAAGAGAATTGCCGTATAGAGCATCATAGAAATAGCCTGAACCATGCTGGAAAATCGCTTGGATTCATCGGCAGCATTTTGTGCAACTTCTGACATCTTGCCTGAGAGGACTACCGCCTGGGTTATGGTTAATTCTCCTTCTTTGTATTGGCTTGGCTCAAAAGCAGGCGCAGCGTATTGAAACACCATTACAATGATTGCCGGAATGATAAAACCTTGAGCCAATAAAACCATAATATTTTTTCGGTCACGACACATAATCTTTATGTACCTGTCCGTTAATGTCCACCATTGTTTGAAGGCTGAATTTCGCGGGCTTTCTTCTGCAGGTTTTCTGCCTGATTTCCTAGACCTATCGGAAAGTCGCTTGGGAGAATGGTTTACTTGAGGGTGTGCTATTGGAGAAATAGCGAAAAGTTCAGCCCACTCTTCCGGCGATTTTGTACTATCAATTTTTTTATAAATTTCGGCAAAATCATCACACTGAAAGTAGGCTAATGCTTCTGCAGGTGTACCAAAGAAGGCTAACTTCCCGCCCCGAGCTAAAAATACGACTTTGTCGCAAAGATTAATATTGCAGGTAGCATGAGTTACTAACATTATGGTGCGGCCTTTTCCCTGCTTGGCCAGTTTACGTAATAATTCCATCATTACTTTTTCCAATCCTGGATCTAAACCGGATGTTGGTTCATCAAGAAAGAACAGACTTGGTTGAGTAAGCATTTCCACACCAATACTTACTCGTTTCCTTTGCCCCCCGCTAAGCTCCCGCACATAAGAATTTTTATGGGCAGTAAGTTCTAAGTCATTTATGACGCCATCAACAAGTTCGCGTACCTGCGCTGAATCAAAGTCATCCGGCATCCTAAGTTTTGCTGAATAGGTTAACACCTCATTAACAGTAAGTTCTTGGTGAATAATATCGTCCTGTGGTACGTAACCAATCATGGATTTTACCATCCCGTATTCTTCACCAATATCCAAACCATTGATGAGAACACTTCCGGAATTAAATTTTGACATTCCCGTAAGAGCACCTAAAAAAGTGCTTTTACCTGCTCCACTGCCACCTAAAATTGCCACAAATTCACGTGGTTCAATTGTAAGATTAATATTGTCTAAAAGAATCTTTTCTTTTTTGTCCCTTATAGTTACTTTTCGAAAGAGATTTATTATTTCCACACGAACACCATCGGTATCGTCGTACTCTATTATCCGCCCGTTGTTAAAATACATTCTGTAGCCACCGACAGAAATCAATGCATTTAGCGGCAGTACCGTCGGTTTTTTGACAAGTTTTCCTTCAAGAAAAGTTCCGTTAGTACTATTTAAATCAGTGATAATATATTGGCCATTAACTAACATGATTTTGGCATGATGCCTAGAAACTAGTGGATGCTTTAATACGATGTCGTTGGAAAGATCACGCCCAATCGTCGTGACAGACATTTTACCAAAATCCATTGTTCTTTTAATTGCTGTCGCTGGTTCATAGTTAGGTTTTATGTCTGCTTCTTTTATTAAAGGCACCGATTTCGCTAGTGGCTTTTCCTCGCCACCAATATTGTACAAATTAATAATGCTGTCACAGATTTTAATGGTGTCTCCAGGTTCGAGCAGGACAGCCTCATTAACCTGTCTGTTATTGACAATAGAAGGGCTATTTCGATTGCAAGTCTCTAGCCGGACTTTTCCCCCTGGTAAAATTGAAATGCGAGCATGAAACTCTGCAACCATAGCATTATCAATAATTAAATCACAAGTATCATTTTTACCGACAGTAAAATCAACTTTTCCCTTAAGAATTAGCCTCTTACCTCGCCCTGGACCGGCGTTAACGACTAAAGCATACATTTTTTCCTTCCCCCAAGCACTGACCTTGTTGTGAATTCTCTACTTCTAAAAAAACGGCCATTGCCGTATAGTTGTCATACGCTCCGGTTGCTCTAATTTTCAAGCGATTTTCCATGCTTTCCAACCATTGATTCGGTGTATCAGCCGCCATTAGGTCTGCCTCCATTTCAGATTCAAATACATGCTCCCAGAAGCCATCAGTACATAGAAAAAAACATTCATTGCTTCCAATATCTGAGTATTCTATTATTTCTGGATTAAAGTACTCTTTACTACCCAAACATTTAGTCAGTTTATTACGATTGGAATCAAAGCGTATATCTTGATACTTTATTTTACCTGCATCTACCAATACCTGTGAAACACTATGATCTTTAGTACAAGAAGCAACACAACAATTCTTGAAATGATATAGCCGTGAATCACCAACATGGCCCCATACTGCCATATTAGAAGTTAGGAGTAATACAGTAATTGTTGTACGCATACAAAAAAGTCTTGGATTTCTTGCTTGTTCCATAAGAATGGCATTTTGAGCTTGTTCGATATACCATTGTAATGCTTTTTTTGAAACCTCCGGATTTTTATCAAAAGCCCTGATCACATTGGTAACCGCCAACTCTGAAGCAATCGCACCACCTTCATGACCTCCCAAACCATCTGCAATAACCCAACAGCCAAAATCCCTACTCTGGGAAACTAAATAACCACAGTAATCTTCTTGCTCTTTTCTCCCCCCAACATGAGAAAAAAATTTTGGCTCTGATGTAATATAATGTAGGCTCATGTAACCATCCCCATATTTCAGTACTTAATAACATACTAAAGTCAGTTCTTATCATTTCTTTAACTAATCTTCTTAGTTACTCATCTGTAAACTTATATATATATCTAGTATACTTGAGCCTTCTATCCAGTTATATTACAAACAAATTACAGTTTAATAAAAAAAAAATAGATCGACTTATTTAGGCAATTCGAGAATACATCCCCGACCTCGAATTGTTTTTAAAATCGAACTATAGGTTCCCAATTTTTTCCTCAGGCGAAAAATTAGAATATTAACTTCTTCAGTACTAACATCTAATACGCTGTTTTCTAAAGCACGCTCTTTCCATACTTCATTCATGATGGTATCATGAGAAATCACTTTATCACGATTCTGATAAAGCAAAGCAAATAACTCCCATTCTTTAACAGATAGATATACCTCTTGTCCATTGATTACTAATTGCATTTTATCCAAATTAACAAGAAAAGAACTATCTAATAGGGTTTCGCGCTCCTTCTCAGACTGAAGTTGTCCAATGGACGGGTCAATTGTATTTTCAGACATCTGTGGAAGAACAAACCGGAAAATAGCAACGTCCCCAGCAAGACTAATCCTATCCCCATCATGTAGACTCACTTCATTCGAGGCCTCAACTCTTTCATAGTTAATCAGTGTTCCATGGCGACTGCCAAGCTCAGACAACATCCATCCGCCATTACGAAACTCAATAACACAGTGGCTGCGGGAAATTAAAAGATTAGTAAAACTTATTTCGGGTACAAAAGAAGCAGTCATTCTACCTATCAAATTCTTATTGATTTGTAACGGCAAAATCGTACCAACTTCATACGGAGTACCCTTTTCAATTATAAGAAAAGCTACATTTTCCACTATATTTCCCCCAGGCTTGAGGTAGTAATATTGAAGATGATTTGCACCTATAGCTCACAAGGGTAGCCTTATTTACAAATCATCACAATACATTCTGAACATCTACCTTACTATAGCACTGATAAACAAAAAAACTGCCAGTACTAATAGTCAAATTAGCAACCTGGCAATCATAGATAAAAATCTTTAGACCCATGGCTTTGCGTCCTTACCTTTCGGATAAGTTTGCCCATATAATATTCTCTATTAAACAAGTAACCAATAATAATCAAAACAAAATTCATACAATATTTTTTATATTTTACATTTTTCTTTTAATTCCTTCTATGCATTGGATTTTTTGTAAAATTTGTGAAAGAATTCGTGTTTTTAAAAAATTTTGACGGTTTTTCTAAATATAAAAGGCCAGTCAAGGTGGATTACCTTCATCCTAATCGGCTCATTATTATTCCTACTATTCAGTTATATATTGCATAGCAGTTGATCTTTATCTGTTATATAATTGTAATTCAGCAGTAATGTTGTCACTAAAAAATATTTAATATACTATTACCTATAGATTGGTTTATTCCTATATAAATTACTCTTATACTTAAGAGGAAATAAAGGAATTTTGTGGTATAAAAGTAAGATATACAAATAACGGAGTGTGGTTACATGTTTATTGAAAATTATTTTTGTCGATTACTTGCTAGCCTATTACTATTAACAGTTATATTACTCCCTTCACCTTCTTTTGCTGAAGTTAAAGAAATCATTGCAGAAGGTACTTATATTATGGGTGATGGTGAAACTCCTTCTGTTGCTCAAGAAAGAGCTGTAGTCGAAGCAAAGCGTACTGCTATTGAGCAGGCAGGTACATATCTTGAGAGTTTTTCTGAAGTTAAAAATATGCAATTAACTAAGGATGAGATAAGAACTTTTGCATCAGGCTTAATTGAGACTACCGTGCTCGATAAGAAGCGTGATATTGTTGGCGATGAAGCATTTAAGTTCTGGGTTAAAATTCGCTGTACAGTGAGTACAGATAACGTCCAGGCAATGCGAAATAAAATCCAGGATAAACAAAGCCTCGATATGTTAAAGGTAGTACAAGAAGACTATAAAAGGGCTATGCAGGAGATTACGGCACTTAAACAACAATTGGCACAAGCAAATTCTGTTGAAGCAAAAAAACAAGTCGAAAACAAGATAGCACAAAATGAGCAGTCTTTCACTGCTATTCAATGGTTCGGTAAGGGATGTGATTATCTTTTTTCTACTAAGGATTACGATAATGCTATAACGGCCTACAGTAAAGCAATTGAACTAAATCCTCAATACATTACAGCTTATGTTAATCGTGGTATAGCTTACCAAATAAAAAATAGAACTAATTTAGCAATTGCAGACTACAACAAAGCTATTGAGTTAAATCCTCAAAATGCAGATGCTTATAATAATCGCGGTTCGATCTATGGCTTTCAAAATGAATATGATTTAGCAATTGCAGACTACAACATTGCTATCCAATTAAATCCTAATTACGCAGGGAGTTACAGCAATCGCGGTACATCTTATTTAGCTAAGGAACAATATGAATTAGCAATCAAGGATTTTACCAAAAGTCTTGAATTTGAGCCTAAAGATATAGAAACTTATCAGAAACGTGGCTACGCGTATTATTCCCTAAAGCAATACGACTTAGCTATTGGGGATTATTCAAGAGTAATACAGTTAAATCCACAATTGGTATCAGCTTATAATATTCGTGGTACTGTATATTTTGATAAGAAGCTATATGATTTAGCTATCTCTGACTTTAATTCTGCTATTCAAATAAATCCTGAATATGTGACTGCTTATTATAATCTAGGTGTTAATTATGAAGCAAAGGGTGAGCTATATACGGCTATATCGTATTTTGATAAGACTATACAATTAGACACTAAATACACAGATGCTTATCTTAAAAAAGCATTAATATATATGAAACTAAGACGGAGCAAGGCAGAAGTTGTTCAGTTATTCAAACTATTTTTACAATACACTTCTGCTAGTGACCATGACCCTAAAGTACAAGCTAAAGTACAAGCTGTTAATAACTTGTTAAGAAGCTGGGGAAACCGTTAGCGCTTTTAGAAATTACATATTTTAATGAGACTCGACAAGCATATAAAATGTTTTTGCAGATATACTCGATCTACTGACCCTAATATAGAAAAAGTTAAGCGTCATATTCGAGAGGTTGGAGGTGTTATATAGTTTAATTAGATTAGTTTTTTAGAAAATTAATTATTTTAATCGAATTGGAGTGATCTGGGTGATAAAAGAGTATAGAATTATAAAAATTATTTTTATAGGTATAATTTTTTCATTGTTTTTTTTGAACCAAAGTGAACAGGTTTATGCTTTTCCTAACGAACCAGATGGGTTTAGGGAAATTAAATGGGGTACAGATCTTGAAAAAGTTAAGGATATAATGAAATACCAATACACTGATAAAAGTCTCGGCGGAATTCAAGTGTATAAACGAGATCAAGATGATCTTCATTTAGATGATGCAAAGGTTCAGAATATTTTCTATGGCTTTTGGAAAGGAAAACTAATTTCGGTAAATGCTCGTTATAATAAATATGATACTTGGTTAATTTTGCGGGACAATGCTGAGCTAAAATTTGGTACTCCTCAAAATAAGACTTATAATGAATATAGTTATGCTTGGCGTGGTACTAAGAGCAGAATATTACTTTATTATGATGAGAAAAAAGATAGTGGAGAATTACATATGTTTTCTGAAGAATTAGTAGAATTAGTGACTCAAACTCGAAGCCAGCAATAAAATAGTTTGTACTATATTGATTGCAACACTATCTGTAGACGTGATTCGCGACACATGAAGATACCACGTTATAGTTTTTTTATGTCTGTTGTGCGCAGCATGCTTCAATTCGCCCTCACTCACACAAACCAAGGAGGTCATTATTGATGTTATTCAGAAAACTACTGTCGAAAATCTCCCAAAGCCTTTTGGCAGGACTAATGATACTCATTCTGTTCGCACCGTCCGCCTTGGCAGAAACCAGGACCGTAATCGCGACCGGTGAATATACTATGGGAGAAGGAGAAACCATGCTGACTGCCAAGGGACGTGCCCTTGAGCAAGCCCAGCGGTCTGCTGTCGAACAAGCAGGCGTCTACCTAGAAAGCTATACACAGACAAACAAATTAGCCGTAACCAGAGACGAAATCACTGTCCTGGCCAGCGGGATGGTGTCCATAGCGGACAAGCATTATGACGATCCCAAGTTCGTTTCTGCCGGTGGAATTCTATTCCGCGTCACCATTACGGCCAAAGTGGATCCAACAGAAATCACGGACACCCGCATCGCCGAACTGCGCCGCCACAATCAGGAGCAAGCAGTCATTGACGACTACAAAAAACTCCGCCAGGATTATGACCGAATTAATCAGGAAAATGAAAAATTGAAAAGTGAACTAATTGCGGCCAAAAACGATCCAGACAAAAAACGGGTCGTAAGCCAAATCGCCGCCAACGAAAGCCAGTTCACTGCCCGCCAGTGGTTTGAGAAGGCGATGACGATGAAAGAGAATGACTATGACGGCAAAATTGAAGCCTATACCCAGGCTATTGCTTTCGAACCCCAGTATTCAGGAGCCTACGTAGCTCGCGGTATTGCCTACTGGTTTAAAGGACAGATTGACCGTGCTATCGCAGATTATAACCAAGCAATTGCTATTACTCCCCAATATGCTACCACCTATTCTTTTCGTGGGCTTGCTTACGCCTCAAAACGTCAGTTCGATCTGGCTATTCTTGACCTTACTAAAGCTATTACTATAAATCCTCAAGAAATCGATGCATATAATCGCCGTGGAGTTGTATATGAAAACATAGGTAATTTAGACCTTGCCATTAACGATTATAATCAATCACTTTCTATTAAGCCGCAAGGCAGCACTTACTTCAATAGGGGGCAGGCTTATAGAAAAAAAGGCTTACTCAACCTTGCCATAGAGGATTACAATCGCGCCATTTCTATTGATCCTCAACATTACTTTCTATATTATCACCGAGGTACTGCCTACCAAGAACAAACCAAACTAGAACTTGCTGTTACTGACTTTAGCCGTGCTATATTCCTCAACCCGGAGTACGCCGAAGCCTACTATTCACGCGGCACTGCTTATTTAAATCAAAGGCAATTTTATCTCGCCATTGCTGACTTTGACAAGACTTGCGTTCTCATGCCCCAGTTTGCGTATGCTTATTTTGCTAAAGCTTATACTTACGAAAAAGCAGGTTATAAACAAGAAGCTATTAATACTTATCGCCAACTTCTCTCTCTTTCTCCAACTCCCGATATCCAACTAATTCAGGAGGCCAAAAAACGCCTCGCCGCTCTGGGCGGCTGAGAAAGTGAGCACTGTTAAAAAATGTTTTTGTCAACTGAAAAATCCGCCACAATAATAATTAAAAACTCCCCCATTTGAAGGTAAAAAAATATTAGGTATGCATCTAAGCTTCCGTTCGAAGAAATCCAAGACGATAAGCCATTGAACAGTGGTTCAAACAAGGTTATGAATGGGAACCTAAGTTGAGCTATGACGTTCTTTCTTTGCAAAACATGGAATTGCCTAACAGGGGAGACCCCTATGGTAACGGAGTCTTCATCTGCAGGAACGATTTTGCCATTTTCTCTGGGTCCTTAACAAAATCTCCAGTTGTCATATTTGCATACTGTGGTGGCAATTCGTTGATTGCTACAGAAAATTCAGGTTTCTCCACTTTTTCAGAAGGAAAAAAGTGGCAGTCTACATTGCGCCAATTTCTGTTTGCAGAGTATTCTCCCGCACTGTCCAGTTATCAAGATAAGTCAGGGTAAAACTCTGTTTATTATTTTTGTAGGCAGCAGCGTTACGGTCTTGTCTGCCATAACTCCCGTCAGTACCGCCACGCTTATCAGCAAAATAACGGTTTTTTTATGATTGTCATACCTACACCATCCTCGCCTTTATATTCCGTCCTTTATTCTGTTCAACGCTAACCAGCTGTTCCTGCAGCGTTTTTTCTACGACTCTGGCATTTCTGCCAGGGTTTTATTTTTTTATTGCACCCTTGGTTAAGCGCTTACGATCAAGATGCATATCTTTGCCGTTAAATTTACTGGCATCCAACAGAACCTGCTTTGGATTTGATGAAACATATCGATCAAACATGTGAATTGTTTCATAATAAAAGTCTAATCACTTGAGATAGAAATAAACTCTCACCCTCATGAATACCTCCTTAAAAAGACAAAACTGCCAAATTACTATCTCCACCCTACAGTCATAAACTCTTCCGTTAATTAGATCCATGGCTTTGTGCTCCTATCTTTCAAAATTTTTCCTAAGTTATCTTTCCTATTTGCACACTCTGAGAAGAAGCAACAACATATGCAGCTTTAGGCTGTTAATAGTTGAAAAATCACCATTTAGTCATTTTAAAAAACAGTTTGGATTGGATGGAGATAACCCATTTCAAACCTGCCAAGACTAACTTATTACTACTACCCTGGCATAGTCACTGATGACATATAATCAAATTGTAATAGTCCTATAATATTATACCGCCGCGGAATTTTCTATAATGATTTTAGTAACCATAGCGCTACTAAATGTTTCATAGTTTCACCCCAATAATGTTTTGCTGGTGCCTACTTAATGGGCTATGGTTTGTGAAAACATCTCTTAGCAGCAAGGTGGTGGTAGATACTTATTAGAAATTGATTGAACCCTGAAACATTAAAATTTAAGATTATTGGCGTTATTAACTACTCAGATACTTGTGCAAGGAGTGTTTAAGAATGAAAACTCGAACTATTTTGTGCTATTTACTCAGTTTATGTTGTCTTGGATTTACCCAGTCGGGTTGGGCGGCACCAGACGCCTCACCGGATAAAGCAAAAAGTAAGTCTTTTTTGGATAATCCAGCGTGGAAAGACAAACTAACATTTAACTGGGAAAACAACTACTATTACTGGAAAGATGATATGGGTAACAGTGGTTTTCAATTCATACAACCATATACTTTTACCTTTAAGGAGAACAATGTCGAGTACGGTTTGCGGACAGCGTACATAATATCGGAAAACAAGTCAGCAAACGCCAGTGGCAGAGTAGCTGCGTGGAGCGATACTGCATTGAGCATTGCTCATGTAAATAACAATGAGCAATGGCCGGTTCGGTATAATCTGGATATGAATTTGCCAACAGGCAAAGCTACACTGTCTGGCAACCAGAAAAACGCGATTATGGATAATGCCTTAGTTCATCAAACACGTTTTGGCGAAGGTTTTAATATTACGCCCGGTATCAATATAAGCCGTCAAGTCGGGCCAAATGATATTATTGGTTTTGGTACCAGCTATGTAGCGCGTGGTAAGTATGACCCTAATGGAGATATGAAGCATGATGAAATTAAACCAGGTGACGAGTGGATCAACAGTCTGCAATGGCAACACACAGAGCAAAAGTGGCTACTCATGTGCGGCTTGACTCATACTGGTTATGGTATTACTAAACGTGATGGCTCTGACTATTACCAAAAGGGTAAACTCATGGATTACAATCTGACATATCTAACTGAGCTGCCTAAAGACCAGTCGCTGATGCTAAACTACCGTTATTCCAAAGAAAAACCGGATAAATACATGTCGATATTCGGGGGGCTTGCCGAAGAGCCAGGAAACAGCAATGGAGATAGTCAATACGCAAGTATAACTTGGAGTAAGACGTGGGATCAAAAGAGAACCTTGCGACTTATGCTTGATATTCTTAAAACAGATGCCAATAGCTATGACCCGATTGATGACTTTTATAACGCAGGTCGGACAAAGCATGGCGGTGGGATTGGGTATGATGTGAAATTCACGCCTCAGAGTAGGTTGTCTTTTGATGTAAGGAAGTACAATATGTTGGATAAGGCTACTTTGTATACTGGACGTGATACCCGGTATGATGGGTGGATTTTTTATACGAGATATACGTATGATTTTTAACTAAGGAAATGAATCTGAATATAATTCATTGAAGGGGAGTAAGCAATGAGAATATCTATGTTAGTAATAGTCTTATTTCAGTTGTTATTCTTTGGGGGAGGTATATTAGCTGTAAGTGCATCACCAGCTGTTATAGATTGTGCTTATTTATCTTATGCATCATATACAAAACACGACCAAGCTCTAACAGATAGTATGCTAGAGATGTCAAATAAGTGGAAGTTAATTGACTGGGTTGACAACATGTTCAGCGGACTAAATATGGGTGTGTATAAAAATACTACTACAAACGAAATCGTAATCGCTTTTGGCGGTTCAGGAGCTGCTTCTAAATCTAACCTTTTCGATTCGTCGATTGAGATAATAAAGGATTGGCATACTAATTTAGCGCAGACTCCAGATGTGGATGTTCGCCCTCTACAATATACTGATGTTGCATATAAAGTTAAGAATGTAATCAGGCACATAGAAGACGGAAAAGGCGAGTATAAAGGAACGAGTACAAAAAGCATTTCAGTAACAGGCCACTCACTAGGTGGAGGTATAGCCCAATATATTGCTGTTACACAAAATATTCCTGCAGTAACTTTTGATCCAGCCCCGATACCCATGTCTAATTCTATAAGACAAGAAATGAAAGATGGAAACCAGAATGTTCCTATATACAATTACCGAGCATCCAACGATCCTTTGACAGAGCTTATGCTTTCTATGGAAGAAGTTTTGAAAGTATTACATAAAATGGAACAGAACTTGGAGAAAAAAAACAAATCTAGAGATAAAATCGTCGAATCTTTGTACTATGCCTTAGATGTACTTACAAAACCAGGTAAAGAAAAAGTAATGGTTTCAACGATAAAAACAATATATAATGATCGTCCAGATGATTTTCTCAATTTTGTAAAGAATGCACAAAAGTTGTACTGGGGTAGTAGTTTTACTGAGTTAGGTGAAGTCAAAGGGCAATTCGGGCACGACATAAAAGATTTATACAAAAACTTAGAACGTCAAAACGGTTCACTTCTTGTTCAACAAGGTTATATTAATCCTCCTGATAGAGCACCGTCTGGAAGTTTTATACTTATGCAACAGCAATTATCTAATATCACCAACAGCGGTACGTCACATATAGGTACTGCTCAATATTTCATGGGCAATAAAAATGCCAATAAATTTGTAATGGACGCTGGTAAAAAAATAGATCTTCACAATCAAACAGTAGTAGAAAGAAGCCACTATGTTAATAATGGGCAAATCGTTGAAACTCCAGTTGATATTAAATTAGGCTGGACTGCCTATCGCGATATTGACCTTCATTTGACTGGACCTACAGGAAATAGCGAACAACGCTTCAATATTTATTTTGATGCCAAAGGCAGTTTAGAGAGTTCACCGTATGCATATTTATATCATGATAATATTTCCGGTGGTCCCGGAGCCTCGGAGCAAGTTCGAATAAATCAATTGCAAAATGGCATCTATCGGGTATACGTGCATGATTATACCGGCAGGTTGGCTACCGGGGACAACTTTGGACTTAGAGATTCAGGATCAGTCGTAAGCTTCCATATTGCCGGAAGCAATGATCCTCGTGGTGAAGGATATAATCTTGGCAGAGAAATAGGGCGTGTTATAGTGCCTGCGGGTTTGGCTAGAAATACCTGGCTTGCGTTAGAATATGATTCGCGGACAAAGATTTTAAGACTTGCCGACCCTAACAACATTCAAAGTGCCAATATTGCCACGGCCAGTCAAGTGCCTTTTAAGCAGTAGCTTCTTCATGGTTCGTTGTAAAACGTGCATTTTAAACAATATATCGGTCATCATCACCCGTAACAAAACTTTTTGCTATTGATTCTGGCCCGCTACTTAATGAACAACCAAGTATCAAGCTTTCTTCGGTAGCTGCCGCTGTCGCTCGCAACTTCGGTGGTATTAGAGAATATTAATACGACAAAGGACTGAACTCATTATTTTGAGTTCAGTCCTTTGTAATGAAAAATATTATCCAATAACCTTGCTGGCCACTGCTAGCAATTCTCTGTGGAGACGCTCGTCTTCGGCAATAATGCCAGCTACTTTTGCCTGAATATCCTGTTGAATGGGTTGGTCTTTTATACTGCTTAGATTAATTTTGACATTATATAGCGCACCATGTAGTCCGGCATGAGCCATCAGTCCGGCAACAGAGGCGTCGCTGGCGGCATTGCTGTTGCCAATGGCTAATACCCGTACCGCCAGGGACAATACCGTTAAGCAGCTGCCAGCAACGCCCAGCGGCAGTCTGGCGGCAGCTATCATGGCCTGTTGAATGGCTTCACTGCGCACAATTTTTTCACTTTCTGTTGCTTTAGGAAGCTTATAAGCCGCCATTACCTTGTTAAAGGCTTCCGTATCAGCATCAACACAGTCAGCAAGCTCACTGGTTAATTGATCCGCTTGAGACAGAATACCGGCTATCTCACCTTGTACTTCCATATATTTGCTATTGCCGACTGTCAGCCGGCAGACCATGGCCGCCAAAGCTCCGCCAAGCGCCCCAGCCAGCGCCGCAATACTGCCGCCTGGGGCCGGAGAATTTGACCCCAGCTCTTCTAAAAACTCGGTCAGTTTCATTTGCATTAACATAGTATCCGGCCTCCTTTATCCAAGGTTTTCTTCCAGCACCTGTTTACGCTCAAAGCCCTCCAGCCGCAGGTAGAAATCGGCTGTATCAATAATGGCCTGCAATGGTACCATACCAACAATTTCACTGCCAATGATGTTCACACCATACCGCGCTGCTTCGGATTTAACAGTCTCAAACACCCGGTGCAGCGGTGTACCGGTATAATCCACCATATTGATGGTAACCTGAGCCATATTCCGTTCTTCGATCATGCCCCCCATAGCCCGGCAGTACTTAGCGGTGTTGCCAACTTAGCAAGATATACCGGGCAAAGACAATTGTAGTATGGCTTACCAACATATCATAGGAACGTCCTTGAAACTCTTTTTGCAGCCTAAGCAAGGATTTTGTGCATTTGAAAAATGTCTCAATATCCCAACGCATACCATAGATGCGAATGATTTCTTATTCGCTCGCCAACTACTTTATTCGCCAATTTAACAAAGTCTATGGCAAACAAATAACCCAGCTTTCGCCTGATTTAGAAAACAGCCTCCTTAAGCACAAATGGCCTGGTAATGTTCGCGAATTATGCCATAAGCTTTTCCGATAATGAAGCCACCTTAACTTCAGCCTTTCTTCCCGATTATTTTCATCGACAGTCCCTTGCCCCTATGCGCTCCGAAACGCTGGACAGTAACAAAAACCAATCGTTGCCCCATACACTTGACGAATTAGAACGCAAGCTGATTATACATGCGCTCACCGCAAATAACGGCAACATTACCCGAGCCGCTTTGTCTCTTGGCATACACCGGCAAAATTTGCAGGCTCGCATAAAAAAATTAAATATTAGCAAAAATATACATTTTTGTTGATAACAGTAAAAAAACAAAAAGGATTAACTAGATCTTTTTTTGCAGGCAATATGAATTTGTTTTGAATCCGCGAAACTTAACTCAATTGCTGTCATTCACATACGATCTAACATGTATGCTACAACCTACACCAATAAAAAGGGCAGCCTCCGGTTGGAAGCTGCTCTTTTATTAAAATTTCATTTTCATTGAAAGTTCAGTAGTTGCACGATCTTTGCTATCAGTTTTTTGCTCGCCCCATTCATGAGACAATTCGAGGGCAGTATTGCCGGAAAGCTTGTAGCCAACAGATACACCCATTCCTTTAAATCCTTTGCTTGCTTTATAGTTGTCATCCCAATCGGTAAAATCATTGCTGGTAAAGAGGTCGGCGTCCATATCACGATAGGAGATACCGTATTCAAACTCGCCTTCTTTTTTAGCCTTACCAAATTCCGCTTCAATTACATAACCATTTTTCTTATCAGTACTGTTTTTTATCCATTCAGTGCTAATAACAGTTTGGGGAGCAACCTGTGTTTCTGTATATAACCCGTAAAACTTTTTATCAGCTTGTTTACCAGTATAAATACCGGCATCAGTTTTGTCGAACTGATGCTTAAGATCAAAAATTGTGATTTTTTGAACATCGCCAACTAATGTTCCCTCTTCATCATCCAATATCAAATCCTGGCTATCCTGGCCATGGTAGATATTTAATTCAGTTTTACCCTGTTCAAATTCAATGTTAGCTCCAGTAAAGCCATCAATATCCATCCATAGGCCTTTACCGATCTCCAAAGGCTGCGCACCAAGCTTTAAGCCTATTGGTTCGGTAAACTTATGTTTAAGGTATATGTTTTGCACTTCGATTTCATTGACTTCTTGTTTATCAGCATTATTAAGTTCGTTTTTGAATTCAAATGAGGCATAAGCGGTAGATTTGTCATCGACTTTAGTTTTCAGGTGCAATTCCAGGCTAATTTCATGGGATCCTTCAGACTTGTCGCCTTCTTTCTCTACTTCATACTCATATTCCACTTCGCCGGACCAGATAATAGGAGCGGCCAAAGTGGGGGCTGTGGGCAGAGTTAAGGCTACCACTACAGCGGCGGTAAGGGCATGTTTTTTCATAAAATTGTTTCCTCCTTAAAATGTAAAAATTATCGCAGGTAATTACTGCCGGTGTGAGGATTTTTGCTTCTTGAGATTGCGGGGATTATAAGTGCTATCCATTATAAGATTGGGTTTGATAGCCTTAGCAATCTTATCCCAAGAAACAACCTTAAAGTTTTGATTTAACCTGGTTTTGTCATCTGTGTTTGCTCCGTCTTGAGCGACAAATAACCCGTTGGGAAAATCTTTACCCAAACCAAAGCTAATTACATCAATGCCATCTGTATCAAAAGTGCCGTCAATTGTCCCATCCGAAATTAAGAAGCTGCCAAGATACTCGTTTTTACCGACCCGCTCATACACAGCATAGCTATTGTTTCCTTGACTGGAAGCAATCAGATAGCCCTTACCTTTTGCAGCGTAGAAAATTGTTAAACCCTCCACATCAGCTGTTAAATGACCGCTAGTTATATCATCAACCTTTGTACGGATATTTCCGGTTTCCGGTTCTGCTCCGTATTTCCAAATACCAATGTCTTCTTCACCCACATAGAGATAACCCAATTCATCGTCGGCCACCAGTCCTTCCGCCTGAGATCCCACCGCTACCGAGCGCACCAATTTTGCGTCAATTTTGCCAGAACCATTATCAAATAATTCCCATTGCTCCAGTTCACCATTTTTACCTACCACAAAGGCATAGTACTTGTCCGTTACCAAGCTATGATATAAGCAAAAACCGTAAACCTCGGGCATAGCGGATACGATATCACGCGCATGGATTTCCTCCAGCGCACGAGTGACAGGGTCTATTTTATAGAGGATCAAAGAGTTTTTCGTTCTGTCACTGGCACCGGCAATGTCAACTTTTTCACCACCAAGAGGAAAGTTGTACCGAACGTCAATGTTGTTAGGCTTACCTACTTTGTAGGAATACAGCTCCTTACCCTTAAGATCATAAACTAGAATGCCACCGCCTTTATTGGTAGCAATAAAGCTGCTTTTAGAAGGGTCGGTTGGATGTACCCATATGGCCGGGTCGTCTGCCGCATCTTTGCCACTAGGTACAACATCAGTCTCTACGTCAGCATAAACAGCAACAGCGGTATAAGGCTTTCCTCCAGCCTTTGCTGCAAAGCTACTGTCCACACCAGAGACCAGCACCAAAGCCGCCAGTGACAATAAGCATAATGTTTGTTTGTTCTTCATAGCTCGACCTACTTTCCATTTTTCATAAATTTACTAGAATCAGTATACAAGAAGCCTTACCACTCAATTGTTAACCTCCTGTTAAGTTAAGGTAGTTTTTTGTTAAGTTACGGTAAATATTGCAAGCATATATGTATATTACAAGGAGAGTAATAAGGTGGTAGAAAAAAAAATTCACAAATACGAAACTATTTTTTTACAATTTACATAAAATTAACATTTAATCAATATTCACTTTACTTCAACCCGGTATAATGTTGGTAGTAATGACTCATGAATTTATTAAGGGAGGTAAAACGTGAAATTTACAAGAAATGCTTTGTCTGTTGTTCTTTTACTTTTCATGCTGTTTAGCACCGTTGTTATGCAAGGCCATGTGGCTGCCGCTGATAGCAACAACATGATTCTGTCCAAAGACGCCGAGTGGAAATACTTAGATAATGGTGTTGACCTCGGTACTGCTTGGCGTGCGTTGGACTTCAACGATTCTGCTTGGAAGAAAGGGAAAGCCCCGCTTGGATTCGGTGATGATTTCTCTGAAACAGACCCTGCGATTGCCCTTGCTACGCCCGTCAATTTTGGTGATCCTAACAACAAACACCTGACTACCTACTTCCGTACCATCATTAACGCTGATAACCTCAGCAATTATTCAGCTCTAGAAGTTTATGTTCATGTTGATGATGGAGCTGTTGTTTATATTAATGGCACCGAGGCTTTCCGCCGCGGAATCGCCACCGGGATAGCTGTTGACTACAACACAAGCGCTAAATTCAAGTCTAAAGAAGAGACCTTCCAAATTCCCGTAACTGCACTAAAAAAAGGCTTAAATACCATCGCGGCTGAGGTCCATCAGGACAATGGCACAAGCTCTGATCTTTGGTTTGAAATGTCCATAAAAGGAATCACAAACCAATCGCCCGCACAGCCTACCGCAACCAGTTCTATCGTTATTCCTGCTACTGCAGCTCCTAAAGCCACCGTTAGCAAGGTAACGGTCACATTCACCGGAGATTCTACTACTACAAAAGGATTTACCTGGTACACCAGCCTGGCTTCCACTAACAGTGACCTGCAGGTTATTAAAAAGACGGGGTCCACTCCTGATTTCAGCAAAACTGCAAAGTTCACCGGTAAATGTTCTGTTTCCACAAATTCGCCTTCAGAGCTTGTTCATAAAACTGAGGCTATAGGTTTAAAGGCCAACACAGCGTATTTCTTCCGTGTTGGCGATGCGGCACGGGGCATTTGGAGTGACGTTGGTACCTTTCAAACAGCCTCCCCCAAAGGTGCCTTTACCTTTATCGACCTAGCAGATACTCAGGCCAAGAGTGAAGATGAAGCAATTCTTGCATCTCAAACAATCGCGAAGGCCCTCGCTACTGTCAGTAATGCAGAATTTTTGGCAATCAATGGTGACATAGTTGATGTCGGATCAAACGAAAATGAATGGAACTGGCTGCTGGGCCATTCTCAGCAAAGTCTGCTTAACACTACACTTCTTCCTTGTGCCGGCAACCACGAAGAGGAGAAAAATTCTTTCATAGAGCATTTTAACGTCAGACCGGCCGTCAATTCGGCTACCACTACTGGCGCTTACTATTCAGTTAATTTCCGAAATGCTCACTTCATCGTACTTAATAACAACGAAGATTCTCCCGAATATGCCGATTTCACTCCGGCTCAAATCCAATGGCTAAAGGATGACGTGAAAATAGCAAAATCGGCTGGCGCCAAGTGGATCATCGTAAATATGCATAAGGGTCCTTACACCACCTCCAATCACGCAACCGATAACAACATAATGGGATCAAATGGCGTAAGAACTAAAGTTGCTCCTCTACTGGCTGAGTTGGGAATTGACCTTGTACTCCAAGGCCATGATCACATCTATGCACGTACCAAACCGATAAAAGCCGGCACAGCAACCTCTGCCACTAAGATTACAGAAACGCTTAATGGCAAAACAATCGAATATACCGTGAAACCTGATGGCACCATCTATTTAATTCCTAGTACTGCCGGACCCAAAGTTTACTTCAGGAATAAGAAGATCGACCCCCACTACTATGACCTCTTCGAGGTTGCTGATGAACACCATGCTGCTGCTTACGGTCCTGACAAAAAAGATGCCGGCAGGCCAGTACGTGGTCAAATACAGAACTTCGTTGGTATCACGATAGACGGCAGCAAGCTGACCGCTGTATCCTATGAGATAGACCAAAGCAAGAATAATGCCGAGCCATATATCATTGATCAGTTCGGTATTTCAAAGTAGTATTATCCTAACGTCTGTTTCTGTATAAAATTGCATCGCATTCTGACTCAGACTAAAATAGTTCTCAAAATTAAAGAAAACACGGCTTGCACCGAGCCTCTGGCGAGAGCGGAAGTCGATGTTGCCCTTATCCCCAAAAAGTTATACTTTTCTATTTGGAAAATAAAGACTAAAAGACCGGCTATGCTTTGGCTAGTCGGTCTTTTAGTCCGCTAAATTCAGGTTTACCAGAGCCCACAAGTCTTGAACGTTTTCTTTGCCGGAAAACAACGTTGATAATTGCCTGGATTGCTCCACATATTTTGAGATGATATAGGATCAGTCGGTTTCATCAGCATTACCTTCTAGCCCTCAGATGAATACGCAGTCCGGCAACCTAATTACCAGATATCTGGAATGGTTGGAAACAAAAAGTAAATGCAGTATATCGACACGTAATCAACGGCTTGCGGCTATTCGTTCCTTCTTCTGCCGCTCGCCAAATTCAATGGTATTAGATATGTTAAAGGACTGAACTCATTATTTTGAGTTCAGTCCTTTGTAATGAAAAATATTATCCAATAACCTTGCTTGCTACTACTAGCAATTCTCTGTGGAGACGCTCGTCTTCGGCAATAATACCGGCTACTTTTGCCTGCATATCCTGTTGGGTGGTTTGGTCTTTTATACTGCTTAGATTAATTTTGACATTATATAGCGCACCATGTAGTCCGGCATGAGCCATCAGTCCGGCAACAGAGGCGTCGCTGGCGGCATTGCTGTTGCCAATGGCTAATACCCGCACCGCCAGGGACAATACCTGTAAGCAGTTGCCAGCAACGCCCAGCGGCAGCCTGGCGGCTGCTACCATGGCCTGTTGAATGGCTTCACTGCGCGCGCTTTTTTCACTTTCTGTTGCTTTCGGGAGCTTATAAGCCGCCATTACCTTATTAAAGGCTTCCGTATCAGCATCAACACAGCCAGCAAGCTCACTGGCTAATTGATCAGCTTGAGACAGAATCCCGGCTATCTCACTCTGTACTTCCGTATATTTGCTATTGCCGACTGTCAGCCGGCAGACCATGGCCGCCAAAGCGCCGCCAAGTGCCCCAGCCAGCGCCGCAATGCTGCCGCCACCTGGTGCCGGAGAATTTGAACCCAGCTCTTCTAAAAACTCGGTCAGTTTCATTTGCATTAACATAATATCCGGCCTCCTTTATCCAAGGTTTTCTTCCAACACCTGTTTACGCTCAAAGCCCTCCAGCCGCAGGTAGAAATCGGCTGTGTCAATAAGCGCCTGCAATGGTACCATACCAACAATTTCACTGCCAATGATGTTCACACCATACCGCGCTGCTTCAGATTTAACAGTCTCAAATACCCGGTGCAGCGGTGTTCCGGTATAATCCACCATATTGATGGTAACCTGAGCCATATTCCGTTCTTCGATCATGACCCCCATAGCCCGGCAGTACTTATAACCGCCTTTGGCCTCGCGGATGCTGGTGGCAATTTTTTTTGCTATCTCGACATCACTGGTGCTTAAGTTAATGTTATAGGCGATTAAAAACTGTCTGGCACCAACGACTGTAGCACCTGCTGCCGGATGCATACGGGCAGGGCCGTAGTCAGGCTGACGCTCAGGGGTGGTGATTGCTGTTTTTAGCCCTTCATACTCGCCTTTACGGACATCAGGCAGTTTGACACGGGCAGGGGTTTTGGCAGCTGCTTCATACAAATATACCGGGATATTCAGTTTTTCACCAATCTCCTGACCCAGTTCATTGGCAAGCTGGACACATTCTTCCATAGAGATGTCACTTACAGGAATGAAAGGAATAACATCAGTGGCACCAACGCGGGGATGAGCTCCCTGATGCTGTTCCATATCGATAAGCTCGGCTGCTTTCGCACAAGTATTAAAGGCAGCCAGCTTGGCAGCCTGGGGATCACCGACAAAGGTAACCACTGTACGGTTATGGCTGGCATCAGAATTAACATTCAGCAGTGTAACACCTTGTACCTTCTTTACTTCATTAACAATTGCCGCAATAACCTCCGGCCGCCGTCCCTCACTAAAATTTGGTACACATTCTACAAGTTTTCCCACAATATCTTAACTCCCTTTATCTATTTTTTGTCTGTCTTATTCCAAACAAGCTGTCCCTGTTTAATTACTTTATCTACAATATTCATTCCGGCATGATACACCAAAAACAAATGTGACGGATATCCCAAAATAGCAATGTCTGCCTGTTTGCCGATTTCCAGACTGCCTATCCGGTCTGCCCGGTTTACCGCGGCTGCCCCATTAATGGTCAACGCTGTTACAATCTCGGCCGGTTTCAGTTGTAATTGAATCGCAGCAAGCGCCGCTACCAGCGGAATAGAATGACTAAAACAACTGCCGGGATTGTAGTCTGTCGCCAGGGCCACCGCTGCCCCGCTGTCAATCATAGTTCTGGCACGTGCATACGATTCGCGCAGACAAAAGGCCGTCATAGGTAATACCGTAGCGACCGTATGGGCTTTTCCAAGAGCCGCAATACCTGTATCTGAGGCCTGCAGCAGATGGTCAGCTGAACAGGCGTTCAGTTCGGCAGCCAGTTCAGCGCCGCCCAAAGCAACAATCTCATCAGCATGCAGTTTTGCTTTCAGACCCATAGCTTGAGCCGCTTCAAGAAGCCGCCGGGACTGCGCCAGCGAGAATACCCCCTGCTCGCAGAATACATCACAGAATTCAGCAATTCCCTGTTGGACTACGGCAGGCAATACCTCTTTTATTATGTAATCAACATAGTCATCTGTCCGGCCTTTATATTCAGGCGGCACCGCATGCGCCCCCATAAAGGTCGGCACAATTTCAACCGGCTGTTCCCGGTTGAGTTCAGCCATTACGGCCAGTTGCCGCAATTCTGTTTCTTTATCCAAGCCATAGCCGCTTTTACCCTCAACAGTAGTGACACCCATTGCCAGCATACTGTCCAGCCGCCCAAGAGCCATTGCCTTTAGTTCTGCCAGACTAGCTGAGCGGGTTGCCTGAACCGTATTCAGGATGCCGCCGCCGCGCTCTAAGATCTCCAGATAGGGAGTCCCCCCCAGACGCCAGAAAAACTCCTCAGCCCGGTAGCCGCCAAAAACCATATGGGTGTGAGAATCAACAAAGCCTGGCATAACACATTGCCCGACAGCGTCAATGACCTCCCACTCTGTCTCGCTGTGTACCGGCAGTTCTGCGGTAGGTCCTACCCAACAAATTTTCCCATTTTCCGCAAGTAATGCACCATCCGGAATAATGCCGATATCAGCCATTGCCGCCCCCATTTTGGGGGCGACTCCGGCGCAGGTAACCAATTCAGCCGCATGCTTTATAAGCAATTTTTTCCCTGCCATCGTTTCGCTCCTTCCTCTGCGATGCTATCGCTACTTAGCGGCAAATACGTTATCAACAATGCTGTCAATCAGGCTTTCTGACGGAATATAAGGCAGGGTTGCGTGCCCCTTACCGGCGTACTGCTGGTTAAATTCCACAATGGTTTCAATTGAATGTTCGTTTCTGGCCCAGGCCCGGCGGGCCACACCGCCAATAACATCCCACAGCATTGCCTGACGCAAAATGTTATCAACCCGTTCACTGCCGTCAAGCACCATGCCAAAGCCGCCATTGATCGATTTACCAATACCAACACCACCGCCGTTATGCAGCGCAATAAGACTCATACCTCTTGCCGCATTGCCGGCAAAACACTGTACCGCCATGTCAGCCATAACGTTACTGCCATCCTTAATATTAGCCGTCTCTCTAAACGGTGAATCGGTACCGCTAACATCATGATGATCGCGTCCCAGCATAACTGTCCCAATTTCCTTATTGCGAACCATCTCATTAAATTTCAGCGCAATCTTGAGACGACCTTCCGCATCCTGATACAAAATCCGGGCTTGTGTCCCTACAACCAGTTTGTTTTTCTCGGCATCACGAATCCAGATATAGTTATCCCGGTCTTGTCCGCGCCGGTTGGGATCAATGCATTCCATAGCCGCCTTGTCGGTCTTGTGCAAATCTTCAGGCTTGCCGCTCAGGCAGACCCAACGGAACGGGCCATAACCATAATCAAACAACTCCGGTCCCATAATATCCTCAACATAAGACGGGAAAATAAAACCGTCACGCTCGTCATAGCCGTTCCGGGAAACTTCTTTAACCCCTGCGTCATACACCGCTTTCAAGAAAGCATTGCCGTAGTCAAAGAAATAAGTTCCTCGCTCTGTCAGTATTTTAATCAGCTCAAAATGCCGCCGTAAGCTCTTATTCACCAATTCATGGAACTGTGGCCGATCTGTTGCCAGAAGTTTTGTCCGTTCGTCAAAACTCAGACCCTGCGGGCAATAACCGCCATCATAGGCGACATGGCAGGAAGTCTGGTCAGAAAGCAGGGGAATGTGCTTATTATTTTTAACTGCATATTCCAGCAAATCCACCACATTGCCATGATAGGCGATGGAAACTGCTTCTTTTTTCAGGCAATACTCCTCGGCCCAGGCAAATACTTCATCCAAATTCGCCGACACCTTGCTAACCCAGCCTTGGTCATAGCGGGTTTTAATCCGGGAATAGTCCACCTCGGCCACAATTCCCACACCGCCGGCAATCTCAATGGCCTTAGGCTGTGCGCCGCTCATGCCGCCTAAACCGGAAGAAACAAACAAATGACCGCGCAAATCGCCATCAGCCGGTATACCGAGCCGCTGACGGCCTGCGTTCAGCAACGTATTGAAGGTACCATGAACAATTCCCTGCGGTCCAATATACATCCAGCCGCCGGCCGTCATTTGTCCATAATTTGCTACACCCATTTGTTCGGCAATTTCCCAGTCTTCCTGGTTGTCAAACATCCCGATCATCAGCGCATTGGTGATAATGACCCGGGGCGCTTCCGGCCGGGATGGAAATAAACCCAGCGGATGGCCGGATTCCACAACAAGCGTCTGGTGGTCAGTCATAACTTCAAGATACTTTTTAATCAGCTGATACTGTAGCCAGTTTTGACATACACTGCCTGTTTCCCCATAGGTAACCAGCTCATACGGGTAGAGAGCAACCGCCGGGTCTAAGTTGTTGTCAATCATAACCTGAAATGCTTTTCCCTCTACACAGTTGCCTTGATAGTCATCAATTGACTTACCCTGGATTTTTCCCTTCGGCATATACCGGTAGGCGTAAATCCGTCCACGAGTACGCAGCTCTTCCATAAACTCCGGTGCCAATACTTCATGAAGTTCTGCTGGTACATAACGCAACGCATTTTTCAAAGCCACCTTGGTCTGAGCTTGCGTCAAGCGAAATCCCCTGTTGGGCGCACGCCGGATTCCCGCTTGAAATACTGTCACTTCCGGTAACACATTATCCAGTTTAATTGTCATAGCATTTGCAACTTTGCTGTTATTCAAAGACATCATTATCCCTCCAAATTACCTTTTGCAATTACTATAGCATGCTTGCGTCTACGAAACGTCAAAACCATCAATAGCGCAATTTATAGACCTCTTACTGCATATTAGTCAAAAAACCAAAACCATCTCCCCTGGTTTTGGTCATTTGACATATCCTTATTGCTTATTCGCTGCTGCATAAATACTGTCCAGCATGTTTTGTTCAGCTGTATTTCCGGTTTTACCAAAAAGTTCTTTCCCTTGCCGGTAATATTCGTCACAGGATAAGTTTATATAGTCTGCAAATGCTTCTTGTACCCGGGTATCTTGCTGCATCTGGATACTAACCTCCAATTTTGCCCTGATGATAATCCCGGCCTGGTAAGCATCTTGGTATTTCTCCGAAAAATCAGCAGCCTTTTCCAAATAACGACATCCCTGTTGCAGGCAGTTGTCTCTAATGGCTAATAAGGCCAGAATACAATGTAACGTACAATAGCTTCTAAGGCACCAATAACCCTGATACTCACCAAGCTGTCCTTCAATAGCCCGCGCCTCTTCCAAATAAGCAGCCGCCTTGCTATATTCCCGCAAATCGTAGGCTGTATACCCGGCATTAACCAGAAAAATAGCAACCCCGGCATTGCCAATTCCCCGTCCGGCCACCCTTATTGCCTGTTCATAGTAATAGAGCGCTTCAGACAAATTATCTGCCATGCGCCGTAAATCACCAATATAGTTATAACCGGCAGCAATATGCAGGCTAAACTCATCTGGCCGTTCACTTAGACGCTTATACTGAGAAATTGATTGGCGGTAATACTGTTCTGCCAGATCTTTTTCCTGGCGCAAGGCATAGGCTATGCCCATAAACCGCTGCATCACAGCTTTTTTTTCTTCCAGGTTGGCTTCGTTTGCCGTATTGAGCAGTTTATTGGCAAAAAGCTCAATAAGTCTGGGTCTGCGAATCTGAATGGCACAATACACAACTTGCTGACAACCTTTGATAAAGTAATCGGCAAATCCTTTCTTAGCTGCAAGGCGTAGCAGCTGGTGAATCGCTTTTAAACCGCTTAGGTGATCCCCACGCCAAATATGATAGCGTCCCAACATCTCCAGGTAAGCCGCCCGAAATTGGTTCAACCGCTCCCAAGGCATTTGTTCGGCTGCTAAAGCCGCCAGCAAATCCTTGATTTTATCCAGATAGCCCATAATCTGCAATTTGTTTTCAAAAACAAACCCACTATATGTTCTGCTCAAATCAGGAAATAATTCATACTGCGGACAACAGTATTTTTCCGCAAGCTTAATAGTATATTCAAGCACCTTACTCTTTTCGTTGATCTGCGAGTAATGATAAAGAATTTCAGAATACACATCCCGCCCCAAGGAATCCTTATCCATCAGTTCTTCCAAATAACTGCCTGCCCGTTTATGGATCAATGTTTTCCTTGACGATGACAGTTGCTCATAAACATAACTTCTAATGCGAATATGGCTGTATTTATATACCGGCGCTCGTAGTCCCAGGCGTGAATCAGTGATTTCCTGAATCAAGCGCTTGTGCTGCAACTCCTCAATAGCTTCCACAATTTCAAATTCATTCATCCCGCATACAGCTAGCAGCTCATTATAGCCAACATTACTAAAAAAGGCGGAAATGACATCAAGCACCTTTCTGGCGTTGTCTGAAAGTACATTAACCCGTTCCTGCAAAACACTGCGCAGCCGCGGCGATAAACAGTTCACATTTTGCCCCATTTTGATCAGCTTACAGCTTTCTACCAAGAACAAGGCGTTGCCCTCAGTATACTCATATAGTTTTTGCTGCAGTCCTGTCGTAATTTTATCTGCCGGCAGCATTAGCTCAGAAAATCGTATTACTTCCGACCTACTGAAATTTTCAACAGTAAGCTGCTCTACCAAATCATTCTGGCTAAAATACCCGGCTAACAAATCTACCTGGTCCTGATATTCACTCCGGCAGGTTGCGATACACAAAATATCTTGCCTTGCTGTCCGCAATAGCTGCCGCAGTACTGACCGCCCCTGATGATCCAGCCACTGAATATCATCCACAAATAGCAACACTTTTCTCTGAGTGGCAGCCTTTTCCAGGATGCCACATATAACCTCTTCAATTATGCCGGAATGAATAGCATAACCACTCACAGCCTGATTCCGGTCAGCCAGCGCAGGATTCCTAAGAACTGCCGGAAAAACGTACGAAATCACCTGATACCAGATAGCAGGCAGTAGTTCACCGCGCTGAGTAAGCAGCTCCCTAACCTGGCATATAATGGAGTTCCAGGCTTTATAGGGATAATCCAGCTCCGCTTGATAGCACTGAGTCCGTAACACCGTTACATCGTCAGCAACCAGCTCCTGCATTCGCTGAACAATCATGGTTTTCCCCACACCCTGCTCACCGCTCAAAATAACGCACGCACAGGGAGAGCGTTCTGCACAGAAATCGGCTACCCTATTTCGCAGCCAGGTTAGTTCCCGTTCCCGGCCAAAAAAGCTCTCAGCCAACTGCTCTGCAGGTACTACTGCCAACCGGCTGACCATTTTCGACCTTACACGTTCATAGACTTCCTGCGTCTTACCTTGGGGGCTGATTCCCAATTCACTGCTAAGCTTGCCTGCAAAACAATCATAGAACTCGATCGCTTTGGCAAAAGCGCCAGAGCGTTCATACAGCTTCATCAAGGTTCGGCACGCACTCTCATTATACTCATCCAAAAGCAGTAACTGTTTGAGATAACGTTCCGCCGCACTATAATCCTTACTATTTAACCGGCTGACAATAACCTTGGTAAGCCGGGCAATTATATTCTCTTTAAAACTGTCTCGCTCTCTGTTTACCCAGTCTTCGAACGGATCGGCATCCTTGCAAGCAAAACCAGCCAGGAAATCCCCCCTGTATAGCACCAGCGATTCTTCCTGCGAGACCTCACTAAATTCCTGAATATCGGTAGTAATACTGACAGCATCAGTATTTAGCAGCACCTTCGCCCGCGAGGGTGTTACTACCAATTCCTCTGCTGTCAGCTTTCTCAGCAAATAGAGGGTATTGCGCAAATTTTTTCTGGCTGCCGCCTCCTCCTTATCCTGCCATAGCAAAGCTGCCAATTCTTCGCGCGTCGAATGCTTTCTCACCAATAAATAATACAACAAGGCTTCGGCCTTAGAAAAAGGGAAAAACAATCGTTTGCCATTCCAGTAAACTTCGGGACTTCCCAATAAAACCGCATATAACTCGTTCATTTCAGCAATCCTCTTACCCCACAGTGCATTTATCACAGATTTTTTCGACAAACACAGTAATAAATCCTGTTGGACACTAAAAGCGGTAACGGAAATGCAATCTTATCTAGCCAAATTACAGCAAGCTGCCAATCTTTTCTTCAACCAATGCCACAATCTTTTGCGTATGAATCAGGTGTCTTAGGTTATTAATATGGGGATATAAGTAGATATCCTTGCTCATGGCAGGTACAGTACAGGCGATTTCCTTCAAAATAGCCTGAACAGGTGTCGCGGGCGCTTTGTCAGCCTCAATAAATTGGTGTGCCTGATAAACAGACAGCAGCTCAATGGCCAAAATAAACTCCAACTTCTGGGCAACCTGCCTGGCTTTTTTTGCAGCATTATAGCCCATCGCCACGTAGTCTTCCTGATTACCACAGGTAGGTATCCCATCAACAGTTGCCGGATGTGACAATATCTTCATATCATTCAGTAAGCCTGCCTGTGTATATTGCGGTATCATTAGCCCCGAATTAAGCCCAGGGTTTTTAATAAGAAAACTGGGATATCCCGAAAGCTGTCCATCAACCAAGCGATTATTCCGGCGCTCTGACATTTTAGCGAGCGCAGTAGCCGCAATACAGGCAGAGTCCATCTCAATCCCTACATATGAGGAATCAGCGTTGCAGCCGGAAATAGCCTCACCATCGTCACCTTCTGGCCACAAAATCGGGTTGTCACAGCAAGAGTTCATTTCTATTTCAATGGTTTTCATTGCATCCCTCAGTGTTTTCTTGGCAGCACCGTGGAGTTGGGGTATACAGCGAAGTGACAGCGCATCCTGCAAGCGATAATTGCAAAAGTGCGCCGCAATCTCTGAATCGTTTAATATACTTCTTACATTGGCAGCTGTACAGCGTTGCTCTTCATGAGGCCGGACACTCATCAGTCGCTCATCAAAGGCACGCGTAGTCCCTTTTAGCACCTCTAGTGTCATAGCGCCAATAATGTCAGCACACTTTGCCGCATTTAACATATCGTAGAGCGCCAGCGCCCCTAGCGCAGTCACACTGGTAGTTCCGGAAACCAGGATTAGCCCTTCCTTGGCTGCCAGCTCTGTCGGCAAAAGTCCCACTTGCCGCAACGCTTCTCCAGCAGGCAGCAACGCACCATTCACATAGGCTTGTCCCTCACCAATCAACACCAACGCCATATGCGCTTCCGGACTAAGATAGCCCACCGAACCTTCCCTGGGAGCGAACGGTGTAAGGCCGCGATTAAGAAACTGCCGATACAGTTCTACCGTTTCCAGTCGGGCGCCGCAAAAGCCCTGACCCACATTTTGCAGCACCATAAATAGCGTCGCCCGTACTTCTTCAATTGATAAGGGCTCCCCTACAGAAGTAGCGTGTGATAACACGATATTGCGTTGCAGCTGCGCCGTTTCCGCTGGTGAAATTACCTGAGTGCATAGCGAACCAAAGCCAGTAGTAATGCCGTACATCACCCTGCCTTCACCAACCCATTTCTCCACAAGTCTCCGGGATTTGTTCACCCGCTCGCAATATTCCTCAGAAAACTCCACTTGAGCTCCCTGCCGGGCCACTGCCACCAAGTCCTCCATTGTCACTTGTCGATCCAATATCACCGATGGCTTATTGTCTACGTTTTTCTGTTCCATAACAGCTGCCTCCTAGAGAAGGGGAAAACCACTCGCCTTTCCCCTTCATAATGCTAATTCTATTGCTCAATCTTATCAATGAAAAATACTTTAATGGCAGAAAACACTTGCAATACAAAAATAAACAGCACCATAAATCCGCCTGCGGCCGCCAGAAACTTAACCCCGTCAACACCTTGAGCACCACCGGCATAGGCTACCATAAAAAAGGAAATTGCGCCAATGGAGATGCCCCACAGACATTTCTGCCATAGCGGCGGCTCTTCGTCATGTTTGGAATTCTTCATACATATCGACGCGATGGTAGTAGTCATTGCGTCGGCGGCAGTAGCAAAGGAGATAATAAGAGTAATCATAACTACCGGTATAATCACAAAGCTTAATGGTAAATTGGCCAGAAACGACCATAGTCCGGCTACGGCACCACTGGCTTTGATGGTGGCGATCAGATCCACGGCTCCTGTCATCTGCCAGGCAACTGCAGTCGACCCCCAGACGCCGAACCAAACAAGGCCAAAGACAGAGGGAAGTACCCAGTTGATAATCATGAATTCACGAATGGTCCGGCCATAGGAAATCATAGCAAGAAAGATACCCATAAGCGGCGCATAAGCAATCCAAATGGCCCAATCATATAATGTCCACCACATAACTAAGGCTTCACCGCCGATATCAGCGGGATCAAGACCCCATTGCCAAAAATTCTGCAGCCAATAGGCCATACCGGCTACCGAGTTTCGGCAAATATACAAAGTAGGTCCAACAACAAATAGGAATATCAATATGATATAAAATATTTTAGAGTTGAAATCGGCCAGCCACTTAATTCCTTTATCCACGCCTAGTACGGAGGCAATGGTAAAGGTCGCCGTCGTCAGCGCCGCCAACGCCAGCCAAACTACCGGACCCTGTTTAATTCCGTACGAAAGCTCAAAGCCGGAAGCTACTAACGCGATTCCCGCACCGAGGGAGGACGCCAGACCCAACGCTATAGCCAGCAAGGACAGGGTATCAATCACGTTTGGCCAAATTCCTTTAGTCACTTTTTCGCCAAACAAAGGCTCCAAGGTGGCTGTTACCGACAACGGTTTTTTCTTATTAAAGTACATATAGGCAACAAGTAAACCACAGAGAGAATACATCGCGTACGGTATAAAAGTCCAGTTATAAAAACACCGGGCAATCGCATAAATCGCTGCCGTCGACGACCCTGGCGCCACTCCGGTTTGTGCCATTTCTCCGTAGATATTGCCAAAGTAAATGATCGGCTCATTGGCACCGTAGGTAATTACACCGGTAGCAATCCCGCCGGTCAGCGCCATAGCAAACCAGGTCATAAAAGAATACTTCGGCTTCGCCTCTTTCCCGCCCAGGCGAATACCGCCAAATTTGGAAAACGTAACAACAATTACAACAATCAATGCCACAATGGCAATAACCTGGTATAACCAACCGAACGTCCGCAGTGACCAGAGAAACGAATTCGTAGCCACCTCTGTCAGCAGTTTATTATTTACAATGCCTAATAATGCGGCTCCTCCCACGACCAGAAAAGATGGCCAAAAAACGCCCTTACGTATCTTGCTTGTTTCTACCGACATTTACTTTTCCTCCTTTCTTTTCTACACAATCCGTGTAAAACAGTACAGTTCTACTTAGGTTTCACCTCCACTTTGCATTTTTAAGGAATATTCCATTATATTTCTAACGCAAGAATTGTGCCAAGCAAGCCAACGTCTTTATTTAGTAGACACTTTGTTGAAATATACTGAATAAAGCTACTTTTTTTACTATTTTCATAGCTTGCTAAAAAAATATTTGCCATTTGACTAACTGATGCTCTCATTTTCTGTAAGCTCATCATGAATTTTCTATTAATAACGTAAATAAATTATTATTTCTTTGCTTTACTCAAAATACAGTGCCAAATTTTTCTGCACTATTTTTTTAGTTTTCTCCAAATGCTTACGATTACAACTAAAATATGACGCCAAATTATTTGGCGTCACGTTAAGAAAAATTTTGCGTTACGAACCACAAAGCTTGAATTTCTTCATCCGGTACTGCAGGCTCTGTCTACTCATTCCCAGTTGCTGGGCGCTATGAGTAATGTTTCCATCGTTCGCTGTCAGCGTCTGGCAGATTAATTCATATTCAAAACGCTCCATACGTTCACCAAAAGTCCCGGCAGCTTCTGTCGCATACACTTTTGCCACCGATCCCTGCCGGGTAATGCAGCTTTCTTTTTCCAGCGACCGTAAATAACTGGGAAGACAATCAATCGTTAGTATACCTGCATCATCGGCTACGCGATTAAAGGCATATTCAATTACATGGTGAAGTTCTCTTACGTTTCCTGGCCACTCATATTGCTGAAACACAGCAAACACTTCTTCCGCAATCGTTAGCTGCTCCCGATTGTACTGTTTACACAATTCATGCAAAAAATTTCGCGCCAGCAAAAGGCTATCCTGGTTACGCTCCTTCAATGCAGGAATATCAATTTTGATGGTCGATATCCGGTAATAGAAATCCATACGTATTTTTTGCTGCTGCATAAGCGCATTGAGGTCTTCATTTGCTGCCGAAATGATTCGCACATCACATTGTATATATTTGCTGCCACCAATACGTTGAAACCGTTTTTCCTGCAATACCCGCAAAAGCTTAACCTGTATCTCCGGACTAATGGAATTAACCTCGTCCAGAAAAATAGTCCCGCCATTGGCTGTTTCAAAAAGCCCCGGTTTGCTGACGCTGCCTGTAAAAGCTCCTTTTTCCGTGCCAAAAAATATGCTTTCAAACAAATTACCAGGCACTGCACTGCAATTAACATCAATAAAGGGCTTATATCTTCTGGAGCTAAACGAATGTATGCCTTGTGCCACAAGCTCTTTTCCCGTTCCAGTGGCTCCCACAATTAGGACTGCCGAATCAGTAAGCGAGACTTTTTTGGCAAAATGAATAAGTTCTCTCATGTTTTCAGCTTGGTGCACAATATCATCAAAAGTATATCTCGTTGCCATACCACCAGGTTCTGCACTGCCAATATACGCTTCCAGATTGAACGCGCGTTTTTCCAACCCTTTTAATACCGACAAATCACTTTCGAATACAACCGCTCCATATAGATTGTTATCAACAAACAATGGATATCCAAAATTAATAGTTGTCAAGGTTGTGCCATTCTTAGTCTTAAAGCGGTCACACCGGTTGGCAACCGGCTTTCTTGTCCTGAGAATTGTCAAAACTGTACTATATTCTTCATTGACATCGTAAATATCAAGCAGGTGCTTTCCCTGATAGGCCCGGCTGTCATACCCCTCCAGGAGTTCACTGGCGGGATTGGCAAATAAAAAATACCCATTACGATCATATATCTGAACCCCTTCGGACATATGATCAAAAATTTGCTTATAAAAATCAAGAAGTATTCCATCACTAATGATCAGATCAAGCATTTTTCCATTCATCCTCCATCTTTATCGCTTGATACCTGAATGATTCAAGGAATTACGCTGTCTATTCTTGTTTTAGTTAACTGGTTCATAATGAATCTCCCACGTAAGTGTGCCTTTGCGGCTAGCATCCCTAAAAATGGGCCGTTCATGCATACTGTACCCTATTACCAAAATTTTCACAGCTCTCCTCGCTGGTGAAAACTTTTTATTTTTTGTACCAGGATATACTTTTTCGACCTCACCGTTCTCCCACACAATCATAATTACCGATTTATCGGCATGCTCGCCGGTCGCTTGGAAGTTGACAATAGTTATGTCCTGGGCAGCTTGGCCGGCAATGGCTTGCCGTAATTCTATTTTCCCTTCAAAAGGTACCTCTGTTCCCCGGACAATCCGCAATGATGGCAGCGGTGTAATCGTAACTTTATCAGCAAAGTCCTCGGTATCTTCTACGCCTTTTTCAGGAATAGCGGCGCGCTTTTCCGTTCCTGAAAATAGCATATAGGCAACTATTATGATTACCAACATAGCAAGAGCACCTATTGCAAAACTTTTCCACGACTGTACCATAAGCCCCACCCACCTCATAATAAACCTTTTGATTACTGACATCTTGAGTATATCATCAAAATGTCAAAGAAGGAATGTCCCCTTTTAGAGGAGCATTCCTTCTTTTTACCATAACACCTTCGGCGCATCCAATTAAACTAGCACACTACCTATATCCATTGCCTTTATCATGCTTATGCTCATAATGTTCAGCATGATTTCTACCGTTGTCACGGGCATGCTCGTGATAGTAACCAGGATATTGGTCATATTCGTCTATGTAATTTATATCTATCCTATAGAAGTGCGCCTCATCGACAAATAAATTATACCTGTGTTTTAGTTCCTGAACTTTAAGTCCGTGCAATTTAGCGATCTCACCCCAGCCCAAGTGTTTCTTACGGAGAACAACAATATCATCGACAGGTACATCCGCGTAGTCAGCAACGACATACATCATTGATATATCATCAAAACTAAAATCAAAATTAGCTGTTAGTCGAACTATTTCAGACGTTAGAATTGGACGATCATAATAGGACGACAGTGCGTGGGCCAATCTCATGCTATCAGAATAAGTTTCGGACTTAAAAAAACTGGCATCACCAACATAAATGCCTGTTGTTGACGTCGTAACACTGGCCGCAGCGGCACCTGTCGGAACGATAAATGTCAAGGCCGTAGCAACCGCCAAAACAGTAGTATAGCGTTTTAATATCATAACTAATCCCCCTTTTTTATAATTTTATCACTTTGACTGATCAGTCATATATAGGTCTAAAGTCCTATATATCGGTTCATAACAATTCTCCCCTGCAATCGTAATGATTGAGGCAACGCCCAAGCTTCCCGGCTTGGGCGTTGCCAGGTAGCGGCGTGCAGGTCGGTCATGCCCCATGGCAACAGCAAAAACAATGTGCTTTATAAAAACATTCCTTCTTTGCTGCTACAGTGCCTATCATCTCGCAAACCAATGCTACTTATGCTTAGCTTCATTAGTGTCAGCTGGCTTTTGCGCGCGGGGTAATTTAGTCTCAGTACTTAACTCTTCTGCGGTTTCAAACTGCATATCTGCTACGCGCAGCCCCCGGTTGGTCCAACTCTTTTTAGCGGTTTCCCCTGTTATAAATTTCTTACTGACAAAGTAAATTATCGAATATAACGCTACAAAACCCAGCCCTGCGAACAACCCTGCCCCCTGTCCGGGAATTAACGGCATGCTGGCAATGATAGCTCCGATACTTATCAAGGCCACCCAGGAGGTAACAGGAAACCCGGGAAGCTGGCACTTTCCCCGGGGCGGGCACCCTTGTCGCTGCCTGAATTTATAATGTGTTGCCAGAATAACCATATAGGAAAAAAGCAAGGCAAACCCACCAGAACTAACTAAGAAAAGATATACCTGCGCCGGCAGGAAAAGTCCCAGGCCAAGCCCGCCAAGCATTGCCCCACCCGAAAAAATAATACCGCGATAGGGAATATCACCTTTGTCTCTCACCCAGGATGGTGCATGACCTTCATCCGCCAAGGATCGCAGCATTCGTCCTAAACCAAACATAGCAGCCAGCATTGTTGATAGAATGGCCGTCACTAGTACAATACTAATTGCATTGCCAGCCCATTGCAAGTTCCAGGCTGTTAGTGCAGTCACTAAGGGACTTTGATCTGTTGTTAGTGCCGTAGTCGGCACAAGCAGCAATAGCGCTGTGATTGCAGTTACATATAGACCAACCAGGGCAAAAACAGTATAGGTAATTGCTTGAGGTACTGTTTTATCCGGCTTGGCTGTTTCCGAAGCAGCCAACCCAATAATCTCAAAGCCTGCATAAGAAAACATGACAATTAGCATACTCCCGGCAACACCTCCCAGTCCTGCCGGAAATACCGGTTCTGTTGCCAATGCTCCTGCTTGCACTTGCGCTGCCCCTGGCATAAACCCACTAACAATGGCTACACTCAAAACCACAAAGCCGATAATAGCAATCAATTTTACAGCCGCAAGGCCCCCTTCCAGCTTACTTAACTGATCTGCGCCAAACAGATTGAGAATAGTAACAACGATAATAACAGCCGCACCGAGCAAAGGAACAGAAACTCCCTGTAACCACGTCTGCACCAATGCCGACACGGCTATTGCCTCACTCGACATCGCCAGCACCATTCCTGTCCAGTATACCCACCCTACAACAAAACCGATAGCAGGACCGTATGCCTTTTCAGCAAACGTGCGAAAAGATCCTGGCGCCGGATCAGCTACCGTCATTTCTGATAAAGCATACAGAATGGCATATACGAGGGCACCGCCCATTACAAAAGACAGTACAATTGCCGGTCCCGCTGCGCGAATAGCAACAGCCGACCCTAAAAAAAAGGAACCTCCAATTACCGTTCCTAGCGCCATCATGGTTAACTGCCAAGCGGATAAACCTTCACCATGCTTTTTCAACCCAACCCCTCCTTAGTCGACCTACATATCTTCATTTACAAGTATCTACCAAGGAAGGGTATGTTATTACTCTATTTTTTCATCGCGAAAAAAGCTCCCCGAAACGCCAATGAATTTTTAATTAGATTACTACTCAGCCCAATTTCTTTTTTAACCGATTCAACCTAGTCGAGGAACAACTCGGGGGCAGGCTTGCGCTATTATTATGAGCTTAGTTAAATTCCGCAATAACGCAACCCCTAACAAACAGGTGACAAAAAAAGACCGTCCCTACGTGTCTACTTTGGACTATTTACCCCTATGTCGCGGGGATAAGTTATCTATTAACTTAAAATTAATATTTTGTTAACTAAGTGTAAAAAAATGAGGAATATAATATAAATAATAATTTTCGACAGAAATAGAGGAGGATATAATTGAAAGCATTAATTGTCGACGATTCAAGTTTTGCCAGACGAACATTAGAAGGTTTTCTCAAAAAAAATTTTCTTAGTGTGGAAATTACTTCAGCTTGTAATGGTAGGGCAGGTTATGCTGCCTTTGTTCGCGAAAAGCCAGATGTTATATTTACTGATCTCTTAATGCCTGAAATGGTAGGGCAGGAGATGATCAAACAAATACGAGAAGTTGATGGTCAGGTTCCGATTTTTGTTTTAACAGCCGACATACAGAAGGCTACCAAATTTGAGCTGATTCCGTACGTTATTATGGCATTTATTAATAAACCGTTGACCAGCGAAAATGGTGAAATTATTAAGCAAAAGATAGGAGGGCTGATTTGATGCTTGGTGAAATGCAAAAAGACGTACTGACGGAGGTAGTGAATATAGCGATTGGCCAAAGTGCGGCTCTCTTGTCTGAGATGACAGGACGAAAAGTCGAATTATCCGTTCCCTATATTGACTTTCTAACGATTCAGGATGTAGAACCTTCAATTTTTTCGCAAATTGCTGTTGATAAGGGGCATGTTATTTCTTCGTCAATCAAATTTGGAACTGAGTTTAAGGGGAAAGCGTTTTTGCTATTTCCAGCCCGTCAAGCTAAGCTTTTAGTTGGTCTGTGTTTGGGTGATAGTGCTGACGACACTGTTATAAATGACAAGGATTTATTAGATACTGATTTTGATGTTTTAATGGAGATTAGTAATGTTATTCTGAACGCAATTATGGGAGGATTGGGGAATTTTCTCGAATCCAAGCTAATATACTCGTTGCCAGAGATAGAAATGCTGTTCGTTTCTGCAGAAGGGCAAAGGGTATTGCTGCAGGAGCAATTGTATGTGTTAGTATTGCAAGCAAAACTTAGTTTAGCGGATAAGCAGTTTGAAGGCACTATTTTGATTGCCTTAAGCTTGGATTCAGCGGCACAATTAATCCGCCGAATTGATCGATTGGTGGGGAATTTGAATGAATCAGTTTTTTAATCGCATTTTGGATCATCTGAATTTGGGAGTTATGCTTGTTGACAAAAACCATAATGTGATGGTCTGGAATCGTTGGTTGGAAGGAGTCAGTGGTATCCCTAAAGACGAAGCCATTGGTAAAACACTTGCTGATATATGTCCTTGCTTTCAAAAGAATCGCTTTAAAGAAATGCTGGACAATGCTATCGTCAATGGAGAACATCGATTTTGTTCGGGCATGTTACATAGCGCATTTGTTTATCCAAAGGACAGCAGTGATATCACTGAAAGAGGTCGGCAAAACATGCAGATTGAGGCATTTTATCAAGATGGGGAAGCTTTTGTATTGATCCAAATCAGCGATATCACCAGTCAATACCAACGCGTACATTTGTTGCAACACTTGGTCAAAGAACTTGAGGGAGATTATGAATCTGTCAAGGAATCAGAAGAGCATGCCAAACGTAATGCTTTATATGATCCCTTGACAGGGCTCTGTAATCGGAGTTTGTTTTACGACCGCCTCGGCTATACCTTTGATCAAGCACGCAGAAGTGGTCAACTTGTGGCTTTACTGTTTTTAGATTTGGATGGTTTTAAATCAGTGAATGATTTGATGGGACATTTTAGCGGTGATTTATTACTCAAAGAAGTGGCGGTCCGCTTAAATACGGTTGTACGAAAAACTGATACCGTTTGCCGATTAGGTGGCGATGAGTACACAATTATCCTCCCGAATATAAAATCAAAAAAAAACATTGAAACGATAGCTAAAAATATCCTTAGTTTATTATCGGTTGAATTTAATCTGGATGGAAAAAGTATATTTATTACTGCCAGTATTGGAATTAGCCTGTTTCCTGTAGATGGAGATGATTTGGAAACTATGGTAAAGCATGCTGATAGTGCTATGTATTCAGTAAAGGCCACAGGTAAAAATGGGTATCAATTTTATTCAATCACGCGAGAAGCACTCTGATTACCAGGAAACAAGTATACATCACCCTATTCATGGTTTTCTTAGGGTTGCTTTTCAGGCGAAGAACAATAGCCGCTAGTTAACTTATTGCCCAGTATCTATGCCCAAAGTGTGAGTACATGTCATTTATTTGGACCCAGCTTGAAAGATATATCACCAGTAGATTTGTTATATGGATAAATCAGAGGAGGACACGGGGACTGAGGAGGACACGGGGACGGTGGTTGTGTCCAGCATGCAGTATAAAGACAGTTCCACCGTCCCTATGTCTTCTGTCGATCGGCAAGGGAAACTACAGGATCAACGATAGACGTATTCTTGATAGCTTCAGTAAGCTCTTGGATCTTCGTTTCCTGCTGTTTAATTACCGTGCTAAAATCACTATTTTTGCCGGTATCTTCAGGCATGACAAAACCAGGAGACTCGTAATTCCAGGCCCCGTAAGTCTGCATAAACCAAACACCAAGTTTATAGGTAAATTGTTATCAATACCTCGCTAATTTTAGAGTTCTTCCCTGTTTTTATTACCAACTATCATAACTTATTCCCATTAACTTGTGTTTGACACTAAAACTATATTGTATACATTATTTTACCCATTGTGTAAAGCCCAACATTCTTCTATAATGTAATTCAGTGAGTATCAAGTAAAAAAAGGAAAATCTTGATCCACTACTACTTGCAAATGGAGGTCTATACCGATGCTAAAACGTGTACTCATTGCCAACCGCGGCGAAATTGCGGTACGTATCATCCGGGCCTGCCATGAGCTGGGAATTGAAGCAATTGCTGTTTATTCTGACGTAGATGCCGACGCGCTGCATGTTCAATTAGCAGATCGTGCTTATTTGATTGGCTCGGCTGATGCCACCCAAAGTTATCTGAACACAGAAGCAATAATCACTGCGGCAAAAGTATCGCAAGCTGATGCTATCCATCCCGGCTATGGCTTTTTATCAGAAAGTGCCGACTTCGCCGAAAAAGTAACTAATGCTGGTCTTGTATTCGTTGGCCCCCGCGCCGAAACCATTCAGAAAGTAGGCAATAAGGATGCAGCCCGCGAAGCCATGAAACATGCTGGCTTACCCATGGCACTTGGCAGCGATCCCATACACGATGCAACCGATGCCTGCCGTGTTGCCAAAGAAATTGGCTATCCGGTAATTCTGAAACCAGTAGCCGGCGGTGGTGGCAAAAGTATGTTTATTGCCAATAATGCAGCTGAACTATTAAGTGCCGTAAATAAAGTAGATCTTACAACTACCGTTTTTTATTTAGAAAAATATATTGCCGATGCCCGCCATATTGAAGTGCAAATTGTTGCTGATAATTATGGTCATGTCATCCATCTGGGAGAACGCGAATGTTCATTGCAGCGGCGCAATCAAAAGATTTTGGAAGAAGCACCGTCAAGTGCTCTTTCTCCGGAAATGCGCCAAAAAGTCGGTGCCTTAGCCATCCGTGCTGCCAAGAGTGTCCACTATACTAATGTGGGAACAGTAGAATTTCTCATGGACAAAAATACCGGCGATTTTTATTTCATGGAAATCAATCCGCGCATTCAGGTAGAACATGCCATCACCGAAATGATTACAGGGATTGATCTGGTAAGAAAGCAACTGCGTATTGCCTCTGGCGAACCACTCAATATTAATCAAGAAGATGTAACCTTCACTGGGCATGCGATCGAATGCCGCATTAATGCTGAAGATCCAACCCAAAACTTTTTACCTTCTCCAGGGCAAATTACTTACTATTATCAGCCAGGTGGTCCCAAGGTGCGTATTGATAGCGGCGTGTGTGCTGGTTCGATTGTTCAGCCTTACTATGATTCCTTGATTGCCAAAGTAATTGCGCGCGGCCGAACCCGTGGTGAAGCCATCAAGGTTATGCAATGCGCTTTGAGCGAATTCCGCATTGATGGTATCAAAACTATCATTGACTTCCATCTGGATGTACTAAAAGATCCGTATTTCTGTAGCGGGGATATTGATACCCAATTCATTTACAAACGTATGATTTCGTGATGATCTGCTATCGTTCTTCTAATCCCGTAGTAATAGAAAAAATCCGCCGTTATTCCAATCATCGGAATAACGCGCGGATTTTTTTGACCTATGGTCACTTTTTCGTTCAATCCATACCAGGACGAAATCAACTAAAAAGTCAACGATAGGGAGGTCTTGGTCTATTATATTTCTATATTCTCTAACCTAATCCCCAAAGACTTTTTGGTTAACAATGCATGTATTAACGTGTAGTATTCAGGTAAACTATTTTTTGACCATTTTAAATCAATTTGCAGTAACTCGGAGGTAATTGCTGTAAGGTCAAATCCAAAAGAATCCAAAGAATACCGCATTTTTTCAGGCTGCCTGCAAGGCAAATTATCACGCCTTTGACAACGTTCACATAAATAACAACCACCAGACGCTAAACTAATACTATCAGGAATTTCACTTTCTAAGGTGAGCATTTTATCTGAAAGCTTGTTTTTTACTTCACGTAAAGAGCGTGTAGTAATTTCTTTCATTTTTTCAGCTGTATCGGCTAACTTGATGGTTTCCGCATCATAAATCACCTTAACACCTATAATGTAGATATAATTAAAGGTTTGTAGAAACTGAGTAGCATCTATTAAGAGCGGCGGACAAGACCAGAGGTTATTATAATTAGGACACTCTTTGCAAAAAGCCATAAATTTTTCTTGGTTTTGATATTTCTTGATAAACTCAGGTACCTGTAGAGAATTAATTCTTGTGAGAGTATAATACATGTCAATTACCTCATTTCATAGTAATACACGTTATACCTTTTCAGTAAAACTACCCAGCTTAATCGCTGGAAACTTGCCAGTAATGGCTTTGAGAAACCTCCTTACGCCACCGGGCTGGCCGCCTGGGGGCATAGCCGCCAAAAAAGCGTCAGGATCAAAATTAAGGTTCCGAAGCTGAATCATATCTACGCCTGTTTCGCTTAAGAATTCAAGCCAGGCAGCCTGTTCCTCGCTCCGGTCATTGAGCCCGGGAAATAGCAACATATTTAACGAAACATACACCCCTTGCCGTTTGGCATAAGCAATAGAGTGTTTAACGTCATCCAGACTGTACTTAGCTTGGTAATAAGCTTGGTAGGTGGCTGGCATAGCACTGATAATGCTTACCCTCATACTATTTAACCCGGCATCCACGATGGTTTTGATTCCCTGGGTAAACCCGGCATTAGTGTTAATATTGATTTGGCCGCGGACTGTTGACTCACGTATTTTTTTTATGCTGGCAGCAAGGGTCTCGGCAGCCAGTGAGGGCTCACCCTCACAGCCTTGCCCAAAGCTGATGATAGGCTCCGGTGCCTGAGTTAGGTGATATACTCCAATAGCGGCAACTTCTGCCGCTGTAGGGGCAAAGGTTATCCGGCTTTGCGGGGCCGGACAACACTCAGCCGGCTGGAGCGAGATACAGCCCAGACAATTGGCGTTGCAAGCCGGGCTAACCGGAATACCTGCTTCCCAGCGCCGGTAAAATAGATTCTGGGCCGTACAGCAATGCCAGGTAAGTGAGCAGTTTGCCAAATGCTCGACAAGTCGATTATCTGGCAAATCACGTTTTACCCGTGCAACCCGTTTCTTTAAATCCGGCGTATTGTAACGGTAGGGATGCCATTTGGCGTTATCTGCTGTCTTGACTGCTGCCACATAAATTTCATCTCTATATAGAGCAGCCGCAGTATAACCATAAAGCGGCAGCAGAGGCGCATTCTCCTGGCGTTCATAGGCTGGCAGGAGCGTGCGAGTATAGCCTACCGGCAACATGACGGCCACAGCTAAGCGTCCTTTCAGCATTTGAGGCGTATCGTCTTTCATCTGTAATGCATTACGTCCTGGCAGGAACATTAGTTCCGCGCCTTCCGGCAGAGGAATCATATCTTGTGATCGTAAAGGGAGATAGTCTTGTCCCTGGCGGCCGACAGCATGGCAGCCGGGAGCATCAAATATCTCGCCATTTCTATCTGCATAAAGCGTTGTAATCATACTTTTTACCCTTTGTTAAATTTATTCATAGCCTTATTGAAGCCCTCTTTTATAATGCATTCCACTGCATCAGCCGCCTGGCTGATGGCCTGGTTCATAGCAGAGGCTTCCTCCGGCGAAAACCGGCCCAGTACATAGTTGGCTGTTTCCCAGCCCTCAGGCGGCCGGCCAATCCCGATGCGAATCCGGGCAAAATCATCTTTCCCTGATTCAAAAAGCAAGGATTCAATACCGCGATGACCGCCTGAGCCGCCTTTGAGTCTAAGCCGCAGACGCCCTGTCGGCAAATCCAGATCATCATAGATAACAATAATATCTTCATAAGGAACCTTATAGAAAGCCGCCAACGGCACTATCGCCCTGCCGCTTAGATTCATAAAAGTTTGAGGCTTTACCAATAACACGGTTTCCTCACCCCGGTATTCAGCCACCGCAGCATTATAGCGTTCCCGCCAAGCTGTTACTGCCCACCGTCCGGCCAGTTTGTCTATCGCCATAAAGCCGGTATTGTGGCGGGTGGCACTGTATTCCTGCCCGGGATTACCCAGGCCAACTACAATTTTCATTTACTCCTCCGACACTTTGAGAATTTCATCAACAGTAACAAATTTGTAGCCCTGCGCTACCAGCTTGTCAATGATTATGCGCGTAGCAGCCACCGTCTGCTCTCTCGGCAAAGCGGCAGCAATACCATCGCCATCATGGAGCAGAATGACTGAACCATTTTGTACCTTACCCAGTATCCGCTCAGCAATAACCTCGGCTCCAGGGTTCACCCAGTCGCGACTAGCCACTGACCATTCGACCACCTTTAGCTGATACTCGGCCATAGCATCCATAACAACGGCATCACGAAAACCATGCGGCGGTCGCACCACATGGGGTGCATAGCCTACAACATCAGCAATCACTTTATTGGTCTGTGCTATCTCTGTTATAATAGCTTGGCGGTCCAATTTTAGCAAGTCGACGTGATTATAGGTGTGATTGCCCAATTGATGGCCTTCGGCGGCAATCCGCCGGATTATGTCAGGGTATTTGGCGGCATTTTGACCAATGACAAAGAACGTAGCCGGTACTTGCTGCTCTTTTAGAATATCCAGAATTTGGCCGGTATACGGCGGATAGGGGCCATCATCAAAGGTAAGCGCCACCAATTTCAGACTTGTCCTGCTTTCCGAAAATACCGGACCGTAAAAATGATTAGTCGGCAGTACGGCATTTAAGGTTAAAATAAAACCAATAATAATACCCAGAATAGCTACACTAAGTCCAAGTCGTACTGGTCGTCTGAGTATCCGCAGATAGTCCAAAAGCAAGCTAATAATCACTACTATCGTAAGCAATCCCAGCATGCTAATAAGACGGATATTGGCTTCAAACATGGTACAGCAACCCCGTTTCAGGAAATTTCCTTAAACATGATAAGCCAGGGTCCCTGAGAATCATAGGTAGTCCCCCCCGGATAGTAACCTGATTTTTCATAAACCCGGATAGCCGGCTGATTATCTGGCCGCACTTCCAGCCGTACTCTTTGTACTTTATTATCCTTAAAATACTTATCAGCTTCAGCCATCAGCGCACTGGCAATACCTCTGCCCCGGGCAGCTGGCGTGACCGCAATAGATAAAATTCGGGCGTTAGCAACCTTCCCTGGAGTCGCCGCAGAACGAAGAAAAGCCACTTTGTTAAGCACAATGATTTTGACAGGGTACAAACCAAAGCCATACTGACCTGTAAGCCAGCGCCAAGCCCATTTAATTAGGTGCCCGCCGGTAAGAGCCTGCCACCAAAGTTGGCTTAAGCCCACCGGGGCAAAACAATAACCAAGCACCTGTCCTGTTTGCTCTTTAGCAAGTAATGCCGCTGCCGGCTCTGCCTGATAAACCAATGTAAACACATCCTGCATAGCCTGCGGATTAGGCAGGCGGCCACCACAATGATGCAATACACTATCCATAAAGCTTTCGGTAAACAGGCTGGCAATATCCGGCACATCGGTCAGCCGGGCGCGCATAATTACATACTTACTCATATCATAGTTTATTTGCAAATAGGGCGCGATATTCGCGCCCTATTTGCGTACCTCCCATTATAGCCGGTCATTGCTGCCCTATGCTCACAAGGCCGAAGTGGAGTAAATTAATTGTCAAACAGTTTGCTAACCGACAATTCGCCAAAAATTCGAATAATCGCTTCACCAAGAAGCGGAGCTACTGACAACACCTTAATCTTAGGAGAATTCTGCCCTTCTGCCCTCGGAATAGTATTTGTAACAATAAGTTCAGTAATATTAGACTTCTCAATGCGTTCTACCGCAGGGTTGCTTAATACAGCATGGGTACAGCAGGCATATACGGCTTTAGCACCCATTCTAGTCAAAGCATTTGCCCCCTCTGTGAGCGAGCCGGCGGTATCGACAATATCATCGACGATGACAGCGGTTTTTCCCTCAACATTACCAATCAGGTTCATAACTTCGGCTACACCAGGAGCCGGACGCCGTTTTTCAATAATGGCAATAGGCGCATGCATCCGGTCGGCAAACAGCCGTGCTCTCGATACACCGCCAAGGTCAGGTGATACAATAACAAGATCTTCCAACTGCAATGACATAATATATTCAGCCAGGGTAGGAACACCTGGCAAATTATCCACAGGAATATCAAAGAAACCCTGAATCTGTCCGGCGTGCAAATCCATAGTAACAACCCGGGTAGCACCGGCTACTGTCAGGAGGTTGGCCATTAGCTTAGCCGAAATGGGTTCACGGCCGCGCGTTTTTCTGTCCTGGCGGGCGTAAGCATAGTAAGGAATGACTGCGGTGATATTTTTGGCCGAAGCCCGTTTTACAGCATCAATCATAATTAGCAGTTCCATCATATTATCATTGACCGGATAGCTTGTCGGCTGAACAATAAACACATCTGTCCCGCGCACACTTTCGTCGATCATTACCTGAATTTCGCCATTGTTAAACTTACCAACAAAAGCATCGCCTACTGTCAATCCAAGATAGGCAGCAATCTCTTTGGCCAGTACCGGATTAGCGTTGCCGCTAAATATTCGTAATCTCTTTGTATCTTCCATTTATCTTACCTCCGCTGTTTTTCCGCCCAGCCCTCAATATTGTTTTGACGGGCGCGTGCTACTCCCAGAGAACCGGGGGGAACGTTTTTGGTAATGGTCGAACCGGCAGCTACATAAGAGCCGCTGCCAACCGTCACTGGCGCTACCAAATTAGTATTGCAGCCAATAAATGCATCATCTTCAATTGTCGTACGATGTTTATGTTTACCGTCATAGTTCACGGTAATAGTACCTGACCCGATGTTAACGCCAGCACCCATATCAGTATCACCGATATAGCTAAGATGTGGCAGCTTACTTTTCTCGCCAACAACACTATTTTTTACTTCAACAAAATTGCCCACCTTTACCCCGTCTTTAAGCCAGGTGTCAGGCCGCAGGTGTACATATGGACCAAGAATCACATGATTACCTACAGTACAGTCATGGGTATAGCTAAAATGAATAGTAGTCTCATCCCCTACCGTGGTATTGGTTACCCGGGTATTGGGACCGATTAAACAATTAGCACCAATTTTACTTTGGCCCTCAATCCAGGTAAATGGATAAATAATGGTATCAGCGCCGATCTCAACCTGAGTATCAATAAAAGTACTGCCCGGATCCATAATAGTAACACCATTTTCCATCAGGTTATCAAGTTTGCGCCGCCTAATAATGCTTTCGGCTTCTGCCAGCTGCAAGCGGGAATTTATCCCCAGCGTCTCGCGGTAGTCGGCAGCTTGTACAGCTCCTACTTTTTGGCCTTGTTTGTTTAAAATTGCAATCACATCTGTCAGGTAATACTCCTCTTGCGCATTATTGCAGGTTAAACCATCAAGTGCCGCAAGCAATTCCCTCGCCGCAAAACAGTAAATACCGGTATTAATCTCACATACCGAAAGTTCTGACGGACTGGCATCTTTTTGTTCAACAATTTTTTCTACTTGTCCAGCCGAATTACGAATAACCCGTCCATATCCGGCCGGGTCAGGCATGACTGCCGTGAGTACAGTAGCAGCGGCTTGCGCTTGACTATGCTCAGCGTACAGCTTGGTCAACAGTTCTCCGGTCAAAAGCGGCGTATCGCCACATAAGACCATAACTGTGCCATCAAAATCTGTTAGTTCGCGCTTAGCCTGCATGATTGCATGCCCTGTCCCAAGTTGCTCAGTCTGAACAACAAATTCAGCCTGACCAGCTAACGCATCAGCTACACTTTGCGCACCAAAGCCTATAACGACAACATTCTTGTCTGCCCCAGCAAACACAGCTGCATCTAGTACCTGCTGAACCATAGGTTTACCGCCTACCTGGTGGAGAACCTTAGGTAAGGCTGATTTCATCCTGGTGCCTTTACCAGCTGCCAGGATGATAGCCATCAAATTTGACATCGATATACCTCCATTCCTGACTGCGAGCACAGCTCAGGCTCGGTCTATTGAGGAACTATTCTCCTTTCGACACAAAAACGCAAAATCCTCCAGGTGATAAAATTAAAGCCGAAAACGCAGCAAATCTATATCCCTTCGCTAGTCTGAGGTTAACACTGGTCTGATGTCTGTTATTTTAGTATGTTCATCAACATCATGTAAAATAAGCAGCGACAAATAGTCTGCCACTAATTTATGCTCAGGTTCGGCGGTCGCTACCAGTACCCCGATACCAACAACCTTAGCCCCAACCTCATTTGTTAAATCAACCATGCCTCGCGCCGTAGCACCTGCTTTCATAAAATCATCAATAATCAACACCCTGGCTCCGCTTGGCACCGCCCGCTTAGGGAGCGACATGGTTTGAATACGTTTTGAAGAACCGGAAACATAATTTATACTGACAGCTGATCCTTCGGTTACCTTACTGCCATGTCTTACAGTAATAAGTGGCAGATCAAAAGCCCGCGCGGTCATAAAGGCCAGGGGAATACCCTTGGTCTCCACAGTTAAAATGTAATTAGGCTCTAAATGTGCCAGCCGCTGCATAAAAATTTCTCCCACTTTTACCATCAGATGGGGAGTAAATAACAAATCTGACATATATAAAAAACCACCAGGGATAATACGGTTAGGTTCAGCCAGTCTAAAAGCCAGTTCATGCAAGATCTTATCCGTATCTGTGTCCGATACTTTGGGAATAAACCGGACACCTCCTGCAGCTCCGGCTACTGTCTCAATTATCCCTAACCCGAAATGTCCCATGGTTTCTTTTATGGTTGTAATATCTTCACATATGGTTGACTTAGCAGCCCCGAACAGTTCACTAAACTGACTAAGTGAAAATAGATACCGCGGCCGATCTGTCATAATCTTAGTCAATGCAGCTACTCGCTCCATTTTCCGTACTTTATCCATGCTTACTTCCTCCACAATCATGGAAATACCGAATATTATCTCCTAAATATATTTTTTTATTCACATTCTCTACAGAATCGACAATTCCTGCCACTCATAAAAATTTTGCAATATAAGACTTGGCTTGTGCCAAGTCCTTTAGGACGCCGGCAGAAACGGATAAATAAAAAACGCGGAAGATATTCCGCGTTCAATCAGCAGGTTTGAGACAAACAAATTCTTACTAACTCCAAATCACTTGGTTTATCGACATCAATGCCAAGTTCCGCATACGGGGAGCGAATCACCGCACCTTTAATTCTCAGAATATCACTTACCCGGGCTTCTACCTGGGTAAGCTTCAGTGAGCCTAAAATAAATTTCACAACAAAAATCCAGCCTAACAGAAAGCACAGCCTAACAGGATTTTTCCGATTAGCAATAATACGCTCGGCGACTTGTACACATTGCGGAACAATCCGGGGGTTGACAAGAAAGATGTTGCCCCCGGTAAATGTTCCTTCCTTCAAGCGCACATAGGTCCGTTTATTACCTGGAAAACGGCGTTCATGATCACATTGGGCAATAACAGGATAATATACATCAGCATTCACGCTGGCACATTGTCTGAGAAAATCATCAATAGCAGCCGATGTCAGTAGCGGAATATCCGCTGTTACCACCAAAGTCAGGTTTTCATGTCCTAATGCCTTCATTCCCAAGCTGATGGTTTCCATAATTGTCTGACCGCCATTTAGGATGACGGCCTTTTCGGGGAACGAGCATTTGCCCAGTTCTTCGGCTGGACCAGCAACAAAAATGCGGGAAACATGGCTACTGGTCGCAAGCGCCTCGGCCACATACTCCACCATTGGTTTGCCGGCAATATCAATCAGGGCCTCATAGGGCTGCGCTGTATAGCGATTTAAATGCTCATTATTTTCTCCACCAGCCAGGATTATGGCATCATACATTAAGTTACACTCCTTTTGAGATGTTAGGCCTGACGGCGTTCGTTCAAATCCTGCAGCAATGTCTGTTCTGAATTCTCCATATGCTCGCGGGCAATTTGCTGAGCCAGTTCAGTGTTGCGGCAGGCAATAGCCTCAACCAAGTGGCAATGTTCTTCTATAGATACTTTCATCCGCCCCGGATACTGAATGGAGATTGCCCGGAAGCGGGTAAACTGTTCTCTGAGATTGCTAATAATACCAACTAAGCGTTCGTTACGGCTGGCCCTGTATAAAACATCATGAAATTGGCTGTCAACTTCGACTATTCTATCAATATCGTCTCCCTCAATTAATTCACCAATTTCCACCAGCAGTCGTTCCAATTGTTCCAATTCATCTTCAGTAATACGCTCGACCGCAAGGCCGGCAGCCAACACATCAAGTGCGGTACGTATTTCAAAAACCTCATTAATGTCTTTAATTGACAGATCAGCCACATAGGTTCCCCGACGGGGAATCATTACAACAAAGCCTTCCAGTTCCAACTTGCGGATGGCTTCCCGCACCGGCGTACGACTTACACCCAATTCCTCCGCCAGTTGAATTTCCATCAACCGCTCGCCGGGTTTTAATGTTCCACTAACAATAGCTTCTCTTAATGTTTCTGCTACCACTTCTCTGAGTGGTTTATAGCTGTCTAATCGAATCGGTATTAATCGTCTCTCCACAATCACTCCACCTTTGAAACTGTTTCTGCTACAAATATTTCAGGCACGCCCTCAGCCTTTAGCCGGCAGGCAATCGCCTCTGCCTGCTCCTGGCAATGAGCAAGACCAAATACAGTTGGCCCACTACCAGACATCAGCGCCGCCATAGCTCCATATCTAAGCATAGACTCTTTAATTTTGGCAATTTCCGGGTATGCGGGAATCGTTACACTCTCCAGTACATTAACCAAATTTCGGGCCACTCCTGTCAAACTGCCAGCTGCAAGGCAGTTACGCATAACTGCAATATCCGGGCGTCGCGAAACTTTGTCGGCCTTGAATTGTTGGTACACCCAGGAAGTAGGCACTTCAATCGCTGGCTTGGCAAGTACAACATAACAGGATTTGAGCGGCGGCAGCGGTTCCAGCAGTTCTCCCCGCCCTGTTGCCAGCATGGTAGAATTATATAGACAAAATGGCACATCAGAACCAAGCTGGGCAGCAAATTTACTAAGCGCATCCAAGCTCAGATTGAGTTCCCATAGGCTGTTTAATCCCTTAAGCACAGCGGCGGCATCCGCGCTGCCACCGGCTAAACCTGCAGCGAGCGGAATCTGCTTGTCCAATCGGATATGAACCCCCTGCTGCGGGAAGGCGTATGGTTTGAGCAAGGCAGCCGCCCGATAAGCCAAGTTGCTGTCATCTGCCGGTAAACCGGAAATATTAATACTCAGCGCAATATCGTTAGGCTGACTTGTTAACGTAACCGTATCTGCAAGTCGGATAGCTTGCATAACCATAGCTACTTCATGGTAACCATCAGGGCGTTTATAGAGGACATCAAGCGCCAAATTAATCTTTGCATAGGCGTTAAGTATTAGCATATCCTATCCTTGCAAAGTAAGCTGTTTCAAATTAATGGTTTCTTGCGAACTCAAAATTTGATCAATCTCAAGCAAGATAAGTAACCGATCCTCTAGTTTACCTATCCCCTGGATATATTTCGCATCAAGAACAAATGACGGGGGCGGCGGCTCAACACTGACAGCAGCTATCCGAACTACCTCAGCAACGGCATCAACTATAACACCGACCGTTTCGCCACTAACTTCAACAATAATAATTCGGCTCTCTTCCGTGTATTCAGAAACGACAATTCCAAAACGCTTTCTTAGATCTATTACCGGAATAATCCGGCTCCGTAAGTTTATAATGCCTTCCATAAACGGGGGCATTTGTGGTAATTTGGTGATCGACACCAGACGATTTATTTCCTTTACCTTGGTAATGGGTAACCCATACTCTTCCTGAGCCAGTTTAAAAATTACTAGTTGAAGCTCCTGGTCAACAATTATATCATTCTTTTCCATCCATGACACCCCCACAGGCAGTCTATATCATATATATTCTACCTGTTCGGATAGTTGCCTGCAACTACCAACTTACTTTCCATATTTTTTTCATTATCCTTTGATTCGCATTCCGGCGACCACTAATTTTGGGAAATCTGTTCCACACAAGCAGCCGGATTTTTGCCTCTGTTCAAACCCGGTTATCGCCGACATGACAACATCATAATTTTCGTAAAAAATGGCAATTAAGTCGTCTGCTGCGGCCTGGTTCAGAGCAGTAGTCACGGCCTCGTATTCATCAAGGATGGTGGTTACCTGCGCAGCGGCAATCCCGGCTTCCAAAGCACCTTGCAGCAGCAGGGCCGCTGTCTCACCCGGCTGCCGCCCCCGCAAATCACAATCTTCCTTAATATAGATACTGTCAAATCCCTGGCCAGCAGTTCGACCAAGGCTGATGATAACATCATCCCTCCGGTCACCAGGTGCCGCAATGACTCCAATTAATTTTTTTGGCTTGAGGCGCCTTAAAGTACTCGCCAACGCCTGACAACCAGCCGGATTGTGAGCGTAATCAACGCAAACCTGAAAGCCTGCCATCGCCATCAGCATAAGTCTCCCCGGGTTTTGGTTAAAGCTGGTCACGCCTTTATGAATAGCCTCTAAGGATACCTTCTGCGACCAACAAGCCGCAACAGCAATAACTGTGTTTTGAATATTATGACACGCAAACCCCTGCAAGGTAAGAGGGACATCAACAATTGTTATCAGAACTTGCTCTTTTTTTCCCTCTGCCAAATAAATGGCATCATTTTTGACAAAACAGGCCCTGCCCCCTTCACCGAGATGGCGACGAACAATGATATTGTCAGGCTGAGTACTAAAATAAATAATTTCGCTCTTTACCCGTACCTTGAGCTCTGCCACCCGGCTATCATCTGCATTTAAAAGCACAAAGCCATCTGGCCGTACGCGTTCAATAACCAAGGACTTAATATAGGCCAAATCCTCAAGATCCTCAATACCATCCTGCCCAATATGATCTTCAGTAATATTCGTAATTATACCTACATCAGCAAAATCATAGCCCAATCCACCTCGAAGGATACCGCCACGAGCAACTTCCAATACAGCCACTTCTACCGCAGGATCTGACAATATCATGGCCGTACTGGCCGGACCAGTTGTGTCGCCTTGCACAATACACTCCTGATCTACATAGATGCCGCTTGAGGTGGTCATACCTGTTTTATAACCAGCTTGCCGAAAGATATGCCCAATAAGCCTGGTAACCGTGGTTTTGCCATTTGTGCCGGTGACGGCAATTATCGGTATCCGGCCATCGGCCCCATCAGGAAATAGATAATCAACAATTACTGCACCTAAATCACGGGGGATCCCGAAACTTGGATATAAGTGCATTCTTAGACCAGGCGCAGCATTAATTTCGATAATGGCCCCTTGCCCGGCAACCAGCGGTTGGCAAATATCAGGCATAACCAAGTCAACCCCCGCCACATCCAGGCCAGTAAGCCGCACTGCCCGCTCCACCAGTTGGATGATCTCCGGATGAATACTGGCAGTTACATCTTTGGCTGTTGCACCTGCACTTAGATTTGCATTATCACGGATATCTACCACCTGCCCGGCAACAGGAATAGACGCTGTTGATAGATTTTGCCTAGACAGTGTCATGATGGCCGCGGTATCTATATGCAAACAGGTTAGCGGACGACTATGTCCACTGCCACGCGCGGGGTCCAGATTAACCAATTCAACCAGTTCAGCAATTGTGTGGATACCATCACCAACAACATGAGCCGGTATCCTTTCAGCCCCTGCCGCCAGTTTACCATTAACAACGCACAGTCGATACTGGCGTCCTGCTACATATTCTTCTACCAACACCCGCTTATCATACTCAGCAGCCAATTGATAGGCCCGTTCCGCCTCGGCTTTATTCCATATATTTAGAGTAACCCCATTTCCGTGGTTACCATTGACAGGTTTAATAACAACCGGCGCACCGATCCTATCAAGAGCAGCGACAGCCTCTGCCAAGCTTGTAACAATATATCCCTCTGGTACAGGAACAGCATTTTGCCGCAACAACGTATTGGTAAGAAATTTATCTCCCACCAAATCAACAGCCAGGGAACTTGTTTGTCCGGTAATACTGGCCCAAACCCGCTGTTGCTTATTACCATAGCCGAGAATAAGAAAATTAGCTTCATAATCCGGACGCAAAACAGGAATACCCCGCCTTCGCGCCGCTTCAAAAATAGCTGCTGTACTTGGTCCCAACCGGCCCTCTTCTCCAATTCTTTTTAGCTTCGCAACTACCTCCGGCACATTAAAAGCTTGTCCATTAAGCACCGCCACAAGCAAGCGGTAGGCACCGTCAGCGGCGGCTAACCCTACCTGACCTGATTTACAACCAAATACAACCTGATAAACGCCCCGACGCCCCGACCCGCGGGTCTTGCCAAAAGCAGAGGCATATTCGTCACCACTCAGCGACTGTAGTTCAAGCGCTACATGCTCAAAAATGTGTGCCAGATACGTTCCCTCGTGCAAACGTTCTACAAAACCACCAGGATAACCCCGTGAGCAGCTATGTTTGTGTAACCCTGGCAATAGTGCTAATAAGCACGCGACAAAATCAACCATTCCACTGCTGTCTATATCCTCATAGCTGCCAATATCAATAGTCGCTTTAATAACCGGACGATAACTGTAGATGTTAGGTCCGGCAATAAAGCGTGTAGATAATAAATTCATGTTGCAATCCCCTTTAGCTAGTTAGTAGCAAGCTGCAGTGGCAGCCTTAGATTTAAATCAAAACCAAATCCTGCAGGCAAAATGTGTAATAGTACATTAGATATGGCTAGTGGCTGATAGCGATTGGATTCAGAAATGTTGGAATAGATAATACTCTTACCGTCAATAATGGTCACCGTCTGTGAGCCAATTACCTTACAAAGCCGGTCAGGTCCAACAACAAGGGCTGTATCTTCGTCAATGCCGATTCCCAAAACATGCGGATTTTGGGCGACTGCTTCCAGCAAACGGTTAATACGTCCACGTTGGGCAAAATGCTGATCAACTACCCCTTCTGCTAAAAACCCCATACCCTGAGCCATGATTAAGGAAGACTTCTTAGGCGTATCATTAGAGTTACCGGCTACAATCATAGTCTCACTCATAACAGCTGCCCCTGCACTTGTCCCGGCAATGACGGCTCCTTGCCTGAAAGCAGCCCGAATGGCAGCGTCAACTGCTGACCCTCCAAGAATACTGGTAAAACGCAGTTGGTCACCGCCTGTAAAAAATATGCCAGTAGCCTGCTTTATAATCTCAGCCTGTTCCTGTTGGTTTGCCGCCTCCCGGTCGGCAACAGCCATAATGGTGACTGCCGCCACTCCGAGAGAGGAAAATAGTTGTCGGTATTCATTACCCACAAGGCGGGGCTGGCCGGTGGCAGTAGCAATTACTACAATCCGGCTATTTCTGCCGCCAGCCATATCAATAAACTGATGCAATATCAAGCACTCGCCTACTTTATCTTCATGACCACCAATGATAAGTAAACTACCGCACGGTTTGTCTTTATTTGCTGTTGTTGTGTCATTCATCCTAATAAATTCTCCTGTTTACCCTTTGCTCCTATTTTTACCAATATTGTATAAAATTTATTCAATAGGTTTTTATTAACCAAACTGACTGGTATTGAATATAATGAAGCAGAAAAACGGGTGCAAACGGAGGTCGAAACATATTGAACATTAGAAAGATTTATTTGCCCGAATCTTTAAAAAACATTACGCTGGCAGCAGGTGAAAATTATATCTCCTACTGTCAAAACCTGACTGCTACCACTGAGGAAGTAATACCAATCTCCCCTATCAGAACTAGCCACATGCTGCCCAGAGCTAATATTCTCCTGGTTAAATCCCAGCGCCAAATAACCTTATTTGATGGTAATAACCCAGTCCGGCAATACCCAGTTGCCATCGGCAAACCATCAACCCCGACACCTACCGGCAATTTTGCCATTGCCACAAAAATTACCAACCCGGGCGGAGTGCTCGGCACACGCTGGATGGGCCTCAATTATGATGCCTATGGTCTTCATGGTACAAATGCCCCCTGGCTAATTGGTAAAATGGTATCTAACGGCTGTATCCGGATGCATAACGCGCATGCTGAAGAAATATTTGCCTTAATAAATGTCGGTACCCCGATGTATATTCGGGATTAGCCGGCTTAATTGTTCTGCTACCCAGCAGGCTTTGTCACGCCTGCTAACAAGAAACTCAAGCAAAGCCTGCCGCTCCGCCTTATCAGGCAGCCACTCCTCAGGAATACTATCCATAAACTGAGCAAATTTCGCATCCTCAATATTCTTAACAGCTGCAGCATACTTAAATAATTGTGCCGGCCTTAGATAATATTTCAAAAGTACACCATAGGAACGGCGATGATTTACTGTAATCGTATCAGCTAACTCTTCCAGCATACCGGTTGTCCATTTGCCGCGACGAAACAAATGTGAATTATCAATCGCATACAGCTTATAGCCATCCCGTTCTTTGCGGATTAACAGATTTTTTCTATTTTCCGTCCGGTCAGGATTATGGAACAAGTGGTCAAACAGCATAACGCCAGCCATTTGATCTTTATTTACTGCCTGATGCAGATTGTATTTGTTTACATAGCCAACTCCTTGCAAATACTCACACCCAAAGTGCCAACCGGACAGTACGGCAGCAGCCGTCAAGCGCCGGCTACCGGCCAATACCTTTGGAGAAATGTCAATAAGTCCCCCTGGCGGAAAGCAAAGCTTTAGCCAATCGCCAAAATGAGCGGCTAGCAACTCGTTTACGAGAACCTTGGATCCAAGACGATTGGATGATAACTTAACAACACATACCTTTACTTCTCCACAGTCATTTTCGGCGCGAAATAGTTGTGGAGATGTGGCTCCCAGCCCCACCGGACCGATATATTTTAACGCCCGATACATTAGACCATCTCCTCTCACCGCTGATAACGATTTAACCTTTCCATCCGGACCAAAAATCCCGGCTGCTTAGCGCCTCCGGGATTTTGGTGTAAGCAAATGAAAACAATACCCAGGGATGATTACTATCCCTGGGTCGCTACTCTCAACCTTTTGCATTAACCGTAGTGCTATTTACCAGCCAACTAGCTATCCAGCCAGTAGTAGTACCATCAGTAAGCACTACTTTGTACCAACCAAAAGCCTGTTCCTTAACAGTTAATGTCGTGCCTTTGTTAACCTTTGTTACAACAGGGAAATTTGTGCCAGGTCCACTTCTGATATTAACTGTACTGCCAGTTACTGTTACCGTACCGGTAGCACTAGTGGATGTACCGGCGGTCGGTGTCATCGGACCGGTGACGATAACATTTTGTTCGCCAAACCCTGCTATGTTTCCACCACCAGTTTCTGCAGCTGATACATTTTCATCAGTAAACTGACTGGCACTGACTTTATCTGTAGCTGTAGTACTTTCGACAATACCGATTTCATCAATCGGACTTAACGCAAATACATCCATCTCGGTGGTAGTAACTACCCGGGCCCAGACCTTAAGTACAATAGTAATATGCACCTTACGCCTGTCATGATGACAATGGAAATCATAGTCAACAAATTCCACAGTTGCATCGGCAGTTGCCTTCATATCAGGTTCAGCACCATAAATCACAATATCCCGCGTCCAACGAATGTGCCTTTTTTCAAACGCATGTACCGGCTGATCAGGTAAATCAGCAACATACATTACCTTTACCTCTAATTCACCACGCACAATGACCTTGTCTGGAATAACATCAACTTTGTTAATTTCCAGCTCTTTCACATATACGTCAACTACTTGTTCAATATCTGGTTTCTGCGCCGGAACAAACAAATCAAGTTCCACAACCCGTTGGGCCATTTCAGCACCCAGGACTTGTTCTACCTCAATTGTCTCCGGACCTGGTTCCGGGCAGCCGCATTCCAATTCAGCACTATCAACAGTAGTTACACCGGCAACTGTTTTGACAGTCATGCCTGAAGTATTACTTGAACCAGAAGCTGCTCTCGTTTTATCATCCATGGTTTCCCCCCCTCTCCGTTGATACCTAAAAAATCTAACCTTTGGGTGTAGTTGGCAACGTTCCGGTTCCAATAGTAACTTCCCGGTCAGTCATAACTTTGGCGGTAACTTTTAAAATAACTGATACGTCAAATTCCCGGCAGTTGCGGTGGTGATGATGTCCATGGTGGTCGCAATCATGGTCATGATCATGGTCGTGATCATGGTCGTGACAGTCATTGTCATTGTCATGGTCATGGTTATGGTCATCATCATCGTCGTCCTCGTCGTCATCACACTCAATAGGCTCAAAATTTTTGTATTTATAAGCACGATGATGGTCTTCAACATCATAATCCACAAACTCAACAACAACGCTAGCCTCAGCATCCATCCCCCGGCGTGCACCAGGAATATCAATATCAAGAGTCCACCGATAATGCTTAACTTCTACAGCATGAACAGGCTGCTCAGGCAGAGCGGCTACATAAATGGCTTTAATCTCGAACTCACCCCGAACGATAACTTTATCGGTAATTACGTCAACACTATTTACTTCTACTTCTTTAACAAATACATCAACAATTTGCTCAATGGAAGGTTTTCTTTCCGGAACAACTACGTGAATATCCAGTGCTTTTTGTTTTTCCTTTTCTCCCACTATTTGACGCACGATAATAGTTCCGGTTTCAATGCCAAGAGTACACTCTTTATAGGCTCTATCGTTCATGCAGATTCCCCCCTTTGTATATTCTAATTATATATATGCCTGCACTAATTTTTATGTGACAAAAAATGTATTACTGCAGGCAAATCTCTAAGCTATAACTATGACTAATGTCCGGAAAACATACCCCGAAAATTCCACTGTGTAACGACAAAAAAGCATCTGTAGTCAATAGAACTACAGATGCTTTTTCCTGCCTTATGCTTGTTTGGTTTACCACTTAGGGCACAATAATTGTTTTTTCCCCATTTTTCCTTTTTCCTTACTTTCATATATTTCTATCTCAAGGAAAAATCGTTCTACAATTATCTTATTAATCATCTCTTGTACTTGCTTGGCGGTTTCATCAACACCTGTTTCAATGGAAACCCAAAGTGCTTTCCTTTCTTCCAGGGTTAACGTTGATGGTACAACTAAGTTGAACGCAGGCTCAAACCATTTATTGGCATAATTATTGATAAAACTCATCATCCGCGAAGCCACAGTCTCAATGAAATCCTGATCTTCCGACACATTGAACAGCCATTCCCGAATGAGCTTCTCTATTTCCGTTAAGTTGGGTTCAGATTTAGCAGGAAACAAAATCACCTGTGCTGCCAAAGTATATCCCTCCTATAGCCGCTAAAAATTGTCAAAATCGATTATATATGTATTTTTATTATCGCATGTAATTATTTAAAATATATTTGTCTGTAACCCAATTATGTCTTACATTATTTTCTAAAGGAATTCTAAAATTATTTGGTTATACTGATACCTACAATGTGTAGTAAAAAAATCACGGAAGATGTATGGTGCCTTCCTCCACAAGCTTGATCCGTACATCTTCCGTTAATATAAAAAAATACCTTTACTTAACTACTTTTTTTAAAGAGGCTGAAATTCTTGGTTTTATAAAGATTTCAGCTTCTTTTCTTTACTATATATAGCTCATTATACTTTGACTTTACACAACCTGCCTGCGCCTGTAAACTTTTCTACTGCTGATATATAAACTCTCTCCCGGAAAACAACATAACATTTTCTCCATGTTGTTCATAGTATATATCAGATGCTCTTCCCCCTAGGGGAGAAAGTATGTCATCAAAATAATAAGGAGGTAATACAGTTAATGAAGGCTTACAAAAAATATCCCTACTGGAAGTGTGATGATGACTACGACAAATGTAATGACAAATATGACATGAATGATGACTGCCACGATATGGATATGTCTTGCTGCACTCCCAAAATGAAATGCCAGCCTACCAAAGAATGTGTCAAAACCTTTAAATGTTACTATAAGCTTTATAAAATTTGCACCTATCGTTTGTATAAAATATGTCCTTATTGCGGTTGTGAATTCGATTACCACGAGCATCGTGGCAGCTGCCCGAAGTGTATGTAATTGGAATAGTAAATCCGCGCCATTTGGCGCGGATTTACTATTCCAATAAAACTGTTCCTATTTTTTGATAAACTCTTGCACTACATACACAGACCCTGCAGCGTTAGTACGAACGCCAATACCTACCTCCGTATAGTTAGAATTCAAAATATTGGCACGATGACCGGAGCTGTTCATAAAGGCTTTTTCAGCTGCCGTCACACTGCTGTTGATGGCCAGATTTTCACCGGCCGCGCTATAACTAATACCCGCTTGCCGCATACGGTCGAAAGGAGATTGTCCTTCCGGATTGTAGTGTGAAAAATAGTTGCGATTAATCATATCCTGTCCATAGTTTTCCGCTAAACGAACCAAACTCATGTTGAGTTTGAGAGCAGGCAAGCCATTAGCTGCCCTGTCTGCGTTCAATAGTTGAAACGCTTTGGCTTCATCAGCCGTAAGCCCCGAGGTAGTTGTAGTTGTTGCTTGCTGGGATGTTGAACCCGTGGTAGAAGCAGTAGACGTAGTCGGAGTAGTCGGAGTAGTCGGAGTTGCTGAATCACTACTACCACTCTTTTTCCCACTAGCAACCATCGCCAGTAAACCAAGCGCTACTAAACCGGTAATAACAGCCTTGTCGTCCCCATTTTGAACAGATTCTTCTTCTCCTACCTCTGCCGCATAAGCAGTTATCGCCCCTGCACCACCAAATGAGGTAGTAAGTATCGACATTATCACCAACCCGAAAATCGTTTTAGTTACCCATTTTTTAACCTTCATAAACTTTACATAACCAACCTTCTAGTGTCTGTTTTAATGATATAGTGTCATTTTTATTGACATTTAATCGGTTTCAAACTAATTAATCAGTTTGATGTTATGTAAATATTCGACTCATTTTCTTAAATTCCTGTCCCTAAACGCTAGCAATTTATGTATGGTGAAGGAGGACACCACCCGCCCACCTTTCACTGGCGCTTTTTTCGCATCTTTGCCTGCTCACCCTTGCTAATGCTCTGCTCAATATACAGGCTATCGCTTACAGATAACCCATATATCTCATAGACTACTTTATTCAGTTCATTATAGATACCATTATCTTCAATTCCACAGCCACCCTGCCCGGCCAACTGTCTTGCTAACTGAGCTAACGAACCGGCACGCTGCTTGTCAATGATTAGCGGCAGCTTTTCCACCATTTCAATGTCCACTTGCGCCATAGATCGCCCTTTTTCCAAAGTGACAGTCTGGTAATAAAAATTCATTAAACGGGAATTAAGAATAGCCACCAAATATTCTAAACTAAGTTCACCTTTATCTACCACCAGAGAATGAATATTATTTAGATGGTAGTACCCCGATTTGTCTACAGCAGCGATTAGACTATCGCCTGTCTGTCTGAGGAAAATCTTGGGTCCGGCCATGACCTCCCCATCCCAACCGCCTTTATTTAGTTTGGTCGGATCAACGTCCAGCCAGTCACCCTGATAGGAAAGCACAAAAGGCAATACCTGTGCTGAGGATACCAGCCCTGGTCGCCAGGTACTGCCCTGCTTCATCTTACTTTTTATATCTGCCTGCACAGTAAGCGAGCGCATGCCTGTCCTGATTTTTGTTATATCACCAAACCGACAGGGGGCTTGATCCAGCTTATCAACAATATCTTTATCCCTTGCCAAGAAAAACATCCGAAACCGTTTATAGACCTGCTCAGAGAAATACGCCTGCAAGTATTGATAAACAGCAGGCTCGATCTCTGTTTCATTAATTTTCTTGACCGTTACTATGGCCGTTGATTTGGCTTCCTCACTACTTTCTTTTTGCAAAATGGTAATAGCCGGAATTCCCACTACCACGCCGCCAAATACCTTCGTACTGACCAATGCCAGTTCCTGTACCCTACAATTATCAAGAATAAATTCGCGAATTTTGGAATAGTAGCGGCCTAGCAGATAGCTGTCAGGCGTAATATAGCCGAGATAGCCCCCCGGCTTTAGCGCCAAAATACCGCGTTCTAAAAACAGCGCATAATAGCTAAGTTTATACTGTGCCGAATGGGGATAGTTCAGCCGCAAATACTGCGCCTGCCCGGCAGTCACTTTACCTACCCGGTTTAATCCAAAACTGATATAGGGGGGATTACCAATAACATAATCATATTTTCGCGTCCAAAAATCGGCTAGCCGCAAACGGTCATTGTCGGTATAACCGTCCACCTCGATCAGATTATCTTCCCATTTGATTAGACTGTCACAGCTAACCAAATTCATAATATCCGAATCCAGTGACACTGCTGCTTGCTTTTCCGTCAAGCGCATTTGCGCCTGATTTACTGCAGCTTCATCCATATCAGCTCCATATAAACAATAGTGGACAATGTGGTAATGTAAGTTCTCGCTCCGCCAGTAGGATCTGCCATCAAGATAATATTCGGTCATAGCCGTTTGGATCATGTAGCGCTCCTCCGCATACCTGACTTGCAATACAGGTAGTTTCTCAGCAAATTTAGCTAGCAGCAAATCATAAGCCGCCACCAAAAAGTTGCCTGACCCGCAAGCTGGGTCAAGAACTCGCGGTACCGGATTGGCCACTATATCATGATGCGCCAGCGTGCATGCCAGAATATATTTTACAATATGTACTGGCGTATAAAAAACACCGCCAGCCTTACGGACATTCCTAGTGCCTTGCGGCTCTCCTGTTACTACCACCTTAGACCTCCACATATATTTAGTATTTCAACAAGATAATAGTTCGTCGAAATAGTATCTTTCCCTTTAATACTATAGGTCTATATGTTATTTAATTGGCGTTTTCGGCATACCTAACCGGAATTTTCCTCTGGTCTCCAGACCTCCTACGCCATCAACCCCGGTTACTGATGCCGTAATAGCGTCACCTACATCGACGATCCGGTTTATCGGTGTAAAAGCTACCTTTTCCGCAATAAAAACCGGGTCATACGCATGAATAAAAATTCGGTTAGGTGAGCTGGCGAAGTTGGCGCCCACAGATAAAATAGCTTCAAAATGTGATTGGCAAGCCCCAGCAAATATAACCAATTCATCGCGGGAAGGCTCAACCATGCGGGCTTTTTTTACAGCTGCCACAAAGTGTTTCGAGTTGCGGTAGTTATTGATATCATTTATATCCTTTTTACCATTGCCAATTAAGGCATCATGACCTGTAAATACCAGAATATCCGGCCGGATTTCTTCTAATAAGTTGATAATAACGTCCGCTTGTTTACTTTCTTCCACCCAACGGCCCTCTGCCTGAAGATTAAGTTGATTGTAGGTTTTCAAACACATTTTAAGGTATTCTTCATCACCATCAAGATGCAATACCCGGCCAGGCAAATCAAAAAAAGTAAATTTCTTGGTGGCCTCAGACCGCCTTAATTCAATTTGTTCCCGTTCGCGGCTGCGGCGTATCAGAACCTGCCGCAGAGTATTGTTATGCATATTCTCCATGCGAACAATTTCATTGCGTAAATGTTCTGCTTCAATCGGCTCTAAATCATCGATAGGCGAATCAGCCATTAGCCGTAAATGTAGTCCCTTTAGCACGCAGTGTGTTTGTTGGGTATCGTCAACAAATATGTCTGTTACCTTAAAAACAATATCGCCGCCATGAGATTTTCTAATAACCAGGTCGCCTACTTGAATGTCCACCTTAATCCCCCCTTAACCAGTAGCTATAACTATTACATCCTATGTAGCGCCTAACTAAAGTGCCACAAAATTACTGGCTGCACCTGGTGGCAAATGCCTTCTTTCCGCTATATACTATAGCGAGCCCTCATAAGGCTGCTTTCAGCATACATTTTCTACACGCATCCTTACTCCGAGGTGATGGACGTGATTTGCGTGGTCGTTCCGGCCAAAAATGAGGGAGGGCGTATTAGCACTGTATTGCAAAATCTGGGAACATTGCCGATTGACCACATTATCTTAGTGTCCAATGGTTCCAAAGACAGTACAATGCGCGAAGTTTTACAAATGCGTCTTCCAAAACTCCAAATTATCTATTTCCATGAATGTTTAGGCATTGACACGCCCCGCGCAATTGGCGCTAAAGTGGCTTTAGCACTGGGCAGCGACGTTGTCGCTTTTGTTGATGGCGACATGGTAGGTACTTTTAATGAGAATTTGATGGAGCTGATTGATGGCGTATTGTTGAAACACCTGGATATGGCCTTAACCAATTGTTATCCTTCTCCACCACGCCATATCGAACGCTATAACCCTACTTTTCAATGGCGTCTCAATCTTAATAAAGAGTTGGGGCTTGATAAAAAAATTAATTTAGCCAGCCCGGCCCATGGCCCCCACGCCGTCTCCCGCCGCCTCCTGGAAACAGTGCCCTTGCGTGAGCTGGCTATTCCCCCTGTTACCATGGCGCTTGCGCGCATGCACAAGCTGAAAATTGACGTAGCTACTACCATTCCCCACTACCGCCTAGGCTCATCTGTAAAAAATCAAATTCATACCAACAAAATCATTGATACCATTGTCGGCGATTGCCTGGAAGCCATTGCTGCCTTCCATAGCCAAAGTCGCAACCGTCAGTGGCAGAACAAAACCTACCTGGGTTATCATATTGACCGTCGCTTAGATTTGTTAGATATGTTTCTTAACGAAAAGCCCTGCTCAAAATGAGCAGGGCTTTGAGGTTTTTTAATTCACTTAGCTATCACTTACTAATTTTGACCAGGCGTTAGCAATAGCGGCAAACTCGGCCAGCGATAATTGCTCGCCACGACGCCCGCCATCTATTTGGGCCTGCGTCAATACTTGCTCCAGCTCTTCTTTACTAAGGCCGGCCGACTTAAGGCCATTAGCCAGGGTTTTCCGTCGCTGAGCAAAAGCGGCCTTAACAACCCGGAAAAACATTTTTTCACTAACAATCTCAACTGGCGGCACCGTACGCACAGTACAACGGATAACGGCCGATTCTACAGCAGGTTTCGGAATAAAAGCCTGCGGCGGCACAATAAACATGATTTCCGGCTCTGTATAATACTGAACAGCTACTGATAGTGACCCATAATCTTTGCCGCCAGGCTTGGCCACCATACGCTGCGCCACTTCTTTTTGCACCATAGTGACAAGCAGTTCGACAGGCATTCTCTCTTCCAGAAATTTCATGATAATTGGAGTCGTAATATAGTAGGGTAAATTAGCGACAACTTTGTATTTTTCTTTGTTTATTTCCCGGGAAATGTCAATTTTTAAAATATCACCATGAATAACCCTGACATTATTATACCCTTCCAGTGTCTTACCAAGGATCTCCAGCAGGCGACGGTCAAGCTCAACTGCAATAACCTCGGCCCCCGCTTCGGCTAGTCCCTGGGTCAACGTGCCAATCCCCGGTCCAATTTCAAGTACAGGTTCACCTTCACAAACGTTAGCAGCCGACACAATTCCTGCCACGACATTGTTGTCAATCAGGAAATTTTGCCCTAATTTCTTGCTCATATGAATTCCAAAGGTTTTTAATATATGTAAAGTTACCTCTTTTTGTGCAATACACGGCTTAATCGCCATAGTTTGGTTCCTCCACACCGCTGCATAGATTAGCAGCATTATCCAACTTATTTAACGCCCCGGCAAACTCGGCCCGGGTAACGCCATAATGATTGAGCCGATAAAAAAAACCCTTAGCATTAGCATAGCCGATACCCAGACTTTCACCAACCGCCGCCCGGCGGATAGTGGCGTCCGGCACACCAGTCAATCTGTTTATTATAATATCCTGCCAGCTAAATTCACTTGATGGCTGCCACTCATGCAGCCGCACTTTACTAAGCGCATCGCGAATGGCCTCCGACGAGGCCTGTTCAATGCCAATATCATCATTCGCATAGGCTTGTTCTCTTGGTACAAACGCATGCTTGGCTTCGGCAAAGCGCTGGGCTAAGTATTTACGAATACGCTCACCCGCACTGTCCGGATCAGTCAGAATAATAATCCCCCGCCGTTTATAGGCATCCTCAATCCGGCTTATGGTGCGTGGCAATAGGTTAAACCCATCTGTAGCAATACATTCCGCATCCACTGCCCGCTTAACGGCAGCAATGTCCTGCTTGCCCTCAACTACTATTACTTCTTTAATCATTTCGCTCTCCATCTTTTTAACGTAACACACACTATGAATATAGTATCACATTTAACGCTTTTTTATCTATCATGTTATAACGTAAGCATACTCCAACGCCCGGCTCCGTCCAGGGTCAATTTCTTTTTGTGATAGCTGTTTAGAGTCCCCCGGTGACCAACGCTGATCATAGCCGTATTAGGCAGATGTTCACATAGTAGTTTATACAATACGCGCTCTGTGGGTTCATCAAGAGCTGATGTTGCCTCATCCATAAACAGCCAATCAGGCTTATGAATAAGAGCCCGCACAAAAGCAATCCGCTGCTGCTCACCCAGCGACAACACATGCGACCATTCTTCCACCCTATCAAGCTGATCCTTCAGCCCCTCCAGTTTGCACAGCGACATAGCAGTATAAATGTCTTCATCATTAACCGGCTGCCGGGGGCCCGGGTAGAGCAAAACCTCCCGCAACGTACCAAGCGGCAGGTAGGCTTTTTGCGGCAGAAACAGGGAACTTTGGCCTTCAGGCACAGTTATATCTCCCTGTGCATAAGGCCATAAGCCGGCAAGCGTCCGCAATAGCGTACTTTTACCGCTGCCGGAAGGACCAGCCACCAGCAAAGAATCGCCTGCTGTCAATGACAAATTGAGTTCGGACAACAACCGCCGCCCATCCGGCAAATCAATATTCAGGTCAGACACCATCAATGCCGGCGCAGCCGTCTGGTGAATCGCTGCAGCGGTATCAGTTAACGCATTTACTTTCTCCATATTACCAACAAAGCCGGTTAGCCGGTCAACGACTGACCTCCACTCAGCCAGCAAGGGATAGCTTTCAACAAAAAAGGATAGCGCTTCTTGCACCTTGCCAAAGGCCTCTGCCGTCTGGAGCAAGCCGCCAAGCTGAATCTCTTTGGCAAAAAGCCGGGGAGCGGCTACTAGAATCGGAAAAATAAGGGCAATTTGCCCATAGCCTGAGGTAAACCAAGTCAGTTGTTTCTGGCGTTTCATAATCTGCCAGAAATTATCCAAGACGCTGCCGAATCTGCCCATAAACGACTGACCTTCCCGGGCTTCGCCACCGTAAAAGGCAATACTCTCACTATTTTCTCTCAGCCGGACAAGACTAAAACGAAAATCAGCTTCATAACGCTGCTGATCAAAATTGAGCTTGGTTAACGGTTTACCAATTTTGTGAGCCAGCCAAGTTCCGGCAATCGCATACAATATGGCAACCCATACCATATACCCGGAAATCGTCACTTCTGTCCCGCCTACAGGAATTGTAAGTGTACCTGACAACTGCCACAAGATAGCGATAAAGGATACTAGTGTAACTACTGCTTTTAACAGACCTAGCGACAAACGCAGACTGTAATTGGTAAACAGCCGCAGATCCTCACTAATACGCTGATCAGGGTTATCGGTGCTATTCTCGATAAGCTGCAGCCGGTAATAGGTCTGTTTTGCCAGCCAACTGTCCAAATATTGCTGCGTCATCCACCGCCGCCATTTTATCTCCAGCATCTGCTGCAGGTACAGCTGATACACGGCTACAATAATGTAAATAGCAGCCAGCCCACTAAACTCAAGCAAGGCACTGAAAAATTCCTCACTGTCAAGATTTTGCAAAGCGTTATAAAACCGATTATACCATTTATTAAATAATACCAACATATAGACATACGCTAGATTCAGCGTCACAATTACCGCTGTTAGTCCCCAGACCCGCCACTTCTCTTCTGAAAACCAATAGCCGCGGGCCAATTGCCAACAAGCTTTTACAAGACCGGGGTTAATGCCTGTCAATAACACCATTCCTTTCACCACAAATGTAATTGTTTCTATTTCGTTACCAGGGTTAGCTACTCCTTCTAAGAGCTGGAAAAAATATAATTCAAAAGGAAATGGCAGAGTACAAGACTCTGCCATTTCCTTACTCATCTAAGATATAGACCTTCACTGTCCGGCGGCCAAACCGATAGGCTTCACTGGCACTTTCCATACACAAATCAATTTTGTCGCCAACAATGGCCCCGCCAGTATCGGCTGCCAGCCCCATCCCATAGCCTGGAACATAGACCTGGGTACCTAATGGGATCACTTCCGGATCAACAGCAACAATACCATGTCCGGCGGCAATTCCGGTGGCTGTCAATCCCTGGGATGAACCATCTGTGGGTAAATAGGCGCTGGCTTCCATATAGCGGACACCCCTAAACCGCATTGCCCCCCGCGAAGTATCTACCATATCCCGGGTCCCAACCCGGATGATTTGCGGTTTAGCACTTACTGCCACAACCTCGGACAGCACATCGGCAGAAACTTTAACACCATCTTCAAACTTTACACGAACCGTAGCTTTCTTAAGACCATTCTCTCCGGCCTGCACAGTTTCCTCCACCCCTTTTTCCAGGGTAGGATCAGGTTGGCGAATAATCTGGTACAATTCAGGAATTTCCTGCTCTTCAATCTTCTCACTTAATGTAATGGCCCTAATGTTCATACCGGCAACCGGCTTAGTGTCATCTCCCGGCACCAACCTTACCTTTTCTTGCGGTATTCCCACCTGATTGGCAATATCGCGCACCGTAGGCTTAGCTGCAAGTAAATTAATATTTTTCCCTTGATATATAACTGTTACAGGTACGGCACGAAATACCTCAATGACTGTTCCGGTAGTCACACTGGTTGTCGACAACCTGATTTCATCTTCGGGACTAAGTGTAATTCCAGCTTGTTGCAAGATTTTATAAGGACTTGAGTACAAGGTACTGACAGTATAGCTCTGATTATCAGTAACAATATGTACCTGTTTATGTGCCCAAACAAATCCGGTTGCCACCAGTGATGCCAGCAATAGCGCAAGAATCAACACTACTTTTCGCTGACCATACTTTGCTAGTATAGACCTTTCATCACTCATGAAATACCCCCTTTCTGCGAGCCATAAAATTATATCATAACCTGGTTAATAAGTCAATTAATTAACCATAATTATCCAGATGTTGCTCGTATTATTCCCATTTATTTTGAATTATATTCTCCTAACTTATATTCCGCATGTCCAATCAAAATAAAAGAGGACATATGGAATGTGAGTCATAAAAATAAAGAAATTCAGCGATATTCTATTACTGTAAAATATTCGCTGAACTTCCATTTTATTCCTGCCTGTATAATTTTTTTATTTTTCCCTTTGATAACACTGACTTACGCAATGCCAAAAAGCCGCTTAGTATTTATTGTTGCCGCCTCCGCCAGAGCAGCAAACTCCATATTCCTGACGCAAGCCACTTCTTCAGCAGTAAATTTGACATACGCAGGCTCATTGCGCCGGCCCCGATAGGGCTTAGGTGTCAAATAGGGGCAATCTGTCTCTACCAGCAGGCGCTCAAGGGGTACGTTTGCCGCCACCTCTTTGAGCTTGCCATCTTTGGCGAAAGTAACCGGTCCGGCAAAGGAGATGTAAAAACCCAGCTTGATAACTTCCCTGGCCATCTCTAAGCTGCCGGAATAACAATGCAGCACACCTGTTAAACCCTTGGCTTCTTTTTTTATAATCGCCATCAAATCACCATGGGCATCCCGGTCATGGATAATAACCGGCTTATTGCATTGACGCGCCACATCAAGCTGGCGAATAAACACCTGCTGCTGAAGTTCGCGTGGTGATAAGTCATAATAATAATCAAGTCCAATTTCGCCAATGGCCATTACCTTGGGTTTACGGGTCCAATCAGCTAACTGTTCATAATCACTCTCTTTAGCCTCTTTGGCATCATGGGGATGAATACCCACAGCGGCATAAATAAACGCATGTTCTTCTGCTAATGCTATGGAACGGGCCGAGGACTCCATACAGGCACCAGCGTTCAATATCCCCACAAGGCCGGCTTCCCGGGCCCGTGCAATAACTGCAGCCCGATCCTCGTCAAACCGGTTATCATCAATATGGGCATGTGAGTCAAATAGCATCTTACTTCACCCTGCTGCCAGGCGGCATATCGGCAGTCACAAGCTGCAATTTTTCATCACAGGAGGCGGCCAATACCATGCCGCGGGATTCTATGCCCCGAATTTTAGCCGGCTTCAGATTGACTACCATAACAACATTTTGCCCCACGAGTTGCTCAGGTTCATAATGTTTGGCTATCCCTGAAATAATAGTTCGTTGTTCTGTTCCCAGATCTACCGTTAACAGCAATAACTTATCGGCTTTTTTAACCTTCTCGGCTGCCAGCACCCTGACTACCCGCAAATCAATTTTGGCGAATTCTTCAATGGTAATTTCCGGTATACCTGGTGCGGTCGGGATCTCAGTTTGGGGTGCAGGCACAGTTGCCGTTTGCGCCGGTTGTGCTTCAGCCGCACTAGCTGGTTGCTCCTCAATGCGCGGGAAAATCGGCTCAGCTTTCGCCACAACAGTGCCAGCCGGCAAGCGTCCCCAGGCTTGAGCCTCATTAAATTGTACACTGGCAAAGTCAGTTTTTAGACCAAGCTGGCGCCAAATTTTGGGAGATGTTTGCGGCATAAACGGTGAAATCAAGATCGCCACAATTCGTAGAACCTCAGCTAAATTGTACAGTACAGTATTAAGACGGCCTTTTTGGGCAGGGTCTTTAGCCAGCGCCCAAGGTCCGGTCTCATCAATATATTTATTGGTACGCCCAATAAGTGCCCATACTTCTTTAAGAGCAGCATTAATATCCTGCTGCTCCATGAATTGTTCATACCGAACGGTCGTAGTGCGTGCTAACTCAATAAGTCCCTGGTCAATAGCCTCACTCTCACCTGGTGCTTCGATAACGCCGCCATTAAAGCGGCCAATCATACTCAGACTGCGATGCAGCAGATTTCCCAAATCATTAGCTAAGTCGGCATTAATCCGGTTAATGAGTGCCTCACGCGAAAAATTGCCGTCAAGCCCCAGAGTAATTTCCCGCAGCAGAAAATAGCGGATAGCATCGGCACCAAATTCATCAATCAAGGCCAACGGATCAATTACATTGCCCTTAGACTTAGACATCTTGTCACCCTCGACTACCAGCCAACCATGACCATATACCTTTTTCGGCAATTCTATCCCCAGTGCCATCAAAATCACCGGCCAGATAATGCTATGGAAGCGCACAATTTCCTTACCAACCAAGTGGATATCAGCAGGCCAATATTTAGCGAATTTTTCCTTATCATTTAAGTAACCGGCTGCTGTAATATAGTTAGTCAGCGCATCAAACCATACATAAACTACATGCTTGGTATCAAAGGGAACCGGGATTCCCCAGTCAAAGGTTGTCCGGGACACGCATAAGTCTTCCAAACCACCCTTGATAAAATTAAGCATCTCATTACGACGCGATGTCGGCTGGATAAAATCCGGATTTTCATCAATATATTTCAGCAACCGGTCCTGATACTTAGCCATCCGGAAAAAGTAGCTTTCTTCTTTAACAATTTCAACTGGGCGGCCGCAATCCGGGCATTTGCCGTCAGTTAACTGACGTTCCATCCAGAAGGTCTCGCAAGGTGTACAGTACCAGCCCTCATATTCGGCTTTATAAATATCACCTTGATCATAGATTTTTTGAAAGACTGCCTGTACCAACTCGTGGTGCCGCTTTTCAGTCGTACGAATAAAATCATCATTGGATATATCCAATTTTTCCCACAGCTGCTGAAATGACGCCACAATCTTATCCACATATGCCAGCGGCGTAGTATTCGTCTCCTCAGCCTTACGCTGAATCTTTTGTCCATGTTCGTCAGAACCAGTCAAAAAGAATACATCAAAACCAGCTAACCGCTTATAACGGGCAATACTGTCTGCAATGGTCGTACAGTATGCATGTCCAATATGTAATCGGTCACTAGGATAATAAATAGGTGTGGTAATATAAAAGGGTTTCTTTGACATAATGTCCTCCTTCAGTAAACGCACTACTTTTATTTTCCAATTATAGGCATTGGAAATATGGTTGTCAATAGTTGTATTTTTCGACAGAATGTAGTAGTATATGACAATGAATAGAAATATTATTCCTTTCAAATGACACATTTGAAAAAAAATTTTTTATTTTGTAAAAAATTGGGTTGACACGCTTTGTAATATTTGGTATTATTTAGTTGAGCGATTTTTGTCGAATATTGTTATTCGATGTTCCTTAAAAATTAATTGTCGATTGAAGGGAGACAGGAAAATGAAATCAACTGGCATTGTACGTAAAGTAGACGAACTAGGTAGGGTGGTTATTCCTATCGAATTGCGCCGCACTCTTGATATCGCAGAAAAAGATGCTCTCGAGATTTATGTCGATAGCGACCGCATCATTCTCCGCAAATATGAACCAGCCTGTGTGTTCTGTGGTAATGCAGCTGACGTAACCAACTTCAAAGGTAAAAACGTTTGTAAAGATTGCCTCGAATCTATGGGACAAGCAGCTGTTTAATTCGGTTTTTTAGAAAGCAGCCTTTCGGTTAGGTATCTAATGAATCTGCAAGAACAGCTTGGTATACCTGCCGTTTCGGCAGACCATTTTGCGACGCCACCTCACGGATGGCGTCTTTTTTATTTACACCCTGCCGGATTAACACTTGCACAGCTTGCACTATATCAGGTATTGACAATGCCGCCGCAGGCTGATTCTGCGTTTCATTGTCAGGATTACCCTCTACAATAAGAGTAAATTCTCCTCGCGGCTGATTTTGACTAAAATGTTGCCTCAGCGTATACAGACTGCCCCGGACAAATTCCTCAAATTTTTTAGTAAGTTCTCTGGCCGCTACCGCCTGGCGATCACCAAATGAAGTTATCAATTCCTCCAGTGTTGCCCGCACCCGGTGCGGGGCTTCATAAAACACCAATGTATACGGACAGCCAGCTAATTTCTCAAGCAGTTGCCGACGGTGTTTGTTGGTTTTTGGTAAAAAACCAACAAACGTGAATAACGTAGTGTCCATCCCTGATGCAATCAAGGCCGTCAATGCCGCGTTAGGTCCAGGCAACGGTACAACAGGTATATCATTAGCTATCGCCAACCGAACCAAGTCCACACCAGGATCAGAGATCCCAGGCATACCCGCATCACTGACTAACGCAATACTCTCGCCGAGCAGTAACCGGTCAATAATCTCCGGCCCCCGCTCGGCTTTATTATGTTCGTGATAACTAATAAGTTGAACATGAATGTCAAAATGGTTTAGTAAGTTACGTGTGTGTCTGGTATCTTCAGCCGCAATAGCAGCCGCTTCTTTCAAGACCCGTACAGCCCGAAAGGTCATGTCTTCCAGATTTCCCAGGGGAGTTGGACATAAATAGAGCGTGCCCGCTTCGGTCACTCGAGTTCACCTGTCCTGCTCATAGAGCTTCATAATATTCTCAGAATAGTTTCCATCGGTAGTATATACAACTAACGGCGGCAATACGTCTATTCCCGGTTTTGCCCCCCGTATACCCTCAACAAGCACCATGTTAGGCTTCTTATCCACCCGTGGATAAACAAACTGCAGTCGTTTGGGTTCAATACCGGCCTGGCACATTGTTAGCATAATCTCTGCCAGTCGTTCAGGCAAATGTACCATTGCAAACCGGCCGCGGTATTTTACAAGATGCCGGGCAGCAGCTACAATGTCGCTTAAGCTGGCTGTCAATTCATGCCGGGCCATAGCGACCCGGTCATTGGGGCTTATATACCCACCCCCGACCGGACGGTAGGGAGGGTTAGAAACGACCAATTCAAAGTTACCACCTGGCAGCAAATCATGAACAAGACGAAGGTCACTGTTTAGAATCAGCAGTCTGTCCTCCAGCCCGTTAAGCTTGGCACTGCGGCTCGCCATGTCTGCCAGGTCCGGATTGAGCTCAATACCGGTAACCGCTGCCGCTCCACGTGCTAGTAATAATAAACCAATAACACCAGTACCTGCGCCTAGGTCTGCTGCTACGCCATTTTGCCGCATACTGGCAAAGTGAGCCAACAGGACCGCATCAAGCGAAAAACAAAATTCTTCCGGGTGTTGAATAAGCTTTAAGTTGTTAATAATCAGATCATCCACCCGTTCGCCGGGTTTCAGACCTACTTTGGCAGGTGCCATTATTCCTTTTCCACCACTTCGTCCCAGGGAATAATCATGGTTTTCCCTTCAGCTAAACCAATGGTGGCTGTCCGTTTCTGACGATTGAGAGATATGACCTTGCCTTCGCCATCAATAGTAATTACTTCCTTACCAACTGCTGGCGGCATAACCTTTTTCGGGCAGCTACAGCCGCTATAGCAATCATTTTCGTATTTTAAACAACACATCAACCGACCGCAAATCCCTGAAATCTTGGCTGGATTGAGTGATAAATTCTGTTCTTTGGCCATCCGAATAGAGACCGGTTCAAAATCTCCCAAAAAGGTAGCACAACACAGCGACCGGCCACAACAACCAATCCCATTCATCAATTTAGCCTCATCCCGTACGCCAATTTGCCTAAGCTCAATCCGAGTACGAAAGACACTAGCCAAGTCTTTTACCAGTTCACGAAAATCAATCCGGCCTTCGGCAGTAAAGTAAAATATGATCTTATTGACATCAAAAGTATATTCCACATCCACCAGGTTCATAGGCAAACTATGAGCCTCTATTTTTTGCTCGCAAACTTTAAACGCTTCTTTTTCCTTTTTTCGATTATCTTTAACTTTTTCTTCATCCTCAGCAGTCGCCTTACGCAATACAGGTTTTAACGGAGCAACAACCTGTTCTTCGTCCACCTGCCGCGGCCCAATAACAACATCACCAAACTCTAGTCCTCTTGCGGTTTCGACAATTACATAATCGCCTTCATGAATTTCAATGGCGTCTGGGTCAAAATAGTATATTTTACCCGCTTTTTTAAAGCGGACACCCACTACTGTCAGCATGTTACTCTCCTTTTTCTGGCCAATCCTTCAGATTTATTAATAACTCCTCAAGAGCCAAACGGGTGTTGGCGTTGCTCTCGATGGCACGAATGGTATTTTTAACAGCAGTTATAGCTACCATGCTGCGGCATTCAGGCCAAGCAGATACTAAACCGGCAAGTTCCTGCACAAGATCAATATTATATAGCAGTTGCTCGCCATACTGACCTGCCAGCATTAGTAGATCACGCAACAAATACAAAAAAAATCCCAGCACTGTCACTATATCCTTGGTGTCGAGACCAGCAAGCTTGGTCGTTTGCTCCCAAATGGCGGTCATGCCTTCCTGCCCGATACTGGCAAGCAATTGCAGTGCCATATCCCTGGGTACCAAACCATCCGGCACCAGCAAGGTAAGTGCCTTTCCCATCCTGCCACCGCTTAAACGGGCGGCAATAGCCGCAGCAGCCGGTTCATATCCTTTATGTACCAACGCTTGTTCCAGCACAGAGGCAGGCAAAGGGTAAAAAGAAACCTTCCGGCAACGAGATAATATTGTCGACAATAGTGGTTTACTGGTTCCGGCAATGAGAATAAAAACAAGACCAGGAGGCGGCTCTTCTAACAACTTGAGCAAACTGTTAGCAGCTTGTACAGTCATCAACTCCGCATCCTCAATCAGGCAAACCCGCCCTGAACCAACAGCCGGGGTTAACGCAGCAACGTTTTTAAGTAAGCGAATCTGGTCAATTTTGATCGTAGCACCGTCAGGTGCAACCTGAATAAAGTCAGGATGCTCACTACGGCCGAACAACACGCAGGAATGGCAATGTCCACAAGGTTTTTCACGATCAGTGCTACAAAGAATGCCGGCAGCTACCAGTTTAGCCAGTAAGCTTTTACCAATACCTGCCGATCCGGTAAACAATAACGCATGTGGCATTTTTCCGGTAGACAACATGGCTTTAACTATGGTCACTGCATCCTGATGGCCGATTACTTCATTCCAATTCATCGTCATTAGGTAAACAAATCCACCAGCATGCCCCGCACTGCGTCATGTTTGGCCATGATGGATAATTGTCGTTCTTGGCCGACACGCACATCTTCTGTCATTTCGGCAAGTTTTTCGTCAACCTTTTTAATGGTTGTATACAATTTCTGGCGACCATGACGATCCCAACCAGCGCGGGCTTCAAGGCTGTAAGATCGCGAAACAGCCTCACCGATAAACTTACGAACCAGCTCCCGGTATGACTTGAGCTCGCTATAGGTTGGCATCTGCGATAAACGGCGTCCACTTTCATCAATCTGGGTCATAAGTGACTGTAGACGTTCCGTTGACTGTGCTTCCTGCGATTTTAAGAGATCCGCAGCGAAATAGTCCCCTGACTTTTCGGCCTTATTCGCTATCTCGCGGTCAGTCACCTTTGGCTGATTGCTTACCCCAAATGTATTTACTTTCATGCCCATTTGATTTTACCCTCCTGCCCCAAAATACCTGGCAGACCACATTCTTATTATCTTTTAAATTATAAATGTTTTTCGAAAAATAATCAAATATTTGCCAGAAATACACCAAAAATCAAAAGCAGAGCCTTGTATTATGCCCTGCCGATAATTTCATTAACAATTGGATAGATTTCACTATAGATTTGTTTAATTACAATCTGCTTGGCAATCACCGTATCATCCAATTAAAAATGCAAGGACTGTCCCTGCCGTTGAACACCATTTTACAGCTTCTTTTAATGTACCAGAATATAGGGGTCGTAATCAAAGTTTACCACCGTAAATACGTTTTCCCGTACTACGGGATTCAGTCCTTGATCCTCCTGGCAAATAACCGGCGCCCACCGGAATACAACCGCAGGCGGATCCGCTGCGCCCTCCGCCCGGGCGGACCACAGGCCGAGCAGACATAAAAGTATGACCAACATGCGTTTCATCTCAGTTTCCTTCCTCTATATGTCCATCATTTTCGGCGTAATCAGAATAACCAGTTCCGTTTCCTTTCGCTCCCTGTTGGTCGAGCGAAACAACTGCCCAACCAGCGGCATATCGCCCAACAGCGGGACCTTCAACACATCCCTGGTTTCCTCACGCTGAATTAAACCGCCCAGTACAATGGTTTCGCCGTTTTTTACCCGCAGCATTGTTTCGGCCTGGCGTGTGCGGATATTCGGATTTCCATTCGGCGTAGTGTCCGTTTTGTTGCTGACTTCCGATTTGATACGGGTCGTTATAGTACCATCCGCGTGAACGGTGGGTGTTACTTCCAGTTTTATTCCAACGTCAATGTAGTTTACGGTGGTCAGTCTACTGCCATCGACAATTTGCGTACTTTCCACCGCCAGCTTGTCACCGATCATAATTTGGGCGGTTTGTCCATCCAGCGCTGCAATACGCGGACTGGCCAGCAAACGGCCTTTTTTGTTTTCCACCAGATGATTGACGGTAGCCTGGATATTAACACCGTATTCGGACTTGCCAAGGCGGATACGGAAAGCGCTGCCATCTGTCTTCTCCACACTAGGTAGCGCCAACGCCGTATTAGAGTCCACGTCGAGACCCACTTTCTTTAGATCCTCACGGGATATTTCTACGACTTCCGCTTCAAACATTACCTGACGCGGCGGGCTATCAAGCTGTACCAGTATGTCTTTAACCTGTTCTAGATCCTCCTCATTCCCCATGACAATCAGCATGTTGTTCATGGCTTCCACCTTGATTTGGTTACTTGGTATGAGCGCGGCAAACATGGTTTTCGCCTGGTCTGCTTTGATATATTTCAGTTGTATGACCACATGGGAACGAAAAACAACTCCCGTATCGCCAACCGGTTCTGGCGACAACTCGGCGGGCGTCCCTTCCGCAGGGACCGCCTGTGGATTGTTGGTATCCGTAGAAGGAAGATTACTGGAGGGGATTGTAGACGACCCGTCATTCGCCGACTCCGCTAAAGCACTAAATGGCAAAGTAAAAAGCAACAAAAAAAAACAAGTATAACGTAGATTGTCCTGCGATACTGTTGCAAAAACAACTTCCTCACCTGCGGTGTACTAAAATCCGTAGCTTGGAATTTAGCTTTTTTCATGAATACAGAGCGTCCCCCTCTAATGTGCCATACCTTGTAGCACATCAGACTTCCTGCTGCCTGATACCGGAAAAACCGGGGCAGACTAGATCGCCCCGGTATGTACCGGTTTACAGGTTTATTTTATTTCGAGCTTTTTCCCTGCCTTCATTGCTTGTGCAGGAGACATAGCCGGTTCCTGGTAGCCTGTAAGAGTAGCTGTTTGTCCGAGTATAGTGAGAGAGTTGAGGTTAGGATAGGTAGAGCTACCCAGTATAGTATTTTCATACATATTAAGTCTGATAGCACCATAAGTGGTTCCTGTACGAAGATCTATCCGGCCACCTTTAGCGAACCAGAGCCGGTTTGTAGAGTTTTCATAAAGCAACGCCCAGTAATAACCGGGAATATTAGCATAATTTTCTACAACAGTACCGATATTATTCGAGTCAATATTTGCAGCAGTAGTTTTGTACACTTTACCAGTCATTTTCCATTTAGGGATGTCATTTGTATAATTACCAACCAAGATATAAGCAGTGCCTGTGCTGCTTATAGTAATATCCCGGAAATCATACGGAATTGCCGTTCCTGACGTAAAGCGGGTGGTTTTTGTCATCGTGGCAAGATTAACAACATCTAATTTTGATTCCCCGCTGTTGCAAGTTCCGTCATCTTTCTGTTTGCCGCCAATTGAGGCAACATAGAGCTTGTTATTATAGTGCTTGAGGGTGAAAGCGTTTTTACCGACTTGAACAGGAGTACCGACAGCAGTAAGAGTGCTGCTATTCAGTTTAACCACCTTGCTTGTCAAATAATTAGCAGTTCCCCAAGGATCTTGCACTTCTGTAAAGAGACCATAGATGTTATTACCCACTGCAGTGATGGCCACACCATGCTTTTCATAGCCTGTCGTCCCTGGGAAGGTGTATATTGTTCCAGTTTGGCTATAGTTTGTCATGTTGATTTGGACAACCTTTGCGTTGTCATAGTCAATTGCGTAAAGGTAGCTCCCTATTTTAGTAATACCATACAAGTTGGCAATATCGGCCCAATTCGCAGTGGCCACTTGCGTCCACGGGGTTGTATTGGGATTGTAGATTACGGCTTCAGGGTTGGGATTGCCACTATACAAGTACTTATAGACAAGCACCCGGGAGTTCCCATTGGCATCAGTGAAATAATGAACAGCTGGCGCACCTGCCACTACCGACGAGACAGCATTTTGATTAACAGCACCCGCGGCGCTGCCGATAGTCCCCACTTTACCGTTAGCATAGTTGGCATCAGTCACCGTATACGCTGTGTTGGCCAAGGCGGTTGTCGTAAAGGCCATCACGAGCGCTAAGACTAACCCTGCTTTTTTAAATATCTTCATACAAAAAACCTCCCCTATTTTTTAAAAATTTTCCCTGCTACTAGCCTTACGTTTCCATGCATTATCACCCCATTTCCTGTCTGTTACTCAATCTCCCGGTTTCACATCGGCCTCACCCTCCCTTACTACCAAATCTTTGTCCTTCACTCGCCCAAGAAACCTAGATCTATCTCTTGAAGTATGCTGTCTCATAGTGAAAGCCTAAAAATCATAATTGATAGTTGCATAATAGGTCCGCCCCTGCAATGGATAATAGTATCCGGCATATACGCCAGTATCAACGACACTGTACTTATATTCCAGCTCCGGTCCTTTATTAAAGAGATCATTGACACCAAAAACAAGCTGGGAATTTGTATTCAGCTTAACCCGGCAACCTGTACCCACGGTAGTAAATGCTGGCAGAAAAACATCATATAGCTCACTGACATACTGCTTATCTGTATAGTTAACTTCGGCAAATAAGGCGGTTCTATCATTAGGTCGATATGTCAAACGCAGTTTTCCTTCCCATTCCGGTGTATAGGTCATAGGAGGGTAAGTCCAGAAACCAGAGTGCGTGATATCCTTGACAGCTCTTTTGGTGTTTATATAGGTAGCAGCCAAATTTAGATCCCATTTGTCCCAGGTCAAATTGCTTTGTAATTCCACTCCTTTGGCTTGCCCGTTGATCGCGTTGGCATAAGACCAGCAGCCAATACCAGACTGGTAAAGCTGCAGCAAATTATCAGACCGGCGGCTGAAATAGGTCAGTGAAAGGTCGGCATCCTTGGTATTAAGCCATTTTCCCTTCCAGACAGCGCCAGCATCCCATTGCATTCCTTCTTCCGGACGTGGATATACAGAATTAAATTCACCATTGGTGCCGTAAATCGCACGGGGAATGATGCTGGCCCCGTCGCCGGCAATTTCATAGAGATTCAACAGCCGGTAGTAAGACCCATACGAAGAACGCAAGGTCAAACTGTCGTTTACCTTCTTCTTTAAGGCTAACTGCCAGGTTGTCTTGCTGTCTCGCTGCCCATCTGTCGTTTTCACTCCCCGACTATGAGGATCGATATATTTGGCTTGGCCTACTACATCAGACGAGTTGTAGCGGATACTAGGAGTAAACCAGAGATCGCCGGTCGAATTAAGCGTTAGGGTATCTTGCAATTGAATATTATAGAGTGTTTGTTGATATTTGGTTTTAAAGCGATTGCACTGCGAACTATCCAGAACGTCCATTCTCCAGCCATCTACATCCATATCTTCCCGGGATATGTTCACTAAGAAATCCAGCAGGTGGTTGCTGGCTTTATACGTTCCATCCAAAGAGGCGCCGAGCTTTTGGGATTTATAAGCGCTCCAGCGGCTGAGCGGTCTTACATAGGTATAACTACCTGTTCCATACTGTTCATTATTGCGGTAGCTTTTATCCTGATCCAGATAATTGACATTCCAGCCCCATTCCAGGTTGCCGCTGGTATCCCTCCTGCCGAGGAGGATGTCTTTTGCGGTAAGTATCTGTTTTTTTCGGCAATTAGGATACTCAAACGCTGGATTTTCTAACTCACTTGCAGAAAAATAAGGATTAGGAACATCTATATATTCCCACTTACCGGCATTGGGCAAAAACCTGTCAATTTTCTTCCAGCTGGCTTTGACAAGCCAGTGTTCATCCTGCCATTTGAGCAGAGCATCGGTATTTTTATAACTGTTATTCATGCGATAGCGTGTTGCCGAAAGTTGTTTGTAATAAGCCAATCTGTTTTTCTCGGCGATATACGTTTTATTGTCTGCAGACATCGAACCTTGTGCAATATCATTTTCATACCATGCGACGAGTTGTTCCTGCTCAGCAATTCGGGTCGAGATTTTATTCTGGCACTCAGCATTGGTATAGCGGAAATCCCCGGTGCTTTGGTCTCTGTTTAGACCCACCATCAGGGTGCCTGCCCCCAGTGGCTCCTCTACCTGCAGGCTGCCGGTGTAGCCGCCCCAGGAGCGTTGTCCATAGGAAGCCGAAATATTAGCTTTCTCCGGCTTTTTGGTGACAATATTGATTACGCCGCCCATATAGGTACCGCCGAAACGGGCCGGGATATAGCCTCTGTATACCTCAATCCGCGCTACATTTTTGACAGGGATTGTCGATATGTCGACCGCCGCATCGCCTCCGAGGTTTGTCAATACCCCGTCGACAAACACACCTACCTGTGACGCTGTGCTGCCGCGGACAGAGACTGTCGTGTATTGGCCAGGACCGCCGCCCACATACCGGACATGAATACCAGGCACTTCCTTGAGAAGATCGGGCAGTGTTTTTTGTTCGCCTTTGTATTTATCTGGTTCAATGACAGTCACAGTGCCTGGCGAGAGCTTATCTTCCCATGCAGGCCGCGGCGCTTCAACCACTACGGTTTCCAAAACATAGCCCGGATCAACCGTGGTTGTTGTATTTTCCACACTGGAATTGTCTTTAGAGTCGTTGGCTTGTTCTGCCGTTGCTTTTGGGGAGGCTTGTTGTTTTTCCTGGTCATTTAGTCGCAATGCTTGGTTAGCGTCCGGTATTTTCCCGCCGCCTGCCTGGACACTGCCTTCAGACTGCACGTTAGACACAGCCGCCCGTGTTGTTTCGGGTGCAAAAGCGACTGAAGCTACCGTTGTTGGCTGCGAAATATCCGTAATGGCATTGTATCTAGCGGTGCCAAAATGCTCTGCCGCCATTTCTTTATTTGGAGCTTGTTGTTTTTCCTGATCGTTTTGTAGCTGTGTTTGGTCAACGCCTTTCCCGGCTGCTTTCTGAAAACCGGTTTTAGCTTGTACCTTGAGTATAGACCCTTGCCCGATCTCGCCAGACGCTGCTCCAGTCGAAGCAGACAGAATTATAGCTGTTGGCTTGCCAGTCTTGAGCTCTTCTTGTGCTTTTTGGTGCGAACCAAAGCCGTTCCAGCGCCAGTTGACGCCCCCGTTTACCTGCCAGTTGGCCTTTGCATCACCGCCAAAGGTCTGCAGCAGACTCAAATTGAAATTACCGGTTGGCGAGATTTTGCTATCAACGCCTAATACCAGTTCACACCAGGTATCTTTGTTGGCGCCGGTTTTAATGGCCTGTGTTTCGTCATAATAGCTGCCCAGCATGGATCCGCCATCTAAGAAATCATGGTTAACCGTCACCTTAGCGTAGACTTTCCCGTTGTTTTCTGGCAGAGACCGACCCACCAACGCACCTGCCTGTCCTGTTAGCACATTGACCTTGCTTTGTGCTATTTTTAAGCCGTTGCTTGTTGTGTAATCAGCCTTGTCAATCCGGCCAAGAGCCAGTCCGACTTGCGGTTCCCAGAACCAGCCGTTCGCGAGTTCTTTACGCAGGCCATACCGCGCATTAAGCCCGACAGCCCAGACCTGGTTGTTACCGTCAACTTTACCGCTCCTAGTAGTAAAATAGTAATCGCTGGTTTGTTTTGAGCCGCGCAGCATCACATCAAGGTAATGGCCGTTATGGCCCACCCAGGTGGCATAAGTGCCGAAGCCGTTACTCTCTGAGTTGCCGCTGCCACTAGCAAGACCGGTGTCTGCTTTGGTTTGCTGGAAGAACAATCCGGTATACAGCTTACCATCGTAGAAATCGCCGGAGCGTTCTTTATCATAGCCGACCTGTAAACCATGGTAGTGTTCACTGATGCTGCGCCCATAGCTGCCCTGATTGGTAAACTTGCCACCATAAACATTTGCCCAGCTGCCTTCGCGGCGCTTATCCCCCGGGGCGTGCAGTTCATCTTGGTGGTTAAAGGCATTACTATTTTCCACCCGCCACAGATTGCGCTGCGCTAGCTGCATATCGCCGGCTGTTTTGGCTGATTCTGATAAAAGTTTAGTATTATCAAGGGTATAGTCTGTTAAAAAGGAGTTCAGGACAACATACTCACCGTTGACAACAAATTCACCAGTTACCGGATCCTCTACATACGTAGGGACGCTAATTTCTGTAGTACGAACAATCGGTGTCACTTTATAGACAGTCAGGGGAGCATCCAAATACGATGCTTGTCCTACTACCTTGAATTGCCCGGCTTTTTGTTCAAAAATACGTAAAAATTCTTGTCCACCACTTCCGAAGATAATCGAATCCTTACTGACCTTTAGCGGGTTAAAACGGATAATATTTCCAAGCTGCGTATATAACGTGCCACTGCCTGCTACTAGGTTTGTTTCGTTTCCTAGCGTGATTAAATTTGTCGACGGAGTAGATGTCATTACTATATTTGACCAAACGGCAGTTGCCCCGCTGATCCGAAAAATCGTACCATCTGCCAGTGTGGCATTTGTTACTGTCAAATTACGAAAATAATTCTCTCCCCACTCAGACACCACTGGATTCGGCGTTTCCTGCCAGGATAAATCGATAATGCCGCCAGACTTTACGTTTAATTTATCGATATTGATATATTTGTTCCAATCATATGTATCGCTATTAAATGTTATGGCATCCATCGGCCGCCAGCGGCCGCCGTTTTGGATGGTTACACCGGTATAGGTGGTTCCGAAGTAATCATTTGTTAATTGACCTGACGAATCTGCTGTCGTTTCTTTTATGGTATCAGCCTCTACCGTCACCGACGGCCCGACTTCTGCCGCCTGAGCCATCCCCCAAAGCTGCGGCGCAAAACCAAGCGCCAGCGCACAGCAAATTCTTGCCGCCAGGTATTTATTCGTTGCTTTGCGTTGCTTCACTGTCAAAAACTTGTCCCCCTCAACCATATGAAAAATGACAAAATCCCGAACCCCACACCACCTTTCAAGCGTATTTGATATCAACCCTCCCTTTACATTAAAAATAGCCCTCCCTTAGGCTATATAGGGAGGGCTATTTTAAGAAACAATCTAAAATATAAATCCCGGCCATAATTAAATAGCCGGGAAGGTTAGATTACTCCACTAATCCCCTCCCCATACCTCGTGGGTGAAAAACGGTGATTGACAGATAGGCAGTTCTCCTGGCTCTAGATCATCGCTCATCCAAACCTTCCCAAGACTTTCGTCTCAGTGGCATTCCTTGGATTCGCTCCCTATTACAGTGGCGGGACCGCGCCGGCATCACACCGGTCTTCCCTATTAAGCCCTTTCGGGCACCTATCCCAACATTATTTTGTTTTTTAACATTTTCAGTTAGATTATACCATTATTTATATCATTTGTAAATTTTTTCTTTAATAATTTGTAATGTATTTGTTTATTCTGCTTATATTTCGTGCGCCACGATTCAGAATTCTACAAACGGTTAAATGGTTGGGTACATCAGACTGTGCGAAAACAGAAATTACTAAATTTCATTCTCCACTTTAGTATCAAAAATTGCCTAGTTCGAGGCGCTGTATTTACTAGACGTAGCAGAAAAGAATCTATTTGAGCCATAGCTGGAATTAGCAATAATTCCATTATATTTTATAAAATACTAATATTACAGGATATGTACGGAGAAGAAGAACATGATTTATTGCCTTCGGGCATCCTATTGTCATAGGATTAAACTAGATGATTTCTTTTAAAATATCAGTTTTGATACTTACAATACAGGCCTGTAAGTCTTCATTAGTATAACTCACAGTTATCCCAAGAGCCGTAAGTTTTTCAGAGCTAAAGTCAATATTGTCTGCTAAAAACCTCCTACAAAGTTCCTCATAATTAGGATGGGTTTGCTTTTTTTCCCGGTCCAATGCGCGTTGCAATCTTACCCCATCTTCTACATAGACATAAACTGGAATAACATTGGCAGACCCAAAATAATTTTGTAAATTTTCATAAGCTTCCAAGGTTGTAATTATTAAATAATTAGCTTCGTGTAATTTAATTTGACCATCATCAATTGTGCAGTAGGACCAAATACCATTTACAGTGTTATACTTCCGTTGTTCAATAATCTTTCCCTTTGACCTGTAGGATTCTAAAGTGACTTCATCAACAAAATAATACTCCCTACCTTGTTTTTCATTGTGTCGAATAGGTCGAGTAGTATAGGGTATTATTGGATATAGGTTTAGCTCGCAATCATGTAGAATAGATTTTAAAATAGTATCTTTTCCTGAACTACTCTTTCCCATTAAGCAAAATATCTTACCCACTATATTCCGTCCTTTGCTATTTATCATTGAATTCTATCACTTTTTTAGCATCTCTTGCTATTCTTTTTCTAACAACTCTATCTTTTCGATAAGCATTTTATTTTTCTAACCACATCCTAACATCACCTGGACATTTCCACAAGTAATCTTTTGGTTTGATTTTAAGCCAAAAAGATACCTACACCTTCCGGGTAGGTATCTTTTTGGACATATCTCTAAGTAATCATTATCTTTCAATAACTATTAATTTACCGTGCATTTAATCCACTACCTTTATCGTGTTAAGCAAATAATCTTCCGGACCGGAAATATGCAAGCCAGCATTTTGCAAGGTATGACAATAATCAACAATCTCCTGCGTAATCCGTTCACCCGGACAGAGCATCGGAATACCAGGCGGATAGAAAGTAACAATTTCGGCACAAATCATGCCAACCGCATCACCAAAAGGCACCATACAGGTATTGCCAAATAATGCCTCCCTTGGCGATATAACCTGTTCAGGTGCTACCGGATGTTTTCCCTCCCGGGTTATTTCATTAATCGCTGAAAAATCGCGCGTACCATTATGCGTGACTGCCATATCCTTTAACGCTGCCACCATCGCCGCCACCTCAGTCATACTATCGCCTAAGGTAATAAGAAACAAAACATTATATACATCTGATAATTCTACCTGAATTTTATATGTATGCCGCAAAATCCGCTCGGCTTCCGCGCCGGTTAGCCCCAAGCCTTTGACAGTCACTGTCACCTTTGTTGGATCTATACTATAAACACCCGGATTGCCTACTTTCTCATTACCAAAACAGTATAGCCCCGGAATCTTGTTTATCTCTTGTCTAGCCTGATTAGCCAAATCAACGGCGCGTTCAATCAACCCACGCCCCTCTGTTGCCATCTGCATACGGGCAATATCTAAAGATGCCATTAATATATAGTTAGGGCTGGTTGACTGCACTAACTGCAGCATAGCTTTCAGGCGAGGCACCCGGATAAGACCCTGGCGGCAATGAACAATAGAGCATTGGGTCATGGCCCCGATAATTTTGTGCGAGCTTTGGGCCACAATATCAGCACCGGCATCTAGCGCCTGAATCGGTAATCGTGACGAAAATTTAAGATGTGGTCCATGGGCCTCATCAACGACAACCGGAATATTGTAGCCATGGACTATCTCCACAATTTTTTTCAGGTCGGTAGCTACACCATAGTATGTGGGATTAATGATCAGTACCCCTTTGGCGTCAGGATGCTGTCTGAGAGCCTCCAAAACTGTCTCTGGTGTAACTCCCATCGTCAGTCCCAACTCGATATCTACCTCTGGTTGCATAAATACAGGAATAGCTCCACTCAAGATAATGCCCCCAATAATAGAGCGGTGGGCATTACGCGGTATAATGATCTTATCACCAGGCCCCGCAATGGTAAGAATCATGGCATAAATACCGCCGGTTGTCCCATTTACCATAAAATAACTGTAGTCAGCTCCATACAGCTGGGCAGCTAAATCCTGCGCTGCTTTGATTGGTCCGTGTGGTTCGTGCAAATCGTCCAGTTCAGCCATATTTGCCAAATCAAGCTGCAGTGCTTTTCGCTGTACAACCTCGTTAAAGAGGGGATGCATCCCTTTGCCCATTTTATGCCCTGGAGTATGAAAGGGAATTGTTCCGTCGTCTATATAGATGTTCATCGCTTTCAATAATGGTACTTCTGTCTGATCAAGCACGCCGCCACCACCTTCTACTTCATTCCACTATTATACCCTTGCAGTTTGTAAATATTTTAGCACACAGCCTTATATGGTACAAGCTAAAAGCAAGCCAAAACCTGAGTCAATGATCTTTTGCTTCTTGCAATTCCAATTGATCGCCTTTTTGGGTATAGGTAGCCGCAATTGTTCCTGCCGGCAACTCAATGACATAGTCCGCTCCCCACTGACTCGCAAAGCGGCTAGGTTTTAAACCCATCACAACCTTAACTACCCTATCAGAATCATCCACAAATATCACATCAATAGGATATCGCATACCCATGGTATGGACACTGCTGCATGGTTTGATCATAAGACCCGCACCATGTGACAGACTAGGTGTAGCCAAAAGTCCGACCAACCGCAAAAAAAAGGTAGCCGCTACCTTGATATTATTGCCTAATACCTGCTGCTTAGTTACGTTAATAATTCGCATCGTTCCCCCGACTGTTCTTATCTGTTCTCTGTTTAAGTGGATACGGGCAATTACTTGCGGAAGAAAAACTTACTTAATCTAATATTACCTTTACGCCAGATGTAGATTGCCAACAGACAGCCAATGATTGTTGTTAGTAACTGATATTGCTTAATTGTTTCAAACGTTGCTAAGATATAGAGCATTATAACAATCGTGGCCACAGCAACTGTCCCATACACCTTTCTCCAAACCACAGTTCGATCAACCATGTTTTTCCTGGGACCTGCCTCCTGGCGCCTACTAGTCAACATACCTTCATTGATAACCGGCACTGGCATAGTATCATCCAGGCAGCTTCTTAGCATTCGACCGCAATGCCGGCAGTACTTTACATTACCGGCAAGTCGCTTTCCACAGAAATCACAATACATGACTATTCATCTCACCAATTCCTTTTTTCTATAGTGTTCCCAAATATTCACTGCATTTTCTCATCGACAAAGCGTTTCCTATTTTACTAAACATGCTACAATACACTATAATACAATTATAAATTTTTTTATCAGGAGGCTTCGTCATTATGGAACAATTTGAAAAGGTATCTATTGTTAAAAAAGCTAATGTATATTTCAAAGGAAAAGTAACCAGCCGTACGGTGATTTTTGCCGATGGCAGTAGAAAGACTCTAGGAATCATGCTCCCAGGTGAATATGAATTTGGTACAGCGGCAGCCGAGATTATGGAAATTTTAGCAGGTGAACTGCTGGTATTGTTACCAGGACAGAGCGACTGGCTTACATATAAAACCGGAGATAGCTTCCAGGTCCCGGCTGAATCACGCTTCAAACTCAAAGTACTACTAGTAGCAGATTACTGCTGTTCCTATATTGAGAACTAGCAAACTATACCCGGCTTGCATGTTGTTATAAAGTGGGGGCTGTGGAAAACTTATTTCTAAGTTTTCCACAGCCCTATGTTGCTAACTTAAATACAATACGTTAATGAATCAGACTCTGGCAAAATTCCTTTTTGATCTCCGCCAGCAAGCCGGCTTTCGTAATTAGGTCATAACCAGTTAACGCCATAGCTTTAGCTGCGCGCAATAGAGCCTGATGCGCAGCAGGCGTAAAAGTAGCTGCCGCCATTTTCGCAGTATGGCCTACTAAGGTTTCATCGCCAATACCTATATAAGGGTGAATAGCCGGTACAACACTACTCACATTGCCCATATCAATAGAACCAAAGGTCTCTGCCGGCGGATTAATATTGGTTTCTCCCACCGCCCGCAGATTTGAATTAAAAGCTTCAGACAATTTCTGATTCGTATTCATATCATCATAGGAAAGTTGATAGTTGCTGATGATTAATTCCGCACCAGTAGCCAGTGCGGCTGCCTGCGCACAATTTTTCACCTTTTTCACAACTTCATCCAAGGCCTTTCGTCTTCTCGCCCGCACATAAAATTGGGCAATAGCATGGTCTGGCACAACATTAGCCGCTACCCCGCCTTTAGTTATAATCCCGTGAATCCGCACATCAGATGCAACATGCTGGCGCAGAGCATTCGTAGCATTAAAGGTTTGAATAACGGCATCTAAAGCATTAATGCCTTTTTCCGGCGCAGAAGCGGCATGGCTAGTCTGTCCCTTAAACTCAAACTGCAAAGCATCCATTGCCAGTGATACGCCGCTGGCATAAGTTTTATTATGAGGATGAACAAGTATTGCCGCATCAACCTCAGCCAAAACTCCATCGCGGGCCATAGCCACCTTAGCGCCCATTGTTTCCTCTGCCGGTGTTCCCCAAACGGTTACCCGTCCGGCGGCAAGCACCTTACTCAGACCAATTCCGGCGCCGACAGCCATAACGCCTATCATATTATGACCACAACCATGCCCAATCTCCGGCAAGGCATCATATTCGGCAAAAAAAGCAATCGTCGGACCGGTTTTCCCTGAGTCATAGACTGCCTTAAATGCCGTTTCATAACCGCAAATATTCATTTCAACCGTAAAACCATGTTCTCGTAACAATCCGGTGAGTTTGGCAGCAGATTGAAATTCCTGCATGCCTATCTCAGGATTGTGACCGATAGAATCGCTAAGGGAAAACAAGACATCTTGCAGATGATCAATTTCTTGAATGATTTGAGTCTTCATTCATGTCAGCTCCTAGTATATTTTAGAACAGACCCTATTTCATTAATGGTGTTTCTATTATACTAAATAACACGATATATTTCATAACATAAAAATTTTTAAATCCTGCAAAGCTTGCTACTTTGCAGGATTTTTACGGTAACTATAGCTTGACATTATTGCCAAAACCAGTAATTCATTTCGGATAATATTAGTTACAACAAGGCTCACTTTAGCAGACTATTGAACATCAAAATAGCAGCCGGCCCTAAGAGAACCACAAATAAAGAGGGAAAAATAAACAACACCAGTGGCAACAGCATTTTGATCGGCGCCTTCATAGCTTGCTCTTCGGCTCGCTGTCGGCGTTTTTGCCGCATGGATGCTGACTGTACTCTGAGAACATTGCCAATGCTAACCCCTAACTGGTCGGCTTGCACTAACGAAGTGGTAAACAGCGAGAGATCGGGAACTTCACAGCGTGTACCCATAGCAACCAGCGCCTCGCGTCTTGCTATACCCATACGGATTTCCTGTAATACCCGGTTGAACTCATCCACAAGTGCACCTTTCATTTTTTCCGCCAGTTTGGCCAGTGCCCCGTCAAACCCTAACCCCGCTTCCACACTGACTGTTAAGAGGTCTAATACATCTGGCAAATCCTTTTGAATGCTTACTTTGCGTTTGGCAATTTTATAGTTTAAAAGCAAAAACGGCAGTAATTGACTGACCAAGAAAGCCATGAGCATAACGCCAATTACCTTGCTGCCGGCTATGCCGGCAAGTACCCCCAGTGTACCGGCAATGACAGGCAAAGCCAAAGCCAAAAAGCCCATCACCAGGAGAAACTCATCACTGGTCAATTTGGCAAAACCACCGGCCCTAATCAGTTTTTGCTCAATGTTGGCGCGCACTGCCTTGGGTGTAAGCTTTGTCAGGACTGTTGCCATATCGCCGCTTAGCGGGGCCAGAATACGCTGCCTAAATGGTTTTGCCAGTTCGTCATCAATGTCAGTTCGTCCTGATACCATGCTGTCTAGCGCCTTAAGTCGCATCTCAACCGGGCCGGTAAGCGGTATAAAGGTGTGAAGCACCAGATATAGGAATACAAATGCCGTTATGAAGGTTAATGCTATGATTGCAATAAACATAGTTCGTTCCTCCTTTATATGATGCGTTACTATCTTGCGCTACACTATCAACCTGTGCCTGCAGACTACTTTAATACCGCTTCTTTACTTGGGCCAGAAGGTCTCATTCGGCAGCTGGATGCCATTCGCCGCTAGTTTTTCTAAGAATTTTGGCCGAATTCCTGTTGGTTTGAAATGCCCGGTAATTTTCCCCTTCTCATCCCGGCCTGTTTGTTCAAATATAAAAATATCCTGCAACGTAATGACATCACCCTCCATGCCTTGTACTTCGGTCAAATGAGTAATTCGCCGGCTGCCGTCCTGCAGGCGCGACTGTTGAAGAACAAGGTCTACGGCTGACGCAATCTGTTCTCTAATGGCTCTGACCGGCAAATCCATACCGGCCATGAGCACCATAGTTTCCAAGCGGCTGAGCATATCACGCGGTGAATTAGCATGACCGGTAGTTAACGAACCGTCATGACCGGTATTCATAGCCTGCAGCATATCAAGCGCTTCCCCACTCCGGACTTCGCCAACAACAATGCGGTCAGGACGCATCCTGAGACTGTTGCGAACAAGATCGCGCATAGTAATGGCACCTTTTCCCTCGACATTGGCCGGTCGGGTTTCCAGGGTAACGACATGCTCCTGCCGCAGTTGTAGTTCAGCAGCATCCTCAATCGTGACAATCCGTTCATCATGGGGAATAAAGGATGAAAGGATGTTTAGAGTAGTTGTTTTGCCTGAGCCGGTACCGCCTGATACTACAATGTTAAGTTTACCCTCAACACACGCCCGCAGAAATTCGCCCATTTCCTGGTTCAGCGTACCGAAGCCGATAAGGTCATTGATCATTAACGGATTTTTGGCAAACTTTCGGATCGTAAGACATGGCCCCTTTAAGGCCAGTGGCGGAATAATGGCATTAACCCGCGAGCCGTCCGGCAGCCGGGCATCCACCATTGGTGAGCTCTCATCAATGCGGCGGCCGATTGGCGCCACAATTTTTTCGATAATATGCATAACATGAACGTCATCGCGAAACCGTACATCGCTAAGCATTAGTTTTCCTTTGCGTTCAACATAGACTTGGGTAGGACTATTGACCATAACTTCCGAGATTGAATCATCTTTTAGCAGCGGATCGATCGGCCCATAACCTAAAACCTCATCAACAATTTCCGCAATGATCCGCGAGCGCTCGCTTCTGGGTACCGGTACCGTTTCTTCATCCATCGCCACAGTAGCAATACGGGCGACCACCTCTTCAAGCATTTTGCGATCAGCATTTTTATCAACAAGAACCTTACTTTCTTCCTGACTCATTTCCTCAACTATTTTTTGGTGAATCTTGCCTTTTAGGCTTTGATAGGGATCGGTTTTTAGTGGTGCTGCCATTTTGGGCTTTTCCACGCCTTTGGATGGCTGCTCCTGTTTTATCTGAGCTTCTTCCAAGCGTTTTAATAGCGACATCTTGTTCCTCCCTGCCTTATGGCTGATAACGTAATTCGACAACAATATGAGCCATGAATCGTGGTTGCCGCGTCAGTTGGTGCCTTGTTCGCTGCGCCGCTAGTTGGCCGCTACTGACTCATAAGGAACAAGTGCCGCACTATACACGCCGTAATCGGTCGCAGTACCAGACGTTTCACCGGCGATTACAGTCTGCATGAACTTGCCGCTTACAAGATTTTCATTTCCTGATCCAGCTACTCCCTCCAGGAAAAAACCGGCAAAACCAACAATCTTAACATCATGCCGGCCTGTATCGTTGGTAATTGATTCAATCAATGGCACAATTACTATCCGTGGCGAGCCTGCCTCTACCGTATTAAAGGTGGCATAAGGATCAAGACCTATGCGGTAGTTGACGCCTTCACTGGTACCACCTGACATATTACCGGTTTCGGTTGATACCCATTGGCCTATTGACAATTTGGCATCATAGCCAAATTTAATATTATCGGTATAAGTACGTGAACCGGTACCACCCAGAGCCAACGCATCGTAGTTGCCGGCGTAGCCATCACCAGCACCGACTTTCAGAGCATAAGTCGTGCCGTAAACAAACTCCTGCCAAACTACCCCGAATGGCACCACTCCAATAACACCACTGATGGGTCTCAAAACGGCGGCAGATTTGGCCCGGACATCGACTGAGTTCAGACCAATTACTTTGGCAAATGTCATGTTGACTGTCCGTTTGACGGTAACAGCAACCGCCTTGTTTGTAGGAACAGCGACCTCGACCACATCGCTGGATTGACCGTTTTGGACGGCGTATTCTCTGCCACTGGCCTCGGCCTGAGCAGTATCACCCGGCAGATCCTGGACCCCGGCTAAAGCAGCAGCATCAGCCATGTTAACAAGTTCAGCCCTATTTACATATAAAAATCCGACATCCACAACAAGGGCGGCAAAACCAAGCAGGACAGTAATCGCCAAAACAGTCAATACTGTTATCGAGCCTTTTTGATTAGTAACAAATATCCTCATGGCAGCTCCACCCGCATCACCGATCGCCCGGTAAGTACCGGAGCGTCCGGAGCAAAAGCACTAACAATAATGTTCTTAATTACAGGTGTCGTTACTTCAATCGGTTTACTGACAGTCACAGTGACTGATTTACCCTGCTCGCGTTTGTCACCTGGATAGGTAATGTTGACTTGCAGACCAACATTACTAATGCTGGCAACAGCCTCAGCAACGGCAATTCGTGCGGCAGTATCATCACTTACCGCCGCAGTTCGCGCACCTTCCCGGGCGGCTGCCGTCAGTACCAGATACTGATTCAATACCATTCCAAACTCTAAGATGGCAAATAGAATTAGCAAGATAACCGGTAAAATAAGGGCGGTCTCGACCATGGCCTGACCATGGTTTTGTTTTAAATGACGGGCAGTATTCATATTTATCACCCCTGACAAATGTAAAGAATTAACCTCCGACCAAGGAAGTCAGGAGGTTAATGAATCGATAGGCCCTATACTGTATTTACTATAATTATAAAATTCGGCTTGCTAACTACTGGTTAAACAATGTTATTTGTTGAGTTCGGTAGTAGCGTCAGTAAGCTTACCACCAATCGCGGTACCCAGATTAGTAAAGGCCAATATACATCCTACAGCAACCAACGCCAGAATAAGTCCATACTCTACCATACCTTGACCTTTCTCATTCAAGTAACGGGCCGCAAACATTTTCCAATACATTCTCAACATTTTCCATACCTCCTACTTTTTATTTATTTCATTAAAGTAGTCTCTTCGGTTCTGATTTCATTATATCAGTAAGAAGATATGACAACATCGTCCGCTAGTCTCATTTTCATTAGGTATCACGGCTTATTCCGGCTGGGCTTTTGGTAGGCAGTAAGTCCCGGACAAATCAACGTGAAAAGTCCTAGCCCAGGCCGTTATTCCTATTTCGTAAGTGGTACTGTAACAAAAACCAAGGTGCCTTTACCGATCTCCGATTTTATCGTAAGTTCGCCGCCTAATAGATTAATCCGCTCCCGCATCCCCATCAGGCCAAAGCTCTCATTGCCGCTGGCACTGGCCGTGTCAAACCCCTGCCCGTCATCTTCAACTACTGCTGAAACCACACTTGGCCGAAAGTCAATACGTACCCAGACGTTGGTAGCTTTAGAATGCTTTTCGACGTTGTTGAGGGCCTCCTGGATAATGCGGAACAGGCCAATCTCAACATGGGTATCCAAACGCTTCTCCTCACCCAGTACCTTAACTTCAAAAAAAATACCGCAGCGCTCTTTTATTGTTTCCAGTACCCGCCTGATGGTTGGCACTAATCCTAAATCATCAAGTGTCATGGGTCTGAGGTCAAAAATAATGGTCCGGGTCTCCCGCAAAGCCACACGTACTTGCTCGCGTAGATCCTTAAGCTCATTTTTAGCCCGGTCCAGATCCACATCTACCAGACGTTCGCATACTTCTGCCCGAAAAACAATATTGGCCATAGCCTGAGCCGGGCCATCATGGATTTCCCGGGCCACCCGCCGCCGTTCTTCTTCCTGGGCACGAATAATTTTGGCCCCAAAAATCTGACTGGCCTGGAGCGTCTCAATCTGGGTCACAACCGACCCCATTTGATTGCCTAAATATCCCAAAACGGCACCAACCTGAGAAACCAAACTTTCGGCCTTTTCTACTGTATTTTTTAGTGCTTTAAGCCGCAGTTCCAAGTCGTCGCGCTGACGGCGCAAATTTTGCTCCTGCAACTTGGCCATAGCCAGTTCAAGCTGAACATTGCTGGTATCCTCATAGGCTGCTTTGATATCCGCCTCCGCATATTTCCGGAAATTGCGGCTAACCTCCATCAATCTGAGGCGGGAGCGACGTTCTTTTTTTTCAAACTCGTCTACTTTAAAGATAGCATCTGCTGTTTCCGTTTTTATGCGCTCAACATCCCGCCTGACCTTCTCCATTTCAACTTTTGCCGCTTCATATATATCAAATATTTGGGTTTTACTTTTTTCAACAGTTGCAATAGTCGTTTTGACAATCTTGTCGAGAATTTTTACATCAAGGTTTTTCATTCATTCACCACTCTTGCTTTCAAATGCTATAAAGCAAAATTCGCCATAGTAACCGCATATCCTGCTAAAAATAAACACCAACAGAGGGTGGAAATATCCCCCTCTGTTTCAGATATCAATATTGACGATTTTTTGAATGGTCACCATACCCAGCACCTGCCCTAAAACAGCTACCCCAAGCATGACTTGACCGGTCGGGTGAGTAAACAGCAGATCAACATAGCCGGGATTAACCATTTTAAGAGCCACCAGTAAGGCTACCGGCAGCAGACTAACAATAATCCCTGACATCCGCCCCTGAGCTGTCAGCGTCTTAATTTCACCTTTAATACGTATCCGCTCGCGGATAGTACCGGCAATATTATCAAGCACTTCTGCCAAATTTCCACCTACTTGCCGCTGAATTAATATTACGGTAATAACTAAATCAAGGTCATCACTGTTCACCCTTCTCGCCATATTGGTCATTGCTTCTTCCGTAGGTACACCTAAATTCATTTCCTTCAGGGTCCGGCCGAACTCAACCGAAATTGGCGGCAGCATCTCACGGGCTATCATCTCAATAGCCTGCATAAAGCTGTAACCTGTCCGAAGTGCATTGGCAATCAGAATTAGCGCATCACCGAGCTGATCGTTAAAGGCTGTGGCCCGCCGTTTAATTTTTATTTTTAAAAACAGGAACGGCAGGCCATAGCCGCAAATACCACCAAATACCACCCCCGGCAAACCGCCTATCAACATAAACAACAGGGCGCTAGCTACGGCGGTTCCCAGGCAGATAACTAAAAATTCCTGACCCTTTAATGGCAAGCCAGCCTGAACAAGCCGATGTTCCATTCGCCTTGTCCAAGAACCGTCAGATGATGCAAGCTGCTGCCCCACCCCTCTGATGATTGCCCGCCAGCCGCTAAGCTGACATGTGGTGCCCGCCTTATCTTCAACCGTTTTTATCAGAGTAGCCGGCACAAGATATTGTTCCATTCGTTGGCCGATAGCCATCTTATTATGGCTCTGCCAACGAAAAAAAATCAGACAAATAACCAATAGGTTAAGAAACAGCACAAACCCGATTATAAGCAGCATGTCTCTATCCCCTCTCTAGCCAAATAGACGTTTAAAGCGCCCTACAACCCCTGTTGCAGGCTGTTCTTGCCTTTTCTTTTGCCAGTCACCGCCAGTAACCAATTGGGCTAATTCAAAGATGCTCTGCGCTACTGGTATTCCGGGATGACTAACAACAAAAGGGACACCTCTATTTACTGAAGAAACCACTACTTTGCCATCACTGGGAATTAACGCCGAAAACTTATAATGCAAACTGGCTTCCACTTCATCAATGCTAATATCAGCATTCGTATCGGCTCTGTTTAGCACCACCTTGACTTTATCTTGCCCATAGTTCAGGGACTCCATAATTTCTAAACACAACTTAACATTTTTTATTGTGGGTAAGTCCATCGCAGCCACTACTAAAACAATATCTGAGGCATCAAGCACAGCGAGCATACTATCAGAAAAAGTAGGGGCGGTATCAATTATCGTATATTTGAAATTGGAACGCATGGTCTTAAGAATAGGTGACAAGTGACTGCCTGTCACCGTTTCTCCCTGTTCGGGGCGTACCGGTGCCGGCAATAGCTTGACATTGTCGCTATAGTGCGTCAGATAGCCTGATAGCACATGATTATCCAGGTTGTCGATATCACGCACCAAATCAGCAATAGTTGCACAAGGTACAAGATTTAAAAATAATGCCACATCACCAAACTGCAAATCAGCATCAACGATCCCCACATTGGTTTCTGTTATTTCTGCCAGGGCTACCGCCAGGTTTGTCGCAATCGTTGTCTTGCCAATACCACCTTTGGTGCTAAATACTGTGATAATTTTACCCTGAACCTGTGGTTTTGGCTCAAATTTAAGTACGTTGCGGCGTTTTTTTTCATTGACAACCCCCTGCTTAATAGCCTGGAGAAGTTCATCGCCACTAAAGGGCTTAACCAGATAGTCTTTGGCACCAGCCACCATAGCCCGCCGCAGATATTCCTGTTCACCCTGCACACTCATAATTAGAATGCAGGCATTAGGCACCTCAGCGGCAATTTGCTCAGTAGCTGTTATGCCATCCATACCTGGCATATTAATATCCATGAGAATAACATCAGGCTGCATAATCTTTACCTTTTCCACAGCCTCAGCACCAGATTCAGCCTGACCAACAACCACCAGGTCAGGCTCAAACTCTAGCAGTTTGCAAATATTTTCCCTTGTAGCCGCAATATCGTCAGCAATAAAAATTGTTATTTTTTCACTCATCAAACTTACCCCCTAAATGGGTTTTCTTTAGCAAATGCTTGCATTTCCGAAGTTTGTGCCGGGATGTATTCGTCAGGATTCACAATCGTTGGCGTAATAAATATGATTACTTCCGTCTCCCCCCGGCTAAATGAGGTACTCTTAAAAAGATTACCAAGAATCGGAATATCACCCAAGAGCGGCAGCTTATACACATCTTTGGTAACCTCACTGGAAATCAGGCCACCAATAGCCATGGTTTGTCCGGAGGACATGGCAATGGCGGTTTCGGCCTTACGCAGTTTTATCGGCGGAATCTTCATACCTAAACCAAGTTCAATTTTATGTTCGTCCGTCCAGTCAAGCGTGCTCACTTCTGCTTTTATCTTACTTTGTATAAGTTTATCAGCATTTACCTCAGGCGCAATGTCAAGTTTAATACCGTACTCCTTCCACTCTATCGAAATCCGTCCATCATTGAGGCCAATAGGTACGGGGATTTGACCCCCGACCATAATATTGGCCTTATCACCACTCAAGGTGATCATATTAGGCTGAGATAATATCTTGGCCACGCCATTTTTGACAAGAGCGTCTAGCTGAGCATTGACAGGGCTGTAGGTACCTAAGTTACCAAAAGCCTTTGGTGCCAGGGAGTTTATGGAAGACTGTCCAAAGGAAAAGTTGCCTGATGTTCCTGCATCGTTCCCCGACCATTTAATTCCTAAGCTTTTCGCCGATTCCCGGTTAATCTCCACTACCCTGGCCTCAATTCGCACCTGCACCGGATGGGTTATTTCTAAGAGGTTGACTACCTTATCCGCATAGGCTGATGCCACTTTTTCAGCCCGGTTTTTCTGATATTGGTCATTGACTGTTCCCTCAAGAATAATTGTCTTATTCACTTTGCTTACAGTAATATCAGACAACCCCAAAATATTCTTAATGTCATTGGCAATAGTAATATCAGCTGCCCCGACTTCGACCAGATAACTATAACGACCCCCACCAGCCCAAATGTGAAGGGTTGTTAAACCCGGAGCCTTGCCAACAAGTAATACCTCTATCCCAGACACAACCACTACGTCGGCAATCTCAGGGTTGGCAACCGCTACCCGTTCAACGGCATTAAAGCGCAAGACCCGGGACTGGTTAACAGCTACCGGCATTTTCTCCTCGGCAGCTACCATCATGCCATTGGCCAAGATACTAGCAATTACAATAACAACAGCAACAAATAGCTTCAGCTTATTCATCAAAATTCCTGCCTTTCTGCCAGTCCTGCGTTCCCGGTACTTTAACAGCTAATGAATGGCTATAACCTCAGTTTTCGTTCCCCGAATCATTTGAATACCGCCGGCCTGCTTATCTGTTGACGGTGGAGCCGGCGCTTGTGCTGTCGGTTCCTGACGGGGAACTGATAAGTTATTATGTATACCGACAATGTCTTGGGGCGTAACCGGGCCGGTAATACTAACACCGGCATTTTGCATGAATGGCCTAAGCGTCAAGCGCACTTTGCCCTTATCTTCTGACAGAGTAAGTTTTGCTGCCTCGTCAGGCGTTACCGCCAACGTAACAGTAGCTGTTTTGATGACCTCTTTTTTATCCTTGGAAGTAGTATTGTTTGTCTCAACAGTTCCCCCCTCGATTTCGCGGTTAGCAGCTAATACCAGTACATTCTGCAGCATCATGTGGCTGACATTGTCACCAACCGTACTTTTTTCAAAAGTGACAACCACATCCACATAATCGCCTGCTTTAACAAATCCGGCCACACCAGTTACTTCATTAACACCGATAGTTATCGCTCGTTTATCCACGGGAATCAACCCGGTAAACCCAGCTGCCTTACCTTCACCAAGTAGCCGACGTGCTGTTATTTGCTCACCAGCTATAATCGGTTCCCTGGACAACATACCAATGACCTCTTTCGACTCTTGTACAATACCCGGCTGCAAGTAGGCTATAGGAACCTTAGTTACCTGTACCATCTCAGGAGTAATTCTGGTCTTAGCACCAATATCCATCTTAGCTACGACCACGGCTGCGGTATCGGCTGGGAGATTACCACTCGTTTTCTTCAGATAGCTATACACAAGCCCGGTTGTCAGCATACTTAAAACTACTGCAATCACTAAAAGTCCTTTATTAGAATACTTGAGCATATCATCCCTCCTGCCATGTACAATGCTGGAAAATTAAGTACTCATACAAGAGTTACCACCTGCAAATTAGTAATGCAAACTAGCTAGCGTGTTTACTCTGTACTTAAATTTTAAACCCAAATCAACGCAAAAACCAGCGAGGAGATTCTCCTATCTTTTTTTAGGACTTAGGTCAAGCAGCTCTTACCAGCCGGGACTTTTATCCCACTATAACCACTGCTTTTTGCGAAAGTAACGCACCATCAGCAAGCTTATACCCAGCATAATGGATACAATCATTGGATAACCATACTCCCACTCCAGTTCCGGCATATGCGTAAAGTTCATTCCATAAACTCCGGCAATAAAGGTAAGTGGAATAAAAATAGTTGAAATAATTGTCAGCATTTTCATAACCTCACTCATACGGTTGCTGACACTGGATAGGTAAATATCAAGCATACCTGATAGCATATCCCGGTAAATCTCCACTGTTTCGATGACCTGAATCACATGGTCATATATATCGCGCATATAAACAACCGTCGATTCCTTGATATGAGACGTCTCTCCCCGCTCCAGTACACTCACCAACTCTCTAACAGGCCATACCGATTTCCGCAAAAATAGCATGTCATGCTTAAGTTCATGCAGTTCCTGCAATAGTTCGGGACGTGGCTGGTTAGCAATCTGGTTTTCCAGCAACTCGATTTTCTCTCCCAAAAGTTCCAACACTAAAAAATAATGATCTACAATACTATCAAGTAAGGCATAAAACAGATAATCGGCTCCCAGCCGACAAATCTTACCCCGCCCGCCCCTGACACGCTCATAAACACTAGCTAATACATCCTTGTCGTCAAACAGGCTTTCCACAAAGGATATTACATAGTTTGGCCCCAGAATCAGGCTGACCTGTTCGGCCTCATAGTCATCTGTTTCAGCTTTTACTGTCAACGACTTAACAATTACACATAAATAATCTCCATAGTCCGCCACCTTAGGCCGCTGATTCGTGTGCAGTATATCTTCCAATACCAGCGGATGGATAGTAAACTGCTGGCCAATTCCCTCAACAGCTTTAGCAGTAAGCCCCTGCACCTGTATCCAGGTAACGCCCTGCATATCGGCTAACTTCTTCAAATCACCCAGCAAAGCATCCTTTGTTTCGGTAAAACCAATACCATCATAATTCGCCACACTAATATAAGCCTTATCAGCGCGCGTATCACCGACGTGCAGCAATGTACCTGGCGGCAAGCCAACCTTAGAGGACAAATTTCTTGTAAATTTCGGCATAATGCCCACCTCGCAAAAAAATATGTAAGGAAAGACGTTCTCCTTCCTTACATATTTTCCCTTCTTGCTACGATTTCAGCACTTGGAATTGTTTAGTTGTTTTTTTATAACCAAAATGATATAATTTATTTTAGTAAAAAATTAAATTATTACTGTTTAAAAGGCAGCTAAATAGCAAAGGAGCTTATAACCAATAGACTTAGGGGATTATTGGTTATAAGCTCCTTTTGTCCCGCGTCTAACTTACGGGGTATCTTTATTTTATTTTCCAAGGAGTGGTAGCATGTATTATTGGTCTTCCATTGGTTTAATTGTAATCTCAAATATTGTTTATAACATTTGTCAAAAAGAAATTAATCCTGATGTTAATCCGTTTGCCTCCTTATTTATTACTTACGTCATAGCAGGCACAGTAACTCTAGTAAGTATTCCATTTTACGGCGATGACTCTTTCGGGTTCGTCAAAGCCTTCAGTGGCATAAATTGGGCGACAATCGTACTCGCACTAGGGGTGCTCGGCATTGAAATAGGTTACCTCTTGGCCTTTCGCGCCGGGTGGGATATCAGCACCTGTTCTGTAATAGCTAATATTTTGTTAGCTCTAGCCTTAATACCAATAGGTATGGTTATTTATGGCGAACAAATAAATTGGCTGAAAATTTCCGGGTTTATTGTTTGTATTATTGGCTTAGTAATGATTAATAAGAATTAATACTTGCTATAAGTAGATTGAGCTACAGTTTCTTCTGCAAACAGACCAGTTTTGTCTCCAGCCAGCCTAACCGTTGATAAAAATCCAGCGCCCTGTTATTACGCCGGTCGGCCAGCAAATCAACGCGTTTCGCCCCCTGGCGGGCGGCCCACTGCTTAATTGCCATTAGCAGTTGTGTACCCACTCCCTGTCTCCGGCAGCTTTCAGCAACTACTACATCTTCAATTAGTGCTTTTATTCCGCCTTCCGCTGTAGACACAAGCAACTGCGCCGTGCACATGCCCACAACGTGCTGCCCACGTTCCGCCACCACCATACAGCCAGTATTTTCCGCCTGCAGTAAGAGCGTTAACCCTAAACGCTGCCTATCGCTATCAAACGCAAAGTCCGTCTCAATAGCGAATAGTAGTCTGAGTAATTCAAGCATGGCGTCAATATCGGCAGCTACTGCTTTTCTAATTAGTACCTCTGAAGTCATTATCATTTCATCTTCCTTTAGTTTAAAGACATCTCTACCTCAAAGCTCTTGTCCCAATTCATGTAAATCTCTTGTAAGGCTGGCAGCCCCTGGCCTGAAATAATAACTAATTCTGATACAGTCCGAGTTATATCTGTTGGCTTAATATCTATTTGACTACCAACCATATCAACTTGCATCCAGCCATCGTTTAGCAGGAAAAACCCTTTTATTCGCAGCGTCCAAGGCACTAAAGACTGTAAAAAACCCATAAATTTTTCTCTGTCAAAGCTGCCTGCAACACTGAGAATATGCGCAACAGGTCTGTTTGCAGGAGTATTACAACACTGCTCACTGCCGGCACCTGATACATTCTTTAATTTTCGCTGTAAAAAATCTAAACCACCCTCACAATGTTTAGTTTTCAAGAGTTCGGCCTCAGAATTAATACTACGTATTTTTTGCTCTACCTCTGACAAAACCTGGTTATCTATCAAGTCAACTTTGTTGAGCATAATAAAACTACTTGCGGCAATTTGTCTTTCAATCGGCAACAATACATCAACCTGATCTAAAAAATTTAGAGCATCCACCACGCAGATGGCTCCCTGATAGTCATACTTTTGCCCCTTTACTTTACCAATAATGGAATTGAGTATGTGCTCAATACTTGACGGATCAGCCATACCCGAGGCCTCCACAAATAAGTACTCAATTGGCAATTCTGAATAGGTAATTAACGCGTCAATAAAAGCCCCTTTCAAACAACTGCAAAACACAGAACCGTTATTAATCTCCAAAATATCAACCCCGTTTTGTTGGAGCAAAACACCATCAACACTGATTTTGCCAAATTCGTTCATTAAAATGCCAATTTTATTATTGACAAGACTGGCAATAATTTGTTTTAAAAAAGTGGTCTTGCCTGCCCCTAAAAAGCCAGTGAGTAAATAAAGTTTTATCGGTTTCCTGTTCATAACTGCGCCTCCTAATTATATTGCGGTTTTAACACAGTGGCCTAGAGCAAGCTCTAGGCCACTGTAGAAACTATCCAATAATTAGCCAATCCGTTTTTCAATGGCTTCAATTAATTCATTATCTGATGGAATAATATTATCAAACACTACTTCATTATTAATCAGCATTGCAGGCAAATTCTTAACTCCCAAGGTAGCCATGCGTTTGATACCGGCCCGGGTTTTCACAAGCGATTCGCGCCAAGTCAGCCGGCCTTCATAACGAGGCAATACCTTCTTCACCGATTCGCACATGTACTGGCATGGCGGACAGCCTTCCGAATCCAGGGTTACAATCTCAATAAACACCTGGCCGGGCTTTATTTCAACATCTTCAAACACGGCTTCGTCTTCTTCATGGAACTGTTGCTCCGATTCCAGCAATTCCAATGAAGATGGTTTGCCATTTATAAAGTTGGAGATAGCCACCAAGTTGTTTATCGGCGTATCAAACGGAATGTCACAACCCGGGGAGAGAATATAGCCCACGCCCTGGCCAAGCTCTATTTCTTTGCGAGCCTCCTCTACATTTTCCAGTGGCGAACCAAACATCATTACAGTCGTTAAGGGTAGATTACCGCCATACGATACTTTATATTTAGTGGCAATCTCTTTCGCATAGGCCAAACTGACGTTTTCGTCAAAAGCAATGCCATCAGTCTCGGTTTGGCACATAAGTTCAATATTCTTGGTAGCATTACCACAGCAGAAGCTTGTTACCTTAAGGCCCAGCGATTTTACATAGCGGTTTAATTCGATCGTAGAAGACTTGACGAAACGGTCGAATTGCTTGGGCGCAATCTGCGAAGTCATGGGATCAACAACGGCAATGATATCAACGCCGGTTGCAGCATACATCCGAGACAGGTCTTTACATACAGTAGTACAAAACTGCATTACCTCATCGACCTTTTCATGCCGCTTGATCATATCGGAAAAAAGGTCGGTTCCCTTTAAATGCAGCGCCAGGGTAAATGGTCCACAAATAAGTGCATAAAGTGCAACCTTATCACCAAGTTCAGCTACCAGGCGGCGCGAGGCCTCTAACGCAATCGGATAACGGCCATCTTGCTCGGTAGGTAATGTTAGTTCCGACAATTCCTTATGTTCCAACACATGAACATCTACGGCTGGCGGATTATCTTTTGACCATTTCAGTTTACACCCTAAGGCTTCAGCCTCCATTTGCACATCAAATACAATTGGCAACCCATCTGGCTGGTACAATTCATATGCCTTCATGATACCTTTTACAATGTTATCAGCATCCTTTAAATAGGTTTCGGCATCAACGCCTATCAAATTGGCGGTCTGGACACCAGCATAGGGAACCCACGGCGTTCTATCAACAGGTTCAAAACTCAGGGTTTTTAATACTCGCTCTTTGCCATTCATTATTTCATCCTCCAAAAATTAATATTTATCCTATAACATCATGACCTTTGTTTATAGATTAGAGCCCCATTTTTGCGTCATCATGGTGCTTGTGTACTTTTCAATCTTCCAAGTCGGAATCTTGCATTTTTTGCAGGCACAGACACACCATTTATTGCGCAGCCACCTGGCCGCCCTGCTGGTACGCGAATTCCAAACAATAAATTTTTCGTCACAATGGGTAATGATTTCCGCAATCTCCCCGGTAATCTTAATGGATTTAATGCCATGGAGCATACCTGTTCGCGACGGCCATAGCTTGATCTTCTCAATAAGCTTGAAAAATTCGACATTCTTCCGATAGTATTTTTTCTTTTTATTGGCCGTTTCCGGTGAATTATTTTTAACAAGCATAACCCCACTCTTGGCCATAGCTACTCCCTCCTTTTAGCATTACTCTGTTAACGCCGTAAACAGCATAGTCGCTACTCCGATCTCTAAAACATCGTGAACTAAATGTTCAGCCAGCAGCTCGCGGCACTTTGGGTTTAACCCCAGCGGTATCCCCGGCGCGGCAACACGGGTAGCACCAGTAATGTATTGTTGAATAATAGTATCCTCAGCCGGTGAAGCCTCAAGCACTAAATTGCACTCAGCTAATGCCGTGTCCAGTTTGGGAGCTACATGAATACCTGGTATAAGTTCCCTTAGTTGGCTTATCTTTTCAGAATCCGGATCATGTACTACTACTTGAGCCCCCTGCTGTGCCAGATAGAATGCCGCCCCGCTACCCACCGGACCTGCACCAATAACCAGCACCTTGTTACCTTGCACACTACCGGCCATCAAGGCCAGTGCCGCCGCGTATCCCCGCCCGGTGGCCTCACCATTGTCGCTGACCTTACCACTGGCTATATTGAGCGCAACAAATTTATCATCATCTGCCAGAAAAATAATTTTAGCCCCACGACTTATGGCTTCGCCCAAACCACTAATATTGGGTGATTCGGTAACAAAAGCAAAAAATCCCAAAAATTCAATAATATCCTGGAGTGTTTCAGAAAATCCATTGATTATGCCCTGCCCATAGGCAATCGGAACAATCCCTACGGAAATACCCTGTCGCACAGCGGCAAAATCCTCAGGAACTTTTCCCAAAGCATGGGCAGCAATACCTGCCAACCCCTTCCCCGTACGCTGGAATAACTGCAAATCATAATTCTCTAAACGCTGACCAACATAATAAATATCTTCTTCCCGCAGCCTTGTCAAAACCTCACCTCCTGTGGTTACTCCTTATACAGCCTTGTTGATACGCAGCACTTGCCTGACAGGTACCGGCGGTTCCTCGTCATGATACCGGTTCACCCGGGTATGGTTCATAATAGTAGTTATGACCTGGCAACGCTGCGCCCAGGCCTGCTGCCGGTTCTCAGCCGTAATAATCAAGGTCGCCACCCATTCCTGTTTATCAGGACTATAGTTAGATAATGCCTCTGTAGCGCCAAAAAAGTTTTGGTATAATGTTAGCTGACCAGCTGAAGCCATAATATGTTCACCACAGACTTCCAGCCGCTCCGGGGTTACCTTGATATGTTCGTAGATCACGCCTTGGGCTACGCTTGCCAAATTCTTTTGGTTATTCGGATTGAACCCATTCCACAACACTTCCAATACGTTTATCCCCGTCGAATTGTACACTGCTGTCAGCGTCTGGCTAGGCAGTCTGGCGTCAATTTCCAGCACTTTAAACAGCCCGTCGTGGTAGATGGCTTCCACATCCATAATTCCGTTTAGTTGTAACTGTCCGGCAAGGGTTAATGCTATCTCACAAAACTCCTGCTCCTTAACAGCAGACAGTACGGTTGGTGCCAGAACCCGCTTGCAATCATACACTTCGTCCATGGCTAACTCGGTGACTTGAAATGTGTGATACTCTCCGTTACAGCCGGAAACCTCAATGGAGTAAGAAGGCCCCTCCAAAAACTCCTGCACCACCCAGCCTGCAAAACCACCTAACTGTTGCCGCAGTGCTTCCAGCTCCTGACGATTCCTAATCAAATACACATCCTCACTGCCGCTGGCACCTGACGGCTTTACCGTAACTGGAAACTCGCATAAGGGCCAGGGCTTGGGTGCAGGCACGTTCAATTTGGCAAATAATTTGTCAGATGCAAGCTTGGATGCAGAAAGCGCATAGGCCTGCTGATCATAAACCACCTTTACGCCCACCTGTCTGGCACACTGGTAAATGTTATCAAGTACAACCTTGTCTTCCAGAGCTGGTACAACAAATTGTACTGTTGACAACAAATTCATTAATTTACTATTATCCATAAGATCAAAGCAATAAAAATCATCACATAATTTAGTTGCCGGCGCTACCGGATTTTTATCAACAAGCGCTACCTGCCAACCAGCCTTCCGGGCAAGATAGCAGGCCTCGACTCCCTGCAGTTTTCCTCCTAATACAGCTACTCGCATACCATGCCCTCCTTAAGCCCATATCCCAGCCGCCGGTTAAGCCACTGCGCATATTCTTGCTGTGTGGCTGGTTCTAAACCACATTCCCGTAAAATAGGTGTCACTCCCCTGACAGTCCGGTAGCCTTCCGAAATATCCAGTGTACTCTGCGATACCCCGGCTAAACCGGCATCCGGCGGGATGATTGAAGTAATTACATTAGCGCCAGCCTCCAGACGCTGCTTCAATCCCTGAATACCTTCTACATCCAGCGATGCCGGTATTAACCGGTCGGGAAACAACAAACGCATAACCGCAATAACATTGAGTTCATATATCGAATTCACTGCAGTTGTTTTATACAATGGCGTTCCCGGCTGCGGTACAAAACTCATTGTACGAACCTGATCAGCACCAAGCTTGTTCATTTCCCGCAAAGAATGAGCTGCGTCCTGAGCGTTGTCGCCAACACCAACAAGCAGTCCCTCTTCAACCAACATACCAAGCGTTTTGGCAAAGACTTTGATGCCCCACCGTTCCTCGTATTCTTGATTAAGCCGCAATCTACCGTACAACTCACGGTTATGGGTCTCCTGATAGCAGGCATACCACTCAGCTCCAGCCTGCTGCAGCCGGCGCAACACTTCGCGGGGAACGACACCAGGTGAAATCATAATCGGCAGCTTGGTCGCCTGCTTGACCATTTTTACTACTTCAATCAACTGTTGATGCCCAGCCTGATTGTTTGACAAATACTGCGGATCTTCACCCATTGTCAAATCAATCAAATGGACTCCCGACTGCACCAATGCACCGGCAATATCCACAATTTCACGGGATGTTTTGCGATAACGCTGACAGTGACTGTTTGATTTGCGATAATAACAAAAAGTACAGTCATTGCGACAATAAGTTGAAAAATAAACAAAACCGTAAAGGAACACTTTGTTGTCAAAAATAATCTGACGACGTTGTCTGGCGGCCCGGTACAGCTGTTCCCTGTCTGCAGGTTGGGTAAGCTGCAATAAAAACAGCATGTCTTGCGTTGTAATTGCGCTGTGCTGAACAGCTTTATCAAGAATAGTATCTAGTTGTTTCATAGCAATGCATCCTCCCTAGCCGGCAACCAAAGCACCGCCTTCAAATATTTAGTCGCACCCCATCCAGGTAGGACAGGCTTTTCCCCATACTGCGCACATTTTGACCGCCCTCTTTAACCATAGCTAAACGCTCTAAACCAAAACCAAGCCCAACCCAGGTACTGGCGATACCCCATTTGCCGTCAAGAAAATGCGGCCCCATAGCACCCGAAGCTAATTCAATATCGTTATGCATAACATCCAACGTATCGCCATATACCACCGAAGACGTTTGCTCTAGCTGGTAATTAGCAATACCGGCTGCCTGCATTACAAGATTTGCCAGTTCAGCCAGTCGTTGATGCCGGGTTTCCTCCGGCAGGCCCCATTCGACTAAATTGAGCATCGTAAATTCATTCAAATGGTTATTTCCCTGTGACTCTTTACGAAAACAGGAGCCTATCTCGAAAATGCGCACAGGCTTTTCCCATAAGCGCATTAAGTCTTTAGAAATATAGTACAGATTAGGAGCAAGCATCGGGCGCAGACATTTTTTATCATCAAGCCAAAACACTTGAGAAAACAATTCATGCCCTTCATCAATAGTCATTTTAGCAAGCAGACTTTTGGCAAGAATAATGGGTGTAGTCACCTGCACAAACCCGTTATCATTTAGCGCTGTAACCAGCTTGGCCTCCATCAGACTAAGTGCTGGTCGTTTTTTTTCGGTGCGAAGTTGCTCCAGGCGGAGCTTAGCAACACTAATTAAGATAGACTCTAGTTTCTTAAAGCTTGCATTTCTATCTTTTACTGTGGCAAACGACATTTGCCGTTGAGCCTCGGTTGCATTCAATTCCGTTAAGCGTTTTCTTTGAATATCTGTCCAAGTTACCATTACCTTCTGCACCTCCACTTACAACCAACCTACTTTAGTTCAATCTGCCACACTACCGGATTTTTCTGAACAACAGGCGTACTTTTCATACAATTATGTCCTACCAGCCTGACATCCTTATGCTCGGCTACTATATGGCATAAGCTGCCACCATAGGTATGTGCCTCCGGCACTGGCACCGGCTTAGCTGTGCAAAAACCGGCACGTTCCAAACTAAGCGAACTTATACCGCATAGGTGAACCAGCGCCCCAGCCAATCTGTTTTCTAATTTTTTGAGAATATTATAAGAGCTTTTACCACTTAATTCCCTGTACAGCTTGGGACCTACCAACTCTAATGCCCCAGTGGGGTCTGCGTAAGATATAATTGTTGCACCTTGGGCTACACTGGCTTCTATATATTTGACAATACTTTTTTCCAGAACATGTAAGGTTCGGACCAACAACTCGCGGTGTAGGCAAATCCCCTTAAACAGCTCCATCGAGTCTATAAGCAGCCCAAGTATGGTAAATGGGCCTTCTACATTAACGGCAATTACATTACCTCTATCTCGCAAAATGGCAATACAGCTTAGCACCTCATTGATTCTGCCGCAAGTCAAGTCAATCTCATCCAATTCAGCTAATTGCTCCATTGAGGTAAAGCGATAACCCCTTATGGTTGGCCCGGTATTATCCTCTGGTATAACTACTTTAGCACCAAGGGCTTCTGCCTCTACCGTAACACAAAAAGGAATCCTGCAAATCGAGTCACTGTCTACTATACGCTTGCCTTCTGCAACCAATGCCATCGCCTGACGCTCGGTATGTGCCTGATAATAGCCAATACCAGCCGAACGCAGTATTGTGTCAGGCAGCACCTCAGCAGTATCCCACTTACATTGAAATTGAATTGGCTTACTCATGGATTACTGCCTCCTCCAAGACTTTGTCAGTTACCTTTAGCTACGAACGGGGAATCTTATCAATTATCCCGGCAATATGCAAAAACTGGTCGCGGCCATGAGGGAAATACATCGCCTGCAGGAATTCCTCCTGAAAATTAGGTTCGGCGGCGGTTTCCACAAACTGTACAAATCGGGCAACTTCCTGAGCTTCGGAACGTTTTTCATTGTCACACAGAGCCAATTTTGCGCCTTCACCGGCGGCATTTCCTACCGCTACTACACTGGCAGGGTCACAATCGGGAATCATGCCTATGACTAACGCATTTACCTTGTTAATATAGCTGCCAAAAGCACCTGCTAACGCAATACATTCAACTTCCGCTACACCCTTTTTCTGCATAAGAATCTTGGCTCCGGCATAAAGTGCCGCCTTCGCAAGCTGAACCGCGCGTATATCCTTCTGAGTAATGGTGATATCCTGATCAATGGCAGTTTCAGCCGCCCATACCAGCACATATTCGAATTTTCCTGTAACCCCTTTGCGCAAGCGGGAACACTGAATATCTTTATTGAAACTGCCATCCTTTCTGATAATGCCTGCTTTAAATAACTCGGCCACAGCGTCAATTATTCCTGAACCACATATTCCCCTGGCACGAGGCAAACAAGTTTTATTATCTACAACTGACTCAATAACCTCAATCTCAGGTTCTTTGGTTTTAGAGTCGATGCTGATTTTAGCAATAGCTCCCGGTGCCGCCCGCATACCAAATTTGATTTGAGCACCTTCGAGCGCCGGGCCAGTGGCACATGAGGCAGATAACACACCTTCGCTATTACCAAAGTTAATCTCGCCATTTGTCCCAATATCTACAATTAGACTCATCTTACTTTGACGATGTGGCTGCTCAGCGATAAGTACCGCCACATTGTCAGCACCAACAAAACCGGCTTCCAGTGGCAAACAATGAATATATCCGCTTGCGGCAATTTTTATCCCCAATTCGCGGGCTTTAACATTCACGGCCTCCTTAATAACAGCGGCAAAGGGGGCACTGCCAATATATTGGGGATTAATATGTAATGCAATATGATGCATGACCGTATTAAAAACAAGTACAATTTCCAAAATATCTTCCGGGTTAATCGTTGCCTTGTCACTTAAATTGCTGACAAGGGTGTTAATGTCAGCGATAATTAATTGCTGTAGTTTAGCAAGACCATCATCATTAGTTACGCAATAGGAAATTCGCGACAGTACATCATCGCCATAACCAACCTGGCTGTTCATGCACGATGCCTGAGCTATCGTCATGCCTGTAGTAAGCTCACACAAATACGCGGCTATGGTTGTTGTGCCAACATCAACGGCAATGCCATACGCCTTCGCAACCTTTCCTGGCTCAACAGCAACAATCTCACTGTCCTGCCATAACGTAACCGTGACCTTCCAGTCACTTTGCCGCAAGACATCAGGTAAACTGCCAAGAACCTTATAGTCAATTGTTATTTGTTTGTCAATCTGAATAAACCGACTTTCCATGGCCGCTTTCAAACGGGAAAAATCATCCCGGCAATCAGCTAAAGTCGGCTTATTCAGTTCCACATAATACTTTTTTACCGCCGGGTTTATACTAAAGGGCCGTACTGTTCCAGTTTCCAACACCACTTGGTTAAGCAAACTGCTCTCCGGTGGTACAATGACCAAAACATCGCCGTAGATTTGCGTACTGCATGCCAAGCGATAGTTATTTGTCAATTCCTCAGCACTGAGGGTTTTTTTCTCTTTCTCAGTTACGGGCGATACATTTGACATCTCATTAATTATTACTTTACATTTGCCGCAGACCGCGCCGCCACCACAAGGCGCTTCCATAGCTACCCCTAATTCTCTGGCGGCAGTAAGCACACTATTCCCACAAGAAATCATTCCCCGGCAACCGGCCGGTTGAAAAACAACTGTACTTTTCATAATCTCACTCCATAAATGGCGGAGAGTCCGGGAGTCGCACCCGGCTGCATGAATTTAGAGTCCATGCGATCTCTACGATCCACCCTCCAGTTATAAGGGGATTTCCCCCTGAAAGAATTTCTCCGGCACAGGCTGTGAAATTCCCTGCAGGGGGAACCTCCAGCTTTATTTTTCTGTCCAGTAATCCAGACCTAAACCAGTAAGAATCTTAACAGCTTCATCATATACATCCAGATATTCCTGGGTAGGGACAAGTTTGACTACATCGTAGCATTCTTCAAACGATTTACCCTTGGGGGCAGTTTTGTAGTCTTTTTCATAAGTAGCTACCAATTTATCCAAAATTTCATTTACTTTGGCAGTTTCCATTCCCGCTACCGCCCAGGCAGCTTCAGCCATCATTCTGGCTTCTAAACCAGTGGTGAAGTTAGTAGCCACACCCTTGCTGGCAGCTACCCCGGATAATACTTCCCGGCCGCTGGCCGTATCAGTTATAGCTTGCGCCGCTGTTTCCAACAGGCACATAACGGTGCACGGACCTGCCAGTGTATAGTATTGGTTGCCTAACATAAAATTGGTGTTGGCCTCGATTGCCATGGCGCAGTGACCGGCTACAGCAAGAGCCTCTCTGGCTGTAGTAATGCCCCAGCGCACATGAACCGGACCGTCCAAATGCCAGGTCGCCCCTGTCATAACAAAGGCATTAATAGTGGTGGCTACATCGACGATGGTTGTCTCTTCCAGACCACCGGCATAACCTCCATAGATAGGCATCTGCTCGCACATGATAAGATTGCCAGCTAGTTGATAATGAGCAGTGAATACCAATGCACCTACATCGATTTTCAGCTCATTTAGCTGGGACACTTCATGGCTGTCAGAAGGCCTCATACCGCCAGGAAAATCGGCTGCGATTACTCCTGCGGGTGAAAGTGAGGTTTCATTCCCCTAGAGCCCCATACCGGTGCGACCAGCTCTGTCTTGCGCTGCACGTACCATAATAGCTTCTGATTTTACAGCAGCTATTTCATAAGGACTGCCGGGAACCGGGTCATAACCCTTGATCGTCTGAAGAACACCATCAACGATAGTATCAACCAACGGTTCCTGAGCATAGGATTGATGAATGGCTAAGAAATGCTCTTCAGAACAAGGAGCTCCGGTCGGCCCACCCTGAATAATCGGCGCTTTTTTATCCATATAGCTGCGCGGCGTCATAACTACCGCCTGTTTACCCTCGCCATATACCGCCCGGGTTGGCGCAGACTTAATGGCTGTCAGCACCTCGTCTTTGGTATACTTAATTACCCGGTTAGTATCAATACAGTAGATACCGCATTCCACCAGCATTTCCAAACCAGCTTGGAACAACTTATTAATCTGCTCTTTGTCGGTTGGGATAATCTGTTTTTTATCCATTTTAATACCGTATTTTTTCTTTAGCTTTGCAGCCGTTTGTGGAATGATTTTAAAATCCCATTCCTTTTCTTCTACTTTCGGGCCAGTTTTGGCTCTTTCATAAATATCAAATACTGTCAATGCTTTGGCAATTGCCATTTACTTCACCCCCGTATTTCAGCCATTAAGGCTTTCGCTTTTGCAACAGCTTCAGATGCTGTCTCGGCATAGGCATCGCCGCCAATTTTATCAACCCATTCAGGAGATACTGGCGCACCGCCAAACATGCACTTAAACTTATCGCGGATACCTTCCTCTTTTAATATAGAAATGATATCCCGCTGGGCCGGCATAGTGGTTGTCATAAGTGCTGCTCCGGCAATAATGTCAACATTATACTCTTTAGCTTTATTGACAACCTCTTCGGTGTTTGCATCCCTGCCAAGGTCAATGACTTCAAAACCACTGGCCGAAAGCATTGTTTTAACAATGTTTTTACCAATGTCATGAATATCGCCTTGAACAGTAAATAGTAACACCTTCCCTTTGCAAGCACTATCCTGTTGATCTTTGGGAATGGCCTCTTTAAGAATAGCCACCGCCGCATCAAAGGCCTCAGCAGCTACAACCAATTGGGGAACGAAGGCTTCCCCTTCATCAAAAAGGTCACTCATGGTCTGCATCCCTGCCGCCAATCCGTCATTAATGGCAACAAGCGGATCCACTCCAGCTGCAATTGCCTCTTTTGCTGCTGCTTCTGAAAGCTCGCTGTCCATTTCTTCAACTGCAGTTTTCAGCTTTGCTAAAATTTCACTTTGGCTCATTGAGTAAAATTCCCCTCCATTCTTTTGAATTTATCCAATAAATAAATACCGTTTTAAACCATCGACAACTCCATCTACAAATCGAATTCCAACTACCATTTTTATTATTATAACGGTATGTATTTACTTGATATTCTATGTTTCGTATTATATCACCATCATTTTTTAAATGCAATACCCTTTTAAAGTCTTTTTTAATTTTAATAACTATATTTTTGAAACATTACGCTTTAGATTATAACGCCATCAATTTATTTGAAACACCAAATGGGATTACCACATCTTTGTCACCCCTCGCAATGACTTGAAAAACAAAAAGCAATGGTGCTCATTTCAACAAGCGCCATTGCTTTTTAAAAGTTCTCTATATATTGTTGTCTATATGGTTACCGCTAATTTGCGTCAACACTACACTATTTGTTGGCCGACACAGGGGTAGTTTTAATATACATATTATGCTGGTTAGGCGGAACAACCACCGCTTTTCTATCTGCGGATTTCAAAATTTGCCGCACAGTTTCAATAGAAATGGAATGGCCGATTCTTTCTTTTGCCGCCTCTGTCAGATAAGCCAGCGTCCAATTCTTGATCTCTTCCGGCTGACTGCAGGCCAAACGGATAATTTCCAGGCGCTCTTCTTCCGTAAACGTATCCGGCGCACCGCTTCTTTCTAAATCAAAAATACCATCAAGCCGCTTTTCAGCAAACCTGTTTCGCCACTTACGGCAGGTTTTTTCCGAGACGCCCAGCATTTCCGCAATCTCGATACATTCCTTGCCTTCTGCCGCCAAAAGAATAATTCTTGACCGAATATAAAGGCGTTTCTCAACCTTATGACCTTTTACATTCTTATCCAATTCGGCCCTTTCCTCATCTGTTAATTCAATTTTGACCGCTACCCTAGGCATAAACTCAACCTTCCTTTGGGCTGTTCCCGATAAACTGCACGCTGCGAACGCAAAACACAACCGTACCTCTATGCAGGCGTATAATATCAGTTTCTTCTAAATTTGTCAAGTCCCGTCTGGGTAACCGTCAGCCAAACCACCTGCTACCCGAATATCAGCCATTAATAACTTGGCTTTGACTACAGCATCAGTAGCTGTTTCGGCATAGGCGTCACCACCAATTTTCTGTACCCAGTCAGCAGATACCGGCGAACCTCCAAACATACATTTAAACCGTCCACGTATGCCTGCTTCGTCAAGAGCTTGAATAAGCTCACGCTGAGCCGGCATAGTAGTCCGCATAAGCGCCGCCGCCACAATGATGTCTACCTCATACTCTTTAGCTTTGTCGATAGCCTCCTCAATAGCTACATCTCTGCCTAGATCAACAACCTGAAACCCGCTAGCCTGCAGCATAGTCTTAACAATATTCTTACCAATATCGTGAATATCGCCCTGCACAGTAAAAATTAATACCTTACCTTGCACTGCCCGCAATTTGTTCTCTGCAGTCATTGAGTCTGTCAAAATTGCAACTCCTGCTTCAAAGGCTTCAGCAGCAACTAATAAGTGCGGAACAAAGGCCTCTCCTTCATCAAACAAGTCACTTACTGTTCTCATCCCCCTGGCTAAACCCTCATTAATTGCAACAACAGGATCAGTTCCGGCGGCAACAGCTTCCCTAGCAGCCTTCTCCACCAACACTATCTCCATTTCTTCTACCGACTTTTTCAGCTTCTTTATAATTCTATCCGGACGCATGAGATAAAGCCCCCATTCATTAGTTCCCTTCATATCATAGCCAAATGATAATTAAAAAAATATAAAAAACGTTCTGCGAATTAATACTCAGCAGAACGTCTTTGTTCTATAAATTATTAAAATTATTCTCGAATCCAACATCTATAGATTGATAATAACAAATTACAGCCACTACTGTCAATGGCTACAAAGAATAAGAAAATATTTTTCATTTTCAAAAAAATTAGTATCGTTATTTATTGTTAGAAAACTTTTATTCAAGACCTATTGCATTTAGAAAATAAAGATGATATAATTCATTTCATAAAAAACAAGTAATTAATTACCGTTATACCTGTATGATTCGAATAATTCATAAATAATATCCAATATTATCTCATATACCAGATATTAAATAACGGTAAAAATTTAATAGATGTAATTACGTTTTTCAGTAAGCAAAGGCGCTTAATTCAGGTTTCTTGAAACAAAAACCTCCTTAAGCGCCTTTTTATATTGCTATTCTTCATCTGGACAATGGCGTCCTGGAGTTTTTTTCTCCAGGACGTTCTATTTTTACTATTTTATATAGGGAGGTGCTTACCATGATAATAATCCTACATCATGATACATCAGATATCATTTGTGTTTTACAAAAATATTTGATTTAGTCGTAGAAAATCACATAATTAATACTTTTCTACAACAATTAAGGAGGGAGAATTCTATATGAAAAAATTATTCACATTTTTGGGTATACTTCTGGTTTTAACAATGCTCTTCACCCCAATAGTTTTAGCCGCTGAAGGTGACGCTTCGGCAACGCCTGTTGAACCACCAAAAATTGATACCGGCGATACAACTTTTGTATTGATTAGCGCAGCGCTTGTAATGTTAATGACTCCAGCCTTAGCACTCTTCTACGGAGGAATGGTCCGGACAAAGAATGTATTGAGTATTATAATGCAAAGTTTTATTTGCCTTGGTGTAATTTCAGTTCAATGGGTTCTCTGGGGCTATTCGCTCGCCTTTGGTCCGGACATCAATCATCTACTTGGCAGTCTGGATTGGATTGGATTAAGTAGTGTTGGCACCGATCCTAACCCCGACTACGCTGCTACAATTCCACAACTAGCTTTCATGATTTTCCAAGGTGTATTTGCAATCATTACTCCGGCAATTATTTCCGGTTCTGTTGCCGGAAGGGTTAAATTTCCTGCGTTCGTGGCCTTTGTAGTACTTTGGGCTACGCTTGTCTATGATCCTGTAGCTCACTGGGTTTGGGGTGTCGGTGGCTGGTTGCGCGAATATGGTGTACTTGACTTCGCCGGCGGTACTGTAGTACACATTATCTCCGGTGTATCTGGCCTGGTGTTTGCCTTGATGGTTGGTAAACGCAAGGGCTATGGCAGCGAAGTAATGGCTCCCCATCATTTACCTATGACCGTTTTAGGAGCCGCCTTGCTGTGGTTTGGCTGGTTTGGATTTAATGCCGGCAGTGCTCTTGGTGCCAACGGACTGGCAACTGTTGCTTTCGTTACAACTCACGTTGCCGCCTCTGCAGCTACCGTTTCCTGGGTAGTCGCTGAGTGGCTTTATCATGGCAAACCGACCCTGCTCGGTGCAGCTTCCGGTTGTATTGCCGGTCTCGTAGCTATCACTCCGGCAGCTGGCTTTGTTACTGTACCGTCTGCCATTATTATGGGGCTCGGCGGTGGTGTAGTTTGCTTCTTTGCTGTAGCCATAGCCAAAAATAAATTAGGCTATGATGACTCTTTAGATGCGTTTGGAGTGCATGGTGTAGGCGGTACCTTTGGCGCTATTGCTACCGGCTTCTTTGCCTCCTCGGCAGTCAATCCGGCAGGAGCCGATGGCTTATTCTATGGAAATGCCGCCCAGGTTCTCAAACAACTTGCCGGCGTAGGTACAAGCTGGATATTCGCTGCCGTCATGACCTTCCTTATTGTCAAAGCCATCGGCTTAGTCATGCAAATCAAAGCCGACAATGAACAACAAATTCAAGGAATGGATATTACCGAGCACGGCGAACGCGGTTACGCCTATCAAGATCTCATGACAGGTTCTCCGCTCAATATCCCGGTAACCAGTATCTCCAGTAACGAAGTAACTGTTAAAGAAACTACACTGGCGTAACCTTCGTGCCCAGTACAATAGGAGGGAAAATTATGAATCCAATATCCAAAGTTGATATTATCACTCGTCCGGAAAAACTGGACGCACTCAAAGAGGCCATGAACAAAATTAATGTTACCGGCATGACTGTCACGCAAGTATATGGCTGCGGCCTCAGCAAAGGACACAAAGAAGTTTACCGTGGTCAAGAATACACGGTCAATTTGCTGCCAAAGGTTAAAGTTGAAATTGTGGTTTGCGAAGTTCCGGTGGAACGGGTTATCGAAGCGGCAAAAACAGCCTGCCGGACAGGGAAAATGGGCGATGGCAAGATCTTTGTATACCCCGTTACCAATGCAGTACGAATTCGGACAGGCGAAGAAGGAGATATCGCCATTATGGATCCTGCAAATTTCAAATAAACTACAAGGATCCAATGTAACGATATAAAAAGAAATTACCAAATTTTAGGAGGTTAAGTGAGTGGGAAGAGAACAGATTCTCAAAGAGGCTTTTGATGCAATTACAGAGTATGATGAAGACAGAGCTCTGGAAATTGCCAAACGTTCTTTAGTCGAAGGCCTGGATTATGCAGACATTTTAGCAAATGGATTTGGTGCAAGCATGCGGAATTTAGGTGATCTTTTCAGCAGCGGTGAAGTGTCACTACCAGAATTAGTTGTAGCTGCTGAGGTTATGCAAATCGTAGCAAAATACTATGATGAGCAAGCTTTAGCCTCCGGCAAAAAAGCAATGCGACAAGGAAAAATTGTACTAGCAACAGTAGAAGGCGATATTCATGATATTGGCAAAGGAATTGTAGCCTCGCTAATTAAGAGCCAAGGATTTCAAGTAATCGACCTTGGTCGTGATGTGCCGGTAAGTAAACTTATCGATGTTGCGGTTAAGGAAAACGCTGATATTATTGGAACAAGTGCTCTTTTAACAACAACCATTCTTCATCAAAAAGACCTTGAAGAGCAATTAAAAAAGCATGGCTTAAAAGAAAAAATTAAAACAATGGTAGGAGGTGCACCCTGCACACAGCGCTGGGCAAGCCGTATTGGCGCTGATGCGTATGCGGAAGATGCATCAGAAGCGGTGAAAAAGACTTTTGAATTGCTACATTTATAAAATGTTTAAAGATGGGGGTATTAAAAACTATGGGCACCGAAGCTAAAATTTTTACGCGCTATGGCGATGGTTATGGCGCTTACATGACCAAAGAAGAAATTAGGCAGGAAATTAAAGATGGTATCCAAGACGCTGTTTCACGAGGTAAAATTGACCCATTGACCAAGACTGAAGAAGATCATTTATTTGATATTTGCACAATGCCATCCAAAAATGTCTGTGTAGATGCTGGCGATGAAGTTGTCATGACAAATGACGAGGGTACATTAAAGGTTTCTGTACGTTGTGGTTTGTCAATTGACCGTACGACCGGAATAATGATTGATGAAAGAATTCTGTGTATGGATACAGCGGAACTTGCACATATAGATTACAGTTATAAACCAATAAAAACTATTATTCATGATGAACAGTGTGCAATGGAACACGCCCAACTAAATTCAATTATTCCTGTATTTTATGGTGCGATGCCAAATCTAGGTCTTTATACACAACCAGACGGTCCAGTTGGAAACTGGGCAGAACTTTTACCTGCCGGTAAACTCCAAGAAGCTCGAGAAGCACAAGAAAAAGCATGTGAGCTGGCAGTCCGTGATATCGTTACTGTGGCGCATAAGATGTACGAAGCTGGTGCTGATGGGATAAATCTTGATACAGTAGGCGCTTCTGGTGATGCAGATGCTTTAGCCGCATTTACGGCAGTCCAACAAATCAGACAGATGCACCCTGACTTTCCGATTGAAATGGGGATGGCTGGTGAATTCTTTTTAGGCATGCATGGTAAATTAGAATTTGAGGGCCAAAAGCTAGCAGGCATGTATCCTCATAATCAAGTAAAAATTGCAGAAAAAGCCGGTGCAACCATTTTTGGACCGACTGTAAACACCAACAGTAGTAAATCATTTCCATGGAACCTAGCCAGAGTATGTACATTTATCAAAGCTTGCAGTGAAGCTAGTACAATTCCTATTCATCCTAATGTTGGTATGGGTGTCTGCGGAATGCCAATTACAGACTCTGTACCACTTGATGTCGGATCACGCGTGGATAAAGCATTGATAGAAATCGGAAAAGCAGACGGATTGTAGATAGGCGTAGGCGATTGTTTTGGAATGCCGATTAATCATGCCGTATCCGCTGGCATGAGTGGAATTAGAGCAGCTGGCGATCTCGTTGCACGAGTACAAATGGCAAAAAAAATGCGGATTAAAGAAGCAAAAGAGTATGTTGCAAAAAAACTCAATGTAAGCGTACGCGATTTGAGTGATTGCGCAGTTATGCGTGATATTCGCAATGAACTCAATATCGGCGAACCAAATGCACGTCCACATTCCGCATTTGGGTTAATTGCAAAATCAAGAATCGCAAAAATTCTTGATATTGAAATTAATTCTGTAAATCGATTTAAAAACATGATTAATGCAGAGTGATTAATATATCGCAGTAAGAAAGAATAGAAAAAAGCAGGGCCTTCTTTTCTATCCCTTTTTAACGCATTACTTAATCAACTTAAAAGTAAATCAATGCAAAATGGTTAATGAATAGCTGTAAAAAGAATAGAAGAAAGCAGGGTCTTTTCTTCTATTCTTTTTAGCTCATTCTATTGGCTAGGTTGCTCACTTCTAATATAATTTCTTTTTGCAGTGCTGTGCACTCATATGAAATGGATAGGAAAGGAATGGTTATAAAGATGAATACGAAAATACTAGATATAATAATAGCCATAACGATTTTTATGAGCTTTCCCGCAGTTAGTTTTGCAAGTGAAGAAGCGGCAGCTACTATTAATAGTGGTGATACAGCTTTTATGATTATTGCTACTGCGATGGTTTTGATTATGACTCCTGCACTTGGTCTTTTCTATGGTGGGATGGAAAGACCCAAAAATATGATTAATATTTTGATGATGTCTGTTATTTTAATGGGAATAACCTCGGTGCAATGGGTACTATTTGGTTATTCTATCGCTTTTGGGCCTACAGTTGGAGGATTTTTTGGTGATACAACGTTTTGGGGCTTTAATGGCGTAGGTGTTGATCCCAGCCCTGTCTATGCACCCAATCTTCCTCATGTATTGTTTTCGATGTTTCAGATGGTGTTTGTCATGATTACGCCAGCAATTATCAGTGGTGCAGTTGCTGGTAGAATGAGATTTGGCGCTTATGTTTTACTAATGATCGCTTGGATTACCTTAGTCTATGAGCCAATATGCCATATGGTATGGGCAATTGGTGGTTTTATCGGGGCAATGGGTGCACTTGACTTTGCTGGCGGTACGGTTGTCCATATTAGTTCTGGTATTTCCGCATTAGTAGCTGCGCTTATGATTGGTAAACGTCGCGGAATATCTGGCGTTCGTCCGCATAATGTACCGTTTATGTTGTTAGGTGGCGGGTTGTTGTGGTTCGGTTGGCTCGCTTTCTGCGGTGGTTGTGCAACAGTAGCCAACGGATTTAGTGCATTGGTTATTATGAATACCAACACAGCGGCAGGTGCTGGTATGTTGACATGGTTACTAATTGAAAAACTACACCATGGTAAAGTTACTTTGCTTGGCGCAGTTACCGGTGCGGTTGCAGGCTTGGTCGGTATTACACCATCTTGCGGTTTTGTTACCACGTTAAGTTCGATTGCCATAGGAATTTTAACGGCTCCAGTTTGTTATATTGCGATTATATTTGCTAAGAAAAAACTTGGTTATGACGATGCACTTGATGCTTTCGGTTTACACGGTGTTGGCGGCATATGGGGAGCTCTTTTAACCGGTGTATTTTGTACTACTACGGTAAATAAAGCCGGTACTGATGGTTTGTTTTATGGCAATGCAGCACAACTCATCCCACAACTTGGTGGTGTGCTTGTAACGATTGTCTGGGCCGGGGTTGCTACGTTCCTTATTCTAAAAGTCATTAGTTTCTTTACTCCACTTAGAGCAACCGATGAAGAAGAAAAACAAGGTATGGATTTGAATCAGCATGGTGAAACCGCCTATTCAAGTTTGTAATTATTTTTAAAAAATAATATTACCGTTGATACGTAAATATGCATAATACTCACGTCAGTTTGATTAAGGAGGGAAAACTATGCAGCCTATAACCAAAATTGAAATTGTTACCCGCCCGGAGAAGTTAGACACCCTAAAAGAGGCCATGAATAAAATTAATGTAGCCGGCATGACGGTTACCCAAGTATATGGCTGTGGCCTTAGTAAAGGACATAAAGAAATTTATCGCGGTCAAGAATATGACGTTAATTTGGTACCAAAGGTTAAAGTTGAAATCGTGGTCTGCGAAGTTCCGGTAGAGCGGGTTATCGACGCGGCAAAAACAGCTTGCCAAACAGGCAAGATGGGCGATGGTAAAATTTTCGTCTACCCGGTTGCCAACGCAGTACGGATTCGTACAGGCGAAGAGGGCGATATTGCCATTATGGATCCCAAAAACACATAATCACCAAACAAAGAGCCACCTGCAGCAAGAAGCAAGTGGCTCTTTGTTTTACCATTATATTCTTATGATACCTGAAAGCAATGCCTTCTGCTCACTGAAGGTTTTGCCTTCTCTGTACAGCTATCTCATTAACCCGCAGTAGCTAACTCAAGCTTGGCCTGAATTGCTTTATATACTTCTTCCCACACAACAATTTGCGTTTTGGCAAAGCCATTGAATACAGTTGCCGATGCCGATGTATAAGCCCCGCAGTTAGGCACCAGAATCAAGTCGCCAATCTCCATCGGCACAGTATGTTTATCCCGGAACATAATGTCCAGCGAATCGCAGCTTGGACCGGCAAAGGTGGCCGGAATCGTTTTACCAGTTTTAAAGGTCTCCAGTTCAAAATCCCAGTGATCAAAGATAACGCCTGAAAAAGTCCCATACAAACCATCATCCAGGAAGTACCATTGCTGGTTATTGCGCACTTTGGTGCCAATAACCTGGGTAATCAGATTAACCGCCGTACCACAGATATACCGGCCTGGTTCCGCCCAAATCTCAGTATCAGGGAAATATTGTCTAATAACTTTATAAATAGCGGCTGCCATTTGCGCCACATCAGGCTCTTCGGTCAACGTGGGAATAGGAAAACCACCGCCAATGTCAATAATATGAAGATGCATACCTACTCCTTTAGCTGCATCAAAAAGTTTACGGCAACTTTTGAGCGCAGCAAGGTAGGCTTCACTGCTTGTTGACTGGCTGCCCACATGGAAACACAACCCGGCCACATCAAGTCCGGCCACCTTCGCTTTGGTCAAAAGCTCCAGCGCCTCATCCGGATGAACGCCAAATTTTTTATTAAGATCAACCAATGCATGCGGGTTGTCCACCCGGATGCGCAGCAAAACAGTGCCGCCGGGAGTAACTGTTGCCATTTTTTCAATTTCACTTTCACTGTCAAAAGTAAATTTATGCACCCCAACATCATGCGCAACTTTCAAGCCGCTGTTTGTTTTCACCGGATTAGCATACACCATGCGGTCAGAGTCAATCCCTAACTGATTCAACATACGCATCTCCCCGTCAGACGCGACGTCGAAATAACCACCAAGCGTGTCAAGCTTCCGAATAATTCGTTCATCCGGATTGGCCTTGATGGCGTAATATATTTTAACATCTGGCATATTCTCAGCCAGTAGCTTGTAATTTAATTCAATTTGTTCTAAAGACAGCACCAACAAGGGAGTGCTGTAGGTATCAGCCAGTGCCTTGACAGCGTCCTGGGATAACCTAAAATATTTCACTTATCATCGCTCCTTTTTACCTGCTTTTTTTGAAAAGTACTATATGATTGTAACATAATTGACCCAAAGTGCAAGCAAATTTTTTATAAAAACAAAACCCGCGTACCGCTATAGGATACACGGGAAAATCACTTCTTAATCATGAGATATTTTATCCTCATAGCTTGATTCTTTTAGGTCAATATTGGCAAAACTATTGAGGTTCCAATAAATTCAGGATAAAATGTATATATACCTACAAACGAAAGGCAGGTATCAGTATGAAACATGTATCTCTGGCTTATGGGAAAGACACACTCTCTATCATGGTTCCTGACCGGGCAGTAATTATTGAACCCCGGCATCTGGACGGCCTGAACGCTGACAAAGCAGCTGTACAAAAAGCCTTGCGCCAACCATTTGGAACACCACCCCTCAAAGACATAGTTACAGCATCTGATACTATCGCCATTGTCATCTCAGACCTGACCCGCCCCACACCCAATCATAAGCTTGTCCCCTGGCTCTTGGAAGAACTAGCTCATGTTCCCAAAGAAAACTTTGTCATTATTAACGGCTTAGGCAGTCATCGTGCCAATACCGATCAGGAGCTTGTTCAAATGCTTGGCCAGGAAGTTGTCGATACTGTCCGTATTATTAACCACAATGCCTTTGACCCTGAGGAACTCGTGCTGGTGGGAAAAAACAGCTATGGATCTGATGTCTACCTTAATAAAACCTATGTTAACTGTACTTTTAAAATCGTCACAGGCTTTATTGAACCCCATTTTTTTGCCGGTTTCTCCGGTGGCCCCAAGGGTATCTGCCCCGGCATTGCCGGTATATCTACCATTCAGGACTTTCACAACGCACAAATGATTGGACACAGCAATAGTACCTGGGGAATCATCGATGGTAATATTGTCCAGGATGCAGCTACCCAAAACTGTCTGATGGCCAAACCAGACTTTATGCTTAATGTCACACTCAACGGTCAAAAAGAAATCACGGACGTATTCGCCGGCGAACTGCTTAGCGCTCATCGTGCCGGCTGCGCTTTTGTTAAAGACCATGCCATGTTTCCTGTTGACCAGCCTTTTGACATTGTAATTACCACCAACTCTGGCTATCCGCTTGACCAGAACCTCTATCAAACCGTTAAGGGCATGAGCGCTGCCGCTCAAATCGTCAAACAAGGTGGTGCTATCTTAACTTGCTCAGAATGCTCAGACGGTGTACCTGCTCATGGCAACTATGGTAAAATCCTTACAATGAAAGCAACGCCACAGGAACTGTTAGCGATGATTAACACACCTGAATTTAGAGTATTTGACCAGTGGCAGGTTCAGGCGCAGGCTATGATTCAGCAGAAAGCCGACTGTTATCTATACTCCTCGCTTGAGGAACAAATCGTAAAAGCCGCCAAGCTTATTCCGGTTGCTAACCCGTGCGGTGCCATAACCCAACTATTAGCAAAGAAACCTGGAGCCAATATGGCAGTACTGCCACAAGGACCACTATCAATTCCTTATATAAGATAAGGCTATTTATTGCCAACATTATGATATCAACAAGGGGGACCAATTATGACAAACCAACTTACCTATGAACAATTTTCCGCCGAGACCGCTAAACTTATGCCCCAAAATGCCTTTATGACAACTGCCTATGGCGGTAAAACCAACACTATGACAATTGGCTGGGGCAGTGTCGGCATTATGTGGCGTAAACCGGTATTTACCGCTATGGTACGCCAATCACGTTATACTAAAGAACTTGTCGAACAAAGCAACGAGTTCACTATTACCCTGCCACTGGCAGACATGAAAGAAGCGCTGGCACTGTGCGGCTCCAAATCAGGCCGTGACCTGGACAAAATTGCCGCTGCCAAGCTTACCCTCGCTGCCGGCCAGTCTATATCTACCCCGGTTATTGCCGCTCCCGGCCTGCAGCTGGAATGTAAGGTATTATACAAAGAGACCATGACACCAGCGAACCTGGATTCAACCACCAAGAACTCCTGCTATGCCGATGGCGACTACCACACCCTGTATTTTGGTGAAATTGTCGCTGCCTATAAAATTGAGTAAGAAAATTAGGAATAGCTATTAAAAAATTAGCGCTGGCGGTCACTACCGGCAGCGCTTTTATCTGTATTGTGTCCGGTGGCGTTAATCAGCCACCGCTTCTGCCGGTACCTTTTTCCCATCCCGGGTGGCTCTGGCCGCATGCCAGGCATCTCTTGCCAGTTTAAATACCCTCGGTTCCAGCTTGGCTGCCGGATTGCCGACAACCTTACCCAAATATAATAAGGCTTTTTCTATTTGATCAGTCCGCCGTGCCAACTCACCAATTAAATAGCTGACCGCCGCTTCACTCAATGTACCGATAGGCAACCGTTCGCGAAATAACGCTTGTTCATACTGTTCACAGGCAATCGCGAGGGCGGATTTTTCGTCTTCTTCATCTTCTCCTTCCCGGTACAACCAACTGAGCTTAAGATACAAGTCTGCCAGTTTGCTGGCCGGAGTCGCGGTAAGTTCAGCAAAAAAAATAGCTAACTTATACGTCGCTATAGCCTGCTCACGGGTACGGTTGCCGCTGTAATTTACATTTACCGCTCTGTTTGCCAAAAATTTGGCAATCTTATCTTTAGCGGCCACTGATAACTCTGCAAAATAAGTATCAGTAGCCGCATAACCGCAATGAGGACACACCCAAATTGTATAATAGTACGGATTTATATCTCGAAAGTACGAACAAAAATCACTGTCCTGTTTCACTAGGATCTGTCTGCCGCGTGTACGGGTAACGTTAAATTTCTGTTGACACACTGGACACTCTTTTTCCACCGAATAGGTCGGCTCTGTCATAGTATCGCCTCCACTATATACCTTACCATAATAGGGAAGCTACCTCAAGCACTATTTAGTGTATCTTGTTGCAGGGTCCACATCTGATAAAATAAGCCTCTACCAGCCAGCAACTGCTGCCAGGTCCCCTGTTCGACGATTTTGCCATTGTCAATCACAAGGATCTCATCCATGACCTCTAACCCTAACAGCCGGTGCGTTATCAGAAACACCGAACGGCTGCCTGCTGCCTGCAAAATATGCTGCATCACCATCTGCTCGGCTTCAGCATCAAGCCCGGCGGTTGGCTCATCTAAAAGCCATATGGACGCAGTCTTGAGTAACGCCCGGGCTAGGGCAATACGCTGGCGTTCGCCACCAGATAGAGCTAGTCCGTTTTGCCCTGTCCGGGTATCCAGACCGTGAGGCAATAGGGCGATAAAGTCGCTGAGCAAAGCCCCTTCAAGGGCGGACGCAAACTCGTCCGGCGTCGCCTCCGGGTTAGCCAAAAGAATATTATCCCTTATAGTTGCATTAAACAAATAGGTATCCTGACTCACTACGCTAACCAGCCGGCGAACCGCCTCAGAATCATATTCCCTAATATCAGAACCATTTAATAAGAGCGATCCCTGATTATAATCCAAAAACCGCAAAATAAGTCCGGCCAACGTACTTTTCCCGGCCCCACTTGCACCTACCACCGCCAGTCGCTTGCCAGGCGACAGGCTAAAGGCTATGTCTGACAACACCGGCGGCTGCTCCGGCCGGTAAGAAAACGACAGCTTATCTGCCGTCAGCGTCAGCGGCCCGCACGGAGCAATACGGGCGCCTCTAGCAAGAGCAGATGCCCCTTTACAGGTAATATCTTGCAGACGCGCCACAGCTGCCGCACTTTCCTGCAAATAATAGACTACTGCCGGCAAGGGAAAAATAGCCTCAAAGCTGGCTTGCACCGCCAGCGCCACAACAGCCAGATAAACGCCATCAAGTTGCCCGGCCCCGACAAGTGGTGCAGCCAGCATAATTACAATAAGGACAGTTAGATTTACACCCATTCCACCTATAGCCTCAGCCAATGCCATCACCGCATTGGCTTTTTTTTGGCCAGACCGCAAGGTTGCGGCGGCCGCAGCAACCTTGCCTGCCTGTGCTTTGGCCTGCCCCATAGCTGCCAATTCGGTAAGGCCGTCAATACTGTCAGCTAATACCTCGTTAAAGCCGGCTCTGGCGGCAACAACTATTTGACCGGCCTTATACCCCAGCCAATGAAGGAGTATCGGCAAAATAAACCCTGTCAGGACAATCAAACCAAGCACCGCCCACGCCAGCCAGGGTGCCAGCCACGCTACTAACACCATCGTCGCTATAACCACTAACACGACAATCACTACCGGAAACACGCCTCGCAAATAAAAGAACTTCAAGGTCTCCACATCAGCTACCAAGCGGCTAAAAATATCGCCTGTGGCAAATCGGGCCAACCCACTTGGTGCCAGCGGCTCAATCCGGCTATACAGCCAGATCCTGATTTCAGCCAACAAGCGGAAGGTAACCTCATGGCTTACATACCTCTCCCCATAGCGGCAAATAGCCCGCGCCAATCCAAAGAACCGCACCCCTACAATAGCTACCGCTAATTCAGTTACCGACGGATGTAGCGCAGCGGCTGAGATTAACCAGGCCGAAGCCGCTAACAATCCAACATTGGCATAAATCGTAAAACTACCAAGGATACAGGCTGCAGCAGCCATGATGATAGTCTCCCGCTTGCCTGCCAGCAGCTTAGTCATATCGCCACCTCCCTGGATTGAGAAGCTGCCACTAACCGACTGTATATTCCGTTTTTCTCCAGTAACTCTGCATGCGTTCCAGTCTCGGCAATCTGTCCCGCATTCAAGACCATAATCTTATCTGCCTGGCACACAGTGGTTATCCGGTGCGCAATAATAATCGCTGTCCGCCCGGCAAGCAGTCTTGAGAACGCCGTATCCAAAGCGACCTGGGATTTGACATCAAGGCCTTTGGCCGCTTCATCTAAGATAACCAGCGGCGCATTCTGCAAAAAAGCCCTGGCAATCGCCATACGTTGGCGCTCACCACCGCTTATTCCCTGGCCGCCTTCGCCTACCAATGTATCATAACCACTGGGCAAACGCATAATAAAGTCATGCGCCCCTGCCGCTTTGGCAGCTGCTACTACCTCAGCAAGCGATGCGTCCGGTCGTGCCAGCCGAATATTGTCAGCTGCCGAGCCTTGAAATAAATGCGGTCGCTGAGGGACAAAGGCCACCTGCTGCAACCAGTCACTCGCACATAACGTACGCAACACCAGGCCATTTACCAAAATTTCCCCAGCCTTCGGCGCCAGGAAATTTAGCAGCAAGGCTGCCAGCGTACTTTTACCCGCCCCGCTTGGTCCCACGACAGCCAAGTGCTGACCGGCCTTTAGCGTAAAAGAGACCCCCGCCAAAGCAGGCCGCTCCCCTTGTTGATACTCAGCATAAACCTCCCTGAATTCCAGTCCAATCTGTTGCTGCCGCGCCAAAGGTACTGCACCACTTGCCATTACCGGCCCTTGCAGTGCCAGTAACCCGAAAATATCAGCCGCTGCCGCTTTCCCGTCCATGCCGGCGTGAAACTGACTGCCTAGTATGCGCAGCGGCAAATAATATTCAGGCGCTAATAGCAGCACAAACAAAGCTTGCGCAAAGGTAACCTCCCCATATAAGAGGCGGAGACCAACAGTCACCGCTACCAAAGCAGTGCTAATGGTAGCTAATAATTCCAGAGACAAAGCTGATAGAAAAGCTACCTTGAGCACTTCCATGGTAGTATCACGAAACTCATTACTGACCCGGGCAATGATTGCCAGCTGTTCCCGGCTCCGGCCAAACAGCTTTAGTGTAGTTAATCCCGCCAGGACGTCTAAAAAATGTGCACTCAGATTATTGAGCGTCTCCCATTGTCTGCGATTCCGCTTCTCTGCCAGCTTGCCAATCAGAATCATGAAAACTGGAATTAAGGGCGCAGTCACAACCATAATAACAGCGGTAGTACTATCAAGAGGCCCCACCACCATTAGAATAAATACGGGAATAATAACCGCCTTTAACAGCTGTGGTAAATATTTTGAAAAATACGCGTCAAGGTTTTCTACACCCTCACTGATAATATTGATCAATTCGCCTGCAGGCTGCTGCGCCATTGTCACCGGCCCCAACGCCAATACATGACTGACCAGACGCTGCCTGAGAGCTGTTTTTATCTCTGCTGCCAGCAAAAAAGATAATACCCCTTCGCCATACACAACGATTGCCCGCAATAGCGCCAAACCTGCCAGCAACCATAAAACAGGCGCAACAACGCCTAACTCCTGTTTACCTAAAAATATCTGATCAATGACCTGCGTAAGATAATAGGCCTGACTAACCACCAGTACCCCACCGCCGGCGCCAAGAATAGTAACAACAGCCAGCAACCAGCGCTGTTTTACCGCTTCTTGGACTAACTGCTTATCAAGCAATGTTATCACCTGCCTATAAATAAAACCGCCAGCATATGGCGGTTAGCTTGTTACTTAGAATACTACAAATAGAAGCCCAATTCCTGCTCATTAGCAAACTTCTACTGCTACAGCTTCTTTTTAGTGCAATTGTTTTATCGGTCCTGTTTCCTCAAGCTGGTCAATCCCGACATGGATCGTATTATGCTCTTCCAGGTAGGTTACATGCGCCGTATTCCGGCCTTTATCAACATCTTCAATCCAGACATAATTATTACGGTACATCACACCAATAATATCTGATGATTTCATAATTTGTTCGGCACGACTCGCATCCATGAACACCACTCCTTTTTACAAGTAGTATTTCACAAAACGGCCACATAGTATTCCAGCTTTGCCAAGTACGGCTGACGCAGCACCCTTAGCATACATTTAATGCCAACTCATACCTTATAACCGCAGCGGCGGACATTCGTCCGGGAGCAGCCCAAAGAGTTCAAGATCAACATACTTACCTGCGAGAAAAGCCGCCTTACGCAGCGTCCCCTCATAACGGTAACCGCATTTTTCGGCCACCTTGCGGCTGGATTCATTACCAACAACTACCGTAAGTTGTAGCCGGGGAATAGGTTTAGACTCAAATAAAAACGCGGAAAACAACGACAAAGCCTCAGACATATAGCCTTTTCCTCTGTCAGCGCGCCGGAAAATCTGGTACCCAACCTCATAACCAGCCCGGTAATCGGCATTGCGATAATAGATAATTTCGCCGACAACTCTCCCCTCATCTTGATGATCAGTAATAAGCAATCGGCCAAAGTGTTCATGCCAAAAACCTCTATCGGCAAATCCTCGTCGAAATGCCGGTTCGGCCGGAATATCAATTAACCAATATTCACCCTTTTGCGATACATCAGTCATCAATCTATAAATTAACTCAAGATCAGATTCGCGTACTGTCCTAAGACAAACTCTCTTACCTTGAAGCACACAACCACACTCCACACTACCAACGCCCTTCGTTTTCACTTTTCTATCATTGTACAGCAAAGAATACAGCGCTGGGAATTAGCGAGTCCCTACTGGCCTCCTATACTGATAATACCGATAGTCTATAGTATTCCTTATTATCTAATATTATCATAAAAAAGTAAACGCCGGCAGTTAGTAGCGTGTTGATTTAAAAGGAGGTCATACCATTGAAAGTAGTAATCAATAAACGTTTTTTCTTGAACCAAGCTCTTCCTATCATTGATTTTGATCGCATTACTCTTGCTGCCTATGGCGGGGTCTTATCTGTGGCCAGCTTTGGAAACACAGTTAATTTCCGGGTACCGGCTTACGTTGTGGACCCTGGCCAGGCATTTCTTTCGCATGCTGAATGGGGTAACCTTGTTAACAAGATAAACTCCGCGCCAGAAAGTATGGTAGAGATTGAATTGTGAGATATATTCCAATGGTACTCTTAAATCACCTGTCAGATCTAATACTTAATGTAAGTAAACTCCCGCTTAGCTAAAAGGCAGGAATATACTTCCTGACCTATCACCCCAACGCAACATCCAAAATCATCATAACGGCAAATCCCACCATACATCCAATCGTCGCCACATTGGTAGAATTCCCGCCTGCGTTATTTTGTGCTTCAGGAATTAATTCTTCTACAACAACATAAATCATTGCGCCGGCAGCAAAAGCCAATGCATATGGCAAAATTGACCGCATTGAAATAACTGCGAATGCGCCCAAAAAACCGGCAATCGGCTCAACAATACCTGACGCCTGTCCGTATAAAAAGGCTTTTGTCCGGCTAAAGCCCTCTCTTCGCAGTGGAATCGAGACAGCAGCACCTTCCGGAAAATTTTGCAGGCCAATTCCAAGGGCCAGTGCAGTAGCGCCCGCCAGTGAAGCTGAGGGTAAATCAAATGCGGCAGCGCCAAAAGCAACGCCCACGGCCAAACCTTCCGGTATATTATGAAGAGTAATTGCCAGCACCAAAAGTACGCTTCGCTGCCATCCTGTCTTTATCCCTTCTGCCTGATCCCGCTCAAGCCCCATGTGCAAATGCGGTAAAGTCACATCCACAGCCCATAAAAAAGCACCACCCGCTAAAAAACCGACTGCAGCGGTAAGCCAGGCCAATTGTCCCAAATCCTCGGCCATTTCAATAGCAGGAGCCAGCAGAGACCAAAAGCTTGCTGCAATCATAACTCCGGCAGCAAATCCAAGCATGCCATTTAATACTGTTTTGTTAATTGATTTAAAGAAAAAAACCAACCCGGCTCCTAAAGCGGTTACCCCCCACGTAAATAGAGTTGCAAACACAGCCTGAACCACAGGAAAAAATGAAGCTAACCATTCCATCAGTTCATATGCCCCCATCCATAAGTTTATTTTCTTCCTCTACACGCCTTGTTTATATGGCTTGTTCCAGTTTCCTGTCTCAGGCCAACCTCCGAAATTACCTGAGTGTCAAATTTATGATAGCACGATCACTGCCGGGGGAAAATGGGAAAAGGGAACGGATAAACAAAAAATCCGGTTTAAAAACGGATAGAACTAGAGTATGTCCTTTGATATATAGCCAAAAAGCCGTATCTGACAACAAATACGACTTTTTAAACTTATATTTTATCTGGTGGAGACGGCAAGAAAGCTATGATATCACCGTCTGCCTGCAAGCGCTTGACCTTAACCGGCAAATCAGTAAACTCATCGACATAGGCAGGTGCGATAACCAGGATTTTTAATGCCGGTTCGAGTGCCTGCAGTTTTTCAGCAACCCCCAGGCGGAAGCGGCTGTGAAAATCGCCCTGATAATGAATAACCTTCCTGCCCGGATTCTGCCGGCAGTACCTGACGATGCTTTCCACCATGGCATCGTCTTTTAGGCACTGGGCCCGGTAAAAAGCTTCCATCTTTTCCGGCGCCACTTTCATCCCGCTGTTTTTGGCCGGCATCGCCTGCAGCTGGGTAAAAAAGCGTTGCTTGTATTCACCGTCCGGATAAAGGTGAACAGCCGGCAAATATGGCCGCATTGATTCAGAAACGCCGTCCAGCGAACCCTGTCTGGCATACTGTGCGGCCACGCTGCGCGGAATATTGGCGGCAATAACTCCCAACCCCTTCTCTTTCGCCAGTTCAACCAACGGCCGGTAAGCACTTGAATAGTTGTTCCAGGGACGCGCGCTAACCAGAAAAGCAGTTTCAGTAATCTCGCCGGCCAGGTAACGGTCAAGTTCCGGCTGGATATCCTGTTCGAACATCTCCAGGGAAACAGTCATCTGCGGATTCCGGGCGCAAGCCGAAGCCAATACCGCCGCTTCCAGGTGGTGGAGCCGGTTATCATCATGATATTCGCCAAACAGTACAACATCATAGCCGGCAAGACGTTCCCCCAGTTCGGCAAGCGATACCTGACGCCCAGAGACAGTATCATACAAAAGAACAGGCTCCGGCTCGTTGGCCCGCGCTAAGCTGCCTGAAAACAGCAGGAAAAGAATACCCAGCAGACAAAACGATTTAAGTAAAATTTTCATATCATTAGAATGTATAATTCATGCCAAACCGCCACAGACGTCCTTCCAAGACAAGCTCATCAATTTTCTTGTCCAGAATATTATCAACGCCAAAGTAGGTGCTATAGCACTCGTTCCATTTTTTATTGATTGTAAAATTCAATGTATTATAACTATAGTCGACATCGCTGTAGCGGTAATCACGCACCCACTCCTGCCAGAGGATGCTGCTCACCCCGGAATTTTGCGAATCGTCGTAATGCAATTGGACAGAATACCGGTTCTTGGCCCGGCTGTCTAAAAACTCATTGGTTTTTGCATTGCGGGCATCCAAATGTGTATAGGCCGTTTTCAAGGTAAACCGGTCCGAAAGATGCCGTCCGCCTTCCAACTCCCACCCTTTAATCTTCGCCTTATCGACATTTACATACTTGGAGGTGTAGACCATTCCCGCCCGCGTAGTCTGTGTATCAATGAGATCATTAACATCATTGTCAAAATAAGTCACTTTCCCAAAGTTAGCGCCGCTTTCCCCTTCCAGACTAATGTCATAGCTCGTTGATTTTTCCGGTTTTAAATTCGGATTGCCAGAAACAATTACCGTCATCGCCGGGATAGGCCGGTGGGTCATTTTCATATATAACTCGCTGATGCTGGGCGCTTTAAACCCTTTGCCGAAATTTGTCTTCAGCCGGAAATTGCTGGCGACCTTATAGGTCATTCCCAGCTTCGGGCTTAAACTATCCTCAAATTTGTCGCTGTCATCATACCGCAGTGAAGGAATGAGCAGCAGTTTATCGCTCAGCTTCCACTCGTCCTGAACGTAAGCAGCCTGATACTCCACCCTTTTTTCCGATATTGCTTTACTGATGCCGTGCTCGGTTATGACCGAAGCAGCGTCCCCGTTATCTTCCAGCCGGGTGCCCCGATATTCGTTGGAGCGGTATTCACCGCCATAAGTCAGTACATGCTTATCATTTAACCTGGTTGTATTTTTCCCGTCAATAACCCAGGTATTATACTTGGCTCGGTCAAAATCGCTGTAGGTACCGGATGCCAGCACGGTATCATTATTTTTTTCCAGCTCATTATAGTATGTTCGCAATTCATAATTGCCCCGGTCGTTCTGTCCCCGCAGGGTTACCCCGTACGAATTTCTTGTATTGTCGTAATAGTCACGGCTGTTGTCGTCGCTAAAGTCGGATTTCAGATGTTCGCTCATCCGTTCATAAAATACATCCAGCTTCTTGTCTGCGGCCAGATCATAGGTCCCGCTGATATTGTAGAACTGGCGAGGCCCATACATATTAGTACTGTCGGAGCGATTTACTTCTTTAATATCGGTAAAAAGGGTATCCAGGGACCAGGCCCATTTGCCCTGCTTGCCCATATCGAAATGATAGGATGCATTCTGCTGCCGACTGCTGTTCGCAAGGCCGATAATGCTTTGCTGCTTTTCCGGCTTCCGCATAATAATATTGATAACGCCGCCCAACGCATCGGAGCCATAGAGCGAACTGACCGGCCCCCGCACGATCTCAATCCGCTCGACATTATTAATGTTGATACGGTTCAATTCATATACATTGGCCGTCGTGCCGGTATCCTCGCCGGCCAGCCGCCGTCCGTCGATCAAAATCAGTGACTGATTGGTATTCATCCCGCGCAGGCTGACCTGATTGCCGGTCATGCCGGCCTCGCTAAGATTCAGATTCAGGGCCAGCTTTAACGCTGCAACAACACTCTGTGCCCCCATAGTCTCGATATTTTTCCGGGAGATGACTTGCACGCTGGCCGGCGTTTCCTTCACACTCTGCTCGGTACGGGTAGCGGTAACCACGATTTCGTCAAGTTCAAAGACCTCTTCGGCCTGTACCGGCAAACTCAGCGCCGAAATGAGACCGAGGCTTACTAGCGCAACTTTTCTTAATTTCGGATACTTACTTCTTTTCACTTTGACAGTCTCCTCTCAGTCTATTTTAAAACCACTTTAAATTACCTATCATATTGCCCCACTCCTTTGCAGTCTCAACCCTCCTGAACCGTCTCACTCCCGGCTGTCCGGATATAACAATCCGGCCAGCACGGCAACCGCTTCGCCAACCTGCGTACCGGGATTTACCGCAAATAAATGATACGGCAGCTTATACACCCGGTTTTGCCGTACTGCTTCGATGCCTTGCCACGCAGGCTGTCTGGCCAGTTCGCTGCGGAACTTGGTCTCCACCTTTTCGTCAGAGCTGTGCGTAATAAACAGAATGACCTCCGGCCTGGCTTTGACCACAAACTCCAGGCTTAGCGGCGCATACCCGCCCGCCGCAGCGGTATGTTCAGCCGCTTCGGCAACATTGACGCCGCCCAGTCGTTTCACCAAATCACCGGCGAAACTGGATGACAGCCCCATATTAAAACTTTCCGTTGTTCCCCACAAAATGAGCACCCGGGGCGCGGGTTTGCCGTTAGCGCTTACAGTAGCAGCCTTATACCGGTTTTCAATCCGCGCAATCTCGGCAGCCGCTTTGTCCGGCTGCCCGGTAAGTTCTCCGTAAAACGCCAGCGTATCCAAAACCTGTTGGTAACTGTCCAGCGTTTGCAGGAGAATGGGGATGCCTGCCTTTTCCAGAACAGGCACCAGCACATGGTGGAAAGGAATATTGGCCGCCAGCACCAGATCCGGCTTCAAAGCAACCAACTGCTCCAGATTCGGGTTCGGCGGCAAACCGACCGTCGGCACATCTTTTACAGCCGCCCGTACAACGGGTGGTAACGTATTGGTTGCCGCCCGGCCGGTAAGTTTACCGCCGGCCCCAAGATACAAATCAATGTTAGAGGCATTAAGAGCCACGACCCGCTGCGGCTGCTCTGGAACAGCAACCCGGCGTCCGGCGCCGTCGATCACAGTCATATAAGAGCCGGACTTAAGCGCCCCCTTGCTTTCCTGGTTAAATACCAGGAGGCTGCCGACAAGCAAAAAGAATATGATAAAACCGCCGATTAACTTATGAACCATCCGCAACACCTCCTTACTCAGCCTGTTCTTGCAAAAGCGGCTATCCCTAGAAAATACAAAAACCCCGTGCTTCACTTGCTAGCAACGGAGCTCTAGGCTCTCTCTTAATTTGCAATTATCTGGTCGATGCCGTTATCATTACTTAGTATACATGATAATGATAATCATTGTCAATTAAATAATTATTATTCCCTGGCTTTATCCCGGAACCACCCCTTGTTGCATCTCCCAGGACCAGACGCCATGCAAGAGAGCATTGATACATTCCAGTACAGATTGCATCAGATTCACATACCAGAATTGTCCGGCAACCGTCAGGCGGACAATTCCGCTTTCCCGGGTTACCAAACCGTTCTTCTCCCACAAGGCCAGCAGCGCCTCCAGTTCGCCGATGCGGGGATCAAATTCAGCCGCAAGCTGGTTAATATCAAGATAACCGAGTTTAATTTGATTTTTAACCGCATCATGCAAATTGGCCGACGCCGGCGATGCCGTCATCATAATAATGGGTTTTTCCCCGCTGTCGATGCGCTGCATATATCGTTTTACATCCCGTTCCTGCATAATCGAAAAATCGCCGGCTTTCCCTCCCGCCCCGGCGCCAAAGGGAAGCATGGTATGGCCTTGCTGGGCCATGATATTATACATGTTTCGCTCACGGCTGGTTTTTGCCCAGTGACAAACGCTGATTTGAGCAACAGGCCACCCCGACAGTACGTGGTGGGCTGCAGCAAACAGTTCCGCCTTTTCCCGGACGTTGGCTGCGGCGGGCAAGCGCCCGGCATCCATTTCTTTCTTTAGTGCGCTGTTTTCGTAAACATTCAGTTGATACAGATCCCAGCCGTCCACCGCCGCCGTTTTTAAGAGCGCAATGTCGTCCAGCCACACCTGGTGCGTCTGGTACGGCAGCCCGTAAATCAAATCAATGATCACGGTTGCCTGATTATAGCCTGATAAAGCCGCTAACCGCTCCAGTATGTCTTCCCTGTCATCCAGGCGGCCGGCGGCCTGCCGCACTTTGGTATTAAAAGATTGTACACCAATCGATACCCGGTTGACGCCATTTTCCAGCCAGCTCTCCATCTTAGCCGGCACCAGGTCATGGACCCGGCTTTCCCAGGTCAGTTCACAGTCATTAGTTAGCGGCAAATAAGTACGAATGGCTTTTAGCAGCCGACCGGCGTTAGCCGGTGAAAGAGAACTGGGTGTCCCCCCGCCGATAAATACAGCATTAACCGGAACTGCCAGGTAGGAACTGCCGGCACCCAGCTTGAGTTCGGCAATCAGCCGGTCAATATAGGCATTCTCCAGTTCCAGCTGGCTATAATTTTGAAAGAAACCGCAATACAGGCATTTACTTTGGCAAAAAGGGATATGAATATAGGCTGCGCGTTTTTCTTTTAGCCCCGGCTGTTGTAAAACCGACTGCCAGCGGCGGACCCACTCCCCCTTTGCCAGCATGGCGCCCCGGATATCACCGTGGAGAACACGTTTGGCCGGAAACGCCTCGTAGAGCGGCTGATCGGTCTGGCAGCCAACTACCAGCGAATACAACTCCGGTTCCATAACAGCAAGTATGGCCTGTAAACTGCCGCCTCTGCCCTGGCCGGTATAGAGCGCCTTTCTCATAGACCACCTGCGTGCAAATTCTGCCTGAATTCGGCAAATACCCTTTTGGCGTTGACCAGATCGTTTTCATCCGGGTGCTTGGCCGCTTCCTGATGCCGGGCGGCGCGTTCCGGGGTTATCGCGTGCGGGTGACCTTCAGGCAGCTTTTTAAATTGCTCCACCAGCTTCGGGTCAATTTTTCCCTGACAGATAAAACTACCAATAAACTTATTACTGTCATCTATAAGCGCGACGGCATTGGCCATACTCTGCCGGGCATGCTCTGAATCCGGGTACGCTCCCAGGGTTGCGAACAGGGCCACCTTCTGATTGCAGAGGCCGGTTATGTACTCCTGCGCTTTTTTATCTGCCATGCCCCGGTCCACCCAAAAACCTACGGCAACCAAATCGTAGCCGTTTGCTGGCGGCTTCTCCTCTACCGGGAAAATGTCGGCTTCCTCGCCAAAAACCTCTTGTACCGCTTCCGCCACTTTCCGGGTATTGCCCGTCAGACTTGAATAAACAATAAGTGTTTTCATAACAATCTCTCCTTAACGTTTTTTTGAGTATCCGCGTGGATTACTATTCATTATACGCGGCCAGCTTTTTTACCCCCAACCACAGCATCAGGCAGCTAATCACCAATAAAACGGCAGCTTTAACTAACGCCTCCTCCCCCCATGTTGGCAGCCGCAATAACCCGTTCACCAGACTTAACGGCAACACAGCGACAATCTCGCGCACCACGACCGGAAAATGCTGTTCCGGGAAAAAAGAACCACCGAAAAAAATCATGGGCGTCAGTAAAAAATTATTAACCAGCGAAAGTTCATCAGGATCGTTCACCCATAAGCCAACCCACAAACCAAGCGCCGCGAAGAAAAAAGCAGATAAAAGAACGCCACAGACAGCCATTACCGTTAAGCCCGGCGCGGCAAAAAACAACCAGGCAATCCCGTATACCAATCCGCCTAAGAGCAAGCCGCGCGTCGCTCCGGCTAAAACAAGACCGCCCGCCACCTGCGCCAGCGAAATGGGGCATAACAGCAGCGTCTGCAAGGTTTTAAAATAAATACGCCCCACACTTACCGACAGCGCCGTTTGCTGAAACGAATTCAACATAACGGTTATGCCGAGAATCCCCTTGGCCAGAAACGGGATATAGCCCCCGCTCACCTCCAGACGGGACCCCAGCCCCCAACTGAAGGCAAATAAGTAAATAACCGGAAACATAACCGAGGAAAAGACATATCCCAGTTTTCCCATTTTTTTTTGCATCAACAGCAATTCCCGGCAATAGACAACAAGACATCCCATTATTCCGCCCCTCTCCGGATTAAACGTAAAAAGGCATCTTCCAGGGTACCCGGCGAATCGCCTGCCCCTGCCGCCATACTTTTAATGCCCGCCGGCGTTCCCGTCACCAGAATCCGTCCTGCCTTGAGGAGCGCCAGCCGGTCGCAGAGCTGCTCCGCTTCATCCATATAATGCGTAGTTAGGAATATGGTTTTGCCTTTGCCCGCCAAGACACGGATCACCTGCCAGATGTCCTGGCGCACATCCGGATCGAGCCCCACCGACGGTTCATCCAAGAGCAGCAGTTGCGGCTCAGGCAGCACCGCCCGCGCAATCAGCACCCGTCTCGCCATTCCACCCGAGAGCATGCCAATATTCCGCCTGCTGATCTCCTCCAGATTAAATTCCACTATGATCTGTTTTACCCTCAGACGGGCAGACGGAATACCAAACAGCAAAGCATATAAGAGCAGCGCTTCGTGGACCGAGAGTTCCCGCTCCAGATTATTCTCCTGCGGCACCCAGCCGATCCGGTGTTTGACAGTCGCTCTCCCGCCAAGACCGTCCCGGCCGAAGATGGTAATCCGGCCGCTGTCAGGCCGGCTCAGACCGGCAATAATTTTCATTAACGTCGTTTTACCGGCGCCATTCGGCCCCACCAGTCCAAAAACCTCACCAGCCTTAACTGTTACCGACACCCCATCCAAGACCTGTTTTCCCTGATAGTTTTTTGAGATTTTCTCCAGGGTAATCGCTGCATTATGCTCCATAACTGCTGCAAATGTCATGCGGGAGGCAGACAAGATGCTCGGAACCTCCCTGCTCTATCGTTACCACCGAGGCTTCCACGCCGTATAAAGAACGGAGGTTGGGCACCGTCAGCACGTCCCCGGCTTTCCCGTCGGCAAAGATTTCGCCCTTTTTCATTGCGATAATGCGATGACTGAAGCGGGCGGCATGATTCAAATCATGGAGTACCATAACTACCGTTAACTTTCGCTCCCGGTGCAACGTATTGACCAATTTCATAAATTCCAGTTGGTGATGGACATCCAGGTAGGTCGTCGGCTCATCAAGCATCAGTATTTTGGGTTGCTGGGCCAGCGCCATCGCCAGCCACACCCGCTGCCGTTCACCACCCGACAAAGTGTCCAACCGGCGGAATAATAAGTCCGCAATCCCGGTAGCCGTCGCCGCCGACTGAATCGCTGCCTGATCATCCGCCGACGGATGACCAAACAGGCCGATATAGGGGGCACGCCCATTGGCAACAAGGTCACGCACCAGCATATCTCCCGGCGCCTGCACCGACTGGGGTAATACCGCCAGCAGCCGCGCCACTTTTTTGGGCGACAGTTGGTGAATATCCGTGCCATTTAATAATACACTGCCCGCCTCAGGCGGCAACAGCCGGCTGAGCGCTTTAAGAAAGGTGGATTTTCCCGAGCCGTTCGGCCCGATTATGGCCACAATTTCCGGTTCGCCTATGGCTATATCCAGGCAGGCGGAAATTATTTTACCGCTATACCCCAGCGTCAGCTTCCTGGCCTCAATGGTGCAGTTCATCTTTTCATCCCCTTCCGCAGCAAATAGATAAAGAAAGGCGCTCCCAGAAACGCCATGAAAATACCAACCGGAATTTCCACAGGCCTAAAAACCGTACGCGCCGCCAAATCGGCCGCCACCACTGTTACCGCCCCGAGCAGGGCCGAGCTAGGCATCAGATACTCAAAATCAGATCCTATCAGCATCCGCGTAATATGCGGCACAATTAAACCCACAAACCCCAGCAATCCGGCTACGCTCACAGCCGAAGCCGCCAGCAGCGCCGCCAGGATAATCAGTCCAAACCGGACCACCTGTACCCGTGCCCCCAGGCTTTTCGCCACTTCATCGCCAAGCTGCAGCAAATTTAAGTACCGTGAGGAAAAAACAATCCCCATCACACCAAGCAGACTGTATGGCAATATCAGCCGAATATGATCCCAGCTTTTGCCCTGCAGACTGCCGGCCATCCAGTTTACCGTTCCCGGCAGCTTATCCGAATAAAAGATCATTAAAATACTCATCCCGCCGCCTAAGAGTGCGGCCACAGCCACACCGGCCAGCACCATAGGCAAGGGCTGAACGCCCTTGTTCCAGGCCAAGGCAATCACCATAGCCAGCGCGGCCAGCGCGCCAAAAAATGCGGCCATAGGCACAAGCGCTGTCAGTTCTGGCCAAAGAATCATTACCAGCATAGCGGCAAGACCGGCGCCGGCCGACACGCCGATGATACCGGGATCAGCCAGCGGATTGCGCAATACCCCTTGCAGGACGCAGCCTGCCAAAGCCAGGTTCATTCCTACCAAGGCGCCGGTAAAAACGCGCGGCAAACGGATATTATAAATTATTTGATACGCGTCTCCTGAAGTATCGCCAAGCAGCGACTGCGTGATTTCCTGCAGGCTGACCGGAACTGCGCCGAGCAATACCCCGGCAGCAAGAGCCAGCAGTAAAATCACCAAAGCTGCCAGGCCGATCCCATTGCGCAGCATAGCGCGCGGGTCTTGCTCTACATACCTTACCATATTCATAAAACACGACCTTTATAAAGAAAATCAGCCAGAACACCCAACGCATCTCCCAGCTGCGGACCGGGATTGACCGCGAACAAATGGAACGGCAATTGATAGACAGCCTGCTGCCGCACTGCGTTTAGCTGCTGCCAGGCCGGCTGCTCTGCCAGTTCCTGATAAAAACGGGTTCCGGTCACGGACTCAACGCCGTGATTAACCAATAAAATTACATCCGGCTGAAAAGGGGCAAACGCTTCCAGACGGAAAGGGGCATAACTCAAATTTTCATCAATGGCTATAACCATATCCGCCACATTGACGCCGCCCAGACGTTTCACCAAATCCCCGACAAAACTGTGGGAGAGAGCCGTATACAGCCCGTCGGCAATTTCCCATAAAATCAGCACTTTGGGCGATGGTTTCCCCCAATGCTGCCGCACCAGCTCCCTGCGCCTATTTTCGATCTCTTCAATCTTGCCGGCAGCTCGTTCGGGATTGCCGCTCAATTCGCCGTACAGGCGCAGTGTTCTTAAAACATCGGTATAGTGTTCCAAAGCCTGCAGTAAAACCGGAATCCCGGTTTTCTCCAGGACGGCGGCGAGCGAATGATGCATGGGTGCATGCATCCCCAGCACCAAATCCGGTTTCATCGCAATAATCCTTGCCACATCCGGGCAGGGGGGCATTCCGACTGTCGGAATGCTCCTGACCTGTTCCGCCATATCCGGCGGCAGCATGTTGGTTGACGCCCTCCCGACAACATTCCCGCCGCTGGCATAGTAAAGGCCTAAATTCGACGCATTTAATGCGATTACGCGCTCCGGGCGTCCCGGTATCGCCACCATCCGACCGGCACTGTCGGTTACCACTCTCGACACTCCACCGGACATAGCCCCGCCCGGTTTGGACCACCCGCGCTCCCCGCCTTTAAACAACTGCACCACACCGCATTTCGGGCATTTAATTTCAATGGTTTGGGCAACCCCCCGGTAAAGCAGACGGTTGCAGCAGGTGCAACGTATCGCCGGCAAATCTCCCCGCAGTTCTCTTACCTTTTCGTACCCAGCCATCATTTTAATCACTCCTTTGCTTTAGCTTCCTACAATCTTGGCACACAAAAATCCTTACCACTGAAAAAACAAAACTCCGTGCGTATAGATTGCGCAACGGAGCTCTTGGCTCTCTTTCTTCTCATTTTGAAGAAGCAGTTTATGTATGTATGGAGATCATCTCTGATATTTATTTTAATGATAATAATTCTCATTGTCAATATGTTTTTTTAGAAATTTACATTCTGTTAACCGGAAGGTAATAGCAAGAAACCCGGAGCGAGTAGCCGGGGCTTCACTGGATGATTGGTCTAATAATGATATTACTGGCATAAAAATGACCCGAAGTCTTAGTATAAACTTCGGGTCATTTTTTTATTTATTTAGCGTTTTGATATATTTCTCCATTCGCTTTTCCTTCTTCAGTTATCGCTTGTTCCCCTCGTTTGATGGCTTCTCGTACCATCGAACCAACTTCACCTGTCGTAACATCGCTCCAATCATGGTCTTCGACCTTCTCGCCAAAACCAAGATCATGAGCTAATTTATATTTTGTTTCTTCCGACATAACCTTTCCCATATACAGCCACCTCCATCAATGATTTTAGAAGCCTTTGTATATTATGTGCCATTATATCAAAAGCTATTCATTTATAAAAAGGTTATGCCAGTCATATAAACCAATTATTAGAAAAACCATGAACGCACTTATGGTTTCAGCAATTTCGCTGTTACTGTTTATCTATGAGGAGCATCGGTACCCGGGTTTGACCACGAATTATCACCAGGTTGAGCAGGTGCCGGGCCTGGTGTTTTGCCACCCGCTACAGCTCCGCTGGTTCCGTCAGGAGCAGCGGAAGCGTTACCCGGGTTTCCCATCTGCTCCTGACCAGCTATACCAGCTACCGGCATCGTAATACCTGGCGCAACCTCAGATATGCCACCTGCTACAGCTCCGATGGTTACGCCTGACCCCGCTATTGTCTGCGGCTGTAGCTGTGAGATTGCCGACCCTTGCAATAATGGGCTTGCCGCCCCTTGCAAGGGGCTTGCCGACCACCATAGCAATGGGCTTGCCGATGATACCGGTAAGATAGTATAGGTAACCGTTTGGTTAGCCTGAACTACCGGCTGTTCATCTGCCTGCCCTGTAGGAATCGATGTTGTGGAAGGCGTTTTGGTTTGTCCGGAGATGCGGACAGTACTTCCTGACCCGGTTGCCGTTACCGTGGGCTGATAACCGGGGGTCACCGTATAGGTAGTCGACCTGGTATTAACTGACAGCACACCCTTCTCCGGGCTTGCTGTCACATCGCTGCTTTTAGCGGCAACTGCATCACCTGATAATACCAGATAAGAAGGAGCGGTTACTGTCCCCTGTTCTTTGACTTCACCCCAGGCGACCAGCTCAGCTTCGCTGGTGCTCACTATACCAGTGCCGCTATTGGCGATCGTACCGCCAGACGTTAAGAAAACTCCATCTGTGCCGCTGATGGTTCCGGCGTTGGCAATGCTATTGTCATAGTTGCCGGTAGCGGTAAAACTGGTTGCCTTGTGAGTGGTTGCATCTAACGTCTGCGTCAGGCTGTTTAAAGCAAGGACCGTTGCATCAGTTGCTGCGTTGAGGACCGACTGCGCATCAACTGTAACTGCACCACCCAGAACGGTGACATCAGTTGGTGCCAGAGTACTCCCGCTCAGGGTGACCGTATTGTCTTTGGTTGCGGCATAGTTCTTGATATTAGCGTCGGTTAGTTCGTGCAGCCGATGCTCATATTCCACCGTGTTGCCGGCGGCAATCAAAACATCGGTCGTATTGTTAGTGGTTTGCACCGTATTCGCCAGCGAAACCGCACCACCGATAAGCTGGATGTCTGTCTGGATATTTTCGTAAGAAGTTGCTTTGGCTGAGTCAATTTTCAACGCACTGTTATTAATATTCAGCGTATTCGCCGCCATGGCGGTAAACTGGAGCGATTCTATGTCCGCATCTGTGGTTATCTGGGGTGTTTCAGTTTCCGTACTATTCATTGTGTTGGCAGCGTACAGGCCGATATAGTCACTGGCTGTAACCTGAACATTGTCCAGTTTTATGGTATTGCCGTAAATGCCGACATCCGGACTTGTAATAGTACTGTTGCCAACACTGACACTATTACCGGCTGCCGTAGCCAGGCTCGTCGTATTGGTTGCCAATTCAGACGTCTCTATCCAGTTAGAACTAGCACTCTTTACCGCGTTGATGGTAACCGACGTAGGATTTTGTTGTCCCGGAATAGTAGTACCTGCTGTATCCAGCGCCGCATGATTAATGTCCACCTTGCCGCCAAGGAGCATAATCCCATTGTCGCTGTCACCGCTTGAGTTAACCGTCAGGTTTGCGTAACTGACTGTCAGGACATTGTCGGGAGTAGCTGCCACCGTTGTCGTGAAGTTGCTATCGCTCTTCGAGAGTGAGTTAACGGCATATACATTGATATCGCTGCCAGCCGTTATCGTTGATTTATTACCGTCACCGCCGGTAATACTCACTGCACCGCCGACGATATTCACGTCCTTGCCGGCGGTAATGGTTACCGGTGCCGAAGCTGAGCCGAGAATAACGGCATTATCTTTGGTTGCTGTAATACTAAGTGTTTCGTTATCGTTATCAAAGGTGCCGGTGATCGACCCGGCAGCATACAGACTGACATTGTCTTCCGCATCGTTTTTCTGAAGCGTTGAACCGGTTGCCGTGATGGTATTGCCGATAAGGGCTACATCCCCTGTTAACTTACTGTTTGTGATGGTAATAGCATTGCCGCTGCCTGTCGTTGCGTTGATGGTGCCTTTGTCCAGTTCAGTGGTAAGGGGGACATAGGCGTTTGTATCATCATTATGAGCCGTAATCTTGGATATGGCATACAATTCCAAACCGGAAGGAGTGGTTAAAGTAGAGGCATCAATAGTGATGCTGCCGCCGGTGATTACGATATCGCTACCGGTATCATCTATCGTGGTAGTGACAATCGCGGTGTCTTTTAGACTGACCTTGTTGTCAACCGTCGCCTGCGCACCGGTGTCGGTGGTGTTGGATAGCGTGTTCACAGCCAGAATGTCTACATTGCCAGTGCCTGTAGTTGTCTCCGTTGCCTTGATCATCGGCTGCGCGTTTGCAGCTTTGCCGGTTAAATTGACTGCACCACCAATAATCGACACATCCTGGCCGGTAATAATTGCATCCGAATTGTATGTGGCCGCCGGGGCAGCTGATATGTCGAAGGTCACCGTATTTGCCGCCGTGCCGCTATAGCCGGTGAGAGAAGTCACATCAAGGTCATGACCGGTATAGGTGTACTGTACGTCTTTGCCGGCGGCGACTAAAATATCGGTATTCTTGCTGACATCATAAATCATGCCCGGAGTATGGATGGTTCCATCTGTATTTGTGGCCGTTTTGTACCCGGTCAGTGACACCTTGCCGCCGACCAGTTGAATATCCTTGCGGGTGTCGCTAAAGGCAGTGGTATCATAGGAATCATTGTAGCTGGAGTTGTCATCATTCCAAAGACGGGTGAAACTATTCATTTTAATGCTGCTGTCCGTCAGGCTGAGCGTGTTGGCCGCCGTGGCCGTAACCGCTTCGGTCCGCAGGTTGCCGCCTGCTTGAACCGTTTTGGTGCGAACCAGCTTATCGGCGGCAAGTATGCGCACAAAATCGCTGGCAGCCAAAAAGCTATTGCTGACACCGACCGTCGAACCGGTGACTGTGATTTCGGGAGTAATGATCGTACTATTGGCAATGCTGACAGTATTTGATTGGTCAGCGGCCATCGTGAGCGTAGTTGTACTGCCGCCATCAGCAGTCGCCGTTTTATCAAAAGACGTATACGCATTCATACTGACGCCATCCCATTGATCGCCGTCGGCCTCCAGCCGGGTGTTGGCAATGCTGATTTTGCCGCCTTGCAAATTAATTTCCCTTGTTTTTCCCGTATTCGTCTCCCTGCCGGCGATAATTTTGGCATTGCTTAGGGAAATGCTGTTATCGGCACTGGCTGACAAATTGGTAGTGCCGGCTGACGTGGTGTCGTTGCTCGTAAGTGTTGCCGCATTGATCGCCCGGATGCTCACGCCGCGGTTAATGTTGGTAATGACTACCTTATGGTCATCATCAATGCCGGTTAAACTGACCTTGCCGCCGACAATCGTTACCTTGTTGCCGCTAACCGCGTTCCCGCTGCTATCTTTATCATTAATCTTTACATTGCCGCTGATGGCAACCGTGTTGTCGCTGCCGGCACTATAAACAGAGGTATAGGTTGTCACATTGTCCGTAGTGGCAGTGCTTTCCTGCTTGGTATTCAACGCATAAATATCCAGTTCGCCACTGGCATTAATCCGAGCATTTCTGGTTGTATCAGTAGAACCACTGTAAGTTGCCGTTGCCGGTCCGGCAATCGTGACCGCACCGCCGGCCAATGTAATGTTATCGGCAGTAATATTCAGCCCTTTAGCGCTTGTTCCGTCGCCTATCGTGACAGTATTAGCAGCAGCGGCTGTATAAGATAACCCATCATTGTTATTCTGCGGATTATAAGTCAATGATTTCGCGGCAAGCAGTAACAAATCACCGCTGGTAACAGTAAAGGTTACACCTGGGGCCACGTTTACCGTGCCGCCGATAAGGGTAATATCGCCAGTAACGTTGATGGAACCAGATAAAGCTGTGCCATCTACTTTTGTTGTTTGTATTTTGACATCACCGCTATTGCCGCTATTGACTGTGGCCAGATTATTTGTTTTATCAAAGACCAGTTTGCCACCATTGGCATAGGTAGTAAAGTCATTATCCGTAACATTAAGCGTCGAGGAAATGAACGCCCCCGTATTAATAACAGCGCCGCTGCCGATGACTATACCGTTCTGATTGACCAAGAAGACCTTGCCGCTATTATTGGCGGTAAGCGTTCCGTATATTTCGGAAAGATTACTGCCTGTAACCCGGTTCAAAACGGCGAATGCTTCACTGCCGGCAAAAGAAGTTGTCTCGCCGGCGGCAATGGAAAATGAGTTCCAGTTAATTACGGTTCCATTTTGAACGCCGGTAATATTCAGCACATTATTCGCGCCGTTGCCGATAGTGGCACCGCCTTGGACAACGTTGCCGTCGCTGGGATTGGCATATGCCAAGTTGCAGCTTAACAGACCGGTGGCCAAATAGAGGGCAATCCGCTTGCTCAGAAATCGGTTATTCTCGCTTGACATCGAGTTCACTCCTTTCTCAAAAAACCTTGGAAGCACTAAAATGTAATTTTTTGCTGTGCGCATCCGTATTGACCGTACCGTTCAAGACATAGCCGAAGTCGGCTGAAACGCTGTAGCCGCCGCCAAAAGACGCCCGCCAGCCGATGCCGCAGGCGGCCGCCGAGTCGCTGTCCAAATCGCCGCTAACCGGCTTCACATTGCTGAAATGGCCGGCGTCGATAAACGCCAGCAGCCGCTGTCCCTTGGCAATTTCGGGTGTATACAGTTCGAGGCTGGCCTGCAGACCACGGTCGCCGCTGACATCGCGTTCATCAAGTCCGCGTACTGAACGGGCGCCGCCAAGACCAAGCTGCTCTGGATAAATCAGCCGCTCATTGGTATATTGTCCGGTCAGTACCACATTGACCAGCCATTTGCTGGAAAACATATGCTGATAGTTGTAGCTGCCGCGCCAGAGTTGATAATTGGCGTCCGTATTCGACCGGTACTTTTCATATTGTGATGTGCTGTTTTTGCCGCCGCCAGGCAGATTGCGCACATATCCCAGCGAATAAGCAGTAAAGCTGCTGCCATACCGCTGACTTCCCTGATAGGTAACGCTCAGCGGCATTGAGTCAACATCGACGCCGATCTCGATCGGCGTTGCGCCCACTGTCAGCGTCGTATCATTTTTGTACTGCCGGAAATCAAGGCCAAAATCAATGCCTCGTTTTGCCGTCGGAGTGCGCAACAGGTTATGGACATAATGCAGACCCACGCTACTACCTTTGCCGGAGGCGTCGATACTGAAAGCACTGTCGCTGATAATAGTGCCTGAATTCGCGTCCGAATAGCTGGCCGTGAGGTATAGATTATCCTTGGCCTTTGGCAGCGGGAAGTTGTAATATAAGCCAAACTGTTTAACGTCACTAAGATGATTAGGTGAAGTAGTGTAACTGATAATGCCGGTTTGTCCTGAACCGTTGACATTGCCATTGACATAGGACAGGCGGGTGCGCCAGTCACCAGTATAGTTATTGCCTGTATTATCAGCAGCCAGAACAAACTTGACAGCGTCAGTTTCCCGCACTGTCACATAAGCGTCCAGCATATTGTCTGCTGCCGGCCGCAAATCAACCGTCAATTGCCGAAAGCCATTTTCATTTGCCAGCATAATTTCATCAGACAATGTTTTGACATTCAATACCTTGCCTTCGCACAGTTCCGGCAACACAGCCCGTATTTGTATATCCGTTGAAGTCGTATTGCCCTGTACAACTATCGTATGTATTACTTTATTAGCAACATTTTCTCCAACTTGTACCTGAGCATTGACCAGAGGCTGCTCCGCTGCCATTACATTCAAAACAGGACTGCCAATGTAAATTGATAAACCTGTTATCAACGCCGCTACAATCTTACCGCTTTTACGCCTCTCTCTACGGGATTGTGCTTTTCTCACTCGCACTGCTCCTCTCCTGCAGATAACAACTTAACATAAATAATTAATACCCCTCTCCTTGTTAAAATCTTTATTGGATCTATATATAATAATGAAAGCCACCCAGTCCCCATACATGCAAGACCAAAGCTGGATGAAAGCAACCTTTGGGGAACAGAGTGATGTAATATTTTTTTACTATACCATCAGAAAACAATCTATGCCCCACCCATTTTGGGTGGTTTTTGGGGAAATTGGCAATTTTTTTGTTAAAAAGGTTAATTCTATGTATTTGCAGAACTAAAAACAGTGTTACGCCATTTGAGAGGGGTTCTATTGCCGCATGTATATACATAGTATCGGTTTTGGTCTAGCGATAAGCTGGCTATGGCTGTTTTATTTGCAAGGGCCACTGCTTACTCCCATTGCGAACTTGTGGAAGAAAGATTCCGGGGAGTTGTTCAGTTGGTTTATAGGTGCCTGTTGGCTGATGTTTTTGCTCCTGTCAATGGGATTTCGCTTGCGCTCCATGTTGGACAAAAGATTGGCGTTGGCAGGCAGTGCCATGTTGCTGTCCTTGTGTCCACTACTGAGTGCACTTATACCGTGTGTTGCCGTCGGCACTATCCTTGCCAACCCACTGGTCGTTGATTTTCTCGCCTTCTTATCTGGAGTGTCTTTTTCCTGCCTAATCACCGCCTGGATGCAAACATTTCTGTTATATGATCTGCCAAAACTCGGATTGTATTTTTCCGCTGCAATTGTTATGGCCAGCAGCCTTACCATGCTGGCAAATAATCTTGACAGTTGGTTCTTTCTGGATATCCTTACCGTTATGCCGCCGGTATCGGTATTTTTACTGCTGCTGCGGCCAAACAGGCCCACTACCCCTATTGTGGCCGAAACTTCAGCGGTCGATATAGTCAATCTGTTTCCGGGCAGATTTATCTTGCTGATCGTTTTATTGTACAATGTCGGCGGGACGGTCTTCTCGATCGTCAATATCGAACGCCCCTTTTCCGCCATGTTCTGGCTTTCCAATATGTCTTACTTCGCCATCAGCCTGACTGCTGGAATTGTTCTTTATCGTTATCCCAACTTGGACCTCCGCTTCGTCTATCGGCCCATAGCTCCGCTTCTGGCCAGTGGTTTCCTGCTGTTTTCTTTTCACCAGCACCAATTTGCAATAATATCGTTTGTCTTAATACAGGCTGGCCTGGCCTTATTCGATATGTACACCTGGTTGCTATTTCCCTACCTTGCCCGGTTCTCTACCCGCCCGGCTGCCGTATGCGCTTTTGGTCTTTTTTTAACAACTCTTTCTATATTTTGTGGCAATCAAGTTGTAAGTGCATTGACCACGACGATAACCGGCATCCTGGACGTGGATAGCCTGGCCCTGGCGGCCGGATTTTTCTCAGTAACAGCTACTTTTCTATTCCATGATCATAAGGAAACTTTTGCCGGCTGGCAGGCTACTCTGCTGCCTGCTACCAATACGCGACAGCAGGCAGAGGATCACCTGCCGTCTAATACCCCAGCCAATGATACTGGACAAAATCAGGTTGCACTTGCGGAATTGACTGAAAGGGAACAGGAAGTGCTTACCTTGTTATTGAAGGGCCGTAGCGGCAGATTTATCAGTGAGACATTAAATATTTCAGCGAATACGGTGAAATTCCATACTCGTAACATTTATAATAAATTATCGGTTAATAATCGGCAGCAACTACTTTCCCTATTTGAAAATGCGAATTAATAAAAAAAATCACCCCAAAAGGTGATTTTTACAAAAACGCATAGTCTGTCACATTATCTGATTAAAAATTTTACACTATATTAATTGATCCCGTAGTTAAATAATGTCGCGGTAATTCTAATGATCAAAGTGGAATTTCATGTAACAGTTATCATTGTTGCTGTCAGACTTAAGCCAATCAACATGCTGATTAATTAGAAAACCAGACAATTTTAAAAATGCTGTGTCATCCTGTAGCAGTTCATCTTGTGTTGGTCTTGTGTCTGGAAATTGTATCAATGTACCCTTATAGTGAAGCTCCACATCCAAATTAAATTCATCGAAGCTGGCAGCTACTTTGACCGCTTCTTGTGTTAACCCTAGAATAGCTGCAGACTCCATAAACTCGTTGATTACTGCCGACGCACGATTAATAATTTCTGTTCGCGCCCCCCACGCAGCTCCATTAGCTTCCATGAAACCGGCAATTTCTTCCGAAGTGGTAACTCCGGGAGTCATTTTAGTCACTTGCTGTTTGGCAACACCGATACGGAACAGCAAATTAAGAGCAATAGCTGTTACCAACGAAGCCGCCAACGAGGATTTGAAAAAGGGCTGGATTAAAACAGGTAAGGACGATTCAAAACCGGGGAACATCTCAACAGCCAAACCAGTGACAAAGGCCAGACCCAAAACAAACGATTTTCGTGCGTCCAGCATACGCGAAGTACAAATCTGCATTCCCGCCGGAACTACAAATACTATTGACATCATTAGAATCGCCCCCATGACCGGTTCCGGCATGATGGCAAATACAGCGGCAATTTTAGGAAAAAAGGCCAATAGTATGAATGCAGCGCCCACACAATACCCAATATAGCGGCTGAGGGCTCCGGTTGCGATGGATAGCCCCATACTGCTGGAACTGGTTGTTTGCCCCATTGTTCCACATAAGCCGCTCAACATTGTCCCGAGGCCTTCAGCCAGTAAACCGCCGCCGATTGTATTCATGTCCGGTCTGGTCCAATTAGCATCATTCACCTTCTGACAAGCTGTTATATTACCCACCGTTTTTATGCTGGAGCAAAAAGCCACAAGCAAAAACGGCACTAGCAAATCAATGTTCAAAGACCACCCAACATGGCTAATACTGGGCAAAGCCATAATAGGTACTGCGGTTATTTTCTGTAAATGTTCGTCAGTAAGAACACCGGTAAAATAGGAGATCATAAACCCAACTGCAATGCCGGCTAACACCGAATATTGCCGCAAACTTTCTTTTCCCCACACATGCATAATCATAATAACGCCTAAGGTGGCAAACGCAATTATTGCATCCAACCCGTCAGAACCCTTTCCGTCTCCGACAAAGCTAAAAAAGGAGTATTTGATCAGCGAAACTGACAGCATCATAATAATTAAGCCCGTTATTTCCACTGGGAACAGTACCCGCAGTTTGTGTACTACTCTGCTAAACAATGCCTGAGCTATTCCCGCCATGACTGTCATTCCCAGCATCAGGTGCAAGCCGCCAGTCTTAATTGCCAAAACGGAAACAGGAAAAAATAACGCGTTGGTCTCCTGAGCACAAAAATACCCGGATCCCACCGGGCCTTTATTGCAGGACTGTAATATCGTCCCAACTCCCATAGTAATCATCATCAGACTCACCAAACTCTGCGCCAGTTCTGTTGAACCGCCAATTGCGGCAACAATAAGCACCGGGAACATTAGATCAACAGAGAGTGTGATAATTTGTTGTAACACCAAAGGTATTACTGCTCTAAACGGCGGTGTATCATCTACATCATAAATGATACCGATTGGTTTCTTGCGCTTCACTAGCCAGCCCCCTTTTGCAAAAAAGAATCATTGCAAGATTATTCTTCGCGGTCCCTTATCTGTACCCTCCCAGCAAATATTGATAAAAAGGCTTATCCACCCAAACTGTTTGTTGGGCAACTTGCATGTCAGGCCTAATAGCCAGTAATCCTGACAGTACAGCAGCCGACTTTTCCTTCAGAGAAAATGTATGGATTTCGTAATGACCGTCAGTAATAATATGATCTGTAACTGTTTGATAACCGCTAATGGGTGTTACTGATGTATACAGAGGCTGCCACCAGGCGTCATAAAGTAAGCCCTGCTGATTTTCACGGTCTTTCTTGGCGTACTTAAAAATAATGGTTTGAAAAGCCTGTTTCTGTTCGAGCGTCTGAAACTCAAACGAGATATCATATTCTTTAGCATAAGCAACGTAAATGCCGTTAGCATACTCTGCAACTGTAAAATCAGGCGTAATGCTTGGTTTACCCCATTCTTTCAAATAGATATAGGCTGAAGTTTTTGGTTCGAACTGTACTTTGGCATTTAATCCTTCACTCTTTAACAGCGCAATCAACTGCAATGCATGCTTAATACTGCTATGACCATAGCGGATAGTACGACGCTCATCAAATCGATGGGCATTATCCTTATCCCGAAGGTTGTAACCGTTTATCAGCCCTTGCGTCACACCCCGGTCTACAACCTCCAGCAGCTTCTTATCCTCAATCAACTTTGCATTTTCCCATGTCGTATACACTTTGCCGTATATGTCCTCATCTGCGATATACCCAAGATAGTTTGCCGGTAAATATTCACCATGAAAAGCCAATACCTTAGTTAACAGCACAGCAGCTAATTCTGGTGTAACCGCTTCATTAAGCTGAATATTTTTGTAATAAGACTGTGGCAGCAACTCGCTATCAATCGCAACTGCTAACTCGTTCAGCAAAGATGGTTGCAGCTTACTGCCCGACAACCCCAGTTTGCTAATCGCCACATCAGCCTTATGGCGATTATAAGTAGCAGCAACTTCTTTTAAGCCAGCTGCCCGTACGGCCAAAGTCACTGCATTAATACTAGTCAGACGACTATCCGCATCCAGTTTGCTCTCTGTCAGTACACCGCCATTATACAAAGCATTTGCCGCTTTGAAATACTTTGAGCTTGGCGCAATGCCGTCAATCCGTCCGGACTGCTCAGTATAGTCTAATTTTAGCACTTTTGCCAATGCAGAAATAAACTCGCCGTTATTAATCACACTCCCAAAGCAAATGGAGTATTTTTCTTCTAAGAACTGTACTTCCGGACCGCGATACCTATTCTCTGTCTGTCCGGTCGCTTGACCAGGTATCGTTATCATCCAAGCTACTAACACCGATACGATTAAAAACCAGGTAATCTTTTTATTCTCAAACTTACTCGTCATCGGAAACTCCATTCCTTTCGCAAGTAAACCTAAATTACTATTCCATTCCTTACAAATAGAGAGAACTCCTGCCAAATCTTCACACTTGACAGAAATTCTCTCTATTTTTCGCTGTTACCAATGGTACGGTTATTATTTATTGTTTTTTTCACAAAATGCAGAACGCTACTCTAGGGGCCTATTTTTATCATACAGGGTATAAGTAACCAGGACTAATAAAATAATGAAAACATAGCTATCCCTGGATTTACGTTGTTTTTTAGTTTGAAGGAGCTACAGTTATTTCTTTTTCGTTCTGTATATCCCAGCCGGCAGCAATCAACAGCGGCATAGGGTCAATACAACCGTTCTTATACGGATCATTGGTTTCAGAATAACCTACATGTAAATGTGGCGTGGTTGAATTCCCTTCATTTCCAGAAAAGGCAATCGTATCTCCTTTATTAAATGCATCGCCAAGATTGTGAAGACTAAAGCTGCTTTGCAAAATATGACCATAGATTGTCTGTTTACCGGCGCCGTGATCTAGCACAATATAGTATCCATAACCATCCGGATCAGTTTCCATGGCGATAACGGTTCCCGGTAGTGGTGCGGGAATAGGAGTGCCAACAGGTATAATTAAATTACTCCCGTTATTAAACCATGTATGTCCGTCAGGATCTGTATTCCAGCCAAACGGCTGGAGAACGTTCCAGCTAGTACTTGCACTGCAAACTGGAATTGCTAAACAGAAAATCAGCAGTAGACAAAGAACAAATCGTTTTTTCAATTGGATTCTCTCCCTTGGTAATATATTTTTTATTAGTCCTTTAAACTAACGGTAAAATATAGGCATGTCTATCATACTACTCTTACTTCATTTTTTAAAGGTAAATTTAAGCAATTACCCCCGGGCATATTATCTGACGACAAGTTTGCTATATGTTTCATCCAATCGGCGAATTCTTAAGTTCGTACAGATCAAATTCCAAAACTGCGTATTGCTAACATAGCAACCATCCCGCCTCCCATGGTCACCAGGGGCGGTTGACGAAAGTAGGCTAAAAGTGTCGCTATTGTGCCGGCAATAAGATAGCTATTCCCTGTTGAAATTTCAATGTAGCCTTGTGGCGCAAAAAGTGTTGGGGCAATTAAAGCAGTAAGCATCGCCGTTGGTACATACTTCAAAAATCGTTTAAGACGCGGGGAGATGCCCGCACTTCCAAAAATCGCAAAGCTACCAAACCGCGTAAAGAAAGTAGCAATAGCCATAGCAACAATGGTGATAACAACTTCAGTTCTCATCATTTCCAGCCCCCTCCAAAATTCCACCAGCCACAACCGCGGCCAAGCAGGCAATAATGATATACCATTTTCCAGGGATGGTAACCGCCGCCATTATGCTAACCCCAGCGGCAACCAAACATACCAATACGTTAAGTTTGTCAGTAAGGCGCGGAATTAATAAAGCCAAAAATGTTGCCGGCATAGCAAAATCCAGTCCCCAAGAGAGTGGGTCACTAATGCGGCTGCCAAGAAGTATTCCTCCAGCGGTTGCTACGGCCCAGGTAACATAGCCAGTCACATTACTTCCTAGTTGGAAAGCGGCACTATAACCAGTTGCTTGTGCACGACTAATCGTTACAGCATAAGTCTCGTCAGCCATACCAAATGAGAGGAGAGCTTTCTGGGGCAATGATAATTCAGTCATATAAGGGGCAAGAGACATCCCCATTAACAGATGGCGGAGATTTATCAGCAAAGCGGTTAGAGCGATCATTGCCATCCCAGCTCCTTCCGCAAACATGGGGAGGCTGATAAACTGGGCTGCCCCAGCAAATACCAACAGCGACATTAGTACCGCCTCGCCTGGAGTAAGTCCGATGGATTGAGCAACGATACCATAAGCAAGCCCAAACGGAAACATCCCCACCATGATGGGAAGGGTGTCTTTAATTCCTTTGAAGAATTCTTTTGTTTTCATTGATGTCTCCTCCGCCCAGATTACTTTAAACTATTGATAATTTGTAGTGTTTTAATTATCATAGTCGGCAGGAATAAAATTGTAAATATCCAATATATCAATAAAAGAATACCAATTACTCTTTTTTAAGGAGAATAAGGTAAATGGATATTACCAAAATGCTAAGTGGGGTTCGGATTGACCCAAAAGCATCCGCACCCATATATTTGCAAATCGCTAATAGCTTAGCAGCCAAAATTAAAGAGTGCACACTTCCCGTTGGCACCAAGTTACTGCCAGAACGCGAACTCGCCAGCTTGCTTGAGGTAAGTCGCACAACGATAATCAATGCCTATCGGTTACTGGAAGAACGCGGGTTAGTATCAACACGGATCGGTAGCGGAACCTATGTGGCAAATTCGAACGTTGCTGATCAACAAACCAACGATATGCCATGGGGACAGTTGTTTAGCCCCCACTACAAATCGCCATTATCTTCGTTACTTCGCTCGTTAGTCGCTACACCAACAGCTGATGAAACTATTTCTTTTGCCGCAGGCATGCCAGACCCAGCCCTTTATGACCTTAAAATTATTGAAAAAGCCCTCATTAATGGCAATCCCGGCTTAGAAGCAGTGGACTACGGCCACATACCGACTGAAGGATACCCACCCTTTAGACGCGCCTTGGCAACCTGGCAAACCTCCCAAGGCATACGCGCCACCCCTGATAATATTCTTATTGTGTCCGGCTCACAGCAAGGACTCTATCTCATTGTTAAAGCCCTCATAGAGCCGAGAGATTATGTTATCGTGGAGTCACCTACATATCTTGGAGCCATCCAGGTGCTGGAAGCTGCCGGAGCCCGCATTTTATGCTTGCCCCAAGCTAGCTCTCTCGATTTAGGAATGCTTGAGGACTTTCTAATACGCTATCGCCCTAAGCTTTTCTATACGATCCCTACCTTCCAAAATCCCACAGGGCAGGTCATGTCTCTTCACCATCGTCAGGAGTTAATTCGTATTGCCGCGCCCTACCGCCTCGTCATTGTGGAAGATGACCCATATAGTCAGCTATATTACGGACAACAGCCCCCACCTTCTCTCAAGAGTCTTGACACCTATGGCGGAGTAATTTATCTGGGGACATTCTCCAAGATCCTTTTCCCCGGGCTGCGAACCGGCTGGGTAAACGCCACTCCTCAAGTCATTAATCGACTGGCTCAGGAAAAACAATATGTCGATCTCCACAGCAATAATCTTTCCCAAATAATTCTTCACAATTGCCTAGAACAAAATCACCTGGCAGATCATCTATCATTTGTCCGAGGAGAATATAAAAAACGTCGCGATACACTTGCGGGAGCTATCAGGCAATACTGTAGTACCAATTTAGATTTTGAACTGCCAGAGGGCGGGTTTTATCTTTGGTGCAACGTCCGCTCCCCTGCGTCTTTGCCTGAACTTCTTCGCCGCTCTGCTGCTGCAGGCGTCACCTTTGTACCTGGCGAAGCGTTCTATCTTAACAATACCGAAATTCGCCAGATCCGACTCTGCTTCGTGACGCACCGCGAGGATCGATTAAAAGAAGGTATTCGACGACTGGCGAAACTGCTCACGTCGGGTGCTGCCAATACTGTATTTCCCTCAAGAACAGCCGGTCGCCCCTTCATTTAAAAGTGTCAATTTAGTAAATATCTTGAAGCTAGATCCCTTTGCTACCGTATAAATCTTTTAATATCCATTAAAACTAACTCATAGTTAAAATTTTTGCTTCACATCCGGCAATTGGCGTTGAAAAAGGACTTCACCCTCTCACTAAGAGTGGTAGCGTTGAATAACAAAAAAGAATTTTCGCCATACCCAAAACTTCCATGTGGGCAAAATGAGCATTATCCATTGACAACATACTTATAGCAAAGGGAGACGATGTAATGAAACAAGAATCAGAAAACCATCTTACCGCCCCTGAGGTTGGCGTACTTTGGGCCCAATATGTGAATGCGACTTTGACAAATTGCATGTTTAAATATTTTCTAGTGCAAAATGAAGATACAGATATTCGCCAGGTCATTGACTCTATCCAACAAGTAACCCAGGATAAAATCCAAAGAAACAGTAAGCTTCTTCAAAGTGACAATTACCCAATGCCTATAGGATTTACAGACAGCGATGTCAATACTGACGCACCCAGACTCTATTCTGACCCGTTTTTTCTATCTTATATACACAACATTTCCCGTCTTGGCTTAACTGCATATGCTCTGGCGCTTACTACATCTGTCCGACAGGATGTAAGGATGCATTTTAATCAGTGTATCACTGATCTAATTCAAATTGATGAAAAGGCAATTCAGGTGGAACAAGCTAAAGGCTTCCATGGAAGGTCACCCTATATATCACCCCCAGAGAAAACGGAATATATTCAGGACACCAACTTTTTTGGCAGTTTTTTTGGGAGCCAGAGGCCTTTGATTGCGATAGAAATTGCAAATATTTACTTATGCAGCCAAAAGAACATGATGAGTAAAACACTATTAATGGGGTTCGCCCAGGTAGCAGAATCGCGAGAGCTACGGAAATTTTTCCTGAGGGGCAAGGAAATAGTTGATAAACATATCAAAATACATGCCTCCCTACTCAGCAATAGCGACGTGCCTACCCCTGCAAGCCTAGACTCTGAGGTTACCAACTCCACTTCAGCACCGTTCTCCGACAAACTGATGCTGCATCATACTATTCTCGCTTTTCAGGCTGCACTCACATACTACGGTACGACGCTGGCCTTTATCCAGAGGGTAGATATATCTGGCAGCTACGTTCGGCTGATGACAGAAACATCGCAGTATCTAGAAGATGCTTGTATGCTAATGATTAAACATAAGTGGATGGAACAGCCACCTATGTCCGCCGACAGGAGAGCGCTCGTGCTGAGATAATACGCACAAATTTGAGTGCTAAATAAGTAACGTTCCACGGAAAAGAGAAGACAGGGGAATGCCTCTTTTTCGCTCGATAAAGTTGCTAAAAGAGAAGCGTCCCTACTGTCCACCTAAGGTTAGGGTTAACTTTAACTAGCGGGGCTTTGCCCCCTGCTGCCTGAATAACATAAATTCTTCCAATACCTCCCCAAATCGCTGGCTAATGTCTGTTGTATCTTTTCCCTCTTTATCCAGCCGGTCAAGTTCTTCAGATAGTTGCCAAATTTCATTATATAGCTCAGTCTCTTGTTTCTTATAATCCAGGTCTCTGCTATTCATAAGTCAGTTAAACCCACCCCTCCTTATTTTATCTGGCGGCTTCTATGCCCTCCTGTAAGTAATCACCCATAAAGGGGAATTTTACAGGAGGAAATTAAAAAGGATCACATCTGCAGGATTATTTCTACCCTACACATGCGATCCAAATCGATCTTTGCAACAGCATCAAGCTACAGGAAGCAACCCAAATAACAGAACCCGTCAGCGTGTCCTGGCAAACCTGTATCAAGATATGATACCATCGAATATTGCATGCAGTCGCACAGCCATCTGTCTTTCGCGCCAATCATTACACCCTAATTGTCAAAACTTGTAATTCAGCCAGCAACCGGGTATAATAAGATTGTCGTCGTGGACAGTTCGCTGTTACGTGTAGGTGTCTTGTCACCTGCTCGTGCCTATAGGTGTTGCAGCACCTGTGGGACACGGCGACTTTACTTTTTAATTTCCACCTATTACTAATAGTAGTATCTTTTTACACAAATTACAAGTGTATGAAGGAAAAAAATTGGTTTTCTATTAAGAAACTTACACCAGCACTTGTAAGTTAAAACGGGTTGCTCACAACCATCGCCTTCGTGACGCACGACAGGTTATTTGTCCCACTAGTGATTAAAGTGGAAATGGATGTACATTTTATAATCATATTTATGTAATTCTATTTATTTACTTTTCACACAGGAGGAACGGTGCAGGAAAGGGCAATGAGGTCTGCCCTCATTGCCCCCAAGACTTAGATATTACATTTACAACAGTACCTCTTTGTATACTTTCTCTATCGAAACAAAGTTACATTTCAAAAATTTTCGTTGCAATATTTTTACAAAATCCACTGTCATGCTCGACGAATAGAATAGTCGGTGAATGCTCAAGCAGTAATTCTTCTATTTGCATGCGAGAGATAACATCTACAAAATTAAGCGGTTCATCCCAGATATAGAGATGCGCTTTCTCACAAAGGCTCCTTGCAATCAGCACCTTTTTCTTTTGTCCACCGCTAAAATTATACATATCCTTTTCAAATTGAATTCTTGAAAAATCCAATTGTCGTAAAATAGCTTTAAAAATACTTTCATCGATACCGTTATCTATAGCGTAGTCAGTTAAATTGCCCCGCAGGTAAGAAGTATCCTGTGATACATAGGAGATTTTAAGTTGACTGGCTTTTCGAAAACTGCCTGTATAGCTTATATCTTCTCCACCGATAAGCCTAATAACGCTAGACTTGCCAGAGCCATTTTTACCGCAAAGCGCTACCCTGTCACCCTGTTCAATGGTGAAGTTTATGTTCGCACTTGCCATCTTACTGCCATAGAATATCGATACTTTATCAAGTTCTACAAGGCGGTCAGCATGAAAGTTAATCTGAGAAATCTTTAATTTAGCAGAGCTTTCGATATTCTTGAGAAGCTTAGACTTTTCATCAATAACTGCTTGTTGTCTTGCCTCAATTCCCTTAGAACGTTTCATCATCTTTTCAGACTTGTGACCTATATAACCCCTATCTACTGAATTCTTTGTACCCACCTTGGTTTTTTCTACTTTGTCTGACCAATCAGCTGTACGTTTTGCAGCGGATTGTAAGCGGTTGATGTCTTTTCGTAGTTTTTCGTTTTCTGCAAGTTCAAAGTTATCTTGTCTTTGTTTATTATCCCACCAAGTCGAAAAATTCCCTTTCTGAATTTCAATATTTGTTTTGTTTATAGAAAGGATGTGGTCAACACAATTATCAAGAAAAGCTCTGTCGTGAGACACCAAAATAAAACCACGTTTAGAGCGGAGATAGTCACTGACAACTTCTCTCGCCTTCATATCAAGGTGGTTCGTGGGTTCATCAATCAGCAAGTAGCTATTTTCTTTAAGGAATAGAGTAGCAAGCAATACTTTTGTTTGCTCTCCGTTTGAAAGTGTATCATATGGGCGATATAAGACGTCTTCCGATACTTGTAGTAGTGAAAGCTCACGCATAACCTGCCAATGAAGGCAGTCTGGATAGATGTTCTCAATTACTTCAATAGTATTGCTTTCGGAGTTAGTTACCTCGAAAGGGAAATATTCAAGATTTACATCTACTGAGATAGTACCGCTGTATTCATATTTACCAAGTAGCAAGTTGAGGAAAGTAGTTTTTCCTCTGCCGTTTCTTCCAGTGAAGCCCAATTTCCAATCTGTATCTATCTGAAAACTAACGTTATCAAATATGTTATCATAATTGCCGTCATAGGCAAAGCTCAGATTTGTGACGTTTATTATAGACATGAATTATCCTCCTGTAAAATAATAAAGCTGCAAGAAAGAACATTCTTGCAGCTCATAAATACAGCAAAGCCAAACCCAAACTGGGCATGACGAGGATATACTATGGAGCAAAAAGAATTGTATCTTTCTTGCATAAGCATAACAATACAAGAGGCATTTTTCGCCCCAAAATTATTATGCTTGTAAAATTAGCAAGAAAGAATAATCATCTTTTCAACTCCAATCCATTTAGTTATAACTACTGTATCATAATTATGTGCGAAATTCAACAAACAAAACCTGGGAGATTTCAGAAAGGCAAGACCTCACCCACGTATCAATATTCTCCCAGGGTTATTTTACTGCGCCCTTATTTTCTTTGTTGTCTTCAATATCAACGATTGGTTGTTTGATCAAACCTTTTATCATTTGTTCAAGATCAAACCCTGACACATTTTTCAACATTTCGGGTGCTGTTGCCATCAAGGAAGTAACATATTTACTAAGCTTCACAGCACCGTCACCATCGCCCCCTCCTGCATCGACAATAGTGAGTTTATCAATGGATTTGAGTGGTTCTGCTATTCTTCCGGCCAGTTCGGGCAGCATTTTTGTAACAATATCTAAAACTGCCGCATAGCCAAATTTATCGAATGCTTCAGCAATCTTTTCTTTTGCTTCCGCCTCCGCCAGCCCCTTTAATCGTATAACATCAGCTTCTGCAGTACCTTTAGCTCGCTCGGCATCAGCAATTGCCAAACCCTCTAGACGCTTTTGTTCTGCATTTCCTTTTGCTTCAGCCTCAATGCGGTATTGGAGCGCATCAGCTTCCCGCAGCTGCCTTGCTTTGGCAGCTTCTGCCGCTTGTTCAACTGCATAGCGATCTGCATCTGCCTTCTTTTTCACTTCAGCATCAAATTGTTTTTCACGACGCAAGATTTCTTTGGCCTGTACATCAATTTCCCGCTCCTTGCGTACAATTTCGATCTTCATCTGTTCTTGTATGACCATCTGCTCTGAACGGGCTTTCTGTATACCATACGCTTGATCGGCTTCGGCTTTCGCCGTATCCTGCTCTCGTTTAAATGCGGCAACTTTAAGTTCTTTTTCCTTTGTTGCCTCCGCAACATTTGTATCGCGTAGCAACTCTGACTTTTGTCCTTCTTCTTCGGCTTGAGCCTTCTTGATGCGGGAGTCTCTTATTGCTTCTGCCTCGGCAATATCAGCATCCCGCTTGACTGCAGCGATACGGGGTTTACCAAGGGCTTCGAGATATCCATGTTTATCACGTACGTCCTTTATGGTGAAAGATACAATCTGGAGTCCCATCTTTTTTAAATCTCTGGCTGCCACGCCCTGTACTTCCTGAGCAAACTTATCCCGGTTACGATACACTTCTTCTACTGTCATCGTGCCCAATATAGATCGCAAATGACCCTCCAGAACTTCCCGCGCTTCTGCTTCTAACGCTTCAGTGGGTTTACCGATAAATTGTTCAGCCGCTATGGCCACATCTTCAATCGCACTCCCTACTTTAATAATGGCCACCCCATCAGCTAGAACCGGAACCCCTTGCCCGGTATAAACCTCTGGTGTAGAAACATCAAGTTTATGGGATAGCAAGGAGATTTTTACTGATTGTTGAAAAATGGGTAAAATGAATGCACCGCCACCTCTGACAATCTTAGTTCTACGTTGTGAGTCGTCAGTTACTACATCTGCACCCATTAAAAAAGAACCGGTTACAATCATCGCTTCGTCTGGTCCGACAGTATTGTATCGCGCCCAAAAAGCTACTCCTAAAACAAGAATTACTACTAAAACAATGACAGGTATGACTAAAAAAGTAACGGTCATGATACTCCTCCTTTATTATGTTCCGTACAATTAGACACATATAAAACATTTTCCCTAACATCAATAACGATAACCTGAGTGCCAACAAAAAGTTCTGCGTTATCATAATTTGCAGCAATTTGATTAGTGTTTCCTGCACCAATTTTAATCAAGATCTCACCATATCCACTAACAGGTATAGGTACTGTTACCTCTCCCGTTCTCCCAATAAGATCCCTTATAAAAAAGCCCACTGAGTTTTCACAATTTCTCATTGGTTTAATATAAAGGAAATAGATGAACATAGACAACAGGATCGCTGTAAACAACGAGAATAGTATTACCCACGAAAACGCTAGTTCCGTATACCTTGTCAGCGTCAAGCCCATGCCGCCAAAGATAGTGATTCCCCCTATGATAACCATAGGTTGTAACCACTCTAAATGATCTAAAGGAAATACATGAAAGAAACCATTTAAATGGCTGTCTAAAAGATCTCCAAATAAAATTGTTACGGTCGCAAAAATAACGCCAAAGATCAAACAGCCCCAATATAACTCCAGCATATACTCCTTCCTTTCAATGCTAAATCCATAGTTTTAATCCTCTACACAAGCTAATTATTTGATTTATATATATATTCTTCCATAAAATATAAAATTCCTGCCGAATTAATACAAAATTTGGCAGGAATTTTATAGCTATTATACTTCTTGCGGTACCTCCGACTATCTTTAGATGGGTTTTTCTAGTGTCTTAATTATTTTCCTGCCAGTCCTGAACCGCCGATAACAAAGCATCCTGTTGGAGCAATGACAGTATCGCATAAAATACATAATGCCATTAAAATTCATTTTCAAAGAGTGCCACGGGAGAGTGCCACGGGGACGGGGTTGCTGACAAACTTAGAAACTTCTGCCAAGTCGGTGCAAATTTGGCAGAAGTTTTTGCCATTACCAATAATATCGTTCTCCGTATCATCTATAACGGTGAAAAGTTCTGATTGAATTCTACTGTAAATATAGTGCCTTTTTGGGGCTCACTTTCAACGGTAATTGCTGCTCCATGACGCTGTGCAATTCGATAGCAAACAGCAAGCCCCAGACCAGTCCCATTATCTTTGGTGGTAAAAAAAGGCTTCCACAGATTTCCTTTATTTTCTGGCAGAATACCTATACCGCAATCCTTTACTACTAATAGCACCTTTGGGCCGCTTGCCCAGGTTTTAATGTCAATTAAACCACCCCTGGGCATAGCATCCAGTCCGTTCCTTACAATATTGAAAATAATCTGACGAATACCATTCCGATCTAATATCAGATCAGGAATATTTTCTAAAGTAATTACTATCTCACTATTATTACGTAAAGCATCTGCCTGCAGTAATGGATAGATATCGCGTATAATGTCATTTAGATTACTTTTTGTAAAATCCATAACCTTGTTTTTAGCTAAAGATAAAAATTCCGTAATAATACTGTTGGCACGATCTATCTCGTTTATCATAAGTTCAAATTTATCTCTATGCCCGGTTAGCTCTTGTTTGTTTTCCAAAAACTGCAGTAGACCTCTTACAGTTGTCATAGGATTTCGCACTTCATGAGCAATACCAGCTGCCATTTCGCCAATTATATTCAATCTGTCCAGATGAGTCATTTTTTCCGTTTGTTTACTTATGTACTTTAGAATAGGAGTAAGTTCGGCTATTTCACTGTTAAATTCAAGGGCACGCCCGTCATACATAGCTTGAGCAAATGAGTTCAGGTCCATTTTTAATTGATCGAGAAACGCGGCAAGCGCCGCTTCTTTTTGCTCTAGAGTCTTGTAAAGCAACGCATTCTCAAGCGAAATAGCTGCTTGAGCGGATAATAGCTCTATAACTTTTACTCTATCAGGTGAAAATACATTCTCCGCTAGATTATTTTCTAAATAAAGAACTCCTTTCAACTCATTTTTAAGTATAATTGCCGTCGAAAAAAAAGATTTTGGTTTATTAGCAATAATATAAGGATCATTATCAATTGAAAGTTTTTGCAAATTTCCAGGAAATACAACGTTTTCCCCAGTTCTAGCTGTAAACCGAATAACTGTTTTAGGGATACTTTCACATTTATCAAGAGGCATCGCTATTAATAACTTTTCTTTTTCCCATTCTTTATCTACATATGCTTCAATCAGTAATTCATCTTCTTGCTTTAGGATTAGAAATCCCCGCTGTGCTCCCATATTTTCAAGCATCACGGTCATCAAGCGATTAAGCAATGTCTCTAGATTGATTTCACTTGAAATCGCCTGTGATGCTTTGATAATAGTCAATAAATCAATGTTCTTTGATATGTCCTGCAAATTCCTACTTTTTATAAAAAATTTTGGATATTTATCTTCCATGTCATTTACTTTCGCCTTTGCTCCCCAGAGCTGATATCGATAACAAGCTTCACGGAAATATGCTTTAGCACTATTTTTTCGACCATCACTTAAGTAGAAATTTCCTGCTAATTCATAGGCCAACGCCTCTTCATTTAAGTATTCGTTTTCCTTAGCCAAACCAATGGCCTTGTCATAATGTTTTCTTGCTTCAAGAAATTTTCCCGTTACTCGACAGATTTCCGCCTCAACCAAATAAAATTTATGGAGAAAATTAAACGGAGAAAATTCAGACCAAATACTCATCATTTTTTGATTTTTATTAACCTTTTCTAAAATCTCCTTCTTTTCATCATCTGACCTAATTGAATATACTGCAAGTCTTGTAAGAGAATCGTAGAAATAATAAATGGCTATATCTATCGTTGCCGAAGCTCCTGCCAAATTTGCTTTTACTTTTTCCCCAAATCGTAAAGCGGCAGAGTAATTCTGGAAGTGATAATTTAGAATCATTTTGCTCAAAAATAAAAACACCATTCCCAGCAAATCACCAACGTTCTGCATTGTTGAAAGCATTTTATCTTCATCACATAAATCTCCGGTAAGTTTAAGCGGATCTTTTGTTTTACCTTGCATATTATGAGCAAACTGACCAAAGATAGATTCCCAGTTTAAACTAAAACCCTGTTTTATTCTTTGTAGTCGTTTTATATTTGTTTTAATTTCTTTTTCCATTTCTTCAAGTGGTTGACCGGTATATAATGAATGCTTAGTATAATTCATCAAGCAGTAACCACCATACTCAAAGCTACCATTTTCTAGTCCAACCCAATAACCTTCCATGAGCGGTTTAAAGGTTGTTTTGAGGTGCTCTTTCCATGGTATTACACAACAATGATCCACATCCAATACAGTAGCCTTACACAGCTTCATATTCTGTTTTTTGATAAGCTCAGCATTAATTTTTGCTATCTTATGCGCACATTCAATATACTTTTTCAGTTTATCTCCTAATTCTATATTAGTTATTAAAGAACAAAGCGTAAGTCCATAAAGTGAATACACTGCAGGCGAAAAAGCAGCATTACCAAATTTTATGGATAATTCTATCATTTTACAGGTAATAATAGGCATTAATATAGGCGCTGCCTTATAGGTGACTGATACACTATTCAGCAAAATTTGCATAGCTGCCAATTTTTCGGGATCTTTCATTGGCGGTAATTTTGCCAGATTCTCTACTTTGACTTCTGCTATTGCCCTCCATGCACTTTCAAAAATTTCTTTAACCTCTAAACGGGTTGGTTCAACAGGAATCTCAATTCCTAGCAAATTAAGTACCGAGATACAAGTATTTAGAGCTTCTTTCAAATTAAGCTGCGCCTGCAAGGCTTCTATTATTATTTTATAAACAATAATTTTATCTATTAGTGTTTTCGCATTTTGCAACACTATATCTGCAAATTTATTCATTTTTGTAAATTCACTTATCAGATAAGCCGTTTCTGTTATTTGCGAATATAGCTGCAAACATAACTCATAATGTTCTTGCCAAGCATTTTTGTCTAATAATTCAATACCTATTTCAAAATAAATAAATGCCGAATTATAGGCAGCAGAACTTTTTGCCATTGATCCGGCCTTCAAATTCATTTCTACCAATCTTATTTTTTCTGTTTTATCAATAATCATCGTCCTGCCAGTATTAAATTGCCAGACCATTTCAAATAGTTGTTCGGTTTTGATAGTATTTGAATAGCTTTTTAGAAATGATCGTCCAAGCTGTAAATGAATAGCATATTTATTATTATCGGCTAGCATTGAATAAACAGCCTGCTGCACTCTATCATGGACAAATTTGAATTTGCTATTAGCCTGGGCTACATGTATGTCTTCATTTTGATCAACAACAACTACTAATCCTTCATTAACGGCTACCTGTAATTTTGCTTGAATAGATTCAAACGATTCGCCATCAATTAAAGCTATTGAATGCAAATCAAATTGATTACCGATACAGGCGCCGTATTTAAGTATTTGAATAGTCTTTATATCTAGTTTTCCAATTCTACTTATCAGCAAATCTACTACATTTTCTGTAATATTTAGTTTTTTTATTTTTTCTATATCCCAGCACCAATACAAATAATCATAGTCAAACCATATATATTCTTTATCATATAAAGACTTTAAAAATTGTTTAATAAAAAACGGATTTCCTTGTGTTTTATCATATATAAAACCTGCCAACTCCTGAATGTCATTCAGGGAACTTATTAAAGTATCTTCCAACATGGCTTGAATATCTTTCACGTGAAGCTCTTTTAACTTTATCTTGTTCAAAGTAGTGTTATTTTTTAGCAATTCATCTATTAATGTCAGTTGAAACAGCTCATCTTTGTTATCGCGATATGCTCCGATAACTAACAAATATTTACTGGATTTATTAATCATCAGCATTTTTATAAAATTCAAGCTCGCAGAATCTGCCCATTGCCAGTCATCAATAAACATAACAAGAGGATGCTCTTTATTAGCAATTGTTTGCATAAAGTTTTCAAAAACAAGATTAAATCTGTTTTGGGTTTCAGTTGCTCCTAATTCAGGAACTGAAGCCTGTTCTCCGATGATTAATTCTAAAGACGGAAGAACATCAACGATTACTTGTCCATTATTTCCTACCGCCTCTACTATTCTTTGCCGCCATACTTTCAGTTGGGCAGAAGAGTCCATAAGTAATATCTTTATGAAATTTTCTAAGGCTTTAATTATAGCACTGTATGGAGTATTACTTTCTAATAGCTCAAACTTACCGATAATAAAATGCCCTTGTTTCTGTATGACTGTTTTATAAATTTCCTTTATCAATGCCGATTTCCCTATTCCTGGCGAACCGGCTACTACTAATAATTCTGATCCTCCGTCTGAAACTCTCTCAAATGATTTTAATAATATTTTGATTTGATCTTCACGACCGTACAGCTTTGTGGAAATAGACAATTGTGAGCTAAACTCTCCCGGTTTAAAGTTAAAATTAGAACTACTTCGGATATTCTTCAAGCATCTTTTTAGATCTATTTTCAAATCAATTGCCGATTGATAGCGTTTTTCTGGGTTCTTTTCTATTAATTTCATGACAACATCAGATATTATCTTTGGAATTGTTGGATTTATTTCATTAACAGGTTTTGGATGTTTAGCAATATGACAGTAAACTAATTCAGATAAATCTTTTGATTCAAAAGGCAAATGACCTGTTAGCATCAAATAATACACTATACCCAACGAATATAAATCGCTCCGATAATCGACAGTTCGATTGATTCTACCGGTTTGTTCCGGCGAAATATAGTAATACGAGTCTTCTGAAATGTTTTGTACACTTCTTTTAAATAATGAGTTTTCAGCACTCCCAAGATCAATTATTTTCACTTGATTATCAAACTTACTAAAAAGAATATTTGATGGATTGATATCCTTATGAATTATGTTGCCCGCATGGATTTTCTCTAATCCCTCACAAATACTAATTGCTGCCGATAAAAACTCTTCGACTGAAAACAAACACGCTTCTATCAATTTTGCCAAAGGTTCCCCTTTAAAATATTCTTCAATGATTACGACCTTGTTATCATATTTTATTATTTCAAGATATTTAATAACAGCATTGCTGTTAATACTGTTTCCTAATAAGAACTCGTGCTGTAGACACTTACTATCTTCATTAGTGGGATATTTCTCATTTTTCAATTTAAGTATCACAGGCTGATTATCGGCAATTCTCTCAGCCTTATAAATAATAGATTTTTTTCCACGATGAATTTGAGACACTACTTCATAGTCTTTTAAGCTAAGGTATATCATTTACTCACCCCATATGATACTTGTTATTAGAAAGTATGAACAACTCATAGTCCGCCGTATATTTTCCCGTAGACCAAATATATAATATTAATTCGATATTCCCCTTTATTTTCCTGTAAACCATTAACATTTTACTCATTTATTGTAATAATATGACCTGAACCCTAGTTTAAACAAGGATTCAGGCCATTTTTTTGCCATTATCAATGATACGGTTCTTCCAGCTAATCATAAACTTCCATTGTTACAGTTAACATGTTATTTTTACCATCTGTTAAAAATTCCTTTAACTACTTTTGCAGTCTGCAGGCGACTGATTTAAAGTTAGATACAAGCCCAATACTATCACCGCAGCCCCGGCCAATTGGAGAATCCCAAGGGTTTCACCTAAATAGACCCATGCAAAAGCAATTGATACAACCGGACACAAATACTGGGATAGTGATGCTTTCGTACTTCCTAACCTGCCCACTACCCAGATCCATACCGTATTCGCCAAGACTAACGCAAACATAGAGGAAAAAAAGATGCTGTACAAAGCCGCTTCTGGTATAGTACTCCAGTCAGTACTTGTTAGCTCTGGCAGTGCAATAATAAGAAATAGTACGGCATTAAAAACCATTATATAAGCAAAAATTTGGTAAGTGGAGTATCTATCATTTAACTCTTTAATAAACACTGTATAGTAACCGTAGCAAAACTGACCGACTAAAAGAAGCAAGGCTCCTATTAAATGAAGACCAAACAGACTCAACTCCTTATTAGAGCCCACTACAACAAAGAGTACTCCTAGCAGCCCTGTTATAACGCCTGCCGCCATACGCCGTGAGATGGCTTCTATCTTAAATATACTGTTTATCACCGCGACTTCAACCGGAAGAGTGGCAAGTACTAATGACGAATTCCCCGCGGTAGTCTGGGACATTCCAAATGTAATAAGCACCTGGTTAACAAAAAGACCCAACCCACCAATTATGGCTATTTTTTTGAGGTCGCCTGCTGGCATGGGCTTATATGATTTTGTTATGAGCAGGACTGCTACAGATAAAATTGCTGCGATTATAAGCCTGCATGCATTGTAAACCAGCGGAGACAAAGACATTAGGCCAATTTTCATTACCGGTATATTAAGTCCCCATATTACTGTAATGATAAGCAAAAGAATTTTAACATGTCTATCTCTGTTGCAACTAGTACCCAATTATTTCTACCTCGTTTCTGTATACGTTTACATTTGTTACCCTATTTCATAGCAATAAATTAAGCCAAAGCACAGTTCCCTCTTAACCAGGCGTATAGCATATAACTTTCATATTCTTCCCTGTTTAACAAACCCCTTGTGGATAATTACTACTTCTTCTAAAAGAAGTAAGGCACTTTAGTAGGCGAAGCCTTTTCAAAACATAAAAAAACAACCTCGATAGCTGACCTATACAGCTAACAAGGTTATTTCAAAATACCTGTTCCTAATCTCCCATACCATCCGTCAATCCAGGCCTACTCTATCGTTCTTGTACCGCATTCAGCGCAAAACTTCGCTCCAGCTGCAAGTTTGCCTCCACATTTTGAACAGTGAGTTTTCTTTTTCAGTTGGGCCCCACACTCTGGGCAGAACATATTATATAATATATTTGCAAATACCAGAATACAAGTAAAGATTCAAAATTTTATGGAGAGACCCACAAGGACAGGGGAAGGAAGACCGCCCGCTTAGGCAAGAAAAAAATCAAATGCCACCTCCATTAAAAATGAGCGACAACACATAGCATCAAGTGACCAAAGAGGGATAAAAATCACTGGCTAAGGTCTCTTGACCAGGATTGAGTATAATGAATTCAGGACCCCAGGGTCCTGTTAGCAGAATATGCAATAAACGTAATGAACCTGGAGTAATGTCATAGTGCATATTGAATTTTTCACAAGAATCTCTGATTTTAGGCATTATGCCTTCTATGTCATAGGCACCAGTATCAATGATCATAAATCGGGTATAATGCGCAAGCATTTTTTGTGTTAACCGCAAAGCTTTCCGCTCGCCATAGCGTTCTACCCAAGACTGATATGACCACATTACATTGCCTTCTGGATCTAGCCAGCCTTTAGTTATAAAGTAGGTACTAATCTCGTTAGGGATGCTTCTTCGGTTTTCAGTTGAACCTAAAAGCAAGGTAATGCAATCATCAATCCGGGGAATTACAAGCTTAGCTTTCGTCGATTTTATTCCTACGAGACCCTTTCCACAACAGCCAAACACCAAGAGAATAACATCGGCGTCTATTGTATCAACTTGTTCTTGAACTTTCTCGCGCAGATTTTCCGGTGAGTTGTGCAAGCCTGATTCCAAGTATACTACAGGATAATTAATGCCTGATTGCTGCATAGCAAGTGTAAGCTCGTCTTTCATAGTTTGGCACGCCAAAATTACTGTTAGCATTAATGTCACTTCCAATCAGGTTCTTTGTTAATTTGAAGTAACGCGACTGAGCTCGCTTCCTTTAGCGTCAGACCTTTTGTTTCCGGAGCCCAAACTACGCATACCATTAACCCAAGGAAGGTTATTATAGTGCTAATAAACATAGTATTGTTTATGCCTATAGTTTGTAAGGAATAAGGTAATGCGAAAGTGCCCATAGCTGCGCCAATGCGACTGATCGCTGTTACCACTCCTACAGCAGAAGCACGAATGTTTGTCGGGAATAATTCGTTGGGATAAATCCAGTCAAGAGCGCTGGGCGGACCAGAGAAGAATGCGTAAACTGCGAAACATATGAACACTAAGCCAGCGGGTGCGTTGGGAACGATACCTAAAAATAACATGGCCAGTGTCATGAAAATAAAGCTCCAGATAATTAGTGGACGTCTTCCCATTTTATTTACGAAGAACATCGATGCAATCGTACCGACTAGAAAAAAGATATTAATGACGGCATAGCCAATAATCCAATCATTGCCACTTCCTAAATGAAACGCGTCTAAAATCTGTGGGGCAAATGTGTATATGGCGAAGCAAGGCGCTACCTGGAAGGTCCAGAACAGTCCAATAAACATGGTTTTCTTGAAGTATTCTGGTTCCAACAGTTTACTTATTTTAGTTTTTTCTGTTGTTGGTTCGTTCAAATCAGCAAGTGTAGCATGCGAACCATAGACTTGTTTGACTATCTTAAGAGCTTCTTCGCTACGGCCTTTGCCCACAAGCCAGCGTGGGGATTCTGGTGTTCCCCAGCGACCAAGTACCAGTATCAATGCCGGAACGGCGGAACTTCCCAGCATCCATCTCCAAGAATCAGGGCCTGCAGCAAGTAACAAATATCCTACAATGCCCGCTACAACGGCACCAGCATACCACGTACTGGCCAATAAAGCCATCATGGCACCGCGATATTTACGGGGTGAAAATTCAGTTAATAGAGCTGTTGCTATGGGATAGTCTGCCCCGATGGCCATTCCAAGGAAAAATCGCAGTATGGCTAATTCAATCGGAGATTTTACAAATATTTGGAGAATTGAGAAGATTATAATAGCGATAAGATCGATTTGGTACATGAATTGACGACCCGTCAAATCGGTAACATAACCAAAGATTGTCCCTCCCACTAACAGGCCGACAAGAGCTGCAGCGCCGATAAGCCCCGTCCAGAATGTATCTAGATGGAGCTGGGGTTCTAGCTGTAGTAAAGCCATGCCGATAATTGTCAGAATGTAACCGTCTAAAAAAGGTCCGCCACTGGTATAGACCGTAAGCTTTTTTAAAAAAGGGGTTAACGGGGAATCCTCAACAACAAGCGATTGAGCGTTTTTCATCTTTCAGCCTCCTTAATTTATGCTGCATACATTTCACTAAATTAATATTATATTGCAAATATCATGCCAAGCAGTCATGCTGTTGAGGCTGTATATAGAAAGAAGACCTTGCAGAGCTATAATTTATAGGTAGTTGATTTTATTCCCAGTTTACGCAGACGGTAGTGCAAATCTTGTCTGGAGATACCCATATGTTTGGCGCTGTCGCTTACATTGCCGTTTTTCATCTTTAAAATTCTTTGAATATAAGATTGTTCACAGTGGCGTAGATAGTCGGATAATGCTTCTCCAGAAGAAATATCCCCTTCTGGCGTTTCTAAAGGCTTAGCCGATATGAGCATTCGCTTTATTAGAAAAGAGGGCAAATCATCAATACTTAACTCTGAAGCTGTATGTTCAACAATACTCATAGCGCTTTCAATTACATGTTCCAGCTCGCGGACATTGCCTGGCCAGTTGTATGAGGATAGTAAATCCAGCAGTTCCGGCGTTATTTGCTTAATGTTTAAGTTCAATTGCTGATTAAACCGGGAAACAAACTCCAGGACGAGTACCGGTATGTCTTCCGGACGCTCTCTTAGTGGCGCGATGTGTAAAATTACCGGTGTTAAACGATACAGGAGGTCTTCACGAAATAAGCTCTTACTTGCCATTTCGTAGAGACTTTGGTTGGTTGCACTGATTATTCGGCAGTTAATTTTACGCTCTTTTTTGTCGCCGAGACGTCGCACCACCTTATCTTGTAGTAATCTGAGCAGCTTGGCCTGCAAGGGTAGGCTTAATGAATTAATTTCATCCAGAAACAGAGTACCGTTTTCAGCCTGTTCAAACAAACCGGGAGAATCTATGGCACCAGAGAAAGCTCCTTTTACTGTTCCCATAAGCAAGCTTTCCATCAAGTTTTCAGGTAATGCAGCGCAGTTGACAGCGATAAACGGACGTGAGCTATAACAGCTTGCGTTATGAATTCCCTGGGCAAAGAGCTCTTTACCGGTACCGGTTTCCCCATAAATCATAACAGTTGACGGCATTGGTGCAATTTTCCTGGCTTGTTTGAGTGCCTGTTTAATGAGCGGACTGCTGCCAATAATGTCATCAAGGCTAAAGATTGTGCCGTTTAGCCGGTTTTTCGATTTATTACGTCCAAAACATTTTAATACATTGGTCAGTAACTCATTTATAGTGGGGATATCCCTGTTAATAGAATATACTGCAGTTAGTTCCCCATTCTCGAAAAACGGGTACGAATTGTAAACAATATCAACCTTTTTTCCGGTGTATAGTTGGTATGTCATATATTGTTCTAATAGCGGCATTTTACTTTGCAGCACTGCTATGCGCTGGAGGTTTGACAGAGGAGGCAAGGTATACACATCTGTATCCTTTTTTCCAAGCATAGTATGACGATCAGTAGCCTCAATTCTTTCAAATGCCCGGTTATAAATTAGAATGGTTCCATCCTTATCTGCGGCATAAACACCCTCTGATATAGCATCGATAATTTCATGTAATAACTGATTTTCCCTAGTCAAGTCTTCCAGACTTTTTGCTGTCTTTTCAATCATCTAATGTTCCATCCTTTGCATATCGTACTTAAAGAAAAGAATTTTTTCACTGAAAAAATTCTTTTCTTTTGTCTGTGAGTCCAGTGTATACAACACTTTTGGCCAGCAGATGAAAAATAGTTTTTCACTGACGGATAATTTGGCTTCAAAACTCATAATAAGACTTTTGCTAATAAACGTGCGATTTTTCGCAAAAATCTTATTATTTTGCTCCTTTTAGAAACGATGTTGTGATGATGGCACAGAAATTGCAAATATTAGAGTCGTACCGATTGGTAAATATGAAAGGAGGGCATTAACGCTAAAATTAGGTATCTGTCAAAAAAGTATAGTTAGGAGGGTCGTGCAATGAGTAAAGAGGAGAAAAAAATTGATCAAATGTTATTTTGGCCTCCGTTATTGTTGGTTGCTATTATGTGCAGTGCAATTATTTTGAATCCAGAGGCTGGAACTAACTACGTAAACAAAGTATTTTCTTTTTTAACTGGTAAAATGGGCTGGACATACGAAGTTTTTGTTCTGGCAAATTTGGGAGCTGTGCTATATTTCACATTTGGTAAATTTGCTAATAAGAGATTTGGCGGAGAAAAACCAGAATTTAGCACCCTGAGTTGGTTAGGGATGCTTTTTTCCGCAGGAACCTCTGCCGCTATCGTATATTGGAGCCCTATAGAATTCTACTTTTATCTTACAGCTCCTCCTTTTGGTTTAGAGCCTATGTCACCGCAAGCTACAGCGATGGCTACAGCGTATCCATTGTTCCACTGGGGGCCAAGTAGCTATGCACTCTATGTTGGTGTCGGTGTGGTGTTTGGATACCTGTTTTTTGTTCAGGGAAAAGAAGTTTTCCGACCAAGCACAGCCTGTGAATCCTTGCTCGGTAAGCACGCCAGCGGCTATCTAGGTAAAGCCATTGATATCTTCTACATGGTCGGAATTATTGCTGGGATCAGTACTTCGGTTGGTTTGGGAACTCCGCTGCTTAGTGAGGTGATTACCAAAATAACTGGCATTCCGCACACGTTAGGATTAGATGCAACAATTCTTATTATTTGGACAGTAATTATAGGAATTAGTGTGTACGGGGGCTTGGATAAAGGGATCAGACGGTTAAGTGATTTCAGAAATTGGTTGGGTTTTGCTCTACTAGCCTATGTTTTAGCAGTAGGACCAACCGCGTTTATGTTCAACAACTTTATTGATAGCCTGGGAGTCATGTTCAATAACTATTTTAGAATGAGCTTATATACTGACCCTGTCCTAAAGTCTGGATTCCCTCAAGACTGGACAATATTCTATTTTGCCTGGTTTATCGCTTTCGCTCTTAGCACAGGAATCTATCTGGCGAGAATTTCCAGAGGAAGAACGGTTCGGGAATTCACATTAGGAGCTATGTTCTCAGGTGTTATCTGCGTCTATACGTACTTTATGGTCTTTGGCAACTACACGATGGATTTACAAGCCAGAGGAGTAATAAACCTCGCAGAAATTATTAAAGCGCACGGAGTACCATATGCGATTGTAGAAATATTTTCTACACTTCCCTTCGCCTTTATCATATTACCCATAATTTTAGTGTTGCTATTTATTTCTACGGCAACCGTTATTAATAGTATAGCATATACACTGGCGATGGTAACTACTGCACAACTAAAAACAGGCGAAGAACCTGCTAAATGGAACCGGTTATTCTGGGCTGTGGTTTTAGGAGGCATTTCGCTGACGCTTATATTCTTGGGCGGTATGAAGCCACTGCAGGCCGCATCAGTTGCGGGGTCTTTCCCGACCATGTTTATCATGGCTATTATACTGATCGGTTTCATCAAAAAGGCAGGAAAAGAATGGGATGTATCGGATGAAACCAAGCCTAGCGACTCAACAGATACAAAGGATAAGTAAAGACCCTAATGGCCTAGTTAATCCGTTCGAAACTTAAATTATAATTGATGTAGGAGTGTGAAACAAATGTTCAGATTTACAGCAGAGCAGCATGTGTATGACATTAATGGCGTAAAGGTCGGTGGACAACCGGGAGAATTTCCCACAGTGTTGATTGGTAGCATGTTCTACCGAGGACACAAGATTGTCCTTGATTCGACAAAAGGGATTTTCAAGGAGGATGAGGCCAAGGAACTGCTTGATCAAGAGGCTGAAATGAGCGCAGAGACTGGCAACCCCAGAATCATAGATGTTTTGGGAGATACCCCGGAGGCGTTAGCGCACCATGTCGAGTTTATCCTTAAACATACTTCATCGCCGTTTTTGCTTGATAGTGTGAGTCCGGAAATTCGGACAGGCGCCTTAAAATTACTAGGCAAAGACCCGGCTATTACCAACCGACTCATCTACAACTCCATAGAAGAAAATTACACGGAAGATGAACTGAGCATTATTAAGGATTTTGGTATCAAAACTGCGGTAATCCTGGCTTTTAGTAAAAAGCATCTTAAGCCTAGCAGCCGTTTAAAGTTGCTGTCGGGAGACGAAAAAACCGAAGGACTAATTGCTGCCGCGAAACGCGCCGGTATTGAGCAGTTTTTGGTTGATCCTGGTGTACTTGATGTTGCCAGCAATAGTTGGACTACGAAGGCCATCTATGATGTAAAAGAACAGCTGGGGTATCCCGGAGGCTGCGCTCCTTCCAATGCTTTATATCTATGGAAAAAGATGCGTTCCAAAGGGTCCCCGTACTTTGAAGCTGCAGGTACTGCTGTCTTTACCTATCCTGTGACGCAAGGAGCTGACTTCCTGCTTTATGGCCCGATAATGAACGCTCCCTGGGTATATAGAGGAATTGCTACTACGGATGCAATGATGGGCTACACAACAAAACTTACTGGTACTAAACTAGGAACGACTGAGCATCCGCTGCTAAAATTATTCTAGCCCCAAGCTTGTAACAAAAAGACTTGTAGTGGCTAGAGAAGAATGTAACTGTGGAGCATGTCTCCCAGTAAACATAAAACAATAGTAAGGGAGAGGTGTTGACAATGATACCCAAATTTAATGTATTAACACCTGATCAAGTACAGCAAGTCAATGATCAGAGTATGAGGATTTTGGAAGAAATCGGAGTGGAGTTTTCCTATCAACCTGCTCTTGATGTTCTGAAAGCTAAAGGCCAGAGAGTAGAAGGACAGCGAGTTTACTTCCAGAGAAAATTTGTGGAAGAGCAAGTAGCTAAGGCTCCTGCCGAGTTTACTCTCCATGCGCGTAACCCGGAAAACAACCTGGTAGTCGGTGGTGAGAATATCATCTTTATGCCTGGCTATGGCTCACCATTTATCCATGAAGCAGACGGAACGCGGCGTAACTCAAATATGGCAGACTATGAAAACTTCGTAAAGTTAGCCCATATGAGCACCAACCTGCATATGACTGGTGGTAATGCAGCCGAGCCAAACGATGTTCCCGACTCAATTAGACATCTGAAAATGACTTACAGTTCCATAACTCTTTCCGATAAATGCTTTATGGGCAGTGCGTCTGGCTATGACAAAGCACAGGACAATATTGAAATGGCAGCCATTTTGTTTGGCGGCAAGGATGTAATCAAAGAAAAGCCAGCCTTGATTTGCCTCATTAACTCGGTTACTCCGCTAAAATTTGATGACCGCATGTTAGGCGCTTTGATGGCCTATGCGCAATCAGGTCAGGCCATGGTAATCGCCTCCCTGGTAATGGCCGGTTCAACAGGCCCGGCAACAATGGCTGGCGCGTTGGCTCTCCAGAATGCAGAAGTATTAGCCGGTATTGCATTAGCTCAAAGTATTAATCCGGGTACCCCTGTAGTGTATGGTTCAACCTCAGCTATTACCGATATGCAGACCGGATCACTATCTATCGGTAACCCCGAAGGATCTTTCTTCACTTCTGCCAGTGCTCAACTGGCAAGATTCTACCGCGTTCCCAGCCGCGGGGGCGGTGGTTTGACCGATGCGAAGATTGTCGATGCCCAGGCCGGTTATGAATCAATGATGACATTGATGGCTGCCAGTGTAACCGGGATCAATTTTGTTCTGCACACTGCCGGTATTTTGCAGTATTTCATGGCAATGTCTTATGAAAAGTTCATCGTAGATGATGAAATTGCCGGTATGATTCTGCGGTATCTCAAAGGTATTGATTTCTCTGAAGATAAGTTTGCCTATGATGTTATCAAAAAGGTCGGTCCGGGAGGACATTTCCTCACGCAGAAACATACCAAACAAAATCACGCTAAAGAGTTTAGACGTGTCCAGCTTAGCGACCGGTTATCTTATGACGGCTGGGGAAAAGAAGGGCTGGATACCAACAAGCGGGCCGAGCGCAAATGGAAAGCAATGCTGGCCGAATTCCAAGCACCTGCACTTGATAGCAATGTTGGACAAGCTTTGCAAGCTTTTGTGGAAAAGAAGACTGCCGAATACATTAAAGGTTAGTGTTTAGTTTAATCATTAAAATAAATGGAGGTATATTTCTATGAGCGATATTTTCGAAAAATTAAAAGAGGCTATTCTTGATGGCGATGATGATTTGGTAGTTGAATATGTACAGCAAGTTATTGATCAAAAGATTGATCCTGTTGCAGCCATTCAAAACGGCCTAATCAAGGGTATTGAAGAACTTGGTGCAAGATGGAAAGCCGGGGAGGCATTTTTGCCTGATGTTATGATGGGAGCAGACGCCCTGAAAACTGGACTTACTATGCTAGATCCGATTGTTGCTGCATCAGGTGCCACTGGTAGCGAAGCTAAAGGCAAGATTGTTATCGGCCAAGTAGCCGGCGACATTCACGATATCGGTAAAAACATTGTTGGTGCTTTGATGACGGCTGCTGGCTATAAAGTCTATGATATAGGTATTGACCAACCGGCAGAAAGCTTCCTGGCCAAAGCCGAAGAGGTTGGAGCTGATATCATTGCCGCAGGGGCCTTACTGACCACTACCATGGCCGCCCAGAAAGCGATCGTTGATTATCTTAAAAGTCAGGAAATGCGTAAAAAATACAAAGTCATGATTGGTGGCGGTCCTACCAGTCAGGCTTTCGCTGATGAAATTGGTGCTGATGCCTGGGCTGAAACCGCCGACGAGGCCGTTGCTCTTTGTGATAAGCTTGTTACCAAGTAATTAAAACAGCCCCGACTAAGTACACTTGTCCCCTTTCGGATTCTTGTAGGCAGGCTGCTGGCTATAAGAACTGAAAGGGGACATTTGTATAAGTTCAGTATGAAGGACTTCCATTGTTACAGTTTCAGTAAGAAATACCAGTTGCTGATTAGCAGAACCTACGAGATAGTCTTGAGCAGGCAAATCCTGCTGCCGGAAAGACAGGGGGAGGAAGTTTCCACAATTATCTGTAAAATACCCCCGTCTTGGATCTGCAAATCAGCAAGAACAGTAATCTCATCCTTTGAGGACAATGCTGGCAGTATCCTGGCAGAACTGATTATTCCGCACGATTCGTACCGCGAATCGCAATTATAGATACTGTCTGTCCATGCTAAGCGTACTGGTAGTCCGCTGGTCAGTACCGCTCCGAAGAGCGGTACCCAACACAGCTTTTTTGTTACTCGTTAACCTTTACCTTGCGCATATTCAGATCGCCGGAATAAATCCGAATGGAATTATTCACAATGCGGTCAATGATCGCATCCGCATGGATTCCACCACCAAGGCGTGTGTGCCAATCCTCAATTCGATACTGCGTACAGAATACGGTGCTTCTGTCAGTATAACGACGCTCAATCAGTTCGAACAGGAAATGTTCCTGCTGGCGTGACAGATCATCGATAAGCCATTCATCCAGAATCAGGAGTGTGTAACTCTCAAACTTCTTGAGGAGTTTTGATACGCCAGTGACAGTGGTAGCGGCTTCATCATGCAGCTGTAACAGATCCGGCATCCGGATGTATCTAGTTCTGTATCCCAACCTGCAGGCAGCTTTGCCAAATGCGCAGGCTAAATAGCTCTTGCCTGATCCCGTGAAACCGTCAATAATGATATTCGTATTGGAATTCAGGAACTGACAGCTAGCAACGCCAAGTACCTTGTCCCGGTCAAGATGACGGTCTGTGTAGTAGATATCATCGACATTGGCCTGTGGGAAGCGGAACTTTGCAAGTTTCGTCAGACGTTTCACTTTGTTTGTATATTTTTCCTGGTATATATAATCAACCAGGAGCTGCATGCGTTCCTCAAAAGTGAGGGTCTGGCAGCTCTGTTGACCGGATTGGAGCTCCAGTCCACGCATCATTTCGCTCAGATTGAGTTCTTCCAGTTTGCGGCGGGTTTCCTCATTTATCATCATCGTATCCTCCATAATAAGCGGCACCGCGGACATATCCGCGCACCTCACTATTCTTTTGACGGATTTCGCTTTCTTCTTTCTGGGCAAGATAGATTTTATCTTGATTGCCGGAAAGAACGGCTTTAAGATGATGGTAACGGGGCACCCGTATACTGGACAGGACGATTTCACATGCGGTTTCCAGACGCTCTTCGGAATACGTCTTTGCCAGATGTAACACCGACAGGGCCGAATTATAGCCCTGCTCTTTTATAGTTACGCTACGGAAAATACGGTCAATGACTTCCGCCGTACTTTCTCCTATGGACGCAGCCCAGCGTTTGATGCGGTTTTCATCCATTTCAGGCTGATTGTATGCATCCGGCATATCCTCCTTGTGCGTGCTCCATCCGTTGCTCCGGTAATCGGGGAACTTTGGATGGGTGGCAATGCGCTCGTGATTGTAATAGATTTCGAGAAGCGTATCCGTGATCCGTACACTTACTTCCTTGCCGCGATAATGAAACGGGCAGGAATAATGATTTTTCCAGAACACGATATGGCAGTCAGGATAAACCTTTACCCCATGCTTCCACTCGCAGATCTCATAAGGAACTGCCGGCAGTTCATGCAGATAGGGTTTTTCCTCCACATACACGAGGTAGCGGCTGCCTTCCCGCTTCTGAAACGGCGCTTCATTCAATTCAGCCAATGCTTTGCTCACTGCAATCCTGAGTTCACCGAAGGAATGGAATTCTTCATTCCTGAGCTTTGCGATGACCGCAGTGGCAATTTTACCGACCGTCCCTTCTACAGAGGCTTTCTGCTTGGGTTTGCGGACGCCGGTAGGCATGATAGCGGTGCAGTAGTGATTGCCAAGTTCCTCATATGCGCTGTTAAGGAGGATGTCTCCTTCTTTTGGGTGTTTGATAACGCCCGTCTTGAGGTTATCGCATACAGTTCTCACAGGCACACCGCCAAAGAATTTATACATGTTGATATGGCATCTGAGCCAGGTATTCAGTTTCATATCAAGGCAGGGCTCAACATAAGAATACTGGCTGTAAGGAAGAGTCGCTACAAACAGGTAAACCTTTATGAGCTCACCAGTGTCCGGATCCATAAATTTCATGGTAGGTCCGCTCCAGTCCACTTCGCACCGGATTCCCGGCTTATGGATAAGATGATTGGTAAGCGCCTTCTCTGCAACGTATTGGCCGTAATCTTCGCAATACTTGGAGTATCCGACTGGTATTCTTCCGTTTGCTTCGCACTCGGCTTTGTATTCTTTCCAGAGAAGTTTTAAGGTAACACCTACCTTTTTGAGTTCGTCATGAACCTGATCATACGACGGTAATTCATAGAGCTGGCTTAGATCCGAGTATTTGTTGGGGAAGAACATCTGATAGACTTCATCTTCAGCCAATTCTTTAACATCGTCATAGCGGATCTGTTTCTCATCAGCGATGTGGCATACTTCGCTGACGGAGGATTTTGACATGTTTCGAGTGGCAGCAATGCTGTTCTGAGACATGTGTGCATCCCGCAGTTCCAAAATCAGTTTGACTTTGATTTTGTTTGCCATAGTGATGGTCTCCTTTATCTTAGATTTGAACCAAATGGTTCTTACTAGTAAGATAAAGGAAACCGGTATCATTGTCATGGACTGATGGTACGATTGCGGTAGATTAGGGAATCGACGTGGTGGTATCATTGCCATGGAGTGCCGGTATCATTGTGCGGATTAGCGGTACGCCACGCACGGAATATTCATTTGTTTACTTATGTACTTTAGAATAGGAGTAAGTTCGGCTATTTCACTATTAAATTCAAGGGCCCGCCCGTCATATATTGCTTGGGCAAATGAGTTCAGGTCCATTTTTAATTGATCAAGCAACGTGGCAAGCGACGCTTCTTTTTGTTCTAGAGTATTGTAAAGCAACGCATTTTCAAGCGAAATAGCCGCTTGAGCTGATAATAGCTCTATAACTTTTACTCTATCAGGTGAAAATACATTCTCCGCTAGATTATTTTCTAAATAAAGAACTCCTTTCAACTCATTTTTAAGTATAATTGCCGTCGAAAAAAAAGATTTGGGTTTATTAGCAATAATATAAGGATCTTTATCAATTGAAAGTTTATGCAACTTTCCAGGAAATACAACGTTTTCCCCGGTTCTAGCTGTAAACCGAATAACTGTTTTAGGGATACTTTCACATTTATCAAGAGGCATCGATATTAATAGTTTTTCTTTTTCCCATTCTTTATCTACATATGCTTCAATCAGTAATTCTTCTTCTTGCTTTAGGATTAGGAATCCCCGCTGTACTCCCATATTTTCAAGCATCACTGTCATCAAGCGGTTAAGCAATGTCTCTAGATTGATTTCACTTGAAATCGCCTGTGATGCTTTGATAATAGTCAATAAATCAATATTCCTCGATATGTCCTGCAAATTCCAACTTTTCAGAAAAAATTTTGGATATTTATCTTCCAAGTCATTTACTTTCGCCTTTGCTCCCCAGAGCTGATATCGATAACGAGCTTCTTGAAAATATGCTTTGGCACTATTTTTCCGACCGTCACTTAGGTAGAAATTCCCTGCTAATTCATAGGCCAACGCCTCTTCATTTAAATATTCGTTTTCCTTAGCCAAACCAATTGCCTTGTCATAATGTTTTCTTGCTTCAGAAACTTTTCCCGTTACTCGACAAAGTTCCGCCTCACCAAATAAAATTTAAAGAGTGCCACGGGGACGGGGTTGCTGACATCTTCATTTTTCTTGCGTGCTCCCCCCATCGGTCAATCGACACTTCGCAATAAAGAACATAAAAATCATCACCAAAGCGTTACATGATAGTCCTGACTCATTATAAATTAGCTATATAATTTTTAAGTCATTTTTATTTTGAATATTAAAGGTGTCTTTAATTTCTTTAAAATAGCTTTTTATAGACTCCTTTTCGATAATACGGTTGCATATCTCGTCCGCTTTGCATCCTTCACGTGTCTCTATCCAAGGATGTTCTCTATGTGTTAATTCCTCTAGATATTTTGCATCATATCGACCATAAGCAAATTTAACCATTTCTAAAATACTTAATTGGTCTTCATCAAAAATACTATCATCAAAGTTCTCAACTTTTGGTATATAATTATAACCATGTTTTTTATATTGATAATATAGATTAGGAATAACCGGGCCAGGTAGCTATGCTTGAAATCTTCTTGAAAAAAGGTTCTATCCTTCAGAGCTAAAAACCAAGCTTGAGCATAATAAATAATTTTTTGAAGTTTAAGCGGGGTAATAACCTCTTCAGCTCAGAATGCCAAGGGGACGAGGTTGCTGACAAACTTAGAAACTTCTGCCAAGTCGGTGCAAATTTGGCAGAAGTTTTTGCCGTTACCAATAATATTGTTCTCCGTATCATCTATAACGGTGAAAAGTTCTGATTGAATTCTACTGTAAATATAGTGCCTTTTTGGGGCTCACTTTCAACAGTAATTGTTGCTCCATGACGCTGTGCAATTCGATAACAAACAGCAAGCCCCAGACCAGTCCCATTATCTTTGGTGGTAAAAAAAGGCTTCCACAGATTTCCTTTATTTTCTGGCAGAATACCTATACCGCAATCCTTTACTACTAATAGCACCTTTGGGCCGCTTGCCCAGGTTTTAATGTCAATTAAACCACCCCTGGGCATAGCATCCAGTCCGTTCCTTACAATATTGAAAATAATCTGACGAATACCATTCCGATCTAATATCAGATCAGGAATATTTTCTAAAGTAATTACTATCTCACTATTATTACGTAAAGCATCTGCCTGCAGTAATGGATAGATATCGCGTATAATGTCATTTAGATTACTTTTTGTAAAATCCATAACCTTGTTTTTAGCTAAAGATAAAAATTCCGTAATAATACTGTTGGCACGATCTATCTCGTTTATCATAAGTTCAAATTTATCTCTATGCCCGGTTAGCTCTTGTTTGTTTTCCAAAAACTGCAGTAGACCTCTTACAGTTGTCATAGGATTTCGCACTTCATGAGCAATACCAGCTGCCATTTCGCCAATTATATTCAATCTGTCCAGATGAGTCATTTTTTCCGTTTGTTTACTTATGTACTTTAGAATAGGAGTAAGTTCGGCTATTTCACTGTTAAATTCAAGGGCACGCCCGTCATACATAGCTTGAGCAAATGAGTTCAGGTCCATTTTTAATTGATCGAGAAACGCGGCAAGCGCCGCTTCTTTTTGCTCTAGAGTCTTGTAAAGCAACGCATTCTCAAGCGAAATAGCTGCTTGAGCGGATAATAGCTCTATAACTTTTACTCTATTAGGTGAAAATACATTCTCCGCTAGATTATTTTCTAAATAAAGAACTCCTTTCAACTCATTTTTAAGTATAATTGCCGTCGAAAAAAAAGATTTTGGTTTATTAGCAATAATATAAGGATCATTATCAATTGAAAGTTTTTGCAAATTTCCAGGAAATACAACGTTTTCCCCAGTTCTAGCTGTAAACCGAATAACTGTTTTAGGGATACTTTCACATTTATCAAGAGGCATCGCTATTAATAGCTTTTCTTTTTCCCATTCTTTATCTACATATGCTTCAATCAGTAATTCGTCTTCTTGCTTTAGGATTAGGAATCCCCGCTGTGCTCCCATATTTTCAAGCATCACGGTCATCAAGCGGTTAAGCAATGTCTCTAGATTGATTTCACTTGAAATCGCCTGTGATGCTTTGATAATAGTCAATAAATCAATATTTTTCGATATGTCCTGCAAATTCCTACTTTTTATAAAAAATTTTGGATATTTATCTTCCATGTCATTTACTTTCGCCTTTGCTCCCCAGAGCTGATATCGATAACAAGCTTCACGGAAATATGCTTTAGCACTATTTTTTCGACCATCACTTAAGTAGAAATTTCCTGCTAATTCATAGGCCAACGCCTCTTCATTTAAGTATTCGTTTTCCTTAGCCAAACCAATGGCCTTGTCATAATGTTTTCTTGCTTCAAGAAATTTTCCCGTTACTCGACAGATTTCCGCCTCAACCAAATAAAATTTATGGAGAAAATTAAACGGAGAAAATTCAGACCAAATACTCATCATTTTTTGATTTTTATTAACCTTTTCTAAAATCTCCTTCTTTTCATCATCTGACCTAATTGAATATACTGCAAGTCTTGTAAGAGAATCGTAGAAATAATAAATGGCTATATCTATCGTTGCCGAAGCTCCTGCCAAATTTGCTTTTACTTTTTCCCCAAATCGTAAAGCGGCAGAGTAATTCTGGAAGTGATAATTTAGAATCATTTTGCTCAAAAATAAAAACACCATTCCCAGCAAATCACCAACGTTCTGCATTGTTGAAAGCATTTTATCTTCATCACATAAATCTCCGGTAAGTTTAAGCGGATCTTTTGTTTTACCTTGCATATTATGAGCAAACTGACCAAAGATAGATTCCCAGTTTAAACTAAAACCCTGTTTTATTCTTTGTAGTCGTTTTATATTTGTTTTAATTTCTTTTTCCATTTCTTCAAGTGGTTGACCGGTATATAATGAATGCTTAGTATAATTCATCAAGCAGTAACCACCATACTCAAAGCTACCATTTTCTAGTCCAACCCAATAACCTTCCATGAGCGGTTTAAAGGTTGTTTTGAGGTGCTCTTTCCATGGTATTACACAACAATGATCCACATCCAATACAGTAGCCTTACACAGCTTCATATTCTGTTTTTTGATAAGCTCAGCATTAATTTTTGCTATCTTATGCGCACATTCAATATACTTTTTCAGTTTATCTCCTAATTCTATATTAGTTATTAAAGAACAAAGCGTAAGTCCATAAAGTGAATACACTGCAGGCGAAAAAGCAGCATTACCAAATTTTATGGATAATTCTATCATTTTACAGGTAATAATAGGCATTAATATAGGCGCTGCCTTATAGGTGACTGATACACTATTCAGCAAAATTTGCATAGCTGCCAATTTTTCGGGATCTTTCATTGGCGGTAATTTTGCCAGATTCTCTACTTTGACTTCTGCTATTGCCCTCCATGCACTTTCAAAAATTTCTTTAACCTCTAAACGGGTTGGTTCAACAGGAATCTCAATTCCTAGCAAATTAAGTACCGAGATACAAGTATTCAGAGCTTCTTTCAAATTAAGCTGCGCCTGCAAGGCTTCTATTATTATTTTATAAACAATAATTTTATCTATTAGTGTTTTCGCATTTTGCAACACTATATCTGCAAATTTATTCATTTTTGTAAATTCACTTATCAGATAAGCCGTTTCTGTTATTTGCGAATATAGCTGCAAACATAACTCATAATGTTCTTGCCAAGCATTTTTGTCTAATAATTCAATACCTATTTCAAAATAAATAAATGCCGAATTATAGGCAGCAGAACTTTTTGCCATTGATCCGGCCTTCAAATTCATTTCTACCAATCTTATTTTTTCTGTTTTATCAATAATCATCGTCCTGCCAGTATTAAATTGCCAGACCATTTCAAATAGTTGTTCGGTTTTGATAGTATTTGAATAGCTTTTTAGAAATGATCGTCCAAGCTGTAAATGAATAGCATATTTATTATTATCGGCTAGCATTGAATAAACAGCCTGCTGCACTCTATCATGGACAAATTTGAATTTGCTATTAGCATGGGCTACATGTATGTCTTCATTTTGATCAACAACAACTACTAATCCTTCATTAACGGCTACCTGTAATTTTGCTTGAATAGATTCAAACGATTCGCCATCAATTAAAGCTATTGAATGCAAATCAAATTGATTACCGATACAGGCGCCGTATTTAAGTATTTGAATAGTCTTTATATCTAGTTTTCCAATTCTACTTATCAGCAAATCTACTACATTTTCTGTAATATTTAGTTTTTTTATTTTTTCTATATCCCAGCACCAATACAAATAATCATAGTCAAACCATATATATTCTTTATCATATAAAGACTTTAAAAATTGTTTAATAAAAAACGGATTTCCTTGTGTTTTATCATATATAAAACCTGCCAACTCCTGAATGTCATTCAGGGAACTTATTAAAGTATCTTCCAACATGGCTTGAATATCTTTCACGTGAAGCTCTTTTAACTTTATCTTGTTCAAAGTAGTGTTATTTTTTAGCAATTCATCTATTAATGTCAGTTGAAACAGCTCATCTTAGTTATCGCGATATGCTCCGATAACTAACAAATATTTACTGGATTTATTAATCATCAGCATTTTTATAAAATTCAAGCTCGCAGAATCTGCCCATTGCCAGTCATCAATAAACATAACAAGAGGATGCTCTTTATTAGCAATTGTTTGCATAAAGTTTTCAAAAACAAGATTAAATCTGTTTTGGGTTTCAGTTGCTCCTAATTCAGGAACTGAAGCCTGTTCTCCGATGATTAATTCTAAAGACGGAAGAACATCAACGATTACTTGTCCATTATTTCCTACCGCCTCTACTATTCTTTGCCGCCATACTTTCAGTTGGGCAGAAGAGTCCATAAGTAATATCTTTATGAAATTTTCTAAGGCTTTAATTATAGCACTGTATGGAGTATTACTTTCTAATAGCTCAAACTTACCGATAATAAAATGCCCTTGTTTCTGTATGACTGTTTTATAAATTTCCTTTATCAATGCCGATTTCCCTATTCCTGGCGAACCGGCTACTACTAATAATTCTGATCCTCCGTCTGAAACTCTCTCAAATGATTTTAATAATATTTTGATTTGATCTTCACGACCGTACAGCTTTGTGGAAATAGACAATTGTGAGCTAAACTCTCCCGGTTTAAAGTTAAAATTAGAACTACTTCGGATATTCTTCAAGCATCTTTTTAGATCTATTTTCAAATCAATTGCCGATTGATAGCGTTTTTCTGGGTTCTTTTCTATTAATTTCATGACAACATCAGATATTATCTTTGGAATTGTTGGATTTATTTCATTAACAGGTTTTGGATGTTTAGCAATATGACAGTAAACTAATTCAGATAAATCTTTTGATTCAAAAGGCAAATGACCTGTTAGCATCAAATAATACACTATACCCAACGAATATAAATCGCTCCGATAATCGACAGTTCGATTGATTCTACCGGTTTGTTCCGGCGAAATATAGTAATACGAGTCTTCTGAAATGTTTTGTACACTTCTTTTAAATAATGAGTTTTCAGCACTCCCAAAATCAATTATTTTCACTTGATTATCAAACTTACTAAAAAGAATATTTGATGGATTGATATCCTTATGAATTATGTTGCCCGCATGGATTTTCTCTAATCCCTCACAAATACTAATTGCTGCCGATAAAAACTCTTCGACTGAAAACAAACACGCTTCTATCAATTTTGCCAAAGGTTCCCCTTTAAAATATTCTTCAATGATTACGACCTTGTTATCATATTTTATTATTTCAAGATATTTAATAACAGCATTGCTGTTAATACTGTTTCCTAATAAGAACTCGTGCTGTAGACACTTACTATCTTCATTAGTGGGATATTTCTCATTTTTCAATTTAAGTATCACAGGCTGATTATCGGCAATTCTCTCAGCCTTATAAATAATAGATTTTTTTCCACGATGAATTTGAGACACTACTTCATAGTCTTTTAAGCTAAGGTATATCATTTACTCACCCCATATGATACTTGTTATTAGAAAGTATGAACAACTCATAGTCCGCCGTATATTTTCCCGTAGACCAAATATATAATATTAATTCGATATTCCCCTTTATTTTCCTGTAAACCATTAACATTTTACTTATTTATTGTAATAATATGACCTGAACCCTAGTTTAAACAAGGATTCAGGCCATTTTTTTGCCATTACCAATGATACGGTTCTTCCAGCTAATCATAAACTTCCATTGTTACAGTTAACATGTTATTTTTACCATCTGTTAAAAATTCCTTTAACTACTTTTGCAGTCTGCAGGCGACTGATTTAAAGTTAGATACAAGCCCAATACTATCACCGCAGCCCCGGCCAATTGGAAAATCCCAAGGGTTTCACCTAAATAGACCCATGCAAAAGCAATCGATACAACCGGACACAAATACTGGGATAGTGATGCTTTCGTACTTCCTAACCTGCCCACTACCCAGATCCATACCGTATTCGCCAAGACTAACGCAAACATAGAGGAAAAAAAGATGCTGTACAAAGCCGCTTCTGGTATAGTACTCCAGTCAGTACTTGTTAGCTCTGGCAGTGCAATAATAAGAAATAGTACGGCATTAAAAACCATTATATAAGCAAAAATTTGGTAAGTGGAGTATCTATCATTTAACTCTTTAATAAACACTGTATAGTAACCGTAGCAAAACTGACCGACTAAAAGAAGCAAGGCTCCTATTAAATGAGGACCAAACAGACTCAACTCCTTATTAGAGCCCACTACAACAAAGAGTACTCCTAGCAGCCCTGTTATAACGCCTGCCGCCATACGCCGTGAGATGGCTTCTATCTTAAATATACTGTTTATCACCGCGACTTCAACCGGAAGAGTGGCAAGTACTAATGACGAATTCCCCGCGGTAGTCTGGGACATTCCAAATGTAATAAGCACCTGGTTAACAAAAAGACCCAACCCACCAATTATGGCTATTTTTTTGAGGTCGCCTACCGGCATGGGCTTGTATGCTTTTGTTATAAGCAGGACTGCTACAGATAAAATTGCTGCGATTATAAGCCTGCACGCATTGTAAACCAGCGGAGACAAAGACATTAGACCAATTTTCATTACCGGAATATTAAGTCCCCATATTATTGTAATAATAAGCAAAACTATTTTAGCATGTCTATCTCTGTTGCCGCGACTAGTATCCAATTATTTCTACCTCGTTTCTGTATTCGTTGTATCTATGGCTAAGGGCTGATATGCCTATTTCATAGCAATAAATTAAGCCACAGCACAGTTTTCTTTTAACTAGGCGTAGCGGATACAAAGGTGACGGTTCTTGAAGGTATCAATCGGAAGTTTTGCGCGCAAAAAGGCTCAATTAACAGCTCCCGGCTGCCAGTTGAGCCACAAAACTATCTACGCGCAAAATTTTTGATTGCCTCAGAAGAATGAAGTCGCGGGCTGCCCAGCTATGGAATTTCAATCTTTTTCTCTTGGTTTTTGATCGTTAATTTTTTCTGTTTTCGTACATTTTTTTGTGCTTTACTTTGCTGATTTGTAATAAATTGGGCTTCATTTGTCTTGATTGGACATACCTTCCCCCTCCCCACAAACGGGTCTTGGCAGTATCTATTCAATTTTTGCAACTATTAAGGCGATGCCTCTTTGGGTAACGAATAGCTTGCCTGTAATTTACCTTTTCCACATACAGGACACCTCGTTACATCCCGGCCTACAAGAATGCATAGAATCTCAACAGTTGTAAGACCTTCAAATTTTGGTTTGTAGGTTGGACTTAACGTTAGTTTTCTGCTTAGTTCCAGCTTGGTCTTTTTGTTTCGGTTGGCAAGGAGTCCATAATGCCTGATTTTGACAAAACCTTTGGGAAGTACATGCAGTAAAAATCGCCGGATGAATTCAACGCCACTGAGCGTTAGCGTTTTTGTCTGGTTGTTGTCGTTAGAGTCTCTTACGGTAATTGTCACCGTATGTTCATCCATGGCGACAATGCGCGTATTGGATAAGGCTATCCGGTGCGTGTACCTCCCCAAATATCGGACAACAGCGAGTGGTCCGGAAAAAGTCTTTTTAGAGTAAATGTACCAGTTTTTGGCATAACACTGTTTGAGTAAATCCCGGAAACATTTTGGCTGTTGATATTTCTGGGCATCTCCATAAAACATCAGCAAGTTTTGGCGGTAGTATTGCTTGATGTGGTGAAGAAATTTACCTCGAAACTTTTTAGCTAACACCTTTACTGGAATGAAGAACTTCTTGCTGCTGTTTCGCCATTGATTGTTTTTGGTTAGTCCACCTGCCAATACCACAGTATGGATGTGCGGATGATAGTGCAAATCTTGTCCCCAGGTATGCAGCAAGGAAAAAAAGCCGATCTGTGCACCAAGATATTTGGTATCTTGGGAAAGTTCCGCCAAGGTTTGGGCTACCGCTTTATACAACAAGCCATAAAGCAATTCCTGGTTTTGATAAACCAATGGCTGAAGCTGTGATGGTAAGGTAAACACAACATGGAAGTAAGGGGCAGTGAGGATATCTTTGCTTCTTGCGTCTACCCAAACTGCCTTATTAATACCCTGACACAAAGGGCAGTGCCGATTCCGGCATGAATTGTAACGAACAACTATATGGCCACATTCTTCGCATTCAAACGTATGACCACCTAAAGCTGCTGTCCTGCAGCGCATGATGTCACTAACGGCTTTGGCTTGTTGTATATATGGAGCATAGCTTTGTTCATACTGGGGATAAAACTTAAGGAAAACATCCTGTACAGTAGTCATTTGGGGTTGCTGTTTCCAGTATCAAGAGGACTCTTAATGCCCATAAGGCTTTTCGATGTCATATGCAGGTACGTCATTGTAGTCTGAAGATTTTTATGCCCCAGCATTTGCTGGATAAACACGGGATCGACCCCATCTTCTAATGTATGTGTAGCAAAACAGTGCCGAAGCGTATGGGCAGAAATATTCTGGTCCATTTGCAACTGGTTGCGCAGCTTAATGATGGTATTTTTGATGGACTTAACGTTAATGTGCTCACCTTTGTGTTGTCCTGGAAACAACCAATCGTCCATTTGGTAGCTTGAAAAATATGCCCGGAAGTATTTTCGCAATACATCAAGGGCCAGTTCTGATAAGATGGTGTATCGATTTGTATTATGTTTGGCGTTTTCTACCCGTACGCGCATACTTTTACTACAAATATCACAAATCTTCAATTTAGCTACTTCGCTGACCCTGAGGCCACTACCGTATAGTAATGCTAAAATAGCTTTATGCTTTAGATTCGCAGCTTTATTTAATATTGCCAGTACATCTTGTTTAGGTGGGATGACTGGAAATTTACGTATTCTTTTCATCCGGGGAATTTTTAAGGGGTTCCACTCTTTACCTATGATGCAGGTATGAAAGAATTTGACAGCAGAAATGTAACAATTGATGGTTCCCGCTGACAGACCCTTTTCCTTTTTGAGATAGAGGATATATTGTTGGATATCACTATCTGTAACGTTTTCCATGCATTTGTGTTGATTTTGCATATAATTGATGAAGGCAAAGATTCTTCGCAAATAGGATTCTCGTGAAGATTCCGGAGTTCCTTTAAGTTCAAAGTATAGCTCAATCTCTTGTTTATATTGTTGCATAGACATACTACCTCCTGATTTTTTGGGTTTTGTGAAGCCAATTCATGGCATCAGGAGGAGCTCTAGCTGTGTTAAAAAACGTATGTATTTCAATCTTAAGACATGGTATAATCATAAAGTAAAAAGTACGTTCCTCCTTTCTGGTTTGTTTGGTTTGGCGATTAAACAATACCACAAAAGGGCGTACTTTTTACATTTTTCATGAAATTTTTATTTACGGGAGACTACCAAGGCCATCGCGTGAGCGATTTCGTTCTTCTTTTGTATCCCTAACCCATTTCCATATACCATTTTTATTTACTACAAAAATACAAAATCCTGCAAACTTATATAAATTTACAGGATTAGTACCCAGCATTTCATCTTTTATTCTGGAAGTGCCGCGGGTGGAAGTGCCGCGGGGACGGGGTTGCTGACATCTTTGATTTTCCTTGCATGCTCCCACCCATCAGTCGCGCTTACTCAAAGCGTAACTTGTGTCAATAACCCCATCACGCCTTGCTTAACTTTGCTAATACTGTTCAGGGGCTTCTCCACGCGTTTCTAAAATAATCGGCTTTAAAACAGGATCATCCGTTTCTAAAATCTTTTCAACTTGTATCAAAAATGTCCATTCATCTCCAAAGTCATACAGGTACAAAAACTTCTGCTTTATTTCCAAATTCAAATTCCCTAATTTAATTTTATCAGCATACGGCCCCTCATCGTTGTTGGGACTCCAATAAGCTTCTCCCCGCCACGGCTGACCATTCATAAAAAAAGCATATAAATGGTCATCAAAAAAATCATAAGCTTCCAGTATTGTTTTATGCAAATCATGCAACGTATGCCGGAAAGATAACTGAATGCGCCGCCAAACTCCCCTCCGTAAAAGTACTTTTACAATAAATAGATTATCAATCATGTTTGCATCCTCCAAAATATTACTCCAAACTTAGATACATCTGTATGTTTCCCTAACTTTATCATGCTCCTCGGCAAATGCGGGCGGCTATGGTATAATTAATAGGCTTTTTGAATAAAAGACGAATTAAGAGGCGATGGCATGAAAGAAATGAGTTTAGAAGAATTGTGGCAACTTTATCCTATTATTCTTAAAGACCATAACCCAAATTATCAATCGTGGTACGCCGAGGAAAAGCAGCGGCTACTTCACATCCTGCATGACTACGATATTTGTCGTATCAATCATATAGGAAGTACGTCTGTTGAAGGACTTATTGCGAAACCAACCATTGATATTCTATTGGAATTACCTAAAGACTATGCTGTAAATGACATTGCTCATCTGTTGCAAAACGATGATTGGATTCTAATGCAAAAAGATGATAAACAAAGAACGCTTGATCTGGGAAAAGGATATACGCCCAATGGCTTTGCAGAAAAAGTATACCATCTTCATGTGAAACCGTTGGGAGATTGGAACGAACTTTATTTTAGAGACTATCTGCGGCAATACCCTAATGTTGCACGGCAATACGAGGCGTTGAAGCTGGGTCTTAAAGAGCGGTTCGAACATGACCGTGATGCCTATACCTATGCAAAGTCGAATTTTGTCATGGAACAATCTCAAAAGGCTAAATTGGAGTTTGCAGGACGTTATTTGCCTCCTGAACACTAATTCGCCTTTCAAGCAGTAGACGCCCTAATCCTGTTCTTTGGAGGAAGTCGGGGGCGCGTAGCCCCGCCTTGACTTTATAGCCTCCGCAATTTGTATATTCCTCATGATAAACTAAAAGAAGTAAGGCACTTTAGTAGGTTTTCCTTGCATGCTTCCACCCATCAGTCGCGCTTACTCAAAACATAATTTGTGTCAATAACCCTGCCACGCCTTGCTTTACTTTACTAATACTGTTCCGGTGCTTCTCCACGCGTTTCGAGAATAATCGGCTTCAAAACAGGAACATCCGTTTCTAAAATCTTTTCAACTTGTATCGAAAGTGTCCATTCATCTCCAAAGTCATACAGGTACAAAAACTTCTGCTTAATTTCTAAATTCAAATTCCCCAATTTAATTTTATCAGCATACGGCCCCTCATCATTGTTGGGACTCCAATAAGCTTCTCCCCGCCACGGCTGACCATTCATAAAAAAAGCATATAAATGGTCATCAAAAAAATCATAAGCTTCCAGTATTGCTTTATGCAAATCATGCAACGTATGCCTGGAAGATAACTGAATGCGCCGCCAAACTCCCCTCCGTAAAAGTACTTTAACAATAAATAGATTATCAATCATGTTTGCATCCTCCAAAATATTACTCCAAACTAAGAAACATCTGTATGTTTCCCTAAAAACCTGAAAACTCCTGCCAAATCCATGCAATTTGGCAGGAGTTTTTCGCCATTACCAATGATACGGTTCTCCGTATCATACCTAACGGCGAAATGGAATAGGTGCCTATGATTGGGGCTCTCAGGGTCAGGGCTCTCAGGGTCAGGCTTGCGGTATTAAATAAATTGCGTTATTGGTAAATGCTCCATCAGGAATCTTAAGGCTGCAACAATAATAAAAACTTAGGGGCAACTACCTTATCGCTTAAAAACGCAAACCTGACCCTATAGATGTATTTTTGTTTCAAATATCCATTCACAGTATGGATCACCTTTATGCATCTGCTTTCCGTGTCTCATTGTAACATTTGGGTTGAGGATTTTCACAAATTGATTCCAAAAGGCGCTATCAGCTGCACTCAAAAGGTCGTTGGCTATTCCTATTTCATTCATTCTATTTTTCCATGGGCACTCGGTAATCTTCATAACAGTTCTATTTTCACTTGCTTTAACCTCCTCAATTTTGTATTCCGGGCCCATGACACACTTACAAATTGTTACACCGGCTTCGCCAACCGACTTAGCATTATCCGGTTTTATATTCATAGCTGGAATTACTTCCGCAGCACCCTGACCAATTTGTGTCCAAATTTGATAAATTATCTTGATACAGTTCTCTTTTCCGACGGCATTATATAATGCATCAAGATGGGCGCTTAATGCACCCGTTAAAGCCTGCGTCGCCATGATCCACTTTTTTTCTAAAGGTATTGGATTAGTTTCATTCATCGAATCTTCTCCTTTTTCTTTTTATATGCATTTTTCATTACCAATCACTCCGCAAAAACATTGATATCCGATTGGGATTAAACTAAGAATACATTATAAAATATTTTGCGTCAAACGATGTATTTTGATAGACTCAATCGAAAAAATTGATAAATGCATTATAAAATATCTTGCACCAAACGATGCATTTTGCTAAAATTAATCAGATAAATTAAACGGAGAAAGCTTAATGGAACTACAACAACTCAAAACCTTTCAAGTGGTTGCCAAGTTAATGAGTTTTAATCGCGCTGCTGAAACCCTAAATTATGCTCAATCTACAGTTTCAACTCAGATCAAGCTCCTTGAAAAAGAATTCGGTGTGCCGCTTTTTAATCGTTTGGGCCAGCGTATATGTCTTACCGAAGCGGGCCAGATGTTAATACGTTATTCTCAGAAAATGCTTGATTTTGAAAAAGAAACCCTGGCAAGGGTATCGGGCTGTGAAGAACCTCAAGGCTCAATATCGATCCGAATCCCGCAAAGTATTGGCACTTATCTTTTGCCATCTGTTTTGAGTAAATTCTACTCCAAATTTCCAAAAATAGGTTTTGATATTAATACCTGCGCCTATGGCACTTTAGTATACGAACTGAAAGCCGGAATTACAGATGTAGCATTTTTACTGGCAAATTCTATTCCTTATCCAGAACTAGAAGTGGAAGTATTAAAAACTGAACCTCTTGTTATCATCTCAAGCCCAGGTCATGCTTTGGCCCAAAAGTCTTCGATGGATTTAGGAGACTTAATTGGCCAGTCAATCCTTTTACCGAAACACGATTGTAGTTATAAAATGGTATTTGAACGTATATTAAAAAAAGTTGATCCTGTAGTGTTCCTAGAACTAAATAGCATCGAAGCCATTAAACAATGCGTTATAAAAGGAATTGGCGTAGCAATGATTCCCATGATGGCGATCAATCAAGAAATAACAGAAAAAAAGTTGGTAATCCTGCCATGGCCGAAAAAGAAACTGGAAACTGCCATATTGATGATTTGGCATAAGGATAAATGGCTTTCCCCGCCTTTGCAATCTTTTATGGATATAGTTCGTGCAGAATTTAAATAAACTGCGTGAATATTGGTCTTTTGTTACAAAATATTATTCTCACTTAAGGAGGTGTTTGCTATGGCCAAAAACAAAGCTGTTATCAAATGCGGTACTATTAACCCCAATCGGCTGAAAATCGCCGGCAAGCCCAACCGGACCATGACCCCAGAAGTGAAGCTTGCGCCTATCTGGACTGATCATAAAAACGATTATCGCCGTCATAAGGAAAAACAAAAAATCCGCCAGTATTCCGATAATTACGGAAACTGCGGATTTTTTTGTCTTTGGTTACATCTCCATAATAATCGGCAAGATCATCGGGAGCCAACCTGTTTTTTCAAACAGATATTTCCCCAAAATGGGACAATGGGGACAAACGTCCCCAAATGGCCCTCCTAAAAACCTGAAAACTCCTGCCAAATCCATGCAATTTGGCAGGAGTTTTCGCCATCACCAATAATACGCTTCTCCCGGCTAATCATAAACTTCCATTGTTACAGTTTTCCGGCAAACCCTGTTATTGTCACTTTGCCTGCAGCATCAACAATAACCTCCAGGGTTTGCCCCTGACTAGTAACAACATCCGGGTGCTGCTTCAGTTTATCAGTAAGAAATACCAGTTGCTGATTGGCAGAACCTATGAGATAGTCTTGCGCAGGCAATTCCTGCTCATAGGGTCCGGCAATCAGCAAATCGGCCGCTGCCAGCAATCGCTGCCAGGCTGGGTCAGTTGCTGCCGTAAGTTCAGCAATTGTATAACCCGTAAAAATCGCGATATTCAAGCCCCTGGCCTTCAGTTGCTCTGCTAGTTCTGCCAAAGCCTGCGCCTGAGCAAACGGCTCACCACCTGAGAAAGTAACACCCTCAATATCTTCGCTAGCTAAAATGCGCTCTACCAACTCCGGAACCGCAATCTTCTGATTTTCCCGGAAATCCTGCATGTCCTGATTAAAGCAACCAGGACAGTTGCGGAAGCAGCCCTGCACCCAGAGAACAGCCCGCCGGCCAGGACCATTACTGCGCGAGACAGGTAAAAAGGCGGCCATATTAATCAGGCCGCCTTTGGAATTTGTTTGCGCTATCATCGCTGGTTATCCCGCACCTTGGCAGCATCAGCCGGCTGCTCGTAATATTCAGGCGACATCTGACGGACCTTAACTTCTCCGAGCGCTTCTTCTATTGGTTTAGTGATATCCAGACATTTGCCGCCTTTGGCTCCAGCCACCTTGATACTAACCTGCCCATTGGCGTCAATGGTGATTTCCAACTCTTCTTTATCCATGGTTTACCGTCCTTTCTCCTTAGTCTTGGTCCTCAATTTCCAGCAGCACCTGCCCAGAGCCTGTTTCTCCGGCAACCTCGCCTGGATAGGAGGCAGACTGGGCCCGGCCTTCCTGAAGCCACTGTCTGAGGTACTGAATATTTTCCCGTTGGGAGACCGACAGTGGCACCTGGCGTTTTAAGGATATTACAATATCTTCGGTCGTAATCTCGCGCATATGATCGCTGAAGGCTAGGTACATTGCGTCAATAATAGCCTGTTCAATTTCCGCGCCAACATAGCCGTCCGATTCCTTCACCAGCCGTTTGAGATCAAAATCACGCGGATTGCGGTTGCGGCGTTTAAGATGGGTGGTAAAAATCTCGCGCCGCTCGGACATATGCGGCAAGTCTAAGAAGAAGATTTCATCAAAACGGCCCTTACGCATAAGTTCCGGCGGCAATGCAGCAATATTGTTGGCAGTAGCAACAACAAAGCAAGGTGCTTTTTTATCCTGCATCCAGGTCAGCAAGGTGGCAAAAACCCGTTGGCTGGTTCCACCATCGCCGGTACCAAACGCAAAAGCCTTTTCAATTTCATCCACCCACAAAATGCAAGGAGCAATGGTCTCGGCAATATGCAATGCCCGGCGGCAGCGGTCTTCAGACTCGCCAACATAGGAGCCAAACAAAGCGCCTACATCAAGCCGCAGGAGCGGCAACTGCCACAAACCGCTAATCATTTTGGCAGTTAAACTCTTGCCTGTACCAGGAATACCGACCATGGCTATGCCTTTAGGTGCAGGCAAACCATAGTCGCGGGCATCTTTTGTAAAGGCTTGTTCCCGCAAACCCAGCCAGTCTTTCAAAACTCCCAGACCACCGACACTTTCCGAAGTTTCGGTAGTGCTCAGGAATTCAAGTGCTTCACTCTGACGCACCAACTGGGCTTTTTCCTCGGTAATCATGGTAATGCTGCGGTCATCTAAACAGCCGCAGGTAACAATGGCCTTGGAGAATACCCGGCGAGCCTGACCGGCCGTCATTCCCATGGCGGCTTGAACCACCTTTTCCCGACCGGTTTCGGTAAGATTCATTTTGACATTAGCCCCTTTTAGCAGACCCTCCAGCACACCGTCCAATTCCTCGCCGTTAGGGCGCCGGAGGTGGATAACCACGGCTTCATCCTGCAATTCATCCGGAATCTGCCCGGTAGGGGTGGTAATAACAATTGAGGTTCTTGTCTGCGTCAGGCGTTGTACAACACTTCTCAGTTTACGCCTGACCGGCGGATTAGACCAAAAGTCGTGAAAATCCTTGCAGACAAAAATATCCCCGTTATTATCCATACCGGTCTTTTCTATTAGATCCAGCGCTACCAGCGGGTCCCGGCACTTTAGATCAAGCGCCGTCTTGCCTGTTAGCACCACAAAGCCATCAGCTACATCCCAGGACAGACAGGTACGGTTTTTTTGCTCACAAACAGTTTTAACGTGCTCAATAGCCCGTTCTTCTTCCGGGGTTACGATAACAATGAGTGTAACCCGCGCTCTAATATAAGTATCAAATTGCTCAGCAAAGTTGTCCATACGCTTACCTCCCCCTATACCCATCTGCGCACTACTAATCTGATTTCGCCGCTACTTTCCTGCTGTTGTTCCACCACATTAAAACCCTGACGGCTAATCTTGTCCATTACAGTGGTTAAGGCATACTGCTGTTGGACCTTGGTAGTAAACTGCTGTTCATTAACGCCCTGCACCCCAAACCAATCGGCCACAAAGCTATAGGTGCCGTCATTTCCCAGTACAAAACCAATATCATAGCCTTGCTTCATCCGCACAGCAATATCGACAGGTGTTTCCTGGCCGCGATAGCCTTTTATACCCGTTTTCTCCTCCACATCATAACCTAACTCTTTCAAGCAAGCTATCAGCATCTCTTTATTCGTAATTTTGGTTGTCACCTGAGTAAAATGCGACATCCTTATTCCTCCCTTCACTACACAAGCTTAGCTGCTGCAATATTGTGAGCGATAACAGCCCCACTCACCAGCTCATAAGCTGTTACAACCAATTGTCCTGCCCCATCAAGACTGCCCTTTACAGTAATGACAGCTTGCCCCTTACTGGCCGGTTTTCTGGTCCTGAGTAACAACGGGCTGTCTTCATTCATACACTGTTCTCCCATACGGTATATCAATAATGCGAATTCTTGCTGTCCATCATAGCTGGCTTTGATCGTAAACTCAGCCACAAATCCGTCACTCGGATAAAACAGCCCCTGGGGCACCACTTCGTGGTATTGATAGCCATCTGCCGTCAAATAACGTAAGCCATAACTATGTCGCAGATAACCGCTGCCATCCACACCGGCGGTTAGCACCGCAGCACCGCAAGCAGTTGCCGCCAACGGCTGCTTATCATAGATGGGAATGCCGGCAAACAGCTCATACACTACAGCCAGCATATCGCTTTTTACAGCACTGCCAGTTACTACTATCCCGGCAAGACTAGCGGCCGTATACCCGAGTGGCCCCGCCTGCCGCAGTACCTGTCGGATCAGTGCAGCCAATTCTTGCGGTGGCTGAAAACCCGATTCTTCCTCATTAGCCAGCCAGCCAGAGCTATAGCTTACTACCCGGATATGACGCTCATTACTACCATCCCCGCTTTGGCTCGCGGCCAATACCATAGCTGCTTCCATAAATTCAGCACTTAACCTGACAACAATATATTTGTCTCCCGGTTTTACCTTCATACCAGCACCCCAGGCAGCAGCCCACGGCTCTTCAACAAGCTCCAGACGGTTAAAACCAGCCTGCCTGACCGCCCCGGTAAGCCAACGCTGGTATCGTCGCCACGCCGGCAGCGAATTACAGGCCGCCAGCGGTACCGTTAAGGCAAGTACGGCCTCGCCGCTTAAACCAAGCGTTTGTCCGGCCTGACTGATAATAGCAGCTACATAGTCTTTGGCCATATCCTGATTACTGAGCCACCGACCGCCTGCCAAACTGTATACTAGTTTACCTGTGACAACAGCAAACTGCAGATCCTGAAATACACCTTCTGTCTGACCACTTTCAATAACCTTTTGCCCAACCAAACAATCTTCAGCGGCAGTGCCATAGGCAATACGCGATGGTGCCGCATACACATCCTTAGTACTTCCCGGCATAGGCCGCGTTATGCCAGGGACATAAAGTGTCTCTGCCTGGCGGGACGCTTGCCGCCAATAGGCAGCTACTGTATAGCTATTACCAAAATCTATAGCCAGCTGTCCAGCCATTGCCACCACCTCATAGCTTATATGATGATATCATAACGAAATTTAGCCGTAAGCAAGCTGTGTAAGAAAGAACCGGCCTGCCTGGCTGGCGTTTCAAGCTCGGGCGAGGCTAGCATGTCCGCCATATAATGCCAGTCGCCATGTGTAGCCAATGCCAATGGCTTCTTCATCCGCAATTGCCTAATTGTCACCATACCTTGCGCCGATTTAAGAATTATGAACGCACCACTTTGGCTAACTGCTAATAGCTTGCCTTGCTCTTTGATACTCCATAATTGCCTGCCATTGTCTGTTTGCCACACCTTTATTGTTCCGTCCATCCCGTTACTGACCAGCAACTGGCCATCACCGCTATACAGCAGGCCTTGAACCGGTCCGGTATGGGCGGCCCATAGCTTATTTCCGCCTGACCCGCCCGCTAACGTATAGATGCGAATCCGACCATCCCGTCCGCCGCCGGCGACAGCACGTTTTTCCAGCGCAACCGTGGCTGCAGAAAACAAACTGCCTGGATACTGCGCCTTAGTGGTCATATAAGAGCCATCCCACCACCAAGCCCTTGCCGGCAATACTCCCCCCGGGCAGGCTAATGCCAGCATTTCACCACCCTGGCCTGCTGCCAGCGCCATCACAAACCCTGGCTGGCCCTTAATACTGTCAACCCATTTAACAGCAGGCAGCTGCCAAATATGAACCAGAGCATCCCGCCCGGCTGTCACCAAATACCGTCCATCCGGGGTAAAGGCTACAGCTGTGATACCCTCATCATGCAAGTTAACTGTCCGCCACAATTTGCCACTGGTTATCTGCCATAACCGCACCCGGCCATCAGCACAGCCACCGGCTACAATTCGCCCGTTAGGATGAAAAGCAGCACATTCCACATTGACCTCTGCTTGATTCGCCTCCAGAACAGCCAACAACCGCCCGTCCGGCACAAACATATTTCGGCCTGTTTGCGGGCAGCATGCTAAGCTGTTCTCCCAGTCAGTACATTCCCAGGCTTTTGGTTTCCAGTTTGTATTACCCAGTGCCAATACAAACTCAGCTGCCCAGTTGGCCGGCGCACACATAGCTAGCCGGTATAACTCTGACCACCGTTCCTGACTTGTGAGCATATCTAACATAGCGGCCCAGTCTTCGTCCGTTATTTCCTCATATTCTTCCTGCTGACCACCTTCCAATAGTAAACCTACTAACAGTAAGCTGTGACCGCTTTGGCGAGCTGCGGTTAAAAATTGCTGCCTTTGTTCTGGCACGGCCTGACTGTAGCCCTTTTTTAATAACGGTCTTGTTTCCTGCCAATCTAATGCAAAATACTTATCCCACTGTCCAGTAATGCAATAATACAGCGCAGCTTTACTGTCAATTATAGGCGCATACCGGGCAATGACCGCCCAGTTCGTAAGTTGTTTCTCTCCTGTGGCAAGTACGGTTTCACATAGCGCATCAATCGCCTGCCTGTTAGTCAAGGTCAACAGCAAGCGTCTTGCGCGCCCGGCAATACTCCGGTCAGCGTCATTCACCACCTGCAAAAGCTCGGGGATAAGTGCCGGTCCCTCATTCAACATCACCCGGTCTGCCCCGGTTTTAAGCACCGTCAACAGCCTCAGCCCTAGCGGCCGGGAGGCCAAATAACCGGCTGCAACCAGAATGTGTTCCAGTTCCGGGCGGCGGGTATTTGCCCATTGCCGGCATAGTGCATCAATAGCCCCGCCATCGGTTAAGCAGCGTAAAGCCTGCCGTGCATTTTCCGCAACAATTGGTTCCCCGTGATCAAGAAAGCCTACAAGCGCTGCTACAGCCTCAGGTCCCATCCCGGCCGGAATATCGGGCTGACCGGCATGTAGTGCTGCCAGCACCTTTTGCCGCACCGCGTCCTCGGCCGCCGCTTGTGCTGCCGCAGCGTCAGCATCAGCCTCAGTCTCAATAGTACCCTCAGCCTCAAGCTGGAGCCTGGTCATGATGGTCCCAACTATTTCACGGATATTCTGGCGCTCACCAATAGCCAGCTGCTGGTCTACTAAGGCCTCCGCCAACTGCCTTACCTTAACCATATAGTCAGCTGGATAAAGCCAAGCCAGATGCCGCAAATATTCTTTATCCTCATCACCAAGCCCCATATTTTCACCACCTGTTTACGCTAAAACCTTTTAATATTCTAAATTCTTGGCATTGACCCGTTTACGAAATACCCAATAGACCCAGCCTTGATACACCAGTACTAGCGGCACCAGTGCCAGCGCTGCCATTGTCATAATCGACAAGGTATAGGACGAAGAAGCGGCATTAGTAATCGTCAGACTCCAGGCCGGATTGATACTTGACACCATCAACCGGGGGAACAAGCCCCAGAAAAAGGCTATGGTTGTAAGCGCCACCGTCAGGCTGCTTAGAATAAAGCCAAGCCCATATCGCCTGCCATATACACAGCCATAGGCTCCGACAAACAGGGCAACGGCTCCCCAAAGAGCAATCCCCGCGCCAGTACTAGCAAATAAATCAGTATGGGTATAGGTCAGTCCAACAAGCACCAGGCAAAATACTGCCGTCAAAACTCCCACTTTTACCGCAGCACTACGGGCACGTTCCATCAGTTCCCCTTCGGTCTTAAGCGTCAGATACAGCGCCCCGTGGAAAGTAAACACCAGCAAAAAGGCAATGCCCCCAACGAGTGTATACGGACTAAGTAAATCAAAGAAAGTTCCAACATACTGCATCTTGGCATTAATGGGCACCCCTTGAATTAAGTTGGTCACAGCCACACCCCAGAGCACTGCCGGGATAGCACTGCCAACAAAGATCAGCCAATCCCATGTGCTGCGCCAAGCTGGATTTTCATCTTTACTCCGGAATTCAAAGGCTACGCCGCGAACAATCAGCGCCATCAGCATCAAAAACAGTGCCAGATAAAAACCGCTGAACAATGTGGCATATAAATGCGGGAAAGCCGCAAACATCGCACCACCGGCGGTAATCATCCAGACCTCATTGCCATCCCATACCGGACCAATGGTATTGATAATCACCCGCCGTTCGGTGTCACTCTTCCCCAGGAAGGGAAGCAAAATACCTACACCATAGTCAAATCCCTCGAGAAAAAAGAAGCCAATAAAGAGAACTGTCAGCAAAATAAACCACAATATACTTAACTCCACAATGACGCCCCCTTTGCTACCGGTTTATTGATTTTAGCCGGAGTATCTACAGGACCCTGCCGGACAAACTTCTGTACAAGATACACTGCGGCTATTGCCAGCAACGCATATACCAAGGTAAAACCAATCAGCGAAATCCAGATGCTGATAGATCCCACCGATGGTGATACGGCCTCGCCTACCTTCTGCAGACCAAAAACAATCCAGGGCTGCCTGCCACCCTCAGTGACAAACCAGCCGGTCGAATTGGCGATATACGGTAACGGTAAACTCCACAATACAGCTTTCAGTACCCAAGGTTTAGCTTCCAGTTGGCCACGCCACCAGAGAAACCCTGCGGCCAGTACAATAACCATCATGGCACTGCCGGCAGCCACCATTATTCGGAAGCTCCAGAATACCGGTGTTACTGCAGGTACATAATTGCCCGGCCCATATTGGGCAATATACTCTTTTTCAATATCTTTTATCCCTTTAACTGGTGTATTGGGATTATTGTTAGCCAATATAGAAAGCATTGCTGGAATTTTTACTTCCACCAGATTGGTCTTATTCTGCTCGTCAACGATGGCTGCAAGCGCGAAGGGCGCAGGACTAGCCGTCTCCCACAGGGCTTCGGCTGCTGCCAACTTCATTGGCTGCGCTTTGGCAATAAACTGTGTTTGAGCATGACCACTGCCCATCAGGAGAAATAAGCTTACTGCCGTCCAGATTAGTCCCAGCTTGAATGAAGCCCGAAAAAAATCAACATGTGTTTTCCGTATAAGATGAAAAGCACTAATAGATAATACAAAGAAACCAGCTGTTACCAGACCTGACAATACAGTATGCGGAAACTGATTGAACACATAAGGATTAGTAATAAGTGCAACAAAATCTGTCATTTCGGCCCGGCCGTTATTAATTACATAACCCACAGGCGACTGCATAAAAGAGTTAGCTGTCAAAATCCAGAAAGCCGACAAATTTGTAGCTAACGCTACAACCCACATACTGGCAGCATGTAGCTTCTTTGACAGCCGATCCCAGCCGAAAATCCAGAGACCCAGAAAGACCGACTCCAGATAAAAAGCCGTGAGTGCCTCTAAAGCCAGTGGTGCACCAAAAATGTCCCCCATAAACCGGGCGTACTCTGACCAGTTCATCCCAAAATGGAATTCTTGAACAATACCTGTGACTACACCCATAGCAAAGTTGATAAGGAATAGTTTCCCCCAGAATTTAGTCTGTTGTTTGTACATCTCATTACCAGTGCGGACATACATAGTTTCAAGAATGGCTACAATGAGCGACAACCCCAATGTTAGTGGCACAAAAAGGAAGTGATAGACTGTTGTTATCCCGAATTGCCACCGGGATAATAGTAATTCTTCCATGCTCTTACCCCCTACTAGATTTATTTGTTTTAGCAGCCAATGCTGCAAAGGTAACCTTGGCTAAGTCGGCAGCTAACCGGTCTTGCGTTGCGGCCAGCGCCTGATGTACCGGACATTCCTCACCACAATGGCGATTGCATGCGCTGCGGTCGGCCAGGCAGCGATGAATACCGAGCGATCCTTCCATGGCAATAATTACATCATAGAGTGTGATTTCTTCAGCCCGCTTTGCCAGCGCAAATCCACCTACAGCACCGCGGTGTGATTTTACCAATCCACCTGCGGCCAGCATCCGCATAATTTTTTGTAAAAACCGACGCGGAATGGTTTGACTTTCAGCAATAGTTATCCCGCTTGCCACCTCCCCAAACGGCAGCCCAGACAAATATAATACGACTCGAAATGCATAATCTGTAGCCTGATTAAGCTGCACAATGCCACCACCTTCTAGCGCAATAGCGAATGTATACTGAACTAGTATACTATCAATTTCATTTTACTGCTTCCGACCAGAGATTGTCAATATCTATTTGTTAGAAAATCGTATTAATGGAAAATAATTAGCGAAGCTATTAACAGGCTTTATTATAACTATTATATACAAGTTTACCGCATTCCCTGCAGGTAGTGTGTTGGGTAAAAAAATAACCACAACACTTGCGGTTATCCGATTATGCCATGTCTGGCATTAAAAATTCCAGAACCAAAACCAGCATTTCTTTACTAGATTTTATATTTCTTAGCCCTGCATATTTTCAAAAATACATCTACAATCTCCGGGTCAAATTGTGTCCCCTTATTTCGCTCTAATTCCTCCATCGCTACTACTTGTGACATTCCCTTCCGGTAGGGTCTATCGGAAATCATGGCCTGAAAGCTATCGGCCACCGCGATAATTCTTGACCCAAGGAAAATATCCTGACCAGCCAGCCCCGATGGATACCCTCCTCCATCATAGCGTTCATGATGATGTTTTACTATCTGTTGAATCTGATTTAGCGAAGGGATCCCTTCCAGAATTTTCGCACCAATAACAGTATGCTGCTTGATAATATCAAACTCGGCTTCAGTAAGCTTGCCTGTTTTATTGAGAACAGTATCTTTAATGCCAATTTTACCAATATCATGTAACAGCGCCGCAAAATTTATCATAAATTTCTCTTCAGTATCCATATTCATTTTATCCATAATATCTGTTGCCATCATAGCAACTTCTGTTGAATGCCCATGTGTATATTGATCTCTTACCTCTAAGGTATTAACCAATGTCATTATTATAGAAATAAGTATTTGCTCTTTCTCTACCGTAAACTTCTGAATCAATTTGTTAACCCGGGAGGCAAGTAAATTGACCTCATCCTTCTCCGTGTAAAATTGAGTGGTATGGCGTTCATCCTCCAGGATAATATCAACAGCCCGCTTTACTCTGTTTAGGCGGGCAATTATGCTTTTGGCCAATATCAGACTAATGAATAGCATGATAACCATACTCACCAACGAGTACAACAGTATCTGCTTTTGTCTCAGCCCAATCCCGTCCTGGATACTACGGGCATCATAATCTATACCTATAATGGCAACCGTTTCTCCGCGAGAGTTTTTTACTGGCGCATATCCGGAAAGCGTCATGCCCCATTTATCGGTGGTAAACTCAGCATCTACCGCCGGCCGATTAAAGCCGCTAATCATTTCAGGCGCAACTTCAGCATCATATAGCTCATCGAATTCAGCCGGGTCCGGGTCAGCATCTACTAAAAAAACCAGTTCCTTATTTGTTGCACCTTTACGCATAATATAGATATCATTTATTTTCTGATTGGCTTCCATAAGTTGCGCGAAAAATCCTTTAATAGCAATATACTGCTCGGTTTTCTGCTGCTCAGGTGCACGCAAATCATCCACAAAATCTCCGTTAATAGAAACTGCGGTAATAGCGGCGATAGACTTTAGTTCATCTTTGACCAGTTCAATATGACTGTCTGCTATATTTTTTTCTAACTGATAGGTCAAAGCCAAAACAGTAACCGTAAACACCAGAAACAAAATAATAACCAGCTTGGAATAAAGTGATGCATGTGCCAGAGGGTTCCAGTTGCTATTACCAAATCTATAGTAATTTATTTTTCGTTTGAGAATGCGCCTCATGCTCCTTACCCCTTTACTATGCAAGCAGCCGGCTAGAGCCGCTCTCAAATTGGACTTCGGTTGTCTTTTATTCATGCAAATATCATGCCAAAAATCAGTTAATCCTTGTTGACTAACTAAGAAGCCTCTTAAAAACAGCCACCGCGCTACCTAAATTAATAAAACAAGGTCTCACCGCTATCGGTACTTTGCCGGCAAACTTACCTTTATTAATACCAATAATTGCATATCCACCAATAGTTGCTATGCAATTATTGGCGGATATGCAAAAAAATGATACCTTTACTCTTCTTTTCTTCCAGCATTTCGATTGCGCATTTGTTCCAGGCGATAACATAAAGCCCGAAGTGACATATCCAAATACTTGGCGGTTGCCGTCTGATTACCTTTATGTGCGTCAAGAACTGCCTGAATAATAAGGTCATTATATTCCTTTATTGACAGCCCTCCGTCAGGCAAAGGCAATATCACTTGTTTTTCCGTGGTGGCGCCTGCAGATTTCCCACCTTGAGAAGATATTGCACTACCTTGAACCACTTTTTCCAGGTGACAGGGTTGCAGCTCAGTATCGTCATACATAAAGACCACCCAATCCATGGCATTGCGCAATTCCCGTACATTGCCAGGCCAATCACATTGTTCCAGGAGCTCCCCAGCCTGAGAACTAATGCCGGCAAAGCCTTTTCTTTTGGTTTGGGCAAACTCCCGCAGGAACATTTTCGCGAGCGGTACAATCTCTTCCCGCCGGTCTCTTAGGGGGGGAATAACAATGTGCCCAATTTTCAGACGATAATAAAGATCGCGCCGGAACAACCCCTCTTCCATTTTTTTTTCAAGATCAACATTAGTAGCGCAGATAATGCGGACATCGGCCTTGATTTTTTTCAAACCGCCGACACGGTAATACTCCTTAGTTTCAAGAACTCTAAGCAGCTTGGCCTGCATTTCCGGCAACATCTCGGCTATTTCATCCAAAAATAACGTCCCGCCTGCCGCGGCATCCAGCTTACCTTTTTGCCCACGACTTGAACTACCACTAAACGAACCGCCCTCGTAACCGAAGAGTTCGGTTTCAAACAAATTATGTGGAATGGCCGCACAATTGAGCTCAACAAGCGGCCCTGACGGCGATTTTAGGTTAGAGCCATAATGAATGATCCGCGCGACTACTTCTTTACCTGTACCTGTTTCTCCCTGAATCAGCACAGTCAGTGCCCTATCGGTGTGAAAACGCTGGGCAAGATCAGCCACCTGCTGCATACTTACAGAAAAAACACCCACATTGCCGATAACCGTCTCGGCGACCATCTTGCGCATGCGGGTTAACTCTTGCTCCGTATTCTTAGTCGCAGATTGGAGCTGAGCGTCAAAATTCTCGGTCAGTGCTTTATTCTCCCTCAATAACGCCTGATGTTCTGACACACGTTGCACAATGGCCGCTAACTCCTGGGCGTCAACAGGTTTCAGTAAATAATCATAAGCCCCGGCTCGCAAGGCTGCCACCGCTGTTTTCATATCTCCATAGCCGGTAAAAAGTACAACATCTGTCCGCCAGCTATCCGGCTGTTCAGTAATAACCTGGGCCAGTTCAATCCCGGACATGCCTGGCATTTGAATATCAGATAACACCAACGGATAATCAGCCAGCTTCCACTTAGCCAACGCCTCTGCAGCGTTCTCACACTCCATTACCATATGCTCTTGTTCGCGCAAAAACCAGGCCACTGCCGCCCGACTATGTTGATCGTCATCTACCAACAATATTTCCATAATTTAACCCCCTAATCGGCCTCTTCCCTAATAGCAGGAAAGGTAATCAAAAATGCGGCTCCTTCATTCTCACCCGAAACAATGCTAATTGCTCCCTTGCAGGAGGTAACAACAGAATGCACTATTGATAACCCCAAACCAAGATTATCGCTGCCAGGTTTGGTAGAATAAAATGGCTCAAACACTTTGGTTTTGTGATCAGCCTGTATGCCGGGACCATTATCAGAAATTTTAATATACACACTATTCTTGTCTGACCATGTCCGGATCGTAAGCTGTTTATCCTGGCATTTAGCCGACTCCATCGCTTGCATGGCGTTAGCTGCCAAATTAACTGCAATCTCTTCCAGCGCAGTAGGCATAGCATAAATAAGGGGCAATTGTTCAGCCAACTCCCTGTGTACCCTAACGCCGTGCACCGTTAATTGACTGCCAATAATTTTCAGTGCTTGCTCTATGGCTTCATTAACATGGCAAACAGTGACTTGGCTTTCTTCCCGTCGGATAAAGCTCCGCATGTGCATAATTATGTTATTTATGCGATCCGCTTGATTGGAAATCTCAGCTATATTCCGCATAATATCTTCTACCGGCCGCTCTTTGCCATTATAGTACGCATAAACCATTCCACTAGCGATCATTTTGATCGAGTTAAGCGGCTGATTAATCTCATGGGACAGACCAGCCGCCATGGTTCCCAGTGAAGACAATTTTTCAGCCTGAGCTCTTACCTCGTTGGCTTTAGCCATGGCTGCTGCCGCCATTTTTTGTTCCGTAATATCTTCTTTTATCGCAATAAAGTTCACTATTTCCCCGTAATTATTCCGAACAGGTGTAATGCTCATAACCTCTTCATATAAACTGCCATCCTTCCGGTAGTGGGCGAACTCACCCCGCCATGCCTCAGCCGAAGAATTTAGCTGTTGCCAAAAGCGCTGACAAAAGCCTTCATCCTGATAGCCTGACAGCAACATCAGGTTTTGCCCGCGAGACTCGTTCTCTGTATAACCAGTCAACACAGCAAAGGCCGGATTAATCCATTCTACATTACCTTCCTTATCAGTAATAACGATGGCGTTGGCGGCTGCCTCCAGCCCGACCGTCAGCAGCCTGCGACGTTGACGGTCTCTGGCGGCATTAATGGCAATAGACAACTGATCAGAAAAACTCTGCAACCGGGTCACAATCCGCTCATCCCAATAATATGGTCTCATACTTATTAGGTAGAATGCCCCTGTCGAACCGCCTGACAGCTTGAGCGGCAACGCAATCTCGGACTGAATTACATTCTTGTCCAGCTGTAATTCAGCCAGAAGTTTTTCTTGCCAACATGATAATTTATCAATACATTGAGTTACCTGGATGGCGCCGGACCGAATGGCTAATCCACTCAGCCAGCCTGTGGCAGTACAGTCTAGTCGGCTGCTCCCGTCTGCTACAGCCAGCTTCCCGGCTGCAGCACTTATTTTACTGGTATCATCAGCCTCTTTTAAAATAACCCGCGCCAGAGATACTTCAAAAACAGCGGCCAATTGCTCACAGACATAATTGAGGATTTCCTCAATGCTGGCCTCTCCCAGCACTTTGTCCGCAGATTGCATCAATATCCGTTCACAGACTTGATCCTGCTTTTTTTCGGTAATATTGCGAATGATAATTGCTATTTCATCCATCGTGCTCACTATCAAACGGGCTTCAAAATCTTTCCTGATACCATCAATTGTCAATTGATACTCTGCTGTTGCCATTTCACCTGCAAGCATGCTTTGTCTTAGCTCTACGAACTTGTCGTATATATCAGCCAATAAAAGCCGAGCTGGTAAAACTTCAGCCAGGCTTCTATTCAATAGCTCCTCACGCGACAAATACAAATCATCCTGTTTATTGGCTTCAACATCCAGAATAATTCCTTCCCGGCTAACCCTGAGCAGTATATCCGGAACAGCGGCTAGCAGTGCGGCCAGCCGGCGTTCGCTTGTAAGCAAAGCCCGCTCGGTCTCTTCATGCTCCAAAATTTCCAATTCCAGCTGTTGGTTTTTTTGCTGAAATTCATTGGTTTTTGCAATAACTGCCTGTGTAAGCCACTCTTGCCTGCGGAACATACTGTTGAGAAAAATTAGCAATAGGATAAGTGTGCTACCGCCTACTCCCCAGATAAGTCTGCGCATATAAGGACTGGGCTGCGGCAAAGTGCTCCAGCCAACCTTTACCTGCCAGCATGTATCCGCAACCGGTAAGGTAAATTCCCGGACAGATGACTGCGGCGCCAACTGATTAAGGCTGTATATCGCTTCTCCCTCTTCCGCACGTATCTCAACATAATAGTTGCCGGCATAATTCGTAAGCACTGAGTCGACCTTAGCAAAAGCCTCCTTCTCCGGAAGATTTTCTCTCATTGGCAGAAATATTTTCACATCTTCTACCATATGCAAGCCCTGGTCTACTTCAGCTTGCAATGACTGCTCCAACCGTTCGGTAAATCTATTTAAAACCCAGGCGTAGCGTTCTGTTTCCTGCTGGCAGTAAAGCTTATCAACACTAATTATACAAAACAACCCGACACATAAAACAATTGCAAAAGTCCAGCATTTTACCACTATTTCGCACCAGCCTCATACTTACAGTATTATCACTTAGTATTTTTCATATTTTCGCTAGTCTTTGCATAATTCCCTGTCCGCCGCGATAAAAACTTAACATAAAATCGTGCAAACCATCCTGAAATATACTATAAAACACAATTATCGCGTCTGCAAATAAAATAAGCGGGTACGCCCGCCTATTTTATTTGTTCTTAAAATTGGTCACAATACCGCTACATCGATTATTTTTGATGTTCCTTCATTCATGCACAATATTGCTCTAATTTTACACTATGAATTGCCGAACAGCCTGTTGTAATTCTTCTGCCATTTTCGCCAAGGATTGGCTTGATGCAGCAATTTCCTGCATCGATGCCGCTTGTTCTTCCGTTGCTGCCGACACTGTCTGCGCTTCACCTGCTTCCATTTTGCTCAGATCATCTATCACCTTCACGGAAGATACGATCTGCTGGCTGCCAATTTCCATCTGTTGCATGGCTGTGGATATTTCGGCTATCTGATTTGACACTTGCACGACCATTTCCTCAATCTCCTGAAACGCAATGCCGGCAACGTTTATAACCACTGCTCCCCGGCTAACCTCACGCGTCCCATTGTCCATGGCTGAAACCGCTTTAGCTGTTTCCCGCTGAATTTCACCGATTAGATCAGCAATTTTTTTTGCTGCATCCTGGGACTGCTCTGCCAATTTGCGAACTTCTTCGGCCACTACCGCAAAACCGCGACCTTGTTCCCCTGCCCGTGCAGCCTCTATTGCCGCATTAAGTGCCAATAAATTTGTCTGGCCAGCTATTCCTGCGATTGTGTCCACTATCTGCCCTATTTCTTTGGACCGTTCTCCTAAATCGGCAACTACTTCAGCCGATGTATTAACTGTCTTTTCAATCAGCCCCATCTGGGTAACTGCCTTGCCAATGGAAGTACCGCTTTCTTTAGCCTTTTCTGCAGCTTGTAAGGATGTCGCCGCAGCTTGTTTGGCCCCGTCACCCACCTGTTGAATACTTGCTGTCATCTTTTCCACGACACTTGCAGTCTGTCCTACCGCAGCCAATTGCTTTTCCGCACCCGCAGCTATCTCGGTTACCGAGCCTGCCACTTGATTGGACGCCTGCGCCGATTCCTGGGCACTTGCAGTAAATTCTTCCGACGAGGCCGCTACCTGTTCAGCATTAGTACTCACTTGTACAATCAAATTTCGCAAATTATGCACCATTTTATTAAAACCAGTCGCAAGCTTACCAATTTCATCTTGACCGTCAATTTGTGATTGTACAGTAAGGTCGCCGCCGGCTACTAAATCCACCTGACCAGCCAAAACCTCTATTGGATTGACAATACGCTTAACTGTCACAAAAGTAACTGCAACTACTAGGATAACAGCGATCATGGCTATCATCAGCAACAACCATTGCAAATGTTCCAACGGTTTAAAAACAATCTTCTCTGGTACATTGATTGCCAAAGTCCAGCCTGTTGACGGCACTTTCTGATAAACCACCAGCATAACTTCACCATTTTCACTGTACTTGGTAAAGCCCTGATCTTTACCTATCATCTCTTTGAAATAGGCTGACATATCTTTCAGTTTGTCCTCATCAAAGATATTCTTAGATACTATCTCCTTGTCCGGGTGAGCCAGAATGAAGCCTTTGGCGTCAAATAAATAGGCATAGCCCTGGCCCTTTAAGTTGATACTCTGTATATTGTCAACAAGTGTTTGCAGTTGGATATCCTGAGCCATAATTCCGCGTAACTGGCCTGTCGATCCTTTGTAGGGCATTACCGCTGGTACCACCATTTGTTTAGTTGCTCCATCCAAATAAGGCTCACCAAAAACAAGTTTCTCCTGCGCGATGCCTGACTTGTACCAACTCCGGGTACGCGGGTCATAACCAGCAGGGGGAATCCAGCCACTTCCATCCACAAGCTGGCCTGCTACCGAAGCAAAATATACATCAGATATCTCTTTATCCACAGTTTTATAGCCGGCCAACATGGGCACGCTTATTTCGTTGTCACCAACTGAACTTTGCAGCGTACTAGCTGTTATTTCCAACATTTTTGCTTTCCCAATAAGCCAACCGTCTAATTTGTTTACATGAGCATTTACACTTGACGTCATTTCTGCCTGAATTCCTGAAAGCACTTGCTCTTTAGTAAACATATAACCCGCGATTGACGACACTAAAAGAATTACTATAGATAATACCGAAAAGATTAACGTAAGTTTCTTTTTTAAACTCATTCTATCCACCCCTTTTTTTGCAAAAATTTATATCACTCTACATTTTCCCGCAAAGAAAGCATAGTTCCTGCCTGCATACTGCTTATCTCGATCTCTTTTAACGCCTGAAAAAAGTCGTCTCCCAACGGCTTCTTTAATAAAATATAGGGCTGACCTTCAGTCTCAGCCTTGATATTGATACATCCAGATATAATAATGGCTTTTAGCGCAGGATTCTTGATTCGCATTTTTTGCAATACCTCAAAACCATTTAAACCAGGCATCTGGTAATCAATTACTGCGACATCATGACGTTCAGGAAAATACTTCTCAATGGCTTCCAGCGGCGATAAACAATCATCACAGGTATAACCCATCATCTCAATTGCAAATTTCATGCCTAACAAAGAGCCAGCATCATCATCAACCAGCAATATATTCATGAATATCACGCTCTCCATTTCTATATATTCCACATTAAACAAGTTTGCAGGTGCAGGTAAATGTATTGACAACGCACCACCTGCTGCAAAAAGCTTTAACACGTTATATATAACAATACTGCTCAATTATTATGCAATAATCATGCCAGGGAAAATTAACCCTAAACAGCACTATTACCCGAAAATACGCTATTTTCAGGTAATACGTGTTTACAAAAATTGCATACCTATGCAATTTTTGTTGGTATTATTTGCATATCCACCATGCTGTTACCTTACCCACGACCACCAAGCCTTGTCCAGTTGAGCAGGCGAGCTGAGGCCTCAGCTGTAAGCAGCCCCTGCTCCACCCGCCAGTTCCAGTTACACCCCACCGTACCAGGGGTATTCATCCGTGCGGATGTGCCCAAGCCAAGCACATCCTGCAGCGGCAAAATAACTGTATCTGCCTGACTCTGATAGGTTAGGCGAATAAGCTGCCAACACACACCGGTGTCACTTTTATCGCCGTCTGCATGCAGCCTGGCAAGATGCCCCAGAATAATGCGCTGCAGCTTAGGCTGAGTACTAACCAGTTTTTGATACCAGCCTAAGAGAGTATCATTATCATGGGTACCCGTATATGCAATAGTATTAAAGCCAGTATTGTGGGGAAACTCCGGTGCTGAATGACCATCACCAAAGCTAAACTGCAGCACCTTCATGCCTGGATAGTTAAATTTATGTTTTAGTCGGTTAACAGCAGGCGTAATACTGCCCAAATCCTCTGCCACTAATGGTAGTTTCCCCAGATACCGTTCCAGTACGGCAAAAAAAGCAGAACCTGGCCCGGGTACCCAGCGGCCCTTGACAGCCGTAGGCTCACCAGCAGGAATTTCCCAGTAAGCTTCAAAGCCCCGAAAGTGGTCAATACGAATACTGTCAACCAGCGTAAGCAGCCACGCCAGGCGCCGCCGCCACCAGAGGTAGTCATCTTTAGCCTGCTGTCTCCAGTCATAGAGCGGATTACCCCACAATTGTCCATCAGCACTGAAGTAGTCAGGTGGTACACCGGCTACCTTTTCCGGGTTTCCCATACCATCCAATTGAAACAGCTCCGGATTGACCCAAACATCAGCACTGTCATGGGCCACAAATAGCGGCATATCGCCCAACAGCCGGATTCCCTGGCGGCCGGCATAGCTTCTTACCTCTTGCCATTGCTGCCAAAAGACAAATTGCAAAAAGCACTGATAGGCTATTTCCTCTGCCAGTTCCTGCCGGTAATAGTCCATAGCCGCAGCTTCCCGCTGCCTGATATCACTGTCCCATTGGTTCCAGGGCAAGCTCCTGAACCGCCCTTTGAGGGCTGCAAACAGCGTATAATCCGGCAACCAGTCACCGGACGCCCGGATAAAGCTTTGATAGGCCGTTGTCTCTTCCTGCTGTCTAAAACGTTCAAAAGCTAAACGAAAAACTGTTTCTTTGCCATGTTTAACCTGGGAAAAATCAATACTTGCGGAATCCCTCATGCTAACGTCTATTAGCATCAGTTCTTGTTCGCTCAGCCAGCCGGCTGTCAGCAATTTTTCCGGCGAAATCAGCCATTGATTGCCCGCAAATGCCGACAAACACTGATAGGGCGACTCACCAAAACCGACTGGATTTAGCGGTAAAATTTGCCATATATGTTGTTTTGCGTTTGCTAAAAAATCAATAAATTTGTACGCCGTCGGACCCAAATCCCCAATGCCAAATGGTGAAGGCAAGGACGTCGGGTGTAGTAATACACCACTTACCCGCTGCCGCTCTGCTGATCGATCAGGATTGGCGATTAGCAATCTGCCGCTCAGCGGCGGCAACACCAATTCCAACTCCCGGTTATCTGGCAATGGTATTTTTTCATCAGTCAACAGATCCACAATCTGATCCTGATCGGCAAACCACGCCATGGTGTCAAGCCGGACACTGGCTGACTGGTGTCGGCTGCGATTAAACACAATAACAGCCGTATTATCTGCTGCCAACTCGCCAAAAACATCCTGCCCGCCCCGGATGCGGCGCACATAGCCGAACACATCACACTCTGTTAGCAGCGGCAGCCATTCGCCTGTCCGCAATACCATATATTGACGGCGAAGCCCTATTACCAGCTTATACCAGGATACCAGGTCCGCCTGCTCCTGTCCCCAGGGATAGGTTCGACGGTTTAACGGATCGCTATATCCCTCAAGTCCGGCTTCATCCCCATAATAGACGCAGGGCGCTCCCGGAAAGGTCATTTGCCACAATACGACAAGTTTGAGCCTGGCAATCCCCAGTTCACGCTCTGCAGGTGAAAGCTTATGTTTAAAGGTGCCAAGCTTGCTCTGACTGCCCTCAGGCGGTGCCTCGGCCAGCAGTGTCAGGATACGCGGCACATCATGACTGCCGATAATATTCATAGTGGCATAAAAATTTTCTTTCGGGTAATTTTCATACAAGCTAAATAGCTCACGCTGCACAGCCTGGCCTTCTTTCTTCCCCAGCATAAAATCCAGTACAAGCTGGCGGAAGGGATAATTCATCACACTGTCCAGTTCAGTGCCATTAAAGTACTGCCGTAGCTGACCGTAAGCCACCTTGCGGGAAGCATCCTCCCACACCTCGCCAATTAGCACGGCTTCCGGGTCGGTTTGCTTGAGTGTTTTATAAAATTTTTTCAAAAAACCTTCTGGCAGCTCGTCGGCTACATCCAGTCGCCAGCCTTTTACCCCCATCGTAAGCCATTGTTTAAGCACACTATTAGGAGCCCCAATGATAAACTGTTGGTAGGATTCATCTTCCTCGTTAACATTGGGCAGATTATCTACTCCCCACCAGGACTCATATTTATCCGGGTATTCACTGAATTTGTACCAGGAGTAGTACGGAGACTCCGGAGACTGGTATGCGCCAACTGCACCATAAGTGCCTTCCTTGTTAAAGTAGATACTGTCACTGCCAGTGTGACTGAATACACCGTCTAAAATAATAGCAATGCCCTGCTCCCTGGCTTTAGCACACAACTGGGTAAATACGTCATTATCGCCAAACATGGGATCAATACTGTGATAATCGCCTGTATCATATTTGTGGTTCGAGGGCGCCGCAAATACCGGGTTAAAATAAATGGCCGTTACGCCCAATTCAGCCAGATAAGGCAGCTTGGAGATAACCCCGGCCAGATTGCCGCCAAAAAAATCATAGGCCAGGATAGCACCAGTATCCATATCGCGGGTATATATTGGCGTATCCTGCCAATTGGCATGAATGAGACTACCCGGACGAGGGTTTAGAACTTCACCCAGCCCATTATAAAATCTGTCAACAAAAATCTGATAGACGATCGCATGCTTAAACCAGCCAGGCGTAGCTGTTCCCTGAAGGTATATGCTAATCTGGTAGGAAGGAGGCGGACTAGCGGCAATGTGCCCCACACCGCCTGTTTCTTCAGCATTATTGCCATAGTAAGAAATTTGTCCGCCCTGCCTGACAATAAAGTAGTACCAAAGAACGCCGGGTACAGCCGGAACAAGAAAAACAGCCTCATATAAGCACCGGTCCTGCTGTTTTTTGCTAACCCGCATGTCAATGATAGTTTCTCCAAGACCGTCCTGCCACAGCCGCAGTTGCACAGCATCTACAAGTATCGAAGCAGGCTGCTGCGGCCCGGCAATAAGCAGTCTTAACGTGATCTCTGTATGACAAGAAACAGCCCCAAAGGGGCTGCGAAAATCCGTGTTGTGGGAGTCATGCAGTATCCAGTACTCATTCATTCCCGGTCTACCTCCAGATTTAATTTTCTCTAATAACTACCGGCTTAATCTTCCAAATACCAATAGCATATTCCGATACCGTACGATCACTGGCAAACCGGCCGGAAAAAGCAATATTGTTAATGGCCATCGCCTGCCAACAGCGTTGCTTGCTATACAGGCTATTAATCCGTTCCTGCGCAGCCGCATAATCTGCAAAATCCTTCAATACAAAATATTCATCATTGGTACGCATGAGTGAGTGATGAATACTGTCAAACTCATCCGGGCTAACTGGCAGAAAACCATTAATTAATTGATCCACTGCCAATTTAAGCCGGGGATTGTTATTATATACATCAAGGACATTATAACCGCCAAATTTATAATAGTTCATCACTTGCTCTGCGGTCAGACCAAAAATAACAATATTGTCATCACCAACCTCATCTTTAATCTCAATATTCGCACCGTCAAGCGTACCAATCGTAATAGCTCCGTTCATCATCAGCTTCATATTACCGGTGCCTGAGGCCTCTTTACTGGCTGTTGATATCTGCTCGCTGACATCGGCCGCCGGAATAATAAGCTCAGCCAGGGAAACACTGTAGTTTTCCAAAAAAACCACCTTGATTTTGCCATCAATAGCCGGATCATTATTAATAACCTGAGCCAATGTATTGATAAACTTAATAATCCGTTTGGCCAGATAATAGCCTGTAGCCGACTTACCCGCAAAAATAAACGTACGCGGTTCAATGTCAAGCCCGGGGTCGGCTTTAAGGCGGTTGTACAAATCAAGAATATGGAGGGCATTCAGGGTCTGCCGCTTATAGGCATGAATACGCTTTACCTGCACGTCAAAAATAGAATCTACGTCAATAGTTATGCCCATTTTCGCCTGGATATAGTTAGCCAGCCGTTCTTTATTAGCCTGCTTAACAGCCTTTATCTCCTTTTGTAAAGCACAGTCATACGCAAAGCGATGCAAATTTGCCAGTTCGTCAGGATGGGCCATCCAGCCCGGACCAATGGTCGCGGTAATCAGTGCCGCAAGCTGAGGATTGGCCTTGGCCAACCAGCGGCGATGGGTAACGCCATTCGTTTTATTCGTAAAGCGATGAGGGAAATAAGCATGAAAGGGTGCCATAACTTCATTTTTGAGGATATTACTATGTACTTCGGCCACACCGTTAACACTGTAACTGCCAACAACCGCCAAATGCGCCATATGTACATAGCCGTCACCGATAAGTGCCATTCCCCGGATTCGCTCCCAATCGCCAGGATATTTTTGCCAAAGAGCTGCACAAAAGCGTTCATTCAACTCGTTAATTATCATATACATTCGCGGCAATAATGTCTTAACAAGTTCAATCGGCCATTTTTCCAGCGCTTCCGGCAAAATAGTATGATTGGTATAAGATATCGTATTTCGAGTCACGTGCCAAGCCTGATCCCATCCCAAGCCCTCTTCATCCATGAAGATGCGCATTAACTCCGGAACTGCCAGTGCCGGATGAGTATCATTAATATGAATAGCTATTTTTTTATGAAAATTGGCCAAATCAGCCGGAGACCCGCCATGGGTCCGTTTGTAGCGCCGAACAATGCTTTGCAAACCGGCGGAAACAAAAAAGTACTGTTGCTTTAGCCTGAGCGTTTTGCCCTCAGGGTAATTATCATCAGGATAGAGAATCTGCGAGGTGGCCTCCAATGAATATTTTTCTTCCACCGCTTTTAAAAAATCGCCTTTACTAAACGAGGAAAAGTCAAAATTATTGGTTTCCGCGCTCCATAGACGCAAGGTATTGACAGTATTACAATTGGCACCAACAATTGGCACATCATACGGTACGGCCAGCACTCGCTCATAGTTTTCATGAATAGCAATAAGCCGCCCGCCTTGTTCCTCCATATGAACATTGCCGCCAAACTTAACGGTTACTGCACGGTCAACCTTGCGCGTTTCCCAAACATAGCCGTCCCGTAGCCAGTTATCAGGCAGTTCTACCTGATAGCCGTCGACAATTTTTTGTTCAAACATCCCATGGCGAAAACGGATACCAGTGCCATGCCCAGGCAAATGCAATGATGCCATCGAGTCCAAAAAGCAGGCAGCCAGGCGACCTAACCCACCATTACCAAGCCCCGCATCATGCTCTACTGCTTCCAACTCGGTTAACTCAATACCTAATTCTTGGAGTCCCTGACAGCAGACTTCAGTTATCCCCAAATTAAACAAATTACTGCCCAGCAGTCGTCCGAGCAAAAATTCCATGGAGAAATAATACACTTGCTTCTCTTTACTAATGCTGTATTGTTGATTGGACTGATACCAACGTTTGCTAATAATCTCGCGAATCAGCGTGCTCAAGGCTTCATACTTAGCAGCAGTTGACGATTCCTCCAGACTTTGCCCAAACAGAGTCTGGATTTTCTCAATAAACGCTTGTTTAAACTGCTCTTTCGATTCAAACATTGATCCATCCCCCTCGTAAATCAACTCCAGTCCCCATCTCCAACGCATAAAAAGCACCTGAAAATTCTTTACCAGCTCACGTTACAGTACAGCCTTGTTCCCTGTTAACTTCTCATAAAGCTGACAATACTGGCTAGCTGATTGTTGCCAGCTATGCTCAGCCCGCATGGCATTTTTTATTAACTTATGCCACTGTGTTTTATCCTGGTACAATTCTACCGCCTGCTCAACTACCCAGAGCATTTCATGCGCATTATAGTTGGTAAAGACAAAACCATTACCCTGCCCTGTTTCTAAATTAAAAGGAATAACAGTATCCCTAAGGCCGCCCACCTCACGCACAATGGGTATACTTCCATACCTAAGAGCAATCATTTGACCAATGCCACATGGTTCAAACCGCGAAGGCATCAAAAACAAATCTGAGCCGGCATAAATCCTGTGGGCTAACGTATCCGAAAAATAAATATTTGCCGCTACCTTAGCCGGATGACGCCAAGCTGCATCACGAAACAATTTCTCATAACGCTCTTCCCCTGTTCCCAGTACAACCACCTGTACATCAAGAGCTAACAATTCTTCCATGACATGTGCAATCAAATCCAAACCCTTCGATGCTACCAGACGGGAGACAATGCCAATAAGCGGAATATGCTTGTCTACAGGCAATCCTAACTCTCTTTGCAGCTTAAGCTTGTTGTCAAGCCGTTTACTACTGTCCGACCAAGTATAGTTGCTATAAATATCTGGATCGCCAGCCGGATTATATACTTCATAATCAATGCCATTAATAATACCATAAATGTCAGCTTGCCGTTTAATCAGGAACCCATCCAGATTTTCGCCAAAATACGGCTGCCGTATCTCTTCGGCATACGACTTACTGACAGTGGTAACAACATCGCTGAAGGCCAGCCCGGCTTTTAAATAATTCACCTGTCCGTAAAATTCCAGGCCATCGGCTGTAAAGGCACTGTTTGGTAAACTAAGCAAATCATTCAGTATATCACCCGAAAAAATCCCCTGGTACATTAAGTTATGGATGGTAAATACTGTTTTGATTGCTGCATATTCGGCTCTTGCAAGATACTGCAGCTTGAGCATGGCTGCCAGCGGCCCTGTCTGCCAATCATGACAATGAATAATATCAGGTATAAAATTCAACTGAGGCAATGCTTCTAGTACTGCCCTGCAAAAGTAGGCGAAACGCTCGGCCTCGTCGTAATGACCATACAGGCTGTCACGCTTAAAATAATACTCATTATCGACAAAATACCAGGTAACCCCCTGATGCGCAAGTTCAAACAGCCCGGTATATTGTTGGCGCCAGCCCACAGGTACGGTAAGGATTGCCTTTTGTACCATCTGCTCCGCAAACCCGGCAGGGATAGCACTGTATTTAGGCATAATGACCCGAACATCAATCTCCTGGTTACTCAGTTCCTTGGGCAAAGAACCAATTACATCACCCAAGCCACCCGTTTTAGCAAATGGCGCTGCTTCAGATGCCACAAATAGTACATTTAGCATATTAAATCACTGTCCCCTTTTCAATCACAATCGGGTGATTTAATTCTCCTTTGAGTTTTTTGCCTGCTGTAATTTTAACATCTTTATCACAGATTACATTCTCAATAACTGCACCTGGGCCAATTTCCCCCTTTTGCATGACAATACTGTTTGTGACCCGGGCATCTTTATGCACCTTGACACCCCGAAACAAAACACTATTTTCAACCTTACCCGCTATAACTGAACCATTGGCTACCAGCGACGATTTAACCATCGCATCCCGTTGGTATTTTGCCGGCGCTTCATCTTTTACCTTAGTATAAATAGAGCCATGGGCAAAAAAGATCTCCTGCCATATTTTCGGGGTCAAGAGTTTCATACTATGGTCAAAATAATTTTGCATAGAGTCAATACGGGCCAAATAACCAGTAAAGGGAAATCCATAAATTTTGAGGTTTTCCATATCTCTCATAATACAATCGCGGGTGAAATTAGTCCCGCCCCTTGACACGCTGGCATCAATCAGATCCACCAGCAGCTGCCGTTCCAAAATAACCATCTCCAGTGACAATTTATTGCTGCGGGGATTCACCGGACATACCTCCATATCAACAACCCTGCCATCACTGTCAGTCTCAAGCATAGTAGCCTCAGATAAGCCTTTGGCCTCAGCACTACTATATTCTTTGTATAATACTGTTATATCAGCCGCTTTCGTAAGATGGTAATTATAGGCAGCCTCGTAGTTAATATTACAAACCGCCCGACTGCCTGAGAGCAGGGCAAAACGCTGACGGCTGCTTTTGATATAGTCAAGATTACTGAAAAAGTCAGCTAAATCATTGGGAAATGCCCCTTGCACATTGCCAGTCTGCCAGGAAGGCAATAAAAATAAACCATCCCGCTTACGGGCCAAGTCCCACTCCTTACCAGAGCGGATATGGTCGAAAAGTGCGCGGGAATTGCCGGCAGATAAAATGCCAACATTCGTTATCCCGGAATTAATGAAATTAGATAGCACAAAGTCTATTAACCGATAACGCCCGGCAAAAGGAATGGCCGCAAGCGGACGATGCTTGGTTATCTCCCGGAATGACTCATGACTTTCGTGTAAATTGATAATACCCATCGTATTCTTTAACAAGCTTACCCCCCCTAACGCTATCTGCTTTCTAGGAATTACGACCGGCAAGCAGCACATTACGCCGAATCTTGGTCTCTCTGCTAATTGTCAGGTTGTCGCCGATCAATGTTATGCCGGAAAACCAGTTACTGGCATCCTGTTCCAGCTGATTTACCCCCAGCTGCGCATTGGCTTCAACCCTTGATTTTCGTCCAATAATAGCTTTAGTAACTATGGTGTTTGCACCAATTGACGCATAAGGCATAATAATGGAATCTTTAACTATTGCACCTTCTCCAATAAACACCCCAGGAAATAATACTGAGTTCTCCACCTGCCCCAGAACTTGGCAGCCTTCACTAATCAACGAACAAACTACGCTTGCCGTATCGGCAATCACATGGGGGGGTTGGGCCGGGCTTACCGAATAAATCCGCCAATCCGGGTCATATAAGTCCAAGGCAGGCTCATCGCTGAGAAGATCCATATTGGCCTCCCAGAAACTTTCCACTGTACCAACATCTTTCCAATAACCGCCAAAATGATAGGCGCATAACCGCTCATTACCGGCAAGCATTTGTGGGATAACATCCTTGCCGAAATCATGGCTGGATTTAGTATCAATAGCATCGGCAGTCAAATAGGAGCGCAACGCTGCCCAGCTAAATACATATATACCCATCGAAGCTAGATTACTCTTAGGTTTCTTTGGTTTTTCCTCAAATTCAACAATCCGGTCATCTGTAGCCGTATTCATAATACCAAACCGGCCGGCTTCCTCCCAAGGCACTGCAATAACGGCAATCGTAACATCAGCCTGCTTGGCTTTGTGGTAATCAATCATATGCGAATAATCCATTTTATAGATATGGTCACCTGACAATATTAGTACATACTCAGGATTAAACATCTCAATAAAATTAATGTTTTGGAATATGGCATCAGCGGTCCCTTTATACCATTCACCCCCCTTTTCCCGCACATAAGGCGGCAATACGTAGACACCGCCATCCCGCCGGTCAAGGTCCCAGGCACTACCAATTCCGATATAGGAATGAAGCGCGAGCGGCTGATACTGGGTAAGCACGCCGACCGTATTAATCCCGGAGTTATAACAATTACTTAGAGGAAAATCAATAATTCGATACTTACCGCCAAATGGTACTGCGGGTTTGGCCAGTTTTTTGGTCAAAGTTCCGAGGCGACTTCCCTGACCGCCAGCCAAAATCATGGCAACACATTCTTTACTGCGCAAAGTGCTTCACTCCCCATGGCATACTGTTTCCGGCAGCCTATCGGCTTAAAATATATCGTCGCCAACGGCGGCAACGTAATAACCAACGAATTCGACTGGTTATGGCAAGCCACTGCAACCGGCACCCTTTTGCCGGTATTACCTTGACCAGAACCGCCGTAAATCAAGCTATCGCTATTAAGTACCTCAAGATAATACTCGGCCTCGGGCACACCAATCCGGTATTCTAGCCGAACAACTGGTGTAAAGTTTACTACCGCAATAATAAAATCATCTGCCTGCAGTCCTTGCCGTTTAAATACCAGGACACTCTGCTGCCAATCCTGACAGTCAATCCAGGAAAATCCCCGCCAATCCCGGTCATTTTGCCACATTGCCGGGTTTTCTAAATAAAAATGATTCAGATCCCGGACATAGTTATGCAGCTTACCATGCATTTCATAGTCTAACAAATGCCAATCCAGGCTATCCTGGTAATTCCATTCAATAAACTGGCCAAATTCTCCACCCATAAATAACAGCTTTTTACCCGGGTGAGCCATCATGTAGGCATAAAAAGCCCGCAAATTAGCGAACTTCTGCCAATAATCACCCGGCATTTTATCAAGCAGCGACCGCTTGCCATGAACCACCTCATCATGCGATAAAGGCAATACAAAATTTTCTGAAAACGCATACATAAAAGAGAAAGTTATTAAATTATGATGGTACTGGCGCTGCAGCGGATCTAGCTCCATATAACGCAGCATATCGTTCATCCAGCCCATATTCCATTTAAAGTTGAAGCCAAGCCCACCCAGATGAGTGGGATGAGTAACCAGCGGCCAGGCTGTTGAATCCTCCGCAATTACCAAGGCCGCCGGGAAGCTGGCAAAAACTGTTTCATTGAGTCGTCGTAAAAAGTTGATAGCCTCCAGGTTTTCTGTGCCGCCATGACAATTCGGTGTCCATTCTCCGTCTTCTTTCCCATAATTCAAATATAGCATGTTGGCAACAGCATCAATTCTAATACCATCAATATGGTATAGTTCCATCCAAAACAGCACATTAGAAATAAGAAAACTCATAACCTCAGGCCGGCCAAGATCAAAATTCAGCGTACCCCAGCCGCGATTTTCCTTCCGGTTCGAATCAGCATATTCATAGAGTGTTGTACCATCAAAAGCTGCCAGGCCATGGGCATCTTTACAAAAATGCCCGGGGACCCAGTCCAGAATAACCCCAATTCCCCGCCTGTGACAGCAGTCTACCAGATACATAAAATCTTCTGGCGGACCGTAGCGGCTGGTAACCGCATAGTAGCCTGTAGCCTGATAGCCCCATGACCCGTCAAAAGGATGCTCTGCCACAGGCAACAGTTCAATATGGGTATAACCCATATTAGCGGCATAGTCGGCTAGTTCCGGCGCTAGCTCCCTGTAGGACAGCCGCAGGCGATCACTGTCCCGTTTCCATGAACCCAAATCCACTTCATAAATATTCATAGGTTGTTCGTAAAGAGACTGCTTGGACTTATTTTCCCGCCAGGCCGCATCCTGCCAGGTATAACCAGCCAGGCAGACCACCTTTGAAGCTGTCTTAGGTCTGATTTCGGCAGCAAATGCATAGGGATCTGCCTTATGCAATATCTCGCCCTCAGCAGTAATAATCTCATATTTATAGATATCGCCGACTTTAACTTCAGGAATAACCAGGCCCCAAACACCGCAGGTGCTGATTCTTTCCATTCCATGTCTACTGCCATCCCAATTGTTAAAATCACCAATAACCCAAACGGCCTGCGCATTAGGCGCCCATACGGCAAAGCGTACCCCATGTCCATCCGCTGCCACATGTGCCCCCAACAGGCGGTAACTGCGTTGCAGAGTACCTTCATGAAACAAGTACAACTCTTGATCACTAAAACAAGCAGCAGTCATTGTTTATCATCCTTTATCATCTATAGTAACTGTTATTTCCTTTATACGTTTCTCTATTAATATACATATTTCCTGTTAATTATTTGCATTTCTATTGTATTACTATATTTTATACCGCCAGACTAACCTGTACCACAGCCTCTTGGGTTGTTGACTGGGCGACAACCTGAATAATACCGCTATTCTCCTCGCCACTCATCCTGGCAGTAACTACAGTATTGGGAATAACTATAGCACCGTCAACACTCGCGTTTTGCTCCATCCTGGCACCAGGCATAATAACACTATTTTTTACCTTAACTCCATCCCCAATATAAGCTCCGGGAAAAATAACCGAGTTTTCTACCTCTCCCAGAATAGTGACTCCTCCGGCAATTAAAGAACTGCTTACTCTGGCCATAGCACCATGAAAATGAGGCGGCAGACTCCGCCGCGGTGAGTACACCGGCCAGGCCGCATCGTCAAGTTTTACTTTCGGCGAATCCCCCAACAAATCCATATTAGCTTCCCAATAACTAGCTAGTGTCCCAACATCTTTCCAGTAGCCATTAAAATGGTAAGCATACATGCGCTGACCAGCGGCTAACATGGCCGGAATAATGTTTTTGCCAAAATCATGACTGGAACTCACCTGGGCCGCATCCTTAATCAAATATTGTTTTAACACCTTCCAGGTAAAAATATACACACCCATAGATGCCTGATTTCCCTTGGGATAATAGGGTTTTTCGACAAAATCAATAATGCGGCCACTAGCCGTTGTCTCCATAATTCCGAATCGGTTAGCTTCCCGCCAGGGCACTTCCAATACGCCAACCGTAACATCTGCTTGCCTCAGCTTATGCTGTTCAAGCATGACACTATAATCCATCTTATAGATATGGTCACCTGATAACACCACTACATATTGTGGCTCAAAATGATCAATAAACTCTCTGTTTTTATACACCGCATCAGCGGTGCCTGTATACCACTCACCGCCCGTTGCGCCGGCATATGGCGGCAACATATGTACTCCGCCCCCTCCTTTGCAGTCAAGATCCCAGCCGGCACCATTTCCAATGTATGCATGCAGGGTAAGCGGCTGATACTGAGTTAAGATGCCTACAGTATCTATTCCGGAATTTTTACAATTGCTTAAAGTAAAATCAATAATGCGGTATTGACCGCCAAATGGGACGGCGGGTTTGGCTACTGCCTTTGTCAACACGCCCAACCGTGTGCCCCGCCCTCCAGCCAACACCATTGCAATCCATTCTTTATTCCTCAAAATGTCCCCTCCTTAATAATTGACCCTATGGCGGATACAACCAGTTTATGCAGAAGAGGCCAAATATAGAACATATATAAAAAAGCGCCTGCCTCGCATAATGCAGACAGACGCTTTTAGACCTTATTGGGATATTCTTACTGATTGGGATTTCAGCCGGTTTATTAACTATGTTATATTTTCACACTTTTTCCCTCGGGGTCATCATCATGGTGTTTTTTGCTCTCTTTGGTCATCTTTTTTACCAAAACCTGGCCATTGTCATAATCAAGCTCAATTTCGTCCCCAACAATGTTGGCCCATTGATATTTGTCATATTTTTCATCCCACCATTGTTCACAAGCTGTCGATACTTCGCCCATTTCCTGAATAATCATATCATACAGAGTGCAGTACAATTCTTCCTTGTCCATATCAATAAGTCTCTTTAGCTTTAATTTGAGCTCGGCTTTGCGGTCAGTCAAATATTTGATGGCTGCCACCTCTTCCTCAGTAACCACCCCGATGACGAGTTGGTCCGGCACCCTGGCAGCCTGCCCATAAGACTCTCTTTCCGCAAGTTGCTGTTCATCCTTTTTTGAAGGAAGCTGCAGTGCATCTTTGACCTTTTCCGGCAATATGGTTTGTAACTCCTGCGGCTTTAGTGGCTTAATGAGGTAATCATAGGCTCCCAGTTCCAGCGCCTGTTTGATACTGGCCGTATCCGACACGGCCGAATAAACAATTATGGGAATATGCTTATAAAGCACACTTGCCTTAATTTCTCGCAATACGTCAAAGCCTGCTACTTCACCTGGCATAATAAGATCCAGAATAATCAAGTTGATCGTTTCACTGTGAATAACCTTCAGCGCATTGACACCATCAGCTGCTTCCAGAAAGGTAACGTCCGGCAAGCCGCTTAATGCAACTTTGACCACTTTACGATTTAAAAGCACATCATCAACCAGTAATATCTGGTACGCCATATTTTCACCTTACCTTTATATTATAATAAGCGAGCAGCATTTTTAAGGGCTAGCCCCACCTGTTTGCATTCCATATCAATTTTACTCATCAGCATTCTTGCTTCCGCATGATTATCACAGCTATCCCTGATAGCAAATTGCTCCATGCTGCTGAATAATTCACTCAGACGTTTAGCCCCAATCGTTCCACTCATTGACTTTAAGCTATGGGCTACCATACTGACTTGGACGCTATTACAGGTAAGCAGGGCTTGTCTGAGCTTGTCAGTAAGCAACGGCAGTTCCTCCAGATAAGCATCAATAAATATATCCAGCTCTACTTGGCCACTATCAGCTAATTGTTTTAACTCCCTAAGCACAGTTTTATCAATGCTATCAGTGGGCTCCTGTGGCAGCCATCGCTCCACCATTTGTTTGATATCCTGGATGGAAACGGGCTTCACCAGGCAATCATCCATCCCCGCAGCCAAACACAGTTGCTGTTCGTCAGGCATGGATTTGCCTGATAAAGCTATAATCGGAGTATGCCGGTCAATGGCTGCTTCCCTATCCCGAATAAGACGGGTAGCAGCAATACCATCCAGCAGTGGCAAGCCACAATCCATGAAAATCAATTTATAGCCTTTTTTTAGTGCCTTTTGTACAGCTTCCTGACCATTTCCAGCCACATCAGCGGTTAGACCAAGATGTCCAAGCTGGGAGACAACTACCTGCTGAATTACCGGATTATCCTCAACAATAAGGACATTGCCGGCCTCCTTTGTCAAGGTCACCGGCTGAGTTAACCAAACAGGTACATCTTCGATTGGCTGCGTAGTGATAGCTGATTCACTAACCACTGATTCACTAGCTGAGTTGACTACTGCCAAAGGAATGCTACACCAAAACGAAGAACCTTCACCTTTGCTACTGAAAACTCCAATCTCACCACCCATTAGTTTTATTAGACTGCCTGATATGGACAGACCCAGTCCTGAGCCCATATATTTACGGGCATTGGCACCGTCGGCCTGAGCAAAGGGTTGAAACAGCTTCTTAATTTCATTGGGGTCTAGACCAATCCCCGTATCAGTAACTGAAATTTTTACCTGTACCGTACTGGTATCTTGCCGTAGGCATACGGCCGCGATTTCGACCTTCCCCTTTTCGGTAAATTTTATCGCATTACCAACAAGATTCAGCAGGACTTGCCGCAGCCTAGTCGAATCACCGCCCACCAGTTGCGGAATGCTTTGATCAATCGTTACGCTAAGCTCAAGTCCTTTGTTATGAGCAGTTGCCTGCAGCATTGCAGCCACACCCTCCACCAGGGGACGAAAGGCAAAATCAATGTTATCCACTGTCATTTTGTTGGCCTCAATTTTAGAAAAATCCAATACCTCGTTAAGCACAGTTAATAAGGAACGGGCTGAGTAAGTAATTGTACTGACATAGTCCCGCTGGCATTTATCCAGCAAGGTGGTTTCCAACAGCTCACACACACCCAAAATGCCACTAACCGGCGTGCGGATTTCATGGCTTAAATAGGCCAGGAACTGACTTTTTGCCTGACTAACAGCCTCCACTGCCTCTTTAGCCTGTTTCTCCACCTGGTATACTCTGGTAGCCGCTCTTGCTGAGGTATGTAGTGCATAAAACAAGGCATATATCATAAACAGTACGGCTAGTGTAACACCCATGACGGTAAGCCGCGTATTAGCTATAGCGGCCTGCCAGTCCCTAGCCGCTATATCCATGCCCAAAGCGGCAATCACCCGCCCGTCTGCCGGATCGCGCACGGCAGCAATCCCGGATACCCATATTCCCCATTCATCGCCTAGTGGTCCCTCGACAAAAGCCTGGCCATCTGAAAATATTTGGTACAACTCATCAGATGCCTGCTTATATTCGTAACCAGGCGGGGCGTAGTCTTCAGAAGTCGTCGGCTCTGAGTCCAGAAGAAACACCATCCGGTTATCAACTTTTTTTAACAAGTACACAAATCGGCAGTCAGTGTTAAGCGCACGTGTAGCTATCAACTGCTCCCGCAAATATTCGTAATCAGAAGAACCACTGTCAGCCGCCATTGCTGTCAGCCGCGCTATCCGGTCGTGACTAATCATAGTTGCTGCCGTCACAGTCCTTAGCAAAAGCTTGCTCTGCAGCTCCTCTTCGGTTAGCTTTACCGCCAAACTCATTCCCAGCCAGCCAGCTGTAAATACTATTATGGTTATTATTATCAGCCAGCGCCGGTAATTGTCCAAGCCTTCTCCCCCTCATAACCCGAATGTTAACTATATCTTAACTGAAAATTCGCCATGCTTCGATCTTTTCCTGTTAAAGTTCAATTTTTTCCCAACAATTATAGTCACCCGTTTTTCCGGATACACTAGGAATGGAGGGATGACACATGAATGAAATTGTATGTATGAACTGCCATAACTATTTGCCGGCAGATTTAACTGCTTGTCCTGGCTGTGGCAGCGAGCTTATCCTTGACGGTGACAAGAAAAATGTTATTGACCATTTGCAGCCCAATTGCCTGATTCACCGCTATGAAGGCTCTGACCTGCTGGAGCCAGCTGTTCTTATCAAAGAAACTAAGGTCAATTGCAAGGTAGCCACCAAGCTTAAAGAGTATTCCAAGCCACTTACCTTACCTAAAGCAAAGGTATATACCTTTGATCAAAAAATCCTGGGGGCCATTCAGGCCCTGAGAAATGAACGAACTGCCACGATGTACCGTTATGACCAGTTAATCCAAGCCCACTGGCAGAGTTTAAAGCCCTATAAGCTTTAATGCTTATTGCCTTTCTTCGTAATACTGCATAAGCTCACTCATCGTTACCAACTGGTAGCCCTGGCTTTGCAGTTTATCAATAATAATAGCGGCTGCCTGTGCGGTAGGAAGCGGATACTGCCCGTCATGCATCAGGATAATGCCACCAGGCTTAACATTGTCTACCACCGCCTGGACTACTTGCTGAACCGGCGGTCGCCGCCAGTCCCCGGCATCAATTGACCATAGTACTGTGGTATAACCACGTTCACGAGCCAACGCGACTATATCATCATTATAAGCACCGTCAGGCGGCCTAAAGAAGCTTGGTTTAGGCGCAAACGGTTGAGTAATGGTTTCAAAACGCTCAAATTCTTCGATTACCTCGGCTTTCGTCAGCTTATTTAGCCGCTTATGACTATAGGCGTGAGATGCTATCTCATGCCCATCGGCAACTGTTTGCATAACGATTTCCGGGTGAGCTTCTACATTTGCTCCCAATAAAAAAAAAGTTGCTTTTACCTGTTTTTCTCTTAATACAGCTAATAACTCGGGCGTTGTTTTGTAATGCGGCCCGTCATCAATCGTAAGCGCTACTACCTTGTGCATGGTAGGAACGCTTTTGATTACTTGGATTTTATCATCAAATACCATAGTTGCCTCATACACCAGACTACACACTAAACTGATACCAAACACAGTAAAACAAAAAAAATTACGCCGCAGCAAACTATGCAAAACCAACCCCCCCACACATAGTACTATTCATTGATACTACGCTGACCGGGAGTAAAATATGACTGCAAATAGATGATGTGCTGCAATTTAGAGGAGGTATTCCATGTCCCGCAGGTTACTACGCTCTGCCACCTTACTGGTATTTTTTTTGTGGCTAACCACCAGTATGGTTTATTCCGCACCACCGGTAATGTCCGCTCAAGGGGCTATTTTGATGGATGCAAAAACCGGTCAAGTGCTTTATGACCGCAACATGAATAAAAAACTGGCACCGGCCAGCACGACCAAAATCATGACTGCCATCATTGCCATCGAGAGTGGTCGCTTGGATGAAACCGCCCGTGTAAGTGCCCACGCTGCCGCCACCGGTGGCTCGTCACTAAATCTTTATCCAGGACAAGCTATTACACTGCGGGAGCTGGTTACCGGCCTTCTGCTTCGCTCCGGTAATGATGCTGCTGTTGCTATTGCCGAGCACCTGGCCGGCTCGGTTGACGCTTTTGTCGAAATTATGAATAAAAAGGCCCTCAGCATTGGCGCCATACATACCCAATTTCGCAATCCCCACGGGTTAAGCGCCCCCAATCATCTGTCAACAGCTTATGATTTGGCCTCAATAGCCCGGTACGCCTTACTGAATCCCACGTTTTCCCAAATTGTCAGTACAAAGGAAACCAGCATTGAATGGTTTGACCGCAAAGGCAAAAACCATAACCGTAATCTTCGCAATACCAATAAACTACTCTGGATGCTGGCAGATGCTGACGGTGTAAAAACAGGTACAACCAATATCGCCGGCCCCTGTTTAGTTTCGAGCGCTACTCGCGATAATCAGAGGCTCATTGCCGTTGTCCTGCATGATCACTCCCGCTGGTATGACTCAATGCAACTATTAAAATATGGGTTTGATCACTATGATTTGTACGAATACGCCGAAGACGGCGCTGTTTTCGCCGCATTACCGATAGAAAATGGTTTGACAGACATGGTCGATGCCCTGGTAGCCGGACCCGGCTCACTGGTAGTTACTGCCACCGACTACCCAGCTATAACTGTAGAAGTGGACTTACCCGAAAAAATTAAGGCCCCGGTATACCAGGGCCAAAAAATCGGCGAAATCGTATTTTACGTTCAGGATAAAGCCGTAAAAACAGTTGATCTTGTTGCCGGCAGCACGGTAGAAGAATACACCATAAATAAAATCCTGCTCCGGCATTGGCTTAGTACCATACAACGGTTATCTGGCTGGGGACTGCTATAGAGGTTTCCTGTAGAAAAAGGGCAGATAATGATTAAATCCAATTTCCCGGAAGTTCAGGATGGCCTCTGTACCACCGACAAACAAAACTCCTCCCGGCTTAAGCGCAGCAAAAAACCGGCGGTAAAGTCCCTCTTTCGCTTCCTCCGTAAAGTAAATTACTACATTACGGCACAAAATCAGGTCAAACCCAGTCTCAAACTTGTCCACCAAAAGATTGTGACGCTGAAAATCAATCCGGGCTTTAATATCATTACTAATGGTGGCTAAACCGTCTGCCTGCGCAAAATATTTTTTGAGCCTGGCAGGCGGTATATTTTTCAACTCATTTGCAGTATAGCTCCCTTGTTTCGCCTTTGCCAACATCTCGACATCCAGATCTGTGGCCAAAATCCGGTGCTTAATATGAGGCGTAAGCTCATTAAGCATGATGGCCAACGAATACGGTTCTGCCCCAATCGAACATCCGGCACTCCAAATAGAAAGTTTAGTACTCTGTTTTAACAAATCAGGGACAACCTTTTTTTCCAATTCATCAAACTTTTCCGGTGTCCGAAAAAACTCGGTAACATTAATAGTCAAAAAATCAATAAAATCTTTATATAACTTAGGGTTAGCCTCCAGCTTACTGAAAAAATCAAGATACCCACTCGCCCCATGGCGACTCATCATATTACCAATACGCCGCTGCATTTGCGCCGGTTTATAGTCATTAAGGTTAATTCCTGACTTAGTATGAAGTTTTTGCTTGAACAGCGCCCAATCTTTATCGCTCATGACAACCCCCTGTTGTTATTAGTTATATCTCATACTGTATTATGATAAATTTCGACACATGTCAATTGTTTTCCTGCTATAAAACTAAGAGGCAGTCGCTGCTGTGACTGCCTCTTAGTCTTATAGCAAATGACTAAGCCAGAACTTCCTCCACCGGCGTAAACGCCAGCTTATGAGCTTCGGCAACCCCTTTGAAGGTAATCTTACCAGCATAGGTATTAAGGCCTTTAGCTAAACCGGAGTCAGCCCTGAGTGCATTCTTCCAGCCATTATTGGCAATTTGCAGGGCATAGTCAAGCGTTGCATTGGTCAGAGCAAACGTAGAGGTGCGAGCGACAGCGCCTGGCATGTTAGCCACCGAATAATGAACAACACCATGTTTTACATAGGTAGGATTGCTGTGCGTAGTAACACGGTCAATAGTCTCGACTGAGCCGCCCTGATCAATTGCCACGTCAACAATAACCGAACCGGGTTCCATGGATGTAACCATTTCCTCGCTAACCAGCTTGGGCGCTTTTTCTCCAGGCAGCAATACAGCCCCAATAAGGAGGTCGGCTTTTTTCACCCAACCGGCAATATTGTAGCTGTTGGACATAACGGTTGTTACTCTCCCGCCAAAGATATCATCAAGATAAACCAGACGGTCTGCTGATGTATCAAGCACGGTAACCCGCGCGCCCATGCCCACAGCCATCTTAGCAGCATTAGTACCAACAATGCCACCGCCGACAATAACGACTTGAGCCGACTCAACACCAGGTACACCGCCTAATAAAATGCCTTTACCGCCAAATGGTTTTTCCAGACAGTGCGCGCCTACCTGCACCGCCATTCTCCCTGCAACCTCGCTCATGGGGGATAATAAAGGCAGTGTGTGATTACGTTCAATTGTTTCGTAAGCAATACCGGTTACCTTTTGCTCAAGCAAAGCCCTGGTTAATTCAGGCTCAGGTGCCAAATGCAGGTATGTAAAAAGAATTTGTCCTTCATGAAACAACTGGTACTCAGGAGGCAAGGGTTCTTTCACTTTAATAATCATTTCAGTCTGGTCAAACAACTCTTTTTTGTCTGCCAAAATCTGCGCCCCGGCTGTTATATAGCTTTCATCCGAAAACCCACTGCCAACACCGGCGCTTTGTTCAACAAGCACCGTATGGCCAGCCTTTTTCAAGGTTTCGGTCCCAGCCGGCGTAAGCCCCACCCTGTTCTCATTGTTTTTGATTTCCTTTACCACACCAATAATCATTCTTTTACCCTCCTTTACTAAACTCTGGACTAACAGCAACACCTTCTTGTCATACTAACCAATTATTATGTAAGGGAAGTTCCGAAGAACCTCCCCATTGTCTAGCCTTTTTTAGTTATATTCCTGGAATATTGCTCAGTGGCTTCACGTTCCAGCCCGCCTTCTTCCCATAAGTATTTTTTGGTATCTGCAACAATTACGCCACTAAGCGCGATAAGTGAAACCAGGTTAGGAATAGCCATTAATGCATTCATAGCATCAGCAAGATCCCATACCAGCGTAAGGGAAGTCACTGAACCCAAAAATACAGCAATAACCCAGACAACACGATAAGGCGTGATTGACTTTTTGCCAAACAAATACTCCATTGCCCGCTCGCCATAGTAGGACCAGCCCAGAATGGTGGAAAATACGAAAGTGAGCAGACCAACACTAAGCACGATAGGCCCAACAACTGGAATCTGGGCAAAGGCAGCTTTTGTCAGAGCTGCACCTGATAATTGGTTGAGAGCTGCCGGATTTTCAATAACGCTGCTCACAAGAACCAGGCCTGTCATAGCACATACCACTACTGTATCCCAAAAAGTACCTGTCATAGATACCAGCCCCTGACGCACCGGGTTCCTGGTCTGAGCTGCAGCGGCCACAATTGGAGCCGAACCTAAGCCTGACTCATTGGAAAATAAACCCCGGGCAATACCATAACGCATCGCCATCATCACACTGGCCCCAACAAAGCCACCGCCCGCAGCCTGGGGCGTAAATGCCGCCTCAACGATTAGCGAAATCGTTGCCGGCAGATAAGAAGCATTCATACCAAGGATGATTGCACAACCAAAGACATAAAAAATTGCCATAAACGGAACCAGCTTTTCACATACGCTGGCAATAGACTTGACGCCACCCAGGATTACCACGGCTGTCAGCACAGCTAAAACACCGCCTGACAAATAAGGACTTACGCCCATAGTCTCTTGCATCATAGCAGAGATTGAATTAGCCTGCACCATGTTGCCAATACCAAATGCAGCAATAGAAGTAAATACACAAAACAGCACAGCCAGCCATTTCATATTTAAGCCATTTTCCAGCGCATACATCGGCCCACCAAGCATAGTGCCGTCCGATGTCTTAACGCGATAACGAACAGAAAGCAAAGCTTCTGCATATTTGGTTGCCATACCGAATACCCCTGTTAACCAACACCACAACACAGCTCCGGGACCGCCAAGACCAACAGCCGTGGCCACACCCACAATATTACCGGTACCAATGGTAGCGGCAAGCGCTGTTGTCAGTGCCCCAAACTGGCTGACATCCCCTTCACCTGACCGGTCTTTACTAACTGACAGCTTAATGGCTTTCCATACGTATTTTTGAATAAATCTAAGCCGGTAAGTTAAGAATAGATGAGTTCCAAATAATAAAATAAGCATCGGTGGTCCCCAAAGATAACCATTAGCCCAGTTAATCAAATCATGAAACCCCTGCATACATAATCCGCCTCCTTTATATTTAACATAATCTGACCCGCAGATACTCTTGCATTTCCCCCCTTTACATTTTATTGCTATAATCCCTTAAAGAATATAATTATTTTCACTGTTAGTCAATCCTTTTTGGCAATCCGGTTTCTATACATTCGTGTATACACGCGGAACCCGCTTACCGACCATACATACCAGCTCGTAATTAATTGTCCCTAAAATACCGGCTACCTCATCTGTCGTTAACGCCGATGTTCCAAACAAAATGGCGGTGTCCCCCGGCTTGACATCAGCAATACCAGTAACATCTGCCATACATTGATCCATACAGATTCTCCCCACTAAGGGCGCACGGTTGCCATTAATTAAGACATCTGTCCGTCCGGATAATAATCTTGTCCAGCCGTCGGCATAACCTATAGGCAAGGTGGCAATTTTACGTTCATCAGCTGCAATATACGCCCGGCCATAGCTAATGCCGGTTCCTGCTGCCACGTTCTTGACATGGGCAATCTTCGCCTTAAGGCACATAGCCATCGCCAAAGCAATATTTTGTTTTACTTCCGGTGAAGGCCACAGTCCATACAAGATAATTCCCGGACGAACCATATCCAGATGCGTCTCCGGCATTTCTAAAGTGGCTGCGCTGTTTGCAATATGCCTGATGGGAATATCAATTCCCTTGGCTTGTATTCGTTCCAGTGCCTGCTGAAATCTGGCATACTGCTCATACGCATACGATTTGTCCTTTGCATCAGCGGTGGCAAAATGCGAAAATACTCCTTCAATCTCGACCCCGCTCATTGCAGCTGCCGCAGCAGCAAAATTGCCGGCCTCCTCAGGCAGGATACCAATCCGCCCCATACCTGTATCAATCTTAATATGCAGTTTTACAGGTTTGCCTGTTTCCATTCCAGCCGCTGCCAGTGCCTGCACGGCATCCATGGAATACACAGTCTGAGCAATACCATAAGCAGCCACTGTCCTGGCCTGATGAGGCGGCGTATAACCGAGCACCTGAATGGGCACCAAAATACCAGCTTCCCTAAGTTCAATAGCCTCACCTAAAATGGCTACTGCCAGCCTGTCAGCACCTGCAGACAACACAGCGTGTGCGACGGCTACTGCCCCGTGACCGTAAGCATCAGCCTTGACCACAGCACAGAATTTCACACCAGATTTTAGGCCTTTTTTTATTTCCCTAACATTGTGTTTAATAGCAGCCAAATCAATTTCTGCCCACACAGGACGTTCCAACATAACCCACTAGCCTCCTAAATGAATCGAATCGCCAATTATCATCACGACTTGCGTGATCGTACAGGGTAGAAGATCATCAAGCCTACTAACCAAACCGGACCAATCCAAAGCGACAGCACCGTATCAGAATCTTGGCTCATAATAAAAACTACCAGTGCCAGCATTACCAAACACAAGATACCTGATAGGGGATATAAAGGCATAGGATAGACCAGTTTGGCTGCCACTGCCGGCGGCAGACTTCGCCGAAACTTTATCTGAACCATAAGAATGATGGCCCACACCCACAAACAGGCAAACGTACCAATACTAGTTACATAGGTAAACACTTTGGCCGGAATAAAATAATTGAGTGCCACACCGACCATTAAAAAAGCAGCTGAAACCAATACCCCCCAGACAGGAACCTGACTGTTATTTAACTTACCCAGAAGCGCAGGCGCTTCCCCTTGCCTTGCCAGAGTATACAGCATCCGGCCTGTGCTAAAAACGCCGCTGTTACAGGAGGACAGAGCTGCTGACAGCACAACAAAATTCATTATGCCGGCGGCGCTGCTTATTCCCAATTTCTCAAATACCGCTACAAACGGACTGCCAACATGACCAAGCTCATTCCAGGGATAAATTGACATAATAACATATAGTGAGCCGATATAAAATAATAGAATTCGCCAAAACACTTTGTTAATAGCGACCGGCAATGTCTTTTCCGGCTCTTTGGCTTCTCCGGCGGTAACGCCAATTACTTCAATACCCACATAAGAAAACAGCACCATCGCAAGGGCCATAATCGTCCCACTTACGCCATGCGGGAAAAAGCCGCCATGCTGCCAGAGGTGCCCTATCCCAACAGGAACACCACCATTGCCAAAGCCAAATAAAATCATCCCCAACCCGCCCATAATTAACGCAATGATGGCAATGATTTTGATTAACGCAAACCAGAATTCAAATTCGCCATAGGCTTCTACCGCAATAAGATTAACCCCTGTCATCAAGATTACCGCCAGCAGCGCAGGAATCCACTGCGGCAATTCAGGCAGCCAGTAATTTACATACACTCCCACGGCTGTAATCTCAGCCATGCCTGTCACAACCCACATAAACCAATACGTCCAGCCTGTCAAATAACCAGTCAGCGGTCCCAAAAACCTGTGGGCATACGCGCTAAATGAACCCGCTATCGGGATAGCAACAGCAACTTCACCCAGCGCCCTCAATAAACAGAAAACCACAATACCACCAATAAAGTACGTAACTAGCAAGGATGGACCTGCTGCCTGAATAGCAGCCGACGATCCTAAAAACAGACCTACACCAATCGAACCGCCAATTGCGATAAGCTGAATATGACGCTCTTTGAGCCCACGACGGAGCTCCTGCTGGTTCTCCTGTCTATGCAAAATTTTCCCTCCGCCGCATTTACTACCAAAGAAAGCGAGTCCCCCTTACTACTATATACTTGCGGTCGTAGGCTTAGAACGTTGTTGTTTCTTTTAAACTGACGCCAGTTTATCTGTTTTTTTCCGGCGGGTATTAGTCATCTCATATTTGACAATAAGCTGATCCAGGTAGCCGCTAAGTTCAGTTACTTCGACGTCAGTAAGATCGCCCAACTTTCGTTCCACCAGTTGATGTAACCGCTCACGTACAACCTCAATTTCCCATTCCATTTCCGCCAGAATTGCCACAATACTCCCCCTAATCACATTTTCTAATTAACTGCACCTGCTGCTTAAGCCATTCTAGCCAGTCGGTTAACCCTGCTCCCGTTCTGCAGGACACCTTCATCAAGACAGCTTGTTGATTTAAACCGGTAATATCTCGTACCGCACAATCAAGAGCAAAATCAGTATAGGGAAGTAAGTCAATTTTATTCAAAATAACAGCTGCAGACTGCCTAAATACAAGGGGATATTTTAGCGGCTTGTCCTCTCCTTCCGTAACGCTGAGGACTACCACTTTGGCATGCTCCCCAACGGCAAACTCGGCTGGACAAACCAGATTGCCAACATTTTCGACGATCAGAATATCAATCTCATTCAAATCCAATTGGTCAAGAGCTGACTTAACCATCGTCGCATCAAGATGACATCCGCCCTGGGTATTGATTTGAACCACCGGCGCTCCATAGGCAGCAATACGATCCGCATCTTTAGATGTATATAAATCACCCTCAATGATGGCTATATTAAATTCACTTTTGAGCAGGCTTACCGTCTGCTCCACAAGAGAGGTTTTGCCACAGCCAGGAGAACCCAACAGATTAACTGTAAAAATCCCCCGTCTAGTCAACATGGCATTTAGCTCGGCAGCCACTTCCTCATTCTTTTCCAGGATATTGCTCATTACAGTAATTTCCAACAATTACTCTACCTCCACACTTTCTACTTTTAGCTCACGCCCGGTTAAAATATCAACTGCATGAGAGCCACAGCTTGCACAAGCAAAACAATATTTATCAATACTGCTTTGAACGCCGCAGTCCCGGCAATGTCCTGTCAGCGGAATTATCTGGATTGATAAACAGGCGTTCTCTGCCATTGTTCCTTTAGCCAACGCCACAAAACCAAATTCCAGCGCCTCCGGTACAGTCCCGGTAAGTTCACCCACAATTACTTTAACGCCCAAAACACTAGTGGCGTTATGATTAACGGCCGTATTTAAAGCAATATCCAGTATCCCTTGCGCAATTGCAAGCTCATGCATGGCAATACCCCTAACACAAAATTGTTGTTTACCATTAGTACATCATTTAAATAAATCATTCTCCACTTATCTGTTAATTCCTTCCAGACAAAATTCGTCATTTCCTGCGGTTTTTCTGTTATTTTTCGTATTAATTCAATAAAAAATTACAGTTTCCTTTATCCTTTGGTATTTTCTTACTTAATTAACATAATATTTATAGAATAACCGGTATTTGCGCCGCAGATACTAGGATTAGAAAAATTTCAGGAGGTGTTTATTCTATGGCTAGAAGTAACAAACCTGTTAACCCAGGTGCAGAAAATGCACTTGACCGCATGAAGCTAGAAATAGCAACCGAACTGGGTATTAGTGATCGCGTACGCAGTCAAGGCTGGTCAACCATGACTTCGGCCGATTGTGGCCGGGTAGGTGGTCACATGGTTCGCCGCATGATCGAACAATATGAATCATCCATGGGGGGACAAACTTCCACTCCAAGTGGAACCACCACAACTTCAGGTACTATGACTTCAGGTACCATGACTTCGGGTACCATGACTTCCCAATACGATATTAACAGCAAATAAGTCATAGTAGTATAAAAGGCGGCCTAGCCGCCTTTTATTGTTGCTATCCAAAATCCCACTTAGGTTGGCAAATTCTTGATTTAGCAATTCTTTGCCGCTGCTTCTATGTATCAGCTTATCCACCCGGCGAATTTGTATTCACTGATTCAAAATATACAATAATCTCCGTGCCCAGCTTGACTGGTGTATTGGGAGCAACACTTTGCTTTGCAACCATTCCGGTACCCACAGGTACAAAGGTGAGCCCAAGTTCATGTAAAGTGTCACCAGCTTCTCTGATGGACTTGCCTGCAAGTGCAGGAACTAATATATGCCCATACGGCACTTCCGGAGGCGGCCCGGGGCTAGTTGGGACATCTGACGGCGCCAGGGACTCTACTGTCTTTACAGGCGGTACTACATAACTGCCCCCATCAGGGTGAATATTTAACACTCGCATAACCTGTGTCATAATATCACTAAATACCGGTGCTGCAATTGTCCCGCCATAATAAATACCACTCGGATCATCAAGCACAATCAATGCCGCTACCTGCGGATCATCAACAGGCCCAAAACCGGCAAAAGAGGCAATATAATGCCCGGCTAAATAGCCGCCGCCGTTGGGATTTAACTTTTCAGCTGTACCTGTTTTCCCAGCAAAACGGTAGCCCTTAACGGTCGCCAGTTTACCGCCGCCTTCATGTACTACCTTCTCTAGTAACGCGGTTAGGGTACGGGCTGTTTCCGGGCTAATAACCTGTCTGACAACAACCGGATCAAAAGTTTCCGCCAGCGTGCCATCCTCGTTACGATATTCTTTAATAATCCGCGGTTTTAGCAGCACCCCATCATTGGCAATAGCGGCAATAGCAGCCGTAAGTTGTAGTGGTGTAACCGCAATACTCTGGCCAATCGACATGGTTGCAGTATCGCTATCGCGCATATCCCGGGGATCAAACAGCAGGCCTTCGGCCTCCCCTGGCAACTCTATACCTGTAATCTTGCCAAACCCAAATGCCCGTGCATAGCTTGTCAGTTTGGCCGCACCAACCCGCAAACCAACTTCAACAAAACCAGTGTTGATAGAATTCTTTATAATTTCAGTAAATGGTATATTGCCATAGCTCTCGCCACTCCAGTTTTTGATCTGCCGCCCGGATACCTCTACATACCCTTTATCGATAAACCGCTCATCCGGTCGTACCTTGCCCTCCTCCAATGCCGCCGCCGCAATAACTGCTTTAAAAGTCGAACCCGGTTCATATACATCAGATACAGCCCGATTTTTCCAGGCTTCTGAGCTATAGCTGCCAAATTGATTAGGGTTATACGTGGGGCGGCTGGCCATAGCGAGAATCTCCCCAGTCTTAGGCTGCACAATGATAACCGTACCCGTCTTTGCACCCGTCTTCGCCATGGCAGCATCAAGTGCCCTTTCGACAATATATTGAATGTTGCTGTCAATCGTCAGGTAAATTGAACGTCCCTTTTTTTCCGGTATAAAAGAAAATATGGATTGGAATATGGGTGTACCATAGCTGTCTGTAGCAATAACCTGTTTACGAATCTGACCCTTAATAACCTTATCCAGTGACATTTCTAGTCCTTCCAGACCAACATCATCTGTACCCACAAAACCCAGCACCTGCGCCGCCAAATTATCATTAGGATAATACCGTTTACTTTCCTCGATAAAACCCAGTCCTGTAAGCTGGTGGTCCTTGATAAGCGCAGAAACTGCCTTAGCTACATCCGGTTCCAGCGTCCGTTTAAGCCAAACAAAACGAGCTCCGTCCGTTAATCGCTCCTTAATATCTGCGGATGTTACACCAAGAACCGGTGCTAATAAAGCCGCTAATCCATCAATATCTTTTACTTCCTGTGGATCAGCATAAAGGGACTTATTTAGACTGCTTACCGCTAATTGCTGCCCGTTCCGGTCATATATCGTGCCCCGAGGCGACTGCATTACCCGGCTTTCGCTAACTTGATCCTTTACCCTGTTACTCAGACGTTGCCCCTCACCGAATTGAATCCAGGCAATTCTCCCTGCTAAACCAAATATCACCAGCATGGTTACCGTCAAAAACCAAGCCAGGCGTTTTTGCATATTTACCGGCGTTGCCATCTATGTCAGCCCTTCCTTGGATAGATATTCTATAGGTTATTCGGCATAGAGCCTTAATACCCTGCAAAAAAGAAGGAAGACATCGCCTCAAAATGCGATGTCCCCCCAACAGTGCCTTTGCACTGCAACATACATTATTGCACCGAATTTCCCTCTTTTGCACAGGCTTCGGTACCCTTTTCTTTATGTGTGCTCTTCCACCAGAGTCCAATCGCTACTACCCCTGCCGTAACTGCCGCCGGCAACAGCCATTCGGGTATCACGGCATGAATAACCGGACCAATTTTTTCATCAGCCACCATCATTTCGCCGGCCGTCCAGGCAATAAGCGCGGCTCCGAGATACACAACTATCGGGAACTTGTCCATAATTTTAATAATAATTTGACTGCCAAAAACAATCAATGGGATACTAAACGCAAGTCCTATGCCAAGCAAAACATAATCGCCTTTGGCTACTGCAGCAATTGCCAGGGTATTATCAAGACTCATAACTAAATCTGCGATAATAATGGTCTTTACAGCCCCTACGAACGAAGTGTTGGCTTCAATATTTTCACCGCCATCATCCTCCATAAGTAATTTAGCCGCAATCCAAATAAGAAGTAAACCGCCAAAAAACTGAACATAAGGAATTTGCAAAAGTACAACAGCTACAATTGTAAGAATAACGCGCAGGACTATCGCCCCGCCACTACCCCATAGGATCGCTTGCTTTTGTTGCTTCGGGGGTAAAGAGCGGCTCGCCAAAGCAATGACCACTGCATTGTCGCCGCTAAGTACGATGTTAACCATCATAATACTAGCTAGTGCTACCAAAAACTCCACTTTTTCGCACCCCTTTTATTATTATCACTTTGTAGCACTGGTGATAAAGGACACTATATCTTATTATCAGATTTTAATATCATCTATCAAGAGGTACTACCACAAATTATTTTACTCCCCCGTATCCGAATGTGCAAGTCTCTAAATGACTTGTTACTTCACTAACCAGATTCAATGTAATGTATCTTTTATCACTCTGAGGGCGTTTTTCCAGCATATCTTATCAATTTTCGCCTGACTAAATCCTGCTTTTTCCAAAGCATCTACCAGTTTACTCATTTCGCCGGCATGAGCCAATTCCAGTTCTGGGCTAATGCCGTCAAAGTCTGACCCAATCGCAATGACCTCTATCCCACCCACGTTATAGATATGTTGGATATGAAGAACCATATCTTCAACCCGGCTGACCGGTGCACTGCCCAAAAAGGATTTTTCAAAATTAATCCCCATGACACCACCCTTTGTGGCTAACAGCTTAATCATCTCATCAGTCAGGTTGCGATGATGAGCGGTTACAGACCAGGCATTAGAATGGGAAGCCACAAACGGTTTTTGTGTCAGTGCAGCCACCTCATAAAAACCCTGATTTGATAAATGGGATACATCAATCATCATCCCCAGCCGGTTCATCTCTGCCACTACTTCCCGGCCAAAGGGCGTAAGACCCTGCTTACGGCATTCGGGCAAGGCGCTCGGATAGCCAATCTCATTAGGATAGTTCCATGTGAGCGTAATCAGCCTAACACCAAGACGGTAGAAATTACGCAAATTAGTCAACTCACCCTTAAACGCCCCGCCTTCCTCAATCGTCAAAAAAGCAGATAATTTGCCATCTGCTTGATTTTGCTGGAATTCACCATAATTTCTTGCCAACGCAATATATTGTTTATTTTCCTCTATTTCCTGGTAAAAGCGATCAATCATTCTAAGTGCTCTCACTAACGGATCACCATCTGTTTGCAGATTAATAAACATAGCAAAAAATTGAGCCTGAGCCTTACCGGCCTGCAGTTTTTCGATATCCACACTAAGCGAGTTACGATAAAGGCCCTCTGACTTATCTCCCTCCATTAAGCACATTATCGTATCACAATGCAAATCAATACTATTCAATTACTGTTCCCCTCTCCTGAGTCCCTTTTACGGAACTTTCTACCAGGGTTCACTATGACTTATACCACTGGCATATATAATACTATGAAACGCATTTGTTTTTATTCGCCTTGCTCTTCCACTACCTCGACACCAGCGGCAAGCTGATGGCTAAACTCATCAAACTCCGCACTGTTCATTATACCAGCCGTACTCAGTTCCTCCCGAAGTTCGTCCTGGCTAAGACCTCGCCATGCTTCATACTGATGACTATCAATCAAAAAGTTATTAATTAGATATCCTAACAAGATGTCTGTCATTAGTTGCTCCTCCTATCAATTATCTTTAGCTACAGCTATACTATAATTAGTATAACCCAAAATAATATCCTTAACTTTAAATAGATGGGGTATCCTGATGAACAATATTCTACTACCTGCGGGTAATACTCAACTACCGGGTGTTTTCCATCCCGCACGCCATCCCTCAGATAAAACGCTAATTATCTCTCATGGCTTCCGGGGCAGTAAGGACGGCGGCGGTCGGGCAATCCGCCTGGCAGAAACCATTGCTGCAACAGATGTTAATGTACTCCGCTATGACTTTACTCCCCTCCAAAACCTATCTTGCCAGATTGCCGAGCTTACAGCCGTTGTTGCCTATTCCCGGCAGACAATCGGCGGACAACTATTTTTGCTGGGGCGCAGCCTGGGCGGCACCACCTCACTGGCAGTAGCCGCCATTGACCCAATGATAAGGGGACTCATCCTCTGGGCTACACCCTGGAACCTTCCCGCTACCTTCCGGTTGGCACTGGGGGCTCATTATGAACAACTGGCGACCGGCACCCCCCTGCAACTAACAGATGAGTATGGTGACCTGTTGCTTACACCAGAATTCATCCAGGATTTTGCCCGCCATAACATCCTAGCCTATGTCCAACAAATAAAACAACGGCCCCTCCTTATTCTCCACGGAACAGCCGATAACATCGTGCCGGCCAGCCAGGCTCAAACTATTTATGAGTTAGCGGCAGAACCAAAAAAGCTAATCCTCTATCCAGACGGCGATCACCACCTGGCCGCACAAAGCAGCCAAGTTAGTGAAGAAATTGCCAGTTGGCTCAGCAATTTCTAGTTCGCTAATGCGACATATAGGGAGAGGGGTTTTACTTTTGGCATTGCCCCTCCTCCGCAATTCCCAAAACTTACAAATTCTGATACACATAAAAAAACGGCTGTTTACCTCTCGGTAAACAGCCGTTTTTTTATGGCGGAGTGGCAGGGATTTGAACCCTGGCAGGCCTCACGACCTCTAACGATTTAGCAAACCGTCCTCTTCAGCCACTTGAGTACCACTCCGTGTCATAAGCTGGTTAGATTATAGCAGATACTCTGCCTCAAGTCAATTGACTTATATGGCGGAGGGGGTGGGATTCGAACCCACGGTCCCTTGCGGGATCACTGGTTTTCAAGACCAGCTCCATAAACCGCTCGGACACCCCTCCGTAGCAAGCACAGTTAGTATTATAACAAATGACAAGATGGCTTGTCAACAAAACAACCCCCGGTAATTTATGTCTGTTTTGCCTTACCTGTTCTTGACCGTGTGCACATTGGCTAGCACAAGTAATACAATAATACACAGAATTGATGATCTAGTAGTAAGAATACTTGCCTCATGCTATAGCCGGGTTAAATCTAGGTTATTTTTTTTATAAAAGGGTTGACTATTAAGGTAAACAGAATTATATTCATTATAGAGATATTTTAAGATAATCATTAATATTTCAAAGGCAGGTGAGATAGATGGATGTAGGCCGACCTAGTTGGCGTCTTTTGTTCAATTTAATAAAAATTAGGGGAATATTCCATTTTTTTCGCCGAATTTATCTGAGTACACCACTTAGCAACACCTTAGCTAAGGGTTATCCGATTGACTAGGTAAAGGTAACTATTTGCATTCCCCTAAAAAGAAAAAAGGGGGGGGAGCATTATGCTTAAAATTTATCGCAGCAATTGCACAGATCTATATGAGCTTACTCTTCAGACGTTGGAACGAGGTGCCTGGTTTAACCTGATTAATCCCACATCCGCGGAACTGGAGCAAGTGGCAGTCACCACTGGCAGCCCACTTGATTTCCTTAAAGCAGCCTTGGACGAAGAAGAACGTTCCCGTATCGAAGTGGAAGAAAATCATATGCTTGTTATCACCAATATTCCTGTTACGCGTGGTCATGATAGTTATGACGCGTTGCCATTAGGCATCGTACTTACTACCGACTACATCATTACGATTTGCCTGGAATCCAACGAAGTCTTAGCTGATTTTAAACCTGAAAATCACCGGTTGTTCAGTACCTTTAAAAAGACCAGATTTCTTTTTCAGATATTATATAAATCGGCTACTTTATATTTGAAATACTTAAAGCAGATTAACCGCCGCACAGACGAGATCGAATGTTATCTGCGCCGATCTATGCAAAATGAGGAAATATTCCAGCTCTTAGAGCTGCAGAAAGGCTTAACCTATTTTGCCGCTTCCCTGCGTTCTAACGGCATCGTCTTGGAAAAGCTCTTGCGACTCCGTTCTACCAGCCAAGTACAACACCTGATTAAAATGTATGAAGAAGATGAAGATCTGTTAGAAGATGTTATTATTGAAAATAAACAGGCTATTGAAATGGTCGAAATGTATAGCCGCATTATGAATGGTATGATGGATACGTTTACTTCCATCATCTCAAACAACCTCAATCGCGTGATGAAATTCCTGGCCTCTATGACCATTATTTTGGCAATACCAACTATGGTTTCAAGCTTTATGGGAATGAATGTTGATGTACCCTTTGGCGGCAACGGTGGCTTTGTTATTACGCTATTATTTGCTGTGGCTGTTACCGCACTTAGTGCCTTTGGTTTATGGCGTAAAGGCATGTTCTAGTAAAAATATGAGCAAGGCAGCTTCCTCCCCTAAGCTATGATTTGTATAAAACAATATTAATAAGCATCCTAAGTGGCTGTACTGGAACTCGATTTCCAGTACAGCCACTTTTTCCTTTACCCTAAACCATCTAATTTAATCTCACGCCCCAACCGGAATGCATAAATATACTGTTCCTTGACCGGTCGACCAAGTATCCGCTCAATTGCCAGCGCATACATACTAAGCTGAACTGCATATTTGCTAACCAATTCATCGACCGCGACGACGCTATCGGTCTTATAATCAATCAAAACTAAACCGTCATCTTCGGCAAACAGGCAGTCAATAATCCCTTGCACGAAAATTTGTTCCCCACAGTTTTGCAGATCTGGATAAAACTTTTCGGCCGGCAGCAGCAGGCTAAATGGCATTTCCCGCCACACCTCGCTCGCCTTCGTCAAACGCTGGCCAAGCTGAGAGGTAAAAAAGGCCTTGATTAAACCAGCATCAACCTCTGCCGCCTGACCAGTCGGCAAAATCTGACAAACTTCCAAGGCACTGGCCTGCTCAGTAATGGCTTGGTTAGAAAACTCGCCAGCTAAATCAATATGTTGCATAACCGTATGCAGCATCATCCCATACTCTACCGGTGTCAGTTGCGAGGTGGCTTGCAGGAAGCGTGGACGGACATGCACGGTCGACGGTTTTGGTGCAAATACAACCTCGGCCTCTTCCCTTTCCACAAATTCAAGACGGCGTTTAATTTCCGACACTGACAGTTTGGCTGGTTTGCTAACTGCGTTCATACATGGATATTGCCAGTTTAAAAGCGTATCCACCCACCGGGTATCAGTATCACAGTCAACCGGTTCCAGCCGCCGGACAGCCGCCAATAATGCGTCATCCGCCTGACCGGCCTGCGTTAACGGTTTATTATCTTCCAGCTTAACTATTTTGATGTTCCAGGCTGAAAGCTGGCCTGCTAACGCTGTCACCGGCTGATCAGGGCACTCACCATACTGGCGAATAGCCTCACCATCGGTATGCCGGGCAACTGCCATACCAACCCAATCCAGATAACTTTTAGCTCTTATGACTTGGCTGACTGGCAGTTTTGCCTGCGGCTCGCCCACTGCCCGGCACCATGTAGCACACTTTTGGGACAACTTTTTGGCCGAACCAACTAAAATGAGTTTTTCCCTGGCCCGGGTCAGGGCCACATACAAAATCCGCTGTTCCTCGGCCTTAGTTTCCAACTCAAGCTTATGGGCAATACCCCATCGAGCCGGTGTCGGATAGCGAAATCTAAGCTCAGGTAACGTAACATACGGCCCAACACCCAGCTCCTTATGACATAATACCAACCCAGTCGTATCCATAAGGTTAAAGTTTTTTCCCATATCAGCCACTATAACTACTGGAAACTCAAGCCCTTTACTTTTATGAATACTCATGACCCTGACAACATCCTCGCTCTCGCCTAACGCCCGGGCTACCGACAAATCAGAATCCTTATTCTTTAGCCGCTCAACAAACCGTAAAAAGCGAAACAGTCCCCTAAAGTTAGTGGTCTCATACTGCCGGGCCCGATCATACAGCGCCCGCAGATTAGCTTGCCGTAAAACTCCACCAGGCATCCCACCCACATAGTCATAGTAACCGGTATCCTGGTAAATACGCCAGATAAGCTCGGCCACACCCTTACGCCGCGCCAAATTACGCCAAGTCGTTAGCTTAGCCAAAAAGCCCTGAACCTTGTGGGAAACAGCCTGAGTATGGCTATAGGCCTGCAATGCGGTCCACAGGCTGCCTTGCGCCAAACACAGTCGAATTTCAGCCAGTTCATCGCCAGTCAGACCAACCAGTGGCGAGCGCAGCACCGCTGCTATTGGAATATCCTGGTGGGGATTATCAATAACTTGCAACAGGGCTAACATAATAGATATCTCGGTTTCTGAAAAATAACCGGAATCCAGTTCTGCATAACAGGGAATCCCGTTTTGCCGCAGCCTATCCTGCAGCGCCTGAGCCTTACCCCGTACCGAACGCAGCAAAATAACAATATCACGGTACAATAAGGGACGATAGCCGCCCGCCTGTTTATCAAACGCCACACAGCAACTGTTGATCAATTCCTGAATACGCTTGGCTATGAGGACAGCCTCCTGCTCAAAAGCAGATAGTTCTTCTTCCGGTATACCATTATCCAGTTGGCTACACTCCTCAATTCCGGACTCTGAACTACTAATCGCCTCGCCCTCGTCAGCGATGCTCTCATCCCCAGCTTTCTCCCTGTCAATCATAATGATTTCTACCGGTCCCTCCAGGCTGTTTCCTACCGTGACCGGATAATCAGGGCCAGGATTAAGCTGCTCTGCCGGTCCGTAATCAAGCTCAGCCGTACGCTCTGTCATAAGCTGGGCAAACAGGAAGTTGACAGCATGAAGAACCCCGGCACGGCTGCGGAAGTTTTTACTCAAATCAATGCGTTTACACCCGACCCGCGTGCCGCTCTGATAACCATGATATTTGTCCATAAACAGAGCCGGCTCAGCCAGGCGGAATCGGTAAATGCTTTGTTTGACATCGCCCACCAGGAAGAGATTGGGCTGCTCAACACTTGCAACAAGCCGGATAATTTCTTCCTGTACTCTGTTGGTATCCTGGTACTCATCGACCATAATTTCGCTAAACCTGGCTTTAAGCTGGAGAGCTACCGGCGAAGGCTTGGTTTCACCTTGCCCTGAATCTGCCGCTCGTAATACCTCCAGGCACAAATGCTCTAAATCATTAAAATCAACAATGCCTTTTTCTTGTTTCGCCAGGGAAAATTTTAATGCAAAGTTCTTAACTAGTTGGACCAAGGCAGCCATGAGCGGCTCAACCTGACGCAAATCAGCCACAAGTTCCGAGCCGCTGCGTTCAAAATAAAATACCCTGGCATCGGTTATCCGCTTTTTGGCTTTATTGCGCTGGTTTTGAAAATAGTCCTTAATTTCCTTAGGCACTTCCTTACCAACTGAGGCAATCCGGGGGAAACTAACCTCTGCCAACGCCTTAGACAACGCTGCCCAGGATGACTGCGCAGCTACCAGCAATTTATCAATAATTTTAATATCTTCGGCATAGGTCTGGGCATAGGCTGTTGGCCTACCCGGTTTGCTAACCTCTGCCATTAGTGCCAGCAGCTGCTGGCGAGCCTCCTCCCAGTCCAGTACTATTTTATCCCGGACCAGGGATGACCAGGGAGTCTCATCAAAAGTTGCTGCTGGCGGCAAAAGAAAAGCGTCAGGTAAACCAGTTAGCCAATTCTCCGGCCAGGGATGACTGCGGGAAAACTCATATAACTTCAGCACCAGTCCAGCAAGAGAATTATCATTGACTTCGTCTCCATAATAGTCAATCAGCATCAAAAAATCTGTATCTGCCTGCAGGTAGCTTTCCTCAAACACAGCCTCAAGCACATCACTCTTGATTAATGTCACCTCGGCATCATTAGCCACCCGGAAATTAGGTTCAATGGCCAGCAGATAAAAATACTGCCGCACAATGCCCTGACAGAAGGCATGTAAGGTAGAAATATTGGCTGCATTTAGCAGCACCAACTGTCGCTCGACATGGCGCCTAAGCTCAACATCAGTGAGCTCAGGCTGCCTAAGTACAGTATTTAAGGCTTCACCAATGCGACCGCGCATCTCGTTAGCCGCCGCATTGGTAAAGGTCACCACCAGCAGACTATCCACACTCAGCCGTTCGTCAGGGTCAATGATCCGGCTAATAATCCGTTCCACCAGCACCCAGGTCTTACCCGACCCGGCAGCTGCCGCCACCAACAGATTATGATTACGGGTTTCAATCGCCGCTTGTTGCTCAGGAGAGCATTGCATTACTCACCGCCTCCTTTCCGTTGACGCAATTCCCTCATAATAGCCTCATCAGCCAGCTTAGGAAGCGCCAAATAGTCATTTTCCGGCAAATTACCGTCAAACTGGCATACTGGCAGGAAGGCACAATAGCCACAGGGTGTACTTTTCTCCAAGCGATACGGCCTAATGGCTGTTTCGCCATCAAGAATGGCGGCCGCTACAGCCAGCAGCTCCTGTTCAACATGGGTTAATAATATCTTGAATTCTTCCTCTGTTTTGAGCTTATCCCTACAACTTTCGTAAAAACCGTTTTTACCCAACGCAATCTTAAAAAACTCAGACCAACCGTTAATCGCTGCATCCAATAAGCCGACAATATCTGTATCAGCCAGTAACCAGCCTGGCATTTTGAGCCGGCTGTTAATATCTTTTTCAATTTGCTCTGGTGTTTTCAGAGTTGTCCCCGAAATAACAGGATTTTTTAAAAAATAATATAATACCCCTGCCGGCAGACAAGCATTAGGACCGTTCCGGGCGCTCACCGCCACTAATAAATAAGTTAGCAATTGCAGCTTAAGACCATAGTAAACCTCAGTCAAACTGAGCCAAGCCCCGCCTGATTTATAGTCAATAACCAGCACATAGTTTTGGTTGTCATACTCACCCATGTCCAGGCGGTCAATCTGCCCGGCTACTTCCACAATAGCATCCGGCAGAGTAAGCTTAAGCGGCGGCAGCGCGTCTAACCCCCGGCCAAAAGCCTGCTCAAATGCCACCGGCCGAAACTGAGTGACCTCGCCCCAGGCTGCCAGACGGCTGACAGCCCGGATAGCCCGCCGCGTCAGCCTGGTGACCAAATGCTCATGCTGCTTGCTGCTTAGCAGTATTTCATTCTGCAGCTTAGGGGCTAACTGGGTGACAATATCCCCACATAATTCACTAATTTGATTGCCGGTAAGCTCTCCCCAGCTTTGATTGCGTGCAGCCAGCCTGTCACCAAATGATTTCAGCACAGCATGCAAAAACTGTCCCAAATCAGGTGCCGCAAGTTGATAGACAGCCCGCTCCTTAAGGTTCAGTCCATACTGGGCAAAATGCTTAAACGGACAGGCGCGAAACGCTTCAAACCGGGTCACACTACCTCGCAGTACACCATTTTTCATATATAGGCGGCCAGGAAGTCCAGGCTGTAACGGCTCTAGCTGGTTATGATGAAATAACCCGGCTAAACTTACCCTAAGCGGTTCACGCCACTGAGGCTGCATCAGCGCCCAGTTATAAACATCCCACCAGGCCGGGCTGATATTTCCAGTCTCCCGATATAGCCTAAGCACCCCGGCCAATGCTGCCAGCGCCCGCTCAGGCCTGGCAAGATACTCGGCTTCCCGCCCCGCCGGCGGTTCAATTGGCAGCGCCACAGGCAAAACACCAGTAATTTCTTTTAAGCGTCTGATAATGGCTGAAGGTGCCAGCGCTTTTCCTTCCGCATCGGCCAGCGGATAGCTAACCCATAGGTGCTGGCTAGCCCGCGTCAAAGCTGTGTATACCAAAAACTGCTCCGCAAAGACATCGGCCACTGCCCCGCTGCCAAGTTCCAGCCCCAGCGTTCGCAGCAACGCTCGTTCACCATCATTCAACAGCCCCTCGTCCCTGCGCCGGCGCGGCAATATGCCATCACTCACCCCCGGGACAAAGGCGGCCTTTATTCGCAATCGCCGCGTCCGTTCGAGGGCGGCAATTGTAACATAATCAAGCCCAGGCGGAATTAAACTAAGATTGGTACCCTCCAGCCCTTCACTGACAATAGCAGCAAACTCCGCTAGGCTCAACGGCTGCTCTGCAAACGTATCCACAATCTGATCTAACAGTTCCACCAGTTTAGGCCACATCTGCTGATGTTCCCTCGCCTGTTCAAGATCCCCGGCAGCTTCAGCAGAAACCGCCCAGGCCGCCAGCGTATCAGCCACATGTAAGCTTTGTAAAAATTCATAGACAGCTTGTACCAATTCTACCGGTGTCAAACCCTTCTTTATCGCCGGTGTTATTTTCCCGGCTAAGAGTACCAGCGCGGCTGTACTATCATGGCGGATAGTATTAATCTGGCACAAATATTCCTGCTCAGCAGCATCAGGCTCATCACCAGCCCACTCGTCCTCAGCCAATGAGTACCGACGCCGGAACGCCCACTCGTCCGGTTTTGTCCACCTTGATCCGCGAATACCAAATTCCAGACAGTAGTTTTCCAATAGGTCCACCTGGTCACGGGTCACTGGCAGTAAATCTGTTTTTAAACAACGAAAAACCGGCTCATAAGTCCATCTTTCCAGCACAACATCAAGTGCAGAACGCAGCAATTCGGCCAGCGGATGATGTACCGCCGGACGGCTATTATCACTGAAAAAAGGAATATTATAAGCAGTCAGCACAGTTGTCATTAACTCGGCATAGCTATCCATGTCCCGAATAAGGATAGCCATATCCCGCCATCGTAAGCCTTCTTCCCGGCTCAGCCTAATTATTTCACGAGCTATGGCCTCAGCCTCTGTCCGGCGATTAGCCGCTTCTGCCAACATAAAGCTGTTATCCGGCGTAACCGTTTTAGCCGGATTCCAGCCGCTATAAAACTGCTGTTCAATAGCTGCCAGTGCTGGTCTGACAAAACGATGCGGCAGTATGAGTTCCTGCTGCTCAGTTTTAATCTGCAGCTCGGCCGCCAGTTTTTTTAATTTCTGATACGTTTCCCATTGACGGTGAAACAACGCTTCTTCGCGGGAATGCAACTCACTTTCCGGCTGGTTCAGACATAGAGTTACCGTCACAGACTGTGTCGCTTCTAACATAGCTGTTATTACGGCATATTCCTGTGGGGTAAAAAAGGTAAAGCCATCCACCCACACTTCAGCCTGCCTCAGCAGAGAAGACCCGGGAATTTTCTCTGCCAACAAGGTAAGATAATCCTCCGGGTCAATATACCGTCCGGCTAAAAAGTCCTCAAATCCCTGGTACAATAACGCCAGATCCTGCATTTTAGCCGTTAACGCCTGATTACATTCTTGCTCGTTGGCTATCGCGGTAAGTACGTCCGGCCCTACGCCATAGGTTTTAAACTCCTTCACTAAGCCCGCAACCGTAGCGGCAAAACTTTTTTCTGCAGCCGCCCGTGAGAGTAGTTTGAAATTACTTTTATTCTCCATTAATAACCGGCTAAAGACCATGCGTTTTCCCAATTCCGATATATGCGGTCTGGCTGCACCGCCGGTTTCATTGAGTACCCGGTGCGCCAGCCGGCGAAAGCCCAGCACATGAGCCCGCATAAAGCCCTGAGACGGACAGGCGGCAGCCAGCGCCTGCTCAATTTCATAAGTAGCCTGTTCAGGCACAATAAAAAGAAGCGGCCGGCCATCAGGCGATTCGGCCAGCCGGGCGACTATCTCATGAAAACACTGCCAGGTCTTGCCGTAACCAGCCTGGCCTAGGATAAATTTAAGTTTCAAACGCCGTCCCCTCCTAAAATTTAGCCTTGAAAAAATTTCGTGAGAACAAATATGTGTTATCTATATTTAATCATAGTAAAGAATGGCGTAAACTGCAATACATATTCCGCACATCAATATGCGTCTTTGTGAATATCTGTAATTTTTTCGGTTCACCAAAATAAAAGACCCATCCAAAGATGAGTCTTTTATTTTGGCACCTGATCACTTATTGCGGCTTTTTTCCAAACCACTGTTCATATATTCTGGCATATTCGCCATTTTGTTTGATTTCATCCAACGCCTTATTGATTTTACCTGCTAGTTCAGTGTTTTTCTTAGCGACTGCAATGCCATACTCCTCAGCATTAAGAACCTCACCAACCAACTTGGCATCTTTGCTGCCACCTTTGGCCAGGTAGTATTCGTTTACCGGCAAGTCATTGACAACTGCATCCGCCCCGTCAGCCTTGAGCTCAAGATAGGCTTCGGACGCACTGTTATACTCGCGGACTTTGGCATCTTTAATCTTCTTAACGGCTTCCGCACCGGTAGTGCCTATTTGTACAGCAATCCGCTTGCCCTCTAATTCTTTGAAATTATTAATTGTTACATTGTCTGACTTAACAACAATTGATAAACCAGATTTATAATACGGCTTGGAAAAGTTAACCTTTTTAGCGCGTTCATCAGTAATAGTCATAGCTGATGCAATGGCGTCTATCTGACTGCCTTCCAGCGCCGGAATCAAGCCATCAAAACCTGTATTGACAATTTGAACTTCCATCCCCATCTGTTTGCCAATAGCCTTCATAATATCCACATCAAAACCAACATATTCCTTGCTTTTTTCGTCTTGGAACTCAAATGGCGGAAATGTAGCTTCAGCACCCACCTTGAGAACTTTGGCAGTTGGTGACTGATTACCACCGCAGCCAGCAAGACCTAAAGTCAAAACCAACAAGATTAGACCAGCAAAGGCCATCCCTCTTTTGAACATACTATATGCACCTCTTTTAATGAATAATCTTCTATAATTATACACCGTTTTGTATTGGCCGCAACCTAAGCTACCAAGCAAATTAGAAAGAAAAACAGGTGCTTGCTTACGCAAGCGCCTGTCTTATCCGCTTTTCTAACCTTTGCAACAAAACCCTGACACCTTACCTGTACCACATTGGTATCAGACTACATACTCTTTTAGTTCCTGATAATACGTCAATTGCTCGGCAAACAATATCCGCGTCAAACCACTAGGTGACGGCACAACAAAATCAGCCACCCCTGATACCACACTGGCAGCTTGCCAGCCACAGGTAACACGCGCCTGCTGCGTAAACTCCCGATACACCCCCACACCGGCAAAGCAGGCAACCTGCGGTTTATATAGCAGTAGCTTCTCCTGTAAAATTATTCGCCCGGCCTGATACTCCGCTTTTGTTATTTCTGAGGCTGTCCGACTGGGACGAGCCACGATGTTGGTAATACCCAGACCAAAAGCCAATAACTTGCCATCTTCCTCTGATTTAAACTGATAGGGCGTAAGAACGGCTGCCGCTAGCAACTTCCAAAATTTATTCGAATAACCGGCAAAATGATGCCCTGTTTCCGCCGATCTGGTTCCTGGATTAAAGCCGATAAACAAAATTTTTAGATTAGCAGCAATGATATCAGGTACTTGCTTCATGATATCCCCCGCGTTAGCTTAAAAAAGCTAACTTCTGCCGGACAGCCAATACGCAGCGGCAGCCAGTGCCCTGCTCCGGCGCTGACATACCCATAAGAACCGTTTTGCCGGAACATACCCTTCATATACTTATATTGTATCGGCAGCACTGATGTGCCAAAAATCGCCACCTGTCCACCATGCGTATGTCCGGCTAGTGACAAGGGCACTCCCGCCATAAAGGCATTGTCCAAAAAGTCAGGGTGATGGGTTAAAAGAACAGTAAAACCGTTGGCCGGTATTTTGCTGACTGATTGAGCAAAATACTCCTGTCGCTTTGTTTCCTGTTCAGTCTTGTTTTTTCCCCATGGATAATCGACTCCGGCTAAATACAGGCCATCTTTCACTGCCTGATGGCTATTTTCCAACACTGCTATCGGACTGCTATAAAGCGCCCTGCGAATGCGTCTAATATCCCGAAAATATTCATGATTACCCCAACAATAAAAAATACCGTACGGCAACTCAGCCTGAAAGGCTGTCAACCGCTCGATCGTTGGCACCAATAAGTCTAAATCATCCACCAAATCACCTGTAACGGCAAGCAGGTGCGGCTCCTTCTGTCTAACCATGTCAAGCACCCGTTCCAGCTTATCCATCCCGAAAAAGGGCCCGATATGAGTATCACTTATTTGTGCAATGGTAAAACCATCCAAAGCAACTGGCAACTGCGCAAAAGACAGTGTATACCGATTAGCAACAATCTTGGTATCCCCGCCAATTACGCCATAAGCACTCATAGCAAATGGCACTGCCGGAACTACCGTTATCGCCCGCTGTAAAAATTCGCGGCGTGTAAAGCCCCCTGGCATCATCCTTTCAGCTTGCACAGGTTTGGATTGTGATTGTTCTTTTTCTGTCCGACCGATGAACTGTTGACCAAACTTCCTCACCAAAAGTCTTACACCATGACCTGCCAATAACACTACCAGCATGAATACCAATCCAACCATCCATACATAGGCAGCATAAATAAAATACCTGAACCATTCCCCTGGGAACCCACTTAGCGGCCGCAGCCAGCGGCTAAAAATAAGAATAACCACTGCCAAAGCCGTAACTAACCAATAACCAGCGCGAGCCCTTTTTCCGGTATAGACCGGATGCCATTTGGCTAAAATCCGCCCACCCAGCCACATTATTCCCGATAAAATCAAAAAAACAATTAGCATTGCAACAATTGACGGACTGTGCTGCATGTGTACCTCCCGCTTTCAACCTATACTATTTGTCATTATACCCCAAAGTATTTTTAGTATAGTTGATAGAGAAAAAAAGAATAGTCTAGTAAAATTAAATTGCCTCACTGCCTTTTTTATCATATAGACGTGTTACAGTTTTTTGCGGTTATATTTAGCCACCAGCATACATACGGCATATAGTATAAGTATCTATAATTGGAGGTTTCTGTATGGCCGACAGTACACAAACTATTATTGATACGATATTAGGTGATATTACCGGCGTTATTCCTAATTTCTCTTCATTAGTTAGCTCCTACCGGCTGCTGGTTGGCTCAGCTGAAGAAATACGTCGCACGCCCGGCATACCTTTTGAGATCTTTGAACGGGCTGTTATCCGCTTTGACCGGGCGGGGACACTGATTGATATTTTGCTTGAGCTGTTATGTTGTAAAATAGCGTTTAGCAGCCAGTTTTTGGCCGTAACCTGTGCTCCTGTTGATATCATCCGTCTCCTAGCTAACTGCGGCACACTGGAGGATGACTCGTGCCGTACGGCAGAACAAATTGTTATCCTTGAATTACTACGCCAGGTACTGGACCACCATTGCCATGACTATTCCTGCTTTGGTCCGCCGCCAGAAGGAATAACACCATCAACACCGCCCCCAGCACCAGTACAGAAAAAGACTGAGCCATCCATTGATAGTGATCTTGAGTCAACAAACGAGTTAGAAACAGAAGTTACTCCCGTTGCCAACTCGTTTTATAAATATACTAGCCCGTTAAGTCGCAGGCATATATAATACATCCTGCCGGCTGACTATTGATCAAACAGTCCCGCTTTTTTATATAAAGTATAAAAATGGTGGGTTGGCCCTACCCCTTTACCAATAGTCAACGAGTGTTCAATAGCAATGGTTATGTACTCCTTAGCCCTTGCTACCGCGTCTGTTACCGGTAATCCCCGGCTCAGATTGGACGCAATAGCCGAAGACAAGGTACAGCCTGTGCCATGCGTATTTTTAGTCTCAATCCGGCGGGATTTAAAGTGAACAAACTCTTGGCCGTCAAAGAGAATATCTGTTGAATCACCATCCAAATGGCCGCCCTTTATTAACACATTTTTCGGGCCCAGCGCAAAAATAGTGCGGGCTGCTGCCTCCATATCTGCTAACGTAGCAATGGTTTGTCCAGTAATAACCTCAGCCTCTGGGATATTCGGTGTCACGATAGTTGCCTGCGGCAACAGCTCTGACACCAGTGTGGCCTCAGCAGCGGGATTTAAAAGATGATAACCACTTTTTGACACCATAACCGGGTCAATCACGATATTTATCGCACCATACTCCTTTAATTTGGCAGCAATGGTTTTAATAGTTTCAATTTGCGATACCATGCCAATTTTAACAGCGGCAACCGCAATGTCGCAAAAAATAGCATCCATCTGCTTTGCAATTACCTCAGGCGTAATATCCTGGACAGCAAACACACCTTGCGTATTTTGCGCCGTAACGGCGGTGATAACACTCATCCCAAACACGCCATGTGCCGCAAATGTTTTCAGATCTGCCTGGATGCCGGCACCACCGCTTGAATCAGAGCCAGCAATTGTTAACACACTTTTCATTATTCTCACCCCTGAAGTTTTGCAATGAATTCTTCCGGTGGCAACGGTTGGCTAATAAGGTATCCCTGAATAGTATCGCAGCCTTTTTGCTTAAGATAAGCAAATTGCTCCTCGGTTTCAACGCCTTCCGCAACCACAACCAAACCCATTTCATGCGCTAATTCAATAATACTGCCAGTAATAGCAATATTATGATCCCCAACTGCAATATCGTCAATAAAGGCTTTATCTATTTTCAGAGCCGTAATCGGTAGTTTTTTCAGATAGGTCAGCGATGAATAACCACTGCCAAAATCATCAAGCGCAATCCGCACTCCCATGCTCCTGAGCTCTCCCAACTTGCGAACATTGTCCTCAAACCGCTCCATTAATACACTCTCAGTAATCTCTAACTCCAGCAGCTCTGGTGGTAACCCGATTTCAGACAGTGCCGCAGCAACTACTTGAACAAAATCTGCTTGCATAAGCTGCACCACCGAAATATTTACCGCTGTACATAACCGTCCCTGACCACGTGCATATAGTTCCTGGCTAAAACTACAGGCTTCTCTTAGCACCCAATTACCTATACCAAGGATAAGCCCTGTTTCTTCCGCCAGCGCGATAAACTTTAACGGTGACACCATGCCATAGTCAGGGCTTTTCCATCTGAGTAAAGCCTCAAACCCGCCTATCTGACCAGAATTCATGTTGTACTGTGGCTGATAGTGGAGTTTAAGTTCGTTATTGTAAACGGTCTGACGCAACCGAGCTTCCATTAGGGTTTTTTCTACAACTGCATCCTGCATTGATTTATCAAAAAACCGATAGGTATGTTTCCCTGACGTTTTGGCCGAATACATAGCCATATCTGCCGTACGTAAAAAATCTTCCACATTATCGCCATGCTCAGGATAAATAGCAATACCAGCACTGGCCGTAATGTGAAAAACATGTCCGTTCACGGTGATTGGCCGTTCAAGCACGTGCATCATCTTGTCTGCATATGCAGTTACGTCTTCACTTCTAGCTATGACCGGTAAAAATATAACAAATTCGTCCCCACCCAGGCGGGCGGCCATACCTGTTTCAACCACCAGCGCTTCCAGCCGCTTGCTAAGACAAATAAGCAGCTTATCACCCCATGAGTGGCCATAGGTGTCATTAATTCGTTTAAAGTTATCAATATCAATAAAAACCAAAGCCGCTCTCCCGTCGCTTGAGGCAGCTGAATATAATGCTTCCTTGACAACCTCTACCAGCCGTTCCCTGTTAGCAAGACCGGTAAGAGCGTCATAATAAGCCATATGTTTAATTCTTTCTTCTTTATATTTGCGGTCGGTAATATCTGTATACGAGCCAGCCATTCGCAACGGTTGCCCATTACTGTCAAACAAGGCTTTTCCCCGTGATAGAATCCAACGGTAGCCGCCCTGTGCTGATTTTGCACGATACTCAGCTTGATAAAAAGGGGTCTGACCACTAAAATGACGCTCCAATTCAGCCACCATGCGCGGTAAATCGTCAGGATGAACAATCGTCTGCTTCCATTTCGCTTTCGTAGTTACTGCATTCTCAGGCAATTTCAGCATATTCCAGCCGCGCTCAGACATCGTCTTGGCATCAGTAACAATATCCCATATCCACAGCCCATCATTTGAGCCTTCGGTAACAAGCTGGTATATTTCATCATTTTGTCTAATGGTTTCCTCTCTTAGATACAATTCATTGAAATTCTGTCTGAGCTCTTCCTCCTGGGCGGATAATTCTTCATGGACTGTCATAAATTCTTCATTCTGCTGCTGTAATAACTTTATAGTCTGCTTATACTTTTGAACATTTGCCAGTAAATAAGTAACAATGCCGCCAAGCACAATAATTGCAGCATAAATATAGTTGTTTGATACTAGCCCGTTAACAGCGATATTGGCAAAGATTGTATCCACTGTTTACACCTGCTTCTTCCAAAATCACCGAAGGAGAAACATGACATAATTAGCCTTATAAATATTATACACTAAAAACATTATTTTTTTTGCGATATTTTTCTGATCTATAACAAAATTATTTGTGAAATATGTATAGGTAAAGTCAATAAAGGTCAAAAAGTCAGAAAAAGTTAGAAAACTTGCGTCCGGCTATATTTTTGGCTTCAAATCACTCCACTATGCCTAAAATCGCCTGCTATGCCTCATTATTCAACTCCAATTAATACCACTTTTCTGGTAATATTTAATTGTAAACATTACCTATGAATATCTCTGCTGAAAGTATGACATAATTTTTTTAGGAGGTATAGTCATGAACAGCGAAAAATATACCCAAAAAGCAGCTGCAGCCTTGCAGGAAGCGCAACAGCTGGCAGCCTTGCACTACCACCAGGAACTGACGGCCAAACACCTCGCTCTCGCCCTCATTAAAGATGCTGATGGCATCATGGCCTATCTGTTAAGCAAGCTAACTATTGATGTACGGTTACTAACCACAAAACTGGAACAACTTTTGAAAAACCTGCCTTCGGTGCGTGGTCAGGAAAGCGGCTTACGCATGAATACAGCCATGTTGCGGGTATTGGCCTTAGCCGCAAAGCATGCAGAAAGTATGAAAGACGAGTATATTAGTGTCGAACATTTGCTGATGGCCATTGCCGAGGATGGGGACAGTGACTTAGTGACCACCTGCCGTGATTTTGGCTTGACGCGCAGCCGGATTCAGGAAATAGTAAACCAGTTTAGACGCGGTCAGCCCATTACCAACGACAATCCTGACGAAAATCTTGCAGCACTAAACAAGTATGGTCGCGATTTGACTGAACTGGCTAAACAGGGCAAACTAGACCCGGTAATTGGCCGGGATGAAGAAATCCGCCGGACTATTGAGATTCTGTCCCGGCGCACCAAAAACAACCCTGTACTTATCGGTGAACCCGGTGTTGGTAAAACAGCCATTGTTGAGGGACTAGCTAGGCGTATTGTTGCTGGTGATGTACCTGAAACCTTGAAAAATAAGATCGTATATTCACTGGACCTCGGAGCCCTGGTTGCCGGTGCCAAATTCCGTGGTGAATTTGAGGAGCGCCTCAAAACAGTATTAGCCGAAATCACCAAAGCCGAAGGAAAGATTATTTTATTCATCGATGAGTTGCATACTGTCGTCGGGGCAGGTGCTGCTGAAGGCGCTATGGATGCGGGCAACATCCTAAAACCCATGCTGGCCAGAGGTGAACTCAAATGTATCGGCGCCACCACATTAAACGAATACCGCAAACATATTGAAAAAGATACCGCTTTAGAACGGCGCTTCCAACCCGTCCTGGTAGACCAACCCAACACCGAAGACACTATTTCCATTCTCCGGGGCTTACGCGAACGTTATGAAGTACACCATGGCGTTAAGATCAAGGATGCTGCCTTAGTAGCCGCCGCCGTGCTGTCTGACCGCTACATTGCTGATCGGTTTTTGCCCGACAAGGCCATTGATCTGATGGACGAAGCAGCAGCCAAACTGCGTACTGAAATTGACTCCATGCCCAGTGAGTTGGATGAACTCCTCCGCCGGGTCATGCAGCTTGAGATTGAGGAACAGGCACTCAAAAAGGAAACTGATTCTTCTTCCAAAGACAAGCTAGAGCGCATCCATCACGAATTGGTTGGCCTTAAAGAGCAGGCAGACGTGCTAAAAGCTCAATGGCAACTGGAAAAACAGGCTATTATTGAGCAGCGAAAGGTCAAAGAAGAAATTGAAACCGTTCGTACCCAAATGGAAGCAGCTGAACGGGCCTATGACTTAAACAAACTGGCTGAACTTAAATATGGCCGTCTGCCAGAATTAGAGAAAAAGCTTACAGCCCAGGAAGGACAGCTTACCCAGAATCGCTCGCACAAAACCATGCTCAAAGAAGAAGTGGATGAAGACGATATTGCCAAAGTAGTCAGCCGTTGGACAGGCGTACCAGTAACCAAGCTCCTGACAGGCGAACGGGAAAAACTGGTCAACCTGGAAACTTACCTGCATCAGCGGGTAGTAGGCCAAGAAACAGCCGTAACAGCCATTAGTGAAGCCATTATCCGGGCCCGGGCCGGCATCAAGGATCCCAGCAAGCCAATCGGTTCCTTCATCTTTTTGGGACCGACTGGTGTCGGTAAAACCGAGTTGGCCAAAACTCTCGCTGAGGTACTTTTTGATGACGAACGCAGCATGATTCGCCTGGATATGAGCGAATATATGGAAAAGCACACCGTAGCCCGCCTCATTGGCGCACCTCCCGGCTATGTTGGTTATGATGAAGGGGGACAATTAACCGAAGCCGTACGCCGCCGTCCGTATAGCGTTATTTTGCTGGACGAAGTGGAAAAAGCCCACAGTGACGTGTTTAATGTATTGCTGCAGATTCTGGATGATGGCCGATTGACGGACAGCAAAGGACGTACTGTTGACTTCAAAAACGCCATCATTATTATGACCTCCAACCTGGGATCACATGAAATTTTGAACAGTGATTTTGCAACTGCGGAGAAACGGGTGTTGGAACTTTTAAAACAACACTTCCGGCCCGAATTTTTAAACAGGATTGACGATATTATCGTATTTAATGCGCTCACTACCAAACAAGTAGCTGATATTGCGGCCATTATGCTGGAAAATTTAAATAAACGGCTGCAAAAGCAGCTAACCATCACCCTAAATTGGGATGACAAGGCGCTTGCCCTGCTCGCTCAAACTGGCTATGATCCTCAATTTGGCGCCCGCCCCCTAAAACGGCTTATCAGCCGCATGATAGAAACCGAACTGAGCAAAATGATTATCCGTGGTGAAGTGCCTGAAGGCAGCACTGTACACCTAAGTGCTGCCACTGATAAAATAGTCTTATCAGTAAAAAACCGTTAATCTTCCTGATAATAGAAAAAAATCCCAGTCTTATTCTGGGATTTTTTTCTTTACCCTTAGCATTAATACATCAATCCTCTAGGACTTTAGTACTAAGCACCATGACTTTTGACTGATTGTCTCCCATTATAATCTAATTTATACTTATGTTACCATTATATTTTTTTCATTTAAAAGGAGCTGGTATTGTGTCCACCAGGATGATCGCCGTCAAAGAATTGGTTCCCGGCATGGCTATCGGCGAACCAGTCCTGTCAGTCAGCGGCAAGGTGCTGCTTGGGAAAGATGTCATTATTGCGCCTCGTACTATTTCGTTGTTAACTATGTGGAATGTTAGTCATGTGTTTGTGTCCAGCGAAACTACTAGTTCACCGGAAAGTAACGCACCAGGAGAAACATCAGCAAAAAAAGATGGGCTGACAGAAAATTTTACTGACTTTTTTAAAGAATATGACAACTTACTAACAAACTCTGTTAACTCCTTTGATTTTATTCGTAATACCAAGCAAATTCCCATACAGGAACTAAAAGAAACCTCTTTTAGTATCTATTCTACTGTACTGTCAACCGGCCCTGCCATAATGGATTACCTCTTAGTCAGCGACTATAATTTAGCAGATAAGGTTACCCGCCACTCGGTCATGGTAGCTTTTATTAGTACCATCATTGGTCATAAACTCAAACTCTCAGACGATAAAATACATGTGCTCTGTTTGGCAGGACTCTTGCACGATATCGGCAAACTGGTAGTTTCAAAAGAGACCGGCTTAGAGCCCAAAGCTCATGTAATAAAGGGTGCTAAACTACTGCAGCATGTACCTTCTTTGCCCCAGGAAGTATTGCTGTCAGTTCTCCAGCATCATGAATTGATGGATGGCAGCGGAGTTCCCATGGGCTCTGCCAATAATAAAATTCACCTTTTCGCCCGCATCATTGCGGTTGCTGATCTGTTTCATCAACATGCATACTCAGGCGAAGAAGCCAATCCCTTGCCGGTTTTAGAATATATGTCCAAGCAATTATTTGATAAACTAGATCAAGGCATCTGCCAACCCTTTATTCGCTATATACGCGATTGTCTCATCAATTCTCCTGTTCTGCTAAGTGATGGTCGTACTGGACAGATTATTTTCTTCAACACCGATCACTTAGATAAACCGGTAGTTAAAACCCATAGCGGCACAATCATTGATCTTGCCACTACCAAAACCCTGTTTATCAAACGTCTCGTTAATCCGGAATATTGGGCAAATGTTAATTGAAATTATTGCCGGGCAAAAGAAAACACCTGTTTTGAGAAAGAACTCAAAACAGGTGTTTTCTTTACTTGTTAACCCTGTTGTCTTCCTTATGCTTGGCAACAAAGCCGCCTAACAGCGCCGTTACCGGATAGAACAATGCCTGCGCAACAACCGTATTGGCAATTGTCATTGTCACTACTACGGGTAGCATGCCATACAAATAAACCTTAAGCGGCAAACCCAACAGGAGCTTTGCTAACGTTGTAAACGTCAGACCGCTGGCCAAGGTACCACATAACGCGCCAATGGCTGGTCTGAGATCCAGTCGCCCCAATTTCATACTAAGCGGCAACCCCACTACCAGCGCACATACCAAAGCCCCGATAGGTTCGCTAATCAGGTTACCATACGGAAAAACCGATTTGGAAGTTGCCAGGCAAAGCGCACCTGCCACTAAGCCGATACCCATAGCCCGGCTGGCAGGCAGACGAAATAGCACAATCGCCAAACAATACATGGCTATAATCCAGTTAGGTGAAATTCCGGCAATACTCGGACTTACCAACCTAAGGATGGCACCAATCGCCAGCAACATGGCGGAAACAGCCGCCCAGCGAAACCGTCCCTCTTGCCCGGTAGTCACAGTTACTAACTCTCGCTCTTTGTTTTCCATTACTCAACAACCTCCTCTAATAATTAATAATGAATTGCCGGAATTGCAGAGAAGTTGTCAGCTGCTAGGCGCCCCGAGGACTGGAACGCAAGCGTACTGGGGTTGTACGCTGGAGTGAAGCCCGCAGGAGCAACAACGCAGATGGCAGCTTATCTGCAATTCTAAAGTATCAGCCACAAAACAAACAAAACCCCGTCTCTTGGATAGTATATATCCAAGGGACGGGGAATAACCCGCGGTGCCACCCTTATTGACCACAACAAAACTGCTCTGGTCCGGCTCATCAAAGTACGGGACACTTGTCCGATACCTGCTTCCTGATAACGGCGGAAAAATCCCGTCAGCACCTACCCCGCTTACCGGCTCAGACTGCATCTCCCAGGCCCATTCAACATACCGGTCGGCGCCAAACTCTCACTACCATTGGCTCGCTGCAGCTTCCACTGAATGTTTACTCTCCCTGGTCATTGACATTCACAATATACAACTATGATGTATATAGCATACCAAGGGACACGTACATTTGTCAATACTCAGATTACTTGGCAGGTATTTTTATTTTAATGACGAACCATTTTTATTATCTATCTCTATTATAGTGAGGTGTAACTATGCCTGTCTTTATATCCTATGTCATCATGTTTATCGCCATTATTTTTTTATTTTCCCCGATGCCTGCGGCGGCTGACCTGGCAGAAACATTCCCCGCCAGCGTAGTCGCGGTAAAAACATTTCAGCTTGATCACAAAGATGTTGTCGCCGTAGCAGTGGAAACCCGTTTGCCTGCAGCCAGTGTACCTGACCCCCTGGCTTACACCTTTGAGCCGCACTATCATATAACAGAAAGAAACCACATACTTACACTCACAGTAGCTGCACAATCAACCTTGCCTGCCGACTCCAATGCAGTTACTCTTATAAACTTCTCCCCGCGTTTAACAAAGCTAGCAATAAATCCTGACAGCCAAAATGATTTTATACTAACTGCTGCCTATTCTTCACAAAATACCACAGCCACAGTAACGACAGTAAAACGTAAACAGGTAATGCAGCCTGACGACACCATTATCTTTCGCACCTATCTTGTCTTGACTTTTTCTGATATTCTCACCTCTCCTCCGCCTAAAACCATAGTACTTGACCCCGGGCACGGTGGTACAGCCTTAGGCGCAACCAGTAACTATCTGCTGGAAAAAGAGCTAAACCTTGATATCTCCCTGTTAAGCCGTGATATCTTCCGACAGCATGGTTATGATGTGTATATGACCAGAACAGATGACAGCAATCCCAGTCTGTTAGACCGGGCCGATGCCGCCAACATTTTACAGGCTGACGTTTTCCTTGCTATTCATAATAATTCTATGCCTGCTGATATGCCTGATGCTGCCAGAAAGCTATACCGGGGAACTACCGCCCTCTACAACTCAGCAGCTCCCAAACCGGCTAAAGAATTAGCCACTCTGTTGGCAAATGAGCTGGCAAACACGCTCCATCTTCATCAATATCCACTGCAAGACCGTCCCAGCCTGGTCGTCCTAAACTCCAGCTGGGTTCCGGCAGTTATTGTCGAAGTTGCCATGATGCCTCATCCGCAGGATGCCAAAATGCTATCCCAGCGAATTTATCGCCAGCAAGCTGCCCAGGCAATTTCCCAGGCTACAGAAAAATACTTTTTGGTTTCCGCACTGACAGTAAGGAGGAACTAAGCATGGCACCAACCGCCTTATGCAAGCAGATAGTAATCGTTCTGCTTATCCTGTGGCTAGTTATTATCCCAGCCTATATTTTTGCCGTTCCCGTTACTAACCCTCCGGCAAATACCGCCAATAATGGCCTGGCTGTTGCTGATAACGACGGTACTTTGTATTACCTTGACCTTACCGGCGATATTTACGCTGGCGGTCAAGAGAATATCTACCGGCTTAGGCCGGGTGAAGCAAGACCTGTCACTATCAGCACCGACGAAGCCTGGAGCCTAACTATTTCCGGGAAATATCTATATTATTCCAATTGGTCAGACCAGCATCATATTTACCGGATGCAATTTGACGGCACCGAAAAAACCAAAATTGGCAACCAGCCTGCCAGCCAATTAACCGTAGTTGGCAATTGGTTGGTCTATATTAACTGGAGCAATGACAATTCTACGCCGTCTAATACCATCTACAAATTGGCCTTAGACGGTCAGTCTGAGCCGCAAAAATTATGTGACAACCAGGCTGAAAATCTTACCGTCGCCGGTAATTGGATTTATTACCTCAACGCTTCTGACGATTACAAGCTGTACAAAATTAAGCTTGACGGCACTAGTCGCAGCAAGATTGCCGACGATCAGGTTCTTTTCATGGCCGTAGCTGACGATACTATTTACTATAGCAATTATAGCGACAACCAAAAGCTCTACGCCATCAGCACCAACGGTCAGGGGCGCACCAAGCTGACAGATGATCAGGCCGGTTTTATTAATGTTGCTAATGGCTTTGTCTATTTTACCAATACATCAGCCAATCACGCCTTATACCGAATTAATCTTAACAACCACAACCAGCAGCTGATTTGCGATTTAGGCATTGGACCGCAGCCAATCATCCTTATCGGCAATTCGGTATATTATAATCGCTTATTTTTCACACCCTAGAACCTATTCCTCAGCCATGGAATGCGCTCCGGGTAGAGCTCATTCCAGTCATCAACGCTAAGGAGGTCCTATGTTCTCTAACCATTTTGGAAAATATCTATCCACCGCCTTGACAGGCATTATTCTTATCCTTATCCTAAGCCTGCCGACATCCTCTGCCCAGGCAAACCAACTTGAACCGCCGCCAGGCTATTATGTCTTACCGCCTTATAAGCTGCCCGCCAAACCAACGGTTCTTGATAAGCAATTGCTGACCACCATGGAAAAATACAAGGTTGTCGGCCTATCAGCGGCTGTCTTCAACGAACGCAAGCTCATCTGGAATGGCAGTTACGGCTGGGCTGACCTGGCCACCAACCGCACCGTAACCGCTGAAACAGTGTTTCGCGTTGCCTCCCTGTCCAAGATGATCACAGCCACGGCGCTAATGCAGCTTTATGAGCAGGGCAAGTTTGGTCTTGATGACGATATCAGTCAATACCTAGGCTACCAAATAAGAAATCCCCTCTATTCTGATGTCAAAATCACTTTTCGCCAGTTGCTGACTCATACCTCCAGTATTGTTGACAGTGGCGCCTATAATACCATTTTGGAAGGGACACCTGCCTTGTTGCAGGAAATGGATATCCAAGATATGCTGGTTCCTGATGGTCAGTATTATGATCCGGACACCTTTGGCAATTATGCCCCAGGCACACAATTTAGCTATTCCAATTTTGGCACAGGCATTGTTGGAACGCTTGTTGAAAAAATTTCCGGCCTTCCTTTTGATAAATACTGTACCAAATATATCTTCCAGCCACTCGACATGAGTGCCAGCTTCGAACCGTCCGATATTATAAACTGGCAAAACATAGCCGTATTATATCGCCCGGATGCGTCCCTAACCAGCTTTCGGCCAACAAAGGATAATTATAACGGCACTAAACCCACGCCAGCAATAAGTGCTGGTGCACTTGCTCATTCTCCGGCCGGCGGATTACGCACCAATTCTACTGATTTAGCCAAATTTCTCCAGGTTCATATGAACGGCGGCATGGTTAAACAGCACACCCGTATCCTTAAACCAGACACAGCAGACCTGATGCATAGCATGCAGTGGTTTGGCTATAGTATGAGTGGCTTTTACAAACAAAAAGGTCTGAACTTCCATATTACCGATGACCTGGTGCCAGGAAAACGTCTTGTTGGCCACTCTGGCGAAGCCTATGGACTGTCCGGTGATGCTTACTATGACCCTGACAGCAAATTGGGTATAGTCTTCCTAATGAACGGGGCTAACCTCATAGATGCCAATCCCTATTACAGTGTGGAAAACGCCATTGCCAAAACATTATTTACTACCTTTGCTCCCAAAGCCAGCAATAAACCCAAACAGTTAAAAGCCAAAGCCGGAGCCAGCTTTATTACTGTCAATAATCGCAAAATTTTCCTGCAAACCCCTGTCTCCATAATTAAAACTAGAAAAAAACAACTTCTCTTTCTACCAGCGATAACAGCAGCTGATACCCTTTCTACCGGTCTTGAGCAAACAGATGATACCGTTACCTTTACTATTGCCGAAAGTAAAGCTACCTTAACTGCCGGGCAAGCAAGTATGACTGTTAATAGCAAAACTCTGGCCTTGCCGCAAGCTCCTTATATACAAAACGGCCAGTTGCTGGTTCCTGTTCGCGAATTAGCTGCTGCCCTCAAAATCAAGATAATTTTTAACTTATCGTTATCTGGCTATACACCCCACTAGCAAACGTCATTCCTGCGATATATCAACGGTCCGTCGACTTGAACCCCGGCAAACCTGTTTATTTCAATAGCATAATTTTTCTTTTCAAAACACAAAGGTCTGTCCTCAACAATTCTCTGCTGGCAGCGGACCCACACCAAATCGACTGCCTGTATAACTATATTCAGGCGAGCACTCAGTTGCTAAGCCGGGAGTACTATCAGACACAAGGCAACCAGCCTGTTGGTTATGCTTAGCCAATAGTTGACCGGCAAGCAAAGAATCCGTTTGATCAGTGTATGGGCTAAGGTCAGATTGACAGTCAGCCGCCTCAACATACGAAATGCGTTCATTGCATCTAAGCTCCAAACCTAAGTCCAGTATAGCAGTTTCAACCGCCGCCACAATATAAAACAGACATAACAGATTGTTTGTCGGCAGCTGGAGTGCTACATGCACGTGATTTTCATGCACTCGCCGCACAGAAGGCTTTTGTCCGCCATGCAAACTGCCGGTTATTCGCCCACCGCCGGTAGCTGTCTGAATATCCACAAGATCAGGGTTAAGCACTCCGGTACCCATCATTGTTGACTGCTGTACAGCGATGGTACGATACCGTTCAAGGGCTGAACAAACATAGTAGGCTGCTACTTGATGATTGATCGCACCACACTCGTGAAAAATATCTAAATGACCAATCCTACCACTGTCTGATCGATAATAAAAAACTTGACCAGCATCAGTATTCACCATGATTTTCACATGCTCAGGGCTGTGTGAATTAAAAGCATGCACTTTGCTGCTGAAAACAGTACTTTGTCCAAGGCGTATCCCCTGCCCGAGTCCTAGAGCCTCATCAATGGCTGCCGCTGCCACCCCTAAACGGGATAGGGATAATTGCGCAAGGCTGGTATTGAGACTATCAACCATGTGACTTGATTTCCTTCGTGACCAGCTGCTCGTCAGGTAAGCGGCTAAGCGGTATGGCTGGTTTAGGTGGTGCAATAATCCTGGTATGTAATGGATCAATAAATTGCGCTCTCCCCTGTCCGCCCCGGTTGTCACTGCTGCCCTTGCCGCTGCTAGGTAACAGAAAATGGCTTTGTAGCAAAGCCGCCAAACGTATTTTAAGTGCCGCCTTTATCGCCGCCAAGCCATCAGCCTGAATATGAAATGGGTGCCCGCTTACAAGAGCTGCCACCGACATCTCAACCACGCGAAACAAATCTTTGTTACCACTATGGCGAATGAGTCGGTAATATTCGCTCATACTACTTCACCCCCTGGATTGTTTTTCTTGTTAGGTATTGTTCCCCAGGTTAGGTTATGCATACAGAAAAATAGAATGCAGGCGAGTATTCTGCTTCATTCTAACCCGACGCAGAAATTCCAGCCTGCTTTTCAGCGCTGAATCTATATGATATTATTATGAAAAACACAGGATGCGGAGGTATTGATGCTAGCCTATATTCATCACTCTAATACAGTCATTATCGTTTTACACGAAATTTACGGTATAAATAAACACATAATTGAAGTTTGTGAGAAGTTTTCAGAATATGAATTTGACAGTATTGCGCCTAACTTACTTAATGGTAGAGAGTCATTTTATTATGACCAAGAAGCAATAGCTTATAATTATTTTATGAATAGTGTTGGTTTTGAGAGTGCGTTCAATCAAATAAAAGAAGTTCTACATAATGTGCGCGCAAATTATAAAAAAGTTTACGTGTTGGGCTATAGCGTGGGGGCTACACTTGCGTGGTTGTGTAGCGACACAGGTTTGTGCGATTTAGCTATTGGCTTTTATGGTTCAAGAATACGAGATTACCTCGAAATAAAGCCTACATGTCCTGTCTTGTTGTTTTTTCCGACTGAAGAAAAAGCATTTGATGTGGACAACTTGCTTTCTCGTTTAAGTAACTTCGATAATATCCAAGTTAAAAAAATATCAGGTCAGCACGGATTTGCTAATCCATTTTCGCGAAGTTATAATAAGAGATCCTCAATTAAAACCTGTATGGAAATACTGTCCTTTATTAAAAAGTATAACGTGTGACTAATTTATCTAGGCCAGTACATTATCACTAGCACTCCCAGCAGAGATATGTCGGGATTACGCCGTACAAGGTCAGAATAATCGCACCAACAATCGCATAGATACTTCCTTTGCCCTAACAGACTTGCAAGAATAAAATAACCCATAGATTTTTACAGTACGAGACGGTTTTTGACTAGAATAGTTATTCAAGTCAAAAACCGTCCCGCTGCTATTCGAATTATTTCTTTTACCTAAGTTTAAGGAAGCTTCCGCAAAACCTTTTTTGTCGAACAACAACTGCCGCCACTATTCTGACAAGAGCCGGCATTTTCACAACTGCAACCAGGTTTTCCGCTAATGCTTTGCCAAACCATATATCCTGCGTATCCAATCGCCGCTATTCCTATGAGACTTACTAACAGAGTTTCCATATCACGACCTCCTTTAAAATCACTTCTTTATCTGATGACTAAGTTGCTCTAAGATTCGCTTTATGCAGTAGCTACTAGACTGCGAATTTCTCCGCCGCCACTGCTAATAAGTTTATTCTTCGTAGACAAATCAACCAATATCGCTACTATATCCGAATCAAATTGAGTACCCTGACAGCGCTGTGCTTCCGCTATCGCCTGACTAAGAGTGAATGCCGTACGGTAAGCCCTGGCGCTGGTCATCGCGTCAAAAGCATCAGCAACAGCCACAATCCTCGCTCCTAACGAAATATCATGCCCTCGTAAGCCATCAGGGTAACCTTTGCCATCAAAGCGTTCATGGTGATGGCGAACAATATCAGCGACTGAGTGGAACAGCCTGAGTTTACCCACAATGTTATCGCCTATTGCCGGGTGCTGACGGATGATGTTGAATTCATCATCTGTCAGCTTTCCTTGTTTATTAAGGATTACGTCAGGAATACCTATTTTGCCAATATCATGTAAATGTGCCCCAATATGAATCCGCGTCTGCTCTGCCGGCGATAACCCCATAGTAGTAGCCAATAACAGCGATAGCTTCGCCACACGTTCAGAATGTCCGCACATATATGAGTTTTTGGCATCAAGCGCGGTGGTCAGCGCATCCACCATTTCGTGCAGATCGTCAACTGTAATTTGATGCAACAATTTATCATGCCCTTTCTCAACTCAACATCATACCCACCTGATAAACAACCAGGGTAATGATCCAGGCCAAAACGGTGGAATAGCAAAAACTAAAGGCCGGCCATTTCCATGAATTGGTTTCACGCCGCAAGACGGCGAGTGCAGCCAGGCAGGGAGAATAAATGAGCGTAAATATCATCAGGCAATAGGCCACCAGCGGACTAAAAGCCGGGTCGGCAGCTAGTGCCTCTTGCAGACTGCTTGAATCCTCCTCATCGACCTCGCCTACATCGTAGATAGTGCCAAGAGTGCTTACCAGGACTTCTTTGGCAGCCATCGCTGATACTAAACCGACACCAATTTTCCAATCAAAGCCTAATGGCCGAATTACTGGCTCAATTGTTTTCCCAAATTGTCCGGCATAACTTTTGTCCAATTTCTCGCCAGCCTGATCTTTATCAATTTTTTCAGTTTCAGATTGTTTCTCCTGTTCAAATTCATAGTACTGCATAGCATAAGGATACAATAAAGACTGGTCTTGCTGGAGTTCATCCAGCTTATCAGCTATCGCCGCAGCTGATAAAGCTTGTTCCTCTTTATCTTTCGCATCATTAATTGCCGCGATCTCACCCACAAGTGCACCCAAGGCTTCATTATCTTCCGGGTTCTCAATTTGTAGCGGAATTAAAATATTTTGCGTGACTTGAGCGCTAAAATTTTCTTCGACTTGCGTTTTCTCCTGATCATAGTCCTTACTATATTCAACATTTGTAGGGTAATTGGTGGCAAACCAAACCAGGATGGAAGCGACTAGAATCAGCGTACCCGCTTTCTTCAAATACAGTACACTGCGCTCCCACATATGCGTAAAAATACTGCGTATTGTCGGCAAATGATAAGGTGGCATCTCCATCACAAAAGCTTCGGCCGCTCCGGGGAATAGGAATTTACGGAAGATTAGTGCCATAAATATAGCCAATACAATGCCTACGACATAGACAGAAAATAGGACTGTGCCAGCAAGTTGCGGAGAAAAGAAGGCAGCGATGAGCAAGGTATAGACCGGCAATCGAGCACTGCAGCTCATCAACGGAGCAACAAGGATGGTAACCATCCGGTCCCGGGGATTTTCCAGGGTACGAGTTCCCATGATGGCGGGAACACTGCAACCAAAACCCAAAAGAAGTGGAATGAAAGATTTACCGTGCAAACCAACAGCGCGCATTACCCGGTCAACAACAAAAGCGGCTCTGGCCATATAGCCGGTATCTTCAAGCAATGCTATTCCTAAAAAGAGCAATAAAATGTTTGGCAGAAAAGAAATGACGCTTCCCACTCCGCCAATAATACCATCGACCACCAGTGATTTGAGAGCGCCATCTGCCAAATTCTGGCCAAGAAATGCCCCGCCCCATGTAATTCCTTGTTCCAACCAGTCTTGCGGATAGGCCCCAACAGTAAAAACAATATTAAATAATAACCACATAATGCCAAAAAATATTGGTAAGCCAAGTACACGATGAGTCAAAACATTGTCAAATTTGTCCGATGTGGTCTTGCCAAGATCATTATTAGTAGGTGCAGCTTGCCGGTATACTTCGCCGACAAAACGGTAACGGCTTTCAGCTATTACAAGTTCCGGCTCATCGTTAAAATTAGCTTTCAGTTCGCCTCTGGCTTGTTCAACCAACGTCAGAATCTTTGACCCGCCCACTACCAGTTTGATTGCCTTGCTAACATCTTGGTCATTTTCAAGCAGCTTGATCGCAAGCCACCGTAGTGGATATTTAACCTCGGTCAAGGCTTCGAGAGACTCGATTACCAGCTTAATTTTGGCCTCAATCTCCTGACCATAGTCCAAATTGAAGGGCTGGTGCTCATTTGCCTCTGCAGCGTCTGACACCATTTGAAGGAGATCGTCCGTGCCCCGGTTACGGTTGCCTACCATACGAACCACTGAAATACCCAGTTTACGGCTTAACAACTCATCATTGATTTTTAGGCCTCTCTCTTCCGCCACATCAGTCATATTTAAAGCCAATACCACTGGACGTTCAAGCTCCAGTAGTTGGACCGCCAAATACAAATTACGTTCCAGGTTGGATGCATCCAGAATATTCACTATGATATCCGGTTTTTCGTTGACTATCACGTTACGTGCCACCAACTCATCCAGCGAATGGGCTGTCAGACTATATGTTCCTGGCAAGTCTACCAGCAATAGTTCCTTGCCTTGGTAACGACGAAAACCCTCCCTTCGCTCTACTGTTACCCCCGGATAATTGCCCACATGCTGGCGCGCTCCGGTAATATTGTTGAAAATAGTGGTCTTGCCGGAATTAGGATTGCCCGCCAAAGCCACTGTCAAATTTTTCATTGAAATTATTAAGCCTCCTTCTAAATCATCAGCATGCCTTCCAGCTCATTGCGTCTGAACTTCAATTAGCGCTGCCTCCGACTTACGTAGAGAAAGATTGAAGTTTTTTACCTTAATCTCCATTGGGTCACCAAGAGGGGCCAACTTTTGTACTTGAATAAGAGTTTCGGCAACAATGCCCATATCTATAATCCGTCGTTTCACCGGCCCGCTTCCGTACACCTTTATCACCACGCCTGTTTCACCGGAACCTAACTGGTTGAGTGTTTTAATCATCGTATCCTCCTTATATTTAAAGTCATAATTACTTACCCCCTGTATATTCGCAGCCTTACTAAATAATCTTACTTTCGCGAAGTTTTTCTTCAACTGCACTCCATGATCTTTTTGCAAAAACTAACGGTATTGATTGTGCTTTAGCTACAAGTTTTGCATTCTTGGCTGCACAGTGATTAACATAGTCAGTCAATACTAAAACAAAAGCAGTATCTCTTGGTACATTTATTTTGTTTTTACCAAAAGACTTTCTCCCGGAAATATGTAGTAATTCAGTAACCCCCATAGAGTACAAATTCTTTTCAATACTGCCTAGATAATCACCCCCAACAACTACAACTGACATACAAATTCCCCTCCTTATCAAATTGCATTTTTAGCTAACTTTTACTACTGACCGAATAGTAGGATCAAAAATAGAGATACTGTTTCGCCCGTTGTTTTTAGAATGGTACAATGCCTGATCAGCATACTTATATAAATTATTTCTGGCAAAACATGGGGTTTGGGACAATGTACAAATACCGATAGATACTGTTATGGAAATTCGTTGCTCATCACCCAGCTCAAAAATGCGACTCGAAACAGCAGTTTTAATTCTACGGGCAACAACAACCGCCTCTCGTAAACCGGCTCCAGGTAACAAAACAGTAAATTCTTCGCCGCCGATGCGAGCGACTAAATCATTTTCCCGACTATATTTTTGGATAATCCCGGCAAGTTCCCGCAAAACCTTATCGCCAGCCTCATGCCCAAATGTATCGTTTATTGTTTTAAACCGGTCAACATCAATCATAACCAATGAAATAGGCCGACAATTACATACCAAAGCAGCCAATTGTTGCTCCAATGTATCGAAAAAACATCGTCGATTAGCTATCGTTGTAAGCGGGTCTGTCAACGCCATCACTTTCATTTTTTGGAAAGCATTCTCCAGTTCAGTTGTTCTTTCATTTAACCGCCCTTGAATTACCATTAATTCCGCATTTGTTTCAGCCAACGATTGATTTTGCTTCTCAATGTGTTGGCGAGATTTCCTTACGGTTTCTACTGCCTGCTTTAATTCCTGTTCTCTCAATTCAATCTGCCGTGCCATCCAGTTCATATCGCGCATGAGGATAGTTATAGATTCCTCATCGTCCCTATCTCTGGATTCGTTAGGCAAAGCTAATCTCTCCCGGTAATCCCCCTGCTTTACCTTAGAACAAAAGAACCGCATTTTTTCTAAAGGCTTACCAATCAACCACTCATTTATCATACTCGGGGTCACAAGCGCTAAAAGTAGAGCACTCACCAATGATACAGCTTCTATTTGACTAAACCATTTATCATTTACTAACGTAGTACCCTTGGCTAACCCGAACATAATCCCTTGTGGGATGAGCATCATCACAAGAAATAAAAACCGAAGCTTACTCTTCAGCTCGATACCTCCTTAAACTTGGTACATTATATACAGCTTACCTGATAGAAAGTAATAAGTATCGGCTTTTGTTTACGCGGTCATCGATAACAAGTTCTTTCGCTGACAAATACTTTGCATAACATTACACCTGGCCATATCATATCTATGAAACAATTTATTCGCCTCCTGGGGTTTATAATAGACTTTCCAATAACCGCAAAACAGGAACTCTGATCCCCCATTTTCTATAAAGCCATTAACATCTTCCTTGGATATACCAAGAATTAAACCTATTTTATGGGGAAATCCATGCTTAAATCGTTCCCTAAGAATCTGTAAAATTTGTTTCAATGATAGTTCTTCTTCATATCCTATGCCTAATAAAAAATCTTTGTTTTCAGTGTTTAGTACAATTTCTGACAATAAAACAGGATTATAGAATAACACTAATACATACTTTTCGGTTTTTCTCATCTCAAAATATTGCAACTTCAGCTCCTCACAACACTTATCCTTAAATGTTTCCCAAATTTGATAATGATTACGTGAATCTTTGCTGAAAGTCATTAGTGAGGATGGTTTTAATCCTACAAGTACTGGTGCAACTTCTAATTCAACTTTGGCCATAAGATATTCGCTATCACTAAAAGTATTTAATATAGCAATAAATTTGTGCAATAAAACGTTTTTCAAAACTTCACCCCAAACGCTCATATATTTTTAAAACCGCTTAATCGATATCGGGAATCATTCTCAATTAAATATTATTACTTTACTGCCCTTTTGTCAATCTTTTTTTCACAGCCCCAAGGCAAATAATAGGTGTTCTTTTTCTTGCAGCCGCCTAGTTATATTATTAAAATTGCCCGACAAAAAACAGGCTTAAGTGATAACATATTAGTTACTACACTCGCCTGTTATTGTATCCCATCTAGCTCTGACCCCGAGCAGGAAGAATATTCTTCTACTTCGCCAAACGAAGCACAAAAATGATCCCCCTGCTTTAGGTCTTATAAACTTAACTTAGTTTTAATACGTTCAATAGCTTCCTGGGTACTTTCTTGACTACCGAAGGCGGTAAGCCGGAAGTAACCCTCGCCAGCCGGGCCAAAACCAGCTCCCGGGGTGCCGACAATGTTAGCTTCATTCAGGAGCTTATCAAAAAATGACCAGGAATCGTGGCCTTGCGGCGTTTTGAGCCAAATGTAGGGTGCATTAACACCACCAAAAACATCTAGCCCGATACTTTTTAACCCTTCCCGGATGGTTTTTGCATTATCCATATAGTAGTTAATAAGCGCTTTAATCTGCTGCTGCCCTGCTGGCGTATATACAGCCTCCGCTCCCCGTTGGATGATGTATGGCACGCCGTTAAACTTAGTAGTCTGACGGCGATTCCATAGCTTATTCAACGGATATTGACCACCATCTTTAGTGGCTGCCAAAACACTCTTAGGTACTACAGTAAAAGCACAACGCGTGCCGGTAAAACCGGCGTTTTTGGAGAAGGTTCTAAATTCAATAGCCACCTCTTTTGCGCCTTCAATTTCATAAATACTATGGGGAATGCCTGGTTCCTGGATGTAGGCTTCATAAGCGGCATCATAGAGAATAATAGCCCCATTAGCTTTAGCATAGTCCACCCATTTTTTTAGTTCTTCCTTAGGCAGCGTCGTGCCTGTGGGATTATTGGGGAAACAAAGATAAATAATGTCTACCTTCTCCTCCGGTAACGCTGGGGTAAAATTGTTTTCGGCATTACAAGTCAAGTAGGTCACACCGGCGAATTTACCATTGACCAAGTCACCCGTGCGTCCAGCCATAACATTAGTATCCAGGTAAACCGGATATACGGGATCAGTAATAGCTACTCTGTTGTTCACGCCGAAGATTTCCTGAATATTACCGACATCACTTTTGGAACCGTCACTGACAAATAGCTCATCCACATCCAGGCTGACGCCCAGTGATTGATAATCAGTAGCAATGATTTTCTCAATAAGAAACTGATAGCCTTGCTCAGGGCCATAGCCGCGGAAGGTCTTAACATCAGCCATTTCATCAACGGCCGTGTGCAGCCCCCTAATTACAGCCTCAGGCAGCGGTCGGGTAACATCGCCAATTCCGAGTCTGATAACATCGGCACTGGGATTATCTTCCTTGAATTTGGTTATACGTCGTGCTATTTCAGCAAATAAATAGCTTCCTTGCAATTTAAGATAATTTTCGTTAATCAGGGCCATTGCTGAAAACTCCTCTCCTGTTTGAATAAATTAGCAGTTTTAAAATTATTCCCCAAAATAACGGGGTCAATGCAATCATTAATGATTGATATTTGGTATTATATTCTGCTACATGTACATTTTTCCTTCATGTCCTTACAAAAAATAGTTGCTGCCGCTTGTGGCAACAACTATCTCAATTTATCGTACAATCATCAAACCAATCGTCAGCAGCAGCATAAACAACATAGCGGCATAATCAGGGCGGCTGAGGGCTACATCGGCAGTAAACTGCCGTCGTCCCTTGCGGCCAAACCCCCGCAGTTCCAGGCTCATGGCCATAGTTTCCGACCGGGAAATGGCCCGTAAAACCAATGGCTCAACAATGGCTATATAATCCATGAGCCGTTTTACCGGATTACCGCGAAAAACATAACCGCGACAAGCCTGCGCTTCGCGCACGGCCTTGCTCTCTTCAAGGAAATCAGGCACAAAACGTAATGCTGAAGTAAACATAAAAGCATATTCATAAGGTATCCGGCACTGACTAACCAGCGCAGCCGTCAAATCCTGCAACCGGGTGGTAGCTAACATAAAAACAAAGACTAGCGACATCGCAAGCATCTTGAAGCCGGACATCATTGAAAACTCCAGGCTACTGCCAAACACATACTGAATAGCTACCAACAGGCCGGCAAATAGAGCCAATCCACTAACTGCCTGCCAATGCTTACCTAAGGGGCGATAAAGGCCCAGTAGCAGCAATTGACCAACAACCAATGTAATTTGGCCTGTTAGCGTAGGAATGAGTAACGCCCATACTGATACGACAGCTGTAAAAATCAGTTTGGTGAGCGGCGCAAGTTTAGGCATAGTCTTCACCCCTCTCTTTAATTGTTGACATAACCTGATTGACTAACTCAGCCGCATTTTGTGCATTTACGCCAGCCAACTGCTGACCAAGCCCAACAGCAGTTGGCGGCAGTAAACCCCAGGCAGCGATATCGCGACCACCAGAAAACAATTCTAACGGCGTACCATCAAATACTTTATGCCCTCGATCAAGCACCACAACCCTAGTCGCATATTTGGCAATAAGCTCCATGTCATGGGTAACCAGAATTATGGTAATACCTTGTTGATTTAAGCTGCCTAACAGCTCCATCAAGTTATGTCCCTCCCAAGGGTCCTGCCCGCTGGTAGGCTCATCCAGAATGAGCATTTTAGGCTGCATAGCAATGGCTGACGCAATGGCTACTTTTTGCTTTTGTCCCCGGCTGAGCAAACGAGGAAAACTACCGGCCAATTCAGTCAGACCGGTCATCCTAAGCGCCCATGCCACCGATTGGCTCAGTTCCTCAGGAGCAAGGCCAAGCTGCTGCGGACCATAAGCTACTTCCTTGGCAACAGTATCATGAAAAATTTGCCTATCAGGGTTTTGAAAAACATAACCAATACTGCGGGCCATATCAGCAGGTGTCAAGGCTGCCGTGTTTTGCCCCTGAAAGGTAATTTTACCACTGGCCGGCTTTATCAATGACATCGCCAAACGGGTAAGTGTTGTCTTGCCACTGCCGTTGCGCCCAACTACTGCTACAAATTCACCGACTTTGACGGCAAAGTCCACCTCAGCCAGCGTTTGTTCGGCATTTTTATAGGTAAAAACTAATTTTTGTATCTCTAAAAGTGTTTCAGGCACTTTTGGCCACTCCTTCTGCACACGTTCGCATCAGTTTGTTCAGTTCTACGGCTGCTTCGTCTTCACTTTTCCAAGCAGTTAAGGTTAGTCCGGTCTGTTCTTCAAGGGTCAGTTTAATGGCCCACAATGGCGGTACGCCCAACCTAAGCGCAGGTTGCTCCCACATAAATGCTAGCGTCTGTCCCAGGTCACCTGCGAATTGCAGGTGACCTGCCTGCAAAACAACAACCTGGCTGGCATAAGGTAATACGCGCGCCAGTTGATGTTCCACAACAATTATTGTTTTCCCCTGGCAATTAAGCTTATATAATAGTTCATAAATCCCGGCTGCTCCTTCCGGGTCAAGCGCCGAAGCTGGTTCATCAAGAACCAGTATCTCTGGAGCGGTAACAAGCACAGCGGCAATCGCCAACCGCTGCTTCTGACCGCCTGACAACCCGGCCACTTCGCGATCCTCTAACCCAGCCAACCCCACCAGCGCCAGCGCCTGATTAACCCGCTCGGCAATCTCACTCCGGCCGAAGCAGGAAGTCTCCAGACCAAATGCTACTTCTTCTGCTACCGTTAATGCCACCAACTGACTTTCGTAATCAGCCAATACAGTGCCTACTTGCTTAGCCAGCTCGCCCATACTGCTTTGCGCGGCGATAACGCCACCAACCTGCACAGAGCCTCCCTGCCGCCCGCCAAAATAATGGGGCACCACACCGGCAACCGCCAGTGCCAAACTAGTTTTGCCTGCCCCGCTGGGCCCGGTAATAACGGTAAAAGAACCCCGGGGAATATCCAGAGTAATATCATCAAGAACCACATCACTGTTCGGATAAGCGTAAGAAAAATGTTCAAAATTCACAGCCATCATAACGTACTCCTTCTTGGTTATATTGTTTTTTTATAATAATGAACTGCCGGAATTGCCGAGAAGTCGTCAGTTGCTAAGCTTCTCCGAGGACTGGAACGCAAGCGTACCGGGCGTACGCTGGAGTGAAGCCCGCAGGAGCAACAACGCAGATGGCGGCTTATCTGCATTTCTAGAATATACGCCACAAAATATAGCAAAAAACCCCATCCCTCAAATCATACCTACTTAATTGTATGACTTAAGGGACGGGGTATCATTAAACCCGTGGTGCCACCCTAATTGGCCTGATAAACCGGCCCGGCTTACTAGGTACGAGAAAAAAATCTGATACCTGCTTCCTGGTAACGGCGGAAAAATCCCGACAGCGCCTACCCCGGCTATGCCGGCTCAGACTGTATCTCCCAGGCCCATTCGATATGCTGAGCAGCGCCAAACTCCCACTAGTGTTGGCTCTCTGTGGCTCTCTGACATATGTACTCTTTCTGGTCATCGACAATATCATTATATATTTATAGCAAAGTATAGCAAACCCTCATACTGTCTGTCAATTACTTTTTGCTATATAGCTATTCGGTGCGGATGGTAATACCATCCACAGCCTCATTATTATCAGAAAAAACCACCTTGCCATTAACTTTTTTTCCTTTAAGCACAGCTGGTAACCAGTAGCAGTCATCTGCCCACATCTCAGCATAAGGTATCTCAGCAACATCAAACCACACTGGCTTCATTTCTTGCATTTCCTGTGGCTCACCCTGCCACTTATGCAGTACATACAAATGCACATCATGATTAAGATCCGGATTGGCAGGAAAAATAAACAGCAACTCTCCCGCTGGCCTGAGATCAGCCTCCTCAGCAACAATACCGCACTCTTCGGCCAACTCGCGCACCACACAGCCCAGCGGCGTCTCGCCAGCTTCCAGTTTACCGCCAAAACCATTGTATTTACCCCGGCCAAACCCCGTCTTTTTCATTCCAAGCAAGATTTGCTGGGCCGGATTACCTTGAATGGGAAAGCACAATGTTGTTGAACGCATAGTAGTCCCCCTTTTAGTATATAGCCTAACTCTTGATGATAAAGCGTACACCTTTCGTTCAGGACAGTTGAAATACCTTCAGTTTTTTCGTAACCGTAGAAATAGTCAAGGGCAGCAGCGGCCCTTGTTCACCATCCAGGTCGCTTTCTACAGGTTCATCACATTCAATATACAACTCTTTGGCCTGTAATTTCCGGATATGCTTGCTTAATATATGCCGTCCGGAAAACATACTGACAAACAAACCCATAAGCTCTGAAATACTACATTTATTAATAATCAATAAGTCCAGTTTACCATCATCAATTCTGGCCTCCGGAGCCAACGAGGGAAAGCTGCCCACTATGCCACTATTCATCACTAAAAATAGTAAAATATTACCATCAATTACCCGGCCATCTGCCGTTATTTTCACATGCAGTGACTGGAAGTTAGGCAATTGTCCTAAGCCTTTAAAATAATATGCCAGCCGCCCAACAGTATTTTTAAGAGAAGCGTCCACACTATGGGCTACCGAAGTAAGCAGTCCCGCACTGGCAACATTTAGAAAATATTCTTGATTTACTTTGCCCACATCAACCATTCGCCACTGCCCGCCGGTGACAGCACTAAGACACTTGGATAAATTCTTATCACAGCTTATATGGCTGGAAAAATCATTACAAGTTCCGCTGGGAATAATGCCAACAGGCATATCAACATTTTCTATCAACATAGCATTAATTACCTGATGCACTGTGCCATCACCACCAGATACAATTAAGCCGTCAGCGCCGATCTCTTTGATCTGTCTGATAAATGGCCGGATATCTTCCTTATATCTGGTGCGAAAAGGCAACACTATCCCATCAGATACTTGTAAGTATTCCACAACTTCATCCAGTCTAGACTTAAACTTAGCATCACCTGCTACTGGATTGTATATTAATACATATTTTTTCATATATAGCCTCTCCAGTATTATGTAAAATCTACCCACTACATTCGGCACCTACACCGGTGCCAAATCTCCTTTTCCCTTGCTCCCATTCAACACTATTCGTATTTTTTATCAAAATTATAACACAATGCTTGCTATCCTGGACAGCCACTGTGTAGATATTCTTAACGAAAAATTTATCCTACATAGAAAAAGTTATTACGCCTCCTCTATACTAACCCGACTGCCGCGACCAGCCGGTTCTGCCGGCTCAACTAACAAACGGCGCGGCATTCGCTGCTTCAATTCCGCCACATGGCTGATAATACCAATGGTTAAGCTCTCAATGTGCAGTTTTTCCAGTGTTGCCATAGCAACATCCAGCGCCTGTTGATCAAGCGAACCAAATCCTTCATCTAAAAAAAAGAATTCCAACGGATATTTGCCTTTAAGCTGAATCTGGGCAGACAGTGCCAACGCCAACGCCAGGGAAGCCTGGAAAGTTTCTCCGCCTGACAGTGTACTAACCGGACGCTTTACCCCACCGTTAGTATCATCACGAATAAGAAAACCGCCATCAGAACTCATTTCCAGTGCATATCGATTTTGCGTAATCTCTTTTAATCGTTCAGATGCCTGCCAGGCCACAAGTCCCATCTGCTCCTGTGCCAAGAACTCAATAAATACATTACCCCGCAGCAACGTTTTAAGTGCCTGCAAGCCGTCTTTGCGTACCTTAATTGCCAGCCGCTTGTTCTCAAGCTGTGACCACCGCTGATATTTTTCTGTGAGATCGCGGTACTCCTTATCTGCCTCCACCCGGCGCTCAATAGCTGCACTTTTGTTCGTTTCAGCCTGGATTAACTCCTGTTTGCTCTGCTCCCACCCAACCGAAGTTACACTCCGCCCCCTAAGCGTTTCTACCAGTTGTTCGCACTGGGCGCTTAGCCGCTGCTCAGTTTCTGCGTACTCCTTAAGCAATTGGCGATATTCCTCCTGACGTTCTAAGGGCAACAGGGCGCCCTTAACGGCTTCGCTATCGACAAACCCCTCTTCGCTAAGCTTGACCATTAGACGTACTTGCAGCTTCTCTCGCCGCAGGACGGCTTCTTGCCAACTAGTTTCCGCACTAACACGCGCCTGTTCGGCTTCAGCAAACGCCTCAGCCGCTTGCTCATAGGCAGCTTGTGCCTCCTGTTCCTCACGACGAACAGTTTCAAGGGCCTGAGCTGTACGGGCTAGCAGTTGGCTTGCTGGTATTTGCCCTGTAACCACAAAAAGTTCTTGCCGCTTGGTTGCTACCAGATCAGTAAGACTCTCTAATCTGGCAGTCAATGCCGCCAATTCCGCTTCACCTGTTTGAATAGTGCGCTGAATAGAAGTAATTTCCATTTGACAAGCTGCCTGTTCCTGACGGTAGTTTGTCAGTTGCCTGGCTAAGCTTTCAGCCAATTGATCTTGCTTACTAATATGTTGCTGCAGCTCAACTACCTGTGTAAGAGCGGTCTCATTAGACAAAAAAGCAACAATACTTTGAGCCTGTAGTGCGGCAATAAGCTGGTTATCTGCGTCGGCAACTGCCGCCTGCGCCTCAACATATTCTTCTCTTATTTTATCCAGTTCAATCAGAGCACTAGCTGCCTGCTGGGTAAGTGCAACTGCTGCCGTACGAGCCTCATTGAGGCTTTGACGTTCAATAACTGCTTTTTTACTTGCTTCAGACAACGTTAAGGTTAGTCTAGCAATGTGCTCTTTGGTAGCCGCAATCTCCTGATCAAAATTAACCTGATCCCGCATCTCCCCGCCATGTTGTCCAACACCTGCCGGTTGAGGGTGACTTACTGAACCACATACCGGGCAAGGACTGCCTGCGGTTAGCTCACCTGCTAACCGCATAGCAGCAGCCTGCTTTTCACCTGCAAACAATTGGTTAAGCTGAGCCACCGCAGCAGTTAACTGTTCTTCTGTCAGTTTGGCTTCAGCTGTTTCCCGCTCACTAAGCCTTATTTCAGCTTGACGTAATTGTTCTTCCGCCTTGTAGGCAGCGCTCCGCGTAACTTCATACTGTTGTTTGCGCACAGCGCCCGCCTTTTTTATCTTATCAGCTGCTAACCTATTTTGCTTTGCCATCTGCGCCAGCGCCATACAGACTTGCACCTGACTCCGCTGTTTGGTGCTGATTGTGGCTGACAGTAACTGCTGCTCCAGCTTTTGAATGCTATCTGTTAACTTATGGCTATGGAAGCCCTTTTCAGCGGCTGCTTGGCTGGCGGCTTGACAGGCCTGCTGGCACACCTGCTGTTGTTCTGATAATCCAGCTGTCTCTGTAGCTAATTTATTTACTTCAGCTTCAAGGTTAACCGCTGCTTCTAATTTTGTCCGCCGTTCAATCAGTTCCGGTTCTTTTCTTATCCTGGTCTGCTGCGCCGCTATATAGCCAGCACTTAGCCGCTTGCAATCTTCAGATAGCTCATTAACCCGCCCCAGCACTTGCCTTTTATTTTTATCAGCTGCCCGCTCAGCCATTTGACTGGCTAAAAACTCCTCCAGTGCCGGGGCGATCCGCGCTGCCCTTTCAGCGGCGGCCAGCACTGCTGCCTGCTGCTTCACCGCATCTTCACGCTGGCCGTGAACTGCCTTCTCAGTCTCTTTTTTCTTTAATTCGCTTTGCAGGTTGTAGACTTCATTGGCTTCCTTATAGCCTTGTTCTGCCTCCTGGTATTGTTTTAAGACAGCTGTTTCCTCTTGCTTAGTAACTGTCAACACCGCCTGAGCTGTAGCAACAGCTGCCGGAGATGCATCCCCCAGGCCTTTTTGTTCACTTTCTATTTCAATATAGCTTATTTCCACCATTCTATATTGCTCATTGATCTTATTTAGCAGTACATTGCCGTATTGTTCCAGCGAAAATAACCGCTGCAGCATCTCACGCCGTTCCTTGCCACCTAAATTAAGAAATTCGGCAAACTTTCCCTGTGGCAACACCACAGCCCTAGTAAAATCTTCTTCACGCAATCCAAGCAGGGTTGTAACCTGGTCTGTAACTTCACGGTCCTTGTCGGCAAGAACCTCTTCCTGCTCATTCATTATTGACACCAGACGGCTGTAGGTGTTGGACACCGCAACCTGATCTTTACGGGTATATCGGCGTTCGACCCGATAAAGGCGCCGCTCGCCGCCCTGCCCTAAGGCAAAGGTAAAGGCTACTTTAACCTGCTTTTCTGCGTGATTTAATATACCCTGCGTCCGCCGTCCAGCTCTAACTACAGCTCCATATAATGCCAAGGTCATGGCATCAAGTATCGACGATTTACCACTGCCTGTCGGTCCAAAAATCCCAAATACACCAAGCTCACATAGCTGTTCAAAAGGAATCTCCTGCTCCTCGCGGAAGCTGTGGAGACCAGCAATTTTGAGAGTTATCGGTTTCATGCTTGCCCCTCCCCAGCTAACCCCGACTCAGCCGTCTGTTCCTCCTGTATAAGACTCTGGCTTATGTCCAGAAATAGCTCCACAAGGTTATCATCAGGCAAAAGCCCACCATTTTGCTGCTTATAAAACCGGATAAACAATTCATTGAGCGGCAGGCTGTTAAGCCGTACCGGCTTTTTGTCAGATTCTCCCTCGGGGGAATTAAATACCGGCCTGATAGTAACAAAGCCAGAGTGCAAGCCCCTAAGCTCATGAATCTCCTCCAAAGTCAAGGCCTTGTTCATCTCCAATTCAACTTCTATCCAGGCATCTTTATCCCGCCCGGCTGCTACCCATTCTCGCACCTGAGCCAGACCACCGGTTGCCCGCCATCTAGCTAGTGGCTTACCTGAGGTCACATGCACCTCGCGAATAACTGCCATCTTACCTGGTTTAATATCAGCAAGAGTTACTGACTTGGCATATCCAATCTCGGAAAAACTGTAAACTAGTGGCGAACCGGCATAACGGCAAGGAGCTGCTGTAGAGCCTACATATTGCGGTCGATGAAGATGACCAAGTGCAATATACTGGGCATCAGCCGGAAATACCAATGGGTCAACAGCATAAGCCCCCCCGATTTGAATCTGTTGTTCCGAATCAGACTCAAGCCCACCGCGCACATATAAATGACTTACAACCAAATTTACAGTATCTGACCGATACTTAGTATTTAGTTGGCTAAACAAGCCCGCCAACCGGTCATTATATCCTTGACGTAAATCTTTATCCTCCATCGACTGCGATAAAACCTCTTTGAGCCGTCCCTCTGACGGATATGCCAAAGCCGCAATAATAGCCGTATGATCAACTCCCGGCACAGCCAATTCCAACCAGGCCGGTCCACCATTTACCCGATGCACCCTTCCAGCCACCGGAATAGTGGGACCAAGCCCATCTTTAGGGAGACCAGCTAACGTAATACCTAATCGTCCAGCCAGCGGCGACACAGCACACAATCTGTCAGGATTATCATGGTTGCCAGCCACAATGACTACACCACGTTTGCCATTATTGGCTAACTTGTCCACGGCATAGTAAAAAAGCTCCTCCGCAGCGGCACTAGGATTAGAACTTTGAAATACATCACCAGCCACCAACACCAAGTCAACTTGTTCCTCTGTACAAATAGTGCACAGCTCTTCCACAAATGCCACTTGTTCAGGCATTCTGTCTCGCCCCTCAATAGACTTGCCAAAATGCCAGTCGGCTGTATGTAAAATTCGCATGGTATTGCTACTCCTTTTACGTATCATATGTATTACCTTTTATTAAGCTTGTGAGCAAAATAATCACCACTAGACTGCACGATCTGCACCATTGCAATTAGAATGATTACTGTAGTCAACATAACATCAACGCGGAAGCGTTGATAGCCATAGCGGATGGCCAAATCACCTAATCCACCGCCACCTATAGCACCTGCCATGGCAGAGTAGCCGATGAGACTAATTACTGTCAGCGTTATTCCAAGCACAATAGAAGGCATAGATTCTGGAATAAGTACTTTTAAAATAATCTGGCTAGGTGATGCTCCCATCGACTGTGCAGCCTCAATTAAACCGGCATCCACTTCCTTAATTGCCGACTCAACAACCCGGGCGAGAAACGGAATAGCAGCAATAGTAAGCGGCACAATGGCGGCATTTGTGCCGATAGATGTACCCACAATAATGCGGGTAAAAGGAATTATAGCTACCATCAGAATAATAAAGGGGGTTGACCTAGCAGCATTCACAATGGCGCCCAACGTTTGATTAAATAAAAGATTTTCCTTGATATGACCTTTACCGGTTGTCACTAGGATAACTCCTAAGGGAATCCCAAAAAGTGCTGAAACCAGCGATGAAACAGCTACCATATAAAAAGTTTCTCCTAGTCCCTCAACCAGCAACATGAGCATGTCTTGCGACATAACCAATCACCTCTGTTCTTAAATCTAGATCCTGCAAGTAAATTAGTGCATTTTGGATATCTTCATCCTTACCAGATAGCTCAATCAAGAGCGTGCCATAAGGAGTGTTCTGCAGATGATCAATATTTCCCGAAATAATATTTACATCTACAGCAAACCGACGAATAAGTCCAGCTATAACTGGCTCATTGGTTGCGTGCCCGAAGAAAGATAACCTCACAACGAGATTTCCACCAGCCACTGGGATATCTGACAATAAGGCTACTAATGTATCTGGAACTTTGTTATTTACTACTGCTTTAATGAAATCCTGTGCAGTTGCTGATTGCGGATTAGTAAATACATCAAATACTTTACCAGTCTCAACCAACTGTCCACCTTCAATAACAGCAACTCTGTCACAAATTGCCTTAATAACATGCATCTCGTGTGTTATTAAAACAATAGTCAGACCCAACTTTATATTTATATCTTTCAAAAGCGCCAAAATGGATTCCGTAGTCTGCGGATCAAGCGCCGAAGTTGCCTCATCACATAAGAGAACTTTAGGTTGACTGGCTAATGCCCTGGCAATACCCACTCGCTGTTTCTGTCCACCACTAAGTTGAGCCGGATAAACATCTTTCTTGTCTGTCAGGCCAACCAATTCTAATAAGGGTAATGCTTTCTCCTCTCTTTCAGCACGGCTGATACCAGCTATCTCCAGCGGGAAAGCAACATTTTCAAGTACAGTACGAGATGAAAGCAAATTAAAGTGCTGAAAAATCATACCCATGCTTTTACGTGCCTCTCGTAACTCAGCTTCAGATAAACTAGTCATATCTTGACCATCAACCAATACCCGGCCAGCAGTAGGGCGTTCCAGCAGATTGATACAGCGAATTAGCGTGCTTTTCCCTGCACCGCTCTTACCAATTATGCCAAAAATTTCACCCTGTTCGATTTCAAGAAATACATTGTCAAGTGCCTTTACAGTACCTGTTCCTCCATGATATATTTTTTGTAATCCAGTTAATATAATCATTTTTATATAAGTTCCTCCTTTAATTTCAGACAATAAAAAAACCTCTTCACAGAAGAAGAGGCATAATTAACTAACTATGCTATTCTTCATCTGCCAGTCCCTTGCGGGCTTCTGCAGGAATTGGCACCGTTCCGCCAATGCAAATGCATATGCGATGGTTGCCGCGGCTTCATAGGGCCAGTCCCTCAGCCAACTCTTGATGAAAAATACGGTATTCAATTCATGGACTATATTAGCATAGTAGCACAGGGCCTAAATGCTGTCAAGCAAAAAATGTAAGTTATTATGCTTACAGCTCTCCCTCGCTTGGTTATCACTTATCCCATAGTCATACTTCTATTTTGACTATGGCGACCTCACTCCACCTGGCATCCACTCTGAGCAGCAGTCCAATCTTTTCGGAAAAACAAAAAACACCTACAACAGTTAGTAGGTGTTTTTTCAACCAGCAACTTCCTAATCTCCCAGGCCGTTTCCAACCAAGTACCTTTGGCGTTTGTGGGCTTAACTACTGTGTTCGGTATGGGAACAGGTGGAGCCCCACAGCTATCGTCACTGGATATGTTACGACTGTTGATAACGCACCATCTGCGTCGTTGTCGCTCCGGGCGTTCCCTCCGACGTACTTTCCAGTACGACTCCGGGTACGTCCTCACTCCGCCTAGCATATGTCACGTTCTGAACAGTCTAAGGCAATACATTATTTTTATTCCCTGAAAACTTCACAGAAGAAAGACTGCGCATTAGGATTAATCTATTAGTTCGTTATCT
>NZ_CM170492.1:5052500-5057500 GCF_057319775.1 Sporomusa sp. 246TCP1 | reverse complement strand
TCGCCAAGGAGTATTTTGCCTTGGAGGGTGGTCCCCCTGCTTCCCACAGGGTTCCTCGTGTCCCGTGGTACTCTGGATTCTGACCCTCAAACTCTGCTTTTCGCTTACAGGGCTGTTACCTTCTGTGGCCTACCTTTCCAGGTAGTTCGACTAAGCCTGGTTTGATTGTTGTCAGTCCTCAACCCCAAATCACCGAAGTGATTTGGTTTGGGCTCTTCCCCGTTCGCTCGCCGCTACTTAGGGAATCTCAATTGATTACTTTTCCTCCGGGTACTTAGATGTTTCAGTTCCCCGGGTGCCCTCCTAACTTACGTTAGGTGACGGTGCATTACCACCGCCGGGTTCCCCCATTCGGAAATCCAGGAGTCAAAGCTTGCTTGCAGCTCTTCCTGGCATATCGGAGCTTACCCCGTCCTTCGTCGGCTCTTGGCGCCTAGGCATCCGCCGTATGCCCTTAATAACTTGACTTATTTAGTCTTGTTGCTACTACTTTGTCGACTGTCTATAAACGGCCATCTGCGTTGTTGCTACTGTGCTCCGGTGCTCAACGTACAACTTGTACGCCTCCGCTCCGGTGCTCGCTGCGCCTAGCATCTGTCCATTTCTAGCCAGTCTCTCGGCTATATTTTACTATGCCGAAATATTTTGCCTTCAGTTCGTCCTAATTGCGCTTCGTTAAGTTACTTCACATATTTGCATATGAGAGGTAATTTTACTTTGCTTTCTTCTGTGCAGTTTTCAAGGAACAGTGGAACATCTATATTATCAGAACCACTTGTATTTTTCAACAAGTAAGTTCTGGCAACTTTCGTTCCAAAACCAGCAACTTCCTAATCTCCCAGGCCGTTTCCAACCAAGTACCTTCGGCGTTTGTGGGCTTAATTACTGTGTTCGGTATGGGAACAGATGGAACCCCACAGCTATCGTCACTGGATATTTTGTTTTCAGGAATACTAATGTTATCATACTTACTCGTGTTTTTCAACAAGTAATTTTTGGTAACTTGCATTCCCTCAAAACTAAACAATGTAAGAGTGTTCATCTGCCAAGATGTACCGACCTAGAAGTTAGTTCAGTTGTTACGCTGAACGGTTCTCCCTAGAAAGGAGGTGATCCAGCCGCACCTTCCGATACGGCTACCTTGTTACGACTTCACCCCAATCATCGGCCCCACCTTAGACGGCTAGTTCCATTGCTGGTTACCCCACCGGCTTCGGGTGTTGTCAACTTTCGTGGTGTGACGGGCGGTGTGTACAAGGCCCGGGAACGTATTCACCGCAGTATGCTGACCTGCGATTACTAGCGATTCCGACTTCACGGAGGCGAGTTGCAGCCTCCGATCCGAACTGAGAGCTTGTTTATGCGTTTGGCTTACCCTCGCGGGCTTGCTTCGCTTTGTTTAAGCCCATTGTAGTACGTGTGTAGCCCAGGACATAAGGGGCATGATGACTTGACGTCATCCCCGCCTTCCTCCGCATTGTCTGCGGCAGTCTCCCTTGAGTTCCCGCCTTTACGCGCTGGCAACAAAGGATAAGGGTTGCGCTCGTTGCGGGACTTAACCCAACATCTCACGACACGAGCTGACGACAGCCATGCACCACCTGTTTTCGTGTATCCCGAAGGATAGGAACTAATCTCTTAGCTTTTCACTCAATGTCAAGTCCTGGTAAGGTTCTTCGCGTTGCGTCGAATTAAACCACATACTCCACCGCTTGTGCGGGCCCCCGTCAATTCCTTTGAGTTTCAACCTTGCGGTAGTACTCCCCAGGCGGGGTACTTATTGCGTTAGCTTGCGGCACAGAAGGGGTCGATACCCTCTACACCTAGTACCCATCGTTTACGGCCAGGACTACCGGGGTATCTAATCCCGTTCGCTCCCCTGGCTTTCGCGCCTCAGTGTCAGACACAGTCCAGAAAGTCGCCTTCGCCACTGGTGTTCCTCCCAATATCTACGCATTTCACCGCTACACTGGGAATTCCACTTTCCTCTCCTGCACTCAAGATTTCCAGTTTCCTGCGCCTATACGGGGTTGAGCCCCGCACTTAGACACACGACTTAAAAATCCACCTACACGCCCTTTACGCCCAATAATTCCGGACAACGCTTGCCACCTACGTATTACCGCGGCTGCTGGCACGTAGTTAGCCGTGGCTTCCTCCTTTGGTACCGTCATTGCTCTACATTATTCACATAGAACACGTTCGTCCCAAACGACAGAGCTTTACAATCCGAAGACCTTCTTCACTCACGCGGCGTTGCTCCGTCAGACTTTCGTCCATTGCGGAAGATTCCCCACTGCTGCCTCCCGTAGGAGTCTGGGCCGTGTCTCAGTCCCAGTGTGGCCGTTCATCCTCTCAGACCGGCTACTGATCGAAGCCTTGGTGAGCCGTTACCTCACCAACTAGCTAATCAGACGCAGACCCATCTCTAAGCGGTAGCATATTCAGAGGCCACCTTTCTTATCTTAGTCATGCGACTAAGATACCACATTCGGTATTAGCACCACTTTCGCGGTGTTGTCCCCAATTTAGAGGCAGGTTGTCTACGCGTTACTCACCCGTTCGCCACTAGGAGTTATTACTAACTCCCCGTTCGACTTGCATGTGTTAGGCACGCCGCCAGCGTTCGTCCTGAGCCAGGATCAAACTCTCCAATAAAATATTATTGAAGCCATTTGTTGGCTCTATAAATCAATTAAATAGAAATTGTTTTTGGTTTTATATGTCGCAAGTGACATACAACCGCACATCTGGCTTTTTGATGCATTTCTTACATTGTTCAGTTTTCAGGGAACGTTTTGTCGTTCGCATTGCGGCGACAGCTTTTATATATTATCACGTTTATTTCACCGTGTCAATATCTTTATTCTTAGTATTTCTTTCTGTCATTATTCTTGGCTTAGCTATATGCCTCGCTTGAACCGACTTGCCTATCTTATCATGCATTGCTTATTGGTGTCAATACTTCTGTCCATCTTTTTTTCTATAGAGAGATGGTAAAAAAGGTAAATCTATTGTTTTTTTATCGTAGCACACCATATCCTAACTTGTCAATAATTATTCACTCAATACTGAAAATTCTGTTTGTTAATATATATTTAACACCCATATAAAAGAACAGTCCGCGACCGGACTGTTCAATGACCAAGATCTACTATTTATTTTAGCACAGCACCCGTATTTGCTGAAGTCACTAACTTAGCATATCTGGCAAGATAGCCATTAGTTACCTTAGGCTTTGGTTGAACCCAGGCTGCTTTCCGGTTTGCCATGTCTTCATCACTTACTTTGATCTCAAGCTTACGCCCCGGAATATCAATACTAATCATATCGCCTTCCTCCACGAGGGCAATTGGCCCCCCCTCCATAGCTTCCGGGGAAATGTGACCAATACATGCGCCTTGTGTAGCACCGCTGAAACGCCCGTCAGTTAATAATGCCACCTTAAGACCCATACCAACAATTATGGCTGTCGGGTTTAGCATCTCCTTCATTCCCGGGCCGCCTTTTGGACCTTCATAGCGAATAATAACTACATTACCATCTTTAATTTTTTTACCGATAATAGCTTCAATAGCCTCTTCCTCGGAATTAAATACACGGGCAATACCTTCAAAGACAAGCATATCTTCTTTCACAGCGCTTTCTTTTACCACTGCACCATCAGGAGCTAAATTACCATTAAGAATAGCGATACCACCAGTCTTGCGATAGGGGGACTCAACTGTTTTGATTACTTCCGGGCGCAAAGTAGCAACATCTTTAATCCGATCACTGACAGTACCGGTTACTGTTAAAGCCTCAGTATGAATGCGCCCAAGCTTAGAAAGTTCTTTCATTACTGCAGAAATACCACCGGCTTCGTTAAGGTCTTGAATATGCTGAGTTCCGCTCGGACTTAACTTGGTTATATAAGGTGTCTTAGCACTAATTTCATCAAACAAATGCAACGGCAATTCAATTCCGGCCTCACGAGCAATGGCTGTAAGATGTAATACTGTGTTGGACGAGCCACCGATACCCATATCAACAGTCATGGCATTCTCAAAAGCCTGTCGGGTCAAAATATCACGGGCCTTAACATTACGTTTAACTAAATCAACAATAATTGAACCAGCTTGTTTTGCCAGCATGCGGCGCGCTCCAAAGTTTACTGCAGGAATTGTCCCGTTTCCAGGTAATGCTACCCCTAATGCTTCAGCCATACAGTTCATAGTATTAGCCGTAAACAGCCCTGCACAGGAACCACATCCAGGACACGCCGATTTTTCCATTTGGTCCATTTCCGGTGCTGTTATTTTCCCTGCTTCAAAAAGCCCTGCAGCCTCAAACATCGTGCTGACGCTAATATCCCGGCCCTGATAGCGTCCAGCCATCATCGGACCACCACTCATTACAATACAAGGGATGTTGATTCTGGCAGCAGCCATAAGCATACCTGGTACAATTTTGTCACAATTAGGAATGAGTACAAGTCCATCAAAACCATGACCGATTGCCATGGCTTCAACCGAGTCAGCAATAAGCTCGCGGCTAGGCAATGGGTATTTCATGCCATCATGCCCCATAGCAATACCATCACAAATACCAATAGCCGGAAATTCTACCGGCATGCCACCACCTGCAGCTACACCCATTTTTACGGCTTCAGCTACATCTTTAAGATGCATATGTCCAGGAATTATTTCATTAAAAGCATTAACAACGCCAATCATTGGTTTTTCTAGTTCTTGTGGAGTATAGCCCATGGCATAGAACAAAGAGCGATGCGCCGCCCGGGTTGATCCTTTTTTAACAATATCACTTTTTAAAATCATGAATTTATCTCCTTTCTGATATGAACACCTGTTGTCTGTCACGGACATTTTTCCTTTTTAAGTAGCCGGACAATTAACACTGTATTAAGTATTCAACAAAATATCTTCAAATCCTTGCACTATCTTTTTCTCTTGTTTTTATTTTTCTTGGAAGGTTTCTGTTTATTTACTTTACTAGCTATC
>NZ_CM170492.1:4372500-5047500 GCF_057319775.1 Sporomusa sp. 246TCP1 | reverse complement strand
GCATTCCCTCAAAACTAAACAATGTAAGAGTGTTCATCTGCCAAGATGTACCGACCTAGAAGTTAGTTCAGTTGTTACGCTGAACGGTTCTCCCTAGAAAGGAGGTGATCCAGCCGCACCTTCCGATACGGCTACCTTGTTACGACTTCACCCCAATCATCGGCCCCACCTTAGACGGCTAGTTCCATTGCTGGTTACCCCACCGGCTTCGGGTGTTGTCAACTTTCGTGGTGTGACGGGCGGTGTGTACAAGGCCCGGGAACGTATTCACCGCAGTATGCTGACCTGCGATTACTAGCGATTCCGACTTCACGGAGGCGAGTTGCAGCCTCCGATCCGAACTGAGAGCTTGTTTATGCGTTTGGCTTACCCTCGCGGGCTTGCTTCGCTTTGTTTAAGCCCATTGTAGTACGTGTGTAGCCCAGGACATAAGGGGCATGATGACTTGACGTCATCCCCGCCTTCCTCCGCATTGTCTGCGGCAGTCTCCCTTGAGTTCCCGCCTTTACGCGCTGGCAACAAAGGATAAGGGTTGCGCTCGTTGCGGGACTTAACCCAACATCTCACGACACGAGCTGACGACAGCCATGCACCACCTGTTTTCGTGTATCCCGAAGGATAGGAACTAATCTCTTAGCTTTTCACTCAATGTCAAGTCCTGGTAAGGTTCTTCGCGTTGCGTCGAATTAAACCACATACTCCACCGCTTGTGCGGGCCCCCGTCAATTCCTTTGAGTTTCAACCTTGCGGTAGTACTCCCCAGGCGGGGTACTTATTGCGTTAGCTTGCGGCACAGAAGGGGTCGATACCCTCTACACCTAGTACCCATCGTTTACGGCCAGGACTACCGGGGTATCTAATCCCGTTCGCTCCCCTGGCTTTCGCGCCTCAGTGTCAGACACAGTCCAGAAAGTCGCCTTCGCCACTGGTGTTCCTCCCAATATCTACGCATTTCACCGCTACACTGGGAATTCCACTTTCCTCTCCTGCACTCAAGATTTCCAGTTTCCTGCGCCTATACGGGGTTGAGCCCCGCACTTAGACACACGACTTAAAAATCCACCTACACGCCCTTTACGCCCAATAATTCCGGACAACGCTTGCCACCTACGTATTACCGCGGCTGCTGGCACGTAGTTAGCCGTGGCTTCCTCCTTTGGTACCGTCATTGCTCTACATTATTCACATAGAACACGTTCGTCCCAAACGACAGAGCTTTACAATCCGAAGACCTTCTTCACTCACGCGGCGTTGCTCCGTCAGACTTTCGTCCATTGCGGAAGATTCCCCACTGCTGCCTCCCGTAGGAGTCTGGGCCGTGTCTCAGTCCCAGTGTGGCCGTTCATCCTCTCAGACCGGCTACTGATCGAAGCCTTGGTGAGCCGTTACCTCACCAACTAGCTAATCAGACGCAGACCCATCTCTAAGCGGTAGCATATTCAGAGGCCACCTTTCTTATCTTAGTCATGCGACTAAGATACCACATTCGGTATTAGCACCACTTTCGCGGTGTTGTCCCCAATTTAGAGGCAGGTTGTCTACGCGTTACTCACCCGTTCGCCACTAGGAGTTATTACTAACTCCCCGTTCGACTTGCATGTGTTAGGCACGCCGCCAGCGTTCGTCCTGAGCCAGGATCAAACTCTCCAATAAAATATTATTGAAGCCATTTGTTGGCTCTATAAATCAATTAAATAGAAATTGTTTTTGGTTTTATATGTCGCAAGCGACATACAACCGCACATCTGGCTTTTTGATGCATTTCTTACATTGTTCAGTTTTCAGGGAACGTTTTGCCGTTCGCATCCTTACCGAGCCGACATTTATATATGTTACCACGTTTATTTCACCGCGTCAACATTTTTATTTTTGGTATTTATTGCTGTCATTATTCATGCTTAGCTATACTGCCTCGCCTAAAACCGACTTGCCTATCTTATCATGCCTAGCTTATTTATGTCAATATCATTTTTGGTGACATAACTGTTTTTATTGAAAATTTCTTACTATAAAGTAAACATGGCTTACGCCGAGCCTGTGGCAATAGCGTAAGCCATGTCTATTTATTTTAGCTTTACTCTATTTGTCGTTTAATCATTATTCGCTTTATTTTCAACAACCGCCAAAGCAACAACTTGATCCTCCGCATCTGTACGCATAACTTTCACACCCTGCGTGCTACGGCTTGTCACTGATATGGTATCAATCTCCATCCGGATAACAATACCCTCACTAGTAATCAGCATAAGTTCTTGCCCTGGTTTAACAATTTTTATACCAACAACATACCCGATTTTTTCCGCTGAATTGGGTTTAATATTGATAACACCTTTGCCACCGCGTCCTGTTATCCGGTAATCGTTCGCGTTGGTCCGTTTGCCATAGCCTTCTGAGGTTATTGTCAGCACTTCGCCGTCTCTTTTAACGACATCCATACCTATTACCTGGTCGTCCTTATCTAGAGATATTCCTCTTACTCCATGTGCCGTCCTACCCATAATTCGTACATCAGCTTCATGGAAGACAATGGCCTTGCCATCCCGAGTACCCATGATGATATCACATTCACCATTTGTCAGCTTAACGCCAATCAAATCATCATCCTCATCCAAGGAGATAGCTATTAAACCGCCTTTTCGGGCAGTGTCAAATTCGAGCAACTCGGATTTCTTGACAGTACCTTTTTGCGTAGCCATAAACAAATAGCGTTTGGCGCTAAACTCTTTGATCGGAATAACTGCTGTGATTTTTTCATCTTTTTCCACTTGGAGCAGGTTGACGATAGCCGTGCCTTTGGCTGTACGCCCGGCCTCCGGCAGTTCATATCCTTTTAGTCGATACATCCGCCCCCTGCTGGTGAAGAACAATAGATTGTGGTGTGTTGTCGCCACAAATAAATGCTCGACAAAGTCTTCTTCTTTTGTTCCCATCCCATGTACACCTCTACCGCCCCGGCGCTGACTGCGATAGGTATCAACAGGCAAACGTTTGATATAGCCTTGGTGCGTCAAGGTAATTACAATGTCTTCTTCAGCAATAAGGTCTTCCATATTCATCTTAGACACATCGCTGGTAATAACAGTACGTCGTTCGTCAGCAAAACGTTTTTTTACATCCAAAAGTTCTTCTTTAATTATGTTCATTACTTTGCCTTCGTCTGACAGCACACCCTCCAACCATTCGATAGTCTCCAAGATGTCCTTGTATTCGTTTTCAATTTTGGCGCGTTCAAGTCCAGTCAAGCGCTGGAGACGCATATCCAAGATAGCCTGAGATTGTTTCTCACTTAGGCTAAACTTGTCCATTAATGCATTTTTGGCAATTTCCGGTGTTTGTGATTGTCTAATTGTACTAATAACAGCATCCAGGTGGTCAAGCGCAATTTTTAAACCTTCTAAAATGTGCGCTCTGGCCCGTGCTTTATCCAGTTCAAACTTAGTACGGCGGATAATTACTTCTTTTTGATGTTCCAGGTAATACTTCAAAACTTCCTGCAGGTTGAGTACTTTTGGATGCCCTTTTACCAAGGCCAGCATATTTACTCCAAAAGTATCCTGCATTTGTGTATGTTTATAAAGCTGATTTAAAACAACATCTGCATTAGCATCCCGTCTGAGTTCAATGACCACCCGCATACCTTTGCGATCACTTTCATCTCTAAGATCAGTAATACCATCAATCGTTTTATCCCTGACAAGTCCGGCTATATTTTCAATCATTCTGGCCTTATTTACCTGATAAGGCAATTCAGTAACTACTATTCGTTGCTTGCCACTAGACATATTCTCAATTCTAGCCTGCGCCCGCATTTTGACACTGCCCCGTCCAGTAGTATAAGCCTGCCAGATTCCTTCACGTCCAAGGATCAAAGCCCCTGTCGGGAAATCTGGGCCTTTAATAGCCAGCATTAATTCATTAATCGTCACATCCGGATTATCAATCATCATAATGAGGCCGTCAACTACTTCCCCCAGATTGTGCGGAGGAATATTAGTAGCCATACCAACAGCGATACCGGATGAACCATTGATTAATAAGTTAGGTACCTTAGATGGCAATACTGCCGGCTCTTTTAATGATTCGTCATAGTTAGGAACAAAATCAACCGTGTTTTTTTCAATATCAGCCAACATCTCTTCGGCAATTCGCGACATTCGCACTTCCGTGTAACGCATGGCTGCCGCCGAGTCACCATCCACTGAACCAAAGTTGCCGTGTCCGTCAACCTGCATGTAGCGGGTAGAAAAACTTTGCGCCATTCTAACAATGGCATCATATACCGAACTATCACCATGGGGATGATATTTACCCAAAACTTCACCGACAATACGCGCTGATTTTTTGTAAGGCTTATTAGCCGCCATCCCAGCCTCGTGCATAGCGTAAAGTATCCGGCGATGAACTGGTTTTAGACCATCGCGGACATCAGGTAATGCCCTCATAACAATTACGCTCATAGCATAGTCGATATATGAATTTTTCATTTCTTCCTCAATTTTGATTGGTAAAACCTTACCTAATCCAAAATCCAAACCATCTTGCACAAAACCACCTCAATAATTCGACATTCTACTATATTTTCCTCACATATGCAAAAAAATCCTGCAAATGTTAGACAAAAGCATAAAAGTATCTGAATACACTGCCTGTAACCCATTTTATTCTTTAACCATATACTAAACATGAAAAGAAAGTTTTATCATCATAACAGGAGGCGTACTATTCATGAGCATTTTTTATGTTTTACTACTCGGTTTAGCTGTAAGTATTGACGGTTTTGTAGCCGGCATCGCTTATGGCTTAAAAAATATCCGCATGCCCTTTACTTCTTTAAGTATTGTCGGGGTTGTAGCTGGTATTTGTACCGCTATAGCCATGGTTATGGCCTATCTTGTTGGCCAGTTCATCAATACAGACGTTGCTATTGCCATGGGAGCATTACTCCTGATTATGCTTGGTCTTTGGAGCCTCTTCCAACAATACATAACCAAAGATATTGCCTCCTATGAAATGGATGGCGAAGTTACTGCACGCAAACTAACTTTTTCAATAGGCCGCTTAGTTATCAGTATCATGGCAAAACCAGAAACCGCCGATGTCGATAAACTTGGTATTATAAGCTCACTGGAAGCTGTGTTTCTTGGATTTGCAGTTGGCGCCGATGCTATGGTTGGCACCTTTGCTGCCGCCCTCATGGGCCCGCTCCCCTTCTATACCCCTTTGGCCATTGGCATAATTCACATGCTTTGCATCGCCACTGGTTTTTATTCATCTCAGAAATTTATTTCCGAAAGAATGAAAAAACGGTTTCCCTATCTGCCGGGTGCACTCCTGATATTGCTTGGTATTCTCCGGCTTGGTTAGACTGGGGTATTGGTGCGACCGCCATACCGGTCTGCGGTAAAGTAGATTATATTATGCTCACTGGCGGTATGGCTTATTCAGAGCAGCTTACAGCCAAGCTCACAGAATACGTCAGTTTTATTGCCCCAGTTGTTATCCTGCCTGGAGAAAATGAACTACAAGCACTGGCCGAAGAAGTCTACCGCGTGCTTATTGGCGAAGAAACAGCAAAAGAGTATACCCCTTAATAGAAAAACTAGATTGAGACTAGAAGTCTCAATCTAGTTTTTTCTATTCACTATACATCCCACACAGCTACAAACTTGTCTTTGTTACAACGCACAATTTTATCTTTATTATTAAGCTTTGTCTTTATATCTACCCGGTCTCCCCATAACTCAGCGACATATTTAATCGTCTCTTTGGCATAATTGATTTCTAACTCCCGCCCATCATAGATATGTTCGAGTACTAATACCCCATTCTCCACATCCTGTGGGCGAATTTCCGGCACCATTCCTAAACCAACCATATTAGCTAATTCATCACGAATAATTTTCCAACCCTCTTCATCAGCTACCTCTGTCACCACAATATCTATTCCACGCATTTTATAGTTAAATAAATATAGTTCTTCACACAACTCTTGGTTCAAAAACCGCCGTAGAAACGATTGATCCCGTTCTTGCTGACGAATTTTAAATATTTCATCCCGCCCAAAATTTTTATCCAAATACTCAAACATTTTAAAACCGATAAAATAGGGATTAATTTGCCGCTCATATGGCCGGACAACAAGATTATGACGCTGCAGAAACTCAAAATACAAGCCTTGCGGCAGTGTAAGCTCTTGGAGCAGGCAATAATGCCAGTAACTGGCCCAGCCCTCGTTCATAATCTTGGTTTCAAGTTGGGGTAAAAAGTAAAAAGTTTCCTCTCTGACAATACTGATTAAATCCCGTTCCCAGTAAGACAACTTACCCCGCTCACTCAAAAATCCTAACAAATCCAACTTTAAGCGGTCTGGCACCTCATCTGGTACTTCTTTAGCCAATTCACTCTTAGTAAGAGGCTTACCTTCTCCCTGCCGTCTGACTTGAAATCGGAGTGCATGAGCAGCATCCAATATTCGCTCCACTTGTTTTGGTCCAATACTAGGATCAGCAATATATTCCCGCACCCGGCTGGCATGACTTTTAAACATTTCAACAGTCAATTCCGCCCGGGTGTTTTCTCTAAACAGCCGATTATTTTTAAAAAAATCATTATGCCCATACACATGAGCAATTGTCAATATCTGCAACAGCAAGGTATTATCCCGCATGAGATAGGCGATGCAAGGATCAGAGTTAATCACCATCTCATATGGCAAACCAGTTAAGTTATACGTGTAATAGGTTTTTTGCCGTTCATAAGCTTTACCGTAACTCCAGTGAGGGTAGTGAGATGGCATACCGACATACGATTCATAACATAACATATCTTCGTAGCTACAAATTTCGAACTGCTGTTCATAGCAATTTAGACCAGAACCGGCAATTAGTGCTTCAATTTTATCATTCCATTTTTCTAATTCATGCATGCCATAATCTGCCGTCATTGTCCATCACCTCCACCCTCTGTCTCAGCATGAATTACCGGTTCTGCTTCTTTTTCCAATATTCGCTTAAGGGCTGGCCAAACATCTTCTTTTCGCCCCATAGACGCAATAATGAAGTTTTCGGCCTTAATGTATTGCTCCAATTGACGGCGAATGGTCACACCATAACTATAATTAGACAGAATCTCGATATAGCCTACCAGGTTGCTGACACAAACCAACTCATTGGCCTTCTCAATGGTTCGTGCATTATCTTCTGTCCAGTTGTCGCCATCGGTACAATGAAAGGCATAAATATTCCATACATCAGGATTATAGCGTTGCTCAATGATCTCTAGGGCTTTAGCATAACCACTAGAAATCATTGTGCCACCAGACTCACCATGGTGGAAAAATTCCCGCTCATTTACCTCTTTTGCTTCGGTGGTATGCGCAATAAATACTACCTCTACCTGTTCATACTTCCAGCGTAAAAATTGATATAATAAAAAGTAGAAGGTACGTGCCAAATATTTTTTACTCTGATCCATTGAGCCTGACACGTCCATAATGCAAAAAACCACCGCATTAGAATGACGACGAATATCTTCTTTAACCCGAAAGTATCTCAAATCATCTTCACGAAACGGTATCCGCTCCCGTACCTGCTGGCCGTCTTTAAAATGAACTTGTTTACAAAGATTTTCTCTAATCATTCCTTGCTGGCGTTTGAACTTTTCCACTAATGTCCGTTTTTTAGCCAGCCGCGGAGGAATGCCTTTTCTCTGATATCCAGAGCGTTTGAATATATACTCAGTCTCTTGCACCGCAAATTTTTTACGCTCCAATTCAGGTAGCTTTGCCTCCTCAAACATATAATTGACGATTTCATCCATGGTAATTTCTGTTTCATAAATTTCTTCCCCTTGTTCACTACCGGCCTGCCCCATCCCTTGTTCCTGTTGACTGTTAGTTCGGCCGATAACCTGACCACGTGCTTCTTTGCCATTACCACTAGCTGTACCGCTGTTATTATTGCCATAAATAAACTGATACTCTTTGATACCGCGAATAGGTATCTTTATTTTTTTGTTCTTACTTTGGCCGATAATACTTTCGTCAGCAATAATATCACCCAAATTACGCTTGATGGCATCTTCAACCAGTTCACGGTGGCGCTTACGGTCATATTGCGAGCGATCAGACTCTCCTGTACGACCTTCTTTAAAAATTGCCATAGGTTACCTCCGCTATCACCTTAGTCTTTCCATAAATTATTGGCGGCATATTTTAGCACGACATTACAACAATGCTGGCAGTATCCATTATCCTTCATGGCTTCTACCATGGTGTTATACTTAGTATCCTGTTCTTTGTCGCGTACTCTTGCCTGGGTAATTATCCGCGAAAGCTCTTTAACCGAAGCAGTTAACTTCTTTTCAATGGCTTCCTTTAACGGTTCATAGCTCTTATATTCAATTTTTCCGCCACTACGCATAATTGAAAACATGTAGGAGGTAACATCTTGGCGGAATCCCTGGGCTGCTGTGCTGGTAATACCAATTTGTTCTTCAATAGACTGCATAAATTTGATGTCAGGTTCTAATTCTTCGCCTGTATTTACATCTTTTAGCTTAGTCTCATTGACATAGGCTTCGGCATGATCAAGATAATTGTTAAATAAACTTTCGGCCTGTTCCCGGTAGCCATGAATAAACGCTTTGGTTACTTCTTTTTCTAGAATTTTGTTATATTCTTTTTTAATTGTATCTTGCAAAAAGCCAAGATAGCGTTTCTTTTCATCATCGGCAATGGCTAGCTCCTTGGTTGCCTTAACCATAGTTTCAATAACAGCAATTGGGTTAATGCAATTAAATTCAGATTCAGACAGTGTATTATCAAGGACTTTCATAATAAAACGAGTAGATATACCGGTCATACCTTCACGAGGCGCTTCATCCCGCAGTTCAACAATATCCATTCGTTTTGTCGATCCTTTTTCCACGATTTCTTCGCCATTATATATCTTTAGTTTAGTCAACGGGTCAACCTTTGAGGAAGGTGTCAGGCGGGTTAAAATAGCAAACATAGAGGCGACTTCAATGGTATGGGGAGCAATATGCGCGTCAAAACTGCTATTTTTCAAGACTTTGCGGTATATCTTAACCTCTTCATCAAGTTCCAAACAATAAGGAACCTCTACTTTTACGATCCGGTCCAAAATAGCTTCATTGGTATGATCTGATTTAAACTTATTCCACTCGGCCTCATTAGAGTGAGCCAGAATAATGCCATCAAAATAAATCATAGCCCCTTTACCTGGTGAGGGAATTGATTTTTCCTGGGTAGCCGTAATCATTGTATGGAGATACTCTACATCATTTTTAAATACCTCAATAAATTCTACTACGCCGCGATTTCCAACGTTAAAAGCGCCATTTAAAGACAGCACCCGGGGGTCATCTTCCGGATAAAGATCTAATTTGGATATATCGACAGAACCTGATAATACAGAGGTATCTTGATTATTAGGGTCAACTGGCGGAACGACGCCAATACCTTTGCGTGAGCGGATGGAAAACTCTGATGTTGTAACCGGAAACCGTTCAAATTCACCATTAAAATCATGTTTTAGCCGGTAACGACATATCGGACATAAATCCCCTTCGATAGTTACTCCTAGTAATTCTTCAAACTGAGGACGAAGATGCTTGGGAATGAGATGCAATGGTTCTTCGCGCATCGGACAATCCTTCAACATATAAATTGGTGGGCTCATTTCTAGCGCCTGCTTTAACGCTTCCATGATAGAAGATTTACCAGCTCCTACTGGTCCAACCAGATAGAGTACCTGGCGGGATTCTTCCCCTTTCATTGCCGCTGAATGGAAATAGCGCATAATCTTCATAATGCTTTTATCAATACCAAAAAACTTATTGACAAAGAAGCTATAACGCTTAATGATATCGTTGCCATATATCCGTTTTAGGCGTGGATTTTCCTCTGTCTTAATAATTTCGATGCCAGACTTAATTAGTAGTTCCTGCATTCGTTGATGGGCTAATACCGCTATACCTGGGTTATCTTTTACGATTGCCAAATAGTTTAATAATGTACCATCAAACTTATATTGTTTATGCTCGTTGCGATCTTGCTTAATGAGCTTTTCAAAATCATAAGCCATATTACTAGCCTCCTTTAATTTTTTGGATTAACCTTAAACTATTTTAAATATTCATAAAATATACACAGCCTCACCAAAAGCAATTACACCTTTTTACTAATTTATTACGCCAATTGAATTTTTGGGCCTGTCTCAATTAAAAAAAAGCAATAGATGTTTTGGTAACACCTATTGCTTCTCTAATATTCACTGGACTTATTCGTTTTGAAATTATTGTATCTTCCAAAAAAGTAATGTCACTCATAATAACATTACCATCTCCAGCCTCACATTCATTGTTCCCTATCATAGTATGGTAACAGAGGTGATAATATTGGGCTATTCAATTAAAATTTTTTTATCCAAACGACGCTTACTTCTATTAAAAAACAATACAATAATTAGAACTTATGTTATCGGTGTTGGAAAAGCACATACTGCTACTCCGACCGGAAACTACCACATTGCCAGCAAAACCCCAAAGCCGGGCGGTCCGTTTGGCGTTATGTGGCTTGGGCTTAGCCAACCACATTATGGTATCCATGGCACTAATAATCCTGCCACTATTGGCGGTGCTGTTTCTAAAGGTTGTATCCGTATGTATAACCGGGATGTGCTTGAATTATCAGGAATGGTAGCTATTGGCACCCCGGTTTCCATTGAAGTTTAGTCTTCCGTAGTAGTAGTCACTACAGCAGCAACGCGGGAAAAACAAATTCCAGCTGTTAGCTGTTCAAAAAAATTTATATTAAAATCGCCAGGAATAATACCATTAGTAATACGATTACTATGATAACCAATTACTACGCCCTGAATTACCGCCTTTACCTTGCTTCCCGGCAAAGGTATTCCACGCAGAGGGTTAAAATCAAGTGGCGCAATATAATAGTTCAATACTCCGTCACTGTTTACCACTAACCGGTTAGGGTCAAGACCATCTGCTGTATATATAGCATCAGTAGGTGCAGCTGGTTTTAGACCCCTGTCAGTAAGAAACCAAGCAGTATATACACCTTGAGGGATCAACCCCTCGGCTGATAAAGAAATACTACCGGTACCATTATTATAGCCGCATACCTCGCCGCTCGCCGTCGCCTGTACCCAAAATCCAGCATCAATGACCGGCGGCCTATTTGTTGGCAGTATAGTAAATTCAAGCTGACAGCAGCCTTGGCAATTATCAATTTTTCTATCGTTCATGTACATCATCTCCTTTTTGCAAGGTTACACTTATTTTGTATAGTATATGTTCGATAAAATACATAAGTTACTTGCAAAAAAAGAGACTACTATAGTGAACTCGTTTCAGCATAGCTAAAATATTGGGGATTCAGGTGAAACGCTCCTTTCAAAAAAATGACTAACGGTAAAAACCGCCAGTCATTTTTAAAACAACATAATCGCTTATATATCCAAATTTCTAACTTTACTGGCATTCTCTTCAATAAATTTTCGCCGCGGTTCTACCTTGTCACCCATTAGTATTGAGAATATATCATCAGCTGCTATCGCATCCTTAAGATCAACCCTAAGAACAGTCCTGGTTTCAGGATTCATGGTTGTCTCCCATAGTTGTTCAGGATTCATTTCGCCTAGACCTTTGTAGCGCTGGACATTAATATTGTCACGCCCTATTTTATCAAGTAGGGTATCCATTTCGCCATCACTATAAAGATACCATTGTTCCTTACCTTTTTTAACAAGATACAGCGGTGGCTGAGCAATATAGACATGACCATTTTGAATTAATGGCTGCATATGGCGATAAAAAAAAGTTAGCAACAATGTTCTTATGTGTGAGCCATCAACATCGGCATCTGTCATAATAATAATTTTACCATAACGGCGTTTTTCTAAATCAAATTCTTCACCAATACCACTGCCGAATGCAGTAATCATAGCTCTAATTTCTTCATTATTGAGGATTTTATCCATACGGGCTTTTTCTACATTAAGAATTTTTCCTCTAAGCGGCAATATAGCTTGAAAGCGACGGTCGCGCCCCTGTTTCGCACTGCCACCGGCGCTGTCACCTTCCACCAGATATATTTCGGCCTGATCAGGGTCTTTAATTGAGCAGTCAGCCAATTTACCTGGTAGTGAGCTGGATTCCAAAGCGCTTTTACGCCTAGTTAATTCCCTGGCTTTGCGGGCGGCTTCCCGGGCACGGGAGGCCATAATAGATTTTTCGATAATTTTCTTGGTTACAGCTGGATTTTCTTCAAAAAATTCATTAAGACCCTCTGAAACAATATTATCAATTACGCCTCTAACTTCGCTATTACCAAGTTTTGTCTTGGTTTGTCCCTCAAACTGAGGTTCCTGAAGTTTGACGCTGATAACGGCTGTCAAACCTTCACGTGCATCTTCGCCACTTAAATTTTCATCGTTTTCTTTGATTATATTAAGTTTTCGGCCAAAATCATTAATGGCCCTGGTTAAGGCAATTTTAAAGCCGCTTAAATGAGTGCCGCCTTCCTGGGTATTGATGTTATTAACAAATGCATGTATATTTTCGGCATAACCATCATTGTATTGTAATGCGATTTCAGCAAGCGTAGTACCTTTAGCACCATTTAGATAGATAGGATTAGGATGAACAACATCTTTATTTTTATTTAAATATTCAACAAAGGATACAACGCCGCCTTCATAGTAAAACTCTTGTTTTTCTTCGGTACGCTCATCTTCCATAATGATAGTCAGGTTACGGTTAAGAAACGCTAATTCCCTTAGACGGCTTTTTAGGGTATCAAAACTATATTCTAATTCTTCAAATATCTCGGGATCAGGCTTAAATGAAACCTTTGTACCTGTTTCTTCAGTCTCACCAATAATCTTGAGGCTTTGTACAGTATTGCCGCGTTCAAAGCGAATAAAATGAATCTTGCCATTGCGTTTTACCTCTACTTCCATCCACACTGATAACGCATTGACTACTGAAACACCAACCCCATGGAGACCACCAGAAACTTTATATCCTTCACCACCAAATTTACCGCCAGCATGAAGGATGGTAAGCACAACTTCCACAGCCGGTTTTCCTGTTTCATGCATATCTACCGGAATACCACGACCATTATCAATAACGACAATACTATTATCATGAAGTATTTTTACATAAATTTTGTTGCAAAAACCAGCTAAGGCTTCATCAATACTATTATCAACTACCTCATAAACTAAGTGATGTAATCCTCTGGCTGAGGTGCTGCCTATATACATACCTGGGCGCTTACGAACAGCCTCTAACCCTTCGAGAACCTGAATTTGCTGCGCGCCATAGTCACCATTTACTGTTGTATCTTCCATATCATTTATGTTATTTATATCTTCCATTATGTGTAACCCCCGTTATTCCTCGTCTGCAACTGGTATATAACCAGCTCTTTTTTTTAATGTGTGCGATGATATTGCTGAAAAATAAATATTCTCGTTGGTGATAATAAAACTTTTAGCATTATTATCAGAAATATCAACGATCTTGTTATTTGCTTTTATTTTGTTTATGTACTGATTAGTAATCGCCGAGTTAATAATTTTTAAATCAAAAATAGCAATTACATTCCGCAAAGGAATAACAGTATCAGCGCCTAGATGCAGAAACATAGCTTTTCCTCCTGACTTTTTCCGCAAGTCGCCCCTTTATCTTGCTAATTACAGTATTAACCATTGTTTCGTTTATTCTATCCGGCTTAACGCCTGTCATTAACATAACTAAAGTAGCCTCATTAAGCTTGTCCCATCCAGGCTCAAACAAGGCATGAATTAGTTTATGAACTAATCGCTTTTTGCCTGTGTGGAATTCACGCGGGCTACACGGAACAAACTGACAAGATTCATGATAAGTAAGCCAGGGAGCCTCTGTTAGCAACTTAGTAATTGCATATTTTCTTTCTTGCTTATATGCAAGACTGCATACACTACAATAGCTTTGTCCTGGTGGCACTAATACACTGCAATGTTTGCAGGATTGCCAGCCTGCTTTTTTCTTGGTTATATTAATCCCAGTTTGCTTTATTAATACATAGTAACACTTTTTTCTTAAATCATTGTCTTGTATTGCTTCTGTCGCCTGCCACACAGAAGCTAATTCTTTTGAGTCCAATTTAGTAGGTTGTAATATGGGGGTATTTTCCCTATCTTCTTCACAATTCTGGTATTTTCGTAAATCTCCTGCTTGAAACCTTATATCTATTACCATTTTTTCATTGAGAAATGAATTGATTTTATTAATAATTCCAGACTTTAACATCATTAAGTGATGACTCCAGACCGAATTATTTACAGCTAACAGCAATATACCACGCTGAATCGATATGGGCCATGCATGACCTGCAATTTCCTCCCCAGCAATCTCCTGCCAATGAACAATAACCGACTGAGCATTATATTGCTTTGTGACACCCAGCGATTTTAGAGTGCTTGGCATTACATCCTTTATCCGAAACATACTATCACTCCGTTACCATACCATTTTGTATGTGGTAAAATTTACCAAATTTTATTTGGGAAAAATACTGTTCATCAGCAGCGGTGATAAAAGTCTGGATACGCTCTCTAATAAATAAGAGTAACTCAGAACGGCGGGCGGCGTCAAGTTCACTCATAACATCGTCAAGTAATAAAATAGGATATTCGCCTGTTTCTGATTTAATAAATTCTAATTCCGCCAGCTTCATAGCTAACACACCAGTCCGTTGTTGGCCTTGTGAGCCAAAATTACGCAAATTTTTACCATTAACTAAAATTATAAGATCATCCCTGTGAGGACCAATACCAGTACTACCATTTATGATATCTTGCTTACGTTGTTGATCAAACTGGCCATGATACCATCTATGTAGATTATCTATTTTATCTTTTTTAGCCCCGCTCAAATAATAATTTACCGTAAGATTTTCACTATTACTGGTAAGTTTACGATGATGAAGATTCGCTAGCATAGTGAGCTTTTTTACAGATTCCAGGCGCTTTTCAGTGATAGTAGCAGCAACCTTTGCTAATTGCTCATCCCAAGGGGAAAGCAAATCAGTACCAGCTCTGCCTTCTCTGATCTTTTTCAATAAGTTATTACGTTGTCCCAGTATCCGGTTATAGTTTAATAATTGCCGGTAATAGATAGGATTTGCCTGTGATATTTCATTATCCAAAAAGCGCCGACGTAAAACCGGCGCTCCTTTTATCAACATTAAATCTTCTGGTGAAAACAATATAGCATTAAGTGAGCCGATAATTTCCTTTACAGGTAAGGGGTGACTATTATATAGTATCTCCTTGTTTTGACTAGTTATAAATTTAAATTTTAACGAATTTTCGACGTCCTGACGAAAAAAAACAACCTCAATACTAGCTGCAGACTGATCCCAGCGTATTAATTCTTGGTCAGTATTAGTCCGGTGTGAACGCCCCATAGCAGCTAAATATAAAGCTTCAATAAGATTGGTTTTACCTTGGGCATTAGGACCAATAAAGACATTAATATTTGCTGTAAAATTTATATCTATATTTACATAATTACGAAAATTATGTAAAACAAGTTGATTTACTCTCATGCCTCACCTGTAATTATTCTCCAACAGCCAATTCCCTCAATAGCAATAACATCATTAATCCGTACTTTTTTCCGGCGCTCTGTGACTGTCGTACCATTTAGTTTTATTAGTTTATCTTCTAGCAATGGTTTAATTTGAGCTCCATTGTCAATGATACCTGCCCATTTTAGCAATTGGTCAATATTAATTTCTGAAGTATATATTTCGATTTCTTCCATGGTTTTTCCTCCATAGTAAAATTATACAAAAATTTTAACTTTTTGGTAGGGATATAACGACAGAGTACGATTGTCACGCTAGTATGTGAAACATGCCTGCTTTTCATACTGCTAACTGGTCCGAACCGGGGTTATGATATAGGTATAGGTTTCATCATTTTTAGGTTTAACCCTTGCTGGACTCAAAGGTGTATTTAACGAAAATTGAAGTTCAGTTGTACCAATATTTTTTAGTATATCAGTTACATACTTGGCATTAAAGGCAATAGCTATCTCGGTGCCTTCCGTATTTACGGGAATTGTTTCATAAGCTTTGCCGACATCAGGATTATTAGAGGTTATTATAACTTCATTGTCATTAAATTGGAATTTAATAACATTATATTCGCCATCTTTAGCCATAAGTGAGACACGCTCCACAGCATCCATAAATAACGCTGTATTAATAGTTGATACAGTTCCAAATTCTGGTGGTATAACCCGGTTATATTCAGGATATTGTCCTTCAATTAAGCGTGATTCGAGATAAACATCATCAAAACTAAAAGCGACTTTGCTTTTTTCCCAGCAGATAGAAACATCAACTGGAAGTTCTGATGTTAATAATTTGGCTAATTCGTTTAGAACTTTGGAAGGAATTACAATTTTTAGAGTACTATTCGTTGTATTTTCAATAGTGCTCTTTTTCAAGGCTAAACGATGAGTATTAGTTGCTACCATTCTGACATCATTGTTGGTTAATTCTAATAAGGCTCCTGTAAATATTGGCCGACTTTCTTCTGTAGCACAAGCAAAAGTCGTTCTTTTGATAATATCTCGTAAAACATTATCTTTGACAGTAAATGAATTTATACCATTTGCTTTTTGAAATAGTGATTGTAATACCGGAAATTCTTCAGCAGGCAGGCTTAATAAATTGAATTGAGATGAGCCTGCTGAAATTTTTATTGTATGGTCTTCATCGGAAGATGCAAGTTCTACTGTTTCGCCAGGGAGACGTTTTACTAATTCTTGAAAATAGCGACCAGACAGAACAATTTTTCCGGGAATATCTACCTGGGCATCAATAGTGCAACTGATACCAATTTCGTAGTCAGTTGCTTGTAGTTGTAATTTATTATTCTCAGCAAATAGATAAATACCTGATAATAGAAGAAATGTCGCTTTAGCAGAAACTGCTTTTTGAACGATTTGTACTGCATGGTGAAGTTTATCTTTGGAACAGGTAATTTTCATTGAAAGACCTCCTTGATATTATTAATTTAGGAAAATTTAAGAAAACAGACGGTTCTATTATTAATAATTAATGCATATAGTAATAAATAGCCGTAATAGTAGTAGGTGCTGTTGATATGTTGATAAATATGTCGAACGCTTGTTATTCATAGAAAAAGTATGTTGGTAAAATGTCGATAAGTAATATAGTAGTTATCAACATTTTACCACAAAAAGTGTAGATTAAAGTTATCAACATTTTGTGTACAACTTATATTGGTAGTTATAAACATAGTTATACACTTAGGACTCAATGCGTTTAATTAGGTCTTTTATTGTGTTATTTAGTTTTGCATCCGAATTTCGTTCTCTATGTATCTTGTCATGGGCGTGGATTACTGTAGTATGATCACGGCCACCAAAAATTTCGCCAATCTTTGGTAAAGATGTTTCGGTTAATTCACGGCATAAATACATAGCAATTTGTCTGGGAAATGCAACATTACGGGTTCGTTTTTTTGCAGAAAGGTCTTCTAATTTAAGTTTAAAATAGGCAGCAACAATATCTTTTATAAGATCGGTTGTTATTTGTTTTGGTCGTCCATCAGGGAAGATATCTTTAAGAGCTTCGGTAGCTAAATCAATATCAATTGGCTGATTGTTAAGAGAAGCATAGGCAATTACGCGAATGAGTGCGCCTTCCAGTTCGCGGATGTTGTTTTCAATCCGGCTGGCAATATAAACAATCACTTCGTTAGGAACATTAAGGCTTTCCATCATGGCTTTTTTTCGTAGAACAGCAATACGTGTTTCTAAATCAGGCGGTTGGATGTCAGTTATTAGACCCCATTCAAAGCGGGAACGCAATCTATCTTCTAATGTTTGGATTTCTCGCGGTGCTCTGTCACTGGAAATAATGATTTGTTTATTAGCATCATGCAATGTGTTAAAAGTATGAAAGAATTCTTCCTGGGTATGCTCTTTTTTAGAAAGAAATTGGATATCATCAACTAATAGAACGTCAATATTGCGATATCGTTGGCGGAAACTTTCCGGGTTGCCGCTAATAATAGAGTTAATAAGTTCGTTAGTAAATTTTTCGCTTGATATATAGACAACTTTACTATTAGGGTTATTTTCTTTAATACGGTGACCAATAGCATGCATAAGATGGGTTTTTCCCAGACCTACGCCGCCATAAATGAAAAAGGGATTATACACTTGGGCTGGGGCTTCAGAAACAGCTAATGAAGCTGCATGGGCTAACCGGTTAGAATTTCCAATTACAAAAGTTGAGAAAATATATTTGGGGTTTAAATTAAACTCTTCTGAAATTGGTGGAAGAGTTATGTTGGAACGATTAGGGTATCTTTCTTTTTTTATATTGCTTTTTGTGGTATCTGTAGTATCTGTTACTGCAGTATTTGGTGGAGAAATTTCGGTAGAGAGGGCTGCTGCAGCCTCTGGAATATCACCAATATCGTCAAGGTATTTTAAATAGTCAGTAGTAGTAAGAGCATCATTATCAGAAACTGGTTTTTCTGTAATTCCAGGAATAATTGGTTGGATCTCTGTTTTTTTAGGTAGTATATTAAGTTCTGGTGTAACTTCAATTGTCGGGTCCTCAATGGTAAGGAGTGCCGTTTCTTCTTCGACATTTTCGATATCCATATCCATATTAATAAAAATTACTTCAAAATCTTTATTGGCAGCTGCTTTTAAGGCAGCCTTAATAACAGGTACATAACGGCTTTCCAGCCATTCTTTCACGAATTGTTTTGGTGTGCCAATTTCAATGACATTATCATTTATTGATAGTGGCATTGTCGATTTGATCCATGTTTCAAAAAGAGGTTTGATGAATGCTTTTTTCATATGTATCAAAGCTGTTTGCCAAATACTTGCCATATAAGCGGTATCGACGCTCATGATAGTGTTCAGTCCTTCCTCGTACGATATTTTTCCACAAAATGTGAGGGTAATTAACATAAGTTATCCACAAAGTTATTAACAGATGTTGATAACTTTTATTCAGATAGTGTTTTAGGCGAAAAAAAAATACAACAATGGTTAAAATATTTCAGGAAATGTGTATTGGTAAGTTATCAACCATTGTGGATAAAGTTGTTAGTAAGTATAAAAAAATGGGGATAAGTATAAAATTAGAGATATTACGTAATGTTATCAAGAGGTCTGTTGATAACTAAGTATGTTTATATTAACAAATCACGTGACAGTTATCAACAAGATATTTTGCTTATACCCAAAAAGATATTAAATTATCCACATATAGAATTAGGTGTTATAGGCAGATATTCTTGACATTAGGCCTCGCGCTAGTCTATAATCTATACTAGTGAAATTTTGTAGATTTGAAAGTTTTTTCTCTTATATATAAGGAGGTGTAATAATGAAACGTACCTATCAACCAAATACATTGTGGAAAAAAAGAACTCATGGTTTCCGCGAGCGTATGTCATCAAATGGTGGTCGTCTTGTACTTAAGAGAAGACGCGCTAGAGGCAGAAAAAAATTATCAGCATAGTAGGCCGCTTTCGTGGCCTATTTTTTCCATTGATGAAAAAATTTATGAAACCGGATGATTAAAAATTATGGTCAAAAGGTTTATTTTACCCAAGATGGGTAGGCTTTGTCAAAATAGAAGTTTTCAGACTGTTTATCGATCAGGTAAGTCATATGCCAATAAATATTTGGTGCTATATGTCTTGCCTAATCGGTCTGTCAGCCGTCGGATTGGCTTTGCTGCAGGTAAACGACTGGGCCCGGCTGTCATGCGTAATCGTCTGAAACGTTTATTAAGGGAAGCCTATAGACATCATCAAGAGATGATTATAACTGGTGTTGATCTAGTGCTTGTTGCCCGCCAGCCACTGTTAAAGGCAGGCAAAGACCAAATTGTCAAAGCTTTTATTGAGCTTTGTGCAAAAGCAAAAATTTTGGTGGAAAAATAATGAAGCGAATAATTACTTTGCTTATTATCAGTAGTATTAAGTTTTATCGCCTGTTTATTTCCCCATTGAAGCCGCCTAGCTGCCGGTTTGTGCCTACTTGTTCTGAGTATGCGCTTATGGCTATTGAAAAGTATGGGGTATGTCGTGGCGTGGTAATGGCTGTTAAGCGTATTTTACGCTGTCATCCGTTCCATCCTGGTGGATATGATCCTGTTTAAATAAACATCCGACCATTTGCAGGAGGGAATTTTTTTGGATTTTATGAACTTTGGTTTTTTAAGCAATATAATGCAAACTGCATTGACTTTCTTCTATGATTTGACAGTGAATATGGGGGTTGCCAGTTATGGTATTGCCATAATTCTGCTCACCATCGCGATTAAGGCAGTGCTTTATCCATTAACTGTCAAGCAGGTAAAGTCAATGAAAGCCATGCAGGATATTCAGCCTAAGATGAAGCAATTGCAGGAAAAATATAAAGGTAACCCCGAAAAGCTTAATAAGGAATTGGCATCGCTATATAAAGAGGCAGGCGTTAATCCTTTGGCCGGTTGTTTGCCGTTAATTGTGCAAATGCCGTTTTTGATTGCTATTTTCTTTGCTATACGCGATTACCATTATATGCAACAACCACCAAGCTTTTTGTGGATGACAGATTTGGCGCAGCCTGATCCTACATATATATTGCCTGTATTATCTGCTTTGACCACATATATTCAGCAAAAGCAGACAACTGCCGAGATGACTCAGCAGACTAAGATGATGATGATATTTATGCCGTTGTTTATTGGATATATTAGCTTGTCATTTCCTGGTGGATTAGTGCTTTACTGGGTAGTAAGCAATTTATTTCAGATTTTTCAACAGTGGTTTATGTATCGAAATAAATCGTCAGTTGCTGGTGAGGAGGCACGCTAAGGATGAATGGTAAGCTTAATACTGTAGAAAAAACAGGAAAAACGATTGATGAAGCAATTGAACTGGCCCTTGCTGAACTTGAAGTAACCCGCGATCGAATTGATTATGAGGTATTGGAAGTTCCTAGTAAAGGATTGTTCGGGTTTATCGGTTCTAAGCTTGCCAGAGTACGCGTAACTGTTCGTGCTATCGATCCGGTAGAGGAAGCTAGACAGTTTTTAATAAAAGTATTTGAGGCTATGAATATCGCGGTTACCATGGAGAAGATAACACATGACGATCATGTGGTTATTAATCTTCATGGCGAAGATTTAGGTGTCCTTATTGGTAAACATGGTCAGACATTGGATGCGTTGCAATATCTGACCAATTTGGCAGCCAATCGCGAGGCGACTGAGCGTAGTCGGATTATTCTGGATGTGGAGGATTATCGTAAACGGCGGGCGGAAACATTATCTAGATTGGCGATGCGCTTGGCAGATAAGGTTAAACGGCGTGGTGAAAAGGTGGTACTCGAACCTATGAGTCCGCAGGAGCGTAAGATTATCCATATGGCATTGCAGAATGATTATCGAATTGTTACATATAGTGAAGGTGATGAGCCTTATCGCAAAGTAGTTATTGCTTTAAAAAATAGTAGCAAATAGTAAAGCCGGGGATATCCCCGGCTTTACTATTTCGTATCCAATAAAGATTTATTGTTGATTATACGGTTATAGTACGTTGATAAGGTTTGCCGCAATGCTGGCAATGTGGTTCAGTAGGTGCATGCGCAATTGTATTCTCTGATCTGTAGCCACAGGTTATGCAATGTGTTTTGATTTTAATTAAATACTTCTCGGCCAATTTTGCTTGTTCTATTGATGTTTTAGCAGAAGCTACAAATTCTCGCGGTATTGTAAAGACATCATTTTGCTGACCAGCAGCATCCTGATGATGTATGATTAACTGAGTTTCCTGTTTACCAAGATTAAGAGGGTCATTAAGTTGTTCATAAGGGATTATTAACCAACGGGACTTGGTATCGCCAGCAGGCTTATCAATGAAATAGATTGCATGGCTGGACACTACTAAGGCACCAGCTTCATCTAAAAAGCTTGCGGGAATAATACGGTGGATGGCCTCACCCAGCCAAAGGTTTTCAGGTATATCGACGAGTAGTGCCTGTAGATCGGGGTTTATATGCGAAAAATCCCTGTATTTTTTGGCGATAGGTAATGTAGGAGGAACACCATCTGCAAGAATGGTGATAACTGCATACTCTGTTATCAAAGCTTTAAAGATCGGAATAATAGTGTCTACATTACCTTTATAGATTATAACACAGGGCATAGTATCCAAAGCCATTTTTATAGCTAACCGTCCGCGCAGCAAAATTTTTTCCAGGCGACGTTCTAAGTTTTCACGATTATAGCATCCTTTTAAAATAATGCTATAATATTTATATTCACTGCTCATACAGACACCTCACTTTAATCAATATTGTACAATGCTTGGCGATTATTGACAATAATAAGAAAAACGAAAAATTGTCTGCGTAGTATTTCTTTGCAGGTATATATAACGCCAATTGGCATAAATAGTTATAAGAATTGATAAAGTGAAGTAGCAGGGAAAAAGAAATACTACCCGCGGCGGGTAGCATTTCTTTTAAAGAATGAATTTATCAATTAGATCAATTAACTCAGCAATCTCTGGTTTGGAAACTTGTCCATTAGCGCCAATAGACTGTCCTTTTAAACGCATTTCTTCATTGATTAGTGAGGAGAAGAGTATAACAGGCAAATGTTTAAGTTTTTCATTTTCCTTGATGCGTTTAGTGAGATGATGACCGTCCATTTGTGGCATTTCAATATCGGTGATTACCAGTTGCAGTTTATTTTCAATAGGTTCACCATTAGCAGCCAGTTTCTCGATTTTTTCCCAGGCATCTTGCCCATTTTCAGTTAAAATTATAGTGGCATAACCGGCATTGTGCAGTGTACCTAACAATAGATCTCGCAGTAGTTTGGAATCTTCTGCTATTAAGATGGTTTTATTTTTGCGAATATCCATAACATTAGGGGCTGCGGAAGTAATCTGATTAAATTTCTCGTTCATTTCCGGGTTAATGTCAGCTACTATTTTTTCAAAGTCTAATAAAATGACCATTTTTTCCGCCATTTTTATTATTCCGACAACCATTTCAGAGTTGGCAATATTGGGTGGTTGCTCCATGGCTGTCCAGGAGATACGGTGAATACGTGATACTTCGTCAACAAGAAAGGCAACAAAGTAGTTATTGAGCTCACTTACAATTACCTTGGGTGAAGTAGTGGATGACTCAGCACCCAGGCAGCGGGGCAGGTTGACTAAGGGCATAACCCGTCCGCGTAGAGTAAAAATACCATCAACCCATGGATGAACATTGGGCATTTTGGTGATTGTTAGGGGGTTAATAACTTCTCTTACTTTTGCTACATTAATGCCATAACTAACTGGACCAATAGAAAATTCAACGATTTCAAACTCGTTAGTTCCGGATTCCAGCAAAATCCCCTTCTCAGACATTGCCATCCCTTCTTTCTTTTTTAATAATATACTAGCAGGATACATCAATAATTATTATTTCTAGGCTATGGTTAGTTTACCTGCTAAAAGTTCATGTCTAATAATAAATTTCTGAGTATTTTTACTTAATTCAGCAAATAATAACTATTCTGCATTAAAATATAGGCAGGAGAGGCAGTTGTGAGTTGAAAAAGTGGTAGCGGTTGCTTATGAAGATAAGCAGGAACATGGAAGAGAGCAGGGAATATTTATATATTTACATAGTAATAAAAAATAGACTATGAGTTACAATTCTAAGTGTAGTTTATTTGAGTAAAACCTGTAAGGAGTGGAATAGTGTTGATTGGGTTGACTAGTGATGATACTATTAGCGCAATTGCTACCTCAATCGGTGAAGGCGGTATTGGTATTGTGAGGGTAAGTGGTAGTAAAGCGCTAGTTATTGCGGACAAGCTGTTTGTTAGCAAAGCAGGTAAACAGGTGGCTAACGTTCTGTCTCATAAAGTGTTGTATGGTGATATTATTGATCCGGATAGTGGTGAAAAGGTCGATGAAGTATTGCTACTTATCATGCGCGCTCCCCGCTCTTATACTTGTGAAGATATTGTAGAAGTTCATTGTCATGGTGGACCAGTACCATTACAACGAGTGTTGGCACTTACTATGAAAGCGGGAGCAAGGTTGGCTGAGCCAGGGGAATTTACCAAACGGGCTTTTTTGAATGGACGGTTGGATTTGGCACAGGCTGAGGCGGTAATTGATATTATTAGAGCTAAGACTGATACCTCACTCAAAGCGGCGATTGGCAATTTATCAGGTCAGTTATCTGAACAGGTGAAAGACTTGCGTCACACTATTTTGCGAATGATTGCTCAACTAGAGGCAGCAATTGATTTTCCAGAAGAGGATATTGAAGAGGCGGCGGCGAATGATGTCGCAAAATTAATACAAGAGGCTGATATACAACTTAGTGCTTTGTTGGCGACTGCGCAAACAGGCAGAATTTTACGCGAAGGATTGGCAACTGTAATAATTGGTAAACCTAATGTTGGTAAATCGAGTTTGCTTAACGCTTTACTCCGTGAAAAACGGGCCATTGTTACTGACATTCCTGGTACAACCAGAGATATTATTGAAGAATATGTTAATATTCGCGGTGTACCGCTTAAAATTATTGATACTGCAGGTATTCGCGAAACTGCCGATGTGGTGGAAAAAATGGGCGTGGAACGGGCGCGCGAGTTAGTAGGTCAGGCTGATCTTATATTGGTGTTACTAGATTCGTCTGCGCCATTATCTTCTGAAGATAAAGCGGTGTTGGCCTTGTTATCAGGTAAACAGGCCATTGTATTAATTAATAAGAGTGATCTACCTGCCCAGTTAGAGTTTGAGAAAGTAGAAAAATATACAGATGACCGGTTGGTATTACGGATTTCGGTTGAACAGGGTCAAGGTTTGGCTGAGCTAGAACAAGTGATTGTTGATATGGTGTATAGTGGTCAGGTTTGTCAGGGTGAAGCCGCATTTGTTAGCAATGTTCGCCAAGCTGATGCTCTGGAACAGGCCCGGGGGAGGCTGACTGAGGCTTTGGCAACGATTGAGGCTGGAATGCCAACAGATTGTATTGTTGTCGATCTCCGGGCTGCATGGGAAAAGCTTGGCGAAATAACAGGAGATACAGTAGGCGAGGATATTATCGATCAGATATTTACTCAATTTTGTATTGGTAAGTAGAAATTTGGCAAGAGTGGTAGTACAATGAGGTGAAAATTTTGTATCAAGCAGATAAGTATGATGTTGTGGTAATTGGTGCTGGGCATGCTGGCTGTGAAGCAGCGCTGGCTGCAGCACGACTGGGGTGTCGGACGTTAATTACTACTCTTAATATGGATAATATTGCAATGATGCCGTGTAATCCGGCAGTTGGCGGACCGGCCAAGGGCCATTTGGTGAGAGAGATTGATGCGCTTGGCGGTCAAATGGGTGTCAATACCGACAAGACATGTATTCAAATACGAATGCTTAATACTGGTAAAGGTCCGGCGGTGCATGCTCTCAGGGCTCAGGCTGATAAGCGCCTATATCAGTTGACCATGAAGCATACCATGGAGATTGAGCCTAATTTGGCTGTTAAACAGGCGTTAATTGATAATATCCTCGTGGAAAATGGGCGTGTTACCGGGGTAGTAACTGAATTAGGCGAGATATATAGTGCTAGTTGTGTTATTATTGCGACAGGTACATATTTGCGGGGTAAAATTATTCTGGGAGAAATTAATTACCCTGGCGGTCCGGCAGGGCAGCGGGCAGCGGAAAAGTTGTCGACAGCACTTAGGGAACTTGAAATTTCGCTGATGCGGTTTAAAACAGGCACGCCTGCTCGGGTGGATGCGCGGACTGTGGATACCAGTAAAATGAGTATTCAGCCTGGTGATGACTTGGCTCATAATTTTTCTTTTTTGAGTGATACCACTACTCGCGAACAAATTCCCTGTTGGTTGACCTATACTAATGAGCAGACCCATACCATTATTCGGGAGAATATGCACCGTGCACCTTTATACATGGGGATTATTGAAGGGACAGGACCGCGTTACTGTCCCTCAATTGAGGATAAGGTAGTACGCTTTGCTGATAAATTAGCACATCAGGTATTTGTGGAACCAGAAGGAATCAATACTACGGAAATGTATATTCAAGGGATGTCTACAAGTCTGCCGGTAGATGTCCAGTTAGCTTTTTTGCGAACCATTCCGGGTCTGGAAAAGGTTGAGATTATGCGTCCTGGTTATGCGATTGAATATGATTGTGTTGACCCTACTGAGTTGAAACCAACATTAGAAACAAAAAAGGTACATGGATTATTTTCTGCCGGTCAGTCTAATGGCACTTCCGGTTATGAAGAGGCGGCGGCACAGGGCTTAATAGCGGGGATTAATGCGGCGCTACAGGTACAAGCGCGACCACCCTTTATATTATCTCGTGCTGACGCTTATATTGGTGTATTGATTGATGATCTGGTGACTAAGGGAACCAATGAACCTTATCGTATTATGACTTCGAGAGCAGAATACCGTCTTATTTTGCGGCAAGATAATGCCGACCTGCGCCTGACCGAGAAAGGGCGGGATATAGGCCTTGTTACTGATGAGCGGTATAAGCGCTTTATTCGTAAGCGGGAAGCTACTGAGCAGACGTTAGAATTGTTGAAAAGCATACAAATTACTCCGTTGCCTGAAATACAGGAAAAAATGATGGCTCTTGGTACGGCTGAACTTCGGACAGGCATTACTTTATATGATTTACTTAAACGTACAGAGGTTGGCTATGAGGCGATGCGCCTGCAGTTTTCGCTGCCTGAGATACCAGCTGTGGTACGTGAACAAGTGGAAATATCTGTTAAATACGAAGGGTATATCCAAAAACAGATTGAGCAAGTAGAGCGTTCGGCTAAACTTGAGGCTAAACGTCTGCCTGAAGATATAGATTATAGCCAAATTAGCGGGCTATCACTGGAAGCTCGCCAGAAGTTAACTAAAATTCAGCCTCTGTCAGTAGGCCAAGCTGCTCGTATTTCCGGTGTTTCACCTGCAGATATTTCTATATTGATGGTTCATTTGGAGCAGCGGCGGGGTAGACAATAATATAGGGGGTTAGCTATGAATCATTTTCAGGATATTCTGGCTAAAGCAGCTGCTGAATATGGGCTGAATCTTGCGCCAGAGCAACTGGCCGCCATGGATAATTATTACCAACAGCTAGTAGTGTGGAATGAAAAGATCAATTTAACTGCGATTACAGAGCCGTATGAGGTGGCTGTTAAACATATGATTGATTCGCTATCTTGTTATCAGGAGGAGCTGTTTACTACTGGTGTGAGGATAATTGATGTTGGTACAGGCGCTGGATTTCCGGGTATTCCGCTTAAAATCTTTCAGCAGGATATTAAGTTGACATTAATGGATTCATTAAATAAGCGGTTAAATTTTTTACGGACGGTTATTGATGATTTATCCCTTGACGGGGTTTATACTGTTCATGCCCGGGCCGAAGAAGCAGGAAAAAACAAACAATATCGGGAGCAATATCAACTTGCGGTGTCGAGGGCTGTAGCTAGGCTTAATGTATTATGCGAACTTTGTCTGCCTTTTGTTAAAGTAGGTGGCTGGTTTATAGTTTTGAAGGGAGCTCAATACGAAGAAGAGGTACGGGAAGCCGCCAAAGCTGTTACTCTGCTTGGCGGGAAAATTGAAACTATCAAGCCAGTGAAATTGCCTGGTCTTATCGATAAACGGGCGGTAATTTATATCAAAAAAGTTGCGGTTACGCCGCAAACCTACCCGCGTAAAGCTGGCACTCCGGAAAAAAAGCCATTATGATTTAAAGGAAAATACCATTATCTGCAGAATATAAGAACTAGCATAGATAACCCAATTGTTTTGTAGGTGGTGGAATCATGAGAAATTTGGCTAAGCTGTTTGGAATTGGAGAAGCTTCGCCAACTATTCCCGCGGATATTACGGAGAGTAATTCTGTTGTTGCGAATGAACAAAATAATGAATCTAATACAGCTTCTAATACAACAGAAGCAGTCAATGTTGTTGATTTGCAATCAGTACATAGAGTTTCGCCTGAAATCATTATACCGAACCCGTTTCAGCCGCGTAAAACCTTTAATGATGATTCGTTACAAGAGTTGGCTGGGTCTATTCGTGAGTTTGGGGTAATTCAACCACTGCTAGTACGTCGGCAAGGTGAGGCTTATGAGTTAATTGCTGGTGAACGTCGCCTGAGGGCTTCTCGTTTAGCAGGTCTCACGGAAGTTCCTGTTATTGTGCGAGAGCTAGATGACAAAGAAATGGCTGAGTTGGCCATGATTGAGAATTTACAGCGGGAAGATCTGCACTTTTTAGAGGAGGCCGAAGGATATCAACACTTGCTTGCCAGCTTTAGCTTTACCCAGGAAGAGTTAGCACGACGGGTGGGGAAAAATCAATCGACCATTGCGAATAAATTGCGGCTGTTGAAGTTAGCACCGGAAGTACGCAAGGTTCTTGTTGGCCAGAGCTTGACAGAGCGTCATGCCCGTGCGCTTTTAAAAATAGATGATCCCCGAATTCAGATGGAAGTTCTTGCTGATGTGAAGGAAAAGGGTTTGAATGTCCGGGAAACAGAAGACTTGATTGAGAATTTCTCTAATAATATTTCCCAGGAAAAGCAGCCTGCTCGTAAACAGACAGTAGTTAAGATAATTAAAGATGTTCGGATTTTTATTAATACGATTAATAGCGTAATATCCCAAATGAAGAAAAGTGGTATGGATATTAAAGTAAAGCAGGAGATTGAGGGCGACTATGTCAATATCAGTATCCAGGTAAAGAATAGCCGCAAGTAATAGGTTACTATTGCGGTAAAAGGGCTGTGGGAAACTTATTGATAAGATTCCTACAGCCCTTTTTTGGTAGATATGTAGTTTGTTAGCTACGCTTTTTTTATCTTAGTACGCGAGTCAAGACTCCCGCCTTTACAGGCGGCGTTAATTTAGGTGGAGTAGATTCTCCAACCTGAATCCCCAATGTTTCAGCTATGCTGAAACGAGTTCACTTGTCGGTGGCAAGCAAGTGTTTGGCAATATTAACGGCAGTTATGCCATTGTCTGCGTAGGCGTCTGCGCCTGCCTGCCGGGAATAGCTATCAGTGAGTACAGCCCCGCCTACGATGATTTTACCAGTAAAACCATTTGCGTGGAGAGCGGCAATCGTATTATCAATTTGTGGCAGCGTGGTAGTCATTAGTGCACATAAGCCGATAAGCTGCGGTTGGTGTCTTTGGGCGGCTGCTACAATGGTTTCTGGGGCAACATCTTTACCCAGATCAATAACAGTCAAGCCATTGTTTTCCATCAGAGCTGCCACAATATTTTTCCCTAAATCATGAATATCCCCTTTTACAGTAGCGAGAAGTATTGTGCCGAGGCTTTGGGTTTGATGGGCGGGTAGTATTTCTTTAATTGTGTTAAAGGCCGTACGCATAGTTTCAGCAGATAGCAGCACCTGGGGCAGGAAACAACGTCCCTGACCAAAGGCTTGGCCCACTTCATTCATGGCAGTTGTTAATGCCTGGTCAGTAATAGCCAGTGGAGTGTGGTTTTCAGTTAGTGCCTGGCGTACTAGTGGTGCAACTCCGGTTGTTTCACCATTAATGACGCTCTGGCGAATTTGAGATAATATATCAGCAGCAGTAGCAATATTTGATGTCGTGGCCGGCATATCTACATATTTTTTGCTGTATTCAACAACGGCTTGTGGGTTTCGCCCACTTAATGCAACTGCGGCTGACCAAACATCCTGCATTAATAGATCAAATGGATTTAGGATTGGTGCGTCAAGGCCGGCATCCACTGCCATAGCGCAAAAGGCTGCATTCATTAAATCGCGTCGCGGCAGACCAAAAGAGACATTGCTAAGACCCATGACAGCAGGGCATCCGAGTTGTTCACGATATAATTTGAGGGTTAGCAGAGTTTCCGCAGCAGCCTTAGCGTCAGTTGCTACTGTCATAACCAGCGCATCCAGCAGTAGGTCATGACGGTTTAAACCATATTCCTTAGTAAGGGCTACCAATTTTTTGGCTACTGCAACCCGGTCTATTGCTGCTAGTGGTACCCCGCTGTCGGTTATCGGCAGACATAATACCGCGGCACCGTATTTTTTGGCAAGCGGGAGGAAGGATTCCAAACGGTCGGGTTCGGCAGTGACTGAGTTAATAAGTGCCCGACCGGGATAGGCTTTTAGACCAGCCTCAAGTGTTATTGGGTCGGTGGTATCAATGGCTAGCGGTACATCAACTAGAGTGGATAAGTCCTCAATAGCCTGTTTCATGGCAGTGGCCTGATCAATACCTGGTACTCCCATATTTACATCTAAAATACCGGCTCCGGCTTTTATCTGAGCTAAGGCTTCTTTTTTTACGGTAATAAAATTGCCGGCTTTTATCTCGGCTGCTAATGTTTTACGGCCGGTGGGATTGATGCGTTCACCAATAATGACTGGAGCAAATTGGGCGCCGATACTTATCGCCCGGGTGCGGCTCGTTAGAGCGGTAAAAGTTGAATTTCGTTGTATTTTTATCTGTGGTAGTGCATCAATTGCTTGGCGAATGGCTTTAATATGGTCTGGCGTAGTGCCGCAACAGCCACCAAAATAGGTAGCACCGGCAGCTGCTAGTTTTGGAATCCAGCCAGCCATTTCTGTTGCTGTCATGGGGAAAATGGTTTGCCCGTTGATCAATTGTGGCATTCCGGCATTTGGCTGCACGCTAAGGGGGCTGGAACAATTTTGCGCTAGTGTCTCAATTATTGGCAAGAGTTGTGCTGGCCCTAATGAGCAGTTGGCACCAATCACGTTGGCTCCCAAGGCTTCCAAGGTGATGGCTGCTGTGCGGGGATCAGTACCGGTGACAGTCCGGCCGTCAGCATCAAAGGATAGCTGGCAGATAACTGGTTTACATGTGGCCGCCTTGGCTGCAAGGAGGGCGGCCCGCATTTCTTGGATATCAATAATCGTTTCAATAATTATGTAGTCAATACCGGCTTGGTCAAGTGCTGAGATCTGTTCATAAAAAGCTTCATAAGCGGCATTAAAGGTAAGTTCCCCCAGCGGCGCAATAAATTTACCTGTTGGACCAACTGATCCGGCTACTTTCGTATGAGTACCGGCGGCTTCGCGGGCAGCGGTTACGGCTGCTATATTTATGGCAGCAACTTTGTCTTCTAAGCCATAATGGGATAGCTTTATACGGTTAGCGCCAAAAGTGTTTGTTTCAATGATATTGGCGCCTGCTGCCACATAAAGGCGGTGAATAGCTGTTATTTTGGCAGGTTCATCGATATTCCATAACTCAGGACATTGGCCTGGCTTCAGGCCGGCCTGGTGCAGCATTGTGCCCATAGCACCGTCAAATAGATAAATCATTTATTCATTTGTCTCCTTTCGTGCATGACAGCCAGTTTGATTACATTTGTCACAAGGCAGTTCTTGTTGATGAGATAGGTTCAATGTATGGTGGTAAGGGTATAAACCAACAATAGCGGTAACCGACTTGCGTGGCACGAGCATTTTGGTATCGGTGACACTAAGGCCGATAGTGGCTCCTGTTGCCAATTCCAATATCTCAGGCTGAAGCTCAATCGGCCAGTCACCATAGCCGGGGCTAAAACGTCTGCCGGCTGCTAAGCCGGCTTGGGCAGCTTGCTGCGCAATTACGTTACAGACTGCGGCGCAAGCCATTTCTACTGCTGTTGTTCCAGCGGCATCTAATAGCAGTCCTGATGTATATTGATTTTTCAAAAACAAAGTAGACACTTCTTCTTCCAATGGTAGACCAATAGTTACTGCCATTACGGCTACTTCGATCGCTCCGGTTAGATGCTTAATGATGCTGTTAGCGGTTAACACAACAGGTTCATTGGCTAGAATGGTATGTGCATCCTGGTCATAGGAGTATAGCTGCCAAACTCCTTTGGGGATAGATAGTAATTGAGCCTGTGCACATGATTCGCTAAGCAAAGTTGCTGAGAAGTCTACTTTACGGCCTAGACCAGCATAGCGTCTGGTTTCATCAAGGTCAACTATGGTTAGGCGGGGATAATAAAAAGGCATAATAGGAAACCTCCTTAATTAAGTGAGGTATTATTAGCATTATAGTATATTTTGCTAATTAGTTAAAGGATATATATTTTATATTTAATTAATCTTGTAGGCAGTTAGGTGGTGTATTAAAACCTTGCAACTAATATAAATGGTTGAATGCATGGTATATAGTTACGATATAGTAAATTGTTAATAGTTATGTTAACATAACTATTTTTCTGTACTTTTTGGCAGGAAATCACATAGATATGTGGAATGAAAAGATGGAAGTAAAATATTTTTGAGGTGAAAATAGTTTGGTTAAAGTGATTGCTATTGCCAATCAAAAGGGAGGAGTAGGGAAGACGACTACTGCAGTCAACCTTGCGGCTTGTTTGGCAGAGTTAGGAAAAAAGGTATTGCTGATTGATATTGATCCGCAGGGTAATTCGACTAGCGGCTTGGGCTGTAATAAAGGTACAATTAAACATTGTGTTTATGATGCGTTAATTAATGATGTTCCGGTGGAATCAATTGTTGTACAAACTGAAATTCAAAATCTTAAGCTTTTGCCAGCTACAATTCAATTAGCTGGGGCAGAAATTGAATTGGTATCGATGATGTCGCGTGAGGGCAAACTTAAGCGAGCATTGGATAAGGCTAAATTCAGTTATGAGTTTGTTCTTATTGATTGTCCGCCGTCATTAGGGTTACTTACTATCAATTCATTAACAGCCGCAAATTCAGTGCTTGTGCCTATTCAGTGCGAGTTTTATGCGTTGGAAGGTTTGACACAGTTGATGAGCACGATTAATTTGGTACAAAGAAATCTTAACCCGGTGCTTACTCTGGAAGGGGTAGTGCTAACCATGTTTGATGCTCGTACTAATTTGTCCATTCAGGTAGTGGATGAGGTGAAAAATCATTTTCGTCATAAAGTGTACCAAACTATTATTCCCAGAAATGTTAGGTTAAGTGAAGCACCTAGCCATGGGAAGCCTGTTATTAAATATGATCCTAAATCTAAGGGTACAGAAGTATATTTTGATTTAGCACGTGAGGTGATTGGTGATGAGTAAACGTGGCTTAGGACGAGGATTGGATGCTTTGTTTGGTGAGCCAAATGCGGGGCAAGCTATTGAGAGTAGTGAACCTATTAATGAAATTGCTATTCAGGAGATTATTCCTAACCCACATCAGCCGCGCCGTGATTTTGATGAAGAGGCACTAGCTGAGTTAGCTCAATCGATTAAACAGCATGGAATTATACAGCCGGTGGTTGTCCGAAAGACGCTTACTGGTTACGAATTAGTGGCTGGGGAACGGCGGTGGCGTGCATCTAAATTAGTGGGATTAAAGCAGATCCCGGCTGTGGTGCGTGAATATACTGACGCAGAAATGATGGAGATAGCGTTAGTTGAAAATTTGCAACGGCAAAACCTTAATATTATTGAAGAAGCTATAGCTTTTCGGCGGCTGATTGAGGAGTTTGGCTTAACCCAGGAGGAGGTTTCTCAAAAAATTGGTCGTAGTCGTTCCATGGTTGCCAATATTGTACGGTTGCTTAATCTTCAACCTGAAGTACAGGCTTTTGTTTCACGTGGAACATTGACGATGGGGCAGGTAAGACCATTGCTAGTTTTAGAATCTCCTGAAATGCAAATTAGTGCAGCTAATCAAATAATTGATGAAGACTTATCAGCTCGAGATGCGGAAGAATTGGTTCGGCGATTGTCATCAAAACGTCCAACCAAGCCGGTTGAGGCAAAACCTGAGATAATAGAGGAAGACAACCAATTTTTTATGAATGAATTTGAAGATAGACTAAAGCTAATATTAGGTACACAGGTTAGAATTAAACCTGGCAAATTAAAAAGTAAGATTGAAATAGAATACTATTCAAATGAAGATTTAGAACGGATTATGGAAATGTTGTCAAAGGAACAACAGAACGTTGCTTCTAAGTTTCAGGGACAACTGGTGGTCTAAATTTGCAAATGTTCCACGTGAAACATTTGACCAGGGATTCTTTGGTGACAGAGGTGAGGAAAGATGCGGATAGAAAAAGATTTGCTGGGTGAGCGAGAAGTACCGTTAGAAGTATACTATGGTATCCATACCTTACGGGCAGTGGAAAATTTTCCTCTCTCAGGCTATCGGGTGTCAGCTGTTCTTATTAAGGCAATTGCACTAATTAAAAAAGCTGCTGCTGAGGTCAATGCGGAATTAGGGTATTTGCCAAAAGAACTAGCCCAGGCCATAATGGTTGCTGCAGATGAGATAATGGACGGTAAATGGCGGAATCAGTTTGTTGTTGATGCATTGCAAGGAGGAGCAGGAACCTCTACTAATATGAATGTTAACGAGGTATTGGCAAATCGGGCGATTGAGTTGCTGTCAGGACAACGTGGTGAATATAGTCTGGTGCATCCGCTTAACCATGTGAATATGCACCAGTCTACTAATGATGTTTATCCGACAGCGCTGCGGATTGCCGCTATTTGGCTGCTCAAACCATTAAGTGATGGATGTGCAGTTTTACAAGAGTCTTTGCAAGAAAAGGAGGCCCAATTCGCTGGAATAATAAAAGTTGGACGGACAGAAATGCAGGACGCTGTGCCAATTATGCTTGGTCAGGAATTTAGTGCGTATGCAGGAGCTATAGCTCGTGACCGCTGGCGGTTGTATAAGGTTGAAGAACGCTTGCGGCAGGCTGCATTAGGGGGCACCGCAATTGGCACAGGTTTGAATGCTGACAAGAAATACATATTTATGGTTAATGACCGGGTACGACAATATGCCGGTATCGGCTTAGCCAGAGCGGAAAATATGATTGATGTCATTCAAAATGCTGATGTCTTTGTCGAAGTATCTGGGTTACTGAAGGCATTAGCCGTAAATTTGGGAAAAATGTCTCATGATTTACGGCTTATGTCGTCTGGCCCGCGGGCCGGTATCGGTGAGATACAACTGCCTGAGCGCCAGGCGGGGTCTTCAATTATGCCTGGTAAGGTTAATCCAATAATTCCAGAAGCCGTTAATCAAGTGGCCTTTCATGTTATGGCTTCCGATATGGCAATTGCTATGGCTGCACAATCAGGACAACTGGAATTGAATGCTTTTATGCCGCTAATTGCCCATCATTTATTGGAAAGTTTAGCTGTCTTAACAAATGCAGTCAAAATTCTAAATGATTTTTGTATTCAAGGGATAATGGCAGACAATGAGCGTTGTATAGCTTTATTAAATCATAGTCAAGTAAGTGTTACCGCTTTAGTGCCCCACATTGGTTATGATTTAGCGTCAAAGGTGGCGCGAAGTGCTATGGAGCAAAATATTACCGTACGGGAGGCGGCACTGCAACTGTCTGTTTTGCCGGAAGAGCAAATTGACGCTGCTTTGAATCCGCGGGCTATGACCCGACCGGGAATTGCCGGAATGCCTAAATAGGAGGAGGGAAAGGTATGGAAGAAACGCCAAAGGGATCACGGCTGCATATTGCTATTTTTGGGCGGCGAAATGCCGGCAAATCTAGTTTGATTAATGCGTTAACGAGTCAGGATATTGCATTGGTTTCTAATGTTCCTGGCACTACAACTGATCCGGTATATAAGGCTATGGAGATATTGCCGATAGGGCCTGTTATGATTATTGATACAGCAGGCATTGATGATGTCGGTGATTTGGGTGCATTGAGGGTCGAACGGACAATGCAGGTGCTAAATAAAACTGATTTAGCTGTAATTGTTATTGAACCAGAAGATGGTGTGACAAATTTTGAAGCAGAGCTCATTAAAGAAATAAGAAAGCGCAATGTGCCTATTGCCGGAGTAATCAATAAGAGTGATCTTATGACAGTAGCGTCTGATAAAGTTGCTGCCTGTAGTGATGCCTTGGATTTGCAACTGCTTACTATTAGTGCTAAAACAGGGCAAGGCATTGAAGAATTAAAACGCACAATGATTAAGTTGGCTCCGGATGATTGGGAAGGACCTCAGTTAATTGGTGATTTAGTATCACCAGGAGATACCGTTGTTTTAGTAGTGCCAATTGATTTAGCGGCACCTAAGGGCCGGCTAATTTTACCGCAGGTTCAAACTATTCGCGACCTATTGGATAATGATGTATGCGCAGTTGTTGTCAAGGAACGAGAGTTAAAAGAAGCCTTGGAAAATTTAAAAAATCCACCACGCTTAGTTGTTACCGACTCGCAGGAATTTATGAAAGTAGGAGCAGATACTCCGCCAGGGGTAATGTTAACATCATTTTCTATATTATTGGCACGTCATAAAGGGGATTTAGAAACTTTAGTAGCTGGTGCTAAAGCTATTGAAAGTCTGCAACCAGGTGATAAGGTGCTAATTTCAGAGGGATGCACACATCACCGTCAGGCTGATGATATTGGTAAAGTGAAGATTCCCCGCTGGCTAAGGCAGGCAGTAGGCGGCGAACTTGACTTCGAATGGGTATCAGGCGGTACTTTTCCGGTAGATTTGGCAAAATATAAATTGATTGTGCATTGTGGGGCCTGTATGCTTAACCGGCGGGAGATGTTATATCGGTTGGCTATGGCTAGAGAAGCGGGGATACCTATTGTCAATTATGGACTCTTGATTGCCCAAATTCACGGTATTTTGTACCGGGCCCTGGCACCTTTTCCTCTGGCACAGATGATTCTTGAAGAATAAGGAGCGAACTGATTGTGATATATCTTGATAATGCGGCTACGACTTGGCCCAAGCCAGAGTGCGTTTATCAGGCAGTTGATACCTGCTTGCGTACCATGGGAGCTAACCCGGGAAGGGGTGGCCATAGTATGGCGCGGACAGCTAGTATGCTGGTATATGAGACGCGCGAGGCATTAGCAGAGCTGTTTGGTATTGCCGATGCCAATCAATTGGTTTTTACTCATAATGCGACCGACGCCATCAGTATGGCCGTATTCGGAATAGTGCGTCCTGGAGATACCATTGTAACGACAGCGATGGAACATAATGCGGTAGCCAGGGCTGTGCGGGTTGCTCAGTCCCAAGGCGTAACTGTTAAAGTTATACCTTGTACCTCTACAGGTCAACTAGCGATGGAAGAGATGAATGCAGCCATTAGAGAGAAGCCCAAAGCCGTTATTATGACCCATGCTTCTAATGTAACAGGAACAATTATGCCGGTAGCAGAGGTTGGTAAACTAACAAAAAAACTAGGTGTAATCTTATTGGTTGACGCGGCTCAGACAGCAGGCGTAGAAGAAATTGATGTGGCGGCTATGGGTATCAATATCCTGGCCTTTAGCGGTCATAAAGGCCTCCTGGGACCACAAGGTACAGGCGGCCTTTATGTACAGGAGACAATTAGCATAAGGCCGCTACGGGTAGGCGGTACAGGTAGTATGTCTGAATCAGATATACAACCGGAATTTATGCCTGATAGATTGGAGAGTGGGACGCCTAATACTCCTGGTATCGCCGGTATTAAAGCCGGAGTTGATTTTATTTTGGCTACTGGGCGCAGTAAAATTCAAGCCAAAGAAATGAAATTAACAAACTTATTGTTGGAAGGGTTGAGACAGATTCCGGGGGCAACAGTATACGGGCTGCAGACTGCTCATGGTCGTACCTCTGTCGTGTCTTTTACCATAGCTGGAAGAGATAGTGGTCAGATTGCGCATCTTCTTGACAAGAACTATAATATTGCCTGTCGTTCAGGGCTGCATTGTGCTCCATGGGCTCATCAAACAATTGGAACAATAAAGACAGGGACGGTAAGGCTTAGTCCTGGTTATTTCAATACTGAAGAAGAAATTGGACAGACGCTTGTTGCTGTCAGGGAACTTGTTGCTCGGGGAGGATAAGAAATGAAGGGAACGCTAGTGAACGCAGCCGCAGTTATTATAGGGTCTGGAGTAGGTTTAGCCCTTAAACAGGGGATTCCTGAAAAATACCAAAATACGCTTATCCACGGCATGTCCTTGGCTGTAGGGGTTATTGGCTTGCAAATGGCATTAAAGACACAAAATGTGCTTATTGTTATTTTGGGAATAGCTGTCGGTGCCATTATTGGCGAAGCGCTCAATATTGACGGCGGACTAAACAAAATTGGTGAATGGCTGTCTGAGAAGCTAAGCGGCCCAGATGAGGCTGGGAAAAGTAATATAGGGCGTGGTTTTGTTACTGCTAGCCTAGTGTACTGCATTGGGGCTATGGCTGTTGTTGGCTCAATTCAAGACGGCTTGACAGGAGATACTAGTATCTTGTATGCTAAATCCTTGTTAGATGGCATTATTTCAGTAGTTTTTACTTCAAGCATGGGAATTGGAGTTGCTTTTTCCAGTGTAAGTGTATTGGTCTATCAAGGACTAATTACGCAGCTTGCTGGATTTTTTAGTGCTGTGTTGTCTGAGCAGGTAGTCACAGAGCTAACGGCAACTGGTGGGATTCTTATTGTCGGAGTGAGCATACTAATGCTGGAAATAAAGAATATTAAACTGGCAAATTTATTGCCAGCAATACCAGCAGCTGCTGTAATTGCGTATTATTGGCCAATATAGTCTAGGCATAAGAAAGTGACGGCATTATATTTAGATAGTAATAAGTGAAAAATGAAGGGTGGTATAAGGACAGACATGGACTTGTCACAGTATACATTATATATTACTGTTAATTTGCCATATATATTAGCGGTTTTGACAATACTGATTTTTTTAGCATTAATTATATTTATTAGTGTTAGTATTAAAATGAGCAGGCTTAATAAACGCTACCGTAAAATGATGTTAGGAATGGAAAACACAAATATCGAAAATCTGCTATTAGGACATATCGAAGAGGTTCGTCAAGCTGTAACTAAGGTTAAAAATTTGGACGAAAAATGTCGCCGACTGGATGTTGTTACCACAACGTCAATTCAAAACCTGGGAATAGTTCGATTTAACGCGTTTGAAGATACTGGTAGTGATCTTAGTTTTGCCTTGGCATTGCTTGACCAAAATAAGAATGGCGTTGTATTATCAAGCATTTATGGGCGGAACGAATCCAGGGTATATGCTAAGCCTATTCTGGATGGTCAGTCTACTTATCATCTTACAGCGGAAGAAAAAGCAGCATTAAATAAATCTTTGGAAAAAAATCATAAATAGGAAGGAATTTTGTAGGCTTTGGCGAATATATCCAAAGTTCGGCGTATATAAACGCGTAAGAAGATAAGAGAAGGTGGTCATTTGAAACAAAGCACGCCAAAGCCTGACAGACGCGAATATACTTTGATGATTGTGCCCCACCATGGCAAATCTGTATTCAGTATTCGCATACCGATGAAATTTGTCAAATATACAGCTGTGACACTGGGTATTTGTCTAACAATACTTTCCGGTACAATGCTAAATTATCGTTATCAAGCCAATATATCCGTCCAAGAAAAACAGGAGTTGAATCAACTGCGGGTAGTCAACAGCAAACAGCAGGTCGAGTTGCAAGAACTATCGAAAGCTACAGCAGATCTTCAGCAGGACATGAATCGTCTTAATCAACTGGATAACGACCTTCGTCGCATTGTGAGTAGTGAGGAGATTGTGGATACATCCCGTTCGGCTCCGCCTAGACTGACAAACTATAATGGCCAAGGTGGTCCTGGTATACAACCAAGTGCTGCTGACTTGAAGAATTTAGTCAAAGAGCTTCAAGCAGTGGCTAATGAACGAGAAAACAGTTTGATTAACCTGAAGGGTTCTTTAACCGAAAAAAAGGAACGTCTAGCCGCGACTCCTTCTATTTGGCCGACAAATGGTGAAGTGACCTCACGTTTTGGCTGGCGTAGCTCACCTTGGGGTTCAGGGAGCGGCGATTGGCACCCTGGAATTGATATTGCGAATGACATCGGTACACCGATTACCGCTGCCGCTGATGGAACAGTTGTAAACAGCAGCTGGTATGGAGGTTATGGCAATATGGTGGAAATCGATCATGGTAATGGCATTGTAACTATTTATGGTCATAATTCCCAAAATCTTGTTACTCCCGGGCAGCAGGTTAAAAAAGGACAATTAATTGCCCGTATGGGAAGTACTGGTTATAGTACCGGGCCACACTTGCATTATGAAATCCGTGTTAACGGTACGGCTGTTAATCCATCCAGTTTTTTGTAGGAGGTAAGTGCTAATGTTTTGCAGCAAGAAACAAGCCGCCCCCATTGGTGATCAAGTAGCCACTATTATTGGGAAGGAAACTTCTTTTAAAGGCAGTATTACGTCCCAGGGGACTATTCGGATTGATGGACAGCATGAAGGCGAACTTACAACTGACGCTGATCTTGTAGTTGGTGAAAGCGGGAAATTAACATCCCAGGTTAAGGTTCGTAGTGCGCTGATTGCCGGGATCGTTAAGGGCAATATTGAGGCTTCGGATAAATTAGAACTTTTATCTAGTGCTAAAGTGTATGGTGATATCAAGGTTGGCACACTAACCATTGGTGAAGGCGCAGTATTTCGTGGTGCCTGTCATATGAGCAGGGATACAATAGATGAGAGTAACAACTGAATTGGGTGAGTTAGTGTAAAAACCAGGATACTATGATTGGTATCCTGGTTTCTATTATATAAGAGCATGCAATTTTACTATTGTCGAGAATTGTGATTACGGCCTAAACCAAAGGAGATACTGTGCGCAATGGTGTCTGCCATTTTCATAACCAAGTTTAGACGTGTACTCTGCAATACCATATGTTCCATAAATCCGCCGACATTGACAATGCCAGTGATATAAGCATTACCAACAGCAGGTAGGTCCTTATTAACGGCTGCACCGGGTTTAACCGCCCCATGTCCCAAAGTGACGCAACCAACATTTTCTAATTTCCCAAGACAGGCATCAACGGCAATGACAAAGGGATGGGAAAATGACGTGTTAATTGAGGCTAGTCTGGTTTCAAGATTGGTGGCATGAACAGGTTCGTCAAGGGTACCATAAATATGAGGGAATAGGTTAAGCATTTTCAATTTAGTACCTGTTAGCGGTCCAAGGGCATCGCCGGTAGACCGGTCAGTGCCAATGCATAAGACAACAAGCTCATACCCATCGGTTGTCGCTGTTTGAACTATATTGCGGATAGAGACGGCTAAGTCATAAATGACATTGGGATGACTGACATTAAATTTCAGTTCTCGTGCCGGTTCAGGGAGAGGTTGATATTTTGGCGGCGATAGTTTATTAATTCCGGGAAAGTTAAAAATGTTATTTAACATAGTAGGTAAGCTCCTGTTACATAATTTGTGTTACCATTATGTGTAAAAATGGACCAGTCTATACATGACAGCAGGATTTTTTAGCAACTAACAGGAATAATAAAGTGAAATATTTAATTTACTTAATCGATAGTGTGTCAAATAAAAAGTAGGGAGGGTTGTTAGTAGTATGGGAATTAATGACAAACTAAGGTCACTGCCGGCCATAGACAGTCTTTTGTCTGCTGTCGCAACTGACCTAGAGATAAAGCAATATCCCCGTGAACTGGTAATCAATTGTCTGCGGCAGGCTGTTACTAGTGTACGGGATGCATTGCGAAAAGGGGATGATAGTGGTGCTAGCCAAGCAGCGCTCATAAGTCAGGCCAAAATTTTATTAAAAAAACATAATCAACCCAGTTTGCGGCGAGTAATTAACGCTACAGGCGTAGTGTTACATACAAATTTGGGACGGGCGCCATTAAGTCAGCGGGCCAGGAAATGTGTGACCGGAATTATGGAGGGGTACAGCACTCTCGAATATAATGTGGCATTAGGGGAGAGAGGAAGCAGGTATACCCATGTGGAGGAACAAATTTGCCGATTGACGGGGGCAGAAGAGGCGCTGGTAGTAAATAATAATGCCGCCGCTGTGCTATTAGTATTATCGGCTTTGGCTAACGGTCGGGAGGTTATTGTCAGTCGAGGGGAGCTTGTGGAAATTGGCGGCTCTTTCCGCATTCCTGATGTGCTTAGGCAAAGTGGTGCTACGCTAGTGGAGGTAGGTTCAACTAACAAAACACATCTATTTGATTATGAACAGGCAATTAGACCCAATACAGCAGCCATTTTAAAAGTGCATACCAGTAACTATTGCATTATAGGTTTTGCTTCACAGCCCAGCGGAGTGGAGTTGGCCGCATTGGCGCATAAAAATAGTTTGCCGGTAATTGAAGATCTGGGTAGTGGAACAATATTACCATTAACTGCAGGTGGACAAAGTGAACCGACTGCAGCACAGCGGTTGCAAATGGGGTTTGATATAGTTACCTTTAGTGGCGATAAGCTTTTAGGAGCCAGTCAGGCTGGCATAATCGCCGGGAAAAGAAAGTATATTGGCCCACTGAAAAAACATCCATTGCTGCGGGCTATTCGTATTGATAAACTGTCACTGGCTGCGTTGGAAGGAACCCTTATGGAATATATAGTGGGTAAGCCCACCCAGGATATACCGGTACTGGCCATGTTACATAGCGACAATTCCATACTAAAGGAACGCGCCAACTATCTTAAAGAACTAATACTGGAGCAAAATACAGGGGTTATAGCTGAGGTGATACCAATCAACTCGCCCGCAGGCGGCGGGGCACTGCCTGCTGCGGTATTGACTGGTTATGGAGTGAATGTCTATAGGCAAGATGTGAGTGCCACCCATTTGGAAAATTGTTTAAGGCAACAAGCGATACCCATCGTGGCCCGTATCCAGGAAGGCAAGGTGATCTTTGACGTACGTTGCTTGCTTGAACAAGATTTAGCGGACATTGCATCTGCGCTTAGTAGGATTTTCTAAATTAATGTATTGTACTATACGGAGGATATTCTAATGAAACATGTTATAATTGGTACAGCCGGGCATGTTGATCATGGCAAGTCAGCTATCATTAAAGCTTTGACTGGTATTGACACTGACCGTCTAAAAGAGGAAAAATTACGGGGAATATCCATTGATTTGGGGTTTGCCTCACTGCCTTTGGGAGATAAGATTATTGCCGGGGTTGTTGACGTACCTGGTCATGAACGATTTTTAAAAAACATGCTGGCCGGAACCGGCGGCATTGATTTGGCTATGCTGGTGGTTGCTGCTGATGAAGGAATTATGCCGCAGACCAAAGAGCATTTAGCTATGCTCCAGCTATATGGAATCAAGAATGGTTTGATCGTAATAAATAAAATTGACAAAGTAGATGAAGAATGGCTGGAACTAATAGAGAGTGAAATACGCGAATATGTAGACGATACCTTTTTAAATGATGCGCCTTGTTGTAAAGTATCAGCTGTGACAGGGGCAGGAATTGTTGAGCTAAAAACTACATTACTATCCCTGGCTGACAAGGTGCCAGTCCGGGATAGTAATGCGCCGTTTAGACTTTGGATTGACAGGGTATTTTCCATTAAAGGCTATGGGGTAGTCGTCACCGGTTCAGTACTAAGTGGTCGCGCCAAAGTTGGCGACAGTTTCCAGCTATATCCGTCAGATGCTATTGTCAGGGTGCGTGGCTTAGAGTGGCATGGTGAGAAAGTGGAAAAAATTTCAGCAGGACAGCGGGCCGCCATCAATTTAGCCGGGGTTGAGATTGAACAAGTAGTGCGTGGTATGGCGATTAGTTCAGTTGAACGGGGCGAAGTAAGTACGATATGGGACATCGTAGCTGAGTGGCAGCAACCAGTAGAGAGCGGCCTGCGTATTCGCCTGCATTTAGGAACTGGTGAATTTTTAGGTCGTATCTATTCATTTAAGGATATAGATTATCATTATATGCGGCTAATACTGGAACAGCCGCTGGCAGCTGGAGCCGGAGACCGGGGAATAATCAGACTGTACTCGCCGCAGCATTTACTTGGCGGCGTAACCTTGGTAGCTCCGGGGCGCAATAGCAGACGCTTGACTGCCGTGCGGGCGGCACTTGCCGAGGCTAAGGGCCAGGATGATGAGTTAAATGCACTATATTATCGTCTGGCGGAAAGCCGACAGGTACTAACTAGAGAAGATATTAGGCGGCAGAGTGGTTATTTGCCAGATAAAGCAGTAGATCAGGCTGTTGACAAATTGATAGTAGCTAAGCGAGTGTATTGTCTGGATAAAACCTATATTGCCGCTGAGATGCTTGATTGGCTGACTAATATGGTGACAACAATTATTGGCAGTTTTCATAAAGTACAACCTGACAGGAGCGGTTTGGCAAAAGACATCGTTCGACAAAAATTGGGTATCAATGAAAAAAGTTTTGAAATTTTTCTGGCGCAGTGGTTGGAAAAAGGGGTTCTTGTCAGTAATGACGGTGATCTTGCACTAAAAGTTCATGCAGCTCAGCATGGGGATTGGAGACAAGAACTATTGGCTAAAGCCGAGAGTGCTCTTAGTGATATTGGTTTAACAAGTATAAATATGGTGTTATTGGCGCAAAAAATGGCGTTGACACCTGAAAAGGCGAGGTCAACTCATGATTTACTAGTCCGGGCTGGTACGTTGATTAAGGTCGGTGATAATTTTGTATACAGCAAAACAATGCAATACATTGTTCAAGTTATTCATAAGCACTTCCAAGAAAAACAGACATTAACAGTGGCAGAGTTGCGAGATTTATTGAATACTTCACGCAAAATGGCCCTACCGATAATGGAATATATGGATATGCATAAATATACATATAGGGAAGGCGATTTGCGCCGCCCAAGCAGCAAAATACTGAATTTGTCAGAATAAACTTACTTTAATTATGCATATTGACAATGTGGTAATAAGTTTTTATAATTAGATTCAAAAGCAGCATGTGTACATTAGTGTGTTTTTATAAAGTATAAATGTTCTTTTGAGGGAGCGTGTCTAGGGTTCCGCGCAGCAATGCGGCTGGACCAAGCGACACAAGTGCAGCGTGGCACAGCACTACACCGTGGGTATAAAAGACCCGGCGGAAGGTCCCAATGATAGGGGTTCTTCGCCAGGTCTTTTTTTATCCGGATGGAAAGGTAACTTTCACTGGATAGAACGATTAAGGCTTCTGCCGGCGTCCTAAAGGAAGGACTTGGTACAAGCCAAGGCTTATCTTATCTCAACAAAAAGCGTAACTTTACTAAAAACAGGATAAGGGAAACAGCGGCTTGTGCATTCGCCTAAGGTTCGACGCAAGCCGTGTTTTCTTTACTTAGAAAGTAGTTCTGAGCAATTATTGGAGAGGATGGGAGAGTAGGATGTGTAGAATTGGAGCTATAAAGAGCAAAATAGCATTTCATCCGTCACTGGCGTTGCATTTAATGTTGCCCCAGCAAGAGGGACATGACAACTCAGGATTTGCCATGGTTATGCAAGATTTGGAGGGGGTTTTTTCCAATTGCAAGGATAAGCCGTTATTGTCATTAGCCTGTACACAAAAAGGTGCAACCATGGTAGAGCATTTCATGGAAACTAATAACTTTGTCCCTGTTCACGAGTGGATTCCACGGGGTGTTCGCCAACCAGGTCTTGATATTAAGGCCATGCCCTATTATATTTTCCGGGCCTACGATTATCCGGAGTATTATCGTACAGCTACGCAGGAGGCCAAAGAGGAACTATTATTAGATACCCGTTTAGCGCTCAGGACGCTATTAGAGGCCGAAGACCAAGGTTATGTATATTCATTTTGGCCGGATATATTAACCTTGAAAGAGATTGGCGATCCTCGCGATATTGCCGTCTATTTTAAGCTTTGGGATAATAATGGTGACTTGATGGCAAAAAACGTTGTTGTCCAGTGTCGGCAAAATACTAACTATGATATTGTACGCTATGCCGCCCATCCCTTCTTCTTGCAAGGCTATACGCTATGTGCTAATGGGGAAAACACTTTCTATACTAAAAACAAAGAATATCAAAAATCGCTGCATCGCGGTTATATTGGCTTTGAATCTGATTCCCAAAACTTTCTTTATACATTACACTATGTTCTTAATGTGCTCAAGTGGCCGATAAAATATTACAAGCATGTTATTACTCCATTGCCGTTTGACGAGATTGTTCAACGCGCCGACCAGCGCGAATTGATAGCTATTCGGCAATCAATGGGGCATTTAGAGATAAACGGGCCAAACACTATCATTGCAATGCTGCCAAATGGTCGCATGATGACTTGCTGTGATTCCAAAAAGTTGCGACCTGTCGTTGTAGGTGGAGATGGTACTACTATTGCCATCTCATCTGAGGTTTGCGGTCTTAATCAGATATTACCCAATCGCAATCAGGAGCTTGATATTTATCCAAACGAACGTGAAGTTGTGGTTATTACTCCAGAGTTGGAGGTAGAACGATGGAAGCAATAAACGTACAAGATGTTAGCGTTAATGATTTGCCGTGGAAAATACAATATACGCACGAACGCTGTACCATGTGTGGCAGTTGTGTGGCTGCTTGCAGCTTTAATGCTATTGAAGCTGCCATGGAGCGCCGGTCAGTTACCGTTTCCACAGGGCACCAGCCTGAACCCAGTCAACGTCATATGGCAGTGCCTGTTATTAGACAGAGAGCAGTAGTAGCTAACGCCTGTGTTGGCTGCGGTATGTGTGAGAAGGTCTGTCCCAATAATGCCATTAAGCCTGTGCGCAACCTTGACTCGCGGATTAATTATCTGAATCGCAGTGGTGGTGCACCAGTTAAGCGTGGTGGCCGTAATAATATCTTTGGTAGCGAGCGGACATTGGATAAAATTGTTGTTGGGCGCATTTCGCAGATGACTGACCCTGCATTAGATTCAGAACGGCATACCTTTGATATTTTAGCACCCTTTGGGCGGGTACTTTTGCCGAATGAGTTGCCGCTTACCTCTGATGGGCAGGAACTTAAGTTGTCAGGGAAAACACCGCCGGTAAACTGGATTTATCCGGTAATCTTTAGTGATATGTCCATCGGGGCGCTATCAACCAGAGCTTGGGAAGCGGTTGCTTTGGCGACAGCTTACCTGAATGAAAAACATAATATGCCTGTGAGAATGTGTTCTGGCGAAGGTGGTATGCCGATTAAGTTAATGCAGTCAGAACATCTAAAATATATGATTCTGCAGATTGCCTCAGGGCACTTTGGCTGGAACCGGATTATTCAGGCCATGCCTCACATGAAAGTAGACCCGGCCGGTATTCTGATTAAAATCGGGCAAGGAGCTAAGCCCGGCGATGGTGGTCTCCTGCCGGCGGCAAAAGTATCTAAACCTGTTCAGGCCATCCGGGGTGTACCTAAGGCCGACCTTTTATCACCGCCTAATCATCAGGGTTTGTACTCTATTGAAGAGTCGGTACAAAAGATGTTTATGTCAATGAACGCAGCTTTCAAATTCCGGGTGCCTGTTGCCATTAAATGTGCGGCTTCGGCAACTTCGGTTTCGGTATACAATAACCTTATACGTGATCCATACAAAATCTGTGGCGGATTTTTTATTGATGGTATTCAGGGCGGTACCGGCGCAGCCAATGAAGTTTCATTGGATCATACTGGTCACCCGATTGTAGCCAAAATTCGGGAGTGTTACCTGGCTGCTGTTAAACAGGGACGGCAGGGTCAGATACCTCTATGGGCCGGCGGTGGTGTTGGTTTAACCGGCAATGCAGCTGCCGATGCCTTCAAGCTCATTTGTTTAGGTGCTAACGGCGTATTTTTAGGTAAACTGCTAATTCAATTATGCGGCTGTGTCGGTAATGAACATGGACGTTGTAATGCTTGCAATACCGGCAACTGCCCGGCGGGGATCTGTACACAAAACCCGCGGCTGGTTAAGCGGCTTGATATTGATAAAGCGGCCCAGAATATTGTTGAATATATGTTAGCCTTGAATAGCGAACTCAAAAAAATGATGGCACCGGTTGGTAACAGCTCATTACCGGTTGGCCGTTCTGACGCGTTGGTAACTACGGATAGAGCCATTGCCGATAAATTAGGCATTCAATATGTATGCTAGGGGGAACTGCGCATGTTTAAAATAAATACTATCGACGGTAATAATCGGATGTCAACGCAGGACCTCTTAGAGCGTATCAATATGGCGTTGGCACAAGGAGAAACCGAGTTTCACATTGAAGCAGCAGGTCAACATGATATTGGTGGTCCGCTCTGGCATCCGGAAGGAAAGCCATTAAAATTTTATATAAAAAATGCCGGTCAACGTGTGGGTTCTATGTGCTTGCCCGGAACAGAAATTATTGTTGAAGGTTCGGTTTCCGCTGATGTTGGCTGGCTTAATGCTGGTGGCCGCATCGTAATAAAAGGCGATGGCGGTGATACAACAGCTCATTGTGCGGCTGCAGGCACGATCTATGTTGGTGGCCGGGCAGGAACCCGTTCCGGATCACTGATGAAACATGATCCATACTATGAAGCACCAGAATTCTGGGTACTAAAAAATGTCGGCAGTTTTGCCTTTGAATTTATGGGTGGCGGTACTGCAGTAGTATGTGGCTATGATAGTGAGCAATTTGAATCCGTATTAGGCGATCGCGCTTGTACCGGTATGGTTGGTGGCATTGTCTATTTTCGGGGTGCTGCCGGTGGTATATCGGCTAAGGATACCAAGATACTAACGCTGGATGCGGAGGATATTGCGTATCTTGATGGCAAAATGGATGACTTTCTGGGTGCTATTGATCGCTCAGAGCTACGGAATGAATTGACTGATTGGCGTCAGTGGCAGAAGGTAGTACCGCTTTCTTATGAAGAACGGCCCAAAAAAGCTAATACTAATATCCGTGACTTCCGTACGGATCAGTGGGTGCCTGGTAGTATTTTTGGTGATGTATGTGAGGATGATTTTGCAGTAATAGGTGCAATTACCACTGGCAAATACCGTCGGCGCGTACCTGTATGGGAAAACGGAAAATACAGTGCACCCTGCGAATTCAATTGTACTGCCTCTATCCCATCACAGCAGCGTTTTAACCTGCTGAGAGATGGGAAGATTGATGAAGCCTACAGGCTGGTGCTTGAATACACACCATTCCCGGGATCGGTGTGCGGCGCAGTTTGCCCCAACCTGTGTATGGATGATTGCACTCGTAAAACAGTGGATATTTCAGCTCAAATTGGTAAGTTGGGTCAATATTCCGGTCAAGCTGAGCTGCCTAAAGCCGAAGCCAAAACCGGCAAGCATGTGGCTATTATCGGCGGTGGTGCCGCCGGCTTAACCGCTGCGTGGCAGTTAGCTCGTCTGGGACATGAAGTAACCGTGTTTGAAGCTGATGAAAAAGTGGGCGGTAAAATGGAACAGGTTATCCCCCGTTCCCGTCTACCGCAACAAACGCTAAGCCGGGAAATTGCCCGGATCGCTGAGATGGGTGTTGCTTTCAAAACAGGAGTTAGCGTTGATAAAGCAAAATTTGCTACAATAAAAGACAGTCATGATGCAGTTGTAATTGCTACCGGCGCTCATGTTACCAAAGTCATCCCTTGGCCGGGGCATGAGCGAATGGTTAAAGGTCTTGATTTTCTCAAGGCTATCAATCAGGGCCAAAAGCCGGTAATCGGCAAACGAGTTATTGTTATCGGCTGCGGCAATTCAGGAATGGATGTAGCGGTAGGAGCTTATGGCCTTGGGGCAGAGCAGGTTACCTGCATTGATGTTCAGCGCCCGGCAGCTTTTGAACAAGAGATTGCTCATGTTAAGGCCTTGGGGGCCGAAATCCTTTGGCCGGTATTTACGAAAGAGATCACAGACCAGGGCATTATTACCCAAGAGGGGCAGCTGATTAAAGGCGACACGGTAATAATTGCCATTGGTGAAGCACCTGATCTTAGTTTTGTACCTGAAGAGATTGTGCTTGAACGTGGTTGCCTAAAACCAGACAGTGACAATAGTATTGCTACTGGTATCTTTACTGCTGGTGACACCGTCCGGCCAGGCAGGTTGGTTGATGCTATTGGTGCTGGACGTCAGGCCGCGCTGGCTGCTAACGCTTATTTGGACCAGAGCAGTTTTACTCCGGTAGAGAAAACGAAAATTCCGGCAAGCAGGATAAGCACAGCCTACTTTAAAAAATGCCATAGCTGTGATGTTCCGGAGGCAAATAGCGACTATAGTCGCTGTATCAGTTGTGGTACATGTCGTGATTGCCATATGTGTCTCAAATCCTGTCCGGAGAATGCTATTACTCGTACTTTGGGTGAGAATGGTGTCGAGTATACTTCAGATCCTGATAAATGTATCGGTTGTGGTATTTGTGCCGGTATCTGTCCGTGCGGTGTCTGGAACATGGAAACTAATGCCGAGCCTACCGTTTTTTACAGATAGCGAAACAATGAAATAGTAACTTCTGGGTACTGTAGACTACCTGGCAGGGGGTAAGGTTATAACCTTACCCCTTTTTCATATGGAATAACATAGTAAATGTCCGTTGGCGATAGACATTTAAAGTGATGTACTATGCTGAGAGTATTGACAGCAATGGACAAGCCCCCTATAATTACACTGTATGGCATACACCTATGTGTTGTTAGTGGACATGGAGTACTAACGGCGGGAGGATTGGCGGCGTACTGTCAGGCAAGTCCTCTACATTATGGGGGGCGATAATGTACATACTAAATCGGCGTTATATCATGTAGAGTTATGTATTTGGGAGGGGAACAACCATGCTAAAGACAAGATTCACCAAGCTAGTCAGTGTTGTGGTAAGTAGCCTTATGCTGGCAGGTTTAGTAGCAGGCTGCGGTGGCAGTGGTGGCCAACAGTCAGATGTAATTAAACTGGGAGCCAATTTAGAAATGACCGGTAATAATGCTACCTTTGGCCAATCAGCGACCAATGGTGCCAAACTGGCAATTAAACAAATTAATGCCAAAGGCGGTGTTCTTGGCAAACAACTTACCTTGGTTGTAGCTGATAATAAGAGCGAGGCCGCAGAAGCAGCTAATGCCATGCAAAAGCTTGTAACCCAGGATAAAGTAGTAGCCGTTATTGCACCAATTGCCTCCTCAAGTGTTATTGCAGCGGCTCAGGTGAATGCCGATAACAAAGTACTGGCCATTAGCCCGACAGCCTCTAACCCCAAAGTTACCGTCGATCCTAACACCGGTAAGGTTCGTGACTTTAATTTCCGGGCTGCCTTTATTGATCCATTCCAAGGCTCAGTAATGGCTACTTTCTCGCAAAAGTCACTTAAGGCTAAAACAGCCGCATTATATATTGATAACACCAGTGACTATGCTAAGGGCTTAGGCCAATTTTTTAAAGAAACCTTTGAAAAAAATGGTGGTATAATTGTAGCGAACGAAGCCTATTTGGCCAAAGATACCGATTTTAAAGCTACCTTGACTAAAATTAAGTCGCAAAATCCTGACGTGGTATTTGTACCTGGCTATTATCAGGAAGTGGGTATGATTATAAAACAAGCTCGCGAGCTTGGCCTAACTGTTCCGATTTTGGGTGGCGACGGCTGGGATTCGGCTAAATTACCCGAAATTGGCAGTCCGACAGCCTTAAACAATACGTTTTTCAGTAACCACTATTCCCCTGATGATAACAGTGCAGCAGTAAAGGACTTTGTTGAAGCCTATAAGCAAGAATACAATCAGACACCAGATGCCTTTGCGGCATTATCCTATGACGCAACTATGATGGTTATTGATGCCATGAAACGGGCGAACAGCGCTGACCCGGTTAAAATTAAAGACGAATTGGCTAAGACCAAAGAATATCAAGCCGTATCAGGTTTAATTAGTTTTAATGCTTCGCATGACCCGGTTAAGAGTGCTGTAATTATTGAAATGAAAGACGGCAAGCAAACCTTTAAGGAAAAGGTAAATCCCTAACTAAGGCTAAGGTGCGTCCTCTGTGGCCGGGGCAGTTTCTGCCCTGGCTATCCGGACCAACCGGCCCTTCAACATATAATACTATTTTTAGAAATGGAGAGTGGAGAGCGCAGTGGATTCCTCAAGTTTACTGATACAATTCGGTCAACAGTTAATTAACGGTATTTCTCTGGGCAGCATTTATGCGCTCATTGCGCTGGGTTATACGATGATTTACGGTATAATCAGGCTGATCAATTTTGCCCACGGTGATATCTACATGGTGGGTGCGTATGCAGGCTTCTTTGCCACTACAATGTTTAAGTTTTCTTTTATTCCCGCACTAATTTTTTCGATGGCTGCAGCCGGTGTTATTGGTATGGTCATTGAAAGAGTGGCTTATCGTCCACTACGAAATGCACCTAAAATTGCCATATTAATTACGGCAATTGGTGTATCACTCTTTTTAGAATACGGTGGAATGCTGCTGGTATCACCACAACCGCGTACCTTCCCCGTGCTTTTTGAGTCCGAGGTATATAATATTGCCGGTATGGTGATAAATAGTCAGCAAGTGGTTATTTTAGTGGTATCCCTGCTACTAATGGTCATTCTGACCTATGTCGTAAATAAGACCAAGATGGGCAAAGCCATGCGTGCGGTATCATTTGATACCGAAGCCGCTCAGCTTATGGGTATTGACGTGGATAAGGTAATTTCCTTTACTTTTGGTATTGGTTCAGCATTGGCTGCCGCAGCTGGTGTACTTGTAGGTATTTATTATAACTCGATTGACCCATTGATGGGCATTATGCCAGGTCTCAAGGCTTTTGTTGCCGCAGTACTTGGCGGTATTGGCAGTCTTCCGGGTGCCATGCTTGGTGGCACGATTTTGGGTATTATTGAAGCTTTAGTCAGTGGTTTCTGGTCTTCTACTTTCCGGGATGCGGCGGCTTTTGCCATTTTGATTATTATTTTATTGTGGAAACCGGCTGGCCTGTTAGGTAAAAATATCCGGGAGAAAGTGTAGGTGACAGGCCATGAAATTATTGCAAAAAACTAAATCAGATATAATGGCATTGGTGGCCTGTTTAGTAGTGTATGCCACTATTCAGGGTTTGATATTGACGGATGTCATTGGTCCTTTTTGGCAACTTAATATAGTATTAATTGGGATTAATATTATTCTAGTAGTAAGCTTGAACCTTATTAATGGTTTTACCGGCCAATTTTCTATTGGCCATGCTGGATTTATGGCAATAGGTGCCTATGTTAGCGCGGTGCTCACAGTTAAATTTCAATTGCCGTTTATAGTTGCTATTGCTGGTGGAGCACTTGGAGCCGGGGCTTTAGGCTTTGCGATTGGTCTGCCGACACTGCGGTTAAATGGTGATTACCTTGCTATAGCAACCTTGGGTCTTGGTGAGATTATTCGGATTACTATTCTCAACATTCAGTATGTTGGCGGTGCGTCAGGCTTTATGGGGATACCCCGCTATACTGACTTTACCTGGATGTTTGCCTTTACGGTGTTTACTGTGTTTGTTATTAAGAACTTCATTGACTCGACACATGGCCGGGCCTGCATCTCTGTCCGGGAAAACGAGATTGCCGCCGAAGCTATGGGTATTGATACGACAAAATATAAAGTATTAGCATTCACCATAGGGGCAGCTTTTGCCGGTGTAGCCGGTTCCCTATTTTCTCACTACTTTTATATCGCCCATCCTGCCTCCTTTACATTCATGAAGTCTTTTGATATTTTGACCATGGTGGTATTAGGGGGGCTTGGCAGCATAAGCGGGAGCATTACTGCCGCGGTTTTGCTGACCTTTGTTTCGGCAGCGCTGGCTAGCTACCCGGAGTGGCGGATGATTATCTATTCGTTGATGTTAATTATTTTAATGTTGTATCGGCCACAGGGCTTGTTTGGTAACAAAGAATTAAGCCTGAAGATGTTAAGCCGCTGGACAGGAGGTAAGAAACATGGCTCTACTCAAGACAACTAAGTTATCTATTGTCTTTGGCGGCCTGAGGGCAGTGTCTAATTTCGACGTTGAAATTGCACCTGGCGAGTTGGTTGGACTAATCGGCCCTAACGGTGCGGGTAAGACTACGGCTTTTAATCTGTTAACCGGCGTGTATGAACCAACAGAGGGGCAAATTGAGTTTGATGGCAAAAGTATTGTAGGTCTTAAACCTTATCAAATTACCCAAAAGGGCATAGCGCGTACATTTCAGAACATTCGTCTGTTTGCTGATCTGAGTGTGCTTGATAATGTTAAGATTGCCTATCACTTTCATGTCAAATATGGGCTGTTGGAATCAATGTTGCGCGTTGGCCGTTACCATAAAGAAGAAGCTGAAATAGAAGAAAAAGCCATTAAGTTTTTGGAAATTTTCCAACTGGCCGATAAAAAAAATGAAATTGCTAAAAATCTCCCCTATGGAGAGCAACGACGGTTAGAGATTGCCCGGGCTTTGGCGGCTCAACCCAAGTTGCTATTATTAGATGAGCCTGCTGCTGGGATGAATCCGCAGGAAACGCAGCAGCTAATGGAAATGATTCGCTGGATTAAGAATGAATTTAATCTAACCATTCTTTTAATTGAGCATGATATGAGTCTTGTTATGGGTGTATGTGAGCGGATTTATGTGCTTGACTATGGTAGCATAATTGCACAAGGTACGCCGATGGAAATTAAAAATAATCCGCGGGTTATCGAGGCCTACCTCGGGGAGGAGGTTTAGCTCATGGTAATGTTAAAAGTTGATGATATAAATGTATATTACGGTGCTATTCACGCCCTAAAAGGCATCAGTGTAGAGGTAAACCAGGGAGAGATTGTAACCTTGATTGGTGCCAATGGTGCAGGCAAAAGCACAACATTGCGTACTATCTCAGGGCTTTTGAAGCCCAAAACAGGGCAAATTATGTTTGAGGGTCAAAATATTGCCGGTATACCAGCTCAGAATATTGTTAAGCTGGGAATTTCCCAGGTTCCTGAAGGCCGACGAGTGTTTGCTCATATGTCGGTGCTGGAGAATTTGGATCTTGGTGCTTATCTACGATCTGATACTAAAGAAATCAAGGCTGATATGGATTTGGTGTTTGGGCGTTTTCCACGGTTGGCCGAACGGCGTAGTCAGCTTGCCGGTACGCTTTCCGGCGGTGAGCAGCAAATGCTGGCCATGGGGAGGGCGCTAATGAGCCGCCCACGCATCCTATTGTTAGATGAGCCGTCAATGGGCCTGGCACCGCTGTTAGTGAAAGAGATTTTTTCTATTGTTAAAGATATTAATTCGAACGGTACAACCATCCTTTTGGTTGAGCAAAACGCTCATATGGCGTTATCCATTGCCAATAAGGCTTATGTACTTGAGACCGGGCGGGTTATACTGTCCGGCGACGCCAAAGAGTTGGCCGCAAGTGAGGAAATTAGAAAAGCATATCTTGGCGGCTAATCTGCCGTGGAATATAAAATATCCCAAATTTCATAAGTAGGGAGTGTTATGCTATGATCGTATCAAAACGAATGACAGCTAATCCTACTACCATTACCTCAGCCATGACTGTTGTTGATGCTTTACAACTTATGCGCAACAACAAATTTCGTCGCTTGCCGGTGGTAGATAATGGCAAACTGGTTGGTATTGTTACCGACAGAGATCTGAGGGAAGTATCTGCATCGCCAGCAACTTCTCTGTCAGTATTTGAACTAAACTACCTTTTGTCAAAAATGCAAGTTAAAGATATTATGACAAAAAAGGTAATGACAATTTGTGTTGACGCCGCAGTGGAAGAAGCCGCGCTCGTAATGTATAACAATAAAATTGGCGGGCTAGTTGTTGTTGACGCCAATCAACAGGTTGTTGGTATTTTAACAGAAACTGATATATTTAAAGCTTTTGTTGACGCTATGGGGTTGCCTCAGGGAAAAACTCGCCTTACCATTCTTGTGCCTGACCGGCTAGGCGTTGTCAATGATATTTCCGGTGTGTTTAAAGAGCAGGGTATCAGTATGGGTAGCTTTGTTTGCTACCCGACAGAGGATGGACAGTATGAAGTAATTATCCGTGCCGACATAAATGATGTAAAAACACTTACCGACAAGCTGGCCGCACTGGGATATCCGGTGCATCACACTGCTCATATTGGCTAAGTAAATGGAAAAGCTGTGAAAATTTTACACATTTCTTTGGCTGTGCTAATATAATAAGTATAGGAACAGGCGGTCGGCTATTGCCGGCGTAGCCGGGCAAGTTAAGCAGCAGGTTAAGCCTGCGGGACCTATGCGGTTCCGCGGGTTTAACCTACTTTGTTTTAATGGAGGGAAGAGTTTGGAAGCGAAGAGCAATCAATTAAAGCAGCGTACGGCGCGGCTATCGATAGTATCTAACACGCTGCTTGTTGTACTCAAATTATTAGTCGGTGTATTTACTGGGGCTGTCAGCATTATTTCTGAGGCTGCTCATTCGGCAGTTGATTTGATTGCTGCCTTGGTAGCCTATGTTGCTGTAAAAAAATCCAGCCAGCCACCAGATAGTCAACATGCCTATGGCCATGGTAAAATTGAAAACCTGTCAGCCGCTTTTGAAGCTGTTCTCATTGTAATGGCTGCACTCTGGATTGTATATGAATCAGTACAAAAGATAAACTCGCCGCATATTCCGGAATATTTGGAGTACGGATTGCTGATAATGGCCATATCGATGATTGTTAACTATTGGGTATCCAGAAAACTTTATGATGTAGCTAAGAGTACCGGATCACATGCTCTAGAGGCCGACGCGTTACATTTGAGAGCCGATATCTGGACAAGTGCTGGCGTGTTTATCGGGCTTGGAATTATCAGAATGACTGGGCTATACTGGCTTGATCCGGTTATTGCTATTGTTGTAGCTTTAGTCGTATTTAAAGCCGGCTTCAGTATGACCATGAAAAGTGTTTATGAGTTGACTGATGTTAGTTTGCCAGAAGAAGAGGCAGCAGCAATCAGGGACATTATTAAGAGTCATCCGGCTGTCATAGCCTTTCACCAGTTGAGAACCAGGCGTTCCGGCAGCAATCGACAGATTGATATGCATCTGGTGCTGCAAAAAGATATGAATCTTGCCAAGGCACATACTGTATGTGATGAGATTGAGGCAAAGATAAAGAGCCAATTTTCCCCCTGTGATGTTGTTATCCATCTGGAACCATGTGATTATCTTGATGGTTTTAGCTCTTGTCCGTCAGAATGCAGTGAAAACTGCAAATTCGAGTGAATAGTCTCTATATGAAATCCAATAAAGTTTTTTTCTCAGCAGGGTATAAGCTATTCAGGGTATAATATATAACAAAGATAGTAGCAAAGGAGGTGCATTATTTGTGGTAAAACTTACAAAATATACCCAGCGTGGTGGCTGAGCGGCTAAGGTGGGGCCAGGGGACCTGGCCGGAGTATTGAGTAAGCTGCCAGTGATGCAGAATTCCAATGTGCTTGTGGGTATTACTACATCGGATGATGCCGGGGTATATAAACTGAACGCAACAACGGCTTTGGTACAGACGGTTGATTTTTTTACACCTATAGTCGACGATCCTTATCTGTTTGGACAAATAGCGGCCGCCAACAGCCTGAGTGATATTTATGCTATGGGGGCAACGCCGATGACGGCACTAAATCTAGTAGAATTTCCTAACTGTAAATTGCCAGGTGAAGTTTTATTAGCAATTTTGCAAGGGGGACAGGATAAAGTAGCTGAGGCCGGAGCTGTAATCATTGGTGGTCATACCATTGACGATAATGAGCCTAAATATGGACTGGCAGTTACCGGAATTGTACATCCGGATAAGGTCTGGACAAATGCGGGGGCTCAGCCTGGAGATTGCTTAATTCTTACGAAAGCGTTGGGAACTGGTATTTTAGCGTCGGCCGCGCGGGCTGATCTATTTCCTCACGGAGTAGCTGCAGCTACAACCAGCATGGCAACCCTCAATGCGATGGCTGCAAAGGTGGCAGAAGGTTTTAGTATTCATTCCTGTACAGATATTACAGGTTTTGGTCTTATTGGTCATGCGTATGAGATGGCGGCTGGAAGTAAGGTAATGATGGTTATTGACAGTGGGGCATTACCGCTGTTACCGGAGGCCGTTGAGGCTGCGGCCATGGGATTAGTGCCAGGCGGGGCATATGCTAACAGGAGTTATTTAACAACAGTCACTTTTGCAGAGAGTGTGCCGGAACCGGTTAGAGATATTTGCTGTGATCCGCAAACATCAGGTGGTTTATTGTTTGCAGTACCTGAGGCGGAGGCTGATCAACTGATGCTGGCACTACATTCGGCCGGAGTAGCACCAGCTAGTAGGATTGGATATGTAACTAGCAAGGGGAGTGGAGAAATTCATGTCAGATAGAATTGTTGATTGCCGGGGTATGGCTTGTCCTGGGCCGGTTATTACTACGAAAAAGGCGATTGAGGAGACTAGCTCCGGGCGGATTAGAGTTATTGTTGATAATGAGGTAGCCAAGAACAATGTTACCAAATTAGCTGCAGCCAATGGATTGGGGGCCGCCGTGGAAGTCAAGGACGGGCACTACTACATTAGTATTGTTAAGGGGACGGCAGGACAACAGGCAGAGGTTGACAAATGCTCAACTACTACTATTGAAGCTGGCAGTCAGGTTTACTTAATCACCCAGGATACCTTGGGACATGGTTCACCCGAACTAGGGGCTGTACTTATCAAGGCGTTTATGACAACTTTATTAGAGGTCAAGCCGCTGCCGGCGACAATCTTGCTACTTAATGCCGGGGTCAAGCTCGCAGTGCAGGGCTCATCTGTGCTGGATCAACTGACAACCCTTGCCAGTCGGGGAGTGACCATTCTGTCATGTGGCACCTGCCTTGATTATTACCAGCTTAAGACTAAACTGGCTGTTGGTGAGATAACCAACATGTACACTATTGTAGAGGCAATCACTCAGAACAAAACCGTGACCTTGTAAGCAGGTGATTTTATTATTTATCCGGAGTATGAGCGGTTGATTTCTTTTGATTCGGTGCATCAGTCCATAAAAGCCGAGAAGGTTTTAGGACAAAACGGCATGGATTTTTATGTTTTGCCGACACCACGGGAAATTGATATTAGCTGTGGGCAATGTTTACTATTTAGGGCATCTCAACAAGTAGCCATTATGCAGTTATTTGCGATAGATAAGGTGCGGTGGTCAAAACTATTCCGCCGGATAGCAGTAGGCCAGACGTATCTTTACGAAAAGATTGCTGAGTATGGAGGTTCACGTGGAACAACTGCTGACATCTGATTTTTGGCTGGGGATTGCTGTAAAAATTATTCGATTGGCGGTCATTGTGATTGGTGGCTCGCTGGTGCTGCGCTTTACAAATCTAATGATAGAGCAATTTTTCATTCTCAAGCCGGGAAGTAAAACAATTTACCTGGAGGAGCAACGTGCCAGAACTCTAAGCGGTCTTTTACACAGTGTTATTCGGTATACCATCTATTTTATTGTGATTGTGATGCTGTTGCAGGAATTCAAGATCGATACTACCTCCATTGTTGCCGGGGCTGGTATTATTGGTTTGGCACTGGGTGTTGGTGCTCAGAGTCTGATTAAGGATTTTGTCACTGGTTTTTTTATCATTTTAGAAGATCAGTATGGAGTCGGTGATTATATAGTCATTAGTGATATGGCTGGTACGGTGGAGGAAATTGGCTTTAGGGTTACCAGACTGAGGGATGGCAATGGTATTCTTCATATTGTTCCTAACGGCTCAATTACTAAGGTAAGTAATTATACCAGGGGGCATATGCAGGCTATTGTTAATGTGCCTGTTACTTATGAGGCTGACATAGAGCAAGTGTTTAGTCTTTTAAATGAGGTCTGTGATACTGTCGGACAAACTGTACCCGAGGTAATTGACGGTCCCAGTGTACTAGGTGTAGTTGATCTCAAGCCAGGCGAGATCATTATTCGTATAATTGCTAAAACTGTGCCGTTGCAACAGGTCAAGGTAGAAACCGCGTTGCGCCGTTTAATTAAAGAAAAGTTTACTGAAGCGAAGATTCCACCGCCGCAGTTGTTTAATCAGGCGGGTTTACCTGAAATAAGAGTATCTAAAGCAGGAGGTTAATATGAATCAACAAAAATACAACTATAAGGTTGGCGAGGTTGTAAGAATGAAAAAGCCACATCCTTGTGGCTGTGACCGCTGGGAGATAACTCGTACAGGTATCGATTTTGGGCTTAAATGTTTGCAATGTGGCCGGCAGGTTATGATTCCACGACCTAAGTTTGAAAAAGGGGTTAAGGCCGTTATTTCAGAGGGAAAAGGTTGAATTTTGGCCGGCATTATTTTAAAATAAATAAGTTAATATAGTAAACAATCGGGCTGTAGACAATAACAGTCTTAAAGGTGGAGTAATATTACATGAGTACTAATCTTGAAGTAGGTATCATCGGCCTGCCTAATGTCGGCAAAAGCACATTATTTAATGCTATTACCAAAGCGGGGGCCGAGGCGGCTAATTATCCGTTTTGTACCATCGAACCCAATGTTGGAGTTGTCGATGTTCCTGATGCGCGGTTGGAGAAATTGACCGAAATGTATAAACCTAAGCGGACTATGCCTGCGGCTATGCGGTTTGTTGACATTGCTGGTTTGGTGCAGGGTGCAGCTAAGGGCGAGGGTCTGGGCAATAAATTTTTAGCGCACATCAGGCAAGTGGATGCGGTAGCGCAGGTGGTACGCTGTTTTACCGATGATAATATTACCCATGTTGCCGGCAGCATTGATCCCATCAGAGATATCGAGATTATCAATACGGAGCTTTGCCTAGCTGATTTAGAAACAGTAGAAAAGCGCATTGACCGGGTGCAGAAAATGATAAAAGGCGGCGATAAAAAAGCGCTGACTGAATTAGAAATCTTAAAGCTGGTACAGCAGACTCTTAGTGATGCACAACCCGCTCGACGTGTTGTCAACGATGACGATACGGCCGAAGTGTTAAGAGAACTGTTTCTGCTGACATTAAAACCCACCTTATTTGTGGCTAATGTTAGTGAGCAGGAAGCCGCCGATGCGGGTAGCAACCCATATGTTGCTAAGGTGCGCGAGTATGCCGCCCGCGAGGGGGCTGAGGTCATTGTCGTATCTGCCAAGGTTGAGTCTGAGATTGCCGAGCTGCCTGATGATGAAGCCAGAGAGTTTTTAACTGACCTGGGGCTGGAGGAATCAGGGCTGGATAAACTTATTCGTGCTAGCTTCACACTTCTGGGACTGATGACTTTCTTTACCGCCGGCGAGCCTGAGGTACGAGCCTGGACGATTGTGCGTGGGACCAAAGCGCCGCAAGCAGCTGGCAAAATCCACAGTGATATCGAACGCGGCTTTATTCGGGCCGAGATTGTCTCCTATGATGACCTAATGACTAATGGAGCTTATGCTGCCGCTAAGGAAAAAGGCTTGGTGCGACTGGAAGGCAAAGAGTATATTATGCAGGATGGCGATGTTACCTATTTCAGATTTAATGTGTAATAGAGAGTGTTTTCGCTTGCATTTACCGGATAATTAATGATATAATAATTTAGTCGCATACATAATGTGATATTGGTTTTGTTATTCAAGACCTTCCCTGCTCTCACTGTCGGGGGCCAATAGTCCAGAGGAGGAGGTGATTTCGTGAGAAAATACGAAGTCGTGATTATTGTTAAGCCTGGTGAAGAAGAAGCAATTAATACTACTATCGCCAAGTTTGAAAACATTATTAAAAACACAGGCGGCAACGTGGAAAAAGTTGACCGTTGGGGTAAAAAACGTTTGGCCTATGAAGTAAAAGACTTCATGGACGGGTATTACACCCTAATTAACTTTACATCTGAGCCGGCAACTGTATTTGAACTTGAGCGTGTGCTTAAAATTACCGATGATGTTCTGAAACACATGGTTATTAAATTGGAAGACTAATTCTTGAGCCAGGAGGTGTGAGGATATATGAATAAAGTCATCCTTGTCGGCCGCTTGGCACAAGATCCTGAAGTAAGATATACTCAGAGTGGCAAAGCGGTAGCTTCGTTTAATCTGGCAGTTAACCGCTTCAGTAGCGGTCAGGGACAGAATAACGCAGACTTTATTCCGATTGTGGCCTGGGAAAAATTGGCCGAGACCTGTGGAAACAACTTGACAAAAGGCCAGAAGGTACTTGTCGATGGTCGGTTACAGATTCGTTCTTATGAAACTAATGATGGTCAGAAACGTCGCGTCGCCGAAGTCGTAGCGCAGTCCATCGAATTCCTGGAACGTAAACAGGCGCCCAGTGGGGATGCCGGGAATATAGATGTAAATTCATTTGGCAAAGATGTCTTCCCTGATGAGGAAATCCCATTTTAAAAGGGGGTAAAAAAATGGCTATGAAACGCGAAAGAGGCCGCAAACCGAAGAAAAAAGTTTGTAGTTTCTGTGTTGATAAAGCAACTGATATTGATTATAAAGAAGTTCCTAAATTGCGCCGGTATACCACCGAGCGGGGCAAAATTTTGCCGCGCCGCATTTCAGGCAACTGTGCTAAACATCAACGTCAATTGACACTGGCTGTAAAACGGGCGCGTAATATTGCTTTGCTGCCGTTTACTGCAGAATAACAAATCGAAAGGGCAAAATCCTATGAGGGTTTTGTCCTTTTTTTACAGTAGGGCAAAAAATGTGATTTTGATCTACTGTTTTTTGTAAAAAAAAAGATATTTTGATTTGTATGGAATATATTAGGGGAAAGAGGATTAAGAATTTATTGATAAAGATATCTCCGGTGAATAAACAGATACCAAGGATGGTACGTATAGATACCTGTCAGAATGGGAGGATAAATTTGTGCAATATGAGGATTCGGTTTAGTTAGGAAGTTAATGATAACACATTACTTTGGCCCCGGCTTTATAGCCGGGGCTTCCTACTATTTTCACCATGGTCAAAAGAGATTTAGCTTTAAATTGGTTAAAGTCCCACCTGAAACGCTTATCTTACTTTATCTAAAGTTAAAGCAGGAAATATGCAATTGCTTTTAGAATATAGTAGGATGGAATAAGGAGGCGGTCGCGTGTTCTCCCAGGAATCGGATATCTTGCACAAACTAAGGTTAATTGAGGGACTCAAAGCAGACCTGTTGACTGAAGTGGGAAAACTATATCAGGCTATGGCTCATAATAAGCGAGAGGCTATTGGGGACGCGCTGGCTCAACTAATAATTTCGGCCTTTGTTCTTGGGCGCCGTCTGGGGATTGAGTATCCCGAGATGGAGGAGATTGTAAATTCTCGGCTTGGACACAATATAAAACAGGAAACAGAAGCAGAACGTTGGTTTGGAGATATGAGCGAATATCGCCGCTATCTTCGCCAGAAGAGGTGAACTATGCAAAAAAGTCCGGTTAAACCAGTTGTTGAAGGTGGTGTACTTACTGCGATTGCCATAATTTTTGCGTTTATCAGCACTTATATGCCTGTGCTTGGTGACTTGGTTACATTAATTTGGCCTGTGCCGATTGTGTTGCTAGGTGTAAGGCATGGTTATAAATGGAGTATTATGGCTGTCATTGCATCAAGTCTTCTTATTGCCCTTTTCATGCCTCCAAATGTAATCATAAAGGTGGTCGTCGGATTTGGTTTAATCGGGATTGTACTTGGTTATGCGATGAGACAAAATTTCTCTCCCACAAAGACATTAATACTCGGATCTGTTACTTCAGTGATATCCATGGTGGCAGCGATTGTGCTCACTATCTCAGTATTGGGATTCAATCCACTTACCCTGCAGATAGCAGCAATGTCTACGGGGCTTGAACAGGGGCTTGAGTTTTATCGAAATATTGGGATGAAGCATGAAGATTTGGCTCAAATGGAAGTAATGATGAGGCTCATGATTGACGTAATGAAAATTGTTTTTCCTGCTAGTATCGCATTTGGGGCGATAGCTATTACTTTTATAAACTTTCAGATTGCTAAAGTTGTACTTAGAAGATTAGGGTATAAATTTGAGTCATTCCCACCGTTTCGCTACTGGACAATGCCACGTATCACAGTATATGCATTGGTAGTGTCTCTTGTAGCTATCTACTGGGGTAAATCCCGGGAGATTGAGATTTTGTACAACTCTGGCATGAACCTCCAAATGATTACTATCATGCTATTGTTTATTCAAGGGATGGCGCTGGTTTACTTTCTTACCGATAAATACAATTTGTCAAGAATTGTCCGCGGTATTATACTATTCTTGATACTGTCTAACCCTATATTCATGCAGGCGCTGATTATTGGTGGTGCCTTTGACCTTATTTTTGACTATCGTCAACTGCGTACTCCAAAAATGGAGTGACAGGAGGAAAAAACAATGCCGCAGGGACCCTCATTTTGGTTTGATACTCGTATCTACCTGGCCGTAACTACAGTCTTTGTGCTGATTATCAGCTATTATAATCCCTACGCGGCCGCACTGGGCGCGGTTCTATTATATATACTTTATCTATATGGACGGGAACGCTATTCGGCCAGGCAACGGGAAGTAAAGAATTACTTGGAAACTATGGGACGTTGTGTGGATACCGCCGCCGCCCAGGTTTTTAATAAGTTGCCGCTAGCCATTGTAATCATTGATGATCAGGGAAGTATTCACTGGCGTAATAAATTGCTGACAGAATGGGTGACAGAACCGGTGGAACTCGGTCAATCGTTACTAAAAATCTGGCCAACACTGCCGCTTGATAAAATTGCAGGTAAAGATGGACAGATTAAGTTTTCGGTAGGCACGTGTCATTATGAGATTATTTACCGCGTGGCTGAGCCAACAGCTCTTACGGTGCTCTATCTGTCAGATGTTACTGAATTTGAGGCTGACAGGGAAGCAGGTAACCGCATTCAGACAGTCTTAGCCTATATACAGATTGATAATTATAGTGATGCATTAACTGGGCTGACAGAAAGTCAGCGTACGGCTATCTTAGGCGAGGTTAACCGGATGCTGGCAGAGTGGATGACAGAGATGGATGGTCATCTGAAAAAGTATACCGAAGATACGTATATCGCTGTTGTAACCCGCTATGCACTTGATCGCCTAATGACTGGTGATAAGTTTGAGATTTTAGACAGAATTCGCGGCATACAGGCAGGCAACAAAATTCCTGTGACCTTAAGTATTGGCGCAGCAACTGGGGAAAACTCAATGGCAGAACTTGGCCAGCGGGCGCAGGCCGGGCTGGACTTGGCCTTAAGCCGCGGCGGGGACCAGGCAGCCGTCAATATTAGCGGGAAAGTCCAGTTCTTTGGGGGTAAAGCCAAGGCGGTTGAAAAAAATACTAGAGTTAAAGCCAGGATTGTAGCACAGGCCATTAGGGAACTTATTGACCAAGCTGATAGTATTGTGGTTATGGGCCATACGGGTGAGGACTTTGACAGCCTTGGGGCAGCCCTGGGTGTGGCCAAAATGGTTCGCCACATGGGTAAACAAGTGAAAATTGTTGTTAGTCAGCCAGGGATGGCTATTGATAAATTGTCGGAGTTACTGCTTGATTATGAGGAATATCGGGATCTATTCATATCGCCGATGCAGGCAGGGCTTTTAGTTAATCCTAGAGCACTGGTGTTTGTTGTTGATACCCATCGCCCTGAGCTGGCGGCAGCGCCGGATGTCCTAGCCAGAGCTGAACGAACGGTTATTATTGACCATCACCGTCGGGCTGAGACGATTATTGCCAATACCCTGCTGGTTTACCTGGAACCGTCGGCTTCTTCGACAAGTGAGTTGGTCACAGAGCTGTTAGGTTATTTTGATGACAAAATCGAATTAAACCGACTGGAGGCATCGGCGCTGTATGCCGGTCTGGTCGTAGACACCAAAAACTTTGCTGTTCAGACCGGAGTTCGAACTTTTGAAGCTGCTTCCTACCTGCGGCGATCCGGGGCTGACCCCACGCTGGTTCGGCATTTATTCCGAGTTGATTTTGAGACTATAAAGAGCCAGGCCACTATTATTGAAAATACCGAAATGCCACATGACGGGGTAGTGATTGCTGTCTGTCCGGTTGATATAAGAAATGCTCAGGTAACTGCCGCTCAGACAGCAGACATGCTGCTTAATATTGAGGGAGTACGTGTAAGCTTTGTTTTGTTTAACATCGAAGATGGCATTGGTATCAGTGCCAGGTCAGCCGGCGATCTAAATGTCCAAGTCATTATGGAACAGTTAGGTGGCGGTGGACATCAATCGGTAGCTGGTGCTAAAATAAAAAATATGGATGCTAAAACGGCAAAAGCCAAGCTTATAGAGATTGTTGATAGTTATATAAAGGAGAGTGCAACACATGAAAGTAATACTGCAGCAAGAAGTGAAAAAACTCGGTAAAAAAGGTGATATAATTGAAGTATCTGAGGGCTATGCCCGCAATTATCTTTTACCGCAAAAACTGGCCGTTATGGCTACTGCCAATAATGTGAATAATGCCAATTTGCAAAAGGTTGCTGAAGAGCGCAAAAAAGAGCGTGCTCTTGATGAGGCTAAGCTACTGGCAGCGCAGATGACTAAAATTACTGTCAGTATTCCTGTAAAGATGGGAGAAGGCGGTCGATTATTCGGCTCAGTTACGGCAAAGGATATTGCTGATGCTTTGGTTAAGGAGCATAAGCTTGAGCTTGACAAGCGCAAAATTGAGCTTAAAGATGCACTCAAGTCGTTGGGAACCTTTACTGTACCCATTAAACTGCATCCGGAAGTTAGTACTCAGATTCAAGTGACCCTTAAAGCAGAGTAAGTTACAATTAGAAAGGTACTACCATGAAAGATTTTTTTAACAAACTAGTACGCAGCGGTAAAGCTGACCGCGCTGCCAGTGGCAGCAATCAGGAAGATCAACTTAAACGCCAGGTAGCCGCACTGTACGGTTTGTATACCGGTGTTCTAGGTGCAGAAAAAGTCGTGCTTAAAGCCGGAAAGCTGGGAGCGTTGGACCTTATGCGTTCTGCCCGCCTTGACGAGCGGGTGTTGGCGCTACAAAAGCTGGTATTTGAGGATCCTACCCTTGACCAGCTGCCGGCCTTGCAGAATATTCCCGAAATATTAAGTGAAATTGAAGACGAGTTGGCAGACCTTTGCGCCCGTCGTACGGTCGAAGACCGTATTGAAAAGAAAATTGCAGAAAAAATGGAAGAACGCCATCAAGAATATGTACAGGAAATTCGCACCCAGGTCATTAAGGAAGAAAGTCCTGCAAATGTGGAAAATCCCCAGACACTCAAAAAATACGCGCAATTGGAAAAGCTTGAGACACGCAAATTAACCTGTTCGGCTATGGAGCTGTTGCGTCCGGCTACTTTTGATGAAATTATTGGTCAGGAGCGGGCGGTAGAGGCTCTAAGAGCCAAACTGGCCTCTCCCTATCCTCAACATCTTATCCTTTATGGGCCACCCGGAGTTGGTAAAACTACGGCGGCTCGACTGGTATTAGAAGAGGCCAAAAAGACAAAAGGTACACCTTTTGCCCAAGAGGCACCTTTCGTGGAGGTTGATGGCACGACCTTGCGTTGGGACCCCCGTGATGTTACGAATCCATTGTTAGGCTCAGTTCATGATCCTATTTACCAAGGGGCTCGTCGCGATTTGGCAGACAGCGGGGTGCCTGAACCGAAGCCGGGCCTGGTTACCGATGCCCATGGCGGCATTTTGTTTATTGATGAAATAGGTGAGATGGATCCTATGCTGCAGAACAAGCTGCTAAAAGTGCTTGAAGATAAACGGGTATTTTTTGATTCGGCTTACTATGATCCATCAGATAGCAGTATTCCTAAATATATTAAAAAGTTGTTTGAAGAAGGTGCGCCTGCAGACTTTATCCTTATCGGCGCTACCACCCGAGATGCCAGTGATATTACGCCAGCCGTGCGTTCACGTTGTGCCGAGATCTACTTTGAGCCCTTAACTCCCAAGCATATTCAGGAAATTGTGTACAACGCAGCAGTCAAGCTTGCTGTGGTTATTGAGCCGGAAGTGCCGCAACTTATCAGTGACTATACGATTGAGGGCCGGAAAGCTGTCAATATTCTATCTGATGCCTATAGTATGGCGTTGATGCGGGTAGGGCAAGACCAACAGCTTGTTAGTATTACCAAAGCAGATGTCTACCGGGTAGCACAGGTTAGCCGTCTGTCACCCTATGTAATCCGCAAGGCAGCAGCTACATTGGAAGTAGGTAAGGTATTTGGTCTTGGGGTCAGTGGTTATCTTGGTTCGGTGTTGGAAATTGAGGCTGTAGCATTTCCTGCAGAAAAAGGCAAAGGTAGTATCCGGTTTAACGATACGGCCGGTAGTATGGCCAAAGACTCGGTATTTAACGCAGCTGCGGTTGTTAGGAAACTTACTGGCCAGGACCTGGCTAGCTATGATTTGCATGTCAATATCATTGGCGGCGGTCGCATTGATGGTCCGTCCGCTGGTACAGCGATAGTTTCGGCCATTATTTCCGCCATTACTGGTAAACCTATTCGCCAGGACGTAGCCATTACGGGAGAAATCTCTATTCAAGGCCGGGTCAAGGCGGTTGGTGGTGTATTTGAAAAGGCCTATGGTGCCAAACAAGCCGGTATTGCGACGATGATTATTCCACAAGAAAACAAGGCAGATATTCCAGAAAATCATTTGGGGCTTGTTATTCGGCCTGTTGTCACAGTCGAAGAGGCCATGGCAATTTTGTTTGATGAAATTGAGGTTGCTAGCGCCTAGAACGTTATTATATCGGAAAAGTCGCGCTGAAACAGGTAAGCAATGTAGTACTATGCCTGGATAAGCGTGGTTTTTTTTATTAAGTGAGGAGAAATTACATGATTGACCGCGTTCCCCCCCAAAATGTTGAAGCTGAGCAGTCGGTACTGGGCGCTATGATGATTGAACGCGAAGCGATTTCGAAGGTATCCGAAATCATAAGACCAGAGGATTTTTACCGCGAGGCACATCGTCTGATTTATAATTCCATGATGGAGTTGTTTAATAAAAATGACGCTGTGGATTTGGTAACCGTTGTTGAGATATTGCGCCGGGATGAAAAGCTGGAGGCTGCCGGTGGCATTTCTTATGTATCCGCCCTGGCTAACAGTGTGCCGACCGCGGCAAATGTCATGTATCATGCCCGGATTGTCGAAGAAAAAGCACTGCTAAGGCAGCTTATTACTACTGCCACTTATGTAGCTGGTATGGGTTACGAAGCCAATGAAGAAGTGGCTGTCATCATGGATAAGGCGGAGAAGATGATTCTGGAAGTCTCCAAGCGCAAGGTTGGTCAGGAATTCGCGTCGATAAAAAATATTATATTTGATGTATTTGACAGGGTTTCTGAGCTGTATTCCTCTAAAGGTGGTATTACTGGTTTGGCAACAGGCTTTAAAGACCTGGACAAGCTGACATCAGGCTTGCAGCCTTCAGACCTTATCCTAATTGCTGCCCGTCCCAGTATGGGTAAAACGGCCTTTGTTCTTAATATTGCCCAGAACATTGCTATTAAGGAAAAACAAGCGGTAGCCTTTTTTAGTCTGGAAATGTCCAAAGAGCAGCTGGTACAGCGGATGCTCTGTTCGGAGGCTCCCATTGATGCCCAACGCCTCCGAATTGGAGAGCTTGAAAATAACGACTGGGATAAATTGGTGCGGGCTGCTGACCGTTTGGCGGCCGCCCCGATCTTTATTGATGATACTGCTGGCATTACCATTATGGAGATGCGCTCCAAAGCCCGCAGACTCAAAATTGAACATGATCTAAAGCTTATAATCATTGATTATCTCCAGCTTATGCAAGGTGGCACCGGCAGTTCACGCAGTGAAAACCGCCAACAGGAAATTTCTGAGATATCCCGATCGCTAAAGGCCTTAGCCCGAGAGCTCAAGGTGCCGGTTGTTGCCTTATCTCAGCTTAGCCGGGGCGTAGAATCCAGACAGGTAAAAAAACCAATGCTCAGTGATTTGCGCGAATCAGGTTCACTTGAGCAGGATGCTGACATTGTCGCCTTCCTTTATCGTGAAGATTACTATGAACCGGAAACGGAGAACAAGAACATTACCGATGTTATCATTGCCAAGCACCGGAATGGTCCTGTTGATAGTGTCCAGCTGTTTTTTCACAAGCAATTTACAAAATTTAGTGATTTCTCCAGATTGCCTGGTTAGTACATACCCTGTTATGTGGCTGTCTTAAATTGGAGAGTTATGGCTAAATATGTAGGATTCCGCGGTTTCAGAGCAGTAGTAAACTGATATGAGATAGTAGAATTTAGAGAATTAACAATAAAATAACAAAAAAATATATTTATGAACATAAATTCGACAGTAAATGATAAAGCGGCTGTTTTATAATGAAATAAAGATAAATATTTGGTAAATTTGTCGAAAGGCAAAGACACAAAGCTATGGGTCTAAGGACGAAGAGTCTATGATTGCCAAGCCGCCAACTAGCGTATGGTTGAATTAGAGACAGGCGTTAGTCTGTCTTCTTTGTTGCCCATTTTAAGCATAATTCAGACTGTATTACGAGCAGGTGTCTAATAAAATAAAAATGATAACAAGGAGTTGCTGGAGTGCTTGAGTCATGTTTTGATAGTGATGGCTGTGTTAACAATGAAGAGTTTGAAAAAATCGCAAGACAATATAATAAGGTGATCTTGCGATATCTCAAAACCTATTACTTGCCTGGTGGGGATTATCACGATCTGTATCAATGGGGCTTAATTGGCTTATATAAAGCTGTGCGCCATTTTGATGAGCAACGGGGAAAATCGTTTCGGATGATAGCAGAACTTACTATTAAAAATACAATCAAATCGGCTGTTACCATGTATAATCGCAAAAAGCATTGTTTTCTCAATGAAGCTGTATCGTTGCATGGGGTGCCAGAATCACCCGGTATAAGCCTGGAGGCGGTATTTATTGATACCAAGCAAACAGACCCAGCTGTTCTTATTATCGAAGAAGAAATGGTAGAACGAATTGAGGATGAGCTGGAACACAGTTTGTCCTGCATGGAAAAGCAGGTCATAGATCTATATATTGCAGGTTATAAGCAACGCGAAATCGCTAAAAAGCTGAATGTACAGGAAAAGGTTGTCGATAATGCGATCCAAAGAGTTCGCAGCAAAATGTCATTGAAGTTGAAGGACAGGGGTAACTATAGCAGGAAAACCGGGCAGCTTAGTAAGCTCGGGTAGCGATAAATCTTGTTTAGGTGGTAATGCTGTACCTGGAACAAAGTTTAAATTAGTAGCAAATAGGCAGGCACTTTTTCATCAAAAGTGTCTGCCTGTCTATCCGTAAGATATCTTTTATGGTTTGCTTTACAACGCCGCATTGCAGTACAATAATTTTAGTATACCGTACGCGGGATAGTAAAATTTGCGGGGAGGCTTTTGATTAATGAAAAAGGTTATTAACAATGCCGAGCAAGTAGTAGAGGAAATGTTGCAAGGGCTGGTTTTGGCTCATCCTCAGTATGTTAAACGGGTAGCAGGGTTTGATGTACTGGTGCGCACCAATTCACCAGTACAAGGTAAAGTGGGATTAGTTTCAGGCGGCGGCAGTGGACATGAGCCATCTCACGGCGGTTATGTAGGGCGCGGGATGTTGGATGGTGCGGTAGCTGGTGCTGTATTTACCTCGCCAACACCTGATCAAATATATGAGGCTGTTAAAGCCGTTGATGGCGGGAAAGGAGTATTGCTTGTCATCAAAAATTACACTGGTGACATTATGAATTTTGAAATGGCCGCCGAAATGGCAGCAGTAGATGGCGTCAAAGTGGCCAAAGTGGTTGTTAATGATGATGTGGCAGTAGAAAATAGTACTTGGACTACCGGACGGCGTGGCATTGCCGGTACTGTATTTGTACATAAAATTGCCGGTGCTAAAGCTGAGCAGGGCGCGAATTTAGCCGAGGTACAAAAAACAGCAGAAAAGGTTATTGCCAATGTGCGTTCCATGGGAATGGCGTTATCGCCATGTACGGTACCGGCGGCAGGCAAAACTAGTTTTACGCTGCCTGATAATGAAGTTGAAATCGGTATGGGTATTCATGGCGAACCCGGTACCCACCGGGAGTTCATCCGAACAGCTGATGAGACTGCCGAGCATTTACTTAATAAGATTTTGGGTGATAGTGAGCTAAATGCTGGCGATGAAGTGGCTGTAATGGTTAATGGCTTAGGCGGCACGCCACTCATGGAACTATATATAGTTAATCGCAAGGTAGCAGCCATGCTTGCTGAAAAAAACATCGTAATTGCTAAGACGTATGTTGGCAATTATATGACTTCGTTGGAAATGGCCGGTTTCTCCATTACTGTATTGAAACTTGACAGTGAGCTAAAAGCGCTGTTGCTTGCACCGGCAGACACCCCGGCATTCGTTCAATTCTAGAAGAGAGAAGGGATATAAGTGGCAAATGCTATTGCGGCAATAGAGGCCCTAACGGATGTAATAATAGCCAATAAGGAAAAGCTTACCGAGCTTGATGCTGCCATCGGTGATGCTGATCATGGGATTAACATGACACGTGGTTTTGAAGCCGTGCGCAGCAAGCTGGCTGCGGCTGAGCAGGTGGCGGATATTGGCAGTGTGCTCAGGCTGGTTGGTATGACGCTGATATCGACAGTGGGCGGTGCCTCCGGGCCGCTTTACGGTACCGCCTTTATAAGGGCCGCTGCGGTTGTGCAGGGGAAAACCATCCTAGACACTGACCTGGTCGCCCAGATGTTTAAGGCGGCTATTGGTGGGATTAAGGACCGGGGTAAAGCCGTTCGCGGTGAAAAGACCATGCTTGACGCGCTTGAGCCGGCGTATGAGGCTTTTATCCAAGCTATGGTCAGGGGGGAGTCGCTAACAGACTGTTTGACATTGGCGACTACAGCTGCCGCTAGTGGGGTTGAATACACTAAAACTATTATTGCGACAAAGGGGCGAGCCAGTTACCTGGGGGAACGCAGCATCGGTCATCAGGACCCAGGTGCGACATCCTCGTATCTCATGCTAGCAGCAATTACTGCGTTTGCTATAGAGCAGGAGGTGTAAGCATGGTAGGAATTGTTGTAGTTTCGCATAGTGCCAAGATCGCAGAAGGCATCTGCGAATTGGCCGCACAAATGGCGGCTCCAGGGCAAAAGCTTATTGCCGCTGGCGGCATGACTGATGGCGATACCGGCACAGATGCTTATAAAGTTCAGGCAGCTATTGAAGCGGCTAATACCGGTGATGGCGTTCTTGTTATGGTTGATCTGGGTAGTGCGGTTCTCAGTGCCGAACTGGCAGTAGATATGCTTGATGACGAGTTAAAAGGCCAGGTAGCTATCGCCGATGCCCCCATCCTGGAGGGAACTGTGGCTGCTGCGGTTGAGGCATCGATTGGTCAGTCTCTGATAAGTGTGGTAGCTACCGCGGAAGGGGCTCGTGAACTGCGAAAACGATAAAAACGTTAACCAGACTCAAGTGGAGGAATAGGGCGTGATGTTCGGCCAAATGATGAGGAGCAATTTGTAACATTAAAAGATACAAACGATATCCGGAGTTCGCTTATTGATTTTGTTCAACAAGCAGAGTAACAAGATTGACCTGCAGTCACTATCAGCAGGTCAATCTTGTTTTTCCGAACGATATCTATATTATTGATATAATCATTCGATTTTTATTGACAGCCATTATCTGCTAATGCTATGATAAACAAGGGAAAAAAGGGGAAAAACTAGATAGGAGTTATTTTCTACTATAGTATGCTCATTATCTTTGTATGTAGATGCCATTATGACTTGGTTCGGGGTTGTAATAATAGAATAAGCGAAAAAGCTGCAACTGGATAGAAATGGTTAGCTGCGAGGCGCACCGGAAGACACTACTGCGCCGCGTACTAATGTACGCAAGTAATGTGTTTGAGTGATAGCGCCGCAGATAGCCGTTTATATCCAGTTGCGTATGAAAGGATTGATGATATGTCTTCTGTAGTTGTCATTGGAACCCAGTGGGGTGACGAAGGAAAAGGCAAGATTGTTGATTACTTAGCTGAACAAGCCGACGTTGTGGTTCGGTATCAAGGTGGTAATAATGCCGGTCACACTGTAGTTGTTGACGGTACGGAGTTTAAACTGCATTTATTGCCGTCAGGCATATTATATTCAGGCAAGACTTGCGTAGTCGGCAACGGTGTCGTAATTGATCCACCTGTTATGCTTAAAGAACTGCAAGGCATGAAGGATAAAGGCATTGATACCTCAGGATTAAAAGTGTCTAATCGTGCTCATGTCATTATGCCGTATCACCGGCTGCTTGACGAAGTGGAAGAAGAGTCCCGTGGGGATCGTAAAATTGGCACAACCAAACGCGGCATTGGTCCGTGCTATATGGATAAAAATTCCCGTTCAGGCATCCGGATAGTTGATTTGATGGATGAAGAAGAATTCTGCTCTAAACTGGAGTTCAACCTGGAAGCCAAGAATCATCTTTTAAAAGCGGTATATGGTGTGGAAGGCTTTGACTTTGAACAAGTCAAACAGGAATACTTAGAGTATGCCCGTCAGCTCAAACCGTATGTGACCGATACGGCATCTGTGCTGCATACTGCCATTAAAAATGGTAAAAAGGTGTTATTTGAAGGGGCACAGGCTACCCAATTGGATCTCGATCATGGTACCTATCCTTATGTAACATCCTCTCACCCTATCGCTGGCGGTGCCTGCATTGGCGCTGGTGTAGGGCCAACGCAAATCAATAAAGTAATTGGCGTAGTTAAAGCCTATACCACACGGGTTGGTGAAGGTCCTTTCCCGACTGAGCTTACTGATGAAGTAGGCCAAACGATTAGAGAAATTGGTCACGAGTATGGTACAACAACCGGTCGTCCGCGTCGCTGTGGCTGGCTGGATGCTTGCGTAGTACGTTATGCCGGTTATCTCAGCGGCATTGAGTATATGGCAATCACTCGCCTGGATATCCTTGACAGCTTAAAGACCCTTAAGATTTGTACTGGCTACAAATATAAAGGTGAACTCTTAAATGAGTTTCCTGCCAGCCTCAAGGTCTTAGCGCAGGTTGAGCCGATCTATGAGGAACTACCAGGTTGGCAAGAGCCTACCTGCTCTGTGAGAAATTATGATGCGCTGCCGGCCAATGCACGGCGTTATATTGAACGACTGAGTGAAGTCAGTGGTATTAAGATTGGTATTGTTTCAGTTGGTCCTGGACGTGAGCAAACAATGATTCTCAATGATATGTTTTAATGGACACCACAAACACCCTGCCGCGGCGGGGTGTTTGTGGTGATTTTATTAGCAAGTGGTAGACTTCGCCTTAACGCTCTGCTCAAGTGGATATTTTAAAAAAACAGTATTGACAAGCCTATATCCATATTGTATAATCTAGTCTTGTGAAGATGATCCACTAGCTCAGTCGGTAGAGCACCTGACTTTTAATCAGGGTGTCCCGCGTTCGAGTCGCGGGTGGATCACCATTTTCGATATTCGACATGCGACATTCGATCATCCCTAGCGAAAATCGAAAGTCTAAAATCGAACATCGAGCACATGGCCCGTTGGTCAAGCGGTTAAGACACCGCCCTTTCACGGCGATAACGGGGGTTCGATTCCCCCACGGGTCACCATTCTCGACGTGCGATATTCGACATACGACATTCGAGAACGCTATTCGAAACTCGAAAGTCTAACATCGAAAATCGAATACGTACGGGCGATTAGCTCAGCTGGGAGAGCGCCTGCCTTACAAGCAGGATGTCGGCAGTTCGATCCTGTCATCGCCCACCAAAGAAAAGGAAGAGTCTTTGCATTTGATTTCAAAGACTTTTTCTTTTCTTTTTTTATTAGCAGAATATTAAGTAATATAATCCTCAGCCAGTACCCAAAAGCAACTCTTCAGCAGCGATATTATGCAGTTCAGTAATTATTTGTGGTAGGTGGGTGAAATTGCCATATATAATAGTAATAAGTTCATGTTGCGGGTAGGCGGAAATGTGCTCCTTTAGCACCAGGTAAATTTATCGACTAATTTATCTGAATAGTTAAACAAGTACATTTCTGCCTCTATGCCTTGATGCGTGATCTATATAATAAGGGAGGAGTGTTTTTATGAAGGGAACAAACTACCCTAACCGCTGGCTGATTGCCTTGGCGGGTATCGTTATGCAAATTTGCCTGGGGACGGTATACGGCTGGAGTGTGTTTACCAAGCCGTTAATGGCAGCGCATAACTGGAGCAATTCAGAGGTTACCTTGACTTTTACTATTGCGATTGGCTGTTTGGCCATATCTAGTGCTGCAGGCGGCTATATTTTGGATACTAAAGGGGCACGTATTGTGGCTACTATCGGGGGCATTCTTTTTGGTTTAGGCACTCTTATTACAGGTTATGGTGATCAAATTGGGTCGCTCACAGTAATATATATTGGTTATGGTCTGGTTTGTGGTCTCGGCCTCGGCTTTGGCTATATTACGCCCATTGCTACCCTGGTTAAATGGTTTCCGGATAAACGGGGTCTTATTACAGGGTTAGCTGTTATGGGTTTTGGACTGGGTTCGCTTATGCTTACTATGCTTTCACCCGGGATGATTGCCAGCATGGGTACTGCCATGACGTTTTACATTTTTGGCGGTATTTTCTTAATTGCTGTTACCGGAGCTGCTCAGCTAATGGTGGAACCACCAGTTGACTATGTACCGGCAGGTTGGATGTCGCCGATCGGCAAAAAATCATCTGACGGCATGACCTTAGGTCAGGCTGTCGGATCTAAGTATTTCTATCTTTTATGGGCCATGCTGTTCCTCAATATTACGGCTGGTATTGCACTTATTTCTCAGGCTTCGCCAATGGCGCAAGAACTTATGCCAAGCACCATGACCGTTGGAGAAAAGGCCATGCAGGCTGGTGTTATCCTGGGCTTATTTGCTATAGTTAATGGATTGGGTCGGTTGTTCTGGGCATCTGTTTCTGACAAGATTGGCCGTCGCACGGTATTTATCATTTTGTTTAGCACACAGGCCGTTGCCTTTTACTTCCTGGCCGGCACGAAGGATATGATGATGTTCACCATAATTTGTTCCTACATTTACGCCTGTTATGGCGGCGGCTTTTCTACCATGCCCGCCTATGCGGCTGACATCTTTGGCACAAAATATGTAGGCCGAATTTATGGATGGATGTTAACTGCCTGGGGAGCTGCCGGTATCATGGGACCTATGTTGTTTTCCCGTATCCGTCAGGCTTCCGGCAATTACAGTGAAGCGCTCATTATCACGGCAGTGGGTTTAGCGATTGCGCTAGTGCTGCCACTATTGGCTGTGCCGTCCAAAGCTAAAATTAAAGATGCTAAAGTGGCATAAGAAGACTTGTTGTTATGAAAAAGATACCACATTAACTGTGTGGTATCTTTTTATGTTGCGATGCCAGGGAATTTAGGGGCCAGGAACGGGAGGTTGGTACTGTTGCCCAGGTATCAATCGGAATAAAGCAGGTAGCAGCAAGTGCAAACAACAAAGCAATACGTGCTGACAATATGGCAACGGCGATAAAGCTTTGTTTAAGTTGATCGGCCAGTTTCTTGGAAACGCCGATATAAAACATTCCGATAATACGACCAGAATCGTCTTTTATTGGGGCATAACCAGTTTGGTATTTAACGCCGACAACCTCAGCTTCACCAATATATATTTTACCTCCAGTTAGCACGGTTTCGGTAACATAATCAGCCGCGAAAGTACCGGTTGCCCGGCTGCCATCGCGCATGATATTGGTAGCAACACGAGTATTATTTAAAAATATGGTTACTGTGTCATCTGTTAAGCGACTAATTCTGTCTACTAATTCAGTATTATCATTAATCAAAGAAGTTCCTTTATATAACTTACCGTTGACCACATGCCAGGGACCGGGGTGCATATAGTCGGCAATTTCCTGGGCAGTGGCCAAATCAGATTTGGCTTTTTCAGCGATAGCTACTTCAATTTGAGTATGCATGTCGCGGATAGTCATAATGCCAATAACCAGAGATAGCAGCATTGCCGGCCCAATGAAAAAGACAGTAAACTTGGTTTTGAGACTAAGCTGCATAACAAACCTCCTTACAGAAAAGTTCTACTTTAGACCAAGTATAATTTTAAGCTGCTTTACCCGGTTGCGGCTGACTGGAACTTCTTGTTTGTTAGCATCATTCATGCGCAGCAAATAGGAGCCGTGAAACCAGGGTATGATTTCGAGTATTTCATCTATGTTAATAATATATTGTCGATGGATACGCAGGAAATTGGCTTCTGTCAACAAATTATCAAATTCCTGTAAGGTAAGCATGGCCGAAAATTCTTTATCGCGGGTACGTATGTAAACATCTTTATCCTTGACATAAATAAAAACAATATCGGTTTTGTTCATGGGTAAAATTTTGCCGCCAGATAATACGCAGACTTTGGTAATTTGCGGCATTTGCTCGGTTGCGACCTTGGAGGACAAATGTCGTACTTTGGTTAAAGTCTGAGCCAATTTTTCAGCGGTAACCGGCTTAGTAATATAACCAACAGCTGGTGTGGCAAAGGCGGCGACGGCATGTTCCGGATAGGCTGTGATAAAAACAATATAGGGTGGTCTATTCATACTGTTTAGCTTTTGGGCCATTTCAAGGCCTGACATACCAGGCATGCTGACATCCAAGAAGACTAACGCTGGCTTCTTTTCTAGAATATAAATAAGTGCATCAATACAATTGGTAAACTTGCCGCATATCTCAATATCTTGATGCTGGCCCAGGAGGTATTCAATTTCATCACAAATAGGCTGTTCATCATCAACAATAACTGTTTTTGTTCTCACATTACACCACTTTCTTTCTGAATGTATACATTTTGCCGGAAAGGAATGCGTAGCCGAACTTCTGTGCCAAACGGTGGCTTAGAGGTTATTGTCAGGCCGCATTTGGTTCCATAGAGACTAGTTAAGCGCTGGTGGACATTGGTTAAACCCACTCCGTCGGAATGACCAGCCTGGATTTTGGCTAGTTTTTCAGGGGGAATGCCTACACCATTGTCGGAAATAGTAATAATCAGGGTATTTTCTTCAATATAGGATTCAATGGATAGGAGGCAGCTCCCGAGTTTCGGAAACAGACCATGATTTAAAGCATTTTCTACTAGGGGCTGCAAAGATAGAGCTGGAATTAGGGCAGTGGACGTTTCGTCATCAATATTAACGGCTATGTCGAGCCTGTCGCCAAATCGGGACATGGCAATTTCCAGGTAAGCCATAATAGCCGCTAGTTCATTTTGTAATGTTACCAGCTCGTCCTGATTAGAATAGCCTCGCTGCATCAAGGTTGCCAGATTTCCTAGCAGGCTGCGGGCTTTGTCCGGATCAGTACGGCAAAAAGACATTATTATATTAATTGTATTAAAGAGAAAATGTGGGTTGATCTGGGCGCGGAGCGCTTTTAATTCGGCCTTTTCCCGCATTTTTCGTTGTTTATCAACTTCGGCCAGTTGAATTTGAACAGACAGTAAATTGGCAATTCCATCAGCAATGTGGATGTCCAGTTCTGACACTGTATTTTCGTGAACCCGGGCTATTTCAATAGTTCCAATTACCCTGTCGCTGGAGAACAGCGGCACTACAACGCTAGATTTTAGTGGGCAATGCGGAAAGGGACAACCCCGGTCAGAAGGAGTGTTAACAACTTTCAGGGTTTTGCTGGTGATAGTCTCTTTTACGACAGCCGAAAGAATTGGCTCACTAGGTTTGTGGTGATCGGCACCCTGGCCGATAAAGGCTAGTCGTTTATACCTGCCGGTGATGGAAACAGCATCTACTTGTGCTAATTCATAGATAATACTTGCTGTTATTGTAGCAGAATGTTTGTTGAAGCCCAGTCTGAGAAACGGAAGCGTACGACTGGCAATATCCAAAGACAATTGTGCAGCACGGGCACTATAAATATCCTGTTCTGCTTCAACCCAATTAATGATATATAAAAATAACCATACACCGATAATGCTAACACCCATAGTAAGAACTGCTGATGTAAAGTTTAAAAATAGCGTAGCCGTAGAATCGGGGAACAATGTAATCAGACTTATTTGACAAAGCTCAATAATTAAGGCCACACTGGCGCCGGTTAGAGGCGTAATCTGGTGAAAGGTGAATCGGAGGCGTAACATCCCGGAAAGGGACCCGGCTACAATGATAAAAAGCGGCAGCATAATGGACGAGTATTCTATCATTACCAAGTAGCTAGCACAAATAAAACCAACTCCGAACCCTGATAGAGGCCCGCCGGAAATGCCTGCTAAGATCACACCAATTAACCGGGTAGTTACGCGCGACTCATCCCAGGGTAAGGTGCTGTAGTTGCCTGTTATCGCTAGAAAGGCAAATAACACAATTAAGGAGAATTGGCTTGCCCGGTGGAAAGGATAACGAGCGCAACGCATAATAAAGCGGCTGCGGGCTGTAAGATAGGCTGTCATAGCGATAAAAGATAAAGCACTTATTATCTCTAACAGAGTAAAAACCGTCATATATTGCCTCCGTGTTTAATCTAAAAAAGTATTCGGCACAAGGATGGTTTCCCCTTTTTTTCCAAAGGGGCATTTGAAAAATATTATCTAAAATTTAGTTTTTGTATACTTCCATCTGGACTAAAAAAACATTGCAATATGTAAGGTTTTTTTGTATTAAAATCATAACAGACACAAAACATATAAGTAGAAATTTAAGGAGGGTGAGCTATGTTTGATGATCGTACTCATGCTGGAAAGCTGTTAGCAGAAAAATTAGCTACACTAGCCCTGAAAAGCCCTTATATACTGGCAGTTCCTCGCGGCGGCCTTGCGGTGGCTGCTCCCATTGCCGCTAAATTACAGGCTAATATGGCCGTTCTTATTGCAAAAAAAATTGGGCATCCGCTTAACCCGGAAGTAGCCATTGGTGCAATTATGCCTGATGGCAGTTTAATTCATGATAATCAATATGTTAGCGGTATTGGAGTTAAGCAGGATAGTTTTGATCAATTAACGGCAAAAGCCCGTGAAATATTTGATCAGCGGGTTAAGGCCTATGAAGCCCTGATTGTTAAAAGTCACGAAGTCGGAGGGCAGGACATTATTATTGTTGATGATGGTATTGCTACAGGCTATACTATTCGCGCTGCAATAAAATGGCTGCAAAAGTGGAATCCGGCTAGTATAACAGTCGCTGTGCCGGTAGCGCCTAATGATGTTACCCGTAAACTGCGGGAAGCTCAAGTCGAGGTGGTGTGCATGGATGAACGGGATGTCTTTCAGGCAGTCGGAAGCTACTATAAAGATTTCAAGCAAATGACAGACGCTGAAGCTTTGGAGTTCCACCGTTTCGCACCGAATACGATTGTTCGGCTGTAAGATCAAGCGACTATGCTAAGGCTTTTTATAGAGCGAAAGGGTTCATTCTAAAAAGCAAGGTCAGTATTTCACTTGATACCGACCTTGCTTTATTGCGGTCCTTTACTACGATTGCATTTTCTTTGAAGTCGCAGTGCAAAGGGGTAAAGCAAACTAAAGTTAGATCGAGCTTTTCCGGAGGCATGTATTCAGAATACAATAGCTTTCAAGGAGGAGAATTGCAAAGAAAAATTGAATGAATAATCAGAAAAACACAGTAAAAAAGGAGGGATAGTAATGGCTGATACTTTGTACAAATGTCCAAAATGTGGCTTGATTCAAGAGACAAAGGATGGAAAGAGACCTGAAGTTTGTGAGCAATGCGGCAGTAAAGATATTACTACAATTTCTCAGCAAACAGGACAATTGGGATGTGTTGGTAAATAGGAACAGCCGTATCACAAAAGTAACCCTCTGTAATCACAGAGGGTTACTTTTGTGACGTCCAAAGAGATACAGGAATGGTGGAATATGTCTTTAAAGTCGGATTTTATCGTAGGAGTTTTATTTTAATGATAAAAAAGACAGTATCTAACGAGTTTACTGACAAGCTTGGAAATTAATGTTAAGTGGCCGCTTACCAAATAATGGAGTTCACCTTTAATCGTTGGACAATCAAAGCGAAAATTTGATACTCTCCAGTACTAAGCTCCAGTGGATGATATACTAAGTGGCGTTAGGAAGTGGGTCTAACGGTATGCAGAGGTAAGTTGATATTTAAAAAAACTTACACACCCATTGTGATGCGGGCGTAGCTCACTGGTAGAGTACCGGCTTCCCAAAGCGTAAACTTGTTATGGACAACCAATAGAAAAATGAGATAAATCAAGGCCTTGCGGCAGTAGCCAGCAAGGCCCTTTTTGTACGTTGACGCTTATTTGACGCAGAAAAAAATCTGGAGAGGAAACAAGCTGCTTATATGTCATCATTAGAAATAAATAACTGTTTTTGGGCAGTTATTCGTTCGACTGCCTGCTTTTTAAAACGCTCTGGACCTAATATCCGAATCACTGGACCAAAGGAAAGTAAAGTGATTAAAAGTTCCATTTCATCAACTTCATAATAGTAGATTTTCATGAGACAGCATTTTGTATCCTCAAAGTATTCCGAGACACGTTCAAAATTAGATAACTGAGTAAAGATTCTTTCGAATCCGTTGCGCTCATTGGTGATTTCGATTTCGATTGGTTCTGGAACACGAAGGCTTTGGACGTACCCGGCGAGGTCGGAAAGCGTATTCCAGTCCATAAGCTCTACAGACGTAATTCGTGAGAGGTTTAATTTATAAAGACTTCTGAACTTCTTTTGGCGCACTCTTACGCAAACCAATCTAAACTTATCATCCTTCATGGAATACTCAAGTTTATAAGGGGCGAAATATGATGAAAGCCGATTGCCTTTACCGCTTTCATAGCGAATAAGAAGTACTTTCCCGGTTTGAATGGCCTGCAAGATAGTAGAGAATATGTTTTTATATTCATCACTGTCATAAGGATCGCCATCACTTGCCATGTCAACGGTGATGAGATGATTTGGATTATATAGCGGTTCAATATCAGAAAGTAGGGATCTATAGAAATTACGCTCATTTTTATCGGCAAAAAGCGCAAAGCGTTTATCCTCTATTATGGCTTTAAGCCAACGCTTTTGGAGGGTTGTTAAAGTAAGGGGCGGGACATTTTCTACCAGCGGTATATAACCGGAGGAATCATTTTTAAGCAGGAAATATCCATTATTGGTGGTGTTAAGAAGCTGAGGAGTGAGCTCTAGAGAAGTTTCAGCAAAACCAAGTCTGGAAACTGTTGCCGCAATGTCTTCACCTGTGAGCTTGCGGACGGCTGCCGTTTTTAAGATTTCGCTGATTATATAAAAGTATCGGCTATGAATTTCGCTAAAAAGTTCCATATTGCATCTTTCCTTACGGATTTATTCCTCGTACATAGCCGCCATGTGCATAATATCATCGGTAAATTGTTTGATTACCTGCTGGTTGGAGCCTTTTATGGATATAATCCGTCCGATAAATGTTCGTAGCCACGGCACCATCTCTTGTGTGTCGGTTACTTCAATACGATAGACGAAAGTATTGTCGGCCACTTTTTCTATCGTACCGTGTTTACCTTCGCGTTTTAGCCGCGTGAGAACATAAGCTTCCGTGCTTTCGTTGATAGAAATAACCATCTCAAGTTGTTCAAGATGATTCTTTCTGCCGAAAAAAATACCCCAGGAAGAGGAAAACCTGGTTTCAAGTTCGGTCAAACGTTTATCAAAATCAGGGTTTTCCTCCAATATATGCACGTTTTTGATGTAGTCCAGGCGGAACGAAAAAAAGTTATGTTTGCGCTTATTATAGGCCAGCAGGTATCGGCGTCCATGTTTTACGTTGATAGCAACTCTAAGCGGAAGGATGGTTTGACGAAAGGGGTTTTTTGAACGGCTGCTGTAAGTTTCAAAGTGGACCATTTTCTTTTCTTGTATGGCGGTAAGTATATTAATAAATACTTCGTCATCCAAGGTGTGCGAGGTAAATAGATGTCGGAAGGAAAAGGGGCTATGATTCTGGCCGCTATCACGACGGATAAAGTAGCCTAGTACTCCGGCAGGCGTAATGTTTTCAAAATAGTGTACAGGGGTTATAAGGTTATTGAATATATTTGGGAAATCCTGAGTCAATGGGTCATGGCTGACGTAATAATGCAGGGTTTTGCCTTTTTTTTGTTTGCTGAATAAACCGGCATCCGCATATTCGTTAAGTTTATTGCGGATAGTCATTGGATCCGGATAAGGGGGATTATCAAAAGATGACAAGTATTGGTCATACAGAATATTGGAGACCTCTTGGGCAGTTAAGCCTGGCAGTTTCATAAGGATGGCGAAAAGGTAAAAATGAAGCAGGCAATCATTAGATGTAAAGGTCTTTGTTTCCCATACGGAAAACAGCGGATTTTGGGATAGATCGGCTGTGTTTGTATTGATAAATAGATTTTTTCCGCGGGCACTGGTTTCCCACTTCACGTATCTGGCAAGATAACTTTCGATTCTTCGACGTTCATTATCATAGCTCCGGCTACTCTTGCGGGTATAGTCGCCGCGGCATTTGTAGCCGTATACTAGAAAATCACGGGCATAATCTCTTATCTTATCAAAGTTTTTGATTAGTTCTGTAAATCCAGCCATTGTTATCACCATCATTTTGTAATGACTTTATCATATCAAAATAGGAATTATTGTCAATGATTCGAAAGGTCGCAAACTTTTTTTAATGATGGCAGATAGAAATGGATGGTAAAGTATACCCAAGGAGATGATCTTATGTATACGATTTACATCCAAGAAAAAAATCGACGCCCGATAAAAGTATGGCTAGGTGAAAATGACATATTAGAAGAGCAGTGTCTAGAGCAAGCTGTGAATTTATCCAATCTGCCGTTTATACATAAATGGGTTGCACTAATGCCGGATACTTATACTGGAAAAGGGATGCCGATTGGCGGTGTAATCGCAACAGAGGGCGTGATCATTCCGAATGCTGTAGGCGTGGATATCGGCTGTGGCATGGCCTATATGCAAACTAATATTGAAGCGGATTTGCTTAAAAATACTAGTACAGCAAATGGATCCTTAATTCAAGGAATCATTGGAGATATATTACGCAATATTCCAGTCGGCTTTAAACATCACCGACAGAAGCAAGCATCTGCGGTGATTGCTGAAGCCTTACATAATGTGGACCGGTATGCCTATGCCGAACGTCTGCTGCCTGAAATAGAAGACGGCTATTATCAAATTGGAACCCTAGGTGGCGGAAATCACTTTATTGAAATACAGGAAGACGATATGGGAATGGTAGGAATTATGCTGCATTCCGGCAGCAGGCATTTGGGTCATCAAGTATGTGGATTTTTTAATGATATCGCAAAAGAACACAATAAACGATGGTTTGCTGAAGTGCCGGCGGAATACCAGATGGCATTCTTACCTGTAGACACAAAAGAAGGGCAAGCGTATATAGATTGGATGAAGCTGGCCCTTGCCTTTGCTAAAGAAAATCGAGACCGAATGGTAAAGGATGTAACCGCCATATTTGATAAATGGGTAACCAGGATCATTGGCTACCAGGTAGAGTATTCAAACTATATCAATTGTCATCACAACTATGCTGATATAGAACATCATTATGGAAAAAATGTTTGGGTACATAGAAAAGGGGCTATCCGAGCACGGGAAGGGGATATTGGAATTATTCCTGGTGCAATGGGGTCATATAGCTATCTTGTAGAGGGTAAAGGAAATCCGGAAAGCTTTCATTCATGTTCGCATGGTGCTGGTCGACTGATGTCGAGGACTAAAGCAAAAGGCTCCTTTTCGGCAGAAACGGTTATGAACGATTTGAAAAATTGCGGGGTTGTTCTGGGTAAGAACAACAAAAGTGATGTAGCGGAAGAATCAAGATATGCCTATAAGGACATTGATGCCGTTATCAAACGAGCTTGACCTAATTACGCTTACCAAAAAGTTACGTACCATTGGCGTGGTCAAGGGCTAACATCGGAAGTATGTTTTAAGATATACTTTGCCGTTTGTCTTTTATGCTAAGGCTTCAAACGCCTTGCGGTGCCAAGAGTTATACTCTGTGGTATACCGGGAAAACGGCTCCAAGAACTGAATTTCGGAGGTTCGACTCCTCCACCGTAAGCATTTACGGTTTGCTAAGCGGTTAAAGCATTCAGCTAATGGCAATCCCTTTGGGATGGGGTTCGACTCCCCTCGAAACTAATGCCTTCTTTCAAAGGAATCTCCGGCTGGCTGTGCCAAAGTGCAGCCAACAGCAGACCTGGGCTTCGCGATGTTGAGGATATCGCTGAGACTTGCTATTCCCAAGGCCAAAAGCAAGGGAAAATTTCGTTGTTTTTTTGCCTCCGGTATAGCAAAGTCAACTGCTTAATTAACATCCCGTCATGAAAGTCTGCGGAGATTCCTTGGATAGGGGCACAATTGCGAAATTATAAGACGGAGGAATACGTCATGAGAATAACAATAAAGGATCATGAAAGAGGGTTATTATTTAAAGATGGAAATTACAAAGAGGTCTTAAAACCGGGTAAGCATTTTATATTGCCTTTTTCCGAAACTAAAATCGAAATTCTGGATATAACCAAGCCCTTTTATGTAGAAGGTTATGATATCGATATATTTTTGAAGGATGAAAACTTGTGCAAAGAACTTGATGTAATAAATATTGGAGATCAGGAATTGGTCTTTCATTTTATTGATGAAAAATTTCAGGAAGTTATTGGCACCGGGAAGTATGCCTTTTGGAATATTTTAAAGAAACATACGTTTAATATTGTGGATGTCAGTAATCCGGAGATTGCCGTGCACATTGACCGCAATCTGCTGGCTAGGCCTCAGCTTAGGGCTTATTCGGCCATCTATGATATTGAACCATATATGAAGGGTGTTCTCTATTTCGATAATAAAATGCAGCGCCTGTTAGAGCCGGGTAGACATTATTTCTGGCTTGGCTCAAACAAAGTTGATATCGTCAAGGTGGATATGCGCAAGCGTGAAATCGAAATCAATGGTCAGGAAATGATGACTGAGGATAAAGTGCCGCTCAGGTTTAACTTTGTCTGCCAATATAGGATTACCGATGCCGTTAAGGTGGTTATGGATGTTAAGGACTATGAACAACAGATATACGTCCTGTTGCAACTTGTGTTGCGTGAATATGTTGGAACTCTTAAGCTGGACGATCTTTTGAAGATGAAACAGGAAATTGCGGCATATGTCCTAAAGGTTCTGAAGGAAAAGGAGCAGGATTATGGTGCGGAGTTTTTGTTTGCCGGCGTTAAGGACATCATCCTGCCAGGTGAAATTAAGGATATTTTAAATACTGTGCTTATTGCTGAAAAGAAAGCGTTAGCGAATGTCATCACGCGTCGTGAGGAAACAGCTTCCACACGAAGCCTGTTAAACACCGCAAAACTTATGGATGAAAATCAGACCCTCTTTCGCTTAAAGGAATTGGAGTTTTTAGAAAAGATTTGCGAGAAGATTGGCAGTATCTCACTAAATGGCGGTGGGCTGTTGGAGCAATTAAATTCGCTGCTTGCTGTCAAAAGGTAAGCACGCGCAGGTTGGAGTAGACTATGAGAGAAACAATTCTAATCAAATTAAACAATATTGAGGAAAAAGAGCAGGTTAAAATACTGTTTGCAGCTGAGTCGGGAAGCAGAGCATGGGGATTTCCATCAAAAGATAGCGATTATGATGTACGGTTTGTTTATATAAAACGACCTGAATGGTATCTGTCAATTGATAAGAAAAGGGATGTTATTGAATATCCCATTAACGATTTATTGGATGTCAATGGCTGGGACGTACGGAAAGCTTTAGGGCTGCTTAGAAAATATAATCCGGCGCTTATGGAATGGTTAGATTCACCTATAGTCTACCGGGAAGAGTATCAAATTAGGGAGCGGATGAAGGAAATTCGGACTGCTTATTTTGCAAAGAAAACTTCAATGCACCATTATCTAAGTATGGCGGCATCAAACTATCGAAGTTATCTGAAGGGGGAAACTGTGAAGGCCAAAAAATATTTTTATGTCCTTCGCCCTCTTTTGGCCTGTATGTGGCTGCAGCAGCAAAATTGCCACCCGCCCATTTCCTTCAATACGCTTATGGAGTCGCAACTAAAAGGTCAACCCCAGCTGAAAGAACAGGTAGAGAGACTCCTTGTACGCAAGATAGCTGGCGAGGAGATGTCAGTGGAGCCGCGCATGGATGATTTAAACGGCTATATTGAAGAGCGGCTAATATACTTAGAAGATTACGCCAAAAGGCTTCCGGCAGATAATTTCTGTGATATGGAACAGCTCAATGCATTCTTTATGAGCTTGCTTCGCGAAGTATGGGCGTATTAGCGAGGTGGAAAAGGTGTTTAAAAATTTATTTGAGGTATCGCTATGGCGGCGGGATAGATCCAAGTCATATTTGGCATAGGCTGAAAGAGCGAACCCCGAAAACAGTTTGTCGGGTACTGCCTCGTAAATCTTATCGAGACAAGCAGCAATGGCATCATCATTTAAATGACTCGAGTTGACTCCTGTGTCAAATAAAAATTTGGTATCGGCATTATCAAATCGACTGGCAATGTGGTAAAGTGGTGAGCGTGTTTCATAAAACGTACTTAAGACTACTGCTTTTGCCAAGACACCTGGTGAAATACTACACCAATCGGGATTCCAAGAAACAACCGAATTGATAAAATCAGTACAATTGAGCCTGTTGAGATGTTCATTTGCTACTAATACAGAAACTGGAGTTTGCAAAAACGGGAAGAACTGATTCTTGATACTGGTAGGTGACATATATGTCTATAATTTGCAATCCGTTTGTTGCCTTGATATCTACTCTAGTAGCACTATATTGTTTAGTTGATGGTTATTTTGGGTAAAAACGGTTGGATGAGTGTTTTAGGATTAATTTTGATGATACCTTTATTTCTCTGGATAAATAAACTCAAGAAAAAGCAACAGGAGTTTGAAACTGCTTATATTGCAAAGATTAATCAAACAGTTGATAATATACCTAATTTTACTTTGAATCAGTTTTACGACCCAATGATTTAAATTCTCCAATAGTACCACTTGATGAAGGCATAAAAAAGATAGGTTTTTTATATAGGTTAAACGAGAAAGCTGAATTTCTAGAAAGATTAGCTCCAATTATTATTTCTTATATAGATATTGTGTCAGTCGAATTGCTTCAAAGTGGAGTAAATGAAATAACAACATCTCGAAGCAGTCAAATGGGAGGCTCAATTGTCGGAGGAGTATTATTAGGTGGTGCAGGAGCCATAATAGGTGGACTCTCAGTTAAACAAGAATCAAAAACAGAAATAAAACAAATAGAACTAAAAGTTGTTGTTAATAATTTATAAAAACCACTACATTTGATTCAGTTTTTCCTCGATAGAGATAGAACTTTAGATTTGGCCATTTCTAAAGCAAGGCATGGGCATAATGTAATTAGTGTTTTGATTAAGCAAACTGAGGGTTAAAAAGATACTACTAACGATTTGCAGGTGTAGAAATACGCCTGTTTTTTCTTTGTTCACTTCTACAGATACCCAATGATACTTCAATTGGCATCAACAGCACTTGCACATGATGCTCAGAAATGATATAATATGCAGGCAAAGGAGGAGTACCGACTCCCTGAATGTTGTACTCTAGAATTTGCGTAAGAAAATGCCGAAGAACCCTTATGACATCTAGCTTTTATATTGTGCGGGCGTAGCTCAGTGGTAGAGTACCGGCTTCCCAAGCCGTGGGTCGCGAGTTCGAATCTCGTTGCCCGCTCCAGTAAAATTAGGCCTTCCAGGCATTTGCTTGGAAGGCTTTTTCGTTTTGGGTAGTAATCTGGGTAGTAAAACGCAATTTTATTGGGTGGATTAGGTAGAAATATATTGACTAAAGGAAAAAATAGAGCTAATATTTAACTAGACAGAATATGTCTAGTTTATAACGAAAGGAGATAATACATGACGCCTGATGAAGTACTTGAGGAACTAAAGCGCATGAATGTTGATATAACTAGGCGTACTCTGCTGCGATACGAGACTGCGAAGCTAATTCCGGCCCCTACGAGGGGCGGCCAGGGACGGGGGAAAGGGCGAACAACGGATTACCCGCAAGACACTCCAAGAGAAGCTTATGCTGCATACGCTCTTTTACATGGTGATCCAAGCTACAAGCCAGAAGTAATTGCTAAGGCAAGAGCCTCGGTCATGAGTGATGTTGATAATGGCGAACCCAAATTAATCTATAAAGAGCCTGCATGTATCCATTGGCTTATATATCAGATGCTATACAGTAAGAAAATTAATCCAAATAAACATGATATCTGGATTGACTACCGAAGCGTTGGTCGTAGGTTAGACGAAGAATTTGAGAAAGAACCACCAGATATTCCACCGGATATAAACCTCGATAACTATAAACGAGGGATTATCAATGTTAATTTTCTAATGAATGGCATAGCAGCTAAAATATGGAATATCCAAGAAAAGAAATGGACTACTCATATAATCTTTAAGAATACCGATTAGTCGGTATTTTTTAAAACAATTAACTAGACACGTATTGTCTGGTACATTAATTTAGGGGGGATAATTGATTGTGTCAAACACAAAGAAGCTTTATGAATTACCAGAAATCCTAGAAATTATACCTATGAGTCGAGCGGGGCTTTACAAGGCCTGTGCGGAGGGGAAGATACCAACAGTTAAGGTTGGTAGGCGTGTATTCGTGCCTTCGTGGTATGTAGATAAAATCTTGGAAGAACCACAATCAAAAGCTAACTAGGGTACAAACATGTATTGATTTGGGGTGGGTGAGGACGTGGCCGAACCGGCAAAGAAATTTAAGCTAGATATAAACGCTATTCCAGAAGAGTTACAAGTATTAAAGCAGTGGGTAGCCTGGCGGGCCATATGGAATGAGGAGAGACAAAAGTGGGACAAGCAGCCGGTAAATCCGTATAACGGGAGGCTGGCAGCAACAAATGATCCTGGGAGCTGGGGGAAAATTCATGCAGCAATCAAACACTATGAAAAAAATGGTTTAGCGGGAATAGGGTTTGTATTTACCAAAGATGATCCATATATAGGAATTGATATTGATAAGTGTGTGGATGAATCACGGGAATTATCTTCTGTGGCAAAAGAAATAGTTAATGAGGTTCAATCGTATACCGAGTATAGCCCTAGCGGGCGGGGCGTTCACATTATTGTTAAGGGTACTATGCCGGAGCAAGGAAACCGTAATGATAAAGTTGGTCTTGAGATGTATAGCTTTGGACGCTATTTTACCTTTACAGGTACGCACATTGAAGGAACGCTGGCAACAGTGGAGGAGCGGACTGAGGCTATAAAACGAGTTCATTCCAAATACATAGCCAAAGACAATGGCCCTTTAATCAATCGAACGCCTAGAGAAGAAATAACTTTATCAGATCGAGACCTAATAGAAAGGGCAATAAAAGCTAAAGGTGGAGAGAAATTTGCTTTCTTGTGGCAAGGTGATACTTCAGACTATGGAGGGGACCATTCCCGGGCGGATCAGGCTCTATGTTGTATGCTGGCCTTCTGGACTGGAGGAGATTATGGTCGCATAGATAGCCTATTTAGGCAATCCGGTTTATATCGAGAGAAATGGGATAAGCGGCATTATGGTAATGGTGATACATACGGCCAAAGAACGCTTCAACAGGCTTTAACAAGAACTCGAGAATATTATGAGCCTGGCCAGAAAAATGAGCATAGGGCGGCGCAGGTATATCGTGAGGATAGGGCTGGAGTTGCGGTTGTAGACGGAGTCTTTAAGCCCGTTACAGAGCTGGCGCCAGAATCAGAACCAGAAGCATGGGAAGAACCTATACCGTTCAGTGAGTATGAGCTACCAGGATTTCCCCTTGAGGTGTTTCCACAGTGGTTACAAGACCATGTAAAGGCAGTTGCACGCTCTACCCTGTCACCGATTGACTTGGCTGCTAATACGGCATTAGGTGTCATCTCTGTAGCAATAGCAAGAAAGATTGATATTAGGGTACATGATAGCTGGCGGGAGCCACTAAATATATGGCTTATGCCACTACTTCCACCGTCTGAGATGAAATCTCCGGTAGTAAAGCAATATGCGAAAGTAGTATATGATTTTGAATCAGAACTTCACGAGAAGATCGGGGCAGAGGTAGAGCAGTCCATTCAGACCTATGATTATATGAAGAAAAAGCTTGAAGCTTTAAAAATGGCAGCGGCCAAAGCTGCAGCAGGAGTGGGGCAAAAAAATCAAAAAACCAAGTCGGAATTGGAGTATAGACACGAGATTGAAGAGTTAGCTGAAGATATTCGGACATTCCAAGTAAAAGCTTATCCTAAACTGCTAGTGGGAGATGTTACAGCCGAAAGGTTAGCCGGTATTATAGCCGAGCAAGGGGAGCGTATAGGAATCCTTTCACCAGAAGGCGGATTGATATTTAAACTCTTTTCCCGATACAGTAAAAATGGAGACGTCAATCTGGAAGTTTACCTGAGTAGCTACACGGGCGAACCCTACACTGTGGATAGGGCCGGGGGGAAATGCCTGAGATTAAGAAGGCCGGCGCTCACAATGTTAGCAGTAGCGCAGCCGGCAGTATTGCAAGGATTAGCTGGTAAGAAAGAATATGCCGAGTATCGAGGAAAAGGGCTACTAGGGCGCTTTCTCTACAGCATACCTAAACCAGCCGTAGGAAGCCGAATCTTTTCAGATAGTTTTTATGCTATACCGGAGTCCATACAAAGTGAATATGAGCGAAGAATCAATGCACTGCTTCAAATAGACACGGGGGGAGTTATAGCGCTCATACAGCTAGAATTAGAGGCACAGCATGAATTCATATCCTTCCGTAAACGGTTAGAGCCTAAGCTGGCTGCTAACGGTGAAATGGCGGTAGCTCCTGATTGGGGTGGTAAATTACATGGTCAATGCATTCGGTTAGCCGGGATACTTCACATGATCTATCATGCAGGGCAAGGAGACTCTTGGAAAACTCCAATAACATTACTGACAATGAAAAAGGCTATAAAACTCTGTGAGGATTACTATTTCCACCATGCTTTGGCTGCATTCTCTCTTATGGGTGAATCAATAAAGACAAGCCCAGCAAAGATTGTTTTAGAGTACATACTATCTTGCGGTGAATCAACATTTACCCAGCGAGATATATACCGTAAATTCCGGGGGCGGGTCCAAACAGTTAAAGAGATGGAAGAAATACTTGCTGTCTTAGAAGAACGAGAATACATTCATAAGCTCCCAACAAAAAAAGGTACCGGTAGAAAATCAGTGGTTTATGAAATTACACCTATAAGGACAAAATGGACAATTTGCCAGAATGGCGATGAAGCTAGAAACGGCGCTGGTTCTGGGGTTTTGACAAATCAGGACAAAATAGAAGTTGATTTTGGACAAAACCAAAGCGGTAGTAATATTGTCAAAATGTCCAAAACGTCCAAAGAAAATGAGCATAATTTTTGCATTAGGGAGGGTGAGGTTTAGATGGAAGTCGTTAAGCAACTGAAAGAACTGGGCTATGTTTTTACTGTGATAGGAGGTAGGCTCAAATATCATTATGCAGGATCTGGTGAGCCGGACGACATACGAGCATCAGAGCTACTTATGAAACTTCGGGCCAATAAAGAAGAAGTACTCAATTATCTTGCTGCCATTCCTCCACCGGATCCACCAGAATGCGACAACGATACAGTCGAAATAATCAATAAGGTGTACCAAGGGACTTTTAGCGGCAGCGCTTTGGTGCCTGTATTGCCGGAATACCGGGACATATTCGGATACTCTGTTTGGATATGCGCTAATGAACAGGCTGCAGCCAAGAAGAGGAGTGATTCAACGATCAGTGATTTGGTTTTTACGGTAACAGAATTTAAAGCGATGGTTGAAACCGCCATGAAAGGGTTAGACGAGTTGCGTTCTGTAATTAATGTTAAACGAACCTTTGGCGGCGTTATTGGGGTTGCATAAGGGGGAGAGAAGGTGCAGTATCATTACACAGATTCAGAATTAAAGCAGCTTTTGCAGAGCCTGGTCATTTTGATTGATACTAGGGAGCAGGAGAATGGCCATATAATAAGCTACTTTGATAAGCAGAAGATTATATATACTAGCCGCAAACTTGATTTTGGCGATTACAGTCTTATGCTGCCGGCCAGTCCCGCCCTGGGTATAGTCAGAGACACTTACTTTGTTGGCGATATTGCCATTGAACGTAAAGGCGGCCTTGAAGAGCTCAGCGGTAATTTGACGCAGGACCGGGCGCGGTTTGAATCTGAGCTTATCCGGGCCAATAAAGCAAAGCTGCTGCTCTTGATTGAAGATGCTAGCTATGCAGATATTGTGGGCCATAAGTACCGCACGCAGTATGAGCCAAAGGCCTTCTTAGCTGCGCTAAAAACCTATGAGGCTAGGTATGGGTTAGGGATTAACTTTATACCTGCTGTATGTGCTGGCAATTTCATATACCATACATTTTACTACTACCTAAGAGAGTATTTGAAAACGGGCGGGATGGTTGCATGAATCTAATCATTATTCGGCGGCCGCGGCAGATTATCGCGCTGAGCGAGGATGAGATATTGGACATGCTTAAAGGCCGTACTGATCTGTGGGAAGTAGCCTTGAAACGGGGAAAGGGCATGCTACGGTTCGAGAAGGGCCAGGCGAGAAAAGGGAAGGTGGATAAGCCGCCATAAACTGGCCTTGCGTTAATGGTAACGCTCGTTTTTTCGGTAACGTTTATTGGTAACGCGGTCATCTAATTGGTAATGTTATTGGTAACGCCAAGAGTAACAACGGGATTGTTGTACTGCATTAATTTGGAGTACAACAATGGAGTACAACAAATACGGAGTACTACACTACTACAAATATGCAGTACTATAGGGGCGCGCTCCAGTAAAAACGTTCCATTCCAAAGGGGAGCGTTCCATATAATATAGGAGCGTTCCCGTAATAAATAAAGGAGCGCTGCGGGAATATTAGGAGCAACCAGGCTGCAGATACTAACGGGGTTTTCATATGAATGTGTAAAAAGCGATGCATCTAATTGTATTAGCGAATTTTAGAAACCGACACAAATAATATGATATTTTGAGTTATGAAAAGTTAAGGTTTTTTGAAGTTGAAAAGCCAGCTGCAGTAGGCCGCGGCGATGAATTTTGCGTGTATACTTTGTACCCCAAAATGCACCCTGGCTGGATGCAAATAAGATGCATAAAAAAGGGTGCACATGAGTGCGTTTCCCGCCGTAAAGTTGCGAATTATTAAGTATTAATTGTCCAGTAAAATATAAAAAGCCCGCCATGGGCTTAAAATGGGGAGAGATATTCATGAAAAATGTAAAGATGGAAGTAAACGGCGATATTTTGACGATCACAGTTGACCTGTCCAAACGCTATGGCAAGAGCAGCAGCGGCAAGAATGTGATTGTGGCCAGTAGCGAAGGTAATCAGTCGGTACCGGAGACAGATTACAAGATTGGTCTGAATGTTTACACGAAGGCCGGAGAGGAGTAATTGCTATGAATGATAATGTGTACTTATCCGGCCGGGGAGTTTGGAATTTTACTTTCTTATCAAATGACTTTGAAGCTAAAAAGGCAAAGTATTTTAAGAACCCTGTTCCTGCAAATTGCCTGCCGGAACGGGCTGACACCGGAGTGGTTTAAAGAAAGATTTGGTGTATTGCCGTTAGGTGGCGCCAACTTTGCGGGAGCAGTTATTCAATGGACCGACTCTAATCCGGATAACGCCTCTAGCCTGGCTGATTGACTCTATGAACAAGGATTTCTGAGTGATGCCGATGTTATTGGCGCATTTGGCGGCATGGTGATGCCAACGCCTGCGAAGTCAGAGAACTATGCAGCCAGCCGGCCGGGATCGCACAAGGAGCACCGGTTTGAGCTGAAGTCAGCAGCGCTCCGGACAAGAATGGGTTCCTAGTAACGATAAGGCGGGACAGTACCGAATGGGCATACCCAGAGGTAATGGACATTGAAACGGCTATTCATTGCGTTGACTGGTTGATCGAGCAGTTGAAACTTCCATGGGAGGCTGTGGCTATTCCGATTGCGGCATTAGCCGAGCAGGCGGACAAGTCGTTGACCTGCCGGCGGGCGATTAAGATGGCCCGGGCTGAAGGAATACCGGTTTAATATTAGCCAATTACGGAATGCAGTCCGGGGCGATCCGCTAAGAAAACGCAACGATTGAATGATTGCGCAACTAATCAAAACGCAACGATTGATTGCGCTGTGAATGATTGCGTTTTCAGGGAGCGGCCGACCGGAAATACCGGCAGCCGGCTTGGAGTATGCATATTTTTGTATATAAATGGGGCGAGACTGAGATCCCGCCCTAAATGTTTATAGAAGAGACAATTTTTAAGGCCTTTACTTTGGGAAGATAATAATTGGCCCGTCCCACAACCATTTTCTGGCCGGGGACGGGCTTTTTTTATTTTAGGCAGAAAAATAAGCCGGATTCCTGGTTTACCGACATAATTTTTTTTATTATTCTTCGTATCGCTGTTGACTTTTTTGATAAAATATGAAAAAATGTAACCAGTAGTAATGGGCGCGATTTTCCAAGTTTCTTAAAATTTGTCTACAGAAAGGGAAATATATGTATAGTAATTTTAGTGATGAAGTTATACGCAAGCGTTTTACCCAGCAACATTTAAATTACATAGTTAGCGGAGTTACCCAAGGTTATAATATGGCATATAATCTAGCTGAACAGGTTCCTTGGATATATCAAACTATCCGAGGTAAAGCGAAGCTTCCACATCTTCGCAATGTTGCTATCGAAGTTATGTTATTAGAAATGGCTTCCTTAGGAGAAATTCCCCTAGTAGGTCATGAGGTGTGGAATAAGAAAAAGACGCATAGCTATGCCGAACTAAGATCTACTGACTGCATTATGACCGTTAATTATGTCCACAGGCCAACTCAATTTCCAAGAAAGGCGTTTTTCCGGAAGGTATTGTCTGAAAACAATATTCAACAAGCTTTGTGGGAAGAATACGAAGAACCAGATCAAAGTAATGTTCTTTATACGGTTTTAACTCATGGTGGTAATAATGATAAGTTACTATTCGCGTCTATTGGAGCTCCTGTTTCGGGGTTTATGAAATGGGGAGCTAGATTACCTATTTTTAGATGGCAGGATATCAAGGCAGTTGAAAGAACGGATATAGCTGTACAAAAGATGGCTAAAAAGCCGTCGCTAAAAAAACAGATACTAGAGAGGTTGAACACTAATGAGCGGGAGGAAGGATAATTTATTTCCATTAGGAAATTTAAATCCTGAAAAATTGAGGGAGGCACGTGTAGTTAGAGGGTTAAATGCTCAACAACTAGGAACGCTTTTTGGTGTACAGAAGCAAACCATCAGAAATTACGAACTTGGAGCAAGAACACCGTCAGCTGATATACTTCAGCAATATATTGATAAGCTGAATTTCCCCCTTAATTTCTTTTTCGATAATACTACTGACGAAGAATCGTATTCGGCTATTATTTTTAGGTCTATGGCTACTTCAACTATTATTGACCGCGAAGCCCTAAGTTTAAAGGCTCGATGGATGGCCAAGGTTTATAGATATTTTGAATCAATGATGGATTTTCCAGAATTGAATTTACCAACTTTCCGCAGAAAAGAGTCATTTGATGACGATGAAATAGAAGATATAGCAAAACTAGTAAGACAGAATTGGGGGTTAGGTGATGGACCCATTTTAAACCTAACCGTAACACTCCAAGACAATGGAGTGTTAATCGCAAAAATGAAAGTCAATACCGAGAAGGCTGATGCTTGCTCTTTTTGGAGAAAAGGCAAGCCTTATATATTTCTTTCATCTAATAAGCAGTCAGCCGTCAGATCTCGATTTGAACTAGCGCACGAACTTGGACACTTGTTGCTACATGATTACTCACAGAATGATATTTTAGATAAAAAGCTTGTTAAACGATTAGATCAGGAAGCACATCGATTCGCAGGTGCACTTCTTTTACCAAGGGATTCATTTGCCAAAGAGGTGTTTTCACCTTCTATTAATCATTTTATTCTGCTTAAGAAAAGGTGGAAAGTGGCGATTTCTGCAATGATATATAGATGTAGTGATTTGCAGATTCTTTCCGAGTCTCAGATTCATTATTTATGGAGACAAATGGCAATCGAGAACATTCGGAAACGTGAGCCTCTTGATGATATAATACCAATCGAAAGTCCGAGTCTTTTTCTGACGCTTTAGAAATACTTTTAGATAATAAATTAATTTCAAAGCCGGAATTTGTAGATCAATTGAAATTACCACCGGATGAAATTGAAGACATTTGCAATCTTGAAAAGGGTTTTTTAAATCCAAGCTTTGCGAGAACAAAAGCACCTCACCTGAAATTAATTAAATAAGATTTATTTGTGGTTTGGAGAAGACTAAAATAGAGAATTAACAATTGTAAGACACAGAATATTGATAAATAATATTTTGATATTGGAGGTTGCTTTTTAATGAATTTTGATGTGGTAAGAGGCAAAGTTAATAAAATACCACCAACTAATATTCTTGTTGAAAATATTACCAAATACTTTAATAATAATGATGATGTCGGTACTTTATATTTAGGTTACCCATTGTCAGCTAATTCCGAATCGAAAGTAACAATTGACGCTTTATTAGTAAGTCAGAAGTGTGGATTAATTGCTTTTATTTTTCCTGAAGACATACACGATCCCGATTCAATAAAAGAAGAACAGGATTCATTGTATTACCATCTTGATTATAATTTTAAAAAATATATGTCACTTAAACGAAAGAGAGATCTTGCATTTACGCCGCAAGTTGTATCTGTTTTTCCTGATGATAACTACCCAGATCTTTCCGAAGAGTACACGCTTATTTCAGACGATTTAATAGAAGAAATTTTAGTAGAAGATCCTAGTTTTAGTATAGAGATTTATAAAAGGTTATGCGAAGCTCTTCAAAGAGTTACTAATATAAAACCCCGGAAAAAGCGCCAAAATATTCAAAATGAATTATCGTTTGGTGGCAAGATTAAAAAAATTGAGAAAGAAATAGCTAACTTAGATAGATGGCAAAAAAAAGCTGCTTTAGAACTTCCTGAAGGACCGCAAAGAATAAGAGGATTAGCTGGCTCTGGTAAAACAATAGTTTTAGCATTGAAAGCTGCCTATTTACATTCACAATATCCAGATTGGGATATTGCCATAACATTTTATACTCGGTCACTATCTCAACAAATTAAAGACTTAATACGACAGTTCTCTTTTGAATTTTCAGGTCAAGAACCAGATTGGGAAAAGGTGCATGTCGTTCATGCCTGGGGTACAAATTCTGAAGAAGGTATATATTCAATAGCTGCTCGGTCATTAGATTTAACACCATTAAACTTCGAAAATGCTAAAAATAAATATGGTAGAATAAATGCCTTTAAAGGTATATGTGAAGAACTAATTCCCTATTTTGGGAAAAATTATATACCGAAATTCGATGCAGTTTTAATTGATGAAGCTCAAGATCTACCCAGTTCGTTTTTTAGAGTTGTATATTATCTGACGCAGAAGCCAAAAAGAATTACTTGGGCGTATGATGAACTTCAAAATTTAAGTGAAATTGCTATGCCTTCACTTGAGGAAATGTTTGGGAAAGATACAGAGGATAATCTAAATATAACCTTGGAAAATAAGCTTAACGAAGCACAGCAAGATATAATTTTACCAATATGCTATAGAAATCCACCATGGACATTATCAATTGCGCATGCATTGGGATTTGGCCTTTATAGAGGTAAGGGAAAAATTCAAATGTTTGATGAATTAAGTTTATGGGAAGATATAGGATATCAGCGTTGCAGTGGGCAATTAAAATACGGAAGTCAGGTTGTATTAAAGCGGAAAGCGGAATCAACACCTGAATATTTTACTCAATTACTGACACCACAAGAAAGTATTCAGTACAAACGTTTTGATAAAATAGATGAGCAATATAAATGGGCTGCAGATCAAATTAAAAAAAATATTGATGAAAATGAACTTGATCCTGATGATATATTAGTAATTTTTCCTGATGCATACCGATCTACCAAGCATTATATTGAATTTCGGAAATTTTTAAAGAGTCTTGGTATTAATTCAATATTAGCTGGAGTGGATACTGATAAAGATACTTTTAGGTTAGTAGACTTTGTATCTTGTTCGAGTATATTTCGTGCCAAAGGGAATGAAGCCCCTATGGTATATATCTTAAACGCTAATTACTGTGCTGATGGTTACGAGTTAATTAAGCTAAGAAATACTCTTTTCACTGCAATAACTAGATCAAGAGGTTGGGTAAGAATTTGTGGTGTTGGAGAAGGAATGGACTTAATTGCGGAAGAAATAAGAAAATGTGTTGACCACGAATATACCTTAGATTTTAAGTTTCCAACTAGAAAAGAGTTAGAATCAATTCGAAGAATTAATCGCGAGAGAACCCAAGAGGAAGTAAAAAAGCTAAGCTATGCACAAAATAGTGTAAAACAGTTAATTGAGAGTTTCGAAAAAGGAGAAATTGATACTGAGTTAATTCCAGAAATAGAATCTTTATTAAGAGTAATAAACAAATCGAGAAGTGATTATGAAGACGAATAAAAAGACATGTAACTTCAATAAGAACGTTCAAAATGCAGTGGATACAATGAATAATTTAATGATTTTATTGTATGAACTGAACTTAGTTTATTACTATAACGAGGTAAAGCCTCAAATGATAAATTATGATCAAGTAATAACTTGGAATAATCATTTATCAAGTAGAGCAAATTGTGGAGCGTCGTTTACTTCTTTAGATCAGTATGACCACATTCTTAATACGGGAGCTTTTCACTGTATTTTATTTGATGGTTCAATTATAAGGTCTTCTTTGACCTTCCTAGATAATTTATTAATAAATCATAGCCATTTATGGTGGCCGGCTCCTTATTTCAGTACTGATAGCCTTACAGGAGATTTTACGCCGCAGAATAAATATGAGGACTTTTTAACTGATCCAAATTGGACAAAAAAATTAAGGATGAGAAGTCCAATTAGGATAGATTTTGATCCGGAATCTGAAAGCGATTTTCACCCATTGACTCATATGCATACACAACATCATGAGACAAGAGCTTGTATAGATAAACCAATTTGTTTTAGTAGATTTATAAAATACATTTTTCAGAACTTTTATCCGGACATTAACTTAGATTATTCAAATTGGAACATGTTGAATTTTTCCTATCAAAAACCCCAGTATTCTCATCACCAGCTCTCTAAGCTAATAATTTAATTTAAGGCTCTTACGAAGAAATCAAAACGTAAAAAGAAAACCCAGGCAACTGCCAGGGCCTAAACCTTATAATCAACAGAATCTCCAACGCCGTCCTCGATAGTACGCTCTCTATCGGGATCCGGCTTGGAGTCTTTTTTTATGGATTTTTGGATCTCAGCTGCCGTTTCTGCCTTAGCTGATACTGTAGCTCTAAGTCGAAGTAATCAGGCAGCGCTCCTCGCACCGGTAATACTCGTTTTATAGGCTAGATGAAGGTTACGGAGCTGTCTAAATCCTTCTTGGATATCTTCATATTGTTCCCACGGTACCGACCTTAAAAGAGTTTGGCGTTCGGAAAATGCATCTGCAGGTGACATGATTACGAAAACAGGTACGTGAATGGTAACGCGGACCTGACAAAACCTCACATTGTACTTCAGGTTGCCGCACACTTTTTTTATCGTATAACCTTTGTGTGCATGTGCTATAAAGCCTTATAAATACTGGCTTGTGGGGCTTTGAATAGTAACGCGAGAACCTTATATGTGAATGTCAATGAATTTCTTTACCACTTGATACTGAATTAGTTTACCAGTAGTGATAATGAAAAAGTTTACCATCTATGTAATTTTGACAGTGAAAAAGTTTACCACTTAGCCCCTAAATATAGGGAAATACTGATTAAGCAGCATTTCCCCTGTATTTAATTGTTGCCATCTTGGTTAGAATGCTCTGCTCGGTAAGGATGCTCAGAGTTCATGTTTAATACATGAGATCTAAATATCAAACGGTCAATTAAGGCCGTCACCATCGTTGTATTTTCAAACATCGTAATCCAATCTGAGAACTTTAAATTTGTTGATACGATAACGCTGCGTCGTTCGGCTCTGTCAGCAATGACTTTGAATAATAATTCTGACTGATGGCGATTAAAGGTAAGGTAACTAAGCTCATCAATAATCAGTAGGTCAGTCTTTGACAGCTGCTTCTCTATTTTGATAAGCTTCTTGTATTCTTGAGCTTCAATGAGTTCGTTGGAAAGGTTTGCTGCCGTATAGAACTTCACATTCATTCCCTGCATGCAAGCTTTGACACCAATAGCAATACTAAGATGGGTTTTTCCAGTACCTGGGTTTCCAATCATCACGATGTTCTGCCGTTTGCCGACGAAATCACAACTTGCAAGCTCATGAATAAAAGCTTCGGTAAGGTGCTCAAAACGACTGCAATCAAGTTCATCAATAGTTTTCATATAGGGAAAGTTTGCGGCTCTAATCTTGCGCTTCTGACTACTTTGCATGCGGGAATCAAGCTCCAGCTTCATCAGGGAGAGAAGAAATTCCTCATAGCTTTTATTGCTTCCTAACTGTCGTACGACATCTATGTAATGATTAAAGGTAGGTAACCGTAACTGCTTTGTATACAGTTCAATCATTTGACTGTTTGTATTAATCATTGGTTGACTACCCCGTATTTTTCATCATATTTTCTTAAATCAGTTTTGATAATTTCAATTTCATTTTTAAAATATATGACGGAAGATTTAATGGGTTTATTCAAATAAGTTCTGACCATGTCAACTGTAGGAACAACATAGCCTGGAAAAAGGCGCTTAATGGTAAGAATTTGTTCTTCCCCATAATCGACACATAAGCGAAGTAGTTTGACCATCTCCTTATTTCCACCAGGTAACTGATTTCCCCAGTCCAGCAGTTCCTTGGTAAGCGTCTCTTTGACCGGCCTGGCATTAGACACAGAGCGAGGCTTTCGCTCCAGCAGATCAATGTAATGTTCTAGTCGATATTGAGTATTCCCAGAGCTATATTGGCGGGAGTAAGTGGCAATCACTGATCCTTCATATAGTATACAAATGTTATTTGCGTATCCTTTTACAGTAACATCTTTCCTCAGATATTTTGTGGGGACTGAATAGTTGTTTTTTTCATAACGAACGGTAGAAAAATCATCTACCTTGACCATGGCAGTTTTGCTTGTATCAAAACGATACTTCGGAATATTGTTTAAAAATCCGCTTTCTTCCTGGTACATGAGCTTAACAGAATGTTCACGATGAGCTACTTTATGTTTCTCGCGATAATTAATGCAATCACTCCAAAGTTTACGATTGAGTTCCGCAATATTATTGATTCTGGGAACCGGTACAAGGAAGTTCCTTCTGGAATAACCAACCAGATTTTCTACAAGACTTTTTTCATTACCGCTAGCCGGATTGCAAAAATCTAAGGAAATTGCATAATGGGCGCTAAAAGAAAAATATTTGTCCTGCGGTTTTGCGTGAATACCAAACCCTTCTTTGACGGCAACCTTCGCGTTATCAAAGATTAAACGCCTTGGCGTACCACCAAAGAAATCAAACATTATTTGTTGGGCTTCTAAAAAGGTTTCTTCATTGGCGGCCTTGTAAACTTGGACAAACATATCACAGCTATAGCATAATCGCCCGCAGAAGGTATATAGCTTGGTCTTTTGACCGTCTATGTATACAGTTGCTTCACCCCAATCAATTTGAATGGCCTCGCCGGGGGCATATGAAAGGGGGACACTGCTTTGCGGCGGAACAGTTCTTTCAGCTCTAAGATTTCTAACTGTTGTACGTATTGTGGAATATGAGCCTATAAAATTCTTTTCGGCGACCAAGCGATCATAAATCTTCTTGGCAGTATGCTTTTGCTTTTTCAGGTGTTCATCATCGTCTTCTTTAAAACAGCCAAGAATAAAGGCTTTAATTTCATTGGTAATGACATCTGAATCTCTATGGTAATCTTTTCGCACTTCTGGATGAGTGGCACCTTCACAGTATTTTTTAACGGTTTGTCTTGATATGCTAAGGTCTTTTGCGATTGAACGTATGGATTTACCATCTAAATAACGGGTACGAATTGCTGAATAGATATCCACTTCAATAATCACACCTTTCAGTTCCTCCCTGCAAAACATTTGATAATATTTTACAGGTTTTTTATGATAGGTGGTAAACTAATTCAATATCAAAATCAGCTGAAGTGGTACACTTTTATAATATCATTTACACCTTATAAAACCTCACATTGAATAGTAACGGGAAAAGCAAAGAGACAAAAAATAACCGGCGCAATAGCCGGGGTATCACTACTTAACTGCTTTATGTTGCTGCTGGCCTGCTTCCATGCGATCAAGCTAGGCAATAATTGGCTTAAATCCTCGCCGGCCCTTTCCTGTGGACTATATCCCGCCCGGGGCGGGGCAGGCAAGGGGAAAATGGTACCGTTTGGAGTTTAAATATCGGTCACATCAAAGGGGGCTTGAGATTCTATCTGCGGGATTATATTTTGGTATATAAGTGCCCTAAAAGTAATAGTAATGCCGCCGGCAATCGCGGCGGCAAGGGGCGGGCCGGTTGGTAATAAGTATGCAGCAGCCGGGCGCGGGAAGTTAAAGAATGTGGTAATCGGCTCGGAGTAACCTTAATTACTTGGCAAAGGTACTTAATAAGTAACAGCTATCTAAGGGGAGTGTGTGTACACAAAAATGCATTTAGGGTGCATCCTGGATGTAGACTTTGAATACAAAAACGGCAAGGATGCATCTTTTTCCCTGATTGATAAGGGTAAAAGCCTGATGGTAGGCCATTTTTAGGGGTTAGGTGAAGGGTGCAATAGTATTCAAAAAGGGTGCAAAAGGTATACAAAAATAGGGCGCAAAAGTTGTGCAAAGTAGTGGTTTTTTATTAACCAGAACTAACCACTCTTGAACTTGATATATCCGGTAAAGTAAAGCTAGTCTAACGACTGGTGGTATTTTTTACCTTGTCCACATTGTCTACAAATTGAAAAAGTGGACAAAAGTGGACAATTTGCATGAACGAATGGTAAGGAAACTTATTAAAACCTTATAATTCACAATAATAGTAATGCAAGGGCGGTTTATCGAAAGCTTGTGGAAAAGTAGGTTATGGTGCTGTTTTAGAATTTTATTAGTTAAACAACACAACAGAGAATTTTTATTATATCTTTCTTAACTTAATGACATTGGGCTAATGCCGAGAACTTTTCTTAATTCCATATAAACCTAAAGCATCGCTTGCCAATGCATCTTTATAAAGATTTATTACATTATTAACTTTCAAAAACATACACTTTGCTTTTCCGATAGTGATATTTTTTATATGGCCTCTGGCATATGCCTGATCTTGTATTTTATACCAGGCCATTTCGGGAGGTTTTCCTGTTTCTATATACCATTGCTCTTTAGGATAATAGCGTTGAACTTCAGCTGTCGGCCTAAAAATGTCTTTGATTTCTGATGGAAGATTATCTTCAACATAATGCATGCTAGTGAGCTTATATATATCGACGCCTAATAATAAGCCATATCCATCTTTAATGTGTAGATTTGATAATCCTTCGCTATTCTTATCCTGTTCCGCACCCCAGGCCGACACTCTATACATTCCTTCGCCGGTTAATACATCAGGCATTTGCCGAAACGTATCTGAAATAATCCCCATGCCGGTTCTTTCACTAGAATTGGGATCTAATATTTTTATTTTGCAGGTTAAACCTCTTTGCTTATCATCTTCTGTGAGTTCAAATGGTTTTGACATGGGAAATGAAGGCATAATCATTGCGCCTTCCGGTGTAATGATATTCTTCAATGCGGAAATTACCGTTTCGGCACCACCATCGACTTTACTAAAACTGCTGAGAGAACTATGGACTTCAATATACATGCCTTTTTGCAATCCAAGCTCACGGAACTTGGTTTCGATTTCATTGCAGGTAATCATATTATTTCCTTTCACTAGTAGAACCCCAGGAATGTGTGTAGTCTCAGTATCCCTGGGGGTTATATTTTAAGCGCAATGGCGACCGAGCCGCGGGGCTGGCTAATAATAAGTATGTGGTCGGGGGTAGGAAGGGCGCAATAATAGTGAGTTTAATAGTTCTCTATGATTTTTTTTATTTGATCGCTTAGTCGATTGAGTTCATAGACGTATTTCATATTACCATTGTCCTCTACTTTAAAATATTTATTGCTCTTGTAATTTGACTGTAAATATGTAAGATTAAAAAACCACTCATTTATAGCAGTTAATTCGTCTGGAGTAAGGTCAATATTCTCAACAAGATCCAGCCAACGGGGGTTACAATCTATATGTTCATATCTAAAATATGTTCTAGAGCCAATAATCTCGTTGTGGATATTTAATGTAATAGATAGTTGACTTATTAATAGTATTTGACGATTGTCTTTTTTGTTATTAGTGCTCAGTTTATTGTGCTCAATAGATTCTGTTTCTGCGTCTTGCACGGAAGTATATGCTTTTTCTAATTTAGGGTCGGTTGCTTTATTAAACGTACCAGGTATTTGTTTTAACAAATATGTTTGCCAAATGATGATGCAAAATAGAAGTACGATTACGGGATAGTGCCAATAGTACCATAAAAAATCACGCACAGAGACAAACACAAGGGTTATTGATGCCACTATTCCAACAGAAATAACTTTGGACCATACAGGGTCTTTCCATACTTTATATAATAATTCCCGCATAATTACACCTACCTAATCTTAAGCCTTAAAATCAATATGATCTCCAACGCCGTCCATGATAGCAGGCTGCTGCTTATTGGGCTCCGGCCTGGAGTCTTTTTTTTTATGGAATTTTTGGCAACTAACTGCCGTTTCTGTCGCAATTGATACTGTGTTTCAAAATCAAAGTAATCCGGCATTGCTTTGCGAACAGGTAGAATTTTTCTTATTGCTTGGATAGGTTCAACTCGTTCCACGGTATCACCACCTTTAAGATCTATTTAAGAATTTCCACAGGTTGTTGCAGACATTTATGCAACAACTGGAGGTCACATTCTATCTAAATAGGATACTTAACTGTGTTAGGTTTCAACTATTTCTTGTGTGAACCAAAGAAATGTTCTTTCTCCGGATGGTATCCGATGCGTTGTTAGCTCAAGGCGGAAACGAGAATTTTTCTTCACGAATCTAGGAATCCACTCATAGTTATCACGGAAGAATACGGTGCTTTCAGCACAACGTACGATAAGTCTATTGATATTTATTACTTCTGCGCGACTAATTTTTCGTATGGCGTAATGAAAGTTCGAAAAAGAAAAGTCTGTCTGATATTTCTCAGGTGAGAGAACGGGGTGTATTCTGACTGCAAGACTTGGGGAAAGCGGGATGATTTTATTTAATACACAAAGATTATTAGTAGTTTCAATTGTGACAGGATAGTCACTTGTGAAGAAAGGGGTATCGTCGTAGGGATTAATAAGTATGTCCCATGTAGAATTTCCCAATATAGCTGTGAGAGAGAGTATTGAAGTAATACCAATAGCCTGTGGATATTTTGGGTCGATTTCTACAGTTATTTTTTCGCTGTTTAACAACTCTGTTAGGCTTTGGCCACCAAGTTCAGGCGGTGGCGCTGGATATAACCCTTTGGAGTCTATTATTCGACTAGCGCATTCAACTGCTTCCTTGATTGGTCTTGACTGCAGTCGCATACCCGCTGGTGAACACGTGAGAATGTATGCAATAAATCCAGCAATTACGTATATGCATTCTAGATCAATGTTATTAGCTTTTAGCTTTTTGAGAGCACTATTATACTTAGGTTCAATTTCTTTAAGGAATTCCTCGATTGCTCGTTCTTCGTTTAAATACGAATTTGTACTTCCATCTTCAATTCTGCAAACAGAGTAAGCATCGGGGGTGAACAACTTTAGGTCGCTTTTTCGAATAGCATACATTAGTGTTTTGAGCTTCGGTGAGTAGAAGTTTTTAAGATGAACCTGGGATACATAATGATCAAGCGGCATAATACTCGCTTCCTTCGTTATGACGATCGGTATCGTAAGAGGGGGCAGCTATTTGTTCAATCTTTTAGTTTACTGTAGACTAATTATCCTCTTTGTCGTTTGATATGTATTCCAGCAAATCCCCCGGCTGGCAGTTGAGGGCAGCGCAGAGCTTGTCAATGTGTTCAATTTCAAGTCGTTTTGCTGATCCATACCACAAAGCTGAGATTGTATTAGGTCTTATTCCTGTAATATCAGCTAAAGCTTTTTTGGTTAGACGGTGACGTCCCATTAATTCAGCAATTTTAAAATGTATCACTCGTAGTTACCTCCAGTGAATATCGTCTATAGTTAAAAGTTTAGCACTATACATTAATAAAGACAATTAGAAGTTAAAAAATAACGAATAAAGTTATTGACAAATAACTCCTGGAGATATATAATAACCACAAAATAATGAAAATAACCTTTGTGGATAATCGGGAGGGATCATATGAAAAGGTGTAATCGGGAGGTTGTTAATTTAGTGCCTGTAGGGCAAGGCGTTTCTAATATATCAGTTAAGGAATACAGGGGGCATCGAGTCGTAACTTTCCGAGATATTGACACAGTGCACCAAAGGCCTGAAGGGACGGCTAAGCGTAATTTCACAGAGAATAAGTATCATTTTATTGAGAATGAAGATTACTTTTATATCAAAGCAAATCAAAGGGACGAAATTCGTACTTTTGAGATTCCGAATAGGGGACTCATTCTAATCACTGAATCAGGCTACTTAATGCTGGCCAAATCCTTTCACGACGATCTAGCCTGGAAAGTCCAACGCATGTTAGTCAAAAGCTACTTCCGGGCCAAAGACCAGGCCGGAGAAAAGCAACTACCGCCACCAGGCACCACAGCCGACATACTTAAAGAGAATATACTCACAGGTAAAGCCTTCACTGAGGCTATGGGCCTGGATGAGCATCAAGCCCTAATGGCTGCGATCGCGAAAACTGAACGCCAAACGGGGGATGATCTCAGGGAATTCAAACGCCTACTTACTTCCTCTGTGCCAAAAGCGGACAAGCCTACTGACGAAGAAAAGGCCACCGCCCGGGTTATTGCGATTCTACGCGAAGCCGGTGAGATGAGCCAGCGTGACCTGGGCCGAAAGATCCGGGGCCGTTATTCAGTAGCACAATTGCAAGAGATATTAAACCGACTTCAAGCCGCTAATATAGCTTCTTGCCAGGCACGAAACAGGTCAGAACGGTCAGCAGGTAGGAAATCAATAATCTGGTGGCTAAATGATCCCAATTATGAAAGGGGTGAAGTATAAAGGCAAATGAAAAGGCCGGATACTGCGCTAACAGTAACACCGGCCAAACGGGCAAGGAATCGAGAGAAACCCGCCGTCAAGTCCATTCTATCAAGCGGCGGGATTAGAGTCAAATGATAGGAGAGTGATGCTATGACTAGTAATATTCCTTCAAACCGTGACAACATATCAATATTTGAATTACTAGTAACGATTGGCGCAGATAGGGCAGTAAACACATATCAACCGAGCAAATTACCGGAATGGAAGCAAGCTTACGATAAATTGCAAGAGATGATAAATAAATTACTTGAAACAGGCGTTAAACAAGTAGAGATTGAGAATTTGCGTAGCCAGGCCACGGTATTTGAGTGCACTGTAATTGATACCATGTATAAATATGGATTCTCTGATGGAATACACTTTATCATTGAGACTCTAACCGGAAAGAAGGTAACATGACATGAAAGAGCTTGAGCGTCAACGCCTTAACCGGTATATAGCCGATGCAGAAAAGTGGCTGTTTGTCATTACCGATGGTTTGCGGTACCCAGAGAACTCACAGCAGGCTGCTGCTGGTGCTTTGGCTAGGGCTGTGGTTGAATTATTAGTACTGAGTTCCAAATTGCAAATGAATATGGACGGAGGGTGTTAGCATGTATTTATCCAATCAAAAATGCCCTAATTGTGGCTATACATTACACGTAACCTGGCCTTGGCCGCCGGTCATTACCGGTACGCCTACAGCGCTAGTATTTGTTTGTCAAAATTGTGCACTTACGCAGCGGGCCGAGGGGCTTGTAGAAAGGAAACCCTTTACTCAGGATGTGATTATCAAGCCGGAGGGCCGTAATGTCTTAGCTCGGCATTACAGCGCCTATAATCAGGCTATTCCTTATATGGCTGACGGAAATATACCTATTGGTGCTTAGATAGAATAATGGGATGGGGAGAGGATAATATGGTCATTAGTGATGGAATGTGCGATAGCATGCTGGAGATAGCGGGGCTTACATATAAAGAGCATTTAAATAGAGGCGGTACTATAGAAGTATGGCAATATGGCAAGTATACGCCCACTTATATAATGTTACCGGCCGAAGAAGTAGATTTCGGGCGGCAGGGATCGTCGCGCAAATTAAAGGCGATAACCCGAACGGTACCAGGCGAGGATGGCCACAGGTGCTGGCGTATTGAGGATGTTGTGGACGTAAGGGATATTCTTAATGCTGTTGGTCAAGGTTTTAGCGATTCTTTAAAGGATTGCGTTGGCCGGGAGGCGCGAAATGAGTAAATCAACAAACTTAATCATAGTTATGTCTGCGGATGAGCAGCAAAGCCGGGTATTTATCGCAGGTGCTTCGACAGTTGACGAATGGCAAGATAAAATGATGGCCGTAGTGCTTAAAGATAATACGACATTCCGATTTTCTCGGGATAGCAGTAGGTTTGTTAATGATTTGATAGCTTGGGGTAAGTCGAAATAGGTAAAAGGGGAGGTATGAACGGTGCCTAAGTTAAGAGTGGATGAAAGATATGTTTGGGCGGAGCTGCTTTGCCTTAGGGCAATTTTAATAGAGGTTGCGGCAGGCAAGCGGTTTGGCATGGAGGGACGAAAAGCGACGGTGATTGCCGGGGAGATTGAGAGGCTGGCGGCAGCGGTGGTAGGGCCGGTGGATAAGAGTATAGCTAATTAGAAGTGGGGCGGGATAATTTCCCGCCCTCTATTATTGAACAAGTATAGCTGCATATGTCTTTATTTAAAGGGAATGTAACTTTTTATAAAGAAGATAGATATTGGTAAAATGGGTTAAATTTACTTGCAATGCTAATAGGTTTAAATCAAGGAGTGTTTTAATGTTTGACATATTAGATATTTTTAGTAAACAACCATGGAAAGAATATGAGCCGATACATCAGTTTATTAAACGAAATTTAGACGAAAATGGTAAAGTTAATAATCCCAATTTAGAATTGCCTGATGAGCCGAAAAAGAAAGAAGGCGAAATTAAATGGGCTGTTGGGGCTATGGATGGAGTATTATCACATCATTTTGGTAGTCCAAGTGAAAAGAATGAGCAAATTGAAAATATAATCTCGTTATTTGTGGAGAGAATAAACCAACCTAATAAAAGAAATAGAATAAATTTGTATAACTGTTTGAAAAATATTGACGCAATATCCTTAATAGATGACCTAATGAGAGAGATGCAAAAACTTAATATTGATCTTAATCAATTATATTGCGAAGTTCGTTGGCTGGCACTTAATAGCGCCCATAGAAACGTGGTGAAATTTGCCATTGCTATTCTTGGAAGGTTTAATACAGATGATGATGACGTGTTGCTTGTCTTAGGTAAACATGAGGAATTTACGTTGTATTCTGCGGTTGCATTATTAAATAAAGATCAAGATGCAGAGATAAAACTATTGGAACTGGCCAAGTGTGTGAAGGGATGGGGTAAAATACATATTGTCGAGCATTTGCGTCCTGAAAACGAGGAAACTAAGCGCTGGTTAATTTGTTATGGTTGCGAAAATGCTGTTATGGATGAGTACTTAGCATATACCTGTGCTGTAAATGGAGAGCTTATTAGGTTTCTAAATGCGCCTCAAATTGACTATGAAATTTTTCGGGGTGCGGGGCATATTATAGAAGCTTTGATAAATGGAGGACCAGCGTCAGATATAAACGATTATAGTGATGGTGCTGAAGTTATACAAAAGTATGTAAATCATGCCCTACAAATAGAAGCAAGGTTAGAGGATCTTATTGTTTTGGGTGTAATTGCGGATTACTTAGACGAGAAAAACCAAGAAGAGTATGAAAAGCTTTTAACTCTAGGATGGAATGAGATAACCATTAAGGATAGCATAAAGAAAATCAAAAAGATCTTGTCTGATGATAAGTGGAACGGGCTAATTTTACAAGAGTTAAAAACGGATAATGATTACCAAAAATATATAGCTGTCAGAGCAGCCAATATAGTTAAATTAGATATATGGGATAATTTATATGACTTATTAATGGATAAACCAAATGATGCGAGAAGTTATCTAGAAATGATGAGAACAGAAGATCATAATCGAATAATAAAACTTTGCAATTTTGCAGAAAAAAACTTAAATTTCACAGCTATTATTGGTAATCCAGAAAATAACGTATTTGGATATAATAAAGACAACGATTGTCTCGATTTTATTTTACAATCTTTAGATCGTTTTGAGGGGATAGGTGGCAAACTGATAAGCGTTGGACTTCAAGCGAAGTCAGTAAGAAATAGGAATATGGCAATAAAAGCTTTAGAAAAATGGAACACAAGTTTTTGGCCGGAGGATACTATGCAATGGTTAAATGCGTTAAAGGAAATTGAGGCCAATAATGATACTTTGCAAAGCATTAATCTATTATTAAATAGGGTTAATCAAGAATGATTCTCTGCTCTATGTCAGATGGAGATTAAGCGGCCGTTCAAAGAAAATCATGACTATTACATTTGAGATTAGATCAAATAAACGGGACTGAATCCGACAAACGAAACCGAACTAAGGGGGAATTAGTCTGACGGGAGAATTGCAACAGATAATAACGCTGATAACATATGGGAATGCATATATAAGCAGAGGCAAAGATATTGCTAATATTAGAGATAATTTAGGATTTCAATACTGTAATAATGTGACGTTTTATAATAATTACAAACGGCTTTTTATTACTCGGGAAAAGAAAATAGCTAATGATCCTTTGGAATGGCTGCGTTTTCTGAAGAATAATAAGTGCTTAGAATTAAAATTAAAGTATTACTCAACGCATAATCCAAAATTTCCTGATTATATATCATCCGCTTTTGTAGGTGGTGGGGGAACCTGGCTGATATGTTGTAACTATGAGAAATATGCAGAGTACTGGAAAGCTAGCTGGGTGGTTACTGATAGAGATAATCCTACAAAAAATATCTGGTCAGTAAGATATTTAAAGCACCCTAAAAAGTTCGACAGAGAAAAACCCGGCAAGGCCAATTTCGAGGAATTACACAAAAAACTTATTAGCATTTTAGTTCATACTAGAGACTTTGCTAACGATCAGCAAGTAGAACAGTTTGCAGCTATTTTTAACAATGCTATCGAAATATTAAAAGGAAAAAATGATATAGAGATAGCAAATAACACAATTATTAACAACTATTATTCATTAGAGGCTAAAAGAATTTATTTCGCTGCGGATAGTGCGTGGGTTTTTGGGGGAATGGGTTCTTGGAATGACTTATATTTTGAGAATAATGATCTGCATAAAAAATATATTCAATTATCCACAGAATTATATGCAGTCGTAAATGAAAGTTTGGTAGGAGTTGTAAATTCATTTTACGAAAGTAATTGATAATTACATAGGAGAGTTATGAGGCCGTTAGAGCAAATATTGAAAAAATATATAGAAGCGTGTATAAAAAAAGAAGACTCTCTTAAACGGGGAGCCCCCAAAACAGGGAATAAGCAGTAGCGAATAATGAGTTTAAGCCATTTAAAATGATAAACGATTTATTTGATAAAGAAATAACGATTTTAGATTGGCGGTTAATGTGTGAACAAATCGGAATATATGAAATAGCATTGGTATGAGAGCTTCATTCAAAGGGGGATACTTTTGTTATTTAAAGAACTTAATCAATATGAATATCTGTTTTTGGATAATATCCAAAAAGGTGATGGGAACGAACTAACTATACAATTAACGGTCGGTAAGATCAGTGAGAAAACAGAAGACTTGGTTATAAATGGTGTACCTATTCATGATCTTAAACCAATCATTAAAGATAATATATACATTAAAATAACCTTCCCATCTTATATTGCTTATAACGTTCGTTGGGAGTCATACACGACTATGAGTGATTATGATGTATATGAAGGTAGGAAAGTCCGTGAATATTCTAAATCACGTTATCTGGAATATATCAAGAATGACACCATTGCTTCTGACGAGTGGCCTGGGAAACTAAGGCATTTTGGCTTTTGCTGTGAGTGGGAAGTTATTGATATTGTGTCTACTGCTGAGCCGGCGGTTGTTTTTCACCCGTCAAATGCAGAGGGGAATATTAATTTATGAAATGGATTAACAAAAAATCTGTTTGCTTAGTATCTTGGGGCATAGCTGAATACTTGGCAGCACTTGAACGTAATTATAGTCCGAACTTTAATGCGTATATTAAGGATAAATTTAGTGATGTTGACAACGTTACCATCCTCTTTATAGGAGAGTTACCGGAATGTATTCTGATTATTAGTATTTTCTCCATGATTTTTATAACTATTGGCTACGTAATACTAAAATATGTCCTCTCGTATCCCAAGTTATTTCCGGTTATAAGAATTGCAAGCGGCCTATTATTTCTTGGTTTCTATTTTTGGATATTGGAGGGCCTCTATTATCATACTTTAGAAATGATTAAATGGAATTTCTATTTCTCGGTTGTTCCAGAAGTTATACTTACTGCCTATTTCACTTTGGTATTATTAGAGGTTTGGCATTTGTTACAAATACGATCGGCTATAAATAATAAAATGAAATAAAGAGAAGGTGATGGACGCCTTGAATTTGTACATGCTAGATTTGGGGCATATCTATGAATTTAGTAGAAGAAAAGTTTTTGAAGAAGGCGATTATTCGCGGTGGGGTACATATGTACAATGCTTCTGATGCAATTGATGTAATTGCAATGTGCGAGCAACTCGGGTGGCGAATATTAGGTATTGATTCATTTACAGTTATGAATAATCTAACACGGCCACTTATGGAGCATACATTGGATTGTAGTATAACTAAAAATGAACAGGGTTATTGGGATGAGGCAAAAAGGTTCGTTGAAGAACGTGCCGATTTTGACTATTATTTTGAAATCGTTTATGACAGTGAACGCAAATAAATTTAAAGATGTTGGTAGACCAACGGTGATAAAATGAAAATCTGGGAGAGTAGAAAAAAGAGAGAAGTAATATTGTGTGGGAAATGGAGAATTGGCGGAGTTATTTTAAAGGAAAAATGCGAAACGTGCAATTATCCTTTAGTGTATTTTGAAAAATATGACTGTGAGTTTTGTCCTAATTGTAACGAATGGGTGGGTCATAAATGTGGAGATGTAAATTGTCCGTTTTGTAGTAAACGCCCTGAAACTCCATTCCATGAATTTTATAAATAATATTCCTAAACCCATGTTTTCCCTAAAGAATATCTTGAACCACGTATTGATTAAGTTAGATGGACATAAATGGAAGGGATAGTTGAAAAAATGCAATTTTCCATGGATTATGGCGATACAAATTTTATCGGGTTGGTTAATGCAGAAAGATATAAAGCATATGTTGATGAAGATTGGAACTTAGATATGTTACTGCAACATTTTTCTAATGAAATGAAAAGTGGAAATATATTAGTATTCCAAATGACTGACGAAGGCATTGAACATTCCTGGAGGGTGGAGACGAAAACAGAATCCGAATCAATAGATCAGAAGTGTTATAGAAAGGCAGAAGGCTATATAAATGTAACTGAGAATGAATTATATGTGGTTGATTATGACTGTCTTACTATGGCTGCTCAATTTAAAAGTGAAAAAGTGCCTGATGATAACTGTTCAAAATATAAAATTAAAATTGAAAATGGAGTATATAAAGTCGATATTATTCAATTTTATAATGCAGATAAGGACGAGTATATTGGGGCGGGTAAAAGCGATATTCTATTTAACTTTACAAAAGTACCTAATTTCCAACAAATAGCGGATAAAGTCTTGTGGTGCACTTTTTAAACAACTAACACGTCAACGGACTGGCTTGAGCATTAGTAATGAAGTGGAGAAAAACTATATTTAATGGCATTTAAGGTAAGTATAACTATTTCAAATAAATGTTTCTGAAGAAATGAGATCGAGATGAGAAAGTTAATTAAACTTATTACATATATGATTGGATCTTTGTTTATATTTGTAGTGTCACTTTTTATCTTTATTCCATTACTCAATGATTATAGATTATTCGCTTTTGCGCAGCAGCTAAAAACTTTACCGCAGACCATTACGCTGGTTGAATCAAAAACTATCTGTGGAAAATTAAATGGTAATGGTAACGGTATGGATTTTTTAGCATGTATATTAGTTAAATCTGATTTGTCACTAAGTGAAATACAACAATATTATAATGGAATGAATTTTCGAACTGTGCAAAATGATGCAAATCATGAAGTTGCAAAACAAGTTCTACATGTTAAAGGTAATAGACTAGAAACCGAGTATCTTCAACATGGTAGCATTTCGTTTGATACACTTAATACTTCTCAGGCTTATTCTAAATATTATATAGTGCTAATCTACGACGGTGGATATTCAGCAGATTTTGATATCAGAGGGCACTGATTAAAAAAACGGAGTGTTTAGATGATTAATGAAATTTTAGAGTTTAATCGGTTATTGTGCACGAAACTTGAGCCTACTTGGCTAAGAAGAAATTCAAGTTATTATAATCTAGTATCATATGTTAATAATTTGACTTGTTTATTTATTGGCGAGCAATATGCTGATGTGGCATTATTTATAAGAAGAATCGATTCTGAGTTAGAACGAGTCATAATAGAATATGACCTTTCCTATGAATACTTTGGAATCGCAAGAACATATATTCAAAGAATAACGGATTATCTATTATTGAATAATCTTCTTTCAGCAGAGACAATGAAGCTTTTACCTGAGAAATACCTAAATCATACTTATTAATGAATTTTGACAGTCCCAAAATAGGGGGATGTTTAATCATGGTTGTAGTAGAAGGTGTCTTTAAACCCATCATATCTCAGGATCCTGAGCAAGTACAGGAAGTGATTGATCTTTTATTAGGCGCATTACGGATGCATGGGCAGATTCTGGGGCGAGAATTTCCCGTCGTAAGTGTTGAAGAAAGATATCGGACATTTCTTCTTGTACCTGAAGAGAATTCTTTAGATAAGTGTATAGCAAACACATATGTCCTGAAATGGCTTAATAAATTGGAGCAGTTAGGCATCGAATATTCTTGGAGAGTGTTGGGATCGGAGCCATATAGTAACCATATATGCAAATGTGAAAAACCAAAATTTTATATTTTATATACGACGTATTTGTCACTTGAATCTCCTATTCGATGTGGTCAATGTTTTGGGAGTATACCGCTGTATCGATTGCCGGCAACTAGGGATGGTGAATACGTGGATATCATTACATGGGAAAGCGACTATAAAGCATGTGACACTCTTCAAATGAATTGTAGTACTGGGGAACGTTTTGGCATTTCTCAGCTATCGAAACATGATAGTAGTTTAGCAACAAGAGGAAGAGACGTTTGTAACCGAATAACTGTTGCTACTGGAATACCCACATACTACTACCTACTAAAATCAAACGGTAAGGGCTTGAAGGCAGAACAAGCAAGGAAATGTCCATCGTGTAACGGTGAATGGTTACTTCGAGAACCACTTCATGGACTGTTTGATTTCAAGTGTGATAAGTGTAGGCTATTATCAAATATTGCATGGTCAGTTTCCCAAAAATAATAATAGAGGGTAGAAATCTTACATATATTCGGCCTTACTACTACTTCTTATGTTAGATGGGAGTTGATAATATTATTGTTTTAGCAGAAAGCAAAATAGAAATTTGCGCATTGATAAGTAATTCAATTGATAGCTTTACTCGTGACAATCCTAATATACAAATCGCTACACTAGGTTTATATTCATGCCCTTGGGCCGGATGGCTAACAATAAATTTTGATACGCAAAATCACTCTAATAACTATGTAGATAACTTAAAAGAAAAGAATGTTCCCTGGTTTGGCCAAGATCGTTTCGGAGTTTTTTGCAACAATTGTCCTGATTTTGATTATGTTGATTATGCTCATATTAACTTTTCAGTTTGGCAACAGCAGTATGAGGCAGAAGAAATAATTACCGTTAAAAATTGCTTGGACCAAATCGTTGAGGTTAACCCATCAATTGATGGCGATGAGGAACTCAATAAAGTATTTTGTGACTACTACATTGGAATTTTAAAAGAACTAGAGAAAGAACGACTATTTGACAAGTTAAATCAAGAGCAAGTACTTAGATTAGGAGTACAAATACTAGATAGTTCACTTGAAGAATTCTGGGTATATCAAAGGGGCTAAGGGTTAACACATATAAAGAAATACTTTTTGAATGGGGGCCAGCTATGAGGTCGTTAGAACAAATTTTGAAAGAATATATTGAAGCTTGTATAAAACAGGAAGATTCCCTAAAGAGAGGCGACTCTAAAACGGCTAATAAACAGTATCGAGTAGTTAGAGATATTTGGCGTGATTTGAAAGCAAATTCTCAGTATGGAATTGAAAAACTAATTCCTTTTTTAGAGCATCCAAATGCAAATGTCAGACTAAGTACAGCTTTTTGCTTAATTCCGATATTGCCGGAACAAGCAAGAAATGTCCTGGTAGAGCTGGCGGCTGGCAGGGGACTTGTTGCATTTAATGCGGAAATGACTTTGTCAGAATGGGATAAGGGAAATTTGAAGTTTGATTAAATCTTTTTAGGCGTGAAATAAAGTAATAGATATGTTCAAAGATGAATTGATTAGTGAGTATATTATGTGGAAAAATGCTAATCCGCAGAATTTCAGCTGGTGGAATTATATAAATCTAAAGTCGGACTTACAGACCGCCTTGGGTTTTGCCAAATTCTTTTATCCTGAGGTCTTGGAAATAGATGGTTGTATTTTATTAAAGGATAAATTTTCGAAAGAACTTTATGAGTTATGGCGAAGTGAATGTAATGGTGAGAAAACCTGTATAGAAAAAATGATGAATCTATATCAATTGCGAGATTTCTTTCATCTCAATACTCAAGATGATGGGAATCTAGATGCCCAAATCAAAGCTCTTGGAGATGTTCTAACTTCATTTTGGTCCATGAGCTTCCAGAATAGGTTTCCTGATAGGTTAATTAATGTAAAAGTGTTTGAGGAAGAGGACGGGGAGTTATTTATTACTGTATTTGAAGAGATATAATCTCAGGCGAGTCATGACAATACTGGGTTCGAAAGGAATACTTAAAAGGATGAGGGAGATAGGACAACCAGCTTTAGGTAAAGCGGGCTTAGTCCTTTTGTTCAATGTTTTTATGTCATTATAGAGCAAAATAATTGTGATGTTAAGTGGGAGCAAGAAGGCGTATAACAAATGTGAAGATGTTGCCGTCCCCTTGTATTCTTTAAACCAGTAGAGAACCCGCCTGTTATGGATATACTTGATCATTTCGAATATGAATTATCGTGGGAAGATCTCTATATAATCGCAAGCGAAATTTATAATAAACTCATAGAGATAAAAAATGATTTTTCAGGTTGCGAAATATGTTGCGGTTCGTTTCGAGAAGGAATTCTAAAATAAAATAGACGAGTATAAAATTTTGTTGCAAGAACTCCGGAATAGGTATGAAAACTAATTGCCGTGCTGAAACGAAAATACAAATACGGGGATGAAATAATTGAGTAAGATATTCAACAACTATATTATGAGGGAGCAATTGAGGGAGATAGAAAACATACCACACATAGAAGTTTCTAACGAAAAAGTACAGAAATTACTTTCATCAAAATTTGTCGAATGGGATGGGTGCATTTTGCTGGAAGTTCTTAATGATATAAATGATCTTGGTACCCACTTTAAGCCTAATAAATATTTCCAAGATAGAACGGGGTATGAAGCTTTTTGCAATCACATCCATGTAAATGATTATTTTCCAGAAGCTGAAGAATGTCCACCTCAATCACTAATATTAGCTCTAAGAATATTAGAAGCTTGGGAATCTAATATTAAAAAGCAGTTTCAATGTATGAGTTTTCATTTTATATTAAGTCATGATGAGTTTGGAAGTGTTCTCCGTTTTCACCAATATAGGCCTGAAGAAGGGACATGGCTAAATATTGATAACATAAATAGTTATATAGAAAACGGGGTAATGCTAAAAGAAATTTAGGTAATTCATTTGCGATATTCTCTGAAATCCAGCCAAGAAGCTTACTATAGGAGGAAAGTGGATATGCCTGATATAGAAGCTATTATGAATTTTATCAAATCTGAAGACGGTGCAGGAAGAGTCCAGTTTTTAGTGGCTATAGACCAGCACATTTAGTTAAAGAAGATTATCTTACAACAGGAGTTCATCACTATTATGATAGGAAAAAAGTTAAATTAGGAGAAGACGTACTTGGTACAATAACGTTCATTTCTCCTGAGGTATATCCTAATTGCTTATGGGTTGGCAAAGTGATAAAAATACAGGAAGGTGCCCATATTGTCGGATATGCCAAAGTGACAAAGATATTTAATACTATACTTGAAGCCAAGTAAGTGGATAGGGTATGAAATTCGGCTAATTTATCTAAATATAGGGCGGGATTTTAATGAATTTAACTCTATTTGAAGAATGCATTATCTCTCTGAGAACTGATTGTAAAACATATAATGCTAATGAAACAAATCAAATTTTTACTTCTATGATTAACCAATTCCCTATGACTACATGGGGTAGAATAGATTGGGACTATACAGGCCTTCAATGTGAGATAGTTGAGAAAAAAGACTTAAAAAAGTGGTTAATTAGTATGTTTAAGAATCTAGATATGAAAGTGTTCATATTGTGGGATGAAGTATCTTTGCCTGCGGTAAGTACTAATCTAAAGACGGTTCTTGATGTTCTTGATGATGTAATAGCAGTTAGCTTTGATACATGGATCTTTTGTTCTTCAGCTAAATTTGTGATCGAGTTTTATCATGAAAGTGAAATCAAAATTGGTTGGCAGAAAGCCTCTTCGTGATAATCACAACAATCTTTCTGCGATAAATAAAAGGCAACTGACGGGAGTATTAAATGAAGCAAGTTGGGTAGAAGATGGAGATGTTTAGTTGGCGTGTTTCAAAGTATAATCCAATATATCGTGACGAATTGGGTAGATATGAAAAACTTGAATGGACATCAGTTTCCGAAATTGGGGCTATTTTTGAGGGGCGTAGATTTACTAAGAATAATTATATTAAGGTTGAAGACGCATATATTGATGCAATTGTAGCGTTTATTAATAGCACCCAAATAACAGCCCTGTCAGTAAAATGTCTCGAAAAGCGAAATAGCCTAGATGGAGAACATTTTATCTATTCAGATGAGACCATTAACTTATATCAAGCTTTAAAAGAAGGCGATGTTCTAACTGTGAGAGAAATAAAGTTGTTAGCCAGAATGATTTTGCGTGAAGTTCTATGGTGCAAGCTTGAGAAGAGTGGCGCTATGTTCGTGCATTTTGGTTATGATTATTATATGTATATTGGGAGCTCGCAACCTTGCGAAGATGCTATCGTGAACACTGTTAAGAAAGGACTCTTTGTAGAAAAGCATGTGTCACCATATGTCTAAACGCTAACGCTAGCAGACATAATTTAAAGGATCGCCTTTTAGACATAATTGTTATCGGACGTAAAAAATAGATGGTACAATAAACTCAAAGGTCTTGTGCTAGATCGCCTGGGATGTATAATTACAAGTAGATAATATAGGAAAACACAAATATTAATAAAAATAATTCGAAAAAACGACAGGAGTATTTCTCCCGTCGTTTTACTCATTTATTGGCAATTTGTCCAATTTGTCCAGTGATTTTAATGGTTATTTTAATAAATTTTTATTTTGTCCAAGCTGGAATTTAATTTGTCAAATTTTGTCCAAACCCCAGAAGTCACGTCATTACTGGCTTCATCGTATTTTTGGCAAATTGTCCAATTTGTCCTATATATAATTTTTTAAAGGAGTGATTTTAATGGCAAAGAAGCGAGGTCATGGAGAAGGATCGGTATTTGAAAGAAAGGATAGGCCGGGTACATGGAGGGCATCGTTCACATTTACTAATCAAGCAACTGGTGAAACTGAAATTAAAACCTTTGACCGAGGGAATCGGAGGGAGGCACTATCTGCGGGGCGTAAATGGAGAGAGCAAAGAGAGAAAGGCTTGCTCCCAGAAGCTGATAAAATTACATTAGGTGAATGGATTGATACTTGGCTGAAACAGTACATAAAGCCTAATGTGAGAATAAAGAGCTATGACAAATATGAAGGGTGCTTGCTGCAGTATGTCAAACCCAAACTAGGTAAGATGCTTATGCAGCAGGTAAGGGAAACACAGCTTACAACTTTGTTTAATGAATTGCTGGCCAGTGGGGGAAAGAAAGAGAAGGGCCTATCCTCTAGCACGGTAAAGGCCACTAGGCGTTATCTGAGCATGTGCTTAGAGCAAGCGATTAAATCAGATATGCTACTAAAGAATCCCGTTAAACAAACCAAGCCTATTAAGCTCGTTAAGGCGGAAATTCAAACATTGAATGAAAGCCAGGCTGCGGATCTGATAGCAGCGGCTCAGGCGAAAGTACAGGAGGCAGACCAGGCGTATGCCATACGGGCTGCAAAGGCAGCGGAAAAAGCAGCTAAAACCGGTAAATATGCTCAAGTACCTATGACGAATATCGTTTATCACAGTACATACATGGCTATTCTATTGGCGCTAAATACTGGTATGCGGTTGGGTGAGATCTTTGGTTTATCCTGGGATGCTGTTGACGTGAAGAAAGGCATTATTTACGTCAAAAGGGCTTTAGTCACAAGCATGGCGGGTGTTAAATTTGAGGAGCCGAAAACCAAAAGCTCAAAGCGGCAGATTCCCTTATCCGCCGATGTAGCAGCAGAATTAAGGAAATATAAGACGCGGCAGGACTGGCACAAGAACCTTCTAGGCGATCAATGGGGGCCTCTTAATCTTGTGATAACCGGTGAATGGGGCCAGGTGTTTAATAATAGTAATTTTACTTCACGCTATTTTAAGCCGCTAATAAAGCAGATAGGTGCTGTTGATAGCTTCAAATTCCATGATCTGAGGCACACTCATGCAACATTGTTACTGTTGAAGGGAATACCTGTTAAAGTGGTCTCAGAGCGGTTAGGTCATAGCACTGTAAGTATGACTCAAGATACATATGCACATGTACTGCCGGAGATGCAGGCTGAAGTCGTGAAGGTGTTGGACGGGATGTTTATTAGGAAAATCAATGGTTAGCGGTAGTAAGTTTGGGTAGTAATCTGGGTAGTAAAACGCAAAAAAACTATCTGAAAACGGTAGACTTAGTAAAAGGGCAAAACCAGATAATCCTTGATTTTATTGACTGGTTGTAACTGAGTAGATAAGCAAACATACGTTTTACCCAATTCCCAAGCCGTGGGTCGCGAGTTCGAATCTCGTTGCCCGCTCCAGTTAAATCAAGCCTTCTCAGACATTCTGAGAAGGCTTTTATCATTCTTGGTGTGCAATTGGTGTGCAATAAAAAGAGTTTGATTCATATATAATAAGATTTTGTTCAAGTCTAGGAAGGGTTTTAGAGCAGATTGTAGAAGTTTTCTCATAGTAAAACGATATGGTGGGAGTTGATCTGTTTGGCATATTTTAATGATACGGTAGTTAATATTATTAATAACAATAAATTAAGAGATCCTCAGATCGAAGCTTACATTAAGATTAAAGAATATTTTGACAATAATCCGGTCGGAGAAGCTTTAGTAGTTTTGCCCACGGGTACGGGTAAAAGTGGATTGATCTCTATAGCACCGTTCGGTGTTGCTATGAAAAGGGTTTTAGTTATAACTCCTGGTTTAGTTACTAAAAAAAGCGTTATTAAAACATTGCATCCACTTGAAGATAATTTTTGGACAAACTATGATGTACTCTTTGATCCATCTGATGTGCCAGTCGTTGAAGAATACGAGCCAGGTATGTTATATTCAAGTTTGGAAAAGTGCCACTTCGTGATTGCAAATGTACAAAAACTATATGAAAACAATCAAAGTTCATTATTAAATCGGGTACCGAACGATTTTTTTGACATGGTCATTATTGACGAGGCACACCATGCTCCAGCAAGATCATGGAAGTGCGCTTTAGAGTACTTCTCATGCGCAAAGAAGCTACACGTTACAGGTACTCCATATAGGGGTGACAAGGAAGAGTTACCTGGTGAGTTAATACATAATACTCCTCTGTCCGAAGTAATGGCTTTAAGATATGTAAAGTGGTTAAGAAAATCAACCCTAAATAATAATAACTTGTATTTTTCAATACCCGGAGACGATAAGAAGTATACCAAAGATGAAGTTTTAGGTATTAAAGACAAAGAATGGCTTGAAAGATCGGTTGCTCTCTCAAAAGAGTGTTCTGAAGATGTAATTATCGAAAGCATTAAACAATTAGATTTGTTAAAGAAAGCATCTCCTCAAGTGCCACATAAGGTATTGGCAGTTGCATGTAGTATTGCTCATGCGGAAGATCTTGCGGAATGGTACACGAAACAGGGGAAACGTGTAACTATTATTCATAGTCATATGTCCTCCGATATATTGGAGCAAGCATTCTTAAAGATAGAAGACCACCAATGTGAAGTTGTAGTTTCAGTTAATATGCTTATGGAAGGTTATGATCATAAGTATTTAAGTATTCTTGCCTTATTTCGACCATATAGAAGTTTAAATGCATTTGCTCAGGTTGTGGGTAGAGTTTTAAGGGCTATTCCTGACGGTGAGATTACTGACTTTGCGATTGACAACAACGCGGTAGTTATTTATCATGAAGAAATTGGGCTAGATCTCATGTGGGCTGTTTTCGCAAAAGAAGTTGATAAGAGTAAAAAGATCCCTGTAAAAGAGTATTCAATTTCAGATCGTGAATACAAAAAAAGGGCAATTGTATATGCATCAGTGGAGAAAGATGATTACTTTGTGAGTGGTCAAGATTCGTTTTTACCTGACATTGACTTTAATAAAATGTTTGAGGATGCACGCGAGGCAATAAATAAAGAGGTTGATGAAAGGGTTAAAAAGTTTAGAGATGCTGGATTAACAGAAGAAGAGATTGAGATAGCTAGGGATGCATTAAGAAGAAGGACGGCAGTAACCAAAAGAAATGAAATAGAGCAACTCTTACTATCCAAAAGGCCGGAGGAATTACGAAAAAAGACCCGAGAGTATTTGTATAAGAGCGCAAATGAGGCGGCACAAGCACTGTTAGAGGAAAAAGGGATTGATCCTAAAGCGAGCACATTATACTCTAAATTTAAAAATACAATCTATAATTTATCTTCAGACCAAAACAATGACGCGATTTTAGTTCGATATATTAACACAAGAGTATCAAAAAAATACGGTCCAGTTCAAAAAAGAGAACCGGAGATGCTACTAGAGTCTCAGAAGTATATGTATAGTATACTAGAAGAGTTGAGGAGGATGATATAAATGAGTGATAAGGTTATAAAGAAGATCAATGATTTAATTTCTATTATGTTGACGGGTGGAGTACAGCCGAGCGAGTTGGCTGATAATATTTTTGTTGATTCATACATAAAAGTTAGCTATACAAAAGTGAACGGTAATGTTGTAGGCGAGCTAGTGTTTGAAGAAGAGGTTAATAATAGAACTACACTGAGGTATTATTATGATAACCAGAGAAAAATAGTACTAATTGAAGAAGAAGTCTTTAATGTTAAAAGAGTTATTTGGGATAGAAATCATCACGAAACTGAAATGATTAACGAGATAATAAATATGATGCACGAGCAGTATTCTTTGGAACAAATTAAGAACTTTATATCTACACTACCGGATGAGTTGAAAGATAAATTAGAACAGGCTTCGGCAGAGAAGCGAGCTTCATAATCTTATTTAGAAATTTGTATTCCTCCTGGTGAATCACTAATGATTCAAGCTATGATTGTTGAAAAATACGTGAATAGTAAGACCGCCAGTAGTCATGGTGGTTTTTTGCTATTTTCAAAAACGCATTTACAATTTTATCAGCTATGCAATTGGATTTTCAGAGATGTCATATCCATATAATCAAAAGTTAATAAATGTCTTTAAATACTGTGAAGGCACAATTATGATTATGCAGGAATTAGGCATACTTACAAGAATATGATCAACAAGAAAGAATTACAATAGCTTTAAAATCAAGTTATACTAATTTGAATAACTATAATTGTCAATCATAATATAGAGCGGAGAAATTCACTTGAATAAGAAATATTTTTATATTTTTCTGAGTAGTATCCTTGTTGGCTTGGTTGTTTTGCAATTAGTTGATGGACTTGGTGTGGTGGCCATTACAAATACGAGTGAAGTTCTAACGGTAGTTTTTGGATTAACATCAGGAATCTTAACGCTTGTTGGGCTAATTGCTATTTTTGTATCGATAAATAGTCAGCATGCTGTACACAAGAGTAGGGAAATAATCTGGACTTTAATGAATTTAGATGGAAACTTTGAGAAAGATTTGCGAATCAATGCTGATGAGGAGAATCAAAAAACTGAAAATGCGATTATAAAAAACTTCAGACTATACGAAAAATTAACAACTCCAACCAGCGATATAACACAAAGTATTATAGATATTGCATGTGTATCATTAATCTCAGTTGGGATTATATGGATTGGTTGTTTACTGCCGCTATTTTATACGTGGAATAAGCCCGATTTTATTTTAGTTTTTTTAGTGACTTTAATTGTAATTATTTTGTTATTTATGTTTTTGCGGGTATTAAAAAAATTACGTAAAGTAACAGAAATAGGATCACTCCCTGAGGTTCAAGAACTTCTTAATACAATGTCAGATAGAGAAGATATACCTTCTCTTGTTCTTGCTGGAATGTCAATGCAATTATTGCTTAGTTCAACAAGGGTAGTTGGCCCCAATTCTCCTCTATATGACGAAAAATATGATCAAAGATTACTGGATTTAGCTGTTACCCTTCCGGTTCCCTTTTTTAACTTTAAGATGCGTGCTACAGCGGTAGATGAGAAAGAAAAAGTATATATGTGGCACAGTCCTGAGGTTACTATGGAAAAAGATGCAGAGGAAGAGAATCACAGAAAACTTGTAATATGGGATTGGTTCTCTTCCTTTAAGGCAAATGTTGAAAATACATATGTTCGAAGTGTTACATATAAGTTAGGTTCTATTCCAATGCCTGAAGAGCAAGGTAGTTTTTCTCTTCGAATTTACATGGGAAATCGTAAAAAAGGATTAATTATCTATTTTAATACTATAACCGTACAAGAGATTAATGACACGTGCATTTCGAAGGCTATTTTTCGAACTCCATGTCATGTATCTAGAGGCCTATATTTTGATTTGGATCAGCTACGAGAGATAGTAAAAAAAGAGATTGATTAACATTAAATCTAGAAGAGTGTGATATATATATAATTCTGACCGCCTATCATTCCTACTAAAAGTTGCTTTGTTTTGCGAGAGTAAGACTGCTCTTATGCGAATACTGAAGAGACCGCCACATTGGCGGTCCTTACTATTTCAAAAAAGCACTATTTCAAAAAAGCACTTGCAATTTTATCAGCAATCACTTTAGAGTTTTCCGGTATGGCATGACCGTAAATATCAAGAGTAGTAGATACTTTAGCATGCCCTAAAACACGGGATACATCAACAATGGGTACACCAGATGCTAGCAGGGTGGTTGCGTAGGTGTGCCTTATAGCATGGAAATTTCGGGACAAGAAAGGTTGCCAGTCCTTCTTTTGCCGACACTCTTCAAGCATAACTTCTAGTTTCTTTTTGGTTTTTTGCGGATTGCCATCAAATTTATTTTGAGCAAACTCAGCATCTATCTGGATACGGTTCCATGTGCGAGTAGTAAAGTTTTTGGGGTGCAGAGGCGTGTGAGTAATTGAAACAAAAACAAGATCGTCATTGCCAGGGTGCTTTAGGCGACTTTCATTCCAAGTTTTGCGATATTCTTTTAAAGCTGCGATTGTTTGAGGCGGGAGAGGTATCTTGCGTTTTCCTTTTTCTGTTTTCGGAGGCTCAAAAATGATGCCTTTTTCGTCTGACATTTGGAGATTTTGGCAGACGCGAAGAACGCCATTTTGCAAGTCAATATCCCGCCAACGGACGCCTAGTACTTCGCCTAGGCGCATGCCGGTTGTAATCGCCAGCAGGATGGTGGGGTACAGTCGAAAGCTTTTTGCGGTATTAAGAATAAGATCAATCTCTGATGAGGTAAAAATCTGTATTTCATCACGGGTAACCCTGGGAGGCGTAACAAGATCAGTTGGGTTGATTTGCAGAAATTTATTTAAAACAGCTTGCTTTAATGCGCCATGAATAAGATTGTGTACCTTTTTTCTGGTCTCACTGGCAAAACCTTCTTCTTCCATGTTGTTGTAAAGGGTTTGCAAATGAACAGGTGTTACCTTTTGAATAGGTATATAGCCAATATCCTCAATGTGGTTAATTAAGGACTTATTTCGTTCGTAGGTACGTTGGCGGACGTTGGGGCGGGAGTAGGTCTCCACCCAGGTAATAAGCCAGTCTTGTAGGGTCAAAGATGACGGTTCAATATGTTGGCCGCGACCAACCAATAAACGCTGCTCATTGAGCCAGTCTTTAACAACTTCTTCGTCTTTACTAGCCTTAGTAAGTCGTTTGCCGGCCGGAGTTAGAAGCATAGCTCGATAGAGCTGTTTCACTTCATCAAAATAGAAAGATCCTTCTCCATTTGGGCGCTTATTTGCCATTAGAATCACCAGAGATAGGGAATTCTCGGTTGAAACGTTGTACGTCTTCTCGCTTGCTGAAGTTAAATAGGGGGATTTTCTTTGAAGCACTAAGTGAATACCCAGTCAGTAAGTCATTAAGCGCCTGGTGAGTTTCCTCGAACTTTGTTTCTGGGAGCAGATCAATTAGGGCATGTAGTTGGTCGCGAGCAATCATCGGGAATTCCTCCTTTGTTGTTGCCTTTTCATCATTTTGGCTTTATCCAGGTTTTTTTGCCTCAACCCATGTGGGTGTAATTTGTGATCAGCAAGCGCCTCGGCATAAAGGCTTTTACAAATCCGTAGTACAGACTTTATTGAGTCAACATCTAATTCTCCGGTATGGGAAATAGACAAAAAGCCGGATGGGTCACCTCTAAAATTTCCCCATAGTTGCTTTAGTTCTGGATCATTAGGGAGCGCTTGCTCAATTTGTTGACTTAGTGGAGTAGTTGCTTTTGGATGAAGATAAGAGTGTTCCAAGATAATCAATCCTTTCTTTAGTACGTATGTTCGGATGGCAAGGCCAAAAATTTACCCCAGGTGGGGATAGCGAGATAATCGGGGTATTTAGCTATTTGGTGGTTTCCTACTTCGCCGTCGTAGATCCTTAATTCTATATTTTAATGCCTCCTCAGACACGCCCATGCACCGGGCGGCTTTTTTTATGTCTAAACCTAATTTTGCAAAGTATTTTATTTTATCTAATGGCATCAGCAGTTCAGCAGCAAACACATTCGCCTGGCGTTCTTTAGGATCAGTAGCCTGTCCATAAATACGAGTGCAGAAGAATGATGGCTGGTACCAGCGGTGCATTAAGTAATGTCCTAACTCATGTGCCAGGGTAAATAGACGCCTAGTTTTAGGGAGTAATGGGTTAATAACGATTATGTACTTACCATTATCATTCCAGAGCATACCTGTGAAGCGATTATTCCCCATCGGATATTCATCTATTTGCACACCATAATCCTCGCAAATCATAGTAATCATATCTGCCGCCCATGGGCAAGCGGCCTTATAACGTTCATAATGCGTTTGTGCAAGTTGAATTGCTATATCTAGCATACTTACAACCCCCTTACAAACATACGTTCTAATGAAAAGGTAAAAATTATTAACGGGTCATTACTCCGTTAATAGTTCTATCGCTGGTTTTTCTTTTGTTGTAGTTTAAAACGAAAATACTCTGACAAGTCTTCCATAATTTCTTGTCGGTCTTTAGGTGTAAGGTGAGGGTCTAACCGAAATTCACCGACTACAGTCTTCATAAAATCTGTTACTTCGGGGTCGTCTATGGCTTTGATGCCGACGCCAGGTTTGCGCTCATTGGTGCGTCCAAGAAGGTAGTCTACGGAAACATCAAAGTAATTTGCTAGTTCACTAATTATTGTAGCATGCGGCAATCTACCACTTTCCCATTGGGAAACGGTGGACTTTTTCATTTTAAATAGTGCCCCTACGTCTTCTTGCCGAAGGGGTTTGGATTCTCTCAAAGCTTTCAGTCGACTACCAAATTGCTCATTTATACTGTCAGTCATACCTCAACCCCCATTGTACTAATGGTATCACAATTTGTGAACTATTCAATATTTGTTCACAAAATAGAAACATTTTTGAATTATATAGTTGACGGTTCATGGATTGTGAACTATACTTTGGTTAACGGTGCGTGAACTTAATGAGGAGGTGTTAGACTTGAATATTTTAAATGTAATTTTAAAGGAGTATAAGCTCAAACCCGTACAGTTGGCAAAGAAAATTGGTATTTCAAAGGGGTATTGCAGCATGCTCCTCTCGGGTGATAGGCCAATTTCAACTCCAATTGCAATAAAACTTAAAGACGAATTCAAAGTGCCATTAGAAGTATCTCTCGCCCATTTGGTTCACGAGAATGAAACTATTAGTAATCAGCAAGCCGCTACGCTGGAGCGGGCGGGATATTAAATTATCAAAGAACATAGAAAGGAGTGTAGCTATGTATACAGTCATGGAAACTGTATCGGAATTTGCAATTCGTACTAACCTACCAGAGCGACTTGTGCGCACGATGATAAAACAAGGTCAAATACCTTTTATCAAAACTGCTGGCAATAGCCATGTAAGAATTCATGTGGAAGCTGCCCTGGAAGCACTTAGGCAATATTCTCAGCAAACTGCTGAAGAAATTGCGGCCACATTACCGGTGCCGATACGAATTATAAAACCACCAACAAAATCGGTAACTCCTGAACGGAAATACCGAGGCCGTCCACCTGATTCAGTGAGATTAGCTAAATCCGCAAAATAACTGTTGTACGCCATGTTATGGCTACAGACTAATTTAGCTGATGTTATTACTGAGCTAGAGAAAGGAGCGGGTAGTGAAAGCAACGATAGAACGCCGCCAGCAGGTTCATAACCTTCGTTGGCGCGGGGAGTTAGATACCAAGCAGCAAGAGTGGAGCCCAAAGCAACAATGGATTTTGATTATCCTATTTATCATTGCACTGGCTATATAAAAAAAGTTGCCCTACCGGGAGTAACGGCAGGGCGCGGGGTGGGGTAACAGATACAAGGAGATTCCCGATTTCAATGTCATTGTACCTTGAAAGGGGGTGAGAGAGTATGCCAGCTTTGACAGAAATTAAGCCATTGGTGTCCGAAAGAGGGGTGTATAAGGGATTGAGAATCTTTAAAGGTTGGAGCAGAGACATAGCAGCAATGCACACAGCTATGAGTCCTAAGACAATCGAGAGGATTGAAAAAGGCAAAGACCCAACAAAAGACCAGGTGCTTATGATGGACCGGGCTTATGGCTGTGGTGGTCAGTTAGTTGATTATTGGTTAGGCCGCTTAAAACTTAGCTCTGCTAATGTAAGGAAGGTTACGGACGTAAACCATAAACTTAATTTAGTGCCAGGAACAAATAATGGTAAGTGCTTTAATCCTTGGTTTCCAATTAACTTAATTCTTGGTTCCTATTTTATCTATGAATTTTTGAAAGGAGTTTGGTGATGGAACAGTACACGCCTAATGATTGGCCGACACAAATAAAAAAATCCGACTCCATTGAGAAGACGGATAAGAAATGTTTTCAATTCGATTATACCACAAACTCAAATCTATTTGCAAAGTATAAAGAACGGCTGCAGCAGGTAACCATCGGTGAAGTTGAAGCTCAGAGATTTAGGTGGCACACGTTTTCGATTGAAGCCTGCGAGGAAGCATTAAAGAATTATCTCGACTTAGAGAAACAGCCTCAGCATCGGTACCGAGCTCGTGGATGGATACTTGTAATATTACGCGAGCTAATTGCTAGGAGAATGTATGCTATGCCAAGTGGCGGCAATTTTGACGGAGGTAGTGTGGCATGAGTAACGTCAAAATGGTAACCAACTGCCCTTCCTGTCAGACACCTGGTAAACCAGTGCACGATAGCAAGAGGATTCGTACTTATGATTGCCCTAAGTGTGGTAATAAATGGAGCACTCTAATAATTGAGGAGAAGAGGCGTGTGTAATGAGTCTTGATCGATTTGCTTACGGTTTGCCGGATCCGCAGCGCGCCATGATCATCGGCTGTTGCGATGCTTGTGGTGGCGAGATTTACGAAGGTAATGAGTTTATCACCCTTAAGGATGGCCGCATGATTCATGATAATTTTGACTGCCGGTATGATGCCGGGATAAGAGAATATGAGGAGGATGATGATTATGGCAATGCCAGAAAGACAGCTTAGTGAGGTACGGGCGCAGGTAACAGCTGCGCCCGGGTTAACCCCGGCGCAAATCGAATTGGTGAAAAGAACGGTAGCCAAAGGGGCTACCGATGATGAATTGCAGATGTTTTTGCATTTGGCCAATAAATATAATCTTGACCCCTTTGCCAAGGAGATTTGGTTTATCAAGCGGGTTAAGAAGATTAAGACTGGCAAAGACAGTCATGGTAATGACAAGTGGGACTATCCGCGGCTGGCCAACGGCGAAATTGATTATAGCGATGCCGATGCACCTACTATGATGACCAGTCGTGATGGGTACCTAAAGATAGCTCAAAGCAATGCTGAATACGAAGGCCTGATTAGCTTCCCTGTCCGTGAGGGTGATGCTTTCGAAATTGATGCCATTAACTATGCGGTATCACATAAGTTTGGAGCCAAACGCGGTAAGATTATTGGCGCGTGGGCCAAATGTGATCGGACTGGGTATAAGCCTCAAATCACTTTTGTTGATTTTGAAGAGTACTATGATGAAAAGTCAAATACCTGGAAAAAGTACCCTTCGGCCATGATTCAAAAGGTAGCCGAGACCTTTGTCTTAAAACGGCAGTTCTCCGTGAGTGGTCTAGTTTCGCAAGAGGAAATGAACTCTGCCTTTAGTGTAGAAAATACGGCAGCTATAGAACACCAGGAAGTGCCGAAATTGCAGGAACTGCCCCAGCAAGTGGGGGATTACATTGTCGCTATAAAAGGCCATCCAACTAAACTATCGGAAATGACGACTGAGCAGCTGAATTGGTTGGCCAGTAAGGCGCAAAACGAAACGGCGAAAGCTATGGCACAGGCTTATCTGGATGAACTGGCCTATAATGCGCAAAAGACAGTTGATGTTAGTCCAGACCCAGAACCAGAGTCAGCGCAACTGGCTGCAGCCCCTGCTGAACCTGAGGGGGGGGACTTGTTCTAATGCCACTGACAGCTATTGAACTGAAAAATTTCAAAGGACAAACTACCGTCCAGGATCTAACTGGCATGGATATCTTTGTAGGACGTAATGGAGCTGGGAAAACAACCCGGCTCCAAGCCTTAGGGCTTGCTATTCTGGGCTATGTACCGGGGAATAAAAGGACCAGCACAGATACTTTCAAGCTGGCTACCGGTGATGCCATGAGCGTAGGACTTAAAACAGACCAGTTTCAGTTGACCAGGGCATTCAATAAAAATGAAAAGCGCAATGTCCGGGATGGATCAGTGTCGGTAACTATCAAAGAAAATATCCTGGTGTCGCCTGGTGCTGCGGAACGAACGGACACCGAAAAGAATCTGCGGATTCAATCAGAAATCGGCCACTTCCCGGTAATGATGGACTTTGGCGAATTCCTTAGTTTGTCGGATACCAAGCGCCGGGACTTCATATACAGCCTGGGCGGCATTGATTCTTCGACTTGGACGCGGGAGCGGATATATGACTATCTGGCTGAGAAATTACTGACAGCCGAGCTGCAGGCCAACAATGCTGAGCAGTATGACTATATGCTGGATATTATCAATAAGGCTATTGTCGAGTTTCCTGCGGATTATGGCGTTCAGGAAGGGCTGCAGGCTATGCTTAGCTGGATCGATACCGAAAAGAAACTGTGGGATCGCAAGCAGAAAGACGCTCAGGGAGCGGTTCGGCAGATCAGTGACATGAAGAATGACATGGCCGAAACTGACCGGAATATTGCCACTCTGAAGCAGGAACTGGAAACGCTGCAGAATCGATTGATTGGTGTTGAAAAAAGCATAAGTGCGGACGAAGAAAAGAAAAAAGCAGCGGAAAAGCGGACAGCCCGTATGATTGAATTGCAGAAAGCCGTTTTGGAACTTGAGACTAAGCCAGGTAAGGTCGATACCTCAGTTATCGATCGGCAAATCCGTGAGCATCAGCTGCAGCTGGCAGAGCCGCCGGCCATCGATGCCGAACTACAGCAATTCAAAACACGCCAGACTGATATCCGGAAGGAACGCAAAGGTCTGGCCGATGAGCAGCAGAAAGTGGCCAATCAAATAGCTACTGTTCAGGCTACCGTGACAGCGTTGGAAGAAGCCCTTAAAATCACCGGTGAGATTTCCGGTAGGTGCGTAATTAATCCTAAACTTATCAAGTGCGATAAGGATTTTTCCGGATTCGGTGAATATGTAGACCGGAAAAAGAATGAGGCGGCTACTAGTGTAGCTGAGCTTATGGAACAAGAGGAAACCCTGAAACGCTCTATTGCCAAGCTGGATGCCGAGGAAACGGATATTACAAACCAGCAGTCCGGCCTTCTCAAGCAAGTGCAAGAAGTAAACGCCCGAAACACCAGTATCAATAAAACGATTAACACCCTATCTGAACAGCGAAATAATCTTCTGGCCGAAGTCACCGACCGGGAAAATAAAATCAAGTTGTACCGGGAAGAGTTGGACCGTATTTTGAATGAGCCTGTGGAGGCAATCACCTTTGTTGTCTCGTTGGATACGCAGGCCATTGATATCCGCAACCGAATCGGCGTCAACAAAAAGGTTATTGAGGAAAAAGAGAAGGCCAAGCAGACCATTCTGCTCATGCAGCAGTCCATGATGGATAACCGCAAGGCCGAATACCAAAGCAGCTGCCTAAAGTTAATTGCGGAAGCCCTGGGACCTAAGGGTGTACAGGGTGAAATCGTGAAAGAGTGCTTGGAACCTATCCGGAAAAATATCCAAAGTAACCTGGCGCTGATGGGTTTTGCGCATGAACCGTTTTTCCAAACGGAAAGCGATACTGGTAAGGAGATCTTCCAGTTTGGCTGGATTAATGAGAAAGGTCACTATGTCAATTTTGATGCCCTCAGCACCGGTCAACAGACCGTCTTCCTGGCCGCCATGATGGTGACTATCATCGACCGGGCGCAGCCGAAACTCAGGCTGCTAGCCATGGATAATTTAAACCACCTGGATCGGCGCAATTTCCAACTGCTCATTGACGGGTTGACCAAGGTTAAGGACAAGCTGGATAACATCATTCTGGCCGGCGCTATAGAGTTTGACTTTGCAGCCGATGGCTGGCGAGTATGGAATCTGAGTCAGCAAGTGGAAGTGTTGGAGGTGAAGCAAAGTGCCTAAGAAGATTGGGAGTTTTTATGATTCAAGAAATGCGCTTTGGGTAGATTGCGCCGAGTGCGAACGCGGCGGCAACGGGGCCGATGAGGATAAATGTTCTGCTGGCTGGAGACATAAAAGAATCGGTAAGGGCGGCTGCTTTTGCGGTACTTTGGTCAAATGGGTGGAGGTGAAGAAGAATGCCTAACCTTTTGGAAGGTCTTAATGAAAATCAACTGAGGGCGGTTACATCAACCGCCCCGGTAATCCTCTGTTTAGCTGGCGCAGGTAGTGGCAAAACAACCGTCTTGACCCGGCGTGTGGCCAACCTTCACCTTAATCATGGCATTAGTGCTGATAACATGCTGTGCCTCACATTCACCCGCCTGGCTGGCAAAGAAATGAAAGAGCGGGTCATGCAGCTGATCGGCGAGGAAGAGGGCGCAAAACTATTTTGCAATACCTTCCATGCCTTTGCTGTAAGTGTCTTGAAAAAATGGGGCCACAAACTAGGGATTGACGAAAATTTCACCATCTACGGGGATGAGGACCGGCAGGAAATCATGGAGAAAATTATCCGGGAACTTGGTAATCGGACAACCATCAAGAAAGTATTAGACCGCCATGAGCAATGCGGAGATTATCGTGTGGAAGATGCTTATTATCCTGAAGAATCACGGGTGCTTAAAGAATACGGGTACCGGTGCAAACAAAACAATGCGGTGGATCTTAACCGGCTGATTGATCTAGTCATTCGCCTGTGGGAACTGCATCCTGAAGTACTGGCCGAGTACCGGCAAACCTACACCCATGTATTTGTTGATGAGTACCAGGATACCAACGAGGAGCAGGCCGTAATGATTGACATGCTGCAGGCGCCCAACCTCTTTGTCGTAGGCGACGACTTTCAGGCCATATACGGTTGGCGGGGAGCGGAGGTACGATTCATCCTGGAGTTTGCCGACAATAATCCTCAGTGCGAAGTGGTCAAGCTCGAGGACAATTACCGGTCTACAGAATCTATCATTACTGCAGCCAACAGCCTGATTCGTAACAACGTCCACCAGACTGAAAAGAAGTTAATTGCCCATAAAAAAGGACCCGACGTGTATGTATCATCCAGTTTATGTGATGCTAACCAGGAAGCTAGGTTTATATCCCGAGTGGTAGACAAGCTTAATCACGAAGACAGTATATCGTTTAAGAGTATTGCCATACTGGCCCGGACTAATAGTCAGATTGATAATATCCAGCGAATCCTGGAGCAGGCGCAGATACCTTGCTTACGAGTAGGCGGTCGGGAAGATCCGTTTAACTCGCCGGCTGTGCGGCCACTGCTCCAATGGATGTATTTCCTGTATAACAGACGGGATAACACTGCTCTAAAGAAATGCCTTAAACAGTTTGATATTAAGCCGCTGCAGTTTAGCGAACTAGAGTTTAAAGCATTGTATGAGGAAATTCCCTTATGGGATGCAATGCAAACCGTGAAAGATGATCATGAGCATTCTGCTTTCCCATTTATTACGGCAGTGGAGGCCGTAGAGCGGCAAACAGAGGCGGCGGAGGTAAACCTACCAACGGAGTGTTTTGATATTCTGGTTGAGCTGCTGAACGTAAATCAGTACTATAATTCAGCTACTATACAGGCTGCCAGATATTCCATTGCGCGGTGGGAAGAATCCAAGCAGGAACTGAGTGAGGATTCTTCCATACAGGCTTTCCTGAAATTTCTGCGGTACCGTGACATACAGGAAAAATTGGTACAAGAGCAGGATGCCGTAAAGCTTATGACGGTGCACGCCAGTAAAGGATTGGAGTTTGACACGGTGATTGTGGCTGGGTTGAATCATGGTGTATTTCCATCCAAGCGCGGTGACATCGAGGAGGAGCGGCGGCTGTTCTATGTAGCGGTTACCCGGGCGAAGAATCGGCTGATACTGACATGGCCGGAACGGGCACCTGATTGGCGGGGAGATTTGCGGCCGATGCCGCCGAGTCAGTTTTTGGATGAGTTGGGGATTTGGGAGATGGGTAAATAGACGGAGGGAGAAAATGCGTATCAAGTGTAAAGGGTATTGGACGAAGAGCACCCCGATCAATCCCCCCGAGTTTGACTGCGGATATGAAAATTCAGGGGGATTTGGATGCGAGGATTGCATAATTAACGGCGGCAATATGTCCCCATTGAGCGGAAAAGTATTCCGAGGAAATCGCGCACCCTACGAAGCAGACTGCCAGAAACGGTGCGAAGAACATTTTTTTGATACCGACATACTCGACGAAATATAAGCTGCTGGGCAGACTTCGTCTTAATGCCTAGTCTGCCCGGAATTATACCTACTATGCGTGATGGGGTGAGTAGAATTTGAATAGAACGGATAGAAAGGGCATACGGGCATGGAGGATATGCTATAACCACAGATGTAATGATTGGAATGATGAGCCAGAAAAAATTGTCGTACCATATACAATTTTACGCGAGAGTAAAAACGGCAATGCCTACCTTGTGGAGCGAAACGGATGGCATGGCAAGCGGCACCAGAAGTATCTCCCCAAGAAGGAGTTTTATTTTTCAAAGGAAGATGCAGAAAATGCTTTGAAGAGGTGAGGAGAATGCCCGAAGAAAGCAGATTAGTAGTCATTGACGAATGGTCCGGCAAGTACATGATTAACGAAGTATACCGTGACCCAGCTAAGAAGCTGGTTAAATCGTTTCAGGATCTGCAGTATGTGCCGGTGGAAGCAATTCTGTTTGTCGATAACATCGATGGCAATGGCAAGAACAAGGATAAGGTCAAGTTTGCTGAGATCCGGAAGATACCGGAGAAGTGGCAGGATTTGATTAAGCAAATGACCGGTCGAACCTTCTGTTATATGCTTGAGTTTTACAAGAAGAACATGGAGGATATGACCTGGAGCCAGGTGCTTATGGTGCTGTACCGGGAGCTTAGGAAGATCGGCCCTGATGGTGAGTTTAGGGCTTATGCCATAGAGGAATGGCCGGAGATATTTTATTCTGTTGGCTATGACTGGTACGGGAAAAACCGGCTTATTACGAATATTCTCGAGGCTGGCGGCGAGTGGGAGAATATGCGGCAGCCGCGATTGTTTGAGCCGGTGGAGAGCACGATAAGGCGGGTGAAATAGAGATGGGAAAAAGCAAGATTGAGTGGACAGACCGGGTGTGGAACCCGGTCACCGGCTGCAGCAAGATTAGCCCTGGGTGTGATAATTGCTATGCGGAGCGAATGAGCAAGCGATTCGGCGAGAAGTGGGGCCTGCCAGTGGATGATCCATTTAAAGTGATGTTACACCCGGAACGGTTGGAGCAGCCGCTAAAATGGAAAAAGGCATGTAAGATTTTTGTTTGTTCTATGTCCGATTTGTTCCATGATGATGTTCCGGATGATTTTATAATGCAGGTCTTTAGCACAATGTCACATGCTCAGTGGTTTTATGGTCATAGGTTTATGGTGCTAACTAAGCGACCTGATCGGATGAGGAGAATTATTGAAATCATCAAAGCTGATATCGAAGAACAAGCAATTCCGGTTCGTAACGATAACGGCACAACTACACGCAGACTGCATTTTGCCTTTCCTTTGAATAATATCTGGATTGGCGTAACAGCCGAGAACCAGGAGCAGGCAGACAAGCGAATCCCGATATTGTTACAGATACCGGCTGCGGTGCGGTTTGTGAGTGTGGAGCCGATGATAGGGGCGGTAGATTTAACTGATCTTAGTAATGGAATTAATGCCCTTGCTACTATAAAAGTTGACCCGGGACCATACGGACTGGGCGTCGAGCAAACAATAAAACCAGCTATTGACTGGGTAATCTGCGGTGGAGAGAGCGGTCAGGGAGCGCGGCCAATACATCCTGATTGGGCAAGAAGTCTGAGAGATCAATGTAAATTTGCAGGAGTGCCATTCTTTTTTAAGCAGTGGGGCGAGTGGTGGCCAATACACGGAACGGGCCAATCTTTTGCAAATGAAACAGAAGAGCCTCAAGCAAACTTTAAATGGGTCACATACAATGGTGAGCTTTATGAATCGGGCTGTAAGCCTGATGCGCTAATGATTAAAACCGGCAAAAAGAAAGTCGGTCGCTTGCTTGATGGTCGCGAGTGGAAGCAGTATCCGGGGGTGGGCGTATGACAGCGCCTATTCCTTTAAAGCACTCTGAGTGCCAGGGGTGATACCAGGTGGCTAGGCCAACTAAAGATACTGTAGATTATTTCCCGCATTCTTGTAATCATGGGAAAACCATGTTTATCATTGAACAACATTATGGCAACGATGGATATGCTTTCTGGTTTAAACTCTTGGAATTATTAGGAAAATCAGAAGGCCATTACATTAACTGCAATAATGTTGATGAATGGGAGTTTCTACAGGCAACAACCAGGTTTCTAGAGGTAAAATGCCGGGAGATATTAAATAAGCTTGCACTACTAGGTGCTATAGATAAGAAATTATGGGATGAACGGCAGGTTATCTGGTCAGATAACTTTATCAAGAACATTGCCGATGCCTATAAAAATAGGAAGCGACCAGTGCCGTTAAAACCATTTCAACCCGTAGAAACTCCTACTAATAATAATTCTGATGTAGTTTCTACGGGTAAAACCCCGGTTTCTACTACTGATAATCCACAAAAGAAAAGAGAAGAAAAGAAAATAAATAATAATAAACCAATCGCGTGCGCGCGCGAGGCAGACGGTTTGGATGGTCAAACTGTGGATAACTTATACCCTTCGGGTTGCGAGGGGAATGCTGCCGAGGAAACAGCAGTGACATTGGCCGGTGGTGGTCAATCGTTAGAATTATTCGCAGAGTTTGAACGGTTTTGGCAGGCTTATCCGCGTAAAAACGGTAAACCCCGGGCAGTGGAGGCTTGGAAAATCGTGTTGGCCGAAGGATACAGGGCGATTGATCTGATAGTTGCAGCTGGTAAATACTCTGTTAAGGTCCGGGTCGAAGGTACTGCTGAGCAGTATATAAAAATGCCGCATACGTTTCTGACTGAGCACATTTTTGTCAAGTACCTGCCGCCATGTCCGAAGTGTGGAGGCAGTGGCTTTGTTGGCAATAAGGACGGCGAAGTAGAGATGTGCGAGTGCAAGAAAACGGGTAAAACAGCATGAGGCGATTACGGTTATTATCCCTTTTCAGCGGAATAGGTGGCATTGACCTGGCTGCTCAGTGGGCAGGCATGGAGACTGTTGCTTTCTGTGAGATAGACCCGTTCTGTCAGCGTGTATTGCGTAAGCATTGGCCGGGGGTGCCAATTTTTCCGGATATAAGACTACTCACGAAAGAGGTGTTAGAACGTGCAGGAATTAGCGGAATTGACATTGTGGCCGGCGGATATCCTTGTCAGCCATTTAGTACAGCCGGGAAGCGAAAAGGCAAGGATGATGACCGTCACCTCTGGCCGGAAATGTTCCGCGTTATATCCGAATTACGGCCCGCTTGGGTTGTTGGTGAGAATGTTGCTGGGCACATCACACTGGGGCTCGACGATGTGCTATCTGACTTGGAGCACATTGGTTACGCCGCGCAACCGTTTATTATACCGGCTGCGAGTGTTGGTGCGCCGCATAGAAGAGATAGAGTGTTCACTGTGGGTTGGAACTCCCACGACACGGAGGTCACCAGATTTAGCGGCAGCAGTAAAGATGTGGCCTACTCCAAGAGCAAACGACGCGATAAAGCGAGGGAATATAGCGAACGATCCGCGAAATGGATTGTCTGCAGCGGTGAAGTATTATCCAACACCAACGAGCTCGGATGCAAGAAGTTGGAGTTACAACACTGGTCAACAAAGTGGGAAGTGCCTAGAAGCTTTAGCCAGGACGGGGCAGCTAACGGACAATACTGGTCAGTTGAACCCAGTGTGGGTAGAGTGGCTAATGGGGTTCCCGGAAGGGTGGACAGACTTAGAGCACTCGGAAACGCCGTAGTGCCACAGCAGATATATCCTATTTTAGCCGCAATCATTGAAATCGAAAGAATGTCTGCTTGCAGTTGATGGGAGGAGAACACAATGGATAACTTTTTACGCATACAAAAACAGCCTGAACCGTCAGAGACTGAAATTCTACGCGGTATCAGGCAATACTTGCAGATACATGGCTGGTATGTGATTCGACATCACCAAGGATTAGGCTGCCACAAAGGCCTGTCTGATCTGACCGCCATTCGTAACGGGGTTACCGTGTACATTGAGGTCAAGAAGCCTAAGGGCTATCAATCCAGTGTACAGAAGAAATTTCAGACTGATGTGGAAGCTCATGGTGCCAGGTACATATTGGCCAAAGGCATTGAGGATATTAAATGCCTTTGTGAGAGGGTCGGGTGATGACGTGAATAAAGTAATTCTCGTTGGACGCCTGGCTGCTGATCCGGAAGTGAGGTATACCCAAAGCGGCAAAGCGGTAGCTTCGTTTAATCTGGCAGTCAACCGATTCGGTGGTCAGAACAATGCTGATTTTATCCCTGTTGTAGCCTGGGAGAAGTTAGCGGAGTCAGCCGGGAACAACATTGGCAAAGGCAGTAAGGTTCTTGTTGATGGTCGGCTGCAGATTCGGAGCTATGAGGCGAATGATGGTAGTAAGCGAAGAGTTGCCGAGGTAGTGGCACAGAGTATTGAATTTTTGGATAGGAAGCAGTCTGGTAGTAATAATGCTGGTGATGGCGGCTTGACTGTTGACTCGTTCGGCAAAGATGTGTTTCCGGATGAGGAGATCCCATTCTAGGGGGTGTTGGTATTGCGAATCGGATTAATACAGATTGACGGTAAGCTGCCGAATCTGGCACTTATGAAGCTGTCGGCGTGGCATAAAGCACAAGGACACGAAACGGAAATCCTCACTCCATCTGATGTGCTAAGAGGACAGTCGCTATTTAGTTCTAGGGATAAGTTGTATGGAGCGACGGTTTTCCGAGAATCAAGAGACATTTCCGAGCGATTGGCAGAAATCGGGGTAGAGGTTGGCGGTACCGGATGGAACCTTGAAAAAAGATTACCTGATGAAATAGAAAATATGAAGCCTGATTATGAATTGTATGGAATAAATTATGGATTTGGCTTTAATTCCAGGGGGTGTATCCGACAATGTTCATTTTGCGTAGTGCCGATTAAAGAAGGCAAAATTCGCCATGTGGCCATGCCGAGCGAAATAGCGAATCCAAAAAGCAAAGTGATTACATTATTAGACAATAACTTCCTTGCCGATACACTATGGCGTGAAAAGTGCCTGGAAATTATAGACCACGACTATAAAGTTGATTTTTGTCAAGGGTTAGATATTCGGATATTAACGCCGGAGCAGGCAGATTATCTCCGCAAAATTAGATTGCAAGACAGTATCAGGTTTGCCTTTGATGATATTAAGCTAGCTCCAATTATCAGAGAAAAGTCCAAAATGCTAATAGAGTATGGGTTTAAGGATTTTCGCAAAAAAATGCTGTACATACTTGTGAATTATAATTCTACTCTTGAACAGGACTTAGAAAGAATCGGGATAGCTGAAACCTGCGACTTTAATCCTTTTGTGATGGTTTACGATAAAGCGCATGCGCCGCAGGTCATTAAAGATTTGGCCGTTTGGTGTAACCGGCCATGGTTGCGTAAAAGTTGCACATTTAAAGAATATAAGCCACGGAAGGCAAGTTAAGGGGTGATACAATGCGTAAACAATACGGCGGCTATCCAATGAGCCGGGGCGTTGTATGGGATAAGCCTAAGAGAGATTTATCCAAGGTTGTTGTGGCAGTTAAAAGACCAAAGGTAGCCAATGCTTAGATTATCAACCTCAGAAGCCTGGGTTGTGGAGTGTAGCCGGACTGAGATTTTGATTCGGGAGGGGTAAGGATGGAATACAGCAGATTGCCTATTCAATACATGCAAAAACCGATTACAGAGTTTATACAGGACCAGGAAGAGTATTTTGCTACTCAGCATAGCGGGGTTACTATTCATAAGGCCAGCGCTGATGATATCGCCAAGTTTGAGGCTGATGCGGCGGCAAAGGCAAAGAGAGAAGCGTTGACCTGCTGCATTAGTGCGGAGGTTGGAGGCAGCCCTAAAGCGGAGAAGAAGCCAGAAGTGCCGTTTGAAGATATACCGCGGAAGCCGCAGCGGTTAGAGCCTCAATACAATCCGATGAAGTTTAGTGATAAGGCTGGATGATAATTCTAGTACAGTTTACATAATAAAAAATATGAGCAGTTGTGAAAAGTTAACTTCTTGTACGCATGTAAGGAAACCGACACAAATAATGAGGGGGAGAGAATCATGGAATTAACAATCAAAGTGACTCGTACAAAAACAGGCCTGCCGGCAATATCCGAGACCGGCGGCGCAATCGGCAAAACAAAGGGATTTGCTCAGATTATCTGCCGTGATGATGGCAGTAAGAAGATTGCTACTTACATACCAAAGCCGGAAGAGATTGAGACCAAAGGCCATGCGGTGTTTGTACTCCAAAAGCATGACTATGTTATTCAGGTCGAGCGTAGCCGGACAACGGTGTATAAGGTCACGATTGCTCAGTTTACCGGTGACATCAATGCGGAGGACAATGCGGTGTTTGTAGTTCGGCATGTTAAGCAGGCCAAGCGATGGGATGTTCAGCCTCCGGAATATCTGCAGCCGGCCATTGATGCAGCGGTGGCAAAAAGTAGCCAGGAGGAGAGTACGGAGGCTGTTTGGTACGAGCGGAAGCAGCCGCCAGTATTGGGAGCGCCAGTTTCATTATCGGCCATTAAAAATCAAGCCCCGGCATTTGCTCAACAGTATGTTCCCGGGTTCGTGGCAATCCAGGATGTCAGGCAGACCGCTGATGATGAGATTTCAGTTTGTCTGACCAATGGAGTGCAGCTTTGTGTTTATATTAAGGCCTGCAGTCCACGGGGTTATAAGGCGGCGGATTAACCAGCCCTAACCAAGACAAATAAACGAGGGAGGGTGACTGAATCATAGCTTACCAAAATTTAAACCATGACAGGAATGACCGTTTGCTTTTATGCTGTTCGCTTATTACCTGCATTAAAAGTTTTTCATCTTGCTCAAGTCGTTCTTCTAACCTCTCAACATTCTTATCGGAGAAACGTTTATAGGCCGGGGAGGGTATTATGTGGTTAGATTGGCGGCTTTTTTGTGTACTTTCGGAATGTTGCTCAAACCAAATTAGGACTAACGCCGCAACTATTCCCCAGAGTGCTGATGTAAAAAGATATGTGAGAACGGTAGTCGCCGCACTTTTTGTGAACAGGGGTACTTTATACAGGGATCCTATTCCAAAGATTATAAACCATACAATAACTCCATAAGTTGCTCCCTTGAATTTTAAATAGTTGTTGTTGATTTTTGGTACTAAATATGCGAATGCGATACCTGTAAATGCGGCGTGCCCAGTTTGAATTATTTGAGCAGTGGCCTGTTCTAAAATGTTATCAGAAATATATCCTAAAAAAATAACAGATACTAGGTCAAGAAATTTGGTTTCCGAATAGCCAAGTTTATATAAGATAAAATTGAGCAAACCCATTACTATTCCGCCAATAGTACCCGCTATGTATCCTCTTACAAATCGATCGTGCAATTTTATCACCTCGCATAGTTATTTACTAGTATTACCTACGGTAGACAATAAATTCATTGAGAATAGTAAAGGGTAGGTGAAAAAATTGAAAGCCATAACAATCCTGCAGCCGTGGGCAAGCGGAAGATATTTTATAAAAATAGAAAAGCCAGAGCTCTGCTTCATACAGTCGCCCTGACTTAAGGAGTTGCGCACTCCGGTAGTAGTATTTCCAAATGATACTAAATACATACAGATAAAGGGCAGCTGGTTTGCCCTATTCGGTTTTTATATATTATGGGGGGTGGGGAGTATGCAGAAGGCACCAAAGTTAATTTATAATAAATGCCATTATTGCGGAGCAGAAATGATATGGGATAAGATGGATTTTCTAAGATGCCCCGATTGTGATGCAGAGAGCCACAGGACAGTTGATACACCGAAAGAAATAAAAAAAACCGTGCTAAAGGCAACTAAAGCGCCGAAACAGTGCATGCATGTCAAGAGCCCTAAATCCGGTGGAAGCAAGAGTAAAGGCCGCAGCACAGCTAAAGAGAAATTAAAAAGGCAATCTACAGGCACTTTATTCCAAAGATTATTTGTCGCCACTTGATATTAATTTGACAAAGTGATAAAATTTAGACAATCGAATCGTGCGCCCTGGGGTTAATAGCCTTAAGGGCGCTTTTCTTATACTCTAATGCCTACCAGGGCCGCTGACTGGTTCCTCCTTTCCGGTTGGCGGCTAATTATACATTGCGTAAAATATGCCAAAAATTATGCCAGAGCCGAAAAGGCTCTTTTCTTATGCCTAACACATATTTCTATTAAGCAACATATTATGTAACAAAGGAGGTTTGATAGAAAAATGAATTATAATCAAGATGGTTGCCAAAAGTTTTGTTTCAAGAAATGTTCAAAATGTGGGCACATGCATCCTCACCAGTGCCCTAAATGTCACTGGGAATGCAAATTAAAGTGTGAAAAATGCCCTAAATGTGACCACTGGTTTGAAGATGAATGTGAATGTCCTAAGTGCCACCAAAAGTGCAGGCATGATTGGTGCGATTAATTTCTTAGAGCGTCCTTCGGGGCGCTTTTATTATGCCCAAAACAGGAGGCGATACCGTGAATGATAAACCAAAACCTAAACCAGTACCAACAACCACATCCATTATCCACCCGCCTACGCCTCCAAGGGGTAAGAAGGGCAGCCGGGTGACTGGGGTGCTGAAATAATAACGATACCGAGCTGGGAGGTGGTGACCTTGTAAGTGCCTCAAATGCACGAATTAGCATTAAGAGACTATATCCTTGGCATGAAGTACAGGGAGATAGCTGAGAAATATAATGTTCCAATGAGTACGGTGAAGCAATGGAAATACAGATACAAATGGGAACGTGACAAACCACTTCGAAAGCCTAAAAATGCTGTAGACAATGTAGACAAAAATAAAAATGTATACAAAGAGTCTACAGTAACCGAACCAGACCCTGAGCTGTCCGATCAGGAGCAGCTCTTTTGTTATCACTATGTTAGGACGTGGAATCTGACGCAGGCGGCTTTGCTTGCTGGATACGCAAAAGGCAGTAATAAGCACAGCGCCCAGGTTCTTGGTAGCCGAGTATACCAGCGGCCGCGCGTTCGGCAGGAAGTAGATCGCTTAAAAGAACTATTCCGCCAGGACCTGCACCTTGATATACAGGACTTTCTTGCGTTCTGTATGAAAGTTGCCGGTGCCGACATAGGCGACTACATCCGCTTTGGTATGGTGGAGAGAGTGGTCTATGATTCTGACGGACCGATGAAAGACGAAGACGGAAAGCTCATAAAGGAACCAATTAGCATGCTTACTATTGGCGAGAGTGAGGAACTTGATACATCAGTCATTCAGGAAGTCAAGCAGGGCAAGGATGGAATTAGCATCAAGCTTGCTGATAAGAAGTGGGCATGGGATCAACTGAGTAAATACTTTGATTGGTTGCCTGACAAATGGCAACGCAAGGTTGATGAGCAAAAACTCGAAATTGCTAAACATAAAGAAGGAATTGGTGAAAACCATCAAGACGATGAATTTAGTCACCTTTCTGATGAAGAATTAGAGGCAATAATTCATGGAGAGACGTGATAAAGAGCGTAAAGCCAAAGCTGCTAAGTGGCTTCACTGGAAACGCAATCCAACTTTGTTTATTGACGAATGCATATGGACTCGCGACGAAGCTGATGCTGGACAAGTAAAGAAATTTCCGCAAAAAGAATATCTGCACAGGATTGACCAACTGTTTATCAGTGAACCAATATTAGCTATACCTAAGTCGCGCCGAATGATGATGACATGGCGATTGCTGGCACTGGTGCTATGGGAAGCCTTATTCCACCGAAATATGACTATATTTATTCAATCAAAGAAAGCAGCTGACAGCGCTTATCTCATGGGCGATGACCGCATTATGTTCATGTATGGTAAGCTACCAGCAATGGGCCTAGGATTTTGGCCAAAGGTCGAAAGAAAAATTAAAGATAATGACGGGAAGGGCTATGAGACAGTACAGCTGTCAAATGGCACTTCTTTTTTTGCTGTTGCAGAAGGGCCGGACCAGTTGCGCCAATATACCGCCAGTCGAGTGTATTGCACGGAAATGGCGTTTTGGGGCACAGCTGAACTGACATGGACAGCGCTCAGGCCGACAATCCAAGGTGGTGGAAAGATCGTGATTGATAGTAGCGCAAACCCTGGATTCTTCCAAAGGTTAATAGAGGGAACATTATGAGTGATATTCAAGGTCTTACTGAATTTCGTACATCTAACGGCGTATATGTTGCCCGAGTCCACTACACTGCAGACCCGAATAAGCGCGATCCCGCATGGATTGAAAATGAAAAGAAAGGTACTACAGCTGCTGCGTGGGAGAGAGAAATGGAGATAAATTTTAATGTGTTTATGGGTAAAGCCTGGTATGAAGAGTTTCGGTTTGATTTTCATGTTGCAAAAGAACCGATCAAGTCAATACCAAGCAGGCCTTTATTTCGTGGATGGGATTACGGCCAGACATTCAATCCCGCTGTGGTATTCTGCCAGACTACTGTTTTTGGTCAATTGTTGCTATTATATCCAGAGTTAAACGGCTTAAATAGTGGACTACATCCATTCGCTAAAGCTGTCAAATCAGAATCAGGGACCTATTTTCCAAACTATCAATTTACGGATTATGGCGATCCTGCTGGCAATAACCGGAGCCCGAACGATGAAAAGAGTGCAACCGACATATTGCGTACAGATTACAGTATAAATGTGTTTCCTGGACCCGTAGCCTTTGGTACGAGATCAGAAGCAATTAGAAAGCTGTTGACAACTACCACCCCGCAAGGGCAGGCGATGCTGCTTATTGATCCGCGCTGCACATTTATGATTGGCGCATTTACTGGTGGCTATCACCGTAAACAACTTGCTTCCGGGCAATTACTAGAAGAACCCGACAAAAACGAATACAGTCACCCAATGGACGCTCTAGGCTATGTTGCAGCGAGCGTTTTTTCTATGCCCGAAAAGAAACCAAGAAACTGGCCTAAAGCCGGGCGCTTATAGAAAGGAGGCGGTTATAGTGAAAATTTATCCCGGCGTCATGTACGACGCCTTTACCGGCAATGCCAACGTAAGTAAAACGTATGACTTCACGATTCAGAGTATTGTGCTGGTTAACACCGGAACGGCAGCCGTTACGATCACAGTCGGCAGCATTACAGCAACAGTCCCAGCCGGCCAAAAGTTTGATGAGCTTGTTATTCCGACGAAGCAGTTTTCGATTGCGGCAACCGGTAATTTCACCTGCATTGTTCGCGCTGCTGGCTAGAAAGGGGTTGATATTGTGGCCGAAGCACTGAAAATACAGCCAGAACAAGAAGATAAGTTGTTAAACTACCTGAAAAACCGGCACACGTCTGCCCAACGATACTATGAGGAAGAAATTGAACCGAAGATAGCAGAGAGAATCGACATTTATTATGCGAAGGAAGCCTTTTACGCCAAGATGTTTGAGCGGCTATCCGAAATATCCAGCCTCACTTCGTCCGATGTAGCCGATACAATCGAATGGGTTATGCCGTCATTAATGAAGATCTTTTTCGGCGGCCAGTCAATTATTCAAATCCAGGGCACACAGGAAGACGATGTGGCGAACGCTGAAACCATGCAGGAACTAATTGACTATCAAATCCAGCGCCGGAACAAAGGTTTCCTGAAGTTTCACAACTGGATGAAGTATGCGCTCATTACTAACATGGCGACAACGAAATGTTACTGGGAACGCGAAACCAAGCCGGTTGCCTTTATACAACAAATGACCCAGCAGGAAATGGACATGCTGCTCCTTTCAAAGCGGCAGGCTAAGATCATTGAAGCCGTGGAGATTGCTCCCGGTCTTTTTAATGTCCGCTGGCAGGAGGAAAAGGTTATTAAGAATCAGCCGGTCATTGACTTTCTGCTGGCCAGTGAATTCCGGTTTGCTCCTAATGCCCGGGATGTTGACGAACTGGACTTTTCAGAACATGTCCAGGCCGTGACATTGGACTCTATCCGGCGTAAAGTAAAGTCCGGTCACTACCGGAAATTAAGCGATGATGACGAGAAAAAACTGGATGGGCTGACCTATACCCGCCTAGACGAGGCGACGCGGCGTTTTACCTGGCAAAAGGATTGGGAAGCAAACGATGACACCCCGAACAAAAAGGTTGAAGTCCGCGAAACCTACGTCAAATACGATGTCAACGATGACGGGTTAGTGGAAGATGTTATTGTCTGGTGGTCCGGAGATATCATCCTGCGTACTGAAGAGAATTCTCTTGGTCGGCATCCGTTCTTTTCGCTGTCGCCGACATTGGACCCGCATCAGTTGTTTGCTGAACGCGGCTTTAGTGAAATGATTGCCCAAATTCAGCATCTCAAAACAGCGCTGTTACGACTGCTGGTTTACAATATCACCCTGGCGAACAATCCGCAGGCTGCCGTCGATATGACCAAGTTTCAGGACATTGATGACTTACTGGAAGGACGGCAATATTGGCGCATTAACGGCGATCCGCACAATGCTGTTTTGCCGATTCCGAGCAGTCAAGTTTCTCCGCTTACCATGCCGTTCATGGAGTACTTGGAAGGCCAGAAGGAGAATAAAACCGGGATTACCCGGTATAACCAGGGTGCTGATGCTAACAGCTTGAACAAGACTGCGACTGGCGTGAGCATGATCATGGGGGCCGCGAATCAGCGTCTGGAACTGATTGCCCGGATTTTTGCCGAAACAGGCTTTGTCCAGTTGTTCAAGTACATTGCCATGCTGAACCAATTGTACATTGACGATGACACCACTATCCGGCTGACCAATAAAGTGCTTCGCATTAATCCGGCGAACCTGTCCGGTGACTTCGACTTTGTTATCGCTGCAGGTATTGGCACAGGCACAAAAGAGGTCAATATTCAGCAACTGCAGTTACTTTTAGGCATGTATCCGCAATTATTACAGATGCGAATTGCTACACCGCAGAACGTTTATAAATGCGTGAAAAAACTGATTGAGGAAATGGGCTATAAGAATTCAGATGACTATGTGACTGATCCGCAGCAGCTTATGCAGCAGATGGAGCAAGAAGAGAAGGGGCCGGACGTTAAGACGACACAGTCGCTGCGTATTGATTTCGATAATCTGCCGCCAAATGTAAAGGCTCAACTTTTGCAGGCTCAAGGTATCCAAGCCTCTCCAGATGACTTCGTGGCTAATCTAAAATTACAGACGGCTGCCAAAGCAGCAGAGAAAGGAGGAATGCCGATTGGACAGGGAGCAGAAAGCCAAGCTGGAGGCCCAGGTGCTCCAGGGGGAGACGGCGGAGCAGGTATTGGATTGGACGCGCTCCTGGCTGCAGGAATACCGCCAGGGGTTGCTCAAGGCACTGCCTGATACGCCGGATGAGCAGGTACTATCCCTAAAATACAAGGCTGTAGCTGTTGGGGAGTTTGTCCATGCCCTGGCCGCGGCTATTAATGGGGGAAAGGTTGCACAACAGGTTTTGGATAGTAATAAAGGCGGTGAATAGCCGTTATTTTTATTTAAGGAGATGTTTTTAGTGGACAAGTACATTGGAGTAAAAATAATTCACGCTGAGCCTATGACGCGGGGTGATTATAACAAATTCAAAGGATGGACAATTCCGCAGGATGAAGATCCAAATGACGAAGGCTATCTTGTGAAATACAAAGATGGATATATTTCTTGGTCACCAAAAGGAATCTTTGAAGACTCAAACCGCAAGACCGATGGTATGACATTTGGGCTTGCCGTGGAAGCCCTGAAAAAAGGTTTTAAGGTATGCCGTAAAGGTTGGAATGGAAAAGGCATGTTTATTTATATGACTGTTGGTAGTATTATTCCTGCGGTTAATCTTAAACTGGAAACAGCAAACCATCTTTATGGCGAAAGATTGCTCGAATGTGATGAATGTGTTGAAATAAAGTCACATATCGATATGAAGGCAGCTGACGGAACAATTACTATAGGCTGGAACCCATCACAAGTAGATATGCTTGCCGATGACTGGCAAATAGTTGAATAAGGAGGGAACATAACCCATGGAAGAATACAAACTTAATTCATTTGGCTTACAACTCTTTGCCGATAATGGTGGCGACGCTGGCGATGATACTGGCGATCAGGGCAATGAAAACATTGATCTTGATGTCAATGACGATGAGGGTGGCAGTGAACCATCCGGCGATCCAATAGCAATTCCCAACAAATTGGGACTCAACAAGGACGGCGACCTGGAGTATATCGAAGATGATGATGACGGTACCGAAGATGGAGAAGAGGGCAACGACGATGATGGCGAAGGCGGCGAGAAAGAAAAAACTGGTGAGCCAGCCAAGCAAACAACAGACCAGGGAGATGATGACGGCGAACAGAAGCCGTCTTTTTATTCGCCCGAAGAACTGTTTTCGATTGCATCCACCAATATAGCCGATTTAGACCCGGCGCGTATTCCACCCGAATCACTGCCGCTGTACCGGGCGCTTGTAGCCAATCAGGTCAAAAAACCGGATACCAAACCTCCGGAACAGAAACCGGTTGACAAAGCGCCTACTCCGGAAGAACTGGCAGAGCAAATTGCAGAAGCTGCTATGAAATCGGTTGTTGAAGAACTTCGCGCTAAAGGGGAAGAATTCGATGAGTACAACATGGCACATCAACGCATGTTGTTCCGGGCCGAGGCAAAGCTTGAGCGCTATCTTGAAAAATCGGCCGCGCAGAAACGAAGTCAGGATGAATCCAGGAAAAGCGTTTATTCGAAAATTGAAAGCAAGGCCAAGGAACTGCAAAAGCAAGCAGGCACTGAATTTGCCAACGTTGATAAACTAGCGCAAACGCATATCCATTCGATGCCGTTTTCGAAGGCTGCGCCCATTGCTGCGGCTATTGAACGCTTAAATAAAGGAGAGGCTACAGAAGCCGATATTCCTGTCTTGGAAGGGTATTGGGAAGAATGCCGGCGTGAGTATTTCGCCAAGAAGACTGGGGTAACTAAGGAACCCAAAAAGGTACCGCCACAAACTTTAAAACCCGGTAATGACAAGGAAGTCAAAGAAAAATTAAATCCAAGCGAAATAGGCAAGATGAACCAGGATGAACGCATTGAGTATTACAAGCGTACTGGTTTTGCTGACAGGATTGCTAATCTCGGCTAATTGCCGGGGCGCAATATAAAAAATGATCAGGAGGAATGACAATAATGGCAAAAGGTTCTCAAAGCTATACCACTGTCGGGACAGTCGAAGATATTTCAGATATCATCACTAACATTGCTCCCGACGATACGCCGCTTTTAACAATGTTCGGAAAAGGAAAAGCAGACAATACTACAGTATCCGAACTCAATGACGCGTTGCCGACCCCGCAGAATGACCCGCAGTTAGAAGGTTCCGACTATGTACCGGAAGAAGTGGACGCCCGATCCAGAATCGACAACCACACTCAGATTTTTGACCGCGTATTTTATATCACGACAACTCAGCAAGCGGTTAAAAAGCACGGTGTTAAAGATGAAGTTCTCTATCAACTTGATAAATATATGAAAGGCATTGCCATGGACCTGGAAGCTGTGCTGGTCACGTCGGATACGACTGCTCAGCATACGGCAACCGTTCCTGGGCGTATGGGTGGCATTCCGTACTTCAATACGATTAATATTATTGATACTTCTACACGAACTCCGGCTAACGTATTTGATGAAGAAGGCTTCAACGATGCCATTGAAAAGGCATGGACAGCCGGTGGCAATCCTAAAATTGCCGTGATGACCATGAAAGAAAAACGAAAAGCCAATAACACGTTTGGAAAAGACTCCGGGACCACTAAACAACGCAACCAAACAGAGAAGAAAGCGGTTGCTCCGCTGGACTTCTATGAATCGGACGCTGGCGTGATTAAGCTGATGCCACACCGGATGATTAACCGCGTGGTAGATGCTACAACTGGTAAACTGGGTGCTCTTAAAACTACCGGTCGCAGGGTGGAAATTATTGATCCGCAGTATTTCAAACCGGCTTTTTTGATTCCGTTCCATGTCGAGGAGTTGGGCAAGAAGGGCAAGCGCTATGAAAAGGCGATTACCGGTGAAGTAACGTTGCGGTGCCGTTCTAAGGAAGCCCATGCGGCTATGACCGGCATTGGTGCTTAAAATTTAAGGGGAGGGGATAACCCTCCCTATTACTTTACAGAAATGACGGTGATTATAATTGATTATTGGCCAAGAGCTCCAGCAGGATGGCAATAAAATAATTTTGGTAAATCATATTGACGATACGGCATTGCGACAATTGTGCCATGAAGAGAAAAAGGCTATTGGTAAAGGCTTTACACCAGACAAAACTATGCGCAAATTTGGCTCTGTATCCCCCTCGCTTTTGCAGGCAGACCCTTTACTACGGGAAGGATTTCAGGCTGAGATGGCCGGGGACGATGAATGGGCAGACCGGTGCTATCGGCTTTTTTTTCGTCTGAATCCAGCATATCGTTGTTCTGAAGGGGGGATATGACATGACGGTTGCCCAGTTGCTTTATAAAGCCCGCATTAAACTTAATGATCCTAATAAGACAAAAATTAGTGATTATAGCTTGATGGATGCGTTGAAAAGTGTGTTGACAATCATTTCAACAGCGTTAGGTAATACTACATCCAATTTATTGATTACGAAGGCTGAAATACCTTTGAGTAACGGTGTCGGAGATTTGCCGGCAGATTTTCAGTCACTGGTTTCTGTTGAAAACGGTTGGAGACATGCTCCGCTTAATCGTCAGCCTGACCGTGGGGAGTTTCAGTTACTGGGTGATAAGATTTATGCAAACGAATCGACCATTCAGATACTTTATAAAAGACAATTACAGGTCAGTTCGACAAGTGACCCGGTGCCATTACCAGACAGTTACACGGAATTATTAATTAAGTTTATAAAAATTATTGTTGCTGATGACGTGACAAAAACGGACGATGAGCTTTTGCAAATGATCAGCCCGGAAGTTTACCGTCTGGCGGCTGGACGTGAACGGACAGAATTGCGGCAGCAGCTTATTTTTCGCGTATAAGGGCAGGTGAAATAGTAAAATGAACTGGGAAAAGCTACCTGTTTTTATAGATGATTTACTTACTACGCTGACAACTGTATGGAGTAGTCAGAAGGTTCACGATGAAATAGAGACTGTTAGAGTTGATCTGCAAAATAAGATTACAACAATTGAGGCAGGCGGAACAACATACACAAACACTGCACTAACTCCAACAGCAGTAGGTGGTATTGCGGCGGGTTCAACATTTAATGAAAGAACAATGCAACAAATGTGGGACGCACTTCTTTATCCATATCAGTCACCTACATTTACTGCGTTTGCTATTTCGGGATTATCAACGTCACTTGAAGTAGGAGATACTATTCCTGCTTCAAAAACTATTACTTGGTCAACAAGTAATAGTCCTGATATTCTTGCAAATAGTATAGGGATTCGAGACGTAACCAATAGTACCGATTTAATTACCGGAATAGCAAATGATGGTACAGAATCAGTAACTACTAGTACGATTAGTAAAAGCACAGCTACATCGCACACATTTCGCATTACTGGTACAAATTCACAATCTAGTACTTTTAGTCGAGATCTCACAATTAATTGGATGTGGAAACGCTATTATGGTGAAAGTACTTCTTCCGGGTCGCTAGTTGAGGCAGATGTTAAAGCACTAAGAGTTAACGGACTGTCATCCGGTTTTGCTGGAACATATTCATTTAACTCCGGTGGATATAAATATATTGCCTATCCAGCGGTACTTGGAACAGCTGCGACTTTTAAAGATCCAAGTACTAATTTTGATGTAGCGATGCAAGAACCGTATCTAGTGTTACTTACTAATTCTTTCGGCATAGCTACATCTTATCGTGTTCATCGGACTACTAATGTTTTAGGCAGTGCTATTAACATTGCGATAAGTTAGAAAGGAGGAGAATTTATGAGTACTATTCCTGGAAGTGTACGTGTAACTGGTTTTGTTGCTCCGACGGATAGTTCAGATACATATGCCGCAACGGATGAACAATATAATCGTGGCGGGTATAGAACTGTAGCAGATATCACTGCACGCGATGCTATTACTGCTGATCGTAGAAAAAAGGGCATGCTGGTATATTGTGAAGAGGATATGAAAACATATCAACTTAAAACAGGTATTACAAACTCTAACTGGGTAGAGTATTCTACTTCTGGCGGGGTTGATATGGGTATACAGATATACATATTTAATACTCAGGCAGAAATGTTAGCCACCACTACTTTTCATATTAATGATAAATGTATTACTCGTTGTTATGCAGATGAGGGCGATGATGGTGGAGGAGAATACATTATTGTAAATGCAGCTACTGCCGCCGGTAAAACTTGGGCATTACCTATTGCTAAAAAGACTCCCGCGGATACTTCTGATGACGCAACTACGGATCCCCAACTTTACGCGATGTGCACCAATCAAAAAGTAGTAACCTATAAAATGTGGGGTGCTCCGCTTAATGGCGTTGATGATGATGGTCCGGCGATGCGTAAATGTCATAAATACGCTGATAGTGTTTATAAAATGGATAGTTCTGGAAACTTAAAACAGTACTTGTGTAAAGTAGAAAATCACCAAGGCACTATATATAAGAAAGATACAGACTGCATCAATTTCTGTTCAGATATAGATTTGAGTGGTTCCACAATACTAGTAGACGATACGAACGCAAGTTGGTTCGGCTACTATGTATGGGGTGAAGTTGATAGCTTAGTTTGGGACTTTGAAGCATCAGCAGAAACTAAGGCAACATTTGAACAAGACAATTTTGTTATCCAACAGCCTACTACTAGTGAAGATAAATTACCTGCAAACTGTGTATTAAAACTTGAAGAAGACCCATATTCTGCGCGTGACGATGCTGGGTATTTGTATACTGTAGCCCGGAGAGAACTGATAATACATGATGGTGATGGTCTCTGTTCTTCTCCCTTTACTGACGAATGGGTAAATGCTGGTGGCGTTGAGATCAATTGCCAAGTATCTGATTTGGTGAATGGTGGATATATCAGTATGCAATCATTTACTAAATTTGTCACTTCTTACACGTTTATACCTAATATTCATGGAACTTTCATTGGGTGTGACGTAAAGTTTAATACTTCCGCGAATAAATATTGTTCAGTGGCTTGGGTCAAACGTCACAATGCAACAATTAGGGACTTCATATTTAGACCAAACTTAGCTGCTTTACACAATACTAAGTTCAAAAATACAATGATTTATATATGGGATTCCTATAATGTAAGAGTTCAAAACTTGCAAGGTTTGAATGCCGCCGGTCAAAAAGAGAGTGGTACAAATGGTACTTCTGGGTACATTCTGCGCATGACAAACTGCTCCGACGTATATGTAGAAGATTGCCGTATGCAAGGTTATTGGGGTGTTACTGCAATGGACAGTGTTAAAAATATCTACTTTAAACGCTGTCATATGAATCGTCTTGATATCCATGACTATTTCTATAATTTATATGCAGACGAATGTACTTTTTACAACCATGGTATTCAAATTGGCTATGGCAGAGGAGTAGCAAGTTTTACAAATTGTAACTGGTATTGGAATGATATTCGAAATGACAGTTATCCTTCTTCTCATTTAGTAGAGTTTGACATTACCTATGGGAGAATATTCGAGGGTACAGTTTATGTTGATAATTGTAGAGTATACACGAAAAATCCTGCTGATGGAGAATTCAAACTATTTTATATGGAATTTTCTCCAACAGCAACAGCGATCACCAAACATTTCAAAATACCTGAGATTATCTGTAAAAATGTTCAAGTCTATACGAATGTGCCAGGCACATATTTCTTTGGTTTTAAAGTTGCGGGTACTCGAAAAGCAACTACTGGTACTGTCGCCCCTTCTCATGAAACAAATTATTCAAATGATGGCACAGTTAAATGGCATTATATAGGCCGTGGAGTGAATTTTGGTGGTTCTAATACAAATATATCAGTAGATCAAATCCTAAGAGTTTATGATACCTTCCTGGACGTAGATAAGAAAACTCAATTCTATAATATTAGATATTATAAATGCACTGGAGCAGGGACACTTGATTGGGGTACTAAGCCTACAGACAAAACAGGTAACTCGATTACTTGTGGCTCTGCAACATTAGTATATATGTCAGACGCATTATGGCAATCTAAACATGCTTATTCTGTTGGTGCTATATGTGCTACTAACCCTTCTAACTTCTATCCATTGTATATATTCCAGTGTGTAACTGCAGGAACGTCTGCTGGATATTTCCCTACTCATACGAGTGGTACAGTTATTGACGGTGTAAATGACGCTGTACAGGAAGCCGATTCTTGTTGGTGGACTTATGCCACAATAAAAGGAAATTGGTGTCTTGATTGGGAAACAAAGATGGTTGTTACTACTGGACAAATAATTATGGCAGAGGGAAGAATATATGAAGTTATTAAAGGAGGAACTCTCGACCAATATCCACCTTATGACACGTATTGGTTTGGAGAAAGTGATTGTGGTACTGCTAGACTAAAATTTATTGGATTAAAATGGAAACCTAAACAATGGTATAAACTAAACAGTTTTTGTGAAGCTGACGGACGTATATACCAGTTAGCAAATCATGACGGCACTACCAGCGGTAAAATGCCAGTTCCAGGGAATGCATATTGTGTTGACGGAGATCACATTTGGAAATACGTTTCTACTGGCACAAGTGGTACTGCATGGACAGCTAGTACTTCATATAGTACTGGTGGTCAAGTAGTATCTAATGGAAACATATATGAGTGTGTATATGACGGCAAAGTTATATTACCTAACAATATAATCTTTGAGAACATTCAGACCAACATGACTAGTGGTTTGAATGTTTTTTGGTTCTATCCTGGTTGTGACGTTCCTACTAAACAAGGGGATAAGACTTGGAAGGTTATTTTAAGAAATTGTCCTGAGTTAAAGACTACACCTTATGGAAGTGTAACAACTTACTTTGGCCATACTGGGAATATTGAACCAACATATGCAACGTCCTAATGGAGGTTACGTTTTATGATTATTTCTAGTGGCAGTGGAACCGGAAATTCCACAGTAACCTTACCTCAATATGGGATCAGTTTAAATATGATCAACGATGGCGCCGCAGCCCTAACGGTAACTGTAGGCGCCATTCCTATTGTTGTAAAGGGGCTTGAACAATTTAATGGGGAGTTTGCACCGTTTAACACGCTTAGTATCACCGCTACAGGTGTGTGGCGGTATGTGGTTGGAGATAACGAAACAGCGATTGTCGAAACTAGTCCTAATTCAACAATCGCTAGTCTTCTTCGGCGTATAAGAGAGCGCATTACTGACACAGATGCAATTGAATTTGAAGACATAGAACTGGTTGGGTATCTGAATGACGCTATTGACTGGCTCAGTTTACAGCTGATACAAGCTAAAGATTCTGAAATGGTTAAAGATTTAACTGTCACAGATGATGTTATTATTCCTGTAGCATATCATTCGTTATGTGGTGTGTTTCCTGTTGAGATTACCGGGAACAAGTGTAGGATACTTGATGGATCAACCTCAGTACCTATACGTTATTTTGCCGTTAAGGATCACGTTAGCTATATGGCTGTATCAAGTTACTACGATCTTCTGTATTCACCGTTTAGGCCTTTTTACGATACTCTGCTTATTCAAAGGACAGCAATATTAGCGTTAAATCGTAATGCTGATGATATCTCTCAAGATGAAAAAATTCTAGCACAACAGGCCGCAGGTGGTGTTGTGAATGCCTAGACCATCCACGCGTAATAAGAACGGAGAACCAACTACCTTCGCTGACTTTAGCGGTGGCTTGCGTCTGGATATTCCGGCAAGTAGTTCACTGTTTGCCGAAAACATGCTGCAAACCGCGCTTAATGTTGAGCTTGATTATGTAACAGGTAGACTTAAAACTGTTGATGGATTAGAAAAAGTTTTACAACTGCCGGAAAAAGCAGATACACTTTTTTATAACCGCAATGACAATTATTTCTTGGTTAACTGTGGCCGGACGCTGTATAAGCTGTCCGGTTATTTATCGCCCGTTTCGGCAATCGAGAGTATAGGAACATTAACGGGGATCAGGCGTCCAAATTATGCTGTTTACAGTAATTACACAGCTATCGTAAGTGGTGGCCGGGTGCAGTATTACGGGTATAAGCAGGCATTAACCGCGGTTGCGTCTTCTCCTGCTTCTACTATGTGTTATGTTCGCGGCGGTCGGCTTTGCGTTGCCAATTCCGATGGGATGCGTATCAGCATGTGCGGGGCCAACGATATCACTAACTGGCAGACTGGTTCAACTTCTAGTGATACCTGGACAGAACAAGATTCATGGTATGCTGATATCGCACCTGGTACTGGTGGCATTGCGGCTATGTGGCAACTTGGGAGTAATATTATCGTTATTAAAAGTTCAGGTAAAACGTATCGCTTTGTTGGGGATGATCCTGAAGCATTTCAGAACTATGAAGGACCAGATGGAGTATACACAGTAGGACAGGACGGACTTATTGCTGTTGGCAGCGACTTGTACTACATAGGCAGTGACGGGTTTAACGCTTTGTCTTTTGCGAGTGAAGAGTACAGTTCGCTGAAGACAGCAGCTGTTGGAGCCGGAGTCAATAAAGAACTGCTGCAGGGTGTAAGTCAAAATGCACGTATTTGGGATGTGGCACCGAAAAAACAGCTTTGGGTACGGGCCGATGATTTAGGTACAACTTATCTATTTCATTATTCCCTAGGTATTTGGACTATGCGTAAGTTTAGTGTACCAATAGATGACGTATGCGTAGTAGGTAGCGTGGTTTATGTACTAGTCGGCAATACAATTTATAAGCTGAAAGAAACATCTAATACTGAAGTAAATGGTAACCTCATTACTGTGAAAGTGAAGGGTAAGCTCCATACCGGAATGGACGACTTTCTAATTAAGCGCATAGGTGTATCAGTAGATGCTCTCAGTGATGTCGATGCCAAGGTGTCTATTGGTAAGTTAGAGTTGCCAATAGGTTATGTATCAAATAGTCCTTATGTTTATGATCAAACCGGATATGTCTATGATGCTAATTACCCTATTTGGACATTGGCCCGTACAACTAAAGCACAGAAACGGCAGGTATACCGCTGCAATGAATTTGCATGGGAGCTTACTAGTACTAAGGGTACATTTGCGTTAAATCATATTAAGCTTGAAATAGTGGGTGTATAGCATATGGCGACCAAAAAATTAGATGTAAACATAACCAAGGAAGCTATTGAACGAAATTTCATTTCACTGAATACGATAGTAGCCGCCTACGATAAGCAGATAGCTGCACTACAAAGCGGTATAACGAATACAGGTTTAAATGATAACGCTAAAAAAGAACTTGCCATATTAATTGATAAGTACAAAACAGAAATTAACACTTACGTTAACAATGCTGTTGCGGGTGTTAGTTTTGATTTAAATGACTATCAGTGTTTATACACTAATATCATAGCAAAAGAATACGTCAGCCTCAAAATCATTGACAGTTTAAAGGCTGAAAAATCTCGGCTTTATTATAATATCGGTACCGGCACGTGGCAGATATCCTATGGTGGAGCAAATCCTTCCGATATCATTACGAAAATGGAAAACTTAGTTAGTGGCGCGGTATACAAATATAGGGATGTAGCTACTTATGACAGTAATGCCGCAGGGACACTTACAGGAACATTAAAAATAACTTTACCTGTAAGCTGGTCAAGTACAATGCTACGAATTAAAATTGTAGGGTATGACTACAGTGATGTTGGTGGCGCGTGGGAATTGACAATTAGTGGATATAACTTCGCTGATACGAGCACATGGCGGAATACATCAATTGATATATCTAATTACGCCCCATTCTCGTCTGTAAGGTTTGCTCATGATGGTACTAAGTGCTGTATCTTACTAGGTACCACAGCTACAACTTGGGTTTACCCTAAGATAGTTATATCTGAAGTAGTTACTGGTTTCGGTAATCAAACGGCATTTTTATCCGGTTGGTTAATGGCTTTAATTACAGATGAAACAGGGATAACGACTTCTGCTGCACCTATTACGCGGCAAACAGTTGTAAAGGCCGAAAGCCTGGTTAGTGGTTTGATTTATAAGTACCGTGATGTAGCTGCCTATAACAATAACGGCAACATTACAGGAACATTAAAAATAACCCTACCTGTAAGCTGGTCAAGCACAATGCTGCGAATAAAAATTGTAGGCTACGACTACAGTACTACTGGAGGCGCGTGGGATCTAGTAGTTAGTGGGTACAATTATACTGACCCAGATGTAAGCGTATGGATAAACACGTCTGCCGATGCATCAAGTTATATACCATTTTCGTCTGTTAGGTTTGCTCATGATGGTACTAAGTGCTGTATTTTGTTAGGTACTACTACTACGGTTTGGGGGTTTCCCAAAATAGTTATATCTGAGGTAGTAGCTGGCTACAATAATCGTGCGGCATTCTCGTCTGGTTGGGCAATGGAGATAATTACGGATGAAACAGGAATAACAACTTCTGCAACTCCAACAATACGACAAACAGCAACTACTAAGAACCCCACATTTACAGGAGTAGTAACTACAGCAGGACAGATAAAATTTCCTGCAACTGCTAATCCCAGTACAGACCCAAACATACTTGATGATTATGAAGAAGGGACATTTACACCTTATGCCTATGGAACAACCTCAATCGGAGAGGGTACTTACGTTACAGTATTAGGTAAATATACAAAAGTAGGAAATGTTGTTAATTACAATATAATATTGTCATGGACTGCACATACAGGAACGGGGTATGTAAGAATAGGGGGATTACCATTTACAGTTAGTAGTCATACCTCTGTAGTTAATGTATTGGCTAGTGGAATTACATTTAGTACTCAACTATCCGGGTATTTAGCAGCCAGTGGTAATATTATTTCATTATTACAACAGGCATCCGATACAGTCATTTCATTTGTACCAATTAGTACTGCGGTTCCCTCGTTATATATAACAGGAACTTATTTTGTAAGTTAAAGGAGAGATTAATATGGCATTAGAAAAAGTTAGCGCCATTGACAAAATTGAGGTTCTAGAGTCGGGATGCATTCAGGTACGCAGGGTAGATAAGATTCTTGAGGATGGCCTGGAGATATCCAAAAATTATCATCGTCATGTACTCAGTCCTGGTGATGACCTAACTAATGAAGATTCAAGAGTTGTTGCTGTGGCAAATGCTGTTTGGACAGAGGAAGTTATTGCGAATTATAAAGCTAGTCAAGCAGTAGAATCGAATGTTCCGGTATAATAGAAACCACTAAAGACGCATAGGCGTCTATTTTTATTGGAGGTGCATACCAGTGGCAAACACATATTCACCAGGGTATCCGGTCAATTCTGCTGCAGGTTCCGCAGGCGGTGATACAGTTAAAGCAGCGATAGACAAGCATATAGCTGAATTTTTAAAGGCCTACGCAGACCTAACAGCATTATATCAACAAGTCCTTCTAGAATTGCAGTACGCTAATGTTGATACAGTTGACGGAAAACATGCAGACGGTACTGCAAATAATATTCCGCTTTTAAATAGTTCGGGAAAATTGACTAATGATGTTGACAATACAGCAATTAAAACTACTACTTTAACAATAGGCACTACGAGTATTAGTGATCTGATTGCAAGCAAATCACTAGGCAGTTCCGGCAATTCATTGTCAACTAGTGGCTATCAAATTTTAAGTAACGGACTTTGCTTTCAATGGGGGACAAACTTTGTCCCCTCTGGTGGCAGAGTGACTGTCAGTTTCCCTAAAGGGTTTACACAATGCTATGTCGTTTTAGCAACTGATGCAAATAAAGCTTTCAACAGATGCTGTACTGTAGGAGATATATCAGCTACTACTTTTAGTATTGCTTTATCTGATGACGATGCTGACCCCATGAGCGGTAATGTTAATTGGCTGGCGATTGGCCTAGTAGATGTCAGTAGCTCATAATGAGAAAATGGATTTGCTTATATGAAAAGAAAACAGGAGAACAATTCCGAGGCTGGCCGGAGGCTGACGTTGTATTTGATGCAGAGCACGGATTCTGTGTATGCATTCAAGACGGCGCCGTACTGATTATCGGGGAAGTGTGCGGTGATGGTCAATATTGGCTTTCCCACTTAAGTAATAAAGCAAAAGGATTAGGTTGCACGAAACTCAGGTTCTGGACAAAACGAAACCCGGCAGCATTTACCCGTAAGTTCGGGTTTACGCTGACCGGGTTTTCTGATGGGCATTATGTTTTAGAAAAGGAGGTCACTTGATGAGTGGTATAGGTAAAGCATTATTCGGCTCAAAGGACAAGGTAAAAACCACAGCGGCCAGCCTCTATCCGGCAAGTCAAACACAAACTAATCTGCAAAACCAGTTATATGACAGTACCAGCAGTATTCTGAATGGGGCTGCGGATAATTACAATACAGGTACGGGGCTGCTTTCTCAGGCTGCTAGCGGTCAACTATCAGGAGATACTGCGGCTAATTTACAAAACCAAGCAATGAATTTATACAACCAGCAGGCAGGATCTGTTGCTAACAACATGGCGTTCAAAAACCTTGGCAGTAATACTATGACGCAGAACGCACTATCCAAGGCTTCCTCGGATGCCTCAGACTGGTATATGAATAATTACTTAAACGCTTTACAGACGCAGGGTAGCTTGGCCAACTCTTTAGCAAGTCAAGGTTTAAGCGCGACGCAACCAGCGAGTAGTTTATATACCGGGCTGCTAAATCAACAAACAGCGCTTTCCAGCCCAGCCCAGACAACTGTAAAAAAAGGCAGTAGTGGATTGCTCGGCTCGGCACTCAGCGGATGGGCGACAAAATGGTAAGGAGGGATTGCTATGGCTATCTATTTATCCGACCCGCGCTATCAGGCGCTTGATCAGGTTGGGTTTGCACTTGGGCAGAAGTATGGTGCCGATCAGCAGAAAAAGCAACTGGATAACGAAATTGATAAAGGTGCTGGACTTGTTACTAACATGCTGAATAAGAGCAAGGAGATTGCTAACGCCAATAGTCAAGTTGCTACTGCGCAGGATTGGTTACAATATGCGAATGGAATAAAGGATCTTAATAAAAAATGGGCCGACTATGATGCTACAGGGGTTGCCGACGACGATCAGCGAAGAAAAGATCTTATTGCAAAGTCCAATAAACTTCGTGAGATAGCCCCAAAGGGCTATACATTGCCGGGGCAGGACGTTCCCTACGGCAATATACAAGGCTGGATTGATAATCAGTATAACACACTTATTGACCCTGCCATTAAAAAACTAGGTTCCATAGGAGTTGACGTGAGCCAGTTTGCGCGTCCTTCTGACATGGGGCGCGATGCAGGAGCAACGACTCAGCCTAATTTTGATGTGGATGCCAGTATAACCGGGATTAGCAATGCAATTAAGCAGGCACAGCAGCAAGCCAATGATCCGCTTACATTATTAACAGGGTTGCAAAAGCTTGGTCTTAGCGATGTGGCTATGCAAAAGCTTGCACCAATAGCTAATGCTTATTCAAAGAGTAATAACGATCGGGAAGCTATTGCTCTATTAGGGCAGTACCAAACGGAACCTGACTCTGCGAAAAAGACGCAGATTCTTCAGCGATACTATTCCTTGTATGGTGACAAAGTCAATCCAAAGGATTTGACTCCGAAAACAGGGATGGCTACAGTGGACACTAATGATAAGATTAAAATGGTTCAGACTACTCAACCAAATGCTTATGGTTTCGGCCCTACTTCTGTCAACGATGTTGAAACTTATAATAAGGGTATTGCGCCGGCCACCCAAGCTCAGCTTAACTTACAAAAAAAGACTCAAGCCGATAATAGCGCACTAAATTGGGCTAGATTAGCAAATGATGCAAATAGTATTAAACATTACATGACTACTGATTCCGGTGATGTAATAGGCTTTACTGGTGACGGACAGGCCCATAGATTAGCCAATGTTTCTTCGTTCTCAAAATCCGATCAAATGAAGATTAAAGCATTACAAAACAATATGACATCGGCGCTGCAGTTATATAAAGCGTCGGCAAACCAGTATGACCCTACTGCGGTAACGCCGGGTATGCAGCAGGCTATGGATAATTATAACTCGGCAAAGGAACAATTAGATTCTATGTTGGGCATGGGGCAAGGGAACTCTAATACGTCCGGGGCTATTGACTATAATGCCGCCATTGGACAAATTACCAATGCGCTTAAGAAAAACTCGGCTGCTCCATCCGGCCAGAGATGGAATCGTGGTCAGTTCGAAAACTATATTCGTCAAAACTATGGCGATTTATCTGATAAGCTTATCACTGATACTGACTTTAACTCATTTGGAATGTAGGTGAGGTTATGCCATTTAACCCTTTCGAAGATAGCAATATTACTGGTTTTAATCCGTTTGACGAAAGCGACACAACCAATAATACGCAAGAAGAGCCTGGATTGCTTGGTTATGGATGGAACGCACTTAAAGAAGGCACAAAGGATGTAATAAAAAGCAAATTAGGATTTGGTGAAGGTGTAGCTTCTGTACTTTCCAATGAAAGAACGTCAGACCGTGGAGTTATACCGGAATCGGAGATGCCTCCAGAATATCAACAGTGGAGAGAACAAGGCGGCTCTGAAGCATTAAAAAACATAGCCGGAGATTTACGTTCGCTCAAAGAAACCGATGCATTGCGAGAAGATAAAAGCGTTCCCAAACCAACAACGTTTGCAGGAAAAGCGGCTTATGGTGCTGTGGGCATCATTCCGCAGGTTGCTGATATGATGTTGGAGTCTTCATTTGGTGGTTGGATTCCCAAAGTTGGCAAAGCATTGGCTGGAACTGCAGCTATGGGAACGCAGATTGCAGGCAGTGATTATAATGAATTAACAGATGAAAAAGTTGACCCCAAACGAGCACTAGCTGCCGGAATGATAGATGCGGCAGTGGAAGCTCCACTTGAAATGTTTTCGTTTAATAAAATCCTGAAAACATTGAAGTCGGAAAAACCTATTCGTAATGCGCTAGAAGGTACGGCATCTGAAATGACTGTTGAGTTTATGCAACAATTTCCACAAGATGCTGCTGAATTATGGGCAAAAACACCAGGAAGTACATGGGATGAACGTGTTCAAAATTTCAAGAACAATATTCGAAATACAATTAACGCAGGTGCTGAATCTGCTGCTGCTGCCGGTTTATTTTCGCTGGCTACTGGTGGTATTGGCATTGCGGCTAATAAAATGGGGAGGAATACTCAAGGAACAACTGATAGCAGCTTTAATCCTTTTGCTGATACAGGGACGGTACAAGATCAAGCACAAACTCGGCAACAACCTCAACCGCAAGACTTCAATACTCAGCTCCAAAACTTTAAAGCGGCCATAACTGATATTGAATCAGGTGGCGACTATGACGCGGTAGGACCGGAGATTGACGGCGACAGGGCGCGTGGTAAATATCAGATCATGGAAAGCAATTGGCCTAGTTGGGCAGAGAATGCGGGATTACCAGCTGATGCTCCTATGACCCCGGAAAACCAGGAACGTGTCGTAGATGCAAAAATGCAGGAATACTATAAGCAATTTGGCGATTGGGGCAAAGTCGCTATTGCTTGGCATGCTGGACCTGGTAGAGCTGATCTTTCAGATGAACAGCTTGCAAAGTTATCTGACGGCAATATGAGCACTCTTGATTATCGTAATTCTGTAGTGGGCAAGATGGGAAATATTGCTCCTTCTCCAAGTGGTATAACAAACACTACTCCTTCTACTCAATACACCGAAACTCCACTCCCGACCTTTACACCCGAAGAACAGCAGCAGGCAGTGACTTGGCTTGAAGAACGCAGGGATACCAGCGACAACGAGAAAGAAATCAATGATATTGATAAACACTTGACCGACAAGAAACCATCGGAATTACTATCCGAGTACAAGGTTAAGGATGAAAATGGTCGGGAAGTTACCCTGGGTCAAAAACTGTTTCCTGAAAAATATCAGCAACAACAAATACAGGCACTTGCGCAACCTAATGCGGAAATGTCACCTTTTGAGCAGGACTATATTAAGCAAGTTATTCAACAGGAAATCAAGAACAGCAAGGATCAGGAATGGAAGAAATACTTATCTGGCATAGTAAAAGGAAACGCGGCCGCTCTTACTGATTTCGCCAATAACTATTCAGTCAATGGTACCCAGTTAATTGAATTAGCCAAACAAGCCGCCTTAAATCAATCCCAACAAAACTTCAACAGGATACAACAATCTGTCAATAATGCGAAAATTGGGGTACAGAACTTAAATACTCCTACTATTCAGCCGTTTAGGCAATCAGAACAAATAGGACAAGTTCGTGATTTGGCTGCTATCCTTAATGTGATTGCATCCCAAAAGTATGACGAGGCAGAGCAAGGGTTATCTCCTATTCCTGGCCGGGTAGAACCGACTAAGGCGCAGTCGGTATTTAGCCCGGTTGAAGCAGAAACGCGGCTTAATCAGCTTACTGGACAGCAACCAGCGCAAATCATCATGCCTAATCAAACCAATCAAGCAGGCCAACAGGCGATTAATGAAATCCGGCAGAGCGTAGTACCGGCTGTTAATACCTTACCAACTACCGAACAGCTAATGACGCGCCGTGAGCTTCACCGAGCACTAAGCCGTAAAGACTATCCTGCAGCTATTGACTTAGCCAATCAACTTGGTATGACTAGGCACGCCGAAATCTACAAGAATCTAGCAAACAGGGTAGGAAGTAACGTCCGGCAGCATCTAACTGCTGATGATATTCGCCGTTCTGCTGCTTACGATAAACTGAGTGACATGGAAAGGCTTTTTGTTGATGTACTGGAATATTTCAAGGTATCCGTTAATCAGGTTGAATCTACCATTCAAAAGGAATACAATGGAATTGCAAAAGAGTATGAAGCGGTTTTAAGGAGCCAGGTTAAGCAACCAGGGATTAAGGCTACTAGTGAAAATGCTTCAGGAGATAAGTTTAGCCGGACATACAGCAGTAATTTTAAGTGGTTTATGGACTTAGCAAGGCAACGTGGTTATTCAGCTAACAATATGCCACAGAAGGTTATCAATGAAGCTATTCCGCAGATTGCCTTGGAGCATTTAAAAAATGGCTATATTGATCCCAATTATGGTGAATTTGTAAATGATGATATGCGGCAGCAATTTAGTGATATGGAGGCGGCTCTACATGGCATTACATCCGTCCGCGAAAAAATTTCAGGAGCAGTTCCGGCAGCACTTCGAGAACCTACCTCCGGAAGTGAAAGCGACAATCGAAGTGTTCAAGCAGCCAAGCAAGCAATCCCCATCGCAAAAGAATTCGGAAGAGAGCAACCAACAGAGCAGCCAGCCGAAGAGGTAAAACCGGAGCTCACTCCTGTTCAGCAAAAGCAAGTTGAAGGAGCCTTGAAAAGTCCTAGCCTTAAGCGGATTGCCGAGAAGGTACGGCAAGGTGATGGTAAGGCGGAAGAACAGTTTAATAAACTGCCGGAGCATATTCGAAAGGCTATAGAAGGCCGAGAAAGAGAGCAAGCGGAAGTTGAAAAGCAACCATCAAAATCACAGGATGTAATTCAACGTCAAACTCCCAAAATTGAGGATATAAAAGCCGCCTATGAAGAAATAGCTGCAGAACTCTTCAATGGGCAGACTGATAGTCGTGCTGTGGGATTGCGGTCTATTCAGCAAAAATTACAAATACCACATGATGGTTTTGTATCTTTATTATCAGATATTCAGAAAGCGAATATCCCTGGTGTTGAGTTAGGATTTGCGCGTAATCAGGATAGAACTTTTCGGGTAAATACTCCGATAGGTGAACAACGGTATTCGTCGATTACGTTTTATCCGGTGAACAATGGTGCGATACAACAAAAAAACGACGTTGAACAAGGCAAGAAAGAGGAAGCTGAAAGTGATCGTTCCTTTGATGCCAGCAAAGAACAAACCCTAAAAGAAAAGCTTCTTTCCAAGCGCAAGCCCAAAAAACTTGTTAATGTTTTTGACGATAGTGATGAGGCATTAGACCAAGCGCTAAAGGATTTGCGTGGCGAATTGAATAATTTATCAGCGAATCCAATATTTAACCCTAAATTAATGGAAGCGGCTCTTAGAGTAGGCGGTATTTACGCACAGCGGGGCGTTAATAATTTTGGTGATTGGTCCGCTAAAATAGTTGAGGCGGTTGGCGAAAAGGTTAGACCTTATCTGCCTAGTACATGGGAAATGCTTAATAACTTCCCGGATGGCGAAAAATATGATCAGGAAACGGTCAATACTCTTTTTGAATATGCGGGTATTCAATACGAAAACGGACATCAAAAAGAAAAAGACTTTGCAGACCGTATTGCTTCCGAGTTAGGCAGTGAATTTGAACCATTTATAAAAATGGCATACTCTGGTATATCAAAATGGAAAGGGGAAATCCAAGATGCTAAACGTACCGGCTCCGTGGTGGAATCAGATGGCGAAGGACAGCCAATTACAGACCGAATGGGGCAGGAAATACTTCCCCATGGATCAAATGGAATTAGCGGAAGCGATGGACATGGAAGCGAAGCGGCTAGAAAATCAGGGAGTAAGCAGCGAAGTGGTAAGCGCCTTTCTGATGTTCGCTCCGATGATAGCAGAACCGAAAGCAATCCGGGAGTACGCGAAGAAGAACCCGGCGATAAGGAACGCGCTGCCGGAAGTGAACAGTTACCAAGAAGCGGTAATAATAGCATCGAAAGAGTTTCGTCTGACCCAACAGCAGCAACAGGAGTTGCTAAAGCTGCTACAGACAGACAAGATGTTGCAGCCCAGCTCTTAGCCCAAAAGAAAGTCGGTAATAAGACTGTAGAGGTAGCCAATCTCGATAATATTCGAGATACGCTGCCTTTTTTGATGCCTGAACAACAGGAAGATGTTCAATTTATTGAACAGCGTTTTTCTATCTCTGATGGGTACGGCGCTCTAATTACTAACGGCACCGGTACTGGTAAGACATATAGCGGACTTGGTGTTGTTAAGCGTTTTGCCATGCAGGGTAAAGATAACATTCTTATTGTTGTTCCAAGTGACAAAATTGCAAACGATTGGATTAAGTCGGCCAAAAATCTGGATCTTAATATTTCACAACTTGAAAGCACGAAGGATAGTGGAAAAGGTATTGTCGTTACCACCTATGCCAATTACGGGCAAAATTCGTCACTGGTTAAACGAAACTGGGATCTGATTGTTCATGATGAATCACATTACTTGTCCAGTAATGAAAAAGGTGAAACAACTGGCTCTTTAAAATCCCTGCGCAAACTTACTTATCATAAAACTGGGCTATATGGGCGTTTTAACGATGTAGAACAAAAACTTGTTAATGATGTTAAAGAGGCTTATGCGGCCATTGAAACGGCACGGCAGTCTGGAGATGGGCGCCAGCGGCAGTCTGTAAATGATTTAGAAAAGAAACATACAGAACTTGCCAGAAAGATGGAAGCAAGAAGGGATGAGCTTACTTCTGAATGGAAAGCGCTTAAATCGGAAGATAAGCCGCGGGTATTATTTTTGTCTGCTACCCCTTTTGCCTATGTTAAAAATATTGACTATGCCGAAGGCTATCTCTTTAACTACGCAGATAAAGAGGGCCAGGGATATAATGACACAGACGGCTATGAGCAATTCTTTGTAGAGCACTTCGGTTATCGGATGCGGTATAACAAATTAACTTCGCCCGATGCAGAAGTTAACAACTCTCTCATGGAACGGGAGTTTCATGAATGGCTGCGACAACAAGGTGTATTATCCGGCAGGGTATTAACCGTAGACAAAGATTATGACCGTCATTTCGTATTAGTTGATGATGCAATCGGGGCTAAATTGGACGAAGGTTTGAAGTGGCTAAACGATGAAGCCAACGGACGCTACCGGCCATTGTATGATGTTATCATGGCTAATTTCAAGTATCATAACCGTATGTATTTATTAGAGTCACTTAAGGCTAAACATGTGGTCAACCTTGCTAAAGATTACTTAGATCAAGGCAAGAAGGTAGTAGTGTTCCATGACTTTAATAAGGGCGGCGGATTCCATCCATTCCTATTGGATGCAGGTACCTTAGCTAGTGCTGAACAGTTTATTACAAACGGCTCCCAAGAAGCAACTAGTCTAAAAGATTTATACCGAGAGTTTAAGACTGAGCGCCCTGACCTTATCGGCATGGACTTTTCAGGTTTGAAATCACCAATAGCTACATTTAAAGAAGCTTTCGGCGACGCTGCGCTTTTGTTTAATGGAACAATACCAAAGAAAACCAGACTGGCTAACGTTGACTTATTCAATGATGATAATAGCGGCAAAGATTTAATTTTAGTACAGTCCGATGCAGGGCGTGAAGGGATAAGTCTCCATGATCGCACCGGCGAACACCAGCGGGTACTTATTAATTTAGGGATGCCGGTTAAACCAACGGCTGCCATTCAGATTGAAGGCCGTATCTATCGAGTAGGGCAAGCGTCTGATGCGATATTTCGCTATCTCAATACTGGCACTACGTTTGAGCAGCATACATTTGCCAGTAAGATTGCCGAGCGTGCTTCAACGGCTGAAAACCTTGCCTTGGGCGAAGATGCAAGAGCATTAAAAGAGTCGTTTGTCGATGCGTTTGAGGAAAGCGGTGACTATGGTCCAGGCATGGACAACGAAGGGAAAGGTGGTAAAGAGCAAGACAAGGTTAAACGTGAGCGCCTAACACCGTTTGAAAAGGCTGTATCCTACTATTACGGTCAGCAGAAAAAGACGAGTAAAAATAAAGCCCGTGAGGGCCAAGACTATTTTGCTACACCGGAGCCGATTGGTCTTAAGATGGTAGAATGGGCCAATCTCGCCAACAACGAAAAAGCCTTAGAACCATCTGCTGGGCATGGCGCAATATCGCGATTCTTTAATGAAACAGCAGACAATGTTATTATTGAGCCAAGCTATGAACTTGCTCCAAGAGCAGCTATGGTTAGTAGTGCGAAGTTGATTAGCCAAAGGTTTGAAGATTATTATATTGGCAACAAATTCCATGGTGTTATCATGAATCCGCCTTATGGCCATGGTGGCAAAACGGCTATTGAGCATGTAGCCAAGGCCACTAAACATCTATATAATGGCGGCAGGGTAGTTGCATTAATACCGGACGGCGGCATGACTGACAAATCTTTTAATAAGTGGTATGAGTCGGACGATGCTAAAGGTATTCACATGGTTGGAGAAGTTAAATTGCCGGGAATAACCTTTAAGCGTGCTGGAACATCTGTGAGAACAAGGATTGTTGTTTTGGAAAAACAGACTAACCCTGACGCGGCCGCGAGAATAAATCAGCGTTCAACAATTGATTTATCAGGAATTGATGATACCAATGAATTGTTTAAACGGATAGAAAATATCAGTATGCCTGAGCGGGAGAAAGGTAATGATTCTGATCAGGAGCAGACTTCTCCTAAAGAGGAACAAGGCAATGAGGCTTACTCTCTGGCACAGTTTAACCATACTAAGACTGGCGAACCTATCTATATTGCAAAGCCAAACAAACACCTTGGTGATATGTATACTGACGTGCTGCAACTAGCCAAGAAATGTAAGGGATGGTATAACAAATTCGGCAGCAAGGATCAAAAAGGTTTTGCTTTTAAGTCGGAGACTGATCGGCAATCATTCCTTGACGAAGTTGGCACTATTGATACTGATATCAAATATTCCTCCGGTAAAAACACTCCTCCTGATTCCGTTATAGAACGAGCTCTAAAAATCCGCTTTATTCCTGAACCAAAACTCAAATCCGACGAACAAACGCTATCCGAACTAGGCTCCCAAATGGGCGTGCCTGTTCGTTTTTTTGTTGCTCCAAGAGGTTTAAGAGGCTTCCATGCTGACGGTATTACCTACGTTAACCGCAACGGCAATCGCGGCATTGAATGGGCCTTTTGGCACGAATCCTTGCATTGGATGAAGCAGCAAGACCCGGAACTATATCAAGATTTGTATGATACCGTAAACAATACTTTTACTGCTACTTCTGAACAAATTACCGCCTATCGGGACACCATAGAGCAAGGTCAATTACGAGGCGATAATGGCGAGTTACTGCTATCTAATGATGATATTATTGAAGAAATGTTTGGTGATGAAATGGCCGATGTGGCTAAGCGTCAAAAGTGGCTTAGCCAGTTAGCACAGCAGGACAGAGGGGTGTTTGATCGGTTTGTTGATTTCTTAAAAGAAATATTGGCGAACATTAAAACGAAGATTGTAGGCAACCAGGTTGGCCAGCATAGCGGCTTTAGTCCTGAACAGGTTCGTGAAGTGGAGAAAAGTCTTAGAAATGTATTGCTATCGCTGAAAGATGCTACTGGGCAGAGGGCAATGCAGGATAGGACAAAGTTTCCTTATCGGGAGTTGCCGGCGCAGGCCATGCAGTATAGTGCTAATAAAGAGCAAAACAAAAAACCTTCGGCATTGGTCGAAGGTTTTCGAACTGAATCAGGAGTAAATATTCAGCAAGCTACACCTGATGAATTCATAGTGAAGCCTGACGGAACAAAGGATTTTGGTGAAATAACGCCAAAAGAAGCGAGTAAAATGCGTAGACAGGCAGGTAAGATTCGGCTACAGGTCGGGCAGCAGAGGCGTGGCAATAGCTACGGGCTCATTCACACTAAAACGACTCATGAAGCCCAGATTCTCCAACAAGGATATAAAGATGTTGAACACTTTATAGAGGATGTAGTGGCTAACTTTACAGAAATCAGACAAGGAAATGGTTCGGCATTGATGTTAATAAAAAAGAGTTCTCCTAATATGGTAGCTGTCGTAGAGCTTGTTCCTGAGAGAGAAGGCGGCGCAGATTTTTATACTGTAAAAACTGCGTTACCTGCAAATGAAGACTATGTAAAAAAATTTAAACCACTTCTTGATAGGAGCGCAACCCTATCACCCCGTCCCGATTCGGGGGCTGCTTTAGGGGAGAATCCTCGAAATGTCGGGGAGGATCTCCATAGCGCTAGCATCAGAAGTGGTTTGGAGTCAAATGACTCTATTAATAGTATAGTACAGCAGGAAAAGAAAGATGTCAATAAGGGTAATATCAAGTATTCTGCTGAATCGGAAGCCTCTGAAAACTCCGTACAAAGCGCTACTGATAATCTTGCTCACACTCTAGGCCTTAAACCTGCCAAAAATGTGACTGTAGTTGGCCGTCCTGTCGTAAACGAGCCTGGTTTTGCCGGTCGGTATTTGCAGTCAGTTAAGCCGCTAGCCGAAAAACATCCAAAATTAATGCCATTCTTCCGGCTAGCAAGTACCGCTATGGAGAAACAAGAAAAGCTGCGCAATGATTTTCGGCACAGACTGGATAAGATTGAGAAGTTACTCGGTGATAAGGAAAACAAAAAATCACTATTTAAAATCCTGCTTGATGGTGACGCAAGCCAACACAATTACACTACTCAGGAATTGAAGGATGCCGGTTATAACGGCAATGTTATAAGAGCATATCACGCCATTCGTACTGCTTATCAACATGCTTATAAGCTTGCTAATGAAATACGTCAAGGGAGTGAAACTAAATCAGAGAATATGAGTGTGGCAAAACTTGCCGAACTGAAAAACAATAAATTTGTTGAAATCTTGTCTGTTGCGGAAAAGGGACGCGACCAATATCTTGTTAGCTGGAAACAGCCTAAAATTACTGAGCATGTTGTTACAGTAACCAAGTCGGAATTAGAGGCACTCCGACAAGACCCTAATGTGCAAATAACAAAGGAACGACTAGAAACAGGTACTATTCACGCCATGCCTGAGTCAAGCGGCTTAACCCGTGGTGAAAATTGGTACGAGGTAGAATATCGATCACAGACACCGCCTATTGCTAACCGCGAAGGCTATGTTCCTCACTTCTTTCATGACTGGTTTGTTATGGCTAAAACTAATGAAGGAGCAGATATGCTCTATTCAGCTCGAACCATGCGGGAAGCTGTTCAATATGCCAATACGTATGTTAAAGCGAACCCCCATATTGAAATATTGATTAAACCAAAACAATTCCGGTTCCCGGGTGCTGATGTAAATGCGGCTATCATGGGCGACATGAACTATTTCAAGTTGAGCCAAAAGGTTTCTGACGATCTGGAAATTAGTCTTGATGATGCCAAAGAGTGGCTTGACGGTAAAGTCCACATGAAGAACCGGCATAGGTTCGTTGGTAACTTCCTGCAAAGAAAGGGGGCTAACGGTTGGGAGAAAGACCTCGATTGGGTAAATCAACATTACTTCAATATGGTTAGCCGATATGTCGCTATGGACCCGTTTAAATCAAAGTCTATCAGTACCTTTGAACGGTTATTTGGTCAGTACGATAAGGAATATCAAGGTCTTGCCAACTATACCAAAGAGTATATTAACGATGTTAACGGCGTGCCTACTGAAATTGAGGATGCAATCAATAACAGCTTAAATAGCAATAAGTATTTTAACAAATGGCTTGGTGCTTTTTTCGGAGATAGACCTGCACTGCAATTAGTAACAAACGTTACTAATGCTGTTGCTGTGCTTAAATTAGGAATGCTCAATGTATCATCTGGAATGCTCCAATTAACCCAGTTTATTAACGTAGCTAGTGCAATGGATAGCTATAAACATGCTAGGCAGGGGTTAGCTGCATCGTTTGCGCTGTCACTTGCTGACAGAAGAATCTTAGCAGCTGCCAATGTTGATGCTAATCTATCTATGGAGACTGCAGGTTATTCAAAAGCCGGTCAAATGGGAAAGGCATTCCAATGGTCGACAATTATATTCCGGTATGGTGATTTACTTATGCGCCGAACAGCTGTGTTGGGTGCTTATCGAAAGGCTGTTGAGCAAGGTAAATCACGTGGAGAAGCTATTGAATATGCCAAGGATATTAACCGTAAGGCCAACTTTGAATATGGGGTTAACGATGCCCCGAACATTTTTAGGCGCGGTGGACCAGTGTCTCAGGTGTTGCTGCAATTCAAGAAATACCCCATCAAGCAAATGGAGTTAATGGTTGATCTGGCTAAACATGGTGATATTGGACAGAATGCGAAGTTTTGGGTTCCTTACATGTTGTTATCTGGTATTTGGGGTATTCCATTGCTTAGCGTATTTAAAGAGGTCTTTGGTTGGTTTGGATGGGATTGGGACGATGAAGCGAAAAAGGCAATGTTTGAGTGGGCTGGTAAAGATGAATACAGGCAAGCTTTGGTAAAAACGGCTTGGTATGGTCTATTGTCCAATACCGCCTATGGTATAGATGTGTCTAAACGAACTGGTATTGGTGACGCGGTACCAACAAGTATTAAAGACATGGCTGGCCCTGTTATTGGTACAATATATCAAACAGCTAAAGAGATTAGTCGCGGCAATGGATTTGAGGCTGTGAAAGCCGTATCTCCTGGTATTGGAAATATCTTAGTCGCCGCTGCCGGTGAAACTCGCGGTGAAAGGGGACGCGTAAAAACTAAGTATGAGGAAATGTATGAGCGTGTCCAAAAGGTTCTAGGATTTATGCCCGTTAGTGAAAGTATGGCTACCGACAGGGATTGGGTTGAAAAGAGTATGAAACGTAAAATTCGTGATGAGGTAGCCGATGCAATAGACGATTACCTTGAAGCTGAGGCCAATAAAGACACGAATGCAAAGCAAAAAGCCATGAAAGAATTGCAAAGGCTGAAAGTATCTCCACGGCAAGTTGCTAATGAACGTATGCAGAAGCAGCGTACTAATCTCCAGCGAACTGAAAAATCAATCCCGAAAAAATACCGGAATGAATTTAGGGACATACAACAATTTAAATAAGAAGATAGGAGTCGGTTTACCGGCTCCTATCTTCTTTCCATATGTCGAGGCTCAAAATCATAATCAGTATCCCTGTGCTGCGTAAATGGTGAAAGCAGTATACAGAGAATTGCTAAGACAATAAAAAATGGAAACAATGAAGACATCCATGTTAAGCGCAGGATACACGAGGTTAGCCATAAGCAATAAATACCCATTAATATTGACGGTATTAGGATTCCGCTCCACTGGTACATGTAATATGATACGAGGGCTAAAACAACTATTGCTATGGCCCGGCGAAATGGGCTGGTGCTTAATGGTCTTGGATTGTTCATTCTGTATCACCATCCTATTATTACATTATAGTGGAAATTAGAAAGAATAAGGTGTCAATTTTGACAAATTAAAGGAGTTGGTAAAGTGCATATGCCGCGCGAACCATGCCGCTGAGATGCGGTTATTTTATTTTATCGGGGGTGGGGACAATTATAGAGTATACACAAACAGAACTCCGCGTCATGGCCGTGTTTTCGACTGTAGGCGCGGTTTTTTCATGGGCAGTTGGTGGTGTTGATACACCAATAAAAGCATTGCTTGCATTGATCATTATTGATTATGCAACTGGTATGGCGGCTGCATATAAAAATGAGGTTTTATCTAGTCAGCGCGGTTTTCAAGGACTTGGTAGAAAAATTATCATTCTTGCGGTTGTTGCCTTTGCTAACATTCTCGACAATGCCATGAGCTTAGACCACATGTTCCGCAGTATGGCCATTTTCGGTTATTCCGGTATGGAGGGATTAAGCATTTGCGAGAATGTTGATCGCATGGGGTATGGAAAATACATACCCTTATTTATTCGAGAAAAGTTAGTCCAATTGAGAGATGAGAAGGGGGTAAAAATCAATGACTAAAATCTTTATTAACCCCGGCCATGCGCCGGAAGGCAATCCAGATCCAGGAGCTGTCGGACCGTCTGGACTGCGCGAAAGTGATGTAACCGCCGATGTCGGCGCCATGGTTGCTCAATATTTGCGCGCCGCAGGATGCGAAGTAAAGGTGTATCAATCTGATAGCCTACAGGACATTTGTGACCAGGCCAATGACTGGGGCGCTGATGCCGTGGTGAGCATCCATTGTAACTCTTTCAATGAGACATCAACCGGCATGGAGATATTCACGAGCCGGGGATATACCCAGGCTGACAATCTGGCCACACTCATCATGGCACAAATGGCCGGGGATTATCCGCAATTGCCGGTGCGGTCTGATTGGAGCGATGGCGATGTGGACAAGGAGGCTGGTCTGTATGTTTTGATCCACACGGATGCGCCGGCAGTCCTGGTGGAACTGGCGTTTATTTCGAACCCCGCAGAAGAAGCCATATTAGCTAGCTACGAAGGAAAACGAAAATTTGCGGCCGCAATTGCTCGCGGCGTAACGGATTGGCTGGTGGCGTCATGAACATTGACGGAGTCAAACAGAATGCTATTACTTTCTTAAAATCAAACTGGAAATACCTGATAGGGCTGGCCGCTATGCTGGCCCTATTGTATTTTGGCCACCAGGAATACCAACAGTGGAAGCAACATATAATCGATCAGGCGCAGAAATCTGTAAATCCACAGGTACAAACAATCACGCTGCCGCCGCAGGTAATTAACACCGACACAGAAACAGTTCGGGAAGTGGCCGTTCAGGCTCCTAGTACTCAGGGAGCAGTATTGCAGTTTGTGGAGCGCGAGGGCAAGGTTATTGCTATTGTGAATGGCCAGGAAGTAGAAGTACCGAATCAGACCGGGCAGCCGGCAATCAAGCTGGGGGAGAATGGAGAGCTGCGAATGTCTCAGACGACGACAGCTCGGATTGATGTTACCGATATGGCAAACGCTCAGGCTAGGTTGATTGCGAATCAGGAGTTGGAGAAACAGGCCCAGGTGCATAAAAAGGAAATGGACAAAGAAAAATCCGCCCGTAAAAAGGAGCGGACTTTGTGTATTATTGGTACTGCTGCCGGTGCATATTTACTTACGCGATAATCTATTAGTCGCCTGCCGGGGTTCGCCTGGTGGGTGGCTTTTTTGTTACTATAAAGATTTGGTTCTTAATCTTTATTTACATATTATACCGGAAGTTTATGAACAATATAATTCTGACCGAAACTGGCCAACAGAGCAATTAAACTTTAGAAAATCTATGGCGGCAAAAGCTATAAAAGAAATTTTAAATGAAACAGGATTAACAGTTGGAGAGCTAGATAATGTGTTAGCGGCAATTTAAATCCTATATTTGGAAAATTGCAACTGATAGAGCATAAAGCTTCGATTAAGGAAAACTATTTATTCGTTCTCATAAGTATTATTAACTTTTAGCCGCATCCTTCCGGGGTGCGGTTTTTGTTTTCTAAAGGAATAATAATACTTGAGTAGAATATATTACAAAAATATGTTAAAAGGAGAGGATTTGTGTGAAAGAAATTGACCCTAAAAAAAGAGACGATATATCTCGCTTTTTAATACATTTGACCAGAGATAGTGAAAATGGTAATTTAGCTAATGAAAACTTAATTAATATTCTGAAGCATTCATGTATAGAAGCAAAAAATCCCCATTGTCTTTTTCAATATAAACTGAACAATTTTAACGGAATATTGGCAGATAAGTTTAATACTGTATGTCTTACGGAAACCCCTTTGCATTTAATAAAAAACCTAACCCGTAAAATTCCTAAAAGAAAAATAGAGCTAAAACCTTACGGGCTAGTCTTTTGGAAAGATCAATTACTACAAAAAGGCGCAAATCCCGCTATTTATATTAATACTGAGGGTACTGAGTTTAGAGACTATCTTTTAGCACAATTTAGGAAGCAATTTGAAGATATTTCAAAATATATAGTACTTAAGTCTAAAGAAAAATATTATAGGGAAATTATACAATATTATTCTTTAATTAATATAGTTAATCAAAAAAATGACTTTATGTGGGAAAGAGAATGGCGTTATAATGGCGATCTGAATTTCAAATATCGTAATTTGGTTGCTATAATTGCTGATAAACCTGATAATTTTTTGAAACAATGCAGTGAAGTGTTAGATGAAAGGACATTCGGATTTATATACAGAACTCCCATAATTTCGCCTGATTGGAGTTATGAAGAAATCATTGAGCAATTATCATATGAGATCTGGGAAAATCGAAATCAAGAAATATAGAGCCTTATGAGGATTACCATCAAGACATTATTTAAGTTGTCTTGATGGCAGGAAGTGGGAACTGAAAAGGGAGTGAGCGGGTGATTAATGAGAATAACTTGTTTAAATTAGCTAAAAAGAAATTTTGGAAAAAATGGCAATTTTGGAGCGCTATTTTTGGATTAACAATTACCTTTGTAATTGGATATTATACGGTGCAGTATACTAAACTACAATCCGTTGTAGCAATGATGCAAAATTCTCCTATTATTACTTGTGATGTAATCTATGAACCTAATATGAATAAAAATATGCAATCTACGCGATTGCCAATATTATTTTTTTATAACACAGGTGGCGGAATTCTTGATGTCAACATCTCAGTTATTCAAGTTTTACGCGTTGATACAATTAATGAATTAGAAGGAAAACGCAGAACATATTTTATACCTACTGAGGGTGTGTATTATCTTCAGAAAGTTAATGTTGGAACAAAAGAAAACGTTATAGCTAAAATAAATCTAATTTCTCTAACGAGAGAATTTAAATCAGATGAATTAGTATATGGGGACGGAAATGGAAATAGTGCTGCTGGTGGAATTGGGGGTGGCTCAGATGATGCTGGTGGAGATGGACCGTCCGGTTCTGGCGGCGGAGGAGATGGAGGATTGCTTGAAATTGAAAAGAGACCTATTAACGATATAAGTAACTTTGAAATAGAAATTTGTAACGATTTAATAAGAAATTTTAATGATGAAAACGAGAAAAATATAAGATATAGAGTGGGCACGTTAGTTCAACTATCGTACAAAGACGTATTTGATAGAAATCATTTAAATATGTACAGTATTTCTCGAGGTGATGATAGTTATGAGATAGAAAGATTATCTATGCAGGATATAGAACGCATTTTTGAAATATATGCAGAAATGAAACAATCTAAATTAGTATTCAGTGCGTTTAATAAGAATAGTAATACAGAAATGTTGCATAAAATATTGAATAATGAGAAACTATCAATAGTAACACCAGGATCTGGCATAGTAGAATTTGGAATGAAATAAATTAAATATTGGTTCTCCTGCAGAAACTCATTACAGTGTTTTGTACTGCAATAAGTGTACATTTGGGCATAAGTAAAGCAGTTTGTCCATGTTTTGCAATACAAAACGACGTTATAAATACTTTTTGCAGTAGAAGTAGATAAATATTTTATAGACTTCGGCGCTGGCCGGGGGCTTATTTTTATTTTATAACCATCGTTCCTGGATTGGTGTGCTGTTTTAATTCTTCCAACATAATACGCCGGACCTCGATATATCGCTGAGCGACTTCGGTAGCCAGTAGCTCGGCTATAAAAAACAAGTGCGACACGCATTACATTTTAGGTGTGCAATCGGTGTGCAGAGGTGTGCAATTTATAGCCATTTTTACCCGGAATAAGCCATTTATAGAATTCCACAAGTATTGATTTTACTGGGGCTGCTGGTTGCGCCGTCTTGCGGGAATCGCATTCCCAAGCCGTGGGTCGCGAGTTCGAATCTCGTTGCCCGCTCCAGTAAAATGAAGAATGACGCGGGTTTAAAGCCCACGTCATTCTTCATTTTTTTTTGCGGAAAAAGCCCCTTGGGTCGCGGGTAAAACTGTTGAATTTACCGGCGACCTAAGGACGAATTTTATTGGGTTTGGGAAGCCGGAACTCTCCCACTGAGCTACGCCGGCTTGAATCTTTTCCTCCTAATTAAGAGGAGGCAGATTAAATGGCAGTTGATAATCTAGAGGGTACAGAAACAAGATTATTGATTTTCGAGTTTTTGGCAGAGAGAGAACTTGAAGTTAGTCACTACACGATTGATGTTATCAAGAACGATTGAGCGGTTTTTGCGGCAAGCTGGCGAAAAGATATTATTCAGAAGCCGATCCAAAGACTTGGCAAGGGCGATCAAGCGGTTCTTACAGCCATTAAAAGCAAGTCATTACAACAAGAGCCTTCAGGCGTTAAGACAATTCTTTGAGTATTTATTTTCGGAAGGAATAGTTCAATCTAATCCTTCCGCTGGATTGAAGTTTAAGACGTATACTCCACGGATTATTCAAATTCAAGACAGCGTTATTAGAGAACTTATCAAGCTGCCGGATCGCTAAACATTTACAGGGCTAAGAGATTATGCCCTCGTATTAACAATGGTTGATTGTGGTATACGACCAAATGAAGCGGTTCAGCTTAGAGTAAAGGATATCGATTTCATAATTCCCACTTAGTTGTGCGCGAGGAATGCAGTAAGACTAAGAAACTGCGTGTATTACCAATATCCCCTAAGACTATTCAGGCGCTAAGAAGATTAATTTCTGTGCACCAGAAATAGTGGAAAGAAGATGTACCGATATTTTGCACTTGCTCAGGCACACTAATAATGGTATTGGGTTGTAGTAAACCGAACAATATATCAGCAAGAGGAGCACTTTGAATTTGATAATATGTCGGTTGCCGTTTAGATTTCGTGGTGATATTCCTTTGCATTTGGAGTGAATCCCATAAAGTTTGGGGAGCGTGCTTGTGCCTTCTAGCGATTTAACGGCTATATAAAATCTACTTTTACCAGCAAACTCGGTGTCGCTATTTGCATTAACCCAAATAAAGTGGTAGGTTTTGTTGCTAATGCATGTTTTGGATTCACAAAATGTAGGATATGTAAAAGGCACGGCACCGTCCGAAGGTGCAACGTCTTTTAGGAGAACAAATGTCATCCATGTTTGATACCAATTATGCTGATAGATGCCTAAAAATAAGAAAAGACACTCTATAACATAAAATATAAAAGCAAATCCTATGCAATAGCGAATGCTCAAATTCTGTATGAAGGGTGAGTATGATTAAAAAGATAACAAGTATCTATCTGATCGTCATAATGCTCTTAGCTGTAAGTGGCTGCGCTAACAAAGGGGTTACTCCACCCCCGGAATCTGCTAAACAACAGGTTGGACAGGACGCGGTAGCTACAGAAAAAGCCGTTATGTATAACTACAATGCACTCTTGCAGAAAAAAGATGTCACTGTTCCGGAAATAATTAAGTATATTGACGAAAATATTGGCTCTATATCCCAGGCGAGCGCATCGTCGATGATCATTGGACTTGAAAAGGTTCAGAAAGAGAAGCTGCCTAAGTTGCAAGATAAGTTTGGGGACAGTGAAGCAGTCCAAAAAGCCTTGACAAAAATCTATAAAAATGGCCTGACAAGTCAGGCTATTAGTAGTATCGAAAATCAAGAAACTAAAGATTTATTATTTGATGCCCAGAGCAGCGGCTTTAAGATTGAAACAGCCGAAGGAATGTATTTCCCCGTAATCGACTACTCGGCTTATAAGAAATACCATAATGCTGTTACCCAAGACATTACCGCATACATTGATATTATGGCTGTAGAATCAGACAAAACCCCGATTAAAGATGCGGCACTAATGATAAGCTGGAGTGAAATAATCAAGCGGGCGCAGGAACAAGAACGGTATATCAAGGACTATGGAAATTCAGCCAAAGTAGAAGACATGAAACAACTTCTTAGGCGGTATACGGTTTTTGCCATGTACGGCGCTAATAATACGCCTCTTTTTAGCTACGATACGAAGCAGATGATTCCCGAGGCCAAGAAAACGTATTTGGAAATTGGCTTCGATGCTAATAAAGGTAGTTTTTCAAAGGTTATGAATGAGTATCTTGCTGTGTTAAAAAAGAATTACTACAAATTAACCGCCGAAGTACAAGAATACAGAAACAAAGCCTCAGAGGAAATTCGCTGACGCAGCAAGGGTTTTTCTGCTTCTTTTTCTTTCTCTCCATGCCTGACCATCTGGTATCCCTAATCCTACACAGGCTACTTTAATGTCATTAAGCCCAACTATTCGGTTCAACTTCTCTCCTTCCAATTCCCATTCCTCTTGCACTTGAAGTCCAAAATCAAGAAAAAACGCTTTAGCCTCTGAAAGATCATTTACGTTTATACTCACATGATCTATTCTATTGAGCTTCATATCCCACATCTCCGATGTTCCGTTTTTGCAATCCTTGAAGTTAGGTGTAGGGCTTTTAGTAGCACTTCTCTTACGACTTTTCAAGCGTTAATTACCACGAAACCCCATATTTATCTTCAAGCCAGCCGAACTTTTCACTAAAAGGATAAGCAGCCAATGGCATTAATACTTTGCCATCTTGAGATAACGATTTAAAAACCCGGTCAATCTCGTCTTCTGTATAGCATTTAACATATAGCGAAATAGCAGGAGTAAACGTGAACGCATGCTCGACATAGCTGTCTATACACATAAAGACCTGTCCATGTAGCGAAAACATAGCCTGGAAGACCGTTCCCTCTTTGCCAGCCTCGTTTGCCCCATATCGAGTAATATTTATGATCTCTGACTGGTCAAAGCAAGAGGTGTAAAGTTTCATCGCCGCTTCAGCGTTGCCTGTGAACATTAAGAAGGTATAAATTTTCTGATTTTCCATCGTAGTACACTCTTTTGTCTCAGTTCGCGTCTTACAATAATATGTAGCGAACACAGAAGTTTTACTCCTTTGATGTTATCACCGAGCTGATGGATCACGTATAAGAAAACGGCCTCAATCCCCGTGCAAAATGGCAGTGGGAGAGGCCGTTCCTTTATTAGCTTACAGCTTTTTTACAATTGGTATCCATATTTCACTCTTAAAGTTCGGCGAGGTTACATCTTTATGCTCATTCCATAAAATTTCTGGTCCTTGTACCACCTCGTAATTTGATGAGGAGAGCCATTCCGAATAGATACGTCCCCAGACATCCTGGAGCGTAGCAGGAAATGGGCCGATAGCTTCGAATACGCCCCATGTTAAAGCGGGCACTTCAAGTATTGTCAGGTTATCTAGGCCTTCTTTTGTTGTTGCAACGCCGATATAGTGGTCAAGCTCACCCTTTTCTTCCATTCGTTCTGTTGAGAAGTTAGCAGATGCACTGATTAATCCTAGCGGTTCGACGTTAGAAAGGCTTTTCAGCAGACTTATCATTTCGCTATTTAACGACTGCCACATAGCGGTAATCTCAGGATTAACTCCGTTAAAAACGATAGGAACTCTTTTCTTAATACCTACAATATGGAAGGCATCTTTTTCTACAATCCGATAATTCATTTCAGTTCCTCCTTTAATGGTTAGTTGGAAGGTCATACGGGGATAGGCTTTTAGTGCTTGACCATTAGTTCTTGCTTCTGAAGGTGTTAGTCCATGCATGCTTTGGAAAGCTCTTGTAAACGAATCAGGTGAAGTATAGCCGTACTTAATCGCAATATCAATGACCTTTACATCATTGTTGATAAGCTCAAGTGCTGCAAGAGTAAGTCTCCTGCGCCGAATATATTCCGATAGCGTAATGCCTGCCAGAAAAGAAAACACGCGCTTGAAATGGTATTCTGAGCAATAAGCGAGCCTAGCAACTTCTTTTATATCAATATCACTAACCAGGTTTTCTTCGATATATCGCAAGGCTTCATTCATTCTTTCAAGTAACCCCATGTGTTATGACCTCCCTGTGGATATAGGATACCAGAGTTTTAAAATGTACATCCGATATTTTGTGCCCAGTTATGTAGGACAGAAGTGAGGTGTATGCTTCGACGTTTCTCCGGTTAAAGGTTAATCTATCTACTGTGCGGGAATTCTATATTACTAGACACCGCTAAGGTTCAGAGGTGGATAGGTATATGAGAATGCTAGGAGCGGCTGGCATGAAATGACTGAAAACAGCGCACATTATTTTGGTCACACTATTTTTCGGCGGAATGCTGAGTTCGGTTGCTTTGTAGTTCAAACAGTAATCGACATATTTGTTGTAGATAAGCTCATGATGGCAAACGTAGCTATTCTAGAAAGTGAGGGAGCAATGGCGCATTACGGCAGCTAGTAGTTAATGTTCAAATTGTATTGACGCTATTTTTGATAGAGATATCTGTTTTTAAGCCTTGGCAGAAATCAAGGATAAAATAAAGCGTAAAAATAGCGTAAAACATTTATGTTGCTTTCGGGAGGATATCATGGAAGAAACCAAGACAACAGTAAAATCAATTGATGAATATATTTCCCAATTTTCTCTCGAAGTTCAGGAAATGCTTAAAACCTTGAGAAAAGTGATAAAAGATGCTGCACCGGATTCAGAGGAAAAGATAAGCTGGCAAATGCCTACATTCGTGCTGCACGGAAATCTGGTGCATTTTGCGGCTCATAAAAATCATATTGGGTTTTATCCAAGCCCTAGCGGAATTGAAGCATTTAAGCAAGAACTTTCGGAATATAAGGGGGCAAAAGGGTCGGTACAGTTTCCTTTAAGCAAACCGCTGCCTTATGAACTTATAAGGAAGATCGTCAAGTTCAGAGTTGCTGAGAATACGAATAGAGCTAAAGAGCGGAGCCCCAAATGACCACTTCCATTTGCTTTACTAAGAGGAATCAAGCTAGAGTTACTACTAAAAAACTGTCCGTTTGATGTCTTGCCAGGTCTTAATGTCGCGTTTCTCGCTGCTAAGCCTACGCAAGAGGCTATTGACGGACTCCTCTCATGCGACATTGGGAACGATGAAATCCATACAAAGATAAGGACATTTATGTGTTGTATCAAGAGAATATACGAGAAACCCTTCTAACGACTAATTTTTTGGAGAAAAGACTCAAAGTTCCGCTGACGGTGAGGAACTGGAATACTGTCAATAAGTTGGCAGAGCTAACCAAACGGTAGGGGGACGAAACTGATAATAACTCATAAGTATGGGCCAGCTCCAGACAATCCATTTCCAATGGAAGGACATAAAAGAGTCTGTTTTTTGAAAGCAGTAATAAAAAATCCCAACATAATTGTTGGGGATTACACCTATTACGATGATTCAGAGCACCCTGAACAGTTCGAAGAAAAAAACGTATTGTACCGATTTTTTTGGAGATAAATTTGTCATAGGAAAGTTTTGCGCCATTGCAACGGGAGTGAAGTTTATATGAATGGTGCCAATCACAAGATGAATGCATTTACTACGTACCCTTTTGCCATCTTTGGTAGTGGCTGGGAAGCCCGTATTCCGAGAAAGGGTGATACCGTAATCGGTAATGACGTTTGGATAGGTATGGAGTCTGTTATCATGCCGGGAGTTAAGGTTGGCGATGGAGCTATTATTGCCGCGAAGTCAGTTGTTACCAAAGATGTTCCTCCATACACAATCGTTGGCGGAAACCCAGCTACGATTATCAAGGCACGGTTTAGTGAAGAAGTAATAGACAGTCTACTTGATATCAGATGGTGGAACTGGAGTATAGAATAGGTAACCCGAGATATTCCCATTTTAGTCAGCAATAATGTTGTGGCGTTAAAAGAGTATAGTTCGCATCCCTACATTAGAACAGATAGAGGAAAAAACTATATCTGATAACCTTATTGGTGCGGAAAAGAGGAGTATATCTGATGAAAATGGTTGTTGGCTTTGAAGAACTAACGCCGGAACTCAGGAGTTCGGCTGGGTGGGAAGGGCAGTATGCTTGCCTCGATGTATCAAGCCGGATACCCTGTACCAGAAGGCTTTGTATTCGCCCTTCTGCGTTTAGAGAGGATAAGCTAAATAACGAAGCGGCGGTAAAGATACAAGCAAATATAAACTCACTAAGAGCGAAATAGTCCGATGCAAGATTTGCTGTACGGTCATCCGCCTTAAGCGAAGATTCCGCGCAGGCTTCTTTTGCCGGAGAATTTGAAACAGTTCTTAACAGGAAAACGGATGAGGAAGTCTTTGATGCCATACATATCGTTTACCATTCGAGGCTTTCAGAGCGGGTAAAAGCATACAGTTCTATTCAAGGAATGGCTGAAACGCATCAGATTGCTGTCGTAGTTCAGCTTATGGTACAGTCTGAGATTTCCGGGGTACTATTTACGGCTGATCCCATTACAGGCAGCCGTGTCAACATGATTGGAAATTACGTATTCGGATTAGGGGAACAGCTTGTATCTGGCGAAGCTAATGCTAAGTCTTTTGCATTCATACGGCCTAACGGAAAGTACGATGCCCCACGAGGTTTTCTCCCTATGCGGTTACGTTATATAAATTAGCGGACAGGCTTGAAAGCGAGTTTAACTGTCCTCAGGATATTGATGGGCAGTAGCTAGAGAAAAAGCTATACATACTGCAATCACGGCCCGTTACGACCTTGCAAGCAGGCAATATGGATACATATGAAATAAACGATAGTCTTACCGGAGACTTCCTCTGGGTTAATACGAATATTGGAGAAGCCATACCGGATGTTTTTACACCATTTACATGGACGGTAGTTAGGTCGTTAGACATTGAAATTGGAACTGTTCCCGGCTTTTATTTGTGGTCAGACAATATTTGCGGTAGGGCATATCCAATATTAATATGCGCTTGTCCATCATGATCACGTTCGGTGTGAGCGTCAAGCGTGGACTGAATTTAATCAAGGATGTTTTAGGACAAGCTCCTGAAGGCATCAATGTTTCTATCTACCCCTTTTCACGGCTGGGTTTGCTACTGAAAACAACATCACCAATGCCGACAGACTCGAAGGTGAAATGCTGGAGGAAATCTTTACCCCAAGCAATCTTAATCAAGCATACAAACGGGTTAAGAAGGACGGGAAATACCGTCCACAACTCGTACGGCGGGTAGTGGTCAGGAAGAAATAACATTTGGTGATTTTCAGCCTGGTCGCTACGCTTGGATACTAACCAACGTCCGACAGAGCCGATGTCAGCTAAGGGTATGCAGCGGCTTTGGGAGTAGGATGAGGAGGGATTGGTTTGGGTAGACCAACAGGAAAAATGATTGAGTTTGCCACTAATCTGCTTGAGCAACTAGGCTATGACCCAGATACATACGATTTCGATATCATGAGCTTTGAGCAGTATACGACTTGATTAATGAGCTTAAGGATGAACGGGGATATTAGTAACCAGCCCTAACCAAGACAAATAAGGGGGAGTGGACAGTTTGAGGGGAAAATAAAAGGTGGCAATCGCTACCAACAGTTAACTGTGTTTTTTTATCTGTATCGTCCGAGGTATTAGTTGATACTTTTTTATTTCTATAGTCCTTTAAAATTTGTTGCTGATTATGCCATTCATTAGTTCGATCATCATGTTTTGGCTCAAGAAGCCACACCTCCCTAATTAGTATTTCTGAGATGAGATGAAATACGGCAGGTGAAATTTTTCAAATAAATTGGGGGCGATCACACGTCCTTTGAGCCAGAGAGGGCATTAATCCTTGCTATCATCGTCTTTAGGCAATGGTTTTGCTGCTGATGGCTGTAACTTGTAATTTTTTATATCTCTGGTACTAAGTAAAGCATCGTCTTGCCAGATTTGATAGATATATAGTACTACGGCGTGTCCTAGAGTAATTGGTAGGGAGAATAAAGGGTTAATATTAAATTCAAAGATACCTCTCACTGGTAAAAAATAGCTTAATAAGAAAAAATTGAAACCTATATCCAGTACTAGATTTACAAGCATATACAACCAAAATCGCCCGTAAGTAAATTTGAAAACCCATATTGTTAAGACAGGCATTGTGCCGTAATAATAAGGTAGCATTTGACTGAACGGAAAAATTGGTTGGATTGTAGCCCAAAATCCTAAAGTAGTTCCAACGTCATGTATGATTGTCGTTGCAACAATAGCGGCCAAGCCAACAGGGAACCATTTCTTAATTTCGTCTTTATTCATAAAGAAAAGAGTTAGCCAAGCAGTTAAAAACATTGACCACATAATCAAATTATTACTCAAAAGACTTCGCTCCTCACGGCATTGAGATAAGTTTAGTTTTTAATTAATTACAGAATTTATACAATAGGGGGACAATATGAAAGGTAACTGTCCGGTAATCTATCCTTTGTATGCAGCCTTGTGTTGTTGTATAGAGTGTAAGAGCCGTGAGACTTGTGATAAAGCCTGTATATGGAAGAATGAGAAGGATGGTGGTGCGGGTGATGCTAATAGAGAACATTAGCTTACCAAAATTTAAATCATGACAGGAATGACCGTTTGCTTTTATGCTGTTTACTTATTACTTGCATGTAAACTTTGGAATTTATCTCTTGTAGATCCAATCAGGAATACTCTTGATAATCTAGGATACGGAAACCGTAATAATTTACTCCTTGGTGCTGTGATTGCCATAGCGGAGTTGACTGATTGCGAAGAAATGACCATGGATAAGATTGTGCTATGGCGGGATGTATATGGCAAAGAAGAAATAGAATTTGGTGACTTTCAGCCTGGCCGCTATGCATGGATATTAGAGAATGTGCGTCCGATTGATCCGATATCGGCTCAAGGACGGCAGCGGCTTTGGGAGTGGGATAGCCAGATTCTATCATAAGGGGTAGTCGAATAGACTTTTTAGCTATGCGAATAATAGGTGTAATTCAAATAGGAGGAATGATTGATGCACCTTGATTTTGGAAAAAACTTAGGCAATACTGACAAGATAATAAGGGTAATACTTGGTGTATTGTTGATTGGTCTATATGTGAGTGGCGCCATTCGCGGGGGATGGGGAATAGCAGCGGTAGCGTTTGCCTTAGCGCAATTCGTTGAAGTATATTTTTCGTATTGAATTGTCTATGATCTAATGGGTTGGTCAACCCGTAGAATAAGGTCAGAACAATAATATAAAGGGCAGCTAGTCTGCCCTAATTGGCTTTTTATATATTATGGGGTGGGGTACACATGAATAAGAGTTGTGGCAATTGTATCTATTGGAGTGCTAATCATGCAGAACATAAATGATGCAAGGACTGTAAGGAGTTAAGAAATAATTTTGTACCCAGGGACATGCTTTGCCCAGTGCCTAGCTGTCAGTCTAGTATGATATATTACAAGAAGGATGCTTATCCATGCTGCCCGGACTGCGGTACAGAGATATGGCCGTTTAATTCAGAGGTTAGCGATAAGGCCACGATCAGGCAAGAGTTTGAGAAGAAGCTGCCGTGTGATCAGAATAGCGATAAGACGCGTGGAAAGCTAGTCACAGTGCATAGCAAGCTTAATGGTGGTAGTAAAAGCAAGGGTAGTAAGATGCCAGCAAAAAAGAAATCAACTACTCAAATAGACAATGAATTAGTGGCTTCCAATAACAAAATTAAGTTACAAAAAGCAGTAACCCCTTAGAATCGATTTGACAAAGTGGTACTCTAGGCATAGAGACGATACCCATCGAAGTTAACATAACATAGATAGAAAGACCGGCGAAAATGCTGGTCTTTTTTCATGTCCCAAAACGGGCAATGGCAAGCCGCTGGTGGTAATTTTATGCTATATATCCCTTCACTCTTGGGAACAATGTAGTTATCCAAGAATGAAAGGAAGATAATATGGCTGAACTAGTTGAACTTCAGGAAATGATTGAAAAACTACGCAGTAAGATGAATGAAGTTGCTCTAAAGAAAACATTAACTGATCCAGAAGTTGTCCGGGCAAGCCAAATGCTTGACGTGCTATTAAATGAGTACCAGCGAATGCTATCAGAAAAAATTAATAAATAGAGCCTTATGGCTCTTTTTCAGGAGGCGAAGCTATGAGTGACAAAGCAAAGCCAAAACCAAGGGATTCGCTTTTATTCCGGCAGAAATTACCGAAATGTGCCGGGTGTTTATTCAACATGTCGGCCTGGATTGTGGGTTTACGCCTCATACTCTTGGCTGACTGATTACGTCGATTGGCGGTCCCTGGGTTGTGCCGTGTGGATGCTCAGTGGAGTGACTCAGACGATATTAGAGGTTATATGTGGCAGTATACAGATTGCTTGAAGATCGGTGACCGGTATTTTTAGTTATATGCCGCCTGTCGGGTTTGTCCTGGCGGGCGGCTTTTTTATAAACTAACCTGGAGGCAGATTCATATAATATATAAAGCGCAGAGGGGGAGGTTAGAGTGTCATTTGATAGCCCGGATCTGTTCAAGGTTGTAGTTATTATATTTGTATCAGTTATTTATGGTATTTTTGCTATAATCAATTCGGATAATGTTTAAACCATAAGCAACACCTCTGGCGTCGGTACAATTACCGCACAGTAATTTAAATGTAGCCCGTTGCTCATTGAGTAGAGGTTTTTTCGCTAAAGAGAGTGCATGGGCATTAACATAATGTACTACAATTCGCTGCATCTTCCAGGATGCGGCTTTTTATTTTAATGTTCCCGGAGCAAACCCATCCTGTATAGCATAGTATGTAATGTCCCTAATACGTAATGAAGGAGGCATGCTATATGGGATTTGGTAATTTCGGTGGAGGTCGTGATAGTAGCTGTTTTATAATCATCATTATAATACTTTTACTATTTTTTTGCTTCAATGATGACTGCAGCACGGTTTGCTAACATAGTTCGAGCGTAGTAAAATCCACAACTAAATCTAAAGTGCGGCCCGCTTAGATATCGGTTGTGCCAAGTCGCCTGTCCTTAGGGGTGGGCGACCCTTTTCCAGTACCCTCCTATTTACATCTACAAACATTTGTTCTATAATAAGCGCAAACAAATGTTCTGTAAGGAGGTTCCTTATGCGTACAACTGATGCACCTAGCAAAACAAAAATATTCGTTGCCATCACTGCCGAACATAACACAAACGGAATAGTTAAACTGACCATCCTTCACTGGGCAGATGGCCGAAAGTGGGATATTGATAAAGTTTATGAAGTTCGTCAAGCAGCATCGCTAAAAGCTGGCGGCATGGGTATGCGATATACCTGCCGGATTGCTGGGAAACAGGTGTTTTTATTTTGTGATGATGGTAAGTGGTTTATTGAAGGGGAATGAATAAACCACTGGCGTTTTCCGGGGATTTTGGCATTTTTAGAAACATATCAATTATTACTTGCATAGTACTCACAGTAGTAGTTGGGGTGAGTCGTATCCTTCGGGGTACGGCTTTTTATTTCGCATAAAAAAAGGGCACGATGGCTCCGCTATTATGAAGTTTTCTGGAAAAACGAGGGTGGTATTTGTGTATGCCGTTTACCTTCGGGTGCGCGGCTTATTACTTTTACAAGATTACTACCGATAATCCATGATACAGTGGGAATTGATTGGGGCCCTAATTAAAGTCTGTCGATTGTATGCAGAAAAACAAATACCGATTAATATATGCCCCAGTTAAACAGCGGAAATGTAAGTAGAAGTTAGCCCAAGAAGTTAAGAACTACTTTTTTAGGTGTAAGCGGAGGGCAGCAAAAAGAACGTCCGGTTGTTTCTCCCCAACCTTTGCGTCAAGAGGGTTATTGGCCTCAAGGATCGGTATTGAGGAAACTTCAATATAAATATTTTTTTAAAGGTTGCAGGATTCTTCTTTGGTGTGCAGAATCAATACTTCAACCAAATAAAACGAAATAAAACAAATCATATCATTATTAAGTGGCAAGTTAATTTTGTTATGATTAGTTAATGTTTGCTTGTTGCTGACGCACGGATGAGACAGTGAAACCAAAGTTGGTGTTCCTGTTTCTCGCGACTAGTATCGAGTTGAGTAAGGGTGGAAACGAATAGTCTGTGAATGGGAGTAATAGGTAGTGAAAAAATGTGTTATACTTGTGAGCTTTGGCCTATTGTTACTATTAGTAGCAGTATACTCAAAAACAATGGAAGTATCCCAAAACACGCAGAATCTAGATATTCAGACAATTACCGTGACCGACCAACTGGGTCGACAGGTAAGGGTTCCCCGTGATATTCAACGGATTTCCGCCATGAACACTCATATCGGGGCATATATTGTGTATGCCCTGGGACAGCAGGACAAGCTGGTAGGAAATGTATTTCTGGGCAGCAGGCTTAATCAGGCGATGGCTTTAAAGGAAAAAAATAAAATGTCAGGTTATGGCATGGAACGGAATCATACAGCAAATATTGAAACACTGTTGGCTTTGAAACCGCAGGTTATTTTTTGCGAAGTAGCTCTGGACGGTTCCGCACTGCGACAGTTCGAAGATGCTGGTTTGACGGTGGTGGCCATAAAAGGTGAAACCATAGAGGAAAGCTTTGCGGCAGTTAGATTGATGGCTAAAGTTCTAGATTGTGGCGACAAGGGCGAGGAATACATTAATGCCTGTGTGGAGCTATTGGGTATGGTTGAGAACAGAGTGGGTGATGTGCCGGCAGATAAGCGACCTAACGTTTTGTATTTAGAGGGCGGGGCTAATCTTACAGTAGCTTCAGGCGACATGCTGCAGACACACATGCTGAAGGCAGCAGGGGCTGAAAATGTGGCGACCGATTTGAAAGCTCGCTGGCCGATGGTATCGCCAGAACGGATTATTCAATGGAATCCGGATGTAATTATCCTCGGACCTGCAGCGGGGGCCAGTGGAACGAGCGCAATCTTTGACAATACCAAATTTAGTACCTTAAAAGCCGTTGAGCAAAGACAGGTCTATGCTTTTCCTTCCAATATAGGCTGGTGGGATTTTCCCGCACCGCACTGTGTGCTGGGAATTGTTTGGATTGCCAAAACAATTTATCCTGATAAGTTTGCTGATATCGATATGACGGCACTTGCTGATGATTTCTATAGAAGATTTATGGGTCAATCCTTTACCGAAATGGGCGGGAAACTTTAAAGTTTTGGAACAAAAAACAACATAAACAAATTAAAACAAATTAACATATCATATATTGATTTATATTATATTTAATAGTATCATGTTTTGTAAGGAAGAAAACGCAAGTATATATATTGATAACACATGGTGTTAATCCTGCTGGGAATGGTATGCCAGTCAGGTAATCGAGTTTTTGGGGGGGAGAGATATGAAACTTATTACGGTATCAGGGGCGCCTTCTTCTGGTAAAACTTCAGTAATTCTCAGACTGATTGATTGTCTTAGAGAAAGTAGCCAAGAGGTCGGTGTTATAAAATTTGACTGCCTGACTTCTTTTGATCAACTTCGTTATAAAGAATATGGCGTACAAGTTCAAGTGGGATTTTCCGGAAAATTCTGTCCGGATCATTTTTTTATCAGCAATATTGAAGACGCTGTTGAGTGGGGAAATCGTGCCGGCCTGGATATACTGATTAGCGAAAGCGCCGGTCTGTGCAATCGCTGCTCTCCACATATTCAGGGAGTCCTTGCCATTTGTGTTATTGATAATCTTTCTGGAATTAATACTCCCCGTAAAATTGGGCCTATGCTGAAACTGGCGGATATTGTTTTGATTACTAAGGGGGATATCGTCTCGCAGGCTGAACGGGAAGTGTTTATGTTCAATGTCCGGCAAGTCAACCCCGGCGCCAATATTCTGTTTGTAAACGGAATTACCGGTCAAGGGGCGTTCATGCTGAGCAAACATGTTAAAAATGCTGCAGATATTACTACGGTGAGAAATCGCCGTTTGCGTTTCTCAATGCCTGCTTCAGTATGCGCCTACTGTACCGGAGAAACGCGGATTGGTGAAACCTACCAAATGGGAATGCTGAAAAAGATGGAATTCAGGTGAAAATATGGCGCAAAATGTAAAAATTAGAGAGATCATTAAAGATAAGACGATTGCCGAAATCATCAAGAACTATCCGGTCGTGCAGGATTTTTTTATAAATTATAATTTGCAGGATCTGCAGAAAAATCTCATGGTATCTCAGGCGCTAGAAAAAATATTGCCAGAGCAACTGGAGGAGTTTGGACTTGATGTATTCAGCTTAACTGAAGAATTAGTAAAATTCATGGCAACGCTGGTAAATCACCGGGAAGAGCGGGAAAAAGTACAAAATATTACAATCATAGGCGGGAGAAATAAACAAGGGGAAGCGGAGAATGTGTCGCTGACGATGGCGGTCGGTGAGGTTATTAGTATTGTAGGTCCCACGGGTTCAGGGAAAAGCCGTCTGTTGGGCGACATCGAGTGTTTAGCTCAATGCGATACACCGACCAGACGCCAAATATTGATTAATGATCACCCGTTGAGCGATGAAGAACGATTTGATATGGGCAATAAAATGGTGGCGCAGTTATCGCAAAATATGAATTTCGTTATGGATCTGAATGTCGCAGAATTTCTGGCAATGCATGCGAAAAGTCGTCTGTGCGAGAATGCCGAACAGGTGATAAAACAATGTTTTGTCTGTGCCAATGAACTAGCTGGTGAAAAATTCACCATGGATACTAAAGTGACACAGCTCTCAGGCGGGCAATCCCGTGCATTGATGATTGCCGATGCGGCCTATATGAGTGCTTCGCCCATTGTCCTGATTGACGAAATCGAAAACGCCGGCATTGATAGGAAACAGGCAATTAGCTTGTTAACGGAAAATGAAAAAATTGTATTGATTTCTACTCATGATCCACTGCTTGCTTTGAGTGCTGATAAGCGTATTGTAATAAAAAACGGTGGCATTCATAAAATCATGGAAACTTCGGACGAAGAAATAGAAAGTCTGAAGGACATTGAAAAACTGGATACTATCATGCTGGGAATTCGACAGCAGTTGAGGTATGGAGAAAGAGTTTATCCTCTGAAGTTTGTCTTATAGCGGTTGGGTGCCGGATATAAGGAATCAAATTTTCTTAATCTGGGATAAGGAGAAGGGTTGAAAAAATGTGGGAATTATATGATGCCTTAATTGAAGGAATACCGGAGGAGTGCCTTGTTGATGAGTTTATTTGCGGCACTTATGCTGTGCTCATACGAAGCGGCAATGGATGTGGTTTTAGCCAAATTTTGCCGGGAGATAGCTTGCCAGAAACGATGAAGAAATCACTCAATATGCCGCTGAAAAAACTGGCAGAATGCATTAAGTCCTGGAATTTTGTTGAAGCTTCCGTTGGCATGGCGGCGATAAACGCCTGGTATAATTCGCCGGCAACGGCAGTCAGCAACGGAATTGCCCTTTCTAAAAGTCTGTACAGTGAGGATCGCCTTAGTGACCCCTTTATTGCCTATCAAAATGTGATAAAAAATAAAAAAGTTGCCGTTTTCGGTCATTTTCCTTATATTGAGCAACTGTTCCAACCGGTATGCGAGCTTGCAATTATTGAACGTGACCCGCTGGAAGGCGATTATCCTGAAGCGGCTGCTGAATATATCTTGCCGGAAAGCAATTTTGTTATTCTCAGTTGTACCAGCCTGGTTTATAAAACATTACCACGCATGTTGGAACTAGCCAAAAATGCTTATGTCATAATTGTTGGACCTTTTACTCCTTTAGCACCAGATTTGTTTTCTTTCGGTGTTAGTGATTTATCAAGCTTTGTGGTTAAGGATAATGCCGGTGCGGCGCGTATTATATCAGGATTAGAACGAAAGAAAATATACACAACAGGACAAAAAGTAACTATGAAACCGAAATAAAGTTGTATTATAAGTGCATTACTGTTAGTTGTTGTAAATTTGCTGAAAAATAGGGGGCTTGGCGATTAGCCAAGCCCCCTATTTTTGCAAGTTTGCTGTGAGCTTAAAATATATTCAAGAATAGCCTGCATATTTGTTCTTTTATACTAAACCTTGCGCTTTTATTGCTTCAGCGACTTTAATAAACCCAGCTATGTTGGCGCCAACAACCAGATTGTCACTAAAGCCATAATCTTCCGCCGCCTTGCTGGAATTTTTAAAAATGTTAAGCATAATTGTTTTGAGTTTAGCATCAACTTCTTCAAATGACCAGGCGATCCGCATGCTGTTTTGCGACATTTCAAGACCGGAAACGGCCACGCCGCCGGCATTGGCTGCTTTTGACGGTCCAAGATATACGCCATTCTTCAGGAAGTATTCAATTGCATCGTTAGTACAAGGCATATTTGATCCTTCACAAACAAATTTTACCCCGTTCGCGACAATCTTTTTAGCGTCTTCAATAAGGATCTCGTTTTGAGTAGCACAGGGGATAATAACGTCAACTTTAGTACTCCAAGGCTTTTCACCCGGAAAGAATGTAACACCAAACTTCTCAGCGTAATCTTCAACCTGATCACGACAAGACGCTCTCATTTCGAGCATGTATTCAATTTTTTCGCCACTAACACCGTCAGGATCATATATATATCCGTCAGGACCTGAGAGGGTAACAACCTTGCCGCCTAATTCAGTAACCTTTTTCACTGTGCCCCAGGTAACATTGCCAAAACCGGATACTGCGACAGTCTTGCCCGCAAAAGATGTTCCTTTAGCCTTCAACATTTCATGACAGAAATACACGATCCCAAAGCCAGTAGCTTCCGGGCGAGCCAAGCTGCCGCCAAAAGAAAGGCCTTTTCCAGTTATAACACCATTTTCATAATTTCCTAGTAGTCGCTTATATTGTCCAAAAAGGTAGCCAATCTCCCGGCCACCGACGCCAAGGTCACCGGCCGGTACATCTGTATTAGGGCCGACATAACGATATAGCTCGGTCATGAAACTCTGGCAGAATCGCATAACCTCGGCATCTGATTTGCCCTTCGGATCAAAATCGGAGCCGCCTTTGCCGCCGCCCATCGGTAAACTCGTCAGTGAATTCTTGAAGATCTGTTCAAAACCGAGGAACTTGATGATACCATTGTTAACCGACGGGTGAAAACGCAAGCCGCCTTTGTAAGGTCCTATCGCGCTATTGAACTGAACCCTAAAGCCGCGGTTCACTCTTACCCTGCCAGTGTCATCCATCCAAGGTACACGGAAAATAAACTGGCGCTCTGGCTCCACAATCCTCTCTACAATTCCTAGTTCAATATATTCGGGATTTTTATCGAGAACAGGCACCAAAGAACTCATAACTTCCTGGACTGTTTGATGGAATTCCGGTTCGTTTGCATTTCGTTCGACAACTCGGCGATAGAGTTCATCACAGTACTTTTGAGCATTTGTAGTCATGTCATAATCCCCCTAAATGTTTTGTTGATAAATACATCCAAGTAACTTTACTTAAGCATCTGAACAGCAAGTACTTTACTGAATTCAATTAATTTAGTACTTTTTCAGAACAAAATTCTACACCAATGTCATATCCTTACAACTAGTGTGAATGCATACACCTCACCTTCTGCGGAGTATATAAATTTAGTATTTCTTATAAACATAAATACCCTCCAGTAAACTTATTTGTTCTAAATAGTTGTAATTTTCGGATAATAAATTCCCAAATTTAGTCCTTTTGGTATCTAATTAGCAGTAGAATATTACTGCTCTAGATATCCTTTCAATAACTATAATATCATTAATAGAGGTGTTGGTAAAATTGAAAAAATAAATACGCATATTCTATTTTATTGAAGACAGTGATAGCATTAAAGAATCGATTCCAAATCCAATTTAGTATATACTGATAGTAAGGTTTGCTGAGATTATTTCAAGGAATAGGAGAAGTGCTATGAAGAAGTTCGGTGATATGAAGGCCCGTTTTTTAGGTATTCATGACCTAATGAAATTCAGGGTTACGGAAATACTGTTGATATCTACTGAGTACGACGCGTATGTCCTTGAAGAAGATGGACAGTTAGCCGAGCAGATTTACCATCAGTTCAACGATTTAAGTATTCCTTTTATTCCCAGGATTCATTGGGTAGCTAACGGGGAAGATGCTTGCGAAGAATTAGAAAACAGAACCATTCATCTGATCATTACTATGTCCCGCATAAGCGACATGAGCTCATTTGAGGTTGAAACAAAAATCCATAAAACCTACCCGGACGTTCCGATTGTTATGCTTTCCTACGACCGGTTGACTCCGGAAATGATTGCCCGAATCCGGAAAATTTCTTGTATAAACAGGGTATTTCACTGGTCTGGAGACAATAGGGTTTTATTAGCGATCATTAAGTATATTGAGGACCAGCAAAATTTAGCGGCAGATAGCAAGTTGGGAGTTCAGTCCATCCTTTTGGTGGAGGATTCTCCGGCGTATTATTCGCAGATTTTGCCTATTATTTATACGGAAATTTTGACACAAACTCGCTGCTTGGTGTTGCATGCCATGAATATCAACCATGGTTTGCTTAGAGTCCGCCTTAGGCCGAAGATTCTGCTTGCGGAAACCTATGAAGAAGCAATGGCGATTATCAGCAAGTATAGCTACAATTTATTGGGAATAATTTCAGATGTAAGGTTTCCTATGGAGGGAGAGCTTAATCCCTTGGCTGGTTTTGAACTGAACCAAAGAGTGCGGGAGATGATCCCCGACCTACCGTTTTTATTACAATCAGAGGAATTGGAGAATGCTGAAAGAGCGATTGCATTACATTTGGATTTTCTGAACAAAAACTCCCCCAATCTACTGCACAATCTCCGTACCTACATTCTGGAAAACTACGGTTTTGGTTCTTTTGTGTTTAAGTATCCGGATGGAAGAGTCATTGCTGAAGCAAACGACATCACCAGTTTAGAAAGGATAATCCGTGATCTGCCAGATGAGAGTCTGTACTATCATGCGACCAAAAATCACTTTTCGCGCTGGTTTCGTGCGCGGGTCGAAGTTGAAGTGGCGGACAAATTGAGGTTTGTGGACACGGAGCAAGTGGGCAGTGCTTCTGACATTCGAGCCTATATCCTAAAAGTGTTAAATGATTATTTTCAAAAATACCAATCTGGTTTGGTGCTTGATTTTGCAGGACTTTCCAAAAAGGATATGGAGAACGCGTTCATTAAACTGGGGACAGGCTCCTTGGGCGGGAAGGCCAGAGGGGTTGCCTATATGAACGTAATGATTGCCAAGGCCCAGTTGACAGATAAGTATGAAGACATGAAAGTCAAGGTGCCGCGCTCATTTGTTATTGGCAGTGATGTTTTTGAAAAATTTATTGAAGAGAACGAACTTTATTCTTTTCTTGCCACTAACCCAACAGAAGCGGCGATTGCGCAAAAATTTACCCAAAGCCCTTTGCCAATCGCTACACAAGAAAACCTGCGTGTCTTGACTCAACATATAAAATGTCCGCTCGCAGTGCGCTCATCGAGCATCCTGGAGGACTCGAGAATATTGCCTTTTGCCGGTATCTACAATACATATGTAGTTCCCAACAGTCACACAGACTGTGAAGTTCGGTTTAAACAGCTTGCGGACGCGGTTAAGTTGGTTTATGCTTCGGTGTTTTACGCGGCTCCTGTGCAATATGCCAAGAATGCGGATATTCGAATTGAAGAAGAAAAAATGGCTGTCCTGATTCAGGAATTGGTTGGCGAACGCTATGGCGACCTCTATTACCCAGCCATTTCCGGCGTGGCTCAATCCTATAACTTTTATCCTTATTATCCATTACAGCCGGAAGAGGGGACCGTAAGTCTGGCGCTGGGATTAGGAAAAGCTATTGTTGAGGGTGAGCGGGTATACCGTTTCTCCCCGGCTCATCCCAAACTCAACCCTCTCGTTTCTGGCCCCAAGGAGTATTTAAAAAAATCGCAAAATGCATTCTATGCTATAAATATCGAAGAATCTGCCGGTATTACGTTGCATGCTGACGAAAACTATATTTACAAGAAGCTGACGGTTTCTCAGGCACATAAAGATCAGTCACTGGAGTATATTGGCAGCACCTATTCGGCTGAAAATGATTGCATTTATGACAATGTATATCAAGCGGGGCCCAAATTGGTGACGTTTGCGCCCATTCTTAAGTACAACAGGCTGCCACTGACGCAAATTATTAAAGACTTGTTGAGACTAGGAAAACAATCGTTTGGCACAGATGTTGAAATCGAGTTTGCCGTCAATATTCCTAAGGATGCAAGTAAACCTAAGGAGTTTAATTTCTTGCAGATTAGGCCAATGGTGGTCGGCAGAGAAGCTTTTCAGATCAATATGGACGAGTCGATAGAGTCCTGGTGTTGCAGTAAACGCACCATTGGCAACGGAATCTATCAAAATATTCACGATATCATTTTTGTAGATCCTGAGACCTTTAATTTGCAGGAAAGTGTGCAAATTGCCAGTGAGATCAGTGAGCTAAACAAGAAGCTGTTCAAGGAAGGGCGCCGGTGCATTCTTGTTGGCTTTGGGCGTATGGGAACATCGGATCGATGGCTGGGAATTCCTCTGACATGGGAGCAAATGTCGCAGGCGCTGATTATTGTGGAAGTCGATCTGAAAGATCTTCGCCCCGAACCTTCGCTTGGTAGTCATTTCTTTCATAATTTGACGGCTACCCATATGGGATACTTCCATATTCAATATGATAATGAAGCTGAGGGGATGCTCAATTGGGATTGGCTGCTCAAACAACCTGTCCTGCAGCAAACAAATCATGTCAAGCTGGTTAGACGGCAGGAGGCCTTCCAGGTTAAAATTGACGGGAGGAGCTTTAAGGGTATTATCTACAAATAAAACAAGCTTTTCATATAGCGAAATATTTTTAGGACTAATATCCTAGAAAGAGGGACTTTAGTCCTGTTTTCCATATTGACTATTAGTTAATTTTAATGTAAAATTATAACTAAAATTCCTTTATTATACAAGATAATACAAAAATTAAGGCTAACTTATTGAAAGATGAGAAACGCAAAGCTATGGGTCGAAAAACACACTGCCAGCAGCATACGGCTGCGAATTTTATCATACTGTTTCGGTAACAAGATAGATCAGTCTGTAGATATGTAGAAAATTACCTCTAGCGAGAGCTCTGGCAAATGCTGGATACCCGATGTAAATAATGGAGGAATGTTTATGCTTCAAGTTTTTAAAGAAGTCGAGAAAAGACGTACAGAATTGGAACAATTACGGATTATAATTCAAGCAACCGAGATTACATATCGTCAAAAAGGTGAAATTCCTACCGCAGAACGCCTTAAAAATCTAGAAGCAAAATTAGCAAAAGCTATTCACATTTTGAGCACAGAATCGTGAACGAATTACTGCTATTTGCGTTGTCAGGGGGACAGGTCCATTGACACGCAGATAAATAAATGGTTAACCCTATATCATAGATGCCGGGTTATATAAGTCAGCGCCAAGTGTGCCGTATCCTTCGGGATGCGGCTTTTTTTAGTGCCATTTTTTCTTTGCCTATCATAAATTACATTGATAGGTAATTTACGTGGAGGTATTATAGCCATGTTCTTTAGTTGTGGTTGTGATTCTCTCACTCCGGAGCGCGATTGGACTTGGCTTATATTAGTCATCGTTGTACTTTTGTTAAGAATCTTTTGTCGCTCGGATTGTACTTCTGACTATTAGTCACTCGCGCTGGAATGGAAAGTATGCTTAATCCTCACCCATAAATTCAGCCCCTGGCGTGTGTCAGGGGCTGAATTTATGCGAACTATTTCAGCTGGGTGTCGCGGGGACAGGTCCATTGACACTAAAATACTATTGAGAGTGGTACTTCTCATGGCAGTGCTCCATGGATGGGTATTAATGGCGTTAATAAAAGCCGCCAAATTTATTGAAAAGTTGAGGTGTTAATAGCTTTGGCATAAGATAAATGATGCCAAAGTGAGATTAGTCAACAATTTTAGATACCGGGGCTGTAGTTTGAAGACCTAATATTTCCAAATAGTGGATTGTTCTTTTAGGCAACATAATATTCGAATCGTATTGCTGAACAATTTTAAGAGTGTTTAATACAGGAAGAAAGCTGGCCAGATCTACCGGCAGATCAATGTCCGGGATCATTTCCACGAGCATAATGGGAATAGTATGTTCCGCAGCTTTAAAAGCAATCATGTCCAAGGCTGTTACGCCATCTGGATTATAGAAAACGCCATTAAATGAAAAGGGTGTTGAGTAAGTGTACCCAATTAAATTAAAGCCACCTTCTTGGTCGACAGACTCAATGATTCCTGCGCCAATCGTTGGATTTACTATATCTGTCTGTTTTACACAAGTAAATGCTTGGGGGCTGGATGCAATTAGCTCAAGTTTTTTTACTGCTTCTCGTATCGTAGAGGGCTGAAGTGAAGGAATATCTCCACCCATAATAAAGACACTGTCTGCTAGCCTTTGACCGGAACCCTCTTTAAATATGTAATCAACCGCATATTGCATGCCCTGATCGAAAGAGCGGCCTTCATCTGTGAAGATTTCCTTTATCGCTTCTTTGCCAAACGTTGATTCAATGAGATGATTCAGATAGTCTTTATCTCCATTCAGGTTTTGGCAAATATACACATCACAGCAATTGGCAGCAATACAGCTATCAATTACATCTAACAGGGAAGCCTCATAAAATTCCTTTGCTTCTTCAACTGTTAAAATGCCGCCACGTTCTGTTGTGAGCCGAGTTTTGTTGTCACCAATTTTGGGGACCTTTGTAAATATGACAATAGCACTCCTCAATTCTCCGTACCTCCTTTTAGTGTGGAGTCAGCTTTTATGCGGCAAAATCAACTGTAATAACTGCATGATCCAGCAAATATTGGATTGCCTTATTTGCTTTTAAATCAAACAGCACTTTCTCAACTAGCGGACCAAGGTTTTCTTTTGCATTTTTTGTAGCCATGCCGATACTGGCAGCAAAAGCCTCAATACCGCTATTTAGTTCCTCATCACTTACTTCAATTTTCTTTTCTTTAACGATCTTCTCCAAGATGTAATTGGATTTCGTAATAGTTGTAGCATCTTGCCATATTTCCTTTTTGAGGTTATCCATAGTGCTGTTAGTCATTTGGAGATATAGTTCAATACTTCCTCCCTGGGATTTCAATTGGTTTGCAAATTGTTCTAGCATTGCCTTAGCCTGCGACATAATAATGGATTCAGAAACAGTGAACGGACATACATTCAATAAAGCATTAATAGCAGCTTGCCTTTTAGCATTTAAAGTACGTTGGGAGGTCATTTCAAGTAATTTTTCCTTACTATCTACACGCAATTCTTCCAGGCTATTCAGTTTAAATACTTCTTGAGCGAATTGATCATTCAGTTCTCTAAGTTGAATATTTTCAACTTTCTTTACGGTTACTTTGAATGAGGCACTTTTACCAGCTAATTGAATAAGCGAGTGGTCTTGCGGGAAGCAAATTTCAATATTCAAATTGTCGCCTTTTTTTACACCCACCAATTTGTCTTCGAAACCAGGGAAAAAAGTGCCTGAGCCGAGAAGTAATTTAAAATCTTTTTCTGTTTGTCTCATGGTGGTGTCTTGTAATGAGCCTTCATAATCAATAGTTACGGTATCTCCAATAGCAGCAGGCTCATTCGCTTTATCAATTACTTTTTTATTTTGGGAACGCAAATTCTGTAAATAGTTATCAATAGCTTTTTCAGTTACTTCAATATCCTTTGGAACTTTGACTTCCAGTCCTTCCAGCTTTCCGAGGATAATTTCAGGTTTAACCGGCACACGTACCTTAACACTAACTGGTTTTCCTTTTTCTACATAACCCACTTCAATATCAGGTTCACCAATAATGTTTAGTTCAAATTGCTTAATTGCAGCATAATATTCATTAGGCACAACAAACTCAAGGGCATCTTCTAAGAAAATTTCCGCTCCAAATTTCGATTCTAAAATTGTTCGAGGAGTTGCTCCGTTTCTGAACCCAGGAATGTTATATTTCTTACCATTCTTTTTGTACGACTTTTCCAAACCTTCTTCCATTTTCTCTGCTGCAATTATAATTTCCAAATGGGCTTCGCCGTTTTCGACCTTTTCGAAGGTTGCATTCATGTAGTATTACTCCTTAAAAATAATATTTAGTGGATTCTATTACTTCTTTTTATAGATATGTGGGAGTTTCCACCTGGGTATTATGGTATTATATTCCCGGGATTTAAGCAAGTCATGGTGGGGGAGTATTTAGATATTGGTAAGCCCTTCATAGGACACCTAGCTGTGTTCTATGAAGGGCAGGGGTCTCAAGAAACGCTTATGATAAATTCCTTACTTTTAATAGAAGAACTCAACCTTCGAAAAATACGATTTGCCGAGATCGCTTACTCCGCCAGTAAGCTTGCTATCCTTAATTTTGAGGTCTTGCATTCCAATCGTCCAAGTTACATTCTTAGCAATCGTGCTAGCCAGGGCTATGGACACACCCTTGATATTGTCAGTGCCTTTCATATAGGTTGGATATGCTCCAGACGTAGAGCTTACAGCTTGACCGTCAAAGCCGCCAATGCCATACGGAGTGGCGCCAGCTTCAACGCTGCGGTAGGAAATCGACCAGCCAAAGTCGTGGACTTTCCTATAGTCGGTCAGCGGTTTGGCCTCAAAGTAGGCTGCCGGCATTTTGGTGGCGTTCGTAAGTTCTACAGCCCAGCCCTTAGGACTATCGGAGAGGTTCGATCCGCTAACACCGTTAAGTTTAGTGGATACATAGTCACCCATAAGCAGCAGTTTATCCCCGATTTTGGCATCAAAGCCTACAGCCCAGCCTTTCGAGTCGCTAAAGCTGTCACCGGTAGTGATATTCATAGTGCCACCAACTCCGGATGTGCTGCTGGTACCAGCAACATCAGACCAGTAATAGCCGCCAGTCAGATTAAGCTTGTTACTTGCTGTAAAGGTAAGTTGTGCCGCTGTAACGGTTTCAGCGTCCCCCGAAGTACTGTTTTTGAAAGCGTTTGCGGCAGTACCATTGCCGACAACATTATTAACTGATCCGGTAAACCGGGTAGTGCCGATGGTTTTGTCAAAACGGGCGCCATCGACACCAATCGCTTTGCCGAACAGGCCATGAGTAAAGGAATCATAGAAGTAACGCCCCAAACGAATACTATCTAAGCCGAGTGCATTTTTGGCTGTCACTGCAGCGATATCCATGGTCATTGCATCGCCACTGGAAGCGCCGTAGTTACCCATTTTAGTGGTGGCATTCATCCGGGCTGTCAGGGATATGTTCTCATTGATATTGCCATTAATTTTAATACGTTGACGAAACTCAAATCTGTCGGAACCGCTAAGTTTTTTGGCACCTGGAGCATTGGCATCATTTCCCATGAAACGAAACCGGGTTTCACCGCTGAGCCAAGTATTGGTTTTCGCTTCTACTTTCGTTACCCGACCGCTTAATTTGTTAAGTTCGCTGGCAAATTCAGCAGACAGCTTATCAATTACCTGCTTGTCGGCATCGTTGGCGGTGTCATATTTGTCAATCGCTTTTGCCACCATAACGGCCATTTCGTAGCGGGTTATAGTTTTATCACCTTTGTAGTAGCTGCTGTCGTAGCCAGTAACAATACCGGCCTCAGCCAGTTTCGTTACGGCAGCATAGGCCCAGTGGCTTGCTGGAACATCGTTAAAGGACTGGCCAAGCGCAGCTTGAGCGGTGCTTGGGATCATGGTAGTTCCGCTCATGGTGATGGTCATAAGGGCCACAGGTACAATAGATAACCATTTTTTTAGTTGTTTTTTCTTTGTCATGAATATTTCTCCCCTATTCCTACTATTTTACGTTCTGCTAATTATGATCTAAGTTATCCTGGTGAGGTTGCTCTTTTCCGCAATTCGAATTTTTGAATTTTACCTGTTGCCGTCCGTGGAAGTGAACTTACAAATTCATAATAATCAGGAATTTTGAAATCAGCGATTCGTTCTGCCAACCATGCTTTTGTTGATTCGGCATTCATAGTTCCCTTCACTTTGGGAACAATAAATGCTTTTAATCTCTCTCCAAGCAGCTTGTCAAGAACGCCAATAACAGCAACCTCAGCAACCAATTGATTGGATTCTAATACGTTCTCTATCTCCCGTGGATAGATATTTTCCCCGCCGCGAACAATCATGTCTCCCTTACGGTCTGTAACGAATAGATAGCCTTCCTCATCAAAATAGCCCATATCCCCAGTATGCAAAAAACCACCAGCCATAGCCCTGGCAAATTCATCAGGCTTATTCAGGTACCCTGACATCACATTAGCGCCTTTTATACAGATTTGACCAATTTGGTTATTTGGCAGTATAGTACCATGTTCGTCTATTATCTCGATTTGCTGTTCAGGATAAGGTAATCCGCACGACCCTTCCTTATAATGACCCAGGGGCGGTTCGACGCAGCAACCTCCACCCCCTTCGGTGAGACCATATCCCACCAACAGATCAATTTTGTACTGTTCTTTAAACCGCTTGCGTGTTTCAAGGGAAAGGGGACCTGCGCCGGTGTTGGCATACTTTATCTTTACTTTGGACAGATCAACATCCTTCGCATCAATCCGGCTGAGAATATAGTCAAGCATGGTGGGAACAGCCATAATAATTGTTATCCCATATTGAATAACGGTTGGCCAGAAATCGTTGACAGAAAATTGACGTACACAGAGAGCTTGTCCGGCATAGCTCAAAGGGTATGTAAACACACATAAGGGGCAACAGTGATACATTGGAAGAATAAGCAACATGACGTCATTGCCAGTTACAATCCCGCTCCTGTTCTGATCCCGGCATAATGACAGCCCGGCTTTGTTGGACAGTAATATACCCTTAGGTCTTCCGGTTGTACCGGATGAATATAATAACAAAAATATGTCATCAGGGTTTTGTTTGACCAAACACTCATCATCCGGAAACTTATTCAAAACATTGTCAAGAGTATCCTGGGCTATTGTTAAATCACACTTATCTGCGGTTGCTACTTCGACGACAATTGGTTTAGTAGTAGCTATAGTTAATCCTTTGAGAAATTCAGTCATGCTATCACTAACAACAAACGCTACCTTCGGTTTTGCATCATCCAAGATATAGGCAATTTCCGGGCCTCTCAGCATAGGAGAGATACACATCGCAATTGCTCCCAGCTTATGAGATCCCCACATGGTGTAGTAAATTTCGGGAGAATTCGATATCATAATAGCTATGATATCTCCTTTTTTTACACCCTTTTTTTTGAGATAGTTTGCGACTCTATTTGCCCGATCATTAGTATCCTTATAAGTTAATGTCTGGTCATAGTAATAAACATGCGGAGCATTCGGGGTTTCATTTGAGCGTACAGTAAGCATCTGTGCGATACTCTCAAATTCCAGTTGCCGTCCTTTTAGATAAGGCTGTTGCTCTAATGGAATATATGGTATTTTGGGTCGAATAGTCATGATTTAGCCTCCATGACATCATTTTACTTCATGTAAGCTACCCGTTATTAGGTCTTTTCAAAAATTCTTATTGAGCCACATTGGTGGTTGTGTTTTTACCCCTTTGTTCAAGAATTTTGTAGATAAATGTTAGGGCAACACCAATGATATTTAAGATCATCGCAATATAGAAGGCTTGTGTATAGATTCCGTTGCTAGCCTTGGCAACATTTGCTGCAATCATTGGACCAAAATAGGCGGCAATACCAAAGGCAACAAAGGTTACTCCATAGTTGACGCCGATGTTTTTCGTTCCGTAATTTTCAGCTACAAACGATGGGAAAACGGCCTGAGCCCCGCCAAAGCAAGATCCGACTAATCCAGCAGCAAAGCCAAACATGACACTTGAAGTTGTATTGGTCAGAAGGAAAAGCGCACAGGCTGAGATCCCAAACATAAGCGCCACCGTATTAGATCGCCCCAATTTATCTGATATAAATCCAAAACAAACTCGTCCAGCCATGTTAAACAAAGCAATTATACTGACGTAAAAGGCTGCGACTTGAGGTTCTAACTTGAACATTGTCTGACCGATCGGTGATGCGTGAGCTAAAATCATAAGCCCGGCCAGCGCTGCGATTGCAAACATGCAAGCCATAACATACCATAGGGGATCATGCAACATTTGCTTCCAATTTTTATTATTTCCCCCTGGTTTAGCTGCTGTAACCGGCGGTACCCAGCCCTCAGGCTTGTAGCCAGCCGGAGCACCTTTGATAATTAGGGAGCACAGCATAATAATGATCAAGAATGAGGCACCGAGGATTTTAAAAGTGGTAAGTACTCCATAGCTGATAATTAAAGAGCTGGCAAGCGGAGCGAAGATCATTGCTCCTGAACCATACCCGGTGGCAGCCAAACCGACAGCAAGGCCCCGTTTATCAGGGAAAAATTTGTTTGTGTTGGCAACATTACCAGAATAAACAATCCCGGCGCCAACACCGGCAATAACTGAAAACGTTAAGTAAAGAGCTTCAGGGCTTGAAACGAATCCTGTAAAAAACATCCCAAAGCTCCAGAGGATACCGCCAAGAACAATGTTAAATTTTGCCCCTTTGCGGTCTTGCAGCAGTCCACCGCAAATCATAACAATCGGTCCTGTGGCAAAGGTGATCGTAAAGGCTAAGGCAAGTGCTGTCCCACTCCACCCGAAGTGTTTCGCCAGAGGAAGTGCGAACACGCTCCAGGCGTATTGTGCTCCGATGCAAATATTAACGATTATTGTTGCAGCAAGAATTAGCCAGCGGTTATAGTTTGTTTTCATACCGTTCCTCCCATTATCCGTCTTGGTAATTGGGCACGCCAAAGTTTGGAAATACCATCTTTGAATCACTTTTACGTTAATTTCTATGTCACTACTAACACCTCCCTGTGACCGGGAAGAATATTCAAGGTATTATGTCTTGAACTATTCATGGTCACTTTATCAGACACAGGATTATTGGCAGGCGGCCAATTGTCCAATTTAAATTTATGCAATATTCGTGCCATTCCGAAACACCCATTATTGCTCAAGGCGAATCTTTCGTGGGACACAAAATTCAAATTGTGAACTCGGGTGTCCCAATTTGAATTTTGGTTAAATCGTTAATAGTTTACTTTAATGTAGAAAAGTGTAAGGCATGGCCAATGCAAGAAGGGTGTTTTAAGCCAAATGCTCACTGCAATAAAAAACTGCAGCCACCCGCTAAAGGGTTCGCTGCAGTTTTTTATTTATCATACACTGAGTAGCTGAAAGCTGCTTAAGGTCTGTCTGTCTTTATTAATGTGTCATTGGGGTCTAGTCCGTATTCCTTTATTTTTCTATAAAGAGTGGACTTACTAAGACCTACTATTTTGGCTGCATCGCGTACATGATTATCAGAACTGTGAAGAGCTTTTTTAATAACCTCTTTTTCCATTTCTTTGACGGAAATAGTATTTGTTAACACATCGCCAGTGGTCAACGATTCTATTTCAGCTACATCTTTTTCTGAGATAGGAGTAGAAGAAGTATTTAGAATTTCATCTGGAAGGTGTTCGGGATAAATAATACCGTCAGTATGCATGCACATGGCATAAGAAATAACATTTTTCAATTGGCGAATATTCCCAGGCCAGTTATACTGCAATAATATATATTTAGCAGTGTTACTTAACGTAGGTTTATCAATACCCTCCGCGTTAGCGTATGCAGTAATTAAGTGATCTATCAGTTGAACGACGTCTGATCCTCTTTCTCTTAAGGGTGGGATATTGAGTTTAAATACTGATATACGGTAGTATAAATCTTCACGAAATAAATCTTTCCCCACTAGATCTAACAATTTTTTATTAGTAGCTGTAATTAAACGGAAATTAACAGGAATGTAGTGGCTGCCTCCCAGGCGCATAATCATTTTATCTTCCAGCACTCTAAGTAGGACTGCCTGAAGCTCTACAGGCATATCGCCAATCTCATCCAGAAAAAGAGTGCCGTCACAGGCTTGCTCGATTTTGCCAGGTTTACCTATGCGTTCGGCGCCAGTAAATGCACCTGGTTCATAACCAAATAATTCGCTTTCGATTAGGTTTTTAGGAATTGCTGCACAGTTTACGGCTACAAATGGGCCATCCGGTCTGCTTTCATTATGAATTGCTTGGGCAAATACCTCTTTGCCAGTTCCGCTTTCACCTTGTATAAGTACATTAGAAGTGTAGCGTGCATACCTTTTGGCTAAGCTTATTAATTTTACGGATTGTGGGGAAGTGCCAACTATATTATCAAACGTAAATCTTGATGTAAAACCGTTGCATGATTGACTAATCTTTAGTGGTTGATTAATTGGTTTAAGAGTTAATAAGTAGCCTACAGTGACGCTTTCGTTTTTTATCGGTTGAATAAAAAGAGAAAATGTTTTTTGCTTTATTTTTTTAAGTTTAATATTAGCATTTATATTGGGCTTTTCAGTCTCCAAAATAGAGTTCACAAAGAACTGGTTTTCAAAAATATCGCCAATTTCCGAACCGACTAAATTTGGGATGATATGTTTAAATATCCCACAGGCGGCCTCGTTAGCTTTTTGAACTACCCCGCACTTGTTAATCATAATCATAGCATCTTCTGTGCCTGTAAGCGCAATATGAAACAACTCCCTGTTTACCGAAAGTTGAAACTCCTTCTGGATTGTTTCAGCCATGATAACAGCAAGTCCCAGTGAATATGAATTTTGACGGTCAAAGCGCGGACTGGAAATAGTCAGTGTTCCCTCCAGCTTACCATTCGAATTAAAAACAGGGGCAGATGAGGAAGAAATATTATTAAATATTCGGCAGAAATGTTCAGGACCGCAGAGTTGAATAGGGGTTTTCAATTGTATGCACATTTCATGGGCACAGGTTCCGATTGTTTTCTCTGTCCAAATTGTGCCTGGAGTAAGGCGGAATTTATTTTTACCCAAAGCCTGAACTACTCGCAGAATGAGTCCATGTTCATCTGTTAGGAAAATATAAGATTCGATATGGGACAGCATGTTTTCTAATTGAGCGATATAGGGATTTGCTGTTTGAATAAAAAAGTCTTTTTCTTTAATGCGCTTTTCAAAGGAAAGAGCATCCATAAGGGGCGGATCACTATAAACTAAAGGGTCAAGACCATTTTCGCTTGATCTTATCCATGACTCAACTATTTCTGGTCGAACCAAGTCAGCTTGAGAGGGGGTGATTTTATTCTGAAGCAGATCCATTTTTTGCTTCTTTATTTTGCCTATGAGAATTTTATCGTCTTCATTAATAGTATTGATATTATTTAAATTATTGATAATTGGGCTGAGTAAATGCTCCAGAGGTTTCATGATGACACTCCCTTTCTTGCTTATATTTTAAGTGTAACATATTTAAAATTTTAATTATATTTTTTATTATACCAGAAATTATAGCTTCTTGGTGTTTTTACATCTTAATAATTTATTGGCGGTATTTTTCTCATTATTAATACCTAATCAATTTGGGACATGATTAGGTCACGATTAATAGATTATGTCCCAATACATGAATAAAGCACATATTTCCGGGGTTTTGCCCTATGGCACAATAATTGCATCTCAATTATGTGATAAGCCGCACGGTTATCCATTGCTATTTTAGCTTAGATGTACTCGCAGTTAGTATTTAGCAAAAATTGCTAGATGAAGGGGTGGTTCATGTCAGTGAAACAAGCTTTTTAGTCCAGATGGAAAGGTTAACTTTCCCTGGCTTGAATGACTAAGGCTTCTGCCGGCGTCCTAAAGGACTTGGCACAAGTCATGTTTTTTCTTAGGAAATTGCCTTTTGCAAGTTATACAAACAAGCAATGGACAAGTGTGGTTTGATTTTTGCGTGAAAAAAAAATAGAGAGGAAATGATGAATATGAATCGATGGGAAAAAATTGAATACAAACCAGCTCCACTTTTTGCCCCTACCTTTGGACCCCTTTCCGGGATCAGGGTGCTGCTTAACGGAACCGTCGTGGCAGCTCCCTTCTGCGCTACGATGATGAGTGACTTTGGCGCCGAGGTGATTGCTCTTGAACGGCCTAAAGTAGGCGGTGATCCTGCCCGCCATCAAAAACCACAGATTGTTGAAGGAGACAAGCATATCGGTGGTGGATGGGTGCAAAATTCTAGAAACAAACTAAGTTTTGCATTGGAAACCAACCTGAATATACCGGAATCCAAAGAAATCTTTTTATCTCTGATTAAGAATTCGGATGTTTGGATTGAAAACATGGTTTGGATTGACAAGCTGGGAATCTCCGACGAAATGTTACTGGAGGTCAATCCCAAATTAGTCATCTGTCACATCAGCGGTTACGGAACAACTGGATTTGGCGGTGAAGAGCGGCACATAAACCGACCCGGCTATGACCCCCTGGGACAGTCTGAATCTGGCTGGGCGTTACTACAGGGTTATCCTGATCTTGCGCCTTATTATGCTCAACAGTATGTAGGTGACTACCTGACAGGGTTAATCGCAGTCAACGGAATTTTGATGGCTTATATGAATGCACAAAAAACCGGCAAGGGTCAAAGAATCGATGCCAGCTTGACTGAAAGCTGGATGAGAGTAATGGATGACAACTTTGTACTTTGGACCATGAACCAAACCCTCAAACATAGGCAGGGAATCATGCAGACTGCTTTCCAGCCGGCAGGTGTTTTTGAATGTGGGGACGGAGGATTTATTAATCTTGGTTCCTATGGCAAGACAGCTTACAATAACGTATTAAAAGGCTTTGGCATCGACTCAAAGAAGTACTCCTACGAAGAATGCAGCAGCTCACCGGAAGCTGTTGCCAGTCCGCTGGGCCGTGAACTGGACGGTATTTTCAAAAAATTCTTTAAGGACCATACGGCACAGGAAGCAATAAACATTTGCATTGACAACAAGATCTCAGCAGCACATATTAAAACCGCTGAGGAAGTTTACAATGAACCGCACTGGCGCATGAGAGGTGATTGGGTAAAATACACCGATCAGACGCTAAACAAAGAAGTGGAAGCCTTTGGTGTTATGCCTAAGCTTTCGGATACTCCGGGACAGGTATGGCGTGGGGCTCCGGCTCTAGGACAGGATACGAATAAGATTCTTACCGAACTGCTTGGCTACAGTGAAAGCGAAATTGAGGCGTTAAAGGGTAAGGGTATAATTGATTAAGTATTGTTTGAAAGAGTATCTAATATTGGGATAAAGCTAAGTCAAGCAACTTGGTTATCGGATAAGCTAATGATGAGGTTGGTAGACATTAGTTGTGCCAACCTTTTTTCTTTATTCTGGCCCATGATTTGGCAGATATAACCAGAATAAGAGCAAAATTAATTTGGGACAAAATGGTTTCATAAATAAAATTGTGTGTCCCAAAGCCAAATTTGTGTGACGAAAATAAGGGCGCTTAACGGTTGGCACAATACTTGCAATATTAAGCGATGTCAGCCGAAATTATTATCCATATCTGTTTTGGATTATATCTAGGTTTCTGGCTAAAAACTCCCACGGAGGAGTTTTTTAGGAGGTGGCATCCAAAGTAAAAGATAGCCACAATAATAATTAGTTGAAAAGCTAAATTTACAAAGGAGGAAGCTAAATGTCTGCAAAAGAATGGCAGTGGCAGGAAGGCGAATATACTGTAACCCGTTCTACTCATTGGTCAGGACCGGGTTGTCATGATGGGTGCGGCCTACTGTATTACACGAAAGATGACAAATTGGTAAAAGTCGAGGGAGACCTTGATAATCCCTATAACATGGGAAGATTATGTATGCGTTGCCTGAATCAGGTGGAAGCATACAATAGCCCCCAACGTCTGAAATGGCCTTTAAAGCGTGTCGGTGAGCGCGGCGAAAATAAATGGGAACGTATTTCCTGGGATGAAGCTTACGATATTATCGTTGAAAAAGTCAGAGGTATCCAAAAAGAATTTGGCGGAAAGTCAATCGTCGGCATGGAAGGTACCGGGAGAAATATTATCTGGCAGGTACCTTATCTGACTTATGCTGCCTTTGGCAGCCCCAACTATGTGCTGGGATTCCTGAGTGGTGATTCTTGCTATCTGCCTAGAGCTGCGCAGCAGGCTGTTATGAATAGTGACTTCTTCGTTGCTGACTGTGGACAATTTTTTGAAGATCGCTATAATAACCCTGAGTTTAAGTGCCCGGAAGTGATCATGATTTGGGGTAATAATCCGATCATCAGTAATGGCGATGGGTTCTTTGGACATTGGATTGTTGATGAAATGAGAATGGGAGCAAAACTCATCGTTGTTGACCCTCGGTTGACATGGTTGGCAGCGAGAGCAGATTACTGGCTGCAGTTAAGACCTGGAACTGACTGTGCGCTGGCGATGGGTATGCTAAATGTCATTATCAACGAAGATCTTTACGATCATGATTTTGTTGAAAACTGGTGTTCAGGATTTGAAGAATTAAAAGAACGTGTTCAGGAATATCCGACTGACAAGGTTGCTGAAATTACCTGGGTTCCGAAGGAAATCATCGAAGCCGCAGCACGGAGTTACGCTACTGCCAAACCGGCATCTATCCAGTGGGGTCTGGCTATTGACCAACAAGTTACCGGTATTGCGACTGCCCAGGCCGTTAATAGCCTATGGGCGATAACCGGCAATACAGATGTCCCGGGTGGTAACATTATTGCCAAGAGCGGATTCAATGTTGATGATGGCTATAGCTGCGGTTACGGCTGGGTGCCTAAAGAAATCCAGGAAGAACGCTTTGGAAATGAGAAAAATCCTCTTAAAAAGTATGGGTTAGCTTCAACTGCCCATGGGGATACATGCCTCGAGGCAATTGAAAATGGTGGTCATCCGTACCCGGTTAAAATGTTGTGGTTGCAAACCACAAATACCTTTGCCAACATGGCCTCTGAGGCACCCCGCGTTTATGCGGCCATGAAAAAAGTTGACTTCAATGTAGTAGTTGATCTCTTCATGACTCCGACTGCCGTTGCTTGCGCAGATATCGTCTTACCTGCAGGTATGAGTGCAGAACGTGATAGTTTCAGAGCCTGGTTTGCACCGCTGCGTGCCATTACTAAGATTGTTGACTATGAGGAATGCAAATCCGACGAGCAGATTATTCTTGAACTTGGTAAACGTCTGCACCCCGAAGCCTTCCCGTGGGAAACTGTTCCAGATTGGTTAAACTGGAAAATGGGCAATGACAAAGACAAATATCCGGATGCCTTCAAGTATGAATGGTCCGAAGAGGGTAAAAAGTTCCGTGAAAGAGGTAATACTAAAGGTCTTACTTATTCAGAACTTAAGGAAAAAGTTTATATTTACCCCGAATGGCAGTACAAGAAATATGAAAAAGGTCTTCTGCGCCGTGACAGACAGCCTGGCTTCAATACGGCTGACGGCAAGGTTCAATTATATATTGACTTGTTTGACGCATTTGACGTTGATCCGTTGCCGGCTCATGTTGAACCGCCAGAAAGTCCCTATTCAGATCCTGAACTGTATAAAGAGTATCCATTAATTCTAACTTCAGGTGCACGTTCATGGGAATTCTTCCACTCTGAACATCGGCAACAACCAACTATGAGAATGTTCCATCCTCAGCCCTTGGTAGAAATTCACCCTGATACTGCCGAGAAATTGGGTATCCAAGAAGGCGATTGGGTATGGATCGAAAGTAAGCGTGGCAGATGCAAACAAATCGCCACATTAAAGGTTGCAATTGATCCCAGAGTAGTAAGTGCTGAGCATGGTTGGTGGTTCCCGGAAAAAGAAGGAGCCGAGCCGAGCCTCTTTGGGACCTTTGATTCCAATATTAATAACCTGACCTCCCAGTGCCAGAACGGGCCAACTGGCTATGGAGCACCTAACAAAAACTTGCTTTGCCGGATTTATAAAGCAACTGAAGAAAATAGTAAAATAATGCCAGGTGAACAAGTCACCCGAAGAGGAGGATGGGACTATGTCAGAGCTCAACTGCCAGAATAAAGAAGCCAAAGGAAAAGCAGCCGCGTTTCCCCAAGTCAGAGAGGGTTTGGAACGCCTTTTAAAATCAGAGGAGACCTCTGGGAATGGTCTGTTAATTGACTACGAATATTGCACAGGCTGCCATGCTTGTGAAGTTGCATGCATCAAAGAGTTAAATCTTGGTCCTAATCAGTATGGCATCAAGTTGCTGGAAGATGGACCCCGCAAGATGGCTAATGGCAAATGGGATTTGAATTATGTTCCTTTCCCCACCTCACTGTGTGATCTGTGTAAGGACCGAACCGCTGAGGGCAAGATGCCCAGTTGCGTACAGCATTGCCAATCACTGGTAATGAGTTATGGCCCTGTTAAGGAACTAGCTGAAAAAATGGCGAGAAAGCCCAAAATGGTATTGTTTACACCCAAATAAGGTCCGGATTGGGATATAGCTAGTGGTGTACCTGAAGGCAAAGGGATCTTTTCCCTTTGTCTCCAGATAATCATTAATTTTTAATTAAGGAGGAATTAGAATGTTAATTACTGAAGAAGACATCATGAATGCCAAAAAAGCTTTTGAAAATAAGGAAGAAATTGCTGATGAGGCAACAGCTACCCTTTACGCCAAAGCATTAACGCGGAACAGCAAAAAATTTCCGGAATTACCGCAAAAGGTTAAGTATGTTGCATTAAAACAAGCATCAGGTACATATGTTGTAGATTGGAGATCAACAGAAACTTGTTCTGCTGAAGGCAGGCCTTAAGGAACCCGCTAATCATTCGCCTAATAACAACAAAAGGCAGCCTACAACCTTAGTAAAATCACATGTCATTGAATATTAGGGAGATGTTAAAATGTGTTTTAGACCTCCATCTATAGTAAAACCATCAAAATGCCCTGATTGTGGTACAGTAAATCCACCGACGAAAAAAATCTGCAGTAAATGTCAAGCAGATCTTACGATTACACAAATAAACCCTATCAATTGGTTTGATATCCCGGTTAATGATTTGTTGAGAGCTAAGACGTTCTACGAAACAGTGTTTAGCTATTCCCTTACTATCAATGAAACGAAAACGCCAAATAGGGCTTATTTTCCACTTACACCGGCAATAACCGGAACAAGTGGTTCTTTGGTAAAAGCGGATGGATATACGCCTTCGGAAACTGGGTGTATAGTTTATCTATTGGTTAAAGATATTCCGGGAACCTTAGCTAAAATAGAAGCTAATGGGGGAAAAATACTTCAGTCTCAAACAGCAATGGGCGAGCTTGGCTTTATTGCTCATTTCCAGGATTGTGAAGGCAATCGGGTGGGTTTGTATACAACGACAATGGCTGCAAAAATGAATCCTGTCAATTGGTTTGAGATTCCAGTTAATGATCTGATGAAAGCTAAGAATTTCTACAAAACAGTGTTTAGCTATTCTCTTCCTTCCAGTAGCAAAATGGGAAAGTTGGATATGGTTTGGTTTCCAATGAAACCGAAAACCCCCGGAACATGTGGTTCTTTGGTAAAAGCGGATGGGTATATACCTGCGGAAACCGGAAATGTAGTTTATCTGTCGGTTAACGATATTCCGGGCACCCTAGTTAAAATAGAAGCTAATGGGGGAAAAACACTTCAGCCTCAGACGGAACTGGGCGAGCTTGGCTTCATTGCTCATTTCCAGGATTGCGAAGGCAATCGGGTGGGTCTGTACAAGCATAAATAGGGCCAGTGGTAACTTAAAATTTGAAAACCAAAAAGAAGAATCATAGATGCGGCGCAATCTTAGCCCTTCTACGTTTCTTCTTTTTGGTTTTTTGGGTACTAAACTAGGCCGTATTTTAATTATCCATCGTTCTTATATTATGCCAGTCGGGTCGAATTCGAATCAGGCTTTACTAATAATTTCACCAAAATCCTTATTAGGTTCTAGTACGGCGCCACATCTTTTACAAATCTTTTTATCCTTAAGATTTGCACGTCTACATTTTGGACATTTTATAATTTTTTTATTGATGCTTTTGCATATCCCACACTCGTTACAGCTTAAGCACGTGCCCATACAGCTCATCCTCCCTGAGAATTTGGTATACATTTATTTCATCATACCATATTTTTGCATCTTGTTCTTTAAAGTTTTTTGTATGGGTGCAAATTCCGTGAAGGAAAATGCCCCAATAGCAGCAGTTTTTCCGAATAGGCTGGACACCTATGTCGAATCAATTTGGGACATGATTGATTCACAATTAAAGGAATGTGTCCCAACGCCTTAATAGGGGCGCATATTTTCAGGGTTTTTATCTATGGCACAATAAATGCATTTCAAATATATACTGAGCTGAACGGAAAAATGGCTTGTTTATAAACAGGAGGTTACTATGAAAAGCATTCAAACTAAACTAACGGTCACTATACTGACTATCTTCTTGGTAGCAATGAGTATTTTGGGTGGCCTCAACTACTGGAGAGCGCGAACAATTGTCACCGGAGAAATCACAAGCAGCATGGAAAAAATAGCAGAGAATTTCGCACTGAGTATTGGAGATTGGTTGGATAAAGGAATTGTCCATCTTGAAGGGATAGCAAAAGCGCCAGTAGTTCAAAGTGGTAATCTGGATGAGATGGCTCCCTTTTTTGTTCAAGTCAAAAAGGATATGGTCAAATTTGCCACAATTGGATACGTAGCGCCAAATGGAGAAGCAATTGATGCCAAAGGGTTCAAACTAAATTTTGGATCAAAGACTTGGTTTAAAGAGGGAATGAAAGGTAATACTAGCGTATCCGACCCGATTCTATCGCCCTCTGGTGATTTGGAAATTGTACTGGCAGTGCCGATCAAGGTCGAGGGAAAAATTAAGGGTGTAATGTTTGGTGCGATTAGTTTAGCGGATATTAACCAAAAGGTGCTTGAAATTAAGGCGGGAGAGACCGGCTACGGTTTCGTGGTGCAGGAGAATGGTTTAATAATTGTTCATCAGAACAAGGAAATGGCGATGAAGATTAATGTTTTAGAAAGCAAAGAGGCTAGTTCTGCTATAAAGGCAACTTACGAACGTATGGTCAAGGGAGAAAAGGGACTTGCCGAATACGATGATAAAGGTATTGCTACCACAGTGGCGTACGCGCCTGTGCCTAGAACGGGATGGTCATTGGTGGTGAAGGTTCCTACTGCTGAAGTGTCAAAGGAAGTGGCGTCGTTAACGGTAATTTCATTGGTGACAATTATTGTGGTTTTGGTTTTGTCAGGTTTAATTATTGCCTGGTACGCCCGCAATATGACGAAACCCCTCCGCGAACTGGAAATGGCAGCTAACCGGATTGCCGATGGTGATATTTCAATTACAACACTGGATATTAACTCTAACGATGAGATTGGCCGACTAAGCCATAGTTTCGAACAGATGGCCAGGAACCTACGTGATCTTATCCAAAAAATTAGTGGGGCCACAGAGCAAGTAGCGGCTTCATCGCAGGAACTGACAGCTAATTCGGAGCAATCGGCTCAGGCAGCCAGTCAGATTGCCATATCGATCACCAATGTGGCATCGGGAGCCAGTGAGCAATTGGCTGCAGCCAATGATACTACTGCTATTGTAGAACAGATATCGGCTGGTATTCAGCAGATCGCTGCTAATGCTAACCAGGTAGCTGCTCACTCGGCCCAGGCGGCCGAAAGGGCGAAAGACGGTGATAAATCGGTAGAGAAGGCAGTAAATCAGATGGGGCAAATCGAAGAAACAGTCGATGCTTCTTCCCATGTTGTATCAAAGCTGGGTGAACGTTCTAAAGAAATCGGCCAAATCGTCGATACCATCTCTGGTATAGCCGGCCAGACCAACCTTCTGGCTCTTAATGCGGCTATTGAAGCAGCACGGGCGGGAGAACAAGGCCGTGGATTCGCGGTGGTGGCCGAGGAAGTCCGTAAATTGGCTGAACAGTCCCAGGAGGCAGCAAAAAAGATCGCCAAGCTAATTGGGGAAATTCAGGAGGATACTGATAGGGCGGTTGTGGCCATGGACAACGGCACACGGGAAGTCAAAACCGGGGCCGAAGCTGTCAATACTGCAGGCGCTGCTTTTCGGGAAATTGCAGGCCTAGTGACAGGGGTGTCAGGCCAGGTGAAAGAAATTTCGGCAGCCATGCAGCAAATGGCTGCAGGCAGCCAGCATATCGTGAATTCGGTCAAAAAGATTGATGATTTAGGCAAAAAATCGGCAGGTGAGGCTCAGGGAGTTTCGGCAGCTGCGGAAGAACAATTGGCTTCCATGGAGGAAATTGCAAGCTCTAGCCAAGCGTTGGCAAAGCTTGCAGAAGATTTGCAAGCGGCAGTGTCTGAATTTCAAGTATAGAGAAAAAGTATGGAGAAACAAGCCTTTGAAATATCCAAGGGCTTGTTTTTGGTTATGCTGAAATGAACAGGGAAAAATCGAGGATACTGATCTATTGAAATATTTTGCGCCTAATTATAGTTTATTAATTTATGTGAAAGAGCATATTTGTAAGCAGTGATAACTATATTTCTGTTAAAAACTGCTTCTGGATCATTGCCGTAATATGCTCCACCTGGCATACTGCCAGTGGTTTTGTATAAGCATTTTTGAGGGGAATTTCCCCAGATCTCATCGTTTTTTATCAAAATTAAACCGTCCTGGTTCCACTGATTGCTATTGGGGTTAAATGAGCATTTAAAGGTAAATGTTTGTTTTTCATAAGAAATATTATTATTGAAAGTTTGGGTTCTTAATTTATCTAAAGTACTTTCATCTGGTATGCAGATCAAGCTATAGGTCATTTCAAAAAGTGAAGCTTGATCAGCTTTAGATGTTACTTTTGCTTGTAATGATTCTGTGCGAAGATACTTAACAAAGCCGTTTTCCGTAACGGTATATATATCTTCCGCAAAGCATACATTGGTTAACATGGTAAAAATAATTGTGAGCAAAAATTTTTTCATTATAGCATCCCCCTTAAGTTAAACTATTCTCCATTTAAATGTAAAATCCTTCCAATTAAAGGTGTCTAATATCCTGACTATATATTTTTATGTACAATATTCTTGATTATCCAAGCAAGTGGACTAATCAGCCCACCCAGATATTGTCGGCGCGTAATGTCTCCCATCTGTCTGCTGCTTTTGCTATAACAGTTGAAATAGATAGGGACATGGAAGTTGTTACAGGTCTGTCCTTGAGAGAAGAGACATATCTAGCAGAGAAAACTGGTAAAAAGTTTACTTTTATTAGTTCGGCTGCCCAGGATGTTTTTACAGGCTATCTATAAGTTCTAGAGCAGATCAAGTTGAAAAATGTGAGAAAAGCCCCTATCGCGGTTATTTTACCGGGGTAGAGGCTTTTTTATGTACTGTTCCAATTTATGGCATTCGAGTGAGTAAATAAATCCTTGGGTAGGTGAACAAAGCAGGAATTTTGGTAATATGAACAATTGCAGGTAAGCAGCTTTATTTCTTTAGGGAATCTTTAAAACACCTCCTGGATTAATATAGTATAATTACATTAAAAATGCAGATGGTGTCTAGCGAGACAAGTAATTACTTTAGTTTGGTATATTGTGGAGTAAAAATTTTTATGTACGGGAATGACGTTTATCCCATTTTCCCTATACATATAGAAAGGAATGATCTATCTATATGACAAGCAAAAACTATGCAATAAAAATTTCTTTAGTATATTTTGTCTTTGGGGCAATATGGATTTTTTTATCTGATACTATTGTTGGATTTTTATCTTTAAGCAGAGATAGTACAATTTTGTTTTCTGTTATAAAAGGCTGGATTTTTGTTAGTTTATCAGCTTTTCTTATTTATATTATAGCTAACCGATATATACATAAATTAGCTCACACTAACCAGGTGCAACAAGGAATTTTACAATCTATTCCAGATTTAATTTTACGTATTGATTGTAATGGCAATTTTCTTGACTTTAATAAACCGGCTAACTTTGATTCATATCTTTCTACAAATCAATTCCTGGGGAAAAATATTATGGAAATTTTTACCCAGAAATTGGCACTGCAAGCCCTTGATCATATAAAACAAGCCATTAGTAGTGGAAATATACAATTTATGGAGTACCAGCTGCCGCAAAACAATCAAGTACATTATTTTGAAGCTCGTTTTGTCAAAAATGATAATTTCGAGGTAATGGCAATAGTGAGAGATATTACTTATAAAAAGCAAATCGAGCGGAGGTTAGAACTTCTTAGCATAAGGGATTCCCTTACTGAAGTTTACAACCGTACTTATTTTGAAGAGCAGATACTTAAGAGTGGCAGACAAAATGGTAACGTTGGCATTATTGTCTGTGATGTTGATGGTCTTAAATTAATTAATGATACATTAGGGCACTTTTCAGGCGATGAGTTACTCAAAGCTGCAGCCAAAATACTGAGTTCCTGTATATCTTCTCCAGATATTATCGCCAGAATTGGCGGCGACGAATTTGCAATATTGGTGTCAAATCCCGATATTCAAAAAATGGACAAGTTATCTAAGGCAATTAAAATAGCTATTGAAAAATATAATGATACTAACAGCAATTTTCCGTTAAGTCTTTCCAGCGGCTGGGCAATAGGTCATGAGGATATCAATTCGCTGTTTATAGAAGCGGATAACAACATGTATCGGGAAAAAATGCATAAGGGTTTAAGTGCACGTAGTGCAATAGTCCATGCAATGATGCAGGCCCTGGAAGCCAGAGACTATATTGCGGAAGGGCATGCCGAGCGACTGGAAAGCATTGTCGCAAATTTTGCTCAGAAAATACAACTGTCTGACCCCATGCTTGCCGATTTGAAGCTTCTGGCAAAATTCCATGATACAGGGAAAGTAGGTATTCCTGACAATATTCTATTTAAGCCTGGAAAACTAACGCCTGATGAAATTTCTGTTATGCGTCGTCACTGTGATATTGGTTTTCGGATAGCGAAATCAGTGCCGGACTTAGCTCCTATTGCAGATTGGATTTTAAAGCACCAAGAATGGTGGAATGGAAATGGATATCCCCTTAATCTTGCTGGCGAAGAAATTCCATTGGCCTGTCGTATACTTGCGTTAGCCGATGCCTTTGATGCCATGACGAATGACCGTCCATACCGCAAAGCCCTGAGTTATCAAGACGCTATTGACGAAATACGCAAATGTGCGGGAACTCAATTTGATCCAGTTCTTACTGAAACTTTTATTGCCATGCTAACTAATTCGACAAAGATAACCCAATAAGGTTTAAACTAAATTGCCAAGCCTATCCAGAGCGGAAAGGGCTTGGCAATTTAGTTTAAGCGATTTTCGACTGACTAAGTGTCCGGTAAGTTAGTCTGCTTTCCCATGAATTAGTAAACCCAACCCGGCTATTTTTCATTTTGTTCGATAATATAGGAATCAGCTAAGCAATGCAACAATTTCGGTTGAAGATAGGTAAACATAATGTTTAGCGTATCAATGGAAATACCGGAGAACATCGGTGATTTAAAACAAATTTGACGAAGATGTCTTGCAATATTACCGCAACCTTTAGCGATTAGTAACCTTGGTTACCGACATAATCTCTATAAGTGAGTATATTATTGTAAACACAACAACAACAAACAAAATGACAAATAATTAACAACGTGATATCATTTTTGTTTACTTATGGACGATGATGTAATAATATAGCTTTAATGGGAGAATCGTGTCTGAGAAGGGAATGGGGCCTAAGTGTGGGAAAAGCTATCTTCTATGACTATGCAAGAATTGTTTACTGCCTATCCGTATGCGGCTAATTTTTTTCAAGCCTTATCGTTGCCGGTTAAGTCGTTTGACCGGGTTATCCTGATTGATCTAATACCGGTTGAACAGGGGGTGACAATTTGTTAAAAGGCGTTTCCTTGCCAGAGGGAGTTACGATAACGCTGCTACTATTGCCTGTTTTGTTAGTCGGGATATTTTTTGTGTCTTTTGTTGTTGGCAGTTACCCAATTTCCATTGAAACGGTGTTGGCTATTATAGCGGGTAAATTTATTACTCTGCCGCATTACTGGACAAACGACATGGAGACTGTTGTATTTAAGATTCGCCTGCCACGAATTATTGCCGCACTATTGGTTGGCGCTGCTTTAGCCACGTCAGGTGCTGCTTATCAGGGGATGTTCAAAAACCCGATGGTATCGCCGGGTATTTTAGGAGTTTCAGCTGGTGCCAGCCTGGGTGCAGCGCTGGCAATATTGCTTTCGTATAGTAATGTCGGTATTCAGATTGGTGCGTTTATTGGCGGAATGCTAGCTGTAACGATTACCTATTTCATCAGTGTATGGCTCGGACGGAATGGCGACACCATGCTGGTAATGATTCTTACGGGGATTATTGTCGGGATACTGTTTTCTTCCTTTCTTTCCTTAATTAAATATGCAGCCGATCCTTATACTAAATTGCCGACGATAACATATTGGCTGATGGGCAGTTTGGCTTCGATCAATATAAATGATGTGGAAGTGGCCAGTATCCCTATCGTCTTGGGGTTAGTGGCAGTAATGTTAGTCAGATGGAACCTGAATGTTATGTCGTTTGGCGAAGAAGAAGCAAGCGCATTAGGTGTAAACACCGGCAGGGTGAGATTTGTGGTCATCCTGTGTGCCACTATGATGACTGCTTCAGCGGTCGCGATAAGCGGGATGATTGGGCTAGTCGGCTTGATTGTGCCTCATCTGGCGCGAATGCTTGTTGGTCCGGATTATAAAGTGTTATTACCAGCAGCGATGTTGCTGGGAGCCTGTTTTTTACTGTTAGTGGATAATCTGGCCAGAACGCTGTATGCTGTGGAAATTCCGCTGGGTATTCTTACATCACTGATTGGCGCGCCATTTTTTCTCTATTTATTGATCAACACGAAAAAAAAGGGCTGGGTTTAAGACAGGCATCATGAGAATAAGCTGTTGAAAGGATTGAATAGCATGAAATTAGAGGTAAAAAATGTTTCTTGCGGCTATGCCGACAAGACAGTAATCAGCGACATATCACTTACCGTGGGATGCGGTGAGTCGCTATGTATTTTAGGGCCAAATGGTATTGGCAAGACCACACTTTTTAAAGCAATGTTAGGCTTTATTAAGCTGCAGTCCGGACAAATCCTTGTGGACGAAGAAGACATCAGCCGTTGGGAGCGGCGGAATTTAGCCAGGAAGTTGGGCTATGTTCCGCAAGCGCATAATCCCCCTTTTCCTTTTAAGGTCATTGAAGTGGTAACGATGGGAAGAACGGCTCATTTGTCGTTTTTCTCATCACCAACCAGGCAGGACAGGGAAATTGCCGAAGAGGCGTTGAAAACCCTTGGAATAGTGCAGTTAAAAGACCGTATCTATACGCAAATAAGCGGTGGGGAAAGGCAACTTGTGCTGATTGCAAGGGCGTTAGCGCAGCAGCCGGCTTTTTTGATTATGGACGAACCTACGGCCAATCTTGATTTCGGGAACCAAATCAAGGTTTTGAATCAAATCAAAAAGCTGGTGAAAAATGAAAACTTGGGGGTAATCATGACAACCCATTTTCCTAATGATGCCTTTTACTGCGCATCGAAGGTGGCAGTAATTGAAAAGGGCAATGCTTTTCGAATTGGGACTGCTGAAGAAGTGATTACTGAAGATTACTTAAAAGCTGTTTACGGGGTTGATGTACAAATAATCAGTATCGGGGAAAAACATGACGGTCGAAGAGTTTGTATTCCGGTTTCTTCCAATTGCGGCTGATTACGTTATTTAATGATTTCACAGATCAGGAAGTGGAAGCGTTGCTTTGCATAAAAACCTCCCCTTGGGCTAATGACATAACACAATCTGACTCATGAGCCGCATATGATAAAGTAACATAAGATGGAGGTTAATTATGAATAAAGAAAAAATCAAAAATGCGCTTGATGATGTTGGACGTAAAGCTAACTATGTTATAGATGACTTCGCTGCTTTCCATAATTTTGAAACGTGGCAAGTGTGGTTTGCTATTGCTATTGTAATTGTACTGATTGTGTTAATGATTACATTCATTTGATAAGCGGTATAAAAATAGCGCCGCACGGTGGCGGCGCAAAAGGGAGAAGAACGAATATATGATTAGCTTAACCAAGTGCCCAGGCGGCTATACTGCTTGGCGTTATTTTATTATGCGTACTGGGGTGGCTGTTTTACCAGCTCGCATAATTTTTCTTGGTTTTTTAGGTGTATAGTGCTATAATATATCCATATTATGGAAATCGAGGGATGTGATAGTATAGTTACTGGTATGGAAGAGACATTAATAGAAAAATTAACGGTACGTATACGAGAACAGCTAGTGGTAAAAGGGATTACTGATTTTAAGATTGCCGACGGTAATTTTTATTTTGCAAATGCTGCTGAAAAGACTAGAGCAAATGTCATTATCCGTGATTACTTAACTGATTTGCTTGATAATGATGCAGAAAGTTTAATGTAGTTAGCCGGCCTGCCGGGTTCGTCCTGGTGGGTGACTTTTTTGTTGATATTTGTATTAAGGCCATAGTATTATATGTGGATTACAGCAATCGAATGGCCGGCATAGTCGGTAGGGCCGGCAGTAATAAGGCCGGCAATGATACGGACGACAATTAAACGGGATGCAACACTGACGAAGGTATTGTTGTTCATTCCATTCGGTTATTTCGGGATATTCCACAGCCTTCCATTTTTTGTGGTCCATAATATAACTCCTTTGTTCTGATATTACATGATATGCAGATAAATCTGCTTCGGCGCTAATTACTTGGGTAATGGGTTATGCAACTCCAGTTACGGCGATAGTTACCTCCCATTATGGGATTTATTGCGGCTCTCGCCATAACCTTTCGGCCAGCATGGGCTGGATTTTTATCGCCGCTTTACGCTATAATGTCAGCCAAAGTGTACGTCAAGGATTGCCGGCAGAATAGGAATGGTTTTGTGCCGTTGGACTCCTTGTTACGTTATTTTGGCTATATAATTGAAGTGTTAAATCTTCTCCGTAAATTGAAAGAGGAATAGCCGAAAGCTTTGCATTTACTATTCTTGGAAAAAATCTATTAGGCGATACCCAGATCTTCTTTCAAAGCTTTAACCACTTCTGCTGCAGTTGTAGAAACCCGGAAAACCCGGTTGAAACCCATTTCCCGGAACCGGCGTTCAATCTCAGGCCAATTCTTATCAAGCTCAAGCGGAGCGGCAACAGTACCACCTACATATAGGATGATATCCTTCAAGCCAGCCTCAATGCACTTTCCCCTAAACCCTTCGCAGTCTAGGAGACCCATCCCGTACATTGACGAAATAAGGATAGCATCAGCATTGATTTCTATTGCGGCGTTGATGAATTCTTGTTGTGGAACGACTGCACCCAGGAATGCAACCGTAAAGCCCGCATCCTTAAATATCTTTTGAAGCACCCAACCACCGATCATATGTGCATCGGCTCCGATGGTGCCGATAACTACACTTTTATTAACCATTCTTTGTTCCATTTTTCCCCTCCTATGATTGGTGAATTTTAATTTTTATATCTTTTTTTATATAAAAAACTCATCTGACAAATTTGTGTCACTACTTCGCAATCCTAGAAGCAAATTGCAAATCCTGCACCACCATGTCAAAGTTCAGCTCCCGGCCTTCTTTTTTGGCTCTTTCGGCAAGTTTTGTTTTGTGATACTCTTTAACATCGGGCGGCAGGGGAATATCGCCAGTATTAAAATACCTTACAGCGCCTTGGGCATCGCGCATGACTGTAACATTTCCCTTATTGTACTTCCAGGGAGTAAGCATAGTATCGACCCATCCAGCCTCGACGCCTCTGCACATGCCGACCGCCATATCGCCGTCGCCGGCTTCCAGGCACTTCTCCATTAGTGCTCTTACTTCCGCTTCGATCATTGCTTCTTCCAGCCTCAGCGCCTCGTTGTCCGGAATTTTCTGGGTACCCATCAGAGTAATAAGATGCCGTGCAATTCTTACCGACATGGCCATGCTTTCCTTGGTCGGCGTTGCAAACGCTTCGTCCTGACATTTCAGGATGACTCCGGTAGCACCGCACATTATTGTGATTATTGCATTCCAAGCGATCATGGCGTTTGCTTCTTCCGCCCGTGGAGGCCAGGCACCCAAGAACGGGAAACCTCCGGTAAAGAATTCCACATTATAGCCAAAGCGGTTACAATATTCGTTACTGAGCTTTTCCGTAACCCTGATCATGGCAATATCCTGAATCAGATTCATATTCTGACCAAGCTCCAGGAATTGATACCTCACCCCTTGCTCAGCGGCAAGCAAAGATTCGGAGACATTTACGAAGCACCGATAGCCTGCACTGTCGTATCCGGAGAGATTGCTGGGATTCCATGGGCATATAGGCACGCCGTTTTCTGTGTATATGCCTGCAAGGCGCGCTTCATACTGGTTTATTCTGATTTCTTCTTCTAAAGGTATGTTCTTGCAATGAGCTATTACTTCCTGAAGCGATCGAACAAAACAAGAGTTCCACCCGGCCGCCAAGGCAATCTCCGCGGCCAGTCGCCCGTCTTCGTCGGTTGAATTGAAACTGAGAGGCACTTTGGTCGCCTTCATAATCCTACGCGCCTCCTCGACACCGAAATTTACTATGGGCCAGCCGTTGAGCATGGACATACCCTCTTGTTTACTACGCTCGATGCCGGCCTGAGCACTCTTAAAGTCTAGTTTCCGGGTGTAAGAGTCAGAGTAAATAAGCCACGCACCGCTACTGGCTAAATCCGAATTCGCTTCCACATACTCTAATCCCTCAATTGTATATTCGGTAAGAGCCCGTCCAAACTGAGGTATAAGTAGGTGTGCTCCCTTCTCCTTCGCTTCTTTCAGCTTCATTGCAAAATTTTTACCATGGGATAATTCTTTCGCGATCTCAATACACTCGCTTAGATTCTCGACGCCTTTTCCCGTTGCCCACATGGGAAGAACTTCTTCATTCCGAATTTTGAAAAATTCTTCATCGGTTAGCCTTTTGTTTTTGATTTTGATCGCCATTTTTTCATCTCTCCTTATGTGTCAATATGCGTTACTGTGCGTAGCATACTTTTTGGTTAGAGTACGGTTGGCTTTAAATACTTCTTGGCAATCCTTAGTGCTTGATCCGGATATTTTTCAGCCAATAATCCAATTCCGTATAGAATATAGTTACTATCCAAGTATGCTTTGGGTTCCTGAGGTTTCAGGCTCCATGGCGTTTCCGCACTGAATAACGCTGATTGCAATACTCTTTCTGGATGCAAGCCATATTTAAATATGCCGCCGGTTCCAATAATGTTTTCTGTTTTGAGGAAATTCTTCCCATGTTGGACAACGACTTCCCCGACAACTGTCCACTCTTTTTTTACAGTGCCAGCATGGCGCTGTACGGCCATTGACGTAGCAAATCCGGCTAAGGCGATATCTAAGTTACACTCAATATCATTTGCCGGAACAGAACCAACATTATTTGATATTTCCCTGACATAGTTAGTAATATCAATTTGCTCACCATCAAGGGACGAAACGAGTGTTTTCAATTTTGCTAAAAACCTTTCATTGCCAACATGATCATAAATTGTTGGAGCATTATATCTGATCCCCAGATCTCCCTCGACCGTTCTTTTTACCCTTGTTTCAGGCAACCCTTTAATAATTGCTTGATAAGTTACAGGCAAATTGTCAATCACTGAATGAATATTAGTTGTAGCCCCACCTACCTCGACAACAACCACACTGCCTATTCCAGGCTCATTTTTAGTTCCATCAGCTAGCAGGGTTGCTGCTTGAAGCGTTGCCTTAGGGGTGGGTATGATAACATCGCCAATTAGGCATTGAGCCTTATCTAATCCTTTCGCTTTAGTGATATGGTCGATAAAAATTTCACGAATCTTTTTTTGCGCAGGCTCCACGTCCAATATATCAAGACTTGGTAAAACATTTTTGGCCGAATAGACTTTCTTGCCCGCTTCTTCCAGAATAGTGCTCACTTGACTTGTAACAGCACGATTGCCGGCAACTAATATTGGAGATTTGATATTGGATTGGGCCAGTAGCTTTGCATTGTGAACAATTACATTTTGATCTCCGCCGTCGGTTCCACCACACAAAAGTATCATGTCACATTTTGCGCTCTCAATTTCGTGAACGATTTGTTTATTAATCTCAAAACCATAGGAACAGGTAACTTTTGCCCCTGCTCCTAGCGCAGCCCGGCGGGCAGCCTCTAGTGTCAGCTCTGGAACAAGTCCGATTGCTGCCATTTTCAAACCGCCGGCTGCACTGCTACTGGCGTAGCTGTCCTGGATTTGGGTTTCATCTATTTCACAGGTTTTAAATAAATAAGATAGAGCGTTGTTGAGTCCGATGGTAACGTCGGTAACCACAGTTGTAGGCGCTTGTGCTCTGCCGATAACGATTTCTTTTTCAATATCGACAGCAATTACTTTTGTATAAGTGCTTCCAAAATCGATTAACAGGTGTACACTCATATGCATCTATCCATTCTTATTTGAGTTTTGAGCCATATGTTTTCGGGATCTGGGACAACACTGAAGATCTGCCGGCATTTACCGCTTATACCTGGAGTCGAAGTCAGAAAAAAACTGATGGCAGCCTCCGCATTTTGGATGGAGAAACCGGTAGGCTTACTGGCTTTTGAAGCCTGACCCCGCACATTGGAGCAAACTAAGAGGCGTCAAACGTTTTTGGTCAGCAGATGGGTCCTAACTTCCCTAAGAGGCTACACAAGCTTGTCTCTTAGGGAAGTTACGCACCCAAAGTTGCCATTTTCGTTTGTTCACTTTCAGTCAAAATCTTAAAAATGTCAATGGCAATAATAAGCCGATCATCCACGTTACCAATGCCAAGGATAAAGTTGGATTTCACTCCACTGGCTATTGATGGCGCATTTTCGATATTTTCCGCAGAAATCTGAACAATTTCCAAAACGTCGTCGACAATGACGCCGCATTTTTGGTTATTCATGTTTACGACGACAATCCGCGTAGTGTCTTTGATTCCGGTTGTACCCAGATTGAAGCGCTTTTTGAAGTCGAGTACAGGGATGACCTCACCGCGCAGGTTCATGATCCCGTCGATGAAATCTGGCATGTCCGGCAGTTTTATCATCTTTCCCGGCCGAGTAAGTTCATACACCTGGCTGATAGGAATACCGTATTCATAAGACTTATCGTTTGCTTCCAGTATGTACACGACAAGGGTCAAGCCTTCCTTTGCCATGTTTTTTGCACCTCCTCTGCTACAGGTTTGCTGCCGTTGCCGTTAATTTATTAGCTAAACTTGTCATTTCTTCAATTGTTGCGTTTACTTCCTGGACAGCGGCTGAAGTTTCCTCTGTCACGGCCAGGGTCGACTGTGATGCGTCAGCTGTCGTATTCATCGATTTTTCGATTTGCTGAGTAAGTTCTTTGATTTGGACAACCGTTTTTTTCGATTCTTCCGATAATTTGCGTATTTCCTCAGCTACAACGCCAAAACCTCGGCCAGCGTCACCTACTCTTGCCGCCTCAATGGACGCGTTCAGGCCGAGCATCTTAGTTTCGTCAGCAATTTCCTTGATAAATCGCATAACATTGTTGATATTGTCCAACTGTTCTTTTACTTTCCCAATTTCTTCGTGCAAGTTGCTTTGGTTGCTGCTAGCTTCATTAGTTGCCACTGTGATTTGCTGAATAGAGGCCGACACGCCGGTTAATCCCTGATCCAATGTATTGGCGATTGCTTTAAGGTCTTTGGCCAGTTTGCGGGGCAGTACCACTGTAAACCCTCCTAATACAGCCCCGGTCTTATCGTCAAAAAATGGTGCTGTTGCGGAAAGAACCGGAACTCCATATACGGATTCGTCAACCTCTTTAGTGACGAGCTGTTTTTGTTTGAACACTTGTTCCTGACTGCTGCCTTCCCTGACCGGCGTGTTTACCTGAATATCCGGTATATCAAACTTTTTTGATCCCTGACGCTTTGCGTATTTATCTTTGGTAGAAAGGCATAGCATACCACCCTCTGGCAGCATATCGGCTAATACAGGGGCAAACGTATCAAAAGCCTGAACAATTTTATGCTCACGGGGAGAGCCCATTGCCCACGATCCGATAATTTCACTGTCGGTATCGTTCCATACAGGTCCGCCAAGGGCGCATACCCGTTTGCCATAAACCTCCCGCGGTATTTCAAACTGCATCGGACGGCGGGCCTGGATGATCTTGGCGGCCAAACCATCTTTGCTAAAGTGATTGCCTACATCAAGGCCGGGAAAGTCGAAGTTTTCAGTATGCTTGTAAGTCACCTCCGTCAAATCGGTTGCAAAGAAGACCGCCCCATCCTCGAACATATGGAAGGCAATCTGAATAAATGATTTAATAAATTCCAATTCTTTTGCATGGACATGCAAATTTTCAAAATCCATTTTCGTTCATTCCTCTCTAATTGATTTTTTATGTGCTTATGCCAAAAGGCTGCTTACGTTCGACCTGCTATCATCACCTTTCCATTAATTTATTTACCTTTTGGATAATACAACCCGTAGTTTGGAATAATGCAACATAATACATTTCTATTTCCTAATTTGTTATAACTTAATATTTCATGATTATAATTCAATTTTTTCAATAAATTTCCTCCCCGCGGCATGCAAAAAACAAAAAAATATGATTTAAATTCATAATGGGACTTACTGACAAACATGAAATTTGTTGGAAACAAAAGCTTTAAAAGAATTCTCGTTGAAATTAGATAATAATGGACTGTTAATACTAACTTTTTTAGATATATACTATAAAAAAGAATATCAGCAGGTCTTATGGAGTACACATAAGTTTTCTGTAATGGGGACATAATAAAGGATTACTATTTCGTTGCAATAAAAAAAGAGGCCGCAATTAGCGGCCCCGAGTTATTACTATTCTTGTTTTTGCGGAAGTTTATCGTCTGTTCCACCCATTCTTGCTACAAGATATATCGAAAGTGCAACGGCAATTAAGCCGCCAGTAACTGTGATGGGAGTCAAATAGTGACTGGGTAAGTACTCGTACAGGCCAAAGAGGCCAAACAAAATAAAGATAATAGCGGCAAACCATTTAACTGCTCGTTCGGGAATTCTCTTTCCAAGAACGATACCGATTATTATACCGATGCCGTCAGCAATCAGCATACCAGCGGTCGTTCCCAGCCATACTGGAATAATTGTGTTAAATTGAGCTGCTAACGCAACGGTTGCTAACTGAGTTTTATCACCCATTTCAGCAATAAAAAATGCAATAGCTACTGTCCAAAACGGGCTGCGTTTTGAAGCCTTATCTTCGTCATCAAGTTCATCACCCCTGATTGTCCAAAGACCGAAGATAATAAAAGATACAGCTGCCGCAATTTGAATGGTATTCATGGGGATAAAGTGAGTAAGGTAGCTGCCTACGACTACGGCAAATAAATGGTTGAGAATAGTGGCAACAAATACGCCCCACATTACTGTTTGCCACTTGTAGCGGGTAGCAAGGGCCATAGCCAACAGTTGCGTTTTATCGCCCATCTCTGCAAGAACTACAAACACGAGAGCAGTTAAAAATGCAGTCATGATCATCCTCCTAAATTGTAGTATATATAAAAAACGAGACCTTTAGTATGACAATAATAGCCATACTAAAGGTCTCGCTAATTGACAATTCGTCAACAACAGAGCCAGATGATTACTCATCAGTATGTTGACTCTGTTCTATGAGCTACTCCCCTTTAGGAGTGTAATATTTGCTATTATATTACAATAAACAAGCGGGAATGTCAATATGGACATTCCCGCTTGTTTATTAGGGCCTACTACTTTTTTATGATAGTTAGTCGCATGGTTTTGACCTTTAAAAAACGGGGGATTTTTATTTTACTTAGTCGCAAAGCCAGCCGATCAAGCATAAATTGTAATATACCTTAGTGAAGGAGCAAAGGAGGTTTATTTATGGGGCGCGGTTTTGGTGGATGTGGAGGTCATGGTGGTAGTTGGTTTATAATTATAATTATCATAATCTTGTTATTTTTCTGCTTCAATGATGACTGTAGCTCAATCTGCTAACATAGGTTACTTATAGTAAATTCACAACTGATTTGAAGTGCGGTCCGCTTATATTGGTTGTGCTGTAGCCGTTTACCTTCGGGTGGACGGTTTCCCTATTTTCCATTCTTTTCTAAAGTAATTCTAAAAATAGGTATATATAATTCTAAACATAGAAAAATTCCTAGAAGGCAATGCCTTTCTGTTGAATATAAATTTGTATATTCCTCTCTCATATAAAAGTACTCTGCAATTGGTCATGGTTGCGGGGTACTTTTATATTTTGTAAGTTTCGATTCGTTTCGTTAAGTTCTTAGCGGAAAATATAATTATAAAAAAGGATTACCGGTATTTGGTTTTGAATTTACAATAAAGATATACGGAGTAAGCAGCTACTTTTCCACATGGCGAAAATACAATATGTGACAATTAAGTCATAAATTATATGTTATAATATAAACTTCGATAGTAGACTGACGTATTAATAATTAGTATCTCGGGGGGATGGAAAATGAAGCGTTCGTTAGGTATAAAGCAAAAATTGGTTATCTATACTACCTTATTCATCGCCGTTGCTGTTTTGGCAGTTGCGGTGCCTGCACTTTATTTCTTTACGATGAATATGGAAAAAAAGTTCGAACTGCAAGCAAACCAAGGGTTAGAAGGTCTAACTAGTATTTTAGAAGGTTATAAGAGCGATGCAGCAATTTATGCGACACTTTTGAGCCGCCATCCCGAGGTTGTTAAAGCAGTGGAGGCGCGGGATTCGGCTGCGCTAGTACAGATTATTGGACCATTGGCTAAAGCGGCTAAACTTGATTTGGTTACTGTGTCAGATGAGAATGGCGTGGTAATCGCTCGGACACATGACCCGAAAAAAGGTGATAGTGTGATGAATCAGGTCAATGTGCAGCAGGCTCTCAAAGGTACGACATTTGCAGCTATTGAGTCAGGCACGGTTGTAAAGCTGTCGGTTCGGGCGGGGGCACCAGTGCATAATGCCGAAGGACGGGTTATCGGCGTAATAACACCTGGTTACAATGCTAGTCGGGATGAGATCGTCGATAAGGTCAAGCAGCTGTTTGGTGTTGATATCACCGTATTTCTGGGCGATGAACGGGTTGCCACAACGATTATCCAGGATGGCCAACGGGTAATAGGCACTAAACTGAATCCTGTAATTGCCGAAAAGGTACTGAAGCAGGGGCAAAAATATGTTGGTCGTGCTGAAATTATCGGTAAGGAATACATAACGACATATTTGCCGTTGGTGGGACCTGAGGACAAAGCCATCGGGGTAATGTTCGCAGGTAAAAATATTTCGGAACTTAACGTTGAAAAAAATAAGATGATGCTGAGTATTGGCGCGATTGCGCTTTGTGCCTTAGGTATTGGAATGTTTTTAACCTTTTTATTGGCTAAGGGTATTACAACTCCGATCAGCCACTTGGTGGAAGGTGTAGGCAAAGTGGCTGCAGGCGATCTTACCCAAAAAGTGATAGTTACTTCCAGTAATGAGATCGGTGTTTTGGCTGGTCACTTCAACGTTATGGTGGATCAGCTGAAAGCGTTAGTGACACGCGTGAGTGGTATAGCAGGAAACTTGTCCGCAGCGAGTGAAGAACTTACAGCCAGTGCCGACCAGACAGCCCAGGCTGCCAACCAGGTTGCTATTACTATTAGTGAAGTCGCGAATGGTGCTGAAAAGCAGCTGAAAGCTGTTGATAATACTGCTTTGGTCGTAGATCAAATGTCAGCAGGGATACAGCAAATTGCGGTCAATGTTAATACGGCTGCCGATACTTCAAGAAGATCTACGGATTCAGCTCAAACGGGCAGTGCGGCTGTGGAAAAAGCTATGAATCAGATGAGGCAGATTGAAGACGTTGTTATCAATTCGTCTCAAGTAGTCACTAATCTAGGAGAACGATCTAAGGAAATTGGACAAATTGTGGATACCATCTCTGGCCTCGCGGGGCAGACTAACCTGTTGGCTCTAAATGCCGCCATTGAGGCAGCGCGGGCAGGCGAACAGGGGAAAGGCTTCGCTGTTGTAGCAGATGAAGTCCGAAAATTGGCCGAACAATCAAATGAGGCGGCAAAACAGATCGCTGAACTGATCTCTATAATTCAACAAGATACTGACAGTGCGGTAGTGGCGATGACCGAAGGAACCAAAGAAGTCCATGTGGGTTCGGAAGTTGTGAGTGAGGCAGGCCGGACTTTCAAGGAAATATTCCGATCAATCACTGAAGTAACAACTCAGATTGGTGGAATATCAGAGGTCACAGCGCAGATGGTGAGCGGTAGCCAGCAAATAGTAACTGCAGTACGCGCTATTGATACCGTAAGTAAGGAGGCAGCAGGGCAGACACAAACAGTATCTGCTGCCGCTGAAGAGCAGTCTGCCACTATGGAAGAGATTGCATCTTCTAGCCAAGAGTTGGCGAAGATGGCAGAGGAACTGACAGAGACTGTCAGTAAGTTCAAGATATGATGTAATTTGCGGAGGCCTTATAAAACAAGGGGTGTCAAGTAGAAAACCCGGCACAGGCGGCCGTACTGTTTACGCCCGGTGGCACCCCACGTAACTTCCGTAATCCCCCTGGCCTTTGCCGGAAAAAGCGTTCCGCAGGAGAAAAGCCGGACGGTATTCCGTTAAGAAATCCGTACTGTCTGAGCGTAGCGAGTTTACGAATTTTAGGAATATCGTCCGGCTTTTCAGCTTTTGGAGGCGTGAGACCTTTTGTTACTTTTGGGGCAATGCCAAAAGTAAAACCCCTTTCTTTGTATTCGATTGACTGGATATCTGATGTGCGCAAATCCCAAGGCCCGCGATAGCGGGTCTTGGGATTTGTCAGGAAGGCAGTGATATGTAAAGCAGCCTCAGTCGGCTGAAAGTCCGACTGAGGCTGCTTTAATTACTTTATTATCAATTAGTCTTCCGGGTAAATCATCTTATCAGGAGCTACATTGCAACGTTTTGCCCAGGGATAATAGATGAAGGCAGTTGCAAGTAGGCCAACAATCCAGGAAATGTCGGTACCTCCTAGCATCTTGGTAATGGGGCCTGTGTACATGGCTTGAGCCATGAATGGGATTTGTATCAGTACACCGATAAAATAGGATACAAGAGCAGGTGCATTCCATGCACCGTAACGCCCTTGGGGATCATATAAGGCAGGAATATCAATATTTTCTTTTGAGATCAAATAAAAGTCAATGAGATTAACAGAACTCCACGGAGTGAAGACCATAAGCAGAACCAAGACGAAGTTCTTGAAAAGATTGAGGAAATCCTTGCTGGCAAAGAGGGCAATACAGACCGAAGCTGTGATCATTGCCACTATAAAAAGGGCACGTTGGGTTGTCGAAGTACTTTTTTTACCACTAAGCGCAGTGGTAATTGTCAATAATGACATGAAGGAACCGTAGGCATTAAGCGTATTAACTGTTAGTTTGCCAATGACTATGACCATGTAGATTAGAACGGCAATGATTCCGATTCCCGCTAGTTCACCTAAATAACCTACCTGGTTTTTCAGGAAATTTCCGCCGTACCCCGCTAAGCTGGCTGCACTAATAATGACGCCAAGTGTCATCGCCCATTGGGTGCCGATAACGGTTCCCAGAAATGTATTCCAGAATGTGGCCGACTGGGGTGTGCTGCGCGGCAGATAACGGCTGTAGTCAGCGACATAAGGACCGAAGGTGAGCTGCCAGCCTGCCGAGAGGGAAACGGCCAATAGGAAGGTGGTCAATTCGAAAGGTTTTACACCGAATAGGGATGCAACGGGGAATTTTACAAATGCCATAATTGTAAGGTAGCTAAAACCGAGAAGACCTGTGATGGTAGCAATCCTGCCTAGAACATGGATATATTTGTATCCAAGAAGTGCCAATAGTATTGTGAGGCTGCCAAATATTATAATACCTACAGCTGGCGTTTCGACGCCGAGGATGCCGTTTATAGCCTGTCCAGAAAGCACTGTGCCGGTTGTAGCGAAACCGAGGTACATAAGTACAGCTAAGAATCATTGACTGAGCAGAATTTGTGTCTCTTTCTTGGATTAATTTTTGATCGAAATGAACTCTCTTTGTTGAAGAACTCCTTTCGTAACATATTTTTTTGATTCTTAAACCATAGTATAATCATTAGCTGTCTAAAAAACGTCGATTTTTTGTATCCCTAACAGAAAGTACAAAACTATTCCAGCCAAGGGATTGCTCACCTTTTAACGGTTGCTTATTCTGTAGATAATAATTTCAGAGGATTGATCCCATATTTACAGCTTTTCTGTCGAAAAAAGTGGTATTATGATAAAAAAGAATTTATTATTGCGAGATTTATTGTTATTAGTTCAAGACTTTTTTATTGGAGTTGAATTTATGGCTAATTTACGTGTGATTATGTTTGGAACTCCGGCTATTTATTGGAATGATCATAAAATGAATTTTCCCTTTGTCAAAATGGAGGCTATGCTATATTATCTTTTGGTTGTTGGCGAAGTCACTCGGGAAAAGTTAGCTACAATGTTTTGGGGGGGAATGGATGATGCGGTTGCCAAGAAAAATTTGAGCAATACCATCTATTTGATTAAAAAGACCATGTCTGCCGCGTTGTTAGTTACACCAAATCGGACAACGATTGTTGTAAATCCAAGCCTTATTGATAGTACAGATGTAGAGTTGCTTAATACACTGGAAATACAAGATTTTCTCGATAGAAGCCAAGGGGATTTTTTAGATGGGTTTTACTGCAAAAATACGGCTGCTTTTGATGAATGGGTTATCTTGGAACGTGAGCAGTTTAATGAACAAATAACAGCGCGTCTTACAAAAAGCATTAGTAAGCGTATCAATGATAAAAATTATACTATTGCCAAAAAAAATATTAAGCAATTAATCAAATTTGATGAATATAACGAAAGTGCTTACCGTTTATTAATGAAAATTTACGAACGGGAAGAAGTCTTTTATAAAGTTATTGAAATTTACCACGAACTTGAAAAGAAATTGGAGAAAGAGTTAAATCTGCAGCCCAGTACTAAGACCCAGAAAATATATAAGCGTGTAAGAGAAAAAAAACTTGATAAAGCAATGACTCCGGAAGTTGCAGAGAAGAAATGGTTTTTCGGTAGAGATATGGAGTTGCAGGTTTTGCGTATTGCGGTTGATCATTTTTGTGTAGAACACCATAAGCGGCAAATGATTCTTCTGCAGGGGGAGCAGGGAGTTGGCAAAACAGCTATTGTAGAGCGTCTGTTTGAAAATGTACCAGCAGAAAATTTTAGCGTTTTATGGACAAAATGTTATCAGGCAGAATGGGCTTATGCCTATAAAGCGTGGAGTAGTATTTTTATACAAGTGATGAACCTATTAATACAAGATAAAATTACGATTCCGCCATTATGGCATAGAGTAATGTCATATTTTTTCCCCGCCCTTGAAACAAGCGAGGCTTCTGCCGGACAAGAATCCTTTATGGTGGCTTACGAATTTAATCCGACAATGGTTGAGGAAATTATGTGTGGTGTCTTAGGCCGACTGACTAAACAACGGCGGATTATTATCGTCATTGATGATATTCATTGGATGGACAGTCAGAGTTTGGCAGTATTACATCAAGTTTTGCGCCTTCATGGTGCTCGAATTTTTTGTATTGCGATATGTCATAGTGAATATATAAGTCAGATCGAGAAGTCATTGTGGGATTTTGAACGGGATGATATGATCGAGAATTTTATGGTTGAGCGATTTAGCGTTGAGGATGTGGTCAAATTATTGGCAGCAAAATTACCTGCAGATAAAATAAATGTGGAGCTGCAACATAAATTATATGAACATACCGGTGGCAACGCTTTATTTCTAATGGAATGTTTACATCTGCTGGAGGCAGGACAAGAATTGGGCAGTGGTTCTCTGCGTTTGCAAAGTGTACTGAAAGAACGGCTTGGCAATCTTACGGACAATGCCCGTAAAATACTGGAGGTTGCATCCATCTTTTTCAAATACTCTAGTTATAACGAGTTGCTAGCTGTCTCCAAGATGGATGAATTAGCGCTGGTCGAAGCCATTGAAGAGCTAGAAAGAAAAAATTTGATAGCCAAGACAGATAGTTTGCTGCACCAGGGACTTATATATACTTTCTACAATTTGCAGATTCAGAGTTTTGTGTATCAACAGATGTCTGTACCCAGACGAAAATTGCTTCATAAATGGGTGGGCTTGGAGTTAGAAAGACAATTTCGCAGCAAATTGGAGACTAAGGATATTTACGAATCAATTTTATACCATTACACTCAGGCTGATGAAAAAATCAAAGTTCTTGAATACACAGTAAGGCTGGCCGAAAAATATTTCTGCCCGCAGTATGAGTTGTTTCCAGAGCTAAACGATTGCTATCCTGCCGGTTACAGTAATTTTAAAGAAAGTCGCCGTCAAACAATGGGCTACCTGAAGAAAATTGCCCAATTGCTCAAGTGTATGGCAGCGGAGACGGTTGATGCAGGACAGGTAGCTGTTTATCAAATTGCGTATTGGGAAATGATGGGGCGCCATTATATTTGGCGTGGCGAGCATGTATCAGGCATAAAAATGATTCATAAATTGTTGCGATTAGCTTCTACCAGAGAACTTCAGGATTATATAATTAAAGGATATCAACAAATGATATTTTTAGGTATTCAAGTTAGCAGACCCAGTATTATTAAAAAATTCGCTGAGAAACTGTATGTGGCTGAAAAGTCTAATTTGCAGGAAAAAAAGGCAGCGGCATTGCGCTTTTTGGGAATTGCTTCAGCTTTAAGCGGAAAACCGCTGCAGGCAGAGCAGTATTATCGCCAGTCTATTGGGCTTTTCAAAAAATTGGATATACAAAATAACTGCTATATACTGAACATTGCTGCTAGTTACAATTATATTGGAAACTTGCGGCGCGATGCTCTTGCTATGAAGGAAGCTCTCGACTATTACGAGCAAGCGGTCAGAATTGCAGGCTACAAAAGGATTAGTGAAGGCGTGGCTGTGTTTTACATCAATGCCGGATATACTGCCTTTAAACTGGGCGATAGTGACAAGGCTCGCCAATATTTGGGAGAAGCGCTGGCGGTGGGAGATGGTTTTGGCGACTATACAGGCTATTGGTGCTCACGGAGTTACTGTACGCTATATTGTGTGTTAGCCACTATTGCCGTCCAGGAAAACCGTTGTCATGAAGGGCGAATGTATTTGAGTAAGGCCGATGAATTTTTAAATAGATATCATGATCATTATCAACACGGACTGGTACTACAAACAAAAACAAAAATTAGACAAGTAATGGATAGAAATCATATTGCGGCTGATATTTTTGGCGATTATTTGACGCTGTCAACTTTAGAATATTATGAGCAGGCACGAACTGTTTTTGTTAAGTCGGGCAGAACTTTAGATATGCAATCTTTGGCTGAGGTGGTGTCAGGTTTTTCTTAAAAGCCTGGCTAAAAGGGGAATAATTTATGTACCAAACAACTGTTCCGTGGTATAATAAACATAGCGATTTAGAAAGCTGGTGTAAGCTATGTCTGATCCCAAAGAGTTATGGAAAGAAGTTGAACAGTTACAAGGCGTACTTCATGAGACTGTTGGTAAAAAAGGTGCTAACTCACCTGACGCGATTCGGGCAATTCAGGCATTTAGGAATAAGCTGCAGGAATATAATGATTTAGTCAATCATTGATGAGCCGTAAGGCTCCTTTTTTTTATGAGGCACGGAATTTAGCAGGACTGCACGCATTTGGAGAAAGGCTCAATTCAGTTCCCGTGTTCACATGTGATAACGATGGGAGGATTGACGGCAAAAGGGGAATGAAAGCAATAGGACTTTCTGCAGCAGGCTTGCCGTTTCCCTGGACACTTCCTCTGGGAATACGGTTCATTCCACTAAATGTGGCTATGTTTAGGCTTAAACTACTAGCCAAGAGACCGGGGGTAAGTATAATATCAGGATGGATTAAGAATGATATTTTTGAACGTATGGAAAAGAAAAATCTCTATAGCACGAACATTGAAGAAATTAAGAAAAAAATTAACCAAACTAATACAAGTTGAATTTTTGCAGCAAGGCTTCGGACTAGGCTTACCTTTTAAGCAGGGACTAAGACACCAAGATTGGGCTAGTGGGGTTAGGAACGATTTCTTAGGCGGATGGATTTTCTGGTGCAGAAAATATTGTAGAAGCAGTATAATAACTAGTAGAGAAATTTTAATAATGTATGGATGGTGGGAATTTAATTTTATATTGACAATGACTTAACTTGCCATAGTAGAATATCAACTATTTAGGAGTTGAAAGTATGAACTGGGATAATATGCCACTATTGGTCATTCTGGTATTGTCGGTCATTGGAAACAACAATTCTGTATCTCTGGCTGTTTTGGCGCTGTTACTAATAAAACTAATGGGTTTGACATCCTGGTTTCCTAGTATTGAAAACTATGGACTAAATATCGGTATTACCATTTTGACAATGGCAGTGCTAACGCCGTTGGCACAGGGCAAAATTTCCATAGGGGAAATGCTAGTTGCCTTCAAAACGCAGGCTGGTCTGATTGCCATAATTGTTGGGGTGCTTGTATCTTGGGTGGCAACACAAGGCATGTATTTTTTGAAGGCATCGCCTGAGACTACGACTGCTTTGATTGTCGGTACAATCGGCGGGGTTTGCTTTTTGCACGGCCTGGCGATTGGCCCACTTATTGCCGGCGGCGTAGTAGCCATGATAATAAACTTATTGAATTTATTTAAACAGTAACTTATGGAAAATCCTGATGGAAGTGGTAAGTCGGTTTGGACTTATGGGAGCAATACTCTAATATATTTAACGGCGATGCGCTTGTATCGATAGAGAACGTCCACTAGTTCAAACGTGTGTTCCTTAGCCACGTCCAGCATCACAAGCCTTGAAAAAGAAATCCGGCAGTCGAAATAGAATCTCTCATTTTCATTTTTGTCCGTTCTATACACGCAAAAGAAATTACTGTCCATTGACCATATACAGAAATGGTATTATAATAAATTAGTGCCGCTTTTTTATTTATTACTTATATAATTCTATTGTAATTATTTTTACCCAAGAGGTAAATATGCAAAAAAGGAGTTGTCTTTTGCGTGTTCAAATCTTTATTTTCTGCGATAAGTAAAATTAGCCTAGTCAAACAGATACTAATTGGTTTTGTTCTTGGTCTTATCGTTGCTTTGTATGCACCAGACCTCGCCAACCGGGTAGCCCTTTTTGGTACTTTATTCGTTGGTGCTTTAAAAGCTGTAGCACCACTATTAGTGCTAGTTCTCATTATGAGTGCCATTTCTAGCCAAAGGCAGGGCGTAGAAACAAATATGAAATCCATTGTATTTTTATATATTCTGGGCACTTTTTCGGCTGCTTTTATCGCCGTGGTAGCAAGCTTTCTCTACCCAGTAGATCTCAAGCTTGTTGCTAATGCGTCAGACGTAACACCACCAAATGGTATCGTCGAAGTATTGCGTACTCTTGCCTTGAATGTTGTTGAAAATCCGGTAAAAGCATTAATGACTGGTAATTATATTGGTATTCTCTCCTGGAGTATTGTTCTTGGCATTGCACTTCGTCATGCCAGTGAAACAACCAAAGAAGTTATCAATGGTTTTTCCAATGCCGTATCGCAAGTCGTACGTTGGGTTATCCAACTTGCTCCTGTGGGAATTTTTGGTCTAGTAGCGGATTCTATCTCTCGTAATGGCATCGAAGCCCTTATCGGCTATGGCCAGCTACTTGTGCTGCTAATTGGCTGTATGCTTTTTGTTGCCTTGATTATTAATCCACTTATCGTATTTTGGAAAATTCGTAGCAATCCTTATCCACTGGTATTTACTTGCCTTCGTGAAAGTGGCATTTACGCTTTTTTTACGCGTAGCTCCGCAGCCAACATTCCTGTAAATATGAATCTTTGTAGAAAACTTGAACTTGACCCTGATACATACTCCGTATCTATTCCGCTCGGCGCAACAGTCAACATGGCTGGTGCAGCAGTAACTATTTCCGTACTTGCCTTAGCTGCGGTACATACTATTGGCATTTCTGTTGATATCTGGACTGCTTTGCTACTTAGTATTCTGGCTGCCATTGGCGCTTGTGGCGCATCAGGCGTAGCCGGTGGCTCGCTGCTACTTGTACCGATGGCCTGTGCTCTCTTTGGTATCAGTAATGACCTTGCGATGCAAGTTGTCGGGGTAGGGTTTATCATCGGCGTATTGCAGGACTCATCCGAAACAGCCCTCAACTCGTCTACCGATGTACTCTTTACTGCGGCTGCAGATATCGCCAGCCGTAAAAAGAAAGAACAGTTACAAGAAGAGTTGCAAATACAATAAATTTTATAAGAATAAATAGGACCAGCTGTTAAATGGCTGGTCCTATTTGTTCTTATTCTATCAGTTAAGACTCCGGTTATTCCCCTAGTTGAGTCTATTTCGGCTCGACAAGAGATATAGCAAAAGAGGATAATGCAGCAATATGTATAAATTAGTAATATATTAAAAATAACTGGAGATGATCCCTTGAAACGCTTCCTATACTTATCTTTTATACTTATCTTTTTACTTACCCTGACAGTCAGTGCGGAGCCACTCAATATAGCTGCCGAACTCAGCAATGTACAGTCGCTTCAAAACATGCAAACTGGTATTTACGCCATTTCTGAAGAAGTTCTAAATACCTACTTTGCAGACATAGCTGCTAATAACCCTAAGGTAAAAAATGCGACTATTAACATACTTAAGAACAACAAAATCATACTTACAACAACCATCGAAAAAACAGGAACAATTAGGCTTACCGGCACTATCAAAGAATTTTATTTTGATAAAGATAACGCACTACTAAAAATGCATATCGACAAAAAAGAACTCCTAGGCAGTTCCATCACATCCTGGTTCATGAATCAAATGAGCCTAGGCTTCATCACCGACCTTTATGGCAACCCACTTACCCAAGCCAACATCAATAGTAAAGTAAACGGTAATACCATTGATATCGATCTAAAACCCTTTGCCACCAGTCTATTTGCAACCGGCATCGGACAAACCATTGGCGACCAACTCATAATATCCAATGTCACAACAGAAGATAAAATCCTATACCTTCACACCAACTTGGCTGTTATTTTATTAAAATAGAATGTGGGAATAATTTACTTTTTATATTGATACCCTATTTGATAATTTTTTATTATTAAAAAGGGGTTTTTTATTATTAATAGAATGCATAAAATATAATAGTAATTTTGAAAACTAGTATTGGAGTCTGTTATGGAAGCTAAAAAATTGCTTGAAACATATATTCCGTTAGTAAATTTTATTGCAGATATTGTTGGTCCACATTGTGAAGTGCTTTTGCATGATGTTGTAGATGTGCAAAACTCGGTAATAGCCATTCGAAATGGTTATATGAGCGGGCGACAGTTGGGATGTCCTTTGACTGATTTCGGATTGGCGTTATTGGAGAAAAAATCGTATTTAAATCAAAATGCGGTTGTTAATTACTTAAGTCGTACTGCAAACGGAGATAAGTTGAGATCATCTACCTATTTTATTAAAGATGAAAATAACGAATTAATTGGTATGTTATGCGTAAATATTCTTCTTTCACCAGATAACGTGAGTGTTAAGAATTTGACGGATAAGCTTATTAATGTTTTATTAGCAAATAATCCGGAAGCAAATACAGGCGTAACCGAAGAGGAAAATGTAGTGGAATCTTTATGCTCATCTATTGAAACTGTAGTAGATTCGGCAGTCGAGAAAATTATTGCCGAATATGATATGCCAGTTGAACGAATGTCTATTGATGAAAAAACTGCTATTGTTCAAAAATTAAATGGCAATGGTATCTTTAAAATTAAAGGGGCCATAACTAAGGTGGCTAGTACATTGCAAACCTCAGAAAGTACAATTTATAGATATCTGTCTTGTAAATAGATATCTATAACTTCCAAGATCTAAAGAGGGGGAATTTTTGTTCTAAAATAATAAAAAATAATTATTACGATAATAAATTACTGGAAATGGCATTGCCTGATTATGAGCTTGTTTCAGCCAAGCGGAAACAGCCGAGTTTTGGGTAACAGGTATACTTCGCCTGTAGCGTTAGTCGTTTTGCCACAGAGGAAGAAGAGTCTTTAATCAATTTTTAGTATATAGTTTGTTTTATTTGGAGTATAGATGAGCAAATTATTATTTAGGAGGAATCACAATGAAAGAAGTAATTGAAACAAAACAGGCACCGCAGGCGATCGGTCCCTATTCACAAGCAAGGAGGTCGGGAAATTATCTTTTTAGTTCAGGTCAAATTCCTATTAATCCTCAAACAGGTACGGTTGTTGAGGGAGGGATTGGATTGCGTCTCAAACTTAAATAAGGAGTGCTAACATGAATATCTCATTGGAAGATATAAAAAAGGCCAGGGAAACGCTGACTGGAATTGCTGTCCGAACAGAGCTAGCCTACACCAATACGTTGAGTGATTTAACTAGTAATCGTGTTTATTTAAAAATGGAAAATCAACAGCGTACAGGTTCTTTCAAGTTGAGAGGCGCTTATAATAAAGTGGCCAGTTTGAGCGCAGCAGAAAAGAAAACGGGAATCATTGCTTCGTCTGCAGGCAATCACGCCCAAGGGACAGCTCTTGCAGGCACTCTGTTTGGTATCTCATCTACTATCGTGATGCCGAAGAATGCCCCCTTATCGAAGGTCAAGGCGACGAAAAGTTACGGTGCAAAGGTTGTTCTCCAGGGTGGGGTTTATGATGAAGCCTATGCAGAGGCATGTCGCATCCAAAAGGAACGACAATTAACTTTTATTCACCCTTTTAATGATCCCATGGTTATTGCCGGTCAGGGAACAATTGCTTTAGAAATCTTAGACGATTTACCTGACGTTGAGGCCATTGTTGTACCTATTGGTGGAGGTGGACTGATTTCGGGCGTAGCCTTAGCGGTTAAAAATTTAAAGCCAAGCGTAAAAGTCATTGGAGTTCAGACAAAAAATATGCCTTCAATGGTTGAGTCGATTACGCAAAAGAGAATTATTACTTGTAATGGCAGTCCAACTATTGCTGATGGAATTGCTGTGAAAACTCCTGGCGATATAACCTTTGAGCTTGTCCAGCGCTATGTTGATGATATTGTAACGGTAGATGAAGAAGAAATAGCCAGTGCGATTTTGCTTTTGATGGAGCGTGTAAAGACAGTTTCAGAAGGTTCGGGGGCTGTTTCAGTGGCAGCGGTATTGAATAGAATGCCAGAATACAAGAACAGGAAAATAGCAGCGATTATTAGTGGTGGCAATATTGACGTAAATATGATGTCCCGCATTATCAATAAGGGGTTAGCAAAATCGGGACGAAAAGTAGTATTTAACATGGTGATTCCCGACAAGCCCGGTTCCTTATGGCAGCTGCTGAAGCTGACGGCGGAAACAGGAGCCAATGTACTGACAGTTACCCACGATCGGGAAACACGTGGCGCCTCATTGGGATATGCCTCTGTCCAACTGGAGTTGGAGACTGCCGACCAAGAGCAAATAGATGCAATTAAAGAACTTATGGAGCAACATCAGTATTGTGTAAATGTTGTCTAAAATTAGAGAGAGCACTCATGGTATTCAACATTGGGTACGATGAGAATGCTTACATATTAAGGGAAGAGGATGATTTTTTATGAAGAGAAGAATGAAGATGATGGACGGTAATACGGCAGCCGCTCATATTTCTTATGCTTTCACAGACGTAGCCGCTATTTTTCCGATTACGCCGTCGTCCAATATGGCCGAAAGTGTTGATGAGTGGGTGGCCCAAGGCAGAAAAAACATCTTCGGCCAGACTGTTGAGGTTGTGGAAATGCAGTCAGAAGGTGGCGCGGCTGGAGCGGTACATGGTTCATTACAGGCAGGGGCATTGACTACTACCTACACCGCTTCTCAAGGGCTGTTGCTTATGATTCCGAATATGTATAAGATTGCTGGCGAGCTTTTGCCTGGCGTATTTCATGTTAGCGCTAGGGTTGTTGGTGCAAATGCCATCAGTATTTTCGGGGATCATTCAGACGTTATGGCTACAAGGCAAACCGGGTTTGCCCTGTTAGCAGAAAGCAGTGTTCAGCAAGTTATGGATTTGTCGGCTGTCGCTCATTTGTCAGCTATTAAAGGAAAAGTTCCTTTTCTCAACTTTTTTGATGGCTTCAGGACTTCTCATGAGATACAAAAAGTTGAAATACTTGAATATGAGGAATTGGCGAATTTATTAGACCGAGATGCATTGGATGAATTTCGGAGGAAAGGGTTAAATCCGGATCATCCGGTATTACGGGGAACTGTTCAAAATTCTGATATTTATTTTCAGCAAAGAGAAGTAACCAATCACTATTACCAGGATCTTCCGGAAATTGTAGAAGATTATATGGGCGAAGTCACTAAACTTACTGGACGGGAATATCATACTTTCAATTATTACGGTGCCAAAGACGCAGATAGAATGATTATAGCGATGGGGTCGATGTGTGAGGCAATTGAAGAAGTGGTGGATTATTTAAATGCTAACGGAGAAAAGGTTGGCTTGTTGACTGTTCATTTATACAGACCTTTCTCTATTAAACATTTCTTTAAGTATATTCCTAAAACGGTCCAAAAAATTGCCGTATTAGATAGAACCAAAGAGATGGGATCTTTAGCCGAGCCACTATATCTTGATGTAAAGACGGCATTTTATAACAGCGAATGGCATCCAGTGATTGTTGGCGGACGCTGTGGTGTTGGGGGTAAAGATGTAGTTCCCAGACATATTCAAGCCGTATATGAAAATCTCAAGCAGGAGCAGCCAAAAGATAATTTTACTATTGGTATTGTTGATGATGTGACATATACATCACTGTCTTTGGGGGAAGATATTGACACTACGCCAACAGGAACTAAAGCTTGCAAGTTCTGGGGCCTTGGTTCAGATGGAACGGTTGGTGCCAATAAGAGTGCTATCAAAATTATCGGTGACCATACCGATATGTATGCGCAGGCTTACTTTGCCTATGATTCTAAAAAATCCGGCGGCGTAACCATTTCTCATTTAAGATTTGGCAAACAACCGATAAAAGCGCCTTATCTTATTAATAAGGCGGACTTTATTGCGTGCCACAACCAATCTTATGTAGATAAATACAATGTATTGGATGGCTTGAAGAAGGGCGGCAATTTTCTTCTTAATTGTACCTGGAACGAGCAGGAAGTGGATGAAAACTTGCCTGCCGCTATGAAACGTTTTATTTTCGAGAATAATATCAATTTTTACACTATAGATGCTGTAGGCATTGCTCGGGAAATCGGTCTTGGCGGCAGGATCAATATGATCATGCAAGCTGCCTTTTTTAAAATTGCCGATATTATTCCTGTGGAAGAGGCCGCTAACTATTTGAAAGAGGCGGTAGAAAAATCATACGGCAAAAAAGGTGAAAAAGTTGTTGCTATGAACAACGCAGCTATTGACAGGGGTGTAAACTCTAGTGTGAAATTCAGTGTTCCTGTTTCTTGGGGAAATGCTCAGGCTGTAACAGATAGCGTAAAACAGGTTCCGGCATTTATTGAGAATATCCTAAAGCCAATGAATCGGCAAGAGGGGGATGCACTGCCGGTAAGCGCCTTTATTTCTGTAGAGGATGGCACATTTCCTTTGGGTACTGCTGCTTATGAAAAACGCGGCATTGCCATCAACGTGCCTGAATGGCAAGTGGATGAATGTATTCAGTGTAACCAATGCGCTTATGTTTGCCCGCATGCTGCAATTAGACCGATACTTGCTGATGAAGAAGAAATTAAAAAAGCTCCGGCAGGTTTTACGGCTAAACCGGCTACCGGTGTTAAAGATATGAATTTCAGAATGGCTATATCGCCACTTGACTGCACTGGCTGCGGCAACTGCGCCCAGATATGTCCGGCTAAAGAAAAAGCTTTGGTTATGAAAGAACTTACTACTCAGTTTGGGCAGGCAAAACTTTGGGATTATGCAATGCTTTTAGCTCCTAAACCCAATCCTCTTAAAAAAGAAACGGTTAAAGGTAGCCAGTTTGAACAACCGCTGTTAGAGTTTTCTGGTGCTTGTGCAGGCTGCGGGGAAACTCCCTACGCTAAATTAGTGACTCAATTGTTTGGCGATAGAATGATGGTAGCTAATGCTACTGGTTGTTCTTCTGTATGGGCGGGTAGTGCGCCGTCTGTTCCGTATACCAAAAATCACCGTGGCCATGGTCCTGCTTGGGGAAATTCTTTATTTGAGGACAATGCTGAATTTGGTTTGGGTATGCTCTTGGGTGTAAAACAAGTAAGAAACAAATTGATTATGGATATTGAGAAAGTAGCTCAGTTACCATTGGGAGAAGAATTCAAAAAGGTATGTAATGATTGGCTGGTAAATAAAGATGTAGGGGAAGGTACACGGGAAAGAGCCGATAAACTGATTAAAGTTCTAGAAAGGGTTAGAGGTAATAATCCGCTTTTAAATGAAATCTACAAAAATAGGGATTTTTTGGTAAAGAGATCGCAATGGATATTTGGTGGCGATGGCTGGGCTTACGATATTGGCTTTGGCGGTTTAGATCATGTATTGGCTTCTGGTGAAAACGTTAATGTTCTGGTATTTGATACAGAAGTATATTCCAATACGGGCGGTCAGTCATCCAAGGCTACTCCGACAGCAGCTATTGCCAAATTTGCAGCCAGCGGCAAACGTACCAAGAAAAAAGACCTTGGTATGATAGCCATGAGCTATGGCTATGTATATGTAGCGCAAATTGCCATGGGAGCAGATAAAAATCAAACCCTCAAAGCGATTGCGGAGGCGGAGGCTTATCCGGGCCCGTCCCTGATTATTGCTTACGCTCCTTGTATCAATCATGGCTTGAAAGTGGGTATGGGCTGTAGTCAATTGGAAGCTAAAAGAGCTGTTGACAGCGGTTATTGGGCGTTATATAGATACAATCCTCAAGCAAAAGATACTGGCAACAATCCTTTTACTATGGACTCGAAAGAAGCAACCACCGATTTTAAAGAATTCCTTATGGGTGAAGTGCGTTACTCGTCACTACAGAAGCAATTTCCCGATATTGCCGACGCGTTATTTGAAAAAACCAAGCAAGATGCTAAGGAACGTTGGGAAAAATACAGGCAATTAGCAGATCGGTAATGTTGTTCTTTACCCGTCCTTATTTAATACTTTCTAAATAAATTCTAAAAATTGGCGTTTATTATTAAGTTAGGTTACCACAATAAGGAGGGGGAGGAATTCATATGCAAAGCATGGCGAAAAAGGTTATGATATACTCAATGGTCGGACTAATGCAAGTAGGCTTATTTGCTACTGTAGCCGAAGCATCACCACAACCGGTGGAACTGCAGCGGTATGAGCACCAAAGAGACCACCATCATAACGGTTGGGAAAGAGAAAGAAACCGTCGAATACACGAGGAAAATATTCGTCATGAAAGAGAAATGAAGCGGCGTCCGTTTGAGACGAGGCGGGCATGGCGTGAAAGACAAAGGCATGAGAATGAGCGTCACGAAAGAGAAATTCATAGAATTATGGAACACCGGGATTGGCATAGGTGGTAATACTAGATAAGTAAACAGGATAAGGGCAACATCGGTTTTTGCTTTCGGCGCAAGTCATGTTTTCTAAAAAACACCAGACCTTAATGGTCTGGTGTTAAAATGGATAGTAACCAGAGTAGCAGCACTGTTCCGATAGGAACAACTGCTAAAGAACCGATTGCCAGTAAGACGTCTAAAACCATGATATCCCCCGGTACATCATATGCGGATTGGCTGTGATAAAGAAGTAATAATGTTAATAGTTTGGATGTCCGGATAAAAAAGGCTCAACAAGCAGTGATATCTGCTTGTTGAGCCTTTTTCAACTAATTGGTCTTAATTGTGTAAAGCCGTAGTGGTTAGCTGTTTATGCTTTTGCGGACTGCGAGGGTTTGGAGGATAAATTTAACAGCCATTTAGCACATTCAGTAATAAAGAAGGGGATGACAGCTGCTGCTATCAAGAAAGGCCACTCGTGTAAACCAGGTTCAACAGTTTTAAAGATCACATGTAAGGGACCTTCAACCGACAGCAAGAGCAGCACGAAGGAGAGGCCAACGCCGGCGTTTAGGTACTTGTTGCTGAAGAAACCCAGGGAGAACGCGGAATAGTATTCCGAGCGGGCAACGAAAGCGCAGGCAATCTGGGTGGTAATCAAGGTAGTAAAGGCAAAGGTCCGGGCCATAGCAAGGTCACCATTATATTCGGCTAAGGCATATTGGAAGGCTCCTAAGACCGTGAAAGCAATAGCCATACTTTGAACCAAAATCATGATTTTTAGGTTTCTATCCAATAATGGTGCAGCCGGATCGCGTGGTTTGAGGTTCATTACATTCGGTTCTTTCTTTTCAACACCTAGTGCTAAGGCTGGGAAGGCATCAGTTACCAGGTTAACCCACAACAACTGAATCGGTAATAACGGGATAGCCCAGCCGAAAAGCATGGCAAAAAAGATAACTAGAATCTCAGAAACATTACAAGCAAGCAAGAAGAAGACAAACTTTTTAATGTTGGTGTAAATAACCCGGCCTTCTTCTACCGCTGAGACAATGGTGGCAAAGTTATCATCAGATATTACCATATCGGCGGTTTCTTTGGTAACATCGGTGCCGGTTATGCCCATAGCCACACCGATATCGGCTTTTTTCAAGGCGGGGGCGTCATTTACACCGTCACCAGTCATGGCTACAATATGTTTGTTACTACGCAAGGTTTCGACAATCGCTACTTTGTGTTCTGGGGATACGCGGGCAAAGACGCTGGCAGTTTCTACAGCCTTCTTTAAGTCATCAGGAGACATGGAATCAAGTTCTTTACCAGTACGTACCTGAGAATTATTTGTGGCAATACCAAGCTGTTTGGCAATGGCGAAGGCGGTATCCGGATGGTCACCGGTAATCATTACCGGGCGAATGCCAGCACTCCTGCATAACTCAACAGCGTCCCTAACTTCCATACGAGGTGGGTCAATCATACCTAATAGGCCGACAAATACGAGCTCGTTTTCAATATTGCCAGGAGTGGTCATATCCGGATTGGTGTTAAAGTCGCGATAGGCTATTGCCAGTATTCTGAGGGCGTGAGAAGCCATATCCTTGTTAGCTGCCTGGATGGCGGCCTTATCCTCTGCGTTTAAGGGGCGAATTACTCCATTTTCAGTAATGGCGGTGCAACAGCTTAACAGGACATCAGGGGCACCTTTGGTGAACGTACGAAGTTCCCCATCTATTTGATGCAGGGTAGTCATCATTTTACGGCCAGAATCGAAGGGGATTTCCTGTAACCGGGGGAATTGTTCGGTCAGTTGTGGTTGCGTATAGCCGCCTTTGTAGCCGGCGACAACCAATGCACCTTCGGTTGGGTCACCGATAATTGACCAGCTTTTATCCTCAGAGGATTTTAGTTGAGCATCATTACACAAGATGGAACCACGCAGCAGTACGGCAAGGTCTTTTTCAATGCTTACGTCTACGGCTACTTTATTACGGGTAAATTGTCCTACAGGACTGTAGCCTTCGCCGCTTACCTCAAACAACTTACCAGGGGTGAAGATCTTAACTACGGTCATTTGATTTTGGGTAAGAGTTCCGGTTTTATCAGAGCAAATTACCGAGATACTCCCTAAGGTTTCTACGGCATGCAGTCTTTTCATGATCGAGTTTTTCCTGGCCATTCGTTGCATACCCAAGGCTAACACAATGGTTACAACAGCAGGCAAGCCTTCTGGGATGGCGGCAACAGCCAAACTAATAGAGGTCATAAGCATCATCTGGACCTCGTTAAAGGTTAACGTACCATCTTGATAGCCTTTCCATAGCCCCATAGCGAAGATGATGGCACAAACGGCTAAACAAGCAACGCCAAGACCTTTGCCGAACTCTGCCAGCTTCTTTTGCAGCGGTGTGGTGTCTTCTTCGCTAGTCTGAATCATTTTAGCAATTTTGCCAATTTCGGTATTCATTGCTGTACCGACAGCGATGGCTTTACCGCGTCCATAAGTTACAACTGTACTCATAAAGCCTAAGTTGTGGCGATCTGCCAGCGGCGGTTCCCCTTCAATCGGAAAACAATCTTTCTCAACCGGCACCGATTCACCGGTTAAAGAGGCTTCCTCGACCCGCAGATTAAAGGAATCAAGAATACGCACATCGGCAGGAATATAATCCCCGGCATCAAGGAGAATGATGTCACCAGGAAGCAATTCGCGGGAAGGGATCGTGGTAGTTTCACCATTACGGATAACCTTAGAGCTTGGAGTGTTCATTTTCTTTAAGGCTTCTAGGGCTTTTTCTGCTTTAGCCTCCTGGAATACGCCTAAGGCGGCATTAAGTAGTACTATGGTAATAATAACCAGGGAATCGGTAACTTCACCAACTGCAAGTGAAATAAGGCTGGCTACGATTAGAATTAATACTAAAAAATCTTTGAATTGATTTAAAAACTTTTTCCATAAAGGTTCTCTGGCTTTTTCCTGCAATTCATTATAGCCATATTGCGCCAGGCGCTTGGCTACTTCGGTCGAGGACAGACCGTGCTCCAGGTCAGAATTAAGTTCAGCTACAGCCTGTTCTGAGGTCAACTGGTGCCACTGCTTTTTCATTAAGTACGCCTCCTTGTTATTTTTTAATTTGTGTAGGGAATCAAAAAGGCAATCCTCCTTTGGCTTTACTAATTTTAGCGAACGCCCGAAAAAAATAAATTAGCGCGACTGGTATAGTCAACCAGAACACAAGGCATAAAATGCCGGCAAACAAGCCGAGAAGTAATTCGAAAACATGTCCGGTTATTTGCTCTAGATAAATTCCTGTCACAATAATGGCGTAAACCCATAAATAGATTGCCCATCGGATTATTGCTTCATGGGGTTCAATATCTAGAAAATTAGGGGCTAAAGTTGCAATCAATTGGGCTAAGACGGCAATTATGATGCATAGCAAGCCGAAGTAGCCAGTTGCTTTTTTCCAGTCCAATTACATCCCCCCAGACAGCATGTTGTTTGTACCCAGCATTACAAACATTTAGAATCCGGTTAATAGTAATCACCCCTTCTATTAAATAAAGTTATAAAAAAAGACCCTACCTTTAAAAAGGCAAGGTCTTACCAACAGTATTATACTGCCAACAAAGCCGGGCGCACGCACCGTTCTTGACGACTTTGCTGTATGGTTACTCCCCTTGAGACAATATTTAAATATTTTATATATTATATGATCAAATAGCAATATATGTCAATCGATAAATTATCTAGATGAGTAAGATAAGAAAAAATTTATAAACAGACGATACCGAATTTTGGATTATAGTATATTGAATTGTGGCGGAGTTAACTAGGAAATGGTATGCAATTTAAAAATGTTCAGGTATAATTATATATATGTTTAGATCATGGAAAAGGGAGTGTGCTAAATGGAACGAAAACCGACGTCGATTCCGCCTATTGAAAGATTAGGGAAAATCTCGCCTGTGCGTCCCATTCAGTACTTTAACCAACTAACTAACCAAAGTATGCCGCGAAAAAAGAATAAGCTAAAGAATCCGCAAGCAGATAAAGGAAATGAGAAGAATTTGCCTCAAAAAGAGGGCTCAATCGATCTTAAGGCTTAGCATCTTTAGGACTCGCGGGGATGCTTTTTAGGTATACATTACTCAAAAGGAGAGTTGTACATGAAGAAATTATTAACGGGAAATGAAGCGATCGCCCGTGGAGCCTATGAAGCAGGCGTAAAATATGCGTCAGCCTATCCTGGTACACCCAGCACGGAAATACTTGAGAATATCGCCACCTATAAAGAGGATATTTTGGCAGAATGGGCACCAAATGAAAAAGTCGCATTAGAAGCTGTTATTGGTGCATCCATCGCTGGCGCGAGATCCATAGCCTCAATGAAGCATGTTGGGGTAAACGTGGCAGCCGACCCGCTGTTTACCTATGCCTATACAGGGGTAAATGGTGGAATGGTGCTTGTTACGGCTGACGAACCTGGTCAACATTCTTCGCAAAATGAGCAGGATAATCGTAATTATGCTAAATTTGCCAAGATAGCTATGTTGGAGCCGGCAGACAGTCAGGAAGCCAAAGATATGACGAAAGCTGCTTTTGAAATCAGTGAGAAATATGATACACCGGTGTTGCTCAGGATGACGACAAGAGTATGTCACTCTAAGGGTATTGTCGAGTGTAATGACCGCCAAGAAGCTGGCATTAAAGATTATGTAAAAAATACAAAGAAGTATATCACAGTACCAGCTCATGCCAGAATACTGCGATTAAAAGTAGAAGAACGACTGCAAAAACTATTGGAATTCTCTAATAACACCAGCTTGAATTATATCGAGTGGAATAGTGCCAAAATTGGTGTAATCGCCTCAGGGGGATGCTGCAGCTACGCTAAAGAAGTATTCGGCGATACTGCGTCCTACTTAAAACTAGGCTTTACCTATCCGCTGCCAACCGAGAAGATTAAAGAGTTTTGCCAAAAAGTCGAAAAGGTTTATATTATTGAAGAAAATGATCCGTATATTGAAGAACAGGTTCGCATATTAGGCTTTGATTGTATCGGTAAAAACCTGATTCCCTTCTGTGGAGAATTAACACCTGATGTAATCAGAAAAGCAGTTTACGGTAAAGAAAATCCGTCCATTGACTATGATGCGGATAAAGTTGTTCCAAGACCGCCAACCTTGTGCGCCGGCTGTCCGCACAGAGGCTTATTTTATACCTTGGGTAAGCGGAAAAATCTCCTGCTTTCCGGGGACATCGGCTGCTATACTTTGGGTTTTGCTGAGCCGTACAATGCTATGGATTATAATATTTGTATGGGCGCAAGTATTAGCGCCGGTCATGGGGCGCAGCAAGTCTTTAGCATGCAAGAGAACTCACCGATGCGGGCGGTTGCTGTTCTTGGTGATTCTACCTTTTTTCACACTGGCATCAATTCTCTCCTGGATGTAGCCTATAACCGGAGTAATACCATTACCGTAATATTGGACAACCGCATCACCGGTATGACAGGACATCAGGAGAACCCCGGTTCAGGCTATACCTTGCAAGGCAAAGAGACCAGGCCGGTAGATATAGAAAAACTTGTAAAGGCCTGTGGCATTGATCAGGTAATAGTTATCAATCCTAATAACCTTAAGGCAGTGGAAAACGCGCTGGACTGGGCGCTCAGCCTAAATGAACCAGCGGTAATAATCACAAGATGGCCTTGTGTATTAAAGAAGTTTTCGCCGCAGGACAAAGAAGAGTTTAAGGGAAGCTTTACCAAGCGTTGTACTGTGGATACTGAAGTATGCATCGGTTGCAGAAGTTGCATAAAAACAGGTTGTCCGGCAATATATTTTGATAAAACCAGTAAAAAGGCGAGTATCGGCTTAGATTGCGTAGGCTGCGAGGTCTGCCTCCAGGTTTGCCCGAAACAAGCGATTCAAAAGGAGGAAGCATAATGGTGAAGAGCATTCTTTTGGTAGGAGTAGGCGGCCAGGGCACCATACTTGCCAGCAAGCTTCTGACAACAGGCCTTATGGAAGCAGGGTACGATGTAAAAATGAGTGAAATTCATGGCATGTCGCAAAGAGGCGGATCTGTATCTTCGCAAGTTAGATACGGAGATAAAGTGGAATCCTCAGTTATCGAAGTAGGTGGAGCAGACATCTTGGTATCTTTTGAGAAAATGGAAGCCTTACGTTGGTTGAAATATTTAAAACCAGACGGAAAAGTTGTGGTAAATGACTATGAAATAAACTCGATGCCCATTCTTTCGGGGAAATTTGATTATCCGATCGGAATTTTGGAGGAATTAGCAAGCAAGGTACCAACAAAAGTAGTCCATGCAGCAAAGCGTGCGGCAGAGCTGGGTAATCCCAAGGTTATGAATGTTATATTGTTAGGCACTATTATCAGATCCATGGGACTTGAGGCTATTGATTGGAAAAAAATAATCGGTGACAACGTTAAAGCAAAATTTAAAGAACTAAATTTAAAAGCTTTGACAGCAGGCATGGACTTGGTATAGCACCTGATAGCGGGATAACCGTAATGGCTATTGCCTGTTATTGAATAAGTAGTATTATTGGGTATCCAATAAAGGGAGACGGTAGATATGATAATTGACGGTGTAAAAGTTGTTGCAGAGTCAGAAATTACGGAAGAAGAGATTAGAGAAATAGTTGCTACGGAGCAGCAGCTATGGAACCGCAAAGGGAAAGAACTTGCTGCCGTACAGTTAAGTATACATGGGGATGAAATTGAAGTTAAGGCAGTTGAACGCTCCCCAATTAAGAGAGTGCGCCGGATAACCGGCTATCTTAGTACAGAGGATCGCTTTAATTCGTCGAAGCAAGCCGAATTGGCAGATCGGTGTGCCCATATTTAGTACTGTGTCGTCCGCGGTAATTGGTGCATCAGGACCATTGCCGCGGATAATTTGTTTAAGGCGGGGAAAAACTATGTTGTTTACTATCCATCCTAGTAATTTAGTAAGTGCATTATCAATAGCACTAGAACTGTCAACAGACGGTTTATCGAAACACCATTGGCGGACAGCACTGATTGCAGGACGGATTGCTGAGCATATTGGCTTGAATGAGGGGCAACAGCAGATCTTGGTATATGCTGCGCTGTTGCATGATATTGGTGCTGTATCCAATTGGTCTGAAAGAAAAAAACTACAGGTATTTAAGGTGGCAGATGACGTATATCGTCATGCCGAGGCGGGTTACGAGCTATTAAAGAATACCCCGCAGTTTGGTATTCTGGCTGAGACAATCCGGCATCACCATGATAAATGGGATGGCTCTAGTCCATCTGGCCTGGCTGGTAAGGATATTCCTATAACCAGCCGGATAATAAACCTGGCTGATCGTCTGGAGATATTGCTAAAAGACAAGGTCTACATATTTGAGCAACGTCCGGATATGTTATCAGCGATACGAGAGTTAAGTGGCAGTTATTTTGATCCTGAGTTGGTGCGGGCTTTGCATGAGTTTGCCCGGCAGGAGAGTTTTTGGCTCGACTTGACCAACCCCAATTATTACCAGAACTTTTTTCGTCAGATTGATACCTATGGCCGGATGGTATTTAATATTGATGATGTAGTAAATATTGCCGGGGTTTTTGCTACCATTATTGATAGAACCAGCCGCTTTACCGGTATGCATTCTCGCGGCGTTGCTCAGGTTTCGGCGTTTTTAGCTCAGGCTAGAGGCTATAGTCGGGAAGAAATTAAGCTAATAAAAATTGCCGGTTTGTTTCACGACTTGGGGAAATTGGCAATACCCAATGAAATATTAGAAAGTCCGAATAAACTAACAGATAAAGAGTTTTCCATAATTAAACAGCATCCGTACTACACCTACCGGATTCTTGAGCAAATTGACGGCTTTTCACTTATTGCTGAATGGGCGGCTTTTCATCATGAAACCTTAGACGGTGCAGGCTATCCATTCCGTATGGCTGAATCTTCTTTGAGACTGGGTTCAAGAATTGTTAGCGTAGCCGATGTTTTTGTAGCGTTAAGTGAAAACCGGCCTTATCGTCAGGCACTTCCGGTACGCGAAGTCGAAAGAATTATGCGGGGTATGGCTGATAATCGCAAAATAGACGGCCGGGTCGTCGCTGACTTGTTTAGCGATAGTGGCAGCCTAAGTAATCTGTGCGATCAGGTTGCGCAAATGAGTTGGACAACAAATGAACGTTAGTCATGTTGACTTTTTGCCCGGCAGCGGGTAAAATAAGAGTGTCCAATTCGCCGGTATAGCTCAGTTGGTAGAGCAACGCTTTCGTAAAGCGTAGGTCATCAGTTCGAATCTGATTATCGGCTCCAGGAAAATCAGGCATTCGTGGCAATGGTGCAGTTGTCACAAATTTAAGAGACAGGCGAGATTATTCGTTTGTCTCTTTTGTATTTAGACATCTGCATAAATCCGAGTACCTTCTAGGGCCTTTAAAAGTTGCAATAATATATCGTCTTTATCCAACTAACAATGTGCCAACTTTGACAAATGTTTTGAGTGCTTTTCAAAAATATTAGTGGTAGAATAAGTATGTTGAAATATTCTATAGTAAGGAAGTCTTTTATATGTATTTATGTAAGTATATTTTGATAATCATTGTTACTCTCTCGTATTTTATTGGCAGTCACTTACCACCCTCCTGGGGATGGGAAAATAGTCCGTTAGAGTGGTCACAGGTCGTGATACTATCTGTAGGAGCATTGCTAACCGCAAAATGGCAGCAAGAGGCCAAGTCTGACGGACAGTACCACCATGCTCGTTTCTTAGCTTGGTCAATTCCTCTCTGGCTATTAATGGTAGGCCGGGAAATGAGTTGGGGCAGAGTGTTTTATCCTGTGGGTATTGATCCTATTACTGGCCCTTTTTTCATACCTGTCTCTCAACTTCCCTATGCCTCAATTGTTTACCCGGTGATTGCAGTTGTTATCCTTTCATGGCTATTCGCGGTTATTAAGTATAAACTGTTAGCGGTTCCCTATAAACTCTACCAGCAAGGTCGCTTCCCAACTGGTGAATTTTTGCTAGTCATTTTTTCTTTCATAGTTGCTAATATTGCCGAAAAATTGTTGCACTTCGAAATCATGGAAGAAATAGTAGAAGACGTTGCATATCTTTCCCTTATCATCACGGCATATCGCGTAAAAGTTGCACTGAAGCAATTCACGGACAAGAATAGAAGATGAAAAAAGTATTCCCTTCAATTGATTACTTGCTTCAATGTTTCCTGAGGGAATATTTTCGAAACAAATTCTAAAAATTACAATGTAAACTCAAACATGGTGATAATAGTATGCCGCTATTGCCACCCTTTCAGTTAAACCGCATCTTTCGGGGTGCGTTTTTTTATTTCTTCTTATCCAATGTTTTCTAAACAAATTCAAAAAAAAAGAGTATAATATTAAATTATGGAAGTTCGGAATTCAAACATGAAGAGGAGATGTAAGAAGTGAAAAAATTACTTATGCTTGTTCTAATCGGTGTACTATTATTGGTGCCAGGATTAAATGTCTACGCCGCCCATTACTCAGATGTGTCTCCTTTACACAGATATTATAATAATTCAAATGGAGATCACTTTTACACAACTAGGTTTAATGAACTTGGTTATGGAGGTGGTGATTATGTATATGAAGGCGTCGAAGGATATGTTTATAACCATCATAAGCGAGGAACAGTTCCTCTACACAGATATTGGAACAACAAAACCGGGGATCACTTTTATACTACCAATTTTGAAGAACTTGGCAGGGGTAGAGATGGTTACGTCTATGAAGGTATCCAATGCTACGTCTATAAGCAGAAACATTCCAAGACAGTTCCTTTATTTAGGTATTATAATAGTTCAAGTGGCGATCATTTCTACACCACGAATTTTCATGAACTCGAAAGTGGTCAGGGTGGGTATGTTTTTGAAAATATTCAATGCTATATTATTAAATAATTTCTCGTGTTGCCGCCTGCTGGGATCGTCCTGGTGAGCAACTGATATGTATTTATTTTTCTGTCTTTCGGTATGAGGAGGTTTTTGCCACCAGCCGCAACCGGTAATACCCGAATCACGGCAGAAACAAGCTAAAAGGCAAAAAAAAGCCGCGTTAGCGGCTGTGTGTAAAATTACATTTTTACTGGTTTACTTGCTCTACGGACGGCAAGTAATGCTTGAGACACTACTTGCCCAATCAGACTCTTGTCTAGTCCTAAGGGGCGAACCATATTTATAACTTCAGCTCTAAATTTTCGTTCATCAAAGTCAATAATCAAATTATCACCACCTTATAGTGCTGGTTACTTTATTATACGGGTTAGGTTGTTAGGAAGTGATAAAATGCATCGACTGTACTGCACAAACTACGTGTATAGAAACCCCTTTATAAATAAAGAAATATAAAGATAAATAAAGAGGGCGGCTATTCTGCCGCCCGGTCCTTGATAACCTGCTCCAATTCCTTAAGATATTCGGCATCATTAGCAGTAGAGTTGGAGTTTATTGAACTATTTGTTTGTTCGCGTGCACGGGCATTGTCACCAGTGCTCTTGACATTTTCACTGGTGAATGACTTTATTTTAGATTTTTTAAGCATGCAAGCACCTCCTGATATAGGTTCTGTCAGGAAGTGCTTGCGCATGCATTTTTATATTATTTTGAAACCACCCTTGCCGGGGCTGGGAAAGGATAGATAAATGAGTATACAGGATGTTAGTAAATTATTAAAAGATGTCCCGCCAAAACAATGCGAGATAATTACAACCTTAGCTCAAAAGGTCATTCAAAACATGAACGGACAAGACCTTTTAGTGTCAGAACAATTGCTATTGCCTAAAGTACTAGAAATAGCCATAAGAGATATTAATAATTCGGACAGAATAGGAGCCATAAAAGATAGCGTGATTTAGCCGAAAGAAACGCACAGGCCGGGGTGGAAAAGTAAGGAGCAGGATTAAAAGTGATAAGCGGCTTGGAAGAATGGGCCATTTAATTTGATTTTAGCATAGTCTTCGTCATTTTTAACCTTGAGGTCAAATGAACGATAGCCAGTAGTTAAAGAGATGTCTCTTTCCATTTCATACTTGATGCCGGCTTCGAAGTCATAAATATGGCCATAACTGCCAAGTGGCAATCCGGAAATTTCAGCAAATGCCGTGGTATTTGGAGCAATTTGTCCTTGAGCTGCTACCCCAATGGTAGGTAATGCGCAGCTGAATTTTTTGGAGCTTTTGGTTATAGCGGAATCAATAGCCGTGTCAAAGGTAAATCCTTTAATATCAATCATCCATTCTGAGCTGAAATTGGCTGATTTTGACAACGGATGAATCATGGTAGCACGGTAATATTTAATGTCCATTTTACTCGTAACATTCTCATTAACATTATAGTGTTTACCATCAAAGTCGATAGATCGATCAAGCTGGTTGTGTCCGGAATAATCGAAATTGGTATAAGCAACCCGGAATTTATCTTTTTCGCCGAAGGTTAAGCGAATTTCATTAAAATTTTTGTCGCCCATACCAAGATCACGGCTAAAATCTAAATTGGTACCTACACCGTTGTCAGTTACTTTTATACTGCCATCAAGATTTGGATTCCAATGGCGTACTTCAATAGTTGTACTCTCCTTATTTGATTTATCGGTGGCAGCTGTGGCTACAGTACTCATACTAGCCATGCAAAGAGCAGTTAAAACACAAGCTACGATTTTTTTTCTTTTCATTGTAATTATCCACCTTTTCTATTTTGTCGAAATATGTATATTTATAACTAAATACTACCTTTATTGTCAAATATCCTTTTATTTTATTAATATTATATTTATAATTTAAGCATAATGAGAAATAGTTAAGCCCCTCAGCATGTGCCGGGGGCCTTTGTAGCCATAAATTCAAAACAACTGCATACAAACATTTGTAGAAAAACAATAATCTTGGATCATGGCGCTTACTGGGGAAGTTGTGAGGTAGCAAGTTGGTGAAACTCAGGGGGCTATAATAGCCCCCTAACGGCAATTTAGTTATTGCCAGGGATAGGATAACATTTCAAAGTACGCGATGGCTATAAGACATACTCCGATTACAACTAATGCTGCAATTGCTATTGTTGTCATAAAGCATACGCCTCCCGGTTTGGTTAAACTATCCCACTATAGTATCAGTGAAAACTGATTATTTATGTGGGGGTGGTAGCGTCAGAGTTAAGCAAATATCTAGAAAGTGCGGGGTCACTCTTCCTATGCAGGATTTTCTTTGCTAAGCCCGAATATCTCTGAACAACTAAGTAGGGAGGTTATCGAAATGTGTGGAATGAACTGGTACCGGGAGGAAATGGAAAGGGCTGAGGAGGATTTAAACCGCCTGAATGAATTGCTGGTGATGCTGGAAGAGCGCTATAAGCTGTCGCCGGACGCTGATCCCAGTATTTTAGCGGGGTTAAGTTCCGATATTATTGCCATTTACAAGGAAATCATGTGGCGTAAAGATATGCTGTTAATGCCAAGATCCCCACAAGGTAAATAACTGTGGGGATCTTTTATCTTAGTCGATGACTTAAGACTCATACCTTTATGGCAAAACTATGGCAGAGAATCATCAAGGGCTTTATTCATGGCTGCATGATCGGAGGCTTCGTTGGTTATGTTATTGGAGACAATAGAGGGAGTGACTTCAGTGCGGGTCTGGCTGTTATCCCTGCCATAATCGCTTAACTTATCTATTGCGTTTTCGGGTGCAGTTTCATCATAACCAGTGGTAGCAAGCAGCAACTGGGCATCAGGTACACTTGAAAACATACCGGAAATAAGTTTTTTCATCAAATCCCTCCTCATGTTTACGATTATATATAGTGTTCCCAAACTTTTTATTTCAATAGCATTTTGCAAAAATAATAATAGAGCGGCATAATGCCGCTCTACTATTATAAGGGGGTAAGGCTTACTTATTGAGAAGATTTTGTGTTGGTAAGAGATTCTTGTTTTGAAAGGGCATCATTAGCAGTCGTGTTTTGTGATGCTGTACTTTTGTTAGCAGCGGACTGGCTTTGTTTGGTGGCTGTGCTGCCTGGTAAATCTTTAAATCCCATTTCACTCACCTCCAATTCTAGTATTCCCTGATTTGGATAAATATACCATGATAATATTGATCTTTCTAAAAAAATAAAAGGGTGGAAATATCCACCCTCTGGTATTATTTACGGCATTTTTCTTCTTTTTTGGTTTCCTTACTATCAGGGCAAATCTCTTTACCGAATTCTACATTTTTGGACTCTTTACAGCCACCGCCGCTATTGCACTGTTCTTGTTTTTTAGCCATGGTATCACCTCCTTTAGCTAAGATGGGAGGCGTTTTAGTCGTCGATGATTTCGTTAATCATGAATTTGGCGGCTTGATAAATAAACGCGCCGACTGCCACGACCTTTAGCATGGAGGTCATGTCAAAATCCATATCCATGTTCAGCATAGAATTACGTTTCTTTTTATGAAACATAATTACCACCTCCTCGTTTGATAGTTTAACCAGAGTATAGCAATGGTACACACAGTAAGAATTGGATTGAAATCCAAAAAATATTTACCAGAGAGTTGGCAAGTGTTGCAAGCGTTAGGCCTGCAGAAAAGAAACTAGGTTTTCTGAGTTAGTGCATCACTAATGGGCATAATAGATACAGAATATCTAAACAATGGTGATGCGTATAATGAAGAACGTAAAAACAGGTCTGGAAATTGTCCGGATCCATCAAGAGTATGTGGATAAGATTAATGAACTAAATGTAGCGGTACATAAGCTCGAAGAGTTCGGCTACACAAAAACAGTGCTCAAAGAGGAACTGGCCAAGTTAACTACTGACTTGCAGACACTTGAAAATACACGTTTTCAAGCGCTTGAGCCAGTAGTTATTACAACCTCGCTGCTTGGCGGCCGGTAATGAATGAAATAAAAATCCGCACAATTCATTGTGCGGATTTTTATTTCATTCAGTTCATCGTCACAGACGGTTTTGGTACTATCTAACACTGCCTGCTTTACGTGAAGGCATTAGTTTATTCCTGTAGCTATGGCAAGATCCTCAAAACCGCGACGACTCATAGTTTGCCCTAACCGTTCACCAGGTTGTCCATAAGTTTTATAGTAAGTAATTATTTTGGTAACCAAGGGTAAAACTTCTGCTGGCGGTATTTTTTCAGTGATAATACGTCCGGGCCGTGCCTGGCGGCTAGAGTTACCGCCGACAACAACCGTATAGCCGGCAGGTACTCCATAAAGACCAATATCCTTGACAAACACTTCTGAACAAGCGTTGGGACAACCGCTGATGCCAATGCGCAGTTTTCCGGGAAGCTTAGCTCCGTAAAACTTATTGTCAAGTGCCACTCCAAGGGCGGTACTGTCTTGCTGAGCACGTGAACAATAGGGTTTGCCTGCACATACGACTACACTGCGTACGGCCTTGGCTGACAGCGGTTGATTAGTAAGGCCGAGTTCAGCCAAAGCCAGAGTGCGATCTTGCGGGTTTAGACCCAGGATGACAATACTATTGCCGGTGATCTTGATGGCGCCCGTGTATTTTTCTGCAATATCTGCCAAACGGCGTAGCATGACAGGTGTAACTAGGCCACCAGGCAGACGTGGGGCAAGTGGTAGGGTTGTTGGTTGATGAGTCATAATATCCTCCTAAGTTTTTCCTTAATTATAGCAGGTTTTATCAATTCGTAAAGTGATTTAGTTCACGAAGATAGTGGGCAAGTAAAAAATTGGCCGGAAAAAGTCGCGAAGAATGCAAAAATAATAGAGGAAAATATCAATATTGGCGCGAATATTACGAGGAGAATGATTTCCAACAAAATACAATAATTTTTAGAATATTGGAGTGGATTTGATGAAAGGAACAGTTGTTGGAACATGGGTCAACACGGCCCAGAAGATATGGGGCGAGTCATTGGCCACGGAAGCAATGCAGCATGTTGGTTGGCAGCCTGATAAAATGTTTTTACCCACAGAGGAAGTTGAAGATGAAAAACCCAAGGCATTTGTTAAGTATTTAGCCGAAAAGACAGGTAAAAGCCAAGATGAGATATGGTTACATATTGGGAAAGATAATGTTATAACTTTTGCGCAGGCCTATCCGGCCTTTTTCCGCCAGGAAAGCCTATATTCTTTCCTCCGGTCCATGTATGATGTCCATGTTGTTATGGTAAAAAGGATATCGGGGGCTAAGCCGCCTGAGTTGTTGGTTGATCCGGTGTCGGAATATAGTGCGATAGTAAGCTATCGCTCTAAACGCGGCATGTTTGGCTATATGAAAGGCCTATTAGCAGGGGCGGCCGAGTTTTTCAAAGAAGACATTAAGACCGAGATTGTGGAGTCTTCGGCAGAGCACTTGAAGATGCTCATTACTTTCCCCAAACCAGTCAGCCATACCAAGGTTTACCGCTGGAACAAGCTGCTATCCTTTGGGGTGATGAGGAGTATTCCAGCCAAAATTGGTCTAGGGGTGGTTGTTGCATCACTAGTGGTAGACGGGGTGCTGATGGCAGCCGGGGTTAATGTACCGTTGTGGACGGCATTGGTTAGCGGCGGAGTAGCTGCTGGTGGTGCTGGGCTGCTGCTTCGGCCGTTTGCCGCCATTAAAGAGGAACTGATCGCAATTCAGGAGCGGAAGTACTATACTGAGACCAAGCTGAAATCTAGCGACGAGTTTGAAGTTATCATGAATATGCTGGCAGAGTACAAGCTGAGGGTTAAGAGCGAATTCATTGGTTTTAAAGGGATAACCGATGAAATGAATAAATATGGTGACGATTTTAATATTCTGGCTTCACGGATGAAGGATACTTCAGATGAAATATCAGGAGTGGTGCATGATGTGGCTACTGCTGCTACTAATCAGGCCATGGAGACCGAAACGGCAGTGGGGATCTTAAATGGTAACCTTGAAACCTTGCGGACGGTAGTAACTGAGCAAAGTCAGAATAAAGAGCGCTTGGAAGCAGCGGTAGATGAAATTAATAAGGGTTTTGCCGATATACAGGTATCCAGCAATAAGCTGGGGCATAGTTTAGACAAGTTTTCTGAGGTTAAGTCTTCCGCAGGACATCTCCAGAATCAGGCGACTAAAATCAATGAAATTACCGGTATGGTGGCTGCTATTGCCGGCCAGACTAACTTATTGGCACTTAATGCTGCCATTGAGGCCGCCCGTGCCGGTGAGCAGGGCCGTGGTTTTGCCGTAGTAGCTGAAGAGGTTCGCAAGTTAGCAGAGCAGTCGCAGCATCATTCGGAAAGTATATCAAGCGACTTAAAAATACTTATGGATATTATCGGCAGCGTTGTACAAATGATTGAAGATGAGTTTGATATCCTGGCTACTGAAAGCCGTCAAATGAATGAGGTGGTGGTTGGTAACACCCGCCATTTAGACAACATTCATCTGGTAGCTGAAAATATTGTAGATATGATTATTAAGCTGGAACAGGAAATGACCGGTCTCAATGAGGTATATGGAAAAATTGAATCATTGGCAGCTATTTCGGAGGAAAATTCCGCCGCCAGTGAAGAAGTTAGTGCTTCGGTACATATCTATAATGAGAAATTGCATGATATGATGGGGAAAATTACCCAGTTCAAGACTGTAATTCAACATTTTAGTGAAGATATTAACACCTATCGTACCTAATGTTGTACCAGAGGCGGGGGATAACACCCCGCCTTCGCTTGCTTATCCAGTCGGTGATGACCCAGGCGGGAATAAAATCACCTGATTGTAGTGATAGTATTCTTAGGAAACAGTGGAGGTACAGCATGATTCGCGAGCGCCGTAACAAAGCGAAATTGGAAATGTATTATGATAAATTTATCAAAGAAGGCGTCATCGACCCGAATATTCACCCTTGGGTAGCTGAATCCTGGCTACGCAGCAAGAGACTGGGCGTTGGTACAGAGAGCTTTTCTCTTGATGAAAAATTAACGGCTCAAGAACTTGCTCAGCGTAGGGAAAAGTATTGCGCGGCTATTAGCTTTCTTGATGGGTTATATGAGGAGATCAAGGAGCATTTTACTACTTATAATCTAAGCATGTTACTGTATGATCAGGATGTATATGTGCTAAAAAACTACGCCCTGCCATTTTATCAGAAAACGGCAGGGGAACTGGAAGGGGCCCGGATGCGCGAAGAGGATGTCGGTACTTCCAGCGTATGTATTGCCCATAGGCATAAAGTTTCTTTTTTGATGTTTGGCCCTGAGATGTGGATCAAAGCTTGCCAAAACGGGGATGCCTGTTCGGCTCCGATTATTGTGGATAATCAGGTAAAATATATTGTGACGGTGGTGTCTGTCCAGCAAAATGAGTTGCCATATAGCTCCGTGGTTGCTTTGGTACTTAGTATTAAATATGCCATGGAGCAACATCTCAAACTAATTGCCAGCCTTACTGCAAAACATACCATTCTTGATGCTGTGCCACTGGCGGTATATCATATTTTGCCTGGCGGTGAAGTGGCTTATGCTAACAAGTTGGGGCATAGTCGACTTTCAGGCATCGTACTTCCTGGCAGCGAAGAGAAAGAGGAGGGACCCAATCTCAGCAATGTTTTATTAAATTACCGTCACACTCCGTTGTATAAAGGATTTTTGGGTGTACCATCTTATAATCGTGAGGTAACCTGGATAACCCCTCGGAAAACCTATGAGGATATTACTACGGTAGTACCGCTTGCCGGGGATGACGATGATATAGAAAGTATTGTAGCCGTGTCCCTGCCGATAGAGGATCTTCGTACTTTGGTCGCTCATACGGCAGGCTATACAGCCCGCTACAGCCTCTCCAGCATGGTAGGGACTAGTAATGCCTTCATTACCATGCAGGAGAAGGCCAGTCGCACGGCAAGACATGATTATCACCTGCTGTTACAGGGGGAACCAGGAACTGGCAAGCAACGCTTGGCTCATGGTATTCATCAGGCCAGTTCCCGTGCTGCGGGACCGTTGATTGCGGTTAAAGGCGGTGATATGCCGCCAGAGATTCTGGAATTCGAGTTATTTGGCAGAGGTGGCAGTGAAACTGGCGGTCGTTCAGGTAAACTGGAACTGGCCAGTGGCGGCACCCTGTTTCTTGATGAGGTTGAGAAATTTCCGGCCACACTTCAGGAGAAACTGGCAGAAGCCCTGGAATCTAAGCAATTGTCACGTTCTGGCGAAACTGTCCACCGTCCGATTGATGTCCGGGTCATTGCAGCCTGTGATACAGAGTTGAAGCGTCTTGTGGAAAAAGGTGTATTTTCATCCAGATTGTATGAAATCATTTCGCGCGCTGTTGTGCGGGTGCCATCGCTGCGAACTAGGCGGGATGACTTGCCTAGTATAGCCACCCATATTATTGAAGAACTGGCTGTGTTACATAACTTGTTGCCAAAGAACTTAGAGCCGGCTGCGGCCAAGCTCATCATGGGCTATGACTGGCCAGGAAATATCAAGCAGCTTCAAGGGGTTGTTGAGCAAGCTTTTTTCCGTACGCCTGGCACGACCATTACCTGTGCAGATATTATTATGCCTGGTGAGCAAGGTTTAAGCAAAGCCTGGAAAGAGGATAAAACAGCCTTTATCGAGGCCTGGAAAGCTGCCGGTGGTAACATTAGCCGCCTGGCTAATATGCTGGATGTCAGCAGGGTGACTTTGTACCGGTACTTGAAAAAATACGGGTTAGATAAAGAGTAGAGGAGGAGACTTGTTGCGACTGCGAAAAAAGCCATGGGTAGTTGAGGCGCTGACCGGCTTTAGTGATATAGTAGTACAGAACCCGGGGGAAGAATTGGCAGGAAACTGGCATGATTTGTTTGGGAACTTGTTGCCGCTGCATGTTGAACTTGGTACCGGTAAAGGCTGTTTCATTACAGGAATGGCCAAGCAGCACCAGGACTTGGTTAATTTTACCGGTATCGAGGCCAAAGAGGAGATAGTGTATAGTGCCGCACAAAAAGTTCGCGAGCAGGAAATAACCAATGTCCAACTTTTGGTATTTGATGTTAATGATATTTTAAAAATTTTTGCACCTGGGGAGATTGAACAGCTTTACATTAATTTTTGTGATCCCTGGCCCAAAAACCGTCATGCCAAACGGCGACTTACCCATGTTGATTTTTTAAATAAGTATCGTACTGTGTTAAAGCCGGGCGGGCAATTATGGTTTAAGACTGATAACCGTCCGCTATTTGATTTTTCTTTAGAGCAGTTTAGCGAGCTTGGTCTCGAAATCAATGCTGTTACCTATGACCTACTGAACAGCGGGTTTGCCGGCAACATTATGACAGAATATGAAGCGAAATTTAGTGCTCTGGGGCAACGCATTTGCCGGTGTGAAGTAATTTTTTGATGTCACCTACCGGATTAACGCGCATACAATAAAATAAAATCCTTTTTTGTATGGGAGTGTGTTGTTATGCCGCGTCATTCACTTGGTACAGGCAATGTCCGGCCCGTGCCGCCGCTTGATCTGGAAGAGGTCAAGTTTTGGCTGCACATTATGGAAGAGCATGCGCTGTTCATTAAGACCGGTTTACCGTTTGATAAGCCTGATTTGATTGAAGAGGCTGCTGCTTTTGAACGTGAGTTTAAGGCTTTGCGGGTGCGAGCCGATAAGCTTACAAGTGAGAAAAAGTTTGCTGAACTAATTGCGGAAAGTATGGAATCTCTTAAGGAGTTTATTCGATATAAACAACTCTTACTAGGGTGGTCGCTGACCAATAAGCTGGGCAGCGCATTGCCACCGCTGTTTTTGGATCATGTTATTCGCGAAGCCGAGTACTTTATGGCTATTTTGGAAAAACTTCATGCCTGCAAAAAGCTTGCTGTAGTTAAAGCGCTGGAAGCTGATTTTTGGCTCAGGCTAATGGCTGAACATACCAAATTTATTGGTAGCAGGATTGACCCCTCTGAACGCAGTCTACTGGATGTTGTTACCGGCTATCAAGCTGAGTTCGATAATTTATCTATGCAAGCACGTGACTATGTAAGTTTTCTTGCGCATAAGCCCATGGATTTACCTGCCTTTGATCGATTTCTGCAAGATAGCCGGGTAGCGACTGTACGGTTGCGGGACTTTAAACAGGCTGTTCATGAGATGATTGTTGCGAACAGAATGTTAAGTACTATTCCAGCAGCGATGGCTGACCATGTCCGTCGGGAAGCTGATCATTTTTTGTTAGTGCTGTCGATGATGGAAAAGGGTGTAATCAAGGTAGAAAAAGATGCTGTGGTTTTCAAGAATAAGTATCCAAGTATTTTTGATACGCTGGTGGACGAAACGATTGCTGATGAACTGATAGATCCTGCCGAATTCTTGGGATCTGGGCGTGAACCTAAGGCCGGGGAAGTCATTGATAATGAGAAAATCATTGATAATGAGAAAATCATTGATAATGAGGAAGTCATTGATAATATTGAACTTGATTATACTCCTGGTAGTGAGCGGGAACAGCTGCCTATCAGTAAAGATACCAAGGCCAAATGGGATGTTGCTGATAGTGCAGAGGAGACAGTGAGTCTTGAAGGTGATACCAAAGCTGAGGTGGCAGAGGAGGTAGCCGTCAAGGCCAAGGCCGTAGCAGCGGAACAAGTGGTATTGCCTTCCAAACCGGTAACCGAGCCTAAAAGCAAACAGGGCAAGTATAAATGGGGCGGCAACTGGCCGCGTCAACTGGGAAAAATAAAAAAATAACCATTGTGAAATAATACCCCTCTCGCGTTGGCGGGAGGGGTTTGGCCTAGTTATAGCGAATATCTATGGCAGAATAGCAATGGTAGATAGTAGTTGACGCTTAGTATTGGTAATAGCCAATAATGGTCCGCCAGTTAAATCGATTAAGCTTAAATCGGCAAACAGGTTGCTGGTACCAATGGCTAAGTGGCTGTCAGGAAGTAAGTACAGGCGTGATAGTGATCGTCCAATTGTCAACCGGTCAATTACTTGTGCAGTTTCCAGGTCAATGACAAAGACAGATGCACCATCCTCATTGACAATATAAGCCGTCTTGTTATCGGCGGCAACAGCGGCATGACAGGGGTAGGCCGACAATCCGCTGGGACAACTAGGGCATTGTATGGTAACAACGGCAGGTGACGGGCGGTTTTTGCTTATATCAAATAATGCAATTCCTTCACTGGTAAAGGCTGTGTTGGTAAAAGGCACAATCAGACGGTCTTCTACTAATAGGATATTGGTAGGAATACCAGCGATGTCATACTGCCAGGTGATAGTGCCGGCAGTTCCCATTTCCATGACAGTACCGCCTGCTGTATGTTCCCACGCCGTATAGATGGCCTCAGCGTTAGCTGCTAAACCTACGCAACTGGCTTTAGCTGTAGGTGCTCCCAGCAGTTCTAAAGACATGGTTGTAAGGTCTATGCGGTGTAAGTTGCCGCACGGCTCAGCAAGATAAGCGATGGGTGTGCTAGTACTTGGCAAGATAAATTGGGCAGGATAGGGAATTTCTATCGGCAGACTATAGAGAGACTGGTTAATCAAGTTGACTGCCAGGATGCTATTTTTACCAGATGTAGCAGCACAAGGTAGATAAACTTTTGTGTAATCCGGAGTAACGGCAAGCTCGGTAGGTGTTAACTCGGGCGAGAACTGTAATTCATGGAGAATTTCACCGCTAGGTCCGTCTGCAATAAGTACGGCAGGGGTAGTTGCATCTACAGCTACTATTTTGTATGGTTTTACCCCATGGGATCACCTCTTTTTACCTGAAGTTTTGTAGCTTTTTGTAAGTCATCCAATATATACTATTGGGCTTACTGCCATTTTGTTAACGTGTTTTTGGAGGGAGTGTCAGCTTGTGAATGAGAGGAAAGTCAGAAGCTTCCCCAAGCTGTGGGTCAGTCCGGCAGAGGCAGTGTTCTTTATTGCCGGGATTTTATTTTTGATTGGCACGGTGAATATTTTCAGCGCCAGCTTTGTGCTGGGGGGACAGCTATTTAAGGATGGATATTTTTTTATAACAAGGCACTTGATTTCATTTACTGTAGGTTTTTTGGTGATGATAGTAGCTGCTGTTGTTGATTACCGTAAGCTGAAGGGGGGGTGGCTGCTGCTGGCAATAATTACGACCATTGGGCTACTCCTGGCTGTTCATGTTGCCGGTCAGGATGCCAATGGTGCAAGGCGTTGGCTTAGTCTGGCGGGCTTTAAATTTCAGCCCTCTGAAATTGCTAAGCTAACTGTAATCATGGTTACGGCAGCCTATTTAGGGGCCCGCATTGACCGGGGGCGGAGAATAACATTAAACTCTCTACCGCTTGGTGTAACGCTCATAATGGGTGTTCTTGTCCTTAAACAACCGGATATGGGGACAGCTGCGGTCATTGTAGGCTTAAGCCTGGTGCTATATGTATTAGCAGGTATACCAAGGCAGGAACGGATTTACCTGGGAATGACTGTTGCCGCCATGATCGTATATTTAGTTCTTGCGGCTTCTTATCGGGCAGAACGTATCTGGGCTTGGATTGACCCCTGGGCGTATCAACAGACCTCTGGTTATCAGACAGTGCAATCCCTGTTGGCGATTGGCTCAGGCGGCCTGTTTGGCTCTGGTCTGGGGATGGGAGCCAGCAAATTCAACTATTTGCCGGAAGCGCATACTGATTTTGCCTTTGCTGTATTGTGTCAAGAAATGGGGTTTGTCGGGGCTCTGCTAGTACTGATACTGTTTAGTGCTATGGCTTGGTATGGTATTCAGATTGCTAGTCGGGCAGCCGATGGCTATGGCTTTATGTTGGCATCAGGTATAACCGCCTTAATAGTTGGACAGGCTGTTGGCAACATTGCCATGGTGTCAGGCGTAATTCCGGTTACAGGTGTACCGCTGCCATTCATTAGCTTTGGCGGTACTTCGCTTATTGTCAATTGCGCAGCTGTTGGACTGCTTATTAGTGTTGGCCGGCACATAACAGCCAAAGTCTTTCAGCCAGGCAGTAGAAGTTTCGGTACCGACCGACCCCGGCTTAAACTGGTGAAAAGGCCTCCTCGTTCAACCGGCGCCTAAGGTTAGATGTTTAAAGGTCTTCCGATAAGGTAATAATTACTAATGAACTGTTATTTAGTGATTATAGAGAAATTGGCATACAGGCCAATTTCCTTAAAGGAGGCCTTTTCTTATGCTGTGGCTTATTCGGGCCGGCGCGTACTTATTTAGTGGTTTGACAATTTGGCAGTTTGTTCAGGGCGGGCCACCTGATATGGCAGTAATTCAGCGTCATTTAGCCCTTGATCAGGCGCATGGTATGGTTTTTGGCGTATGTGCCGGCTTTAGCAGCTATACAGGACTAGATGTTACTTTAATCCGACTGGTCTGGACATTGTCGGTGCTATATCGCGGGGCAGGCTTGATCCTGTATATTCTTGCTTTCTTAATTATGCCTGTATCTTAATATATATTTCGGTACTTTCTTCGATAGGTTTTCACCTGTCGAATTTTTTTATAGTTGTTGGGTGACATTTGCCATGGTATTCACATAAAATACACTAAGTCAATGAGAGGAGGCATCATTGTGAAGAAAAAGACCAGACATCAAATGTATAATAAACCTGGCAAAAGTAACGTCATGAAAATGCAAGGGGATCATGACATGGATGATATGTGTGACATGGATGACATGGATGACGATATGGAAGACATGGCTTGCGAAAAGCCGAGCTATATGGGATGCGTAAAGGGTATGGAGAAAGATATGTGTGATAATTTCCCGGAATGTATCCTGTTAGCTCATTCCTATGTGCCTTGGCAAACTTATGAAAAGGCGTTTACTCCATGTGAGGCACTTATGAAAGGGACTTTGTTTCCAGAACTCTGGGGTGTCTACAGAATTCCTAAATAGATAAGCTTGGAGGTGTAAATAAGTGAAATATGAAAAACAAATGATGTTACTTAAAAAACTGCAAGAGATTCAGTTTGTCGCAGTTGAACTTAATTTATATCTTGACACACATCCTTGTGACCAAGATGCGCTTAACGATTTTAATTGTGCGGTCGAAATGCTGAAAAAATTCAAAGATCAGTACGAATGTGAATACGGACCACTGATAAATTTTGGTCATGGCGGTATGTCCGGGGAACCTTGGCAATGGGCGCAAGGACCTTGGCCATGGGAACTATAACTATTTGATAAAGGAGCAGTGAATATGTGGTTATATGAAAAAAAACTCGAGCATCCCGTGCGCGTCACCTGCCCGGACGTAAAATTTGCCAAAATGGTAATAACCCAATACGGCGGTCCTGACGGCGAATTGAGCGCTTCGCTCCGGTATTTGAACCAACGGTATAGTATGCCAACAGATGGAGCTAAAGCGATATTGACAGACATAGGTACTGAAGAACTTGCACATATGGAAATGATTGCGGCTTTAGTATATAAACTTGTTGATGGTGCCACTTGTGAAGAGTTCAAAGAAGCCGGTTGGGAAGGGCAGTTTGCTCAACATGACCATGGGCTCTTCTGGACAGATGCCAACGGCGTGCCCTGGAGTGCAAAATATATCGCTTGTTTGGGTGACCCAATAACCGACCTTACAGAAGATATGGCCGCAGATGGTGCAATCATGCAAAGACAACGGAGTATAAAAAGCCTTATTCCTTGCGGCTTTGCGGGTTTGCGTTTTGTAAGACTGAGCAGCTATGCTGCATATTCGTAAGGACAACCTTACCCTATGATAAAGACAAGCCTCCTACCCTAAACCTACTGAAATTAGAGCATTTGCATGCGAGCTGCTCCAAGAATCTCAAATATGCTAAAAACAAAAGCATGTCGTAATATATAATTAAATAAATATAAAAAGACTAAAAGACTAAGTAATATGCATGAATATCTCAGTCAATTACGTTCAGAAAACCAAATTCCCGCTAAGACCTCGAAAATGAGGTCTTTAATTTTTTGTTTATTTGTCAAAATTTGTGATATAATTTTTGAAGACAAGATAAATTATGAAAATATTGATAACTTATCAAATCAGTTATCTGGTATGTTTTTACAAGATTTACAGTAATTCAAACTAAAGGTCGCGCTTTATCCTGCTGCCAATTAGTACTTCATAGAAGTTTTTTAAGAAGCGGAATAAAAAATATGAGAGAGTGATAATGTGAAAATATCTAAAATTAAAATTGGTAATTATCGTTTATTAAAAAAGTTTGAACTTGACTTGGAAAAAGACTTATCTTTAATCATAGGTAAAAATAATAGTGGTAAAACTTCACTATTATCTATTTTAGAAAAGTTTATAGGTAGCAAATCCAATACTAATAATTTCACTTATGATGATTTTAATGTTGATTTTCAAAAAGAGATAAAAGAAAAAGTTGAAAGTGATTACGAACTAACTAGAGATGATATACTAAGACCTATGGGTATTTCAATGAAATTATTTATCGAGCATGTTGAAGAAGATAATTTATCAAATATAAGTACTCTAATGATGGATTTAGACCCCGATAATAAAATTGTTGTCCTAGGGTTTGAATATGCAATTTCACAAAATGATTTTAATAAATTGAGAGAAGATTACAGTAACTATAAAAATAAACGTGCAGATGTAGACAAAGAATCTAAGAATAGTAATGAATTAGCAAAAAACTATTTTGTTGAATTTATAAAAGATGAATACAAAAAGTATTTCAACATATCAACAAAGTCTATTGCCTATGACTTAATTAATAAGCGGGAGAAAGATAGCGAATATATTGATCTAGATAAAAATAAGATCAACATAAGCAAGATTATTAATTTCAAATCCATAAATGCCCGCAGGGCGGTTTCAAATGTAGATACAGATTGTACCTTATCTGTTCTTTCTTCAAAATATTATGAAAAAATCGAGGAAGATAATAATCAAAACTTAGTAATTGAAAATTTTAAAAGTACAATTATTGAAACAGATAGAGAATTAGATAAAATTTATGATAATTTATTTGAGGGTATAGTTGATAAAGTAAAAAAATTTGGTGGAATTAAGACAGGTGACTCAACAATCAAAATTATATCCTCATTAACAGGAAAAGAGTTATTAAAAGGAAATACGACTGTAATGTATAATCATAATGATTTATGTTTACTTCCGGAAAACTACAATGGATTAGGTTATCTAAACTTAATTAGTATGATTTTTGAAATTGAAGTTAAATTAAGCGATTTTAGAAAAGATGGAAAAGAAAATGAAAAGCCAGCAGATATTAACATCTTTTTTATTGAAGAGCCAGAAGCACATACTCATCCACAAATGCAATATGTTTTTATTAAGAACATTAAAGAAATTTTGAAACAAGGTTGTAATGGTGTCAGTTGTCAGAATCCATTTAATATGCAAACCATTATTACAACTCATTCTTCTCATATAACCAGTGAAAGTGATTTTAATGATATAAAGTATTTCTATAAAACCAAAGATTGCCAAGTTTTTGCTAAAAATTTAAGAGATTTAGAGATTGAATATTCTAAAGATCAGGAAAAAGGAAAACAACAATTCAAATTTTTAAAACAATATTTAACTTTAAATCGTTCCGAGCTATTTTTTGCTGATAAAGCTCTATTTATTGAAGGGGATACAGAAAGAATTCTGTTACCCGCAATAATGAAAAAGATAGACCAAATGGAGACAGAAAAAACAAATAGCATTCCTTTACTTTCTCAAAATATTTCTATCGTTGAAGTGGGTGCATATTCTCATATATTTGAGCGGTTCATCGAATTCATTGGGATAAAATCATTAATTATAACAGATATAGACTCAGCTAAACTAGTTCCAAGAGAGGATAAAGAAGGAAACATAATAAAAAACAAAAGCAATGATCCTATCTTCGTTGAAAAAAAGTGCAGAATATCTGGTGAAGGTGGAACAATAACTACAAATTCTTCTTTAAAATTTTTTTTCTCAAAATATTTAGAAGAGCTATTACTAGAAGGCAAAAAATCTGTATTGCAATATTTTATAGACTTACCATTTAGTAAAAAGAAGCTACTTAAGAATGCTGAAACAGGTTACTGGGAGCAAAATGATGAAGGAAAATTGGCCGTTATTTATCAGATTGCTGATAAGAATAGAGAGCAAGTTCAATATCATGCCCGTAGTTTTGAAGATGCCTTTTTTCATTTAAACCGACAGTTTATTATTGACAATAAAGAAATGTTTAAGAGTCTCAAAAATATCCAGTATTTTGAAGTTGACCCAAAAGTTAGAGATGCTTATAATTTAGCTGAAAGCTGTATAGATAAAAAGCCATCTTTTGCTATGGAAATTCTACTTAATAGTACATCCTATCAACATCAAGATGGTAATATTGATCAATTTACAAACTGGGACATACCAGAATATATAAAGGAAGGTTTATTATGGCTGAAACAGGATTAGAACCAGAAGTTCAAAAAATTATAGAATATATTAATGTTGGAAGCAACTTTTTATTGAGTGGGGGTGCTGGAAGTGGAAAAACATATTGCTTAGTGCAAGTTATAAAAGAGGTTATTAGACAGAACCCCATATGTAAAATAGCTTGTATTACCTATACAAACGCTGCAGTCAAAGAAATTGAGGAAAGAGTTAATCATAAAAATCTAAGGGTCTCAACAATTCATGATTTTCTATGGGATAATATAAAGTCATTTCAAAAGGAGCTAAAAAGCTCTTTAATAGCACTTATAAATGTTGATAATAGTGGAATTAAAAATCCTAACAAAGATAATAATGAAAAATATGATAATTTGTTTGAAAACGGAATCAGCTATAAAGAGCATTTAAGTATAAATAAAGGTGAAATATCACATGATGAAGTTATAATATTAGCTAACTATATGTATAAGCATTACAAAGTGTTATGTGACATATTAAAAGATAAGTTTAGATTTATCTTTATTGATGAATATCAAGATACTGATCCATTAGTTGTACAAATATTTCTAGATCATATTCAACAAAGTAGAAAAAAATGTATTATTGGCTTTTTTGGAGATTCAATGCAAGCTATTTATGATGATGGGATTGGAGACTTAAATGAGTATATTAAAACTGGAATAATAAAACAAGTGCCAAGAATACAAAATCGAAGGAATCCACAACTAGTTATTGAATTAGCAAATAAAGTTAGGACAGATGGATTAATACAAGAGCCGTCAAAAGACGACACTGCACCTAATTTTAAAGATGGTAAAGTCAAATTAGGTAACATCAAATTTTTATATTCTTCAAATAAGGATTTGAATCAAATAAAAGCATCAAAATACTTTTGCGATTGGAATTTTGACGATTCTAGGCTGACTAAAGAGTTAAATCTAACACATAACTTAATAGCTCCAAAAGCAGGGTTCACAGAATTAATGAATATATACGATAAAGACCCAATTATAAATTTAAAAAATGAAATAGTAACTAAAATCAAAAAAGATAACCTAGTTATTGATGAAAATTCAACATTCGCTCAGGTGGTAGCAAGTGTTCCTATAAGAAATAGAGAAAAGCAATTAAAAATTGATTTAATCAAAGATAATCCAGCTGAAAATTCGTTATATGAGCAACTTAAAGATCTGCAATTTTCACAAGTCAGAAAAATTTACTTAGATAAAGAATCACTAATAGACGATAAGAAAGATGATAAAGAAAGTGAAAACAAAAGTGGTTCAAAAAGAGACAATTTAATAAAGCATCTTTTTAAAATTCAAATTCTTATACATTTATATAATGAAAATCAAATTAGTGAGTTTATTAAAAAAACTGAATTTGTAATAGACTCAGTAGTCAAAAAAAGAGAAATAAAAATTATTATTGATAGTATTAAAAATATGTCTGAATGTAGCATTGAGGAGGTTATAAACTTTGCAGATGAAAAAGGAGTATGCAAAAAAGATGATAATTTCAATAGTTTTATAGAAAAAAACTTATATCTGTTTAATAGAGTAAAACAAGTTAAATTCAAAGAATTTCAAAAATTATATTACTACTTAGAGGGCTATACGCCTTTCTCAACTCAACATAAAATAAAAGGTAGCGAATATGATAATGTCCTTGTTATATTAGACAATGGCAACTGGAATAATTATAATTTTGCACGTTTGTTTGGTGACGGTAAAGGTAGTGAAAGTGTATTATTAAGAACTCAAAAAATCTTCTATGTATGTTGTACAAGAGCCAAAGAAAATTTAATTGTTTTTTACCACAATCCTTCACCCTCAATATTAAACAGAGCTAAAGAATGGTTTGGAAAGGATAATGTGTGTGAGTGCTAATTTAGAATTATATGTATGACATTACTGTGTAATACACATGTATTACACGTAAGCTAGCTAAAATTTAATCAAAAGAAAAGTAGCCTTAGCTACTCTTGGAAGATTCAATATTTTGATTCTTGATTTCCCTTTTAGCTCTTGAATTAGAATTAGCTTGAAGTTCCATCAACAAAGTCTTAACCTTATCATTATAATCTTGATGTACCTGAGTAAGCTTATCTTGATATTCCTGGCTTAGTAGCAGCACCTCTTTCTGCCGCTCAATTTCTGCCTTATCCTGTAGCACATTGATTTCTTGTTGATGCCTCTCTTTTAAATCTTTAATATCTTGCTTTGCGTGGTCAATATTGCCGGTGAGTGTTTGTACAAGCAGTTCTAATTCTAATCTGGCAGTATTGGTATCCTCTAACTGATTTTTCAATTTATCAATTTGGTCTTTATATTGCTTGTATTCAGCCAACAAACCGTTAAGCATATCGTTTTTGTCCCGGTATTCAGAAACCAGCTGGCTAATGGTTTCATTTTGGTCTGTCAATCTTTGAATTTGCTGACTCTGTGACTGGATCACCTCAGCATCCTGCACTTGAGCATCCATTAAGACTTTGGCAGAATTATTAGCATCCGTTAACTTTTCCTGAAGCTCTAAAATAATAGCTTCTTTACTTCTTATCTGCTGGCTAAACTCCTGCCTTATATAATCCTCAGTATTTCGGTTAAGCTCCAATGCATTGATATAAATTTCTAATAGCCGCTTAACATGAGCCTCAAATTCTTCAATTTCCTTTTGACGATCAGGCAATAACAGCTTTGCATTATTTAGTTCAAACACCCTAAGCAAATTATCAAGTGCTTGATTTTGAGTAAATCCATTTTGCTCTGCAAATTGCTTGAATTTATCTGCCGTATCTGTATCCAAGCGAATTGAGGCAGGTTTTGTTTCTCCCACTTTCAACCCCTCCATTAATGTAATACATTACAGTGTATTACATCCGTATTACTCGTATGACATATCCAAATGGGCATTCATTTGTAGAAAAAGAACCATGTAGTGTAATACATTACAATGTATTACACCCGTATTACATGGCAGGACAAGCAAATACATTCTTGGAATAACTTCTAACTTGTAATGCACTACAGCGTAATACACCTGTATTGCAAGTAGCTCTTCAAAACATCTAGTCGATTATGCCCCAGCAATTGCGTAAGCTCCTGCTTAACTTCCCTGATATTTCTGCCTTTTGCTACCTCTCTAGCATAAAAATCCTTGGCAAATTCCTTCCTCATGCTGTGAAAGCCACAGTATTTATAGCCATTATCAATAGAGTCCCTAATCCTTTCAAATGCAGTTTGGTAACTGCCGGATTTGTTAATAAACAACCTGTCATAGCTACCTCTGATGTTTTTAAAATACTCGTAAGTATTAATAACGGTTTGGATTTGCCGGTCTGTCAGTTGCACAGCATTAATTTTTCTATGCCGACCACCCTTAGAGCCATAAATATATACAGCAACTAACTTGTCGTGCTTATCAAACCAAAAGTCATTCATCCTCAGATTAGTAATTTCTGATACTCTAAGCCCCAATCTCCTAGCAATATCAAATGCCAAGCCAGTCTCATACTTACTTTCAAAAGCCCTATTAATTATTTCATCATGTATTTCTCTTGGCATTTGTAGCTTAACTTTTGTATCCGAAAGACCAATCTGCCTGATTTCTGCAATCCAAACACAATCTACTTGGAATTTAGCATTATAAGAATTCTGTAATTTTTTCACTGCTGATTTATAAACAGCAGCAGTTTGTTCATTATATCCCGCCCCATTGTTGCCATTTTTGATAAAGTCAGAGAAATATTCCGGCTTTATTTCTGATAAATACTTTACTCCATAGTAAGCTTTGCAGAAATTTACAAAAGTACAACACTTTTCAAGAGTACTGTTATAGGTATTTCTGCTGTAGATTAAATTTGAGTCTGGTCTGTTGCTTTTGTCGCCATGCTTGGATACTCCAAAGCCTTTATCAAAAAGGGGAGACAGTATTTCTTTTGTTTGATATACAAGTGATGGTCTCTTCATAAACCTCCAATCTGCTGATGTTGTGCAATACTTATCGCCTACCCGAGCAGTTAATGCCGACACGACAAGCCGGCATTAACTGCTCAATTCATCGCCTATACCCGTTTAACCGTCCTACGGAATTTTATCGACTTACCTTGTCGTAATACTCCGCAGAGCTTCGCTCTGCATTTGTTGGAGCATTAAGTCTTACTAATTGTAAATGCGGCACACATTTACAGACTGCGATATCAACTCATTGGCTGATATACTACAAATCTGCGAGTTAATATTAATTAACCCGGTAGTTAATAATGAGCAGTCTTTCAACCTCCCTTGTTTTCAAAATCCTATACTTAAACTCGTAAAGGTAATGCAAAACAAAGCTTAAGAGAATGACCCTAGTTTTGCATTGACTTTGCGAGTACTGCGGAAGAGAGTGCAGGGAGACACCGCATAGGTCTCCCTGCACTGGTAGGAATACCCTAGATTAATCTGGAATAAAGCCATAGATGCTAATTCTTGAAAGATAGTAATCTAACTGAGATTGATTTGCGAGAGTAACCTTAATCCATTCTTCATCGTCTGCACTTGTTAGTAACTTCCCATTAATAATCTTTTTGTGCCTAATCCTTGAACGCACCTGTTTGATTGTCAACATAGCTCTCGACCTCCTTGATTTTCATTTTCCGTTAAATCTTTTTTAGATTCTGCATACCATCTACGACCTGCTACTGTGTAAGCCACAACATAATGTTTACATATTTAGTTTCAATAATTAACATGATATGTCTTAGTTTAAAAAGCGTTACAATAATTGCTAATAAAGAAGCGTGGCAGTACCTTTCAATTTGCAAAGGATGCTTCCGCGCTAACGCTTGGATTACGAGCTAAGAGAGTTCAAATGTCATTTGAACTCTCTTAGCTCGTCTTGTAATGAAAAAAAGAGTTATTCTTTTCAGAATAGCCCTTTTGCCTTTAGACTGACATATTCACCACATTCGCCAACAATAATGTGGTCTAAAACCTTTATCCCCAAAAGCTGTCCTGCATCCTCGACTTTCTTTGTAAGTTGAATATCAGCAGTACTTGGCTCAGAATTGCCACTTGGATGGTTATGAAAAAGTATTATAGAGGCTGCATTGTTTAACAAAGCCTGCTGAAATATTTCTCTAGCGCCAACAAATGCCTGATTAAGACTACCAACAGCTATAAGATGCAATCCGGCAATCTTATTTTTCACGTTCAATGTTATGATTCCTAATTTCTCAACAGTAGATGTACTTAAGTCAAATACTCTTTCGATAACATCTTTTGCGATTTCTGGACTAATCACAGTTTCTTCCAGCGAATAGTTAATTCCCCCTTCTTTGATAAGCTTTACAGTATACCTGTTTATCCTCATCTTCCTCACCCTTTCCTTTTTCGGAAGAGCACAATTTGAGTGGCTAATGAGGAATACTTCTTTACGGAGTGAATTTCAAGTAACCGTGGAATAAGTTGATCGACTTAAGATTCATTCTACTTATGCCGCGAAAGTACTTGAAATTCTAGCGGAGTAAAATTGTATAATGGGGAGATTAGGAAAGGGAGAATCAGTACATAAAACTTCGAATTTTAGAAAAATTACAAGGAAATATTTAGATTTTGTAGAATGTAGAATAGTATTAAATATTTTTATATTGGTACTTCACTAAAATGTCCTCTTGATTCAATCACGAAAGTTTGCTTGGGCAAAATTAATATCAATCAAGGTTTGATACAATCATTATATTTCAGATAATGTTGTATATGGTCTTTTAGCAAGTTTACATTGAGCCTTTTATATATTTACAAATCGTATTTTAAAATTAAAAAATATTTTTACTGAAATATATAGGGTGATATTAAATGGTAGATTATCTTTCTATTTTAAGAGATAGTTCAATAATAATTAATGTATTATCCAGTTTACTTATTATCATCTCAATAATAATTGTAAGTGTATTTCTTGTTACTAATAAAGAAACTAACAAAGAAAATCTTTTAAAGTTATTGGGGATTTTATTAGTAACAGGTTTGTGCTTAATAGCGAACAATACATGGGTTTATGGGCTAACTATATTTATTGTAGCAACAAGTATAACTAGTCTTGATTTCTTAGAAAAATTGGCAGCAATCTTTATGAAGGATGAAGGTTATTGGAAATATAGAGAACGAACATCCACACCATTAGAAAAGAAAGAAAAAATTATTAAAGAAACGATAGCTGAAAATTCACCTCAAAAACAAATAGCAAATAGTCCACCTCAAAAAGAGATGAAAAACCTTGTTGAAACAGCAATGAAATTTGAACAAAAAGCGATAGCTTTATTAGGAGACAAACAAAAAGGTATATTTAACCTTAAGAATATTGAACCTTCCAAAACTATTGAAAAAAGAATTGGAAATAAAGTAATAAAAAAAATCTTAGATGGGATTGCATTTGGTCCATGGTTAACTTATGTAATTGAGATTAAAATGATTGCAGACATACAGCAATTGAAACAAGCAATTATTAACATAAATGATAATATTGAACTTCTTAAAGAATCAAAAGGAATTGGAGATGATAGTATAAGAGGATTAATTATTGTTCCTCATAATATAAATTTTCAAGATGATTTTTCTGATATGGTTAAGTATATTGGAATTTTAAAATATAATGATGCGTTGGGAGAGTTTACAAACAGAGAGACTATTTATGAATGGGTAATGAATCCAATGGAAGAGTAAATATCAGTGAATAAATATTTGTTCTGTAATAAGTGTACATTCTGGTATAAGCAAAGCAGTCTTAGCCATTTTAATGAGTCAAGAAATGAAAAGCGAATGGATTGCTGATGGAGATTAATAATATAATTAACGTTAATTTTTTACCATCATTTTTTTCAAAATCATTTACAAAATTCCCAAGAAAACTTGCTTTGGTTTTATCAAAATCATACCTTGTTCCTCGCCCAGAAATGAGTCTATATATTATTGCTGCCAGAAGTGGATTAATGGGATTTGGAAAGGCATTGCAGCAAGAGAGTAAAATTTTAAGAATACAAACAATTTTGTTTTATCCATGAGGAATTAATTCAAACTTTAGATTAGAAAGGAACCGAATGAAACCTATATGCATCCATATAGTGTTGATAAGACAATATTGTCCATTTTGTCATTGCCAAGTGATATAATACCATTTGAATTTGTTTTTAGACCATATGTGGATACTTTGATTTAATTGTCAAGGAGAATATTATGACTACAACAGAAGCTCTTCTTAATGAAGACATAAAAATGTGGCAAGATGATAAAAATCCAATATACCTATTTCAAAGTAGTAGCAACAAACAAAACCTAATTGAAGATATAGAGATGAGGATAAACTCAATTAGTTATTCAACTATTCGTACAATACAAAATGCTCGGCTTCCTTTGGAATTAGCAACTTTGCAAATAGCTGAGTGGATAAAAAATAAAGAAATTGTTAGAGTAATTGGCGCTGGCCGAGCTCGATTAGCAGCAGCAATACCTGCTAATCGTTTGCATCATTCAGGTGCAAGAGTTTATGTAATTCATGACACAATACCTCTACCAAATACTTTGTATGGCGGCGGAATCATTGCAGCAAGTGCATCAGGACGCACACCAGATGTTTTAGATGCTATGAGAATAGCCAAAGAACGTAATTCAAAAATTTGTATAATTGGATTAGCCAGTGAAGATGCCGACGAATTTAGTAGTCTCTGCGATATATTTATTCCGATTGATGAGCGACATAATCCAAATATTAATCCACTTAAGGCTTTGGCAGACACATCTGAATACATTATAAGTGAACTGCTTGATGCAATTATTGTGGCAGCAGCCTTGAAAGTAGGACTTTCAGATGAAGATTTTAGAAAAGGTCACGAAGACCTCGGTTCTACAGGGCCCTATAGCCCTTTAGGGGAAGTTAATAATGAAAAAAAAGTTGAAAAATCCTGTAATGAAAATATTGATATAATCAAATGTGCACTTACAGTATTGAGGCAAGAAATTTTTCCTATAGATTTTTTAGAAAAGCTTCTTGAACCTTTTGCAGAAGATAACTTAGATGAATTAATTGAAGCGCTCAATAAATTAGCAGTAATAACTATAGATAAAGAAAATGGCTTAGTAATTAAAAATTTACATTATGTATCTAGTATAGATGAAAAACAAATAGAAAAATTACACCAATTTATATTTTTAGCTTATAAAGGAACTAGCTATGGTGATATTAAATCTGCGGAAGAAATGGTTTTCCATGCTATAGAATCTGGTGACTATGACTCTGCGTATGGCGTAGTTTTTAACACAGGAAATCTTGAAATTTGGTTTAATCAAGGATTGAATAAAGAAACACTCCCAATTTTGAAGAATTTGCACCGAAAACTAGATTGTTATGAACCTCGTCGTCAGGCTAGGATAGTTTTGGCTATGGCAGAACTATATTCAAATATTAGTCGACATGACGATGCTTTAAATTGTTTAAGAGAAGCATTTTTAGTATTACCCGTAAGTGATAATTATTCAGAAACTAATGAAATTAGGCGTAATATCTGGAGACTAGCTGGTATATCAAGCGGTGACCTAGGAAAAACTCATAATGCCATGGGCTTTTATAGAGAGGCTATTAAAATGGACCCTTCGTGCAATGATTGTCAAACTGCTTTATGTATGGGATACCTCGCATATCTTTACTGTACTATTCAAAAATTTCCGGAAGCTAAAAGATGGATATTACAAGCATTAAAGTATTGTCCTGAATATCGAAGCCCATTTGTACATTCAAAAATATTAGGGAATGCTGGATTAGTTCAATTATATAGTGGGAATCATAATGAAGCTAGACAGTATTTTGATAAAGCTTATAAAATTGTTTGTCGACCTGAACGAGTTGGCGGCGATATTCGTGAAAAGGGAAGAATTATGTGTCATAATGGACTAGCTAAGTTTCCATTTTTACGTGGTAAGAAAGAACTTGTTATTTATTTAAATGACGCACAAAAAATATGCAATAGCTGCGATGATTTAAGACGAGAAACAATCGCACTTGGATTAAAGGGGCTAGCTAAAATGTTCATGGGAAATTCTTTAGGGATTGACGACTTAAGAAATGCAATAAAAATCCATAATCAAATTAAAGATTTGCGAAATACAATTTTTGAAATTATGAATTTATGTTATTATTTTTTTATAAGTGACAACGCATCATTTTCTGAGTTCTACTCAAGTGTATTAGATATATGGCATAAAGAAGGAATTGAAGATATTGAATTAATGCCTTTACTCGGAGATTTAGATGTTAGGCATGCTGTAACACTATGGTGGGAGTCTATCAGACCAACTATTTTTCTTTATGGAGGTAATAATGAATTTAAGCATAGTATTTGATAAACTATTCTTTGCAACAAAACAAGCTGGAGTCGTTGCTCGTAATCTTCAGCCTTATGTAACAAACCTTGGGAAAGACATAGAAAATATGGAGAATGACACTTTGCGTATCCAAAAAATGCGTGCCGCAAAATCATTAGCGGATAATATAGTACAAGAAATGATATTAAACTCAATATTAGAATTAAAGGAACTATGTGAAAATTGCAGCTTAGATGCTGAAGAAAACACTGCTAGTATCTGTTATTTTAATTCTAATGATGCTGACATCTCCTTAGTAATTGATCCTATAGATGGGACTTTAGAGTATATTAATCAACAAGATGGTTACTCAATATGTTCAGGTATATTAAAAAACGGAAGAGTATTAATGGCAATTGTATATTTTCCTGCTATTGATACTGTCTATTTTACTTCACCGAACGATAAAGCAATGATTCTAAAAAACGCTAGTTTTTGCACACTGAGTTCAGCTCAACCAATTGAAATCGTAATAGAAGATATGCCTAAAACAATATATAAAAATAGTCGTGTACCTTCAAATATTGTGGAAAGACTAAATAAATGTGGCTATAACGTAGTAGATGACACATTTAATAATATAAGTTGCCCTGGAGCAATTATTGAGTGTTTAGAAGGTAGGGCACTTGCGTATCTTTCTCATACTCGAAATCTCAGAGATATTTTGCTTGGTGCAATTTTGAGTAAGTCACCAAACGGAAATGCAATGAACTGGAATGGTCAACCATTAATATGGCCCAAAGGAGGTAGGGTTCCTAGGGCTTTGTTCTCAATGTATAAAATACCACAAGATTTGATATATTTACTCAAAGAATAGGAATAAAGTATTAATATTTCTACTACTTCTCCAACCTATCAATCCTCTCAGCCGTTGGCGGGTGCGTCCTATAAAGCACCTGCCATATATTTTGAGGCGCGCTCTCTAGAGCCTCTATCCTCCTTAAAAATTTTGCTAACGGTTGACCAAATCCAATATTCTTAGCAAACAAATCAGCCCGGAATTCCTCATTTCTCCCTACTGCTTTAATGCTTAAATCCATGGAAAGCTGAGATACAAAGCAAAATGCTTGCAATATAAGGCTTGCTACAAGCGCAAACAATGACCAAATTGCCCCTATCATGGCAACAACACCTCCACCGGAACGAGAAAAGGCAGAACCGACACAGACAGAACCTTGCCCGAAACTGTTTACAATTCTGGCAAGTAGATTAAGTACATTATATGCAAGTATGCCAAGCTGATTAGCGGTTATGGCAATAGCCAACCGCTGAGAGTCGCCAAAATGGAGATGTCCGGCTTCATGTGCTAGAACTCCGGCAATGCTTGAAGTAGCCGATAAATTTAATAATCCTTTAGTTACACAAACAGTATTTCTCCCTAATGCAAATGCGTTGGGGAGTTTTTCATCACTGACAAACAGATTGACCTTTTCAAATCGTTCTCTAACATTAATATCCAGCGATTCGCCTATTGACTCTATAACTTGATTCCACGCCCCTAAGATCTTTCTCGTTTCTTCTGTTGTTGCTGGTCGGCATCCTAAAGTTATCCTGCCAACACTTTCATTGATAGGCGATATGGCAAATATGCCAGCAGCTAAAATTATTAAACCGGGATAAATCAAATTCTGGGGATAATCAAAGAACAGAGAAAATATTAATGCAAGAGGAATCCAGTTAAGAATAAGACCAATAATCAACACAATAAAGCCTGCCATTCTAACTCCCTGCCTTTCATATTTTTAACTGGCAACTGACAACTGGTCACTGGCAACTGATTTTCCTAATGATTGTTTCATGTGTCTGGAATTTAGGTATTTTACGAACTATTACGGCTTGACCTATCTCCAGCCGTTTGACTCGATCAGGATGGATTATAAACTCTTTAACAAACCTAATAGAGCCAAGACCAGTACTGCTGGTGTTATTTACTTGATGAGTCATTGCCCAAGCATCCTCAGTGCCAACTATTTTTGAAAGCTCTTCCGCATCTTTGGCATCATTTTGCCGCTGAATAATTAATGTATTGCAGTTTTGTATAATCTGATTCTTCAAGGCATTATCAACAACATCTAAGTCGGCAAGGCTTTGAGTAGCAATCAGTGATGCAAATCCTTTTGAGCGAGATTTATTGACCAAATCAACTACATTTCTGCTGGCAAAAACGTTAAATTCATCGTATATGGTCATCACTAAGGAATCAATGTTCCTCCTGCCAGATGCTACAGCTTTTAAGTCATTTATAACTAATCGCCCAATAAGCTTAGCGTATAGCGGATATGCCAAAGAGTCCAAAGAAAAGAGGACTATATTTTTTGAAGTTATAGCGTCAATAAGAGAAATAGTATTGTCTGGCTCATCAGCAAATAAGTAGCCAATTTGGCTTTCAATAATGAGAGTGAGTCTGTCAATCAGACCAGAAATTGCTTTTTTATCTACGTCAGCCAAATAATCAGTTACGCTGCTGGGAGCATCTAATTTCCGCGCAATCATTTCAAGCTTTCCCGGCGAAAGGCTACTGATAAAAGAATATAAATCGTATTTCTCATACATCTTTTCAAACAAGGTTAAGGCAATTTGTAAATATCTTTCAGCCATGTATTGATAATATGGCTCTTTCCATTCACTAAGCTCCATTAATCGGTCTTTCTGTTCAGTTGGACCGCCGCTGGCTAATGGATTGTAGTGACATGAGTTATCAGGTTGTGCAATTGAAAACAGTTGAAAAGTGCGATTATATTTTTTCGCCATATTTTCTATGCTTTGAGCAAAATCATAGTCGCCTTTACCATCAATCATAATAAGCGGTATATTGGATTTTAGCGCAAAATCAACAAAACAGAGAATTGTTGTGGTTTTACCGCTACCAGTAGTCCCACATAAAAATATATGCTGGTTTAATTCCTTCGCTCCCAAAATGATAGGCTTACCGGAAGTATTATCATTTCCAAGAAAAACACCATCATTTAAAGAAATGCTTAAGTTGTGAATCTCTTTAGGTTTAGGCATTTTAGATAATCCAAACAATGACTTAAACAAATAATCACCTTCTCAAAGAAAAGCTATTCTCTACGGAAAAAATCTTTTGCTTTTTCCTCTTCGCTCTTTTTAGGTATTATTGCTAAATCCGTTTGTACATTTGAATTAAGCTGATGTTTAAATTCAGTCATATCAGCCCATGAAAAGACTCTGATTAAAGAATAATTAAAAGCTTGAATTTTGGCTGCAATAGCATCTGATTTTACAAAGTACCAAACCTCTTTATACTGGCTCTTTGCATAATACTTCAAAATATTTTCTAATCGCTTTGTTCCCTTTGCAGATAATTCAAGCTCAACTGCAATTTTTTCACCTGACGGAAATTCCAAAATACCATCTGGGCTATGCCCTTTAGTTCCAACTCCTGTTATACCTTTTTGATGCCTCACCTGCCTATCAGTAATCCAACAAGCTCCTTGCTTCTGTTCTAATTCAATCGCTAAATCAACTAATGCCAAATCATGCTCATATGATCCAAGCCGAATTTTACATGTAGGCAACTCATCATTTGTAACTGCTACTCCCTTAGAAGTCGCCCTGTAAACTCCCGGTTTACTTTGAAAAACCTTATCGTATACTAGATACTCCACTGTCCGCAACTCATACATCCGCTTCTTAGCCGCTAAAAAACTCATATTAAATTTCTTTCGAACCTGCTCAACTGTCACCATCCTATGACTATTAACCCAAGTAATTATTCTTAAATCTCTCTCTGTAAGTCTAACGCCTTTCTTTTTCTCTTCTGTCATTTCGCCACCTTAAATACTTAATACTCACTGCCAAGCTGCGCGAAGTCTGGACGGCTGCTGACCTCATCATCGAAACGAAGTATGTTGAGAGGGTGAGGTCAGCAGCAAAACTCTGTAGCATAGCGAAAGAGTTTTAGTCCAGAATTCGTGCGGCTTGCGGCTTTTGTAATAGGGTAAAAATGGGGTACAAAAATCGTATTCTCTCCCCTCCCTGTTTTAAGGCATATTAAAACACTCATTTTGGAATGCTGCTAAAAATATATGACAGGCATATCAATGTAATTCACTCTAAATTATTAATTTAATATGAATGCTTATTTATAAGTTTTCAGTAGCATATTGTACATCCGTCTTCTCATAAGTTGGTTATGAGAACCAAAACTGAGGTGATGTGATGGAAAAAACAAATCCTAAAGTCATCTGCAAAAATATTTTTAAGAGCGGCGATATTGAGAACCTAAAGACTACATTTACTCGAATGTGGATTGAGCTAATCAATCAATTTGAAAAAAATAAAAATACTACAACTAAAACATAAATATTTACAAGCCATCCTTTCTGATATAAAAAAAGTTTCTATCGAAACGCTTTGAAGCTTTTCGGTAACTTTTTATGAAACATAGGATCAGTAAAATCTTGAAGAAAATTTTCCTATGTTATAAAATATCATCAGGTAGGGTGGCTTGTTTTTATCAAATCTGAATAAGAGGAGATAAAACCATGAAAGTAGCCATATATTGCCGCTTATCTGAGGAGGATAAAAACAAGCAGTTAGAAACAGATGACAGCGAAAGCATACAAAACCAAAAGTCAATGCTAATACAATACGCTATGGACAGACAGTGGAACATTTATAATATATACAGCGATGATGATTACACTGGCTCTGACCGTAACAGACCTGCATTTAACCAACTTCTCGATGATGCCAAGAACCATAAATTTGATATTGTCCTTTGCAAAACGCAGTCAAGATTTACAAGAGAATTGGAATTGGTGGAGAAATACATTCACACTCTTTTTCCTTTGTGGCGTATCCGCTTTGTAAGTGTCGTTGACAATGCTGACACCGAAGTAAAGGGCAATAAAAAAGCCCGGCAAATTAACGGGCTTATCAATGAATGGTATCTTGAGGATATGTCGGAAAACATCAAAAGCGTACTGACTAACAAACGAAAAAATGGTGCTCATATTGGCTCTTTTGCTTTGTATGGATATCAAAAAGACCCCAATCAAAAAGGGCATCTGATTATTGATGAAGACGCAGCCAAGGTAGTTCGAGAGGTTTTTACCTTATTTTCACAAGGCTATGGAAAAACTGCTATTGCTCGAATACTAAATGACAGAGGTATACCGAACCCAACAGAACATAAACGGCTTAAAAACCTTCGCTACAAGCAGCCCAAAACCCAAAATAGCACTCTATGGAAATACTTTGCTATATCAGATATGCTTACCAATGAAATTTATATTGGCAACATGGTACAAGGTAAATATGGCAGTATTTCCTATAAGTCTAAGAAAAATAAGCCTATTCCTAAAGAGCAATGGATTAAGGTAAAAGGCACTCATTCCCCTATCATTGACCGTGAGCTTTGGGATAATGTGCAAGAACTTGTAAGAGAAAAGGCTAAACCGTTTATTATCGGCACTATCGGGATCTTTGCCAAAAAAGCAAGATGCATGTATTGCGATTATGTAATGCGTTCTACCAAGAGTCATGACCGATATTACTTAAAATGCGAAACAAAGCATGTTGCTAAAGATGCATGTATAGGAGCATTCATTCCAGTAGAAGAACTTGAGAATGCAGTCATATCTGAACTTAGAAACATTATAACCGAATATCTTGATAAGGATGAATTGGAACAACAAGTCAGCTTCAATAATAACCTAAGTGAAAAACGCGAAAAGCTCAAAGCTGAAATTGCCACTTTTGAAAAGAAAGCTTCCGAATATGCAAAAGGCATTAAGGACTTATACTTAGATAAGGTAAAAGGCATTATTTCTGAAAGTGAATTCCTGCAATTTTCTAAGGAATTTTACACAGAAAAGGAACGCCTCGAAAAGGTGGCAATGGAAGCAAAAGAGAAACTGGAAGCTATAGACCGCAAAATGCAGTCAGCTGACAATCGCCACCAGATTATTGAAGAATACATCGACATTACAAAGCTCAATCGGGAAATGACTGTAAAGCTGATTGATTTCATCTATGTTGGTAGACGCAATCCCGAAACCAAGCAGATTCCCATTGAAATTCATTGGAATTTCTAGCTCCAAAAATGTTGTCGTTACACAATCGCCCCAGAGCAAAAAGCCCGTACAACGTATGAGCATCTGATTGCTTGTACTGACGACCCTTGTGTCAAGGATACCCTGCGCTTCTTGTGGGAGCGGGAAGTCGTTCACTTCCAGCGGTTTGGTGAAACCTTGAATGATGTGCAGGAATGGATGTGCAAGGCAAAGCATGTATGGCATGGACATAAGTGCGGGTGTGAGTAAGGAATTGATAAAAAAATAGATAATAAGAAGGGACTGCGTTAAACTTTTGTTTTAGCGCAGCCCCTTCTGTGTTCAAGCACCGTTGCTTGTACCAATAAGGTCAATCATTTTTTGTCTTGGATGATTATAGGACAGAAAATCAGTGCCGCACGGGCAATATCTTTCAATCGTAATATATTGTAAAATTGCAAGTTTAGACATATGATTGCGAGTTACACCTCATAAACCATGTCAAAGGTACGGGGTTATTGACACATATTATGCTTTAAGTAAGTTCGAATAATGAGCGGGAGTATTGTATAGAAAATGAAAGTTGTCAGCAACCCCGTCCCCGTGGCACTTGTTAAATTGCAAGTTTAGACATAAATTAACCTGAGCCTAACCAATAATAAAAAGGCCAGCACAATGGCCGACCTAATTAATAATGCTGGGTGGAAACTTTGGGTGGTTCGATAGTATGGTTTTCTTTCTTTTCAGGTGGCGCGTCAGGGTTTAGCTGAACACCCGTACTTCCAGTAATAAACTTAGCTTCGGTGTGAGCTGATACAGCAGTACTCTGATCCTGATTTTCTCCTGAAGTATTATTGAATCCGCTAAATAGTGCTTCAATGTAAGCTTTAGAGCTATTATTTGGGAGCAAAAATATCACCTCTAAAATAGTGTTTCTAATTCAGGGTGTTTTAATACTTTAGACTTTTTTGTCAATAGAAGTTGATTGGCATGCTAGTGAGGCAATAGTATTTTTGTTAATTAATTGACTGGTTTTTCGTACTTGTACTGCTGCGCTACTTATAATCAAAGTACTTGCTGGGCCAATGCGGTTAATTAAATCATCGTATTTTTTCTTAACTGCCTGAATGCGCGCTTTTTCTAAGGAAATGTCGCTTAAGGACTCTGATGTTCTGGGTTTAGCTAAATCTGTATTAGAGACTGCATTTGTGGAAACAGCTGACATTTTGCACCGCTCCTTAATGTATTTGATATATGTTAATATTACTATTAACATATATCAAATATTTGTCAAGAGTGGTTTAGTAAAAAATTATGGGAGTGAGGCGAGTGAAAACTTGGACTGATGTAACGGAAAACGTTAAGACGTGTCCGAGGACGAAAAGCAGGGCAGGTTTTCGTGCCCAAAACAAGGAGGCAAAGTCAATATCAAACTACAGATACGCCTATTTCGTTAGCGTGGCAAATCCGGCAGGGGACTATCCCTTTTTGGAAGGTTCTGCGCATTGCCGACGTGCTGGGGTATGAAATCCAGTGGAAAATAAATTATATACTGCTAAAGCTTTTTATTTGCCATATTTTATCGTTAAACTCCTTGATGCTGCGAATGTCCTCCGGCGGAAGGTCGCATCACGTCAACCCAAAAGTTTACCGTATAATAATAAATAGCAAGGCCCAGTTTCCTTTGGTGGGGAAACTGGGTCTTGTTATTTTTTACTGTCAGTGCTCATAACTTCCAACAGCTTTTGCAGTTGGTCTCTTTGCTCCGGCGATAATTTTTTGACTGTTTCTATCAGTCGTCGGAGTTCAGGCTCAAGCTCCTGTTTCTCTTCAGCGAAGAAATCGGCAAGGGTAATACCGAGTACGTCACAGATACGCTCTAACGAACCAAGAGACGGTTTCGAATTATTAGCTTCAATTTTGTAAATTGTAGTTGGGTCCAAGTCAACTTTTTTCGCTAAGGCGTTGGCAGAAATCCCTGCTACATTCCGAAAGTACTTTAACCGGGAGGCATAATTCAATTCAATCCCACCCTGAATTATATTCATGTTCATTATAGCGTATTAATAACACAAGAAAAATCCTGAATGAAATTCAGTATATTAATAAAATTGAAAATGGACGCTCCATCGGTTCTATACAGACATTAGCAAATATCGCAGCCGCCCTTGGTGTATGTATAACCGAGCTTATAGGCAAACAAACACTAAGTAACAAGGCGGATAATCATGTCTGAGCAGTATTTGAGCGATTTTGAGATGGGCTATAATTACACCCGCGAAAGGTATGCGAGGAGAATAGCTACATACAGTACCGAAAATATTCTGGAGCTTGCTCAAGCTTTTTGGCTTAAGGAGGGAAGCGCAGTTTCATTTGATTTATAATGGCGTTATAATGTATCTGATAACACGAAAGGAATGAATACTTTATGGATGTGAATGTTTTACTGTTTCCTGATTTTGAAACATTAGATGCATTTGGACCAGTCGAGGTACTTGGACGTATTGACGAGTGTTGTTTGCATTTTGTTTCGGCAAATGGTGGTATTATAAAAAGCAGTCAAGGGGTTGCGATTTTAACGGAACCTTTGGAAAAGGTTGATTGTTCCGGAGTACTTTTAATTCCTGGCGGTGAAGGAACGCGGTATTTGATTAACGATAATATGTTTATTGAGAAGTTGTCAGACATTGCACTTCAATCTCAATATTGTCTTACGGTCTGTACGGGATCGGCGTTGCTTGCTAAAGCAAATTTGTTAAATGGTTTCAAAGCTACATCGAACAAAAGAGCCTTTGATTGGGTTCAGTCAGTGAACTCCGAAGTTGAATGGATCAGTCATGCCAGATGGGTTGTTGATGGAAAATTCTATACTTCGTCTGGTGTATCGGCAGGAATAGATATGGCGTTAGGCTTTATTTCGGATAGGTTTGGTATAACAAAAGCTAAGGAACTTGCACAAAGCATTGAATATATTTGGAATTCAAATAAGGAAGCGGATTTATTCGCAAAATAAAAAAAGAAGTAAATTGTAGAATTAGGTTGAGTTAAGCTAAAAGTGGAAGGTGGACACTATTTGTATTACATGCCGGATTATAAAAAAAGAAGTAATACCACCAGGCGGAATTATCTATAAAAATAATTTTGTTATATTGCATCATTGCTTAGATATACATGTAGCCGGATATTTTATTCTATCACCAGTAAGGCATGTGGAGAATTTGGAACAATTAAAACAAGAAGAGCTATTTGAATTAACAAATATTTTAAAGTCAGTAACTAAAGCTCTTGTTAAAGAAAATGACATTGATAGGGTTTATATACTGAGTCTGGGTGAAGAAACTAGTCATTTTCATTTTCACGTATTTCCTCGGTATAAATGGATGCTGAACTTTCCCAATGAGGATACCTGTATAAATGATAAACTAGATGGAGCCAAACTGTTTAGCTTTATTCGTCAAAAATATAAGGCAGATAAGCAAGAGCTATTTGATAATAGGCTGTTTTCAATAGTAAGTAGTGTTAGAGAATTAATCACAAATTTATAGATACCTAAGAGGAGAGAGACAGGGGGATTGTATGTATAAAGCAAGGAAAGGGTTAACCAGTATGTTAGTCTGTGTTGCCATAGCTATTATCTTTAGCAATGCGAATGCGGCTGGTCTCGCGTACAGTGATCAAACCAACTGGGCATATTATGGTAATGGTAGTAGTGCCGCGCTGGATGTGGATGTATTTTTTGTTTGTCCTACTGTATTTTTGGGCAATTCTACACAGTTTAATATGCCGATTGATGATGCCGATGTTCGTAAAAACTTTATTGGTGCAATTAATATGGAGAAAGGCATCTATGATTTGAAGGGCAACTTTTATGCACCCTACTACCGGCAAGCGGGGATAAATACTTATAAATTAGAACCGGCTGCAGCGGCCCCTTATTTTGAGTTAGCTTATCAGGATGTCAAGGCTGCTTTCGAGTATTATTTAAAGGAACAAAAGCAGGATCGCCCCCTTGTGCTGGCAGGCTTTAGCCAGGGGGCAGATATGATTGTCAGGCTTATGAAGGATATGTACCATGACCAAAGGCTGCAGGAACAACTGGTAGCTGCTTATGTTATTGGCTGGCGGGTGACACCTGAGGAACTTGTACAATATCCGCACCTGAAAATGGCGCAAGGAGAAGATGATACCGGGGTGATTATTTCTTTTAATACCGAAGCTCCCGATGTGAAAACATCCATACTTGTGCCTTGTAAAACATTGGGAATTAATCCGCTAAACTGGAAAACAACAATCCAACCCGCAGGTAAGTCTCTGAATAAGGGCGCAGTTTTCACAGGCTATGACGGCAAGATTAACAAGGAAATTCCACGTTTAACGGGCGCGTATCTTGATAAAACCCGGGGAACTCTCAAGGTAACAGACATCACTGCTGAAGAGTATCCACCGGTATTAGATTTATTTGAGAAAGGAGTTTATCATATTTATGACTATCAGTTTTTTTACAGAAATTTGCAGGAAAACGTCAAGGCCAGAATAGAGGCTTTTAAGGATAGAAGGGTTATTCGCAGAGCTTCATAGCGGATAGGTAATGTTGCTATCACAATATGGTTTGGCAAGGAAATATGAAAAGACGGCTATAAAAAGCCGTCCATGGAGATTGATCTATTTAAGAACTTTACCGTTTGCCACCGCAGCCACCACCGCAATCTTTATCATTGCGGCGATCTTCTACGTTAGATAACTCACGGGCGAAATCAAGGTTCTTTTGGTTCCTCTCATTACGGCACTGTTCGTTATTTTCCTTACGGTTTTCATTTCTCATAAAATCACCTCCAGCAATATTTTGCCCGAATGAAGAAACAAAATAACTGGTAATTAATTACGGGTTTAAAGTCCCTGGCGTGTGCCGGGGGCTTTATTATGTGCAGGGAAACAGGTATTTTTTGTGATGACGGTAGATGGTTTATATAAAGGTGATTTTTTCACAAACGATGCATAGTATATAGTAGGAATGCTTAAGCCATGAAGGTGTTACCATTATGCAAACGAATCAGATAATAATGTACTTAATAGTTTTGCTTGCGATAATGATAATATCTAACCTAATATTGGTGTTAGCAATGATGGTAAAGATATTTTTAATATAAGTATAGTCGCGTCCTACATGGGCGGCTATAAGTTGTCCTTTCTAAATAAGCTGGTCGTTATCTCTTTTCAAAACATAAAGAGACTCTCTGTTCAGCGCAGATGAGTCTCTTTATGTTTGACATCTAGGATACTATAACTTGTAACAGGGAAAAAAGTTTGTCACTTACAATTAACGGCTGGCGAGCTATCTATTTTAGCGATATACTGTGTTCTTAGCTGCGTAAAGTGAGCAAGTATCTCATTACAGGCTTCGACCGCGTCTTTTGTTTCGAGCGAATCAAGACTGATCGACAGGCGCGAATGTGTTTTAAACAAGTTGTCCGAATCTCCGATACTTTCGTATAACTCGCGCGCTTTTTTTAAGTAGGTATAGGATTCATTATGTTTACCCCAGAGTTGGAAACAAACGCCCCTGGAATAGGATAAGTCTGCTAGATTTTGTGGAGTTGCTTCCTTTTCAAAGTTTTGTTCCGCAAATGCATAAGCGCTTAAGGCTAGCGAAAAATTCCCCATATCGCGGCTTGCATCACCCAGCTTGAGGTAAACTTCGCCGGTTATTTGGGGACTCCCCTCTTTTGTCGAAAGCATAATCGCATAATCATAGTACGGAATTGTTTCTTGTACGCGTCCCCCAAGCGTAAGTTCATCCGCCTTTTTAATAATTTCGGCTATGGTTAGATTTCTCAATTTTAGTTGGCTAAGCCTAGCTTCACCTTTATCAGGCATCCATTTAGCTGCTGCTCTGAAATTTTTGACCTCAGTCTTTACATCGCCGGTTTTACTTAAATTTAATATTTCTTTAATACATTCCGGCCAAGGAGCATGCGGAATTTTATAGTCACTTTTAACAATAACATCTGAACTGTTTTTTAGGTAATAGGCAACTCTATCAGCATCATTCAGACATAAAAAATAGAGAATACCCGCTTCTATAACATCTGATATTGGAATTTCGTACTGCTTTAAGACTCCGACAGCTTCAGCACTGACTCTGGCACCAACTGTAATCTTTTCGTCTGATATTTCGATCTGTTTTGACATTCTTGCGCCTCCTATTATTGATATTCTACAGCGGATATTGGGTAGTGTAAAGAGAGTGGTAAATATAGATTTTTTAACATAATAATTAATAATCAAAACTAATGTACTTGACAAAGTAAAGCACATTAGCTATGATTGTTTTACAAGCTAATGATAATTGTAAAACAAAAAGGATCAAAGGAGCTTGGATATGAAAAAGAGATGTCTTTTTATAGTGCTATGTATTGCAAGTATTTTAGTCATAGGGACGGCTTCAGCAGCGGCTTCTTCAGATCTGGAATTTGTTCCTTCTAAAGTGTATTTCACTGAAAATAACAGTTTGATGGTGGAAGGTAATTTTTATAATACGGGAGTATTTATCTCCTGGTTACCTAAAGCCAATGTCGAGATTACTTTTACTACCGATAATGGTCCAAAGACTATTTCTCAGTCATTTACTAATTTGGATTTAATGATAAGTACCCAGGGGATTCGAAACTGGAATTTTGAGCTTCATGATGTCAGTAAAGTCGAGTTTAGTTCTTGGAAGGTCAAATTCAGCTATTAAAGCTTAAATATATATATGGCGTAAATGCTATTCTTCTGATTAGAAGAAGGCCAAGGCAACGTACCCACCTTCGTTTGTCCTTGCACGCATTGTCGAGACTTCTACGAGAGTCTCGTTTTTTTTTTGCTTGTGTTTGCGTTGTTTTTTTAAGTATGATATACTCAAATCAATGTAAATTATTAAAATTTAAGCAATGGGGCTTATAGACGTATTTCGTTTATAAGCCTCTGTCTATTTCTATTTACTAATAAATATTTAATAGTTAAGCAATGGGGCTTATGAACGTGGTAACGTTTGTAGGCCCCGGATTGTTTGGGACACTAGAGGCTAAAAAAGAGCATAGCTCAACCTGAGAGGAGGATGCCAATTATGATTAGTTGTCGGGAAATAATCAATTTGCCCTCGTTGGCGAGACTTAACACTGTGGCTGGAAAGTCCGGTTTGGATCGATTGGTGCGTTGGGTGCATTTTATTGACTTGCCTGACGTTATTCCCTGGGTACAGGGTAACGAACTCCTGATTATCACTGGCATTGGTTTGAATGGTGATGTTCATAAGCTGAAAGATGTTGTCAACGGCTTAATAAAAAAGAAATTGGCGGGGCTTATTGTTAACATAGGTCCCTATATTAAAGAAGTACCTGCTGAGGTTATCAGTTTGGCAGATCAAGCGAGCTTTCCCATTTTTGAGTTGCCGTGGGAGGTAAAACTTATTGAGGTAACTAGGGAAATATGTAGTCATCTTGTCATGAAGCAAAAAGAGGAAGAATCGATAAAGGATTTTTTGGAACAACTTTTATTTTGCCCCCTGGCAGATCCTGAGGCATTAAATCAGCGAGCAGCCTATTATGGATATGATCTAACCAGACCCCATCAGGTTGCCATTATAAGTCCTACCCGTTTAAGTGAATTTTTACAGGCAAAAGGTGAAAAAGCACGGATTGCCTTTAAAGTACGTTCTGAACAAATCGTCCGCACTGTTTTGAGCATACAAGACAGAAAAATTATGACAATGTTGTGGGAGGATAATATTGTTTTACTAATGCCTTATGAGAATGTGAGTACACAGCAAAATATTACTATTTTGACCAATATTTTAAATGAATTTACTTCTAAATTGCCAGGATTGGCAGTTGCCGCCGGTTTAGGCGGCAGATTTGAAAGTTTGCAGGCTGCCAGACAAAGTTATCTTCAGGCTACAAAGGTACTGCGTTTTTCTGAGTTAAAGACAGCCTCCAAACCCATTTATGCCTATGAACAACTAGGGATATATAAGTTGCTATTTGAGATTGAGCCTGATAAGCTGACAATGTACTATCAGGAAGTAATTGAGGCGCTTAACGAATATGATTATAAATATCACATGGATATGGTAGCTAGCTTATGCGTATACTTTGAAGAAAATTGTAATGCCGCCAAAACGGCTAAGCGTTTATTTGTGCATCGCAATACCCTTGATAATCGTTTGAAAAAGATTGAAGAAATTACTGGGAGAAGTTTAAATGATCCAGATGATCGCCTGACTTTGCAGCTAGGACTTATTGTCGGGAAACAATTGACCAGTTAGTTTTCAATTGCTATTTTGGCTAAATAGAGCAAATACATTTATCTGAATTCCAGACTCTCACTTCTATAAGTGGGAGTTTCACTTTTAATTCCCACGAAGCAGGTAGTTTCGGCGGCTGAAAAATTTTGATATTGCTTTTAGTGAACGTAGAAGTGAATACTTCACAAAAAGCTATCGAATATTATGTGAGGTATTCACATAGACGCACTGAGGTGTATCTGATAATATTGAGGCATGAACAACATATGGATTTAGCAATGGCGCTGAATTTATATCCGCAGGGATATAGTCGGCGTTTTTATTATTTGAACATTATCATACCAGGGAGGGGTTTTACGATGAGTAATATGGGAAGCAAGACCGAAAAGCTTATAATAAGAAAAAACAATGCTGTTGCCAGGGGTATTGCCAACTCCACAGGGGTTTTTGTAGAAAAAGCTAGTGGAGCCGTGATTACCGATGTAGAGGGTAGAGAGTTTCTGGATTTCTATGCAGGAGTTGGAGTTTTAAATGTTGGACATTGTCCAGAGCCAGTGGTCAAAGCCATACAAAAACAGGCAGATAAATTACTTCATTCTTTTTTTGCTATCGGCATGTATGAACCCTATGTGGAGTTGGCAGAAAAGATGAATTCATTGATGCCAGGAGCAGCTCCTAAAAAGACCATGTTTGCTAACAGTGGTGCGGAAGCTGTCGAAAATGCAGTAAAAATTGCCAGGCATGCTACCAAAAGAACGGGGATCATTGCTTTTGAATGTGCATTTCATGGTCGTACTTTTATGACCATGAGTCTTACCAGTAAAGTTAAGCCTTACAAATATGGATTTGGACCTTTTGCGCCAGAGGTTTATAAGGTTCCTTCCGCATATTGCTATCGCTGCCATTATCGCTCCACCTATCCAGGCTGCGGTATGCATTGCCTGGAAAATTTTGAACGGTTTTTTACAACGGAAATTGATGCTGAGCACATTGCCGCGATGATTATTGAACCGGTGCAAGGAGAGGGTGGTTTCCTTGTACCGCCACCAGAATTTTTACCAGGTCTTAAAGCAATTTGTGAAAGTAAGGGGATATTATTCATTGTTGATGAGGTGCAAAGCGGCTTTGCCCGTACAGGAAAAATGTTCGCCATTGAAAACTGGGGTGTGGAGCCTGACTTAATGACCTCGGCAAAGTCGATTGCTGCGGGTGTGCCACTAAGTGCTGTTACAGGCAAGGCCGAATATATGGATGCGCCTGACGCGGGAAATATTGGCGGAACTTATGGAGGCAATCCGTTAGCTTGTGTGGCTGGTTTGGAGACTATAAATTTTATTGAAGAAAACAATCTTTGTAGCCGGGCTGAAGAAATTGGTCGTAAGACCATGGTGAGACTGGAAGCCCTGAAGGAAAAATGCAGGATTATTGGTGACGTGAGAGGAGTCGGCGCGATGATCGGTATTGAACTAGTCAAAGACCGGCAAACCAAAGAACCGGCGAAAGAGCTTACTGGTAAGGTAGTGAAATATTGCCTGGAGCAAGGCGTGATAGTAATCAGTGCCGGTGTTTTCAGCAATGTAATTCGCTTACTGATTCCGCTGGTGATTACTGACGAACAATTGGATCGTGGGCTTACCGTTTTAGAACAAAGTATCCTGCGGGTTACTGCAGAAGTATAGAATAGTATAAGTAAAAGGTTGTAAGCAAAGACGCTTGTCGACAACGGGTAACGTTGTTGATGTGCGTCTTTCTGTATAGTTATAAAAAAGAGGGAGGAGCATGTTTATGAAAGAGAAATCGTTACATTTAGAAAAAGAAAATCTAAAAAAAGACCTTAAGGATAGGCATATACAACTTATTGCTATCGGTGGTGTTATTGGTGTTGCCTTGTTTATGGGTTCTGCGCAGGCAAGTAAGCTGGCAGGGCCGGCTCTCACGCTAGCCTACGCTATTGGTGGTGTTATCATGTATTTCGTGCTGCGTGCCCTGGGTGAAGTTGCCGTAGAACATCCTGTTGCGTCCTCGTTTGCGGGTTATGCACGAGTTTTTTGTGGACCGCTAATATCTTTTTTTACTGGGTGGACGTATTGGTACCAATGGGTTGTTCTGGGCATGGCCGAAATTTCTGCGGTGGGTTTATACATGAGATATTGGTCACCAGATATACAGCAATGGATTCCGGCATTGATTTGCCTTGCCTTCATCATTATGATAAATTTAGTTGCTGTAAAATATTATGGTGAATTTGAATTTTGGTTTGCTTTGATCAAGGTTATAACGATTATAGCCATGCTAATCGTTGGCTTTGCAATGATTCTCTTTGGGTTTGGTAATGACGGTGTTGCCATTGGTTTCTCTAACTTATGGATACATGGTGGGTTTATGCCGTTTGGTTGGACTGGTGTTTCCATGGCTTTGGTTATGGTAGTATTTGCTTATTCTGGGGTTGAGCTGATCGGGATTACCGCAGGCGAGGCCGCCGATCCTGAACGTTCACTGAAGTCTGCGATTGATAAAGTGTTTTGGCGAGTGCTTGTGTTCTACGTTGGTTCCATGGTAGCGATATTGTCTATATTTCCCTATGAGACTTTGCCCAAAGGGGTCAGCCCATTTGTAATGATCTTTGAAAAAGCAGGGATTCCTTATGCTGCTTCTATTATAAACTGCGTAATTCTATCTTCGGCAGCTTCTTGCCTAAATAGCTGTATGTATGTTTGTGGACGTATGCTATATGGTCTGGCTCTGAGGAACGAAGCACCTAAGTTCTTAGGTGAACTTTCTGGCAATCAAGTCCCTGCCAATGGTGTCTTGTTTTCCGGTGCTGTATGCTTAGTCGGTGTTTATTTCAACTATATAGCTCCTGACAGCGTATTTTACTACATGTCGGCAATTACAACAACAGGCTGTATGTGGACATGGTCATTAATTATGTATATTCAGTTCAAATGGCGGAAAAGCCTGAGCATTGAGCAAGTTGCCAAGCTAAAATATCCCATGCCTTTTTATCCATATGCCAATTATATAGTAGGAGCATTTATGCTTGCGGTAACTTTGGGTATGGGGTATGACCATGATAATCTGGTTGGTCTTTATGTTGCCCCTGTCTGGTACGGCGGACTTTTTATTCTCTATAAATTCTTTAAAATTGGTGAAGCCCAACAGAAAGCGGATTTGAGTATCCGGACAGAATGGTAAGTTAATAATGTTCTTAAATGACGTTATTGCAGATCTAGGAGGAAAATTATGTTTGCATTAAATTTCCAATCGTCATATCATGAGAAATTACTGCAGAATCGATTGAAGAATTGCACTGTGAGATTAGGAGATTTAAGGGATGTATATGTGGAAAATTCCATAGTATGGATTACCTTTGGGGAAATGTTAAGCCCAAAGAAAAAAATGTATCAGGCGATGATTGATAAAGTATATATAAAGAAATTCTCCCAATTGACGGCAGATGATTTAGCCCATCAGAATCCGGCAATAGATTCAGTGGCGGGACTGATTACCTTTTTTGAAAACCTTTATGGTAAATCCATATCACCAAACGATATCGTCAGTGTCGTCTATTTCTCTGAGGTGATTGAAGAGTGTTTACTCAGTTGTTAACCATTGGTTTTACAAGTATAATGATTTTAAGAATAAAAATAATAGGATAAAAGGAGAAAAATATGAAATTACTGCAAGTGAAACCTCAAATTCATAAGTTTACTCATTTCAAAGACTTTGCTGAATTTTTTGCTATTGCAGCTGGAGATTTCGTATTAACAAACGAATTTTTATATAACACATATATGAAAGAATTAAATCTTAACGCTGACTTCATGTTCCGGGAAAAGTATGGGAAGGGTGAACCTTCAGATGAAATGATTGATGCTATTATGAAAGGCATGGGTGGCAGAAATTATAGGCGAATCATTGCTATTGGCGGTGGTTCAGTGATAGATATAGCTAAGCTTTTAGTTATCAAAGATGCTACAAGTGCGCTAGCGTTATTTGAAAAGAAAATTCCTTTAATAAAAGGAAGAGAACTTATAATAGTTCCAACTACTTGTGGTACAGGTAGTGAAGTTACCAATATATCAATAGCTGAGATAAAATCAAAACATACCAAAATGGGTCTTGGAGTAGATGAATTATATCCTGATTATGCAGTATTAATACCAGAATTAGTAAAAGAACTGCCCTATAAGTTTTTCGTAACAAGTTCAATTGATGCTTTAATTCATGCCGTCGAATCATATGTTTCTCCTAGATCTAATAGTTCTACCGAATTATTTAGTGTAAAAGCTATGGAATTAATACTTAGGGGATATATGGATATACTAGAAAGAGGATCTGAGTATCGACTAGAAATAATAGAAGATTTTCTGGTTGGCAGCAACTTTGCGGGAATAGCTTTTGGAAATACAGGTGTGGGAGCGGTACATGCATTATCCTATCCGCTAGGTGGAAACTACCACGTTCCTCATGGAGAAGCAAACTATCAATTTTTTATTGAAGTATTTAAGACCTACAACCAAAAGAATCCTAATGGAAAAATAAAAGAACTTAATGAAATACTGGCTGGAATTTTAAGAATTTCGAATACTACTACTGTTTATGATGAGCTTTCAAAGGTGCTTGACAAATTACTAGCCAGAAAACCCCTTAAAGAGTATGGAATGAAAGAAGCGGAAGTTGAAATTTTTACAGATACCGTAATAGAAGGCCAACAGAGACTCTTAGTAAACAACTATGTTCCACTTAGCAGAAATGAAATTCGTGATATATTTAAAGCTTTATATTAGACGCGTTTATGAGATTACGCAAACTGACGTCATTTTTCAAGTGGCGTCAGTTTTGTTTTGAGTTGATACGCTTGATACTTACCCCTTCGTCACTCCCCGCGGTTTTGTCAAGCCAGACTAGCGGTGGGAGGAAAAGTGGCCAGTATTGGAGAAATATTGATATAATAAATTTTGTAGAATAAAGTCAGTATTTGATGGGGGTTATCCTGTGTTTGACATGAGCTATTATCCTATTCGGGATAACTGGATGTATTTGCGGGGGGACGGGGGCCTGTCTGTTGGTTCGCGATTGGTTACAATCTACTGCTGGTGCTGCTTAGCTTGTATTTTAGCCTTCGGTGGATATACGATTGCAATGGTCTTCGCCGCTTGCAGGCGATTATTATTACGTTGGCTCCGATTAGCGGGCTGATTGGCAATATTTTACCGTTAGCCCAAGCGGCAGCGGTAGAGATTATGGAAAACTGTTTGGCCGTGGTGAGCTTATTATTCCGCAGCAACTAGTTGACGTGCCGTTTGACTTTGTTGCCGAGGTGCAATTGTTACGGATCATTCAAGAAGCGCTGAACAATGTTCGCAAGCATGCCAAGGCCAAGCGGGTTGAGGTGAGTATTCAATCGTCTGGAGGAGAACTTCAGATTGAATCCAAACATGGTGTCGGGACTAAGGTAATTGTCAAAGTTTCCTTGTGAAAGGTTGAACAGCATGAAAATATTATTGGTGGATGATCATGCCCTGTTTCTTGAGGGAATTAGAAATTTTTTGGAAGTCAATGACATTACTGTCATTGGCACAGCCAAAAGTGGAGAGGAAGCGCTGACCAAAGTCGGGATGCTAAAGCCGGAACTCATCCTGATGGATGTTCAGATGGCAGATTGTGATGGTATTGATACTACCCGCATGATAAAACGAGAATATCCAGAAGTGAAAATCGTCATGCTCACTGCCAGTGAGGATGAGGACAGCCTTTTTGCCGCGATGCAAGCTGGGGCGGTGGGGTATTTAATAAAAAGCATGGACCCAGAGCAATTTCTCCGGCAACTATTTAGTCTGAGGGAAGGGGAAGTGCCGCTTGCTCCGGGGTTGGCCAAGCGGCTGCTAGGAGAGTTTTCCCGTCGTAGGCAAGCGGCAGATGAACTGAGTGATGAGTCAGAACCAGAATTGACCAGGCGGCAGACAGAGGTTTTGCAATTATTGACAGAAGGATGGACATATAAAGAGATTGCCCTGAGGTTAGATTTGAAGGAGGTTACTGTCAAGTACCACGTCAGGGAGATCCTTTCTAAACTTCATTTGTCTAACCGGACGCAACTGATCGCCCATGCGTCCCGGCTAAGGTTGAATGGAGAGAAGTAGCCTTATAATACTGACTTCAACGTATCAGACTATCCAAAAGTATAGTTGGCAGGCAATGAACGGCTTGTCTTACTCATATTCAAGGAGGTCTTTCCCTATGCAAAGAACTTCGTGCGGCAAGGAAGGTACGCAGTCATTTTTGTAGAAATATATATATTTAATATATAAATATTGTTGTACTTTGATAAGGATGAGTTTATGTCTGAGCTAAGTTTTTACCCTATACAAGATATTTGGTTTTACCTGTTGGCAGCATTTATTCTTGAAGCTTTGGCGGTTTATATTTGGCAGTATCGTCAAAGCAAAGGAGCCGTGCCGTTAGCGGTGGCATTACTGACGCGATCAGTTTGGTTATTGAGCCTGATAGCCATCGGTACAGCCGATGAATTGGAAAGCAAGCTTTTTGGCGTAACCATTCAGCAGATGATGGCAACTCTGCCTGCTCTTCTTTGGCTGTTATTTCTTTTACAGGTTACCAACCGCGGACACTTGATAAACAGACGGACACTGGCTGCTCTTTTGCTGGTGCCTGCATTGACCTATTTTCTCCTTTTTACCAATGCATGGCATGGCCTGTATTGGGAAAAAATCAGCGTCGACGGGAACGTGCTAACCGTTGTCCGGGGAATGGGCAATTGGCTGATGGTTTTTTACAATTACTTTTTGCTACTGCCCATTCTATACATGAGCTACCGATGGATCAAACAGTGTATAGGTCTTCGCCGCAGACAGGCTATCATTGTTACCTTGGCTCCGGCTTGTGGAGGAATTGGCTCAACGTTTTGGCTCTTTTTGCAGCATACCGGACTGTTTTCCTCGCTGCCCTTGAGTTCGTTGATTACCGGCTCAATCTGGACCTACGGTTTTTTTTACCTGAAGGTGATTAACCTTTTGCCGTTAGCACAAGCCAAAGCGGTAGATGTTGTGGGAAACGGCCTGGCTGTCATCGATAACGAGGGCTGGGTGGTTGATTTTAATACCGCCGCAGCGGACATATTAGAGATTACGCCGGGGCAAACAGAAGGCAAACAGGCTGCCGAAGTGTTTGCAAATTGCCCTTCTTTAGTGGCCTTATTAAAAACAGAGCAACGGGCGATGCAGGAAATCTGCCTGGAGAAAAATAATCACATACGATATTATGAACTACATATCATAAAGCTTTCTGACCAGAGTGACAGCGACATGGGCAAAGCCTTGATCTGGAAGGAAATTACCGCGCAAAAAAAGGCGCAGGAACAGCTTATCGAACAGGAAAAAGCCTTATCCATCCTGTCAGAACGAAACCGTATCGGCAGAAATTTTCATGATGGGCCGGGGCAGCTCGGCGGCTATCTGCAAATGGAATTACAGACGATTCTTATATTATTGAATAAAGAACGGCTAAAAGACGCAAAAGCACAGGTTAAACGCCTATTAGAGATTGCAAAAGACTTCAATGTCGAGGTTCGGGAAACCATTGCAGACTTGAAAACGGGAGTTTCTTCAACGCAGGACTTTTTACAGCTGCTTGAAGACTACCTTGACCGTTACCAAAAAAATTATGGCATTAAGACTGAGCTTGTCCGTCCGTCACAACCACTTGACGGACTCTTGGATCACATGGCAGCGTTGCAATTGCTGCGGATTATTCAGGAGGCTGCGAACAATGTCCGCAAACATGCCAAGGCGAACAAATTGTTGGTGAAGATTGAAGTATTAGCTGTGAAAGCAGTCGTGAGCGTCGTCGATGACGGACAGGGATTTGATTTATCCCTGCAGAGCGTGGGTCAAAACCATTATGGGCTGGCAATTATGCGTGAAAGGGCTGAAGAGGTCGGGGGTATATTCCGGTTTGAATCAAAAACCGGCATTGGCACCAAAGTAATCATCGAAATTCCGTTAGGAAAGGCGGAACAGCATGAAAGTATTGTTGGTTGATGACCACGGCTTGTTTCTGGAGGGAATCAGGGACTTTTGGGGGTAAACGAAGACAAGTAACCGCTTTATTTTATAAAGTAAAATTATCCAAAAGTATAGTCAGCACTAGCCAAAAGTATAGTGCTGACTATACTTTTATTTTTTTTATGCTTATACCAAAGGTAGGTATCAAAAACAGATTTATTTGCTATTATGAGGTTTAATCGGTTGGGCCAATGACACGACAAGCTTTGCCGACAGCATTTTTTGGCTAAAGGCGGCAAGGCAAGCGGCGACGGCGGCAGCGGCAGTGTCGAGACCTCAGGCAAGAAAATCCTGACAGTTGCCGATACGGCCAGTGTCAACACCACGGCGCACACCCGGCACCTCCTGCAAGGCGTCAAGTATTTCTAGGAGCAGGAGAGATAAAACATGACCCTAGATTGGCATTGAAGTTATGCACAGAAAGGACAAATCGAGGAAATTCAGTCTGTCCTTTCTGATGTTGTATTTAGTAAGGTAAAAGCGAAAAATAGCAAGCCATAAGGAGGCATCCCATGAAAAAATCACCCTTTGTAAAACTACTGCTGCCCCTGTTTCTGAGCATCCTGCTTCTCCTCCCTAACGTTGGCAGCCGAGCCGGTGCTGCGGAAGCGGCACTGGCAGACACTTATCAGCCTACAGATACCTGGACGATCTACTGGTATGTCTGCGGAACCGATCTTGAAAGCAAGCAAGGTGCCGCTTCAGCGGATATTCAGGAACTGCTGCAGGTTCGCCTGCCGCCGAATGTCAGGGTACTCATCCAGACTGGCGGCGCGGTGGAGTGGCATACGACAGGCATTCCGTCCGGCGCGGTCGCCCGCTATCTCTATGATGCCGACGGTATTCACCCCTTGCAGCAGCTGCCTGATGCCGATATGGGGTCGCCGGATACCCTGGCGGACTTCCTGCGCTACGGCGAGAACAACTTCCCGGCAGACCATCGTGTCTGCATTCTCTGGGACCATGGCGGTGGTAGTGCTGCCGGGGTTTGCTATGATGAGCGTACCCGGCACTATATGAATCTCAACGGTTTGCGTTCAGCCTTTGAAGCTGCCTATACACCTGACCATGATCAGCCGCCATTTGAAATTATCGGTTTTGATGCCTGCCTCATGGCGACTGCTGACATGGTACACAATCTCCATGGGCTTACGCGTTATATGGTAGCCTCGGAGGAGATTGAGCCTGGAAATGGCTGGGACTATACCGGCTGGGCCGGTGCACTTGCCCGGAATCCGGCCATGAACGGTGCTGGGCTGGGGCGGGCCATCTGCGATACCTATCTCGCAGGCTGTGAGGCTTATGGCACAGCCGCAGCCGCCACTTTATCTGTCACCGACGTAAGGCAGCTGCCGGCTCTGCGCGACGCCTACGAGGCTTTTGGCGTTGAGGCACTGCGCCAGGCAGACAAAAACCCGCAGGCCTTCTTTACTGGCTTCGCGCGTATGGCCGCAGTGACAGAAAACTATGGCGGCAATACCCGTGAACAGGGCTATGCCAACATGCTGGATCTTGGCAGTCTTGCCCAAAACGCCCGCAGCCTGCTGCCAGGTACCGCAGAAGCTCTTCAGCGTGCCGTACAGGACAGCGTCGTCTACAAAGTAAGCGGCCCTTATCGGCAGGAAAGCAGCGGCCTTTCCGGTTACTACTCCTACAATAACGATCCGGATGGGTTTATGGCTTACGCACAGCAGGCTGCGCCGCTTCTGCCCGTAAAATGCCTTTATTACAACCTCATCTTTGGGATGATGCCGCCACAGGCTGCGCCTTACCTGAGTGATGTGGCAACCGGCAGTGGGGAAATCCTTGAACAGCCCGCTGAGCGGCAAAAGCTCTTTGCTGTGAGTAACCTCGAAGACACTCCGGTGGATATAGACAAAGATGGCACCGCCTTCGTAAAGCTACGTCCGGAGCAGCTGGAAAACCTGGCCTCTGTGCATTGTCAGCTCATATACCAGAGTGAAGAGGATGACATAATGCTGTATCTTGGCAGCGACGCAGACATCGACGCAGACTGGGAAAAAGGCGTCTTCAAAGATAACTTTCAAGGCAACTGGCCAATGCTTGACGGTCATCCGGTCTATATCGAAATCACCTATGAAGGCGATGACTATAACCTCTACTCCGTACCGGTCAAGCTCAACGGACAGGAGTGCAATCTGCAACTCGTCTATAACTTCAAAGACAAAGCCTATCATATTCTCGGCGCGCGCCTGGGACTTGCGACGGACGGCATCGCGAGCCGGGAGCTTATCCGGCTCAAAGCAGGCGACACTGTCACAACGTTGCATTATGCGATGACTATCAGCGGTGATGATGAAGATTTCAGCCAGTTTGACGCCGATACCTTTACCCTAGGCGAGCAGCCGTGCATTGCTGATGAAGAGATGGGAGACGGCACCTATGGCTACTACTTTGAGTTCGTTGACCCACAGAATAAAAGTGCCCTCTCGCGTATCGTAAACTACACCATTCAAAACGGTCAGATTACCACTACTGTCGGCGCGGATGGCTGAAACTCTCCGGAAAACGAGTAGACCACAGGAATTATAAAAAGCCTAGTAATTAGTGCAGGATTTGCAGGAACTTCATGTTTGGTGCTAGCGCCAACACGAACTGGAGTGCAGTAAGGGAGGTGAGGCCTGGTAGAGAAAATAGAGGCCATGATTCTATGGAAGATGACTAAAAAATGAAAGAGAGGAAATCCATATGTCGAAAAAAAGTGTAGGTTTAGCAATTTTCTTAGGAATATTCGGATTTGGCGGTTTTTATGCGGCCGGTTTAAAAAAAGGCTTGATGCTCTTTGCAGCGGTAGCTATAGTAGGGGCGCTGATTGCCAATTTCATTTCACCGGATTTGGCGTTTATTACCACTATCGCCAGTGTCTACGTGAGCTACAAATGGGTCAGCGAGCATAATGCGGCTTTGCCGATGGGAAAAGGACAGGCCTGATAAGAAGTTATGGAGCAAGTATCAGGTGGACAAAAAATGCTGGCGGCTGCGGCACATTGCGGATGCTTTTTCGGCGGCCTGGGGTTTGGCCTGCTCCCGCTGGTGATCTGGCTCTGTAAGAGCAAAGACATCTTTGTGGCACATCATGCGAAGCAGGCGATGATTTTCCAACTGGCGCTGGTACCGGTGATCCTCTTGCTTGTTTTAGCGCTTTCACTGTTGATCGAAACAGAAACCGCTGCGTGGATCGTCGTTATTGGTGCCGGACTTTTATGGATAGGCTGCGCAATCTTGGCGACCGTTCGGGCCTTGAGCGGAGAGTACTATGTCTATCCGGTTTTGGTGCCCTTTGGGGTAAAAAAGCCGAAATAAAAAGTATAGTCATCACTATCCGAAAGTATAGTCGGTATACTATTCCAAGGTATAGTGCTGACTATACTTTTATTTTTTTTTGTGACTATACCAAAGGTAGGTATCCAAAAGAAATTTGTTTGTTATGATGGGTTTTAATAGACAAATGTGTCGATGAAAAAAATTAGCTGCTCACTTCTCACCAACTCAAGGAGGTCATCCCTATGCAAAGAAAATGGCGCCGCGCCTGGCTGCGCGGCAAACCGCACTATATGCGGCATAAACCGGTGCGGAAAGCACGCCCCGGCAGCATAAAATCCAAAGTCTATAGCCTAGCGGCCAAAGCCGCCAAAAAACTAGCGCCCGCGGCAGCGGCGGCAGGGATTTTGCTAAGCAGTATGACCGGTGTGCAGGCAAACCCCGCTGGCGGCAGCATTGCGGCAGGTGCAGGCAGCATCACCGGACAGGGGACAAATAGTGTCACTATTAACCAGGCCAGCGATAAACTCAGCATCAACTGGAACAGCTTTAGTATCGGCAGCGGCGAAAAAGTGCAGTTTATCCAGCCGGGTGCTTCCTCTATCGTCCTTAACCGGGTGCTGGGCAATAACGCCTCGGCTATTTACGGGCAGCTTAGCGCTAACGGCAAGGTCTTCCTTCTTAACCCGAACGGCGTCTTATTTGCTAAAGGTGCCCAGGTCAATGTCGGCGGCCTGGTGGCTTCAACCTTAAACCTAAGCGACAAAGACTTTATGAGCGGTAAATACACCTTTAACGGCGACAGTGGGCAAGGGGTACTCAACCAGGGAAATATTACGGCAGCAAACGGCGGCTATGTGGCGCTCTTAGGTGCCAATGCCGCCAATGAAGGCGTCATCCTGGCGAAAGAAGGCACTGCGGCACTGGGCGCAGGCAGCAAGGTGGCGTTAGACTTTACCGGCGACGGGCTTTTGACCTTGTCGGTTGATGAGAGCAAGGTCAAGGCTGAGGTCAAAAACAGCGGCCTGATCAAAGCCGATGGCGGCCTTGTCGTCATGAACGCCAAGGCCGCAGATGCCCTGACAGGCTCGGTTGTCAACAATACAGGCACAGTAGAAGCTAAAAGCGTTATGAACAAAAACGGTGCTATCATCTTAACAGGCGATACCGTGACAAATGCAGGCACCCTTGACGCCAGCGGCAAAAACGCCGGCGAAACCGGCGGCACGGTCAAAGTGCTGGGCGATACCGTAAAGGTAGCCTCCGGTGCTTCGATTGACGTTTCCGGCGACACCGGCGGCGGTACGGCTTTCATTGGCGGCGCGTACCAGGGCGGCAATAGCGAATATGCGGCCACCAAGACCGTGGGCGAACAAGGGACAAAAATTAACGCCGATGCCCTGACAACCGGTAACGGCGGTCAGGTCGTCGTTTGGGCGAATGACACCACAAGCTTTGCCGGCAGCATTTCGGCCAAAGGCGGCAAGGCAAGTGGCGACGGCGGCAGTGTCGAAACTTCGGGCAAGAAATCCCTGACAGTTGCCGCTACGGCCAGCGTCAACACCACGGCGGCACAGGGTAAGACAGGTAATTGGCTGTTAGACCCGGCGGATTTTACCGTCGGCACGGGCGATACGGGAACGAATTACTGGAACAACGGAGACCTGCAAACTGCGCTTGGTTCCACGAACGTTACCATCACCACGACACAGACTGCGAATACAGCCGGAAGCAATACCTATGATACAACCAGCGGCACTGGCAACGGCGACATCAATATTCTTGCGCCCGTGATCTGGAGTGCCAACAAGCTGACCCTGTCGGCGTACCGTAACATCAACATCAAATCCACCCTGACCGCTAGCGGCACGTCCAGCCTGGACATGACCAGCGGCACCGGTGGCAGCGGCAGTATCGACTACGGCCTGATCGCGTCCGGCTTTATCGGCAAGGTGGATTTTAAAGAACGGATGGTTGATGAAGGGTTGGGGATTACTGCCAATACTGGTTATCTGCGCATTAATAATCAGGACTACACCGTTATCACCAGCCTGGGCGCAGAGGGCAGCACGACCGGTATCGACCTGCAAGGCATGAACGGCAATCTAAGCGGCAAGTATTTCCTTGGCGCTGACATCGACGCCAGCGCCACCAGCACCTGGAACAGCGACGGTAGTGGCGGCTATTACGGCTTTAATCCGATCGGCTTAGAGTATGTAGCAGGGAACCACGCATGGAACAGCTCTTCATTTAGCGGCTCATTCGACGGCGGCGGCCATACCATCTCCGGATTGAACATTAATCGGGTGATATCTGATTCTGATAATGGTGGTCAAAGTATATCTGTCGGCCTGATTAGCAATATCGAATCGTCTGGCGTCATCGCCAATGTCGGTCTGGTGGGGGGGAACATCAAAGGTTACGACACCGTTGGCGGCCTGGCGGGACTATTGTATGGCGGCAGCATTACCGCAAGCTACGCGACGGCCAGTGTTGAAGGAAATAGCAATGTCGGCGGCTTGGCGGGGTGGAACTTCATGGGAAGCATCAATAATTCTTATGCGGGCGGCAGCGTGAAAGGAGCTAACATAGTCGGCGGCCTGGCCGGCGGCCTGGCCAGCGGCAGCATTACCGCTAGTTACGCTACTGGCAGCGTAATAGGAACTGACAACGTCGGCGGGCTGGTGGGAGAAAGTACCGGCAGCATTACCGCTAGTTACGCCACCGGCAGTGTAACAGGAACTGACAACGTCGGTGGGCTGGTGGGAAAAATGGAAACCGGCAGTATCACGACCAGCTACGCCACCGGTAGTGCGACAGCGACAGCAGACTGGGCAACAGTCGGTGGCCTGGTGGGAATGAAGGGTGGAGGCACCATCACGACCAGCTACGCCACCGGCAGCGTCAGTGCGACGGGGACGCCGGCAACACTCGGCGGCCTGGTGGGTTATAGTATGGGAGATCCGGATGGCAACCCCATTGGCACCATCACGAGCAGCTACTGGGATACAGAAACGACGGGACAGACAAGCAGCGCCGGCGGGGAAGGCAAGACCACGGCGCTGCTGATGAGCGCCCTGCCCGATGGGTTTAGCAGCTCGACGTGGGGTATTATTACGAACACCTCCTATCCGTATTTGCTCTGGCGATACCCCACGACGCCGCAGGTGGTGTCCGGGTTTGTCAAGAACGCCGCCGACGCGGCTCAGGTGGGCCAGACGGTGCAGACTTTGGCCAACGGCAACCTGTTGGGCAATACGACCAGCGGCGCCAACGGCTTCTACTACCTGCTGCTGGACAACAATAGCATCGGTTTGCATAGTCCGGTGCTCTCCTATGTGAGCGGGCAGGGCAGCGCGGCGAAACTGGCCATGGCAGCCAACCAGAGCCTGACTGACTTCGATATTACCGCTGGCAAAGTCACCGCCAGCAGCGACGGCGGGCTGGATCTTACGTCACTGTTGTACGAGGCCAAGGGCGGTACCATCACGGATGATACGCTCTACACACGCGATGCCGACGTGCTCACTGTCAATAGCGATCTTTCCGTTACAGCCGGCGGCAATGTCAGCCAGAGCGAGGCGATTACGCTAAAGGTGAACGGGGCGACCACGGTGAACGCCGGGTCCAACAACATCACCCTGGACAAGGCTGATAACGACTTCACCGGCGCGGTGACGCTGACCGGCCAGAACGTCACCCTGACCGACGCCAACGCCCTGACGCTGGGCGCGGTGACCGCTCCGGGCAGCTTCACACTGACCGCCGGCGGCAACATCACCGCCAACGGCGCGGTCAATGTCGGAACCTTTGACCTCAAGGGCGGAACCTGGCAGCAGGTCAGCGATTTTTTGCCGGCTTTTTCCGCCGCCGATTTCCGCATCTCCGGCGGCACCTTTATCCGGGCGCTAAGCGGCGACGGTAGTAGTTCAACTCCTTACCAAATTAGTGACGTATACGGTCTGCAGGGTATCGGCAGCAGCGGTATGCTGGGAAAGAGCTACAAATTGGCCAAGGACATCGACGCCAGCGGTACGGCGAGTTGGAACAGCGACGTCGGCTTTACTCCAATCGGCCCCACAGATAGTAACTGCTTCACCGGTACTCTCGACGGCGGCGGGCACACCATTTCCGGACTGACCATTCATTCCAATGCATCTTATGTCGGTTTGTTCGGTGATGTCGCTAATGTCAGCAAAATTAGCAATGTCGGCCTGGTGGACGGCAGTGTGACAGGCACTGCTCAATGGGCTACTGTTGGCGGCCTGGCGGGAATGAATCGTGGCAGCATTATCAATGTATATAATACCGGTAGTGTGACAGGTACTTGGAAGGATGCTGTAGTCGGTGGCCTGGCGGGAAATAATATTGGCAGCATTACTAATTCATATAATGCCGGTAATGTGACAGGCATTAATAGTGCTTATGCAGTCGGCGGCCTGGTGGGGGAAATGCAGGGTGGCAGTATTAAGAATGCCTACAATACCGGCAGCGTCACTGGTGCTGGTAAGGTCGGCGGCCTGGCAGGAGTTTCCTATGGCAGTATTGAGAATGCCTATAATACCGGCAATGTACAATCATGGTCGTATGCCGGCGGTTTGGTGGGAGAGCAAAACAGTGGCAGTATTACGAACAACTTCAATACTGGTAGTGTGAGTGGGCAAGAGGGGCGTGTCGGTGGGTTAATGGGAAATCAAAAAAATGGCAGTATCACGAATAGCTACTGGGACACCGATACCACAGGGCAGGTCAAGGGAGTCGGCAATAAGGCAAATGATGCTGCTCGCTATACTGGTCTGACCTCTGCTCAGATGAAGGGGGTCGGTAATTTTGCCGGCTGGGCTGACCTTAAAGATAGCAATGGAAACAATGTCTGGTATTTCTATGACGGCTTGACGGCGCCGCTCCTTAGGAGCTTTTTGACGCCGCTGACAATTACAGTCTCGGGCACTAGTCCCACTTCCGTTTATAACGGCACCGCGTACTCATCGCTTGGCATAGTCACCTATTCGGTTGCCGATCCGGTTCTCTCTGGTTCGCTATCCTACGGCAGCGTCGTAAATGACTCGTATACAGCTAACACCGGAAATGCAGGAACCTATACACTCGGCGGTCTGTATTCCAATCAGCAGGGCTACGCCATCACTTACGAAGGCGCCACCGGATTGACTATTACGCCGAAAGCCTTGTCGGCAAGCCAAACAGAGGCAGTGACGAAAACCTACAACAAAGATACGGCAGCAACTTTTGATAGCAACAATATCGCTTTAAATACGGCAGATATCATAGACGGCGATACCGTCAACATCGTCAGCGGCGTTGGCACCTATGACAGTGCCAACGCCGCTGACCGCACGGTGAATGTGACTGGGGTAATGCTGGATAACGCTAATTACAAATTAGACGCATCAAGTGTAACCGGCAGTGGCAATGTAGCAGGACAACTGACAGGTAAAATAGATCAAAAAGCCTTAACCGCAAGCCAGAAGGCAACCGTGACAAAAACATATAACAAAACTGATACAGCGGTCTTTGATAATGCCAATCTTACCTTAAATGGAGTTATTGACGGCGACAGTGTCGGTGTCAGCGGCACAGGCACCTATGACAGTGCAAACGCCGGTGACCGCTCGGTAACGGTAACCGGCGTAAACTTAGATAACAGCAACTACAGCCTGACAGCGTCTGCTGTAACCTGCAGCGAAGCCGGGAAATTGACAGGTCATATCGACCCCAAAACCCTGTCAGCAATCCAAGCGTCTGCAGTAACCAAAACCTATGACAAGAGTGATACCGCTGCCTTTGATAACACCAACCTGACCTTAAGCGGTGTCATCACCGGCGATACCGTCATTGTTACCGGTGGCACAGGCACTTATGACAGTGTCAATGCAGGCGACCGCTCGGTAACGGTAACCGGCGTAAACTTAGATAACAACAACTACAGCCTGACAGCGTCTGCTGTAACCGGCAGCGAAGCCGGGAAGTTGACAGGTCATATCAACCAGAAAACCCTGTCAGCAACCCAAGCGTCTGCAGTAACCAAAACCTATGACAAGAGTGATACCGCTGCCTTTGATAACACCAACCTGACCTTAAGCGGTGTCATCACCGGCGATACCGTCATTGTTACCGGTGGCACAGGCACTTATGACAGTGTCAATGCAGGCGATCGCTCGGTAACGGTAACCGGCGTAAACTTAGATAACAGCAACTACAACCTGGCAGCTTCTGCGGTAACCGGCAGTGAAGCCGGGAAATTGACAGGTCATATCGACCAGAAAGCCCTGTCCGCTACGCAAGCGACTACAGTAACCAAAACCTATGATAAGAGTGATACTGCTGCCTTTGATAATAGCAACCTGACCCTAACCGGCGTTATCACCGGCGATACCGTCAGCGTCACCGGTTACGGCACTTATGACAGTATCAATGCCGGCGATCGCACCATAACAGTAACCGGCGTAACCTTGGACAACGTCAACTACAGCCTGGTAGCTTCTGCGGTAACCGGCAGCGAAGCCGGGAAATTGACAGGTCATATCAACCAGAAAACCCTGTCAGCAACCCAAGCGACTACAGTAACCAAAACCTATGATAAGAGTGATTCTGCTATTTTTGACGCTGCCAATATTACCATAGACACTTCCGGCGTTATCAGCGGTGACACCGTCAGCATCACCGGTGGAACTGGCACCTATGACAATGCTAATGCCGGCGATCGCTCGGTGACGGTAACCAACGTAACCTTGGATAACAGCAACTACAGCCTGGCCGCTTCTGCTGTAACCGGCAGCGAAGCCGGGAAGTTGACCGGTCATATCGACCAGAAAGCCCTGGCGGCAACCCAAGCGACTACAGTAACCAAAACCTATGACAAGAATGATACTGCTGCCTTTGATAACACCAACCTGACCGTAAGCGGTATCATCACCGGCGACACCGTCAACGTCACCGGTGGCTCCGGCACCTATGACAGTGTCAATGCCGGCGACCGCTCGGTGACAGTAACCAACGTAACCTTGGATAACGGCAATTACAGCCTAGCAGCAGCTGCTGTAACCGGCAGCGAAGCCGGGAAATTGACAGGTCATATCGACCAGAAAGCCCTGTCCGCTACGCAAGCGACTACAGTAACTAAAACCTATGATAAGAGTGATACTGCTGCCTTTGATAATAGCAACCTGACCTTAACCGGCGTTATCACCGGCGATACCGTCAGCGTCACCGGTTACGGCACTTATGACAGTATCAATGCCGGCGACCGCACCATAACAGTAACCGGCGTAACCTTGGACAACGTCAACTATAGCCTGGTAGCGTCTGCGGTAACCGGCAGCGAAGCCGGGAAATTGACAGGTCATATCAACCAGAAAACCCTGTCAGCAACCCAAGCGACTACAGTAACCAAAACCTATGATAAGAGTGATTCTGCTATTTTTGACGCTGCCAATATTACCATAGACACTTCCGGCGTTATCAGCGGTGACACCGTCAGCATCACCGGTGGAACTGGCACCTATGACAATGCTAATGCAGGCGACCGCTTGGTGACGGTAACCGGCGTAACCTTGAATAACAGCAACTACAGCCTGGCAGCAACTGCTGTAACCGGCAGCCAAGCCGGGAAATTGGCAGGTCACATCGACCCCAAAGCCCTGGCGGCAACCCAAGCGACTACAGTAACCAAAACCTATGACAAGAGTAATACCTCTGCCTTTGATAATAGCAACCTGACCTTAAGCGGCGTTATCACCGGCGATACTGTCAGCGTCACCGGCTCCGGCACCTATGACAACGTCAATGCCGGAGACCGTACCGTAACGGTAACCGGCGTAACCTTGGATAACGCCAACTACAGCCTGACCGCTTCTGCGGTAACCGGCAGCGAAGCCGGGAAGTTGACAGGCCATATCGACCAGAAAGCCCTGTCCGCTACCCAAGCGACTACAGTAACCAAAACTTATGACAAGAGTGATACCGCTGCCTTTGATAACACCAACCTGACCGTAAGCGGTGTCATCAGCGGCGACACCGTCAACGTCACCGGCTCCGGCACTTATGACAGCATCAATGCCGGCGACCGCACGGTAACAGTAACCGGCGTAACCTTGGATAACAACAACTACAGTCTGGCAGCTTCTGCGGTAACCGGCAGCGAAGCCGGGAAGTTGACAGGCCATATCGACACCAAAACCCTGTCCGCAACCCAAGCAACCACAGTAACCAAAACCTATGACAAGAGTGCTTCCGCTGTCATTGACGCTGCCAACCTTATCATAGATACTTCCGGCGTCATCAGCGGCGACACCGTCAGCATCACCGGCGGCACAGGGACCTATGATAGTGCCAATGCCGGCGACCGCTCGGTGACAGTAAACGGGGTAACGCTGGATAATGCTAACTATAGCCTGGCAGCTTCTGCGGTAACCGGCAGCGAAGCCGGAAAATTGACAGGTCATATTGACCAAAAAGCCCTGTCCGCAACCCAAGCGGCTGCAGTAACGAAAACCTATGACAAGAGTGATACTGCTGCCTTTGATAATAGTAAATTGACCTTAACCGGCGTTATCACCGGCGACATCGTCAGCGTCACCGGATCCGGCACTTATGATAGCGTCAATGCCGGCGACCGCACGATTACAGTAACCGGCATAACCTTGGATAACAGCAATTACAGTCTGGTAGCTTCTGCTGTAACCGGCAGCGAAGCCGGGAAGTTGACAGGCCATATCGACACCAAAGCCCTGTCAGCAACCCAAGCGACTACAGTAACCAAAACCTATGACAAGAGTGATACCGCTGCCTTTGACAACACCAACCTGACCATAAGCGGCGTCATCAGCGGCGACACCGTCAGCATCACCGGTGGCACAGGCACCTACGACAATGTCAATGCCGGTGACCGCACCGTAACAGTAACCAACGTAACCTTGGATAACAGTAATTACAGCCTGGCAGCAGCTGCTGTAACCGGCAGCGAAGCCGGGAAATTGACAGGTCATATCGACCTCAAAGCCCTATCCGCTACCCAAGCGACCACAGTAACGAAAACCTATGACAAGAGTGATACCGCTGCCTTTGATAACACCAACCTGACCTTGAGCGGTGTTATCACCGGCGATTCCGTCAGTGTCACCGGTTCCGGCACCTATGATAGCGTCAATGTCGGCGACCGCACCGTAACAGTAACCGGGGTAACGCTGGATAATGCTAACTACAGACTGGCCGCGTCTGCTGTAACCGGCAGCGAAGCCGGAAAATTGACAGGTCATATTAACCAGAAAGTCTTGTCGGCAACCCAAGCGACTACAGTAACGAAAACCTATGACAAGAGTGATACTGCTGCCTTTGATAATAGTACCCTGATCTTAACCGGCGTTATCACCGGCGACAACGTCAACGTCACCGGCTCTGGCACCTATGATAGCGTCAATGCAGGCGACCGCTTGGTAACGGTAACCGGCGTAAACTTGGATAACAGCAACTACAGTCTGGCAGCGTCTGCAGTAACCGGCAGCGAAGCCGGGAAGTTGACAGGTCATATCGACCAGAAAGTCTTGTCTGCAACCCAAGCGACTGTAGTAACCAAAACCTATGACAAGAGTGATACCGCTGCCTTTGATAACACCAACCTGACCGTAAGCGGTGTCATCACCGGCGATACCGTCATTGTTACCGGTTCCGGCACCTATGATAGCGTCAATGCCGGCGACCGCACCGTAACAGTAACCGGTGTAACGCTGGATAATGCTAACTACAGCCTGGCAGCGTCTGCAGTAACCGGCAGCGAAGCCGGGAATTTGACAGGTCATATCAACCAGAAAATCTTGTCTGCAACCCAAGCGACTGCAGTAACCAAAACCTATGACAAGAGTGCTTCCGCTGCCTTTGACAACACCAACCTGACCGTAAGCGGCGTTATCACCGGCGACACCGTCAACGTCACCGGTTCCGGCACTTACGACTATGTCAATGCAGGTGACCGCACGATTACAGTAACCGGTGTAACCTTGGATAACAGCAATTACAACCTGGTAGCTTCTGCTGTAACCGGTAGCGAAGCCGGGAAGTTGACAGGTCATATCGACCCTAAAACCCTGTCCGCTACCCAAGCAACCAAAGTAACCAAAACCTATGACAAGAGTGATACCGCTGCCATTACCGCTGCCAACATTACCTTAGACACTTCCGGCGTCATCAGCGGCGATACCGTCAGCATTACCGGTGGCACAGGCACCTATGACAATGTCAATGCCGGCGACCGCTCGGTGGCGATAAACGGCATAACCTTGGATAACAGCAACTACAGCCTGGCAGCGTCTGCAGTAACCGGCAGCGAAGCCGGGAAGTTGATAGGTCATATCGACCAGAAAGCCCTGTCGGCAACCCAAGCGGCTGCAGTAACGAAAACCTATGACAAGAGTGATACTGCTGCCTTTGATAATAGTAACCTGACCTTAAGCGGCGTTATCACCGGCGACAACGTCAACGTCACCGGCTCCGGCTCCGGCACCTATGATAGCGTCAATGTCGGCGACCGCACGATTACAGTAACCGGCGTAAACTTGGATAACAGTAACTACAGTCTGGCAGCGTCTGAAGTAACCGGCAGCGAAGCCGGGAAGTTGACAGGTCATATCGACCAGAAAGTGTTGTCTGCAACCCAAGCAGCCACGGTGACAAAAACCTACAATAAAACGGACGAAGCAATCATTGACAACACCAATCTTACCTTAAGCGGCGTTATCACTGGCGACAGCGTCAGCGTTACCGCCTTCGGCACCTATGACAGCGTCAACGCAGGCGCCCGCACCGTGACGGTAACCGGCGTAACCTTGGATAACGGCAATTACAACCTGTCCGCTGTTGATGTAACCGGCAGCGAAGCAGGAAAATTGACAGGTCATATCAACCAGAAAGCGTTGTCGGCAACCCAAGCAGCCACAGTGACCAAAACCTATAACAAAACGGACGAAGCAACCTTTGACAACACCAACCTTACCTTAAATGGTGTCATAACTGGCGATACCGTCAGCATCAGCGGCTCCGGCACTTATGACAGTGTCAATGCCGGATCACGCACTGTGACGGTAGACGGCGTAACGCTGGATAACGGCAACTACAGCCTGTCTGCTGACAGTGTAACCGGACTAGGCGGTGAAGCCGAAAAACTCACTGGACAAATTAACCAGAGAGAGTTAACTATTACGGCTCAAGCCAATACCAAAACCTATGATGGTACAACAACAGCTGATGTTACGCCAGACTATACCGGCCTAATCACCGGCGATACATTAAGTGTTACCGAAGCCTACACCGACAAGAACGCCGGTACAGGCAAAACCCTTACCGTCAGCTATACCTTGGACGATGGCAACAACGGTAATAACTATAGGGTAACTACTGTCAGCAATACCACCGGCACGATCAGCCAGCGCCAATTGACCGCCACCGCCACTGCGGCTGGTAAAGTCTATGACGGCGATACTAATGCCACCGTAACTGCTGTTACCTTCGGCAACCTTGTAGACGGTGAAGAAATCGCCGCCAACTACACAAACGGTACCTTTGAGGATAAAAATGCCGGAACCGGCATAACAGTCACTGTCAACAGTGTTGGCATGACAGCAGGCAATACTATTACTAGTACCGGTAACTACCTACTGCCAACTACAGTAACCACTACTGCCGATATCAGCAAAGCTGACCTAACCGTCACCGCCAACAATGCCACCAAAACCTACGACGGTTCAGCCTATTCAGGCGGCAACGGTGTTACCTATACCGGTCTGGTTACCGGCGAAGACAGCACCGTTTTAGACGGCAGCCTGACCTATGGCGGCACCTCTCAGGGTGCTGGCACCACCGGCAGCTACACCATTACACCTGGCGGCCTGACGGCAGTTAACTACAACCTGACCTTTAAAGACGGCACCCTGACCATCACACAACCGCCTATCGTTAACCAGCCGGAATATATAGCTGCCGTAGAAAGCGCCCGTCGGGCGGCAGGCACATCTCCGTTGACTAATCCAGACGGTACTCTGGCATCTGCCTTTAATAGCGTTTCGCCAACAAGTTCGCATCAGGCGACAACCAGCCAACCGAGCCGTGTGCAGTATGTTCAGAACAACACCAGCCCGGCCCGAACTATCACCACCAATGGCCAGACAGTGACCATTACCCAGGACAGCCTGGTCCAACTGCAGCTTGATGTCGTGCAAAAAAACATTGCTGTCTACCAGATTTCGGGCGGCAGCATTTCTCCTGAGGGAACTTACCATATGGACGGCAGTCAAGGAGCGCTCTCGCTAAGTACGGCTGCCGATATAGCAATACCTGCTTTGACTACAGCGTTAGCGCCGCAACCACTTGTCCCCAGCCAAACGAATAGCACTGCATCCTTCCAGCTCATTGACGAGCAGGGAAAAACAGCAGCCTTTACCATCAGCTATACCAGCGGTCTCTTGCATATCCAGGCAGCCAATGAAGCGGCAGCCGCTATGTTAGACCAAAATAAGCAAAAACTAATTACCGCCACCGGTATCACGGCAGCGCAAGATAAGCTGGGCATAGATGTGGAGAAATTAGAGACGGTATATTTGGAGAAATAATCAAAAAACAAGGAGTGTATTTTCTATGAATAATGAAATTTTTGCCGACGGCATCAGTGCCGTTCATGTTACCGGAAATCTTGTCCGCATTGACCTCATGACGGTGCAGCCTCACCTAAAAAGCGACAACGGCCAGCCTGTGGTTGATGTTAGCAAACGAATTATCATGCCACTGGAGGGTTTTGTCCAGTCACTGACGGTACAGGACAATATCGTCCAACAGCTGATCGAGGCCGGAGTAATGAAAAAGAATCCAGCTCCGGGAGAAAAAACGCCAGACAAAGAAATGTAGCATACATACATTCGCTAACAACCCCAAAAATTCGTAAAAAAGGATGATACCATGCGTAAGAGCATCTCCTATAATACCAAAAAACTGTGTCCCCTCGTCACGGCCGTATGCCTTCTGTTGATGTCTCCCGTCAGCGCTGCCCCGCCGGAGCAAAGTGACAACAGCACAACTCTGGGCGGTATTAAGGAGCATACGCTGCCGCCACAGGAACAAGTCAAACCCCAAATCGAAATTAAGCAGGAACAACCAGCTGCGCCGGCGCAAACCGGGGGGACAAAAATTCATGTGGAAAAAATCAGTATTACCGGACAAAGCCTGTACGGCGAGGAGGTACTGCTGTCGTTGGTCAAAGAAGCCTGCGGCAAGGACTTGACGCTCAGCGAATTGGAAGGCTACGCCCGGCGCATAACCAACTACTTCCATGATCAGGGCTATCTTGTTGCCAGAGTCGTTATTCCGGCACAGACCATTGAAAATGGCACCGTGGAAATGGCGGTGCTTGTTGGCCAATACGGCCAAATCCAGGTGCAAAACCAATCCACTCTGAGGCAAACGGCTGTTGACCGGATTTTAAACCCGCTCAAAAGCGGCGACCCAATAAGAAAAGACACCCTGGAACGGGTGCTGCTGCTGTTAGCTGATACTGACGGTATTAAGAGCAAGGCGACGCTGACGGCCGGGAATGCGCCAGGCACGTCCAATCTTGTTGTGGATATCACCGATACTGCCAAAACCACCGGACAGGCCTATATCGACAACCATGGCAACCGCTATACCGGCAAAAACCGTTTTGGCTTCAACTATAACCTGCATAATGTCAGCGGCCAGGGTGACTCGGCTGCCCTGGGCGGTATCCTGGGTAAAGACATGAGCGACTACAGCTTTGCTTATCAGCTGCCTACCGGCGGACAGGGAGCTAAACTGGGGGTTAGCTACTCTCGCCAGCACTATTCGTTAGGCGAAGAATTTGCCAGTCTTGATGCCAGCGGTATTGCCAAGACCACCAGTATCTACGAAAGCTTTACCTTTGTCCGTTCGCGCAATTATAATCTCACGGGACATATCGGCTTTGATCACAAAGAGTTGAAAGACCGCATTGACTACTTTAGCAGCAACAGCCGCAAGACGGCCAACATCTGGAACTTCGGTGTACGAGGCGACAGTCGTGACAATGTTGGCGGCGGCGGCTACAATACATTTGGCCTTACCTTCTCGCTGGGACGTCTTAGTATGGATTCGGCTGATGCCGTTACCAATGACAGCCGCGCGCATACAGCTGGGCACTATAACAAAACCAACCTTAATCTCTACCGGATACAAAGCATCAACAACCGTTTGAACCTGCATCTGTCCTTTGCGGGACAACTGGCAAGCCAAAATCTGGACTCTTCGGAAAAACTCTCCCTGGGCGGGCCAAGCGGCGTCAGAGCCTATCCGGTCAACGAAGCCTCCGGCGATGAAGGCTATGTGGCAACAGGTGAACTGCGCTGGAATCTGCCTAAACCCAGTGTGCAGCTGGCAGCATTTGTCGATTGCGGGCATGTTAAGCTAAATAAAAACCCCTGGGCGAGTGATGACAACAGTCGAACCCTGTCCGGTGCCGGTCTTGGCTTTATTTTCAATCGTCCCGACGACTATGCCCTGCGTCTTGACTACGCCTGGAAACTCAGTTCCAGTGACGCCGTTTCCGACACCGACCGCTCCGGACGGTTTTGGCTGCAGGGAATCAAATATTTTTAACCTATTTTCCATTTGCCATTTGACAGGTAAGATGTAAAACAAGAGAGAATCAGCTTATTTGACAGTTTGGTATTAAACGATAGAAGTGCCCGACAGAATGCTATTTGCCGGGCACTTCTATTATTTAATATGAAAGAAACAAAAGGATGTAGATTCTGTCACTTATCTAACACTTTTCTGGTCAATTGTATTAAAATATGTTAGAACGTGGTAGAATAATAGTGTGGAAGAGAAGAAAGTTACTCTCCCACGTTCGTTATTGCGAGGGCCATCGTGGCAATCTTACCCCCCTGACACGTCCTTAAAGCCCAGGCTTCAGCGTCTAAAGGGTAATCATTCCAGGAAGATTAAGAGGGATATCATCATTGATAAACAGGGCCGACTAATGGTATACTGTGTTTAGAAAGTCTAAAGGTGGTGTTATCTATGGGTGTTGCTAAAGCAAAGGCACTCGTTAAGCGATATAAATCGGAAGAAGATCGCCGTTACCGCCAGGTCTTAGCTAATTTTGATAAAATATTTGAGCAAGGCAGAAAGGGAGCTGCTCAAAGCAATGGAGTTTCACTAGACGATTATATCAAAGAAGCAAGGGTGCGGTTAGGTGCAAGAGATTAGGGAATACAATGTACGACTTTTAGACAGAGCAAATGCCGATATGGCTGAAATTGAAGAATATTATATAAACGAAGGTAGTAAGGAATTAGCCCTAGAAATTGTTGAACGTATTATTGATGATTTACAAATACTAAAGGATTACCCACGGGTAGGTAGACCATTTAGGCATCAAGATCAGCGACTATTTCCTATTTACGGTGGACGATATGTAGTTGCTTATATTATTGATGAGGAGAAACTCCAGGTAATAATTGTCGGTATCCCCAGAGCCGAATCCGACTGGATGAGGCACATGAACCGATATTTTAGAACACGCAGCAACCGCATTCGCGTGGGAAGAAAATACGGTATAGAGAGCGCTTATCCGGGGACGGAATAGGCGCTTTTTTGGTGCGCCCAGCATGGGCGATTACTTGCCGATGAAAGTTCGATACGTAATGGTGTATGCCTCTCAAATGGGGTTAAACGAAGACAAGTAACCGCTTTATTACCGACTTTACATTGCGGGAGTATCCAAAAGTATAGTCAGCAAACTATCTAAAAGTATAGTGCTGACTATACTTTTATTTTTTTTCGCCTATACCAAAGGTAGGTATCAAAACCAGATTTATTTGTTATGATGGGCTTTAATGGAAAACTATGTCGATAAAAAAATTAACTTCTCATCCCTCGCTTCTCATTAATTCAAGGAGGTCTATTTTATGCAAAGAAAATGGCGCCGCGCCTGGCTGCGCGGCAAACTGCATTATATGCGGCATAAACCGGTGCGGAAAGAACGCACCGGCAGTATAAAATCCAAAGTCTATAGCCTAGCGGCCAAAGCCGCCAAAAAGCTAGCGCCCGCGGCAGCGGCGGCAGGGATTTTGCTAAGCAGTATGACCGGTGTGCAGGCAAACCCCGCTGGCGGCAGCATTGCGGCAGGTACAGGCAGCATCAGCGGACAGGGGACAAATAGTGTCACCATTAACCAGGCCAGCGATAAACTCAGCATCAACTGGAACAGCTTTAGTATCGGCAGCGGCGAAAAAGTCCAGTTTATCCAGCCGGGCACTGCCTCCATCGCCCTTAACCGGGTACTGGGCAATAACGCCTCTGCTATTTACGGGCAGCTTAGCTCTAACGGCAAGGTCTTTCTCATTAATCCGAACGGCGTATTATTTGCCAAAGGCGCCCAGGTTAATGTCGGCGGCCTGGTGGCTTCGACTTTAAATCTTAGCGATAAAGATTTTATGAGCGGCAAATACACCTTTAGCGGCGACTGCCAAAAAGGGGTACTTAATCAGGGAAATATTACAGCAGCGAACGGCGGCTATGTGGCGCTTTTGGGCACAAATGCCGCCAATGAAGGCGTTATCCTGGCCAAAGAAGGCACTGTGGCCATGGGCGCAGGCAGCAAGGTTGCGTTAGACTTTACCGGCGACGGGCTGTTGACTTTATCGGTTGACGAGAGCAAAGTCAAGGCTGAGGTTAAAAACAGCTGCCTTATCAAAGCCGACGGCGGCCTTGTCGTCATGAACGCCAAGGCCGCAGATGCCCTGACAGGCTCTGTTGTCAACAACACAGGCACAGTGGAAGCCAAAAGCGTTATGAGTAAAAACGGAACTATTATCTTAACAGGCGATACCGTGACAAATGCCGGCACTCTTGATGCCAGCGGCAAAAACGCAGGCGAAACCGGCGGCACGGTCAAAGTGCTGGGCGACACCGTAAGGGTAGCGTCCGGTGCCGCGATTGATGTCTCCGGTGACAAGGGCGGCGGCACTGCCCTTATCGGCGGCGCGTACCAGGGCGGCGACAGCGAATATGCAGCCACCAAGACTACTGTCGAACAAGGGACAAGCATCACTGCCGATGCTCTGACAACAGGCAATGGCGGGCAAGTAGTCGTCTGGGCCAACGGCACCACAAGTTTTGCCGGTGGTATTTCGGCCAAAGGCGGCAAGGCAAGCGGCGACGGCGGCAACGTGGAGACCTCAGGCAAGAAAATCCTTACAGTGGCCGATACGGCCAGTGTCAACACTACGGCAGTGAGCGGTAAGACTGGCAATTGGCTATTAGACCCGGCGGATTTTACCATCGCGGCTAGCGGCGGCGACGCTACAGGTGCAACTATTTCCTCTTGGCTTGCTGCCAATAATGTAACCATTCAGACAACCGACTCTGGCAGCAGTGCCAGCGATGGCGGCAGTAATAGCGCAAACGGAGCTTTAGGCACGGACAGTGGCAATATCAATATCAATGACGCAATCACCTGGAGCGGCTCTACCATTCTAACATTGACTGCGGTCAACGACATTAATATCAATGCCAATATCAACGCCAGTGGAACCAATTCCGGCCTTGCCATGTCCTCGGCCGGCGGTACTTATTATTTGAAGGGAGCCAGTATCACTCTTTCTGGTAGCGGCGCAACGTTCAAATTAAAGAAAAGCAGCGATATCAATTTCGCACCTTATACCATCTATACCGTCATAAATAATACCAGCACAGACGGCGCACTGACCGCGCTGCAAAATATAAATAGCAAATTACATACCTTCGGCAAGTACTTCCTCGGAGAAGATATCGACGCCAGCGCTACCGCTGCCTGGAACGACGGCGCTGGCTTTACTCCCATTGGTAATTATAACTATACATTTGCCAGCACGTTCGATGGCGGCGGGCATACCATTTCCGGACTGACCATCAACCGGTCCGGTACGGACTATGTCGGTCTGTTCGGCAGAACGTACAAGGCGACGCTTTCTAATATCGGTCTGGTCAACGCCAGCGTGAGCGGCAAAAACTATGTCGGCGGCTTGGTTGGCGATGCCGGTGACAGCGGTAGTATCAACAACTCTTACGCCTCAGGCAGCATCACAGGCGATAGTGCTGTTGGCGGCCTAGGGGGAAATGTCGAGGGCAGCATGAATATCAACAGCTCTTACGCTGCAGGCAGCGTCACAGGCAATAGTGGTGTCGGCGGTTTGGTTGGCTATTTCACTGGCAGCGGTAGTATCAACAGCTCTTACGCCACAGGCAGCGTCACAGGCAGCGGCGACCTCGGCAGGTATATAGGCGGTTTAGTGGGATATAGCGGCGGCACCAGCAGCATTAACAGTTCTTACGCCACAGGCAGCGTCACAGGCAAGTGGTCTGTCGGCGGCCTAGTGGGAGTTGTCGGCGACACCGGCAGCATTAACAGCTCTTACGCCACAGGTACCGTATCCGGCAATAGCAGTGTTGGCGGTTTAGTAGGCACCAACAATGGGCAAATCAACAATTCTTACGCCACAGGCAGTGCCACAAGCGAGACCGGTTTTGCTGGCGGCGGTCTGGTGGGCCAAAACAACGACACTATCACCAACAGCTACTGGGATGTTAATAGCACAGGGCAGGTCATGGGGGTTGGCAATCAAGAAAATGATGCTACCGGAACTCTCTATACCGGCCTGACCTCTGCCCAGATGAAGGGGGCCAGTAATTTTTCCGACTGGGCTGATCTCAAAGATACAAATGGAAACAATGTCTGGTATTTTTATGACGGCTATATGGCGCCGCTCCTTAAGAGCTTTTTGACAGCAGGGCTACGCCATCACCTACGCCGGTGCCACCGGACTGACAATCACCCCGAAAGCTTTGTCGGCAACGCAAATAGCAATCGTGACCAAAACATACAACAAAGACAATACGGCAACTATTGATAGCAGCAATATTTCCTTAACTGCAGCAGATATCATAGCAGGCGATACTGTCAATATTGTCAGCGGCACCGGCACCTATGACAGTGTCAACGCCGGTGACCGCGCAATGACGGTGAACGGGGTAACACTAGATAATACCAATTACAAATTAGACGCAGCAAATATAACCGGCAGTACGGCAGAGGCAGGAAAACTGGCAGGTAAAATTACCCCGAAAGCCTTGTCGGCGACACAAACAGCGACAGTGACTAAAACATACAATAAAACTGACATAGCGACCTTTGACAATGCCATTCTTACCCTAAGCGGAGTTATTGACGGTGACAATGTCGGTGTCAGCGGTACAGGCACCTATGATAGTGTCAACGCAGGCGACCGCACGGTAACGGTAACAGACATAACCGTGAATAACAGTAACTACAGCTTGGCATCTGCCGATATAACCGGCAGCGAAGCCGGGAAATTGACAGGTCATATCAACCAGAAAACCCTGTCAGCAATCCAAGCGTCTGCAGTAACCAAAACCTATGACAAGAGTGATACCGCTGCCTTTGATAACACCAACCTGACCTTAAGCGGTGTCATCACTGGCGATACCGTCATTGTTACCGGTGGCACAGGCACTTATGACAGTGTCAATGCAGGCGATTGCTCGGTAACGGTAACCGGCGTAAACTTAGATAACAGCAACTACAGCCTGACAGCGTCTGCTGTAACCGGCAGCGAAGCCGGGAAATTGACAGGTCATATCGACCCCAAAGCCCTGTCGGCAACCCAAGCGTCTGCAGTAACTAAAACCTATGACAAGAGTGATACCGCTGTCTTTGACGCTGCCAACATTACCCTAGACGCTGACGGCGTCATCGGCGGCGACACCGTCAGCGTCACCGGTGGCACAGGCACCTATGATAGTGCCAATGCAGGCGATCACTCAGTAACGGTAACCGGCGTAAACTTGGATAACGGCAACTACAGTCTGGCAGCGTTTGCTGTAACCGGCAGCGAAGCCGGGAAGTTGACAGGTCATATCAACCAGAAAGCCCTGTCGGCAACCCAAGCGTCTGCAGTAACCAAAACCTATGACAAGAGTGGTACCGCTGCTTTTGACAACACCAACCTGACCTTAAGCGGTGTCATCACCGGCGATACCTTCAGCGTCACCGGCTCCGGAACTTATGACAGCGTCAATGCCGGCGACCGCACCATAACAGTAACCGGCGTAACCTTGGATAACGGCAATTACAGCCTGGCAGCTGCCGATGTCACCAGCAACGAAGCCGGAAAATTGACAGGTCGTATCAACCAGAAAGCTCTGTCGGCAACCCAAGCGGCTACAGTAACCAAAACCTATGACAAAAATGATTCCGCTGCCTTTGACAACAGCAACCTGGCCTTAAACGGCGTTATCAGCGGCGACACCGTCAGCGTCACCGGCTCCGGCACCTATGACAGTGTCGATGCCGGCAACCGCACGGTAACAGTAACCGGCATAATCTTGGATAACAGCAACTACGCCCTGGCAGCTTCTGCCGTGACCGGCAGTGGCGCCGGAAATTTGGCCGGGCACATTGACCCCAAAGCCCTGTCGGCAACCCAAGCGGCCACAGTGAGCAAAACCTATGACAAAAATGATAGTGCTGTCTTTGATGCTACCAACATTACCTTAGACACTTCCGGCGTCATCAGCGGCGACACCGTCACCATCACTGGCGGCTCCGGCACCTATAACAGCGTCAACGCAGGCGACCGCACGGTGACGGTAACCGGCGTAACCTTGAATAACAGCAATTACAGTCTGTCCGCTTCTGCTGTAACCGGCAGCGAAGCCGGGAAGTTGACAGGTCATATCGACCAGAAAGCCCTGTCGGCAACCCAAGCGGCTACAGTAACCAAAACGTATGACAAAAATAATACCGCTGACTTTGACAACACTAACCTGACCTTAAGCGGTGTCATCACCGGCGACACTGTCAGTGTCACCGGTTCCGGCACCTATAACAATGTCAACGCAGGCGACCGCACGATAACAGTAACCGGCGTAACGCTGGATAATGCCAATTACAGTCTGTCCGCTTCTGCTGTAACCGGCAGCGAAGCCGGGAAGTTGACAGGTCATATCGACCAGAAAGCCCTGTCGGCAACCCAAGCGGCTACAGTAACCAAAACGTATGACAAAAATAATACCGCTGACTTTGACAACACTAACCTGACCTTAAGCGGTGTCATCACCGGCGACACTGTCAGTGTCACCGGTTCCGGCACCTATAACAATGTCAACGCAGGCGACCGCACGATAACAGTAACCGGCGTAACGCTGGATAATGCCAATTACAGTCTGTCCGCTTCTGCTGTAACCGGCAGCGAAGCCGGGAAGTTGACAGGTCATATCGACCAGAAAGCCCTGTCGGCAACCCAAGCGTCTGCAGTAACCAAAACCTATGACAAGAATACCTCCGCTGCCTTTGATAACACCAATCTAACCTTAAGCGGCGTCATCAGCGGCGATACCGTGAGCGTCAGCGGTTCCGGTACCTATGACAGTGTCAATGCCGGCCCACGCACTGTGACGGTAGACAGCGTATCTATCAGTAACAGCAACTACTCTTTGGACACCACTGATGTCACGGGCAACGCGGCAGGCACACTCGCTGGTCAAATCAATCAAAAGGCGTTGTCTGCAACCCAAGCAGCCACGGTGACCAAAACCTACAACAAAACGGACGAAGCAATCATTGACAACACCAATCTTACCTTAAGCGGCGTTATCACTGGCGACAGCGTGAGCGTCAGCGGCACCGGCACCTATGATAGTGTCAACGCAGGAGTCCGTACTGTGACGGTAAACAGCGTAGCTCTCAGTAATGACAACTACTCACTGGCCACCGCCAACATCACCGGCAGTGCGGCAGGCACACTCACTGGTCAAATCAATCAAAAGGTTCTATCGGCAACGCAAACGGCCACGGTAACCAAAACTTACGACAAAAGTGATACCGCAGCCATTGACAACACCAATCTTACCTTAAGCGGAGTCATCAGCGGCGACAGCGTAAGTGTCAGCGGCGTCGGCACCTATGACAATGTCAATGCAGGAGCCCGCACTGTGACGGTAGATAGCGTAGTTCTCAGTAACAGCAACTACTCGCTGGCCACCGCTGATGTCACCGGCAGTGCGGCAGGCACACTCGCTGGTCAAATCAATCAAAAGGCTCTGTCGGCAACGCAAACGGCCACGGTAACGAAAACCTATGACAAGAGTGACTCAGCTGCCTTTGACGCTGTCAACATCACGCTAGACACTGCCGGAGTCATCAGCGGCGACACCGTCACCATCACCAGCGGCTCTGGCACCTATGACAGTGTCAATGCTGGCGCCCGCACAGTGACGGTAACCGGCGTAACCCTGGATAACGGCAACTACAACCTGTCCGCTGCTGCTGTAACCGGCAGCGAAGCCGGAAAATTGACAGGTCATATTAACCGGAAAGCGTTGTCTGCAACCCAAGCAGCCACGGTGACCAAAACCTACAACAAAACGGATGAAGCAATCATTGACAACACCAACCTTACCTTAAGCGGCGTTATCTATGGCGACAGTGTGAGTGTCAGCGGTTCCGGTACCTATGACAGTGTCAATGCCGGCTCATGCACTGTGACGGTAGACAGCGTAGCTCTCAGTAACAGCAACTACTCACTGGCCACCGCCGACGTCACCGGCAGCGCGGCAGGCACACTCGCTGGACAAATCAATCAAAAAGCCCTGTCGGCAACGCAAGCGACGGCTATTACCAAAACTTACGACAAAAGTGATACCGCTGCCATTGATAACACCAACCTTACCTTAAATGGCGTCATCAGCGGCGACAGCGTCAGCGTCAGCGGCGCCGGCACTTATGACAGTGTCAACGCAGGAGCCCGTACTGTGACGGTAAACAGCGTAGCTCTCAGTAACAGCAACTACTCACTGGCCACCGCCGACGTCACCGGCAGCGCGGCAGGCACACTCGCTGGACAAATCAATCAAAAAGCCTTGTCGGCAACGCAAGTGGCCGCAGTAACCAAAACCTATGACAAGAGTGATTCAGCTGCTGTTGACGCTACCAACATCACCTTAGATACTTCCGGCGTCATCACTGGCGACAGCGTCACCATCACCGGCGGCTCCGGCACCTATGACAGCGTCAATGCCGGCGACCGCACCGTGACAGTAACCGGCGTAACCCTGGATAACAGCAACTACAACCTGTCCGCTGCTGCTGTAACTGGCAGCGAAGCAGGAAAATTGACAGGTCATATCAACCAGAAAGCATTGTCGGCAACGCAAGCGGCAACAGTGACCAAAACCTACAACAAAACGGACGAAGCAACTCTTGACAACACCAACCTTACCTTAAGCGGAGTTATCACTGGGGATAGTGTTAGTGTCAGCGGCTCCGGCACCTATGACAGTGTTAATGCTGGCGACCACACCGTAACGGTAACCGGCGTAACCTTGGATAACGGTAACTACACGCTGACTGCTGCCAATATAATCGGCAGCGAAGCAGGAAAATTGACCGGTCATATTAATCAGAAAGCATTGTCGGCAACGCAAGCGGCAACAGTGACTAAAACCTACAACAAAACGGATGAAGCAACCTTTGACAACACCAACCTTACCTTAAACGGAGTTATCAGCGGCGACAGCGTGAGCGTCAGCGGCTCCGGTACCTATGACAGTGTCAATGCCGGACCACGCATGGTGTCGGTAGACAGCGTAGCTCTTAGTAACAGCAACTATTCTCTGGCCACCGCCGACGTCACTGGGAGCGCGGCAGTAACACTCACTGGTCAAATTAATCAAAAAGCACTGTCGGCAACGCAAGCGGCGGCTATTACCAAAACCTATGATAAGAGTGACTCAGCTGCCTTTGACGCTGCCGACATCACGCTAGACACTGCCGGCGTCATCAGCGGCGACACCGTTATCATTACCGGCGGCTTCGGCACCTATGACAGCGTCAACGCAGGCGCCCGCACCGTGACGGTAACCGGCGTAACCCTGGATAACGGCAATTACAGCCTGTCCGCTGTTGATGTAACCGGCAGCGAAGCCGGAAAATTGACAGGTCATATCAACCAGAAAGCGTTGTCGGCAACCCAAGCAGCCACAGTGACCAAAACCTACAACAAAACGGACGAAGCAATCTTTGACAACACCAACCTTACCTTAAATGGTGTCATAACTGGCGATACCGTCAGCATCAGCGGCTCCGGCACTTATGACAGTGTCAATGCCGGATCACGCACTGTGACGGTAGACGGCGTAACGCTGGATAACGGCAACTACAGCCTGTCTGCTGACAGTGTAACCGGACTAGGCGGTGAAGCCGAAAAACTCACTGGACAAATTAACCAGAGAGAGTTAACTATTACGGCTCAAGCCAATACCAAAACCTATGACGGTACAACAACAGCTGATGTTACGCCAGACTATACCGGCCTAATCACCGGCGATACATTAAGTGTTACCGAAGCCTACACCGACAAGAACGCCGGTACAGGCAAAACCCTTACCGTCAGCTATACCTTGGACGATGGCAACAACGGTAATAACTATAGGGTAACTATTGTCAGCAATACCACCGGCACGATCAGCCAGCGCCAGCTGACCGCCACCGCCACTGCGGCTGGTAAAGTCTATGACGGCGATACTAATGCCACCGTAACTGCTGTTACCTTCGGCAACCTTGTAGACGGTGAAGAAATCGCCGCCAACTACACAAACGGTACCTTTGAGGATAAAAATGCCGGAACCGGCATAACAGTCACTGTCAACAGTGTTGGCATGACAGCAGGCAATACTATTACTAGTACCGGTAACTACCTACTGCCAACTACAGTAACCACTACTGCCGATATCAGCAAAGCTGACCTAACCGTCACCGCCAACAATGCCACCAAAACCTACGACGGTTCAGCCTATTCAGGCGGCAACGGTGTTACCTATACCGGTCTGGTTACCGGCGAAGACAGCACCGTTTTAGACGGCAGCCTGACCTATGGCGGCACCTCTCAGGGTGCTGGCACCACCGGCAGCTACACCATTACACCTGGCGGCCTGACGGCAGTTAACTACAACCTGACCTTTAAAGACGGCACCCTGACCATCACACAACCGCCTATCGTTAACCAGCCGGAATATATAGCTGCCGTAGAAAGCGCCCGTCGGGCGGCAGGCACATCTCCGTTGACTAATCCAGACGGTACTCTGGCATCTGCCTTTAATAGCGTTTCGTCAACAAGTTCGCATCAGGCGACAACCAGCCAACCGAGCCGTGTGCAGTATGTTCAGAACAACACCAGCCCGGCCCGAACTATCACCACCAATGGTCAGACAGTGACCATTACCCAGGACAGCCTGGTCCAACTGCAGCTTGATGTCGTGCAAAAAAACATTGCTGTCTACCAGATTTCGGGCGGCAGCATTTCTCCTGAGGGAACTTACCATATGGACGGCAGTCAAGGAGCGCTCTCGCTAAGTACGGCTGCCGATATAGCAATACCTGCTTTGACTACAGCGTTAGCGCCGCAACCACTTGTCCCCAGCCAAACGAATAGCACTGCATCCTTCCAGCTCATTGACGAGCAGGGAAAAACAGCAGCCTTTACCATCAGCTATACCAGCGGTCTCTTGCATATCCAGGCAGTCAATGAAGCGGCAGCCGCTATGCTAGACCAAAATAAGCAAAAACTAATTACTGCCACAGGTATCACGGCAGCGCAAGATAAGCTGGGCATAGATGTGGAGAAATTAGAGACGGTATATTTGGAGAAATAATCAAAAAACAAGGAGTGTATTTTCTATGAATAATGAAATTTTTGCCGACGGCATCAGTGCCGTTCATGTTACCGGAAATCTTGTCCGCATTGACCTCATGACGGTGCAGCCTCACCTAAAAAGCGACAACGGCCAGCCTGTGGTTGATGTTAGCAAACGAATTATCATGCCACTGGAGGGTTTTGTCCAGTCACTGACGGTACAGGACAATATCGTCCAACAGCTGATCGAGGCCGGAGTAATGAAAAAGAATCCAGCTCCGGGAGAAAAAACGCCAGACAAAGAAATGTAGCATACATACATTCGCTAACAACCCCAAAAATTCGTAAAAAAGGATGATACCATGCGTAAGAGCATCTCCTATAATACCAAAAAACTGTGTCCCCTCGTCACTATGCCTTCTGTTGATGTCTCCCGTCAGCGCTGCCCCGCCGGAGCAAAGTGACAACAGCACAACTCTGGGCGGTATTAAGGAGCATACGCTGCCGCCACAGGAACAAGTCAAACCCCAAATCGAAATTAAGCAGGAACAACCAGCTGCGCCGGCGCAAACCGGGGGGACAAAAATTCATGTGGAAAAAATCAGCATTACCGGACAAAGCCTGTACGGCGAGGAGGTACTGCTGTCGTTGGTCAAAGAAGCCTGCGGCAAGGACTTGACGCTCAGCGAATTGGAAGGCTACGCCCGGCGCATAACCAACTACTTCCATGATCAGGGCTATCTTGTTGCCAGAGTCGTTATTCCGGCACAGACCATTGAAAATGGCACCGTGGAAATGGCGGTGCTTGTTGGCCAATACGGCCAAATCCAGGTGCAAAACCAATCCACTCTGAGGCAAACGGCTGTATAATCTCACGGGACATATCGGCTTTGATCACAAAGAGTTGAAAGACCGCATTGACTACTTTAGCAGCAACAGCCGCAAGACGGCCAACATCTGGAACTTCGGTGTACGAGGCGACAGTCGTGACAATGTTGGCGGCGGCGGCTACAATACATTTGGCCTTACCTTCTCGCTGGGACGTCTTAGTATGGATTCGGCTGATGCCGTTACCAATGACAGCCGCGCGCATACAGCTGGGCACTATAACAAAACCAACCTTAATCTCTACCGGATACAAAGCATCAACAACCGTTTGAACCTGCATCTGTCCTTTGCGGGACAACTGGCAAGCCAAAATCTGGACTCTTCGGAAAAACTCTCCCTGGGCGGGCCAAGCGGCGTCAGAGCCTATCCGGTCAACGAAGCCTCCGGCGATGAAGGCTATGTGGCAACAGGTGAACTGCGCTGGAATCTGCCTAAACCCAGTGTGCAGCTGGCAGCATTTGTCGATTGCGGGCATGTTAAGCTAAATAAAACCCCCTGGACGAGTGATGACAACAGTCGAACCTTGTCCGGTGCCGGTCTTGGCTTTATTTTCAATCGTCCCGACGACTATGCCCTGCGTCTTGACTACGCCTGGAAACTCAGTTCCAATGCTGCCACGTCAGATACCGATCACGCCGGCCGATTCTGGCTGCAGGGTGTGAAATATTTTTAAAAACCCTTCTTGCCGAAAGAGGTAAAAGTTGTTTTAATTTTTGGCTTGTTGTTTTTTATAGGCTATTTCTATTTTTGCCTGCGGTTAAAATTTCGTAGTAGTAATGGTAGTAACAGCGGGTCTAGTGGCGGTAGCGGCAGTTTCGGCGGCGGTGGAGTTGGGAGATGATATATATTGACATTATGCTGAAAATTCCAGTAAAATAAAAATATACAGTAGTAATAAATGTTTATCTCCTGGAAGACAAGTATATTAAAAGAAAGGAGGGCTTGGTCGGTGAAAAAGGGTAAAAGCATGAGGTTTATTAGTGTGGGGATGGTACTATTGTGCCTATTAACGATGCCATTGTTAGCAGGAGCTGTACAATCTACTGGTGAAGCAGGAATAATTATTGACAAAACATCATATGTACCTGGTGAACAGATCAGGGTACAATTTAAAGCGCCTGCTAATTGGCCGAGAAATGCTTGGATTGGCATAATCCCGTCTAACATAAGTCATGGCAGCGAGCCTGTTAATGATCAGCATGATATTACGTATCAGTACATTGAGCAGCGAACTAGCGGGGTTATGGTATTTACGGCTCCAGGGGTTGGTCAGTGGGATTTGCGAATGCATGATACTGATAGCAATGGTCGGGAGATAGCCTTTGTGAGCTTTACTGTCAGCGATGGTATGCCTATTGCTAATAACACGGATTATCGGTTACAGCTGGAAAAGACAGTATTTGCCCCCGGTGAGAAAATTGAGGTAAGGTTTCAGGCGTCTGCTAATTGGCCGGGAAATGCCTGGATTGGCATAATCCCGTCAAATGTAAGCCATGGCAGCGAGCCTGTTAATGATCAGTATGATATTACATACCAGTACATTGAACAGCGAACTAGCGGGGTTATGGTATTTACGGCTCCAGAAGTTGGTCAGTGGGATTTGCGAATGCATGATACTGATAGCAATGGTCGGGAGATTGCCTATATTTCTTTTCGTGTTAGATAATAATTTTGGTAGTAACTTATCTGTAACACGGTTGTGAGTCATTTGTCTCTCTGGTAATGAAAACTATGCAGTAATTAGTTAAGGGCAGTGGAAAACTTAGTGATAAGTTCCACTGCCCTTAAACTACTTATTACTCTATAAAACGATTTCGGAGTAGAAATGTAGTAAAAAACAGCATAGCTGCCACCAGAATGATGGTTGCTCCTGTTGCCGTATTCCAGTAGTACGAAAGGATTAATCCTGCTACACCCGCGCAAATAGCGAATAAAACAGAAACAAGATGATATTGCCTAACATTGCTTGTTACATTTCGCGCAGCGGCTGCCGGTAAAACTAGCATGGAATTGATAATCAAAAGGCCTACCCATTGGATGCTAATGGCTACAACGATAGCCAATGCTGAGGAAAATAATATCTCGACAAATAATGTATTAATACCCCGGCTTGCCGCTAAAGATGGATTTATGCTAATGACAAGTATTTTATTAAATATCACAAGCCACAACAACACGATGCCAATAAACACACCAAAAAGCATACCAATCTCAACTGGCGTTATACTTAATAAGTCGCCAATCAGGTAGGAGGAAAATTTAGCAAAACTGCCGCCTTGAGACATAATCATCAAACCTAATGCGATCGCTGTTGATGAAAATACTCCGATAATGGTATCTGTGGAAACGCTGCTCTTGTTCTTAATAACAGTAATAACAATGGAAAAAAATAAAGAAAATAGGACAAGGGCTGTAAGGGGCTTAATGCCTCCAATTAGCACCCCGATTGCGATGCCGGTAAATGCTCCATGGCCAAGTGAATCAGAGAAAAATACCATCCGGTTGCTGACTACCATGGTGCCTAGCAAGCCGAATAGCGGTGTAACCAGCAGTACTGCCAGCAGTGCATTTTTCATAAAGGTATGGTTCATCCATTGAAACGGAAGCATGAAAGTAGTCAACTCATACCACAAATCTAGCATGAAGAGCCCTCCTTGTCAGGCTGGACTTTCCCCTGCATAGTATGCTGCACTAACATGCCAAACACATTTCGGGTTCGAACATCATTAAATACTTCTTCCGGGGAACCATTACAGATCACAGTTCCATTTAAGAGAACGACTCTGTCTGCATATTTTGCAACCAAGTTAAGGTCATGAGATATTAAGATAATTGACAGATCATGGTTGGCCCTAAGATCTGAAACGATATCATAAAACAATTCTAATCCATTTTGGTCAATGCCGGAGACAGGTTCATCGAGCAGCAATAAGTCTGGTATGGGTTCAAGCGAGAGTGCTAACAGTATTCTTTGCAGTTCGCCTCCTGACAATGCGCCAAGCCTTCTATCAATTAGATGGTCGGCTTTTACTTTCACAAGAATTTGACAGACTTGGTCCCGGATACGTTTGGAACTAGCTAACCAACAGGGAATGTTGGTTAGATAAGCTGTAAACAAGTCGAGCACACTTGTCGGTGTACTGAGATCAAAATTTAGGTATTGTGGAACATATCCAATCAAAGGGTGTCCGCTATGGACACCCTTTGCATCAAAATATTTAAGTACTCCGGTATGCTTCACTTCACCAAGAATTGCTTTCAAAAGGGTACTCTTACCTGCCCCGTTAGGCCCAATTATTGCCGTAAGTTCCCCACAGTGAATATGAAGATTTACGTCATGAAATATCTGTGTATTTCCAAAAGTAACGTTGAAATTTTCGATTTTGGTGCAGCATAACCGACAACAGTCATTTTCGCTGTGAGAACAGGGATGCCAATTATTTTCTATCATTGCAAAGCCTCTTGTAATATTTTTAAATTATTTTCCATTATGCGGATATAAGCATCATAGGCATCAGATTTGGCTTCACCAGTTACCGCCGGATCAAGGGTATAAACTTTTGCGCCTGTTTCCTGCGCAATTGTTTGAGCAGCCTTTGATGAATACTGCGGCTCAGCAAATAATGCTTTGATATGAGATTCTTTTATTGTATTGATAGTAGCTTCTAGTTCCGCCGGGGATGGTTCTGAGCCAGGCTCTCTTTCAATAACTGAAACAATGTTTAAATTAAACTCCTTGGCAAAATAGGGAAAAGCTTCATGGAAGGTAATAATATCCTTGTTTTTGGTACCATCCAATGATTTTTGCATGGTATCCCGCAAGGCTTCCAGTTTTTTTACGTATTCAGCCGCATTGTTTTTATATTGTGCTGCATTTTGCGTATCTACCGCCGCCAGTTGTTCGGCGATGTTTTGGACCTGAAGAATGGCATTAGAAACACTAACCCATACATGAGGATTTTCTTCCCCGGATTCACCTTTTAGTAGTTCAATGTTTTTGCTGGCATCAATTATTTTTAGTTGCGGTTGCTGCTTTATTGTCTTATCTAAGAAAGCTTCCATGCCTGCTCCGTTGATAACAAAAGCATTTGCTTTTTCAAGCGTTTTTAAATCTTCCGGAGTTAGTTGGTAGTCATGCAGGCAGCCAGTCTGTGGTTTTGTCATATTAACTACCTCAACGCCGGGAATGCCTTTGGTAACATTAATAGTCGAAATATACATGGGATAAAAGGATGTTACTATCGTAAAATTGCCTTTTTGTCCCGTATTGGTGGAGCTTTGCGTATTAGATACTTTATTTTGTCCACAACCAGCCAACATCGCGGCACTGATGACCGCTATTACTAATAACTTAACAAGTTTTGAAAACATTACAATACCTCCAAGTGTAATTATTGTTCAAATAGGAACGCTGTCAGATAGGAATATTCCTATCTACAGTATATATACCATTTATTTCCTAGTCAAGCATATTTTTTTGTTCCTGTGTTATTGCTGGAAGCTAAAGCGCCTACTAACTTTGCGGCACATAGCTTACAACAGAAGCAGGTTTACTTGGCGGTAGATTTACACTTCTGGCAGTATCCATAGATTTCCAGCGAGTGCCCGGTGATCTTAAATTCTGAGCCAGCCGCCGTTTGCAGAAGTTGCTCATCAATCGGACAATAATCTAAACAATCGGCTTGCCCACAACTAAGACAAACCAGGTGATGGTGGTGTCCATCAATGGACAACTCGAATATTTTCACGTCTTTACCTGGCAGGTTAATTGAGTTTACGATGCCAATTTCTACAAGCAGATTGAGATTCCTATAAATAGTATCCAAACCCACGTCAGGATTTGTTGCTTTAATATCGTTAAAAACCTCTAGGGCAGTAGGGAATTTACTAAAATTGAGTAAGGATTGTATTATGGCTCTACGCTGGGGGGTAATTTTACAGCCTTTTTCTTTAAGTTTCTGTATGATTCTTTCCAATTACAACACCATCCTAATTAATAATATTACTATTTTAACATAGGATTAGTAATATTATTGAGATATTAGCAAAAAAAGTTGGCGACTGGCATGTGTCAGTCGCTAACTTTCAATAAAGGTGACTATTTTAACGCTTATACAATGCTTACAGAAAGGCGCGTGCGGATCAACGACTAATCAATGGTGCTGATTGCCTTATCCAAAGTCAGATGAGCGATACAATAGCCAACAATGCTTTCGGCACCTTGATTCCGGTTTAGCCCATCTGCCATAATGCCATCATAACAGCCACCCGTTTCGGTATTAATCAGATTTTCATGGCAAGAGTTCTCACCTGAATACCAGGCAAAACTTTGCTTGGCAAGTTTTAACATGACTTCATCACCTGTGACCTCATAAGCGACTAAATGAGCCAGTGTGGACATGGACGCCTCGACAGGTTGTTGATCATATAATGCTGGCTCAGCCCCACGCATCCACCATCCTCTACAGCCCACAGGCCTAAAAAAACCGTCACGAAAGGCATTTTGATCAAAAAATGTCATGCTTTTTCGTGCTACCGAGAGAAACCGCTCCTGTCCTGTTTGGCGGGAAGCTACGAACATAGCCCAAGGTAGTACGGCGTTATCGTACGTAAGACTGTCTTCAAACCAGCACCAGTTCTTGTCCACGGCACACTGTTCAAAGTGACCTGCGAGGGAATCAGCGAGTTTGCAGATCAGGCTATCGCTCTCAGGTCGGTCAATAAGCCCAAGACCAATCAGGGCATATGCTTGTCCGCGGAGGAACTTGAGAGAAGAAATAAGAGGCAAGGCGCGACTGACCGCACTGGCACATGCAGCTTTTATTCCGCTGGTCATCTCTGCCGAAGCCAAAGTATACTTTAAAGCCCACAGACAACGGCCAAAACATTCTTCCGATCCTTGGGTTTCTGTGAATTGCCGCCTATAGGTCATGAAATTCCGGAAATGGCCATTTTCGTTCTGAGCATATAAGATGAATGCCAGGTAGCGGTAGACTAATGTGAGGTATTTGGGCTGTTGATTTTTTTCATAGAGCATCACGGCCATAAGTAAGGCCCGGGCATTGTCATCAGTGGTATAGCCCTTATCCAAATCAGGAACATTGTAACGTGTGTGTTGAAACATACCAGTATCATCGGTCATTCGAAAGATATGTGTGTCATCAAGGTTGTTGCCTAATTGAGTCATTATCCCAGCCTCGTTCCAGCCCGACTAACTACAGTCAGATGGGGATGAGATTTTGGAATTGCCGGATGGACAAATCGACGGGTAGTATCTTTTCGCCGATTTCCTATGCCGTCAATGATATTTATGCCTAGTTCCGAATATTGAGCAGCTACATTGGCCCAGGTCATTGTTCGGCCAACTGCCAATGTATTCAGCTCCATTTCTTGTTTTCGAGCGGGGTTGGCGAGCACTGTTCGAATACACGAGGCCATTGAGTCGGAATCTCTAAATTCAGCAAGCAGTCCCCGATTGCCACCCAACATTTCTTTTGCATAGCGGTAGGGAGTTGATACAATAACCCGTCCGCACCCCATGGCGTAGGCCAATGTCCCGCTGACCGCTTGTTCTTTAGACAGATATGGTGTCAGGTACATATCGGACAAATTAAGATAGGTAATTACTTCTTCCTTTGTCAGGTACTTATCGATAAACCGGATATTATCCCGCACCCCAAGGCTTTGTGCTAAATCCATCAGGCTCTGCCTGTATTTTTCGCCCATGCTCTCTTTGACGGAAGGATGCGTTTTGCCGAGGATTAGATATATCAGGTTTTCATAATCTGGCGTGACTTTCGCTACCGCTTCAATCCCATACTCAAGACCTTTTGCTGGGCTAATGAGTCCAAAACTACTAATGACTTGTTTGTTTTCTAAGCCGTGTTCGACTTTCAATTTGTCTCGCGATTCTACCTGTATATTAGGAACGCCGTGAGGTATAAATACGATTTTCGCTAAATCAATGCCGTACGTCCCCGCTAATATGGGGATAGAACTTTCAGCCATTGTCACGACCTTCGTGCTGAGGTTTCCTAAGTCGCGCAGGACAGTTTGTTGTTTGGCTGATGGTTCTAACAACACAGTATGTGTTGTGACGATAAAAGGAATCTTCAGTTTTGATGCTAAATCAAGGATGTATTCGCCACATTCGCCGCCAAATATCCCATATTCATGTTCGATAACCAAGAGATCCACATTATCATTTGCCCAAAGTGCTGTCAGCAGATAACTCGTACGATCATGCTGACCCACTTTCCATTTTACCTGGGAATTTGTATATTGTTCCTTGTTTACAACCGCAATAACACTTGGTCGAATAAATGGTAGTTTATAAATTTCATTTACTAGATCTTCTGTAAATGTTGCTAATCCGCACTCTCTTGGCGGATAGGTACTTAAAAAAGCAATTTTTCGTATGCTATTTTCTCTAACCATTTTCATTTTCTCCTTCTTTTCTTCGGCAGCCTTGTTGCGTGTTGCTGGCTGCTACTTTGTTATCCCAGTCATCAAGGCTAGTTAATAAAGTGTCTCATCCAACGGTTCCGGACAGCTTTCGATATATTGCAGCAAATCATCAATACTGGCAGTAGCCATAGCAATACAAGAATCTGCTCCGCCGTAGTACATTTTTAACAATCCTGTCTTATCGTTTAACACCCAGCCGCTCGGAAAGACTACGTCATCGACGTCTCCTTCCCGTTCATACCATTCGGTCGGACCGAAAACCCATTCATCGCTCCGGTGCAATACCTTTAGCGGATTATCCAAGTCGAGTAGTGACATCCCGAGCCGATAAATTGATCCAGAGGCAGTTTGGCGTACTCCATGGTACAAAAGTAACCAACCTTCAGCGGTTTCGATTGGTGGTGCTGCAAGACCAATTTTTCCACCATCCCACCAACCACCCCGACGGGCGTGCATTAATACCTGACGATCACCCCAATGAGTGAAGTCTTCAGAGGATGACAACCAGATATGCGCGCCAGGGACATAGTTAGCAGTAATTGGCCGATGAATAAGTAACCATTTTCCGTTTATTTTACGTGGAAAAAGGCCAGCATCCTTATCTTCCGGTGGCATCAGCGGTCCAAATCGCTCAAAATGGTTAAAGTCTTTTGTCAGTGCCATAGATACAAGTGGTCCACCACGAGAATAGGCCGTATAGATAATCGCCCACTTATCCAATTCCGCCAGCCAAGTAATCCGGGGGTCTTCAATTCCCCACCGCTCTTCCGGATAATTTTCCGGGTCCGGCTCAAATGTTGGTACGCTATCAATTTGCCAGTTGCTTACACCATCGTCACTAATCGCCTTAGTAAGGTGGGAAAATCCCCGCCTATCCTCCACCCGGGCGAGCAATAAGACTTTGTTATGAAACATAGTGGCCGCCGGATTAAATACTGTGTTCGCGGGATAAGGCCAATCTTTAGCTGTAAAGATAGGATTCTGGGGATACCGCTGAAAAAGTTCTTTATAAGTATTGTTTTCGTTTCTCAACTTGGTTTTAAAGCTATTTTTGCTCATAAAAAAAACCTCCTACGTTTGGACATTCGGCTCATGCCGGCGAGTGCGATATCTCACACCCAGTTCCCATATCCCGAGGCGGTTAAAACACAATATGGAATTGCACTAATCGTTAGTAGGTTCTAACAATTTGTAATATTATTGTACTATAAATTGTTGTGTTTGTCAAACAATGGGTTATCTGTAGTAAACGATTGTTTATTTAAGATAGACAATATTTGTGCGTTAAATTCAATATAGAGTTACAGAAACAAGATTCTCTTGAAAAACGTTATATTAAAATTAAATAGACAAAAGCAAACAAAAACAAACAAAATACAAAATATATTGCTAGAATGTTGATTTATAGAGGTTTTTATAGTATCATGGTCAATAAGGGAAAAGTTTGCCTGATTATCCATAATACTCAGCATCAGGAGCAATAATACAGTTAACAAAACTATAGATAACTATACACAAACATTAAAACGATAGAAGTAAAATTTCCATTGACAGAGCGTAAGGGCTGTCATAAATACGAAGTAGTATTCTGATGGTATCTATCGTTATTGTTAGCGGTGCGAAAAACAAGCAAAAACCGTTAATCGTTGAAAAGTAAAAATACCATTAAAGAAAGGAGAGCTACTTTAAGAAAAATATATACAAGATAGCATAATCAAGCACTTGTATATATGTACCCTGGGCTACAGGGAAATTTACGACTGCGGAGTGTTATATAAACGGTGGTAGCTTCGGCAAAACCGGACACGATGAAACAGTAATTTTCTTGGCATGGACATATTTGTCTATGTTTTAAGTAGCAGTACGGTATTCATATATGACTGGGCGTGAAATTGCATTTAAATAGGATAGGCTGTTACTTGATATTGTATAGGGAGGCGTTTAGTGTGGAAAAAAAGGATTTATTATTGCTTTTGTTTTATTATTGTATTGCCTTGGGATACCAGGTGCTGTAGGTTTTGCAGCTGAAAAACAACCTGCGGTGGATAATGATCAAATAATTGCCGACAGTAATACAATTATTGCTGATAATCTTTATGATACAGTGGCTTATTATAAACGCGGTAAGGCATATTTTGCGAAAAAACAATATGACTTAGCTCTCAAAGATTATAATCGAGTAATCGCAGGCGCTTTTTTGGATCAGGGGTATCTCTATGAGAAAAGAGGCGAGGATGATAAGGCAATTGAGGATTATCGACTAGCAATACTTAATGATCCTACATATGAAATGGCTTATGACCACCGGGGATTTATGTACAATAAAATCGGTAAATATGATTTAGCCCTTATTGACTGTAATAAAGCCATTGCGCTTAATCCTAAGTATCCTGCGGGGTATTTAAACAAAGGTACGGCATATGAAAAACAGCATTTATATAAGGAAGCAATTGCAGCATATCGCAGCTTGTTGGCAAATGTGCCGGTAGAAGATACGCATCATCGAGAGGCAGCTATAAAACGTATCCGTGCATTAGGTGGGACTGTCGAATAGAAATGATAAGAGTCCAAATGACACCGGTCACAATACTGGTGACCGGTGTTAGTTTCTTGTTGGAGGGAAATATGAAAAAGCTATGTTTGTCGTGGATAGCGATTGTCGTCATTATTCTAGTTGTTTTAACAGGGTGCGGGAAACAAAATAACTTAGGACCTGATATGGCAGTCAAGGCAGATAGCGGCAGGGTTATTACCGACATGGCCGGACGTAAGGTTGTATTACCGCCGGTAATACAGAAAGTGTATCCGGTGTCGCCGGTGGAATCGATACTGCTTTATACCATTGATCCTGAGTTTCTGCCAGGTTGGAGTTATTTTATGGGTGCTGATCAGGCGGACTATATTCTGCCGGCCTATCGTGACTTGCCGGTTCTTGGCTGGATTAACCGCGGTTCTACCGGCAATGTTGAGGAAATTATGAAGATGAAGCCAGATATCATCTTGATGGTGAATGATATCACCCAGGCAAATAAGGATTATGCGGACGAATTGGGAAAAATGACAAAAATACCAGTAGTTTTCCTGGATAAAGAAATGACCAAAATGGAACAAACCTATCTGGCTGCCGGCAAAGTGCTTGGTCGCGAGGAACGGGTGACCGAGCTTGCGGCATATTGCCGGGAGACAATTGGAATGGTGGCCGAAAAAAAAGCGCTTTTGGCGAACCGTAAACCAGTCACAGTTTACTATGCGGAAGGCCGCGGCGGTTTGGAAACTGAGCCGCGTGGATCGTGGCATACCGAGATTATTCAATTAGTCGGCGGGCTAAATGTCGCTGACCCTGATTTGCCGGGTGGCAGTAATATTGGCCGTAGTCCGGTGTCGCTGGAACAAGTGATGGTCTGGAATCCGGAAGTTATATTGGTAGGTTACTTTCGCGACGGTGAAAGCAGCAGCTTTCCAGCGATCATGGAAGACAGGGGATGGCAAAACATCCAGGCGGTAGGCAACAGAAGAGTGTATGAGATTCCTACCGGTCCCTTTAACTGGTTTGACCGTCCGCCGGGGATAAATCGCCTTATTGGTATCAGGTGGGTGGCAAATTTGCTGTATCCTGATGTATATCCTTTTGATTTTCGTTCTGAGGTTAAGCGATTTTATGCGCTATTTTATCATTATCAGCTTTCTGAGCAGGAGTTAGACAAGTTGGTAACCGGAACGCAAAGGAAGTAAAGCGTTATGTTTATATCTCAGGGAAGCATGAAGAAGGACGGGATAGCATGAAGTGTAATTATTGTGAATGGCATTGTGAGCTGGGCGACGGTAACTATGGTGTGTGTCGCATGTATCAGGAGGAAGGCGGGATGGTAAAAGAGCGCTTTCCTCATAAGTGGTGCACCTATGTCATTTCGCGGGTTGAATCGGTGCCGTTTTATCATGCTTATCCAGGCAGTAGAAGTATGACCATCGGCACAAGCGGGTGCAATATGGCATGCCGATATTGCGTGAATGCTTTTATTGCCAAAGAAGAACCGGCTACACTTCAGGATACAATGTATACGTTTACTCCGGCAGAACTTGTCCAAATGGCGATTAAAAGCGGGTGTCATAATATCGTATTTAATGTTAATGAACCGACCGTTTCACTGCCTTCACTGCTAGAGGTTTCTAAGGAGGCGCGCTTGGCGGGAATACCGATGGGTTGTCTTACTAATGCGTATACTACCGAGGAGGCAACAGAGCTTCTGGCTTCGGTGTTTTCATTTGTTAATATAAGTTTAAAAGGGCTGGCAGCAGATTTTTGCCGTGAGTATGTAGGAATTCCAGACGTTAAGCCAATATTGCGGAACATTAAAAGACTGGCATCGCTGACCCATGTGGAGGTAACAACTCCGGTGATCGAGTCAGTTAATGATAATGAGCTGGATCAAATTGCGGCTTTCCTGGCCGATGTGGACAAGGAAATTCCATGGCATGTTTTTCGTCTGTTGCCGGAATACAAAATGAAGGAAGCCGAGTATCCCAATATTGAGGCGATAAATGGTGCATTAGAAAAAAGTCGCCAAGTATTGCCTTACGTTTATTTTCATAATTTTGTCGGTTCTAACTGGGTCAATACACTTTGTCCCCAGTGTGGCAGTGCGGTAATAGAACGGTTTAGCCTGGGATGCGGCGGGGATAAGCTGGACCGCTATAACTGCAGGAATAAGGCGTGTCCTGAATGTGGCTATAGGATTAAGCTGCATGGTGATCGCATTGAGTGGAATGGGCAAGGGGGTCAGCTATGAGTTTGGCAATTATTGATGCCAGAGAATGGCAAAATACATTTGATCTTAAAACAGGTCATAAACTTCAGGATAATTCTCCGAAAACCCAGATGGTAAAAGCTGTATTGGGAAAGCATCCGTTTCCCGGTGATATTGCTGACAAGGGTAACCAATGGGTGACAGATACGGCGTTGGATTTAGTTGATAGGTACGACCCGAATTTTGTTTTTTTGATCTATGCGCAGCAGTATTATTCATTCCGGTTTGAGCACCCAGGGGAGGCTAAGCGCCAGCAGCTCATTGACGCTGTCTTTGAAGAAGTGGAACGCTTTAAAGAAGAGTCGGGATTTTTTCCGGTAGTTGTGGGAACCGGTGATATGATTCCAGTAACAGAATATATTGACTTAAGTAGGTTGGATGGCTTGGCTATTACGACCCATTGGTTAACCCGGTATGCCGGTCTTTATGGTATCACTCCGGCCGATATACGCTATTTGCGGCAGCTTGCCGGAATTGAAAGGCTGGTCAGCAAAGAAGAATTTATGTCTTTATTCAGCGGTGAACCGGTGTCTGCTGACCGGTTGCCGGAATATTTGGCAGTAGCCAAAGAGGGGTATTGTTTCAGATCTACACTATTGCGTCAGCCACTAATGATACCAGCCTGTAATCATTCTATTCCGGTATCAGGGGCATTGGGGGATGTAAACTCCATTACTGATATCAGTGATGGTATTGACGCTATTTTGCGGGAGAAAAAAGTGGCGCTTATTTTAGTCGAGGGTGTGGGAACCCAAGATTTCCGTCTGCCATATACTTCGTGCGCTAATGGCAAAGGCTGGTATGCGTACGAAAACAGTGAAGCACAGTATTTGACAATAAGCACAGGTAAACATCAGGTTTTTGCTTATCCGCCCGGCTATAGATCCTATCAGGAAGATGATGAAACCAAGGAGTATCCTTTTTCCGGGTATTTGACCTCAATTCCGTCCGGTACGGTGGGGGAACGGTTTGGCGGCAAAAGCATTGCAGTGGGAAACCGGAGTATGTTTATGCATACAGTGACAGGCACAGATATTGCAATTGAATGTTTTGCCAGGAATTTAGCTAATCAGGGCTGCCTGGGGGTAATTCATCGATAAAGTGAACCTAAGCTTGTAGAAGAGGGAGTCTTAGCGCAGCTTGGTCAGTCAAATAAAATGAATGCGGGAGGATATGAGGGTGGGATTTGAATGTTCGGTAGATTGGAGAAAAGTGGTTGAGTTTCATGGACATGTATGTCCGGGGCTGGCCATTGGCTATCGTCTGGCCAAGGCGGCATTGGCAGCACTGGGGTATCAGGACCCGGAAGAGGGTGATTTGGTGACGATTGCGGAAAGCGATCGCTGTACAATTGACCCCTTCCAAATTGTACTTGGTTGTACTATTGGTAAAGGTAAATTGTACATAAATTCTACTGGCAAACAGGCTTTTACTGTGGGCTGCCGGCAAAGCGGCAAGGCCGTACGGGTGATTCAGTTGCCACACAAGTATTCAGCGGAAAGTGATGCATTAACAAAAAAAGTAATGAGTGGCAGGGTGTCAGATGACGAGTATCGCCGCTATAAGAGTGAGCGTGAGGCACGAATACAGGAGATCCTGACAGCACCGGATGAAATGCTGCTGAAGGTGGAACCGGTTACTGTCGTTTTGCCGGAAAAGGAAATGATTTATAATTCGCCGTGTTGTGAGTATTGTGGTGAACAGGTGATGGAACCATGGACTAGGTTACGCGAGGGTAAGGTTGCTTGTGTTGCCTGCGCAGTAACGGTAACACGGTAGTCGATAGCAGCAGTATAAGGAGGCGATGAATATGGAAAATGGCCTGCTAACAACCCACCAGGAAGATATGCCTGCAAACCGGGTGATGAAGAGAGACGGAGGCACTCGGGCGCGGCATATGCGCATCGGGATGCTGAAGGTATCAGTAATGCTGGTAGTACTTGTAATCGCCTTTTTCGCTTCCTTTTTAATTGGGCGTTACCCGGTTGCACCCGATATGGTGATGGCTATTCTCTGGTCTAAGGTGCTGGCACTGCCACAGGTTTGGACTGACACCATGGAAACAGTTGTACTGGATATACGCTTGCCGCGTATTGCCGCTGCCTTGCTGGTAGGCGGGGCGCTGGCGGTTTCCGGGGCAGCTTATCAGAATTTGTTTCGTAATCCTCTGGTAGCGCCGCACCTATTAGGTGCTACCTGGGGGGCCGCTTTTGGCGCAGTGCTGGGTATGATTCTCCACTTATCCTGGATATGGGTGGAGGTATCGGCTTTTATCTTCGGCATGGTGGCTGTTTTCATTGCGATTGCCGTCAGCTCGTATTTCGGCAGTAAGTCAATGATTTCGTTAGTACTTGCCGGGATTGCGGTCTCGGCCTTTTTTCAGGCACTTGTTTCAGTTCTAAAATATCTCGCTGATCCGATGAATACTTTGCCGGAAATCAGTTTTTGGCTGATGGGCGGGCTATCGAAGGTCAAGGAGCAAGATGTAGTATGGTCGCTTATTCCCATACTTGTTCCGATGGTAGTGCTGTATTTCGTGCGTTGGCAGATTAATGTACTTAGTGTTGGCGAAGAAGAAGCACATACGCTGGGTATTAATGTTCGGCATACCCGCTTAGCGGTATTGGTCTGTGCCACTTTGCTGGCTGCTGCAGCCACCAGTCTTGGCGGCATTATCCAATGGGTGGGTTTACTGGTTCCCCATGTGGCGAGGATGCTGTTTGGGGCAAATTTTGCAATAGTGCTGCCGGCGTCATTGGTCATCGGAGGTACGTATATGCTGATAATGGATAATTTGAGCCGCAGCATAGCTTCGCTGGAAATCCAGGTTGGTATTCTTACGTCTTTAATTGGTGCACCCTTTTTTGTATTTCTACTGGCCAGAGCCAAAAAGGGCTGGGAGTAACTGCCATTTCGATGTAATAGAGTTCATTACTTGCAAGTGAAGGAGTGTGTAGTTGTGACTGAGCTAACAATAACCGATGGCAGTGTGATCCGGCCGGTAGGATATGTTGAAAGTCCCTGGCAAACCACCCTGGCTGTACCGCTTGGTGGAGTAGCCGCAATTATTCATATTAAGCCAGAGTATCAGCCTGCTTTGTATCGGATTGGCGATCATAGCCATTTGTGGATTTTGAGCTGGTTTGGGCAGGCTGACAGATCGGTGCTGCGGGTTGTACCGTCGAAAGTAAATTCAGATTTACCAAAACATGGCGTGTTTGGGCTGCGAAGTGCGGCACGGCCTAATCCAATTGCGTTAACCTTGGTGAAACTGGAAAAAGTCGGGGAAGATCGGCTATATGTGCATGATTTTGACGCAGTGGACGGTACGCTAGTGCTGGATATAAAGCCATATTTTGAAGCAGATATAATTTTTTCCCCTAAAACTCCTTATTTGCCGCCTCGTGAATACCAATCGCGTAAGGCACTTTTTTATAAGCAGGCGTTAGCCCATCATGGTGAACAATGTCTGGGTTTGGAGTTGGCGGTAAAAATGGCTTTACTGGTTGAGATTCATTTTGGACAAATTCAATCGCCATATCTCCAGTTGAGGGTAGAAGGAGACGCATGCTTAGCTGATGTCCTCCAGGGTTTGACCCGGGCGCGCCTGGCTAATCCAGCTAGGTTTATTTACCAGAGTAATCCATTGCGTAATAGGGTACAGTGGTTTAAAAACGGTCAAAGTCTCACGCTAACGGTGCGGCAGGATGTTGATATAAATACAGCAAGTCAGTTATCTGAACAGGAATTATTTATACAGGAATAATTATTACAGCAAGTGCTTAAGGAGATGGTCGGTATGTATGATGTCGTGGCGAAGGGCGGGGTCGTGTTTTGTATCATTATTACTTGCTCGCTGCTGGCGATGACAGTTGCGATTCAACGTTGGTGGTTTTACCGCTTGGTAGAGCGGGAAGACAGCAAGTATATGCCGGGGTTAGGCCAAGCTGTTGCCGCCGGCAATACCCGGCCTTTTGGCGATAGCGACGGGCCGCTGGCAAGGTTGTGGGCTGTTATGCAGGCAGTGTGTACGAAAGCAAGCGGTGAAATGAGTGCTGCAGCCGAAGTGGTGTTGGATAAAGAGAGTTTACGGTTAGAGAAATATTTATATATATTGGCAACAATAGCTACTATTGCGCCACTGCTTGGCTTATTAGGTACAGTGCTGGGGATGATTAAAACTTTTCATGTTGCGGCAATGAGCGGGGCCGGTAATCCCCAGTTATTGGCTGAAGGCATTGCGGAAGCTCTGTATAATACAGCTGCTGGTTTGTTTGTTACGGTATTTTGCATTATCTGCCACAATTATTACCGCAACTGGTCGGCGCGGCGGCTGTGTATGCTGGAGACCAGTGTGAAAGAATTTTCGTCTTTGCTAAGTAAAGGGGGAAATAACAGTGGTCAGTAGAACGCGGCGGCAACAAATCGGAGTGCATGTTGATATGACGCCGATGGTTGATGTAATGATGCTGTTAGTCATTTTTTTCATGATGACAACGGCTTTTGTTACCGTCTATCCGGGCTTTGCTGTAAATTTGCCCCAGGCATCTGCGGAAAAACAGGCAGAAAAACAGATTGTGGTGTTAATTGCCAAGGATGGACGGATTGCGGTGAATGGGCAGCCGGTCGCTAAAGAGCAATTGGCAGCAGCGGTAAATGGCATGGGAAAAACAACGGTATCTATTCAGGCCGATAAGGAAACTAGCCATGGGCGGGTGGTGGAGGTTATGGATGAAATTCATAAAGCCGGGATATCTAAGCTGGCGATAGCTATCGAGGAGAAAGGAAGATAGTGAATATGCGGGCGAACGTGTGGTGGACAGCCTTTGTCTTTGCTGTTATCTTTCATATCGCAGTTCTGGCAGTTGTTGGTCAGGCAATATTGGGGGAAATAGCCTTGGAACCCCAAAAAGAATATATGGAAGTCGAGTTGGCAGCGACACCGGCTGCTAAAGTACCAGCTCAGCCCCAAGCTCAAGCCCAAGCTGCGCCGGCAGCGGCCATACGTCAAAGTAATAGCATAAATAACAATGCCGCAGCCCCGGCCAGTGCACCTGCGGCAAAACCGGTTTTTGCTGCAAGTGAGGAAAAAAGTGTTACCCCCGCTGCGGTTACAGATGTGTCTGGAGGCGGGACGATTGCAGCAACAAGCGGTGATTCTGGTGCAGGGGTAGCGGAAAACGCAGAGGTGGGAACTGGCGGGTCGGGCAGTGCGCCTGTATCCGCGCCGCCGAGTACAGAAGACCAGGAGGTTGACAGCCAGCCCTATGTGGTATATTCGACTTTACCGGAATACCCGTCTGAAGCCAGAAAAAATAGATGGCAGGGAAAGGTGATCGTCAGAGTTTTGGTAGAGGCTTCGGGAAGAGTAGCAGACGCCAATGTAGCCAAAAGTTCCGGGTATAATGAGTTGGATCAGGCGGCAGAGGAGGTTGTATACCAGTGGCGGTTTCATCCTGCTTACCGGGATGGCCGGCCGGTGACGGTTTGGGTAAAAGTACCTGTTGCTTTTACGCTAACAATGTAAAGCTTGGCTGACCTGACGTACATGTATGGAGTTTATTATGTAGATGAGGAGGGATAAACTTGCTTGCGGTAGAGAATATCAGTTTTGGTTACCCATCGGCTGGCGATTTGCTTACAGATCTTTCTTTTTCCGTCGCTAAGGGAGACGTTGTTTGTCTTCTAGGGCCAAACGGCGCCGGCAAAACCACGTTGCTGCGGTGTTTGCTGGGGATTGCCGCGGTGCGGACAGGCAGTATCAAGATTAGAGGGCGCAAAATCGGTTCCATACCAGCAAGAGAGCTGGCTAGCGACCTGGCGTATGTACCGCAGGCGGCAACAACAGTATTTCCGCACCGGGTGCTGGATATGGTTGTTATGGGACGTACGCCGCATGTGGGCTTTACTGCGGTTCCGACTGATGAAGATTACGCCTTGGCGGAAGCGGCGCTCTCAGAACTGGGTATAGCCCATTTGTCAGATTGTTTATTTAGTCGTATCAGTGGCGGTGAGCGGCAACTGACACTCATTGCCCGCGCATTGACGCAGCGTGCGGGGTTATTAATTATGGATGAGCCGACATCCAGCCTTGATTATGGGAACCAGGTTCGGATACTGCGCGTCATCGACAGGCTGGCAAAACAGGGTTACTCAATTATTATGACCTCCCATTTTCCCAATCATGCTTTTTTGTTATGCAACAAAGTATTGATTATGAAAAACGGTAAAATCACTGCTATAGGTACTCCGGAAGAGGTTGTAACTGACAGTATTCTAAGTGATCTGTATACAACCAAGGTCAAGATCGTCGAAATTGACGACGGGGTGTCGAAACTGATGAAGGTTTGTGTGCCGCTGCTAGCGTGAAATGATAGCAATAAGTGGAAGTTACGGGTGTAACCCGATAATATAAAGCCAACCGCGCAAAATTATTAAGGAGAGAGGGAGTTATCGTATGCGAAAGAGTTTAAAAAAAATGGTTATTCCATCGGCGGTTTTTGTTTGTGTCTTAAGTCCATTCAATCTTGCTTGGGCAGATGATTCCAATGAAGCTACTCTTGATGAAGTGCAAGTCCATTCGACAGTATTAAAAGACTATCTGGTAACGACAGAGGTCATTACCGCTGAAAAAATTAAAGAGATGGGCGCAACCAATCTGGCCGAGGCAATTAAGATGGTCCCAGGGTTGAATATCGTTACTGGCGATAAAAAAGCTCGTCTGGCCCGCATCCGTGGTGCCGCAACTGACCAGACAAAAGTCTACATCGACGGCATGCCGGCATTTCCTTTGTCTGGCATTGCTTCAAACTCTGCCTCTAATTTGGAAAACATACCTGCTGACAATATTGAGAAGATTGAGATCATTAAAGGACCTGGTCCTGTACAATACGGGACAGATTATAAGGGCGGCATTATTTTAATTACTACAAAAACGGGAAAAGGCCCTGGACAATTCAATCTTAATCTATCAGGCGGCTCACATAGTAGTTTTGATAACTATATCTCATACAGCGGCAGTGACAGCAAGGCCAGTTACTACGCAACCGCTGGTAAAAAACAAGGCAATAGGGAATTGAGCAATACTGAATTTGATACAGATTATTTCAACGGTAAAATCAAATGGAATCTCAACAAAGATACTGATTTGACATTAAGCGGCTACTATATGAATACAGACCGTGAAATATCTAATGGCATTGACCAAATTACCGGTCAGGAAACTACCGCTAATACTACCTGGTCCGGAGATAAGGGGGTCGGCACCGGGGTGTTCCAAAAGGGCAAAGAAGTAATTGAATACGCCACAAAAGACTGGAAATATAAGAATTTTAAGCAGACGAATATTGCCTTGCAGTTAGATCAAAGGGCCGGTGACAAGTTTAAATATAATGTAAAATTATACCATGTAACAGATGGGAATGATCTGTGGGTATATAATAAAACTAACGCTGACAGCCATATTAATACTCCTACCAATCCGATCTGGTATAGTAGTACCTGGACGTCCAAAGGAAACGGTATAGAATTTACCGGTGATCTACAGACTGACCGGAATAATACCATGACCTTTGGTACAAAATACAACAAAATTGACTGGGACTCAGATGACATCCTTAATGTTACTAATAGTGGTACCGATAAACGCACTGGTTATTATTTTCAGGATAATCTGAGACTTGGTGATAAAACCGAGCTTACACTGGGAGTGCGGCATGACAAGGTAAAACAGTCGTTCCTGAGGAACAAAGATGTGGACGATAGTGTTACTGATCCAGTTTTTAATATTACCCATAAGCTGGATAAACAAAATACCTTACGTTTATCAGCAGGGAAGTCGCACATTTTTGCTACCGCCAAACAAGCGGAAGGTAATATTTCTAAAAATGCGGCAATCCCTGACCCTGAAAAGGCAAAAAACTATGAATTAGGCTGGAAACACGATTTTGATGAGAAATCATCGCTGGACATTGCCGTTTTTAATAATAAAATCACGGATCGCATCGACAGACTAACTAAAAGTGACCCGTGGATTAATATTAACAAAACAGATATACACGGTGTAGAATTGCAATATAATCGGTCCTTTACAAATCGACTGAAGGGCTTTGTTAATTATACCTATCTGGATTCCAAGGATACCGACACAAAAGGGGTTGAAACCAGATCAACCGATCTGCCGCATAACACGGTTAATTACGGCTTAACCTATATGGTAGACAAGTTCCAGGCGAGCGTCCTTGGTCATTACCTCGGCAACATTCTAACCCCCGATGAAACCTATAAAAAACTTGACAGCTATCACACCGTAGATCTTAATTTCAACTACCAGCAAAATAAAAATATTGAGTATTATCTGCATGTAAATAATATTTTTGATACCGATTACTGGGAAACATACGATTGCCCTGGTGATGGAATCAATTTTATGGCTGGTGTTACTATTAAAATGTAAGCAGAGTAATAAAGACATGAAAGCTCCCGGTTTCCCGGGAGCCTTCTTTGCCTTTATTTTTTCCTGTTTTTATAGCTTAATCCTTTATAAATACTCCAATGACCGTTTTTGAGCGATTCAACATCAACCCATAGTTTCTTTGGGATGGCCTGTGATGTTGTATACCAATCCACCGCACCTTGTACGATTTTTTGCGGTGGTGCATTTTTGCCAAAATACGATATATTGAGAAGTGAAACACTTATTCTGATCGTAGGATTAATTCCGCCAGCCCATTCTTGCGCTTCAAGTTCTTTATTCTTAGTTAACCATACGACACCTTCAGCTGACTGGTAAATACAACCGTTCTCCAATATTTGTTCCAGATTATTTGCTGTAGTAAAATGATATAGTCTCATATTTTCTCCTTATCTAGTCTGACTAAAAACCATTTTTTCCATAAAAAAAAACCCTTGGCTGGGTATTCGAAAAATACAGGCGGATATGATAGGTCACACTCAGTCATATATATTTTGTGGCGATTAAAAAACACTATAATATTATCACTAAGCGTCAGTAAATAATAATAAATATAAACTTAGTATACCATGAATAATGAATTTCGTCAAATTATTGCGTTCTTGGAATGAACGATTATCCGTTTGAGACAAACGGTTTTATACAAGATGTGGACTTTATTGTAGAATATAGACTGGTGACAAGAGACATAAAAGGGAAATTGGCAGTCGCAGAGAAGTATGTATTATTATGGAATGATATAATAATATTTGTCGATAAAGCAACTGGAATTAATAGACAGTTACAAGAGGTCTCGCGTATTAGATACTATATGTAAACCAAGGAGGAGCAAGAAATGCGAGTACTGCTGGTGGATGATGACCAGGTCAGCAGAGTAGTGGTGAAACGTCTTTTACAAAACAGCGATTGCGAGGTTACGGAGTGTTCTAATGCGGCTGCGGCGCTTGCTAAACTTGTTGATGCAGACTATCCAATGGTGCTTTCTGATATTAATATGCCGGGCATGTCCGGCATTGAATTGGCGCAGGCCATCAAACAACTGCCAGACAGTTGGCGGACCGATATTGTTCTTTTTACAGGATATGCGGATATAAAATCTGCTGTAGCTGCTTTACGTGCCGGGGTTTATGATTATCTGCAAAAGCCGGTTGATGCGCAGGAACTGGCACTTACAATTGACCGGGTTGCTGAGCATCAGGCCTTGTTGCGGGAAAATAAAAAGCTAACTGATCGTTTCCAGGATGAAGTCTGTGCGGCAACTGAGGCAACTAGGCGCGAACTCTCTACCGTTAAGAAGGTTTTGGCAGAGTCAATCATCGGTCAAGTGGGGGTTTTTGGGGAAAGCACTCACCAATTGCTGGAGCAGGCGCAGCAGTTTCATACAGATAGGTCAATCCCGGTGCTTATTCAAGGGGAAACGGGTGTTGGTAAAGAAGTTATAGCCAAAGCCATCCACTATGGTGTAAAAATAGATGAATTAACAAATAGACCGTTTGTTGCTATCAATTGCAGTGCTTTGACGCCTTCCCTGTTTGAAAGTGAAATGTTTGGATATGAGGCCGGCGCCTTTACCGGCAGTGCGGCTCAGGGGGCGAAAGGCAAATTCGATATGGCGCAAAACGGGACACTATTCCTTGATGAGATTGGGGAAATACCGCTTAATTTGCAGGCAAAATTGCTGCGGGTACTTCAGGAAAAAGAGTTTTACCGGGTTGGCGGACTGAAAAAGATTAAAATTGATATCAGGATTATTTGTGCTACTAATAGTTTACTTGAGGAACAAGTTAAGAATGGTGCTTTCCGCCAGGATCTTTATTATCGCCTGAAGGTCGGATATGTCAAAGTACCACCGCTGCGAGAGCGAAAAGACGAAATTGTGCCGCTGGCGAACGCGTTCCTGCTTGATGCTGCACGGCAAAAAAAGAAACGGTTTCACCATATAGCTCCTGCGGCGGCAAGACGATTGACCGAATACCCTTGGCCGGGAAATATAAGAGAACTAAAAAATGTTATTGAATATGTTGCCTTTGCTTATGATGCGGAAGAATTGCAAGTGAATCATCTCTCACATTTATTGGGGGAGGAAAGCCGCAGCCAGGCATTCAACCAAGTACTGGGTACTGATGCGGCCAAGCAACAACTAGTGCTACCCTTTCCGTCTGGCGGCTATTCATTAAAGAGCTTCTGTGATGATATCGTTGACGAAGTCATAGCTGCCTGTGAAGGTAATCATGCAGCCGCAGCTAAATATCTGGGGATTTCCTTGCGGGCTTTGTTTTATCGATTAGAAAAAAAGCGAATCAAGCAAGAAATTAGTAGGATCTAGTGAAATAAACTTCATACAAAAACTTCATTTTACTGCAACTTTTGGTAGAAATAGTAGCTTTGTAAACTTTTGTGTAGCGGAACCGTTGACGCTACTGCTGAGTATATGGTCTGTGAATTTGGCGAAGATACTGTGTTTTGCCTGTTGTAATACTATTATTTTAATAGTAATTCGTAAGCGTGCCAATTTTGGCGCGCTTTTTGCATTAGTAGTTGGTAGGTGCGGACACATTTTGATCTGGTTATCATTCATACATTTACGGATAGATAATAAAGTGTCACTCTACGCTAAGCAGTAAGCATTTTTGATGACAGGTGTGGCAGGCGGCGTGAGTAACTGGAAAAAAACGTGAAAGTGAGGATGGCATGAATGGAAAATTTACAAGAGCAGGAATTAAAAATCGAAGATGCTCGGACTCGACTGGGTGAACTAGTGTTGGCGAAGGGCTTTAATATGCAAGACGCTGATCTCATCTCGCTAAGTGATGAGATGAATCGTCTAATTGTTGATTTTGAAAAGGCGAAACAGGCATGCATTATGAGACGCCGGTTATAAGATAGTCTTACTACATAGGTGAGTACTATAAATTTCATACAAAAATTGCGTTACTATGCAATTTTTGTATGAAATTTGTAATTTATAGTCTGAGTTGAGGAAAAACCTGTCGCTATTGCCACCGGATCTGCATAAATTTATGAAAGACCAGTGCGCCTTGCCGGGGTGCCGGAAGACTATTTTAAAAATAGTATAGGCAACGCGCACATTTTGGCGCGCTTTTTGCATATAAAGTTAGGTAAGATACTCGAATGACAAAAGGGGGGAGTTACGCATGCGGCAAGCACTAAAGATTGAAGATATGCGTGTCCGGCTGAATGCCCTAGTGGTAGCGAAGAAATTCGATATGCAAGATCCTGATGTCATTTCTCTTAGCAGGGAATTGGATCGCCTGATTGTCGAATTTCACAAGGCGAGACAGCTTGTGTGTATCAAGTGGAATTTAGCTTCAACTGAGGTTGTAACTTCATCGGAAGGGTAGCTGGCTTTGGGTTTCAGATAAAATAGCGTGAGAAAATAAATACTATGTATGTGGCATGATTAATTTTGGAGAATAATTGGTTTAACAAGAGGGTAAGTTGGGAATAGTATAAACTAGCTTAGTAAAGAGTGAGGTGAGGGCTAGTTTGCTTCGATTTCGCCATAATCCTATTGTGATTTTCACAGCCTTGTTAACTATTTACACGTTTTGCAGTTCGATCTCAGCAATTTTTAAGTAGAGCCAGTAATGTTTTCTTTAAATTAATCCAGAAAAACAGCCGCTCCGGGTAGGACGGCTGTTTTTCTGCCTCAGGCAGTGATAGTCAATGTTCGGAGATACGAATACTGTTTCGTAAGAAATTGAGGATTTCTTTCCCTTTTTCATTAAGAACAGTTCCTGTTCCCTGGCAAGTTTGACAAGGCTCGGTTCCAATTTTGCCTGATCCTTTGCAGATAGAGCATGTTTCTTCCAAAGTTGCGTTTGTTTTCATGGGATACTCCTTAGTGTTTTATTAAAATTTCTCATAATTTGGTGATGCTGTCAAGTCAGCTAGCATAAAGAGAAAGAAATTTTGATATAGTTAAAGTGTAATATCCTGGCTTTCTTTAGCCGTTGATTGTTCCGGCTCGGTGGGCGTTTCCCGGTTGCCGTTAAGTTGTGCTAATAAATCAATCATCTGTTTGTTCTGTGCTACCAGAATGCTTTGGTTTCTGGCAATTTGCTCAAGTGGTGCCAGGGCAAGCTGAAGCTTTTCTACCAGGTACTTTACCATTTTGTCATAAGAAGCCAATCTGAAAACCTCCTTTTACTCTTGTTACAATATATTGCTGGTAAGCCTGAAATGTGTGCAAGATCTTGGCAGGATAGGGGAAACATGGGGTTGTCAAGGCCCGGAATAAGCGTGTTTTCTTTAAAATAAAGGATTTTGCCAGTACTCAGGAGAATTTTCTATGAGATTATCATAAGGAGAGGAAGCTTATTGGTGGAGGGGAACAGGATGACACTGGGGGAATTAGTTAAGAACCCAAAGGGATTTAAGGTAGTGGGCATTTACCGGATTTCGCGGTTTGAAGTTAAAACAGCAAGAAATGGTAAGTCTTACGGGGATTGCCTCATTAGTGACCACAGTTTTGAGGTACCTGCTAAGTATTGGGATATATCTGGTGATAGTGCAATGCTGTTTCAGCAAAATGGAATACTGCGGCTGGAAGCGATGTTAGATTTTTTTAAAGACAGCCCGCAGCTGACAATTGTTGGTGGGTATGCACCATCACCAGTGGAAATTGATCAAGCATTGCAAAGTTTGGGCATGATGGCTCCCCGGAAGATTGATGATATGGTTAGTGAGTTAACGGCTATTATTGCTAGTATCAGGCAGGAAGGGCTGCGGGACTTGTTAATCGCTATCTTTGATACCAACAAGCCGTTTGCCGAAAAGTTTAAGCGACATCCAGGCGCTGTCAAGAACCATCATGCGTATATTGGCGGTTTGCTTGCACATACTCTTGAGGTGGCCGCAGCTGCCTTGGACCATTGTAACCGCAATGACAAGATAAACAGGGATATTCTCCTGGCGGCTGCCTTGGTTCATGATATTGGCAAAGTGCGAGAGATTGAGGTGGATGCGTTTGGTATGGGCATAGGCTTTACCAGAGAGGGGAAGTTGTTGCGGCATATTTCACTGGGTATGGAGATGCTGGAACACGCCTGCCAGGAAGTGGGCTTGGCGCCGGAACTTGGGTTAATGCTTAAGCATTGTATTCTTTCTCATCATGGTCAGGCCGAGTGGGGCAGTCCGGTGGAACCAATGTTGTTGGAGGCCGAGCTGTTGCATTATCTGGATAATCTTAGCGCGAAAACCGAGCAGTTTTCCCGTGAGGCCGGGCGGGCTGAGCCTGGCGGCTTTAATCGCAGTGCTACGTTGCGGCGAGAGGTATACCGGCCAAGTATAGAATAATATACTGAGAAAATGATGGTAAAACAGATTGATGAATTTATAAGTATGGTGGTGGTATTTTGACAAACCTAACTATTTATCAACAAGCCGTTCGCGAGATGTACGAAGCCATTGCTGGCGTAGATACTGTTGAAACTTGTAAGATTCAATACAATGCTGTAATTGAAGGCAGGACCTCAACTCATGAAGCTGATGTGTATTGGGAATTTACTGATGGAGATCTTACCTATAAGGCTGTTATTCAGGCCAAAGAGCAGGCAAGTTTGGCAGAATTGTTTGTTTTTTTGCGGATGCTCCGGGATATACCAGGACAGGTTATGGGGGTCATCGTAACCCAACCGGTGTATCAGAAGGATATTAAAGACATGGCAGCTAATGCGGGTATTCTATTATATGAACTTACTCAACCAATTACCGGTGAAATATGGGAGCCAGTTGTCAGTAACGTTCAAGTTAATGTGGATAAAGTCTGGGTTAAACAAGCCAAGGAGCAGGCTGGACTGGATGATGAGCCAATACAGGTGAGTGTAGAGCCTAAATATAGTTTTATTTATGATGAAGCGGGAAATTGCCTGGATACTGTGCAGGGAATTTTTGACCAGTATGGCAAACAGCAGCAAGCCAGTGGCCGGCAAACCATAGTACATACCTTTGCTGCTCCGACATTTCTGCAAACAAACCATGCTTTGGTGCCGTTTATTAAGTTGGACAACATAACTTTTGATGTAGAATTGGTCAATGTCAATCAATGGGCCGGTGCTGACATGGCTGCCGACATCCTTGATAGTACTGTACGATACTTTGAAAAGTAAAAAAAAGAAGTCCTGACGGTGCTCAGCCGCCGCGGACTTCTTTTACTTTTGCTTAATTAAACTTATGTTCGCCAAAAGGAATATCAATATATTTTTTTGTTTTATCAGATAATTCAATAGTAAATAAAAAAGATTTCTTTTCCCAATATGCAGAAGGGTTAGTATCTGGACGCAGGATAATGGTCTTTATCGGTGAATGATCTGTCAGATCCAATGAAAGGGTGCGGTCTGATTTGAAAATTATATAATGATCTACATTGAGCCACTCAGTTGTTGGCTTTGACTTAGTATGTATAGATTCGGACCAAAGAATAGGTGCTATCTGAGCCGATACAGGCTGTAGCAGTGTAATCAGAAAAACAAATAGGACTAAGCTTATTTTCATGCGTCAATCCTCCTTATTTCTACTTATTAGTGTAGCATATAAACAGCTATTAGGAAAGAGTAAATCAATAGCTGTGTTGATTCCACTCAGTAGTTTGGTGTACAATTAAGAAGAACATATGTTCCAAAACGGAAATGAGGTGAGCTTATGCAGCGCTGGATTATTCATGTAGATATGGATGCTTTTTTTGCAGCAGTTGAGCAACGGGACAATCCTGAACTGCGGGGCTGTCCGGTGATAATCGGAGGCACAGGGCCGCGAGGCGTTGTAGCCACTGCCTCGTATGAAGCCCGTAAATTCGGAGTTCATTCGGCTATGTCGTCCCTTGAGGCTAGACGGCGCTGTCCCCAAGGCATTTTTTTGCCGTCTGACCATGAGAAATATAGCAGGGTTTCGCAAGAAATATTACATATATTTGCCGACTTCTCGCCCCTGGTGGAGCCGCTGTCCCTTGATGAAGCCTTTCTTGATGTCACTGGCATGGAGGGATTATTTTCCAGCCCGGTTGATATTGCCGTCAAAATTAAGGCGAGGATTAAAGCTGAGCTTGATCTTACTGCCTCCGCCGGAGTGGCTCCGAATAAGTTTTTAGCCAAACTGGCTTCAGATATGAATAAACCGGATGGGTTAATGGTTATCCGTCCGGAAGAGATCCATAATATATTAGTCAATATGCCTGTTAACCGGTTATGGGGAGTAGGTAAGACAACAGCACAGATTCTGATTAAGTTAGGACTCAAGACCATCGGGCAAGTGGCACAGGCTGAGCCGGAGTTGCTTGCTAAACACTGTGGACAACTTGGACATACTTTGTATCAGTTGGCAAATGGTCAGGATAGCCGCCTAGTAGATTCTGAGTGGCAACCCAAGTCAATTGGTAAAGAGGTTACTTTTACCAAAGACCTTACGTCCTTGGAGGATCTCAAGACCGAGTTATGGTCCCAGGTGGAGAAGATTGGCTGGCGGCTCAGACGGCAAAAGTTAAGTAGTCGAACGATAACAATCAAGATTCGGTTTGCTTCATTTCGCACGATTACCCGCAGTCAGACATTGGCAGTAGCCGCCAGCCTTGACGAGACGCTCTACCATGTTGCTGAAGAGATAGTAAGCAAGATTGCATTAAATGAGGGGGTAAGGCTATTGGGAGTTACAGTAAGCAGCTTAGTGGCTGCAGGGGTACAGATGTCTCTTTTTGACCAGGGCGATGAAAAGGCTGCTGCTGTTGCTCAAGCTATTGACAAGGTAAAGGAGCGCTTTGGTGAAGCTGCTGTTACCCGTGGACGCTCCATGATAGCGCGGCAACGAAAGTAGCAAGAAATTTTACCACGTTGCATATAGATTATAGCCGGGAACAACGGGTCAAACGATGACGAAGTTTATCGGTAATCTGGTCGGTAGTTAGACCGGTAATATTGAGCAGCATAGTGGACGGGTGATCAGTTACGGTATAATGGTAATTACCCACAGTAATGTCTGCGTGCTCAGCCTGAGTTCCAGCCCAGGTATCTGTATCAGGATGGTAGCTGGTATATAAATAAGCGTCAGCTGCTTGACCTGGACGGCCAAGGTGCGAACTGTCTACTACCCGGAAGCCCTGGGCGGAAAGTTCGTTAGCCAGTTTGTCATTATAGTGGGCTAACGCAATTGTTTTTGACATGAGGAGCACCCTTTCTACAAATGCTAATGTCAGACGTAACATTAATATAACTGGGTGCAGCACTAAATATACAGGAGGGATGTAAATGATTAGCCGGAAACGGATACTTGATGAATTTTATGAACTGGTACGGATTGCATGTCCTACCCGCGCAGAGCGGCAGGTGGCTGATGTTATTAAGAAAAAACTGGCTGACTTATCTATGGAGGTGTCAGAAGATGATACCGGTAGCAAAATTGGCGGTAATTGCGGCAATGTGCTGGCCTTTCTTACCGGTACAGTGGCAGGCGCACCTAGCCTGATTTTTACCGCTCACTTGGACTGCGTAGAACCTTGCGGCAATATTCAGCCTGTCTTAAAAAACGGCATCATTACTTCGACAGGTGATACCATCCTTGGTTCTGATGACAAAGCTGGGGTAGTGGCTATCCTGGAAGCCCTTCGCGTGATTAAAGAACAAAATATTCCTCATGGCAATATCCAGATCATTTTCACAGTTGCCGAAGAAGGCGGTCTCAAGGGTTCCAAAAGTATTGATCCGGCATTACTTCAAGCCGATTTTGGTTATGCGCTGGATTCAGGGGGATCACCGGGGGAGATTGTCACCATGGCTCCTGGTCAGAATAGGCTGGAGATTAACATTTATGGGAAGAAAGCCCATGCTGGCGTTGCACCTGAAGAAGGCGTAAATGCTGTCATATTGGCAGGCAAAGCCTTAGCCCAAATTAACGATGGTCGTATAGATTCAGAAACCACGGCCAATATCGGCACGATCCAAGGAGGCTCAGCCACGAACATTGTGCCTGATAAAGTGGTAATTCTGGCTGAAGCCCGTAGCCGTAACATGGAAAAATTAGCCGCTCAAACAAAGCATATGTGCCAGGTATTTGAAGAAACCGTTAAGGCTGCCGGTGGCAAAGCAGAAGTCAATGTAACCAAAGAATATGATGCTTATGTCTTGCCAGAGACAACACCTGTTGTACAACTGGCTTGTCAGGCTGCCGAAAGTATTGGGCTCAAACCAGTAATTAAGGCAACTGGCGGCGGCAGTGATGCTAACTTCTTTAATAGCTATGGTATTCCGACAGCCGTACTCGGTACAGGTATGTCTAAAGTGCATACCACTGAAGAGTTCATTAAGGAGGAAGATCTCTATACTATTGGTGAGCTGGCCCTGGCCATTATTAAGGCTGCCGGACAGGCTGAGCTATAGAAATACTAAAGCGATGCTGCTATTTATAGCATATGTTTTTTCCGTAGCAAGCGGCAGAGACCATACATAAGCCGGGGATACCAACCAGCCGAGTGCAGCAGGCTGTCGCGGATAGCGCGTTCTGTAGGTGGCGCAGTTTTGGGATCAGACAGGTACATAGCTAATAAACCGTCAACCACGGTTCGAACAAAAGCTGTTTCTGGCAGCAAATTGGCTTGTGAACGGGCTTGGTGAACAAAAAGAGTCAGTCGTGACAGGGTTTCCTGACTACTCCCATAGTAAGAGACAAAGTTTAGGTCGCCGCCCTGACGGTCTTCGGCTTCATCAATAAAATAGTCCAGCAAAATATGCAGACCATTTATCCAGGGAAAATAGGCATGACCAATTGTCTCAGCCTCGCTTGCGGTGAGGTTGGGATTATGAGCGGCTGCACATAACATAAACAGCCCTAAGGTTGAACCAGTGGCAGCGGCAAATTCCCAGGCGGTAATATCTGGATAGTGAGGCAGGTGGGGATTAATCCAGGTCAGCATTTTTTGTTCCCGTACCCGGTGGTCAAGATGTTTATAGGTTTGAAGCTCGCTGTATAATCCGGCTTGGCGCAGTGCCTCTGGTTTAACTAGACAGTAAGAGGGGAGTTTAGCAATTTCCCGGCGGCAAGTCGTGACAAGCGCCTGTAAATAACCACCGTCGTCTTTATACGGATAGGCGGCATAATAATCGCTTAATGGCCGAGCCGGGTCAAGGGCATCAGTCATAGCCAGATGCAGTTGGCGAAAGGCCGCTTCGTCGGCAATGCCGGCCCGGTCACAGAGATTGTCAAGGTAATCGCTGATGGTTTGTAATGCGACTACCAGCCGGACAAAATCACCAGTAGGCATGCCTTTATATAAACTATAGACACTGCCGCCCTGGCAATGAAATTTTTTTGTGCGGATACTGGCAAGTGCTTGCTCTGATAGTTCGCGCATGCCATGTGTGGATGCATAATCCTGCCAACAAGCAAGCTCTCTGTCTACAAGCGGAAATACTTCCCGTACAAACCTGATTAAAAGGATAAGGCCTGAGGTGGAAGTGGTCAAAGACGAAACCATAACGCCCTCCTTTGTTTACTTACTCAATAATCAGTTCAAATCCCAGCTCTTTTTTGAACCATTTGCGGTGCGCGGATGCTGCCTGGCGTTCGATACTGACAGGATCACTGGTGATTAGCTTGAGCAAAGCTTGATTGCCAGTGATGGATGGTTCAACATCTTGCACTAAGCCAAGCTGGGTTGTTTCCAAACCTTCTGCCAGTGCCAGTAAAAGCGCCAGCTTGCGGGCGGTTTGCCAGTTGTGTTGATCGAGAAATTCGTTATAGATTTTGTTGCGGACGTATTTAGCGGCTGGTCCATTATGCCAGCCAGCCACAACTGCAACAAGCATTTGTTCGCGGTGAGTCAGGCCGAATAGCCGGGCATTTTCAACAAGATAGGCGCTATGACGGGCATGATCATAGTAGTTGATGGTAATGCCAATATCATGCAGTAAGGCGGCTACCCGAAGGAGATGCCGGTCACGACTGGTAAGGCGTAAAATGGGCTGCCATTTTTCAAACATAGTATCTGCCAGCTTAGCGACATGATCGGCATGGGGTTCATTGCCCTTGTAGAATAACAGCATATTACGGGTGGAGTGCAGCAGAATATCAGGAATAATGACTGAAGACTGTTGTTTGGATAAATAATACTCCAGAAACATTCCTTCCCGGACGCCGCACCCGCTGACCATTATGTTGGTGGCTTGTGATATATCTGCCAGTGATTTAACAATGGTGGTTCCAGCGATAATAATGTCGGCGCGTTCACTGCTGAGACCGGGGTATTTGCGGCGTTGGGTCAAACTGGTCTTAGTCAATTCCCGCCATAACTCCTCAAAGGCCATTAGACCAAATCGGTAATTGTGCACCTTGGGAAAGGGATAGTTTTTACGTTTTTGGTCCATTTTGGCAATATTACGGGCAGTACCGCCTACACCTACAAGGGGTAGCCCTAACCGCTTAAGCCAAGGTAGCTTTTCCAGATGATTCACAATATATTCCCGCATGGCTGTTAATTGCGATTCACTTATTTTATCCTGAGAAGCAAATTTTTCTGTAAGATTGACAGCGCCAAATGGGATACTAAAGACCTTAACCGATTGGCGGTTTTTAACTAATGTTATTTCAGTGCTGCCGCCTCCCAGGTCAAAAAGCAGCGCATCCTCAATATCAATCGTATTAATAATACCAGTATAGCCAAAACGGGCTTCATTCTCACCGCTAATCACTTTAAGGGGAATACCAGTATGCTGGTGTACTAAATCAATAAACTCTGCGCCATTTTTCGCATTGCGTACCGCGGCAGTGGCTACTGCCAGGATCTTATCCACCTTCACCAGTTCACACATATGAGCAAAGACCTTTAGCGTGCCAACGGCGCGCCACATAGCATCACGGGTGAGTATACCCGTTTCAGTCATACCTTCGCTCAACCGGACGGTTTCTTTTTGGTTATATACTAGATTATACGCGCCATTATGATAAATAGTCATCACAATCAGGCGGGCCGAATTCGAGCCTAAATCAATGATTGCTACCCGTTCGGTCAAAATGTTCAGCTCCTAACTACTCTCATGTAAAAGATTACTACTGTTTTTCGTTTTTTTTTTCAAAATCCTGCTCATATTTATTGTGAAGAAATTTTTTTTGCTTTATTACAGCATAACTATCTGTTTTTCATTTAAGATTGTGTTAATTTGCAGTTAATTTAGTATTAACTCATAAGCGAAACACAGGATTTTTGTTCTAATCGTCGAAGATAGGAATACAATATCATATTATAATCAAGGCACGATAGGGGGTTCTATATGGGCAGACATGCACCTGACAGGTTTGCCGCCATTCATGTCGGCTCAGAACAAATTGGTATCCAGATAGTAGAATATACCAACATGGATGACGTCAAAATTATAGAACAGAGTTATCGCCAGGTAATGCTGGGTGAAGAGACATTTAAAACCGGGCGTATTAGTTTTGGTGCCGTAAGCGAGATTTGTGAACTTTTGAAAGGGTACCGCCGTCTGCTTGGCGAATATGGAGTGCGCGATTACCGCCTTGTAGCCACTACGGCTATTCGGGAAGCACAAAATCAGCCTTATATTATTGATCAGATCAAGGTAAAGACTGGTCTAAATGTTGAGGTTGTTGATATGCCTCAGGAAATATTTTATAAATATGTATCATTGGTTAAGACAGTTAATGACCGTGGCCTGCTCAATTCCCAGGATGGCATGCTGTTTGTTGATATTTCTTCAGGTGGTCTTGGGTTTACGCTATACAAAGAGGGCAATCTCAGATATCAGCAAAATATGCATATTGGAGCGCTCCGCATCAAAGAAAGCTTTGATAAAAACCAACGTGACTCTGCCCATTTCCAGCAAGCGTTGTCGGAATATATTGGCAGTACAATCGAACCGGTAGAAACGGAAATGAGCCAGCATAATGTCAAGCGTCTGGTATTATCAGGCCCGGAAACTAAACTGCTGCTAAAAATGCTGGGCAAAGAATCGGGGCGGATTAACTTTGTCAGCTTATCTGAGTTTAACAATTTGTATAAACAAGTAAGCTCGCTCAACCTGCCGCAGCTAATAACAACTTATCGCTTAACAGAAAATAAGGCTGAGATCGTATTGCCGACTATCGTGCTCTATAAGAAGATTATATCGCTGACAGGCCCGGAAGAAATTGTTGTCTTAAGTGATCAGTTTGCTGACGGTGTTATTATTAAACATATTTCTGAAAAAACATCGCATGCCCATCAGAAACTTATCGATAGCCAGATCATAAGTCTATGTTGGGAGATAAGCAAAAAATACTACTATGATCCAACGCATGCGGCTGCTGTGGAAACGTGGTCTATGCTGCTATTTGATAAACTAGCACGGATTCATGGTTTGAGTGAGCGCCATCGGCAATTATTGAGAGTAGCCGCCATTCTCCATGACATTGGAAAACATGTAAATTTACGGCGGCACTATTTCTATTCTTACCGATTAATCATATCCTCAGACATTTTGGGCTTTTCTAAAGCGGAAAGACATGAAATAGCCAATATTGCTTATTATCATTCCAAAGGTGTACCCTCTGACGCAGATGCCAACTTTGCTTACTTGACACCTGATCAAAAGGTTGCTGTGTCCAAGCTTTCAGCTATTATTCGATTGGCTGATGCGATTGACCGCAGCCATCGCCAAAAAGTTAGTCAGGCAGAAGTTACCTTGCGCGGGGATGAGTTAATCATTACAGTAACCAGCAGGGAAGATATGTCCTTAGAGGGGTGGAACTTTGCTGATAAGGCTGGCTTTTTTGAAGATGTTTTTGGGATAAAGGCGATATTAATCAGACGAGCGGGGTGATAACAATGGCAAACGCCAAAAGCTGTGAGATACATGATAATGCTGATTATTTCTTTAACAGAGAATTGAGCTGGCTTAAGTTCAACCGGCGTGTATTGGGAGAAGCCGATGTTAAACATAAGCCACTGTTAGAACGTCTTACCTTTCTTGCTATTACCAGCTCTAATCTGGATGAGTTTTTTATGATTCGGGTAGCAGGCCTCAAACACCAGTTGGAAAGCGGAGTTAATAAAGTTGATGCTGCTGGATTGTCAGTGCGGCAGCAATTAGTCTGCATTACCGAGGATGCTCATGAACTGGTTAAACTGGAATATCGGTATTTAAAAAATATCAAGGCTGAATTGGAAAAAGTCGATATCTGTTTTTGTGATATTGCCAGCCTGGATGAGGGGACGCTAGAGTGGATTGAGAATTTTTTCAAAAATACCATTTTTCCGGTCATTACCCCTATGGCAGTGGATGCCGGACATCCGTTCCCTTTTTTGGCTAATCGCAGTCTAAATCTTGCTGTTCTTTTGTGCCGGGAGAAGGGCGATGATTGTGCTGCTGTTATTCAGGTTCCGGCAGTATTGCCGCGGATTGTAGAGGCACCTGGCAACGGTGCTAAACGCCAGTTTGTTTTTCTTGAAGATATTATCAAACACTATTGCGGACATATGTTCCACGGCTATACGATAAAAGATGTTGTGCCCTTTCGCATAACCAGAAATTCCGACCTTTCCATTGATGAAGAGGATGCCGAGGACCTCTTGGCGGAGATTGAAAAGTCGCTGCGTCAGCGGAAACATGGCCAAGCCGTGCGCCTGGAGATTGGCAAAACCAGTAACAGACCGTTACGTGAGCTGTTGGTATGCAACTTGAATATTGACGAGCAGGACATCTACGAAATACCTGGACCACTGGATACCACCTGCTTTTTTAAGTTCAGTGATTTCCACGGCCTCGGGCACCTAAAACATACGCCGGTGTCGCCCCAAACGCCGCAGGAGCTGATAGGTGTAACTGATTTGTTTGATGCGATCAGGGAGCGCGATATCCTCTTACATCATCCCTATGAATCCTTTCAAACAGTGACAGATTTTGTGCTTCAGGCTGCGGAGGATCCCCAGGTACTGGCTATCAAGCAAACACTATACCGGGTCAGTGGCAACTCGCCGATTGTAAGAGCCTTGGCGCAAGCTGCTGAAAATGGTAAGCAGGTTACAGTACTGGTAGAATTAAAAGCCCGTTTTGATGAGGAAAACAACATCATATGGGCCAAACGCCTGGAGGAAGCGGGTTGTCACGTTATCTATGGCCTGGTTGGGCTAAAAACGCATGCTAAAATGATATTAGTGGTACGGCAGGAGCAAGACGGCATTAAACGCTATGTCCATATGGGTACCGGTAACTACAATGACACTACTGCCAAAATATACACAGATATGGGGCTGTTTACAGCTAACGATCAGTTTGGCGCTGATGCTTCCGCCTTCTTTAATGTGCTGTCAGGCTACTCAGATCCACCGGTATGGAATAAAATTGTTGTGGCACCGCTTGGACTGCGCGAAAAAATCAAAGAACTTATCGACCGTGAGATTGCATTTGTCAACGCCGGTAAAAGCGGACGAATTATTGCCAAGATGAACTCACTTGTGGATAAAGACATTGTTCTCAAACTGTATGAGGCTTCTTGCCACGGTGTTAAAATTGATCTTATTGTTCGCGGCATCTGTGTGCTCCGGCCAGGTGTGCCGGAAGTAAGCGAGAATATTTCTGTACGCAGCGTTGTCGGGAGGTTTCTTGAACACCATCGTATCTTTTATTTTGGCAACGGCGGCGACGAACGGATTTTCTTATCAAGTGCCGATTGGATGCCACGTAACCTCAATGAACGTGTTGAACTCTTTTTCCCAATTGAAGATTCTGGCCATATCGTGCGGATTAAGAGGATATTGGATATGACACTCAGTGACAACCAAAAGGCGTATAGTATGAAAAAAGATGGTACCTATCGACGGGTTGACAAACGGGGTAAAGCGATTACCTGTCAGATGGAATTCTTTGCTCAGGCCCAGAAGAACGGGCAGGAGCCAGATATCAGTATTGAACAGCGTTTTACACCTCTTTACCGGCGAGTTGAGTAAAACTTGTGTAGCGGGATTTGACAAATCGTCGTATAATATTGGCGGCAGTGGAAATAATTTGTTTCAAGAAGAGGGGCGATATTCTTGCAGGAAAGCTTTAAAGTTGCAGTTCAATATAATGATGAGATTGGTTATGTGGAATATGAACAAGCAAGCAAAACAATTAAGGTCGTTTTTGATAATGCGGTTACCCACCAGATCATTGAATCGTATCTGGCATCCGCACATCGTATCAGGGTACCTGGTGAAGGATTGCTTGATTTCAAAGAGGTAACCATCAGGCCGGCAGAGAGTGTGGATAATATGAAAACAGTACTTACCCGGATGTGGGAAAAAACGGGCGTGCATGTAGATTGGAGCCGCCCGGTAGCGTGACGTAATGTCACGCTTTTTTTATCTATCCACAACAACAAAGTTATCAACAAAGTTATCAACAAAACGCCTTAAAATGTGGATAACTTAGAGCGTTATTGTGGAAAAAGAGTTTGATTGAGTTAATGAGGCTACAAATACAAGCTTTTTGTCTGTGGATAACTACTGATGACAGATATGTGGATAAAGTTCACTTAAGTTTTATGAGCCAGTCTGATATATGGGGAAGTGGACTTCGAAGCTTGTACCATGCGAGCTTGTGTTTACGTTGATTTTAGCGTTATGGCGATGGGCTATCCCATAACACACTGCCAATCCCAGACCTGTCCCGTGGTCCTTGGTGGTTAGAAAGGGCGTGCCAAGCTTATCTAAGATCGTTTCATCAATACCTGTCCCGTGGTCTTGAACGACTAAAACAACATGCCGATCCTGGCTAAAGGTTTTAAGGGTAAGAGTACCCCCCATAGGCATTGCATCAAACCCATTTTGGACAAGATTAAAGACCATTTGACGAATTTCCATTTCATTGATAAGTATTACCGGCGTGTCTGCAATGCAATAGTGCAGTCGATTATGTTTTTCTAGTGCGTTGGTCTCTAGTAAAGGTTGTATTCGTTCAAGCAGTTTCTTTAAATCTTGTACAATATATTGGGAATGTAACGGATCACTTTCTGTTATGGACAAAAAATTTGTTATGATTGAATTGGCTTTATCTAATTCACTTATCATTAGCTCGAAATAATCTTGATGATGAGCATATGCTGGTTTTCTCATAAAAAATTGCAAAAAACCCCGCACCGTTGTTATGGGATTTCTAATTTCATGGCTTATTCCTGCTGACATCTGGCTGATTAAATTTAGATTTTCCAAACGAATAAATTCTTGTTCATACTGTTTTTTGACTGTGATATTATTCATTACAGTCAATAGATAAGGTCTACCTTCAATCGTAATAAATTCCCCATTGAAGACTGCGTTTAAGATGTTGCCATTTTTACAACTAACGAAAGTTTTAAAACTCTTAAAATATCCATGCACGTTAAGTAGCTGCAACATTTTTTGGCGATCAATACTATCCAAAAATATGCCTAATTCCAGCGGCGTTTTTCCAATAACCTCTTCTTTACAGTAACTCAGGGTAGCAAGTAGCGCATCATTTACCTCAATATATGTGCCGTCACTTATTTCACTAATCGCCATAGGACAGGGGTTAGACATGAAAAGTTTTAAAAATAACTCATTTTTTATTAATCTCATAATTTAACCTCACATATAATCTATCATTAATTTTCTACATAAGCGCAAGAACCCCTTCTAAAATATACCATAAATGTAAAAATATAAATACGTGAGGAGAAAACAAAATTTTTTTTTTTATTTGTATGAGCTTTCTGTCCGGATGGAAGCTAAGATGTGTAATTAAGGTGGCGTATGTATGGAATATAGGATAGAGATTGTATGGGCAGGAATAATATTGGCCGCAGTACTCGTAATATTTACATTGGGAAAAAGCCCGATATTCCGAGTGGATCGAGCTGGTGCAGCTATCATTGGAGCAGTTGCGACTATCGGAACAGGAGTTATGTCTTTTTCGGAAGCAACTGCCGCTATTGACTTTAAAACGATTATAATTTTATTTTCTATGATGATCGTTGTTGCTAATTTAAAAATAGCGGGCTTCTTCGAATGGGTGGGAGAAGCGGTATGTCGACGAGTCAATAGCAAAAAGCAACTGCTTTTTGCTACTATCTTATCGAGCGGTATTATGTCCGCGTTGGCCATCAATGATATTATTTGCTTGCTTTTTACTCCGGTGGTGGTGTTGGTGTGTAGAAAAGTCCAGTGCAATCCGCTGCCGCATTTACTTGGGGTTGCGATGGCATCAAATATAGGCAGTGCGGCAACATTACTGGGTAATCCACAGAATATCCTGGTAGGAAGCTTATCAGGGATGTCGTTTACCAGCTATTTTGTAACTGCCTGTCCTGTGGCAGTACTGGGGCTGCTTGCCACATATGTTGCCATATCATACTACTACCGAAAGGACCTTGATGGAAGGATTACTGCAGCTGCAACAAGCCTTGTTACTATTCATAGGTACCTTATTAGCAAAAGTTTGATTGTGCTAGTGCTTGTGGTAATGGCATATATGAGCGGTTATGACTTGGCATTGGCTTCCTGTTTGGGCGGAGCATCACTGCTGGTTACTAGACGTGTCAAACCTAATAAAGTATATTCCAGCATTGATTTTAACCTGTTAGTGATTTTTATTGGTCTTTTTATCATTGTTGCCGGTGTTGAGAACAGTGGGCTGCTGACCTTTGTATTTAACTATGCAGCTCTTTCGGAGTTTAACAATATGGGGCTGTTTGCGGCGGTGACACTTGGTCTATCCAATATTGTAAGTAACGTACCAGCTGTTTTATTAATGAAATTTTTTATTCCGCTGGAGAACCAGGAATATTGGTGGAAGGCTTTGGCATTATTTTCAACATTGGCCGGTAACCTTACTATTTCAGGATCTATTGCCAATCTGATTGTGGTGGAGATTGCTAAACGTGATCATATCAATATAACGGCCTGGGATTATTTTAAGGTTGGCTTTCCTCTTACTGTATTAACGATTATGGCCGGAGTTCTGTGGTTGTCTTATTTTGCCTTTGATGGTTGATTTTTCTAGGCCGAATAGGTCATCAAGTTTTTCGCCCATGAAAAAGTGGGCGTCTTTTATTGCCTGATTGTAAATAAGAGGACCGATGTTTTCTAGGATAAAATCCAACAGCAATATTGCTGAGAGATCTGTAATTGCTTCTTCTTTCTCAGTAAAGAAGTAGTTTTTTATATTTTCAACTGCAAGTTGTTGTTCCTCTTTAGTTAATTCTATATTTTTCATTGTTACCTCCCAATATTGGCTGTGGTTGGATTCAATCACGGCTGTCCTTTTGAAATTGTTCTTGTAGCAAGAAAAGTCCTTGCCTGATTTCAGCTGGCTCCAAGTGGCCGTAGCCCAAGATTAGTTTATCTAAATGGATGCCTTTACAGATACTATGATCATCTACCGGAGTGACATAAATCCCACATTTTTTGCAGCGCTGGGCAAATTCATGATCAAAGTGCATGCCGGGAAACTCCAGTACCAAATGTAAGCCGGCAGCATCTCCCCAAGGGAACCAGGTTCTTCCAAATAGTTCTTCAAGTGTTTGGAGGAGTAGCTGACGGCGCTGCCCATAGAGTCGGCGCATCTGCTGTATATGCCGGTCCAGCTTGCGGGTGTGTAAATACTCTGCAAGTGCAGCCTGTTCGAACGGAGGATTCTGGACATCGGCATAGGTACGCAAGCGGCACCAACGTTTGTGCAGCTCTAGGGGGAGTACCACATAACCGATTCGCAGTGCAGGAAACAGGATTTTACTGAAAGTACCTACATAAATAACCCGCTGTGTATCCATTGAATAGAGCGGTGCTACCGGTGTGCCACGATAGCGGAACTCGCTATCATAGTCATCTTCTATTACATAAAGATCTTTATTGCGTGCAAACCGTATCAAGTCGGCGCGGCGACCTGCTGGTAGAATTCCGCCAAGCGGAAATTGGTGTGAAGGGGTTACATATACCGCACAGGCCCCATCACCTGTTAGAAATTCGGTCTGAATACCCTGGTTATCTACAGGTACAGGCCGGATTTTAAACCCTTTTCCGTGTAATACCTGCAGCATTCCAACATGGCAGGGATCCTCAACTAAAATCTCTCGTTCTTCTCCCGCTAATAAGCCTGCAAGCAAATGCAGTGCCTGGGTAGCTCCGGCAGTAATGAAAATATCACGGGAATGAACGGTAAGCCCCCTACTCCTAAGTAGCCAGGCCGCAATTTCCTCCCGTAATACCGGTAATCCCTCTGGACCCGTATAACCCCATTGCATCGCAGATAGATTTTCAGTAGCCTTTCGCAGCAATTGGAGCCACATATTACGGGGAAAGCGTTGTAAATCAGGCCGACCTGTCCGAAAATCAGCCAAATACTTAGCGGCAGGTTGTACCGTTTTTTGCAAATCCTCCAGGGCGGGTGCAGGCTTTTCCAGGTGAAGACCAGCAGCTACCCGGGTTTGAGATCCCTGACGGCTTACAATGTAGCCTTCGGCAGATAACATCTCATAGGCTTCATAGGTAGTATTTCGCGATACAGATAGTAGTTTTGCCAGCTCACGTGTGGATGGCAGTAGTTCACCAGGATGTAGCTGACCTGCTGTCATCTGCTCGCGCAACACTTGGTAAATCTGGCGCGCCAATGAAACTTCACTGTGGCGCTGCAAGTTCATTATCCACATAGATCCTCCAACTGGCCCTATAAAAGCAGCCTTAAGCTGGCTCTAATACTAGACCGGTTTATCTGCTACCATTATACCATAGTAGTTAATTATTGTAATTTGTAAATGAATTGGAGGATGAGGATGGAACGGTTTGCAGGTGTGCTTTTTTTATTGGGGGCCTTTACCTTAGCAGGTACTTCGGTGATAGCCGGTCGTTTTGTTGTGGCAACGCTGGGGACTTTTACGATAACGGTCGTGAGCTTATTTTTTGCCTTGTTGGGTTTACTGCCGCTTTGCGGGAGAAAGCTTGGGCAAAGCATTTGGCAAGTGGCTCGGCGGGATTGGGCTAGTTTGTTCATCCAAGCCTTGTTCGGTATCTTTTTGTTCCGGATGTTTTTACTACAGGGGCTATTGCGTACTAGCGCAGGAGAAGCGGGGATACTCACCGGCGCAACGCCGGCAACTACGGTGCTGCTTGCCTGGCTGCTTTTGAAGGAACCGGTGGATAGGATACGCTTTCTTGGCATAATCAGCACGGTTACTGGTATCGTAGTTCTCCAGGGTTTTTTTTCGCCTGACATTGTATTTTCCACAGAACATCTAATTGGCAACGTATTAGTGCTTTGTGCAGCAATGTGTGAGTCGGTATTTAATGTACTATCACGCAGCAGCAGTGTAAAATCTGCTTTGCGTTCAGCTCAGGTTTTGCACCCAATTGTTCAGACTACGCTGGTAGTAATCATTGCCTTGTTGCTTTGTCTTGGCCCTGCACTGACCGAACATCCGGCCGCTGCCCTGCTATCCCTCAGTATTGTAGGGTGGGCAGCATTAGTCTGGTATGGTCTATTTGTTACTGCTTTGGCCTTCATTCTCTGGTATGCTGGCATCAAACGCTGTGATGCCGCAGTGGCGGCAGCTTTTTCTGGTATGATGCCGTTCACAGCGATGATTTTGTCGGTGTTATTATTAAACGAGCAACCTGGCTGGCAGCAATGGCTGGGAGGGCTGCTGGTTGTGCTTGGTATGGTGCTGACTGGTCTAAAAGTGCACACACCACAGCGGCAGGAAAGCTGCTGTACCTGAAAAACAAAAAGCTTCAAGAGCTTACATACTCCTGAAGCTTTTTGTTTGCATAGTGTGCGTCTGAGATAACTCGAAATATACGCGAATAAGTTGCCGGACATCGCTCCGCAACTTCATCACGCAGCAAAATTAGAGACTGTTACAAAATACCCTCTTTGCCGTTGAGCCTTTCAGCATAGAAACCGAGTATACCCTTGCTGTGCGACTTCATGGTGTTTAACACCGGGGTATTTTATAACAGTTTAAAAATATTAAGGAAAGTGTGTTTTTGAAACACACTCTATTAGCAGGTAAAGTCGATGCATAATATATAAGAGTTGCCACTGTAAGCTTGAAAAAGTATAGACCCGGTAAGACACGGCTGACCGTTTGCAAGGGATATATAGGGTTCACTTATGTATCTTTCGAAGCCTGAATGAATATAGAGGTAGTAATCTTTTAATGACTGGTCAGATCCCTTGCAATCTGGACGAAACATTCCGTGACAGTGCTCAGTATTATGCAAATACGCTTTGACGGTTTCGGTTATCTGGGTACCATTTATATCTAATATATAGTAACACTGAACGCAGGTTTGATCTTTTGCTATTTCATTTAGTTTCATTTCAAAGTGTTCAGGGCGGGTACAAGCAAGTTTTTTAATAAGCCCTTCTAAGATCTTCTCGTAGAACTTTCTCTTTAAGGACATATTCCGGATGTTTTCTACTATGGATCTGCGATATGCTGAGCTCAGAAGACGCATAGTTTTTGCACTCACACTGTTTATGTGCTGGGGAAAGGGTGCCGGATAGGCAGTGTAATAGCCTTGCAGAAAGTCAGCGCCGAGTTCAAGGCTGGTTGTGGCTTCACTGTGAGTTTCGACCCCCTCGGCGATGATAAGAGCGCCTGTTTTTTTAGCGACAAGAACTAAAGCCTTAAATAACTCCTGCTTGTAGTAATCGGTATTGATATTATAAATAAGTACGCGGTCAATTTTGATAATATCCGGGTGAACTTGTAGGATTCTATCCATATTAGATGAATCACTGCCTACGTCATCCAAGGCAATTAAAAATCCGTATTGTCTATAAAGTTTGATAAACCTGGTTAAGTTCTCGATGTCATGAACTTTAGACTCAATAACCTCAATAACGATTGATGACGGCTTTAAGCCTAGCTGATTAACCGCTTTTATTAGATGACCGGAACCGACAACTCCCTCATCAAGGATGGAAGTATTAAGATTGAGAAATAAAAAGCTATCGTTGTCTGGAATCCGTTTATAATTTTCAAGTGCTTTTTCGCGGCACAATCTATCAAGTTCAACGCTTTTTCCCTTAGTGGCCGCCGCAGTGAACAAGGGTTGCGGCAAAATCAGATCATTGTTAGCATTTAAGCCGCGAGACAAAGCTTCCAACCCGATAACTGTCTGCTGCCGTATAGAGATGATCGGTTGAAAGTAGGTTTGGATAGCTCTGTGTTTCAGTATCCATTCTAGATTTATGTTATCACTAGTTAACATTAAGATTCCTCAATCCTTCTATGCCATTTAAACACAAAGTGGACAATCTCTACACACATTGCGCAGAGATTGTCCACTTTGACAAGATATATAAATATTACAATGTGGATATAAATTAGTCAAGCTGTTAGTGGGATAGCATTCACTAAGATGACAACAAGTTGACATTTCAACCAAATTAAAATAAGATAAGACTATCAATCACACAGTAAAGAAATTTCCAGGTATAACGGAGGTGGTAGTATTAACGGTTTGACAAGCAAAATACTTCGAGAAGTGGGGACGGTAGCTCGCTGCATTCAATCAATCAGTGACATCATCTATCGAGAAATTAAACTGCAGCGCGGGCAATTCATCTTTTTAACGCGTATCTGCGAGCAGCCGGGTATTAACCTGATCGATCTTTCCCAGGTTCTTAAAGTTGATAAGACAACAACGACTAAGGCAATACAAAAACTGTTGGAAGAAAATTATGTGCAGCGAAAGCGGGACAATGCGGATAAAAGGATGTGGCATTTATATCCGACAGAGAAAGCAGCCGGGATTTATCCTTATATCATTAAAGAAGAAAACCGAAATATTGATGTCTGTTTTGCTGGTTTTAGCCAGGAAGAAAAGGAAATGGTATATCACTTAGTCAAGCGGATGGGTGAGAATATCGAGCAGAATTGGAAAACATTGAAAAATAATTAAGGCTAACTATAGGCAGTGTGTATAGAAAAAGTGGTAATTCACGGAGGGGACTGCAATGGATGTCATTGTCATAGAAAAGTATCGGGAAGCCTATAAAAATGAAGTAATTGATCTAATTTTAGATGTGCAACGAAATGAGTTCCAGATTCCCATTACGCGGGAGGACCAGCCAGATTTGAATGATATACCGAATTTTTATCAAACAGGGACAGGAAATTTTTGGGTGGCAATTTGCAATGGTAAGGTGGTAGGAACAATATCATTACTAGATATTGAAAATAATCAGGCTGCATTACGAAAACTATTTGTAAACCCGGCTTATCGGGGAAGTCATTATAATACAGCAAAGCTATTGTTGTTGACATTAATTGAATGGGCCGCAGAACACAAAATAGAAGAGATTTTTCTGGGAACAACGGCAAAATTTTTAGCTGCTCACCGTTTCTATGAGAAAAATGGTTTTTGCCAAATACAGAAGGAGAAGCTGCCGGCAGCCTTTTCCATTATGAAGGTAGATACAAAATTCTATTACTATCGTATAATAGTGAACAGAAGTATGGAATTTCCAGAGATTTTATAATTACAGGTAAGGGGTGAAGGTTATGAAGCAGTCAAAAGTTTTCTTTACCAATTTGCGCGCAACCCCCAAGATGAATTTGCTGCAAAAGTTAGAGAAGCTTGTAAAAAAAGCTGGAATTGAAAAAATTGATTTCAAGGGTAAGTTTGCCGCAATAAAAATACATTTTGGTGAGCCAGGCAACCTTGCTTTTCTCAGACCGAATTATTCCAAGGTTATTGTTGATGTAATCAAAGCCCAGGGTGGCAAAGTGTTTCTTACCGATTGCAACACGTTGTATGTAGGCAGACGTAAAGATGCCCTGGAGCATTTGGATGCTGCTTATGAAAATGGGTATAATCCGTTTACAACCGGCTGTCAGATTATTATCGGTGATGGGTTAAAGGGAACGGATGAGGCCTATGTTCCTGTTCCTAGCGGCGAATATGTTAAAGAAGCCAAAATTGGGCGGGCCATAATGGATGCCGATATTGTGATCAGTTTGAACCATTTTAAGGGCCACGAGCTTACCGGATTCGGCGGTGCATTAAAAAACATTGGCATGGGCTGTGGTTCAAGAGCCGGTAAGATGGAGATGCATAGTGACGGTAAACCTAAGGTGAGAAGCAAAACTTGTGTAGGTTGTGGCGCCTGCGGAAAAATCTGTGCTCATAAGGCAATAACGGTTACCGGTAAACAGGCTCAGATTGACCATGCCATATGTGTCGGCTGTGGAAGATGCATCGGTGTTTGTCATGTTAATGCGATTGCTCCGGCATGGGATGAGTCCAATGATATTCTCAACAAAAAAATTGCCGAGTATTCGTGGGCTGTATTACATGACAGACCACACTTTCATATCAGCTTAGTTGTTGATGTAGCACCATTTTGTGATTGCCATGCCGAAAATGACGTACCCATAATTCCCGATATTGGGATGTTCGCCTCGTTTGATCCGGTGGCACTTGATATGGCTTGTGCCGATATGGCTAACCAGGCTCCGGTTATCTCAGGCAGCTACTTGGCAGAACAACTAGCCAACCAAGGGTGTGACGGTGGAAAACAGGATCATTTTTGTGCTACTCATCCGGAAACCAATTGGCAGATGTGCCTTGATCATGCCGAAAAAATTGGTATCGGCACAAAGGGCTATGAGCTTATTGAAATCTAATCAGGCTTAACAAGAATCCGTAGATAAATGTTATCTGCGGACATAACCTTTTAGACTTTTTCTTGAGAACAATCGTGTGGGGTGGTAACCTAGAAGCAGGATGTAAAAGCAATACTCCAGGACGAAGGGTAATACATATGTCTTCAAACAGAGTAGTAAAAACTTCAGTACGGAATTTGGTTGAATTTGTACTGCGGTCAGGGGATTTATCGGCAACATTTACCGGCAGTTCCCGCATGGTTGAAGGAAGTAAAATTCACCGTAAAATCCAGCAAGCACAAGGGTCAGAATATGAGTCGGAGGTAAGTTTGGCAATCGTGGTTGAGCGTCCGGATGTGAACCTACAGATCAGCGGGCGGGCCGATGGTGTTATTACTACAACAGACGGGTCAGGCAAGAAACAGGTAACTATTGATGAGATCAAGTCAGTTACTGATGAGCTTGATGAAATACAGGAAGAATATAATCCGCTGCACTGGGCGCAGGCTAAGTGCTATGCTTATATGTATGCCATCCAGCAGGGTTTGCCAAAAATAAGTGTCCGGATTTCTTATTGTCAGGTCGTTAGCTTAGAAGTGAAGATTTTTGAAAAAGTTTATTCTGTTGGCGAGCTAACAGTTTTTTTTGAATTCCTGATAACACAGTATGCACTATGGGCTAAGCGGCTTGGCGACTGGGTAGAGGTTCGGAATGTTTCGTCTCAATTATTACAATTCCCTTTTCCGGAGTTTCGTCATAGCCAGAGGCAATTGGCTGTGGCCGTATATACAACGTTGACTAAGGGGCGTAAGCTGTTTGCCCAGGCACCAACAGGTACCGGCAAGACGATGGCAACCATATTTCCAGCCGTCAAGGCATTAGGCCTGGGGCAGGTGGAGAAACTATTTTTTCTTACAGCCAAAACGGTAACCCGGGACTTAGCAGAAGAGGCCTTTGCCCGGCTGCGGCAAGGAGGGCTGCAGTGTAAAACCCTGACTTTGACTGCCAAAGACAAAACTTGTTTTATGCCGGGGGCAGCTTGTACCCCGGAAGAATGCCAGTATGCTAAGGGTTATTATGATCGCATTAATCTGGCGCTGAACGATTGCTGGCATCTGGAAGCCTTCACGCGGGAGACAATCGAACAAGTTGCCCGGGAGCACAGGCTTTGTCCTTTTGAATTGTCGCTTGATTTAGCTTTGTGGGCAGACATAGTTATATGTGACTACAACTATGTTTTTGATCCCAGGGTATATTTGAAACGCTTCTTTTGCGAGAATAATGACCAGTATTGTTTTTTGGTGGATGAGGCCCATAATCTTGTTGACCGGGCCAGGGACATGTTTTCAGCAGAAATAACCAAACAGAGTTTTCTGGATTTAAAGAAAAGCATTAATCACGAACTTCCCCGGCTGGCTAAAGCTGCGGGCAAGATAAACTCATATCTGCTCACGGCTGGAAAGCTGTGTGTGGAAAAATTCGCAGTGGGTGAAGCCGATTATTGGGTGGGGGCATCGCTGCCGACTGAGGCTTTGCCACAACTCAGAAAATTTATGGAGTTGGCTGAAAAATGGTTGGCAAAGAATGAACAGACCAATTATCGTGAAGAATTATTAGAATTATACTTCAGGGTCAATGCTTTTCTGCGGACTGCAGAGATGTATGATGAGCGGTATGTGACATACTGTGAGAAGCTGGAAAAGGATGTAAAACTCAAGTTATTTTGCGTTAATCCCTCAGAATTGCTGCGGCAGGCGGTTAAACGGGGGCGGGCCGCTATCTTTTTCTCGGCAACATTAACGCCGCTTGCCTATTTTTCAGAGATTCTAGGTGGTGATGAGGAGGATGGCAAAATAGCTGTTCCTTCCCCATTTTCTCATGATAATCTGGGACTCTTAGTTGCCGATACGATTAGTACAACCTATAAAATGCGGCAACAAACCTATGAAGCTATTGTCGATAGTATAACAGCAGCAATTGGGGTAAAAACGGGAAATTACCTGGTTTTTTTACCATCTTACCGCTATATGGAGGAAGTATGTCAGCGCTTTTCCTCAAAAAACCCGTCAACAAGGGTGATTCGTCAAATGGGTGAGATGACGGAAACAGAGCGAACTGAGTTTTTACAACACTTTTCTGATGACAACACGGCTACCCTTGTGGGCTTCGCTGTTTTGGGCGGAGTATTCGGTGAGGGAATTGATCTGACTGGCGAGCGTCTTGTTGGGGCCATTATTGTTGGCGTCGGTCTGCCTAAGATCTGTCTGGAACGGGAAATCGTCAGGCAGTGGTTTGATAGGACAAACAGCCAGGGGTTTGAGTACGCCTATGTTTATCCGGGAATGAACAAGGTCTTGCAAGCGGCTGGACGGGTAATTCGTACCGAACAAGACCGGGGACTGATACTCTTAATTGATGCTAGGTTTTCGCAGCCGAGGTATCGGCGGCTATTTCCACCAGAATGGCGGGGGGCGGTAAGCGCTAAAAGTGTTACTACTATTGCGGATAAGGCAAAAATATTTTGGCTTAAGAGGTAATATACGCGCCAATGGACAAAGGGATAGGTCTATAGTGCAAAATGTTTACATGGATGATCATTTATGTTAAAATATGTCCAAAGAAGAAGACGTTGGCAAAGTAGCCATTAGGTATTTACACCTGATGGCTACTTTTTTTTATAAAATCGTCAAATTAAGAAAGTGGTGATAAGTATGCTGAATAGAATGGGTTTGGCAACAAAAGTAAGTGTTTTGGTAGGTGTATTTATTTTTCTTGGACTGTCCATAGTACTTTTTATCCAATTGACAAATGTACGCCATAATAGTTATGACCAGGCGGTTAGCTTAGCCAAAGAAGCATCAAAAAGCTATGCTAAGAATTTAACCGGCGAGCTCGAAATAGTTGCAACTACATTAAACCATACCCGGACGATAGTCGATTATAGTGCCAGCAATCACGTGTTAAACCGGGAAAATATAATTGATTTACTTAAAGGTGAACTGGAAAAAACGCCATCCATTCTGGCTATCTATACCCTGTGGGAGCCGAATGCTTTTGATGGTAAGGATTCACAGTATATAAATAAACCTGGCTATGATGCTACCGGAAGGTTTATCCCCTATGTTGTCAGAGCCAATGGACAGGTTATCGTCGAGCCCCTTCTAGATTACGAACAGGAAGGAGCCGGGGACTATTATCTTATACCCAAAAAGACCAAAAAGAGTGCGCTTATTGAACCTTACTATTACAAGGTAGATGGGAAGGAAATACTGATAATATCTGTTGTCATGCCGATTATAAATAGTAAGGGTGAGTTTATGGGTATTGTGGGTGCAGATATCTCACTGGCGGCACTGCAGGAAACAATACAGCAGGAGAAGCCTATGGGCGGGTATGTGTCTGTCCTAACCAATAAGGGAATGATTGTTGCCCATGGAGCTAATCCGAAATTTATTGGCAAGAGCTACTTGGACGTTGACCAAACCAGAGGTGGTACAATTGACAATATAATAAAAGGTGATAGCTTTATTGAGAATAGAAAGGCAGCGGGAACTGATGTTAAATCTCTTGAAGTTTACGAACCGGTGCGAATACCGGGAATTGAAACTTGCTGGTCATATGCGTCTATAATTCCGGAAACAAATATTAATTCAGAGTATAATAAGCTGTTAAAAGAGCTTCTACCCACGACGATAGTCGGGATTGTTGTTTTAATAATATTGACCTTTTGGATTGTCAAAGTTTCGCTAAAGCCAGTAAGTAAGGCGTCAGAACATCTGCGGGTATTGGCAAATTCCGATTTTACATCAGATCTTCCAGCCTCATACTTGCAACTTGGTGGTGAAATCGGGGTATTAGCCAAATCTGTGCAACAAATGCAAGTGAATATACGGGGTTTAATCAGCGAGGTATTTTCCCAGTCGCTTCAAACTGACAAGTCCATGGTCCATACGGAAAAGAGTGTTGAGTTACTTAATGCTCAGCTTAAAGATATCTCGGCCACAACGCAGCAACTAGCTGCAGGGATGCAGGAAACAGCAGCTTCAGCGGAAGAAATGAGCAATACCTCCACTGAGCTGGGGCGCTCGGTGAAAACCTTGTCTTTGAAGACTGAACAGGGGATAGAGGCAACCAAAGAAATGATGAGCAGAGCAAACGAGCTGCAATTTAATGCAGTATCATCAAGAAATAATGTTAACAACATGTACACTTCGGCAAATACAAAACTAAAGTCTGCAATTCAGCAAGCTACAGCTGTAAGGCAAATTAATGCGTTATTGGATACTATCGTAAACATAACCTCACAGACCAATCTACTTGCTTTAAATGCCGCGATTGAGGCTGCCCGGGCGGGTGAGGCCGGAAAAGGGTTTGCTGTTGTCGCAGATGAGATTAGAAAGCTTGCGGAAGAATCTAAAAAAGCCGCTAATGAAATACAAAGTATCACCAATTTGACAGTATCCTCTGTTAATAATTTGGCTGAAAGTGCTGCACAATTGCTTGAGTTTGTGGATAAAGAAGTAATGAAAGATTATGAGGTGCTTGTCCTGACTGGTGATCAATATAGTCAAGATGCAAAATATATTGATAATATCTTAGTCGATTTCCAGGGGGCTTCTGCTAGACTATTTAAGCTGATTGATGACTTGTTGAAAGCCATCGAAGATGTTGGTAAATCGGCTGATGAAGGAGCCGACAATACAGCGAGTATCGCAGAGAAATCGGCCGTTATTTTCCAACAGTTTGAAGAAGTTGTAAGACAAGCTGAAAATGCAAAAAATTGCTCGGCAAAATTAAACAACATTTTGGCAAAATTTAAGGTCTAATGCTTTAATACTGTGAATAGTTAACAGGTTGATATAGAAAGACAAAGTACCTAATTTCGGTATAAGTCGAATTAGGTACTTTGTTTTTTACGTTAGCATGTTTCTTTTTATACGAGTACGTTACTTCATTATATTTTGTTAACAGAAAGCAACTAGCTTGAGTTTATTGTGGTGAAGTGGATTATTTATGATATGATATACAAGACACGGGTTAATTGGAGGATGCAGTATATATATGATGATTATCGCCATTGGTTTTATTAGCTTAGCTGGCCTTTTTTATACTCTGGCTGTATTAGCAGAAAAGGTTCAAAATAATTTGAATTGGTGGCATGTAGTAGTTTTTTGGTTAGGCTTAGTATTCGATAGTATCGGTACTAGTGCAATGAGCCAAATTGCGGGGCGATTTCAGGCTGATTTTCATGGTTTGACAGGGATGTTTGCTATCCTGCTTATGTTTATTCATACAATATGGGCAACATGGGTATTACACTCAGAGAATAACTATTTAAAAGCTAATTTTCATAAGTTAAGTATTTTCGTATGGCTAATATGGTTAATCCCAATGATTTCAGGTGTACTCTTTAGTACTTTTAAACTGCATTTTGTCGAACTTGTTCAGATGATTTATAATTTTTGAATTAAGGGTGACGGATTAATGAAAGATGCCAAAAGAGTGAGCTCAAGCTATGAACTATATATGACGCATTAAAGAGTAAAAAAATATCAAAAAGAAGCAACTATTGATAATTATTATTTGTTAAGAAAATGGTTTTTGGATTTTATGGCGAAATCCTTTGTCAATTAATTCATGACGAAGGGGTAGACACATGCGAGACATCCGCCAATTACCATCAGAAGTAATCCATCGAAGAGTCAAACGCCTCAAAAGAAAAATGAAGTCATGTAAGAATTCGCGGATGCAGGAACGTTATCAAACGATTTACCTGTATTTGCAAGGGTATTCAAAAGAAACAATTTCTCAAATAACTGGGCGGGCTCTTAGCACAGTCTATCGATATATTAATCTTTATGTTAATTGCGGATTAAAAGGCTTACGAATGAACCATTCGCCAGGCCGGCCAACCTTTTTAAGCGAAGAGCAATGCCAACAAGTGTATGATATGGTTGCACATCACGTTCCAAAAGACGCTGGATTTTCGGTAGAAATGAACTGGACAGCTCCCTTACTGCAGCAATGGATTGAGAAAACTTTTGGTGTAACTTACAGTATACGCGGTACGTTAAATTTGTTGCATAGCCTTGGATTTAGCTGTACCCGGCCCACATACACTCTGGCTAATGCAAATCCTCAAAAACAAGAAGAGTTTAAAAAAACTTTATGAACTGAAAGATTCGCTTTTGCATGGTACAATCGACCGTCTGCTGTTTCAAGATGAGTGCATGATTAGGGACTATCAAGCCATTTTTCGGACTTGGTTTCCTAAAGGAAAGCAAAGAATAGTTCCAACCTACGGAAAACACAGTGGTGTAAAGCTAATCGGCGTATTAGATTATGAAACCGGAGAAGTAGTATGTAGTCACTCTACCAGTTATGATGCACAGCAATTTCTCGCATTTTTGCAATTGGTGCTTGAGAAATATCCTGGTCAAAAAATCGTGATGATTTTGGACAATGCCCGCATTCATCATGCCAAACTGCTTCAACCTTTTTTGCAACAAAACAAAGAAGTACTTGAGTTAGTTTTTTTACCCCCATATAGCCCACAACTAAATCCAATTGAAAAAGTATGGGGTTGGCTCAAACGCACCTGCATCTACAATGTTTTTTTCAAATCAGTTGAGGAAATTGCTAATGCTGTATTTGCTTTTATTAATGATATTAATCGTAATCCGCTTAAGACCGTCGACCGCATTTGTGTTTAATTTTTCATTGTTTAATGCGTTGTATATAGCTCAAAATAATTTGAAACAGATATTTAATAATCTGCCCCATACAATTTTTGTAACTGATAAGTACGGCAATATATTGCTTTCGAATACAACGACAGCCCTGACGCTTGATATGTCTATCGATCGATTGCTTACATCCAATGTTAAGGATTTAGTAAATAACGAATTTTATAATAAATCTTACGCGCTTGAGGCTGTAGAAAAAAAGTGTGAACAGAGTGGCATGTTAAGAACTAAACTTGGCATTGTCCATTATTCGAGAAGTACGCCGGTGCTTGACGATAAAGGAGAAGTTATTTTAGTCGTAACCTACGGTATACCTCCTGATGCGCAGGAGTTACCCGTTAGCCGCGAGGAACAAGAACAGAATAGCCGGCGCACACGAGAAATTGAATATTTAAGAAGGTATGTTTTAGAAACCGAAACAATTGTGGCGGAAAGTAAGGAAATGAAGCAAGTATTACTGAAGACTCATAATGTGGCGCAGGTTGATAGTACGGTCTTGCTATTAGGTGAATCGGGAACAGGCAAAGAGATTTTAGCTAAATATATACATCGGCATAGTAAAAGATCCGAGAAAGCCTTTATTGCGGTGAATTGTGCCAACCTGCCAGAAAATCTGGTTGAATCTGAGCTGTTCGGCTATGAAAAGGGAGCTTTTACAGGAGCACGTGCAGAAGGAAAAGTGGGATTGTTTGAGGCTGCTCATCAGGGCACATTGTTTTTAGATGAGATTGCTGAGCTTCCTTTTTTGTTGCAGGCAAAATTGTTGAGAGTGTTAGAAACTTACGAAGTTCGGCGTATCGGCAGCAATATGGACCGGAAAATGGATTTTAGGCTTATTGCCGCTACAAATAAGGATCTGGAAAAGATGGTTGAGGAGGGGAAGTTCCGCAGTGACTTATATTATCGTCTCAATGTTATACCCATAGTGATACCGCCACTAAGAGAGCGGCCGGAAGATGTCGCGACTTTGGCCTTACGCTTCTTGGATTACTTTAATAAGAAATATGGATTGGAAGTTGAATTTGATGCCGCGACCTGTACGGCTTTGCAAAGTTATCAGTGGCCGGGCAATGTACGTGAATTGCGCAGTGCCGTCGAGCGCAAAGTCATTAGTGGTATGCAGGCCGGTCAACCTGATTTACTGGCCTTTGATGCCATTTCTCAAGAAAATAAATACAACCACAATATCTTTAGCTTATTAGGGCTAAATGGCACCTTACGTGAGGTTGTCAAGAAGGTGGAACGAAAATATATCCAGCATATAGTAAAAGAGTGTGGTGGAAAAATTGGTAAGGCAGCCGAACGTCTCGGAATTTACCGTACGGTTCTTTACCGCAAATTAAAAGAAATAGAACGTCAACATGATGGGGAATAGTAAGGTGATAACAAAGATGTAAATTAGCGGCAATGTACCTAAAATGGTACATTGCCGCTTTTGTGTTGGGAAAAAAGGTGAATAAAAAGGTACATGAAAATGATGTTATTGCTTGCTGATAGTGTATTTGCTGGCATTAAAACATTGGCACGGAGTTTGCTATATAGTAATGTGTATATAAATTTACGAGAAGGGAGTGTTATAAAAATTTAATCATATTTGGTATTTGTTAATCCGAACACATAAAGGAGAATGAAATTATGCAAAGAAAATATCCAAACTTATGTAAATCCATTAAAATCGGAAATGTCTATTTCCGTAATCGCATGTTTTCCGCCCCGATGGGAGGAACAGACATTACTGCTGACTGTACTATTGGTCGTGCATCTACTGCTTTTTACGAGTTAAGGGCCAAAGGCGGTGCTGCCGCAGTTACCGTCAGTGAAGTGGTGGTTCATCCGGAAACAGAAGGTTCGCATATGTTTCATCTGGATCTGAAGACCGTAGGGTCCCTAGCCAGCTTTACTTACACGGCAGATGCTATTCGCCGTCATGGTGCAATCCCCAGTGTAGAATTGTCTCATTCCGGGCAGTATGCCGGAACATATCTTACAGATAAAGATAAGAAAGGCGGACTTTCCCAGTGGGGGCCAAGTGACGGAGTCCGTCCGGATGGTCTTAAGGTAAGGGAACTTACCGAAGAATTAATCGCTGATATCGTAGCAGCATATGGTAACTGTGCTGGAATTGCCAAGAGAGCCGGTTTTGAGATGATTATGATTCATGGCGGCCATGGTTGGCTGATTAATCAGTTCTTGTCTCCTTATTTCAATCATAGAACCGATAAATACGGCGGTAGTTTGGAAAACAGAGTGCGGCTTGCTCAGGAAGTTATTGACAGTGTCCGTGAGGCAGTGGGCCCTGGTTTTCCAATTAAGTTTAGAATGAGCGGTTCCGAATTGTTTGAGGGTGGCTATGATCTTGCCGAGGGTGTCGAAATTGCTAAACTTCTGGAATCAAGGATCGATTTATTACATGTATCGGCAGGCACTTATCAGCGAGGATTTAGTATTACACATCCCTCTATGTTTGTACCTCATGGCTGCAATGTCTACCTTGCAGCTGAAATAAAAAAGCATGTAAACGTTCCTGTGGCAACACTCGGCGGTTTAAATGATCCGGCTATGATGGAAGAAATTATCGCCAGCGGGAAGGCAGATGTAGTTGAAATGGCTCGTGCGTTGCTTGCTGATCATGAACTTCCGAGAAAGGTTATGAGCAACCGTGATGAGGATATTGTAAAATGCTTAAGATGCTTTACCTGTATGGCGGAACGGGCTGCTACCTCCACAAGACGCTGTACGGTTAATCCTCTTATTGGTCGTGAACTGGATGGAACAGAAGTGATTCCTGCTGCGCATTCCTGCAAAGTTCTGGTAGCAGGCGGCGGCCCTGGAGGTTTGGAAGCTGCCATTACCGCGGCCAAACGCGGGCATAAGGTCATTCTCTGCGAGAAGACTGACGAGTTAGGTGGCATCTTAAAGGGAGAGCAGGCATTACCCTTTAAGTATGAAATGTTTCAACTAGGTGTTACACTTGGCAAGCTGGCCGAGGCCGCCGGTGTGGAGATTCGCTTAAATACGACCGTCACTAAAGATTATGTAGAAAAAGAACACGTGGATGCTTTAATTATTGCCGTTGGTTCTGAACCATTGGTACCACCAATTCCCGGACTTGATGGGGATAATGTAGTTGTCGTTAATGACTATTATCGCAAGCAAGATAAAGTTAGCGACAAAGTTGTAGTTTTGGGAGGCGGATTGGCAGGCTGTGAAGTAGCCATCCATCTTGCTAAGGAAGGCAAAGTGGTACAACTGGTAGAGATGAGATCAGAACTGGCTCCGGATGCGAATATCAGACACCGACCGATTTTGTTAAAGGAAATCGAAATGAATAAGATTCATGTTCACACAGGATATAAGGGCTTGCGGGTAACAGAAGAAGGTGTTGTCTGTGCTGACGCTTATGGGGAACATCTTGTTCCAGGTACTACAGTAATCTGTGCACTTGGACAGCAAGCAAGAAGAAATGTAGTAGAAGAGTTAATTGATTGTGCACCGTATGTTATAACGATCGGTGATTGTGTATCTCCCTCTACTATAACGACAGCAATTTATCAGGGATATCATGCCGCACTTGATATCTAATTGGGATTCTAAGGTTTGAGTTTTTAAAAATTAGACGATGTGGAAAGTTTTTTATAAATAATGAAAAATCTTCCTAAATGGCCAGAATAGGAATAAAACTATTCAAGCCAGAGGGAAGATTTTTTATGTCGTTGTGCCGAAATAGAAAGTATATAGTTTTTTGGTATAATAACTTTTTAAAATTCCCCGTTGCAGGAGAATAATGAGAATAATTGGAATATGTATTATTAGTAGGAGAATTAGTGGTTCTAAGGTTATTGCTCTCAATCTGGGGAAGGTAGAATCAGAATAATTTGGAGGAACCATATGTGTCTCACCTGTAGTATAGTTAAGGCTGATATATTGCCAGTTGGCGGAATAATTTTTAAAGATGAGCATGTTGTTTTACATCATTATTGTATGTAGCAGAAAACAAAATATTATTCAGGGGCAATTTTTAGGAGAGTGCGTTAGATTGATAGAATTAATAAATAATAGAGTGCATGATTATTATTGGAAGCAGAATCTTAACTGTGCGATAACAACCATAAAAATACTAGCCGAATTGTATCATATTAAAATTAATCCGCAAGTAATGGAAGCAGCTATCGGGATGAACGGTGCGGGAAGATTTGGATCACAATGCGGGTTAGTTGAGGGTGCGTTAATGTTCATTGGGATTTATGGTAGTTACAAAGGCAATGAAAAGGAAGAAATAGTAAGATTTTGCAATGAATTTTCGAAAGGGTTTCAACAAAGATTTGGAAGTTTATTATGTAGAGACTTAAGGCCACAAGGATTTAGTTCCGACAACCCCCCGCATATTTGTGAAGTGATTACTCAGCGTGCTGTTGACTATTCATCAGATTTTATATCAAAAAAATATCTTCATACACTTGCAATTCATGTAAAAGAGTACTAATATTAGTAATAGGTGGAAATTAAAAAGTAAAGTCGCCGTGTCCTATAGGTGTTAGCGCACCTATAGGCACGAGCAGGTGCGTACACACCTACACGTAACAGCGAACTGTCCACGACGACAATCTTATTATACCCGGTTGCTAGCTGAATTACAAGTTTTGACAATCGGGGTGTAATGATTGGCGCGCAAGGCAGATGGCTGTGCGACTGCATGCAATATTCGATGGTATCATATCTTGATACAGGTTTGGCAGAACACGCTGACGGGTTCTGTTATTTGGGTTGCTTCCTGTATCTTGATACTGTTGCAATAATCGATTTGGATCGCATGTGTAGGGTAGAAATAATCCTGCATATGTGATCCTTTTTAATTTCCTCCTGTAAAATTCCCATTCATGGGTGATTACAGGAGGGCATAGAAGCCTCCAGATAAAATAAGGAGGGGTGGCTGACTTATGAATAGCAGATACCTGGATTTTAAGAAACAAGAGACGGAGTTATATGATGAAATTTGGGAACTATCTGAAGAACTTGATCGGCTGTACAAAGAGGGAAAAGATACAACAGACACTATCCGGAGATTTGAGGAGGTATTGGAAGAATTTTTGTTATTCAGGCAGCAGGGAGGAAAATTTTTTGATGATGAAGAACATTTCCGCTTTTTGGAAACAATAAATCGGGCTAAATAAAGTAATTGGAAGCAGAAGCTTAACTATGCGATAACAACTATAAAATAATTTATCCTTGACCTTAACATCAATGTCATACTTTATAATATAGTCAAATGAAAGCTGAGAGGCGATTATAATGCTAATTATTAAATCTATTGAAGATTTAAATGATAGGAACCCAGAGGAATTATACGAGAGATTATGTGAGTATCAAGGATATAAAGTAGATAGATGTATGCTTTACGTAATTAGGTGTGCGGTGTACTATGCGTCTAATGATGAATATGATGCCGACCTATTAAAATGGTGGAACTGGAAGGAATGAAGTTAGAGGGAAAGATCGAAACAATGTTATTTGATCAAATTGTTCTGGGGATTTTCCTCGGAGCTTTTTTTATTTTGAAATTTCGTTTGAGTTCCATTGGCGCCGAAAACCATTTTCAGAGTGCCAGGTTCTTTATTTTGCAATATTGGTGTGATAGTATCCTATTAAAGTTTTATATCACCGAAGTAAAATGTGTGCCAATTACATAGGAATTTTATGGTAATAAGGCGAACCAATAATAACATTACATTTTAAATGTCGCTCAATCCTTTAAGGAGGAATAATCTAATGAATTTATTTCTAATTAAAGCGGAATTGAAAGATGCAGAAACTATTCATACGATGCAAATCAAGTCATTTATGCCACTATTAAATAAATATCAGGATTATGAAACCAATCCCGCAAATGAACCAATAGAAAAAGTCATTAATCGAATTAAGCAATCTGTTACCGATTACTATATTATTAAATGTGATGGCCTTACTATCGGAGGAGTCAGAATAATAAAAAAAGATAATAATTTTTATCGTATTAGTCCTATTTTTATATTGCCGGAACACCAGGGAATGGGTATTGCTCAAAGGGTGTTGCAATTGCTAGAGCAGAAATATGATGCAATGGGCTGGGAATTAGATACTATATTACAAGAACCTAAAAATTGTTACTTATACGAAAAAATGGGTTATAAAAAAACAGGAGAGACGAAATATATAAATAGCAAATTAACATTAGTATCCTATGAAAAATTAACTTGTAGGGAGGTATTAAATTGAAACAGAACATCTACGACAACGAGAGTATTATTAATACATTAATTGAAACAGGGTTTAATATTGCCAGGGTTTTAGAGCCAGTAGCAACAGAAGAAGCAGAATTATTAAATGAAGATTTGCAAGAGGAACGAAGAAGACCACCTTTTCTTATCGTAAAAGCACAAAAGGTTTAAAAAAGTAAATTGTAGATATGTCATTTTGGGGGGAGGCAAGATAAATGGAATTAGAAATTAATGGTAAAGTTGCTCTTATTACTGGGAGTACTAGAGGCTTAGGTAAATCAATAGCTGAAAAGCTTGCTGAGGAAAAAGTAAAGGTAATAATTGCTGGGACTAATGAAGAGAAGGCAAAGTTAGTTGCTCAAGAAATTGCTTCCCGATTTGGTGTCGAAACAGAAGGCTTCTCACTTGACGTTACGTCGGAAGAATCGGTTAAGAATGTTATAAAGGAAATTATTAAACGGTTTGGCCGAATTGATATCCTTGTGAATAATGCTGGAATTACAAGAGATTCTCGGTTGATGATGATGAAATCGATAGATTGGGAAGAAGTTATTCGAACTAATTTGACAGGTGCTTTTAATTGTACCAAATTGGTGTCTAAAAGGATGCTCTCACAAAATTCAGGAAGAATAATTAATATAACAAGCGTGGTTGGATTAATGGGTAATATTGGTCAAGCTAATTATTCTGCTTTGAAAGCAGGATTAATTGGTTTAACTAAGACGACGGCAAAGGAATTAGCAGAGCGAGGAATCACAGTTAATGCTATAGCTCCTGGCTATATACAATCGGATATGACTGATGTGCTTTCTAAGGACGTTTCTACAAAAATGTTAAATTTAATTCCAATGGGTATTTTCGGCAAACCTGAGGATGTTGCTGATGCTGTGCTATTTTTAGCATCTGTAAAAGCAAAGTATATTACAGGACAAGTACTTAACGTTGACGGTGGTATGGTTATGTTTTAACTTGACACGCCGTAGCCAAGTAGTATAACCAAAACTATAAAATGGTTTTGAAGGAGAGGAAAGTATTTATGGATAAGGTTGACTATAAAAAAGAATGGAAAGAGTTATATTGTTGACGGTGATGATGAACCATTTTGCTCCATACAAACCAGATGACGCTATTTTAGTAGTACTTTGTTGATATGCGTATAGTTGCATTTGCTGAAAGTAGTGATGAAAATTAATACAATGCTTGCAATTCAGATGAATATTTTTATGGTGATATTATTGCTCAGTGTCGCTGTGCATGCTAGATTTAGGCTAAATATAAAAGAAGAAGTTCACAGGTTGTTTTTAACATTAATATGTTTAACGATAATAATATTGATATTGGAAATCTTCAGCGTGGTATTAAATTCCAGTAATTACATTGATTTCATTGTTACACAGAAAGTGGTTAACACATTAGGATTCGCCTTAACGCCAGCAGTGCCAATTGTTGCAACGTTATATGCTTATAAAAGAACAAACAAATATAAAAAAATATCTATAAGTAAGTTTAGTTGGCTGGCAATACCATTTATTGTTAATGGCATTTTATCGTTTGGTAGCTATCATTTTAATTGGATTTTTAGTATAACCGATGAGAATCTATATGTAAGGGGTCCGCTGTTTTTGGTTTCGCCGATGACAAGTATTTTTTATTACATAATGCACTTACTGGTTTTATATGATAATCGTAAGAATGTCAGTAACGAAGAATTAATCATGATTAGTTCTCTTTCGCTAATGCCCGCTGTGCTGTCAATTTTTCAATTGTATTACTTCATTTATTTAACGATTTGGAATAGTGTAGGGATTGCCGTCGTTATTAACTATATTTCTATTATGCACGAACAAGCGAAGCGCGATCCACTAACGGGATTAGGTAATCGCATGGCTTATGATGAATACCTTACAAGTTGGAACAGAAAAGGCACTAACGTTTTATCGGTGGTCAATATCGACATGGATAGCTTTAAAAGTATTAATGATGCTTTTGGTCATCAGGAAGGCGACAAAGTATTGAAATTCTTTGCCAGACAATTGGAAGAGGTGTTTGAAGGGACAGGGGTTGCCATTCGTTTAGGTGGTGATGAGTTTATTATTATGCTGAATGAGAGAAGCGAAAGAAGACTAGAGCAGTATATCAAAAGACTAAATGATAAGATTGATGCATATAATGAAAGTAGTGACATGCCTTACCGCATCCAATTTAGTTGCGGTAGAGCAATATTTGATGATTCATTTAATAATGTATATGAGTTTATTCGTCATAGCGATAAGCTCATGTACGAAGATAAGCAAAAGAAAGAAAGGTAGAAGCAAGCTGATCACTTTAAGAATTGCTAACTGTTGTAGTATTGGTTAATATAGAGGAATCAATGGTTCTGGGGATTTTCCTCGGGACTTTTTTGTTTTTGAATTCCATTAGTGCCGAAAATGCCACCTTCGTCATTTATGCCAGTTATGCAATAAATGTCTCAAATACGGTGCAACGATAAAATGGGGCCGTTTTTAAAACATTAATAGAGGGAAAATATTACAGAAAACTGAATATATGGTAGTGTACTTTAATTAAAAATAATAGCTAATAAAAATAAAGGGGGCGAGGTATAAATGCAGATAAAAGAATCATTTCGCTATCTGGTTCAGCAACCGATTTTTTTGGGTTTGACCGCTACTATATTTTTATTATTATCTTTTGTAATTACAGGACAATTTGAAGCATCTGATTTTTTTAACAGAAATATTTCAGTACTGCTGTTGTTTTGGCCTGGGCTAACATCGCATGTATCTATACAAATGTCAGGGGGGCTTATTTATGGGATAATAGCTGGCTTATACTTAATCGGTATTGGATGGTTACTTTACAAGCAAACGTTGGGATATGTTGCCTTTTACGGGATTGCGATTACAGTAATATCACTATTGTTTGGAAAATTATTATTTTTAATAACAGGATGGACAGAACAACAGCACGCAGGAAACTTGGCAGGGAAAGTGAATCTATTTCTTTTTTCAGGTATCCATAATGCATTATGGGAGGAGATTGTATTTCGAGGCATCCCACTACTAATTCTTATATGCATACTAAAAAAATGGCCTAAAATTTCTGTTCAGACTAAGTGGACATATCTTTTTATTCCAGCAATTCTCTTTTCTGCTTATCACGTTCCTAACCATGGATATATTCGTATTGCTGACACTTTTGTACTTGGCGTTGGTTTCGCCTGGCTTACCTTGCGGTATAGTCCTTTTGCCACATATTTATTACATTTTTTCATGAATGGTAATAGAGTGTGGAGCATAAGCAGTATATCCAGCATTCCGCAAAATGAAATTTCTTGGTTAATTAATAATAATGATTGGCTACAAGCGATTAATCAGTTGATAATATGCGTATGGTTAATTTCAATACCAATTTTAATTTTGTGGCATAAATGTAATGCTACAAAAATTAGCACCAAACGTGATGCTAATATATCTGGCTTTTAGACATAGCAATATGAAAGGCTATTATCAATAGCCAGATGGTAGTAATGTTTATCTTTCAAACACTAAATAATCGTTTCGGGAGGATGGAAACAATGTTATTTGAGTACATGAGACAGGGAGAGGAAATAGAGGTATCAAAGCATATGCTGTTGGCATTTATGAGAAAATGTGCTTTGAGCGAATTGCTATCGAACAAGAGGTAAATGGGATAAGGTTTATACCTATGTTATTTAAAATCTTATGAGAAATTCAAAATGGATAAATCGGTGACTGCTCTAGTAGACACAGAAGAATCCATTATTATTAAAATTGATAACCTGTGGGGTTAAAGAGCACTCAATTAAATCAATAAATTAAATATACGAGGTTATTAAGGTTGAAAATAATTGAGACAGAAAGATTATATCTGATGAAACTGCTAATTGATGATTATTATACTGTTATCTACTTGTCATATCACCGGTATCCGAGAAGCGAAAACGGAGCAAAAGAAAAGCCAAGGGAAGTCCCAAGGCCAACGACAAACTGTAGTCAAGTATATCGTTTAAAGTGTAACAAAGAGGAAGCAATCCCTATGAAAACATTATTTCTCAATAATATTATACTATTAATGTAATAAAAATACAATTATTGTAATTTTTATTACATTTGTTATAATTACTTTAGTATTAAAGAATGGGAGGCTTTTTATGAATATCTATACGGAATTCAATAAATTAAGTAAAAATGATTCTACTAGTCAAATTAAATTTTTAGAAGAAGTTAAAAATTCTGAATCCATGTGTATTGATGACAAAGGATGGGTATATTGGAATTTATCTGATATTTATGCCGTAATGCGTCAACATGAACCAGAATATTATAATCACGTTGAATTTGTAGATGGGGTAAAAAAAATCTTGATAATGAGAGACTTCATTGGTTTGTATCTGATGCAACTCAAGCACTAACACTTTCATTAGGACATCATTTTGATGAATGGTTTGAATGGTACCTGTATGCATGTAATCATTCTTCAAAAAACGATAATAACAGAGGAGTTAGATTTGAAAGTCATAGAGCTGCTATAGGATCGCTATTAAAATTAAATAAATTGGAAAAAGTAGAGTTACCTTTAAATTATATGCATCAATTAATTTGTGAAAATAAAAATTGGGAAAATATATTGTTTGCACAATTAGCATATTATGGATTTATACTAGAAAAGTCATACAAAATTCAGAACTATGATGATATAAATGCTATTTTAGGCAATGTTACTAGCCTTATTTCAGGTAACGTAATTCCACTTTTCAAAAGTGATAAGCCTAATTTGCAAGAAATGACAGTGCTAGGAAGTTGGGATTATCTAAATACTTCGCGGGACTCAAAACAATCAATGATTGTTTCAATTCATAATTTGGCATGTACGTTAAATCGGATTGAAAGATTTAACGATAGTTTAAGGCTATTTAATCTGGCAATTGAAAACGGACTTAATTTTAGCACAGCCTATGGATTGGCACTATACTTTCAATCTTTATGGAAGGTTAATAACAACAAAGAAGAAGTGAATCAAATTTATAGAAATTTATCACATGATAGATTCAAATTAGACGAACTATATAAATTTATACCTGAATTGCGAGAAGTTTTGGGCTAGATTATAAGAAGGGTAAAATTAAGTAGCTTATAGTCGTAAGTTTCATCGGAATTAGAGAATGATATTATAATCTGGGGGGAGAAATTTGGAATACATAGACTTAGATAACTGGAAACGAAAAGAACATTTTAACTTTTTTTGTAGGATGGATTATCCTCAATATAATATTTGTGCCAATATTGATGTAACCAATTTTCTAACCTTTGTAAAAGCGAAGAAGATTTCGTTTAACTATGCAATGATTTATGCTTCTACTCATATTGCAAATGAGGTAATTAATTTTCGATATAGAATTAGAGAGAATCAAGTCATTTTACATGATAAACTTCATCCTTCATTCACTTATTTAAATGCGGATGAAGATGATTTATTCAAATTCATCACAGCGGAAATGAACGATAATATTTTTACATTTGCTGAATATGCTGAGGAAAAGGCTAAAAATCAAAGCGATTATTTCAACTTAAAGGACGTTGCTGGGAGAGATGACTTAATATACATAACTTGTATCCCCTGGGTATCTTTTACGCATTTATCACATACTATTTCATTAAACCAAAATGATTCTGTACCAAGAATTTCTTGGGGTAAATATTTTTTAGACAATAACAAAGTCTTATTGCCGTTTTCTGTACAAGTGCATCATGCATTCGTGGATGGTATACATATCGGTATTTATTTTTCGAAATTACAAAATTATCTGGATACCCTATAATATACATGTAGAATGTGAAGTTAACTGAAAGTGGATGCTTGTCCCTTAGTGTCCCCAACGTGATTGGAGGGTTGGATGCCAAAATTTTTATGAAAGGAATTAAATTTATGATAAATGAGGTAGATGTATATACACATTACGAACTTTTAATAGACGAAGGCGATGACCCAGTACATGATAATAAAAGATTAAAGCAATATATGAGTAATTGGGATGGCTCTTTATTCTTCCAAAATTTAGGGGCAGATAAAACAAAGAGCATATTAGAAATAGGGGTTGGTACTGGTAGAATTGCGAAGCAAGTGTTAGATATAGGTTGCAAAAAATTTACAGGCATTGATATATCTCCTAAGACTATAAAAAGGGCAAAAGAAAACCTACATAATTATGAAAACGTTGAGTTGATTGAGGAAAATGCATTAACATATGTTCGACAAAATAAATTTGATATTGTTTATAGCGTATTAACTTTTTTACATATTGATGATAAGAAACTTGCACTAAAAAATATTTTTGCCTCATTGAAAATCGGAGGTCATTTTATATTATCTATTAGTAAAGATGATGAGTGGTTCAATTATGGAAGTAGGAAAATAAGATTATTCCCCAAAAACAAAGAATATTATTTGAAATTACTCAATGATATTGGTTTTAAGATAGAATTTAGCCAAGATACCGAAAGTGGTTTTGCAACCATAGTTAAAGCAAAGAAATTATACCCAGACAGTAGATACAGCACTACATAAATTGCGATTACTTTAAATTCCAGACGATTTGGTACGGGTGAGTCCGAAGTTGCTCATTGTATTATAAAATAAGCGAAATTAGACTAGGCAATTTTGTGATTAAACACTAGTGGGGATTAAGCTAGAAAGACGGTTCTGAGGGATTTCCTCAGAGCTTTTTTTGTTTTTGAATTCCGTTGGAATTCCATTAGTGCCGAAAATGCCATTTTCAGAGTGCCGAGTGCCAGTTATGCCAGTGTGCCTGAAGTGCCAGATGGTAATTGTAAAACCCCACCAAAAATCGGTGGGGTTAATAGTTGTAGCGAGAAAATGTTAATGTCCGCGTTTCTTTTCTTTCTTTTTTTGTATTTTAAATGCTCTTTTGTAATTAGCTAATTCTTGATGAAATTGTTTTGAATTTATCTGACGTTCTAATTTGTGAGATTCAATATCTTTTTTTATAGCGTCTTGAGCAAAGGTAGAGATACCTATCTTTTTTGCTTCTTTCGCTACTTTTCTTGCTAATATTTTGGGATTTGACGGACGAATTGGGGCATTCAGTTCAACGTTAGCATTAGCTTTTTCCATGCAGGAAAGCATCTGCTGATTTATGAAATGCATTACATCCCAATCATATGGCTCAGAACCAAAAACATGCCGAACGGCTTTTAATTTTCCATCTTCTAATTCCTCTAAAACACCTACCCAGAACTGACCGTCATGATATACGGTTAATTTCATTATTTATTCCCCCTCTGAATTATTATCCAGAGTGATGGACATCCCGAAGGGGGGAAGGATACGACACCTAAGGAAAGGTGCATTCGGACTACCAACCGAACCGTGTTTTTTCACTCAATAAGAGATTAACATAGCACATAAGTGGCTGTCAAATAATCCTTGGTGAGTCTGCTATCTTTTTATTGTGCAGGTAATTAATGGTATTTCAACGAATGTAATGAATAAGCATTTTAATTAGATGGAGGTTGGCAAAATGAACGAAAATATTTCAGTTAGTAATGCTTTTCAAACATTTATAAAGGAAGCTCCAGAACAGCAGAAAATATGGATGGAAACTGTACAAAAACTGGATTCAGCAAGCAAACTTGACTCAAAGACAGAAGAACTTGCATATATTGCTGTATTAGCGTCAGTTAGGATGAAAAACGGATTGCCCTTTCACGTAAAACACGCTAAGTCGCTGGGGGCAACAAGAGAAGAAATAATAAGTGTCGTTTTAGTAGGATTACCTGCGGTAGGAAATACTGTGATTCAAGCGTTACCAATAGCATTAAATGCGTTTGACGGCGAATGCGTGTGATGTTAATGATGAAAAGTGATGAGAAGGCATCTTTGAAAGAACTACAGACAATTCCTGGGGTGGGCAAAGCAGTTGCTAAAGACTTGTGGAATTTGGGTATAAAGTCTATTCGGGATTTACAAGATAGAGACCCAGAGCATTTATATGAACAGTTATGCGAGTATCAAGGAGGAAAAGTTGATAGATGTATGTTGTATGTATTTAGATGTGCCGTTTATTATGCTTCTAATGATGAATATGATGCCGAACTGCTAAAATGGTGGAATTGGAAAGAGCGGGGATAGGGTTAATATGGAATTGCTTTTTTTGTTGGCTTTTACTTTGCATAATATTGAAGAAGGATTATGGTTGCCAAGATGGTCTAAGTATGCAGGGAAGTATCATCCTCAAGTATCCAAGCAAGAGTTCCACTTTGCGTTAATGGTAGTAAGTTCGGTTGGTTATTTGATAACATTTATATTTTTATTATGGGGACAATCTATTGTAGCAATTAGGAATCTATATTTAGGATTTGTGTTAATGATGAGCCTTAATTCTATTTTTCCACATCTCTTAGCAACAATTTTTCTTAGAAGATATGCACCAGGAACATTAACAGGGATGCTATTGAATTTGCCGATAGGTGTAACAATCATAATAAATAATGTAAAATTAGGTATACCGTTATCTTCTATTTTAATTAGCGGTGTGATTGTAACTGTACTGACAGTTGCTTCATTACAACCGTTGTTTAAGCTTGCGAGTAAGTTAATTGATGATTACTAAAATAAGAAGATAGGCAAATCATATGTTTGAGAGGAAATCAGATGAACGTAGTAATTAGACCTGCGACTATTAATGATAGTAAAGATTTATCCCAAATTTCTTTTACTTCTAAACGGTATTGGAATTATCCTGAAGAATATTTCAAAGTATGGAAAGATGAATTGACCATTACGCCAGCATACATAGCAAATAATTTGGTATATGTTGCGGAAAAGGATGGACAGACGATAGGTTATTTTTCTTTGGTTGAAGTAAAAGCAAACTTTTGGGCAGGTAAGGTATTTGTAAATAAGGGGTTTTGGCTGGAACATATTTTTATTATGCCAGAGCATATTGGTACAGGTATTGGTTCAATTTTAATCAGTGTATTAAAAGAAAAGTGCAAGGATATGCAGATTAACAAGGTTAATATTTTTGCAGACCCCAATGCCAAGGGTTTTTATGAAAAAATCGGAGCTTGCTATATGGGGGATACCTTTTCAAGTATTGAGGGGAGAACCGTGGCATTATACGAGTTAGAAATACAATAAAGTCGAATAATTAATTTTTACTGTAATTATTTGGGTAGCAATAAATATAACCCTGTCATATTTGACAGGGTTAGTCAATTATAAAAACTTGCTAAACAGGTTTCCTGCATCTCTTTCTTTTTTAAGGTTAGTATGGCAGTATCCTAACAACGTTGAAACCTGAGAATGACCGCTACGTGCCATCGCTGTACTTAAGTCTACGCCATTTAATAACATCTGAGATATATTGGTGTGACGTAGGCGTGAGCGGTATAATAAAGTGTACCAATAACGGCCATCAACTGTACCAGTTTTGTCCGAAAAGTGTACCACTCTGAGCAATACGAATGTGCATAAAAATAAATTGCTTGCCTTGAAACAATATGTGATAAATTTTTATTATCACGCATTGTAGAGAGGATGGCAAAAATGAAGGAGTTAAAAATGTACATTCACATTCAGACGTTAAAAGCACTTAATTTTTCAAAGCGTAAAACAGCAAAAATGCTGGCAATCCATCGTAATACCGTAAACAACTATTGGGACAAGACTGACGAAGAATATTCGTCCATGACAAAGCGTATCAATAAGCAAAGCCAACTCCTCTAAGTTAAGTTGTTTTGACAGGGGGCACGATAATCAACCACCACGAAGGCAATGGTCAGAGTACTATTATGCCCAATGAGGGGCGGTACAAAATTCCAGAGAAGAATGACAAGAAAAAATATTTGCCTTGGGTCACATTCTTAATACTCGCTTTTTTCGTTTACATAGTGGCGAGGTGTATAATATAACGGTTGTAATAAAAACTATAAATTAATGAATGTTAGGAAATATGTCACAATTGACACGCCGCACCCGAAATGCTATACTAATTATCGTTATCTCAACTAGTGTCATTTTTGTCGAATCTGCTAATTATGCCGATCTGCCGTCACTTTTGAAAATGCCATTTGAATTCCATTATGATGCCATTGGTATTAAAAAAGGTGATTTTTCGGTATCAAATATGGTATAATAAGGCAGTAGAAAAGTGGCTAAAATACAGATAAATTAATAGTTTGTAACATGCGCCCGTAGCTCAGGTGGATAGAGCGGTGGTTTCCTAAACCGCGTCTTGCGGGGGTTCGAGTCCCTCCGGGCGCACCAAACAAAAGGCTTCCAGTAATATGGAGGCCTTTTGTTATGTAGATATGGTGACAATATCAGTGACAACGCTAGAAAAACCAACACCAATAAAGAAAAAAAACAGGCCAATTTTAGGTCTGCTTTTTTTCCTTGCCGAGGTTTAGTATTTCGTCCATTTTTTCTGCAGCTACTTTGTCAGTTGACTTTAAGAAGTGTGCGTAAATATCACCAGTAGTTGATGTCCTGGCGTGGCCTAATCTTCCTGATACATTCTTCAATGATATACCGCTATTTAATAGCACGGTGGCCGATAAATGACGCAGGCTTTGTGGTGTTATTTTAGGTAGTTCACTTCGGAAGCAGAAGCCGGTTAACCACATATTGAAACTGCTGGGACTCATAGGCTTACCATTCCATTGAGTGAAAAGTCGGTTACTATCCTGCCATTTATCACCAAGTCGTAAACGTTCAGTGTTTTGATGGGAGCGGTACTGCTTTAATAACTCAATAATACTTTTTGGCAGCGATATGAGTCTTTCGGATGATTGGTTTTTTGTTGACTTTGTGATTATACCAACATGGTTTATATAGTGGCTACTTTGTTCAATAGATAAGGTTTGTTTATCAAGATCGATATGTTGCCATTCAATTCCCATTGCCTCGCTGAGTCGCAGACCTGCGGCCAATGTTAGCAGGGACAAAGTTTTCCATTTTAAATCTTCGTTATCAAGGTGCAGTATAAATGTTACTGTCTGTTCTTCGTCTAGTATGCGGATTTTAGCCCGTTCAGCTTTTGGAGCCTTTACTTTGCTCGCAGGATTAGTGTTTAGGTATTCCCATTGAACAGCAGTCTGCAATATGGTATGCAATAGCCTGTGAATATGTAAGCGGGTTCGAGATGATAAAGAGCCTTCTTTGCCGTCTTTGCGAATGCCATCTTCTTCAAGGGTGCCATAGAAAGATAGTATTTGAATGGGCTTTAGTTTGACAAGCTGGATTTGTCCCATAGCAGGCAATATCCAAGAATGTATGAATTGTTTGTATCGTTGAACTGTTTTGGGAGCAAGATGGCGTTCGGCATGGTTTTTAAGCCACAAGTTACAGAACTGTGATAGGTTGATCTTGCCACTGCTAGCAGTATTACCTTTTTCTACTTCAGATATAAACAAAGCAAGTTGTTGACGTGCTTCTTTTTCCTGTTTTTCATCATTGTCACTAGTGGTATGAATAGTTTTAGTAAGACGTATTCGCTTGCCAGCACCGTCAAAGCCACCGCTGATTACAAGTTTCCATGAGTTTTTGCCTGTTTTCTGTACGCTACCAAAGCTTGGCATGGCTATTCTTGCCTCCTATTCGTATGTCTCTCGTTTGATATAATGTTTGTCCAACTGACTATTCTTTCATATTTTAAGGGGAGCTGTTTATAGCTCCCCTTAAAATTTTTAAATTGATAATGAAATATGGTTTGCTTTTTCGTTAAAGCCATTTTTGATGGTGTTGAGTTCTTCTTCTTTTGCCATCCATTGAAGTATGGACTCCATCCTATAAAAGACACGGCCAGATGTCCTGAAATATGGTAAATTAGCTTTTGTTCGCCATAGACGTATTGTCCATGGCGATACACCTAGCTCATGAGCTAATTCACGTTCTGTGTAAATTTTCATATGATTACCTCCAGCTATTTATCTATAATTATGATATATAATTATCCCAAAGCGCTTTTGCACAACGAAAAATATCAAAGTCCCAACTTATATAAAGCATCAAAATTTGCAAAGCTATCGTGATCTTTCCAGCGTTTTTCACGTTCGTGAAAGGCCGGATCGATATATACTGAGTTGTTTAAAGGATCGCCCGTGCTTGGTAATCCTAGTACTTCCCACATGGAATCATAATGGCGGTAGAAGCGAGAAACATAATTGTTTCGAGCCCCGTTGTAAGCGGCGTTTATATTGAAATAGTATTCCGCACATGGGGCTACAAGAAAAGAAGGATCAGCTATTGAGCCAATTAATTGTTCCAGGTTGGTACATACGCAAAAACCATTTAAGGCATTAATGCCCCAATAAGCAGGAGTATTAATAGTGGGAGTGATACTAGTTTGGTTGGAGCTAGGTACAGTGTAGCTAACACTCTGGATTGGTATTAACGATTCTGGACATTGTAATGCATAAAAAGAAGGAGTAGCAGGTAGATCTAACGGGGAATGGGGATAGCTATTATTTGCGAAAAAGAAAGCAGGATAGTATTGGTGTACTAAGCAGGCCAATACATTTAAATCTTCGTGGGCATAAATATTACAAAATGGGCTTTTCCGGTATGCTAATGCGATGTACAACTCATCTTGAGTTTCAAAAATTCCTACATCATAACTGCTGATGAGTGCGAATTTTCTTGAGGACTGAGCTTCGATAGTCAATTCTGGTTGGTTCACAATAAAACACTTCCTTTTAATTTTTTTCTTCGGATAATACAGCTTTAATCGCAGCGCACTTTAGACATAGAACTTGAATTTTTTGTTCGCCGCGCGCTAGTTTCTTGAGGTAGCGATTTCGCCCCTTCTCTTGATAACCTTCACTTAGGCCGTGTTCGTAGAGGGATTTATGAATTTCGATGGGGGTAGTCTCAAATGAGCAGTGCAGATCTGCATAGTATTTTTCAACATACTTAAAAGCTTTCTGGTAATTTAAATAAATTCTCTCGTGCTGCTTGACGTAGAAACCTAAGTACTCTCGACCACACTGAAAAAAAGTTTCTTTATCGCTCGCCAACAGAACATCACCGGTAGCGATGCCCTGTACTAAGGCATCTAAATAAGCGATGTGAGGCTCACAAATGGAACTTTCATTCTGGTTTTCAAGGATCACAACGCCAATCAGTTTTATCCAGAGGGCGAGCGTAGCTTCAGCATTTTCTTCGGTCATTGCTCCATAGGTGAGCCCGAAGCGAATTACGATTCGCGCAGTGGCAAACATGATTCGATAAATCATGTTCAGTCGTGGGAATTTTACTGCTAAAGGTACTAGATGGTAGTCAATTTGCATGATTTCGCGAACTACGTCGCTGTAATTATTTTCCAAATAATAGATATATGCACTGAAGTAGTTTTGAATAATGGAAGGCTGATTTTGTTGTTTGGCTGTGACTCTATTGACTTGGAAATTCCGTAGCCTTTCTGGATTAAAGCTGGAGTTGTCTACTGGAATGGTCAAGTATCTCAATCTCGAAGACTGTTGTGTATTCAAATCGTTTTCACCAGTGACGACCGCAGCACCGCGAACACCGAATCGCTCAATTTTGGTTGATGCAGCATTAGCTTTGGCTTTTGCAGCATTATCACCAAAGACCCGTAATACATCAGCGAACTTTTGGAGCGCATCTTTGTCTTTGCTGGAAAAGATATCATCCAGGAGCAATGTCATGTCTCGACACTCATTGCGTTGCAGTTCAATAGCACGTGGCGTTGACTGGAAATTTAAAAACTTATCTGTATTGAATGCCTGGAACAGTTCTTGACATAATGAAGTTTTAAAACTCCCTGTTTTTCCCACAACCATTAAAAGAAATTGCACCTCATAACCTGCTTCCTCAAACAACTGAGCGGTGTAGCCGATATGCGCATAGAGGAAGAGTGGTAACATAGTTTTTAAATTATTACCTATTGTCAGGAAGTCATGTCCGTGGTGATAGATTGCAGGAATTTCGTGGGGAGGTATTTCCCAAACATACCTTTCAGAATGACAATAGGGCAGCCTTTTTGACAAATAAATCATATGTTCCCCGACCTTTTCCCATCCGGCATATTCATAAATCTCTGAGTGGGCAATTGTCCCCAAAGCTTCTTCATATACTAACGAGCAGTATTCTGAAAAAAAGGAATTAGCATTCCTGAATTCAGCATTTAGACGGAATTCAGGGTGATCGCTTTTGATTTCACCTAACAGCATCTTATACTTAGATAAGGGAACCGTCAGTTCGGTTTCAGATGTAGCGCTAATTATTTGGACGGTGAGGAGGTTTGTTGACTTTCCAATGCTTTTACGACAAACACGTCCCGTGACCTTAACGATGAAGTTTGCCAGAGAAATCTGTTTGCCGTTTTCCAAGCAAAACACGCTATTATTGGTTTCGACAAATTTTTCCCCGAGTAGTCGGCCTTCTACAGCAGTCTTATCTGAAAGAGCGGGGAGGATATTTTTCTTCAAGCTATCATTGGAAAACAAAATCATTTGTGAGCCTGTACGATCCATATAGCTCGCAGGAGACTCATATGGATTTTTTGCTGCGTCAATATCAGTATTAATCTGAAATGCAGCGATAGGCAGATTCATAGTTTGCAACTGATAGTCATATGGATCAGGTATTGCTTGTCCACATTTGTATGGATTTTTTGATGATAATGGTTGATTTGGTTGAAATGGTCTTGGCATTTGAGACACATTGCTTCCTCCTATCGTGTGTGGTTTAATTAGCATGTGGGTTGGCCAGTATAGCAGTAAATGGGGCGAAGGCCATACTGCAATAAGATTTGGTTTGCAGATTGCTTATAGGAATACAAGCTTTTTTTCTGTCGGAACTGCTTCCCGTTTAAAATATTTACTGCGTTAATCCAATAATGAGCATGAAGGTTCGGCGTGTCTGTATGGATTACGGCCAAGACATGATGCTCCGAACAGAACAATTTACCAATTCGGTTTACGATTTCTTTTATGGACTCGATAGGGAGTACCTCTCGAACATCCGCATTAAATGATAAAATAACATGCCAATAGGAACGATGGTTCTCGTCGCACCCCCACAAAGACGATGCAAAGGTCATTTGTTCCAGTGCGCAATGAGGGTCTAAACCGAAGCCCATAATTAAGTCTGGAGAAGTTTTGGCGGGGTCTGTTAGATAAGCCTCCATTTCCGCTAGAGTCCGACTGTTCTGGTTGACGAATTTTAGAATAGACATTTCTTCACCTCTCAGCTGATATTTTTAGAGCATTCATGTGATCACGTAAAAAACGGGCATATTCACTGAGCGCGTTCTGAATCTCGCTAATGTCTACTTGACTACTTTGGAATTGCTGAAGCTGCAAGTAAAGCGAGTGTAGGACTTTTAACATTTCTCGCCCGCATGAAGGCGATACAAGAATATGTTCTTCGGACTTTTTCAATAAGTAGTCCGTCATGCTGAGACCAGCCTGTTCGGCCCTCTTTTTTAATTCTGCTTTTTCAGCGTATGTAGTACGAAGCTGTATAAATTCGTTTTTTGTGGAACTCTTTTTCATGAGAATGTCCTCCTCTCTTTGATGGATTTAAAAGTTGTTTTAAATGTAGCTAGATGCTTGTTAACTACATTATTTATGTTAGACTAAATCCAAAACAACTACAGCCAAGTAACCTTTATCAATTTTGTCATTTGCTTAATAATCTTTACATGCAGTAAACAAGGGGGGTGAATGCTATGTCGAATTAGATGGATGAAAAAACGACCGAGTTTCACGGATAAAAAAACCGCAATTGTCTTTAAACAAGAGCGGATTTTATCATTACGCTATGGAGTGAGGAACAACAATGAAGCGTTCCCCAGATTACCCGTTAGTCTCTATACTCCTTATATATCAAGCACCAGGGAGGGTATATGTTTCAGGGGAATTTGGGGAATACACTGGATAGTAGGTTTGAGAGGTGAGCAGTTAGATGGTGTATAAGCAGCCTTCATTAGAAAAGACTGACATAAGTTGGGACGAAATGGTTGATGAATTTACTGAAATTTGCCGCGAATTTGAACACTTGGCGGAACGGGAACAAAAGGTAAATAGAACGGAGGCTTTAGAGCGGGGGGCAGTATGTGCAAAAGGGTTTGATCGAATTAGAGAGGAGCGTTCCATATCTTTATTTGATAAAAGTAATAATTTCTACGATGCACAAAACCGTTATGAATCCTTTACGTCTGCTAAGGCTACTATTGGAGAATTAGTTCAACAAATAAGTATTAATCAAGAGGATATGTGCGCTAGAATTTTGAATCCAGATGATGCATTAGAAGACAAAAAAAAATACTTGCAAACTTATTTTGGAATAGAATATGAAGGAAATTGGTCGCAGAAACAAATATATCAAATTCATCAGTTGCTGCTGATATTATTAAGATGTGCAACCAGTGGGCGGCGAGGGATTTTAGCAAATATGGAGGCGGCATCATTCTGGCGATTTAGGAATGAAGCAGATAATCCCTATCGGGAATCCATGCTATTCATAAGAAAAGAACTGTTAAAGGCTTTAAGCTTTAAAGAGGCTTTAGTCATAGAATATTTTGCAGGGAGCTTTCGTTACTGTATTAATAGTTTAGGTGAAGCAATTGTGGAACGAGTAGTTGATGAGCTTATTTTTCCTTCTATCCCAGACATAATTGAAATACGGGGCGATTTATTAACACTGATTTTGGTATATTTAAAAGAACTCAATACCGAAGAACAAATACCCTTTCAGGAGCCGAATGACTTGTTTTGGCGTGCTTATTTACACTTTTTGCTATTAGGGATTGATGATACAATTAAAGAACCCCGTCTAGATACAAACGTTGACTCTCTTTACAAAGAAAGAGTAAGGTATTTGGCACAATCTTTTAAAATAGAACTTTTAAAGGATAGCTCAAAAGATGAATCCACAAAGAGTTTTATTGTGCGAGAGGCACATAACATAGTTCAAGTCAAATGGGGTGAGAGGTTAGAACCTGTTGAAAATTTTGTTATGCGTAAGGCTAAAAGTATAGCTCGTATGCTAGGGGGCAATGATGATGATAAATATCACGCAGTCCGGCGACATAGTAAGGATTATTCAAAATTAGCACTGTTATTTCTTTTCTATAATATGGAGACTGAGCCATATGTAGTGAGTATTGACGAATTGTTGAATATAATCCATCTGTATGAGACCTGTCAAAGTAGACAAATGACATTTCGCGAGGGATATAATGGTGGCAAATCCGGTAGAAAGAACAAAACCTTCATGGAAATAGTGCGTAACATAAATGATGATGTTTCTCCTGACCTGATGGTTAAGGATGCAGAAGCAGGGTTGTATGAAATTGTCTGCTTCCTAAATAGTTTAAACTCTCTGGTAATGAATGAAGCTGAAAGCACGGTAAAAAAACGATTCGAAATAAAAAAAGAATTGTTTTTATATTTGCGAAAAGTCATTCCGTTATTGGATGCCGAACCGTGTAAGCATAAAAATATAACTGAAATAGCCGAAGGTATTATGAGTACTGAGAAATTGCGGCAATACTGCAGATGGAAAGAAATGAAAACCAAGGCGGAGCTATTTGAATGGTTACATCCCACGGAAGAAAATTAGAAGTCATATAAGAGGGTTGAAATGTCGGTAAAGCCCTAAATTAATTCGGAATGAATTCGTGCAACTAAATTTCAAAGCCAGTTCGGCAATAATAAAGCAAACATTTGTTGATACAAATGTAGCCATAGGCGTTAAAGTACCGTTCCACTAATTTCCCACCTATTTCTTTTACTGCTTATATATTAAGGAGCGAGTGTGAAAAGAATTCGGGGAATATGGGAAAAAAGACAATTGGCGGTAGCTTACAGAAAAATCGACTCAGATCTCTCTTGCGTAGGCAAGAGAGATCTATTGGCAATTATTTACAGAAGAATTTATTCAACGAAACTTTTTTAAGAATGTATTCAGTTACAGCCTCACGTGGAATTTTCCAAATCCGGTTGTGTCGGAAACAATTAAATTCCCCGGAGGATAAAAGTTTATAGGCCGAATTTTTACCAATAGCAAGCACCGTGGGTTCGAATCCCACCATCTCCGCCATATAAAAAAAGGCTTTATGCATGCTTGCATAAAGCCTTTTTTATATGTGAAAAGCATAAAAACACCCTGTATGACCACATTTTGACCGCATCTAAATTAAATTAGACCAAAATGCCTTATTAGTGTTGTAAAGACGGCGTCTAATAGTAAGTTATTGGGCAATAACTATCATAGTTTAGAAAAATGCAGGAATTATTCAAAAAAGTCTTGAAGTATGTTAATTTAATAGGAGGTAGTATAATGGCGAAAAGAATAGAACAGCCTGTAGTTGATAAGACACGGGAAATTTTAACGAGTATTTGTGGCTATCCGTTACCTTCGACAAAAGAGGATAAAAATAAGTTAATTGTATACGAGCAAGATAGTTATAAAACCCATATTGAACTTTGTAACTTACTAAAGCATAGTAGCAAATGTAGCAAGAAATTAGAAGACAAATTATGGGCCGATACAGCCGATTTCGGAAAACCAGAATTTATTATAATAAATACACATCAAAATCTGGCAATTGTTATAGAGTGTAAAGTTCACAGTTCTTCTAATCATATTGGGAAGAAAATGAGGGAAGAAAATATTTTAGAGAAAAAGCAATCGACTATATCAAGATACGCAGTAGAAGGAGTCTTGCATTACGCTAAGTTTTTATCTGAAAAGTATGACGTAATTGCTGTTGGGATAACTGGAGACATCTTAGAGGATGATAGTGTATCGAATTTATCTATATCCACATTTGCCTGGGAGAAAAATCGGAAATGGGAAGAAGGAACCCCCGGTCCATTTATGAATCTCAAGATAGATTCCTTAATGTCTTATAATGATTATTTAAATGTCTTTTCGAAATTAGATATTGTAAAAAAGAATTTGATTCTTACAAATGCATTATCAATTGCAAAGGAACTTAACGAAACACTACATAAAGCAAGTGTACCGCCCATTGAAAGATCATTGTTAGTAAGTGGTTTACTACTAGTTCTAAAAGATGTCATTTTTTTAAATTCTTATGCGGATAAAAAAGTTTCAAATGAGAGGCTTCTGGAATTATTAGACATATCCATCGAGAACACGTTAAAGTGTATGGGTGTAAAAGATACGTTTAAGAAGGAAATGTTAAAAACAAAGTTCAAAGATGTATTTAACCAACAGGGATTACTCAAAGATAATGCAAGAGTTTTGAGAGAAGTCTTAAAAACTCTTGAAGAATCGGTAGCACCTTGCATGACTGGAGAATATCCTTTAGACATTGTTGGCAAATTTTATAGTGAGTTTTTACGTTATGCAAAAGGTGATAAATCTAGTGGAATTGTCTTAACTCCATCTCATATCACTGAGCTGTTTTGTGATTTAATAAATCTTAATATAGATGATGTAGTATTAGATCCTTGTGCTGGAACGGCTGGTTTTTTAATTTCCGCAATGAATAGATTATACTTATTAGCGGACAAGCAACCTAAGCCTGAACTTATAAAAGAAAAGATTAGAGATGAGCAACTTTATGGTTGTGATGATGATAAGCAGATGTTTACTTTAGGTTGCTCGAATATGATTCTTAGGGGAGATGGAAAGGCAAACATGTTTTATGGTTCCTGTATGGACCATAAAGCCGAGCTTGAAAACAAAGCAACAGTTGGCATGATAAACCCCCCTTATAGTGGAACAGACATCTCGTGTTTGGAGTTTATAGAGTTCCTTTGCTCCTGTATCAAGTATAAGGATGAAAAAGGTAACGTTATTGGCAAAAGTCGAAGTAAAGGGGATAATTTAGTTTGCGCAATTATCCCAGTATCGTACATGAACTCCGACGGTTATAAGGAGCAAAGAAAGAAGTTATTAGCAAACAACACATTAGTTGCGGTAATGAGTATGCCAATCGACTTGTTTCGACCAATAAATATAGTAACGTGCATTGTTCTAATAAAAGCTGGGATACCCCATGACCCAGAAATACCAACATATCTAGGGAATTGGAAAGATGATGGATACGTTTGGAAAAAAGGGATTGGGCGAATTCCTATCGCAAGTAAGCCAGACGAAATAAAAAAGGTTTGGTTACAATCATTTAAACGGACCATAGAAAACAAAGAAATTGGAATATGGAAATGCCTTGATGGGGAAGATGAATGTGTTTGGGAAAAATATGCTGAGACGGATTATTCAAAAATAACAAAAGAAATATTCGAAAGCGAAGTTAAAAACTATATTATCTATAAGTTGAGAGAAAAGTCACTTGATAACTTGTTTGAAATCGATGGAACAGGTGATGAAGAGATGGACCAAGATATAGAAGATGAAAATGATGAAGAATAGGTGAATAATGGTTAAATTAGATACTATTTTTGACGCAGACTATGGGCAAAGAGAATACCACTCAAAAGAACATCTTAGCCCATGTAAATATGGAATCCCTTTAATCTCAGCTAAAGCTTCTAATTACGGTATATATGGATACTTCGATATAATTCCTAAATACAAACATGTTATATCTGTACCGAATACGGGTCAGGGAACTGTTGGTTTTGCCATATATCAACCTAACGACTGTTGTATAGACGATAATTGTTTGGTTTTGACTCCAAAGCATCCGCTAACACAGCAAGAGATGATTTATTATTCATTACTTATTAGGCTTGATAGGTATAGATATGCGTATGGAAGACAGGTAACTCCTGAGAGAATAGGCCTAATTGAGATCATTTCCTTAGATGAAATTCCAGATTGGGTTTATTCCACGGAAATAAAAGAAATTTCTTATTATCAAAAGGCATTATTTGCCAGACCAACTCCCATAATTAAACTGGATAATTGGCGGTCTTTTAAAGTAAAGGATTTATTTGATAAAGTTGAGCAATGTAAATGTGGAAATGCAGGTCAACTAGTCACAGGAACGGATATTTGGTATGTAGGAGCGAAAAAAAGAGAAAATGGCCTAATGAAAAAAGTAAAGGCGCAACCAGATTTAGTTTCTTTGGGTAATTGCATTGTTATGATTGGTGATGGTCAAGGTAGTGTAGGCTACGCAAATTATATGGATAAGTGTTTTATAGGATCAACCACATTGTTTGCTGGATATAGCGCAAATTTAGACAAATATGTTGGACTGTTTATGGCTTCTGTGTTTTCGGCAAACAGGTATAGATATAATTACGGAAGGAAATGGAATGGAGACCGGTTGTTGAATTCGGAAATATTATTGCCTGTTGTGACTAATTCAGGGGGAGTGCCAATTCTTAATGAAGATATGAAGTATACTCCCGATTACGAGTATATGCGAACTTATATTCAGACACTAAGTTATTCCCGAACAGTTTAATAAACTGTGTTATTAAACAGAGGCTTGGTCAAACCAAGCCTCTGTATGTTAGCTTACTTTGCCGCATAATATAATCAATTACGCCTTGTTTAGGGATCTTCCAAACACGGTTATAGCGAAAGGCGTTTAGCTGGCCTGATGCCAAGAGAGTATACGCTGCATTTTTTCCAATCATTAGAGCTTCGCAAAGCTCGTCTACAGTTAAGATATCGTTGTATTGCTCGAACATAATGAACCCGCTCCTTTTTTCTTTAATTATTAAGATGTTTGCATAAAAATATATTGCAATAAAATATAGGCTATGAGTGGTATAAGACCGTAACTAAAGGAAGAACATGAAAAAAGGGGCTATTTAGCAATTCTGGATTGAATATAATTTTCAATAGACGCCATTTGAATTTTCCAAGCTTTGCCGTCCTTATAGGCAAGTAACTGTTCGCTAGAAATTAGTTGATAGATTTTTTGATCACTGACACTGAGAAGGCATGCAGCATCAGAAACAGATACAACGAGTTTATTCATGGCTAACATAATGATCAACCACCTTTAATGATTATTTTTATTTATATGTTCATATAAAAATGCTTGTGGTTGATGAAATATGTTGATTTATCATTATCGTTGTCATTACTTGGTGAGTTATGATTAGTGTTAAAATAAAAAAATACAGTCATATATTATATTCATGACCTGCAGACTTGTGGATATACCACAAAGCCCTTGCAGAGGAGCATAGGAACATAAGCGTGTTACCCTTTGAGCCAGATAAATTGCTATCTGGCTCTTTTTGACGTTCTAAAAACAAAAGAGAAATGGGGAATCAACATGAAACAAGGCAGAACCATTATTCAATTAGCTCAGGAACTGGAGCGCCAACGGCTAGCAAGAAGAGACTATCTTGCCGACACCCGTAATCTTGAAGTAGATACTGCGAACGGTGTTAGCAAATTAATGCTGGGTATGGACAACACGACAGAATCTTTTATCGTAAATGAATTAGCGCATAGGCAAATTGCCGATCGCTTGCAAATTCCGTTCAAGTACTACAACAAAATGCGTACTGAATATCCTGAATTGCTGGATGACAATATTAATAGTTGGTTTAGTAAATCGCATGAACGCAGAATGATCCGGACACTAGATGGCAGTGTCCGAGCTTTTTTAAGTGACCGTTATCGTCGGTTAGATAACCTGGAATTAGCTGATGCGGTACTGCCAATTATTAATGAAATGAAAACAGCAGAAATCATGTCCAGCCAAATAACCGAGACACATATGTATATCAAAGTTATTAATAAGAAGCTAAAAGCAGAAGTAACTGTTGGCGATGTTGTGCAAGCAGGCATTGTTATATCAAATTCCGAGGTTGGGCTGGGCAGCTTAAAAGTCGAACCGCTGATATACCGCCTAGTCTGTAAGAATGGATTAATCGTCAAAGACTATGCGCAAAAACGTTACCATGTTGGCAAACAAATTGAAAGTGAGGACAGTGCTTACGAAATCTTCTCAGATGAAACACTAGCTCAAGATGATAAGGCATTCTTCATGAAGGTGCAGGATACCGTTAGAACTGCGATTGATGAAGTTAAATTTAATTTATCGGTAGAAAAGTTAAGAGGCACCATGTATGAATCAACCGACCCTGATCCAGTCAAAACAGTAGAAGTATTGGCTGACCGATATATGCTCAATCAAGGTGAGCGAGGCAGTGTATTACGGCACTTTATTATGGGCAGAGATAATAGCAAGTATGGCTTAATCAATGCTGTTACCAGAGCCTCGCAAGATATGGAAGACTATACAAGGGCAACCGACTTAGAGCGTCTGGGTGGTGAACTGCTTACTCTACCAGCAGGAAATAACAAACTGATTATGCCACCCATTCACTCTGTCGAAAAAAATATTACTAATGTAATACCGTTGGAAATGGCTAGATAATAACAGGAGTGTGAACAAAATGTTTATCAGTGATTGTTTGGCATATGAAGATGTAATTGCAGAATTACGCCAACATAAAAACAACTTTGTTGTTACCTTAAGAGTCGGAAATGATACCGATATTAGTCTAACCTTAAACTATCTGCAAACTAAAGTATTGGGTGATGGAATCCGAGCAATGGTTAATCAAGCACAACTAAAAGAATTACTGGAGAGCAACACCAGTAATATTCTAGGAGATATAAAGGTGAAGTTAGATATAGTACAGGCTAATGAAGTCCAGCACAAGGAAGGAGAGGAAGAACTATGCCAGCAAAATATTTTATCTGCTCAGATGGAAGAAGTATCCTTATCAAAGACTGCTTAACATCTTGCCAAATGAAACAAAGATGTATGTTCCTGCCAACATTAAGAGCCGTAGCAAAATCGTTAGACAGAGGGCTTAGTGAGCCAACCGTAACGGAACTCATTGCCGGAACAAGAGAAACTTACCTAAAAAAGACCATTGATTATGCGGTAAATCCTCAGGATGTACTATATGCTCTGCATGGCTCAGCCTTGCATACGATTAATGAGCATCATACTGAAGGGAATATGCTAACCGAAATACGGCTAAAAGATGATATTACTTCCGGTAAGTTTGATTTATATGGTGAGATATTAGATCAAGACACCGGGGTACTGGGCGATATTAAAGTCACGAGCAGTTATAAAATAATGAAGGCTTTAGGTAAATATAAGGTGAATGTTCCAACTGGCGAAGTCTATAAAACTGGATTGAAAAAGGGGGAACCCAAATTCAAAAAAGAATGGCGAGATGATGGTGTAAAAGGCATTACAGACTGGGCCATTCAGCTAAACTACTATCGCATTTTATTGGAACAGCAAGGCTTAGCAGTAAATAAAATAGTGATTCAAGCCATGTGCCGGGATAATAGCTTGCGAATAGCCAACGAAAGAGGTATTGACCAGGCCATTTATTTGATATCGGTCAATCGCATTAGCAATCGATGGATTATCCGTTATATGCAACACAAAGCTACAGATTTGCAACAAGCTTTGAATAGTGGAAATATGCCGTCGATTTGCACGGCTAAGGAACGCTGGCATAACCGGAAATGCTTAGATTATTGTCAGGTAGCGGAACATTGTTCGTATGGGAAAAAGCTAAAGAACAATGCAATTAAACCCTTAAAAGTAGTGAGCTAGGGATACTCTTTAGATAAACGTAGGAATGTCATGAATAAAATTTCACTATATATAAAGGCTTGCTGATCCTCTGTATGACGGATAAGCAAGCTTTTGTTTACTTTCAGGAGGGAAGCAAGATGAAACAGATTGCTGGTAAATTAGTTAAAGTTATGGAAGCGTGCAGCACCATTAAAAAGAATGGAGTCAATGATTTTCACCACTATAAATATGCTACTTCGGCTGACGTATTGGAAAAAGTCAATGCATCTTTGGTAAAGCATAACATAGCAGCCATCGTATTGCCGGAAGTAATAGCCAACAGCGACGTTATGAATAACAAGGGAAATACCGAGCATTTAGTGACGGTGAAAGTAAAGATTACACTAATTGATACAGACAGTGGGGAACAGGTTGAATTGTCCGGTATCGGCAGTGGTCAGGACAGCGGTGATAAAGCTGTAATGAAAGCGCAGACGGCTGCAATTAAATATGCCTATATGCTGAGTTTGGCCATTAGTACGAATGATGATCCGGAAGCAGATCGCAAGACAGATGAAGGCATGTATGTGACAGATATGGAGAAAAGCCCAAGTGGTAGTTGCAACCTAGTATGCAGTGACTGTGGAACCAAAATCACTGCTGGTATCATGAAAGTATCGATGAATAGATTCGGCAGACCGCTATGTATGAATTGCCAGAAAAAATCACAAGGTGCAGCATAAATTATGCGGATAGAAAAATAACTGTTCAGGAAATCGGCATGATTTATGCTGATACCGGCATTATCTATGCGACTTAGAGACGGTAATTTTATGTAATAATGACAATAGATAAATGCTCTGGTTGGAGATGAGCGATATTTATACATTTAAGTATAAGCAAATCGGTAGAAAAGTGGCGTATTATCGTCGACTAAAAAATCTAACCCAGGAAGAACTGGCAAGACGAATTAATATTAGCGTAAGTTCTTTAGGCAAAATTGAGCGGGGAAAATACAACAACAATATTTCCCTTTCTATCTTGCTAGCCATTGCCGAAGGACTTAATATCGATCTTGCTATGTTAGTTACGTTTGACGCCAGAGAAAAAACACTGGAATGGCAAATAACAGACCCTAACCAAAAGATAAACTAAAACAGTGATTGTTGTAGGCCGTGAAAGAAAAAATAAAAGACAGGAGCGTAATGAAATGAAAAAATTAACAGGATTACTTATGGCGTTTTGTATTTTAATGTCGGCAAATATGGCATGCGCAATGTCCCAAAGCCAATTGGAAAACATCAGGCAAAACATGTCCGATGAGTTAGCCAATACCGAAGAAGTATCTTATTATGACTTAGCAAACAATCCAGAGGCTTATGTCGATAAAACAGTTAAGTTCACGGGAACTCTTATTGGAACAGATGATCCAAGGTTCATGTTGCAAGATGGTGATGGTAATAGGTTTGTAGTAAATGTAGCAGCATTTTATAAATTAAATCTCAATACAGAATATCAAGTAAGCGCAATCTTCAGAAAGATGGTTATAACTTCAGATGGTAAGAATGTTGCTGTATTTACCTATGAGAAGGCGCATTTACCATTTATGAGCGAATACGGACTATAGGGCGTTTTTGTTCTTTCTGTTAAATAAGCATAGATACAATTTATCAAGGAGGTTAATTATTATGGCTAAGATATGCAAACAATGCAATGTGGAATTAGAGGCTAACGCCAAATTATGTCCTCAGTGCGGAACAAATCAGGAACAGATAGGACAAGTGGTTCTGTCAAATCATACAGATATGGTTCCGACAGTTGAGGTGTTGCGGGAAAGCAGCTTTGTTGGCTGTTTATTAAGTTATAGGGTATTTGTTGATGAAAAGGAAATCGGTAGACTCAGAAATGGTGAAAAGAAGCGATTCCAACTTGAGCCGGGACTACATGAGATGTATATAAGGGTAAACTGGAGCTGGTTCTCAAGTCCGAAGGAATCTTTTTTATTGAAAGACTTCGTAAAATTTAGCTGTAAGCCCAAGGTCGGGATTTTGGGATCGATTATTAAAATACCATATTACTCGCTTTTTAAAAGGCACAAATTCGTTTCTTTGAAGGAGTCATAAATGTTAATGGCTAAGTTATTTAATAACGAATATAGTGGATGGTGGGGGAATTTTGTTGAAACTAATAAAAAGATTATTTTGTAGCTTGGTGATTCTAACGGTGTTGTTGGCCGTTTTTAATGTAACTTATGCAGAAGAAAAATCTGATATGGAAATTGCTCAAGAATTACTTTATGGTAAATGGGCTAAACCTAATTCTAGCTGGATTAAGTATGAGTTCGGTAAAACTAATATCAAAATATTAGAAATACTTGAAGTCAACCCGTTGGGAGAAAGTGATATTAGAGTATCGATAAAAGGGAAAAATGGTAATTGGTCTACAAATGATGTAAGGTGTCAGATTAGACTGGATGGTCAACGATATCTGCTGTATATTCTTCGCAGAAATAACAACGCTAGTGAGATTAAGGGTGATGATTGGGGAGTAAATTATATTAAAGTATATTGGGAAGACAGAGACTAACCTAAATATAAAATGTATATTAGGAAACCTTAATAGCCGCCATGAATCAGTAATGAAAATGACTTTGGTTGGGTTAAGTGTAAATTTTGTTATAAGCAACAGTGGTTGTCTGTATTTCGCAATATACAATGATGCAAAAAATACTATCCGCAGTAGAATCAGTACAGTTGTTTGTAATTGTTGATAAGACAGGATGTGTGTAAAATGGTAAATAATATAAAAGGAATTACGTTTTTGAGCATGTTATTGTTAACGTGTTTTTTATCTGCAGTTTTTGTTGGCTGTGGGACAGATAAAAAAGCGGAAGCGAGAAAAGAGCTTGGCAAAATGAACATCCAATATACAGCGGAAGCTTTTATTAAGTCCATAGAAAATAATGATGTTACAGTCACTAAATTATTTATTGATGCTGGTATGGGTTTAGCTACTAAAAATGATAAAAATGAGACCACTTTAATGGCAGCTGCAAAAGCTGGAAACATAGATTTACTACAAAAGATTTTAAAAGAGCAGGCAGCTTTAGTGAATTCACAAGATAATGAAGGAAGAAACGCGCTTTTTTATGCGGTACTAGCTAACCAGAAGAGTGCAGTAGATGCTCTAAGCGATGTAGGGGCTGATTGGAAGACAGCCGATAAACAAGGTATCACTCTTTTACACTGTGCGATTATGGGAAACGATGTAGAGCTGGTAAAAATGGCTATTGAAAAAGGAGTAGATGTCAATGCCAAAACCGGGGATGGTAGCACCTCATTGCAGTTAGCGGAAAATGTTAAAAATACAGATTTAATGAATTTATTACAGAATGCAGGTGCGCAAAAACAGACCACAACAGAGAATGCAAGTATGACGTATAATACATATCAAAATAGCAGATATGGGTTTAGTATTGCGTATCCGGCAGGTTTTTCAAAAGGAAAAGATCCGGCTAATGGTGACGGTCTTACTTTTACCTCTGGAGATGGCCAGACAAAACTTAGTTCTTATGGCAGTAATAACACTGCACATGATAATATTCAGCAAGCCTATAGTAAGGCATTAGGCTATATAAAAGGCGATATAGGATATAAAACGGTAGGCAACTACTGGTTTGTCATTACATGGAATGACAATGGGACGATTCACTACAGAAAAACATTTTTAGGTAATGGATCTACGAATACATTTGAATTCAGCTATCCAGAGTTACAAAAAGATCAGTACGATGCTATGGTTAGTCAAATCGAAGCCTCATTTCAACCAGGTAATACGGATAAAGGACATTAAATGTATAAATATGGAATAATATAGCATGCGGGTATTCATAAGACTATATAGAAGAGCCAACTAAGAATGAGAATTTGCTTAGTTGGCTCTTATTATTTGAATTTAAAAGGGGGTATCCAGTTATGAGTGGTATAGATTCGCTAAAAACCCTATTGGCAGATTGTTTGAGGGAAACAAGCAAGGGCTATACAGTAGATGCATTATTGAAGGAATTTCCAACAATGCAGGAGCTAATGAATGCAACCGAAGAAGACATGATGTTCGTTAAAGGTATTGGAAGGGTTAAAGCCAAGCAATTATCAGCAATCTTGCGTTTTGTTCACTATGTACAGGGCAATCCGGAGGATAGCCGGGTAATAATTCGCACGCCTAAAGATATTTACGACTTGGTGCGAGGGGAATTGGAATATCTTACTGTAGAACAGTTTGTTGTAGTAGGTCTAAGTACTAAAAATCATGTGATTGTTCGGCATACGGTATCTATTGGCAGCTTAAATGCAAGTATTGTGCATCCGCGTGAAACTTTTAAGATGTTGATTCGTCGAGCTTGCGCTTCAACAATATTGGTGCACAACCATCCGAGTGGAGACCCAGTGCCTAGCTCAGAAGATATTACTCTGACAAAGAAACTGGTTGAAGCTGGCCGGATTATTGATATTCCTGTATTGGACCATGTGATTATCGGACAGGGGCAATATGTTAGTTTGAAAGAGAAAGGAATTATATCATAAAAGGTTAATACTGATCACTATTTTTGGATTCTCGCATCATTGCGTGATAGTTAAATAATAGTTTCAATAACCTGCATCTTGATGAGGAACGTAGTAAATTTCAAAGGATGGGAGTATGTTGATATTTGTATGAATGAAAAAATGCTGGAACAACCGGAACAAAAGTTATTCAGTAATGAAAAACATTATTTTGGATTTAAAAGGGTTGTATGGATGAATAAAACATTGTTTAAAATGATATTTAATTATTTGTAAACTAACATAATAGTAAGAATATATAGGTGTATAGTAAAGGCGAAGCCTTTACTAAAATTCTGCCGCGGCATGCTAACGTATGCCGCGGCAGAATTTTTTTTATAATTTTATAATGTTTAGTACTTAATATTGGCCAATTCACTATATTGCTAAGGTCAGTATAGCTTTTATCATTTACATTGCTGTCTATTTCATTGTAAAGAACCACCAGCTATTTATTATAACATTTTGTGAAGAAATATTGGAGCAAAATGTTAGATTTTTGTCCATTTCTTTCGTAAAGCATAAGTCAACAGTTTTAATCTGATTATCGGCTCCAGAAAAATCAAGGGTTCTAGGGTTTTCTTAGGGCTCTTTTCTTTTGCTTTGACACATAATTGACACATACCTGCCGAATTTAAGCTAAATAGGCATGATTTAAAGGAAAATAATATGGTATGTAGAATGCTATACTTATAACTTTTGGTAAGGTTGGTGCCTGATGACAGTTAACAGAGTAGTGTTTTCCAGTGTACGCTCGGAACTTGAACAAATGTTAGAAGTCGAGCAAATTAAACTCCCAGAAGGCTTTATCGAATATTTCCTTAAGTTTGCTTCTAAGGCATGCACATACGAAGAAGAAGAAACAAAGATAAGACCTAACGTTGTTGTAGGATTTAATATTGAGCAAGCTATTATTCAAGTGCCATATCATTATAGTATATCGATTAAAAAAGGCTTACCTACTGGTGAAGACCTTGAAAAGGTTTTAAAAGCGTTAATCCCGTTCTGTAATAATGGATGGTTTGTCTACATAAACATAAAAGAGGAATACATTGATTATGGTTTGCTAAGAGCGTTTAGTGGGCCTCAAGGACTTTCTGTTACCGAAGTATTATTTGGTGACGATAGTGACTTATCGGCTGCAGAGTTTGGGTTAATTGAGGTTAAGATTCTGAGCAAATATGAGATGTGTATTACTGGGCTTAGAAAAAGTTGCTTAGTAATTGATTTTAGACTTATTAGCCAAGAGGGGGAACAAAATTGTGACTGCGCTGCTGTAGCTGGAGACGTTGTTTCCGACATAGTAAATATCGATGAAAAAGTTGGATTGACTAAAGTTTTTACAAAGCTTTTTAAACTTGCATCTCAGCGTGTTCACGGAACGATAGTACTTATAATTAAAGCGGAATATAATGTTCCAGACGAATTTTTAAAGGATGGGACGTGGCTTGAAGACCCAATAGATTTATCATGGAAGGCCGCTGAAGCCACTGGACAGGGGGCAGACTGTTTTACCAGTGAAGCATTTTATGCGTTATCAGGACTATTATTGGAAATGATGAATGTAGATGGTATTACCGTAGTTGATACTAAAGGAAGAATACGTGGTTTTAATGTCTTCATCAATCCAACAAATATGGAGGGGGTAAAGGTGACTGGTGGTGCTAGAAAAAGGGCATGGTCGGCACTTTTGCAGGCAAACAACCCGAACTATATCGGAACATATTTTCAATCCCAAGACGGCAACTCTGTCTATGAAAGGGTGCATATAGATGACTAATTTACCAACGCTATGGAATTCGCCTGATGGACTAGCTATTCCAGGAAGGGTTTCTGAGATTCAAGAGTTAGCTGATTATTGCAATATGCTTACCCGAAGAGAAGTTCAGAAAGTAACTGGGGCGTTCAGTGCTGAACTTTACGATATGGCAACTGAATATACTTGGAATAGAACAATTAATGTCCTAAGAGATATGGTATTAAGTTTTGGCGATGATTTTGTACTGGAGATGCTTGGAAGAGCAGATAATTCAAGTGATGCATCGCAGATTTCTGAAGTGGATGTTATCAATCTGGCTGCAGACCTGGGTTTTATAAATAAAACGGCTAAGCAGCTATTCATGCACTATTGCCAAATGATTAAGCACTTCGCTTCAAGAGACATAGATGAAGAAATGGATAAAACAATAGCCCAAGCATGTATCAAGAGCTGTATTGTATATGTACTTGGGAAAACAAAGGAAGATTTTCATTTTTCATTTAATGATTTTAGAAATATACTTAAACTTAGCATTCTTAAAGAAGATGATGAAACTTACAGAACGCTAATAAATAGCCCTTACTTCTACAAAAGGACTACAGTTAGAACGTTGCTAAACTTGGCAAAGAAAACCCAGCCAGGAGGAGAACTTCAAAACGTATTTGCGAATATGAGTTGTATTATCCCTAGCATTTGGGAGAATTTGCTATCCGACGACCGTTGGCCTATTGGTTTCGCTTACGCAAAAGCAGTTAATGAGGGAAACCGTGATATGGTCATTGCACTGAAGTCGGTATTGCTAAAAGTAAAAGGTTTTGATTACGTACCTGAGAACCTAAGGTCTAATGCATTTATTGACGCTGCTGCTGAGTTGCTAAAAGTACATTTTGGTTATAATAATTTCTATAACGAACCATCCGCAGTTAAGCACTTAAATTCGTTAGGTACATCTATACCTTCTCCTGCACTAGGAGCATGTGTAGAAGCCTTACTTGCAGTATACGTCGGAAATTGTTGGGGGCATTCCACAGGGGCAGAGCAGCATGTCTTAGCAATATTGGACAATCTTTCTAATGATAGATGGGTTTATTTCTTAGATGGTGTTTTTCCTGGTAGTGAGGTTCTTTTATTTAAGCTAGTTGATGATAATCCCGCAGAACGTTGGGGCGAAATAGTAGAACGTTATAAGTTGAATGAATTAAGCATTAAGAATCCGATGATTAGAAAATTAGTGAGTGCTGGTGATAATGGAACTATCCCCCAAATTAAGAGAAGTGCAAATGAACTTTCTGATAACATTAGAGGTAGATAAAAAAAGCTTCTAGTCTTTTTATGGACTAGAAGCCTTTTACTTTATAGTGCTATTGTAACAAAAGTTGCATGATATCAGCTATCTCTTTATCCTGCTCAGCAAGGGCATGAGCGTAGATTTGAATTGTTCTTATATCATTTGAAAAAACATTATTGGTGTAATAAAATAACGGAACAAGCGAAAATTCGGTATATTGAATAAGTTATTGACTACATTTTAGATTCAAAGTACGCCATACTGTACATATTATTTTTCTACTAATTAACATGTTTTACATGGCGAACAGAATGTTCCAGATATAAAGAAGCGGGACTATGCAGACCAGTTTGTCGATTGGTATTATGGCAGGGTAGCAGATTTTATCAATTTTATTCGTGGTCCCGAATTTGCAGTTCCAGGAACATATCAAGAAACGTGGGAATTTATCAAAAATGATGTAAAATCTCTAAACCGGTGTAATTTCCAGCTGTTTTTTTGTGAATAACTATGGGGAAAACGTGCTGGTACTAGAAATTACCCTGTTGGTGTGGTACAATTAGAAGAAGTATGCAAGCGGGATTTTATGTCTACTGTAGTTTCAGATCCAATAGAAAAGATTGAGATTTCATTGTGATTATGCTACTAGTGAGCATGCTGGTGATACTTTCAAAGTTATTGATATAACCATAATTAGAACTTTAGGTGAAGTAAACCCTCAGCTTGATCTAGTCAACACTATTATAAATTGGAAGAGGTTTGGGATTGAGGTTTAGTTTTGAGCGTGTACCCTAAGCAAAAATAAACAGTTAGGTTCTAGAATATAAGTTATTTTAAAATATTTATCATATTGATAATGCAATGTGTATATATATTAAGAAACCATAAAGCTTTTAGTGGTTTCTTTTTGCTTATTATGCATTAAAAGAAACAACACTATTTATTTTGAGAATAAAAACAGATCAAACTTGACATTTTTTTAAAAAAGTCTTAATCTATATTTAGAAATTGTTGGAGGTGTCAGGTGCATGAGTGTAGTTGGAAAAATGATTAGAACGGATAAAATACTTATAGAAAGTGTATGCGATATCATAAGCAATGCTATCGGTGATGATATACAAGAAGATGTTAGATCACAGGGATTAATTGTACACAATAGCACCCCGATAAGAATCTGGGATCATTTATATACTAAATTATGCAAAAAATTTGTTGGATTCGATATTGTTGCTCGGCCCACAAAACGTGGGTCTTGGGATTTAGTTCCCATTTTCGAACGGGAAACAGGCTTTTTATATGTTGTAATGAGAGAAAGTAGGTTAAAAACCCTAAAAAAGGAAGCTGTGAAGAGGAAAAATCCTCATTATTCAGAAGCGCTTGCAAAAACATTGAATAGAGACTTAGTTGCAACACAGTATCAAGTTCCATTGTTAGAAGTTAATGATGAGAAATTTGATAATGAAGAATACATAAGAAGGATTGTTCAAAAGATTTTTAAAGATTTAGCTATACCAGACAACGTTATAAAACGACACGGTTTAATATTGTTTAATGACGTTAAGGGCGTCTTATTATCTTTACGATGTTGTATAGTCGATAGTAACTTAAATACAGTGGAAGAAGCTAATTGGAATGAATATATTAAAATAAATGAAAGTATAATTGCCGAAGAAGTTCTTGATGAAGCCTCTGAATTTAATAATCCTACGAATGGATTGAAATATAAACAGAAAGCGAAAGACAAGATGAAACAAAAAAAAATTCCAAAAGGAAAAAACAAAAAAGAAAAATTGCCTGATTTAAGTTAGCCCTTTGCTAGCAATGGAGGACGAATAATGAATAATAATTTACAACACTTTAATGGGGAAAGGCTTAAAGCAGCTAGGATATATAGAGGATTAACTGTAGCTGAACTAGCCGAAAACCTTGAACTCCAACGCCAAACTGTTTCAATGTATGAGAATGATAAAATTAAAAATCCAGAATACTCGACGATAAGAAACATGAGTAGTGTACTGGGATTTCCAATTAAATTTTTCTTACAGGAAAGTGACATAAATACGAAAGTTGGTTCTACATACTTTCGTGCATTATTAACGACTAACAAAAAGTATCGTAGTCAACAGGTTCAAAAAATGAATTTCATATGTACAATATATTTGTTCTTAAGTGAATATATTGAATTTCCATCTTTTAATCTTCCAACTATACATGGTGAAATTGATCCTGAGGATGCAGCAGAACAGCTTAGAAGTTATTGGAATTTAGGGAATAAACCAATAGAAAATATTATTTATTTGGTAGAACAAAATGGAATATTAGTATCACGCTTTAATAGTGAAACAAAAGATATTGATGCCTTTAGCCAAATGTTAGACATTAATGGAGAGTCTATATTTTTAATTGGTTATTCTAAGAATAAGGGAACCGCAGCCAGAATTCATTTTGATATTGCACATGAGTTGGGGCATATGTTGCTACACGAGTGGAGTGAAGACATAGAAACTTTATCAAAAGAAGAATTTAAAGAAAGAGAGAATCAGGCGCACTTATTTGCATCTGCCTTTTTACTTCCCAGAGAAGCCTTTAGTAAAGATGTTGGTGTATATGCAAATAATCTTTCGTATTATGTTGAGTTGAAGAAAAAATGGAAAGTTTCTATATCAGCAATGGTAAGAAGAGCTTGTACATTAAAATTAATTGATTATAATACCTATCAGAATTTGATGCGAAAGATGCAAAAAGAGGGAATAAAAAAGCAAGAACCCCTAGATGATATTTTAATCACAGCAATACCATCACTATTAAAAACATCAGTTCAAATGCTTATAAATGATAGAATATTGACACCTAAAGAATTTTTAAATGAATTAACAGAGGACTATAACCTTAGTCTTGAGTCTAAAGAAATAGAAGACCTATTAGATTTACCCAAAGGTTTTTTAAAGGTTAGTAATGTAATTCCAATGCATAGTTTAAAAATAAAAAATGAAAAAGATGATGCATTGTGAGGTGGAGGGGGGCAAGATAGTCATTTGTATATACAACAGTACTATTAAATTTTTGCAGCTAGTAATACTGATTTATTCGTTTGGGCAATAGTGCCAACGTTGGAATGAATTTAACGAAACAGTGGACGGTCTAACATGGCTATTGCAATAACAGCGCCACCCCCAACTGTTGAAGAACTTGTTTGCTGGGATTATGCTTTCTTTTTTGTAGAGTGAGCAGAACAATTGGAACATCAATACTGCTAAGTCCAGGTCTAGTTGTACATATCCAACCTTGTCAATAATGAGGATGTCTGGTCTGATGTAAATCCGTCCCGGATTACTATGCAGTGAAAGTCACGGGTTACTTAGCGGCTTGATAATACTATCGCTGATAAATCTAATATTTTAAATACTGGTGGTAAAATTGGTGACAGTATTGGTGACAATCTTTTGAAAACTGTCACCAATTTGAATCAAGCGCCACCAAATGAAACGTGGGAAAACTCAATAGAATCAACTATTAACAAGTATTAAAAAATGTAAACAAAGGTGTTATAACGGTTTCCTAAACCGCGTCTCGCGGGGGTTCGAGTCCCTCCGGGCGCACCATCTAAATACAATAAAAGCAAGGTATCAGGAGTTTTGAGCCTTGCTTTTTTGCCTTTTTCATTGATTTGTATGTATGCTATGACGATTTCTTGCAAGCGTAGGAAGAAAAATTTTAGATATTTCGGGGCAGCCCGTATTTTTGTTCAAGAGTAGGTATTGGAAGTATTTCTGGTAGGCTATAGGAAGCGGGTTTAAATGTTAAGGTTAAGGGACGGGGTAGACACACTTGCTGTCGATAACCCCGTCCCCTTAACATCAGTTTAATTTTGCTTTAAGAAAAAAATTAAGGTAATGTATATAAACGGTTATCGCATTGAGCTTAAAAATCATGATATGTACATAAATACTGATTGTGAAAAACGATTTTATGATTTTCTAATGTACGAGGATGAAGCCGGACGCCTAGATTTATTGAATCGCATAAATAGTCTTAATTTAGATGAAGAGTTAATATCACAATATTATCATTATCCCTATGCTTACGAAAAATATAAATTGGATGATGAGAATGATATGAAAGTTTTTAAACGAATAATTTCGGTATATAACAATAAAGTAAAAGACCAAATTGATGTTAAGCGATTAAGCTAAAACAGTTGGCAGAGAAAGGTAGAAAATGAGATTTAACCTTGTTATTCCGACATTTAATAAACTGCCGAGATTAAAATTGATGATTAAATCCATTGAAAATCAAACATATATTGATTTTAATGTAATATTCATTGATGATGGATCAACAGATGGGACTGGAGATTATATCCAAAACAGAAAATTTAAATTTCATTACAATTATTATTATCAAAAAAATTCTGGACGTTCTGCTGCAAGGAATTTGGGTGTTGCTAAATCAAACTGTGAATACATTATCTTTTCTGATGATGACCTTATACACTTCATCCTTGTTTTATTGAAGAACATTCTAAGATTGAATTCAAAAATAAGTGCATTTCACACGGCAATATATTTGAATTACCTTTCATGAAATATTTTGATGATCCGACACATCCTGAAATTAAAGATCATATACATTCGTACAATAAATTAAAAATGATGGGATTAAGTGAAAATGATGTAATACATAATTTTGAAGCGAAAATCAATAAAAGAAAAAAAACATCTTCTTTGGAGATGCTTATCAAAGAAATTCTTGTTGTAAATTTTGGATTATGTGATTGGATAGCTTTTACTGGCGGAAACATTTGTCTTCCAAGATCATGGTTAATTGCTACTGGAGGGTATGATGAAAATTTTGCTTTAAACTGGGGGTGTGAAGATATGGAATTAGGATATCGTCTTTTTTTAGAAAACAAATTATTTGTATATAATGAAAATGCTGTTAACTATCACATGTCACATACAAGGAGCAATTATAAAGATGAACATGATTTATCCAGCCAGTATTTTTTCAACAAACATAAAGATCCTATTATTCTTAGATTCCATGAATTCGCTATTGGTAAATTGTCTAGAGAAGATTTTATAAAAGAAGTCTTGCTATTTTAATATAGATTTCTAGAGATATAAATTTTATTTAAAGGAGTTTGCAAAAATGTTATTTACAGATATTACACTGATTACAGAAGATGTATTAAATCTTGTTGACTTTTATGAGGAGCTTTTTGGTATTTCCATCGAAAAAAACGATGTTCATACTCAATTTGAGATCGGATCTTTAAGAATTACATTATATTCTAAAAGAGCTGCTGAATCGGATATGGGTTTTGATTTTAAACAATATAATGGAACAGGGAAAATGACAATAGGATTCAATCTTGACGAAATTGATAATGAAGTGTTAAAACTTAAAGGATTAGGTGTTGAATTTGTGGCTGGACCGAAAACTTATCCATGGGGTGCAAAATCAGTGCATTTCAGAGATCCTGATGGAAATATAATATGTTTTCGTTGCTGGCCTAAAGTATAAAATCAATCTTATGTGGAGATATGTTTCATGAAAACCTTTAATTGCTATGATGCCATGATATTTTCGGCTGGGGAAATTTATAAGCCTTGTTGTGATTTGAATTACTATTTCCTTGATACTTTTAGTTTTAAATATTTTAAAAGTGATATACCAAAATTAACTTACAACGAAACTGCAATAAGATGCGGCCCATTTATTGAAAACAGCCTTTTAAAAGATTATTATGGCATCTGCATTACGAGAGAAGCCGCTAAATGAAAGCGCGGGGACGGTTCCTCTGCTCCCATAATAATTACTAGCTTGGTGGATAGGTTTAAAGGAAAACCACCAGCAATTGTTTTAGTAAAATAAGGGAAGCAATGGAAGAACGAAATCGCTCACGCGATGGTCCTGATAGTCCCCCGTAAATAAAAATTTCATGAAAAATGTAAAAAGTACGCCCTTTTGTGGTATTGTTTAATCGCCAAACCAAACAAACCAGAAAGGAGGAACGTACTTTTTACTTTATGATTATACCATGTCTTAAGATTGAAATACATACGTTTTTTAACACAGCTAGAGCTCCTCCTGATGCCATGAATTGGCTTCACAAAACCCAAAAAATCAGGAGGTAGTATGTCTATGCAACAATATAAACAAGAGATTGAGCTATACTTTGAACTTAAAGGAACTCCGGAATCTTCACGAGAATCCTATTTGCGAAGAATCTTTGCCTTCATCAATTATATGCAAAATCAACACAAATGCATGGAAAACGTTACAGATAGTGATATCCAACAATATATCCTCTATCTCAAAAAGGAAAAGGGTCTGTCAGCGGGAACCATCAATTGTTACATTTCTGCTGTCAAATTCTTTCATACCTGCATCATAGGTAAAGAGTGGAACCCCTTAAAAATTCCCCGGATGAAAAGAATACGTAAATTTCCAGTCATCCCACCTAAACAAGATGTACTGGCAATATTAAATAAAGCTGCGAATCTAAAGCATAAAGCTATTTTAGCATTACTATACGGTAGTGGCCTCAGGGTCAGCGAAGTAGCTAAATTGAAGATTTGTGATATTTGTAGTAAAAGTATGCGCGTACGGGTAGAAAACGCCAAACATAATACAAATCGATACACCATCTTATCAGAACTGGCCCTTGATGTATTGCGAAAATACTTCCGGGCATATTTTTCAAGCTACCAAATGGACGATTGGTTGTTTCCAGGACAACACAAAGGTGAGCACATTAACGTTAAGTCCATCAAAAATACCATCATTAAGCTGCGCAACCAGTTGCAAATGGACCAGAATATTTCTGCCCATACGCTTCGGCACTGTTTTGCTACACATACATTAGAAGATGGGGTCGATCCCGTGTTTATCCAGCAAATGCTGGGGCATAAAAATCTTCAGACTACAATGACGTACCTGCATATGACATCGAAAAGCCTTATGGGCATTAAGAGTCCTCTTGATACTGGAAACAGCAACCCCAAATGACTACTGTACAGGATGTTTTCCTTAAGTTTTATCCCCAGTATGAACAAAGCTATGCTCCATATATACAACAAGCCAAAGCCGTTAGTGACATCATGCGCTGCAGGACAGCAGCTTTAGGTGGTCATACGTTTGAATGCGAAGAATGTGGCCATATAGTTGTTCGTTACAATTCATGCCGGAATCGGCACTGCCCTTTGTGTCAGGGTATTAATAAGGCAGTTTGGGTAGACGCAAGAAGCAAAGATATCCTCACTGCCCCTTACTTCCATGTTGTGTTTACCTTACCATCACAGCTTCAGCCATTGGTTTATCAAAACCAGGAATTGCTTTATGGCTTGTTGTATAAAGCGGTAGCCCAAACCTTGGCGGAACTTTCCCAAGATACCAAATATCTTGGTGCACAGATCGGCTTTTTTTCCTTGCTGCATACCTGGGGACAAGATTTGCACTATCATCCGCACATCCATACTGTGGTATTGGCAGGTGGACTAACCAAAAACAATCAATGGCGAAACAGCAGCAAGAAGTTCTTCATTCCAGTAAAGGTGTTAGCTAAAAAGTTTCGAGGTAAATTTCTTCACCACATCAAGCAATACTACCGCCAAAACTTGCTGATGTTTTATGGAGATGCCCAGAAATATCAACAGCCAAAATGTTTCCGGGATTTACTCAAACAGTGTTATGCCAAAAACTGGTACATTTACTCTAAAAAGACTTTTTCCGGACCACTCGCTGTTGTCCGATATTTGGGGAGGTACACGCACCGGATAGCCTTATCCAATACGCGCATTGTCGCCATGGATGAACATACGGTGACAATTACCGTAAGAGACTCTAACGACAACAACCAGACAAAAACGCTAACGCTCAGTGGCGTTGAATTCATCCGGCGATTTTTACTGCATGTACTTCCCAAAGGTTTTGTCAAAATCAGGCATTATGGACTCCTTGCCAACCGAAACAAAAAGACCAAGCTGGAACTAAGCAGAAAACTAACGTTAAGTCCAACCTACAAACCAAAATTTGAAGGTCTTACAACTGTTGAGATTCTATGCATTCTTGTAGGCCGGGATGTAACGAGGTGTCCTGTATGTGGAAAAGGTAAATTACAGGCAAGCTATTCGTTACCCAAAGAGGCATCGCCTTAATAGTTGCAAAAATTGAATAGATACTGCCAAGACCCGTTTGTGGGGAGGGGGAAGGTATGTCCAATCAAGACAAATGAAGCCCAATTTATTACAAATCAGCAAAGTAAAGCACAAAAAAATGTACGAAAACAGAAAAAATTAACGATCAAAAACCAAGAGAAAAAGATTGAAATTCCATAGCTGGGCAGCCCGCGACTTCATTCTTCTGAGGCAATCAAAAATTTTGCGCGTAGATAGTTTTGTGGCTCAACTGGCAGCCGGGAGCTGTTAATTGAGCCTTTTTGCGCGCAAAACTTCCGATTGATACCTTCAAGAACCGTCCCACATGCTTCCTGGTAGGCTATAGGAAGCGGGTTTAAATGTAAGGGACGGGGTAGACACACTTGCTGTCGATAACCCCGTCCCCTTAACCCTTTGGTGTCATCGGTATCTTATCATATTTCGGGCGGAAAGGGCATGCTTTAGAATGAATTATGTGTTATGCCATTGGCGGTGAAATTTTCACCGCCAATGGCTGAGAAGCAACACTATGAAGAGCCGGATGCCTCAATAGGGCAAGTCCGGTTTCGTGAGCGGGGCTGGAACATGAGTTCCGCATTACTCGACTAGTGTTCCCCCTAGTGTCCCCCTATGACAGTTGTGTGTCGACAGTCCCGTCCGATTGGCAGAGCTAGTTTAAAGAAAAGTCGGTTCAGCCAACACCATTTTGCTGGTACCAGGTACCTTTGCCGCGTAATATATTGCCGCCCGTTCCAGGATCATCGCCCTCTTTAAGTACCCACAGATCCCAACGTTCTACGCTGTTTTGCGGGCCGTATTTTCCCTGCGGATAGCCGTTCGCTTCATAGCCTGGGTCGCAGCCATCCATATTGTCGGCAGCTTCAGCGTGGGTCATAAAGTGCTTGATATCAATGGGAATATTCAATGCATTGCTTAAAACAGCGGTAATTTGCGCCATGGCCTCAATTTGCAGTGTTGTTGGCGGCTCGGGGCCTAAGTCATTGGCTGATTTGGCGTCATAGGCGCAGGCGGCCGCGATACCGATTGCACCGCTGTTGCGAAAATAGGTATGACTTTTTTTTGTGCTTAAGTCGTTGGTACTTACAAAGACCGAACCGTCTTTGCCGATGTTCAAATGATAGTCATTAAAGTATTGGTTATAGTGGCCGGCGCTCCAATGGTAATACACCTTAATCGGCCAGTCATAGCACTGAGCGGCTTGGTGAAGAGCCGGTTTGGCCTGTACGGCGAGTGTTGTAATCTCTGCTAATGTAACTTGGCGCATAATACGGGCAGTCCGCTCATCTGATTCGGGGTCATCATGTAAATTGGGCGTATTAGTATTAGTCGCTTTCTGCATTTCTCGAATAGTCGCTACTTCAGAATCAATTATCCATCCAATTAATTCTTTGGGAACAATTACATTCCACCAGCCTAAGAGGGCGTTTATTTGTTGTATTGCAACGGCTCTTTTTTCCTCGTTCGCTAATTTATCGGCCAATTCATCCAGTCTGTAGATAATGTTGTGGATTATTCTCCGCAATTTACCGTTGGGCAATTTTGCATACAGCACAAATAACGATATAGCCGCAATATTGGCAGCAATCAACAATCCCGCCAGCCAGATAATAATCTGGACTTCATTTGTACTTAACATTAGCATTTCCTCCACATCTTTTAGTATTAATATATTTAGTGGAAGACCTTTTTGCCACAAGGGTGTTAGGAGGACAGGATTGTTGACACTATTAAGCAGCTTCTTTTTTTCAGCATAGATTTGCCGTATCTTTATTAGTTTTATTATTGGAAAACGGCATAACTGCCAAAATATTTAGCGTTTGCTTTGCACTTGCCGTAATAAACAGATTGGCCGGTTTAGTAAATATTTGATAATCCTCCCGATACTTTCACATAGCTGCAATTTTATTCATTGTGGTAAATATTGTTTTGCTCTATAATAACTATTGTACTACGTAGTGACAAATAATTCTTATACTAAAAGGAGAGACTATATATGTTTATTTTGATTTTGAAATATACGAGCAAGCTTAGCGAAATTGACAATGCCTTGCCCGACCATATAGAATATTTGAATAAATATTATGCCCTCGGCAAATTCATTTGCTCAGGCCCGCAAAATCCGCGCGTTGGCGGAGCTATTGTGTGCACAGCTAAAGACAGAGCGGAAGTTGCTAATATTATTGCCGAAGATCCATTTTACGCTAAGAAGCTGGCTGACTATGAAATTATTGAATTTTTACCGACAATGTATGCTGATGAATTAAAACCGCTGCTTGGGTAACTGGCAAAAGTTAAACCGAATCCTTTCGGGCGCACCAACGAAATACAAAAAAAAGCAAGGGCGTGTCGCTTTACGTTTTATAAAAAACGTAAAGCGACACGCCTGTTTTGCGGGGAAGGACATGGGGGGTTATTGTGTAATTTAATTGACACTATATATTTTGAATGTTATAGTAAGAACTATAGTAGTAACTAAGGTAAGAACTGTAGTTGCGACTAAAGAATAATACTTTAGTGTATTTACGGATGAGGAGATGGCTGAAGTGAAGTTTGTAAATTTCAGAAGAGAAAATCAAATTCATTTTGGAGTAAAAGTTGAGGCCGGAATTATTGATGTGACAGAAGAAGCTAAAAAATACTCTATGCAAATGCCTGCAAGTATCGAACAGTATATTAATTCCGGTGAGATAGGAAGTCTTGCACTTAATGAATTACTGGAAAGGGAAGTGCAAATTATTCCAGAGGGACAAGTGGTGTATGCCCCTTGTGTTATTAATCCAGAAAAAATAATTTGTGTAGGATTAAATTATGTTAGCCATCAAGATGAGTGTGATATAACGATTCCCAAAGAACCAATACTCTTTAGTAAATTTAACAACGCATTGGCTGCGCATAACGAGAAAATTGTCTTGCCTAAATCAGCAGTTAAGTTTGACTATGAGGCGGAGTTAGTTATTGTAATTGGCAAAAAGGCAATTAATGTTTCTGCAAATGATGCTATTAATTATGTATTTGGGTACACAGTTGGTAACGATTTTAGTGCAAGAGATCTTCAATTTAGAACAGGACAATGGCTATTAGGCAAGACTTGTGATAAGTTTGCTCCTATTGGTCCTTATTTAGTATCTGCTGATGAGATAAATCCCTGTAATTTGGAAATTAGCTGTACTGTGAATGGAGAAACTAGACAAAAAGCTAACACTGGGGATATGATTTTTGATTGTGCCACGATTATAAGCTATTTATCAAAATATATGACCTTACAGCCTGGCGACATTATATTTTCTGGCACGCCGGGTGGAGTAATTTTAGGCTATCCGGAAGAAAAACAGAAATGGCTTAGATCTGGGGACATAGTTACTGTTTCAATTGAAAAGATAGGTACTTTGGTCAACATTCTTAAATAGGGATATAGTATTTTAGGCGAAAGGAACGTAATAGATGGAAAATGAATTATTAGTTACGAATTTGCAAAACTTTGGTTTAAGTCAGTATGAGGCTAAAACTTATATTGCTTTATTACATATAGGAACTTCAAATGCTTATAGTATAAGTAAATCTTCCGAAATACCCCGTTCAAGAATTTATGATATTTTAAATAATCTAGCAGCACGCGGGATTGTTATGGTAGAAGAAACCCATGATGGCGTGAAGAACTACACTGCATTACCAGCAAATGTATTTTTAGAGGAAGCGTATGAAAAGTGGAGTAAAATTTATACGCATGTTAATCAAGAACTAAAAGCTATAGAAGCCAAAAATAAACAAGATATTTATGTTTCAACTGTAAAAGGGGAAACAAATATTTTAGCTTTTTGTCGCAAATTATTGCAGAAGGCAGAAAAAAAGGTGGTAATTTCTATTTGGAATCCGATGTATCTTGAACTGCTGGCTGATTTGCAAAATTGTATAGAACATGGATGCAGTGTTTCAGGTATAACTTTTGAAGTTGAATGTCCGCTTAGAACATTAGACAAACATCGGCTTAATAAAATAAATAATCTTCCGACCAAAAAGAAGTGGTTTATTTTATCTATCGATAGCAAAGAATTATTATATGGACATTCTGCAGAACATAATAACAATTCATTTTATACGACTGACCCTGTTCACATTTATCTTTTGGAAGATTATATATTTCATGATGTTTTAGTGAATCGCATTATAGAAAAAGAAAATAAAGAAGAAATGGCTATTAAAATGTTATCAGAGATATTGTCTGAAGTTAAATCCGAATTTTAAATTAGTAGAACAGAATCTTAGCTAGATAATAGCACTTTGATAATATAAACCAAGAAGGGTTTGCGTAATAATGAGAAGTGCGATTAAAGCTATATTAATCGGTGGAATTGGAGGTATCTGTGCTGGGATGATTGGAATTGGAGGAGGTATTATTATGATTCCAGGCATGGTACTTTTCTTAGGTTTAACACAGTATACTGCTCATGCAACTTCATTAGCGGCTATTGTTCCTATTGCTGTCATAAGCGCTATGGTTTATAGCACTTATGGGAATTTTAATATTACATTGGCTATATTGTTTGCACTAGGTGGTATGTTAGGTGCATATATTGGCTCTTCGCTGATGCCGTATGTTAATCCAAACATATTAAAACGCATACTCGCTGTAGCTTGTATATTAGCGGCTGTAAGAATGGGGGTGTGATTTTTGTTTACAATGTTATCCATTATAACGGGTATGATTACTGGTATATTAAGCGGTTTATTGGGAATAGGTGGTGGGGCTATTTTGGTTGCCATAGCAATATCTATTTTGAATGTTTCGCAGCACATTGCCCAAGGGGCGGCATTAGCAGCTATTGTTCCAACAGCTATTGTCGGAGTTATTAAACATCATCAAAATGGGTTAGTAAATTATAAAGTGGGTATTTATTTAATTATTGGAGGCTGTTTCGGAAGCTTTCTGGGGGCTTATGGGGCCAATATGCTTGATGAGGCTATGTTGCGCCAAGTTTTTAGTGTGTTTTTTGGAATTATAGGTATTCAATTACTAGTATCATCATTAAAGAACACGGAAAAGGCGACTTGTAAGAAATGGAACCACACTGCTAAAAATAATTAATATAGACAAGTTTATGCTGTTGTTATATAATAAAGTTAATAAATGCGAGGTTGCAGAAAATGCACCTCGCTAATTTTATTTTAGGTAGGTGTAATCATGAAAAGTGCTGATAAAATTGAATTTGATATGACTGAGAAAGAATTTCAGAAACTGCTTGATGAGCTGCCGAAGCTTTTGCAGGAACTTGAAAAAGAACGTGATATAGAAAATAGTGAGTCATTAGCCTCTTAATGATAATAAAGGCGTGTCGCTTTGCGTTTTGTAAAAAAAACGTTTTACGACACGCCAATATACAACTTTTTGATTATATTTGATCATTGCTTAATTTTTTTGTTATGGGTATTGGTGGGATGCCTGCGTGCGGTTAGAATCAGTTTTTCATACTCTATTAGAAAACATAGATTTTAATTCATCATAGGACGTAATAATAACCATATTCTTATTTAACTCCGGAAAGATATTAGATTCTAAACCTAATACAAAGTACAAAGAACTTGAGGTTGTTATTTTATATAGTTTCTCCAAATCAAAATATAAATTAGGTGTATCTATAACATAAACATCATATCCACCATATTCAATTTTAGAATAGATATCTTGTACCTTACTAAACTTATCAAAAATAGTAAAACCAACAGGAGGCTTTTGGTTATCTAGTCTAGATTTTAAATAGTGTGCAGCAGATGATTCTCCGTCAAAAAATAACACTCTTTTACCTGCTTCTGCTAATTTAAGGCCTACCTCAATTGCTTTTGCCGTTTTACCTGAGCCAGTATGACCAATAATTAGTTTCATTTTAAATTATTCCTCCCACAAATAAACTGTATGTATATAATTCCATCTTTTTAAATAGATTCCCTCCCAAACGGTTGAAAAAACTTTTGTTCGGGATTGGACATATAATACAATAATGAAAAGCAAGGCTTCAGGGATTCTGAGCCTTGCTTTTTTGTGCTCTTTTTTATGGTTTTGTATGCTATGACGTTACAGCGGGTAAAACTGAATATATAAAAAGTATAACCCATAGGAATAAAGGTAACACATGAATTGCATACTAGAGAAAAAAAGGAGTTGGTACTATGGATAAAATTGCATTAACTTTAGTTATTGTTGGTGCACTCAACTGGCTATTAGTTGGTTTATTTCAATTTGATTTGGTTGCCGCTATCTTCGGTGGGCAACAGTCATTGCTTAGTCGGACTGTATATTCATTAGTCGGAATAGCGGGTCTTTGGAGTATTAAAATGTTGTTTAGCAATCCGCTGTCAGTGTCACAACCTGCCATGAAGCATATGGAAAGTAACGAAGATGATAAGAAAGACCAATAGTATTTTAGGCTGGCGGTTGTCAGCCTATTTTTAGTATTTTGGCTGGCTGGTGCTGGCCTGTTTTTTATTATCTCAGTCTCATAAGGGGGCATTGAAAAGGCAACAATTATCCGAGGTATTTCGCAGCTTTTGGGTCATATATGAACGGGATGTGCTCGGCTTTTATAATCAGGCCGCAGTGGGAACATCGGCTAAAGTCTATGACTGGGACGTGCCAGCGCTTCAGCAACTCTTCTTCGGTGAGATAAGTGTAGTTTCCGAGAGTCCAGGGGTCCATAAAAAATATTCTATCCCCATCATATCCGCAAGCGATCACATAATGCGAGTCCTTCCAGTCCGAAGCGTAGTCGACACCGTTATCTCCCCATGCCTGGAGCTGAATCATAGGGGTTACCCCGTAGGCAATAAATGATTTGAGTTGATCAATACTCATATTCTTAATAAAAGAAGCTTGAAAACCAATCATTTCCATAAAAGAAATCATTTTCCCGGAGTCCGTCCCAAGTTTCGGCTTCGATTCCAGTATTAGAGCCAATTCGTCCTGACGGTAATCGAAGCCGTAGCATCCCAGTATCGACTGCAAGCATGCTACACCGCAGGTGTACTCGGTTTCCTGCCTACACAACGGCACGTCGATAAAGTGAGTGCAACCGCGGGTTCGATTTTCCGGAATAGTAATGTTCTCAGGTGTCGTTGTCATTGCTATTTATCAACCCTTTGCTTAAAGTTAGGGAATGTTCCCTACGGTAATATTATATGTTAACGACTGAAATATGGTGTTTTTCTAAATGGCCGCTACGCTTGTTGTTAAATATACCCAAAAAAATAAATTGTTTTTTTGTTCTGATTTATGATATAATTAAACTGTTGCAACGGAGTGGTGGGGGTCAATAAGGTTTGTGGAAGGCCTTATTGATTTGGAGGAGCTCCGTTGCTCGGAATGAATTTTGAGGTCCATTCTCAGCATGACGGTTGAGAGTGGAACTTTTTTATGTATAATCTCACTACATATAGTTTAAGCTATCTTAAAAGGAGTGGTTGGACTTGATGGGTTATGGTTATGGTGGTTTTTTCCCATTCGGGATGATATTCGTGATTATATACGGTGTTGTAGTTGTCTATGCATTGATGCAACTGACCGGTATAAATCGAGCGCTGCAACGGATTGCGAGCGCTTTGGAAAGAAAGCAGGAGTAATAGTCATTAGTTAGCCGTCTACCGGGTTCGTTCTGGTGGGCGGTTTTTTTATTCAGAAGAGTCTGTTTAAAAGGTACACATGCTATATAGTGCTTTTTGTTTAATTATAGTACCTAAGATAACATAAAACATCTTTTGCTTGAATGGAATTAAGCAGCTTATGAAAATGGTGGTGTAAAGGTGATGAAAAATGTTAAAATTTTTAGATTACTTATGCAGGACTTTGTATGTCTGATATCAAAATAATACTATTAAAATGAATAATATAAGCAAACCTTCTGAAAGGAAGGGACGCAAAGCCATGGGTCTAAAGAGGGTTAAATCTATGATTGCCAGGTTGCACTTAAAGTGTAATCTGGCAATTTTTATTTTATAATGACAAGTGGGGTGTTTGTATGGACCATGTATTTGTCAGCGAAAATAATGAATTAAGTAAAGAAGAATTAAAAGAAATAGAGGAACTGTTGGCTCAATTGCCCAATATTATCGAAGAATTAGAACGAGATGTGTCCAATGCAGAATTCGAAAGTGAACATACCATTCCAACAGGCGTTTTACCAAACCCATAAGCTAGTTGCGTTGTTTTATAGCAGCCGCATAGCAAAACCTCTTTTCTAAGAATCTGGATTATTTGATAGCATGGCGCATTAGGTAATTGTAGGATGCAATTTGCCAGCCGATTAAGCAAATAATTACTGTCGAACTTGAGATAGGCAGAGCATCGTAGGATAGCAGATTTTCTTTTTCTATATTTTCAGCTGTCTGAGGAATTTTTTTCGTCGTGAAATCAAACTGCAATCCCAGTGACAGCACTCTGCTTTTTCCATCCACAGCTTGCTCTGGCGGCACCTGGTATACAGAAATCTGAAAGCAAGAAAGACAAAATAAAAAGAGCAATATAGCAAGGGTAGTCAGCATGGTGTTTTTTGCCGCCTGTCCGGTCAAGAGCACTTCGCGTTCGTCACGCTCTTTGAGAAAAGTAAGTTTCGCCAATACTTTTTCTCTACATGAGGCTGACACCATGAGCCTAACACTTAGACAAAGAGAAACCGCCATCCATGATCCAAAGATAAAGCATCCACCAAAATCATACCAGACTTTGGCATAACTATTTTTCTGCGCAGCCGCTTCTAAGCCAAATATAGAAATTGAGATGAAATAAAGTAAAATTATAGGCAGCTCATACAAAAATATTTTTAAAATAACTCTGTCAAATCTCTTCATTCTGATTCCTCCTCAATCGAAAAAATAGCATTAATGTCTGTTTTAAAAAAACGGGCGATACGAAAAGCCAATTCTAAAGAAGGGTTATAACCTCCACCTTCAATCGCTACAATAGTCGCCCTTGTTACGCCAATCGCTTTTGCTAGCTGCTCCTGGGTCAGTCTGTGCTCTGCCCGATATACATGTAGGCGATTTATTATTTTTAGCTGTCCTGTTGATTTAGTCATATATTACCCCCTTTTATAACAAAAGTATATTATAAATGTACAACTGATTAGACTAAATGTCAAGTTTATTTTACATTAATGAGCAGAGCATGGCAAATGCAACCCATTATATAAAATGTTGTAGAATATATGAAAAATTAAAATAGTAAATTGGAATATGCATCTGTAGATGATTTCGTCTATGGATTTTTTGCATGTTAAAGAAGCTTAGTTTAAATAATGCTATATCGACGAGAAGGCTAAGCAGCAGGAAAAAGTATAGACTTGTCGAATGACGCCTATGGGGAGCATCCCTCAGTCATATGTATGGCGTAAGTGAAGGCAGTTTTCTTAATTGTCTCTAGCTCAGGCAAAAATGTAAATAGCAGGAAGGTGTTGCTTACAGGTGGGAGTTGAATGGCATAAGATGATCGGCGATGAAGCTCAATTCTCAATTGAGCATAGGTTGCTTAATATAGTACTAATTTTTGGCTTTATTATAGCCGTGTGGAGTGGTATCACTAATTATTTGCTTGACTTAGATTTCTTATTAGTGTTGACCTGCATAATTGGTGGTGTTATTATGGCAGGCCTTTACTATTTGTCTTTTGTGCGAAAAAAGTATGCAGTTCCTGTTTTTCTATTGATAAGCGCAGTCTTTATAATTACCCCGGTTTCATGGATTTTAAATGGGGGAGTTTCAGGGAGTATCTCATTCTACATAATATTGTTTTCCTCGGTGGCGGCGACTGTATTTTCCGGTTTTAAAAGAATTGTGGTAATCGCTTATTTTATAATCATATCGGGCGTGCTCCTGTTTTTCGAATATAAATATCCATTTATAATTGTCGGCTATTCCAGTAATGTCGAAAGATATATTGACATTTTTATTGGGTTAGCAACTATTTTAATTGCCAATAACGTAGTGTTTGTGATCATTCTCAAGCATTACAACAAAGAACATGAAAGAGCCAAAAAATATTTAGCTCAAAGCCAGGCGGCGCAGGAAAGCTTATTGTATTTTAGTTACCATGATGCCTTGACTGGGCTTTATAATCGGACGTATTTTGAAAAAGAAGTAACTGATTTTGGGCATCAGAGAGAAAGTGGCATTGGTGTATTTGCGGTAGATATAGACAGATTAAAGTTTATTAATGATACATTAGGCCATGAGCAAGGCGATGCAACACTGGTTCATGCGGCAAAAGTCCTTCAAGCGTCATTTGGTGAAAATAGTACTATTGCAAGAATTGGCGGTGACGAATTCGCTATTATAGTTCGAGGGGTCACTAGGAATGGTATGGAGGCTATGTATAAACGTATTCACGATAATATTCAGATTGAAAATAAAAAATCTGTTGAGATTGCTATTCCTTTAGAAATGTCGATTGGTTATGCATATTCTATGGGTATTGATAAGTCAAAACGCGATCTGTTACGTGAAGCCGATAATAAAATGTATCGGGAAAAACTTTACCGTAAGGCCGGCACGGAGGGTTCGATAATACAAACTGTTAAAAATATGTTAGCGGCGCGAGACTATGAAACAGGGGTTCATGGCGATAGATTGCAAAACTTAATAGCAAGTTTTGCAATCGCTGCAGGTATACCTGGGTCGGCGATTGCTGACATTCAGTTATTTGCTGAGTTTCATGACGTAGGGAAAATTGGTATTCCTGACCGCATTCTTCATAAGCCCGGACCGTTAGCCCAAGAAGAGAGGGAGCAGATTCAACGGCACTGCGAAATTGGTTATCGCATTGCTCAGGCATCTAGTGATCTCTTGCCGATTGCAGACTGGATATTAAAACATCACGAGTGGTGGAATGGTGAGGGCTATCCACTAGGGATCAAGGGTGAGACAATTCCTCTAGAATGCCGTATTGTGGCCATAGCCGATGCCTATGATGCGATGGTTAGTGACCGGCCTTATCGAAAAGGCATAAGCCATGAAGCTGCCAGTGAAGAATTGAAGCGGTGTGCTGGCACTCAATTTGATCCCGCATTAGTACGAATATTTACTATGATTAAAGGTTGTAATCTGAGTTAAACATTAGTAGTAATGGTTTCTTATGCCGAATATAAAACTTGGTTTGATATTCTAGAGTAAGTGTTGACAAGCCAGAATTTATAATCGAACTATTTTTACTGGATGATCCCGTTGTAATTGTTTACCCCTATCTGATAGTTCGACAATGTAGGCGGGACTAAAGTCAGGTTCATCATCGATGGTATCTTGAACGATATAATCTGATAATTCCCGCTTATTATTAACTTGATTAAGATGGGATAAGGCATTATTAGGAGCAATAATATCAATTGACATATGACTTTACCTCGTAGCTCATATTCTTTATTACTACTATGCTATTATTGGGAAGATGTGTCAATATAGAATTTTGCTGAGTTGATAAAATATAAGTTTAATTACTAAATTATTTGCGTTTATTGCAGCATGAAGAAAAAAAGAATAAACTAGAATAGAAAGCTAATTTATTATACAAGACTCTAAATTATTATTATCGGAGGCGACGGATATGTTCAAAAAAATTTTGGTTCCTATTGATGGTTCGAATAGAGCACTATTGGCTGCTAAATATGCGCGAATTTTAGCCGAAAAGTTTGACAGCTCGGTCACCTTGATACATATTATCCAAAACCCGGCCTACATCATGCCAGACACCATAATTCCTTCGTTGCTCTTAAAGGATTTAGAAGCAAGTGGCAAACGTATTTTGGATAAGGCGTTGGAAGTTTTTGATGATTTTGACGGTAGGGTTAATACGTTGGTGGAGTACGGACATCCTGGTATAAGAATTGTTGATGTCACAGAAGAAAGAGACTATTCCTTAATCGTCATGGGACGCAGGGGTTTAAGTGATGTCAAAGGGTTATTGCTTGGTAGTGTCAGTAATCATGTTCTTCATCACGCGTCTTGCCCAACCCTGATTATTAAAAGTAATGATGAAGGGTAAGATCAATTAAGAGCTAAAATTGGGAGTTGTTGAAAATATCCAATAAATTCTAAACAAATTCTAAAAATTGGCGATTATTATTAAAGTATGGATTTAGGATCAAAATAAAGGAAGTGTTCCTATGAAAATCGTATCCAAAAAAATAGTTATATACTCAATGCTTGGTATAATGCAAGTTGGCATGGTATCATCGGTAGCTGCTGCAGCACCAGGTCCCTTGCTTAATGGTGACTCGCAACAAATAGTGCAACTTGATCGTTTTGATCGTCATGATCGTCATTACAACCGGGACGATGCCCGGCGACGGCAGCATGACGAGCGGATGCGCCGAGAAAATGAGCGGCACGAAAGAGAAATGAGACGGCGCCATCACGAGAGCGAACGAGCATGGCGTGAGCGGCAAAGGCGTGAAGAGAGGCATCATGACCGTGAATTGCGCGATATTGCAGCCATTTTGATTGGGATTGCAATTGGCAGCGCATCAAATGATTAAAAACAACGTAGTCGTCTGCTGCCTTTGGATGGCAAATTTTCCCCTAGACATTCCAGTCGACTAAATGGTCTATTTCTTTTATAATAGTAATATTAATTATTACTGGAAAGGGAAAATGCCGTGAAATCCATACGATATGTGATAAATATTTTAGCATATCTTTGCCATATCTATAACATTGCCTGTAGAAATAAGGAGATTGAAGTTACAAGATACGAAGTGGCTCAAATTCAGCTTAGTAGATAATCCAAAGGAAAAGTCCGGCGGCTTCAGCTGTCGGACTTATATTTGTCGTATACTACTAATTGATAGAAAATTACAAAAAAGAGCTTATCCATAAATTATTATAGATTTAATAATTATTTGCGCAAATGTGTGTTACAATAATAGTGTATCAAGCAGTATCATAGGTGGATTACATATTGAGGTTGTTCGCCAGAAAAATAAACAGTGACGAGGAGTGTATATTATGTGTGATGAACTAGAGCCTGAAATGACTGATGAAATCCCGGTACTCTTTACCGATGATGTTGAACTCCTTGGAGACCGTTTGATGGACATTATAATTGCAATGGGCTTGCCGGAAGAGCAGACCAATGCGGCGCTAAGACTGATTAATGATGCAGTGGAAGAGCATCATGAAAACATTCTTGATACCTTTGAGGATACGATTGAGATTGTTGAGAATGAAGAAGAAGAAGAGAACGATTAGTTTTTTAAAAGCCGCGAATTTCGCGGCTTTTATTTTTTTCCCCTTGTGCGGGGTTGCGGTATGATGTTTGGGACAAGAAAAGCCGGCAAATAACTGGTAGTTTCCTATTGAATTTTGGAAACTAAAATACTATAATAGTTTTTGAGTGGGAATTAAACCACTCATTGATTTGCTTTATAGAAGAGGGAGATACAATGGATGATGTAAAAAGCCTTATCCTCGACAAAGCAACCGAACGAATGGACCGTTTTGGTTTTAAAAAGACAACGATGGATGAAATTAGTAAAGACTGCAGAATCTCCAAAAAGACAATCTATGAACATTTCATAGATAAAGATGACATGTTCAGATGTCTTCTCTTACGTGAATGTCATAAAACGATTGAGATACTATTTGCACAGATGGGTGAGGTATCTGATCCGCTTGAGAGACTGGTTCTTCTCATTAGGAAGTCAATCGCGTATTTTAACCAGGACCACTTTATTACAAGAATACTAAAAGACGATGATTTATTTGTGGCTTTGGCAACCAGAAAATATCTTGAAATTATTGATGAAGAGATTATCGCAATTATTGCCGGGATTATTCGCGAAGGTAAACAGCAGGGGAAGTTTCGGCAGGTTGATGAAAAAGTCGTAGCTTATGCTGGGTTTAAGTTATTCCAGGCCTTCAGCTATGCGCGTACAAGGCCGCTGCACAAAGAAGAAGATTATACAGAGGTGCTTGTTGATTTCATCGTTAATGCGCTTGTGAAGAAATGAATGCGAGGGAGGTCTTTCTTATGCAAAAGGCTATTGCTGGCAGCATTGCATTGACTATTATGATTCTATCTTTGAGTTTTGCCGGCTGTTCAAAGAGCGAAACAGTCCAGGAAGAAGTGCCGCTTGTTCGCTCTCAAACAATAAAAATGGATGCTATGGGGCAAACTGCAAGCTATTCCGGAGAAGTACGGGGGCGGTATGAGACTCAGCTGGCATTTCAGGTTAGCGGAAAAATTATCAGACGTAACATTGAGCTTGGCAGTGTAGTTAATTCCGGGGACGTCCTTATGGAAATCGATGCCAAGGATGTTCAGCAAACGGTAAACATTTCCTCAGCTCAGGTTGCTTCGGCTCAGTCACAATTGGGTTTAGCCCGGAGTAACCTGGAACGCTATCGTAAGTTGTATGAGCAAAATGCGATTAGCCGTGCCCAGCTAGATCAATATGAGAATACGTATGAAGTCGCGCTGGCTACCGTCAACCAGTCAACAGCCCAGTATGCGCAAGGTGCTAACCAGCTAGGCTATACCTCACTGGTGGCAGATAGTGATGGCGTCATTTCCAGCGTTAATGTCGAAGCCGGACAAGTAGTCAGTGCCGGCCAGTCGGTCGTGACCTTGGTAAAGGGTGGTGAACGGGAAATTGAAATCAATGTTCCGGAAAATCGTATTGACGAAATGCGTAATGCCCAGCAAGTGAATATTAGCTTTTGGGCTCTGCCTGATGTTACCACAGCGGGAAAAGTCCGGGAAATTTCCCCGGTGGCTGATAAAGTTGCCCGAACTTATAAAGTCAGAATTAGTTTAATCAACCCACCGGCAGCCGTAAACTTAGGCATGACTGCCAGTGTCGCTGTGGGGAGTTCTACTAGCCGGCAAACCTTATATATTCCGCTTGCAGCCATTTACCAGACTGGTGACACCCCGAATGTATGGGTTATTCAAGATGGCATAGTCAGTTTGCGTTCCATAAAAGTCGGGGCTTTCGGTGATGGCAAGGTACAGGTCCTGGAAGGACTTCAGGATGGTGAAGTCCTTGCTACCGGCGGAGTACAGAAATTGCGGGAAGGGCAAAAGGTACGGCTATGAGTAAACTTAATTTGACCGAATGGGCTCTCAACCATAAGCAACTTGTATATTTTTTTGTGTTTCTGACATTCCTGTCAGGAATATTGTCCTACCAGCAGTTAGGGAGAATGGAAGACCCCGATTTTGTAATCCGTCAGATGATCGTGTCTGTCTCCTGGCCGGGCGCAAGTGCCAGGCAGGTGGAAGAACAGGTAACAGACAAAATTGAAAAGAAGCTGCAGGATACACCGGGGCTGGATTATCTAAAAAGTTATTCACGGCCAGGTCAGGCTGTGATCTATGTGAATCTAAAAGATACGGTAAATGAAAAAGATGTCCGGCCTACTTGGGTAGAAGTGCGTAATATGGTCAATGATATCAAAAGCACCTTGCCCCAAGGGGTAGTTGGACCTGCGTTCAATGACCGGTTTGATGATGTTTTTGGCAATATTTATGCCCTCACAGCAGAGGGTTATAGTTATGAAGAGATGCGGGAAAAAGCCGAGAAAATCCGTAGAAGCTTACTTGGTGTAAGCAATGTGAGCAAGGTTGAGCTTATCGGTGTTCAACCAGAAAAAATTTATGTTGAAATGGAAAGCAGTAAACTAGCCAGTTTGGGAATCGATCCTGCTATTATTATCGCTGCCGTAAAAGCGCAAAGCGCGATGACTGCTTCAGGCATGGTTGAAACAGTTTCCGATAATGTATATTTGCGGGTGTCAGGGTTGTTTGAAAATGTTGAAGGCCTGCGCAATCTGCCTATTCGCGTCAATGAGCGCACCTTTCGTTTAGGTGATATTGCTAAGATAGAACGCAGTTATGTTGACCCCATGGAACCCAAAATGTATTTTAATGGGCTGCCGGCCATTGGCATGGCTCTTTCGATGGAAAAAGGGGGCAATATTCTTACCCTGGGAACCGATCTGGAGAAAACGATTTCCTCACTAAAAAAAGATTTGCCGTTAGGCATGGAAATTGGTCAAGTATCCAATCAGCCCAAAGTGGTTAAAGAATCTATTGCCGATTTTGTTAAATCACTGTGGGAAGCTATCCTTATCGTATTGGTAGTTAGTTTTCTCAGTCTTGGTTTTCGCTCCGGTATTGTTGTTGCTTTATGTATTCCCCTGGTTATTGCCGGTATCTTTGCCTGTATGAAGATGGGCAGCATAGATTTGCATAAGGTATCGTTGGGTGCGCTTATCATGGCGTTGGGCTTATTAGTTGATGATGCTATTATTTCTATTGAGATGATGACAGTAAAATTAGAGCAGGGCTGGGGGCGCTTTGAGGCCGCTTGCTATGCCTATAAGGCTACTGCCTTCCCCATGCTTACAGGCACACTGATTACTTGCGCCGGTTTTATACCCATCGGTTTCTCCAAAGGGTCGGCGGCAGAATTTACCAGTAGTTTGTTTCCTGTTATGACTATTGCGCTGTTGATTTCCTGGTTGGTATCGGTTATGGTAACCCCACTCTTAGGTTATAAATTAATCCAACCCAAACATACAATTACTGAAGGTCATGATCTATATGATACCAGATTTTACCGACTGTTTCGGCAGACACTCACTTGGTGTTTGTATAACAAGAAGCTAGTGCTGGGCATAACAATAGGGTGTTTTATCGGCTCGATATTTTTGTTAAAGTTTGTACAACAGGAGTTTTTTCCGCCCTCAGTTCGGCCTGAACTTATTGTTGAGCTGACGTTGCCGGAAGGGGCCGCCATAGCGGCCACTGAGCAAGAAGCACAAAAATTGGCGGCTAGTCTTACTGATGATCCGGATATTGAGGCATACAGCTATTATGTTGGCAAGGGATCACCACGCTTTATCCTTACGATCGAGCCCAAGCTACCGGCAAATAATTATGCGCAGTTTATCATTGTTGCTAAAGATCTGAAAGCCCGGGAAGCCTTGGAGAAAAAAGTCACGAAACTATTTGCCGACAACTTCGAGAATGTGCGGGGAAATGTTACTTTAATTCAGACCGGCCCGCCTTCGCCGTATCCTGTGATGCTGCGCGTTTCCGGCTATGACCAGGAGCAGGTACGTGCGCTTGCGAAACAGGTTAGCGATAGCATGGCGGGAAATCCGACTCTGAAAAATGTTAACTTTGACTGGAATGAAAAAAGCAAAGTCATGCATTTGGCAATTGACCAGGATAAGGCCAGAATGCTGGGAATCAGTAGCCAAGGCTTGGCTCAGGACTTACAGACCCAGCTATCGGGGGCATCTATCGCCGAATATTATGAACAAGACAAAACTGTGGGCATTGTATTTCGCATTGATGCTCAAAACCGGAACAATTTAGCTAGTATTAAAGATTTGCCAGTACATATTGGTAATGGCAAATTTGTACCTTTAGAACAAATTGCTAAAATAAGCTATGAAGCCGAGGATGGTTTAATCTGGCGGTATGACTTAAAGCCAACTATTACTGTACAAGCCGCGGTTGTTGCCGGGGTAACTGGTAATGATGCCACCAAGCAGGTTTATGAGAATCTAAAACCGTTGCGAGACAGCCTGCCGGCCGGTTATAGTATTGAGGTTGGCGGGGCGTCAGAAAAAGGTAATACTTCTATAGAATTTTTGCTTAAAACAGTGCCGATAATGATCCTGGTTATTATGATTCTGTTGATGTTGCAGTTGCAAAAGGTATCCTTAATGATTCTGACCATTCTTACGGCACCACTCGGAATTATTGGAGTTAGTCTCGCCATGTTATTAACCCTGCGGCCGCTGGGATTTGTCGCCGAACTTGGTATCTTAGCCCTTAGCGGCATGATTATCCGTAACTCGGTTATTCTTATTGACCAAATTGAACAACATATTAAAGCCGGCGAGACGCCGTGGGACGCTATCATCAATTCTGCTGTGCTGCGGTTTCGTCCCATTATGCTAACGGCAGCGGCGGCCATACTTGGCATGTTGCCGTTGGTCCCCAGCACTTTTTGGGGACCGATGGCAGTGGCTATCAGTGGCGGCTTGCTAGGCGCAACGGTGCTGACACTACTGGCGTTACCGACAATGTATGCGGTATGGTTTAAAGTACAACCGGCAGACAAAGCAGAGGGAGACAGGTAAGTAAAAAAGGGGGAGCAACTTGAAAACGAGCAATACGGAGCAACACATCCGACGTGGCCTCGAGAATCGCCATATCCAGATGATTGCACTAGGGGGAGCTATTGGTACCGGGTTGTTTTATGGCTCGGCTACTGTGGTAAAAATGGCCGGGCCAGCCATTACGTTATCGTATTTGATTGGCGGTATTGTTATCTTTTTTATTATGCGGGCGCTAGGTGAAATGGCCGTAGCCCATCCGGTATCTGGTTCGTTTAGCCAGTATGCCTATCAATACTGGGGAGAACTGCCGGGTTTTGTTGCCGGCTGGAACTATTGGTTCAATTATGTTGTTGTTGGGATGGCCGAATTATCGGTTATCGGCACTTATATCAATTATTGGCTGCCTGATATCCCCACCTGGGTTTCGGCGCTGGTGTGTCTGGTGCTTGTTACTTTGATTAATGTGATTAATGTAAAAGCCTATGGCGAGTTTGAATTTTGGTTTGCTATTATCAAGGTATTGGCAATTATCGGGATGATTGTTTTTGGTATTGCCATGATTGTTTTCGGTGTTGGTAATGGCGGCCAGCCTGTCGGCATTAGTAATTTGTGGAGCCATGGCGGCTTTTTTCCTATGGGGCTATATGGAGTTGTTATGTCATTGGTTTTAGTTATGTTTTCCTTTGGCGGTGTTGAGCTTGTGGGTATTACTGCCGGTGAGGCGGAAAATCCTAAGAAAACCATTCCACAAGCCATTAATCAGGTGGTTTGGAGAATATTGCTGTTTTATGTAGGCGCAATGACGGTAATTTTGGCAATATTTCCCTGGAATGAAATGGAGACAACAGGCAGTCCGTTTGTCCAGATATTTTCTCATGTAGGTATCTCCGCTGCGGCTAATCTGTTGAATTTTGTAGTTCTTACGGCCGCCTTATCGGCGTATAATAGTGCTTTATATAGTAATGGCAGAATGTTGTATGGTCTGGCTCAGCAAAAAAATGCCCCGAAGTTTTTTGGTAAGCTCAATTCAGCTGGCGCGCCGGTAAATGCAGTATTGGTTTCAACGGCATTTACCTTAATCACTGTGTTGGTAAGCTATTTAGACCCGGAAAAGGTTTTCTTATATTTTATGGCGCTGGCAACCATATCTATTATCATCAATTGGGCGATCATTTTAATTGTCCAGTTGAAGTTTCGCAACCACCGGGTGCAGGCTAAGGAACCGCTCGTGTTTAAAATGCCATTTTATCCACTGGGATCTTATTTTTGCTTGGCTTTTTTAGTGGTGGTTGTCGTTATTATGGCATTTTTGCCAGACATGCGTTACTCGCTGTATATTGCACCGGTTTGGCTGCTGTGTTTGTATATTGCCTACAAATTGAAACCAAAAGCGTAGGGTGTGAGTAAAAGGCTCCGTAGACAGTTGGTCTATGGGGCCTTTATTTTGAATTAACTGGAATTGCACAATGGTATTCTATAGGGTAAAATGTAAAATAAGAAGTTGCTAAGCAGCTAAGATCCCCAATAATAATTTGTATAGGTATTAAAAATGAATGCTAAACCAAGATGTATAAAATGCCAATATTATTATATTACCTGGGAAAAAGTTTTCCCTTATGGCTGCAGGGCGATGGGGTTTAAGAGTCATCGAATGCCGTCGACTGTTGTCAGGGAATCATCCGGACAGGAGTGCTTTGCCTTTGTAGAAAAGCAACCGAAGAAGGAGTAAGTAGTAGTGCTTTTTTACAATAACTTGAAAAGGCTGCTTTGATTAGGTATAATATAAAATAATAGGGCATATTTAAGTCTGAAAGGGAAAAAGGTACAACTGAAATGCGCTAATCATCTTTTAGTAACCCCAAAAGAGCGTGGAGAAAACATAGCCTGGCGTGAGACAGGTTTGTTTTGGTGCTCTTTTGTGTTTCTAAAGGGGATTGGGTATAGACGTATGTTTCTTTGTGTCCTTTTGTCTGTACATCATCCCCTCTTTATCAAAAGGAGGGGTTTTTCTGTTATTAAAATTAGAAAAAATCGGTAAGTATGTGGGAGAACGCTGCTTGTTCAGGATTGATCGGCTTACACTGGCTGAAGGTGAAAAAATTGGTGTGATAGGCCAAAATGGTGCAGGAAAGTCCACCCTGCTAGGAATTATGGCAGGTAAAGTGCAACCAGAAGAAGGGTATGTCAGCAGATATTGCAAATTTTCCAGCATTACACAACTCGATTCCCTTGAGGACATCAGGCAGATGGTCAATCCGGTTGTTGGCCGGCAATTTGCGACCAGACGAAATTATACGGATTTTATGAGCGGCGGGGAAAGAACTCGCTATAAAATCGCGGCAGCTCTTAGCGAAGAAAGTTCCTTATTGTTGGCTGATGAGCCATCAGCCAATTTAGACATTAAAGGCACAGCTCTTTTACAGTCTAAGCTCCAGCAATTTGCAGGAGGGTTGGTGGTGGTGTCCCATGACCGTGAGCTGCTTGATGCCGTATGCACGGGTATTTGGGTACTTGAGGACGGCGAGGTAAAGGTTTACCGGGGCAATTATACCAGTTATTGTAGGCAAAAGGAAACGGAACAAAACCGACGAGAACGCGAGTATGAGAGTTATATTCAGGAGAAAAAACAACTGGAAGGTGCTATTGTTGACCGCAAGAGCCGTTCTGCATCAACGCGAAAAACGCCCAAACGGATGGGGAATTCCGAAGCCAGGCTTCATAAGATGGGAGATCAAAAGGCAAAGGCCAATCTCAATAAGGCTGTCAAATCCCTGGAGTCCAGACTGGATAAGCTGGAGATCAAGGAAAAGCCAAAAGAAAGTCTAGCTGTGGTGTTTGATTTTGCCAATACCGGCGGCTTATACAGTAAGGTAGTTGTCAGGGGAGAGGCAATTAGTAAAAAAATTGGTAATCGCGTTATATTTGAAGCTGCCGAATTCAGCCTGTTGAATGGTCAGAAGGTGGCGCTGACTGGTGATAATGGCTGTGGCAAGACTACACTATTAAACATGATTGACAAACGTGAAGCGTCGATTTATGTGTCAACCAAAGCGCGCATCGGTTATTTTAGACAAGGCATGGATGACTTGGAACTGAATAAATCAGTTCTTGCTAACATTATGGCAACAAGCATTTATGAGGAGGGTATTATTCGGAATCTGTTAGCGCAATTGTTGTTTCGCCGTGAAAATGTATTTAAACAGGCGTGTATGTTAAGTGGCGGTGAGCGGACGAGAGTGGGTTTGGCGAAAATTATTGCCAGTGAAGCCAATGTTTTGTTTTTGGATGAACCGACGAATTACCTTGATTTATCTTCTGTCGAGGCGTTGGAGAAGGTTTTGAGCGCCTATCAGGGAACCATGTTGTTTGTATCGCATGACCGGCAGTTTATTGATAAAGTCGCAACTCACCTTATGGTTTTCGAATCCGGTAAGCTCCGTCTGTTTCAGGGGAATTACAGTCAATATATCAATCATCAAAATGACTCCAAAGACAACAAGACGCAGGAAGACCAAATCATTCTGGACTACCGACTGTCAGAGGTTCTTAGCAGGTTATCTATAGCGAAAGAAAAAGGGCAGGTAGCACAGCTAGAGCGGGAATACCGTGAATTATTGGCAGAACAAGAAAATAGACGGTACTACGATAAATAACTAGGAGGTAATTTGATGACAAATTGCAATTGTGCCAAAGTCCTGTTGGATAATCTGTCACGGTTCACCAGCAGGCCAGCGTTATTTGAATTAGGGGAAGCCTTGTTTTGGGATGATCCGCACATATCCAAGAGTATGCTTGCAGCTCACTTAGCTGCTGATTCTGATGGGGCGAGCAGAAGTCGGAAAACCATTGAAAAAACGGTAAATCATCTTATAAGTACTGCAACTTTGCAACAGGATGATACAGTACTTGACTTAGGCTGTGGCCCTGGTTTATACAGTAACAGATTGTGCAGGTATGGTGTGGCTATTACTGGTATTGACATATCCGAAAGGTCAATTGAATACGCACGGAAAGTAGCTAGGGAACAAGGTTTGAATAGTACCTATCTTTGTGGTAACTTCTTTGATCTGGATTATGACCGCCAGTTTGATCGTGTGTTGCAGATATATGGGGAATTGAGCACTTTTTCTGATCAAGCCCGTAACAGGCTGCTTCAAATTATTCACAAAGCATTGAAGGATGACGGGTTATTTATTTTTGATGTTTCTACTCGTAACGTAAGGATGCGGGAAGGGCTAAAAAACAGGTGGTATTTCGCTGAGAAAGGTTTTTGGCGGCCTCATAGACATGCTGTGCTGGAGCTGGGGTTTGATTATCCCGAAGCCGATACATGGTTAGATCAGTATATCGTTATTGATGAAACAGGCAATAGTAAAACTTACCGACTTTGGTTTCATGATTATTCACTAGTAACAATTACTGAGGCATTAAATGAGAATGGTTTTGCCATTGAACAGGTGTGGGGCGATTTGACAGGGGCAACCTATGAAAGCGGAAATGACTGGATCGCTATAGTAGCGAGAAAGGTATAAGGAAGGATAGCGACATTTCCAAACGCAATTTAATCGGGACGAGGGGTCAGGAACCTCGTCCCATTAAATTTTGGACTTTCAAGGAGCGGGGATTATTGGTACAATTACAAGCAGACATAAAAAGAAGAGGACGATGCTAATGTTGATCAATATAAACAGAGCAATTCTACATATACTGGATTTTAAATCAGGGGTAACTGTCTTTTCGCAGCAGGAATTAGATCGGGAAAGTAATAGTGTTATAAGCTTTTTAACCAAGCATATTGAGAAATCGTATACTGGGCAAAATGCGAAATCAGGTACTTTTTATCCAAATAGCAAGTTTAAAAGCCAAATGTCAGAGTATATTGCCGGTACGTTAGACTTTATCAGTTTCTCGGGTTATGTAGCAGAATTAATGTATACAGCAATCGCTCAGTCTGATACGCTAGACTCTACCGATGTGCTGCTCTGCGATTTTACTATTGATGATAACCGGGTAATTGGTCTCCTAAAATGCACGAATCGGGTGGGCTTTATTCATCAAGTAGTACAGGAGAATGACCAGCTAAAAAATGATATTATCAACCACTACGCTATTTTACCCAGCCTTTCGCAAAAAATTGAGGAATATGCGTTTATCGACGTGGCTTCGCTGGACATTAAGTTTATTGATAAAAAACGTTCGGTTAATGGTATTGAGACATATATAATTGCCGACCACATACTAGAAAGTAGTTCGCTCATTTCGCCCAAAGGTACGCTCGAACTGGTGAATACTATTGCACGCGCAGTAGCCGAAAACCATGGAGAAAGTACGGTTGAAGCTGCCCTGAAAAGCAAGAGCTACATCGTTGAAAATACAGAGGTCTCTGAATACCTGAATCCGGTGGAGTTGAGTAAGGCTGTATTTCCTTCCTCGCCGCTTATGCAGCAAGAGTACATGGAGGAAGTGGAAAAGGCCGGTATTCCTGAAACAGTGAAAATTGATAAGGATTTGGCCATCAAAGCAGGGAAAAGCCATAAGATTAAAACCGATACAGGCATTGAAATTACTTTTCCTGTAGACTATTTTCAAAACAATGAATATATCGAGTTTATTAATAATCCGGATGGTACTTTGTCGATAGCATTGAAGAAAATTGGGAGCATCGTCAATAAGTAAGTCTGGATATTACTTTAATGTAATGTTTTGCAGGCGGGCGGTGTACTGGCAATACACCATCCGCCTGTGTTTGTAAAAATCTTTATTGTGAGTATAGTTCCACCTAAAAGCTTTACCGCGTTAAAACAATAATACGGAAATAGTGGAATGGATTAGAGGAGTTCCGCGAACTTTGCAGAACATAAAATTATCTATATACGTTTGTTTTCTTAATGCAAGTAATTATGAGGTGATTTTTAAAATGGATTATCGACAGCTTTTTAGCCTGTCAGGCAAAGTTGCAGTGGTTACAGGTGCTGGGCATGGTCTTGGCAAGGGGTATGCACTTGCTTTGGCCGGGGCCGGAGCAGCGGTTGCCTGTGTGGGCCGAAGTTTAGACAAGCTTCATGAGACAGTTGAGCAGATAAAAACATTTGGCGGTAATGCAATAGCATTAACCGCTGATATAACGAAGCTTGCTGATATTCAGTCAACAATGCAAGTGGTTGTTGATGAATTTGGCCATTTGGACATACTTGTCAACAATGCCGGGACAGAAATCCCCAAGGGGATTATGGAGGTAACACCTGAAGATTATGACACCATCATGGCGGTTAATCTCAAGGGCTTATACTTTGCCTCGCAAGAGGCTGTAAAATATATGATTCCTGCAAGACAAGGCAAAATTATCAATGCCGGTTCCCTGGCCAGTCAGATTGGATTGGCTGAGGCCACTGTATATAGTGCTTCGAAGGGCGGCGTACTGCAGTTTACCAGAGCCCTGGCGGTAGAGATGGCAGCACATAATATTCAAGTAAATGCCATTGGACCAGGCTATTTCCGCACCCAGATGACAGAACCTTTTTTTCAGGATGAAGAACATAACAAATGGATTGAGGATAGGATACCTGCGGGGCGGATTGGTACCACTGACGATCTTGCCGGGGCGGTCATATTTTTAGCAAGTCCAGCTTCTGATTATATTACAGGCCAGATTATTTATGTCGATGGTGGTTGGTTGGCAAGCTAGTGAAAAAATATCATAATAAATGATTAAGCAAAGGATGGTTGACGTGAAAGTACTTAAAACACCCAAAAGCAGCAGTAAACAACAGGATCATGAGTTAGTAGAAACCGTAGCAGGTATTGTTAAAAAGGTACAGCTTGAAGGCGATCAGGCTATCAAGGAGCTTACCCAAAAATTTGATGGTATTGATGTAAGCAGCATTAGGGTTAGTAGTCAAGAGATTAAAAATGCATATAATTTAGTAGAAAAAGCGACTGTTGAGCATTTGCAATATGCGACTGATCAGATTACATTTTTTGCGGAAAAACAGTTGGAATGTCTTAAGCCTGTCGAAGTAGCAACCAATGTGGCTGGAGTAACACTTGGGCATCGGCTGATTCCGGTGAAATCCTGTGGCGCGTACATACCTGGCGGTCGTTATCCGTTGCCTAGTTCGGCCCTGATGTCAATCATCACCGCTAAGGTTGCCGGCGTCAAGCGGGTTGCGGCTTGTTGTCCGCCTTCGCGGGAACACCAAGCCATCCATCCGGCGGTACTAGTCGCTATGGATATCGCTGGTGCTGATGAAGTGTATCTTATGGGTGGAGCTCAGGCTATTGCCGCCTATACATATGGTACAAAATCCATTGAAAAGGTAGATTTAATTGTCGGTCCTGGCAATAAATTCGTTAATGAAGCTAAACGTCAGGTCATGGGAGCGGTTGGCATTGACAGCCTGGCAGGCCCTAGCGAAGTGCTGATTATCGCTGACGAGAGTGCGGTACCGGAATATGTGGCTATCGATTTGCTGGCACAGTGTGAGCATGACCCGTCAGCCAGAGGCATACTTGTTACCACAAGCGAAAAACTGGTGACTGAAGTGGAAGCTTTATTAAAACAATATGTTGACATGCTGCCAACAGGTCAGACAGCAGCGAAGGCCTGGGAAGACAATGGTCATATTTTGCTTGTCGATGATTTAGAGGAAGCGATTGCAGTAGCCAATGAACTGGCGCCTGAGCATCTTGAAGTGCAAACAAGTAAGGATGACGAAGTGAGCAAGGCGTTAACAAACTATGGCTCTTTATTCATTGGTAAATATACACCAGTATCGTTTGGTGACTATGTTTCCGGAACAAACCATATACTGCCTACAGCGGGGACAGCCAAATATTCCAATGGGGTATGGGTGGGAACCTTTATTAAAACATCATTCTACCAAAAGGTCTCAGCAGAGGGTGCTAAGAACCTTTCTGCAGCCTGTATGCATCTGGCCGGTGTCGAGGGCCTGTATGCTCATCAGAAATCTGTGGCCCTCAGGGTGGAATAACAGCCGTTCAAGGAGATAGCATATGCAAAGCAGTATCTTACAATTAAGAGATATTTCCAAAGTATACCCTGGCACGATTGCGCTGGAAAGCGTAAGTCTTGCTGTGCGCAAAGGGGAAGTACATGGCATTATTGGTAAAAATGGCGCAGGCAAGTCAACGCTTGTCAGTATCATAGCAGGGATTATCTCACCGACAAGCGGTGAAATAGTGATTGGTGATAAGAACTTCAAAACCTTGTCAAGAAACAATGCCAGAGATCAGCTGATTTCGATTGTCACCCAGGAGCCGCAGGTTATCCGGGATTGTACGATCGCTGAAAATCTATTTATGCCCGATTATGCCAGTAAAGGCTTTTTTATCAATTGGAATAAGATCAATTCTATGGCGCAGAGCATTATCAGTAAAGCTGGTCTGAACATGGATTCCAGTATGAATGCTGGTGATCTATCGATAAGTGAACAACAACTGCTGCTGGTCGTCAAGGCCTGTTATGTGGAAAAGTCCCAGATTATCATTCTGGATGAGGTATCGGCATCCCTCACCCAGGATGATGAAAAATTACTATATGATATTATCCAGAAAAGGAAAAGCGAAGGCTGTACCATTATCTATATTTCTCACCGGACAGACGAACTGCTTAACGTTTGCGACAGGGTGACAGTTATCCGCGACGGCAAAGCGGTTACAACCAAGGAATGTGCTCAATTGAGCAAAAAGGAATTATCTCATCTGATTGTCGGTGATGGTTATACCAGTACTGCGGTTACCAATGATTTGCCGGTAACACAGGGGAAATCAGAAGAGGTTGTATGTAAGGTCAATAACTTTACCAAGTACGGACAATATCAGGACATTAACTTTTCGTTAAAAAAAGGCGAAATCTTAGGGTTTGCCGGGCTGCGAGGCAGTGGACGGACCGAAATATTTAAGGGAATTGTGGGGATAGATCCGGCAGATGAGGGATCGATAACCATTAAGAAGGAAACAAGAAGATTTAAAAGTCCGGCCGAGGCTTTTAAAAGCCGTATCTTATATTTGCCTGAGGACAGAGATAAAGAGGGGCTGATTAATTGCTTAAGTGTGCGGGAAAACCTAACGCTGAATATATTACCGCGCATTAGTCAAAATACAGTCATTAAGCCAGCTAGTGAAAATGACTGTGTAGCCGGGCTTATTGACATGCTGGATATCAAGGCATTCTCACCGGAGCAGGAGGTTAATGAGCTAAGCGGCGGTAACAAACAAAAGGTTATTGTCGGCAAAATCATGGCTGCTGAACCACTGGTGTGCATCTTGGATGAGCCAACTCGCGGCGTGGACATTGCCGCCAAGGAAGGTATTTTGTCGATTATCAAAAATAGAATGAGTAAATACTCCAGTGTGATCATAACCTCGCCTGGGATTGAAGACCTGGTCGAAGTATGTGATCGCATTTTAGTACTTTATCAGGGAAAAATAATCGCTGAATTTACAGCAGAAGAATTTGATGAAAAAGTAATCTATCATGCACAGCAGGGAGAAAGGAAGGTCATAAATGCCCCAGAAATGGAAAATTTTCTTGCTAGATAACTTAATCTGGGTAATTGTAGCACTGTTCTTCTTACTGAACGTGTTTATAACCCCACAGTTTTTTTCGGTAAAGAATATTGTTAACATTTTTTACCATTCCGCAATTATGAGTATGCTAGTGTTGGCCGAGGGTATTATTTTGATCATCGGCAAGATGGATTTATCTTTAGAAGGAATACTTGTATTTGCGCCAGGCGTTACCATGATTATGGCCACTAAGCTAATACCAGGCGGCCTTAACCCGGTATTGTGTATTGTGTTAACGTTGGCCGTTGGCGGCTTGGTTGGCTTGTTCAACGGCTATTGCGTAACCAAAGTGGGGATTAATCCATTTTTACAGACACTGTCACTCAATATTATGCTCAGGGGCTTTGTCCTATTTTTACTACCATTTTCTATTCATCCGTTAAATGAAATCTATACGTTTGCTGGTAAAGCAAGACTATTTGACGGTATGCTGCCTGTGGCTATTCCCCTGGTTATTTTGATTTTTGCGGCGTTTCAATTTGTAATGAAATACACGACTTTTGGCAGACAATTTATGGCAACAGGCGGCAATTCCCGGGCTAGTTTTATCTCTGGCATCAATACTGACCGTATCATTATTATGGGTTTCATAATTAGTGGTGTGTTAGCTGCTTTTGCCGGACTGTTAGCTGCAGGCAAGCAGGACTCTATTTCTAATGCTATGGGGCAAAATTTACTGATGGTGGCTTTTGCTGGTGCCATATTAGGTGGAACAAGTCTTGATGGCGGCAAGGGTACGATTATTGGTATGTTCGGCGGAGCCATTCTGCTGGCCATGATAACCAACTCACTTAATCTGCTGGGCGTCAATGTAAGCCTTGTTTATGCAACCGAAGGAGCATTGATCTTCCTGGCAATCCTATTAGATAGAGTAAAGGTAAAAGTTAAAAACAACATACTGCATCAGACCAAGATGAAGGAGGTATTAGAGCATAAAAATAATACGGTAATATCGTCAGGTCAGTGAATGAAATAAGGGGTGGATTATATTGAAAATGTCGTTGGTAAAAGTAATTATCGCCGTACTTACGCTGTCATTGCTGCTAGTGGGTTGCGGTTCACAGCAAACAAAGCCGGCAGATGGACAGAAGAAGCTAGTATTTGGTATGATTGTTAAGGATATAAGCACACCATATATCCAGGCATTTATTCAAGGTGCTGAGAAAAAAGCACAAGAGTTAGGTGTTGAAATAGTTATTAAGGACGGCCAAGGTGACAGTGATAAGATTATGTCGATAATGGACAATTTTATCACGCAGAATGTCGATGGTTTTATCATGGCCGGTGCTGTTGATTTAAAGGCCATTGTTCCAGGGGTTAAGCGGTTAAATGAGGCCAAGATACCGGTTATGGCGCTTGACACTTCCCCCGAAGGTGGTAAAGTAGACTTGTTCGTGTCGTTTGATATTAAAGATTCCAGTAAAAAAGCAGCCGAAGCCTTTGTGCAAGGTATCAAAGATAGAAATGGCGGCAATGTCCCACAAGGGGTTGTTGTAGAAATAACCGGTGATTTGCGGGATATGTTCACCAAAGAATGCTCCAGCGGCTTTAAGTCGGTTATTGACCAATATCCGCAGTTAACCATTGTGCAAGGAGAAGGTAAATGGAATAACACGGATTCCCATGACCGGACTAGCGATTTGTTGACAAGATATGGGAAAGAAATTCTGGGAATCTATGTGCAAACACCGGATATCATGGGTATTGGAGTCGTATCGGCCATTGAAGCTGCAGGCCTTAAGGCGCAGGACTTTGGTATTGCCGGTATCTGCATTGGACCAGAAGGTATAGATTTGATAAAAGACAAAAAGGTACTGGCAATTATAGAACAACCTGCTAAGGATTCTGCCGAACTTGCTGTACAATATTTATATAATATTAAAAAGAATCAACCCATTCCTAAGATTGGTGATACAGTTGAGCAAAAGGATGCTTTATGGGCACCGGCAAAAGTTGTCAAAAATCCGTTTGTTGATGAAGGCGCCTACATGATCCTCAAGGGCTCGCTGGTACCACTGGAAGTAAAGGTAGATGACCCGCGGCTGTGGGAGAATCAATTAAAAAAATAAGAAAACTGTCCAACGATTGATGTGGAGGGAAGGCGCAGGATGAAAAGCAACTACCGTGTGGCCTATGATAAGGGGTGGCAGGATCTAAAACAAAAAGAACCGGCAGATATTGCCCTAAATATGCAGGTGCAATATTTACCAGTAAAGCAGCAGTTTATCGTGCCTTTTCTTAATGAGAACTATATTGTTGATTTGGCGAAGGAAACTCTGGTGCGTGAAAACGATGGTGAGACGCCTGAGATTAGTGCAGCTATACTGGTATTGCACTATTTATCCTTCTTTCAATCTGCCGCAGAGGTCGCAGGCAAATGGGTAAGCTTGAAAGAGATACCCAATGGGGGCATGTTGTTTTATCCCGCCTTTCATAAAGACGCAATTTGTGGTTTGATTAAGGCCTTTGGACATCAGACTGGGGCATTTCTTGAGTGCGCTGCTATTCTTGGCGGGCAGCCGGTCAAAGCTGGCGATGTAGCCGCATGGTTTCCCGTCTTCCCGAAAACGCCGTTGCGTGTGGCTTTGTGGGAGGGCGACGAAGAAATATCAGCTAATGCAACCATGTTGTTTGACCCTTCCATTGAACACTTCTTGCATATCGAAAGTGTTATTGCTCTAGGGGAATATCTTGCCAAAAGACTGATCAAGCTGGCGCCGCAGACAGCAGGCTGTTAGCGCCGGCAGGTAAAAAAAATAGGCATCTGTAGACATATTTGTCTACAGATGCCTATTTTATTGGTATAATGAGAAAGTTAATAATTACTTGAAGGGACTTAGCAATAACCAATGGCCAAAATAATGTCGCTATTTACAACAATTCCTGTTGGGTTACTCCTGATCATGGGTATAGCCTATTCGTACTTTACTATGAATAATTACTTGTTGCCAGCTACTATCGAAAACTTTGCTTATGGCATATATGGTATTGGCTTGGTGTTGAGTTGGTGGTTTAATCGCAGTCGAATATTTTTCATTATTACCACGCTTGCAATTTCGCAGGTTGCTCTCAGTGATTTAGCAGTAACTGTTATTGGCATACCCGCTTTTTCAAAGATAATTTATTCTGTTATTTGTATCTTGCTGCCGTTAAATATACTGGTTTTTTCTTTAATAAAAGAACGGGGCATTTTTAATTTTTGGGGATTAGGGCGTTTTAGTATTATTGGCTCCCAATTGTTTTATATTGCACTAGCAATTACCTCGAACGACGATACCTTGCTGAGTTTTTTTTACCTAGAGCCGCTGCCAGCAGATGTGGCTGTTATCACCGCAGTTCCGCAATCGGCGCTGGCAGCCTATAGTGTTGCAGGTGTGCTGCTGGTAAGAAAGCAGCTGAGACAGTACTCGTCTTTGGATAATACCTTTAGTGTTGTGCTGGCTGGTTCCCTGCTGGCGCTGCACTTAAAAACAGAGCCGCTGGCAATCCCTATCTTCTTTGGCACTGCTGGAATACTACTCATCATGGCGGTGATCCGGGATTCTTATTCAATGGCTTACTTGGATGAACTAACCGGTTTGCCTGCTCGCCGCGCTCTTAAGGAAGAACTAATGAAATTACGGGGCGAGTATACGATTGCGATGGTGGATATCGACTTTTTTAAAAAATTTAACGATACTTATGGACATGATACTGGCGATGAGGTACTGCGACTTGTGGCAGCGGTGCTCAAAAAGGTAGAAGGGGGCGGTAAAGCCTTCCGGTATGGTGGTGAGGAATTCACGATAGTATTTCCTTACACTACCAGCGCAGACGCCATCCCCCATCTTGAAAAGTTGCGAATCGCGGTGGAAAAAACCCCCTATGCGTACCAGAAGCGGCAAGTGAAAAAGACTAAGCGCCAACCATCTGTCAAAAAATTGTCTGTGACTATTAGTATTGGGGTAGCAGAACGCAGCGAGAAGAATAAAGAAACCGAAGCAGTAATTAAAGCTGCTGATACCGCCCTCTATCGTGCCAAAGATAAGGGGCGAAATTGTGTGAGTAAGTAAGGGAGAATTGTTTAACGTAACCGATCCAGGTGATATTATTATTACCCAGGATTGGGGACGATGATCAACATTTTGAGGCTGAGCTTGAGTGGATAAATACTATGTTATGCAAGTGAGAAGGAGCGTATAACGATGCGCGAGCGAGATATAGGTATTGGCGTAGTGGTTGTTGTTTTTTGGGGTCTAAACTTTATTGCCATTAAAATGGGTTTGCAGGATGTCCCGCCGCTGCTATTAGGAACGCTGCGGTTTCTTTTTGCTTGCGTTCCGGCCATTTTCTTTTTTCCCAAGCCTCCCATTCCTTGGTCTTGGTTAATTGCCTTGGGGCTATCGATCAATGTGGGACAGTTTTCTTTGCTGTTTATGGGGATGAAGGTAGGTATGCCAGCTGGCCTGGCTTCGCTGGTACTGCAGTCCCAGGCATTTTTCACCTTGTTGATAGGTGTGGGTTGGTTGGGTGAACGTTGGCAGTGGAACCATTTGGCAGGTCTTATTGTGTCAGGCAGTGGCATGATCATCATTGGTTCGCTGCAGGGGGGCGAGATGACAATCGCCGGTTTTGGACTAACGGTGGCTGCCGCAGTTTGTTGGGGTGCAGGTAACGTTATTATGCGCCGCGCTACCCTAGGAGTAGCTTCGTTTTCGATGGTTTCACTGGTAATATGGGCCGGCGCAGTTGCTATTTTGCCGTTGGCCCTATTATCCTTGATACTGGAAGGCTATGATGCTTGGGTGATTGCATATCATTCGCCTACCTGGACAAGTGTGGGCTCGATTGTCTACTTGGCCTATCTGGCTACCCTGGTTGGCTATGGTTTATGGGGAAAGTTACTTTCGCGTTACCCGGCTGCAGTGGTTTCCCCGCTCGCGCTATTGGTACCAATTGTAGGCATGAGCAGTTCAACTTTATTGTTGGGGGAAAAAATTTCGTTATGGCAAGGGGTCGGGGGCATGCTTGTTATGATTGGTCTGGTGGTGCATGTTTTTGGCAGTAGATGGCGATTTAATAAGAAATGAGCATCCCCTTTAACGACATAATCGTCGCAGGGGATGCTCATAAGCTTAGGGGAGCGCTTGTCTAAAATATGATAAGGAAAGTATCGATAGATTCTTCACACTTAAGAGGGAATGGCTAAATCAGATAGTTTTACCAACGGAGTTTCTAAATCCAAACTCTCTTTTGTAGATAGCAATTGTATAGGATCAAGAATAATAATCATACGCTCATCCACTTTGCCGATTCCCTTTATGTAGGTTAGGGTAAGATTGCTACTCAGGGTGGGTGCTGGTTGTAAATCTTCTTCATTAAAGTGGACAATATCTGTTACTTCGTCGGCAATACAACCGACGACCTGCCCATTAATATTTAACATGATAAATTTGGTTTCTTCTGCGTCAGATGTTTCGTTTAGTCCAAATTTCTTGCGTAAATTGAAGATATAGTTTACTTGTCCGCGGAGATTGATCATACCCTCGATTTCGCGAGGAAGTCCGGGTATTTTCTGTATTTTGTATTTTTGGGCGCGTAGAATGCCATTAACAGTTAAGGCATCAATGCCGTATTCACTGCCATCGATTTCAAAAATGACTAATTGAATGTTTGCCATAAGCTTATTCCTCCGTTCCTACTAGATCAGGTCTCATTAGCCAAAGCTGTTAATTGCTCAGTTATGCTAGTAATTTCCTGTACACTGGCGGTTACCTCTTGAATAGCTGCTGCTTGTTGTTCAACAGTTAGCGCAGTTTCACTGCCCATAGTAACGGTGCGATCAACAGAATTTCTTATTAGGGTTGTAAATTCTTTGATTTTACCAACCGTTGCTTTGGAGTCTGCGGATAGCTTTCTAATTTCTTGCGCCACAACGCCAAAGCCCAGACCGGCCTCACCTGCCCGGGCCGCTTCGATAGCTGCATTTAAACCTAACAGTCGGGTTTCATCGGCGATTTCTTTGATAAGATCCATAACACTATTGATTTCACCAGTAACCGAGCTAACATTACCAATTTCAGAATTTAAATTAGCCTGATTGTCACTTACCGTGCCAGCTGAAGCGGCTAATTCCTCCATGGTGGCTGAAATTTGATGCAGACTGTCATCCAATACTGTAGCTACTGCTTTGAGTTTTCGCTGCTGAAAAGCGCTCTTGGATATAGCATTAGCAACCGTGAAAAGTACATTGGCAGCTGATTCGATGCTTTCTCTTGATAGGATGCGTACTTCCTTGGTAGCTTCAACATAACCGTCGGCGTCAACACCAATTTCGCCAGCGATTCTTCTGTATTTTGGTTCGTCAGGACTTGACGTGAGAACTTGACCGCCTAAGATTGTTCCCAGTAACCTTCCTTCGACTAGTATCGGCGCAGCAAAGTCAATCAACCCTGCATGGCATTCGAACACAAAAGGCTTACCGGTGCGTACGGCTTCTTCGCCGCCCTTGCGATGTGATTCCGCACAGCGTTTGTCACCACATTCTGTCGAATGAGTATAGTCTATACAGAATCTGGTATACATACTGGGATTTGTTACTGGTTTGCCGTCCTGATCAACTGTAACGCTGGCTACACCAACGCCCTTGGCAAAATCATCCTGAAATTTTTGCAAAAACCCAATATCGATTATATCGGTTAGCTTAAGAGTGTCTAAATTTACTTCATAACTGGTGGCTCTGTTTTGTGGTCCTTGCTGGCTCATGTAAATTCCCCCTTATATGTTGTTGGTAAGGTACCGAATTTTCTAACTAATTAGTAATATTCTAGTTGAATTCGGCAAATCCTGTATTGGAATATAGTTATTATTTTCACATAGGCAGTAACAAGTCGATAAAACAATAATAATAAAAATTTATGTCGAATAATGTAACGACAATTTTAACCTCGGAAGCAACAAGGTAAGTAGAATAGTGTGGCGAAGTATATTTAATAATAGATACAAATTTTCAATGAATAGGAAATATTAAATGGAGGTTGAGAACATGGAGAAAACGTATTTGGCGGCAGTGAAAGACAGAAGGACCTTTTACAGTATCAGTAAAGACATTGTAACTACTGATGAACGTATTCACCAGGTTATCCAGGAGGCTGTCAAGTATACTCCCTCAGCGTTTAATTCGCAAACTGCCAGAGTGGCTATTCTCTTAGGAAAACACCACGATGAACTATGGAACATTGCCAAAAATGAGCTTAAAAAAATAGTTCCGGCCGAACGATTTGCTCAGACAGAAGAGAAAATTAATAGTTTTGCTAATGGATATGGTTCGGTGCTTTTCTTTGAAGATATGGCAGTTGTTGAAAATATGCAAAAGCAATTCCCAGCATATAGTGACAACTTCCCCATCTGGTCCAATCAAGCTTCCGGCATGCTGCAACATGTGATTTGGGTAGCATTGGAGATCGAAGGTCTCGGCGTATCATTGCAGCATTACAATCCTCTTATTGACGAAGCCGTCAAGCAAGAGTGGAGTATACCGGCGACCTGGAAGCTGATCGCACAGATGCCATTTGGTAAATCTACGGCAGCACCTGGCGACAAAGAGTTTCAGCCGCTGGCACAACGGATAAAAATTTTTAAATAATATGGTAAGCGTTAGCTGGAAATTCCCGCTAACGCTTAGTTAAACTTATCCAGGGTGTAAGATATTGATTTTTTTCGGTGTGCAGGATATAATAGCAAAAGTAAGTGTAATAGGCTCTTGCGATGGTGAGAATATTGGATAACAACTACTATATGGGTTTAGCGCTGGCTGAGGCCCAAAAAGCTTTCGACCTTGGAGAAGTGCCGATTGGGGCTGTTTTGGTTATGGACGACCAGGTTATTGCCAGTGGACACAATATGCGCGAAAATTGGCATGACTCTACTGCACATGCAGAGGTAATAGTCATCCGGGAAGCCTGTCAAAAGCTGAGTCGCTGGCGGTTGACGGGAGCGACACTTTATGTTACGATAGAGCCGTGTCCCATGTGCGCTGGTGCGTTGGTCATGAGCCGGGTTGACAAGTTGGTATATGGTAGCCCGGATTATAAGGCGGGGGCAGTGGAATCTCTTTTTAATATTGTACAACATTCTGCGCTCAACCATCAGTTGGAAGTAACAGCCGGAGTACGCGCCGAAGAATGTTCCCATATTATGAAAGAATTCTTCTGTATGCGTAGGAAATAAATATGGAGAGGTGTCCGAGTGGTCGATGGTGCTTGACTCGAAATCAAGTGTCCTGTCAAAGGGACCGTGGGTTCGAATCCCACCCTCTCCGCCAGTGAAATCAAGGCTTCGGAGCATATCCGAAGCCTTTTAATTATGGTTAACTTGTATCCATAGTTGTATCCATGACAAGGCAAAATTAAAGTTTTTACATATCTTACACACGTAAAAACACGGTATTTACATATAGAAACAAATTTATTTTTTAAAACGCTTCTCGAATTCCTCGAGGGCTTTTCTTTTTTCTTGAGGTATTAGGAACATAAATACAAGCAATCATCATACAAATCAAATAGCCAGCGAGAAGTTTTTGCTGTAGCGGTGATAAACGCATCTTTACTCATCTCCTCTCTAACTTGTCCTATAAATTCACATATTCTATCAACTCAAAAATACCATCCTCCTTCACGTATCTTTCGATTTCCCCGTCATACATATCATTACAGTAGCATTCATCGAATAGTAACCACCACGCAAACTCATTTGCTTGTCGCTCAAATCGACTAGGAGAAAATAAGGTATGTTCAACCATAAAGTAATATCCCCAGCCTTTGTGTAATCTGATATGACCATGCTCATGAGCACAAGTTTGCTTTTGCAAGTGAGCTGGCAAATTACTGTTTATTACTATAAATTTTCTCTTTAAAATTCGATCACAAACGCCTCGAGTACGTTACATAGGTCTAAAGACTACCTCAATATTCAAATAGGAAGCTAGTTCGTATGGGCTGCGAGTGTGGTACTTTTTGCTAAATTGTTTGCACGTTGTTTAATGCGCATATATGCCTCCGGTCATAAAACTAACGTTCGCCAAAAAACGATAAATAAAAACGCATTAGAGTGGTGTTATATCACTTAGCGCGTTTAAGTAGTGAGATTTCTGCTTCATTTTCAAAAAGCCGTTTAGCTAGGATATCAAGCTTAGTCTCAACGCGAGGCACAACTTCGAACTTCTTGATACGTTTTTTCGATTAGTTCAAGGAGGGCATCGTTAGCCTCTTTAGTGTTTTTAGATCCGGTATCAATTTTAGTTTCTAGGCTATCAAGACGCTGTTTAATTTCTTTATTGTCTTGGCGTAATTCTTCAATGGAAGCGTTATTATTACCAACCATAGTGATTAGTTGTTCCATCTTTTTTTCAAGGAGGTCAAACCGTTCTTCACTCACCAGTAACATCTCCTTTCGGTTTGCGCTTATTAAGTTCTTTCGCCCTTTTGTAAAGGTGGTACTGGATAATATCAAGTATTTCTTGCCTGTCCTCTTCATCAAGAGGAGTTTTTGGAGAGTGCTATGGTCAGGCTCGCGTCTTCCTTGTTCATAATTGGCAATCTGTCCTCTTGAAAATCCAAGTAACTCAGCAAGTTTATATTGAGATATATCTTTTTCAACTCTGAGCTTTTTTAGATGCTTGGAGCTATTGAACGAGGAAGTAGGAATCCATCTTTAATTCTTGCTAAAAAAATTGCAGATTTCTTCCATGTATCAGTTGAAGAAATTTTTTTGACAATAGTGGAAACGAAATGTGTCTAAATTCTAAACTGCCCAAAACCGGGTAATTACTAATCCACCTTAATTTCCCCGAACTTCTTTTCAAAATCAGCAATGTGTTGTTTTAAAGCCTGTCGCACCTGCATATTTAGTGATCTGCCTTCGAATTTGGCGATATATGCAAGCTTCTTTTTGTACTTATCTTCAATGCGTAGAAATATTCGTGGCAAATCCGAAGTCACTGTAGATGCACCATAGCCTTTGATTCTGTGCTGGATACTGAGTCAATTCGCAAGGAACAAGCTGATAACAAAGCCGGATAATTCCGGCTGAAATGAACTTGGACAAGTGGGGTGATATCTTGGCAAAACGCAAAAACTGTGCCACCAGCGGCGGTAAGATTCTGCCGGGTACCGGCATTCAAATGTATGATGTGAAAAGCATGCAAAAGTCGTGGACGTGCATGATAACTATCTTTGCCATAAACCTTTCGTGAAGCTGCCGCAGAAGGGGGCGAAGCGACCTTCTTAGAGATAAGAAATATACCGATTACTTGCCGTTTTGCACAGGTTTCTCTTTCGCTTGCCCGGACAAGATGACTGCCAAGACAGAGTTGCCTGATAATATTGGCTTAGTTTATTACCGGGAAGATGGCAGCCTAAGGACAGTAAGAAAACCGAAGCACACATTGCCGAGCCCGGAAACGTTAAATAATATGCGCAGGTATCTCGTTCTATCGGACAGGCAGTAACCGGCAGCAGATAGCTGCAGCGATGCGTCAAGTGGCAAGAGAGCGTCAACTTAAGTCTGAAGCTGAGAGGGATGCCAGGAGGCTCAGAGAATCATTGTATGCCTTGCAGGACAAGTATTATGATCTGAAGCATGGCAGGGAGGCGTAATAAGTATGAAAGCCATCACAATCTTGCAACCGTGGGCGTCGTTAATTGCCTGCGGCGTGAAGCAGATAGAGACACGGAACTGGCCGACTAAGTATAGGGGGCTAATTGCGATTCATGCAGGAGCAAGATTTGACCGTAAACTCTGGAATTTATCTCTTGTAGATCCGATCAGGAAGACTCTTGATGATATGGGATATGGAAACCGTAATGATTTACCGTTTGGTGCGGTGATTGCCTTAGCTGACTTGATTGCCTGCGAAGAAATGGCCATGGATAAGATTGTGTTATGGCGTGATATATACGGCAAAGAAGAAATAGCGTTTGGTGATTTTCAGCCTGGCCGTTATGCCTGGATATTGAACAACGTACGCCAGATCGAGCCTGTACCGGCCAAGGGTATGCAGCGGCTTTGGGAGTGGGAGGGGTGTAACCATGCAGCGGCGAAAACAATCTAACAAAATAACTTATTGGGGGGAAAACAATGTCTAAAAAGATTATCTTAGTTTGTTTTATACTCGGATCTTTGATCTTAACAACTGGATGCCAATATACAGCGAGAAAATTAGGAGGCACAACCACCGAACAATTACCGGCAAATACAAAGCTTGTAAATGTCACTTGGAAAGAGAATAGCCTATGGTTGGTAACAAGGCCTATGAGAACCGATGAACAGCCTGAGACGTATGAGTTTAAGGAGTCTTCGATCTTCGGGATAATGGAAGGGAAAATAGTAATTAAGGAAAGCAGATAGAGCATAGAAAAAGGGCGGCATAGTGTCGCCCTAATGGTGTTATTATTGTGGGGGTGGGGTACATATGAATAATAAGAGTTGTGGCAATTGTTTCTACTGGAGTGCTAATCATTCAGAGCATAAGCGGTGTAAGGATTGTGGGGATGGACGAAATAATTTTCAGGAAATGATTGAAAAGTTACACACTAAGATGAATGAATTGCTCTAAAGAAAACATTAACTGATCCAGAAGTTGTCCGGGCAAGCCAGATGCTTGATGTGCTATTAAATGAGTACCAGCGAATGCTGTCAGAAAAAATTAATAAATAGAGCCTTATGGCTCTTTTTTCATGTCCCCCAATCAGTTTTTTACCAATTCTCTATTTTTTCCTGGTAAATTGTTCTTTATCAGGGAAGGAGGGGAAAACATGGGAGATTATGACGAAGTGTTAAGTCAAATTGAGAATCTTCGCCAAGTGCTAAATAAGTTAGTTCTTGAAAAAGGCATTTCAGATTTAGAAGTAATGCAAATTAGTAAGCAACTTGACGAAGTTCTCAATAAGTATCACAAAATGTTTAAGACAAGGTAAGAGATAAAGAAACCGTTCGAATAGGACGGTTTCTTTATGCCCAAAAACAGGAGGCGATACCGTAAATGATAAACCAAAACCTAAACCTAAACCTAAACCAAAACCAAAACCAAAACCAAAACCAAAACCAAAACCAAAACCTAAACCAAAACCAAAACCAAAACCAAAACCTAAACCTAAACCTAAACCAGTACCAACAACCATATCTGCTTTTTAACTGACTGTATTTAACTTCAATTCCCTAGCGTTTAAAATACAGAGCTTTGAAATCATCAGTAGTTAAATCCACATTCATAATATTGGTGACTAGCTTTTCTACTTCGCCAGTTGCCAGAATAACGTTAATGATTCGAACTGTTAAAGTCTTATTTTTATGAATAAGCGTGAAAAGTTGATCCGGATCATTTGCTCTGTCAAATTCCGGAAGAAATTTATTAACCTTTACTCTCATCAAGTATTTCAATTGTTTACTTTCTAAAAAATCAAACATATCTTTTGATGGATAACCCCGATCAAACAAAAATAAATCATTTTTAAAGCCTTTAAGCTCAAGCCTTTCGATAAGATCTTTTGCTACATCTCTTTCTGTGTTTCCATGTACGTATATCAGATTCAAGTATGATATCATTTTCTATATCATATATCACACACATACCATCGCCCTTGCTTGCTGCCTGTCACTTTGGTTATGATAATATCCGAAATGTTCTCTGTTGTTAACTGTATTTGGAATTTCAGTAATGCTGCCGGGGTATCCATCCCGATTATGGGGATACTTCTAAAAAGGTGAAAAGGCTTGTTTTGTCATAGTATTTTCCCCGCCTAAAAATTCAAACCAATCATCTATTTCAAGAAACTTTTTATTATCCATATATAAAGCCCTCGGCACTGGCCGGGAGCTAATTTCTTCAGTTTATAGAAATATAAATTACAATTTGACAAACTTTTGTAAATTAGTTAACTATAATAAAATTATAATAATTGAATGGAGTGATTTTGTGAAAAAACTGACTATTATTACAGTTTTATGTCTGTTTTTAATGTCGATTGGTGCTATTATTGTGTCTGCAGAAGAAATTGTTCAACCATCTATTACTAAACCCAGTATTGCGGTAATACCTTATATCAATTCTACGGAGGAAAATAAGGGATACATACAAGAAGTTGGAACACAAAATACACAGAGCAATATTCTAATAAGAGCTTCAATCTTATACCACTTGTTGAAACACAAAAAGTCTTGAAGAGTACAGGGTTTGACACTACTAACAATGTATTGAGGGACATAGGGGGACGTTCCTTTCTTGGCAAGGAACGGAATGCAGCGGCTTTGGAATGGGAGGGACCATGATAGTTTGTTATTAGTGGGGCTCACTATCTTTATAAAACCACTTATGGAATGAATACCAAATGTACCAACTGATTAACCATAGGACATACGAATGATACCAATTATATCCATTGTGATATACAATCAGGTTGGTATACTTTACAGCAAAATATTCAAATCCTGTTAGAATCGTTGTCCAAAGAAAAGTCCACTTAATCCTTGACATTGGAGAGTACCTTACCCAAAACATAGCTAGGACTGGTACAATAACAACATTTACGGTAAAGGAAATGTCTTTTATACCAGTTAAAAGTCTAGTCGGAAATTCCCACCAGTGAAAATAATTCGCAATATAACAACAAAGATTAGCATAGTAACTGGCAAACAATCCAACAGGGATAAACCGTTTCAATTCTTTACGAGCAACAATAACAGCCACTATAGCAATAAGTATAGAGAAATATTGTATTAATAACTCAGTAGACATAATATCATCCTTTACTAAGAGAATACATTAGATTTAGACTATGTAGTTTAGGTCAATAAAATCAAAAAAATTAAAGAAGTAACGTACTACCAATGACGTACCCATTGCGAAAGGGAATGTACCACTTGAAATGGATAGATGCGTACCAAACCCCCAAAATAGGTTCCACCACCCGGCGACCAAAATGCCAAAGGCCATGGCGCACCCAAAGGCAATAAAAATGCCGTTGGTAATCGTGTCGGTAAAGGAGGCATGCAGGGAGAGCTTTAGATCTTGGATTTGGAATAAAATAAATTAGTAGTGATAAATTATACATTTTTAATGAAAATTAACTTCTAAACGGGTTCTAAATCGGTTATAATATGCATAGAACATAATGAACGTCCCTATTTGGCGTAGGGACGTTCATTGAATAGGGAGGTTACTTGGTTGCTTCATGGATGATTTGATAGATCAACCATAAGGCACCACTTGAAACGGTTAGCGTAAACCATCTCGTTTTCAAGTGCATAGTACTCAACTCCTTATTCGGTTTAGGACGGGCCGTAACCCCGTCCTATCTTAATTATACGAGAAAAGTTGTAATAATTCAGTCGCTAGAAGGGTGATTTATCCGACTAAGATGTATTAAATTAGGCGATTTTCCGACAAACTACCCTCAATTTGAATATTAGTAATAGGTGGAAATTAAAAAGTAAGGTCGCCGTGTCCCATAGGTGTTGGAGCACCTATGGGCACGAGCAGGTGAACGCGCACCTACACGTAACAGCGAACTGTCCACGACGACAATCTTATTATACCCGGTTGTTAGCTGAATTACAAGTTTTGACAATTGGAGTGTAATGATTGACGCGTTAAGCAGGGGCTGAGCGACTGCATGCAGTATTCGATGGTATCATATCTTGATACAGGTTTGGCAGGACACGTTGATGGGTTCTGTTATTTGGGTTGTTTCCTGTATCTTGATACTGTTGCAAAAATCGATTTGGATCGCATGTGTAGGGTAGAAATAATCCTGCATATGTGATCCTTTTTAATTTCCTCCAGATAAAATTAGGAGGAAGGGTTTACTGACTTATGAATATCAGATACCTGGATTGTAAGAAACAAGAAATTGAGCTATATGATGAAATTTGGGAACTCGCTAATGGGCAGGGGACGCTGCCCATTCACCAGGCAGCGGTGTTCTTTTTGCCGGAGCATGATCCCCATCGTCCCCGTGTCCGGTTCTGATTTTACACCTCCTATGAGTCAAGTAGAAATGTATTACTTCGAATCACCATGAGCGATTCCAGTGAACGTGAATATCTGGTAACTGCTACTGTATTAAATGACTTCCTGAAGGGTTTTCTAAGTTAATTCTAAAAAATGGAATGTATAATCCTAAATATAGCCTAGAAAAATTCATAGAGAAGAGGAACTATAATGAAAAAAATGTTAGTCTTAATGATTGCTATGTTTGTTTTGAGCCTTTCTTCAATGGTAAGTGCCCATGATAATCAAAACCAGGGGGTAACTCCAAATTATCAAATGCTTGCAGCTGACGGTCATCAACCTCAGCCAGATCCTAATGATCCATACCACAAAAAGCCACATCATCATAAGCCGCAACCACCGCAACCTGAGCCACCACATGATGGTCCTCATAACTGATAATACAACTGTAAATCCCACTCTCAGCCTGACGGTTGGGGGTGGATTTTTATTTTTTTATACCTAATACCTATCTAAAATCACAGTTTCATGGAATCAAAGGGACGGTTCTTGAAGGTATCAATCGGAAGTTTTGCGCGCAAAACTTCCGATTGATACCTTCAAGAAGAACGAAATCGCTCACGCGATGGCCTTGGTAGTCTCCCGTAAATAAAAATTTCATGAAAAATGTAAAAAGTACGCCCTTTTGTGGTATTGTTTAATCGCCAAACCAAACAAACCAGAAAGGAGGAACGTACTTTTTACTTTATGATTATACCATGTCCTAAGACTGAAATACATACGTTTTTTAACACAGCTAGAGCTCCTCCTGATGCCATGAATTGGCTTCACAAAACCAAAAAATCAGGAGGTAGTATGTCTATGCAACAATATAAACAAGAGATTGAGCTATACTTTGAACTTAAAGGGACTCCGGAATCTTCACGGGAATCCTATTTGCGAAGAATCTTTGCCTTCATCAATTATATGCAAAATCAGCACAAATGCATGGAAAACGTTACAGATAGCGATATCCAACAATATATCCTCTATCTCAAAAAGGAAAAGGGTCTGTCAGCTGGAACCATCAATTGTTACATTTCTGCTGTCAAATTCTTTCATACCTGTATCATAGATAAAGAGTGGAACCCCTTAAAAATTCCCCGTATGAAAAGAATACGTAAGTTTCCAGTCATCCCAGCTAAACAAGATGTACTGGCAATATTAAATAAAGCTGCGAATCTAAAGCATAAAGCTATTTTAGCATTACTATACGGTAGTGGCCTCAGGGTCAGCGAAGTAGCTAAACTGAAGATTTGTGACATTTGTAGTAAAAGTATGCGTGTACGGGTAGAAAACGCCAAACATAATACAAATCGATACACCATTTTATCAGAACTGGCCCTTGATGTATTGCGAAAGTACTTCCGGGCCTATTTTTCAAGCTACCAAATGGACGATTGGTTGTTTCCAGGACAACACAAAAGCGAGCACATTAACGTCAAGTCCATCAAAAATACCATGATTAAGCTGCGCAACCAGTTGCAAATAAAACAAAATATTTCTGCCCATACGCTTCGGCATTGTTTTGCTACACATGCCTTAGAGGATGGGGTCGATCCCGTGTTTATCCAGCAAATGCTGGGGCACAAAAATCTTCAGACTACAATGACATACTTGCACATGACATCGAAAAGCCTTATGGGCATTAAGAGCCCTCTTGATACTGGAAACAGCAACTCCAAATGACTACGGTACAGGATGTTTTCCTTAAGTTTTATCCCCAGTATGAACAAAGCTATGCTCCATACATACAACAAGCCAAAGCCGCTAATGATATCATGCGCTGCAGGACAGCAGCTTTAGGTGGTCATACGTTTGAATGCGAAGAATGCGGCCATATGGTTGTTCGTTACAATTCATGCCGAAATCGGCACTGCCCTTTGTGTCAGGGTATTAATAAGGCAGTTTGGGTAGACGCAAGAAGCAAAGATATCCTCAATGCCCCTTACTTCCATGTTGTGTTTACTTTACCATCACAGCTTCAGCCATTGGTTTATCAAAACCAGGAATTGCTTTATGGCTTGTTGTATAAAGCGGTAGCCCAAACCTTGGCGGAACTTTCCCAAGATACCAAATATCTTGGTGCACAGATCGGCTTTTTTCCTTGCTGCATACCTGGGGACAAGATTTGCACTATCATCCGCACATCCATACTGTGGTATTGGCAGGTGGACTAACCAAAAACAATCAATGGCGAAACAGCAGCAAGAAGTTCTTCATTCCAGTAAAGGTGTTAGCTAAAAAGTTTCGAGGTAAATTTCTTCACCACATCAAGCAATACTACCGCCAAAACTTGCTGATGTTTTATGGAGATGCCCAGAAATATCAACAGCCAAAATGTTTCCGGGATTTACTCAAACAGTGTTATGCCAAAAACTGGTACATTTACTCTAAAAAGACTTTTTCCGGACCACTCGCTGTTGTCCGATATTTGGGGAGGTACACGCACCGGATAGCCTTATCCAATACGCGCATTGTCGCCATGGATGAACATACGGTGACAATTACCGTAAGAGACTCTAACGACAACAACCAGACAAAAACGCTAACGCTCAGTGGCGTTGAATTCATCCGGCGATTTTTACTGCATGTACTTCCCAAAGGTTTTGTCAAAATCAGGCATTATGGACTCCTTGCCAACCGAAACAAAAAGACCAAGCTGGAACTAAGCAGAAAACTAACGTTAAGTCCAACCTACAAACCAAAATTTGAAGGTCTTACAACTGTTGAGATTCTATGCATTCTTGTAGGCCGGGATGTAACGAGGTGTCCTGTATGTGGAAAAGGTAAATTACAGGCAAGCTATTCGTTACCCAAAGAGGCATCGCCTTAATAGTTGCAAAAATTGAATAGATACTGCCAAGACCCGTTTGTGGGGAGGGGGAAGGTATGTCCAATCAAGACAAATGAAGCCCAATTTATTACAAATCAGCAAAGTAAAGCACAAAAAAATGTACGAAAACAGAAAAAATTAACGATCAAAAACCAAGAGAAAAAGATTGAAATTCCATAGCTGGGCAGCCCGCGACTTCATTCTTCTGAGGCAATCAAAAATTTTGCGCGTAGATAGTTTTGTGGCTCAACTGGCAGCCGGGAGCTGTTAATTGAGCCTTTTTGCGCGCAAAACTTCCGATTGATACCTTCAAGAACCGTCCCCGCGAGTCTACAGCCGGTCCTGCACGTCTTTAGCGTGACAGCCAGCGGCAAACAGCCTGGTGGCGTGGTCGAAGACTCACAGGGACCCTATTGTTTTCACAATAACCGTCCCTGTGAGTCTCCAACGCCATTTACCATGCATGTGGTATTCGCTTACGCAATAAAAAAACGAGGAGTGAAATACCACTCCTCGTCATTAAGATTAACGATCCGTATCGGGAATGTTTTTGTTAGCTTCAGCTTGTGGAGGTAAGGGTTTCTTTGATTCTTCTAAATGCTTTTTAAGGGGCATAGGACGCTTCTGATCCTCGTTATTTTGGGGAGGGAGAGGTTTTTTTTCATCAAGTTTGCAGTTTGGATCAAACGGGTGGTTTTCCCTACAGTTTGGATCTTTTAAATGATTTGGGTTCTTGCACGCTTCTTCGCTAGGTGTCTGGTTTTGATAATGCTCTTGCTCTTGAATAATCGGTGGTTTTTCAGGAAGCTGTTCATTCGGAGATGCGTATACAGAAATGGTTCCAGCACCATAAACCATTGCTAAACCTAAAGCGAGAGACAAAACTGCTTTATTTTTATTCAACATACTTAGGGACATAGGGGGACGTTCCTTTCTTGGCAACATTAGAGTGACGAAAAAGGAACGTCCCTGATTGTCTCCTCTGATTGTCTCCGCCTGATTGTCTCCGCAATTCGTTATCGAAAAACGGCGGTAAGATTTCTGAAAGGCTTATGGCTTCTAACAGTGAAATATACGAAAAACTGCGTGAAATCTGTGAAAAATTGGCAATTAATTTATAAAGGGTTTATCTATGCTCCTCGCTACGGCGAAGTGGATTTTACTGTACCACAATTTAATCGATACATAAAACGAGTTCATGAAACTAAGAGTATGTGATACTTTTTATAGACGAAACTCTCAAAAAATACTATAATTTTACTTAAGAATATTTATTTTAGCAGTCGACAGATGCAAGTGATTATTTTATAAGTAAACATTGCCGGGTGCATTTTGATAAACTAGCAATGATGCTGGGCATAGGCCTGGCTTTTTTTTATGATTTGTATGCCGAAAGGGTGGCACTAGTATGTTCAATTCTATGCGTAATAAAATAATCACTGCATTTATCATTGTTACTACAGTCCCCCTAATATTGCTAGCTTTTTTTGTCTATCGGGAGATGGAAGGAGCTCTGGAAAAGGAAATAAGAGAGGGTACTAGTAAAGAAATGATCCAAATGGATCATGCGATTGTTACTATGCTGAATGGCATGAAGGAAGACTGCCAGTATTTAGCTATAAATCCGTTTGTTGAAATGGCGGATACTGTGGATACATTTTATAATACACAACAAGAATTTGTACCTCCGAGCAATGACAGTGTACACGAGAAGATTTACCGGGAACTTGAACGATATGCGCAGCAACATCCGGAGACAGCTTATGCCTATCTGGGAACAGAAAAAGGCGGATTTATCGGATGGCCGCGAAGGACTGCGCAAAAGGGATTGGATCCGCGCAAGCGTCCCTGGTATAGGCCGGCGATAGAGAATCAGGAAGAAACTTTTCTGTCTGAACCGTATGAGACCTACGACGGCAGTAAATTTACCGTGACTGCAGCGCATTTTGTGCGGAATTTCGACGGTACAGTGGTTGGTGTACTGGGTATTGATGTAAGTTTGGATCAATTTACTAGAAAAATTTCGGAAATGAAAATAGGTAAAACGGGATATGTTTTTATGCTGGCCAGGGATGGAACAATTATGGCTCATCCAAATCCGGAATTTTTGGGGCATAACATTGCCCAATTGGCGAGTAGTGGGGCATTAACTCCAAAAGGAAGTACTACCAGTTGGGAATTTCCTGAGTACCAGCGCCTTTTGGTAGGCTCAAATACATATTTTGAAACTATGATTGAAGGGCAAAGATGCTTTGTCAATATGCAGACTTCGGGCATGAGAAACTGGACTTTAGTCACGGTAGTATCTGTAGAAGAGATTGCTGGCAGAGCGAAAAAAGTCAGTATTCCTTTAGTAGCCGGGACAATTGTCCTAATTATCATGATCTTGCCCTTTATTCCGGCATTTTCCTATCAACTGACCCGGCGCATGGATGAATTAGTCAGACACCTTAACCATATGGCCAGCGGCGATTTTTCAGAGCGTTTACCGGATAAGCTGCTTGGCAGTCATGATGAAATTGGCGGAGTAGCTAAGGCCATTGACTATATGCAGATAAGCCGTCAGCAGGCTGAAAGGGAGTTGCAGGCCAGCAATGAGGAGTTGGCGGCCACTTATGGGCAATTGGCTGCGACGGAAGCGGAACTGCGTGTGCAGCTTGATCGGCTTAATATAAAAACACAGGAATTGGCTCAAAGCGAGGAACGATATCGCTTAGTGGCTGCGGGTTCGAAAGATGCAATATGGGATTGGAATATAAAAGGAAGAACGGTCGCTTTATTAGGACAATGGGCAGATAACCTTCATTTCTCACATATGTTTACAGACTGTGATATTTTCGATCCCCGCGTTGTAAATAAAATACATCCTGATGATTTGGATAAAAGGCAGCAAAAATTGGAAGAACATTTGACGGGAAAGACACCTGAATATATCTGTGAATATCGAATTATAACCCAAGAAGGGGAGATGTTATGGGTGCTTGGCCGGGGTAAGGCATTATTTGATGCAGATGGAAAGCCCATTCGTATGGCTGGCTCTTTGACAGATATAACACAGAAGAAAATGCAAAGTATGAAAATACATCATTTGGCTTACCACGATATTTTGACAGGATTGGCCAACCGTCTGTCATTTTTAGAAAAACTGTCGGCCGAATTAGAGGATCAAAATAACCGTAGGGCAGGCGCTTTACTATTTATAGATTTAGATAATTTTAAGATGATCAATGATTCCATGGGCCATGCTGTAGGCGATCAGTTTCTGCTGCGAACCGCAAAAGCTTTAAAGAAGGTTGCTCAGGAGCAATTTGTAGCGCGGTTGGGTGGAGATGAGTTTATAATTATCCTTTCCGGCGAAACTGATCGTCAAATCATAAGCGAATTTGCGCAGAAATTGATTCAAGTGGTGGGGGAGGTATGTATTTCCACCCATGATCCGTTGGCGGTGACGCTCAGCATAGGCATTGCATTATTTCCTGATGATGGTTGTGATACGAAATCCTTATTGAAAAATGCCGATATTGCTATGCAGTGCGCCAAAAAACAAGGCAAGCATCGTTATGAATTCTTTACAACTGATATGGAAACAGATACTATTAATAAAATGCGACTAGAAGCTGGTTTGCATAAGGCTTTAAAAAATGGCGAATTTGTTTTATATTATCAACCGATTGTTAATGTGGATAAACAGTTGGTTGCTTTTGAGGCTTTAATTCGCTGGCAAAGTCCGGACTATGGTTTGGTTTCTCCGGCACAATTTATTCCTGTCGCCGAAGAAAGTAATTTAATTGTGGAAATTGGTGAATGGGTTTTGCAGACAGCTTGTTTATTTGGCAAAAGGCTGCATGATGCAGGTTTAACGAATGTGCATATGTCTGTCAACGTGTCGGTTAAAGAATGGCTGCAGGATGATTTTACCGCTAAAGTTGCAAGTGTTTTAGAGAATACTGCTTTCTCAAAGAATTGTCTAATTTTAGAAATTGTTGAGACGATACTTATTGAAAATTTCAAAAAGGTGACTGATAAAATCTGTAATTTAAAGAAACAGGGAATCAGGATCTCTCTGGATGATTTCGGCACAGGTTATAGCTCTCTGACCTATCTCAGCGAATTACCGGTAAATACCATTAAAATTGACAAATCCTTTGTGGATGCTTTGCTGGAGAAAAGAAATTATGCAGCCATTGTGGGAACGGTTATTCAGTTGGCACATAAAATGGGATTCGACGTTGTCGCAGAGGGGGTTGAAACGACAGAACAAATGTCATTCTTGCAGGAGTTGAAGTGTGATAGAATGCAAGGTTATTTCATCAGTAGACCTTTGACGGAAGAGGAAATATGGAAAAAATATTGTTAGGGTATGACATAAAAAAACAGCCCGTTAAGGCTGTTTTTTAGATACTAATATCGATTACGTTTGAACTTGAGAGAGGATTGATTGCTTCGGTTTTATTTAGTGCTTCAACAGTGTTGTCCATTGCTTCTGAAATGGTACCGGTAACCGATTGTGAAGCACTATCCATTTCCTTTTTTAAAAGAGCCGTGGTGAAGGCTGTTTTAACTGAGTAGAGACTAGATGCTGTAGAGTATTGTCCGATATTCATGGTATTCATAATATAACCCCCCATCGTAGATAATGTTATTATAAATGGACTGTGTTTGAATAAGAATAATTTTTAAACTAAGAAATCAAGCGTGCTTGTTGAAGAAGAAGAAGTAGTAGTAGAGGAATCGGTATCTGATGAAACAACATAGTTTAAAGCACTAGATGATAGATTGTTATAACAGTCATACAAAACTAAATTTGAAATTGTGGCATCCTGATAGGGAGTTAAAAGTTGTGAAGTATATGTGTTTTGAAGAGCAGCCTTTATTAGAGCAGGAGTTATTTCTAGTGAATAGGCAGCAGTATCAGATGTATCTGATGATGAAGTATCGGTAGTTGTAGCGGCATTAGTCGTGGCATCAGCAGTGGTGTCCGAACTTGATGTTGTAGTAGAAAGTAGTGTGGATGTTGTATACGCAGAAATACTTGACACCGTTGACATAAAGTCACATCCTTTTTTCACAATAGTTGTTTACCTATTTATCTGATGCAAATATTAATAAAATATTTGGTTTTTCGAAGAACAAGTGTACTGGTAAGGACCTAAAAAAGGCCCTAGAAAAAACTACTAAGGTCAAACTCACGGAGTGTTAAGCGAGTTCTTAATTCGAGCTATGATGCTGTTTTTAGTTTCTTGGCTAAGGGGCAGCCAATCTTCTGATGAATAAATGATTTCAGGATTTTGTGATATTAATTCTCTTAAAATTTCATCGCGACTTTTTTTTGAATGAGTGAATGCAAAATCCAATTCGCCAAATAGTTGAGAAACAATTTCCTTGTTTAATTTTATTTTCACCGAAAATCAGCTCCTTTGATCTATTTTAGCATAAAAAAGGAGTATTTGAGCTTTTGATTACTCTATATAAAGGTAAAAGTTATTAAGATTTTTTGGCTATACTAGTTATCAGCTATAGCGGCGTCAGGGTCTATAGGGGCAGCAATAGCATCACATATATTTCAATTAGCTCATCCCTGGCTATTGTGGACACCGTATCCTTCAGGGTTTTTCGTTTTGGCAGTAACTTCTCTAAGGAAAGCAATATCGACTTTCGTAATTTGAAGCTACGGTAACATGATTGCCAACTTACGAATAGTATAAAATAGATTACATCGACAAAGGGGGATTTTAAATGTTTTGGGGTACGAATAGAGAACTTTGGTTTATCGTTTTGGTTATTAGTTTATTTATTCTCTTGTTCCCGGAATTGGGAGATAATTGTACTACCTAAACCCTTGAATAGGGGGATTTTTTAGGCTCAATCTATTATACAGTTATTTGTAGTAAAATTCACAACTAATTTGAAGTGTGGCCCGTTTATATTGGTTGTGCTGTAGTCGTCTATCTTCGGATGGGCGACTATTTTCAATACCCAGCAATTGCTGGGTATTGAAAATAGTTTTCGATGAAAATTGTGTGTTGCGAGTAGTGTGTTAATTTATTGGTTAACGATAGAATTTGGATTGGTTGACAAAATTTTTAAGGTAGTCGTATAATTTGTTTAGGTTTACTTGAAAATGTATAGTTTAAAAAAATATAATATGCGGAGGGTTATGATGAATACAAAAGGTAATCTAACAGATTTTATTTATGCAGCTCTTTTTGCAGCTTTAACGGCAGTATTAGGATTTGTTTCTATACCACTACCCTTCAGTCCGGTTCCTGTTTCAGGGCAGAGTTTGGGAATAATGCTGGCGGGAAGTATACTAACGGTGCGACAAGCATTATTTAGCGTTCTGACATTCATTTTAATTGGTGCCGCGGGCATACCGGTTTTTTCGGGATTTGCTGGTGGAATTGGAGTTGTTTTTGGTCCGAGAGGTGGATATTATTTCGGTTTCTTGGTAGGTGTCGTTGTTATTGCTTTGTTAAGAAGACACAGGAATACTATCTGGTGCTTAGCTTTGGCAAATAGTATAGGGGGTATAATTATTGTTTATCTTTTTGGTATATTGTGGCTGAGTTTTATTACTGGTATGGGAGTGGAGAAGGCATTTATGGCAGGCGCACTTCCATTTATACCGGGAGATTTATTTAAGGTTTTTGTAGCGACTATCATAGGGGTAGCGATAAACAAACGATTACCCCATTAACAAAGAGTTCGAGGGTTAAAACGTTAGCGTCCGGCGGAGGAAAAATACCCTATAGGGTAGACTTGTTTCATTGTCTACGCTATAGGGTATATTTTACTTTACGGAAACCAGGGCTTTATATTTTAGTTAAATTATTTAGTGACTATGTTTGTGGTTATGATAATGTAGAGCATCTATTACATCAATTACTGTACCGAGCAAGAATAACCCACAAATCACTTTTACGATAAATTTTAGGCTGTCTAGTATTGCAGCACAAATGTGCCATTCGCGCACCAACGGAGTGAGTAAGACCATAGCTAATAAAATTACTGATGATATAAGAAATAATTGAGTAGCAGGATAATCTTTGAGCATATTAACCATCCTCCTTTATTTCTATTTTCATTATATTCTGTTTTTTATATTATGTCAATACTTGGTAATTAATTGGGTAACCATTGCCGGGCCATTACCTGTATTTTCTAAGCAAATTCTAAAAATTAGTGTTTATAATTAAAATATCATTTCAAGTGCTTTGGACTACAATTCATAGAAGGGCAGCAGCCTTCTATTGAGAATAGATTCTCCCCTATTATAAACGATCTATCCCGGTGACAATTTGTTGCTGGGTATTTTTTTGAGTAACAAATTTTCCTAATAAGAAAAGGCATGGTATACTATAATTGATGTTATTTGACACTAAATATTAATTAAATATAAATGGGAGTGATTATAATGGTAGCAGAACAGGAAGCATCTAAATCGCAAATAGGCAAGATGGAGAAGCGGGCTTGGCCACTTAAAGGAAGTATAGTAGCTTTTGCCAGTATTATGTATGTATTTTTAATGATTGTGTAGTGAGCTTTGACAGGTCGCTTATCTGCGGTGCGGGTAGGTGATTTTTCAACGGCATAATTGTCTTGAAGTTTTTATAAGTACACCCTATACTATACATAGTACTTTGGAAGAAGGGGGTGACAGCAGTGCGCGCATTGGTTGTTGACGATTCAAAAGTCAGCCGGGAATTCATTATCTCCCATTTACATGAGATGGGTATAACCATGATTGATGAAGCTGTTGATGGATTTGATGCAATTAATAAAATCAAGAAGCTGCCACCAGATAGGAAGTATGATCTTATCACTTTAGATGTTGTTATGCCTAAAAAGGATGGACTGGAGGCGTTGAAGGACATTAAACTGTTGTCTCCTGCATCCAAGATCATCATATGTAGTTCGAATAATGATGCTTACACAGTACGCATAGCCATCGGTTTTGGTGTTGATGGGTTTGTCGTAAAACCATTTTCGCGACAAAAATTTCTTGACGCGCTTTGGCGTAGTTTGAAAATAGATAAAAAGTAAGATGAACTCCAAGACTTATCATTATCTGGTATTGGTGCGATTAACCGAATCCGGAAGGGTTTACGTCTTAAGTGGGTGAGCCTATGGTAGCAAAATAGGATTTTCATTGACAAAAGAGTAAAGTCGAGTGATAATAGCAACATACTGACTGGTAGGTATGTTTGAGGCAAGGGGTAGGAATGACATGACGAAAGAAAATATTATCATTGCGGCTTTGCGTTTGTTTGTCATGCGAGGCTATAAATCGGTTTCTCTTATTGATGTTGCCAAAGAGGTTAGCATTACTAAGGGGGGGATCTATCATTATTTTTCGAGCAAAGATGCTTTGCTGCAGGTAGGAATGCACTATTTACTTGACCGGCTTGAGGAAAAATATATGGAGTTATTGACTGCTAAAAATGGTATTCGGGAAGTACTAAATGCGCTGTTAGTGGAAAAAACGCTGGAGCGATATGCTAAGGATCTGCTGGGGGTGGAAGGGGATTGCCGTGTTGACTGTGCTCATTTCGTTATTGAGATAATGAGTAAATTCCCTGATATTCAAGCGCGAATGGAACAAGGGCGCCTAACAGTATGTGCAGCCTTTGCCAAGAAAATTGAGGCAGCTATGGAGCAGGGAGAACTGAAGCGTGGTCTTGACAGCTATGCTGTGGCAGCGATTATCATAGCTACAGTCAATGGACAACTATCACTGGGGCGTTTCTTTCAGTCCCTGGAAATGCGTAACCGAATGATGGAGAATGTGTGGCTATTGCTAACTATATAAGATGCAACATACTATCCACCTGAAAAAATTTTAGCACGCTGCATATACACTTGGCGCAGAACAAGAAGCGCTAAAATTTTTAAACCACGACATACCGACTGGTAGGTATGCCCATTGTGCTAGTGGTCCAAATTTGAATGGAGGTTTATTTGATGAAGAGGTGGAACCCGAAGTACTGGATAATTCCGGTAATTATAGTAATTGGTATTACCTTAGTTGTCCGCAGTGGCGTATTTGCCTTTGGCAAAGCTGATGATAAAGTTATTGACAGCGTGCTTAGTGTGAAAGTTGCTACAATCGGGAATGAAGATATTGTACCAAGTCTTACGTTTAATAGCTCAATTGAAGGAGCGACCTCGGCAACGGTGAGTGCCAAAATTGCGGGCCGGATTGAGCAAGTTCTGGTAGAGGAGGGGCAAGCCGTTAAAGCAGGCGATCCTTTGGTTAAGTTAGAAGCCGTGGAGCTGGCAAACTCAGCCCGGCAGGCTGGTGATGCGGTAAAGAAGGCCCAGATTAACTATGAGTTGGCGCTGAATGATTACAATCGCTATCAGCGGCTTTTTGATAAAGGCGCTATCTCGGAACAGCAGTTAGATAATGTTAGAGCCAAATTAAAAACGGCAGAAGCTGATGTCTCAAGCGCAACAGCTAACCAAAGCAGTGCTGAGCAGCAATATGGTTATGGCATAATCAGCGCGCCGGTGGATGGGGTGGTTGCTAATAAAAATGCCACCATTGGGCAAGTAGTTTCTCCTGGCGTTGCACTTATGGTGGTGCAAGACATCAATCAGGTATATGCTGTAATCAATGTCGAACAAAAAGAGTTGGGCCGTGTTAAAGTCGGTCAACAGGCTAATATTACGGTAGATACTTACCCTGATACAATTTTTACCGGCACAGTTGAGGTTGTGAATCCGGAAGCAGGTTCAAGCAGCCGGATGTTTAGGACCAAGATTAAAATTGATAATGATAGTGCCAGCTTAAAGCCGGGTATGTTTGCCAAAGTAGCACTGCTAACAGGTGAGCGTGTAGCGGTGCAGACGGTTCCACAGTCAGCTGTTGTGCAAAAGCAGGGCTTGTACTATGTGTTTACTGTTGAAAACGGTAAGGCTGTTCGCCGGCAAATTGAGATTGGCGAGGTAACAGGTAATACCGTTGTAGTTAAGTCCGGTTTACAAACCGGAACTCAGGTCATTGTGACAAGTACCAACCGCATTAAAGATGGTGACGCAGTACGCGTAGCCTCATAGATTAGGGGAACAAGACATGAAGCTTACAGAGATTAGCATAAAGCGCCCGGTCTTTGCTACGGTGATAATTTTGGCGCTGGTAGTGGTAGGCTTGGTTAGCTATATGTCCTTGGCTGTGGATCAATACCCCAGCGTGGAATTGCCGGTTGTTGCTGTGATTGTTCAATATCCCGGCGCAGCCCCGGAACAAGTAGAATCAAAGGTTACGCAAAAGATAGAAGAAGCAGTTAGTGAGGTTGCTGGTGTCGAGCATGTAACATCAACGGTAAGTGAGGGTGTTTCGACAACAGTTATTCAATTTACCATGGAAACAAACGCCGATGCTGCTGCGCAAAATGTACGCGATAAATTGGGCGGGGTACAGGCAAATTTGCCAGACGATGCTAAAACGCCGCTCATTTCCCGTTTTGATCCAACCGACATACCGATACTATCGATTGCCATAACCGGTGATGTAACGCGGCGAGAATTGACAGTGCTAGCCGAAGATATAATTACCAAACGGCTTAAGGCAGTCAATGGGGTTGCCTCTGTTGAAGTAAAGGGTGGCCTGGACCGGGAGATTCAAATCCAGTTAGATAGCAATCAGATGTCTGCCTATAGTCTAACTATATCGGAGGTTCTGAGCAGCCTGCGTAATGAGAATATTGATTCTCCTGGTGGTAAAGTTTCTGATGGCCAGCGCAAAACTGACCTCCGGGCAGTAGGCAGTATTAAAGATACCAGCCAGTTTCTGGACATTGCTGTTGGACAGCGTGGCGGTGTGCCATTGTATGTAAAAAATATTGCGACCATTGAAGATACGACCGAAGAGCTGGCAACAGTTACTAAGCTTAATGACAAGCCGGCGCTCGGTATTGATATTATGAAGCAGTCTGGCAGCAATACTGTACAAGTAGTGGATAATGTCAAAAAACAATTGGAAAGTATTAAAAAGGAATTGCCGCCAGGAATTGATTTGGTGGTAGTTCGCGATAATTCGAAAACAATTAAAGAGTCAGTACAGGATGTTGAATTTAACCTTGTCGTTGGTGGTATCTTAGCGGTTGCGATTGTATTTTTGTTCTTAGGCAACTGGCGAAGTACCCTCATCAGTGGAATAGCGATTCCAGTTTCTGTTATTGCTTCCTTTATGGTAATGAAGGCATTGAATTTCACGCTCAACACCATGTCGCTGCTGGCCTTATCGCTGGCGGTTGGCTTGTTGATTGATGATGCCATTGTTGTTATCGAAAATATTGTGCGCCATTTGGAAATGGGTAAAGATAAGGTAACTGCCGCACTAGATGGAACTGCAGAGATTGGTCTTGCCGTTATGGCAACGACCTTTACCCTTGTCGCTGTCTTCGTGCCGGTAGGCATGATGAACGGCACTGTTGGCCAGTTCTTTAAAGAGTTTGGCATTACAGTGGCGGCCAGTGTGTTGGTATCTTTGTTTGTTGCATTTACACTTACTCCTATGCTGTCGGCCAAATATCTGGATTATGCTGAAATCAAAGGTAACAGTAAGCTAGCCAGGGCCTGGCTTACATGGAATGACAAGTTTGATAAGTTAACCGCTAAATATGGGCAATTTTTGCGTCAGGCCCTGAGGCAGCGCCGCAAAGTTCTATTGGTAGCGGCTGCCCTGTTTTTGGGGAGTTTGATGCTTTTGCCACTACTGGGGTCAACCTTTATTCCTGATGCCGATAATGAGGAGATTACCGTAACGGCTGTTGTTGACCCCGGCATGAGTGTAAACGCTGTGGGAGATATGGCAGATAGGATGGTTCAAATCATTCGCGGTCTGCCGGAAGTCAGGCTGACCTACAGTGTAGCCAATAGCAAAGATATAACAATTTTGGCAGAACTTACACCCAAGGGTCAGCGTGACCGTAGTGACTCGGCTATTATCAAAGAGCTTCGCCAAAAATTTAGCGATATGACTGGTGCGGAAATTAGTGTATCCAAAAAAGCAGCTATGACAAATGGCAAGCCAGTATCACTGGTTGTCCAGGGAATCTCGCTGGAAACTCTGGCAGAAATTGCTGAACAGGTAGAACAAGTTGTTGCCAGTATACCTGGTGCTGTTGAAGTATCGTCAAGTTATGAAGCTGGCAACCCTGATGCGCAGCTTGTAGTTAAGCATGATCGGGCGGCAGATTTGGGAATCTCGACAGCAAGTATTGCCGATACGCTGCAAACAATGTTTAACGGTAAGGTTGTTACCCAGTACAAAGAGGGTGAAGACGCCTATGATGTACGGGTAATTTTAGATCCGGATAAGCGCCGGAGCCTGGCAGATGTCAAGGATGTGTATTTGTCTGGCAGTGCCCAGGGCAAAAGCGGACAAGCCATAATGGTGCCGCTTGATCAGGTAACAGACACGGTGTATGCTACCAGCCCGGCCCAGATTAAGCGCTATGATAACCAGCAGCAAATCACCATTTCAGCCAACCTTAGCGGGATTACGCTGGGAGAATTCAACACCGCATTCAAGAAAAAAGTGGCTGCTGTAGCCATGCCGGAGGGTTATCAATTTGTTACTACCGGCCAAACCAAGTCCATGAATGATGCTTTCAGCAGCATGGTCGTGGCACTAACAATGGCAGTACTGTTTATCTTCTTCGTATTGGCTGCCCAGTTTGAGAGCTATCTTGACCCTTTTGCTATTATGCTGGCTTTGCCGCTGGCGATTATTGGCGCAATAATTGGCCTGTTAGTGATGGGGAGTGAACTCAGCGTAATGTCTTTGATTGGCATTATTATGCTAATGGGTTTGGTAACCAAGAACGCCATTTTGCTGGTTGACTTTGCCAAACAGCGTCGCGCCCAAGGCGTAGAACGCAACCAGGCATTAGTAGAGGCTGCGACCAAGCGGATGCGTCCTATCATTATGACGACGGCTGCTATGATTGTCGGTATGATTCCGCTGGCCTTAGGTATCGGACCTGGTGCCGAAGCACGTGCGCCTATGGCTCATGCCATCATCGGCGGTTTGGTGACTTCAACTATTCTTACGTTGGTTGTGGTACCTGTTGTGTATACCTTGTTTGACGATATTAAAAACGGTAAATTTACTTTGAGAAGGGTATTTAGAAGAGTCTAGCAAGTTTTTCTACGGAAAAGCATCCTGCGCACACCTATAGGTGTACAGGATGCTTTTTTGAGGGTGGGAGTAAATTGTGGAAAAAGATGCTTGACAAAAATGTAAATGAGTGTAATAATACAAACATTACAAATGAGAATGATATTCATTATGAGTTAACGGGCAAATAGTTGTAGCTTTAGAGCTATTGATACAGAGTGGTCAAGCGGGTTAACGCAATGATGAGGGTGTGAAAACAGAGTGATTATTAAAACCAGGCTGCTTATTATTGCGGTAGTGTTTGGTATGCTTCCTATTGTGGCTATGCTTATCGCGGGAGATCAAACAGGACTAAGCCTGCACCGGGAGTTTTATAATACAATAGCAATTGTATTAATGGTGACCATTCTTGCAGGATTGTTTAGCCCAGATATTATCAGACAGTGGCTATTTGCTAATCAGATACAGAAAATGAAAGAATTTTGCCAACAGGTAAAAATTGGCCATTATGATGTAATATTAACTGTGCCAAATGAACGCGGCAATGATGGTGACGAAAATGAATTAGTTGATTTGATGCGGGACATGAACTGGATGGTACATAGGATTAAAGTGAATGAGTTGGAGTTGCGGCAGCGCGTAGTCGATCTTGCCCAATCCAAGTCTGAAATTAAAGCACAGAAAAAAGTATTGGAAGAAGTGAATGCTGCGCAATTGCTCGTTCAAGGTCAGTTGCAGGGGCGGACTCAAGAATTAAAAGAGGCAGTTGATAAATTGCGTAATTTAATGGATAATGCCGGGCAGGGTTTTCTTTCTTTTGGTGAAGATCTAAAGGTTGCTGGCGAGTACAGTGCCGAGTGTGTTATGATTTTTAATCAGGAGATACGACATGAGTTTATTCCCGCATTATTATATCCGCACGATACAGAACAACAGGCCTTTTTGACAGCGTTATTCGGAAAAGTTTTTCAAGAAGAAGATGCTTTTCTCAGGGACAATTATCTGTCGTTATTGCCTGAAGAAGTAGAGATTGCTGGCAGTTATGCTCAAATCACATATAAATTGATTCACCACCCTGTAGACCTGGCACGCAAAGAGATATTATTGATACTAACTGATGTTACTCAGAAGCGAGAAATGGAAGAAAAGATTCAAGAGGAAAGAGATACTTTGTCTTTGGTGGTGAGGGCGGTGATCCACCAACAAGAATTTACTAAAGCCAAGGTGGACTACAAAGTATTTTGTCGTCAAGAGCTGCCAGAACTTTTGTCTTCGCAAGAGGCAGAGATTGAAAAAATTAGTGAAATTTTTCGTACGGTTCATACTTGGAAAGGCACTTTTGCTCAATTGGGCTTGCAACGTGTGGCCGAAAAACTACATGAATTGGAGTCTGCTTTAGGAAAATTACGAGATGGAACAAAGGGTAATCTTGCACCTACTGCTGTAATGGCGTGTTTTGTGGACTATCAACCTGATATACTATATGACTGGTTAGAACAAGAGTTAGAGCCATTGAGAAAAGTACTGGGTAGCCAGTTCCTGTGCCAAGATGAGACAATCGTTGTAGAAAGCTGCAAGCTGCGCCAATTGGAGAATAAGATTCGGCGTCTGCTTACCCCTTGCCAAGCCAGACCCCTTATTGAGGATTTGCGGCACTTGCGTTACAAGCCTTTTAGTGATTTGATTAACATGTTTCCTGAATACATAGCTGATTTGGCGTTAAGTCAAGGTAAAGAAATTAGCTCGTTGTCGATTACCGGCACTAGGACGTTAGTAGATCCTGAAAAATATCATGATTTTGCTAAAGCACTTGTACATGTTTTTCGTAATGCAGTTGCGCATGGACTGGAAACGCCGGATGAACGGCTGGAAGCCGGTAAACAGACACAGGGTCAGATTAGATGCCACATAGAGGAACATGGTGCAAATCTGCTGATTACTATCGCCGACGATGGAAGAGGAATTGATGGCAACGTTATAAGAAGACTGGCCATCGCCAAGGGGTTATGTAGTGAACGTACAATAGCTGATTTGACAGAAGAAGAGGTTATTCAGTTGATTTTTGCAGAAGGTTTCTCCAGTGTTGATAGTGCCAATGAATTGTCTGGACGGGGGGTAGGACTGGCTGCGGTGAAGCAAGAAATTGAAAAACTTGGCGGACATATTGAAATTATGACTGTGGTTGGCAAAGGTACGAAATTTACTTTTGTTTTGCCACTCATAAACTCTGAGTATAGGATGAGTATAAAGGAGGTGGCGCAGGAAAATGGCGCGTGTATTAGTTGTGGATGACGCATTAATGATGCGTAAAGCCATTGGAACATTTTTAGTGAAAGCCGGACATGTGGTGGATGAAGCAGCTAACGGCAATCAAGCAGTTGCCGCATATAAAAAGTATCGTCCCGACTTGGTTACCATGGATATAACTATGCCGGAAATGGATGGCATTGATGCTTTGAGGCAGATTAATACATTTGATCCACAGGCCAGGGTTGTTATGGTGAGTGCCCTTGGACAGAAACATAAAGTGTTTGATGCCTTGCAAAATGGGGCAAAAGGCTATATTTTAAAACCCTTTACTGAAGATAAACTACTATCTATTATTACCGAGTTATTAGGAGCAACAACAAGTGGACAGAAGGAATCTCTGCCTGATCTTACGGTCATGAATTCGTTTGAAATAAAACCGCTTACAGCCCAGATGGCATTTTCTATCGAAAACCAGGAGGGTGAAGTAAGAATTACGTTATTGCGCGAATTTACTCAAGCTGATTATGTTGATATGGATAAGGCTATCAAGAATATGAGGGTAAGTCAGACAACGGCGATAATATTTGATTTTACGTGTGGGAATGTGCTTAATAATAAGGCGGCACCGACCTATGAGATAATAATTGAGGAACTTGTTGCCTCAGGCGGTGAAGTGCGAATTGTTTGCTATACACTGGACTACACGGCTTACTTCCGCAATTTTGCTGGTTTGAAAGAGGTTGAGTTTGAACTTGTTAAGAAAGTAAATGCGCAGTAAGGAAAATTTTTTTAAAACAAAAAAGAGAATGGTTACTAATATCAGTAATACTTATAGGATAATATTAAAAGCTACAACAAGGGGGAAGAAAGAAAATGGTCAAATTATTAAGTCAGTTATTGCCGGGGGAAAAAGGTACAATAGCTAAAATTCATGGTAATGGTCCTATCCAACGCCGCATTATTGATATGGGAGTTGTTCTGGGGTCAAAGATTGAAGTTCAAAAATATGCACCACTAGGTGATCCTATGGAGGTTAAGGTCATGGGCTTTAATCTCTCCTTGCGAAAAGTAGAGGCCCAGAATATTGAAATTAAAATGAAATAACGCAAAGGAGGGGTGGTTATGCAAATTCAGAGTATTGATCAAGGACAATTGATGATAGTAACCGCTCTGGGCGGCTCCAAGGAAGTAAGGGCAAGACTTACTGATTTGGGTTTTACACCAGGGACGCCGGTTGGCATACTAAGTCGTAGTAATGAATCTATTATTGTCAAAGTCCGGGGCAGCCGGATTATGTTAAACAATCTATTGGCTTCTGCCATAAATGTGAAGCAAGGGCGGGATGAAGGAGGTCTTTATAGTGGCAAATACCAAAGTCAGTATTGCCTTGGCCGGTAATCCCAATTCTGGTAAAACAACTATTTTCAATAGTATTACCGGTGCTAGGCAACATGTGGGTAATTATCCGGGGGTTACGGTTGAAAAAAGAGAAGGGTTTCGGCGGTATCGGGATAAAGAATTATTAATAGTTGATTTACCAGGCACCTATAGCTTAACAGCCCATTCAGTAGATGAACTTGTGGCACGTAATTTTATCATTAAGGATAAGCCGGATGTCATTGTGGACATTCTGGATGCCAGCAATTTGGAGCGCAATTTATATTTGGCGGTGCAGCTTTTAGAACTGGAACGACCCATGGTAGTAGCTCTTAATATGACTGATGTCGCTGAGGATATGGGCACCAAAATTGACGAGCAAGTATTATCCCGGAAACTGGGGGTAGCGGTAGTTCGGACTGTTGGCAATCGCCACAACGGTATCGATGAGTTGTTAGCAGCGACTGTAAAGGTAGCTGAGGAAAAGGCACAAAAACCTTTTATTATTAACTACGGTGATGCGGTGGAAGGAAAAATTGCAGAAATCAGTGCCTTGTTAGCAGAAGAACGGCATAATTTGCACTTTCCGCTGCGGTGGTTGGCGATAAAGCTGTTAGAGAACGACCCGGAGATCCGAAATACGGTGCAAGCATTGCCCGGGGGAGCGCGGGTGACTACTGTTGTCGCTGCTGCTAGAGAGAGCCTGCAGGCTACCTTTGAGACTGATCCTGAACTGGCGATTGCTAATTTACGGTATCAGTTTGTAGGCTCACTATGTCAGGATGTTATTGTTTCCAAACGGGATGGCTGGTTAACGACTTCTGACAAGGTTGACAGGGTACTTACCAACCGGCTGTTAGGTTTGCCTGTATTCCTAGGACTTATGTGGCTATTATTTAATATGGTATTTACTATCGGAGCTTATCCGCAGGAGTGGCTTGAAGAGGGCGTAGCGGCCATTGGCGCCTATGCAGGCCTCTATATGCCGGCAGGTGATCTCAAGTCATTGGTTGTCGATGGCATCATCGGCGGTGTTGGCGGCGTCATTGTATTTTTGCCTAATATATTGTTATTGTTTTTAGGAATTGCCGTTTTGGAAGATAGCGGTTATATGGCTAGAGCGGCCTTTATTATGGATAAAGTTATGCACTCTGTAGGACTACATGGTAAATCGTTTATTCCGCTATTATTGGGTTTTGGCTGTAGTGTGCCTGCCATTATGGGTACCCGGAGCTTAGAGAATCCACGAGACCGGCTAGTGACTATTCTGGTAACACCACTAATGAGTTGCAGTGCAAGATTACCGGTATATACTTTGTTGATTGCTGCTTTCTTTAGTGAAAGTATGGCAGGTACGGTGTTATTTTCCGTTTACGTATTAGGGATATTTTTGGCTGTAATTATGGCGCGTGTTTTTCGCAGCGTATTATTCAAAGGCGAGCCAGAACCCTTCGTTATGGAGTTGCCTCCTTATCGTGTACCTACATTGCAATCCATTTGCATGCATATGTGGGAACGCAGTGTGCTCTATTTGAAAAAAGCAGGTACCATTATTCTGGCAGTTTCGATTTTGGTCTGGTTTATGGTCAATTACCCTAGTGATGTTAATTATAGTAAAGACTATCAAGAGTTAATCGCCCAAGCAGAAGCTGGTTTTAGTCAGCAAGTGGCAGAGCAGGTTGGTGCGCCGCTGAAGATTGTTGCTGTAGAAGACCATGCACCGCTGCAGATAGTAATTACTGATATAAGTACCATTAATGAAGAGTTTGAGGAGCAAGTCGAAGGGGTGGAAGAAGATAGTCCTGAATTAGTTGCTTTAACAACGGCTAAAGAGACAAAGCTGCAGGAAATACAAGCAGCTAACACTGAGTTATATCCGTGGGCCATGCGTTATCTGGAACTCAAGACTGAAAATGAAGAGCAGATTGAACACTTCCAGAAAGAAGAGGCTGGGGAAAAATTAGCCCAAAGCTATGCTGGACAGCTCGGCAAATTTATTGAGCCGGCTATTCGACCATTGGGCTTTGATTGGCGGTCAGGCATTGGTTTAATTGCGGCCTTTACCGCGAAAGAGGTTTTGGTTAGTACCATGGGTACTATCTATAATGTAGGTGAAGCCGATGAAGGGTCGGTTGCGTTGCAGCAAGCGCTGGCCAATGATAGCAGCTTTACCCCATTAATTGCCTATTCTCTGATGGTGTTTGTGCTTATCTATTCACCGTGCCTGGCAGCATTAGCAGTTATCAAACGGGAATCAAATTCCTGGAAATGGCCAATTTTTGCTACCGTATATACAACTACCCTGGCATGGATAATGTCGTTCTTAGTTTACCAAATAGGAAGTCTTCTGGGCTACTAGGGAAAAAGACGTGAGCGGGATGGATACGATAATTGTATTTATTTTCGGCTTAGTTGCGGGTGGCTATATAGCCAAAATTATTTGGCAGGAATTGCAGGGGAAAACGCGATGCCATTGTTCTAATAGCTGCGGAAATGATTGTTATTAATAAAGTCCAACCACTTCATTCAAACAAGTGGTTGGACTTTATTTATAAGAGTATATTGGTGTAATTTTCTTGGCCGTCTTTATGACAGTCCAGTCGCTATTTATAGCCGATAAACATGAATTTTTTGGGGAATGACGAGCCACAACACGCAAAAGAAAGCGTGACTGTGAGCGAAGAATCCAATATTGTTTAGTGAGTAGCCATGACATCTAGCAGGCGTTAAAGAAGCATAGGCGAACTTTATGTGCGATTAGAAAAGCAGTATGATTACAGTTAGTTAAACATAACATAATGCCGAGTTCCATTTTGGAAGCGGAGGAACCACTTTTTGGGGTTAATTTTGCCAATTAGGTAAAAGGGATGTTTTTCTCTTGTCATCCTACCCGTCAGCTAACTTCGCAGGCTAAAGCAGGGGTCGAAAGACCGACAGGTCTTTTTTTTGTGTTAAAAAAATGAATAATGAAACTGGAGGCGCTACTATGATGCGCGTACTTCGCCGATTACTTATCGGCAAGCCACTTCATAACCGGGAATTGGCTCACGAAAAACTTCCAAAATGGAAGGCATTGTCTATTTTTTCCTCAGATGCATTATCATCTGTTGCCTATGGTCCGGAACAAATAATGCTTGCGTTGGTTGCTGTTCCCAGCCTGGTAGCTTACGGGTTTATGGGGCCTGTGGCTATAGGTATTCTGTCACTGCTGGCTATTGTAGTGTTATCCTATGTGCAGGTGGCTAAAGCCAATCCTGAGGGTGGCGGGGCCTATACGGTGGCCAAGAAGAATCTGGGCAAGATGCCGGCGTTGGTGGCAGCTGGCTCAGTCTTTGCCGATTATGTACTGACAGCTGCGGTGAGTGTCTCGGCCGGCACAGCAGCTATTGTTTCGGCTTTTCCTGCCTTGGCGGGGCGGGAAGTTATCATTGATGTACTGGTTCTTTTTGCCATATTAATGCTAGTTAATCTGCGCGGAGTTCGGGAATCCTCCAATGCCTTCGTAATACCTACCTACGCTTTTTTGTTTGGTATCATCATTTTAATTGTAATAGGTATATGGAAGTCCGTTACTGTTGCTCCCTATCTGCTGCCACCAGAGTCCTTAGCCCGCCAGCAACTGGATTGGGCGATGTTGTTTGTGATTTTAAGGGCCTTTGCCAATGGTTGTAGTTCAATGACAGGGGTAGAAGCTATTGCAGATAGTGTTCCCATGTTCCGCAAGCCGGAAGCCCGTAATGCTGCTATTACTACGTACTGGATGGCTGGAACCCTGGGTTTTATGTTCCTGGGTATTACCTACCTTGTCATGCATTATCACATTTTACCGATAGCTGAGGTAACGGCTATGTCGCAATTGGCAGAAGAAATTTTTGGCCGTTCGGCTGCCTATTATTATATTCAAATTACTACAATGCTGGTGTTATATCTGGCAGGCAATACGGCCTACAACGGCTTGCCGGTGCTGTTATCTATTGTGGCTAAGGATGGGTATATGCCCCGTTATTTGGCGACACGTGGCGAGCGGTTGACATTTTCTAATGGTATTATTTTACTAACTGTCGCGGCTGCGTTGTTAATTATCGTGTTTCGGGGAAATACTGAGCATCTCATTTCGCTGTATGCTATTGGTGTATTTATTTCGTTTACTATTGCTCAATCCAGCATGGTCGTTCACTGGAACCGGGAGCGTGGTAAAGGATGGCAGGTTCGGGCGCTGCTAAATGGCATTGGTGCTACGACTACCGGTCTGGTTGTTCTTATTATTACTGTAACAAAATTTCTCTATGGTGCCTGGATTATCTTGTTGTTTATTCCTATTATGATTTATATCTTTACAGCCATCCGGGGCCACTATAACTCTATAGCCGATCAACTACATCTGCCGGAAGAATGCTATGAAAAGGGAGCGGCTACTTTTCCAGAGGGTAAACATATTGTTATTGTACCTGTATCGACAACAACGCGCGTGGTGTATGAAACCATTAAATATGCCAAAATGATTGGTGATAATATTTTGGCTGTTCATGTATCTAATAATGAAGAAACGACAAAGAAAGTTGTTGAAAAGTGGAAGCTGTGGGATCCGGGTATAGAATTAATCGTTATTCGTTCGCCCTACCGGTTACTAATGCGGCCACTCCTGCATTTTATTGAGAAGAAGGAGCGGGAAAAGGGACCAGATGATTATATCACAGTCATTATCCCTGAGTTTGAGACGCGGAAATCCTGGCACCGGCTCTTGCATAATCAGACTGGCTGGTTTTTGCGGAATACCCTTATTTGGAGGGAAAACGTTATTGTAACTACCGTTCCCTACCACTTGAAAGAATAGTAAAAGGGGGTTGTCTCATTTTTGAGGCAACCCCCTTTTACTATTCATTGATTGACTTTTATGATACTCGTTGATCTGCTGAAGTTTTGCTAGGCAGCAGCTTGACAAGCCCCTTGGTACTGGTTATAATTAAGCAGTATTCTCGCGTAGCATTTTATGTAGTCTGCATTACTGTAAAAAATGCTAACAATTACCGGTTGCATTGTATGTCCAAATAAGCTATAATAATGTTCTGTTGAGAGCACTTGGAGAGATGTCCGAGCGGTTGAAGGAGCACGCCTGGAAAGCGTGTGTAGGGGAAACTCTACCGAGGGTTCGAATCCCTCTCTCTCCGCCATATTAAATTAAGAATTGAAGCCGGCTACGGCTTTTTGTTTTCCAGGACGGGCTATAGCAGTACCGGGTCTTACGCAATAAGAACTCATGAACCGCGTCAGGTCCGGAAGGAAGCAGCGCTAAGTGATCCCTCTTATGTGCCGCAAGGGTGCCTGGTTGCTGCTGTGGTCCGTCGTGGGAAACAAGGATGTAGCAATAAGACAGACAAAAGCATAATTTCCGCATGAAGTAGCCCAATAAGCAGGCTGCTTTTTTGTTATCTAGATAGATGGAAAGGCTAAATATTATTATTAATTATTTTCTTTAAAAAGGGAAATATTTTAACGTTGTGGAATAATAAATAAGTTATAGCCTACAAATTTTAATATGTTGCATAGAGTTATAAATGAAGTTTTACCTGGATAGGTGGTGTAGGGATGGCCTATGTAGCTTTATATCGGAAATGGCGACCGCAGGATTTTGACAATCTGGTTGGTCAGGAACATATCAGCATTACTTTGAAAAATGCGATTACTACTGGCAAAATTGCTCATGCTTATTTGTTTGCCGGGCCACGCGGAACCGGCAAAACCAGTACCGCCAAAATTTTGGCTAAAGCGCTCAACTGCCAGAATGGCCCTACTGTCAGCCCTTGTAACCATTGTGACAATTGTGATAAAATTACCACTGGTACATCAATGGATGTCTTTGAGATTGACGCCGCCTCCAACCGGGGGATTGATGAGATCCGCGAACTTAGGGAAACTGTTAAATTTGCGCCTGTAGATGGACGCTATAAGGTGTATATCATTGATGAAGTGCATATGCTGACAACAGAGGCATTTAACGCTCTGCTCAAAACTTTGGAGGAACCACCGGGGCATGTGGTTTTTGTTTTGGCAACGACTGAGCCGCATAAAATTCCTGCTACTATACATTCGCGTTGTCAACGCTATGATTTCCGGCGGATTAGTGTTAAGGAGATTGAACAGCGGTTAGCCAGTATAGCAAAGCAGAGTGACCTTAGGGCTGCCCCGGAAGCGTTGCGGCTGATTGCTGTACAAGCGGATGGTGGTATGCGCGATGCTCTGAGTATTTTGGACCAGTGTTCCACCTTAGATGATAATGAGATGATAACAGCAGAGCATGTGCGGCAATTGCTAGGATTGATTGGCCACGAATGGGTGTGGCAGCTGACTGATGCGATTGCCGTGCGGGATGCACATACCATATTGTTGAAGCTTGATGAACTCATTCAACTGGGCAAGGATATCCGTCAGCTGCTGCTGGAGTTGGCTCTGCATGCCCGTAGCCTGATGCTGTATAAAGCCGCGCCTAATATTGATACTATTGAGGTGTATAGTGAGGATAAAGCGGTGCTTGCCATGCAGAGCGCCAAATTCAGTCATCAAGAACTGGTACATATGCTGGAAGTCTTACACCAGGCTGCCAATGATACTAAGTGGGTAGCTGAGCCGCGCATCGCTGTCGAGATGGCACTAATTACCCTGTGCCGGCGAGCGGCAGGCAGTGATGTAGCTGCTTTACTTGAACGGGTTGCTGCGCTTGAGGCCAAACTGGCTAACCAGCCAGCGGTAATAACCGCTGCGGCTAATCCGGCAGCGAGTATACGACCTGCAGGGCAGCCGCTAGCGTCTTCTGCTCAGCCACATAATCAGACGCTTCAGTCCAGGGGAATTTCGCAACCACACCCCGGACAGCAGCCGGAGACAGAACATCAGATATCTGCTAAACGCCCTGTTCCGGTTCAACCTGTTCCCATTCAGCCTGAGCAGGCTGCTCCCACTGTCAATGCCGCCAACCTGTCAGAGGTATGGGCAGCGATGTTGAAGGAGCTGTTAGCTAGTGGTAAGCGGTCTGTCCATGCTTGTGTCATGCAAGGCCACTTAACAGCGATTACTGACCAACAGGCGATGGTTCGTTTTACGGCGACCTTTCCTAAAGAGCGCACTGAGAAAGACGATTATCGGAACATTGTAGAAAAAACGCTGGAACAAGTCTCGGGGCACAAAGTAAGACTGATTTGCTCACTGGGTGTAGATACGCCAGCTGTCAAAACGGTTAAGCCGTCAGTGACAGTATTGCCGCCGGCACTGGCTGATTCCGAACTCAACGATCCGGCAATCAAGCAGGCTCAAATGATGTTTGGCGGCAAAGTAATTAAGATAGAAGAATAAATTATTTTAGGAGGATGATAACATGTTTGGCAATATGGGAAATATGGCTGGAATGATGAAAAAAGTACAAAAGCTTCAGGCCGAAATGGGCAAGTTGCAAGAGGAATTGAAAGCTCGTAGCCTTGAGGTATCTACTGGGGGCGGTGCAGTGAAAGTGGTTATTACCGGTGAAAAGAAGATTCAATCGATAAAAATTGCACCTTCTGCCGTTGATCCTGAGGATGTAGAAATGCTAGAGGATTTGGTAGCTGCTGCTGTCAATGAAGCGATAAACAAAGTGGATGATATGATGGCTCAGGAGATGGGCAAGTTAACCGGCGGTCTTAACCTGCCACCAGGAATGCTTTAAACCATGAGTTATATTGCGCCGATTGGCAGGCTGGTTGAGCAGTTTCGCCGCTTACCGGGCATTGGACCGAAATCTGCGGCTCGTCTTGCTTATCATGTGCTTAAGATGGATAAAAGTCAGGTAGCAGCGCTGGCACAGGCCATTGTTGAGGCTAAAGAACGGGTAGGATATTGTTCGGTTTGTTTTGACTTAACCGATACTGATCCCTGCCAGATCTGCCGGTCTGAGGGGCGGGATCAGTCAGTGGTATGTGTAGTCGAGGACCCCAAAGATGTGGCCGCCATGGAGCGTACTCGTGAATTCAAAGGTCTATACCATGTATTGCACGGTTCTTTATCACCACTTGAGGGTGTAGGTCCGGATGATATAAAAATCAAAGAACTGTTAGGCAGGGTTGGTAAAGGTATTCAAGAGGTTATAATGGCCACTAATCCCAATGTGGAAGGTGAGGCTACGGCTATGTATATAGCCAAGCTCTTAAAGCCACTAGGAGTAAAGGTTACCCGCATTGCTCACGGTTTGCCGATGGGCGGCGACCTGGAATATGCCGATGAAGTGACATTATCGAAGGCATTGGAGAATCGCCGGGAGATGTAATGTGTTTTATTCTGCCTGTTTATGGGAATACTCATTAACAGGGGGAGATGTACATGAAAACAGCGCTAATGCAAATTTTTAGTAGAGTGCTGCGAAAAAACATACCTGTTACCAAATACCAGCCTTTGAGAGATCAATTGGAACAAGCAAGGCATGAATGGCTTAGTGCTCAAAATTACTATAATAATGTGTCAGATGCAGATTTAGTTGACTATGCAGCCTATCATATTCAGGCTACCGAAAAGAAATATACATATCTGCTGAAACGAGCCCGGCACGAGGGACTCCGGGCTTCGCCGTTTGATTAGTCAACTAAAAATACCGGATTTTTATCCGGTATTTTTTCATTATTTTTAACTGGACAACATATATTGAGGTAAGTAGTACAGTATTATGTTGGAGGGATAAATATGGGTGTATGGCGCAGGCTATTAGGATTTTGGGATACCGAGGAATCTAGTACCAAAGGTAAGGATAATCTGCCTGATATAATAGATCAGGCCCGGCTAGATTGGATTGCTGCTCAAAGATACTACCTAACAGTAACTGATCATGATTTAATCGATTATGCGATATTTCTGACTAAAGCATGTGAACGCAGGTATATGTATTTACTTAAAAAGGCGCGACAAGAGGGAATTCAACACCCAGGAATAATAAGTATGTCAGGCATTACCGAGGTTGGGACTATACGCCAGGCGCTTTAGCGTGGTAAAATGAGGGAAAGGGCTGCGTTAAAGAGGAGGAACTGAGAAATGGAATTTTTGCCAGTAGCTTTAGAATTTAATGTTATCATTGCCTATGCATTCGGAATCATTTTAATTTATCTTATTGGCAGGATGTTGACGATGCCGATAAGAATTGTGCTCAAATTGATATATAATGGCTTGGTGGGCGGAATTGTGCTCTGGGTGGTTAATTTTATTGGAGCCTATTTCAGCTTTACCATCGGAATTAATCCAATTACTGCACTTATTGCTGGTTTTTTGGGTATACCGGGAGTTATTTTGCTGATTTTGTTTAAACTATTTATTAACTAAAGTATAAGTTTTTTGAACCGCAGAGACGCAGAGGGAATGTTCTCGATATACATCTCCCCTCTGCGCTCTCTGTGTACTCTGCGGTTAGAGCCGTATTCTCAAGGGCACGGTAGCACTTTTTTAATTCCCTCAACAGCCAAATAAATTACAGCATGAACAAGGAGTGTATGTGCTACGTGAATGCAGAAAAGGCGTCAGAACAGATGCAGCCAATAGTCGAAGCCTATGTAGGTGAATATGCCAGCGGTAAAAGTGAAAATGCCGTAAACCGGGCCATTTACTTAAAGAAGCAAGGTTTGGCGGTAACCATTGTTGACCTGGATACTGTAGAGCCGTGCTATACACTCCGACCCATCAAACGGGAATTGGAAGGATTGGGCATTGACGTAGTAGCCTGGGAAACAAGGGATACTACTGGTCTGGGTGAGGCGGGCAATGTCATTACAGGCTCGATGCGCTGGGTACTGCGGCGCAAAGGCAGCATCATTATGGATATTGGCTATGGCGTGCATGGGGCCAGGATTTTTAACATTATCGAAGGTGCGATTGAGAATCCCTACCTGAAAATCATTGCGGTTCTTAATATGTCACGCCCGTTTACTTCCACGGTAGACAATATTTTAGAATATGTTGCAACTCTGGGAAGGGTAGATGCGGTACTTAACAATACCCACATGGCAGAAGAAACGACTGTGGATATTGTTGAGCGCGGGGCCAGGGGGGTAACTGAGGCGGCCGAGCGCATCGGCGTACCGGTGGTAGCTACTGCTGCCGTAACGGAAATTGCTGAAAAAATTGGGTCAGCAGACTGTATGGGCAACCCGGTGTGGCAGCTGGAGCGCATCATGCCACGCACTTTCTGGTAAGAAGAGACGAAAAACCAGCCGCAAACACGGCTGGTTTTTGTTTGACTATTACTGAATATATCTTCGGGCACCAATATAATGTTCAGTGTAATAATCTTCCGATAAAGTGTTAATAGTGACTTGTTTAGCAACCGAACTGGCGTGAATAAATTTGCCATCGCCCATATAGAAGCCCACATGGGAAGCGCCGGCCTTATAGGTTGTAAAAAAGACTAAATCACCGATTTTTAAGTCGTTTTTATTTACCGCAATACCACTATTAAACTGCTCGGCAGCTGTCCGGGGGATGGTAATACCACTTTCTTTCATTACATACTGGGTATAACCGGAACAATCCCAGCCAGCAGGAGTAGTGCCACCCCACACATAAGGGACGCCCATATATTTTTGAGCATTTTTAATGATTTCAGTTGCTTTTGTATCACTACTCGCAGCAGTTTTCGGGATTATTGCAGCCCCTAACGTTGAGGATATATCGCTAGAGTTACTAGTATCTGACGTACCAAGAACCTTGCCAAGTAAGAGTGCCAGCAGAATGTTTAATAAATTACTGGAACCGCCGCTGCTTTGGGTGGAACCCGTAATATCTGAAAGTGAAAACGCCTGAGCAGGAACTGCCGGGATAAAGAGCGTGGTAAAAACGGCAAAAAGCAGCGTAAAAGCAATGTGGTGAGTGTAGCGTTTCATAGACGCCCTCCTATCGTAGGTTGTTTATTGTATTACCTATCAATAATAACACAGTCTATTTATTATGTAAACAATATAAATTTGGCATAAAGAAAAGACCTCACCTTGTAGCAGTCCGAAGGACGGTCAAGAAAGGTCCAGGCGGTACAGAAATTATGCTTTAGCGCGTAAAGACTGCAATAACAGTTTGGCAGTGGAGGCATTGGTAGCTACCGGGATGTTGTGAACATCACAGAGTCTAAGGAGTGCGGTAATATCTGGTTCATGCGGCTGGGCTGCCAGCGGGTCGCGCAAAAAGATAACCATGTCAACTTTTTGGCAGGCAACACGTGAACCAATCTGTTGGTCGCCGCCGAGTGGTCCGGATAGATAGGTTGTAATAGCCAGTTCAGCATTTTCCTTAATGATTTTTCCCGTAGTCGCAGTTGCAATTAGGTCGTATTGTGAAAGTACATCTCTGTTTTCTAAGACAAGGCTAAGCATTTCTTCTTTTTTACGGTCATGTGCAATAAGGGCAACGGTTTTCATAGGCTCACCTCATAAAAGATTAGTCTGTAGTCTTATAGTACCATAAAACGCTGGTATATAGACAAATATTCCTTGACTTTGTCATTGCTAGCTGGTAATATAATCCCCGAAATACAGTATATAAGGTATCAAGTTATTTTCTTATAGTTTAGAAGTGGAAGTGTGCCTAGGGTTCCGGCAGTATTCTGTGTCTGGTCCAAGCGGCGCAAGGCCCGGGATGGGTCACACCGTGGGTACAAAAAACCCTAGCGGAAAGTTCCTGCCAAGGAATTTTTGCGGGGGTTTTTCTATATCTAAGAGAGGAGTCAAGATATGAATACATATTGGAACAAGCCGGCAGAAACAATGGAACGGGAGGAAATGAGCAATCTTCAGGCTGGACGGCTTAGAGAAATTGTCACCAGGTTGTATCGGCAACAACCGTTTTATCGTTCCAAGATGCAGGAACAGGGCCTTTTGCCAGAGGATATTGTTACTTTAGAGGATATTAAAAATTTACCATTCATTTCTAAACAAGATATGCGCGATAATTATCCCTATGGTCTGTTTGCTGCTCCCATGTCTGAGATTGTCCGGGTTCATGCTTCTAGTGGGACTACTGGCAGGCCTACGGTTGTTGGCTACACCAAACGGGATATTGGTATTTGGTCGGAAGTTGCGGCGCGTTCCCTGGTCGCAGCAGGACTTAGCAAGCAGTCCTGTATTCAGATAGCTTATGGTTATGGCTTATTTACTGGCGGACTGGGTATTCACTATGGTGCCGAGCTCTTAGGGGCTTCAGTAATTCCCATTTCCAGCGGCAATACGAATAGACAAATTATGTTAATGAAGGACTTTGGTACTACTGCACTGGCGTGCACCCCGTCCTATGCTCTCTACATTGCAGAGACGATGCGGGAAATGGGAATCGACCCCAGGGAAACAGGGCTTCGAACCGGGATATTCGGAGCTGAGCCCTGGACAGAACGGATGCGACAGGCGATTGAAACACAACTAGGGATTAAAGCCATGGATATCTATGGCTTAAGTGAGATAATTGGTCCAGGTGTAGCCATTGAGTGCTCCGTGCAAAATGGACTGCATATCAGTGAAGACCATTTTTATCCGGAAATTATTAATCCGGTTACAGGGGAAGTGCTGCCTGATGGCGAAAAGGGAGAACTAGTTCTTACTACCCTCACCAAAGAAGGCATGCCGATGATTCGCTACCGGACCCGGGACCTTTCGGTATTGCATCGCGAAAAATGTGCTTGTGGCCGGACACTGGTTCGAATGAGCAAAGTACTGGGCCGTAGCGATGATATGCTGATTATTCGTGGTGTCAATGTGTTCCCGTCGCAAGTGGAGAATGTACTGCTTGGTATTGGCAACACATCACCCCATTATCAACTAATTGTTGAGCGTAAGGGTAATTTGGATCATCTTACTGTGTTGGTTGAGCTGACAGAAGAAATGTTTACTGATGAAGTACGTGGGCTGGAAGAACTGGAGGCCAAAATCAAAGGCGAACTGTCCAGTGTTCTTAGTGTATCGGCTACCGTGCGTCTTGTTGGTCCCAAAACCATTGAGCGGAGCGAAGGCAAAGCTAAACGGGTTATCGATAAACGGGAGCTGTAATTAATTCAATAAAAGATATGGGAGGTACAGCATGATTATTAATCAATTGTCGGTGTTTGTTGAAAACCAGCCTGGCAAGCTGGCCGAAGTATTAGGGGTACTTCATACACATGAAATTAATATCCGGGCGATGTCGGTCGCTGATACGGCTGACTTTGGCATCTTAAGAATTGTTGTTAATGAATCTGAAAAGGTACAGCATATATTGCGTGGTGCTGGTTTTACCGTCAAAATTACGCCGGTGGTTGGTATTATATTAAGCGATCAGCCGGGCAGCTTGTTTGAGCATGTGAGCAAATTAAGCTCAGCTGGCGTAAATATCGAATATATCTATGCTTTTGCCGCTAATACAGCGGATAAACATGCCCGCGTTGTGTTGAAGGTTGATAATTTGACTTTGGCGGAACGCCTAATTAGTGGTGGATGTGAAGCAACCGAACCTTATAGGGATGATGCTTGCGCTACGCCTAACTTCTATTGGTAGTAGCTTGTTTCATATTGAAATAATTCTATAAGCTTCTAAAGACCTGCAGTTACACTGCAGGTCTTTTATTAAATTACAGCGAATTTTAGTATAATATAGTATTGGTATATTACACCAAAAGGAGGCAACTGAAATGCGGAAGATGGCGCTATGCTGCCTGGTTATCCTGCTACTGATGATGAGCGTGACGGCTGCCCAGGAACGCAAGGATGAATGGAAGGATAAGAACACTGTTTTTAGTCAATTTAAAACTATAGTCATTCACACCACAATTGATCAGAATCTAAAAATGGATGAGATTGAATGCAAGAAACTGGAAGGTCTACTGGATACCGCTATCTGGCAAGAGAAACTTGGCAGGATACGCTGGTTTAGTGAAAGCCAACTGGAGAAACAGCTTGGTACACTGACACAGACTGATATAAATCTCCTTAAAAGCAGCAATCCGGAAGCGTATGCAGCGCTAGTTGCAGAGTACGGTCCTAAGGTAGTTGATGGTCATCTCACTATTGAGGTACAGCAATGGGGCTATAGCCAGCTGTACGTGCCGGAAGCATGGGAAAGCTATACCAAATATTGTAACATGCCGGTGAGAGTAATCGAATATGATGCCAAGGGCAAATCCACTACCACGACTCGATGGGAACAAGTACCGGTAGAGGCGATGCGCCTGGTTCCGGCTCATTATAATCAAATTGCCCACGCCGGACTGGCTTTTTCATTGACTAGCAGCAAAACCGGGGAAAAAGTATGGATACTGCTTGATTTGCGGGATGCAGACGGCAGCAAGGTGCCTGTTGAAATGACTGAACGCATCCTAAAGCGGGCGGCGGATCGCCTGGGAGCGCTGCTAAAATAAGGATGACAACAAATTGTTCAAGGAGATGTGGAAGGATATCCCACTAGGCGTCAATTGGAAGAATATCTGGAAGAGTCTTAAAAAACCTCTTGACAAAACACATGGGTACTGGCATAATGTATACAAAATTACATGTTGCCGTAAGGAAGTGCGTCTAGGGTTCCGCTGGTGGCAGGACTGGGCCAAGCGACGCAGAGCATAGGGGAATTTACCTGTGTTACACCGTGAGTAGAAAAGGCTCTGCGGAAAGTTTCTTACTTTTTGAAGAGAAACTTTCTGTCAGGGTATTTTTATAATTATTTGACAGCATATTAATTAAAAGCGATGATTGGGAGCAAGGCTTAACATCCTGCTTAAGAGAGCCGGTGGTTGGTGCGAACCGGTGCGGAGGTAGGCTATACTCGCCCAGGAGCTCTTTGTTGAACTGTATAGTGTGGTTTTGATACACATATACACTAGGCAATAGCGGGTGCCGTCCGTTAGCGGCAAGTTGTGAGACATTCACGACTAAATGAGTCCAAAGTAGGGTGGTACCGCGCATTTAGAGCGCCCCTATGAGCAGATACTATATCTGTTCATAGGGGCGCTTTCTTCATTCCAATAGAAAGAATACCTTTCTTATAGTGGTACTAAACTAATGGTAAAGGAGAGAATATATGGAGGTGGAAATTGTGCAGTCTAACGTTCTTTCGGTGCTAGTACACAATCAGCCAGGGGTGTTGGTCCGCGTGGCGGGGATGTTTTCCCGTAGAGGGTTTAACATTGATAGTTTGACAGTGGGTGTTACTCAGGATCCTGGATTTTCCCGGATAACAGTTGCCGTCAGGGGTAATCAGGCGTTTATTGACCAAGTGAAAAAACAGATTGAAAAGCTGGTGGAAGTAGTAGCTGTGCAGATTTTGCCACTCGATCAGTCTGTGGTTCGGGGTATGGCCCTCCTAAAAGTCAAGGCTGGCGATAATCGTTCCGAAATACTTAAACTGGCCGAGGTTTTCCGGGCCAATGTTGTTGATATCTCCGGCAGTACAGTCACTATGGAGGTAACAGGTGAAGATAGTAAGATTAGTGCTTTAATAAAACTATTGAACCCATATGGACTTTTGGAAACCATCCAAACCGGCCTTGTTGCGCTGGAGCGTGGTGAAAATACAATTTATAAATATGAGGAGAGAGAAAATTATGAGCAAAATGTACTATGAACAAGATGCACGGTGGGAACTTATCCAAGGTAAAACAGTAGTCATTATCGGCTACGGCAGCCAGGGTCATGCCCATGCCTTAAACTTAAAAGAGAGTGGTGTTAACGTAATTGTTGGTTTGTATGAAGGCAGCAAATCAGCAGCAAAGGCCCGTGAAGCCGGCCTAACAGTTATGAATGTTGCCCAGGCGGTAAAAAATGCTGATATTACTATGATTCTTATTCCTGATGAAAGACAAGGCAAAGTGTACGCAGAAGAGATTGCTCCTAACCTAAAACCAGGTTCGGCACTGGCTTTTGCCCATGGGTTTAATATTCATTTCAATCAAATTGTTCCTCCCGCTAATGTCGATGTATTTATGGTAGCGCCCAAAGGCCCTGGTCATTTGGTACGCCGTCAATTTACCGAAGGCAAAGGGGTACCCTGTCTCATTGCTGTATATCAAGACTTCAACGGCAGCACTCAGGACCTGGCCTTGGCTTATGCTAAAGGCATTGGCGGCGCGCGGGCCGGCGTATTAACTACTACCTTTAAAGATGAAACTGAATCTGACCTCTTTGGTGAGCAGGCCGTACTGTGCGGCGGCGTAACTGAGTTGATCAAAGCAGGCTTTGATACCTTGGTAGAAGCAGGTTATGAGCCGGAAATTGCTTACTTTGAATGTCTGCATGAAATGAAGCTAATTGTTGACCTCATAAATGAAGGCGGCATGGCAAAAATGCGGTACTCCATTAGTGACACTGCCGAATATGGTGATTACGTAACAAGCCGGAGAATTATTACTGATGAAACCCGTGCCGAGATGAAAAAAGTGCTGGGCGAGATTCAAGATGGTACGTTTGCCCGCAACTGGATCTTGGAAAATCAGGTTAACCGCCCGATGTTCAATGCCAGACGCCGTCAAGAGGCAGAACACAAAATTGAGACTGTCGGCAAAGAACTGCGCGGCATGATGTCCTGGCTGAAAAAGTAAGAAGTACAAATATAGGGAAAGCGAGGCAATGACATGGAAGCTCGAAGAATTCAAATATTTGACACTACTCTCCGCGATGGTGAGCAAACGCCCGGAGTAAGCTTACAAACAGAAGAAAAGGTGGAGATTGCTCTAGCACTCGCAAAGCTACAGGTTGATGTCATTGAAGCTGGGTTTCCGGTTGCCTCGCCCGGCGATTTTGAGGCTGTGAGCCAAATTGCCGCCAGGGTAAAAGGCCCGACAATTGCAGCACTGGCCCGCGCCACTGAAAAGGATATTGAAACAGCATATAAGGCTGTAAAAAAGTCTGAGAAGCCCCGGATACACACCTTTATCGCTACCAGTGATATTCATCTTGAACACAAATTACAAATGACCCGTGCTGAGCTGTTGGAGCGGGCCGAAAGGGCTGTGCGCTATGCTAAGAGCCTGGTAGCTGATGTTGAGTTTTCAGCAGAAGATGCTTCACGCTCTGATTGGGATTTCTTATGTCAGGTATATGAGCGGGCCATTGTTGCCGGTGCTAATGTTATCAATATCCCGGATACGGTGGGTTATACTACTCCGGTGGAATTTGGTGCACTCATCACTTATGTCCGCGAACATGTACCTAATATTAATGAAGCCGTCATTAGTGTGCATTGTCATGATGATTTGGGTATGGCTGTGGCCAATTCGCTGGCAGCAGTTGCTGCCGGTGCCGGCCAGGTGGAATGCACTATAAATGGTTTGGGAGAACGGGCTGGTAATGCCGCCATGGAAGAACTGGTGATGGCATTACAGACTCGTCGTGAGTATTACAACGCGGTGGCCAATATCAATACCAGGCATATTTATCGGACTTCGCGCCTTGTCAGTGCGCTGACAGGCATTGCCGTACCGCCGAATAAAGCGGTAGTGGGGGACAATGCTTTTGCTCACGAATCCGGTATTCACCAGCATGGGGTGCTTAATAATCCATTGACCTATGAGATTATGAGTCCCGAATCAGTGGGCGTTAGCCGTAATGCCATTGTGCTTGGCAAGCATTCCGGGCGTCACGCTTTCGAAGAACGGCTTAAATATCTGGGCTATGAATTTGATGCTGACACCATTAATACGCTGTTTGCCAAGTTTAAGGATTTGGCAGATCGAAAGAAGATGGTATTTGACCGGGATATTGAAGCTTTGATTGTGGAAAAAGCAGCGGTAAGGCCGGAATGGTATACGCTTACGTATCACCATGTAGCCAGTGGCAATAACATATTGGCTACAGCCTCTGTTCAGCTCAGAACAAGTGCCGGCGTAGCGGAAGCCGCTGGCTGCGGTACTGGACCTGTGGATGCTGTCTTCAAGGCCGTCGAGCAAGCTGTAGGGTTTCCAGTGGGTCTTAAGGACTATCAATTGAAAGCAGTCACTGCTGGTGAAGATGCGCTGGGTGAAGCGACTGCCTGGATTGAGCGGGACGGTCGAATCTTTAGCGGACGGGGCCTGGCCATTGATGTAATCGAAGCAAGTGCTAAAGCCTATGTCAATGCAATTAACAAAATGCTGGCTGTTTGCGGTTTTCCCGCAATTGAAGAAGCTAAAGGGAGGTAACCATCATGGCTAGACCGATGACGATGACAGAAAAAATCTTTGCCAAACATGCCGGCTTGAATGAAGTCCAGCCAGGGCAGCTTATCAAAGCTAAGCTGGATCTGGTGTTGGGCAATGATATTACATCACCGCCGGCCATCAAAGAATTTGAGCAAATTAGCAATAAGGTTTTTGATAAAGACAAAATTGCACTTGTTCCTGACCATTTTACGCCCAATAAGGATATAAAATCGGCGGAGATGGCTAAAACCATGCGGGAGTTTGCCAGGAAGCAAAATATAACCCACTATTTCGAAGTTGGACGGATGGGCATTGAACATGTACTATTGCCTGAGCAGGGATTGGTGGCTCCAGGGGAAGTAATTATTGGCGCTGACTCTCATACCTGTACCTATGGCGCAGTGGGTGCATTTGCCACTGGTGTTGGTTCTACTGATATGGCCTGTGCGATGGCAACAGGGGAAACCTGGTTTAAGGTTCCTGCCAGCATTAAAGTGGAACTGACCGGTAAACTTACTAAGTGGGTATCAGGTAAGGATGTAGTGTTAACACTTATTGGCATGATTGGTGTTGATGGGGCACGTTACCAGTCGTTAGAGTTTACAGGGCCGGGACTAGCTTCACTTACCATGACCGATAGGCTGACAATTGCCAATATGGCGATTGAAGCCGGGGCAAAGAATGGCATTTTCCCCGTAGACAGCATTACCGAGCAATATTTATCCGGGCGGGTTAAACGGGCGTATACGCCTGTTGCTGCTGACCCGGGTGCCGAATATGTAAGAACAGTTACGATTAATTTAGATAAGCTCACACCAGTAGTGGCGTTGCCGCATCTGCCGGAAAATGTGCGCCCGGTTAGCGAAATTGCTCCTACCCCCATTAACCAGGTAATTATTGGCTCCTGCACGAATGGACGGATTGAGGATTTAGCGCAGGCGGCGGCCATATTGGACGGTAAACAGGTGCATGAGGATGTTAGGGCCATAATTATCCCTGGTAGTCAGGATGTATATCTGGAAGCGGTAAAATTAGGATATGTGGAGATTTTTGTGAAAGCCGGGGCTGTTGTCAGCACACCGACCTGCGGCCCATGTCTGGGCGGACATATGGGCATAATGGCCAAAGGCGAGCGGGCAGTGGCAACAACAAATCGCAACTTTCGCGGACGGATGGGGCATGTTGACAGTGAGGTATATCTAGCCAGTCCGGTGGTGGCGGCAGCAAGTGCTGTAGCAGGCCGGATTGCCAGTCCTGAGGAGGTAGTATAATGAGGTTTACCGGAAAAGTATGGCGCTATGGCGATAATGTGGATACAGATGTTATTATTCCGGCACGGTACCTGAATACTGCCGATATGAAAGAATTGGCACTTCATGCTATGGAAGACATTGACCCAACTTTTGCCGGCAAGGTTAAAGAAGGTGACATGATTGTTGCAGGTAAAAACTTCGGTTGTGGTTCGTCACGGGAACATGCACCAGGGGCGCTGAAGGCTGCAGGTGTTGCCTGTGTAGTTGCTGAAAGCTTTGCCCGTATCTTCTACCGTAATGCGATTAATATCGGGCTACCGCTTATTGAGCTGGGTGAAGGCGATATTAATATTAAGGATGGGGATATGCTGGCAGTAGATTTAGCGGCTGGTCAGGCCGAAAACCTGGCATCTGGCGAAAAGTTCACCATACCGGCACTGCCTGGTTTTATCCAGGATATTGCGCAGGCCGGTGGTTTGGTACCTTATACGCAGCAGCAGATGACAAAGAAAAATAATTAAAGGTGAAATTGCCTCGTCATCGCACTGAGGCAATTTCTCTCCCCAGTGTTGGGTAGGGAGGTAACAATGAGTAGTAAACATATTGTAGTTATTCCTGGTGATGGCATTGGTGCCGAAATCACAGCAGAAGCTCTGCGGGTATCGCAGGCGGCAGCAAAGAAATGTGGTTATAGTTTTACTCATGAAACTAAGCAGGCCGGCGGGGCAGCCATTGATGCCTATGGTGTACCGCTGCCTGAAGATACAATAGATGCCTGCCGTAAGGCTGATGGTGTATTATTAGGCGCTGTTGGCGGCCCTAAATGGGATAATGTTGCACCAGAACTTAGAGCAGAAAAGGCTATTTTGGGTTTGCGTAAATCCTTGGAGCTATATGCTAATTTGCGACCAATCAAGGTTTTTCCTGCGCTGGCCGCTCAATCACCATTAAAGCCGGAAATTGTAAACGCAGTGGATATTTTGATTGTGCGGGAGCTGAATGGCGGCATTTATTACGGGGCTCGTCAGGAAGCAACCATAGTTAACGACGTTGAGCTGGCCTGGGATCGAGAAGGATATAGCCGTCCGGAGATCGAGCGGATTCTACGTCTGGCCTGCCGGAGCGCTATTGGACGTAAAGGTAAAGTTACGTCAGTGGACAAAGCTAATGTATTGGCTACTTCCCGTCTCTGGCGCAAGGTGGCCAACGAAGTGGCAGCAGCTTTCACGCAAGTGGAAATAAACCATATGTATGTAGATAACTGTGCCATGCAGTTGGTACTAAATCCGGGAAGCTTTGATGTACTTGTTACCGGCAATCTGTTTGGTGATATTTTGAGTGATGAAGCCGCCGTACTGTCAGGCTCAATTGGTCTTTTGCCATCAGCCAGTCTGGGTGACGGCACCGGACTATATGAGCCAATCCATGGCTCAGCACCGGATATTGCCGGGCTGGGCCTGGCCAATCCACTGGGAACCATTTTGTCGGCTGCCATGATGTTTAGATATTCCTTAGGCAGTGAACAGATAGCTGCTATGATTGAAGCTGCCGTGGATCAAGTGTTGGTTGATGGCTATCGAACACCAGATATTTATCAACAGGGACTTACCAAGGTTTCTACCGAGGAAATGGGGCAACAAGTAATCAATCGGTTGAAGTGAGGTGAACCGCTATGCTCATGACAGGTGCACAAGCTATTGTTGCATCTCTTCTTAAAGAGGGTGTAGATACAGTATTCGGTTATCCGGGTGGAACAAATTTGCCGCTGTTTGACGCGCTTTACGATTCAACGATACACCATGTGCTGACCGTACATGAGCAGGGAGCCGCTCATGCGGCTGACGGCTATGCCAGAGCAAGCGGTCAGGTTGGGGTATGTCTTGCAACATCGGGACCGGGTGCTACTAATTTGGTTACCGGTTTAGCCACGGCATTTATGGATTCTGTACCTGTTGTGGCGATTACCGGACAGGTACAAACAAATCTAATTGGCCGGGATGCTTTTCAGGAGATTGACATTACCGGCATTACTATGCCGATTACCAAGCATAATTTCTTAGTCAAAGATATAAAGAAGCTGCCTGAAATTATGTGGCGGGCTTTTGACATAGCCCGCTCAGGACGGCCTGGGCCCGTACTTGTCGATGTACCACGAGATATTCAAAGCAATACCTATGATTTTACTAATATTGAGTCTGTGTATTTACGTTCAACCCTTGTCAGGCAGTCGCCTGATCTTCCGGCCCGGATAGTCAAGGCAGCAACTGCCATCAGTGCGGCTAAGCGGCCGGTTATTATCGCTGGCGGCGGCTGTATTAGTGCCAATGCGGGTGCAGCGTTAAAAAAGTTTGCTGAGCAATGTAATCTGCCAGTTGTTACTACCTTAATGGGTATTGGTGCATTTCCAGGTGGACATAGCAATCTTTTGGGTATGACAGGTCTGCATGGTCTCAAAGCGGCTAATCACGTAGTTCATGATGCCGATGTGCTGATTGTAACAGGCAGCCGGTTCAACGACAGGGTAACAGGTGACCGTGCCAGTTATGCTGCCGGCAAGACTATCATTCATATTGATATCGACCCGGCAGAAGTGCATAAAAATGTTGATGCTGCCGTACCGTTGGTTGGTGAGATGAATATGATTCTGGGAGAACTGCTGCGGGCGGTAAAACCAGGCGATCTGTCAGCTTGGTGGGCTGCCATTAGACAGTCCCAGGCTGAGAATAACACCGTTATTCCTGAGGATGTACTTACAGCTCCTTTAGTTATGCGTGAGCTCAACCGGCAGACAGGTGGGCAAGACGTAATCTATGTTACCGATGTAGGTCAGCACCAAATGTGGGCTGCCCAGTACCTGGAAGTCAAGAGTCCGCGTGGATTTTTAACATCCGGCGGTCTTGGAGCCATGGGGTTTGGTCTGCCTGCTGCTGTTGGCGCACAACTGGCTATACCCAATAAACGGGTCGTTCATATTGTAGGTGATGGCGGACTCAAGATGACAGGGTGTGAACTTTATACTGTAGCGGTTGAGCAGCAACCGGTTATCTCGGTTGTTATCAATAATTACAGCTTGGGTATGGTCAGACAATTGCAGCATTGCTTTTATGGAAAACGGTATGCAAATTCGCTGTTGCCACATGCAATGGACTTTAAGGCCTTTGCCGGCGCTTTTGCCATTCCGGCAACTGTGACCAATAGTCTGGACGAATTTAGTGAGGCCTTTGCTGCGGCATGGCAGCGACAAGGACCGGGGCTTATTGTAGCAAATATTGCTACCAATGACCTGGTAACACCCATGATTGCTCCTGGTGGAACCATGGATGAGTACGTGAATATGGATTAGGATAAATTAGGATGAAATTTTTAAAGAGTAGTGTTATTATTACTATAATAACACTACTCTTTTTGATGAATTGGGGTCAGTACAGCCCCCAAGAAAAGGTGATACTATGAATGAAACTGTTGTCAGGGCGGAAAACTTGGGTAAGATCTATGGTGACTTTCGGGCACTCAAAGGCATTTCTTTTAGCATTAAAGCCGGAGAATGCTTTGGCTTTCTGGGACATAATGGTGCAGGCAAAACAACAACCATGCAGATGATGTATGGCATGTCCACAGTGGAAGAGGGTGAATTATGGCTATTCGGTGAGTCCTTCCGGTTAACGCCACCAGCAATTAAAGCCAGGTTAGGGGTTGTATCCCAGGAAGACAATCTCGATGCTGCTTTGACTGTTATTGAGAATCTTGAAGTGTATGGTCTAATATATGGGTTAACCTGCACTGAGTCGCGGTTGCGGGGCAAAGATTTGCTGGTGTTTATGGGGCTGGAGGATAAGGAAAATAGCAATATTGAAAGCTTATCAGGTGGTCTGAAACGTCGCTTGGTTATTGCCAGAGCACTAATGAACCGTCCGGATCTTGTTATTTTAGATGAACCTACGACCGGCCTTGATCCCCAAGCAAGGCATTTGGTGTGGCAAAAACTACGGAGCCTCAAAGCGGAAGGGGTAACCTTGGTGCTGACGACGCACTATATGGAAGAGGCCGTACAGCTATGTGACAGTTTGGTGGTCATGCATGAGGGCTCTATCCTGGCTGAAGGCAGCCCACAGTATCTAATAGCAACCTATGTCCGGCCTTATGCCATTGAAGTGCATCTGCCACTATCGCAGGTACCGGAAGGGCTGGCTGATAAGGTATCAGCCTGTGGCGGTGAGGTTATCCGGGTGCTTGACAGCTTATTTTTGTATGCTGACGATGGGGAAAGTTTATGGGATAGCCTTGCCGGATGGGGACTACCCAAACATGCTTGTTTGCTGCGAACCTCCAACATGGAAGATGTATTTTTGAAACTTACTGGTATGGGGGAAGAAGCATAATGGCAGCTTTACGAATTTTTTTCCGCCATATGGCGGTATTCCGTAAAATTTGGTTTACCAATATTATGTTTAATTTTATTGAACCATTGCTCTATCTTACCGCTATGGGTTATGGTCTGGGAACCTTTGTGCAGGATATGGAGGGCATGACGTATCTTCAATATATTGCGCCTGGGATGGTGGCTTCTTCATCCATGTTTGCTGCGTCCTTTGAGTGTACCTATGGCAGTTTTATCAGGCTGCATTACCAAAAGACATTTCAGGCTATGCTGGCCGGGCCGGTTACTGTTCGGGATATTGTGGCCGGGGACATTCTGTATGCCACCTTTAAGAGCATGATCTTTGGGCTGGTCATTTTAACGGTTATTAGTATTTTAGGTCAGACTCAGTCCTGGTGGGCACTCCTTATTCCTCTGTTTCTGGTTATTCCCGGTCTGACGTTTTCGCTATTGGCTATTTGCTATACAGGCATAACTGCTAATATTGATAGCTTTAATTACTATATTACCTTGTTTTTGACGCCAGCCTACCTATTTTCGGGTGTTTTTTTCCCGATACATTCAATGCCTGGCTGGGCGCAGGTAGTGGCCTGGCTTAATCCCATCTTCCATAGTGTTGAGGTATGCCGGGCTTTGGCACTGGGAAACACAAACCCCGGCCTGCTGGTGCATACCGGGGTGCTTGCGCTATTAGCGATGGTGCTAATGCCGTTGGCTGTACGATTAATGACCAAAAGGCTGATCGTATAGGCTTATATGTAATACCCCGGTAAACCGGGGTAATTTCACCGGTAGCTAAGGTGATGACGGCGGTTTGGCATTTTGAGCCGGGTAATTTTGGGGAGAGTGTCTGAGACAAAAGTAACTCGTCCACAGGTGCGGCAGTGGGTAGTGCCATACATGGTGTGATCTAAATGGATTTCAGGGCAGCCGGTAATTGTATGCCATAACCAGTATAGTATTGACATTGTCTCAACTCCTTTATTAGATTAATCTTATTGTACTTCACTCTAGGCGGTATGGCAAAGGACGATGTAGTTGGCATGCTAGTGTAGTGGCAGTTAATAGGTACTGACAGGCTGCCATATCGTCTAAGCTCACGAAATGGCCGGCTACGTGCTGGCTTTCAATAATTGGCAAAAATCAGTGGTAACAATGCTTTAAGCGTGTAGTATTAGTAATAGATTTTTAAGAACAAGAGGTGCTGGGTTGACTGTTAATAATGCTTATAAAGCAGGGTTGACTTTGATTGGGGCTGCAACTGGTTTTGCTTTAAGCTATCCGCTGCAGTATAGCTTCTGGGGCGGCTTGATTCACAGCGGTTTTGGGGCTGCTATGGTAGGGGGTTTAGCCGACTGGTATGCGGTAACTGCGCTATTTCGTAAACCGTTATCCATTCCTTACCGGACAGCGATTATCCCTAAAAACAGGGATCGCATCTTTAAGGCCATTGTGATAATGGTTGAGGAAGAGATTGTAACAGCAGCGAATATTAAGGAAACGCTGGAAAAGGCGGGGATAGCCCGGCTGGTGCTTAGCTATGTCAATAAAACTGAGTCCAGACAGCAACTCTACTCTTTAGCAGGTGGTGTGGCCAGGGAAGCCGTCTATGCGATGGATGCTGTCAAGCTATCCCCAGCGCTGGAGTTACTGCTGCAAGAGCATCAGAATAAAATAAGGCTGGCACCGCTGTCCGGACAAGCCCTGGAATGGTCTCTTGCCCAAGGCTTTGCTGATAAAATAATTGAGTTGGCCATTGCTGAAATAAAACATATGGCAGGCGAGCCATACCTAACCGAGTTGATTGCCAGTATATATACTCAGGCATTGAATGCATATGCGTCCAGGAATAATCAGCGTAAGCTGGTTGGTTGGCTAATAGAAAACCTCCTAAATCTTGATCCCATGACCGTAGCGGCCTTAATTCAGGACAAGCTTGTCAGCTTGCTGGAAGAATTGGAGTCTGGGCGGGAACTACCGCTGCGTTTGAGTTTACGGGCCTGGTTGGCTGAATTTGCCAGTGGTTTGCAGCAGGATTCAGTATTGGCAGCAAAGGCTGAGGCTGTGTTACGTCCCTTACTGGTAAAGTTGGCCGAACACGTGGCTGATTTGCCGGCGTCCCAGCCAGAACTTACCGTGGGCTGGGTCACATGGGTGGTAAAACAACTGGCAAAGTTGGCAGACGACGCTGCGGCTGACGAACAAAAAATGGCTTGGGTTGATCGCTATGTGGCTGTTTTACTGGCACGTTGGGTTAGCCAAAATCATGGACAGATCGGGCAAATTGTCAATACTTATCTAGAAAGCTTCAGTAATGATGAGTTGGTGGTGTATATTGAGGATAAAGTGCTTGATGATTTGCAGATGATACGAATCAATGGCTCGGTTGTCGGTGGTCTGGTTGGAATGCTGCTATTTTTTATTAGCTATGTGGTAGGGGTGAAATTATGAAAACGGTGAAACGGCGGGCGAATGCTGTATTGGCCGCTGCCGCAGGCTTATTTGCGCTGGCGTTGACGCTAAAATATAGTTATCCAGGCAGTAGTATGGTAACTGGCTTGTTGACTATTACAGAAGCTAGTCTGGCAGGCGGTGTTGCCGACTGGTTCGCCGTGACAGCACTATTTCGGCGGCCACTTGGTTTTCCTTATCATACAGCGCTGATTCCCCGTAACCGGGAACGGGTTATTAGTGCACTCTCCCGGGCCGTTGAACAGGATTTTCTTAGTAAGCAGGCCATAAAGGCACGGCTTAATCAGGTTAACCTGCTGGATAAAATATTTGCCTATAGCCAGAGCACCGCGATGCGGCCAATAGTTAAGGGAGGCATTGAAAAAGTAATCATTGAACTGGCAGAAACCATTGATCCGACTGCTATCGCCAAACTGGGGGAGCGGGTGTTTAAACTTCTGTTGAAACGCCAGTCGCTGGTGCCTTATGTAACTGCAGGTATCACCTGGACGCTGCAGCAGGGAAAAGACCGCGAAATCTATGGTGTCATTGTGGATAAACTGACGGTATTGGTACGTCAATCTGAAACTAGAGATGCTATTTACCGGTATTTAGAACAAATAATAGAAAAGACCGCTAACACGAATTGGTTGTCAGGATTGATTACCGGGTTCTTGGAGATGACCGACGGAATTAACCTGACAGATGCTGCTGATGTATTGCATCAAGAGCTGATCAAAGCAGTGGATGAACTTGCGGATGAGCAACATCCGGTGTGCCTTTGGTTTCAGGAGGAACTGGGAAAAGTTGTTGTAAGGCTGGAAACACCGGAATGGAAAAGGACGATTGATAATTGGAAAGATGAGTTATTAAACCGCATTGAACTTGCGGAACCACTGAGAGCTTTGGCTGAGGCAGTATTGACAGCCTGTGCGCAGCCGACAGTCTACCGGGGCTATGTAGTAGACTGGCTAACCGCTCAGGCTGCTAGCTATTGGCAGCAGTTTAAAGAAAATGCGGCACTGAAAAACCAGGCTGAGGATTATTTAAAAAGTCTGATCCTGAAGGTTGTCGACCAGGAGCATGCGCTTATTGGCAAAATAGCCAGCCGGGCGTTAAACAAGCTTTCGGACGAGGATCTTAACAAGTTTATTGAAGATAAGGCCGGAGAAGATCTTGACTGGATTCGGATTAACGGGGTCATTATTGGCGGGCTGGTGGGAGTGGGTATGGCGATTTTTAGACTGCTTTAGACTAGAAAGCAGTGAGAAGTCTGGCACAGGCCAGTCTTTTTTCTTTTATGAGTGTTGCAGGAGTTTGCTTTTATTTAAAGAATGTACTAAAATATGGTTTTTGAAGAAATTTATTTATTTTTTGATAAGAAAGGACAAAAATTTACAGAAGAAAAACTCAAAATGATTCTGCGAAGAATTTGGTGGCTTTAGGGGGCGGATTAGATATGAGCATCAGAACGAAAATGGTGTTGATTTTTTCGGTTTTGTCGGCGATTATTCTGTTAATTGCTTCAAGTGCGGGCTACTTTTTTACGAAAGATCGCATTTCCGAGAATATTGAAAAGCAAATGACGGCAACTATAAATGCACATGCTAATAAAGTTGATGGTTGGTTAGTGTCTAAAATGAAAGAGGTTGAAATTACAGCCGGAACTATCCAGGCTGTGGGCAACTATGAAATTACAGCTGCAATGCTGCAGGGGTATAAGAGTGTGGACGGAGAAGTGAATGACGTTTACTTTGGTTCAGTAGATGGCAAACTGGTAAGTGGCGACGGCTGGGTACCACCGGCAGGTTATGACCCGCGTACACGCAGCTGGTATAAGGATGCTATGAGAGAGAAAAAAACGATTTTTACTAATCCTTATACTGATGCTAAAACAAAACAAATGGAGGTATCGGTTGCGCTTCCCTGTCAGTTAGCCTCCGGACAAATTTTAGGCGTAGTAAGCGCAGATATATTACTGCAAAAGATGGATGAAAATATAAGGGGAATTAGTTTAGAGGGGCAAGGGTATGCTTTTTTAGTTGATAAAACAGGGGTTATCTTAGCTCATTCAGATACTGATATGGTGTCAAGTAATCTGTTCGAATCGGAAAAAATGCAGGAAATTTCTAAAGAGGTAAAAGGAATATTGGGGAAAGAACAAGGGATTAGATATTATCGGGAAAACGGCAAAGATATGCTTATGGTATATAAACAAATCCCATCTACGCAATGGACTTTGTGCATCAATGTTGAACAGGCAATTATTTTTCAGTCACTGACATATATGAAATGGCTGTTTATTAGTATAACAGTAGTATCTATTCTTATGGTAATAGCGGTAACCTTTGTTGTAGCCCGCCGTATTACAAGGCCTCTGGATATTTTAACACAGCAAGTGGAATTGCTGGCACAAGGTGATCTTACCGTACACGCAACGGTTTCGGGAAATGATGAGTTTTCGAAGCTGGCCGGCGGTTTTAACAAAATGGTAAATGATTTTCGCGCAATGATAGATGATATTCATAGTTCGACGGCAGCACTGCAAAGCAGTTCAAGCAAATTAGTTGATACTGCGTCGCAGGTGGCGGCAAATACGCAGGAAATGAGTGCTACTGTTAGCATGATAAGTGCAAATGTGGAACAGATTTCTGCCGGTGCGGAGGAAAATGCCAGTTCTGTAGAACAGGTCAATCATAATGTTGAGGCAGTTGACAAGATGGCCGGCGAAGTGTCAACCATCGCGAAAGATGCAGTTAATGCGTCGGAGCGGGTAGCTGAAGAAGTGAAACAGGTTAGTATTCTGATTGAAGATGTTTCGCAAAGCATAAGCAAAGTTGCGGCTTTCGCTCAGGAGGTGGCGGTATCCTGTAAACGATCCATTACTATTACGGAGGAAGCTAAAAAACGCTCTTGTGAAACTAATGATATTATCCGGAAGCTGAATAGTTCATCGAAACAGATCAACAGTATTGTCGGCATTATACGCACAGTAGCGGAACAAACCAATATGCTGGCGCTGAATGCCACTATTGAAGCGGCTGGTGCCGGTGAAGCCGGAAAAGGCTTTGCTGTGGTTGCCAGGGAAGTAAAAGAACTGTCCAAAAGGACAACCGAAGAAGCCGGGTATATTGCGCGGCAAATCGAAGAGATGCAAAGTGATATGAATGAGGCGATAGCCGTAGTAGGGAAAATCACGGAAGTCATTGATGAAACTATGGATATAACGCAGGCGATTGCCTCAGCTGTAAGTGAACAATCGCCGCAAGGTGATTATGTTATTGAGGCTGTAGCTACAGAAATGAGCAAACGGACAACGATAAGTAAAGAAGTGGCTGTTATCGCTACCAAAAGTGCGCATGTTGCGCAAACGGCGATGGAAGCAGCGAAAAATGTTGACGATATGTTCCATACCACCGCTGATATTTATAAGATGGCTGATGATGTGGCCAAAAAAACGGAAGAAATGGCTTTGATGACGAATAACATTTCGTACGCCACTCAGGAAATGGCCAGAGGTAATCAGGATATAGCCCAAAGTATACAAGAAACGGATAAAGCGGTTGCAGATACCGCAATGAAAGCTTCTACGGTGAGTGAGTGTGCTTTTGATGCTGAAAATATGGCCAACCAATTGAAGGCGCTAGTAGATAAATTCAAAGTATAAGAACAATTCTGGTTGTGGCAGGTGATCAGCTTGGAACTAGACAGTAGCCTTTTGGATGAATTCGGCCTTGAAGCAAAGGCCCATATTGCGTCAATTGAGGCAGGTCTTTTGCGTATGGAAGCAGGAGAAAGTGATTACGAGACTATCAACGGGATCTTTCGTGCCGCTCACAGCATTAAAGGTACTGCTAGTTTTTTTGAACTAAACAAGATTGTAGAACTAGCTCACGTCATGGAAGATGTATTTGGAGAATTTCGAGAGCTGCAGATCGAAGTCAGCGCGGACATGGTAGATGTTTTACTTGTGGCTGCTGATGTATTGAAGGGACTAATAAATAACCTGGCAGACAGTGAGAATTATGATACGACTGACACTGTGGCCTCGATTAAAAACATTTTAAATAGTTTACAACAACATCCGGATCAGTCGTCTTCTTGTTCGGAAAAACCTTCGGCCTGGGATTTATGGAACCAGCTTACAAGCAGTGACGAACAAACGGTGGAAGCGCCAGTGTCAACTTTTCAGGCACCAGGCAACTTACTGGAGGTTCAGCCTGTTGATGGTAGCGGGGCAACGGTTGTTGCACAGCAGCCAGGATTGAGTAATCGCAGTGAGAAATTCCATGAATTTATTATCGAAGATAGCGTTCGAGTGAATGTTGGTTTATTGAATGACTTGCTTACTTTAGCAGGAGAAATGGTTCTTAGGCGTAATCAATTGCTCAGAGTGGTTCAGGATCAGGGTAAGCAGGTAGCGCAGTTGGAAGTAGTAGCAAACGATATTGATGAATTGACTACGCAGTTGCAAAAAAAAATTATGAAAACCAGAATGCAGCCGATTGCCAATATTTTTAATAAATTTCCGCGTATTGTCCGCGATTTATCCCGTAAAGTTGGCAAGGAGGTTGATTTGGGCCTGCAGGGAATGAATGTTGAGCTGGATCGTTCTTTTATCGAGGCCCTGGCTGATCCGATAACCCATTTGGTACGTAATGCACTTGATCACGGTATTGAAGCACCGGAAATACGGGAGATGAATAATAAGCCGGTTACAGGTTCTTTAGATTTACGGGCTCACCATGAGAACGGGCGAGTAATTATTGATGTTTGTGATGATGGCGCCGGCATTGATTGCAAAAAAGTAAAGACTAAAGCGGTGCAACGTGGAGTTGTTAGCGAAAAAAAGATTGATGAAATGTGTGAAGCTGAGGTGTTCAATCTTATTATGACGCCAGGCTTCTCTACTGCAGATCAGGTCACAGACCTTTCCGGACGCGGTGTTGGTATGGATGTGGTAAAGACTAATATAGAGAAATTGGGCGGTAAGATTGAAATTTTCTCTGAATTAGGTATAGGCACCACAGTGCGCTTGGTTTTACCGCTAACACTGGCTATTATTTCCGCTTTACTTGTGGTGGCAAAGAAGCAGACTTTCGCTATACCCCAAGCTAATGTACGGGAGTTGCTGCTGATCCAACCTGGTGAAACCGGTGAAAAACGGATCGAAATAGTGAATAAACGGCCAGTGCTGCATTTGCGGGGGCGCCTAATGCCGCTCGTTATACTTGGGGAAATACTTACTGCCAACAGCACGCCTGACCCAGAGAAGAATTATGACTATCTTAGTCAGAATGATGAAATCCTGCGCGTTTTAATAGTTAAATCGGGTAATCTGGTTTATGGTCTGGCAGTCGATGCTGTTTATGATAACGAAGAAATATTGGTAAAACCTCTCTCACTTGCACTTGGCAGTTGCGGTCTTTATTCCGGTATGACAGTTCTTGGCGATGGCAGTATTGCAATGATCCTTGACACGGAAAGCATTAGGCTTCGTGCAGGAATTTTAGTTGCAGAGGATACGGCTTTGCCCATGGATGTCCGGGAGAACAAGACCAGCGACGAAGACAAGCAATATTTATTACTGTTTCAATGTTCAGGCGGTGAAATGCTCGGGATAGATTTGGCAATGGTGTCAAGAGTAGAAGAAGTAGAACTGTCACGGCTGCAAAAAATTGGCGCAAAATATTATGTTACCTTTCAAGGGCAGACAACTAGAGTTATCTGGCCGGAGCACTATTTGCCTATTTCCAAGCGTAAGAATAAACTTGCCAAAGTGTATGTCATCCTGCCGAAGCGGGTAAAATACTCGATTGGGATTATTGCCGAGAACATTCGGGATACTGTTTTTACCAAGATATCATTAGATAAAGATGGGGTTTGCGGTACAGGTATTCTGGGGTCGGCACTGATTAATGATATCATAGTCACGTTAGTAAATATGCATGAACTATTTGTTACCGCAGCTCCTGAATATTATAATCGGCTCTCCGATTGCCAAAGAATTGGTGAAAGATGTCATTCCGATGGAACGATTAAAGCTAGAAAAATTACAGTATTACTTGTAGAAGACATGCCATTTTTTTTGAAAGTTGTTAAAAGCTATCTGGAAAGTGACGGCTATGCGGTGGTTACTGCTGAGAATGGACGTGAAGCTTTAGATAAATTGCTGCAAAGTAAAATAGATGCGGTAGTAAGCGATATCGAAATGCCTATTATGACTGGAATTGAACTGGTGCGTGCCATTCGTGCCGATGAAACCTTGCGGCATTTGCCGGTGATTGCTCTTACTTCTCTAACGGGAGAGTCCAATAAAGAAAAAGGACTAAGGGCAGGATTTGACCAGTATGAATATAAGCTTGACCGGATACGACTGCTTGATAGTTTGCGCGATGTCTTGCAGAACCGAGCGTAAACTAAAAAAAGGTGGAGATAAGATGGCTCGTATACTTATTGTCGATGACTCTTTTGTGGCCAGAATGAGTTTGTCCAACATTATGATAGCACTTGGGCATAATGTCGTTGGTGAAGCTATTGACGGAATCCAGGCTCTCAGGGAGTATACCAAGCTGAACCCGGATATAGTGACCATGGACTTGACAATGGCTGGCAGCGATGGAATTCAGGCTACTGCTGCAATTCTTGCTGAATTTCCAGATGCTCGAATAATTGTAGTCAGTGCACGGCAGGATAATCGGATTATTATCGATGCCTTGGAACAAGGGGCCAGACATTTTATTATAAAACCTGTTTCTCAGGATAAGGTCATGGCTGTGTTGAATAATGTTCTTCAGCAAACATTTGACAAGCAAAAGCAGATAGAACTTATCCGCCGTCTGAAAGAAACTTATGATAACGATGCTAGTTTGCAAGCAGGTAACAAACAACAATCAGCGCGAGTGTTGATTGTGGATGATTCAGCTGTAGCACGTAAGCTTCTACGGGAAATTATAACAGAATTAGGACATATGGTAGTTGGCGAGGCTGCTAATGGTACGCAGGCATTTGTAGAGTATACTAATTTGCACCCGGACCTGGTGACTATGGACTTGACAATGGAGGGTCTGGGTGGAGCCGAAGTTATCTCTAAAATCATTGCTGTTGATCCCGAGGCCAGGATTGTAGTAGTAAGTTCCATGGAGGTGCGCAAGGGAATTATTGACGCACTGGAACGGGGAGCCAGGCATTTTATTGTAAAACCTATTCGTAAAGAGACGGTAGCGACTGTAGTGAACAATGTTTTGCAGCAGGAATTTAATCTGCAAAAACATATAGAATGTGTGCGAAAACTGAAACAGACTGAGGATTCGTTAGCTCTATTAGAAGATGATGCAAAAAAAGTTGTACCTCCTTATGCTATTAGTATTGCGGACAAAAGCTTGCTGCATATATTCATAAACCAAAGTATTACGTTGACTAGTTGTGAGACTTTATTTTTGGAATTGGAAGAGCATCTTAATGATACGCCGCTGCGGGTGTTGCTTGACTTTGGAACCATGACGAGGCTGGATGATCAACTACTGCTAAAGATTAATGAATTGATTGAGGCAATCGAAAACAATTGCGGTATAGTTAAGGGGATTTCTAATGATAAGAAATTCGTTGATAGGATTACTTCTACACAAATAGAAAATAAGGCTAACGCATTAGCAGATATATTGAACTTTTTCGAGCATTGAAATAGGAGGAAATATGTCGCAGATTTTAATTGTCGATGATAGCCTGGTGGAAATTAAAATAATTCGCAGATTTCTTGGCGATGAATATGAAATATTGGAGGCAATTAACGGCCAGCTTGCGCTTGAATTGGCTAAAGAAAAGAAGCCGGATTTGATTCTGATGGATATAATCATGCCTGGAATCGATGGTCTATCTGTTTGCAAGGCACTTAAAGCAGAGCCAGCGACTGCTGATATTCCCGTAATTTTCATTACGTCCATATCGGATTCGCAAAATGTAGTTAAGGGATTTGAGGCCGGAGGACAGGATTACATAACAAAACCTTTTTACTCTCCTGAATTATGTGCAAGGATAAAGGTACATCTGGACCTGAAAAAATCCAAGGAAACTTTGCTGAAATATGCTCAGGAATTAGAAGCCAGGAATGAGAAATTGAATGTGACGCTGGCAAAAATTGAGACTACTGCTATGACAGATTTTTTAACAGGTTTATCAAACCGGTGGTGTATGACCAAACGGGTCAAAGCGGAAGCAGCCCGCCTGGCGCAAAGTAAGGGCAAGACAACGCTTATTTTAGGTGATATTGATAATTTCAAACGAATAAATGATACCTACGGACACGACTGTGGTGATTTGGTGCTCAAAGATGTTGCCAATATAATGAGCTCAGTTTTGCGGGAAGAAGATGCCATAGCGCGCTGGGGTGGCGAAGAATTTTTGCTGATGCTGCCTGATATTGATCTGACAGGGGGCTTGATTGTTGCTGAAAGAATACGGAAAGTTATCGAAACGGCCAATTTTCGTTATGATGAAAAGAATTTGTCGGTGACAATAACGCTGGGTGTGGCAGAGTTAGATCGAAATTTAGGCTTTGATGAAAGTATTAAAAATGCAGATGAAGCTTTATATAAAGGCAAAAGTATGGCTAAGAATTGTGTTGTTCTTTATCAGAAACTTCCGTAAGCTCACCAACTTGATAAAAACAGGCACCAGGCTCAATTGAGCTTGGTGCCTGTTCGCAGTTACAGCCTCAGAGACGCTTCAGCCGCCAGTGGCGAGCGTTCGCATTCGTCATGGTTTAAGGTTACTTGAAAACAGAGGTTGCTGCCTTTCATTTTTTCTGCTGCATAGACCAGGCCGTTGGTGCGGCTGTCGAGGAAGGGATGGTCAATTTGTTCCGGGTCGCCGAGGAGGATAATCTTGGTGCCCAGGCCGGGGCGGGTAATGACTCCTTTGGCTTGACGGGGTGTGGAGTTTTGCATTTCGTCAAGAATAATCCAGTATTTTTGGAGTGAGCGTCCCCTCTGATAAGCCAGGGCTTCGGTTTGCACAATCCGTTTGTCAAACAGCATCTGTACGGTGTCTTCAGCTTGCTCGATTTCTTTGGGATCGGTTATGTTATGACTGGACATAAGGGTAAATAAGTTGTCGCGAATGGCCCGCATGTACGGATCAATTTTGTCCTGCTCAGAGCCGGGGAGGAAGCCAAGGTCCTCATCCATTGGTACATTGGGGCGGCAGATTAATAGGTGATGGTAGGCACGGGGGCGGCAGTCAAGCTGGTTGTATAGTCCGACAGCCAGCGAATAGAAGGTTTTGGCTGTGCCGGCCGGACCTTTAATAATAACAAGTGGCGCTTCTTCCGCGCTCAGCATCAGGCATTCTTGCATGAATACCTGACCGACATTGCGCGGCGAAACGCCAAAAGGATTGCGACTCCGGTACTGTAACTGCACGACTTTTTGTCCGTCAAAACGCCCAAGCGCAGTATGACGGTCATTATCTGTAGAACGGATTAACAAAAATTGATTGGTTGCAAGCTCAATAGGGGTCATTCTATGGCTGGCTTCATCAAAAACCTGGAGCTTGTCAGGGTCTAAAACATTGCCATCGTCTTGATGAAAAGTGTCGATAATTCCGGAAGAGGTATATACTATAGCGCGGCCAGTATACTGTTCTTCGACACTGGCTACTTTTTCGTTACGGAAGTCTTCGGCGTGAATGCCTATAATGGAGGCTTTTACTCGCATGTTGGTGTCACGGCTGACTAAAATGGTGTCCAGATTGTCTTCAGCCAGACCTTTACATACTTGCAAAATGCGGTTGTCATGCTTTCCTTTCTCCCAGTACGGCGGCATTGGGGTATCCAGGTGGTTGGCTTCAATGCGCATTAGTCCACCTTGTTCATTGAGTGTGACACCAGTCATAAGATTGCCCTGGGTTCGGAAATTGTCAATCATCCGGCTGACCAAGCGGCTATTGGTGCCGCGTTCGCTGGTTTCAGATTTGAATCGGTCAAGTTCTTCCAGCACTACCTCGGGAATGATTACCGTGTGTTCGTTAAAAGCAGTCATCGCATAGGGAGAGTGTAACAACACATTGGTGTCTAACACATAGTACTTAATCAAAAAGCAATCCCCCTTCTTATCTAAACATAACTGAGTAAAAAACGGTAAATAGTTAAGTGGTCTGCCTATATATTTAATTGTACGGGCAAAGTTGAGGGAGTATGTTAGCATTTTGTAAAATAGAAGTTAAATTCTAAAACAGGCTTTGCACCACCTAGCGTCTGGAAACATATATTACAAGAAGCTTACTATATTGTATGAGCATAAGACAGGAAATGTAACCTTACAATGGATGGGGTGGCTGAAAAGAATGAGGCATATCGGATTAATTGGCGTTGGCCGAATGGGCAAAGTATTGGCAGGGAAGTTAGCCGGCCATGTGAAACTGAAAATCTTTGACCGTGAGGATAGCCGACTACAGGCGGTAGCGGAGGAACTGGGAGTTTTGCCTGCAGCCAATCTGGAAGAACTAGCTGAATTGGGAACGATTATTCTGGCAGTCCCTGACAGGGAGGTCATCAGTTTGATAAAAGATTTTAACCAACTGCACCAGCCAGTAACTATCATTAATGTTGCTACAAATGTAGCCCAGCATGCGCTGGAATCAGCATCAGCAAAACAGGTCGTCTGTATTGGGGCTAAATTTGTTGCTCAGGCCAGTGAAATGGCATTAGGCGCCGAGCCGGTTATTATCGTAAATGAAAAGCCCGCCGAACTGGCGTTACTGGTACAGGAGATTTTTGCGCCGGTAGGCAAAATTATTATTGGTAATGCGGATATTGTAACCTATATAAATACGCAGGCGGCCGAAAAGGCCTTGACAGCTGCCGTGCTTATTGAAGAAACATTGCGCTGCCAGCCTTATGCCAATGCGGATGTAATAAAAAGCGCAATCCGTCAGGTGGCTGCCGGGATAGTGAAAGCCTACGCTGATGATGACCTGGGTCCGTTTGCCCGCGAGATTGTCAGGGCGATCAGGGCGAAACTGCGAATGTGAAGTAAATAAAGGCAGTGTATTCATTGGGAGATGCCATAAGGCGTCTCCCAATGATACATTTCGGCAGGATAAAAGAATTTTATCACGAATAATTTTTAATGCCGGTTATGACTGGAAAACTTGTCAGGTAACACCTTCGGAGTACCAGAAAACGCACGCACGTCATTAGTTGGAGAATAATAGGGGATAAGCTATGAAAGAAACCTTTCGGGCGTTACAACATCGCAATTATCGATTATTTTATTTTGGCCATGGTATGTCGCTTATTGGTACCTGGATGCAGCGGACGGCAACTGTTTGGTTGGTATATCGTTTGACACAGTCACCAGAGGTATTGGGTACTGTTGATTTTTCCGGCCAAATTGCAGGAGTTGTGCTCATTCCGCTTGCAGGGGTATTTTTAGACCGTTGGAACAGATATCGGGTGATCCTTTGGACGCAGGTATTAAGCATGGTGCAGGCACTAGCATTGGCCGCACTGGTATTTAGCGGTACAATTGCGGTATGGCAGATTGTTGTGCTTAACATGATACTAGGGATGATTAATTCATTTGATATGCCGGCCCGGCAGGCATTTGTTGCTCAGATTGTGGAAGACAAGGCGGATTTGCCTAACGCTATTGCCTTAAATTCTGCGATGTTTAATGGTGCACGGATTATTGGACCTTCAGTGGCAGGACTGGCGATTGCTGTCTTTGGTGAGGGGTTATGTTATTTGTTTAATGGGCTGAGTTATATTGCCATCCTCGGGGCACTATTGGCAATAAAGCTGACAAGGCCGCAGACGCCGGCAGTTGATTCGGAAAATATTCTGGAAGGCTTGAAGGAAGGCTTTGTTTATACCTATAAGCTGCTGCCTATTCGGATGGTGCTTTTACTACTGGTGCTGGTAAGTTTAGTGGGTTTTCCTGTTTTGCCGCTGATGCCGCTATTTGCCGGACAAGTGCTCCACGGTGGCTCAGAGACACTAGGCTGGTTAATGGCGGCCTTCGGCCTGGGTGCGCTTATGGGTACCATTTTTTTAGCTTCCCGCAAAACGATAGTAGGTATTGAAAAAGTCATTACAGCAACTTCAATTGTTTTTGCGGTGGGATTAATCGGATTTTCGCTATCAACAACACTATGGATATCGCTCAGTATTGCTCTTGTTATGGGTTTTGGAATGATTGCCCAGTTGGCCTCAACCAATACGATTGTGCAAACGCTGGTAGATGAGGATAAGCGTGGACGGGTGATGAGTCTATATGTATTGTCTTTTGGTGGTATTGGGCCAATTGGCAGTTTGCTTGCCGGTCATATGGCAGGTCTGATTGGGACTGCGGCTACCTTTATCATTGGCGGTGTGCTGGTACTGCTTGGCGCAGTAATTTTTGCCTGGCACTTAACGGCCTGGAGGTCTGAAGCACAGGCTGTATTGGCCCAAAAAGGTGTTTTATAACTGCGTGATGCACTGCCGTATATTCATGGCTGAAAGTAATGTACGGTTGAGAAGTTTAGGGGCGCTAAAAGATAAAAAAGACAGTAGATGGTGCAGCTCAGATTGATGCACCATCTACTGTCTTTTTTATATATTTATAGATAAGATATTGACAGTTGAGAATAATCAGAATATAATCATATACAAGAACAAACAATCATAAATGAGCAAAAAGGATTAGCGTGGAAAAAATGGGGATGTAAACATGTTATATGAGGAAGAACGCAAGTTGAAGATTGTTGAATATCTACAGGAGTATTCAAGGGCTTCTGTACAACAGCTCAGCAAAATATTCCAGGTATCGGAATCAACAATTCGCAGGGATTTGCAGGAATTAGAGGATGCAAAACTCTTAAAAAGAACCCATGGTGGTGCTGTGTGTCTGGAGACTGTCAATTTTGAACCAACTTTTATAGAAAAAGAAGATCAATTCCAAAAGGAAAAAGAGAGTATTGCCAGAAAGGCCGCAGAGTTTATTCAGGATGGAGATACCTTAGTAATTGATTCAGGAACTACAACTGCCTATTTAGCTAAAGAGCTGAAAAGGTTCGCTAACTTAAAGGTTGTAACTAACTCGCTTATATTAGCTCAGGAGCTACAGGGAGTGGAAGGGATAGAGGTTATTATTACTGGTGGAACGTTGCGGCAAAATACATTGGCGATGGTCGGCCCGATTACGGAGCGTTCTCTTAGTATGCTGCAGGTGGAGAAGGCGTTCATGGCAACAAACGGACTGGATCTGCATAAGGGGCTAACAACTCCGAATATTGTGGAAGCAGCTACAAAAACTAAGATGATTGATATAGCCAAACAAGTTTTCTTATTAGCAGATTATACAAAGATCGGGAAGGTAGCCTTTGCTAAATTTGCGGAGGTATCAAGAATTGATACCTGTATAGTTGATGATAAAGTAACACAGGCTGTAGTTGATAAAATGGAGAAATTAGGTGTTCAGGTTTGCATAGTAACCCCATAGGAGGCGATTAGTTTGAAACCATATGTAGTTACGGTTACCTTAAATCCTGCAATTGATAAAACAGTAATTGTTGATAAGCTGCAAGTTGGCGGATTGAATCGCGTACAAAGTGTACGAATGGACCCGGGGGGCAAGGGAATTAATGTCGCCAGAGTGTTACAGCAATTTGGTATAAATGTTACTGCCGCAGGATTGATTGCTGGTGCTCAAGGGCAAACCCTGCTGCAATATCTGGCTTTAGAAGGAATCACTGCTAACTTTTTGACAATATCCGGTGAAACGCGAACAAATTTGAAAGTGGTTGATGCCAGTTCCAATATTACAACTGAAATCAATGAGGCTGGTTTTGCGGTAGGGGAAAAAGAAATAAATACTTTTAAGATTCAGCTTGCAAAACTCCTGGAAGGTGCTTCTTATCTAGTTTTGAGCGGGAGTTTGCCGCCTCACGTCGAGTATGGTATTTATCGCGAATTGACGGCAATCGCTAAGAGTAAAAATGTGAAAACCATCTTGGATGCAGATGATGAGGCTCTTTTCGCCGGGATACAGGCAGCACCTTTTGCAATTAAGCCTAATATTCACGAGTTGGGAAAATTAGCAGGTCGCGAAATGGCAGATGATCAGGACATTATTCGTGCAGCCCGAAAGATTATGGAAAAGGGTATTGAGCTTATCATTGTTTCCATGGGTGCGCAAGGCGCCATTATCCTGGACAGGGAGGAAACCTATCGAGTAAGGACTGGTTCTATAGTACCCCAAAGTACAGTAGGGGCAGGGGATTCAATGGTTGCAGTGCTGGCCTATTCGCTGCTAAATCAGCACTCTTTGGCGGAAACAGCGCAGTGGGTTACTGCCGCAGGGACGATAACAGCTTCCAAACCGGGTACACAGGTATGTTCACTGGTAGAAGTCCAACAATTTTTGAATAAAGTACAAGTCGAAAGAATGTAACGTCAACAAATTCTAAAATGAAGGGGAGGGTTTGATGTGAAAAAGATTCTAGCGGTTACAGCTTGTCCGACAGGTATAGCTCATACCTATATGGCTGCTGAGGCTCTGCTGCAGGCGGCGAAGGAAAAAGACGTTGAGATCAAGATTGAAACCCGTGGTGCAGTAGGAATTGAAAATGAATTAACGTCAGAGGACATTTCCGCAGCTCATGCTATTATTGTTGCCGCGGCTACAGATGTAGAAGAATCTCGTTTTGCCGGTAAGCCGGTTGTAAAGGTTGCCATTGGGGAAGCAATTAAAGATCCCAAGAGTGTGATTGACCAAGCGTTAGCCAGGAAGCCTTCTGAACAGAATTTTGTTGACCAGGAGGCACAAAGCAAAGAAACAAAAAAAACGCAAATGACAGGACCGTACAAACATCTGATGACAGGTGTGTCGTATATGTTGCCGCTCGTTGTAGCCGGTGGTTTGCTGATTGCGCTTTCGTTCCTATTTGGCATTGAAGCTTTTAAACAACAGGGAACGTTGGCGGCGGCACTGATGGATATCGGTGGCGGTGCGGCGTTTGCTCTGATGGTTCCGATACTTGCAGGTTTTATTGCATTTTCGATTGCGGAAAAGCCTGGTCTTGCTCCAGGGCTTATTGGCGGGATGCTGGCAACTAAGGTTGGAGCAGGTTTTCTGGGCGGGATTATTGCCGGATTTCTGGCAGGTTATGTTGCAAAATGGATGAAAGAGAACATTAATTTGCCAAAAAACTTTGCCGGCCTGGTACCAATATTGATTATTCCCTTCTTTGGCAGTGCGATTGTTGGTTTGCTGATGATTTATGTGATTGGTAGTCCAATGAAAGCTGTTATGGACGGACTTAGCGGTTGGCTTACCAATCTTGGCACAGGGAATGCAAGTTTGCTGGGCTTGCTTTTGGGGGCAATGATGGCCTTTGATATGGGTGGGCCGGTAAATAAAGCGGCGTACACCTTTGCGATTGGGCTGCTTGGAAGCGGTCTGTATGGACCTATTGCCGCTGTTATGGCTGCAGGGATGACTCCTCCCCTTGGTTTGTGGCTGGCTACTGTTCTTGCGCCAAAGAAATTTTCCGTTGAAGAGAGAGAAGCTGGCAAGGCGGCGGGAGTGCTGGGTATTTCCTTTATTACCGAAGGGGCTATTCCGTTTGCGGCAGCCGATCCTTTCCGTATTATTCCTTCCATTATGGCTGGCTCTGCAGTTGCCGGTGCGTTGTCGATGGCATTGGGGGCTACGTTAAGAGCGCCGCACGGCGGAATTTTTGTACTCCTGATTCCCAATGCGGTGGGTAATTTGGCCATGTATGTGCTTTCTATTCTTGCTGGAACCGTAGTGACAGCATTATTAATCAGTATAGTAAAGAAGAATAAAACGTCTGTATAAAGGTGAATAAATAGAACGACGCAAGAAGTGTTTTTAAAATAACAGGAGGTGCAATGCTGTGGAAATAGTAAATATTATTAAAGAAGAAACTGTTTTTCTGGAATTAAATGCATCAAGCCGGGACGAATGTTTACAGGTAATGATTGATGGCATGGAAAAGGCTGGATTTGTGAACGATAAGGCGGTCTATTTGGCTGCGGTGAATGAGCGGGAACAAAAAGGGTCAACAGGTATCGGCTTTGGTGTGGCAATTCCTCACGGCAAATCCAGCGGTGTAGCTGCTGCTGGTTTGGCATTCGCTAGACTGGCTAACCCGGTTGAGTGGAATTCTTTGGATGGAAAGCCAGTGCAAATTATATTTCTTATCGGTGTACCTGACAAAGATGCCGGGAACGAGCATATGAAAATTTTAATTGCTTTATCCAGGAAATTAATCCATGAGGATTTTCGGAAAAAGCTATTGGCGGTTAATTCATCGGTAGAACTTTATGCAGTTCTGCAATCTATTTAGGAGGTGCAGTATGATCGTTGTGGAAGGCGTATTGCAAAATAAGACCGGTTTTCATATTCGCCCGGCGCAGTTGTTTATGGAAAAAGCAAATGAATTTAAGGCTAATATTATGGTTAGAAATGAAGAAGGCCTGGAAGCTGATGGTAAAAGTATTTTAGGATTAATGACCATGGGCTTTGAATATGGATCTAAAATTGTAATTGAGGCCAGCGGGGATGACGAGGAGCTAGCAGTAAAAGCACTCCTGGAGTTGGTCAACAATAAATTTGGCGAGGAATAACTTTTGAAAGGTGAAAAGCAATGGCTGAAATCAGATTATCTGGTATAGGGGTTTCGGAGGGAATTCGGATTGGGAAAGTAATTCGCTATGCTCATAGTGTTCATGATCAGCAATTTAATGATATATCAGAAGCTGACGTTGTCCAAGAAATAAAACGGCTTGCAGAGGCCAAAGAAAAATGCATTCAGGAAATTGAACAACTTATTGAGCATGCACAGCAGACAGTTGGTGCTGAAAAAGCAGGTGTTATTCAGGCGCAGAAAAGCTTTTTGCAAGATCCCACATTTTGCCCTGAAATGGAAAAGCTAATAAGTAAAAAACTATTTTCAGCCGAAAAAGCAGTTGATCAAGTTGTAAAAAAAGTTATGTCAATATTTGAAAATATGCCGGATGAATATATGCGGGAACGGGCTGCTGATGTAAGAGACGTCGGTAACCGGCTGTTGGCAGCTTTGACTGGAGTAAAAGGATTAGATTTGGGAGATATTCGTGAGGAAGTTATCCTGATTGCGGATGATCTAGCGCCTACCGATACCGTACTGCTTAATAAAAAATATATCCAGGCTTTTGTTACGCAAAAGGGCGGTAAAACGTCACACACCGCCATCTTTTCCAAAACTTTGGGTATTCCTGCTGTTATTGGAATTAGTGTGGGACTTGAGCAAATTCAAGCTGGTGAAACCGTTATCGTTGATGGCACGGCTGGCCTGTGTATTGTTAATCCTGAGGAAGAAACGATTCGTATCTATTTAGAGAGAATGGCTAAAGAAGCTAAAGACGAAAGTGCTTTAGCGGCTTATGCATCCCAAAAGGCTATTACCAAGGACGGATATCAAGTTGAGGTTGGGGCGAATATTGGTACGGCAGCAGATGCTCTATATGCTCTGGAACAAGGAGCCGAAGGCATAGGTTTGCTAAGAACGGAGCTTGTATATATGTCAGAAGCCAGTTTGCCGGACGAAGAAAGGCAATTTACACTGTACCGGGATATTGTCCGGGTTATGGGGAATAAGCCGGTAATCATTCGCACGTTAGACATTGGTGGTGACAAAGAACTTTCTTATTTGAAGATACCTAAAGAAATGAATCCGTTTTTAGGGTATAGAGCTATACGGCTTTGCCTTGATCAGAAGCCGCTATTCGTAACGCAATTACGGGCGATTTTGCGCGCGAGTGCCTATGGTAAGGTAAAAATAATGTTTCCGATGATATCTAGCCTTGAGGAATGGAGAATTGCCAAAGGCATAGTGGAAGAAGTCAAAGAGCAGCTTAGAGCGGAAAGCAGTTCTTTTGATGAGGAAATCGAAGTGGGTATCATGGTGGAAGTGCCTTCGGTGGCTATCCTGGCAAAGCAATTTGCCAAAGAGGTTGATTTTTTTAGTATCGGTACGAATGATCTTGTTCAATATACGTTGGCGGTTGACCGGATGAATGAGAAAATTGACTACTTATACGACCATTTTAATCCAGCCATTATCAGTCTTCTCCAGAATATTGTGAATGCCGCTCATGCTGAAGGAAAATTCGTCGGGATGTGCGGCGGTATGGCTGGAGATCCTAAGGCCGTTCCACTGCTATTGGCATTGGGTTTGGATGAATTTAGTATGTCGGCGACCGCGATTAGGAAAGTAAAACACACAATAAACCAGCTGGAATTGGAGAAATGCCAAAGTTTGCTGGAAGATGTTTTGCAAATGAATACTGCCCACGACATTCGGTTAAAGCTGGAATCTTTCTACAATGAAAACGGAATTTGATTCAACTCTAATTGGCTATTACCGGTAATATAATCCTGCAATACCTTACATAAGGGGTTGCGGGATTTTTCTTTTAGTAGCAGTATGAAGAATGTTTGCATATTATGTAACAAAGAAGCGTGAAAGGAGGGGCTTGCGTGGCGAATAAAAAACGCCCTTATTGGGAAGAACCGGAGATTGAAGATTGGGATGATGACGAAGAAGACTGGGAAGATGAAGAGAATGCCAGAGGAGACAGGCAACTACTGCCTTTTATTGCAGGTTTGGGGTTAGGAATAGGGTTTGGCTGTTATCCCCGGCGATATTGCTATCCGCGGCGATATTGCTATCCTCGCCGGTACTGTTATCCACGTCAGTACTGTTATCCGCGGCAGGGATGTTACCCACGTCTCTGTTTCCCACTTTAATAGTTTAATAGAGATGTACTATTTGGCTTCCTAATTTGGAAGCCTTTTTTATTTAATGCAATATATTCACGGCAGGAACCGGCGCGGCATACATAACGCTTACGGTAAAGGGGGATTAGTTGTATCGCTGATAGATTGGGCTTTATATAAAACAGAGTTAATTCCAAACCGGCGGAGGTGATAATGCAAATTTTGCCTGGTAATACCTAGTTGAATAGCGCACTGGCTGACATTGCCATTATTTAGTATTAGTGCACTCTCAATGGTTTGTTTCTCATATTGATGTACAAGTTCAGGCAGTGATTTGTTAGCTGTTGCTTTAATATTACTTAAGCCGGTGATTTCTTGATCACTCATAAGTCTTTTCTTTAAAATCCTAGGTAGATGTTCATTAGATAATATTGCTTCTGTGCTTTCAGCCATACTCATAGCGCTTTCAATTACATGCTCTAACTCGCGAACATTTCCCGGCCAACGATAAGAGAAGAATAGTTGCAGCAAATCTTGTGCTACGAGTTTTATATTCATGGCAAGTTGATCATTGAACCGGGATACAAACTCTTTTGCGAGCATAGGTATGTCCTCCGCTCGCTCGCGTAACGGAGGAATATCTAGAATAACGGGTGTCAAACGGTATAAAAGATCTTCACGAAAAGAGCCGTTGCGGGCCATAATAAATAAATCCTGGTTGGTTGCGCTGATTATCCGGCACGAAATTTTGCGTTCCTTATTATCGCCCAGACGTCGAACTGTTTTATCCTGCAGTAATCTTAATAACTTTGCTTGTAAAGAAATAGACAACGAGTTTATCTCATCCAAAAATAAAGTTCCATTCTCGGCCTGCTCAAAAAACCCAGGGGTATCTAAGGCTCCAGAGAATGCGCCTTTAATTGTTCCCATCATAAGACTTTCCATTAGAGTTTCTGGTATCGCCGCACAGTTTACAGCAATAAATGGGCGAGAGTTGTATGCACTTGCATTATGTATGCCTTGTGCAAACAACTCTTTACCTGTGCCTGTTTCGCCTAAAAGCATAACAGTAGATTGGTTTTGCGCTACCTTGCGGGCTTGTTTTAGGGTTTTTTGGATTTCGGCGCTGTTACCGATAATATCTTCAAATGTATAAAGGGTACCATTGGTGATTCTGTTAGACTTTTTATTGTTAAATGAATTTAATACCATGGTAAGCAATTCGTTTATTGATGGCTTATCTCTACCGATTGAGATAACGGCAGACAAATCTCCATTATGAAAGAATGGGTATGAATTATAGACAATATCGACTTTTTTGCCGGTGACCGTTGTATAGGTCAGGTACTGATCTAGCAAGGGTTCGGGATTCTTTGTTACAGCATAGCGTTGGAAGTTTTCAGGCTCCAAGTAATATACGTCAACATCTTTTTTTCCCACCACGTGGTTATGGGTTGTCCCATCCATTTTTTTATGAGCTTTATTGCAGATAAGAATAGTTCCATCAACGCTCACCGCATAGACTCCATCTGATACCACATCAATAATGGAATGCAATAAACGGTTTTCAATTTCTAAATCTTCATAAGTTTTTTTTGCCATTAAATACAGCCCCTTACCACTAATTCATGACGTTTATAAAAAATATGACAGTATTATCATCACCTGAAAGAATATCTTTCAGTGGTATTATAACGCTTCTTATATTAGTTAACAAGCCTTATTTCTATTGAATATTCAGTAAATAATGGTGCCGTATATATGGCTTTTTTCTTGCTATTCAAGTGAAAGGAACTTTGTCAGTAGTGAATTGAGTCAGCGTTACTCTGGTTAAATTGATTGAATTTGCTATATAAGTGTCCGAGGTTAACTAGTAAAAATGATTCAAAATGAATCCTAAAGTAAGCTTACTGTTAAAAATTTATTGAAAAAAGCATAAAATTTGTTTTTTTAATAAGCAATATTAATACAACATACAAGAATGGCATGAAACATGCAATAGATAAAAGCGAAGGCACAGTAGCTATGAATGTAAGTAAGATTCATAGGAGGTAAATTTTCAGCGATTATTGTGTCATAACTAATAACATATTTATAGGAGGTATGTATTGTATGAGTAATTTTGATAAGTTAGCTGAAGCGGTGTATCATGGTGACGATTCTGAGGTAAAGACGATCACCCAAGGTATGATAGCATCCGGCGTGAGTCCGATGGAGATTGTCAGCAAGGGTTTGCTGGCTGGCATGGACATAGTTGCGCCCAAGTTCAAGGCAGGAGAAATGTTTATTCCTGAAGTTATGATGTCGGCCAAAGCATTGTCGGAAGGGTTAAAAATTGTCAAGCCGCTATTGTCCGCGGAGGATTCGGCCAATGTGTCTACCTTTGTCATGGGAACGGTAAAGGGCGATCTCCATGATATCGGCAAAAATCTCGTAGTCATGCTTCTCGAAAGCGGCGGTTTCAATGTAGTGGATCTTGGTGTAGACGTTGCACCTGAGACTTTTGTAGCGGCAATCAAAGAACATAAGCCCCAGATTGTCGGCATGTGCGCACTGCTCACAACTACGATGATGGCCATGCAGGATACCATTGATGCGATCACAGAAGCCGGTCTGAGAGATAAAGTGAAGGTCCTGGTTGGCGGCGCTCCCTTATACCCGGAGTTTGCCGATAAAATCGGTGCTGACGGTTATTGTGTTGATGCTGTGGCTTGTAAGGAAATGGCTGCTGAGATGGTAGTTAATAAGTAATTAATATGGGGGTTACATCGTGCTAATCGTAGGAGAACTGATTAATACGAGCCGGAAGGCCATCAGTGAAGCGGTTGAGGGGAAAAATGCTCAATATATTCAGCAAGTGGCGAGAGAACAGTTAGATGCAGGCGCTAACTATATTGACGTCAATTGCGGCAATAAGGTTTTTAATGAAGTGGAATATATGGAGTGGCTGGTAACTACCATTCAGGAAGCTGTACAGGCACCTCTTTGTATAGACAGCCCGAATCCCTTGGCACTAGAAGCCGGCTTGTCCTTGGCTAAATACGGTACGCCAATGATTAATTCCATTACAGACGAGGGTCCACGGTTTGAGGCAATCCTGCCCTTCGTATTGAAGTATAAAGCCAAGGTAGTTGCCCTGTGCATGGATGATCATGGCATGCCTGAGACGGCGGCTGACCGTATGCGGGTGGTGGACAGCTTGTATGGTAAATTGACTGCGGCAGGGGTTAAAGACGATGATATCTATTTTGATCCTTTGGTAAAACCGGTAAGCAGCGTGCAGACAGCAGGGGTTGAAGTGCTGGAGACCATCAAGCTGATTAAGCAAAACTATCCCAAAGTTCACTTTATGTGCGGCTTAAGCAATGTGTCGTACGGGCTGCCTAACCGGAAGGTGCTGAATCGGTTGTTTGTGGCTCAGACCATGACATTGGGGATGGACGGGTATATTTTGAATCCCACAGATAAGAGCATGATGGGTGTTATCTATGCCGGCACGACCCTGTTAGGAAACGATGATTACTGCATGGGCTATTTAAAAGCTCATCGCAAAGGACTTTATGAAGAGTAAACAAATTATAGCAAGCTTCAACTTTCAAGGGGGAGCTATTCTTAAGGAGGAATAAAACACATGCAGAGATATCAGACAGTTTCAGCGGAAGAAATTGTAAAGATCCATGAAACCTCTCTTAAAATCATGGAGGAAGTTGGCGTCATCTTTAGTTACGCGCCGGCTAGGGAAATTTTGGCCAAAGGCGGTGCTAAAGTTGAGGGAGAAAGAGTCTATTTTCCAAAAAGTATGGTAGAACAGGCATTGAAACACACTCCATCCTCTTTTACCCTGCATGGCCGCAACCCGGAAAAAAGTGTTGAAATTGATACTGAACAGATGTACTTTGTGGGTCCCTATGGCTCGCCTTTCGTCTTAGATCTGGACAAAGGCCGGCGGCCTGGCACATTAGATGACTTTATTAAACTGGTAAAACTATGTCATAAGATGGATAATATCGATATTCAAAGCCACATCTCCTGCGAACCTGGCGATACTGATCCCAATACTCGTCATATGGACATGGTTTACAACACAATTAAGTACAGTGACAAACCGCTTATGGGCAGTGTTTTGGGCTATGAAGCTGCTAAAGATAGCATTGAAATGGCGGCAATTGCCCATGGCGGCCTAGATGCCATCAAAGATAAGCCTGTAATTATTGGTATTTCCTGCACATTGACGCCACTTAGCTATGACGACAAAATGGCCGGCGCTATCATCGCTTATGCCGAATACCGCCAGCCTCAATTGATCAACTCGCTCTGCCTTGCCGGAGCGACCTCGCCGGCAACTATTGCCGGGAGCATTGCTGTGCAAAATGCGGAAATTTTAGCAGGGATTGTTTTGGCTCAAACAGTAAATCCTGGCACGCCGATTGTCTATTCCGCTTCTGGTTCCAGTACAGATATGCGTTATGGCAATCTATCTATTGGCGCTCCCGAAGGCGCACTCTTCTCCCTGGTCAATGGACAACTGGCAAAATATTATAATCTCCCTTGCCGGATAAGCGGCACTCTTTCCGACACCAAACAGGTCGACGCCCAAGCCGGCTATGAGTCCATGATGACCTTGCTGATGGCTCAAATGGCCGGCGGCAACTTCATTCTCCATGCTGCCGGTATTTTAGATACTTATAATTGTACATCTTTCGAGAAATTAATGATAGACGACGAAATTATGGGGATGGTAAGAAGGATTGGCCGGGGCGTTACCGTAAGCGACGATACGTTGGCATTTGATGCTATTAAAGAAGTCGGTCCCCGTGGCGAATATATCACTAACAAACATACCTTCGCTAATTTCCGCAAAGAGTTTTTCCAAGCGCAGTTGAGTGATAGAGCCAGAGTTAACCAAGACGGTTTAACCATCGAGCAACGGGCTAATGCACGCTGGAAAAAGATGTTGGCTGAATACGCAGAACCATCATTGCCTGCAGATATAGACGCTGCTTTGAAGCGCTATATGGAACAAAGAAAGTAAGATTGTGAAACCCCATTCCCCTCTGTGGAGGGGTGCCGGGAGGGCGGGGTGGTTATCCTATGCCGGCCACGCCGTTGCTTTGCGGCACCCCTCCGCAGAGGGGAATGGGTATAATTTAGGTTTGTGTATTGAAATGTAGGGGGAATGGCGAATGAAAAATGGTAATGGTTCTATTGATAAACTATTGTTTTGGCCGCCCTTAGTATTAGTCGGTATTATTTGTGCAGCTATTATAACCAATCCCGAGGCAGGCACTGCCGCAGTCAATAAAGTATTTGCATTTTTAACCGGCCCGATGGGCTGGAGCTATGAGCTCTTCATATTAGCTAACTTTGCAGTAGTGCTTTATTTTGTGTTTGGCAAGTTTGCCAACAAACGTTTTGGTGGCGATAAACCTGAGTTTAGTACTCTTAGCTGGCTGGGAATGCTATTTTCCGCAGGCACTACAGCAGCCATTGTTTACTGGGCTCCCATTGAGTTTTACTTCTATTTATCCTCGCCGCCTTTTGGCTTAGAACCATTTTCACCGCAGGCTATGGCCGTGGCATCCTCGTACCCGTTGTTCCATTGGGGGCCAAGCAGTTACGCTGTCTATGTGGGGATTGGTGTTGTATTTGGCTATATATTCTTTGTTCAAGGCACCGATGTATTCAGGCCCAGCGCGGCCTTTCAGGCAGTTCTGGGAGACTTCGGCGGCAGATATGCTGGCAAGGTGATTGACATTTTTTACATGGTTGGCATGATCGCCGGCATTAGTACTTCCATCGGTTTGGGGACACCGCTGTTAAGTGAGGTTGTCACCAAGATTACAGGTATACCACATACGCTTGGCCTGGATGCGGCAATTCTTATTATCTGGACAATTATTGTCGCCATTTGCGTATATGGTGGACTGGATAAAGGTATCCGATTCTTAAGCGACTTTAGGAACTGGCTGGGTTTTGGGTTGCTGGCCTTTGTTTTAGTAGTTGGTCCGACTGCGTTCATTTTCAACAATTTCTTTGATAGTTTGGGCGTAATGCTTAACAACTTTATGAGAATGAGCTTATATACTGATCCGGTTCAGAACTCCGGTTTTCCCCAGGGATGGACAATTTTCTACTTTGCCTGGTTTACTGCTTTTGCTATCGGCACAGGAATGTATCTTGCCAGAATATCCCGCGGCAGAACGGTACGGGAGTTTGTTCTTGGTGCGACACTTTCGGGGGTAACTTGTGTATACACCTATTTTGCGGTATTTGGCAGCTACACGCTTGACTTACAAACACGGGGAGTACTCAATCTGGGGGAAATTATTAAAGCACATGGTGTTCCCAGGGCCATTGTCGAAATATTTGCCACATTGCCTGGCAGTTTTATCATCTTACCCCTGATTCTGGTGCTGCTATTTATCTCAACCGCAACTGTTATTAACAGTATTGCCTATACTCTCGCTATGGTTACGACAGCAAAGCTGGAGGAGGGTGAGGAACCTGCCAAGTGGAATCGCGTATTTTGGGCGATGGTTTTGGGTGGCCTTTCGCTCACCCTGATATTCCTGGGGGGGATGAAGCCGCTTCAGGCTGCTGCCGTTGCTGGTTCCTTTCCGGCTATGTTTATCATTGGGATTATTATATATGGTTTTATTAAGCAGGCAGGTAATGACTGGCTCGATTCAGATTCGGAACTCCCTAGGAGTACACATAATTTCAGCTCAGCTAAAGGTTCTGAAGTAGTAGTGACTGAGTCGCGTAATGATGATGAGTCCTGCTGATGCTGAGTGAGTAAATTCATAATTTTTGTTGTTGGTCGATAGGGACGACACAATCACCGCGTTGGCTACGCACAACTTGAGAGAAAAATACAAGGCTAAGCTGGAAGAAACCCAGGCTTACCTTGTATTTCTCACTCTATGGCTAGAATGTATATGGAGTTTACTGCTAAGAATTGTAGTTCAGATAAAGCTTGATGGCGAAGAATATTTGGTCAATTCTTATGTATCACCAACGGCGGGCTGGGGACATTTGGCTGTAGTTAGATTTATAAATCCCATCATTTAATAGCAGATCATTATAAGAAATTGGAATCTGGATGTTTTACTAGTTATTATCGGAAAGCCTGTTAAATAGAAGAGACGAATATGGTGCCTTAGCAGTTGTTTAAGCAAGATACAGGGTACTATTGCTACATTAGTCAGAAAAGTCCAATAAGTTGTGCGGTCGATAAGCTTACGGCAGAAGAAATATCGTCAGCCGTTCAGAAGTTGCTAGTAGCATCCAAATCGAGGCAAATGAGAATTGGTTGGAGCAGATAAATAGGACTTAATACTATTGTGAGAGGAACTGATGATATGAAGCAATCAGTATCAATTGAAGATCATCCTTATTCACCTTTTCTTCGAAAATTAACAATTTACACAAGCGGCGGTCCATTCTTGGATGGGTATATTCTGGTAATTATTGGTATTGCCTTAATCCAGTTGGAACCGTTCCTCAAGTTGGATTCCTTTTGGTTAGGGATGGTTGGCGCATCTGCCTTAGTGGGATTGCTGGTAGGCGGCGCTTTCTTTGGTTATGTGACTGACAGGATGGGAAGACAATTAATGTATCAAATTGATTTAATTGCTATTATTGTTTTTTCAATTGCGCAAATGTTTGTCACAACAGCAGCAGAGCTTTGTGTATTGCGATTTTTGATTGGAATTGCTGTAGGGGCAGATTATCCTATTGCCACTGCTTTGCTTACCGAGTTTTCTCCGCGAAAGCATCGAGGAATAATGCTGGGTGTACTAATGTGTACTTGGTATCTAGGGGCAATTTTTGCAGGACTTATCGGCTACTGGATGCTTGAATTAGGCCCCTCTGGGTGGAAATGGATGCTGGGCAGCTCGGCTATTCCGGCAATAATCCTTGTTATTGGCCGCTGGGGAACGCCAGAATCACCGCGTTGGCTGGTGAATAAAGGACAAGTTGAAAAGGCACGTGATATTATCAAGCGTGTTTATGGACCTGAATTTGATGTAAGTGATTTACACGAAAATAGTGAGAATGTACCTACTGAAGTCAGCAAATTATTACAAAAAGAATATTTAAAGCGGACATTTTTCATAGGCCTATATTGGATGTTTCAGATAGTTCCGTGTTTCGCTATCTACACCTTCGGTCCGCAGATACTGGGGGCTTTCGGTCTAAGCGGGGGTAATCTTTGGGTTATTGGCTATGCCCTAATCAGTTTGATGTTTTTACTGGGCTGTATTCCTGCTCTGTTTTGGGTGAACTCAATAGGCAGGCGCCCTTTGCTTATTTGGAGTTTTGTTATTATGACAGCAGGTATGCTGATTTTGGGTGTCGTGCATGATGCTCCGTTCTGGATGGTGCTTTTAGGGTTTGGTGCTTATGCATTCTTTTCCGGCGGGCCCAGCATATTGGATTGGGTGTACCCTAATGAGCTTTTTCCAACTGAAATTCGTGCTACGGCAGTAGGACTGGGGACTTCTATCAGCCGTATTGGTGCAGCAATTGGTACTTTTGGCGTTCCTTATTCTATTAATTATCTCGGCATAGAAAAAACAATGCTAGTAGGTGCATTCATAACTTTTCTTGGTTTGCTGGTGTCCATTGCCTGGGCTCCGGAAACTAAGGGAATGTCGCTTGCCGAAGCTAGTTCAGTAGAGGACACAAAGTAGGAAATATTTATGAAGAATTCAAGGAGGTAACTAGATGAAACAAAATAGAGCAGCTGCATTAGCCCTGGTGTTTGGACTAAGTATTGCGGGGACGGCTTTTGCTACCAATCCTTTCGCGGATGTTCCGGTGAAACATTGGTCATATGATGCTGTTCAGAAGTTGGCTAACGATGGTATCATTACCGGCGGCGATGGCAGTTATCAAGGTGAACGTGCAGTTAGCCGTTATGAAATGGCTGCCGTTGTTGCTGGCGCGATAGCTCATGCTGACAAAGCCAATGCGGCTGATAAAGCCCTTATTGAAAAATTGGCAGCTGAGTACCAAGCCGAACTGGAAGGTCTAAATGTCCGCCTGACTAAGGTGGAACAAAAGCAGGGCAATATTAAGTTTTCCGGGGAGTACCGCGAGCGTTATGAGTGGACAAAGGTTGATCCTAATAGTGGTACAGACTCTACTACACTGAAGACTCGCGTACGTGTAAATATGGCTACACAGATCTCCGATGATTTAATTTTTAATACTCGGCTCCACAGTGAGTCAAAAAAAATTAGCGACAGCGGCGATGTGTATATAGATCAAGCCTATTTATCGGGCAAACTTTTTGATGGCGTGAAATTTACGGCAGGTCGGATGGTTATGTCTGTTGGCAAAGGTCTTGCTTGTGATACTTGGCATGACTGGGATGGTGCGAAGATTAGTTTTGGAAATAAGGTAAAAATAAGCGCCGGTACTGCCAAGTATCATAGTACATCAGGTTGGGATTCACCAAACTATGCCTATGCTGATATGAACTATGCGTTTAGTCCTAAGTTTGATATGAGTTTAGCTTATTTTACCGATAGCCGGGATTATAATGAGTATAAGACAAAAACCATTGGTTTCAGTTATGCGTTCAACGATTTTGTTTTAAGATCTGAATATGGTAAAAATGGAGCGGAAGCCGCGAGACAAGCAAATAATGGCTCTGATGCCGAAGCTTGGTATGGCAATCTGAAATACCGGGGTGCTGACGGTTCTAAATTACATTCCTATGGTGTTTGGGTAGCCTACAGAGAGGCCGATAAAAACTTTGACCCAGAATGGTGGAGTACTCCGGAATCCAGCGATGTAGCTGGCGGCCTCGCCGCTTTTAACGACACCAAAGGCTTTGAATATGGTGTTGAGTACACTGTATTTAAAAATGGCATTCTAGCTGTACAATATAATGATATGATAGATAAAAATGGCAATAGCCCAAATGGTAGACGCAATCTTATTACTAGCTTATCCTACTCCTTCTAGCTTTACGTGGAATGCAAATCTTGCATTACTGCTTGTTACATTATAATATTATGAAAATACTTACTGACAGGCAGAATAAGTAACAAAGCAAAAATACACTGGCGAGTCATTTATAGACAAGCTAGTGTATTTTCTTTTGTAAAACATCTGAACATATTTTGTTATGACTCTGGTTAATGGAGATTGAAACTTTGATATTTGCTATACTATCGGCGCGGCATAAATAACGCTCTAAGGTAAAGGGGAACTAGTTGTATCGCTGATAGAATGGGCTTTAAATAAAACAGAATTAATTCCAAGTTGACGGAGATGATAATGCAAATTTTGCCTGGTAATACCTAGTTGAATAGCGCATTGGCTGACGTTCCCATCATTTAGTATCAGTGCGTTCTCAATGGTTTGTTTCTCGTATTGACGTAGCAGTTCAGGGAGTGATTTGTTAGATGTTGCATCCATATCACTTAAGCCCGTAGTTGATTGAACGCTCATAAGTCTTTTCTTTAAAACCTTAGGTAAATGTTCATTAGATAATGTTGTTTCTGTGCTTTCAGCCATACTCATAGCACATTCAATTACATGTTCTAACTCGCGAACATTTCCTGGCCAACGATAATATGTGAATAGTTGCATCAAATCCTGTGCTATGAGTTTTATATTCATAGCGAGGGAATCATTAAACCGGGATACAAACTCTTTTGCTAGCAGGGAGATGTCCTCCACTCGCTCACGTAAGGGAGGAATATCCAAAATAATGGGTGTCAAACGGTATAAAAGATCTTCACGGAAAAGGCCGTTGCGGGCCATAATAAATAAGTCCTGGTTGGTTGCGCTGATTATTCGGCACGAAATCTTGCGTTCCTTGTTGTCGCCCAGACGTCGAACTGTTTTATCCTGTAGTAATCTTAATAACTTTGCTTGTAAAGAAATAGACAACGAGTTTATCTCATCCAAAAATAAAGTTCCATTCTCTGCCTGCTCAAAAAAACCGGGTGTATTTAATGCTCCGGAAAATGCGCCCTTTACAGTTCCCATCATCAGGCTTTCCATTAGAGTTTCTGGCATCGCGGCACAGTTTACAGCAATAAATGGACGAGAACCGTATGTACTCGCATTATGTATGCCTTGGGCAAACAACTCTTTACCTGTGCCTGTTTCACCCACGAGCATCACGGTAGATTGGTTTTGCGCCACCTTGCGAGCTTGTTTTAGGGTTTTCTGGATTGCGGCACTGTTGCCGATAATATCTTCCAATGTATAGAAGGTGCCATTGGTAATTCTGTTAGTTTTTTTAGTGTTAAATGAGTTTAATACCATGGTAAGTAATTCATTTATTGATGGCTTATCTCTGCCGATAGAGACAACGGCAGATACTTTTCCATTCTGAAAAAATGGGTATGCATTATATACAATATCGACTTTTTTGCCGTTGATAGATGTATAGGCCATATAATGATCCCGCAATGGTTCGGGATTTTTCGCTATAGCATGCCGTTGGAAGCTTTCAGATTCCCAGCCATATACATCAAAGTCTTTTTTACCCACCACGTCGTTGCGGTTTATCCCCTCCATTTTCTCAAAAGCTTTATTGTAGATGAGAATAGTTCCATCCATGCTCACAGCATAGACTCCATCTGATACCATATCAATAATGGCATGTAATAAACAGTTTTCATTTTCTAAATCTTCATAAGTTTTCATCATCAAAACAGCTCCCCCCTGTACGATTTCAAAATATTCTATAAGTTCTCTGAAAATATTCGTATCATCTGAAAGCAAACCTTTCAGTGTATTGTAACGCTTTTAAAAGTGCTTTACAATCCTTATTTTATTGGGATATTTGAGAATATGATGGTGCAGTGTACGATGTTTTTTGAGGTCTGGTGAAAGGAATACTTTCAATAATGGATGGAGTTGGTACTACTTAAGTTGGTTTAATGGAATGTTGTTAACCAAGCAATCAAGGTTTACCAGTTAAAATGACCCCAAAATGGTTTTATTCATTAGTAATTGATTGAATAAAGCATGAAATTTTTGAAATATTGCTATTTTTTACACTGTTTTTATAGCATACCAAAAAGAATGGCACGGATTGTGCAATAGTTAAAGGCAACGGCACAATAGCTCTGGAAGTAAGGGAAATCTTAAAAGGGGTGGGTTTTCTTGCAGTGGGTATTGTGTCCTAACTACATAACAAATTTCTGGGAGGTATGTATTGTATGAGTAGTTTTGAAAAGTTAGCAGAAGCGGTGTATCAGGGGGATGATTCTGAGGTAAAGACGATCACCCAGGGTATGATAGACTCCGGCGTGAATCCGATGGAGATTGTTAGCAAGGGTTTGCTAGCAGGCATGGACATCGTTGCTCCCAAGTTCAAGGCAGGAGAAATGTTTATTCCTGAAGTTATGATGTCGGCAAAAGCATTGTCGGAAGGGTTAACCATTGTCAAGCCGCTATTGTCTGCGGAAGATTCGGCCAATGTATCCACCTTTGTCATGGGAACGGTAAAGGGCGATTTACATGATATCGGCAAAAATCTTGTAGTCATGCTTCTCGAAAGCGGCGGGTTCAATGTGGTGGATCTTGGTGTAGACGTTGCGCCTGAGACTTTTGTTGCGGCCATCAAAGAACATAAGCCCCAGATTGTCGGCATGTGCGCACTGCTTACCACTACGATGATGGCCATGCAGGATACCATTGATGCGATCACAGAAGCCGGCCTGAGAGATAAGGTGAAAGTGTTGGTTGGCGGCGCTCCATTATACCCGGAGTTTGCCGATAAAATTGGTGCGGATGGTTATTGTGTTGATGCTGTGGCTTGTAAGGAAATGGCTGCTAAGATGGCAGCTAATAAGTAATACGGGGTTACATCGCGCCATTGGTACTGAAGTATAAGGGCAAGATGAATAACTGCATGGGCTATTTTTTAAAGCGTATAGAAAAAAAGTTATGAAGAACAGGGGGAATTTGAAATGAATTTAGAGACTATGACGGAAGACTTAAAGCAGATACATCTGGCGTCTATGAGAATTCTTGAAGAAACCGGGATGAAGTTTCTTCATCCAGAAGTAATTGAGATCCTAAAGAAAAATGGGGTTAGAGTTGTCGATCAAACGGCTTATTTTACAAGAGAACAAATAATGGAGTGGATTGGTAAAGCTCCGTCATCCTTTACGATGTATGCTCGCAATTCGAAGTATGATATTACAGTTGGCGGCGATAACGTCGAGTGTTTTCCAGCCTATGGTTCGCCGCTTATATTAGAACTTAATGGCAACAAGCGACCGGCACAGATGAAGGATTATGTCCAGTTTTTGAAGCTTTACCATCAATGCGGCCATTTTAACGCAAATGGAGGTATGATTGTTCAACCCGCTGACATGTCCGGTCACTATGGTATTGGTGCATTGTTATATGCTACGCTGCTTCATTCGGATAAGTGCATTGTTACTGGATCCGGCAAGGTCGATGAGGTAGAGGCTCTTATGGACATGTTAGGCATTGTTTTTGGTAAAGATGACCTAGTAAGAAAGCCAAGGGCAACGACAATTGTCAATACCAATACGCCACTGCAATTAAGTCATACTATGTTAGAAACATTATTAGTCTTTACTAAGTATTCTCAGCCGGCAGTTATCGCGGCTTGCGCCATGGCGGGGACAACTGCACCGATAACCTTGGCGGGCACAATGGCCTTGAGTAACGCTGAAGTTTTGGCAGGTATTGCCGTTGCACAAATGATGAACCCTGGCACTCCTGTGGTTTATGGATCCCAAACCACCACCTCTGATATGAAATCTGGCAGCATTGCCAGCGGTTCGCCAGAAGGAGCATTATGTTATCAGTGCGCGGCACGCCTGGCAAAAGCCTATGGACTTCCTTGCCGGGGCGGTGGTGCTGTATCAGATGCGAAGTCGCTATCAATACAAGCAGGCTATGAGAGTATGCTCACACTATTAGCGACACATGGGGCAAAAACCAATATCATTATCCATGCTGCCGGTATTGTTGACAATTATGGATGCGTAAGTTATGAAAAACTGATTGCGGATTTTGAGATAATCGGTATGGCAAGGCGTTACTTAAAAGGAATAGAAGTTAACGAGGAGACCCTTGCAGTTAACGTAATTAATAGCGTAGGCATTGCCGGTCATTTCTTAACCCAGGCTCATACTATGCGGCACTGTCGTAAAGAACCTTTCTTGCCGGAAATAAGCCTTAGAGGAGCTGTTATCGGTGATCCAGCCGAGCAACTGCTAAAGAATATCAATAATAAGATGGATAATATGCTGGCAACATACACAAGACCGGAACTGTCTGATGATATTAAACAAGAACTCAAGCAGTATCTCGTAACTAAAGGTATTAACAAAGAAGCGCTTGATAAATTGGGTTAGAAATAAGGAAAGCAACGAAGTGAAGATAACATAATGCTTCAAATTGCCTTTTTAAGTGCAAGTATTAAAAAAATTTCGTGACTTTAATTAGCTGGATTTAGTGGTGCAAGTTCTAACTAATGTGAGACAAATGTGAAAATGGGTCGTGTTAAACTAAAGTTCAACGCGGCCTTTTCACTACCCTGGCGTTCCCCTGCACTATTTTATAACAGAGGTGTTTTTGATAAGTACAATAGTTGGATGTATAGGTGCCGGTAATATTGTAAAGGCAATTCTTGCGGGAGTAGAGAAGAGCGGCGTTTATTTTCCGAATCAGATTGGAATTTTCGATGTCTCACAAAAAGTTTGTGATGATTTTAGGGAAAAGGGGTACGCCGTTTTTTCATCAATTGATGATTTGGTTAAAAGTGCTCGCGTTGTTGTAGTTGCTGTAACGCCTCAAGTGATTGATTCGATTATGCATCAAATTAAGATTGCTTTATCTGCGGAAACAGTTTTTCTTTCTCTTGTAGCAGGAGTCAGTATCAAATGGTATCAGGAACGGTTGGGAAAAGGCTGTAGAGTAATTAGGTGTATGCCTACTCTAACGGCCCAAATGAGATTGGGTGCTTTTGCAGTTTCTTGTGCTGAAACAGTATCTGACGATGACTATAAAGAGGTTGAATGTTTTTTGTCAAGTTGCGGTATTGTAGAAGAAATATCGGAGTCGCTTATGTGTGAGGTGGTTCCAATTAATGGATCTGCCCCGGCTTATTTTTACCATATGACTCGTGTTATATTGAAAGAAGCCGTACATATGGGATTTGACGAAGATACTGCATTACGACTTTTTGCCCAAACCATGAAAGGCAGTGCAGAGATGCTGCTGAATTCCGGGATGAGTGCTGAAATGTTGGAGGATAAGCTCCGTTTGAAGGGAGGAACAACACTCGCAGCGCTTGATAAAATGGACGAACTAGGCTTTGACTATTGCTTAACAGAGGGTATAAGAGCCTGTGTTTCACGTTGCAAAGAGCTTGGTAATTTATAATTATTTGGTAGTGATCGAGGACAACGGAGGGATTGGATATGAAAGTAATCATTACCGCTCCACGGGGGAAAAATGGCAGATTAATTACTAAGGCTGCGTTTTATCGACAAGGTATTGAAATTGTGGCCGGAATCGCCCCGTCAGGCAGTGACTATTGTGGCACTGATATCGGGGTTGTGGCGGGCTTGGGTGTTACGGTAGGCGCGCCGGTGGTGGACGACTTGACCCAGGTTATAGAAAACTGCGATATAATCATTGATTTCTCTACTGTTGAGGCATCCATGACTGTCCTGGAGCTTGCGGTGCAGCATGGTAAAGCTATGGTATGCGGTACCACTGGCTTTTTACCTGAGCAGTGGGACAAGATGCGGAAAGCGGCAACCTGCATTCCATTTTTATATGCTGAGAATACTTCCCGCCCAGTCAACTTGATGTATGTACTCGTGGAACTTGTGGCAAAAAAAATGGGCGAGGAGGCAGACATCGAAATTATCGAAATGCATGACCGGGACAAAAAAGATGCCCCTAGCGGTACTTCCCTTTGGATGGGACAGGCTGTGGCCAAAGGTCTTGGACGGAACTTAGATGAAATCAGCATTCCCGGTCAAAATGGCAGCGGAGCCAGAGTGCCAGGCAGCATCTGCTACCATTCGGTGCGGGCCGGCGATATTTCCAGCAGTCATACGGTGTTATTCGGTTTTCAGGGTGAACGGCTGGAGATAACCCACCATGCTCACAATCTTGAGTGTTTCGCTGAGGGCGCTTGCGCCTGCGCCGCATTTCTTGAGGGGAAAGCGGTGGGGTGGTATACAGTGCAGGACGTTCTAAAATAATAAAGTATATTTTGGAGGGATAATATGCCATTTATAAAAGTAGATGTGTCATCGCCAGTATCGAAAGAAAAGGGACTGGCACTAAAAGCGGGATTAGTACAGGCAATTCAATGTTTTCCAGGCAAGGCTGAAGCTGGATTAATGGTACAAATCGTTGACAACTGCACATTGTTTCTTAATGGTAATCAAGATGGGGAAACCGCTTATGTAAAAGTCGAAGTCACGAAAGATCTAAATGACACAACTAGTAACAATGCTACTGCTGCTATTTGTTCACTACTAGAAAAGGAATTATCCATTCCCCAAAATAGGACTTATGTGACTTATGAAAGCATTAGTTATTGGGGGTGCAACGGTAAGAATTTTTCATAGGACTAAGATCAGCTAACAAAAGTCAATCTAGGACTAGGGGACGATGATATTGTCTTGATTTGAGTTGGCAAGACAATGCCGTCCCCTAGTTTTCAATGAAAAACAAAGAAGATGCCGAATACGCTTTGAGGTTTAAGTGTATTAAATAAAGCAAAAAAATAACCAATCCCGATGCAGGCACTGCCGTAGGTAACAAAGTATTTGCCTTTTTAACTGACCCGATGGGATTGGGACATATGAACTCTTTTTATGGCAATGCTTACTGGCAGGCAGAATAAGTAACAAAAGCAAAAATATACTAGTAAGTCATTTGTAGACATACTAGTATATTTTTTTTATAAAAAATCTGAATGATATGTTGTTATGACTCCGGTTAATGGAGACTGAACCTTTGATATATGCTATACTTAGATTTAAAAAAGACACAGTACATAGTTGGTGAGGTTATTATGATTTGCATAGAAGGTTTAGTGAAAAAATACGGGGAACGGACAGCTGTAAACAATTTAAATCTGACGATTGAGCAAGGCGAAACATTTGGCTTGCTTGGTCCCAATGGGGCGGGGAAGACTACTACGATACGAATATTGACTATGCTTACTCGCCCGACTGCGGGCACTGTTACCATTCATGGGTATCGTCTGCCGCAGGAGGAACTGGCCGTTAAAGCGGTTATTGGCGTTGTGCCGCAGCATTTTAATCTTGACATAGATTTAACAGCCCGGGAAAATCTCAACTTACATGGTCGCTTGCATCACATGCCGCGAGCCGGGCGGGAGCAACGGGTCGAAGAGCTGCTGGATTATGTTGAACTGAAAGAGCGGGGCAATGACATGGTGAATACTTTTTCCGGCGGCATGAAGCGGCGGCTGATGATTGCGCGGGCACTGCTGCATCAGCCTAAGGTGCTTTTTTTAGATGAGCCTACCGTTGGACTGGACCCGCAGGTTAGGCGGCGGCTGTGGGATTTGATTCGCCGGTTAAATGCGGATGGCTTGACGGTGTTATTGACTACCCACTATATTGAGGAAGCCGAAAATCTTTGTAAGCGGGTAGCCATTATGGAAAAAGGGCAACTGATTGCGCTTAACAGTCCAGGTGCATTATGTGAGCGGCTAGGTAGTTATGTTGTTGAATGGTGCGAAAGTGAAGGCACGCAATATCGTTTTTTTGCCAGTCGAGCGGAGGCCGCCGCATTTGCCGGTACTCTGGCGGTTAATGCTACGCTGCGAAACACTAACCTGGAAGATGTTTTTATTGAATTAACTGGCCGCAGAGTGAGCGGCTAAAGCCGTAGCCATGACGAGATTGCCAGAGAATATGAATAAGCGTAACACTTGTGTCCGGTATTTAGCCCCCAAAGCTAGAAATGGTTTTGTTGGTTTTTGTACAAAATACACTTGACTGCTGGTAGCGCATATTGTATAATCGAAACCAAGTTAAAATAGTTTCTACACGATGAACAGGAAGTTGATTGCTGTGAGCTTTCAGAGAACTGGTGGTTGGTGCGAGCCAGTGTGAGTAGCAATGAATTCCGCCTGGGAGTGGCTGATGATGAATCTGACGGGTCCGCCCGGTATAGCGGCAAAAGTTGGCTGAAAAGCAACATGGGTGGCAACGCGGGAGAATGCTCTCGTCCTTGTAGAGGATGGGGGTTTTTTTATATATATTTAACGTTGTCTTTTCCGTTGTGGACGGCTTGAAACTGGGTGGTACCGTGGGATTTCTATCCCGCCCCAATACCTTATCTATTGGGGCGGGATTTTTACTTTACTATTACTATTATGAGGTGATTTTGTGAATAACAGTGTTAAACGAGCCTATAATTTTAATGCCGGACCGGCAGCATTGCCGCTGGCAGTTCTTAAAAAGGCCCAAGCAGAACTGCTTGACTTTAATGACACCGGCATGTCTATCATGGAACACAGTCATCGTGGTAAAGCGTATGAAGTTGTTCATAACCGGGCCATTGAACTCTTAAAAGAATTGCTGTCAATACCGGAAGGTTATGAGGTCTTATTCTTGCAGGGGGGCGCCAGTCTCCAATTTTCTATGGTCCCGATGAACTTTTTACCTGCTAACAAAAAAGCAGGCTATGTGATGACAGGTGTCTGGTCTGAGAAAGCCTATGCTGAGGCCGAAAAACTAGGTGAGGTATTTGTAGCCGCTACCGCTAAAGAAGGAAACTATTGCCAGATACCGGCTCTTAAAGAAATTAACTATGATGCTGATACGGCTTATCTGCATATTACCTCCAACAACACAATTTATGGCACCCAGTGGCATGCTTTTCCCAATACGGATGGAGTGCCATTGATTGCCGATATGTCCAGCGATATTTTGTCTTGTCCTATTGATGTGAGCAAATTTGCGCTTATTTATGCCGGGGCTCAAAAAAACATCGGGCCTTCGGGTGTTACGGTTGTTATTATTCGCCGTGATTTTTTAGAACAGGCTGAGAAAAAGGTTCCAACAATGCTCCAATATGCTACCTTTGCTAAACACAACTCTTTATATAATACGCCGCCCACCTTTGGTATTTATATGATGAAATTAGTGTTGGAATGGATGAAAGAGGAAGGTGGTTTGCTTGGTATTTACAAGCGTAACCAGGAAAAAGCAGCCCTAATCTATGATACTATTGATGCCAGCAATGGCTTTTATAAGGGGCATGCTCAGCAGAGTGCCCGTTCATTAATGAATATCACTTTCCGTCTGGCTGACGAGAACCTGGAGAAAAAGTTTTTGGAGCAAGCTAAACAGGCTGGTTTTGTGGGTCTAAATGGTCACCGTTTGGTTGGTGGCTGCCGGGCTTCTGTTTATAATGCCGTACCCTACGATTCCTGCCAGGCGCTGCGCGACTATATGCTTGCCTTCCAAAAGGAAAATTCCTAACTTGCGCAAATATTGCATTAATGTAGTTGAATACCAGGACGGAAAATGGCGATTAGTGCTCATGAACTCGACGAACCATCTGGGTTTTTTGTATAGCGGTATTGAGCAAAAAGGGTTATAGTAGTTATAAAAGGCGAAATTGCCACTGTTAGTGAGCACTTTCGCCTTTTAGCTATTTATTTTCTAGCGTGTTGTAGATATGTTGTTTTTGGGGATAATTTTGGCAATAATAGCAGGGATTATAGTAAAAGACGCGAACATATCATAGTAGTTAATAACAATTACAGATAAACTCAGTAAAGGAGTTGTTAATATGAATCAAGATAATGGTTGTAATGAAGCTGGCTGCGGCTCGTCCTGTGACTGCGGTTGCTCCGGTTGTGGCCCGGTTGTCGAGGAAAGTCAATTTAGTAAAGACATGCAGGAACTTTATGATGCCGGTAAAACGGCTGACGTGCTGGCAGCGTGCAGCAAGCTGCTAGCTGGAGAGCCTGATAATAGTGAAGGCTATTTTTGGCGCGGCGTAGTGGCAGCTGTCGCTGGTAACTTTGAGCAGGCGATTACCGATTACAGCAAGGCAATTGAACTTAATTCCCGCAAGGCAGTTTATTATTCTTACCGTGGCAGTGCATATGCCATGCTTGAGGATATCAAAAATGCCGTGATGGATTATTCGCAGGCGATGTTTTATGATCCTAAAGATTGGATGAATTACGCAAACCGTGGTGTGCTGTATCTTAATAACAGCATGTTTGAGCATGCTATTGATGATTTATCCAAAGCTCTTGAGTTAGAGCCGGCAGATATGGCATCTTACGTAAATCGGGGTGATGCCTTTGCTGCCCGCAATTTGTATTCAACAGCGATTGCCGACTATAATAAGGTAATTGAGCGCTTCCCGGAAGAACCCACTGTATTGATTAAGCGGGGACAGGCTTACAATGAGATCGGTCTCATTGAGGAAGCATTGGCTGATTATAATAAAGTAATTGAGTTGGAACCAGAAAATATGCAAGCTATTGCCATTAGAGCTTCTATCTATATGGGCCAGGAAAGAACCAGCGAGGCCGTTGCTGATTTTAGCCGCGTTATTGAGGGCGATCCTAGTGATGACAGACCATACTTTTTCCGGGGCATTGCCTATGCCGCCCAAAAGAATATTGATGCGGCCATTGCTGATTTTACCCATGCGTTAGAGCTTAATCCGGACAATGTGCTGGCTCACCATAATAAGGCATTATGCTGTGAAATGCAACAGCGTACCGCTGAAGCTATTATTGCTTATAAAGAACTTATCCTGCGAGCCAGGCCAGAGTCACCGGAAGCAGCTCATGCTAAGGAACGGCTGCAGGCTTTAGAGCAAGAAGCAGATGGAACGCAATTGCAATAGGAGGGATTACTTCGATGGAAAATAGACGTTTAGGCCGAACCGGCTTTTTGGTAACACCCATTAGCTTTGGTGCATTGCCTATGCAACGCTGTACAATGGAGGAAGCTGGTGAAGTGCTTATTGCTGCTTTGGATGCCGGGATAAACTTCTTTGACACCGCCAGAGCCTATACGGACAGTGAAGCCAAAATTGGCAGGTACATAGCCGGCCGCCGCAGTGAGTATTTTCTGGCTACGAAAAGTATGGCCAGAACCAAAGCAGCTATGATTGAGGATATTGCTACTAGTCTGGCTACAATGAAAACCGAGTATATTGATATCTATCAACTGCATAATGTCAAGACTGAAGAGGAATGGGAAGCTGTTATGGCGCCAGACGGGGCACTTGCGGCCTTGAAAGAAGCTAAAGCTGCAGGGAAAATTCGTCATATCGGCATAACCGGCCATAATGTGGATATGCTTATAAGGGCGGTTAAAACTGGTGAATTCAGTACTGTGCAGGTACCCTTTAATTGTGTGGAACAGCGGGCTATGAACGACTTGTTTCCTTTGGCGAGGTCGCTTGACGTCGGTATGATTGTGATGAAACCACTGGGGGGCGGCCTTATTGACCATGTAGACTTAGCATTACGCTTTGTATTGCAACAGGAAGGGGTAGTTGCTATTCCAGGGATGGACCGGGTAGAGCATGTTACTGAGAATTTGGCTGCGGCCCAAAATTTTAGACCACTAAATCCTGAGGAAACGGCCAAACTGACTGCCTTAGCCGCGGAACTTGGCCCTAATTTCTGTCGCCGCTGTGGCTACTGCATGCCTTGTGCTGCTGGAATTGATATTCCACAGATGTTTATTTTTCATTTACAATATACAAGATATGGATTAAAGACGGCTATTCCAGCGCGGTACCAGGGGGCTAAGGTCAAAGCCTCGGCGTGCATCGAATGCGGGGAATGCGAGGAGCGTTGCCCTTACAATCTGCCCATTCGGGAGCGGATAAAACAGGTGGCCAAAGACCTCGGGTAGTAATACAAGGAGGAATATATATATGGCCGAAGATAACAAGTTTGATATTGCCATTATCGGTGGTGGCCCAGCAGGGCTGTCTGCCGCATTGACAGGACGCATTCGCAATAAGAACATTGCTGTGTTTGAGCATCTCGATTTTAGTGAAAAACTGCAAAAAGCGCATAAGGTTGATAATTATTTGGGGCTGCCGGAGGTTAGCGGCAAAGGTCTAATGCAGCATTTTACCGGACATGCGCTGGCCCATGGGCCGAAGCTTGTCAAAGAAAAGGTGATGAACGTATTTCTCGGTGACAATATGTTTACACTGCTCACACCGCAGACTACCTATGATGCCAAGGCCATTATATTTGCTACCGGTGTGGTAAGTACCCTTTTATTCGAAGGCGAGCGGGAGCTATTGGGCCGGGGAGTCAGCTACTGCGCTACCTGCGATGGACGGATGTTTGAAGGAAAGGATGTAGCTGTTATTTCTTATACTGAGGAAGGGGAGAACGAAACGGTATTTTTAAGTGAACTCTGCCGTAATGTCTATTTTCTGCCGCAGTATAAAGGTGACTTTACTAAGCTGCGGGCACCGATTAAGGTACTTACAGCCAAGCCGAAGGCCATTGTTGGTGACGGACAAGTGGAAAAGCTAGTAACAGATAAAGAAGAAATTAAATTGCATGGGGTCTTTATTATGCGTCAGTCCGATCCTGTTGAAAATCTGTTGCCAGGCTTGGAATTAGATGGTGAAGTCATCAAGGTCAACCGGGACATGTCAACTAGCATCCCCGGGGTATTTGCCGCCGGTGATTGCACTGGTAAACCCTGGCAAATTGCCAAGGCCACTGGCGAAGGGCTTGTTGCTGTACTGAGTGCGATAACGTATATTGATAAAGTAGACTTAGGTACCTTTGCTTAATCTGCTAATTTTTCGTTCATTGTATAGTTCTAGTAAGTTTGGAATGGTTTCAGCTTTCAAGTCATTACCAGGAGCCAGTTCCTGGCATTTTTCTACAGCGGCTTTCATGTCATAATATACCTCCCATTTGGCCTTAACCAGATCTTTGCCGGTTAGTCGCAGGAGGTAAGCCGGATGGTAAGTGGCAATCGCCGGGATGTTATGTTTTGTGGTGAACCAGTGCCCCCGGTCTTTGGTAATGCGAGCGGTGGGCCCAAGCAGATATTTTAGTGCTACACTGCCTAAAGCAATAATAACTTTTGGCTGTATCATTGCTATTTCTTTATCTAACCATAGACTAGCGCAAAATTCACCTTCCTCTACGGTTGGAGTGCGATTTTTATTGGGTCTGCATTTTATAACATTTGAAGTGTAAGCTTTATCTCTTGTTACACCTACGCTCCATAAGGCCTTATCTAATAATTGACCGGATGGTCCTACTAAAGGCACCCCATATTCATCCTCGACGCCACCGGGTCCTTCGCCAATAATAGCTAATGGGCTACAAGCAGAACCATTGTATGATGTTGGCCCATGATTATTTTCTTGACACAATTTACATTGGTTGCAGGATAATATAGCACTTTCAAGATCAGAAATAGAAGAGAACATGTACTATGGCCTCCTTGCTTGGTAGTAGTTGTTTACTTTGAATATGGTTTAGTTCGCGTAACTTACAGGAAAATCCTTTTGTGAAAAAGGATAATAAAAGATCGGTACAGAAAAAACTTTAATGGTTATGTCAAGGGTGTTTAGCTAGTCGTGGATGATACGGTGCTGCCAGTACTTTACATTCTGTGCTGAATAATGTATAATTTTATAATACATAATAATTGTATCTTGATATCGTTAGATGCAATGACAGGGCATGCATGATGGAGAGTTTTCAGAGAACTGGCGGCAGGTGCGAGCCAGTAACAACATTATGCTATCCACCCTCTGAGCATGCGGTGATGAGCCGCACGGTCCACGTCCGTTATGCGTGTCGAGTGGACTGTTGGTAGTCAAGCAGGGTGGCAACGCGGGAACTAAATTCCCGTCCCTATCATAAGGGACGGGAATTTTTTATGTTAAGGAGGAAGAACCATATGTTGGATATTAAATTTGTGCGGAATAACCCTGAAATTGTGGAACAAGCACTAAAAAACAGGGGATCGGCGATGAGTTTGGCCGAGTTTATCAAGCTTGAAAAAGAACGGCGGGAGCTATTAGCTGAGGTTGAAACGCTCAAAAACAAGCGGAATACTGTTTCGCAGGAGATTAGTCAAAAAAAGAAAGCCCGAGAAAATGCCGATGATATGATTGCCGAAATGCGGGAAGTAGGCGACAGTATTAGCGCAATTGATGCTAAGATAAAGGAAGTCGAAACTGGGCTTGCCGACATTATCATGAGCATACCCAATGTGCCACATGCTTCTGTACCTGTAGGCAAAGATGAACAGGACAATCAGGAAATGCGCCGCTGGGGTATGCCGAAGGAGTTTGTTTTTGAGCCGAAAGCCCATTGGGAGATCGGAGAAAAGCTGGGGATTCTTGATTTTGAACGGGGCGGCAAGGTAACAGGGGCGAGATTTACCTTTTACCGGGGCTTAGGATCCCGGTTAGAGCGTTCACTTATCAATTTCATGCTGGACCTTCATACCAAAGAGCACGGCTATACCGAATTTTTCCCCCCTTTTATTGTCAACGAGGCCAGTATGACCGGTACAGGTCAATTACCCAAGTTTGCCGAGGATATGTTCAAACTGGAAGGTCTGAACTATTATCTTATCCCAACAGCCGAGGTGCCTATTACTAACCTTCATCGCCAGGAAATTTTGGATGCTAAGGATCTACCGCTCTGTTATACTGCCTATAGTGCCTGTTTCCGGGCTGAGGCCGGTGCGGCCGGTCGCGATACTCGCGGCCTTATCCGTCAGCACCAGTTTAATAAGGTAGAAATGGTTAAATTCAGTTTGCCGGAAGAGTCTTATAGCGAACTGGAAAAGCTGACCCTTAATGCCGAAAAGGTTTTGCAGCTGTTAGGTCTGCCATACCGTACCATGCTGCTAAGTACGGGTGATATGGGATTTTCTTCGGCCAAGACCTATGACCTTGAGGTCTGGTTGCCCAGTTTTAACACTTATCGCGAAATCTCATCCTGTTCTAACTTTGAGGATTTCCAGGCCCGGCGTGCTGAAATCAAGTTCCGCCGTGAGCCCAAAGGTAAGCCGGAATTTGTTCATACCCTAAATGGCTCCGGTGTAGCAATTGGCCGGACAGTAGCTGCTATTTTGGAGAACTATCAGCAGGAAGACGGTTCAGTCATTATCCCTGAACTGCTGCGCCCCTATATGGGTGTTGACGTGATCAAATAAAATAGATTGACAGTAATTCTTGTCCTTTGCTACAATTGAATTAACAATCAAATATTTTTGGGATGATGGTTATAGGAGAGACCGCTTGACTGCGGCGCCGAAGGAGTAAGCACTTTGTTAAACTCTCAGGCAAAAGGACTATAGCAGGACTATACTCTGGAGAGTACATCCGCTTACGCGGGTGTCACCGATGGGGAGCCCTATAGGGCAAATCTCTCAGGTACAATGGACAGAGGCAAAGGGAATCGTTCCCTTTGCCTCTTTTTAGTTTGTCCGAATGTACGTAGTACCATTTTACTATAGAAAGGGGAAATAATAATGAATATTCCTAAAGAATTTAAGTATTCCCAAGATCATGAATGGGTGAAAGTTGAGGGGAATACGGCGACCATTGGTATTACTGACTATGCCCAGTCACAGCTTGGGGATGTTGTCTTTGTAGAATTGCCGGAATCCGGGACCGAGCTAGCCGTAGGACAGGGACTCGCGGTAGTAGAATCAGTTAAGGCCGTATCAGATGTTTATACCCCTATTTCAGGCCAGATAATCACTGGTAATGAAAGTATAGCCGATGCACCGGAGCTTGTTAATCAAGACCCATATGGTGAAGGCTGGATTGCTAAAATTGAAATCACCGACAGTGCCGAACTTGCTAAACTGTTAGACAGCGAAGCCTATGAGCAGTTGGTGGCTGAGGGAGGGCATTAACATGCCGTGGAGCTATCTGCCGCACACCCCGGAAAACCGCAAGGCGATGCTGACGACTGTGGGCGTGGATGAGGTTCAGGATTTATTTGCCGATATTCCTGCTAATTTGCGGCTGAACCGCCCGCTAAATTTGCCGCAGGCTATGTCTGAACCTGAATTGGCAGCCCACCTGGCGGCTATGGCTGGTAGGAATGCGAGTATTGCTGAGTATACTTGCTTTCTTGGTGCCGGTGCTTATGACCACTACATACCCAGTGTCGTGGACCATGTGCTTAGACGTTCAGAATATTATACAGCATATACCCAGTATCAGCCAGAAATATCGCAAGGGTACCTTCAAGCTTTATGGGAATACCAAAGCCTAATTTGTGAAATAACCGGCACGGCAGTAGCCAATGCCTCAATGTACGACGGGGGCACAGGTCTGGCTGAGGCAGCGATGATGGCAGCCGGCGCTACCGGGCGTACCGAGCTCTTGGTGGCGAAGACAGTCCATCCCCATTATCGTGAGATCCTGAACACCTATGCGATTGATCGGGGTTATACCATCAGCGAGCTTGGCTATCTGGACGGTCAAATCGGCCTTCAGGAATTACAGTCCAAATTAAGCAAGAAGGTGGCGGCAGTCCTCTTGCAGACACCTAACTTCTTTGGCTGTGTGGAGGATTGTAAAGCAATTATTGATATGACCCATGCGCAGGGAGCGCTCATAATCGCAGTGGTTGACCCTATTTCTCTTGGCATTTTAGAGGCTCCCGGCAAACTCGGGGCTGATATTGTGGTTGGCGAAGGCCAGAGCCTGGGAATTCCCATGTCTTTTGGCGGCCCATACCTGGGTTTTTTTGCTGCTACAGAAAAACTTATGCGTAAAATGCCGGGCCGGATTGTCGGGCAGACCACCGACAAGGAAGGCAAACGGGGGTTTGTTCTGACATTGCAGGCGCGTGAACAACATATTCGTCGGGAGAAAGCAACGTCAAACATTTGCTCCAATGAGGCACTATGCGCCTTGGCGGCAGCGGTATATTTGAATACTGTCGGCAAGGCGGGCTTCGTGCAAGTGGCAGAGCTGTCTCTCCATAAAGCTCATTATGCCTACAAACAGTTGATCGCTGTCCCAGGCTGTGAAGCCGTCTTCAAAGCGCCTTTCTTTAAAGAATTTGTTGTACGTCTGAGCAAGCCTGTTGACGAGATCAACAAACAACTCCTGCAGGACAAAATCATTGGCGGCCTGGATTTAGGCAACTATTATCCTGAGCTTGCCGGTTGTATGCTCCTGGCTGTGACTGAAAAACGTTCACGCGAGGAAATTGACCGGCTTTGCGCCAGATTGGGGGCAATGGCATGAGGACGAAAACCAGTAAAGCGCTGATTTTTGAACTAAGCAATCCAGGGCGCAGGGCAATTGACTTGCCAGTTTGTGATGTGCCGCAGGAGGATATTCAGCGGCTTATTCCGACGCACTTAGTAAGACAAGAACAGGCAGCACTGCCAGAGGTCAGTCAGCTTGATTTGATGCGCCATTACAACAGCTTATCTGAGCGGAATTTTGGCGTTGATTCCGGTTTTTATCCGTTAGGCTCCTGTACCATGAAATATAACCCCAAGATTAATGAAGATGTCTGCCGCCTGCCAGGGTTTGCTCTAATTCATCCCTTGCAGGACAGTGAAACCGTGCAGGGTGCACTGCAATTGCTCTACAACATGGAACAGTATTTGGCAGAGATTGCCGGTATGGATGCTATTACTATGCAGCCTGCAGCCGGTGCCCATGGAGAATTGACCGGGATTAAGCTGATTAGAGCCTATCATCGTCACCGGGGGCAAAACCGTACCAAAGTAATTGTGCCTGACTCAGCTCATGGCACCAATCCGGCTACGGCTGCCGTCTGCGGCTTGGATATTGTCGAGGTAAAATCACATCCTGATGGCGCAGTTGACCTTACTGCGTTAAGAGCTGCTGTCGGTAATGATACTGCTGCATTCATGCTGACAAATCCCAGTACCTTGGGCTTGTTTGAGAAGAACATTACAGAGATTGCTCAAATCGTTCATGATGCCGGTGGTCTCTTATATTACGACGGTGCCAACGCCAATGCCATAATGGGCCTGATCCGTCCTGGTGACATGGGCTTTGATGTCGTACATTTTAATTTGCACAAAACCTTCAGCACGCCGCACGGCGGCGGCGGGCCCGGTTCAGGCCCGATTGGTGTAAAAAAAGACCTGATTCCCTATTTGCCGAGTCCCTATATTGTTCAAAAGGCTGGTAAATTCAGCTTGGCAGCAGACCGGCCGCTGTCGATTGGCAAGGTGCATTCTTTCTATGGTAATTTCGGGGTTATTGTCAAGGCTTACGCCTATATCCGGACGATGGGGCCTGACGGTCTTACGGCCTCAAGCCAAGATGCCGTGCTTAACGCAAACTATTGCTTAAGCAAACTAAAAGAAGATTATTATGCTCCTTTTGAAGGGTTTTGCATGCATGAATGTATTATTACTCCCAAGTATCAGAAGGCGCACGGCATCCATACCCTTGACATTGCTAAACGGCTTTTGGATTATGGCTATCATCCGCCAACCATTTATTTTCCGCTTATTGTCGAGGAGGCCATGATGATTGAACCCACCGAGACTGAAAGTAAGGAAACGCTTGACGGCTTTATTGCGGTAATGCGCTGCATTGCCAGGGAGGCCGAAGCAGACCCTTCTCTGATTACCAAGGCGCCGCACACTACTGTCGTGGGTCGTCTTGATGAAACGACTGCTGCCCGTAAACCGGTGGTAAAATGGCAAAAGTAAACCGGTTGCCGCTACCTGATACCATTCGGTTTGTCTATCCTAAGCAAACCAGGCCGGTAAGTGTGACAGGCACAAAATGTGAACTTAATTGCGCCCATTGCGGCGGACATTATCTAAAACATATGAAACCGCTGGCTGAGATAGCTACAGTTGGCGCTGACAACAGCGCCAGTTGGCTGGTGAGCGGCGGTTGTCAGGCTGACGGGGCAGTGCCGATTGCAGAGCATATTGTTCGGTTGGCTGAACTTAAACGCAGCAAGCGGTTTAATATGCATGTCGGTCTGGTAAGTGCTGATGTTATTGAGCAGCTGGCAACTGTGGCAGATTGTGTGTCTTTTGATTTTGTCGCCGATAACACCACAATCCAGGAGGTATTTGGTAATCGCCGCACCGTTAACGACTATGTAGCCTGCTACCAGGCACTCAGGCAAAAAGTTAAGGTAATGCCGCATATCTGCATTGGTCTCAAAGGTGGTGAAATCCGTGGCGAGTATCAGGCGCTGGAACTGTTGCAGGAGCTTGGTGCGGAGTCGCTGACCTTTATCGTCTTTATGCCGACACGGGGCACACGGTTTGCTGACAGGCAACCGCCCAACATTCTGGAAACTGCCCGGCTATTAAGTCATGCCAGACTGACTTTTCCCCATATCCCGCTCCATCTTGGCTGCATGCGGCCAGGAGGACGCTATCGGGAGGAGCTAGATAAATGGGCTGTTCGAATTGGTTTTGATGTGATTGTCAATCCGGCCCCCGTGGCCGAGAGGCTGGCTGAAAAGCTGGGACTTACCCTATCGCGGGGAGAGGAGTGCTGTGTACTATGAGCTGGTGGAGACTGTCGGCAGGGACGGCTTGCGTAGTAGGTAAAAAACAGCTCAAGACAGATGTACTCCCAACTACTGCCTACATTATGTTGGGGGAAAAATGCCAGAACAGTTGTCATTTTTGTGCCCAGTCCAGGGATAGTTCAGCCCGGTCAGATAGGTTATCGCGAATCACTTGGCCGGAATTCCCGGCACAGGAGGCTGCACAAGCAGTTGGCACAGCCTTTCAGGCCGGTCAACTTAAGCGCGCTTGTCTCCAGATTGTCAAAGACCGCCAGAGCTGGCAGGCAAGTATTACTGCGTTGGCAGCTTTAACACAGGAAAGCAGTGTGCCTGTCAGTATTTCCACTGACATCGAGACTGTAGCGCAGGCCCAAGAACTGTTTGCCAGGGGGGCAGAACGCATCTCCATTGCACTGGATGCTGTTACGGCTGAATTGTATCAGCGGGTAAAAGGCGGTGAGTGGACTAAACGCTGGGAACTCTTAAAACGGTGTGCTTATGAATTCCCAGGCAAAGTTAGCACCCACCTGATTGTCGGCCTTGGCGAAACCGAAGAGGAAATGATTACGACAATTGGGAATTGTCAGGACAATGACATACAGGTGGGCCTATTTGCTTTCACACCTGTACGGGGTACCGTTTGGGCGGATAAACCGCCACCTGTTATCGAACAATATCGCCGGGTACAGATAGCGCATTTTCTGTTAAAAAAGGGCTACAGCCGGAATGTTTTTCAATATCGGAATGGCAGACTAATTGGAGTTAGTTTACCTCAGACGGAAATGGAAGCTGTTTTGACAGACGGAAAAGCTTTTGAAACCAGCGGCTGTAGTGGCTGTAACCGGCCTTACTATAATGAACGTCCTGGCGGGGTTATGTATAACTATCCCCGGCCACTTACTGTAGCAGAGGTTAAGCAGGCCTTAGTAGAAAGCGGACTGATCAGTGTTACTGAGGACGGTTGGAGCGGAGCTCAGTACAAAGAGAGGAATCTGACATGAAGTGGCGAGTTATTCGTAGCGGCATAGGTCAGGCTGCCATTAACATGGCGGTGGACGAGGCGATGTTAAAAGCATATGCTGGTGGACAAGTGCCGCCGACCATCCGCTTTTACGGCTGGCAGCCGGCAGCTGTCAGTATCGGTTATTTTCAAAAAGCTGCCGCCGAGATTGATATTAGTGAGTGCCGCCGTCAGGGGATTGACGTTGTCCGGCGCCTGACAGGCGGTCGTGCCGTGCTGCATGACGCTGAACTAACCTACAGTTTAGTTGTCAGCGAGACGCACTCACTTGTTCCCCCTACCATTACGGCTTCCTACCGGTTTTTTAGCCAGGGATTGCTGGATGGACTCAAAGCGCTGGGTATTGAGGCGCAAATGAGCGTGCCCAGGGCTGCTTACAGCCAGACCAAACGTTATCACACATCGGCGACCTGTTTTGATTCACCTTCCCATTATGAGATAACCTTTGACGGTCGCAAATTAATTGGTAGTGCCCAAGTTCGTAAAGAGGGTGTTATTTTGCAGCATGGTTCGCTGTTACTAAATTTTAAACCTAGGCAGCTGGCCTCGTTGCTTAATCTCCCAAACCCTGAAGCGAAAGCTTCAGTAGCCGGAATGCTTGGCAAACGCGCTATCTCGTTAACCGAAGCGGCCAAGCGGGAAATTAGTTGGGAAGAGGCCTGCCAGGCAATCCAGACCGCCTTTGGTTTGGCATTAGGTGTAGAACTGGCGGCTGACAGCCTGAGTCAAGCCGAGCAAAGAGTGGCGGAGGAACTGGCTGCGACAAAATACACGCAAGGCTCATGGAATTTACGTCGTTGAGACAGGGAAGGAAGGAATAAACATGAACTATGATGTGGCTGTCATTGGCGGCGGTCCGGGCGGCTATGTGGCTGCGATCCGCGCCGCACAACTTGGTGGCAGAATATTGTTAGTTGAGAAGGACAATATGGGGGGCGTGTGTTTGAATCGTGGCTGTATCCCCACCAAGACCTTATTAAAAAGTGCGGAGAAATGGCAAGATTTAGCACGGTGTGCTGAATTTGGTCTAAGGGCGGATGCAATCGGTTTTGATTTTAACGCCATAAACGAGCGGAAAAACAAAGTGGTGGCCGGACTTAGAGGCGGTATCGAGCAATTAGTTAAGAGTAATGACATTACGGTAATTCGTGGTGTTGCGGCACTAACCGCTCCCCAGCGTCTGACGGTTAGTAATGTGTTAGGAAAAGAAGAGTTTGCGGCCAGTAAAATAATCATTGCCACCGGCTCAATCCCTAGCAGTATTCCGGTTCCAGGCCACCAGTTACCGGCTGTTATCACAAGTGATGAGCTGCTGGAACTGACCGAAGTGCCTAAGAGCATGCTAATCATTGGTGCTGGTGTGGTAGGGATTGAATTTAGTGCAATAATGAAGGCCTTTGGCTGTGATGTAACCGTGGTTGAAATGCTGCCAACCATATTACCAATGGTGGATAGTGAATTAATCAAACGTATGGGAGTTATCCTGCGCAAGCAGGGGATTAAAACGCTGGCTGGGGCCAAAGTAACTACTATTGAAGAGTCTGCTGGCGGTGTGGTAGTAAAAATCGATACCGGCAAAGGTGTACAGGAGTTTCCGGTAGAAAAGGTGCTTGTTGCTGCAGGCCGTCGCCCAGTGACGGAAGGATTAGGCTTAGATATGCTAGGTGTGAACTTTGACCGTGCAGGTATTAAGGTTAATGAACACATGGAAACCAATATACCAGGCATTTATGCCATTGGCGATGTTACCGGTCAGAGCATGTTGGCCCACACGGCATCAGCTGCTGGCATTACAGCAGCCGGAAACGCTATGGGGTTGAGTTCGGTTATGGACTATAGCGCAATTCCCAGTTGCATATTTACCACACCGGAAATCGCTATGGTTGGGTTGAACGAAGACGCAGTTAAGGCGCAAAATATTGAGTACAAGTCCAGTAAATTTAATTTTGCCGCAAATGGTAAAGCGGTAACAATGGGTGAAACTGATGGACTGGTAAAAATTATTGCCGCGGTGGCTACCGGCAAGATACTGGGAATGCATATCCTGGGGCCGCATGCCAGTGATCTTATTATGGAAGGTGCGCTGGCAATTAAAAACGGGCTAACCGCCAAAGACATTGCTAATGTCATTCACCCTCATCCTACATTGTCTGAGACTGTTATGGAAAGTGCCTATGGTATATATGGTGATATTATTCATCAGGTGAAGCTGAAGGGCAGCAAATAACAAACCCCGGCAGGATGGCTGTTATCCTGTCGGGGTTTGAGTGTTAACAAGTCAGTAGGGTGTTTCAAGGATTCGATTAACTTAAATTGTCCTGGCAATTTCAGATGCATGGTGCAATGCATCTAGTCCGTTTGTTGTTTTAAAAAGTGGACAAAAATGAATTTCATTTTTGTTCACTTTTCTATTTTTGATTATAGAGTAATGGTTTGAATAGGGAGAGTATCTGCTGTTACACATCGAAATTTTTTGCAAATATAAAAAGTATAAACCGTAGCGGTGGATACTGCTCATATCAAACGATCTGCATTATAATACAATTAATCCAAATCGAGAATTGTTATCAAACATCTGTCAAAATGTAAGGAAGGTGAGGCTATGTTTAAGTATAATGATCAAAGCATTATCTGCTGGTTGAGGGAGTGGGTTGCTCCGCTTTGCAGTGGAAGGAGTGGCAGAACGGGTAGAGACTGCCTGGAGCCTGTCCAATAAAAAAAGGGGGGGATAGAGTTGAGTAACGGTACTAATAGTAGAGTTGATTATAGTTTTCAACATAAGAAATGTGTACGTCGACCTAGTAGTTTTGATATGCATGATTCAAAGCAGGTATTCAGTGAACTGAGCATTAATGAAGGCGATATATTTCTTGATATGGGCTGCGGTGCCTTTTGGCCCACCTAAACATATGCGTTTATCACCGGAGGAAGTCGAAAGGGCAATGACCCAGTACGGATTTGAAATGATCAATCTAGTTGACCTTGGTTATAACTATATGATTCAGTTTAGTGCTAAATAAGTATTTAAAGTACCAAGATTATTTTGAGGAGTGAAGAAAATGATGAAAAAATTCTTATTTGGTTTTTTAATGATGACTATGGTCGCAAGCATGAATATCGGTATTTGTAGCGCAAATGACGGGGATGGTCATGAGGCATATGCAGAGGAGCAAATCCGTATAGCTGAAATGGCTAAACCGGTTGTTCGTGACCTGGAATATCCAGAGTGGGGATTTCGAATTCATGCCTGGATTACCGGTATGGGAAGCGAAACAGTTGCGCATGTCCAAGTAATCGACATGAATTCTAATTTGGTAATCAAGCAATTGGACAGGAAGTGCAATTACATGGATGTCATCCCTGAATATAGCAGCAATTAGTAAGAAAAGATAAACAAAACAAAAATCATTGATATTTGAAAAGAATATCAATGATTTTGTTTTGTTTGACATAGATTTAGAAAATTGTAGCGGCAGATACTGTTAAAGCAAATGTATTCGTTTTATAGTATAATCAGCAATCAGGTAAAAGGGATCATTCGCAAAAAGTTGTTAAAGAAAAGGAAGGTGAGATTTTGTTTGAACAACAATTATTCAGGAAATATATGCTGGTGGCAGGAATGATTTGTTCCGCGTTGCTATTTGTAGGATGCGGCAACAGTAAGCAGGCAATGCCGGTTCAGCCAAAAGAAGTAGCTGTAAAGGCGGTAACCGTTGTACAAAAAGATACTCCTGTTGTGTATGAGTACGTGGGTGAAGTTACTGCTACGGAACAAGTGGAACTTAGATCCAGAGTCTCCGGTATTATCGTAGAAAAGCTGGTAACAGGCGGTGCTGCCGTGCATCAGGGGCAGCCATTGTTTCGCATTGATTCCAGAACATATCAGGCGGCGGTGCTTATCAGGCAAGGTAATATGGCAGAAGCCAGTGCCGATTATAACAGAGCTGAACTTGATTTAATTCGTTATCGTAAACTGGCAAAACAGGGTGCGATTTCTCAACAGGAGCTAGACAATGCTGAGGCGGCGGCACAACAGGCTGCCGCCCGGGTGGAAACCGGGCGAGGCATGGTGGAACAGACAGAAGCAGACTTAGCTGATACTTTAATTACTTCACCAATAGATGGGCGAATTGATATTAAAGATTTAAGTGTAGGTAATTATGTTGATGCCGGTAAAACAGTTTTAGGCAATATTTGCTCAGTTAATCCGGTGTGGGTCAAATTTAGTATGAGTGAAACGGAGCATCTCCGGTTTATGCGTATGGGCAATGGACAGTTGCCGAGTCAGTGGGAGCATCTTGCATTGTATCTTAGTGATGGGACAGATTATGGGCTGGAAGGCAGGGTTACTCAGATTAACAGCGTAATTGCCCAGAATACGGGAACGATCAATTTGCAGGCTATATTTCCTAATGATCAAAACATCTTGGTGCCAGGGATGTTTGTGCGTGTCAGGTGTGAAGGAGAATTCCGTAAAAATGCAATGCTTATTCCGCAACGGGCAGTTCAGGAAATGCTAGGTAAGAGTTTTGTTACTGTTGTGGGTGAAGGGAATAAGGCGGAAAGCCGCGCAGTTAAACTGGGGCCGCATGTTGGTAATCTATGCGTTGTGCAAGAAGGCTTGCAGGCAGGGGATTGTATTGTTATCGAAGGTTTCCAGAAAGCACAGCCGGGAACAACTTTAAAAGTAAGTATGGTTACAATTGAGGATTTATCGGTTAAAGCCGATAAGTAGGGGGTACTCCAATGGCGAAATTTTTTATTAACCATCCTATTTTTGCAATTGTTTTGTCAATATTGATTGTAACAGGAGGCATAATATCCGCTTTTTTTCTGCCGATTGCTCAGTATCCGCAAATTATTCCCCCGCGGGTGGCAATTACCGGCAATTATATGGGGGCTAATGCCAATACTGTGGAAGAAGCTGTGGCCTTGCCAATTGAATTAAAAGTCAATGGTGTGCCCGATATGACGGAAATGCAGTCAATTTGTTCTGACAACGGCTCTTATACACTGGCTGTTAATTTTGATATGAGTAAAAATGCCGATATGGCTGCTGTTGAAGTGCAAAACCGTATGTCACAGGCTGAACAGCAGCTGCCGGATACTGTTAAGGATGCCGGTTTAATAGTTAATAAAGTGTCGGCAGAAACGGTGATGTATTTTGCGCTTTGTTCGCCGAATAACACCTATGATAAAGGTTTTCTCAAAAACTATGGCGATATAAACTTTGTAGAAGACTTAAAACGTATCAAAGGTGTAGGGAATATCGCGGTATATGGCGGAGCGGATTTTGCGATGCGGATTTGGCTCCAGCCGGATAGAATGGCTAAAAGCGGCATTACGACAAATGATATTCATCAAGCCATAACCAGTCAAAATATTCAGGTTGCTCCCGGTAAAATCGGACAGTTGCCGGCTGTTCCCGGACAGGAATTTCAATACACTGTACGGGTTAAAGGCCGGTTGGTTAAACCAGAGGAATTTGGTCAAATTATTGTTCGCAATAATCCGGATGGTTCTTTGGTGCGGTTGGCAGATTTAGCCAGAGTGGAACTGGCTGACCAGCATTCGGATATTTTGGCTAATTATAATAAGGGTGATACAGTAATTTTCGGTTTGCAGTTAACTACAGATGCGAATGCCTTGGAAACAGTGAAAGAAGTTAAGCGGGTTCTAGCGGAGGCAGCTGAGCATTTTCCTAACGATATGGATTATAAAATCGTAATTGATAATACAAATTTTATCAAAGAATCGCTGAAAGAGGTCCTTAAAACCTTCGCTGAGGCGTTTTTGCTTGTTGTTCTTGTTGTATTTTTGTTTTTGCAGACATGGCGAGCCACATTGATTCCGTTATTGGCTGTGCCGGTTTCGTTGATTGGTACATTAACCGCTTTTCTTTTCCTCGGGTTTTCTATTAATACCCTCACAATGTTTGCTATGGTATTGTCAATTGGTTTGGTAGTAGATGATGCAATTGTTGTTGTGGAAGCTGTCGAACATCATATCCGCTATAACGGATTTTCGCCACGTGAGGCTACAATCCGTGCTATGAATGAAGTATCAGGCCCGGTTGTTGCGATTGCTTTTGTACTGATATCGGTATTTGCGCCGGTTGCCTTTTTAGGCGGTACAATGGGTGTGCTGTATAAACAATTTGCCCTTACTGTGGTTATTTCCATGGCCTTGTCAGCATTTGTTGCCTTGACCTTGACACCCGTATTATGCAGTTTGCTTTTAAAACCTATTGATGCTGAAACAAAACCAACATTCACTGGGAGAGCGTTTCATTCGTTTAATGTTTGGTTTGAGCGTATGACGGTGTCTTATGGTAGAGGCGTAAGAAAAAGCATAGAGCGGACTACTGTCTGGGTATGCTTTTTGGGGATTATGCTTTTTAGTATTGGCGGCATTTTGAAGGTTCTTCCGCCGACGTTTGTGCCTGAGGAAGATCAGGGGTATTATTTGACAATTATTACCTTGCCTGAAGCAGTCAGTTTATCCCGTACTTATGAAGTGGTCAGAGAAATGGGTGACATTATCAGGTCTAACCCAGTAGTAAAAGAAACAATTGCCATGATGGGGTATGATGTACTTTCTGATGCCAATAAACCTAACAGCGGCTTGGTATTTACCGTTCTAAAACCGTGGGATGAACGAAAGACACCGGATTTACATGTTCAGGCACAGGTACATAAAACATATATGGAACTGGCTGAGATACCGGGAGCTATGGCAATGTCTTTTAACTTTCCTACCATTCAGGGGATAGGCAGTTATGGCGGATTTACTTTCATGCTTGAGGACCGGGGCAATAACACCATTGATGAACTTGACCACGTAGCGCGGGAACTTATTGCCGCTGCCCGTAAACGCCCGGAACTGGGATTGGTCTATACGAATTTTCGGAGTGATATTCCTTCCTACCGGTTTGAAGTTGACCGGGAAAAGGTAAAAAAAATAGGAGTGGCAGTTGATGATGTTTTTAATGCACTGAATGTGTTTTTAGGAGGACTCCAGGTAAATGATTTCAATAGTTTTGGCCGTACCTATAAAGTAATTATGCAGGCCGAACCTGAGTTTAGATCAGATGTAAGTGCATTACGCTTCCTTTATGTCAAAAATAGCGCTGGTACAATGGTACCGCTGGATACGTTAGTAACTCCGGTTATGGAAAGCGGCGCGGCCGTCATAAAACGCTTTAACGGTTTCAGAGCTGTTCAAATAGGCGGCGGGCCGGCTCCGGGCTATAGTTCAGGACAAGCACTTGCGGCGCTTGAAGAAACCGCTAATGAAGTATTGCCGCAAGGCTTTGGCTATGAATGGGCAGATATAAGCCGTGAAGAGAAAGACGCTGGCAATAAAACTCCGGTTTTATTTGGGCTTTCGTTAATGTTTGCCTTTTTGTGCTTGGCTGCGCTATATGAAAACTGGCGGATACCTTTTGCCGTGCTGCTTGCTGTGCCTGCGGGAGTATTTGGTGCTGTTTTGTTTCAGTATATTGCTAATTTGACGAATAATGTGTATATGCAAATTGGTTTGATTACACTTATCGGGCTGGCAGCAAAAAATGCCATTTTAATAGTGGAATTTGCCAAATTGAGGGTCGATAAAGGAATGAATCCTGTCGAAGCGGCTGTAGAGGCTGCAACATTGCGCCTAAGGCCGATTCTTATGACCTCGCTGGCATTTATTATTGGCTGCCTGCCGCTTGCTTTGGCTACAGGAGCCGGTGCCGGAGCGAGGAATGCAATGGGGACATCCGTGGTCGGCGGTATGATAATGGCAACTACAGTCGGTATTTTTTTGATACCGGTGCTCTTTGTCCTGATTGAACGTCTGGCAGGAAAGTCAAAACTGTCAATAGCAAAGGAGAATAATATTGGTGGATAATGGAATAAAGCAGTAAAAAGAAAAAGCATCACCATCTTTAAAAGATGGTGGTGCTTTTTCTTTTTAGTTGAATTGAAAATGTGCAATTAATCAATTAATAAGGAATATAGTTTTTCTTTTTGAAGAATTTTAATTTTTTTATCATTTACTTCTATAATTTGGTCATCGCATAGAGTTTTTAATTCCCGGCAAAGAGACGGGCGGGATACATTTAAGTTTTCGGCCCATGATTTTTTGGAGTAAGGTAAATAAATGATATCATGAGTAGTATTATCGTTGTTATTAAGTAAAAAGTACGCTATTTTTTGTTTAATTGATGAATATGAAAGTAATTCAATTTTTTTATTTAATTGCGTGACATGAGTAGCAGCAAGGCTTAACATTTTGTGGAAAGTATTATTTTTGTATAGCAGGTCTATTAAGACATTCCTATGAATTAAAATAATCTCACTGTTTTCTTTGGCTATTACGTCAGACTGATGGGGTTGGTCTAAGATAGGTGCTGCCCCTCCAAAAATTTCACCTTTTTTTCTATACATAACACTGATGATTTTTCCCGAGGGGAAATTTTTTTGAGCCTCAATACTGCCTTTTATAATGATGCCAACATAAGTTCCAGGCTGATCTGCTCTAAATATAAACTCATTTTTTTTATAATTGCAGATTTTATATTCAGTTTGAGACAAAATATCTTTTATTTCTGTTTTTTCTTTACCTTCAAATAGAATGCTTTTCTGTAATACATCTACAATTCTATCCATTGTAGCCTCCAATTTTAAACCCATAAAAGGAATGAATAGATTGGTAATTGACTTCTTGTTTTAGTACATTACTTTTCTATACCTGTAAAATGGTAACTATTCATGCTGGACATTAATATAAAACAAGTCTCTTTCGGGAAATGCTTTTTTGTCCGTCCATGGACTTTTCAGGCCAAATGTAGCCGCAAAACCCAAATTTCTTTTCTAAGTTTTTATATTCAATAGACAGCAACAGCAATTTTTGTTTTTTACTAAGCGTTTCAATAACAACAAAATTCCCTTCAGCTTTACGAATGATGCCGACCTGGGTAGAGCGACTGTCGTCTGATCCGATAATAATGGCACCAACTTTGGCATTTTCTGGCATCGTCTGTATGATCCAACCCTGATTACGGGCGTTTGTTAGCCAGAATTTTTCATCTCCTTGCCAGTCAATGCCTGGTGCTGGTACTAGTTTATCAAACTCGCCGGCAATATAACCAGACACTTGGTCAGTAGGATAACCCTTATACAAAGGGCTGGAACTGCAGTCTCAGGTGTCTGCTGAGACAGGAGTAATACAAAGCATTAAAAAAACGAGGATATATAATAGTTGCAACTTTATCAATGTGCAGTTTCCTTTCATTCTTGCGAATAAGATTATTCTTATTTAACAATATAATTTCTAATTTATATTGTCAATAAGAAATTATTTTTGATTTTATACAAAGTGTAGCAGCAGATACTGTTCAATTAGAACAGAGCATAATAGAAATTAACTGATAATGAATTTCATTATCAGTTAGATAGCGGTCAAGATTCAAAATTTATCAGTATTGCAAATGGTGTTATAAAAGACTTTCAAAACAGATAATTGCGGCTATAGTTGGCAGCAAAGCAAGCAAATCCAAAATCATAAGCTGTTGTATGGCGTAGATTATCGCAATCTGAAGTTTGATATTTCTTCAAAGAATTTTAATACGGCTATGGAAGGAAAAATGAACGGTTATTTCCTTCAAGATAATTGGCAGGTAACTAAGAAAGCTTTAGTCGGTTTAGGTTTACGCTATGATCAGTATAAAGCTGAGGATCATTTAATGAATACGGAGCTTACTAATGAATTTCAATTGAGTCCTAAAGTAAATATGACTTATCAGCTAACCCCACAAGAAGCTGTTTATGCCAGTGCCAGCAAAATTTTTAGATCTCCTGTCGTGACCGATTATTCCCGTTGGTTTTCTAACTATTATGACACATCATCGGCAAAAAACCGCAATAAGTATAGTAAAGACAAGTATGGAGATTCTGAGACTCTGACTTTGGCAGAATGGCAAAAACTCATTGGGCCATTAAAACCGGAAAGCGGCATGGCCTATGAAATAGGCTGGAAAAAGCAATTTAATGCTAAATTTAACGGACAGATAACCGGATTTTATAATGATATTAATGATTATGTCAATACGTACATGGGTTCAGGCATTACCGCAGGTCCGCCAACTTATAACATAGATAATGCAAAAATAAAGGGGGTAGAGATAGCGACAGATTACCAGTTTAACCACCACTTAGGACTAGTATTGAATTATACTACGCAAACCGCAGCTAAAAGTGGAGACAGACTTGATCCTGAAGGGATACTGGATTTGACGGATATCCCCCAAAAGACTATTAATTTAGGTCTGTACTACAACAATCAAAAAGGGTTTCAAGCCTCTTTAAACGGCCGCTATCGAAGTGAAAAGAAGGTTGATACCAATACTACTTTAGGCGGGCATACACTTGTTGACGTAGCTTGTGCTTACAGCAGAAATAATTCCACGATAGCTTTGGCTGTTAATAATATTTTTGATAAAGACTATCAAGAAATTTCCGGATTGGAAATGCAGGGAACTACCTACAATTTGTCCTATCAATTGGCATTTTAAAGGAATATTTGTTATATAGGCAGAAAAAATTAATTTAACCGAAGTTAAAGGAGTGTAACGAATATGAAATTAACCGAAATAGGCAGGGTTGAAAGTCCTTATAGCTCACCGGCTGACCCTTTTGAGATGCGGCAAAGCAGCAGCCGGATAATCATACATGATGAATTTGCTGAAGGCTTGTACCGGCTTAATGAGTCTAAGCACATCCAGGTTTTTTTCGGGTTTCACCTTGCGGAAGGCTATAAACTCAAAGGGCCAACCTATACTGGGGAGGTAAAAGGGGTTTTTGCTTCACGCAGTCCGAAACGGCCATCGTCTATAGGTATGACCACTGTAAAACTGCTTGGTATAGAGGGAAACTTGCTGCATGTACAGGGATTGGATGCTGTAAACGGGAGTCCGGTCTATGATTTGAAACCGTATGTTCCGTTTCTTGATACTGATGTTACAGAGAAAGAACGTTTGGAACACTTAAAGTATAATCCCAGAAGGGATTTTATTCAGGCTATACGAGAAAAAGACGCAGTCCGCTGTCTCATAAAGACTGCGGAAATTCATGGCCATTTTTGTCCGGGAATTGCACTGGGGGTTATGGCTTCCATGTATGGGCTGAGTCAACAGGGGATTGATCTTTCTCAATCTGACGGCATGGAAGAGCTTATTGCCGTGGTCGAAATAAATGCCTGTTTTACCGACGGGATACAAGCTGTTTCTGGATGCACACTTGGAAACAACTCTCTAATATACCGTGATCTGGGACGCACGGCGGTTACTTTTGCCATGCGAGGCGAGAAAAAAGGAGTACGCGTCCGGGTGCGTCCGGAATTCCGCGCTCACATTGACAGCTTGGCGCCGGAGTTTTACCCGCTTATGGATAAAGTGATTAAGAACCGGTCATGGAATCCCGACGATGAAATACTCTTCAGGAAAACGGCGCGGGAAGTTGCCTTTGCTATGGTGCAGCTTCCGTTCGAAGAATTGCTGGCTGTCGAAACGGTTCAACCTGATTTGCCGGTCTATGCGCCGGTAACTGATACTGCCGTTTGTGATAAATGCGGGGAATTGCTTATGGCAACAAAGTCGGTAAAGCAAGGGGAAAACCAAGTGCTTTGTCGTGTGTGCGCAGGTCAGGAATATTACCAAGTCAAGGGACAAGGAATAGTATTAAATAGACAAGAGAAGAAATGACTGGAATAGATGCTTATAGGAGCGGGTTCAAGGTATCTGGATTATAAAAACTAAAAAGAACAAATTGTATTCATAGTACTTTTGTCGTGGTACAAAAAACAATGAATTAATAAGCCATGAAGGCTAACACGTCCTGTAGGGCACAGTTTGTACTTGACTTTTTTCACTTTTAATCATACAATTTAGTTAATTCCATAGGGAACAGGTGCCCGATTGGGCTTAATAGGGAAGCCGGTTCAAAGCCGGCACGGTCCCGCCGCTGTGATGGGGAGCCGGTCTGCAATAAGCCACTGAAATAGAACATTATTTTGGGAAGGCGCAGACTAGCAATGATCCTAAGTCAGAAGAACTGCCTGTTTAACAATCACCGTTTAACCTACGAGCGATGGGGAGGGGATTTGTGTGCCGATTTTAGGCAAACAATCTCTGTTATCTCCATTGAATGGTGACAGAGATTTTATTTATGTTAAGGAGTTGTTTAGTATATGGCAGGAATTTTTTACGGCATCGGCGTGGGGCCTGGCGATCCCGAATTACTAACTTTGAAGGCGATTAACGCTATTAAAACAGCAGATGTAATTATTGCTCCACGGACGGAGAAAAAGGATGAAAGCACGGCAATGTCTATCGCCCGTCCTTATATTCAGGAAAGCAGCGAGATTTTAGAATTGGTATTTCCGATGAACTATAATGCGCAGGCACTGTCTGATGCTTGGGTGAACAATAAAAAGACCATCCTGGAACTTTTGGATGCAGGTAAAAAAGTGGCCTTTTTGACATTGGGCGATCCCATGCTGTACAGTACCTATATGTATGTACATCGCTTGCTGGAAGATTCCGGTCATGAGATTATCAATATTCCGGGAGTGAACTCCTTCTCGGCCATTGGCAACCGCCTGGGGATGGCGCTCGCGGAGGGTGGCGACATTCTTAGCATTGTGCCGGCAACCATTGATGATGAACGGCTAGAAAGAGTGCTGGCTGTATCTGACAATGTTGTACTCATGAAAGTATACAAAAATTTTACCGAAATTGTTGAAAAATTAAATAGACACGGTATGGTGGAAAACGCTGTTATGGTTTCGAAATGTGGTTTGGAAGGTGAAGAAATCATTCATGACCTTGAAACTAATGGCAGCAAAAAGGTGAACTACCTGTCAACCATTCTAACGAAACGCTCCAAAGTGAGTAAACATGCATTGGCATGAGCACTAGCCCGTTAACACCGCTGCTCCGTTATAAACAAGCCAAGGTGCGGGTGGCGGGTCTTGTACTGTTGGCAGCTATGGTGCTATTCACTTTGGCCGCTATCGGGTTTGGCCGGGCAGATATTAGCATGGCTGATACCGCCAATGTAATTTATGGACAACTTACAGGTAATCCGGAGGCTTACGCCCATATCAATGCAGCTAAGATTGCTATTATTTGGGATATCCGTCTGCCGCGTATTTTAGCTGCCATTATAGTTGGCGGGGGACTGGCAGTTGCAGGTGTCGTTTTTCAGGCACTGTTAATGAATCCGCTGGCTGATTCGTATACTATGGGAGTATCGACAGGGGCGGCATTTGGCGCTAGTGTGGCTATTTATCTCAATGTTTTTGCGCAGGGCGGTCTGCCGGTAACCTTGTTTGCCTTTGGTGGAGCGGTGGCGACATTACTTATTGTTATGTCTATGGCTCGTGTAGGTGGCTATGTATCATCAGCCAATCTGATAATTGCCGGGATTATTGTCAGCAGCATCTTATCGGCGGCTATTAGTATGGTCAAAAGCCTGGCCGGCGAGCAGGTATCTGCTATTGTCTCGTGGCTTATTGGCAGTCTGGCGGCTAAGAGTTGGGAGCATGTGCTGTATGGCTGGCCGCTGATCCTGGCGGCCTGCTTTCTTTGCTACTATTATGCCGAAGATTTGAATATCGTATCTTTAGGGGATCGGGAAGCCCGTAGCCTAGGTATTAATGCCTCCCGTCTCCGAACAGTGCTGTTAGCCGCCGGTGCACTGATTACGGCAGTATGTGTAGCTATTGGCGGTATTATTGGTTTCGTTGGCCTGATTGTACCGCATATGGTCAGGATGCTGACAGGCTCGGATAATAAGGTGCTCATTCCACTGTGTGGTTTAACAGGCGGAATATTATTATTAACTGCCGATACCTTTGGGCGGTCGGTGGGCAATGTCGAGATACCTGTTGGCGTGTTGACGACCCTTTTGGGCGGCCCGTTCTTCGTTTATATTTTTAGGATACGTAACAAGACGCTTGGGTAGGGGCGTTACTATGATAAAAGTAGAAAATATACAATTTGGCTATGGGGCTAAACCTGTGCTCAAAGACATCAACCTGAATATCAGGCACGGTTGCTTTTGCGGCATTGTCGGGCCCAACGGCTCAGGCAAGACAACACTGCTAAATCTTATTACCGGGCAGTTGCAGGCGACTTCCGGCAATATTAGCATTAAGGGGCGGGATATCGGTTCTTACCGGATTGAAGAACTGGCCCGCCATATTGCTGTTATGCCGCAAAACATGGATATCAAATTTCCCTATACTTGCCTGGAGATTGTTGGCATGGGGCGCACTCCCTATAAAACAAGACTGCAAGGGCTGACTGACCAAGATGTGGCGATTATTGAAAATGCCATGCGGCTTACAGATACACTTGATTTTGCCGGACGGTTGGTCACCGAGCTCAGCGGCGGGGAAAGACAGCGGGTACTATTTGCTAAGGCCCTGGCGCAGCAGCCGGAAGTTTTATTTTTAGACGAATCCTTTTCTAATATGGACATTTACTATAGTATTAAGTGCCTGAGCCTGTTGAAAAAGTTATCTATTCAGGAAGGGCTGACAGTGGTGTCAATTATTCATGATCTTAACCTTGTCAGTACCTTTTGTTCTGAGGCCGTTGTTTTAAAGGCGGGTCAACTGATTAAGTATGGCTCGGCTCCGACTGTACTTGACCCTGAACTTATCGGTGAAGTATTCCACATCAAAGTGGTTCGGGCGGGTGAGACAGGTTTGGCCGTCCTCTCCAATCTATAATAGGAAAAGATTTGGCTTGTAACCCTTTAGGGGTGTAGGTGGTTAAGAAATTCCTGGAGGAAGTGGATTATGAAAAATAAAGCGTTTTACTTGGTTATTCTTCTTCTCTTGCTGGCAGTTATAGCTGGTTGTGGTACTTCCAAACCTGCAGTCACAGCTAACGAGGGTATAATAAAAATTACCGATGACCTGAATCAGACTATAGTCCTTAAGCAGCCAGCCAAACGAATTATTTCTTTGTACTCCGCACATACCGAAAATCTATTAGCATTGGGTCTTGAGGCTGAGATCATCGGCGTCAGTCCGGCAGAATCTGATCCGGCGGCCAAAAACAAGCCTGTATTTGACTATCGGGCCGATCCGGAAAAGGTATTGGCGGCTGAGCCTGATTTGGTCATTATTAGACCGTTTATTAAGCAAAGTCACCCTGATTTTGTCAAGACTTTGGAGCAGGCTAATATCAAAGTAGTTTGTCTTTATCCGGAGAAGTTTGAGGAATTTGACAGTTATATTAAAAAGCTGGCCATCCTGACAGGCAAAGAGCAGCAGGCTGACGATAAACTGGCTGCTTTTCATGCTAAGCTTAACCAAGTCGCCGAGCATACAGCTAAGGCGCCGATTAAAAAACAGGTGTATTTTGAGGCCACAGCAACCGAATACCGGACAATTACGCCTGCTAGTATGCCGGGGACAGTGCTTAAACTGGCTGGAGGGCTAAATGCGGCCGCCGATGCGCAGCCTTTGAAAGCTGCAAGCAGTATTGCTGCTTACGGCAGCGAACGTTTATTAATGAAGGCTGAGGAAATTGATATTTTTCTGGCACAACGCGGCCCGATGAATCCAGGCGTTACGCCTGATAGTATAAAACAGCGTCCAGGATTTGATAAGATAAAGGCAGTACGAGAGGGTAAAGTCTATATTGTTGACGAAGGGGTTGTCTCCAGTCCTACCTTCCGGCTGGCTGAAGGTGTTGAACAATTGGCTAAACTGATTTATCCCGAAGTATATAATGATCAATCAGAAAAATGAAATTGCAAGAGTGTAAAAGTCCTGCTTGACAAGGTGTCATTGAATTCATATAATAAAACTGAGAATAAATATCAGTTACGCGTCAACATCAAAATGGCGCAAATTTTTTACGTAAGCGCTGATAATGATTATCAATACTGAAGGGGGAAATATATCATGACACTTTCACAAGCAAAACGTGGTCAGCGTCTTTTAATTGCTGCCATTCCTAATCCAACTATCCGGGCTCAAGCCATTCGCTTCGGTATTGCCGAGGGCGCTGAAGTAGAATGTTATGAAAAATTGCCTGCTGGCCCAGTTGTTATCGGCAGAGGCAAGCAAGAGATTGCGATTGGGCGCCGTTTAGCCGAAAATATTGAGGTGCAGCCAGCTTAGAGGGAGAATTATTACAATAGAAAGGCTCTCAGGTAGCCAGTGGAGGAAAGAATGGACCATTGTCATAATAACTTAACTCATTTAGATATTCCTGAGGGAGCTAAGAAGATAGTTCTAGTGGGTAATCCTAATGTGGGAAAGTCAGTGTTTTTTAATGCATTAACAGGCATGTATGTGGATGTGTCGAATTTCCCGGGGACCACTGTTGATATATCTCATGGCCGTTATGGTAAAGATGTAGTCATTGATACGCCCGGCGTATATGGTATTTCCTCCTTTAATGACGAGGAAACGGTGGCCAGAGATGTTATTTTGTCTGCTGATTTAATTTTAAATGTAGTTGATGCTGTGCATTTGGAACGTGATTTATTTTTAACGCTGCAGGTTATTGATACTGGTATTCCTACCATTATTGCCATAAACTTAATGGATGAGGCTGAAGAACAAGGGCTAAAAATAGATCTTGATTTGCTTGAGGATCTATTAGGTGTGCCAGTCATTGCGACAATAGCAGTTAAGGGCAAAGGTGTTTCTGAGGTCAAGAACCGGATCTTTGAAGCTCGTACCGGGATCATACCTTCAAAGCTGAAGAATAGGCTGGAAAGTATGATGAACCGGATTGGTTCCTGGGGTGAAGCATTACTTGTACTTGAAGGTGATCCTCATGTGGCTGAGCGCCATGGGGTACCGCCAGGTGAATTGCGGGAGGAGATTTATCACGACCGCCGTCACCGTGTGAATGATATCGTCAAGCATGTAGTAACCGAAACACAAGAAGGTGCGACGTTTGGTACTATACTAGGCCGGTATATGTTGCGGCCCTGGACAGGTATACCTATCTTTGCTCTAGTACTATACGCTATGTATTATCTGATTGGCGTTCTTGTAGCCCAGGATATTGTCGGCTTTACTGAGGAAACAGTCATGCAGGGCCTGTATGAGCCGGTAGTGCGGGATTTTGTTGGACGCTTTATTAGTGAACAATCGATAATTGGTACGATCCTAATTGGTGAATTTGGTATATTAACGATGACGGTAACCTATGTCCTGGGACTGCTGCTGCCCTTAGTTGTCGGTTTTTACTTTGCGTTGTCAATTATGGAGGATTCAGGTTATCTGCCGCGGCTTGCTACACTGGTTGACCGTGTTATGACCAGTATTGGCTTAAACGGACGGGCTATTATTCCCTTAATTTTGGGTTTTGGCTGTGTAACTATGGCGACTATCACGACGCGAATTTTAGGAACCAAGCGTGAGCGGACAATTGCGACCGCGGTGCTGGGTCTGGCTATACCTTGTTCGGCACAACTTGGTGTTATTGCCGGTATGTTAGCAGGCATTGGCGCCAAATTTATTGCGATTTACATTCTGGTTATTTTATTGGTATTAGGGATAACAGGCAAGATTCTCCACAAAGTATTGCCAGGAGAGTCTTCGGATCTCTTGATTGATTTGCCGCCTATCCGTTTACCACGTGGTGAAAATGTATTAAAAAAGACAGTAACCAAGTCGTATGCGTTTCTCTTAGAAGCTACGCCTCTATTTATGTTGGGAGCACTTATTATTTCAGGGCTGCAGCTTAGCGGATTGTTGGAAAGTATTCAATTAGCCTTAGCCCCGCTAACAGAAGGGTTACTAAAATTACCAAAAGAGACAGCAACTGCTTTTATTATGGGTCTTATTCGCCGCGACTTTGGGGCGGCTGGTTTAAATGATATGGCCCTTACACCGGCACAGACCTTAGTATCACTGGTAACTATTACGCTGTTTGTGCCGTGTGTTGCCACTGTCATTATGATATTTAAAGAACGGGGCAATAAAGAGGGCGCTTTGATTTGGCTTAGCTCGTGGGTATTTGCATTCCTCATTGGTGCGATTGTAGCGGCTTTTGTTATTTGAGTTAACAAAGCAGAGGTGATTCGTATTGGAACAGCAACTTTGTCCCCAATGCAAGATGACCTGTGATTCAGGGAAGATACGCTGCCCCCGATGTAATAAGCTGCTTTTAACCCAGTGTAATGGGAATTGCAGCAAGTGCAAGGGAAAAAATAAATGTTCCGGATAGAAAGAACCCCCAGAGTCTTTGGCTCAGGGGGTTTTCTTGTGCGCCTGGCATGACAGTAACTTGGCGGTGCTCCCCCCGAAGGATGAAACGGCTGGACAAAGAAGGGACAAGGTTTGAGTCTGCGCTATGGAGGCAAAGGTGAAAAAAGAGTGTTTTTTTATGTCTAAAATTTGTACTCACACCCTCAAAATGGTTTTTTTATACAAAATTGTATAATTTACAAAGGGAATTTATGGTTTTTATAGAATTAATAGTTAATTAATAATTTATTAATAAATTATTAATTAACTTTATGGTAGAAATACTCATTATGTTTGGTATCTGTACCGACATTATTTTGTGTTTTACACATAACTAAATTCGCAGACCATATAGTTGTCGTGTGTTATTGCGATTGACTTTTTATATTTAAAAACAAAATAGGAGACCATTAATGATCCAGAATACTCACAAATATTTACTATTAACTAAGATTTGCATATTTATCCTAATAACTCCACTTACCGCCACAAACATTACATGGGCGGCGCCGCCATCCCAAACCGCCATTGAAGAACAAAATCGCAAAGCACGCCAAGCAGAACAAGAACGTATTCAACGTGAACAGGGTAAGGATATTTTACTGCAAAAAGGAAAACAAAGCCTAGAAACTGTAGAATTGCCTGACGAGTAACCCAGCTTCACCATAAACACGATTAAGATTGAAGGATATGAAGCAGCTAAATTTCCTTGGGTATGCCACCTTATGAACAAGTACCAAGGTCAAAAGATTGGCTGGCAAGGAATAAACAACATAGTGAAAATGCTGACCAATGCCTTTATCGACCGCGGCTATATAACAACAAGAGTGCTTATTCCCGAGCAAGATATATCGTTAGGTGTTCTCACCTTGCAAGTTGTTCCCGGGACGATTAAAGAAATTAAGCTGTCAGATACTAAAATTCGGGTCGACTGGAAAAGCGCTTTTCCCGCAAGAGCCGGAGATATCCTTAACTTGCGTGATTTGGAACAGGGACTGGAGCAAATGAAACGTGTTCCATCACAAGATGCGGAGATGCAACTGTTACCGGGGGATAAGCCCGGTGAAACAATAGTACAAATCACAGTAAACCAGAAAAAACCTTGGAGAATTGCGATGGCGTTAGATGACTCCGGCAGCAAAGCCACTGGCAAACTGCAAGCGGCGGGGACGTTTACCTTGAATAACCTCTTTGGCGTCAATGATTTATTCGATATTTCCTTTAATAGTGATGCAGAAAGAAATAACTATCAATATGGCACTCGAGGAGAAAATTTTAGTTTTTCAGTTCCTCAGGGATATTGGACTTACTCTCTATCAGGCTCTGATTTTAAACATTACCAGACAATTGACAACTTGGGAACTGCAATTAGATCATCGGGACGAACCCGAAATCTTGAATTAAAAGCGGAAAAATTAGTATATCGCGATCAGAAACGAAAAACCAGTTTAGGCGTTGGTCTGATAAAATCGTTAAGTAAATCCTATGTAGGTGATACTGAGATTGAGATTCAGCGACGAAATACTTCAGCCGTCAAACTGTCGATCAACCACAGGCAATATAATGGACAAACAGTAGTTGACTACAATCTGGCATACAAGCGAGGTGTACCTTGGTTTGGAGCCCAGACTGATCCGGCAGATAGTGATAAAGACCAGCCAACCACTAAATATAACATTTTGACACTGGACACTAGCTTAACAACCCCAGTTACCATCGGCAAAACCAAGGTTAACTACTATGCTGTTTTTCACATGCAATATACCAAAGACTTGCTGTACGCTGCGGAATTCCTGAGTATAGGCAATCGCTATACTGTGAGGGGATTTGACGGCGAACAGACACTTGCCGCCGAAAATGGGTGGTATTTCCGTAACGAAATAAGTAAGCCAATCAAAGAATCTAATTCGGAAGTTTATCTAGCCCTAGACTTTGGTAGAATTGGAGGAGCATCTGCCAACCAAGCCCTTGGTAAAACCTTAGTTGGCTCAACGGTTGGTATGCGGGGTAACCTGGCAGAAGCCCAATACGACATATTTATCGGTATACCAATTAAACACCCGGCTGGTATGAAAGTGGCGAATCACGTTTTCGGATTCCAACTGCTTTATCAGTTATAGGTATGGTTTAAAAAATCACATTTTAGGAGGGGAAAAATGACAGGTTTTTCGTCAAAGAAAAGTAAGCTTAAAAAGCTAATAGCCTGGATAGCGCTAGGTGTATTTAGTTTGCAGCCAGCCCTTAGCGGGGCTCAAGTGGTAGCCGATACTAGTGCAGCAGCTAAAAATCAACCTACCATAAACAGCGCTCAAAACGGTACGAAGGTCGTACAAATTACCACACCGTCAGCAGCTGGGATCTCGCGTAATCTATATCAACAATTTGATATAGATAGTAAAGGACTTATACTTAATAACTCATTTGCATTAACCAAGACTCAACTTGCAGGGTACATACAAGGCAATTCCAAGCTAGCAGGCGGTTCCGCCCGTATCATCCTAAACGAAGTTACCGGTAAAAATATTAGTAACCTTGGCGGTTACTTAGAAGTAGCCGGTCAACGGGCAGATGTAATTATTGCCAACCGTAATGGTATTGTTGGCAATGGCTTTGGCTTCATTAATACAAGCCGGGGAGTTCTTACCACTGGCGCGCCCGTATTTGGTGGCAGCGGCAGTCTGGACGCATTTCGCGTCATCGGTGGTAATATAAGTGTAGAGGGAAAAGGCATTAATGCGACCCAAACTGACCGTGTTGATCTAATCAGCCAGGCAGTCAAAGTCAACGCTGGTATCTGGGCCAAAGAACTTAACGTGGTAACAGGCAGGAACAATGTTGAAAACAACACCCTAACCACCCAAACTATCTTTGTCGACATCCCTCCAATCCATACTTTGGAAGGGGAACGTCAAAAGTATGTCCCCCAAACTATCTTTGGTGACAACAATCAACCCCAAGTTGCTCTTGATGTTAGCGCCTTAGGAGGAATGTTTGCTAACAAAATAAAACTGGTAGGTACAGAACGCGGCGTGGGCGTAGCCAGCAAAGGCACATTAACAGCCACGAGTGGGGATCTCATCCTAAACAATAAGGGTAAAATAACGTTGGGTGGCAAGATTACTGGCAGCGGTAACATAACTATTAACTCTGCGGATGACATAAAATCCACGGGAACAGTTGTAGCTGGCAACACTATCAAAGTAGAAAGCAATTATATGAACAATACCGGGACACTAAAAGCTGACAGTCTGACCATAAATGCGAAAACAATAGCCAATACCGGTGGCTCCGCCATGATGGCAGGCAACAAAAATATTACGCTTAACGCTTCAAATTTGATAGTAAATAAAGATGACGCCACCATTTTTAGCAAGGGAAATATCATAATCGGCGGCATTGACAAACGAAAAAACGGACAACCGGTTGACAGGGCCAAGGCGGATGACATAAAATCCACGGTAATAGTTGTAGCTGGCAACATTATCAAAGTAGAAAGCAATGATGTGAACAATACCGGGACACTAAAAGCTGACAGTCTGACCATAAATGCGAAAACAATAGACAATACCGGTGGCTTCGCCATGATGGCAGGCACCAAAGAATTTAGGCTTAACGCTCCAAGTTTGATAGATAATAAAGATGGCGCCACCATTTTTAGCTCGGTTCTGAATCAGTCGGCCACGATTAAAGCTAATGGTAATATAACCATACATGCTGATGATATAACGAATAAGAGAGCTGTTATTACCGCAAAAAATATTCAGATAACCACCAGGCAGGATATAGTCAATCAAAATAGCAAAATAACAGGGGATATAGTCAACCTTGTTGCTGGTCTTGATATCAAGAATGAGACAACAACCAATGTCGTCAAGACAGGAAATAAAATACAATACGGAAGTAGCGAAAAGACAATAGCCGGACAAACAGCAGAAATAAGCGCAACCGGTGATATAACGCTCGCTGCTGCCCGGGATGTACAAGTCGTCGGCGGGCAATTAACGGCAAAAAAAAATATAACCATTGATGCCGGACGCAATTTAAACATTAGTACAGTAGCCACAAATGAAAAAACCATTGCAAAAAATTATCTGCATGATATAACTACCAATATAGTCAGCAACATCCAAGCCGATGGAAAAATAACCATGGCAAGCAAGCAAGATGCCAATCTAAGTAGTGCGCAAATAGAGGCGGGTAAAGACCTCACCCTCAAATCAACCTCCGGCAATATTAACATTAACACAGTTAGCGATAAAGAAACCCTAGATGAAAAGACAGGTTCAAGCAAGAACTGGACCAGAAAAAGTCCTTATGATGAAATCATAATCAACAGTAGTCTGCAGGCTGGCGGTAATATTAATGTTAGCGCAGTAAACCAGCAAAATAAGAATAATACAAACGGCGGTAACATCAATATTGCAAGCAGCGATATATATAGTGATACTGGTGCAATTAAGATCAATGCAGATAAGAATGTAACCATCCAAGAAGCTACCGAACAGCACGTATCACGGGTACAAACTCATAAGAAAAAAAGACGTTTATTTTCATCCAAAACAACAGATAAACTCGACTATTCCTTAACGAACGAAGTAGAAGGCAGCAGCATCTCCGGTGAATTAGTAGATATTAACTCAGGTAAAGACCTTACGATAAAAGGAAGTAACATTGTTGGAACAAAGGATGTCACACTCCATGCCGATAGCGATGTAAACCTTACCATTGCTAAGGAAACCGGTGTTGACGGACACTACAAAAAAGTTAAAAAATCCGGTATTTTTGGCGGTGGCGGCTTATTCGGCATCACAATCGGAAAGCAGTCAACAACGACAACGCTGGACGAACAAGTTAAGGCCGAAATAGGCAACGCCATAGGTTCCGTTACTAGTAACGTCAATATTACCGCCGGCAACAACGTTAAGAGTGAAGGCACGCTTATTACCAGTGGTAAAGATACCAATATTACCGCTAAAGATGTCACCATTGATAACAGCATCAATACTTACGATAGCCAATACAAATATGAATTCAAACAAAGCGGACTAAGCATTTCCTTAGGTGGCGAGCTTATAAATGCTGGAACTAGTTTGGCAAGCAACATAGAAAACGCAGGCTATGTACAAGACAAACGACTTAAAGCACTCTATGAATACAAAGCAGTAAAAGATCTAAACACACTAAAAAATCTTAACAAAAATCTTAACAACATAACTAAGGGGTTAAACGTTAACATAAGCATAGGCAGTAGCAAAACAACCATGGAACGAACTATCCACGAGGAAACAGTCAACATGTCTAGCCTGACTGCAGGTGGAAATGTTTCTATCAAAGCTACTCATGAGGATGTCAACCTTGACGCTACAAGCATAAACGCAACCAATGTAAAACTAGATGCAAAGAAAGACCTAAACATCGGATCAGCCCAAAACATAGAGAAGACTAACACCAACAGCAAATCAAGTTCAACATCTGTAGGAGTTTCTGTTTCACCATCAGGTAATGTTAGTGGAGCAAGCATCGGTGGAAGTTCCAGCAAAGGAAAAGAAAATGAAGAAATCAGCACATATACCGAAAGCGTAATCATTGCCAACGATACTGCGATTCTAAAATCTGGTAAAGATGCCAACATTCTCGGCTCCCAGGTCAAAGGCAAAAACGTATTGGCCGCTGTTAGCGGCAACCTCAACATAGCTAGCCAGCAGGACACCGCTAACTACACAGCGAAGAATCAAAATGGTGGGATTAGCATTGGTATTGGTAAAGATAGTACCACCCAGGGTTCTGTCAGTACAGGCAAAACCAACTCTGACTACAGCAGTGTTATTGACCAGGCAGGTATTTACGCAGGACAAGGTGGCTTTGCTATTTATGTTGGAAAGAACACCGACCTGAAGGGGGCAGTTATCTCCAGCGATGCTACGCCGGATAAGAATAAAATCTCTACGGATACTCTTACTTACTCGGATATTCAAAATAAGGCGGAGTACAGCGCGAGCAGTACAGGTGTTAGCTACGCAGCAGGCAAAGATGTAAAGGATAAAGATAAAGGTCTTACTCCTAATATCGGTGTAACTGCTAATGGCGATGCTAGCAGTTACACCAAATCAGCGATTGCTAATGGTACGATTGAAATACGAAGCAATCCAAACCAAGATATCAGTGGTTTAAGTCGTGATACTGCTAATGCAGTGAATGCTTTAGACAAAATATTTGATAAGAAAACGGTTCAAGAAAAGCAAGAACTAGCTAAAGTATTTTGTGAAGAAGCTTTTAAAGCAATTGGCGAATTATCTAGAAATCAACAAGATAAAGCGGATATTGCCTGTGGATTGGCTGATAAGTATGATGAACAGGCCAAAAAAGACCGTGCTAATGGAAATATAGAAAAGGCTGAAAAAGATGAAAAACTAGCACAACAATATAGGGATATACAATCACAACTTGCTCCATGGGGTGAAGGTGGAACAAACATAACAGCATTACATGCTTTGATTGGTGGTCTTTCCGCTGAGCTAGGTGGAGGTAGCTTCTCTTCAGGTGCTGTTGGCGCAGGAACTGCTGAGGCAAGTAGAAATATTCTTAAAAATTTATCGCCAGATTTACAACAATGGGGTAGTGCCATAATTGGTGCTGCAGCAGCAAAAGTAATAGGAGGCAGTGCTGATACAGGAGCTGCTACTGCGGTATCAGGAACAGCTAATAATGACCTTGCTCATAGAGCGAGTGGAATAGCAAAGGGAATAGTTGATGGCCTAAAAAGTGATGTAGAAGGAATTTACTTTGTATTTGCCAATCCGAAAGAAACGATAGATGCCATTAAAGATACAGCAGGGGCAATATATGTTTTAGGAAAAGAACAAGGATTTGGCGCAGTCTTTAAAGAGATAGCAAATGCAATAGGTGGGGATTGGCTATCACAGTACAATAACCTTCAAAGTGCTTTTTCAAATGGAAGTATTGATGAAAACACTTATGATTATCGTGTGGGAATTTTATCAGGCGAAGCAGCGTACTTCATTGCAAGTACCGTTCCAGAACCTGAAAAATTAGCGGTGAGTCCAAAGTTAGTAAGTAAACTTGAAAAAATTAGCAAAGCGAGAAATGTTGAAGTCACAGCAGATAGGATAAAAAGAGTTGAAGTAACTGGTGAAGCTCGTAGATATTGGACTCAAGCAACTGAGGTTGGTGGTATTAAAGTTTATCAGAGAAATGATTTGATAAACCCAAATCTTGTAGATGATTATGGCAGAACAAATTTACAAAGAATGCAGCAGGGAATTGCTCCCATTGGCCCAGATGGTAAATCTATAAATTTGCATCATATGACCCAAACGAATGATAGTGCAATAGCTGAAGTTACTCAATCTTTCCATCAGGAAAATACAAAGGTAATACATATTAACCCTAATACTATTCCATCTGGAATTGATAGAAATGCATTCGACGCTTGGAAGAAGAATTACTGGAAGAACAGAGCAACCGATTTTAAGTAATAGGGGGAATTCACATGAGTTTTAGAGATTATGAAGATGCAATAAAGCTAATCGAAAAGAATAGTGAAATGACCAATTTTATAGGGGGAATATCAGAGGCATTAATTAGGAAAGCAGAGAAAAGATTGAATTTATCTTTTCCAAAAAGTTACAAAGAGTTTCTACTTAAGTTTGGAGCAATTTGTTTTGGAGCGGAAGAGATTTACGGAATTGTTAGAGAGGATTTTGATAATTCGCGAGTCCCAGATGCAATTTGGTATACTTTAGAAGAAAGAAAAAAGATTAATTTACCAGATCATTTACTTGTTATTTACGATACGGGAAGTGAGGAACTCTTCTGCTTGGATTTTAGTAAACAAAATTCTGATGGTGAACTTAAAGTAGTTGTATTTGTTCCTGGGGTTGATTTGGAATACCAAAAGTATGAAGTTATTTCAAGTGATTTTGGTGAATTTTTGCTTCAAAGAGTTAAGTTGGAATTGGAAATTTCATAGAAATGAAAACATAGTATATCAAAAGTATAAAGTATATTTGTTAAATAAAAGGAGAGGTCAACGGAAAAAATCCGCTGACCTCTCTCTTTATCTCAGGTGTCGTCTAGTGATTAAAATAGCAGTTGGATAAGATTACCTATTAATAATTCCTAAAAATCAAATCTGGTGAATCAGAAGGACTTTGACTCATTATTGCCACAAAACGGACAACTACCACCATAGCCATTGCCGGAGCAGTTGCCACAATAAGTACCGCCACAATCCTTACATTTCATCAAAGAACCAAAATAAGGTGCATCACTACCACAATTCGGACATTTTCTTACATTATCGTACATTAATAAAACCTCCTTTGTAATAATAATTTTAATATATCACCTGTCGTTGATGACGAAAACGGAGTTTTCGTCACAGAGGTTCTTTTATGTAATTTATCATGAATCCAGTAAAATCAAGGTTTTATTGAATCTGACTCATTAAATAATAATCAAATATGCATCAGTCTATCATCAGAGTTACCATAGTGACTTCTGATGATTTTTTATTAACGGGTACAATAAAATATATTACCAGATGAAAATCGTACAACAGAGATCACCCGGTAAGCTAATGACAAATCTCTGTCACATGTCACACTGTCACGGATAAAAATTATTTTTATAAAAATCACCAAAATGATGTTACACTTTCCCGGTTTTGTAATATTTAAATATTAAATTTAAAAAACGGAAAAATAGTTATTAATAGTTACACCAGCCGCCAATATATAAGGATTTTAAAAATAACAGCAGTTCCCAAACCATAAAAGGAATTAATAAAGTATCCTGTTCCTTCATAGTTCTCTTGTAGTTCTCCATTTGTTCCTCTTGTTTAAGAGAAACCTTTTGTCTTTTATATTTATACCGTCACAAAATAATAATTATTTACGCACCCCAATACAATCAGAGCCATATTTCATAATATTTGAGGTAATTTCTTATCAAATACAACAAGAGCATTTAAAATATTTTTAATAAAAGTGTAATTTTTATGTTACACATCCCATATTTTGTAATATTTATATATTAAAATAAAAAAAGGAAAAACAGTTATTTATAGACGCGGAAATAGAAAAAATATATAAATAAAAGAATAAATGACAGTGCGAAGCGAAGCGGAGCACTACGCGTTAATAAATTCCTACCGTTTGAGTTTATTATGGACGATTCACCACCACAAAAAAATAATAAATAATCAAAATCAAACGGAGGATTATACCATGAAAATTAAAAGAAAACCCTTAACACCTGAACAACAAGAAGAATTAGATAGAAACTGGGAATATATGTGTAGTCTCATTCTATCCAAGTTCTCCGGTAAACTCGTCACTCCGGAAGAATATGAACAGGAAAAACGCGAACGCCAAGAAAGAGATGAACGATTCAAACGTCTTATTGAACAAGAAGAAAATATCAACAGTTGGAAACAACTAGACTTTGAAACCCTCAATACCTTACTCATTAAGTACAAACTAACCAATGACGAAACCTATTTTATCCAAGTATGGGACAAATACCTCAAAGACCTTACCCAATCTTACCTTAATAAATATGTTATTCGAGGACTTACCGTTACCGCCAAACGATTATTTTTAGTTGACCATCAATATTACCACCTGCAAGATGTACTTTATCCCGTATTGATAAAAGCCATACACCAATGGACACCCAATGACCGAACCAGAAATACAAGAGACATCGCCGCGTATTATAAACAGGCAGTACGTAATTTCACCGGCAATATCAATAACCGCTATAACCATAAAACGTATCAAAATCTATCAATCAAGCAACTCGATTTTAACAATGAGGAGGAATTGATCATGTTACTACAGGCCGAACCCACTTTAAAAGAGCATTTTGAACATCGCGCCAATTTAGACGTAATCATGATGGACAAGTACGTTGAAACCTTTATAAAAACCAAACTCACCAAAGAACAAAGTATGTTATTGGGTTTACTCATAACAGAACGACTACCGATCACGGAAATCGCCAAATACATGAAAACCAGTCGAATGACGGTATACCGCAAAATCGAAGAAATCAAAACACTATGGCAACAATACGAAGAAGGGAGCAACTAACATGAGAGAACCAGATATTTGTCCAATTTGCAAAAAAGACTTTAGGGGTCAACCGAAGAGTAGCACCAAGTTAACCCAACACCTTCGCAAGAAAGAAGACCCATTTCACCAATTATTGAGTCGATATACAAAACGTTGGCCAGCAGCACCATATTGGATATGTATGAGAGACCTTAAACCCCAGTTAGATCAACTAGTCGAGAAATATGGATTACCAAAGCATTATAGCGAAGAACATGTAATTCACGAAGAAGACCCGAATTTAGAAATGACAGACAACTGGGACGACATAACAGGCAAATAGACTTTACAGTTTTCACTATCCGCAGAAAAAAATAACCTTAACAGCTGACGCCACAAAGGATGTCCCATAAATCACGGGACATTTTTTGTGGCACTCTCAAGTATCACACTTATATTGTGTTACTTTGGAAAAATAATCACGAATATAAACAGCAGTTACCTTCGTATAACATTTCAATATTCTTCCATAGAATCCGTTTACGATGAATGTATTACAATATATAATAATTATATAACAAGGTACGTTAAATCTAGGGGTGAAGCTATGGAATTTGTTGAACCAATACGTAATAAGAAACAGATAAACGCATTAAAAAACTATTTACGAGGACAGAATATAAGAGATTATTTACTCTTTGTCCTCGGAATCAATAGTGGACTTAGAATATCGGATTTACTAAAACTCACTGTCGAAAATGTTAAAAATCAAGCTAGAATAAGCATTAGAGAACAGAAAACAGGCAAAATGAAAGATTTTCCCCTCTCCGAAACCTGTAAGAAAGCAATCAATGAATACCTGAAAACAACCAATATAACTGACGGTTATTTATTTACCAGTCGTAAAGGTAGCAAGCCCATAACCAGAGTACAGGCATACAGGATATTGAGTGAAGCAGCCAAAACAATAGGAATAACGGAATCAATCGGAACACATACATTACGAAAAACATTTGGATACCACGCATATATAAATGGCACAGATATAACCAGAATTCAAAAACTCCTCAATCATTCAGCGCCAAGTGTGACATTATCATATATTGGCATCACCAAGGAAGAATTAGATAATGTTTACATAAGTCTCAACCTATAAATTGTAAGTGGGAGGTTTTATATTGCTGACACAAAAAAAATATCAACAATGGATTGAGGATATAAGAGAAAGTCATTTTCCGTTACCAGATATAATAATCAAGGATATGGATAATTGGCGACATAGATCAATACTGGCAAGAGCATTGTTTAGAGTAAAAAAATATGCACCTGCTATAGAATTGTTTAAATCAATACTTGATGTTGAAGTAAATACGGAAGAAAAAGATTGTTTTAGTCTTTCCGAGGTAGAGGATAGGGTCTGGTGTTTAATGGAATTGGCAATGTGTTTATGGGAAGTAACAGGAAAGCGCAAGGAGGCACTACTTTATTGTCATGAAGCGTTGCTATTTATTAATAGGTATCCGAAGCAATTTAATTTTATGGATAAATGTGAAGTCTGGAGCGAAATCCAAGACTTTATTTTTTTTACGTCAAGGAAAAGGGTTAGAAAAAGCAAAAAATAGTGTAGTGGTGAGGCGGTGGCGATAAAAATAGAATTTTAACTGTTACAAGTGTAAAATTTACCCATCGACTGTCACTTTACACCTTTTTTAATCAAAATAAGACCTATATATTAAAATAATTAATAACTGATTCATACAGGCGATGATATTACACTTGATGGCAAAAAGAAATGAAGTGGCTGTTAAAATTTTACATGCAATATTAGTTTTACACTTCTAGATGTAAAGTTTAAAGGTATGGTAATTTATATAAAACATCATATAAACGGTATCCATAGTGACACTGAGTGATTGAATAATTATCCGTTAGCAATAGCGGATTTTTTTAATGTCCGAAATCTCATCGACAATATATAATTAAACAAATTATGGAAGATTGTGTAAGGAGTGGGGATTGATGAAGGAAGAATATAAAAAACGATATCGAGAGATAGGGGAAAGAATAGTCTTTTATCGTACTAGACGAGGAATGACACAAGAAGACCTGGCGATACAAGTAAACTGTAGCGCGAAGTATATTGATCAAATTGAAAACTATGACATGAATAGTGAATTTTCATGGTCGGTCAACCTGTTATTTGATATTTCTGATGCCTTAGAAGTTGATGTACTCATATTCTTGGGATGCCTTTAAACCTTTGTCAGGACATTGACAGAGGTATTTTTTATTAAAAAACCATTTACGCATGAAAATCGATTGGATACGATTAAAAACAAAGAAGGTGTACCATGAACGCCAATTTTTATCCGATAAATCCCAAGTGTGGCATATGTAAAAAATTCTATTCACCCAAGGATGATGATGATTCAGGATTATGTCCGAAATGTAGACCAGTAGATTGTCCGCCATTAATTAATAAACAAAAATTCAATATTGAAGATATTATTGAACCAGGTCCTTATGGCGTTAGGATTACGCAAATGATACCAGCTATAAAAAAGGCAATAGAAGAAGATTCAACAGAGAAATTCAGATTACTCCAGAAGGTTTATTTTTATACCTTCAATAAATCCTTAAAGTATCTTACGAAAGGGGAGCGAGCATATATCGAGAATCACCTGATGCATCATTAAAAAAATATTTACACCAGCTACTTATACAAATAGGTAGTTAGTGTAAGGATTTTTTTATCCTTATAGTCGGTCACGTAAAGACATGGATAGGCTGCCGCACCCTTGCGGGCTAGTAATAGCTTACGCTCTTCTACGAAGGTTGCCGGTATGATTTATGATGACAAGTTAAAGGAAAGTGATGCAAATCATACAAAAACAACAAATGGCCTATTGTGGTATCGATACCCATAAGAATACGCATACCGCAAAAGTCATTGACTGTTGGATGAAACCCCTTGGAGAAATAACCTTTGAGAATCGACCAGGAAAGTTTGATAAATTTATTCATGATATTAAGAAAATCACTGGTTCATTAAACCCTATTTTTGGACTAGAAGATACCAGAGGCTATGGACGCAATCTAGCGATATATTTAACAGGGCATAAATATATCGTAAAACATGTAAATCCTGCGTATACCAACTCCGCTAGATTAAGCGCACCCACTGTTTTTAAAGATGATGACTATGACGCTTTTTGTATTGCCAAGACGTTACGCGATATGACTGATACTTTACCAGATGCCAATCATCAAGACATATTTTGGACAATCAGGCAATTAGTAAAGAGACGTGATTCCTTGGCTAGAAGTGCAAAAATGCTGCAAAATCAATTACACACGCAACTCATGTGCAGTTATCCAAGTTACAGGAAGTTCTTTACCCTGATCGATTGTACCACTGCGTTATATTTTTGGGAGCATTATCCTTCTCCGAAACATCTTGAAGGGATTACTCCAGAAGCATTAGGAAAAGAACTGCGTGAGATTGGTAGAAATGCCTGTTCAACTAGAAAAGCGCAAAATATATTATCTCTGATTGAATCAGATGGTGATATACAAAAGGAATATCAATCAGAACGGGACTTTATCGTCAAAAGCATGGTACAGGAAATACGCTATAAACATGCATCAATCAAGGAAGTAGATAAACAATTGGCGATTATACTACCTCAAACAGGTTACAAACTAGAAACCATGCCAGGAATTAATCTTAATACTGCTAGTCATATTATCTCTGAGATTGGCGATATTAACCGTTTTCCTAATGCTGATAAACTAGCAAGGTTTGCGGGAATAGCACCTGTGCTATTTTCCTCAGCTGGAAAAGGTAAAGAACAACGAAGTAAACAAGGCAATCGCGTATTAAATGCTACATTATATTTTTTGGCGGTTCAATTAGTATCAGCTAGAGGTGGAAAACCAAGAAATAAAGAATGCTATGAATACTTTCATCGTAAAGTCAGTGAAGGCAAGAAGAAGTCTCAAGCGATTACCTGTATCCAAAGGCGGTTAATCAACATCATATATGGGATGATGAAGAACAAGACAGAGTATGTTTTAAAGGATTAATTTGGAATTTGTTGAAATTTAATAAAAGGTAAACACGCTAAGTTTATGACCTTTGACAAGTAAATGGGATTTATTTTGATTATTTTTCTATCTTATGAAGGGTGCGGTTATTAGCAGCGATGCTACGCCGGATAAGAATAAGATTAGTACCGATACATTGACGTACTCGGATATTGAGAATAAGGCAGAGTATAATTCAAATAGTATGGGAGTAAATATTGGAATCGGCAGTAACGGAAGAATCAGGTTGACACCGAATATTGGTATGCTTGCCAGCGGAGATGCGGATAGTACTACGAAATCAGCTATTTCTCCTGGAACTATTGAAGTTCGTAGCAATCCAAATACAAATATTAACGGACTCAGTCGTGATCCCAGTGGAGCACTAAATGCTTTAGGCAAGATATTCGATAAGAAGACAGTTCAAGAGCAGAAAGAATTAGCCAATGTATTTAGTGAAGTAGCATTTAATGAGTTAGGTACATTAGCGATAAAAAATGGCTGGTTAGATGGTGGACCAGAGAAAACTACAATATATACTGTACTTGGTGGTTTGGTTTCTAAACTTGCTGGTGGTAGTTTTGCTTCAGGTGCAGCAAGTGCTGGAGTTAATGAACTTCTTGCAAATGAGTTATTAAAGATTCAAGATCCTAATTTACGACAACTGGCTAGCTATATTGTTGGTAGTGCTGCTGCAAAAGTAGCTGGTGGCGATGCACAAATTGGCGGTAGTGTCTCAGTTAGTGAGACGAAAAATAACCATGATGGAGTGCATGAGGTACTCATTAATGGAACTACATTCTTTCTAGCATGTGTTACTGTCCAGATAATAAACGGACAGAAGCAATTAGTTGTGGCTGGTCAAGCCATAGCAACATGGGCTTCTGATACTGGAACATGGATAGCTAATGAGGCAAGCAGTGCATGGGATGATTTGGTTCTTTGGGCTGGTGATGGAACGCCAGGCAATAATCAGGCTCAAAATAAGCAGGCAAGGGATGCTGCGAATAAACATGGTTTAAACAAAGAGCAGAAACGAAAGCTACATGATGAAATAACAGGGCAAAATTATACTTATAAAGAAATTGAGGAAATCGCGGAAGCTATAAAAGAAGGAAACTTATGAGGTGTTCTATGAAGAGGAAAATAGAAGAAAGAATGAAGATGCTTTTGGGTCAACCATTTCTTAGTATAGGGAGAGCGGGAAATCTTCTATGGCTTTGTTTTGGTAAAAATATTGCCGTCAAGGATAGAAATGGTAATGAAAAAATTAAAAGTACCTACGCTTTAAATGTTCAATGTGCATGGAGGTTAAGAAAGGAAAGTAAAATAATAGTAGCATCCGGCGATTTTTATCTACCAAAGACAGGTATGAGTGACGATAATGTTTTCGAATGGGATAAAATTGGGGCTAATAGATTTGATGAAAAAATAGATGAATTTAAAAAGGCTCTAGAATCAAAAGTGATTGTTACGGAAGTATCTGCTGATGAAATAGGTGGGTTATACATTAATTTTGACTCAAAAGTTAAATTGGAATTATTTCCTAACGATTCTCTTGAAGATGAATTTTGGAGATTTATAGAGTTTAATGGTCAAAATAGTGAACATTTAATTGTCTTTGATAAGGAGTAGTTTTCATAAAAGAGAGGTCAGCGGACGTAAAATCCGCCGACCTCTCTTTGGTGCGCCCGGCACGGGCGCAGTCTAACGGGTGAAAATCCCAAGTGCGGGTTGATAGTGCCAAGCACAGAAAGATACAAGGGGACGGTTATTAAGGCCTCAATCGGAAGTTTTGCGCGCAAAAAGGCTCAACTAACAGCTCCCAGCTGCCAGTTGAGCCAACAGTGTCAAGGGGACGGGGTCATTGACAAGAATAAGAGAAAGAAATAAGATAAGGATGGGGGTGAAAGCATGCCAAGAACAGCAAGAAAGAAGAGTAGAAGCGGAATTTACCATATAATTATAAGAGGAATAAACTGGCAGACAATTTTTGAAGACGAAGAAGATTGTGTCCAATTTGTTGAGGCGCTGAAACGATATAAAGAAAAAAGCGGATATGAAGTTTATGCATATTGCTTGATGGGAAATCATGTACACCTGTTGATGAAGATAGGAATAGAGCCATTGGAACAAGTAATGCGCCGACTATGTGGTAGCTATGTATATTGGTATAACAATAAATATCAGAGAGTAGGTAATCTATTTCAAGATCGATTTAAGAGTGAACCAGTAGAAGATGATCAATATTTTCAAACAGTACTAAGATATATTCATCAAAATCCAGTTAAAGCGGGACTGGTAAAACACGTTGAAGAATATAAATGGAGTAGCTTTCACGAATATGTAAATCAAGCAAATTTGGTCGATAAAAATTTTCTACTTGAAATGATAAGTGACGACAGAGAAAAGAGAATACGAAAGTTTATAGAATATACTAACGATGTAAGAGATCATGAATGTTTAGATATTGATAATAATGTCAGACAACGAATAGCGGACGAAGAAGCAAGAGTTATAATAAAGACGGTATGTAACTTGAAAAATGTGATAGATTTACAGCAACTTGATTGCCAAACAAGAAATACGTACTTAAGAATACTTAAGCAGAAGCATAACTTATCAATTCGACAAATTGAAAGACTCACAGGAATTAATAGAGGGATTGTTTTAAAAGCATGAGTAAAGTGTCAGTAACCCCGTCCCCTCGACACTTTTGATATCAAGAATGAGACAACAACCAATGTCGTCAAGACAGGAAATAAAATACAATACGGAAGTAGCGAAAAGACAATAGCCGGACAAACAGCAGAAATAAGCGCAACCGGTGATATAACGCTCGCTGCTGCCCAGGATGTACAAGTCGTTGGCGGGCAATTAGCGGCAAAAAAAAATATAGCCATTGATGCCGGACGCAATTTAAACATTGGTACAGTAACCACAAATGAAAAGACCATTGCAGTAAATTATCTGCATGATATAACTACCAATATAGTCAGCAACATCCAAGCCGATGGAAAAATAACCATGGCAAGCAAGCAAGATGCCAATCTAAGTAGTGCGCAAATAGAGGCGGGCAAAGACCTCACCCTCAAATCAACCTCCGGCAATATTAACATTAACACAGTTAGCGATAAAGAAACCCTAGATGAAAAGACAGGTTCAAGCAAGAACTGGACCAGAAAAAGTCCTTATGATGAAATCATAATCAACAGTAGTCTGCAGGCTGGCGGTAATATTAATGTTAGCGCAGTAAACCAGCAAAATAAGAATAATACAAACGGCGGTAACATCAATATTGCAAGCAGCGATATATATAGTGATACTGGTGCAATTAAGATCAATGCAGATAAGAATGTAACCATCCAAGAAGCTACCGAACAGCACGTATCACGGGTACAAACTCATAAGAAAAAAAGACGTTTATTTTCATCCAAAACAACAGATAAACTCGACTATTCCTTAACGAACGAAGTAGAAGGCAGCAGCATCTCCGGTGAATTAGTAGATATTAACTCAGGTAAAGACCTTACGATAAAAGGAAGTAACATTGTTGGAACAAAGGATGTCACACTCCATGCCGATAGCGATGTAAACCTTACCATTGCTAAGGAAACCGGTGTTGACGGACACTACAAAAAAGTTAAAAAATCCGGTATTTTTGGCGGTGGCGGCTTATTCGGCATCACAATCGGAAAGCAGTCAACAACGACAACGCTGGACGAACAAGTTAAGGCCGAAATAGGCAACGCCATAGGTTCCGTTACTAGTAACGTCAATATTACCGCCGGCAACAACGTTAAGAGTGAAGGCACGCTTATTACCAGTGGTAAAGATACCAATATTACCGCTAAAGATGTCACCATTGATAACAGCATCAATACTTACGATAGCCAATACAAATATGAATTCAAACAAAGCGGACTAAGCATTTCCTTAGGTGGCGAGCTTATAAATGCTGGAACTAGTTTGGCAAGCAACATAGAAAACGCAGGCTATGTACAAGACAAACGACTTAAAGCACTCTATGAATACAAAGCAGTAAAAGATCTAAACACACTAAAAAATCTTAACAAAAATCTTAACAACATAACTAAGGGGTTAAACGTTAACATAAGCATAGGCAGTAGCAAAACAACCATGGAACGAACTATCCACGAGGAAACAGTCAACATGTCTAGCCTGACTGCAGGTGGAAATGTTTCTATCAAAGCTACTCATGAGGATGTCAACCTTGACGCTACAAGCATAAACGCAACCAATGTAAAACTAGATGCAAAGAAAGACCTAAACATCGGATCAGCTCAAAACATAGAGAAGACTAACACCAACAGCAAATCAAGTTCAACATCTGTAGGAGTTTCTGTTTCACCATCAGGTAATGTTAGTGGAGCAAGCATCGGTGGAAGTTCCAGCAAAGGAAAAGAAAATGAAGAAATCAGCACATATACCGAAAGCGTAATCATTGCCAACGATACTGCGATTCTAAAATCTGGTAAAGATGCCAACATTCTCGGCTCCCAGGTCAAAGGCAAAAACGTATTGGCCGCTGTTAGCGGCAACCTCAACATAGCTAGCCAGCAGGACACCGCTAACTACACAGCAAAGAATCAAAATGGTGGGATTAGCATTGGTATTGGTAAAGATAGTACCACCCAGGGTTCTGTCAGTACAGGCAAAACCAACTCTGACTACAGCAGTGTTATTGACCAGGCAGGTATTTACGCAGGACAAGGTGGCTTTGCTATTTATGTTGGAAAGAACACCGACCTGAAGGGGGCAGTCATTAGCAGCGAGGCTACGCCGGATAAAAACAAGATTAGCACCGATACTCTTACTTACTCGGATATACAGAACAAGGCGAAGTATAGTTCAAGCAGTACGGGAGTTAATTATAATAGTAGACTTACTCTAGGTATGAAATTAGGTGATTTAGGTCTTACTCCAAATATCGGAGTAACTGCATCTGATGATGCAGATAGTACCACTAAATCAGCCATTTCTCCAGGAACAATAGAAGTACGTAGTAACCCAAATCAAGATTTATCTAAACTTAGTCGTGATCCAAGTAAAGCTTTAAACGCATTAAATAAGATATTTGATAAACAAACAGTTAAAGAAAAACAGGAATTATCAGCTTTATTTGGAGAAATTGCATTTAGTGAATTACACAAGATTAGTGAAGAAAAAGGGTGGAAAGATGGCGACCCTGAGAAAATTGCACTTCATGCAGCTATAGGAGCTATTATGGCTCAAATGGGTGGAGGAGACGCTCTATCTGGCGGATTTAGTGCAGGTGTAAATGAAGCACTTTCTAAAGAGTTATCTAATATAAAAGACCCCGCACTACGCCAATGGGTAAGTTTTGTGGTAGGTGCTGCCGCCGCTGAAATTGCTGGTGGAACACCTGTTACAGGAGGAGCAACAGCTTCGAGTGGTACTAAGAATAATAATCTTGGAGTTGCTGTAGTTGGAGTAGTTGCAATTCCAGGGGTAGGAGAAGTTGCTATATTAGCTGGCGGAGCTATATTAGTTGGTGGAGTAATATATGAGGCTGGTTCATGGGTTTATAATAAGTATTTAAGCTATAAATATGATAAAGCTGTAGAAAATAGTGAACCAACAGAGAAACATACTGTGGTGGATGGGAAAAAACTGCCTAAGACTGGAGAACCAAATTCTTCTGCTGATATACTAAATCCAGATGGAAGTGTAAAACAGAGAAGATATTACGACAAAGATGGTAATGCGGATTGGGATATAGATTATAATCATACTGATGATGGAACACATACATTTCCTCATAAACATAAGTGGGGACCAGATGGGAGAGGAGAACCAGAGTGATATGAATAATTACGACTATAAATTATTGATGGAAGATTTATCAGATGGACGCGAAATTGAGTTTACATACAATGACATTTTATACGGAATTGTTCACTTTTCTGAGGGGTGGTATTTTGTAGCTGACAGTAAGAGAGTAAGTGAATACTACAAGAACCCGCTAGAGTTAGTAAAAACAATAAGTGTCGATGGAAAAAGTCTTGAAGAATTATTTAATAGTGGTAAAATACCGGACGAAGGATTCTATGTTTTGTAAAACTACATCTTTTCTTAGAGAAGTTAATACATAGAACTCATGACAAAAAGAGGTCAGTGAACGAAAAATCCGCTGACCTCTCTTTTCACCTCAGGTGTCGTCTAGTGAACAAACAATAATTGGATAATATTACGTATTGATAGTTTGCAAAAATCAAATCTCGTGAATCAGAATGATTTAGACTCATTACTGCCACAAAACGGACAACTACCCCCATAGCCATTGCCAGAATAGTTGCCACAAGAAAGTGTCAAGGGGACGGGGTTATTGACAAGAATAAGAGAAAGAAATAAGATAAGGATGGGGGTGAAAGCATGCCAAGAACAGCAAGAAAGAAGAGTAGAAGCGGAATATACCATATAATTATGAGAGGAATAAACCGGCAGACAATTTTTGAAGACGAAGAAGATTGTGTCCAATTTGTTGAGGCGCTGAAACGATATAAAGAAAAAAGCGGATATGAAGTTTATGCATATTGCTTGATGGGAAATCATGTACACCTGTTGATGAAGATAGGAATAGAGCCATTGGAACAAGTAATGCGCCGACTATGTGGCAGCTATGTATATTGGTATAACAATAAATATCAGAGAGTAGGTAATCTATTTCAAGATCGATTTAAGAGTGAACCAGTAGAAGATGATCAATATTTTCAAACAGTACTAAGATATATTCATCAAAATCCAGTTAAAGCGGGACTGGTAAAACACGTTGAAGAATATAAATGGAGTAGCTTTCACGAATATGTAAATCAAGCAAATTTGGTCGATAAAAATTTTCTACTTGAAATGATAAGTGACGACAGAGAAAAGAGAATACGAAAGTTTATAGAATATACTAACGATGTAAGAGATCATGAATGTTTAGATATTGATAATAATGTCAGACAACGAATAGCGGACGAAGAAGCAAGAGTTATAATAAAGACGGTATGTAACTTGAAAAATGTGATAGATTTACAGCAACTTGATTGCCAAACAAGAAATACGTACTTAAGAATACTTAAGCAGAAGCATAACTTATCAATTCGACAAATTGAAAGACTCACAGGAATTAATAGAGGGATTGTTTTAAAAGCATGAGTAAAGTGTCAGTAACCCCGTCCCCTCGACACTTATGGACTAGGTAATTTACAGAAGGTATTTAGTTCTGAGGAAGTTGCTAATGCGTATCAGGGAATTCGAATTATAAATAAAAAGTATGCAGGGCAAGTTTATGAATTAGAGGGTTCATTAGCTAACAAGTATCCTAATGGTGTAAGATTTACAGAAGATGGTTTTCCTGATTTCCGTTCATATGCAAAAGTAGAAGTAGAAGTAAGGGGAATGAAAGGAAATGCAGGTAGTGATATGGATGCCGCAAATAAGGCGGCGGGATTTACGAAGACACCAGAAGGATATACTTGGCATCATGCGGAAGATGGACAAACGATGCTTTTAGTTCCAAGGGATTTGCATAGAGCAGTAAGCCATACTGGAGGTGCTGCGTTACTTCGCAATGGAAGAATTATTCAGTATGATTGAGCTTATACTATGTACAATATTAAGGAGGGGCGATTGTGATTGATTTTAAAAAGAGTAAGGTTGCTTTTGACAAGAATGCGATTGAGGATTTCGAGAAAAATAATGGATTTAAGCTACCAAAAGAATATATAGAATTTTTGGAGACGTATAATGGTGGGAGACCTGAAGCGAATATAGTAAAATTGAAAGGATGTGAAATTGAATCATTTCTGATAGACACATTTTTTGGAGTGAATCTAGATAGCGATGATGATATTGTATATCAATTCAACGTTTTAATTAACCGGATTCCTAATAAATGTGTACCAATTGCAGATGTGGAAGGAGGGAATGTTATATGCATGAATCTTTCTACAGAGAAAAGCGGTTATATATATCTGTGGGATCATGAACTGGAATTGTTATATGGAGAAGGTATAACAATTGATAATATGTATTTTGTTGCAGAGTCATTTACGGAATTTCTTAACATGATAGAGCGACATAATCCTGTGAATACAGATTTGAGTGGATATGAAATAAGAAGTGTGAAAATATTAGATCCTGAGTTCTATAAAAAGATAAAACAAGAACAAGGTATTTAAAATCGAGAAGGATACTATAAAATTCAAAAAAGAGAGGTCAGTGGACGTAAAAATCGCTGATCTCTCTTTTCATCTGAGCCTAAGTGTCAAGGGGACGGGGTTATTGACAAGAATAAGAGAAAGAAATAAGATAAGGATGGGGGTGAAAGCATGCCAAGAACAGCAAGAAAGAAGAGTAGAAGCGGAATTTACCATATAATTATAAGAGGAATAAACTGGCAGACAATTTTTGAAGACGAAGAAGATTGTGTCCAATTTGTTGAGGCGCTGAAACGATATAAAGAAAAAAGCGGATATGAAGTTTATGCATATTGCTTGATGGGAAATCATGTACACCTGTTGATGAAGATAGGAATAGAGCCATTGGAACAAGTAATGCGCCGACTATGTGGCAGCTATGTATATTGGTATAACAATAAATATCAGAGAGTAGGTAATCTATTTCAAGATCGATTTAAGAGTGAACCAGTAGAAGATGATCAATATTTTCAAACAGTACTAAGATATATTCATCAAAATCCAGTTAAAGCGGGACTGGTAAAACACGTTGAAGAATATAAATGGAGTAGCTTTCACGAATATGTAAATCAAGCAAATTTGGTCGATAAAAATTTTCTACTTGAAATGATAAGTGACGACAGAGAAAAGAGAATACGAAAGTTTATAGAATATACTAACGATGTAAGAGATCATGAATGTTTAGATATTGATAATAATGTCAGACAACGAATAGCGGACGAAGAAGCAAGAGTTATAATAAAGACGGTATGTAACTTGAAAAATGTGATAGATTTACAGCAACTTGATTGCCAAACAAGAAATACGTACTTAAGAATACTTAAGCAGAAGCATAACTTATCAATTCGACAAATTGAAAGACTCACAGGAATTAATAGAGGGATTGTTTTAAAAGCATGAGTAAAGTGTCAGTAACCCCGTCCCCTCGACATCTCTTAGCCCAGTGTAATGGGAATTGCAGCAAGTGCAAGGGGAAAAATAAATGTTCCGGATAGAAGAAACCCCAGAGTTCAATTCAGAACTCTGGGGTTTCTTACTTGTGCTCTTATTTAGACATATCAGCCGGGTCGGCAATAGCGATGTCGCCTTCTTCGCCGGTACGGATACGGACGGCATTGGCAACAGGATAAACAAAGATTTTGCCATCACCGATTTTTCCGGTTCGGCAAGCCGTTTTAGCAGCTTCAAGCACCCGTTCAACCGGTACTTCACAGACAACAATTTCGATTTTCACTTTGGGAACTAAGTTAATGCTGTACTCTTGCCCACGGTATACCTCAGTGTGGCCTTTAGTTAGGCCGCAGCCATAAACTTGCGTTACGGTCATACCTGTGACGTTAATTTTTTTCATGGCTTCTTTAAGTTCCTCAAGTTTTTCCGGGCGGGTAATGATGTCAATTTTGGTAATTGGTCTCATGATAAGTTCCTCCTTTTTCTATATACAGCGTGTTAAAGCTTTTTGCAGGCAGATGTGCATTGGTACTACACCATCCGCCTGCACCTACAACTTCTTTAATCGGAATATATAGCTTATATTAGTTACAGTTTACGCGAGAGTCGTTTTTTTCGCAACTAATTCTTGCGGGACGCCACTTGCAGAGGAACCAAAGGCAATTGGTGAACCTGTCATGAAATCTTGATAAGCATAGCCCCGTTCGCCGTGTTCAGTAATGTCAAGGCCCTGAATTTCTTGTTCAGTAGTAGCGCGAACTTCCAAAAATAAGCTAATGGCTTTGAGAATAATGAAAGTCATTATGGCGGCAAATACCCAACTGATGCCAACACCAAGAAGTTGAGTGGTTAACTGACTAGCATTGCCGTAGAATAGGCCATCAGCACCAGCGGGGTTAACGGCTTTGGAGGCAAATAAACCGGTGGCGATAGCACCCCAGGTGCCACCAATGCCATGTACGCCAAAGGCATCAAGGGAATCATCATAACCGAGCTTAGGTTTCAGGACAGCCACAGCCAAGAAGCAGATAATGCCAGCAGACAAACCGATGATGACTGACGGGATAAGGCTGACAAAGCCGGCTGCTGGTGTAATAGCGACAAGACCGGCGACACATCCGGAAGCAGCACCCAAAATGGTGGGCTTGCCATGATATAACCATTCGGTTAATACCCAGGAAACAGTGGCAGCAGCAGCGGCTACATGAGTAACCACGAAGGCGCTGGCAGCAAGACCATTGGCAGATAAAGCGCTGCCGGCATTAAATCCAAACCAACCAAACCAGAGTAGGGAAGCGCCAATAACAGTCATTGGCAGGTGATGAGGCATCATGACTTCAGAGCCATACCCTTTGCGTTTGCCAATCATAAGGGCAATTGTGAGGCCTGAGACCCCGGAAATAATATGAACAACAGTACCACCGGCGAAATCCAGTACACCCAATTCGCGGATCCAACCACCTACACCCCATACCCAGTGAGCCATAGGATCATATACTAAGGTGGTCCAGAGCAAGGTGAAAACTACGAAAGCCCCAAACTTCATTCGTTCAGCAAAGGCACCGGTAATTAAGCCGGCAGTTATAACTGCAAACATAGCTTGGAAGATCATAAAAGCCTGATGCGGAATGGTTGCGGCATAATCGGCATTAGGTTCCATTCCAACACCGCTCAGGCCAACCCAGTCAAGGGAACCAATGAAATGATTGATGTCTGGTCCAAAGGCCAGGGAGTAACCAAATAATACCCATTGTACAGTGACTAACCCAATGATAAAAAAGCTTTGCATGAGGGTACTTAAAGCATTTTTGGTTCTTACCATACCACCATAGAATAAGGCTAAACCTGGAGTCATAATCATAACAAGTGCGGCGCTAACTAGAACGAAAGTTGTATCCCCGGTATCAATCTTGGCTGCTTCAGCTGGCGTTTCGCCGTCAGCAAAGGCAGCAGGTGCAAATACGAGCATTAACAATAAACATACTGTAAAAATAGTCCAGAGCTTTTTCATTTTTACATCCCTTCCTTTACTTAATAATTTTTTTTGAATGAAAGTATATTTTGGAATAAGTACATCCCCCCTTTGCGATATCCGGAAATAAAAAAAGCGCCTTAAAGGGTTACCCCTTCAGGACGCCATTGTCCGGAATCGTAGACACAAAAGCCTTCGCAAATAATTGCGAAGGCTTCATTGCCTAAATGATTAACTTGATGTAGTTACTATAACAAATGGTACAGTCCAGTGTCAAGTAGAATTTTAGTTTTTAAGCAAAAAAGTATTTTTATTGTGGAATTTGAAAAAGATGTCTAACGGAGATGTACCTTGAATATAAAAAGGTCTTATGTTATATTATATATGTAAAGTTGATATGGGAGCGGATGGGGCCTGGTGGCTCCTGCAGTCTTCAAAACTGTTCGTTGGGCGTTAATCCGTCCATGGTGGGTTCGATTCCTACACGCTCCCGCCAGTAGAGAATATAAGGTTTCTGAGGTTTTTCCTCAGGAGCTTTTTTGTTGTCTAGGCAGGAAAAACAATTTATGAGGCGGAAATATTGTTCTTGTTACCGGTGTTTAAACCCCGTGTCTCAATTTTAAAGTATGGAGGATAATTTAGTATGTTGTCACCAGATGAATTGATAGATGCATTTGCAAAAGTCGAAGAAGAAAACTGGTTGCTCAGGGCATTTTTAAAAGTCCAAGAACCTGATGCAGTAGATAAGATCGTTAATAGGCTGCATCGGGAGTTGTTTGCTGGTTTTAATTGCGTAGCCTGCTCAAACTGTTGCCAAACAATTATTCCGGTAATTGAAGAAAAAGAAATTCGCGTGATTTCATCAAAGCTTGGTTTAAATCCCGAGGATTACAAGAAAAAGTTTCTTGTTTCAACAGAGGAAGGCTTTATGATAAATAAAAAGCCTTGCTCGCATTTGGGTATAAATGGATGTTCAATCTATGAATATAGACCCGAAAATTGTCGCGAATATCCCTTTACTGAAAAAAAGGAAATAAGTGGGAGACTTATCAATCTTGTTGCAAATTGTTCAGTATGTCCTGTGGTGTTTGAAATATTTGAAAGGCTAAAGAAACATTATAAGGTTGATTTTGCAAAGTTTAAGGTTGAGCAGCAGGCGGTTTCATGGTTGGACGAAGATGATGATGGATATGATGATTTTGATGAATTGGAAGCTGAAGAAGAATTCTTTGCTGAGGAAGATTGGGCGGGTCTGGTAAAGTATAGATACCAGCGAGTGGAGCAGTATCCGGATGATTTTGACTATCAAAAGAGCCTCGGAGCAGCGTATGTGATGAATAAGGAATATGGGAAAGCGATTTTCTATTTGTATGATTTACATAAAAAGCATCCGGGGGACCTAGATGTTCAGTACGACCTACTGGATGCTCTGTTCGCAATAGGAAAAGATGAAACAGCAATAAACTGGATTGAGCAGCCGAATATTCTCCGGCTTAACAATGTTGTATTGGATGCTTGCTACAATTTTCTAAGAACAAAAAGAAAACCACGGACTGTTTATGACGTGTATCTGGAATTGCAAAGTGAAGGTTATGTAACATTTGATACCAATCAGCTAATAAATTTGCTGTTTTCCGATAACCGGTTTAGCGTTAAAGCAGGCGATGGGGAAAGCGACGATTGTTATGTGAGTATATTAAAAATCCCTAAAAAGTAAGAAACCAAGGGATTAAACCGTTAGTATGTTGGTGGTAATCCCCCAAAACGAGGGGACAGGATATTGTTTCAAGAAATATTTCCTGTCCCCTCGTTTTCGGGAATAGAGTTGACACTGGTGTTTAAATAAAGGAAACAAGACGAAGAACGAAATCGCTCCCGCGATGGCTTATTTACAGTTCAGCCTGGATAAGATAGATTAGATTGCCGCTAAATGCAAAGAACACTGAGTATAATTCGATAGTATATGACTTAATAGAAAGAAAAGCCTCAACCCCTGATTTATAAAGGTTGAGGCTTTTTTCATCGTTAGACCCGATACGTTTCTTATTTGCCAGCATTTAACTGATAAAGCAATGATATGGCGCTCTCCAACCGGACGGTTTGCTGCTCTTCATCCAGAAAAATCCACCAAGCATGTTTATTATCACAGATTTCAAAATCATGTTTAAATTCGGTTGATATCGTTGGCAGCCTTTCAATCGGGAAAAACAAATCAGTTGTTTTTCCATCAACCCGGCCATGAAAATAAAGTCCCTCACGGCAAAGGCTCACATACCCGCAGCCGCAACTGCGAAATGATCCATAAAATTTATCTGCAACCCACAGATCTGTTACTAGAGCCTGGATTTGAAATTTTTCGTCACGCACCCGTTCGCTCATGGTTTCACGTTGCCAAGCAGCCCATTTTACCGGATCATCAAACACTACGCATGTATGACCAACAGGTTGTAAAAATCCACACTCGTCAATAGTCGCGGTATTACCACATGCGCTGCAATATAGTCTGCTTCCCTTACTTCTCATCTTTTGTTCGCCCAGGCAACGCGGGCACTGATGCAAAATAAGATGAAGCTGCTCGGCCGCATGTCGATGGTAATAACGCTCCCTGGCCAAACGATTCCAGTCATAATCATTGTAAGTCAATGCCTGACAAACAACAGCATAGATTTGACTGGAATCCAGCACGCCAATATCTGCTGCTGAAAGAATTTGCTTTGCCACCGTTTCTACACGACCTCTACGCCAAAAAGAAGACCAGCGGGGCCAGGCAAGATAACCGCCATTTGTTTTAACGGCGACAACGGGAACTTTCATTTTTTTAATAAACCGAGCGATTGATTCAGGTATATCGCAACAGTTTCCGTCAATAGAGCGACGTCCCTCCGGAAAAACGCCGATAACACCCCCCCGGGCTATTACTGACAGCGCACCCCGTGTGGAACGAATGTCCGGAAAAAATTGTGTTTTGGGAATTGCGCCAAAAAGAGTCAGTATTTTGCCGATAACCAGTTGGCGAAAGTAAAAGTTTGTGGTGAGGAAGTAGCAGGGATACCTCGCAATCGCACATTGTACTAAAGCCGGATCAATAAATGATGTATGATTTCCCAGAACAATAAATGGCGGTTTTATGTCTTTAATACCGCTACGGTTGAACCTCACGTTGCCTCTAAATACCCAATATACGATACCATACGCCGCTGCTATCTGCAGCCATCCCAATATTTTGAGTTTTATGCGTGTAACAGCTTTAAAAGTATCGAACTTCATCAATATTGGCTCCTTATCAGGATATAAGCCTCTAACCGGCCTTACCTTGGGTTACCCATGCGGGGAATTTTTGCGCATCAAAAATTGTAAAAAAATCAAATACCGGCGGATTAAAATCCACATCCATCGACGGTTCACTAATAAATTCAGCACCATATTTATAATAAGCCTGCATAAGTATTGACATCTTCTTTAAAATGGCTCGCTGGTTAACTTCCGTGACAGCAAGTTCATTAGAAACAGCAGCAAGGTCCAGTTGCTTTTTTGGTTTTACCCCAAAAGCAACATTAACAGCGTTATTGCCGATCAAATACTTTGCTATTACGCCAATATCATTTTTAGCGTCAGCCGGCAACGTTGTAAGACCAATTAAATAATCATGGGGATTGTTCTTTAAGTAGGCTCCTAAGCCGGCAAATAGCAGTTTGAAAACGCTGGTATTTCTGTACTGAGCATCAATACAGGCTCGCCCAAGCTCTAGAATCTGTATCCTCTTATCACTCAACTTCCCAATATCAAACCATTGTTCAGAGTAAAATCCACCGCCTTGCGGTAACCTGTTTCCCGGCAAAAAACGAAAAGTGCCGACACAACGGTTATGTTCCACATCGCGAATAATTAAGTGATCACATAATTCATCAAAATAATCAATTTCCCCAGCATTCTCTTCCTTATACTCATTTTTCTTCTCGTTAAAATTAAGTTCTTGACAATAAACACTATATCGAAGGAGGTATATTTGTTTTTTTTCCGCTGCAGTTTCCGCAAGTTTCAAAAAAAATTTGCCTTCCCGAATTTCCATCAGTACATCACCTCATTTACTTTTGTTGTTTGTCATACCAAATATTTACATAAGTAATAAAGTTACCCTCTGTTTCATTTAATAAAAATATCAATTAGCGAAAGCACCCCTAGTCCGGCGATGATGATTCCCGAAAACTGATTAAGCATTTGCAATTGTCTATCGCAAAAATTAGTTCGCATGCTGACTGCAATCCGGCTCAAGGCCAACCAGGCGATGGCAGAGCCGCTGCAAACACCGCCAATAAGCAGGAGCAACTCCCGGTAATCTGCGTTGGCCCCCACGCCAATTTCAGTAAATACAACGGCAAAAGCCAAGATTGTCAACGGATTAGCCACCGCTAAGAAAAATGCTGCTACAAAACTGCCAAACATAGTAGTTTTCGATGGCATCGGGGCAAGTTCACCCAGTTTTGACCGAAAAATATACCAACCCCCAAAAAGGAGGAAGACACTACTGGCAAGAGCCAGGTAATGCCGATTGTCTTGTAGCAAGTCGGCAATTATCGATACCCCGAATATAGCTATTGCGCCATAAATCGCGTCAGCCATCACCGTTCCCAATCCGAAAGACAAGCCAGCCATCCTTCCCCAGGTCAGGGTATACCGGATGCACATTAACCCAGCTGGCCCTATGGGCGCTGCTATGAGGAAACCGATAACAGCTCCTTTGAAAAACAGGATCACTGTTTTCTTCCCCCTTGTAAAATTACTACATTTCAAGATTTTCCTGATGTAAGACGAAATGATATTATGATTAGGTGACAGAATGTACAGAAATTAACTACCATAATAATTGCACATTCTACAAGTATTTCCATTAAGATCATGTTATTTTTTTATGAAAATTAGCTGTAATAAAAAATTTAACAACTGCTTTACCAAAAAATAACCTTATTCATTTACATTATTTCGTAAAATAAAATTGATAGGGAAAACCATGTCTGTTCATAGGTTAAACCCTTGATAATAATTGACACGAGGAGGATATCTATGATTCGCACCGTCAACAATATCCTTTTGGCCATTTCCGACACTGGCGGCGGCCACCGCAGCGCCGCGACCGCAATAGTAGCTGCCTTGAACAACTGCGAACATGTCCAATGTACTCTTTCCGACTTGCTCAAAGCCACTGGCTTTCCTGTCTTGAGAAAAGCTCCGGAAATCTATGACTATTGTTCTCGCAAGCAGCTCTGGCTGAATAACTTTTTTTTCGAGAAAACTAATAGCATAAAAAGAATGAACCTACTGACTAAGTTTGTATATCAGCAGGCTGCGCCGCAATTCGAATGTGAAATTAGCCAAATCAATCCCGATCTGTTGTTGGCCGTTCACCCCCTGGTCATTGGACTGCTAGTCGCCAGTCGCAAGGCTACTCGTGCTTCCTGGCCAATTTTCACGGTCGTAACCGATCTGGCCACCCTTCACGCTTCTTGGGCAACTCCCGGAGCCGACTTGTATCTGGTACCGACAGAAGAAGCCTTTAATGCTCTTGTACGCCACGGAATCGCGGCCAGTCAGATTATCCTCACCGGCTTTCCCGTTCATCCTAAGTTTAGTTGCTCATCAGCACCCCGCCCAGAAATTCGTAAGGAGTTAGGCATTGATCCAGAACGGTTTTCAGTGCTTCTGACAGGCGGCGGCGTTGGTGTCGGCAACATGTCGGCGTGGATTAAGGAATTTGTGAAAAACTGTCCAGACAAGCAAATTATGGTAGTCACTGGGCGGAATCAAACCCTTAATGACCAGTTACAGGCCTTGAAAAGCCAGTTTGAATACCTTCACGTCTACGGTTTTGTCGACAACATGGAAACTCTGATGGCTGCAAGCGACGTCATCATTAGTAAGGCAGGTCCCGGCACCATCATAGAAGCGGTGGCAATGCGGCGTCCACTCATCATTACTGAGGCTGTCGGTATCCAGGAAACCGGCAACATTGATTTTGTCGTTAATAACCGGCTGGGTTACTTTTGCCCCGACCCGCGCCAGGGCTGCCGCATCATTAATAATCTTGCCGCCGGCGGCGATTTCGTCTTTTCAACTGATAAGATACCCCCGAATAATGGCTCGGCTCGCATTGCTACTATGATTTTCCAACAACTCCATGCCAGTTCAGTTCAAAAGACAAATAGGGAAGTACATGATACCGGCCTCTTCCGCGGTGCCTAACAACAGCTATCGTCGTCTGATACTATCCTTTATGTAAAAATAGCCATAACATACCCGAATGGTAAGTTATGGCTATTTTTCAAAAGGGGCAGGGCGTCAGAGTGCTTCTCGCATGTTGAATAAAACTGATACCCATTTTTACCTGTGGCCTTTACTGAAACTAAATCCCTGTCCCCTTGTTTCTTCTGGCCTTTACTGAAACTAAATCCCTGTCCCCTTGTTTCTTCTGTTTGCTGGAGTTCCAGTTGTGCTTAACAGGTAAGGTGTAAAGGAAATGGCAATACAAAGAAACTGCTTAATAGGGCTAAAAAAGAGTTGCATAATAACTATTATTATGTTATTATCTAATCAAGCACCATCCTTATAGCGACCTAGATTCAACTAAGTATTGCAGAGGTAGAAACGTTCAGTTTCGGTTGCAAAGCGGTTAGTATATCTGGCTCAGGATTGTGTTTTTTGTTTATAATTTAATCATCTGACTCCTAAGTATTGATGTTGAGTAAGTGACTGTTTGAAACAAGTTTTTTCATCTGGTTTGTAGTGGTTTATCTGGTTTTCTGGTTTAAATCTCACAGAGTGCGGACGAATCAACGTGTTAAATTTGGAATAGGTTGTTTGAGATTGTCGTGTGTAGTTTAGTGCTATAGGGATGGATGCGAGTAAAAACAGGTAGGAAGGTTATACTTCCTACCTGTTTTATGTTGCTAATAAAGGAAAAGCCCCACTAGGTTCAGTACCAACATCTGTGTCAGCAAGTGTAAAGTAGAGTAATTGCATACTGTCACTGCAGAATTGTTTTTTGTCTTCCTGGGCTTGATAGTGAAATTCAACCAGTGGTTGTGTTTCTTTCAGATGTCTGCAACTACGGCTAGGTAGACTTTGGCAGCAACCAACGATACAATGGTAGTGTCAGTACTGATAGAATTGAAAAAGGAAGAAAAACTATGTCTAATGGCAATAAAATAGGTCAGCGTATTGCTTTGTTTCGAAAACAACGGGGCTATACGCAAGAACAAGTCAGCTTGACATTGAATGTCACCCCACAAGCGGTCTCCAAATGGGAAAAAGGCAATGCTTTACCCGATACCCCATTACTGCCGCTTTTAGCGAAGGTGCTTGGGACATCAATTGATTGCTTGTTGACAGGAGGGAGCCTATTGGAAAAAGTAAGCCCTTATGATGGTGAATATAAGAAAGAAGAATATTATTGGGGACTCCAGCATTCCCTGCTTGCTGAGCAAATTGTAAAAATCATGCCAGATAAGGTAAACAAGTATTTATTAGATATTGGCAGTGGTGAAGGCCGGGATGCTATCTATTTTGCTAAATGTGGTTTCCAGGTGGATGCGTTGGAAATCTCAACTCCTGGTACCGAAAAAATCAGGCAGTATAGTCAGGCAGCTGGCTGTGAGGTCAATATTATTCAGGCCGATATGATTGGATATGAGTTTGCTGTTGCATATGACGTAATTTATTCTCATGGTTCACTTCAATTTTTGCCGTTGGAGCAACGTCCAAATCATTTTGATAAATATAAACGCTATACGAATATCGGCGGACTTAACGCACATTTACTATTTGTTGAAAAGCCATTTATAAAGACCGCGCCTGATTGGGGAAAAAACGAGTTTTTCTATTTGTCTGGTGATCTGGCTAAGTATTACTATGACTGGGAAATCCTTTGGTGTGAGGAACAAATTATAGACTGTAATTCGGCAGGAATACCACATCAGCATGCGGTAAATAGCATAATTGCTAGAAAAATAGATCGTACTTACTGAAAGGAAAAATATGTCAGGTGAGAAAAAGATAGTTGCCATAGGTGATTCTATCACCTATGGGTTTCCTTATTTACCATGCTTGTCATGGGTTCATTTAGCCGGTGAGGAGTTAGGCTTTTCGATAATCAACAAAGGTGTAAATGGTAACACCAGTTCACAAATGTTGGAACGGTTTGACTATGACGTTATCAGGCAGTTGCCATCACATGTCATTATAATGGGTGGTACTAACGATGCTTGCGTCAGAGTTGAGGCGGAAGAAGTAGATAATAATATTCGTTATATGGCAGAAACAGCTTTACAATATGGGATAACACCGATAATTGGACTACCAATACCTTGCAATTATCCTCAAGATGAATATATTCTCGGTCTATATCGCGAAGATGTGCGGGAATATGCACTTACTAATGATTTATATGTGATTGATTTTTATACAGCCTTTTTAAAATATGAAAGCAAGCAGCCACAAGTAGAATTTTACGCAGATGTGTTACATCCTAATGAGCGAGGCTATAAGGTTATGGCAGGGCTTGTTGTTAAAGCATTACAGATTTTTTTGAAAATCTAGAGGAGAACTTAGTACTTAGGCTTTGATTTAGATTTCCAACCCATTTTTTCGGCTTCATTCATTGCAGCACCTACTGCTAGTTCATCACAACGTTCATTCATCGGGTTGCCGTGATGGCCTTTAACCCAGTTCCAAACTACTTTGTGAAAACTATTTAGCCGGTCCAGTTCTTGCCAGAGATCTTTGTTGAGAACCGGGCTGCCGGCCTTGGTTATCCAGCCGTTTCGCTTCCAGTTTTCCACCCAGCCTTCAGCAAGGCCTTTGCGCAAGTATTGGCTATCTGTATGGAGAATAATACTGGTTGACTTATCAAAAAAATGGAGTGCTTCAATGGCAGCTTTCATTTCCATACGGTTGTTGGTGGTTGATGGCTCTGATCCGGCGATTTCCTTGACCAATGTGCCAAGCTGGATAACCGTGGCGTACCCACCGGGACCGCCAGGGTTTTTCAGGCAAGAACCGTCAGTATAAATAATGACGCTGTCATCATCATAAGCTCTTTGCTTTTGCGGTGGAACCGGAGAAGGACTTGCTTTGGCGGTTTTGGATTTTGCTGGCTTTGAAGGTAGCGAGATATTACGCGGTGGCAGGGCGCCAGTTAAGAATTCTTTAGCTTCGCTCTCGATGGCAAAGCCCTTATAAGCAGCTTTGGGGTAGCCATCTACCTGATCTTTGCATTCGTCCCAGGTCCGATAGATTCCAGGAACACGTCCTGTTTTGACAGCGTAGAAATGTTTAACCATACTTTCTCCTTTCAAGGTTTGGGGTTTATTTATAATTATATGTTAATCAGTAAGCATGTCCATAACAAGAGGTAAAAATAAAAAATAAAAAAAACAATATACATAATCGTCAATAGCAGGAAAATAAAATTAAAAACGGAATATACAGAAAACAATGGGACCTGGACTGTGACCTTTACTTTCCAGGTTTTATAAATAGTTAAAGGGGGTTAAACATGAAAAAGATTGTTATGGTTATTATGGCTTCAATGCTAGTAATGAGTTTACTGTCAGGTTGTGGTGGAGAAAAGTCAGCTGATCAGAAAGCTCCAGTGAAAAAGTTTATTAATATTGCGACAGGTGGTACAGCTGGGGTTTACTATCCTCTTGGTGGTGCAATTGCTGAAATACTGAACAAAAATGTTCCGGGTGCTAATGCTACAGCTCAAAGTACAGGTGCATCGGTAGCCAACATTAATATGCTCAAAGATGCTAAAGTTGAATTAGCTATGGTACAGAATGACACAGCGTATTATGCTTTTAAAGGTATCGAAATGTTCAAAGATAAACAAGTTGCGAATATGAGAGGTGTGTCTACTCTTTATAATGAAACCATTCAAATCATTGTGTTAGAAGACAGTCCGGTTAAAAGCATTAATGATTTGAAAGGCAAGAAGGTGGCTGTTGGCTCAATTGGTAGTGGAACTGAGGCTAATGCTCGTCAAATATTAGAGGCTTATGGCCTTGCATATGCCGATTTAGATCCACAATATCTTTCTTTTGGCGAAGCTGCCAATGGTTTAAAAGACGGTAATGTTGATGCTGCCTTTGTAACAGCAGGTGCTCCGACGGCGGCAATACAAGATATTGCATTTCAAAAGAAGGTTAGATTGATTCCGGTAGAGACTGATAAAGCAGAGGCATTGATCAAAAAATATCCTTTTTATGCTAAACAATTAGTAAACGCAAATACCTATCCTGGGCAAGCAACAGATATTACGACTGTAGCAGTGAAAGCCATGTTAGTCGTTCCTGAGAGCATGGACGCTGAAACGGTTTACCAAATCACAAAAGCGATTTATGGTAACACTGATCGACTAAAAGCCGCTCATAAGTTAGGTGAAGGCATTACTAAAGAAACTGCTTTGGAAGGTATGCCAATTCCTGTTCATCCTGGTGCGGAGAAGTTCTTTAAAGAAAAATAAGATGTAGGAGCAATAAAATGCCGGGATTACTTTAGGGGTACCTGGCATTTTATCCAATAGTATGGTAAAGAAAGTAAGTAAGCAAAAAAAAATGCTTGTGACTGGTTTTTGTTTGTTAATTGGTATTGTAATTTATTGGTGGTTTCTCCCATTAAGGATCGTGATAGAGACAGAGTCAGGGATTGCACTTTCCTTGCCTACCTATCCAGAAGATACTTTTAGTATAAGATTTACTCACTCGGTTCATAAAACACCAGTGTGGGAAAATTTTGTTGTTAGAGGAGTAGATGAACTTACTCTTACATCAACTGAATATCGGTCCTATGGTGTTGGGATGCCCTCGTTGCCTTCTGAAGGTGTATTTACTCAACTTGGAGATCGATTTATATTGACAAATTTGAATCGTTCTTTCAGGCAAATACCAGTAAGGGTAGGTCCGGAGGCAAAATTATCCTTTATTCACCAGGAACAGGAATATCCTCTTTACCAATGGTTTGATGCGGGGACGTTGGTGACTGTGCGCATCAACTATGATTACTGGTGGTTTGTTTCGGGTATGCTTAATCAGAAATAGTCTAGTCTGGCATAACTAAGGAGTGAGTAAATTGGCAGTTGAGGAAGAACAAAAACAGTTTGATGCAGATGAACTACTTAAAGAATTTGATTCAGAGGCTGATAAGCGAGTCCTAACAGGTTTTATTGGTAAGATTGTATCGACCATTGCAATTTGTTTTACTCTTTTTCAGTTATATACTGCTTTTTTTGGCGTTCTTGATGCCCAATTACAGCGGGCCGTCCATTTGAGTTTTGGTATGGGTCTGATTTTTTTACTGTATCCTAGTCGCCATAATTGGTCGCGGACAAGTATACATCCCTTTGATTTATTGTTAGCTATTGTTGGGGCAGCAGTGCCTATGTATGTTGTTGTGACATATCATCAACTGGTATTGCGCGCGGGAACAGTGACTAACCTTGATTATGTAATTGGTGGTATTGGAATTTTAATGGTAATCGAAGGCTGCCGTAGAGTTGTAGGCAAGCCAATGGTTATTGTTGCGTTATGTTTTATCACATATGCTTTTGCGGGGCCTTATCTTCCTAATATCTTAGCGCATCGGGGCGTTAGTCCCTCAGATTTAGTAGCACATTTGTATTTTACAACAGAAGGTATTTTTGGAATTCCGTTGGGTGTTTCATCCACTTTTATCTTTCTGTTCATCTTATTTGGAGCTTATTTGGAGTCAACCGGCTTGGGTAAATTTTTTATTGATATTGCCAATTCTATTGCTGGCTGGGCCAGTGGTGGTCCTGCCAAAGTTACTGTTTTGGCTAGTGGTATGATGGGGACAATATCAGGCAGTTCAGTAGCAAATGTTGTGGGAGTTGGTAGTTTCACCATTCCCATGATGAAAAAATTGGGTTATGAAAAAGAATTTGCTGGTGGAGTTGAAGCCGCCGGGTCTACAGGTGGTCAACTTATGCCGCCAATAATGGGCGCTGCCGCTTTTCTCATGGCTGAGTTTATTGGAGTTCCTTATCTTGATGTAGTGAAAGCTGCAGTCATACCAGCACTTTTATATTACATGGGAATTTGGATTGCTGTTCATCTTGAAGCCAAACGAAAAGGCTTAAAAGGTATTCCCCGCCATCAATTACCCAAACTTAAAGAGGTTTTTTGGAATCGTGGGCATCTTGCATTACCCTTAATTGCAATTCTATATTTGCTTGTGGATGGGCAGACGCCAACCAAAGCGGCTCTGTGGGGAATTGTTATTGCCATTCTTGCAAGTGCATTGCGTAAGTCAACTCGCATGAAACCGGGTCAACTGATTGAAGGATTAGAAAAAGGTGCCAAAGGTGTTTTAGGTGTACTTGTTGCCTGCGCTACCGCTGGTATTATTATTGGTGTTGTGACGAAAACCGGTGTAGGGCTAAAACTTGCTGGTGGGCTCATTGAGTTAGCTGGTGGTATGTTGCTCCCGGTCATGTTTTTTACAATGATTACCTCCATTATTTTAGGAATGGGTGTGCCGACAACAGCAAATTATGTTATTACAGCAACTATTGCTGCGCCGGCATTAATACAATTGGGCATTCCAATTATCGCTGCCCATATGTTTGTATTTTATTTTGGTATCATTGCTGACATCACGCCGCCTGTTGCTTTGGCCGCTTATGCGGCGTCAGGCATATCTGGCGGCAACCCCATGAAAACAGGGATTACGGCATCAAAACTAGCGATAGCAGCTTTTATAGTTCCCTATATGTTTGTTTACGCACCAGTGCTATTGATGGTTAAAGCCACTCCAGTAGAAGTAACTATGGCTGCTGTTTCTGCTGTAATAGGGATGTTTGGCTTAGGGGTAGCGATGATTGGTTATTGGTATACAGCTGTGAGCGGGGCCGTGAGGGTCATATCCTTCATCGGCGGTTTAATGCTGATTGAACCAGGTCTGGTGACTGACATCCTTGGAATTGTAATACTTGTTGGTCTTTATTTTTTCCAACGCAATAAAGCAAATGCACAGTAAAAGCAGTATAAGAATATCAAAAAAACAGAAGGAGCAGAGACGCCCCCGGTGCTTTGAAAGTATTGGGGGCGTTTCCTATTCCCCGGGTGGGGACTCTACCCCACCTGAAGTAACGCCGCCTATAGAGGCGGGAGTATTAGCTTATCGACGAAGTTGAAGAACCAGTTAAACGATTCTGCTTGCATTCATTATTATAAACACTTCTAATATATTAGTAATATCGCCTGGTAAAGTGTGATTGTGCCGACCGCTGATACTATTTAAAGCTGAAGTCAATGCTGCTTGAAAACTGGGTGTTAATACCACATCCGGATTAGACGAAACTAGGGCACTAAGGTTGGTATATAAGAAAATTTCAAGCTCGTCGCCGATATCAGGACTGATTATTGACTCTGCTCTAGAGAGCGAGATTTTGTTCATGTCGACACCTCATCCTAACTAATAATATAGTATATGTGACCACATCTTCTCCAAACACATATTCAGCAATTCTAAAGCTTGCAGACATACGAAGGTTATATGTATTTTCATTTGTAGAAATGGCTCGGTGCATGCAATGATTTTGCTATGTTTGGCAGGAAAAGTGGTTGGGGGGACAGAAAGGTTTTCTTGTGATGGAGTATAAGAATGAAGCAAAAAAATAATAGTTGGTGTTTAGAGAATAGTATTAGGTTTTTGGCAGGAAAATAATGTAAGCCTATAGAAGATATAACAAAAATGACCATTATATGTATTATTTTGCCGAAAATAACTACGATAAGATTGCAATAAAGCATACTGCCGTCTCATTTGTTGAAGGAGGGAAAAATGAAAGAGAATAATTCTGGCGACAAAAGTTATAGCCAGCAATCCGGAAGGGAATCCTCTTCTGTAGCAGCGGCAAAAGCCGCTAGGCCTGTCTTGACAACAGAACAAACAGACGGTAACCAGGAACAGCGGCAGGATTGTTCGATCACTGGTGAAGTTTCGAGGGATGGCCAATCGCGGATTATTTCAAGCCCAGTAACAGACGGCAAGTTGTTCCCGGATGGAACCGAGGCACTTAATCGGATTATTGCTTTGTTATGCAAAACCAGCGGTATTAATTTCGCTGAATATAAGCAGCTAACAATAAAACGGCGGATCATGCGCCGAATGAGTTTGCTTAAGCTCGACAAGCTTGACAATTATGTTGTTTATCTGCAGCAAAATGGTGCAGAACTTACCGCTCTGCAGCAAGATCTGTTGATCAATGTTACGAAATTTTTCCGTGAGCCGCAGGCATTCGAGACTTTAAAAAAGACGATTTTCCCATTGATTGTCAGTACTGTGGCACCCAACGTGCCTATCCGGCTGTGGGTGCCTGGTTGTTCAACAGGCGAGGAAGCCTATTCATTGGCTATTGCTTTGCTGGAATTTTTGGCGGACAACTATGTTGATAGGCGAATCCAGATTTTTGCTACCGATATTAATAAAACGGTTATCGACAAAGCACGAGTTGGAATCTACCCGAAGACAATCATGACTGATGTTAGTACAGAACGTCTTAGCCGTTTTTTTGTTGAAGTGGAACAGGGCTATCAGGTCAGCAAGACGATTCGCGATATATGTGTATTTGCCAGGCAGGATATCGGACAAGATCCGCCTATTTCCAGGGTGGATCTTGTCAGTTGCCGCAATGTGATGATCTATTTTGGGGCGGCATTGCATAAGCGAATATTCCCGATTTTTCATTACGCTCTGAATCCCGACGGCTATCTTATTTTGGGGGCGTCAGAGTCTATCGGTGTATTTGCCGATCTGTTTAACCTGGTGGATAAAAAATATAGGATTTATACGAAAAAATCAGTTGTCACGCCGCTGGTGTTTGATTTTTCGGCTGCTGAGCATGCGGCAACGCTCCAAAACCGCAGTAAGGACGAGGTTGTCGGTTTGAGTGCCGGTTCCTGGCTGGATGTGCAAAAAGAAGCTGACAGGATCGTTCTCAGCAAATACGCTCCAGCTGGTGTCGTTATCAACAGCCAACTGGATATTATTCAATTCCGGGGCCGGACTGGCGTTTATCTTGAACCGGCATCAGGAATGCCGAGCGTAAACCTGCTGAAGATGGCCCGGGACGGTTTGTTTGCCGGACTGCGAGCAGCCGTCAATCAGGCTAAAAAAGAAAATATAACGGTTAAAAAGGAAGGATTGCATGTTCTCCAGAATGGGCAGTCACTCCCGGTTAATGTTGATATTATTCCGATCAATGGGCCTTTTTCCAAAGGAGAGTATTTTTTGGTATTGTTTCGGGAGGGTGTATCACAGCCTCCATTGCCTGATAGTACGTCTAACAGTGCCAGTGCGGCACCGGAAGCGGTACAACAGGCGAGGGCTGTCGATGAAGTCTTGCGTCTGCAACAGGAGGTCGCCGCCACGAAGGAATACCTGCAGTCGATCATCGACCAGCACGAAGCGGACAACGAAGACCTCAGGTATGCGAACGAAGAAGTGCAATCAAGTAACGAAGAATTGCAGAGCATGAATGAAGAAATGGAGACAGCCAAAGAAGAACTCCAGTCGACCAACGAAGAGTTGATGACCCTGAACGAAGAACTGGGAACCCGCAATATGGAATTGAACCATGTCAATAACGATATGATCAATCTACTTCGTAGCATCAGCCTCCCTGTCCTTATACTTAGCAACGATTTGCGCATCAGGCGTTTCAACTCGGCTGCTGAGCCGGTATTTAACCTGATTGGCACCGATGTCGGACGGCCGATCAGCAATATTAAGCCGAATATTGCTGTTCCCGATTTGGAGCAAGTGAGCCTCCAGGTAATCGACACGCTAAACAGCGCTGAGCAAGAAGTTCAGGATCGATGGGGGCATTGGTATTCTATGCAGATACGTCCTTATCGGACTACAGATAACAAAATTGATGGTGTTATTATCACCTTTGCCGATATTGACGTTATCAAGCAAAGCATTAGAGTTGCCCAGGAGGCTCGGGAGTATGCCGAAGCCATTGTGGAAACCGTAAGGCATCCCATGGTGGTTCTTGACACCGACCTGCGACTGAAGACAGCGAACAAGGCTTTTTGTCAGACTTTTCGGATGACGCCTGGAGAAGTGAGTGGTCAATCTATTTTTCAAATCCAAAACAGCAAGTGGAATTTGCTGGAACTGCGCACCCTGCTGACTGCTCTTCTGGAGCAAGATGCGGCATTTGAAGATTTTACGGTTAGCGGCGACTTCACTGATAACCGCAAATTAACCATGTTGATTAATGCCCGCCGGATTGTAAGATTGCACGACAATACCAAATTGATTCTGATGGCCTTTGAGATTGTTGCCTCGTAGCTAGGATAAGGGTAAAACCAAATGGATAGGCGAATAGCAGGACAATGCCAGGAGATGCCCAAGAGAACCGGGTGGGAATAATGTACTCGGTCAGGAGGAGGCTATATATATGGCCAGATCAGATGCCGAAGGTAAGCGGGGAATCGGTAATCCCGCGAAGCCGCTTCTATCTTTGGATAATGCCGGAACAGAAGAAATAGAGCAGCTAAAAGAGAAACTTCAGGCCCAGGAATGGGACTTGGAAATTCAGTGCCAAGCAATGCAAGAGGCTCTTGGGGAGTTGGAAGAATCACGCAACCGCTATGCTGATTTGTATGATTTTGCGCCGGCGGGTTACGTGACTTTTGATGACAAGGGTTGTATCAGTGAGATTAATCTTGCTGGCGCGGCTTTATTAGGCTTGGAGCGATCACGTCTGCTCGGTATGCCGATGACTGTTTTTCTTGATAAAGGTAGTTATAAGCTTTTTTTTGATCATCTGCGTTCATGCAGATTGACTGCTAAAAAAGTAATTAGTGAAGTAGAAATAATATCCAAAAAAACTACGACTATCTATGCACAGATTATCAGTATGCCGCTGCCGGGCGCAGGTAGCTATGGAGCAAACTATCGGTCAATTATCACCGATATCACGGAACGCAAGCTTATGGAAAAAGAGATGTCCCGCATGGAACGGTTAAATCTGATTGGGGAAATGGCCGCTGGTATTGCCCACGAGATTAGGAATCCCTTGACGACAGTAAGAGGGTTTCTGCAGTCTTTTATGAGGAAGAAGGAATTTGTCCAGTATGATTCGCGGCTTAATTTGATGATCACCGAACTGGACAGAGCAAATTCCATCATTACAGAATATCTTTCGCTGGCCAGAAACAAGCTGCTTGATCAGTCACTGCAGAACCTGAATACGATTGTCCAAAAGCTATTGCCACTATTGGAGTCTGATGCACTGCTTAATGAAAAATGGATTGTTACGAAATTAGCGGTCGATATACCTGATTTGCTGCTGGATGCCCAGGAAATGCGTCAACTAATTCTTAATTTTGTCAGGAATGGGCTGGAAGCTATGGTGCCGGGAGGACAATTGACGATTGGCACGTATGCGGAAGCTGAACAGGTGGTCTTATATATTCAAGATCAGGGTATCGGTATTCCACAGGAAATTGAGCAGAAATTAGGTACGCCCTTTGTGACAACGAAAGAAAATGGCACCGGACTGGGGTTGCCGATATGTTTCAACATAGCCAATCGACATAATGCAAAAATTGAGGTAAAGACCGGAGATTCCGGGACCACTTTTATGGTAAAATTTCCACAGCCGTAATCAACTGTGATATGTTACAATCATGAGTAAACTGGCAAATAGTTTATTAAACATAGAAAAGGAGTCTTGTTATGCCAATAGCGCCTACTCCGCCAACAAAACCCACGCCGCCTATTGCGCCTACGCTTACTCCGACAGGTTCCCATACAGGGACTGATAATCCGCCGGTATCTTCAGGTAGTTCAACCCCAAATTCGGATAAAACGGTAAGTCCAGGTCTGTCAGGTACAGCTAAGAAGCTAGATGATTTAGGAAAGGCTTTTCAGGGGAAGTCAGCCCAGACTAAGGATGGCGAAAAGTCAGCACCTGCTGCAACAACGACAAGCAAAACAAATAGTATCCAGGCAGCTCCCGCCGCAGGCCCTGATTCGCAGGCTGCGGTTGCTGCGCAGACTGCTGTTCCGGCGAAACCGCCGGTGGTAAATAGCAAGCCGTCTGGACTGAACTATCTTCCTTTTATTGGGCTAGTGGCAGTTGCTGCGGTGATTTTAGTGGGTTTACGCTTATTTAAAAAGGGACCAAAACAACAGCATACGCTGAGTGATTGTGCTAAGAAAACAGCTACGGTAACTAATAAAGAGGGCCTAGATATAGTTGTATCGCCACAGACGACAGCACCTCAAGCAGAAAAACACTTTGAAGTGCGAGTGTAGTTTGACGAAAGATGGAGAAACTTGGCTTTAAACTGAAAAACACCTAGTTATGAACAGATAATTAGGTGTTTTTCGATTTATACAATGCTTTTTCCAATTGTATATTATAGACAGGGAAAATATTATATAATATAATTAAAAGTACGTTTAAAATATGTTTTTAAATAATTACATTAGGGGAAAGGATGTGAATATAACGAAAAAAGAGATATGCACAGATAAGCCAACAGTTAATAAGCTTATTGAAGCGGCCATTCCTTTATTTGCAACTAAAGGGTTAGCTGCTGTTTCCGTAAAAGAATTGGCTGATGCTGCCGGGGTTAATATTGCCCTAATCTCGTACTATTTTGGCGGGAAAGATAAATTGTATGCATTTGTACTAGAAAATCAATTAGCAATACTAAGAGATGCCATTGATGCCATTAGTAAAGAAGAGATTTCAGCTGTTATGAAATTAAGACGCTTTGCGGATCTATTGATTGTCACTAATAAAAAAAATCCCTACATAGACCGTTTATTTTTCACGGAAGTATTCAATCCGACCAAATATTTTGACAGTTTGGTGAAAAGTGCTACACGTCATTCGCATTTTTTTTTGCAGGGATGTATTGAAGAAGCGAAACGTAATGGTGAATTTAGATCAGATATTGATTCAGATCTTGCTGCTATGTCGCTGTTGAAAATATTGAACTTATCCTTTACAGCTCAGGATCTTTTTAAAGAATTGATGCCAAGCAAACAAGACATTGCTACAGAATATATGTCACAGGCCCTTGAAATCTATTTAAATGGTGTTGCCAAGCACTCTTAAAAACAGTAAAAATGGGAGGGAAAATGGTGAATAAAAAAAGTATTCTATGCCTTGCTGTAGTATTTCTAATTGTAGCAGCAGGCTGTAGTAAACAACAAGCGCCCCGTCAACATAAAGAAGTGGCAGTCAAGGCTATGCAGGTTATACAGCAGGATACCCCTGTTACATACGAGTTTGTTGGCGAAATTGTAGCCAAAGATGAAATCCAAATTAAAGCACAGGTTACTGGTAATATTTCCCGCAAACTATTCAATGGTGGTGACACGGTTCAAGCCGGGCAACCTTTGTTTGAAATTGATCGGCGCAAATATGTAGCGGCAGTAGCCGATTCGCAGGCTCAGGTCGCGCAAGCGCAGGCTTCGCTGAGTAACATCCAACGCGATGTTGTGCGGTATCAGAATTTAGCTGATCAAGGCGGTATTGCTGTTCAAACATTGGATACCTCAAAGTCACAGGCCGAGCAGGCTGCCGCACAGGTAAACGCTTATCAAGCCAAATTGGACCAGGCCCAGAATGATTTATCAGATACGGTGGTTGTGTCGCCGGTAAATGGTCGGATTGGTGTAGGCGAATTAAGTGTCGGCGGCTATGTTCAGGCTGGCAGTACAGTTATGGCAACTGTTTCCACAGTAGATCCTGTGCAAGTTCGTTTTAGTATGAGTGAGAATGAATACTTAAAATTCGCCCAAATGGGCAATGCACCTGATGCCTGGGGACAAAATCTTAAACTCATTCTCAGCAACGGTAGTGAATATCCAATTACCGGTCGTTTGGAGCAGATTGACCGGGGGATGGCTAACCAAACAGGTACATTGGCGATGAAAGCCTCTTTTGGCAATCCGCAGCAATTGCTGGTACCAGGTATGTTTGCCCGGATTGTGGCTGTTGGCGAAACCCGGCAGGGAGCACTGCTTATTCCTCAGCGTGCTATTCAGGAACTGTTAGGCAAAACTTTTGTCACTGTTGCCGGTGCCAATAACGAAGCTGTAACTAAGCAAGTAAAATTGGGACCTAAAATCGACAACCTGCAAATTGTAGAAGAAGGGCTTACAAGCCAGGATATTGTTGTTGTGGAAGGGTTTGCGAAAGCCCAGCCAGGAACACCGCTTACTATTACCATGATCGGCCTTAACGATCTAATTATTCCAGGCGCGAAGTAGGGGGGGCGGGTTTATGGCAAAATTTTTTATTAACCGACCAATCTTCGCAATCGTCATATCCATACTTATTGTGCTGGCAGGCGGTATTGCTGCTTATACCCTGCCAATTGCCCAATATCCCCAAATTACACCGCCCCAGGTCAGTATCGGCACCACCTATACCGGTGCTAACGCGGATGTAGTGGAAAAAACGGTAGCCCAAGTCATTGAGCAGCAGACCAATGGCGTACAAGGCGCGGTTTCTATGACCTCTACCAGCTCCGATACAGGCAGGTATTCACTTAATGTCAAATTTGAATTAGGGGAAGATCCTGACATGGTGACAATGTACACCCAAAACCGGGTAGCGCAGGCTAATGCCGGCCTGCCTCAGGACGTGCAACAATCGGGCGTAACAACCCGTAAAGTTTCACCTGATACGGCGGTGTATTTCAGTCTTGTTTCCCCCAACAACAGTTATGACAGCGTGTTTCTCAAAAACTATGGTAGCATTAACATCCTTGATGACATTCGCCGGGTTAAAGGTGTAGGCGATGTTAGCGAATATGGTGCCGACTTTAGTATGCGTGTTTGGCTCAAACCAGATAAGCTGGCGCAGATGGGAATTACGGCTGCTGACATCGTTAGTGCCATTAAAGAGCAAAATGTGCAGGCACCAGCCGGTACCATTGGTCAGCTTCCGTCAGTAGCAAAGCAGGAGTTCCAGTATACGGCCAGTATCCAAGGCCGTTTGGTTACTGAAGAAGATTTTAGAAAAGTTATCATTCGCGCACAACCGGATGGTTCGGCTATTCACTTGGGCGATATAGCTACAGTTGAATTAGGGTCTAAAGATACTGCTGTTAAAAGTAGCTTTGACAGTCATGAGGCTGTTGTTTTTGCCGTCCAGCTGACAACAGAAGCTAACGCCCTGGAGACAGTTAAGGGTGTTCGGAAAGTCATTGAGGATGCATCCAAACGCTTTCCACCAGATATGGAGTACCGTATCCTTACTGATAATACCAAATATATTACCGAGTCGTTAGAGAAGGTATTACATACTTTCGTGGAAGCCCTTGCGCTGGTACTGATTATTGTTTATTTGTTCCTGCAAAATTGGCGGGCCACTTTGATTCCCATGCTGGCAGTGCCGGTTTCGTTGGTCGGAACCTTTGCAGCCTTTGTCATATTAGGATTTTCCATTAATACCCTGACTCTGTTTGCGATGGTACTGGCCATTGGCCTGGTAGTTGATGATGCTATTGTTGTTGTGGAGGCAGTTGAGCACCACATGCGTCATACCGGTCTTAACCCGAAGGAAGCGACAATCCGGGCAATGGAAGAAGTATCTGGTCCAGTTATCGCGATTGCTTTCGTGCTTGCGTCTGTTTTTATCCCGGTTGCCTTTTTTGGAGGAACGACAGGAGTTTTGTATAAACAATTTGCCTTGACAATCGTGGTTTCTATGGCGCTATCGGCGCTAGTGGCGCTAACATTGACTCCGGCGCTATGCGCTATGATCTTAAAGCCGTATACCGGCGAAGAACGCCCCGGTCTGATGGGCAGATTTTTTAACCGTTTCAACAATTGGTTTGATCGTATACTTGAAAAATATTCTAATGGTGTCCAGCGTTCGATTCGCAGAGCTGGCTTATGGGGTGTAGGCTTAGCAGTAATTGTTATCTTGTGCGTCTGGACGCTGCGGGTTATTCCTTCTACCTTTGTGCCTGATGAAGATCAAGGCTTCCTGTTATCTGTTGTTAGTTTACCGGAAGGGGCAAACCTAAACCGCACCACAGCGATTGCCAAGCAGGTCGGCGAAATCTATCATTCCCTGCCTGGCGTAGAAACCACTGGGGAAATAGCCGGGTATGACGTTTTAGCCGGTGGACAAAAGCCAAACGGCGCGATGGTAATTGCCGGACTAACGCCGTGGGGAGAGCGGACAACACCTAATACCCAGTTGAAAGCTATAATTGGGCAAGCCATGGGCAAAGTAAGTAATATACCGGAAGCTACTATTTTTGCCTTTAGCCCACCTGCATTGCCGGGCATTGGTACTGTCGGCGGTCTGACCTTTATGATTCAGGATAGAGGTGCCTCGACTATGGCGGAAATGAATGATGTATCTCAGCAGTTTATTGCCGCAGCCCGGAAGCGTCCGGAGATCAGTATGGCCCAATCAAGTTTCCGGGCTGATACGCCTTCGTACCGTTACGAAGTTGACAGGGAAAAAGCGAAAGCTTTGGGAGTTCCTGTTCAGGATATATTTACAGCCTTGCAAACCTTTCTGGGCGGTATGCAGGTAAATGACTTTAATCGCTTTGGCCGTACTTATAAGGTCATGCTGCAGGCGCAGCCGGAATTCCGCTCCGATGTGGATGCAACCCGTTTTTTCTATGTGCGGAGTTCTGCCGGTACTATGGTGCCGCTCAATACTTTGGTAACACCGGTTGCAACTAGCGGCCAAACGCTGATTAAGCGGTTTAATGGCTACCCGGCCATGCAAATTAATGCGACCACAGCTCCAGGCTATAGTTCTGGCCAGGCAATGGACGCATTGGAAGAGGTAGCGGCTGAGGTGTTGCCTCAAACCTTTACCTACGAATGGTCAGATTTAAGCCGTGAAGAAAAAGTTTCGGGCGGACAGACACCGATTATCTTCGGTTTTGCCCTGTTATTTGCTTTCTTATGTTTAGCTGCTTTGTATGAAAGCTGGAACATCCCATTTGCGGTACTCTTATCGGTACCCACAGGTATTTTTGGCGCAGCCTGCTTCATTTACGCCCGGGGACTGGAAAATAGTGTTTATATGCAAATTGGTTTAGTTATGCTCATCGGTCTGGCAGCTAAAAACGCGATCTTGATTGTAGAGTATGCCAAAGCCAGAACAGACAAAGGCATGGAACCAGTGCAGGCAGCAGTGGAAGCGGCCAAGCTCAGGCTGCGGCCTATCCTGATGACTTCGCTGGCCTTCATCTTAGGCTGTATTCCGTTAGCGATATCAACAGGTGCCGGTTCTGCCGCCCGTGCGGCATTAGGCACTACCGTTGTCGGTGGTATGACGGCAGCTACCAGTTTGAGTATCTTCCTGGTGCCTGTATTATTTGTTGCTATTGAATACGGGGCTGCTAAAATTAAATCTTTTAAAGTAAGTCACAAAGCTTGAGATAATTTCCCAAAACAGCCGTGCAGAAAATTCTGTGCGGCTGTTTGTGCGTAAAAAGAGACAGACCTCTCGTTTCTAACACATAATTAATATTTTAATTGTAAAATAAGGAACAGAAGTGATGGTGGCGTTACATGAATTAATAGTATTTAGGAGGTCTTCCTATGATGATAAAATCAAGGCAAATCGAACTTGCACAGTCAGTGCCGGCCATTGTTGGAATACTGGCAGCAAAACGGCAGGCATTAGTAGAGCGTGCCGGCATGGAAGCGGCCGCGATGGTAGCTAAAGCTGGTTTAACGATACGTGAGCAGCAGGCGGCCATGGCTGTAGCCGATTTGTATTTGCAGTATTGTCAGGAAGATGAGAATAATCAAAGGTGGAGCGAACTTATGGAGGACGCTATCCGGCAGGATGATACAATATAAATTAAGATGAGTTTTTTGGCATATAACGCGAAAAAAACTACCAGGGACAGTCAGCTAAGGACTGTTCCTGGTAGTTTTTATTTTATTAAGAAGGGTCAGGATATGAATTTTATGCTAATTATAGCAGGAAATTCACAGAAGTGCAGCGAAAATTGCGAAATATGATAAATGAGGGAACGTATTTTGCAGGGGGGAAGAGAAGATGAAAAGAAGTAAAATGTTATTTGTTATGATTTCGGCAATTGTGTTATCTGTTATTTTTAGTGCGGGTGCATTTTTGTCGTGGTTTCGGTTTAGAAAGGGTTATGTCACCGGTAATTTTGGATAATAATGATAAACCCATTTATGGTCATAAAAATCTTGATTATGAAAAAATAGTTAGTCGTGGGATGGCTGCTTATTCGACAGATGGTATTAATGATTTATCCCAGGCCGGAAGTAATCCTCTAGTAGTGAAAGCTGTGCGCTTAGCTGGTCAAAATTGCAATCCGGTTATTTCGGTGGAAGATGCGAATCGTGTTCTAATCGAAAATCAAGTGACTGGTTTTCTTAGTAATTGTTCAGTAGTATTTATCGAATAGCAGGTATAATACTTAAGGATTCACGAGTATTCGTGGATCCTTTGCTGTTTGTATGGCGTATTGTATGTATCTAGAAATAGGACTTTTGTCCCTGGAACTGTTTTACATAGTATGTTATTCTTAAAGCAAGAAACTAAAGCATAAGGGGGAGGCTGTGACAAATGCTTGATTATTTGTTTACATTGTGTGTCTTTGGTGTTTTGATTCTGTGCTTTAGCGGTATCATTAGGGTTTTATTTGATAATTTATTTAGAAGTGACAAATGGTGATGTTTACATTTACAGATAGTAGGGGCGGTTCTGATTGGAATGATAGCTATCATTTTAATCAGAACCGCCCTTTTGTGATTAGGGACTCTAGTACCTGCGATCTTTGGGGCTTATTTGGCTAAAAATAAGCCAGCCATGGTGGTTTTTGTGTTCTACCTGCCAGAATTGGCCATCGTCTGATTTGCTATACACCCGGACTACGTCACCTAATTTTAGCGTTTCGATAACTGGCGCTGAGGGGGTTGGCTCAGCGAAGATTTTGACTTGATCGACGTTGGTTACTGCTGAGAAGACAGCTTGTACAGGCAAAACCATGCAAGTAACCAGCAAAAGCAGTAAGAGTAGTTTTGGGTAGAAGGGAATTTTTTTCAAGGTAATTCCTCCAGTCTGGTAAGTCTGATAAAAATAAAATTCACCAAGTGGAAACGTAAATCCTATGTGCCAGCCCTAAGTTTGTAGACAATTTTATTTATGATGAGGATTATCTGAAAAAACATGTAGGGATTTGGCATTTTGGTTGCGAATAAATAAGTATGTTATAATGTATTGCTGAGAAACTTCACAGAGTTAAAAAAGGGAGAGAAGCCCAATGACGGATATGATAGAGGATTATAAGTACTTGTTTGCCTTGCATTTGGAGGATATCAGCAAGCGTTACGGGTTACTTTATTATGATGTTCTTAGAGGTAAGATGCCAGCCGAGGCTCAGGAAGTATATGCGGAGGGCTTAGCTCGGGTGTTTGAGTATATGAACTTGCGTCATGGTTTAGAAATGGAAGAGGTTATGGCCGTTCATGAAACGATAATAGAAACCGTGCTGGCCGAATTTATTATTGCGGCATTGCATAACGCTACATTAGACAATCCACAAGTGCTGCATTGATGCAAATGAAATATAGCTGTACCGAGTTGGTAGGAGGGGGGAGTAAGTGCATAGAAATATGGTTTATGTGACACGGGTGGCAATCCTGGCAAGTGCAGCCACAATTTTGATGCTGTTGGAGCTGCCAATTATTTTTATGCCGCCTTTTTTGAAACTGGATTTTAGTGATATACCAGCTATTATTGGTGCTTTTGCACTGGGGCCATTGGCAGGGTGCTTGATTGTGATGCTGAAAAACATCCTGCATGTAAGTAGTACGCAAACGGCGGGTATTGGAGAGATGGCCAATTTTTTGGTTGGGACAGGTTTTGTTGTACCTGCAGCTGTTATTTATCGCCAAATAAAGAATCGTACAGGGGCGGTTCTGGCTCTTGTTGCCGGAACATTTTCTATGACGCTGGTGGCGGCGGCAGTAAATTATTGGGTTTTAATTCCACTATATCAATCAGCATTACATCTTCCTCTTGAGGCTATTATTACTATGGGGAGGGTAGCGAACCCATTAATTGTTGATCTTAAGACTTTTATTGTTTTTGCTATTGTGCCATTTAATTTAGTCAAAGGTAGTATTATTTCGCTAATTACCCTGTTGGTCTACAAAAAGCTTTCCCCAATTTTGCATTAACAGAGTGTGTTTCAAAAAACACACTTTCCTTAATATTTTTTAAACTGTTATAAAATACCCCGGTGTTAAACGCCATGAAGTCGCACAGCAAGGGTATACTCGGTTTCTATGCTGAAAGGCTCAACGACAAAGAGGGTATTTTGTAACAGTCTCTAACATAAGGAGGAAGAGGATGACTGAAAAAAAGACACCTAGAGTAAAGACTGGAATTTATCGTCATTATAAAGGAAAGCTATATCATGTTGTCGGTGAGGCTATTCATAGTGAAACTGGGGAAACGTTGATTGTCTACCGGGCATTGTATGGAGAATACCGGTTATGGGTGCGTCCGAAATCTATGTTTTTTGAAAATATTGTACTAGATGGCAAGGAGGCCCCACGCTTTGCCTTGGAAGTAGAAGTTGACAATTGAATGTAAGAATAATAGTTTAAAGGCCGCCAAATTGGCGGCCTTTGCTATACACTTTTGTTAGGCAGGGTGACATTGCCGGTAATTGCCAAAATTTGGCGCACGGCGGCTTCCAGTGAACCAGTGTTTTTTACTACATAAGTGGCCGTTTGCCACATATCGAACTCACCGGTACTTTTGGCGTATTCAATACGACGGTTGATAAGCGCGTCAGCATCACCGCGGGCCAGCATGCGGGTTATGATAGTATCATAGTCGGTCATAAGAAATATGGATTCAAGGCGATTAGCCAGTAATTTTTTTAGCTGGATAAGCCCTTGCATTTCAACAGCTACTAAGCTTACTGGGTAAAGTTTGACTTTATCTAATACCTCTGCTTTACTCAGTCCGTAGTAATTTCCCGAGTATTCTACCCGCTCAATAAGCTCGGTTTTTTGAAACTCATCTTTACTAACAAAATAATAGTTAACACCATGCTTTTCACCGGGTCTGGGTTTACGGGTAGTATGGCTGACCATTTCGGGGATGGCATATTGGGCAAGCTCATGTAAGATACTGCTTTTACCAGCGGCTGGGGGACCAATCAGTGCATAGACCTTGTTCATAAAAGACCTCCTTGTCGGTGTTGATACTAATATATCGTTTAAAAAAGTCGCTAAGTTTACTCCCGGAAGAAAAACAAAGTCCCCCAAAAAAATATTTTGGGTCTAATTTTGGATAAACATCATATACTGTTTATTGTGGTACTAATTTAGGAGGTGGCAGGATGCTGGTGCATATTCAGTGCGGGGTCGTAATGGAAGTCGATCAAGAGGGCAATCATATTTGCCCGAAATGTGGTAAAACCATTAAACCCCGTATATCCCGTAAGTAGACGAAGGCTTGTTGACTGTCCTGGGGATTTTTGCTACACTAATAAAATGCATAGACTTTAGTTAATAAAGGGTGACAATAGATGCTGCATGAATTTTCCCGGACAGAATTATTAATCGGCACAGAAGGCCTGAGTAAATTAGCGAAAAGCAAGGTGGCTGTTTTTGGTATCGGCGGGGTTGGGACATATGCTGTGGAAGGCCTGGTGCGCTCAGGTGTAGGTAAATTTGTGCTGGTGGATGATGATTATATTTGTCTGACTAATATTAACCGGCAGCTGCATGCTACTAGAAAAACGATCGGGAAGCCTAAGGTTGAGGTTATGAGAGAACGTATCCTCGAGATAAATCCCAAGGCAGAAGTCACTGTTTTTCAGGAATTTTATTTGCCGGATACGGCAGACAAACTGCTTGCTGACGATTATACGTATATCGTGGATGCCATTGATACCGTTACCGGTAAGCTTGATCTTGTTGTCAGGGCCAAAGCTAAAAATATTCCGGTGATCTCCTCCATGGGGGCTGGCAATAAGTTGGATCCAACGCAGTTTGAGGTGACTGATATTTTCCGTACTTCAGTGTGTCCATTGGCAAAGGTGATGCGCCAGGAGCTGAGAAAGCGGGGTATCACTTCACTTAAGGTAGTCTATTCAAAAGAGGCGCCGCTTACCCCGGTGGAGACAGAGAGTTCTAGCTGCAGTGAAGCCTGCATTTGTCCGCAGGAAACAATGCGCAAATGTATATCGCGCCACCAAATTCCTGGCAGTATTGCTTTTGTACCGTCAGTGGCTGGCCTCATTATTGCAGGGGAAGTAGTTAAAGACATAGTTTTTTGTAGAGTGTAAAAGAAGCTTAATGGACAGGAGAGTCCATTAAGCTTCTTTTACTTGTTGGCCCGTTTTTTGGTGTATACTTCCCAAGCGCTCATAACCTTTTGCCGGGAATACTCCAGGCGTTTGGCAGTTACTTTACTGTTATTTCTTTCACTCTCAGCAGAGAGATCGTAAAGGGTGTTGTTGAGGGAAGATACTAAGGCTGCCAGCAATTCATGTACATCATCGTTAGAAGTTTCCATAAAATCAAGTCTCCCTTCGGGGATTTGCAATCTACCGATGAGGGTAGATAGCAGTTTATTAAAAGTATAGCCGGATATTTAGGCAAATGCAATAATAAGTCAAAATACTTAATTACATAAAAATTAAATGTTTCAAAATATCCCGAACTATTGCGGGTAACTAATAGCTATGGTATAGTTAATTCAAAAGATAATGATTTTTAGCGATGAAGCTATTGGGCAGAGAATTCTGCTCATAGCTTTTTATGTTTTTACGGCAGAGTATTTTCTGCAGACAGTTTACCTATTTTATTTAGGCTGACCACGGTTAGTTACTGGGGTAAGCCTTTTAATGAAGTGTAAATGTAATTTTCTTATTATAAGTCCTACTTAGAGAAAGGAAGTGGCCCGTTTTATGACGCGCATGCTTACCGATAAACACCCCTGCTTTTCCAGTCAAGCCCAGGATCAATATGCACGTATGCATCTGCCAGTAGCGCTACGGTGTAATATCAGCTGCAACTATTGTAGTCGTAAGTATGATTGTGTTAATGAAAGTCACCCTGGAGTAACTAGTGAATTGTTGTCACCGGCAGATGCGCTTGCCAAATTTGAACAGGTGAAAGCTGCTATCCCTAATCTTAGTGTGATTGGGATTGCTGGTCCAGGGGATGCCCTGGCTGATTGGAAGGAAACCCGTGAGACTATTGAACTTATTAAGAAAAAAGACCCAGGCATGCTATTTTGCCTGTCAACCAATGGCCTGCTACTGCCCGAATACGCTCCGGAAATAGTCAAACTTGGTGTTCGCCACGTCACGGTAACCGTAAATTGTACCGACCCAATTGTTGGTTCACAGATCTATGGCGCTGTTAATTACCAAGGTACTCGTTATGTTGGGGCAGAAGGTGCTGAGATTCTTTTGAATAACCAGCAGGAAGGAATAATGTACCTGGCGGGGCATGGTGTTGCGGTCAAAGTGAATCTTGTAATGATAAAAATGGTTAATGATTGGCATATGCCTGCTGTTGTCAAAAAAGTCAAGCAATTAGGTGCTTGTCTTACCAATATAATGCCCTTCATTCCCACGCCGGGTAGTGTATTTTCCGGGCTGCCGCAAACTAATATGCGCGATGTTATAGCCATGCGTGCAGCTTGCAACGATGAACTGAAGCAGATGACCCATTGTCGCCAGTGTCGGGCAGATGCCATTGGTCTTCTAGCTAAGGATCGTAACAGTGAGTTTAGAAACTGTGTAACTGCCACTCCGGTTGAATTGGTTGAACGTAAAGCATTGCCGTTTGTCGGTCATTACAAGATAGCAGTTACTACCAAATTTGGTAAAATGGTTGATTTAAACTTTGGTCAGGCCGATGAATTCTATATTTATCAGGTAAATAATAACCGGTATGAGTTAATGGAAACGCGCAGCTTGAAAGAAAGTTGTAGTATCGATGGGGACTGTGATGCCAAAGAGAAGCGGCGGGAATCCACGCTGGCGGCACTGCGGGATTGTGATGCTTTATTGACTATGCGGATCAGCTATCAGGCGCAAAAGCGTTTGTTAAAGCAGGGTATCATGTCGGTGGAATATTGCTATACCGTGGGAAGTGGGCTTTATTATGCCGTCGAACAACTTGAATTAAAGGAAGCTGCCAGATAAAGGTCTGGATGGATAGTAATGGAGATGGAGTAATAGTTATTACTGCTGTATGCAGAAAACTTAATTTTCGAACATTATTCGGAAGTGTTGCAGATGGGGTTTATCTATGGTATAGTGTGTTTAATAGAAATTGGTTTTCAGCGATGAAGCTATGAAGTAGAGAATTCTACTTATAGCTTTTTATGTTTTTATGGCAGCGTAAATTCCTGCAGATAGTTTAATAGTTTTAACAAGCAATGAGGCTTACCACAGTTATTGATTGTGGTAAGCCTTGTCTTGTTATCAACCAAAAGGTTAACTTTTCTAAAAGCAGGATAAGGAAGGGGGGTGATTATCTTCCAAACAAATAAAAGGCCTCACGAGTACTACCAATACACGTGAAGCCACAGCAAATCGCAATCCCAAGCGGGCAGCAAGGGTTTATTGATTATGCCTACTATTATTATATTCTACACACTAACATTTTTCAACAGATAAACCCGCTATGCCAGAATTATCGTTATAAAAAAAAGGAGGAAGTTAACAATGAGACAGGTTGCTATTTATGGTAAAGGCGGTATCGGTAAATCGACTACAACGCAAAACACAGTTGCGGCGTTAGCTGAAGCTGGAAAAAATATTATGGTAGTTGGCTGTGATCCTAAGGCCGACTCGACGCGGTTACTGTTAAATGGACTTTGTCAAAAGACAGTGCTTGATACACTGCGTGACGAAGGTGATGATATTGAACTTGATGCTATTTTAAAAGAAGGTTTTAAAAGTACCCGCTGTGTAGAATCCGGTGGTCCTGAACCAGGGGTAGGCTGCGCTGGTCGTGGCATAATCACCTCAATTAATATGTTGGAATCGCTTGGAGCCTATACTCCTGAACTCGACTATGTGTTCTATGATGTACTTGGCGACGTTGTTTGCGGCGGTTTTGCGATGCCAATTAGAGAAGGCAAAGCCGAAGAAATCTATATTGTAGCTTCCGGAGAACTCATGGCTTTATATGCGGCTAACAATATTGCCAAAGGTATTCAAAAATATGCAACAACAGGCAAGGTTCGGTTGGGTGGCATTATCTGCAACAGCCGGAAGGTAGATAATGAATTGCCGCTTTTGAAAGCGTTCGCTGAAGAACTTGGTTCTCAGCTCATCTATTTCGTACCAAGGGATAACCTGGTTCAACGTGCTGAAATTCACAAAAAGACGGTTATTGATTTTGATCCTGAAGCCGGTCAGGCCAATGAATACCGTGCTTTGGCTAAGGCCATCGACGATAATAAATTGTTTGTTATTCCAAAACCTATGACGCAAGATCGTTTGGAAGAACTCATGATGCAACATGGCTTCCTTGACGCCATTGCCTAAGCTTAAACGACGAAAAATGAAGGAGTGAATGTTGTGATATTAATCAGAGCCATTATTAGACCAGATAAAAAAGATGAAGTGCTGGCCGAACTGTCACAAGCCGGATTTAACGCTGTTACTGTCGTTGACGTTGTGGGCCGCGGCAAACAAAAAGGCATTAAAATTGGTGGGGTCGTTTATGATGAAATCCCCAAAACGCTGCTTTTAATGGCAGTGCGGGCCGAATATAAACAGGAAATTATTAAGGTAATAATGGAAGCGGCCAAAACAGGTGAAAAAGGTGCCTATGGCGACGGCAAAATATTCATAACGCCTGTTTCCGAGGTATACACCGTGTCAAGCGGCATGAAAGAACTGTAAAGGAGGCTGTACCATGCAAGAGATTCTAGCCATAGTACGCATGAATAAAACAAGTGCTACCAAGAAAGCATTGGTAGAAGCCGGGGTAGCCGGATTCACAGCCTTCAAGGTCATGGGGCGGGGAAAACTAATTGATGATCCAGCTGTTGTAGCCGAGCGGAAAGACAAAATGATGAGCATGGCTGGTGCTGACGAGGCAGATGCGGAAATGTTGATTGATGGCTTTCTCGATGGACACCGGTTGTTCCCACGGCGATTATTTACGATTTTAGCCCATGATGAAGATGTACCCAGGATTGTGGAGGCCATTATGTCGGCCAACCGCACCGAAAATAAGGTGGGGGACGGAAAGATCATTGTTATGCCCATGCTGGATGCTATTAGGGTTCGTACCGGTGAAGCCGGCGAAGACGCAGTATAAGCTTGGTTAATAAGGAAGCAAAGGGGGAAAGCAGCATGGCTGTTACTGAAAAGGAGTTACAAGAGATACTTGATCAATATCCATCTAAAGTCCAAAAAAATCGTACAAAACACATCTTTATTAAAGATGGAGCAGAAAGTGCGCAGGTAATTGAAGCCAATACCCGAACGATTCCAGGTATTATTACCAACCGCGGCTGTGCCTACGCCGGTTGTAAAGGCGTTGTGCTCGGCCCGCTTAAAGATATGGTTCATATTACTCATGGCCCCATTGGTTGTGGCTACTATTCCTGGAGTACTCGCCGCAACAAAGCTAAATCGGATGATCCCACTCAGAATTTCCTTAACTATTGTGTATCAACTGATATGCAGGAAAGTGACATTGTGTTTGGCGGCGAAAAAAAACTTGCGAAGGTTATAGATGAAGTGGTAGATATCTTTCATCCCAATTGTATTACGGTTTCGGCTACCTGCCCGGTTGGACTGATTGGTGATGATATTAGTGCTGTCGCCCGGGCAGCTGAATCCCGCCATGGGGTTCCTGTTCTTGCCTTTAGCTGTGAAGGCTATAAAGGCGTCAGCCAGTCGGCCGGTCACCATATTGCCAACAACATCTTGATGGAGCGGGTTATTGGAGCAGGCGAAGCCGAGAAGGCTGCTGGTAAATATCCTATCAATATTCTCGGCGAATACAACATTGGCGGCGATAGTTGGGAAGTAGAGCGAGTTTTAAAGGAGATCGGTTATACTGTTGTATCGGTCATGACTGGTGATGGCTCATATGAAGAACTAAAGAATGCCCACACTGCAGAACTCAATCTGGTTCAATGCCATCGCTCAATTAATTATATCGCAGATATGTTAGAGACGAAGTATGGTACACCTTGGCTCAAAGTCAATTTCATTGGCATTCAAGGCATGTGTGAATCTCTCAGAAACATGGCGTTGTACTTTGGCGATGAAGCGCTCATTGCTAAAACGGAAGAAGTAATCGCACGTGAAGTGGCGCGAATCGAACCACTCATTGAGCAGTACAAGAAGATTTGTGATGGCAAGACGGCATTCTGCTTTGTTGGTGGCTCGCGTGGTCATCATTACCAGGGGCTTTTTGCCGAGATAGGGATTGAAACAGTATTAGCAGGCTATGAATTTGCCCACCGGGATGATTACGAAGGGCGACAGGTTATTCCTACCATCAAAACCGATGCTGATTCTAAGAATATTCCCGAGCTGCAGGTGAGGGCGGATGAACAGCGTTTTCGCCTGAAAGTATCGCCGGAAAAAATGGAAGAACTTAAGCAGAAAATTCCATTAAGTGACTATGCAGGTATGGCTGTGACCATGAAGGACGGCAGTATCATTGTTGATGATCTCAATCACTTTGAAACAGAGGAGTTTATCAAGCTTCTCAAACCGGACATCTTTGCCTCCGGTATCAAGGATAAATATGTAATTCAGAAAATGGGTATCCCGGCCAAACAGCTCCATTCGTATGATTACAGTGGTCCCTATGCCGGTTTTAACGGCGCAGTTAATTTTGCGCGAGATGTGAGTATGGGATTTGCTTCTCCTAGCTGGAACTATATAGTTCCGCCCTGGCAGGATGAACCGCTGTTAACTGGTACTGTAACTGAGGAAGGAGTGGCCTGATATGCTGGATTGTACACCTAAAGAACATAAAGAACGTAATAGTGGCGGCATGATTAACCCGGCTAAAACCTGCCAGCCTATTGGGGCTATGTACGCTGCCCTGGGGATTCATGGTTGTTTGCCGCATAGTCACGGTTCACAAGGCTGCTGCTCTTATCATCGTATGCACTTATCCCGGCATTTCCGGGAGCCGGCCATGGCTTCTACTTCGAGCTTTACCGAAGGAGCCTCGGTGTTTGGCGGCGGTGCCAACCTAAAAACCGCCATAAAAAATGTATTTTCTATTTATAATCCAGAGGTTATGGCAGTGCACACTACCTGCCTGACTGAGACCATCGGTGATGATATTCCCAATATTATTAAATCAACCGAGGTTCCTGAAGGCAAGATCATTATTCACGCCAATACGCCGAGTTATGTAGGCTCACACATTACCGGCTTTTCCAACATGACCAAGGGGATGGTCAGTTATCTGGCAGAAGCTACTTTGCCGGTAAAAAGAGAACAGGTCAATATCATACCCGGGTTCGTTAATCCTGGTGATATGCGGGAGATTAAACGTATTGTTAAGGTCATGGGAATTAAGTCAATCATGTTCCCTGATACCTCTGGTGTGTTGGATGCGCCAATGACAGGAAAGTTCACCATGTTTCCACAGGGGGGTGCTACTGTGGCGCAGATCAAAGACAGCGGAAATTCTAAACTGACATTGGCTCTCGGACGTTTTGCCTCAAGTGATGCGGCCGAGTTATTGGTCCAAAAATGCCAGGTGCCGGCAACTACCTTGAAAACACCGATTGGAATTAAGGCTACCGATGCTTTGCTTGTAGCCTTGCGCCGGGCGTTTGCGCAAGAAGTACCCTACGAGCTGGAAGAAGAACGTGGTCAATTGGTAGACATTATGACGGACACTCACTTTCACTTCCATGGCAAACAGGTAGGTATCTTTGGTGATCCGGATATTGTTACCGGTTTGACAGAACTTGTTCTGAGTCTGGGAATGAAGCCAGTCCATATCTTAACAGGTACACCGGGCGGGGCCAAAGGATCAGTTACCGGAAGTTTTGAAGAAGAGATTCAGGCTATGCTGGAACCCGCGGGTGTGACAGCTAATGTCAAGGCAGGTGGCGATTTATTTACTTTCCATCAGTGGCTCAAGAATGAACCAGTTGATTTGATTATAGGTAATACCTACGGTAAATATATAGCTCGCGCGGAAGATATTCCGCTGGTACGAGTTGGTTTCCCCGTATTGGATCGCAGTGTTCATTCCTATTTGCCGATTGTTGGCTATCGCGGCGCTATGCGCCTGATTGAGAGTATCAGCAATGCGCTATTAGACAGAGCAGACAGGGATGCTGCTGATGAAGATTTTGAGTTGGTTATGTAGTTAACCAGGAGGTGAAGATATGAGCGAGGCGACTGCGGCTATTTCGGAACGGGAACAATTTATAGCTACCAAAGGACGAAGAAAAAACACGATAAAGTGCGATGCTGACAGTATTGCCGGCTGTGTCAGTCAACGGGCCTGTGTGTACTGCGGGGCCAGAGTAGTTTTAAATCCGGTTACTGATGCAATCCATCTGGTGCATGGCCCGGTTGGCTGTGCCAACTACACCTGGGATATTCGCGGCAGTTTGTCCAGCGGCTCCGAACTTTACCGTAACAGTTTTACTACTGATTTGAGGGAAAAAGACATTATTTTTGGCGGCGAAAAGAAGCTGGCCCGGATGATTGATGAACTTGTGGCTAAATACCAAGCCAAGCTGGTATTTGTGTACTCCACCTGTATCGTTGGGGTAATCGGTGATGATTTGACGGCTGTGTGCAAAGCGGCGGCCAGCCGTCATGGTATTGAGGTTATTCCTGTGGAATCCAGTGGTTTTATTGGCAACAAATCAGCTGGTTACCGGGCTGCCTGTGAGGCGCTATTAAAGCTCATCGATCCGGTTGACCGGCGCGAAGCCGCCAGTAGAACCATCAATTACCTGGGAGAATTTAATCTGGCTGGTGAAGCCTGGATTATTAAAGACTATCTCCAGCAGATGGGGGTAAAGGTCAACACTGTATTTACCGGTGATTCGACTAGTGCCACCATTAAGGGAGCAGCTAAGGCTGCACTCAATATTGTTCAGTGTGCTGGTTCAATGTATTATTTGGCAGGCAAGCTGCAGGAACTATATGGTATTCCGTACCAGCAGGTGTCTTTCCTGGGGCTTGAAGATACTGCACAATCGTTGCGCAATATTGCTGAGGCTATGGGCGGCGGTGAACTCAGGGCTAAGGCGGAAGTACTCATTCGTCAGGAAACTGACAGGGTGGCACCCATTATTAAAGGCTACAGAGAAAAACTGGCAGGTAAAAAAGCAGCCGTCTATGTTGGCGGTGGGTTTAAGGCCATCTCGCTAATTAAGCAGTTTCGGGAAATTGGCATTGAGGTGGTAATGGTAGGTACGCAGACCGGGCGCCCGGAGGAATATGACACCATTAATGAACTTGTCAGTGATGGTACTGTTATTTTAGATGATGCCAATCCGGCAGAACTGGAACGTTTTATGACTGGTCAAGGAGCGCATCTGTTGGTAGGCGGTGTCAAGGAACGGCCGTTGGCCTACAAGCTGGGACTCGCGTTCATTGACCACAATCACAACCGTAAACATCCTTTAAGCGGTTTTGATGGTGCCGTTAACTTTGCGCAGGAAGTATACTCTACCGTGTGCTCACCAGTATGGCAATATACCGCTCGTCAAGGAGGTGTCTGATATGGAAAACCCCTGTCACATGTGTATGCCGATGGGTGGAATATTGGCGCTTAAAGGTATTGAACGATCAATGGTAATTGTTCATGGTTCGCAAGGGTGCAGCACCTATATGCGGCGACATATTGCTGAGCATTTTAATGAGCCAATTGATGTTGGTTCCTCTTCGCTTAATGAAAAAGGGACAGTGTATGGCGGTGAGGCTAATTTGCGCCAGGCCCTTGATAATATTAATAAAGTTTATCAGCCAGGACTGATTGGTGTTGTTACCACCTGTCTGGCTGAAACCATTGGGGAAGACATAGCCAGGATAGTAGCTGACTATCGGCAGGAACGCAAGCTTGTTATGCCGATTGTTACTGCCAATACTCCCGGTTATGGCGGCAATCATAGTGAGGGTTATTGGCTGACTGTCCGGCGTTTGGTTGAGACGCTGGCAACCGCCACCGAACGCCATAACAAAGTAAATATCATTATACCCAGCATTAGTCCGGCCGACATTCGAGAACTGAAGCGTTTGCTTACTGCCATGGATTTGGAATATATGTTGTGTCCTGATATAGCGGACACTCTTGACCGGCCATACCTTGCTAACTACAGTAAATTACCTGCGGGCGGCACGCCTATAGCGGATCTTTACCGCATGGGTGGTGCGCCGGCAACCATTGAAATGGGTGTTACCTTAGATAGTAGTATATCACCCGGAAAATATCTTGAAGATACCTTTGGTGTACCACTGTATTCTGTACCATTGCCGATTGGTATTCAAAACACGGATGCCTTTATGGGTGCGATCGAGACTATCAGCGGCAGGAACCGGCCTGCGGACATTGAGAACGAGCGGGGACGGCTTATTGATGCCATGATTGATTCTCATAAATATAATTTCTTCGGACGCAGTGCCATTTTTGGTGATCCTGAACTTGTCTATGCTGTGACGCAGCTCTGCCTGGAAAACGGTATTCGCCCAGTAGTAGTAACCGGGGATAAAAGCGGGAACTTGTCGCGGCTTTTACCCAAAACTGAGATGTCAGCCGAAACTGTTGTATTATCAGATCCTGATTTTGATTTAGTTCAGCAACAGGCCAAGGCGGGTGAGGCTAATATTGCTATTGGCCATTCGGACGGGCGCTTTCTTACTGAAAGAGATCATATTCCCCTAGTGCGTTTAGGATTTCCCATTCATGATCGAGTGGGTGGTCAGAGGCTGTTGTCAATAGGGTATACTGGCTCTATGAACTTGCTAGACAGAATTACCAACACCTTGCTAGCCGAAAAATATCAGTACTACCGCCAGAATATGTACCAAAAATATTATAAATCATCATAACCCTTACTTGAAGAAAGGAGGTGACCGCTCTATGGCGAGCGTGCTTACCGATAAACATCCCTGTTTTTCTAGTGAAGCCCAACATAAATATGCCCGTATGCATCTGCCGGTAGCGCCGCAGTGCAATATTAGCTGCAACTATTGTAGCCGTAAGTATGATTGTGTTAATGAAAGCCGCCCTGGAGTAACTAGTGAAGTGCTGTCACCTGCAGAGGCGTTTGCAAAATTTGAAAAAGTGAAGGCTGCCATCCCCAATCTGAGTGTGGTTGGAATTGCCGGTCCGGGGGATGCTCTGGCTGATTGGAATAAAACCCGTGAGACCATTGAGCTTATAAAAAGAGCAGACTCTGACGTGCTATTTTGCTTGTCAACTAACGGGTTATTATTGCCCGAATACGCCCCGGAAATAGTTAAACTTGGTGTACATCATGTCACGGTGACTGTTAACTGTACCGAACCGGTCATTGGCGCCCAGATCTATGGAGCTGTCAACTACCAGGGTACTCGTTATACCGGCACAGAAGGTGCAGAAATTCTCTTGAACAACCAACAGGCAGGCATTAGGTATTTAGCTGATCATGGTGTTGTTGTCAAGGTAAACATTGTAATGATTACCATGGTGAATGACAGGCATATACCTACTGTTGTCAAGAAAGTTAAGCAATTGGGTGCCAGTCTGACCAATATTATGCCCTTCCTTCCCGCGCAGGGTAGTGTATTTTCCGGGTTGCCGCAAACCAATATGCACGATGTTACGGCCATGCGGGTGGCTTGTAATGTTGAACTGAAACAGATGACCCATTGCCGTCAGTGCCGGGCAGATGCCATTGGCCTTTTGAGTCAGGATCGTAACAATGAGTTTAGAAGCTGTGCTGCTACCACGCTGGTTGAAGCAACTGAGAGTAAACCCTTGCCGTTTGTCGGTTATTACAAGGTGGCAGTTACTAGCCAAGCCGGGAAATTAGTTGATTTGCACTTTGGTCAGGCCGAAAAATTTGATATTTATCAGGTGAATAATAACCGGTATGAGCTAGTGGAAACGCGCTGCTTGGAAAAATATTGTTCTGGCAATGAAGACTGTGATAGCGAAGATAAGCGGCGAGAGGCTATAATGACAGCCCTGAGTGATTGTGATGCAGTATTGACAATGAGGATTGGTTATCAGGCCCAAAAACGTTTGTTAAAGCGGGGTATTATGTCGGTGGAATATTGCTATACCGTGGAGAGCGGGCTTTATTACGCTGTTGAACAGCTGGAATTAAAGGCAGCTGCCGTGTAAAAGTGAAGGAGGAAGGAAAATGGCGCGGGACATAGCGGTGTTTATTGGGGACAAAGGCAGTACAGCGTCCCTGGAAGATCCAGGGAAAATAGTTATTTACCGCCGTCAGCAGGGAAAGTGGCGGCTGACTGACTCCTTGCCATTTCAATTTGACCGCACCAGCGGTATGGCTGGAGTACGGCGGCAATTAGCGGACACAATTCAATGGTTGGGCCAGTGCCGCGTATTTGTCGCGCAGACAGTAGTTGGTCTGTTATACAAAGAATTAGAACAAAATGGGTTTAGTATTTGGGAGTTTAATGGTCGTCCGGCAGACTTTTTAGAATACATTTTAGTGCAGGAAGAGTTGGCCGCCCGCGAAAGTGAAACAGGTAAACCCACAGCGCCGGCTATTGTTGAGACTGGGCCGGGTTGTTTCAAGGTGTCGCTCAAGGATATTCAACAAAATGGCAGTGGGTTAACCTCCAAACAAGTATTGCAGCCGCTATTATCGGGCAATTACTATCAGGTGGAGGTGCTGTGCAGTCATATCCCGCCTTGGCTGGAGGTCGAGTGGGAAAGTGGCCGTCTGGACTGTCAATCAGAGCGCTTGGAAAATGGTGTCAAGCTGGTGATAAGAAAACAACGCTGCGGGTGATCGATGTGAAGAAAATTATGTGGTTAGACCAGACTTTGAATATCGCTATCAGGCAGAAGTTTGCCGCGCAAAAGCTTGTAGATTTTGCTGGTGTGCTAACTGCTTTGGGGATACAACAGGCAGTCATTCACCTTGATGAATGGCAATGTAATCGCCCGGAGTTGGCTGAGGTGCAATCCCAGATTCGACTTTATGGGCTTCTTAACCTTTTAGGCTGTGAACTGTCACTGGCCGAGCAGGCAGGTATAAAGCAAGTTGTCCTGGTTTGTGATGCTACAAATCAAGTGGAGTTTGGCACCAGATTACGGGAAGTTATGAAAGAGGCTTGCCCGCGAGGCTTGGTAGTTTCTTTGTTTGTTGAAGGGATAGACGTTCTTACGGTAGAAGCGTTGTCAGGCCTTATCGCTAATATAAAAAAATATCCGATTGCTGCCGTCGTATACCAGGATAGAGCTGGTAAGGGAAATCCGTTTGCGCTATTTGATCAAATAACTCTCCTGAAAAGTAGCTTGGCTTGCCCCATAGGCATTTCAGCTGGTAATGCCTATGGTTTGGCAACTGCCAATACTCTGGCAGCATTAAAGGCTGGTGCCACACAAGTGGTGGAATCAGTAGGCGGGATTGGCGGCTATGCTCCGTGGGAAGAGGTGCTTCTGGCTGCCAGACAACTTTTAGGGATCAACACTAAGCTGCCACCTAAGCTTGCAATCGGCTGTGGTCAGATATTTTCTATGTTGGGTTTGACGGTGCCAGTAAACAAAGCTATTATTGGCTCAGCTATTTTTGCACATGAATCAGGTCTACATGTTGATGGTATTACCAAAGCTCCGAAGCTGTATGAGCCATTTGCCCCTGAATTGGTGGGGTTAAGTAGACAGCTTATTGTTGGCAAACACTCCGGGACGGCGGCGCTTAGAACAAAATTTGCGGCTTGGGGTATTTGTTTGGAGGAAGATGAGAGTAAGCGTTTGCTGGCTGGAGTACGGGCGTTAGCTGTTCGTAAGAAAACAGCCATAAGCGATGATGAACTCCGGAGATTATACCTATCAGGCTGAAAGGAGCCGATTTATGCCAGAACTCAAACCCGGATTTCTTATTGATACTACGATGCGAGATGGGGAACAAGCGGCCGGGGTTGTATTTTCTGCTATGGAAAAACTGGGAATTGCGATAGCTTTGGATAATGCCGGTATTACTTGGATTGAGGCAGGTACCCCGGTGATGGGGCAGGAAGAGGCCGAGGCCATGCGACTCATCCTGAATTCCGGGCTGAAGGCGGTTGCCTTTTCCTGGAATCGCGCTTGCCACCAAGATATTGCGGCTTCCGTAGCTTGCGGTTTTGAGTTTTTGCATATTTCTGTGCCTGTATCTGACCTCCATATTTATCGTAAGCTAAAGCAAAGCCGAAAATGGGTGTATGAGCAGCTTACCAGTGCTGTTTTTTTGGCCCGGAGCCACGGCTGTCGTGTATCTGTGGGGGCTGAAGATGCTTCGCGGGCCCATCCTGATCAATTTCTGGAATTGGCTGAATTGAGTGAGCGTTTGGGGGTTGTACGAATTCGTTATGCGGACACGGTTGGTCTGTTAGACCCGTTTTCCACCCGGAAATTAATGAGTCATTTGGCGGTCCGCTGTTCACTGCCAATCGAATTTCATGCCCATAATGATTTTGGTCTGGCTACAGCCAATACGGTGGCTGCCCTACAAAGTGGGGCATTATTTGCCAGTGTAACTGCCACTGGTATTGGTGAGCGTGCAGGTAATGCTGCGTTGGAAGAGGTGCTGGCTGTTCTTGAAGAGACTGACATTATACCAGAAGGTACTAATCTGGCTGCGGCAAAAAAAATAGGCTGCCAAGTGGCAGCCATAAGCAGTAGACGTGGGTTTTCATAGAGTCTAAAATATTTGGTGAGCCTGCCCGTTACTCTGTCGCTCTGGGCGGGCTTTTTTGATGTTTTTCTGGATTTCCGGGCTGGTGCGAGCACCGGCTACGATGGTAACTGAGGAAAGATTTTTACTAAATCCTTTACCGTGAGAATATTTTATTTTCGTTTTCACGGCAGACCTCCTAGTATAGTAGTTGTTAGTTTTTTAGGCGTTGGTAAAGTTCCTGGTATTTTTTAAATACAGGATCTGCGGTTAAATCGCTATCAAGACTGTGATCAAGCACGGCTTTCGGACAGAATTCTGAGGAAAATTCACAAGAGCTACTTTCGATGCAATCTTCGCACCCCTTGAATTTATGCTGCAGCATAAAAATCGCCTCCTGATAAGTTATTGAACGTAAAAATTTCAACACGTACAATATATTCCTGCATCCAAGAAGTTGTAAAAGCTTTAACGCGTTGTATATAGTTTCCCGCAACCAGCAGCAATTTATTACAAATAGATAAACGAATATTTTTCCTTACGATTTGGTTAAAGTTACAGTGCAAAGGCTGCTTGCTTTGATTATCCATATAGATAATGATATAATATAAAAAATAAAACTATATTCGAAAAGTGGTGACAAGTTGTGCAAACAGGCCAGGTTGGGCAGCCTTATATACCAGGGCAAGGTAAGCTGGAAGAAAAAATTAGGTATCGCTTGGATAATGAGGGGCATAGTTTGCTTATTGTCAAAACAAAAATTACCGCTCAGGAAATTGAGGATGTTGAGAGTGGTGCAATTGAGTTAGGCATATATGTTGATGGTCCTATTATTTTTTTGCTCTTTAAGTTTGGGACAAGTAAATGGAATGATGCACCATACTCCTGGCATACTGTGCCGTCAGGTATTCGTGTGTATCCGCAGGAAGCTCTAGAGGTTAGTACGCTTACGGTTGTGTTGGTGGAGGCAACTGACGGTCTTGTGAAAGCAGTGCGGGAAATCCCACTATCTGTGGAATTTGCCGGTCAACTTAATGAGTATATAACTATCCAGGCTAATGGTAGTTTCAACGGCTTATCCTATGCCAAGCATATAAACATGGTGTACAATCAGTACACTGCTGAGGAAATGAGAGAAATGGCTACCACGTATATGAACATCAGCTGTTAATACCATAATGCGTAATTGAGAGGAGAAATGATCATGAGCGAATTAAAAACATGGCACAATCAAACAATTGCAGCTAAAGTGATTGAAGCTTTGCAAAAGAATCATTTTACTGCCAGCTATGTAAATACCAAACAAGAAGCATTAGATAAACTGGCTGCCCTTATTCCTACTGATGCTACTGTGGGTATTGGTGGCTCATGGACAATTAAAGAAGTTGGGATTGATACGCTGCTTGAGGAGCGGGGCAATACCGTATTTAATCATAATAAACCGGGTTTATCGCCGGAAGAGGCACTGGCAGTGCGCCGCAAGGAAATGACTAGTGACGTTTTTTTAACAGGCACGAATGCGCTGACCCTAAAGGGTGAACTTGTCAACGTTGATGGCGCAGGCAATCGGGTGGCTGCGATGATCTTCGGGCCCAAGAAAGTTATTGTAATTACTGGTGTTAATAAAATTGTTACAAATCTTGAGACTGCAATGGACCGGATTGAGCTGTTTGCTGCTCCTATTAATAATAAACGGTTAAATCGTCCGAATCCTTGTACGGTGACAGGGGAATGTATGGATTGCCAAGGGCCAACCCGGATATGTAATGTTACTACTGTTATGCATAAAAAGCCATCAGCTACCGATGTTGAGATAATCATCATCGGTGAAGAATTAGGTTTTTAATTGAATCAATAAATAAACGCTTGCTTTCTTTTTATATATTATGCTATCATCAAATTGCTTTACATCCATCATTTTTAGGTGGCATCTGCGAGGAGTCACACTAAGTAACAAAGAGAATGGATGTGGCGGAATTTTCATAGTTAAATATACCGCTTAGATCCGCAGGACTGAGACGGGAGGTAGCAAGGGAGATCTATGCCTTTCGGACACGTGCCGGAAGGCTTTTTATATTACTTGCTTCTTTACGGCGTGGGCGTAAGCGGGAGGGAGTGAGAAATGGAAAAACCAAGTTTTGCTATTATTGGAGCAGGTAAGGTGGGAGACGCGCTTGCGACAAGTTTGTGCCAATGCGGTTACAGATTAACCGGAGTTGCAAGTAGGAGCCCGGCGTCAGCTGTGATGCTGGCTGAACGTTTTTCTGTACCGTGGTCGGTAAATCCGGTAGAAATTGCGCAAAAGGCAGAGATTGTCTTTATCACTACATCAGACAGGTATATTGGAGATGTTGCAGGGCAGATTGCACAAAATGGCGGTTGGTATGAAGGGCAGTATGTGTATCATGCCAGTGGGGCTTTGCCAGCCGATACCTTAGCAGCTGCCAAGCGACAGGGGGCCTTTATTGGTGCCTTGCATCCATTGCAATCCTTTGCAAGTATGAAAAATAAAACCGGTTGCCTGTCTGGCGTGTATTTTGCTGTAGATGGTGACCATGCAGCGGTTAATCTTGCTAAAACTATGGTGCGGGATATGGGAGGGGATAGTTTTCTTGTACCACCAGATAAGCGGGTGCTTTACCACGCAGCTGCCTGTATAGCGTCAAATTATTTGGTGGTATTGGTGCATAATGCGGTTAGCTTGTTGCAACAACTCGGACTATCTGCCGAGGAAGCGACAACTGCATTGTTGCCGCTTCTGCAGGGAACGGTGGAGAATTTGGTCAATAAGGGGACTCCTAAAGCGCTGACCGGGCCTATTGTAAGAGGGGATGCCAATACCGTGGCTGCTCATCTCCAGGCGTTGGCGCGACAGGATAATAACAGTGAGAAATTATACAGGCAATTAGGTTTACATACTTTGCTGCTAGTACAACAAATTGGCAGTCTTAAAAGAGCACAGCTTGAGACAATGAGCGAAATGCTGAGCGATAATGCTGGAGGGAAATATGAGCCATAACAAAATAACGACAAGTGTTTTGCGTCAATACAAAAGTGAAGGCAGGGCAATTACTATGCTGACAGCGTATGATTATTCCATGGCTAAGCTCTTGGATGAGGCCGGGGTGGATATGCTTTTAGTAGGTGATTCATTAGGAAATGTCATTTTGGGCTATGACTCTACGCTGCCAGTAACGATGGAAGATATGCTGCATCATGTTAAAGCCGTATGCCGGGGCACTAAACGCGCGATGGTGGTTGCCGATATGCCATTTATGTCTTATCAAGTATCGATAAAAAAGGCTGTTAAGAATGCGGGACGTTTGCTGCAGGAAGGCGGCGCGCAGGCGGTAAAACTGGAAGGCGGCGCAGCCATGGCCGATACGGTGAAGGCAATTGTGACAGCAGGTATTCCGGTGGTAGGTCACTTGGGATTAACACCGCAGTCAGTTAACCAATTAGGCGGCTTTAAGGTACAGGCCAGAGATGAAGAAACCGCGCAAACACTGTTGGATGATGCCCGGGCATTGGAGGCTGCAGGAGCATTTGCGCTGGTATTGGAATGTATACCGGATGGGCTGGCCAGGAGAGTGTGTGAGGCGGTTGCCATCCCCACGATCGGCATCGGTGCCGGCGCCGCTTGTGATGGACAAGTACTGGTTAGCCATGATTTATTAGGTTTACATTCAGGATTTACGCCGAAGTTTGCTAAAAAGTATGCAAATTTGCACCAGGAAATCAGGGCTGCTGTTGAAATGTATATCAAAGAGGTGCAGGAAAGACAATTTCCTGCACCAGAGTATAGCTTTAAAATGGCTGACACTATGCTGGAAAAATTGTACTGATTGAATTGTGGTAAGGAGAGGAATGTAGGCAATGCGAGTAATAGAAACTATTCAAGAAATGCGTGCTTTTGTAAATTCTGCCAGGAAACAAGGGAAAAGCATCGCATTGGTTCCCACTATGGGAGCATTGCATGAAGGTCATTTGACGCTGATGCGGTGCGCCAAAGCACAGTGTGATATTGTCATCACTAGTATCTTTGTTAATCCTACTCAATTCGGTCCGCAGGAGGACTTGGCGTGTTACCCGCGTGACTTGGCAGGTGATAGTGAAAAAGCAAGTGGTGTGGGCGTGGATGCCATTTTTCATCCAACTGTAGCTGAGATGTATCCTAATAGGTATGCCAGTTATGTATATGTCGAAGAAATAACAGACAAGTTATGCGGGCTTTCACGTCCCGGACACTTTCGTGGCGTTACAACTGTTGTTAGTAAATTATTTAACATTGTACAGCCGGATAAGGCGTTTTTTGGACAGAAGGATGCCCAACAGGTACTGGTAATCGACCAGATGGTTCGTGACTTGAACATGAATGTGCAGCTTGAAATTGTACCGATTGTGCGCGAGGATGATGGTTTAGCGATGAGTTCACGTAACAGATATTTATCAACTGAGGAACGCAGCGCGGCGATGGTCTTGTCCCAGAGCCTTTCGCTGGCAAAGCAGCTTGTTCATGAGGGCGAGCGGGATATAGCGAAAATTCGTGCAGCAGTAGTTAGTGTTATCACTGAGCAACCATTAGCTAACCTAGAATATGTGGAAATTTACAGCTATCCTGAGCTGGAGTCTGCCAGCACTTTATCAACAAAAGCATTGTTAGCACTTGCAGTCAGGTTTGGTACAACCAGACTGATTGATAACACCATACTGGAGGCAATCTGATGTTGTTGACTTCACTAAAAGCAAAAATTCATTGCGCTACTGTCACCGAAGCCAACTTGAATTACATGGGAAGCATTACGATAGACGAGGCATTGTTAGAAGCGTCAGGTATTTTACCTAATGAAAAGGTTCAGATTGTAAATAACAATAATGGCAGCCGGTTGGAAACCTATGTAATCAGCGGGCCGAGAAATTCAGGGATCATTTGTTTAAACGGGGCTGCCGCCCGGCTGGTGCAGCCCGGTGATGTGGTTATTATCATTGCATATGCGATGATGACTGAAGCAAAGCAGAAAAAATATCGGCCCAAAATAGTGATGGTCGACAAGGCTAATCGGATTGCGGAAATAAGGCAGGGTGAACTCCATGGTCAAACAGCCGCACGATAAGTTCTACGTCATAGTCTATGCCGTTTAAGTAGATCAATAGGTTGTAATGAAGAAAGGTGCTGGAGAAAAACACAGTTCCTTTCTTTTTTTGTGCTTGTCTGACAAATTAGCGCATATCAACCACTTCAACTTCATATATGTTATTGTCTTAAGCATTTGCTAAAAGGGGATGGCTGTATGGATAAAAAGTGGGTATACAAACCGGTTTTTTGGGTAATCCTTGTTTTTATCATGACTATTTTGCCTGGCAATGCTCAGGCTATGAAGTCAGATTTGTTACCACGAATTATCATCAATCTTCCCAGTCATACACTGGAATTATACAAAGGGAATACTCTACTCAAGGAATACCAGATTGCTGTTGGTAAACCGTCTTCTCCTACGCCTACGGGAGAGTTTTCAATAATAGAAAAGGAAGTAGATCCCTGTTGGTACCCTCCGGACAAAGGAACTGTAGTGCCGTCAGGGCCGAATAATCCCCTGGGATATCGCTGGCTGGGTATTGCGCCTATGTACGGCATTCATGGAACAAACGCATCTTGGTCGATTGGGGGAGCTGTGTCGAATGGTTGTGTACGAATGCAGGAAGCAGATGTGGAAGAGTTATTTGAATATGTTGCTTGTGATACGCCGGTTAAGATAGAGTATGAACGGGTTAAAGTACGGGTTGACGCCAACGGAAGAGCCTCTATTGGCATTTATCCGGATGTTTATGGTCGGCAGAGGATTACACTAACTGGTGTTAAACAGGCACTTGCCAAAGCTGGTTTAGATGGTTTGGTCGAAGATACCTTCTTGAAGTCATTGATTCAGGAGGTTCCTGACAGACAAATAGAATTTGCCCAAATTCACAAGCTCAAGATAAATGGAACAATGCGTACAGAACACATAATTTCTATAGCTGGTGAAAAACAAATACCGGTTATGGCATTGGCTGATAGTTTAAATACTTCGGTAAAATGGGATGAAAACGGCCAAACAGTATCCCGACAAAATAAAATAGTTCCCGGCAAGAAACGTGGTAATACAATATATATTAGTCTGAAATACTTGCCAACATTATTTGGTGGCCGGGAAGTATGGAATGACAGTCAAAATTGCCTGGAGTTCATTTTGCCTGTGGCCAAATTCGGCGGGCAAATCCTATCCTGTGACATTTACCAGCAAGAATCCGTCTGGATGGTGCCAGCGTTGACCGTAGCTGCCGTGTTAGGTGAACGTATAAAATGGCAGCCTGGTACACCGGAATTGCTCATTCACGGGAGAGCAGCCCCTATTATCATTGTGGACGGACAGCCATTTATAACTGTCAATGATATGGGACAATTATTTAATATGGCAGCCCACTGGGATGGTCGGATACAAACGTTGGAGTTGTCTTATCCGTTATATATGATAGATTATTCGATGTACCTTGATCCTGGTGAGGAATATCTTTGAGCAAGGTTGGGATGTAGGAAGAAGGCGACTCGTTTAGGTAGTCTACTTTGCAATTGTGTGATAATATACATAAATTCACAGTTGACGTAAGCGATAAGGCATGATACTATAAGTGAGTCGCCTTGATGAGCGATGAAATATTCCCAATCAAGCTAACAACTTAGTTGGAATGAATAAAAAGATGTTGACACGGTGAAGCAAACGTGATAACATATATAGATGTTGGCTCCACAAGGACGCGAACGACAAAATGTTCCCTGAAAACTGAACAATGTAAGTAATGCATCAAAAAGCCAGATGTGCGGTAGTATGTCGCTTGCGACATACAAAACCAAAAACAATTTTTTAATAGCTTTAAAGAGCCAATTGGCTTTTCATAAATTTTTTTATGGAGAGTTTGATCCTGGCTCAGGACGAACGCTGGCGGCGTGCCTAACACATGCAAGTCGAACGGGGAGTTAGTAATAACTCCTAGTGGCGAACGGGTGAGTAACGCGTAGACAACCTGCCTCTAAATTGGGGACAACACCGCGAAAGTGGTGCTAATACCGAATGTGGTATCTTAGTCGCATGACTAGGATAAGAAAGGTGGCCTCTGAATATGCTACCGATTAGAGATGGGTCTGCGTCTGATTAGCTAGTTGGTGAGGTAACGGCTCACCAAGGCTTCGATCAGTAGCCGGTCTGAGAGGATGAACGGCCACACTGGGACTGAGACACGGCCCAGACTCCTACGGGAGGCAGCAGTGGGGAATCTTCCGCAATGGACGAAAGTCTGACGGAGCAACGCCGCGTGAGTGAAGAAGGTCTTCGGATTGTAAAGCTCTGTCGTTTGGGACGAACGTGTTCTATGTGAATAATGTAGAGCAATGACGGTACCAAAGGAGGAAGCCACGGCTAACTACGTGCCAGCAGCCGCGGTAATACGTAGGTGGCAAGCGTTGTCCGGAATTATTGGGCGTAAAGGGCGTGTAGGTGGATTTTTAAGTCGTGTGTCTAAGTGCGGGGCTCAACCCCGTATAGGCGCAGGAAACTGGAAATCTTGAGTGCAGGAGAGGAAAGTGGAATTCCCAGTGTAGCGGTGAAATGCGTAGATATTGGGAGGAACACCAGTGGCGAAGGCGACTTTCTGGACTGTGTCTGACACTGAGGCGCGAAAGCCAGGGGAGCGAACGGGATTAGATACCCCGGTAGTCCTGGCCGTAAACGATGGGTACTAGGTGTAGAGGGTATCGACCCCTTCTGTGCCGCAAGCTAACGCAATAAGTACCCCGCCTGGGGAGTACGGTACCGCAAGGTTGAAACTCAAAGGAATTGACGGGGGCCCGCACAAGCGGTGGAGTATGTGGTTTAATTCGACGCAACGCGAAGAACCTTACCAGGACTTGACATTGAGTGAAAAACTAAGAGATTAGTTCCTATCCTTCGGGGTACACGAAAACAGGTGGTGCATGGCTGTCGTCAGCTCGTGTCGTGAGATGTTGGGTTAAGTCCCGCAACGAGCGCAACCCTTATCCTTTGTTGCCAGCACGTAATGGTGGGAACTCAAGGGAGACTGCCGCAGACAATGCGGAGGAAGGCGGGGATGACGTCAAGTCATCATGCCCCTTATGTCCTGGGCTACACACGTACTACAATGGGCTTAAACAAAGCGAAGCAAGCCCGCGAGGGTAAGCCAAACGCATAAACAAGCTCTCAGTTCGGATCGGAGGCTGCAACTCGCCTCCGTGAAGTCGGAATCGCTAGTAATCGCAGGTCAGCATACTGCGGTGAATACGTTCCCGGGCCTTGTACACACCGCCCGTCACACCACGAAAGTTGACAACACCCGAAGCCGGTGGGGTAACCAGCAATGGAACTAGCCGTCTAAGGTGGGGCCGATGATTGGGGTGAAGTCGTAACAAGGTAGCCGTATCGGAAGGTGCGGCTGGATCACCTCCTTTCTAGGGAGAACCGTTCGGTGTAACAACTGAACTAAC
>NZ_CM170492.1:3207500-4367500 GCF_057319775.1 Sporomusa sp. 246TCP1 | reverse complement strand
CTTCCCAGGATGAGTATAATTCTCATAATACACTCCGCCTTAGTATCAATGAAGTAAAACAAAAACTCCTGGAGCTTGATTACGTAAAGTTAGAATTAGAGCGAGGGAGGAGAAATTAAGTGAAATTTTTTGTTCTTGGAGCAACCGGTATGGTAGGGCATGCTATATCTTTATATCTACAGGAACAAGGTCATCAGGTTATCACATTCACAAGAACCCCTTTTTTATTAACTGAAAACATAGTTGGTGATGCTTGTGATTCAAAGCAAATAAAAGATTTAATAAATAAATACCAATTTGATGCAGTAATTAATTGTATCGGAATTCTAAACAAAAATGCAGAAGAAAATAAACATGAAGCAGTATATATAAATAGCTATATACCACACTATTTGGCTTACATTACACATAGAACTAATACTAAAGTTATTCACCTGAGTACTGATTGTGTTTTTTCCGGGCAAAATGGTAATTATCATGAAAATTCTCTCAAAGATGGAGTAACTTTTTATGATAGATCTAAGGCTCTGGGAGAGATAGATAATAAAAAAGATGTAACATTTAGAAATTCTATAATAGGTCCGGACATGAAAGAAAATGGCATAGGTCTTTTTAATTGGTTTATGAAACAAAATGGCGATATTGCCGGTTATTCAAGGGCTATTTGGACAGGAGTAACTACTCTTGTTTTGGCAAAAGCCATAGAAAAAGCTACAAAAGATAATTTAGTAGGGCTATATAACCTAGTGAATAATTCTAAGATAAGCAAGTATGAGTTACTTATGCTATTTAACCAGTACTTTAAAAATAATCAATTAATAATAAATAAATGTGGAAGTGTCATTGTAGATAAGTCGCTTATAAATAGTAGGACAGATTTTAACTTTGTTGTGCCGTCTTATGTGGATATGGTGATAGAGATGAAGGAGTGGATCATAAAACATAAGGAGTTATATAGGCACTATAACATGTATGTTTCATAATTAAGGTGGTAGGTGACAAGTGGGGAAGACAGTAGTCATTCTTCAATCAAATTATCTCCCTTGGAAGGGATATTTCGATCTTATTCATGATGCAGATATATTTGTATTCTATGATGATGTGCAATACACGGTAAATGATTGGCGCAACAGAAATAAGATAGTAGCTAACAACAGGCTAATGTGGCTAACTGTACCAGTATATAGTGATATAAAAAAAAGCATAGATGAAATCTGCATTGCAGGAGATAAATATAACTGGCAAAAAAAGCACTGGGGAACAATTGTTCAGTTTTATGGGAAAGCGCCGTTTTTTGCAGAATATAAGGAAAAGTTTGAAGAGGTTTATGTAAAAATGGAATGGGATCGGTTATCTGATTTAAATCAGTACTTAATAATCATGATTAGTAGGCTGCTAGGCATAAAAACTAAGTTTGTAAATGCACGGGATTTAGCAATTTCGGGAGGAAAAACAGAGCGCTTGGTGAACATTGTCAACCACTTTGATGCTTCTACTTATATCTCAGGACCTGCTGCGAAGGATTATTTGGAAGAAGAGCTATTTTACTCGAACAACATAGAATTGCGGTATAAAGAATATGCAGGGTATCCACAATATCCGCAGTTTCAGCAGCAATTTGAACATGGTGTATCAATAATTGACCTTCTATTCCATGTAGGTAAAGACGCCCCATATTATATTTGGGGAATGGCGTAGCGGAAATTATTCATAATTCATAAGGGAACAATAGTATAATCGCGGAGTATGAGAGATGAATACGCATAAGCTTGAAATAAAAGCAAAACAGATTGTTTTGCGTTCATTTAGCGAAGAAAATTTGGAAAAGTCAAGAAAATGGGCTAATACGAAGTTATTACACCCTCTTATATTGCGATCTTCATTTGTTTCGAATGAAGTGCATAGGATGTGGTATCAAAATTTGTTAGTGGATCCAAGTAAAATTGTTTTTGCAATACATGAAAAAAGTTCAGATATTTATATAGGTAACACGGGATTTTATAATTATAGTTGTGAGCATAAACGTGCAGAGTTTTGGATTTTGATTGGCGAACCGGAATTCTGGGGTAAAGGATTTGGGTTTTCTACATTGCGATTGATGCTGCAATATGGTTTTGAGGAGTTACTTCTAAATAAAATATGTCTTTTGGTGAGTGTGAAAAATAGCCCAGCAATCCGGTTGTATCAACGATGTGGATTTTTTACAGAAGGGATTTTACGAAAGCATTACTATATTGAAAATGAATATATTGATGTATACTCCATGTCTCTTCTGCGAGTCGAATACGATGAAATAGGATTAATATTGGATAAAAGGAAGTTTGGTCATTCAGTCTGAACATACTTCTAAATTGAGAGAAGGCGAACGATGTGTCATATACAAGCAATTTAACAAAAGTCAATCGAATCGAAGAAGCAGTTGATTTTCCTAAGGTCATCTTATTAGATAATACGAGCGCGTGTAATTTACGGTGTTCTATGTGTGATCACCAAAATATCAATAAATATCGTAAGATTCAGATGATGGATATGGGACTATATAAAAAAATCATTAATGAAATTGCTGTTGAAGATCCAAGCGCTCGAATTTGGGAAATCTTTTTTGGTGAACCTTTTTTGTGCCGTGATATGCCGGAACGAATTCGCTATGCAAAAGACAAAGGCTGCGAGGATGTAGTACTCAACACAAATGGGGTGCTAATGAAAGCTGAGTGGAGCAGACAGTATATTGAAGCTGGCTTGGATGCTATCTATGTTGGCATAGATGCTGCGACTAAGGAAACCTATGAAAAAATACGCATTGGCGGTGACTTTGAAAAGGCGGTTCAAAATGTAATAGCATATCGTGATTTATTAAAGAAATATGGTAAGCCTTCGCAAAAATTGTTCGTGCAGTTTGTTGTTTCGGAGTTTAATGAAGAAGAGGTTGAAACATTTAAGTGTTTTTGGAATGAAAAAAAAGTTAATCTCAAGATTAGACCTAAAATTAGCTGGGCGGGTCTTGTTACAGCGGAAAACCTGATTGCTAATGAAACGATTAAACGGCGTCCATGCTACTGGCTAATGCAGACCATGAATATTTGTGCAGATGGAAGAGTCGCTTTATGTTCTGTTGATCTTCATTGCCGAGTACCATCCGGTGATGTGACGCAAAAATCATTAAAAGAAGTATGGAAAAATGGAATTTTGAGTAAGTATCGTAAAATGCATTCGGAAGGTTGCTACGAGGAACTGCCGGAAATGTGCAGGCTATGCTCTGACTGGCAATCGGCATATGCAGATTATGTATTATATTAAAGTTCAGATAAACTATTTGGTGGTGGATTGTTTATGATTCGGTTCAATAAACCATACATTACTGGTAATGAAATGAAAAATATTCAATCAGTTTTAAATAAGGGGCGAATGGCCGGAAATGGAGAGTTTACGCAAAAATGCCAGGAATGGTTAGAATGTGAAATTGGCTGTGGTAAAGCGTTATTAACTAATTCGTGTACGGCAGCCCTGGAAATGGCAATCATTCTCGCTGATATCGGATATGGAGATGAAGTGATTATGCCATCATATACCTTTGTCTCTACTGCCAATGCAGTTGTTTTAAGAGGCGGAGTTCCTGTTTTTGTTGATATTCGAGAAGATACGCTAAATATTGATGAAACAAAAATTGAAGCGGCAATTACACCACGTACTAAAGCAATTACTGTCGTACATTACGCAGGAGTAGCCTGTGAAATGAATACGATTATGGCTATTGCTAAAAAGCATAAGTTGTTGGTAATTGAGGATGCTGCACAGGGAATCCTTGCAAAATATAAAGGTCGACCGCTAGGTAGTATTGGTCATTTTGCAGCTCTTAGCTTTCATGAGACAAAAAACCTAGTTTCTGGCGAAGGTGGAGCTGTGCTTATAAATGATACGACTTTTCAGGAACGTGCTGAGATAATATGGGAAAAGGGAACTAATCGGAAGGCGTTTCATAAAGGCTTAGTAGATAAATATTCGTGGGTTGATATCGGATCATCCTATCTTCCTGGTGAGTTAATTGCAGCTTTTTTGTACGGTCAACTTATTTCCTGTGCGATAATTGACAAAGCCAGAATGAAGGTTTGGAATCAATACCATGAATCTTTTGCGGCAGCAGAGAAATATAATAAGTTCAGGAGGCCTATTATTCCACAAGAAATTAGTCATAATGGTCATATTTATTATTTGCTATTGCCTACTGCTAGCAAAAGAGATCAGATGCTACATCGACTTCAAGATAAGGGCATTGGTGCTGTTTTTCACTACATCCCGCTGCATAGTTCACCTGCAGGTATTAGATATGGCCGGACGTGTGGGGAAATGGATGTGACTGATAGTGTAGCTTCTCGGTTGCTCAGGTTGCCGTTGTGGGGAGAAATGAAAGAGGAAGATGTTCAAACGGTTATTAGAATAGTTCAGGATGAAGTAAATTATATAGAGGAAAATGTTCTAAGTGAATAGTAGGTTACAAAATATGGGGAGGCAATAAAATGGGGTTGGAGGTTTTTGATAATTTATTGCGTAAGATTATAACAGGCGAATTATTTGATATTTCTCTGTTATTGCCGTATTTAAAAATGGAATCAAAAAAGGACAGGATTTTTGTAAATGCTAATTTAGCAATCGCTTATATGCAAATACATGATTATAATCAGGCCAAAGTTTTTATAAACCGTGCATGGTTATTATCTGGGTTTGCGGATGAACTTTTAAACTTATATATTAAAATACACTTCCAAACCAATGATTATAGTGAAATAAGAGAAGCGTATAAACGAATTGGCATGAGAAAAGCTAAAGAAAATAAAATTCAAGAGGCTTTATTTTATTTTCAACAAAGTCATATGGCAATGGCTATTTTAACAAAAACAGATAATTATGAATATGATTTTGATATATTAGATAGCATTGAAAGGCTTGCAAAACCGCATCAATACTTAAAGTATCCATGGATCACAAGCCCTAAAAAGGAAAAGATGCGTATTGCGTACCTGGTATATGGCATGCTTCAAACTAATTCGGCAATTATTAGAGTGATCAACAATATTGTGCAATATCATGATCAGTCCAATTTTGAAGTTGTAATATTCTCACCAGATACGAAAGAACAAATCGAGGCATCACAAGACGGTAAGCAGCATATGGAGATATTTGAAAAGAGTGGTGTTAGAGTTGTTCTTGTAGAGCGTAATAGCGCGACAATGGATGAACATTTACGCTCGGTGGCAGCGCAAATTTATAGTTTTCAACCTGATATTTTAGTATTTTCCACACTACTTGCCGAACTGAACCACTACTATATTGCTTCTTTACGTCCCGCGCCAATTATGCTGGGACAGGTTTCAGGGCCTTTGCCGCAATTTGCAGCACCTCTGCTGGATGCGACAATATCATGGTGTCTTGGGGAATGTATAGAAACTCCCTGTGATAATTATGTTGTTGTAGCAGAAGTTGAGAAAGTTTTACAAAGCCAGACGTACCATAGGTCTCAACTTAATCTCACTAATGATGCTGTAGTTATGATTATGGCAGGTCGCCATACTAAATTTCAGGATGCAAGAATATGGCGAGCAATTTTTGAAGTGCTCCAATTAAATGATAAGGTATATTTAATTGTTGTTGGGATTCAAGGCAATGAACCGAAATTTCTACAAGATATGATTACAGCAGATATTCAACATAGACTACTGGTTTTTCCATATAGGAAAGACTATTTCAGTATTATGGGGGTCGCGGATATTTTAATTGATACTTACCCTTCTGGTGGTGGTCAGCTATTATTTGATGCCATGTCATTGAAGATGCCAATCGTTTCATTTGAACATGATTATTCAAAACCATTTTTTCATGCAGCTTCACGGTCAGTCATGGGGGAATATGCTGCTAGCGGGAACTTGAAACCGGAGTTGCTTCCATTAGTGGCCAAGCGGGATGATTTTGCCCAGTTTAAAGAGATCGTAAACAAGCTGATTTTGGATGAAACCTACCGTAAACAATGTGGAGAAATGACGTTTCAGTGTTTTCAGGCGGTGTTTAACAATCCACAACGGATGACGCAGAATTGTGAAAAAATATATGTTGATTTGTTTAACAGAAAAATTGGAAACTTTACATGAGATTAGGTTAATAAGTAATTATAGCAATGAGAGAGCTTTATTTGAAAAATGGGGAGTTTTTTTTAATGAAGGTATTAACAATTGCTGGTACAAGGCCGGAAATTATTAGACTAAGCAGGATAATTCCAATTTTGGACCAAAATTGCCAGCATGTTCTAATGCATACAGGGCAAAACTATATCAAATCATTGAATCAAATATTTTTTGAGCAGTTGAGCATAAGAGAACCTAACTATATATTTGCGTGTAAGGCCGAAACATTAATGGGGCAAATTTCGCAGATACTAATAGATGTTGAAAAAGTAATACTAATCGAGCAACCTGATCGAATACTGCTATTGGGGGATACTAATAGTGCGCTTGCAGCTATTGTTGCGAAACGTATGCGAATTCCCGTCTTTCATATGGAGGCTGGCAACCGTTGTTATGATGATAAGGTACCTGAAGAGGTAAACAGACGTCTTATAGACCAATGCAGTGATATATTATTGCCTTATACTGAACGTAGTAGAGCCAACTTAATTAAGGAAGGCATTGCAAGTAATCGAATCTTTGTTACCGGGAATCCGATTGCAGAGGTTTTACAATATTATGAGTATCAGATTCAGCAAAGTAATATTCTTGAGCAGCTAAAGATTACGCCGAAAAATTATTTTTTGGTAACGCTTCATCGAGCGGAAAATGTAGATGATGCAAATAGACTGGTAAATTTTTTTGAGGCTTTTATAAGCTTAAAACAAAAGTATGACATACCGATTATTTTTAGTGTTCACCCTAGGACACGCTCACAAATAGAAAAAAATCAATCTATAACCAGTTGGGACGGACTTACTAGTTTAGAACCAATGGGTTTATTTGATTTTGTCCAATTAGAAAAAAATGCTGCTTGTATATTAAGTGATAGCGGTACAGTTCAAGAAGAATGTTGTATTTTGAAAGTACCTAGTATCACGCTGCGCGACGTTACTGAACGGCCAGAAACCATTGAGACTGGAAGCAACCTATTAACAGGAAGCAATCCTAATGACATATTACGTTCGGTAGAGTTAGTTATAAATAAAGCGTGTGAGTGGTCTCCACCGAGCGAATATGTAAAGCAGAATGTTAGCCAGACAGTTGCGAAAATAGTCCTAGGAAAATAGTTCTTTTATGGAGGGAGCTAAGTTTGAACAAATATTCAATAGTATGTATATGTCAGGTCTATAATGAAATTGAGAAAGGAAACCTCGATAGATTTATCCACTATATAAAGCCGATAGTGGATGCAGTGGTTGTATATGATGATGGCAGTACAGACGGTAGTTATGAACATATGCTAACTGTCACACCTTATGTTATCAGAGGAGTAAAGAATAACTTTGATAATAGGCGAAGGCATAAACAAAGATTATTAACTGAGGCTTTAAAGTTGTCACCGGATTTTATACTTTGGCTGGATGCAGATGAGGTTTTGGGTGCTAATACTGCTGAAAATCTGCAAAATTTATGTCAATTTTGTATACAAAACGATTTCGACGGGGTTTCCCTCCAAAATATAAATATCTGGAGGAGTAAAACGTGGAAAAGACTTGATAGCTTATATGATACGGAATGGTTTGTGCGGTTATGGCGTGTTACTCCTGAAATATCTTTTGATCAACGTACATCTGCTCTTTATCAACAGCCATATCCTGAAAACTTGAGGAAAATAGTATGTGTGACAAATTTTAAAGTTTTGCATTATGGATTCTCAACAATCAAGAACCTCGCTTATAGATATTTAAGGTATAAGTTAAAAGGACAGTGTGGATATAATATGTTGGACCGGCTCATTAGTGAAGAAACTCTTGTATTGGAACAAGTACCAAAACAAGAGTTTCCCGAGGGTTTATGGTTGGAGGATGATCCACCAATAGCAATGAGCTTTTTAGAATCTCTAACCGAAGTCGAAAAATACCGAAAGTCGGTATTCCGTCCCCAATATTCAATAATATGTTTAATATATAAAGATGTAGAATGGCTTAAATTTATATATAATCAAGTGTTGAAGTATACAGATTTAAGTGATAAAGAATTTTACTTTGTGGCAAATAATGCGACAGAAGATGTTTTAAATTATCTAAAGGATAACTATATACCACATTATATATATAATAATACCCTCAATCAGCCGGATGAATGGTACATTAATAATATATATCGTGCATATAACTATGGTGCAAAAAAAGCACAAGGTGATTTTTTAATCTTTATTAATTCTGATATGGCATTTTCCCCGAATTGGTTTGAAAACCTGTTAAAAGTATATAATGGAACTAATTGTGTAACATCTCGGTTGGTTGAATCTGGAAAGTTAACAAGCGGGATGTATGGGGTTGAAAAGAACTTTGGATATACGTATAACTCATATAATGAAGATGAATTTAATAAATATGTAGTCAAAATTATTGAAGATTCGCATCCTGATAGTAGGTTATATATGCCCCTATTAATCCGGAAACAGCATTTTGAGTTAGTGGAAGGATATCCGGAAGGTAATATTATTCCAAGCAGTAATATTTTTAGTCCTCAATTGGCGCAAAAAGGAGAAGCAAATATATCTGGAGATAAAGTCTTAATAAAAAAATTACTTATTCATAATATTAAACATCAGACATCATTTGATAGTATCGTTTATCACTTTCAATGTGGTGAATTAGATAGTGAACCAACAAAGAATTTTGATCAACCAGGTGCTAGAATTGCTATTTGTAACGATATTGTTACCGGCTCAATGGGAGAAAAAGTTTTATGGGACTTTCTGCTGGATAACTGTCCATCTACTATCGGTGTTGATACTAGGATAGTAGGTAAAAATAATTTTTCTTTAGAGGCAAAAAAATATATAGATTCCCAGCATCCGGAGGTATCAGTCGTTTTACAAAATGCAACATTTATAGACTTTGTTGATCAAGAAAAGTTCACAATTGCTTTTTTACAAGATAATTTACGCCAAATGGGAAAACCTTCCTTGCAGCAGGAAAGAAATCTAAAGTTAGCACACAAATTAGTAACAAATTCTATCCAAACTGCCTTATCCTATCCTGAGTATGATTTTGAAATTATTCCTATAGGTGTAGAGGAAACTTTATTTCAATGGAATGAACTATTTCAAAAGGTCTTGCAAGATATCTCCTGGCAACACAGTCGAGTAAGTAATAAATCAAAGCCTATGGTTTCAATAATCATGCCGACTTATAATCAAGATCAATTTATTGCCCAATCTATTCAAAGTGTAATAGAACAAACATTTACTGATTGGGAATTAATTATTGTAAATGATGGGTCAACAGATAATACGGTTGATATTATAAGGAAGTATAACACATATTGCTATGGAAAAATAAAAATAATTAATAAAGAAGTGAATCAAGGAATAGCGTTAGCAATTAATGATGGTTTGCGCGCAGCTAGAGGAAAATATTTTTGTTGGTTAAGTTCTGATGATCTATTCACTTCAAATAAGTTAGAAAAACAAGTATCATTTTTAGAACTACACTCAGAGTATGGTATGGTCTTCAGTGGGTATGACTGGATCGATGAAAAAGGCAATTATTTAGGAACTATTATAGAAAAGGAGTTAGAAGGAGCCACATTTTATCGAATATTATTAGTACGGGATTGTATACATGGTTGTTCTATTATGATTAGGAGGGAATGTTTGGACGAAGTCGGTATGTTTAATCCTGACTTCAAGTATGCCCAGGATTATGATATGTGGTTACGGTTGGCGACGAATTTAAATATATCCTACTTAGCTGAAAGTTTACTAAAAGGTAGAATTCATAGCAAGGCAGGTACGAATGAGGGGAAGAATGAAATAGATGCAATACATGTTATTTTTACTTTTATTTTGAACTATACTGCATCTACCAGATTATTTGAAAAAGCTGGATTTGACAACTCTAGCGATGCTTTAACTTGGATATTAGAAAGGTTATATGATCAATTCTGTAACAAAAATGAAGAATTGATGCAAATTAAACGAGGAATAGAGTGGATTTTAAGTAATAGAAATATTCCGGAAGAAGTATCTAACTTTATTATAATGCTTGATAAAAAAATTGAATGCAAATTAAACCAGACATAGATTTTTAAATAATGATGTCTGCCCTAATGCAACAAACCCGCGAATTTCGCGGGTTTGTTGCATTAGAGCAGAATTAATTGGAGGCGACTCATGAAAACAGTTCTTTTTATCATTAGGGTGGAGAATTCAATGACCTACATTTTGCAGTTGGTTTTTAAGTCATTAATGGTAGCTAGAAGGCTTATTATTTGATCCACATGCTCGGTTTCATCTGCAAATTTCCATTCAAGCAACTTACTATCACTCCAATCACAGAATGATATATTGCTATGAGAATTACTCAAATAACCAATGTTCTGCTTACTACTTTCGATCAAATCTTGCAATATACTATGGTTATTTACCAATATATACTCACATTTATTACCTCTGTATAACTCGATATCCTTTCGTACTTGCTTCACATCAGATAAGTATTCAATCAATTGCGGGAACCCATCAAATGATTTTCCGCAATTGTATTGCTTTATCTTTGCCGCGATGTTCCCGCTAATATTATTTGATAATATGAAACAACCTGCGGTCAGGCTTTCAAAGAATGTAAAGGAATAGGTTTCCGGACAAATTGACCAAAGAAAAGCTATATCAATTTTATGCGCTTGTATGGCCTCTACCATCTTTTCGTCTCCCTGTTTCAGCACCGAAACAGGAATATAAGAAACTCCCGCCAGTTCTTCCTGCCAGCTTCCGAGATGATAGAAGTCATAGCTTTCCTTACATTGGTTAACAACTTCTTTCCATTGGAGATAACCTTTAATTGGTGATTGCCCTCCAATATATCCGATTTTAATTTTAGGGCTTGGCATATCAATAGCATTTCTTAGCTTCATTAATACGTTTTGGTGAGGAACTACTTGGCATTTTTTTTCAAGGTCTCTATAAACTGATCCCCATATATGTTTAGGGATTTCTGAAGGGAAAATAAACTTGCCCTGAAAGCGATAAATAAAGGCTTCCATTGTACTCCCGATCCTATTTCGGACATCAAAATAGCAACAATCTTGGCATGCCTCTGATCCAAATGGTTGCGCTCCACAGTATTCAAAATTATTTTTAAGCAAGTTGTACTGTGGACAAATAGTGTAAAAATCATGTATATAAAGATAGCTTTGATGCGGTTGTAGTGATTCTTCTAAAATGCTTAGCGCTTTTAAAAAGAAACCCATCATGTGATGAATTAGAAGGGCCAGTACGTTTATTTGTTCGGTTTTCCTCAAACGCTCAAAAAAAAGTGATAATTGCTTAACCGAAAAAAAGCCTATAAAAACGCTGTCAATATTTAATCCTAATAATTGATTCCATTCAATATTTCCTTCTTCATAACCATAGTTTTGAAGAGGAAATATTTGCACATAATGCAGATTGTTGTCCTTACAAAATATTTCCTCTACTTTCATTAGTTTTTCCACGCCTCCGGTTGTCACCAGTAAATAATTTGTATGAGAAATTGCAACAATCACATTACGCCGTAAGAATAATTGATCAAGCATTTCAATCTTTATCTGTGATGAATTGGTCAATATAATACCTCCTTGTATAATAATAATCTACTATAGTTATGCTGTGAAAGTGATTTAACAAGGAAACAAGTTTTTTGAATATTCCTCCAAAAAAACCTTGCGGTATGCATCGAACCCGTTACTAACATTGACAATTCCGCAATCATGAACACACCAGGGCTCAACCTGGCAGGGAATACCTACCTGGTATCCGGCGCGGATAAACTCCATGCTTTGGGATAGATCATAAAAGTGCCAACCAGTAAAAATATCATCCCTCCACGGAACATCATACTGAGTAATCATCATAAGTCCATCTATACCCTGAACTTTTTGATATTCACCATTAATGTCCAAAAAAGAAAGCAGTTCCATTTTTCCGCTATGGCTGTCAAAGACTTTACCATAATTACACTTCGATTCCCACCAGACACCAGTAGTTGGAATTTTGGCACTACCCGCAAAGCCAATCATACCAATATTCGAATGTTTAAGAAATAAGTCAACAATATTGTTAATAAAGTTTTTATTAACAATAAAGACATCCTGGTGTAGATATACTTTATACTTCGCATCAGATGAGCGCATTGCAGAGTTGTATGCCTTAGTTATATATTCCGCATCCTTAATTTTAATAATTTCAATTTCAAAACCATCGGGTATAAGTAAATGATTTATATATAAAAGTGACTCCTGATATATTTCTTCATCATTTACACAGGTGATGAAGCATATTTTATTTGGATTCATGCTGTGCCTCCTTGACCTCAGCAATCAGTTCCAGAATCTTGGCATCCTTTTGATTTAATTGATTAAGCAAGCCCAGTGCAACCTCTGTCTTTCCCGTCTTAGAAAGAATATAAGCAAGATGGTAAGCCGTTATGGGATCTTGTTTATCCCTTTGATAGGCGTTCTCCAACAGTGTTAGCGCGCTTTCAGTCAATTTATGTTCATAACAGCAAACTGCTATTGTTTGTAGAAGTTCCTCTTTTTTAACAATATTATTTTCGGTAACCTGTATTATATCGTTTGTTGAGAAAACACTGCTTTCAATAAACTCCATAAGAGTATTGAGGGTCTGTGTTTTATCGATGTCGTGTTCTATTCGTCTTAATAAAAATACTAAATTAAGCGGTGCCTTTAATTTAGCTGCAAATATATATTGATTTGCCCGATATTGCTGGGCCAAGTTCGGATCCCCCATTAATTGAGTAACTTTTTTAATAAAATCACTATCTTGCTCAGTTTCAGGAAAAGTTGTCATTCGATACTCCTGAACACAGTACCCTAGTTCTTTAAAAGTTTTATCAATTTCATACAAGGTAAAAAAACGCAAGGGAGTTTTGTCTAAAATTCCGGCAGCCTCATAGGTCCAAAATCCTTGCAGCATTTTCTTTATTACACTAAAATGCATAACATTAGGAATAGACACTAATAATTTTCCATATGGTTTTAAATATTGTTTGAATATGGTAAGAGCCTTCCCGGGATTGTGTAAATGTTCCAACACATCCGCAAGTAGGATATAGTCAAAAAAATTCTGGGGATATGCTAATTCTAATTCCTCTATGTTTTGATCAGATACTTCTGCAAACAGTGCAGCACTACGTGCTGCAGTTTTATTTATTTCAATGCCATAAAGTGACGCTTTTTTATACTTATTTTTCAAGTGTAAAAGTGTTCCACCACAGGCACACCCAACTTCTAGAATATTTAGCGGAGTATCTTCCGGACTATCTGCCAATGCTGCAACCTCAAATCTAATTAAAGAAAAATAACTTGAGTCAAAACCCCATTTGTCCGCAAACTTATTACCGTTTTCTTTTAGTAGGGCCGCATATCTGAAGTTATCTTGTTTAAAAGATACACTTCCAAAATGATGGATAAACGTGTCTTTACATAAAATTAGGCGAAACCCCGCTAGCCGAATTCGATAGGAAAGGTCGTCATCCTCAAAATTTCCAGGGCTGAATTGCTCATCCAAGAGCCCAACCTGCTCCAAAACACTTCTCTTAATAAGCAGGCAAAAGCCAACAAGTTTCAGACGTTCTTCCCACATCTTGGGATTAAACCTATTTACCGTTTCTGCAAATAGCTGCATCTCTGTTTCAGAGTGATAATTTACGCTAATTGCCTGATAGTTGGATACATTGTTAGTTATGGGACCTACCGCCCCAATCTCATTTTCGCTATAAAGGCACTGCACAAGATTATCCAACCAATTACTTGTAACTATGACATCATTATTAAGTAATAAGATATTATCCCCAGTGGATACGGCAATTCCTTGATTGCAGCCTTTGGGAAATCCAACATTTTCCTTGTTATAAATAGTTTTTATATCTTGTTGCTCTTTGAGCCAGGAATTTGTTCCATCTGTGGAGTTATTATCAACAATGATAATCTCATACTCGTTCTTCTTAGTATACTGACGTATACTATCAATACATTTTTTTGTATACTCCAATTGGTTAAATGTTAATATTACAATGCTGGTTTTCATTGTGTCCCCCTATTTTAACTTAGAAAACAACATTTCTACTTGAGACTATCAGCTAAATGGCTCGGGAAATGCTGTTTACTAACAAAGGACTTCCGCTCCTTTTTTGATCATTCTATATATTAAACTATGCCGAACATATTTTTTTGGTTCTTAATAGGAAGGCACCAAAATAATACATTTCCCTCATCATATTGATGAGGGAAATGTATTTGGCAGTTGATGGTAAGGGTGTAACCTTATCCAACCGTATTACCTTGGAAGAAGACGTTGAGGGTTACGGCACTATTGGTGGCATCTTGTGCATAGTAGTACACACGGGCGTATTTGAGGAAGACACCGGCGACAAGGGCTGCTGTGCCGTTGTAGGCGATGGTATACGTGGCGCCATCTTTTATCCAATTGTTGCCGTCTGGGCTCATTTGCAGGTATGTTATTGCGTTATTTGGTGACGGGGAGGCGTTAACTACGCCATACGTCCATTGGCCAAGGCCCAATACTTGTCTTTCAAAGCCAGGACCGCCGTTAGTGATGCCTGTGAGAGAAGGAAACACGACATCAGTTGTAGCGAGAGACACGGAAACGGGAAGCAGTTCACTATTAGTAGTGATAGGCAGAGCGGTAGAAGCACTAATAGGAGTAATAGTGGTAGCACTGATAGGAAGAGCAGTATCAGCACTAATAGGAGTAATAGTGGTAGCACTGATAGGAAGAGCAGTATCAGCACTAATAGGAGTAATAGTGGTAGCACTGATAGGAAGAGCAGTATCAGCACTAATAGGAGTAATAGTGGTAGCACTAATAGGAAGCGCGGTAGAAGCACTAATAGGCAGAGCGGTAGAAGCACTAATAGGAGTAATAGTGGTAGCACTGATAGGAAGCGCAGTATTAGCACTAATAGGAGTAATAGTGGTAGCACTGATAGGCAGAGCAGTATCAGCACTAATAGGAGTAATAGTGGTAGCACTAATAGGAAGCGCGGTAGAAGCACTAATAGGCAGAGCGGTAGAAGCACTAATAGGAGTAATAGTGGTAGCACTGATAGGAAGCGCAGTATTAGCACTAATAGGAGTAATAGTGGTAGCACTGATAGGAAGCGCAGTATTAGCACTAATAGGAGTAATAGTGGTAGCACTGATAGGAAGAGCAGTATCAGCACTAATAGGAGTAATAGTGGTAGCACTAATAGGAAGCGCGGTAGAAGCACTAATAGGCAGAGCGGTATTAGCACTAATAGGAGTAATAGTGGTAGCACTGATAGGCAGAGCGGTATCAGCACTAATAGGAGTAATAGTGGTAGCACTAATAGGAAGCGCGGTAGAAGCACTAATAGGCAGAGCGGTATTAGCACTAATAGGAGTAATAGTGGTAGCACTGATAGGCAGAGCAGTATTAGCACTAATAGGAGTAATAGTGGTAGCACTGATAGGAAGAGCAGTATCAGCACTAATAGGAGTAATAGTGGTAGCACTGATAGGCAGAGCGGTATCAGCACTAATAGGAGTAATAGTGGTAGCACTGATAGGAAGCGCGATAGAAGCACTAATAGGCAGAGCGGTAGAAGCACTAATAGGAGTAATAGTGGTAGCACTAATAGGCAGAGCGGTGTCAGCACTAATAGGAGTAATAGTGGTAGCACTGATAGGCAGAGCGGTGTCAGCACTAATAGGAGTAATAGTGGTAGCACTGATAGGCAGAGCAGTATTAGCACTAATAGGAGTAATAGTGGTAGCACTAATAGGCAGAGCGGTATCAGCACTAATAGGAGTAATAGTGGTAGCACTGATAGGCAGAGCAGTATTAGCACTAATAGGAGTAAGAGTGGTAGCACTGATAGGCAGAGCGGTAGAAGCACTAACGTCTAAGCTTCCGGAAGTATCGGTTTTTAATGCTGCATTAGTATCACTACCATAAATTTGCACCTTCATTGATTGGGCTTGGTCTTGAAAGGCCTTATAGTTAGGCATAGTTTCTTTTTCCCCCTTAATTGAAGTTGGATTTCTGCAATAACATAAGAGGTAATAAGAATATTAACATAACGTGCTAATATCTACCTCATGATATAGTCTATGAGCGTTGATAAATAAAGGTTAACATCATAAACATAAAAAATAGATTTCTTCTATGTAATTTAAATAGGGGACTATTAGGCACCATGCGAACCAGTCGAACATATATTAAATGGGACACATATTCGGGGGTGGAGAAATGCCTGCAATTAGCTTATGTATGATTGTTCGTGATGAAGAAAAATGTCTTACCAAATGTTTAGCCAGTGTTCAAGAGGTAGTCAATGAAATCATTGTCGTAGATACAGGTTCTAAAGATGAGACAAAAAAAATTGCTGCTGGATTTGGCGCCAAGGTTATAGATTTTATTTGGAATGGTAGTTTTGCAGATGCCCGCAATGCATCCCTTGAAGCTGCCAACGAAGATTGGGTACTGTTCCTTGATGCCGACGAATATCTGGAACCTTCTTCACATGAGGCATTACGTAAGGCAGTGGCGCAAGCTGATGTAGAAGGCTACTATATACCTATTGTTAATATCTATGGCAATGAGCAGCAGCCTGAGCAGTGCCGGGACCTATTGTTCCGTCTGTTCCGTAATCGAAATGAATATAGATTCTGTGGCATTATTCATGAGCAAGTACTAAATTCAATCCTGGAGAAAGATCGCAATGCCAATCTTGCTATTGCCCATGATGTTACCATCTATCATTATGGATATTTAGACAATCAGGTTCAGGAAAAAGATAAGATAAACCGCAACCTTGCACTACTGGTGCAGCAGATTAAAGATTTTCCTGAAGACAAATATGTGTTGTATCAATATGGATTGGAGCTTTACCGGGCTGAGCGTTATGGGGAATCCATCGAAATGCTGAAAAAATCACTCGCAGGTCTGAAACCGGGAGGACCTGAAAGTATGTATTTGCCCAAACTAATCAGGCTGCTTGTTATGGCTCATTATCAGGCTCGCAGATATGAAGAGGCGGTCGAATATGTTAACTATGGTTTATCGCTATATCCGGACTACGCTGATTTGTATCATTATGGTGGGCTGTGTTTCTATGAACTTAGAGCGTTCGGCACTAGCTTTGAGTATTTTATGAAGGCTACAACACTAGGTGAGCAAGCCTATGTATATGGCTCCTATCCTGGTGTAAGAGGGTTTAGAAGCCATTTTTACATGGGGAAAATTTGTGAAGAGTTTGGCAGCGAGGAAGAAGCTCTTGGGCATTATTTGGCAAGTTTTCGGGAGAACTCTTCTTTTCATATCGCGTTAGAGCAGATCATACGAATTTTGGTGAAAGGTGAGGAAAGTGACGATGTAAGAATTGCCCTTGCTACTATGTGTGAGTGTTGTACGGCAGACGCTAAATTCCTGGTAGGGCGCATGTTATTTATGGAACGCTCTTATAAATTAGCAGGGGAATATCTTGAGGCAGCAGCCTCTGGTGGACTAAATACAGCTGAGGTTGCTATCTGCCTGGCTATTTGCCTTAGTCAGCAGGATCGGGTAATTGAGGCTGTAAACCTGCTTGATGAATATATAGATGACAGCGATCATTATGTCAGAGTAATGGTTAACAAAGCCATCATCTTCTGGCTTCAGGATAATGCTTTCAAAGTGCGAAGTATTACCGATAGTCTGCTACTAGTAGGCTTGGATGATGATTTTATGGCAATAGTTAAGCTGTTGAGGTTACAGCCTAATGAGGACGTGGGTTTCGTAAACGTAAGGCCGGACTCATCAGAGCTACTCTTTGATATATTACTAAGAGCCATGGATCATGGAGATTTTAAAAAAGTAGATGAGATATTAGCCAGGATGCAGCAGGCGTGGATAAAGAGACATGGCTATAGGCTCATGCAAATGTATTTAAGCCATAAGCGGCTTAACGATGCAGAGCGGTATGGACATATCTACTTAGTGAGTAATCAGGACAGTTTTGATGCACTTGTAGGCATGGGGGATATAAAAAGTAAAAAAGCAGAGTACTGGGAGGCAGCTGAATATTACCGGGTTGCTGTTAGCGTTGCTCCTTGCAGTCCCAGGGCATATGTCAGCTTATTGAAGATGTATGACAAACTCTGTCTGGAGACTTTGAAAACTGCTGTAGAAAAACATCCTGACGTCGAACTGTTTAAAGCGATGCTGGAGCAGGAGGCGGCAAGACAATGACAGGGCTGATCAGTATTGCTATGATTGTAAAAAATGAAGAAGATATGCTGAGAGCCTGCTTGGATAGTGTTAAAGCGGTAGTTGATGAGATTGTGATTGTGGATACAGGATCAGTTGATAAGACCATGGAGATAGCAAAAAGCTACACCGATAAAGTATATAATTATTCATGGCAGGGAGATTTTAGTGCTGCGCGTAATTTTGCTATCGCCCAGTGCAGTTGTGAGTGGATTTTGGCTGTAGATGCAGATGAACGTTTAGAGGTTGGGCATGAATTCTTGCGAGAGCTAATTACAAGTACAACGAAAGAGGCATTTATAATACCACTTAAAAATTATAGCGGCCCTGGCGGCAGTGATTATAATGTAATTGGCGTGTTAAGGTTGTTCCGCAACCTGCCGCATTATCGCTATATTGGCAAAATACATGAACAAATTGCCATTGCCGACCAAGACGTTGTCGGATACAGTGACTATCCGATTATCAGTCACAGTTATATAGAGCCGCGCCGTCGTCAGGACAAACGCAGGCGCAATATGCACATGCTTGCAGAACAGTTAAAACATGAGCCGGAGAATGAGGCATTTATAAAATATTATCTGGGTTGTGAATGGTTGGGACTGGGACGGTATCAGCAAGCCTGCGCTTGTTTTCGTTGTGCGTATGAGCAGCTTGATAAGAGTCATATATTTTTTCGGTCAAGTGCTGTACGAAGTCTGGTTGCCTGCTTACGATATATGGGAAAATTTGAGGAAGCGTTGGCTATTTGTATGAGAGAAACAGTGGTATATCCGGAATATACCGATTTGTTTTTTGATGGTGGGGTAGTGTTGGAACAAATGGGGGAGTATGAGGCAGCGCTGCGGTGGTTTGAAGCTGCTGTAGGTTTAAGAACGCCGCTTATTGTGTACCAGCATAGCAATGGGACGGAAAATTTTTTATCTCAATATCACTTAGGACATTGTTGTCAGAGGCTGGGGAAATCTGAGAAAGCTGCTGAGTGGTATGAAAAGGCGCTTGCGGCTAACAAAAATTTTATTTATCCGTTATATGGGCTTTTTATGGTGTTGGTGACTAAGAAAAGTTGCGAGGAATTAGTAAACTACTTCACCGAACGAGGGTATGTGGCAACTGGTGAAGGTCGGCGGGCGCTGGGGGCGCTTTTTTTTGCCAGTGGCCGGCCTGATTTAGCGATAAAAGTATGTAGTCAGGCAGAAAGACCAAGCATTCCTTCAATTGATTTGGCAAAGTATTACCTTTACGGTGGTGATTTTAAGCAGGCATTAACAATGATAGAGGAGCTTCAACCCAGACAAGACCCGAATGATGCGGTGATAATGAAGCTGGAAATACTTTGTTATATATTTCTGCGTGATTTAAGCGCCGCTAAAGCAAAGTGCCTGATTATGTGGCGATATGAGCCTAGGCGTGCTGAGGCTCTGGCTCTGTTAACGCTTATTAAAAGATTAGGCGGTCATCGACTGAAGATCAGTGAACAATATGAGTCTGTTTTGGTAGACAGTTTACTTAGGATAGTTGCTGATTGCGCGCGTTCGTACGGCGAAAATTCAGGCGTATATATTGAGGTGGCCAAGTGTTGTGAAGAAATCATGAGCGACTTAGAACAGGGAAGTAGAGCCTTGCTCGATTTTTGGAAGAGTGAAATAAAGGGTATAGAGATGCTGCTTGATGTAAGGTATAAAAGTGTGCGAGGTTTATATGTATGGAAAAAGGATGGTTGCTAACAGCTTGTCTTATTGTAAAAAATGAGGAGCATTGTTTAGGGGATTGTCTTAACAGTATTAAGGATTGGGTAGATCAGATTGTGGTTGTAGATACAGGCTCAACAGATAACACGGTGCAAGTCGCCAGACAATATGATGCCCAGATTGAGTACTTTCCGTGGAAGGATGACTTTGCTGCAGCACGAAACTATAGTCTGCAATTTGCTGAAGGTGACTGGATTTTGGTGTTAGATGCTGATGAACGGATCGAAGGAGATTTGACAATCCTATCAGACTTAGTGGCTAAAGATTATGAAGGCTATTATCTTACGGTAAAAAGTCCTTTAGGGACGGAAAAAATTGAGGTTGAGGATTATGTTGTGAGATTATTCCGTAATGGCCGGGGGTACAAATTTATCGGAGCGATCCATGAGCAGATTGCAGGCAGTATAAAAGAGCGTAAGGGACAGGAGGCACTTGCTTTTTCGGGTATTATTGTCAGTCACAGGGGATATGAGCCTGAAGAAATTTTACGCAAGCAAAAGATGGTGCGCAATAGCCAGATAATTAAAAGTCAGTTAGCACGGCGGCAGGATGATACCTTTATGCTATACAGCCTTGGTACTGAATTAATACAACAGGAAAAGTATGGAGAAGCATGCAAGGTACTTATGAAAGCGCTTAGACATATGACGGGGAGAGAAGGGTACTTTCGAGAAGTTATACTGCTTGTACTTATGGCAAGTCTCAAAAATGGTGCTTATGTAGAAACGGAAGATTTGTTTGTTAAATCGCTGGCAATGATGCCTGCGGATAGGGATATCTTATTTTTGGCAGGACTGAGGCAAGCAGCATTAGGAAATTATCGTTTGGCCGGGGAACTGTTTAACAAAGGGGGCATTAATACTGTACTAGTGCCGCCACCGCTACTTTATGCGATCGTTGGAGAGCTTTTTTTTAGGCAAGGAATCTGGCAGGAGGCGGGTATTTACTTTATGCAGTCATTGGAGGCGGCACCTTCGTTATATAGTGTGGTGAGGCTGATTGAAGTTATAAAACAAGGGGAAGCGGGGGCTGCTAAGAATTTGGCTGATGCTATGGGTGAGAATTTTGCCAGACTGGCACATGAGGCTTTTCAAAAAGAAGAATATTATGCGGCTGCTGCTATTTGTCTTGTTACCATGGATAAGGATGTTGGCCAAAATTTTGATCAGTGCAAAAGTTTATATCAATCTGTTATAAAACAAGCAGACGGAATGCCGATTAGTATTAAAGGCTATCTGGAATTTTTATTTAAACAAATGGAGATATGCAATGCGGTTTTAGTAAACGACAAAAAGTGCCAGATAGCACAAAACTATCTGGCAGAGGCAGCCAATAGAAGTCTTAGGGTATGGTTAACGTTGTGGCCGGAGCATATCATGCCGAAAAGTATTTGGGAGTATTGTTTGTAATTAGAATAACATCGGCGTCTAGTGTATCAACTTGTTCCTGGACTTTCTCGCGCAGATTTTCTGGCGAGTTATGCAAGCCTGATTCCAAGTATACTACAAGAAAATTAATGCCTGATTGCTGCATAGCAAGTTTAAGTTCGTCTTTCATAGTTTGGCAAGCCAAAATTATTGTTAGCATTAATGTCACTTCCAATCAGTCTCATACTATTTCGCTTAATTAATATTGCAAATATCATGCCAAGCAGTTGTGATGTTGAGGCTGTATATAGAAAGAGGACCTTGAAGAGCTTGCGTTATGGATTCCCTGGGCAAAGAGTTCTTTACCTTTTTTCCAAGCATAGTATGACGATCAGTGGCCTCAATTCTTTCAAAAGCCCGGTTATAAATTAGAATGGTTCCATCTTTATCTGCAGCATATACACCCTCTGATATAGCATCGATAATTTCATGTAATAACTGATTTTCCCTAGTCAAGTCTTCCAGACTTTTTGGTGTTTTTTCAATCATCTAATGATCCATCCTTTGCATATCATACTTAAAGAAAAGAATTTTTTCACTGAAAAAATTCTTTTCTTTTGTTTGTGAGTCCAGTGTATACAACACTTTCGGCTAGCAGGTGAAAAATAGTTTTTCATTAGCAGATAAATTTTACATCAAAATCATAGTAAGACTCTTGCAATAAATGAGGACTTTTTGCAAGAGTCTTACTATTTGGCTAATTTTTGCATGATGTTGTGATGATGGCATGATAATTGCAATACTTACAAGGCGTATCGATTCTTAATAAGGAAGGGGGCTTATGGGAGTTACTTATACCATTGAAAAAGTTAGGAGGGGTGAAAATGAGTACAGAGGAAAAAGGAATTGATAAATGGCTATTTTGGCCACCGCTCATATTGGTTGCCGTTATATGTAGTGCAATTATTCTGAATCCTGAGGGTGGAACTAACGCCGTAAATAAGGTATTTTCCTTTTTGACCGGCCCAATGGGATGGACCTATGAGGTTTTTGTTTTAGCGAATTTAGGGGTCGTACTGTATTTTATCTTTGGCAAATTTGCCAATAAGAGATTTGGCGGGGATAAGCCGGAATTTAGCACTTTTAGTTGGCTGGGGATGCTTTTTTCCGCCGGTACTTCCGCCGCGATCGTATATTGGAGTCCGATTGAATTTTACTTCTATCTTACAACGCCTCCTTTTAATATTATACTCTGGCTTTATTCATATTTTCTCTCTATCATATAGGGTGATGATTTAGCCCTATTATGTTTTTTTCTGATATTTATCTATTTATCAGAAAAATATTCCCTGAGGGTTCTTCATAGACACAGTCAAAGAGTCTGTACTCACAGACATTACCGTAAAAAAGGGTTACGAGTCATTATAATAATATAGCAATTATCAATTGGTGTCGAATTTGCTCATCGAAAAAGACAATTAGTGCATTTTCATTATCTGTGTTACGATAACACTAAGATAGCTTATTTTTAAGTAGCAAATAGCAACCAAACTAACATGGAAAACTTCCGAGGCGAAAAAATTGGTATTACCCGTGCGGTCTACGCAAAAACGTGACACCTTATATCTATGCTTTCAGTGCTGTCCCAGTACCACTGCTGACGTCATATGCTATCAATTTATTTCCGACTTTCCAGACAGCTTCTATCTTTTTGATTTGGTTGACTGCGTTCTGGGTTATTTTAGGTACAACCATTGGTGCCGTTATGAGTATTGACAAACGTTATTTGGAAACTGCGTCAATCTTGGAGATGCCTAAAGCGGAGAGGCTTTTTAAGGTAGTTTTGCCGGCGGCATCTCCTAGCATTTTAGTTGGCTGTTCCATAGCATTAACCTTATCGTTTATGATGTTGGCTGTTGCCGAAATGTTTGGCGCAAGCTCCGGCATGGCTTATTTTGTCCAATACTATTCCGACTTTGCAAAATTTGATGTGGTAATGCTTGGTTTTTTGTTTACATCAGCGGTTTTGGTTTTGATTATGTATATCTTTGATACAATCAAACACCGAATTTTACATTGGACAATCAATAACTAAACATTGAGTTTCATAGTTTGCAAACGCAATGATCCGCAAGTGGATTGCGAAATGTGATAGAAAAACGGGACGGTGTTAGCGCATGGCAAAACACCGTCTTTTAACAACCAAATAACTAGTATCTTTCGATTCGGCTGTGTGGTTTAATAAGTTGGCTGTTTTGCTTGATGCTAAATATATTAAAGATGGGACTGAAGTGGTATGCAAGATCAAATGACGCCAGATCAAAGAGCGGCTGCTATTGTTAATGGCTCTGCGGTTGATAGATTGCCATGTAACCCCAATATTGCAAATGGAGTTGCCAGAGTCTATGGGTGTAAAATTTCCGAGTTTAATTACAATCCTAAAGCTATTGCCGCAGCCCAAATGGCTGCTTATCATAAGTTTGGCTGCGATAGTTTACGGATTTTTACAGATTTATTCCCATGGGCAGAAGCGATGGGGGCAACAATTGCTTTTCCCGAGGATGATACGGCTGATTTGCTTAAACCTGCAATTTCCAGCGTAGAAGATATTGATAAATTGCAGCCGGCTAATCCTTATAAGGACGGACGGCTGCCGGTACAACTGGAAGCAATGAAATATCTAAAAGACTTTGCAAAGGATGAAATTAAGTGTTCTGCAGGTATCGTAGGAGCGTTTACTAACGCATTTTTTCTGTTCAATACAAACAAAACGCTAAAGCTTATTCACAAAAACCCTGAAGCAGTACATAAACTTTGTCGGGTTTCACTTGAAACTTGTAAAGCTTATGCTAAAGCAGCACTGGATATTGGCTTGAATCCCACTATATCAGAACCGATGTCATCTTGTACTGTCGTTAGCCCAACGGTTTTTCGCAAATTTTCTTTACCTTATCTCAAAGAGCTTGTAGATTTTATTAAAAACTATGGGTCTAACCCGGTTGTGCATATCTGTGGTCAGACTAATAAAATTTGGCAGGATGTTGTTGACCTGGGAATTGGCGGTATCAGCATTGATAATGTAGCAAGCTTAAAGGAATGTAAGTTTGCTGTTGGTTCGCAAATAAAAATTATGGGTAATGTAGATCCAGGTGGAATCATGTATTCAGGAACTCCACAAGAAGTTCGCCTTAAAACGTTGGAGGGAATTCTGGATGCTTATGATTCGCCTAAAGGCTATGTGGTTATGTCTGGCTGCAGTTTGCCTGTAGAAACGCCTTTTGAAAATATTCAAATGATGATGGACACTGTACGGGAGGTTGGTTATCCTGTTTGTCCTGAACGTGTTATAGAAATGATTGTGCAAACTAAGAAGGGATTAGAACGAGATGAATAACAAAGAAGAATTATTAAAATTATTATCAGAATGCGTAGTAGAAATGGAAGATGACAAAATTATTTCAATAGCAGAAGAATATATAAAATCCGGATATCCTGCCATTGATGGCATTATGTATGGATTGGTAGATGGAATGAATAAGGCTGCCGACTTGTATGAAAATGAAGAATATTTTATACCGGAGCTCTTGATTTGTTCTGATGCTATGTATAATGGGCTGGATATTTTACGCCCACATTTGGATAAATCTGATGCTAAGGAAAAGATTAAGGTGGTCATAGGCGTTGTAGAAGGTGACACCCATGACATTGGGAAGAATTTGGCCAAAATCATGTTGGAAACAGCAGGATATGAACTTATCGACTTGGGACGTGATGTTCCTGCTGCTTCTTTTATTGATTCTGTTAGAAACACGGGAGCGAGTGTAGTTGCACTTGCAACTCTAATGTCTACTAGCATGAATAATATGAAAGAGGTTATTCATTTACTGAATGAAGAGGGGCTGCGTGAAAACGTACAGGTTATTGTAGGCGGAGGACCTATTTCAGCAGCTTTCGCCAAGCGGATCGGTGCTGACGGATATTCATCAAGTGCAGTGGAAGCGGTTAAATTGGTTAATAGTTTAATTGTCGTATAGTCTAGTTTGTTTTATATAGAATGATAAAGAACCTGCCCAAATAACAGAAGTGTTATTTGGGCAGGTTCTGAACTTTATGGAACAATTTGTTGTATCCACTGCCGATCCAGATACCACAGGCCTGCCTGCATATCCGGATACAGATAGGAGCCGGTCTCCTTTATCTGCTGGTTGTACCGGAACAGTCTTTGCCAACTGTCCCGGAGTTTTTTTGAATTGGGGATAAAACGGTGTGGTATATACATCCCCCTCGTAATGAATTCCATAGCGGGCCAGTTTTGCAGCAAATTTCGCTTCTTCCTCCGCCGTTTCCCCGATATACTGCAGGTTCAACACCTTGTTCCAGTCGCTCATCCGAAAAAACACCGCGTTCTCTACGGGAACGCTGAGCTTCAGGATTTGACATCCAGAATGATGTTCTAGATACTTGATGTCACAAAAAGTCCAGATGGCCGATTCTGCTTCTTCTGGCTTTGGGGAAATACGTTGGGCATTCTCTATATACCAGGAATACGCCTGTAAAAACACGGCAGATACTTCTTCATATTTCCGGACGATGTACTCCAGTTTTACATAATGATATCCCTGTTCCAGCAAGTGCCGGAACACTTCATCCGTCTGGGCCGTGTACAGTGTTATTTGGTTATGCTGACAATCCATTCTTTCCTCAGTTCCCATAGGGTACCCACCCTGACCTTACTCAAAATGATACTTTCGTCAAACAATCGGTCCCAGCTTTTGATGATCTTTCGTTTGATATTGGGATAAAAAGGTTTCATATAGGCGGTACAGTCGTCGACTCCGTAGCGGGCCAGCAAGGTGTCGTGCTCTTTTTTATCCTGGGCATCGGCCGGGATGTACATATAGTTGACAATTCTGCCCCACTTATCAATGTCCATTGTAATCAGCCGGGCTTGTTCAACCAGAATTTCCAGTTGAACATTCCCAGGGCTGTTTTCTATTTTGTCTTCCTCTGTTAAAGACACCCAGATCGGGTATTGTACATCTTCAGGTGGCTGCACTATTTTGCTCGCCGCTTGATAATACCAGTTGTACACATCCAGGGATAGCGCAGCGTGTTCCTCCATTTTGTTGACGATGCAGAATGTTAAGCTGTATTTATTGCCATTTTACAATGAGTAAAACAATGGTGTCAACCTTTATAGATTATTTCAATAAAGCAGTTCTAAGAGCATTCGAAGCAGTCCCTCACAAACACAGTTAAAGAGGCTGTATTTTCAGACAGTACCGCAAAAAAGATTTACAGGTTATGATGATTATAGCAATTATCAATTGATATTGAAATTGCTCATTGAAAAACACGATTAGTACATTTTAATTATCTGTGTTAGGATAACACAAAGAAAGCTTATTTTTACGTAGTAAACAGCAACCAAACTACTAAAAATGGCTGTTAGTTTTATGTCCGTAGACACCTAACAGTCAGATTAAAAATTGTTACAAAAGTAAAAGGAGATAATCAATGCAACGGATCAACGCAATCGGTGATGCCTGTCCCCTGCCTGTAATCAAAACTAAAAAAGGTCTAGCTGAAATAGAGAGCGGTCAGTTGGAGGTGCTGGTGGATAATGCGGCAGCTGCCCAAAACATCCGCCGGTTCGCTGAGTCGGCAGGATGTCAATATGACGTATTGCAAAAGGATGGTATTTTTCATATCACACTGTTAAAAGGAACAGCCCAACAATGCGATTTTTTTGCCGGCAGCGAGGCAATTGCTGATAAAACGGTTGTTGTTCTGCCTGCTGATACCATGGGAGCCGGTGATGACGAACTGGGGCATATCCTGATGAAGGGGTTTATTTTTGCTCTCACCCAGTTAGATACATTACCCAATACCATCCTGCTTTACAACACTGGTGCAAAACTATCGGTACATGGCTCAACCTCCCTGGAAGACTTAATTACTCTGGAAAGGGCCGGGGTTGCAGTCCTGACTTGCGGCACCTGTCTAAATCACTTTGGACTCGCAGAGCAGCTCGGTGTAGGGGAAGCAACCAATATGTATCGCATAGTGGAAGAGATGCGTGACGCTGGACGCATCCTCCGCCCTTAATAGCCATGATTTATTTTGATAACGCAGCCACCAGCCTACCTAAGCCACCGGCAGTGGGATTAGCGGTTCTGGCGGCCATTAATACTTTTGGCGGGGCCGGGAGAGGCGGCCATCCCGCTCCTTTGGCGGCGGCCCGCTGTATCTTTCAGGCTCGCAAAGCAGTAGCTGAGTTACTAGGGTCTTCTATTGACCAGACGGCTTTTACCGCCAATGCGACGGAAAGCCTGAATATTGCCATCCTTGGTCTGCTGACATGGGAAGACCATGTTATTACCACCTCCCTGGAGCACAATTCTGTTCTGCGTCCGCTTTACAAGCTTCGTTCCCAGGGAATGGGATTATCGATTATTGGCATTGATCAAAAGGGAAATTTGGATTACGACGGGTTTCGCCGTTCGCTTCGTCCCAATAGTAAAGCAGTAGTCTGCACCCATGCATCCAATCTGACCGGCACACTTACCAATTTGGACTTCATAGCAAATTTCTGCAAAGAAAACGGCCTGCTGCTGATTGTGGATGCATCGCAAACAGCCGGTGTGTTTCCCATTTATGTGGACAAGTTGGGTATTGATGTTCTCTGTTTTACCGGACACAAAGGGCTTCTGGGACCGCAAGGCACCGGCGGACTTTGCATCCGCAAGGGGCTTGCTGTGATGCCACTCAAGGTAGGAGGCAGCGGACTACACAGCTATTCCGAAACCCACCCTGCAGCTATGCCCGAGGCCTTGGAGGCAGGCACGGCCAACGCCCATGGCATTGCTGGCTTGTTGGCTGGAGTTGAGTACATTTTCGAAGCGGGTATGGATACTATACGCAACAGGGAGCTGGAATTAACAAAACTTTTTCGCCAAGGTATTTCGGCAATTTCCGGGATTCGTGTCTATGGAGATCCGGATATGCCTCACGCTCCCATTGTAACCCTGAATATTGGTTCTATGGATTCAGGTGCAGTAGGAGATCGCCTGGAAAACCTATACAATATTTGCGTACGAACCGGTGCTCATTGCGCCCCGTTGGCTCATTTGGCTTTGGGGACCCAGGAGCAGGGAGCTGTGCGGTTCAGCTTTTCCACTTTTAATACAGAAGAGGAAATCCTAACAGGAATCAGAGCGGTTGCTGAAATTGCCGCAGAATGGGAGCAGGGATAAATGGCCAGACAGAAACAACCCAAATTGGTTATTACCTTTCCCACCACCACCGCTGCGATGGCAATGGAAGCTGCCTGTGAATCTAAGCAAGGACGATTAATACCTATTCCACGGGAAATTAGCGGCGGATGTGGACTTGCTTGGTGTGCAGAGCCGCATTTGGAGGACATATTGCTCCAGTTGATGGCTAAACACAATATTGAATATCAGGAAAAGCGAGTTATTTCACTGTATTAACGAAGGGAGAGATATGTGCATGATCCAGATGAAGACCGAGTTGCCACAAGTATTTGAAAGCTTTGCGGAAGCAAGGCAAAATGGATTTCTAGCCATGAAAAAAATTAAAGACAGCGGAACAGGTGTCGTGGGACAGTTCTGTACATATACTCCTCAGGAGATTTTTACGGCTGCAGGCCTTGTCAGTGTAGGCTTGTGTTCTACCAGTGACGAGACCATTCCCGCTGCAGAAAAAATATTGCCGAGCAACCTGTGTCCGCTCATTAAGTCCAGCTACGGTTTTGCCATTACCGACAAATGCCCTTATATGTATTTTTCCGACCTGGTGGTGGGAGAGACTACCTGCGATGGTAAAGTGAAAATGTACGAACTTCTGGCTAAAGAAAAAAATGTCCATATTTTGGAGCTTCCCCGGCGCCAAGATACCCTGGAAGCCAAGGCTCTCTGGCGGGCGGAGCTGGTGCGGCTAAAGGAGCGTGTGGAAAAAGATTTTGGTGTTACCATTACTGATGATAATTTGCGTGATGCGATTCGCAGGCGGAATGTCGAGCGCAGATTGCTGAAGGAATTGTATGAGTTGTCCCAACTGACCCCGCCGCCCATTACCGGACTGCGGCAGCTGCAAATCCTTTTCGGTGCTCAGTTTAAATTTGATTGGCATGAAAAGGTTGCGGAAATACAAAGAGCAATTGACAGCATACGTGCAGCTTATGAAGCAGGAGAACGTCCGGTTTCCGAAGCTGCGCCCCGGATTCTAATTACTGGTTGCCCTATGGGCGGCGTTACTGAAAAGGTAATTAAGGTAATTGAGGAAGCCGGCGCGGTCGTCGTTGCTTTTGAAAATTGCACCGGTGCGAAACAAATGGATCGGCAATGCCGGGAGGAAGGGGATCCTCTTACCAACATCGCCGACCACTACCTGCAGATTGGCTGCTCTGTCATGACGCCGGACAACAACCGCTTTGAGCTTTTGGAGCGTCTCTGTAAACAGTTTCAGGTTGATGGTGTGGTGGAAATGACGCTGCAAGCCTGTCATACCTATGCGGTAGAAGCGCATTCAATTAAGGCGTTTCTGCAGGAAAAAGGCATGCCCTACCTACAATTGGAAACCGACTATGGCACGGCGGATATTGGCCAGCTGTCCACACGGGCCGGTGCCTTCGTGGAGATGTTATAGACAATGATAAAAGCATCTATCGGCATTGACTGTGGTTCTGCTGCATGCAAAGGCGTCCTCCTCCAAGAGGACGCTATCCTCGCTTCGTGTTCGCAATCCACTGGCTGGAGTCCGCGGGATACTTCCCAGGCGGTTTTGGAGCAGCTTTTGACGAATGCAGGGCTTGAAAGAGAAAATGTACATATTGTCGCGACTGGATATGGCCGAGTAGGCATAGAGTTTGCCAATCAAACGGTGACGGAAATCACCTGCCACGCACTAGGTGCAGATTACCTAGTGCCAGGTGTACGCACTGTCATTGATATTGGCGGGCAGGATTCAAAGGTCATTGCCGTAGAAGCCGGACAGGTCCGCTCCTTTCAGATGAATACTAAGTGTGCCGCAGGCACTGGCCGCTTTCTGGAAATGTCGGCCAACCGGATGGGGATTGGTTTAGCAGAATTCTCGGCCTTGCTCTCTGCGGGAAAAAGCTGTTCATTAAGCAGCATGTGCGCCGTATTTGCCGATTCGGAAATCGTATCGCAGCTGGCAGCAGGAAAAAGCCGCGAGGAAGTGGCTGGCGGCATTGTTCAGTTAGTTGTAGATCGCACGGTTGCCTTAGCGGCCCGGGTGGAATATTCTCCTCCTATATTGCTGACAGGGGGCTTGGCGGACATGCAGGGAGTTCGAATCGCGTTAGAGAAGCAGACTGGTTATCCGGTGGTTTCTTTGGAGTTGTCCCGTTTTGCAGGCGCTATTGGCGCCGCAAGAACTTACTGGGTGAAAAGGGCAAGGAATGCCAATAAAAAGTCCAATTTTAGTGAACCAGTTCAGGAGTCCGCAAGTGTATTATGAAATTGAGAGGGAAATTATGAAAAAAATTCACTGTTTTATCCAAAAATATAATTTGATTCTGGGGAAAAATATTAAAGGCGCCTACCGGGGAGGCAAATTGGAAGACTAGTAAAAAAGTATAACAGTAGCTACCTGCAAAGAGCAGGTAGCTACTGTTATATCTCAGGGAAAGTGGCTCTGGCTACCTCCGGCGGTATCGTACCTGTTGGCAATCCTGACCGTATCCAATCCGCCTCTGCCACCAAGTGGGGCAAGTATGACGTCGAGACCATGGACGCCTTGAAAAAGGGTGAATTTATGACCATCCATGCTGGCTTTGACCCTGCTGCTGCCAACAATGACCCTAACGTTATTGTTCCGTTGGATGTAATGCAAGAGTATGCCAAAGAAGGAAAGATCGGCGGCGTATATAAATACTTCTACTCCACCGTTGGTACTGGTACTACCCAGGCTGAAGCCGCCAGAATGGGAAGAGAAATTGCACATGAGCTGGTAAATGACGGCGTTCAGGCTGTTATCTTAACCTCCACCTGAGGCACCTGTACACGTTGCGGTGCAACGATGACTAGAGAAATCAAAAAGGCTGGAATTACCATCGTTCAGATGGCTAACCTGATTCCGGTTATGAAAACAGTGGGCGTTAACCGTATGGTTCCGACCATCTCCATTCCTTATCCTCTTGGTGACCCGGCTTCTTCCAAAGAAGAGCAGCATAAGCTTCGCAAACATCGCGTAGGTGTTGCTTTAGATGCTCTAAGCACAGCTATTGAAGAGCCAACGCTCTTTGAGGTAAAAATCTAATAGATTGTCATTGCACTCCGCCGGTATTATTCCGGCGGAGTGTGTGGCATACAGGCAAAATAAGCCCGGTGTATTAATAGCAGTAAGGAAATGCCGGGGGAATTATTTAATATTTAAAAGATCAATTCAAAAGTGTAAAAATAGCAGCAGTTAAATATCTGATATAATATAATATATATAGAAAATCTATTATAATCCCACAAAATATTCGATAGCATATAACTGCTGCTTTGTGCAGCGCTTGAGCGGAGTATCACGGGAGGTAGCAAAGATGGAAATGAAACAACTGGAAGCATTTATTGCAGTGGTTCAACACAACAGCTTTTCCAAGGCAGCCGACATGATCTATTTGTCTCAGCCAACCATCAGCGCCCACATCAGTTCCCTGGAGGATGAGCTAGGGGCGCAGCTGCTGATACGTTCTACCAAGGCCGTTTATCCAACCCAGCCAGGCAAAGATCTATTTTACCGTGCCAAAAACATCCTTGCCCTGCGCGATGAGGCTATCAGCAGTGTCAATAGAGTTGACCGGGAATTGAGTGGAGAAATCAGCATCTTAGCTTCTACCGTGCCCGCTCAGTTTCTGCTGCCGGAAATCATTACGGCCTTTCAAAAACAGTATCCCCATATTGTGTTTCATGTCCACCAGGCAGACAGCATGCAGGTCGTGGAAGGACTTTTAGGGTACCGGTATGATTTTGGCATAGTGGGTACAAGCGTTAATTCCCGCCGTTTGATAACGGTTCCTTTCTATCGTGACACGCTGGTAATGATCACTCCCCAATTTATAGTTAATGAAGGAGAGATTTATCGCGACCTGCCATTATTTTTACGGCAGCAGCCTTTTGTGATGCGCGGGGACGGCTCCGGTACCCGCATGGAAATGGAGCAACTACTGCATAAACAAGGAATTTCTGTCCAAAATCTGAATATCGTGGCCTACTTCCAAGATACCCAGAGTATCTTATCCGCTGTGTCCCATGGGATGGGGGTATCCTTCGTTTCTAAAGTTGCTGCCACTGCCTATGAAAAGATTGGGCAAATCAAGGTATATGACCTAGAGCAGCAGGCATTCGCCCGACAATTGTACCTTGTTTTTAAAAAAGAATTGGTGTTATCGCCGGTCCAAAGGCTTTTTGTCACTTATCTGGAAAATTATTTTACTAGTGCAACTTTTTAGAGGGGAGAAGCTTGTGAAGAGTATACGAACTTTTTTTATCTTCATCATTACTGGAATTACCTTACTGGTATTTAGTATTCAGACATCTGTTTCGTCAACACAAATCAGGGATTATGCAGTAAACCAATTAGAAGAAAAGTTATTGATTCAGGCTTCGCAAGAGGCAACGTCACTGTATACTCCGATTAAAGAGATTTCCGATGAAGCAATAACCCTGAGTAATATGATTGGAACTATGACGGAGTACCGGGAAGATATTGTAATTAATTATATTATGAGAAGTGTACAAAAAAGTAAGACCTTTGCCGGTGCCGGTATGGCGTTTGAACCGTATAGTTATCAGCCGGACGTGAAAAATCATTTTCCATACATCATGAAGGACAAAAACGGCATCCCGGTTTTAACGTGGGAATATAGCGTAGTGGATTATCATGCTAAAGGGTGGTATAAATTAGGTATTAACTCTCAAAAACCGGTTGATTATTCAGAGCCGTATGTAGATCAAAGTGATCCCAATCTGATCTGGGTAACTTGTGTTCACCCAATAGAAAAAAATGGTAACCGCATTGGAGTGTCTGAAGCGTATTTTACCTTAGACATGTTTAAGAAGCAGCTGGCAGACATTCGCGTGGGTCAGAATGGTTATGCCTTCGCACTTACCAGAGCCGGTTTGGTGATTGGCAATTATGCCGGCAGCAAATCTGAGCCGGCGAAAGACTTATCAGTAAAACTTACGGAAGTAGCCAACAAGGATTGGCAAGCGGTAGGCGAAGCTGCGCTTTGGCCACGATGGCAGAAAATTTGACACAAGCCGTAAGTAGGTTTAAATTATAGTTGGCTGAATGGGTAAGACCTATAGCATCAAGGAGAATGGTCAGTCGAAATTGTCCATTAAATACGTTTGTTTTTTCTCTCTCAAAACGAGGAGAGGGTGCCTCTCGTAGGTTAAAAAACCTAGTTGAGACACCCTCTTCTTTGTTTTCTTATAGTGCTCTCTTAGCGCGACAGCCCACTTCCGGTGGTAACTCCAAGTCTTCTGCCGAAATAGTAGTTCCTTATTGCTCCTCGGTCAAGATTGCCTCTTTCCGAATCTATTGTTTCCAACCATGATAAATAGCCTTATTAATTTACTGTATTATACCCGCCCTGTACAGAGCGACTCGCGCGACGTGCAGGGCAATTGCTTACGAAACTGGAGGGAATGTCATTTAAGGAGTTTGTTGGTTGTAAGATTGGCCGGTATCTAGCTCAGGACGGCAAGTAGGAGCAAATACTTCTGGGTTAGTTGACTCAAAGAAATTGACAAAACATGGATTGCATTGATGGGGGGGCAGTGGATGATAGGATCGTGCCAGTTTTATGCCCAAAATTCTTACATTTAGCGAGATTGCCAGCTCTCTTGCGTTGATAAGCTGTAGTTGTTGAGTATTAATATCACATTTCAGATACGCATTCATGCCAGTGCGTGCACGATAATGCACAAAGGTTTCGTCAAAAGGCAGCCTAAAGAATATAAAAGTTACAGGCTGTGTGCCGTTGTGAACAGATGCCACGTATTCTGCACAAATGCTGATATAGCCGGTAATACGCATTTGTCTGGGTGATACTACGCATTGCTCAATTACTGGTGTTGATGTTACGCGCAGTAGAAAATCAATGTCAGGTTTATCACCAGGGATTGTTAAGTTACTGTTGGTGACAAACTGACGGGCTCTTCTGTGCTTCGGACGAGCCATATTTTTTTCCTCCTTAATCTAATGATATACGCTCTGCATGCAATTATATGTATTATTTCTGGAGCTTTATTAGTAGTTTATGATTTTAATTGAAATGTGTTCCGTATATAACTTTAATAGTCTTTTTGATCTTGGATTATCTAACAGTAATACAGCGTTTTCTAGCGTTTATGTAGCCGTGTTTAGGAACTACCCAACAGTATACTACATATAATGAAGCAGATGAATAAAGAACATCCGAGGTTTTTCTAACAGAATATCCAAATAGTAAGGAGGAATATACATGGATGACAGCTTGATTACCGTTGCTGGGCTCTGTGACATTAGAAGAATCAATTTTACAAAAGGAGTAGATAATTTTTGGACTCAAATCTCGATCCAGGAGAATTTAAATATTCCTGATATAAAACCAGAGATCGAGCAAATTACAGGAGTAAATGTGGCAGTAAGGATCATTAGAAAAAAAGTAGTTGTAACACCTAGTACAGACTCGTGTCCAAATTTTGAAGGCAAATTACTTACAGGGCGGAAATTAATTGTTGAAGGAGAACTTTGCCAGACAATATCCTATATTGCTGCTCGCTGTGAACAACCTGTACATTCAGCTCGTTTTGTCATCCCGTTTTCCGCTTTTATCGTCATTCCCAAGTTGGTGCGGGTTTGGTACAAAGACGATGACCAAGAGGTAGATTCTCTGCATACAACTTACCAGATTAATACCTGCTTAGAAGACGTATTTGTCAAAAAAATTACCCCAAGAGAGGTATTTGATAATGTAATGTTATTACTACAGGCTGTACCGGTTACAGCCGACATTTGTCTTGATGAGGGTTAGTCAGACAATATGTACAAAAAGGAGGAAGAAATGTGAGGTATTGCGATAAAGAACCTGACAAAGAAAATGTCAGCATAGAGTCCGTGGATTGTAGAGTTATGGGTAAGTTTCAGAAACCGAGGTGGTCTGAATCTGAAGATCGAACTCAACTTTTGACTATTAACGGTATATGTTCCCCGGAAAAGCTAGAAAAGTTTTTAGATGACGGTGCTATCCGGCGATGGACGGAGCTGGTGGTACCGGAGGTGTTATGTATTCCATCAGTTAAACCCGATATTGAACAACTAATAAGTATTTCTGCTGCTGTGGAACTCATCTGTGAGCGGGTAATCAGCACACCGTTCAAAACAACCAACCCCAAGTTGTGTCCTCCTATTTTTAATCAGGAAGGTACAGCAATAACCGGAAAGAAATTGGTGATAGAAGGAGTTCTGCGCCAAAAAATTGTATATTCTGCCTGCCAGACGCAAAGTGTGCATGCTGTGCATTTCGATACGCCGTTCTCGGCGTTTATTGTCCTCGATCCTCAGGATCCGCTCACAAAAAAATTTAAGGTAGACGTCTGTATTGAGGATATATTTGTCACAGATATTACTCAGCGAAAAATATTTAAAAATGTTACATTGGTCATTAGGGCGTTGCCCCTCTTACGCTAAACAAGAACAGGGAGGTTTTCACTGATGAAAGTATGTCAATGCTTTGGGCAGAACGCTGTTGAGATAATCGGCTTGTGTGACCCAGCCGAAGCGACCATATTTGTGGAGCGGCAGGATGAAGAGGATTGTGTTGAGGTAGGAGCTTGGACACAAATATCTGTTCCAGAATTATTTAGAGTCCCTGCCGATAAACCTGATATCGGAACGATTGACAAAGTATTTGCTGAAGTAAAAATTATTTCAACTAGAATTGTAAATACACCAATAGGGCCTTGCCCCACAAAAGAAAATATTGAAGGCACCAGACTGACTGGGAAAAAACTGGTGCTTGAAGGCGTATTAAAGCAAAAGCTCGTTTACACTGCAGCTAGAGCGGATCAGCCGGTTTTTACTGTGCATTTTGACGCAAAGTTTTCGGCATTTATTGTTTTAGCACCACATGACGATCATAAAGATTTTTGCGTAGAGGCCTGTATTGAAGACGTATTTGCGATACCATTTAATCCAAGAGAAGTATTTAAAAATGTAACGCTGTTTTTGCAGGTAAAACCGTTTAGTGATAGCGATAGTCGTGTTTATTTTGAATGAACATATAATTGAATAAATATATTAATAGTAAAAAGAGGTCTCCCAAAAGCTAATTAGCTGTTTAGGAGACCTCTTTGCTATACGTTTAATCTTCGTATTTAAATGCGAAACCATTTCCAACTCTAGTGTACGGCTGAATAGTGGTTGGTGCATGAAAACCATCGGGGAGAACAGGATCTCTACCCTGTTGCTTGCAATAACCGCTATTATATGACTTGTAGTTATATTTGTAAGAGAGCGGTTCCAAATCATAGTTATGATTTGGCTTGCAGTTCTGGTTGTGAGAAGGAGAATTATAATCGGCGCTGTGATTCGGCTTGCAGTCATAGACGTGAGAGGGAGGAGTATAATCGCCACTGTGATGAGGCTTGCAATCCTGGTCGTAAGAGGGCGGCTTGCAGTCGTAGTTGTGATGAGGCTTGCAATCCTGGTCGTAAGAGGGCGGCTTGCAGTCGCAGTTATGATGAGGTTTGCAATCCTGGTCGTAAGAGGGCGGCTTGCAGTCGTAGTTGTGATGAGGCTTGCAATCCTGGTCGTAAGAGGGCGGCTTGCAGTCGCAGTTATGATGAGGTTTGCAATCCTGGTCGTAAGAGGGCGGCTTGCAGTCGCAGTTGTGATGAGGCTTGCAATCCTGGTCGTAAGAGGGCGGCTTGCAGTCGCAGTTGTGATGAGGCTTGCAATCCTGGTCGTAAGAGGGCGGTTTGCAGTCGTAGTTGTGATGAGGCTTGCAATCCTGGTCGTAAGAGGGCGGCTTGCAGTCGCAGTTGTGATGAGGCTTGCAGTCGTCATCGTGATGAGGCTTGCAGTCGTAGTCGTGATGAGGCTTGCAGTCGTCATCGTGATGAGGCTTGCAGTCGTAGTCGTGATGAGGCTTGCAGTCGTCATCGTGATGAGGCTTGCAGTCGCAGTCGTGATGAGGCTTGCAGTCGTCATCGTGATGAGGCTTGCAGTCGCAGTCGTGATGAGGTTTGCAGTCGTCATTGTGATGAGGTTTGCAGTCGTCATTGTGATGAGGTTTGCAGTCGTCATTGTGATGAGGTTTGCAGTCGTCATTGTGATGAGGTTTGCAGTCGTCATTGTGATGAGGTTTGCAGTCGTCATTGTGATGAGGTTTGCAGTCGTCATTGTGATGAGGTTTGCAGTCGTCATTGTGATGAGGTTTGCAGTCGTCATTGTGATGAGGTTTGCAGTCGTCATTGTGATGAGGTTTGCAGTCGTCATTGTGATGAGGTTTGCAGTCGTCATTGTGATGAGGTTTGCAGTCGTCATTGTGATGAGGTTTGCAGTCGTCATTGTGATGAGGCTTGCAGTCGCAGCTGTAATTAGGTTTGCAGAGACTTCCATGACTAGGCTTAGAACACTTTTGCTGCGAGTGTTTAGGGATGCGAGAAAACTTAAGTTTACACAGTTTTAATAGTACTATTGTGTTAATCATTCGTGAATTAACAACTTCAGTTTCGGAAATTCTAATTCTAGTTTGCAGGCAAGTATTGAAACGTTCACGAGCAAACCGGTGAAGCAGCAAACCGTTGAACGGTATCTCAGCTTGGAGGAAGTGTATAGGTTGTGAGTGGTCAGACGAACATGCAACATATTCTATACGGATACATACATGTCCAGTAAAAAAAATCTTTTTCCGTATAGTTATAGTTTTATCAATTTTTGTAGTTGTTGAGGTGCGAAGTATGGATTGAATATTAGGCTTATGTTTGGGTACGGTGAGCATACCGTTTACGGAAATTTGAGTACGTCCCATATTCAAATCTCCTCCTATCTTCATGTGATAAAGTAGGTAGTTTGTTTAGTTGTTTACGGTAAGGGCTAGAGTTCTTGTGGCAGCTACCTACTAAGTACTGTTGCAAACTAGAAGTGGTAATTGGCATTGTCATCATGTGGGTGGGAACAATAATTGTATGCTTCTTCAAATACCGGGCAGATAAATATGACTGTGTTTACTATCAGGCATCTGCAATCTAAGCAGCGGACAGAGATATCTTCTATTGCCGAGCATACTTGGATTACTTCATCCTTGATCGGGCCTAATAATATTAAACTGCAAAAGGGAATTTCAAAATGGGCACAATGGACCGACTGGCAGGGGTCATCCGCGGCAAAAGTAACCTTGATCTGTTTTGTGCCTTCGACAACAACCTTGTTCCCAACAGGGGTACAAATAATTTTAGCTGAGCAAATGACTACGTTTACACACACTTCCAACACATAGCGGATGTTAGGATTGGGGTGTGGCATACATAATTTATCAGTTTCGCAGAATTCAGTGAAGGGATGTCGGGGAGGACAATTTGGAAACTGTGATGTCGGAGTAATACCTGTAACATCAACACACTTACTACTCATGATGGTTCCTCCTTATCTATGAAATGTCTTTTATCTTCTATTTGTATTATATTATGTTTTCAGGAGGACTTCTGTTACTATAACTAGATATTAATTCAAACTATTATGTTCGGTTGCGTATTATAGAAACTAATAAAAAAAGCCGGTGCGTCTGCGCGCCCCGGCATCGTGGCTTTATGCTATTCGTCTGTGAGACAAGCGCCACCGCTTGTTAGTCCTATTGAGGAAACATCATCCCAATTAATTAAAATGGAGGAAGGCACTGTATAAAGTGTTTCGGGGGCTCCGGTGAAGCCGAGTACCGGTGTAACTCTTGAGGCGCTAACTGGGTCGTCGGTAAAAGTCGGACAGCAGATGTTTCCGGGAATACATGCTATCGTCATGCGAATAAAGCGAGGACCACAACAGTCTCCTATACGTAGGCCTGTAGATTCTTCTTTTTGGCTATCATCTGAATCTGATGCGGGACTATCAGGGCGGGAATTTGTGAACCGACCACAATCCCAATCATCAATTGTTCCTTGGTATACGATACCACATCTAGTGACAATAGTTGCACTTAGGTTTCCGACCAGGCAGCCCAAATTTAACCTATCTTCATTTCCGGGGGTCATGATTACATTACTCCTTTCTTCCAATTTTAAGATAAGCGGAATACCGCGTTCACTTACCTAACGTTTGTAAGTACGAAACCCCGGAGACCGGGGCTTCGTTGTTAAAGAAAGCAAGTTAATCTAAGCAAAACAAGCAACAGATGGGCCGATGGCGGCAATCTCATCTAAGCCAATTAATACAGTGTCATCTTCACTAAACAGAGGAGTAAAGACGCCTCCGAGTGTAACTCCTACAGCAATAACTGAGGCAAAAAGAGTAGCAACAACAGTAAGGTCAATAGTAGGACAGCACACAAAAGCAGGCGGGCAGGTTAGGCGCAGGCAGATAAATTTGGGGTCATTAACGCATTTAACATCAACATCAACTTCAACCGGTTTGGGGCAATGAGGTTTTTTGTCATCTTTGTCATCGTCATCTTTGCAGTCTTTTTCTTCTTTGTCATAGCCCATAGTCATGGCTGGGAAAACAACCGGGCAGCCGTATTGCGCACGGGTTTTATCGTCGTCTTCTTCAACAACGACTCCTTGGAATATAAAACCACAGCAGGTTACGACAGTAATAGCAGCGTTTCCTAATACGCAGTCAAGATTAAATCCTTTTCCTTTTGCCTTTTTTCCACAAAATGGCATAATTGAATCTCTCCTTCTTAAAATGTTTTTTTGGCTCTCGCCTACTATATACTATGCAACACTATAGTTAAGTGCTTATGAAAAATAGATTTCTTTATTTTGTATATCAGGTTGCACACTGTAATATATGTATCACCCTGAGAAATGTCATATTGTCTTGTGAGATAAATTTTTGTAACTTGCTGGTCCTCTGCATGTAGTGGGGACCAGCTTATTTTTCACATCTCAGTGTCGCTAGGAATAAAGTAATTAGAAGCATATATTTTGAGGAGGTAGTAACATGCCGGATAGTGCTAAGCAATCCCACACACCTATAACTATTAGTTTATGTATGATTGTAAAAAACGAGGAGGCTACAATTGAGCGTTGTTTGCGAACGGTTGAGCAAATTGTCGACGAAATCATAATAGTAGACACAGGTTCAACAGATAAAACAAAAGAACTGGTGAGCCAGTTTACCAATAACATCTATGACTTTGAGTGGATAGATGATTTTTCTGCAGCTCGTAATTATGCTTTTAGTAAAGCAACACAAGAATTCATTCTCTGGCTGGATGCGGATGATGTTCTTTTTGACCAAGACCGTCAAAAGTTACTTGAATTAAAAGCAACTCTCAGTCGGGAAGTTGAAGTCATTACTATGCTTTATTATTTGAGTTTTGATCCAAGTGGAAACGTAGCCTGTCAAATACGCAGGGAGCGTTTAGTTAAGCGAGAAAAAAATTACCAGTGGATGGGAGCGGTTCACGAATTTTTAGACGCGAAAGGCACTCATTTAGATACAGGAATTGCCGTAGCCCACAAGCCCTTAAAACACGATAGTGATCGCAATCTTAAAATCTATGAACGACGGCAATTAAAAGGAGAAGAATTTTCACCGCGAGATCTATACTATTACGCTAATGAGTTAAGAGAACATAATCTCTATAACCGGGCAATTGAGTGTTACCAAAAATTCTTAGAAACTAAGCAAGGAGCGTTTGAAGAGAAAATTGCTACCTGTGCCAGTTTAGCTGATTGCTATTATTTGCTTCATGACGAAGAAAATGAGCTTAAGTATATATACCAATCTTTCCAATATAGTACTCCCAGAAGTGATTTCTGCTGCCGGCTGGGTTTTAATCATCTTAATAATAATCGAATAAAGCAGGCTATATTCTGGTATACACTGGCTACCCATCTAAAGACTGCTAATTCTTCATGGGGGTTAGTGAATAATCAATGTGAAACCTGGTTGCCTCATCTTCAGCTGTGCGTATGTTATTCACGCCTTGGAGACTACAAATTAGCTTACGAACACAATGAAAAAGCGGCAAAATTTATTCCCGATAATCCAATGATTCACCACAACCGGAAACTTCTGCAAAGTAAACTGAATATTGAGCCCTTCTGAGAGTGATTAACTTAAATTCCAGAGTTGTGTTAAAGCCTATAATTAGAGGAGGTCTCAGAGTGGACTGCTGTCTCACCAGTATTATTGTCATAACCTACAACAAGCTAGAGTATAACAAGCTTTGCATTGAAAGTATTAGACAGTATACACAGCCGGACTCTTATGAACTTATTGTTATAGATAACCACTCAACCGATGGCACGGTTGAGTGGTTGCAAGGCCAGCAAGATATAAGATTAATTCTAAATAGTGAGAATACCGGTTTCCCTGTAGGTTGCAATCAAGGCATAAAAGTGGCTAAGGGAAATAGTATTCTCTTATTAAACAATGACACTATTGTGACGCCCAACTGGTTAACTAACCTTACCAAGTGTTTATATAGTTCCAGCAATATTGGTGCAGTTGGTGCAGTTACCAACTCGTGTTCAAATTTTCAAAGCATTCCTTGTGAATATGCCTGTGTGGAAGAAATGATAAGGTTTGCCACACAGGTGAACATTTCTAACCCGGAACTTTGGGAAGATAGAGCGCGGTTAGTTGGTTACTGCCTGTTAGTTAAGGCTGAAATAATCAATAAGATTGGGTTGTTGGATGAGGCATTTTCACCTGGAAATTACGAAGATGACGATTATTGCTTGCGTATTAGAAACGCCGGTTATCGCTTAGTCTTATGCCGGGATACTTTTATTCATCATTTTGGCAGTGTATCTTTTGGAGAACAGACTAATCAATTAAACAACCTATTGGAAACTAACAGACAGAAATTTATCGAAAAATGGGGCTTGCCTCCGCACTTGGCTGCGCCATACGAGCTTACCCAAGACCTAATGGTAAGAAATTGGTTTTCTTATCAATATGAATATAGCTATTTTCAGTTCTGGATAGAAAATACAAGAAGGAAATTTTTTTCGTTTATAGACAAAGCTGAGTTTGCTTTGTTGTCAGGCAATTTAGAGAAGGCCGCGGTATTAGTTAAACAAGCAGCAGATTATGCATATCACTCTCATCCAGGGTTTCTCGTTTCGCCAAGGTTAGAACTAATTCTTCGCGAAATTGCAAACAAACTAAATGGTCGAGCAGCTATACAAGTACCACCCAGAAATACAGAGAAGAGAAATGTTATGCATGTATTAAGTCAAGGTTACGCAGCTAGTAGTCACACTAGAACAATAGAGCGCTGGATATGCATGGATTCTCAATCAGTTCATTCTGTAATAGTTACTCTCAATAGTACAACTGTTCCTCAATCGTTAAAAGACGCAGCAATTTACTCTGGCGGCTGGTACACTACCCTTGACACTGCCAAGTATAGTCTGTGTAAAAAGGCAAAAATACTGCGTAATGCAGCAGCTATGTGGGCAGATGTAATTGTTTTGCATATTCATCCCCATGACCCGGTTGCACCGATAGCTTTTGGTGTTGTAGGCGATCGACCCGTGGTTTTTGTCAATCATGCGGACCATGCTTTTACTATCGGCATGAGTGTAGCAGACATAATAGCTGATCATAGGGAGGTTGGTCAAGAAATAACTTTATCCCGCAGAAACATGAATAATTCCTTTAGACTACCGATTCCTTTGAGCATACCGCAAAATCTACCTGATAAACAAACCGCGAAAAGGGAGTTAGGAATAGACGAGGACAAGATAGTCTTCTTGACAATTGCTTCACCCCATCAATTGATAGCTTGTGGAGAATATAGCTTTTCGCATTTGATTAGAGAGTTGATTAATAGACACCCAAATATTGAGATTTTAGTCGTAGGGCCCTCTGATATTGGAGAGTGGACACAACTCAAGCGGCTAAGTAATGGACGAATAAGAGTTTTCGATATCCAGCAGAATTTGAATAAATTCTACAGTGCGGCTGATATATATTTAGATTCGCTACCTGTAGGGTCGCTTGCAGCAGCACTTGAAGCAGGTGCTTTGGGTATTCCGGTTGTTGGCTTGGCGACAGATTTTGCCGCACATTTTAGTGGTGACATAGCACCAGATATTGTAAAGACTCACTTCTCTATTCGTGAAGAGCTGTTGACGATTATCGACAAACTAGTAAATGATGAAGTATACCGTGCTAACCAAGGGAATCATATAAAATCTGCCCTACTTCAGCACCATTATTTAGGATGGCAGGAGAATTTAAATACGTTATACTCTCTCCTGCCTATTACTCATAAACCTGCTGAAATACCGGTTATAACAGAACAGAACGCTACTAACAGTGATATCGTTTGGGCGTACTTTCAATGTCGATCTGGATTAAGCCGTTCCAGCTTTAGCTAAAGAGGGGAGGGGGACCAGGCAAACTAAAGTTTTAAAGATTATGTTAAAACCTAGAAGGGGGTAACCATGAACGCAAGTAAAATTTGTTTCATAACCTGCGTTAATAGTGATGAACTCTATCGAAAATGTCTGTCCAATATTAGCCTGCTGGATGTTCCAGCAGGCTATGAGATAGAAACGCTCTCCATAAAAGATGCTGATTCCATGGCAAATGGCTACAATAGAGCTATCTGTCATAATGATGCCAAATATAAGGTGTATTTGCATCAAGATGTATTCATTATTAATAAATCATTTATTCACGACTTTTTAACTATTTTTAGCGATGAAAAAGTAGGTATGATTGGAGTCGTTGGTAGTGCCCAGATTCCTCTTAATGGTGTCTGGTGGGAGTCACGCGATAACTTTGGCAAAGTATATGAAAGTCATATCGGGATAATGCGTTTATTATCATTTAAAAACGTAGAATCCAAATTTGAAGAAGTACAATGTATAGATGGTCTTATTATGATAACTCAATATGATGTACCGTGGCGCGAGGATATTTTCACCGGCTGGCATTTTTATGACCTATCACAAAGTTTAGAATTTATACGAGCTGGCTATAAGGTAATCGTCCCTCGGCAGAATAAACCGTGGTGCATCCACGATTGCGGGCTGACACTTGTTAGTAATGACTTTCATAACTATCGCCAACTATTTTTAAACGAGTATGGCAGAGATTTAAGATAAACCGGCGTAATGAAGAGGGATGCTGATGCGAATTGTTATTGACTTGCAGGGGGCACAATCAGAAAGCCGCTTTCGTGGAATTGGTCGCTATAGTATTTCACTAGCTAAGGCGATAGTGCGTAATCGTGGAACTCATGAAATTTTTATTTTACTAAATGAACTTTTCCCAGATACAATTGAGAAAATTAGAGAGTCATTTACTGGAATTCTCCCTAAGCATCATATTATGGTTTTTGGTGCAGTAGGACCTGTTAATGAATTGAATATAAAAAATGAATGGCGAGTACTTGCTTCAGAGTTGCTGCGAGAAAAGCTCATTAAGGATCTTGATCCTGATATTTTACTAGTGAGTAGCCTGTTTGAAGGGGCATCGAATAATACAATCTCTTCAGTAGGTAAACTTTTTTCTGAAATTCAAACTGCTGTAATCTTCTATGATCTTATTCCTTTGCTGTATCCCAAGACCTACCTTGCCGGGGGATCTGCAAAAAAATGGTACTATAGAAAACTAGAATTTTTAAAACAGGCGAATTTGTTGCTGGCAATTTCTAAATCGGCTCAAAAAGAAGCCCATGAGCAACTTGGTATTGAAGAAGAACGAATTATTAGTATATCCTCAGCAGCCGATGCTGCATTTTCAAAGGTAGATATATCTGCCGAAACTATTTTAATGTTACGTACTCGCTTTGGTATACAGCGAAGTTTTCTTATGTATACGAGTGTGTTTGAACCACGCAAAAATTTTGAAGGTTTGATCCAGGCTTTCGGGTTTTTGCCAACAGCTTTGCGAAAAGAGTATCAATTGGTGCTAGTTTGTAACTTGGGTAATGAGCAGAGAAAAATCTTACGTAATGTTGCAGCCAAAGCTGGATTGGATCAAGATGATTTGGTTTTAACAGGCTACGTATCAGACGAGGAGTTGCTGATACTTTATTCATCATGTCACTTATTCGTCTTCCCCTCGTTTCATGAAGGTTTTGGTCTACCTGCTTTAGAAGCAATGTCTTGCGGTGCGGCTACAATAGGATCTTCTACAAGTAGCATTCCGGAGGTTATTGGTAGAGAAGACGCGCTTTTTGATCCTGCATCAACAGAGAGTATGGCCTGTTTGATTGAGCGCGTACTTACAAATCCATCATTCTGGCAATCGCTTAAACAACATGTAGTAAATCAGTCAAGACAATTCAGTTGGGATAAATCTGCAATAATTGCGATTTCGGCATTAGAGAAAATATATAAAGAAAAAGTTGAGGAAGATTGTAATAGCTATTCAAAGCTGATTGATGAAATATCACGGATAGATAGTAAAATTAAGCCAACGAATCAGGATATTATTACTACTGAGGCTGCCATTGCGCAAAACGAAAAACTGGCGTATAGAATGAAGAGATATTTTGAAATGACCATAACATAGCAAGAAAGGAAAAGACGCCGCTGGTACTACTGCACAACAGTAGTACCAACGGCGTCACCACTTGGATGGTATGGTCAATGAAGGCAATGAATATACCAATTTCCATGTAACAAAACATCGAGAAGATTTGTAGTACTTTCAGCCCACGACAACACCGGCATATCCCCGGATAATGGCATAATCTCTTTTTCGTAGAGCTTCATCCATTGCACAAGTGCTTCGCTTAAACTATTCTCATCTAAACCGGTGAAATAATAAGCATGCTGTCCTGCAATCTCACGAAACACAGGAATATCACGTGCTATAATTGGCAGCTTGCGCCTTGCAGCTTCAACAAGCGGTAATCCAAACCCCTCGCCTTCAGAAGCAATAAGCAGGCAAGTAGCGGCACCATAGATCTTTTCTAAATATTCGTCACTGACGTTCCTCAACCAAAACAGTCGCTTTCCTAACTCCTGATGATTTCTCAATCGGTTCACTAACGTATCCACCATCCAGCCCAAATTGCCCACAATGAATAAATTGACTTGTATGTTATCATTCCAAAGTTTTTCGAAAGCAGCCAGCGTCTGTAAATGTCCCTTACGTGGTTCTATAGTACCCACCATCAAAAAACTGGGGTTCTTCGCCATCTTAGATAGGATCATTTCTACATCACCTGGCAAACCAAACGTTGGTGCAGATCGCTCTATGTCAGAACCAAGATGAAACCAGCCAATAGGAAACGGTTGCATACGATTGACCATGTTGTTGTTCATCCATTCATGCAGATCATCAGCTACCGAGCGGGAGATGCATATAGCTCCATCGAAAGAGGTTATCGTTTGAAGCCATCTATTGTGGGCAGTAGATACACTATTAGCAAACACTTGTGGCATTAAAACCGGCAGTAAATCATACACTACGAAATACACGTGCGCGCCAAATCCTTTAATGTCGGTTAAAAAATTTCTTTGGGAAAATACAATTATTGGTTGCCAATCTAGACCTAGGAAAACATCTCCCTGTGCCACTTCAATGGGGGCATCTTTTATCCATTTACGCGGACAGTCCAGGAAGCGTAATGTGAAATTCCTTGCATAGCGATATCCTAATTTGTAATTAGTTGCGAAAATTGGCTCAACCCTATATCCTTGAGGTGGATTTTCCAGTAATTCTTTTAATATGCTTCTGGTAACCCGATGTATTCCAGTTTTTAAATCCAGTTGGACTAATGCTGATATATCTACTAACAGCTGTCGGGATGGCCTTTTCTCCGCTTGATTTTGCGTATAATATTTGCCGGCACAGGCCTCTGGATTATGGTTTGAGTTTGATGCTTGTGCCTCCTGCAGATCAATTCGCATCCGACCCTCCTTCTTCTGTGCTCATGTCAATTTACCTATAGATGAAAACGGCTTCAATAAATCCGAGCCCAAGTTTTTTGGCATCGTCTGATAGCCCAAGCTCTTGCGGTGACTTAGCATTAGGTATTTCAAATTGTAATAGATAAAATTTATCACACTGTTCCGGTAATGCCAAATTAATCAAAAATGGCTGGTTATCGCTCAAACTAATGAAAAATTCAGTGACTGCTTGATTGTTCACAGTTACTTTAATATGCTGCTGCGGCAGCAAGGAATTGACATATGCCTGTAACTTAAATTGAATGAAGGCAGGAGGGCATATCGCTTCAGAGGGTATAATCAGCTCTGCGCAGCACCCATCTACCCAAGTGCCCCAGTCCTCCGCAGCGCGGAATCCGTCGCAGGTGTATAAAAAACTATTCCCAGAGGACCGAAAATCTATTGTAGTGACTTGCTTGCGTAAATCATTGTAATTAATTTGCTTCCAGGGTCTGGGGGGAACAACTGTCGAGTGAACAGACACCTTGCGTCGCAAAATAGGATCTAATTGATCATACCCCCAAGCGCCGAACAGGCTGCGAAAAAGATTGGGTGCCTTAAACTCGCTGTTAGCACATTTACCTTTTGACATAAGCCGATTATGGCCAAAGATTTGTTTCCAAAAATCCCCTGCTAAGATAGAATGCCCGAGAGGATAAACTTTGGCATCACTGGCGACCATAGCCCCCCCAGGCCTTAATGGCTCTCCTAATATAAAATGCACGTCTTTATTAAAATATTTCGCTTCTACACCCAGTGAACTGCTTACTGTCAGGACAAGCTTGATATTTTCATTACTTAGCAGAGAATAGCTGTTGAAATTAACGATTGACCCCCTGCCAAGGTTACGAAGAAGATAAATCATTTGATCAGCCATGCCTAACGGGTGGGGACAAATAAGGATATCGGAACACTGCGCTGTGAGCTCTTGAATCCTCGCACAATAGTCTCGCACCTTGACCGTTCTACCAGCTTGAATAACAGATGCATCGTTGCTCGTCTGTCCAACAAACATTGCCGATTCCGGCTGAATAAAGGCCTGATCCGCTATATCCCCAATACATAAAGCCCGCAGTACATTCGCGTAATCATACGCGCAATCGAGCTGAAATGACCATCGATGTAAGACATTACTTATAGCATCATTATTTGTGCTAACTGCAAATAAAAGATCAGGTAGAAACCGTACGGGATGAACAAAGAAGTTCATATATGGAATACCATGCTTAGAAAGCCACCTGCACATACTTGGGGCTATCTCAAACCCTATAACCAAATCACCTTCAGATGGTAATAATGATTGAATCCATGGGGGTAGCTCCACAGTTTCTTCCTGAAGCTGAATCCAGGACTGAGTAGTCGATATTTCCAGTTCCTCAAGTTTTTTAACATGGCTGTTGAAATCACTGGTGAGCGAATAGAAGAACTTAGGCATTATACCGGTTGCCAAGGCGATAGGGTTACTTAATAGTCTATACAGGACTCGAAAAGCGAAGTGAGTGTGAGGTGAACGCAAAAAATCTCCCAAGAACACAACTTGGTTTGATTTCGGAAGACCTGCTCTCATCATAAAATCTCCTTTACCTGAGCACAACAGAATATCTGATTAATTCATATAGTGCTAACAATACAAGGCTAGTTGCTTTCCAGTTTGCTTACCAGGCTGCTATATATTGCCACACAATATGGCTGGTTGAATCTTTTCAGGTGGTCTAAGAAACTAGATATTTTAGCATGCTGCTGCAGTTTTTCAACATTCAGTATAGTCCAAGCGTAATAATAGACTTCACATGGATCTGATTTTTTTCTGGCCTCTTTAAAAAACAAACTATCCATTTCGGAGCTGCCTTCCAAGATGGTTTTCCCATTTAAGATTGATAAATTAGATTCATGAATCATAAGAAAATCCACTACACATTTAGGCTGTAAACGACAATTTACTTTCTCAACCGTGTTTTGATTTTTAATAATATAGGGATGATAACCAAGGTTTGAAAAAAAATCAAAATAGTCATCCATTGTTCGCTGTGACCAAGATAGGCACCACCCATTAAACTCAGTATATATTGGCGGATAGCTGGCGGTTTCTAAAAAGCGTGACATTCCCTTGACTACTTCGATCTCGGATCCTTCAACATCTATTTTGATTAAATTTACACTGGCAGCATCAATATGCTGGCTCCAGTCGTCAATGCTAATCCCATTAATCAGGGAGTCATTTTCATGATTAAAGAATGAATTAACTAGGTGACCAAAAGGTCCGTCATTATGAAAGAAATATACGCCGCTTTTTTCTGTAACAGCACTTGGTATAATTGTAACGTCAAATTGATTATGCTCTTGCGCTTTTTTCATTTGCGCTGCATTTTCAGTGTTAGCTTCAAAAGCATAAACTTTATAGCCATTTGCGCCAAAAACAAATGAAAAAATTCCAAGATTAGCCCCGATATCTAGAAAAATGCCATGCGGATTGTAAAAGTTGAGTAATTGAACTGATTGATATAAGAGTGCATTATTTTTTGCTTTCAATTCTCTGGAAATGGGATCAGTACTGTTTTTGTTAACAAAAAAAACAATATCATGGCTACCATCAGATAAAATGTAAAGATCGTCCATCTCTCTATCCCCTTTTTGTTAAAACTCGTAACTGTTGTTTTTAAGATCTAAGAACACTCGATTTTTGAGAGTTCCTCTGTGTCCCTCAAGTCATTCTCCTTTGCTTGAGGAGGTTTTTTTTATAAAGGTACGGGTCAGGGCATAATGGGCATTTTCGTTATTACGAGCAATCTCTTTAGCAAAAGAGTCAGATCCTGCAGGTAGAGTCACAGCCCAATTATAAGGTTTTTTTAATAACAAATGAACGGAACCAAAAAGGAATCCTTCGTGAAAAAGTACTAAATTCGGATATGCCGCTTCTTTATCGGCCAAAGATTGAATCGAACGGGCTGATTCAAGAAAATCAACTAATCGCCGGCGTGTATAAAAAGTTTCGTCAGAAGGGATAGTCTCAAGATCCCCGACAAGCGTTAATCCTGACGGCTTAATAATGTAATCATCAATTAGCTGTGGTGTAAACAAGATACAGTTATTATCAAACCATGGACGGTCCTCGGGGCCTTCTAAACGAAACTCGGTAGAAATTGACGCGTAGCCGCCTGGTTTTAGTACTCTGGCTATTTCCTGGGTAGCAGCTGCGACAGCAGCTAATGAGCCAAAGTGTTCGAGCGATCCCGAAGAGTAAATGCCATCGAAAAAGGAAGAGGGAAGCCTAAGTTTGCGTGCATCTGTATTTACGGGAATTACATGACCCCAGGGAAACTTTAATTCTGAATACCATTGCGGCTCAAGCATCATGCCGATGGGTGATACGTCTGACCAGGGTGTATTCTCCATATATCGATCACAGGGAAACGTAATACAGCCCCTGGACGCCAGAAAAAAAGTGGTTAACTCTGTGCCAGCCCCGATCCCGGCAAAGGTATTTCTTTCTTTGATCAAGCCGAATTCTTCAAAAGCTCGTATCGCCATTGCACATTCCCAATGCTTTGAATCCGGAATAACCTTGGGATCCTTAATCCCAAAACGCTGCATCTCGACTGCGGCGAATTGTTCTAATAATGGCCGTAAATGAGAACTCTCAAAATCTTTTAAATCGATTACTTTTGAATAGTTCATGGCTGCCTCCTAAATTTGTTATAGAATTTTGGCCTACTTTTATAGACGGAAAGAGGCTGAGAGTGGTTCCGTACCCCCAGCCTACTTTACCTTGTTCAAGATTGATAAGTTACTCCACTGGCAAGCTAAAAGCGTACACGTAAGGGCAGTGTATTATCGATTATCAACGAAACATTATCAGAATCTGAGTGTCGCTTACGCGTTTCAGCACCCGGTACCCGTTAAGCGAGGCAGTGGCAATTCCGCCGTTGCCAACGCTGCAGTAACCATTGACCTGGCAGGTGCCGTCGTGCCGCACCAGTATCTGCCCCAAAAGACCTACCGGCACCCATTCGGTCCGCCGCAGGCGGGGGATATACGTCAGGGTACTGTCCCAGTCCGGGTTCAATACCGGCCTTATTTCTGTGTGTTCGGGGATGATCACATTGCCTGCGTCGTCGGTTTCTGCCGGTATAACAACTTCCTCTTTCTGAATCCGTCCCCATTCGTCTGTAAGATATTTGTCCTTCCAGCGCAATTCCCCGCTGTTAGCCAGCACGGAATAGTTGATGCTGGTTACCCCCAAAATATAGTCGTCAGGCTCAGCTTCCCGGATTTTTTCGCCGTCCAGTGTGACAAAATACCCGGGAGCGATCGTCTGGCCGTCAATCGTCTCGAACATTTCTGCGTAGTCGGCACCGCCGGTAAACCACGTGCCGTCAATATAGCCGTTAGTCAGACCTGTGTACGGAGAATCAGCAGAGGAATCTACGCCAATAATTTTGGCACCTAAGCCCATGAGCTCATCAGGACCGGTACCGTTGGCCAGGAACCAGGAATATGGAGCATCTGCCGCACCGTACTGACCCATAATATGAGCGCCGGTAAAAGAGAGCGTATTCGTATTAAAACCCTCCGCATGGGAGTTAAGGGCATCGGCAATAGTGAATCCGCCTTCTGCGTGGGAACGGATACCACTGGAAGTTGTGCTTTGGCCTTCGGCGTGCGAATATGTGCCACTGGCTAGTGTTAAAAGGCCTTCGGAGTGGGCCCCATGACCGCTAACGTTATCCACACCCGCTGTTGTGCTAAACCCTTCGGCATGGGAACCCGCGGACAGAGCTGTTGTGCCAATCCCTTCGGCATGGGAACCCAAGGCCAGAGCATTAGTGAATCCGCCTTCTGTGTGGGAATACCCGCCCGAGGCATTTGTGGTGTTTCCCTCGGCATGAGCCCCTAGACCGTTCTCGTTATCCACACCCGCCGTCGTGCCAAACCCTTCGGCATGGGAACCCGCGGCCAGAGCTGTTGTGCTTCCGCCTTCTGCGTGGGAAGCCTGACCGCTGGCTGTTGTGGTGTTTCCCTCAGCATGGGAGGCCTCACCGCTGGCTATTGCGTTTCCGCCTTCTGCGTGGGAAGCCTCACCGCTGGCTGTTGCGTTTTCGCCTTCCGCGTGGGAAGCCTCACCGCTGGCCTCAGTGACATATCCTTCTACGTGGCTATAATTGCCGATCGATATCGTTTGGTAGCCTTCGGCATGAGAAGCCTGACCGCTGGCATTTGTTTCTGATCCTTCGGCATGGGTGGCACTGCCGCTGGCCGTCGTGAACCAGCCTTCGGCGTGGGCCGCCGTATTATTGGCTGTTGAGCTATACCCTTCGGCATGAGACCAGTAGCCGCTGGCTGCAGTGCTTTCCCCTTCGGCATGGGCAGCCAGACCTTGAGTTGTTGTTCCTGATCCTTCGGCATGAGAAGCATTGCCGTTAGCTATCGTAGCCCAACCTTCGGCATGAGCTGCGCTGCCGTCCGTTTCATTTATGCCGGCTACTGTAACAGACCCCTCGGCATGAGAGGCAAAGCTGTTTGCAGTTGTATTGAAACCTTCTGTGTGTGAAAAGGAGCCACCCCGGAGCATCGGGGTGTTTTCTGTGGTAGACATTTTAATCCCTCCTAAAGTCATGTCTATTTCAGTATATGTTACATAATCTTGGAGTGACACTGCTGTTGCCTTGATTTTATCTACCGCTTTCCCCACAAGATGAGGTACTCGTTAACAAGAAGTTTGTAACCATATTCTCAATACGATGATCGGCTTCGAACTTTTCTCGCGCTTTTATTGAGAGGCTTCTCAGCATCTCAGGTGTTCTCATAATTGTATCCAGCACTATCTCGATCGACGCACTTATTCCATTTTCGTTAAGCACGAGCTCATTGTCCAGCCCGAATCCGCTTTGGCGGTTTGTTATAATAGGTCGCCCTAGCGAAAGAGCACGCACTAGAGCATGACTCATGTGTACTCGCTCTTGCTTTCGACAAGCGACGACGGTATCAGCCGCCACTAACAAGGTGTCAAAGTCCATTTCGTCATGAGAGTTTTCGAAGATCAGTCTATTCTTTAAGTTTTTTGCAATGAAATGTTTGTTAATTTGTCCAAAAGTCTCCTGATCAACAATTTTACCGCTGAGCAGGAAGAAGATGCGCCGGGATACTGCTGTAATGTTGCGTGTTTTTTCAATGTAGGCTGCAATTCCCTCGGCAATTTCTGCAAGGTATTTGACTTTCACAATCGAACCGAAGGCACCAATTAGAACATCGTGCTCCTGTATACCATGAGAACGCCTCCAGCTTCGCGCTGCCCGGACCAGCTGTGGAATGGCCCGGTCATCAATACCCATGGGAATGTATTTTATTGACGAAACAAACGTAGTATTTATTCCGATCTCTTCTCCCAGGCATTTCTCAACCAGGGGTGAATGTGAAATTAAATGGCTGCCTTTTTCCCTCAGCCAGGCTGAACTAAAAGCTTGCTCTATCGGCATAAAGTTTTCCAGATTAGTTAAGCCTCCCGCGGTTGCGGCTTGTATGCGCGGAATTAAAGCACTGTCTAAACCGATGGTATAAGTAGTAAATAACTCACTAAATTTTCCTGAACAATAGAAATAGTACACTAAACCAAACAGGTAAACCAAATCGTGAGCAACGACAATATCGGAAGCTTTACCGAATTTCTGGAGCAATTCCACCCCAAAGCCAAGGCTATCTGAGATTGCCAGATTATAAATAACAGGATTATCAAAGTCGGGGATATCGAGAGCAAACGATTTGTAACTTTTGATCCGAACATTCGGATAAGCCGGCAGCTTTTTAGCGTTCGTGTCTGCGGTATAGAAAAGTACTTGTTTATCAACACCTGCCGGAATAGCAGAAGAATAGTCAGCAACACCGCAAAAGATAGCAGGTGTATTGCTGACAACCCGTACGGCCATGTCATTTCTCCAGGCCGAAAAACGGTTGACTGCATCTTCACAAGCTTTAGTAAGAATACGGGGAGCCTGTTCCCAATGTGATTTAAAAAAACTGCGCAGTTTACTATAATATTCTGACCTGGCTGGTGTGGTCATAAATTGCAGGAAGCTAGCTTCATCTAGCTTCCTGCTTTGTGATGAGTGAAGAAAACAAGCACCGGTGAAGTCGCCTCCCGTCTCTAAGATTTCTCTGTTCATTGGTATATTGATCGCGAAAACCTTTGCTTCCAGAAACAATGCCTCCAGGAAGGGTATTCCGAAGCCCTCATCGACAGATAGATGAGCAACAAGTTTTGAATTCATCTGTAACCGCAGCTTTTCAGCCTCTGTGATTGCACAGTCTACGTTAAACAGACCAGCGCTGGTAATCTGTTTGATAGCCTTGTACTGGTCCTTAGTTGGCGTAGTAATATTGACAGGTTCACCTGCTATTTCGGAGGCTTGTTTTAGTAATGCAAGAGCTTGCGTAGTATTTTTTGACCTATGCGAGCCTAGGATTGAAAATATGTCGTGCCGCAGAGTCTTGTCTGAGGCACAGGGGACTTGATACTCCGGTGACAGGTTTGGGTATATAACCGTAATTCGTTCCCTGTCCAATCCGAGATAGCGCACTAGGTGCTCTTTCACGGTTGCAGAAATTGTGATAACCCCATCAGCCTTACGCAGCCGGTCCAGACTATTGTGGTAACATTCAACCAGTACGGGAGAGCGTAGATAATAGGACGGGTATCGTAACGGTATAAGATCATAGGCGATACAGAGTGTGGCGCAGTGCGTAATATCAAATCGTGCCGGTAGAATGAAGGGCGTAGCATCAACATATATCGCGAAGTTGAAATCTCTGGCAGCTTTTTCGATTTCATAAGATGAAATGTGAATGTCTTCTTTGCCAAATTGATTTGGAATAATATTGATACAATGAGAGAAAGAACATTTTGTAAGAAGGGGATCATCTTCAGCTAGACGGCTATTGGCGTATAAAATCAAACATATAACATGGCCGGAGGCATGAAAATAGTCGATTAATGCACGTACATACCTACCCATGCCGCGATCAGCAGCCTCTGTACTAAAAACGCGCCCGTCAATTCCGATAATATGCCGGTTCTTGTGTGGGCTGCCGAAAGCGGTTTTGTCAATTACCATATTATCTTTCGACATATAATCAGTTCCTTTACCTAAAAATGGACGATTGTATTAGGAAGCGGGATACGAGGGGTACTGGGCACCAGGTGAAACTCTGGTACATTGCAGTATATGCGTTAATTACAAAAGCGTGCGAATAAGTGCCATTGTCCAGGGAAAGCCGGTTCCCAGTATTCACAGGTTTTTCAAATATGAATAATATATATAAGAATATAAACATTTGAATACTGTGAGTCGGTAAAAAAAATATGACAACCTTACGGTTGTCGAATAGAGAGGAAAAGGACTAGATAAAATGCGAGAAAAGGATCAGTATTTTCCTAGTAAAAAATATGTAAATCAAATTTCTGCTCCTGGACGAGAGATAATGGAAGCACATAAAAGTCTTACTGATATAAAGCGCGTGTTATTTATGGATGATCGTGTTCCTTTGAAAAATTTAGGAGCCGGTTATCCAAGAGCTAAAAGAATCTTACAGACAATCACCGAAAATGGCTGGTTTATTACTTTTTATCCATTATACCAACCTAATCTAGTAGATGATTGGCAGGATATTTATGAAGCTATTCCTGACACGATTGAGGTTATACGGGGGTATGGCATAAATAAACTGGAACGCTTCCTGACAGACCGGGCTGGTTATTATGATGTTTTATTTATTAGCCGGCCACCAAATATGATGAAAATAAATAAATTGTATAACAAAAGCCCGGGTTTATTTTCCGGACTAAAAATAATCTATGATGCCGAAGCAATTTGGTCAATCAGGGAGATTCAGAGGTTAAAAATACAAAGAAAGTCAATACCGGAAAAGGTAGCGGCCAAATGCATTGACAATGAATTGGCATTGGCTAAGGTCTCACATACCATTCTAGCTGTATCTAATCAAGAAGCACAGTATTTCAGAAATGCCGGATATAATGATGTCCATGTTTTAGGTCATGCATTAGCGGCTAACCCAACGCTTAAAAATTTTGAAGAACGAAAGGATATGTTGTTTGTAGGATGTCTGGAGGAAGACGGCTCGCCTAATGTTGATTCGGTGATGTGGTTTACAAGCGAAGTGTTACCGTTGATCAACGCCGTCCGCAAGGAACGGGTTAAGTTATATTTAATAGGTAAAAATGGAGCAAAAGCGCTCAGAAAAATTAATTCTCCTGACGTAGTTCTGTTAGGCACTATTGATGACCTTACAGACTGGTATAATAATTGCCGGATTTTTATTGCGCCGACGAGATTTGCAGCAGGCATTCCTCTCAAAGTACTTGAAGCTTCTGCGCATGGAATTCCTGTTGTGGTAACACCTATTTTAGCAAAGCAGCTGAGCTGGCGGCATGAACAAGAGGTTCTGGTTGGGGATACAGCAGCAGAGTTTGCCGAGCAGTGCAGGCGTCTGTATACTGATAAAGAGCTTTGGCAACAGCTTAGAGAAAAAGCTATCAATCGGATTGTCACGGAATATGATATTGTTCACTTTGCAAATTACCTGGACAAAGTTTTGAATAGGGCTCGATAAACTATAGTTTATCGAGCCCTAAAAAGGTGATCTGAAAAGCTGCACGTAAGGTCAGTGTATTATCGATTATCAGCGGAACATTATCAGAATCTGCGTGTCGCTTACGCGTTCCAGTACCCGGTACCCATTTGGCGCAGCAGTGGCAATTCCGCCGCTGCCGGCGCTGCAATAGTCATTAACCTGGCAGGTGCCGTCGTGCCGTACCAGGATCTGCCCTAGTAAACCTACCGGCACCCATTCAGGCCGCTGCAGGCGGGGGATATACGTCTGGGTATTGTCCCAGGCCGGGTTCAGTACCGGTCTTATTTCTGTGTGCTCGGGGATGATTATATTGCCAGTGTTATCTGTCTCTGCCGGTATGACAACTTCCTCTTTCTGGATCCGTCCCCATTCGTCGGTAAGATATTTGTCCTTCCAGTGCAATTCCCCGCTGTTAGCCAGCACGGAATAGTTGATGCTGGTTACTCCCAGAATATAGTCTCCAGGTTCAGCTTTCCGGATTTTTTTGCCGTCCAGTGTGACAAAATATCCGGGAGTGATCGTCTGACCGTCGGTCGTCTCAAACGTTTCCGCGTAGTCGGCACCGCCGGTAAACCATGTACCGTCAATATAGCCGTTAGTTAGACCTGTGTACGGAGCAGCAGCAGAGGAATCTGAGCCAATAATTTTCGCACCTATACCCATATTATCAGATCCGGTACCGTTGGCCAGGTACCAGGAAAATGCAGTAACTGCTTCACCATACTGCCCCATAATATGAGCGCCAACATTATTGGCTATTGTGCCTATGCCTTCGGCGTGAGAAGCTGGTCCGCTGGCAAGAGTGTTGATTCCTTCAGCGTGAGAAGCTTGACCCAATGCGCCAGTGTTTTCTGCACCTATGCCTTCGGCGTGAGAAGCGTTACCGCTGGCGGTAGTGCTTTGGCCTTCTGCATGTGAAGCCGGGCCGTTGGCATGAGTGGCGTTTCCCTCGGCATGGGCGGCTGTCGCAGCGCTAGCGACGCTCGTGCCTATGCCTTCTGCGTGCGAAGCCGTAGCGTCGGCTGTTGTGGTGTTTCCTTCGGCATGTGAAGCCATACCGCTGGCGGTAGAGCCTTGGCCTTCGGCGTGAGAAGCTTGACCCAATGCGCCAGTGTTTTCTGCACCCTGGCCTTCGGCGTGAGAAGCCATACCGCTGGCAGTCGTGCCTTGGCCTTCGGCGTGGGAAGCCTCATTGCTGGCAGTCGTGCCTTGGCCTTCGGCGTGAGAAGCATTATTGCCAGCTGTTGTGTTGTACCCCTCGGCATGCGAGGCATTACCGCTGGCGGCAGTGCTAAGGCCTTCGGCGTGGGAATAATTGCCGCTGGCCACTGTTGTATTGCCTTCGGCGTGAGCCCCTAGACCGTTATCGTTATCCACTCCCGCTGTTGTGCCAATTCCCTCGGCATGAGATCCCCGCGCCAAGGCCTTGGTAATTTTTGTTCGATCAGCCGTATCATAAGTTCCTTCGGCATGGGAGGAGTTTCCGCTAGCTACAGTATAATCGCCTTCGACATGGGAAGCATAACCGGCGGCTGTTGTTTGGTAACCTTCTGCATGTGAAGCTTCGCCGCTCGCTGTTGTGGTGTTTCCCTCAGCATGGGAGGCTGCGCCGCCGGCAGTTGAGACTAGGCCCTCGGCATGAGCGCCCTCACCATGGTTTTCATCGATTCCCGCGGTCGTGGCCAACCCCTCGGCATGTGATCCTCTGGACAAAGCACGGGTACCGATAACAGGTGCACCGGCTCGTGGCAATGAGGTAGAGCCTTCGGCGTGAGAGCCGGAACCGCTGGCCAAGGCGTTCAGTCCTTCGGCATGGGCAGCCTGACCTCCGGCTGTTGTTTCTGCTCCTTCAGCATGGGCGGCATTGCCGCTGGCCGTCGTGAACCAGCCTTCTGCGTGGGCCGCCGTATTATTGGCTGTTGAGCTATATCCTTCCGCATGAGACCAGTAGCCACTGGCTGCGGTACTTTCCCCTTCGGCATGGGCAGCCAACCCTCCCGTTGTTGTTCCTGATCCTTCGGCATGGGAAGCACAGCCACTGGCCGTCGTAGCCCAGCCTTCGGCATGAGCCGCGTTGCCTTCCGTTTCGTTTACGCCGGCCACTGTAACACACCCCTCGGCATGAGAGGCAAAGCTGTTTGCAGTTGTGTTAAAACCTTCTGTGTGTGCAAAAGAGCCATTCCGGAGCATGGGAATGTATGTTGAAGTTGACAATTTTAATCCCTCCTAAGTAGTGTCTACTTCAATATATGTTACATAATCTTGGGATGACACTGGCTGTAGCTTTTGGTTTATCTACTGCTTTTGGATCAAGTGCAATTACTCGTTAACAAGAAAGTCCACAACCATATTCTACCTTTCCCGCTCCAGTCGCTAACCCTGAAATTCAATTATTTTTGCATAACAAATCCCGTTGTGCATTTTTTAGATCTTCTGCAACCATCATACTCACAAGGTTTTCGAAGCTTGTCTCCGATGTCCAGTCTAAGTTCGCTCTTGCTTTGGCCGGATCACCTAGTAAAAGATATACTTCATTTGGTCTAAAATAGCGAGGGTCTATATGGACAAGTTCCTTGCCGCTAGCCGGCTCTATTCCCTTCTCTTCCAAACCGGTGCCACGCCATACAATAGTAATGCCGGCATTTTTAAACGCTAACTCTACGAATTCTCGTACCGAATGAGCCTTGCCTGTGGCAATAACATAATCCTCCGGCTGCTCTTGCTGAAGCATCAGCCACATAGCTTTTACATAGTCACCGGCATAGCCCCAGTCTCGTTTGGCATCAAGATTTCCAAGATATAAGCTTTCTTGTGAGCCAAGCTTAATGCGTGCTGCTGCCCTGGTGATTTTACGGGTTACAAAGGACTCGCCGCGGATAGGGGACTCATGATTAAATAAAATACCATTACATGCGTATATCCCGTAAGCTTCCCGATAATTAACTGTTATCCAGTAACTGTATATTTTAGCTGCGGCATATAGACTACGAGGATAAAAAGGTGTCGTCTCCTTTTGCGGCGTTACTTGCACCTTGCCAAATAACTCACTAGTGGATGCTTGAAAAAAACGGGTTTTTGCTGTCAATCCGAGGATTCGGATGGCCTCAAGTAGTCTTAAGGTGCCGATAGCATCAGCATTAGCTATATCTTCTGGTGTTTCAGATGAAACTTGTACGTGACTTTGCGCAGCTAGGTTGTAAATTTCATCAGGTTGAACTTGTTGAATGATACGAATTAAATTTATAGAATCGGTGAGATTACCATAATGAAGAGAAAAACGAATATCAGTATCGTTAATGCCGTTATATACGTGATTAGTCCGATCTGTGCTAAATTGAGAGCTTCTGCGTTTTATTCCATGCACATAATATCCTTTATCTAACAGAAGCTTAGCTAAGTAAGCTCCATCCTGGCCAGTGATACCGGTAATTAACGCAACCTTTTGCACAAAATACCTCCTTTCTTTTTTACTCGACAGGAGTAACTTCATACTTTGCTGATAGCACTGTTCTTACTCGCTCCAATTACTAACTTTGAAACCGTTTCTCTTGCATAATAAATCCCGCTCGGCATTTTTTAGATCTTCAGTAACCATCATACTTACAAGCTTTTCGAAGCTGGTTTCCGATGTCCAGCCTAATTTTTCTTTTGCTTTGGTCGGATCACCTAGTAAAAGATTCACTTCGGCTGGTCTAAAATAGCGAGGGTCTATATGGACAAGTTCCTTGCCGCTAGCCGGATCGATTCCTTTTTCTTCTAATCCGGTGCCACGCCATACAATAGTAATGCCGGCATTTTTAAACGCTAACTCTACAAACTCTCGTACCGAATGAGACTTGCCTGTGGCAATAACATAATCCTCCGGCTGCTCTTGTTGAAGCATCAGCCACATAGCTTTTACATAGTCACCGGCATAGCCCCAGTCTCGCTTGGCATCAAGATTACCAAGATATAAGCTTTCTTGTGAGCCAAGTTTAATGCGTGCTGCTGCCTTGGTGATTTTACGGGTTACAAAGGACTCGCCGCGGATAGGGGATTCATGATTAAATAAAATACCATTACATGCGTATATCCCGTGAGCTTCCCGATAGTTTACTGTTATCCAGTAAGCGTAAATTTTAGCGACGGCATATGGACTACGCGGATAAAAAGGGGTCGTCTCTTTTTGGGGTGTTTCTTGTACCTTCCCAAATAACTCACTAGTGGATGCTTGATATATCCGGGTCTTTGTTGTTAATCCGAGGATTCGAATGGCCTCGAGTAGCCTTAAAGTTCCAACAGCATCGGCATTAGCTGTATATTCCGGAGTTTCAAATGAAACTTGGACGTGACTTTGCGCAGCCAGGTTGTAAATTTCATCAGGTTGAACTTGTTGAATGATACGAATTAAATTTGTAGAGTCGGTAAGATCACCATAGTGGAGAAAAAAACGAATATCATTTTCGTGAATGTCTTTATATAAATGATCAATCCGATCAGTATTAGACTGAGAGCTTCTGCGTTTTATTCCATGTACATAATATCCTTTAGTTAACAAAAACTCAGCCAGGTAAGCTCCATCCTGCCCAGTGATTCCGGTAATCAACGCAACCTTTTGCACAAAATACCTCCCTTCTTTTTCTAGGAGTAGGACTAATACGGCCGCATTAGTAATAAAGTCATTACTCCACTAAAAGTAATTTCATTTATACTATATGATTTAGGCTAAGTGAGTGTTACATAGCAAGAGAGCGTATAAAGATAACAACTGAATTACATAAACATAATGCCAAAAGCCCCACGCTATCCGGGGCTTTTGGCATTATGTTTATTTACCATTGTTACATATCGATCTAGGTATGAATACTATAAAATGTATAGTTGCCCCAATGTTGATGATGGAGGATGTTTAGTAGTGAAAGATTATTCATTGTATAGTGGCGAGCGCCAAACTGGCGTAACACTTGATGAAATTAGGTATGACCATTTAGCAAGATATATTTTTGCTGGTGAAACAATTAGAAAAATTAAAAAGAGAAGTTTATCAATTTTAGATGTATTTACAGGGACAGGATATGGTGCTTTTCATTTAGGGAATAGCTTAAAAGGCACAGTGGTTGTTTATGGTATAGACGGTTCTAGAGAGGCAATTGATTTCGCAAATGAGCATTATATTCTACCTAATATTTTTTTTTGCTACAAATTATTTCCGTTTGTTCTTCCTACTCAAGCGTATGATGCGATTACATGCTTTGAATCATTAGAACACGTAGAGGATGACGATAGTTTACTAGAGGAAATAATTAAAAGTATCAAGCCAAGCGGCTTGTTATTTATATCGACTCCTAATGAAGCAATTCAATCACTTGACAAAAATCCTAACAAATTTCATATCAGGCATTATCTTCATAAGCATGCAATAGAGAAAATCACTCAAAAAGGGATGGATTTATTATCATGGTATGGACAAAATGTTTATACATTTGTAGATGGATATACTCAGGGAACACTACTTTCAAATCAAGAGATGGATTTGAAAAAAGATGTAGAAGGGCAATTTACTATTTATCTATTTCAAAAGATATCTAAAAAATTTGCGGGAAGAAGAGTTATTTCTACTGCCGGTATGCCAATAAGAGGTAGCGAATCAGTAAGATGCACTTGCAGTTATTTAAATAAGGATAGGTGAAAAAAGAAAACAAACACTACAGCAGTAACTAAATAATAGCTACCAGCATACTATACATTGAATAAACCCCTATATGGATAGCTAAGCTGAAGGAGGGAATATAAAATGGGATTTGGTTTTGGCGGTTGTGGTAGCCATGGCCGTGGTGGAAGTTCGTGGGTTGTGATCATCATCATCATAATTTTACTGTTATGCTGCTGCGGTGATGACGATAGTTTAAGCTGTTAAGCCTATATTTAATTAAGTCAATACTTACAAATAAAAGCTGTCGCACTAAGTAACTTAGTGTGGCAGCTTTTTCTTTGGCGAATTGTCAAGCTATTAATGATATCCTGGCGTTATTTTGGACTAGAATTCAAAATATTTGTATTTATTTTCACATAATATGCAGGAATTTTAAAAATTATATTGAATATTTACAAAAAGAATATAAATAAAAATAATATAATCAATATAAAAAATATATATATAGAAAAATAATATAACAAATATAAATAAAATATATGGAAATGCGGATACCTCCGAGTTGTCTTATCTAAACTTGCAAGAGCATGATTTGATGACCGCAGGGGTAGTGGGAAACTGTTACGCCTCCCGTTGGTAAAGGAGTGTTATTGTAATTTCCAGGAGCAACCCTACCTTTATGTCTATCCTGTAAAGTTATACTTTATAAACGTATACAAGCAGGTGGCAGTAGTGGTATTTTTCACTATGCGTGGAGAATATTCCTGGATAATTACTTAATAGTTAGGCTCCTTGCTGCGGGTGGTTTTTGTTTGCCTATTTTACCTACTGTCTATAGGAGCCTTATGGAAGGTCAAATCTCTTTCAAAGTTCGAATAACTTGCTTTATCTCACTAGGGCACTTGTACACTCTAGGAGATATGCAATTATTATATAAATTTTAAGGAGAGTGATATCTATAATGGAAATGATTTCCATTACTGTCGATGGTCAGACAGTGCAAACATGTAAGGGGTCCACGATTTTAGAAGCTTCGCGTGAAGCGGGTGTTACCATTCCAACTTTATGTCATCTCGCCGATTTAACTCCGGAAGGGTCATGCCGGGTATGTGTTGTTGAAGTTGAAGGCGCACGGGGATTAGTTACGGCCTGTACTTATCCTGTAGCCGAAGGAATGATTGTGCGCACTAATACTCCTGCTATTCGTGAAGCGAGAAAAAGTGTCATCGAACTGATGCTGGCAAATCATCCCCAAGAATGTCTTTCCTGCCAGCGTAATCTGGATTGTGAATTGCAAGCTTTAGCAAGCGCATTTGGTGTTAGACAAATTAAAGCTGAAGGCGAACGACGCCAATTTGCCATTGATGACAGCAACCCTTTCATCATTAGGGACAGCAATAAGTGTATCCTGTGTGGACGCTGTGTACGTGTTTGTAAGGAAATGCAGTGTTGTAACACGTTAGAGTGGACTGAACGTGGTTTTAATACCAAGGTAGCGCCAGCTTTTGATACCGATATGATTGACTCTTCCAATTGTGTATTTTGCGGCACTTGCGTATCTGCTTGCCCAGTAGGTGCTTTAACAGAAAAGCCAATGAACGGCGTAGGGAAGCCGGATAAAAAGGTTAAAACAACCTGTCCTTTCTGCGGCGTTGGTTGCAATTATGATCTAAATGTCAAAGACGGTAAATTAATTGGCGTGACTTCCAACCTGACAAGTGTGGTCAATGGACGACTAACCTGTGTAAAAGGACGTTTTGGAACCGATTATGTTCATAGTCCTGAGCGTTTGACCACACCGTTAATAAAGAAAAATGGCGAATTCGTGGAAGCATCCTGGGAGGAAGCGCTTGATTTAATTTCTACTAAATTTAAGGAAATAAAAAATACGTATGGCAGCGATGCGCTGGCGGCTGTCAGTTCAGCCCGGTGTGTAAATGAAGAAAACTATATCATGCAAAAGTTTATGCGCGCAGTTATTGGTACGAACAATGTTGATCATTGCGCCCGTATCTGCCACGCTCCTACTGTGGCCGGTCTGGCAGCTTCATTTGGTTCTGGCGCAATGACCAACTCTATTAATGAAGCGCCTCAATGTAAAGTGATATTTTTGATCGGCGGTAATCCTACAGAAGCTCACCCGGTGATTGGCGCTAAAATACGTCAAGCTCTGCGTAACGGTGCTACATTGATTGTTGCCGACCCACGCAGGATCGAACTGGCAGGTAAAGCCCATGTGTGGATGCAACTAAGGCCAGGTACGGATATAGCTCTTATTAATGGCATGATGCGTATTATTCTCAAAGCTGGTTGGCATGATCAGAATTTTATTAATTCTTGTACAACTGATTTTGATAAAATGGCAGATGTCCTTGAGAAATATACCCCGGAATATGTGGAAGATATAACTGGTGTGCCGAAGCATTTACTGATGGAGGCAGCCAAAATTTATGCAACTGCTGAACGGGCATCCATATTCTATACACTTGGTATTACCGAACATATTTGTGGTACTGATAACGTTATGAGCTTGGCTAACTTAGCCATGTTAACTGGCAATGTGGGTAAACTTTATTCAGGTGTAAACCCGATGCGTGGACAGAATAATGTACAGGGTTCTTGTGATATGGGGGCTTTACCTAATGTTTATTCCGGTTATCAGTCCGTCACAAATGCAGCAGTACGGGAAAAATTTGAAAAAGCATGGGGTGTAAAATTGTCAGATAAAGTCGGTCTGATGATGCCTGATATGTTTGATGCCTCTATTGCTGGTAAACTGAAAGCTATGTATGTTATGGGGGAAGACCCGATACGGTCGGATGGCGATGCCCACCATGTACGAAAAGGTTTTGAGCATCTTGAATTTCTGGTAGTGCAAAACATTTTTATGACTGAGACGGGAAAATTGGCTGATGTCATACTTCCAGCAGCTTCTTTTGCTGAAAAAGATGGCTCATTCACCAACTGTGAACGCCGTGTGCAGCGAGTTCGCCAAGCAATTGAGCCTATCGGCAACAGTCGCCCTGACTGGCAAATTATAAGAGACTTGTCAAACAAAATGGGATATCCGATGTCCTACAGCCACCCCAGTGAAATTATGGATGAAATGGCTTCATTAAGTCCGATGTTCGCCGGTCTGTCCTTTGAGCGTATTGATGAGAACGGATTGCAATGGCCAGTACCGGATAAAGAACATCCGGGCAGTCAGTATCTCCATGTCGATGGCAAATTTGCCTGTGGGAAAGGTGTGTTTAAAGCTATCGAACATCAGCCGCCTGCTGAATTGCCAGATGCTGAATATCCTTTCATGCTTACTACGGGACGTATTCTTTATCATTATTGTTTAACTACGGCTGGTTATTCCAAACATCTGACAGAATACCGCCCTGAAGAACGTGCTATGATTCATCCTGATGATGCGAAACGTCTAAATATTGCTGATCAGGATTTTATCACAGTCACATCGCGCAGAGGTACAGTACAAGCTAGAGCTTGGGTAACTACTGACGTATTGCCTGGTGGAATCTGGATGTCTTTCCATTACCACGCATGTCCTACTAATGAGGTCACCATGGGTTGCGGTGATAAAGTTACAAAAACTTATGAATATAAAGTATGTGCGGTAAAAGTTGAAAAAACTGCAGTGTAATAATACAGTTAAGCCCCAGCGTGGGATATGATCCTCTTATAATAAAGCGAAACTAGTAGCAAAATCTCGCCGGTATCATAGTATATAATATCTCCCCACTACATAATAAAGGAGGTATATATATATATGGGTTTTGGTTTTGGTAAAGGTTGTGGTGGCCATGGCGGCAATAGTTGGGTCATAATAATCATTATAATTATCCTATTATTTAGCTGCATTGGTGATGACAGTTCAACCTGCTGATTTGCTAACAAAGCCGGCTCTAAAGTAGTACCTGTTCTATTTGGGTATAACATGAAAATTGAGTAGTTTTGGTTGTACCAAAACTACTCAAGTACAGTGGGCGGTTTTTGTATTTTAAGGAAAAATTTCAGTTCGCATCTGCCCAAAGATTTAGATTGATTTTTGTATACACAGATGTTATAATGAATACATGAATTAAGTATACATAGCCGTTCGGTGGCAGAATGAACATTAGGTTCGGGGTCTGTCACTGGCCGTGTCGAGTATGCAACACAAAAAAACCCCATCATTGAATTTTGGAATATACCGAAATTCTATGATGGGGTTTTTTCATTATTTAGCCTTATTAAACCAGTTTACTGTTTTGGCGGATGACAGATAGGGCAGCCTTGCATGCGGAAAGGTTTTTCTAAATGCGCTTCATTGAGAAGTTCTTCATTGTTGAAGATGTCCAACGTGGGGCCGTCAGCAATGACTGTACCGGCATTTAACACGACTGTACGGGCACAGAGGTCTAAAACCAGATCCAGGTCATGGGTAGCAATAATCTTTGTATGCTCAAAGGTTTTAAGCAAGTTGATAAGTTGGCGTCGTGCGGCCGGGTCCAGGCCGGCGGTAGGCTCATCCATGACTAAAATGCAAGGGTCCATGGCCAGGACAGTGGCAATAGCTACTGAACGTTTTTGACCGCCTGATAGCCGGTAAGGCGTGCGATCCTTAAGATGTAATGCTCCTACTGTAGTTAGGGAAGCTATTACGCGGGCATCAACTTCTTCGGGGGGGAGCCCCAGGTTCAGGGGACCGAAGGCAACATCGTCATATACTGTAGGCATAAATAGCTGGTCATCGGAATTTTGGAACACCATACCGACGGCGCGGCGCACATGGGGTAAGGTTTTTTTCGTTACTGGATAACCGCCGATATTGATTGAGCCGCTAGTGGGAAAAAGTACTCCAATCAGATGGGAAAGCAAGGTGGTTTTTCCTGAGCCGTTGGCGCCGACGATGGCAACTGACTCGCCGTGGGTAATACGGACAGACAGGCCACGAAGGGCTTCTGTTTGATCAGGATAGGTATAGGTTACATCTTTTAGTTCGACAATATGATGGCTCATTGGAAAACCCCCAAGAGTAATTTACCTAGCAGTTCTGGAACATCAAAAAAGCGGATTAGTACGAAAAAGACCAGCCAAAAGGTAAGATAGCCTATGTCTGATAGGGTAAAAGTGCTGGTACGCATCAGCCGTACTTCGCCGTCAAAGCCGCGGCAAAGCATAGATTGATAAATACGGTTGGCCCGGTCAACGGAACGAATCAACAGTTGACCTAAGAGTGAACCCCATGCCCGGAACTGAACCCCATCGCCATGGAACGAGCGTAAGCTGTAGGCGGTCGTGGAGCGCACAAATTCATCTACTAAAACATGCAAATAGCGGTACATAAATAACAACTGAACAACAATAATTTTTGGTACGCCAATCCTGAGTAATGCCGATCCAAGGGCATCAATTCCTGTAGTTGCTACCAAAATCAAGGCGGTAGTAATTGTCAGGCATAGTCTGATGGTGATAGAAAAAAAGGAAACCCAGCCACCGGTAATGACGATAGAGCCGAATTTAGTGATTGGCGTATGATCGAAAAGCGGATTGAATATGCCGATAAACAGGACAAAGGGTGCTACTAGCAGCAGTCGCTTACATATGGGGGCAACAGGGAGGTTGCCTAGGGAAAGTAAGACTGCCGGAAAAAGAAAAAAAGGAAAGAGCCCGGTAATTTCATATTTGGAGAAAGATGTAACGGCAATGATAAAACTAAGGGCGGCAATCAGCTTGACGCAAGGGTTGAGGTGGTGAATAAAGGTGTTTTGGTTGGAAAGCGCGTCAAGATAGCGTAAGTCTATCCAGTTTGCTTCAATTTTTAGCATAATCAACCTCTTTTACAAGCATATATATTCTATACTAAAGAAGTTTACGAATACAGGCGTGTGGTGTGTTGACAACGCTCCGCCCTAGCGTTTGACTTCTGCTTTTGCCAACACACCACACGCCTGCAAAGATTTAACATGTTATATACATAGGAAATCTATTTGAATTATTCCTTAGCGAAGCGCCGTAAGCCTTTACCAATAGAGTAAGCAAAGGCTAATGTTAACAGTGATCCTAAGATACCGGCAAAGGAAGTGCCACTGTCAACAGCTGGCCAAGCGGCATTTTCTTCAGTTGCTTTAGCTTCGGTGGCTGCTGGTTTTTCTTTTTCTGGTTGCTTCAGGTTATAGTCAGGCAAAAATGCGGTTTTTTCTTGTAATTCGGCAAAGAAGCCATGAATTCCTTCCGGAGCTTTTAATTCATCTTCACCGGTAACTCCAGCAATAGACCATTCAAGACCATCCGGGTTGGCGGAAGCAAACCAGCTTAGCGCACCGCCGGTAAGCATGGCGGCAATAAGCAGGGTAACTAATACTCCTTTGATAGAAATAGCGCCAAAAGGTTGTCCTTTAGCTGTTTTCAGCAAAATTTCCGGTGATTCTTTCATAATAAATATTACGATAGCGGCAGTAACCAGTCCTTCAACAAGGCCAATAGCTAAGTGAATAGGCTGCATTAAAAGAACAAAGGTGCTAAAGGGTAGTTCGGAAATCCCGGAAAAGAGGGTTTCCAATACAACGCCGAAGGCCCCCAGTTGCAAGCCAATTACGGCAGCTAATACCGAACCAATGAATAGGCGTCCTTGTGAAGGGGTTTCACCTGTTAGGGGTTTATAAATAAGCGGGTAGCCAATGAAGCAGGCCAAGAAGCCCATATTGAAAATGTTACAGCCCAGTGCTAAAATACCGCCATCGGCAAAAAATAAGGCCTGAATGGTTAAGATAGAGGTAATGGTTAAGAAAGCGGCCTGTGGTCCCAATAAGATGGCGAGCAAGAGTCCGCCGCCTATATGACCACTAGAGCCTGTACCAGGGATAGTAAAATTAATCATTTGGGCGGCGAAGACAAAGGCTCCAAGCACTCCCATAAGCGGGATTTTACGATCATCAAGATCATTTTGTACTTTTTTTGCAGCATAAGCGGCCAAGCCAGCTGTTGCTACCCACATAGCCCCGCCAACGACCGGGGAAATAAGTGCGTCTGCCATATGCATGATTTAATCACTCCTAATAAATTTAATTACTAACTTAAAGGGTAATGATGAGGACAAAAAAAGACTACTAAGAAACCCTGGTCATTGCTGCCAGGAAGAGACTTTCGTAGCCTTGTTCAGCGGTATCAAATTGTGTAGAAAAAACAGTTCACCGGTTCTTCAGAACCCAGGCATCTTCATGACACACTGCATTGTGAATATTTTCATCTATAGAGATTCATTCTATATAAGTTGAGTTATTCCTGCTAAGTAGGTGGATTTTTTTGAATTTTGTACGTTAATGACAGGATACTCTTTCTGTTGCGCAATTCGATGGTATAATGAATACTAGGGGAGAACTAACCATTATATTGTGTCCGGAGGTTGCAATTTATGAATGTATTAAGTCGTGTAGGATCAAGTGTATTGCTGATTTTTCTACTTGTTGTTGGTGCAGGCTGCTCAACGGGCAGCCCATTTGCTGCCAAACCGTACAAAGAAACTCAGTTTCTTATGGATACGATTATTGAGATAACGGCGTATGGTAATAGCGATGAGGAGGGTGTTAAGGCGGCATTTGCGGAGTTTAAACGGATTAGTGAGTTGACAAATCGTTTTGATGAGAGCAGCCAAGTGTCTAAGATCAATCAAGCGGCAGGCAAAGAAAAGGTGCAGGTTGATCCAGATGTTATTGCCATGCTAAAGCTGGCGCGCAGCCGGTCTGAGCAGCTGAATGGTGCGCTGGATGTAAGTGTAGGTGCGCTTACGGAATTATGGAGTGTAGGCCATAAAGGGGAGTTTGTGCCTAGCGATTCCGAGATTAAAGCGCTTTTACCATTAGTCAATTTCGTGCTAATTGAGATTGATGACAAGGCCAATACTGTGTTTTTGCCAAAGCCCGGCATGCGAATTGATCTCGGGGCAGTAGCCAAGGGGTATGCCGACAGGAAAGCCATTGACACTCTTAAAGCTCATGGGATCAAGTCGGCATTAGTAAACGCTGGCGGCGATGTACGGATTATCGGTAAGCGCCCGGACGGACAGCCTTGGCGTATTGGTGTACAGGACCCGCGGGATTCTGAAGGTATTGCTGCCAAATTAGCACTAGTTGACTGGGATGTGCTGGAGACATCAGGCGACTATCAACGTTTTTTTATCAAAGATGGTGTACGGTATTCACATATTATTGATCCTCATACTGGATATCAGCCACAAGGAGTTGCCAGTGTCACTATCGTAGCAAAAGCAGAGAACAATGTGGATATACTAAGTACTGCCATATTTGTGCTGGGCGTTGAAAAGGGGCAAGAGCTGCTTAAGCAGTATCCGGGGACGGAAGCTATTTTTATTACGACTGATGGGAAAAAGATAATTACACCTGGCTTAGAAGGAAAGATAGAGCTTTAATAAGGGGTGAAGCCATGGATACTCATACTGTGAGAAGGGCCCTGGCGGGTGCATTACCCAGTCAATCTGGGAAAATTGCCAATGCAGAGGATTATCTGCAAGCTGCTGTTACTATACCGCTTATTGAGATAGCTGGACAACCATCGATTTTATTTGAGGTGCGTTCAGGAAAACTAAACTGGCAGCCTGGCGACATTTGCTTTCCCGGTGGTCGTATCGAGAACAGGGATAGCAGTCCATTGGAAGCAGCAGTGCGGGAGACGGTGGAAGAACTTGGGGTGAAAAAGGGCGATATTGCGGCCTTGGGAGCACTGGATTTATTAGTCAGTCCTATCGGTGTTATTCTTTATCCTTATGTAGTATATATAACAACTGACATACCATTGGTACCCAATATGGATGAAGTAGCCGAGGTTTTTACTGTGCCGCTGGATTTTTTGCTTGCAGCTAAACCTCAGACAGCGTTTATGGAGACAGCTACCAAGCCACTGGATGGTTTCCCGTTTGAGCTGCTGTCGCCTGAGTATCCCCGGGGCTACCGGGGCCGCGCTAAATATTCGGTGCTTTTCTACCAATATAATCACTATGTTATCTGGGGGGTAACAGCAAGAGTTTTGGCGGCCTTTATTGGCATTTGTCAGAATAGGATGAGCGGGTATCCCTTATTATGATAACTAATGTTGTATTGTTGGTTAGTATAACAGGCTTGCTATTTACCTATCCTTTTGACGGGTATTTCCGGTTTACGCTAAGTGTGGTTGTACTGGCCACACTGTTGTTGTATTTTAAGCGATTGCCTATTGTTCGGGTCGCGGTTTTATCAGGGGCGTTGGTTCTCTTGCTTCGTACAGCTTTAAAATATCCATTTGTTGATGATACAGTGTTTATTGTCTTTATGCATAACCTGCCGTCCTTTGGGTTTTACCTGGCCTACGGACTCTTATTTAAGGTCTTTAAGATACGCGATCACACTGGCAGTATCCCGGCTCTTATTCTGCTCTTAAGCCTTTGTGATATTACCAGTAATTGCGTGGAACTTATTATTCGCTGGGAACCTGTCGGTCGCAACCTGGAAACTATTTTCCCCCCTTTAGTGGGAGTAGGGATTGGTCGTGCAGTATTAACGGCGGCCAGTTATTATTTACTAAAGCGCTATCGCGACTTTGTGCTGGCTGAAGACTATGCGGCCCGCTATGCTGAATTAATCTTAATTATTGCTAAGCTTAGGGCGGAGTTATTTTACCTGCAAAAATCGTCGGCAGATATTGAGTTAGTCATGGAAAAAAGCTATACGTTGTCGCAAACTCTCAAGAAGGCTTGTCCTGATGAGTTAGCACAGCTTGACTCGCCTGCCGCCCGGGCGCTTGAGATTGCCCGTGAAATTCATGAGGTCAAAAAGGACTATTACCGTGTAACCAGAGGAATTGAAGAGATTCTTGATGTAGCAGTAAGCGACGAGGGGCTGCCAGTCTCTGAATTTTTTCAGATTGTTGAGCAAAATACCAGAAGATACATTAGTAGTTTGAACAAGCCGGTTACCATTACGTTTAACTATAACGGCGGATTAATCACCGACAAGTATTACAACATTGTTTCCATTTTGAACAATCTGATTATCAATGCCATTGAGGCTGCGCTGCCTGCCGGCGTTATTGCGGTAACAGGGCAATGCAGTGATGGCAATTTAATTTTGATTGTTGCCGATAATGGTCCGGGCATTGCCCCCGAAGAAACCGAGCTAATATTTGCTCCCGGGTATTCTACCAAGTTTTCGGAAATAACTGGGCAAATGTCGACAGGACTGGGGCTTAGTCATGTTAAGAATTTAACGGAAGGATTAGGTGGTGAAATAAAATTGACATCCCAACCAGGGAAAACAGTATTTACGGTATTGCTGCCGCTTGCCAATTTATAAAGCGCAGTAACTGACAGATATATGATATGGCATAGGCCTTTGGATAGTAAGATAGTAGATGGGGTGGGGAAATGCGGTTTGTCATTATTGAAGATGATGTAAGTATTCGAAAAATCACCTGCAATATTATTAAAAAATATGATTTGGGAACCGTTGTGGCAGAATGCGGCGATGGGCTCAAGGGCGAGGCCGTTATTGCCGACTATTCACCAGATGTGGCTTTGGTTGACTTGCTGCTGCCAGGGCAGGACGGGGTTGAATTAATTAGAAAACTCAAGGAAAAAGGCATGGATACCTCGTTTATTATGATTTCTGAAAGTACCAGTCAGCCCATGATTACTAAAGCGTACGAGATCGGAATTGACTTTTATATTCATAAGCCAATTAATGTGTTAGAGATTACCTCGGTAATCCGCAAGGTGGAAGAAAGCAGGAAGTTACGGGCAGTTATGTCACTGATTTCCCAAACAACGGCCCGTTATGTTAGTCCTGATGCTAAGCCGATCGAGCAGGATGACAATGCTAAACGAAACCGGATTAACCGGATATTTTCAGAGCTGGGCATCATTAGTGAAGCCGGGGCCAAAAATATTTACCAGTTAGCCCAGTTGGTCAATGTTCGTCTGAGTCACGGGCAGAATCAGACTTATCAGCTGCATGAACTGTATCAGGAGTTATCAGTGGCTATTGGGCAAGATGTTAAAACCATTGAACAGCGGGTCAGGCGAGCTATTGCCAAAGCCATGCAAAATGTGGCTAATATGGGGATTGAGGATTATCACGATGATAAATTTGAAATGTATAGCGGCGCACTGTTCGATTTTAAGGAAATTAGACACGAGATGGCTTCTATCCAAGGGAAGAGTGCTTATCATGGCAAAGTTAATATTAAAAAATTTATTGAAGGCGTATTGTTTTTAGCTGCTGAATGAAACCACATTCCTCTCTTTTTTTTACAGTTTTTTGTATTTTATATACTTATTTAATAATAAGATATATTATGTCTCTTTTTGTAGTCTTTTGTAGATGGTTGATTACATTCAATTCAGGAGTGAAACAAGGTAACAAAGCAAAATAATTGATAAAAAAAGACGACTCTAACATTCAAAGAATGAATTTGAGTCGTCTTTTTCAATATAGTTATTTAATTCCCTGAAAAAACGGTAGGCTTTTCAGCGCCCTCCGCTTTGCGTAGAGTGCCTTTGTTTACGGTATGTTAAGCGCAACATGCGGTTGTGCTTGTTTTAGGATTGAGGGGCATGGATTTTTAGGCTTTATCAGGATCGGTTCTACATGGTTCTATTTCTTCGACGGTCAGAGATACAAGACCGACGGCGGCTGCTGGAGTCCCGATTGCAGTGGAAACAGTATTCGCTATATTTAGCGGTGCTTGCAAAGTGATATTGGTCGCACGCAGTTCAAATGTGGAAATTGGATTTCCAACACAAGAACAAAGCGATCCGGTACCCAAAATTTGCATTGCGGCAATTTCGTAAGTTGAGGTTGCAGTAGTGAAAGCTAAGCCGATTCCGAAACCAGTCTGGCCTGCTGTTTGCGTTACGAGTTCAATAGGCGTGCCGTCTCTTACTATCTGGAATTGCACCTGGGCAAATCCAGGCGCGGTAAGCGTAGACTGGCTGGCAAGCGGCGTAAAAGTAGCGCCCCAGTTGATTACGGCCCGTACCAGATAGGCAGCATGGCGTACAGGTATGGCAAGGGTGGCTAACGATACCGTACCGCCAGCAGGCAAATTGATAGGGAAGGGCGGAGCTATGGTATTGGCTTGATAGTTAAACACTCTTTCAATATTTTTTAATATGGGCATAAATAAGGATCCTCCTTTTTTGATACAAAATATAGTAGAGAAAACTCTATTACATTGTATGTCGTATGCTAACAAAATGATGATACGTAATCGGTTTTTAATCTAATCATTTTATTAAAGTATTCTTCATATCCTATAATGCACTGTACAATATGATTCATATCATACGCAGCAGAAAACAGATTAATGGTTAACCTGGCAAAAAAGTAGAATTTTAGGAACAAATTTGATAACCCGTCATATCATGTTAGCAAAGAGAGCTTAATACAAGTGAAGGCGCTTTTAAAGCAAAGAGAAAAATTATGTAAAAATTGAAAGGAAATTTACATTTAGTAGAGAGGGGTGATTTTTTGATGATTATTAAAGAGGCTTCCAATTTTCAAATACCTACTGCTCAGTCGGATTTTATCGAAAGTGAGTATATAAATGGCATTACTAACCGGGCGTTAGCCTATATCAAGGCAGGTTTTGCCGTTCACTTGCGTGGCTGCTCCGGTACCGGGAAAACATCATTGGCTATGCATATATCTGGGAAATTGGGAAGGCCGGTAATGCTTATTCATGGTGACGATGAACTCAGCACGTCTGATCTGATTGGCGGCAGGTGTGGTTTTCGTGTGCGCAAGGTAATGGATAATTTTATACAATCCGTACTCAAAACCGAAGAAGATATGCTTCAACGCTGGATAGATAGCCGGTTAACAGTAGCCTGCAAGTACGGATATACCTTGATTTACGATGAATTTACCCGTTCACGGCCTGAAGCGAATAACATACTTTTGCCGGTTTTACAGGAGCAGATTTTGGATCTCCCCATTATTCGTAGTGAAAACGAACACTACATGAAAGTACATCCACAGTTCACAGCGATCTTTACTAGTAATCCGGAAGAATACGCAGGGGTTTATCGCAGTCAGGACGCCTTGCGGGACCGCATGATTACAATTGATCTAGACTATTTCGACAAGGAAACGGAAGTGCTTATTACACGGAGCAAGTCCGGTTTATCGTTAGACGATGCCAAACGCATCGTAAATATCGTACGTGATCTTCGGGCTACAGGAAAATGCGAATTTGCGCCTACTGTACGTGGATGCATTATGATCGCCAAGTCCATTAATGTCCTGGGCATACCGGTGGACGCACAGAATGACATGTTTTGCCAGATATGTACGGAGGTTCTAGGTTCGGAAATTACCAGGTCCTGCAATATTGACAGTCAAAGACCACTAAAAGATCACATCTCTACATTAATTCAAACCTATTGCCAAAAAGGAGAATGAATAGTTATGAAATCTCTTTCGGAAATAAAAGGTATGCGTTGTATTCCAACATCAATAGTCCGTAAAATTACCAGCATGCCCCGAATGGAAAATACTCGCAAAGATTATTTGGAACTATATGTATTGGCTAAGGAAAAGAGCCGGATGGAACAGGAACTGAGAATGCTGGATGAGAAACGAAATAATCTCTTGAAAAACTTAAATTTTATTAAAAGCAAAATGGTGGAATATCAAGAATTGGTAAACCACAGCATGAAAGATCAGTGTAAGTTATCAACCAGTACTACTTCGAACTTACCTTGCTGCAAAACTACGGTATAGAGTTGGATTTTCAACTGGTTGGTTCGTTGCCGTCAAAGAGCTTTACAACGATAGAACTCAAAAAAATTACCGGAGGACAATTAGAGACTGCCCCAAAACTCCAGGGACTTCCTGCTTGTTAAAAGGTAATTGTAGTGGAGGAGATGAGTACAGTTAACAACGACACGAGCAAATATGTTTATTGTATCATAGAGAGCGCCGAGCCGCTTATTTTTGATGCTGTACCAATTGGCGGGGGACAGAGGGTTTTTACCGTACATTATCAAGACCTAGCGGCTGTAGTAAGTGAATCGAATTTGAAAAAATATACTGTTAGCAGAGAACATGCTATTGCTCACCAGAAAGTCTTGGAAGCGGTATTAAGTGAACGGACTTTGTTGCCAGTACGTTTTGGTACGGTGACTGAAACCGAAAGCGATATCATAAATTTTCTTTTAAAACCCCGATATAAGGAATTGAAAGCGTTACTTAAGCATATGAATGATAAAAATCAATATGGCCTACGAGTTTTATGGGCAGATGAAAAACAGGTGTTTAAAGAAATATTAGAGGAAAATTCTGATATCAAAAAACTCAAGAATAAATTATCTCAAATACCGACACACCTTAGCCTCAATCAGCAGATTGAATTAGGACACATGGTCGAAGCCGCCTTGATGGAAAAGAAAGAAGTATGCCAGTCTGGAGTAATGAAACCTTTAAGTAAAATCGCCTGTGAGGTAAAGGAAAATGATCTATACGGGAATCATATGTTTGTTAATGCTAATTTTTTGATAGAGAAAAGCCGGCAAGATGAATTTGACGCCAAGATCAATACATTAGCTGAAAGTTATGGCTCTGGGGTTCTTTTTAAATATATTGGTCCTATACCGCCCTATAATTTCGTAGAAATTATAGTTAATCTAAAGGATGTGAGGCTATGTTAGCTTCTTTATTATTTTTTCCCTTAAATGCGCCGGTCACAGGCATAGCTGCTTTAGCAGAAAAATTTGTCGAACAGATTGACGCTGAATACCGGGACAAAACAAAAATTAGAATGGAACTCGCAGAAGTGCAAATACAGCTAGATCTGGACCAGATCAGTGAAGCCGAATACTGTGAGCAAGAGCAGGAACTGATGAAAAGATTGGCGGTAATTGAGGCGTTGGAGAGAGAGGAAGAAGAGGAGGGTTAACAAGGACTGGGAGGGATAAGTGAAGCAAAAGAAGTTATCGTTAGCTTTCTTCACAATAGGTTTAAATTACCTAAAGAGACGATTCAGGTAGTTGGATTTTATATAGGCTAGGTGAACTAGACAAAGAGGTGGATTAAAAATGGTACCGACAAAAAGCACTGGAGGAATAAGCCTGCTTGATGTCGTCGATAGAATACTTGACAAAGGGATAGTTATCAACGCCGACATTTCAGTTACGCTGGTGGGAGTTGAGCTATTAGGTATTAAGCTAAGAGCGACCATAGCCTCATTTGAAACAGCGGCAAAATATGGTGTGCAATTTCCTTTCGATTTGCAAATGAATGAAAAACTGCTGAAAGAGGCTAAAGAAAACAAAGAATTTTGTCCAAAATGTAATAAAGTATCAGTTAAAGAGGAGTTGCTTGCAACGGGCTGCCCGTGGTGCGGATGGATAAGTGCCCGGGCACGGCAAGCTTTGTCGGCGCGTTGATGGTACATATGGCATTTTAGAAGTCGGGCTGGCGCGAGTGAAAGAACAACAATAGGAGGATTTTGCAAGCAATGGGGAAAAACGAGGTGGTATCTTTAAAAATTGCCGAAGCATTGTCCAAAGATGTAGGGAGAAATTTTGCCAGATTTGATCCTGGTGATTTCACCAAATTGGGCGTAGAAATCGGCGATATAGTGGAAATGGTTGGCCGGCGTCGTACTGCGGCCAGAGTTATGCCTGCCTTTTCTGACGACAGGAACAAAGGTATTATTCAAATTGACGGCATAACTCGTGAAAATGTGCAAGGTAGCCTGGGAGATAAAATTAATGTATATAAGGCGGAACCTGTTTTGGCCCAGGAGATTACCTTGATACCATTAGGTACGGTGCCTACTGGACGAATGATAAAAGATACCAGCTATTTGGGGAAATTTCTTGAAGGTGTGTGCGTTACCAGTGGAGACCGGGTACGGGTAAATCTATTTGGTTCCAACGCGCAGGACTTTCGTGTAACGGCGACAAAACCAGACGGACTAGCTTTAATCAAAGCTTCTACGCGGGTGAAAATGAACCCAATTGATAGTACTGGCGAGAAAAAAGGTCTGGGACAAAAAATTAGTTACGAGGATATCGGCGGTCTGGAACGTGAAGTTCAGCGTATTCGTGAAATGATTGAGCTGCCACTAAAATATCCGCAAATTTTTGAGCACTTAGGGATTGAGGCTCCTAAAGGAGTTCTGCTTGTCGGGCCGCCGGGGACAGGTAAAACATTGATTGCTAAAGCGGTTGCGGGAGAGACTGATGCTAATTTTACCCAAATTAGCGGGCCGGAAATTATCGCTAAGTTTTATGGGGAAAGTGAGGCGAATTTACGCGAAATTTTTGAGCGAGCCAGGGCTAATGCACCAAGTATTATATTTCTGGACGAACTGGATGGAATAGCTCCTAAACGCGCCGAGGTCACCGGTGAAGTAGAAAAGCGAGTAGTAACTCAACTGTTGGCTCTTATGGATGGCTTGGAATCCAGACAAGAAATTATCGTCATCGGGGCAACTAACCGGCCGGATGCAATTGATCCAGCCTTGAGACGTCCCGGACGTTTTGACCGTGAAATCAATATTGGTGTTCCTGATAAAAACGGACGGTTAAAGATCCTGCAAATACATACAAGAGGCATGCCGCTTGCGGCGAATGTGGAATTAGTTCAACTGGCAAATATTACCCATGGTTTTGTAGGGGCTGATTTGGCAGCCTTGTGCCGAGAAGCTGCTATGATTACTTTACGTAGTGTTTTACCTGAGATAGACATGAGTCAAGATTATTTGCCATATGAATTACTGCGGGATTTGACAGTATCAATGGAGCATTTTCTCCAGGCTTTAGCCGAAATTGAGCCCTCAGCAATCCGGGAAGTTTTTGTTGAAAACCCTAATATTCATTGGGATCAGATTGGAGGATTGGACGGGGTTAAGCAAGAGTTGCAGGAAGCTATTGAATGGCCAATTAAATATGAAAAGCTTTACCAACAAGCCCTGATTCCTTCTCCTAAAGGCATTCTGCTGTACGGACCGCCAGGCACAGGCAAGACCTTGCTGGCCAAGGCAATAGCTACAGAATGTCAGGCTAACTTTATATCAATTAAAGGCCCTGAATTGCTTTCCAAGTGGGTGGGAGAATCAGAAAAAGGAGTGCGGGAAATATTTAAGAAGGCTCGGCAGGTTGCTCCTTGCATTATATTCTTTGATGAACTGGATGCTATGGCTCCTAGGCGTCAGGCTGGCGGCAATAGTGGTGATGCTACCATGGATCGCATTGTTGGCCAGCTTCTTACTGAGATTGACGGGCTTGAAAAACTTAAAAGCGTTAATGTTGTAGCGGCAACAAATAGGCCGGATTTAATTGACGAAGCGCTGCTTCGTCCGGGACGGTTTGATTTAATGCTGGAAATACCTCTGCCAGATCTGAAAGAACGGGGGCTTATTTTTGGCGTACACACGAATGGCAGGAGACTAGCCGATGACGTTATTTTGACTGAATTGGCCAGGAAAACTGAAGGGTGGTCAGGTGCTCAGATTGAGCTGGTATGTAATAATGCGGCCAGATTATTAGTCCGCAATTGTATTATGGTTGGCCAGTTGGATGCAGTTGAATTGATTCTGCAAAGACAGCATTTTCAAACGGCTATTGATAAGCTTCTTGTAATGAAAACAATTTTCTGAAACTTATCATTATGTCTTTGGCATTAAAGACTGTAGTGCCATGAATTAGTCGTAAGCGAAGGTTAATTCATGGTGCCACAGTCTTCTTGGTCATCTGATAAAATACAAGGATTATTAAAGATATTACAAGGGGGAAGGTTGATGGCGAAAAGGGGGGTTATTATCCCTAACTCGCTGTGTGAATCTATTCAGGGCCGATATTTTCTGGGACAGACCAACGTCTTAAGCTTTAGCGACGGCAGAAATGCATGGGGTGGATTATTTAATCCAATCGATTCTCAAGTAAAATTATTTGTAAATATATTCACTATTACCAACATATCCGGGACGGATTTTTTGGCCGAAATTTGGATTAATTCCCAAATGCCTGGGACAGGAACGGCTTCCAATATGGTAATGCCGTCTAATATGACATTATCTATGATACCGAGACCGGTAGTGGAGTTGAATTTTGCTCAAGAGATTGCTGATGTGCCAAATGACGGAGTGAATCCTTTTGATAGGGTAATTCCTGCCATAACGACAGTTGTAGCAGAAAAAGACGGAAGGTTTATTATTCCGTCGGGAGGCTCTTTTGCCATCTTTTTAGTAGGGCAGGAGATATCTTGCTTGCAGGCTAGAATTGCTTTTGGCTGGTGGGAAGAAAAGGCAAGAAACATGGGAAGATCAAGATATTAAAAGAAGGTTTCGATATCAATAATGATTTATGCCGAATAAAAAACGGGGCTGCCTCTCATAGGTTCAAAAAACCTATTTTGAGACCCTGTTTCAGGACTGATGGACAAGTTTTTTTAGGTTTTATCAGGTTCAATTCTTTACAATAATTTTTGCCATGCCAAGGCACCTAACCGGGCTACATTGACAACATTCAATTGCAAATTTCTTAAAACAGTTACTAGAAAATAGTTTTGTCTGGCCGGGAAGAATAGTATCAGTTAAAGGAGATCTGCAGCCGGCTTCTGCAATCAAAACTTTCATGATACAGCACCCCTTGTTGACTATCCAGATAAAACTATCTATTTTATCTGTAGCGTACCAATATACTCTTGCTTGAGTATCACAAGGTTGATCAATGATTATAGGTGGTAATTCAGAGAAGTATGAATTGCATGTTTTAGGCAGAGCATGAATGGGCGATTTATAGGATTCTAGTTCGGTGTGGCGGTTAACAGAATTAAACGAATCAATACTTCCCTTTAAAGTGGTTTTTTGTTTATTTTCAGACATATATGCACACATCTCCTTGTATGATTAAAATAAGCAAATGGAGTTACCTCTAGCCCGAATGTTCTTTGAAAAATCAACTTGATTGTTCAGAAAGGGAGTATTCCATTGTCTCAATTTCTTGAATTTGAGACGATTGCGAAAAAAAAAAATCCTCCTACAAGCAGCAGGATGATTATAAATGAATAGAGATTACATTCCATATTAAAAACTTAGATCAAATAATTCATAGAGATATTCTTGAGTGCACCGGCGTCGTTCTAGTTCTTGGGCTTTGAGATTTTTGACAAAGACGGCAAGAAATTTACGCTGCTTTGGTATAATTTCCTGACGTTCTATTTGAAATGAATCCAACAAGTTAGTTGTTTCTTGACGCACATTATTAACTGAGGCCATTGTTTTTTCACGTAAAGCGTGACTTGTTTCAGCATGAGTGATTTGGAATTGTTTAAGAAAATCGTGTATTAGTGCTTTTCTTTCTGTAATTTCTTCTAACGCCTGCTGTTTTCGAATAACTTCTGCATCATAACATTCTTGCTGAAATTTGCTGAGCTTTTCAGCTTGTTCATGGCTCATGTACTGAAAGTGTTCAGCACATGAATTGAGGAAATTTTTTGCGATTGAAACTGTAGCCTGGCGTTCGGTTATTCGGTTTTGTCTATCAAGTACAGCTTGTTGCCTTCTTTGAGCTTCATTTTCCAGACGACATTTCCTGCTACCCATAAAAATCACCACCTTTCGTTTAAACTTTCTCCTCTGTGGAGGGTGTTTAAAAGGTTTTTCTGTATTCATGTTAAGAAGGATTACTTCATCATACTTGCAGGAAGGTTTCTTCAGTATAGGCTGATATCACAGCGCCAGGTGTAATTCATTACAGCTGGCGTTGTGATCAGTGGATTCAAAGTATTAATTATGGAACGGGAAGAGTTGTTTTAAAAACCACATTCATTAAGCTGGTGATGGGGGTAAACATCTACGGTAAGACCGATTGCTTCAGCATATTTGAGGAAGGTTTCAACAGAAGCAATTACTACCCGCGCCTCAATAGCTAATAGTTCAATCCCAACGAGAGAAACACGAGCCCAGACGTCAACAACGATCCCTTTATCCAGGATGCGGTCAACGACTTCAACCAGACTGGAGGATGCCATTGCAGTTCTAACGGCCATTTTTTCACCTCCTTTCAGATAGTAAAATGACGAGATATGATGATGCTGCTGCTATATTACGGTAACTTTTACTGTATTATATGCCGGAGGGGCAGAAAGTGTCTTTACTACCGGCAAATGCATTTTTGGAATTTGTAGGATCTATAGTTGGAAACGCAGAGCTTGATAGTAGACAAGCTTATTGGCAGGCGCTGCTTTTTACAAAAAATTTTGCAATGCCAAGGCATTTTACCGACTCACATTTACAACATTCAATGGCAAATTTTCTCAAACAATTACTGGAAAATAGTTTTGTCTGGCCAGGAAGAACTGTATCAGTTATAGGGGATTTACAGCCGGCTTCTGCAAGCAGAACTTTCATGGTACAATGGCCCTTGTTGTTTATCCATATAAAAATATCTACATCATCTGTAGCTTGCCAATATACTCGTGGTTGAGCATCACAAGGTTGAGCAATTGTTATCAACGGTAATTCAAAGAAGCATGAAGCGCATGATTGGGGATGGGAATAAATACATGGTCTTGCTTTGGTGTGGTCTTTAACAAAATCAGACGGAGAAATAGTTTCATTAAAATTAGCTTTTTTTTCGGTTTCGGACATACATATACCTCCTTGTAAAATTAGTATGAGTGTATTTCTTTGTATTTTATGAGGGTTATAAACAAATGGTGCTTTACAGGGACAAATGAAATGTAAAGAAATCAATCTAAGCAGAAGCAAAGGGACATTCTTTTTATAACCAATCCTGGTGTTAGTGGCAAAAAACATAAGAGTAGTGCCCTGTTGTCGGATAGACATCAGGGCACTTTTCATAAGGAAACGGATCAATGGTTAACTTGGGAAAGAAGTGGAATTTAGGAACAAATTTGATAACCTGTCATATCATGTTAATAAAGAGAGCTTAATACAATTGAAGTCGCTTTTAAAATGAAGAGTAAAATTGTATTCTGGTATTATTTTTAAATATATTGGTTCTATACTTCCCTATATTTTCGTAGAAATTATAGGGAAGCTAAAAGGAGTGAGGTTATGTTAGTCGCTCTATTGCTTTTTCCCTTAATTGCTCCGGTCGCGGGCATAGCTGCTTTAGCAGAAAAGATTGTCGAACAGAGTGACGCTGAATACCGGGACAAAACAAAAATTAGCATGGAACTCGCAGAAGTACAAATACAACTAGATCTGGATCAGATCAGTGAAGACGAATACTATGAGCGAGAGCAGGAACTGATGAGAAAATTGGCTGTAATTGAGGCATTGGAAGAAGAGGAAGAAGGGTGAGGGAGGGGGGAGAGAATAAGATTTTCACATAACACAAAAAAGCTACTTCAAGCATATAATGTTATATAAGACATAAAGGAGATGATAAAAATAGGAAAAGATGACACCGATAAGGTTTTGTCCTGGTCCTGTCGGTTGCGTCTTTCACCTTATGACCGGCTGATTTCCTGTAAAGACTCGTATACGAAACTCTTGGTTTCACTTATATTTTAAGGGGGAATTAATATATGGATTCAATGTCAAAAACTAATGGTAAAGATAATTTAGAGGATGGTCGATATCCAAAATCAGGTTTAACTCTTTTAAAATGTGGAACTCCTGGCATAGCATCGATAACTATACCGACATGTGGAACGCCTGTAGGAGTTACTGTTGCTTCTCTTACGACAAATACTTCTTGCTTTTGTAATCCACGCATAAAGCTTGAATTTGCTAGTAATGTAACAGTTCCAGCTGCTAAGGATATAACTTTAAACTATCAGGTATTTAAGCAATGTAACAATCAGTACCAAGCAGTTGCTGTCGGACCAAAATGGGTTTTCGAAAGAGCCCGTGCTGTTGCTGTAAATCCTTGTGAAACTGTATCTTTAGTTACTACAGATACAGTCTCATTCTTCGTTTGTGATTGTGGTGATTGTCCAAGTAAATGCTGTACCTATACTGTAGTAGTAACTCCTGACATTAATATGGATGGTGGTACTGTTAGTATTATTACCAATGCGACACTTTGCGCAATAATTGTAGAGGGTGCAAATCAATGTTGTAATGCTCCCCGGTCTCAAGACACGAATTCGGAAATTTAAGTGTGCATAATTCCTCTCATTTTATCTAATTGTTCCGCTACTTCTTTATCTCTTGTTTATTATATTGGAGTGAACCATTTCTCACGTTTTACCCTTTCCAAACCAAATTCTATAAACACCACTGGGGCTGTGTTGAAACTTAGTTTCAGCGCGGCCTTATTGTATCTACTCCGGCATTTCTATTAACGAAGGATTAATTCTTCGTTAATGTGTTGTATATAGTTAGAGAAAATGCGAAATTTAGGAATAAAATTACTAACCCGTCATATCATGTTAGCAAAGAGCGGCTTATACAATTGGAGGCGTTTTTATAAATAGATGAAATGTACAAGTAGAAAAGTAAATTGTTAAAGTACGAGGTGCAATGCTAATAACTTATTGTTTTTTTCTCTAATTGTTTCCGATCAAGGAGGTTTGAAAAATGGTGCCGACAAAAAGCACAGGAGGAGTAAGCCTGCTTGATGTCGTCGACAGGATACTTGACAAAGGGATAGTTATCAACGCCGACATTTCAGTTACGCTGGTGGGAGTTGAGCTATTAGGTATTAAGCTAAGAGCGACCATAGCCTCATTTGAAACAGCGGCAAAATATGGTGTGCAATTTCCTTTCGATTTGCAAATGAATGAAAAGTTGCTAAAAGAGGCTAAAGAAGACAAAGAAACTTGTCCAAGATGTAATAAAGTATCAGCTAAAGAGGAATTGCTTACAACCGGCTGCCCGTGGTGTGGATGGGTAAGTGCCAAGGTATTGCAAGTTTTGTCTGAGCGTTGATGGTACATAAACCTTTGACGTGTACAAAGGACTTTGCGTAAGACAAATCTTTTTTTAGGAGTAAGTATGCATATTGATATTGATGAAGGGAATTTGCAGGCAGGTGTTCTGGGTTTGGTGTTGGCTCTGGTTGAAATTATCCAAGACGCGCTTAAAACGCAGGCTCTTCGACGAATTGAAGGAGGAGGATTGGATGATGATGAAATTGAGCGGCTTGGCAACGCTCTTATGGAGTTGGAGCAAACTGTAACGAAGATTAAGGTTGAACAAAACCTTCAGTCGGCAGTTGAACAGATCCGTACTGGCCTTGATGACATAATAAACGAGGTGGTTGATATATTTAATCCAAAGGAGTGAGTGGAAGATTATGCCTCACAACAAGAATTATTCTTTGGCCGGTGATGCTGGTAGTTTAGAGGGAGCTGCTGGCGTTTTGCCGGCAGGGCGATATCTTTATTGTGTGATCGAGATTGGCGATAGCTTGATACAACCGACCATGCGGGGTATTGATGAAAAGTATGTTTATGCGATACAGTACAGGGATATTGCTGTGTTAACGCATGATTGTAAGTCGGAACCGTACAATTCTGACGATGAAAGACAGGTGATCGACTGGGTATTGTGTCATGAGAAAGTGATCGAAGCAGCAATGAGTAGTTATGCTAATATCTTGCCATTTGCCTTTAATACCATTGTTAAAGGCAAACCGGGCGAAGTGGCGGCAGACAGTCTGATTCATTGGCTTGAAATGAATTACAGTCGGCTAAAAAGCAAACTCAAAATCGTCTGCGGTAAAAAAGAATATATTGTGAAAGTATTTTTGGACTGCTGCATAGCGGCAACTGAACTTATGAATACCGACTTTGAACTAAAGGCACTGCAGGAGGAAGTGAATGTCAGCGCCAAGGGCAAAGCTTTTTTAATGCAAGGAAAGCTTCAAACCCTGCTAAAACAAAAGCTGGCCGATCATGCAGATAAGTTATTTCATGATATCTATGCAAGCATTACCCAAACTATTGCAAAATACCAGGTTGAGAAGGTTAAGCCGCCGGAAAAAGACGAACTGATGTTGTTGAATTTGTCATGTTTGGCAGAAAAAAATGAATGTGAAAAATTGGGCGAAGCCTTGGAGAAGATTAATTATTCTGGTGTTACGGTAAGTTTCAGTGGTCCATGGCCACCTTACAGTTTTATGTGATATATCGCAGCGTCTACAATTTGGCGGAGCAGTCAGGAGGGTAAGATGCAACCTACGCGCGAACAAAAGGTAACTCTCAATGACTTGCTGGATCGTGTTTTAGATAAAGGACTGGTGTTAAACGCCGACCTTTTAATTACGGTGGCTGGTGTGCCACTCTTGGGTGTCAGTCTAAGTGCGGTGCTAGCGGGCGTAGAAACTATGAATAAATATGGTTTGTTTACTCAATGGGATAAAGAAATCCGGCGTGAAGAAAGCAGGCGGCAGGGTGCTTTGACAAGCCAAGCCCCAACGGCCAATCAGGAATTAAAAACGATATAAGGCAGGCTAAAACGGTGAAGACGGATTTTACGAAAGATTGGGTTATTAGCTATACAGCCAATAGCCCAATCTTTCGTATAGTGGACGGTGTATATGGTGGTATTGCTCTTCCTGCTTGATTATACTCTAAACAGCTTAAACGGAAGCTATTTGGTACAGTTAATAATTACGATTTTTCTATGGCCTGGTCAGATAGTGTTAAGCATGACAATAGCTTCACCAATGCATTTGCTTGCTTCAAATGTACAGCCTATTGAACAGCCTATGCATTCGACCGTAAATCCCGTTAACAAGGTACTGGAAAAAAATTTTGACTGGCAGGGAAGAATAGTATCTATTAAGGAGGGTCTGGAGTCGGACTGGGTAATCGTTACCTTCATGGCAAAATGCCCCTTATTTGCTATAAATATAAATCCATTTATAGGGTCTGCAGCTTGCCAATACGTTATAGCTTCGCTGTCACAAGGACACTGGTCAATGTTTAGAATGGCTAATTCAATAAAGTTCGGCTGACAACTCGCCCTCATTGCAGGTTTAAAAATAGAATCCAAGGCGGTAAGGGCTTTAACAGAATCAGACATATCATTCTCTCCTCATTAAAACGTTACGGGTGTTTTGGGCATGATTAGGTTGGTTGCCTGGGGTTTTTATATTAAAAAAAATCCTCCCACAATTAGCAGGAAGGATGATTACTAATCCATAGTGGTAATGAGAAATGAATCCAACAAGTTATAGGCTGATATCACAGCGCCAGGTGCAATTCATTACATCTGGCGTTGTGACCAGTGGATTGAAAGTATTAATTATGGAACGGGAAAAGTTATTTTAAAAAGCACATTCATCATGCTGGTGATGAGAGTGAACATCTACGGTAAGACCGATTGCTTCAGCATATTTGAGGAAGGTTTCAACAGAAGCAATTACTACCCGCGCCTCAATAGCTAATAGTTCAATCCCAACGAGAGAAACACGAGCCCAGACGTCAACAACGATCCCTTTATCCAGGATGCGGTCAACGACTTCAACCAGGCTGGAGGATGCCATTGCTGTTCTAACGGCCATTTTTTTCATCTCCTTTGATATCCTAAGATAGGTAATATAGGCATATATCATACGTCAGCTGTAATTAATTAGATTACAGTTGGCGATTGCCCCAATGTAATGAGAATCAAAAACAGTTCTTTGGTATGACTTGCTGAGTATATGCGTGTGGGGAAAAATATGCGAGTTATCCATGCGGTAATGTTTTCTTTTTAGTGAGGGATACTCAGTTTTACCTCAATCAGTAAAAGTATTGACATTAAAAGTTGTTTTAAAAAGCACATTCATCATGCTGGTGATGAGAGTGAACATCTACGGTAAGACCGATTGCTTCAGCATATTTGAGGAAGGTTTCAACAGAAGCAATTACTACCCGTGCCTCAATAGCTAATAGTTCAATCCCAACGAGAGAAACACGAGCCCAGACGTCAACGACGATCCCTTTATCCAGGATGCGGTCAACGACTTCAACCAGACTGGAGGATGCCATTGCAGTTCTAACTGCCATTTTATCACCTCCTTTAAACTAGTAAAATGACAAGGTATGATGATGCTGTTGCTATATTACGGTAACTTTCACTGTATTATATGCTGGAAGTGTGGAAAGTGTCTTTACTACCGGCAAATGTATTTCTGGGATTTGTAGGATCTATAGTTGAACACAGAGCCTGATGTAGACAAGTTTAAAAGAAGCATCAATGAAGCAGGTACGGAGTATATCAATCATATGCTGCTGCTATATTACGGTAACTCTCACTGTATTATATGCCGGAGGTGTGGAAAGTGTCTTTACTACCGGCAAATGTATTTCTGGAATTTGTAGAATCTATAGTTGGAAACGCAGAGCTTGATGGTAAACAAGCTTAAAAGAAGCATCAATGAAGCAGGTACGGAGTATATCAATTATATGATGATGCCATATTACGGTAACTTTTACTGTATCATATGCCGGAGGTGTGGAAAGTGTCTTTACTACCGGCAAATGTATTTCTGGAATTTGTAGGATCTATAGTTGGAAACGCAGAGCTTGATAGTTGACAAGCTTAAAAGAAGCATCAATGAAGCAGGTACGGAGTATATTAGAAAGAAAGTTCTCAATCAAGTCTTTCTGAAGGTTAGCGGGCTTCGCCAGGATAACTCCTTTTCTAGCCTGTTTTTCTCCAATAGTCTATCTGTATTATACGCCGCAGGAAACGGATTAATGGATAATTTAGTAAAAAGTGGAATTTAGGAACAAATTTGATAACCCGTCATATCATGTTAGCAAAGAGAGCTTAACACAAGTGGAGGCGCTTTTAGAGTGAAGAGTAAAATTATGTAAAAATTAAAAGGTAATTTACATTTAGTAGAGAGGGGTGATTTTTTGATGATTATTAAAGAGGCTTCCAATTTTCACATACCTGCTGCTCAGTCGGATTTTATCGAAAGTGATTATATAAATGGCATTACTAACCGGGCGTTAGCCTATATCAAAGCAGGTTTTGCCGTTCACTTGCGTGGCTGCTCCGGTACCGGGAAAACATCATTGGCTATGCATATATCTGGGAAATTGGGAAGGCCGGTAATGCTTATTCATGGTGACGATGAACTCAGCACGTCTGATCTGATTGGCGGCAGGTGTGGTTTTCGTGTGCGCAAGGTAATGGATAATTTTATACAATCCGTACTCAAAACCGAAGAAGATATGCTTCAACGCTGGATAGATAGCCGGTTAACAGTAGCCTGCAAGTACGGATATACCTTGATTTACGATGAATTTACCCGTTCACGGCCTGAAGCGAATAACATACTTTTGCCGGTTTTACAGGAGCAGATTTTGGATCTCCCCATTATTCGTAGTGAAAACGAACACTACATGAAAGTACATCCACAGTTCACAGCGATCTTTACTAGTAATCCGGAAGAATACGCAGGGGTTTATCGCAGTCAGGATGCCTTGCGGGACCGCATGATTACAATTGATCTAGACTATTTCGACAAGGAAACGGAAGTGTTTATTACACAGAGTAAGTCCGGTTTATCGTTAGACGATGCCAAACGCATCGTAAATATCGTACGTGATCTTCGGGCTACAGGAAAATGCGAATTTGCGCCTACTGTACGTGGATGCATTATGATCGCCAAGTCCATTAATGTCCTGGGCATACCGGTGGACGCCCAGAATGACATGTTTTGCCAGATATGTACGGAGGTTCTTGGTTCGGAAATTACCAGATCCTGCAATATTGACAGTCAAAGACCACTAAAAGATCACATCTATACATTAATTCAAACCTATTGCCGAAAAGGAGAATGAATAGTTATGAAATCTCTTTCGGAAATAAAAGGTATGCGTTGTATTCCAACATCAATAGTCCGTAAAATTACCAGCATGCCCCGAATGGAAAATACTCGCAAAGATTATTTAGAACTATATGTATTGGCTAAGGAAAAGAGTCGGATGGAACAGGAACTGAGAATGCTGGATGAGAAACGAAATAATCTCTTGAAAAACTCAAATTTTATCAAAAGCAAAATGGTGAAATACCAAGAATTGGTAAACCACAGCATAAAAAATTAGTGTATGTTATCAACTATTACTACTCCAAACTACAAATTAAATTCTAAAGAAAAGAAAGAGAGGGGCGAATTTTGCAAAATCAAGTGTATTTATACGGTTTGCTAGGAAGAAATGATCATAACAAGCCTTTTACCAGTGTGGAAATTGATGGGGAAAAGGAGCCGGTCATAGGTTTTTGGTACAAAAACATAGGATTTGCGATTAGTCGGGCGCCAACCTATTCATTTGACGAATTGACCCGGGAAGAGTTGGTGGATTGGTTTATTAAGCACCTCAACGTTATTGAAATAATACATCGGAATTATCCGCTTGTACCAGTGAAACTGGGAACTGTTATCAATGATATAGAAACAGTTCAGCAGGTGCTCGCGCAGAACGAATGTCAGTTTAATCAATTGCTGGACAGTATGGCTGGAAACAACGAGTGGGACTTGACTGTTTCTTGGTGTGATTTACCAAAAGTTTTAGCAGTGGTTAGTGAAGAAGAAACAATCAAGAATTATAAAGAACACCTTGTGACTACAGGACAAGTCAGTCAGCAAGATCTAATTAAAGTTGGTGAAATGATTAGCAGGGCACTTGCTCGTCAAAAAAAGAATATAGGGAGTAGAATACCGGCTGAATTAGCCCCGCTTCTTACTGAATATTATATAAATGAAGTAGCTGGCGATAATATAGTTCTTAGTCTGGCTATGCTGGTAAAGTCCGGACAGGAGGAAGCAGTTAAGACAAAATTAGCAGCTTTAGATAATACTTTGCTGCAAAACTATGGTATAGAGCTGGATTTTCAACTGGTTGGTCCGTTGCCGCCAAAGAGCTTTACAACGATAGAGATCAAAAAAATTACCGGAGGACAATTAGAGACTGCCCAAAAATTCCTGGGACTTCCTGTTGGTGCTAGTTTAAAGCAAATCAAGGACGCTAAAAGGGTACATTTGCGCATAAGTCATCCTGACATAAGTATTTCAGGAGAAAACGAATTGGCGCAAAACGAACAAGTTCAGAAAATTGTCGCTACCACTGGAATGCTTGAAGAGTATTGCCGTCATTATGGTTATTGTTCGCTGCCGGAAAACCCGGACGATAGCTATATTCTCAGGATTATTACGCCGGATAAAAGGCAATCGTAGTGGAGGAAATGAGTACAGTTAACGACACGAGCAAATTTATTGTATCATAGAGAGCGCCGAGCCATTTTCTTTTGCTGCCAGTACGTTTTGGTACGGTGACTGAAACCGAAAGTGATATCATAAATTTTCTTTTAGAGTCCAGATACAAGGAATTGAAAGCGTTACTTAATCATATGAATGATAAAAACCAATATGGCCTACGAGTTTTATGGTCAGATAAAAAACAGGTGTTTACCTAACTATAATTTCGTAGAAATTATAGTTAGCCTAAAGTAAGAGCAGGAACTGATGAAAAAATTGCCTGTAATGAGGCGTCGGAGAGAGAGGAAAAAGAGGAGGGGTAAGAAGGAATGGGAGGGATAAGTGAAGCAAAAGAAGTTATCGTTAGCTTTTTTCACAATGAGTTTAAATTACCTAAAGAGGCGATCCAGGTAGTTGGATTGAGTAAAAAAGGCGAGGAATGGTGGGGGACAGTGATCATGACTCAATGTAACCAATACCTTAGGATGTTAGGGTATCCCCCGGTATTTGATAAAAACACATATACCATCGTCCTGGATATGGAGATGAATATTCTTTTATATAATCTAGGTGAGTTAGACAAAGAGGTAGATTAAAAGAGGAATTGCTTGCAATGGGCTACCCGTGGTGCGGATGGATAAGCGCCTGGGCATTGCAAGCTTTGTCTGTGCGTTGATGGTACATAGTGAGAGTGGAGGGACAAGAAAATGCGTGAGCGTAAAAATCAGAAAGATAATGATTCTCAAGATAAACTGGGTTTTTCGATAAACTTAGGCGGTATGCAGGGTATTTTTCAGGGATTATCCAATCTGATTCAGACGCTTGACCAGATGGACAGGAGTGGCCAAAACGAAATTTCCCGGACGGGAAACATAAAGGGCTTGAGCAAGGAGGGATTAAAAGGCGTCTATGGTTTTAGTATTAAACTGGGAGGGTGTGGTTCGCCTGTAGTTGAAAAGTTCGGTAATATTCGAGAAAGTGATGACGGCCCAGTAATTGAAGAGGTCCGGGAGCCGATCACTGATTTATTTGTAGAAGAGACGCATGTGCTTGTAGTGGCTGAATTGCCTGGCGTAACTGAAGGCGAAATTATCGTAGAGTTGAAGGATGATGTTTTGCTAATCAGCGCTATGTCCCCGGTTGTGCCTGGACGGAAATATGCAAAAGAAGTGCTGTTAAGTGTTCCTGTTAAGGCGGATTCTTTAGTAAAACATTATAACAACGGCATTTTAGAAGTCAGACTGGAGCGGGTGAAAGAACCACAATAGACCAGCTAATTAAAGTCAAGAGAAAGTTGCAAAAAACTCAAACAAAGGTGGAGATTAACAAAGGGCACAGCAAAGCTGACATTATAGCCGAATAAAAGACGGGGCTGTCTCAATAAAAATTGAAGCGGTCCTTAAGGTTCTTAGGAAAAATACAAGAGGCAGGTTCCAAGGAACCTGCCTTTCGGTGTAAAATACCGGGAGTGTAAAATTAAGTGTGTAAGTTCGAAGAGATGCAAGATGCATTAAAAGATATTTTTGGCTCCATGTTTGAAACTATGCTGCAAGGCGAAATGAACAGCCACCTAGGTTATAAAAATAATGAAAAGGCAGAAAAGTCAAGTGAAAATCGACGTAATGGTTATTTGAGTAAAACAGTTAAAACTGCTTATGGCAATATTCCGATAAAGGTTCCTCGAGACCGTGACGCTAGCTTTGAGCCGCAGCTAATTCATAAACGGCAAAGGGATATTTCCGGTATAGAGGAGAAGGTTTTATCCATGTATGCCAAAGGTATGAGCCAACGGGATATCGCCTCTACTATCGAAGACATATATGGGTTTGAAATGTCTCACGAAACGATTTCTGAAATTACGGATCACGTTCTTGAACAGCTAGAAGATTGGCAAAATCGGCCTTTGAAAAATTTTTATACTTTTGTTTTCGTAGACTGCATGTATACAACCATCGTTCCCAGCAAGGACTATAAGGGCCTTTACCGCTAACCTGAAGAAACTCTATGGTGCACCCAGTTTAAAAGCGGATCAGATGGAATTTGGGAAGTTTAAACAAACCTGGTCAAATTATTCAAGAGCCATTAATGTTTGGGAAAGAAACTGGGCCCATGTAGAGCAACTCTTTCAATACGGAAGCGCAGTAAGAAAGATTATGTATACCACCAATGCTATAGAAAGCATAAATTCCAGTTTTCGAAAAGTGACAAAAAAAGGGGCGTTTCCTAATGAAAACGCACTACTAAAACTGCTTTATTTACGAATAACCGAGCTATATAAAAAACGGAATTATCGTCCAGTTCCTAATTGGGCAATGGTACGCAACCAGTTAGATATGGACACCAATATGCAGGCCCGAATACGGAAATATCAATAAAATTTTTAAGCAAACTTACACACTTTACTTGACAAGCCCTAAATGCCTTTTTTCGGCCAGTTTCTTTTTACTCCTCACTCCATGACTGATCTGCAAAAATGCTATTTTTTAAAAAACATGAGAAATGGCTGCCTCTCATAGGTTCAAAAAAACTATTCTGAGACAGCCCCGTTTCAGGACTGATGGACATGGATTTTTTAGGCTTTATCAGATTCGGCTCTGCAGGGTTCTATTTCTTCGACGGTCAGAGATACAAGACCGTCGGCGGCTGTTGGAGTTCCGATCGCAGTGGAAACAGTATCTGCTATATTTTGCGGTGCTTGCAAAGTGATATTGGTCGCACGCAGTTCAAAATAGGCGTGCCGTCTCTTACTATCTGGAATTGCGTTTTAAGAAGCGCAAACCCAAAGGGGGAAAACTTCGCAGTAAGCGGCTATGCAATTGTCGTGCCCAAGGTGTAGAGGCTTGTAACCACAAACGTTACTTTTCCCAGCCTGACTGCGACTCAGGCTGGGATAGTTCCCGGGAGTGGTTTTTTAATGGCTATCATCTCTATGTGCTTACCGCTAAATGGCGCTGTCCTTTAATAAAAGGAACTAACTGTTCCTGCTCTTTTCCTTGTTCTAACTCCAAGTATGGACGTACATTTCATACTTTTTTGAAGGATAATCCCCGTTTATTTATTAAAATTCAACGCGGTTCGCAAGAGTGGAATTTGGCAGGTTTAACTTTTTACAAAAAATTTTGCAATTCCAAGGCATTTTATAGGCTCACATTCACGACATTCAATGGCGAATTTTTTCAAACAATTACTGGAAAATAGTTTTGATTGGCCGGGAAGAACCGTATCAGTTACAGGGGGGGCGCATCCGGCTTCTGCAAGCAGAACTTTCATGGTACAACGCCCCTTGTTGTTTATCCATAAAAAAACATCTACATCATCTGTAGCTTGCCAATATACTCTTGGCTGAGTATCACAAGGTTGATCAATTATTATTGGCGGTAATTCAAAGAAGCATGAATCGCATGCTTGGGGATGGACACAAATGGATGATTTGCCGTATCCTGCTTCGGTACGGGCTTTAACAAGATCAGATGGAGAAATATTTTTATCAGAAGTAGCTTTTTTTTCAGTTTCAGACATATATATACCTCCCTAGTATAATAGTATTAGATCCACCGGATAGCGTAATTTCCAGTAAGGAAAGAGCACTCAGGGGGACCGGTTCTCAAAATCAAATGAATAGAGATTATATTCCATATTAAAAACTTAGATCAAATAATTCATAGAGATATTCTTGAGTGCACCGGCGTCGTTCTAGTTCTTGGGCTTTGAGATTTTTGACAAAGCCGGCAAGAAATTTACGCTGCTTTGGTATAATTTCCTGACGTTCTATTTGAAATGAATCCAACAAGTTAGTTGTTTCCTGACGCACATTATTAACTGAGGCCATTGTTTTTTCACGTAAAGCGTGACTTGTTTCAGCATGAGTGATTTGGAATTGTTTAAGAAAATCGTGTATTAGTGCTTTTCTTTCTGTAATTTCTTCTAACGCCTGCTGTTTTCGAATAACTTCTGCATCATAACATTCTTGCTGAAATTTGCTGAGCTTTTCAGCTTGTTCATGGCTCATGTACTGAAAGTGTTCAGCACATGAATTGAGGAAATTTTTTGCGATTGAAACTGTAGCCTGGCGTTCGGTTATTCGGTTTTGTCTATCAAGTACAGCTTGTTGCCTTCTTTGAGCTTCATTTTCCAGACGACATTTCCTGCTACCCATAAAAATCACCACCTTTCGTTTAAACTTTCTCCTCTGTGGAGGGTGTTTAAAAGGTTTTTCTGTATTCATGTTAAGAAGGATTACTTCATCATACTTGCAGGAAGGTTTCTTCAGTATAGGCTGATATCACAGCGCCAGGTGTAATTCATTACAGCTGGCGTTGTGACCAGTGGATTGAATAACGCTCTAAAAGCGGCTTTCAATCCTTACTGTACTGTAAACAGCCAATGTGCTACGATTAATAAACACATATGTTGAAAGTAAATATTAGGATATCGAAAATCAAAGTATTAATTATGGAACGGGAAGAGTTGTTTTAAAAAGCACATTCATCATGCTGGTGCTGGGAGTGAACATCTACGGTAAGACCGATTGCTTCAGCATATTTGAGGAAGGTTTCAACAGAAGCAATTACTACCCGCGCCTCAATAGCTAATAGTTCAATCCCAACGAGAGAAACACGAGCCCAGACGTCAACAACGATCCCTTTATCCAGGATGCGGTCAACGACTTCAACCAGACTGGAGGAAGCCATTGCAGTTCTAACTGCCATTTTTTTCATCTCCTTTGATATCCTAAGATCGGTAGTATAGGCTTATATCACATCGTCAGCGGTAATTAATTAGATCACAGTTGGCGATTGCCCCAATGTAGTGAGAACCCCAAAGTCCTTTGGTATGATTTGCTGTAGTATATGCATGTAGGGAAAAATGTGCGAGTTATCTATGTGGTAATGTTTTCTTTTTAGTGAGGGATATTCAGTTTTACCTCAATTAGTAAAAGTATTCACGGAAAAAGTTATTTTAAAAAGCACATTCATCATGCTGGTGCTGGGAGTGAACATCTACGGTAAGACCGATTGCTTCAGCATATTTGAGGAAGGTTTCAACAGAAGCAATTACTACCCGCGCCTCAATAGCTAATAGTTCAATCCCAACGAGAGAAACACGAGCCCAGACGTCAACAACGATCCCTTTATCCAGGATGCGGTCAACGACTTCAACCAGGCTGGAGGATGCCATTGCTGTTCTAACGGCCATTTTTTTCATCTCCTTTGATATCCTAAGATAGGTAATATAGGCATATATCATATCGTCAGCGGTAATTAATTAGATTACAGTTGGCGATTGCCCCAATGTAGTGAGAACCAAAAACAGTTCTTTGGTATGACTTGCTGTAGTATATGCATGTAGGGAAAAATGTGCGAGTTATCTATGTGGTAATGTTTTCTTTTTAGTGAGGGATACTCAGTTTTATCTCAATTAGTAAAAGTATTCACGGAAAAAGTTATTTTAAAAAGCACATTCATCATGCTGGTGCTGGGAGTGAACATCTACGGTAAGACCGATTGCTTCAGCATATTTGAGGAAGGTTTCAACAGAAGCAATTACTACCCGCGCCTCAATAGCTAATAGTTCAATCCCAACGAGAGAAACACGAGCCCAGACGTCAACAACGATCCCTTTATCCAGGATGCGGTCAACGACTTCAACCAGACTGGAGGATGCCATTGCTGTTCTAACGATTTTATCACCTCTCTTAAACTAGTAAAATGACAAGGTATGATGATGTTGCTGCTATATTACGGTAACTTTCACTGTATTATATGCCGGAGGTGTGGGAAGTGTCTTTACTACCGGCAAATGTATTTCTGGAATTTGAAGGATCTATAGTTGGAAACGCAGGCAGGAAATAATACGAATGCTGCTGGGTTTAAATAATTTAAAATAAGTTCACATAACAAGGGGCTGTCTCAATAAAAATTTGAGGCGGCCCTATTTTTTGAGAAAAATGCGAGAGGCAGGTTCTCAGAACCTGCCTCTCAGTGTAAAAATTAAACATACTTATAGATAAGCCGGTGCCTACTAGGCCCGGCTTTGGATACGAGTCAAGACTCCCGCCTCTATAGGCGGCGTTAATTCAGGTGGAGTAGACTCTCCACCTGAATCCCCAATGTATCAGCTATGCTGAAATGAGTTCACTTTCTCACTTTTTGCCGACGGCTGAATACTATAAGATGTGTAATTGGTAGCGTCGAACTGGGAGGGGAAATGATGAAAAGAGCGCTCATTTCCGGTATTAGCGGCCAGGATGGGGCCTATCTTGGATTATGTACAGGTTATGTGGCTGATGTTGCAGCAAGAAACACCGGATGATTATGTTGTTGCCACCGGGGAAACTCGTTCTGTGCGTGAATTTGTTGAGGCTGCCTTTCAGAGCATAGGTATCTATTATCTGGAGTGGCAGCGGACTAGAGGAAGTTGATTATGAGATCTAAAGCTCAGTGTAAGCTTCTTTGAACATTTCAAGGAAATGGGAGGCCGCTGTAGACAGAGTGTGTTTTTTTAGCCAGATGATAGCAGCCGTTGTTATGAGTGCGGGACTGGTTATATTTTGTATCAGCAACGGCGAGTCCTGGAGAAGATTGATAGTTGTGTCAGGTACAATAGCAATACCCAGTCCCAGCTTAGCCCAAATGAGTAAGGACGTATTGTCATCACTGGTGCAAAGAACATTTGGTTCAAAACCAGCCTGCCGGCAATAGTCGATAATTATTGTTTCATAGCGCCGGTGAATTAATAAAGGATTGTTTTTGATTTTAACAAAAGATAAAGGCTCTTTGTCTCCAATTGTAACAGCATCAGGCAGGGCAACTATTACCATATTTTCCTTTGGTAAGGTTAGATAGTTATATAAGGAAGTGTTAATGGGAAGACGTACTAACCCAATTTCGATAATGCCGGTATTTAGTAATTCTAATATACGCCGTGAATCTCCCAGACGTAAGTCAAAGGAAATTTTTGGATAGATCTGATGAAATTTTTGAATAAATTCGGGTATTAGTGTTCTGCCGGAGGATGTGATGGTACCGATTGTCAGCTTGCCGCTTATGCCATTGGCCACTTCCTGTATCTCACCAATGGTGGTGGTAATTAGTTCTATGATTTGTTCGGCTCTATTTTGTAATATACGCCCTGCTTCTGTTAAGTTAATATGTTTTTTTGTTCTTTCAATTAGTTGCACGCCCAATTCTTTTTCCAGCAGGATAATTTGCTGGCTTAAGGGTGGTTGGGTGATATGCAGTCGGGTGGCCGCTTTGGTAATCTGTCCGGCTTCTGCAATCGCAAGAAAGTATTTTAGTTGGCGAATATCCATGTTGACGACTCCTTCAATCCTGCAAGTATTCGAATATCGAATGCAAAATAGTCTTAACAGATATTTTAACTATGTTTCGTATTTTGTTATAATCATACTTGACATACGGCATGGTGTCAAAGTTGTTTAGTAAGCGAATATGGGCAATCACTAAAAAAGGAAATGATAACTGTGAAAAAAGCTTACATATATATTATGCTAGCGGCTGTTATTTTCAGCACCATGGAGATAGCCGGTAAAACTGTGGCGGCTGATATTAATCCCTTTCAACTGAATTTTATCAGATTCTTGATCGGGGGAGTAATATTGCTGCCGGCATCAATTCAAGCGATAAAAGGGAAAAATATTGAGTTAAATAGAAATGATTATTTATATTTTTTAGTAACTGGATTTTTGGGTATCGTCATCAGCATGTCTTTTTTTCAATTTGCTATCCTTTATACGATGGCTTCGACGGTGGCTATCATATTTAGTGCCAACCCTACATTTACAACGCCGATTGCGTATTTTTTATTAAATGAAAAGATCAATAAAAAGGTAATGCTATCCCTGGCAGTTAGCTTGTTGGGTGTGCTCTTTATTTTAAATCCCTTTGGGATACATACGGATATGAAAGGCATCATTTTAGCCATATTATCGGCCATAACCTTTGCGCTCTATAGTGTTGTTAGTAAAAAGAGAGTAGCAAGGTATGGCAGTATTGTGATCAATTGTTTTTCCTTTCTGGCAGGTGATATAATTTTATTGGCCTTGATGCTGATTTCACATTTACCTTTGTTTGAAACCTATCAAAAAGGAAATATTACCCCGCTTTTAGTCGACATTCCGATAATTTCCGGGATTAATTATAGCAATATTGCTGTTCTGATTTATCTTGGCGTTGTTGTAAGTGGCTTGGGCTTTCTGTTTTACTTCATGGCTATGGAGAAAAGTTCCGCTGCTGTCGCGTCTATCGTATTCTTTATAAAGCCAGCCCTGGCGCCGCTATTTTGTCTCCTTATTTTACGGGAAGCTCTTACTACGTACACTATTATAGGAATCATACTAATTTTGGCAGGCGCATATATTATGATGTTAAGCAATAACGATCATAAACAAGGCGCTTATTTGGCAGGCAGCTATTTCTTGGGCAAGGCGAAATGAAACTGAAATTTATGTTTTGTGCTAGTCACGGTGTGGCGTTACCTCGCTATAATGAATCGTTTTTCTAAGGGAAAATAGAGAATATAGGTACTCGCAAAGAGTACCTATATTTTTTTTGGCTTTTCTTTAATGGGGAAAAGGATAAAAGAAATTTTGCTCGAATATGTGATAGATAAAACTTTATAAGGGGTATCTTAGTTAATGTTTTGGAGGGATTTTTCGTGAAAAAGAAACTGGTATCCATGCTGCTTCTCGCAGCTATGTTAGCAATGGTTGTTGCTGGCTGTGGCGGTAATAAATCCGCAGAAAAAGTGTCCCAGGGCGGAGAGAAAAAGCCGATTGTTATTGCGTATACTCCCTGGACCGGTTATGGTGCTCTGTTCGTAGCCAAAGAAAAGGGCATGTTTAAAAATAGGGGCGTTGAAGTAGAGTTGCAATCCATCGAAGGTGTCGGTGACCGGAAACAGGCACTAGTAGCCGGCAAAATCCAGGCTATGGCGGCCTCACTTGATGTATCGGTTTCGGCGGCTGGGGAGGGTGTCCCCATGAAATTCATCTGGGCCTTTGATTCTTCTAACGGTGCAGATGGCTTGATTGTGAAAAAAAGCAAAGGTATTGAAAAAATTGCCGATCTCAAAGGCAAAGAAATTGCCTTTCACCGTGGTTCGGCTTCCCATTTTCTCTTGTCTACCCTGCTGGAGCAAAATGGCTTAACCGATAGCGATGTTAAAGCTGTAGATATGAAAGCCAGTGAAGCGGCGTCGGCCTTTATGGCTGGCAAAGTGGATGCTGCTATTACCTGGGAACCGCACCTGGGTAAAGCAAAGGCAGCCGGTGAAACCGTGTTGGCTACAACCAAAGATACGCCTGGTCTGATTGCTGACATACTGGCCGTCCGTGAAGACCTGGCGGCTAACAATCCTGAAACAGTACAAGCCATTGTGGCTGCGCTGGCTGAAGCCACAGATTATATGAATAATAATCCGGAAGATACCAACAAAATTTTGGCAGATGCTTTCAAGATGAAACCAGAAGAGGTAGCTGCGGATATTCAAACTGTAAAATTTTATGACCTGAAAGAAAATCTTGAGTTTTATGGCACCAAAGAAAAACCAGGCGCTATCTATGATGTCGGTAAGCGGGCCGGTGAATTCTATGTAAAACTTAAGCTGTTATCACAGGCACCTGATTTGAACAAATATATTGACAGTACTTTTATTACCAAAGTCAAGTAGGATACTAGCGAAGGTTTAAGGCCGCGCTAGAGGCGTCAGCGCTTCTACGCGGCCTTTACAAATTAAGGAGGATGAACTATGGTCAAATGCAAACTTTTAACACCAAAAGCAGATATTCCTGCGCCTTTATATATTGCCTTGAGCGCATTGACCTTTGCTTTGCTCGCTGCCATCTGGTCGGCGCTTACATATAGCGACTTGATTCCCCCCATGTTTTTACCGTCACCGGATAAGGTGGTAAAAGACGGGGTTGTCTTATTTTCTGAATTCGATTTAATGAATGATATTTGGGCCAGTGTGTTCAGGGTAACTGTTGGCTTTTTGCTGGCTGCCGTGATTGCTGTACCCCTGGGGATTATGATGGGCAGTCTCAAGGTCTGTGAGGCATTGGCCGAGCCAATGCTTAGCTTTATTCGCTATATGCCAGCCTCGGCCTTTATTCCGCTGTTTATTCTGTGGCTGGGTATTGGTGAGAGTGAAAAAATCGCCGTCATATTTTTTGGTACCTTCTTTCCCTTGGCACTTATGATTATGGATGTGACCAAAAATGTCGCTCATGACCTGATTGATACTGCTTATACCCTGGGCGTTTCCCGCTGGGGCGTTTTTCGTCGGATTATTTTGCCGGCAAGTATGCCGGGTATTGTGGACACGTTGCGAATTGCTTTTGGCTGGGCGTGGACATATCTGGTTGTAGCGGAGATTGTGGCTGCCGGTTCCGGCCTGGGATTTATGATTATGCAGGCCCAACGGTTTTTGAAAACAGGCAATATTATTGTTGGTATTATTGTAATTGGTGTTATTGGCATTGTTATTGATATTGTATTCAAATGGTTATATGCCAGGATGTTCCCCTGGATGGGAAAAGGAGGACGGTAGCATGACAAGAATGACGCAAGATAAAGTAATCATTGATGGTGTAAGCAAAATATTTACGGGCAAAGAGCGTCAGGTTATTGCCTTGGCCGAGGCCAGTTTTACCGTCAAGCCCAGTGAGTTTGTTACCATACTCGGTCCCTCAGGCTGCGGCAAATCGACTATTTTGAAAATTGTTGCTGGTCTGGAAGAACCGACCTCAGGCCGGGTACTCCTTGACGGACGGGAAATAACCGGCCCAGGGAGTGACCGGGGCATGGTATTCCAGACCTATACTTTGTTTCCGTGGTTGACTGTGCGGGAAAACATTGAATTTGGGCTGGAGGTTGCTGGCAAAAGTAGACAAGAGCGCACCGAGGTTTCCGATCATTATATTGAAAAGATTGGCCTCAGAGGTTTTGAGACCTTTTTTCCCCGTGACTTGTCAGGAGGTATGAAGCAACGGGTGGCTATTGCCCGGGCTTTGGCCAATGATCCCGAAGTGCTGCTAATGGATGAGCCATTCGGGGCCCTTGATGCCCAGACACGGACAGTTATGCAGGAATTGCTCTTAAGTGTGTGGGATGAGTCCCATAAGACCATTCTTTTCGTTACTCATGATGTTGATGAAGCCGTCTTTCTTGGCGACACCATCTATGTAATGACAGCCCGACCAGGGACGATCAAGGCAAAAATCAATGTGGAGCTGCCTAATGAACGTACCTTTGATCTAAAACTTACTGATGACTTTATTCGCATTAAAAAGGAAGTCATGGGGCTTATCAGGGAAGAAGCGTGGAAAGCCGCTAATACCAATACGTAAATCACGGAGGTCAGCTATGAAAAAATTATCCCAAATTACCGAAACTTTTTCCGAATCAGTCATTCGGGAAATGACTCGCATCTGTGATGAAGCAGGTGGCTATAACTTGTCGCAGGGCTTTCCCGATTTTGAAAGTCCTAAAGCTATTCAGGAAGCGGCCATCCGTGCCATCCAGGCGGGATTTAACCAGTACCCGGTAACCTTTGGTGAGCCTGAGCTCAGAGAGGCCATTAGCCGAAAGGTTCGTGAGTACAATCACATCGAATGCAACCCTAAGACCGATATTACCGTCACCTGTGGTGCCACTGAAGCCATGATTGCCACGTTGAAGGCTCTTATTAACCCTGGCGACGAAATCATTATTTTTGAGCCGTTTTATGAAAATTACGGCCCGGATTCTATTTTGTCAGGAGCTACGCCACGCTATGTAACATTGTATGGACCTGACTGGCACTATTTGGCAGCAGAGTTGGCAGCTGCTTTCAATGAAAAGACGAAAGCCATCATCATTAATACGCCCAATAATCCGACAGGCAAGGTATTTAGCAAGGAAGAGCTTGCGGAAATTGCTGCTCTGTGTATCAAATGGGATACCTATGCTGTCGCTGATGAAATCTATGAGCATATTCTCTACGACGGTGCTAGGCATGTATCAATTGCCTCTCTGTCAGGTATGGCTGAGCGGACAATCACTATTAATTCCATTTCCAAGACCTATTCGGTCACTGGTTGGCGGGTGGGTTGGGCTATCGCCGCGCCGGAAATTACTAAGCGCATCCGTAAGGTGCATGATTTTTTTACTGTCGGAGCACCCACGCCACTTCAACATGCTGCTGCTGAGGCTATGACCTATGGGCCGGAATACTATGAGGGATTAAAAAATCATTATGGCGAAGCCCGCGATTTTGTTCTGGACGCATTGCGACAAGCCGGGTTTAAATGCGAGTTGCCCCAAGGCGCATATTATGTACTTACTGATGCCAGTAATATTATGGCGGGTTTAGGAATAACCGATGATACTGCCTTTAGCCGCAAACTGATTGAATTGACAGGCGTGGCTACTGTGCCAGGTTCCTCGTTTTATGCGGATAAAACCAAAGGCAGCCGCCAAGTCCGGTTTTGTTTCTGTAAAAAATGGGAAACCTTAAAACATGTTGCCCAGGTGTTAACGACCAAGCTGCCCAAGTAACTGGACATAGACAAAAAATTGCCAGGCATAAGAACTGTCACCCAGCCAATACTATTATTGATGCAAATCAACAATAGTAACGGAAAGGGTGACAGTTTTGCGTGTTAATACATACTACAAGGTAATCACAAGTGTTCTTCTCATTCTCTTTGTTATTGCTGCTGTTGTTGTCGGTGGTTGCAGTACGGCTAACAAACCGGCTCCTAAGCTGCTGCCTGGTGATCAGGCTAATCAAATGAGTCCTGGCGCGCCAGGCAATGTTGTCATGCCGGCGCGGATGGTTATTGGTTATTATGAAAATCCTTGGCCGGGAACACCGGATCAAACAGGCTCATTTCCCAGTATGAAAGCCCATGCCAAGAGCATGTCGGCAGTCGGCCCTTTCTGGTATAGAGCTACCACTGACGGTACGCTGGAAGCCAAGGATAGCCAGTTGGTTTATGACACAGCTCGTCAACTGGGTCTTAAAATGTACCCGCTGGTAACAAATAAAACCGGATCAACTGATGTAATCCTGGGAGATCCGGCCATCCGTACCAAGGTAACAGACAGTATTATTAAGATGGTTCAGGAAAAAGGCTATGATGGCATTAATATCGATTTTGAGCTACTGCCACCAAAACATAAGGACAACCTGACAGCCTTCATGGCCGAACTTTACCCCAAGATGAAGGCTATCAACAAAACGGTCATTATTTCCGTGTTTCCCCGGGTGGACGTGGCGGAAGACGTATCAGGTGCCTATGACTATCCGCAGCTAGCCGCTAATGCCGATTTTCTGCAGATCATGACCTATGACAACCACTGGGCTACCTCTGAGCCAGGTCCCATCGCACCAGTCGACTGGTTTGATAAAAATATCAAGTATGCTATCGAGAAATGTGGCGGACCGCATAAGGTTATTATCGGGGTCAGCGCCTATGGTTATGATTGGGTAGGCAAAAAGGGTGAAACCATAAAATATGTTGATGCCATTGTCTTAGCGGAAAAGAACGGCGCAAAAATAAATTATGATGACAAAGCACAGGCCCCATGGTTTAAATACAAGGACCATGAAGTCTGGTTTGAGAATAACAAAAGTACAGCCGCTAAACTGGATATTGTGGCCAAATATAACCCGGCCGGCATTGCTATCTGGCGCTTAGGCCAGGAGCAGCCTGAAATATGGGGAACTATCGACAAAAAGTTTCCTAAAGGACAGTAATGGGTTTTAGCCCAGCCATGGGTTACAAATAAAAAAGATATACCTGTAACAACAAAGCGATTAAAAAAATCCTTGACCTGAAACTACATTTTTTGCTATACTTTAGAATAAGCCCCCAGTGCTAGGGGGCTTATCTTGTTGTGTGATTAAAGTAAAATGTTGTAAAAGGATGAGGAAAGGGTGATTGTGTCATGGCATCACGCCTCGAAAAACGGATTACGGATCAGCGTAAAACCCGGCGCAACCGGTTTTTACTTATATTAACCTGTTTTCTTTTATTTGTTAGTGTAGCAGGTGCCACTTATTATTGGGCAACTGGCGGCACATTTGAAAAAGCCCGGCGGGTTGGCGCCGATGTTGTCGGGTTGCCGCACAAGGTTAATATTTTGGTAATGGGTGTTGATGAACGCAGTGATGATGTTGGCCGTTCCGATACTATGATGGTTGTTACAGTAGATACTTCGACAAAACAAGTGTCTTTACTGTCAGTACCGCGTGATACCAGGGTCAAGATTCCCGGCAACGGCTGGGATAAAATTAACCATGCCTATGCCTACGGCGGTCATAAACTATCGCAGAAGGCTGTCGAGGATTTGCTGGGTATTCCGATGGATTACTATGTGCTTATTAACTTTGCTGCCTTCAATAAAATTGTCGATGCTGTCGGTGGCGTGACTATTAATGTCGAAAAACGCATGTATTATGAAGACCCCTATGACAACTTGGTGATTGATCTGCAACCTGGCGAGCAAAAACTGGATGGACGTACAGCCATTAAATATGTGCGTTACCGGGATGAAGAAGGCGATATTGGCCGGATTGCCCGTCAACAAAAATTCCTCAAAGCCTTGCTTGACGAAGTGACCAGTCCATTTATCTTGCCCCGGGTACCAAGCATCATCCGGGAGGTAAATGCCGCGGTTACGACTGATATGACAACCGCTGATATGATTAAGCTGGCTAAACTGTTAAATGATGCTGGCAAGACTGGACTGAAGGCAGCTATGGTGCCAGGGAAACCGGCATATATTGATGATGTTAGTTATTGGCTGCCTGACATAACCGAACTGCGAGCCTATGTAGCCGCATCGCAGGGCGTTACAACAAATGATAAGTATTTCGCCGAGGTGCGTACTACGGCAATTCAATATGAGCGTTCTATTCCGAAAGAAATGAAAATTGTTGAGTTGCCTAAGAAACCGGTTGAAACTAAGGACACTCAAAAACCTGCTGTAACTGACTCCAAGGCACCAAATAAGCCGTCGACCACAGACAAGGCGAAAGTGCCTGAAAGCAAGGCGGTAGCTGCCAGCGGTAAGCTGCAGTTTGAGGTAATTAATGCCAGCGGTATTAATGGCGCTGGTGAGAAAATGGCAGCTACTCTCAGAGGTCAGGGCTATAATGTTGTTAGTGTGTCTGGTTCTGGTTCTGGCAATAAAAACACCCTGGTTGTTGCCAATAGCAATGAAGCTAGCGGTAAGTTAACAGGTTTGCCTTTCAATTATGCGCTGCAGATTAATAATGATAGCAGCCGGGCGAATGTGGTGCAGGTAATAGTCGGGAAAGACTATGTGAATTAACTGGAAATCGGGTGACTAAGGTTGTCTCGCCACTAGTCAGGTATATGCTTTAGCATATGCCTGACTATTTTTTTGCCAAATAGCGCGGGCGTTTATCACTAGAGTAAGTCTTGACAACTGTATTGACAGTTGTCTTGTCATAGAGATAGAATAGGTATATGAGTAATGGTAATCATAATACCTATGGAACTTTTTTTAGGAGGAACAAATACCTTGACAGAGCTAAAAGAAGAAATAGAGAATCTAAAACGAAAACGAAATGCTCTTATCCTGGCGCATAACTATCAACTGGACGAAGTGCAAGAGGTTGCGGATTATGTTGGTGACTCCTTCTATTTGAGTAAAGTCGCAGCCAAAATAGAGAGTGATGGTATTGTTTTTTGCGGTGTTCGCTTTATGGCTGAGACAGCAAAGATACTCTCGCCTGATAAGGTTGTATTATTGCCGGAGATTGATGCGGGTTGTCCATTGGCTGATACTATTACCGCTGAGAATGTGAGAGAGCTTAAGTCTCAGCATCCGGGTGTGCCGGTTGTTTGCTATGTCAATTCATCGGTGGAAGTAAAGGCGGAAAGTGATATATGTTGCACATCTGCAAATGCAGTTAAGGTTGTAGCATCACTGCCTGGTTCGAAAGTGATTTTTATTCCTGATGAAAACTTAGGCGATTATATAGCAAAACAATTGCCGGACAAAGAACTGATTTTGTGGCAAGGGTGTTGTGTCACCCATGCAAAGGTAAAGACTGAAAATGTAACCCAGGTAAGGCAGCGATATCCTGAAGCCAAGGTTCTGATTCATCCGGAGTGTATACCGGCTGTGGTAAAATTGGCTGATTTTGTGGGCAGTACGTCGGAGATTATTCGCTATGTCGAAAATTCACCGGCAGAGGTCTTTGTTATTGGAACAGAAGTAGGTGTTTTGTGTAAATTAAGAGCTGTTTGCCCGGAAAAACAGTTTATTTTGCTTCATTCTGGCCTGGTATGTCCGAATATGAAGAAGACAAGACAGCAGAGTATTTATGATGCTTTATTAAATAACCGTTACGAAATTAATGTGGACGAGACAGTTGCGGAAAAAGCGCGACATACGCTCACCCTCATGCTGGAGTTGGCATGAGGTCAGAACGGGGCTATCTTACTTCAAAACACAATGAGCTCATATGCGCAAGTAAAGAGTATGATGTTATCATTGTCGGCGCAGGTATTGCCGGCATGTCTGCGGCTTTATTATTAGATTCCAGATTAAAAGTGGCTATTGTAAGCAAGGAACCACTTGCGGAATGCAGTACATATAAAGCGCAGGGTGGTATGTCCGTAGCGGTAGGGCCGGATGATAAGATAGAGGAACATATTGCGGACACGTTACGAGTCGGACAAGGGATTTGCCGGGAGGAAGCGGTAAAGGTTTTGACATCTGAGGGGCCTGAGGCTTTGGATTTTCTGATATCTCTGGGAGCTAGTTTTTCCCATAATGAAAAAGGCTTGCTGTTAACCAGGGAGGCTGGACACTCCCGCAACCGGGTAGTACATTACTATGACTATACCGGGAAATACATTGCGGAGTTATTAGCAAGTAAAGTTAACGCCTCTACGAACATCGACCGCTTGGATTCATGTTTTTTGGTGGATATTTTAACAGATCAGGAGAGGTGCTGTGGTTGTGTGGTTGTTCTGGCCGGTAAACTCGTTTATTTCCGGTCTGCGGTCGTTGTTGTTGCCACAGGTGGATATAGCGGTTTGTATGCTCGTTCTACCAATGCAATCTCGTCAAATGGTGATGGTGTGGCGGCAGCCTATCGGGCCGGAGCTGTTATTGCTGATATGGAGTTTGTTCAGTTTCATCCGACAGCGTTTACCACAAAATCCGGCAGGGTATTTTTGTTAACAGAGGCACTGCGGGGTGAGGGTGCCATGTTGTTAAACGCAGCAGGGCAAAGATTCATGTCAACCTATCATCCCGCAGGAGAACTGGCTCCGCGGGATGAAGTGTCGCGGGCTATGCTGCAGGAGGCAGGCAAACAAGGGGGCAAGCCGATTGGTTTGGATGCCAGACATCTTGGCAAAGAATACTTAATGGACCGGTTCCGGCAAGTGTATGCCGAGCTTGCGCAAAATAATTATTTTATGGAACAAGATATTATCCCTATTGCACCGGCGGCACATTATACCATTGGGGGGATTAAGACCGATCTTTGGGGTAAAACCAATGTAGTTTGTTTATATGCATGTGGCGAAGCTGCCGCGACAGGGGTTCATGGTGCCAACCGGCTTGCCAGCAATTCGCTGCTTGAAGGGATTGTGTTTGGCCGCCGGGTTGCTGCAAGCATCAATGATAATTTCCCTGCCAAAAGAATGAATTCTGTGCAGTTGACTTGTACTACGGGAGATATCGGCAATTACAATGGCGTAAGTGCACTGCGGACGAAATTAGAGCTTGCTGCCGGAGTGGTACGCCAGGGGAAAGGGTTGGAGGCTGCATTACAGTGGGTACGTGACAGTAAGAAAAGTTCGGTGATTCCCCTTGATGACATGCAAAGCTATTCTGCCGGTAATGCTTATCAGCTAGCTGCGTTATTGCTGGAAGCAGCGTTACTGAGGACAGAAAGCAGAGGATGTCACTACCGGATGGATTTCCCGGAGAAAAATGATCAAGATTTACAGAAACATATTTTACAACAATGGGGAAGGAAGACGGTTATACAATGAACAAGCTGGCATTGGAAGAACTGTTGCGACAGGCATTAATCGAGGATATCGGGTATGGGGATGTAACAAGTGAGGCGATTTTTTCAGAAGAGCATGTATCGCAGGGGTATCTTGTTGCTAAACAAGATATGGTTTTGGCAGGAATGCCGGTTTTTTCACGGGTATTTGCCCTGCTTGATGAAAGAGTGAAAGTTATGCCCCAATACGTTGATGGTGATTGGGTGCAACAGGGGGAAAAGTTTGCGCAGTTACAAGGTCCAACCCGGGCATTATTGGCCGGGGAGCGGGTAGCCTTAAATTTCTTACAACACCTGACAGGGATAGCCACTACTGCGAGGCAATATGTTGAGGCCTGCGGGGATCAAAATACATTAATTGCCGACACTCGCAAAACTACACCAGGGTTGCGCATGCTGGAAAAATATGCTGTAACTATCGGGGGTGGTACAAATCACCGTTATGGTCTGGATTCAATGGTATTAATTAAGGATAATCATAGTAAAGCCGCAGGTGGTATTTTGGTAGCTGTGCAAAAGGTGCGTAATAGGATGTCGCCATATATTAAGGTGGAAGTAGAGGTTGAAGATTTAAATCAGGTCCATGAAGCATTGCTTGCAGGTGTCGATGTTATTATGCTTGATAACATGCCGCTGCCGATGATCGAAGAGGCTGTAAAGCTCATTAACCGTCAGGCATTAATTGAGGTATCCGGCAATATTACCGGGGAACGAATAGCTGAATTGGCGGCAAAGGGAGTAGACATTATTTCCAGTGGAGCGCTTACCCACTCTGTAAAAGCTGCGGATATTAGTATGAGATTAGAGTGAATATTCCATTGACTCAATGTAAGAAAAAGAACCGCGTCAGCGGTTTTTTTATTTTCCTACAATAGCCCGCCATGGCTAAGGATTGGCGAAAGCTGTGTTTTCTTTAGCTATTTATGGGATACTATGTAGTAAATTTGTCATTGAGGAAAAGGTGACAGCCATATGTGGGAAAGAAACCGGCGCATTAGGATATTAGCCATGATTGTCATTGGTATAATCGGTGTACTTACTTTTCGATTAGTATGGATGCAACTGTTTCAGGGTGCCCAATATAAGAAAATAGCGGAACAGAACCGTACCAGACAGATTAATGCACTGGCACCGCGCGGCACAGTGTATGACAGAAATGGTGCAGTCATTGTGACCAATAGACCAAGTTTTGCTGTATCTATTATTCCTAACGAATATAACAATTCACAAGAGAATACATTGTTACTGGCTGCTATTACCGGAGTAGCTGCAGAGGAGATTCGGCAATTGCTGCAGAGCAGTGTGGATTTTCCTTATACGCCGGTACCTATCAAACGGGACGCCGATGCGGCAACGATTGCAAAAGTCGAGGAGCGTCAGTCTTATCTGCCAGGCGTAGTCATTGAGGCCATGCCTGTCAGACACTATATGTATAATGAACTGGCGGCCCATGTGCTGGGCTATATTGGTTATATTAATCAGCAAGAATATGCAGAGCGTAAAAAGCAAGGTTATCATCCGAATGATCTAATTGGAAAAGACGGCTTGGAGGGGGAATGGGAATCTATTCTGAGGGGTACAGACGGTGCCCGGCAGATTGAGGTCAATGCTGTGGGGGAAGAAGTACAGCCAATGGGTGATCGTCCGGCAATACCGGGGCAAGGGCTAGGGCTAACCATTGACGGCAATTTGCAAAAGGCAGCAGAAGAGGCTCTGACAGCGCAAGTGGCAGAAAGCCGGAAAATAGGTGCACCAGCAAAAGGCGGAGCCGTTGTGGTACTTGATGTCAAAACAGGCGGCGTATTAGTTATGGCCAGTAACCCAGCCTTTGACCCCAATCGATTTGCCGGTGGTATTAGTAGTAAAGAATGGAACCAACTTATCAACAATCCCAACAATCCTCTCACTAACCGCGCTATCCAAAACATCTATCCACCGGCCTCGGTATTCAAAATTATTACAGCTGCGGCCGCGCTGGAGACGAATGCAACAACAACCCAGGAGATATTTGATGATAAAGGGGTATATGTCCTAAACGGCTGGAGCTTTTATGGCTGGAATACCAAGGGATTGGGGAAATTGAATATTGTCGATGGTTTGGCCTGGTCAAGTGATCCCGTATTTTATGAATTAGGCAACCGCCTGGGGGTGGATACGTTAGCCTCCTATGCACTGACCTTTGGTTATGGACAAACCACAGGCATTAAGCTCGCAGGTGAAGAAAAGGGGCTGGTTCCAACTGCTGAGTGGAAGCAGACTAATTACGGTGAAGTCTGGTATCCGGGCGAAACTCTGATTGCTGCGATCGGTCAGGGCTATTATCTGGCAACCCCCTTGCAACAAGCCATGCTGGCCATGACAGTTGCCACTGGCGGTATTATATACAAGCCGATGCTGGTAGACAAAGTACTGACAATAGAAGGAAATATTGCCCAAAAAATTGAGCCTGAGGTTATTAGGAACGTGTATCTCAGGCCTGAGGTGTGGGAGACGATTCGGCAGGGTATGCTGGCAGTTACAACTAAGGGTACAGGAGCTTCAGTTTTTAGCGGTTTCCCCAAAACGGTGGCCGGGAAATCCGGCTCAGCCGAAACCGGACGCGGTACTACTCATTCCTGGTTTGTTTGTTATGCACCGGCAGAAAATCCTGAGATTGCCATGTCAGTTTTTGTTGAAGATGGTGGCGAAGGCTCAATGGCAGCTGCGCCGGTCACCCGCCGCATATTGGAAGCTTATTTTGCTTTACCCGTCAAACCGCTGCCGCCAGCAACGAGAACTGATTAAAGTGAATATTTAAACTATTGGCTTGATAAAGGAAAATTACCTTTTGACAGCGAAATGTGGTAAAATATTTGTATGTTACTAGCTTGTCCAGGACGTGAAACAAATGGAATTATACCCTATTAATCTCAAATTGACCGGACGGCGGTGTGGTGTTATCGGCGGCGGTTCGGTAGCTGAGCGCAAAGTAATGGGACTTTTGACGGCCGGTGCCGAGACAAGTGTATTTAGCCCTGTACTGACACCAAGGCTTAGCGGCTTGCAGGAAACTGGCCGCTTGGCATGGATACCGCGTACCTATCAGGCCGGTGATTTACATAATTTTTTTTTGGTGTTCTGCGCCACGAATGATCCGGAGATAAACCGTCAGGCAGCGGCAGAAGCCCAGGCAGCAGGAGCTTTGGTTACTATTGCTGATGCGCCTGATTTATCTGATTTTTATGTGCCAGCCCATGTAGCCCATGGGGATTTATTACTTACGATTTCGACCGGTGGTGGTAGTCCGGCACTCTCAAGGCGGCTCAGAGAAGAGCTTGCCGCAACGTATGGACCGGAATATGGCCATTATCTGACGCTGCTTGCCAAGCTTAGAACAGAAATGAAGGACCGTTTGCCAACAGCTAAGGACCGGGAAAAATTTTGGCGTGAAACCATTGATCAGGAGACACTTGATTTGCTTAAACAAGGCAAGTTTAGCGAGGCAGAGGAGAGAATACGAAATGCAGCTTGTTGTATTGGGCCTGAATCATAGAACGGCCCCGGTAGAAGTCCGGGAGTGTTTCTCTTTTTCAGAAGAACAAATCAAAGCAGCCTATAAGCGTATTTATGAATATGATGATATTCGGGAATGCGTTATTTTGTCTACCTGCAACCGGACTGAAATGTATGCGGTTGTGGAAGATGCCGATGATGCTTTGACGGTTATGCAGGATTTCCTTGACTATATGGCACCCAACGTGTTCGCTGAGACAAACTATGATTATCTATTTTATTTTCAGCAAGAGGAATGTATCAGGCATCTATTTAGAGTAAGCGCCAGCCTTGATTCACTGGTACTGGGTGAGGGGCAGATTCTCAGTCAGGTAAAATCAGCCTACGCCATTGCCCGGATCGCAGGGACCACTAAGACGGTCTTAAATACACTGTTTAACAGGGCTATTGCTGTTGGAAAAAGGGTGCGAACTACCACCCGGATTGCCTATAATGCGGTATCTGTCAGTTATGCTGCAGTGGAACTGGCTAAGAAGGTACTGGGCGACTTATCTGCCTCTAATGTATTGGTGCTAGGCGCTGGCGAGATGAGCGAGTTGGCGGCACGCCATTTGGTGGCCAACGGTGTTAAGACTGTGTTTGTATCTAACCGTAACTTTAGCCGGGCCGAGGCTTTGGCAGACAAGTTCCGGGGTGTTGCCGTGCCTTTTGAAGATTTTTTGAAATGTGCGGTTGATGCTGATATTGTGATTACCTCCACAGGAGCACCGCACTATATTATTCAGACCTGGGATGTGGCTCATCTGATGCCCAAACGGCAGGGGCGGCCGATTTTCTTTATTGATATTGCCGTACCACGGGATATTGAGCCTGAGGTAGGAGCTATTGCGGGTGTAACTCTTTATAATATTGACGATTTAGAGGCTGTGGTTGAGTCCAATATGCGGGAACGGGAACAGGAAGCTGCTGAAGCTGAAAAACTGATTGATGAGGAAATGGCTGAGATTATTGACCGTTTTCGTTATTTGTCCTACCAGCCGATGCTGGCTCAGTTAACTGATAAAGCCGAACGTATTCGTCAGCGGGAAATAAAGCGGGCTTTGACCAAGCTGCCGGACATTACGCCGGAAGAACGGCGGATATTTGAAAATATGTCGAAGATGATTGTGAGAAAACTGCTCCGCGACCCCATTGTCCGACTGAATGAGGCAGCCGGTACGGACAAGGAGTACTATTACAAAGATGCTTTGCGTAAGATGTTTAAGCTTGATATTGCATTGGAAATAAATCGGGAAGATCAGCTGGGAGAGGAACGAGAGCGTGAAACAAAAACTTGTCATCGGTACGCGCGGCAGTAAGCTGGCTTTGTGGCAGGCTAATCATATAGCCGCTTGTTTACGGGAGCACTACCCCAATATAGTAATTGAATTAAAAAACATGGTAACGACAGGAGATAAAATCCTGGATGTACCGCTGGCCAAAATCGGCGGCAAGGGTCTATTCACCAAGGAGCTGGAAGTTGCCATGCTAAGCGGAGAAATTGATCTGGCTGTGCATAGCCTTAAAGATATGCCGACCCAATTGCCGGAAGGTTTGATACTGGCCGCTGTGACTGTACGGGTCGATCCGGGGGATGCCTTAATCAGTCCGGAATATAAAACGCTGGATAAGCTGCCTGTTAACGCCAAGGTAGGTACTTCCAGCCTGCGACGCAAAGCTCAGTTATTGAATGCCCGCCCCGATCTTACCATTGTTGACCTGCGAGGAAATCTGGATACCAGGTTAAAAAAGCTGACAACAGAAAATCTGGATGCCATCTTGCTGGCAGTTGCCGGCCTGAGACGCTTGGGGTGGGCTCAGCATATTACCCAGGTATTGCCGCAATCGATTTGTCTGCCTGCCGTCGGGCAAGGGGCATTAGCCATTGAAGCAAGAGAAAATGACGCTGAGACTATGGCTATGCTGGCATTTTTAAACCACGAGCCAACCCGCCAGGCTACATTGGCCGAGCGTACCTTTTTGGCTGAGGTGGAGGGCGGCTGTCAAGTACCGATTGGTGTTTATGCTCAGCTTGAACAAGGCGGTCAACTTAGCCTTAACGCTGTTATTATGTCGCCTGATGGCAAAGAAGCTATTCGGGATACTATTGCTGGCAGTCCGGCAGAAGCAGCCATGCTGGGACAAACACTGGCTATGCGTATGCTGAATAATGGCGGACGTGAGATATTGGCGAAGTTATATGAGAACCAGGAATAGATGGGGTTTAAGGGAGGATGCTATGAAGCAGGGAATTGTCTACTTAGTTGGCGCCGGTCCTGGAGATTACGGGCTGATTAGTTTGAAAGCAATAGAGTGTATTAAACAAGCCGATACTATTGTGTACGACCGGTTGGCTGATGACCGGCTGCTGGATCATGCCCGGTCCAAGGTTGAACTTATTTATGTGGGGAAAGCCTCCAGCGATCATACTATGCGCCAGGACGATATTAACCAGTTGCTGGTAGAAAAGGCATTAGAGAATAAGGTGGTTGTCCGGTTAAAAGGCGGCGATCCGTTTGTCTTCGGTCGCGGTGGCGAAGAAGCAATAAAATTAGTTGAGCATGAAATTCCGTTTGAGATTGTTCCTGGAATTACTTCTGCGATATCTGTACCGGCATATGCCGGAATTCCTGTAACCCACCGGGGAATTGCCACTTCTTTTGCTGTTATTACCGGACATGAGGACCCTACCAAGACAGAATCTACAATGAAATGGGACAAATTGGCTACCGCGGTGGATACGCTGGTATTTCTTATGGGAGTGGAAAATTTGCCCTATATTACAAGTAAGCTGATTGAACATGGCCGTCCGGCTGATACGCCGGCTGCTGTCATTCGCTGGGGCACTAAACCGGAACAGGAAGTGCTGGTGACAACAGTTGGTCAGGCGGCTCAAACTGTTGTTGCCAGGGGCTTAAAGCCGCCAGCTATTTTTATTGTTGGCCATGTCGTCTCACTACGCGAGCAACTGGCGTGGTTTGATAATAAACTGCTGTTTGGGAAGAAGATACTGGTTACCCGGGCTCGCGAGCAGGCCAGTGTTCTGACAGATGGTCTGGCGAAACTAGGCGCTGACTGTATTGAGGCCCCGGCTATCAAGATTGTGCCGCCTGAAAGCTATGGAGAGCTTGATGACGCTATTATCCATATTAAAGAATACAACTGGCTGATTTTTACGAGTGCTAACGGCGTAGACCATTTCTTTGAACGGCTGGCTGCCGCCGGGCTGGATACGAGGGCTATTGCCGCTAAGGTGGCTGCCATTGGTTCGCAAACTGCTGACAAGCTAAAAAGTTTTGGTATTACTGCCGATATTGTTCCGGCTGAGTTTAGGGCTGAAGGTATTGTTGAGGCATTAGCAGATTATATAAAACCTGGCATGAAAATACTGATTCCCCGTGCTTTGGTGGCGAGGGACGTTCTGCCGGCGAAACTGACAGAGTTAGGAGCTGATGTGAAGGTTGCGCCTGCCTATCGTACAGTTGCCGGTGATACTAACGGACAAGAGTTAGCCGCTAAACTGGAGCAAGGTTCCATTGAGCTAGTTACCTTTACAAGCTCCTCGACGGTGACTAATCTATTAGATTTGTTAGGGGAAAATGGGGCACAGCTTGTTGCCAAGGCCAAAGTAGCCTGCATTGGTCCCATTACTGCCGAGACCTGTATAGCTCATGGCATTAAGCCTGATGTTATTGCCGAAGAATATACCATTAAGGGGTTAATAGAAGCTATTACAGCGTTGTATGAGGGGGAATAACCATGTCAATGATTTATCGCCCCCGGCGGCTTAGGGCTACCGGCGGTATTCGCAGTATGGTGCGGGAGACGGTGTTAACGCCGGCCAACTTGGTCTATCCTTTGTTTATTGTGCCTGGCACTAATGTCAAAAAGGAAATTTCCTCCATGGTGGGAAATTACCATTTGTCAGTCGACAAGGCTGTAGAGTTGGCGCGGGAAGCATATGCTCTAGGCATCCCGGCGGTGCTGGTATTTGGTTTACCTGAGTACAAGGATGAACGTGGCAGCAGTGCCTGGGACATGAGCAGTCCGGTGCAGCAGGCTATTACGGCCATCAAACAGGCAATACCTGAACTGGTTGTTATCAGTGATGTTTGCTTATGTGAATACACAAACCATGGACATTGCGGTCTTATACATGGGCAGCAGGTGGATAATGATGCAACATTGCCACTACTTGCCCAAGTGGCACTTAGCCACGCCAAAGCGGGGGCAGATATGGTGGCTCCGTCGGATATGATGGATGGCAGGGTAGCGGCTATCCGGGCATTGCTGGATAATTCCGGCTACAGCAATGTCAGTATTATGTCTTATGCGGCCAAGTATGCTTCTGCCTATTACGGACCTTTTCGCGAGGCCGCTGATTCGGCTCCGCAATTTGGAGACCGTCGGGCCTACCAGATGGATCCGGCCAATTCCCGCGAAGCGCTCCGGGAAGTTGCACTGGACATTGAGGAAGGTGCGGACATTGTGATGGTTAAGCCTGCCTTAGCCTATCTGGATATAGTTCGCCAGGTTAAGGATGAGTTTTTGTTGCCGGTAGCTGCGTACAATGTAAGCGGCGAGTATGCTATGATTAAGGCGGCGGCGGCCCAGGGGCTGATTGACGAGCCCCGTATGGTTATCGAGTCGTTAACAAACATGAAACGTGCTGGTGCTGATATTATTATTACCTATCATGCGCTTGATGCTGTCAAATGGCTATAAGAACCCGAAGGGAGATTTCAATATGACATTTACATTGAATAAAGCAGCAACTGCTTTTGCGGAAGCCAAACGATATATTCCTGGCGGTGTCAACAGTCCGGTTCGTTCGTTCCGGGGTGTTGGCGGTACGCCACCCTTTATTGCCAGAGCAAACGGTAGTCATATTTTTGATATTGATGGTAATGAGTATATTGATTATGTAGGTTCATGGGGTCCCATGATTTTGGGGCATGCCCATCCTGAGGTGACGGCTGAGCTGCGTGTTGCCTTGGAACGCGGCACCAGTTATGGCGCTCCTACGCTCCTGGAGACCGAGCTTGCGAGGTTGATTACGGAAGCCATTCCTTCTATGGATCTTGTCCGTTTTGTTAATTCAGGTACAGAGGCCACAATGAGCGTCCTGAGAGTGGCCAGAGCATATACCAAACGCAGTAAGATTGTCAAATTCGCCGGTTGTTATCATGGTCATCATGATAGTCTGCTGGTTAAGGCCGGTTCAGGGGCAACTACCTTAGGTGTGCCTGACAGCCCTGGTGTACCGGAAGGGATTGCGGGTAATACGATAACAGTTGATTATAACGATGTTCAGGGATTAAGCAAGCTATTTGAACAACAAGGGGAAGAAATTGCGGCAGTTATTATTGAACCAGTACCTGGAAATATGGGACTGGTATTGCCGAAACCGGAGTATCTGGACAAGGTACGTGCTATTACCGAACAGTATGGTGCACTGCTGATTTTCGATGAGGTCATGTCCGGTTTCCGGGTAGCGTATGGGGGGGCGCAGGAAGTCTATAATATTACTCCCGATCTTACCTGTTTGGGTAAGGTGATTGGCGGAGGTCTGCCTGTGGGTGCCTATGGTGGGCGGCGGGATATTATGGAATTGATTGCACCGGCCGGACCAGTATATCAAGCGGGTACACTGAGCGGTAATCCGCTAGCGATGACGGCCGGACTTGCTACTTTGCAGATAGTGACACAGGATGCTGACTTTTACGAGAAAATTACAGCCAAAACAGCGGCACTGTGTGCCGGTATTCAGGCTAAAGCTAAGGAGTTTGGCTTTGCCTATCAATTTCACCAAGCCGGTTCGATGTTTGGTCTGTTTTTTAGTGAGCAGCCTGTTTACGACTATGCGAGTGCCAAATGTTCAGATACAGCTGCGTTTACTATCTACTTTCACGCTATGCTGGAGCAAGGTATTTATTTTGCCCCCTCTCAGTTTGAGGCTTCATTTATGTCTGCTGCTCATACCCAAGAGGATATCAATGCGACAATTTACGCCTGTGGCAATGCCTTTAAGAGAGTGGCTGAATACGTCAGTAAACAGTAAAATACAAAGAAACAATCCCTGTGGATAATTTTTACAGGGATTGTTTTGTTATTTTGTAGAATATTTTGTAAGAATATTACAAGAACTGCGGAATTTTTTACAAGGTTATCAGCAAAAGAAAAAGCTTACTTTTTATTCTGAAAATATGATACTATTGTACAAGAAGCATACATCTCCTCCTAGTGTTTAAAGGAGTTTGAAAAACAATGAGTGCAAGTAATGGTAGGGATATAATAAAAATATGGGGCGATCCTGCCACACAACTGCAGTTGATTATCAGACGAATGGGCGCTATTGCCGTGTTGTTTTCTTTAACAGCCGCCGTAGTTAATCAAGGGCCTCAGTGGTTGGTGATTACCGGCTTAGCCAGTGTATACATTCTTTATAACATGCTCTTATGTTGGCGTTTGGCTAAGCTGCGTTTGGGTGATTTAGCTATTAATTTAGTGCTGTGTGCCGGACTTACTGTAGTTGGAGCAAATTATAGCAATATCTTATACCATTTGTTGCTAATACGGATGGTGCTCATGGTGGGACGCGACCGGGCTATGCGTCTGACGCTGAGTATTGCATTTGTTTATGTGACTGCGCAGCTCTTTACAACCCATGCTATGGCGGCAGATTTTTGGCTTGATGTAGTATTCAATGTAATTAGTTTTGCACTGCTGTCCGGAACAGCTGTTTATATGTGTAATGTAGTAGAAACACAATGGAAAAACCAAGGACAGATTGCTGAACTTATGCGAGAAAATGCGCACCATTATGAGTTAGCGCATACGGATCAGCTGACAGGCTTGTTAAATCACCGGGCCTATCTGGAAAAGACAGCTAACATATCGCAATATATTTTACTGATTGTTGATATTGACCATTTTAAGCAATTAAATGATGCTTATGGTCACTTATTTGGTGATCAGGTCTTGGAAATGGTCGGCAGGATGTTAAAAATGAGTATTCGGAGCAGGGATATGGCTTTTCGCTATGGCGGTGAAGAATTTGCGCTGGTATTGCCGAGTACTTCGCTTGAATTAGGTCTAAAGATTGCCGAAAGGCTGCGTTTTCAAGTGGCCAATTGCGATTTCGTTCATAAAGGGGAACGTGTTAAAATTACCATTAGTATCGGGGTAGCGCGTAAGAGTCCGAATGTAGCCTGCCAGGATGCCTTCAGTAAAGCTGACAGTGCTTTGTACCGTGCCAAACGGCAGGGGCGCAACCAATGTGCGGTATTTTAAACAAGCGAAAATAGATTGCCACACTAAAGCTGCAATGAAGTGACCGGAGTAGCAGTTTACTCAAGCCATTGCGAGCGTAGCGTGGCAATTTTTTTATAAGATAAGTATATGTTTTTGAACCGCAGAAACGCAGAGTATGCAGAAGGAATGTCTCGATATACATCTCCCCTCTGCGCTCTCTGTGTACTTTGCGGTTAGAGCCGTATCCTCAAGGGCGCGATAGCGTTTTTTTAATATATCAGAAAGTATAAGATTCGGGGTGTAGTCCTTTACTTGATATATCAGAAAGTATAAGATTCGGGGTGTAGTCCTTTACTTGGAATTTTGGTAAAGTAAAAGCATGGCACACAATACATTATGGCAAATATTCTTCGACAAGAATGAGCATTGGGATAAATTTATAAAGCGTCATGGTAGACGTATTCGAGAAGTTGTGAAAAAAGAAATCAACAAATATCGTTATTGTGGTGATAGCAAGCATGGTTATAAAATGCTAGTATGTGAAGGGTGTCATGATGTAAAAATTATACCTTATCGCTGTAAAAGTAGATTTTGCACGACCTGCTCCTGTGGTGAAAGCGAAGAATGGAGTAGGATGATGTCAGAAGATGTTATCCAAACCAATCATCGTCATGTTGTCTTTACGATAGATGAAAATCTTAGAATCATATTTGAGAAGCACCGTAATTTGCTTAAAGGCTTAATGGATGAAGCAGCGCGTATGATTCGTGATTATTTTCAAAAAAACATAAAGTAATACCTGGAATTATATCCGGATTACATACTTTTGGATCGAAACTGAACTTTAATCCGCATGTCCATATGTTAGTAAGTATGGGTGGTATGAAGGAAAATGGGGAATGGAAAAGTTATGACTTTATCCCTTTTCCCATGCTCCGTAAGCAATGGCAAACAGTGGTGCTTAAACTGATTCGAAAGAGTATTACGGCAGAAGAGAAGAAAAAGTTCAGCCGCTATTACAACAAGCCTATGTAAATAATGCAGATGGCTTTTATATATATGCCCCGAAACAAAAGGGAAATTTTAAAGAACAATTACAATACATTGGTCGTTATATGAGACGTCCTGCAATCGGTATAAATCGAATAGTAGACTACGATGGTGAAATGGTAAGTTTTCGTTATCATGATAAAAATGATGGTCAAGAAAAGGTTGAAACAATAACGGTGGAAGAATTTATAGGTCGAATCATAAAACATATACCAGATGAACAATTTAAAGTGATTCGTCATTATGGAATCTACTCTAGACGAATCAAAACCCTATGCAAACAATTAATAACAGTTTGGCAAAAAAATGCACGTAAGTGGCTAGTAAAGATAAAGCGGTTAGTAAAAAGAAATTGGAGTCAAAGAATCAAAGAACAGACAGGAAAAGATCCAATGATATGTCCCCATTGTAGTAATTATTATGAATACAAGGGAGAAGTCTGTCTAAAAGAAGGTAAATTGACAGTAAAATATGCAAAAGATAGTATGGCGAGAGCTTATTTAGAAAGGATGATTGACGATAGCACAGGCAATGAGAAAAAAGAAAGCAAAGAAAATAGGCGGGAAGCCAACGCCTCCTCGCCCAAGTACGGTAAAGTATATTTGTTTAGTGTGTGATGAGATTGAGAATATTCCATACCAAGTTGTTAGGAATTTTGACAGAATGGATGACGGTGATCCAACGGTACCGCCACAGTTTGCTTGTCAAAAATGTGGCAATGCGATGTATCCTGAGTATTACAAAGGGGTTCATGGATTTGAGTATAAGATATCTGATTTGAGGTAGACCAAAAGGACGCGTAGCGTTTTTCTTATTTTTCAATTATTTGAATGGTTACACTGTCACCGTTTTTGACGATGGCGGTAAATTCTGTGGGCAGACCATTTAAGAGCACATTTACACTGGCGGTAACTGGCAGGCTAAGGGGATCAAAATCGGCAGCAAGGAGTACATCGCTGATAAGTGGCTGGAGGTCTGAGGAAGTAAAATCAATTACGCTGCCGGAAATGGCAGGCAGGCTGATATCTGCCGGGTGTCCATCTACCAGCACAGTGTGACGGTGAATAGGGATAGTGCAAGGTGTACCGTTAAACAAAACCTTAATATCGTTGCCACTATCCTGATTGGTTATTCCCAGGACATCGGCCAACGTTGGCGGCGGCAGCTTAAGTATTTCAATGGTATCGCCAGACGCTAGCAGTGTATCAGGGGCTGCCGGGACGTTATTAATAGTATACTTGGGCCAGATAGTATACGTGCGTTCGGATCCATTAACCTGATAAACATATTCGGCAGAGGTGGGCTCAAGTGCTAGTTGTTGTAAAGCCTGTTTGAGTGTGGGCTTGGGATTAACGCAAATCTGGTCACGGTCACTTAGTACCGTGTCCGGGGTAGCGGGAGTTCCATTTACTGTTATTGGCTGCTCTAGGAGATAGTTCTTGCCGTCAATAGTAATTGGTACTGACTCAGGCGTAGCTGCGATATCTTTCAGGAGTGGTGCTGGTGTTGTTCCATTAGTACCGAGGTTTACCACAAGTATATCATGGTCATGCAGCGCATCGGTCAACTTGGCGGGCTGGCCGTTCCGCAGAATTTCGCCAGGATTACCATGACTACCGGCAATAAACCGGGTTTTACCATTGACGGAAATGGTTAAGCCCATGCCGGGACGGCCGCGTAATGCCCGGATGTCAATACCGGCAGCGAGCAAAGCATCGGCTACTGTTAACCGGCTTAAATTAAATAAGCGGATTGTCCGTTCATTCAGCGTAATATTAATAAAGTTAAGCATGCGCCCGCCAGCCAGCTTTAAAATTCCTAGTGGTGTTACTGAATCCGGGGTGCAAAGTGCTGCCGGTATGCCAATAATGCCTTCAATCGAATCAGGACGGCGAATGGCTATCTTAGCAGCTGGAATATCAAGCGCCTGTGCTAAGGCTTCAGGCAAAAGTGGTGTGAGTGCGCCGCCACCAACCAATAATACCGCTTGCGGACGTTCATTATTGAGTGAAAGTATTTCAGCGGCAAGAGCCTGCGCAAGTTCTCCTACCTTAGACGTCATGGCCGCAATAATGTCTTTGGCAGAAACCTTTTGTGACATACCTAATACATCGGTAAAAGAAATTTTTTTATTTTTGCCACTTGATTGGCGTTTGACTGTTTCCGCAACATTAAAATCAAGCAGGAACTGCTGTGATATAGCTTCAGTGATTTCATCACCGGCGAAAGGTACCATGCCATAGGCTATGACAGAGCCGTCACGGGTAATGGCAACATCAGAGGTACCGGCACCGACATCAATAAGCACCAGATTAAGATGGCGCATGGTAGTGGGAATAAGTACATTAATAGCGGCAATCGGTTCCAATGTGAGGGTGGACATTTCTAATCCCACAGTTTGAATAGCTGATTGCAAAGAGTCAATAACCTGCCGCGGCAAAAAGGTAGCAATGGCTTCAATGGCAGACTGTTTACCACGCTGGCCTATCAGACTTTTTATGCGGGTACCGTCTAAGCTGAAGCTAACGACACTATAACCGACACAGTAATAGTCAGACGGCTGAGGGACAGCGCCTGAAGTAGCCAGCTCAGCCTGGGCTGCTTGAATGGCAGCGAGCTCCAGTGAGCGCTCATCCTCTATGGTAAGAGCTCCATGTGAAGCAGTGTCAAGAGTTGCTGAGGTTTTAAGCGTGCACAGAGCGCGCCCGGCAGCAGCTACGGCTACCTTGGTTAGCGCACCGGTAGTGGCTTCCAGCCGCGTTTTGACAGAGGCTAGTACTTCTGCTACCTCCTGAACATCGTGAATTTGGCCGTCAAGCATGGCACGGGTATGATGTTCTTCCCGGTCTGATGCTACTAGTTTTATCAGGCCATTTTCCATTTCGCCGACAAGGCCGACAACGCTGCGGGTTCCGATATCTAATGCAAAGAGGAGTTGTTTGTTCATAGCTACTCCTTCATAAATAGTATAAGTATAGTTAGCTTCGCCGCTTACTATCCGACTTCCTGTCAGCCCCGGTAAGATTTAAGAATTTGCTGAAATTCTGGTCGAAAAGGCATAACGATATTTTTGTGTATTTGTGCTAGATTATTTGGTAAGATATAGGTTAAAGGAGTAGGAGAAGGGTTGTGTATGTTATTGATATACAGATAGTGATTGACAGTACGGCCAATGTCCCGGAAGAAATGCTAATAGCTCATGCCAATCTCCGTGTTGTGCCGTTAAAGATTATTCTCGGTAAGGACGAGTGGAACGAACCGGAGTTAACTACTGCAGAATTGTTCCGGCTGGTTAATGAAAAAGGGGTGCATCCCCAAACTTCACAACCCGCGCCGGGTGAATTTGTTCAGGCATTTATGCCGGCAGCTCAGGGACATCCGGTTATTATGATTTGTCTTGCGGGCGGGTTAAGCGGTACCGTTAATGGGGCCAGAGCGGTAGCTAATAAAGACTTTAAAGGCCGGGAAATCTATGTTATTGACTCTTGCACTGGTGCTATTGGCGCTGTAAAAATGGCAGAGTCGGCGCTGGCTATGGCAGCAGCCGGTGAGTCAGCCCGCGTAATCGCCGAATATCTGCGGCGCATGGCAGCTGCCACCCGCACTTTATTTATTGTTGACTCACTGGAATATTTGCGTAAGGGTGGGCGCATTGGCGGGGCGGCGGCGTTGGTTGGCTCTATATTGCAAATTAAGCCAATTCTTATGCTACGGGAAGCAAGGGTGCAGGTACTTGATAAGGTGCGCACCCAGTCACGCGCCATATCCCGTATGCTGGAGGAACTTTCTAAAGAGGATAGTCTGGCGTATATCGGCATAGTATATGAGGATGAGCCGGCTGTGGTCGAAGAAATGCTGACATCCATTCACCAGCGCTATCCTGATATCCCTGTATCGAGATCTGTACTTGGGTCAGTATTGGGTGCCCATTTGGGCCCCGGAGTTATTGGACTGATTTTTCAAAGCAAGGTATAAGAACTGTGGAAGGGGATACTAGTATGCAGCCAAGGGGCGAAGTAATTGACGGCAAAGATTTTCGCCGGATGATTACCGGGGCTTATAGTGCATTTATGCGTAAACACGAATATATTAATGGTCTGAATGTCTTTCCTGTTCCTGATGGCGATACCGGAACCAATATGCTGCTTACGCTGGGAGCAGTAGCCAAAGCCGTGACAGAAGCTCCAGATGAGGGGATTGGTTCTTTGGCTCGCCGGGGAGCTGACAGCGCTATCATGGGAGCCAGAGGTAATTCTGGTGTTATTTTGTCACAATTGCTGCGTGGAATTGCCAGAGGACTGTCAGGTAAAGATACTGCCACCTCTGCTGAAGTCGGTAAAGCCTTTCAATATGGGGTGCTGTATGCCTATCGTGCTGTTGCCAGGCCGGTAGAAGGCACTATCTTGACTGTTGCCAAAGGAATTGCCAAAGGCACCTATCGAGCAGTTCGGGATCATGCGACTTTTTCGGATATTTTGGCAGCGGCAATTCATGCCGGCGGGGAAGAGTTGAAAAGGACTCCGGAATTGCTGCCGGCGCTAAAGGAAGCTGGCGTGGTAGATGCTGGCGGTCAAGGACTGATTGTTTTTCTGACTGGCTGCCTGGAGGGACTGGAAGGCAGGTTTTGCGGGCCTGAGGCCGATTTTGGCCGTACGTTGACTGTGCCGGGTATTACCGCTGATATTACTATTGCTCATCCTTATTGCACCGAGTTTATCGTTAAACGGTTTGCTGCCAGCTTGGTGGAGGTGAAGCGCCAGTTAGAGCAAATGGGTGAATCTTTGGTGCTTGCACCAGGTGAAGATATTCTAAAGGTGCATATGCATACCGCTCACCCTGGAGCTGTATTGGAATCAGCCATTGCCTGGGGGACGCTTCATGATATCAAAATTGATAATATGGCAGATCAACATCGCCAAGCCATTGATCTGGGAGAAGTTTTGTCAGCAGTGCCGGCGGCCCCGGCTCAGGCTAGGGATAAGTTAGCGATAATCAGCGTGGTTGCGGGCGAGGGCATGAGTGCTATCATGCGGCAACTCGGAGCCAATATTATTATCTCAGGCGGGCAGACCATGAATCCGCCTGTGGAAGAATTTATAACAGCCGTGCACAATGGACTGGCTGAACAATACATTATTTTGCCAAACAACAAAAACATTGTTCTGGCAGCAGTGCAGGCCAAAAAATTATTGGGGGAACGGGTGGCTATTGTACCAACAACTACTATTCCACAAGGATTTGCTGCTATCCTGGCCTTTGACCCGGGCGACTTGCTTGAGGCTAATATCCGGCGAATGACTGAGGCTCAGAAAACCGTGAGATCAGGGAGCCTGACCATGGCTGTGCGTGACTCGGCTATGGACGGTCAAAATGTGCCAGAAGGCTCCTATATTGGAGTGATTGACGGCAGTGTAGTCGTGTGGGCTGATAATATAGCCGGCGCCTTAAAGCAGCTTGTCTCGTGTTTGGTGGGGGACGATAGCGGTGTGGTTAGCTTGTATTACGGGGTTGAGCTTGTCGGAACAGAGGCTCAGATATTAGCTAAAGAGCTTGGTAAAGAGCTGGAGGGCATAGAAGTCCAAGTGTATTTTGGTGGGCAACCGCATTATCAATTTATCGTTAGTGTTGAGTAAGCAGTGATATATATGTACAAGCAAAAGCGAAGGGATGCGATAGATATGTTAAGTTCATTAAGTATTAATGATTTTGCTGCTAAATTGGCTTCTGATGTCGTACCGCCAGGCGGAGGCAGTACGGCAGCCTTATATGGGCTCATGGCGGCAGCCTTATTAGAAATGGCAGTAAACTATTCCTTAAAAAGTCCCCAGCATTTGGAGGATAACGAGATTCTAAGCGCCAAACAAGCTGATCTGACCAGACTTCATATTGAACTCACGATATTAATTGACCGGGATGCGTTGGCTCTCCAGGGATTACTAGCGGCCGCTGATTTATCAGCAACAACTACTGAAACACAAAAGGTGCGCAATCTGGCGCTGCAAAAGGGTCTTAAACAGGCCGCCGAAGTACCAATTGAAACAGCCAGCGCCTGTCTTGAGGTAATGGAAATCGGGAAGGCCATTGTCGGTTTAGTGGATAAAATGGTAGTGAGTGATTTAATGGCCGGTGTGGCTGCTGCTCACGCCGGTATTACAGCTAGTTTGCTAAGTACAGCCATAAATTTGGGCGAAATTCAAGAGGAAACACTGGTTAGCGGACTTACCGGGCAAATTTATCTGCTAAGAACTACCGGTGATGAGCTTAAGGCAGCCATTGAAGAAAAGGTCTACAGAAGTGAACCATTTACTGTGTTGCGGGGGTAATTATTTAAAAATCCCTGTATCTTTGTCAGATACAGGGATTTTTTTACTTTTTAGGGACTTGTTTGAGGCTAAGACCAATACGCTTACGTTCTTCGTCAACATTAATGACTACTACGTCGATGATATCGCCCACTGAGACAACCTCGGTGGGATGGCGAAAAAACTTGTGGCTCAGTTCTGAACGGTGGATTAGACCGTTAATCTTGATACCGATATCAACAAATACGCCAAAATCGGTCACATTGTGAACAGTACCCTTGATTAGCGTACCAGGAGTAATATCAGAGAGCTTGACAATGTTTTTTCGGGTTTGGGGTGGTGGCACATCCTCGCGCGGGTCACGGCCTGGTTTGGCTAAAGCGGCCAGGATGTCCCGGACTGTCGGCTCACCGGCATTCAATTCGGCTGCCAGGCAGGCAACATCAGCGTCCGGTGCTGCCTGCTGCAGGGCGGCCAACCTATTTTTGTCTGATAAATCCTTTAACGTAAAGCCGAGTTTGCCTAAAATAGCTGCTGCCAGTTCATAGGATTCCGGGTGAACCGGGGTGTTATCCAGCGGGTTACCAGCCTGGGCAATCCGTAAAAAACCGGCACACTGGGTAAAAGCCGCTTTACCTAGCCGGGCGACCTTTAACAGTTCTTTACGGCTTTTGAATTGGCCGTTCTCGGTGCGGTAGGCAACAATGTTTTTGGCGACACTGGCATTAATACCGGCGACATAGGTAAGAAGCGCCGGGGAGGCAGTATTAAGTTCAACACCGACATGGTTGACGCAGGATTCTACTACATTGGTTAAAGTACCGCCAAGTTCTTTCTGGTTTACATCATGCTGATATTGGCCAACCCCAATAGATTTGGGGTCAATTTTGACCAGTTCGGCCAGTGGATCTTGGATACGGCGGGCAATGGAGACTGCGCCGCGGATAGTTACATCCAGATCAGGCAGTTCTTCTTTGGCCAGTTTTGAGGCTGAGTATACTGAAGCCCCGGCTTCATTGGCAATAATGTAGTGGACGTTCAGATTGTGGGTGCTGATCAGGTTGGCGGCAAATTCCTCAGTTTCGTAGGAGGCGGTGCCGTTGCCAATGGAAATCAGCGTAACTCCATGTGTGTGGATAAGATCCAGCACTTTGGCCGCGGCTTCCTGGCGTTGGTGTTCACTCATGGTGAGGTAAAGTGTGTTGGTTGCCAGCACAGCGCCAGTCGGGCTGACCACTGCCAGTTTGCAGCCGGTACGGTAGCCAGGGTCAAGACCCATTACCGTATGGCCTGCCAGTGGCGCTTGCAGTAATAAGGGACGCAGATTGAGGCCAAATACGCGGATGGCCTGCTTTTCGGCGTTTTCGGTTAAGAGGGTACGGAGCTCCCGTTCCAGTGTTGGAAATAGCAAACGTTTGTAGCCATCAGTAAGGGCATCGGTAATAACCTGGCTGAAAATGGAGTTGCCGCTAAGTATTTTGTTGCCAATGAGCCGGATATTAGCTTCCTGGTCGGTGGCGAGGGTCACTTTAAGGGTTCCTTTAGTCTCGCCGCGGTTGACTGCTAAGATTCGGTGGGACGGCATGCGATTGATCGGTTCGCGGTAGTCCTTGTAGGTCAGGAACTCTTTGGCTTCTGTTTCTTCGACAACAAGCTGAGTAGCGATTTGGGCCTTTTGCCACAGCTCTTTGCGGAGCAGGGCGCGGATATCGGCTCGCTCACTGACTGTTTCAGCAATGATATCCTGGGCACCGCTTAGCGCTAGCTCGGCAGTAGTAATCTCATGCTCTTCATTGATGTACTCAGCAGCTATATCCAGGACATTGCCGGTAGTTTGTTGCTGAGCCAGAATTAGTGTTGCCAACGGTTCGAGGCCCTTTTCCCGGGCAATTTGCGCCCGGGTCCGTTTTTTTGGCCTGTAGGGCAGATACAGATCTTCCAGTTCTTGCAGTTTGGTGGCTGACTGAATAGCCTGGGTTAGTTCAGGGGTTAATTTGTCCTGCGATTCAATGCTGGCAAGAATTTCTTCCTGTCGCTTGATAAGATTGCGGAGATATTGAGTACGTTCTTCAATTGTACGGATATGTTCTTCGTTAAGCTCACCGGTGGCTTCCTTGCGGTAACGGGCAATGAACGGGACGGTATTGCTGTCATCTAATAGGTTTATGGTAGCGGTTACCTGATGGGGTTTAACGGTTAGTTCACGCGCAATAATCGCGGGGATATCGGTAATTAGCATTTGTTCACCAGCTTTATTTAGTTTAGTATTCTTTATTATAAGCAGTTTTTACTGTAAGCACAATATAATGACCCTAGTTGCTGCAGAAAAAGGACTATTTTTCCGGGATGCAGAAATAGTAGAAATTGAGAAAATAGCTAGTTTAATTTCTTTGCAGGGACTAAGGGGACGATGCGATAGTGATTGTTTCAATCGGAGACTATATGCGGCGGCAAATTATAAAATTGGTCTGGCCGGTGATTTTGGAAGGTGCCGGGGTCATGGCTGTTGGTGTGCTGCTGACAGCCATGGTAGGCCGGCTTGGCGCGGTGCCCTTAGCTGCGGTCGGTTTGGCGACAATGCTGCAATTTTCCACAGCAATGGTGTTTGCTGCCGCCGGTACTGGTGCTGCCTCAATTGTAGCCCGGGAAACAGGGGCCGGTAACTGGCAGGAAGCCAGGAATATTATTGGGCAGGCTATTCTCCTGGGGGCGGTTTTGGGGACAGGGGTAGCTGCTAGCGGATGGTTTGCAGCCGAGTTTGTGCTTAACTTGACGGCGGCTGAGCCAGAGGTGACCGGACTGGCTAGCTCTCTGGTTAAAATTACATTTATGTTTACGCCTTTGTTCTTAATTATGTCTATTGGTACTGCCGCCTTGCGGGGTATGGGAAAAACACAAACTGCTTTTTATATTACGCTGGTCAGCAATATCGCAGCAATTGGTATAGCTTATGTACTTGTTTTTGGACATGGTTTACCGGCTATGGGTCCTTATGGTGCTGCCTGGGGCATGGGCGTAGCGCAGTTGGCAGGCGCCTTAACGGTCTTGCTTGTTCTTCATCGTCAACAAAAGGTTCAGCTATCCTGGCGGCATGTGCTGGTAATTCGCAGCAAGGTAATTGCTCGCATTATGGACATTAGTGTGCCGGCCGCTTTAGAACAGCTAGCAATGCAAAGTGGCCGGATGGTGTTTACCTTTATGTTGGCCGGTGTGGGCTCAATGCAATTTGCCGCTCACCAGATCGCCACTCAGATTGAGTCGATGTCGTTTTTGCCGGGTTTTGGTTTTTCAGTGGCGTCCATGACCCTGGTTGGTCAGTATTTAGGCAAAGGTATGCCCCACCGGGCCATACAATTTGCCTGGCTAACAAATAAAATTGCTTGGTTGAGTATGACTGCTGCCGGGGTAATAATTTTTATCTTTGCCAGGGAACTGACCACTTTGTTTATTGATGATCCTCAGGTCACCCATTGGGGCACACTGTGTGTGATGATTGCCGTACTGGAGCAACCGACACTGGCCATCTGTTTTGTGTTAGGTGGAGCTCTGAGAGGGGCAGGGGATACACGGTGGCCGATGTATATTACGACCATGGGAGTGTGGCTGATACGTATGCCATTAGTGTATTTGTTTATTTGTGTCTGGGGTTATGCCATTACGGCTGCCTGGTATATTACGGCAGGTGATTTTCTGATTCGAGGTGCCATTTTGTGGTGGCGGTTTGACTCAGGGAAATGGGCTAAATAACGAACGTCACGCTATTTTTGCGTGACGTTTTTATTTTACTACTCGGCAATTACATCAACAATAGTGAGTTGGGGTCTTATGGCCAAATCGATAATTTGGCCCTGACTGTTTGCCCGGGTGTTCCGCTCGGCAATCTGTACTGTTGGGGTAGGTGCAAAGCGTACTTTGTTTTTTATGACGTAAGCTTTTTGATTGGTATTTAGTCTGACCAGACAGCCGACCGGATACAGAGGTGTAGTATGGAAAAAGGCCCGTAACAGATACATATCAAACAGGGCATTGGCATTTGCCAGCATATTTATCATAATAGTGCTGCGTGACTCGCCGGTTTTAGTGGCAGCAGCCATAGTGTTATCAAAGTAATTAGCAATTGTCACTAACCGTGACAATGGATGAATTTCTTTTCCAGCCAAACCAGCAGGATAGCCTTGGCCATCATAACGCTCATGATGTTCAGCCGCAATACGGGATATGATGCCTCCAACCTTGTTTTTAATGAGAAGCTGCTGACCATAAACAGGATGCAAGCGCCCGGGGTCGACTACCGAACCATTAATAGCAGGCATTACTACTTTACCTAAATCATGAAAAAGTGCTCCCAACGCCAAATCCATAATGACTGGGCGCGGCAGCTTAATATAAAGACCGGTGGCTATTGACATAAGGCATACATTGATGGCATGGTCGGTTTCAGTTTCATTAGGCTGGCGTACTTGCACATTGACAATCTGTCCCAGATTTCGTTCAGTATCATTAATAACCTTGCCAACCGTTTGTCGAATTTGTTTCAAATACATGGTTCGCAGGCCGGAATCCAGTATATCCTGAGCTTTTTTACAAAATAGCGAACGGAAGCACAAAGTAAGTTCCTCGCGGATTTCCGGGGCAATTACATTGGGTTTTTTTAACTCAGCTGCATAAGGATCATAAATAGGAATAGTGGTTACTCCCAACTGCGTAAGCCGGGTAATATAGTACTCAGTAAGGGCAATGCCCTTTTCTAAAAGCAAAGTGCCATTATCATCAATTATATCGCGTGCCAGTACCATACCGGCTTTTATCTCATTAATAAGCATAAGGTAGTCCTCCTTATTATGACTACCATTATTATACATAAATAAAATTAGAAAAGAAATATGTATTTTGCTTAGTTATCTAGGACTTTAGTCTGATATTGACATATTGACATAAGGAACACTGTTGTTTATTGCGGCATATTATGTTAGTAACATGGTTGGTAATAGTTACCTTGTTGGAGGGACGGGATAAATGTGTCATCGATAATTAATTCTATTAAAGCTAACCTGCAATTAGTTGCCCTTACGTCAGTATTGATCGGTATCTTAGGAATAGTATCCTGGTTGCCTAAGGTTTTCTATATTGTTTATGATAATGAGCTCTATCTTATCATCCATTCAATTAGTGAAATAATTTGTATAGCAATCGGGATAAGTGTATTTATTGTAGTGTGGTATGGTTGGCCACAAACCAAAAACAGTCGTGATCTGCTAATTGCTATGATTTTTTTGGCTGTAGGTTTGCTGGACCTTGCTCATTTACTGTCGTATAAAGGAATGCCTGATTTTATCACCTTAAATAGCGAAAATAAGGCCTCGTTGTTTTGGATTATCAGCAAAATGTTGGCTGGTGCGGGATTGTTGGCTGCCGCCTATATTCCGCGCCACAGTAAAAACCCGGTATTTCACCGGTTGTACCTTCTGACAGTGACAATTACCATGACTACTGCCTGCATAGTGTTGGTAGTACTGTTTGAGCATTCCCTGATTCCTATGTTTATACCGAAACAGGGGCAAACCTTGGCAAAGCTTGTTTTGGAATATACGACCATGCTGCTTAATATTTTGGCTATTTATATGTACGGCCACCGTAACCCGTCACAGCAAGCCGTATTTTTGTTGCGGGTCAGTCTGGTATGCAGCTTGGCTTCCGGGATGGCGTTTACCTTATATGATAATGTTTATGATAGTTTCAACTTTCTTGGACATGTGTACAAAATCATGGGCTATTATTGTGTGCTGCGATCTTTGCTGCAAACCTCTATTGTGCGTCCCTATATGCGTATTGCGCGTCTTAACCGTTCACTCAGGTCTATGGTCGCCAAGAATATGACGTTGTATAAAGAAACCAAAGACAGTGAACGCATTCTGCAGCAAGCCTTCATCCAGTTAGGTGCTACATTAGCCAGCAAACATGATTTGGAGGGAATGCTCCAGCAGGTTGTATCTGCTACTGGGACAGTGTTTCAATGCGACCATGTCTATTTAGCACTAGCGGAAAATAAAACGCTAAAAATAATGGCTTACATTAGCAGCTTTAAACCACCAGATAAAATCAGTCCTGAAAGAAGCTTTATGGGTAAAGTATTTACCGAGAAAAAACCGCTTGTCGTTGATTATATTAGTGATTATCCGGAATGGATTATCGAGGCTGTCAGTCTAGCTGGGCTAAAGTCGATGGTGGGTGCACCAATCAGGCATAATGGCGATGTTATTGGTGTGCTGGAGATTTTTTCCCGTAAAGAAAAGGATTTTTCTCAGCATGATGCCCAATTTTTGAGTGTTTTTTCCCATCATGCCGGAGAAGCCATTAAGAATGCCAGAGCGTATGCAACCACGGTGGAAAGTTTTGCGGAACTCAGCCTACTTTATGATATTGTCAAAGAGTTGGCTATTCAGAAATCTCCGGCCACTATTTTGACCCGAGTAACCGACAAACTCTATAATTTATTTGCTGCCAATGGGGCTGTGGCTTTCATCATGCACTATCGGGATGACGGTATTCATACCGAACCGGTGTTTGCTACTGGTTTTGAACAACGAGAAATTGATCATTTGCAGCATGTATTTTCTGACGGGAAAATGACCTGGCCCTGGAGTGGGCTTAGTAGTATGGATGACGGTACCGCCTATGAGGAGACGCAACGGGGACTTATTACGATGTCGGTACTCTTGTCGCGGCGCCTTAATATCCTGCCGCTCCTGGCAAGTGGTAAGTTGCAGGGCTTGATTGTGCTTGGGTGGAATGATCCTATGCAAGAAATTCCGCCAAGTAAAGATCTTGTGCTCAGCACCATTGCCAGTCAAACTGCCATTGGGCTTGAGCGGGCATATCTATATGACCATTTCCAAGCCATGGCGCTGACCGATCCCTTGACCCGACTGGCCAACCGTCGTCAGTTTGAGGTGGTGCTAGAGCGTGAGATTAGCCGTACCCTAAGTTATCACCGGCCGTTAAGCCTGATTATGCTGGATATCGATTTCTTCAAGAAGGTCAATGACACGTGGGGGCATTTGGCCGGTGACGCTATCTTGCAGCGAATGGGAAGTGTAATTAAAGAAGGTTTTCGCCCAACCGATATGCTTGCACGGTATGGCGGCGAGGAATTTGCGGTGGTCTTGCCGGAAACTTGCCTAGAGGAGGCAATGCGATTGGCGGAGAACTTCCGCATGGATATTGAAAGTGCCAGCTTTGAGGCTGGTGACACAATAATTAATATTACCATTAGTTTGGGGGTAGCCACTTTTGAAAGTTGCAGTAACTGGGCCGAGCCAAAAAAAGAGTTGATTGATGCTGCCGATCAGGCACTTTATCGCGCGAAACAGCAGGGTCGTAATCGTGTAGAGTGCCATAAGGAAAGTTAATAAAATATCCAGAACTGGAATAATAACTGGAATTTGTGCACATTCTATGGGTGATATAGTGAGTCTTAGCTTTAGTGAGGCGTTTAACCCCCAGCTAGAGTTTAGTCTAACTTATCCCGGGACTTAGTTGCTCTTTCTCCCAATAGGAGTGGTAGAGTAGCCTGGTTATCAGATAAACCGCAAAGGGGGGATATGTGTGCTATCATCCAAAGAACTGATGCATCTTGAGGATTTTCTGAGTATGGAACAAAACTGTACTAAAACAATGAATTACTTTGCTAGCAGTGTACAGGATACTCAGACAAAACAGCTTTTCCAACAAGCTTCTCAGAAGAGTCAGCAGCATTTGCAAACTATGAGCAAACATTTAAATGCAGGCCAAAATTTACAATAATTGAGGTGATACTATGGCACAAATGGGCCAGCAACAAACCACACAAAGCGGTATGAGTGGTCAAGGTGTTAGTCTTTCAGAACGTGAGCTATTGCAGATTGCTCTTAATGAAGCAAAATATACAGCCGCTGCTGTTAATACATTTGCCCTGGAGTCTTCTAGTGATACTCTCCGCCGGGACTATTTGACTATTCTTGGTGATGTCCATAATCAAGAAAAACAAATTTTTGACTTAATGCAGCAAAAAGGCTATTACAACGTTAAAAACGCCAATCCGCAAGATATTGCGCAGGTTCAATCCAAATTTAGTCAGGGACAGTAGTATTTTGCAAAAGTCTGAGTAAAGTTGGGAATATAAAAGGGTAGAATTTTGTATTTTTATGCAAAATTTTACCCTTTTTAGTACATAAAAATTATTTTCATAAAAATTCCTTGACGCCTTAATTATTACGATGTAGAATAAAAAAAGAACTATTCAATAACTATTTTCCGGTGGTAATTTGTAGTAAGGGTAGGGGAAATTTGTGGATATTTGTGTTACATCCTTGTTGAGGGATAAGGGGTTCAAAGTTACGCCGCAGCGACTGGCGATTTATAGTGTTTTAGTTGCTACGAAAGCTCATCCCAGTGCGGAAATGATTTACAATGAGCTTCAGCCGGTGTATCCTACAATGAGTTTGGCAACTGTGTACAAAACAATCGAGATTTTAAAAACCTTGGAACTGGTACAGGTACTTAATGTTGGCGAAGATAGTTTTCGTTATGACGCCAATACAAGCAATCACCCACATATCCGTTGTATGAGCTGTGGACGGGTGGATGACCTATTCGGAATAGACTCTGCCGGATTTATTGAGCAGGTTTCAGCTACAACTAATTATACTATCCAAGGCCAACAGTTTTACTTTTATGGTATTTGCCCCAAGTGCCAGGGCGCAGCTGCGGCAGTAAGTTAGCCACCCAGTAAGAGAACAGATTTACGCAAAGATTGCCGATATAGGCAGTCTTTTCGCTATTTCATTTTAAGGCAGGTAATGAATATGAATTTGGCAAGTTATATTGATCATACTTTACTTAAGCCAGGAGCTACAGTAGAGGACATTATCAAATTATGTGAGGAAGCAGAGCAGTATAAGTTTGCTGCTGTGTGCGTAAACCCCATCTATGTGGATTTGGCGGCCCATTGTCTGGCCGGTACAGGTGTGAAAACGGCCACTGTTATTGGATTTCCGCTAGGGGCTACTTTCACCAGCGCTAAGGTAGCAGAGGCCAAAGAGGCAGTACTGCGCAAGGCCAATGAACTGGATATGGTCATAAATACCGGTGCAGCCAAGGCTGGGTTATGGGAAGCCGTAACAGATGATATAAAACAGGTGGTCGAAGTCGCTGACGGTGCTGTAGTCAAGGTCATTATTGAGACCGGTTTGTTAACCGATGACGAGAAACGCCGTGCTTGTCAGGCTGTGCTGGAAGCAGGGGCTCAGTTTGTCAAAACCTCAACAGGGTTTGGCTCAAGCGGTGCAACAGTAGAAGATATTCAGTTGCTCAAACAGGTTGTTGGTGACAAAATCGGAATTAAGGCCTCAGGTGGTATTCGTACCCTGGAACAGGCCAAGGAACTTATCGCTGCCGGAGCTACCCGTCTGGGAACAAGTGCCGGCATAGCAATTGCGGGTAGTATTCCACCGACTAGCAAGGAAGAGAAGTAAAAGAGAGATTCGTCTTTACATAAAAAACCTGTAGAAGTAAACTTGTGCGCATGGTATAATGTCCTTTACTTGCTTAGAAAGGAGGACAGCAAATCATGCGTACATTTTTGCAAATGATTCCCGGCGGTGTGCCGGCAGTTGTTGGCCTGGTCTTGGCTGGTCTGTTTGTCAGTATGGTACCGGTTCACCCGCAACTGTGGCTGTACCCTCTGGCACGGCAGGCGGTTGCTCTTAAAATTAATTATCAGACCAAAGACATGCTGGTCCAGGAAACACCGCATTTTGTTATTCGCTATACGGAAAGTGATGCCGATATGGTAGCCATGGTAGCAGCGGCGGCGGAAGCGGCTTATGAGCCGGTGACGGCAACGCTCAAGTATGCTCCTAAAGGCAAAGCGCTTATTCTGATCTATCCTGACCGTCAAGCCATGAATAAGGCTTTCGGTTGGGCCGGAGAATCAAATGCCATGGGTTTTTACTGGGGCGGGGTTATTCAGATTTTGTCACCTAAGGCATGGCTTAAAAATAGTCAGTCGGTCGAGGAATTTATTACTACCGGGCCGCTGGCGCACGAATATACCCACCTGGTTCTGGATCATTTGGCCAGAGGGAATTATACCCGCTGGTTTACTGAGGGTTTAGCCCAATATGTTGAATATAAGGTTAATAACTATGAATGGGTGACTGCAGATAATCGTTTAGCAGGAAAGTTATATTCTATGAACGAACTTGACGGTGATTTCGACGGATTGTCCAATCAAGCGCTGGCTTATCGCCAATCACTGGCAGCAGTTCGCTATATTGCCGAAGTTCACGGTGAGGCAAAACTTAGTCAAGTATTGGGCTACCTTAAAGCTGGTGAAAAGGTTAATAAAGCGATTGAAAAATCGCTTGGTATGGATTACGTCACCTATGAAACCATGGTTAATCTTTGGGCAAAAGGTAATATGAAAGAATATAGCAAAATCGCTAATTAAGGGATGTGCCGTACAGGCATATCCCTTTTTCTACATAGATAAACCAAATGTGGGAAAATTAACATTGCTATGTATTCCGTAAATATTTAATACGCTGGATGTATAGTTGCAGTGAAGAATTGTCTGCCAAGGAGGAAGTCAATGCTTACCAGGCGAGAATTTCTTAAATTATGTACTGCTACTGTGTTGACCGCCAATCTAACCGATCAGATAGTGCCTCTTATGCGCCATGCATTTGCTGAGGGTAAGCTAACCAAACCGCCTGTAATTTGGCTGGAACTCGGATCTTGCACCGGCAATTCCATTTCCCTTGATAATGCAGTTAATCCAACTGTTTATCAAGTGCTTACCGATATGGTAGATATGCGTTATAACTGGCTGCTCAACGCGGCTCAGGGCTCAGAGGCCGTACAGATGCTGCTTGATACAGTGGAAAAAGATGCGGGTAAGTTCTGGCTGGTAATCGAAGGTGCGGTTATGACAGCCGATAACGGTCGGTATAATCATGTTTTTATGCGTGGTAATCAGATGGTTACCGGCATAGCGGCTCTACAGGAAATAGCGCCTAAGGCCAAACATATTATAGCTGTCGGAACTTGTGCTTGTTTTGGCGGCCCAGCGGCGGCTTATCCCAATCCGGGAGGAGCAAAGGGAGTGTGGGAAGTAATTAAACAGCCAGTTATTAATATTCCGGGCTGTCCTGCAAACCCTGACTGGATGACAGGTACTTTTAGCCATCTTATTATGTATGGCTTACCCGAACTGGACAGTTATAACCGTCCTAAGCTGTTTTTTGGACAGACCATCCACGACTTGTGCCAGCGCCGCCAGCAATTCGAAGATGGAATTTTTGCCTCCTTCCCTGGTGAAAGTGGCTGCTTATATAAGGTGGGCTGCAAAGGGCCGATTACGTATGCTGACTGTCCGAGGCGGCAATGGAATCACTATGTCAACTGGCCGGTTAGAGCGGGAGCACCTTGTATCGGCTGCGCCAACCCAGGTTTTCCCGACAGTTCCATGCCCTTTTATAACCATCTCCCCGATGTGCAAACACCCCTGGGAGCACTCAATGTTAAGAAATTTGGTGCTGCAGCTGCTGGCCTGGGAGTAGCGGCTGTCGGTGCCCACCTTATTACCGGTGTTGTCGCCAGGCGAATAGGCAAACACTGGCTTGATGGCACTAAACCCCATGAACCTGATCCACCGGAAAATATTGAGCAGCTCAAGCAAGAGCTTGATGATCTAATCCGTCAACAAAACGCGCTCATCAGTGAGAGCAAAAGTCTGCAACGGAGCGAGGTTAAACGTAAACTACCCAGAACTTTGCGGCAGAAAGTCGTTGATTTCTTTCGTCCAGGGCAAAAACACAGGAGGTAGTCCGCCATGGCTGTGCAAACAATTTTCCCAGTAACACGTATTCATGAGCCGCTACGGGCTGATGTCGACGTACAAAATGGCAAAATCGTAGATGCGTGGCTGGGAGCGCACTTATTCAGAGGGTTTGAAAACATGTTGACAGGCCGTGATCCGCGGGATGCGGCGCTATTCACCCAACGTATTTGCGGAATTTGCTCAGGTGCTCACGCTGTTGTCGCCAGTATGGCCCAGCAACAGGCATTCGGCGTTGTTCCCACGCCTACTGGTCAGCAGCTAACTAACCTTATATTTGCGGCTGACATCATTCAGAATCATCTGCGTCATTTTTATATCCTGGTATTATATGACTATGTAAAAGGCCCTGATATGCCGCTGTACATATCCAGGTCACAAGCCGACTTTCGTCTGCCGACTAAGGTAAATGATGAACTTTTGCAGCATGCCAAAGAAGCGGTATTACAGGCTATGCGGGCCCATGAGGCCATGGCTGTATTTGGGGCTAAGGCACCGATGCAGCAAACCATTATGCCCACCGGGGTTACCGAGCAGGCCTCAGTAGAACGGTTAATGGCATACAGCAGTATATTGCAAGAACTAACAGAATGGGTGGAAAAATTTTTTATCAACGATGTCATGATTATTGCCGACTATTATAAAGACTACTATAGCATTGGGGCAGGTTATGGCAACTTTATGTCCTACGGCATGTTTCCTGCGCCGGTAACTGGCGAGCGGGCGTTTAACCCTGGCCTAATAGTAAACCAAGGCCAGATCGAGCAGCTTGATGTCAATCAAATTGCTGAGGAAATCCGCTATAGCTGGTATAAAGACGAACAAGAGCGGCGAACTGTGCCGGAAGGCCGCACCATCCCCAGCCGGGACAAGCCTGATGCGTATTCCTGGATCAAGGCGCCGCGCTATCAAGCGTTACCGGTTGAGGGCGGGCCACTGGCCAGAGGGTTTATTAACGGCGATTACCGACGAGGAGTGTCGGTTATGGACCGCTTGGTAGCCAGGGCTAAGGAAACGCTCAAAATATGCCATCTTGCCCAAGGCTGGCTTAATGAGATTGTGCCAAATACGCCCAGTTGTCAGCAGTTTACGCCGCCTGAAGCAGGGATAGGCATAGGTTTAACAGATGCCATGCGGGGGGCACTGGGGCATTGGATGGAATACCGGCATAATAAGGTGACTCATTACCAAGTTGTAACGCCGACGACTTGGAACTTTTCGCCACGCGACAACCAGGGTATACGTGGCCCGGTTGAGCAGGCCCTCATCGGCACGCCGGTGGCTGATGGCACTAACCTTATCGAAGCCGGACGAGTGATACGGTCATTTGATCCGTGCTTTACTTGCGCAGTACATATGCTGGAGCATTAGTATTCGCCGACATTTTGAATTTATGAAAACCCTCCTTCCTGCTTGCTATATGTTATGTCATGTTGCAGAAAAGGTGAGCAGTTGAAGTCAGCTTAAGGGCGTGATACAATATTACCAGAAACTAAAAGACTTGGCTTTATGCCAAGTCTTTTACATAGCCGGAAGGGGGACAAGTATGAGCATATTTAAAGCTTGTGATATTCGTGGCGTGGCAGGTAAGGACTTGACTGATGTAATGACCAGACGAATTGCGTTAGCTGTAGGGGTTATGCTTGCTGGGCAAAAAGTGGTGGTGGGTGGTGATATTCGCTTATCTACGCCCGCGCTGCAACAGATTATGATCGAAGGTTTGGCCGAGTCTGGCTGTCAGGTGGTTGATATCGGCACAGTGGCAACACCGGTATTTTACTATGCACTACAAACCATCAGTGCAAGTGGTGGTGTTATGGTAACAGCTTCCCATAATCCAGCCCAGTATAATGGTTTTAAACTGGTGCTCGGTCCTAAACCGGTTAGCGAGGAAGAGATAGCTCATATTGGCCGGTTGGTGGAAGTAAACGCCCGGACGCATGGCGTCGGTGAGGTAATGCAGCGTCCTATTGTCGAGGAATACATAGAATATACAGCTAGCAAAGCACGGGGTGGCAAATTGAAGGTAGTTATTGATGCTGGTAATGGTGCTACGGCTACCATTGCTCCCAAGCTTTTTCATCAGTTGGGATATGAAGTAATTGAACTCAATTGCATACCAGATGGCCGGTTTCCGCATAGGCCGCCCAACCCGGCGCTGCCGGAAAATCTGGCAGCCCTCGGTGAAGCGGTGCGCAGGCATGGGGCGACAGTAGGGATAGGATTTGACGGAGATGGTGACAGAGTGGGAGTTGTTGATGAAAATGGCCGTCCGCTTGATAATGATGATATTATGGTGTTAATGGCCAGACAGTATCTTGCAAGTCGGACAGGTGCAATTATTTATGACGCCAAGTGCTCTATGGTTGTGCCGGAAGAGGTTGCAAAGGCAGGCGGACGGCCCATCATGGCTCGTGCCGGACACACCTTTTGTAAGACTGCTTTTATTCAGGAACAGGCATTATTTGCCGGTGAAATCAGCGGACATTTCTTTTTTCGCGAACTTGGGTATGATGATGGCATGTTTTCAGGCTTAAAAATATGTGAATTAGTGGCCGAACATGGAAGCTTAGCCACCCAGGTTGATGCTATTCCTAACTACCTGTTGACACCGGATATCCGGGTTACCTATCTGGGTCCGGATAAGGAAGTCGTGCTGGATCAGGTTGCCGGTAGACTTACCGCTTATACACCTAACCGGATTGATGGTGTGCGCATTGAATTTGCCGATGGCTGGGGCATGATTCGCGCCTCGGTGACAGAGCCTCTGTTTACCTTACGGTTTGAGGCAAAAACACTCAAACGGCTAAAGGAAATCACCGCAACGCTGCTGGCTGTTTTGCCTACTGAACTCCGGGAAGCGGTCAAGGAAAAATTGCCTGTCGAATGCGTATAAAGTGGTATTGCGAACCGTAGTCGCCGCTAACCAGGAAGCATTGGGTTGCGATGATTTGTTTTGTTATAAGGAAGCCAAAATTATGAAATGAAAAAGGATTTATAAGTATCTAAGTCGAATATATAACTAGTTTGTACTAAGGATATGGGTAAAAGAGGTAATTATGCAAATTCATGTTTTGGCTAGCGGCAGTAGTGGTAATGCTGTATTTATTGAAATGGAAAACACCAAACTATTGGTGGATGCTGGTATTAGTACTAGGCGTATCAAACAGTCACTAGATATACTTGGCACCAAGATTGAAGAACTTGATGGTGTGCTCATTACCCATGAACATCGCGATCATGTCAAGGGGTTGACGACACTGCTGAAAAAATATCAGCTGCCGGCCTACACCCGTCCAGATACCTGGCAGTCCATGTATTGCCGGGAAGTACTGCCAGATAACTGCTGCCGGGATCTTTCGGACAGTCTGGATATTGGCAAAGTAAAAGTTGAACCCTTTGCCATTTCGCATGATGCCGCTGATCCTGTCGGGTTTCGTCTGCAGGCGGGCAGCATCAAAGTCGGTATTGCTACCGACCTGGGGTTTGTTACACCGACAGTCAAAGCCGCATTGTCATTGTCTGATGTATTAGTATTAGAAGCAAACCATGATCTTGATATGCTGAAAAACGGCGATTATCCCTGGCCTCTGAAAAAACGTATTATGAGTAATCGCGGTCATTTGGCCAACACTGATGCGGGTTGGACGCTGGCGCGGCTTAACCGCAAAGCCCACACTAACGTTTTTTTGGCACATCTCAGCCGGGAAAATAATCGACCTGAACTGGCAAAAGAGACAGTAGCGAATATATTAACCCAAGAGGGCTGCAAACTGGAACAAGAAATATCATTGAATCTTACCTATCCTGAACAAATATCAGGAATATGTGAACACCAATAGGAGGCGATAGCATGAATTGGTTCAAAAAATTGACTCCCTATATTGCAGTATCGTTAATTAGTATGATTATTGGGGCTATTCTAGTGGTAGGTTGCGCTGGCAATGTTACCGAAAAAGCTCCGAAACCGAATGCCGGCTCGTCCTTTCAAGCCTTGCAACCGCCTACGGCTCAGGCCCAGGTATCAGAAGCACGTAACACGCCCATTGTCAGGGCTGCTCAATCAGTGGGTCCGGCTGTTGTTGGCATTACCACCAAAGGTCTTGCCCGCGACTTTTTTAGCAACCGCAAAGTACTAGTGGAGCAGGGAACCGGCTCAGGGGTTATCTTTGATGCACAGGGCTACATCGCTACAAACAACCATGTAGTAGAAAATGCCCAGGAAATATCAGTATCTCTGGCTGATGGCCGCACTTTGGACGGCAAGGTAATTGGTGTCGATCAATTTACTGATCTGGCTGTTGTTAAAGTGGAAGCTCAGGATCTGCCGGTGGCTACGCTGGGTGATTCTGATGCTCTTATGGTGGGAGAACCGGCTATTGCTATTGGCAATCCACTTGGCCTTGAATTTAAAGGCAGTGTAACTACCGGTGTAATCAGCGCCCTTAACCGTTCCCTTGATATCGGTGAGCGACGCTTCAAACTTATCCAAACCGATGCTGCTATTAATCCTGGTAACTCCGGGGGAGCCCTTGTCAATGCAGATGGTGTGGTAATTGGCATCAACAGTGCCAAAATTGCCCTTTCCGGAGTGGAAGGCATTGGGTTCGCCATTCCCATTAACAGTGCCCGCCCCATTTTGCAATCACTGATCGACAAAGGCCGGGTAGTTCGAGCTTATCTGGGTGTAGGGGCATTAGACCAAGCTTCTGCTGCTAAATACGGCTATGAACTTAAACTGGATAAAGGCGTTTATATTGCCAAAGCAGCCCCGGCAGGTCCAGCCTATAAAGCGGGCATTCGCGAAGGCGATGTCATTCTCAAAGTCGCTGGCGCTGAAACCAACAGTGTAACCGAACTCAGAGCTGTACTGGATAGTCAACAGGTAGGCAGCACAGTGGAAGTAGTCTTGAAAAGAAATGACCAACGCGAGACTATCAATGTCCTTCTCGAAGAAATGCCAGGACAATAATGGTATGAAGATCACCATCGCTGCTATCGGTAAAATCAAAGAAAAGTATCTAACTGCTGGTATCCAGGAGTTCTTGAAGCGTCTTCCACCCTACTGTAAGCTTGATATTGTGGAACTTGCCGAAGAACGAATGCCGGATAATCCCTCATCAGCCGAAAAAATACAAGCGCTCACCCGTGAGGGTGAGCGCCTTTTAAAAGCTGTTCGTCCAGGAAGTTACCTAATTGTACTAGATGTGGCCGGACATGCCATGTCATCAGAGCAATTGTCGGCCAGGTTTGACAGTTTGGCACTAAGCGGGCAGAGCGATATTACCTTTATAATCGGCGGAGCCTTTGGGTTGTCAGCTGAGGTCGTAGCGGCGGCAAAGGAAAGATTGTCGTTTTCAAAAATGACCTTCACCCATCAGATGATCCGGCTGCTCCTGGTGGAGCAGGTTTATCGGGCGTTTAAGATTAGCCGGGGTGAACCGTACCATTGGTAACGGCGAAAAATGGCCTTTCTCATTACGAGTAAGGCCATCTTTTTTAATTTTTTATTGTAGAGTTGCAGTAGGGATGGGATAGCTGTGCATTGTCTAAAGAACCATTTCCGCCATCGCCTTTCTTTTGAACATGGTCAATGGAGATTGAATTACGGTGTAGATACCCCCCGCAGATACTACAGCGCAGCATAGTAGCCTTTGCTTCGCGGACAAAGGCTGCAGATTTTGTCTCGTCACTGAAATCCGATGATAAAGTTGCTGCTGTTTCAACTATATTCCTTGCCAAGTACTTAAATTGTTTTTCCGCTAAGATTTCATCAAGAACTTGGTTAATAGTTTTGTTTTCTGCCAACTTTTTGATGCATAATAGGTAGAAATCCTTAATAAAAGGGTAAGCTTTCACTGCTTCCCTATATTTCCGAACAATTTGCTGAATTAGATAGTCATTTGATAATAGTATATCTTCAAATTGTTTTCGAATCTGAATGAATTTGGTGAATGAATTATGTCTTTCCATCTCTCTAATTAGTGCGGCTACTGCAAAGAAGGATGCAATTTTATGTCGTCCTTCCTGAGAGTAAAAATAAACTATTGGATGCAAGCCTAACGATGACTGATGTGAACTGTTAATTCGGTAGGCAAGTTTGCGGCAATTAGTTAAATATTTAATGGTTTCGGACCCATCGATATCTTCTGTTTCCGCGCGCGTGGGAGAGGTAAGTCCCTCATTTGCAACTCTAACAAAATCAACTATTAACGGGAGTGTCTGCGAAGAGTAAAGCTTGCCGCCAACGGGTAGGTCCAGGGTCTTAATTGGAGTTTTTAATGCAGGGGTAAATAGCATATCATTAATTTCTTTAGATAGTGTCTGAATTTCAACTTGATGTTCCCCTGAAAACCTTGACCAGTATTTATGTCCTTTACCACCATGAATTATTGCTCTTGCTGCAATTCCACGGGGTAGCTTTCGCGATTTCAATAACTCCTTCTCTGTATTATTCAAGGGTGTGCCTTGTTGATTAATTTTAAAAAATGATGTTTCTGCAATGGTTGCGTCTCCATCCACCCATTGCAACTGTATAGCAAGTGCGCCTAGATTCTTGGCTCGTTGAACAATTTCAGGCTTTACCTTTTCTGGATTCGTAAACGCGAGTGAATATAGAGAGTAAGCACCGATTTGTTTATTGATAAAATCCCGTGTTTTTTTTGCAGCCCCCAATTGCTCATCTGGTATAATGCCATCGTACGCCTTGCGTGATAAACTTCCATCTCCGTAATCATCGTTAACCCACGCGATGAGGGCGCTAAGCCTATGTGACCCGTCGATTACAAAGTTATAGCCAAAAGTACTTCTCCACAAAATGATAGCGGGTATAAGTTCGCCATTTAAGAAAGTTTCTATAAGGCTGCATATCCGACTGGCATCCCATTCGCTTGTTTCGCGTTGGAAATCAGGTTTTCGTAGAACTTGAATAAAGAAATCAGATTCTCGTAAGTCACTTACTGATAGATTTGATTTTGTTAGACCGGGTGCTTTTCGTTCATCTTGTACATCAAAATCTTCTCTCGGGATAAGAGCATCTAAATTTATTTTAGTAGCCATAGTAAAACCTCCGCTCACTGTTTTCCATAGACTTCAACATTATGACAAAATATTCCTCCGTAAATGGCATAATTATTAAATCTAAAGCGATGTCTCAAACTAGCGAGAGCTGAGGCTTTTTTGTGTTCCTGGAATTCGAAGGTGTCAGCCCTCATTGCTATCAATTCTAATATAAGACTAGTCCGGCTCGTTTAGAGGATTGGTGGTGTGGCATGTTTCAAAATTAATGTTATTTAGAAACAGAGGGAGTATAGACGCAGGGGGACGATTCCGGCGAGTCATTCCTTAGATTTGACATTAGACCCTATACGCAGAACGTAGCGTTGGTAACGGCGAAAGATGCTGTTGACGCAGGAAAGTCAGGCTAGGGCGGGATTTTAGTTGATAATGGCGCTGGTAAGAAAGGCGTAATTAAACGTACAAGCAAAGGTGACTTTCAGTACAGACCACTTTAAACGAAATATTGTAAAAGTAAGAGATAAATACCCCATAGGAGCCATCAAAGGCTTTCCTATGGGGTACTCTTTTATTTGGGGGACAGTCGGGGACGTTCCTTTTCTGTCACAATGAAGCTGCCAAAAAAGGAACGTACAGAAGACATAGGAACGGTGGTACTGTCTTTATGCTGCATGCTGGACACAACCACCGTCCCCGTGGCATGTCCAGAGGTAAGGGACCCCATGAAGTATCCGCTGGGCTAAGATGGAAAGAGATGCATTACTTAGGCGATTAAAAGAAAAAGAATGCCTATCGATTCGCCAAATTGAGAGGGCAATCGGAATATCGCGTGGCGTTGTAGCAAGGTGTAGCTGCTAACCTCCAATAACCATGCCTTGCTCAGTACTTTTGTCCATGAATAGTGAAGGTTGCTCTCTTGTTTTGCCTCATTTTCCAGGTGTATAATGCCAGCAGGAAGCGGAGGGATAGTTCTCAAAGGCTTCAATCGGAAGTTTTGCGCGCAAAAAGGCTCAATTAACAGCTCCCGGCTGCCAGTTGAGCCACAAAACTATCTACGCGCAAAATTTTGGATTGCCTCAGAAGAATGAAGTCGCGGGCTGCCCAGCTATGGAATTTCAATCTTTTTCGACTTATTTCGACGTTTTCTCAAATTATAAATGTGTACATTACAATTTTATCTTATCCAGGCTGAACTGTAAATAAGCCATCGCGGGAGCGATTTCGTTCTTCTTTTTGCTTCCTTTGGGGGGACAGTCGGGGACGTTCCTTTTCTGTCACAATGAAGCTGCCAAAAAAGGAACGTACAGAAGACATAGGAACGGTGGTACTGTCTTTATGCTGCATGCTGGACACAACCACCGTCCCCGTGGCATGTCCAGAGGTAAGGGACCCCATGAAGTATCCGCTGGGCTAAGATGGAAAGAGATGCATTACTTAGGCGATTAAAAGAAAAAGAATGCCTATCGATTCGCCAAATTGAGAGGGCAATCGGAATATCGCGTGGCGTTGTAGCAAGGTGTAGCTGCTAACCTCCAATAACCATGCCTTGCTCAGTACTTTTGTCCATGAATAGTGAAGGTTGCTCTCTTGTTTTGCCTCATTTTCCAGGTGTATAATGCCAGCAGGAAGCGGAGGGATAGTTCTCAAAGGCTTCAATCGGAAGTTTTGCGCGCAAAAAGGCTCAATTAACAGCTCCCGGCTGCCAGTTGAGCCACAAAACTATCTACGCGCAAAATTTTGGATTGCCTCAGAAGAATGAAGTCGCGGGCTGCCCAGCTATGGAATTTCAATCTTTTTCGACTTATTTCGACGTTTTCTCAAATTATAAATGTGTACATTACAATTTTATCTTATCCAGGCTGAACTGTAAATAAGCCATCGCGGGAGCGATTTCGTTCTTCTTTTTGCTTCCTTTGTATGAACAGCAGGCAAAAAATATAAATAGCATGAGGGACGATAGGGGACGTCAGGTTGTGCGAAAACGCTTATCCGTAATTTTCATTCTCCACTTTGATATTAAAAATAAGCATTAATGTTGGAATTTGAGGCTTAAAAATACCGAAATATTGGCGACACTCTCCACTTTTCCAGTTTTGCATCAACCAATATGGACTTTTCGCACACTCTGACGTTCCTTTTCCGTCAACTTTTTGCTATCATGTCACGAATGTAAACAGCGTGACGAAGAACTTGCCCCGTGCTGATATTCCGTTATTTGACCGGATTAAAAATAAAAGAAATAGGCTTGGTTCTCCGTGACAGATAGCAGCGAAATGATTAGGTTTATTCGCCGGTATAAAGCTGGGGGAGAAGGGGTCTTACTTTTGTCATTGCCACAAAAGTAAGCAAAAGGTCTAGGCCCGAAGCCCCCAAAAGCTGAAAAGTCAGGTGGTACTCCTAAAATCCGTAAACTCGCTACACTCAAACAGTACGGATTTCTTAACGGAATACCGCCTGACTTTTCTCCTGCGGAACGCTTTTTCCGGCAAAGGGCCAGGGGTTACCGGGGTTACGAGGGGTGTTGAAAAGAAGCACGGGGACGCTCAATTTGCTTCGTTTAAAGAATTAAGCAATGAAGTGAGGTAGGCAGGTTTATTCACCACCTGGAAATCTGACCAAAAGCGGTTAGGAAATCACTTCTATACTTTTGCCGCCACAGATTACGCCGATCCGTTCTAGCGTACCCAAATGATATTTCATAACCTTCAACAGTGCATCCTCCGGCGACTTGGCAAACACTATGACCGAGTTATTCCAGTTAACTTCCTGCCCGCTATATTCCTCGACTTCCCCATCGCAGACATACCAGAAAAACTTCACGCTTGTCCCCCCTGTGATTCATTGACAGAGAACCGACTTTTCGACGTGGCGGTTTGGTCGCCCAAAAGCTCGGTTATACTTACACCAAGGGCAGAGACGAGTTTAAATAAGGTTTTAGCTGTAGGACTATTTTCTCCCGATTCAATATAATGAATCGAAGATTGAGATACACCTGATATTTGTGATAGTTGTTCTTGAGAAAGATTTAAAAACTCGCGCCTTTGTTTAATTCTTATACCTACGTCCAACTGGATACACCCCTTTCCTATCTTGTATTCAGTATAGTGATATTTATCGTTGCCGTCAATCATTATTTTGATGTGACAAACACTTATTTATCACTTATAATCAGAATAGTGATATGATCGGAGGAGTAGTACATGCCCAAGATAGGTCACCGCTTACGCGATTTACGGCTCCAAAAAAAATTGACGATGAAAGAAGTAGCCGAGATTGCCGGAATTGCCCAATCTTCACTCAGTTATATTGAGAATGGTAATAATTCTCCAAGTATCGAAACATTAGAAACTATTCTAATGGCATTAGGAATTACAATAGGAGAATTCTTTTCCGAAGAGAAACCAGAGCTTGAACCAGAACTCCGCCGGTTATTGGATACCGCTAAAAAGTTGACGCCAGAGCAGCGAGAACTTGCTCAGCGATTACTGGAAGCGCTAGGCAAGGATTAAACCACCCTGCACTAAATTAAAATTCGAGTAAGAGGCTACCCATTAATTGAGTAACCGACTTCTCACGCCACCGTATTCAATTCGCTGATAGCTTTAGTGACTCATGAGGACGGTTCTTGAAGGTATCAATCGGAAGTTTTGCGCGCAAAAAGGCTCAATTAACAGCTCCCGGCTGCCAGTTGAGCCACAAAACTATCTACGCGCAAAATTTTTGATTGCCTCAGAAGAATGAAGTCGCGGGCTGCCCAGCTATGGAATTTCAATCTTTTTCTCTTGGTTTTTGATCGTTAATTTTTTCTGTTTTCGTACATTTTTTTGTGCTTTACTTTGCTGATTTGTAATAAATTGGGCTTCATTTGTCTTGATTGGACATACCTTCCCCCTCCCCACAAACGGGTCTTGGCAGTATCTATTCAATTTTTGCAACTATTAAGGCGATGCCTCTTTGGGTAACGAATAGCTTGCCTGTAATTTCCTTTTCCACATACAGGACACCTCGTTACATCCCGGCCTACAAGAATGCATAGAATCTCAACAGTTGTAAGACCTTCAAATTTTGGTTTGTAGGTTGGACTTAACGTTAGTTTTCTGCTTAGTTCCAGCTTGGTCTTTTTGTTTCGGTTGGCAAGGAGTCCATAATGCCTGATTTTGACAAAACCTTTGGGAAGTACATGCAGTAAAAATCGCCGGATGAATTCAACGCCACTGAGCGTTAGCGTTTTTGTCTGGTTGTTGTCGTTAGAGTCTCTTACGGTAATTGTCACCGTATGTTCATCCATGGCGACAATGCGCGTATTGGATAAGGCTATCCGGTGCGTGTACCTCCCCAAATATCGGACAACAGCGAGTGGTCCGGAAAAAGTCTTTTTAGAGTAAATGTACCAGTTTTTGGCATAACACTGTTTGAGTAAATCCCGGAAACATTTTGGCTGTTGATATTTCTGGGCATCTCCATAAAACATCAGCAAGTTTTGACGGTAGTATTGCTTGATGTGGTGAAGAAATTTACCTCGAAACTTTTTAGCTAACACCTTTACTGGAATGAAGAACTTCTTGCTGCTGTTTCGCCATTGATTGTTTTTGGTTAGTCCACCTGCCAATACCACAGTATGGATGTGCGGATGATAGTGCAAATCTTGTCCCCAGGTATGCAGCAAGGAAAAAAGCCGATCTGTGCACCAAGATATTTGGTATCTTGGGAAAGTTCCGCCAAGGTTTGGGCTACCGCTTTATACAACAAGCCATAAAGCAATTCCTGGTTTTGATAAACCAATGGCTGAAGCTGTGATGGTAAGGTAAACACAACATGGAAGTAAGGGGCAGTGAGGATATCTTTGCTTCTTGCGTCTACCCAAACTGCCTTATTAATACCCTGACACAAAGGGCAGTGCCGATTCCGGCATGAATTGTAACGAACAACTATATGGCCACATTCTTCGCATTCAAACGTATGACCACCTAAAGCTGCTGTCCTGCAGCGCATGATGTCACTAACGGCTTTGGCTTGTTGTATATATGGAGCATAGCTTTGTTCATACTGGGGATAAAACTTAAGGAAAACATCCTGTACAGTAGTCATTTGGGGTTGCTGTTTCCAGTATCAAGAGGACTCTTAATGCCCATAAGGCTTTTCGATGTCATATGCAGGTACGTCATTGTAGTCTGAAGATTTTTATGCCCCAGCATTTGCTGGATAAACACGGGATCGACCCCATCTTCTAATGTATGTGTAGCAAAACAGTGCCGAAGCGTATGGGCAGAAATATTCTGGTCCATTTGCAACTGGTTGCGCAGCTTAATGATGGTATTTTTGATGGACTTAACGTTAATGTGCTCACCTTTGTGTTGTCCTGGAAACAACCAATCGTCCATTTGGTAGCTTGAAAAATATGCCCGGAAGTATTTTCGCAATACATCAAGGGCCAGTTCTGATAAGATGGTGTATCGATTTGTATTATGTTTGGCGTTTTCTACCCGTACGCGCATACTTTTACTACAAATATCACAAATCTTCAATTTAGCTACTTCGCTGACCCTGAGGCCACTACCGTATAGTAATGCTAAAATAGCTTTATGCTTTAGATTCGCAGCTTTATTTAATATTGCCAGTACATCTTGTTTAGGTGGGATGACTGGAAATTTACGTATTCTTTTCATCCGGGGAATTTTTAAGGGGTTCCACTCTTTACCTATGATGCAGGTATGAAAGAATTTGACAGCAGAAATGTAACAATTGATGGTTCCCGCTGACAGACCCTTTTCCTTTTTGAGATAGAGGATATATTGTTGGATATCACTATCTGTAACGTTTTCCATGCATTTGTGTTGATTTTGCATATAATTGATGAAGGCAAAGATTCTTCGCAAATAGGATTCTCGTGAAGATTCCGGAGTTCCTTTAAGTTCAAAGTATAGCTCAATCTCTTGTTTATATTGTTGCATAGACATACTACCTCCTGATTTTTTGGGTTTTGTGAAGCCAATTCATGGCATCAGGAGGAGCTCTAGCTGTGTTAAAAAACGTATGTATTTCAATCTTAAGACATGGTATAATCATAAAGTAAAAAGTACGTTCCTCCTTTCTGGTTTGTTTGGTTTGGCGATTAAACAATACCACAAAAGGGCGTACTTTTTACATTTTTCATGAAATTTTTATTTACGGGAGACTACCAAGGCCATCGCGTGAGCGATTTCGTTCTTCTTAGAAAAGCAAAGGGACATCAGATTGTGCGAAAACCATGCATTCCTTTAAATATTCACCTAAAAGTGGGGAATGAATGGCGTTTTCGATCTATTTTTATCCTCTTGAAGCCTCGAACTAGGCAATTTTTGATGCTAAAGTGGAGAATTAAAATTAGTGATTTCTGTTTTCGCACAGTCTGACGTTCTTTTTGCTTCCTTTTCTTCTTTTATGCTAAACTGGAGAAAAAAGATGACGGAGGGAAAAAATGCCAAGGATTGCAAGAAAGAAAAGTAATAGTGGAATCTATCATGTTATAGTAAGGGGAATCAACCGGCAGGATATATTTTACGAAGAAGAAGACTATACAAAGTATTTAGAAGGACTGAAGCGAGCGCAAGAGATAAGTAAATTTGAGATATATGGATATTGCCTAACGAGTAATCATGTACATTTGTTGCTGCATGAAAAAGTAGAGAGTTTGGAGTCAATAATGAAGCGTGTAGGAGTTAGCTATGCTAGCTGGTATAACAAAAAGCAGGAGAGGGTCGGGCATGTATTTCAAGATAGGTATAAGAGTGAACCTATAGATAGTGACGCATATTTGCTAAGCGTGTTGAGATATATACATAATAATCCAATAAAGGCACAACTGTATTGCAGGCAGTAGACTATATGTGGAGCAGTTGTAGGAAGTATAACGACTCGAATAAATATCTTGGAGATATGATTAATACGGGATTTATTCCAAAGATATTTGACGAATGCAGAGAGATAGCCCGACAAAGATGGCAAGTTTTTATGAAACAGGATAGTAATGATAAATTTCTTGATATAGAGGAGAAGCAGCAAAAGATAAATGATGAACGTTTGTATAAAGAAATACAAAAAAATCTTAAAAGGACAATCACTTGGAGAGCTGCAATCAATGGAAAAGCCAGTAGGGATAAGCTAATACGGAAAATTAATAGTATCGAAGGTGTAACGCAACGCCAAATCGCAAGAGTAACGGTATCAATCAGAGCCTTGTGTTTAAAATATAGGAGCAAGAGAACCGTCCCAATGCTTCCCGATGCTTCCACCAATGCTTTCATTTAGTGGGACACTGTACTTATCCCCTTGTTCTCTATGGCCGAGAGTTGGCGGCCGTGTTGGGGATGTCAGACCGTTTTTTCACACGGACCCACAGCACATCTAGCGCATAGCATTCTCGAAAAAGCAGTATGTCGGGAATGCCGACATACTGCAAGGAAAGCAAATAATTTTTATATAGTATTTTATCAAAATTATGATATAATATTGATAAAATACATGGGGGTGTACAGCATGCCAGTAATTCGTCCAGTCTCAGACTTAAGAAATAAGACCCCAGAAATTGAAGATATTTGTATTAAAGAGCAACAGCCAGTTTTTATTACTAAAAACGGAACTGGTCATCTGGTGGTTATGAGCCAACAAATGTTTGAAGAACAGCAGGCTATGTTAGAATTGTATGACAAACTTGATGAAGCTGAAGCCCAAAGTAGAGCAGGAAGACATCGCTCCTTTCGGGAGTCTATTGCAGAGTTGAGGAGCCGTATCAATGCCAAAGTTTCAAATTGATATTACTGAAATTGCGGAACAGGATTTATTTGAACTGGTAGAATATATCGCGGCTGATAATCCGCCTGCTGCTTTGCGTATGGCGGACGAAGTCGAGCAATGCATTTTGCGGTTAGAAGATTTCCCACTGCTGGGGGTAATCCCTAAGAATCGTCGACTAGCCATTAAGGGATACAGAATATTAATTGTAGATGATTACTTAGTGTTTTACATTGTAAGTGGTGAAACAGTAGAGATTTGCAGAATACTCTCAACAAAAAGACATTATATAAAACTACTTTAAAGTATCCATTGGTGATGGCGAAACAAACACAAAACCCCTGTAAAATTTTTGATAATTTCGCAGGGGTTTTATGCTTTTTCTGGAATTTTATAAATTATAATAGTATTGTAGGTCGGAATCGACGGAACAGTTCACGAGATCCTTAGGTGTTAAGATGAGGGCAATGGGTAAAATAATAGATATGTTGCAAGATACTATTGAGGTAGGCTATACTCCTGCTGAAATTAAAAAGAGTGTTATAGATACCTCGAATATATATTTTCAAAATAAAGATGTTTTATATCAGTATGCTACTTCAAGTGAAATACTTGAAGTATATGAATTTATAATAAGGTATCATTACGATCAAAACAGGTGTCAGGGGACGGGGTTATTGACATAAATTATGCTTTGAGTAAGCGCGAAAACAGACACTCCCTCCACTTTTAAGCTTTCGGGTTAGCAGTTTTGGGGGTTTCACACAGTCTGCCGTTCCCCTGATTGGACTAATATTTTGGAGGATGCGAACATGATCTCACATTTCGGAGGTGAGTTTGAAAAGCCTAGAAAATAATCATTATTTGTTAGGAAAATGGTTCTGAGAGAAAGTGTCGAAGTTTCCTTTCTATAAGAATACGGATAGAAAGGAAGTCTTAATTCTGGCAAAGATAAAATATCCTCAAATTACGCCTTGTACCCAGACACCTGTTGCTGTCTTAATAGCTAATGAATATCTTAACAAACTTAATTTTGTTGAATTTATAAATTCCCAAGTTGTATGGGACCATAAGAAGTGGAACGTCTCACCGGGGGTACTTGCAAAAGCTGTTATTCTAAGTACTTTTTATGAAGTCCGATCCCCATTATACCGAATTTCCGACAAGTTTGTGCATTCAGATACTGAATTTTTGTTCGGAACTGGTGTGACCGCTGATCATCTAAAAGATGATGCTATTGCTACCTGCCTTGATAGAATTAATGATGCAGGTACTGACAAAGTATTTTCTGGAATATCACTTTCTGCTTATGCTAATTTCAACCTGGATATTTCATATCTGCATAGCGATACGTCCAATATTGTTATGTATGGCGAATATGAAATGTGCGAAGAAGAAGATTACGAGGGGGTTACTATTACTTATGGTCACAGCAAGGCCAATCGGCCTGACAAAAAACAGGTTAGTGTTGGCACCATTGTAAATCATCAAGGTGTTCCGTTGATTAGTAAGACCCTTGACGGCAACGTAGCCGATTGCGAATGGAACAAAGAGGCAATCGGTATGTTAAAAGAAGTTTTGGGAGAAAAGTTGACAACATCTGTCTATGTTGCAGATTGCAAGCTGATTACTATGCCTAATATCCATTTGTTGTGTGATGACATGAATCCTGTACAGTTCGTTTCTCGCTGTCCTGATTCCTTTTACGGTAAAATTGGCAACAAAATGGTTGAACAGGCGTATCTTGACGACAATTGGTCTGAACCTATATCCATTGGTAAAAAAGATACTTATACTCGGTATCGACTGAAAAGCTATACACGAACAGTGGAGGGAAAACCATTAAGATTTATCGTTGTTGAGACAACTTCAAAGAAAAATTTAATTGACAAAATATTAGAACGAGAGAAGTCCTCTTTTGAAAAGGCCACAAAGATACTGATGCAACAGACGTTCGCCTGTCAAAGAGATGCCGAAAATGCACTTAATTCATTCAATATGAAAAACAGGAAAAAGCTTTGGTTACTTAACGCAACCGTCTGTTCGGAGACAAAAGTTAAACTCAAGAGGGGGCGGCGTCCTAAAAATACCCAGGCCGAGATAGACAGCGTCACAACAATCTGGTGTATCCAAGTTGATAGTATTGAGCAACACAAAGAAAATGTAACAAAAGCAACTCAGCACTCTATGACTTTTGTACTTGTGACCAATATATTGGATGAAAAAATGGATGATGAAAAAGTGATTTTCACTTACAAAGGGCAGTCTGCCGCGTACCCCGTTTGATGGACAGTAGAAACACATAGTATACTGATATCAGAGAGGGGATAGAAAAGATGAAGCAAGCTAAGAAGTACAGCGCAGAATATAAGATGGAAGCAATTCGACGATTGGAGCAGACGGGTGAATCGGTCGCTAAAGTGGCTGCTGATCTTGGGGTTAATGAAAATACGATGCACGGATGGATAAAGCGGCACCGTGAAAAACCGGTAAATCCTTTTCCCGGCAGCGGCAAGCTCAGCGACGATGATGAAAAGATGCGTAAGCTGGAACGAGAAATTCGTGAGCTGCGGGAGGAAAATGAGATTTTAAAAAAGGCGGCGCAGTACTTCGCCAAGAACCTCAAGTAAAAAGGTTCGAGTTTATCGCAGAACACCGCCATGAATATCGGGTAGCGAAGCTATGTGAAGTGCTCTTTGTTGCAAGAAGCGCTTATTACGCATGGGAAAAACGCCCGGCAAGCAATAGAACGCTTGAAAATCAAGCATTAGCTGAAAAAATCAAAGAAATTCATGAAAGAAAGAATCGGACCTGTGGCAGCCGGAAGATGACCCGGGAACTACGACGACTCGGCAATCATGTAAACCATAAGCGGGTCGAACGAATCATGAAACAAGAAGGAATCCGCTCGAAAGTAGCCAGGAAGTTTAAGGCCACTACGAATTCTAACCATACCCTGCCGGTAGCTGAAAACCTCTTAAATCGTGAGTTCACAGCAGAAAAACCTAATCAGAAGATGGTAAGCGATATTACCTATGTATGGACTGAGGAAGGTTGGCTATATGTTGCTGGAATAATGGATCTTTGCGGACAGAAGATAGTAGGCTTATCTATGGGGGATAGAATGACGAAAGAACTAGTGATAAACGCTTTGAAGAGCGCTTATTTTCGGGTGGGCCGGCCAGAAAACGTATTACTTCATTCGGATCGAGGCAGCCAGTACTGCTCCCACGACTACCAAAAGCTGCTGAAAAGATATAAGTTCACTTGCAGTATGTCGCGGAAGGGAAACTGCTGGGACAACGCGCCAATGGAGTCATTCTGGGGAAAATGAAATACGAATGGCTCAATGAGCATCGGTTTAAGACAAGAGATGAGGCAAGAGCTGCCGTCTTTGAATATGTTGAAATATTTTACAACCGACAGCGCTTGCATGAAACCAACGGCTATCTAACTCCGGAAGAATATTATTCAATCGCCTTGGCGGCGTAGGCAATTGTGCAAAACATTGCGAATGTAGAGACTGATGATTGTAGTGACTATAAACATCGGCTGTAGTGACTATATTTCACAAGAGGTTGTTATCATGTTTATACGAACAATAAAACGCAAGCTCAAAACCGATACGGCGTTTGATTTCAAGCTACTTGAATCTTATCGTCAGGCCGGATCGCCTCCCAAGCACAAGTTTATCAAAGGTTGGACGATAAAGAAGTCGGACATTTGGGCCATGGGCGACATATTCGTAGACGACATAGAATTTGATCTCGATTTAGCCGGGATGAGTCGTAGCGAAATCAGGAAAATTATCGCGTCGATACGAAAAAAGTTAGTGACTTTGTTGAAATAATGAGCATGGCTTTGAGATATTGAGAAATTCTTGGGTTTTTCCTGTCTATTTTGCGGGGGACGCCCCAGTCTGTGGTGGAAGTGCAATTTCATCTTTTGAAAAAGCCATGTCTTGCGTCACAAATATTTTTGAAAAAACCGCACCGGGTGGATACGCTGATGATGTTGCTTACGATTTCTTTACTTATTCGTGCTCTTATGCAATACCAGGCCAGAGAGTGTGTTAAAACAAAAACCGTTTGATATTGTGGGCACCTCCGAAATCTGAGCATGATTGATAATCTATTTGTTGTTAAAGTACTTTTACGGAGGGGAGTTTGGCGGCGCATTCAGTTATCTTTCCGGCATACGTTGCATGATTTGCATAAAGCAATACTGGAAGCTTATGATTTTTCTGATGACCATTTATATGCTTTTTTTATGAATGGTCAGCCGTGGCGGGGAGAAGCTTATTGGAGTCCCAACAATGATGAGGGGCCATATGCTGATAAAATTAAATTGGGGAATTTGAATTTAGAAATTAAGCAGAAGTTTTTGTACCTGTATGACTTTGGAGATGAGTGGATATTTTCGATACAAGTTGAAAAGATTTTAGAAACGGATGTTCCTGTTTTGAAGCCGATTATTCTCGAAACGCGTGGAGAAGCCCCGGAACAGTATTAGTAAAGTAAAGCAAGGAGTGGCGGGGTTTTTAGGGAAACATACAAATGTTTTGGGTAATTTAGGGTATAAATTGACAGAAGCCTTACATTGATCAGACAGAGTGTCAGGGGACTGGGTTATTGACATAAATTATGTTTTGAGTAAGGCGCGACTGATGGGTGGGAGCATGCGAGGAAAATGAAAGATGTCAGCAACCCCGTCCCGTGGCACCTCTAGTTGGAGGAGCTGCCCTCGTGACAGGGCGGATATGGTTCTTTTCTGTTTGTTCTGTTTAAAATATAATCCGTGCTTGTATTGTGCAAATCCGCCAGTTTGATTAAAATTTCGGTTGGAATATCTACTTCACCACGTTCGTAATTGCTATAAATCCTTTGGCTGCAATTGAGATACTTCGCAATCTGTGTTTGCGTTAAATCCTTGTCTTCGCGTAAATTTCTTATTCTTTCATACATAAATGTCACCTCAAGACAATTATATTTTAGCGAATTATTCGCTATTGACTTTTAGCGAAAATATCGCTAAAATAACCTTGAGATGTAGATTGAGAAGGTTGAAAATAATATCTAACGCCTTAAACAGGCAAATAGGCAACCCAAATAAGCCATCAAGAGATGACTAAAGAAAGTATAAAATTGGAAATTTAAAAAATTAACTTGCAGTTTTTATTCGATATCCTTGAGATTGTGCTAATAAAACAGCCTGCTCAACGGTAATTTCACGATTTCAAGGAATGAGATCCGCTTTATGATAAAGTTCTGAATCGTAGGGAACCTTGTTTTTGACAGGAAAGTACAAATTGCCGGACAAGATTATTATTTAGTTATCAGAAGATATTCTTATGAGGAAAATTTTTACTAAAATCCGTGTTATACCATCACTCATGGTTTTTTTACAAAATACTTTGAGGAAAGCTGAAAATATTATAGGGATCATATTCTTTCTTGATACGCTGCAGTCTTCGTACATGTGCTCCATAGTATGCCTGCTCATAATTTGGCAAATTATTGTAGGGGAATTGATATAGAGGACAGCCGGGGACGATCCATTTTTGTCACAATAAAGTTGTCAAAATGGGAACGTCTTCGCACTTTCTCCAAGAATTTCAATTCTATAGAATGATTAAAATGAATTTCGCCATTTAACCCGATATGGAGAACCGTATCATTGGTAATGGTGATAGAACTCTTGCCAAATTTTTGTAGATTTGGCAGGAGTTCTATGTTTTTGATGGAAATTTATAATTTATCATCTAATGAGTTATAGGGACTGACAGAAACATTATCTTAAACCACTAAAATTAGATGTCATAAAGATTAGAATGCAAGGCAAAAAGCATTGAGCTACTGGAGTGAGTTTTAAGAAGACTGACTTAACTTAGATCAGAGTCAAATATGGGAAGTTTCATGAGTAGTAGGTGCAGACAGTAGGGAATACACTACGAGTAATAAAATGGTGAAATATAATATTTCTAATTATATCTGTTTGCGGGATGCGACAGAGTATGAATTAGAAGGTTGGGGGTTTTATATATGGATTGGTTAACGATACTTTGGTTAGCCATTATTGTAGCTTCGGTAATTTTCATGTTAGTTATAGAAAGATACTTAAGAATGCGAAGAAATAATCGGCGACTCAGACTAGGAAGTGATGTTCCAATTGGGTATTTTTCTGACAGCTTAAGTAGTGGGAGTGGTCTGAATCCGAAATTCGGAGGCGGTAGCAGTGGTGGCGCGGGAGCTACGAGAAGCTTTGCATCTTCGGTTACTGAATCGGCAGGGGTTGCAGATGTTCGCATCATTACTGCAAATTCTGTTGTGAATGGTGAACTCACAGGTGACATGGTTTCCAATGAAATTAGTGAAAATCTGTTACCGTCTGCAGATACAATCTCGAATATTATAGAACCGACTGTTGCAATTGATACTGCAACAAATTTGATATCTACAACTGTCGATGCAGATAAAGTGGTTACTACAGCCCTTGAATTCATAACAGATGCTGCAGGAAATGCTATTGAAGCCACTGGAGAGGTAGCTGGAGCTGTTGCTGAAGTCGCGGGAGAAATAGTATCAGAAATTATTAGCAATAATTAATTTGTGGAACAGTTGGGGATGTTCCTGCACCACGCAGGGGCGCATCATATAGTGAGTGGGAATCCCGTTGAGAAGATTTAGCAAATCACTTATAGCGAGTCTTGAACAGCATATGAGAAGCGCAGGGACGCTCATTTTGCTTCCTTGAAGCGAGAGTATTAGTGTCTTGTATAATTGCCAAATGATTATATTTATCAAAGGAGCGTCAGAAAAGCCTTATGATTGGAGATATACGCTATAAAACTAAGGTGCTATTTAATATAATTTTGATTATTGTACTTAGTTTAGGCTTGACTTGGATACTATGCATGTTTGTTCCAAATTTCGGATTTGCTATTGAGTATAATGATGCAATAATATATAAATTTAACAACTCGCATCTGACAAGAGATACAATAAAGGTCATACTTATTTATATAGTAGTGTTTATTAATTATTTTGGTTATTTGTTTACACCATCATTCAAAAGTTGGAAACGCATAACTATTTTAGAATTAGGATTATTGGTGGGGATGATTTACATTTTTTATAGGACCTTACAATTTACTTCACTATGATGTAGTGTTTCAAAAAAACACAGGGACAGGTGTATTGTTTTTCAAAAAACATGGAATCTGTCCCGCTGTTTTTTGAGCAATTAAAAATCAATTTACGGAGAAGATTTATATCTTTTAGTACTCCCCCAAAAAAAGACTGGCTCAGTTTGTTTGACCGTAAAGGTTCGCTACCTTCTTTCTATAACTATACTTCCGAAGCAATCCATCAAAAATGATTAATAGTAGTGGAATAGCAACAAATATAACTAAATCGGCAGTACGCTTTCGAGAGTTAAGGTTTTCTACTTCTAGATTAGCTTCTTCAAGGCTTAACACTAATCGAGCGTTAACTGCAATTTGATACAAATATTTACTATCACCAGGTCCGTCCGAATACCACATAGTAGCATACATTCCATGATATTTAGGCCAAGGCGCCTTACCTAAACCCTGATGTACATATAGGATGGTTTGATTATTGCTATCTTTTAAACCTATGCTAGAAACCTTGATTCTTCCTCCTCCTGGATTGTAAAAAAATACTCCCTCCATCTTTTGAAGTTCGTCTAATTTTTGAACTTTTAAATCTATGAATGCTCCGTCGTTCAAACCTAAATAGCCAAACAATATAAAGACAAATATAGTTGTTAAGATGCATCTAAATCTGAATTGTTTTCGAAGCTTATCTTTAAATTTGGATAGCTCCTCTTGATTCATTCCTGGTGGGAGGGAAATAACATCTTCCGATGAACTTTTCGGTTCCCACCAAAGACGACCATCTCTAACGACGCTTCGTTCGTGGCAGATACTGCAATTAATCCCTCCATCTTCAGGAACCTCTGAAACTTTTGCTCCGCAGCTCGGACATGTTCCTTTTACACTGCTAGTAGCCCAATTAATTAGTACAAATAATGGTCCAATTGCTATAACTATAAAGAAGATGACAACATTATGTGTCCAGGCCGACCATACTATGAGACAAAGTCCAAGAACGAGACACATTATAGTTAGTCGATGATATTGAGTCGTTGATTTTTCTAAGTAGGTATATTTTACTTTGTTGTCAGACAAACTTACACCTCGCTTTTCTGCGTAGTCAAAAAGAAAAAATATTGAGGTTTTTTGGTTCAATTTTGTAGACAGAGCTTAAATACTTCCTTATATTTCCACATTACTTGTTTTTATCCTCCTTTTTCAGTAGCATTAAATTTTGACAATAAATAAAATTTCGCAAAGCGACAGCTCGGTTGTTCTCAGGGGGGACAGTCGGGTAAGTTCCTTTTCTGTCACAATGAAGCTGCCAAAAAAGGAACGTACAGAAGACATAGGGACGGTGGTACTGTCTTTATGCCGCATGCTGGACACAACCACCGTCCCCGTGGCATGTCCTGTTCCTGTTATGAAGCCGATTATTCTCGAAATGCGTGGAGAAGCCCCGGAACAGTATTAGTAAAGTAAAGCAAGGAGTGGCGGGGTTTTTAGGGAAACATACAAATGTTTTGGGTAATTTAGGGTATAAATTGACAGAAGCCTTACATTGATCAGACAGAGTGTCAGGGGACTGGGTTATTGACATAAATTATGTTTTGAGTAAGGCGCGACTGATGGGTGGGAGCATGCGAGGAAAATGAAAGATGTCAGCACCCCCGTCCCCGTGGCACCCCCGTCCCCGTGGCACCCCCTAGTCGCAAAAATAATCGGGATTACTTTTTACTATCGTGGTAACGACATCCCGTTGACATTTGTTGCAAACTGATGCGTAACCCAGTATAATTTAACTGTTATGGCTTGATTACTCATTATAAGAATAAGCAATCAAGCTCAACTACCGATTTTTAATGGTATTTACACTTGGCGAATCATGTGAAGTTATAGATTAAGCAGATAGGCGGATACGTTATGAAAATTTCCAAGAAAGATGCGTTGATATGGTTTGATTTTTTTTCACAATTGCCTGAGGAAGAGGAAATTAGTATAATACATGAAGAAATCATTTACTCTACTTTTGCGCAAATTGAGGCAGCAATTGATCATAGAAATGATATGTTGATGTCGGAAATTAGAAGATTAAAAACTTTGGAAAATAGAACTTTTTTTGTAGGAAATGAAAGCAAATTCCCAAAAGGATGTCGTTCTTGTCTGTTGGGTACTGGTTTGAGTGCAATTAGGAAAACGAACAAATGTAATTTAGAGTGTAAGTTCTGTTATAATTATGGTGAACTAGACGATATTCATCCAGTTGGAGAAGGTATGTGGGAAATTGGCGGCACAAAATTTTACGAGAAGGATATTGATTTGCTTCTTTCCATTCACCAAAAACCCACTGGCATTTCCTACGTTTATTTAGAACCTTTTATGGAAATTGAAAAATATTATTCGGTTATAAAGAAATTTAGTGAAGCTCAAATTCATCAACATTTATACACAAATGGCACTTTAGCTACAGAAGACACATTGAAAGCATTAGGTGGAGCCGGTCTTAATGAGATACGTTTCAACTTAGGTGCTTCTAATTGTTCGGACAAAGTAATTGAAAATATTCGATTAGCGAAAAAGTATATTAACAGTGTAGGTATTGAAACTCCAATGACTCCTGAGTTTTTCGAAGTTTTCTTTAAGAAAAAGCAAGCAATCTTCGAGACAAAACTCGATTTTATCAATTGTGCGGAATTACATTTAAATGAAAATAACATAAATAATTATTTTGGGGAAAATATGTATATTTCCAGACATGGCTATATATCTCCAATTTGGAGTAGGGAATTAACTTTGAAGTTCATGAAAATAGCTGATGAAGAAAACTGGGATTTAGCAGTTCATGATTGCTCAAACTACACAAAGTTTGCAAGAAGTTTAAATTTGAACAGTAAAGTGGGTATGTGGTTTGGAGCCAGTAATTATGCCTGTGAATTTTCTATGATTCCATACGAAATATTTATACCAATACTGAACGATGACAATTTCAAATTTTTAAATGAAGAAGAATTGCCTGACGACTATAAACCAGAAATTATAGATTTTTAGAAGGGTGTGTCATTTAGGAAGCTTTTAACCAAACAGGAGGACTCACGGGGACGGTTCTGTGCGCCAAGAAGCGCACAGAGTATAGCGGGTGGGAGTCCCGCCTGAGAAGGCTTAGCCAGCCACTCAGTATCTAGCCTTGGGACTGAAGCGGTAACGCCAGGTCTAAGCGTAGGCAAGAAAGGTAGTAGGCCGAAAGCGAGAGCTGAAGATGTAGAGCCCCGAAATCCCCAAATGGGTAGGTCGATGCCTTAGAACCAGCAGAAGACAACACTGAGTTTAGCGATAAAAGGCGAGCTAAATTCAGCTCCCCGGGGTCAAAGGTCTTGGCATGCTACACATCATTACTCTGTGTGAACTTGGGAGACCCTGCCGCCCTCTAACGAGAGTATGGCGGACAAGTCGAAGACGAGGAGGCCAAATAGACGGCAGGGAGTCGGAATGCGCTATAATACTGAGGATGCAGGGTAATGCCTGCGGAGGGAAGGGCGCTACGAAGCAGTGACCTTGAAAAGGGAAACAATGCTGCACTGGAGGCAGAGAAACCATTGGGAACTAAACTAACAAGGATAGCCGAATTAGCCAAACAGCGACCAAAAGTCAAATTGCAAACCCTGATTCATGCTATTGACGAAGAAAGCCTGAAAGCCGCTCATCAGGCGCTAAAAGCAGGTAAAGCCCTAGGCGTAGACGGAATGAGCAAAGAGGAATATGGCAAGCAGCTAGAAGAAAACATCAACGATCTTCTGGGAAGAATGAAACGGCAAGCGTATAAACCACAACCTGTCAAGCGAGTCTATATCCCAAAAGGAAACGGCAAGATGCGTCCGCTAGGTATTCCGTCCTACGAGGATAAAGTGGTGCAGAAAGCCCTTAACGAAATTCTAACAGTCATCTACGAAACAGAATTTCTCGACTGTTCCTATGGATTCAGGCCGGGAAGAAGCTGCCATGATGCGCTAAAAGAAGTCGGCAGAATTATTGAGACGAAGAAGGTCAGCTATGTGGTAGACGCGGACATTAAGGGATTCTTTGACAACGTCGACCACGGGTGGATGATGCGGTGTCTGCAAGAACGCATACAAGACCCTAACCTTTTGCGGCTGATAAGCCGGATTCTCAAGGCGGGCGTTATGGAAGAAGGCGTAGAATACGAGACAGATACAGGAACGCCGCAGGGCGGGGTCGTGTCTGCAACGCTTGCAAACGTCTATCTGCACTATGTACTCGACTTATGGTTCACTCTGAACATAAAGCGTGAAAGCAGAGGCGAAGCCCATATCATCCGGTATGCCGACGACTTTGTTTGCTTCTTTCAATACAAAGACGACGCAGAAGCCTTCTATAGGAAACTAATAGACAGACTAGGGAAATTCAACCTTGAGATTGCCCAAGAGAAAACGAAGATACTCGAATTTGGCCGATTTGCCGAAGAAAGACGAGCCAGACGAGGCGATGGCAAACCGGAGACCTTTGACTTTCTCGGGTTCAGCCATTACTGTAGCAAAGGCAAGCCTGGGAACTACAGCGTCAAGCGGAAAACAAGCAAGAAGAAATTCATTGTGAAGCTAAAAGTCCTCGCAGAATGGGTCCGCAAGAATATGCATACCGAGCTTGGGGACTTAATCAAGCAGCTAAATGCCAAACTAATTGGCCATTTTCGCTATTACGGGATTACCGGCAACCTGCAGCGAATCAAAGCATTCCGGTATTTCGTACGGCGAAAACTGTTTAAGGTCCTCAACCGCAGGAGCCAGAAGAAGAGCGTGAACTGGGATGGGTTTGCAAAGATTGAGGAGCGATTCGCAATTGCCGAGGCAAGAATCTATGTAGATATGTATGGCTAACTGTAAGTGAATGCTGTGGAAGAGCCGGATGCCTTAATTGGGCCCGTCCGGTTCTGAGAGGGGGCCGCCGTGAGGTAGGCCTCTACTCTACTGAAGGTATCAATCGGAAGTTTTGCGCGCAAAAAGGCTCAATTAACAGCTCCCGGCTGCCAGTTGAGCCACAAAACTATCTACGCGCAAAATTTTTGATTGCCTCAGAAGAATGAAGTCGCGGGCTGCCCAGCTATGGAATTTCAATCTTTTTCTCTTGGTTTTTGATCGTTAATTTTTTCTGTTTTCGTACATTTTTTTGTGCTTTACTTTGCTGATTTGTAATAAATTGGGCTTCATTTGTCTTGATTGGACATACCTTCCCCCTCCCCACAAACGGGTCTTGGCAGTATCTATTCAATTTTTGCAACTATTAAGGCGATGCCTCTTTGGGTAACGAATAGCTTGCCTGTAATTTACCTTTTCCACATACAGGACACCTCGTTACATCCCGGCCTACAAGAATGCATAGAATCTCAACAGTTGTAAGACCTTCAAATTTTGGTTTGTAGGTTGGACTTAACGTTAGTTTTCTGCTTAGTTCCAGCTTGGTCTTTTTGTTTCGGTTGGCAAGGAGTCCATAATGCCTGATTTTGACAAAACCTTTGGGAAGTACATGCAGTAAAAATCGCCGGATGAATTCAACGCCACTGAGCGTTAGCGTTTTTGTCTGGTTGTTGTCGTTAGAGTCTCTTACGGTAATTGTCACCGTATGTTCATCCATGGCGACAATGCGCGTATTGGATAAGGCTATCCGTAAGCGTCAAAAATGCCGTCACCTTGACAACAAGTCATTTGGTAACGGCATTAGTTTTACAGTAATCTGGAACAAAACTGGGCATTAGTCGTTGTAGTACCTCAACATCATTTCGTATATCCCAGTTGGGTGCGTTTTTAAAAATATAAGTCAGGTAGGCATATGGATTGAGCCCATTTTCCTTTGCGGTTTCTATTATGCTAAACACAACTGCGCTGGCTTTAGCTCCTCGCGGTGTGTTGGCAAAGAGAAAATTTTTGCGGTCAATCACAAACGGCTTAATGCTGCGCTCGGCGCGATTGTTACTGATTTCCAGCCTTCCGTCCAGTAGATATCGTTCGAGATATTTCCATTGCTCCAACGTATAGTGCACGGCTCTGCCAAATCCGCTCTTGGTAGATGCCTTTACTGTATGAAGGTACGACAAAAACTCGTCAAGCACTGGTTTTGCCAGTTCCTGACGCTTTTTATAGCGTTCTTCCGGTGTACAATCAGCTAGTTGGCGCTCAATAGTAAATAGCTTATCGCAATATTGTTTGCCACGTTGCGCCCCAGAGCCTTCTCGGTCTTTTTCCAAAAGGCCTTTTAGCGCCTCGTCAAATTTTCTTCTGGCATGTGCCCAGCAGCCCACAATGACGATTCGCTCCGGCAAGCTATGATACCCGGCATAACCATCCGTATGAAGGTAGCCGCTAAACTCCTGCAAAAATTCTAAAGGATGCTTTGCCTTCCGGTCTGGCTGATAATCACACAGCACAATAGGTATACTAGCACACCCGCCAGTTCTATACAGCCACATGTAGCTTTTGCTTTGCGCAGATTTGCCCGGCTCGTGAAGTACCTGTAAAATGGTTTCATCTGCGTGGAGCACTGGCTGTATGGAAAGTAGCTCTTTAAAGGCATCATAGATTGGCTCCAGCCAATCTTCAGAACACCGAATTAGCCAGTTAGACATAGTTTGTTTGGAAAGAGCTATGCCCATACGGCTCAAATCTTGCTCCTGGCGATGCAATGGCATTCCATTTGCAAATTTCTGTGTCATAATATGAGCAACTGCTTCTGGAGAAGCAAAGCTTCCTTTGATTACCGGCTTGTCCATTGGTGCCTTGATAATAGGCACGCTGCATGAATTGACTTCACAGTCGCGGCAGGCATATACATAGTCAATATGTTCTACGATAACTGCTTTGGCCGGGATGATCTTCAATTCGCGGCGGACATTTTTACCCATAATATGCAGTTTTGAACCACATTCCGGGCATTCCTGTTCATGTTCCGGTAAAAAATGCTCTACAACCTCTATTGGTAAATCGGCAGGAATGGTCTCTTTTCTTTCTTTGACATTCTTACGATAATGCTTCTGAACTTCAGTCAATTCAGGCTCGGGCACCCGTTCATCTGCTGTTGCCTCCGCCTCGTTAAAAAGATTAAACTGATCGTATTTGCTTTTTTCACTGGAGGAGCCGAACTGTTTTTGTTTGGAAAGACGCATTTGCTCCATCAGCCACTTGACCTGTTGAGTCAGTTCCTCATTTTGTATTTTTAGTGCCTCATATTCAGTACGAGAAACAGAGATCATTTCTTCTTGTGTATTAGTACCGTTCACTAGAATTTTCATGTAATAATTATACCATATTTTATGGCTTTTTTCCATGAAAAATCCGTTAAATCCATTGATTTTGCAGGATATTTAGGACTTTCAGCAAATTAGACGATTTGTATTTTATCGACTTTTTTATGCGCCCTCGGCTGTTGAATGCTTAACCCTTCCATTAGCCAACGAAACTGTTGTGGCGTAATGTGTTTGACCTCTTTTTCATCTTTTGGCCACTGAAAGCCTCCGTTCTCCAGCCGTTTATACAAAAGTACAAAGCCATCGCCATCCCAAAAGAGCGCTTTGATTCGATCACGCCGACTACCGCAAAACAGGAACAGACTGCTGGAGAACGGATCTAGGTGAAAGCATTGCTGTATGGTCGCTGCCAGACCATCAATAGATCTTCTCATATCGGTGTGGCCACAGGCGAGAAAGATATGTTCGATTTTAGATATATCACCTAACATAAATGTTTCAGTGCCAGAAGCGTAGCCTCCACGGTTACCATATCAGCGCCTTGATAGACATGGATTTGCATATCGTTACGCTCAATCGTGATAGCCAATGTTTCCGCACGATGCTTAGGCATCTTCATTTCTGCAAATACCGAACCCTGTACGGGAACAGCCTCGCTGGAGGCAGGGAGACTTACCGAAATTGCCCGGCAAGTCTCCTGACATACAAGTTTCTGCCAATGATAGTATGTTTTCACGTTAATGTTATTTTCGCTGCACCACGTTTTAATGGTTTTGCCACTGTTGCGGCAAGCCGTAACAATATTGCGCCATTTCTCCAATCGAACTTCATGCGTCACTTTCTGTACGCTCATAAAAGTAGACCTCCTGCGAGTTTCTAAGAATCCAAATGACTCCAACAAACTCTATGTGATTCTCTTGGACCTATTGTCTCATCCGGAGGCCTGGTTGTACATGTGACGATTTATTTGACGCTTACGGCTATCCGGTGCGTGTACCTCCCCAAATATCGGACAACAGCGAGTGGTCCGGAAAAAGTCTTTTTAGAGTAAATGTACCAGTTTTTGGCATAACACTGTTTGAGTAAATCCCGGAAACATTTTGGCTGTTGATATTTCTGGGCATCTCCATAAAACATCAGCAAGTTTTGGCGGTAGTATTGCTTGATGTGGTGAAGAAATTTACCTCGAAACTTTTTAGCTAACACCTTTACTGGAATGAAGAACTTCTTGCTGCTGTTTCGCCATTGATTGTTTTTGGTTAGTCCACCTGCCAATACCACAGTATGGATGTGCGGATGATAGTGCAAATCTTGTCCCCAGGTATGCAGCAAGGAAAAAAGCCGATCTGTGCACCAAGATATTTGGTATCTTGGGAAAGTTCCGCCAAGGTTTGGGCTACCGCTTTATACAACAAGCCATAAAGCAATTCCTGGTTTTGATAAACCAATGGCTGAAGCTGTGATGGTAAGGTAAACACAACATGGAAGTAAGGGGCAGTGAGGATATCTTTGCTTCTTGCGTCTACCCAAACTGCCTTATTAATACCCTGACACAAAGGGCAGTGCCGATTCCGGCATGAATTGTAACGAACAACTATATGGCCACATTCTTCGCATTCAAACGTATGACCACCTAAAGCTGCTGTCCTGCAGCGCATGATGTCACTAACGGCTTTGGCTTGTTGTATATATGGAGCATAGCTTTGTTCATACTGGGGATAAAACTTAAGGAAAACATCCTGTACAGTAGTCATTTGGGGTTGCTGTTTCCAGTATCAAGAGGACTCTTAATGCCCATAAGGCTTTTCGATGTCATATGCAGGTACGTCATTGTAGTCTGAAGATTTTTATGCCCCAGCATTTGCTGGATAAACACGGGATCGACCCCATCTTCTAATGTATGTGTAGCAAAACAGTGCCGAAGCGTATGGGCAGAAATATTCTGGTCCATTTGCAACTGGTTGCGCAGCTTAATGATGGTATTTTTGATGGACTTAACGTTAATGTGCTCACCTTTGTGTTGTCCTGGAAACAACCAATCGTCCATTTGGTAGCTTGAAAAATATGCCCGGAAGTATTTTCGCAATACATCAAGGGCCAGTTCTGATAAGATGGTGTATCGATTTGTATTATGTTTGGCGTTTTCTACCCGTACGCGCATACTTTTACTACAAATATCACAAATCTTCAATTTAGCTACTTCGCTGACCCTGAGGCCACTACCGTATAGTAATGCTAAAATAGCTTTATGCTTTAGATTCGCAGCTTTATTTAATATTGCCAGTACATCTTGTTTAGGTGGGATGACTGGAAATTTACGTATTCTTTTCATCCGGGGAATTTTTAAGGGGTTCCACTCTTTACCTATGATGCAGGTATGAAAGAATTTGACAGCAGAAATGTAACAATTGATGGTTCCCGCTGACAGACCCTTTTCCTTTTTGAGATAGAGGATATATTGTTGGATATCACTATCTGTAACGTTTTCCATGCATTTGTGTTGATTTTGCATATAATTGATGAAGGCAAAGATTCTTCGCAAATAGGATTCTCGTGAAGATTCCGGAGTTCCTTTAAGTTCAAAGTATAGCTCAATCTCTTGTTTATATTGTTGCATAGACATACTACCTCCTGATTTTTTGGGTTTTGTGAAGCCAATTCATGGCATCAGGAGGAGCTCTAGCTGTGTTAAAAAACGTATGTATTTCAATCTTAAGACATGGTATAATCATAAAGTAAAAAGTACGTTCCTCCTTTCTGGTTTGTTTGGTTTGGCGATTAAACAATACCACAAAAGGGCGTACTTTTTACATTTTTCATGAAATTTTTATTTACGGGAGACTACCAAGGCCATCGCGTGAGCGATTTCGTTCTTCAGATGAGTCATTTCTTTAGATTTGACGTTAGACCCTATACCCAGACCCGTATCACTGGTAACAGGTCAAAGTTAATGGCGAGAAATGGTAGACCAGAGTTTTCATTTTTTGCGCGGGCGTAAGAAATTTAATTTTTAAGCTGTATTGGAGAAGTGTACCTAAGAGTCTATTGGTGACGTGAAAGAAGCAGACCTCCTGTCAATTTTTGTGAATTTGGCAGTAGGTCTGTGTTTTAATTATTCAGCGTACTTCTTTTTTGTCGAAAATAACGAATAAGGAAATAATACAAGGGTATCGTTAAAAACAAAACCCATGCTGGATGCTAGGCTTTATACAGAAAGCCTAGGGTGAGATATATGGCGGCAATTAAAACGGGATAGGGCAGCAATTTCCAATCTTTCTGTTGAATTGCTGTAGCGATGCCACTACTTATGGGGATGAGCAGGAAGATTAGCCAAGTGGGGTGCCAGATATTATAAAATATACCAATAGGGATATAAACAAGAATGGCAATCATAGCGATGGGAAATTGGGCAGCATGATGATTTTTTATGCCCCCATTTTTTACGGGCTTCTTTAAACGTATAATCTTGTCCGTTGATTGTAATATAAGCGGTGTCTTTGATATGCACCTGCTCTTGTTTGGCAAAATCTAGTTGTTTTTACAAAATACTTTGAGGAAAGCTGAAAACATTATAGGGATCATATTCTTTCTTGATACGCTGCAGTCTTCGTACATGTGCTCCATAGTATGCCTGCTCATAATTTGGCAAATTGTTGTAGGGGAAGTTAATATATGAGCCCAAAGTAACCGTATAAATATAGTCAAAACCTGCTGCTACCCATTTTTTGTGGAGCGATGCTTCTTTTTTCCCTTCCCAAGACGAGGTTATAGCAATTATATAATTGGCTTGCCTGTCAAAAAAGGCTGTTTCGTTTACTTCCACATTTCTAACGGCTCCCCCTAACGAGTATACCCGGATGGAAGAATTTGCATTGTTAGCTGGTGCCTTATCTATAATATCTATAAATTTTACTAGTTCACTCTGTGAAAAGTGCCTGCGCACGAATCTACCCGTAGCCTTAAATGATTCTCGTTCGGGATAGATTTCTCCTATTGTTTTTACTGCATCTATGAAATCTACATAGTCTATATTTTCAAGGGTTATCCCGGGTATCTCCAGTAAGGGCCCTAAAATTTGTCTGGCCTCCTCCGGGCATCCGTAAAAGAATGAGTTCATCCATGCTCCCAGCTTGTATATTCCACCAAATGCACTAATCCTGCGGTCCAAATTTAACAGCCACTTTTGCCATACCCGCAGGAATTCAAGTCTGGCTGATTTATCATTATCCCATCTCAACTGAATTAGCGTTATTTTGTCAACATTTTTTAACCGGAATTTATACCTGGTTACAACCCCGAAATTCCCACCGCCTGCTCCCCTTAGTGCCCAAAATAGTCCTGGATTACAGCAGTCGTTTACCATTAGCTGATTACCTTCGGCATCAACCATTTCTGCCTCTAACAGACTATCTGCCGTAAGGCCCAAATAACGGGTTGATAACCCTATTCCGCCTCCCAAAACCAGCCCGGATATGCCTACAGACGGACAAGTTCCCCCCGGGAATGTGTAACCACATTGATAGAGCCTTTCATATAAATACCCTAATCTTACTCCGGCTTGTATGTCAACGGTGTCATCGTCAGTATTTACTTTTATATCGTTCATTAAGGTAGTGTCTATCACTAATTTGCGATTCCCAGTAGAATAACCTTCATAATTATGTCTGCCGGATCGGATTCGCAGTTTGACTCCTTGTTTTCGTGACCAAAGTATTGCATTGGCTATATCGCAAGAGTTAAAGCAATAGACGATAGCACAAGGGTCTTTGTTTATAGCTATGTTATATTCTTGTCTGGCTTGCTCATACTCGGGCTGCCCCGGTATTACAACCTTTCCTGTTAGCCCTGTATAGCTCAAGTTATTCACCTACTTTTTTATTCTCTCGTATTATTTTATGTTAATAAAATATATTTTGTTACTTTGCTTAGCCCTAAGAAACCTGTTTAGAGTCTTGCTAACTAATCCGGCAGGAAAACTACTAATAAGAATCCACCATGTCAGTATCCCGTTTCGCTGAGTGACCTGTAACATTTAGCATCAGGGTCAAGACCACGCAGCTATTTACGGTTTCATTTGTTTGTTGCTCCAAACACCAAGCTGATTGATAATTCCATCTGATAACTTGCTCATGCACTATACCTCCTTTACCAAATGAGCAATATCAATAAGTTTCCTCTGTAATAACTCTTGTGGCAAATCTTGCTCCCATTTCAAAAGCTTTTTTACAATCATTGGGGAATTCTTCTTTTCGTCTCTTTGCTTTTTTTTCTGGATCAAATGATGTTACAACATATTTAGAGTAATCGTCAAACTGATATGTATCGGTAACAAATAAGGATTCTACTGCACCAAAAGTTCTCTGAAGTGCCATTTTCGTAAGATTAAGATGGCGTTCGTATCCCATTTCATGCATACGACCATCGTCTATATTCATGGTGTAGATGAAACCTGTTTGTATCTTTTTGGAGAAAAGAGTAGAATAGTTTTTATCATATACTAGGTATTGAAATATTAATCGTTCAAGAAATGATCTCATCTCACCTGTAACCGCTCCGAGATAGATGGGTGACCCAAAGACGATAGCATCGGCTTGTTCGATTTTTTCCAGAATTGGTGTTAAGTCATCTTTATAGGCGCACTTCCCGTAACTTTTGCCATCTTTTAATTTACAGGCAAAACAACTTACACATCCTTTATAATTGAGATCATAAAGATGGATGATTTCTGTCTCTGCGCCTTGTGAAGCTGCCCCTTCTAGTGCATGATTCAATAAAACTGCAGTATTCCACGTTTTTCTTGGGCTGCCGTTAAATGCCAATACCTTCATAAACGATGCCTCCAATTTGTACTTGTTTTTTCTCTTTTAATTGTATATTATTTTATTAAAAAAGATAGTATGCACTTTTAAGGTAGATACTATCCAAAAGGAGAGTATCTATGCATAAATGGTTGCCAAGTGAATGCGACTGTCCTATTACTTATACACTAGCTGTGGTCGGTGGGAAATGGAAGTGGCTTATCCTTTATAAATTATTTCAAAATGGAATACAAAGATATGGCGAAATCAAGAAAAAAATGCCATCTATTACACATAAAATGCTAAGCCATGAACTCAAAGAACTAGAATTAGAGAAATTAATCCATCGAGAAGAGTACTCTCAAGTTCCACCTAAAGTGGAATACTCACTAACAGAAAAGGGTGAAACGCTCATTCCAATATTGGAACTTATGTCAAACTGGGGAGCAAACAATAGGACTAGATAACCTAAGGAAGAGATAGTAATTGAGCCGATCGTTTTGATGCCGAATGGGAGAACAAACTATTTATTTGAGATTCGAGGCGGTAGTGTTTAATTGTCAGCAAGTAGAAAGGTAGATATATGAGGAAAATTACAGTTATAGGGGCGCCTGTTTGGCTTGGTCAGTCTGAATTCGGAACGCAATTAGCTCCCGAGGCAATTCGAGCAGCCGGAATCATAAAGGATCTACAGTCAAGTCATATTGATATCATGGATGCAGGAGACTTGAGTATCAAAAATGAAAAAGCATGTTGCCGTATTAACGATATCAATTGTAAAATTAAAAATTTGGAAGCTGTTCGAGACAGTGTAGAACTTTTGGCTTCAAAAGTTTCGGAAGTTGTTGGTGAGGGAAGGTTTCCTCTTGTTTTAGGCGGTGATCACAGTATTGCTATAGGAAGTTTAGCTGGCATTGCAAAGCATTATCGAAATTTAGGCGTTATCTGGTATGATGCACATGCCGATAGCAATACAGTAGAAACATCACCTAGTGGTAATATCCAGGGAATGCCCTTAGCGGCAAGCCTTGGGGCGGGACATTTCGATTTGCTTGAAGTAGGTGGATATAGAAATAAGGTTAAAGCGGAACATATTGTATTGATCGGAGTCCGCGATATAGATCCCGGCGAAAGAGAATTTATTGATCGAAACAAAATCAAAAGATTTACGTCCGAGGATGTTTATCGAGTTGGAATACATAATGTAATTGAAGAGGCCGTCTCATACCTGACTGCAAAATGTGATGGTATTCATTTGAGCTATGACTTAGATGTAATTGACCCGAGCGATAGTACTGGCGTAGGAACTCCGGTAAAGGGCGGAATCGGTTTTGCGCAAAATGTAGAAGCAATGAAATTACTGGCAAAATACAATGTAATTACTTCGGCTGAATTTGTAGAAGTCAATCCTTTGCTGGATAAGGATGGAAAAACTGTAAAGGCTGCTGTTACGTTAATACAGGCTTTGTGTGGAAAAATGAGCTATCAACAATATTAGTGAAACCTTATGGTATTGCGAATATAAGCCATTATATGAATAACCGGCAGGAGATTGTTGAGATGGTCGCAGCAGAATATGGTGTAGATATAAAAGACAGCAAGGAGTTACCTATTCCTATTCGTAACGAATTAATCCTTAGAATACGCCAAAGGTCGCAGTTGACTTTAAGGCAAATTGGTGAAATATTTGGTGGCATCAGTGAATCAATGGTAAGCAAAATAATAAAAAGTCTCACTCGTTCAAGTCAAGAACCGTCACCTTGAGGATGGTGTATTAAGTACATAGGGGGAGCGACATGAACAAGGTTAACCAATTTATTCGAAACTGGATTATTCCTGACAAGTCCATCATCCTATTTTGTGTGACTCTGCTGATTATTGTATGGAGCGGTGTTTTGTGGCAGATCGATCAAGACAGGAAGACGACCCTCAAAACGCTTGAACGTGACGGCGATAGGCTGGCCCGCGCCTTTGAAGAGCATGTACGCAGGGTGCTCAAGGTTAATGAGCAATATCTTAGTCTGCTTAAGGATAATTATGAAACAGTAAATGGCGTGACTCAATCAACCCAACGCCTTATTGAGCTCCTAGCAAAGGATCAACAGGTGATTCAACTAGGGATTTTAGGAACAGACGGGCATCTAATGGCGAGTTTGCGGCCTGACCCTGTAAAGGTTGATTATTCTCAAGCAGCTCGTCTTCAGGCTCACGCAGCTGCTGATAAAGGCCAATATTTTCTTGATCAGGCTACAATTGGTCCGGTAAGCAACGTCTGGTCTATACCGCTATCGGTCCGATTGAATAAACCGGACCGTAGTTTTTCCGGCGTTGCCTATGTATCTATTAGTACGGATTATTTCAATAAATTCTATTGGGATATGAATTTTAATGCAGAATACGTTATTCGGATTGTTGGCCGGGATGGCTTTGTGCGGGTATCCAGTAAAAGTAGTGAAGTTGGTACTAAGATGGTTCCCGCTGATCTTTGGAAGTACTTAGAGCAGGCTTCTTCCGGATTTTATCGAAGTAATGGTTTATTCTATGGTAAGCCATTACTTGTAAGTTATCGGGCGTTGGACGATTATCCCATTATCGTCCAGGTTGGTGTATCAGAAAGTGTATTAGCACCGATGGTTCAGCGTGGTCAATTTTACCTAGGGGGAGCTGGGGCTGTATCTTTATTCATTTTGCTCTTTTGCGGGGGTCTGGTTGCCAGTGTAAGGAGAAACCGCCAGATAGACGAATGCATAAAGCAAAGTTATAAGGAACTTGCTGAAGCCCATGAAGAACTTATAGCCACCGAAGAAGATCTGAGAAATAATTTCGATGAATTAAATAATGAAAAGGCTTTTTCCAGTGCTGTTCTGGAAAGTATACCAGGGCTTCTTTACCTTTATGATGATCGGTGGCGGCTCGTCCGATGGAATAAAAACCATGAAACCGCTACCGGTTATTCTGCAGAAGAATTATCCAACATGACACTGCTCGACTGGTATAAAGGAGATCAGGATACGATTATACGCATCTCAGGCGAAGTGGCAAAAGCACTACAAACTGGGATGGCTTTTTCAGAGGGACTTTTACAGAATAAGGATGGCAGTAAAACTCCCTACTATTTTACTGCCGTTAAAACAACGATTGATGAGCAGCCTTATTTTGTGGGCATAGGTATTGATGTTACTGAGCAAAAGAAAGCGCAAGTTGAACTTGTTGAAAAGGAAAAAAGATTACAGAGCAGCTTGGAAGAACTCACAGCGTCCCATGAGGAATTGCTTGCAACCGATGAAGAATTGCGCAATTTGTACGATGAAGTAGTTGCCGCTAATGAGAATTTAGCGCAAAGCCGTCAGGCATTTGCCGATATGTTTAACGCCGTCGCTGATGGTTTGGTGGTATTCGATAAAAATGGCGAAGTCCTGGCGATAAACCGCCGGATGACAGATATGTTTGGCTATACGGAGGAAGAATTAACACATCAGGGGACTGCTTTAAGCAGTATCCGGACGGCAGTAACGGAAGGGACTCAGCCCTTGTCTGAGCGAGAGACCATTGATCGCTATGGACGCAGCTTGGTCGTAGAGATTAGTTCTTCCACGGTGCTGCTCAACGGGAAGAAATGTTTTCTGGCACTGATTAGGGACGTAACTGCCCGTAAACAAATGGAAGAGAATATGGAATTCCTGCGAAAAAAAGATCCTTTGACGGGTGTGTATAATCGTGCTTATTTTGAAACAGACATCATGCGGATGCAATCAAGTGAATTTCGGGGTATTGGCATGTTTGTCTGTGATGTCGATGGTTTGAAGTTAATTAATGATACCCTGGGGCATCGTCAGGGGGATGAATTACTGAAAAAAGTGGCTGAGATATTGAATTCAGGTGCACGAAAAAAAGAATATGTGGCCAGAATAGGCGGAGATGAATTTGCCGTGGTTTTGGTTGGGGCAACACAACCACGAATGGAAGAATTGGAACGGTTTTACCGCACAAAGGTGGAAAAATATAATCATGGGAATCCTCATTTGCCTCTGAGTCTTTCTATGGGATGGGCGTTAGAAACACAACAGGCAAATATCGAAGTAATCTTTAAGACGGCTGATAACAACATGTATCGCCAGAAATTGCACCAGAGGCAAAGTGTGCGCAGTTCGATTGTTCAGATTATGATGAAAGCACTGGAAGAGAAGGATCATATCACGGAGGGGCATGCTGATCGCGTGGGTGAACTTATGGAGATTATGGGATTTAAGCTGATGCTGCCACAGAATGTAGTGGCGGATTTACGTTTGTTGGCCAAATTCCATGATATCGGAAAAGTTGGCATCTCAGACAGTATTTTAAAAAAACCTGGCAAACTGACCGAGGATGAGATGACTATTATGCGGCAGCATTGCGAGATCGGCTATAGGATCGCAAAGTCCTCACCGGACTTAGAACCGATTGCCGACTGGATTTTGAAACATCAGGAGCATTGGGATGGCGGCGGTTATCCATTGGGGGTTAGCGGCGAAGATATCCCGATACAGTGCCGTATCCTTGGTATCGTTGATGCATTTGATGCGATGACTAACGACCGGCCTTACCGTAAGGCCATGTCTATTCATGAAGCTTTGGCGGAATTGAAACACTGCGCTGGAAAGCAATTTGATCCGCAGCTTGTTGATATTTTTGTATCAATTATTATGAAGGAGCATACAGGTATGAACTAACGAGTTATGTCGGGGCGAAGAGAAAACCCACTAAACAGTGTCCAAAAATCAAGGACTCTTGCCGAATTTTATTTGGTAGGAGTTTTTTGTATGGTGTCAGTGTATGGGAAGTGCATATAATCAGAAAGATTTCAATTGTTTTTGTTAAATATATAGGTTTTGCTTTCATTTTGTAGAATTTATAAATTATACAATGCTAATAAGGATTTTGCGGAATTACGTTGCCAAGAAAGGTGGTGTAGAGTGCTTGAGGACAGAAAACGGTGTGGAAATACAAATAATTTCCTTAAAGCTAAGACGATCTTTATTGGAAGTTGTCAATATCGACGCATTGCGGGATGTATGTGAAAAATTTACATGCTTCACAAATGCCGTGACAGCGATTCTTGATTTGGAAGGAAACATTGAAAGAGGCCCTAAAAAGAGCCGATGATGCGATGTACAGCGATAAACGTTTGCGGAAAAACTTAAACAATAGTTAGAAAAAATACACTTATGGTGAAATTATAGATATGCAAAGTGATTTTTTCGCCGATCATCATACAAAGAGGAAATGAAATCTGTATTGTCGTATTGTATAATAATGACGTTATTTGATAATATAATTTTTTGCAGTGCTTTTTGACAGTGATGACGAGGTCCAATAAAACTATTGGGGTGATTGGGAGGTACCATTTTGGCTAAATTGGAATACCGATTGCTAAGTGAAGTTGAAAGCTACCCTATCCTATACTATTATGAAGATATTGATTATTCGGAAATTGCTGCTCGGTTGGCCTGTGATTATTTTGTTAAAGATGCGGTAACTTACGAAAAAACCTCTGGTGCCAGAGAAATTACAACTTATGTTATTTATGTAAAAAAAGCTGAAGTTCAGGATAATAGTTTGCCTCAGCCGCCTAATACGAAAAGTATCTTGCGGTTAGAGCTGCGGCAATTTCTTGAAAATAGTAGCTATTATCCGGAAGTGGCCGTTTTTGAGCCCAAAGACAATTTGGATATGCTCCTTTATTTGCAAAGCGACTTTTTATATTGGCTGGGTCAAGAGTGGCGAAAAACCTCAGCCGAGCTGGATGAAGACCGTAAAGTATATATTGTTTATGCTACGCCTATGAATTAGGAGGATTCAGCATGGGATCTAAAGATGATCGATTATTGGGGCTTTTTTTGGCTACCGTCCTGGCTTTAACTCCTGGCTGCAGTTCACATACTCATATTGATCGTAACCATGACGGTTACTGTGATGATTGTAATGCAGCAATGGGGAGTACTTCCACCAGCCATAGTTATTTTGGTAACTCGGGGATAAGAACATCTTCATCCCCTGATACCTCTTCTGGTCGCATATCTACAGCCTCTTCGCCTAAAGGCGGTATTGGCAGTCATAGTTTTGGCAGTGGCGGTTAACATGACCGGTTACAGACAACATAGGGCAGACCTATTTGACCGCATAAGGCAGGAAAACATTTTTACCTGGGACTTTATGTACGGGCAGGAATATGCATTAGCTACAACCTGTCAATTATCCCAAAATGAACTTGAAGAAATTGCCTATGCTACCGAACAATTGGGCGGTATTTTTGCTAAGACGATAAGAATTCTTCAGCAAGGCTGTGACCAGATGCTGTTGGAATTAGGTATTCCGTCCAAATCATTTAATGCCGTTCGTGTTCCCATTTTGCTGCATTGCCCGACAACAATCGGCAGATTTGACTTTGCCCGCACAGCTAATGGGTTAAAAATGTTAGAATTCAACAGCGACACTCCTGGCGGAATTGTCGAAGCCTTTTACCTGAACGGCAGAATATGTGAATATTACGGTTATATTGATGTCAACGCCGGTTTGCTTGGAACCATCGCCAATGCATTTGACGCCATAATGGCTGAATATAAGTCGCAGGGGTATAATACGGAGAATATTGTTTTTAGCGCCCTTGATTGGCATGAAGAGGACGCGGGAACGGCACGTTTTCTCATGAAGCATTCCGGCTTATCGGCCTGCTTTGTACCACTTAAGGAGCTTAGAATTTACCAGGATCGTCTCTGGTGGTCAAGCGGCGGGCGGTTAAAGCCAATTGATGTCTTGTACCGTTTGCACCCGATTGGTATCATGTGTGAAGAAAAGGATCAGGATGGCTACCCGACCGGGGAACACTTACTGGATCTGGTAGCCCGAAAAAGGCTGGCAATAATTAATCAGCCGGGAGCTATGCTCGCGCAGACCAAAGCACTTCAGGCACTAATCTGGAGTTTGCATGAAGCCGGCGAGTACTTTACGCCACAAGAACAGCAAGTGATTGGCACCTATATGTTACCCACGTATTTGGAAAACCGGTTTTTGGGTAAAACTGACTATGTTGTTAAGCCTGTTTTGGGGCGAGAAGGCGGTGCTGTCACTATTTACAATGCAGATGGGATAGCAACGGCCAAAGATAGTAATAAATCGTATTGGGAACAAAAAATGATTTATCAGCAATGTGTTGAACTTGAGCAAATAAAAGTAGAAACATTGAAAGGTTGCTATGATGGGTTTCTATTGTGGGGTTCATTTCTTATCGGTGGTAAGGCTGCCGCTGTTAATGCCAGGGTTGGCGGCCGAATAACAGACGATTTATCCTATTTTTTGGCTATCCGTATGGCTAATAACAAGGGGGAAAATACATAATGGAAGGTCAATGGCTAAATATAATTAATTTTTTGCTATACTTGGGGATATCTTTACCACTCCTCGGAATCGGTATGTTTCTTTTTATGAAAATAACCCCTTATAGTGAATTTCAAATAATTAGTGAGGGTGATGAAGTTAATACACCAAGGAAAGCTGCTGCAGCCCAAGCTGCAGCATACACTTTAGGCGGCAAAATTATTGGTCTTTCTCTAGTATTAGCTTCTGCCATTTTTCATTCTGTTAGTATCATTGATTTAGCTTTATGGGGAAGTATTGGGATCGGGTTTCAGGTAATCATTTTTTATCTTTACGAATTAATTACTCCCTTCAAAGTAACCAGTGAAATTCCAAATGGCAATATTGCCGCGGGTATTCTGTCTGCGTTTTTAAGTACTTCAATCGGCTTATTACTGGCCGCGTTAATAAGTTATTAAACTACTTAGGCAAAGGTAGGCTCAAAGGCCTGCCATCCTGTGTCTGTTCTAAGCAAAGCAAACCGACCCAAGCGAGGTCGGTTTGCTGCAAGTTTTGTTTTATTTTATATGTTTTACCAAGGAAGCGGCTATACCTACATATTGTGACGGTGTCAAGGCTAGCAGGCGTTTTTTGTCTGCTTCCGGCAAGTTTACACTTTCGATAAAGGCCTTGATGTCTACTTCACTGATGCCTTTGCCGCGGGTAATGGCTTTTAGTTTATCATAGGAATTGGCATGGCCGTGTTTACGCATCACGGTTTGCACTGCCTCGGATAAAACTTCCCAAGCGTGGTTTAGATCGGCGGCAAGGGCTTCTTTATTGACTACTGTTTTTCTAAGACCCTTTAAAGTATAAATAATCGCAATATGGGAATGGGCAATGCCTGTGCCAATATTGCGCTGAGCCGAAGAGTCGCTAAGGTCACGTTGCAGACGGGAGATAGGCAGCTTGTTGGCCAGATGGTCAAGCACTGCATTGCTCAGACCTAGGTTTGCCTCCGAGTTTTCAAAGTCGATGGGATTTACTTTATGCGGCATGGTAGAAGAGCCAACTTCACCGGCAATCGATTTTTGCTTGAAGTAGCCAAGGGAAATATAAAGCCACATGTCGCGGTCAAAATCCAGAAGAATATTGTTAAAGCGCGTAAGCGCATGGAAGGATTCGGCCACATAGTCATGGGATTCAATTTGGGTTGTCAGTGGGTTGTAGGTCAATCCCAGGCCTTCGACAAAAGAACGGGAAACAGCTTCCCAGTCTACTTCCGGATAGGCAATGCTGTGGGCATTGAAGTTGCCGACGGCGCCGTTGAATTTGCCCAGATATTCCTGGGAACGAATTTGTTTTAACTGGCGGTTCCAGCGGTAGACAAACACGGCCAGTTCTTTGCCTACGGTTGTAGGTGAGGCTGCTTGTCCATGGGTATGGGCCAGCATGGGTATAGTTTTTTCTTCTTCCACCATAGTCGTAACGGTCTGCACCAAAGTTTCCGCTGCCGGCAGCCAGATATCTTCGATGCCGTGCTTAAGCATCAGCGCATAGGAAAGGTTGTTAATATCTTCGGATGTACAGGAGAAATGAATAAATTCCAGTACATCAGCCAGTGACATGGCGCCTAGGGTTTCACGGAGAAAATATTCAACTGCCTTTACATCATGATTGGTAGTGCGTTCAATTTCTTTAATCCGCAGCGCGGCCGGTTCATCAAAATTTTGGACAATGGTGCGCAAAAAAGCAGTTTCCTCTGAAGTGAATTGGCGGATTTCAGCAAAAGCAGGATTACCCGCCATGGCAATGAGCCACTCCACTTCTACATGAATACGGTATTTTATTAAAGCCCATTCCGAAAAAAAGTCGCCTAAAGGCTTGGTAATGGCTCCATACCGTCCTTCCAGTGGGGTAAGCGATTTAATACTCATATAATATCCCTCGTCATTCTTTAAAATTAGTAGATCCATGAAATTACTGTAAAAATCTATGCCTAGTATACTACATTACAGCCTTAGAATGCCATGCTCTAAAATCCTAATAGCCTAAAAAAATTTGCCGTTTTTCTTCTTTCTTTTATGATCAACAGTAAAAGAATAAAAAAGATCAAGAAAAATGATTAAATTTATCACTACGCAAGACGGGCGATATATGTTATCATTCAATTGGGATCTGGAATCCTGCGAGAATGTTACTTAGTTGTTGAATTAATGATTGGATAGTTAAATAAAGTATTTGATATGAAGAGGAATAGTATCCACAAATTGATTTCAGAAAGCTGTTGGATGATGCAAAACAGTATGAGAAATGTGGTGAACTCGCCTTGGAGCTTCTGGCTGAAATACTAGTAGGTCATGACGGAAGTCCTCCGTTATCAGGATAGGCATTAGTAGTGCCGATGAGTGTATGGTGATCATAAAATAGAGTGGTATCGCGGAAGCTTGTCTTTCGTCTCTATAATCCATTGTAATGGATTATAGAGACGAAAGACTTTTTTAGCTGCAGGCGATGAAAGAAGGGAGAATATATATGAAGAATTTTGAAAAATATGAAAGGGCATATTTTATGCCACCCCAAGTATCCTATGACTGGGTTAGGAAAGATCATATCAGTGCCTCCCCAATCTGGTGCAGTGTTGATTTAAGAGACGGTAATCAAGCGCTTATCGAACCAATGAGCTTGGAGGAAAAAATAGAATTTTTTCAGATGCTGGTTTCCATTGGGTTCAAGGAAATTGAGGTCGGTTTCCCGGCGGCATCAGATACGGAATATAACTTCTTAAGGGCATTAATAGAAAGAAACATGATACCAGAAGATGTAACCATTCAGGTACTGACACAAGCCCGGGAACATATTATTAAAAAGACATTTGAGGCGGTTAAGGGAGCACCCCACGCCGTAATTCATTTGTATAATTCCACATCTGTTGCTCAGCGGGAGCAAGTGTTTAGAAAAAGTAAGGAAGAAATCAAGCGGATTGCTGTAGATGGTGCAGAGTTATTAAAGAATTTGGCAGAAGAGACAACTGGTAATTTTTCATTCCAGTACAGTCCAGAGAGTTTTCCTGGAACGGAAGTGGATTATGCATTGGAAATATGTAATGCGGTACTGGATGTATGGAACCCGACTCCTGATAAGAAAGCAATTATCAATTTGCCAACAACGGTAGAAAATGCAATGCCTCACGTATTTGCCAGTCAAGTGGAGTTTATGAATAAGAATCTAAAATACAGGGATTCAGTTATTTTGTGTTTACATCCTCACAATGATAGGGGCTGTGGCGTTTGTGATGCCGAATTGGGAATGCTTGCGGGTGCCGATAGAATTGAAGGGACACTATTTGGAAACGGAGAGAGAACAGGAAATGTTGACATTATCACGTTGGCAATGAACCTATTTTCACATGGTGTTGACCCTAAACTTGACTTTAGCAATATGCCGGAAATATGCCAGAAATATGAGAATTTAACCAGAATGCAAGTGCATGCTCGCCAGCCATATGCAGGTGAACTGGTATTTACCGCCTTCTCCGGGTCCCATCAAGATGCGATTGCCAAGGGGATGAATTACAGGAGCGAAAAGAAAACTAATCAATGGTCAGTTCCATATCTTCCCATTGATCCTAAGGATGTTGGGAGGGAATATGATTCAGATGTTATCAGAATTAACAGCCAGTCAGGCAAAGGCGGTATTGGTTACATTTTGAAAGAAAATTATGGAATGTCTATTCCTGCTAAGATGAAAGAGGATGTCGGCTATACTGTAAAGGGTGTTTCTGACAGGGAACACAAAGAATTATCACCAGAGTGGGTATACCAAATATTTGAAGATAAATATATGAATAACACGCCGTATTTTCATATAGACGAATTTCGTTTTAAACAAATGGATGGTATTATGGCCCAAGTTACTATAAATCATAACGGACAGGTTAGAACAATTGTTGGAAATGGGAATGGACGCCTGGATGCTGTCAGCAATGCGATTAAACAGTATTTTGACGTTCATTATGAGTTAGCCATTTATGAAGAACATGCCCATTCCAAAGGCTCATCCTCTAAAGCAGTTTCCTATGTTGGAGTTAGCTGCAACAACAAGTTATACTGGGGTGTTGGAATTGATGACGACATAATTAATTCTTCGATTAATGCCCTTGTGGTAGCTGTCAATCAATTAGACGAAATACAGGCGGAGGATAAATGCAGGGATGAAAGAATTAATGAAATCATAAATTACATCCAAATAAATTACTTAACAGTTACGTTAGTGGAACTTTCTGACCAGATGCATTTGTCAATCCCGTATCTATCAAAGTATATTAAGGAAAAGACAGGGGGGACATTTGGCGAAATCGTTAGAAATGTCCGGATGAAAAAGGCTTGTACTTTTTTGAAAAATGGAAACATGACAGTTGAAAAGATTGCTGATAGCGTAGGTTATCAGAACGTGGAACATTTCAACAGATTATTTAAGAAAAAACATGGAATGACACCAGTTCAATTTCGTAACAAGAAGAAGTAGGCTCAGTGATATCAGCTTATGTGAGCGGTCTTTTGTACTATCTTTATATTAGCAAATTCATATAAAGTTGGGCTGTGGATAAACTTATCGTTAAGTTTTCTACAGCCCCTTTTATGTTTAAATTCAATGTCAAAGGGACAGGTCCATTGACATATTGATATATAGCGATACAAAACGTAGATTATTGCAAAGTTTCGTAGTTTGTCGAAGGGATTAATAAATTTCGTTAGAATATATGATTATATCAAATAAGCAACTAAGGCCTCCGATTCTCAAGAATTGCAAGAAATTGTAAACTTTTGTTCGTAAAGGACAGAAAGTATGGTTTTAATTTAGGGGTGTAGTTAATTATATGCAGTTTTCAATTCGCCATCAATTGACCTTAATTATATGTTCACTAATATTACTTGCGATGGTTTCTACACTGATGATTAGTCACTTTTTGATATCAGAAGATTATGAAAGCAAAATGCAATATAACCTTCAGGCTACGACAGAAAGCCTGGCCTTTAATATCGCTCAGTTTATGCAGAATGCATATAATGTCAACCAATTAATAGCTGAATATCCTGATTTGAAAAACCTGGATCCCCAAAAACAATATCAATTATTAACAGAGATTAAAAGAAAATACCCATTTTACCAGGTTTTGACTATTCAAGACCATAATGGAGACCAAACGGCTAAAACGAGTGGCTCTTTGGTCAACAGATCTGAGCGGTGGTGGTTTAAAAAATTTATCGCGGAAAGACAACCGTATATTTCCCAAAGCTATTATTCCATATTTTCTGACTCTCCGGTAACATCAATTATTCAGGGGATATATTCACAGGGTAAGTTATACGGGATTCTATTGGCAGATATCGAAATAAAGCAATTGCAGCAGATGGTAGAGAACTATAGTTCGGGTGGGGAAAGCTATGCCTACCTTTTAGATGGAGAAGGGGTAGTGATTGTTCATCCAGATAGGCAACAGGCTGCCGAACTGTATAATTATAAAACAATGAAGAAAAAAGTATTATTGAGAGATATGGCTGGCATACCACTAAGGGACGACAAAAATAACGAAGTTACGGAGGAAATCCCCTTTGAACTTGCACCCTCTTTGCAAACTATTGTCGCTAAAGTTACAGCAGGCGAGATCGGCGCAGGAGAATACACCGACACTAATGGCGAGAAGTACATGTGTGCATACAGGGCTATTTCCATTCCGGGAAAGTCCAAACCCTGGAGCTTGATTGTAGTACAAGAAAAAAGAACTGTAATGGCCTTTATGGATTACGTAACGTTAAATTCTACTCTTGTTGGAATATCGGTTATTGTATTTTCAGCACTATTAACAATGTGGTTCTCACGTAGACTGACTAATCCTCTTATAGATATAGTACACGCTACTAATCAGGTTAAAGATGGTGATTTGGCCGTAGAGCTAACAGTTAACTCTGCTAATGAATTTGGCATCTTGGCCGCGAATTTTAACCAGATGGTATATGAATTGTGCCAACATCGCGAGCGTTTACAAGGCCTGGTTGAGGCACGGACAGCTCAATTGGAGGCTGCCAATCAAGAAATGGCAGCCATAAATGAAATACTGGAGGATACAAATCAGCGTCTGAATGATGAAAATTTAGCTAGGCGTCAAACTGAGGAAAATCTAATACTACGTGAACGGCAATACAGAGCGATAACCGGTCTTTTAACACAGCGGCAAGCCGGTGAAAGGGAAGATATTCTTGAAATAATTCTGCATAATGCAATAAAACTGCTTAATGCTGTAGCAGGTTATATTGGTTTGTTCGATGATCGCGGGAAAAATTTTTATATCCATTACGGCATCGGAATCAATAGAGCGCAAATTATGCAGCCACAACCGGTCAATATAGGGATACAGGGACAGGTTTATTTTACGGGGAAGATTTGTTACATTGCCGATTATCGTGCCCATCCTAAGCGGAGTTTTGATAAAACATTAAAACCTTCAGCAAGTAGTGTGATCGCTGTTCCGCTGAAACAAGCCGGTAAGGTAAGTGGAATTCTTACAATTAGTTGGAGTGAAGTCGCTACGTCTATTAAAGCGGAGGATTTAGCCGGCCTGCATCAGTTTGCTGATCTGGCATCTGTGGCCTTGGAACAGGATACTGCACAGAAGAGGATTAGCGAGATTGCATTTCATGACACATTGACAGGTTTACCTAATCGCGTGAATTTGAATTTGTATCTAAAGGCAATGCTGGAGAGGGTTCATCTCGGTCAGTCATCTGGTGTTATTTTGTTTATTGATATAGACGAATTTAAAGAAATCAATGATAATTTTGGGCATTCTTTTGGTGATGATGTTCTTGTTACAGTAAGCCAGTATCTTGTAGCGGCAGTCGGGGAAGGGGCATTTATATCTCGTATAGGCGGCGACGAATTCATTGTTGTCGTGCCAGGGGAAACTAACCGGGATAAAGCAGCTAAAATTGCTGGTAATGTTATTCGTGAACTCTGTAAGGAATACCGAGTAGCTTATGAAAGAGTACATTTATCAGCTAGTGTTGGGGTTGTAGTATATCCTGATGATGGCGGCATGGCAGAAGATCTCCTTAAAAAAGCTGATATTGCTATGTATGCTGCTAAGAAAGCAGGGAAGAACTGTTGGCGTTTTTACGAGCCGGTATTGCTCCAAGAGACTAATGAAAAAATGGTGCTAACCAATGGTTTGCGACGAGGGTTGGAACTTGGGGAGTTTTCGCTGCAATACCAGCCACAGTTTGCTTCTGCGGGAGAGTATCTGGTTGGTTTCGAGGCTTTGCTGCGGTGGAACAGTGCTGACCATGGTTTTATGCCACCTAATCGCTTTATTCCTTTAGCGGAACAAACTGGTCTTATTGTGCCTATCGGTGAATGGGTGCTTACAGAGGCTTGTCGTTTTGCCAGGCGATTATCAGATATGGGGAAGGGAAATATTCATGTGGCGGTGAATATTTCCCTACGGCAGTTGGTATCAGATAACTTTGTGGATAAGGTTCGCAGTTGCATTGAGAATGCTGGTATAGAGCCGGGGCAGATTGAAATTGAAATTACCGAGAGTGTTTTTATTGAATCGGTGAATCATGCTATTCTCAAGCTATGTCAATTGCGAGAGATCGGAGTAATACTTTCGCTAGACGATTTTGGTACTGGTTACTCATCATTAACTTATTTAAGGAGTTTACCGGTAGGGGTACTAAAAATTGATAAATCGTTTATAGACGAGATTATTAATGACCAGGCACAGTTGCATGTAGTGGGGGCAATTATTAATTTAGGTCATACTTTGGGTCTCACCCTGGTAGCAGAAGGTGTGGAGACCGAGAAACAGTTAAAAATATTGTTGGAGTACAGATGTGATCGTATACAAGGGTATATTTTCAGTAAACCGCTTATGGAGGAGGCCGCTATTGAATTGGCGCAAGGGATGTAATAAAAATGATGAGAATTTGATAGGGGATGAGCTTTTGCAAGCCAATAACCTGTTATTGGTTTGCAGACTAAAATTACAGTGCCTTTGTGATGTAGTTGCCGTGGCTTTGCTTGTAACCAATATATTAAGCAACGCTAATCCTATATTTCGGGCTTAGCGATAAAAACCACTAGTAATTGCGACTCAACGAAGTAATGTATAGGGAACTGCTAGATAAATCAACGGATCGCTGGATTGCTACACAGTTGTTCAGTAAAAATGGCAACAACATGCCCGGGACAACCAAATGTCACAGGGACAGGTACATTGACATTTTGAAAAGCGGATAGCATACTCAGTTTTTAGGGGGGATTAAGTATGCCAAGATATGCTCGAATAAAAAGCCAAACGCAGATTTACCACATCATACTACGAGGTAATAATCGGGAAAAAATATTCAGAGAAGAAGATAAGTCCAAAATTATTCTTATACTGGAAGATAAAAAGAAGTGCGGAAAATTTTTCCTCTATGCATATTGCGTAATGGATAACCATATCCACCTAATCATCAAAGAAGGTAATGACACAATAGCAAGTATTGTTAAAAGGATTGCCGCAAGCTATTCCTATTATTTCAACAAAAAATATAAGCGAATCGGGCACGTGTTTCAGGAAAGATTTAAGAGTGAAAATATTGAAGATGAAAGCTATTTACTAACAGCCATAAGGTATGTTCATCAAAATCCTATTAAGGCTGGAATTGGAACTATTGAGGGGTACAAGTGGAGTAGCTATAGGGAATATATAGGTCTTGATAAAAAATTAACGGATACTGAAGAAATATTGGGTGTTTTTTCAAATTCCCATGATCAAGCCCGTAAAGAGTTTGTACGGTTCAATCATGAGTTTATTAGCGGAAATTTTTTGGAAGTTAGTGAAGAGAAGGAATTAGATCAGTTCAACGTTACTGAATATATTAACAGGTATTTGGCTGAAAAAGGTATAGGAATTATTGATCTGAAAAATATAAGCAATAAGCCACTGAGAGGGGAATTAATAAAGCTGCTGCTGGCTAAATCTAATCTGTCTCTAAGAGGGATTGCAGCCGAGTTGGGTCTAAACCGGGAAATGGTGCGAAAGTCAGTTGTGTCAAAGGACCTGTCCCCTTGACACTTTTGTCCCCTTGACACTATGACCTCTATCCCGACCCTTGACACGTTAACATTTGTTTTAATATAAAATCGTCTTTTCCAGTGATATGGAGAACGTCGCGCTGGGAGACGAAAATTTTGAGAATTATTTATGTAAATATATAGCAGGAGTTAATCCCTTCCTGATAGAAAACAGGTATAGCTCATGTAGTTGAGCTATACGTTTTTTTATTTGAATTAAATGGGGAGTGGAGCTAAAAAAAATATGACCGAGAAAACATGGAACTTCTTTTCTTATAAAAAAAAGAGAGGATTTCCAAGTATTGGATTCAAGAGAGCCTTACAAAAATTCTACAGGGAGGATGCTATGAGCAAATACAAATTTCTTTTGCTGACGGTGATAGCTGTTTTTTGGTTGGCTGTCACTCCCGTCAGCGCTCAGACCATAGTTTATATACCAATGGATGATCGTCCGGTTAATCTGGATTATGTAGTCGACACGGTTAAGGCAGTGGGTGTGGATATTGTGGCACCACCAGCGGTCCTGCTAGGTAGTCGCAATGAGCCGGGCGATCCGGATGGCCTGTGGAGGTGGCTATTTGAGCACGCCCCCATTGCCGACAGGGTGGTGTTATCAGCTGATTCTCTCTTGTATGGTAACCTAGTGGGATCGCGTACGCATACCATTGCCATGAATGTTATTGAGGACAGGCTTACTAATTTCGCCAAGTTAAAAGCTCTTAATCCGGCAATGAATATATATATTTTCTCTACCATTATGCGTACGCCTAAATCTGGCGAAGGCGGAGAAGAACCGGCCTACTACGAAGCATATGGGCCGAGTATTTTTCGAATTACCGCCTTGCGTGATCAGGCTGAGACTCGTGGCTTGAAGAGTGATGAAAGAAGCGAGCTGCGTGGCTTATTGGACAAGGTGCCGCAAGCAATATTGACCGACTGGTACGCCCGGAGGGAGAAGAACTTCATTGCTAACCGGCGTTTAATCGATTACGCTAAAAACGATACCTTCGCTTATTTGTTGATGGGGAGAGATGATTGTTCGCCTTATTCCCAGTCACATATGGAGTCTCGCCATCTGGCTGCAGAGACGACTGAACTTCCGATGAGTAAATACGCCTCTTTCCCTGGAGCTGATGAGATTGGAATGCTAATGGTGACGAGGGCGATCAATAATGCCACAGCTCGTACGCCAATAGTGCGGGTATTGTTTGCTCCCGGTGCTGGTCGGGACACGGTGCCTTCTTATGAGGATGTTGCGGTTGGCCAGACGATCAACGCCCATATCTTCGCTGCTGGCGGCATACCGCTGAATTCAAAGCTGGCTGACCTGACGCTGGCGGTAAATACGCCTGAAGATGGTGTTACCCATGAGGCCGATAGCAATTTTAACCGCGGCCAGTTTAGGGCGGCACCCGTCGCTTTGGCAGCGGATGCCGCGCTTGAGGCGGCATCCGGGCACCGGCTGGCTGTGGCAGATATTGCTTTTGCCAACGGCGCGGATAACGCCTTTATGTCCGAGTTGCGCAAACGCGGGCTGCTGTTTAAGCTGGAGTCCTACTCGGGTTGGAACACTGCGAGCAATACTATCGGCTATGCGATCGGCCAGGGAATGTTGGCCGGTGAGATGGCACCAGTGGACAAGAACAGGCTTCTTGCAGTGAGACTTTTGGACGACTGGGCTTATCAGGCTAATGTTCGGGGCTCGGTAGGGACAGAAGTGCTCTTCCCACTTGGCGGCAATTGGTCTTATCTCGATAAGTTAACTCCCCAGATTACGATCGAGACCGAGCGACGGCTGCGGGCTTTCGCCGCCGCCAATTTTCCTGAGTATCTTTTGAATAATTTCAAGCTTGCCTTTCCCTGGAACCGGATGTTCGAAGTAAAGATAGAGTTGTATGAGTCTCCAAAAAGTTAGCCAATGAATGCTGAATTGAGCAACGGAATACTCATGATTAAAACTATTAAGAGCAGCAAGGGTATAACAATGTGTAAAAGGAGATGCGAAAATGAAGTGTTTATATTTCGATGCTGCATTAACCTTTATTGAAGATTATCCTCAGCCTAGGAGAGATAAAGGTGAGGCTCTAATTAAAATTCATTATGGAGCCATCTGTAATACAGATAAAGAAATCATTAAGGGATATAAAGGTTTTCAGGGAATTTTAGGACACGAGTTTGTGGGAGTAGTGGAAGAGGCAGAGGATTCAACTTATATTGGTAAACGCGTAGTTGGCGAAATTAACCTGGGTTGCGGAGAATGCGAACGCTGTCGTCAAGGCTACAGTAACCACTGTAAAAACCGTAGAGTACTAGGTATTACTAACAAGGATGGAGCCTTTGCTCAATATATTACTTTACCGCTGGCAAATCTGCATCTGGTTCCTGATGATGTTGCTGATTTAGAAGCAGTGTTTGCCGAACCGTTGGCTGCTGCGCTGGAAATTACCAACCAATGCCATATCAAGCCAAATCATAAGGTAGCCATTGTGGGAAATGGCAAGCTGGGACAGCTGATAGGACAGGTACTCAGCCTTACTGGCTGTGATTTAACTATATTAGGCAGAAATGAAAAATCCTTGCTTTTGTTTAAAAACAAGGCGAGGGTCCAGTTAATTGCCCAAGTTGACTATGAGAGTTATTTTGATGTAGTAGTAGAGGCTACAGGGAATCAAGCAGGCCTAAGCTATGCGCAAAAAATAGTAAAACCGATGGGAAAAGTGGTGCTGAAAAGTACTTATCACGACCAGGCATTATTAAATCCCACCTTATGGGTAGTAAAAGAGATCACTTTAGTAGGATCCCGTTGCGGTCCCATGGATGCAGCTCTTAGATTATTGGATAAAAAACTGGTATCTATGGAAGGCTTAATTGGCGGCGTGTATACATTGGAAGAATACCAAACAGCATTTGATGATCAGAGTTCATTAAAAAGTGTATTTAAAATTGTTGAATAAAGATTGTTTTGTTATTATTGCAATTCGGTTGATTTTTTATGAATATTCCCCCAAGGAAGGTTGCTTCTGAAGCTAAAGATAAATCCTTCCGGCATATTGCTGGAAGGATTTTTGACGTACAATGAATGTATTGTTAAACTAAGATGATAGGCAGTACGATAAAGTAAAGGGGGGTGAGATAGTTGCATTTAGATCGTTTAAAATTATCACTTATTTTTTTTATCGGTATTTTAATAGTCGGTATTATTGGTTTTATGTCATTAGAAAATCTATCCTTTTATGATGCCACCTATTTGGCGGTGGTAACAATCGCTACTGTTGGTTTTGGTGATATTGTTCCAAAATCAGCGGCTGGCCGAATGTTTACTTGCCTGTTTATTATTATTGGAGTCGGGATGGCTTATTATACTTTTACATTAGTAATCAGCATGTCGATAGAAGGAAGATTAAAAGATTTTTTTGGGAGGAAGGGTATGAATAGGCGTATTGCGAGTTTAGATAATCATATTATTGTATGTGGCGCCGGCAAGGTTGGGGGAAATGTGATTCAGCGTTTGCAGGATGAAAGGCAGGCCTTTGTAGTCATTGAAAAGGATTTGGAACTCTATGAACAGTTGTGTGAAGAAAAAGTGTTAACCATTCATGGAGATGCTACGCTTGATGAAATATTATTACAAGCTGGCGTCAAAAGGGCAAAAGGCTTAATTACAGCTTTGTCTCATGATGCAGATAATGTATATGTCACTCTTACCGGGAAAAGTCTCAATCCAGAGATGACGATTGTAGCAAGAGCTGATAGAGCGGAAGCAGAAGAAAAGCTACGTCGTGCAGGGGCTACCACAGTTATTTTCCCATCTGTAATGGGGGGGCGGCAGATGGTTTCGGCTATGATAAAACCTGTGATTATGGATTTTGTCGAAAACTTGTTTTACAATCAAGATTTACATATGGATATTGCTGAGGTTACGGTACAGCCAACATCTTCATTAGTGGGGAAAAACTTCATTGAAAATGATATTAAAGGACGATTCAATTCGATTGTAGTAGCCATCAAGCGGGATGATAAGCTAATCACTAATCCTCCGGGAACACAAGTTATAAGCGCCGGTGATATTATGATTGTTCTCGGTCAGAGGACAACTTTAAGTAAATTGAATGAATTGGCATTGGCAAAATAGAGAGCAACGGCATTAAAAAACAGGATTAAGAGCAAGAAGATTGTATTATAAAAGTAGTTGTTAATGACAAGAGGCCGGGGACTTTTTATATCTGGCTCCGCCAAATTAGGGGAGGAATGCCAATATTGCATATAAATCTCGAATAACTACATTATCAAAAGCTTGTTCGCTGAAAGATAGGTAATGAAGGTGGTACTTTAATTTATGATAACATTTGTTGTTCTTTTTATTGCAGCTTTTTGTGCAGGTATTCAAAATGCATTAGCTGGCGGAGGATCATTCCTTACATTTCCAGCACTGATGTTTACAGGATTGGACGCGCGGGCGGCCAATATTACATCAACTGTTGCACTTTTTCCGGGGCAGATTACAACTGGTTTAGCCGGCCGAAAGAATGTTTCAGGTTTACCCCAACTATCATTTAAGGTTTTGTTTGGCGTTAGTTTGATTGGCGGTGTTTTTGGTGCTCTTCTTTTGTTGATGACTCCTGTTTCGATTTTTGAATTTTTGGTACCGTGGTTGGTTCTATTTGCTACATTTGTTTTTTTATGGGGAAGCTTTTTCCGGAAAACAAACGGAAATTCAAAGCCTTTAGGGCCGGGTACTTCCTTAGCCATGCAGTTTGCTATTTCCGTTTACGGTGGATATTTTGGTGGAGGCATTGGCATCTTAATGCTGGCTGCCTTGACAATTGCAGGTTTGGATGTGCGCAAGGCGGGAGCGACTAAAAATGTATTGGCTGGAGTAATGAACGCTTCCGCTGTTTTGATTTTTCTTTTTTCCCGGGATGTTGCGTGGACGCAAGTTATGGTGGCCTCAGTTGCCTCTATTGCAGGGGGCCAGATAGGAGCCTACGCATTGAAGCGGGTAAATGAAAAGCTATTGCGAATTAGCATTATTATCTTTGGCTTTGGATTAGCCGTTGGACTTTTTGTGAAGGCCCATGGAGCGATAATTTAACAGCCTTGATTTCTTGCCCGTTTATGCGAGCTTCAGGGCTGTTTTATAAATTATAGTTGTATTTATTCATACAGTAGGTTGTCACGTGCTTGCAACGATACTATAATAAGACTATATATAGATGGGTTAAACTGGAAAAATAAAAATGAAAAATAGTAAGTAATTTTCATACAGAGGTTGGAGGCGATTTTTATAGGATTTGAAATTTTCCGGAACTTGTAGATCTAAAGTGTCAGTGAAATGAATAATGAAAGGATGTATGGAAATGAAAGTATTATTGCATTTAGCGGATGGATTTGAGGAGATAGAAGCAATTAGTGTCGTTGATATTTTACGCAGAGCAGGTATTACTATTCAAACGGTTTCTATTATGGGGAAAAAGGAAGTAACTGGCGCACATAATATTACGGTTATAGCGGATGTGTTATATGAGAGTGTTGACTATTCGGATGTTGACATGATAATACTTCCGGGGGGATTGCAAGGAACGCAAACTATGGACAAACATGTTGGTTTAAATGAACAGCTATTAAAAGCTGTGGAACAGGGAAAATGGGTTGCAGCAATATGTGCAGCTCCGGCTATTTTAGGTAAATTAGGGCTTCTCAAAGGGAAATCAGCTACTTGTTATCCTGGGCATGAGCAGCATTTACAAGGTGCAGATACAAGTGTGCCAGACAGTACAATTATTGATGGTAATATAATTACTTCACGTGGACCGGGTACTTCACCGCACTTTGCACTAACAATAGTAGAAGTCTTAAAAGGGTTAGAATTAGCAAATACCATAAGGCAAGAAATGATTATCTGACTGAAAGCCTTACCTGGTAGGAAGAAACTGGTGAAATTATGCCAAATTATGCATGAATTTGGCATAATTTTTGTACATTTAAGGGAAGCAATAATGTAGTTAGTTCTGTCAAAGATTTTGATGAAATGATGGTCAAAGACTACCAGACGGGTAAATTACGCTAGCCGTTTACAATGGTTCCGCCATTGACGTGCAGTATCTGCCCTGTTACATAGGAGGAATCTTGTGAGGCCAAAAAGAGATAGGACGGTGCAACCTCGACCGGCTGCCCGGCGCGTTTCATCGGCGTATCTTGCCCAAACTGGGCTACGTGTTGTTCGTTGAACGAGGCAGGAATAAGGGGTGTCCATATTGGTCCGGGAGCAACGCCGTTTACACGGATACCTTTTCCAACAAGTGACTGCGCGAGTGAGCGGGTAAAAGTGACGATTGCGCCCTTGCTGGCTGCGTAGTCCATCAACAACTCATGACCCTCATAAGCAGTAATGGATGTTGTATTTATAATTACACATCCATTGGTTAAGTGAGGTAAGGCGGCTTTGCTGAGATAGAAGTACGAGAAAATATTCGTGCGGAAGGTTCGTTCCAATTGCTCAGCGGTAATATTCTCCAGGGTTGTTTGGACATGCTGTTCCGCAGCATTGTTGACTAGGATGTCAAGATGACCAAACTCGTTAATTACTTGAGTGACAGCATATTTACAAAACTCTTCATTTCCAACATCACCGGCAAGGAGAAGACAGCGATGCCCAAGTTTTTCGATATCACTTTTGGTCATATTTGCATCAGCATGTTCATTGAGATAAATGATGCCGATATCAGCACCTTCCAGCGCGTACAAAAGAGAAACAGCTCGTCCAATTCCACTATCACCACCGCTGATTAATGCTATTTTTTTTTCTAATTTACCGCAAGGCTTATAGTCTTGCTTAACTGAAATCGGGCGAGGGGTCATAGCAAGTTCACTGCCTGGTTGTTGGTTTTGCTGCTGAGGTGGGAAAGAGGCAGGTGTATTTGTTTGCTGGCTATTATTTTCCATTTGAAGACTCCTTTACATTAATTGCTTTAAGAAGCGACTTGCAGCGGTATAGATAAAAATTGTCTAATACTTTGCTGAAGCCAGATATTTTCTAAACCAGTCAGCGGCTTGACTGGCCACTTGCTCAAGGGTTCCAGTTTCTTCAAATAAATGAGTAGCGCCTGGTACGAGGATGAGCTTCTTAGTTGATTGTAATTGGGTAAAGGCCTGTTCATTCAATTCGATTACGTCAAAATCATGACCACCAACAAGCAGCAAAACAGGAGCGATTACTCGGTTTAAGTCATCCCCTGCTAAGTCAGGCCGCCCGCCACGCGATACCACTGCCTGGACTGAAGTTTGCATAGCAGACGCTTTCAAAGCCGCTGCAGCACCGGTGCTTGCCCCAAAATAGCCTATAGGCAGACGTTGAGTTTGTATTTTATTTCGCATCCAATCGGTAGCTATGATTAGCCGTTGCGTAAGTAGCTCAATATCAAACCTTGTGTCATAATTTTTATCTTCTTCAGGTGTTAATAAGTCCATAAGCAAAGTTGCCAGTTCATTATTATTTAATATACGTGCAACATAATTGTTGCGAGGACTGTGACGGCTGCTGCCGCTGCCGTGGGCGAAAAGTACAATACCCTGCGAGTTAGCGGGTATTCTAAGTTCTCCTTCAAGAAAAGCCGTATCTGCCGGAATTCGTACCAATTCTTCTGTTATACTCAAAATTTACACCTCCAAACGGTCCAGTAGTATCTTGTTACTATTACTATACCGACAATAATTTGCCGTTATACCTGATACTGAGAAGGGAATCACCCGTAACACATCAAACGGCGAAACTTTTGTTAAGGTATTGTAAAAATATAGCAGGATATATTTTAAAAGGTAGAGAAAATAGCCATAACTTACTGAAAAAGTAAGTTATGACTATTTTTACGTAGGAGCGTAAAATATATACAAGTAACATGTCTATAGCAAGAGTTATATTTTTTTACTAACCAGAAAATGTGATAACTACATTATGGTATGATTTAGTAGATGTTAAAGCTTTATTGTGCGACAGGGGGGGTATCGTGGAGATTCAGAAAAGATTAGTGGATCTTAAGGAAGGTCAGCATAAAATATTGGAGGAATATGAGAGACTGATACAGGATTATGATTTCAATAGATTAGTTAGTCAAAATGAAGAGTTACAAAAGGAATTAGCAGAGTGTAAGGGACGATTGGATCATCTAGAAGTAAAGTATGAAAGTGTGACAACGGAAAATCAGAGATTAAGAATAAGTCTCGAAGAACAAATTTTGGATGAAAAACTTAATGTACTAAAGATTTCCCGGAATAAGTTAGATACTTATTTCAAATCTACTATTGATGATTGCGAAAACCGCCTCATAGCTCTAGAACGACAATCAGAAAAAGAAATTGCTAAGTTAAGAAATGCAGCAGTTAGGAATCTGGGTAGTGAGCAAGAACGTTTTGTGAGTGAATTGAATCAATGGGCACAAAATTTAGGTGAAAAAATCCGCGGGCATAGAGAGCAGCTTGGTGTCAACTCGGAGGAGGTAGCGAATGGCATACAGACACAGATTGATGCTTTAGGGGCAGAAGGAGTATCAGAAGAGGTCATTCAAAAACGAATTCGACAGAATGAAACGGAAATGAAAATCGGTCTAAATTGGATTAATAAAATAGGTATTATTTTGATTTTATTTGGCGTAGGGGCAGCGGGGAAATATGTCCATTCGACTTGGTTTACTGATTATATGAAGGGGGCTTCTTTCTTCATTCTTGGCGGATTGTTTTTAGCGGGCGGAGAATATCTGAATAGTAAGGGCAGGGATATCTTTGCCAAGGGTTTGTTAGGTGGGGGTGTGTCAATATTATATTGTGCTGTTTTTTACAGTTACTTTTTATTGCATATTATTGATATTCATGTCGGGTTGTTCGGGAGTGTTTCGTAAACCGTGTAAATGGAATAATCGTTCAGATTATTGGGTAACCTACTCATGCTTTTACTCATATGCAGGATAGGGCAACGCAGAGGTGCGACCCGAGCGGCGTATGAGGTTAGGCGAGGCGGCGATGCTCACGAGAGCGTCGCCTTTCTGATAGCCGCCTTGGAAAACAAAAGCGATAAACCTCGGGGGTTCGGGGGCTGAGCCCCCGTGACTAAGCACTAAGCGATCGCTGGAACCTGCCATCGAAAAATATCATGAGTTGCCCTATTATAATTCCCCAATCACGAACTGGCATACTCCACTTTTTGGTAATTTCTTGTATCGACAGGAAAACTGACTTTCTGACAGCATCATCGGTAGGGTAGATCGTCTTGGTCTTGGTATATTTGCGCAGCATCCGATGAAACCCCTCCACTGCATTGGTGGTATAAATGAGCCGCCGAACTTCTTCTGGATACTTAAAATAGGTGGAAAGATCTGTCCAATTTGCCTCCCAGGACTTTACAATCTGAGGATATTTCTTGCCCCATTTCTCGCCAAATTCCTCTAACCGGTACTCGGCATCATCTAAAGATAGCGCTCCATAGACAAGCTTCAGATCGGCCATAACCGCCTTAATGTCCTTGTATGGCACATATTTTGTGGAGTTGCGGATTTGATGAATGACACAGAGCTGCTGCTCTGTTTTTGGGAAAACCGTGGCTATCGCATCCGAAAAACCGCTCAAATTGTCCCGGCAGGCTATCAAAATGTCCTGCACGCCCCGATTTTTCAACTCATTACAGATGGTCAGCCAGAAAGAGGCGCTCTCGTTTTCCGACATCCATATGCCCAGGATCTCTTTTCTGCCATCCATGTTGATACCTAACACCGAATAGACACACTTGTTGATAATCTTGGCATCTTTTCGTACTTTGAACACGATGCCATCCCAAAATACGATAGGGTAGAGGCCATCCAAGGGTCTGACCTGCCATTCCTGTACCGCTGGCATGATTTTGTCGGTGATCCGGCTGATAAGACTGGCCGACGCTTCTACTCCGTAGATATCACGCAGATGGTCTTCAATGTCACGGTTCGACATCCCTTTCGCATACATCGCGATAATTCGGCCTTCTAAATCCTCCGATTTTGTCTGTCGTTTCTCTACCACTTGAGGGTCAAATGTGCCGTTTCGGTCTCGAGGGACACGTAATTCAGTTTCACCAAGCTCGGTTTGTAGGGTCTTTTTCCCATAGCCGTTCCGGCTGTTTCCACTGTTATTCCCTGCCAAATCATGTTTTTGGTAACCAAGGTGTTCGTCCATCTCTGCTTCAAGCATCTCTTCAAGCGTACCTTTAAACCTGGATTCCCGAAAAACATAACGATGAACATGCTAGAAAGCTAGTAAATATCGGTGTTTAAGCCACTTTTCTCTTGAGTTATACCTCGTTATGTTATATAATAAACATAACGAGGTGGTGGTTGAATTGCCGGCGATTGTTCATCAGAAAGATAAGCGTACGGGGATTACTTATGCATACGAGTCCATATCTTATTGGGACACAGAAAAGCAGCAGTCACGGGCAAAACGTAAGTTAATTGGTAGAGTCGATCCCGAAACCGGGCAAATCGTGTCGACACGCAAAAAAGCAGCTAAAACGCCTGGACCAGAGATACTTACACAGCCTAAGATTGGCCCCTTCTCCATTACCGCCATCACAAGATCCTATTATGGAGCAACTTATCTATTCGACGAAATTGGAAATATGTCTGGTGTTACGGAAGATCTCAGAAAATGTTTCCCTGATACTTGGCGTCAAATCCTGTCCATTGCCTATTACCTCATTCTTGAAGATAAGAACCCGCTTTATCGATTCTTAAAATGGTCAAGAATGCACCGACATCCTTATGGCGAGAATATCTCGTCGCAAAGAAGTAGCGAGCTGTTTGCATCCATTACGGAAGAAGCAAAGGAAAAGTTTTTCATCCTGCAGGGAAAGCGGCGTGTAGAGAAAGAATTTTGGGCGTATGATACAACTTCGATATCCAGTTGGTCGGAACTTCTGAAGGAAGTGAAATACGGTCATAATAAAGATCATGACTTACTGCCACAAATCAACATTGCCATCCTTTTTGGAGAGAAGTCCAATCTACCGTTTTATTATAGGAAGCTTCCAGGCAACATTTCGGATGCGAAGACGGTGAAAAACCTGTTGGCTGACATGCGCTTTCTTGGCTATGACAGAATCAATCTAGTTATGGATCGAGGATTCTATAGTGAAGAGAACATCAATGCCCTTTATCACGATCATCAGAAATTTTTGATCGGTGTAAAACTGTCACTGAAATTTGTCAGTGCAGAGGTTGAAAAGATCAGTGATTCCATCCGTAATTTAGAACATTATTCGGAAAAATATGATTTATATGCCTATGTGGTGCCCATCAAATGGAATTATTCGCAGAAACGTCCATATAAAGGTGATATCCTCAAGGATAAGCGCAGAATGTACTTGCACCTCTTCTATAATCCAGAGAAGGCAGTGGATGACGAACGCGTATTTAACCGGAGGATTTTATCATTGCGAGACGAACTGCTAAAGGGTAAAAGAAAAGCAGACCATGAAAAACAATATGAGACCTATTTCAATATAAAGAGCACGCCAAAACGAGGAATTCAAGTTTCCATCAAACAGGATGCTTTGGAAAAAAACAAAAAATGCTATGGATATTTTGCATTAGTAAGCAATGAAGTGAAGGAACCTATTTTGGCGCTTGAGATATATCGCAACAAAGATCTTATTGAAAAAAACTTTGGGAACTTGAAAGAGCGACTTAATTTCAGACGAACCCTGGTTTCCTCCGAAGAAAGTTTAGAGGGCAAGATTTTCGTGGCATTTGTGGCCTTGATCTATCTCGCTTATATAAAGAAACAGATGGAAGATAAAAATTTATTCAAAAAGCACACAATGCACGAACTTTTGGATGAATTTGATGTTATTGAGTGCTATGAACAACCAGGCCATGAGTTAGGGGTTAGCGAAATAACGCAGAAGCAGATTGAGTTATATAAAAATATGGGTGTAACTCCTCCTCGTTATGTTTGTCCGGGAGGATAGGTTTAAACAGCGATTTAAGCAGTTTGTGAACATCCTCCATGTTTGTACATTGCTTGGATAACAGGCCTACTAATTCTTGTTCTCGTTCGTGCATATCGTAACATCTCCTTTATGGGGATTATTACCATTTACACACTTCCTTAAACAGTCTCGGTTGTTCCTGTCGGGGCTAATTACGCTGACGGCAGTTGTATTATCGGTGCGATATCAGTCTAATACAATTTGTTCGCTAGGGCTTATTGGCGGATATCTACCTTTTTTTAGTTATTTGATGTCCTTTGGAATTAAGGGAGAAGCCTGCTATATTGCTATGGTTTATTTATTTCTCTTAAATTTATCAGTTTTAGGTGTATCCTTTTGGAAAAAGTGGAATGTGGTAAATTACCTGAGTATCTTGTTTCATATTCCATCCCTGATGTATCTTGTTTTCAACGCTGACAATGTTTTTGCAGGTATGGTATATACAATAGTAACATTTACTACTCATTTGTTCACGCAACTTGCTTATCCGCTAAAGTATGCTGTGGAAATTAAAAGAGTTGACTTGCTGCTGATGGGGGTTAACACCTTTCTCAGTTGCACAATTTTATATAGTTTATTTGCCAAAGGAGGATTATCAGACTATAACGGTTTGTTGGCATTGGCCTTCTGTCTTGTTTATATTGGAGTGGCTAAGTTAATTGAAAGACAAATGCCTGATGAGAAATATGGCGGGCTTTTATTTTATGCGACATCCCTGACTTTTGCAGTTTTGATGATTCCGTTCCAGTTTGGCATGCAGTGGATGTCTATGGGCTGGCTTGTGGAAAGTATAATATTGATAATAGTTAGCCTAAAATATCAGATGGAAAAGATGGAGAAGGCGGGTTGGCTGATTTTTGGTCTTTGTTTGGGTGCTTTTTATCTGGGAGATTGGGCACGTATGTTGCCATTTACCAATGCTACATATTTTAATTCTAAATTTACAGGGATTACAGTAGGAACAATTCTAGTTACTGCTGTATATTTAATTGACAGTCAGCATGGCGGTATGTCCAAGTACGGCAGGTTTTGGAACATTGCCATGGGATTTAAGTATTTTGCTATAGTAAATGCGTGGATATATTTATTGTATATTGGAGTGGAGATTTATTCCGCCTGGATGCCTCGCGGCTATCATTTTATTTACTTGGCAATGTCATGATTATATTAACGCAACAGTTTCATCTTGGTGGTGGGCATTTTTTGTCCAGCTTGATATGTCTTTTGGCAGCATTAGGTGCTCTGGTGTATGGGTTTCGGAAGAACTATATCTATACGAGAAGATTTGGTTTGGGTTTATCAATTTTTGCCACAGTAAAATTATTTCTCATTGATTTAACGTTTTTGGATACTTTCAAAAAAATTATTGCCTATTTTGTATTTGGATTTGTATTATTAGGTATATCTTATTTATATCAACGACTGAGAGCCGAAGCGGAGGGGCAAGATTATGATCAGAAGATGTAGTTTTATTGCGATACTGGCATGGGTTTTATCCATGCCAGTTTTTGCAGCGGAAAACCTTGATGCCTGGAACTATTCCGCTCCAATTTATTTTGAAGGCAATAGCAAATACAAATCTCTTTTTTTGACGGAGGATATTTATGAACATGCATCACCAAGTCTTGCAGATGTTCGGATTGTTGATGCTAAAGGTGAGTATATACCCTTTTATATCCAAAATGGCGCAATTGCTTTCCGGAAAAACAAGATTATGTATAGGTCAGAGGTCGTGCAGAGTTTTAAAAAATATAATGACAGCTACGTTGACTTTGTTATAATCCCTTTGCAAAACAATACAGATGTATCAGGGAATAGTCTGATTTTTGAATTACCTACTGACAATTTTTTAAAGCATATTGAGATATATGGTAGTTATGATGGCGATGGTTGGGATTATATCGGTAAGGACTATGTTTTCAGAGCGGAAAGTCACGAGAAAAAAGAAGTTTCTATGGGTAACAAACGGAAATATACCTACTATCGCACTGTAATACTAGATAATCCGGAAAATATAACCCTGAAAAACATGAGTCTCAGCAATAACTATACTGATAACCAATGGAACAATTTTATTAAAACGGCACAGGTTGCTTATGATGTTAAGATAGATAAAAACGATTCAGTAGTAACCATATCAAATAAGCAGAGACTAACAATCAAACAGATAATTCTAGAGGTGGAGACAGATTTTCAAAGGAGTTACAAAGTTTATGGGGATAACTTGAATGGAACTATTCTTAAGAGCGGTGAAATATATAACCTGCAGCTTGAAAATGTTAAAATTCCAGGTACTAAAATTGATTTTGGCAGTAGTCCAATCTCTGCACCGACTATCACAATTAAGATTAATAATAGTGATGATCGTCCTCTTACTATAGCCCAAAATGAAAATTCCTTTGCGGCTATTCAGTGGTATGAGAAAGGGGTGGCCTATTTAGACGCGACGGATTGGGATAAGGCCGTCGCAGCTTTAAATAAAGCGATTGAATTAGGGACCTCCAATATATGGGCTTATATTGATTGTGGGAATATTTATGCGTATAAAGGGTTAGGCGATGAACGTCAATATAATGTTGCCTTAACTTATTACAATAGAGCCATTCAATTAGATCCGCAGTTTGCAGAGGCCTATGAAGGGCGTGGGACTGTTTATTATCGCCAAGGTAAATTTGACTTAGCATTAGCCGACTGTAATAAAGCGCTTCAATTAAAACCACAGAATGCAAGTACTTATTGTGTTCGGTCGGGGATTTACCAAATGCAAGGTCAAGCAAACTTAGCTGCAACTGATCTGCAAAAATATTATGAAGTGGCATTGGAAGAATGTAATAAAGCGCTTCAATTAAATTCGCAGGATGCTTATACTTATCAGCAGCGTGGAACTTTGTATGAATGTCAAAGGGACAGGTCCATTGACACACAAAATAGCCAAGGCGCAGATTTACCACATCATGCTACGAGGTAATAGCGGAAAAATATTCAGAGAAGAAGACAAGTCAAAAATGCTTTACACTGGAAGATAAATGTGTGAAGCTCAGTTGTGTCAAAGGACCTGTCCCCATGACAGGATGTTCAATTTTTTGCAGGAGTTTTATATTTTATGGTAAATAGTTCTATCTTAGCAGGGGGTTTATAGATATTCTTGCGTTTCCTGGAAATGATTGGGGGTATATGGTAAGTTGCAAGATAAAACAAAGCTGACAATTGATGCATATAATAAAAACTTTGCTGGTTATGCTGATAAATTTATGGATTATAGGCCATATGCTCAGCGCGTTATCGAGTTTGCGGATTTATTAGAAGATGATTTTAAAGTATTGGATATTGGTTGTGGGCCTGGAAATGTGGCTAAACAATTATGTGCCTTAAAGAGATTAGAGATTACTGGCATTGATTTCTCTTCTGAAATGATAGCAATAGCTAGAGTCAGTGTTCCAGAGGGAATTTTTCAGCTTCAGGACTGTCGCAAAGCAAGCTTTTTGTCAGAATATTTTGATGCAGTAGTACTTTCCTTTAGTATTGTTCATTTGGAGGATGACGAGGCGAAGGAAGTATTAGCTAATGCCGTAAAATGGCTCAGGAGTGATGGTTATCTTTATGTAAGCTTTATGGAAGGAAAGCAGGCTGGCTTTGAGACGACCAGTTTTTCTTTACAGCCGCTATATTTTAATTATTTTCAAGAAGCTAAAATCGATGCTATTCTAAAAGTGAATGGAATCGATTGCTTTCATAGTGTACGGCAAAATTATTTAGAGCCAGATGGGAGTAGCACTACAGATGTTTTCCTGTTTGGGAAAAAACAGCAGAGATAGATTTTGGTGAAAGGAGCTGACTATGTTAATGCACGCGAATAAAAGTAGTTTCATAAATTGGCAGAAACAATTCGCGACCACCGTTATCAGTGTAGCAATATTGCTGTTTAGCATCACACCAGTTGCTGCCGAGTCCCAGCAGGTTATGGACTGGAATAGTGCGCTCGCTGCAATTGATGCCCAGATTCAGGCCCAAGGAACCAGCCCGGCGCAGACTGTGAGTGGCCAGAGTGCAGTGAACATTGTTCCTGGTGTTACTGATGCTTTGTTAGAACAAAAAAGACAAATTTTGCTAGTTGCGGGTTTTACTAATTTTTCCAGAAAAAATTACTATAGTAATTTTTATTCGTTTACAAGTACGCCAGGTATTACTGATACAGCGGTTCGGATTGTGGAAACTGAGCAAGACATGAAATTAGTCCGCAGGGGCAATCATCTGAAATCAGATGAGATTACCCAGGGTTATTTAGGCGCATGGTGGTCAGATAAATACTATTCTGTGGCAGATTCACGCAATGCACAGGCGATATTGGCTGGCTGGGGTTCTGATTTACAGGATATTTATGTAATTTCCGTACCAAAGGGAACTGAGCTTATTGCCGGTACCGCAGCGCCAATGGCTGCTGGCAGTGAATATCGCAGTGGGGGAGCGTATCAGTATTGGAAACGTAGCGGTCAACCGGAAAATACAATGTCCTGGCTGGTATATGCTTTGTATGCGCCTAATTATCTATCAGGTTATAGTGCGGCAATTACCAATGGGCAAAACCTAAGCCGGGGGATTATTGACGATTTAGACCTGCATATGTATGAGCTGCGTAATTCTCAGGTCGTAGCAGGTAAAGAAAATAATACTATTTGGGTAAGTCCTTTTGGCAATGATACAAGCTACAGGAATGGTTCTGGATCCAACTATCATGCTCAGACGAAAGGCATGCAGTTGGGCTGGGAAAAACTAGTTAATGGGGCTGTTGTTGGGGAAAAGAATAAAATGTATGTTGGTTTCATTGCTGGACATGGAGAAACTAATCAAAGGAATACGGCAAGTAATGTGAAGAATGAGATAACAGGAAATTATGGTGGCCTCTATTCCGTAATCAGGATGCCAGTGGAGGCCGGCCATTCCGGTTATTTTAATGCAGTCTTACTATATGGCAACCTGGATTTTACCAACAATGTGCCAGGTTATTATGGGTATGGTCTTAAACAGCAGTATTCGGGACGGCTATTTGTTACTTCGCTGGAGCATGGTGTGACTTTTCAACAGCAACATGGTCTGGTACTGGAACCACAGGTGCAATTATCGTATATTGGTATTCATCAGAGAGACTTTACCGATAATGTGGGAGCAAATGTGTCGTTAAAAAAAGGTGATTCTGTACAAGGGCGGCTGGGCCTGCAACTGCGCAAGGCGGTAATGCAAAGTAACGGAACAGTAATGACTACCTCGCTCGGGGTACATTATATTCATGAGTTTAAGAGTGATAATGCAGCCGATATTTCGGGTGAGCAAAGCCAAAACAGACTTGGAAGCAATATGTACCAAATTAATTTGGGGTTAAAGGCTGGTTTAAGTGGCAATTTATATCTAGACGGACAATTCAGCAAGCTATTTGGTGATAAGCGTGGTTGTCAGGGAAATCTGTCCTTAAAAGGATATTGGTAAGAGTCGAACGTGCTTTGCACCTGTTTACTAGACAGTATTTTATCATTTGTAATAATTTGTTAGTAAATTGCTTGTAGATAGTTGAAAATGGTGATTAGATATGTTACGATGAGCCTAAAAGAATATTGACATTTCAAGGGGTGCTGGAAAGGCCGGCTGAGATATAGATCTAATAAAATCTATGACCCTTTAACCTGATCTGGATAATGCCAGCGTAGGGATGATGGTATAGAGTGTTTTGTACTTTAAGCGCATCCTTGTGGGTGTGCTTTTTATTTTTTATAAAAAGGAGTGTTATATTGAATGTCGAATGAAAATAGTACATTAGGGTTTAATCATTACTTGTTTTTGTGGTTTGGTGCGGCTGTATCTATTGCTGAGATTCTAACAGGCGGACTCTTGGCTCCACTTGGTTTTTACAATGGCGTAGCAGCTATTGTGACTGGCCATGTGGTCGGAACTGGTATTTTAGTGTTGGGTGGGGTAATTGGTACTCAGGAGCGGATACCGGCGCTGGTATCAACTCGGATTTCTTTTGGCGAATATGGGTCTTATTTATTTTCAGTGTTAAATGTTTTGCAATTGGTTGGGTGGACGGCAGTTATGATTATTGCGGCTGCCCGCTCAGCGAACGAGATTGGTAAGCTGCTCTGGGGATTGGACCAGCTTTCTGTATGGACAATTAGCATTGGTGGCTTAGTCCTCATATGGATTGTACTTGGCCGGGAAGGTGGCCTGAAAAAAGCCAATATGGTGGCTGTTTTCCTTTTGCTTGGTATCACCATCGTGTTAAGTACTGTTGTATTTAAAAATAGCGCTGCGTTAACTGCGCCACCTGCCGGGGGCCTGTCTTTCGGCCAGGCCGTAGAATTAAGTGTTATTATGCCGCTTTCCTGGCTGCCCTTGATTGCGGATTATACACGCTTTGCCAAAAACAAAAAAAGTGCCGCCTGGGGGAGTGGCTTGGGTTACTTTGCTGGCAGCTGCTGGATGTATATTATTGGACTGGGAGCTGCCATAGCTGCTGGCAATGCAGAACCTTCGTCCATGATGCTGGCTGCTAATCTTGGGCTGGCTGCACTAGGAATTGTAGTCTTGGCAACGGTAACAACTACTTTTTTGGATGCCTATTCCGCAGGTGTGAGTTTTGCAAATATGTTTCCTAAACTCAATGAGAAACGGGTAGCTTTAGTTATGACGGTGATTGGCACAATAGCTGCTTTGTGGTTTAATATTGAGCAGTATGAGAATTTCCTCCTGGCTATTGGCTCTGTTTTTGCACCCTTATTTGCCGTTTTGTTGACAGAGTATTTTATTATAAAAAATCGCAAGGTTCAAGCTAAAATACTAATTAACTGGGGAGCGCTACTTATTTGGGCGCTAGGAGTAGGCCTGTACTATCAGTTTATTAAGCTGGACTTTGTGCTGGGCGCTACCATACCAGTAATGATAATAACAGCGTTACTATATAAAGTAACATGGGGGGTTACGAAACAATGGAAATACTGCAAAAAATAGCAGATAGCCTCTTAACCTTGAAGACTAAGAAACCACTGGTGCATCATTTAACTAATTACGTTACGGTAAATGATTGTGCCAATATAACCCTGGCGATTGGTGCTTCGCCAGTTATGGCTGATGATATTGAGGAAGTAGAAGAAATGGTGTCATTTGCGGCTGCCTTGGTAATAAATATTGGAACGTTGAATTCCCGGAGTATTGAATCCATGGTAGCTGCCGGCAAAAAAGCCAGGGAGAAAAAAATCCCCATTATTTTTGACCCAGTGGGGGTGGGCGCTACCGCTCTTCGTACAGCTACGGCTAAGAGAATTATTCAGGAGGTTTGTCCTACGGTGATTCGTGGCAATATGTCGGAGCTGAAAATGATTGCCGGCGTTGCTGCAGATATCAAGGGTGTTGATTCTGTTGCTGATGAGGTAGACGGAGAAAAGGTGGCGCGGCAGCTTTCGCAAAAACTGGGCTGCGTAATTGCTATTACTGGTAAGCAGGATATTATTGCCGGCGGGGAACGGGTGTGTCGTATTGATAATGGACATGCTATCTTGTCGCAGGTAACAGGTACAGGTTGTATGGCCACTTCTTTGATTGCTTGTTACTGTGGCGCAACAGACGATTGGTTTACCGGCGCAGTTGCCGGTGTGATGACCATGGGCTTAGCTGGTGAGTTGGCGCACCAATCATTACAGGTGGGAGAAGGTATTGGAACCTTCCGGGTTCGCTTGTTTGATGCAGTATGGTCGTTGACGCCGGAAGTCATAAGGAAAGGTGGTAGAATTACGAATGGATAAAAGGAATTGTAACTATTCTTTATACTTAGTAACAGACAGAGGTTTACTTGGCGATAAAGATCTTGCGAAAACTGTGGAACAAGCGATTCAGGGTGGCGTTACGGTGGTACAGGTAAGAGAGAAGAATCTGTCCTCAGCAGAATTTTATCAAGTGGCTTTAGTGATAAAAGGTGTTACGGAAAAATATGGTGTGCCGCTGATTGTGAATGATCGGGCAGATATTGCGTTGGCGGTAGATGCGGCTGGGCTTCATATTGGACAGGAAGATCTACCTGTGGCAGTGGCAAGGAAAATGTTAGGGCCTGATAAGATTATTGGTGTATCTGCGGCAACGCTGGCAGAAGCTTTGCTGGCGCAAGAACAAGGTGCTGACTATCTTGGTGTCGGAGCCGTATTCCCTACAAATACTAAGGATGATGCCGATAGTGTCAGTTTGGCAGAATTGGAAGCTATAAAAGCTAAGGTAAAGATTCCCATTGTTGCTATTGGCGGAATTAATGGAAGTAATATCCGTGATGTCATGAATACAGGTGTAGATGGGGTGGCAGTGGTATCAGTCATTGTTGCTGCAGCAGATCCTAAGGCAGCGACTTGTAAGCTTTACCAATTGATGAAGCAATAGAACAAGGTAAACTTGCACCTGGTAACGAAATGACAATCATACAAACCCCAGGCTCCAGAACTGGAGCCTGGGGTTTGTATGTATTGAGTATTAAATGAAAAATATAATCAGGGGGGACGATCCTGGTGAATAGTAATGTCGTAACAGAGCGAACTTTTGCGGAAATCATTCTGGCGAATGGGGGACGCCTTTATAGAGTGGGTGGCTGTGTTCGTGATATGGTGAGAGGAATTGCGCCGAAAGATATTGATTTCTGTGTAGTTGGCATGGTTAAGAAAAACTTTAAAAAACTCTTCCCTGAAGCCGATGAATGTGGCAAATCGTTTCCGGTTTTTCGGCTGGTTATTGATGGCAGACCATGTGAAGTTGCCTTTGCCAGAACGGAGCGAAAGGTCGGCAGCGGCTATAAAGGTTTCAAGATTGCATCAAACCCCAAAATAACTATTGAAGAAGATTTATTTCGGCGTGATACAACTGTAAATTCCATTGCTGTGGATAGTTTGACTGGCGAAGTGATTGATCCTTTCCATGGAATCCGGGATATCAAGAACAAGATACTTCGTGCCACTAGCCAGCATTTTGTTGATGATCCCATACGTGCCCTGCGGCTTGCAGGACAAGCGGCGCGCTTAGATTTCGCCATTGATGCTGAGACACTGATTCTTGCAAGTGTCGCTGCTGATGAACTTGGCGGCGAACCTATTGAACGGGTGCTTGCCGAATTGACAAAGGTCTTGAATGACGCCCCGGCCCCGGCACGCTTTTTTAAGGTTTTGGTTCAGAGCAATTTATTGCCGTGTGTGTTTGAAGAAATAGCGGACTTACCCCCAGACCAATTTGCTATTGCAATGGATCGCCTGGATTCGGTGGCCAAAGCTACGTCAAGTCCAAAGCTACGGTTTGTCAGTTTGAGCCTTGTAATGGACCACCAAAGTATATACCACTGGAATAGCCGCATGACGTTGCCTGGTGACTGGCTTAATGCGTCTGTAACTGCCGGTAAAATCATAACATTGCTGGAGGTCCCTGACCCGGAAAAAATTGTAGCCGCAATTGATACTTTGCGGCGTGGTTCACTGACTGTAGCGGAATTTGATATTATTTCACAGGCAATAAACTTACATATCCCGGCTTTGAGCCCGTTTAAGGCACTCCTGAATCTAGTGCAGGATGTTGTCCCTGCCGAATTAAAAGGCAAAGATATTGGTGAATGGCTGAGGCAAAAACGTAGTAAGGTCATTACCGAGGTTTGGGAAAAAATGATGTTAGATAATGGAAGAAAAAGTGGCAGCATAGGTTTTGATGGAGATAAAGAATAGTGTCAGCTTACCTGTTGGTGGTGTATAATTAGGAGAAACAACTTGTCTGTTCTTTTATTATCCATAGGGAGAGGTGTTGCTGATGTCTATTCTTGCTGGTTTTTTGCACTATTATAAGCCATATCGGCGGCTTTTTTACATTGATATGGCTTGTGCTATTGTTGTTTCAGTCATTGATCTGGTTTTTCCGCAGGTGCTCAATTACCTGACAAAAAATTTATTAATTACGCAAACGATGGAATTTATTTCCATTATTGGCTATGTCGGTGCGGGAATGATGCTTTTATACGGCCTCCGTTATGCCTGTCAATATTACATTACGACTTGGGGACATGTAATGGGTGCGAGGATGGAAAGCGATATGCGGCAAGATCTGTTTGATCATCTGCAGCGACTTTCTTTTTCTTATTATGATAAGAACAATACCGGCGAGATGATGTCTAAACTGGTGTCTGATCTATTTGACATCTCTGAATTAGCTCACCACGGTCCGGAGAATATTTTTATCTCTTGTCTCAAACTGATTGGTTCCTTTGTTTTGTTGCTGATGATTAATATACCGATGACGCTAATCTTATTTAGCATCGCGGTGAGTATGACTATTTTCAGCTACTACAAGAACAAACGCATGAAAATACTTTTTATGGAAAACCGCAAACGGATTGCCACTGTCAATGCCCTCGTGCAGGATAGCCTTGCCGGTATTCGCGTGATTAAATCTTTTGCCAATGAAGAGATCGAACAAAAAAAATTTCGCCGCGGCAATCTCGAATTTCTCGAATCGAAAGAAAGCGTGTACAAAATCATGGGGAGTTTTTATGCCGGTAACGGATTATTGGAAGGGTTGCTGTATGTAGTGGTACTGGTAAGTGGCGGCTATTTTATCGGAAAAGGTCAGTTAGCGGCCACTGACCTGGCGGTTTATGCACTTTATATCGCTATTTTCATCAATCCACTGGATGTGTTGCTCAACTTTACTGAGCAATTTCAAAAAGGCTATGCCGGGTTTAAACGGTTCGCGGAGGTGTTGCAAACACAGCCGGAAATAGTGGACAAGGAAGCGGCCATTCCCCTTACCAACGTAAAAGGGTGCATCAAGTACTGCCATGTTTCTTTTGCTTATGAAGGGAACAATGATGTACTTAATCAGGTTGATTTTACGGTTGAAGCTGGAAAAACTATTGCGCTTGTTGGTCCGTCCGGTGGTGGAAAAACAACAATCTGTTCCTTGCTGCCACGTTTCTATGATGTGACAGCAGGCGCGATTTTGATTGATGGGCAGGATGTGCGTGACCTTACGCTTACCTCTTTGCGTAATGCCATCGGCATTGTACAGCAGGATGTGTATTTATTTGCCGGCAGCATATGGGATAATATTGCTTACGGGCGGCCGGACGCGACCAAAGAAGAGGTTATCTCAGCTGCGCATAAAGCTAATATTCACGATTTTATTGCTAGCCTGGAAGAGGGTTATGATACCTATGTTGGTGAGCGGGGCATTCGTCTGTCCGGCGGTCAAAAGCAGCGTATTGCGATTGCCCGTGTGTTCCTAAAAAATCCGCCGATTTTGATTTTGGACGAAGCGACTTCAGCTCTTGATAACGAGAGCGAACGACATATTCAAGCTGCCTTGGAAGAACTGGCCAAGCAGAGGACAACAATTATTATCGCTCATCGCCTAAGTACCATTCGTCATGCGGACGAAATCATCGTAATTAACGACGGGCAGATACAAGAGTGCGGCAACCATCAAACGCTGCTGGCTCATAAGGGTCTGTACGCTAAGTACTACAACATGCAGTTTGATGGCTTAGAGATAATCGATTAGGGAGAGGAAAGCAGGAAAATAAGGGCTGATGGCGAAAAATAATAATATGTACCAAATATAAACTATTATGGGAAATGCTTGCATAATGACGGAGGTGTGCCGTATGAAACTCAGCGAGCTGAATCAGGCAAAAATAGCGAAACCAACGTCTCTAGTTATGCCTGTTAACCAGCTAGAGGCACAAAGTGATCAAACATGGGAGGAACGTTTCCGTAAATATTGCGATACGATGATAGATGGATTATTACTGCTGCAGGCTAAGCGTGATGCTGCAGGGCAAATTACAGATTTTATCCACGAATATGTCAATGCGGCAGCTTGCCGCGACATTGGTATTACACAAGCTGAATTTCGCGACCGGACGATGCTGGAGTTATTTCCTCCGCCTAAATTAGCAGAACAATTCGAAGCGTTTTGCCATGTGCTTGAAACCGGAGAACAGGTAAACCTATGTGTTCCAATTAACGCTAAGGAAAACTATTTTTCTCCTACCCGAATTTTTGATATGAATGTCATAAAACTGAATGATGAGATTGCAGTCACTTGGCGTGACGTCACAGAAAGGAAGGTGACTGAGGCTAAACTACTCCGGCAAGAGTTGCAAATCCGGATGTTGATTGAGAATATGCCACTTGCGTTTAGTCGCTTTGACAGGCAGTTTCGGTGTATTTATGCCAACCCAACCGCGGTAAGGGAGTTAGGAATTACTGCCGAAACTGTTTTTTCCCCTGACCAGTCTAAATTCGAAGAAGTACTGCGGACAGGCCGGGCTGTAGAATATGATATGCACCTTTTTTCTGTGCATGGCGAAAGCAGGTATTATCATGTCCATATTTTACCAGAAGTAGATGAACAGGGACAGGTCGAATTTTTTTTGGTAAGTACGAAAGATATCTCCGAACAAAAGCAAATGGAATATGCGCTGCGGACAAGTGAAGAACGTTACAGGTCTTTATTTGAGTCGATGGGTGAAGGCTTTGGGCTCTATGAGCTGATTTATGATAAGTGCGGACAACCAGTTGATGCGGTGGTGCTTGATGTCAATCCTGGCTATGAAAAACTGATAAGGATATCGCGGGATAAAATTCTGGGACAAGGATATAGAGGATTTTTTCCAGCATTTGGCGCAGTGGCGATAGCACGATATGCCGAGGTGGTACGTACTGGCCAGCCGATGCATTTTGAGCAGTATAACAAAAACCTACACCGGTGGTATAGTATTTATGCTTACTCGCTGCACAAGGGAAACCAATTTGCTTTGATTTTCACAGACATTACAGACCGTAAGCAAGCTGATGAAGCCTTACGTCAGTCAGAAGAACTGTTTCACAAAACTTTCCACAGTAAGAGTGCGATGGTAGTTATCGTTAGAATGGCTGATGATAAATTTATCGAGGTGAATCAGCGGTTTTTGGATGTTATTGGGTACACGCGGGATGAGGTGCGGGGGCACACGCCTCAGGAATTGAATTTGTGGGCTGAAGATGACAATATAATAAAAACTCTAAAAGAAGACTTAGCCACAAAAGAGGAAGTCTCAAATTGCGAATTGCGGTTGCGAACAAAAGCCGGCAGCATTGTTACGGTACTATTATCAAATGCACTTATCCATTTGCAGGGGGAAATATGCCGGATCGGTATAGCTCAAGATATAACCAAGGAAAAGAAGCTAGAGGCCGAAATGCAGCGGTTAGACCGTCTCAACCTTGTCGGTGAAATGGCAGCCAGCATTGGTCATGAGATTCGCAACCCCATGACGACAGTTAGGGGATACTTGCAGTTATTCCAAAGACGGACAGAATTTGATAATTATAAGGACCAACTGAGCACCATGGTCGAAGAATTGGATCGAGCCAACACTATTATTAGCGAATTTCTGTCGCTTGCTAAGAATAAGGCGATTGTCAGGCAACGTGGGAGCCTAAATGCTATCATCGATACCATGTTCCCTTTGATTCAGGCTGATGCATTTCGGTCAGGACATAACGTTATTGTCGAAAAAGGCGATACTCCGGATAACGAGTTTGATCCGAATGAAGTGCGGCAGCTACTCTTAAACTTACTGCGAAACGCGATGGAGGCAATGGCGCCCAATGGTCATGTTAGGATTAAAACCTATTGCAGTAGTGATACTATCTTCCTTGAAGTGCAAGATGATGGACCGGGGATACCTGCTGAAATTTTGCAGCAGTTGGGTAAACCCTTCGTAACGACCAAGGAAAATGGCACTGGCCTGGGGTTACCGGTTTGCTATCGCATTGCAGAGCGACATAATGCAAAATTGAGTATCCAGAGTTCACCGCAAGGAACAACGGTTTGTGTTAAATTTAAGCGATAAAGAAGTTGCACATCAAATCTTATTCACTTATGGATCAACAAAGAAACCGGGGGTTAATTATTTGGGACAACAAGAAGATATTCTACAAGAGCTTATTCGTGCACGTAGTAATGAAGAAGCAGTGAGTATAGAAAGAGTGCATTTCTATAAGACAGATAAAAGTGTTAACCCCAAGCAGGAAGAACCGTTCTGGATTTCCCTGGGGAAACTGCCTGTTTTGGTGTCGGCGCCGCATGCTGTTAGGCATTATCGGCAAAAAAAAATCAAGATGTCAGATCAGTTCACAGGCTCGATTGTATACCTCTTAAGCAAATTGACAGGTTGTCATGCGATTGCAACAACTAAGCTTTATGGCGGCGATCCTAATATGGATACCCCCTGTATCTACAAAGAAAGAATTGCCGAGATATGTTGCCGGGAAAAGGTGAAGTTCGTACTAGATATCCACGGTGCAGCACGTGAACAGGAATTCGATGTAGACTTAGGCACAAATCATGGGAAAACTCTCTTAGCTAAGCCTAAGCTGGTAGACGTGCTGGAACATAATTTCCGGGGGTTCGGATTAGGCAGAATTTCCAAGGAACATTTTGCTGCCACAGGTCTTAATACGATAACCAATTATGTGGCCCGTGAACTGAAAATACCCGCTGTGCAGGTGGAAATTAATAAGCAATACCGGGTGCCCGCACAAAACCCGCAAGGATTTCACCGTCTGCTTGGAGCTTTGGCGGCAAGTATCAAAGAATTAGGCAGCACATAGGTTGCCACTGACTGGGTCTTGTGTAACCATAAACTAGTTATTCATCCCAATACCAAGAACAAGCCACAACTCAAATTGTGAGTTGTGGCTTGTTCTTGGTTATTTGTTTGTGTTTACATTTAATTTGCTTAGGTACGAAATTTATCAATAGCTTCTTGTAGTTCGGAAGCCATTTTGCTAAGACTTTGGCTTGAAGAAGCAATTTCCTGCATGGCTGCTGATTGTTCCTCAGTGGCGGCAGATACTGTTTGTGTTTCACCGGTTACTGTGTTTGTTAAGGCTGCAATATCTTTGACTGCCGACACAATTTGCTGGCTGCCGTTCTCAGTATCTTGAATAGCAACAGATATTTCACTGACTTGATGTGAAAGCTCAGCAATCATGGCAACTATCTTATGAAATGCCATACCTGCTTCATTTACCACGGTTGTAGCAATTTTTGTCTTGCTGGTGCCGTTATCCATAGCTTGCACGGCTTTGCCGGTCTCATTTTGAATGGCTCGAATCAGATCTGCAATCTGTTTTGCTGCAACTTGGGACTGTTCAGCCAGTTTCCGGACTTCTTCAGCAACCACAGCGAAACCACGTCCTTGTTCGCCAGCCCGTGCAGCTTCAATAGCGGCGTTCAGAGCAAGTAGATTGGTTTGACTGGCTATACCGGAAATCGTATTTACAATCTGCCCGATTTCTTTAGAACGTTCTCCCAGTTCAGTTACTACCTTTGTGGACGAGTTTACAGTTGTTTCAAGCTCAAACATGTGTTTGACAGCATTTTGGATTGACTTGCCACCCTCTTGGGCAGTTCCTGCAGTTAGTGCTGATTGCTTCGAAACGGCATTAGCATTAGCAGCTACAAGACTAATATTCTCAGACATTTGTGTCACTATCGTAGAAGCTGAATCCACGACAACCCGCTGTTTATCTGCGCCTTGCGCTACTTCAGTTATGGAGGCAGCTACCTGATTAGCCGCTTGCGCGGATTGTTCAGAACTTGCATTGAGTTGTTCAGAGGAAGCCGCAACCAGTTCAGCATTTCCCTGTATCTTACGGATGAGCTGAGTTAGGTTAATAACCATAGTATTGAACGCTTCTGCCAATAATCCTAGTTCATCCGTTGATGTTACTGCCAGCTTTTTAACTGTTAAATCACCTTCGGCAATACGATTGGCAGCAGATACGAGGGAGAGAATTGGCTTTGTTGCGATAGTAGAAAGTACATAAGCTGCTGCACCTGTTAGTATAATCAAAATCAAACCAACGAGAGAAAGTTTCACAGCCGCTGTTAGGCTGTGAGCACTCACAACACTGTCAGGGACTTCTGTACAGATCAGCCAACCTGTTTTTTCATCTTTAACATAGCTTACCAGCATTTTTTTCTTATCCATGATAACTTCTTCAGCGCCGTTATGTCCTGATAAACCATTTTTAACAAAGCTATAATTGGTTAAATCAATACGTTCTTCCGGCTTCTGAAGATTTTTCGTGGGATGGGCCAGTAGTTTTCCATCCCGATCCAGGATATAAACAGTAACAGTATCACCAGATAGACTTTTTACAAATTCATTTAGCACAGAAAGTTCAACCGTTCCTTGGATAACACCTGTTACATTACCACTCACGGCGTCTTTTATTGGCGCGGCCAGTACAGCGATAAGGTGCCCATTGTCTTTACTGACAAGAATTTCTGAGATTACTTCTGCTTGTCCCTGCATGGCCAATTTGAAAAAATTACGGTCGGCAACATTTGTCAGTGGTGCATCATCAATTCTTGCGACTTGCGTTCCGATAAAATTAGTAACGACCATAGGATTAAAATCTGTGTATATTTTTGCAGCATCAACAAGAATAGATTTAATTTCTTTAGGGTCATGAGCAGCATAGGAACGAATAGTAGGATTTGTCGCCAGTACTTTCACACCATACATATTTTTATCAATGAAGCTATTTACTTTCTCCTGAACAATTTCCGCCCGTTTGGAATTCTCCGACATAGCTGTTACTTGGGCAAGTTGGATAGAATTGTTCAAATTAATACCGATAAAAATAAGTAGTGGCAATGCACTGGCTAGCAAGAGTAATAAGGTTAGTTTTTTTCTGATGTTCATTATGTATCCTCCGTTTTAATTGGGTAATTGAAATAGTCGAAACCTTCGCACGAATAGGCATATAGTAATATTTTACAATTGGTGCCAAATTACCTCCGGAATTTTTTGCTGTGCGTCATAAATTTATTGTACAATGCTTATTGAATGGCCTCCAAAGCGCTATGAAAGTATTGACACAACATATGGTTTGGGTGCTAATATTGGTTTTCAGTTGCAGCGGTTAGGCAGTTCTCCGGAAGAACAAAAAAGGCTGCTGATGAGTGAGCAATACGCCCGGTTGAGACAAGCAGCGCATTTAGGAAATCAGTATATGTGCTTTAACTGCTTGAAGCTTTGTCCGGTAGGACAATCCTATAACGGGTAGGTTACTAATTTACTAGGATACAAAACTTAGCAGGAAATATCATGTAATAAAGAGAATGTGGCAGCGGCAATACTCGCCGCCGTTCTTATCCGTCGATTATTACTGGATTTTTGTGCCCTGGAGGGCAATTTTGCCCTCGGGAAAAAGTGTACTTGTTCAGGAAAATGGCATCAACCCCGTTCGTGAAGGGGTAATGCCATTTTTTTATAAAACAAGTCATGAATGAAAATTTTTGTCGAATCACACAACATCAGCAGGAATTTCATGTTTTGGTAGGAATAATAAAATAGTAATAGTTAATATTTACACAGAGGTGCAGGCGTTACTAATTTACAGTTCAAATTTTATAATTTTGTTATTGCTGCGCATGCTTAGGATAGTGAGGGAGGAAGTATCTCTATGAATTTATTTAAAAAAAATGCACCCTGCAAGGAAGCACTTTGTATAATTCAAAATGTGGAAGACCGGCTTAATGGAAAGGCAGTTGCGAAGCTTACGGTTGATTATCCCATTCATCAAACATTGCTCAAGCACTTTGATAAGTTGTTAGCAAGTGAAAAGAAAATGTCGGTAAGTTCTAAACAAATGTTAAGTAGTATCTCTTCGCTAAGTGAATTTGATGTTAAAATGACACATTCTGCCTATAAACTGATTGATTTTGCACAAAATATGTCGGCATTAAGTGAATCAAACCTTGCTATAGTTGAGGAAATCACGGCAAGTATGAATGATGTAAATGAGACAATCGGTCATACTTCTGCGACAATGAATCAATTATCGGAGGCTTCTAATAATTTAATTCGCAAGAATGATGAAAGTTTGGTTCAATTAACTGAAGTTAATACATTAAAAGAGAATGTTGTACAAGATACAACGACTATGAGTGAGCAAATAGCACAGTTGGTAGATATGGCTGCTAAAGTAAGCGAAATTGTCAATGGCGTGGAAGCCATAGCCGAACAGACTAATTTGTTAGCTCTTAATGCTTCTATCGAAGCGGCTCGTGCCGGGGAATTTGGCCGGGGATTTGCCGTTGTGGCTAATGAGATTAGAAAATTAGCCGATAGTACAAAAACTAATTTAGATGATATGAGGGTCTTTGTTAATAACATCCACCAAGCAGCCAACGGCAGCAGGGAAAGCCTGAATAATACCATGCAATCTACTAGTAACATGAACGCAAAACTTGATATAATATCTGGCACAATAAAAGAAAATGTTTTTATGTTAAAAGACACAATTAAAGATGTGGACAAAATATCAGATTCTATGCAAGATATTACAGAAGCCGCAAAACAAGTAAATCAAGCCATGAATTTATCAGCGCAAGATGCTGAAAAGCTACATAGTATGACCCAGATTATTCATGCTGATGCTACTGAAAGTGCTGTCAATGCGAAACAAATATCCCAGATTGACGAAGAATTTAGTGAGATTATCAAAGATATGATCTCATCTTTAAATGGCGGTATCAATGCTATTACCAATGACGAGTTGACAAAAAATCTTATAAAGGCAAAAGAAGCTCATGGCAATTGGATGAAGAATTTGAAACGAATTGTTGATGAAATGAAAGCTTATCCTATTCAGACCAATTCTAAAAGATGTGCCTTTGGACATTTTTATCATGCTATTATTATAACTCATCCCGATGTAGCCAAAGAGTGGGCGGCCATTGATGGGGTACATCAGGAATTGCATGGCATGGGTATAAAAGTAATTGATGCGGTTAATCGTAATGATTTAACACAGGCTAATGACTTATATATACAAGCTGAAAAACTATCAGAGGAGATATTTGTTCACATAGATAATACGATTAAGGCGATTGAAAGAAAGTCTAACTTAGGAGTAGAAGTACTGCAATTTGCGTAAGCACAAAAAGCTGATAGGTTTGAATACACAGTTCATAATAAGACCTAACTGGTAAGAAATAATAAAAGGGATGTGGAACTATGTTTAATCTAGGTATGGCTGAACTAAGCGTAATACTAGTTATTGCTCTGCTTGTATTTGGACCAGGTAAGTTACCGGAAGCAGGTAAGGCTCTTGGTAAAGGGATGACGGAACTTCGGCGGGCCCTTGCCAGTGAGGGTGCGAAGGAAGAAACGATCACTATCAAGGCTGAGCCGGTAGAAAAGAAGGCGGAACAAACAAAGTGAATATAAACTTTCAAACTGTTAGTATAAAATCAGCGAAGCTGCCATTCTATAAAAAGCTGGTTACTGTTGTGGGCTAATAGAGACTCCAAAAATTCTAGTTCATCTAGAATTTTTTTGTTTTTCGGCTGTCTTTGAAGGGAGAGCCAATGGCTTTGTGTAAAATATATACATAGTAAGAAAGGTTTCACTGGAGGACGTAACATGGGTAAGAAGATAGAATGGCACCCTTAAATCTAAGCCAAATAGCTATTTGGTGCCAACGAGACTTGCTTGCGCTGCAAAAAAAACAGAAAGAAACCGCTAGCATGCGGCTGGAGCTTGCCAGTCTCACAAAACGGCAGGATGAAATAATAGCAGAATGTACTGTTATCGCAGACAAGATTACCAGCGATGATGAACAATGGCGGGAGTTAGCTCAATTTGAGCATAAAGTTCAACGCGACAGTGAGACTTTAAAAGCACGGCATGAAGCTATGCAAGCAGAGCATCATAAAATAGTGAGCGAACTGGAACCCAGTCTGCCAAGGTCGGCACCTGCTGACGAGGAAGAGGACCAGTTGTTTACGGCCCAGTTTGAGACAGAAGCTGTCATTGCCCAAAACCTGATGAAAAGGGAAGAAGTGACTGTACAGTTAACCTATTTATCTGAACTGGCTGACCTGGAACAGCTGAATGAAAAGCTACAAGCAACTGTAATTACCCGGGAATTTGAGTTGCAGCGCATCGAAGCGGAAAAGACAAAACTGGTTAATGCCTTGTCGCTGCTTATTGAGCACAAACAAGATGCTTATGTATTATTAAGCGGTAAGCGCGAGGAGCAAATTATTGCTGTAGCAAAGTACAACCAAGACCTCACTGAGTTTGTAACTGTCGTGCAGCAGGTGGCGTGCCAGGCGCAAGCGCCGGTAAATCACTTTCTAAATCAGGATATCAGTCGTTTGCTGGAATTAATTAATATTCTTAAGCAACGACAATATGATCTTAAATCTTCAGAGTTTGATAAAATAAACCAATTACGTGAACTAGCTTGCGTTCTAAACGATACGGCGAAGGACTATGGTTTGACGACAAGTGATCTTCAGTCAGATCCAAAAGGTGTGGTGGTTAATTATCAAAGTATCAGTCACTTACGCCAGGAAATCAATGACCTATTATGGGTTACACCACCGGGAATATTGACTAAACTTGGCCTTTGTGCGCAGTGGAAGAAAACGTTACTGGATTTGCTTATAAAAGCTAAGTCGATGGAAGAGTTGGCAGCTTCGCCTGCAGTTCTTCGTGAACAAACAATTGTCGAAATTGATAAGGTATTGTTGGAATGCCGTCATCTTACGCAACGGATTTATGAGGCTTGCTACCGGCAACTGCTGGATTGCGGACATTCACTGGAACATGCCTATAACCAGTGCCAAGAGGAATTAGCGGCTTTAACACAACAACTGCTAAGCTCCCGTAAAGAAACACGAGTTCTTAAAGCGAAAATGGACACTAATGTCGTTGGTGATGTTCTTGAGCTGCAACAAAGTCTAGGAAAAATTGAACACACGCTGGAGCAGGCTCGCTGCAAGTTGCATCAGCAGAAGTCTGTGTTTGCTGAGCGGCTGGGTTTATTGCCGGAAGATGACATAGTGGTAGTGCCCCACCGGAGAGAACAGAAAAATAGGTTAGAAGATCTCTCAAGACAAATTGACAATATTGAGAAACAAATGACAGACAATACAAATAGGTTGCAGGAAAGCCGCCAGCATCTGATTGAATTGGAAGCTGTGATAATGGTAGCTTGTGATAAACTGGAGAAATTAGTTTGCGAGCAAGATATCATTTCTTCAAGAATCAAAACAATTACCACACATTTGGCAGAAAGCGTGAGCTCTGATAACAAAATAAAGGTTTTGCTGTTGAAGGAATGGATAAGCCGGATACAGAAAGCTCAGTACCAGCCTGAATGTAACGCTGGAATGACTGACATAGTAAACGGAGCGACTCCGGCGGCAGTGATTTTTGGGAAAAAATCACAGGAGGTTGAGAATATCGCTCAGCATATAGTCGCTGAGCAAGCCGGACTGGTACTTTTGGAGACGCGGGAATGGCAACTGCCTGTTGCAGTTATATCGGTAAAATTTTGGCTGGACGGATACAGGCGCTATAACTTCATCGAAGAATTTATTTTGAAGTGTATTTCCTGCGGCCTGGCTGAGCTGTGTAGTCAACAAGGTATTGGTAATTTATTACGAGTGGAAGAGGTTGTTGTCAGCGATTACCTTAATGAACTTGTCCGGTGCCAGTTGCTGAGTGAATGTGAGGCGGCTGGCGGTACTAGGAACTACAAACTGACTGATAAAGGACAGAAAGTAGTTGTTAACGGTTTGTTTGCTGTTATCCCCTGCAATGGAGCAGTTGTGATCGCTGTAAATGCACAGTATGAGTTAATTGTTACCTGTAAACAACTGGTTGATAATCTCTGGGAGCAAAGTCTGCCGGTTTTTCGCTACTCTAACAAACAGGAAGAGCTGGCGCTTAGGAGCTATTTCCAAATAGAAAATGAAGACGCCAAAGGCATTGCCCAAGAGAGGATTAAAGAATGGTATACTGCTGATCTGGAAGAATATAAAACAATAATGTATGATGCACAGCGTAAACAAGACAGCTGTCTGCGCTTTGGTGAGATCTGGATATATGATGCTATTAATAATCAAATTATTTGTCACGTTTGGGATTTTGACCAACAGGCATTTTGTCCAAAACTGGAGTTTGTACTTAATTTGCTTGAAGGCGAACAACGGTTTAAAAAGGTGCAAGCCGCTTATCTACAGGGGCTGTTTTTGGAAAAACTAGAGGCCCAGCTGTTAAATGGTTATTTAGCTGACGAAGTACAGTGTATTACCTGGTTTTATGCCATATTAAGGCTGAGTGAGCATAGCTATATACGTGAGATACTGGTTGAAGAGGCTTTGAAAAAAGTAATTGCCATTCATTCTGATCGCACGTTATTTAAACTCTTGGCGGTGTATGTTAAAGTCGATGAATATGAGTTTGGATTTAGCCATTTGCTGGTTTGGTTGGCGGGAAAGCAAGAGAGTCATACCAAACTGACATACTGGCTGGAGAAGTTGCGTACTCGTAATCCCAAGGCATATAGTAAAATAACCACAACTTACAAAACCACTCTGAGAAGAGTGCGATAATGCGTTTGCTAACGTTAGCACTATTAAAGATGAACTTATTCGATTAGCGAATACTTCCAGAGAGGATTCTAAATATAAACAAAAAAATGTATAGTATACTACGGATATAGCAAGTTACTACAACTGCTAATATACTAGAATAGAGAGTGAAGTTTTCAATGAAAAAACTGATTGTGGCAACAATGCTTGCTTCTCTAACTCTTGCCGGCACTGCTTTTGCAAGTGTACCAGGCCTGGATATAGCCACAGGGCAAGGGCAAATTGGCTATTCTTATAATAATTTAAAGACAAGTGTGGGAACACTTGGCGATCTGGGAACTTTAAAAAACAATAATTTTCAAGGAGCCTATGGCCTCAGTGACAAGTTAGCTGTTACTGGTGACTACCTGAATTCTGAGTCCAAAAACTTCTATTCAGCAAGTAATGGCTATTACTACAATAATTTGAGTCTCAATTCAACCGAAATTGGCCTGCAATATAAATTAAATAAAAATGTTGCCGTTTCTGTAGGTAATGTAAAATCGGAACTTAAAGCTAACAGTGACTCGATTTCCACAAATGAAATGTTTGGCGGTATTGCGTATAAAGGCACTATTTCCAATAAGGTGGGCAGCTATGCCTCCTATATTCGTTCTGAAAACGTGCAGGACTGGAAAGCTGGTCTAACTTATGACGTAGGCAGCAACATCACACTTGATGCCGGATATCGTAACTTTGAAAATAATGACTTGGGGATTAAGGCCGACGGCATGGGCTATGGTGCAAACTATAAATTTTAGTTAAGGAAGAACGATTAAAAGAGACTACAGTTGGTAGTCTCTTTTGGTTTACGGGTGAAAATATTTACATCGTGAAATAAATTTAAAAAGCTGAATTTCTTAGTGTCGATGCCAAAAATCCCAATGACTAGTTAGCGAAGTCATACATATACCTATAATAATACAAGCCGCTCCGGTAAGCTGTGACCAATTGATCAATTCATGTAAAAAAAAAGTTGCAAAACACATTCCGGAAAGGGGAATAATGTTAGTGAAAATTGTCGTGCGGTTGGGACCTATGGCAACTATTCCTTGATTCCACCAGCAGAATGCAAGTATGCCACTACCAAGTATCATATATATCATACTAAACCAACCATAACTTTTATAAAATATAGATACATTGGTACTTATAGTATACCTAAAAATAATGACAGTAAACGATGCTTAGCTTACTCAACCGGTCCAACACCGATTTTTTCGGTTCAGGTTACATCTCACAGGGATGTGGCGAACGGCGTATTATGTCCATTGTCAATTGCTAAATTTTATTGGTATTGGAAGCATGTGGTGGAAGTCCTAAAGCTTTGGTAAAATAAGGACAACTGTATTTGTTAGGTACTATTTTTATGTATATAAGGCAACTTGAGTTGCTGCATGACCACATTTTTGTTAAGAAAGAAAGCGGCTTAGGCGATATCTATATAGAAATTGGTTGTTTTATAGGATATAATCAAAGTATTAATGATTTTGATGTACCAAATATAAATAAAGGGTGGTTAACTTATGAGAAAACCATTATTTACTGGGTCTGCAGTAGCTATTATAACTCCATTTACTGACAATGGTGTTGATTATCCATCATTAGCAAAGCTAATTGAGTTTCAAATCCAAAACGGCACAGATGCCATTGTAATCTGTGCTACTACGGGCGAAGCCTCCACCATGCCAGATGATGAGCATATTGCTACTATTAAATTTGCGGTAGGAACAGTCAACAAGCGCGTACCGGTTATTGCCGGTACGGGAAGTAATGATACCCGCCATGCCATAGAATTATCGAAAGCAGCAGAAGCAGTGGGCGCTGACGGACTATTATCTGTGACTCCTTACTATAACAAAGCTACACAAAAGGGATTATATAAGCATTTTAAGCTTATTGCCGATAGCGTTAAGATACCAATAATTTTATATAATGTGCCGAGCAGAACTAATTTGAACATAAATCCTGAGACAATAGAAGCATTAGCTAAAATCGATAATATTATTGCCGTAAAGGAATGTAATCTAGGTCAAGTTGGTGATGTAGTAAATTTGTGTGGTGAGGACTTCTCTGTATATTCCGGTGATGATAATAGTGTTTTGCCTGTACTGTCATTAGGTGGTCAAGGTGTTATTTCTGTAATGGCTAATATTATCCCGCAGGATACCCACAATATGGTTGCGAAGTTCTTTGAGGGGGATTATAAGGGTGCTATCAAGTTGCAGCTTCAGACACTGAATCTCATAAAAGCCTTATTTAGTGAAGTAAACCCTATCCCGGTTAAAGCAGCTGTAAACCTGCTGGGCTTTACGGCCGGTCAATGCCGTATGCCATTAACAGAGCTTGAAGATCATAACCTGGAACTTCTCCGCCGCGAAATGAAAGCCTACGGCTTGATTAAATAGAAATTGGAAAATAATCAAAAAAAAGCAGCAGTCCCGTGATACTAGGGCTGCTGCTTTTAAATTATTCAATGGTGTACGGTTGTTAAATTATGCCTTCAAAATGTAACATAATTTGAGCAATGGCGGTGGCACATAAGAAGGTGCCTGTATACACCGCTAAAGCGACAACAATAATTTTCCAGGACATTTTTTTAAAGGCTTCTAAATCCTTGCCGATGGCTAAACCGGCATAGGCTAGAATGGGTGTGCACAGGGCCAAGAAATCAACCTTGGATGTGTAAAAGGTAATAGTTTTGGCAATAGGCGAAATAGGGGATGTTGCCAATAAAGCCACAATAGATACCCAAAATACCATAGGCAGTTTAATTGGTATTATGTGGGTTAAACCGACGCCGATCAGAGTAATAATAAGCATAATTGCATAACCAATAGCTGCTTCACCTGCAGGCATATGATAGCCGATAACATTGCCGGCTGTTGTCATAATACCTATCAGTACCAAAGCAATGAACATATCGCGAAATTTCATTATTCATCAGCCTCCTTTGAATCATTTTTCCGACCCAAAATAGGTTTAAGTACAGTATAGAGCTTCTCAGTAACAGGCAGTGAGACAAAGAGTGAAAAATAGATACCGATGATGGTTGTTAAAAGATTGGAAGCCCCTGCATACATCAAAATTTCATTAGCCTTATCAGGAAAAACAGATTTAAGTGCGCCTGAGGCTGCTGCCATCATGCTACCGGAACCAACGCCAGCACCCATCGCTAAGGCGTAAGGATGGAAGATGCCGAGAGCAGCAAGGTAGCCTGCCAACAATCCCAGCCATACAGCGCCGAACAGGGTGCCACAGATATAAACAGACATAACGCCGCGGCCTTCTGGGGAACTTAAGCCGTATTTCTCACTGATAATTGCGATGTTAGGTTCCCGGTCAATAGAAAATGTTGCGCCAATAGCTTCGCGTCCTAAACCCAGTGCTATTGCAATTGGCAAACCGAGGATTACTGTTCCTAAGAAATGTCCAAGTTCCTGTAAGGATAATGCAAGTCCGGATTGCACGACTTTTACAACTTGTGGGCCGATAACCGTTCCGAGTTTAGTCACTAACATGAGTGTGGTGATGCCCAAAATGGCAGAGGCCAGTGTCATTTCTTCTGCTTTCACAACCTTTAACCTGGGGATACTCAAAATACCGCCGATGACCATAGCGTACAACATAGGCAGAAAAAGCAATACCCCGGGGCCTAAGGGGATCTTTTTAGCGCCAATCCATTCACAAATTATGACAATAATTAGTGCGATGCAATGGATTCTCCAGTTTTTTAAAATGTCCAAATTGATATTCCTCCTTTGTATTTTTGAGAAAGACGCATATATATAAATGATGGAAATATTATATCATACAAAAATCTATTGTGGTAGAATGATAACAAAATGAGATTTAAACTTATCTAGTTACTATTATAAGGATAAGTTATACAAAACAAAGTTAGGGGTCATGGTTATGGAAATTACAGAATTGAAAAATAAAGTCTGCAGTGTTATTGATGAGTATCAAGAAAAAATCATCAAGCTGGCAAAAGACGTAGCGCAGCATCCGGAACTGGGTTATAAGGAGCAAGTAACCTCACAGCTTGTAAAAAGGTTCTATGAAGAAATCGACTTAACCTACGAGGATGGTTTAGCGATCACAGGAGTTAAGGCCAAGCTAAAAGATAACGATAATGGCCCGAATGTTGCTATCTTAGGTGAATTGGATGCTGTATTATGCCCGGATAGTTCCTCTGCAGATCCGGCAACCGGGGCGGCTCATGCCTGTGGGCACAATCTGCAGCTTGGAGCTATGCTGGGGGCCGCTCTGGGACTGAAGCTTAGCAATATAAGTCAGCAGCTCACGGGCAATGTGACTTTTATGGCAGTTCCGGCTGAAGAATATGTTGAGATTGCCTATCGACTGAAGCTGAGAGAAGCAGGCAAGCTGCATTATCTCGGTGGCAAACAGGAACTCATATATCGTGGCGCCTTTGATGACATCGATATGGCGATGATGATTCATTCAGCTAAAGAAGCGCCGGAACCTACTGTACAAATAGGAGAATCAAGTAACGGCTTTATCGGCAAAACCATTCAATATATTGGACAAGAAGCGCACGCGGCCGAAGCTCCTGACCAAGGTATTAATGCTCTTAATGCTGCTATGCTGGGACTCATGGGAATTCACGCTTTGCGTGAGACCTTCCGTGATGGTGATATTGTGCGCGTACATCCCATCATCACCAAGGGCGGCGACCTGGTAAACAGTGTGCCTGCCGATGTGCGAGTGGAAACCTATGTGCGGGCAAAAACCATGCAGGCTATTGATGCAACCCACAGCAAAGTCGACCGGGCACTTAGATCCGGCGGCGATGCAGTGGGCGCCCAAACCGTGATACAATCCCTGCCGGGATACCTGCCGCTTAACTGTTCTGCCGCCTTTAACCAACTGTTTGTTGAAAATTCAGTGCAGTTTCTCGCAAGGGAAAGTATAACGAATTCCGGTCATTTTAGCGCTTCCACTGACATGGGCGATGTGTCCCATCTGATGCCAGTTATTCATCCTTATATTGGTGGAACAGTCGGAGCACTGCACACCAGAGACTTTTGCGCCATTAACTATTATGCAGCCTGTGTTTTGCCTGCCAAAATTATGGCTATGACTGTCATTGACCTGCTTGCAGGCAATGCCCAGCAGGCAAAAGCTATCTTAGATTCTTATCAGCCGCTTATGACAAAAGCAGAGTATATTGAGAAATTGGACAGCTATTTTGCGCAGAGCTAATTGGCAATAACAGAAAAATATAACGGCATGAATGAGAGGAAGGTTGAACTGGCCTTATAGCCACAAAAATACCTACGAGTCGATTAATGGACTCGTAGGTATTGTGATTTTTGAATACTACTTCCCGAAATATCTGTCTAGTAATCCCTTAAAGGCGGCGCCATGACGGGCTTCATCTTTGCACATTTCATGAACAGTGTCATGAATAGCATCCAAACCAAGTTCTTTGGCTTTTTTGGCAATAGCCAGTTTGCCTTGACAGGCACCATATTCAGCTTCTACCCGGAGTTCAAGGTTCTTTTGGGTAGATGGATTTACAACTTCACCCAGCAACTCGGCAAATTTTGCGGCATGCTCGGCTTCCTCAAAGGCAATGCGCTTATAGGCTTCAGCTACCTCGGGGTAACCCTCGCGGTCAGCTTGGCGGCTCATTGCCAGATACATGCCAACCTCGGTACACTCTCCCATAAAATTCATTTTCAGTCCTTCAAGTATTTCGGCATCTACGCCAGCGGCTACACCGATTCTATGCTCATCAGCCCAGTTCAAAGTTGTAGTGGACTGTTCAACAAACTTACTAGCAGGTGCCTTGCATTGGGGACAAGCATCAGGAGCGGAATCTCCCTCGTGAACATAGCCACAGATAGTACATACAAACTTTTTCATAAATCTACCTCCATAAACAATAATTATTATTATAGGATAATTATAACACGTAAAACTAAAAATACAATACCTATTTTAAAAAAATATGAATTCAACAATAATTTTGATTTGCAAATCATTATGGTGACCATTGATGATACAAAATCTAGCAGGAAAATTTATATAGCGCGGAGAACTGGTATTAACCTGCAAGCGAGAATTTGAGGAGGAAGATGTTTATGGGGGACTTTTCAAAGAAACTGCTGTCAAAACTGTTACTCGTAGTGATGGTATTGCCTTTATTGTTTGCTGGCAGTGTGTCGGCGGAAGGTATGGCTTACCGGGAGGAGTCTGTTAAGCTGACAGTACAGGTGGATAGTTTGGGTCAGGGGGTTGTTGACATGGCGCTTGCTCTCCAGCCAGGCGAAGTGTTCCGGGTGGAACTGCTTTCTGCGGCTGGAACTGGTTATTCATGGAAATTAGAGGGAGAACCGATGTTGGTGAGAGCATCACAAACAGCGGATTCTCAACCGCTGTCAGCGGACAAAAATCTGTGTGGCGGACCGCTGCGTGATGTTTATATACTGAAGGCGGGCGATGAGTTGGGAACAGAAACCATCCGCTTTAGCTTTGCCCGGCCCTGGGAAGCGGGAAAATTGGCAACCAAGACACTGGCAATCGCTGTGACAGTTCAGGAGAGCAAGTAGCTAATGGAACTGTCAGTATAGAACTAAACCTGTATATTCTGGGAAAGTACTAATATGGAATAAAATGGCCGAGCTCATTAGAAAGATCAAGTGAGTTTCGGCCACTTTTTTAAAAAAGTGGTCGAAAGTGTTAAATCGAGTATAATATAGACAAGTAGGTTGTTTTGGAGTGGTATTTTTGGAAATACGACAATTAAAGACGTTTATGAGTATTGTTAAGTTTGGTAATTTTTCGCAGGCTGCACAATTTCTTGGCTATACTCAGTCTACAGCAACAACGCATATTCAATTTTTGGAAAAAGAATTAAATACTGTTTTGTTTGAACGGTTTGGTCATCAGCTAATGCTTACCGGTGACGGTGAACGGCTCTACGATTATGCTGAGCGCATTACCAAACTGGCCGAGGAAGCTAAAAATGTACTTGATGATTTTTCAATACCGCGGGGGCCGATTATCATTGGTATGCCGGAATCACTTTGTGTATACCGGTTGAAGGATTTGCTTAAGGAATATGCTGCCGTATATCCTGAGGTGGAATTGAAGGTGAAGCTAGGTATTTCAAGTGATTTTTACAATATGCTGCGAAAAAATATGATGGATATGGCTTTTTTTCTGGAAGAGAAAATACAGGAGCCTGACTTAGTCAGTAAATTGTTATGGCCGGAGCCTGTGGTTTTAATCGCTTCGCCCAACCATGCTTTCAGCAGGTTTGCCGGGGTGCAGGTAAGCGATCTGGGCGGACAAACACTGATCTTTCCCGATTCCGGTAGTAGCTATCGGACTTTATTGGAAGAAAGTATGGAAAAAGCGGCTGTCCAGCCGGGAAATGTGTTGGAAATATGCCAGATTGAGGTTATTAAGCAATTTGTTATGAGCAATATCGGGCTGACTATCCTGCCCCAGGCGGCAGTCCAAAATGAACTTACGGCAGGTACCTTAGTGGCTTTGCCCTGGTTGGGACCGGAATTCCAGATCAATGCATATCTTGCCTACCACAAGGATAAATGGCTTTCTTCTACCATTCAAGCCTTCCATAAGCTTGTTCACGAGAGATTACTGAAGTGAGTTTCTTGCCAATTGAGAAGGTCCAAAAACCAGTGGAGGGTGCTTATGAATAAATGGTTGTCTGGTGTCAGAATGCTTGTTGCGGGTGAGTATGGGTTGGTAATCGAATTTGATCCAGAGATTTCGCCTGCTATTAACAGGATGGTGCAACAGCTTGCCGGACTGCTTAGCAGCAGTTTGCTTTCTGGTGTTATTGAGGTAGTGCCCACCTACCGGACTATTATGGTATATTTTGATCCTTTGGTAATAACGAGGCAGGATTTATCCGGGTTTATCAGCCAAATGCTGTGTAAAATGAATCCCCAAAGCAGTCTGCCTACAGAGGCCAAGATGGTCTATGTGCCGGTTTGTTACGGGGGGGTGCTGGGACCTGATTTGGAATATGTGGCCCGCTATACCAGGCTGACGGCAGCAGAGGTTATCGATATTCATACCGCAACCCCCTATTTGGTGTACATGCTGGGGTTTACCCCAGGGTTTCCTTATTTGGGCGGGTTGGCTGAGCAGCTTGCGATGCCAAGGCAAGAAAAGCCACGTGCTAAGGTGCCGGCCGGCTCGGTGGGAATTGGGGGCAGTCAGACAGGCCTTTATCCTGTGGAAAGTCCGGGAGAATGGTGGCTGATTGGGCGTACGCCGGTCAAGGCCTTTAATCCTAAGAACAGTCGGCCTTTTTTATTTTCTCCCGGAGACTATCTGCAGTTTTATGCGATAACTGTGGAAGAGTATTTTGCGATACGCCGTGAAGTGGCAGCAGGCACTTATATTCCGCGAATTTGTCAGTGAGAGTGATGAGTAGTGATTACTGTTATTCAACAAGGTTTCTTTACAACCGTACAGGATGAAGGCCGATGGGGCTACCAGGCTTATGGGGTGCCGACAGCCGGGATGATGGACCGGTATGCCGGGCGCATAGTCAACTTATTGGCAGGAAATGAGGTACAGGCAGCCGTGCTGGAAATGACCTCTTGGGGAGCGGTGCTTAAGTTTGATGAGGAGCGATTGGTGGCTGTTGGCGGCGCAGATATGCGAGTAACGGTAAATGGTGTTGTTGTTCCCAATTGGTCGGCTTTTCTTGTGCCCAGGAACGGAGAACTTCGATTTGGAGAGGCTGTCACCGGCTATCGGGCTTATTTGGCGGTGCAGGGAGGAATCGATGTTCCCTTGGTACTGGGCAGCCGGTCTACTTGTGTTAAAGCAGGCGTTGGGGGCTACGAGGGGAGAACGCTGCGGCAGGGCGATATCCTGTATGTTGGGCAGGCAGGGGCAGGTGCTGCCAGACCACAGTCACTCCCCAGTGCATATATTCCGTCCTATGGTGACAAGGTTTTGATAAGAGTGATGCTCGGGCCTCAGCAGGATATGTTTTCTGAGGAAGCAATTGCTTCCTTTTTCGCTAAACCATATACAGTTACCAAGCAAGCTGACAGGGTTGGTTACCGGTTGACAGGCTGCCGGATTTTACCTGTCGGTAAAGCAGATATTATCTCTGATGCTGTGTATCAGGGCTCTATTCAGATTGCATCGCATGGTATGCCGTTTATTATGCTGGCAGATCACCAGACTACCGGAGGTTTTGCCAAGCTTGGCTATGTGATTCGGAACGATTTGTCCAAGGTCGCGCAGACCAAGACCGGTGATAGTATACGATTTTGCTGTGTTAGTGAAGCGGAAGCAATTGCTGCACTCCACGCAGAACAGCAATTGTATCAGGTTATTGCCACAGCATTGAGAGCTTAAAAAATAGCTTTTAGGAAAATCGAATGTCCCTATTTAATTTTTCAATTTTACATCCGGTTAGTTCGGTGTTATGATGAAAAAAACCAAATTTCGCACGAAGCAAAGACGCTTTAGACAAAGATTAACTTTGTTTGAGCGTCTTTTTTGCGAAATAAGGGTAAGTACAAAAAATAGGGGGGATTACTGTGGAACCAGTAAGGAATGTACATCCGGGTAATAAGAAGGTAAAATCAAATTGGGAATTACTGCTAGGTGCCGCATTTTTGATGGCAACCTCGGCTATCGGGCCAGGCTTTTTAACGCAAACAACGGTATTTACCCAACAGTTAGCAGCAAGTTTTGGTTTTGTTATTTTAATGTCTATTGTTCTGGATGTTGGCGCGCAATTAAATGTTTGGAGAATTATTGCAGTTTCGGAGAAACGCGGTCAGGATATTGCCAATATGGTTTTTCCAGGGTTGGGCTATTTTGTCGCCCTGCTGATTGTTTTGGGAGGCCTTGCTTTTAATATTGGCAATATTGCCGGAGCAGGTCTTGGATTAAATGTAATATTTGGTATAACACCGGTAACTGGTGCAATTATAAGTGCAGTAATTGCCATCACAATTTTTCTTTTAAAAGAAGCGGGAAAGGCCATGGATCGAGTTGCTCAGATCGCAGGCTTTGTCATGATTGGGTTAACAGTTTATGTGGCTATTTCTTCCGCGCCACCTGTGGGTGAGGCCATGGTGAAAAGTATTATGCCTGATAAAATCGATATGTTTGCCATCATTACCCTGGTTGGCGGTACCGTAGGCGGCTATATTACTTTTGCCGGTGGACATCGCCTGCTGGATGCAGGTGTGCGTGGGGTTGAGGCTTTGCCGGAAGTAAACAAAAGCTCAGTTTCCGGTATCTTGGTTACAGCGATTATGAGGGTAGTATTATTTTTGGCAGCTCTGGGTGTTGTTGCTCAAGGTCTTACGCTTGATCCGGCTAACCCGCCTGCTTCGGTATTTAAACTGGCAGCAGGCGCTATCGGTTATAAAGTATTTGGTGTCGTCATGTGGGCTGCAGCTATTACCTCCGTTATTGGGGCTGCCTATACCTCGGTTTCGTTTATAAAGACCTTCAGTGCCACTGTCGCCAAAAATGAAAAGCTTATGATTATTGGATTTATCTTAGCATCTACTTTAATATTTGCCATTGTTGGTCGTCCGGTTAAGGTATTGGTGCTGGTAGGGGCGCTTAACGGACTCATTCTGCCGATTACACTTGCCACCATTTTAGTTGGTGCTTATATGAAAAAGATTGTTGGCGACTATAAACATCCGTTGTGGATGACAATTTTCGGCGGTCTAGTGGTTGTTGTGATGTCCTATATGAGTGCCTATACGTTGATTAAGGAATTGCCAAAGCTCTTCTTGTAAATTAGAGGCAAATGAATAGCGTTAGCAGAAATTATAATCTTTACCAAAAAAATAGGCTGGAGGTATTATTGTTATGTACCGGGTTGACTTAAATTGTGATTTAGGAGAGAGCTTTGGCGCTTACAAACTTGGCGTGGATGAAGAGATTCTGCCGCATGTAACCTCAGCAAATATTGCCTGCGGCTTTCACGCCGGCGATCCGGGAGTTATGCGCAAAACAGTCATGCTGGCCTTGAAAAATGGCGTAGCGATTGGTGCTCACCCCGGGTTGTCTGATTTAGTTGGCTTTGGCCGGAGACAAATGGATATATCATCTCAGGAGGCGTATGATCTGGTAGTGTACCAGCTTGGTGCATTAATGGCCTTTATTAAAGCCGAAGGCGCAAGTATGCAGCATGTTAAGCCGCATGGCGCCCTCTATAATATGGCGGCCAAAAGCAAACCGCTGTCAGCAGCTATTGCCGAAGCTGTTTATAAGGTAGATCCCGGTTTAATTCTGTTTGGTCTTGCGGGTAGTGAACTAGTCGCTGCCGGAGAAAGAATTGGCCTGCAGGTAGCTCATGAGGTATTTGCCGACCGTACATATCAGCGTGACGGTTCGTTAACCCCACGCAAACAACCGGATGCACTGATTACCAATCAGGAAGAAGCCGTGCAGCAGGTTGTCCGCATGATTAAGGAAGGCAAGGTATTATCGCGACAAGGCCAGGATATTGCCGTCAAGGCCGATACGGTATGTATTCATGGTGATGGTAAACATGCGCTGGAATTTGCCCGGAAGACACGGGAATATCTCCTTAACGACGGGATAGCTGTCAAGGCTATGGGTGATAAATAGCAACATTGGGACAAAAAGAGGGATGAAAATGAGTGAGTATGCAAATATGAGTCCGGCGGAAGTACGTGCCCTTATTCGCCGGAATGAATGGACTAAACCAACATCCGGAATGGCTAAGGGATTTACCCAGGCCAATCTGGCTATTTTGAAGAAGGATATTGCCTTTGATTTTCTTTTGTTTTGCCAGCGGAATCCGAAACCCTGTCCGGTGCTTGATGTCACCGAGGCCGGATCGCCGGTGCCCAGGCTGGTGGCTCCCACTGCGGATATCCGCACAGATATTCCTAAGTACCGGATTTACCGGCATGGCGAATTGGTAGACGAAGTAACAGATATTCTTACCTACTGGGAAGACGATATGGTTGCTTTTCTTATCGGCTGCAGCTTCACGTTTGAACATCCGTTGATGAATAGCGGTATTCCCGTGCGTCATATCGAAGAGAACTGCAATGTGTCCATGTATAAGACCAATATTCCCTGTGTACAAGCAGGCTGCTTTGAAGGCCCGGTAGTGGTGAGCATGCGGCCAATACCGGAAAAGGATGTTGTGCGGGCAGTCCAGATAACCTCCCGCTTCCCATCCGTTCATGGTGCGCCTATTCATATTGGTAATCCGGCCGGTATTGGGATAAAGGATATTGACAAGCCGGATTTTGGTGATCGTGTTACGATTAAAGCCGGAGAGGTTCCGGTATTTTGGGCCTGTGGCGTTACGCCGCAAGCGGTAGCTATGCAGATAAAACCTGAGTTGATGATTACCCATGCTCCCGGTCATATGTTTATTACCGATATACAGGATGAAAAATTCAGTGTGTTGTAAGTAACGCTGTAGCATGCTATATATAGCAAGAGACAGAGGTGGATACTCGTGAGTCAACAAACAGAGACGGCTGTGCTTGAATACCAACTGCTGCCTGTCGGCGAGGCAGCCCTTATGGTGGAATTCGGTAAAGGCATTAATCCTGAGACAAATAAGAAAGTAAAGGCACTAGCCGATTATCTGGACCGGCAGCCTTTGCCGGGAATGTTAGAATATGTATCGGCTTATTCCAGCGTTACTGTGTTTTTCAATCCGGCACAAGTAAAGCAATTGTGTAAAGAACAGTTAAACCAGCAAGCAGAACCGCTGGCTTATGAAGTTTTTGCTGATTTATTAGTAGAAGTGCTGAGTAAACTAGACAATAGTATAGCAATTGTGCCCAGAACGGTGGAAATTCCCGTCTGCTATGGTGGTGAATTCGGCCCGGATCTTGCTTATGTGGCAGAGTATAATAACCTTACAATGGAAGAAGTAATTGAAATCCATAGTCAGGGGCAGTATCTAGTGTATATGATCGGATTCGCCCCTGGATTTCCTTATCTTGGCGGCATGTCGGAAAAAATAGCCACACCCCGGCGGTCGTCACCGCGTCTGGAAATTCCGGCAGGCTCTGTAGGAATTGCCGGGATGCAAACCGGTGTCTATCCGATCACAACCCCTGGCGGCTGGCAGTTGATTGGCCGTACGCCGCTGCCCTTGTTTCGCCCCCTGGCGGCATGTCCCAGTCTCTTGCAGGCAGGCGATATTATCCGGTTCCGGCCAATTTCTTTGGCTGAATATCAGGAATATGAGGAGGACAGGCCATGAGTATGACTGTGCTGCGGCCCGGCCTGCTTTCCAGTATTCAGGATCTGGGCAGATATGGTTTTCAAAAGTACGGCGTGATTGTAAGTGGCGCTATGGATTCCTACGCACTGCGCGTAGCCAATATTCTGGTTGGCAATGAAGAAGACGAAGGCGTGCTGGAAATGACACTAATGGGGCCGTCGCTGCGGCTGGAGCAGGATATGCTGCTGGCCATAACCGGCGGCGATATGGCGCCAACCATTAATGGCGCAGCAGTGCCTATGTGGCGGCCGGTTTATGTAAGGAAAGGCAGTGTGCTCGATTTTAAAGGGTGTAAGTCAGGCTGCCGTTCCTATTTGGCTGTGGCCGGCGGCTATGCTATTCCGGCCGTAATGGGTAGCAAAAGTACCTATTTGCGGGCAGGACTTGGCGGCTTTCACGGGCGGGCATCGCAGCCAGGGGATGTGCTTCCTTTACGAAAGTCCTTGTCAGGAGTGGCCGGACGGTTAATTAAACAATTAGCTGTTAAGCTACAGGATCATGCTTTTGCTGCTACGGCTTGGTATGTGGCAAAGGGTAACATCCCCAAGCCTACTCAGTCGATTCAAATACGCATTACCCGTGGTAATCAATATGAACATTTTACAGCAGAAAGTAAGGCGCAATTTTTTTGTCGTCCTTTTCAGGTTACTGCTCAGTCTGACCGAATGGGGTATCGTTTATCAGGTCCGGTGATGGCGTTAAACGAACCGCTGGAAATGATTTCAGAGGCGGTTGCACTGGGTACTATCCAGGTACCGCCTGAGGGCAACCCGATTATTTTGCTGGCAGATAGGCAAACCGCTGGGGGTTATCCCAAAATAGCTCAAGTTGCAGCAGTAGATGTTGCTATTATCGCTCAGACCAGACCAGGAGATCAAATTTGGTTTCAGGAAATATCGTTAAAAGAGGCAGAGCAGCTTTATCTTGAACGGGAAGAATATTTGCAGTACCTCAAACAAGCCATTGCCTTACGGCTAGTTTAACTCTATTGTATTTGCTTGGATGCGCAGTAACGGTAAGAATGATTGAGGAGTGAAATTCATGTTTACCATTGATGAAATAAAAGAATTAATTAAGGCCGTGGATCAATCGTCGATTGGTCACTTGGAATGGAATAATCAAGGTGCGAAGCTAGTCATTACAAAAAATCCTGGCATGACGCAAGTGCAGCCGGCTACCGTGCCGGTCTCGCCAGGTACTGCTTTGCGGGAATCAGTGGAAACGGCAGCGGCAACTGGTGAAACGGTAGCGGTAGCTGATGAAACGACATTTCGCGAAATTCTCTCGCCAACTGTCGGAACCTTTTATGCTACCCCTGAACCTGGTGCAGCGCCGTTTGTAACTATTGGTGACAGGGTAGAGGCAGGTACTGTTGTGTGCATCCTGGAAGCCATGAAATTATTTAATGAAGTATCTGCAGACGTAACAGGAGAAGTTGTGAAAGTGTTGGTGAAAGACGGAGATTTTGTGGAGTATGGCCAGCCGCTGTTATTAGTAAAGCCATAGTATCCCCGGTTTAGCAAACAAGATCAGGTAGAGGAACAAAGGAGAAAATAAATGTTCAAAAAAGTGCTAATTGCTAACCGGGGTGAAATTGCCGTCCGGATTATTAGGGCCTGTCGTGAAATGGGAATTGGTACTGTCGCTGTTTATTCGGAAGCTGATGCGCAAGCACTGCATGTCAGGTTAGCCGATGAAGCGTATTGCATCGGTCCGGCTGCTGCCAGGCAGAGCTATTTAAATGTAGCTAGTTTGCTTACGGTGGCTGCTGCTACCCAGACTGATGCCATTCACCCGGGCTATGGTTTTTTAGCTGAGAATGCGGAATTTGCCGAAGCTTGTAGTGCTTGTGGAATAACCTTTATTGGCCCCAGTCCGGAAGCTATCAGGAGGATGGGAGCAAAAGCAGCAGCCCGAGATACCATGAAGCAGGCAGGTGTTCCCATTATCCCTGGTACGGAGGGTATTATAGAGGAAATAGCAGTGGCCGTTGCTGTGGCTGAGACCATTGGCTATCCGGTGATCGTCAAGGCCACCGCCGGTGGCGGCGGCAAAGGCATGCGGGTAGCTGCTAATGCTGCAGATTTAAGCCAGGCCATTCGTCAGGCGCAAAAGGAAGTAGAAGTTATTTTTGGCGACTCCGGTGTTTACTTAGAAAAATATTTAGAAGAGCCCCGGCATATTGAAATGCAGATTATGGCCGATAGCTACGGCAATGTCGTCTATCTGGGCGAACGGGATTGCTCTATTCAGCGCCGTCATCAAAAACTGGTGGAAGAAGCGCCGTCACCGGCTCTGGATGAAAGGCTGCGCCAACAGATGGGGCAGGTTGCCGTGCAGGCTGCCAAGGCGGTACATTACCAGGGAGCAGGCACGGTAGAATTTCTGCTGGATAAACATGGTGAATTCTATTTTATTGAAATGAATACCCGGATTCAGGTTGAGCATGCCATAACGGAGATGGTTACAGGCATTGATTTGATTAAGGAACAGCTAGCCGTGGCGGCAGGCTGCCGTCTCAGTTTTTCGCAAGCAGAAGTACAGGTAAATGGCTGGGCTATGGAATGCCGTGTCAATGCAGAAAATCCAGCCTGTAACTTTATGCCTTGCCCCGGCAAGGTAGGACGCTATCTGCCGCCTGGTGGGTTTGGTGTCAGAATTGACAGTGCTGTATACCCCGGGTGTGATATCTCTCCTTTCTATGATTCCCTGGTGGCAAAAGTCATTGTCTGGGGTAAAACCAGACAGGAAGCCATTGAACGGATGAAACGGGCGCTTAGCGAATTTGTTATTGAAGGCGTGCATACCACTATTCCCTTTCATCAGATGCTATTGAACCACCCCCTATTTGTTAAGGGCGAGGTGACAACAGGTTTTTTGGAAACCTATTGCAATATAATGGAAGAATAGGACGGACATAAGGATACCAACTTTGATGTGTTAGCATAAAAAGCGGGGCCTGAACCATTTTAAGTGGATCAGGCCCCGCTTTTATGAATAAGCTCTTCCTCATTGCATTTTATTTTTGGTAATTTTAACTAGACTATTTTTAAATTGTAGATTATAATAGTTAACAAACAACTATTATTAATTACAAGGGGAGATGGATGTCCTATGATATGGAAAGAAAAATATAAAATTGGAATTCCAACCATTGATAAACAACATGAGGAACTGTTTAACCGTGTTGCTGATTTTGTGCAAGCTATTCGTCAGGAAGGCCGCTGGGAGGAAAAAATAGAAAAGGTAAAGGATACGATGGTGTTTCTGCAGGAGTATGTTGTGACACATTTTAATTATGAAGAACAGTATCAACAAACATTAGGCTATCCAGACTGTGAAGAGCACCATAACATTCATGAGGCATTTAAGGCAGATATCCAAAGTTCGGCGAAAGAATTTGCGGATGCAGGTTATCATGAGCAAGCTGTGCAAATTTTGGCAGGCAGACTGTTGGCTTGGCTGATTAATCATGTGGTTGCGACAGACCAGAAGATGGCACAATATGTGACAGAACAGGGGTTGGAAATATGAAGGCAGAATATGTAAATCCGGTCTTTAAGGCTGTTACGGATGTTTTTAAGGCTATGCTGGATATTGAAGTAAGCCGGGGAGCAACAGGGGTTGCAGCTGGTGGGAGCCAGGAGGTGGATATCCGGATTAATGTGAAAGGTGATGTTTCTGGTTCCATTCTGTTTCAATTTCCGCAAGATACGACATTAAATATTGTGCAAATCATGTCCGGCATGGAATTGAAGGAATTAGATAGTTTTGTTACTTCGGCCATGGGGGAAATATCTAATATTATTAGCGGTAATGCAGCAAGCTATCTATCGCAGCTTAATTATCATTGTGATATTATGCCGCCGCAAATTGCTGTGGCTGATGCCGTTGTTTCATCGCATTTTTCTCCTGAAACCTTGAGTATCCCATTGCATACTAATATAGGAGATATGAATATATGTATTTCTCTTGACGAAATGAAATAAGGTATGAATTAAAATGGTCGATGCTAAAATTTGGCTTACTGAAATAATCGCAAACCTTGGTAGGGGAGCGGTTATTTTTTATTGGACATGTTTTATTTTTTTTCTGAAAAAAGTAACAGGAAAGAAAGTGGTCTGTGTCAAATATTGCTGAGAAGTAGAAATGTTATGTCAGGTGATGTGATGATGAAATGGGTTATAGGGATAGATGGTGGCGGAACTAAAACTGTGGGCTGCGCTGCAGCTGTTACCGGCAAGATTTTAGGCCGGGTGGAAAAGGGGCCTGGCAACTATCACATCACCGGGGTGGCCAAATTTACGGCAGTGATTGCTGGTATCATTGACGAACTGGCCGTTAGCTGTAATTTGAAGAAGGCGGACTTACTAGTAGTAAGTCTTGGGCTGGCCGGTGCTGACAGAGTAAGAGACAGGGAAATTGTCCTGGAGGCACTGGCAGAATTAGGTCTGCCTTGCTGTTACCTGGTAAATAGTGATGCCAAAATTGCGTTGGTCGCAGGTTTAGGGAAAGCCGAAGGTATTATCTTGATTGCCGGAACAGGCTCAATTGCCTATGGGATAAATAGGCAGGGTGCTGTCATTCGCGCCGGTGGCTGGGGACACCTTGCCAGTGATGAAGGCAGCGGCTATGCAATTGGCCGTCAGGCAGTAGTAAGGGGAATTCGGGCTGCTGAAGGGCGCGATAAAGCTACGATAGTACTGGACATGATCATGGAATACGCAGGCCTAAAAAGTTGGAATGATATGATTGGCTATATTAATAACCAAACGACGTCGAAAGGTGATATTGCAGCATTTGCCCAGGTGGTGGGGGACGCAGCCAAGCAGGGAGACCAAGTGGCGATCGAGATAGTAAAGCAAGCAGGCGATGCGCTGGCCAGCTTGGTGGAATCGGTTATTACCCGTGGTTTTGGTTGGGGAGAACCGGTGCAAGTATGCATGTATGGTGGCATCGTAACCAATATTTTGATGATTCGTGAGCGGCTGGAAGAGGTTCTGGCTGATAGGGCCAACACTGTAGCTTGTAAAACTCAACCGGTAGAAGGGGCTGTACGGCTGGGGCTTGAATGGGTGCAGAACAAGGTTTGAAAATTCGGCTGGGGGCGATGAGATGGGTGTAAAAATTGAAGATTTGCTTACCGAAGCGGTTAATCCGCAAACGGTGAATATGGATAAGCTGACTACAAGCCAACTGCTCGAAGCCATCAATGCGGAAGACAAGACAGTGGCTGCGGCGGTGGCAGAGGAAATACCCTATATTGTATTGGCGGTTGATAAAATAACAGCAGCACTGCAAATTGGCGGACGATTGATTTATATCGGAGCCGGAACCAGTGGGCGGCTAGGCGTGCTGGACGCCGCCGAGTGTCCGCCGACCTTTGGCGTTGAGCCTGATCAGATAATCGGGCTAATTGCCGGAGGTGATACAGCTTTGGTAAAGGCGATAGAAGGAGCCGAAGACGAGATTAGCGGTGCCGTTATTCAATTGCAATTAGTGAAGCTTACAGCGAAAGATGTGGTTGTTGGTCTGGCAGCCAGCGGCAGAACTCCTTATGTCCTTGGTGGTTTGAAATATGCCAATACGGTTGGCGCTTTTACTGTCGCCATAAGCTGCACGCCGAATTCGATGATTGGCAAGGTGGCTAAGCTTGCCATTACTCCATTGGTGGGGCCGGAGGTAATCACCGGATCTACCCGGATGAAGGCTGGCACGGCTCAAAAACTGGTACTTAATATGCTGACAACAGCAGTCATGGTTCGGTTGGGAAAGGTGTACGGCAATTTAATGGTAGATGTTAAGCCGACTAATGCCAAACTGGTTGAAAGAGCCAAACATATTGTCGTTCAGGCAACAGGAGTAAGCTGCGAGCGGGCTGGAGAAGTTCTTGTACAGGCAGGAATGAATCCCAAGACGGCCATTGTCATGATTGAACGAGATTGTTCTGCTGCACAGGCCTCCTGCTATCTGGCGGCAGTTGGTGGGTTTATTCGTAGGGCGATTATAGATGAAAAGAGGACGGAAAGATGAAGTTACTATTAGTATGTTCTGGCGGCATGTCTAGTGCTATTGTAGTTAAAACCATTGAAAAGGAAGCCGCTAAGATGGGTCAGGTGATTACTGTTAAGTCGGTAGGCAGTGGTGAATTTGCTGAGGAACTCAAAAATGGCTGGGATATAGCACTGATAGCGCCTCAGGTGCGGCATCGTGCTGCCTTTTTTCAGGAGGCCGCGGCAGAATATAATGTTCCTGTGGCCATTATTCCGCCACAAGGGTATAACCCGATGGGTGGAGCCATCATTTTAGCAGAAGTTAAGAAGATATTGGATTAGGCAGGAGAGAAGATGCACAAATTTTTTGCACTGCTTGATAAATATCTAATACCTACCATGACCAAGCTGTCAGAACAGCGACATCTTCGCGCGGTGCGCGATGGGATTATTTCTACTATACCACTCATTATTGTTGGTAGTTTCTTTTTGATCCTGGCTTTTCCCCCGTTTCCGGCCCTGGCGGCGGCTATCAAACCCTACACAGGCCAAATCCTCATACCATTCCGGTTAACTATGGGCTTGATGGCTCTTTACGCTTGTCACAGTATTGGGTATCATCTTGCAAAATCATATAAACTTGATGGAGTGTCAGGCGGAATTTTGGCGATGGCCGCCTTTTTACTGACAAGTGTGCCGGTGACTTACCAGGATAAGGGAATGGCGCTGCTAATGGAAAATCTCGGGGGCGGCAGTATGTTTGTCGCTATTATTATGGCCATTTTTGCTGTAGAGGTACTGCGGTTTGCCAAGACACGCAAGCTAACGATAAAGATGCCGGGCGGAGTGCCGGAATCGGTTGCCAAGTCGTTTGAGGCTCTTATCCCGGCAGCCGTTATTATACCGGCAGTCTGGCTAGTGCGGGATTTTATCGGGTTTGATATTCATCATTTTGTATTGGAATTATTTCAGCCATTAGTGCTGGCAGGCAACACGTTAGCCGGGATCTTAGTACCCATTGTTATTATTACTTTGCTTTGGGCAACCGGTATTCATGGTGATTCGGTGGTTGGCAGCGTAGCCCGGCCGGTGTGGCTGGTGTTGCTTGACCAGAATATTGCGGCCGCGGCCGCCGGGCAACCGATTCCTAATATTGCGCCAGAGCCTTTTTTTCAGTGGTTTGTTTGGATTGGCGGCTCAGGAGCCTCTCTTGGTTTAGTGCTGATCATGCTTTTTTCTAAAGCTCCTTATCTCCAAAGTATGAGCCGGGTCACTTTTTTGCCGGGAATCTGCAATATCAATGAGCCAGTTATCTTCGGGGTCCCAATTATGCTTAATCCGCTTTTGTTTTTACCGTTTCTGCTTAGTCCGGTCGCTATTGCGATTCTTACTTACTTTATTATGGATATTGGCTTAGTGAATAAGCCTTATATACTTGTACCCTGGACCCTGCCTGCACCCATCGGGGCTTATCTTGCCACAGGCGGTGACTGGCGGGCAATTGTGTTGGTATTTGTTAATATTATAATTGCTGCTGCACTTTATTATCCGTTCCTTAAAGCCTATGAACGCAAACTCAGCAGAGAAGGCATGGCGGGGGAACTGGAGGAGGGATTGAAATGACAGAAGAAGTAATTTTCAAAATTATTCTCCATGCCGGTAATGCCAGGGCTGAAGCCTATGATGCATTGCAAGCCGCCCAGGCGGGAGAATTTATCAAGGCTGCTGAACATCTACAGCGAGCCGAGGAAGAAGTAGGTGCTGCCCACCGGGTTCAGGCTGATATGATTCAACAGGAGGCGCAGGGCAATAAAGTGGAGCTTACGCTGCTGACTGTACATGCGCAAGATCACTTGATGACAGCAATGTCCGAGAAAAATCTAATTGAGAGTATGATTGAAATGCACAAAACTATCAGACAGCTTTCTGCCAAGCTGGAGGCGTCCTCATGTCAGGATTAAAGGTTGTTGTTATTGGCGGCGGCAGCAGCTATACGCCGGAATTGATTGACGGTTTTATCCGGCGTGCGGCAGAATTGCCTGTTGCAGAGATCTGTCTTGTTGATATTTTGTCAGGGCAGCATAAACTGGATATTGTCGCTGATTTGGCGCGACGGATGGTTGCTAAGGTAGGTTTGGACAGTAAAATTACCACTGCTATGGACCGGGCGGCAGCGCTGCAAGGAGCTGACTTTGTGGTTACCCAGTTTCGGGTTGGGGGGCTGGCCGCGCGCGCCCGGGATGAACGGTTTCCATTGCAATATGGTGTATTAGGACAGGAAACTACTGGTCCCGGGGGTTTTGCCAAGGCGTTGCGTACGATTCCTGTTATTCTGGATATTTGCCGCGACATGACAAAGTTATGCCCTGAGGCTTGGTTGATTAATTTTACTAATCCTGCAGGTTTGGTAACCGAAAGTGTGCTAAAATATACCAAGGTTAAATGCCTTGGCTTATGTAATGTTCCCATCCATATGAAGATGACGATTGCCAAACTGTTGGATGCCGATGCTAACGATATCTTTATTGATTTCGCCGGACTTAATCATCTGGTCTGGGGACGAAAGGTATGGCACAGAGGTATTGATGTTACGGCAAGCGTCCTGGAAAAGATGCAGGATGGAGCGGCTCTTACAATGAAAAATATCCCGGATCTCAAGTGGGATGGCGATTTTCTGCGATCATTGGGGATGGTGCCTTGCCCGTATCATCGCTACTATTACATGACAGACTCTATTCTTGCCGAAGAGCAGGCTGCAGCGACAGCAGGGGGCGGGGACAAGAGCAGAGATAGTTCAGGCTGTAGAAGAAAGCTTATTCAAACTATATCAGAATCCTGAACTGGCGGAAAAACCGGCAGAACTGGAAAAACGGGGCGGCGCCTATTATTCAGATGCGGCGGTATCTTTGATTAGTGCTATCTACAATGACAAGCGGGAAATACATACGGTAAATACTGTGAATCAGGGAGCTATCAGTGGTTTGCCAATCAACTGTGTTATTGAAACTAACTGCGTTATTAGTAAAAATGGTGCTAGGCCGTTAACGGTGGGGACGCTTCCGCCAGAGATTGCTGGCTTGGTACAGCAGGTGAAGGCCTATGAAATGCTGGCTGTAGAGGCCGGCGTGCACGGGGATAGCAATAAAGCGCTGCAGGCTCTGGCTAACCATCCGTTGATTCCTTCTGTCAGGGTAGCCAAACAACTGCTGGCTGATTTGCTGTCATTAAATGCGGCGTATTTACCGCAATTTAAGGATTGATTAGGGGAAGCGGGGATAAGATATGCTTGATTTAATAATAAATGCCGATGACCTCGGGTTAACACCCGGTTGTAACCAAGGGATTATCAAAGCACTAACTGCAGGGATTGTTACGGAAACTACCCTGATGGTTAACACCAGCTATACGCAGGATGCAGTAGAAAAACTTAAGCAGCATGGGGTAAAGCGGGTTGGTCTTCACCTAAACCTTACATTTGGCCAACCAATTATACCGGCGGCTCAAGTTTCTAGTCTGGTAGATGCTCAGGGACGGTTCCGGCGTAAGGCAGCTGAGGCGGTAACCTTTATGAAGACCGCTGATATAAAGCGCGAATTAAATGCCCAGGTTGAGAAATTCCTGGCTACTGGACTGGGTCTGACACATTTAGACAGCCACCATCATGTCCACACCTATCCGGAGGTACTGGAAATAGCCATCGAGCTGGCAAAGCAACTTGGCGCACCGCTGCGGCAAGGCAATGCGGTTGTTCAACAAGCCATTAGCAAGGCCGGTGTCGCAACTACTGATGCTATTGCACTTGAATTTTACGAGCAGGGTGCGAATATGAATCATTTAATACAAATTATCCAAAGTCACCCGCAGGGTACACTGGAGATTATGTGTCACCCGGCTGAGCCGGACCAACTGCTTTATGATATAAGCTCGTATAATCGGTGGCGGGAACAAGAATTGGCAGTCATGCTATCGATGGAAATACGAGAGTTCATCAATAATAATAATGTCCGGTTGGTCGGGTTTGATGCTTTGTAGGTATATTGTCAGTAGGGATAAAAATTGACTGTAAGGAGAATTTTCATGTTAGAACAGACTGTAACTATTGTAAATAAGGTGGGTTTACACGCCCGTCCGGCGGCTTTGTTGGTAAAAACAGCCAGCGACTTTCCCGGTGAAGTGCTGTTGGTAAAGGATGATAAAACCTATAATGCTAAAAGTATTCTTGCTATTATGAGCGCCGGGATTAAACAAAACGATAGCATCGTGGTTAGGATCAATGGTGAAGGGGAAGTTCAGGCTATGGAATCGGTTATTGCTCTCATCAAATCGGGATTTGGTGAAAATTAGATGTAATAAATTGTTGGAAACTGGGGGGAGAAGGCTTGAAAAATAAGTGGAATGGTATATGGATGACTGCAATGGTGGTCGCATTATTACTAATAGGAAGTGTTATCGGCTTTGCCAGTTCTGCGCAACCGGAAAAAACCAGGGTTAAACTGGGAATTGACAATGTTGATCAACACCTGGCGCTTTTTGACGGTAAAAGGGTTGGTCTTATCACTAATGCCACTGGTATGAACAGCCAGTATCAGAGCTCGATTGATGTTTTGGCGGCCAAGACTAATCTGGCAGCCTTATACTCCCCGGAACATGGCATTCGCGGCGCAGTTTCTGCTGGTGACAAGGTGGGCAGCCTTACAGATGCTAAGACTGGTTTGCCTGTATATAGTTTATATGGCGCTACCAAAAAGCCAACACCAGAGATGCTCCAAAATATAGATGTACTTGCTTTCGATATTCAGGATGTCGGCGCACGTTCTTATACTTATATCTATACTATGGCTTACGCGATGCAAGCAGCTAAGGAAAACGGCAAAACCTTTGTAGTATTTGATCGCCCCAATCCGATCGGGGGAGTGGCGGTGGAAGGTGGTCTTATTAAAAGCGGTTTTGAATCCTTTATTGGGATGTACCCCATTCCCATCAGGCACGGTATGACTGTTGGCGAGCTGGCGAGACTATTTAACCAAGAATTTGGGATTGGCTGTGATTTGACGGTTGTAGAAATGACCGGCTGGAGCCGGGAGATGTATTTTGCAGAGACAGGCTTGCCGTGGGTAATGACATCACCCAATATTCCCACACCAGATACGGCGCTGACCTATCCGGCGACAGGTATCTTTGGCGGTACTAATATATCGGAAGGTGTAGGAACGACCAGACCTTTTGACTTTGTCGGTGCTCCCTGGCTAGACGCTGAGAAATTTGCCGAGCGTATGAACGCCATGAAACTTCCGGGCGTAGTTTTCCGTCCGGCGTACTATATTCCCCGTTTTGGCAACTTTACTGGTCAAACGTGCGGCGGGGTTCAACTTCATGTAACGGATCGTAAAGCATTTATGCCTGTAAGGACAGGCTTGAGCTTGTTATTTACCGTTGAGGAACTAAGTGATGGCCAGTTTGCTTTTACATTCAGCGGTAAGGGAGCACCGATGATTGATTTGATTACCGGTGATGACGGACTGCGGCTTGGCAGGTATACATTAGAGGAATTGCTAGTGAGTTGGGAGCAAGAAGCTAAGGATTTCAAGGAAATGGCAAAAGCTTATTATATTTATCACTAGCGGCAACAGGGGGTCAATGTAATGAAATTTAATTTTCACTGCAATATATTTACAACAGTGCAACGAAGTGGTAAGAACGACATAGTAGCACAAAGTCATCTCGTTGATACCGTTATGAATGCGAGTGCCAAAATCAGGGCATCAGTCAATAGCTTTAAGATTTTCGATGCCAGATGGGATATCTACCATTCGCCTGGCGGCAAACTCAATGCTGGCGGCGAAGTTGTCGGTATGCACGGTGCTGAGGCTTATATTGACGCCGGTCCGGTGTTGCGAGCTGCGACTGAATCCTTAGGATCAATGCCCCGCTATCTTTTGACTGACTGCATCGCCGGTATTGTGTTGGGCGAAATTGGCATTTTTAAAGAAAGAGGTTACTCTAACCTTGATGAGTTGGAGCATTTCTGGCGGAAAAACCAGGCTACCTCTTGTTATCGTTTTGCCCATATGGATAGATCGACGCAAAGTTGGTCTGGTTACATTGAGGGCAACCGCAGCTGGACTGATTGCTTGTTCAACCGTACTAAGACCGCTACCATCTTTAGTGATGATTCTGGCAAAATAAAAGTGTGCGGCACACTCGCCGACTTTTACCATGAATTATCCATAATCGTAACTCTCGACAAAGGCATTGTTGTGGATTGTGACGGACAGTTTTTACGCTATCCGGACTCGATCTGTCTGGAATGTATCGGTCGCCTGAATGATCTGATCGGAAAATCATTAAATGAATTGACAAAAAAAGAACTCGGCCGCTACATTGGCGGTCCGTTGGGCTGCAGCCACTTGCTTGATATACTTGATCATATCAAGCTAACAATAAATCAGGCCGATAAATACGATAACCTACAACAAGGCAAGCAAGTAAACAAGGTATGAACCGTTTCAATACGGCTCATGCCTTGTTTTTTACCTGCTATTACGTTCTTTCCGCAAATGCCAATCGTATTCCCAGAGCAATCAGAATTGAACCTAAAGTACGGTCAAGCCAAGAGTTAATCGCTTGATTTCTCCGTAGACAGCCAGTGATTTTGGCAGCAAGAAAAATAACAGAGAATTCGACGACAAAGCCCATTAGAATAACCAGAATACCTAGTCCAAATAACTGAAGTGGTACAACCCCTATTTCCGGACGAATAAACTGCGGTAAGAAAGCCATAAAGAAAATGGCAGCCTTTGGATTTAGAATATCAACAAGCATTCCTTGTTTAAATGCCGCCCATGAGGATACTTCTACTATTTTTGCTGCAGATAACTCCGGGATAGTTCCGGCGCTGCGCAAATTTTTGATTCCTAAGTAGATTAAATAGGCAGCTCCTACGTACTTTACAACAGAAAAGGCAATAGCTGAGGTTGCGAGAATAGCAGAAAGCCCCAGTGCGGCAGCAGTCACATGTACTAAAGCACCGGTACCGACGCCAAGTGAAGAAGCCATGCCGGCGTTTTTACCACAAGCGATTGTCCGGGAGAGTATGTAGAATAAATCAGGCCCTGGTGAAATATTAATGGCTAGTGAAGTTGAAAGGAATAGTATCCAATAGGTAAGATCGTCCATATTTTCACCTCCAATTTTCTTATTTTAGCGCAGAATGTGAATTGGCGTAACTCTGAAGAATGTCCAGCATATTCCACCACGGTTACTATTATACACTATCAGCTCCCCATCTAAAAATGAATAGCTTGTGACATAGCGTAAATAAAAAAAGTGCTCTAGGGCCAAGAGTATCAAAGCTTTAGAGCACTTTCAGGTTATTTCTTTTGACTAGCCGAGTTTAAGAATGTCGTGATTGTGGGCAATGGTGACGATAAAATTCTTTCGAGACACGGGGTCATCTTGGAGGCAGATGTAAAGATATTCCGCCTGGCATGGCTTTGTTTAACTTTGGACCAAAAACTACGCAAATATAATCTCAAACGGTTTTCTCTTGTTCGAACTTTCGGTAACAGATTTTTTGCTTGCTGGATGGCCGATAATCAGCGGTGCAACTAATGCGTAATTTTCTGGAACTCCCAGTTCCTTTTTTACAATTGGGTCAGCGAATATATTATGGGCTTCCCCAATCCAACAGCACCCAAGCCCCTCTTCCTCGGCAAGAAGATGGAGATTGCCTGCGACCATGCTGCAGTCATAAATGTACCAGTAGGAGTCGGTGTTTCCATAGATGATGATAATTGAGGAGGCGTTGTAGAATATATTGGCCGTGGGATCGCGAAATGTTTTTTCATACTGTTGCATATGCGGAGAGGTAGGGAGATTCTCCAACCACATCTTCTTAGCCGCATCCGAGTATGCTTTCATTTTTGCCTTATCTGTGATGACAACAAACCGCCATGGCTGATTGTTCGAACCACTTGGCACCCAGACTGAATTATTGATTAATTCGGTTAACTTTTCTTTTGGCAACACCTCATCAGTAAAATTCCTGCATGAGGTACGCCTTCTGCTGAGGGTTCTGATCATTTCCATATAAATTCCCCTTTCTCTTATCCCCGACAGATCTTGGTGATGATTATTCATTGCCGTTATAACATCTATTTCTTTATCCTCCTTGTTAATAGATATTTGACAAAATGTATGTTATCATTATTACAAAGTTTTTATCCTATTGCCAGGAGTGAAATTATCCTATGATTAATACTCCCACTAAAAACCTTGAGGAAATCCGGCGAATAGAATTATCGAAGTTTTTACGTACTCGTCGAGAACGGATAAACCCTGAAAATTATGGATTGCCTATTTCGCCAAGACGCCGAACTCCCGGACTCAAACGTGAAGAAGTGGCTCAACTCGCTGGGGTAAGCGTTTCATGGTATACATGGTTGGAACAAGGACGTCCTATTCAGGTTTCAGAACAAGTCTTAAATAGTATTGCTCGTGTTTTTCAACTTGATTGGGCAGAACGCAAACATCTATTTGTACTTGCCAAAGATTATTATCCCACTCAGGAATTAGCTACAGATAATACTTGTTTTATTAGTTCAAACTTACAACAAGTGCTTGATGTATTCGGTATTTGTCCTGCCTATGTTATGGATCAGCGCTGGCAAGTTGTAGCTTGGAATAAAAGCGCATGTAAGATTTTTGCGGATTTTTCCACCCTATCTCCCCGTGATAAGAATCTTATCTGGCTTTTATTTACTGATCCTTATCAAAAAGAATTATTAGTGGAATGGGAAAAAGAGGCCAAACGGTGCCTTGCAATGTTTCGAATTAGTAGCGATCAATATATTGCGGAGCCATGGTTCAATGAATTAGTAAATAGTTTGAAAAATATCAGTCCTCATTTCAGGAAATGGTGGGATTTGTATGATATTCAAGTCCCACAAGGAAAGTGCAAAAAAATAAATCATCCTGTAGTTGGCCCAGTAACATTGCAACCTACAACATTATTATCTGCAGAATCTCCTGAATTAAGAATCATGGTTTATACCCCACTTTTGGATGAAGACACAAATAAGCTTATTAAATTGAATTCCGTCTAAAAACCTGGATAGAGGTCTCGCCAGCAAAGCGCTTTGCTAGCGAGACCTCTATATATAATGAATTACTATTTTTTTTTATGCCCATAATTATTTATTTACGAATCGTAATGTTGAGTAGTTATTTTGTTACTACTTGTTGCTCTATTTAAATAAAAATAAATTATTAGCAGGATTTATTTTCTATTAGTAAAATGTTTGGTTAAATTGGTTACTTATAGATAAAAATACTGATAAATATGTTACAATTAGATAAGAAGGATCTTTTTGTATGAATAAATATAATTGGGGAGTGTAAAGTTATGGAGAAAATAGTTCTTTCTAAGAAATTTAGTCTTTTTACAGAATACTGGAGTCCGAAGATAGTAGGCGAGTTAAATAATTCTTACATAAAGCTGGCCAAATTAAAAGGAGAATTTGTTTGGCATCACCATGACAACGAGGATGAAATGTTTTTTGTTGTAAAAGGACGACTAGTAATAAAATTCAAAGATAAAGATGTTGTGTTGGATGAAGGTGAACTGATTGTTATTCCAAAAGGAGTTGAACATCTTCCTATTGCAGAGCACGAAGTACATGTGATGCTTATCGAACCTAAAACTACTTTGAATACTGGTAATATAGTAAATGAGAGGACAGTTGAAAATTTGAATAGAATATAGGTAGTGACGCCCGAATAGAAATACTAACTAAAGATCCCTCCTTAGCTACATATAGAAATGAAAATAATACATGGTATAAAAAAGGATACTATACCACAAAAAAGTGCATACTTGCAAGTTGAGCTATTAGTATGTATTATAAAGCACAGGATAGTATTTCCAGGAGCAAAACGCAACGCCATTAACTAGCAGTCTCTTGGGAGTATCCTTTACTAAAGGAGGAATCTATATGTTAAAAAATATACTCGTTTTAACAGGTAGCCCTAGAAAAGGCGGCAATAGCGATAAGTTGGCCGATGCATTCATTGCCGGCGCCCGGCAGGCGGGACACACGACTGTAAAATATACAACTGCCGATAAAAAAATCAAGGGATGTATAGACTGTCAGACTTGTTTCCAAAATGGTACCGCCTGTTCTGTTCCAGATGATTTTAATGAGCTTGCGCCGCTTCTGGAACAAGCCGATATGGTTGTGTTCGCAACACCATTGTACTGCTTCTCGTTTCCGGCACAGTTGAAAGCTGCTATTGACAAGTTCTATTCTTATTTAATATCGAAAAGGACATTGAAGGTAAAGGAATGTGCGCTTCTAGTCAGCGGAGGTGCGAAAGATGAAACTAAGTTCGAGGGTATTGTTAAGTCCTATAAACTAATTGCTGAATTTCTGAATTGGAAGGATAGCGGCATAATCATTGCACCAGGGCTTCATGATAAAGATGATATTCTGAAGACCGACGGACTAAAGCGGGCTGAAGCATTGGGGAAAAACATTTAATTATACAGGAGGTACTGTTTATGAAAGTAGTTGCATTTAATGGAAGTCCTAAAAAGGAAGGAAACACTTATTATGCTCTAAAAATTGTAGCTGAGGAACTTGAAAAGGAAGGAATAGAAGTCGATATTGTTCATGTTGGCAACAAAACAATAAGAGGATGCCTTGCTTGTAACGCCTGTGTCAAAAATAATAATGAGAAATGTATAATTGATAATGATGAAGTAAATGAATGGATACAAAAAATGAAAATGGCTGATGGCATACTATTAGGCTCACCTGTCCATTATTCGGCTATAGGCGGAACGATGAAGTCCTTTTTGGATAGAGCATTCTATGTTGCCAATACAGGTTTTTTAAGGCATAAGGTAGGAGCGGCTGTTGTTGCTGTTAGGCGATCAGGTGGAGTTACTACGTTTAATCAACTAAATAATTATATTAACTATGCTGAAATGCTTATGCCAAGCACAAATTACTGGAATGTTATCCATGGGATGAGACCGGGCGAAGCTCTAGAAGATGAAGAAGGAAGACAAATAATGAGAGTTCTGGGGAAAAACATGGCCTGGCTCATGAAAATAGTTGAAAATGGACAACAAACTATAAAAGAACCAGAAAGAGAAAATAAAATACTTACTAACTTTATTCGATAGTGAAAGTGAGGCATGAACCATTTAATGTGGTTCATGCCTCGTTTTTCGTGTGTCCGGCATGGGCATTTACTCGTTGATGAAAGTTGAATATGGGAAGTGATAGTGCCAAACGATAGTCTGGAAAGGGAAGGCTAGTGCAAAGTCCAGGTCGGGATTATAGTGTATTTGAGGCCGCAATTTGCCTACTGACTTTATTGATGGCTGCTGCAATCTCGCGTGTATAGTCCGAACTACCGCTCATGATGTCAATAAGCGTACGCTGCTTAAAGATAAGTAGATCGGTCTTAGAACTAAGTCCGATCGCCTCGGTCATCATTAAGTATTCATCTGAAATATCTGTGGGAATGCCAAGGCTTGCCGCGTAGGCTCGCAGCTTGCCTGTCTCGTTAAGCAAAGTCTTGCCTTCCATAGTGTTGAGAGCAAACCCCATATCCTTCCATAGCTCGGCAGGTTTGTAAATAGAGTATTCGTAGCGCATGAAATTCTGCGCAAAAGCTGCCGCTCCTTCTGAAAATGTGAAACCGTATTTTTCCGGATTACAATACCAGCTTGTTTCCGGAAACGGTCCCGGCGGGTTTACAATGACAGTATCAGGCAGCGTTGCATCAATAAGATCAACATTGGCGTTGTACACTTCATTCAACTCAACTTCTGGAGGCAACGGGCAAGGGTAAATGAGTGACAGTCCGATACGGCATGGTAAGCCGGCAGCATCTGAGGCCAGCCTAATTGTTGCGATAGTACCGACAATGTCCTGTTTCGTTACCCCTTTGTTCATGACCAGCTGATTAACATCATCATGTCCGGTTTCGCCACCCATAAATACTGCTCGTAATCCCGCCTGAATCATAAGGCGATAGGCAGTAAGCATTTCTTGGTTGGGCTTACCGGCACGGATAAACATGGAGTACCGGATGGTAAGACCACGCGCCAGAATTGCTTCTGCAATATTCCGGCCATGTTCGATAGTGGTTTCCGAGCTGCTAAAGCGAAAAAAAGCAATTCCGCGCTGCAGCATGGTTTCCATTTCAGTAATAATATCGGCTACTGGCCGGGGGGTAAAGGGAACTGTGCAGCGGGTATGGGAGCAAAAATTACAACTATTCCAACTGCAGCCAACACCATCGACAATCGTATGAAAGTGAATTTTATCTTCAAGATCTGCATCCCGGTAGTCCGGGATTGTCTGGCTAGCTAAACTTTGTACAAGTTCTTCTTTGTCACCGGCAAAGCCGCCGGTTTTGAGCAAAGTTCCGCCAAAGGTCTTTTGCACCTGGTCAAGAAAGGTGCTCCTAGTATGGTTCTGGCGGCGCAGGTTAACAAGTTTGGCAAGTATTTCTTCACCAGGCCCCATGATCGCAAGATCAAAGCAGGGTTCACGCAGTACAAAGTCGCCATATACCTTAACCTGTGGCCCACCAACGATTATTATTGTTTCAGGGCAGTGATTTCTGACTGCCGTTGCCAGCTCGCAGCTCCATTTGAAAGCATCTCCGTACCAAAGCTTGAGTCCCAGTAGCGGGATATTTTTGGATTTTATCTCCTTGACAATTTGTTCAATCCTGGCTTGCATATATTCGTGTCTGCAATGCAGTGTATAAGCGTGAAGCGGCCAGGATGCCAGCAGCAGCCCGTGGCCAAGTAACTTGTTATGGTAGGTTTTAAGCTGCAGTTTGACTATTGCTCGTAAGAGACGCACGCACCTGGCAGGTATTCTTTTTTCCAAGGATGTTATCCTTTGATCGTCGATGACCTCTGCCAGAATATCCTTTGTTTCAAGGTAGGTTCTGAGTATTGCCAGACTGTTTTCCAGCGCGGTATCGGACACAACCCGCTGCCGGGGTGCAAAGCTGTTAACCAATAGGATTTCAAGTGTGCTATTCATTTATTTAACCTCCCTATTTTGATTGATAAAATGCAGTTTTCCTGGAATCTCGGGGAAAGAACGACATAATTTTTCGAAAGGAGCACGCGATAGTACCAAAATGACTGAGTTTTCAGTCGCGATGACATCATTATGATGATGGGTCTGATCTAAGATACCGATGTCGCCAAAAATGTCACCAGGTTTGATTGGTGAAGCCTGGCCGTTAAGCACGCTCATTTGACCGGCAAGAAGGATATTTACCTCATTGCAGACGTCCCCCCGTCGAATGAAATAGTGCTCACGGCTGCATTCGATAAGGGTGCCAATTTTCAGGAGTTGCCCGGCTTCCTCGTCATTTAGGTCACGTAAAATCTCCAGATTGGTAACAGGGTTACCGACTAACTGTTTAATGGTATTCCAATGGTCTTGACTGCTTGTAAGAATACCAACAGGATATTTGAAGGCTTCTGGCACATTGCTTGCCAGCCATTGTTTAGCTGCCGGAGAATTTGTTAGTTTTCTTGCCAGGCGTAGATACGGAGATTTCACAGCTTTAAAGTGGTCAATGTCTTCAGTCAGCAGTAATGTCGGCACAATAAAGCCATATCCAGGATCCTGGAAGCCTGGAGCAATTTGGCGATAGCCTAATTGCTCGTACATAGGAATAAGATAAGGATTCGAACCACTGAAACTAAATTGAACATTATGCTGACGCGACAACTCATAGACTTTGGCCATGAGTCTGAAAGATAACGGGGTTTTGCGCAGGCAGGGATCAACCATAAGTTTAGTAGCGAAACACATGGTTTTCCTTGCCGGGTCAAATTCTTGATAGCGATTTAACTGAAATATCTGGCCCAACCGTGCTGGAAAGTCTTTGGCACCACCAATCACAGCCCGTGCAGTACCAACTATTTGACCATTTAACTCTGCATAGGCCAGATGACTCCAGGAATCCATTTCTTCAGAGATACTCTTTTTTACATGGTCGGCTCCGGGGATAGATCTTTTCATTTCTTCCACCTGAATCTTATAGCGAAATTGATAAATTGCCTGTCGTTCCTGCTCTGTGACAGCATCTTTAATTTGGACGTGTTCACAATCCTGATTTGTTTGCGTGGAGTATTGCTTATTTAGCATACTTTCGTCACCTCTTATTTTTGTTGTTATCAGGCAAATAGAGTTTTAACTGGAGGATCCACAAAATCACCTGCCTTTCTATTTACCTCTCGGTGCAACCAGCGTGAAATCATCTCTGGCGGCAGAAATAAAAAAAAAGACCTCTCGGCCTTTTTTCCAGTAGTAAGGAGCTAGCTGTTAGGAAATATAACATTTATCGTTGTTCCAGCTGGCCCAGTGTTAATATCCAGTTTAGCATTATGTCTAAGACAAATACGATAGCAGATAGCCATTCCCAAGCCTGTGCCATTTTCCTTAGTTGTAAGAAAGGGCTTACCCAGGTTGTCCATGACATGGTCAGGAATTCCTTTACCCTGATCAGTGACAGTAAGTGTTGTATTATTTCCGCTAGCCAATGTTTTAATTTCCAGCTTTCCGCCTGATGTCATTGCCTCAATAGCGTTGCGGGTGAGGTTAAGTATAAGTTGCTTGATTTCTTTATCGTCAATATACAGTACCGGAATATCGCCCAGGTTTAATTCTACGGTGACTTGTGATGGTACTGCAGTTGCCTGTACTAAGGGGTGAAGTGCCAGTAAAATATGATTCAAATTGCATTTTTTCATTTCAACGATTTTATTTTTGCTAAGTGATAGATATTCAGTAATGATCTGATTGGTGCGGTCAAGTTCTTCCAATAAAAGACCAAATTGCTCCTTATAATTGATGAAATCGTTTTTCTTTCCTAGAAGCTGCAGGTAACCCCGTACGGTTGTCAGGGGATTGCGGACTTCGTGGGCAAAATTGGCAGCCATTTCGCCAACAATATTTAGTCGGTCAAGCCGCGATACGTCTTCCTCTAATAGTATTCGCCTGGTAATATCCCGCACAATACCCTCGGCAGCTATGGGACGGCCAGTGGAATCAACAACAAATGAGTTTTTTTGTTCTGCCCATACGATATCCCCATTTCTCGCTCTTACCCGCAGAGTTACGAAACCATCAGGGAGATTGCCGGCAGTTGCTGTTTTTCTCAATTTAGCGCGGTCATCAGGGTGAATGATACGCATAACCTGCCGAAGTGTCCGGAAGTGGTCGGGCGGATAACCTGTCAGGTGAGTCACCGCCGGACTAATATAATCAAATCCTGCAGGTGAATTGAAGTTGTATCGGTAGATAACATCGGTGGTATTTCTGGCAAGCAACTGATAGTATTGTTCTAATTCATTTCTGGTTTTTTCGAAATAGACGAGGATAATTCCTATAGCGATGGCGTATCGGAGTAATCCATCAATTAAATAGCCCCAGGGTGCAAACCAACTTAGGCAAAATAAGAATGGCATGTCGAAAGCATGCACTCCTAAAAGAACAAATGCAGAAGCGGTAAGCCATTTTCCCATACCATGGGCACAACTATTCCAAATGACCAAGCCGGTATAGATGTAGGCGGAGCCAACAAAAGCTACCCCAGGAAGCATATATAGACTGGGTGCCAGTCCCCCAAAAATACCGAGAAAGGAAAGCGTTGAGAATCCTAAGGCCGTTACCAGCCACTTCGGTGATAAGCGTTTGCCCGCAAAACCTACTGCCCCTGCAATCATGAGCAGACTGTTGGCAAAAGACAGTCCAATATAGAGAAAGGATGGCACGATTAATTGTTCGCCAAAAGGTTTGTCCAAAAAGACAAGCCTGATTTCCTGTAAGATCCATACCAACACCCATTCTGCCAGATAACTTTGCTTATATTGAATAAATAGGTAGGTATAGGTTAATACCATTAAGGCAGTAGCAATAATGTTTGTTGTGATAGCCGTATCAAGCGACATGCAGATTCCTCCTAGGTGCGTTCACTTACAACACTTTCGACAACTTCTAGAAAACTTCCTGGAATTCCTCTACATATTTCGACTTGCCCGGTTATAAAAATGCAAAAAACGTCATCCGAGGAAAGACTTACTTCCAATTCTGAATCTGATGCTTAAATGGGGGAAATTATAGGAAGGGGATTGACGAAATAATTTCTATAATTTATAATAGACTTAAAGTTCGAAAAATTACATCATATTCCGTTTGTTATGCCTATAGCTATTAGATATTAGGGGGCAAAACTCTATTTTGAGTTTTGCTCTTTTTTATTTGGCCATTGCTGCTGTTCATCCTATTTAGGCCAAGCATATTTCAAATCAATCAAACCGGGGGAGGGGGAAGAAGTCGCACAGCATACCGAAAATCAAAAGGATTTGTAAAGCTTGTAAAAGGTTGGGGGAATAATGATGACAACACCAACAGTAAATCTTGAGCAACTTTGTCCGGAGAAGTCCGGGCTCAAACGTGATATGAAGTCACGTCACCTCATGATGATTTCTATTGGAGGAACGATTGGCACCGGGCTATTTATGGGCTCAGGCCAGGTAATCAGCCAAGCTGGACCGTTTGGTGCTATTCTAGCCTATTTATTTGGTGGTTTTGTAATGTATCTGGCGCTCTTGTGTTTAGGTGAATTAGCAGTGGCCATGCCTGTGGCTGGTTCATTTCAGACCTATGCCTCGCGGTTTATTTCGCCGGGTACTGGTTTTACTGTCGGCTGGTTGTATTGGATTAATTGGGCGGTTTGTATTGCTGCCGACTTTACTGCTGCCGGTATTATTATGGCAGCTTGGTTTCCGGAGGTTGCCGTTTGGATTTGGTGCGCAATCTTTGCGGTGGTGTTAGCCGCGTTGAACTTGATTTCTGTCAAGGTATACGGGGAGACTGAATTTTGGTTTGCCAGTATAAAAGTAGTGGCTATCGTTGGCTTTATTATTGCCGGTGCCGGATTAATGTTTGGTTTTGCTGGCCGGGAAGGTGCAATCGGCTTATCGAATTTTGGTATAGGCTCTGGTCTTTTTCCTAACGGGGGCTGGGCTGTATTTTTAACCATGATTACGGTAGTATATTCCTTCCAGGGATCAGAATTGGTCGGGATTGCAGCTGCTGAATGCGAAAATCCCGGCAAAAACGTGCCGCGTGTCATTAAAGGGATTGCTTTGCGAATTGTGCTTTTTTATGTGTTTGCCATGATTGTACTGGCGGCTACTATTCCATTTAGGGAAGCCGGTCTGCTGGAAAGTCCGTTTGCTCATGTATTTGGCCGTATTGGCATTCCGCTTGCCCAGGATATTATGAGCTTTGTTGTGCTTACTTCTGCTTTGTCGGCAGGTAATTCTGCGCTATATGTTTGTTCGCGGCTGCTCTGGTCAATGTCCAAGGATAAGCAGGCACCTGGCTGGTTATCAAAGTTGAATTCGCGGGGAGTTCCTTTTTATGGCGTACTTGTGACCCTGGCGCTATCTGGTTTATCCTTGCTTACCAGTGAGTTTGCCGCAGATACTGTGTACTTGTGGCTTATGTCCAGTGTAGGTTTGACAGGTTGCCTAATCTGGTTTATCATTGCCTGGTGTCAGCTTAACTTCCGCAAGAATTTCATGCAGTTAGGCGGCAAATTGGAAGAACTGATTTTCAAAACTCCATTTTACCCCATTGTGCCTGTCATTGCCATGTTATTAAACGTCGGCATTATTCTCAGCCTATATTTTGATGAATCACAGCAAATTGTTTTGTATACCGGTATACCGGTCGTGGTGTTTATCTATCTGTATTATATATTGGTGCATAGTAAAAAAGGCGAAAATGCCAACGCGGTGGATAGTAGTTTGAAAGCATAGCACTTTAGCCTTGACTTTTTTCAAGAGCTGACTTATGATGCAACTAAGATATCTTCCGTAGATAAGAGATATGAGTGTAGCGGCAGGTGCTAATTTGCCCACAGAAATAGGGAGAAAGCATGGATATAGTTCAATGATGAGTTTGGGAAAAATAGCTGTGTTATCAGTCTTGCAATCAGAACCGGAAGAGGTCAGGTTGCTGGATCAGAGCTTGCCATCAGGCTACAAAGTATATAAAAGCAAAGTGGGATCGATGGATTCAGCGAAGATTTTTGCAGCTATCGAAACAGCTGCAAAGCGCGAAGGTTTTATTAGCAGCAATTATCGGGAAGAACACGCCTTATACCATAGTATTCTTGAAGCCTATCAGGGTATCTGCCGGGGCAATGCAGGCTTAGGTAATGTATTGCGCAGTGCAGGTTTGTTATATAGCATCGTCCGCGGACCCAGAACAGTCGGTTGTGCTGATGACGGCGAATGGATTGCGGTTGCCTTGTACGGTTATATGGGAGCACCCATGAAGGGCTTTGAGCATGAAGTGCTTGGCCTGGGGATGAATCCGATTTGATCAGCTTAATAAAAAATAAAGCAGTAATAATAAAGTTAACCCAAAGTTATGAGATATAAGGGGTAAACTCAGTAATGAGTTTACCCCTTATATATTAAATAAAGGAGATACTACTTATGAATAATAAATAAATTGCCAGGCATTTCGTAGACTGAATTCGATAAATGATAATCCTAATCCCCCAGCTATGCTGGGGAGAACAGAGTAAGCAGAAGCGTTACTGCGGGTGAACTAAAAAACCTCCTGTGTTAGTATGATACTGGTGTCGCAAGCCAATATCAGAGAACATAGGAGGTTATCCAAAATGGACAGTTCAAGCTTATCACATACAAAATGGAAATGCCAGTATCACATAGTTTTTATACCGAAGTACAGAAGGAAAGTTCTGTACGGAAAAATAAGGGCGGATGTGAGAGAAATATTAAAAAAGCTCTGCAAATACAAAAATGTAGAAATTATTGAAGGAGCAGTATGTGCTGATCATGTACATTTATGCGTAAGTATCCCGCCCAAATTGAGTGTAGCAGAATTTATGGGATATTTGAAAGGGAAGAGTGCGTTAATGATATACGATGTACATCCAGATCAGGGGAGTAAGTGGAATAGAGCATTTTGGGCACGAGGCTATTATGTAGCAACAGTGGGAAATATCACGGAGGAAGCAATTAAGAGATATATACAAGAACAACAGGAAGAAGCAAAAAAAGAAGAAAAGAACTAAAAGAGCCTCTTTCAGAGGCCGATGGTAACAATGCTTGCGATACCCGCCTTTTAGGCGTAGCAAGTAATCAGCCCTTACAGGGCTAATAACAAGCCACCACTTGAAGTGGTGGTCGTATGACTAAAAATTTGATAAATTAATCAGGAGGCCTGAAAAAATGATAATATTAGACGGATATTCTTTGACATTAGCCGATGTGGTAAAGGTGGCCCGGGGCTATGAAACAGTGGAATTAAGTGAAGCAGGGCGTAAGCAAATTATCGACAGTCGGAAAATTGTAGATAAAATTTTGGAAGAAGAAAGTCCGGTCTACGGAATTTCTACGGGTTTTGGCGATTTTAGCCAGATATTTATTTCCAAGGAAAAACGGGAAAAGCTGCAAAGAAACTTAATATTAAGCCATGCGACTGGTGTGGGGCAATATTTACCTGAGGATGTTGTGCGGTCAGCCATGGTGCTTAGAGCTAATTCACTGGCAAAAGGCTATTCGGGAATTAAACTTTCGTCTGTAGAAATGCTGCTAGCAATGTTAAATAAGCGAGTGTGTCCGGCTGTTCCGGCGAAAGGCTCGGTAGGGGCTAGTGGTGATTTGGCTCCTCTTTCCCATATGGTATTAGTCATGCTGGGGGAAGGCCAGGCTATTGTCAATGGTAAGCTGGTGAGTGGGGCCGAAGCGTTAGCGCAAAGCGGCCTCAAGCCGGTGGCGCTTGGCGGTAAGGAAGGATTGGCCCTGATTAATGGTACTCAGATTATGACCGCTGTAGGTTGTATGGTCTGGCAGGATGCTGTTGATCTTATGAAGACAGCTGATGTGGCCGCCGCGCTTTGCATCGAAGCCCTTAAAGGAACCCGTACTGCTTTTGATCCGCGTATCAGCCAAGTCAGGCCGCATGTCGGACAGCTTGCTACTACAGAGAACATGTTGCGACTGACGGCTGACAGTGCTATTATTGAATCCCATGTCAATTGCTCCAAGGTGCAGGATGCCTATTCCCTGCGCTGCGTACCTCAGGTTCATGGCGCATCCAAAGATGCCTTGCGGCGGATGGAAGAAACATTAACAGTCGAAATTAATGCCGCTACTGATAATCCGTTGATTATGCCTGATACGGGCGAAGCCATCTCTGGTGGCAACTTCCATGGGCAGCCTATTGCATTAGTCATGGATTATCTCAAACTGGCTTTGGCGGAGATCGGCAATATCTCCGAGCGGCGCACCAACCGTTTGCTTGATTCCCATTTAAGCGAGTTACCACCGTTTTTGACCGCCTATCCCGGTGAAGATTCCGGTTTGATGATTACCCAGTATACAGCTGCTTCCTTGGTATCGGAGAACAAGGTACTTGTTCATCCGGCCAGTGCGGATTCGATTCCCACCTCGGCGAACCAGGAAGATCATGTAAGTATGGGGACAATTGCCGCCCGGCAGGCGCGGGAGATCCTGGATAATGTGCGTTATATACTGGCAATTGAGTGTTTGGCAGCTGCGCAGGGTATTGATTTCTTGTCGCCGCTGAACCCGGGCAAAGGTACCGGCGCAGCGCACAAGGCTATTCGTCAGGTAGTGCCTCATTTAGATGAAGACAGAATGCCTGCTCCGGATATCCAGAGCATTTATGATTTAATTGCTGACAGAACACTGGTAATAAAAGTAGAAGAAGCGATTGGAACGCTGAAAATAAGCGGATAAAGGAGCGTATGAACACGAGGTTCTGGGTTTAGGGATGAATCCGTTATAATACCAAGACGTTTTTAAAGAAATTTGTGTTATGAATAGAGCAAGTACCCATAACTTAGCCGTGCTTAGGTTATGGGTACTTGCTTGTCACGTTTCGACGGTATCTTGCCCCTGCAGGTTGCGCGGGTGGCAGGCAAGAGCTATGGATTTACCGAGCAGGATAAAAGAAAAGTGGAGTGAACAAGCGCAGCAGAATAATCGGAATTCCTAAGAATAGAAATTAGAAAAGTCTTGATTTTATTTTGGTGATAGAATAAAATTATACTAACAACTGATTTAAAATAATAAATTGTTAGTTGGGAGCTGTATTTTAAATACGTATGGCTTATGTAAAATGAAGCTAAGGCGGATAACAAATAAGAGTATAAAAATGAATAGGTAAGTAAGTTAGCGGTGGAGTCTGCAACAAGGACTTCGTCTTTTCTTTTTTAGGATAATAATGTGATTGCAATGAATGGATATGCTAATATTGAGGAGGAGATATTATGATGAGATTTATTTGGGGTGTTCTATTTTTTTTATGCTAAGTAACACGGTGTATGCAATTTCTCCAATTACTAGTGATGTTAGCAAAGAGGCCCAGAATTACGGAAAAATATATGCACATAGCCAAGTCGACGATTTTTTGCGACCATGGACATCTTATGAGGAAAAAGCTGAGATGCTTAATTTATATTAAAAAGCTGCGAAAGCAGGAACACGATTTTCCTGAGTGAATTGCATTAAAGACATTTTTAATCCAGTATTTGTTTTACAAAAGGTGGAGTCTGCACAGGGCTACATTTGTATTTTGTAATAGCATTAGTTGTTATCGGAAAAGAAGGTGTTTTAGTGGATGAAATTATGCCCTACGGTTCTGCGGGGTATTTTCTATGATTGTAGACATTACGGATGCCTGGCAAGAGATCGTGGTTGGTGATGAAATTGTATTTGGCTTGACATTATCCGAGATTACTTTCGGCAAGTGATTCGCGTTACGTGGAAAAGCGGTTCAAAGGAGGAAAGGTTTCATGAAGGTTGAATTGTTGGAAAATGTTGATTTAACAATGTTACAACGCTTGGTACAACTGGAAACAGAGGCATTTGGTAATGGGGGATTAAATGAATGGCATCTTGTGCCGTTCATCCGGCATGGCCGGGTATTTGTTGCCAGTGAGCAGCAAGAGGTGGTAGGATTAATTCAATACATGCGGGACTGGGACAATCCACGAAAAGCATATTTGATGGGAGTTTCCATAGCGAAAGAGAAGCGTGGACAAGGGTTGGGTACAATGTTAATTCGTATTAGTTTACAATTATTGAAAAAAGAAGATATCGAAGAGGTTGAATTGACTGTAAACCCTGAGAATTGTGGAGCGATCAAGGTTTATGAAGGAAAGTTGGGCTTTGTGGCGAAAGGTACAAGAATAGATGAGTACGGTGCAGGTGAAGATCGTTTAGTGATGATTTTATCGTTGTGTAATTTTACATGATAGGAAGACGCATTCTATACAGGTAATGCCTTAGTATATAGAAATGCGTTTTTTTATCTAATAAGACGGATTGAGGGGAAGTTATTATGAATACGAAGATAAAACCAGGGTTGAATGAATGGGCGGCAACGGCGATTTGCGGCATGGAAAGGCCTTGTGGCAGTGAAACTGATAAGTCAGTTGGAAGCAGCGCAAGAAATAAGAGAAGAACGGATTCATGATTCAGGAGGAGGTTCGCATAGCTCATGACGCAATGGCCTGATAAAGAAGGGCAAAAAACGATTTATAATAATGTTTCCGGTGATGCCAGCCCTGACCGTTATTACTTTGGGATGGTCATATTGTCGTGTACGGTAGCTACCTATGGATTGTTGTCCAACAGCACGGCAGTTGTAATCGGGGCCATGCTGATTGCTCCCTTGATGGGGCCCATTCTTGGCGGGGCGCTGGCAGTGGCGACAAACAGCAACCCCTTGCTTAAAATGTCGGCCAAGGCGGAGGCTTTGGGAGCAGTAACGGCAATTGTTCTGGCAGCGCTATTAACATTGGTGTTGCCGCGGGCGGAATTAACGCCGGAAGTCATGGCGCGGACGATGCCGACCATATTAGACCTGGTGGTTGCCTTGGCTTCTGGTGCGGCTGGAACTTACGCCATGTGTGTAAAGCCACAGGGGGCTACCCTGCCGGGGGTAGCCATTGCTACCGCGTTGATGCCCCCCTTATGTGTAGTAGGTATCGGGCTGGCAAAGCAGAATTTTTCCGTGGTTAGCGGGGCATTTCTGCTGTTTTTAGCAAATATGATTGCCATTAATGTAGCGGCTATTGCTATGTTTGAGTTAGCGGGATTTTCCCGTGACAGTTGTCATGATGAAGCTTGTAAAGTAGGTGATGCCAAGAAAACGACCTACCATATGTTATACCCGGTTATACTCTTGATCGTCATTTCAATACCATTGGCCTTTATCATGTATAAAACGTATAGTCATGCCAACATTGAAAAAGTAATTAAAACCTCATTAATCGAATCCTTAGATGCCATTGCACCTCACTCGACTTTGATTTCGACAGATTACCGGGAACAGAATAATCACTATCAAGTCGATGCCGCCTTTCGTACGACAAAAATTATTGTGCCGGAGAATATCCGGCAAATGGAGAATTTACTGGAATTGCGATTAGGAAAACCGGTAGGCATTAGCGCTGATGTAGTATTGGTGCAAAAAGTCAATGACAAGACAAATATTGATACATTTCAAGCATTACTGCCGAAAGTAAAAGAAAAGGAAATTGTCGAAGTGGTAAAAAGCAGTACACCGGAAGAAGTAATTGATACTGTTTTGCAAGAAAAACTGTCGCTGTTGCCGAATTCGAATTTGGAGGATTATATGTTAGAGTATCGTAAAGGGGAAGGAACATACAAGGTTACTGTGAAAATTTCCAGTTCAGCTCCCACGGATGACAAGTTGAGTAAAACTATTCAAAATATTCTTGAGGAGAGGTTAAAGCGACGGGTCGAAGTCAAAATTGAAAGTAAAGCGCTGGAAAGCAATCCTGCTACACCACAAAAATTCAAGGGGTAGCTTTGTTCTGAAGGGGCAGTAAAGAAAACTCGAAATAGAGGTGAACGAGACTATATGGTGAAGTACGCCGACCGATACGACCTTTTGCTTCCAGTATGAAAAAGAAGTTGAGCGAGTCGCCAAGCTGCAGCGATAGCTTACATATTTTATTGTGGATTATATAATTGGGTCCCAAAGAGGTGGGTTTATGAGAATTACTATTATTGCGCCCATGACCAATATTATGGATGCTGCCCGTGAGGCGATCACAAAACAAGACTTTAATTGGCGGGGTGAGATAGAAATAATACATGGTCTCTTAGAAAACGGGCTAGATCAAGCGTACCAGGCGGTAAAAAAAGGCACAGATGTCATTATCAGCCGGGGGGCAACCGCATCTTTGATTGCGAAACACGTGGATGTTCCGGTAGTAGAGATTCAAGTTACTGCCTTTGATATTCTTCGGGCTTTAAAAAGTGTTGGTCATGTTTCGGGTACGGTGGGTGTGGTATTTATGCGGCGCTTTTTATTTGAGTGTGAGAAGCTAGGCGATTTGATCGGCATACCTATCCATGAAATTTTTGTGGAAAACGAAATGATTGCGGAAGAAATGATTGAAACAGCTTGCCGCCAGGGTATTAATACATTTTTGGGAGACGCTTCCTCAGCTAGGCTGCTTATTGAACGAGGCCTAAAAGTGGGACTTATTGAATCAGCGGTAGAGTCTGTAGGCAAAGCTATTACTGAGGCTATCAAGCTTGCTGATGTTCGTCGGCGTGAAAGGGAAAAGGCGCAGCTGTTTCGTACAATTATTGATGCCATTGCTGACGGAATCATTGCTATTGATAAAAATGAACAGGTTACTACGTTAAACCCGGCCATAGAGCGAATGTATCAAATTCAAAGCGCAGAAGTTATTGGCAGGAAGATTGGCGATATTATTCCCGATGATGGTTTGCGGGATTGCTTAACAGGTGATAAATTTGAACAGGAAAGCGTACGGAGTATAAACAATCGGGTTTTTGCAATAAAACGAATTCCTATTAAGCTTGGCGAGGACATCGTCGGCGCTATTGCCAATGTGCAGGATGTCACGCAATTGCAGTATTTTGAGCAGGTTGTGCGGCAAAAATTGAATAAGAAAGGTCTTGTGGCTAAGTTTCATTTGGAACAAATAACGGCTGCTTCACCACAGATGAAAATTGTTAAAGAACGTGTGCGGCAATATGCGGCTAATGACGCGACTGTACTGATAACCGGTGAATCTGGGACTGGCAAAGAACGGGTCGCGCAGAGTATTCATAATTTAAGTCAACGAATGACAGGGCCATTTGTAGCAATAAACTGTGCCGCACTTCCGGAGGCTTTGTTGGAAAGTGAGCTTTTTGGTTATGAAGAAGGAGCATTTACCGGAGCAAAAAAAGGCGGAAAGTCCGGCTTGTTCGAGGTCGCGCATGGTGGAACTATTTTTTTAGACGAGATTGGTGAAATGCCTTTATCCTTGCAGGCCAGGCTGTTGCGGGTTTTGCAAGAAAAAGAAGTAATGCGATTAGGGGCTGAAGGCCTTATTCCGGTAAATGTACGCATATTGTCAGCTACCAATCAAGATATGATGCAATTAGTTGACGAAAAGAAGTTTCGGGTTGATTTGTATTACCGCTTAGACGTTCTGCGGCTGCATATTCCACCACTTAGAGAGCGGGTGGAGGATATCCCCGGGTTGATACAGAGCTTTTTGGAAAAATCTCCGCGCGGCAATATCGTGGGAATTACCGAATCTGCGGTAAAATTCTTGCAGAAGCAATTTTGGCGGGGTAATATTCGCGAATTGGAAAATGTTATTGAAAGGGTAAAGCTGCTTGCGCCAGGACCATTTATTGAGGAAACGATGGTTCGTCAGGAATTGGCCACCTGCGGACCTGTTGTGAGTGACACTCCAAGTACTGCTGCGCGGGATGGCGTGTCAAGGCATGAAATTGAACAAGTATTGTTTGAGGAAAAATACAATTATACACGAACTGCCCAAAGGCTGGGAATTAGCCGCACCACCTTGTGGCGGAAGCTTCGGCAGTGAATATATAGTGGAACAATCGTGAAACAAAATGTAAACATGAAACAATCTGTTTCAACATGACTGCCAGATTGTATATGTCACAGCTTGTAAGACTATTGAGGCCAGAGCAGTGAATCCAGGCCTGAGTGCCTTTGGCAGAAGTCGTAAAACCAAGAGAAACAAGCTTGGCACGGAACTTGCTTGTACTATGGAATGAGACTAATTACCCACAGTGAATAAATGAGTTTTGGAGGAACGATATGAATAAATTCAAAGCCATAGTTATGAAGAATAAAGACAATGTTGCAACTGTGACCGAGGATGTTGAAGCAGGCTCAGATATTGCAATCAATATTGATGGTGAAACAGTAACCCTGCATGTTACAGATCGAATTCCGTTTGGACATAAAGTAGCCATTAAGGCTATCGCAAGGGACGAAAAAATTATTAAGTATGGTGAAGTTATCGGGATGGCGACTACCGACATAGCGGCAGGGCAGCATACCCATGTACACAATATAGTAGGCTGTCGTGGGCGCGGCGATCTGGTCAGCAAATAAAAAAAGTTATAGGAGTGATAAACAATGAATTTTATGGGATATCGCCGTCCGGATAAAACGGTGGGAATTCGTAATCATGTATTTGTTTTACCAACAGTAAATTGTGCCAACCAAGTGGCGCGGGGTATTGCGGCAAATGTAAAAGGAACTACCTGGGTGGAACACCAACATGGCTGTTCGCAGTTGGGAGCAGATGCAGAGCAGACAACACGTGCTTTTATCGGCCATGGTATTCATCCAAACGTCTACGGGATAGTCGTTGTTGGTCTGGGCTGTGAAGTAATACGTGCGCAGGACGTGGCAGCGGCCATCAAAAAGCAATGTCCGTACAAACCTGTGCATACCATCATTATTCAAGACGAAGGCGGCTCGCTTAAATCCATACAAGCCGGTGCAGCGGCAGCTCAGAACATGGTGATTGAAGCGTCGATGCTACAACGTGAGCCTATTGATGCAGCAGAATTGATTCTGGGAACAGAATGCGGCGGTTCTGATGCCTGTTCCGGGCTATCAGGCAATCCGGCACTGGGCGTAGCTAGCGATATCTTAATTGATGCCGGCGGTACGTCGATACTTGCCGAGACCGCTGAACTGATTGGGGCTGACCATATTATTGCCGAACGGGCAATTAATGAGGCTGTGAAAGAGAAATGTTATGCCACCATTAAGGGCTTTGAAGAGTCTGCCAAGCAGATGGGAGTAGATATGCGGGGCAGTAATCCGACGCCAGGCAATATAGAGGGTGGCCTGTCCTCAATCGAAGAAAAGTCTCTGGGCTGTGTGTATAAGGGTGGATCGCGGCCATTGCAAGCGGTAATCGACTGGGCGGAAAAGGTGACTACCAAGGGACTTGTCTTTATGAATACGCCTGGTAATGATATTGAACAATTAACTGGAATGGTAGCAGGTGGTTGCCATATTTGTGTATTTACCACCGGCCGTGGCACTCCTACCGGGTCGCCGATTGCCCCTACTATCAAAGTTGCTACCAATACGGCTATGTTCCAAAGAATGAGCGATAATATGGATCTCAATGCCGGTACAGTCATAACTGGTGATGAAACCGTTCAAGAAGTCGGAAAACGGATAGTTGCTGAAATGTTGGCGGTTGCTTCCGGAAAAGTTACGAAAGCTGAGGTATTAGGGCATAACGATTTTGCAATTATGCGAATTGGCCCGACGATGTAGTAAGATGTAAGAAAAGGAGGAGCGGCTAATGGGTATTATACAAGAATTATTGAAGGGAATACAACTGCCGCGGGTGGTAAAAATTCGCCAGAATTTTAGGGTAACTCAAATCAGTGACATACCAGCAACTATGCACCAGGAGTTTGCTAAAGCAGATATCGGTGACAGAGTAAAACCAGGTATGCGTATTGCTATCGCCGTAGGCAGCAGGGGTATGGATAGGATTCCTGAGCTGGTTCGGCTGACGGTAACAGAAATCAGGCAGCGCGGCGGCGAACCTTTTGTCGTACCGGCCATGGGCAGCCACGGTGGCGCTACTGCTGCCGGACAAACAAAAGTATTAGCTAGTCTTGGGGTTACCGAAGAGAGTGTTGGCTGTCCAATTATCTCATCAATGGAAGTTGTTGAAATTGGTAAAATCAGCAATGGACTTGCTGTGCATATCGATAAAAACGCCTATGAAACTGATGGGATTGTAATTATTAACCGGATAAAACCCCATACTGCTTACCGGGGTCCCTGCGAAAGCGGTTTAGCCAAAATGCTTACCATTGGTCTTGGTAAGCAAAAGGGTGCAGAAACTTGTCACATGTATAGTTTCAAGCATATGGCCGAACATGTTTTTGAAATGGCTAAGGTAAAGCTTGCGTGTTGCAAGGTGTTGTTTGCTATCGCAACGGTCGAGAATGCCTATGACAAGATATCAACACTAGTGGCGGTTCCGGCTGAAAAAATTATGGAAGTTGACCAGCAATTGCTGCCTGAGGCCAAAGCCAAGATGCCACGGATACTATTTGATCCTATTGATATTCTCGTCGTCGATCAAATCGGCAAGGAAATCTCCGGCGATGGAATGGACCCGAATATCACCGGACGTTTTCCCACGCCTTATGCCAGCGGCGGTCTGGATGCTAACAAAGTGGTAGTGCTTGATTTGACAAAAGAGACCAATGGCAATGCCTGCGGGATGGGGGTTGCGGATTATACTACCCGCAAATTGTTTAATAAAATAGATTTTGATTATACCTATTCTAATTTAATAACAAATACGACTCCAGGACCTGCCCGTCTGCCGATGATGCTGGCCGATGACCGGGAAGCCCTGCTCACGGCAGTTAAAACTTGCAATGCCCGCGATATGTCCAAAATAAAACTGGTTAGAATAAAAGATACTCTCCATATCGGAGAAATCATTATTTCCGAAGCTTTATTACCAGAAGCCCGAGCCAACCCGGATATTGAAATTTGTGGCGAACTGATGGAAATGGAGTTTGATGAGGCGGGCAATCTATTGGGTTTATAAAAGGATGTTATAGTATTTCAAAGCGAAAAAGGACTGAACCTGCAAAAGGGAATCAGTCTTTTTTGCTTTATTTGGTGTATTATTCGCAGTAAGAAGTTTTTTGAACTGCTTAATACGTCATTTATTCTGGATATATTGAATAGCGACAGAGAAACTTCGATAGAATTGTAGGAGTAACACAACGACAAATAGCCAGAGTAACCGGGATTCATCAAAGTATTATTTTTAAGGTGTAAGCGAAGGGGAGCAAAAAGAACGTCCCGTTGCTTTTCAGACTATGGGCATACAAATTCTTGAGGTGCTTTTGTTTTTATCTTGGATATAGTCAAGACTCCCGCCTCTATAGGCGCGTTAATTCAGGTGTAGTGGACTCTCCAACAGAATCCCCAATGTTTTAGCTATGCTGAAACGAGTTCATAAAATATGACCCAAAATGATAATTCATGTTATAATTACATTACTAATATACAAGGAGGGAGTTTTGTGAGTAGTAACAATTTGGCCTTAAACAGACTCTTTACTCGGTATATTTTTGAAGACTTGGTTACTAATTATAAGAACGGCACATATTGTACAGTGGTTCAACGCTATCTGAAAGATGATTCGGACAAAAGTAATGGAGAATTAATTAGTAAAATATATAAATATATGTTAAAAAATTATCGTAACGAATATTTTTACCAAAACACTCTTCTTAACAAATTGTTACTTGGTCGCCATAGTCTTAATACAACTACTGCTCTTACGCAAGTACCTATTGGAAAATCAAAAGCAGACTTTGTAATGATTAACGGTAAAGCAGTTGTGTATGAAATTAAAACTGAACTTGATAGCTTTGAACGGTTAAACACTCAGTTGGTTGACTACTATAAGGCATTCAATCATGTATGTGTTGTTACTTGTGAATATAATTATGAAAAATTAAATGCAATATTACAAGATACCCCTGTTGGAGTATGCATTCTGTCAGATAGGAACACTTTGCAATTTAGGAAGGAACCTCAAGAAAATAATGTTAGTTTAAGTTATGAGGCACTTTTTAAAATCTTACGTAAGCGAGAATTTGAAAGTATTATTCTAGACTATTATGGTCATTTGCCAGAAACAACACCAGTTTTCTTTTATGATGAATGTTTTAAATGGTTTTCCAAGATTGCATTAGATGAAGTATATTTAATGGTATTGAAATTGTTGAAAAAGCGAAATCATATTATTAAAGAATATTTTTTAAATGTACCATATGAATTAAAGTCGCTTATGTATTTTTATAATGCTACTCAAAGCGACTATACAAAACTAGAAAAATTTTTAAATGACAAATATAGGGGGTAAGGGGATGTATTTTCCTTATGTAAGAGGACGTCAATATGAATTGTTGGCGTTGCGCGAATTGGTTGAGAATGCTTTACTCAGCATACATATTCTCCCAATCATTGAGCCCGTTAAATTATCTTCCACTTTGTCAAAGACGATGGAGGAGTTTATTAAAAAAGAAAAAAGACTTGGAATAGTATGCAATCCAGCAGTTGGATCATTTAATAGTGATATGCGAGATGATGATAAAAATTCAAACAAACAGAAATTTCTGAGTATGTTAGATAATGAGCATATTACTAAATCATATATTATGAAAAAACATTCGGCGGCTCAAATAGAAAATTGGGAACAGAAAAAGGGTGTCAAGAAAAGTGATTGGATTATAATAAGTAACGACCGTGATTGTATTGAAGAATATTCTGAAATTTTTTCTAAAACAGCACCACAATTTGTTCTTATTCCCGATGAATTTAGACGAAAAATTCGCTTGCATAAGGTCCTTTTTGAAGATAGATTTGAAAAATGCGATCGAAATTCAGATTATCAGAAAAATGATGATGAATTTTTTTCAGAAGATCATCTGTTTTATAAGGACGAAGGCTTTTTAGGATTTGGAGATTATTCTGTAATTGGAAAAGATTATTTGGAATCTGGATTTGCCCCGTATGCAGTGGCTATTCATATTATCTATTTTGCAGAAGATAAAAGTTTGCGTGTTCATCATTTTGTTTCTGATTCTAACGATGATATTCAAAACCCGGCAAAGAAATTTTATGAAGCTGTTGAAAAATTAACAAAGTGGGTAGAAAAAAACGATATTAATCCTACTATGGGATTACAAGCATTTTTAGATCATTATAAAAATCAGACATATCCGGGACTAGGAAGTGTAAAAAAACTCTCTTTGATGCATCACCTAGAACTTGTTGGTAAGTACTTGGATGAGGTGGGGTGATATGAACTGCTGTGTACGGTGTTTTAAAGATACTGAAATAATAGCAATCATCAGAGGTGGAAATAAAAAAGGAAAATGTGATTTCTGTAATTGTGAAAATACATATGTTCTTTGTATTAACGAGGAAAATGAATATTTAAAAAACAATATTGAAGAGCTGCTTGACATATATACACCTATTAAAGATATTGGCAAAGACTATCCACGCGATAAAACTAATTTGCTTAAAAATATTCTTCACTCGCAATGGAGTATATTTAACTTAGATTCGGATGGTATTTATAGATTTTTAATTTCATTACTTCCTGAAAAATATGCTGAACAGCCAGAGCTTTTTGATAGTCCTGTTGGTATAGCTGGAAGTATAAGCGAAGAATATTTAAAAGAATATTCTATCCTTGGTACTTCCCAATGGAATGATTTTGTAAGAGAGATTAAAGAAAAAAATCGATTTCATACTAATATTATAAATACTAAAATAATAAAGACAATTTTTCAATCTGCATGCAAGCAATATAAAGCCGATCATATATTTTATAGAGCAAGAATTTGGACAGATGGGCAAGGCTTTGATAAAGAACAGATGGGAGCTCCCCCAGCAAAAAAGGCAAGTGCTGGTCGAGCAAATCCGGAAGGAATCAGTTGCCTTTATTTAGCGGATTCAATTGATACAACTCTACATGAAACTCGTGCCGGAGTGTACGATTATGCTACAGTAGGAAAATTTAAATTACTAAAAGATATTGAGGTAGTTAATTTAGCAGCTATTGATAAGATTAGCCCATTTCAGCAAATTGATAGTAGTCTGCTTGCGATTAACTTGCCACACCTTAGAAAAATCGGTGATGAAATTTCCAAACCTCTAAGGAGACATGACAGTGCACTAGATTATCTTCCTACCCAATATATCAGTGATTACATAAAAAGTGCTGGCTTTTCCGGAATAGAATATAAAAGTACAATGTGTAAAAGTGGTGTTAATTTTGCAATTTTTGACCAAACGCTACTTGAATGCATCGAAACCAAATCTTATGATATTGAATCTCTTACTTATAAGTATGATTTCCTTGAATAAAAACCATGATAGCCGGGAGCGAGATTAAATTACCCGATTGCTTAACTGAGGGGTCGATACCGATAAAGGCTACTAACTGCTTAGCCTTTAAACATGTCGCGGGGACAGGTCCACTGACACCACTGGCCTAAGCACTATTTCTTGGTTTAAAGCCAACTCTGCTGCAATTCCTTTTGGAAAAAGGTTAGTAGTTAGCCACAGAAGCTTTATAAGTTCCGCTTAGCGTCTAATTGGTTTCTATAGCTATTATTCATACATGATGTGGTAAATCTGCGTTTGGATTTTTATTCGAGTATATCTTTGCCGCTACCCCCAGAGTTTACCATTTGCTTATTTGTGTGTCAACGGACCTGTCCCCCCGACACCTGCGCTTGTAAATGATGCCGTCCCAGACATCCATGATAAGTGCCTAAGACAAAGGCTTTTGTGTTCGAAATTACGATGTGTACTCATTTTAGGAAGCCTTCGTTAGCAGAATAGCGTGTCGCGGGGACATAGCGTGTCGCGGGGACAGGTCCACTGACACCACTGACCTAAGCTCTATTTCCTGGTTTAGACCCAACTCTGCTGCAATCCCTGACAGGGGACAGGTTACTTGTCCCTAACCCAAGTTTCGAGTAAAACAGTAAAAAAACAGCCAAAATTGCCACTTAGATCCCGCCAAGCCTTGATTTTGTTGTGTGGATAACTCAATGTTAAAAAAGTAGTGACCTAAAATTTAGTATAGTATATTGAACGTACCGTTGACATGCGCTATAATGGTAATATGTTTATTCGAGCATATAAAACAATTAATAAAAAAACCAAAACAGAATACATTACTCATCGGCTAGTCGAAGCATACAAAACGGAAAAAGGTCCTCGTCAGCGTATCATTATGCATCTTGGCACTATTGATATTCCTAAAAGTCAATGGCAACAATTGGCCGCTATTTTAGAGACTCGATTATCAGGCCAAGAGTCAATAATTGAGGATAATGCAGAATTAAGTGCGTTGGCTGATCAAATTATAAAGAGGCATGATTTTATTGCCAATAAACAACTGGAGAAAGAGGAACGAAAGGCGGCAGCCGATATTGCCGAAATTGATTTAAACTCTGTAGAAACGGGTATTAGCCGGTCATTAGGGGCCGAGCTTGTTGGTAACACATTTTGGCAAAGACTCCAGTTTGATGAAATTCTGGCTGGGTGTGGCTTGGATGATAAAGAGGCATCATTAGCTAAAGCTGTGGTTTTAGGCCGGCTTATCGCTCCCGGGAGTGATTATGCCACTTGGAATTGGTTTCAAAACAATAGTTCTTTGCCCGAAATGACAAAGGTTTGCTTGCGTGGTCTTGGAAAAGACTCATTTTATGGCATTGCGGATATTTTGTATGAACATAAAGAACGCATTGAGCGTAAACTTAGCGAAATAGAAGGCAATCTATTCTCGTTCACGTCCATGCTTGTTTTATATGACCTTACCAATACCTATTTTGAGGGCAATGCCCTTGGCAACAGGTTAGCTCATCGTGGCAAGTGTAAATCGAAATGTTCGGACTGTCCTTTAGTCACACTGGCATTGGCGGTAAACTCCCAAGGGTTTCCTGTATTTAGTCATATATATGGCGGAAATCAGTCAGAGCCTGAAACTCTTGCTGATATTCTGAAGCGATTGCAGCAAGACAGTCAATCCGTACTGCCGAAAATGCTGCCAACCATTGTTATGGACCGAGGCATTGCAACAAAGGATAATATTAAACTTCTGCAAGCGTATGGGTATTCATATACCATTATTGAACGACGCCAGGTAGAAAAAGAATATGAGGCTGAATTTGAAAATGCCAGAGCAAGTTTTGAAAAACTTGAAATGCCGGAAGATCAAAAACGGAATAAGACCATATACCTGAAAAAAATTGAACTTGCAGAAACCAGCAGGGTTTTAGTGTTTAGTGAAGGTAGGGAAGAAAAAGAACAAGCCATTGATGCACTAAAGGAAAAACGTTTTCTTGAAGATATGGTAAAACTCAATCGTTCCGTTTTAAAAGGCAGCATCATCAAAGCTGATAAGGTTGGCGAACGGATTGGCAAAATTAAAGCAAAATATGCTTCGATACAACGTCATTACACCATTCAACTTGTGTACAGTGAAAATAACAGTAAAGTAGAGCGGATTGACTGGGATAAAAAGCCTACACGCCAACAACGTTCTTTGCTAACAGGATGCTATGTTATTGAAACCACTCACACCGCGTTGAATGCTTCTGAAATTTGGCATCAGTATATGACTTTAAGTCATATAGAGGCAGCTTTTCGTGATCTTAAGACTGATTTGGGCGTTCGCCCAGTATACCACCAGACAGCAGAACGCACGAAGGCTCATTTGTTTATCAGCATATTAGCCTACCACCTACTGGTCAGCATCGAACATACATTGAGAAATGGCAGCATGAACAAGGAATGGCGTACGATTCGTTCCATATTATCGACACACCAAAGAACAACTGTTATTTTAACGGGCGCGGATGACACCATTCATCATATTCGCGTCTCAGGCCGCCCTGAGACGGAGCATGCTGGAATTTACAAATTATTAGGAGTTAAAGATCCGCTAAAAAGAATTAAATCTAAGGTTGGTTCAAGGAAGTAGTGACCAAATTTTTAAAAACAATCCAGCATTGCCAATGCTTGCGGGGATTATACTCGAAACTTAGGCTAGAAAGATTTGAGTGTTAGGGTGAAGGCACACCGCGTAACTCCCGTAACCCCCCGGCCTTTGCCGGAAAAAGCGTTCCGCAGGAGAAAATCCGGGCGGTATTCCGTTAAAAAATCCGTACTGTTTGAGCGTAGCGAGTTTACAGATTTTAAGAATATCGCCCGGCTTTTCAGCTTTTGGAGGCGTGCGCACTGTTCCTGGACAATCTGCGCAGAAATGTGCAATAAAACCAGGCGGAAAAACCGAATTCTGCATTTAAATTGGTAGGAGAAGAACCTACTATGGATTGAATACTGGCAAACCATCCCTAATACTCCGACGTGCATCTGCAGATTATCCTGCAGGTGTACGAAGCTCGGGGAAGGCGGCGAAAAGTAGACCTGCGAAGTGGTCAGCAAAGTAGTCGGGGGGCTATAAAGTGACCATGCCTACTCATCAGGAACTTCCGTATGTACGACTCGGACCTGTCGTGGGGACAGGTCCACTGACACCACTGATCTAAGTTCTATTTCCTGGTTTAGACCCAACTTTGCAGCAATCCCTTTTTGAAAAAGGCTATGTTGCATGTCAAAATATTCGGCTTTGAGGACTTTATTGATGAGGCGGATGAAGCGAAATGAGAACTTGGAATACTGTCCGGCAGCGCACTCAGCCACAGACCCGGATTCAGTCAACAGGCTTTACCGTATATGGCCTGACTATGCTAGGCCACTCGATAGCAGGCGCTGTCTAATCCTAAATTTACCGACATGTTGTTGTCCCCTAGAGGCTTTCGCGTGAGGTAAGTCGGTTGTCTTACATCGCATCGCAGGAGCGATGTATTTCTGTGAAATATATATGAAGTGCGCAACGTGCGCACAGATAGGAGTGATGATTTTGAACTCAAAAAACAGAAAACATTCGGCTATATGCGGCGTGTGTCCTGGCGGTTGTGCTGTTGAGGTGTCAGTAGAAAATGAACGACTTACGGAAATTAAGCCGCTCGCCAATGCTCCGTTTGGGTCGCTATGCGTACGCGGTAAACATGCTGCGGAAGTGGTATATTCGCCAGATCGGCTTAAAACGCCATTGTTGCGAACTGGCCTGAGGGGGAAAGGAAAGTTTCGTCAGGCGAGTTGGGATGAAGCTCTAACCTTCATGACAGAAAAAATACTGGCCATTTGTGATAAGCATGGTCCGGAGGCGTTAGTCAGTCACTCTGGCCGCGGCTGTTTTGAAGCGTCTATGGATGAACTTGGCAGTTTACCGTGAGTATCCGCTTATCTTGAATACCGGAGCCCGTATTCATTCTACCTTTCGTTCCCAGCACCTTAACATACCCGGGTTAGTGAAGCTTCAGCCAAAGCCTGAGGTACTTATGCATCCCGATGATGCAAAGGCGAGAGGAATAGCGCAAGGAGATAAAGTTAAGGTTAAAACAGCAAGAGGCCAAATTTCATTATATGCCTGCATTACTGAACGGGTTGTACGCGGTTCAGTAGAAGCTAATATGGGCGGGGGGACACCGATCCAAGTTGCCGAATGGCAGGAGGGTAATATAAACGAAGTATGTGATTTTAACAACCGTGATCCAATTTCTGGATTTCCAGTGTATAAAACCCAGCTTTGCCAGATTGAGAAAAGTTAGAAAGAGTTGGGTGCTATAACGGTTTAGATTAAACTCTAGAACGGATTGGAATTAGGGTAACCGTCAAACAAAAACACACATTGCAACAAAAAGCCACCTAGCTATAAAACTAGGTGGCTTCTATAGTGATATTATAATTTTATTGCTGCATCTTGCAGTATTACAAAAAAATAGTCATTTTTTGTAATACATTGGGAGGAAATAGATAATATTCCAGGAATATATTAACATACAGATATTGTATCGATAAAGTTGGGGTAGTGTGTAGGAGGGCGAGAAATATATGCTTAGCGAGAATCCCGGACCAAAGCTTGGCGATATTATTGAAAATATTAGTATACCGATTTATGCGTATGACAAGAATTGGAGATTATCCTACATTAATTCTGCTGCAGAAGTATTATGGGGTTATAGCCGTGAAGAACTCTTAGGCAAGGTCATATGGGATATATTTCCGGAAGCTATTGGGAATAGATTTGATCATGAATATCATAAGGCAATATCGGAACGTAAAGAGGTGTGTTTTGAAACCTTTGCTACTATTCAAAAGAAATGGCTGGAAATCCGGGCGTGTCCAGTAGAAGACGGTTTAATAGTTTATGCTCAAGACATAGATGAAAAGAAAAAGGCCCAATCGGAAGTTAAAAGCTGGTCTAGACAACTAAACCAATTAATTGAATTATGCCCTCTTGGCATTTTTATATTAAATAAGGAAGGAATTATCGAGACTATTAACTCGGCTTTCATTCAAAGATTTCTCCCGGATTTAAAAAAAGAAGAATGTATCGGTAAATCAGGCAGATATATCTCAGAGTGTTTGGGAGTAGCTTGGGAAAGTACCGCTGGTTATAGCGCTCTCAATGGAAAACAAATATTAAATTGCATTGAAACCGGTCTTGATTGGGTGGTTGTCTCCAATGCCGTTCCGATACTTGATAAAGACGGAAATACTATTGGTGCTATGGGAGTGTTTTACGATATTACGGAATATGAACGCATGAAAGCGGAAATAGCAAAATTAGATAGATTCAATCTGGTAAATGAAATGGCAGCAGGGGTAGCACATGAAGTTAGAAATCCTATGACGGTTATTAAAGGCTACTTGCAATTTTTTAGCCGAAAGGTTCCGAGTGATATGATAGAACAATTTACTATTGTTTTGAATGAATTGGAGCGAGTCGAGCAGCTTATTACCAATTTCCTTTCCCTAGCTAACAACAAGGCAATAGAACGAAAATCGCAAAATTTAAATACTATTATAAAGCAAATTACTCCCCTAATAGTAAGTGATACAAATAAACGGGATATTGAACTAGTAATGGTGTTAGACAAGGAGTGTCCCGATCTATTACTAGATGACAAAGAAATTAAACAATTGATTTTGAATCTTGTTAGGAATGGTCTGGAAGCTATGAGCGGGCATGGAACCCTTACTATCGAAACAAGTGTCAGGGACGATATGGTTCACTTATTTGTTAAAGACTGTGGCTGTGGAATTGGCAAAGAGTACCTGAATAAAATATTTGACCCTTTCTTTACCACGAAAGCCAACGGTACAGGGTTGGGGCTTTCTGTTTGTGCAGGAATTGTACGGCGGCATGCAGGAACCATTCAAGTACAATCAGAGACCGGTCAAGGAACAAAGTTTACTATTATTTTTCCAACTAAGACGGGCTAAATGCCTTTCAGGTTGTTTGGTAATCCGGAATTTGGATACTCTGGCCAAATCAGTAGTATACCTTATAGGATCTATTTTAAATACGTGGAGCCAGATGGTGTGAGGAGGATGAAATATTTTGAGTATTTGGTTACAGGAAAATTCATGGAAAGAATTAGACAAACTTCGAAAAAACGGAAAAAATGTCATCATTATACCAGTGGGAAGTACGGAACAACATGGCTATCATTTGCCACTAGGGACTGATACTATGGTAGCTATGACGCTGGCAGAAGATGCTGCACAACAAACAAAAACAGTTGTTGCTCCACCCCTTTGGTTTGGTTGGAGTCCCCACCATATGGCGCTTCCGGGAACGATAACCTTCCGTCCTGAAGTTTTGATTGAGGTTTTATATGATATTATTGATTCGCTGCAGGTTCACGGCTTTCAAAAGTTTGTCATCATTAACGGACATCGTATAGTTAATATTGCCTGGATGCAAGTGGCTGCTGAAAAAGCACAACGTCAATTAGGCGTAAAAGTGGTGTTATTTGATCCGGCGTTTATGTCCAAAGACATTATGGATGACCTTCAATTTGAATCAGTAGGTCATTCGGACGAAATTGAAACATCTCATATGTTGTATAGGCATCCGGATTTGGTTGATATGAGTAAGGCCGTTGACAATCCGGTGCTTAAAAATTCTCTTTATTCCTGTGATCCGTCTTTCACCGGCGATACTTTGTGTTATGTTCCCAGCACTGTCAAAGAGATGAGAAACTCTATTGATGCTGCAGGCGGTACTACAGGCAAACCCAGCAAAGCCTCGGCTGAAAAAGGCGAAAAATATCATAAACATTTGGTAAACCATTTAATTCAGGTGATTTTACAGCTTCAGCAAAATTAGTTCAACAAAAAGTAAAGGAGAGAAAAAACGTGAAAAACAAAAAAATTATCGGGATGATATTGGTTGTTCTTTTGGTCGTCACCAGTTTAGTAGGGCTAACCGGATGCAGCAATACAGTATCACAAAAAGTTCTCAAAATCGGCGTTATCGGTCCTGAATCCGGCGGTGCGGCTCAATTAGGTCAGGGGCAGCGGAAAGCAATTCAATTGGCGGTGGATGAGATTAATGCTCAAAAGTTGGCCGGTGACTGGAAATTGGAAGCTTATTTTGAAGATGATGAAGGCAATCCTACCAAATCAGCCAGTGCAACTAACAAGCTGATTCAGCAATCACAAGTAAATGTAATTATCGGAGCTATTCACAGCTCGGCAACCCTGGCAGATATGGTTATTACGCAAAGAAGCGGTATTCCCCAGCTTACAGCAGGATCTACAGGAGCTTCGATTACGGAGCAAGGCAATAAGTGGGTTTTTCGCACAGCTGTTAATGATGAATTTCAGGCAAATGCACTGCTAAAATATGCCAAGGATGTTACCAAGGTAACGAAAATTGCTACATTAACTGCAGCTGACGATTATGGACAAAGCGGTGAAAAACTATTGCTTATTGCTGCACAAAAAGAAGGTTTGGAGCTTACTAATAAGTCTACATATAATAACGGCGACAAGGATTTTAAACCTCAACTTCTTTCCATTAAAGACAGCGGAGCGCAAGCTATTTTCATGTGGGGATTATATAACGATGCCGCACTGATTGCCAAACAAGCGAAACAACTCGGACTGAATGTGCAACTGTTCGGTGCTTCCGGAATGGCGGCGCAAAAGTTAATTGAATTGGGCGGCGATGCGGTACAAGGTCTGATTCTTACGCAAACATTCTTGCCGAGTTCTCCTGACCAAAAAGTTAGCGAGTTTGTAAATAAGTACAAAAATCAGTATCAGGAAGATCCTATTCCTCATGCTGCTCAAGCGTATGATACAGTGTATATACTTGCAGATGCGGTAAAGAAAGCAAATAGCAACAAACCGGATGCTTTAAGGGATGCTATCGCCAAAACAACAGGGTTGAAACTTGTTACGGGAAATCCCCAGTTTGATGACAAGGGTAATGACATCGGTAAGCATTTGTTAATTACCGCAATTAAGGGCAATATCTATGAACTGATTCAAACCGTTTCAACGAATTAATCAGGTGTTTGGCAAGCTTCATCAAATAAAGTATTAGGAGAAGTGTTTATGCAATACATCTTAAATGGATTACCAATTGGAGCGATTTATGCGCTGGTAGCTTTAGGTTTTAGCCTGACATATGCTTCCGCCGGCGTATTGAATTGGGCTCAGGGTGATATTGTAATGCTGGGAGCGTTTATTGGTTTTACTTTTTTCCAGATTATGAATTTCGGCTTCAGCGTATCATTATGTATTTCAATGATTACCTTGGCTGTGATAGGAATTATGGTGCAATTCTTCATTCTCCGTCCACTGCAGAAAAGGCAAGCACCGGAAATTAACGTAGTTATCGCTACACTGGGCGTAGCTATTATTATGCGCAATATAGCGCTTATCATTTGGGGAGCGGATGCCCAAATCATTCCATCGCCTGTTAGCAATAACCCAATCCAATTTAGTATGTTGAGTATTACACCACAAGACATTTTGATTATTGCTATTGGAATTCTGCTGATGTTGATTTTACAGGTTTTTTTAAAATATACAAACGAAGGGCGGGCTTTACGGGCCGTGGCGCAAGACCGTTATGCAGCAATCGTAATGGGCATTGATGCGGAAAGAAGTGATGCAATAGCTTTTGCGGCAAGCTCTGCCTTAGGGGCTGCAGCAGGAATATTAGTTGCTCCTGTATTTTTTATAACATTCAATATGGGTGTGGGCATCGGTCTAAAAGGCTTTGTCGCCGCAGTAATTGGTGGCTTGGGAAATATTCCCGGAGCGATAGCGGGGGGCTTCTTTCTGGGAGTCGTAGAGTCTTTAGCCGGTGGTCAAATTAGTTCCGGTTACCGGGATGCAATTACCTTTGCTCTGCTCATTCTTGTATTGTGGCTCAAACCTACTGGTTTATTCTTGCAAAAAACAAGACAAAAAGTTTAACTAGGTGGTGTACTGATGCGTAAAGTACTAAGCAGCACCAAAGAAATTTTTCTAGTTGTTGTTGTACTGATAGGCCTTGTGCCAATGGTTCTTACTAACAATTACTATTTGCACATTATTAATTTGGCGGGTATTTATACGTTGATAACTCTTGGCTTGAATTTGCTTTTTGGCTATACCGGGCAGGTATCTATGGGACAAGCAGGGTATTTTGCCATCGGCACGTATGTATCGGCGCTTCTCATGTTTAATCTGCAATTTAGTTTTTGGCTGACGTTGCCGTTGGTATTGATTACCTGCGCTGTCGGCGGCGCTGTTATCGGAATTCCGGCCATGAAATTATCAGGCCCTTATTTGGTGTTGGCAACTGTTGGCTTCGGTGAGATTATTCGCCTGATTTTGTTAAATTGGACGCCAGTAACTAAGGGCGCAGCCGGACTGACCGGAATTCCGCTGCCGGAATTTTTTGGCATAAAGCTATCTTCCGAACAAGACTTTTATTATCTAATTATGAGTTTCCTGCTGCTGGGGACATATATTGCGTACCGTCTTGCGCAATCAAAAATTGGGCGCACGTTTTCTGCCATTCGTGAAGATGAATTAGCGGCAGAAGCTATGGGCGTACCGATAAACCGCTATAAAATAGCAGCCTTTATTATCAGTGCGATGTATGCCGGAATTGCCGGTGCGTTATACGGATGTTTTTCAGGCGTTGCCAGTCCGGATAATTTCACTTTTGAGGATTCAGTGGGATTTTTGTGTATGTCGGTCATCGGTGGCAGCTGGTCTATTTCAGGAGCTGTTATCGGGGCATTTATGCTGACAATTTTATCGGAAGCATTACGCGCTTTTCAAGCTTATCGACTGATCATTTACGGGGTTATTCTGATTTTTACCGTGATTTATATGCCTCAGGGATTGGCGGGACTGATACAAGAAAGGAAAATACGTATTGTTGCACGGCTAAATACTGTCAAGCCGTCAGGACGTCCATAGGAGGAGCTTATGAATACATCTTCAATGCTTCACATAAATGATATTTCAAAGTGGTTTGGCGGCTTGCAGGCATTGAGCAAGGTATCAATTTCTGTCACTGCAAGTACAGTACACGGGATTATCGGTCCTAACGGTGCCGGTAAAACAACACTCTTTAATGTTATAACCGGGATGATTAGTCCTGATCAAGGCAGTGTTTTATTGAAAGGAAAGCTTTTGCCCCGCCAAAAACCCCATAAGCTTGTATCAATGGGCATTGCCCGTACTTTTCAAAACATTCGGTTGTTTAAAAATATGACAGTTTTAGAAAATGTTATGATTGGTCAACATGTGCATACTCCTACGCCTGTTTTCTCTATTATCCTAAATACTGAATTTGCTCGTATTTGGGAAAAGAAAACCAGGGAGGAGGCGTTGATAGCACTGGCCTTTGTGGGGTTGGAAGCCAAAGCCGCGGAAATTGTAAAAAATCTTTCCTACGGTCAGCAGCGGCTAATCGAATTTGCCAGAGCCATAGCAGCAAAACCCAAACTGATTTTACTGGATGAACCTGCCGCAGGAATGAACCCCACGGAAAAAGCAAATTTATTACAATTTGTGTCGACTTTGCGTGAGAACGGTTATACGATCATACTTATTGAACATGACATGAAATTAGTCATGAATATATGTGATACTATTTCTGTATTGGATCATGGTAAAAAAATCGCGGAAGGTAATCCGGAAGATATTCGCATTCACCCCGAAGTAATTCGCGCCTATTTGGGAAAGAAGGAGCCATGAATGATTGAATTAACAGGAATTAAAGCCGGTTATGGAGCTACGGAAGTTCTCCATGATATTACTTTTAGAGCTGAAACTGGAAAGATAACTACCTTGATTGGCGCTAATGGGGCCGGTAAAACAACGACTTTAAATTGTATTGCTGGAATATTGAAACCAACTACCGGACAAATATTGTGGAACGGAGAAGATATTTCCCAACTTTCTCCAGCGGCAATTGTTCGGCGGGGAATTTCTCTTATTCCTGAAGGTCGACATGTATTCCCTGATATGACAACTGCCGAAAATTTGCAATTAGGAGCTTATACACGCAAAGATAAAGCCGGTATTAAGCGCGATTATGACTGGGTATTCAGTTTGTTTCCCAAACTGAAAGATCGCCTTGGCCAATTGGCAGGCACTCTTTCCGGCGGTGAACAGCAAATGGTGGTTGTGGGGCGGGCTTTAATGGCAAATCCTGAACTGCTACTGATGGATGAGCCGTCAATGGGTCTTGCACCTATTATGGTGGAAGAGGTTTTTCGTGTTATTAAAGAAATTATCAACCAAGGAAAAACTATTTTACTTGTTGAGCAAAATGCCGCCTTAGCTTTGGAAACTGCTTATCATGCTCATGTCATTGAATTGGGACATATTGTTTTATCTGGAACAGGAAAAAATCTTTTAAAAAACCCTGAGGTTGAAAAAGCATATTTAGGTCTATAATCATTCACTGCTGGCTATTGGCGCCCGGTCAAGCATATAGGTTAAGAAAAAGGTGCCAAGGCAGGCCAGCCACTCAAGATAGATAACATGGGGGAAGATGCGGATGGCTGGGGTGGTTTGCCATAAAATTAATACGGCCACACCGGTCAATATTGTGTAAAAGGCGGAATTTTTCCGGCAAAGGCGCGGCGCGAAAAGGGTAAATAATACAATAACGCTGAAGGCAGCAGTAAGGCTAAGGCCGATCATAAGGGTATTAATAATACCGCTGATGGTCATGGCTAACAGCAGGGTAAGTAAGCCTAGAAATACTACAGCCCCTTTGGTGACTCTAAGAAAGCTTTTTTCACTCACGGCAGGGTTAAAGAATTTTTTATAAATATCCTGTGAAAACAAGGTTGCTGAGCTAAGCAGCAGGTTGCAGGCAGTGGATACGTCGGCTGCCCACAGCGCAGCCAAAGTGATACCGGCAAGAACAGGGTCTAAGGACATAATCGTCATCGGGAGTGCCAAGGCCGGAGTGACATCAGGGAACATGGACTTAGCCATGACTCCCATTAAGGCGCTAACGAAGCCGATAGGCAGCATCATCAATCCGCCGATAATAAAGCCGCGCTGCGCTGTCCGTACGTCTTTGGCTCCCAGTGATATCTGAATAATGCTTTGCAGTGACAGGTTAACAGTTATTAATACCACAATCCAGGTAATAATGCCTACAAGGCCGACACCGTCAAAAAAATCCATGTAGGGTACATTGGCTGGCAGCTGGGCCTTAATGTTTGCCAGACCACCGGCATGGGTTACGCCGACAATGGTGGCGAGGATAATACCGATATATTTTAAGCTAACATTTAAAAGATTGGATAAGCTGGCAGACCACATGCCACCAAGGGATGTAATACCAATAAATACAACCGCGCTTGTCAGCATACCTGAGGTTAGGGTGAAAATTTCGGGCATTAGGGCACAAAGGATACTGCCGCCAGCTACGTACTGGAGGGACATTATCACCAATTGAATGACTATTTGGCAGACAATTCCTGCAATCATTCCTTTGTTATCATAATAGCGGCCCAGTAATTCGGGGATTGTGGTGATATTTAATTCACGATATTTTTTGGCCACCAGCATACCCATGGCAATGGCGCCCAGCCCCCAGGCAGTGGTATACCAACCGGCAGAAAGGCCGACCTTATAGGCTTGCTCGGCTACACCGATTGTGGACGCGCCGCCAACGGCAAGCCCCACAATCGATACGGTGATGAGTGGGGTAGTAAGCTGTCTGCCGGCAAGAACATAGTTTGTTGCACTGCCGGCAGAGCGACGTTTAGCATAATAACTTATCAAAAATAATAAGACGATGTACAGGCAAACAATAATGAAAGGAATATGCATAATAACCTCCTGAAATATAGGATTTTCGTGAAAAAATCGCCCCTCTGGCCGAGGGACGATAGTTACCGTGGTACCACCCATTTTGGATCTTAAGCAAATAAAAAAGGGAAGTACCTAAGGGGCGAAAAAGCCGCGGTACCACCCTGTTTAAATCCTAAGATCTACTTTAAGTCTGTAACGTAGACATTACGGCAAAGCCTACTATAATTTTCAGCCTGCGGTTCGGGAAGGAACTTCACCCGGTAGTTTCAACTAGTTCGCACCAACCACTAGCTCTCTGAATGAAAAGTACTGAATTACTTTTTTCCGTCATCACCGGTAAATTTCTTTTATTATCGTTATTATAGTCACCTAATGGATGGTTGTCAATATATTTCCGCACTACTATTTACAAATTTCCTGATATGTAAGGGCATTTGCAGGGAAGAGTTAACTTTTGTCGAAGGTTAAGGTCAAAATAAAAGAGGGGTATTGCTATGTCTGGGGCTCCGACTATTTGGGTAAATAGCGATATGAGTGAGCAAATAGCTGATTTCAATGGTGAATATGTCTTGATAACTACGCAGAATATGCAGAAGACAGTGCTCGGAAAAACATTAGAAGAGGCTAGAGAAAAACTCAAAGAAATTGGTAGATATGATATTGCTGCCCAGCTTAGATAAGATACTATAAGTAACTAAAACCGAACTCTTGATTTGTCGTATGAAACGTGTTATTGTTATATTAATTAAAAATTGAAAAAGAGCACAAAATGGGGGACACCACCGAAAGGGTGTCATTCTCATTTTGTGTTTTTTTATGCCAGAAATAGGGGGGGGAGTAGTGAAACTAAACGGTAAGGTAATTCTGCTGGAACAAGAGCAGACTTTATTTGAGTTTTTAACGGCAGAGCAATTTGATTGCAAAAGCATTGCGGTGGAGCACAACGGGGTGATTGTCCCTAAAGCAGAGTATGAAAGCATTCGGCTTTCAGAACAAGATACTTTGGAAATCGTTCGCTTTGTAGGTGGTGGTTGAAAGTGCAGATTGAGGTCAATGGGAAAAAGCGCCTGATCGCTTGTCGTACCGCTTTTGAAGCACGGGCGCAGCTGGGAAATGATACCGACATTGTTATTTTAAATGGCTTTCAGATTGACAGTGACTGTCCTTTGACGGAAAAGGATTCCTTGACGATCATCCGTAAAGGCACTATGCCTGCCCAGGACGAACTGGAAAGCATGATGATGGCACGGCATACGCCGGCAGTACATAAAAAGTTGAAACAGGGTCGCGTAGCCATTGCCGGCTTAGGAGGGCTGGGTTCCAATATTGCGGTTATGCTGGCGAGAATTGGCGTTGGGCAGTTGCTGTTGGTTGATTTTGATATTGTCGAACCCAGCAATTTGAACCGGCAATGCTACTACATACGTCATCTGGGAATGACAAAAACCCTGGCTTTGCAAAGCCAACTGGCAGAAATTAATCCGTTCATTCAAATTGAAACCCGTACCGTACGGGTAGAAGCAGGCAATGTGGCAGAACTGTTCTGCGGCTACGAAATTCTGTGTGAGGCGTTTGATAAACCAAATGCTAAGGCGATGCTGGTGAATACAGCTTTGGAAAAACTGCCAGAGATCAAAATTGTTGCCGCTTCAGGCATGGCCGGGTTTGCAAGTTCCAATTTGATCAAAACAATAAGACCCCTTAAGCGGCTGTATGTATGTGGTGACCTTGAAAACGGCGCCGGAATCGGCTCAGGGTTAATGGCTCCCAGAGTGCAGATTTGTGCCGGACATCAGGCCAATATGATTTTACGGCTGTTAGTGGGAATAGAAGAAATATGAGGAAGGTGCTTAGGATGAACGATCAACTTGTGATTAGGGGACATGAATTTAAGTCACGATTGATTTTGGGATCTGGTAAGTTTTCACTGGAAATGACCCAGGCGGTAATACAACATGGTGAAGTGGAAATGGTGACACTGGCCTTGCGCCGTGCCAATGTCGGCGGTCAGGAGAATATTCTGGAGTACATTCCTAAGGGAATTACGCTCTTACCGAACACTTCCGGTGCCAGAAACGCCGAGGAAGCTGTCCGCATTGCCCGGCTGGCCCGGGAAATAGGCTGCGGGGACTTTATCAAACTGGAGGTCATTCATGATTCTAAATACCTGCTGCCAGATAACTATGAAACAATCAAGGCCACGGAGATTCTGGCCAGCGAAGGATTCATTGTAATGCCTTACATGTATCCGGATCTGAATGTAGCCCGTGCATTAGTTGATGCCGGGGCGGCTTCAGTCATGCCCCTGGGGGCACCGATCGGTAGCAACAAAGGGCTGTGTACAAAAGATTTCATCCGCATTCTAGTGGAGGAAATCGAGCTGCCAATCATTGTCGATGCGGGAATCGGCCGGCCATCGCAAGCGTGTGAAGCCATGGAAATGGGGGTAGACGCGGTGATGTGTAATACGGCTATTGCTACCTCAGGTAATGTTGCTCAAATGGCAAGAGCTTTTAAACAGGCCGTTGAGGCAGGGCGGGCAGCGTATTTAGCCGGGCTGGGGCGTATTTTGACTGGTCAGGCGGAGGCATCCAGTCCATTAACCGGATTTTTGGAGGAGTGATGAAGATGACATGCCAGACAAATCATATGGCTTATATGGAAGGAATGGAAGTTATTGATTCAGACATAATGGAAAAAGTCACGGCTTTGGTGAAAACATATGATTATCAGCACTATACAGTCGAAGATGTGAAGCGAGCATTACAGATAGAAAGACTTTCTATTGATGATTATCGAGCGGTTCTGTCGCCGGCGGCGACAGATTGCCTGGAGGAAATGGCGGCGAAAGCCACTGCAGAGACCCGTAAACATTTTGGTAACTCTATCCAAATGTTTACGCCGCTTTATATTGCCAACTATTGTGAAAATCATTGTGTCTACTGTGGCTTTAACTGCCACAATCGCATTAACCGGGCTAAGCTTTCTTTGGAGGAAATCGAAGAAGAGTTAAAAACGATAGCTGCAACAGGACTGCAGGAAATTTTACTGCTTACCGGCGAATCCCGTCATCAGTCTGGGGTTGAATATATTGGGGAGGCCGTCAAATTAGCGGCCAAATATTTCACAACAGTAGGGATCGAGATTTACCCCTTAAATAGCGACGAGTATGCGTACCTGCATAAATGCGGGACCGACTTTGTTTGCGTTTATCAGGAGACATATAATCCGGATAAGTATGAGCAGGTGCATTTGCGTGGTCCAAAACGAATTTATCCGTATCGCTTTCATGCCCAGGAGCGGGCTTTGCAGGGAGGCATGCGGGGTGTAGCTTTCGGTGCATTGCTGGGCTTGGATGACTTTCGGAAGGACGCTTTTGCTGTTGGTCTGCACGCCTACTTTCTGCAGCAGAAATATCCCCATGCGGAAATTTCCTTTTCGACTCCCCGCTTGCGGCCCTATGTTAACAATGCGAAGAACAACTCTAATGATGTTCACGAAAGACAACTATTGCAGGTTATGCTGGCTTATCGTCTGCTTATGCCTTTTGCCGGAATTACGATTTCCACCCGGGAGCGGGCCGGGTTTCGCGATCATGTCATTGGGATGGCGGCTACCAAAATCTCCTCCGGGGTTAGTGTTGGTGTCGGGGGACACAAAGAGGAAGAAAAGGGCGATGAGCAATTTGAGATTGCCGATCCACGCAGTGTAGCAGAGGTTCATCAGATGATTCTTGGCAGAGGGCTCCAACCGGTTTATACCGACTATGTGAGAGTGTAGCGCGCAGATGTTGATTTGTGTGACTCAGCGCAAGCTGTGTCAGGAAAATTTTCTGTACCGCATTCAGCAATTGGCCCAGGCAAAGCCCTATGCGGTACTGCTGCGGGAAAAAGATTTGGATTTGCCGTCCTATGAGCAACTGGCCTGGAAAGTGAAAGAAATATGTGACCGCTATGGAGTGCTCCTGATTCTCCATCAAAACAGCACGGTTGCCGAGAAAATGAAGCTTACCCATCTGCAATTGTCGCTGCCGGCCTTACGAGCTTATCAGAAGAGAGCACATTCCCTGCTTGTCGGGGCGTCGGTCCACTCGGTTGCAGAAGCTGAGGAAGCAGAGGCTTTGGGGGCGGCCTACATCGTGGCTGGACATATTTTTGCCACAGATTGCAAAAAAGGGACCCCGCCCCGGGGGTTGTCCTTTTTGCGGCAAGTCTGCCAGGCAGTTTCCCTGCCGGTTTTTGCTATTGGCGGGATTACCAGTAACAGCGTGAAGGGGATCTTGGAAAGTGGAGCGAAGGGTTGCTGCATCATGTCAGAGGCCATGACTTGCCAGGAACCGGCGGTGCTGGTACATGAATTTGTGATGGCGATACCCCCCTGTATTTAGTAACCAGAGAGGATGATAGTCCCCTTATGGTGGTCAAATATTGTATACAGTGTATTATACAAAAGCGGGAAGGAAAATTTTTTCTATTGTCGAATTGCAAAGCAAACATGAAAAATGCTTTTGAATTAAGGGGAGATAACCATGTTTGCGAAAGATACCATATATATTGCCGGCAGTGCAAAAACACAGCATAATAATGCAATTACAATTCAGTTTGGACAATTTTTTATCGGTTTTGTTATTAATAGACAAACTGGTGATATTTTAGCATGTGATGCCTCAACTACCCTTAGTGTAACAAATGAATTTATTCGCAATTTACTTGTCGGTAAAAACATCCAAGATGATACAGATATCATCAGGCAAGAAATCGAAGATCGTTATTTCGGTTCTTCACAGAAAGCAATCTTGGTTGCCTATAAAGATGCACAAAAGCAATTTGTCAATATTCAGCAAGGAAGGCATGCAAAAAATGTTATATAGCTTTAATAGTTGTAAGAATTTGTTCAATCGGTTGCAGGATTTTCCAAACGAGCAGCGAATAAGTTAAAACAGAATATAAGAATTATTTAGTTTTGCTGCTTTATCTATATGTATGCTCTGCTTATAAATAGGCATAGACGTAAATAAAACCCAGCAAAATGTGCCTTCCTGGCGGGAGGTTCATTTTGCTGGGTTTTTTATGTCGATGCGAAACTGGGAGTGAATTATTTGGAAAATGTTAATACGCAACGTTTGGTAGACCAATTTATTGAACTAACTAAGATCGCCAGTCCTTCCCTGCAAGAGGCCGCATTCGCTGCGCATATGAAAAAAGAATTGACAGTCCTTGGATTTACAGTTGAAACCGACCAAGCCGGTGTAGCTGTACAAGGTAATACCGGTAATATTATTGCGACTCTGTCTGGTACCAAGGCAGCTGACCCGTTGATGTTTTGCTGTCACATGGATACAGTAGCACCTTGTGAAAACATTCAACCAATTGTAAACGGTAATACAATTACCTCTGACGGTACTACAATCTTAGGCGGTGATGATAAAGCGGGAATAGCAGCCATTCTTGAGGCTGTCCGGCAAATCCGGGAACAAGGAATTGCCCATGGAACGCTGCAAGTTGTGCTGACAATTGGCGAAGAGATCGGCATGTTTGGTGCTAAAAACCTTGATTACAGTAAAATTCAGGCCCGTAAGGCTGTTATTTTGGATGCTGATGGTCCACTAGGCAACATCGTGGTACAGGGGCCGGCGAAAGATGTTATTTCGGCGCAAGTATATGGCAAGGCAGCTCATGCCGGGATGTATCCCGAGCAAGGTATCAGTGCTATTCAGGTGGCCGCACGCGCCATTGACCGGATGAAGCTGCTGCGGATTGACGTCGATACGACAGCCAATTTGGGAACAATCAAAGGCGGCACAGCCACGAATATCGTTGCTGACCAGGTGGAAGTCATAGCCGAAGCACGCAGTTTGTCTAATGAGAAACTTGACACCCAAAGTCGTCACATGCAGGCGTGTTTCGAGGAGGCAACCCGTAGCTTTGGCTGTACAGCCAAAGTAGAAATTCAACGCAGCTATGCTGCTTTTCACTTGCCTGCTGATACGCCGCTAGTGTTGCAATGCAGCGTTGCAATGCGGGCGCTGCAACTTGAGCCCAAACTGGTTTCTACAGGCGGCGGCAGTGATTGCAATGTCTTTAATGCCTATGGAATAGCAGCGGTAGATATCGCGATTGGTATGACCAATGTGCATACAAAAGCTGAGAGCATCAACATTTCCGACCTAAAGACGGCGGCTTGTCTGGTCTTGGAAATTATAAAACACAATTAAAACAAGGAGGTTTTGGTATGAAAATTCGTGAAATAAAAATTGGCAAGGTCAGCGTTACCCTGAAAAAGCCATTTAAAACTGCTTTGCGTCAGGTAAATTCGGCTGAAGATATCATCATCAAGGTAATAGCCGATACAGATGAAATCGGTTATGGTAATGCTCCGCCTACCGCAGTTATTACCGGCGACAGCCAGGATTCGGTCATCGCCGCCATTCGTGACACGATTGGGCCCAAGCTTATTGGCATGGATGTGGATAATATTGAAACAATTATGACCACTATCGATACGGCGATGTTACATAACAACTCAGCGAAAGCTGCTGTTGATATTGCGGTTTACGATTTATTTGGTAAGCTGCATAATATTCCGCTGTATAAGTTGTTTGGCGGCTATTGCAATAAGATGACTACCGACCTGACCATCAGCGTAAATGCACCGGATGAAATGGTGCGCGATTCGCTGGAAGCAGTAAAGGACGGATTTACGGAACTAAAACTCAAAGTAGGTACTGACGTGGCCTTAGATATACAACGGGTAAAAGCCATCAGGCAGGCCGTTGGTAATGATGTTAAGTTGCGTCTTGATGCCAATCAGGGGTGGAAACCGAAGGAGGCGGTACGTACCATCCGTCGTTTTGAAGACATGGGACTTACTATTGAGTTAATTGAGCAACCGGTGAAGGCGTATGATTTTGCAGGGCTTAAGTACGTCACTGATCATGTGGAGACTGCTATTATGGCCGACGAATCGGCTTTCGGGCCTTATGAGGTATTTCAGTTGCTGGCAATGCGGGCCTGTGACCTCATTAATATAAAACTTATGAAAGCAGGTGGTTTGCATAATGCGCTGAAAATTGCTAATTTGGCTGAAACCATGGGGGTTGAGTGTATGATGGGCTGCATGCTGGAAAGCAAAGTCGGCATAACAGCGGCCGCCAGTTTGAGTGCCGGGAAACGAATTGTAACCAAATCGGACTTGGATGCGGCAGTGTTATTAGCTGCAGACCCTGTCATAGGCGGCGTAAGTTTTACGAAAAATGAACTGCTTATTCCTGATGCACCAGGGCTGGGGATTACTGCCATCGAAGGCTGGCAGGAAATTAACTAAAAACCTATTAGGGAGGACGATCAAATATGGGAGCAGCCGCCGATTTTAATATCTGGTGGGGATTACTCGGATTACTGCCTTTATTAGTTTATGTTATTTTGGTATTCCGGGATTTTGACCCTTTGCCTGTAACGGTATTGTGTGTAGTAATTGGGGCCATCATTACCGGACAGGATCTGGTGTCCTTTGGCAATGTGATGTCCAAGGCAATGGGTTCATTTCTGGCTTTAGTCGGCCTAATCATTATGCTGGGCCGGGGACTTGGCGAAGTGTTAACAGAAACAAAAGTCAGCCATACACTTGTTCATAAAATCATTTATGGTATTGGCGTTGACACGGAAAATAAAGCCATGCTGGGCATGATACTGTCTTGCTTGGTAGTTGTTGGTTTATTAGGCACCATGGCTGGTGGCAATGCTATTTTGGCACCGATTATACTGCCGATTGCAGCGGCAGCCGGTTTATCACGCAGCACAGTTGGTGTATTGTTTCAAGCCTGCGGTGAAGAAGCGCTCATCCTGGGACCATTTACACCGCCGGTAATTACACTATTGGGATTGACACACACCAATTATGGCGAAATGCTGCTTACAGTCGCTTTGCCTATTGCGGCCGTAACGCTGCTTACTACCTGGATTGTTGTGCATCGTATTCAAAAAGCGACCAAGGATACAAATGCTTATGAAATACCGGAGAATGTAAATCAATTTGTACCAACCACAAGGCAAACTAACACGAGTATGTTATTTATATTGGCCTTTATTGTTGCTGTTGTCTATGGCATCATCGCCAAAGCCGGAACGTCTTATGTAATTGTGGTAATGCTTGGTTTGTCCCTGATTGTTGGTGTGGCCGGCGGATTAAGCTTTGATAGGATATTTAAACTTATTGTAAAAGGTATGGCCGGCAATGTGGGCCTGTTTATCTTGTTTGTATTTCTTGATCCGTTTATGAACTTTATTGAACAAGCAGGCGGCTTCAAAGCCTTGTCGCTTATTCTCCAGCCGCTGGTCAATTTAGGCGGTAAGCCGTTTGTCGCTATTATTGGTGGGTTAACCGGCGCTTTTGGGCTGACTGGTGCCACGGTTGCCGTATTAAAAATGCTTAATGATATGTTCGGTAACTTGGTAGCGCAGTATGGCGTAACAATGGCAGCCTGGTCAGTTGGTCTGGTTGTGGCAACTCGTGTGGCTAACTTTGTTTATCCGGGCTCCAATATGTTTAGCTCCATGGGCTTTGCCGAATCAAAAGATATTAAGTCGATGATAAAAAATGGTGTTATTGTTGCTATTGCCCAAATTTGCTTTCTTGTTGTTTATGCCTATATGTTTTCTTAAATTGCCGGTAAGCAAAGCCGGAGTTACAAGGTTAGGTAGGCTTATAAGAGCCTATCATATAAAAAGGAGGCTATTTTTATGAACAGGAACCTACTCGAAAAGAAAAAGTTTTTGTCTATCTTGGTATGCTTTGGAATACTCTGTATGTATGTGGCTGCTCTTCCCAATTTGGTAAGTGCCGCTCCGATTTCCGACAAATGGCTGAGCGAACAGGTCAAGAATTTTTCCACCCAAAAGGAAGCACAATATGCTATCTATGTACGACCGCTTAATCAGGCAGGTCAGGATGTAGTTCTGAATTCCCATAAGATGGCTTCGGCGAGCTTGATTAAAATTCCGATTATGATTGAAGCCTTTAACCAAAAGAATCAGGGAAAACTGGATTTCAACGAGCGGTTTACTATCCGTCATGCAGATACAGTAGAGGGTGGCTCTGTCTATAACCTTCCGGATGGCACCGAACTTACTATCGGTCAATTGGTTGAACTTATGATTGTACAAAGCGATAATAGTGCCTGTAATATTCTAATTGACAAATTAAAGATGGAAAATGTCAATACTATGATAAAAAAACTGGGTTGTTCTAGTGATACGATATTACAACGAAAGATGATGGATTTTGAAGCCGCTAAACAAGGTCGTCAAAATTATACTAACGTAACAGACATGGCTAATATATTAGAAAGATTATATAACAGTAAATGCCTTGACCCGAAAAGTGATAAAGCTATGCTTGAGATCTTGAAAAGACAGGAAGACAACCTCATTATTCCGGCTCAGTTGCCTCATCATATCCAAGTCGCCCATAAAACCGGCGAACTGGATGGTATGAATTATGATTGTGGCATCATCTATGGACAAAGCCATAATTATATTCTTTGCATGATGGCTGAAAACGTAAAAGATGAGCCGCAGGTATTCTATGATATGTCCGCAATGTCTCTGGCTATTTATGACCAAATTGGCCGGTAATAGTTACGCTTTTCAATCCCCCTGTCACGGCGGTGACATCCCCCCTTTAGCAAGGGAAACGGGGGGTTAAAGGCATTTTTCTTGAACCAAAGGGGCCGTTGCACTTGTGTGCGACAGCCCCTTTTTAGTTATATTCTGCCGTGTTATTCTATTATTTCTGAGAAATGAATTACGGTAACCACATCATCAATATGGATTTGTCTTTCGTAGATCTCTTCAAAGATACGAATGAGTTCCTCAGCAGTTTGAATCTCCGGATTTTGATGAGTCAATTCACTTGTTGTTAAATCACTGTACTTTTTTGTGAGTACTTTATCAATGATGGCTTTAAACAGTCGCTGTTTCTGGCCATATCTTTTACCAAAAGTAATCCAAACAATTGAATTCTCAGGATAACTATCTCTGATATCTCCTGGACGAATTGTCGTGCTCTTCTGGCGCGACAGTAATAAATGTTTATTGTGTTCTGAAATAAAGTTAAGTGCGAACATCGTAATCCCTCCATTAATGGGTATTTATTAAAATCGATCATACAGGGCGGTGTTGCGTAAAGATGGGTTTACCTTTTGTATATTGTTTCTGCATGTGTGTATAAAATCCTGCAATGTCCTCTTGATTAAACAAATAAATCAGAGGAAGTAGCAATCCTCACACCTGCTTTATACCGGAGATTAAACCTAATTATTTCGCTGTATCTGAGATTGAGAACCAAGCCTGTCCCGCTGTTCCATTACCATTCATGACATGATAGCAAAAAGTTGACGGAAAAGGAACGTCCCCTATCGTCCTACTTGTGAAGGCTTATGTGTGGCGGGGTATGGCGGAATGATAGAGAGCCTGGAATTTAGTGCTGAAACGAGTTTTATCGCTAAAATTTGGTTGTTTTTAAAGAATATTCGACAAATGCATTGTTTTTTGTTATTATTAATGTCAGAGAAATAATAAGATGCAGAAATAGTAACAGCTGGAAAAAACATGCTGTTTTCTGCTGCTTTGCCCCTAATAAATTGCTGGTCAGATTATTAGGGGCAAGGCGGCTTATTTTCGGTTAGTATCAGTAATTTAACCCAATTTAGGACATCATTCAGAAGTAGGAGCTTGAAAATGAAAATTCCCACACCCTATTACCTTATCGACGAGAAAAGGTTGCTGCGCAACCTAAAGATCATTCAGCAGGTGCGCGAGCTTTCCGGAGCTAAGTCGGTATTAGCACTAAAGTGCTTTTCCACCTGGAGTGTATTTGAGCTGATGAATCAGTATATGGACGGCACAACATCAAGCTCGTTATTTGAAGCACGCCTGGGGTTTGAAAAATTCGGCAAGGAAACTCATGCTTATTGTGTGGGCTATTCTCCAGAGGATATCCTGGCTGTCACTAGGTTTGCCGACAAAATCATTTTTAATTCGGTTTCCCAGTTAGACAGATATTACAATATCGCCAAGTCAGCTAAACTTGGTTTGCGCGTCAATCCGGGAATCAGTTACTCGCATTTTGACCTGGCCGATCCAGCGCGCAAACATTCGCGGCTGGGCGTAGTGGACAAAGCGGAGCTGGCAAAACAAATATATCGCCTTAGTGGTTTTCTATTTCATTATAACTGTGAAAATGATGATGTTGATACCTTTTGTCAACAACTGGATATAATTAGTGACTGTTATGGGGATATGCTCAAACGACTGCAGTGGGTAAGTCTTGGCGGTGGCCTATATTTCACCAAAGAGGGCTACCCGGTAGAAAAGTTTAGTAAAAGGCTGGCAGAATTTGCGCGCGAGTTCGATGTACAGGTATATTTAGAACCAGGAGAAAGCGCCATCACCGGCTGTGCTGAATTGGTTACCAGTGTGGTTGATTTGGTGCATAATGAAATGGATATTGCCATTGTGGATGCTTCTGTCGAGGGACATATGCTGGACTTATTGATATACCGGTTGTCAGCCAAAATTGATTCAGGCGATGCCGGGAATCATAAATACATGGTAGCTGGGCGGTCTTGTCTGGCAGGCGATGTTTTTGGCAACTTCCAATTTAAAAATAAGCTGGAAATCGGCAGTGAAATTCGCTTTGCCGATGCAGCTGGTTATACTATGGTAAAGAAGAATTGGTTTAATGGACTACAAATGCCGGCGATTGCGGTGCGTAGGCTGGATGGGTCAGTAGAGGCTATTCGCCAATTTAGTTATACAGATTTTTTAAATAGTTTGTCCTAATTCAAATTTACGAGTAGAGGAGAAGGAAATGAAAAAAAACGTTTTAATTGTCGGTGCTGGTGGCGTGGGTCATGTAGTTGCCCATAAATGTGCAATGAATAATGATGTATTGGGTGATATCTGCATTGCTTCGCGTACCCAGCAAAAATGTGATGCGATTATTGAAAGTGTATTACGTAAAAATCATTTGAAGGATACAACAAAAAAGCTATACTCACGTTCAGTGGATGCGATGGATATTCCGTCTGTGATTCAGTTGATCCAAGATACTAAATCGGAAATCGTTATTAATGTTGGTCAGGCCTATGTTAACATGACGGTTTTGGAAGCATGCATTGAAACTGGTGTTGTATATATGGATACTGCTATCCATGAAGATCCGGACAAGGTTTGTGAAAATCCGCCCTGGTATGCCAACTATGAGTGGAAACGTAAGGATCGCTGTGCGGAAAAAGGTGTTACCGCAATTTTAGGGATTGGATTTGATCCCGGAGTTGTTAATGCCTGGTGTGCGTTGGCCCGAAAGGACTATTTTGATACGATTGATACGATTGATATTTTAGATGTTAATGCTGGCAGCCATGGTAAGTTTTTTGCCACCAACTTTGATCCGGAGATTAACTTCCGGGAATTTAGAAAAGTATGGACCTGGATTGATCGCAAATGGGTGCTGCAAAAAGTACACGCAATAAGGGTGGACTATGATTTTCCGGTTGTGGGGAATTGTCCGGTGTATTTAACAGGACATGATGAACTGCATTCTCTTTCTAAGAATATTGATGCCAATTCCATTCGCTTTTGGATGGGCTTTGGCGAACATTATTTGAATGTATTTTCGGTTTTGACCAACCTTGGCTTGACCTCGGAAAAACCGCTTAAAGTAGCCGAAGGTGTGGAAATTGCACCGCTTAAAGTACTAAAAGCGTTGTTGCCGGACCCATCCTCCCTCGCGCCTAACTATGTCGGTAAAACCTGCATTGGCAATTTTATTAAAGGAACCAAAGACAATAAACCACGCGAAATCTTTATCTATAACATTTGCGATCATGCCGAGTGTTACCAGGAAGTTGAATCTCAGGCGATCAGCTATACGGCAGGGGTTCCCCCAGTCGCGGCAGCCATCCTGATTGCCCGTGGCGACTGGGACGTAAAACACATGGTAAATGTAGAAGAGTTGGATCCCAAGCCGTTTATCGAGTTGTTGGATAACATGGGCTTGCCGACAGAAGTTATTGAAAAGCCTGCAACCTTTACGGCACCAGTTATTGAATCCTTATAGTGGTGTTTGATTATATATGAAAACCTCCTGTGGCTACCCGGCTGGGTATCTGCAGGAGGTTTTTTCTAAGCGAATCGATCCTGTTTTTGCAATAGCTTCTCAAATTCGGCAGGCGGCAGAGGTCGGGAAAAAATATATCCCTGTATTTGATCGCATTTGTGTTTTTGTAGAAACTCCAATTGCTCCTGTTTTTCGACACCCTCTGCTACAAGCAACATATGCAGGCTTTTGCCCATACTAATAATTGCATGGGCAATGCTGGAGTCTTTGGAATCCTGGCCAATTTCATCCACGAAGGATTTATCTATTTTTAAACAGTCAATATCAAAGCGTTTCAAATAGCTTAAAGAAGAATAGCCTGTGCCAAAATCGTCAATTGATATGTGGATTCCCAGACTTTTTATATTCGCAAATGTCTTCTGTGTTGCGACCGCTTTGTTCATAAAGGCTCCTTCGGTAATTTCAAGTTCCAGCCAACAAGCGTCAAGTTCTGTCTCTGCAAGGGTTTCTTTGATTTGAAGCAGCAAATCTTTCTGGTTAAACTGGTTGGGCGAGAGGTTGACGGAAACTCGCAGCGGCGGATAGCCGGCTAACTGCCATTGTTTATTTTGTCTACAGGCAGTCCGCAAGACCCACGCTCCTAAAGAAAGAATAAGTCCGGTTTCTTCAGCAACTGGAATAAATTCAGCCGGCGAAATAAAACCGCCGTTATAGGGTAGACGCAGTAGGGCTTCCATTCCCACAATTTGTCCGGAACTACTAGTAACCCGGGGCTGATAATAAACTTGAAAGCCTTCCTTTTCGATGGTTTGATGAATAATGTTTTCCAGTTCCATTCGGCGAAGAACTTTTTGCTGCATTTTGCCTGTGTAGTATTGAAAACTATTGTTGCCGCGTTGCTTGGCAGCATACATAGCCGTATCGGCGGCCCGCAAAATGGAGTCTATGTCTTTACCGTCCTGCGGATATAAACTAATTCCGATACTGCAGGTAATATGAAAGGCGTTATTTTGGGCTGAGAAGGGCTGTTCAAATACAGCGATGACTTGCTCGGCCAGCGTAGCAGCCTGTTGTTCAGTGGTAATATTTTGGCATACTAAGATAAATTCATCGCCACCTAATTTGGCCAGGGTATCTATGTCAGGCAAACAGGCCGCCATCCGTTCGGCAACAGCAGCTAATATCTGGTCACCGACATGATGCCCTAAGGTATCGTTGATATATTTGAAACGATCTAAATCAATATATAAGAGTGCCAGGTGTTGTGTTGTTTTTTCTGAAAAGAGTTTATTTAACCGTTCGACAAAATACCGACGGTTAGGCAGGCCGGTTAACGCGTCCTGATAGGCAACTTGCAAGAGCTCTTCATTTACTGTGATAATTTCTTGTACATAGGCTTTTAACGTGTTTGCCATATGGTAAAAGCTACGGGATAACCGTCCGAGTTCATCAGTAGTATCTATTGGGACATAATCTCTTAACGCAGTTAGATTTCCCGAGGCAACCTGTTCAACTTGGCGTACCATTTCATTAATCGGCTGGGTAATCATTTTCGTAAATCGTATTGTTGCAAAAATGGCGATAAAACCAAAAACAATGGAAAGAACTATAATATACATAATCTTCATATTGCGGGAAAGTTCTTTAATAGCGACAAATTCGGAAAAACCTACTAGGCCAAGGAAAAAGGCCATAACTACAATAACTAAGAATATTTTATAGGACATTCGAATATCTAAAATTTTCATAAACATCAAATCCTTTATAAAAAATCAAGGAGGAATCGCCCCCGCGATTCCTCTTTGAGCCAAACCTTCGGAAAATTAGTCGTTGTCGTCGCCGCCCAGGAAGCTTCCCAGGCCGCCAAGTACAGTTCCGCCTAAAACCGTTTTACCAAGGATGCTGCCTTCTTCTTTCGAACCGCCTTGTTTTGGTGCGGCAGCCAGCATTCTGCCAGCTAAACGAGAGAAGGGCAAGGACTGCAGCCATATCTTACCTGGCCCGCTCAAGACGGCAAAGAATAAGCCCTCACCGCCCAATAAAGCAGTTTTTACATTGCCGGCCTGTTGTATTTCAAATTGCACACTAGGTTCAAAAGCCACCACGCAGCCGGTGTCAACATGTAAGACTTCGCCAGGCTGGAGGTGGCGTTCCACGATGGTTCCGCCGGCATGCATAAAGGCTAGGCCATCGCCTTCAAGTTTTTGCATAATGAAGCCTTCGCCGCCAAACAGGCCTGTCATAATTTTGCGTTGCAGGTGAATACCGACAGAAACGCCCTTGGCTGCACATAAAAAACTGTCTTTTTGGCAGATAATTGTGCCGCCGATTTCCGGTAGGTGAACCGGAATTATATTTCCAGGATACGGTGCGCCAAAAGCCGCCTTTCCTTTGTTACGACCTTTATTGGTGAATACTGTCATAAATAAACTTTCGCCGGTAAGTAAGCGCTTACCGGCGCCAACCAGTTTATCGAAAAAGCCGCCCTGATTGCTTTTTGCCGAGCCATCACCAAATATGGTATCCATAACGATGGTGCTATCTTTGTACATCATGGCTCCCGCTTCGGCAATCACACTTTCGTCAGGATCAAGTTCTACTTCCACAAACTGCATTTCTGAGCCGAAAATTTTGTAGTCAATCTCATCAGCGTAATTTCCACTCATTTCAGTATCACCTCTAATTTTTATTTATAAAACAATGCCATAATTTGAAAGTAATATACTATTCCGTAACCAAATAAAAAAATCCTGCAGCTTTCCAAAATCCTGCAGGGATTTTTAAAAAATATTAATCTTCGAAGGTTAATTGTGCTTCTTTCCGGTATACCATTCCCTGAAACGCAGCTATTGGTTCGTGTTGTTCATCATAAATATTTACAAGGTAATGCCCCAGTTTATGATTCAGTGAGACTTCCCGCGCTTCAGCAAACAAGGTTCCGGTACTAACGGCCTTCATATACGAGATAGTGGCATTAACGCCCATAGCAATACGACCATGAGAATTCGAAGCTATCGCAAGGGTAAAATCGGCAAGTGTAAAGATAGCGCCACCATGCACGGTTTGGACTCCATTCAAGTGGTGTGGCTGGATTACCATTTTTACCCGGGCATAACCCATCTCGGCTTCTAATAACTCAAGACCCACATGCTTGGCAAATTGATCATTAGTAGAAAAAAACTGCTTGACTTTTTCCATTTTATATCCTCCTGGCAATAAGCATTTTTTAGCGTGCTATATTCAATAGGTTATATCTACTCTCTCATGGCAAGTTAAGAATATCTTCTATATGGCAAAAACTATGTCCTGCTGGAAATCCAGATAAAATACAGTAAAGTTTTGCCTATACAAGCGAAGGTACATTTGTCTTTTGTACTTATATTTGTCCAAAAAAAATTTGTCAGGGCTTGACGATTACAGCAAAGCTTGTTAAAATGTGTACATAGTTAAATAGTGGATTTGTGCTATTGACGGTTAAGTGGAGTTTACCACGTGAAGTGCAAATTCTTGAAAACAATGTTGACCGTCTGGGCAATAATTTACATAAATGTGTAAATGTATGCTCAGGTGGTCTTTTGGTCTCTGTTTATTTCGTTAAATTTCATCAGCTCCGAGTTGTTTATTCTAAACCTATTGAGGTATGATAGACAACCGATGGGTGCAGTAGGAAACGACTGTGCCTCCCTTTTTGGAAAGGAGCGTTACCATTAATATTCGGGATAGTTATGTCTTATTGATTGGGTTTTGGAGCTGAGTGAAGTATATAGCTTGATAAATACCAATGCAATATGGCTTGGTTTTTTATTCGCAATATAGAACCCGGATTGATTAACGCTTAAAGGCCAGGTGCCTCCTTACCAAATTAGGAGACGTCCGGCCTTTATTATTTTGCAAGGCAGTGTGTAATTGCAGCGGCTTCAACGCTTAATGAGTGAAGCTGAAATGATAAAAATATCGGCTGCGAATTAGAATATTGAGACAGTTGAAATACAATTGTCAAAATAGAGGGCTTAATGTAGGAATGCTTTTGACATAAGCCTGTTATTAAACCACAGCTGGAGGTGTTGTGAAAAAAATGTTGTCGACAGTGGAACCTAGAAGTACTTCAACGTATTGGTTGTACTTGTGCCCTAAAATACTTGTAGTTGCAAGAAAAGTTACTATGTGGGAAACGAAGGTCGCATAGGGGTGCGGTGGAATCGTAGTCCCCAGATAGTAGCCTTTCTTAAAGATAATTTTGCAAGTCAGACTTCTCAGTATACCTTTATGTTTGCGTTGGTACTTCCTCTTCTATTGTTGGGACTACTCATAACCTTCGTTTTAACAATAAGAAGTTTATGAGTAATGAATGATGTTTAGAAATCCGTTTCGGAACGTGAATCGATTAAGTAAAATATCAAGGATTTTCCTTCTGAAGAGGTAGGAGGGACACAATGTTTATATCGCGGGAAGATATATCCAGGCTTACTATTCAAAGAATGGTTTTATATCACAGTGTTTTAAAGCTGATGCAGGAGGAAGGTATAACCGTTTGTATTTCCAAGGAGTTGGGCCGGCGAACCGGTATATCGCCACACCTCATCAGAAAGGACTTAGCATATTTTGGCGGATTTGGTACTAAAGGGGTAGGGTATGAAACTGATTACCTTTTTCGGCGAATCGAAGAAATTTTAGGATATGACACTAGCTGGAATACGGTGTTGGTTGGCTTGGATATGCCGACAGTAGTACCCATTATGTGTTATTCGCGTTTGTGGCCTGAGGCAGTTAAAATTGTAGCTATTATTGATCTAGGTAAAAAAAATCAAGGTATGACAGTACATAATTTAGGATTAACAATAGAGTCGATTGATCATATTAAAGATATTATTTGCAGCAGAAAAATTATTATTGGTATACTGGCTGTGCCACCATCATATGCCCAGAAAACTGCAAATCAATTGATTCGGGCCGGAATTAAAGGAATTGTCAATTTTTCTTCATTCCCAATTTTTGCTCCTGAGGATATCGCCATAACGCAGGTAAATATGACTTCTATGTTTAGCCAATTGACTTTTGATCTTAAGCATGTAGCAACGAATGATAGCTGTAGTTAATTCATTGTAAGATTGAAAGAACCGGAAAGTGTGGCTGGATAAATGCAAGTGGCCTTGACTAATCCTACAAAATTGTGGGTTAGCCAAGGCCATTTGCATAAACTAAAATCGATGAGTTAGAAGTCATCTTTTTTATGTTCCATGACTTGGGTGGTTTACTGCAATTTTTTTGCAGTTTTGCAGTATACTCACCCTTTCTGTTTGGTAAGACTCGGAAATAATTGTACTTCGCTCGCTTTTGGCGGCTTGTATTGCTTCTTTGACTGTAAGCAAAGATTCCGTGATGCTTTTAATGTTGTCTGTCAACGATACAAGAATAGTAACATAGGCTTCAAAAGTAAAGTCGTTTTTGGTCGATGTGGCTTCTTGAATGGCTTTATGGGTGTCAACAAGGAGTTCCTGAAGTGTGTGTTCTAAATATTCTAAGTCGGTTAGTGTGTAGCAGCCGGGTTCGCAGTCGACCAATAGCATTATTTTTCCGTTTTTCAAAATATCGCTGTGGGCATGAATTCGTTCTAACATGATTATTCCTCCTAGCAAAGTAGTATTCTTGACATAGAACTGTGCTACCATAACAGTAAAGGTACGATTTTCAAATCTAAACAACAAAAAAATATGCCAAGCCTATCCAAAATGGAAAGGGCTTGGCAATGAATTTAAGCGGGCGCAGAAGGAATCATGAAATAGGCACAAATAATGCACCGCTTAAAATATTGCTCCTTTCCAAATGGGAGACATAGCCGTTTCCCGCTATACCGATCGGCCGGATACCATACCCTGAAAGGCTTAGGTAAATCGGCTAAGGAGCAGAGTATTCAATTGTGAAACTTTGAATGTGAGTTTTCAACATTAACTAATGTAGACGAAGATAACAAACTTAATATTATTATATTGTTTGGTATTGTATAAAGCAATAGGGAAGACGTATATTTAGGCGGGCAATTTTTGTATGGACTATAATGCATGCAGGTAAGCAGGAGCCCTGATACTTCAAATTTTTAGAAGGTTGTACAAAAATATTTGGTAATCTCTTGCAAATACCATATAACAAATACTATAATAACAGCATGGGAATTATGTTGGTTTATGTTATAATACGTTAGTTTATGATTGACTTGTCCGTAAAGTGGTTTTCCCAGTGATTAATACATTCATTTTGAACCTGATATAGTTAAAAAAGTTTGTGCAGGGGCTGCGGCAGAAAAACCCTAAACTCCAAATAGGGTTGTTGGCGGTATTATACCAGCTACGGTGAAGAAATTTGCCGGGTTGGTTAATATCTCTGTGGTTAGCTCTGTACTATATGCCTATCTGCTGGATAGCCTGCGAGATAGAGCAAATTTAAGGGGGAAGAAAGATGAGAAGGATTAAATCAAGCGTGTTTGGTATGCTGGCCTTGGTAGTAGTTGCTATTTTTAGTCTGGTTGGTTGCGGCGGCGAAAAACAAGCTCCACCGGCGGCCCCGCAAGCGCAGGTGGTAGAAATTAATGTATCAGCTGCGGCAAGTCTCAAGGATGCACTTGCAGACATTCAAAAGGATTATCAGGCGAAAAATCCCAATAGTAAGCTTGTCTACAATTTTGGGGCCTCTGGCGCTTTGCAGAAACAAATTGAGCAGGGTGCACCTGTAGATGTTTTTATTTCGGCTGCTCCTAAGCAGATGAACGAATTGGAAGCTAAAAATTTAATGAACAAAGCCACCCGCAAAAACTTGGTTGAAAATAAGTTAGTTGTAGTTGTACCAAAGGAAACAAAGCTCAACTTAACCAAGTTTGAAGATTTAACTCAGGATGGTGTGCAAAAGATTGCACTTGGCGAGACCGCCACAGTGCCTGCCGGCCAGTATGCTCAGCAGGTTTTGCAAAAACTGGGCCTTTGGGATAAAGTAAAGGATCGGGTCGTATTTGCCAAAGATGTCCGTTCTGTTTTGGCATATACTGAAACAGGTAATGTTGAGGCAGGAATTGTGTATAAAACAGATGCTATTTCCAGCGATAAGGTGAAAGTTGCCGCTGTTGCCCCGGAAGGCACTCACCAGCCTATTGTTTATCCTGTTGCCGTGGCTACCGGTACCAAGCAGCAGAAAGCAGCCGAAGCCTTTATGGAGTATTTGTTTAGCGCAGACAGCAAGGCTATATTTGAAAAATATGGCTTTGTTATGGGGAAATAGCAGGTAGAAAAGTCTTCTAAACATCTCCAAGACTGAAGCCTTTTTGACATACAAAGGTACTGCGGTCTTTAAGAAATACGGTTTTACTTTTGTCGGTTCAAGCCAATAAAGCAGGTGATATTGTGATGGAATGGCAGCCAGTACTACTATCGGTCAAGGTTGCACTTAGTTCATTAGTATTTGTATTTATCTTTGGAGTTGCTGCTGCTTATAGTATGAGAAGTTTTGAATTTCCAGGCAAAAGCGCATTGGAGGCGTTATTTGCTTTGCCGTTAGTATTGCCACCTGTAGTGACTGGCTTTATATTGCTGGTTTTGATTGGAAAGCAAGGGCCGATAGGGCAATTTCTGTCTGAAGGTTTCCATACTCAATTAATTTTTACTCCTTATGCAGCAGTGCTGGCTGCTACGGTGGTTTCATTTCCATTAATGTATAATAGTACCAAAGCAGCTTTTCAAGCTGTGGACTGCAATCTTGAGGATGCAGCCAGGACGTTAGGAGCCAGTTCCTGGCGGGTTTTTTGGACAATAACCATTCCTTTGTCCTGGCCGGGCTTGGTAGCCGGGTTAGTAATGGCTTTTGCCCGGGCAATGGGAGAATTCGGGGCAACTATTATGGTGGCTGGCAACATTCCCGGTAAGACACAAACGATTCCTTTGGCAATCTATTTCGCGGCAGAATCTAATGATTTGACGTTGGCTGGCGCGTATGTTCTAATGATCAGTGGAATAACCTTTTTTCTCATTTTAGGGCTTAATGTTTGGTCTAAAAGGAACTGCGGGAAATCATCATCAGTAAAGGGCGTATTTTAATGCTGCAAGCAGCTGGTTTGGATTTCTGGTCCAGATGGAAAGGTTTAACATTTTCCAGGATTGAACGCCTAAGGACCTAAGGCTTTTCTTATCAAATAAATTTTTGCAGTTTTACAGTGTTGGTTATGTGCAAACGGCCTCGCTCCCTATGCTAAATTAGGGAGCGAGGCCGTTATTGCATTTTTATGCTATACTTCTATTATACAACGCGTAAAAGATTTTGCTTCTTTACCTTTCAGTTATGAAGTTTTATTTTTGTTGGAGTTAGTTTATAATAAAACAATAAAATAAGAAGAGGGATTTAAATGCAACTTGGAAAAAAACTATTATGTCACCAGCTTATTTGCCTGCTTGTTGGACTGTTACCTGCTATGTTTGCAAATAATGCATATGCTCAGTATCTTAATGGTATTCCCGTATTGTTGTACCATCATGTGAGCGAGGATAACAGTGATTTGCCGCAGTTGACGGTGACGCCGACAGAGTTTGAACGTCAGATGGACATGTTGCAAACAGCTGGTTTTAAGACTATTTCGCCAGAAGCGTTAGCAGCATATATGCGGCAGGAACCGGTTGCGCTACCCGATAAGCCGATTCTGCTTACGTTTGATGATGGTTATGAGGATAATTATACGAATGCTTTTCCTATATTAAAGCAACATGATTTTAGTGCTGTGATCTTTATGGTTGGTGTGAATGTTGATAGAGATAAGCGGCTGTCGAGCAAGCAAATGAGAGAGATGTCTGCCTATGGCATTGCTTTTGGAGGCCATTCACTGACTCACCGTGATTTAACCTCTTTATCAGGACCAGAGTTAAAACGGGAGATTAAAGATATTCAAATGAAACTTAAGCAGGTTACTACTAAACCTATAGAGGTATTTTCCTATCCCTATGGCTGTTTTAATCTGGATACCTGGGAGGTAACAGCATCAGCCGGCTATCAGGCGGCGTTTACTGTCCTGCCGGGACTTAATACCCCAGACCGGGATAATATCTATTTATTACGGCGCATACCGATTTATAGTACTACCGACTTTAATGCTTTGTTTATGCTGTTGGACACCAATCAAGTCAAAACCAAGCTGCTGCAATATTCACCGGAAATATGAGTAGCAAGTTACAGCAATAGAATGTTCTTGACAATAGGACGATTTTTCTGTAATATAACAATTAGTATAATAGAAGACGAAATGACGATGAACGGAAGAGTAGTTATATCATGATAGCAACAGCGAGCTGGGAGTGGTGTGAGCCGGCACTGTCAAATATAATGAAAATCATCCGCGAGTTGCGAGCTGAATTGTTAGTAGGCTACGCCGGGTTCTCTTTAGAGAAATTGCCGCCCGTTACTGCGGCGAGGTATCGAGTTTAACCTCCGTACCTATGAGCAGCTATGGTTATTAACCATAGAATTTGGGTGGTATCGCGGATTAACCTCCGTCCCTTTTGATAAGGGACAGAGGTTTTTTTATTTATAAAAAGTATAGAAGGGAGAAATTAGCTTGAAAATGTTAGGAGCGGAAGCAATTATTGAGTGTTTGAAGGCGGAAGGGGTAAACCTGGTGTTTGGCTATCCGGGAGGTTGTGTATTAACCTTATATGACGCGTTGTTTAAAGCTAATTTTCCCCATATTTTAACCCGTCATGAACAAGGTGCCGTTCACGCTGCTGATGGCTATGCGCGGGCAACTGGCAGAACAGGAGTTTGTTTTGCCACCTCAGGCCCAGGAGCAACTAACCTCGTAACTGGTATTGCCACTGCCTATATGGATTCTGTTCCTTTGGTAGCTATTACCGGACAGGTGGGGGTTGGGGTGATTGGCAAAGATTCTTTTCAGGAAGCCGACGTCCGGGGTATCACGACCCCGATTACCAAGCATAATTATTTAGTTAAGAAGGTTCAGGATTTGCCGAGAATCATGAAAGAAGCCTTCTATATTGCGCGGACTGGACGACCGGGACCGGTTGTTATCGATATTTCACGCGACGTGTTTAATGCAACTTTGGATTTCGAGTATCCGGATACGGTTGCACTACGAGGTTATACGCCCTTGTTTGATGGTGACTCTGAGAGCGTGGAGCTGGCTGTACAGGCTATGCTGGAAGCTGAAAATCCGATTATCTTTGTTGGCGGCGGTGTTACTCTTTCCGATACAGCCGGGGAGTTTCGTAAGTTTTCTGAGCTGACGGGCTTTCCCGTGGTATCAAGTTTGATGGGTTTGGGATGTATTCCGTCTGATTCACCGCAGCATTTGGGGATGGTGGGTATGCATGGCACCTATGTTGCCAATATGGCTACTACCGAGTGTGATCTTTTACTGGGCATTGGCGTTCGGTTTGATGATCGGGTAACGAGCGTAGTCAAAAATTTTGCGCCCCAAGCCAGGATTGTGCATTTTGATATTGATCCGGCTGAGGTAAATAAGAATGTACGTGCCGATCTGCGGGTTGTTGGTGATCTTCGCTGGTCATTGCCACTGCTTTGTGAAAAGGTAGCCAGGCGCAGTCCTGCAGAGTGGCGTCAGGGAATTGCCGCGTGGAATGAGCGTGTGCAAACCTGGAAACAGGAAAAGCCGTTAACCTATGACCATGAATCAACAAGAGTTATGCCGCAGACAGTTATTGAGAAGGTAAGTCAGCTTACCCAGGAGAATACTGTTATTGTGACCGATGTTGGACAACATCAAATGTGGACCGCCCAATACTATAATTTCCCCAGAGCTCGCTCGTTTATTACTTCAGGCGGCTTAGGGACGATGGGCTATGGTTTGCCGGCCGCTATTGGTGCGCAACTGAGTTTGCCTGATAAAAATGTGGTGCTGTTTACCGGCGACGGCAGTATCATGATGAATTGTCAGGAACTGGCGACCGTGGCCGATAATAACTTGCCGCTAAAGATTTTTGTTATGAATAATGAAGTGCTGGGGATGGTGCATCAGTGGCAGCGGATGTTTTACGGTCAGCGCTATTCGCATTCCAGCATTAAGGGGAAAACTGATTTTGTCAAGCTTGCCGAGGCTATGGGAGTACCTGGTTTGCGCGTAACTCATCCTGATGAGCTTAATGCAGTGCTGGTAAAAGCGCTAAACATGGAGGGGCCGGTGTTGGTCGAGATACTACTGCCGCCTATGGAGGATGTATTGCCTATGGTTCCACCAGGCGGCCGGCTGGATGAAATGCTGTTAGGAGGAATGGGCTGATGAAATACACATTGGCGGTGTTGGTAGATAATAGGCCGGGGGTATTGACACATATCTCGGGACTTATTAGCCGGCGGGCTTTTAATATCGAGAGTATCGCCGCCGGCTATACGGAAGAGGCAGACACTACCCGGATTACGATTAGCGTTGAGGCCGATAATGAGGTTGAGTTGGAGCAGGTTGTCAATCAACTTTCTAAGTTGGTTGATGTCATTAAGATCGTTAACCTTACCTATGTTGAGTCTATTGAACGGGAATTGGCGCTGATTAAGGTAAGAGCCAGTAAAACCAATCGTTCTGATCTGGTAAATGTCGTCGAGATATTTCGGGCCAAAATCATTGATGTTAACCGGGAAACGGTGGCGATTGAGCTTACCGGCGAGGAAAGCAAAATTGACGCTTTTTGCGAAGTATTGTTAGATTTCGGGATTATTGAGATTGTCAGGACAGGTAAAATTGCACTGGCGCGGGGGCCGGTTCCGGCCAAAGAGATGTAGTATTGCCAGACTCCATATAACGAATAGAAATTATCAAAGACAAAGGCCAGTTCCTTTGTCTTTGATAATTTATGGAGTTGTTATCTTAAGCAATTTGAGTTATTATTAACATAGGAAATCACATTTTCTGGGATGGTTAGTGGTAGTTAGTCATGTAAAATACAATACGAAAGTAGGGTTTAAACTTGAGCATTCGCATTATGATTGTTGACGATTCCCCTTTTTCCCGTGTGATTTTAGCAGATAGTTTGCAGCAAGAAGGTTATGAGGTTGTTGGTGAGGCCGATTGTCTGGAGTCTTTAGTAGAAACCTATAGCCAATGTAAACCGGATATTGTGACTATGGATATTGCCATGCCTGGAGCGGATGGGTTTGAGTGCAGCAAAGTACTGCTTGCCCATGATTCAATGGCCAAAATTATTGTAATTAGTTCCATGAAGGATGAGGAAACGGAAGCTGAGGTCCGGCGTATTGGTGTGGTGGGTTATGTGCAAAAGCCTGTTGACTCAGAGGTATTGAAGCGGGTTATTACCGGGGTTATGTCTCCGGACCGTTTATACGAGCAACTGGAGAACCGGAGTATTGATATGTTCCAGGAAGCATTGGCGCAAAGCATAACGCGCATGACTAAAACAACAACTACCTTTTCGGAGCGGACGCGGTCAGACAGAGAGGTTTCGCAGGGGATAACAGTAGTTATTGGCATAATTGGTCGTTATTCAGGTTCAATGATCTTGGATTTGTCACGGGAAACGGCAGAAAAAATGGCAGCAGTCATTTTGCGTCGGTCGGCAAAGAACCAGGAAGAGGTTATGGCTATGGCTGCGGAATTTGCCAACATAGTTGGTGGTGTGGCTTGCTCTATGTTAAATAAAAAGGAATCGGCATTTGGACTCAGAGTATCGCCGCCTAGTGTATTCTGTGGTGAGCAGACGAAAATTGCCAGCCCTACTATCCAACTTCAGGGTATCTATGCGAATAACGATTTTGGACGCATATATCTCGGTATTGGCTTTAAGAAAGGAATGGTATTATGGATGTAAACATAATTAATCCTGTACTTGAGGCTTTTACCAATATTCTGCCGCAGATTGGGTTTCAAACAGTAACGAGGCAAGGAGTTTCGCTGGCAGATTCCACTTTGTATTATCAGGGCGTACTTATTAATGTTGGTGTTCTTGGTCCGGTGCAAGGCGCAATACTTATTGGCATGGATATTGATTCAGCTAAGCAGTTTGCCTCCAAAATGATGATGGGTATGGAAGTAACTGAATTCGATAGCTTGGCGCAAAGTGCTATTTCTGAGATGGGAAATATGGTGTGTGCTAATGTCTGTACCAATTTTGTAAAGTCTGGTATTAACGGCATGGATATATCGCCCCCAACCTTGTTGATTGGTGATGGACAGGTAAGACTAGCAGTCCCGAACATTATTGTAGTTGATTTTTCTGTGGATACTATCAAGATAAAGGTTTTTGTGGGTTTGTACAAGTAAGGTTAGTTGATCTACTTAGAAAAGTTGCAGATGAAGCCAAAGGAGGATGATATATGACAAAACGAAATTCAAATTTGCGTCTTCTAAAAAAATATATCTTGCTTTTCATAGGCTCGATCATAGCCGCAATTGGATTGGAGATTTTTTTAGTTCCTAACAATATTATCGATGGCGGTGTAGTAGGCATTTCTATTATGGTTAGTCATGTAACCGGATTACCTTTAAGCCTGTTTTTGGTAGTGCTCAATATACCGTTTTTATATTTGGGATATGCGCAAATTGGTAAAACATTTGCGCTATCAACTCTCTTTTCTATCGTATCATTGGCGTATTGGGTTTCGTTCTTTCATCCCATTCCAGGACTAACCAATGATTTATTCTTAGCAGCCATATTTGGGGGTATTATCGTTGGTATTGGTGTGGGCTTGATCATCCGGTATGGGGGTTCACTTGATGGAACAGAAATTGTTGCCATTTTGCTGGACAAGCGTACCAGCTTCTCAGTCGGCGAAATAATCATGTTCTTTAATTTATTTATCCTTACCAGTGCCGGGTTTGTATTTAGCTGGGATAAGGCTATGTATTCACTGGTGGCCTACTTTGTTGCCTTCAAGGTCATTGATACAGTGATCGAAGGTCTGGATGAATCGAAAGCGGTCATGATTGTATCAGAAAAGCCTGAAGAGATAACCGAAACACTAATGGCCCGGTTAGGCCGGGGAGTTACCATCTTACATGGTGAGGGCGGCTACACTAAGGAACGCAAAGATGTACTGTATTGCGTTATTACGCGGTTAGAGATGGCAAAACTAAAATCGATTGTTGATGAAGTTGATGAAAACGCCTTTGTTACCTTTAATGATGTTCATGAAGTAATGGGTGGTCAATTTAGGAAAAAGGCAATTCACTAATCACAATTTCATAGTTAATGCGAAAAAACAGGCCAGTACTTAAATTAGGTACTGGCCTTTGTATTTTATACTAACTCAAGACCAACCGGACAATGATCACTGCCCATGATGTCAGCATAGATACTGGCTTCTTTGATTGAGTTTGTTAGCCGTTTAGACACTAAAAAATAATCAATACGCCAACCGATATTCCGCGCTCTGGCATTCATCATATAAGACCACCAGCTATAGGCGTCTTGCTTTTCCGGGTATAAAGCGCGAAAGGAATCAGTAAAGCCTGCCTGGAGCAGCAGTGTCATTTTATTTCGTTCTTCATCAGTAAAACCGGCATTCTTGCCGTTGGTTTTCGGATTCTTAATATCGATCTCCTGATGGGCAACATTGAGGTCGCCGCAAACAATTACCGGTTTACCTTTGTCAAGCTGAGTTAGGTAAGTATTGAAATCATCTTCCCATTTCATGCGGTAGTTGAGGCGGGCAAGTTCTCGCTGGGAATTGGGAGCGTAAACATTAACTAGCTGAAAATCAGCAAATTCCAGGGTGATCATTCGTCCTTCCTGATCATGTTCAATGATATTCATGCCATAGGTCACAGCTAAGGGTTTGATCCGCGTAAAAATAACAGTACCAGAGTAGCCTTTTTTCACGGCGCTGTTCCAATATTCGTGATAACCTGGCAGCACCAATTCAGATTGTTCCTGTTGCATCTTAGTTTCCTGGACACAAAAGATATCGGCATCCATAGTAACAAAAAAATCATGAAATCCTTTATTGAGACAAGCCCGTAGTCCATTGACATTCCACGAGATCAGCTTCATAATATCCCTCTTCCTCTGTGCGGTATCGTCGAGAAGTATATTCCCTGCCGGTTTGCTATTATCCTTCTTAGTAAAATGTAACAGAATATAGTAAAGATAATCTAGATGTTAAAATGTAAAATACTGCAGGTCCACCTGGTAAAGACTTATAAATATTTGAAAAATTTCAAATTGTTTTTTGTATATTCTATTAAATGGACTATAAATTGCTGCTATCCATGAATTATAATAGAAAGATAAATACAATTATGTATCAGGTTATGTTAACATTACTATTATGACGGGAGATGATTACCAAAAGTATACTGGAGAGATACTTTGCCTGTCCGCAATGTAAAGACAAGAAGTTGAAGTATCAAAGTAAGAGGAGCGGCCAAAAGTAGTGCAAGAGGAAATCCTTTAATTTTATGAAAGGTAGGGATGAGAATGAAACAATACCAAAAACTTATTTTAGGTTTCTGTGCTGGTGTTATTGTTGGTCTTATCGCGTATTATACTTTGCCTGAAAAAGTTTATCCATGGATGAAAACGTGGACTGAAGTTTGTACCTTAGTTGGCGCTATTTTCCTTAAAATGATTTTTATGGTTGTTGTTCCCCTGCTGGTTTCAGCTCTAATGCTTGGCGTTTACGAACTGGGCAAAGGCCGCAGTTTGGGGAAAGTTGCCATGAGATCATTGGGATTTACCATCTTGTTAAGCGCAATTGCGGTTTTTGTTGCCATATTGATGACCAACGTATTGCAGCCAGGTGTTGGTCTGGAGTTTGACCCGGTCCAGCTTGCCAAGAATCAGGCCGTTATCTCGATAGACAAAAACATGCAAGCTGCGCAAGCTAAGCCATGGACTACGTATATTACGGATCTGATTCCGCAAAATCCGATCGACTCTGCTGCAAGAGCTTTCAGCGGCGAAATTATTGCTGTGATGGTCTTTGCGTTGATGTTCGGTTATGCTCTGAGTATCTGTGTTAAAGATGAAAACCACCCCTTCATTAAGATGCTTGAGGCCATTTACAATTGTTCATTGAAAGTCATTGACTGGGCAATGCAAATCGCCCCTTATGGTATTTTTGCTATTGTATTCAATACTACCTACCGTATGGGTGCCGGCTTCTTGGCAAACGTCGCTTACTTTGTCGGCGTCGTTGTACTGAGCTTGTTAATTCAGCAATTTGTTGTATATGCTCTTTGCCTCAAAATTTTTGCCAAAACAAACCCCTGGACGTATTTTAAGAATTGTCGTGAGGCCTATGTATATGCATTTTCAACCGCTTCTTCAAATGCTACTTTGCCGATTGCATTAGAAGTTGCAGAAAAATCATGTAAACTTCCCCCAAAAATTGCCCGTTTCGTACTGACTTGCGGTGCCTCTGCTAACCAAAACGGCTCAGGCTTGTATGAAGGCGCTGTTTTGCTGTTCTTAGCACAGGTATTCGGCGTGGATTTGACATTTGGCCAGCAAGTGGTAGTAGTTTTAACTGCCGTGTTAGGTGGTATCGGTACAGCAGGCGTTCCTGGCGGTACTTTACCGATTATTGCTATTTTGTGTGTAAATGTTGGTGTTCCGGTGGAAGGCTTAGGATTGATTCTCGGCGTTGACAGATTCCTGGATATGTGCAGAACGACTTTGAACGTATCCGGTGATTTGGTCATTGCCAAATTAGTCAGCGCTGGTTTCGAAACAGACACTCCTGAAACGAATAAACAAGGAATAAGTGCCTAATTCTAAAACTGTGGGAAAGTGTAGCAGTTTTTTGTAGAATGATGTATAATTATAACAGAATATAGTTCTAACACATAAAAAGCCCCCATAAACTTACTGAAGAGGTAAGTTTTGGGTGCTTTTTTATCCTATTACCCACTGTTAGAATTATATGATAAAGAGGGAGTTGTATAGCTTTGAATTGGCGTAGAAATCTTTGGACTTTAGCTTTTGCAGTGATGCTGTCAGGCTCAAGTTATACTATGGTTATACCGTTTTTGCCGCTATATCTTTTGGATATCGGGGCCAGTCCTCAGAAGGTAAATATGTGGTCAGGGCTGGTGCTTTCAGTTACGTTTCTGGTTGCTGCTGTGCTGGCTCCCTACTGGGGGCGATGCGCAGATAAAAGTGGCCGGCGCCGGATGGTCATGCGGTCAGGCTTCAGCCTGGCTGTGGTTTATTTTCTGGGTTCACTTGTTAGGAATCCACTGGATTTGTTTTTTGTAAGGCTGCTGCAAGGGTTTGCTAACGGCTTTGTCCCGGCGGCTATGGCAATTGTAGCTGCCTCTGCGCCTAAGGGAAACTTGGGCCTTAGCCTGGGTATTATGCAGACCACACTGCTAGTCGGCGGTATTTTAGGACCACTAGTGGGAGGGACACTTTCTCACATCTTTGGCATGCGTCTTTCCTTTGTGGTAGCTGCCGGCATTATTTTTGGCGGCACCTTGTTAGTAGGCTGGCTAGTAGTAGAACCGGAGACAGAGAATCAGTCTGCCTGCCAGGAGACTGGCAGTATATTGGGGGATTTGAAAACCGCGCTTGCTAATCGGCAGCTAGTGCAGATGATGCTGTTGTTATTTGCTGTGCAAGCCGTTGGCATGGTGTTGCAGCCGGTTATTGCATTGTATGTGGCTGAATTGCAGGGCACTATGGATGGAGTTGCGCTAAAGGCTGGCTTGGTATTTAGTCTGGCCGGTATTGCCGGAGCAATAGCGGCGCCCATATGGGGACGATTGGGTCAAACACGAGGCTTTTTTAAAATTATGGTTATCGCTTTCCTGGGTGCCGGAATATTTAATCTGTGGCAGTTTTTCGCCAATGATATTTATCAGTTCGGCGTGCTGCAATTTCTTTATGGGTTATTTATTGTGGGTGTATTTCCGGCCATTAATGCGATTGCGGTATCTTCTGTCGATGCCGACGCGCAAGGCCGGGTCTTTGGGCTGACAACAACGGCCAATCAGTTGGGGCAGATGCTGGGACCGGTTTTGGGCGGCGTGATTAGCTCGTGGCTGGGAATTGCATCAGTGTTCCTCTTCACTGGAAGTATACTTATACTGCTGGGCGGGTTGGTATTCCTCGTCTTTATGTATAAAACCTGCCCACGGGAGCAGGCCCAATCGTAAATTGCCGCGAGAAAAGAATAGCCGGCAAACATATAGAAACACCCTCCAACATATGAGACAATGAGTTATTTTGCAGATAGTTTTCTGATTTATGGCGGATTTATTGTGCTATCAGAATGCCGTTTTAATGTGTAAATTAACATCTTGAATTTCCAGATATAATAAAGACAATAGTGAAAGGCATGTGTATTACAAGCCTCTCACTATTTTTTTTGAAGCGTTTTTGGTGAAATGGATTTTTTAAAAGAAACTAAATAATAACAGTAGCAAAACAAGCTGAAAGAATAAAAGATTATATAAACTTATAAAAAATGAGCTTAATTTTGTTGATTATAGTTGATTTGAATTGTGAGCTGCTTTATCATTTAAATAGGAAGATATGGAATTTTATTTAAAATTTAACTATCAATAGGAGCCTTTACATAAAAATTTCTAAGAACCAGTGAAAATAGAAATCTTAGAGGAGGATGGAGTATGGATTAAAGTCGTAAAAAGCTACGGTATTAGTGCTTAGCAAAATGAATTGGGCTTGCATCTTAAGACGCATGTTATTATTCAAGATCGAAACAAAGTGTTTTGCGGTTTCGTATTTGGAAATCAGTATTCGGATTAATAATGATAGCTAGTTTTTGTTATCTTGAAGGGGGTTTAAATTATGAAGAAAACGTATGTGGTTTTAATTGTCTTGGTATATATAGTTATCTTCACTAATTCAGCGAAGGCAATGGATACTATACTTCTTATTACTCACGATAAAGCCTTTTCTGACAAGTGGGATAAGACAGCCTTAATTGCAGGGCCAAATTTAGTAATACCTAAGCAAGTTTTCCGAAATCAGGACTTACTAATAATGCCTATAATTGGTAATCCGGCAATTGATAATATTCGTTATGCTAAAGTACATTATGAATTACAATTAATTGAACCTGATGGTAAGATTGGCTTTGAAAGAAAGGATTTACGGTCAATAGATGGAATAGTAAGTAACCCTAAAATATTTAGATCTAGTTTGGACTATACGAAGCTAAGATTTGATAATGAAAGCAAACCGGGTAAGTATACGGTCAAAGTTGTGGTAAGGGATCTAATTGCTAATATTAGCGTTACCAAGGAACAACAGATTGAGCTGACTGAGTATGGAAATGAGAAATATTTTAGCGATTTTGCGAGCTACTCTAATTGGACTAATACATATTATCGTAATCCAACGCCGGAAAAGGCGATAGATGGACTTATCTTTTACGCAAAATTATCTCCGACGATCCGAGGCAAATCATTTCCTTTTACTAGCGCTTTTTTTAGTAAAATTTTTAATGATAACAAGTATTTAATCCTATATCTTTTAAAAGAATATCAAGAGCAAAGTGAGGACACTAAAATTGCCATTTTGGAAATCCTTCCTTATATTGAATATGACGCAAGTGATTTTATTAGTAACCTAACAGAAAAAGAAAAACTATTTTATCAGGCATGGTTAAAAAAATGTACACAATATCCTCATGCTGGTATACATCCACAACTTTTAAAAGATAGTGCGATACAAGCATCGCAATTAGACATGTTATGGGGGACATTTATAGCAAGTGGTGAATATAAACCAGTTAAGGCAATTGTTGATGTTCTGGCGTTTGGACGGTACAAAGGAGAGCTTGCTAAATATACCCAGACTAAGCAAGGAGAAGATCAAGAAAACGCTGCTTGTGACCTAATCTACCGCGCTGCAAAGTGGTCGATAAAGAGTAACATACAACAACACCAGCTTGTTAGGGATTACTGTAATTTTATTTATAATAATGAGCCTTTAAGCGAACAAGTAAGCTCAGAACTTAGAGAAATATTGGGAAATTAAATTAATTCCAGGGAATTTAATATTTTGAAAAAATAGAAAAGGATGATTAATATGCGTAAAATAAAGTTTGTGTCAATTGTGCTAGTGTTTTGCATTATGGCCTTGCTTGGTTCTACTTGCAATGCTAACGTTTCCTCGCCAGAGAGCGAGACAGACCTTGCTCTCCAAAAGATACCCCTGAAGATTAGTGAATCATCTGTTGGCAATCCAGATGAGGCCAAGAAAAAATCTTGGGAGGGTAAGGTATTAGTGAGGATGTTTATATCGGATAAAGGCATTGTTGAAGATGCAAAAATACACAAAAGCTCTGGTTCTGAGACTCTCGATAATGCAGCCCTGAAGTATGTGATTCATCGAAAATCTGTTTTATTACATGGAACCTTTCTGATTACGCAGATTTTTGGATAACAGATAATTAGTTGACTGATTTAAGGTGAATAATGGATTCAGTAGAGTTTAAGAGGGTGTCACCAACCCCGTCTGTACTCTTCCGGAATGGGAACTGCTGTCAATGCCTATGGCAACCAAACCTATTATCCTGTTGACCCTCTCGTTCTGGACCTCAATGGTGATGGTGTCAAGCTCACCGACTATGCCAGTAATCCTGTCCTTTTTGATGCCGACCATGACGGTAAGCTGGAACAGACCGGCTGGGTATCCAAGGAAGATGGGATGGTAGTCGTCGACCGGAATGCTAACGGCAAAATTGATGATATGTCGGAGACTCTATCGGAATACTATGGCGGACAAGCGGGGACTAATGGCAATAGTACTAAGCCGTACAAAAATGGTTTTGAGGCGTTAAAGAGCCTGGACTCTAATCACGATGGTGTATTTAATGCCGGTGATGTTGCCTGGAGTACTGTAAAGGTGTGGGTAGGCAGCAATCTGGTTGTTCACTCAATTGGTGAAAGCTGAATGGGAGTTCCCAACATTTCCCATTTGCATAAGTTCTCAACAAAAGAAACGCATAAAAAATTGATATTGATTAGCAAACGATGTAGCGGAAGGCATTTGGAACAAACCTTTCGTTTTTTGATGTGTTTCCAGTTAAAATAATTTGCCATAAGATAAAAACGAAGTAAAACAAATAAAAACAACAATAAACTTGATTTATAATATAAAGTTTATTGTTTTAGTTGATTTATATTTTATTTTGCATTATTCTATACATAGAATAATATGTAAATATAATTAATAATTAACAATTTTAACTTTAACAGTAAAACATTACACTAAAAACAAGAAATCGGTTTGGAGGTGAAATATGGACTACAGACTAAGAAGCCGGAAGAATATATTGTCATAAATATAGTAAGCAAGCGGTACAAGAGTTTAAGATGGTGTCAGTAACCCCGTCCCCTTGACACTGTTGTTCTTTCTTTGCGTGCAAAAAGCAAAATTATAACGGAGTGAAACATTATGAAATATTCGTTGCCAATTTTACGCGTTTTGGCTGTACTCTATTTATTGCTTTCGATACTTAATGTAATTGGTTATTTTGGTATAGGTCCGGCGTTTTCCATAGTTGTATTTCCGACATTAGCCTTTCTAGTTCTTATAAAACCAACTTCCAACGGCAGGATTTTTCTGTCTGCCGCGCTACTTACTGAAACTTTAGTTCGTTTGTTTACGGCCTTTAGATTTGTCACCGGGAGCAGTCTTTTGTGGTACCCGGAATTACAGTTTCCGACAATAATCGGATACAATTATTATTGGGCTCTTGCTTTTTTTACTGCTTTTGGGTTGGTTATTAAGGCTAAGGAACAGTTTATGAATGCAGAAAAAAGGTCTTGGTACAAAGGATTGATCGTTATCCTGGGGTTTGTAGTAGTAATACTGCCATGGTATGAGGTAAATGTCAGTTTACGATCAGGGCCTGGGGTACTTGGTTATAAACCCTATGTTAAACATGTGCTGTTTAGCCCAAGTGGTAAAGTTGTGTCAATTACTGAGTTTAGTGTTCACACGTACGAGATTGATACAAAGAAAGAGGAAAAATTATCCCCGTCCGCCGGAGCGAATTCAGCAGTATATAGCACTGACGGCAAACTCTTAATAGTAGGGACTTCTATACCGCTAGATAAAGATAAAGGGAAGTTCGGAGTGTTGATTTATGATTTAACGACTGCTTCGCGTCAAGGACACTACCTGACTTTTAGTCCGGTGGAAAATGAAAGCGACAATTACTCGTATCCGGTCCAAAAGGTAGTACTAAAACCTAATAGTCAAGAAATTGCTGTAATTACTGGAAGAAACGAAGATTTTATTGAAATCTGGGATATTAACGCCGATAAGCGAATACAACGTTTTGATCTTCATCAAATAAGTTTAAAACTTACCGGCAAACCGACATATGTATTGTCGATTGCTTTTGATCCGACCGGCCAGTATCTAGTGGCTGGGGGCATGAATGGTGATATGTTTCTATTCGATTTAGCAAAGAATATGGTGAAAAATTTTTCTTCAGGTTATGCAGGAGAGATATATGATTGCGCATTTAGTCCGGACGGGAAGATTCTTGCACTTGCGTTTAATCAGAAAGTTGACCCGAAAAAATATAAAGGTGGCTCTCTGAAAGGATATGTCGAACTGTGGGATTTTGCAAAACTGGAACTGGTCAAAAGAATGACATGGGACTCGGATGGCCGATGCCGTGCTATAGCTGTTAGCCCTGATGGCAGGTATGTATTATCTGCCGGTGACGGTAATCTTGTAAGAATTTGGGATACAAATAATGGTCAGCAACTGGATGTTTTAAAAGATTATCCTGATACAATTATTTACTCAGTGGCAATTAACCCTACAGGTGATTATGTGATTGCAGGCGGAGGTGAATATACGAAATTTTGGGCATTTCCTTACGCTCCAAGTCGTTAGAAATTAACATTAAAGGAGAGGATAGTAATGGCTACAACTGCAGAGTATTCAGTGATGAGTTTAGCTGTCTATGGTGGAAATCCATTGCCGGACAACTGGGTTCCGTTTGGAGAACCCGGAACGGGCGAACAATCTGGTTTTTATGGACAGGCATATAAAAACCAGCTAACCGGTGAGATAGTGGTAGCTTTTCGCGGTACGGAGATTACAGAGTTCAATGATTTAAGGACTGATGCACAACTTGCTACCGGGGTAGTTCTTCCAAAGCAGTTCTGGGATGCGCAGATTTATTATAAAAGTATTAAAGACCAGGCAGGACCAGAACATGTCTCCCTAACCGGGCATTCCTTAGGCGGAGCATTAGCTCAGCTAGTTAGTGCTTATTATTATACAAATTCTCCATCAGGCAGTAAGGTTAGTATATATACGGAAACTTTCGAAAGCCCCGGCATGATGAACATGGCGGGAAGCAATTTTATTGGATTTGATATTAATGCAACATATAATATAACAAATTGGAATAGAATATCTGATATTTTCGGGGTTGGATCACACATAGGATAGACTAACTTGCTTCCTCCGACGGTTAACTTACCTTGGTGGACCAGTGTTAGTGTTGCGGGAGGAGTTGTATTATCGGAAACAAGGGGACAGGGTATTTGTTTTTCTTTTATAGAATTTGGCAAAAACGCAATCCCTGTCCCCGCGTTTTCTTCTTATTGGGCTCTTGCTTTTTTTACTGCTTTTGGGTTGGTTATTAAGGCTAAGGAACAGTTTATGAATGCAGAAAAAAGGTCTTGGTACAAAGGATTGATCGTTATCCTGGGGTTTGTAGTAGTAATACTGCCATGGTATGAGGTAAATGTCAGTTTACGATCAGGGCCTGGGGTACTTGGTTATAAACCCTATGTTAAACATGTGCTGTTTAGCCCAAGTGGTAAAGTTGTGTCAATTACTGAGTTTAGTGTTCACACGTACGAGATTGATACAAAGAAAGAGGAAAAATTATCCCCGTCCGCCGGAGCGAATTCAGCAGTATATAGCACTGACGGCAAACTCTTAATAGTAGGGACTTCTATACCGCTAGATAAAGATAAAGGGAAGTTCGGAGTGTTGATTTATGATTTAACGACTGCTTCGCGTCAAGGACACTACCTGACTTTTAGTCCGGTGGAAAATGAAAGCGACAATTACTCGTATCCGGTCCAAAAGGTAGTACTAAAACCTAATAGTCAAGAAATTGCTGTAATTACTGGAAGAAACGAAGATTTTATTGAAATCTGGGATATTAACGCCGATAAGCGAATACAACGTTTTGATCTTCATCAAATAAGTTTAAAACTTACCGGCAAACCGACATATGTATTGTCGATTGCTTTTGATCCGACCGGCCAGTATCTAGTGGCTGGGGGCATGAATGGTGATATGTTTCTATTCGATTTAGCAAAGAATATGGTGAAAAATTTTTCTTCAGGTTATGCAGGAGAGATATATGATTGCGCATTTAGTCCGGACGGGAAGATTCTTGCACTTGCGTTTAATCAGAAAGTTGACCCGAAAAAATATAAAGGTGGCTCTCTGAAAGGATATGTCGAACTGTGGGATTTTGCAAAACTGGAACTGGTCAAAAGAATGACATGGGACTCGGATGGCCGATGCCGTGCTATAGCTGTTAGCCCTGATGGCAGGTATGTATTATCTGCCGGTGACGGTAATCTTGTAAGAATTTGGGATACAAATAATGGTCAGCAACTGGATGTTTTAAAAGATTATCCTGATACAATTATTTACTCAGTGGCAATTAACCCTACAGGTGATTATGTGATTGCAGGCGGAGGTGAATATACGAAATTTTGGGCATTTCCTTACGCTCCAAGTCGTTAGAAATTAACATTAAAGGAGAGGATAGTAATGGCTACAACTGCAGAGTATTCAGCGATGAGTTTAGCTGTCTATGGTGGAAATCCATTGCCGGACAACTGGGTTCCGTTTGGAGAACCCGGAACGGGCGAACAATCTGGTTTTTATGGACAGGCATATAAAAACCAGCTAACCGGTGAGATAGTGGTAGCTTTTCGCGGTACGGAGATTACAGAGTTCAATGATTTAAGGACTGATGCACAACTTGCTACCGGGGTAGTTCTTCCAAAGCAGTTCTGGGATGCGCAGATTTATTATAAAAGTATTAAAGACCAGGCAGGACCAGAACATGTCTCCCTAACCGGGCATTCCTTAGGCGGAGCATTAGCTCAGCTAGTTAGTGCTTATTATTATACAAATTCTCCATCAGGCAGTAAGGTTAGTATATATACGGAAACTTTCGAAAGCCCCGGCATGATGAACATGGCGGGAAGCAATTTTATTGGATTTGATATTAATGCAACATATAATATAACAAATTGGAATAGAATATCTGATATTTTCGGGGTTGGATCACACATAGGATAGACTAACTTGCTTCCTCCGACGGTTAACTTACCTTGGTGGACCAGTGTTAGTGTTGCGGGAGGAGTTGTATTATCGGAAACAAGGGGACAGGGTATTTGTTTTTCTTTTATAGAATTTGGCAAAAACGCAATCCCTGTCCCCGCGTTTTCTTAAAGTCTGGTGGTTAGACGAATAATAGGAGGGAATAAGAAATGGCCGTAACGACTTCGGTATATGCGGATTTAAGTAGTGTAATCTATTATGATGGGCTTACGAAAGTACCTGCAGGGTGGAGACGTATAAGTGTCAAAGAAGATGCTGAAACGGGATTTCGAGGCGAAGCGTGGACAAATGCTCCCAAAAGCGCAACAAGCACGAGCGGCTATGATGTGGTCATAGTAGCAAGAGGTACAGACAATACTCCAGGAGTATGGAATGATTTGCAATTAGGAATAGGGGCCGTTCCCCAGCAGTATGATGTTTTGAGATCGTTCTACGATACCGTAAAATTCGAAAACCAAGGCGCTACTATTTCTGGCACGGGGCATTCTTTGGCTGGCGGGCTGATGCAGCTACTTAATGCAGACTTGTGGAACAATAATAATGGGCAGCAGATACATATAGAGACTTTTGAAGCTCCGGGTATGTCCCAAGTTACGTCTCAGTTTGGCTGGAGCATGTATAACAATTATGATACAGTAAATTATTGGAGGTACAGTGACATTTTTCCATGGCTTGGCGCAATTCATTTAGGTAAAAACGTACAATTGCCTCCAACGGGATTCTATAATTTTTTAACAGAGCCAATTGCTACCTGTGTAAAAGGAGAACACAGCATGGCGTCTCTCGCGGATGATATCCGGACTGGGAAAGTGTCGACTACTATCGGCTATGTTCCAGATAGTAATTCATTTTTTCCACACTGGGAGAATTTGCTTGCTGAATCAACGCCGGATTTAAAGGCAAGTTTTGCCTCTTCTCTATTATCTAATGGGAATATAAATTTAAAGAGCTGGTTTGGAAAAGGCGGGTTAGATCCTTCAGGGAAAAACGGAAGTTCTGATGATATACTAGAAGTTGTTGTAACGGCGACCAGACCAGTAATAATCCCAGTCACAGTCCAGCCAGGAGATAGCATTAATGGCAATATTGCTGACGCATTCAATGCAGATGGGCAGGCTATAGTCAATGGGACAAGTAAGCTAGGCGGAAGCTATATATGTAATCCGGGTGAGGAGGTAAATGTTCCAGTTCTTTTTGATGATAATGGCAATGCTACTTACAAGGTCCAGCAAAATGATAACTGGGATATTATATCTGCAAGAACAGGCATTCCTATAGAGACTTTACTGGCTGAAAATCCAAGCCTTCCTAAACAAGGTATTCTCCCACAGGATACAAAAGTATTTTTCAATGTAACAGATGTAGCAAAAAACAATTTTCAAGTCACCGTTACCCCCAACCTCACACCAAAACAACAAGGATCAACCGACTTGCAGCAGCAGGAGAATCAGGTTGGACAAGGAACAGTCTTCAGCGGTGGCGGCTATAATATTTTAACAGATCCAATTAGCCTCAATTACGGTACAGATATTGTATCAGGATTATCCAATTCAATTCTTTCTGATGGAACCATGCCCGGGAATGGAAATCTTAACCCACAATATCTGATTACAACTCCTTTTGAGGGATTTATATCATCGCCAACCTGGTCAGGCGTAAATATCAACTCGATATCCGGTCAGACTTATATACCTGTAGATCCCCTTGTTTTGGACCTCAACGGCGACGGTGTAAAACTCACCGACTACAGTTCGGCACCTGTTCTCTTCGACGCCGACAATGACGGGGGCAGTCTGGAGCAGACCGGCTGGGTGTCGCCGCAGGACGGTATTGTGGTTGTAGATCGGAACAATAATGGTAAAATCGATAACATTTCTGAAACCATGTCCGAATACTACGGTGGAGCAGCCGGCGTAAACGGCACAGCAGGCACCAAGCCCTACAAGAACGGTTTCGAAGCGCTCAAAAGCCTGGATTCCAATCACGACGGCATATTTAATAGCAGTGACACCGCCTGGAGTTCAGTCAAAGTCTGGGTAGATGCCAACCACGACGGCAAGTCCTGGAATGATGCCAACAATAACAATGTCATTGACGCGGGTGAAGCTTCTGAACTCAAGACATTGACGCAACTCGGTATTACTCAAATCAACCTTGCCAACCAGGTCCAGTCGGGCGAAGTGCTTGATGGCAATGAAGTGTTGGCCCGCGGTAGCTTCGTCCAGAACGGTCAATCCAAGACGGCCATAGCCGCCAACTTTCTCGCCAACCCCAATGGCAGTACTTTTACCACTTCGGGCAGCGGCATTGTGGCAAAAACCCAAGGCTCAGGCAGTACAGCTCCTACCAGCGCCTACGTTGCGGGCAGCTCTACCGGTGAGATTATTAACGTGGCGACCAAAGGCGTGAAGAATGCCTACGGCGGTGCCGGAAACGACACACTTATCGGCGACGCAACAACAACTGGCTCGCAGGCGGACAGGGAAGCGACACCTTCAATGCCGGAGCCGGCGATGACGTTCTGCTCATTGACGCCGACGATAAACAGGCTAATATTCACGCCGGCGCGGGCACAGATGTTGTGCAGGTGATTGGCGATAAAGGCGTGACGCTAAACCTGGCGCAAGCCGAAGTTGAAATCGCCCAGGGTGGCCGAGGCGCTGACGTCTTCATCGGCGGCGGGACAAGCTCGGTCTTCATTTCCGGTGGTGATGGCGATGATATCATGATCGGCGGGGCGGCCAGCGATGCCATAGCCGGTGAAGATGGCGACGATTTCATTGATGGCGGAGCAGGCAACGATGTGCTGCGAGGCCACCGTGGGCGCGATAACATCTATGGGGGAGCAGGCGACGATTTTCTTGACGGCGGCCAGGACGACGATGCCCTCTACGGCGGCAGTGGCAACGATGTGCTCAAAGGCAGTACCGGCGATGACTATATTGACGGCGGTGCCGGCACCAACGTAATTGAGCTTTCCGGCAGCTTCTCCGAGTACCGGATTACCAAGACAGCCAACGGCGTGTGGATCAGCGACACAGTGGCCGGGCGTGACGGTACCGACTTTGTCAAAAACGTCAAAAAAGCCAATTTCAAGGACGTAAGTCTGGTTGAAATACCCAGCAATACCAGCGCGGGCCTGGAAAATCCGATGCCGGTGAAAGACGTGCTGACAAAGGACAAAAATGGCGTTGCCTTCGATCACGCTAACGCGCATCTCATTGCCAAGGAGCAACTGTTGATTAATGACATCGACTGGCAGGGGGACAGTCTTAAGAGAAGCGCAGGGGCGTTGTTTTTGCTTCTGATTAAAAACAAGATAAACAAAAGCAAAAATAGAAAAATAGTAGACACAACAGCAATTTGCGCAGCGTAACAGGGATTCATAAAGTATTATATCTAGTAGTAAATACCAGCGAAGCGAAATGAACGTCCCTTTGCTTCTTCTCTGGGCTAGAGAGGTGTTTTTTAGCTATTCAATTGCAAAACTGCGGAAACGATGTAGCGGAAGGAATTTGGAACAAACCTTTCGTTTTTTGATGTGTTTCCAGTTAAAATAATTTGCCATAAAATAAAAAAACAAAGTAAAACAAATAAAAACAAAATAAACTTGATTTATAATATAAAGTTTACTGTTTTAGTTGATTTATATTTTATTTTGTATTATTCTATACATAGAATAATATGTAAATATAATTAATAATTAACAATTTTAACTTTAACAGTAAAAACATTACACTAAAAAACAAAAAATCGGTTTGGAGGTGAAATATGGACGAAAGACTAAGAAGCCGGAAGAATATATTGTCATAAATATAGTAACCAAGCGGGGAGTGTTTAAGGTGGTGTCACCAACCCCGTCCCCTTGACACTCGGGAACAAAGGCATTGACTGGAAGCCTAAGCGAAAACGAGAAAGGTTTTACCAAAGATAAGGTTACGTGCTTGATAGCACACTTATTTGTACTTGAAAAGGCGTCCTACACATATAAATATGCGGCTTGTCTCCACTGGAGGCAGACCACTCACCTCCCCGTGATTTGTAGTATACCGTTGTCCCTACAAGTTGAGTATAGAAGAAATAAAGCGTTCTGGCATCAATTTTCATAACGTTTGTGCCTTGAACGCAGTGAAAGGCGTGAATATAAATATGGACGAAAGACTAAGAAGCCGGAAGAATATATTGTCATAAATATAGTAACCAAGCGGGGAGTGTTTAAGATGGTGTCACCAACCCCGTCCCCTTGACACTCCTCAAATAGAAAATATCCGACAGGGGAGGAAATATGGGTGATGGAGCCTTTAAAAATGGAACAAGTTGCACTTTCATTGAAGAAGTTATCAGAGATTATTATTAAAAGTGTACTTGGTTTATATATTATTGGTGCTATTTTTATGCTGTGGTGGAGAAGTAGCATCATTAATGTAATAACACCTAATGAGGAAATGGTTTTTGGTAGTATATTCCCGATGATTGCATTTTTTTTAATAAAACTGAACAGGTATCTGGTTGGTAAGAAGACTTCTTTGTGTTTGATTACTTCGATAATTGTGAGTGTGTTGCCATTTCTCTTTATTATATTTTCTGTCACAGCACCATTAAGAATTATTGTGCTATACGACAATCTCATAAGATCTTTTAGGTAATTTCGATAAACGAATAAAAGATGGCATGACATTGCCGGCCCACCTTAGATATCTAGCAATATGGAGACTCTGGTGATCGTTACTGGCTATAAATATGAAGATAGTAAAAACTGGAGGTAATTTGCTATGAGCGAAATTTTTGTACCCAATCCCGAGATTAAAAACATTACGGTAAACGGTATTACTGTGCCGGAACTGGCTGATTGTGCAGACTATTCTTACTCGACTACAGGTAATCCGCGTGGATTTACGGCAGTGGATGAGGTATGGGATAAAGCCACAGGTTTTTATGCTCGCATATTTCAAAAAAACGGAACCAATACATATGTAGTTGCTACTCGTGGATCGGATGAAGCAAGAGTGTCTGATGATGCTTTAGGGTTAGCTATCCTAGCTCCTCAGTTCGTCGATTCTGCGTAAGAAACTGTGTAATGAGACTGTTTCAATACTTCAAAGGGGAGTGGAACTGAATATGACATGGTTGCAAGTAATAGTAGTAAGTTTTGGAAACCCAATTGCGTGTTATGCACTGTTGTTCACAAGGTTTCCTGGCGCGTTTATTTCGCTAGGCACTAATATGGACAAATTATCATTCATTGGATGGATAGTGTTATTTTTATTTGGGTTTTCATATATTTTGGCACTTTCTGGAATTAGGGCAATATCCAAACATGACAGAACATTTCGTGAAATAATCTATTACGTTGTAGCGAAACTTTTTCCGGTGTCACTTATTGGTCTTATTTTACCTATTCTTTTATCCCAAGGCATGGAGTGGAATGTCTTTGGTTTCATAATTTTCCCACCGTCTATGCTCTTTACTATTGTGTACCTTGGTTTTTCATTTTCTTGTCTAATTTCTAAACAAAAATAAACAGGAGGTAATCTGTTATGAGTGAAATCTTTGTACCCAATCCGGAAATTAAAAATATTACGGTAAATGGTATAAATGTGCCGGAACTGGCTGATTGTGCAGACTATTCTTACAGAACTACAGGTGCTCCGCATGGATTTACGGCAGTGGGTGAGGTAGTGAACAATCTTACAGGTTTTCGTGCCCGTATATTTCAGAAAGATGGGACAAATACATACGTAGTTGCTACTGCCGGAACAGAGTTGCAGGTAGGGGATATTATATCTGATGCCTCTTTGGGCTTGGCTGTCCCGGCTCCCCAGTTTAGTAGTTCCTCAGATGTGTGGACAGCATTACAAGAACTAGGCATTGATAAAACAAATGTAGAGCAACGGGTGGTACTTACGTCTCATTCACTTGGTGTTGCCGATTCTTGTGATCAAGCTGGTTACATTTATGAACAGACAGGCGGAGTTTGGGTCCCAGGGATCGGTTTCGGGGGACCCAAATCAGCAGCCTCCGTGCAATTGAACCATAATGAAATATCTCTAAGTGAATGGGGAAATTTTAATTTTACGAATATAATCGATCCACGAGACCCTGTTCCCCAAATGGGATACGGCACTCTGTACGATGTTCCAAGTGGTCGTTTAGGAAATGATGTATTTATATTCAATAATTATAATGGTAACACAAATAGCTCAAATTCTAGCTTTCAATATCACCATAGTAATTTGTACTATTCGAACTCAAAAAATATTTATGACACGCCTACTTATGGCTTATCAGAATTAAAAGAAGTTTCTAACGGTATAATTGATAATTTTATTCCCACTGATGAAGTAATAGTAACGGCGACTAGGCTGCCCAAAGATCCTAATAATTACTATATACAAACAACCCTTCAATCAGGCGATGGATGGAATACCTTACAAACCATATATGGCAGTGGTGTAAAAAATGCAATTGATAAAGATGGCAATGCTGTATATAACACCACACTAAATTCCGGCACCACCATACTAATACCAATGACTGGCACTGACTTAGCTACTTTGCAACAAAGCGAAAATTTACGAGGCGGCGACAAAGGAATAAGTATAATAGGGTCTGGTGGAAATCTTTCATATGCTACATCTTATTTCGGAGAGGATATTACTCCGACTGGCGTAGCAAACAATAATGGTATAGCTAATCCAGGCGAAGTATCTATAGGACAGAATGTTGTGCTATTCCAGACACCTAAGAGTTCCACCAACACCTTCGATTTTACCTTTAACCCTAACCTCACACCAAAACAACAAGGATCAACCGACTTGCAGCAGCAGGAGAATCAGGTTGGACAAGGAACAGTCTTCAGCGGTGGCGGCTATAATATTTTAACAGATCCAATTAGCCTCAATTACGGTACAGATATTGTATCAGGATTATCCAATTCAATTCTTTCTGATGGAACCATGCCCGGGAATGGAAATCTTAATCCACAATATCTGATTACAACTCCTTTTGAGGGATTTATATCATCGCCAACCTGGTCAGGCGTAAATATCAACTCGATATCCGGTCAGACTTACATACCTGTTGATCCCCTTGTTTTGGACCTCAACGGTGACGGTGTAAAACTCACCGACTACAGTTCATCACCAGTCCTCTTTGATGCCGACAATGACGGGGGCAGTCTGGAACAGACCGGCTGGGTGTCGCCGCAGGACGGTATCGTGGTTGTAGATCGGAACAATAATGGCAAAATCGATAACATTTCTGAAACCATGTCCGAATACTACGGTGGAGCAGCCGGCGCAAACGGCACAGCAGGCACCAAGCCCTACAAGAACGGTTTCGAAGCGCTCAAAAGTCTGGATTCCAATCACGACGGCATATTTAATAGCAGTGACACCGCCTGGAGTTCAGTCAAAGTCTGGGTAGATGCCAACCACGACGGCAAGTCCTGGAATGATGCCAACAATAACAATGTCATTGACGCGGGTGAAGCTTCTGAACTCAAGACATTGACGCAACTCGGTATTACTCAAATCAACCTTGCCAACCAGGTCCAGTCGGGCGAAGTGCTTGATGGCAATGAAGTGTTGGCCCGCGGTAGCTTCGTCCAGAACGGTCAGTCCAAGACGGCCATAGCCGCCAACTTTCTCACCAACCCCAATGGCAGTACTTTTACCACTTCGGGCAGCGGCATTGTGGCAACTACCCAAGGCTCAGGCAGTACAGCGCCTACCAGCGCCTACGTTGCGGGCAGCTCTACCGGTGAGATCATTAACGTGGCGACCAAAGGCGTGAAGAATGCCTACGGCGGTGCCGGAAACGACACACTTATCGGCGACGCCAACAACAACTGGCTCGCAGGCGGACAGGGAAGCGACACCTTCAATGCCGGAGCAGGCGATGACGTCTTGCTCATTGACGCCGACGATAAAAAGGCTAATATTCATGCCGGTGCGGGCACAGATGTTGTGCAGGTGATTGGCGATAAAGGCGTGACGCTAAACCTGGCGCAAGCCGAAGTTGAAATCGCCCAGGGTGGCCGAGGCGCTGACGTCTTCATCGGCGGCGGGACAAGCTCGGTCTTCATTTCCGGTGGTGATGGCGATGATATCATGATCGGCGGGGCGGCCAGTGATGCCATAGCCGGTGAAGACGGCGACGATTTCATTGATGGTGGAGCAGGCAATGATGTGCTGCGCGGCCATCGTGGGCGCGATAACATCTATGGGGGAGCAGGCGACGATTTTCTCGACGGCGGCCAGGACGACGATGCCCTCTACGGTGGCAGCGGCAACGATGTGCTCAAAGGCAGCACCGGCGACGACTATATTGACGGCGGTGCCGGCACCAACGTAATTGAGCTTTCCGGCAGCTTCTCCGAGTACCGGATTACCAAGACAGCCAACGGCGTGTGGATCAGCGACACAGTGGCCGGGCGTGACGGTACCGACTTTGTCAAAAACGTCAAAAAAGCCAATTTCAAGGACGTAAGTCTGGTTGAAATACCCAGCAATACCAGCGCGGGCCTGGAAAATCCGATGCCGGTGAAAGACGTGCTGACAAAGGACAAAAACGGCGTTGCCTTCGATCACGCTAACGCGCATCTCATTGCCAAGGAGCAACTGTTGATTAATGACATCGACTGGCAGGGGGACAGTCTTAAGATAACCCAACTGTTTGACGTGCAAGGCGGTACGGCCACAATTACCACAGCAGGCGATGTACTTTTCACGCCGACTCCGGCCTTTACCGGCATTATGGGGTTCAAGTATACCATCGCTGACGCCAAAGGCAACCAGGCGGCAACGGCCATTGACTTTAATACCGGTCAGACCGCTGCCATGCGGGCGGCGGTGTACCTGAAAACACCGGACTTGCCTTCCGACCCCTTGGTTGTAGACCAATGGTATCTGTCGGAAGCCAACATTCTGCCGGTATGGAAAGATTACACCGGTAAAGGAATCCACATTGGCCAGTTCGAACCAGGCGGAGCATTTTCGACAACCAAAGAGGTACTGGATTATAAGCATCCGGACCTCAAAGATAATATCGACCCCGAATGGTTGGCTAACGCCACGCCAGGCAGCATGGCGGGTGATGGCGCGGAAGACCGTTATAGCAACCACGCCACCTTGGTAGCCGGCGTGATGGTAGCCGCCAAAAATGGGCAAGGCAGTGTGGGCGTGGCCTATGACGCAACGGTGGCCGGACACTGGCTGCCCAAAGATGACGTTGCCGGCATTGCCACTGGACTTGCATCGATGAAATGGTACGATGTGGTTAATAACAGCTGGAGTGCCAGTCCTAATTTCTTCCTGTCCACTGCACCGGTGGGTACGCAAGCCAAGGAATATGTCGACGCGGTGCAGGACGGTCGAAACGGTCTCGGAACAGTAATCGTGTCAGCTGCCGGCAATGACCGGGCCAAAGGCGGCAACACCAACTATAACTATAACAGCAATAACCGCTTAACCATTACCGTCGGCGCCATTAACGCGCGGACTGATCTAGGCATGCTGCAAGTAGGTGAAAAACCGTTCTCAAGCCAGGGCGCCAACATCCTGGTCGCCGCGCCGGGATCAAATATCACATCTACTTCGCGCCTAATCCAGAATGATAACGGCAGTACCTTCGGGTCAGACACTACGACCTCGCAGGGTACAAGCTTCGCTGCGCCGATAGTCTCCGGCATCGTAGCGCTGATGTTGGAAGCCAATCCCAAGCTTGGCTATCGCGATGTACAGCAAATTCTGGCGATATCTGCGAAAAAGGTGACTGACCCCAACACCACTTGGGCGACAAACCATGCTGCCAACTGGAATGGCGGCGGCATGCACTTCTCGCATGATTACGGTTTCGGCGAGGTTGACGCCCGGGCGGCGGTACGATTGGCTGAGACCTGGATGACGCAGCAGACTTACAATAATGAGATTTCTTTGGCAGCGCCGCCGGCATCAGGGGCCATCAATGCAGCCATTCCGGACAACAACGCGGCAGGAATCTCCCGTACCCTGGTTATGCCGGCCAATGGGATTCTGACTGAGCATGTCGAGGTACGTGTCAGCCTTACCCACGCCCGTCCGGGGGATCTGATTCTCAAGCTCGTTTCACCCTCCGGCACGGAAGCTGTTTTAATGAATCGTCCGGGTAAAGATCCTAATAATTCATCAGCTTCTGGCGATGCAACCTTTAATGGTTCCAATACGCTGGACTATGTTTTTACCACAGCTTGCAACTGGGGCGAGAACGCCGCCGGAACCTGGACGCTAAAGGTTATCGATACCGCGACCGGCAGTACCGGAACGTTAAATAGCTGGAGCATTAACGTGTATGGTAATGGTGATTCGGTTGATGACCAGTATGTTTACACCAATGAGTATGCAACACTTGCCGCCAGCGGTCGCAATGTCCTCAACGACACCGACGGCGGCCGGGACACCATCAATGCTGCCGCCATTGCCAGCGGCAGTTTGATTAACCTGACAACCGGTGCAGCCACTCTGGCCGGGACGGCACTGACGATACAAAATCCCGGCAATATCGAGAATGTCATTGGCGGCGAGTTCAATGACACCATTACCGGCAATGCGGCTACTAATTTCCTGGTAGGCGGCAGGGGCAATGATACAATAGCCGGCGGGGCCGGCTGGGATGTTTTGTTCGGCGGTGCCGGCAACGACACACTGACCGGTGGAGCTGACAGCGATGTATTTGTAATTGAAAAAGAAGCGGGCGCAACTGATGTCATTACCGATTTTGTCGCTGGCTCAGAAAGGATTCTGCTATCGAAGTTCGGTGCAAATGCCTATTCGTCGCTGATCTTTACCCAGGAGGGTGCAGACACACGGATCAATCTTGGCAATGGGCAGACAGTATTGCTAAAAAATGTCACCGCCAGTACACTTACAGCCAGCAGCTTTTTGAGTGTCGCCGAAGGGCTTACTCCCCGCGATTTGACAAATTATGCGGGCGTTCGTTTTGGCAATGATACGGCGGAAGCCGAAACCACTCTTCCCAATGACGGCTATATCTATTGGGCCGGCGACGGCGGTGAACGGGTCTTCGGCGGCACCGCCAATGATGCCATCTACGGCGGTGGCGGTGACGATATCCTGGTCGGTGAAAATACAACAGACGGCACAACCGGCGGAAATGATATTATGAACGGCGGGACCGGCAATGATGTGGTGCGCGGTGGCGGCGGCAACGATACATTGTACGGCGGTGACGGTTTTGACTACATCGGCGGCGACGCCGGCAACGACACCATTTACCTGGAAGGGGACCAAGCAGTCGCCGGCTGGAATACTGCCAATATTATCAGTGCCAGCGGGACTTTCACCGGCATGTCCTACAATCTGGCCGGCGGTACGGTGGCTGGCGTTGCCGGCGGCAGCGGCAATGACCGGTTTGTAGTGGCAGAAGACACAACGGCGGCCGCCTCACAAGGAGTGATGAAAAATCTCATTTACGACTTTGAAGTGACCAATAGCAATGAAAAAATAGATCTTTCCCACATTCGCTCGGTCAAATCATTTGCCGACCTTAACTTCAGCAATTTTAATGTAAACGGCGATCAAATCCTGCGCATTTGGCTGGGACCCATGGCGGTTGGCACGCAATACATTTCCCTGTACAACAAAACTGCCTCCCAACTCTCGGCAGCAAACTTTATTTTTGCCGATGCCGGCGCCTATCCGCCGGTAGCCCATCCCCTGCTGCAAGGAACCAGCAGCAACGATACTTTGATCGGCGACGCCGGCGGCCAAACGCTGGACGGCGGGCTGGGTGCCGACACCATGGAAGGGCGCACCGGCGATGACACCTACATCGTGGACAACGCCGGTGACGTCGTCAAAGAAGTGGCCGGTGGCGGCTATGACACAGTGAAAGCAAGTGTGAACTACACGCTGCCTGACGAAGTGGAAGCACTTACCCTGACCGGCACGGCCAATAGCAACGGCACAGGCAACGCCGTGGCCAACCGGATTACCGGCAATAGCGGCAATAACGTGCTCAATGGCGGTGGTGGCAGCGATATCCTAATCGGCGGCGCGGGCAATGACACCTATGTCGTCGATGACGGTGCCGACCGGATTCTGGAAAACCCCGGCGAAGGCACAGATACCGTCCAATCTTCGGTGTCCTTTACTTTGGCCGGTAATCTGGAAAACCTTACCCTTACCGGTACGGGCGCCATCAACGGCACAGGCAACGCCCTCAACAACATACTTACCGGCAATGCAGCCGACAACAAACTGGACGGAGCGCAAGGTGCCGACACCATGGCTGGCGGCGCAGGCAGCGATGTGTACCTTGTCGACAACGCCGGGGATGTTGTCACCGAGAACGCCAATGCCGGCATTGACACCGTTTATGCTACCCTTAACTACACCCTGGGCGCCAATGTCGAAAACCTCATTCTCGGCAACGCCGCAGTCAGCGGTACCGGCAACGAACTGGCTAACGAAATCACCGGCAACGCAGCCAACAACATACTGACCGGCGGCGCCGGCAATGATTGGCTGGACGGCGGCACCGGCGCTGATCAATTGCGGGGCGGCACTGGTGATGACACCTATGTGGTCGACAATGCCGGGGATGCAGTAACGGAAAATGCCAGCGAAGGCAATGACACTGTCCTTTCATCCATCACCTATACGCTTGGCGCCAATGTCGAAAATTTGGCACTGACTGGAACAGCCAATAGTAGCGGGACAGGCAATACACTGGATAACATCCTCATCGGTAATAGCGGAAACAATGCGCTGAGCGGCGGCGCGGGCAAGGATATCCTTGACGGCGGCAACGGTGCCGACATGATGGCTGGCGGTGCAGGTGACGATATGTACGTAGTAGATAATACCAGCGATGGCGTGACCGAGAATGCCGGTGAGGGCACCGATACCGTGCAGTCAAGCATTTCCTATACCTTAGGGTCTAACCTTGAGAATCTAACCTTGACAGGCACAGGGGCGATAAACGGAACAGGCAACACGCTGAACAATACCATTACCGGTAACAGCGCCAACAATGTGCTTAATGGCGGCACTGGGGCAGATACGATGGCTGGCGGTGCCGGCAACGACACCTACATCGTGGACAATGCCGGCGACATTGTGACCGAGAATGCGGGCGCCGGCACTGATATGATACAATCGTCCATTACTTATACGCTAGGCGCCAACCTTGAGAACTTGACTCTAACCGGTACGGCAGCAATCAATGGGACAGGGAATACGCTGAACAATGTACTTACAGGCAACGGTGCTAATAATGTACTGACCGGTGGCGCCGGCAACGATACCCTCAACGGTGGTGCGGGTGCGGACACGCTGGTTGGTGGCGCAGGCAACGACACCTATGTTGTGGATAATGCAGGTGATAAAGTAACCGAGAATGCCGGTGAAGGCACAGATACCGTGCAGTCAGCCATTACCTACACCTTAGGGTCTAACCTTGAGAACCTCACCTTGACCGGAACGGTGGCAATTAATGGCACGGGGAACACGCTGGACAATGTACTTGCCGGCAACGGTGCCAACAATGTACTGACAGGCGGCGCCGGCAACGATACCCTCAACGGTGGTGCGGGCGCGGACACGCTGGTTGGTGGCGCAGGCAACGACACCTATGTTGTGGATAATGCAGGTGATAAAGTAACCGAGAATGCCGGTGAAGGCACAGATACCGTGCAGTCAGCCATTACCTACACCTTAGGGTCTAACCTTGAGAACCTCACCTTGACCGGCACGTCAGCAATTAATGGCACAGGGAATACGTTGGACAACGTACTTACAGGCAACGGCGCCAACAATGTACTGACAGGAGGCGCCGGCAACGATACCCTGAACGGTGGTGTGGGTGTAGACACGCTGGTTGGTGGCGCCGGCAACGACACCTATGTGGTAGATAATATCGGTGATGTCGTGACCGAAAATGCTGGTGAAGGAACAGATACTGTGCAGTCCTGGATTACCTATATCCTGGGGGCCAATGTTGAAAACCTGATGCTGGCTGGCACAGCAGCAATCAACGGTACTGGCAACACGCTGAACAATACCATTACCGGTAACAGTGCCAACAATGTGCTTAATGGCGGCACTGGGGCCGATACCATGGCTGGCGGTGCCGGCAACGACACCTACATCGTGGACAATGCCGGCGACATTGTGACCGAGAATGCGGGTGCCGGCACTGATATGGTACAATCGTCCATTACTTATACGCTAGGCGCCAACCTTGAGAACTTGACCCTGATCGGCACGGCAGCAATCAACGGGACAGGGAACACGCTGGACAATGTACTTACAGGCAACGGTGCTAATAATGTACTGACTGGCGGCGCAGGCAATGATACCCTCAACGGTGGTGCGGGTGCAGACACGATGGTTGGTGGCGCAGGCAACGACACTTATGTCGTGGATAATGCAGGTGATAAAGTAACCGAGAATGCCGGTGAAGGCACAGATACCGTGCAATCAAGCATTACCTACACCTTAGGGTCTAACCTTGAGAACCTCACTTTGACCGGAACGGCAGCAATTAATGGCACCGGAAACACGCTAAACAATATCATTACCGGCAACAGCGCCAATAACACGCTCAGCGGTGGTGCCGGCAATGATACCCTGACAGGTGGCGCTGGCAGCGACACCTATCTATTCGGAAGCGGCGCGGGCAATGACACCATTAACAATTATGATACCAGCGTCGGGGCCGATGTCCTGCAGTTCCAAAATCTAGTGATGGCAAGTATTGCGTTTACCCGTAATGGCAATGATCTGGTGTGCACAATAGCACAAACCGGTGAAACCGCCCGTGTCAGCAACTGGACCTTAGGAACAAGCTATCAGGTCGATCAGTTCAAGTTCTCTGACGGTACATTAACCGCCGCGCAGGTTAGCCAGAAGATTGCGTAACACTAAAATCTGCAAGGCATAATAAGAGAACGTCGATACCGGTAGCATTAGCTACCGGTATTGATGCTGCTCAATTTGCCACATGTAACGGAGGCCAAAAATGGAACCAGAAAACAATAACCCCAATCGACCGGACAGCGGCTTGATGTGCCTGGTCACCGCTGCCCGGTTACTGGGCATACCGGCCGATTATCAGCAACTCAAGCGGGCCTTTCTCGTAAACGCAATAACAGCAGATGCGATCATTATGCTGCGAGCAGCCAAAGAGCTTGGACTGAAGGCCAAACAAACGAGTACGGTGATCACGAAACTGGCAAAACTATCGCTGCCTATACTGGCTTTGCTGGGCAACGGTCAATATGTGGTTGTCGTAAAAGCTGACGACCAAAGAGTGCTAATTTTCGATCCCTTTAAAGAACGGCCACTCACGCTAACCCACGAAACTTTCAGTGCCGCTTGGACCGGCACGGTGATTTTACTCACCCGCCGCTTCAGCCTGGCAAACCTGGAAAAAGAATTTAACTTTAGCTGGTTTATCCCGGTCGTGGTAAAATTCAAACGCTTTTTTGGCGAGGTTTTAATCACCTCGTTCTTTTTGCAAAGCTTTGGCCTAATCACGCCTCTGTTCACCCAGGTCATTATCGACAAAGTCCTGGTCCACAAAGGAGTGACCACGCTGGACATTTTGGCGGTCGGTCTACTGGTGATCAACTCGTTTGAAGGCATTCTGGGAGTTTTGCGTTCTTATCTTTTTTCCCATACCACCAACCGGGTGGACGTTATCCTTGGCGCCAAACTGTTTCATCACTTATTAGGGCTGCCGCTGCAATATTTCGAAATCCGGCGGGTGGGTGACACCGTAGCCCGGGTGAGGGAGCTGGAAAACGTTCGCCAGTTCCTTACCGGCTCGACCCTTACCGTTGTTCTCGACCTTTTTTTCGCTATCGTCTTTATTATTGCCATGTTTTTCTACAGCGTAACCCTAAGCTTTGTTACTCTGGCGGCGCTGCCGTTGTTCGTGGCCCTTTCACTTATCGTTACCCCCATTCTCAGGCAGCGTCTTAACCATAAATTTGCCTGCGGATCGGAAATGCAATCCTATCTGGTGGAATCCATTACCGGTATTCACACCGTCAAAAGCCTGGCCATTGAGCCGCAGTTCGACCACAAGTGGGAGGGAATTTTATCTAACTACGTCAAGGCTTCCTTTCATACCACCATCCTTGGCAACCTGGCCGGCAACACCGCCCAATACATCCAAAAACTATCCACCCTCGCGGTGTTGTGGTTTGGGGCTCATCTGGTTATGGATGGCACTTTGACCGTCGGCCAACTTATCGCTTTTCAAATGCTGGCCGGCCGGGTGACCGACCCGGTGCTGCGGCTGGCTAACATCTGGCAGGACTTCCAGCAGGTTCGGCTGTCGATTGAGCGGCTGGGGGATATCCTCAATTGCCCCCGCGAGCCGGTCTTTAACCCTAACCGGACGCTGCTGCCGTCCATCAAAGGCCATGTCGCCGTCGAAAATTTGTCCTTCCGTTACCGAAATGACGGTCCGTTGGTGCTGGACGGGATTAACCTGGCCTTTCCGCCAGGAACCACGGTGGGGATTGTTGGCCGTTCGGGTTCGGGTAAAAGCACTCTCACCAAACTCATCCAGCGGCTGTATATCCCTGAGCGAGGCCGGATTCTCATCGACGGTATCGACCTGGGCCAGGTCGAGCCGGCCTGGCTGCGCCGCCAGATCGGCGTCGTTCTGCAGGAGAACTTCCTGTTTAATGGCAGTGTGCGGGAGAACATCGCCGCCGTCGATCCGGGTGCTCCGATGGACCGCATTATCCAGGTGGCCAAATTAGCCGGCGCCCATGAATTCATTCTGGAGCTGCCGGAAGGCTATGACACCAGCGTCGGCGAACGCGGCACCGCCCTGTCCGGCGGCCAGCGCCAGCGAATCGCCATCGCCCGGGCTTTGCTGGTCAATCCCCAAATTCTTATTTTCGACGAAGCGACAAGTGCCCTGGACTACCAATCGGAAAAGATCATTCAGGATAATCTCCAGCAGATTTGCCGGGGCCGGACGGTATTCATCATCGCCCACCGCCTGTCGACAGTCAGAGATGCCAATATCCTGGTGGTCGTCGAAAAAGGACGGATCATCGAACAAGGCGGCCACCAGCAGCTCTTAAAACTAAAAGGCGCTTACTATCACCTCTATATGCAGCAGGAGGGAAAAGAAGGATGCGCTTAAAAATCGGGGACTGGTTTCAGGATAAACTTACTTGGCTAAAGAATTTGTACAAAGCAACAGATCAATCAGACCAACTCACCAAAAGTGAAATGGAATTTCTGCCGGCGGCCTTGGAAGTTGTTGAGACACCGCCGTCGCCTCTCGGCCGGGCTATTGTCTGGATGCTAATTTCCCTGTTCGTTATTGCGCTCTTATGGGCGTGCATCGGCCATGTTGACGAGGTGGCCGTGGCACCGGGAAAAATCATTCCCTCCGGCTATACCAAGACCATTCAGGCTTTCGACACCGGCGTGGTGAAAACCATCCACGTCAAAAACGGCAGTAAGGTCCAGCCCGGCGACGTGCTTATTGAACTGGACACTACCTTTACAGCGGCCGACCTGGCCCGCCAAATGAAAGAACAGGCCTATTACCAATTGGAAATCGCGCGTCTGCTCGCCGAACAGCAGGATATGCCGTTTGTTCCTAACAGCAACGCGGGGGTAAATCCCCAGGATGTTCAGTACCAACTGCAGCTATATCGCAGCCGGATGGCCGAGTATCAGGCCAAGCTGGCCGCGGCGCAGCAGGCGGTCAACCAGGCCGAAGCGGCGCTGGAAACTATCCAGGCCACAAAAGAAAAACTTACCCAGCAACTGGAGATTATCACCGAGCAAGAAAACAAAATGAAGGAATTGGCAGATGCCGGAGCAGTGGGAAGTTTTCAGTACCTGGAATACCGCAAGCAACGTATTGGCATCCAGCAGGATCTTGCTGCCCAGAGCAGCGACCTTGTCAAGGCCAATCACGCCCTGCTGCAAAGCATGGAGACCCTAAATAATATAAAAGGCGAACACGACCGGGATATTATGCAGAAGCTGGTGGACGACCGGCGCCAGCTCCAGGCGGTGGAAGAGGATTTGCACAAGGCGCAGGAAAAAAACCGTTTGAGTACCGTTACTTCCCCTATTGCCGGCACAGTGCAGCAACTGGCGGTAACCACGGTGGGCGGAGTGGTTACCCCGGCGCAAAATCTGATGCTGGTGGTTCCCGAAGGGGAGCAGATGGAAGTCGAAGCGTGGGTGGCCAACAAGGATATTGGCTTTCTCTATGAAGGCCAGAACGCCGAAATCAAGGTCGAAACCTTCAACTTCCAGAAATATGGGACGCTGGATGCGACCCTGGTGGAAATTAGCCGCGACGCGGTGGAGGATAAAGACAAGGGTCTGATTTACCGGGCTCTGCTCCGGACGAATAGCGACTATTTTGACCTGGCAAGCGGCCGGACGGTTTATATTAGTCCCGGAATGGCTGTAACGGCAGAAATAAAGACAAGGCAGAAGCAGATCATCGAGTATTTCATGGATCCGTTTATCAAATATAAAAGCGAGGGCTTGAGGGAGCGGTAAATGACTCAGGACAATGATATAAAACCTGCCCGCGGGAGCAGGCCCAATCGTAAATTGCCGCGTGAAAAGAATAGCCGGCAAACATACGGAAACACCCTCCAACATATGGTAAAAGAAAAGTATATGTTGGAGGGTTGCATATATGTTAGCGGTTTTTCTGGGTATAGGTATGCTGTTAGGTGGCATCTTTGTCATGCGTTATGGGTTGAAAAAGGCGCTGTGGTATCGGTTGCAGATAGTTTTAGAGAAGCTGACGAAAACGCCTTGGCGTGGTTTGCTATTAGGTACAGTGACTGCTGCTGCATTTCAGAGCAGTACAACGGTTTGTCTAATTACAATTGGCTTGGTAAGTGCTGATTATATGTCTTTTCGGCAGGCATTAGGCATTATCCTGGGAGCAAATATTGGTACCTGTTCTACTCTGGGACTGGTTAACTTGACACTTCCGTCAAATTATATTTGGGTTTTGATGCTATTTTGCTTTGTACTGGGTATTATTAGGAGACTGCGCTATGTAAGTTTTGCCTGTATAGGATTGCTAAGTATGTTTGCCGGCATTGAACTGTTAGTGCAGGGGATTGCAAGTATCTCCGAGTTGGAGCAGTTAACAGAGTATCTTATTCTTGCTAAAACGCAGCCGTTTTATGGTATATTGGGCGGTTTGATTGTAACAATAGTATTCCAGTCAAGCAGCGCTGCTACTGCTTTACTAATGTTGCTTGCTGACCGGGGCGTAGTAGATATAACTACAGCCGTTTATATTGTTTATGGCAACAATATCGGTTCCTGTGTATCATCTGTTGTTTTTAGTGCGGTAGCGCCGTTGGCTGCCAGGCGGGTGGCCCTGTCCCACATTCTGCTGAATGTCCTGGGGGTTGTTAGTTTTCTGCCCATAACTCAGTTTTTTATCATTGTTGCTGAGTGGATTACAACAGATTTCAGCAGCCAGGTGGCAACTATCCATATATTGTTTAATCTGTTATCTTCGATAGCAGGATTGTTGCTGTTTAATCAATTTACCAAGCTGGTTTTTTTTCTCATCCCCAAGCCTAAGTGATAAGGTAAATATGGGGAATTGTTTCTTTGCTGGTTGTGCTCTTAAAAAGGATTTTGTAAAAAAAATATACAAATTTTATAATAAATGTGGTAACATGTTAAACGGAAGTATGACAAGTTGCCTTTACTAGCTGGTATTTAATGGAAACCAGACTGGCGGCTTGGTACGCCCTGAAGAAATCGACTTATATCCCACAAGGGAATAAGAACGGAGGTAACGAATAATGGAAAAAATGGTGTCGCTGCGAGGAACAGGTAGATTTGGAGTGCGGCAGATTGCGATTATTGGTATGTTGTCAGCCATATCTATCATTTTGGGGCTTTCAGGCTTTGGATTTATTCCACTACCTACGGCTAAAGCAACTATTATGCAAATTCCGGTTATTATTGGCGCTATTTTGGAAGGCCCGGTTGTTGGGGCCATGATTGGCCTGATTTTTGGTCTATTTAGCATTATTCAAAGCTTAACTGCCCCTACTGTTCTTTCTTTTGCTTTTATCAATCCTTTAGTATCAGTGCTGCCACGCGTGTTTATTGGTGTTACTGCCTACTATGCGTATAAGTGGACACGGAGCAAACACGAAGGAGTTCGCATTGGTGTGAGTGCGGTGGTTGGTTCGCTCACCAATACGTTTGGTGTACTAACCATGATTTATGTCCTATATGCCGCCCAATTCGCTGCGGCGCGGGGAATTGATCTGGATGCAACCATTCAGGTCATTTATGGTATTGCGTTAATTAACGGTATTCCGGAAGCCATTATTGCTGCCGCTATTAGTATTCCTGTTGTAGGGGCAATTAAGAAACGGTATAAAAACTAAAACATAAAAGCCTGAGGCTCAGAATAAAATAATACCCTATAGAGTGACAAGGTAAAGTCTACTCTATAGGGTATTTTGATTTATAATCGTCTTATAACACAAGTACTACTTTTCCCAGTACATGACTGACAGGAACAGGCCCAATATAACGACTGTCGCTGGAGTTGTTGCGGTTATCGCCTAGCACGTATACTTGGTTTGCTGGCACAGTAACTTTCTTTGGAGCGGCAGTACGCATGGTTTCTTTAATATAGGGTTCATCAAGCACACTACCATTGCGGTATACTTGACCATCCTTAATCTCAATGGTATCGCCTGGCTTGCCGATGATCCGCTTAATCCAGATATGAGTATCAATCTCTGCCAGTTTGACAACGCTAAGGTATGTGGAGACAGGGTCGGCAAGATCATCTTTTACACCACGTTCACGAAATACGCGGCTATCAATAATGACGATGTCACCATAGTCAGGTGTGCCGACAAAGGTATGGGATAACTTAGATACAAAAACATAATCATTGTTATGAAGGTTTGGTTCCATGGAACTGCCTACAACCCGGGTGGGCTGAAATACGAAAGCATTAATCACAATCGCCATTGCCAGTGCAATGGCCAGGCTGTATGTCCAGTCAGCAATTTCTTTAAGTAGTTTCATTCTTGAATTCCTCCTAATATTAAAATTCTACCAGATTGAACGGGCAGTAGCAAGAAATATTGATAGTTAGGCTGAAATAATCAAACGATAGTACTAGATATAATTATTGGAGGATATTCACCGCATTTGAATAGTGTGGTAAAATTTAAATAAAGTAATGAACGAGTAACGGAGGATATATGAAAAATAAGATTAATCAATATGTATGGGTAGCCATTGGGTGTTTACTCAATGGTCTTGCCATTAACGCTTTTTTGGTGCCACACCATCTCTTAAGCGGCGGGGTTTCAGGTTTGGCTATTATTTTTTATTTTCTTTTTGGTTTTCCAATTGGAGTGCAAATCTTGTTGATGAATATTCCGCTATTATATGCCGGCTACCGGCTTTTGGGCAGAGAGTACACAATTGGTACCATTTATGGAACCATCTTCTTTTCTTTGGCAGTGGATGCCACGACGTTTGTTTCACAATTTAACCTAATTGATGATCCCATCATTTCGGCCGTTACTGGCGGTGTTCTCGCAGGTATTGGCAGTGGTCTTATTTTCCGCATGAACGGCAGCGGAGGTGGTTTAGATATTGTTGCTGCAATTGTAAAAAAGTACTATTCGCTTAACTTTGGGGCCGTAGGGTTTGCAATTAACTGTTTAATCATGGGTGTGGCAGCCACGCTGTTTGGCCTGAAGCTGGCGATGCTGACACTGATTTCGATGTTTATTAGTGCCAACCTTACTGATAAAGTGGTAGAAGGTTTTAATCGCAAAAAAACTGTTTTTATCGTTTCCTATAATACAGATGCTATTATTGATGTCATTTTAAAAGAGGTAGGGCGGGGTGTTACCATTCTACATGGACAAGGCGCATTTACCCGCCAGACCAAGCAAGTATTGTTCGTCGTTGTCACTCTAACCCAAATTGCCAAAATTAAACAACTGGTTGATGAGGTTGATCCTCATGCCTTTATGATTGTGCAGGATGCCGCTGAAGTTATGGGCCACGGGTTTACTTTGCCGAGAAGTAGGCAAATGTAGCTGATAGATATGCTGCGAATATACAGATAGTTACTTAAAACCACTGGTCTAATAAACGTAAATAAAATGGTAGCAATTTATTTGACAAGTTATTTATGGTATTGCGTTATATAGAAAATAGTGCTATAATTCCTTCATAAGTTAACAAATAAATATGTACCGTTATTTTGAATGAATTTAAAGTATAAGGTAAAATACTCAGATTATTAGCTTTACAATGCGGAGTATTTATTCACTGCTTGTTTAAATCTAAACTTAGGCAAAGGCGCTTAGTTATATCCTTTTTGGCGAAGGAATAACTAAACGCCTTTATTATTTCTAATTGTATTACCATAGTGCTGAGATTTTAGTAAGAGATAATCCTGCTATTACGTGAATTAGTGACTGATGAGTGGAATATGAAAAAATATGGTGTGATAAAAAGGTTATATACAGTTATTGATAAGGGGCTGGAGTGCTTAAAACGGTGGCTGAACACACTAGAAAATAAAATATGTGCTGCATTGTGAGTCCGGCAGCCTGTGTGAAGAGTGGTAAATAGTATGATAGAAGAAATTATTTATATCGAAAGCGATCAAACAAATCCCTATTATAATTTAGCACTGGAAGAATATTTGCTTTTTCGTGTGAAGAAAAAGCAATGTATATTGTATCTATGGCAAAATTTAAATACAGTTGTCATTGGAAGAAACCAAAATTGCTGGAAAGAATGCAGAATAAACCAATTAAAAGAAAACGGGAGTTATTTGGCAAGAAGGGTATCAGGTGGTGGCGCGGTTTTCCATGATGAGGGAAACTTAAATTTTTCATTTTTAGTAGAACAAAATGATTATGCTCTTGATAAGCAAGTAGATGTTATTTTGCTGGCATTGCAAAAGCTTGGACTTAACGCAGTGAAATCCGGGCGTAATGATCTTACCATTGAGGGAAAAAAATTTTCAGGAAATGCATTTTACGAAAAGAATGAACGCTGTTTACATCATGGGACGTTGATGGTAAATGTAGATGTCCGGAAATTGTCCCAATATTTACATGTATCGAATGAAAAGCTACAATCCAATGGCGTTAGTTCTATAAGAGCCAGAGTGGCTAATTTGGAAAATTTCTGTAAAGAACGTTTATCAGTTACTTGTTTAAAAGAAAAACTGGTAGAGGCTTTTGGTGAGATATACGGATTAACCCCGTTGAAACTGGGCATGGAACAGATTAAGTACAGTGATTTACAAGAATCGATTGATAAATTTTCTTCCTGGGAATGGGTATTTGGAAGAAAGATTAATTTTCAATATGAAATTTCAAAAAGATTTGCCTGGGGTGAAGTTGTTTTTCAGTTTAATGTGAACAGGGGGAAAATCGTAACGGTAGGAGTCTATTCTGACGCTATGAATTCGGATTTGATTGCAGCGATACCTGCAGTTTTGAAAGGGTGCATTTTTGAAAAAGACAATATTTGTGCTGCACTTTCTCAAGTACCTGCCTGTGATAGGGCGGAGAAAAAAATACTGCAAGATATAGGTGAACTGATCGGCGAACAAGAGTTTTAAAATAACGCAATCAACTTTTAAGGGGAAAGGATAGGAATTTTATGCATTTGATCGAAAATGAGGATGAGATTTACGACAAATTACAGGCACAGTGTCTGGAGATGTTTGAAGCAGATGAAAAATTAACAGTTGTTGATATGGCAATAACGCTAATGGATAATGAGGAAGTTCCTATGCATTATCCATTTCATCATTTTATTGTGCCGGCGGTACTGCTAACTGCAACGAAGAAAGCTCAGCAAGCGGCCCGTGATGAATTATGTATTAGTTTAACAGAAGCGCTAAAACGTTCTAAATATGTTTTGGGCGGGTTTTGTGGCAGCCATGGAGCTTGCGGCGCGGCAATTGGCATGGGCATTTATATGAGTATTGCAACAGATAATACGCCAATGTCTACAAGAACGTGGTCGTGGGTAAATCAAGCGACTGGAGTATGCTTGCAGGAAATTTCTAAAATTCCGGGACCGCGATGCTGTAAAAGAACAGTATTTATTGTCCTGAAGACAGCAATAACCTTCGTCAAAGAAAAACTGAACATTGATCTTCCTATGCAGGAGCAAATCATTTGTAAATATTATGAACGCAATGCCGAATGTAAAAGGGTAGTATGTTCGTTTTATCAAGCAGAGAGTGAGGGGGAAAAGGAATGAGAGAAGCAATTCTTGTGCCGAGTTGTGCAATGCCGAAGAGAAGTTTGGAAAAAACGTGTTCTTGTCAGGACAAGCCAACGGGCTTGAGGTATAAGACGGGAAAGCTTCTGTGGCTAAAGGATATTGGTGAGTTTGTAAGCAAAGATGAAGCCGTCTGTGAGGGAGAAATTGAGAAAAAGGTATTTGATTTTTGCGCTCCTTGTGATGGTTATCTTGTAGAAAAGTGTATTGAAGATCAGGCGGAATTTTTATATGGGGATATTTTGGGTTATGTGAATAATGAGACCTGATATGTTATCCTCAATAAGGAGGAAGTGCCGCTTGATCTATGATGTAGTAGCTATTGGCGAAGAGGTTTCGCCAGTCAACAGAAATCAAATAGGGATTAGATAATAGTGAACTCGTTTCAGCATAGCTGAAACAATGGGGATTCAGGTGGAGAGCCTACTCTACCTGAACCGACGCCGCCTGTAGAGGCAGGAGTCTTGACTCGCGTACTAAAATAAAAAGCCATTGATTGCAAGCGAATTTTAACTTGCAATCAATGGCTTTTTTATATATAATGTTATACAAGATAGGATATGGAAATAACTTCGAAAAGAGGGATTTACATGGTAAATTTTAAAAGATATGTTGATAATTCTGGTAAATTAGGAAAGCATTTTAATGACGATGAGGGGTTAGTTTAATGAAGAAGTTGAAATTATTTTCGGTAATGTTTATTATATTATCGACTGTTTTGGCAGTAAGCGGTTGTACAAGTACTTCTGTAACTCAGTCCAAGAATGACACGTCTGGCTTAAAAGAGATTCGTGTCGGCGTTGTACCATTGCCTCATTACGCTCATATGTGGGTGGCGAAAAAGAAAGGATTTATTGACGAGGAACTGCAAAAAGTCGGCTTTAAGCTGAAATGGCAGCCGTTTAGTCTGGGACCAATGGTGAGTGAAGCCTTTGCGGCTGGACATTTAGACATGGGGGTTATGGGAGATTTTCCCGCTTTTATTGGCCGTTCTGGCGGTACGAACTACCGGATTGCATCAATTGCTTCTGCTGCACCGAAAGCTTTGGCGTTGGTTGCAAAAAAAGATTCGGCTATTACTAAAGTAACTGATTTAATGGGAAAAAAAGTCGCTACGACCAAAGGCGCTTATGGACAGAAGTTATTATCACTGCTTTTGGAGAAAAATGGCATGACCATGAATGACATTCAATTCATTCACATGTCAATGGATGATCTCGCCACAGCGCTGCTGCGTGGTGACGTCGCGGCAGGTGTTATATGGGACCCTTTAATAACCCGCCTGGAAGAAGCCGGTGAAATCAAGATTGTCGCTGATGGGACAGGCATTTATGAAGCCTATGCCGTGTTGATGGCAAATGGGGACACGCTTGCTAAGAATCCGGAGGCGGTGGATGCCGTATTGCGGGCATTCCAGCGGGGAGATGAGTACTTAAAGCAAAATCCGGATGAATGTATCAAATTATTGATGGAAGATATGAAAATACCGGAGTCGCAGTTGACCAGGATTATCAGTAAATTCAATTATGACGGGACAATCACTGATAAATTTGTGACAGATATGAAGGATACGGAAGAGTTTATGCGTAAGAACGGTCTGATCAAAACCCAGGTGGATGTTCAATCCTTTATTCCCAGGGAATAAGGATATATTGGTACAACCCATGGCAAAGTAGCATGTGTTGAGAATCGGTGAGGGAGATATGAGATAATGGAAATGGTGCTAAAAATAGCTAAAGTATACAAGATCGGTATGATTACCGGTTGTCAGCACTGGAAACGGGTTTTGTTACCTTGTATTTTGCTCGCCGTATGGCATGGCATTACTGCCAGCGGCATGGTAAAACCGATTTTGCTGCCATCTCCAGCTCAGGTATTTGATGCTTTGGTTGTTATGCTATCTAACGGGGAATTGGCCATTCATTTAGGAACAAGCATGATACGGGTGTTAGAAGGGTTTATCCTGGCTGCGCTTTTAGGAGTAGGGTTAGGACTGGTACTGGGTATTTTTCCACTTATGTTTGAATTGCTGGATGGCTTAATTCAATTGCTTAGACCTATCCCGCCTATAGCCTGGCTACCCTTATCGATTCTTTGGTTTGGTATTGAGGAAGGATCAAAAATATTTATCATCATCATCGGGGCATTTTTTCCCATCTTTATCAATGTTTTAGACGGTATTCGGCAAACAGACCACAAATTTGTTGAATTATCGCAAGTGCTGGAAGTACCTAGACGCAAGTTTATTGCGAAAGTCGTTATTCCTGGTGCCCTTCCCTTCATTATTTCCGGACTTCGGATTGGTCTTGGTTATGCCTGGATGTGCGTTGTAGCTGCAGAATTGTCTGCCGGGATGAAAGGCGTCGGATATATGTTGACAGATGCCCGGGCGCTAGCCCAAACGGATAGGGTTTTGGTAGGTATGCTGGCCATTGGTGTGATTGGCAAAATTATGGATAGTATGCTTCGCACTATGGAAAAGAGAATTATCCGCTGGAAGGAGTCATTTACCGGGGTATGAGAGATAACAATCATGTAGTTATAACCAATTTATCCAAGATCTATAAAAAACAAAATAGCGATGTACTAGCACTTAATGGAATAACTCTCAATGTGTCCCGCAATGAATTTCTATGTATTGTTGGTGCCAGCGGCTGTGGTAAAAGTACTTTACTTCGTATCCTTAGCGGGCTTGACAAGGAGTATAATGGGTCAGTTAGTGTTGGGGGAACAAAAATCAACGGTCCGGGTCTGGAGCGGGGAATTGTCTTTCAAGAACATAGGCTATTGCCTTGGTTGACAGTGCGGGACAATATAGAATTTGCCTTACAAACAGGAACACAGGCAGAAAAAGCCAACCTTATTGCCGGTCATCTTAAACTGGTCGGGCTTGCCGGATTTGAGAAAGCCTATCCGAATCAGTTATCGGGGGGGATGGCACAACGGGTTGCAATTGCCCGGGCCTTAGTTAACCGGCCTGACATTTTGCTTTTAGATGAGCCTTTTGGCGCACTGGATGCTCTAACCCGCCTAAAGTTGCAGCAACAAATCCTTGATATATGGGAAAAAGAAAAAACTACGATGATCATGGTCACCCACGATATTGAAGAAGCCGTATTTTTGGGAGATCGAGTTGTTGTAATGTCAGAGCGTCCTGGAACGATCCAGAAGGAGTTTTTGGTGGGACTCCCGCGACCTAGAAATCGTTCCGGTGTGGCTTTCCAGCAGGTAAGAAAAGAGATTTACCGGGAATTTTATGCAGATTTGATGTAGATATATATGAATGATCAGGGTGAGGAATAAATAAAGAGAATGGTAAAAGTTATAAACAAAAATTACGGCCAATTTAAGGGCGGGTAAAATTAAGTGTATAAGTTCGATGGAACATATACACTTAATTTATTCGCCCCATTTTCTAATTATTGGAATTTGGATGGGCGCGATTGTTTGTATTGGAGACCGATATATTTTTGATTCTTAAAATAGGACAACCGGCTATAAACTGTCCTATTTTGATTCTTGACGCTGTGTCCAATTAGTGTAATACTCAAAATAGTAAGAAGTAGAGGAGGGCTATATTATGGCATTCACATTGCAAGATGCGGCGGCCGTTTGGAATAAGCTTCATCAAAACAGTGGTTCAACATCTCCGTCGGTATTCATGGGGAACATGGCTATGGATCTGGGGGATTACCAATCCAATGAAGATTTGGAGAAAAGGCTACGGGAGCTTTTTAAGGCAGCGGAGGTAGAGTATCCGGAAAAAAGCCACGTAATGCATCTTAAAACAACACTTTTAGCTGCACTTAGCCGATTTGATACGAAATAGCTGCTGTATCGCTGCTGCTTCGATAATAAAAAACTAGTAATCACTACTGGATATTACATAGAGTGTCTGAGCGCTAGTCTCAAAATAGGACAGTGAACTCGTTTCAGCATAGCTGAACATTGGGGATTCAGGTGGAGAGTCTACTCCACCTGAATTATCGCCGCCTATAGAGGCGGGGTCTTGACTCGTATCCAAGTTGCTGCTATTCTGTGCTTCGCATTCTGTGTAGGATCTAGGATTGATAGGGGAACTAAGGAGGAAGCAATATGTGTTGGTCTTGCAATCCATATTGTGGGGGATGTAAGCCGCCAAAGGAAAAGTCAAGAGCCTGTCCTGTTTGTGGTACCTATAACTTCCCTGAACGTAAAAACTGCAAAAAGTGTGGAACAGAAATGCCACCACTTCCAAAACGTCCAACCGTTATGTGTCTATATGTTGATGACTTATGTGCGAATCCCTGTAATAAGCATAAAAAGCCTTCTCAAGATGGTATCGCGAAGACGTGTAAATATCGTACTCCACCTCCCGATACGTCAGATAACGCTGAATGATCGTACTTTTTTGATAAAAGTATTGCTTAAAAAAACTACTATAAGGAGAAATGAAATATGGAGATCGATTATCCTTCTTTTACAAATTCAGGATTTGGTACCGAATCAATTATCATTTCGCAGGGCGAATATATACTGCTTAATATGGTAGATAAAACTAGTCGTCCGCTTGGAAAAACATCGGAAGAAGCAAGAATGAAGCTTAGAGAAATCAAAATGGAACATTTAGAATATCTATTACCATAATAATACTAATAATTCCATATAGACAAAGTAGAATTTTACTAAAATTTAAAATTGAGAATTATCCGAAATTTTAAATTTTTGAAATGCTTGTTTGGCAGGATTTTATAGAAAATGCAAGAATCATTACTTATAGATGAGTTCCGTGTCATCTTTTCCCATATGAATACCCATGGGAAAGGGTTGACCGAAAGGTATGAAGAGTAGTTTTCATACCTACCCTATTGTGCGAAGGAAGTCTGTAAAGGCTGCCTCTTTTTTTTCAATATCTAAGAATAAAAAAACAGGCTCTAATTACACTTATAGTTTAGTAACTTTGTGGTTGTTACATAGCACGAGTGTTATGTAAAAAATCATCTGGTAAAAGTAAGGGGGGGACTGTAGGTGACTGTTGTAGAGTATACTCATAGTATCTCAAATGCACCAGCTAATTTTCTTACTATTAACAGCGAACTATTATCTCGTGAACGTTGGCAGGCTATACTTCAATATAAACAGGCGTTTCTACAAAATGAAGCTGAGGATCCACGCCAATATTCCTATATGGATCAGGAAGTGGCTGCTTCCTGGATTAGATCACGTAATAGAGGTGTTAATCCTTATTCGGTGGTGACAGGTTCCAATTTGAGTCCGGTTGAATTATCTGAAATTTTGGATAAAAACCGTGGACTCATAGACATTACCTATTCGTTGACAAAATCCTTGCAGGAGGTCATTCTAGCCTGTGGCTATATTTTATACTTATTTGATAAAGACGGAGTAGTATTGTTGAATAATGGAAGTTTGGAGAGCTTCGTAAGACTTCCGGAATTCGATACCCGGACAGGTTTGCTTATCAATGAAGAATCCGAGGGTACTACTGCTCATGAATTATGCCTGCGGCTTAAGCGTCCTGTTCAGTTAATTGGTCCGGAACACTATTGCATTGCTTTCCAAAATAGTATTGCTTCGGCAGCTCCAATAAAAGATGCAAATGGTAGTATCCAGGCTGTAGCGGTGCTGGTAAGTCAGCCCCTGTTAAATACACCTGAGGAAGACACCATTAAAAAGATGGGGCCACATAGTTTGTGTTTGGTAACTACTCTGGCAACTACTATAGAGAATGAATTTAACCTTAAAAATAGGTTTAATACTGTTAATAATGCATTGCACGCTACTTTGGCCTGTATCGATGAGGGCATTGTAACAATTGACCAACAAGGCCGAATTCTTCATATTAATCCGGCAGGTAGGCGTATTTTGAAGCTCAGACAGGAAGAAGCTGCTGCTAGAAATATTAATGAATTTCTAGGCGATAATTCTTGTTTAATGGATATAGCGAAAAAGGGCGAGAATGTAACTATTGAAGAACGTTTTGGTGTGGATTTTGACAAGGACTGTTTTCAGGTGAATATCCGGCCAATTCTAAACCAAAACACCCAAGAGCTAGATGTCGCTGTGTTAAAACTAAGTTCTTGTGAAAAGTTAGCTACTCAAAAAAGTGGCAAATCAGGCAATGTGGCTATTTACACGTTTGAGAATATCATAAGCCAGAACAAGGAATTTCAGAAGAGTATGGCTTTAGCGCGGCGCTTCGCCAGTTCACCGGAAAACATCCTCGTTATTGGGGAAAGCGGTACAGGGAAGGAACTTTATGCCCAGGCGATTCATAACGTGTATCGTCCTCAAGGACCGTTTATGGCAGTAAACTGTGCCGCTATGCCCAGGGAATTAATTGAAAGTGAACTATTTGGTTATGAAGGTGGCAGCTTTACTGGTGCGGAACGAAATGGCAGACCTGGAAAAATTGAATTAGCGCACGGGGGCACGCTGTTTCTAGACGAAATTGGTGACATGCCGCTGGAGCTTCAGGCTGTTTTGCTAAGAACGTTGGAAGATAAGCAAATTATGCGAGTTGGCGGTAGTCGTTATAAAAAAGTTGATTTTAGATTAATTGCGGCCACAAATAAAAATCTTAATAAAATGGTAAAAGAAAATCGATTCCGTGCAGATCTCTTTTTTCGATTATCTGTATTAACGATTAACATACCATCACTAAGGGATAGAGGGGTAGATATCAAAGTTCTTAGTGAGTTCTTTGTTGAAAAATATTGCAGAAAAAATGGCTGGGATATTCCGAAAATTAGTTTGGCAGCCCAGAAAAAACTTAATGAATATGAATGGCCGGGCAATGTACGGCAATTGCAAAACGCAATGATTTATGCCGTCAATACTGCCCTGGGCGGCATAATCAAGCCGGAAAATTTGCCGAGCTATATTATTTTGGAAACCTGCCCGATAAAAATTGAGGATATATCTAGCGGCAATGGAAACCTGGGCGAAATGCTTTGCCTGGAGAATCTTGAAAAAGCTGCTATCGAAACGGCGCTAATGCATGCTAATAACTACGTACCTGCTGCAGCCGAGATATTGGGTATAAGCCGATCTACCTTATATCGAAAATTGAAAGACTATAATATTGAATATGGCTAATGCGATAAATTACACGTTAAACCAGAAATACTCCTTGAATTCAAGGAGTATTTTCTTATTTCTGCCAGCCAGAGGCCCCGCGTAAGCAATTTTTTTTGTCCAATTAACCCCATCAGGGTTAAAAATCCTAAAATGACATTATGCTCTTAATTTTAGACTGCCTGATTTTCAGCGATTCTCCTGCACTACAGAGCAGCAGGCAATACTCTAACCATCCTAAAAAGAGATTATGTAATGGTCACTTTTGTTAAAGTAAATATGCTATAAACCCTGAAAGTACGCGGATCTGCAGGAATATAAATAAACTGGCATGATTATTGCTTAATAGTTTTGACATAAAGGAGGTGATTTTCTATGGCAGAAAATAAAGAAGAGAAGGCTCCAAAGGCAGAAGAGGCTGGCAAAGAGAAGGCCGTCGATAATTCTCAATTGCCACCATCAAAGCGCAAACCCGGACAGAACTACGGCTCAGCAAATTTCAAAAAATAAATAATTCTGTTTAATGCGCACGGGGTCACCGGAAGCGAAGTGGATAAATTGTGATCAGGTAAGCTGGAGTGTCTTTGAGAATAGCAAAGGCAGTTTTTGTATGTTTGGTTTGGATTAACCGAATAGCGGAAGATACAAATTAATACATCCTTGCTATCTTAAAGATTAAGAAAGATGGCTACTTCGCATGTGGGAGGACGTAGTCGTCTTTCTGATCGCAATTTATCCAACGGCTATACAATCCTTTTTTCAAAAAATATATGCTGTTATTTGCTGCTAACATCTAGCAATGCTTTTCGCTAAATGAGATCCTATTATGACATGCGGGTCGCAAAAAAGGATTATCTTATACTTGGTGTTTTCCGGGGTTTGTGGACGTAAAAGCTAGAGTTTATGATTCCTAAAAAAAGAATAGTTGCGTTTTTGTCAATGGGGGAAAAACGCCGAATAATTCAGGAAAAAAGCCGCTTTTTCGGTTGTAAAGAAAGTTGGCATGTTTATTGCACTAATACTTCTTCGGGCAGACAAGCAATTGAGCGGATATCCAGACTATAGGCTATACATCATTTTGCAAGAAAAATATCGAGCCTAAGAAAAAAGGTGCTCTGGTCTGTCAAACGCCTGAGGAGGTGTTTAGAAGGCAAACCAAATGCCTGGATTGTTTAAAGAAAAGAGAGTTTTTGAAAGGGTTGGTGAGATCGTGGAAAAAGAATGGAAAAAAATACACGAGGACGGTAGTTATACAGTTCGAACTTGTGGTTGGTCACCCCCGGGAGATCATCCCGTAGGTTGCGGTATGAAATTAACTGTTAAAGATGGCAAGCTGGTTAAAGTTGAAGGTGACCCTGAGCATCCTATTAGCCAAGGACGTTTATGCGTAAGATGCTTGTCCTTACCGGAGTATGTACATCATCCCGACCGCATTATTTATCCTATGAAACGTGCTCCTGAGGATCGCGGTAAAGATAAATGGGAAAAAATCACCTGGGATGAAGCCTGGGACATCATCGTAGAAAAGGTAAACGGATTTAAGAAAAATCATGGTGCTGAGTCGATCATCGTATTCGGCGGTACCGGTAGGGAAGCTTGCTTGTACTATTATCCGCTTGGTTTCTCCTCACTGCAAACTCCAAATGTTTGCTACCCACTGAGCGGTTGGTCTTGCTACGGACCTCGCTGCGCTATCACTGACTATATCTTAGGCGCAGGCTATCCGGAAATTGACTTTGCTGGTCATTATCCAGACCGTTATGACCATCCGGGATATAAGGTACCGGAATATTTAGTGCTTTGGGGCAAAATGCCGTTATGGTCAAACCCTGATGGCTTCTATGGTCACTCCATTATTGATATGATGAAACGCGGAACCAAGATCATTTCTATTGACCCACGGCTGAATTTCCTTTCTTCCCGGGCAGCATACTGGATGCAATTACGACCAGGCACAGATACCGCATTGGCTCTTGGTTTCCTGAATGTCATCATCAACGAAGATCTCTATGATCATAAGTTTGTTGAAGACTGGTGCTATGGTTTTGAAGAACTTAAAGAACGCGTTCAACAATATCCAGTGGAAAAAGTTGCAGAGATTACTGGTATCCCTGCTGAAAAAATCAGAGAATGTGCTAGAGCTATGGCTACAGCTAAACCTACTGCCATTCAATGGGGTCTGGCTGTCGACGAAAATCCGAATGGCGTTCAACTTGGTCATGCTATTCTTTCGATCTCTGCCATCACTGGCAACCTCGACGTGCCTGGTGGTATTACATTAGGGCCACCGGCTGCATTACTTGGCAAATGGCGTGTTGAAACCCGGTCTCAAATTTCAGAAGAACTTTGGGATAAACGAATTGGTGCCAAAGAATGGCCTGCATTGGCTACTGCACTGGCTACCACTCATCCGGATGAAACCCTTGATACCTTGGAATCTGGAAAACCATATAAGCTGAGGATGGGTTGGTTTAACAGCACCCAGCCAATTGCGCCGACTAATACAGCTGCTCCTCAAAGATGGTACAAAGCACTCAAAACCTTAGAGTTCAACGTTGTACAGGATTGCTTCATGACTCCGACCGCGATGGCCTTTGGTGATATCTTCCTGCCATTGCCGACATTTGCCGAGCATGATGGTGTAGTGCTGACTCACTTTGGCCGGAATGCAATTTTCGTAGGTGCAATGAACAAAGCCTTCTCTGTTGGTGAATGTAAATCCGATATTGAGGTTTGCATTGAACTGGGTAAACGTCTCAATCCTGAAAACTGGCCTTGGGAAAGCGTTGAAGACTTCTTCACCGACCAGCTCAAACCAGAACTTGGCATTGATTTTAACGGTTTGAGAGAAGCCGGTGTATACCAACCTGGTTACACCTATCGTAAACACGAAAAAGGCCTCTTGAGATATGACGGTGAACCTGGCTTTAATACCGTAACAGGCAAAGTTGAACTTTGCTCGACACTCTTTGAAGAATGGGGTGAAGATCCGCTTCCTTATTACAAAGAGCCACCATATAGCCCGGTAAGCACTCCGGAAATTGCGAAGGAATATCCGTTGGTATTGACTACCGGTGCTAGAAAAGCGACCTCCTTCCATTCAGAGCACAGACAGATCGAAACTTTACGTACTATTGATCCGGACCCGATTTTGGAAATTAATCCGGAGACTGCTGCAAAACTTGGTATCAAAGAGGGCGACTGGGTTTATATTGAAAACCAATTTGGAAAATGTAAGGAAAAAGCTCATCTAATGCCTGCCATTAAGCCAGATGTTGTTCATGCAACCCATGGCATGTGGTATCCAGAAGAAAATGGCGAAGAGCCAAACTTATATGGTGTTTGGAAATCCAACATCAATACCCTAATCCCGCATAAACATATTGGTAAACTTGGCTTCGGCGCTCCGTTCAAGAGCATACTCTGCAAAGTTTACAAGGCAGAAGACTAAGATTATAGAATAGGAATGGAGGGAAAAGGATGTCCAAGAACGGTATTTTGATCGATTATCAATATTGCACAGGTTGCCGTAGCTGTGAAGTTGCTTGCAGAAACGAGAAAAAAATCCCCAAAGACAAATGGGGGATTAAAATGACTGAAGTTGGTCCCTTTAACGTTGATGGTGATAATTGGGAATGGAACTTTGTTCCAGTTCCTACTCAACTTTGTGATTTGTGCGAAGACCGCTTAGCTAAAGGTGAAAAAGCAGCATGTGTGCTTCATTGCCTAGGTCAATGTATGGAAATAGGTCCTATTGAAGAATTGGCTAAAAAGGCAGCTGAAAAGGGTACAAGAGTAGCTGTATTTCTTCCTTAAGGGTAAGTTCTTTCAATAAAAATATTACTAGTATACGTAATGCCATGACTGGTCCCTTTGCGGGACCGTTATGGCATTACTCATATAAGAGTAATGCCATTCAGCATAGGCTAGTGCCATCAATATCATGACAATTGGGATTGGATATTTTTACTTGCAAAATTAGTAGTGATTTTAGACTATTTAGGTGCGCAGCGAGCTAACGGAAGGAGAATAAAATGGCGAGCAACTTTACCATTTCAGAAGTAATTGATTCTTTCGGGGTTAATAAATTTACTTGGTCAATCTTTTTCTTTCTCGGTATGTCGATGGTTTTCGATGGCTATGATTACATGGTTGTTTCTTACACTATGCCGCAAATATCTGCTGAATGGGCTTTAAACAAAGTACAAACCGGTAGTCTGTCTTCCTGGAGTCTCTTCGGTTTGATTATCGGGGGAGCGCTTGCCGGCATCATTTCTGATAAAATTGGTAGAAGGAAAACGTTGATCTACTCGATTGCCGCATATTCATTGTTATCCATTCCTATCTACTTTGTCCAGAGTTTTGAATGGTTTGCTTTTTTTCGCGTATTGACTGGAGTTGGGTTAGGCGCTTGCATTCCTGTTGTAACAACAATGTTTTCAGAGACTACGCCGACTAACCGGCGGGCTCTATTTATAACATTTGGTATGGCGTGGATGATTGTTGGTTGGGTGCTGGGCGGCCTGATACCCACATTCGTTGTGCCTCTATACGGGTGGAGACTTTGTTATTTAATAGGAGGAATTCCTTTTTTATATGCCATTTTCCTGCATTTCAAAATGCGCGAGTCTGCTCACTGGCTGGCTAATAAAGGACGGAAGGATGACGCTGTAAAGGTACTCCAAGATATTGAAAGAATTGCTACTGGAAAAGTAACTGATTGGGATTCTAATTCTTTGATTGTGCCGCTAAAGTCCAAGGTTGTCGGCCCTAAAGCTCTTTTTTCCAAAGACTATAGGTTAGCAACTGCCGGTATCTGGCTCACCTATTTCTGTGGTTGCTTCATTGTTTATGGAATTAATGCCTGGCTACCTTCTCTTATGTTGGAAAAGGGTTTAAAACTATCGTCTGCCTATGGACTGGCAATTGCCAATAATGCTGCCGCGGTATTTGCCAATGCTTCGACTGGCATTGTCGCTGAAATCATTGGGCGCAGAAAAAATCTCATTTGCAGTTATTTTATTGGTGGTGCTTCTATTTTTATTATGGCTTTCGTTCCCAGTAATTTTGCAGCCATTCTGGCAGCCAATATATTTATGGGTTTTGCTATTAACTATGCGATTACCGCTGTACAACCGTTGATGGCAGAGAGTTATCCAACAGAGTTTAGAAATACAGGGGTATCCTGGTGTCAGGCCTTTGGCCGGCTCGGGGGGGCCTTGGCACCTATTGTGGCTGGGTTAATTATGGCAATGAACCTAGGCCCTCAGATGTCATTTTTATTCTATATTATTCCGGCAGTTATCGGTGGATTAGCCGCCTATCTCTTTGTAAAAAAAGAGACTAAAGGAAAATCCCTTGATCAACTTGCCGAAGAAAATACCAAAGTTCGTTTAAGAAGCGTTTGTGGAGAGGCTGACTGAGTGATATGTTGATAAATTAATAGTATGTGTAAAGTGTCATGACTGGTCCCTTTAATGGGACCGTTATGACATTTATGCATTTAGCGTGCTGATGGACAATGAAGGAAGTGGATAGCGTGCCGTTTCTCTGTAAAAATGCGATGCTGCTTTTAACTGTGCTAAATCTTTTGGCTCCATTTAGTAGGATTAATTTGTCAAAACTGGAATTTGTGGTGGTTATTACTGTTTTGGTGTCCAGTATTATGCTTATGGGTAAAGTTTTTAAAAAAGTAACGCTGCTGTTTCTTTTTGGGGGGGTGACCCTTCTTCTTTATTCTGGACAGCCGTTTACTATCTGGGTTATGGCGACTAATTCGATGATGAATGTAATTTCAATACTCTTTGTTATGCAACTGTTTTCAATTCCGATTGAAATTGGTGGTTATAATTCGGCTATTCATTATTGGTTACTAAAGGTACACAAGGGAGAAGCAGGACTCTTTTTATTTGTTACCATTGTTACCCATATTATCTCAAGTTTTTTGTCATTTGGGACCATTCCGGTAATGATTTCGTTGTTGGAAAAAACGTTAAAACGTAACGTAAATAATTATGAGCGGTTTATTTCAACGGCTATTTCACGGAGTTATGCCTTAGTTGTCCTATGGGCGCCGGGCACAATTAACCTATTATTAGTGGTACAGGCAACAGGGGTTGGCTGGATTGAGTTATTTATTCCCGGTTTGATATTGAGTCTAATTGGTATAATTACTTCCTATGTTATTGAACGGAAACTGAACTTATCTGCGAAGCGAACTATAGTGGGTGATTATATAAACTGCAAGCTAAGTGATACACCCATTCGGGGAAAAGTATATCATATCATTCTAGTTGTGCTGAGTCTTATTGCTGGAACAATGATTTTTGCAAATATGAATGTGGGTTCAAGTACCAACCAGATTATGCTTACAGGATTCATTGTTGTTTTAACCTGGACTGCTTTTTTTGCAAGACGGCCAAATTGTAAGACGGCCTTAAGCGCATATTGGCGGGACAGATTGCTAAAGGCAATTGATCTGGCCCCCTTATTCGTTTCAATGGGAATATTTTCTACGGCTGTCCAACAAGCTGGATTATTTAATTTCATTCAGCCTACTTTGCAGGTTATTGCCAATGCAATGGGACTGTGGTCAATAGTTTTAGTACCGATACTAATGATTTTGTGTGCAATTGCAGGAATTCATCCCTTTGTTTCCATTGTGTTATTTGGTCAGATACTTACAACGATACAACTGCCGATAGCACCTGTATCCGTAGCTCTCTGCCTGGCATTAGGAGGAAGTATTTCCTATATTATTTCTCCTTTTGCGGGAATTGTGCTTACACTGGCCAAGTTTATTAACTGCCAAACATTTGATATTGCCTTACGGTGGAATTGGCTCTATAGCTTGCTGTTTTTTATTGAGGGGATTGTTTTCGCTTATGTTTGGGGCCACTTTAGGTAGTTGTAAAAATCCTAAAATGATACTGTGATTTTAAAAAAAGAGTAGCTTATATCACTTGATTTTTCTGATTTGCGAGCTTTTATGCAAAGGTTTATAAATCTCAAAACGAGATCCTGCAGGTACTGGTAAGCGGCAGGAAAAATAGGGATTAACCCTTGTAATACGCAGGTTTATCTATGATTGCAATAGGTTGGCATAGTTAATGCAATATACTTTTGAAGAATGATTGGCAATTCTAATTTTTATTCAGGCGATAGCTATTTTAGTATTAGCAAGCCGAAATTAGTACGTATGAGGGGTAATGAGAATTTAACCCAAAACAGCGCCTAAGGGAGGTGGGTAGAAAACAAAACGCAAAACGATGGGAGCATTACTAACAATAAAGGAGGTACAATATAATGTGTTTTAGACCAGCAGCATTATCCAAGCCGACAATATGCCCGAACTGTGGTAAGAAAATCGCAGCGATGGCAGGTATTAAGCAAAAAGTTTGTCCTTTTTGTAAGACAGAATTACCAAAAGACGAAGACAAAAAGTAAGATTTATCAGTTTTCAGCAGATGAGTTTTGACGGGAACTGTAGGTTAAATATGGGCAGGCCAGGTTTAAATGGGCCTGCCTTTATAAAACAAAAAGATACAGAATTTTTAATAAACACCTAGTCAATGCTCATTCACGGTATGTTGTTTTTGTCGGTGGGAAGTTTGGCCAAATAATCAAAGCGTAAACAATAATTATAATCAGGAAGGGGTAAAAGAATGTCAGAACAAAAGTATAATCGATGGTTAATTCTCGGTGCCGCGGTTGTAATTAACATTTGTATTGGAACTTTATACGCCTGGAGCGTATTTGCCTTACCTTTAGGAAAAACATTTGGCTGGGCTGCAACCTCCATTGCGTTGGCCTTTACAATTAACCATGCTCTCAGCCCGGTTGCTATGATTGGTGGGGGATACATTCAAGACCGTTTAGGACCAAAGGCAAATGTTATCATTGGTGGGATTATGTTTGGTGTAGGGTTATTTATAACTGGGTTTGTGTCCAGTGTAGAGATGCTCTATATTACCTATAGTGTGCTTGCCGGGATTGGTGGCGGGTGTGTTTATTCTGGAACACTCGGTAATACCGTGAAGTTCTTTCCCGATAAGCGTGGCTTAGCTGCAGGTCTGGTTGCAGCCGGCTATGGTTCGGGCGCTACAATTGTTGCTCCGGTTGCTAGTTCGATGATTGCCAGTTTTGGTGTACTAACTACCTTTAAGATTCTTGGTGCCGTATTTTTTGTCGTTATTATGTTATGTTCATTACTCATAAAGAATGCTCCGGCAGGTTTCAAGCCAGCGGGCTGGAATCCCCCGGTTGCAGTTAAAACTACTAAACCAGCAGCTCGTGATATGGCCTGGACTCAAATGCTGCGTGATAGTACTTGGTGGGTTGTTTTAGTTATGCTTACCTGTGGGGCTTTATCAGGACTTATGATTACGGCCTTTGCTTCGCCGATTGGGCAGCAAATGTTTAAATTGAGCCCTATGGATGCTGCGCTGTTCGTCAGTTTGGTTGCTGTATCTAATTCCTTGGGACGGATCATTTTTGGTGCCGTATCAGATAAAATTGGCCGCTCCAATACCATTATGATCATGTATGTCATCTCAGCCTTGGGGATGTTAAACTTAACTTTTACAAGTTCTGTAGCCGGTTTTGCTGTTTCTGCTATTGGAGTTGGGGCTGTTTTTGGCGGTTTCATGAGTACTATGCCATCCATTATCAGTGAGAGATATGGCTTAAAAAACTTTGGGGTAAACTATGGAATTACGTTTATTGGTTTTAGCTTAGCAGCAATTTTTGGACCGATGACGGCTGCTACAGTTAGACAGTCTACCGGAACTTATGAGCAGGCTTTCTGGATTGCCTTGGGTCTTAATATAGTGGGTCTGGTTTTTGCTTTCATTTTTAGAACATTAGATAACCGGAGTAAAGTGGCAAAGCAAATAACTATTTCAAGATAAGGTAATTTGATAAATTGGGGTAGAGCCAGCAATTTACAGAAATTTAATAATGCAAGGAGGGTTAATATATATCCCTTGTTAGGACACTGTTAATTGTGTATCTCGCTGGGTCTATCCATATTTTCCTCGCTGGAGTACTGTCGATTTCTAAGTTTTACTACTGCTTCTACTAGTGGTAATTTCAATCTTAACAGAAGTATAGCATTATATAAAAGGAATGATGATTCAGTTTTCGTATGACAAGGAGAAAACAATGAATAGTATAAAAGCAAAACTTGGGGTAATTGTTATTACCCTGTTTATATTTGCATTAAGCTTGTTGGCAGGGCTTAACTTTTGGCAAGCTGAAAAAATCATAATACAAGATGTAGAAACAGAACTTGCCGGTAAAGCACAAGGTAGTGCAGTCCAAATCGGAGGATGGTTGGATAGTAATAAAAGGGATATTGCAACACTTGCCCGTTCACCGATTATCACTAGCGGCACTCGCGAAACGATTGTTCCTTATTTAAACACAGAATTAAGTAATGCTAAGATTTACGAAAGCCTTATATGGGTCGATGAAAAAGGTAACTATGTTGATTACAACGGAGAAACAGGAACTTTAGCGGAGCGTGATTATTTCCAACGCTCGATTAAGGGAGAAGCGGTTGTTTCTGATCCTGTAGTTTCGAAAAAAACCAATAAATTTGTAGTTGCTATTTCAACTCCTGTTCGTGTTGAAAATCGAATCACCGGTGTACTTGTAGCGCTAATTAATATTGAGGAAATCGAAAAAATAGTTCTGGAAATAAAAGCCGGTGATACCGGGTATGCCTATGTAATCCGGGGAGATGGAATAATAATAGTGCACCCTAACAAAGAATTAGTCAACAAAGTCAGTAGCATGACTGACCCTAATGCACCTCCGGAATTAAAAACAGCTACTGAAAAAATGACTAAGGGAGAACTGGGAATTGTAAGCTACGGCTATCTTGGAACTACCAAATATCTAGCTTATGCGCCGATTCCGGGATATAACTGGTCAATTGGTGTAAATGTGCCGAGTAGAGAAGTAAAGGCAAAACTAAACGCCTTTACTTGGACATCACTAACCATAAGTTTGATTGTGTTACTTATCGCCGCCATTATTGTGCTGATAGTGGCGACTAAAATCGCTACACCATTGAAAAAACTCAAGGATGCAGCTGAAGGCATTGCTGCTGGTGATATCTCTCTGATTAGTATCAATATTTCCTCTAAGGATGAAATGGGACATTTGGCTCATGCCTTTGAAACAATGGTAGGTAATTTACGTGGTCTGGTACAACAGATCAACGGATCGTCCGAACAGGTTGCCGCATCTTCGCAAGAACTAACCGCTAATGCCGAACAGTTAGCGCAAGTAGCAGGTCAGGTAAGTACTTCAGTTACAAGTACCGCTCAGGGAGTCGGAGATCAGGTAACTGTTGTAGATAAGGCACTATTGCTTGTAGAAAAAATTGCGTCTGGAGCTCATGAAGAGGCCATTAAAACAGGTAATGTAATCGATATTACTGCTAAGGCTGTGAGTGCGGCAACGGAGGGAAATCATGCTGTTGTAAGTGCTATTAGTCAAATGAATAATATTCGGCAGACCGTAGAACATTCTGCCCAGGTCGTTGCCGAATTAGGAGAACAGTCCAAAGAAATTGGACAAATTGTTGATACAATTTCCGGTATTGCTGGTCAAACTAATTTACTTGCATTAAATGCTGCGATTGAAGCGGCACGAGCAGGTGAACAGGGCCGGGGATTTGCCGTCGTAGCTGAAGAGGTTAGAAAATTGGCTGAGCAATCCCAAGCAGCAGCTAAACAAATTGCAACACTCATTGGTGATATTCAGAGTAAAACAGATAAGGCTGTAATCACAATGGCTAACGGCACCCAGGAAGTAAAAACAGGATCAGACGTGGTTGATCAGGCTGGTAAAGCCTTTACTGACATTGACCTGCATATAAAGAAGGTTGCTTCTATTGCACAAGCGGCAGCAGACGGCATGCAACAGCTTGCTGTTTCCAGTGAACAAGTATTTGAATCAATGAAAGAAGTTGAAACCTTTAGCCGCGAGATTTCTAGTCAGACACAAAGTATTTCTGCTGCCACAGAGGAGCAATTGGCGTCTATGGAAGAAATATCATCTTCCAGCCGCCATTTAGCTCAATTGGCAGAACAGTTACAAGGAGCAGTTAATAAGTTTAGGATGTAAGGCGGCAGTAGTTACTTTTAGCGTAAATCAAATTAGGTTGCAAACAGAAGCATAGATAAATGGGTTGTGGGATATTTAGTTCTAAGTATTCTACAGCCCATTTTTACATTGTCCAAACCACATTCTTGCTTACTGTACTTTGGAATGAGACAGACCTTTAATATTGTCGGTGCCTTTAGACGATTTTAAAATGAGACAATAAAAATGAGGAATTTCTCAAAATGAAAAAAAGAAAAACGAATTACAAAAATAAAAATGAGCGCAAATGCTTTATTTATAAGAGGTTTGGGGGTTTGTTTATAAAGAAAACTAATTGGCATGAATTTTGCATTATAAAGTATTTAGATAATCATATGAATGCGATATAACAGAGAAATACTGAGCTCAGCGGATGCAAGGATACCGAAATTTACACGTGCTTGGTATATAGCTTAGTTTAATTTATAGGGGGAATAGTAATGCGCAATGCAATAGTTGTATTTACCAAAGTTCCTAAGGCCGGAGAAACTAAAACCCGGCTTACTACAGAACGGGGTGGCTTATTAACGCCGGAAGAGGCTATGGCTTTTTATGAAGGCTGCCTACTAGACGTAATTAACGTTTGTATCGAGGCCAAAAGTGGCGACATCCGGATTTGTTACAATCATGATGGAGATCGCGAATACCTGGAAAAACTGTTGTCTAGGATTTCCGACCATTCACAAATTAAAGAAGTTTATCCTGACCAAGGCGGCAACTTTGACCAATGTATGCAATATGCTGCTGATTATATTCTGAAAAACGGGGCTTCGGAACGGTTAGCTGATAGTGTGGTCATTGTCGGTGGAGACCTGCCTAGTTTGCAGCCTTCCATCCTAAAGGATGCTGTTTGCAAACTGGAACAGCTGGCGACAAGTGAATATGGCCTAAAAGTGGCCCGTAAAATTGATAATGTATCCCAGAAACTGGGAGCAGGGTTAGTGGAAGGAGCTTGTCAGGAAGGCGGCTTTTCTGTTGTCGGTTTTACCTGTACGACGCCCTTTGATTTCAACCGGGTATTTTACAATTCTGAAGGGATAACGGCGTTGGATATGCTGGTAACTAAAGCGGTACAGCAAGATATTCCGTTTGGCATAGTGGAAGCTGCTTCTGATGTTGACATTCCGGTGGATTTAGCAAGTATGATTCCAGTTGTCAGGGCATTAGAATTAGCGGCGCGTTATGATAAAAGTATTAAGGTACCAGTAAATACCATTGCAGTTTTAAATGAAATGGGCCTGGAAACGACAGCAGTTACACACCGTTGATCAAAAACTATTTGACAAATCAGGGCGGTTTTAAGGGGAGATTTTGCATGGATACGCTAGCGGAAAACTGCATTGAATGTGGAAAATGTACGGATATCTGTACGTTTCTGGGAAGTACTGGTAAAACACCGGCCACTATCGCAAAACAGGGAGTTGAGGTTGACGAGGCCTTTAGCTGTTCATTGTGCGGCGCATGTGAGGCTGTTTGTCCACTAGGACTAAGCCCCAAAGAAATGTTTGCCAGCCGAAGGAATGAAGCAGTAGCTAATGGCGAATTGGATATTGAGGAATACCGGTATCTATTTCCTGACAGAAAAAATAATGTTATGAATGTTTTCCGTAGCTATTATGGTATTGACTATCATGATATAGAAAATGTCGGCAGTGGTGGAACTTGGTTTTTTCCTGGCTGTACTTTGTTGACTTATTCGCCGGAACTAACACGTGAGGTTTATCGCAGGTTACAGACTGACTGCAACTGTCAGGGCATATGGACAGAGTGTTGCAGCAAATCTTTGCTTCAAATGGGTTTGCAGCAAAGAGCTGAATCCATGCAGGCGGGGTTAAGGGATTTTGTGCAAAAACATAACATTACCAGGCTTATTACCGCCTGTCCAGGTTGTTATTATCAATTGAAAGACGTCTTTGAGTTTTGTGATGTTGCTATTCAGACAGTGTATGAAGTGTTAAAAATTGAGCCGCTTAAGCGGACTGACAAAATCAAGTGCACCATCCATGATGCCTGTCCGGACCGGTTTGAACTTAAGTTTGCCAGTCAAGTGCGCCAAGCGTTGGAGCAAAGTGGCTTTTCTATAATAGAAATGAAACACAGTAAAGAGCAAGCCATTTGTTGTGGAAGCGGCGGGATGATTTCTCATTTTAATCCCGAATTAACGGAAGAACTTGTACAGCAAAGGCTGAATGAAGCCAAGCTGTCTGATGCCGATATTCTGGTAGGGTACTGTTTAAGTTGTGTGTTGAAATTTGATGTTTTTGGTTCGCCTATTCCTGTAACTCACGTGTTACACCTGTTACTGGAGCAAAATAAAGACTTTACTGGGGCAAAAGCGCGGGTAGCTAAAATGCTTACCGGTGCTGATGGGGAAAAAATTTGGGAACAAATTATGGCAGAGGACAGGGAAGAAAAGGAGACCAAGCAGCGTGAATAATAATGAACTTGCCACAGCACTTACAAAAATGTTGACACTTAGGTGGTCGCCAGTTGCTGTAAAACTAGTAAAGCCCGGTGAAGAAATTCCGGAAAAAGTAACTCAGCCTTCGGTTCCGCTAAGACACTGCCAGGCTATCACCCTTGCCCGGCGAGGTAATAGTTTATATATGCCACCCAGTCGGCACGCCTGCCCGGACGGAGCTGCAATTATGGGGTTGGTTCCTATGTCCCCTAAATTGCGTTCTGGTGAATTATATCTGTTGTTTAAAAAATTGCCGACAATTGAATGTGCACAGAAGATGATAGCCACACGGCAGGAGTTTGAGGCCGGTACTTATGCGGCGACTGTGCTTGCTCCGCTTGAGGATGCCACTTTTGAACCAGATGTAGTTATTTTTACTATGTATCCTGAACAAATGATGTGGTTAATGTGTGCAGCCAGCTATAGCACGGGGGAACGGCATAATTTTCATACTTCAGGTTACAACTCAACTTGTGCTGATTTGACGGTGCAGGTTATGAAAACGCAACAAATGAATATTTCTTTCGGTTGTTATGGTGCCAGAGCCATTAGTGATATTAGTGATTTTGAAGCCTATGTTTCTGTACCGTTTCAACAATTGCCCACACTGGTAGGGGCGCTGGAAAAATTATCGGTAAAAAGTATTCCGGAGGCTCGGCGGCGGATTTATATGCCGCCAGTTATAGATAAAGTAGCTTATGCTGAACCGGTAGGAGGTAATTCAGTTGATGTTCGTATTGACAGCAACCTGTGTACCGGCTGTGGCTTATGTGAAGCGTTTTGTCCGGAAGCCGTAATTAAGATGGTGACTGTCGATGGGAAGCAAACGGCAAGTACATCAGCTGCCGGAAAATGCTGTGCCTGCTATACCTGTGTCGGGCAGTGCCCGCAAAAGGCCATACAGCTAACAGTCAGGTAAACAAACTAAAATTGCGTAAAATTGGGGGATAAAGGATGAGCGAAGTAAAAAAGGCAGCTTGCCATTTTTGCCATATGAACTGTGGCATGTTGGCAACAGTTGAAAATGGAGTGGTAACAAAGGTGGTGGGAGATCCGGAGCATCCCTTTAATTTGGGGGCGCAATGTCCTCGGGGAGTAGCGGCTCTAGATCATCTCAACCACCCCAACCGGATCAACTATCCTCTTAAAAGGGTAGGCAAACGCGGGTCGGGTGAATTCAAACGTGTATCCTGGGAAGAGGCATTAGATGACATTGCGGCCCGTTTGACGGCGTTAAAAGAAAAGTATGGTGCTGAGACAATTGCTACTACCGGAGGAACTAATCGTACTGACGACTTTGCCCGGAGGCGTTTCTTCAATCTTTTGGGTAGTCCTAATGTTGTTCATACAGCTCCTGTGTGTTGGATACCAAACTTTTTAACTGAAGCCGCTTCCTATGGTTGGGCTGCTTTCGATCCTGAAGTTGCAGGGTCCAAATGTGCTGTTATTTGGGGTCATAATGGCGGGGCTTCCTATTTACCGGAGATGCGTGGTACGTTGCAAGCGAAAGAGAATGGAACCAAAATCATCGTTATTGATCCGAATTTTAGTGAAACAGCCGCAAAAGCTGACATCTGGATGCCGTTAAAACCAGGTTCGGACAATGCTCTGGCGCTTGCCTGGTTAAATGTTATTATTAATGAAGGTTTATGTGATTATGAGTTTATTGAAAATTGGACAGTAGGCTTTGAAGAACTAAGCGATAGGGTACAGGAATACACGCCTGAATGGGCAGCCGAAAAAACCGGTATTTCTCCGGAATTGATTGCTGAAACGGCCAGAATATATGCCATGAGCAAGCCGGCTTGTATTGTTTGGGGGGTTGCAACTGATCAATTAGGTAAAGGCAGTGCAGCTTCAGCGCAAGCTCGTGTGGCGCTGCGGGTTATTTGCGGCAATCTGGATGTTCCGGGCGGCGATGTTATGCCTGGTCCTCATCCGACGTTTATTACCGACTGGGAAATGGAATTAAATGATATGCTGCCAGAGGAGCAACGGGCCAAACAACTCGGATCAGACCGGTTTAAGCTGAATACCTGGCCGGGTTATAAACTGCTAACAGAAAATATGCTGCGGGTGTGGGGCAAAAGTATTCCGGCTGAATGGTTTTGTGAAGCCAATCCCTCGACAGTATTTAGAACCATGGCAACAGAAAAACCCTACCCGGTAAAAGCCTGTATCACATTGGCCAATAATCCGTTAGTATCGTACGCAAACTCCAAACTAGTTTATGAAGGGTTAAAAAATCTTGATTTGTATGTAGTGATGGAGTATTGGATGACGCCGTCAGCCATGCTGGCTGACTATGTTTTGCCTGCTGCCTCTTGGTTGGAAAGACCGGTTATGACTACCACCTATGGCGTTTCCGATTGGTTGATTGCTTCCGAAAAGGCCATTGCACCTATGTTTGAACGTAAGACAGATATTGAGCTATGGTCAGAACTTGGTCATCGTATGGGGCAGGCTGAGTATTGGCCTTGGAAAACTGATGAAGAAATATTCAAAGAACGACTTGATCCGATAGGTTTAGAACTTGAAAGTTACGAAGAATTTGTTGAGCTGTACCGGATGCATTTTGCTGATCGTGAATACAGAAAATACGAGACACGGGGAGTGGCAACACCATCAGGTAAAATCGAATTAAAAATATCAATTTTTGAACAGCTTGGCTATGACCCGTTGCCGCACTATGTTGCACCGCCGTTTAGTGCAGAAGCAAAACCAGAATTGGCTGCGCAATATCCAATATCACTTGTAGCCGGCGGCGGTTTTATGCCATTCTTCCATTCCGAACATAAGGAAATAACAAGACTCAGACTGTTAAGGCCCTATCCACGGGTTGCTATTAATCCGGTTCTTGCCCAAAAATTTAACATCAAAGAAGGCGAGTGGGTTTGGATTGAGACGCCAACCGGCAAGGTTAAGCAGACCGCGTTTATCACCACGGCCGTAGCACCTGATGTTATTCAGGCAGAACGGGGCTGGTGGTTCCCTGAAAAGGAAGTAAAAGATCCTAGCTTAATGGGCGTATTTGAATCCAATATTAATGTATGCGTAGATGATGATCTGGATACTTTAGATGAGCTTTGCGGCAGTTTTTGCGCTAGAGGCATTATGTGTCGGATTTCGAAAGTGGAGGGGAACAACTAATGCGCTGGGGAATGCTAATTGACTTAAGAAAGTGTGTGGGCTGTTACGCATGTACGGTTGCCTGCCAAAATGAAAATGAATTACCGTTCGATATGCAATATTGCAAGGTGTCCAAAGTTGGCCCATTCGGTGAGTATCCGAATTTAACTGCCTATAATATACCGATAGGGTGTATGCATTGTCAAGATGCCCCCTGTGTTGATGGTTGTCCTACTGGTGCCAGTTACCACCGGGAAGATGGTATCGTGGCAATCGATCCGGACAAATGCGTAGGCTGTCAATTCTGTATGGTAGTTTGTCCCTATGGTGTGCGCCAAATGAATAAAGAAACTGGAGTCGTAGAAAAGTGTAAAATGTGTTTTACCCGGTTAGAAGAAGGCATGGTTACACGGTGCGTAGAAACTTGCCAATTACAGGCTAGACATGTCGGTGATCTTGATGACCCTGACAGTGAGATTGTAAAATTGATCCGGAAAAATAATGCACAGCCGTTGTACCCACATTTAGGAACTAAACCATCGATTTACTATATTATGCCATAGGAGGAGGGGCTAGCATGGAAAAACAGCAGGAATATTGGGGAAGTCAACCGGCGTGGTACTTTTTTCTGGCCGCAATGGGAGCGATGATGTTTGTTATTGCTGCAGTAACAGACTTGGTAGGAAATCCAATAGCCGGACAAATTAACGGCTGGGTAAGTATCGTGGCCTTGGCAGCAGCCGGAATAGGTGCATTATTACTCTTAGAAGAGTTAACCCATAAGAGCAAGGGGCATTTGGTTAATGCACGTCCGTTTGCTTCTGTTATGAGCTTTGGCTCACTCATACAAAGTTTATATATGCCATTGGTAGTTGCATATGGAACATTTTTCTTTAGTTTTATTCCTTGGGCAGGATTTGGCTGGCTTAAGACAATTGTCGCGGTGCTGGCTATTATAGCGGCTCTGCTCTATGTAACCTACCCGGGAATAGAGTTGGGTGAAGCAAAAGGTAGAGGTTTTTGGAATGGTGGCGGCCTGATTGGTGTTTTCTTAATTAATGGGACTGCAACTGGGGCTGCCGCATTAACTCTGATATTGTGTATATTTGGTTATGGTGAGAATGCTTATACTGCTACAATTAAAAATATTTTGGCCGCAGTGTTAGTTGCTCAATTGTTTGCGATACCTGGCTATGTATTAGGAATGAAGTTGTCATCAGCCGAGGAAGCGCGGCGGGGAGCTAGCAAATTATGGAGTGGCGAGTTTAGCTCAGCTTTTTGGGCTGGAGTCGTTATCTTCGGAACTTTAGTACCAATGGTCATTAGCTTGCTATTTACTTCTATATACTGGTTAGTTATGGCAGCAGTACTGGTTCTTGTTGGCGGGGCTTGTTTCAGAATCGACTTCTTAAGAGCTGCAGTAAGAGTCGTTTTGCCTGGTGAGGAAAAGGATGAAATGAGCAGAAGAGAAATTGCCAAGCTGGCTATAGCGCTGGAAAATCGTTGGCAGGAAAAGGCTTGTTGGTTAAATTCACAAAAATAAGTAGGGATGTCACTTATGTGCAACGAGATAGTTTTTGCCACTAGCGAAGACGAGGCTAAATTACAGGAGCTATTCACAGGCTACGGCATGGGTCTTGCCGGCGATATTGAGGAACACGTACTGGTAAAAACAGATAATAAAGTGTTAGCTGGGGCGATGTTAGCTCAACTTGATACCAACTTCTTTCATTTATTAGTATTTGCTGTCAACGAAGCTGAACGTAACACTGGAATTGGCAGTCGGTTGTTACAAGAAATGATAAAAAACCCTGAAAAGTACTGCCAAACTCCATTTGATAGTAATGACAGCTTATACAAGGTTACGACAGTTGCCAAAGGTGATGCTGTACGTTTTTATGAAAAAAACGGGTTTGCCGCTTGTGATTTTTCCGAACTAGCTGAGCCTTATGATGAGCAATGTTTAGAATGTCCGGATAAAGAGGATTGTAAGCCTATTGCGATGATCATTGAATGCCATAAATATATCGTATAAGACTAGGTACAACAAGGAGCGAACTGACGTGGAAGCAACTTTTATATTACTGGGGACCGGGGCAGGGCCAGGTTTACCTTCCTTCTTCTGTGATTGTGTGGGATGCCGGGAAGCCAGAAGCAATCCTGAGTTAGCCAGAACACGCAGTGGCGCATTCATCGACACAGGCAGCAGCAAGATACTTATTGATGCTTCTCCTGATTTACGGCGTCAACTTATCAAAGAAAACATTACCCAGGTTGACTGTATATTTATGACGCATTGGCACTATGATCATTTTGGCGGACTCGGAGAACTTGAATATTATGTTAAATTAGCGAGAAACGAAGCGATTCCTTTATTCTTGCCACCCAGCGCAGTAAAGCAGTTTACGGATGCGTTTCCTAATTTGACAGATATTTTTGAGGTTAAGTCATGGGAGTTTAATAAGCAATACTGTTTGGATGCATTACACTTGACTCCTTTGCCTGCAAATCACGGGATAGAAACGGCGGGTTTTTTGCTGGAATCACCGGGTAAAAGGCTTGCCTATTACCCGGATACTGCCGGGCTTCCGAAAGCTAGCGCTGTAAAGGTGCGTGGGGTTGACTGGTTGATATGTGATGCAACGTTTCATGGCGAGAATTGGTTTCCCCATGCTCATATGTCAATTGAGCAGGCAGTTGATCTTGGCCACCAAATTAGAGCTAAAAAAACGGTGCTTACTCATTTGGCTATCCATTACAGCCAACCAGTTAACACAAAGCAGCTCGCTGAGGAAGTTGCAAACTATGAGAATGTATATGTCGCTTATGATGGAATGCGTATTGAATTTTAGAATGGTTTATTAATTAAGAGGTGGGAGTATGAAAAAGTCTCTGGGAACTAAATTATTTGCTATGCCCTCGCCGGTATGGGTTGTAGGCAGCTATGATGCTAATGATCAGCCTAATATTATGACTGTTGCGTGGGGTGGGATATGTTGCTCGGCTCCTCCATGTATAGCAATTTCGTTGCGAAAATCACGCTTGACATATGCTAACATTCTGCAGCAGAAAGCATTTACAATTAATATACCATCAGTACAACATATCGCTGAAACAGATTATATTGGTCTTGTTTCAGGTAAAAATACAGATAAATTTGAAGTGACCGGCCTTACGCCGATAAGAAGTGATAATGTTAACGCACCCTATGTTAATGAGTTTCCCTTAGCTTTTGAATGCAAACTTCTTCATGCTATTGAAATGGGGGCTCATACGCAATTTATTGGTCAAATCCTTGGCGTCAAAGCAGATGAAGAAATTCTTGATTCAAATGGCACTCCGATGGCTAGTATGATTAATCCGTTAATTAGTAGTGCTTCAGACCGCTCCTATTATGCCTTTGGAGAATATTTAGGTCAAGCCTATTCTCCTGGTCTGGCATTTTTGGATAACCACGAGGGTGAATTGAATTAATATCGCTTCGGCGGTCTAAAGAACCTGGCAACAAGCAAAGTAAAAAAGTAGTTGATTTCAAAATGACACAAAATGATACGATGTTTCTCAAAATAAAAAATAGATAAAATATTACAAAAGCTAAGACAGCGATAAAGGCTTACTACGCAAGAGTTTTCGGGATTGAATAATGGAAAAATGATTGGCACGATTTTTGCAATATAAAGTAATTAGAAATAAATAAAACGGGCACTCCGAGCTGCATGACCTAAAGTTATCCATGGTCTGGCAGTCTGAACAATTAGTTCACGGGGTAGCGAAAGAAATTTCACTACCTCCCAATCTGGGAAAGGAGGCGCTTCATGAGTTTTGAGATCAAAACTTCTGTGCGCTTCTCACAGAAGTTTTATTTATATTCTGATAAAAATTCTGTTCTATTAAATCTAGGAAGGGAGTGAATGAACTGTGTTTGACAGTTATGCTCGAAATATTGATTATTTGCGTGTTTCTGTTACAAATAGGTGTAATTTACGGTGTAAATATTGTATGCCTGAAGAGGGAATAGAAGATCTTGGCCATGACAATATACTAAGCCTGGAAGAAATTGCTCATCTCGTTAGAGTTGCTGCCCGGATCGGAATTCAAAAGGTTAGGTTGACAGGTGGAGAACCACTTGTTCGTAGAAATATTACGAAACTTATTGCCGATATCGCCCAGATTCCGAAGATTAATGATATAGCAATTACGACAAACGGAATGCTATTTGCTGACATGGCAGAAGAACTGAAGGCAGCTGGTTTAACCAGGGTTAATTTCAGTTTAGATAGTCTTGATGAAAATAAGTTCAAATATATAACTAGCCGTGGAAGTTTGAGTGAAGTAGTGCGTTCCATTTCCAAAGCGTTAGAATTAAGAATGGTCCCGATAAAAATTAATACTGTAGTGATGAAAGGCATCAATGATGATGAGATATTGGACTTTGTTGAATTAGCCAAAAAAAAGCCGCTACATGTTCGCTTTATTGAGTTTATGCCTGTGGGGGATATACCATTTTATAAAACCGACCGGGTTGTGACAGTAAGTGAAATTAGAGAGCGCATTGAGCAAAAATATGAATTATATAAAGGTGCTAATGTACAAGGTAATGGCCCGGCTAAGTCCTATCAAATACGCGGCGGAATGGGGTCGGTTGGCTTTATCAGTGCAATGAGCGATCATTTTTGCGGAGCGTGCAACCGGATTCGGATGACGGCTGATGGTAAACTTCGCAGTTGCTTGTTTGGTAAGCAAGAAATTAATGTGAAATTGGCACTGCAAAATCACGCCAGTGATGAAATAATTGCAGAACTCTTTAGCAAAGCAATCAGAGAAAAGCCTAACCGGCATCATATGAATGAAGGTTGGGGTGCAGACAATAAACGAAAGATGTACCAAATAGGGGGATAAGCATGGATTTTACTCATTTCAATAATGATGGATATGCCCGGATGGTAGATGTTAGTGAAAAAAATGATACTGTACGTTCAGCTACGGCACAGGCAATTGTTCATATGCAGCCGGCTACTTTGCAAGTCATCATAAGTGGCGGGATCAAAAAAGGGGACGTCCTGGGAGTTGCTCAGGTAGCTGGCATAATGGGTGCAAAACAAACGTCTAGTCTTATTCCCATGTGCCATCCCCTAATGTTGACTTCGGTAGATATTGAGTTTGAAATGGACGAATTAAATTCTAGTATAATCATACGCTGTCAGGTTAAAACGACAGGAAAAACCGGTGTGGAAATGGAAGCTATCAGTGGTGTCAGTGTTGCCGCGATGACGATCTATGATATGAGCAAGGCCGTTGACCGCTGGATGGAAATTACAGATATAAAACTTATGGAAAAAATGGGCGGCAAAAGCGGTCATGTTAAGCGAGAACAATAGTGAAGGTTATTGTATAAAGGTGATAGGACCATAGTACTTACCCCAGGCTGGATAAAAGCCGGCGACAAAATAGAAATGAGCGGTTGAAATTTTGGGAGTATAAACAGTGAGGAGAAAGAAACCATGCAGATAGTCAGAGTGGAAGAAGCAATAGGCAATGTGCTATGTCATGACATTACTAAAATAATACCTGGCGAATTCAAAGGCGAAGCCTTCAAAAAAGGACATATCATTACAGAAGAAGATATACCGAAACTCTTGAAGCTGGGAAAGGAACATCTTTATGTTTGGCAAATGAAAAAAGGATTTTTGCATGAAAATGACGCGGGACTACGTCTTGCCCAGGCAGTAAAGGGGCAGGGACTTAGCATGAATGAACCCAGTGAAGGCAAGGTTAATCTTATCGCCGAGCATGATGGAATGATTGCTATAAATGAAGAGCTCCTAACACGTATTAATATGATTGAAGAGATCGTTGTTGCGACCCGTAATAACAACAGACCTGTGAAAAAAGGAGATAAGATTGCCAGTGTCCGGGTTGTCCCTTTACTGATTGATGAAACAAAAATAGAAATGGTGGAGAAAATTGCTCGGCAAACCGGGGTTGCTGCCGTTAAACCATTTCGTTCTTATAAAGTGGGTGTTATTACGACAGGCAGTGAGGTTTATCATGGACGTATTCAGGATAAGTTCGGGCCGGTTGTAAAAGCAAAAGTTGAGGGATTTGGCTGCCAGGTAGTGCAGCACATTCTTGTTCCTGATGATGCGGAGGAAATAGCACAGGCAGTGAACTCATTAATAGCTAATGGTGCTGAACTGATATTGACAACTGGAGGTATGTCGGTTGACCCTGATGATGTTACTCCCAGTGGAATTAGAAAGGCAGGTGCGGAAATTGTAACCTATGGTGCGCCTGTATTGCCAGGATCAATGCTAATGGTGGCGTATTTGGGAAAAGTACCGGTTTTAGGACTGCCAGGCTGTGTAATGTACCATAAAACAACTGTGTTTGATCTTGTCCTGCCATTGGTTTTGACAGGTCAGCTTATTACCAGACCAATGGTCGTGAAATTGGGAATGGGCGGCTTATGTCTGGAGTGTGAGGTTTGCCAGTACCCCGCTTGCTCATTTGGTACTGGTGCGTGAAAAAAACAGGAGGTGGAAAAATGAAGACAGGTATTCCCTTGGAAGAAGCGCAGGCATTGTTATTAAATTTAACCCATCCGGTTACAGAATGTCAGGTGCCGTTGACTAGCGCTGCCGGCAGAATTTTAAGTCAAGATGTCCGAACAGGTATTAACCTGCCGCCATTTGACAAATCGCCTTTAGATGGCTATGCGTTACAGGCGAAAGATACTGAACTAGCTAACTCATCGAATCCGGTGATACTGGAAGTTATCGAAGAGGTACAAGCTGGCTATATGCCTAAAAAACAGGTAACTCAGGGAACGGTTATCAAAGTTATGACCGGGGCTCCGATACCAAATGGTGCAGATGTAATTGTCAAATTTGAGGACGTAAAAAGAACGGGAAATAAGGTCGAACTATATTATCCCCTAAAAGCAGGAAACGATATCATTCGAGCCGGTGAGGACGTACGGCAGGGAGAAGTTATTGCGAAGAGAGGTACGGTGTTGACGCCGCCGCTTGTGGGGCTGTTAGCTGCCATTGGAGTAGATGAAATACCGGTGTTTAGTAAAACCAGAATAGCTATTCTTAGTACCGGCGACGAAGTGATTGATCCGGCAGAAGAACTGAGGCCAGGTAAGATATATAATTCCAATCAACATTTTCTAAGTGCCTATTGTTCGCAACTGGGGGCAGCGCCTATTGCAATGGGAATTGTTCCTGATGAAAAAGAGGCTATCGTTGAGCGCCTTATCCAGGCATTAGACTTAGCAGATTTAGTCATTACTACCGGGGGCGTTTCAGTAGGTGATTACGATATTGTACCAGCCGCTTTTAAGCAAATTGGGGCAGATATCATTTTTCGAAAAATCGATATGAAGCCAGGTTCGCCGATGATAGCTGCAAGCTACAATAATAAATTAATTATTGGCCTTTCGGGAAACCCTGCTGCCGCCTGTATAACCTTTGATTTGATTGTTGTGCCTTTAATTAAAATAATGCTCGGGCTTGATCAAAAAATGCCGCCCAAAATTTCGGCAATTCTGAAAGACAGTTTTAGTAAATCGAGTACACAGCGCAGATTTTTACGGGCAAAACTACAGACAATTAACAATACTAATTATATAGAACTTACAGGCGGTCAAAGTAACGGCGTTCTGAAATCTATGGTTGCCTGCAATGCGCTAATTGACGTGCCTGCGGGAAGTGGCCCGTTAGTCGCCGGACAAGAAGTTTCAGCAGTTATGGTAGGCGGCCGTGAACTCTTTATATGAGGTGGCAGACACCTAAGGATAGTACTCTATATTATTGACTAAAATAGTTTCTTTAGTAAATCAGAAAGTTCTTACTTTCTGATTTACTAAGTTAACTCAGCTCTCGTCAATCGCCAAAGGTTTGGTGTGAGCCAAGTTAGCTTAAATTTTATAGGGGAGGTCTAAATTTGAAGGGTTTTCAAGGACAAGAGTTAACAAGGGTTATTGAAATCGACCGAAAGGCTTGTAAGGGCTGCGATTCCTGCAAGTCGTTTTGCCCGACAGGAGCTATCGACGGCAAATATGGAACCGTTCATGCGATCAACAGTGAAAGGTGTATCTCTTGTGGGCAATGTTTGATAAATTGCCCTTTTGGAGCACCTCAGGATAAGGTTGACGTTGTTGACAAAGTGCTTGCACAGCTAAAAAACAAACAGCTCACAGTTGTCGCAACAATTGCCCCGGCGGTTCGTGTTGCTATTGGTGAGGAGTTCGGAATGGAACCCGGCAGCCTGATAACAGAAAAAATGTATGGAGCAATGAAACAGGCTGGGTTTAAAGTTCTTGACACTGTCTTTACTGCCGATCAGACCATTATGGAAGAAGGCATGGAGCTTATTGCCAAGATTCGTCACTACGCGTTAGGGGAGCCGGCAGAACATCATTTAGGGCCTTTGCCACAGTTTACATCGTGTTGTCCGGCCTGGGTTCGGTATGCCGAGCTGTACTATCCTGAAGTTTTACCCAACATGTCTTCGGCCAAATCACCGATGATGATGGCTGGCGCACTGGGGAAAACCTATGGTGCCAAAGAAGTCTGGAAGGTTAACCCGGAAGATATATTCATGGTAGGCGTTATGCCTTGTACTGCCAAAAAATTTGAGGCTTCCCGTCCTGAATTCAAAAGTGCTTCTGAGTACTGGAAAACACAAGGCAGATCAGGAAGTTATCCTGATATTGATGTAGTGCTAACTACAAGGGATTTAGCCCGTCTGTTTAAGAAATTGAATATTGACATTAGGACTGTCGCTGAGTTTACTGATAAGGATAATCCTTTAGCCCAATATAGTGGCGCAGGTACTATATTTGCCAATACCGGCGGTGTAATGGAAGCCGCTTTACGGACAGCCTATTTTGTAATCACCGGCAAGGAACTGGATGTGCTTGAATTCAAACCTGTTCGCGGTCTAAAAGGCGTGAAGGAAGCCAGTGTTACGATGGTAGATGCTAAAACAGGTAAAGAAGTTACGTTGAAGGTAGCTGTAGCCCACGGTATCAAGGAAAACGTAAAACCGCTTCTGGAAGAAGTTAAAGCCGGTAAATCACCCTATCACTTCATCGAAATTATGAATTGTCCGGCCGGCTGTGTCAACGGTGGCGGTCAGCCAATCAACCCAATGGGTACTTCCTGGCTGGATAAAGCCAAGGCCGTACTACCTTGGTCATAAGGAGGGAACACAATGGCACAGTATGATTATATAGAAAAGGCCGTAAAGGTCTCGCGACGTGAATTCATAGGAATCGTAGGTGTAGCCGGAGCAATCTTGTGGACCGGGGCCTATGTTGCTACAGATTTGGTACAAGACCGCACAAAATACATCAAGCTGCGGGCACAAGGCATTTATAATGATGATGTAAAAGCGAAAGTCCGTCAAAGCCATAACAATCAGGCAGTTACTGATGTGTACAAAAAATTTGCTCAGAATCCGCTCAGTAATTTGGCCGAAGAACTGTTTCATACTAAGTATGTAGACAGAACGAAATTAGTGTAGGAGGGATAATTGATGAGCCAGCATGATGAACATGGACCGTGGGTACTCAAGCACCCTCTTATCTCGCGGCTATTTCACTGGGGATTAATAGTAGGTTTTTTACCAGCAGCCATTACCGGATTTTTTATTTGGCTAAAACCATTTGGTGAAGCTCTGCAAAATGTGATTATGCAAATCCATATTGTTGGTGCAGGCATTCTTACAATAGCGTGTATTTTTTACACGATCTTTGCGTTGGACAGAATTGTGGCCTTTACCCGCCGGATATTTACCTTTGATGAGCGGGATATGGCCTGGATGAAGATTTGTGGTGGCTATCCGCAGAAAATTCTATTAGGCAAAACCATTCCAGTGCCGCCAATGGGTAAAATGAACTCTGGTCAAAAACAAATGGGGATTATGATGCTGATTGGTGGTATACTGTTAATTGTTACCGGTTGGGCACTATACGCATTCCTGCCGGTAGCGCCTAAAGTAGCCATGTACTGGTTTGATATGGTGCATTTGGTGGTTGGTATTGTCCTGGGAGTGTGCGTATTCGCGCATATCTTCCTCGGAATTTACAATTGGGGCGAATTTTTGTGCATGTTTGGTGATGGAACTCAGCCGCGTCGTGAGGCTGAGCATCATAACCCGGTATGGGTTGAAAACGAAATTATGCGAGTAAAAGCCAATGAGTCTGTATCTGTTACAGGGCAGCAGCATGTGCGTTAACAATAAGGCGCAGAAATAGCTCCACTATTTTGAACAGCTATATACAAATGTTGGAAAATTGCAGGTGGGTGGTGTGCTATAAAACACCCATTTGCACCTGCAAAATTTTTAATAAAAAAGTATAATAGAAATAGAATTCAATAGGCTAGGGGGCTATTATGGCGGTGAGTGGAATAATATTGGCAGGTGGACGCAGTTCACGCATGGGGCGTGATAAAACACTGCTATTATTTAAAAATGAAACTCTTATCGAACGTACTGTGCGAAAACTGCAAAACTTTGTGGATGAAATAATTATTGCCAGTAACCATACAGCAAAATATAATTTACCGGGAATTGTGGAGGTTCCAGACAGCTACCCGGGCATGGGCCCGCTCGGAGGAATGCATGCCGGACTTATGACCGCTCAACATCAGTATTCATTTATAGTCTCCTGTGATATGCCATTTTTTACAGAAGAGTTAGCCAGGTTTTTACTGGGGCGAAGAGCGGGATGTGATGTAGTAGTTCCTGAGATAGGAAACCGGTTGGAACCACTTTGCGCTGTCTATTCACGCAATTGCATAAAACCGATAGAAAAGTGTTTGCAAGCAGGTGTTAGTCAGGTATTTAGATTTTATCCTGATGTAAGAGTATGCAAAATAGTTGAAAGCGATTTACGGCAGGTTGGTGACCCTAAAGAAATATTTTGTAATCTTAATACACCAGAAGATTTATCCTATCTTGGTGAGAGCGATAAACCAGTTAGTTAATCTATCGGTGTAATATAGCCTGGTCTGCTTGGCTTTTGTATAAGAAGCCATAGTTAGTCTATTTGGAACAGTTGAAGCGTGAAAGTATCTGGGGAGAGGTGATAATGTGAAAACATATGAAGTTAAGCATCATCTTTGCTCAACAACAGGTGAGGTTATCTTAATGATGAATACAGTAAAAACTAGTAGCGCGGAAGATGCTAAAAAAATGGTATATAGTATGCTGTATAAAAATAAACCGAGTGACGCAAAAGTGAAGTTCATGTATGTGCGCAAAGTAGCTAACAATTAATCTGTGCTCGATTGCCGGGAGAGAAAATCGCCTATGAGATATGAAGGAAATATTTACAGCCCCCATTTAGCAGGAGACGATTACATACTACAGTGTACGATTGGCTGCAGCCATAATCAATGTACATTTTGCTATATGTATAAAGATAAGCAATATCGTTTGCGTGAGCTAAATGAAATTCTAAAGGATATTGAGCTCGCAAAAGAATACTATGGTGATGTGAAAAAGGTTTTTCTTGCAGACGGTGATGCATTAAGTATGCCTGTAGAGCATTTAATCAAGATATTAGACTGCCTGTATGATACTTTTCCCAGTCTAACATATGTTGGTACTTACGCCAGCGCCGTTAGTATATTGAATAAAACGCTTGCTGAATTGATAGACCTTCAAAAACATGGATTAGTTGAGGCTCATCTGGGTGTAGAGAGCGGAGATGAAGAAGTTCTTCGTGCTATACGAAAAGGCGTTAGTCGTAGGGAAATGGTTCAAGCAGGGGGCAAGATAAGGCAAGCAGGTATAAATCTGTTTGTAACCGTGATTTTAGGGTTGGCAGGTAAAGCGCCTAAAGCCTGGGAGCATGCAAGGAATACGGCGCTGATTTGTAATGAAATTCAGCCGGATTATATAGGTATTCTAACAATTATAGTACAGCCAGGAACTGAGCTCTATGAGAAAACCCAAAGCGGGGAGTTTGAAATCCCGGAAGAAATGGAAATATTGGCAGAGCTGCGCTTAATGATTCGAGATATGGAGTTGAAACATTCCGGTATTACTTCGATTCATCCATCTAACTGTATCTATTTGGAAAATATTATGCCTGAAGGCAAAGATGAACTGCTGCGAACACTTACCGGGATTATAGACAGTAAAGACGTATCCAAGCTTCGTCCACGGGAGACAGACAGGGTATAATGAAAATTGCTGCCGTGCATTAGGATAAAATGAAGTTGTAACGAAAACAGGGCCATATGGCCCTGTTTTCGTTATTAAACAATCTACCCTTCGTATCCCTTTGCGCTCTTTGTGTCCTTTGTGGTTTAACAAACCTAACAGACGGATGGTGTATTGACTACGTTCCACCACTCAGCGTTTGCTTTTGCCAACACACGCCCCCGCCTGCAAAAATCTTTAACGTTGTATATAGTTAAAAATAAAAAAATTTTGTAACAAGGAAGAGAAAGTGGTAGTATTAAAGAAGTTTTTATTTAAGAAGGAGATGAGTATGTGAAAGTGCGCTTTGCCAAAATCGCCGTTTTGTTGACTGTTGCCGGAGTGTTTTTTGCTTATCCGGCCCCCAGTGGCTTAAGCGTAACAGCGTGGCATTTATTTGGTGTGTTTGTTGCTTTAATACTGGGTCTTATTTTGCAACCATGTTCTGAACCGACGTTATTATTAGTTATTACAACGTTGGCAGGGATATTTGTTCTGCCCATTCGTGAGATACTAGTTGGGTACACTGATACAATGATGTGGCTGACACTGGTAGCTTCGATGATTGGTGTCGGCCTGAAAAAGTCCGGACTTACCCGCAGGATTGGTCTTTGGTTAATTAGTCAGTTTGGCAAGACAACGCTGCGGATTGGTTATATTTTAAGCTTTATTGATATGATACTGGCTACTAGTACGCCGTCTTCACCAGCCCGAACAGGCGGGTTGGTGTATCCGTTGGCTGAGGGGGTTATTGAGGCTAGCAGTTCCGATAATCCGAAAGGCAAGCAGCGAACAGGTGCCTATTTTACCTTGTTGACATTTACTGCCAGTATGCTTTCCGGTGGTTTGTTCATGACTGGGATGGGGCCAAATCTGATCAATGTTAAACTGGCTCAGGATGTGCTGGGCATAAGTATTAGTTGGCCATTATGGACTGTGGCGGCGTTACCGGGATTTATCGGTTTTTTATTGACACCTTATATTGTATATAAGCTATGTCCGCCGGACACTACCTCTATGGTGGCGGTGCGGGCCGCTGCTAAGCGTGAATTGGCAGGTATGGGCCATATTAGCCGGACTGAGTTAACTGCAATTGGAATATTTTTAACAATATTGATTCTATGGTCCACAGGTACGGTAACAAAAGTAGATAGCACGCTAGTCGCCTTTATTGGTGTATCACTTATGCTGGTAACCGGAGTTCTTAACTGGAATGACTTGGCCGAAACCAAAGCAATGTGGTCGCTTCTTATTTGGTTTGGTGCGATTTTAGGTTTTTCAGTGGCACTGACCAAGCTTGAATTTTTTACTTGGTTTGCCGGGGTTATCAAACTATTGCTGCCGACCGCCGGCTTGGGTTCCTATAGTATTTTGCTGTTAGTGGCGGCGCTGGCCATTGTGCCGCACTATTTTTTCGTATCCTATACGGGCTATGTGGTAGCCTTTTCGCCACTTATTTTTTCCTTTGTCGCAGCTACTGATGTACCCAGGTATCCGGCCTTTTTTGTGTTAGCCTATTTAATGATTATTTCTTGCACATTGACGCATTATGGCAACGCGTTAGGGCCGCTTTTGATGGAAAAGGGATATAATGATAAAAAGACCTGGTGGTATGTTGGCACCGTAATTACTGTGCTGCATGTGGTGCTATACTTGACAGTAGGTGTTGTTTATTGGCGGTTGATTGGGTTATGGTATTAGCAGTATGTTATGATATGAGGAGCTGTAGCAATGTTCATAGAATTTGAAGGAATTAGACCAACTCTTGATGAAGAAACTTTTGTTGCCGATGGTGCTAAGGTTATTGGTAATGTTACTATGAAACAATTTAGTAGTCTGTGGGTCAATGTTGTTGTCAGAGGAGATGTTAATCGAATTGAAATTGGCCGCTACAGCAATGTACAAGATAACAGTGTTGTGTATGCAGACAATAACCAGCCGACAATAATTGGCGACTATGTTACAGTTGGGCATAACGCCATCCTTCATGGCTGTATTATTGAAGAGCATTGTTTAATTGGTATGGGAGCCAGTATTCTTACAGGTGCGGTGGTAGGTAAAGGCAGCATTATTGCCGCCGGGGCAGTAGTTAAGGAGAATCAGATTATTCGTCCTCATTCCCTAGTGGCTGGCGTTCCTGGCAAAGTGATGAGCTTTGTACCAGAGGAATGGGACAACATTCATGCTCAGGCAATAAAATACAAGGCACTCTGGAGGAAATGGCGTAAACTGATGCGCGGTGCTGACGGCGAAGGCTATCAGGGTGAAAAGATAATATAATGTCTAAGGGGGTTAGTTGCTATGGACTTGGAATTTATTTACAGGCGTCATAGTGTAAGGAAATTTACAGAGGAACAAGTCCCGGAGCAGACAATTAAAGAGTTAATTAAAGCGGCTACTTATGCACCTTCAGGGAAAAACCAGCAGAATTGGCATTTTGTTGTTATCACAAATAAAAAGAAAATTGCTGAGATTGCCCGGATTGTTGAGAGAAAGAACGCTGAGTTGTGCACATATTTATGTGATGAGAAAAAAATCAAGGGGTTAAAGGGAAGCCTGCCTTATCAAACAGTTTTCAAAGCTGCGCCTGTGTTGATTCTTGTGTATGCCGGTCCTTACGCTACTATTGCTGATATGCTGTTAGCTGATGGCATTATGCCGCGCGAGGAAGCCATAAAATATGCTAACCCCAATCCTGGTATTCAAAATATCGCAGCCGCTTTGGAAAATCTACTGTTAGCTGCCGCCAGCCTGGGTTATGGCACTTGCTGGATGACCGGACCGACGCATGCCGCTGAAGATATTTCTGCATATATTGGTTTTAATAAAGAAGGCTATCAGCTAGCTGCCATGACACCACTGGGTGTTCCTGCTGCTGATAAAGTATCAGTGCCGCCGCGAAAACCGGTGGAGGATGTGTTAACTTTTATTTCTTGATATGAGAAAAGACTGGTGTTGTACCTAAAAAAAATCCGGATATCCGGATTTTTTTTTATATCAGGGATACATTAGCAATGTATCTATTACGCAGTGGAGGTTGGGTAATTCGACAATGGAACAAGCAGTACTTAATCATATCGACACCTATGGTTACTTTGCTATTTTTGTAGCTATGTTGCTTACAGGTACAGGCCTGCCCCTACCAGGGGAAGTAACCTTGGGGATTACCGGTTATTTAGTATATAGCGGGCAACTAGAAATGCTTCCTGCGATAGCGGTCACCGCATTGGGAGATTTACTGGGGGCTGCTATTAGTTATGGACTGGGTTTGTTTAGTAGAACAAATATCGCTCAACATTTTTCCTTCCTCATACCAACTGAGTCGAAACTGCTGATGATTGAGAAATGGCTTAATCAATACGGCATTTTCACTATTGTCTTTGGAAGGTTGCTACCTGTAATTCGCGGCGCTATTCCAATTCCGGCAGGCTTTGTCCAGATGAATGGCAAGATCTATATTTCCGGAATTTTTGTTAGTTCAGTTATTTGGTGTGGTGCTCTTATCTATCTGGGAACTGGGCTAGGGCATAATTGGCAACAGTTAGCTGGTTTAGGTAATTCGATTGGTTTGACAGCAGCAGGTGTGTTGGCTATCACCATTCTAATTGGGTATTGGCTTTTTTGCGCAAAAAAATAACTCCAGCCGGTACCCCTCGTAACTTCCGTAACCCCCCGGCCTTTGCCGGAAAAAGCGTTCCGCAGGAGAAAAGCCGGGCGGTATTCCGTTAAAAAATCCGTACTGTTTGAGCGTAGCGAGTTTACGGATTTTAGGAATATCGTCCGGCTTTTCAGCTTTTGGAGGCTTAGGGCCTAGACTTTTTGTTACTTTTGGGGCAATGCCAAAAGTAAAACCCCGCTCCTTGTACTCCATTGACTCAACGTAAGACAAAGGATTGCGTTAGCGGTTTTCTTATTTGCTGCTAAACAGGACGGCGGGCAAGAGTACGAAGTTTCATTTCATGTTCGCCGGTGACTTCTGCCAGGGACTTTAAGTCTTCGTGGATGTTATCAACTTTTCTACTGGTTAATTGGAGCAAATGATAGATGTCTTTTTGCTGGACTTCGCCGTATTGGTCAATCTTGCTTTCTAAGCGGGTAATATTGGCTTTGGTAGCCATAGTGGATTGGATTGTGGATGACGGTATCCATATCAGATTTACCAACAGAAAAAGGCAAGAATCTACTATATACAAGTGTGAAAGGGGAGAGTAAACTACAGGTAATAAAAATTATGACTATGGTGACAGGTATTTACCCAAATTTTAAGGGAATATAATACCATAGCCATTTGAGAATGACGGTGGGCGGCAGGGGGACTAATGTGGAAACTTATGAGAAGATTCATCGATTGCATGAATTGATTGAAACCAAAACGGTAGCCGATTTGCCAGGCCCCTACAAGGTAGGTGTTGACCTGGGAACAGCCGATGTGGTGCTGGTTGTTATTGATGAGGCAGGTAATCCGGTGGCGGGTAGTATGCAGTGGGCTTCAGTTGTAAAAGACGGTTTGGTTGTTGATTTTCGGGGCGCCATGGTTATTGTTGAAGAGTTGAAGGCTGAGGTTGAAGCGCGAATGGGAGTTACCTTAGTTAAAGGAGCTACTGCTATTCCGCCTGGGACGATGGGAAGAAACGCGATGGCCTGTGGTCATATTATTGCCGGGGCTGGTTTGGAACCCGTCTGCCAGGTAGATGAACCGGTGGCGGCGGCTATGGCTTTGGGGATTTCGCATGGCATTGTGGTAGACATTGGCGGTGGTACTACTGGTATTGCTGTTTTACATAAGGGAGAGTTAGTTTTTACGGCTGATGAACCAACAGGGGGTACGCATGTGTCCCTAGTTTTGGCAGGGGCATATAAGATATCTTTTGAAGAAGCGGAGTTATTGAAACGCGACTTGACTCAGCACCGCAAAATTATGCCGGTGATTCTGCCGGTTGTGGAAAAAATGGCAACTGTGGTTAAAAATATGTTAATTGGCTATGAAGAGTTTGATGACTATCCTATCTATGTTGTGGGCGGTACGGCGTATTTGCAGGGGTTTGAAACCGAGTTTGGCAAAGCGTTTGGCCGGCAGGTCCATGTACCGCCCCATCCTTTGCTGGTGACACCACTGGGAATTGCAATGTTTGGTTAGGTTTTTATAATAGAACTTTTCTGACTAAAAGTTTCAACATCTTGCGAACCTACATAGGCTAACAGGAGAATGGTCATAACTGTAGAACGAGTATAGCAGATCAAAATTTAATAATTTGCCACCATACAGGTGCCTCTTAGTAAGCTAAGAGGAGAATAGGGAAGTTCGGAAGGATTGCAATCCTTAAACGACGCGGTCGCGCCACTGTAATCGGGGAAGAATGCTTTTATTATGCCACCGGCAAGCGGGAAGGCAAGGGTGTTCTTATGATCCGTAAGCCAGGAGACCTGCCTGTTTTGGCTGTTATTTACCTCCGCGCCAGAGGTAGTACCAGAAGGACAGGATTTTATGAAAATATAACCCTGGCCCTTTTGGGCTAGGTTTTTTTTTATTTATTGTATTGGCGCAAAACAAAAAAATAGGGGGATTCAGCATGAATTTTCAGGCAAGAGTAGATGATTTAGTTAATGGTGCAGCAAAACCAGTAAATAGCCTAGGCCTATTAGAGAAAATTTTTAAAAAAATGTTATTGGCCTGGGGTACGATGCATCCGGAAATTAAACCCTATCATTTAATATTTGCAGCCGATAATGGCGTTATTGAAGAAGGTGTGGTGAATTTTCCCGAGGAAATTACCTACCTTCAGGCGCAGAACATGGTAGACGGGCGAGCGACTATTAGTTGTTTTTGTCAGGTTAATAATGTTCCCTATTCGGTAATTGATATTGGAATCAATAACAAAAAAACAGTAGGCATCAACCGCAGAGTTGCTTCCGGCACCAAAAATTTTATGAAAGAGGAAGCCATGACACCGGCTGAATTTGAGCAGGCCTGGCATGTAGGGGAAGAGATGGTTAATTATGCCATAGATACCCAAGACGCTAATTTGGTGTCTTTTGGCGAGATGGGAATTGGTAATACTACTACTTCTTCCGCCGTGTTGCATGCCATGACCGGTATTTTACCTGAATTTGTCGTAGGGTATGGAGCCAGTACACCAACGAATGAGGTTATCAGAAGAAAGTGTGTTGTAGTGGCTAAAGGCGTTGAGCGCCATCGGGAAAGCTTTTATCGCATTGAGGATATTTTGCGCTGTGTTGGGGGCTTTGATATTGTCGCCATATGCGCGGGTATGATTGCGTGTGCAAAACGCAAAACTCCTTTTGTCATTGATGGTTTCATTACCGCTGTGGCTTTTGCCTGTGCCGCACGGATTAGCAGGGAGGTAGAGCATTGCGGGTTACCTTCCCATATGTCCAAAGAGCCGGGGATGTCTTATGCGATGCTGTTAGGTAATATATTGGCTGATGATATACCCATCAGGGCTAATATGGGATTAGGCGAGGGAACCGGAGCTATATTGATGGTTGCCATGCTTAAAACCATGACCTATACTATGTATAATATGGCGAAACTTTCTGATTTTGAGTTAAGCACACCAGAACCGCAGCGAGTGGCAGGTATGTAATAAGTAAGGCTATATCTTCCTGCTTGTTGCTGATGAAAAGATATAGGAGACACAGGTATGTATACACTGTTGATTGCCGATGACGAACAATTAGAGCGGCAGGCCTTGCGGTTTATTATTGAGCATAATTGCCCGGAGATTCACATTATTGCGGAAACCGGGGATGGCAAGAGTGCGGTAGTTATTACTGCTGCCGAAAAACCGGATATTGTGCTCATGGACATTCGTATGCCTGAGATTAATGGTCTGGAGGCGGCACGTGCCATTAAAGCAAGGGTGCCTGATACAACTATTGTCATGCTGACGGCCTTTGATGAATTCAATTATGCCAAAGAAGCGCTGTCGCTGGGCGCGGCAGAGTATCTGTTAAAGCCGCTGCGACCGAAAGATTTGCTGCAAACGCTACAGACTATTGCGGAGAAAATCACCCACCGGAAACGCAAGGCACAGGAAGAAGCCGAGCTCAAAAAAAATCTTGATCAAGCCTTGCCGTTTATCAAGAATTCATTTATCCATGACGTGATTACCGGCAAGGTTACTGATCTGGCCAACTTTCAAGATCGGGCTGGTTTCTTGGGATTTAAAGCGGATTCCGGCGTAATTTTGGTGGCTAATATTGATAATTTTAAACAGCTTACCCGTAAGACATCGGAACTGGAAAAACAGGTGGTTAAGCAGCGAGTATACACACATGTTTGCGAAATCGCCGGTAATGGAATATTGATTGTGCCTTTCGGCGGCGATGAAATCATTATTTTTGTCGGCTATGAGGGTGAAGTCGAGCAGGGACAAGTAGAGCGGCAAGTTAGGGATATGGCCAGAAAAATCAGGGACGGTATAATTCAGGTAGGCATTAGCTTAACAATTGGAATTGGTCGCTATTATACTGATCCGCTGCAGATTCATAAGTCTTATCTTGAAGCAGTAAGCGCACAGCAGCAAAAATTTTATTTGGGTGATAATCAAATAATTCACATAGACGATGTGCCTCACTTGAATGTCGCACCTTTCCACTACCCTTTTAATTATGAACGTAATCTCCTGGATAAAGTTCGCTGTGGTGAACGGCAGCAAGCTAAGGAAATTTTGGGGCATATTTTACACGAAATTTTTACAGCCAAAGCTAGTATGGAGACGGTAAAGGCGTGTGTACTCGAACTGCTCATAGTATTATCCCGAGCTGCTGTCGAGGGCGGTGCCAATCTCGAAAAATTAACGTTGCTCAATTTTAACTGTATAAATCATTTGGTAAGCTGCTCAGACCGGGAAGAGGTGCGTCACTGGATTTTGGATTCCCTGGATCAATTCCTGGATAATATGCTGGAAAACCGCAGCAGTATGAATGTAAGACTAATAAATAAGGCTTGTACTTATATAATAGAAAACTTCCATAAAAGTATCTCTTTAGATGAGGTTGCCCAAACTGTCCATTTAAGTCCTTACTACTTCAGCCGGATTTTTAAAGCCGAAAAGGGCTGCAACTTTGTTGAGTTTTTGACTAAAGTCAGAATTGACAAGGCTAAGCTTATGCTGCGTAACCCGGAACAGACAGTTGTTCGCGTGGCTGCTGAGGCCGGTTACCAGGATGCCAGTTATTTTTGCCGGGTATTTCGTCAGGAAGTGGGGGTTACACCCAATCAATACCGTACAGAGCTTAAAAATAGCAGACCAAGTTCTGAAGCAGTAAAAGGGTAGCAATAAGTTTTGGGAATATAACAAAAAAATACTATTGTGGCGGCAAATGCCACCGGGAGACTAGACGGATATAAAAAAGACTGTGAAAAACAGTCTTTTTTTTGTTGTGATTTGGGAAAACACCGATAATTCACAAAGAAGTACCATAGGGTGAAAACAGGTTTTTTTAAGGACATATTTGGGCGGCAATACTCGCAAATATGTCCTGTGGTTACGCAACTTCATCTCAAGGTAAATTTTTTTAAAAAACTAATTAGTAAGAGAAGTCAAAAAGACAACAGAATTGTGAGGTAGGGTTATGCTTCAAGAAAAACCGAGAGTGGTACAAGAATATGTGCCTGGTAAACAGGTGACGTTAGCTCATCTTATTGCCAACCCCAAAAAAGAACTGTGCGAGAAGCTGGGGATTGTCGATAAGGGAGCCATCGGCATCTTAACAATTACTCCTTGTGAAGCAGCGATTATTGCAGCCGACGCAGCAACTAAAACGGCAGCAGTACAAATTGGCTTTATGGATCGTTTTACTGGTTCTGTGGTTATAACCGGCAATGTTTCAGCTGTCGAAGCAGCCTTAAATCAAGTAATCAACCTATTATCAGAGGGTCTGGGTTTTTCAGCCCCCAAACTGACAAGGTCCTGAGCCTGTGATTATGCTGGTCGGACCTGTGGGAGCAGGAAAAACATCATTAATTAATGCCCTTAACAATGACTGTAACAAGGCTGAAAAAACATCAAGCATCTGTTTTACTAACGGAGCCATCGATACACCTGGTGAATATGCGCAAATGCCGCGTTTTTACTCGGCGTTAGCCGTGACAGCGACTGAGGCCACGTTAGTTCTCATGGTTCAGGATGCCACAGATTGTCGTATCACACTCCCCCCCGGATTTACTGCCATGTTTCCGCGACCGGTAGTAGGAGTAGTCACCAAAATAGATGCCCCCGGGGCTGACCAGGAAAAAGCCAAAAACCGTCTTTTACAGGCAGGAATCAAAGAACCTTTATTTTGTGTTTCTGCGTATACCGGAACAGGTTTGGCTGAATTAACAGAATATCTCACGCGAAAGGAGGTGTAACTATGAGCGATGCGTTAGGTATGATTGAAACAAAAGGTTTGGTAGGAGCTATTGAGGCCGCTGATGCCATGGTCAAATCAGCTAATGTTATTTTGGTAGGCTATGAAAAAATTGGTTCAGGGTTAGTCACTGTGATGGTGCGTGGTGATGTTGGAGCTGTCAAAGCTGCTGCTGATGCAGGAGCTGCTGCTGCCAGAAATGTAGGCGAGGTGGTATCTGTTCATGTAATTCCCCGTCCGCATGCAGATGTTGAGAAAATTCTTCCTACAGTTAAATAGCCATAATTTTGGAGGTGTAATTATATGCAAGACCAGTTGATCGAAAAGGTCATGGATGAAATTAAGAAACGCATCGAGACAGAAGCTCAAGCCGCTCCTGCCCAGGAAGTTGTAAAGACCGCCTGCAATCCTGGTATTACCGAATTTGTTGGTACCGCTATCGGTGATACTGTTGGGTTGGTTATTGCCAACGTCGACCCGATGCTGCATGAAAAAATGAAACTTGATCCCAAATATCGCTCTATCGGTATTCTTGGTGCCCGTACCGGGGCCGGCCCGCACATTATGGCCGCTGATGAAGCCGTAAAAGCCACTAATACCGAAATTGTAACAATTGAACTTGCCCGTGATACCAAAGGTGGTGCCGGTCATGGCTGCCTGATTATTTTCGGAGCCGAAGAAGTATCTGATGCTCGCCGGGCCATTGAAGTTGCCTTAAAAGAACTTGACCGTACTTTCGGTGATGTATATGGTAACGATGCCGGTCATCTTGAACTCCAATATACGGCCCGTGCCAGCTATGCGATTAATAAAGCCTTTGGCGCACCTATTGGCAAAGCCTTTGGTCTAATTGTCGGTGCACCTGCTGCTATTGGCGTCTTAATGGCCGATGTCGCCGTAAAAACTGCTAGCGTTGAAGTTGTCGGCTATGCCAGTCCGGCTGGCGGCACTTCTTTCTCCAACGAAGTTATTCTGCAAATCACTGGTGACTCCGGTGCCGTTCGTCAAGCAGTAATTGGTGCCAGAGAAGTGGGTAAAAAAGTATTAGAAGCTATGGCTGGTCCGGCTCCGTCCACGACAACGCCATATATCTAAAAATAACAGGGGGGAATTGTGATGAAGAGATCAAAACGTTTCGAAGTGTTGGAAGCCCGCCCTGTGAACCAGGATGGTTTCGTAGTCGAGTGGCCGGAAGTTGGCCTGATGGCTATGGGCAGCCCCAACGATCCTAAACCCAGTATTAAAATTGAAAATGGTAAAGTAACTGAGATGGATGGTATTCCCCGGGCTCAATTCGACTTTATCGATCAATTTATCGCCGATTATGCCATTGACACCGGCATTGCTAATAAAGCAATGGCTATGTCTGATGTTGAAATTGCCAAAATGCTTGTTGATGTCAACGTATCGCGTGACGAGCTTGTTAAACTGATTCGTGGTTTGACGGCAGCGAAGATTGTTGCTGTACTCAACACCATGAACGTAGTAGAAATGATGATGGCTCTGCAGAAAATGCGGGCCCGGAAGATTCCTTCCAACCAGTGCCATGTTACTAATCCACAAGATAATCCGGCACTTATTGCTGCCGATGCCGCTGAAGCAGCCTTGCGTGGTTTTGATGAAATGGAAACCACAGTAGCTGTTGTCCGGTATGCACCGTTCAATGCGTTGTCTATACTAGTAGGCTCCCAAGTAGGCCGGGGCGGCGTGCTTACCCAATGCGCTCTCGAAGAAGCAACCGAATTGCTCTTAGGCATGCGAGGCATCACTGCGTATGCCGAAACCATCTCGGTATATGGCACTGAAAATGTATTTGTGGACGGTGACGATACACCCTGGTCCAAAGCATTCCTGGCCTCGGCTTATGCTTCACGCGGTCTTAAAATGCGCTTTACCTCCGGTACTGGTTCGGAAGTTCAAATGGGCTATGCAGAAGGCAAATCCATGTTGTACCTGGAAGTTCGCTGCATTATGCTGACCCGCGGCGCTGGGGTACAAGGTCTCCAAAACGGTTCGGTAAGCTGTGTTGGTGTACCTGCCGCTGTTCCTTCCGGTATTCGCGCAATTCTTGGCGAAAACCTGACAGCAGCGATGCTTGATCTGGAAGTTGCGTCAAGTAATGACCAAACCTTTACCCATTCTGATATTCGCCGTACCGCCCGAACCCTGATGCAAATGCTGCCAGGCACTGATTTCATTTGTTCCGGTTACAGCGCAACTCCGAACTATGATAATATGTTTGCCGGTTCCAACTGGGACGTAGATGACTATGATGACTGGAATATTCTCCAACGCGACCTTATGGTTGATGGCGGCCTCAAACCGGTATCGGAAGAAGACGTTATTGCTATCCGTAACAAAGCGGCCAAAGCTATTCAGGCAGTATTCAAAGAATTTGGCTTCCCGGCTATTACTGATGAAGAAGTGGAGGCTGTTACCTATTGCCATGGTACCAAAGAAATCATTAAACGGAATGTTGTTGAAGACCTGAAGGCTACCGAAGATATGATGAAACGGGGCATTACCGGCGTGGATATCGTAAAAGCCCTTGCCAAAACTGGTTTTGTTGATGTCGCTGAAAATGTACTGGGTATTCTTAAACAACGTATTTCCGGCGATTATCTCCATACCGCAGCAATTCTCGATAAAAATCTTAACGTTATTAGCGCTGTAAATAACAAAAACGACTATGCCGGGCCGGGAACAGGCTATCGCATCAGCAAAGAACGTTGGGATGAAATTAAAGACATACGCCAGGCGATAAAACCGTCTGATTTTGACGTGTGATCTAGGGGAGAGGTGGATGGAAATGGAAATAAACGAACAATTAATTCGCGAAATAATCGGGCAGGTTCTAGCCGGTATGGCTCAGCCAGGAGCTCCTGCTAAAGCAGCCACAGCAACCGGACGGCCCATGATATTGGCGGAAAAAGGTGAAGCCCGCCCTGGTATCCGTTCGGACGAAGTTATCATTGCCTTAGCTCCGGCCTTTGGCAAATATCAGAATAAAACCATTGTAAATATACCACACAGTGATGTACTCCGCGAAATGATTGCCGGCATTGAAGAAGAAGGCGTGCACGCAAGAGTGATTCGGGTTCTGCGGACCTCTGATGTAGCGTTTGCTGCTCATGATGCTACGAAACTTAGCGGTTCAGGTATCTCCATTGGTATCCAGTCCAGAGGCACTACCGTAATTCATCAAAAAGGTTTGCCACCGCTCAGCAATCTGGAATTGTTCTCACAATCGCCGCTGCTTGACCTTGAGGCCTATCGGCAAATCGGCAAAAATGCTGCGCAATACGCCAAAGGTCAATCCCCGACCCCGGTTCCGACCAAAAACGACCAGATGGCTCGTCCAAAATACCAGGCTATTGCAGCCGTACTTCATATTAAAGAAACCGAACACGTAGTTCCCGGCGCTAAACCGGTTGAACTCGATGTACAGTTTTAACTAGGCGGAGGTGAAAACAAATGTCAGAAAATAAATTGTTAGAAGATATCGTTCGTGAAGTATTAAAATCCATGGCTGGTGCTCCCCAGGCAGTTACCTGTCAGGCTTCGGCAACTGCCGGTCTTTGCCCTGAGCGTGATTATCCGCTGGCAAGCAAGCGCCCTGAACTTTTAAAAACTCCTACAGGCAAAACACTGTCAGAGATTACGTTAGATAAGATTATGAGCGGCGAGGTAAAAGCCGATGACGTTCGTATTACCCCGGAAACGCTTAGAATGCAGGCCGAGATTGCTGATGGTGTAGGCAGATACCAGTTTGGCAACAACCTTCGCCGTGCGGCTGAACTTGTTGCTATTCCGGATGACCGTGTTCTGGAAATTTATAATGCCATGCGTCCCTATCGTTCCACTAAACTTGAATTACTGGCTATTGCTGAAGAACTGGAAGGTAAATATAACGCAAAAATTAATGCCGCTTTGGTGAGAGAGTCCGCAGATGTATATGAGCGCCGGAACCGTCTCAGAGCGGACTAAGGTGGGAAGTTTCATGCCTATTATTGCAGGCGTGGATATAGGAAACTCCACAACTGAAGTATGTTTGGCCCAAGTAGAACAAGGCGAAATCAAAAGATATTTTGCCAGCAGTATTAGTAAGACAACAGGCATCAAAGGAACACTGGCGAATGTCCCCGGCATTATTATCGCTCTTCAGGAAGCTGTAAGCACGGCCGGGCTGAGTTTGAAAGCGGTAGATCAAATACGGCTTAACGAAGCTACACCGGTTATTGGCGATTTGGCCATGGAGACCATCACGGAAACCATTATCACCGAATCCACCATGATCGGACATAACCCATCTACTCCGGGTGGTATTGGTTTAGGCGTCGGTATGACGGTTGCCTTTAGCCAGCTTCCTGGTGTTCACCCGGGAGAAAAAGTTATCTGTTTGATTCCTAAAGGCATTGATTTTGCAGATGCGGCGCAGGGCATTACTGCTGCCATGAGTAGGGGTGTTGCCGTACAAGGGGCGATAGCACGGCAGGATGATGCTGTACTTATTGTAAATCGCCTGGAACAGATAATACCTGTTGTTGATGAAGTTACATTAATTGAAAAAGTTCCGGTGGGAATGCTGGCTGCTGTTGAGGTGGCAGAGGCCGGACAGACCATAACAACCTTATCCAATCCCTATGGGATTGCTACTGTATTTGATCTGTCACCGGAAGAAACCAAAATGGTTGTACCCATTGCCAGAGCTTTGATTGGCAATCGCTCGGCAGTCGTTGTCCGCACTCCTGAGGGTGATGTAAAAGCCAGATCCATTCCGGCGGGTTTCATCACCATTGTAGGGCAAAAGGGCAAAGCCGATATTGATGTTGAGGCAGGTGCAGCCGCGATCATGGAAGCGGTGGAACGGGTGCAGCCGGTGGTGGATGTACAGGGCGAAGCGGGGACTAATGTTAACGGCATGTTGGAGCGGGTGCGGCAGGTAATGGCTGAGCTTACTAGCCAGCCGGTAACGGAGATGAAAATCCAGGATTTATTAGCTGTTGATACCTTTGTACCGCAAAAGGTACAAGGCGGCTTAGCCGGGGAATTTGCGCTGGAAGGAGCGGTAGCGCTGGCGGCTATGGTTAAAACCAGCCGTTTGCCGATGCAGCAGATCGCCAACAAACTCCAGGAAGAACTGGGTGTACGTGTTGTAATTGCCGGTGTCGAAGCCAATATGGCGATTCGCGGTGCCTTAACCACACCCGGTACTGATATACCACTGGCTATTTTGGATATGGGTGGTGGCTCAACCGATGCGGCCATCATTACCAGAGACTCTAAGACCCACTCCATTCATTTAGGTGGGGCTGGTGATATGGTAACAATGCTGATTAATTCCGAACTGGGACTCAACGATTTTGACCTGGCTGAAGATATTAAAAAGTATCCCCTGGCGAAGGTTGAAAGTCTGTATCATGTCCGGTTAGAAGACGGCACAGTAAAGTTTTATGATAAACACTTGCCGCCGCAAGTATTTGCCCGGGTGGTTATTTTGAAGAATGATGGTATGGTTCCTATACCCTTTGATCATGCACTTGATCGAATCCGGCATGTACGGCGGGAAGCCAAGAAACGTGTTTTTGTTACCAATGCACTTCGTTCCTTGAAGCGGGTTGCTCCTACCGGCAATATCCGGCATATTGAATTTGTCGTATTAGTCGGCGGTTCAGCAATGGACTTTGAAGTACCTGATATGGTAACAGACGCCTTAGCGGAGTATGGTATTGTTTGCGGTCGCGGAAATATACGCGGCAGCGAAGGCTCAAGAAATGCTGTTGCTACAGGTTTGGTACTGTCTTATCTAGATAGTGAGGCGTGAGCATTATGCAGTCAGCTACAACACTAAATAGACCCAGCATAATTATTTGTGCCTTTCCCCATGCCGGCTATGAAGCTAAATTGCGGGAACTTCAGGCTGGAATGGAAGAAGAAGGGGTGCCCTATTCATTCTTAGACGGTAGTTCGGCAGATGCCATAGCCCTTGCCTATAAGGGGGCGCAGGCTTCGTTGCTCGGAGTGGGCGTAGGTATTAGTCCGGCTGCTATGTGTATTCATTATCAAAAAATGCCTGAAGGCCAACCGCTGTTTATTCTTGAGGGGCCAGGCACTTTGCCGGAGTGGCGGTATTTTGGTTATAATGCCGCCCGGCTGGTGAAAGGATTACCTTTCAAAGGAAATCCGCTGCAAGAGGCCCCGGTTCCTGAAGATAATATGGCCCAGCTTTACGAAAGTGTTCGCAAGATTATCCTAAAAGTATTACAGGAAAGTGCTCAAGGCCATGGGGAGGTGAATACATGGTCAAAAATGCCTTAGGTCTGATTGAGGTAATAGGTCTTGCTGCTGGCGTAGAAGCAGCTGATGCAGCTGTCAAAGCGGCTAATGTAGAATTAATTGGCTATGAGCTTACCAAAGGTGGCGGCCTGGTTACTATCAAACTATGCGGCAGCGTAGGCGCTGTGAAAGCAGCTGTTGATGCAGGTGCGGCAGCGGCGGCGAAAGTAAACACAGTATATGGCAAACACGTCATACCACGCCCACACACTGAATTGGGCGGAATTCTCCTTAGCAAAGATACGGTAGGCCTAAACCCGGCTTTAAAGCCGGCAGACATTCAGCCGCCAGTTGCAGAGCCTGTCCCGGTTGAGACCGTAATTGAGCTTCAGGCTGAAGAAAGACCTGCAGCTGCGAATAAGGAAAGCATGATCATTCAAGCTGTAGAACTTGTGGAAGAACCACCGGCAGAAACAGTAAGTCAGGAACCAATCAATCAGGCAGAAGTTTGCAACTTGTGCGGCGATCCTGCATGTTCACGGAAAAAAGGCGATCCCAGAATCACCTGCATTCATTATGACAAAAACAAGGAGGATGAATAGTATGCGCGGAGAGGCATTAGGAATGGTTGAAACCAAAGGGTTGGTTGGCGCTATTGAAGCTGCTGATGCTATGGTAAAAGCGGCTAATGTGGTTTTGGTTGGCTATGAGAAAATTGGTTCAGGGTTAGTCACAGTTATGGTGCGCGGTGATGTTGGTGCTGTAAAAGCAGCTACTGACAGCGGTGCTGCTGCTGCCCAACGAGTGGGTGAACTGATATCAGTACACGTTATTCCCCGTCCTCATACAGATATTGAGAAGATTCTTCCCAAAGTTGAATAAGTAAGCACCGGGATTGCTTCGTCATACTTCAGTCGAGCATAGCGGGGCAATCTCGCTTTCCTGACAAGACCGGCAAGTGGCATTAATCGGGGTGAGATGATGGAACAAAAATTACTGGAACAGATTGTAAGCCAGGTATTGGCGGCCATGCCTGAATTAAATCAGGCGGCAAAAACAGAGCAAGGTATACCTGTTGGCGTATCTAATCGCCACATCCACCTCTCTGCTGAGCATATGGAAGCCTTGTTTGGCAGCGGATATATCCTTACCAAGGAAAAAGACCTAAAACAAGTTAATGAATTTGCTGCCAAAGAGACCGTTACATTGGTAGGTCCCAAAGGTGTTATGCGTGGTGTCAGGGTGTTAGGGCCTGTGCGCAAATCGACGCAAATTGAAATATCCCGAACTGACGGATTTACACTGGGAATTGCACCGCCGCTAAGAGATTCGGGTAATAGTAAAGGATCGCCCGGCATTGTTATTGTAGGTACAAAAGGAGCGGTTACCCTTACTGAAGGTGTCATTTGTGCTGCCCGGCATATTCACATGGAGGAATCGGACGCCCGGCGATTTAATGTCGCTGACGGTGACCGCGTCACTGTTACAATCAGTGGCCCCCGGGGCGGGACTTTTGGCGATGTGCTGGTGCGGGTAAACCCTAATTTCCGGCTGGAATTTCACATTGACACAGATGAAGCCAATGCCGTTTTTCTAAAAACCGGCGATATGATCACTCTGTGTAAATAGGGGAGAACTAGTATGGATAATGAAAAACTTGTGGAGTTAGTTACTGCTGAGGTACTGCGCCGACTCAGGCAGGCACAAAGCGAACCCCCAAAACAAATGCCTGATTGCCTGCATAAAGCGCTGGCTATTTTTACGGGTGGGAGCATTGGCCTTGAAACAAGTCTGGAAGAATTGAAAACTCTGCAGAACATGGGAACAGAACTCATTGTTGTGCTTTCACCGGCAGCAGAAACGGTTGTCGGTGAAAATTGGATAAGAGAAAAACTGGGTAAAAGCGTGCCGATTGTTACTGCAAAGTCTCCTTATCCAGGAAAATATCTGCGCAAGGCCGATATTGTGCTGGTACCGGTATTAACCCAGAATACAGCGGCAAAGTTAGCACATACCTTAGCTGATACCATGGTTTGCACCTTACTAATGCAGGCGCTGATGCTTGGTAAACCCGTAATAGCGGCAGCAAATGCCGCTGACCCGCAGGACGGGTGGCGGCTACAAAAGAATATGGGGCAAACACCGCCGGCGCTGCGCGAAGCACTGGAAAATAACCTGAAAAAAATTGCGACATATGGCATTGAGCTTACTCCGGTAACGAATTTGGCGGCTGCGGCCCAAAAGGTGCTAATCAAAGAATCACGCGTTGATTTGCCAGCTATGCCGGCAAGAACTGCTAAAAAGCAGGTACTGACTGCTGCTGCTGTTAGACATGCTGCACAGAGTGGAAACAGAGCTTTTCGTGTTGCCCAAGGTACCATTATCACTCCGCTGGCACGCGATGTTGCCAGAGAATGTAATGTGGATATCGTTTGGGACTAAGGCAGGTCAGTAGCAACATGGAAGTGATAGCAGCAACACCATTTTTTAGCAGGATGAAAGGAAGAGTGAATATGTGGGTAGGAAAAATAATTGGCACCCTTGTGGCGACGCCAAAGGATGACAGCTTAACAGGCAGCAAACTGCTCATTGTCCAGCCGACACGCTTTGGGACTACCGGCATGGCGTGTAAGCCTGTCGTAGCGGTAGACACAATTGGTGCCGGTACAGGTGAGACTGTACTTGTTGTTGATGGAAGTTCTGCCCGCCACGTAACAGGCAACCCGCATTCGGCAGTTGACGCAGCTATTGTCGGAATTGTTGACAGCATCGAGATAAATAAAAGTTTACTCGAGGAGTAATGCACCATGAAAGTGTATACCAAAACAGGTGATGAAGGGAAAACCAGCCTGCTGAGCAAAGAGCGGGTATTTAAAGACAGTGTCCGGGTACACGCTTACGGTACTATAGATGAAGCCAATGCCGCAATGGGCTTGGCAAAATCGCTGACTGACAAACAATGGGCAATCGGTATTATCCATGCTATTCAAAAGGATTTAATAGTATTAAATGCCGATTTGGCTACCGATAATGTAGCTAATAATTGCGACTATCGCATTACTGCTCAACATGTAGAAAAATTAGAAAAAATCATTGATAAGCTGGAACTGCAGCGTATTCCCCAAAAATATTTTGTTACCCCCGGAGAAACACAGACAAGTGCTGCACTTGATTTGGCGCGAACCATTGTACGGCGTGCCGAAAGGTATATTGTTAGACTGAGACGTACAGAAACTGTAAACCCATCGGTTGCCTTGTATGTAAACCGGCTGTCTGATTTGCTATTTGTTTTGGCCAGGTGCGTTGAACAGGAAGATCTGGTTACTAAGGTGACTCAAATCGTGATGCAGATTCTTCAAGGTTCAAAACAAATTGAGGGAGAGAAAAGAGCGATGTTAGAAAAAGCAAAAAAAATGATTGCGGCGGCTGAAAAGAAGGCCATTGAAATTAATGTACCGATGGTAATTGCCGTAGTGGATGTTGGTGGCAATCTTGTCGCCCAGGAACGAATGGACAATGCGCTGCTAGCCAGTGTTTCGATCGCCCTGAATAAAGCGTATACGGCTGTTGCTCTTAAGATGTCAACAGAACAAGCGGCAGCAGTATCCCAGCCCGGGCAAAGTCTATATGGAATCAACACTACTGATGGTTGCCGCATGGTCATATTCGGCGGTGGCATACCCATTTGGCAAGACGGTGTTTTGGTTGGTGGCATTGGTGTAAGCGGGGGTTCAGTTGATGAAGATATGTCTGTAGCCAAAGCCGGTCTGGCAGCCTTTTAAAGAAGGCAGTCTGGACGGAAGGAGGAAAATAAATGACTATTGATCAAAGTTTAGTTGCAAAAATTACTGCAGAAGTACTATCCAGGGTTCAGGAATATAAGCAAGGCACTGCTGATAACGGCGGTATTTATACCACTATGGATGAAGCTGTGGCGGCAGCTCGCAATGCTTATAAACAGCTGAAAAAGTTATCGATTGCGCAAAGGGAAGAACTGATCCAGGCAATGCGTCAGGTAACTCGTGAACATGCGCAGCTATGGGCCGAAATGGCGGTCAGGGAATCAGGCATGGGACGGGTTGCTGATAAAATCATCAAACATAACCTGGTTGCGGATAAGACTCCTGGTACTGCTGGTCTTCATACCGAAGCTTGGAGTGGTGATCGCGGGCTGACGTTAATTGAGATGGGGCCTTATGGCGTAATTGGTTCGATTACACCGACAACCAATCCGGCAGCAACTGTTATTTGTAATGCAATTGGCATGATTGCTGCCGGTAATACGGTTGTATTTAGTCCTCATCCTACTGCTAAAAATACATCCTTAACAGTCATCAAACAGCTAAATCAAGGAATTAGTAAAGCCGGTGGTCCGGATAATCTGCTAACAGCAGTTGCTGAACCCTCACTGGAAGCAACCACTGTCATGATGAACCATCCAGCCATCAACCTGCTTGTGGCCACTGGCGGACCTGGGGTAGTAAAATCTGTTTTGTCTTCCGGTAAAAAGGCTATTGGTGCCGGTGCCGGCAATCCACCTGCCGTTGTAGATGAAACAGCTGATATTGAAAAAGCGGCCAGAGACATTATTGCCGGCTGTTCATTTGATAATAATCTGCCGTGCATTGCCGAAAAAGAGGTTATTGTTGTTGGCTGTGTAGCTGATAAGCTGATGTCCTACATGCAACGGTATGGGGCGTATCTTATTTCAGGGCAGGATATTGACCGGTTAGCTAAGGTTATATTGACAGAAAAAGAGGAATTAGTTGCTGCCGGTTGTACGGAAAAACCCAGAAAGAGCTATGGCGTTAATAAGAAGTATGTTGGTAAAGATGCCAAGTACATTTTAAGTCAAATTGGTATTACTGTACCTGATAGCATTAAAGCTATCATTTGTGAGACTGCAGCCGACCATCCGTTTGTTATCGAAGAATTGATGATGCCGGTACTGCCGATTGTGCAGGTAAAAGATATTGACGAGGCTATTGAGCTTGCCGTCAAGGTCGAACATGGCAACAGACATACGGCCATTATGCATTCGAAAAATGTCGATAACTTAACCAGATTAGCCAAGGCGATTGAGACTACTATATTTGTGAAAAACGCGCCGTCATTTGCGGGAATCGGTGTTGGCGGTGAAGGATTTACAACCTTTACTATTGCAGGGCCGACCGGCGAGGGACTTACCTCTGCGCGCAGCTTTACCCGCCAGCGTCGCTGTGTTCTTGTTGATGCGTTTTCCATCGTCTGAGTAACATGATACGCCAAGGGAGTAGGTGAGGAGTATGCGGGAAGAAATTATCGCCGCTGTTAAAGCGGCAGGAGTAGTGGGAGCCGGTGGGGCCGGTTTCCCGACCTATGTAAAAATCAATGCCAGTGTAGATACCGTTATTGTTAATGGTGCCGAATGTGAGCCGCTGCTGCGGGCTCATCAACTTATTATGGCCAGTGAAAGCAGCAAACTTATTGCCGGTCTAAAGACCGTCATGGTGGCTACTGGTGCGCGACGGGGGGTTATTGGCCTAAAACGAAAATATGAGGCTGCTGTAACCAAACTACAATCTGAGCTTAAACAGACAAATGGTCAGGAAATTGAACTCTTTTTTCTGCCAGATATTTACCCGGCAGGGGATGAACAGGTGCTTGTGTATGAGGTAACCGGCAGAATTGTACCTGAGGGTGGCATTCCGCTGCATGTCGGCGTGGTTGTTGCTAATGTCGAAACGCTTATCAATGTAGCTGAGGCACTCGGTGGGCAGCCGGTTATTGATAAATACGTTACCGTTACCGGTGCAGTCAATAAGCCTGCTACCTTTAAAGTACCAATTGGTATGGCTATTCGCGAACTTATCCAATTGGCGGGCGGAGTTACTGCTAATAATTATGCCGTTATTGACGGCGGCCCCATGATGGGGAAGCTTACAACTGATGATCAGCCTGTTACCAAAACAACCGGTGGTATTATTGTGTTGCCTCCCGGGCATTCCTTAGTAACTCAAAAAGCCACCCCCTGGCCGGTCATTGCTAACAGGGCTAAAGCCGTTTGCTGCAATTGCCGGGCCTGTACTGAGGTATGCCCACGCAATCTCCTCGGCCATAGTCTGGAACCGCACCGGATTATGCAGGCTATCGGCAGGGGGGAGTACAATGAAGGGGATATTGTTACCAAGGCATTTCTCTGCTCAGAATGTGGTGCTTGTGAAACCTTCGGCTGCACTATGGGACTGTCACCGCGCCGGGTTAATGCTGAACTAAAGCAGCGATTTTCTCAGGCGGGAATGAAAAACTCTCACAATGTCAAGCCCCAAAAATCCCGCACCAATCGGGAATATCATCTCATTCCTACCAAACGACTGCTCTACCGTCTGGGTTTGGCTAACTATGATGTCAAAGCGCCGCTTGCGACAGCGCCGGTGATAACGAAGAATGTCAGAATATTGCTTTCACAGCATATCGGTGCGCCAGCCAAGCCTGTTGTTGCTGTAGGCACGATGGTCAACCGCGGGGACCTACTTGCTGTTATTCCTGAAGGCGTTGCTGTCGGAACCAACCTGCATGCCAGTATTTCAGGCCAAGTGGTTGCCGTGGACAGCTCAATCAGTATTCAGGCAATGTAATGAAGCAGGGGGGAATAAAATGAAACGTGCTATAGGATTGTTGGAACTAAAGAATATTACCAAAGGCATTCTGGTAGCCGATGCCATGTTAAAGGCGGCTAATGTTGAGTTAATACTAGCTCAGCCCCTGTGCCCGGGAAAATATGTTGTAATGGTCGGCGGTGATGTCGGTGCAGTGCAAAGTGCAGTTCGCAGCGGAAAAAGTGTTGGTGGGACAGAGAATGTAGTCGATGAATTTGTACTGCCTAACATTCATACCGATGTATTCCAGGCGTTATCTGGTTGTACTGAGGTTAAAGCAATCAAGTCATTAGGCATAATCGAAAGCTATTCAGTAGCTTCAGCGATTGTAGCTGCTGATACGGCAGCTAAAGCAGCTAATGTGCAATTGCTTGAAGTTCGCTTAGCGCGGGGAATGGGGGGAAAAGCCGTTGTTTCCATGACCGGCGAGGTTGGTGCAGTGACGGCTGCTGTTAAGGCTGGCAGTAATGTCATTAAAGACACTGGCTTCCTGGTGGATCAACTGGTCATTCCGGCCCCGCATCATAGTTTGCATCAGTCGTTATTTTAGAAAATTCAAAAGGAGGATTTATTTGATGACAACTCCGTATTTTGGTGAATTTCTTGGTACGGCCATTTTGATTGTCTTTGGTAATGGTGTAGTTGCGAACAGCTTGCTCAAATTTTCTAAGGCCGAAGGTGCTGGTTGGTTTAATATAATTACCGGCTGGATGGTGGGTGTTGGCATGGGCGTATATGTTGCTATTGCCTGTGGTGCACCGCAAGCAGATATCAATCCGGCAGTAACTTTTGCCAAACTACTTAATGGTGTGTATGCTACCCCTGAAGCTATTATGATTATGCTTGCGCAGATTGCCGGCGGCTTTGTTGGCGGCTGTATTACCTATTTGTTCTTCCGTGGTCACTGGGAGGTAACAGAAGATCAGGGTATTAAACTGGGCGTTTTCTGCACCGGCCCGGCCATTCGCAATTATTATCAAAATCTGTTATGCGAAATTATAGCAACATTTATGTTAGTTTTTTGTATTTTTGCGATGTTTTCCAAACCGGTTGGCGGTATGGCGCCAGGATTTGGCCCCTTCATGGTGGCAGTGTTAATCTGGGGCTTAGGTTCGAGCTTAGGTGGTACAACTGGATATGCCATGAACCCTGCCCGTGATTTGGGACCAAGACTTGCTCATGCTTTTTGCCCGATTCCCGGCAAAGGCAATTCTGACTGGGCCTATTCCTGGGTTCCCATCGTTGGACCATTTATTGGCGGTGGTTTAGCTTTTGCATTAGCCAAATCGATTGGTTTGATCTAATTGCTGTATCAAAAACTAGCCGGATCAAGAAATGAAAACCTCCTATGGCACTGAAATAGCTGCTGTAGGAGGTTTTACTGTTGCAAAGGTTGTATTTTGAAGAAAAATGATTTATTATATGATAAAGAACTAATATATTATAGTCGTAGCATAGGGCAGTCAATAGGTAGGGGGAACTTTAAGGTGATGTTTTGATATAGAAGATAAAACTAGGTTATTTTAAGGGGGAATACGCGTGGCAGAAGATATAGTAGTAAAGTTGACGGCTGATTTTTTTAAGACACTGGCTCATCCTGTACGACTTAGAATTCTTCAGAGCCTGGAACAGGGTGAACGCTGTGTGTGCGAGATTATTGAAGAACTGGACATTGAACAGTCTAATTTGTCACAGCATTTGAGCAACTTGAAGAAACAAGGGATAATCGACTCTCGCAAAGATGGTCAAAAGGTAATTTATCGAATCGTTTATCCCTCTGTACTTGAAATAGTTAGTGCAGCGGAAAAAACATTAAGTGAACAGATTGGTGCTAGTCAGAGTATATTGAAATTTTTAAAATAATCTCATGCTTTTTCTTACTTTAGCATAAAACAAACAGCACACTTTTACGTGCTGTTTGTTTTATTATGAGTAGGATGTTTCCCTGAAAAATGCTTGACGATCATGATTAAAATCGAATATAATCATATACGAAAGGATCTTTTTTATAACTCAAAAGATGGAACCCAATAGGTAGAGAGGTGGAACTAGTGGATATTGTAGAAATACTCAAGGCATTAGCTGATGAAACAAGAATTAGAATTTTGAACTTGCTATATGGGGAGACTCTATGTGTTTGTGATTTGGAAGAGATATTAAAACTTAGCCAGTCCAACGCCTCTCGCCATATAACTAAATTAAAACAAGCCAAGCTCATTGTCGGCGAAAAACAGGCCCAGTGGATATACTATCAGGTCAATGAAAAAATACTTGAACAGTACTCTTTTGTGAAGGAACTGCTGTCCAAGGAAATGGAGAACGATCCGCAACGCCAAAAGGACGTGGCAAGACTGAAAAAATACCGGGAACTAGGCGGTTGCTGTGAGCTGGCCGTAAAAATTATTGACGATTAAGACAAGTGTTGCTCGCTGCCGAATCGTTTTAGCATTCTAAATAGTTGCTCGGTTGCGTAATAAATTAACAAAGGAAGGAGAGTGGTGATTGTCTGGACTTTTGGTACTTTAAGGAATCATAAAGAAGTGAAGGGGGAGTAGTAAAATGGCACAGGCTCAAAAACGATTATCTTTCCTGGACCAGTATTTGACATTGTGGATTTTTCTGGCGATGGCTATTGGAGTTGGCGGCGGTTATCTCTTTCCAGGGATGGCTGCGTGGCTGGATTCCCTGTCAATTGGTACAACATCAATTCCGATTGCGGTTGGTCTAATTGTAATGATGTATCCGCCATTAGCGAAGGTTAAATATGAGGAAATCGGCAAGGTATTTAGTAACGGCAAGGTTGTAGTACTGTCACTGGTGCAAAACTGGATAATCGGTCCGGTGTTAATGTTTGTACTGGCTATATCCTTTTTAGCAGATAAACCAGACTACATGGTTGGCTTAATACTTATTGGCTTGGCTCGTTGTATCGCCATGGTAATTATCTGGAATTCACTGGCAGAAGGCGACAATGAATATGCGGCTGCACTGGTAGCACTTAATTCAATTTTTCAACTGGTATTATATTCGGTGTTTGCCTATTTCTTCATCACTGTACTGCCGGGCTGGATTGGCTTTACAGGTATGCAAATCCAGGTATCTATGAAGGATGTTGCGATGAGTGTGGCAATATATCTGGGTATTCCCTTTGTGGCCGGATATTTGACAAGACGTATCTTATTGCCAGCAAAGGGGCGTGAATGGTACGAACAGAGTTTTATACCTAAGATTAGTCCACTGGCATTACTAGCGTTACTCTTTACCATAGTAATTATGTTTTCTCTAAAAGGCAGCTATATTATTAAACTACCGCTGGATGTGGTGCGTATTGCCATTCCGCTCATTATCTATTTCGGCATTATGTTCTTAGTATCTTTTTTCATAAGCCATCGTGTGGGAGTCAACTATGAGCAGACAACTACATTATCGTTTACGGCAGCCAGTAATAATTTTGAACTAGCGATTGCAGTGGCTGTAGCCATTTTTGGTATAAATTCAGGTCAGGCCTTTGCCGCTGTTATTGGGCCGCTTATTGAGGTGCCGGTTATGATTGGCTTAGTTAATGTCGCGTTGCGCTTTCGAAAGTATTTTGTGGTTCCAGATAAACAATAATTTGCAGTTGGTGATGAAGTTGCGATGCTTGTGCAGCCAACTATAGGATAATAACAGTCCCTCCATGAAGTGTATCATTAATATGGCCTTTGGTAATAGCAAAAGGAGTAGTTGCAGAGTAAACGCAGCTACTCCTTTATAGTAGTGACAATTATTTTATCAGTTCATGATGGTGATCAATTGATTGTAAGTTTGCTTGATGGTACATCTTATTCTATAGTATCTTTTTTAAAAACCTGATACAGGGCAGAACTGAAAATTTGGATTCCTTCCAATGTTGTCTCACGCTTGTTTTCAGGGATAATTTCTAAAACGGCTTCAAAATAGCGGCGCGAGTTAAATTCTATCTCCTGATAAACTTTTTGCCCTTTTTTTGTGAGTTCAATATCTACGTAGCGGCGGTCATCTGGATTTGGGTTACGATCAAGGTAGCCTTTGTTTACCAAGTCGTCTACGGTTCTACTTACTGCACTTTTAGTTATATTTAGCCGAGTTGCAAGTTCATTCACAGAAATTTTGTTTTCTTGTGCTGTTTCCCAGATTACATGACACTGAGCATACGTACAATCATAGCAAAAAGTTTTTTTACCTTCCAAGACTCCTAAACTTCTCATAAAAATTTTTATAGCATTTCTCATAGTAGAAATGTTTTGGGGTTCCTTTGTCATTTTATCGACCATCTTTCTTTGTGTAATTTCAAAGCGGTTATTACGGTATACTGTTGACTGTGTGAACAGTTGATGATACAATTTGATTATACTTATATTTGGCAATCGTGTAAATATAAAATAGTAAAGATTTGTATAACAAAGGTAAAGAAGGAACTTTCCTGTCTATCTGGCACGCTATCAGGGCAGAAGGGTTAGAATAAGAGAAAGGTGGTCTTAGATATGTCAGCAAAATGTTGTTCTTGTGGAATTGCTGATCGATTAGGTGATGGAAAGTTGTGGTGTCTTAAATATAAGTTCGAAATATCAGATGTTATTGCCGAAGAAAAGTCTAATTGCTATTATTTTATTGAGCCCCAGGTTGAGGATGGAGAACCTTTGACAGCGGCTCAAACGTTAATGCTTAAAGAATGCGAACTGGCTTCCCGGCGAATGCGCGGACCGGTATAGAATTAGATAAAGGCAACTCAATTTTACCCGGTTAAGCCGGGTTTTCTGCTAGTTAAATAAGTTGGGAGAGGATGTATTTTGGATAAAAAAATACCAGTTATCATTCCGTGCTGTGGCATTGATTCTGTTTATGGCCTAATGACTCAAGAAATAGCATTGAAGGTGAAAGAAGCGATGAATAAGCAGGCGGAATTGTTTGGCTTAGCCTGTCTGGTAAATGGAGAAACAGAGGCGGTACAAACAATAGCAAATACACCGTGCATTGTCATCAATGGATGTAATAAAGAGTGTGCGACCAACATTGTCGATATAATGGGTGGCGATATTGATATTGAGTATAGTATTGATCGCCTAGTGGCCGGAGTTGATACTGCAAGTCTAGGCACCATTGTTAGACTAAGCGAAAGTGGAGAAAGGCAAGTCTGTGAAATAGCTAGTAAACTAATAGCTAACTTAAAACTTACCGAAAAGGTGGCGGAGAAATGATAGTGCACCCCAAAACAATCGGTATTATTGCTTGCTGTGGCAGCGAATGCACAGGTGGTTATATCTCCCGGGCTGTAGCCGCAAGAATCGTGAACGAATTGAGAGCAACAAAGGTAGTTACAATCAGTCTTCCACGTCTGCTTATCGGTACTGCCAATGAAAAGAGATTTTCCATAAATCATCCTACGATTACCCTTGATGGCTGTGCTAAAGCTTGTACCAGAAAGGCCGTTGAAAAGTACTGCTTTAAACCGATAGTCGGGATAAATATAGGCGATCTTATAGGCGAGCAAGAAGTTCTTGCCACTTTTAATGGAGATCATAGGTACATGTCTGAAATTGATAAAGTTTCAGGTATTGTTACGCATGTGCTGGACTCAGTGGCTGCCATGTACGAAAAAGCCAAGGCTGCTCAGAACAACAATTGTGACGGGGGAACCTGTGATTGCGGTTGCGGCGGTAGCAGTTGCGGCTGTGGGTGTGAGAGTGGTAGCAAGGATGCACCTGTCAGCGACCAAACGATTACTAGCGAACCAAATAGGGATGGTATTGTAATTTATACGAAAACAGGTTGCCCGTTCTGCGCTAAGGTACTGCAAGAATATTGGGAGAAAGGGATTGCATTTCAAGAAGTCAACACAAGTGTGTACGACTGGGCTAAGAAATTGTGTAAAGATCGATATGGTTCTGATAAAGTACCTGTCATTGTCAAAGATGGAGTCGCAATACAAATTGGCGATGTTGAGGGTAAGGGCTGACAAATGTGATAGGTTGACCGTGAGTCAACAATAACGCTTGAGGTATAGCCGTTGTTTTGGCATATTGAGGAGGGTCTGCATGTTCAAGCAAAAGAAAACTTTGGTATTGATACTTATATTAGTTATCATCGGGGCAGGAAGCTTAGTATGGAAACGGAGTCATGACCTTGCTGCTATAGCAAAACCAATGGCTAGAGCTATTCCGGTACAGGTGGCTATTGCTAAGCCAGGGACGATTGATATGCAGGCCCATTATTTGGGTAAGATAGAGTCTGCTATTTCTGTAGAACTATCATCACGCATAACGGCAAATGTCGTAGGAGTAACCAAACGTGAGGGCGATAAGGTAACAAAAGGAGAGGAACTAATCTACTTAGACGATTTGACATTGGCAAATAAAACCCGGGCGTCTGAGGCTAGCTTACGGTCCGCACAAAGTGCCCTAGTAGCCGCTGAAAGCTATTATCAAACAAAAAAGGCTAGTTTTGAACGGAGCCGGCGGCTATATTCCCAAGCTGCGATCGCTCAGGAAACCTATGAACAGTCACAGACTGAGGCTGATAATGCCTATAGCCAAATGGTTGCTGCCAGGGAAAACATTCAGGTGTATCAGGCAAACCTAGAGGCCAATGTAGCCGAGCAAGGCTATTCCAGAATCATATCGTCAATTGATGGCGTTGTCACTAAACGGCTGATAGAACCGGGTGATATGGCTGTTCCTGGTAAAGCCTTGATGTCATTGCAAGCTCTCAATCAGGGATACAAAATAACCGCCCAGGTTCCCCAGGAAGTCGTGCGTTCTTTAACATCTGGATCAAAGGCATTGCTATCGCATGATGATCAGCAAATGAGTGCCACTATTCAGAAAATATACCCATCTTTAGATCAAGCAAGTTTAGCCACAATTGAAATAAGGCAAGACGAATTACCCTTTGGGTTGCCTATGGGTGCGGTGATTGGAGTAGATATTGTATTAAATCAGGTAAACGGCATTGTTGTACCGGTGGACTCTTTAATTACTAATAGCAAAGGAACTTTTGTAGTGGTTGTAGATGCTAATGAAGCTGCCTGTCAGCTACCTGTTCAGGTCGTTGGTCGTAACGCCCAGACTGCAGCAATCAGCGGAATGCAACCCAATGATCGTGTAGTTGTTGGTCAGGAGAACCAATTAATGCAATTGACGACAGGTAAAAAAGTACTCATTATCCAGGACAGGAGTGAAAGTAATTGAGTGCTTTGACTCTAAAATACCTGGAGAAACCCTACTTAGTATTGTCATTTGTCTTATTAATGGCTATTGTGGGAATTATTGGCTATGTTAAGATGCCGCTTAATATGTATCCAGATAGTGACCATCCACAAATCACAATTATTACTGTTGAAACTGGAGCTTCGGCATCAGACGTTGAAACAAAAATCGGACGAACCATAGAAAAAGAAATGGCTACCCTAGGTGAAGTTTTGAAAGTAACCTCAGTGAGTAAGGATGAGGTATCGGTAGTAACCGTTGAGTTTGACTATACTAAAACCCTGGATTCGGCTGCCACAGACGTATCTAATGCACTCAGCAAAATTACCGGAAAATTGCCTGCCGACATTCGCCAGCCGCAAATCTTTAAAATTAGTCAGGCAACACAGCCAACGCTTATTCTGGCGCTTTCACCAAAAGAAAACTCAATCTTAGACATGAGTCAAATCCGTCAGCTTGCCGACAACGAAATCAAAGAAGAATTATTGCGTGTTCCTGGAATTGCGCAAGTTGAGGTATTTGGTGGTTTTCAACCAGAGTATAAAATTATTGTTAAACCGGATCTTCTGGCGTTCCATTCGCTGATAATTAGTGATGTAGCAACAGCACTCAGTGCAAATAACGTCAATGTACCCAACGGCCTGATCATAAAATCTTCTGGGCAATATTTGCTTAAAACACAAGGAGAATTCAAACATCCCGAAGAGGCGAATCATATTATCATTGCTCGTAAGCAGACCGGAGATGTCTATCTGCGGGACGTGGCCGAGATTACCCGCGGGATTGTTGAGCCGCAATCAGGTTATCACGGAAATGGTCAACAAGCCATCGGTTTGAGTATTTTGCGTGCTCCTTCAGGAGTTGCCATGGATAGTATCACTGCTGTAGAAAAATATCTGCCTATACTCAAAGATAAATATCCGGGGATTCAGTTTGCAATTAGTGATACCCAGGGAACCCTTATTCGCACAAGTGTCAGTAATATGGAGGAATCCTTGTTCGAGGCAATTTTGCTGACTGTAGGCGTAGTCTTTTTGTTTCTTGCCAATATGCGCATCACGTTATTAGCCGCTGTTTCAATTCCTTTTACCTATCTTATTACCTTCGGAATCATGTGGTTAATCGGTTATGAGCTAAATACGGTAACCTTTACCGGCATTATTCTCGCAGTCGGGATGCTGCTTGATGATGCGATTGTTGTGCTTGAAAATATTGCACGGCATTATGAGCGAATGCCTGATAGAATTAAAGAAGCCACCTTCGGTGGAACAGAAGAGGTTTTGCTGGCAATCTTCTCAGGAACGTATGCTACTGTAATGGTATTGTTGCCGATCATTTTCATTGGTGGCTATGTTCAGGCTACAATGCGTCCATTCATTATGTCAATGTGTATTGCTTTGGTAGTATCGTATGTGGTATCTGTTACTATAATACCCATACTGGCCCCCATGTTATTACGTCAATCCTTCCGGCCTAATCGAGCCGAGCAGATTGTGCTATGGTTTGATGAAAAAGTGGTAACCGTTATCCAAAATACATATGTTCGACTTGTTGATGTTGCCTTGCGCCATAGGTTGGCTTTTTTAGCAGGCGGTATGGCACTGTTTATGATAAGCGCCAGTCTGATGCCAATCCTGGGACGGGATCTAATGTCTTCCATGGACGCCGGTATTATTAAAATTAACTTTGAAACCGATACAGATATGTCCCTGGCGGCCACTGAGCAAGTAGCAACAAAGATAGAGCAAGTGATTGCCGAGGTGCCTGGTGTTGACTCTGTCTCGACAATCATGGGTTCTGAAGCAGGAATTGTCAGCTTTGGCAGTGGAAAGATACCTCAGCAGGGATATATAACAATTAATCTTGTTGACAGATTTAAAAGAAGTCAGACCATCTGGGAGATTGAAAACAAACTGCGTACACAGTTTGCGCAAATACCAGGGCTAAAATATGTAGATGTTTACGATTTTGGCGCAACAGCTATGGCGAGTATAAAGGCCCCGGTATCGCTGCTTATTACCGGACCAGACCGCATGGTACTAGATTCAATCGGGGAACAAGTATATGATCGAATGGTAAACGTTCCCGGCCTTACCAGTGTATCGCGTAGCTGGACCCATGATAAAGCCGAAATCAACTTCGTGTTGAATAAGGAAAAGTGCTCGCTGTATGAGATATCTCCTGCCAATGTATCAAACCAAATTGCCAATGTGGTTGGCGGGATGTCTGCCTCAACCTTCCGCATTGATCAGGAAGACGGCATAGGACTAAGAATTTCTTATCCGGCAGAACAACGTGATCATATAAGTAAGCTAAAAAATGTCATGATTGTTACCCCCAAAGGTTTGACTCCGTTAGAGTCATTAGGAACGTTTTCTCGTAAAAAAATTCCCACCCTTTATACACGGCAAGATATGCAAAACACATTAGAGGTTTATGGCTATCGCGAAAAAACGGCGATTACCTATCTGGATAAAGGTATCCAGAAGGAATTGGCCGACATTGAACTGCCAGAAGGATATGCCATCACCCAAGAAGGTGACCTGCAGCAAATGCAAGCGTCATTTGGGGCCATGAGCGGCGCGATGGGAATTGGCATGTTGCTCCTTTATTTCAGCTTGGTTCCGGCCTTTAGCTCGTTTATTCATCCGATGACCATTATGTCGGCCATTCCATTAGGCATGATTGGTTCTATCTGGGCGCTGATGCTGAGCGGCAAACATTCCTCTATGCCGGCATTTATGGGCATGATTTTGCTTGCCGGGATTGTTGTGAAAAATTCCATCCTTCTCATTGACTTCATTATCGTAGAACGTAGTCAAGGTAGTGATATGAAGCAGGCCATTATGGATAGTGTGAGGGTTAGGACTCGACCAATTTTGATGACTGCGTTTGGAACTGCGTTTGGTATGGCACCGATAGCTTTAGAATGGGCAGTGGGACTGGAGAGACTATCGCCTCTGGCTATTGTAGCTATCGGGGGATTACTTGTTTCTACCTTTTTAACTTTGGTGTTTGTGCCAATATTATATACACTTTTTGAGGATATGAAGGGCAAATTTGGTGGCTTTTTTCGCAGTAATCATGCGGGTATCGCTAAATCTGAGTCAAGTCCAAGATAAGATGTAATTTTCAGTTTTTATCATAGTGGAGAGTAAAAGAAAGTTGTTAGGGGGAAAGGCTATGGTGATAACAATTGAGGATTCTGCTAAAGAATATATTCTACGCAAGTCAGACGACCATACAATTAGTATCAGTATCGCAGAACGCCCGGGTGGAATTCATAATCACGGGGAGGTGAGAGTAGCGAACCAAATCCCGGCTGTGCAGTTAGGGAAAACGGACAAGGCCGTTCATTATTTGCAGACAGACATAGAAGGTATTACCGTTTACTATCATCCAAAGGTAGCACAAGTTTACGGAAAACTAACTGTAAGCATTGAAAAACTCTTCTTTATGAAAAAATTAATTGCCAGAGGTCAAAATTAGTGTACTGTTGCGGGCTTCCTGGCTAATAACAACTATTGCTGAATGGTGGTATTACCAAAACAGTGAACTATGCTCTTACAAAAGAATATCGTATTGGTGGGTTGACGGAATACAATATTGTTGAAGCCCATGATGGCAAAGTGCGGATTCGCCAGGATGACTCCCCCCGACAAATTGGTGTGCAGACAGGCTGGATTAGTCATGCACCGCAACAAATTGTGTGTTTACCATACCGGGTAGTTATTACCCTGGTATCATCAAAGCCAAGTGACATAGATGATATTGTTCGATGATGGATGTTCATTACATAGGGTAATAAAGGAATGAGAATGCTCTGATCTCAAGGAGTGTTCTCTTCTTTTTATGTTGTAGTTCTATTGACAGGATAAGGACTCGAAAAGTTTACATACTTTTAACGTAGCGTGCGTTGACTGTATGTGAGCTGTGACCTATGATAAAAACATATTTATATCGTTGAATATGAAGCATTTAGTTGACAGGAAATTAGATGCAACAGAATTGATAGTAATAATGGAATCTCGGGAGGACTATTCTATGAAGATCGTAATCATCGGCGGTGTAGCCGCAGGCACTTCTGCTGCCGCTAAAGCCAGACGGAATAATGAAGCTGCGCAAATAAAAATATTTGACGATGATAAGGATATATCGTATTCAGGCTGTGGTCTGCCTTACTATATTGGGCCTGAAATTGAAGGACGCAAGCAATTGGTTCCCCGGGATGCGAAGTTCTTTAAGCAGAAATATAATGTTGACGTGTATATAAGCCATCGGGTATTAGAAATTCAGCCACAAACCAAGGTTCTTACTGTCCGGAATTTAATTAGCGGTGAAGTTTTTGCCGAAACGTATGACCGGCTAGTTATTGCCACCGGCGCTCAAGCTGTAGTCCCGGCTATTGAGGGAAGCGACAAACATAACGTGTTCTACTTACGCAATGTCATTAGCGCTGATCGTATTCGCAAATTTGTGCATGAAACAAAGCCAAAGTCGGCGGTCATTGTTGGTTCAGGATTTATTGGACTGGAAATGGCGGAAAATTTAACAGCAAGGGGAATCTCTGTTACTGTTGTTGAACTGGCACAGCACGTTATGCCTGTACTGGACCAGGATATTGCCGTATACTTAGAAGAATATCTTAAAGAGAAGGGAATTACGATCATCGTAAATGACTTCGTTGTTCGTATGGAAGGAAGTTCGCAGGGCAATAAGATTGTGTTAAAAAGCAGTCGTGAATTAGTCGCCGAGCTTGTGGTAATGGCAGTGGGCGTCAGACCAAACGTAGAGTTAGCCCATGCGGCAGGTATTGAACTAGGCGTGACAGGAGCTATTAAAGTCAATACCAAGATGCAAACAAATATAGATGGCATCTATGCCTGTGGTGACTGCACTGAAAGCTATTCACTCATAACCGGCAAGCCGGTTTATCGTCCGCTCGGCTCGACTGCTAACAAGATGGGCCGCATTGTCGGCGATCAAATTACCGGCGGTGACTTACAATTCCGGGGCGGGCTGGGGACTGGCATTTTCAAAGTATTTGATACAGCAGTGGCTCAGACCGGTCTAACCGAAAAGGAAGCCAAGCGCGAGGGCTATGAGGTTGTCGTTTGTCATAACATCAAACCCGATAAACCCGAGTACTTTCATGGACAAGAGATGATCATCAAAGCTGTGGCTGACAAAAAGACCGGTAAGGTTTTGGGTGCACAAATTGTCGGCAAGACCGGAGTGGATAAACGGATTGATGTGCTGGTAACTGCCATTACGTTTGGTGCGAAAGTCGAGGACTTGTTCCATTTAGACCTGGCCTATGCACCGCCGTTTTCTACGACCAAAGACCCGATAATGTATACTGGCATGATTCTAGACAATGCACTCAGGCGTGGCCGAAAGCTGATTACTCCGGCAGAGTTACAGGAAAAAGTAGAGCATGGTGAAGAAGTCCAGATTATTGATGCTCGCATAGCGAAGCAATATCAGGAGGACCATGTGGAAGGGGCTAGAAACCTTTCTCAGGAACACATCCGGACAGAGATAGACTCTATCGACAAAGAAAAAGTAACTGTTACGTACTGTAATAAAGGCGTGACTGGGAATGCAGCTCAAAATATTTTGCTTAATCATGGCGTTAAACAGGTGTTTAACCTCTCGGGTGGATATAAGAATTACGATAAGCAAAGTAAAAAATAAATATCGATTATTTAGAGCAAGCTGGCACGCAAGAGTACGTGCCAGCTTATTTATGTTCATAGAGGAAAAATTTAGCGAATTTTTTCTCTTTTAGGGTTTTTCCTGACAGAGATGTATGGTATATCCGGATACCGACAAGGTGCTTTGAGATGAGATAATAAGACTGTACAAATATATAAGTAATCTCCGAGCTGCCGCGTGCAGCCGACAGGGTGTTTAAAAGAGGAAACCGGCAATAAACCGCAGGTTTTTTTTACGTGCGCCCAGCGTGAGTGCAATCCATACAAGAAGGGAATTATAGATTTTAGCCCTCAGACGAGTGGAAATATCCAAGCCAGACGGGGGAAGAAGAACATCTAAATCCAAAATGCATACAATATATTAGTTGACGATGGAAACCAATGTGCTATAATAATGGTTGACAATGGAAACTACATTAACGTGAATAGAGGCAAACAATGGACAAAAACATACCGGATGTGTATAACTTAATTCAAGAATTAGCTTGGTATTTTGGAAATCAGGGGTTTAACGGAGAGTGCTGTGAAGATTTATCCTTAGTTGAATTTATGGCACTTAAAAAGGTGTATGAGCATGATAACATTACAATTCAAGAAATAGGGAAGTTATTGAATTGTACCAAAAGCGGAGCAAGTAAAATTATTGATCGCATAGAAAACAAAGGTTATGTTTTGCGGGAACAGTCTTTAATAGATGGTCGGATATGCTGTGTTACAATTACTGTCCAAGGAATAGAGATTATTACAAAAATCGTGGAGAAATATACAGCTTATGTAGGTGAGATGCTAAAAGATCGGGATTCTCAAACGATCGAAAGTGTTAAAAAGGCCTTGGAGATATTGATAACTTCAGTTCGGCGACAAGGATTTATATAGACGTAATTATAAAAAATGGGGGTGGATTTTTGTGAACACTTTTATTGACACAATTCAATATTTTCTTTTTATAATGGCAGAACTTACTGTACTATTCATTGGAATCAGTACAATCATAGCATTAGTATTCATGTATATACCTCAGGATAAATTAAAAACATGGATGTCAGGAAAAGGTCTGTGGGGTAATATAATGGCGGTACTTTTTGGTGCTGTCACACCTTTTTGTGCCTGCTCTACAGTTCCAATGACTCTTGGATTACTGCAAGCCGGAGTTCCTTTTGGTACGGTCATGTCTTTCGTAATTTCATCACCGTTAATGGACCCGCTGGTGTTTACTTTACTTGGTGCATTTATGGGCTGGAAGGTTGCTGTTGGATTCCTGATTTTGACATCAGTATTTTCAGTTGTTTTTGGAGTAATCCTCGAAAAAATGGGCTGGTCTGATCAAGTAAAAAGAGTACGAATGAAAGGAGGTTGCTGCGAAGTTAGCGAGGAAGTCCCAAAAGGATTTAAACACAGACTATATATCTCTTTTTGGAAGGCTTGGGAAGATTACAAAGTGGTTTTTATCTACATGATAATTGGCGTTGGAATTGGGGCGGCTATTTACGGATATTTACCTGCTGATCTGCTTGCAAGAGTTGCCGGAACTGATAATCCATTTGCTGTTATCATTGTAGCCTTAATCGGCATACCTTTGTACATTCGTGTAGAATCGGCTATCCCAATCGGAATTGCTTTAATGGAAAAAGGCGCAAGTATTGGTGCAGTAATGGCATTGATTATCAGTGGAGCAGGTATTGCAATACCGGAGTTAACCATGTTTGCCAGCATATTTAAGAAGAAAATACTTATTGCATTTGTAGTGATTGTATTTGCAATGGCAGTACTATCTGGATTGATTTTTAATATGATTATGTGTTTAGGTTATTGGTAGATTACTATAAAAATAGAAAGGGGAATTTAGTTATGAGTAAGAAACCGAAAAAAAAGGATTTTTTAAACGCTTGTTTGGAGGTAATAAAGACAAAAAAGGCTCGTGCTGTGGTGGTTTCGAGATAGAAGAGATCCCAGATGAAAATGAGAATAATAAGGGTAAAGAAACTCCAAAAGTTAAGAAAGGCAATTGTTGTTGCAAATAATTTTTGATTGAAGGCTTGTAATGTAAAGAAACTGCAAGTACGCCACTTGGCATACTTGCAGTTTCTTAGTAAGGTTTATCCATGTATGTTATGGACTGTTCGCTTAATCCAGGCTGTTTTATTTTTCCCAGGTATCTACATACGTATAGGCAACAGGTACAACAACTAAAGTCAGTAAGGTGGAGGTTAGTAGACCACCAATAACGGCGATGGCCATAGGAGCGTTGGCTTCTGAGCTGGTGCCGATGCCGAGGGCGATAGGTATCATGCCAAGTACGGTAGCGATGGTGGTCATGAGGATTGGACGAAAACGTACCGGCTCAGCGGCAAGCAGCGCTTCGCGGCGGTTATCGACACGGGAGCGGACATCATTGGCGGCGACATTGACATCTGTTCCCCAATTGAATTCAATATCTACCATGGAGCGGCCTTGCATAGAAGAGGCGGAGATTTTGCTAACATTGTTTACGCGAGTCACCGCTTTCTCGATAGGGCGAGAAATGAGGTTCTCAATTTCTTCCGGGCCGGTATTTTCCATGGAGGTTTGCACTACAATGTGCGGCGTAACAATATTGGGCATTAGGTCTACTTTAAGTTTGGTATAAGATAAGAGACCAAGAATTACGGCGGCTAGCACAGCCATGGCAACAGTAACTGGATGCCGGGTGGAGAATTTGGCAATTATCATGATTTATCGCCACCCCGTTTACCAACAGACACTTTGTCATTGTCATTCAGGTTTTCATGTCCCCAGATACCAGACATGGCTACACTTTGGCGAGAGTTGTCAATGATCCAGATGCGAGCATCAAGGTATTAGTCCCTGGTGGCAATTGGGGATAAATAGGGAGTTACTAATTAAATTATTGGAGGAATCTCTAAAGTAAATATGATATTGACCAAATTGGAATATAGTGCTAATATAATTTTATAAAGATATTATAAAATTATAATATCATTATTTAATTATGAGGAGGCTTCTATTATGAGTGGATGTAATTGTGGTGGTGGAGTGCCAGAGGCGTCAAGAATCATGTATCCTTGTGACGGCTGTGCCGATGTTGGCGAGGTATCGGATCAGGTATGCCGTAAACTGAGGCGGGAAGGCTTTGCTCAAGCTAGTATGAGCTGTCTTAGCGGCATTGCAGCACACATGCAGCCGTTTATTGACGCAGCAAAAAAAGCCAATCAAGTAGTTGCAGTTGACGGTTGTCCGGTGGGGTGCGCCAAAAAGGTGCTCGAACATGTTGAAATATCACCAGTTTCTTATGTCCTCACGCAAATGGGTCTTGAAAAAGGCAAGACGGAAGTGACTCAGCAGGTAATTGATGAAATCAGTGAAAAGATAAAAGCAGACTTGAGTACTAAATAAATTTATTATCAATTACGGGGATAAAGGGAATATTAGCGATAATGCTTTTTGAAGCGAGGAGGTTTTTTTGTGAAGGTTGAAGTATTAGGAATGGGTTGTGCAAAATGCAATACGCTTACAGAACGAGTGATGGAGGCTTTGGCTGAACTAGGTATTACCGCAGAGCTTGTTAAAGTGGATAACATGAAAGATATCATGGCCTACGGAGTTATGACTACACCGGCACTTGTTGTGGATGGTGTTGTTAAAGTGAAAGGGAAAGTTCCAACAAAGGATGAAATAAAAGCATTTATTCAAGGCTAATCTTACTACACACTACAGACTTTATGTTGCAATTAAACAACCTGGCCAAGCCGGGTTGTTCTTGTCTTATTATAAAAATACGTAAGTGAGGTGTAATAATGTCAGAAGTTCAAAAGTTAATAGCGATCATACTGGTTTTTGGTGCAGCGTATTTCTTGCCCTCTGATAGTGTACGTTTCCAAAGTGCTGTTTTAGAATCTTTTAGTATGCTGCACGATTATGCCCGGGAACATGTGTTATTGTGCTTGGTACCGGCTTTATTTATCGCAGGTGCTGTTTCCACTTTTATAAGGCAGCAGGCCGTAATGAAATATTTGGGGCCAGACGCTAATAAAGTGCTCGCATATTGTGTAGCCTCAGTATCTGGCACTATTCTCGCAGTTTGTTCATGTACGGTTCTGCCGCTGTTTGCGGGTATTTATACTCGCGGTGCAGGCATCGGTCCGGCAACAGCTTTTTTATATTCGGGTCCAGCCATTAATGTTCTTGCTATTATACTTACGGCCCGGGTATTGGGTTTTGAGATGGGGGTTGCCAGAGCTGTTGGCGCAATATTTTTCTCGGTTATAATTGGTTTATGTATGGCTTTTATTTACCGGAAAGAGGAGGCTGACAAGCAAGCGGGATTTGCATTGGACGAAATTGAAGAACCAAACCGGATACTAGGGCAGGAAATCATTTACTTTGGCAGTATGGTAGCCTTGTTGGTATTTGCCAATTGGGGAAAACCCGTGGAGGCTGCAGGATTTTTTGCAACTATTTATTCTTACAAATGGATATTGGCTGGAATTAGTTTAGTCTCTGTTATCTATACCTCAATAGCATGGTTTGATAAGAAGGAACGCTTGGAATGGCGTGATAGCACATGGTTTTTTACAAAACAAATAATGCCACTGCTACTGATAGGGGTCATGATTGCAGGTTTCTTAATGGGGAGACCTGGATTGGACGCAGGAATCATTCCTGATAGTTTTATAAAGACACTGGTAGGAGGTAATAGCTTAGGGGCTAATTTGTTTGCCAGTATTGCCGGTGCATTTATGTATTTTGCAACACTGACTGAAGTGCCGATACTGCAGGGTTTACTAGGATCAGGAATGGGAAAAGGTCCTGCATTAGCCTTGTTATTAGCTGGACCTGCACTTAGTTTACCCAGTATGATAGTATTAAGACAAATTATGGGTACTAAAAAAACGGCAGTGTATGTAACTTTGGTTGTTATTATGGCTACGGTTACAGGAATGATTTACGGAACGTTGTTTTAATTAGGTAATTAATGGGATGCGAGGAATTTAGGCAGGTGAAAGATGTGAATATCTACATTTCCGAGGAGTTTGCGGGCCACTTGAAAAAATTTATTTCAAAACGAGTCCCTAGCCCTCAGGATACCGAAGATATTTTGCAGGAAGTCTACTATAAGATATACAGGAATATTGACAGGCTTAACGACGCCGGCAAGGTGAACGCCTGGATTTTTCAAATCGCCCGCAATGCGATTCACGACTATTATCGCGCCCGCAGGCAGGAAGAACCCTATGCTCAACCACCGGAGCCGGAAGAGGTTAGAGATGACAGCAACGGCAACAAGGACATCTCCAGTTGTCTAAGAGCCATGATTGACCACTTGCCTGACAAAGATAGGGAGGCAATAGTTCTTACAGAGTATAAGGGTCTGACACAAAAGCAATTGGCTGAATTGCTGGGCTTATCCTATTCGGGTGCCAAATCACGTGTACAGCGGGCGCAAAAAAGATTGAGAAAAATGCTCTGTGAGTGTTGCAGCCTGGAACTTGATCGCCGTGGAAACATCATCGAATATAAGCTCAAAAAAAAATCAAATCCGTTTTGCGATTTACAATAAAGGTTGCGTCCTTTTGACGATGTTTCCGTCTTAGTTAATGCGAACCCATTTTATATAATGACGGGAGGAAAGACGGTGAAACAAAATACAAAAGGCTGTGGATGTGGTACGAATTGTTGTACATCCGGGGAGTGCCAGGAAAAGCGATTAGTTATCGAGTTCCTGTATATCGACCTGGAGGTGTGTGACCGGTGTCTGGGGACTGACGCGAGTCTTGAGGATGCCATCACAGAGGTGGCGAACGTTTTGAAGGTAACAGGTTATGAAATTGAAGTTCAAAAGATACTGGTCGAGAGTGAACAACAGGCATTGGAACTAGGATTTGTTAGTTCGCCAACCATCCGCATCAATGGCCAGGATATTCAACTAGACTTCAAGGAAAGCCTTTGTGAATCCTGCGGCGATGTCTGCGGGGAAGATGTTGACTGCAGGGTGTGGACCTGGCAGGGACAAGAATACACCACTCCTCCTAAGGCGATGATTGTCGATGCAATACTAAGACATGTGTACGGGGGGCAGCAAGCGTCTCAACAAGTAAGCAAGGATGTACCTGATAATCTAAAAAAATTCTTTGCGGCAAAAGCGAAAAGATGAGTTATTTCCCAAAAAGGTTGCTGATGTTGGGCTAAAAATGCAGTAGAACTAAGTAAAAAATGAGACCGTTCTAAAAGTTGTTAAGCTTTTAGGATGGCCTCATTTTGGGTTATCTTATTTAGCATTTGCAAGGATATCTTCACTGTTTAATGCCCGAAGCTTACTGGCTGTTTTTTGACAAACAGCAGTTGGTATTCCTCGTCGAAGGATATGACCATTATTATCATTATGTATCTTAATCTAAACTACCTTGACAACTGCTGCCTGCCCCGGCAGTACAGCAATAGCAATGATCGTCAGCCAAGATTTCACTCATTAACTCTTTTGGGGTAAATTCGGCAATTGTTTTCGGTGCACCAATGCGTAGACCAAGCGCCTGATTGAAATCACAGTCGTAAACCGCTCCGTCCCAGCCTATATTGATTTGCGACACACACATGACTTTCTTGAGATTGTCCTTATTGTAATTATCAACAAGCAAATTCATATAAGCAGCAAATTCACCGTTCTTTCCCAAATCTTCTTTAAAACGCCCACATGGTGCGTTTGTGATAGTGAAAAGATGATTAAAATCAATTCCATAATTCTTTTTAAGCTGTTCTTTATAGGCTGCTTGCAATTCCGCCTGCGGTCCTGGCAAGAAGGCACCGCCTGGATTGTATACAAGGTCAAGGACAAGTTCGGTCTTTTCTTTTCCATAGCCAACACTGTTTAATAATTTTAACACACCAATATTACTGTTAAATACGCCATTGCCTCTTTGCGCATTGACATTTTCTTCGCCATAGCAAGGCAACGAGCCAACAAGTTCAAGTTTATTTGCCTTAAATAAATCAACAAAATGCCTATATTTATCTGTGCCCAAAAGCGTCATATTGGTTCTGACTAAAATGCGTTTAACCGTACTAATTTTACGCAGTTCTTCTATCAGCATCGGCAGATGAGGATTCATCTCCGGCGATCCTCCGGTAATATCAACAGTAGCTGCTTTCGCAGCGCTGATAAATTTGAGACACGCTTTCATTGTTTCGGCACTCATTTGTTCGGTGCGATTAGGCCCTGCTTGTACATGGCAATGCTTACACGCCAAATTGCAAACATATCCGACGTTCATCTGTACAATATCGATTTTGTTTCTGACCAATTTTTCCCCAGTTTCTTTGACGCTTTCACAAAATGTTTTCATGTATATCCCCCAGTTCTTTGTTTAGACATTTTCATCTTCTTCCATAAGTAATTCAGCGCACTCATCAGGATTTTGTTTTAGATACTCATTGCCGCGTTGGAATGCTTTCCGCATAGCACCTACCGCTGCGGGATTTTTTGCTAATATATTATCGCTAGCCACTACGACAGAATAAGCTGGGCAAATTTGTGAACCATCGGCAATTATCTTGATTTCACCGGCGTCCTCCAGGCGAGTTATTACCGGCTCCCACATAACAAACTGGCCAATAGCAAATGCTTCACTAACTATTGGTTCCATGTTGAACGGTTGCCATTGTAAATGAAAACCGACCTTTTGTAATTCTTCGTCAATAAAGCCTTTTTTCTTGGCTATCCACATGTGGGCATATTGTGGCAGAGGGACGATGCCCATGCGCATTTCTTTTGCATCCGGTGCTTCATTTTTTTGCTGTGTCCCTATTCTTTTTATAAATAGGATATTTTTAATAATATATCATTTTTTTATCAATTGCAAGATAATTTATAATTGCAATTGAAAGGAGTTTGGTTTTATAATGATGTTTTTTTAGATATTTCAGCATTATTTTTCCTTTCAAAAGTTTAAATATAAGTCTATACTAAAGTATATAGAGTATTTCAATAGAGATATGTTATGCCAACTATCACCAAAACCATATTCGTAAAAATTGATGATCTGACTAAAACCAAACTGGAAGCATTAATGAAAAAATTAATTGCCAGAGGTCAAATTTAGTGTACGGGTGCGGGCTTTCTGGCTAATAACAACTATTGCAGAATGGTGGTATTACCAAAATAGTGAACTATGCGCTTACAAAAGGTGATAAATTGTTACTTTCTGTACTATTAGCACTGTCCGGCATGGGCATTATCTTAAGTTTTATTATGTTTCCGGCAGATGGTGATACTAAAGCCGAAGTGCGGGTGAATGGCACGCTGGTGAAGGTGATGGTACTACGCCCTGGATATCATGAAGAATATCGTATTGGTGGGTTGACGGAATACAATATTGTTGAAGCCCATGATGGCAAAGTGCGGATTCGCCAGGATGACTCCCCCCGGCAAATTGGTGTGCAGACAGGCTGGATTAGTCATGCGCCGCAACAAATTGTGTGTTTACCATACCGGGTAGTTATTACGCTGGTATCATCAAAGCCAAGTGACATAGATGATATTGTTCGATGATGAGGAATTTAGGCAAGTGTAAGATGTGAATACGGGGGACAGCAAGCGTCTCAACAAGTAAGCAAGGATGTACCTGATAATCTGAAAAAATTCTTTGTGGCAAAAACGAAAATGAGTGATTCCCAAAGAAGGTTGCGGATGTTGGGCTAAACGATACAGTAGAACTAAGTAAAAAAAATGAGACCGTTCTAAAAGTTGTTACGCTTTTAGGAGGGTCTCATTGTCTTATATAATACATTTGCTTATTCGCTTTCTCTATATGTACAGTCGCAAAATTTGAAAAGTGCTTTATTGAACAGTCGAATATGTACTTTTTCATCAAGAATGATTCGTTTAAGAATTGCTTGTATATGATGATCATCAATTAAGTGAATATGTTTACGGTATTCTTCAATAGCTGTATATTCTGCTTCAATATCAGCTTTTAATTGTTCACATAAGTCATCGCCATAGTAAATAAATTTACCATTCCAGAATTGATTGTTTGTACTAAATGAACCGCGAATCTGAGGGTCTCCGCCTAACATTATGATTATGTCTGCCAGAATTTCCATATGTAACATTTCGTTGATAGATACATTCTCAAAAAGCTTTCCTAACTTTTCATCGATATTTTTGGAAAAGAAATAGTGGTAAAGGTATTGGCTGATGGCAGTAAATTCGCTAACAACTCCTGCGTAATCATCCATTAGTAACCGTGCATAGTGAAGGTTTGGTTCAACAACTCTGATTTCTGGATAGGGTGACGGGTCAGAATAGTAAGGTCTTTTATGCTTATCATAATTACTCTCACTCATCTACAGTCCTCCTAAGCCATTTTATTTTGATATTTTAACTATATTAATGAAAATTTCTCTTTATGATTTAGTTTTGAAATACCATTTGTTTTTTTACCTGCATGTACTTGCAATTTGTGTAAAAGAGTACTAATATTAGTAATAGGTGGAAATTAAAAAGTTAAGTCGCCGTGTCCCATAGGTGTTGGAGCACCTATGGGCACGAGCAGGTGCAGAGACACCTACACGTAACAGCGAACTGTCCACGACGACAATCTTATTATACCCGGTTGTTAGCTGAATTACAAGTTTTGACAATTGGAGTGTAATGCTTGGCGTGTTAAGGCAGGGGCTGTGCGACTGCATGCAATATTCGATGGGTTCATATCTTGATACAGGTTTGGCAGGACACGCTGACGGGTTCTGTTATTTGGGTTGCTTTCTGTATCTTGATACTGTTGCAATAATCGATTAGGATCGCATGTGTAGGGTAGAAATAATCCTGCATATGTGATCCTTTTTAATTTCCTCCTGTAAAATTCCCGTTCAGGGGTGATACAGGAGGGCATAGAAGCCTCCAAATAAAATAAGGAGGGGTGGGTTTAACTGACTTATGAATATCAGATACCGGGATTGTAAGAAACAAGAGACTGAGCTATATGATGAAATTTGGGGACTATCTGAAGAACTTGATCGGCTGAGTAAAGAGGGAAAAGATACAACTGACACTATCCAGCGCTTTGGGGAGGTATTGGAAGAATTTTTTTTATTCAGGCAGCAGGAGGGAAAGACTCGCTAGTTAAAGTCAAAGCCTAAAACAAATAAAGACGCGGGGCAACGGTGTCGTTTTAATGGAGAGAATACACCGGCCCCGTGTCATTATAAGTGAAAAATTATAAGCTGGACTCTTGACGAGAAGGAGTTCAGCTTGTAAAATTATAGTAATTATAATGAGCGATGGAGTTCGCTCGAATCCTGGTTAACCAGGTGATGACTCCTACCATAGTAACGGTAGGAGTCTTTGTTTTTTTATAAAACGATGCAGAAGGGGAATCGCGCGTATGCCTTCTTTGACTGAAGCCTGTTCCTGGCATGTTACGGCATGGGACGAGATACCAGAACCTGTTTGTTTTGTAGCGAGAACGTAAATAGTGGTAGATTTGAATATCAAAGTTGAAGGAGGAATTTTTGTGCCCAAAATTGCAAGTCAGGCCAAACGATTACGGATTTATATCGGGGAAAGTGACCATTGGAAACGGCGTTCGCTGTATCACGCTATCGTAGAAAAAGCCCAAGAGCTGGATCTGGCGGGAGCGACGGTATTTCGAGGTCTGTTGGGATATGGAGCCGATAAACGAATTCATACAGCGAGCATTGTAGATTTGTCAAGTGATTTGCCCATACTTGTTGAGATTGTTGACAGTGAGGAATATATAGCGAAATTGTTGCCTTATTTAGATGAAATGCTGGAAAAGGGGCTTGTGACAATTGATGATGTTGAAGTCATCAAATATGGCAATAAACCACTCAAGCGTTGAAAATAGTGGATAGGTAACAAGTGAGGTGAAACGATATGTTAGAAATCATTTTAGTGGCGGTAGGCGGTGGGATTGGCGCGACTATCCGGTATCTGACGTCTAACTGGGCGGCAGTGCGATTTGGTACGGACTTTCCGATGGGAACTTTGTTGGTTAATGTTGTGGGGTGTTTCATTATTGGATTGTTTATGGCCGTGACTACCGAGCGTCTGAGTGTCAGTCCCTACTGGCGGCTTTTGATTGCCGTGGGATTTTTGGGTGGTCTGACTACCTTTTCGTCGTTTAGTTATGAAACGCTGCGCCTCTTGGAGGAGGCGGACGTCCTGCAGGCTTTTTATAATGTCGGGCTTAATATCCTGGTCGGTTTTTTTGCTACCTGGCTGGGAATTGGTGTCGTCAAATTGTTCTAACAGTAATGGCAGCGGCAACGATTATCATTAAAAATCCTGAAGATGCTATTAAATTGCTCTTAAATCTGAAATGACTAATTGCAACCTTAAGACGTTAATAATGACTCAAAAATCCAATCCAATACATAGTAATCAAAATTAAATGGCAGACTTTTAAAAAATGCTAGGAAAATAATCCTAGCATTTTTTATATCTTGTGCTTATCAATGATTTATATTATAATATGATAAAATGATAATATAAATAAAACAAAGGGCTAGTAAAAAGGGAGGTTTCTTATGTTTAATCATGATTACGCTCATAATAATGCCATATGGCGCGAGGGTAATAATCAAAGGCTAACAATTGTAATCCACATTACCTTGGCATCATGATTGTCGCGGTGGGAATTGCATCTTTACGGTAGTATAGTAAACTGGTGCAAGCACATAAAAATTATTAGGGAGATGATTTTTTGATTATCTTTGAATGGTTAAATAACCAATTACTCAAAATGGAATGGCTTTATAATTTAGTTACTTTACTTGTACAAAATGTATTTGGATTAGATATACGTAGTCAAGTGGGTGGAAGTATTCACTTCTTTATTTATGATGTTATAAAAATATTCATCTTACTTACTGTTTTAATCTTTATGATTTCCTATATCCAAAGCTTCTTCCCGCCTGAGAGAACGAAAAAGATATTAGGGCAATTTAAAGGAATTTCAGCAAATATATTGGCTGCGTTACTGGGAACGGTTACGCCTTTTTGCTCTTGCTCATCAATTCCTTTATTTATTGGTTTTACAAATGCAGGACTACCAATTGGTGTTACATTTTCGTTTTTGATATCATCACCACTGGTAGATTTAGCATCTGTAATTCTGCTTGCAAGTATATTTAACTGGAAGATCGCAATAGCTTATGTGATTATGGGCCTTGTACTTGCGGTTATTGGTGGAACTATCATTAGCAAATTAAACCTGGAAGAGTATGTCGAGCCTTTTGTTCACAGCAACAAGATGCTGGAAATGGAACAAGAAGAATTAACTGCGAGCGACAGAATAGAGTTTGCAAAATATCAAGTGATGGAAATAGTAAAAAAGGTATGGCTATATATTTTGATTGGTGTGGGAATCGGTGCTGCTATTCATAATTTTATTCCAGAGGCAGTGATAAGTGCTGTATTAGGTCAAGACAAATGGTATTCTGTTTTGGTGGCAACTATGGTAGGAATTCCAATGTATGCTGATATTTTCGGAACATTACCAATTGCGGAGGCGTTAGTTTTGAAGGGAGCAGGACTTGGTACTGTTTTAGCCTTTATGATGAGTGTAACGGCACTTTCGCTCCCGTCTATGATACTGTTAAAGAAAGTTGTTAAGACTAAGCTATTGGCTATATTTGTGGGTATTGTTACCGTTGGCATTATTATTTGTGGTTTCGTATTTAATGCCTTTAGTTATCTTTTGATGTAAGCTGCAAATTTCAAAATAGTAATTGAGAAAGAGGCTAAGTATGAACGTGATATGTGCTAGCTGGCTTGAATTATACTCAATAATACTTTGTGTTAAAATGGGATTGACCTATATGTGATAAAATGTTAATATATAACTATTAACACATTATAAAATGCTAATATCATTATATAATTATAAGGGGGAATTAAAATGAAGATTGAAGTATTAGGAATGGGGTGTGCAAAGTGCCATACCCTAACCGAACGGGTGATGGAAGCAGTTGCTGAGCTAGGAATTACCGCCGAGATTGTAAAAGTGGATAATATGCAAGATATCATGGCTTACGGAGTTATGACGACACCAGCACTTGTCGTGGATGGTGTCGTTAAGGTGAAAGGGAAAGTTCCAACTAAGGATGAAATAAAATCAATTATTAGAATTTAGCGCGACTAATAAGACAGAATGAAACAATGGTTACAACAATCGAAAATTTCTGAATAATAGTGCTTGCAAAAGTGGTTTATCTATGTTATTATCTAAATAAGCACCATCCTTATAGCGTAGATTCAAACCCAGGCTGCAGTAGGTAGGAAACGTTCCGTTTTCCGTTTGTTGCAAAGTAGGTTAGTTAATCTGGCGGGGTAGTGTTTTTTGGTTTCCTCAAAAAGGTCAATTGAATCACAGCTTTCCATTGGGTGTAAGAATTAGGTTGTTCCCGTTCGCAAGCTAAGTTGTATAAGGTTAGTGTGTGTCAAGTACAGTGACTGCTATAGGGATGGGCGCTTTAGGTAAGAGGGAAGGATCAAACCTTCCCTCTATTACTGTTGTTAGAGGGAATAGAATAAGCAGATAGGGGGATGTTTGTTGAAAATACTTTTTTGGGATATTGATGGAACACTAATTAGAACAGCTAAAGCCGGCTTATATGCCTTTGAACAGGCAACAATAGAAATCTGGGGCAAAGCAGTGGAGTTTGACACCCTTACCACCGCCGGGATGACAGACAATTATATTGCAAGACAGATTATTGAGGTATCTTCCGGTCGTAAGGCAAGCCGGAGTGAGATAGACCGTTTATGCCGTCGTTATGAAGAACTTCTTCTCCGGGAACTGGCTGCCAGAAAAGGGCTGATTTTGCCTGAGGTAGCTAATATATTGGCTTGCTTGCATGAGCATGACGATTACAAGCTGCTGTTGTTAACAGGCAATAGCCAAATGGGCGCCCAAATAAAGTTAAAGTACTTTGCACTAGATCGATATTTTGATTTTGCCAGCAGTGCATTTGCAGAGCAGTTTGAGCGGAGAAGTGATATAGCCAATAGCGCGCTGGAAATAGTGCAAGCAAATTGGGGTGATCCCGGTCAGCATAAAATTTATGTAATTGGTGATACTCCTCACGATATTGAGTGTGGTAAAGGCATTGGAGCGTACACAATTGGCGTTGCTACAGGCAGTTATTCTTTAGCAGAACTACAAAGCTTGTGCCCCTGGTGGAGTATAGAAGTTTTGCCGGAAGCCGAAATTTTTGTAACTAAGCTAGCCACAATGTAATACCAGTTATAGTGAGTATGCTGAACTGCTACATATATTTTAGAGTTGCGGTAAAGGTAAGAATAAAGCGATTGTCGAACAAATAAAGTGAGCCCAGCATACTAGTCAAAGGAAATGAGGTTGTATTATGAAAAAAAACATTGTTTTAATTACAATTGCGCTCCTGCTGTTGGTCTTAGCAGGGTGCGCTAGTGAAAAAAAAGAAAATACTGCGCCAAAGCAAGGTCAGCTACAGAATATTACCATTGGTCTTATGCCTGACGTAGATTCGATTCCTTTTATTATTGCCCAGGAAAAGGGTTATTTTAAAGAAGAAGGGGTAACAGTTACGCTAAAACCGTTTAAAAGTGCCATGGAACGGGATAGTGCCCTGCAAAGCGGAAACCTGGACGGTGCCATATCGGATGTGTTAGCCGAGGCCTTTGCTAAGGCGGGTGGCTTTGATACTGTAATTACGGCCTTAACAAACGGCAGCTATAAATTAGTTGTGAATAAAAGCGAGACAGCCTCAGCTGTTCAGGATCTCAAGGGCAAAAATGTGGCTATTTCTAAAAATACCATTATTGAATATGTTACTGACCGGATAGCCACAGAAGGCGGATTAGCCACAACCGATATGAACAAAACCGTCATTCCGCAGATTCCGGCACGCTTAGAAATGCTGCAAAATGACAAGATTAGTGCTGCCACCTTGCCTGACCCGCTGGCAACAGTAGCTGTAAAAAATGGCGGCAGGGTAATAAATACGTCGGAGCAATTGGGCATTAATCCAGGAGTTATGCTATTTACTACTAAGGCCATCAATGAGAAAGAGCAAGAAATTCAGGCTATGTATCGAGCTTATAACAAGGCTGTAGAGTATTTGGCGAACGAACCGATGGACAGCTACATTGATATGGTCATCGAAAAAGCCGGTTTTCCGCAAGACGTTAAAGGAGCGCTTCTTCTGCCAAAATACAAAAAAGCGACTGCACCGCAGCAAAAGGATATTGATGATGTAATTACCTGGATGCAGTCAAGGCAGCTTATTCAGCAGAAATATCAATATACCGAGTTGGTTGATACCCGGTTTGTCAGGTAGTAGCTATGATCCAGATTAAAGCTTTGCATATTGCTTATGAATCGAGCGGAGTCCGCACTGAGGTGCTTACAGATATTAATCTGGAGCTGGCCGCCGGGGAGACTTGTGCCATCATTGGTCCTTCCGGTTGTGGAAAATCAACACTGTTAAAAATCCTGGCCGGAATTATTACCGACTTTGACGGTACTGTCCTAATTAACGGACAATCGATTATGCCAAAGCAGCAGACTATCGGGTTTATTCCGCAGAACTATGGGTTATTGCCCTGGAAAAACATAACAGATAACATTCGGCTTGGTGTGAAAATTAAGAACAAAAATACCGGTGACTGCGGTAAGAATCTTACAGAGATGGTGCAACTGCTGGGGCTGGGCGGCTTGGAAACCCGCTATCCCGGCGAACTTAGTGGTGGTCAGCAGCAGCGTGTTGCGTTAGCTCGTGCTTTTTTACTGCAGCCTGATTTGTTACTGATGGATGAGCCATTTTCCGCCCTGGACGCTATGACGCGGGAAGAAATACAGAATGTGTTTTTAGCTGTTTGGAGAAAATATTCTGTTTCCACCATCCTGGTTACCCATCATGTGGAAGAAGCTGTATATTTAGGCCGGAAAATCGTGATTTTATCGGCTGCTCCGGGGACTGTCAGCAAAGTATTTGATAATCCACTTTTTGGAGTAGAAGATATTCGCAACCGCCAGGATTTTTTTCAACTCTGCCTTGAGTTACGCAAGACAATAAAAGAGGATTGGTCAAAATGAAAGAAAAAGGCGCAGGGGTTTGGTATTTCTATGGTATGCTAATCTTCCTAATTCTGTGGCAGGCAGCTGCCGGTTGGCTGCAACTGCCCATTATTCCATCTCCGGGGATTGTACTTGTTAATTTACTCCATATTTTCCTGCCGCAAATTGCTGTTCATGGGCTTTATAGTTTGTGGCGGATTGTTGCTGGAGTTCTGGTTGCGGTCCTTATTGGTGTTCCGTTGGGTCTTTGCATGGGTTATTTCTCCAAATGGGACAGGCTGCTATCGCCCCTCGTTTATTTAACATACCCGATACCTAAAATTGCCCTTCTGCCTGTTGTAATGTTACTGTTGGGCTTAGGTGAGGTAGCAAAGATTCTAATGATCTTTTTAATTGTTGTCTTTCAGGTAATTGTTGCTGTAAGGGATGGCGTTAAAGGAATTCCCAAAGAAACCTACTACCCGTTATATTCGCTGGGGGCCGATTTCGGTGATATCTTTCGCGATATTCTCATTCCGGCTTCTATGCCAAAATTTTTGACAGCGTTACGGGTGGCTATGGCTACAGCTGTTTCGGTACTCTTTTTTACCGAAACCTTTGGAACCCAGTATGGGATGGGGTATTTCATTATGGATGCATGGCTGAGGGTCAATTACCTGGAAATGTATTCCGGTATAGTCGTATTAAGCACAATCGGACTGATTTTATTTGGAACCATTGATTACTTGGAACGAAAACTGTGTGGCTGGCAGTATAAGTAACTATGGAGGGGACGGTATGGTAAAAGTATTAGTACTGCTGGGTAGTCCCAGAGTTCATGGGACAAACAGACTGGTCGTTGGGGAAGTGCTGCGGGGAGCGGCTGCATGCAGCGAAGTTGAGGTTGAAAAAGTCTGGCTTAATCAATGCAAGCTTACCCCTTGTCAGGCTTGTGACAGTTGTTTTAAGACCGGACGCTGCCGCTTGCAAGATGACATGGAGCCTGTCTATGCGGCAATAGTTGCGGCAGACGCGGTTATTTTAGCTGCTCCGATATATTTTAGTGGTATGAGTGCCCAAACAAAGGTGATGATTGATCGTTGCCAGCCATTTTGGTCTGCTAAATATATAATGAAATCGGATGCATTTGCAGGGAAAAAACGTCCCGGCTTATTTATTGCAACAGGTGGTCAACCATCCTATGAGGGGCAGTTTACCGGCTCAGAGCATGTCGCAAGTTTATTTTTTAAAATGATTGGGGTAAAAAATATCGGTAGTCTCACGCTGCCTGATTTAGATGCCAGGCCGCTCTCAGAGCGGCCAATTGACCTGGAACGGGCGTTTGAACTTGGCAAGCTGCTAACACAGCCTATATAGAAGCAGTAAAAAGCAGGACGCTGAGCGTCCTGCTTTTCGGTTATTGTACCGTAACCCACAGGTCGGTTGCCCTGGCGGTCTCTGTACTGTTGGGAATGATTTGGAGTTTGCCTTTGCCGGCTTGCTTAGCGACAAAGACCAGCTGACCGGTGCTGCTTTGCTCGCCTTCCTGCTGCATCACGTCACCCCAAAAACTGTCATTACCTGACGTAAAACGGGTGTTCTTGGTCAGACCGGGGGCTGGCTGCAGAATAAGCTTTTGGCCTATCTTGAGTACCAGATTATTGGCTGAAAGCTGAACTGGGCCGGTATCACCATAATTATAAGTGACCTTGTATTCCTGAACGGTGGTTTGATTAGCTGGAGAAGGAGGCACAGTTGGGTTCTGCGGTTCAACAGGCGTCATGTCGGTGGCGCAGCCCCCAATTAGCAAGCTGCTTATCAGGAGTAATAAGGTGACTGCCTGGGCGATCTTAGAATAAATCATTTTTGCAAACCTCCTAGAATTAGTGTTATCGTTATTATTAGGAATTTGTTAGTTATTATCCGATGGCGGGTTACAGAAAAAAGTTGCGTTGTCTCGCCTGCTCATTGTGTACAAATGTCGGAATTCGGGCAGACTATCAGCTAAATACGGAGGTGATTGCATGTTATTAAGTTGGTTGATGATGAAACTGATGGATCCGATGGCTGATGAAGCTATGGCTAAAATGCTCACAGAAGATTATCCGGATAACCCGTTTCTCATGGTATGCGTGGCCGAGAAATTATCGCCCCGCGCCATTATGGAAGCGGCTATGCGGGCTGAACTAGGCACAGAATTGACCCGGCCATTAGGCAGTCCGGTTGTTTTGTCACCCTGGGATCAGCTATTACTTAACCCCAAACAACTATTTCAACTGCCGTATCCTGATTATACGCAGGTCGATACGACAACTGTGATTGGTCCGCTGGCAAAACGGCCCCTGCAATTAGCTATACCGATCATGATTACCGGCATGTCCTATGGCGGCTCCTTGAGTTTGCTTATGAAGATGGCATTGGCCAAAGGGGCGGCGCTGGCCGGCACCTCAACCAATACGGGTGAATCGGCTGTTACTAATGAGGAACGTGACGCGGCCAAATTTCTGATAGGACAGTATCACCGGGGTGGGCAGCTAAGCGGTCAGGAACAACTGAGCCGGTTGGATGCGATTGAGATTCAGTTAGGTCAGGGCGCCTGGGGCGGGGCCGTCGACGAGCCTATGCCTGCTGACCAAATCGGGCGACATTTGCGACAAGCCTGGCATTTGGAGGACGGGCAGGGTAACACAGTCTACGCGAGAATGCCAGGAAAACAAACATCCCAGGATTATATTACTATGGTTAACACTATGAAAGCCCAGTATGATGTACCAGTAGGCGTAAAAATTGCCGGCACTGATTACATAGAATATGAACTGGCAGTAATTGCTCAAACTCAGGCCGACTATATTGTTGTTGATGGTTCCGAAGGCGGGACGGCTGCGTCCAATCCTACGTTACAAGACAATGTTGGTTTACCTACCTTCCATACTCTTGTGCGAACGATAGACTGGTTAGAGGAAAATAATCTGCGCAGCCGTTTTAACGTAATTGCCACAGGCGGGCTGACAACCCCGGGACATTTTCTTAAGGCCTTGGCGCTTGGGGCTGACGCTGTCTATATTGGCAGCATTGCATTGATGGCAGCCATGCAGGCTCAAGTCGCAAAAACGCTGCCACAGGCAACACCTACCCAAATGGCGATGTATACAGGGAAAATGAATGACAAACTGGATGTTGACCGCGCAGCACAACATTTGGCTAACTTTTTAAACTCCTGCCGGGTTGAAATGCAGCTTGCTGCGCAAGCGGTTGGCAGGCAAGCATTACGGGATTTAGACCGCAGTGATCTTGTTTCAGTGGAAAAGGATTTGGCGGAATTTGCCGGAATTCGTTATGCGGCTAGTCGCAGGTCATATCATCAGGAGCCCTCCGGCGTTCAGAAGGTACAGTATCAGCAACGGGAACTTCAAATGCATTAATTGCAGCAGCATAGGCAGGAAAAGTTGTGCAGCATAGCGAAAAGAGCCATAATCTTCAAGGTACTCCTTGGAGATTATGACTCTTTATTTATAGAAGGTTGTGTGAAGGGAAGGGTAAGCCGATGGAAACGGTTGAAATAGTAGATTTAACCCCAGATAGATTAGAAGAAGCTTTGGTTGTCTTTAAAGTTAGTGATTGGGATGAGGATAATTTGTTTTATGTAAAAGCGGAAATGCAGGCCTTTTTAAGAGGCGATATCAATGGTTATATTCGCGCCCATTTTATTGTGGCCATTGTTGATAATCAGATAATCGGAGTAGCCGCCTGGGCGCCGTCCATGTGCTCCTTTTGGCTTTATGAGTTGTCCTGGGCCACCGTGTTACCCGATTGGAGACATCGTGGTATCAATTCGTTAATGCTCACTGAGCGGCTGCGCCAGATACGGGCTCATCATGGTTCAGAGGCATTTAGTGTAATGGTTTGCACCTGGGATAATCCCATGTATACCAAGAATGGTTTTGCACCCATGGAGCCGCGGGAGCGAAAATCTCCCGATAAAAAAGGTAAATGTCTGCTATTGGCTCAATTCGGTCCGGCTACATAAATTCCACCTGTCCATTGGTAAAGGCTTTTATTCGGGCAAGTGATTCTACACGATACCCGGCCGCTGTTAGTTTCTGTGCGCCCGGCTGGAAGGATTTTTCGATGACAATGCCGATACCGGCTAGCTTAGCGTTAGCTTGCTCGACAATATTGGCCAGACCGGCCGCTGCTTCACCATTTGCCAAAAAATCATCAATAATGAGCACATTGTCCTCAGACTGCAAAAATTGTTTGGAGATCATAATAGTGTTGCTTTCACCTTTAGTATACGAATATACTTTAGCCGTATATACCTCATCTCCAGTAACCTTGGGTTTGCGTTTACGGGCGAAAATGACCGGTACCTTAAGAATTAGTCCGGTCATAACGGAAACGGCAATGCCTGAAGATTCGATTGTCAAAATCTTAGTGATTTTTTCATCCTTAAACCGGCGGACAAACTCTTCGCCAATCTTCATCATAAGTTCAGGATCAATCTGCTGGTTCAAAAATGAGTCAACTTTAAGTAAAGAGTTATTTATGATCAGACCATCTGTCTGAATTCGTTGTTTTAATAAATCCATAACAGCCTCCCTGTGTTGTGTGGGCTATAAGCGAAAATTATATGATTCTCAAGTTGTTTAAGCCTTATTGTAACAGCACTTTCGCGGGGTTGTCAACAAATAGGAAATACCAATTCGACAGATAGTGAGATCCTTTTTATGAACTGAAGGGAGAAGCGTTTAATGATAATCATAAATGAACAAAACCCATTTCCTGCAATTGAGACTGATAGGCTGATTCTACGTCAACTGTTAACAGATGACGCTACAATATTGCTGCAATATTGGTCAGACCCGGAGGTCACCGAGTATCTAACACTTGAGCCTTTCAAAAAACTGGAAGAAGCTGTTGCTATGATTGAACTTCTAAACAGCTTACCTGAAAGCAACCAGGGTATTCGCTGGGCGATTACCAGCAGGCAGGAAGGCAAAGTTCTTGGTACTTGCGGTTTTCATAACTATAATCCAGAACACTCTCGGGCTGAAATGGGATATGAATTGGGACAAGCCTATTGGCGGCAAGGGTTTATGACAGAAGCGCTAACCGCTATCTTGCACTACGGGTTTGAAAAAATGGCGGTTAATCGAATTGAGGCTTTTGTAAATGTCGGCAATATCAAGTCCACAGGGACTTTAGAAAAAATGGGATTCAAGCTGGATGGTCTCCTGCGTGAATACGAATTTGCCCGGGGCAAATTTGTCGACCAATATTGTTATTCGCTACTAAAGTCTGACTACTAAGAGGAGCACTGTGATGAGTTATGAAGTGATTTTATTTGACTTGGATGGAACACTGACAGATCCTAAGGTCGGAATTACCAGGTCGGTGCAGTATGCACTTGCGAAATTTAACATTTATGAGTCTGAATTAGACAAGCTGGTGCCGTTTATTGGGCCGCCGCTGGTAGAGTCTTTTCAGGAATTCTATTCATTAAGTAAGGAGCAGGCTGCTGCGGGGGTTGGGTATTACCGGGAATATTTTACTAAGGCTGGAATCTTTGAAAATGCAGTGTATCCCGGAATTAAGGAGATGCTGGCACTGTTAGCGGCGGCAGGCAAGCAATTAATTATTGCTACCTCCAAGCCGACAATGTATTCTGAACAGATTATTGAATACTTTGGCCTGACACAGTTTTTTCAGTCGATTGTTGGCAGTAATCTGGACGGATCACGTATTGATAAAGCCGAAATTATTGAATATATTTTATCCGGGCTTGCTGGTGTTGACCGGAAGCATGTTGTTATGGTTGGGGATAGAAAGCACGATATTATTGGTGCGCAGAAAAATGCTATTGCTGTTATTGCTGTTAAGTATGGCTATGGAACGGCAGCAGAACTGCAAACAGCCAAGCCTACTTACAACGTATCTACGGTTAATGAGCTTGCAGAGATTTTGCGGGTGTAATGCAAATTCACAAGAGTTGCTTCCTGTCAAAAAATGTATTACATTGAAACAGCTATTTGGCAGAAACTATAATAATAGTTTGGGTAGGAGGCGAATGTAAATGACGCATAAATTGCATCGTAAACACAGTAAGTCCCTAAAGCGCAGACTTAAACGCATGGCGGCAGCAGCTGCTGTTGCTGGGGCTGCGTTTATATCGTCTGCCTTTATGCCTGGATTACCAACTACCGCCCATGCATCCGCTATGCCGGATGTTACTGCTGATGCTGCTGTGCAGCATATGGTGAAAACGCCAAAAGGCTACTACAATATGCAGTCAGAAAGCAGAATTCCGCTGAAGAAACAGGCTAGAATGCAGGCCAAGGCGGCAGCAGCAGAGCGCAGCCGACTAGCAAAGAGTTCAGTAGAGGCCAAGACTTTGGACAAGTCATCTAAGCAGGTAATGCAAGCCAAAAAGGTTCAGGCCGCGCCGGCAGCGGAAAAAACATCAGCCGGTGCACCGGAAAATTTCCAGAAGGTTATAGACGTTAAGGCTACTGCGTATGCTCCTGGTGCTCATGATAATGGACAATGGGGGGACAAAACATTTATCGGGACAACGGTTCGCCCAGGTATTGTTGCCGTAGATCCGAATGTTATTCCACTCGGTTCACGGGTATATGTCAAATATCCTGATGGAACCGGTCACTATGCAACAGCAGAAGACACGGGGGGAGCCATCAAAGGCAATCGTATTGATGTGGCTCTGGACTCGGTAGATGAAGCCTATGACTTTGGTATCAAAAATGCAAAAATATATATGTTGTAGGGTCTAAGCATAAATTTTGCAAGACTCCACCCCTGATGGCTAGGGTGGAGTTTTATATTTGCTAGTGTTTGTGTGTACGTGGTTTTTTGCGCCTTTTTCCAGGAGGTTTTCACGATAAAATTATCCGCAGATCCCATTTTCCTATTTCACTGATATTCCTTTTAATTCAAGCCAGGGGTCTTCCGCAGATATTACATACCCTTGGACATTGTCTCTTGTCGCCACAAGCTTCTCTTCATGCACAAGGTAAAAAGACGGCAAATCATCCATGGCCATCTTTTGGATATTTGCATAAATCTGCTGTTTTTTAGCCTCATTGCTTTCACTTTCACCCTGCATAACCAGTTGATCATAAGCCGTATTATTGTAATGACTGACATAATTCTTTGAGAAATGCATCTTGACGTGATGTGGATAAGGCCCCCAGACAAAGTATCCGGTCCTCATGATCATGTCAAAATCCTCTTTTTTTTCTAACGAATTCAGTGCAGCTGTTTCCAATTGTTTGATCTTAACGGTAAAACCAACTTCAGCAAGCTGGGCCTGGCAGGCCTCGGCAATTCGCCGTTCGCGTGGGCTCCAGGATTGACCAATCAGCATGCTAACTTGCAACTTGTTTCCTGATTTTTCCAAGACACCATCACCGTTTTCGTCTTTCCAGCCGGAAGCCGCCAGCAGAGATTTTGCATTTTCCTTATTCTGACTGGTTAGCTGCAAATCTTTGCAACTATACATCATAATAGGAGAATAAAGCCGACCCTGAGCCGCTACTCCGATGTTGTTCAAAATATTCCGGACGATTCCCTCCGTGTCAATTGCATTGGCTACTGCTTTTCGGACATTCAGGTCATCAAAAGGTGCTTTGGCACAATTGAATTGAAGAAAATCAGTAAACGTGCTTAGTTTTCTGTGCACAGTAATTTTCGGATCTTTTTCCAGCTTGGCAACATCGCTCTCCGGAATTTTGATACTCATATCCACATTCCCTGAACTCAGGGCCATAATCCGGGTGGAAGCATCAGGAATGATCTTAAAGACAACCTGATTAAGTTTTACTTCTTTATCCCAGTAATCGGCATTCTTAGCCAGTACGACCTCTTGCCCTTTACTGTAGCTTATATATTTAAAGGGTCCGGTTCCTATTGGCTGTTGAAATTTACCTGCGTCATTAAGACTGCTGGGAGAGACAACTGGCCAGGCAATATGCGTCAGATAAGTCGGCAGCGGCAGCGGCTTAGTACAGGTAAATTTAACTGTATAGTTATCAATTGCTTCTACCTTCTCCAATTGCAGCGTTTTGGTTGTTGTGACATAGGCCCTGTCACTGTAAGAGTAGATAACAGCATCTGCCGTAAACGGCGTGCCATCATGAAATTTTACATTTTTTCTGAGTTTGAAAGTCCAGGTTTTGCCGTTATCCTGGGACTCCCAGGACTCCGCCAAGCCAGGTACGAGATTAAGATCGGCATCAAGGCGCACCAAAGTCTCATAGATCTGCGACCAAACAAAACGGGCATCGCCATCAGGAAATTTATCAATATCCCAGGTATTAATATCTGTCCCGATAGCGACTTTCAAAACCTGCTCCTGCTTTCCATTCTGTCCCTGAGAACTACAGCCTCCAAGAACAAGAACAACACTTAACAGCAAACTCAAAAAAACAACTGATATGCTTTTTTTCACTGTTTACCCCTCTCTCAATATCTAAAGACTATGCCTGCCAACAGGCTATAAAGTGACCTTTACTTATTTCTCTTAGCTCAGGCCTTTGCCGACAAACAGGTCCTGCCAGACGGCATTTGGTAAAATAAACACAGCCATTTGCCGAAACGCTCGAATTGGGTTCTTCCAACCATTCTCTTGCCATCGAAGGCTCCATTAAAGAAGAAAAAGCCTTAACCAGCAACTGGCTGTAAGGATGCAGCGGATTTTGGCAAATTTTATCTGCTGGTGCGCTCTCTACAATCTGTCCGTTGTACATAACAGCAATTCGGTCACTCATCCAACTAACTATCTCAAGATCATGGGATATAAACAACAATCCAATATCGTTTTCAGTCTGAATGTCTTTAAGGATGCGCAATATTTGAGCCTGGACGGAAACATCAAGCATCGAAGTCGGTTCATCAGCTACCAGAAATTGAGGGCTCAAAGAAAGAATCCGCGCCAGGACAACCCGCTGAATCTGCCCGCCGCTTAACTCGTGGGGATAACGGCTTAAGTGTTCTTCACTTAGCCCTACCTTCTGTAAAAGCTCGCTGCATTTACTTATTTGTTCATGATCAAATAAGTCCTTTTTCTGAATCCGCATCGGTTCAAGCAGACTGTCCCTGATCTTCATCCGCGGGTTTAAAGCACTTTCCGGATGCTGAAAAATAATTTGCATCTTGCCGCAGAATTCCTTCTTCATCAGCCCGTCGCCTGACAAGACCTCCTGCCCCTGGAAAAAAACCTTGCCGGAAGAAGGCGGTATCAAACCCAGGATTGTCCTGGCCAAAGTCGATTTACCGGAACCGCTTTCTCCAATCAACCCAAGGGTTTCTCCAGGCCTTAGCGTAAAGCTTACCCCATCCAAAACCTTATAATGCCGCCGGCTGAAAACCCCTGTTGCATATTCTTTACTGAGTTTCTCAACTCTGAGCAATATTCAGACACCTCACATAAGTTCCATTGACTTCCCTATTGAGTACAGGTTGACGGTTGCATTTATCTTGTTTGTTCGAGCAACGTGAATAAAACTTGCAGCCAGGAGCATCCTCCAACATGCTGGGACTGCAGCCGGGAATAGGATATAAACCTTTCTCCGGCTGCGCAGCCAGTAAGCCTTGGGTATACGGGTGAAAAGGATAGTTAACCACTTGTTCGGCTGAGCCTTTTTCTACAATTTCACCTGAATACATCACAGCAATCTCGTCGCAAAGACTCGCAGCGACTTTAATATCATGTGTAATCAAAAGCAGCGCTGTATTAGTTTCCTTAGTTAATTGACGTAAAAGATCTACGACTTGAACCCTGGCCACGGCATCCAATCCTTTGGTCGGTTCATCGGCAATAAGCAGCGACGGCTGCCCAGTTATACTGAGAGCGGCTAACACCCGCTGTTTCATTCCTCCACTCAACTGATGCGGATATTCGGCATACCTTTTTGCGGGGTCTCTTAAGCCAAGGGATTTTAACATTTCCAAGGCAATATCTTTTAGTTTTTCCTTAGCCATCCTCCTATGCAGCCGAAGACCCTCCGCAAGTTGTTCCCCAATTTTCAGCACAGGATTTAACGAAGTTGACGGACTCTGCGGCAAAAGGCCAATTTCACAGCCTCTAATTTTACGCATTTCACTTGGAGATAAACTCAGCAAATCCTGATTTTTATAAATGATTTTACCGCTGCAGACTGCATTGGAAGGCAAGAGTCTTACTATGGACATTCCCAAGACAGATTTTCCGCAGCCTGTCTCGCCAATAAGCCCCAGCGTGCGGCCTTGTTCAATAGCAAGGCTAATTCCATTGCAGGCCCTAACTTGACCCTCCCGGCAATTAAACACCGTTGTCATGTGGCTAATGCTCAATAAAGCCATCCCGCTCCCTCCTATTCAATGCTTTGTTTTTTCAACCTGGGGTCAAGCATGTCCCTCAAGCTGTCGCCCAAAAAATTGAAGGCCAAAACCGTAACCATAATGGCCAATCCGGGGAAAATAGTCAGATGCGGTGCTGTTTGCAGATAGCTTTTACCATAGCTAAGCATCGAACCCCAGACAGGTGCCGGGGGCTGAGCCCCAAGGCCAAGAAAACTCAAACTAGCCGCTGCCAAAATGGCATGTCCGATTCCGACACTGGCCATAACTATAACCGGGGCCATAATATTTGGCAGCAAATGCCGAAACATTATGTAGAAGTCACTTGCTCCAAGGGATCGGGCAGTTTCTATAAATTCCTTCTTTTTTTCAGCTAGAACTGCTCCCCGAACTACCCGGGCATAGCTCATCCACCCTACCAGAGCCAGGGCAATTATTACATTAAGCGTACCCGGACCGAGCAGCCCAGCCACTACCAAAGCCAAAATCAAACCGGGAAAAGCCAGAAAAATATCCACGATCAGCATAATAACTTCATCAATCTTTCCACCATAGAAACCGGCAACCATACCAAGCGCAACTCCGGCAGCAACTGACACGGCGGTTACCACCAAGCCTATTTCCAAAGATATGCGGGCTCCAAAAATAATCCTGCTTAAAATACAGCGTCCAAATTCATCTGTTCCAAAAGGATAATCCGTGCATGGACCCATGAGCGCCTGGTTTAAGGATTGTGCATTTGGATCATGAGGAACCAGAACAGAAGCAAATATGGCCGCAAAAACCAATAAAATAATAATGACCGTTCCGGCTAGGGTTAGCTTGTTTTCAAGTATGCTCATGACTTCTAGCCTCCTTTTCCATATCGAATCCTGGGATCAAGATAAACATACAGAATATCTACTAACAGGTTAATCAAGACAAAGAAAACGGCAAACAATAGCACACAGGCTTGAATCAAGGCATAATCACGTGCGTATATGGAATCAACCAAAAGCTTCCCTAATCCGGGCCAGGCAAAAATAGATTCTACAATTACCGTACCTTCCAAAAGATGTCCCAACTGAAGTCCGATGACGGTTACTACAGGAATAAATGCATTTTTTAAAGCATGGCGAAAAATAACTCTTCTTTCGTGAATCCCTAGCGATCTGGCTGTCGTAATGTAATTCTGTTGCAAAACCTCCAGCATGCTGGAACGCGTCAATCTGGTGGTAACAGCAACCAGACCTGTACCTAATGTCACAGCTGGTAAAATAATATGGCGAAACTCTCCGTACCCAAATACCGGAAACCAGCCCAAGGTTACAGAAAACAAGAGAATCAAAAGCAAAGCAAGCCAAAAATTCGGCATGCTCGCGCCAAATATTACTCCGGTTCTAACAAGGTAGTCAACCGCCAAGTTTTGTTTGGCCGCTGAAATAATTCCAGCTGGCAAGGCAATAAGCAGGGAAACTGCTAAAGAAGCAAAAGATAGCAACAAGGTAGCCGGCACCCTCACCAGTATTTCTTGCAACACCGGATTCCCGGTAACCAAAGAACGTCCGAAATCGCCTTTCAGGGTGTAGGCCAGCCAATGCAAATATTGAATCCAGACTGGCGCATCAAGCCCTTCATTTATCCTGATATTTTCAATCTCTACTGCAGTTATGTTTTCTAAACCATAGCGGGCTATGGCAACCATCTCTGCCGGATCTCCGGGAGCAACATTCATTAAAAAAAATGTCGCCATCGTAACCCCCAGTACTACGATTACCAAGAGCACCAACCTATTTAAGATGTAAGTGAGCATAATTTTAGTCCTTTATTCACTAAGTGCAGTATCCGCCTTATTTCTTTTTCGCAATAATAAGAATCGAGTCTAGCGCGTCACCAATTTTATCTAGTTGCTGCCCTGAAAAATCAGGCGCATGAACAATATCCTGAATTACAAACTTTTTTTTCAGTAATTCCAGATAGTTCTCAAGGCTGCAATCACCGCAAAAGCTATAAATCTTGTTGTCTTTGGAGACGCCCTCAAAAGAAAGTAAGTTCCATTCGATATCTAATAAACGACTTTTTGAAACTTCGTCGCGGCGGTAAAAACAATGTTTGCTTATCAAAATTCCCGCCGGATTTAACCAGTCACAAATCTTTGGTACCATCTCAGGATTTTTACCGCCGGGACTATAACTAAAAAGGATGATATCGTAGCTTTTATGCATGGTATCTTTAAAATAATTTCCAGCTAGTGTATCTACCCTGTCTGCACAAAACCTATCAATATATTTTTTTGTATCCTCGATTACATTCGGGAAATCGTAAACATCTGCTCTGATGGCGGAATTAGCAGCAGTCAATGCAATTGAATATAAGCCATGGCCACCACCTAAATCAAGAAGACTTCGCGCCGTCGCAAATTGTGGTAGTTTTTTTATGATGCCAACCACTTTTTGCAGTTCACCACATAGTGCTTCCTCAGCCAGAGAATGTATCAGATTATTAGCAAAAAAAGTGCTCTCGTTGGCTGAAATAGGACCATTTTTTACGATTTCACTAAGTTTTTCCCATACTTTAAACCCGTTATGAATATTTTTTACAACATTATGTTGAGAAAAAGATGCCTTACTATGCAAATAGCATTGACTTAGCTCTGAATTTTGATATATCCGATTGTTTTCTTCCACCAAATTCAATTCTTTTAGATATGCTAAAATACTATAGCTAAAATCCGGATTCAATTTTAATGTTTCAGCCAGCGATTCTGGTGTTTGCGGCGTATCTAAATAATCGAAGATTTTCAGTTCAATTGCCGCATTCAGAATACAAAATGTTTTATAGCCATAGGAACAGTTGCATAATATATGGTATAAGGGATTAACACTCACTGCCGGTTGCTCTAGTAACATTGTTTTAACCGATTGATCCAATATTTCTTCCTCCTCTTGTATCTCGAAATAAATATTAAAAATCATAAAAAAGCCATGAAGATTTAGGTTCCCCCTAAATTAGGAACCTACGCCTTCATGGCTTTCAATACTAGCTTTCAAGCTAGCAATCCTTGCTTTATGTAATTTAATTATTATTTTAACAGTAACACCCAGAATTGTCAACCAGGGTTACAATTAAGTAAAAAAATAAATGTTATAGTTGCGTCGTGACTATTATGCCGATAAAATTAAAGTATGAAAAGTTTATGCTTCCTGGTGCAGGGATTTTCTGAAAATGGTCGAAAGATTTCTGTAGAGGCATAGTGAGTGCTAAAGCGCGATTTTGCTTATTTTACATACGAAGAGGGGATCTAAATGGATATTAAGTCAGCAGGCGATGTGAAAATACCGGTAATTATACCCCGTGTGGACGCACAAACTGCAAAGGAAGTGGAGGCCAAACTAAACGATTTAGTGAGTGGGGGAAATAAAAGAATTGTATGCGATTTCTCGCAAAATGATTATATTTCCAGTGCCGGTCTCCGGGTATTTTTGCAGATGCTGAAGATTATGCAAAAATCGGGCGGTAAAATTGTTCTATGCTCGTTAAAACCACAGGTTAAAGAAGTTTTTGATATGGCTGGGTTTAGCCAGTTGTTCCGTATTTTTGATACGGAAGAAGAAGCGGTAAAAGAATTGTAGAACAAAAAAATAAGACCTGCTAAGCCTTCAACCCAGGGTTTAGCAGGTCTTATTTTTATTAGATAGATGGAGCCGCAAGCGGGAGAGAAAATGTAAAGGTAGTTCCTTGGTGAAGCTGACTTTCAACCCAGATCTGGCCATTGTGAGCAGTTACAATCTCTTTGGCTATAGCCAGGCCTAATCCGGAACCGGTGTGTTTGCTGCTATCGCGATGAGGACTTTGGTAATAGCGGTTAAAAACAAATGGCAGATCTTCTTCGGCAATGCCGTTGCCGGTATCCTGGACAAAAAACAAAGCAGCAGTTTTTTCAGGGGCGTCTGGTAAGCGGCGAAAGCGAACTCCAATATAAATTGTTCCACCAGGCATGGTGTGGCGGATAGAATTGGTTAGCAGATTTGAAAATACCCGTTCAATTCTGTCAGGATCAGCATAAATGGTATCGTCTTTAGGGTATAACTGAGGTTCTGAGTCGGGTGAAATAAATTTGACTGACAGATTGGCATTTTGGGTATCTGTCTCATATTTTTCATAGATACTCTTGGCAAGACTGGTTGCTGAAATCGGCTGAATCCGGAGTGAAAGTTGACCTGACTCAAGCTGGTTGAGGTCAAAAAGTTCTTGTATTAGCCGGTTAAGTCTGAGCACGCGGGCATGTATCAGATTTAGGTATTTAAGCTGATCTTCGGGCGTAGAAGCTATTCCATCAAGCAGCATTTCCGTATAACCCTGAATGAGTGTAATAGGAGTCCGTAAATCATGGGAGATATTGGCAATTAAGTTGCGACGGGCGGCATGGCTGCGTTCCAGGGCTGCTGTGCGTTCAGTGACTAATATTTCTAATTGCGAATTAATATCCTGCAGATGCTCGTTGAGTAGATCATGTTCCTTGAGCATGGTTTCTAACGCCTGGATTTTTTTAGCATCTTGCTGGGGTGAGGAGGAATTGTGAGCAGCTGTTACCTGATGAAGCCTGGCAGATTCTTGCCGAGCATGTGATTTATAGGGAAAGGAAAACTCAAGCGTGCCTTTGCTGGATTCAATGACTCCGGTATACAGGTGTCTGGCCAGATTGTACAGTATCCGGGTAAAGAATAGTCCGGTGATAAGTATGCCGGCCATAAAGGCTGTAAGCCAATAATAGCCTGTCCAAATGCTCCAAATGCCTAGTATCACCAGCGTAGTAATAGCAATAGCAGCAAACACAAATTGTGAAGATGTGATTGTTTCGATCATGATTAATCACCACCACACTCGAATTTACCTACAGGGATGGAAAGAGAAGTTGTTGTTTACTCATCAGGGACAGTAAAACTTTCGAGAGCACCTAAAATTTCGTTTTTACGGGAACGAACGGCTTCCCGGCCGGTCGCAATGATGTCTGCCAGTCCTTCATCGGAAAAGAACTCTGCAGTGCAGCCAAAATGAACATTAATTAGAATCATTTCATGATGATGCAGAGAAATTGCTAGAGCTGTTTGATTTCGTTCACCAGTGGTCAGAATTTTGTTAATAAATTGCCAATAGTGATCAAAAAAGTGAGCTGGTTCTTGTTTGGGATGGTTGTCAAATGACATGGCAATGATAATATCCATATTTTGCCGTACTGCTTCCATAACTGGAAGCGAAGAAATATAGGAACCGTCCACAAGCAGCCGGTTATCGACTGCAAGGGGCGGTAAGAAAGGAAATTGAGCCGTTGTAGCATACACAGCATTGGCTGCCTGTCCCTGATTTAATGCGATTCCCAGTCCTGAACGAATATCTGTTGTTTGTAATATTGTACGCGGGTGAAACTCTTCCAGGCGCCGTTCTTTAAAGATCTTTTGGCAAACAGATAACAATCTGTGAGGCCGTAAAATGGCGGCTGTAGGACTAAATTGGCCGAAAGGCAACCCGAGAATATCTAAGAGTGTACGATAGTCCAGGCGGGAGAATAGCTTGGGGTTCCAAAACTCCCGTCCACAGGATTTCATCTCATCTGGAGTGAAACCGGCACCATGTAGTGCCGCCATAATTCCGCCGCCACTACATCCGACTAATAGATCAATGGGCAGGTTGGCTTCGTCCAAGAATTCAAATAAACCGATTGCGGCCAATGCACGCCAGCCGCCGCCCCCTAAAACAACGCCGATTTTAGGGCTCCGGCTTGAATGTTGGTTTGGATCTGTCATAGTCAATACCACCACCTGCATTAATACTTATTATAAGCTCTTATTGTTGTCCTGTGGTTAAAGGTTTTATAAAGAAAAAAATTTAGTTTTCTGATAAAGCATGGTTAAAGCGGTACCCGGCACCGCGTACGGTAAGAATATACTCTTTGCTATCAGGAAATATCTCTAATTTTCTACGCAGGTTGCTGATATGAACCATTACTGTCCGGACATCATCTAACCCTTGTGTGTGCCAGACCAGTTCATAAAGCTGCTCAGAGCTGAAAACCCGGTGCCGGTTTTGCACAAGCAGGCATAATAGCTTAAACTCGGTAGTGGAAAGGGGTACTTCTGTATTTCGAATCCGGACGCTATGAGCCTGCAGGTCAATCACTAGATCGGCAAAACACAGCTGCTGCTTACTTTCAGCAGCAACAGAAGGGTTGGCAGTTGCCTGTTTACGACGTAAGCGGGCTTCTACCCGCGCTGTAAGTTCACTCGGACTGAAAGGTTTGGTTACATAATCATCACCAAGGTGTAAGCCTTGTACAATGGTTTCCTCCTCGTTCCGGCAGCTAAGAAATATCACCGGGATATCACTCAAGCCAAGGTCGGCAAGTTTGGCAGTGACTTGGAACCCGCTTATATCTGGTAGAACGATATCAAGGACGATCAGATCTGGGTGTTTGTCGACTGCTAAACTAATGGCCATCTCACCAGTGGTTGCCCGGAAAACCTGATAGCCTGCTTTATTTAGGTATAATTCAATAATATCAATGATTTCTGTTTCATCATCTACGACTAGAATGTTGGCTAAGGTCAAGCCTTACACCTCCTTGATTAGTAGTGATTTCTGCGTAAAGAAAAATAATCCTCCCAATTTATTACATAAGATGAGCAATTTGGAGTAATTTTTTAAGAAATCTTAAGGTTTTGATTTTGACAGGGTGATATAATGGAAATACGTGTTAAAGTTTATGGTTGAATGGGAGAACGTTTATGTGCAAAATGAAATATGCTGGCCATTATTGTATATAAGCAGGAGACTTGTAAATATATGCTGAATATTGTAAGTTAATACAAAGAATTATATGAGGTGGTTATGTAATATGGATATCAAAACTCATAGTGATGTCAAAATGATTACATTTCGCAGTAAGGAGGTAGTGTGGTGCAGTCAGGCATAGAGAGCAGTATTCAACTACTTGAGACGACTTGTGTCATGGTGGTGCTGGCGTATCTGCTGACCAGAACCAGCCTGAGCCGGTTGTTAGTAGACAGGCGCACTATAAATGGCTCCCTGATCCTCATCGCCATATTCAGTATTTTTTCACTCTATGGGGCGTACAAGAATATTCCGATTAACGGTGGTTTTATCAGTACCCGCAGCTTAGGCTCGTTGGCGGCCGGATTGCTGGCAGGGCCCTGGGTCGGATTGGGGTCCAGCATAGTGGGTGCAGTTCACCGTTTTTCGTTGGGGGGCTTTACGGTTGTGTCGGGTACCTTGTATGCTTTGTTGGCAGGGTTAGCCGGCGGCCTGTTTTACCAGTGGAAAAAGGGCCGCCGTGTGACTGCCGCTGAAGCCGCGGCAGTCACTGCGGCGTACGAGATCTTTGCTGCCGCGATGACGCTGGCACTGGCACCGGAGTATGAAAAAGCCCTCCAATTAGTCTCACGCGGTTTTTTTGTTATGACAGCTATCAAATGCATTGGAGTATCACTGTTCATCTTTATCATTAATAATTTCCGGGATGAGCAAGCTACCCGCGAGTTGAAAGAAAAGATGGACAGTGAACTACAAGTGGCCCGCGATATTCAGATGAGCATTGTACCGAAATTATTTCCGCCCTTTCCCAACTCCAACGAGTTTGACCTGTACGCTTTTCTGGAGCCGGCAAAGGCTGTAGGCGGTGACTTTTACGACTTTTTTTTCATTGATGATGAACATTTGTGTGTGGTCGTGGGAGATGTGTCGGGGAAAGGGGTACCCGCCTCCTTGTTCATGGCTGTAGCATTGACGTTAATCCGGGCCAGAGGCGCTGAAGAAACATCTCCGTCGGCCCTGCTCAGTGGTGTAAACAATGAATTGTGCCGCGGCAATGAAGCTTCCATGTTCGCCACCGTTTTCTGCGGCATTCTTCATCTCCCCACAGGCCGCATGGTGTATGCTAACGGTGGTCACAACATCCCATATCTGTATCGGCAGGAGGAACACATGGTAGAACCATTGACTCCTGTCAAAGGTATCGCTCTGGGCGTGATGGAGGATATGGTCTATGACTGTCAAGAGACCACGCTGGCAGCCGGTGATGTTCTTATCATGTATACTGACGGCATCAATGAGGCGATGAATACCAGGTATGAACAGTTCGGCAATGACCGCCTGCAGCAGGCAATCCTGGATGCACCCGAATACTCAGTACAGGCTGTGGCGGCAACCATTCTGGACAGTGTCCGGAACCATACAGCCGGTGCCGAGCAGTCTGACGATATCACGTTGATGACTGTGTATTATAAAGGCTCACAGGTTACTGGAGGAGACAAAACAAGATGACTAAAGTCCGGCTCTGCTTAAAACTGGCAGTGGGCTGTCTGCTGCTGCTATGGCTGGCAGTGGCTGCCGGTTCAGCCGGTCAAGGGCAAAGGGACTACCACCCCAGCCCTAAAGCGCAAGGCGGTAAATACCGTATAGCTTATTGCGAGACAGAAGCCTTTGCCAACTATGCATCGACCCTGTATAACCTGGTGCAGGGGCTGGCCAAACTGGGATGGGTTACAGGAGTCGAGGATTTGCCTTATACGCCCGGTCAAAAGGATACACAGGCCATGTGGGAATGGCTGGCTACCCATGATACAGGACCGTATATTGAATTTGCGGCTAATGGCTATTATACCTATCAAGCTGACCCCGGCATCCGTATTGCGGTGCGGCAAGCAATTTTATCCCGTCTTAATCACACTTCGGATATTGATGTTATGTTAGCGATGGGAACATGGCCGGGACAGGATTTGGCTACTGATGCTCACCATGTGCCGACATTAATTTTTTCCACCAGTAATGCTGTCAGATCCGGAATTGTTGCCTCAGATATCGATTCCGGACGCGACCATATCTGGGCGCATATGGATTCCAACCGTTACCGGCGGCAGTTGGAGGTATTTCATGATATTTTTGGTTTCAAACGGCTTGGTATCGTCTATGAAGATACGGTGATGGGGCGCAGTGTGGCTGCCCTTGAGGATGTAAATGCAGTAGCGCAGGAACGGGGCTTTGAAGTTGTCTGGCGCCATGTGGATGATAAAACCCGTCAGGGTGATTCCAAGTTGTATGTCCGGCAGGCACTGGCAGCTCACCGCGAATTGGCGGATGAAGTGGATGCCATGTACTTGACACAATATTCCCATCGTTCTTCCGCTATGCTGCCTGAACTGCTCCAGCCTTTCTATGACCAAAAAATTCCTGTGTTTGCCCAACAGTGGGGAAATGAGAATGTCAACGGAGCTTTGCTGAGTGTATCGACAATGGACTTCAGCGGTATCGGACGCTTCGGGGCAGAAGTTATCATCCGTACGCTGCAGGGAGAAAAGCCTCGCAGCATACCGCAGGTTTTTGAGAGAACGCCGCTTATCGTGTTAAATCTGAAGGTGGCGGCTCAGATTGGCTGGACAGTACCGGTAGACATCATCCTGTCTGCCGATGATGTTTACCGCTAAGGTATCCGTATGGGGGATATACAGGAAAAGGAGGCTGATATGATGAGCAAAGGACGGGGCTGGCCGTTGTATCTCACGGCCGGAGTGCTGCTGCTGGTCATGGTGGCGATGAATCTGTGGCTCAATGCAGCCTCTTTTAAGAAACACTATGCTAACTCGCTGGCGGCCAGTTATGCCGCAGCCGCTGCACGCAGTCAGCTCAACATTGAATATGCAGTGAAATACGGCAAACAGTTAGCAAACTTTTATGGCATGCCGGAAGTTCTGGCCAGTGTACAGCAGGCGGCACCGGGAGTAGATAATGTTCGGATTCTATTGTCGGACGGAACGGTTGCCTGGCAGTTGAAACAGGAAGAGAATGATCTGGCAGCATCCACGCCGCCAGCCGGGAGGCAGGCCGACAGTGCCGGGTATAAGCTGATGCGGCAAGACAATGCTTATCACTGTTTCCTGCCTCTAAGAAACAAAGACGGACAGTTGATCGGATCAATGGACATTCTGTTTCCGGAAAGGATGGTCGAGGACCAAGTCACCGCCTTTCTGCAGCAAAGTTTACCTGGTGCGGCTGCGGCAACTGCCGCAGGTTTGCTGGCTTTGCTCGTATTCTTTTTGACGGTGCCGACCTATGATGCTGCCGGTCAACTGCGGCGCAAAGTTTTCCTAAGCCTTGCTTTGGCAGCACTGTCAGTTCCACAGTTGGTGCTTGGTTTTCATAACCTATCCGTTCAGCAAGACGTTTACCGTCAAACGGCCGTCAACAATACCCACATCGCTGCCCAGGCGGTCATAGCTGATCTGCATTTCATCCTGGATAAAACCGGCGGCTATTCTCAGGTCAGCGGCCTGGATGCGTGGCTGGGGAAAACGGTTCGACTTGTACCGGAACTATCCAATCTGGCCATCATTAATGATGGGAGAGTGGTGGCGACCGCCAAACAGGAAGCAATCCTGGTAAGCGGTGGATCGTCAGCTGACTGGGATTACCGTATGCCTGTGAATGCCGGTCCGGGATATAGCGAGATCGTCGTGTCTCTGGCCGCTAATTATATTGAAGACAAGGTCCTGGGCATCGCTTTCGACGGACTGACGATGACGCTGGTTTCCTGCTTTTTTGCCGTTGAAGTTTTGTTGCTGCTCTTGATGGTTCAGGCCCGGCGGGCCGACTCGGTGGGCGCTGGTCATAGTGCCACTAATATCCGGGTTATCCGTCCTTTAGCCTTCCTGTTTTATCTATCCTACTTTATTACGATCATCTTGATACCCCTGCGTATGAATCAGCTCGCCTATCCTGTAGCCGGGTTGCCACTGGAACTGATCCTGGGTCTTCCTATCTCGGCCGAATTCATTACATCGGCCCTGGCGGCTTTCGCCGGGGGATTCATCATTGATCGCAAGGGCTGGAAACGTCTGATGTACGTCGGTTTGGCCGGTTTTTCCGCCGGCTCGCTCCTTTCCTGGCTGGCAGACGGCATGTTGCTCTTCGTTGCAGCCAGGGCGGTGACAGGGGTGGGTTACGGCTGTGTGTGGCTGTCATTGCGGCGAGCCATGGCTGCCGAGGAGACACAGGAGCAGCAGGCTATGGGCTTTTCGGCTCTGAATGCGGGACTCTACGCCGCCAATCTGTGCGGCTGTGCTTTTGGCGCCATATTGGCTGACCGTTTAGGCTATGCCGCGGTATTTATGCTGGCCGGCGTATTCAGTCTGTTTGCGGCGGCTGGAGCCTGGTTGCTGCTGGACCCCGCGGCGGGGCAGAAGCTGCCTGCAGGTTCGAAAACTGCAGGCGCGGGGATGAAAGTAGCGGCATTCTTTGCGGACCGGCAGGTAGCTGTATTTTTTCTGGGCATCATCATCCCCTCATCAGCCTGTATGGTGGGTTTCCTGCAATATTTCCTGCCTCTGTATTTCAGTGCGTCGGGCCTGGCTATATCCAATGCCGGCCGGGCTTTTATGGTTTATGCCGTTTGTATCGTGTATTTCGGGCCCTACATCACCAGATACACGGGCAAGATGAAACAGCTGGGCCGTATTCTGGTGACCTCAACGTCAGTTGGCGCCCTGGGGATGTTCTTGTTCGCCGGCGGCTCGTCATTGTATGCCGCCTATGCCACGGTGCTGTTGCTGGGGTTATCGGACAGTGTGGGCCAGGCGGTGCGGAACGCATATTTTTTACAGTTGCCGGCCACCAGAAAAATGGGGCAGGGTACAGCACTTGGTTTATTCAGTATGGTGTGGAAAGTGGGCCAAATGCTGGGTCCACTGTTCTTCGGCCTGCTGCTGCCGTGGGGACCTTCGACGGCGTTGCTGGCCGCCGGATTGGTTTATAGTGCGGCTATCATCATTTTTTGGCTGCATCAGCGGCAGAATCGGGAGTCACTGGTTATAGGGAGATGAGGTTGATGAACACAAATGAGAAATTTACGGGTTATCTGTTCGGCCACGAACAGCTGCGATATGATGGCCGCCATGGCGATGTGATTGATCTTGGCCTGGGCGTAAGCCCTCTGGGACCGGCGGCGGAATTGAAGGCACGCCTGGCGAACCGTAACGATGCGCCGTGGTTGTCAGAACTGACACATTATGCACAGGATCCGGCCCATGAGGAGACGTGCCGGCTGTTGTTGGACGGAATGGATATGACAGATGTGCCGGCGGAGGCGGTGGCTTTTTCTTCTCACGGCAGTATTGGGGCCGCAGATGAGGTTGTCCGCTTTTTAGCACGCCAGGGATATCATACCCTGTTTGTTCCCGTCTACTCATTTCCGGATATCTACCGGCTGGCGATGCGGAGCGGTCTTCGCTATCGCCCTGTGAGCGGCATGAGTTTAAATCCTCTTGATGCCGCCGCTGCCATGCTAAAGCTGAACGGGAGGGAACTCAAGGGTGCCATCGTCTACCTGGATTATCCGAATAATCCCTTTGGCGCCGCTGATGCCGAACTAATGCGCCGGCTTACGGTGCATGCCGTGCGTCATGGAGCGTTACCGCTGGTTGACCTGGCTTTTGCTGAAATACTGGGCGATGAATTCCAGCAGGCGGCGAAATTTGTCGTCGATAACGGCGGGATCATACTGGGGTCGTTATCCAAGACTCAGGGATTACCCCATCTGCGACTGGGCTATGCTGTTGTCAGTCCCGCACTATTAGCTAGGGGGTTCAGCGGTGCTCAGCGGCTGCTTTTTTTGCTCAGCCCGCTGGCTAAACTGATTCTCCGGACATTATTTGAACGATCGCCAGGCCAGCAGCATCTGGCTTGTCATCACGCCCGCCGGGTGCGTGACCACAACTGCCATACCAACAGGCTGCTGTATGAGGGCCTGAGGGACCTGGGGCTGGCTGTGGGCTGTACGGATGAGCGCAGCCATCTGCAGGTGGTCATGGCCAAAGTGCCTGATCTTTGGCAACGGCTTATGCTTCATGGGGTGATCACGGAAAGTTTGCAGGATTATGATATCACTCTCAAGGGCTGCAGCGCACGCTGTGCTCCCTTTGGCCATCAGGCGGTGCGGCTGCTTACTCCGGCACCGGGACAGTTGACAGAAGTATTATTCAGGATCAAGCAGGCACAAGCTGATTTATACAAGGAGGCGTTATAATGAGCATAAAAGTGATTAATGAAATACATATTACCCAGCCCAATGGCAGCTGTCTGTGCTATACGATTCAGCGGCTGGCACCTCAGCATTTGCCGGCTGTAGTGGAGCTGCAGCAACAGGCCAGGCACTTTGCGGCAGAAAATGATGCGATTTTTATGGAAAGGCCCACAGATATTTTGGCTGCCTGTCTGGCTGACGAAGGCGTAGGCGTAGGAGCGTTTGCAGCTGACCAGCTAGTTGCTTTCCGGCTGCTGTATTATCCGGGTAAATTCAATCAGGGTGAATATGCCGGACTGCCTCCAGCGGAATGGAACAAAGTTGCCCATCTGGAAATCGGAGTTGTTCATCCCCTGCACCGTGGTCATGCTTTGCAGCGGCAGCTAACTGCCCAGGTCTTGGCCGAAGCGGGTGACCTGCGCTGTAAACGGTATTTGTGTTCTGTTGTGTCACCGCAGAATTACCCGAGTATCAAGGACAAACTGGTCGTTGGTATGCCGGTAGTACGGTTACTGGAATTGCCTGGTGGGCATTGGCGCTATATCTTCTGCCGGGACAGGCTGAAGCCGGCGCAGTTCGACGAAGCTGCGGCTATCTCCGTCAGTGTAAATGACCGGGAACAGCAGCTGCAGCTGCTGAGTCAGGGTTACCAGGGATTCCGGATTGAGAAGCTCAGCCACGACACAGTTCTGTGGTACGGGGTGCCTCATCGGCAATAAGGTACCGTGTGTGCCACCCATAACCATTTTCCATCAATGATAACTATTCGGGTGCTTGAATCTAGTAAAAGGCTGGTGGTGTGAATGGTAAAGAAGCAGATGATCTTGAAAAATAACCTAGACGAACTGGAAAAACTCAGCGCAAATCTTGAAGAATTTTTTGAGGAAAGTGATATTGCCCCCAAGATATTGTTTCAAGTAAATTTGGTGCTGGATGAGCTTGTTACCAATATTATTTCCTATGCATACCCTGACGGTTTAGTCCATGAAATGCTCATTGAAATTTGTTTTGCAGATAGCACGATTAATCTGACAGTTTCTGACGATGGAGTGGCCTTCGACCCAACGACTGTTCCCGAGCCTGACCTTAACCAGTCTGCCGAGAACCGGGAACTTGGCGGACTTGGTATCCATTTTGTGCGGCAGAATATGGATTGCATGGAGTATCAGCGGCTGGACGGACGAAATATACTTTTCTTAAAAAAAGTGGTTGGTTCATAAAATATATGAACCAACCTTTACATTTTTATACAAAAAATAAAGGAGTTTATTGGAAAATGTAGAATACAGTAAAAAACATAATTATAAAAAATATCAAAAATTGCAAAATAATGTATCAAATGATTACTAGAATAGCGAAAGCTTGGGGATATAATGAAAATATCTAATCTGACTACCAGACTAAACATTAAGGCTGTCGGCATTGTGTTAGTATTTATGCTATTTTTTTCTTTATATCATCAGTGGACGGCTTATGAAGAAAAACTAGCAACGTATGCGCATGTTATGGAAGAATATACCGCCTATCTAGCAAGAACACTGCCTATTCAGTTTTTGAGTGAGGCTGCAGAGTATCAGGGCAGTGTGGAACAATCACCGGAAGAACAGGTTTTGCTGCTTAATAGCAAACTGCAACCGGCAATGAATACTGTATTCATTCCTTCCCTGCCTGTAAAGTATGGTATATATTCCACCCGGTTGCAGCAAATTGTCGCTGTTGGCCCAAAACCTGACAAAGCATTGCTGGCCATTGATGATACCCAGAAGTTTGGCGACATGTTTCACAAAGATACAGCAACACTTGGCAGGCAGAATGATTCGGTATTATGGTATGGTGTAGAGATATTATATTTTGTAAGACCAATCCAATACCGGGATGAAATTATTGGTTACATTTTTATCTTCAGTAATTTGGACAAGGTTAAAGCCGATATGCTGGGCGCTTATAAAAAGATACTCCTGGGTGGCAGTGTGGCGTTAGTTGTGGTTATTATGCTGTTTCAGGAAATATTTATCCGCTTGAAGAGGGAGCTTACATTATTTGCTGATGCCATTGTAGAAGGGCGTGGGAAAGACTTTCAGAGTGATATAGCTGAATTGAATCCCCTTTTGCAGTATATCAGTGAGCAAACAGACCGGATGGCCCGGCTGGACAGGTTAAATATAATTGGCGAGATGGCAGCCAGTATCGGCCATGAGGTGCGCAATCCCCTGACGACAGTAAGAGGTTTCCTGCAATACATCGGTAATAAGCCAAACTTTGAAAGTTATAAATCTCATTTTCTGCTGATGATTGAGGAGCTTGACCGTGCAAACGCTATCATTACCGATTTTTTGTCATTGGCTAAAAATAGGGCTATGGATTTTAAGGAGGGCCAGTTAAATACTATTATCCGGGATGTGGCTCCCCTGCTGGAAGCAGACGCACTGCGTTATAATTGCCAACTAGAGCTGGATTTGCAGGATATTCCACTCCTTCGTCTTGATGAAAACAGCCTGCGTCAGCTTATTTTAAACATTGTCCGCAATGGGATAGAAGCTATGCCGCAGGGGGGGAAGCTAACCATCAGCACCTCTGGCTTTGCTTCTATGGTGCTTCTGACCTTTCGTGATGAGGGAGGCGGTATTCCGGCTGAAGTTATTGACAAACTGGGGACGCCGTTCTTCACTACCAAAGATAATGGTGTAGGTCTTGGTCTGGCTGTATGTTACCGGATTGTAGAGCGGCATAACGCCACTATGATGATAGAAAATATGCCCGAAGGGGGAGCCAAGTTTACTATCACTTTTAAACGGTGAGTAAGCCAGGGTGTGAGGTGAGAAAAAATGACCGAAATGCTGATTGCTATTTTCTTTTTAGTTCTGAGTGTTATCTATACCGAAGATGCCTTTTCTTTGGCTTTCGGTAGTATTATGGCGCCGAAAGCGGGATTCATGCCGAGAATAGCAGGCGGTATTGCTATTCTGTTAGCGCTTGTTCTCACTATAAGCGCGTTGTTCCGGAAAAGATGTAAGGAAGCCGGAAATGTTAAGGCTGACAGCAAGGGGAGAAAGCTGATTTTTCTAATTATCGGCATCCTTGTTTATTTAATTCTTTTACGTTTTCTTGGTTATATGGCAGCTACCTTTATTAGTCTGTTCTATTTGCTAAAAGTGACCGAAACGGCAGGCTGGGTTTATCCGTGTTTCTTTTCGGCAGGAATTGCGGGAAGCTTCTATTTTCTTTTTTCAAAGTTGTTAGGAACTAATTTGCCGTAGGCAGGAGTGGATACGATGGACGTTTTAGCTATGCTTGTAAATGGTTTTTCTGTGAGTATGTCGGCGGCAAACCTGCTGGCTTGTATAAGCGGTGTGCTTATCGGAACACTGGTGGGGGTTTTGCCTGGCATTGGGCCGGTAGGGACAATGGCCTTATTGCTCCCTTTTAGTTTTACTATGGATGTCACCACTGCGCTTATTATGTTTGCGGGGATTTACTATGGCTCTATGTATGGTTGTTCTACGACGTCGATTCTGTTGAATGTTCCTGGTGAAGCCTCTTCCGTAGTCACGTGTATTGACGGCTATGCGATGGCTAAAAAAGGACGGGCCGGAGCGGCACTGGCGATTGCGGCCATTGGTTCTTTGATTGCCGGCACAATGGGTCTTGTTGGATTAACCTTCTTTGCACCGATTTTGTCCGGGTTTGCCATAACCTTTGGACCGCCGGAGTATTTTGCCATTGCCGTGCTCGGGTTGTTAATTCTTATGAGATTAACAGGTACTTCGATGCTCAAATCCGGTTTGATGGTGACAATCGGGATTATGCTGGGGACAATAGGCTTAGACAGCCTGACTGGTATTAACCGGTTTATCTTTGGCATTGATGAATTACAGCGCGGCATGGAATTTTCCATTGTGGTGATGGGATTATTCGGAGTTGCTGAGATCCTGCATACCCTGGTTCAGTCTGAGGCTAACAATAAGATACAATCTGTCCGGTTTCGTGAGTTGTATCCCAGCAGGGAAGAATGGCGGCGTTCGCTGGGACCTATTTTTCGCGGCGGGGTGATTGGCTTTTTAGTGGGTTTAATTCCCGGGCCGGCAGCCACTGTCTCAACTTTTGCCTCCTATGCGGTAGAAAAGAGACAAAGTAACCGGCCGGAAGAATTTGGCCAGGGGGCCATTGAAGGGGTTGCAGGACCGGAATCGGCCAATAACGCAGCAGCTTCGGCAACCATGATTCCGTTATTATCCATGGGCTTGCCGTTTTCCTCCTCTGCCGCCCTTTTGCTGAGTGGTTTTATGATTCACGGGGTTATGCCAGGCCCGACCTTAATGACGCAAAATCCGGATTTGTTTTGGGGACTTGTTGCCAGTATGTATATTGGTAATGTGATATTGCTGATCGTGAATCTGCCGCTGGTGGGACTGTTTGCCTATTTTCTAAAAACCCCGTTAAGAATTCTTATGCCGATTGTTTTGATCATTACGCTGACAGGTGCTTATTCGATAAATAATAGTCTTTTCGACCTCGGTCTGTTAACTGCCTTTGGTATTCTTGGTTTTTTTATGAAACAAACAGGCTACGAACCGGCGCCACTGGTTCTGGGACTTATGTTGGGTCCTATCCTGGAAAACGGGTTAGTCCAGAGTCTGATTATTGGCGATGGCAGTATTTGGTATTTCCTTTCACGTCCGATCTCTGGTACTATTCTGTCGCTTAGTATGGCTTTGCTGTTTTTTAACGTATTTCTCTGGTTTGCAAAAAGAAGGCAGAGCAAAAAATATAAAGCTGAAATGGGGGGTATAGTGACTAAAGATAAGGGTTTTCTAGTCCTGGGGGTACTCTTTTTAAGTATGGCAATGATTCTGGGGGGATGTACTATGGGAGCAAGAGAGAGTGTGGCTGCTGAGCAATATCCTAGTAAACCAATTACAATAATTGTGCCCTCTGCCGCCGGTGGAGGTTCAGACTTGATGGCAAGGGCGCTGGAAAAGTCAGCCTATAAGCATCTGGGCCAGCCGCTGGTGGTAGTTGATATGCCTGGCGGCGGAGCCACCCTCGGCATGAATGAACTTGCCGGCGCCAAACCTGATGGCTACACAATTGGCGTTGTTGCTACAAGCGCAATATTGCAACCACTTATTGGGCAGACAAGATACCATTATCCTAGTGCCTTGGAACCGTTAGTTAATGTTGTATCTTCACCCGTGGTAGTGGCCTGTCTTACTGACAAACCATGGAAAAACTTGAGTGAATTGGTTAGCTATGCTAGACAGCATCCTGGTGAAATCAAGTTTGGACATTCAGGGTTGGGTACGTCAGTACATGTTACGGAAGAAACGTTTGCCAGAAAAGCCGGTATTACGATCAAGCAAGTTCCTTTCCGGGGTGGTGAATCAGAAGCTTTGGCGGCTCTCTTGGGTGGGCATGTGCAGCTTATTGGAGTATATAATCCAGCAGTTATAAAAGAACACGTAAAAAGTGGTACTATCAGAATACTGGGGGTTGCAGAGGAGAATAGACTAACCCTCCCTGGCTTTGAGGATGTGCCAACCTTCAAGGAACAGGGAATAGATGTAGCTTTTAACTTTTGGACGGGAATCGCTGCCCCTAAAGAAATGCCGCTAGCGGAAAAGGCCAGACTGGCAGCCGGTCTCAGGGAAATGGTCAATGACCCTGAGTTCAAAGAGAATATGGAGAAACTGGGAATGTCAGTCCATTATCTGGGGCCAGAGGATTTTGGTGACAGATGGATAGCTGATAATAAGAAATTAACAAAAATAGTAAAAGAGACCGGAATTGCAGAACTTATTGCAGCTCAGAAAAACTAATATTGCTTGCTTATCCGGTAGCTGTCCATCTCTTCTTCTTAACATCGGTAGCTGGTTTCCTAAAAAAAGGGAAAGCCCAAAATAAAAATGTAGAATGGAGGGGATCGTGATTAGAAACAAGAGGTTCTTTGTCCTGTTGGCGGTCTTCGTAAGTATGACAATTATTATGGGGGGATGTACTATGGGAGCAAAAGAGAGTACGGCTGCTGAGCAATATCCTAGTAAACCAATTACAATAATTGTGCCGTTTGCTGCCGGTGGAGGCTCAGATATACTGGCAAGGGCGCTGGAAAAGTCAGCCTATAAGCATCTGGGGCAGCCGCTGGTGGTAGTCAATATGCCTGGCGGCGGAGCCACCCTCGGCATGAATGAACTTGCCGGCGCCAAACCGGATGGCTATACAATTGGCGTTGTTGCCACAAGCGTAATATTGCAACCACTTTATGGGCAGACAAGATACCATTATCCTAGTGCCTTGGAACCGTTAGTTAATGTTGTATCTTCACCCGTGGTAGTTGCCTGTCTTGCTGACAAACCATGGAAAAACCTGAGTGAATTGGTTAGCTATGCCAAACAGCATCCTGGAGAAATCAAGGTTGGTCATTCGGGACTGGGTACATCAGTACATGTTACGGAAGAAATATTTGCCAAAGAAGCCGGGATTACGATCAAACAAGTGCCTTTCCGGGGCGAATCGGAAGTTCTTGCGGCTCTCTTGGGTGGGCATGTGCAGCTTATGGGAGCGTATAATGTAGCGCCCTTAAAAGAACACGTAAAAAGCGGTACTATCAGAATACTGGGAGTTGCAGAGGAAAATAGATTAACCCTCCCAGGCTTTGAGGATGTGCCAACCTTCAAGGAACAGGGAATCAATGTAGCTTTTAATTTTTGGAACGGAATTGCAGCCCCTAAAGAAATGCCGCTAGCTGAAAAGGCCAGATTGATATCAGGGCTAAGGGAAATGATCAATGACCCTGAGTTCAAAGAGAATATGGAGAAACTGGGAATGCCAGTCCATTATCTGGGGCCAGAGGATTTTGGTGACAGATGGATAGCTGATAATAAGAAATTAACGAAAATAGTAAAAGAGACCGGAATTGCAGAACTTATCGCAGCTCAGAAAAACTAATATTGCTTACTTATCGCCCATCCCGAAGACGAGGGATGGGCACAGTTATTTTTTGTCTGGCTGGAAAGTGCTGGAGTTGTAATGAGATAAAACATCAGCGATATAGCACGTTGAGAAGACGAATGATAATATTGTATTTATATAGTAGACAAACAGTGAAGAAATTCAAGATAATTAGTGATAGCTATCACTAATTATCTTGAAAAAGCTCGGCGGATGTAATATAATGTAGAACTATAGTAAACAAGGTTAAAAAAATACTATAAAAGTATTTAGACAGGATACTTTTTATAGTATTTGGAAGGCCAACATTTCCTGAGCCTGAAACCATTCGTTGGAGAGTGCCGTTATCAGGCTCACTTTATGCGGGGATTGGAGATGCAAGGCAAGGTATTGTGGCCAAAAAAGAGGGGAGAAATTTACAAAATGAGTAGGTCAAGTGTAAAAATGGTAGCTGTGCTAACAGCAGTACTGCTAATTACCGGTGTTTTAGCCGGCTGTGGCGGTACATCATCTAATGAAATCAAAATTGGTGTATTAAATGAAATGACTGGTGGTAATGCCACCATGGGTACCTCGTCAGCCAATGGTGCCAAAATGGCGATTAAAGAAGCCAATGCCAAAGGTGGTGTACTTGGCAAACAGATTAAAGCGATTGTTGCTGATAACAAAAGTGAGCCCTCAGAGGCTGCCAATGCGATGACTAAACTGGCAACCCAAGATAAAGTTGTTGCTATTACCGGGATGTTTGCCAGCTCAAATGCCATTGCTGCTTCCAGTGTAGCTGAAGCAACCAAAATTCCTTTTCTGGCAGTAGGTGCCACCAACCCCAAGGTAACTGTTGATGAAAAAACCAATAAAGTAAAAGACTATACCTTCCGGGTATGTTTCATTGATCCCTTCCAGGGTACTGTTGGTGCTAACTTTGTACTTAATACCTTACAACTCAAAAAAGCTGTAATCTTAGTTGATAACAGCAGTGATTATAGCAAAGGCTTAGCTGCTTTCTTCAAGGATGCCTTTACAAAAGGCGGCGGTACAGTACTTGCCGAAGAAGCCTATCTGCAAAAAGACCAGGACTTCAAAACCATTTTGACCAAGGTCAAAGCACTCAATGCTGACATTCTGTATGTACCGGGATATTATGAAGAAGTAGGTAAAATTGTTAAACAAGCCCGTGAAATGGGGATTACTGTTCCTATGGTTGGCGGCGACGGCTGGGATTCACCGAAATTAGTAGAAATCGGTACTCCGGCGGCCTTAGATAATACCTATTTCACTAATCATTACTCTGTGGATGACACCAGCGCCGAATCCAAAGCCTTTGTTGAGGCCTACAAAAAAGAGTATGGCCAGGCACCTGACGCCTTGGCAGTACTTGGTTATGATGCTGCTAATGTGTTAATTGATGCCATTAAACGTGCCAACAGCACTGAGCCGGCTAAAATTCGCGAAGCATTAGCTGCGACTAAGGATTTTATGACCGTAACTGGCTCGACCACCTTAAATGCCACCCATGATGCTGTAAAAAATGCCGTCATCATTGAGATGAAAGATGGCAAGCAAATGTTTAAAGCCACTGTAAAACCGTAAACGGTTAATCACATAATAAGCAGTCACTTAGTTAAGTGGCTGCTTATTTTTTATAAGTTTATTGACGGTAGTAAGGCCGTCTGTTATAATGACCATAAAAATACACATATTTTTCGGCTAAGGTGCCCCTTAAGGGGAGAATAGGGAAGTCTGAGTATGGGAAGACTATACATAGGCGCGGGCCCACCACTGTACCAGGGAGATCTTACACGGCCACTCGTCAAGGGGAAGGCGTAAGAGTTAATGAACTGGGAGCCAGGAGACCTGCCTTATACCGCAACCATCCTTCATGGACAAGAAGGCTTTTTTGGGCTTAACCAAAAAAGCCTTTTGTTTTTGAATCAGAGAAATAATGGAGGTTATTATGAGTTTACTGCAAGCAACAGTAGCGAAAATTATGAGGCCGGATACAGTAATTAAAGATCAGGTAAAGACTAGACTGGCAGGTGTGTTACAGTCAGCAGGCAGCCTGGGACGATTGGAAGATATGGTTGAGCAGTATGCGGGGATAACAGGCGAGCTGAATCCGGCACTGCCTAAGCCTTGTATGGTGGTAGCTTCAGCTGACCATGGGGTAGCCAGACGAGTGGTGAGTGCCTATCCGATAGAAACAACAATTCATATGACAGCCAATTATCTTATCTCCCAAGGTGCAAGTGCCAATGCCTTTGCGAACTTCTGCGGTGCTGATATGGTTGTGGTTGATATGGGCGTTGCTGGCGATCTGTCATATGTTCCGGGACTGTGGCATCGCAAGATTGCCTATGGCACACAGGATTTTACCGCAGGCCCGGCGATGACGCGTGAGCAGGCCATCCAAGCAGTGGAAACAGGCATTGATATTGTTAATGACCGGGTGAAACATGGCTATAGTTGTTTTTGCCTGGGGGAAATGGGCATTGGTAATACCACGTCCAGCGCTACCATTGTTGGAGCATTCACCGGTCTCGCTCCGGAGAAAGTTACCGGGCGGGGCACCGGGATATCAGACAGCCGCCTTAAAACCAAGATGGACATTGTCGGTCAGGCTTTAGCTGTGAATAAACCGAATCCTCAGGATGGATTAGATGTTCTAGCCAAAGTGGGTGGATTTGAACTAGGTGCATTAGCCGGCGTAATTCTTGGCTCAGCCGCCAACCGCTGCGCTGTCGTCATTGACGGGCTCAACACGACGGCGGCGGCTTTAATCGCCAATGCCATTCATCCTCTGAGCAAAGAGTATATGTTTGCGTCGCACCTGTCCGGTGAACCGGCTCATATTATTGCGTTGCGTCAGCTTCAGTTAGAAGCTTGCCTGGAGCTGGGAGTCCGGCTAGGGGAGGGTATTGGGGCTTCAATGGTTGTCGATATGCTCTATGTGGCCATTAAGCTGCTAAATAATAGGGGAGGCAAAGCCAATGCTTGAAGAACTAATTGCAGCCATAAAACCACTTGATAGTATAGCGATGGAACGGTGTCAGCGGCGGGTCGATAATCTGACCAAGCCGTTAAATAGTCTGCATTCCTTTGAACACATTGCCTGTAAGCTGGCAGGAATTAGCGGCAATCCACGGCCACGGGCGCTGGAAAAAAGCATCATTATTATGGCCGCTGATAATGGCATAGCAATTGCAACTGACCAACAGCAACTGACAACAGCAGCTCGACTGACCGGCTTTTGTCAGGGGCAGGCGCCCATCCAGGTGTTTGCCGCCCATGTTCAGGCCAGACTAATTATGGTAGATATTGGTGTTGCAGCCGACCTGCCGCACTCGCCGGTAGTATGCCGGAAAAAGCTGGCTTATGGCAGCCGCAATAGTACCGAAGGTCCGGCTATGACTCGCGAACAAGCGATACAAGCCATTGAAGTGGGAGTAAGAATAGCACAAGCAGAGATTGCGCGCGGCTGCCAGGTGATCGGCTTGGGCGAAATGGGGTTGGGCGGTTTGGCTGCCGCTATGGCAATTGTCGCCTGCTGCCAGGATCGTCCACTACCTGGCTTGACTGGACAGGAGGCAGAACTTGTCAATAGAGCCATCGCAGTCAACCGCCCAAATACTGCTGATCCCTTGGATATTTTGACTAAGGTAGGTGGTTTTGCTATCGCCGGGTTAGTAGGCGTTATTCTGGGGGCTGCGGCCGGGCGGGCGGTCGTGGTGTTAGACGGTTTAGCCACAAGTGCGGCCGCCCTGATTGCCATTAATCTGGTTCCAGATGTTAAGCCCTATTTGATAGGCTCCCACTTTGCTGCTGAGCCAGCCCATGAGACAGCCTTGGCATTGCTTGGTGTACCGGCCTATATCCAACTTAAAATGAATCTGGGAGAGGGGACAGGTGCAGCACTTGGGATGTCGGTAATTAACGCCACGCTGCATATGCTAAATGACATGAAAACCTTTGGTGAGGCCGAAGTCGCTGTGGCACAGGATGGACCAGGTGCTCTGCGGCAAAGCAAGGATGTTAGAGATTAGCAAGCTATGACCAAAGCATATGAATTCTGGCTGTTATGGTTTTGTACCTTATGGGCCTTATTGTTTAAATCAGTCTTCGTAATCGGTGTTGTAAATTGCACGGAATTTTTTAAGGCCGCTTTCGCCGATGTCTGGTCGGTTGTACCTACCTACAATGTTTATCTGGCCTTTATTATTATCCCGCTAGCTTTGGTTTTCACCCTAAAGGGACAGCACCGCCTGTGGCTGTTGCTGCTCTGCAATGCCTTGTTTTCCTTGCTCTTGCTCTTTGATCTCTGGTATTTTAGGGCTTTTGGCATGTTTCTCTCCGTGCATGTTGTCAGCCAGGCGGCGAACCTAACTAATCTCGGCAGTAGTATTTGGTCTATGAGCCAGTACGAGGATATCCTGCTGTTTTTAGATTTCCCGGTATTGCTGATTATTGCTGGCTTAGCTTACAAGCGCGGTAAGTTACCGGCAAGCAACAAGCGGCTGGCTGGGCTGTTGCTCAGTGTTGCTGTCGGCTATTTGCTTTATGCCCATTATGTGTTTGATGTATCGCCAGCACGCGGCGAGAAACAGTTCCTTTTCGCCATGTGCTGGGCTCCCAGTCAAACGGTGACCGGTTTATCACCTATAGGGTATCACCTTTTTGATGCCTATACCTATGTTGCCGATTCCCGGCCACTGGTACTTAGTGAGCCCGAAAAAACGGCAATTGCTGTTTGGTACAATGAAAAAAAGGAAGTCCGGCCTGATAATGAGTACAAAGGCCTTTTTGCTGGTAAAAACCTTATTTTTATTCAGGTAGAATCCTTAGAAAACTTTTACTTGAAAAATTCTGTTGACGGTCAGGAGATTACGCCCAACCTGAACCAACTATTAAATAACAGCCTGTATTTCTCTAATTTCTATGAGCAGGTTAGCAATGGCACTACCGCGGATGCGGAGTTCATGGCCAATACGTCTGTCTATCCGCTGCGCCGGGGCACTGAATATTTCCGCTATCCTAACAATACTTATAACTCATTGCCCAAACTTATGGATAAGCAGGGCTATATGACACTGGCGATTCACCCTGATAATAAATCCTATTGGAATTGGCAGTATAACATGGAGTCTATTGGTTACAAGTTATGTTTGGATTCTTCAAACTTTATTATGGAGGAACAAATTGGGTTAGGCTTAAGTGATGGCTCGTTTTTTCGTCAGGTGGTTCCCATCCTTCAGGAGCAGCGTAGTCCCTTTCTAGCATTTATGATTACGTTGACAAATCACAGTACCTATGAGCTGCCTGACAACTATAAGGAACTTGTGCTTGATGATAAAATTGCCGGTACCATGCTGGGAAAGAGTTTCCAAACCGTGCGTTATACCGATAGGCAAATAGGGAATCTGCTGACATTATTGGAGCAAGGAAAGCTGCTGGATGACACAGTTGTGGTAATTTATGGCGATCATACTGGCGTACACAAATTTTATTCCCAGGAAATAAGCGCTATCACACCTGCCGAAGCTTGGTGGCAGGATAATCAACACAAGGTGCCGCTAATTATCTATCAGAAAGACCTGAAAGGTCAGGAAATTAGAACAAGTGGGGGGCAGATTGATATCTTGCCAACTGTCGCCTATCTGATGGGGATTGAGGAAAATGAATATGTGAATACAGCTATGGGGAGAAACCTGCTCAATACTGGCAAAGATTTCGCTGTATTGGCTGATGGCCAGTTTGTCGGCACAGCGGCAAGCGAACAGGAGCACTCGCTTGCCGTAATAGGCTGGGAATTGGCTGATAAAATTATCTGCAGCAGCTATTTTGGTAAGCGGCAGTAGTCGCGATCCATCCCGGACATATTTTTACCAAATTCGGGCGTGTCCAGAACTAATATCTACTTTTACAAGTGGTCCGTCTCCCTGACCACTATGTCCTTGAAAGGAGTTGGTACCATGCACCTGATAACCGGCTTTCGGCAAATCAATATCTATGTTGCCTGACAATGCCATAGCTTCTACTTTAAATGGCGTAGAGACAGCCCCGACATGGATTGCTAAATATCCTGATTCACTTTGAAATACCGCATCATTAACAAGCTCATTGAGACTGACCTCAACATGTCCGGAACTGCTTTCGACATTAAGCTTACCAGTGGTATTTTTAATTTCAACATGACCAGATGAAGCTATTACGGATATTTCGTCGGCTTTACAGTTTCCCATTTTAAGCCTTCCTGAGCTCATAGTTACTTTTAATATTCCTGTCTCCAGGGAATCTATCACCAAACTGCCTGAACTTAGGTGTAAAGTTAGTGCATCATACTCTTGGGGCGGCAAAAGCAATTCAAAACTAATTTTTGGCCCTTTGCCCCAAAAGGGAAATAGCAAAGAATCGAGCCATTTCTTTTGGTTACCGATTTTAAGATACAAAATGTCTCCCCACATTTCTTCTTGCACCAGGTCTTCGGTGTGCAAATTACCAGCAGGCGACCAGCCAGAAATTCGAATAGTAGGATAAACTACATCAGAACGCAGCACGCGAACATCGCCGGAACTAATAGCTATTTCCAAGTTTTTGGCGGCTGATGATTTAACCATATACGTATCTGATATTCTGGTTTGACCGGCAGCCATATAAGTATCATTACACTGACCAAACATAAATAAGGCGGCATTGCCGCTAAGGCCAATCATCAAAACAACAGCCGCAATGATTGAAATTTTTTTTAGCACTCTGTCCATCCTTATTTCCCCCTAATAATCTGCACATTATACTGTAAGTATTTTATAAATACCTTGCCAGCCCAGCGAGTTACCAGTATCATACCTAATCCGAGCAGTGTACCAGTCCCCACTGTCATCATGGATGTAAAAAGCCACGATAAAATAGCGCCTAAACCGCTCGGAAAACCAGCCCTTAGCGGCAGCAGCACAGGAATCAAAATCAAGACAATAGCGACAACATAACAAGCAACGAGTACGCCAACAACGCCAATAAGCGGTCCTAATACAAACACCAGATTCAAAAAACCTAAACTAACCGTAGCAAGTACAGCCCGGACAATAGTAGTAATGGAGATATTCTCTACCGCTTGCGTGACATGATAATCAGCAAGGATTTCTTTAGCAATTGCCTCTGGATTTCCGAGAGCAGTGGCAATTTCAGACTCACTTTTACCGTTGGCAACGCCGCTGATAAAATGTTCCTCATAATCGTAAAGAATATCTTGCCGTTCTTGTGCCGGGATGTTTTTTAGAGCCATTTCTAACTTTCCAAAAAAATCCTGTTTGGTCATTCTCCCACTCCCTCTGCAATAATACGGTCAACCCCACTGCAAAATTCACGCCATTCTTTAATTATGTCTTGCATGTACATACGGCCTGTAGCTGTCAGTCGATAATACTTTCGCGGTGGTCCCTCTGATGATTCGATGAGATAGGTCTCAAAATATGCTTCCTGCGTCATTCTGCGCAATAGTGGATAAATGGTTCCCTCAGCAATCTGAAAATTTTCCGAGATTTTATGCGCTAACTCATAACCATAAGTATCCTGCTTGGCAGCCAACACAAGCACACACATTTCCAGCGCACCTTTCTTAAACTGAGCATTAATAAATATCACTTCCTTTTATACCCATTTACTATATGGTAACACTCACTATGTAACAATGCAAGGTACTGAGCATAAATTATTATAAAAATACAAAGCAGTATGGGTAGAGAGCAAGAAAACATAATTTTTGGCGGCTGTTCATCATTTAAATGAGCAGTCGCTTGTTTAATTGTTATTGCTAGTTAAGCTGCATTATGTCCTCTCTTTGATTTTTCCAATAGATTCTCTTTGTGGAAAAGTATACAAAATACATCGTAAAAGTGTACTAGACAGAGATTAAAAGTATGTGTATATTATACAATAGTTACAAATTTTAGTTAAGGAGAGGATGGAAGTGAGAAAGGATAACGATGTATTAGGAACGATAAACAGGGGTAATCCTGCTGAATCAGGCTTGTGCACATTATGCAGGGCAGATTGTCATGGCAAATGTGAAACTTGGCTGTCAAGTATTAGGGGCAGAAAGTTGTTATATCCTCGTGACTTTGGTGCTATAACTGCAGGCAGCGGCAATACCACTCATGTAGGCGTGTCTTACAACTCTTTACGTGTTCAAGGCTATAATTATGGTGCTCAAGGTTTGCCAAATGGCCTGTCAAACTCACAAGACGATTGTATATTTCCGAATGTTAGTACCGAGTGCGAATTTGGTAATGAAATTAAAACTAAGTCCAGAATGCCTCTGATGACCGGTGCTCTGGGTTCAACGTTTATCGCTGCAAAGTATTGGGAATCATTTGCTGTTGGCGCTGCACTTGTAGGTATTCCCATTGTTATTGGTGAGAATGTAGTTGGTGTTGATAAGGCTTCGGTTATCGGCAATGGCAAAATAACCGCAGCGCCTGAGCTTGACCGGCGGATTGACTGCTACTTACGCTACTATGACGGCTATGGCGCGATCATTGTTCAGATGAATGTTGAAGACACTAGAAATGGTGTTGCTGAATATATCATCAATAAATATGGCGATAAAGTTGTACTTGAACTCAAATGGGGTCAAGGCGCCAAAGATATCGGCGGGGAGATCCAGGTTACAGACCTTGATTATGCTATCTTCTTGAAGAACAGAGGTTATATTGTTGATCCTGATCCGACCGTACCTGAGGTTCAGGAAGCTTATAAACATGGTGCTATTAAGTCGTTTGCCCGCCATAGCAGACTTGGCTATACTAACCTGTCTTCAGCCGGCCAAGTTAGAGAAGCTTTCTTGAGCAATGTTCAATATTTGAGAAACCTCGGCTATAAGAGAATTTCGTTAAAAACAGGTTCTTATGGTATGGAAGCATTGGCGATGGCGATCAAGTTTGCGACAGATGCCAAATTGGATTTGCTGACAGTTGACGGTTCTGGTGGCGGCACAGGCATGAGCCCCTGGAACATGATGGAAGCATGGGGTGTGCCTTCCATACTATTACATAGTAAAGCTTACGAATATGCTACAGTACTTGCCAACAAGGGAAACAAGGTGGTTGACCTTGCCTTTGGCGGCGGACTTGCCAGAGAAGACCATATGTTTAAAGCACTTGCGCTTGGTGCTCCTTTCGTTAAGCTAATCTGTATGGGTAGAGCTATTATGATACCGGGTTTCTTAGGCTCTAATATTGAAGGGGCTTTACACCCTGAAAGAAAAGTTGCTGTTAGCGGCAACTGGGATTCCCTGCCGGTCAGCTTCAAAGAATACGGCTCGTCGCCGCAAGAAATCTTTGCCGGTTATCATGACGTACAGAAAAAAGTTGGTAAAGACGAAATGAAGAACATTCCTTATGGCGCAATTGCTATGTGGACTTGTGCTGATAAACTTAATGCCGGACTGCAGCAATTGATGACCGGTGCCCGTAAATTCTCCATGACTGAAATCGCCAGGACGGACATCTATGCCGGCAACCGGGAAACTGAAAGAGAAACTAAAATTCCGTTTATCACCGATGTCCAGAACGAAAATGCTTATAGCATTCTTAATTTATAATAATCATATGCAGTCACCAAGGGGTGCCTCAAAATGAATTGAGGCACCCCCATTTTGAGCACAAAGAGCGATAGCGCTTTTTTTATAATCAGGATGATCGGCAGAATTAACCACTAATTAACATCAGGTTAACACAAGCCTGTGCATACTATGACATAATAAAGACAAGTAAGTTATATATCCCTACTCCCCTAAAAAATAGATAACATATCATTTGTGCCGCTCTTTATAAGAGCGGCACAAATGATATACAGGACAGGTCTAGACATCCGGATGAGAGGGTGCAAGAATGGTTGATCGAGAAAATGGTATCCCCTATTACCGGCAGTTAATGAGTAGTATTCAACAACAGATAGAAGCCGGCTTTTATAAAGAAGGGCAGCAAATCCCCACAGAGATGGAAATGAGCAGAGCCAATCAGGTTAACCGCCATACCATCCGTCAGGCAATTGATGAACTATGCCGGATTGGGGTTTTATATAGGCTCAAAGGCAAAGGAACCTTTGTAGCTAAGGCCCCCTTAGATTCCATAGAGTATCAGTTGTCGACAAAAAATCGCTTTACCGAAAATATAGTGAAAGCTGGGAAAGTACCCAGTAATAAAATTTTCCGGGCTGTTGAGATGATTGCGCCAACGGTTGTTAAAGAAGCGCTGGCACTTGGGGCTGATGAGTCGGTTTACTGTCTCCATGTGCTGCGGTTTGTGAATGACAAACCATTTTTACTATCTCAGGTATTCCTGCCGGCAAAATATTTTCCCGGCCTGTTTGACCGCATTGCCAATTTCCAAACGTTATCCTTGCTTATTGAGCAATATGGTATCAATCCACGGCGGGTCAAATCTACGCTGCGGGCTAGCTTTCCCAGCCAGGAAGAAGCACTGGCATTAGAGATTCCGGGTAATATGCCGGTTATCAAGGTGGAGAATGTTCTAAAATCCCAGGATGATATCCTGATTGAATATAATCTTGCTTGCTATCGTGGAGACCTTGCAAAACTAAGTATAGCTTGGTGAAATTTGAGGAGGGTTATGATGAAAAAGCAACAGGTTGGATTATTTCTTGGTCTATGTCTGTTAGTTTTGACGGTGGTTATGGCAGGTTGTGGGTCGGGCGCAAAAAACACTGCTCAGCCGGTACCAGAAATGAAAGTATTGCGCGTTGGCGCAATTCCTGCCGAAGATGCTCAGAAAACACGGGAAGCCTATAAGCCGCTTACAAACTATTTAGAGAAAAAGACCGGGTTACCGGTAGAACTTTTTGTCGCCACAGACTATTCGGGAGTAATTGAAGCTATGCGGGGCGGCAAACTGGACATTGCCTATTTTGGACCGTTTTCTTATGTGTTGGCTGCAGACAAGGCCAATGCCGAAGCGTATGCTGTAGAGAAACGCAAAGGTTCAGGTACTTCTTATAAGAGCCTTGTCATTACTTCTCCTGACAGTGGTATTGAAAAATTAGCTGATATCAAGGGACGCACCTATGCTTTTGTCGACCCTGCCTCAACATCAGGTAATTTGATTCCACGCTCCGTCTACAAAAAGAATGACATTGATCCAGATAAAGATTTCAAAAGTGTAGTCTATGCAGGGGGGCATGATGCCGCGGCGTTAGCGGTAAAAAACCACAAAGTGGATGCAGCCTCAATGGACGATATTACTTACGGCAATATGAAAGAAAAAAACCTAATTAGTGACCAGGACATTAAGATAATTTACCAATCTGATCCTATTCCGGGCTCGGTTTGGGCATGGCGTAAGGATTTGCCTGAAACGCTAAAAGGAACGATTAAACAGGCTTTTCTGGAAGTCGCTAAAGAAGATCCAGCTGCTTTACGTGCTTATGGCGGTAAGGTAGAAGACTATGCTCCGGCTAAAGACGCTGATTACAATGTAATTCGTGAAACCGCCAAGATTCTCAACCTGGATTTGTCAAAGAAATAAAGTAAAACCAGGTAATTAATGAGGAGGTACGCCATGATTGAGATTAGCAATTTGTACAAAGAGTACACCGGGACTAAAGCGTTAAAAAATATTAACTTTGCAGTAAAACCAGGCGAATTTGTGGTCTTATTAGGACCTAGCGGTGCCGGTAAATCCACATTATTGCGTTGTATTAACGGTCTTGTAAAGCCAACCTCAGGCAGCGTCGTTGTCCATGGTGTTCCAGTACATGAAACCCTGCAGCTTGAAAATGTTCGCCGCAAAGTAGGCATGATTTTTCAGCAGTTTAACCTGGTTAAACGGTTAACCGTTCTGGAAAATGTACTATGCGGCCGCTTGGCCCACACCAACGTATTTACCAGCTGTCTTAAATTCTTTTCCCAACAGGACATTGATTATGCGCTGCACTGTCTGCAGCGGGTGGGATTAGAACATAAAGCGTATCAGCGTGCCGATCAATTAAGCGGTGGGCAGCAGCAGCGTGTCGGCATTGCCAGAGCGTTAGCCCAATGTCCGGCTATTGTCCTGGCCGATGAACCGGTAGCCAGCTTAGATCCCAAATCGGCAGACCGGGTTTTGGACATACTGCAGACAATTAATAAACAGGATGCGATAACGGTGGTGGTAAGTCTGCATAATATTGAACTTGCAACCAAATATGCAGAAAGAATTGTTGGCATCAGAGAGGGAGACATTGTTTTCGATCAGCAGGCAACCTTGCTCACCGAGGGCGATGTCGAGCAGATTTACGGCATGGAGGCAGGGCCTGAGAACGAGGAGATGTGCTATAAGCAGGTGAGTTATGCCCACGCCTAAGTCAAATTATTGTTTGCTTAAGCCGCCGATACCCTGGTTTAAGAGTACCGGGGCGATGCTGAAGCAACTGACTCTTATTGCCGCGTGTCTTGGAATCTATATATGGAGTGCTAATGGCACGAATCTTAGTGTGGCGGAACTGGCCAAAGGTCTGCCCAATATTATTGATATTCTCGGACGGATGTTGCCGCCCAATATAAGTATATTGCCGCGGCTGATCCAACCGACTATCGAAACTATCCAAATTTCTATTTGGGGAACAACGCTGGCTATATTTGCTACTCTTCCCTTTGGTCTGTTGGCTGCTCGCAATACCTCTCCCAATGTTTTTTTGTATAATAGCAGTCGCTTTATTCTAAATGCCACCCGTTCCATTTCGGAGATTATATTTGCGCTGATTTTTGTTGCTGCTGTAGGCTTAGGACCTTTTCCAGGGGTTTTAGCCCTGGCCTTTCATTCTGTCGGGATGCTGGGCAAGTTTTTGGCAGACTCCATTGAAAACATTGACCATGGACCGGTAGAGGCATTGCAGGCTACCGGAGCGAGTAAATGGCAGGTTATCACCTATGCCATTTTACCACAGGTATTGCCTGATTTCGTGACTTTGTGTCTGTATCGTTGGGAGCTCAACTTTCGTTCAGCCACTATTTTGGGAATTGTGGGAGCAGGCGGCATTGGTTTTGAATTAATTACAAGTATGCGTCTGTTTATGTATGAGGACATGACAACCATTCTTATCGTTGTGCTAGTCATGGTAACTTTTGTGGACTATGTCTCTTCCTACATCAGGGCTAGAATACTGTAAACGGGGTGAAATGATGGATATTGGAGAAATACTGGCCGAGGGAGAACTTACGGTGTGGCAATCGCTGGCTGAAATGATTGCTGACAGGCATGAAATCAAGGTTTTACAACAACCGGAAACCTGTATGACCATGATGCAGGTATTGGATAGTGTCGGACAGACGCCCTTTTATGTAGGGGAAGTGCTTATGACTGAGGCAACTGTAAGTATTGATGGCATAGTTGGTTTTGGTTTGGCGATGGAAGATGACTATATCCGGGCATTATGTGCGGCGATTATTGACGCGGCACTACTGGCTGATGTGGCCGAGGCAGGCGAGATTCGCAAGGTGATCGCCGAGGAAGAGCAACGGGTCCTGGCACATTATGAGCAAGAGGAGTCACTCATTGCGGCAACCCGTGTGCGATTCGCAATCATGGAGGGATAAATGGTGATTGAGCATAGCTTTGATAAAGTATTTGATACCCAGCGCATATACCGCCAGACCTTAGATGCCATGGCCCGCCCCGGTAAAATCAATGCGCTTTGTCAACTGAATAGTAAGCCGCCCCAAGGCCTGAATCAAGCAGCAGCGGCCATTGCCCTGACCATGCTTGATAGCGAAACTAATTTTCATTTGGCGTCCTATAGTCAGGATATTTCTGAATACCTTACCCTTAATACCGGCGCCAGGAATTGTCCGGTATGCGGCGCAGAATTTATCATCGCTTGTGCTGACAGGGTATTACCGGAATTGCAGGATGTGAACTGTGGAACCCTTCTGTCTCCGGAAAAAGGTGCAACTGTTCTTTTCATGGTTCACCGCCTTTGTGTCCAGGGTAAAGGTATACCGTTAACCCTGACCGGACCGGGAATAGCGGGGACATCCCAACTGGTAATAGAGGGAATGCATTACCGCAATCTGGAAATAATGGTCAGCCTGAATCAAGAATATCCGGTGGGTGTTGATATGATTTATGCTGATGATAGTGGTAACATAGCCTGTATTCCCCGGTCTAGCACAGTGCGATGGGAGGGAGAGGCCTAATGGGATATGTAGCAGTTTCCGGAGGCTCGGAAGCCATTTTAAATACGGAAAAGTTGTTAGCGTATTTTCGCTTAAAAGGTAAATCCGAGCCGTTGGGAGTAGATCAAATCCGAGATCAACTGCGGTTAGCTGTTGATAAAGTTATGGGAGAAGGCTCGCTCTATGCCCCTACTATCGCGGCGTTGGCAATCAAGCAAGCCGAGGGCGATAGTATTGAAGCTTCCTTTATCTTGCGGGCCTATCGTGCAACGCAACCGCGCCGTTATATTTCGCTGGCTGTTGATACGACAAAAATGCGAGTGATACGACGAATATCCGGTGCTTTTCAAGAAATTCCCGGAGGGCAAATTTTAGGTCCCACGCGCGATTATACGCAGCGTTTAGTTGATTTTTCCCTGCTTGCGGAAGACCGGACCCAGATGGAACAAGTATTACGCAAGGCCGGTGTGGGAACAATGCCGGAAAGGCTGCCTGACACATTTCCGAAGGTGGTGGATTTATTGCGCCAGGAGGGCGTGCTGACTTGCCTGGAATCCAGTGAAAAAGTCTATGATATTACCCGCCAGGCACTTACCTTTCCCAGTGCGCGTTCGGCCAAACTACAGTCGCTGACCAGGGGGGAAACCGGGGCAATGATGTCTTTGGCCTATAGTTGTATTAGGGGCTATGGCGATATTCATCCTTATCTCGGAGAACTGCGGGTAGGCTATGTACCGTTATATATTCAGCGTCCGGGGCGGCTGGAACCACTCTATGTTGGCCGGATACTGATTACCGAAGCTGAGATTATTGCCCAATATGGAGAAGGTGATAAGACCAAAAAACCACAGCTTACGCTTGGGTATGGTCTGTGTTTTGGGCATAACGAACTAAAGGCCCTGTCTATGGGCATTTTGGATCGTTCTACGCGCAGTACATCGCCGCATAAGGCCCCTGCCGAAGATGAGGAATTTGTTCTGTACCATATTGATGGCATTGAAGCCTCAGGTTTTGTTTATCATTGGAAGCTACCGCACTATGTAACCTTTCAATCCACGCTTGATCGCTTGCGGCGATCACAGCAATTGAAGGAGGAGGCAGACAATGCTCAACATCAGGCAAAGTAAGCGAAATACAGGCTATAATTTTGCCTTTTTAGATGAGAACACTAAGCGGGAAATACGACGTAAGACATTAAAGGCAGTAGCCATACCGGGGTACCAGGTGCCTTTTGCCTCACCTGAACTGCCGATTGCCCGGGGATGGGGGACTGGTGGTCTGCAGGTGACAATGGCGATTATTGGCCCCCAAGACATACTTAAGGTGATTGACCAAGGCTGCGACGGCGGTGTCAATGCCGTGAATATCCGTAATCTCATAACCAAAACCACCGGCGTCAAGACTACTTTCAATACCCGGGAAGCCACCATCCTGCAAACACGCCATCGTATTCCGGAAGAGCGAATGGATGAGAATCAGATTGTTGTGCTGCAGGTTCCGATACCTGAACCGCTGCGGTTTGTGGAAGCTAGTATGGCAAAGGCGCAGGAAATGCATGCAGAAATGGACTATAGCCGTATGTGGGTTTTTCTTTACGAAGATATTGTAAAATGGGGAGAAATCACGATTGGAGCCAGGTATCCGTCACTGGTTAATCACCGCTATCTGATTGATCCTTCACCCATTCCTCGCTGGGATGTGCCTAAGCTAAACATGGCTGATACCCTGTTTCTTTTTGGCGCCGGGCGGGAGAAACGTATTTATGCGGTACCCCCGCATACCCGGGTTGAGCCTATGGAATTTGAAGATCATCAGTTTCGGGTTGAGGATTTTTCGGGTCGTGCATGTATACGCTGTGGTGCTACTGATACCTATATGAATGAGATATATGATGAACGCAGCGGCAAAAAAATACACCTTTGTTCAGACAGCAGCCACTGTGACAAAGTTCGGGAACAAAAGGAGGGACGCTTGGATGTTGGCGAATAATCCGATTGTTCTCACTGTCCGCGGGTTGGCTAAGATATATGGCCCGGGATGCCCGCAATGTTTTGTCCGGACAGGGCCGGCCTATGAAAGTAATATTTGTCCGATCTGTGGTACGATTGTGGCTTGTCATGACATTTCCTTCGACCTGGCGCAGGGAGAAATCCTGGGAATTGTCGGTGAGAGCGGTTCAGGTAAGAGCACTCTGGTACGTTGTCTCTATTTTGATGAAGAAGCTTCCAATGGTGAGAGCTATTTGGCTGTTTACCAGACTGGACGGGTTAATCTGCTGCAGGAAACTTCCCAGCGTAAACGTCATGTTCGTAATCACTTAATGGGCATGGTCTACCAGAATCCACTGCTGGGAATTAAGCCCCATTTTACAGCAGGCGGTAATGTTGCGGAAAAACTGTTAACGGCAGATATCTATAATTTTCAGGCTATTCGCGAACGGGCGGCAAATTTGTTAGCACGCACTGAAGTTCCGTTAGCGCGGATGGATGATTTTCCTGCTCATTTTAGCGGTGGTATGCAGCAACGGGTGCAGATTGCCAAGGCGCTTGCCAATAATCCGCCACTGCTTTTTCTGGATGAGATAACGACAGGTCTTGATGTGTCTGTTCAAGCCAAAGTCCTGGACTTAGTAAAAGAAATTCAACGGGAACTCGGTATTGCCATGGTAGTAGTATCTCATGATCTGGGTGTAATCCGGATGCTGGCCGACCGGACTGCGGTAATGAAAAATGGCCGCATGGTGGAAATTGGGTTGACAGATCAAATTTTGGAAGATCCGCAGCATCAGTACACCCAGCTGTTAGTTCATTCGATGTTATAAGGAGGCGTTGTAATGAGTAATACAATCCTGACGGTGATGGGTCTGTCAAAAAAATTCACACTGCATATTCTGGATAAAAAAACATTGCCAGGTTGCGACAAGGTGAGTTTTACCATGAAGGCTGGAGAATTTATGGGCATTGCCGGGCCAAGCGGATCAGGTAAATCGACAATTATAAAATGTATTTATCGAACCTATTTACCTTCGGGTGGAAATGTATGGTACCGTACTAAGGACGGTAGGGAAATCGATCTTGTCACAGCCAACGAGCGAGAGATTCTTGCGCTCCGGAGCAGTGAGATTAGTTATGTAAGCCAGTTTCTCAAGGTACTTCCCAGGGTTTCAGCCACCGATATTCTCACTGAGGAACTGCGGGAGCGCGGCTGGCAGTCAGATGCGGCACGGGAGCGGGCTTATGAACTGTTGAGAATGATGAATATTGACACCAAACTATGGGATGCTTTTCCTTCAACCTTCAGCGGTGGGGAACAACAGCGGATTAATTTGGCGCGGGCGCTAATTACGGAGCCACGCCTGCTGCTCTTAGATGAACCGACAGCTTCCTTAGATAATGAGACCAAAAAGGTTGTCATTCGCTCCTTGCTGGCCCTTAAACAGCAGGGAACTACCATCATCGGTATCTTTCATGATCTGGAGAGTATGCGCAGTTTGGTGGATAAGGTATTTACCATGCAAGCAGGGCAGTGTAAGTCAATCAAACGTATGCGGGAGGTAGTATGAGTACAATACTGCTGAACAACGGCAAATTAGTTTTGCCTGACAGGGTGATTCCAAATGGCGAAGTAATAATTGAAAATGGGATGATTACCATGGCCGGACGCCAGAGTCATCACTATGGCCACTCCGCCGACATCATTATTGATGCTCAGGGTGGTTTTATATTACCGGGTTTTATTGATACCCACAGTGATGCCATTGAAAAGGAGCTGGAACCCCGTCCTGGTGCGTATTTTACTACCGAGGTAGCTTTTGGTGAGTTGGAAAAAAAGCTAGCCGGGCAGGGAATTACCACTATGTATCATTCTTTTTCTTTGGCCGGAGCACAGTATGGAGTGCGGGCAGACCAAGTTGCTGCCGATTGTATCCGGACTATTGTGGGAATGGCTCGCGACTATGCTAGTATCAGGAACAAAATTCATTTGCGGTTTGAGATCACAAATTTTGAAGCTGTGGATGTTATCCGGTATTTGATTACCGAGGGAGCTGTGGACCTGTTATCCTTCATGGATCATACACCCGGACAAGGGCAATATCCCACGGTTGAAGATTATCGGCGCTACCTGGAAAAAACGTATCACCTACCAATAGATGAGATTGGAGAGATTTTAGCTCTCAAAGAACAAGGGCGAATGAACGCCGGAGAATGTGTAGTGCGGCTGAGTCAAGAGGCCCGCGCAGCAGGTGTGCCATTAGCTTCTCATGATGACGATTCGGCCGACAGTATTAGCTATTATCAACAGCACGGAGTGACTCTGAGTGAATTTCCCATTAACCTTCCGACAGCCGCTGCCGCCCGGAGAGCCGGGGTGGATGTCAGTGTGGGGGCGCCAAATATAGTACGTGGAGGCTCGACAGGCAAAGGCATGAAAGCCATTGATGCAATTACTGCCGGCAGTGCGAATATATTATGTTCCGACTATTATCCGCCGTCGATGCTCCATGCTGTATTTCTATTGGCAGATCAGACGATAAGTATTAGCGAAGCGGTTGCTATGGCTACCACGGCACCGGCCAAAGCGCTGCACCTAAAAGATGTCGGTAGTTTAGAGGAAGGAAAATGCGGCGATGTTATTATTGTCCGCAAACGTAACAATACACCGGTGGTAACTAACACGGTGGTAGGTGGCATACCTGTTTATGGTATGAATTACCGGGTAACTTTGCCTGAAGATCGTGCAGAACAATCGGCTTGTTAGAGGAGGGGTTCGGTGTGAATATCAAGGGCATTGCGATAAATGCTGACGCATCAGTAATTGATGGCAGCCTGGCAGTCTTAAAACGAGAACTCGATTATTATCAAGAACAGGGTTTTAGTTATGTCGAACTTTCCCCCCATGGGGTAGGTGCTATTTATGGTGGCAGGCTTGACCGGACAAGAGTGATTGAGGTCAAAGAACTGCTAGATCGTTACCCATTTCGTTATACTGTGCATGGGCTTAATCCGCTGAACCTAATGGCCGCAGATCCGGTAAACCGGCTCGGATTTATTGCCAGTCTGGAGTTTACCGCAGCTGTCAATGCGGAAATCATGGTTTACCATGCAGGCCGTTATATTCCGGAGGAGGATTTTTTGCTTGCAACCAGGCAGAACCCTACTTCGCAAGAGCGAGCCATCATGTGGCAGCAGGAGTGTGCTTGGCTGCGGGAAATGGGACAACTGGCAGAGCAATTTGGAATCACCATTGCGGTGGAGAACGCCCGTCCTTACACTAATATTTCAGACTATTGCTATGCTGAGTCACTGGAAGCATTAGCAAAGATGGTGCGGGAGGTAAACCACAGTCAGATTGGAGTGACGCTAGATACCGGGCATGCTTATCTGGCTGCGTGCTATTATGGATACGACCTGCTGCCAAGTGTTACTCAGGTAGCTCCCTATGTGCGTCATATCCATTTACATGATAACTTTGGTCTGGCCTCTACATCCTGGGAGCGTAAACAGTATGAGCTGGCTGGCATGGGACGCGGCGATATGCATATGCCGATCGGCTGGGGGGACGTTCCGGCCCAGGAGATCATCAGCAGGCTGCCTGACTACCAGGGCGTGATAACGGTAGAACTACGGCCGCGATATCGCGAACAGTACCGCCGGGCGATGCTTACTACGCAAGCATTGGTCAAATCCAGCGATCGGTGTGTATCCTAAATGAGTCTGGATAGTATTACTATCAGAAAAGCCAAGCGTTGGGATTTGACCAAGGTGTTGTCGCTATATCAAGAATTTGAGTCAGCCTATCATCACAACCCGGGCAGTGAAAAAGCTGAAGACGTAATTTGGGAGAGGTTGTTGCAAGATCCGCGGCAGTATCTTCTTGTGGCCGAGGTTGCCGGCTCTGTAATTGGTACTCTTACCGTGATTGTTATTCCCAATATCGGGCATGGGGGCTGTCCTTGGGCAGCCATAGAGAACGTGGTAGTGGAGGCACCATACCGCAATGCGGGGATTGGCACGAAACTAATGGAGAGTGCAACCAAGCTGTGTCATGATAACGGCTGTTATAAAATTGTATTGTCAAGCAACCTTGCTCGTCAGCAGTCGCATGCTTTTTACCAGCGACTTGGCTGGCAGCAAACCCATATTGGTTTCTCCATTGCTTTGCCGGAATAGGATATTGAATAATTGTTGCGGTTGTTTATCATCTGGATAAGCAGCTGCTTTTTTATCCAGATGGAAAGTATAAGCGGTTAGAGAGCCGTATCCTCAAGGGCGCAATAGCGATTTTTAATGCACTCAACACAAGTGGTAGTAATTGACAAAGTAAATAACTGCCATTACAATAAATACCGACGGTAGGTTTCTAAAGGAACGGAGATGTAGCAATTGACGAAAAAGGCTCCTAAAGAACAACGTATGGAAGACATTATTGAAGCTGCAGTTAGTGAATTTTTAGCCAAAGGGTATGAAGGGGCTTCCATGCAGTCGATCGCTGAACAGGCAGGTCTGACGAAAGGTGGGTTATATTATCATTTTGGCAGTAAAGATGAGATTCTTATTGCCGCTAACGGGAGCTATTTTGAACCTATATGGGAACTGATCAAAACAACGGGAGCAATAACTTGTCCGGTGGAAGGCTTACGCTATTTTATTCATGAGTATCTGCAGTATTGGTCAACTCATTCCCGGCAGATGACATTTATCTTGTTATCATTATCTAAAATTATAGCTTGTCCGGCAATGTGGCCGCTGATTAATAGCTATAGTGAGAGAATGATTGTTTTTTATGAGCGATTATTTACCGGGGGGCTGGCAACGGGAAAGTTTCGCAAGCACCAGCCCAAAAGTCAGGCAACAGCGTTATTTGCTGCGTTGGATGGAGCTACGCCGTATTTGATTATCAGCCAGAATTTATCGCCTGAGAGTGTGGCCAGGCAATTTGAGATGACATTTGTTGACTCGCTGCTTATCCGTGGCTGAATTAGTAGGTTTAAGCATAGAAAACAGAATAAGGAGAAAATCATGCTAATAAAATGGTTATCTGGACTTGTAAGTACCGATTTGCCCCAGACTCGTCTGGCAGCAGCAGCAGTTGAGCTGGCAGCTGTACGTAAGACCTATGTTACGGCAGCCGGTGACTTTGAGGCGTTAAAAGGTATAAACCTGCAGGTGGCAGCAGGTGAGTTTGTTGCTGTCGTGGGCAAATCCGGCAGTGGCAAATCGACGCTGATTAATATGATTACAGGTATTGACAGGCCAACTGGCGGCGAGGTATGGGTGGCCGGGATGCCTGTACATACGTTGACCGAAAATCAGATTGCCATCTGGCGTGGCCGGACGGTAGGGGTTGTTTTCCAATTTTTTCAGTTGATTCCAACGCTGACGGTTTTGGAAAACGTTATGCTGCCGATGGATTTTTGTGACATGTATGATCGGGCGGCAAGACCGGAACGGGCGCGTGAGTTGCTGGATTTGGTAGGTGTTGGCGAACAGGCGCATAAGTTACCGGCGAATTTGTCCGGGGGACAGCAGCAACGGGTGGCGATTGCCCGGTCTTTGGCGAATGACCCGCCGCTCTTAGTCGCAGATGAGCCGACAGGTAATCTTGATAGTCGTACTGCCACCACCGTTATTGACCTTTTTAAACAACTGGCTGCTAGCGGGAAAACCATAGTAATGGTAACCCATGACAATGATTTAGCCTGCCGGAGTGGCAGGATTTTGACTGTATATGACGGGCAGATTATGACAAGCCAGTCGGCAGAGTGTGGCAATTATGTTTAAATATAGGCTGCTTTCACCGCGGTGGCGTAAAGTTTTAGCCGATTTATGGGGAAATAAGCTGAGGACATTGTTGGTAGTGTTGTCTATTTCGGTTGGGGTTTTTGCCGTAGGAATGGTCTATAGTTCCTATCTCATGTTTGATCGGGACCTAACTCTAAGTTGGAAGTCGGCAGCACCGGCCAGTGCTAGTTTGTATGCCGATCCATTTGATCAGGAACTGGTAGACAGCATTCGCAGTTTGCGCGGCGTTAAAGAGGCTGAAGGCCGTCGCAATGTTGATTTGCGGGTTCGTACTGCCGCCGGTGAATGGCGGCAAATGTATTTGACGGCCATTCCAGACTATAGTGAGCAAAAAGTTAACATCATAAAAAGCCAAACCGGTGCCTGGCCGCCCGGGGATGGGGATGTATTGCTGGAGCGGTCTTCGCTTGCTGAACTTGGGGTGGCACAGGGGGGCAGTATTCAGGTAGAAACCGCTGATGGACACAAACGAAATCTGAAAATTACTGGAGTAGTATATGATCCCAGTCAGCTGCCAAGTCTTTTTAGCGGTCGTTCCTATGGCTACATCAACATGGATACGCTTGAGAAGCTAGATGTGGAGCGGCAGCTTGATCAGGTAAATTTTGTTGTGGAGCCCTGGGTGCTTAGTGGCAAGGAAACTGCACCCATTGAGGCGGTGGGGCGCCGGGCCTGGAGCAAGCTGGAACAAGGCAACACAACCGTGTTTTGGCTGCAGGTGAATAAACCCGGGGAACATCCCCTGCAGAGTGTGATTAATGCCCTTATCATGCTGCTTACGGTTCTCGGTGTGCTGTCATTGTTGTTAGGTACTTTTTTGTTAGTTAATACGGTATCTGCCATCCTGACACAGCAGGTTCGTCAGATAGGAATCATGAAGGCAATTGGCGCCAGGCGTGACCAGATATTACGGATGTATTTATTTCTGGTGGGGGCATATGGTGCATTAGCTCTAATTGTTGCCGCTCCTTTGGGGGCCTTGGCGGCAAATGCTGTTACTGGTTTCATGGCCCAGGTATTTAACTTCAATTCCGGCGGCTTGGAACTGCCACCCAAGGTACTGCTATTAGAGGCGACAGCGGCGATTGTGGTGCCTGTTCTTGCTGCTATATGGCCGATCTGGCATAATACCGGGGTAACTGTCAGAGAGGCTGTCAGTGATCATGGTATTGGGAGTGTAATCGGTAAAAGTCGCCTGGACAAGTGGATAGACAAGCTGTTGGCAAGAGTAAACCTCCTATCCCGTCCTGTCCTGCTTTCCTTACGAAACACCTTTCGCAGAAAATGGCGTCTGGCTCTGACTTTGCTGACTCTGACAGTGGCGGGAACGGTATTTATGGCCGTCTTTTCCATTCGGGCATCGCTTTATTCTACATTAGATGATGCACTTGATTATTTCCGATATGATATTTCTGTTGGTTTCACACAAAACTACCGGGCCACCAGGATTGAACACGAAATTCTCCAAATTCCCGGTGTCAGGGCGGCGGAGTCATGGGGCTTTACTTCCGGGCGGATACTTAGGAATGAACGCAAGGAGTCAGAGGATGAGGCCAGCAAGAATGTATTTATTCTTGCACCACCGGTAAACACCAAGATGATTCAGCCGAAGATTATTGAAGGTCGCTGGCTGTTGGCTGAAGATGAGAGTGCACTGGTTGTAAATTCAGAGACGCTGAAGGATAGTCCACAGCTTACAGTAGGTAGTAATGCAGTCATTAAAATAGGTAACCGCAGGCTCAAGTTTACAGTAGTTGGGATTGCCAAAAGCACACTGACCGGGCCGATTGTGTATGCGCCTTATCCCTGGTTTACCGGAGCTATTCAGGAGGCGGGAGGAGCCAGATCAGTCCAGATTGTTGCTCAGTCCACTAATCCCCAGGAACAAATTGATTTGGGAAGAAAAATTGAGGAGCATTTAAAGAAAAATAATCTTCGGATTCAAAATGTCGATATTACCTGGGAGCAGAAACAGCGTATCCGGTCCCAGTTTGATATTTTGATTGTATTTTTGTTGATTATGGCGGTACTGTTGGCTTTTGTCGGTGCTTTGGGACTTATGGGTACAATGGGAATCAATGTATTAGAACGAACGCGGGAGATTGGAATTATGCGGGCCATTGGGGCTTCCAGTATGGCTATTGCGAAGGTTTTTGTTGTGGAGGCGTTATGTATTGGGGTGTTAAGCTGGCTGTTAGGAGTCATGTTGGCATTGCCGATAGCCGCACTGCTTAGTTATCAGGTAGGGATAATGTTTTTGCAAAGTCCGCTGGAATTTTCATTTAGTTTTCTGGGAGTGGGGATTTGGCTGGTACTTTCAGCCTTGCTGGCGGTAGCTGCCAGTTTGCTTCCTGCCAGGAAGGCCGCTAAGCTGAGTGTGCGTGAGGTGCTTGGCTATGAATAAAGAAGAACGGAGAGGTGCAATGAAACCGGAAATGTTAGGGAAAATGGGGGCGTGGCTAAAACGTCACTGGCTATTAACAGTGCTTATTGTTGGTATATTGTGTGCCGGTGGGTGGTGGCTTAATAATGGACGTCAGGGCGAGAAAAAAGACCTTGCACCTGTTAAAGCCGATAACCGGGTTTTGGCAGAGGGGATTGTTTTCCCAGTGCATTATGCACAGATGGTTATGCCGGTAGAAGGGACGATTGGCGAGGTGCTGGTACAGGAAGGCGATATGGTAAAGGCTGGTCAACCGATTATCCGGCTGGTACGACAAGATTATCAGGCAAGGGTTGGCAGTACCAGAGCTGACATTAGCCGCGCGGCCGCCGCTATGGAGCAGGCAAGAATTAATCTGGCTGATGCCGAACGCGAATTAGAGCGGCAAAAGCGCTTGGAAGCGGCCGGGGCTGTCTCCAGGCAACAATATGATCAGGCAAAAACAACGGCTGATAGAACCAGGGCTGCTTTGGCTCAGGCGCAGGCCGAATTAGAGACCCAGGAAGCGCGGTTAGTTGAGTCGGAAGGATTGCTTGACAAGACCGAACTCACAGCAGTAATCAATGGCACGGTTGCCTTTCTGGATGTCAAGGTAGGAGAACATGCTGCCGCCGGTACTGTTTTGGTAAGAATAGCAGATGAAAGTGCGTGGGAAATCCGTAGCGATGACTTAACAGAACTCACGATTGCTAAGGTGAAAAAGGGTGATCAGGTATCCTTAACCTTTGACGGTATACCTGACTTAGAGATAGCTGGCAAGGTAAAAGCCATCAGAGCATATGGAGAAAAGAAACGCGGTGACATTACGTATACCGTCACTGTCGCGCCTGAACGCTGGGATGACAGATTGCGCTGGAATATGACAGCACAGCTTGCGATAACGCCGTCAGAGCTATAGGGCAATAGTTGCTTAAGAAAGGTGTTCTCGGAGTAAAGAGGGTGATAAAAATTTATATTATGTTTTGGAAAAGATTAATTTGCGTGAGTAGCTAGACCTTAGGAAAGATGTTCGGGACTCAAATGACCGGGAAGACGTAATCTTTTTAAAATAAGCACAAATACCACCAATGTCTCATATTGGCAGTCTAAAGAAATGCCACCAAGAGAATATTGGTGGCGTTTCTTTAGTAACGGAAATTATTAAAGGACATTTCCGATATTTTGTCGAAAGAAAAAATAATTTAAATCAATTCGCCAAGAGGGGGAAGTATGCTTGCTGGTAAACAAGCGGGTGAATCAATTTTTTTCAAATTGGGTTTACCCTGATGCTGCAGTCTTCGCATTCTGTATTTTTTTACTGATTGGTGTTTGGGGTGGAACATACTGGCAGATTGAATTTGACCAGCGAGTCACTATGGCCCACGAAATACAAGATCGGGAACTTTTTAAGCGCACGTCAGAAGGACACTATTTTCCGGTTGGGGTTACAGGGGAGGTGTTACAGTCACTAGTTCAACGGCAATGGATGGCTATCGGTATGGCGTTTTGCGTGAGTATCTTTATTATCATCTATACAGGCAGACTGATAATTCGTGCTCACCGGCTACGGCAGAGTGAAGCTGCGCTGCAGGAAAGCTACCAAACCCTGACGGCAACCCATGAGGAATTAATCGCTACGGAAGAAGAACTCCGGATGCAATATGAGGAAGCGTTGCGGGTAAACAGGCAGGTGTTGGAGCAGAATGAATTGTTGTCTGCTTTGCAGGAAACAGTCTTCAACATGATGGCTGAATTGGACACAAACCGGTTATTGAAGATAATTACGGCCCATGCGATGGCCATTATTGATGCGGATGAAGCCTATATTGCGTTACCAACAGGAGATGGATATTTAGAGGTGTATAGCGGAGTGGGCGGTCCGCCACGAACGTCCATTACCGCGGGGTTAATGGGTAAGGTGTACGCCAGTGGTCAGGCGATAGTAGTCAATGACTACCAACAGTGGGAAGGGCGTATTCGTGAAGCTTATGCGAAAAAGCTAAACTCTTTTTTTGCCGCTCCAATCAAGGGAAACCAGAAAGTTGTTGGGGTGTTCGGTGCAGCTTTGTATCAACAAGGGAGAAAGTTTAATGACAATCAAGTGGTCTTGTTAGAACGTTTTACCGATCTGGTATCGCTGGCATTGCAAAACGCTTTACTGCATGCTTCGTTGCAGGAGGAACTTGCGGCGCGAATCATCAGTGAGACCACTCTCAACGAAATTTTCAATGGGGCTAATGATGCCATTATTGTCAATGATCCGCTTTCCGGCTCTATTTTATGGGCTAATAAGCATGCTGAAGAGATGGTTGGTTACTCGGAGGAGGAGTTGAAGCAACTTGGAGTGGCAGCTATTATCCCAGCTGATAAGCTGGAGTCAGCAATTTTGACCTTAAACAGGGTGCTAAGCGAGGGACCACAGCTCTTTGAGGAGAAAATCGTCGACAGACATGGCCGGCAGATTATTATAGAAGTCAATGCTAAGCAGGCTGTTGTTAGGGGGCAGACCTGCTGCCTTACGCTAGTGCGGGATATTACTGTGCGTAAACAATTAGAAACAGAACTGGCTCAGACGCAGGCTGAGAAACTGGCTGTACTGGATTCCATTCCAGATGCCATTTTTGTGCTTGATTATGACGGGAGTATTTTGGAGTATATAAGGTCCCCGGAATTTGAAACTTATTCTGTATTAGATCAAACTATTCGCGGACGCCATATAACCGAGTTATTGCCGCAGGATATTGCAGGCAACTACGTGTTTCATGTTCGGGAGACGCTTGCAACTGGTATAACTCAATACTACGAATATAACATACATATTAATGGTGCCACTTGTTTTCGGGAAACCCGGTTTATTAAAATTGGTTCGGCAGAGATACTGACTATGATACGCGATATTACCGAGGTGCGGCGGTCGAAAGACCAGGTGCAATACCTTAGTCTGTATGATGCATTAACTAATGTATATAATCGTGCTTATTTTGAAGCTGAAATGCGCCGGATTTCTTTGCGGAGTAGCGGTGGTATTGCCATAATGGTTTGTGATGTTGATGGACTAAAGCTAATCAATGATACTTTGGGACATTGGTCAGGGGATGAAGTTCTTCGGGTAGTTGCAGGCGTATTGTGCTCAGTTAGCGTGTGTGTCCAAGAAATGATTGCCCGTGTTGGCGGTGACGAATTTGTTATTATTGTGTATGAACCGCAAAAAGAGAAAATGGAGGATATGGCAGAAAAAATTCAGCTTCGGATTGCTGAATACAATGAGAAAAGTCCGCAGTTGCCAGTTAGTCTGTCAATTGGATGGGCCGCAAATTATCATAACAGCCACAATGTTGAAGAAATTTACAAACAAGCTGATCATGATATGTACCGGCAGAAGATACATCAGGGGCAAAGCAGCCACAGTGCTATTGTTCAAACCATGATGAAAGCGCTGGAGGTTAGAGATTATATTACTGAGGGGCATGCTGACCGGATGCAGGGTTTAGCGGAGGAGCTAGGCCGGAAACTAAACCTCTCTCGTGCCCAACTTGCTGATCTGCGATTATTTGCTAAGTTCCATGATATTGGCAAGGTAGGCATACCGGACAGTGTTCTCAATAAGCCAGGTATACTAACTGAAGAGGAATTTACTATTATGAAGCGGCATTGTGAAATCGGTTTCCGCATTGCCCAGGCTTCTCCTGAGTTGGCTCCGATCGCCGATTGGATATTGAAGCATCAGGAATGGTGGAATGGTCTGGGTTACCCGCTCGGAATAAGTGGGGAAGAGATTCCTTTGGCATGTCGTATACTGGCGCTTGCTGACACGTATGATGCGATGACGAATGACCGACCGTACCGCAAAGCCTTCTCACATTCTGATGCGCTGGCTGAGATTGAACGTTGTGCTGGAAGTCAGTTTGATCCGGTGCTTGCGCAATTATTTATTGAGCTGTTGCGTGAGCAGTGAGTTTGATGGTGGCAGTTAGTAAGATAACACGAAAGAAACTTAGAAAGCAGATGCTTAACCTGTCTTTTAAGTTTCTTTTCTTATTGAGTTGCTGTATTTTTATTGTATCTATGATAAAATTAGCAGAGAAAAAATAGTAGATTAGCGCAGGAGAGGACGAAAAATGACAGCGTGGAGTGTATTTGAGGTTATGGGGATAGTAGCCTTTGCGGTTTCAGGTGCATTAACAGGAATTCAAAAGAAATTGGATGTTTTTGGTGTGTTGGTCTTGGCGATAACGACAGCAATTGGCGGGGGGGTACTGCGGGATGTTATTATTGGTAATACACCGCCGCTAACTTTTCGTGACCCTACTTTTCTTATAATCAGCGCTATGGCTACCATTGGTGTTTTTTTCACATATCGATGGCTGGATCGGTTTAAATATACCATTCAGATATTTGATGCCATCGGTTTGGGCGCTTTCACGGCTACTAGCGCCAATCTTGCCATTGAGCATAACCTGGATTCCTTATTTATTGTTACGACAGTGGCGGTAATTACCGGGATAGGCGGAAGTGTTATGCGTGATGTGTTTGTCAAAGAAATTCCTTATGTGTTTCGTCAGGAGGTCTATGCGATCACTACCATCGTGGGAGCTATGGTTTTCTATTATGCCCAAACGTATTATGTTGGCAATCTACCGTTGTATCTTTGTTTTTGTATTACGACAGGCCTTAGACTTTGCTGTATTAAATATGGCTGGAACTTTCCCGTTCTTGGCCTGGATTCTAAGGATATAGTATCAGAGAACCGAAACCATGGTAATTAATGCCCTAAGATAAAAGGGGCAGTCCGCACTTGTGGACTGCAGCTGTTAAGTAGATAGCTAAAGTAAAGTAAATTAACCAGCCTTGGATCGAACTTACATCGGTTTGAGGCTGTTTAATTTGCCTGTAATTTTTTGTAGAAGCAAAAAACATGAAGGATATTGCGAGAAAATGTCGAATTTTATTAGCTTAATATATAAGATACTGACCAGAGGAGTATTCTTCGTGAGGTGGCTTATATTGGCAAGTAAACAGATGGGTCCTAATAATGAGTTTTCAACGAATAATAACTGAATATTACGATATATGTAAAAGTGAGGGGGGAGTCCGGTGTTAGTTGCAACCCTAGTGGATAAGGTTGTAAACCTGTGGCTTGAGCTGAGCTTGCGAGCAAAGCTCAGCATTTGCCTAGTTGGTATGACGGTGATTCCCTTGTTAGTAACAACTGCAATAATTGGTTATAATGGCGAAAAAGCGTTGACCAGTGTTCTCATCGACCATAATGGGGATGCAGCTCAGCATGCTGAGAGTATTGTAAATCACGTTAAGCGGACGGGAATTGTCATGAGCATGTTAGCTGCTTTATTTGCTTCGCTGATAAGTATTATGATTGCTGGTAGAATGACAAAACGTATTATCGATATAGCAACAGTCACTGAACGCCTGGCCACCGGTGATCTGGATGCAATGATCAAGATTACAACCGGAGATGAGCTTGGTCAGCTAGCCATGACATTTAATAATATAGTCGCCCAACTAAAAGCTAGCGGAGCAGAACTGCGCGACAGCGAGGAAAAATATCGCTCGCTGGTGGAAAATATTAATGTTGGTGTATATCGTAAGACTGGAAGTGACAACTCTTTCATGGAATATGTGAATCCAGCCCTTGCGAGAATGCTTGGATTTCCTTCTGCAGAGGAATTGTTAAAAACGTCTGCAGCAACCTATTTTTCCGACCAGGAAAGTTTTAATCTGCTGCTTAAAGAAATTAACCAGCAGGGAGCAGTGAAAAACCGAGAAATCATGTTAAATAAAAAAGATGGAACTGTTATATGGTGTTCAGTGACCGCAATTAAACATTTTGATGCCAAAAGAGAACTGTTTTGGATTGATAGTGTCGTGGAAGACATTACTGAGCGTAAAATGGCTGAGAAATTATTGCGTCAGGCGCATGATGACCTGGAACTGAAAGTAAAGGAAAGAACACAGGAGTTACGATTGCTAAATGAAAAATTGTACAGGATTTCAATACAAGACGGGTTGACAGGTATTGCCAACCGCCGCTGTTTTGATGAATGTTTGGAACAGGAATGGCTGCGAGCCAGCCGGGAACAGTTGCCGCTGGCAATAATTATGTTGGATGTTGACCTGTTTAAACATTATAACGATACGTACGGCCATGTTGCCGGCGATCAATGCCTCAAACGGATTGCAGGAATTCTACAGGGACTTTGCAAGCAGGCGACAGATCTGGCGGCACGTTATGGCGGGGAAGAGTTTGCGATAATTTTGCCCAATACGGATCAGCAAGATGCTAAGAAACTGGGGAAACAGATTTTGGTTAGAGTCAGAGAACTAGGCATTCGCAACGCAACATCTGTAAGCAACCAAATTGTTACGGTAAGTCTTGGTATTGCGGTTTGTATACCGTCAGATAGTTTTACACATGATAAATTGATAATTGCGGCAGACCAAGCCCTTTATCAAGCCAAGAAAGCAGGGCGTAACCAGTTACGGGTGGCTTCTCTTACCGAGAGTTCACTTGCGTGAGAAGATAAAGGTTCTAAAGGACTTGGCATAAGCCAAGTCTTTTCTTATACATAAGGAAAGTATAAGTTTTTTTGATACATAAGGAAAGTATAAGTTTTTTTGAACTGCAGAGACGCAGAGTACGCAGAGGGAATGTCTCGATATACATCTCCCCTCTGCGCTCTCTGTGTACTCTGCGGTTAGAGAGCCATATCCTCAAGGGCGAAATAGCGCTTTTTTAATTCCTAATTTGCAAATCACTTGACAGTTGTATATAATTAAAGCACTAGTTAGGGACGGCGTTACGTTTAAGGATAGTTGGACGGATGAGTGAATAATTAGTGAATATTATATAACTGGAGGTTCTAGTGAGTAAGAATGATAAACTTTTAATTATACCACTTGGGGGACTTGGTGAGATTGGTAAGAATATGACGGTGTTTCGCTATGGCGATGACATAATTATTCTTGACTCTGGTCTTGCTTTTCCCGAGGAGGATATGCTGGGCATTGATTTAGTCATACCAGATATCTCCTATATTATTGAAAACAAAGACAAAATCAGAGCTGTTGTTTTAACCCATGGTCATGAGGATCATATTGGCTCATTGTTTTATCTGCTGCGTCACATTGATGTACCCGTGTACGGTTCACGGCTTACATTAGGTTTGGTGGAGGGGCGGTTAAAAGAATATGATGTATCAACCACTAAACTAATTCCTGTGGCTCCTGGAGATTGTATTTCCCTGGGGGCATTTGAGGTTGGCTTTATCCGGGTTAACCATTCGATTGCTGATGCGCTGGGGATTTACTTAAAAACGCCGGTAGGTACAATTGTTCATACCGGAGACTTCAAAATTGATCAGACCCCGGTTGATGGTAAGATGATTGATATCCATAAATTTGCCGAATTGGGCAATCAAGGAGTACTGGTGCTGCTTTCGGACAGCACCAACGCCGAACGGCCAGGCTATACCAAGTCGGAACGTACTGTAACCGTGAGTCTTGATGAGCATTTTCGCACAGCCAGGGGGCGTATTATTTTAACCACCTTTGCGTCTAATGTATCCAGACTGCAGCAGGCCATTAATGCGGCTTGTAACTATGGGCGTAAGGTGGCGCTGCTGGGACGGAGCATGGTAACGGTGGTCAATAAGGCAAACGAGCTTGGTTATATGGATATACCGGAAGGAGTCTTGATTGGCGTTGATGAAATCAGCCGATATCCGGACAACCAAATGCTAATCTTAACAACCGGTAGTCAGGGTGAACCTATGGCTGCGCTTAGTCGGTTGGCTTCCAAAAGTCATCGCAGTTTGCAACTAACTCCCGGGGATACTGTGCTAATAGCAGCCAACCCAATACCAGGCAATGAACGTTCTGTTGGCCGTACTATTGATGCCTTAATGCGCTCTGGTGTTCATGTTGTGTATGAACGAGCCTCTGGTATCCATGTTTCTGGACATGCCAGTCAGGAAGAACTTAAGCTCATTTTGAATTTGGTTAGCCCAAAATACCTCATTCCCGTTCACGGGGAACACCGGATGCTTAGACAACATGGTAAACTGGCTCAAGAAACAGGCATACCCAAGGAAAACGTTTTTATTGGCGAGAATGGGCATGTTTTTGAGTTTACTGCTGACTCCGGACGGTTTGCTGGTAAAGTGACTGCCGGCAAAATCTTTGTTGATGGTTTGGGTGTCGGAGATGTCGGCAATATTGTTATCCGGGACAGACGGCAGTTATCTCAGGACGGTGTATTGATTGTTGTGGTTACGCTTGACAAAAGCCGTGGCTGCGTTCTGGATGGTCCTGATATTGTTTCGCGAGGATTTGTCTATGTCAGAGACTCAGAAGGACTCATTGATGAGTCGCGTAATATAGTAAAAAATGTGTTGGAACGTTTTGAAAATCAACCAGTAACTGAATGGGCTCCGCTTAAGAATGGCATTCGGGAAGCCTTGTCTAAGTATTTATTTGCTAAAACCGGCCGTAGGCCGATGATTTTACCAATTATCATGGATTTGTAAAGCACTTTTGTCGCTGAGTTAAATAAGTTATATAGAGAAACCCTGCAGGATTACATCCTGCAGGGTTTCTCTATAATTTATCATCGGAACTAATTTTCTCTTACAAATTTTGGGGAAATAGCAGGAATTTTGCTAAAAGGCAAGAAGTAAGTAAGAGAGTAAATAGGAAGGAGAAAGTTTATGAACCAGGAAATCTTCGCCGACGGTATTAGCGCCGTTCATGTTACCGGCAACTTAGTGCGTATCGATCTGATGACCCTGCAACCCCATCTCAAGAGTGATAATGGTCAGCCGGTAGTTGATGTAAGTAAGCGGATTATCATGCCGCTGGAGGGTTTTGTGCAGGCTTTGGCTACCCAGGAAAACATCGTTAACCAGCTCATCAAAGCTGGGGTGCTGAAACAAAGCCAGGAGAAAGTTTCTCAGCCCGAACAAGAGCGGTAGCTCCATGACACCAGACAAAATGACAAGAAAGAAGGTAATACCTATGTTTGTACAAAAGAAAAAGTTTTGCATTGCTCTGCTGATTACATGTCTGTTTACAATCGCATTTGGCGTAAATTTGGTGCAAGCTGCACCTGCGCCCGCTGCTTCTGTGGGGGTCGTTGACTACTCATATCTGATTGACAACCATCCGGATACACCTAAGGCCAATGAAGAGCTTAAAGCAATGCAGGAGCAGGCGAACAAAGACTTCGAGGCCAAGTCAGCCGGTTTGAGTGACAAGGAAAAACGGGAACTTAGTATGCAGCTAGGGCAGCAGCTAGAGCAGCAGCTAGAGCAGAAACGTCAGGAACTGCTCAAGCCTATTTCTGAACAAATTGCCGGTGCAATCAAGGGAGTGAGAGCCGCTAAGGGCTTGTCGGTGGTGGTGGCAAGAAACATCGTTATTGATGGCGGGGTAGACATCACGGCAGATGTTCTAAAGAAGCTTACAAAGTAAGTTGCACAACCTCTTGACAGCAGATAAGATTTTTGATATAGTAGTATTCAATATATGAATCAAATACGATGATCAGAAGAGTAGGCATAGCAAGGATACTTTCAGCGAGCTGGGTTTGGTGTGAGCCAGTAATTATCTGATATGACTGAAAATCATCTGTGAGTTGCAGGCTGAACATTAGTAAGCCTTGCCGGGACCCGTGAGGGTAACAGTGCCCGTTATTGCGCTGGGGTATCGAGCATTGCTCCGTACTTTAATGAGAGATTGCAGTCTTCCTATAAGGACTGTAATAATTAGGGTGGTATCGCGGATTAACCTCCGTCCCTTTATGTAAGGGGACGGAGGTTTTTTAATTTTTTGAGGAGGTAATTTGATATGGATGTTAATAAGTTAAACTTAGTTAAAATTAAAGAGGCCTGGCAGCGAATTACCCCTTTTGTTCATCAGACTCCGCTGCAGCATTCCCGTACTTTAAGTGAAATAGCCAATTGCCAGGTTCACTTAAAATTGGAAAATATGCAAAAAACGGGTTCTTTTAAAATCCGGGGAGCTGTCAATAAGATATTCAGTTTGTGTCCGGAAGAGATGGCTTGTGGGGTAATAACGGCTTCAGCAGGCAACCATGCTCAGGGCGTAGCCTGGGCAGCCAAGGCTTGCAATGTCCCAGCAATTGTTGTTATGCCGGAAAAAGCACCGATAGCCAAGGTTCGGGCTACCAAGGCTTATGGGGCCAATGTAGTATTGCATGGTCAAAACTATGATGAGGCCTACCAGCATGCTCGAATTTTGCAGGCCGAGCAAAACAGGACATTTATCCATGCCTTTGATGATCCAGCTATTATTGCCGGTCAGGGAACCATTGCGCTTGAAATCATGTCCCAGATGTTTGATGTGGATGCTATCATTGCACCTGTTGGCGGCGGTGGTTTGATTGCCGGTCTGGCTGTAGCAGCTAAAGAGCATAATCCTAAAATCAAGGTAATTGGCGTGCAAGCGGCAGGTGCACCCTCTATGGCCCAATCGTTAGCCTGCGGAGCGCGCTTCTGTCTGAAGTCGGTCAGTACTATTGCTGACGGCATTGCTGTAAAACAGCCAGGCGATATTACTTTTGACTATACACAAAAGTATGTTGATGAAATTATCTTAGTTACTGAAGAAGAGATTATTGCTGGAATTTTGTTCATGCTGGAGCGTGGCAAAATAATGACTGAAGGGGCCGGGGTAGTCGGAATTGCGGCCCTGTTAGCTGATAAAATCCAGCTGCCGATGCAAAAAGTAGCGGTAGTCGTCAGTGGGGGTAATATTGACCCGATGCTTTTATCTATGCTTATCGAGGATAAATATCATCAGGTAGCCTGTTGGTAACAGGACAATGACTTTAGTTATCTAATTTACTTGATCAGGTTTCATTAGCCAAAACAGTTAGTTGTTCAGTTATGCTAGTAATTTCTTCTACGCTGGCAGTTACTTCCTGAATAGCTGCTGCTTGTTGTTCAACAGTTAATGTGGTGTCGCTGCCCATAGCAACGGTGCGGTCAACAGAGTTTCTTATTAGGGTTGTAAATTCTTTGATTTTACCAACTGTTGCTTTGGAGTCGGCTGATAGTTTTCTAATTTCTTGCGCCACAACGCTAAAGCCCAGCCCGGCCTCGCCTGCTCTGGCGGCCTCAATAGCTGCATTTAAACCTAACAGGCGGGTTTCGTCGGCGATTTCTTTGATGAGATCCATAACACTATTAATTTCACCGGTAACAGAGTGTACATTGCCAATTTCGGAATTTAAATTAGCCTGATTATCGCTTACCGTACCGGCAGAAGCAGCTAATTCTTCCATAGTAGCCGAAATTTGATGCAGGCTGTCATCTAGTACCATGGCTACCGCTTTTAGTTTTCGATGCTGAAAAGCATTCTTGGACATATTGTTAGCAACCGTGAAAAGTACATTGGCAGCTGATTCGATGCTTTCTCTTGACAGGATGCGTACTTCCTTGGCAGCTGCGATATAACCGTTGGCGTCAACTCCAATTTCGCCGGCGATTCTTCTGTATTTTTGTTCATCAGGACTTGACGTTAGAACTTGACCCCCTAAGATTGTACCCAGCAATTTTCCATTGATCATTATCGGCGCAGCAAAGTCAATCAGCCCTGCATGGCATTCGAAAACATAAGGCTTGCCAGTGCGAACCGCTTCCTCCCCGCCCTTTCGGTGAGACTCTGCACAGCGTTTATCACCACATTCTGTTGAATGGGTATAGTCCTGACAGAATCTTGTATACATGCTGGGATTAGTCACCGGATTGCCGTCCTGGTCAATTGTGACGCTGGCTACACCAACGCCTTTGGCAAAATCATCTTGAAATTTTTGTAGAAACTCAATATCGATTACATCGGTTAGCTTAAGAGTGTCTAAATTCACTTCATAACTAGTTGTTTTGTTTTGAGATCCTTGTTGACTCATAATTGATTCCTCCTGCTGTGTTTGTACTAATCAAATGTTTTTGCAGTTTGGCTGAAAGCGTTAAGCAAGTGACGGAGTCAAGTTTGCCGTACATTTGATTAAGCATTATATTGATAGCAATAATCGGCGGTATTTTTTTTCGATACGTCCGGTTTGAGGTCATTGCGTCGTAGATATCGGCAATGGCTACAAACTTAGCGCAAATGTTCAAATCCTTTTCTTTTAATCCAAATGGATAGCCGCTGCCATCTTCTCTTTCGTGGTGCTGCAGTACTCCTAATTTCACTTCTTGAGAAACATCGTAACAAGTGCTTAACAATTGATAGCCTTGTTCTGAATGCAACTGGATAATGTCGCTTTCTTCCGTAGTGAGTGGTCCTGGCTTATCAAGTATTTCCCGGGGAACAAGCACTTTCCCGATATCATGCAATAACCCGGATAAGATAAAGTTTTTTAGCATTGGGCCTGTAAAGCCTGTCCATTTTCCCAGGAGTCCGGTAAGTGTGGCTACATGAAGAGAGTGTGTAAAGGTATACTCATGGTGTGTCTGAATCCGGTAAAGGATATCAAGAACACCCTCAATATCAATCATAAGTTCGATGTAATTATCAGCTAATTCTTTGCATTCGGCGATCGGAACTTCATCAAATATCCGGACTTTTTTAAAGGTTGATGATATTATGTCCAATGTTTTGTCATATTTTGGAAACATTTGCAGTCTCCGCGATTTGATGCCATACAATCGTGTATCATCACTCTCCCAAAATCCCTAAGATAATTAAATGTGTCAAGGTGCTACTGATTCATAATTGTAAGGCAAACAACATCAATATACTATTGGGTCAGATACTAGAAAATGGGAGCAGCTATTGTATCATTATAACAATAGCTGCTCCTATTTTTATACTATCCGTAAGTATAGTCATTGTGCAATAAGCATGGACGACTACGATTTCTTTTCTAAAGCTGTTTTATGCTGTAGTTCCCAAATTTTTAAATGCAACATAAGTGTTACCTTGGTTTCCATTTTGTCTAATGACATTTGCAGCAATTCTTCGATGCGATGTTTTCGCCATAGTGCGGTATTGGGATGAATATAGAGCTTTTTAGCGACTACTTTCAAGCTATCGCCTTCCAAAATATATTTTAATGTTAACAATAAATTACCTTCGCGAAGCTGGTCATATTTCACAAGCCGTCCGATCGTACTGGCGGCTAAGGTGACAATATTTGTATCTTTTATAAGTTGAAAAGCAATTTCGTAAAGCCCAATATCGTCAAAGTGAACTATCTGTGGGCGGCTATCTGCGCTGGCAACAATAGCCGCATGGTTAGCTTTTTCATATACATCCTTAATATTGAAGGGAATGTTGGATGAGCCTGATATGCCAATTGTTGTACGGAGAGCAGGAAAACGTTTTTTTATTTCTTGAGTCAGTTGATGAGCAAAGTCCAGTTGATATTGCTTGGTACTAATCGTTTCGTTTGCTAACGATACTAGGAGAATTATCTTATTGTCTATGTACCATATTTTATCATGCCCCTCGTCGGCAAGCCAGATGAGGACCTGTTGTTTTATCTCTGCTGTATCATCTTCACAAGGGCCTGTCTTACCTGCGTTTCCCATACTGTCAACCAATTGAATCACAAAGCAACAATACACCATGTGGCTTTCGAGGCCAAACTCACTGAGTGCTTTGCTTGTATATTCCAATGGGTAATCATTTACCAGTAAGCGATTTAGATAATTACTGCATGTGTTAACGTAATTAATGAAAATCAAGTCCTTTTCTGTCTTGGTGATGCGGTTTTCTGCCTGTTTTTTTTTCGTAATATCCTGGGTTACTCCCAATACTTTGGTTAAGCACCCCTGTTGGTTTGTAATTGCATTAAGCCGGGCATAGACCCAGCCAACAGAATCATCACTCTTTAGAACTCTGAATTCCGATTCTGAATATTCTGTGCTTTGGATTTGGGCTATCATTGTTTTAACGATCGCACTATCATCAGGATGAATTCGCCGGGCAAAAAGGTCCACAGTTGGTGCAGTTTCTTGCGGTATATAACCAAAGTTTTTATATTGTTGATCTGAGCAGTACCGGATACCATTGTTACTATCCCATTCAAAATAACCCAGTTTTGCAATTTTCTGTACCATTTCTAAGCTATGCTGACTCGCACTTAATTTGTCTTTATGAAATACTAATTGATCGAGTATTTTTTGTTCTTTAGTCATATCATACACTATAGCAAGTACGAATTCTATTTCCTGGTTGCTGCTTTTTATCTCAGGAAGCAAGGAAATGTGGTATTGGCGTATTCCTACATTTAGCTGAAACACTTCTTTTTGGGCATTGGCAAAAGCTCGTTTTAAATGGTATTTACATTTATTATAATTTTGCAATTCAAGGCGAAAGTAAGTAAGGTTCTTACCAAGGATATTTTGTGTTGCCATGCCAGTACTAGGGTCATTATAGCTTACCTGTACCAGTTTGCCCTCACGATCCAACCGGCTTACTAAGATGGGGCCGGGGTTTATCTCGTACAGGGTTTTTCTGTTGTTAAGACTAACTTTATTATCATTTAATTCCAAAAAACAATCTTTCATAATTGCCTCGTAATAATGGATTTGTTTACTTATGTATATATCTATTGTCAATGTACACGTTTTTACATAAATCTTCTCTGAGATTTGTCTTGTTTCCTTGTTTCCTTGTAAAAATCGATTAATATGTCAGGATTTGTTTATCTATTTTACTATGCGGCATAAAAAAATAGGCCATGCGGCCTAATAAGGGAGAGGATTGAGAATTTATGTGCGTGATTTGCCTGGACTATGAGTGAATGTTGGGGTCACGGCGATTGCGTAATTTATCTTGAATTTTTCCGCTTGTAGCAGGGTTATTGTATTTGACCATCGCTTGCTCGGACACATTTTTGTTAAATATATCTTGCTGGGTTGCGCCGGTATCTCCTTTAGTCATTTTACACCTCTCTACAAATTTTATTTTAGTGTTTCCATAGGTAGCAGCTTAGGCTGCTTTCAGGTTGCCGGATGATTGGGCCCATTGAGATGTTTATCGCCGCTGCCAGACGTAGTTTGGCGGTTCTGGTTTTGTTCTTTTGCCTGTTTCTGAGCTAAAGAGTCATTGGCATTATTCTTAGCCACAGCATCACCTCCTGTTGATTATTGTTTGCAAGATTAATGCTTAAAATACGGCAATAAGGGGTAAGTTATTGCTTTTTAAATCTAAAAGGCGGCCTAATCTCCGGAGTGAGATAAAGGCCGCCTTTAGATTATTCATTGATATACTTAAAGATGCTATCAATTGCTTTGGAGTAGTGTTTTCCAGACAACCCTACTATGAATTGGCAATCAGCGCTTTTGCAGGTGCTTTCGCCACTACAGTACTTTGTTAGCAGTCCACTCCCAGGCGTAGGCTCTTGCTTGGTAAGAACGTAAGCTGAAAACTGCTGCGCAACTTCCTTGCCGGTAAATGAGCATTGGGTAATCCGATTAATTGTGATTGTTTCACGCATTATTAATTCCCTCCCGCAAACATATTATTCTTTAATATAACAAATTCTTGGGAGCCGTGATAGACAATTTGTGTTAAGAAATTGTTAATTTTTGTTTGCCGGCTTTGGCAACAAAGTATTTATGAAAATCGAGATTGCCAGTTAGTTCTGGGTGAAAAGCAGTAGCCAGCATGTTGCCTTGTTCTACAGCGACAATTTTATCAGCTACTGTTGCCAGCACTTTGACATTAGGGCCGGCCTTTGCCACATAAGGAGCCCGAATGAAAACCAGGGGGAGTGGCGCAGACGAAACTGCCGGTATAAGCGCATTGGTTGTGAAGCTGTTTAGCTGACTGCCGTAAGCATTTCGCTGGACGGTAATATCCATCACTCCCAGGTGGCAGCTGGATTGGTCCACAATGGTTTTGGCTAAAAGTATCATGCCCGCGCAGGTCCCCCATACAGGCAGGCCAGCGCATATTTTGGCAATTAGCAGGGGGGCTAGCTGAAACTCCTGCAGCAGTTTGCCGATAGCAGTGGATTCGCCGCCAGGCAGGATAAGTCCGTCAATACCATTGAGGTCAGCGGCTTTTTTTACGGCAATACCTGTTACCCCAGGAAGTGAATGTAAACAATCCAGATGCTCCTGTACAGCTCCCTGGAGGGCGAGAACACCGATGGTGAGCAAGACTACCACCCTCTGCCAGCCAAACGTTCGGCTGGTTCAAGCTTATCCATTTCAATGCCGACCATGGGTTCGCCTAGATTTTCAGAGATTTTGGCTAATAACTCAGGGTCATTGTAGTGAGTAGTAGCTTCGACAATGGCTTTGGCGCGTTTGGCAGGATCACCTGATTTGAAAATACCTGAACCGACAAATACACCATCGCAGCCCAGCTGCATCATGAGGGCGGCGTCAGCTGGCGTGGCAATACCGCCGGCAGCGAAGTTAACAACAGGCAATTTACCATGTTTCCAGATATACTCAATAAGGTCAAAGGGGGCGCCCATTTCCTTAGCAATGCTCATTAGTTCTTCTGGCGGTGCTGTTTTTACCCGGCGCATATCGGCCAGCATTGTACGCATATGCCGGACAGCCTCGACGACATTACCTGTGCCGGCTTCTCCCTTGGTGCGGATCATAGCGGCACCTTCACCAATACGGCGTAAGGCTTCGCCAAGGTTGCGGGCACCGCAGACAAAGGGGATTTTGAAATCGCGTTTATTAATGTGATAGGACTCATCAGCCGGGGTTAAGACTTCACTTTCGTCAACATAGTCAATACCCAGAGCTTCAAGAATTTGGGCTTCAACAAAATGGCCAATTCTAGCTTTAGCCATAACTGGTATTGTAACAGTGGCTTTAATTTCACGAATCATTTTCGGATCAGACATCCGGGCAACGCCGCCATCTTTTCGAATGTCGGCCGGTACTCTTTCCAGTGCCATAACAGCGACGGCTCCGGCTGTTTCAGCAATTTTTGCCTGCTCCGCATTGGTAACATCCATAATGACGCCGCCTTTTAGCATCTGGGCTAAATTTTTGTTAAGTTGATATTGGTTTTGCATAATGTATTGTCCTCCTCTTTGCATAAAAACAATAGTTCTGTTAAAATAATTGTACCGATACGATTTCAGTGTATTAATACAAAATTTTTGTAATTATAGCAAGGTAGGGGAAAAAAAACAAGATGAATCAGGAATTTTTAGAATTTGTATCGATACAATTAATGAAAGGTAGTAAAACATCCCTATATGTTCAATTGTATGATAGCTTGCGCGAACTGATTATCAGCGGCAAATTGAGTTATGGCTATTTACTGCCGCCGGTGCGTAAGCTAGCGGTTTTTTTGGCGGTTAATCCGGGGACCGTTGTTAATGCCTATAAATTACTGGAGCAAAACGGCTATATCTTTTCCCGTGCCGGCAGCGGCAGTTATGTAGCTGAAATACCAGCCAATGGCGATACCGAATATCAGCCTGCTGCTGAAATCGAGCTAGAGCCCCTGCCACCTGTTACAGTACACTCAGGGAAAAACTGTCTTGATTTTGCCACTGTAATGCCGCCACCTGATTTATTGCCAATTGACGATTTTAAAAATTTGTTAATCGAAGTCCTTGACCGGGATCAGGGCAAGGCGTTTAGCTATCAGGACAGCCAGGGATTTGAGCCCTTACGGCAGGCGATTTCCACCTATCTGAAGGAACAGGGGATCAAAGCGCAGGCTAATAATGTTCAGATTATTTCAGGAGCCCAGCAAGGCATAGATATTGTTGCGAAGGCTGTATTAAATTATGGTGACTATGTGTTTACCGAAAACCCCACTTATCCTGGTGCCATCGCGGCTTTTCGTTCCCGCGGGGCTAAAATTGTTGAAATAAATATGGAGAGTGACGGAATTAATATTCAGGAATTGGAAGCCAAAATCAGATCATTTCGTCCTAAACTGATTTATGTAATGGCGAATATCCAGAACCCGACAGGCTATTCCTATTCACTTGGCAAAAGGAACAGGTTAATTGGTCTTGCCCGGCGATATAATGCGCTAATTTTGGAAGATGACTATATCAGTGAACTGGATGTTTCTGACGCGCCCCTGGCACCGTTAAAGGCGCTGGACCGTGACCAGCGGGTTATATACTTAAAAAGTTTTTCTAAAATCTTTATGCCCGGTCTCAGGTTAGCTTTTTTGTTAATGCCGCCGTCGATGGTGACAAAAGTGCTGGCCAGTAAGCACAATTCGGATATTTCTACTTCCGGTTTGACGCAGCGTGCTTTTGATCTCTATTTACGCAAAGGCATCTGGCAGCGGCACATTGCAGCCATTCGCCGTATTTACTTAGAACGATATCAAACAACGCTGGCTGCTATTGACGAGTATCTGCCACCTGCGGTTACTTGTCACCGGCCTAGGGGCGGGCTTACCTGTTGGTTAGCTTTGCCGGAAGGGGTATCTGCTCAGCAGGTTGTTCAAGCGGCTCAGCAGCAGGGTGTGCTGCTAACTCCTGGTACGGCATTTTTTCCTCGTCATGCGCCTGACCGCTTTATCCGGCTTAGCTTTGCGGTAGTTTGTTCGGAAGAAATACTGCAGGGAGTGAAAATATTGGGTGAAATTATATCACAGTATTGTTTGCTAAATACAGGGAAATAAGATATTGTCAAGATAGCATAATAGAAAACTATAGAAAAGGAGAGGTCAGGTGGAGTCGATGCGCAAACCAAAACTGTTTTTACATATTTTTTTTCTTGTTGTTGTCTTGGTGTTAGGTTCGTCGTCAGCCTTTTTTTCGTCAATTTCTATTGGGGCCACAGCTGCTCCGGAGAATATTACATTAACCTGGTCAGCTGATCCTAAAACTACACAGACAATAACCTGGCGAACGGCGGCTGCTACGGTTGGCGGGCAGGTGCAGTATGCCGAGGCCGTGAGCGGACACTTATTTCCAGATCATGCCATAACGGTAACCGCTGGAGTAGAAGCACTCCATACGAATATCGGAGAAATGGCCATTCATTCAAGTATCTTGACTGGTCTTAAGCCTAATACCCGTTATGTTTACCGGGTGGGTGGGAATGAAGGTTGGAGCCAGCCACGGTATTTCACTACAGCGCCGGCAATAGCGCAGAATTTCACTTTTTTGGTATTTGGCGACTCGCAGAGCATTAATTATAATGTATGGGGGATTACTTTGCGGCAGGCCTATCAAGCTAACCATCAGGCCGCTTTTTTTACCAATGTGGGCGATCTTGTTGATGTAGGTCAGGATTATTCCCAGTGGAACAGCTGGTTTAGTGCAGCGCGAGACGTTGTTGATACAATCCCTGTTATGCCTGTGACAGGCAATCATGAGTTCTATACAGTACAGCGCCGCCAGTTCACCCTGCCGGTATTATTTACGTCGCAAATTAAATTGCCCCTAAATGGTCCTGAGAATCTGATGGGACAGGTGTATTCCTTCGATTACGGGGATGTACATTTCGTTATGTTAAACAGTCAGGAAGTGGAAGAGCGTGCATTTGTGCCAGACATGTTGGAACGTCAAAAAGCCTGGCTAGAAAACGACCTGCAAAGCACCAGGAAAAAGTGGAAGCTTGGCTTTATCCATCGTCCGCTCTACAATAACAAGCCGGGGACTGGGGAAATTAATATCAGCAAGGCTTTTGGACCTATTTTTGATAAATATCATGTAGATGTTGTTTTTACCGGCCATGATCACGCCTATGCCCGGACTTATCCACTTTGTGGCGGCATGGCAGCAGCTAGCACGGAGCAGGGGACAATATATGTTGCCACAGGCCGGAGCGGCACTAAAACCTACCAAAATTTACTTGCTAAAGATTGGCATGAGTTTTTCTATGATCCACAGGACGAACCCAATTATCTGGTTGTAACAGTCAGTCAGACTGCGCTGCAGGTGAAGGCAGTTAAGCAAAGCGGTGGGCTCATTGATAGTTGGACTATCTATAAATAGTTCAATATATAAACAGAAAAAAACCCCAGGCCAATTGGCCGGGGTTTTACTGGTAATATTATTGAAGATCGCATATTTCGTCTAACAAATGAGTAGCTTGATCGTGGGGAATGTCTTTTACTAGTACGACTTCGCTGATGAGAATTTGCCGGGCATTATCAAGCATGTTCTTGTCAGCCATTCCCAACTTGCGCTTATTTTTAATTCTGAGTAGATCCCGGATAACGGCAACTTCTTCGCAGATATCACCAGTCTTGATCTTGCTCATGTTCAGTCGCTGTCTTTGCGTATCATTCATTGATGTCGTTTCTGTTTCACCGCTGTGAAAAGTACTTAGAACATCATCCAGCGTATCTGGATCTACTATCGGGCGCATCCCCAATTTCTCGGTCTTATCCAAGGGGAGCATTACCTGCATGTTTCGATGAGGTATATTCACAACATAATAAAGTTGTGTTTGCCCAAATATTTCCTTCTCTTCGATCTTCTCGATAATACCTCCACCATGCATTGGGTAAAAGATCTTATCACCTATTTGAAACATGAAGTCACCCCCTAGTAACGATGTTTTTAAGTATATCACAAAAATAGAAAAATATCAAGTTGAAAACCATAATTATATCACTGTAGTCTTAAGTCGTCAATATGTTAATTTGTTATCCATGAATTCTTGTGGAAGTATATTCACTTTAGTGCCGATAACTAGTAAGTAGATTGAGATTAGTTTCTTTGTTTTAAGAAAAAATTCATTGACAAACCATACAAATATTATAGAATTGTTATAGGGTTTGTCAATGAATAAGTCAATTAGGGAGGAAACAATGAAGAAACTGCTAACGTATTTTCTATTATTTACTTTTATTGCTGTTATTGCAGGCTGTGGTAGTTCCACGACCAGTAAGCCACAGCAGGCTAAGGACTTTTCGATTAAAATTGGTGGTTCCAGTACGCTGGCACCGGTAGTTGCCAAGGTTGCTGATGATTTTACTGAGAAATATAAGACCTGGAAAAAGGTGAAAGATAGTTTGGCTGATGAACCGATTGCAATATTCGTGGCTACTGGTGGTTCGGGCTTTGGGGTAAAATCGGCTACTAACGGGACTGTCGACATTGGTTTGGTGTCGCGGGTAGTGACCGAGGCTGAAAAACAAAAACTTCCCAACCATAAGCTGTATACGGTAGGGTTTGATGCATTGACTATTGCTGTGCATCCACAAAATCCTGTTGCAAAAGTCAAGCCAAATCTAACTAAGGATGAGGTTAAACGTATTTTTTCTGGTGAGATAAAAACTTGGAAGCAACTTGATGCCAGCTTGCCGGATCGACCAATTGTTGTGGCCATTCGGGACCTGGGTGGTGGTGCCAGCCAGGCATTTGATGAAGCGGTAATGAAAGGCACGCCAATCTCTAAAGAGGCTATTCAATGCCCCTCAATGGGTGCCTTGGCTGGTAAGGTTCAAGACAACGTGGATGCTGTTGGCTATGTTTCTACAGGTTTGGTTGAGCAAAATAAGGGGAAAATTGCTGTGCTGTCTGTTGATGGTGTAGAGCCTACCAATGAGAATATCGTCAGCGGCAAGTATACCATAGCACGTCCGCTAATTCTTATCGCCCAGACTCAACCTGATGAACGTGAACAACAGCTTATCAACTATCTGATATCAGATAGCGGTCTTAAAACCTTAGAAGAAATGGGATTTGTACCTGTCAAAAATAAATAGCAGTAATAGAGTGAGATTGCCACGCTGCGCTCGCAATGACCGTTTGGGAGGCACCCATGTCGTCATTGCGAACATAGTGAAGCAATCTCGTTTTAATTTTAGTGCTGAAGTACCGGGAAAATAGAAAAAGATTTTGTTTGGTGGAGAGTTCTATGGCATGTGATAGAAAAGATATAGTACTAAAATGGTGCGGCAAAGTATGCGCGATAGGCTCAGTGCTAGTACTGCTGTCGTTATATGTGTTCATTGCTGGCGAAAGCTTGCCAATTTGGTGGGATGCAGGAATTTTACCACTGCTGTTAGGCAAGGAATGGCAGCCTCTGGGTGAATCGCCACAATTCGGCTTTTTCACTATGCTGGTCAGTACATTGTGGTCGTCACTGGGAGCGATGCTTATTGCTGCGCCGCTGGGAATTTGCTGTGGCATATTTCTTGCTGAATATGCACCAGGCTGGTTGTCGGCTGTAATTCGTACCGTACTGCATATTCTTACAGGAATTCCCTCGGTAGTGTACGGTTTTCTGGGAGCGAGTGTAATAGTCCCCTGGTATGAACGGGTACTAGGCGTACCGAGCGGAGAATCATTGTTTTGTGCATCATTAGTATTGTCGATTATGGTTGTTCCATACATTGTGTCAGGCACTTATGCTGCCTTTAAAGCAATTCCCCTGACATACCGGGAGGCTGGGTATGTGTTAGGTGTTTCTAAGTTGTATATAACAACCAGAATATTAATCCCATTGGCAGGACACAGTATCGTCAGCGCGGTTACACTTGCTTTTGGCCGGGCAGCCGGAGAAACTATGGCTGTGCTCATGCTTGCAGGAAATACACTTACATTGCCGCTTACCTGGTTTAGCAAAGGGGAGCCGCTGTCAGCGCTTATCGCATTAGAAATTGGGACAGCTGGCATTGGCAGCCGCCAATATCAAGCCTTGTTCGCGGCAGGTTTAGTCTTGCTTTTGTTTGTTTCTTCCATTAACTTCGCGATTTATTATTGTAACAGCAGGGGGAGAGGCTAATGGGAAGAATCTGTTTATGGGGTTCAGGGCTAGCGGTTATTGTTATTTTATTATTTATTATGGGTTTGCTGGTTGTTCGCGGTGGTGGAGTGATCTCCTGGGAATTTTTAACCTCAACACCAAAGGGTCTGTATTTGGGAATGGAAGGCGGAATCTTCCCGGCAATAATTGGAACAATTAGTTTGGTTGCTATTGCAACTTTGACTGCTGCCATACCTGCCCTGTTGACAGCTATTTATCTTGTTGAATATGGGAAAGCATCACCACTTGCACACGTAATCAACATTGTTATCCAGGCTATGATTGGCATTCCGTCAATATTAATCGGTCTATTCGGCTATGCGTTCTTTGTTGTTACTCTGGGTTTAGGTATATCTTTGTTGGCTGGCGGACTTACTTTAGCAATTATGATTCTACCGGTTTTGGTCGTCTTGATGCGGGATGCATTACAGGCAGTCAATGATGACTACCGGCTTTTAGGGGAATCCCTAGGTGTTTCGCGTCGTTATTTGCTGCAAAGAATTATTCTGCCGGTAGCTAGTCCCCATTTACTAAGTTCAATATTATTGGCTATGGGGTATGCCGCTGGGGCGACGGCACCGATTATGGTCACAGCTGCTGTTGTTATGTCACGGGGTTCTGTTAGTCTGTTTAATCCGGTTATGGCCTTGCCATTTCATCTATACATTTTGTTTAGTCAGCATATTTCACTTGAACGGGCTTATGGAACAGCCTTAGTTCTAGTACTGATTTTACTGGCGCTAAATCTGCTCAGCCTTTATTTGCGTAACCGGTACGGAAAGAGAGTGGCATTCGATGATTAAAATAAAAGAATTTACTGCTTTTTACGCTAAAAAGCAGGTTCTTCATAATATAACGGCTAATTTTAATAGAAAAGATATTACTGCTCTTATTGGCCCTTCTGGCTGTGGCAAAACAACGTTGTTAAAGTCTATCAACCGGACAGCCGAACTGCAGCAAGAGTTTCGGGCTGCTGGGAGTATCTGGCTGGACGGCCAGGAAGTTAATCAATTGAATGATCCGGCAGTAGTGCGGCGGCAAGCTGGTATGGTTTTGCAAAAGCCAATAGCGCTGCCGCTAAGTGTTAAGGAAAACATTCTGTTTGGACCAAGGTACTATGGTGTAAGAGATAAGGTGGAGCTAGATACTGTAGTTACAACAACTCTTATAAAAGTTGGCTTATGGAATGAGGTAAAAGATAAACTGAATTCACCAGCAAGTGAGTTGTCAGGTGGTCAATTGCAACGGCTGTCTATTGGTCGGATATTAGCAGTAGATCCCAGGGTGTTGCTGCTTGATGAGCCATGTTCTAGTCTTGACATCCAATCCACGCAGTTGATAGAAAAATTGTTGGTAGAGTTAAGGGAACATGTAACGATTGTTATTGTTACTCATAATCTTATGCAAGCCAAACGAATTGCCGATCAAACGATTTTCATGTCCGCAGGGCGAATCATTGAATATAATGCAACAGCATTACTGCTGGAACAGCCGCAAAATCAGATTACCCAGGAATTTTTGGCATTTTGAGATGTGAGGAGAAAAGCTTGATGATAAATTTTACTTTGCCAGATGGTCGTGAGTACAAAATAACCAACGCAGTATTTGACTATAATGGCACACTGGCCGAAGATGGCGTAATTGCCGGGGAAATAAAGGAACTCCTGGAAAAGGTGGGTGAAGTTGCCAGAGTAACCGTACTTACTGCCGATACCTTTGGGCTGGCCCGGACGCAGTTAGAAAACGTGGCAGGTGTACAGCTCCATATTATTAATAAAGGGGAGGAAGCTGCCCAAAAACGAGATTTTGTCAGAGCGTGCGGCGCGGATACTACCATTTGTTTTGGCAATGGTGCCAATGATCGCGCAATGTTTGATGAGGCCCTTTTAGCTGTTGGTGTTATTGGGCCTGAGGGTGCTTATCAGCCAACCTTGGCGCAAGCGGATATTGTTGTAACTAACCCTAAAGATGCGCTCTTGCTGCTGCTTAAGCCGGGGAGACTTGTGGCCACTTTGCGAATATAACTATATTGGAGGTATTATGGAACATAGAATAAGGGTTGAGCGGGCCATCAAACGCTTACCTGTCGATCAGATACCCTGCGGTGAGCTTGTCATTACCGATGAACTGGTACAAACAATGTTTACGCAAAACGTGATCCAGTTCGGTCATCATTTGGAGTTTGTGAATGCTATGGGGCTTGATGCCGTATGTCTGCATCCAAACTGTGGCTATAGCATACAAAGTATCCCATGTGCTAAGGATGTTATATTTAGCGATTTGCCGAACTGGGTGAAAACAGATTTATTTACATTTGCCGTGATAGACGGCCCAATTGGCTGGGCTGGTAAACTACTGGGTTTTGAGCAGTTAATGATGCAATTGGGTCGCCGTACTCCGGATTTTTGTGAGTTTATTGTCACTATTGAAACCCTGAATAAAGAGCTTATTGAGCGTTTGGCCGATAGCGGCATAAATGGTATTCTCCTGGCTGATGATATTGCCTATAATCAGGGTGTTATTGCTCGCCCTGCGCTGTTGCGGGAAATGATATTTCCTTCGCTGGCTGTGCAAGCTGATTATGCCCATCAGTTGGACTTACCCGTGTTTTTTCATTCTGACGGCAATTTGACCATGGTACTTGATGATATCGCTGCCGCGGGGTTTGACGGACTACAGTGCATAGAATCGTCAGCTGGGATGGACATTGGTGAGGTAAAGAGACAGTATGGTCACAAATTATGTCTGTGGGGAAATTTAGACCCTGCTGAATTGATAGAATCGCGTAGCCTGCAGCAGCTTGAGCAAACAGTAAAGCAGATTATTACTGCCGGCGGTAACAATAGTGGGCTGATCTTTGGTACCAGCAGCGGGCTTTTTGAGGATATGCGGTTGGATAGCGTACGGGCTGTTTATGAAATGGCCAAAAGGAACGCAATATAGACCTATAGCTAGCGCCTTCCTCCACCCTTGTGCATATATATATTATAAGGGGTGTGAAAGGAGGGTTATTATGACACATATCGAGCCATGGGAGATGGCAGGCAAATGTACGTTAGGATATGGCCCAAAATCAATCATAGTCCAGCAGGTGCTTGGTGAAAGAAGGGTTCAGAAGTCTATTGATGTGCATGTGCGTGTGCCACAGCACAAACCAGCTATTGAACAAATTGTCGATGTGTTTGTTAAAAAGCTGCGAATTACCGACGTTGATGTCATTCATAATAAAGTGGTTGTCAGAGGCGAGTTTGAGGTAAAGGCTTTGTACGTTGCCTGCAGGCCGCGCCAGCCGGTGCATGCTGTGGAGGTGTGGCCTATCCGTTTTACCGCATATGCAGATATCAGAGGGGCGCGGCGGGGGATGGATGCCGATGCCAGTGTGGTGGTGGAATTTGTTGATTATGATGTTGAAGAACATACCCGCGCCTACTGGCATAAGAAAAAAGATCATGATTATGACGATTGCCAGGATGAGGATTACTGTGATGATGATTATGATGAGTGTGATTGTGATTGCGACTATGATGAGGGCTGTTATCACAAACATAAAACGCTTAAAAAACACAAATTCAAGCTTCATTGTAAGCCGCATAAGCCATGCCACTGCACTCGCCGGTTCGATGTCTCAGTAGTGTTGGGAATTACTGTTAAGGTCATGACTGACCGTGAAGTTATGTTGCACTCGCCGCAGGGGCTGCCTTATAAACCAAAGGGATAATTATTATGATACTCAAAAGCAAAATCTCCGGTTCGGCAATTCGCGGACCGGAGATTAATTTTGGCCATTTGGGAGCATTATTTTGTCAGGATAACGTTGGTTTGAGCAGTACCATAATGCAGATAAAGTTTAAGGGCTGGAAAATTATTAATTAAGGCGTTTTTACAAGTGACGAGGGGACAGGCACTATGTTCCGATGGTACTAGGCCTGCTGGTGGCGATAGTTAAGACAATCAAGGGGTGTGTTTCGAGGTAAGAGGATACAAAAAATTAACCAGATAATAACATACAATTAACACAAAACTAAATGACAAGTGATATGCTCAAACAGAGGGTGAGCATATGTCAAACAAAGTGGTGTACGGCTTGTTCCTGTTAGTGGTAATTCTTTATTTGGTCATGTACTTTTTTCAATTGAACATTTTTTCCGAAAGCACGGGAATGTTCGAGCTTCCTTCTTCGTAAAGTATGAATCCTATTGTTGAGTCAATAGAATACAAGGAGCGGGGTTTTACTTTTGGCATTGCCCCAAAAGTAACAAAAGGTCTAGGCCCCACGCTTCCAAAAGCTGAAAAGCCGGGCGATATTCCTAAAATCCGTAAACTCGCTACGCTCAAACAGTACGGATTTTTTAACGGAATACCGCCCGGCTTTTCTCCTGCGGAACGCTTTTTCCGGCAAAGGCCGGGGGGTTACGGGAGTTACGAGGAGTGCTGACCGCCTGTGCCGGGTTTTATACCTGATACTCCTTGTTTTATAAGGCCTCCATAACTCTCAAAAACATATACTTATCTTATAAAAAAGCACTATCACGCCCTTGAGGATACGGCTCTAACCGCAGAGTACACAGAGAGCGCAGAGGGGAGATGTATATCGAGAATATTCCCTCTGCGTACTCTGCGTCTCTGCGGTTCAAAAAACATAGTCTTTCTTATCTTATAAGAAAACCAAGGCAAAGAGAAGGTCCCTTTGTCTTGGTTTTTTTGTCCCGTAGAATAGCGATAGTAAGTATTATTTTTGATTACTGGTTTTCAAAGATAACGCTATTTTGGCATTTAATTCAAGTAGTTGAAGAACAACACTTGGCTCAAAACCATAGGCCTGAGCGGTAGTTATTACTTTGTACCAATTTTTGTCAATATACGACTGATATTCGCTGGCAGCCTCGTGAATTTGTGGTACTCTTAAGGGCAAGGTTTCTTTTTCAATTTTATGATTGACAAGCCAGTCAACACTTACTTGAAAAAAAGTTGCTATGCGGCATAGTGTTGCTATATCCGGCTCGCGGCGGTTAACCTCCCAAGACGCCAGCGTTGAGCGGTCTACTCTGAGTAAGGCAGCCAATTCTTCTTGTGTTAACTTATTTCGTAGTAGTTTGATTTTTTCACCAAGGGTTTCCATAAGTCACACTCCTTGCTACTAACAATAACGTGCTTATGCCCCTGATATCAATTATTGTGTCCATAAGACATTTAAAGAAAGGGAAATGGCAATGAATGACGAATTAGTGTCATGAAGACACAAAAGCGAAAAGGTATATATCTAAGGGGGCGTATTTGGTGGCAGGTGTTGAGCAAAGGGGTAATCATGAGGGATTAGTAAAGGGTTTACACTGGGCTTTGGTTGGACGAATGGCTATTGAGATGGCACACGAAATAAGAAATCCTTTAACTGTTATCAAAGGATATTTGCAACTGCAGGAAAAAAAGTCTACATGCTGTATGGGGGAATCACTAGGTATTATATTTCAGGAATTACATCAAATTGAAGTATTGGTGACTAGTATTATATCATTAGCAAACAACAACGCGGTTAACAAAAAACCGGAAGACCTTAATCAGATAATTGAAGGAATTTATCCGGCTGTTCAGCGTGTTGCAGTCAAGCGTGGCATTATGACTGAACTGCGGTTAGCAGATAATTTACCTATGCTGGATTTAAACGCGGAAGAAATAGAACAAATGGTATTAAATTTGGCTCAAAACGGTATAGAAGCCATGCAGGCTAGCGGGACCTTATGTATTGGTACTGTCCGTAAATCAAGTAAAGTTATTTTGTATGTTCGAGATGAAGGTCATGGTATTCCACCAGAACAAAGAACAGAAATTTTTGCCCCATTTTTTTCTACTAAAGCAAGTAATGCTGGTTTAGGACTCGCCATCAGCCTTATTATTGCTGAAAGGCATCAGGGAAAAATTGAGGTAGCTTCAACGGTGGGAGTGGGCAGTGTGTTTAAGGTTTTGTTCCCAATAGGTAAGCAGTGACAGCGGAATGATTATAGCAATAGCTGATTTGTTGCTCGCCTTTCTAGAATGTGCTAAGATAAAATAAATATGCAACGTTGCGGATGGTGAGAAATGAATTATTTGATGTCACAATTGACTGCTGCTGCTTATGTAATTGCTGTTAAAGATACCCATACATGGGATGTTACATCATACACCAACATGTATGTGTTGCAGCGTCCAGGACAAACCATCTTAATTGATGCTGGGCTAAAAGACTACCAGAATGCTATTATCCCGGCGCTAGCTAAAATTGGGATAGCACCTGATAGGGTTACCCATGTGCTCTTGACTCATGGTCACCATGACCATCTTGAGGGGGCTGTTCTGTTTAGCAAGGCGAAGAAGTTTGTACATAGTGCTGATTTACCCATGATAGCACCGCAATTGGTGGCACAGTTTGCTGTGTTTACGCCGCAGGCGAGGGATTTTATGTATGCCGTCGAAGAGGTGAATGGGCTGGACATAGTGCTTGTTAACACGCACTCGCCAGGTTCGGTAGCCATTTTTGACCAGAAATCTAAGGCTTTGTTTGTTGGTGATTTTTTCTGCTATTTTGGTGAAGATCTGCCACAGGGTGAGCTTGTAACAGCTAGTCAGCGTATTAAGCGAGGGTCGTGTGACTATGTCGCCGGGCAGGCGGCCGCTCACGGACAGGAATTTGACAAGTTTATGCTGGGTTTGGGCCGACTACTCGAATATCAGCCTGAATTCTTTTGTACAGGTCACGGTGTGGTGCTGCGCCAGGATATTCAGACTTTCTTAAAGAGCATGTGGCAAAGCGGGTCGCAAAAGTAAACGGACAGAAAGAGTTTTGCATAATGGAGCGATGATATATGGTTTTAGCAGCATAAAATAGTGAAAGCCGGAACCCTTGTTTCATTCAGGGTTCCGGCTTTCACTATTTTGGCAGATAAAGTGAAATTTAGTTGCCGTTAACGGCTACTTGGCCATCAGACTAATAGGTTTCGACAAATACTTCAAAGTAGCCTTGTGGATGAGCACAGGCTGGACAGAGGTCTGGGGCTTGGTCGCCAGTGTGGATGTAGCCGCAATTATTGCATTTCCATTGAACGGTGTTAGGCTTTTTAACAACTGTATTGTTGATAATATTGTTATACAACTTTCTATATCTGGCTTCATGATGTTTTTCCACTTCAGCGATCTTACGGAAAACAGTGGCAATAGCCGGGAAGCCTTCTTGGTCAGCAACATCAGCAAAATGAGGATAAAGTTCAGACCATTCCTCATTCTCCCCTTGGGCAGCAGATAATAGATTGGCTTTGGTGTCGCCTAGCGCTACAGGAAAGTCAGCTTGAATGGAAACTGTTTGGCCATTGAGGCATTCTACAAGAAACTTATAGAAACGTTTGGCATGTTCTTTTTCATTGTCGGCTGTTTCAGTAAACAAGTTTGATATTTGCACATAGCCCTCTTTTTTGGCAGCGGAAGCGTAGTAGGTGTAGCGCATTCTGGCTTGGGATTCTCCGGCAAATGCTTGCATCAAATTTGCTGCAGTTTTAGTGTCTTTTAGTGATTTCATACTAATCCCCCCTATTTTCATTAGATTTCTTGTGTCCTCATGGAGAACTACCGGAATTTTTATTTTCAGCAGTTCTTTCTATTTAATAATTACTACAAAATAAATGAAAAGTCCTGCTGTTAATAATAAATTTTATCCTATAGAGGAGATAGTTGGTAGTGGATAAGCTGGCCGTGGCTATGAATAGACACGGCTTGCAAGCATTACATTATGAGACCGTTAATGGAAATAATCTTAACCAAAAAGTAGATCTGGCCTAAGCAATTAGGCAGATCTACTTTTGCTGCGCTGCTTCGCGATTGTTACGGAATCATCCAGGACAAGGCATAAGCTTGCAGATAGGTCATGATTCCTACCAGGATAGCCAGGGTAATAGAATGCATAACAGTAAAGCTGAATAAATCCCCTTCTTTACCGACAAGACCGGTAGCGGCCGTAGCTACGGCAATACTCTGCGGTGAAATCATTTTACCGGTAACGCCGCCGGAAGAGTTGGCTGCCACGGTCAAAATAGGGTCAACACCGACCTGCTGGGCAGTGACGGATTGAAGATTGCCAAACAGGGCATTGGCTGATGTATCTGATCCGGTCAGAAATACTCCCAGCCAACCAAGCCAGGCCGAGAAAAAGGGAAAAAATGTTCCCGAGCCTGCCAGGAAGAGTCCCAGACTTGAGCTCATGCCAGAGTAGTTCATGATATAGGCCAGACCGAGTACTGCAGGAATGGTAATTAGTGGTTTGGTTAGTTGGCTAAAGGTTTTGCCAAGAATGCGGAAGAACTGTCCCGGTCTTACACCCAGTAGCATAGCTGATAGTATGCTGGCGATAAATAGTGCTGTGCCGGCAGCACTTAGCCAATTTATTTTATATACTGCAGTCATGGCAGTAGGCGCTTTGGCGATAGGCGCAACCTGCGTAACTAGATTGTGTAAGCCGGGTACATAAATTGACAAGGTAGGCATATCCAATAGCGCCTTAATAGGTTTTAGTCCCCACAGAATAACCATAACAGTCAAAATGATAAAAGGGCCCCAGGCAGTAACAAGCTCTGTAGTGGAATAGGCTGGTAAGACTGTTGTTTTCGATTTTTCAGCCTGTTCACCTGGAAATCGCCAGATGGAGGCTGGTTTCCATATCTGCAGAAAGAAGGTTAGTGAAAAAATAGATGCCAGTGAGGAAAGAATATCTGGAAGTTCAGGGCCAAGGTAATTAGCAGAGAAGAACTGTACGACCGCAAAGGAGACGCCGGCTACCAAGCAGGCAGGCAGTACTTCTCTAGTTGCTTTCCAACCAGACATAAGTACAACCAGCCAAATGGGGATGAAAACCGAAAGAAAAGGCAGTTGCCGTCCAACCATCTGGCTTATCTTCATCGTATCTATGCCTGTAACCTGTCCGGCCACGATGATTGGAATACCAATGCCCCCAAAGGCAACTGGTGCGGTATTGGCGATAAGGCAAAGGCCAGCGGCATACAACGGGTTAAAGCCCAGTCCAACGAGCATGCCGGCAGAAATGGCTACTGGAGTACCAAAACCGGCTGCTCCCTCTAAAAATGCGCCGAAGGCAAAGGCAATCAGTAGTGCTTGCAGGCGGCGATCATCGGTAATTGTGGCAATAGAATTTTTGATGATATCGAACTTACCTGTCTCAACAGTCATGTTGTAAATGAAGATGGCGGTCAACACTATCCAGAATATAGGAAAAACACCATAAGCTATACCCATCAGAGCCGCTAGAAAAGCAGTGTTCAAGGGCATTTTGTAGACAAGCACTGCTACCAAAAAAGCGGCTATCAGTGCAGTAATTCCCGCAACTTGTCCTGGTGAGCGGCGAATAGCTAATAAATAAAAAATAATGATGATCGGGATGGCTGCGGCTAATGCGGATAATGCGATACTGCCTAACGGCACATATTCTTGTGTCCATGTCATAATAGTAGTTTCCCTCCTGAGCCCTTCAAATTGTTCTCTTCTATTGTTTGCCGCCAGGAGGAAAAAAACTCAGGATAATCCTGGATAAAATGCACAAGCTAGAATGTCTCACTTTATCTTTGTGGAGGTCACACGTGATGAAAGCATCCATATTTATTACTTGCATTTGTGATAGTATGTTTCCCCAGGTTGGTGAAGCTATGGTACGCGTTCTGGAAAAACTGGGCGTAACATTAGATTTTCCGCCTGAGCAGACTTGTTGTGGTCAGCCGGCTCTTAGCAGCGGCTATTGGGAGGATGCCCGGCCAGTTGCTGAGACCATGCTTACCGCCTTCAAGGACAGCCAATATGTGGTTGCACCGGCTGGCTCATGTATTACCGCGGTTAAGGAGTATTATCCGCTCCTGTTTGAGAAGGAGCCTGAGAAGTATCGTCAGGCCAAAGAGTTGAGTGCTAAACTCTTTGAATTTAGTGAATTTGTGGTCAAGGTTTTAAAGAAAGAGGATGTGGGAGCCCGTTTTCCACACCGGGTAACCTATCATTCCAGCTGCCATGCGCGTAGATTTTTAAACACAGACCAATATGTTCGTACCTTGCTCGCCAACGTAAAAGAAATTGATTATGTACCCTTGCCGCATGAAGAAGCTTGCTGCGGTTTTGGGGGAACATTCTCAGTGAAGTTGCCTGAAATATCAGAAGCCATGGTGGATGCAAAGGCGAGAAATATTCTGGAAACCAAGGCCGATATTCTTGTTGGTGTAGATTTAAGTTGTCTGATGAACATTGATGGCAGATTAAAAAAACAAAAAAGTAACGTGCGGGTCATGCATATAGCCGAATTGTTAGATGAGGGGATGAGAATGTGAGTGAAAGACCAACTTTTCACCTGCGCGACAGAGCGGTTAAAGCCTTAAAAGATGAACAGATGCGGCGAGCGGTCCGCAAAGCTGTAGACCGTTTGAGCACAAACAAAGATAAAGCGGCCCGTGAACTTCCCAATTGGGAGGAATGGCGGGAGCAGACCAAGCTTATCAGGCAGCATACGGTTAATCATCTTGACTATTATCTGAAGTTGTTAACAGATAATGTGAAGAACGCAGGTGGAAAGGTTCACTTTGCTCCTAACGCTGAAACGGCGTGTAAGATTATTGCCGGCTTGTGTAAGCAGTACAATGCTAAAAAAATTGTCAAATCAAAGTCCATGGTGACTGAGGAAATACATCTTAATACAGCCCTTGAGGCAGTTGGTATGGAAGTAATGGAAAGCGATCTGGCAGAATATATTCTGCAGCTGGCAGGAGAAACACCCTCCCATATTATAGTTCCTGCCATTCATAAAAACCGCAACCAGATTGCTGAACTATTTTCTAAGGTAGCTGGTAACAAGGTTGAATCCGATACGCCCGCCCTTACCGCTTTTGCCCGTAAAATTTTGCGCAACAAGTTTATCAGCGCCGATATTGGCATTACAGGCTGTAATTTTGCCGTTGCCGAAACTGGTTCGATTACGCTTGTTACTAATGAAGGCAATGCTAGGTTAACAACAACCTTGCCGAGGGTTGTCATTAGTGTTATGGGTATGGAACGGGTTGTCCCGACTTTTGAGGATCTGGAAACTGTCTTATCTATGCTGCCCCGAAATGCTACCGGGCAGAAGCTTACCAGCTATGTTTCGGTTATCAATGGCTCGCGGCAGGCAGGCGATATTGATGGCTGTGAAAAATTCCATCTGGTAATTGTTGATAATGGCCGTTCACGTATGTTGGCAGATGAAGAATTCCGTCAGGCGTTAAATTGTATTCGCTGTGGTGCCTGTTTTAATGTGTGCCCTGTATACCGTCAAATCGGAGGGCATGCGTATGGGTCAGTCTATGGCGGTCCAATAGGTTCGGTTATTACCCCGATATTAGAAGATGATATCGATTTTTGGGGCGAACTGCCATATGCTTCGACCTTGTGCGCTGCCTGTACAAGTGTCTGTCCGGCCAAGATTCCACTACAGGATTTGTTGCTCAAGCTACGGCAGCGGCGGGTGAGTGACGGTTATAGCCAAGTTGTTGAAAAGTTTGCTTTTGGCATGTGGAAGCAGTTTTTCAAATTGCCCAGTACCTATAAATTTGCCATGAAAGTCGCATCGCTAGGGCAAAAGCCGTTAGTCAATAAGGGCTATATTACTGCTAAATTACCGCTGCTTGCCAATTGGACTAATTCACGGTATATGCGGGCGGCTGCAGATACAACCTTCCGCGAGCGCTGGGAAAAACGTAAGAAATAGGTGAGCATATGACAAATATTCAGGAAGATATTGCTGAGGAAACTATGTTTTTGCAAACGGTAGCCAAGGCCTTAGGGCGGGATAACGTACTTACAGTACCCCCTAACCGGCAAGAAGTTGGCCCGCCGGTCTTTTGGCGGGAGCAGAAGTTTGAAGCAGAGCAGCCGCTTACACAATTTAAGGCCAACCTGGAAGCGCTAACCGGCAAAGTGGCCATCGTTAACAATGGGGCAGAGGCTACTAATCAGATAAAGCTGTGGCTCAAGGTGTTAAATGCTAAAGCAGCTATTGTGTGGGATCACCCTGAGTTACGCAAGTATATAGAATTTTCCCGCTTGGGTGTAAAAACTGAGCTCTGGAATAGTGACAAGTCCCGGCAGGAACTCATCGAAATTGCAGAACAGGCTGATGCCGGTATCACCTGGGTTAACTATGCTATTGGCTACACCGGGACAGTGGCTTTGTTTAATGGAACCAATACCGGACGTTCTGTGAGTTTACTGCCGCCTACCCATATTGCAGTTATGCAAAAGTCAGATATTGTGCCTACTATGTCTACTGTAATGAGGCACCTCATTGAGCGGCGCGAACAGGGCCAGCTGCCGTCAGCCATTGATTTTATCACCGGGCCCAGCCGTACCTCGGACATTGAGATGGATCTATCGATAGGGGTGCATGGCCCATATCGTATGTGGGCTGTAGTCATCGATAATTGAGGCTGCCTGCTCAAAAAATAAAAGCAGCCAGAACCCATAGTTCTGGCTGCTTCTCTTAATAGGCTATTCCTGCAGCAGTGGTACAGTGTTAGCGCCGTGCGGCATAAGGGTAATGGTATAGCCTGTGCGACCAAGTTTTTGTTCGGCAATCGCCATAGCTTCTTCCAGGGTGGTGACGGCAATTAGGCCGGCTTTTTCGATAAATTCTTTGTTTTGGGGGAGTGTAACAATAATGTGAGGTACTTTTTTGGCAAACAGACCGGTTTTGAGGGCAATGAATCCAGGAACAGTAAAGGCTTTACGCAAGGCAATTTCACGGTCATAGAGTGATTCATAGTTGAACCAGCCACTGAAATCAGGTGGTTCCATAATATCGCGGCACTCTAACAGCGCAATGATAACACCATCGTCTTTAACGGCCATAAAGGCATTTTCTGTGGTTTTGGTGGCTTGATAAAGATTAATGTCTTTCGGAAAGCCACCAGCAGAGGCGATCACCAAGTCAGCTTTGGCGGTAATGGGTACGCCGAAGATTTCTTCTACCGTTTTACAGCCCTCAAGCCAGGCCGTATGCCAATGGCCGGCAACAAAACGGGCAAATTTACCCTCTGGTGTAAAGATGGCATTAAAGAGAAAGGTCTGTTTAAGCATGGAGGCCATTTCCATCATATCAGCATGCATGTTGTTGCCATCCAGCTTACCGGCCATGCAGTTGGGGTTAATACCCTGACCGGCAACATCATGCATGCAAAAGCTGTGATTGCCTTGGATGGTGGAGTATCCGGCAACGCCGGGCATAATAGCTTTACGACCGCCGGCGAAGCCGGCCATGGAGTGGTAGATAATGCCGCCGGTCATGATGACCTTGTCGGCAGCAACAATATGTTTGTTAAGATACGTTTCCACACCGCGCGAGGTTTTGCCTACATAGACAAAATCTTCGGTATCGGGAGCATAGCTTTGGACAAGGTGAACACGGCTTACTGCTTCCTGGCCATAGACCGCAATATTCTCCTGGGTGGTATGTTTGCGGTGGGAACCAAGGCTGACGACGATCGTAATGTCGCTGTCCGGGATGCCGGCACCGTTCAATTCATTTAAGAGCGTTGGCAGAAATTCAGGATATGAGATCCTACGGGTAATATCACTGGCAATGATAGTAACTTTATCACCGGCCTTGACTACTTCTTGTAATGGTGGTGAGTCAATCGGGTTACGTAATGCCGCTTTTATGGCTGCAGGTACATCGATAATGGCTTCGACGGCTTTACCTTCAACAATATGCAGAATTTGATCTTCTGGTAGAGTGATTGCTGCTTCTTTCTCTCCAAAACCAAATACGAATTTTTTTTGCATGTTCATCCCTCCAACTACTTATATACTAGCTTATATGATATATTTCCTGCTGGTAGGGATTACATTTTGAATCTTGCGGTGATTTCATTGAGTTCGCCAGCCATTTTAGCCATTGATTCAGAGCTGGAGCTCACTTCATGGAGACTGGCGCTTTGTTCTTCTGCTGATGCTGCTACTGTCTGGGTGCTGGCACTGGTTTCTTCTGCTACCGCACTGATATTCTGGACATTGTTGACCACAGACTGCATACCATGAGCCGTTTCTTCCACCGCCTGGCTAATCTGTTCTATACCGGTTTTTACTTGATCCAACTTGCTGATGATAGCCTGGAAACCCTGCTGTGTTTCATCAGTCGCCATCTTGCCTGCTACTACTTCATTATTGGCCTTGGCAACCACAGCTACTGTAAATTGAATATCGGTGGTCATTTGGGCAATGATTTCTTCAATATTGCTGGTAGCGGCATCACTTTGCTCGGCCAGCTTGCGAACTTCTTCGGCTACTACCGCAAAGCCCCGTCCGGCTTCACCGGCTCTGGCTGCCTCAATAGCGGCGTTCAGGGCCAGAAGGTTGGTCTGTCCGGCGATAGTGTGAATGGTAGTGACAATCTGCTGGATATCATCGGAGCGTTTTACTAGTGATTCTGATACTTGTGTAATGTCTGCCATCGATTTTTCGATAGTGGTGTTTTGAGCAACAAGTCTGTTGATAAGCTGCATCCCCTGATCGGCGTCGCCGACAGCATCCTGCGTGATGCTGTTAACCTGGGAGGCGCTGGCGCTCATTTGCTCGGCTCCGGCGCTAACCTCCTGAATAACGGCGGAAATCTCCGTGATATGATTGGTATTTCGGTCAGCTCCTTCGGCGATATCGGTAATGGCTTTGGCGATACTTTCTGATACTTGCAGCTGCTCATGTACTGATGAAGACAGCTCTTCACTGGAAGCCGCCAGCATGTCGGCATTGTTTCTGACCAAGTGGACAATGTCCTGCAGTGCCTGCTTCATTGTAATGAGTGCCGCTGCCATATCGCCAATTTCATCGTTATGGGTGGCATGAATCTCTTTGTCGGCTAAGTCTAGTTGGCTGAGTGTCAGGAGGTCACTGCGCAGATTGCCCATTCGGTTGGACAGTTGACGGCTATACCAGATAAGCAGGACAATAATAGCGAGGATGCCCAGGATGCTGGAGCCAATGACCATTTTAAATAAGGTAGCTTGCCGTTCATTGAGTTGGCTGATTCGCTGCTTAAGAGCCCTATCCTGAGTCGCTATGGTATCATTGAACAGCTTGTTGACTGTTTCAGTTTTCTGCCGGGTTCCCGACAACACGGTGGCATAACTGGCATCATGATTCTGTTTTAGGGCAATGGAATGCTTAATGTCCTCAATATAGGAGAGCATAGCCGTCTGCAGTTGTTCTCCTGCCTGCTTACTCTCTGCTGCTGTCACGGCGGCGTTAAATGTCTTTACTGCTTCACAGCTTTGATTTAGCAGCGTAATGGTGTCGGCGGCATATTTTTCATCATTATAAGCAACATAACCGCGCATGTTGCTCAAGCCTTCATGGAAGTCATCCTGAGCATTTTGTAGAGCCATAGTTCGCAAAATAGCACCAGAAAGCATATTCTGATAACTGTTGCTGGTTTCCTGAAACTCATAGAGAATTATTCCCAGTAGGATGACCATAAGTGCTAAGGCCGTTCCTATTAGTACGCCCAGTTGGGCGCCGATCGGCATACGTTGTTTCATTAGTTATTCCTCCAAGTATAATAGTATTAAAAATATAATTTACCCTTATAATTAGAAACGCCTTAGTTTTTTTACATGATTTGCGCTGTTGCCAGTAAACTTGATGCGAGAAATTTTTTTTCTGTTTGTTGATGCAGTGCAGTTTCGTCCGGCTTGTTTGGCGTGATATAACTGGTTGTCAACTTTATCAATCAGTTGATGCAAATCAGTTTCCTGCCCGGAAAAAGTATGTACGCCGAAACTGGCGGTAATATGAAGCTGGCCTGCCGAGGTAGAGATGGGAGTCTGCTCGATGATTTTGCGGAGCTGTTCTGCAACTTGATATGCTGGACCCTCCGGGCAGTTGATTAAGACAATCAGAAATTCTTCACCACCATACCGGGCAACCCAATCACTGTTTTTTTGGCGAATGTTGTTTTGCAACTGCACTGCAAAAAACTTTAGTATTTCATCACCAACCGAATGTCCATATTGATCATTAATTTGCTTAAAATAGTCAATATCGGCCATGACAACAGAAAAAGGCCGGTTTTGTTGTTGAGACAGGGAAATTTCTAATGGAAGCTGTTCATCAATATACCTTCGGTTATAAATATTAGTTAAGGCATCTTTGATTGTCAGGTCATTGAGTTCGGCGATAGCACGGTAAAGGTTGGTGCTTTTTCCTGGCAGGGGTAGAAAGCTTTCTGCTGTTTTTTCACTGATGCATTTTATAAGCTCAAGCGCTGCAGTGTGTCCATCTATTTCTAACGGCATGGCGGTAATCATAAAGAATTTTTCTTGTCGCACTTCAATTTTGATAAAGGTTTCTTTTTGCTGGATTGCCTGCAAGGAGACACAATTTTTGCAAGTGTGGGCACTGTTTCCCAAGTGATAGCAATCCCACAGACTGCAGACAGCTGGCGGCAGGGAGGCTGGTGCTACTGGGTCAATGACTCTTGCAATGTCATAGTATTTTTTTAATATCGTCAGATCGGTGAGCGGAGTAGTCAAAATGATTCATCTCCTGTTATTACGCTAAGATTTACTTGGATTATTATATGTTCCAGATAGACATTATCTAATTGGACTACAATTATCTTAAATTATTGTTGCAAAAAACATGCCAAACTGCGCATGCTTTTGTTTAATAGGTTTTCAATTTGTGATATCAGCGTAAATCTTGCTGGTTAAGCCCTAATAAATAAATAGATGATTGTTGTTATATTAGCAGTCCAGTGTAGCAGGGTTGCTCACAAAAACTTCCCGGGTGAGAAGTTTTTGTGAGAAGTTTTTGTCAGTATTTCATTCAGCTTGCAGATGTACTCATAAGCTTTATCTGGTGACATTGGCGGACTGTATAGATACCCCTGGCAATGGACACAGCCTAGCTGCCGCAATACAGTTCGTTGTTCATCTGTTTCGACATATTCTACGATTGTTTTAATATTAAGAGAAGTGCAAAGGCTTATAATGGACGAGACAATTTCTCTGCAATTTTTTTCTTTTGCAATATCCATACTTAATGATTTATCAATTTTCAATGTATTTACCGGAAAATTTTTAATATAACTTAGTGAACTATGGCCCATGCCAAAATCATCGATGGCAATCCGCACACCCATTTGGTATAGGTTATTTAGCATTTTTTTTGTTTTGGTATTAGTATTCATCGCGATATTTTCCGTAATTTCAATTTCAAAATTCTTTGGCTGGATACCGTTTTTGTCAATGGCCCGGGAAATATCTTCCAGAATATTTCCATGATCAAACTGGGTAGCTGATACATTGACAGACATAGTTATATCTATTTCTTTGTCATTCCAGCTTTTAAGCTGACAACTGGCAGTATCAATAACCCATTTTCCTAAAGAATGAATCATTCCGGACTCCTCAGCAATCATAATAATCAGCGGTGGCGGTATATGCCCAAAGACTTTGTGGTGCCAGCGTAATAAAGCCTCAACACCTGTTACCTGCTCATTTTGATCAATCTGAGGCTGATATTCCAGTGTTAGTTCTTGTTTGGCAAGAGCCTCTCTTAAATCATGTGCCAGAACCCGTGACAGGTTTCCTACAGTATCACGCCGGGTCAGGACATATTGCGTAACACTGTTAGAAATTGCTAGTTTAAAAAGCGTGTCTAGCGCATGGTTCATTTTTAAAGCTTTTTCTTTATTGGCGAGCCATACAAAAGGGAGATAAATTGCGACTCCTACCATTATATTAATAAGTTGTAAGACCACCCCTGTCCAGGAATTGGTAGCCATATAACCGCTGAGTAAAATAGGAGTAGTCCAACTAAACACACTATTTGTCATGGGCACAAAACCAACTGCTATGGCAGTATATGACAGTGATGTCATAATGATAGGCGCTAATAAAAAGGGAATAAAATAAATGGGATTAAGTACAATTGGCAAACCAAAGACGAGTAATTCATTAATATTAAAGATACCTGGTAAAATTGATAATTTAGCCAGCCAAGCTGTATTGCCTTTTCGTACTAGAAGCAGTATCGCAATAATTAGGCATATTGTTGAACCAGTCCCACCTATTGTAGAATAAGCATTTATAAAGCTGGTAGTTAAAAATTCGGTTGGTTGTCCCTCTTTAAGATAAATGGTCATGTTTGTATCTGTGGCAGATGCATAAATGCTTTGTTGAATTACTCCAAGAACAGTTTGACCATGAATACCAAAAAACCACAACAACTGAATCATTACATGAAATATAATCGCTGTACCTAGCGTATTCGGCAGTTCCATAAAAGGAAATTTGATAAGGTCGTAAACCAGTTGATGTATGTCCATGACAGCTCCGATAATTGTCACAAACTTAACTAGTGAAAAAATAAGTAAAGTGATTGCAGCTGGAAATATTCCTGCTACTGCTTGTGAAATAACCGGATCAGCTTCATCAAAAAAAAGGCAGAGACGAATTTTTTTGATGGAACTTAAATACAGAAAAATTTCTGTTGCGACTAATGCCGTTAATATTGCCGGCATTAGTCCGAATACACCTAACCAATTAAAGGGGAGTCCCAGTGTCCCTTGGCTGCTAAACGGTTGTATTATTGCAATCAGGCAAGTCAGTGATACAATAGACGTCATTTTCGGATAAATAGCACCATTTTGTGCTAGTACACTGGATTCAGCCAAAAAATAACTAATTGACAATACTAATAAGACTGACAGCATGCCAAATGTTGAGTTATATATGGCGCTGCCAATTATTTTCCACTGAGATCCCAGCATATTGATCATAAATTGCTGATAAATTGGTAGCGGCAAATTTATAAACATATTTGCGAATGAACCAATTACTACTAAAGGTATATTGATCAATAGCCCTTGTCTGATTGCAGTAACATGTCTTTGTTCAGCTATTTTTATTGACAATTCCGCAAGTCTTTTAAAATGCAGGTGTGTAAGATTACTTCTGGTCTTAAAGGGAGCATTGCCACCCATCTTAACCTCCTAGTATAAATAAAAAGCAGCAAGATATTGGTTTGCTTAGAAAAGAACTCTTAGTGATGAGAGACTCTAAAATTAATTTTCCTGGTTTTTCATCAACAGAGCTTTTTAGTACAATAAGAGATAGCCATTTTGCAGTTCTTCTCACTGATTTTTTGAAGAGTTCCACGGTGTGTATTTGGTTATAACTGGAATTTTGCTATGGCAGCTTGTAAGTCGGTAGCTAACGCAGCCAGGCTTTGACTGGCGGAGGCAATTTCCTGCATAGATGCAGATTGCTCCTCGGTAGCTGCCGAAACGTTTTGTGATTCGGAGGCGGCCTGTTTGCTGGCTATATCAATTTCCTGAATCGATTCAACAAGTATCTGATTGTCAGTAGCAATCTCGTGGATGGATGCAGAAATATCCTTGATTTGATCAGATAGATGGAGAATGGCCGCTACAATCTTTTTGAAAGTTTCTCCGGTATTATGGACAAGAGAAATGCCTGCTTGAATACCGGCAGCTCCAGCTTGGGTAGTTGCAACAACTTGTCCCAGGTTAGTTTGATTTTTTTCAACAAGTAGGCCGATTCGGTGGGCAGCCTGATTGGATTCTTCGGCCAATTTTCGAACTTCTTCGGCAACGACGGCAAAGCCGCGTCCCTGTTCACCCGCCCGCGCTGCTTCAATAGCAGCGTTTAAGGCCAAAAGATTGGTTTGTCCGGCAACGGAAGAGATGAGGGTAATGATTTCGTCAATTTCCTGGGAGCTGTTGTTTAATTCTGCGATAGAGGCTTGCGTAGCGGCAGCGCCTTTGCCAATTTCATTCATTTGCTCGACGGTTTGCTCTACTGTCTGTTGGCCTTGTTCCGCCGCCTGGGCTGTAGCGGTTGCAATGCTGGATATATCTCTGGCTGTTTGAGAAATCTGGTTTACCTGAACTGACATGGTTTGTGCCACGGTCATAATTTGATTAGCAGATGTCGCCTGCTTTTCCGCTCCATGGGCAACAGCGGTGATGGAACCGGCAACCTGATTGGCCGCATCTGCTGATTGATGGGCGCTGGCTGTTAATTCTTCACTCGAGGCGGCTAACTGGTTTGACTCAGATTGAACTTGCTGTACCAGTTTACGCAAATTTTGATTCATATATATGATGTTGTCTGACAATTGCCCAAACTCGCTTTTGTCCTGAATGGTCTTTTGAATGGATGTTAACTGACCGGCGGCAATATCCTGAGTGACCTGATTGATACGGAGGATGGGGCGGACAAAGGAGTTACTTTGCCAAAAGGTAATTCCCAGAACAATCAGCAGGCAAAGTATGGACAGGGCAATCTGGGTTCGGGATAAGGCGGTAATTTCACTGGCGGCGTCTGCTTTCGTTGTAGACATGAACAGAACCCAATGTTGACCACCGGGTAATTCAATCGGAGTGAAGGAACCAACTTGTTCCAAACCTGTTGTTGCTTTATACTCCAAGCGGACACGATTGTTTTTTTCCGTGGATTCGGCAAAAGCTGTCATGAATTTCGGGTCAAGAGCGGCTTCGTTACCCGGTTTGTTTTTTAGTTCAGCAGAAATTTCTCCGGTTTTTACGTTCATGCTGCCTACTAACTCAGGGCGGGTAGGATGCGCTAAATATACGCCGCTGTCATCAAGCAACGCTCCATAACCCTGTTGTTTAAATTTGATGTCTTTGATAATCGGCAATAGTTTATCCAGCGAGTAGGTGCCAAATAAGACCCCGGTCACTTGACCGGCGTGGATTACCGGAACGCATAGGGTAATTGATTGCTTCTGGTTGGCACGTGAGAGAAATACTTCCGAAACATATGGGTTTTTCGTACTGACAACTTTTTTAAAATACTCCCGGTCGGCAACATTGAGCACAGCACCAGCTCCGTTAATGGTTGAGCCATCCAAAGAGGAAAAGACAATATCGTCATATTTGCCAATGCGCTGCATGGCTTCCTGTAAGGCAGGTTGAATCTGTACTTTGTCGCCACTTTGCAACCGGGCAATGCTGGCGAGGTCTTCCAATTGGGTAATTGCCATACTGAGTTCCGAGTCTACGTGCGCGGCGGCATTGTCAGCTATTGCCTGTTCTGTTTGATTCAGACTCTCTTCCAGATATTTTTCGGAAAAGTAATAACCGATGCCAGATACGATCAGCAGTGTGCTGACAACAAGAGCGGCAATGAGACACATAAGCCGAAAGCGAATGCTGTGTGTCAGTTTCATGTCATTTGCATCTCCTTTTTGGGGGTTCTGTCTTCTTGCTTTGCAAGGGTAATCTTGGGGTCATTATAAGGATATAACACGCAGATAGCGGCTCTTAATGAAACTCACAAGTCCCATTGTTACTTTTTTTCGATATTTTCTGACATGCATTCTGGGCTGTCGACACTGATCAATTCCAAAAGAGTGACACCCAGAGCGGTGGAAAGTTGTTGGAAATAGATGATTCCTGGATTTTTACGTTTACCAGATTCGATTTCACTGATGGCTGATTGAGGGACTTTTGATATATTTGCTAATTGGTTTTGAGATAAGCCTTTGCTTTCTCGCAATAACAGCAACTGCTTTCCAATATTACTCATTTCACCACCTCCAATATGGATTATAACATAATTCTATCCTTTTAAGTATCAAAGTCAATACTTAAAAGGATAGTGAATGCTAAAAATATTTATGATACATTAGCCATACGAATCCGTATAACAAAGGAGCACTATTATGAATGTAGGGCAAAGAATTAAAGCAATTAGGGAATCTCAAAACATCAGCATGAATAGTCTGTCAAAAATATGCGAAGTGTCACAGGCGAATTTAAGCCGTATTGAAAGTGGACAACAGCAACCAGCTTTTGATACCTTGGAACGTATTATTACTGCTTTAGGTTTTACTTTTGTTGACTTTTTTTCAACAGACGACTCCGAATTAGAATCGGATTTAAAGCGGTTGCTTGCTATTATTCGAACATTAAAGCCTCAACAGAAACAGGCTTTGCAGGTATTTTTAGAAGAGATGAAAAAATGATTTTTTAATGCGTGATAGTAATCAATCTTTAATAATGCAACAAGCATGCCATGTTAGGCATGCTTGTTCTTAATCGTGATCTAGAGTCTGATAATGAGCCAATACAGTATAAAAAAATCAGTATTCTTCGATTATTGTTGTAATAGTTAGACCAAAAAAGGAAGGCTGCAAAAACTTCTCAGTGAGAAGTTTTTGTAAGAAATTTTTGTAACTATGCTAGGTGGTGTTCTTTTTTATTGCGCATTTCTTCCAGGCGATAGGATAATGCTCTGCGAGAAATTCCTAAATAATTGGCTGTAGCCGATTGATTGTTATTATGTGCCGCCAAAATTTTCAGGATGATATCCTCAGTGTAGTTTTTCAGCGGATAACCCTGTAGCGGAAAAGGAAGCTCAAGAATACCGCCGCGTTCCGGTAAGGAAGCTGGTTGTTCGTGTTGGGGTTGTAATAGTCCGATAATGTGTTCCGGCTTTAGTTCTTTATCATTATAAGCAAAGGTGGAATATTCGATAATGTTTCGCAATTCCCGAATATTCCCGGGCCAGTTATATTTTTCCATAATCCTGGCTGTTTGCGGAGCAATTGTGGTAAACTGTTTCTTTTTGTGCCGCGAAAACTCCTGTAAGAACATGGTGGCCATCGGCAGAATTTCTTCTTTACGTTTTCTCAGTGGTGGAATGACAATATGCGCAACTTTCAGGCGGAAATATAAATCTTTCCGGAAAGTGCCATGTTCGACGCCTTGCTCCAAGGGTATATTGGTTGCGCAGATAAGGCGGATATTTGTTTTAATTTTTTTTAAACCACCTACCCGGTAAAATTCTTTTTCTTGCAGTACACGGAGTAATTTTCCCTGTAAATCAGAAGGAATTTCACCGATTTCGTCAAGCAGCAAGGTTCCATTATGTGCTAAATCGAATTTGCCTTTTGCCCCTTTGGCCATACTGCCGGTAAAGGAACCTGCCTCATAGCCGAAAAATTCGCTCTCAAAAAGAGTCGGCGCCAGTGCAGCGCAATTAATATCTACAAATGGGGTGGTACTTAAAGGATCAAAACTGCTTCCATAGTGAATCAGCTTGGAAATTACTTCTTTGCCGGTACCAGTTTCACCTTCAATTAAGACCGGAATGGAGCGGTCGGCGTGCAGTTGCTCGGCTTGGTGAAAAATCGCCTGCATGCTTTCTGAAAAAATACCAACTGATCCAATGATGGATTTTGCTACAATTTGTTTTATCTGGACAAGTTCACGCCGGGTTTCTTCGGTTGCAGCATGTACTTCGTCGTGAAAGCGTTCTGTCAGGTTTTTATTTTCCCGCAAAAGTGCCTGGTGCTCGGCAACCCGCTCAATGACAGAACTAAGTTCTTCCGGATTTACGGGTTTTGTCAGATAATCATAGACTCCTGCACGTAATGCGGTAACCGCCGAGTTTAAGTCAGCATAGCCTGTGAAGAGAACAATATCGGTTTGCCAGCTATTGGGCAACTTTTTTATAGCTTTAGCCAGTTCAATGCCAGACAATCCTGGCATCTGAATATCTGATAATACCATAGGGTAATCATCGACGGAAAATTTTTCCAAAGCTTCCGCGCCATTGGCGCATTCTGTTACATCATGGTTCTGGTGCTTTAAAAACCACAGCATAGCCTGGCGGCTATGCTGTTCATCATCTATGAGCAATATCTTCATTCGATATCCCCCTTTGTTGCTAAAACTTGGTTAAGCCTTTACATTCGCATTTTTTTAAGCATACTGGCAAGAAGGTCAGTTTGAACCGAAATTTTTTCCATGCAGTCGGAAAGTTCTTCATCAGGCAGCTTTTCTCCCTGCTTTAGTAAAAAGAGGATACCGCCGGCAATCATTTTTATTGAATTAAGCGGCTGATTAAGGTCATGAAACAATTTTGCAGGCATTTGGGTTAGCGATGCAGGGGCGGTTTCTATTTGCGGCAGGTTAGCTAATGCAGCCAGAACTGTTTCGGCAAAGTTCTCATCTTTCAGAATATAGGTGATTCCCAGACTGGTTGCTTTCCGGGCAATGATTTCATCGGTTTCACTGGTTAAAATTAGATATGGCAGGTCAGGATACTTTGTATGGATTTGTTCAAAGAGTGTAAGTCCATCGGTATCCGGCAAATACATATCAGAGATAATACCACCATATTTATTGCAATTATGTAGCTTTTGCAAGGCTTCTATACCGTTCCCGACACCGGTAACTTCATAGTTCTCTGTTTCCAGGGTTAAGGCAATCATTTCCCGCATAAAGCTGTCATCTTCAATAAGCAGCAATTTTATCGGGGGATTGTTTGTGTTTGTAGGTTTATCCATGGTTCATCCCTTTCAAACGTACTAACCAATTACATTTTTCAGTGTTTCAATGAGGTTAGTTTGATCAAAGGCACCTTTAACAATATAGGCGTTGGCACCAACCTGAATACCTCGCCTTTTATCTTCCGCCTTTTCGCGGGAGGTAACAATTATCACCGGAATTTGTCGATACCGCTCATCCTGACGCAAATGCGAAGTAAGGCTGAAGCCATCAAGCTGAGGCATTTCGACATCAGTTATAACAGCATCATATACTTTTTTTTCAGTTTTTTCAATAGCATCCAGCCCGTCTTCGGCCAAATCCACTTGGTAGCCATAGGACTCCAGAATGCTTTTTACAATATCCCTGGTGTTGGCAGAATCATCAACAACCAGAATAGTTTTGGATTGTTTTTGTGAGTCGGCTTTTGCAGAAATACCTGCAGACAGCTTGTTTTTGCGTGCCTGCTTTAGTAGTGCTGTGGCTCCAAGCACACTAATTATTTCATCATTGCTGCCGACAGTAAAACCGGAAAGCAGCGCAAGTGATGCTAGCGCTGAAGGTAAAGGTTTAATAACCATGTCGGCTTCGCTTATAATAGTATCAACAATTAGACCTAGTCTTTCCGCGCCGGCTGCCAGTAAGATAACCAATAACTCAGTTCGCTCATGCACTGCGGTTTGCGGGCAGCTCAGAATGGTCTCAAGTTCCTCCAGGGGGACAATTTGCTCACGTATGCGCAGGGCGCGTTTGCTGACGACACAGATAACCTGGCTGGCAGGTACCATTACTATTTCCTGAACCGAGTAGGTGGGGATGGCGAAGGTGTGATTGGCTGCTGCCACAAGTAACATTCGTGACAGTGCCAGAGTGATGGGAACTTTCAGCCAAAAGGTAGTTCCTTTTCCGGAGTGTGTCTGGATTCTGATTGAGCCTTTAAGCTTCTCTGTAATTGTTTGTTTGACAACATTCATTCCTACACCGCGCCCGGATATGTCGGTAATAATAGGACTGGTGCTAAAACCAGATAAAAAGAGCAAATCCAGCAATTCTGTTTCTGTAAGGGTACTTACAGCATCTTCGGTTAGCAGCCGTTTCTTTATCGCGGTCGTTTTTATCTGCTCTAACGAGATGCCTGCTCCGTCATCATCGAGAACGATAGTGACTCCTCCTGAATCGTAAAAAGCAGATAACCGGATGATTCCACATGGTTTTTTACCTGCTATAACCCGGTCTTGCGGCAATTCGATACCGTGGTCAACGGCATTGCGAACCATATGGAGTAAACAATCGCCCAAATGCTCAATAATTTTACGATCAAGTTCGGTACTACCGCCTTCAACCTGAAATTCAATTTCTTTGCCTGTTGTGCGTGTAAGATCTCTAACTATCCGATTGATTTTATCAAAAACAGTTGCTAGCGGCAGCATTCGTATTTTCAAAGACCGTTCCTGCAGATCAGCGGTCAGAAGGTTTTCGATTACCGCGTCATTGCGCAGGGAATCCTGGAATTTCGACAATTGACTGTGCAGGGCGGTTAATGTATCTGCCAATTCATTACGAACCGGTTCTGTCTGTACAGTGGTATGAGCTTGGCAGGATGCTAACGCAAGACTTGTTGTTGATAAGCGCATGATATCGCGTACTATACTGACTTGCTGTTTTTTTCGGTATTGAAAAGAAACGACTTCTCCCATCAACTGAATTAATTCATCTAACCGCTCTGCGCGTATTTGGACAAAATCATGGGTGATGTTTGCAGCGTCCTTCTGGACACGATTTTCTGTATGTATTGCAGAAGTCTGATTTGGGCATTTTTCCTCGCTCTCAGCGGTATCTTTAGGCAGAAATTGTTCTAGTTCAAAGCAGACCGGGGGCAATGATTCCGGCAAGGTGGTCCCGGCAGCAACGGCAGCAAGTAGTTGCCGAATCGTATCAACGCCTTTTAATAAAAGATCCATTACTTCTTGAGAAAGGCTGCTTTGTCCACTTCTCAGCAACTCTAAAATATCTTCCATCCGGTGTGCTACTGTTGAAATACCTGTTAATTTTAGCATTCGGGCGGCACCTTTTATCGTGTGTGCAGTCCGAAAAACTGAATCAAGAATTTCTGAGGAAAAGCCTCGTGCCTCTAATGTGAGTAATTCTTTTTCAATTTGATCACAATGTTTCGCGGCTTCTGCGGTAAATTTAGCCGAAAGTAGTTTGATATTTAATGCCATAATGCCATACCCTCTCCTTTAGTAGGGATTTAGTGGTCATAAGCCTGCAATTTTGTTATATTGTGCTGGCATAATTGGATAAAGTCATCAAGTTGAAACGGCATGAGAAAAAAGCTTAACCCGTGTTTTTCAAAGTTGCCTTGCTTGAGTAGTTTCATAGCTAATTCATATTCCCGTTTGGCATACGGGGCTTCTTCCGGCAATTGATACATTTCAGCCAAATAGAAATGAGCCAGCCAACATTCGGGATACACATACACCGCTTCCTTAAAATGTTGTATAGCCAGAACTTGCTGTCCGGCAAGTTTTGCTGCCATACCAAGCAGCAGATAGGCTTCCAGGCAAAAGGTATCCAGCATTAGTGCCGTCTGACACATTTCTATAGCTGTGTCAACACATTGAAGATTAAGGAGAATATTGGCTTTTAAGGTATAAGCCTTAATGTAAAATGAATCAACGGCAAGGATTTCGTCCAGGCGGCTAATGGCCTCAGGATATTTTTTTAATTTCACTAATTCCAGTGCAGCTGTGAACCGCTCTGGGCAGCGAGTGTCTTTGTCGGCTAACGGCAGCGGTGATTGCCGCTTACTGGTTGTTAAACTGGAACGAACTGTTTGTAGTGCAGGTTTAGGTGATTGTTTCTTTAGTTGTAATGCGGGAAATTGCCTTGGCGGGTCAGCAGTCAGGCATTGTTTATTTATTGCAGTTATCTCTCTGGTAGCAGCAGCGCGGTCAACAAATGTTTCAGCAGCTTGTTTTTGGTAATAAAATACATCATCATTTTTAACCAGTGACAGTAGCTTATTATTGTGATATAAAGTTTCCGTACAGCTTAGATACAAGCTGCCGTCGGCTGTTAGCAACTCAGATAAACGCCGGAAGACTTCTTTTTGCTGCTCTTCAGAAAAATAAATGGAGACATTCCGGTAAAATATGATGTCCATGTTTTGCGTCCAGTCCGGATACACTTGCGCAAATAAGTTTAGCGACTCAAACCGTACTTTTTTTTTGATATGGCTTTTAATCATGAAACTTTCTTTGGCTACGCGATCAAAGCAGTTTTCACGGATATCTCTGGGACAGGAACGAAAAGAGTATAAGCCATATATACCGGCTTGCGCCTTTTTGATGGCTTTTTTATCCACATCAACACCGATTACTTCGAAGTCCCAGTCGATTCCTGCGCCAGGTATTGTAAGAGCAGCTATTGCCATAGAGTAGGCTTCTTCGCCTGTTGAGCAACCGGCACTCAACAGGCGAAGAAAAGGAGTTGGCCTTTTCTTTTCTATTAACTGCGGAATGGCTTGTTTACTCATAATAGTAAGGTGTGTTGGTTCGCGGAAAAAATAAGTCTCATGAACGGTCAACAGGTTTATAAGCCGCAATAGTTCTTCTTCCTGCTGCTGCACTAACTGCAGATACTCATTGATAGTAGAAATTTTACATACTTCCATACGTTCTTGTATAGCTGCTTGCAGCAGTTTCAGTCGCTGACGGCGAAACTCCAGTCCATACCGCTGGTTGATGAGCAAGCTGAGTTTTTCTAAATCAGGAGTTGGCAGTATAGTTGTCTTCGTTATCATAAGGTAAGTACCTTAGTTAATGTGGACGCTATATCTTTTTCCGCCACAATAAAATCGGCTAAACCAGCTTCAATTACTAGTCTGGGCATGTTATAGATAAGTGAGGTTTGTTTATTTTGGGCTATGGTAATGCCGCCGGCAGCTTTGATGGCTTGCATTCCCTTAACCCCGTCTTGCCCCATGCCTGTCAGAATAATGCCTACTGCTCCCTGGCGATAGACCTGCGCTACAGAAGCAAGCAACCTATCGCAGGAGGGATGATAGATATTCCCGGGTGAATAGGGCAGTAGTTCCAGGTTGCCATCTACATACACCTGCACGTTATATTCCGGCGGGGCAATTAATACTCTCCCTGGAAGCAAAGGTTCGGATTGCGACGCCACCTTTACGGTAAGCGGTGTTTTATAATTAAGCCATTCTGCCAGCGCTTCGGCAAAACCTTCAGAAATATGCTGGGCGATAACAATTGGAGCCGGGAAATCAGCAGATAGTTGTGATAGTATGGATTCTAATACCTTTGCGCCACCTAATGAGGAGGCTATAGCTACTGCTTTAGAGCGGTGGTTTGCCCCAGTCTGTGCAATACTATGTTTTGGTGCTGCTTGCCTGTTGCCGGTGATATGCCTGATTACTTTTACCCCGGCCAGTAGTTTTATCTTATGAATAAATTGCCGGTAATTTGTGGAATCAATACTGGGTTTTTCGACTACCTCCAAGGCTCCTCTACTTACTGCTTCGTACGCTAAATGAGCATCGTCATAGGCGGTGACAACCAGAATCGGAGTAGGGTTATTCTGCATAATAACTTCAATGGCTTCTAAGCCATCCATGACAGGCATGGCGATATCCATAATAATAAGATTAGGACGCAGCAGGAAAGCCTGCTTGCATGCTTCTTCGCCATTAGCGGCTTCGCCGACTACCTTAATTTCGGCTTCCTCTGCGAATAGTCCAATTATAAATTCCCGTACAATCGGGCAATCGTCAACGATAAGTACCCTGATAGCGTTCCTGTGAGCATCCATAAAATTCCCGCCTAACTGCTGACTTAATCAGCTGTTGCTACCTTTTTACCATGTTCAACGACAAGTTCCAGTTCCTCGGCCAAATTAGCCAATTCTTTACTAATTGTTTTTGTCTGTTGTATCATCGTTGTATTGTCTGTTGTTCCTTGCTTAATCTGCCTTAATGCCGTTAGTACCTGCTCGCCGGCGGTTTGCTGCTGCTGGATAGAAAGAACAATTTGCTGGACTGCATCGGTTGTCTGATCGGCTGCATTCTCGATGTCATAGATAATAGAAACAGTGCGCTCTGAATAGGCCAGCCCTTCTTCAATTCCTTTAGTATTTTTTTCAGAAGCAACTACCTGCCGGCTTACTGCTGCCACAATTTCATTACTTTTCGTTTCGATCTCTTTTGTTGATTCCATGACACTATCGGCCAGGCGTCTGATTTCTAAAGCAACTACCCCAAAACGTTTGCCGGCTTCCCCGGCGCTGGCTGCTTCCAGCGCGGCATTAAAGGCAATCAGGCGAGTCTGGCTAGCAATATTATTAATAAACTCCATGATTTTGGTAACTTCTTTGGACTTATGACCTAAGGCAACAATCTCCTGGATATTAACTTGATTATCATTATAGATTTCCTTCATTTTTTCCATTAAGGCTTCGACTTCAGCAACGCCTTGCCGGGTTCTTTGCAAAGTCTGCGCGGCACTATCGGCCACTCCCTGGCTATGATTACTAATTAAAATAGCTGATGAGGAAAATTCCTCCATAGTTGCGGAAATTTCACTTACCGAAGAGGAAAGCTCAATCGAAAAGCTGGCCTGGGTTGTTACGGTTTCATCCATTTTTGTCGCATAGGCATTTACTTTTGTAATGGCTCCGGTCAATGGCCGGGTTATATACCGATTAAGAAAGAAACCGGCTATAGCAATAATAAGTATAAGTGCAAAAGCTGCTATCAATAAATATCTTTGCACCGTAGACCATGCCTCTTGTTGAATATCGCCTTCTTCTTTATGGACAGCCGCCGTTACATCATCAAGATATACGCCTGTTACTACCAGCCAGTTCCACTTGCCGATGATCTTGCCATACGATAATTTGGGTTCGGTTTTTGAGGAACCTGGTTTTAGCCAGGTATACTGGATTGTACCTTCACCTTTTTCTTTGCATTGTTCAAGCAGCTTCAGCAAGAAAGCTTGATTATCGGCATCTTTTATCGTTGTTAAAGACTGCCCTTCCAGGGGTTGATCAATATGGACAGCCAGACTGCCATTGGTATTGATAACCAAAAAGTACCCATCAACACCATAGCGGGCATTGCGCACAAATTGTTTTGCCTCGTCCTCTGTCATTAAGGATGCAGCACTGGAAATTGCTTCAACAAGATTTTTCATGTTATCTGTTTTTTGCTTATAAAGCATATCCTGGTATTCCCGCAACCGGACTTCACCGCGCTGAAGTGTGCCAGTAACAGAAACATAGGACAATAAGGCCACTAAACAACACATGAAAAGCGCCATAAGTCCAATTATTTTTACCTTAAGACTACTGTTCATTTATATTCGCTCCTTGTGACTGCACTGTATATCTGTTTATCGATATGACGTGTGAGTTGTTTAAATAGATGATTTTTGTAAAAGTCAATCAGTATGATTAGGTTATTTTCCTGCGGTAAAAGTCCCCAGACACCTTTATTTCCCGTGGCTACAGTCAGAATATCAGGCAGTTTACGAATATCGCTGACTTTGCATGTTGTCACCTCGTCAGGCTCATTAATGAGGATTGGTGTTTGGAGTTTCTGCTTGATGAGCAGCATTTTTGAATAATGGCAATTCGCAACAGGACTTGCTGTGAGCAGTTGTTCAAAACCTACAGCGGATTCGGTTGGATCAAAATTCGTTAAATAAGCAATTTGGTCAATATCAATTCCATAGCGCCTGTCACCTAGCGAAACGATCAATAGTTGGAGTTCATTTTGGTACATATCTATTGCCACGTTAGGAATTTACCTTTTCTATAAGTAAAGCAGCGTCCAGGACGGTTACCAGGTTATGTCGATATTCAAACTGACTTATTGCAAAACGCTTAAAACGTTCGTCCAGGGTTGACAGTACCTGTTTAGTTTCAGAATTAGGTATCTCCACAACATCTACGATAGTATCCACCAGAATTCCATTTCGCCCGTCACCAGACCGTACCATTACTATGAAAGCACCTGTTGTCTCATAACTAGCCTCATTCATACCGAGTATTTGTTTTAAATCAAGCACTGCAGCCACATCGCCGCGTAGGTTGATTACTCCCGGAATGAGCGCAGTTGCACCAGGAATCCAGGTTAGCCCCGTATATGGCAGTATTTCACGGGCTTGGCTGCCACAGAAGGCAAACAAATAGTCCCCTAGTTGAAAAATGAAGAAGCTAACGTTTGGTTCATCTATTTTAACAATTTTTTCGGTAAGGTTATGGGCATCAATTTGGCTTAGAATTGTGTCGCTTTTTAATGGTTTATCTGCCATCTTTCGATTGTTCTCCCTCAAATATATATATTTCTCTATAATATAGCATGAAGTTGTTTTATTTTACCAGCATTTTTCGCGGGCAGAGGCATCAGAAAATATTCAAAATTGACAGAGCAGAGCGATTCGAAAGGCCTTCTTAACTAGACGAAAGGCTAATTTGGTGGTAGTATGGTAATAATGCCCCTTTTCTATTTGCTCTAGGAAGGGGGCTTGGTCTATTAGAAAAAGGAGTTTGGATAATTATGAGTGCGATGAAATCAAATCTACTGTTATTATTGGCGGCTGCTATCTGGGGCTTTGCCTTTGTGGCGCAACGGGTAGGCATGGAGCATGTAGGACCTTTTACTTTTAATGGAGTACGCTTTGTACTGGGCAGTCTTTCGCTGTTGCCGCTGATTTTCTATTTTCAAAATAAGCCGCAATCATCACCCAAAGTGAGTGCCAAGGGAGCTTTGCTGCCAGGCTTTTTAGCCGGCTTGATTCTCTTTACGGCAGCCTCATTGCAGCAAATTGGCCTTATCTATACGACGGCAGGCAAGGCCGCATTTGTTACTTGTCTATATATTGTACTTGTACCTATTTTAGGAATATTTCTGCAGCAGCATGTTAGCAAGACCACCTGGTTTAGCGCGGTGCTGGCGGTGGTAGGATTGTATTTGTTATGTGTTAAAGAAAGTTTTTTTATTTCCTATGGTGATTTGCTGCAATTGATAGGTGCTTTATTCTGGTCGGTACATATTCTGCTGATTGATCACTTTGCCGACAGGGTGGATGTGTTGAAGTTGTCCTTTTTTCAGTTTGTTACCTGCGGTTTGCTGAGTATAGGTACGGCTCTTGGGTTGGAGACTATAACTCTGGCGGGGCTTAGCGGGGCACTCATCCCCATTTTGTATGGCGGCTTTTGTTCAGTGGGTATTGCTTACACTTTGCAGGTAGTTGGCCAAAAACATTCTCCACCGGCACAGGCGGCCATTATTCTCAGTATGGAAACGGTTTTTGCCACGATTGGCGGTTTTTTGCTGTTGAACGAATGGCTGGGTTTTCAGGAATTAGTGGGCTGTGCCTTAATGTTAGCCGGCATGTTGTTAACCCAACTGCAGGATGTCCAGACTGTAGCCGGAGTAGAGATGGCGGAAGAAGCCAATGGTAAAAACTAGTTAAGAACAGGAGGATGTTGTTATGCGGAAAAATAGGGAAGAAGTACAGGCTGGCGAAGGTCTGAGGAATAAGAAATGCGTATTGGCTAACATATTGATGTTGATGACAATTCTCTTTTGGGGAATATCTTATGTAAGCATCAAAATTACAGTTACCGAGGTACCGCCAGTTACGACAGCGGCGATTCGCTTTGTAATTGCCTCAGTGCTACTGTGGTTGTTGCTCAAAAGAGTTGAGCCTGGTGCCAAGCTGGCCAGGGCTGATATTTTATCGATGGTATTAGCTGGCTGCTTAGGCATTACGCTATATTTCTATTTTGAGAATATTGGTATAAAATTGACGACAGCTGCCAATGCCTCACTGATAGTGACAATTATCCCCATTCTGGCAATTGGTTTGGATATACTATTTTTTGGAGCAAGAGTATCGGTGATAAAGATAATCGCAATCGCCATTGCGATTATCGGAGCCTATCTTTCGGTAACAGCTAATGGTCAGCTTGATTTAAATTCTGCCAATTTTGTAGGGAATCTATTTGTGGTGGGAGCTATGTTGTCCTGGACGTTCTATACACTTGTTAATAAATCGCTACAGAATAGGTATTCAGGAATGTGCATGACAACCTATCAAACAATGATTGGTACAATATTTCTTATACCATTATCCTTTACCGAGCGCAGCGACTGGCAGATGCTATCACTGACTGCATGGGGGCATATTTTATTTTTGTCGATATGCTGTTCGGTGCTTGGTTATCTATTTTATATGTATGTGCTAAAGCAGTTAGATGTTGCTATTACCACGCTGTATCTTAATCTGGTTCCTGTTGTGGGTGTAATTAGCGGCTATTTTATCTTAGGGGAACGTGTGTTGCCTATTCAGATTGCTGGTGGTGCAGTAACCTTATTGGCCATTATCGTTATGAATTGGGAAAGAGCAAGGCAAGAAAAAATTGGTGAAAATGTAGTCGAGGGGGTATAAACTTGGTTTGTAGCAGGCGTTTAGAAGAAAATTTCCGTAAGCTGGCAGTCATTGGTGCGCAGGCGGACGGCGGCATTACGCGTTTGGCCTTCAGTGATACCGATTGGGAGGCAAGGGAATTTATTATTGAGCTTATGAAACAGGCAGGACTTGTTGTTCGCGTTGACGCGTTTGGTAATCTTATTGGCCGGCGGGAAGGAACCGATAATGCAGCGTCTGTTGTCATGCTGGGCTCACATATTGACAGTGTACCAAATGGCGGCAACTTTGACGGCGTGCTGGGTGTATTGGCGGCCATCGAAGTAGTCCAATGTTTGCAAGCGGCGGGAACACAAACCTATCATCCTATTGAGGTTGTGGTATTCATGGCCGAAGAGTCCAGCCGTTTTGGCATGGCGACAATGGGGAGTAAGGCGTTTTGTGGTGAACTGTTGCCGGCTCAACTGGAGCAACTTATGGATAAACAGGGTATGACACTGGCCGAAGCTATGAGGCAGCGGGGGCTTGATCCTGAGCTGGTTGCTGCCGCGAGGTATACTGGTGCGATTAAGGCTTTTTTTGAATTACATATTGAGCAGGGTACAGTGCTGGAGAACGCAGGCGAGCAAATTGGTATTATCACCGGGATTGCGGCACCGACACGCTTTAAAGTAGTGATCACTGGACAAGCAGATCATTCTGGGGCTACACCTATGAATATGCGGCAAGACGCCTTAACAGCGGCGGCCGAAATAGTACTGCTGGTGGAAAAGCTGGCTGGCCAGGAAGCTCATAACGGCACTGTAGGTACGGTCGGTATGATTACGGCTGAGCCGGGAGTTATGAACGTTATCCCCGGACGTGTTGAATTGGGAATTGATATTCGTGGCATTATTGCAACTAGTAAACAACAGGTAATACAAGAATTGACAGCAGGCCTGGGAGAAATAAAAAAACGCCGTGGCGTGGCAATAACCAGTAGTATACTTACTGATGAAAAACCTGTTGAAATTTCCCGGGAAATAGTCGAATTCTTACAGGGCATAGCAAAGGCCGGGCAGTATGCCAGCAGGCTGATGCCCAGCAGTGCCGGCCATGATGCCATGCATTTGGCTTGCATTGCTCCTGCAGGGATGTTGTTTATACCCTGTAAAGACGGAATTAGTCACAATCCGGCAGAATGGGCCAATATCAGGGATATTACCGCCGGTACTCAGGTATTGTTCATGGCAGTGAGCAAACTGGCTGGCAGAGAAGGCTAAAAACCATAAATATGAAATATGGAAGGGAGTATAGTCCATGAGTTTTCGAGCTTTGCGAGTAGCGGCTGTTCATGATATTTCTTGTTTTGGCCGGTGTTCCTTAACTGTAATTTTGCCGATATTATCCTGTATGGGCATTCAAGTGTGTCCGTTGCCGACGGCGGTGTTAAGCACCCACTTGGGTGGTTTCACACAGATAGCTTTTTGTGATTTTACAGAGCGTATGGCTGATTTTTATTATCACTGGCAAAGAGAAGGCATTGATTTTGACTGTATCTATAGCGGCTTTTTAGCTTCAGAAGAGCAAATTGATACAGTAATCCACTTTATTGAGGAGTTTTCAGCCAACAAGCCTTTGATAGTGGTTGACCCGGTGATGGGGGATGAAGGCAAGCTCTATTCAGTATATACACTCCAAATGCAAGAACATATGAAACGGCTTGTTAGTAAAGCCGATATTATTACCCCCAATTTTACCGAGGCTTGTTTTCTATTAGGCGAGGATTATACGGAGCAAGCAGTAGCAGTTGATTTGCTCAAAGAATGGCTTGTACGGTTGGCTGGCTTTGGTCCGTCAGTTGTTATCATGACAGGAATTCCCTTTGGTGGTAAACAAATCATGAATATTGGTTATGAGCAGCGTACTGGTTCTTTCTGGCAAGTACTTAGCGAGCAGATTCCAGCGAAATATCCGGGAACAGGTGATGTTTTTGCCAGTATCCTGGTTGGGGGCTTGCTGTCTCAGTATAGTGTACCAGCGGCGATGCAACTGGCAGCCGATTTTGCTGCTATGACGATCAAGACTACCTATAAGGCTGGTACCCCCACCCGGGAAGGTGTAATGCTGGAAAAGGCTCTGCCTTGGCTGGTCCGGATGCGGGCAAAGCATTAATAAGTATTCTATTACATTAACCATAAGGAGAAAACATATGAATGAAAAACGCAAGCTGACTACAAAAGACATTGTCTATAGTGGCGTGTTAGCTGCCATGTGCGCGATAGCTACTTCGCTCAAAATTCCGTTTGGTGTGGGGGCAATGGTTCATCTTGGTACCGCTTTTTTATTTACTGTTGGCATTTGTTTCGGCGGTGTCTATGCGGGTTTGGCCGGTGCTATTGGGTCAGCCTTCTATGACTTGCTCATGGGATTCTCACCTTATACTGCCTGGTCTTTTATTATCAAGGGTACTGCTGGTCTTATTGTTGGTTTTGTTGCCAAAGGGGTGTGGCCAGCACCGGTAACAAGTGAAGGCAGTTGGGCTTGGCGTGCCTTGACCGGTTGTATATTGGCAGCGGCTTGGACACTAGGCGGTTATATTGTGGCTTGGTGGCAAATAACGGGTAGTTTAGCAACGGCTTTTGCCAACATACCAAGTTCACTTATGACTTCTGGTGTTGGGGTGGTAGTGGCTATGATATTGTCGCCCAAACTACGTAAGATTGTAAATAGATAGTTTTTTTATTTCCTCTTGAATGTTTTTAACAAATTGGATATAATATAAATGAGCATATGCTCAAAAGGAAGGTTGATAGTTTGTGCCAAGGCAGCGTTGTTGCGGATTAATTGATGAAGAACCATTCTGTAGAAAATTTTCCCCTGAGGTTGAGTGCGGGAAAAAGCCGGTTGTTGTGCAACTGGAAGAATTGGAAGCAATCCGCCTGAAAGATATCAAGGATTTTGAGCAGGCTATTTGTGCGTCGATGATGGGTTTATCCAGACCAACATTTCAAAGAATCCTATATTCTGCTAGGCAAAAAGTTGCAACGGCGTTAGTGGAAGGCAGAGCTATTATTATTGAGGGAGGGAATTATGTTATGAAAAATCGAGTTTTTGAATGTGTGGATTGTCATCATGTATGGGAGGTAGCTCCATGTACTGAAGGCGGAAAACATGGTTACGAGATTGCTTGTCCCCAATGTGGCAGCATGAAAAAAATGAAGTTGGACAATGGAGTTAAACATGCCTGTGGTGGTGCACAGCATCAACATGGTCAAGGCGGTTGCTGCGGCGGTCACTAAGCGATGTGCAGTCTGACCGCATGAGTGAAATTGCGGATAAATAAAAGCTGCGGCAAGAAGAACCACCTAAATTTTTTCGAATTTAGGTGGTTCTTCTTTACTAGGTGGTGTCATGCGGTTTAGAAAGAAAAATTACAGGTAGTATTGTTAGTTGCGATACTTAATTCGCATTTATCTTTTTTTGCTTTTGTCGAGGCCAAGCTGGCAAGATTAATAAGATTAGAAATTGTACGAAGTATATTCTGTGAGCTCTCTTGATTCTTTTTTCTTTCTACAATGCCTGCTGATACTGTAACGGATATATTTTTATGAAACGTATAACGGGAAATTGTTCTTAATAGATTTTGGGCAAAAATGCAGCACTTATCAACATAATACGGGGTAAGTACTAAAAATTCATCGCCGCCAAATCTAGATACATATGTTTGTTCTGTCATATTGGTTTTGAGGATTGTACCTAGTTCCTTTAATATGATGTCTCCAGCGATATGACCGTGCTCTTTATCAATAAGGCCAAAATTATTAACATCAAAAAATGCAAGAGATATTTCTTGATTATTTTCGATTAAGCGCGTAGCGTTATAATAAATAAAATCGCTTTTAGGAAGCTCTGTTAAAAGGTCAGTGTGCTTTCCCAATTCAACCTCTAAGAGTGATTTCGTAATGATGCCAACAAGGTGATCGTTGTCCAGAACCAATAGCAGATCAGTATTGTTAGTATCAAAGATTTCTTTGGCTTTCCATATAGATGAATGAGCATCAATATAGACAATATGATCTGACATGGCATCTGCGGCAATCCTGTTGGGATGTGCTTGCAGTAAATTTTTATATGTTAATACCCCGACAATTTGGTCGTCTTCCATTACCGGGAAGCCATCGCATGGATTTTCGGCAACAAGACTTTGAATATAACGCAGACCGTCAAGCACGTCAACAATAAAATATTTTTTTATCATTATGTCAAATACATATCGGATCATATTTCTATTGATTTGCTAACAATAATAGTGATATTAAGCTGTACCTTTAGTATCATTGTTTCGTTAGCAATTTTTTCTCCTTCTTCTAAAACTAGCGATACTAATTTATCTTGAGGCAACATATTGAGTAAGGACTTTCTTACGACAATCGCTTCAATAGCCGGGTGCTCTGTTTTTCTTATTTCATACTGATCGGGCGATAAAATGTTTACCATTCTTTTTGCTGCCTCCGGACCGATGGGCGCCTTCCTTCCGATGATTAATACATCCTGCATGGGAGGAATTTCAAATTCGGATAATCGCATGTTTATTTCTACTTTTTTACTGCTCTCTGTAGGATTGCTCATGACGTTTGCCCCCTTTTTACTGAAAACATAGTTAACCTTCGTGTTGACTAAATCAGAAAATATAATGTCATTACCTGTAGTAGTAGTATATATAACCCTGCTCAAGCAGGGGGGGATAACTCTGTAAAACTCAACCTCATGTATAAAAAAAGCAGGCCAACGCCTGAGTGCATGATCTATAAATTATTATAACAGCAGCCTAAAAAGCAGTATTGTAATATTCAAAAGTATATATCTATGCATATCTATGCAGGCTTATTTTGAGACAGCTTTAGCGACTGGAAGCATTTTGTCATTATGTAAAAATATATTATATATTTTTACATATATTTTAATGAAATGTCAAGAAATAATTGGGTATTTAGACCTAGAGTTTTAGGACTTTTTAACTAAGAAATTAAAAAGTGACGTAGTTAACGATTTTGTATTATAATAGTATTGACATTTTGTTTTACTCTCCAATGAACAAGTGACTAGTAGTATTGCTGATGTTGCCAAAGGCAGTTCAGAACAAGCTGAAGGTTCTCAGTCTCTTACGGCTCAGGTGGAAGTATTGGCAAATGCGGTTAATGCTTTAAATTCGTTGAGTGAAGCCATATCTGCTCAGGAGTTAATAACAAAAAATAAGATTGAAGTTTCTAACTCACTGCTCAAGCAAGTTGAGGCCGCTATGGATGAGATCAGTTCCCAAAGCGGCAGCGTCCAGCTACATATAGCCAAATTGGAAAATATGTCGGGAGAAATTACGCAGATTGTTGAAGTAATCACTGCTATTGCCCAGCAGACGGCGTTGCTGGCCCTGAATGCTGCAATTGAAGCGGCCCGTGCAGGTGAACAAGGGCGGGGCTTTGCCGTTGTTGCTGACGAAGTAAGAAAGCTGGCAGAATAAAGTGAACAATCGGCAAGCGAAATTGCTCAGGTAGTAAATAACATTCAGCAGGAAATCGGTACTGCGGTTACTTTTACTGTTGAAAATGCAACGGCGGCGAAAAAGGGAATGGAAATGTCGAATGCTATCTGTAAGGCGATTACCGATATCCAGGATGCTGTGAATAAGATTGGTGAGCAATTGATTACTGTCAGAGAAAAGATAGTCATCCTTGATTCAGTCGCTGATGTAACCGTAGCAGCTACTCAAAATATTTCGGCTGTTTGCCAGCAGAATGCCGCTATGGCCCAGGAAGTGTCAGCCTTGGCAGAACAGCAGTCCAATTCGCTTAAAGATGTAATGGCTGAAAATCAAACAATTACTGCGGAAACAGGTGTATTAAATAATATGATTCATAAGTTTACCTATTAGGTTATATTAATCATTATCATGATAAAGTGAATAGTATGTGTTAAGAATAAAGAAAGTAATACGGAACAGTACACTGAAAGTGATGGAAAGGAGTAAACATGAAACTTGCTATGTTGGAAAAATATGCTCAACTAGTAGTAAAAACAGGGATAAATATTCAGCAAAATCAGACGCTCGTCATCTCTTCGCCACTGGAATGCGCTCCCTTTGCCAGAAGCATTGCCACGTTTGCCTACAAGGCTGGTGCCAGGGAGGTGGTTATGAATTGGAAAGATGAGTTATCTTCCAAGATTAAGTTTTTGCAGGCACCTGAAGAGATATTTGATGAATTCCCTGAATGGCAGAAGGAATTTTATCTCTTTTATGCCCGTCAGGGTGCGGCCTTTATTAGTATTGCTGCTTCTGATCCGGAATTATTAAAGGATGTAAATCCCGAGCGGGTAGTTAGGGTGCAAAAGGCCGGTAATACAGCACTTAAAGAGTATCGTGAACGTATGATGAGTAACAAAAATGCCTGGAGTGTTGTATCAATACCCACTCAGGCCTGGGCGCAGAAGGTATTCCCCGAAGTATCTGCTGAGGAAGCTATGGAAAAGTTATGGACGGCCATTTTCAAGGCCGTGCGGGTGGACACTGCTGATCCGGTTGCCGCGTGGCAGGAACACAGCCGTCAGCTAAAGCAAAGTATGGATTATCTAAATTCCCATAAATTCAAGCTGCTTCACTATAAAAACTCGTTGGGTACTGATTTAAAGGTAGAATTGCCAGCTGGGCACCTATGGCTTGGCGGGCCGGAATATACAGCCGATGGTATCGAATTTGTTGCCAATATGCCGACAGAAGAGGTGTTCACTCTCCCGGAAAGGTCAGGTGTCAATGGTGTGGTAGTGAGTTCAAAGCCACTGAATTATAATGGCACATTGATTGATAAGTTTTCGTTAACATTTAAAGACGGGCGGATTGTTGACTGTAAGGCGGAGCAGGGGCAAGCGGTACTTGAAAAGCTTGTAGAAACTGATGAGGGTTCTCATTATCTGGGCGAGGTAGCCCTTGTTCCTTATAATTCTCCCATCTCTAACGCCAATATTTTGTTCTATAATACATTATTTGACGAAAATGCCTCCTGCCATTTGGCTATCGGTAAGGCATATCCTATCTGCCTGGAAAACGGGGCTGCAATGAACCAGGCAGAATTAGAACAAGCCGGGGTTAATGACTCTATGGTACATGTTGATTTTATGATTGGTACAGCTGACCTTGAGATAACCGGAACAACAGTAACCGGGGAGATAATTCCGGTATTTAAAAACGGTAATTTTGTTAATGGCTAAAAAAAGAGGAAGTCACTGAGTGGTTCTGTGACTTCCTCTTTTGGGTTTATACGTATTGCATTATGCTTATTTTCTAAAGCCGTTTGATTTATAACGCGGTTTGCCACCTGCAGCGGCGGGTTTTCTATTTTCTTGCGGTCTGCGTTTGCCGCCGCCGTAGGAACGGCTGCGTAACGGTGCTTCCTCAGTAATTTTAATGGGTGTACCGTCTGGCTCTTTGGTTAATAGTTTAAGTGCGGCCGACAGCAAGGCAACAGAATCTGTTTCAGTGAGCAGCTCTTCAGCCCGACCGCGGTATTGCTCAAGTCCGCCGTCTTCAATCTGATTGAGTAATTTTTCAACAGCTAAGCGTTGCTGGCCTTCAATAGCCTCAGTTACGGTAGGTACAGGCATCCGCACAATCTTGCGCTTGGTTAGCCGTTCGATTGAACGCAAATGGTCTAGTTCCCGGGGGATAACAAAGGTCATGGCCAGACCGGTTTGACCGGCGCGGCCTGTACGGCCAACCCGGTGCACATAGCTTTCCGGGTCCTGGGGAATATCAAAGTTGTAAACATGGGTGACACCGCTGACGTCTAAGCCGCGGGCAGCCACATCGGTAGCGACGAGAATATCGATAATGCCTTCGCGGAATTGGCGCAGGACGGAATCGCGTTTGGCTTGGGTAAGGTCGCCGTGAATGCCTTCAGCGGAATAGCCACGCTTTTTTAATCCTTCGGTCAGTTCATCTACCCGGCGTTTAGTTCTGCCGAAAACAATCGACAGTTCTGGTGACTGGATATCCAGGAGGCGGCAGAACACGTCAAATTTTTGTCTGTCAAGCACTTCCATATAATATTGCTCAATAAGTGGAACAGTTACTTCTTTGGACTTGATGCTGATAAGTGCCGGGTCCTTTAAAAACCGTTGGGCCAAGTTTTGAATCTGACGAGGCATGGTAGCCGAAAAGAGCAAAGTTTGGCGGGAATCAGGCGTAGCGCTCAATATCTTCTCAATATCCTCAATGAAGCCCATGTTGAGCATTTCATCGCCTTCGTCCATAACTACCATTTTGATATCGTTAAGTTTAATTGTACGGCGATCCATATGGTCCATCAGTCGGCCAGGGGTAGCAACAATGATTTGCGGTTTCCTTTGTAAGGATTTAATTTGACGCTGAATATCCTGCCCGCCATAGATAGGGAGGGTCCGTACATTTGAGAACTGCCCAAGTTTGTTGAGTTCTTCGGCCACCTGAATGCACAGTTCACGGGTTGGGGTTAACACAATGCCAAAAGTTGCCCCAACACTTTTACCAATGTTTTCTAATAAGGGAATGCCAAATGCGGCTGTTTTACCTGTACCGGTTTGGGCCTGTCCAACCAAATCTTTACCGGCAAGTAATATCGGGATAGCCTGTTCCTGAATCGGTGTCGGCTCTTCAAAGCCCATATCGCTAAGGGCGCGTATTGTTAAATCGCTAATTCCTAGCTCTTTAAATTTTTCCAATTAATGTAGCCTCCTTGTGTTGCTTAAATCTTTTTTTAAATAGTATCGCCAGTCTGCAAGTGATTATATACTGCTTTGCCGTATTCCATAAAGAAAGTTAACTTTTCTTTATCCTGTTTTTAAGAAAGGTCATTTTTCTGTTGGGATAAAATAATGGAATCTATAATGATCTTTTCGAAGATGGTCAGCTCATCTCAGTAATATCAAAATTTGCTCAAGAGCAAAAAAATTCAGTTTTGTAAATTTGCTATAGCCAGGAAGTGGCAAAACCCAGGCTATGGAACTAAACTGCTTCATTATGTTATCGCCGCGGCTAAAGCCAGTCGGCAACCGCCCTGTATTAAAGGTTCGGTTTAAAGCCAACATTGGATAAACTTTGACCGGAGAGATACTAAGTATATCATAGTAAAGAAATAATTACCAACAAAATATAAAAAAAATCACGGTAAGCGCTATTTTATTGCAGGATAATTGATAAGTTTCAAGAATAGAACAAAGTTATGCTAATTGTTAGAATGTTAGCGATTCTCATATTAATGAAAGAAGGATAGTGTGTGACTACTGAACGGTTGAAGCGACAGATCGAGTTCATTGTTGAAATAGATAAAATTAAACAGATATATCGGAAAAATTTTGTTATTTGCAGTGAGCGCCATGAAACAGACGCGGAACACTCCTGGCATTTAGCTATTATGGCTATGCTACTTGCTGAGCATGTTACCAGTCAGCAAGTAGATGTGCTTAAGGTACTTAAAATGGTTCTTATTCACGATATTGTGGAAATTGATGCTGGTGATACTTATTGTTTTGATAAACAGGCTGGACAGGATAAAGAAGAGCGGGAAACTAAGGCCGCCGACAGGCTATTTGGCTTGCTGCCCGGAGACCAGGCTCAGGAATTTCGCTCTTTATGGGAGGAGTTTGAACAAAGAGCCAGCTCGGAAGCTCGTTTTGCTGATGCCTTGGACAGACTACAGCCATTGTTATTACATTATCATACGCAGGGAAAATCATGGCAGTTAAACGGGATAACTAGCGATAAAGTAAAAGAACGCAACAGGCGAACAGCCGCAATCGCCGTTGAGTTGGGGCGTCTTGTTGACGAGATTATCCAGGATTCTATCAAAAAGGGCTATCTTCAGAATAGCTAAGAAAGCATTATTGACAAAATACTAGCAAGCTGTGATAATGTATAACATAGTTACATGTTTTTGATGCTACATACTACAATATAGCTGGTAGTTCTAAACAAATATATGTTGCTAATGGACAGTTTTCTCAAGATAGCAAAATTCATAGCTAAGGTAATGATTGGGTTAAAGCAGCGGCTAAGCTGCAGCAGAGAGCCGGTGGCAGGTGTGAACCGGCGCGGCAGCCGTTAGTAAATCTCCCCCATGAACTCTTTTGTCGAACTCTAATAGGTGTGCAAGTAGACAAAAGCGACTTCCGGGCGTTAACCGGAGTGTAAGTATAATGTAGGGTGGTACCGCGAGTAATTCGCCCCTATTGGCGTAGTGATGATATGCCAATAGGGGCTTTTTATGTTTAAAAGGAGGGAATGAAAAATTTGACTGACAAAGCGACAAAATTACGTAAGTTATTGATGGGACCAGACATTTTGGTATTACCGGGAATTTATGATGCGCTGACAGCCAAAATTGCCGAAAAAGTTGGATTTAACGTCGTGGTTATGGGGGGGTACAGCATTGCAGCCGCAAAGTTGGCGCAGCCTGATGTGGGCTATTTGTCAATGACTGAGATGGCAGAAGCAGTCAAGGTTATAAATAATGCGATTGACCTGCCGGTAATGGCTGATGGCGATACCGGCTATGGTAATGCGCTAAGCGTGCGGCGTACGGTGCGCGAATATGAGCAAGCCGGTGCAGCAGCCATTATTTTTGAGGATCAGGTCTGGCCAAAGCGCTGCGGGCACATGGGTGGCAAGGAAGTTATTGCTCCTGAGGAACATGAACAAAAAATACGGGCTGCTGTAGAGGCTAAGGTTAATCCGGCAACCTTGATTGTTGCCCGCACAGACGCGCGCAGCGTACTGGGTTTAGAGAATGCTATCGAGCGTGGTAAACGCTACCTGGCGGCTGGAGCCGAAGTGCTGTTTATTGAAGCTCCTCAAGACGAACGGGAATTAGAACGAATCGGTAAAACCTTTCCTGATTCCATTCTAATTGCCAACATGATTGAGGGCGGCAAGACGCCGGGGTTAACCGCAGGGCAGCTTCAGGCATTAGGCTTCAAAATCGTCTTTTGGCCCTGTACGGCACTCTATACGGTAGTACATTCGTTAACAGCTATCTTTACTGAACTGAAAGAAACAGGTACTACCAAGTGTTATGAAGATTCGATGCTTAATTTTAGTGAATTTAATCAGTTTATTGGCTTAGAAAAATTTCAGGAGTTAGAGCAAAAATACAAATGTGGTGGAGGGAAAAACACATGAAAAAAGCAGGAATGATTAGGACTGTAATAACATTGTTGGTGGTAGCAGCGTTAGTTGTATTGGCAGGCTGTAGCAAGTCCTCAGACCAAAAGCAGGCAGTCAGCACCGGGGCCAATGGTAAGGTTGTGGCTAAACTGGCTCATAATTTGCCTGTTGCCCATCACTTAGCCCGGGGTATGGAGGATTTCGCCAAGAAGGTAAATGAAAAGTCACAAGGCAATATTCAGATAAATATTTATCCGTCAGGTCAGCTTTATAATGATAAAAGCATGAATGACGCTGTCATGAACGGCGGGGTAGAGATGGGGCTTAACTCTACAGCCATGTGGTCTTCGGTTATTCCTGCGATGGAGATCTTTGATGTGCCATTTTTGTTTCCTAGCTATGATCGTATCGAAAAGGCCATTGCTGGTGGAGTGGGTGACAAATTATCCGGAGAAATGGAGAAAAAGGGCGCTAAGGTATTAATTTGGGCCGATTATGGATTTGTTCAATTTGGCAATAACAAACGCCCGCTTACCAAACCGGAAGATTTTAAAGGCTTGAAACTGCGGGGCTATGGTGAACTTCCTTCAGAAACTATTAAAGCATTAGGAGCATCGCCTGTAACCATGGGATCTGGCGAAGTCTACATGGCTATGCAGCGTGGCACTATCGATGGACAAACCTCTGGTACGACGGCTATGTATGAACGGAAAATGTATGAGGTTTCTAAATACCTTACCATGACCAATCATGCTTTCCCTGAGTTTGTAGTATCAATCAATCTCAAATTTTGGAATAGCCTGACGCCAGAACAGCAAAAAATTATGCAGGAGGCTGCTAAAGAGGTAGGCGATTCGATCAGAGCTGAAGCTAAAAATGAAGATCAAAAGACGCTTCAGGCATTAATAGATAAAGGTGTAGAAGTCTATGTTGTTCCTGAAAGCGAAATTCCTGTTTGGCAAAAAGCCACTGAACCGGTACAGGAGCTGTTTATTAAACGTACCGGCCAGATCGGACAGGAATTGATTACTATCTGTAAAGGTCTTAAATGATTGTTTACTATTCCGCGGGAGGTATTGTTTTGCGTAAAGTGGTAGAGCTGATTGATCAGATTATTCAGAAAGTAACAAGCTTGGCAACTGTGCTTGCCGGGTTGTTTATTCTGGCTACAGCAGTTATAGTATGTTATGAAGTTATTGCCCGCGGGCTCTTTGATGCTCCTACCGAATGGTCGCTGGAATTGTCAGTGTACCTGGTATTGGCAAGTGGTTTCCTCGGGTTAGCGGCTACTTATGCCGATGATAAGCATATTCGAGTAGATATTTTGACAGCAAGGCTATCTGAACGCAGTAATACCTGTCTTACTATTTTTGTTGGTATTGTTGTAACAGGGATGTGTTTGGTTTTTCTAGTGGAGAGTTGGGATATGGTACTGACGTCATATCAAATGAACAATACTTCTCCAAGTACGCTTAGGGTACCCTTATTTATTCCGCAGCTATCGTTGCCGGTAGGTTTTTTGTTGCTGCTTTTGCAGCTTGTCCGCAAAATTATTTTGGATATCCTGGATCTGAGCACTAAGCGGCGTCCTACTCCCGAGAAAGCATCGAAAAGGAGGGACGGCTAAGTGGAAGCTTTGATCGCAGTATTATTGTTGCTCCTGCTCACCGGTGTGCCGGTGGCTTTTAGTCTTAGTCTTGCAGGCCTAGCTGGTATGTACTTTTTGGCTGGTGGTGTTACTACTTTTGCCCAGGTTCCGAATATTGCCTATAAGTCACTTGACGACTTTGTGCTCACGGCGATACCGTTATATGTACTGATGAGTCAGATTCTTCTTAGCGGCAAAGTTGGCAGTGATTTATTTGAGGTGGCCAGTAAATGGCTGCGCCACTTGCCTGGTGGTTTAGGAATAGCAACTATTTTAGCTTGTGCAATATTTGCTGCTATTTCCGGATCAAGTGTAGCTACTGCTGTAACCATTGGGGCGGTGGCAATTCCCGAGATGTTGTCACGCGGTTATGACAAGCAGATGGTTCTTGGCTCAGTGGCGGCTGGTGGCACGTTAGGTATTCTCATACCGCCGAGTATTCCGATGATCCTCTATGGTTCTATTACCGGTGAATCTGTTGGGCAACTATTTATATCCGGAGTGGTACCAGGCGTGTTGCTGATGCTGCTATTTATTTCTTTGGTGGTGTTCCAGGCTAGAAACGTAGTACCAGAACCGGCTGCTACCTGGGCAGAAAGACTGGAGGCTCTACGGCGTTCCTTCTGGGGACTCATGCTGCCTGTTCTTGTTGTGGGCGGGATCTACGCCGGTTGGTTTACTCCCACTGAGGCGGCTGCAGTCGGTACAATTTATAGTCTCATTATTACCTTCTTTGTGTATAAAACACTTACCTGGCGTGATCTGTCAAGTATTCTTGCAGATAGTGTGAAAACGACAACCATGATTTTTGCGATAATTATCGGTGCTATGTTGTTTGGGTTTGTCTTAACAGTGCTGCAGTTACCTCAGCAAATGACTGAATTCGTAATTGCGCTGGATGCTGGTCGTTGGATAATTTTTCTACTCATTAACTTGGTGCTGTTATTCTTGGGCTGTTTTCTGGAGACGGTATCAATCATTCTTATTACCTTGCCGATTTTGTATCCTATTATAATGAAGCTCGGTTTTGATCCAATATGGTTTTGTGTAATTATGGTCATTAATATGGAGTTGGCACTGATTACTCCGCCTGTGGGGATGAACTTGTTTGTCATTCAGGGAATTAGTGAAAATACACGGATGGAGGAAATTGCCAAGGGTGTGCTACCGTTTGCGCTGGTAATAATACTGCTGATGGTTGCCTTAGTTTTCTTTCCGGGTATTGCAACTTGGTTGCCGGCGTTTCTTAAATAGTGATGGTTGGTAAAAGGCTCCTGCACAGGAGCCTTTTACTTAAATTTAAGCATAAAATGGAGAAAACCTTGGGAAATTTAAAGTTTAGGTATTTACTTGATGAACGGTTGCCATTGCTTACTACCGTGATCTTTGGCCTGCAGTGGTATGTAGTAGTTGTTCCTTATATTATCATTCTTGGCAGCATTGCAGCCGGTATTCACTATGCGGATTCACCGGCCTTGCAGTTAAATTATTTGCAAAAATTATTTCTGGTAACAGGTTTGACGCTGTTTGTGCAAGTGTTAGGGGGACATCGGCTGCCACTAATTATTGGTCCGGCGGCGGTTCTTCTGAGCGGTATTGTGGCCAACCAGTCAGATGCTGCTGTTGGGACAGTCTATTCTTCGGTGGCATTATGTGGTGGATTGCTGGCTGTTTTAAGTTGGTGCAAGCTATTAAATCGTATCAATTTGCTTTTTACCACCAGGGTTATTGGGATAGTTTTGTTATTGATTGCTTTTACCATTTTGCCGACTATTCTCCAGCTGATTGTGACAGGCGCAGATAGGCCTTTTAGTCAGCTTGTATTTGCGATTACGTTGATTATGGCCATGTTAATAGGCCAACGGGTTTTACCTGACGCGCTAAAATCAACCATTGTGATTTGGGCTTTGCTGGTTGGCAGTTTGGCATATTATAGCCTACTTGCAGGTGTCTGGCCGAACGCAGCAGCGCCTATTCAGACGTCTGCGAACTGGGAATTTACGGTGATAGACTTTGGTTTTGATCCAGTTACGGCGATTTCTTTTTTATTTTGTTTTCTAGCGTTGACAGCCAATGATTTAGGCTCAATTCAGAGTATTGCCAGTTTATTACATGTCGATGATTCCGAGAAACGCAGCAATGCAGGATTGATTGTGACCGGACTGGGTAATCTTCTGGCCGGTTGTTTGGGAGTCCTGGGACCGGTTAATTATTCCTTTAGCAGTGGAATTATTATTGCTTCCGGTTGTGCGTCACGATTTCCGCTGGCAGCGGCGGCGCTGGGCATGATGCTGTTGGCGCTGACGCCAAGTATTATCGGCTTATTTTCCTATATACCGACAGTAGTTACCGGCAGTCTGTTATTTTACACCATGTGTTCGCAGATGGCCGGCGGGCTGATGATGTTAGGGAAATCCCTGGAGACATCCGGGTTTGATACCGGATTAATTATTGGGGTTTCCTTAATGCTGGGCACGCTGGTAGCCTTTATGCCTGCTTCGCTGGCAGCAACTATTCCCGCTGTTATCAGGCCGCTGGTGAGCAATGGTTTCGTGGTGGGGGTAACAGCAGCGCTTATTTTGGAACATGTAGTCTATGCTAAATCCGGCTATACCCAAAAAATTGTAAGGTAAGGTGGTATGAACATGCCAAAATTAACAGATATTCCTGGAATACGTATTGGCCATGCTGACAATCCGGTGGCAGCCACTGGTTGTACGGTCATCCTTTGCCCTGAGGGCGCAACTGTCGGTGTGGATGTGCGTGGTGGTGCGCCAGGCACGCGGGAAACGGATTTGCTTAATCCGGTAAACTATGTGGACAAGGTACATGGCATTTTGTTGGCAGGTGGCAGTGCTTTTGGTCTGGATGCGGCAGCAGGGGTCATGCAATACTTGGAGGAGCAGGGCAGCGGTTTTGATGTTGGTGTCACCAAGGTGCCGATTGTGGTCGGGGCGGTGCTGTTTGACTTAATTTGCGGCGATTATCGGATACGCCCGGATAAGTGTATGGGCTATGAGGCCTGTCAGGCGGCTGGCAGGCAGGAATTGGCCGAAGGCTCGGTAGGTGCCGGCACAGGGGCGACAGTTGGAAAAATTTTTGGCGCCGAGCATGCTATGAAGGGCGGTATTGGGGCAGTGTGCCTGGGTACAGGCAGTCTAATGGTAGGTGCTATTGTCGCCGTCAATTGTCTGGGAGATGTAGTTAATCCTATTAATGGCAGTATTGTGGCTGGTGCCTTTCAAACGAATCCTTTTGCATTTTTAAACTGTGAGGAGGGTTTGCTTGCCCAGCAGGAAAAACCAGGCAATCGGTTTGCCGGTAATACCACCATCGGTGCGATCATTACTAATGCGGTTATGACCAAAGGGCAGGCCACCAAGGTAGCGTCGATGGCTCATAATGGCTATGCCAGAACTATTCGTCCGGCACATACGCTGTTTGATGGCGATACTATTTTTGCATTAGGAACCGGTCAGGTTGCGGTCGATATCAATATTGTCGGCGTATTGGCCGCCAGGGCGGTTGAGCAGGCTGTACTCCGGGCAGTGACTCAGGCCAGGTCGTTGGCCGGAGTTACGTGTTGTGGAGATATCTAAGCCAGTATAACTTAACATTATTAACTAAATCGAAAAGGCGGGATTGCCAAACTGCGCTCGCAGTGATGCAATCCCGCCTTTGTATTTTCTCTTGCTAATTTCCTAGTGATACTGCTTAATAAAACGACCAATTCTCTCCAGTGCTTGCGAGAGGTTACTAACCGAGGAAGCATAAGAGCAACGGATGAAGCCTTCGCCGCTTTCGCCAAAGGCATCACCAGGAACTACAGCCACTTTTTCAGTTTTTAACAGTTCTTCGGCAAACTTTAGCGAGGTCAGGCCGGTTTCTTTAATGGAAGGAAAGATATAGAAAGCTCCTTTAGGCTCAAAGCATTTGAGACCAAGCTGGTGTAAGCCTTTCAGCATAAGCTGGCGGCGACAGTTATATTCAGCCACCATGCTTTCCATTTTATCCTTACCGTGCCGGAGGGCTTCGATGGCCGCCAACTGGGCGGTGATGGGTGCACAGAGCATGGTGTATTGATGGATCTTGTTCATAGCCGCAATAAAATCAGGGTTAGCCAAGGCATAGCCAATCCGCCAGCCGGTCATGGCATAGGCCTTAGAAAAGCCGTTTAACAAAATGGTCCGGTCACGCATCTTAGGTAGGCTGGCAAAACAGGTGTGGGTGCCATCATAGGTTAATGCGGCATAGATTTCATCAGCAATAACAATTAAATCATGTTTTAAGGCAAACAGTGCAATAGCAGTTAATTCTTCTTTAGGCATGATAGCGCCGGTTGGATTGTTCGGATAGCCGATTAAGAGGACTTTGGTGCGGGGGGTTACCAGGTTTTCTAATTGTTCCACGGTAACGCGAAATTCATCCTCCATTTTGGTCGGAACCGGCACAGGGTGGCCGCCGGCCAATGTGACACAAGCTTTGTAAGAAACATAACAGGGTTCGGGAATGAGTACTTCATCACCAGGACTTAACAGGGCGCGAACAGCCAGATCCAAGGCTTCGCTGACTCCGACAGTGACCAAGGCTTCTGTACGCGGATCGTAGATGACCTGATAGTCATTGTAGATACTGCGGGCAATTTCCTCTCTGAGTTCAAGCAGACCGTAATTGGAGGTATAAGAAGTATAGCCCTGATGCAGGCCATGGACACAACTCTCACGAATATGCCAGGGGGTAATAAAGTCAGGTTCGCCGACACCTAGCGAAATAACGCCCTTCATTTCAGCCGCAATGTCGAAGAAACGGCGAATACCTGAAGGAGGTACTGCTTTAACAGTTGGTGACAGACGGTCAGCCCAACTCATGGCGACACCACCAACCGGTGATCAGTTTCCCGATCATTTATAATTACACCTGCATATTTGTAGGGTTTGAGCATAAAGTGGGTGGTCGTGCTGATAATGCCGTCAATGGTAGATAGCTTGGTAGATACGAATTTAGATACCTCTTTAAGGGTATGGCCTTCTACCATAATGCTTAAATCATAGTCGCCGGACATTAGGTAGAGGTTAATCACCTCAGGGAAACGGTAGATGCGTTCGGCAATGGAGTCAAAGCCGACTTCGCGCTGGGGGGTGATTCTAACATCAATGATGGCAGTCACCTTTTCTTCACCGGCTTTTTCCCAATTGATAATAGGCTGATATTTAACAATAATTTTTTCATCTTCAAGCTGTTTGATTTGTGCAGCTACTTCTTCTTTTGATTTTTTGAGCATGACAGCCAGTTGTTCAATAGGTTGCGTACAGTCTTTTTCCAATTGGACTAATAATTCTTTTAATGACTCTTTCACAAGTAATTGCCTCCCTTAATTTTACAAATAAAAAAATCCCGTCCGTAAAAGGACGAGATTATTAGTTCCCGCGGTACCACCTAAATTAGCCACAAGGCTCGCTTGATCCTGTTAACGCCAGGTACGGTAAGGCCTACTCACTTTCAGCTTACAGCTCAAGGGTGGCTTTCTCATACTCGTCTTCCATCGGTTTTCACCCTAGCCGACTCTCTGCGGGTAAGACGGATATGATACTTTCCCTATCATCACAATGTGGTTGTTAAGTTTTTTATAGAATACCATAAAAAGCGAGCTAGAGCAAGGTAAATTATCAGTTTTATTAAATTAGTTATTCACTGTCATAAGGGACAGGTCCGCTGACATGTTTTTTCATTCTGCCAAAATGGTTTGCTTAGGTGTGGTATAATAATCAGCGAAGGGGGAGCAGTAATGACTGAACTAAACTATTTATATCAATGGTTGGAGAAATATATCCATACCTATTATACTGATGACAAATTCATTATGGAGCGTGTGCTGCTGAAAGAGGAGCATAGCAAACGGGTGGCAGACAATACTGTAAAACTTGCTCAGTATGCCAATCTGACGGCCCGTCAACAAACTCTGGCTGAAGTCATTGGCTTATTCCATGATCTTGCTCGCTTTCAGCAGGTCACTGAATATCGTACCTTTGTGGATGCCGAGTCCTTCGATCACGGCAATGTAGGTGCCGTGATGCTGGCGGAAACAGGACTATTGCAGGAGTTTTCACCAGTTGAGCAGACGGCGATTACATTTGCCATTATAGCTCATAACAAAATGTCCATTGCGCCGGCAACGCCGGAGAATGAGCTGTTTGCCAAAATAATCCGCGATGCCGATAAACTGGATATTTTTCGGGTTTTACCACCGATCCAGGCTAACCATGATTATTCTCCCATAATGATTGAGCAGTTGAAGACTGGCGGCGTTTTATCCTATACCGATGTTAAGACTCTGGCCGATAAGCGGCTCATTCGGTTAAGCTGGTTTTATGATATCAATTTCGACTGGACATTAACACAACTGGTAGAAGAAGGCCATTTAAAGCGGCAGCTGGCAGCCCTGCCTGACAACGAAGACTGCAGCGTTATCAAAGCAACTCTAAACGAATATATTGATAACAGATTGAAGTGAACTCGTTTCAGCATAGCTGAAACATTGGGGATTCAGATGGAGAGTCTACTCCACCTGAATTAACGCCGCCTGTAGAGGCGGGAGTCTTGACTCACGTACTAAGATAAAGATATGCCACCTTTCCCGTATAATTACGGGAGGTCTTCGGTTATGCAAAAAGAGAGGCTTGTGTAAAAATCAGCCTCTCTTTTTTGATTTCAGAAAATACAGGGAATTTAATATTTAAATTTTTCCGAAAATAGAGAATACTCAATAAAAACTAGCAGGATATTTGGTTTTTATAGGGAATAATATCCATTAAATGTGATCGTAGGAATAAGATCTATTGCGAGTGATCTTTCCTATGGGAAAGGAGGTGCAACCTCGGTTAGCCATTAGTAGTCCCGCATCAGTGATAGACATGAGTTTAAGGAGAATATAGTCTGAGGAAATAAGAAACTCTCGGCATTCTTCAAACTCAGAGACTACCAAAGGTAAGAAAAAACTAGGAGGGAATCACATGAAAAAGAGGATGATTATTACCCTGGTACTAGTGTTTGTTTTAGGAATTGCCAGCACTGCTTTCGCCAATCCGTTTGCCGATGTTCCTGCTAAGCATTGGTCATATGACGCAGTAAACAAATTAACTAACGCTGGTATTATTAGTGGTTATCCTGACGGAAGTTTTCAGGGTGACAGAACCATTACCCGTTACGAAATGGCGGCAATCGTCGGTAAGGCAATGGCAAATTCAGACAAAGCGGATGCCGAATACAAAGCTCTCATAAATAAGTTAGCTGATGAATATGCCCAAGAATTGAATAACCTAGGCGTTCGTGTAACTAATCTGGAAAACAAAGTCGGAAATATTAAAATTACCGGCCAGGTCCGTGAATGGTATGAATATGTTGATGAACCGACAAACGGAGATAAAACCGCATTAAAAAATCGATTGCTGTTGTATATGGATGCACCATTAACGAAAGATTTAACTTTTAAGGGTCGTTATTTCGCAGAAAGTGAATGGGGGTCTAGCGCAAATAATAGCTTGGACCAGGCTTATTTAGCTGGTAAGAATTTTACGTTTGGCCGCCAGGGCATTAATCTTGGTAAAGGTCTTGTTTATAGTTGGGGCGCTAACCAGGATGGCGTTACTGTAACTGTTGGCAATAAAGTTAAAGTGACTGGCGTCGCGTTTAAACATGATCTTGGTTCGGCAGATATAAATCTTGCCGGCGCCAATGTAGCTTATGACATTAATAAGAATCTTGATATGACTTTAGTTTATGCAAAAACTAAGTCACAAAATCTTGCACCATTTGGTTTAGGTTTAGCTGGCCATGGAACATTCAATGATACCTGGGCCGCTGGTTTTGGGTATAAAGGGATAAAAAATATCGGGATTACTGCTGAATATGGGCAAAATGACTCCGATGCAGCTAAATTATTGAATGGCGACACCGCAAAAGCCTGGGTTGCCCAAGTAAAATATCTGGGCGCTGATTGGGCGAAACCCAATACTTATGGATTATGGGTAGGCTACAGAAAGGCTGACAACGGATTTTTGGCTCGCACCGGTGACCTGATTTGGGAAACTGCAACAAATATCCCTACAGGCTATATGATGAACAATGTAAAAGGTATGGATTTTGGCATTGAATATACTGTGTTCAATAACGCTGTTATGACTCTCCAATACCAAGACTTTGAAGCTGAAAATGACGGTAGAAATGCCAAGAACTTCACTGCTCAGTTAAGGTATATGTTCTAAGCTTCACGGAAGTGAACTCGTTCAGAAAAGTTGAACAGCGACTCTTCAGGTGAGGACTCTACCCCACTTGAAGTAACGCCCCGCCGATAGAGGGAGTCTTAACCCATAGCATGTCGATCTTAATATGGCAAACGCCCTATAGTTCAGACAGGAATGAACGGTAGGGCGTTTACATTTTTGAAGCAGCTGACGATAGGCAGTCATGTATTTAATCTCGCGGTAGCTTAACATTGTCTTTCAGGTCTGTTACACAATAGTAATAGGACAATGTTATTATGTTAGCAAGTTGGTTTGGCAGTGCTTGCCTAGTATTACTTAGGGAGGGAATCGGGTGATAAAAATTGACGCAATCATTCGTCCGGATAAGCTGAATGCGGTTAAAGAGGATTTAGCTCAGCTCGGTGTCAGGGGGATGACCGTGTCCGAAGTATTTGGCTGTGGCTTACAGCAAGGGCATATTGGTGTGTACCGCGGTCAAGAATACACTATTAATTTATTGCCAAAGGTTAAGATTGAGGTAGTGATACCTGACGACTTGGAGCAGGCGGTAGTCATGGCTATCACTAAACAGGGACGATCTGGTAAGATTGGTGATGGCAAAATTTTTATTTTTCCTATTGAAAATGTGTACCGGATACGTACAGATGACGAAGAAATTACAGATCTGTAGTATAACAGAAAAAATATTGTTAAAAATGTATTGTGTAATTAGGATATCGTGCTATAACCCGACTTTTACAGTTAGCAGAACATAGAGAGCAGACAGAGTGAAATAATCTACTTGTAAAATGCGGACTTCCGCATTTTTTTATGCGTTTTTATTTATGTTATGCTACAGATATGCTATAATGTAAATGAGGTGATATTCAATGATTAAAAAAGATCGTGTAAAGCGTGGCGGCGTTATTAAGACTCACATCCGTGTTGTCGAAGGGTATCGCCCTGGACCAGGGCTACCCACAAAGCAGCGTACGATTAAAAGTTTTGGTTATCTCGAAGATCAGCCAGATCCCGAAGCTTTCATGGCTATGGTAGTGAAATTCGATGATAACTTTAAAGATACTGTTCCCTTACGAATCGAAGTTGCAGCTAATGCGATGATGTATGGTGAAGAAAATCGGCGACAGAACTACGGATACAAGTTCCTGGAAGCCGTTTATAATCTGCTCGAAATCAATTCATTCATCGAGAACTTTGAGAAATCACGCAAGTTTCGGGTGGAGTATTCACCCTGCGACATTTTTAAATTCTTAGTGTTGGCAAGAGTTCTTCATCCAGATTCAAAACGCGCCTCATGCCAATTGAAGGACGGCTTCTACGGGATGTGCACCGATTTTACATTGCCAGATGTCTACAGGTCGCTTGACCACTTCGCAGATTTTGAGGTGGAGTTGCAACGGCATTTAAACGAACGTGTTAAAGAAACGATCGGTCGAGACCTTTCCTATGCATTCTATGATGTGACTAATTATTTCTTCGAGATCGATTTCCCAAATGGCGAAGAGGATCTGCGAAAAAGAGGCGTATCGAAAGAACACCGCACTGACCCTATTGTCGCAATGGGGTTGTTTATGGATTCCAACGGATTACCAGTCAATATGTCGATGTTCCCAGGAAATACAAGTGATTCCCTTACGCTTCAGCCGACAATGAAGGATGTCAAGGATTCGTACGGGTTAGGACGACTGATTGTAGTTGCCGATAAAGGCCTCAACTCTTCGAAGAATATCAACGCAATTGTGAACAACGGTGACGGTTTTGTCTTTTCGCAGATAATAAAAGGGAAAAAAGGACAACGCTACAATGAAAAACTGTTTGATCAAAGTGGATGGACATCAAACGAACAGGGTACCTACAGATACAAGCTGTTCGAAGAAGAATACGAGGGTAAGGACAAGGACGGAAAAAAGAAATCCGAGTAAGAAAAGTACTTTTATATTGGAAGAAGACTGAAGCCGACATGGCAAAGCGTAAACGGGAAGAAAAACTGGAAAAAGCTGCGCGTTCGGTCAAAAACAATGCCTATAGTATCAAAAAAGGTGTCGACGAATATACAAAAGAAGCTATCGTTGACAAGGAAACTGGGGAGATACTGGGAAACACGAAAAAGCTCCGCAGTGTGAATTTAGAAAAGGCGGAGCATGACGCGATGTATGATGGCTATTTTTGCATTATCAGCAGCGAACTTGACTACGATGAGCGCAAAATGCGGCAGGTATACGGCGGTCTTTGGCAGATAGAACAGTCGTTTAGGATTATGAAAACAGATCTTTATGCCAGACCCGTGTTCGTTAGAAAAATTGAACATATCCGTGCACATTTCTTGATCTGTTTCGTCGCCCTTCTCATCATCCGAATCATTCAGCACCGCATGGGAGAAAAAGCGTTGTCAGCCGAACGAATCGCAAGAACTCTGGGGGCTGCGACATGCCAGGTTTTGAAAGGCGGTATCATTCACCTTGACGATGTCGGCGGTGCGATCGCGTTTCAAAAAGCGCTAAACAAAAAAGGGGAAATAGTAGACACTTTGGCATATTCCGATAGAGATGAAATCGCAATGGACTACAAGATAATCCAGGACACGTTCGGCACAAGTTTTTACAATATTTATCCGAGGCAGGAGCTATTTAATAAATTCCTGAAAAATATTACTGTAGCATAACAAATTTTACATATGAATCAACTTGAATAAAGCCAGTAAATTCAACAATTATGAACTTCTTTTATCTTTCTAACTGTAAAAGTCGGGTTTTTATTTTTCCTATTGAAAATGTGTACCGGATACGTACAGACGACGAAGAAATTACAGATCTGTAGTATAACAGAAAAAATATTGTTAAAAATGTATTGTGTAATTAGGATATCGTGCTATAATATAACTAAAATTCATACAAAATTGTGGCGATGAAGCCAGTAATACTGATGTATTAATGCATTAGTATTACTGGTTTTTTATTTTACTGAGGAAGGTGAGTAAAGTGGAATTATCAATTAATTCATTAGCGGCTGGTATTGACACGGTTTGGGTGCTCTTGTGTGCTGCGCTGGTATTTCTGATGGAGGGCGGGTTTGCGGCGTTGGAGGCCGGCTTTGTCCGCAGTAAGAATTCGTTAAATATTATTATGAAAGTTATTATGGATTGTACTGTTGGCATGCTAGGGTATTTTGCTGTAGGTTTTGCCATAATGTACGGTCTGGATAAAGCCGGTGTCATTGGTTGGTCAGGCTTCTTTTTAAAAGGAGATATGGAGTATTTAGGCTTAAAAATACCGGTCTATGCGTTTTGGCTGTTTCAGGCGGCTTTTGCCATTGCCATGGCGACTATTGTGTCAGGTGCGGTGGCTGAACGTATGAAATTCATGCCCTATTTGGTTTTTTCGCTTATTGCCACGGCTGTTATTTATCCTATTGCCGGGCATTGGGTATGGGGGAACGGCGGCTGGCTTAATAAGCTTGGCATGCTTGATTTTGCCGGTTCAGCAGTGGTCCATTCATTGGGCGGCTGGGCCTCTTTGGCGGCAGTACTGGTATTGGGGCCGCGCACAGGTAAGTTTGGTAAAGATGGTTCAGTACATGTTTTGCCTGGACATAATCTGCCTTTAGCTGCGCTGGGAGCTTTTCTGTTATGGTTTGGCTGGTTTGGCTTTAATCCGGGCAGCACTTTGTCCGGCTTAGACTTAAATATTGCCCGTATTGCTGTCAACACCAATTTGTCAGCTGCCGCCGGTGGTACGATTGCTGCTCTGTATACGGCGGTAAAGTGGGGTAAGGCTGACCCCAGTATGGCCATTAACGGTGCCTTAGGCGGTCTTGTTGCCATAACGGCCGGCTGTGCTTTTATGGAGCCAATTAGTGCTATGGTTATTGGCGGTATTGCCGGTATGTTGGTAGTGTTTGCCGTACCGCTGTTTGACCGGCTGCGGGCTGATGACCCGGTAGGTGCCATTGCTGTGCATGGGGTATGTGGTACTTTTGGTACGTTGGCTGTAGGTATCTTTGCTGAAAAAGGCGGCTTACTGTATGGCGGCGGCTTAGGGCTGCTGGGTGTGCAATTTTTGGGTGTAGCCGTTGTATCGTTGTGGGGGTTTGCCGCTACCTATATGCTATTTTCTGCCCTTAAGGCGACAGTTGGCATACGGGTGTCAGTGGAAGAGGAGACCGAGGGCTTGGATATGAGCGAACATGGCATTACCGCTTATAGTGATTTGGAGTGCAATCCGCTTACCGCTCTTGGACCTGTATCTACTATTGGACCGTTACCGGTAGGTCAGCACCAACTTGCAGAGGATAGGATAAATTAAAAGTCTTTAACACGTTGTATAGTTGTATAATTGAAAAAAGACCAAATCAGCATATCCTGCTTGACGGGGTATGCTGATTTTTTTACAGCAACGTAGCTGAAAGCCCACTGCTTTAGCCGTGGGATGAAAGCGGCCTTGTCGCAACTTATTGTTGCAGCACAACAATGAAACTTATACAATATAAGTATGGGAGAAGAATATAGAAGAATCCCACGGCTTTAGCCGTCGGGAGTGTCAAAATGGAGTAAGTTGGCAAAGGAAATAGCTTAGCTCTAGTGGAATTTATCAAAAGAATAGCAGGCAAACTAAATAGACAATTGTTTCACTGCCCGCCAAAATTGTTAACGCGTTGTATATAGTGGGAAAGGAGTTTCTGGGTGCAAGAAAAATTGCAGCAACTTCCATATTATAAGTGGTTGATTTTTGGTGTTATTAGTATCGGCATTTTTATATCGACAATGACGTCTTCGATTGTTAATGTTGCTTTGCCGCCGATTACGATGGCATTACATACTGATATTCCCACAGCCCAGTGGGTGGTGACGGCATATTTGCTGGCAATCACCAGCTTGCTGCCACTTGTGGGGCGGCTTGGCGATGTATTGGGATGTCGCAGGATATATGGCTATGGCTTTATCGGCTTTGCCGCAGGTTCATTACTATGTGGTATGGCTAATTCTATTGGTATGCTGATTGGTTTTCGCATAATTCAGGCAATTGGCGCCGCCACATTGATGGCTAATGGTATGGCTATACTTACGGCGGGTTTTCCGCAAAATGAGCGTGGCAAGGTATTAGGGATGATTGGCACCATTGTAGCGTTAGGCAGTCTGAGTGGACCGGGGGTAGGGGGACTGCTTGTGGATAATTTTGGCTGGCATGCTATTTTTTATGTCAATATTCCTATTGCCATGCTTGGCTATGCTGGAGTGCGACTGATTTTGCCGGTCGATCAGGATTTACAGCAGGAAAAAATAGACTATCTAGGGGCGGCCTTGTTTACAATCGGCATGGTTAGTTTTTTATTGGCGTTAAGCTATGGCACTAGGTGGGGGTGGCTTTCGGTAAGTACGCTTGCCTGCCTGGGATTTGCTCTGGTAATGTTCGTTCTCTTTATATGGCAGGAAAAAAAAATAACCTATCCTATGCTGGAATTATCAATATTTAAGAATTGGGAGTTCTTAACAGGCAATTTGGCTGGTATGCTCTCTTTCATGGCTATGTTTAGCAACACGTTACTGCTACCGTACTTTCTCCATGATATACTAACCTTTACCCCGGCAAAGACCGGGCTGATTATGTCAGCTTTTCCCCTGGTTATGGCGGTAGTTGCTCCACTGAGCGGCAGTTTGTCAGATAAGGTTGGCATAGGTCCGCTAGCTACTACTGGAATGGGAATACTGGCACTGGGCTTATTTTTAACCGCCAGGCTGCAGGTAAATACTGAGTTATGGCTGATTATGGCCTCACAAGCCATCATGGGCTTGGGCAATGGCCTATTCCAGTCTCCGAATAATAACAGTATAATGAGCGCTGTACACTTCCGGCAACTGGGAGTGGCGGGCGGTATTAATGCCTTAGCACGTAATTTTGGTATGGTATGCGGCACAGCGGTAGCGGTATCTATTCTGGAATACCGGCGATCCGCCAGCCTTAGTGGCTTTAATCAACCAACGCAGGTGCAGCAGATAGCCGCTTTCATGGATGGGTATCAGGCCGCATTGCTGGTAGGTGCTGCCTTTGCTATTATCGGAGCATTGGTATCCTTCCAACGGTCAGGGAAATAAGTTGTGACACCCTCTAGTCGTTTGGACATAGATAAAAATGTAGGCAGGTGAGACTATGATAAAGACAGGCCGCTTATTTCAGTTTTGGGCCTTGGTAAAAATGGTGCGGGAAAATGCCGTGATTTTATTTTATGCCTGGCGGCATCCGCAAACTCCTTATTATTTAAAAGGAATACTGACGGCCTTGATTGTTTATTTGTTTAGTCCGATTGATTTATTGCCTGATTATTTGCCGTTGGTAGGTATTGCTGATGACGTTACCCTGTTTACTGGCGCCATGCTGTATTTAACCAATTTACTGCCCGCGCCGGTACTTACGGAAAGCCGGCGGCAAAGTGAAAAATGGGTCCGGCGAATGCCCTATATTTTTGCTGTGATTGTGGTAGCGGCTGTGGCCTGGATTGTTATCGTTGTGATGGTTGTTCGTAATTTAATGCAGTAAGATAATAAACATACAAAAAAGCTATTTGTCTATTACTGGACAAATAGCTTTTTGTTAGGATACTAAAGTTGAAACTTATTAATAGTTTCCCGTAGTTCCACAGCCAGTTTGGCCAATTCCTGACTGGCTGAGTCGATCTCCTGCATGGACGCTGACTGCTCTTCTGTTGCCGCTGATACCGTCTGCGTTTCCCCAGATGCTTTTTTGCTTAGTTCGTCAATTTGTTTTACCGAGCCGACAATATGCTGGCTGCCAATGGCCATTTGCTCAATGGCGGTGGATATTTCCTTGACCTGAGCTGATACCTGGGTTACCAAAGATGCAATTTCCCGAAAGGCTTGTCCTGAAGCGTTGACGACTTCGGCACCCAGCTTGACTTCACGCGTACCATCGTTCATGGCTACTACGGCTCTATCGGTATCGCACTGAATTTCATTAATCAAGGTGGCGATTTGCTTGGCGGCTTCCTGGGATTGCTCGGCCAACTTACGAACTTCTTCAGCTACTACGGCAAAGCCACGACCCTGTTCTCCCGCACGTGCCGCCTCAATAGCAGCATTCAAGGCTAAGAGATTGGTCTGTCCGGCAATACTGGATATAGCATCTACAATCTGTCCGATTTCCTTGGATCGATCACCTAGTTGCGTGACTATCTCAGCGGAGGTAGTAACAGTCTGTTCGACCTGGGCCATTTGGGTTACCGCTTTTTCCACCGACTTATTACCTTCTTGGGCTTTATTGGCTGCCTGAGCCGATTGTTCAGCTACTTCATTGGTGTTGGCAGCAATTTGTTGGATACCAGCCGACATCTGCTCTACTACCGCAGAGGCATTGCTGGCGGCAACCAACTGTTCTTCGGCGCCTTTTGCCACATCGGTAATCGAACTTGCAACCTGGCTAGCGGCTTGAGCCGACTGATCAGCGCTGGCGGTTAGTTCTTCAGAAGATGCTGCCACCTGCTCGGCCGACTCATTAACATGTTTCATCATTGTGCGAAGGCTGCTGCGCATGTTTACCAGGGCATCAGCCAATTGACCGAATTCATCTTTGCTAACAAAGGTCCGCGGTTTATCTCGAAAATCGCCATTGGCTAATTCTTGACTAAAAGATAACATTACTTTTAGGGATCTTGTGATAATTCTGGTTGCAAAAATCCCAACCAATATACCTAGGATAGCCGCAATTATACTGGAACTAACGGCAGCAGTCCTAGCCGCGTTTGAAGCTTGAATACTTTCCGTTAATACACTTTTGGTTGTTTGTACCCCCAAATTTTGATATTCTCTCGATTTTGCTATCAGTGCCAATCCTATTGGTGTTAGTTCATCGGCTGCCACCTGTAAGGCTTCCTGATCCTTGCCTGCCTGTTTTAAAGTCAGTACCCGTTTTGCAAACACCTCGTTATATTTATCATCAAGGGCCTTTACTTCCTGGAGAAATTCGCGTGCCTTCTCTGATTTAACGTCGCTAATTAACGCAGTTTCTAATTGCTCATTTTCTCTGGCTTGTTTATGATATTCATCAATATAGTTTTGTTTATTGAAAAACAAATAGCCCCTAACATTGCCAACTTTTCCAATTGCATTGGCGGTCACTTGCGAGGCCCCGTCTAATCGTGGCAATGCATACTGGTCAACAAATTCAATGCTGGTGGAACTTTGGCCAATCTTATAGAATACATAAGTGGAACCAATGGCACTCACCAAAACTACTACTAAAAAAGCAACGATCATCTTTGTCGATAACTTCATCACTATTCCTCCTTAAGTGAATATCTGTTTTTTCTGCATTTCATATACCTTGGAAAAACATATGTTTTATATTAGCAAGTATCTTTCATCACGACACCCCCTTTTCCCCAAAAAAAAAGTCGACTAGCCATCCCTGGCTGTCGACCTCTACGTTGTAAGACAAGGGGATTCAGAAAAAATTCAATTTCCCAATAGGGTATTACAATAGCGTGAAAAATCCTGATATTTGCTTGCATCAAAATAGATCGTACCTTTATTGGGGGGAAGTGATATTTTTTACAAAACTCGTCTACTCGCCTCTGCGAGATTTTAATCTCATCTTCTTCTCGCAAATAAGTATTCACAAAGGTTTCCACCGTTTCGTTCGCTAATTACGTTTACTAGTAGTTTTCATTTTTTTAGATCATTCGGCAAAACCTTGCAAAATCCTTTATTTACTTATATATTTTTGTAACTCTGTAGTCAAAAATGCCATATGGAAATTTATATTATTGCAAAAGAAATTCTATATGGTTAATAGAGGCGACACAGCCTTTGCATAGTAATAAAACTTAGGGGGAGACAGTTCCGGTGAGTTAACGGCATTGCGAAAATATTCTATCCTGGACTATTACAGAAGGAGTTTTCTCAAAAAGCACGAATGTATAAAAGCATATTTTTGTACCACAGCTTAATGGTTACAGTCAATTTTTACCTTCATAGCTTTTTTCAGAAAAAAAATAGCCAGCGTAATTACCGGAATGCCAAACATAAAAATTAAGTTGATATAAGGTACATAGTATTCAATAATATTGAATACTACAACCGAACTAAGAATCTCTGTTTTTAAAGCAGTTATGAATATCACTATACCCATGGGAATAATGAGAACCTTGCGATTTGTAAGTCCAAAAATTTGAACCGAACATAGTATTGCCAAATATATCATTAGTGAAATTTTCACGAACATGCTAATATTCCAGGCGGCAACAATGAGAAATTCAATGCGGGTGATGAAATCATAGATGTTGATTTGTTTTATAAAGAGATAATAAGGGTCAAAGGTTTTTTGGGAGAGATCTAGTCCTAAGCCTGCAAGCGTTGGAACGATGATTATAAGGGAAAACACAATAATAATGATCATTGCCCAGAAAAGAATCATAGTTGTATTTTCTTTTTTAGTAATGGCTGGAGCTAGTATAGCAAGAACTACAAGTTCGTTCATTCTGGCAGCCGTAATAAAGGCCTGAAAGTTAATCTCCAAGAAAGTGGAATCAGCCAATATTGGCAGAAATACTTTGAAATCCATATCAGGGATTTGCAGCACTGCATAAAAGAAAATGATGGCAAAAATTTGCGGGGTAAAAAACTCCGCCGCCCGGCAAATGGATTCCAGGCCCAGATATACACCATAAGCACAAGAGATTAACGCCAGTAATACGATGACAGAATCCGGAGTTTCGGGATAATTTATTGGCTTAAGAATGTTATCAAACAACGCTAAATCAAGGATAGCCAAAAACAGAAAAAAAACAATATATAGCGATCCCAGTAGTTTACCGACCAGTTTACCGGTTATTATCGGTAAATACTCTATTAGCGTTAGATTAGCAAACTGCTTACTTAAAAATAATAAAGGAGCAGATAGTATTGCAAGGTAAAACAGGGCAAGAATTTCTGTAATCCATACATCCTGGTTGGCGAAATTAAACCATAATAGTACAATAGCTATGCGGCAAAAACTCAGTAAAAGAATGACTTGTAGTGGAGATATTTTTTCTAAATTTGCTATCAATTTATTGTTGGCCCCTTTTTATTCCTTTACAGGATTTGCTGATTTGCCTGTTTTGGTTATCTTTGTTTGGGTTTCCACTTCAATGGTTGCTTGTGAGAACAAGTCATCCCAATTATCCTGCATGTTCTTCCACTCCTGAGGGTATTTGCGGTGGACAAGTTGTCCAAAACCAAAAATATCAGACTTATATTCGGTCTGCACTTTTAGTAAGGTATGCTCCACTTCCTGTTTAATGCTCTGTGAAGTTGCCTGTTCCAGCATTGCTATTACCGCTCGATCTGTTATTTCTACGTTAGCGGTTTCTTCGTCCAGCATACCGGTCATAGTGATTTTTACTTTGATTTTTATATCATTACCGCTGATCTCGACCTCATTTTTACTTACGGCTTTTAATATTTCTAGAGAGCTGGTCCCGTTACTATTAGGGGTAGGGGATATAACGATACCACTATGTACTTCGCCGATTATCCAGTTGTAGCCTCTTGTTTCCTCACCGTTCAAAAATCCGACCAATCGGTCCTTTTTAAACACGGCTGCTCCTTCAGGGCTCAATTCGTATTCTTCACTTTTCCCTGTTCCTATTTTGGCCTTCTTTACTTTCTGTAGTACCGTAACAACAGGGTTTATACCATTGCCGCTATATGTCTTTAAGAAATCGATAACTTTGGAATCCACGCTTTTCGCATGGACTTTATATTGCCTAAGTATGTCTTCGAGATAGCTTGAAGGAATAATGTTGATTCCACTGGCAATAGTCATACCATCGGCAGCAGAAACATCTTTTACAATTACTAAATGCATTGCTATTCTCGCCTCATGGTCGCGTAAAATCATATCTAGATTTTCTGCCAACCCGTTTCTGGCAAGTTCTTCACTGAACAAAAATCCTTTGGCGTGTGCCACGAATAGCTTGCGATCAAACCGCAACGGTGCCTCGCGGAATGTTTCGGCAACACTTCTGCCGGTAGCTTGTACGTACTTGACGGGTTCAACTTGTTCGCCACCACTCTGAGTGGTTTTTTTGGGATTAATGATCTCAAACGTAGTTTTGATGCCATCATTATCAGCGTCTACGCCTACCAGGCCGACAATTCCAAGCGTATTTAACTCGCGACGATTCCAGCACCCGGTAAGCGATAAAGCTAATACTAATATTATGATGCTGGCAAGCATTTTTTTGCGTAGGCTCATTTGTTTTCCCCCCGCCGTTGTTGGTTGTCCTTGGCAATAGCTGGCGGCCTTTTTTTCATCGCCCATAGCGGAAATCTAAGATAAAAATCCAGAAATACGCCTTGATCAGAAGGTGCTAACGAGGAGGTATAGGGAACACCAAAGGAACGCAACGAAACTGCGTGCAACACAATGAGGAATAAGCCGCACACGACACCATACAGGCCCATTACGCTGCCTGCAATTAAGAAAAGAAATCGATAAAACATGATAGCTTCCGATAAAGCCGGCACGATAAACCCGGCAACTCCGGTAACGGCAGTAACAATAACCACGGGAGCACTTACAAGACCGGCATTTACCGCGCTTTCGCCAACAATCAGCGCACCGATGATACTGATTGCCGATCCTACTGCCCGGGGAAGTCTGATGCCTGATTCACGGAGCAACTCATAAAAGACAACCATGATAAGCATTTCCGCCCCAGCCGGAAAGGGTATATCCGAGATTGAGCCAGCCATGCGCAATAGTAGTATTGTTGGAATCATTTCCTGATGGTAAGTCTGAAGCGCGACATATAAACCGGGTACAAAGATACTAAAGAATAGTGCTGTAAGCCGGATTATTCTCCACCCTGCTGCCATGAATGGCCGCATGTAATAATCCTCACAGGTTTGCAGTGTCTCGACAAGCAAGTGGGGAACAGTGAGTACATGCGGAGTCCCATCACAAAATATGGCTACCCGGCCTTCGAGTAGTTTGGCCGCCAGAATATCAGGCTTTTGGGTATTGGCAATAGTCGCCAGTGGCGAGAACGGACTATCTTCGATAAACTGTTCAATATAGCCTGTTTCCAGTATCGAATCGGTATCAATCTTATTTAGCCGTCTTCTCACTTCCCCCAGTACTGCCTGGTTTACAATGCCAGCAATATAAGCGATAGCAACATTGGTATTTGTCTGCTTGCCAAGGTTGATATTTTCAAATACTAAGTTGGGGTTTTTTATCTTCCGCCGTAATAAACTGGTATTTGTTCTGATATTTTCAATAAAACCTTCACGGGGCCCCCGAATAACTGACTCGGTATCAGGCTCAACTACCGCTCTGTTTTCCCATTCTCTGGAATCGATAAGCAGGGCTGTATTTACTCCATCAACAAACATAGCTGCATTACCATTTACTAAATCATCTATAATTGCGGACATTTTTTGAGTTTGAACCACGCTAGCTGCAATTAAGCTTGTAATAGTTTTTGGGTCAAGAGGCGTATTTGCTTGCAGTTCTTTCGATTTTGTAATAAAAGAATCAACAACATCGCGTCGTAAGGTTTCCTTATTTACTAGCCCGTCAATATATACTATTAAGAATTTTACACCCGATGAGGTAGCAAATTCATTAAACAAGACGTCGCCACTTTTTTTGAACGCATCCTCCAAAAATGTTTTATTGGCCGCTACGGCTGAAAAGACAGTTACATCTTCTACGTGTCTAAGTTGGGCAATAATCTGGGATAGTTCGCCTGTGGCTTTCTTGCTTTCTATAATTAGTTGTCTAAGAGCATCAAGCTTGTTCTTGATTGTGGCATGTGAATCTTCAGGCATCACATGCGATAGCGTATTTATGGGACAGTTTGGCTCTTTCATTACCATACACCACCTAAAACTACCTGCATATGTTAGTATTACACTATACGGGGCTTTTACTCAGGGTTACTGGTTTATGTAGTAGGAAACACTTGATAAGGTATACGAAATCAGCCGGCAAACAGAGTATAAGTAAATTAAGTAAGAAGGTGTTTCTACGTATATTTATGTAGATCTATGTGAACGGTTTGCCTGTGAAATGTGCGGCACCTGTTGCCGTAATTCCTGGCAGGTAACCTTGAATGAAACCAGCTATCGCCGCAATGAAGCATTGTTTAGCAGCACTGGCCGCAAGGCTGAATTTGACCAGGCGTTTATCAGGCTGAATGAGGCTGCAGGGTATGGTGAATATGCCTATATTGCCAAACAGGATGGGGGTGGTTGTTGGTTTTTGGATGAGTGCAACCGCTGTCGGTTGCATAAAGAAGCCGGTCACAGCCAGCTTGATGCCGTTTGTCAGACTTATCCACGTTACCCGATGAGTACCTCACGGGGAATTGAACTGACGTTCAGCTTCAGTTGTCCGGCTGTATTGAAGCTGGCTGACCGAGAGGCACCGCTGGTTATTAAGAGAGGCGACCAGCCGCCAATTGCGTTCCCGAAGAATAACTACGCTGTCGAAATTTATCCTCAGCAGCAGTCAGCCTGGGAACCACTGCATTACTACTTTGAACTGGAAACTCATTTTATCGATATCCTGCAGTGCCGGAGCCTGCAGCTTGATGAGCGTCTGGACTTGCTGACTAAAACAGTTAAAGCAATAAATGATTTACCCCAGAACGAAACCCTTGCCAGAGAGCTAACAGCCTTATATAATCGTAATTATGACTGGCTGGAAAAGCTGGCTGCTGATAGGCTGCCGTTAGCAGCAGGGCCGGGAGCGTTCTTGCTGGAAAATTTTTTAGTGAGTTTTATCTTTAGAAAACCTTTCTATCTTTATGGTTTGGAGAAAACATTACTACTGCTTGAACGTATGTGGCAGCAAATGAGTAATACCAAAGATATTGCTGCAGCTATCATGCAGTTTGAATTTCAATATGGTCATAACCGTCAGGCGTTGTGGCGGTAAAGAAAATGTGTATGGAATAGTAGTGAATTAGTGTTAAGGAATAATTTATGGTATGATGGTATTGGACTTTGTAATGGTACCTATTTTCGGAGTTGAAATTAGTCTGACAAATAGTATTATAGGTGGGAGAAAACAATGATAAGTGTTACGAAACTTCTATTTTCAACTGAATATTTTGGCGATTCGTTGCGCTACAACCAAAATTCCAAGGGAGCGCGCCATGGGGTTACCTGCGATGCAGGACCGGTTGTTGTCTGGAATTCTACGAGAACCTGCAATCTTAAATGCCGTCACTGCTATATGGATTCGGATGCGAAAAAATACCAGGGTGAATTAACCACCAATGAGGCCAAGCAGTTTATTGATGACTTAGCAGAATTCCGGGTTCCGGTCTTGTTGTTTTCCGGTGGGGAACCGCTTATCCGTCCGGATTTTTTTGAACTGGCAGCCTATGCTGCTGCCAGGGGAATTCGCCCGACACTGTCGACGAATGGTACTTTAATTACGCCAGAAGTTGCACGAAAAATCAAGGAGATCGGTGTAGGTTATGTCGGTATTTCTTTGGACGGTTTGCGTGAAGTAAACGATAAGTTTCGCGGTAAAGAAGGCGCTTTCCAAACCGCAATGCAGGGAATTCAAAACTGTGTTGCGGCTGGCCAGCGTGTAGGGCTGAGATTTACCATAAACCGTCACAACCTGCAGGAATTAAATAATATCTTTGATTTTATTGAAACGGAAAAAATTGATCGCGTTTGTTTTTACCACTTAGTGTACTCCGGGCGCGGCAACCAAATGATGGATGAAGATATAACTACTGCTGAATCCCGCCAGGCTATGGATATTATTATTAACCGGACCCGCGACTTTGAAGAACGCGGGTTGGTTAAAGAGATTCTAACAGTTGATAACCATTGTGATGGAGTATACCTTTACCTGAAAGCACTTGACGAGAATAATCTTGCATTGGCTGAGAGAATAAAAGCCTTGATTTCACTTAACGGCGGTAACCGCTCAGGAATTGCTTTTGCGGAAGTGGATCCAAGCGGGTTTGTTCATCCCGACCAATTCACCCAACACCATACCTTTGGTAATGTGCGGGAACGAAAATTCGGGGAAATCTGGACTGATCTGACGAATCCAATTCTTAGCGGACTTAAAGACCGAAAACCATTGCTTAAAGGCCGGTGCGCTGCTTGCCGGTACCTTGCTATTTGTAATGGGAATTTCCGGACGCGGGCTGAGGCAATGACTGGGGATTTCTGGGAGGCTGATCCCGCATGTTATCTTACAGACGAAGAAATTGGGATAAGATAAGACTGGTTATTGCAAAGCCAATGCCGTTACTGACTAGGTGACGGCATTTTTGACGCTTAGATTTCATGCAAATTTTCCGTGGAACCGGAAGTTCGACTAGCGGATTTGGCTGCATAGTGGAGAATTATCTACGGACAGCACGACACAAGCTGGCGAAGCAGCCTGTAACATGTAAAGGGGTGTTAATATATTCATCAGCTCAGACAAAGCGAAACTGCACGACTGCAAAGTATGCAGGCCAAGAAACGGAAGCAGCTGGAACAAGCGAATGATAACTTTCTTGAATCTGATGACACTTTTTACTTTATAGCGGGATATACTGAAAATGGATTTCTTTTGGGATTACGTGGCTGGAAGCAGATCAATGAAACGTCCCCGTTGACACAATTGCTGTGTTTGACTAAAGTATGAGAAAAACATCCCTCTGTTGCGGCAGAGGGATGTTTTTCTGGTAATAATATTCTCTCTCACCCTTTTGGGGGATCTCTTTGGATAACAAGTGCTCTAAGATTAGAATTGAACCTGCACCTTTGAGACGATTATTTTAATTACTTGCCAGGAAAAGGTAAGATGCGGGATCTGTTTGACTCGAAATTGAGAAAATAATTTGGGAGGTAAGAGAGAAATGAAAATCGTTGCGTTTAATGGAAGTCCGCGTGGTAAGGCAGGCAATACCGACCGCATTCTGCAGCCCTTCATGGCAGGCGCGCGAGAAGCGGGAGCAGAGACGGAAACGGTATACCTTAAGGACAAGACAATCAACCACTGTGTCGGTTGCTTTTCCTGCTGGTTGAAAACACCTGGGATATGTGTTTATCAAGACGACATGGCCCAGGTGTTGGAAAAATTCCGAAAAGCGGAATTGGTGGTTTATGCTACCCCGCTGTACATTTATACAGTTAGCGGGTTGATGAAAGATTTTATGGATCGTGCTATGCCACTCATTCGTCCATACATCGTCAAACGGGGTGATCAGTACATTCACCCAACACGGTACGAGGAAGAATGGCCTAAAAAAATGGTGCTAATCTCAAATTGTGGGTATCCGGCGAGGCATCACTTCGCAGGTCTGGTTGAGACATTCCGTCAGTTCTCCGCTTCTGCTCCCGATCTTGAACTGGCAGCCAGCATTTTATGTGCAGCCGGAGAATTATTTAGCAATTCCCAAAATGAAGGAATGCTGCAGTGGTACACTGATGCTGTGCGCCGCGCAGGACGGGAGATGGTGGAACAGGGGCGTATTATGTCGGAAACACAGGAAGTGCTGGATCGTGACCTTATTGATCCGGAAACATATGCTCACGGAGCTAACGCCTACTTTGATAGTATCATTGGCTGCCAGCCGGATCTTAAAGCCGCAGATGATACTTGAGTTGAAAAAAGAATCAAATGTAATAAAAAACATCTTTTGCTGCGGCAGAGGATCTCAAGGTATATTGCCAGTTAAGATGTAGAATATTTTGTATAAATATTCTACATCACCCGTTTGGGTGATACATTTTGGATAAAGAAGTGTTATAAAGTAAGGAACATCCCATGTTCCTTACTTTAGTTTCAAAAAGGGAATTTCTGATGGGACACATTATAGGTGCCAAAGAAAGACGCTAGGATTTAGTTAACAAAAAAATTGCTTATTTTACCTTTTCGCGGCGATGGGCATTGCCCAAGTAGTGTTTTTATTAAGTACTTGCAGCAGCGTGTTTCCAATATTTTCAGAGGTTCCAGGTGATTCTCAATATCGCTTGGGCCCTCTATTTGTTTATTTATTGCGTTATGCAGGAAAAAACAAAGAATCCACGAAGTAAAAAAACAACAATTATATAAATAATTGGAGTGAAGTTATGAAGCTTTTAGGTGTTGAAATTGCGGATGGACTACCGGATGAGAAGTGATGGCCTGAGCAAAATGGTTTCTTTGCCTGATTATATAATTACTGAAGAGATTTGTCAGTATGACCATTTTAAAGTCTGCCGGGCTCGAAAAATTTATGGCCAACGACCGATTATTATTAAAGCCCTTACGGCTGGAGCCAACCAGCTTGATATCGCGAAAATCATTAACGAATATGAAATTACCCGCAACCTAGGCATTAGCGGAATTATCAAGCCGATAAAACTGGAATGGTCTGGACTAACCGTTGCTTTGATTGTGGAAGATATCACGGTTATACCGCTTAAAGAATACATGCGTGCTAATCAACTGGACCTATCTGGCTTTTTTTTCATTGCCATTCAACTAACAGAAACGCTGGGAGAACTCCACCAAAAAGACATTATCCACAGGGACTTAAAACCAGATGCCGTTTTTATCCACCCTGATACAAAGCAGGTAAAAATCGCAGATTTCAGTATCGCAACCATTATGTCACGGAAAGGTCACTCTGAGTTGCCTTCTCATACTTTTTCAGGAACTCCGGCCTATATGTCTCCAGAACAGATTGGCCGAATGGGTACTATTGACCACCGCAGTGATTTGTATTCTTTGGGAGTCGTATTGTACGAAATGCTGATCGGGAGACTTCCTTTACATGCAGACAATGACGTGCAGTGGGTCCACGCACACATGGCCAAAAAACCAGTAGACCCCGGGAAAATTAATCCGAGTATTCCCCTGGCAGTCACCGCAATTATCATGAAGCTGCTGGCCAAGACTGCCACAGAGCGCTACCAAAGCGCCGCCGGCCTTTTGGCGGACCTGGAAGAATGCCGGCGGCAGTGGAGCCAAAGCAACACGATTGAACCGTTTACCCCCGGCCAGCGTGACTTTGCCGGAAGTTTTCAACTTCCCCGCAAACTCTATGGACGGGAAAAAGAAGCAGCGGCTTTAACAACTGCTTTTGAGCGCGCCTGTTCTGGACAAAGCGGACTAATGTTGGTGCACGGCTATGCAGGCACCGGAAAAACGGTATTGATTCAGGAAACACTTCGCCCGCCGGCGACCAAAAAAGGCTATTTTATAACCGGAAAATCCGACCAGCTTCAGCGGAATAATCCTTATGCCACCTTCATTCAGGCTTTTGGTAATTTGCTGCGCCAAATATTAACAGAAAGTTGGGAAAGGCTGGCTGGCTGGAAAAGAACACTTAACCGGGCGCTGGGTAAGAATGGAGCAATAATTACCGAAGTCATTCCGGAAGTTGAATTGATTGCAGGACCGCAGCCTGCGGCGGAAAGACTGCAGCCACGTGAAGCCCAAAACCGCTTCCGGCTGATATTCCGCAATTTTGTCCGTGCTTTTGCCCAGAAAGCGCACCCGTTAGTCATCTTTCTGGACGACCTGCAATGGGCGGATCCGGCGTCACTGGAATTGGTCCAGTGTCTGAGCGCAGATACAGACATCCGTTACCTGTTGCTGCTCGGTGCTTACCGGGATAATGAAGTAACCGGTACTCACCGGTTGTTAACTGCCATTCAAGAACTGCAAACAGCGGACATCTTGGTACAGCAGTTGGCGTTAACGCCTTTAACGCCAACTCGTACCGGACAATTCATCGCCGATACCTTACACTGTGAACAGGCGAAGTCAGCACCGCTGGCAGAAATTATGCACAGGAAAACGGGCGGCAACCCTTTTTTCCTTGGACAGTTACTACAGTCGGCGTATGAGGAAAATCTCCTGGTTTTTAATTTAAAAGACGGCTGTTGGGAGTGGCAAACGTCAGCTATTCAGGATATGTCACTGACCGATGATGTGATTGATTTTATGCTCGGCAAGCTGCAAAAACTTCCGGCTGCGACCCGCAATGTGTTGCAACTCGCCGCGTGCATTGGCAATATATTCGACTTAAAAACTCTGGCCATCGCTTGTGAACAGACACCTGGGCAAACAATCGCCGCTCTCCGGTTAGCGATTGCGGAAGGGCTTATATTGCCGTTAAATGCTCCAGGTCAGACGCAGGAACCATTATACCGGCTGGACGACGCCCTAGTTGATTTTGCCGCCAAATATGAGTTTCTACATGACCGCGTTCAACAGGCAGCTTACTCACTGATTCCGGAAGAGGAAACAAAAGAAGCGCATGTAAAGATTGGCCGGTTGTTTTTGCAGAGTATGGATCGGGATGAACTGAACGAAAAAATTTATGACATTATGGACCACTTGAACCGTGGTCTGGATTTAATCCATGACCAGGCCGAAAAAATCAAACTGGCCGGCTATAACTTACTGGCCGGCAAAAAGGCTAAAGCCGCTATAGCGTATGCAGCAGCTTTGAACTATTTTAAAATCGGTATAGTTCTTCTCCCTGATGATGCGTGGCAGGATTATTACCAAGTAACTTATGACCTTTATCTGGAGCGTTTTCAGTGTGAACATCTTTGTGCTCATTTCGACATAGCAGAAGTACTATTTGATTTAATTTTATCCAAGGCTAAGACAAACCTGGAAAAAGCCAATCTATATGAAATAAAAATCTTATTGAATTTAGGAATTGAAAGATATCAGGAAACACTACTCCTGGGAATAAAAGGATTAAACCTGCTGGGTGTCAATTTGCCGGAGAGTCCCGGGAAATTCGCATTGCTCAAAGAACTTTTACCGGCTAAATGGCACCTGCAGAGCCACAAGCTGGGCGATTTTGCTAATCTGCCGGAAATAACCGATCCGGTGCAAAATGAAGTAATGAAGCTTCTCTTCACTCAGGCGCTTGTTGCCAGTATCGTCAACCCGGAATTATATACATTTATTTTGCTAAAAATAAATAACCTTTCCCGGAAATTCGGCAATACTTATTGCTTTACGCTTAGCTCTATGTGTTATATTTTTTGCGCTGGCAGAGTGTTGGGTGATTATAAAACAGTGCTCGAATATAAAAAAGATGTCCAGCAACAGTTTGAACAATACACCAGCAGTTTTGATAAATACCTGCTCTATCATTCGATTGGCACCTATGTAAGCCACTGGACGGAACACGTTCAAACCGGCATTGATTACTTACAAAAGGCTGTTGATCATGCGCTTGAAGGCGGGAAACTGCTTTTTGCCGGCTATGCAATGACCCTGCTTATTGAAAATAAATATATTTCAGGGGTTTCTTTGGCCGATCTCTACCAGGAATGCCAGCAGTATTATCACTTTTCCAAACTGGTAAGGCTTTTATATTATCAAACGCTGATAGCAAATTTACGGGGCCTGACCGGTGAAAACGCAATGTTCGGCAATGAGAATTACGCTGAAGAAACTTGCCGGGAATTAAAAGACCACAAAAAAGCAGTCATGGCCCGGGATTTTGCTAAAATACAATTGTCATACCTGTATGGCGATTACGGAAATGCTCTGGCGACAGCGGAGCAAGCTCAGCAAAACATCAATGCAATTAAGGGGTTTTTGCTTTCCGCCGAATACAGTTTCTATTATTGCCTGGCAATTACTGCAAGGTTTGATGGCCTGCCGGTAAAGCAACAACAAAAATACCGGAAAATACTAAAAAAGCACCGGGATTTGCTGCAAAAATGGTCTGACTCCTGCCCGGCGAACTTCTTGCATAAATACCTGCTGGTTGCCGCCGAAACGGCCCGCCTTGACAACAAGGACAGCGCTGCCATGGCTTTATATGACCAGTCGACCCAATCTGCCCGGGAGAATGGCTACATACAAAATGAAGCGATCGCCGGCGAGTTGTCAGCAAGGTTTCACCTAGCTAAAGGCCGGGACAAGATTGCTCAAGTCTACCTGTCTGATGCCTGTCATAGATATCTCAAATGGGGAGCAACCAGAAAGGTGAGGTATCTTAAAGACCAGTACCCGCATTTGCTGGGTGGCACATCCCCTCAGGAGGAAGTGCTGAAAACTGCGGAAATATTGAAAAATGCCTGTCGCTTCACCGGTGCCGGTGTCAGCGGCTTCGCCAGTGATCCGGACCTGTGCACTATACGGAAGGCAGTGCAGAAACTGGCTGAAGGAACAGAACCGCCGGCATTGCTGAAAAGCCTCCTGGAAATAGCTTGCGAGAATGCCGGAGCCGATAAAGGATATTTGATATTGGGAAAAAGCGAAAATCTGCTCAGCGAAACTGCCAAAAGTGGTAAACCGTATCCTGCAATAACGCTAATATCGCACTCGGTAGGAAAAAGAGTTAACTTCTCCCGGACGACGGTCCGCTATGTTGCCCGGATGCTTGAACCTGTGGTGCTTAACGATACGGAACAGGCCGGCATTTTCGCCGGCGACCCCTATCTTGCCGGACCTTGTCCCCAATCTATTATCTGTCTGCCACTGTTATGTCAAGGCTTATTTGTTGGCGTGCTTTATCTGGAAAACACATTGATGTGTCAGGTGTTTACACCGGACAGGCTGGAAATGTTAAAACTTTTGGCAAGCCAAATGGCCTATATTCAAAAATTGCAGTTATCCGTAACCGAGGATGCCGCCGCTGTAACGGAGAAAACACCACTGTTATTGGCTGACTTCCTTACCGAACGAGAATTGGATGTACTCAGACTGATAGCTGCCGGTATGTCCAACAGGGAAATTGCCCAGGAACTGCAGTTGACGGTGAACACCGTTAAGACTCATATTCTCAATATTTATGGAAAACTCCAGGTGAACAAGCGAGTACAGGCCATAGCTAGAGCCAGAGAATTAAAACTGATAACCAAAGAATAAATTTTTAATCTTCACCCTTTGAGGTGATGTTCTTTCAAGGTAAGTGGTGTAAGTTTAGAAGGAAACCTAGTTATAAGTTTAGAAGGAAACCTAGTTATATATAGGAGGAATAAATTATGTCGAGAGTAAGAAAAATTATGGCAGATTTTTATGAAAAAATGGATCCGAAAAATACCCTTGAACAGAGTCGCCAGGTGTTTGCGGAAATTGGTAGACAAGAACAACTTCCAGAAGGTACCACAGTTGAAAAGATACTTGCTGCAAATTTACCGGCAGAGTGGGTAAAGGCGGCCAATGTTGCGCCCGAGAACGAACAGGTGATTCTCTATTTCCATGGAGGTGCATTTACACTTGGCTCCTGTGATACGCATCGCCGTCTCGCTGCGCTCATTTCCGAAGCCAGCGGGGTACAGGTATTGGTAATTGAATACCGGCTGGCCCCGGAGCACAAATATCCTGCCGCTAACGATGACTGCCTTGCAGCCTATCGCTGGCTCATTGAAAAAGGTATTTCCGCTGGGAATATTATCATCGGCGGAGATTCATCAGGCGGCACTCTGACGTTAATGACTTTGCTGTCACTACGTGACGCAGGCGATCCGCTGCCGAAAGCCGCATTCTTCTTGTCACCGCTTTTGGACATGATCTACTTTGACGGCGAATCATATATCAGCCGGGCAGGGCTGGATGTAAGCACATTAGAAGCTGCCAAGTCAGTTACCGGGTTTTATGTTGATGCTGCGCTGAAACCCTTACCGCCGATTTTATCACCACTCAATCAAGATTTGCGTGGATTACCTAATCTATTCGTCCAGATTGGTGACCACGAGGTATTGTTGAGTGACTGCACCCGCTTGGCCGAACGGGGCAAAGCGGCCGGCGTCAATGTCACGCTGGATATTTGGGACGAAATGTGTCATGGCTTTCAGTTCTTGTCGGCATTCGTACCTGAGGTAAAACCGGCTATTGATAACGTAGGTCAGTTTGTGAAGATACAATTTAATGAAGTAGTTAGTGCAAAGCATACAAGTGATTGAGAAATTTAAGCCGATGCCGCCGGATGTTTTTGCTGTTAAAGCCCTGAATGCTGTTGCCAGGAATGAAGCAATCATTGTTATTCCGAGCCGGTGGAAATTTTTTTGATGGCTTGACCGGTTATCCCAACATGGAATTTACGCCTAACTCAACAGAGAGTCGCTGAATACTTTAAAAAGTGAGGGGTTTTAAGATGTCATCAAGCCATTCTTGATTTACTGGACATACTCAAGCCTGATGCAATAATAGAATTCTGTAACTGGGGTTGCAAAACTTCCAGCGGGGGTTCAGCCCTTTTGCAGAAAACTTTACAGGCAAATGGAATATCATCTTTAGTTTTGGAGGGCGATAGTGTCGACCGTAGAAACGGACACAGCGGGCAGCAGCAAACCAGGCTGGAGGCCTTCCTGGAAATGGTCAGGCACCAAAGTAGGAGGAGGTAATAGGGTGCTGGGCTATGTGTGTAAATATACCCCCATCGAGGTGCTGCAAGGCTTCGGTGCAGAGGTGGTAAGAATAGACTCTGCCATTACCGGTTTTGCCAGAGCCGATGGGCTGCTGCATCCCAACATTTGTGTTTATGCCAAGGCTGTTTTGGAAGAGCTCTTGAGCAAAACTGAGGACAGAGACTTAGACGGCATTATTTTGGTACCCTGTTGTGACAGCATCAGAAGGTTGTACGATGTGTTGAAAAGCCACTGGGGTGGCAAGTTTGTCTATATGATAGATGTACCGAGAAAAATTGATTTTTTTGCCGTCAGATTTTTTGTTAATGAAATTAAAAAGTTGATAAGTAGCTACAGGGATTTTACCGGCAAGAACTTTGACGATAAATGCCTGTTGACAATGCTTCCTGCTAGCAGATATGCTGCTAAAAACGAGGCAGTCAACCTCGCTCTTATGGGGGCACGGTGCAAAGACTCAATCTTCGATACTATAAAGAAAGCTGGGGCCGAGGTGGCCTATGATTTTACCTGCACGGCCAGTCAGCGAGACTTTGTAAGGCATACCTTTACGGCTAATGAGGATAATGCTCTTTTTAGCTATGCTCACAGCCTGCTTCATACTTATCCCTGCCTACGGATGGCAAATATCGACGGACGATTAGGGTGGCTGCAAAAGGATATCGGCAATATAGCCGGTATTATCTACCATATAGTCAAATTTTGTGATTTTTACTCCTATGAGTATGCCCAGTTAAAGAATAATCTGAGTGTACCGGTCTTAAAGCTTGAAACAGACTACACCGAACAGTGTGAAGGCCAGATACGAACGAAGATAGAGGCTTTTATCAAAACCTTAAAAGCACAAAGACAAGAAACTTCGAATTTCAAAGTGCCAAGTATCACTGGGAAAACGTATTTTGCAGCAGGAATAGATAGCGGCTCTACCTCCACTAACGCCGTTATTATTGATGGTTCTATGCGAATTATTTCTTACGCGGTAGTACGGACTGGGGCTAAAAGTATTGACAGTGCTAATAAAGTGTTTACTGAAGCCCTCGCTAAAGCCAATCTGACCCGGGAGCAGGTGTCTAGGATTGTAACCACCGGTTACGGGAGGAGCAGCATACCTTTTGCAGATAAACACGTCACCGAAATTACCTGCCACGGCAAAGGTGCCCATTTTATCAATAACCAGATTAGCACGGTCATTGATATCGGTGGGCAGGACAGTAAAATTATCAGGCTTAATGATAAGGGGGAAGTCGTTGATTTTGTCATGAATGATAAATGCGCCGCCGGGACAGGAAGATTCTTGGAGATGATGGCTAGAGCCCTGGAAATATCCATTGAAGAAATGGGGCCAGTTTCCCAAAAATGGCAGGAAGAGATCAACATTACCAGTATGTGTACCGTCTTTGCCGAGTCGGAAGTTATCTCATTGATTGCCCGGAATAAAGAAAGGGCGGATATCATCCATGGCCTTTGCAACGCTGTGGCCCGCAAAACTGTTTCCCTGATGGGGAAAGTGGGGAAAGCAGGAGAATACATGATGACTGGTGGCGTCGCCAGGAATGCCGGGGTGGTCAGATCAATTGAGGCCATGGTAAGGGAAAGAATTTTTATCTATGACCAACCCGAACTAGTAGGGGCAATAGGTGCTGCGCTCATAGGGTTGGAAGAATGGAATAATGATGTATTATAAATAAAAAGATATTCTATAAAGCATTCCTCTGCTGCGGCAAAGCCGATGTTTTCGCCGTCATCATGAAATTAAAGAAAAGGTATTATACATTTGTGACGTATAACGCAGTTTTCTCCCTATTCCGTTTGGGTTCGATTTCTAAGATACATGTTTGGGAGGAGGTAAATGATTAATTGTTTTCTGCGCAAGCGCAAATTATATTATTTTAGGAGGCTTAACTAAATGGTAACAGAGATTTTAAGATCGCGAATTTGCCGTCGGTCAATATTAGCTATCGTGTTGATTGGTGTTTCTTTGCTTACTCAGATCGCATTCGCACAAAATGGGTTAACAAAAATAGCGGATAACGTTTATTGTTATGTAGACACAAAACCCATGATACCGCAAAATAGTTTTGCTGCCAACACCGGAGTCATTATCGGCCAAGACGGGATCGTAGTTGTCGATACTCTTACTTCGGCCAAAGAGGGGCAGCGGCTTATCAATGACATTCGTGCGATTTCTGATAAGCCTATAAAGTATGTCGTCATTACCCACTGGCATTCTGACCATGTCCTGGGCAGTTCGGAGTTTGTGAAGCTCGGGGCAACTATCATTTCCCAAGAGACCGACAAAAATAACCTAAAAAAGGCCGGCCCAACTATGCTGCAGTATGTCCAAAATAGTTGGGGACTTACGGAAAAAGATATGGAAGGAACGACCATCGCCTACCCTACCCTGACCTTTAACGAGCAAATGGAAATAGACCTGGGCGATCAGACAATTAAGCTAATCTATCCTGGGCCTTCTCATACGGATGGTAGCATCCTTGTCTATCTGCCTGGCAAAAAGATCCTGTTTACCGGCGACATCTTGTTTACAGGCTATCACCCCTATATCGCCGATGGGAATATCCCCAGTTGGCTTACCGTGCTTGACTATATTCAGAAGATGGATGTTGATCAGATCATTCCGGGGCATGGTCCAATATCCGGTAAAAAGGATATTGCAGACATGAAGGAATACCTGGGTATTTTTGATAAAAATGCCAAAAAACTCTGTGCAAAATCAAACGATATTGAGTACATCTTCTCCGAACTTAAAAAGGTCCTGCCACAGAGAGATAGCGAAATGATGATACAAGGGAACCTCAGGATAAAGTATCTGAATAATAAATAACAGCCAAATAATAATGGAGCAAGATATACTTATTTGGGTTCCAGGGGATTTTGAATATCGCCTGGAACCTCTATTTATTTTATTCATTGCACCGTGCAGGAAAAAGCAAAGAGTCCTCGAAGTGAAAAAATAACATTTTTAAAAATAACTGGAGTGATGGTATGCAACTATTAGGGGTTGAAATTGCATATGGACTATCGGATGAGAAGTGATGGCCTGAGCAAAATGGTTTCTTTGCCTGATTATATAATTACTGAAGAGATTTGTGAGTATGACCATTTTAAAGTCTGCCGGGCTCAAAAAATTCATGGCCAACAGCCGGTTATTATTAAAGCCCTTACGGCTGGAGCCAACCAGCTTGATATTGCGAAAATCATTAACGAATACGAAATTACCCGCAACCTAGGTATTAGCGGAATTATCAAGCCGATAAAGCTGGAATGGTCTGGATTAATCGTTGCTTTGATTGTGGAAGATATCACGGTTATACCGCTCAAAGAATACCTGCGTGCTAATCAACCGGACCTATCTGGTTTCTTTTCCATTGCTATTCAACTGACGGAAACGTTGGGTGAACTCCATCAAAAGGGCGTTATTCACAGGAACTTAAAACCCGATGCTATTTTGATTCACCCTGATACAAAACAGGTAATAATAGCGGATTTCAGCATCGCAACCTTTATGCCCCGGAAAGGTCACACTGAGTTTCCGCCCCATACTCTGGCAGGAACCCCGGCCTATATGTCGCCGGAACAGATTGGCCGGATGGGCAAGGCTATTGACCACCGCAGCGATTTTTATTCCCTGGGAGTAGTGTTATACGAAATACTGACTGGACAGCTTCCTTTCCAGGCAAGCCATCAACTTCAGTGGATCTATGCCCACATTGCCCAAAAACCGGTTAACCTCAGAGATATCAATCCTGACATTCCGCCTGCGCTTTCCGCCGTCATCATGAAATTATTGGCCAAAATGGCCGGAAAACGATATCAAAACGCCTTGGGACTTCTGGCAGACTTGGCAGAATGCCAGCGACAATGGAACCAGAGCGGAGCGATTCAGCCGTTTATCCTCGGGCAGGTAGACTTGTCTGGACGTTTTCAGTTTCCTAACAAGCTTTATTGTCGGGAACGGGAGATAAAAGTTCTCACAGATGCCTTTGAAAGTGTGCGTTTAGGCCGGGCTGGACTGGTGCTGGTGTATGGGTATGCAGGTACCGGAAAAACGGTATTGATTCAGGAAGGATTTAGACCTCTTGCGATCAAAAAAGGATACTTGATAACCGGAAAATCAGACCAGCTTCAACAGAACATCCCCTATGCCCCGTTTATTCAGGCGTTTAGAGATTTGATGCGGCAGTTTTTGACTGAAAACCAGGAGAGTCTTGTTGCTTGGAAAGAAAAACTTTTGCGCGCTCTGGGCCGGAATGGCGCGGTGATTACCCAAGTTATTCCTGAAGTAGAATTGATTATTGGGACCCAACCGCCAGCTGAATTACTTCAGCCGCGGGAAGCTCAAAACCGCTTCCGATTGGTATTTAGAAATTTCATCCGGGTATTTACCCAAAAAGAACATCCCTTAGTCATTTTTCTGGATGACTTGCAATGGGTCGATTCCGCATCACTAAATTTGCTCCAATACTTATGTGAAGATCCGGACAGTCACAACTTGTTTTTTATCGGTGCATACCGGGATAACGAGGTAACCGGCGTGCACCCACTACTGCTCACCCTGAATGAACTGCAAAAAATGAAAATCCCTATACAACATATATCACTGGCGCCCCTGGATCAAGCCTGCACCTTTCAATTTGTCGCCGATACCTTACACTGTTTAAGAGGGACTGGCAAGTCACAGCTGCTAGCAGAAATGCTTTACCGGAAGACAGGCGGCAACCCCTTTTTTCTTGGTCAGTTGTTACAGTCCGCGTATGAGAAAAATCTTCTGCGCTTTAACACGAATGACCGGTGTTTGGAATGGGAGTCGGCTTCTATCGATGAAATGCCCATGACTAACGATGTAATTAATTTTATGACAGACAAGTTGCAAAGGCTTCCGGCCGAAACCCGTAATGTCTTGCAGCTGGCCGCTTGCATCGGTAATACATTTGACCTAAAAACGCTATCCCTTGCTTGTGAACAGACACCTGGCCAAACAATTGCCAACCTCCGGTTGGCAATTATTGAAGGCCTCGTACTGCCCAGAAATGGTTTTGACCATACTTATCGATTGTTCTGTCATGTATATAAGGCTATCAATTCTGAAACAAAATACGAGTTTTTGCATGACCGTGTCCAGCAGGCAGCTTATTCCTTGGTCCCGGAAGAGAAAAAACAGGAGATACACTTGCAAATTGGCCGGTTGCTTTTGCAAAATACGGCTCAGAATGAACTGGATGAAAAGATTTTTGACATTATGGACCACTTGAACCGCGCTCTGGATTTATTCGATTACCTGGCTGAGAAGATTAAATTAGCGGAGTACAATTTGCTAGCCGGTCAGAAGGCCAAAGCTTCAACTGCTTACGGTTCAGCGCTGGAATATTTTAATTCCGGCATAGCCCTCCTCCCTGACAATGCTTGGCAGGAGTATTACCGCTTGACTTATGACCTTCACCTGGAACGTGCTCAATGTGAGTATCTTTGTGACCATTTCGACACAGCAAATCAATTGTTTAATTTTCTAATGGACAGGGCTCAAACAAACATGGAAAAGGCCAATATCTGTCTTATTAAAATGACTTTGAATTTAGGAATTAAAAAGTATCATGAAACGCTTCAATTAGGAATAAAAGCCTTAAAACTGTTGGGGTTCGATTTGCCGGATAACCCTGGAAAATTTGCTTTTATCAAGGAAGTTTTGCTGGCAAAATGGTACTTGCGACACCGCAGATTGACCGATATTACTAATTTACCGGAAATGACCGATCCAGTGAAAAAGAAAATTATTCGGCTTCTCATAACCCAAGCGTGTGCGGCAGCTATGATCAATTCAAGATTATGTATGTTCATTATGCTAAAAGTTGCCAATATATCTATTAAGTATGGCAATACCGATTTTTCTCCTACTGGCTATATCAACTACACTGTCTTTTTCGGCAATGTGCTGGGAGACTATAAAACAGGGCATGAGTTTGAACAAAAGGCCTTAAAACTTATTGAGAAATACGATAATAGTTTTGCCAAGTGCATATTCTATTTTACTGCCGGCATATATGCCAGCCACTGGACTAACCATGGCAGCACCAGCGTTGATCACTTGCAGAAAGCTGTTGATTATGGTCTCGATGCGGGAGAATTGCTGTTTGTCTGGTATGCGAAGACCTTGATTATTGAAACAAAGTATTTGCTAGGAGCTTCTTTGCCCGAGCTTTATGAGGGAGGACAGCGCTACTATAACTTTGCAAAACGGGTGAGACTATTAAATTATCAATTACTGATAGCCAATTTAATAGGATTGGCCGGAAACCTTGAAACCCTAAGCAATGCTGATTACACGGAAGAAGATTTCCGAAAATGCTTACAAGAAGATCATACAGCTATTATGACTTATCATTTTTCAAAAATCCAATTATATTACCTCTATGGTGATAACGCGAAAGCCTTGGCCCTGGTGGAACAAACTTGCCAAGACTTTAAGATAATCAGCGGTCTATTGCTTGCCGCCGAGTACATTTTCTATTGTTCCTTAGTAATAACTGCTAGCATTGACCAACTGCCGAAAAACCAACAGAAGAAATACCGGAAACTACTTAGAGAAAACCAGCAACGGATGAATAAGTGGTCAAATTCCTGTCTGGCAAACTTTCTCCACAAATACCTGCTGATTGCCGCCGAAATAGCTCGCCTGAACGGTGAAGACAATGAAGCCATGACCTTGTACGACCAGTCCATTCAATCTGCCCGCGAAAACGGCTATTTGCAGAATGAGGCTCTCGCCAACGAGTTGGCAGCCAAGTTTTATTTCGCCAAAGGACGGGATAAAGTTGCTCAAGTCTATCTAATCGACGCTCGCAGCGGATATACCAAGTGGGGAGCCAACAGAAAGGTACAAAATCTTGAAATCCAATATCTGCATCTGCTGGCTGGAACATCTATTGTAGATGAAGAGCTTGAAACCATAGAAATATTAAAAAAAGCCTACCAAGTTGCTGATGGTGGCAATAACGAAGCTACTGGTAAACTGGAACTGTATACTGTCGTGCAAGCGGTACAGAGAGTAGCTGAAGAAACAAACCCAGCCAAATTGTTGAAAAGCGTTTTAGATATTGCTATTGAGAATGCCGGAGCTGATAAGGGTTATCTAATTCTGGAGAAAGATGAGATACTGTTTATTGAAGCCGCTAAAGACAATGGTCCACACTCGGCGGCGACAGTAACACCACTTCTCCTGGAAAAAAGCGTTAATCTCTCACAGATGATGGTCCGCTATGTTGCCCGGACACTGGAACCCGTAATCGTAAATGACATCAAACAAGCTGGAATCTTTGCTAAAGATCCCTATATTATTCAGTCGTGTTCAAAAGCTGTTGTTTGTCTGCCTTTGATCCTTCAGGGCATACCTGTAGGGGCCCTGTACCTGGAAAACAGCCTGTTGACCGGAGTGTTCACACCGGAACGAGTGGAAGTATTGCGATTGTTATCCAGTCAAATAGCCTATATCCAGAAGCTGCAAGCATTTCTAGCAGAAGCTGCCGCCACAGTAGACGCTACCCCGTTGCCAATGATTGAGCCGCTCACAGAGCGGGAACTGGATGTCTTACGCCTAATTGCCGCCGGCATGTCGAACAAGGAAATTGCCTTGAGATTGAAGCTCACTGTAAATACCGTCAAGACCCATATCCTGAATATATATGGCAAGCTGCAGGTGAGCCGGAGAGTACAGGCCGTAACCAGGGCTAAGGAATTAAAGCTGATAAACTAAGAAAAACATTCCTCTGCGCTGTTGAAGGGATGTTTTTTTGAAAATATCACATCTCACCCGTTTGGGTGATCCTCTTTGGCTAATAATACAGTAATTTTAAAATTAGCCTATGTATCTAAGGATATCAAGTATTAATAAAAAGACTGTTATTATTAAAGGAGGTGTTTGATAATGTTAACTGTAAGTGCAAAGTGTACCCAATGTGGTACTTGCGTAGAAGTATGCCCGGCTATGGGAATTATTGAAATGCGGCAGCAGGGGCTGGAACTGCTTTTGCCGGAAGTATGTGTTAAGTGTGGGCATTGTGTTGCGGTATGCCCGGTAGGGGCGTTAGATCATCCACAGGTACCACTTAGTAAACAAGTGCCTGTAAATGATCTTCCTGTGCTGGACCCGGCGGCTGCTGCCCGTTTTTTAAGATCGCGCCGGTCGATCCGCTCTTACAAGCAGGAGGCCGTCCCGCAAGAGCTATTGCTGCAACTGCTGGATATTGCCAGATTTGCACCATCCGGTTGCAATAGCCAGGGTCTGTCATACCTAGTCGTTACTAAGCGGGAACTGATGGCAAAGCTAACTGAGGTGACGGTGCAATATCTGGAAGAACAAATTGGGAACAACGTGGATTGGGTTATGCCGTTCAAGGGTTCTGTGGACGTTTACCGAAACACCAAACAAGATGTTATCCTGCGAGATGCACCACATTTGATTGTTGCCATGGCTCCCAAAGAGCATTTCCTCGGACGGGACAATGCGCGCCATTCATTGGATTATGTTGAACTATTCGCGCCAACCCTAGGGCTGGGAACTTGTTGGGCCGGCTTATTGGAGATATGTGGTTTTACCGGTTATCCTGAAATGTACCGGCTGCTGGACATCGGGGAAAACATGGCTATAGTCGGGGCGCTGATGGTGGGCTATCCCCGCTATACTTACCAAAGGCTGGTTGATAGGAATCCGTTGGAAGTAACCTGGCGATAAGAATCGATAGGGGAGGAGGAAAAGGAAAATGGCAACCCAACAAATGGTAACTATTGGACAGGGGAACAATAACGCTGTACTCAACGTTCCACTGAAATCGATCGATCTGGCAAAATGGTTTTTTAGCCTTACGGATGAGGAATACAGAGCATGTTCGTCCGGACATAACGGTATGGTACAAGGCCGTCTACCGAGTGGTAAGCGAGTTGCGGTAAGTGTCGAAACAATTGGTGGTAATTTTATTGTGAATAACTTTATCGAGGACCTAGCTCAGCCTGATCACGTACGCACTGTATCCAGCTCGGTTATGTGGATCGGGGGACCGGATGGAACCTTTTCAGTATTGGTTAAAGTTACCTGGGAACTTAAAATTGCAGCTGAGTCTGCCCAGTCATGTAGGCTGACCTGTAACGTTATGGCTGAGACGGCAGATATGACGTTCCTCTCAATGCTTCAGAATCTTCTGCCTAGTGATTCTGATCCGACGCACGAACATTTCATCAGTGAGACCCCTCTTTTCGCAGCAGACATAGAGCAAAAAGCAAAGGCCGGGATATTTTATTAAGGAGAGGAAAGAGAAATGAAGATTACTGTTATAAATGGAAGTCCTAAAGGTAAAGACGGCAATACCAGTATAATGGTGAACTCTTCTCAATACTTCTGAAGCAGCAGTACGGCCGATTATTGAAAAGTACCTGCAACTTTTAGAAACGGCAGGCAAAGAAATTGTTACTAAGAACAAGCTAGCGGAGGAAACGGAAAAATTGCTGGAACAGAACTTTATTCCTGATGATATTTATATAGAACAAGTTAACAATTTTTTTGATGGTTTACTAACTAAGCTAGAACATCCTTACTTGAAAGCGTAGAGAGAAGTGGCAGGTACAACTATTGCTTTGGATTGGTTAACTCCGGAACGTGCCGCATCTCTAGCTGAAATAATACAAAAGAAATCGATCTATATACAACGCGTTAAAGATTTTTGCAGGCGGATAACGCTAGTGGTGCAATACACCATCCGTCTGTTAGGTTTGTTAAACCACAAAGAACACAAAGAGCGCAAAGGGATACGAAGTGTAGATCGGAATATATAAAAACATTATTGGAAATAAACTGTCAACAACCCGTTCCTCAACAGTTTCATTTCATGAGCGTGAGAAAATAGATTGCATCTCTGTGCGCTATGCGCAAAGATGCAATCTATTTTTTCTCACACTTTATTTTTGGTATAAGGTATAGTTACTCAGGGTAGTACCATTTTGGTCGATAAATTGGATATGAATTGGATTGTCAAAGTTTAACGTCAGACGGTCAAGGGCGATAACGTCATTATTGATAGTTGGTGAGAGTCGGTGGTTTTCCAGGGGGCTTTTTGTCCTGATGGTAACAGTCAGGTTATTGCCTGTTTGGACAACCTTTTCAATACCAATGCCGTAACCTTTACTAGCTACTGATCCGATATGTGCGTAGAGTACAAGCTGCCGGCCAAAATTAATCGGTTCTACTTTATCGACAATGATGCCAGGAATATCTGCAATATCGGCTGATTCAGGCTTGGAGAGTAAAACGCCGACTTTCATATCTGCCGGGTAGACACTTTCGTGCCAGGTCCAATTGGTAAAGTTGTTGTTGTTATATAGTGTCTTCTTAGTAACCGTTGTTACCGGTGCGGTAGCTGCGCCTAGCGTTCGATAACCATAGAGGCTGGCTGGACGATAGGTGGCAGGGTATTTGCTGTTGCCGATGCCGCGAATTGTGGTGATTATCCATTTTGTGCCGCTTCTTTCCAGATCAACTTTAAAGGTTTGGCCACTGGTTTTTACCTGGACAATGGCTTTGCCACCCGAATTTGACAATAGTGTGAAGCTATCGTCGTAAGCATCAAACCCGAAGGTGGCCGCATTATCTTTTACAACTTCTACCGGGTCGCCTAAGTGGATAACACTATCATCATGACCGCCGGTAACGACCTCTGTTACACTATTAATTTTCCAGTCATCAGCTGTTTTGCTTAGACGGACCTTGTAGGTTTTGCCCCTATCGGTGCGAACCACGACCACAGCTTCTGTCGAACTATGCCATTGTAGTGAAAAACTGTCATGCCGGGCATCAAAGCCATAGGCAGTAGCTGCTGCCTTGACGGCGGCTATTGGTGAAGACTGCTGCTCAGCGGGGCGTTCTTTATCACGGTCACGGTTCGCAGCATTCTCTTGAGTAGTTTCCCTGTTATTATCTTGTTGGCCTTCAGTGGGAGGATTGGCCTCAGTACTCGGAGACGGGGCTGTGATAGCTGTATTCTCTGCAGCATGAGCATGGGACAGGGGAAGTCCTGGCAGCATAGCTGAGGTTACAACAGCAGCACCGGCAAGGGCGGCCACTAGACGCTTGCACCTGCGTTTGGCACTTTTTCTACGGCTGGTGTGCTTCATAGTCTGCTCCTTTCTATACCAAGTTTTTATTATTGTCTGCCAAAATAGAAGATAGCAACCGCGACAGTTTATGGATGATTAGCCAATTTTAAAAAAAACAGGATCAGACAAAGTGAGCGCTCGTTTGTCTTAAAAATGTATTATTTGAGGCCGCCTGAGGGTAGCCTTTTTTGTTTTAGTTAAAAAACTTTGCTGACTATGGCAGGATTTTATCAAATAAAGTAGAAATCTACCGGAGTTTTGAATAGTAGTAAAGCGGTAGCTATCTTAAAGGTGGGAAAGGTTGGGTTTATTATCAGGCTGGTTTGTTGGGATGAATTTTACACGGAGTTGCAGCAGGATTGCAAACTCTTTATTTTCATAGTAGGAGTCTTCTGTTTATTTCGCGTTGGCTTTATCGTGGTCATGCATTCCTTTTTGAGCGAAGCCGTGACCGTGAGCGACATTGTTTCAGCACTATATTATGGTTTGCGAATCAGCTTGAAAAGTGCGGGAATGCTGGTGCTGGTGCCGTTTGTTTGTTGTACGGGCGTGCGCTTGTTTCTTCCCTGGAAGCGGCTTAGCCATATTCGCTTTTATCTAGGGGCGGGTTATGTTACGATACTTAGCTTTTTATTTCATGCGCGTATTCCCTACTACCAGGAATTTCGTATGGCCTTTAATCAATTATTGTTCAATACGTTAAATGATGATGTGACGGCAATTGTGCATACTGTTGTCGAGCAGTATAATTTGCCTGTCAGAGTGTTATTGGCGAGCATGACAGCCTTGTTATTGTGCAAAGTACTGCAGCGGTGGTTGGCTGCTAAAACCTTCAGCTTCCCCCGGTTATCTAAATGGTATCAAAACATTGCTATTCGTGCGGCTCTGCTTGTAGTCATTTTTTATCTGGCTATTTTTATTCGGTTTGGTGGAACCATGACTTATGCCTATAATATCGACTGGGAGAATTCCGGAGTTACTAAAGATCAGCTGCTTAATGAAGCTATTTTGGATGATGTGCAGGCATTGTATCGGGCCTATGTTTTACATGAACGGGTTTGTTCTTCTACTGGTCTGGATATGGAGCCGGCGCGGCTAAATGATTATGGCAGCTATCTGGCGGGAAAACAAGTGAATTCCGTTAATTTGGATGACTTTTTACGCAAAAAAGTAATAGTAGGAACAGAGGCGCCGCCCAGACAGGTATTTCTTATTATTGCCGAAAGTTATGCCAATTGGCCGCTACTGCCCCAGTACAGTAACCTTGCTATTGCGGGCGGCATGAAGGAGCTCATTGCGCAAGAGGACGCCGCCTATGTACCTAATTTTTTACCAAATGGTATGAGTACTATTTCCGGCGTAATGGGTGTACTTACCGGCTTAGCTGAGGCTAACCTGTATCTAAACTATTTGCCGGAGTCTTACAAAGAACCGTATGCTACTGCACTGGCACCACAGATGAAGCGGCTGGGCTATACTGCTGATTGCTGGTATGCAGGGCCTGCCACCTGGGAAAAAATCAGAGATTTTACGCTGGCACAGGGCTTTGAATCATTTCATGGTATGGGCGATTTTACTAGTGGAGGCGGCAATGTTTGGGGTGTAGATGATGCCGATTTGTATCAAGCTGTGCTTGGACAAGTGAAGAATGACAAACCTGGTTTCCATGTTATTATTACGGTATCCAATCATTCGCCCTATACGGTCGATCTGGCCAAGGAAGATTTTGATCCTGCTATTGTTACTGCCGGCTTACCAGATAAATGTAAGAATGACCAGGAGCTTATTAAGAAGCTGGGGCATTTTTGGTATGCGGATAAAATGTTGACCAAGTTTGTTAAAGAGGCCCGTCAGCAGTATCCGGACAGCCTGTTTGTTATTGTTGGCGACCATGCTGACCGGGTTAATGTGGAGACAAATCCAGCCATGTTTGAGCGGTATGCCATCCCCTTTATTGTCTATGGCAAAAATATCAGCAAAGAGACTTTTCCTGAGCAAACGGCAGGCAGCCATATTAATGTTATACCAACCTTGCTGGAACTTGTTGCTCCTAGCGGGTTTGAGTATTATTCTGTGGGACGCAGTCTGACAAATGGCAATGATTTTGGTATGAATTATGGTTTTTGGATTACGCCAGGCTATATGGGCAACGCCGATAATGATTACAAAGAAACGCACTTGTCCAAGACTGGCCTCTTACCGCCAGACCAGGATAAAATTCGCCAGGAAATTGATTCGGCCAGGGCTATATCCTGGTGGCGAATAAAGTACGGAAAAATGTTGCAAACGGTAAAATCAATTTAAACTATGTAACCTAATGTGATATACTAATATTTGGATAACAAATAAAAGAAGAGAGTGATCTTATGAAAAAATATGTAACTACGTTTATCTTGCTGCTTACATTATTGGTACTTTCAACGGCAGGTTGTGCCGGCAGCAATACCAGTTTGCCTAAGCAAGCAGAGAATACTCTGCCACAAACACAAACAGATGGTTCCACGAAGAAAAACAGTGTAGCATTGTTCGAAACCTCGCAAGGCAATTTCCGGATAGAATTGTTCGAAGATAAAGCTCCGCAGACCAGCAAAAACTTTATTACCCTTGCCGATAAAGGGTTTTATAATGGCTTGATTTTCCACCGGGTTATTGCCGACTTTATGATTCAAGGCGGTGATCCCAAGGGTAATGGCACAGGTGGCCCCGGTTATACAATACCTGATGAATTTCACAGCGACCTCAAGCATTCGGAAGGTGTCATCTCGATGGCAAATGCTGGTCCCAATACCGGCGGCTCCCAGTTTTTTATTACGCTGAAAGCAACACCCTGGCTTGATAACAAACATGCCGTTTTTGGCAAGGTAATTGAAGGTATGGATGTTGTTCAGGCTATCGGCAAAGTTAAGACAGGCCCGCAGGATAAACCAGTAGAAGATGTTGTTATTAAGAAGATTACTATTGAACAAGCCAAGTAGTCTGTAAGCAAGACAAGCTAAAGCCGGGATCTTTAGGTTCCGGTTTTTGGTACATGAAGAAAGTATAAGTATTTTTAACCGCAGAGACGCAGAGTACGCAGAGGGAACGTCTCGATATACATCTCTCTTCTGCGCTCTCTGTGGTTAGCCGTATCTTCAAGGGCGCGATAGCGCTTTTTTATATCGGTATAATACTATTGCAGCGAAAAATAGATTACCTTTGACATGAGGGGTGTGTATGTTTATTGCTGAGTAATGGGGCTTATTTGCGGAGTGTGAAAGTAGAACGCGAGCAGATAAAATCGCCGGCAGAGTATCCGTTTTGCCTGCCGGCATTTAAGGATTTAGATAGTATTGAGTTTCATCCTAAAGTGACGATGATTGTGGGCGAAAATGGTACGGGAAAATCCACATTTTTAGAGGCCATTGCGGTGGCTTGGGGATTTAATCCGGAGGGCGGAACCCTTAATTTCAATTTTGCGTCCAGACCCTCTCACTCGGAATTATATCAATATATCCGCCTTGTGAAAGGGATTAAAAGGCCTCGCACTGGTTTCTTTTTTCGGCTGAAAGTTTCTATAATTTAGCGACAACAATAGAAGAGCTTGACCGGGAAGGTGCAGGTGCGAGAGTAATCGATTCTTATGGTGGGCGGTCACTTCACGAGCAATCACATGGAGAAGCATTTTTTGCAACTTTTATGAACCGGTTTGGGGGACAGGGCCTATACATCTTAGATGAGCCTGAAGCAGCGCTATCTCCATTACGTCAAATGGCTATGATTTCGCGGATTCATGAGTTGGCTCAGCAGGATTCACAGTTTGTCATAACAACTCATTCGCCGATTATTATGGCTTATCCTGATGCAAAGATAGTACAGCTGACAGAAACCGGCCTGGCAGAAATTGAATATGAGCAAACTGAGCATTATGTTATTATGCGTGAATTTATTAATAACCGGGAAAAGATGCTGAAGATATTAATGAACACTTAGAAAATATAGTGTAACATAGGCAAATGGAGGGAGAACTTTGGAACTACAGACAATCGAACAAGCGGTGATTGACTTTATCGCCGGTACACCGCTTAATGCTGCGGCTGAAATTGGCCTGGACAAAATCTATGATAAACCGTTGGTAGGTGTGTCTCGTGCAGAGGATGCTTTATTTGAGACGTTAAAGGCAGATAATATTGTCGGCCCCAATCATTTGTCACCGCGTGAATGGCTGCCGGCGGCTCAAGCAGTAATCGCTTATTTTTTGCCTTTTAGTCAGGCTGTACGGAAGGCTAACCGGCGAGGTGAGCTGCCGGCTGCTGAATGGCTGTATGCGCGGATTGAAGGCGAAATGGTCAATGACGCTCTGCGCAAGTATTTGGTAGAGTGGTTTCAAGCGGCCGGTTATCAGGCTGTAGCGCCAGGGCTTGATGAACGGTTTGCTGTAATTAATCGCAAAAGCAATTGGTCTGAGCGGCATATTGCCTATATTTCCGGGTTGGGTACCTTTAGTTTGAACAGATCATTTATCACTAAGGCCGGTGCTGCCGGGCGGCTGGGCAGTGTTATTGTCACGACAGATATTCTTCCTACGCCGCGCAGTTACCAGACCTATGATGAATATTGCAGTAAATGCGGTGCCTGTATCAAGCGCTGCCCGCCCCAGGCCATTGATGCTACAGGCAAAAACAATGATATTTGTGCTAAGTATCTTGACGGCACAGCGGTGCGCTATAAACCACGCTATGGCTGCGGTAAATGTCAGACTGCCGTGCCATGCGAAGCGACTGTACCGATTAAGTCTTTTCCAAAAGAACACAATATACTGAGAGTTATGCCGTAAATGCAAGATTTTTAATACAAACATTAACCCCGTTTACGCAAACGGCGCTTTTTATTGTTTCCAAACTTTAATACGGTAAAGTAAAATAAGGGTAGAATTTAGGGAGAGTGGAGGAGTTAGAGTGAGAAAATTAATAGCAGCTATGTTAGTGTTACTGGTGGCCGGAATGTTGGTAGCCGGATGCGGCGGAGCCGACAAGAAAAAAATTGTGGTTGGCCTTGATGACAATTTTCCACCCATGGGATTCCGGGATGATAAAAACAACATTATCGGTTTTGACGTCGATATGGCGAAAGAAGCTACCAAGCGTATGGGCGTAGAAGTTGAATTTAAACCTATTGATTGGAATAGCAAAGAAGCAGAACTGAGTGGTAAACGGGTCGATGTGCTATGGAATGGTTTGACGATTACGGAAAAGCGCAAGGAGAATATCCTCTTTACCAACGCTTATATGGAAAATCGCCAAATTATTGTTGTGGCCGCTAATTCGCCGATTAAAACCAAGGCTGATTTAGCTGGCAAAGTAGTAGGTACGCAGGAAGGCAGCAGCAGCATTGAGGCTATTGAGAAAGATGCTGCTGCTATGAAGTCGTTTAAAGAACTCAAGAAGTTTGGCGACAACGTAGCTGCACTTATGGATTTAAAGACCGGCCGTCTCGATGCGGTCGTGGTGGACGAAATTGTTGGCCGGTACTATATAGCTAAAAAACCGGGCGAATACACGATCTTAAAAGATAACTTCGGTTCAGAGGAATATGGTGTAGGCTTGCGTAAAGAAGATAAAGAACTTTTAGGCAAGCTGCAAAAGGCTCTGGATGAAATGAAGAAAGACGGTACCTCAGCAAAAATTTCCCAGCAATGGTTTGGCGAAGATATTGTGAAGTAAGGAAGACATAAATGGACTATGTACTAGGAATTCTGTCGCCGCTTCTGGAAGGCACGGTAGTGACGCTGCAAATGTTTTTTGCCACTATTGTCCTTGCCTTGCCTCTGGGTTTGCTATTGGCCTTGGCCCGTATTTCCCGGTTCAAGGCCCTGAGCAGTGCGGTCGGTGTATACATTTGGCTGTTTCGGGGAACGCCCCTGATGCTGCAACTCCTGTTCATCTATTTTGGGCTGCCGTTCTTACCCTATGTTGGTGTGCGGCTGCCTGATTTTTCGGCGGCGCTATTGGCCTTTGTACTCAACTATGCCGCTTATTTTGCTGAAATATTCCGGGCAGGCATTCAATCCATTGATCGCGGTCAGTATGAAGGCGCCAAGGTATTGGGCATGACCTATATGCAAACAATGCGCCGTATTGTTTTGCCTCAGGTCATTAAACGCGTGCTGCCGCCGGTGAGCAATGAAACCATTACGCTGGTCAAAGATACTTCCCTGATCTATGTTCTGGCTATGAATGATCTGCTGCGGACAACCAGAGCCATTGTACAGCGGGATTTTAATACAATGCCATTTATTGTTGCTGCCGTATTTTACCTGATTATGACATTGGCACTTACCTGGTTGTTTCAAAAGCTGGAAAAGAAGTATGCTGTATATGACGAGTAGGAGCAAATGGCGATGAACATGATTAAAGCAGTAAACATTCATAAACAGTTTAACCAACTTGAAGTTTTAAAAGGCATATCGCTTACGGTGGACAAAGGCGAGGTTATTGCTATTATCGGTCCCTCCGGTTCAGGCAAAAGCACTTTTTTGCGCTGCCTGAACCGCTTGGAAACCATTGATCAAGGGTCTATCGAGATTGAGGGCGATGTGCTGGTAACAGATAGCGGTCAGGGAAAAGTCAACTATGCCGCTGAAGCCGAGGCCAGACAGATTTGCCGCCGGATGGGGATGGTATTTCAACAGTTTAACCTTTTCCCCCATCTTACTGTGCTGGAAAACGTTATTGAAGCGCCGATTACGGTCAAAGGCTGTAAACGCGAGGATATTGGGCCTCAGGCTGAAGAACTTTTGCGCAAAGTCGGGCTAGCTGAAAAACGCGATGTTTATCCCTCACGCCTGTCAGGTGGCCAAAAACAGCGAGTGGCTATTGCCAGGGCGTTGGCCATGAATCCGGACATCATGCTGTTTGATGAACCAACCTCAGCACTTGATCCGGAACTGACCGGCGAAGTTCTGAAATCCATGCGTAAGCTGGCTGAAGAACATATGACCATGATTGTTGTTACCCATGAAATGGCGTTTGCCAGAGAAGTAGCCAACCGGGTTATTTTCATGGACAATGGCGAGATTGTTGAAGCAGGGTCGCCGGACGCTGTATTTGGTTCGCCGTCACAGGCCCGGACAAGGGCCTTCTTACAGAGGGTAGTGTAGGTAAAGAGTATTAAAAAGCGAGATTGTTTCACTGATACCCCAGTGAAACAATCTCGCTTTTGGTTTCGTGTTGTTACTAGATGCTGCTGTTGTTTACTTTTTCAAACTCATCAAGAATTATCTGTGCTGGTGGAGTATCAAAAATACTCACAACATAAATTGCCAGACAGGACAAGATAAAGCCAGGCACGATTTCATACAGCCCAAACAGTGCCAGTTGTTTCCAGATAAGTACGGTGATGCCGCCGACAACAATGCCTGCTAAGGCACCGTTACGGGTCATGCGATTCCAGAAGAGTGATAATATCAGTGCTGGGCCAAAAGCAGCGCCAAAGCCGGCCCAGGCATAGGATACCATATCTAATACGAAGTTATTGGGGTCAAGGCCGATAAGAACGGCAATAACGGTAGCGCTAATTACAGTCATACGACTAACCCAAACCAACTGTTTTTCACTGGCGTTTTTGTTAATTAAGGCTTTATAAAAGTCTTGGGATACAGCTGAGGCTGTGACTAACAGCTGGGATGAAGCAGTACTCATGACAGCTGCCAAAACGGCCGAGAGAATAAGGCCGGCAAAAAAACTGGAAAAAAGATCATGAGTCATAACCATGAATACAGTCTCGACTGCCGAACCTGTGAGCGGTTGTTGTAAATAGACCCGGCCTACCATACCGACCAGCACGGCGGCTGATAATGACAGGACAACCCAAGTCATAGCGATATGGGTCGCTTGCTTGATTTGTGCAGATGATTTAATAGCCATGAATCTGACTAAGATGTGCGGCTGACCGAAATAACCAAGTCCCCATGCCAACAGAGAAATAATAGCAATAAGCGATAACGGCTTACCTTCAGGGGTGGTAAAAGGATTAAACATTTCGGCATTTAAGGTAGCTAGAGCCGCAACAGTAGTTGCGGGGCCGCCCATCATAAAGGCGGCGGTGACTGGTACAGCCAGAATGGCAAAAAACATCATGACGCCTTGCACAAAGTCTGTCAAGCAGACAGCCATGAAGCCGCCGAGAAAGGTGTAAAATACTACGACAAAAGCGCCTAAAATCATTGCCCAAGTATAGGGAATGCCAAAAACGGTGTTAAATAATTTTCCACCGGCAACAAAGCCTGAAGACGTATAAATCAAAAAGAAAATAAGAATAAATACTGCTGATATAACCCGGAGAAGTTGAGAATTATCCCGAAAGCGGTTCTGAAAATAATCAGGCATCGTTAGTGAGTCATTGGCGATTTCGGTGTACTTGCGCAGCCGTTTGGCGATAAACTGCCAGTTGGCCCAGGTCCCTAAAATAAGTCCTAAGGCAATCCAGCCTGCGCCAAGCCCGGCCACATAGGCATAACCTGGCAGGCCCATCAGCATCCAGCCGCTCATATCAGAGGCTTCGGCGCTCATTGAGGTAACCCAGGCACCTAGCTGACGACCGCCTAATATGTACTGAGACATTTTTTGTTCCTGCCGCCAATAATAGATACCAATTGCCATCATTGCACCTAGATAGACCACAAAGGCAATAACGACTCCCATATTCAATTCTAACATGTATATATCCCTCCCTTGCAATATGTAAAATTATAACCCTAATACGTAAAACTGTGCAATAGGTAGAGACTTTAATTGTAAAGTATACAAGAAGGTTTGAAAGAAGGTAAGATGTTGTAAATTGCGTTTTAAAAAGAATTTTGACAGCAATGACTGCCTTGCGGTAAAATATAAAGGTATTTGCTAGAAGTAAGAGGAGTAAAAAAATGAGTGTGTTAACTGTTGAAAATGTATCCCATGGTTTTGGTGCCCGCGCTATTCTTGCTGAGGCTTCTTTCCGTTTGTTAAAAGGCGAGCATGTTGGTTTGATCGGCGCGAATGGCGAAGGGAAATCGACCTTTTTAAATATCATTACAGGCCAATTGACCCCTGACGAAGGTAAAGTGGAATGGTCTAACCGCGTGATTGTCGGTTATCTTGACCAGCATTCGGTGCTAACCAAGGGTAAGACCATCAGGGATGTACTGAGAGAAGCATTTCAAAACATGTTTGATATGGAAGCCGAGATGCTGGGCCTTTATGATAAAATGGCTGAGGCTGCCCCGGAAGAAGTAGAAAAAATGATGGAAGACGTCGGCGAGATACAAGATATGCTCGAACATGGCAGCTTCTATATTATTGATGCTAAGATTGAAGAAGTTGCCAATGGCTTAGGGCTGGGCGATATCGGTCTCGACCGCGATGTAGCGGACTTGAGCGGCGGCCAGCGAACTAAGGTGCTGCTAACCAAGCTGCTATTGCAGAATCCCACCATTCTTATTTTAGACGAACCTACTAATTATCTTGACGTTGAACATATCGAGTGGCTGAAGCGTTACCTCAAAGCTTATGAGAATAGTTTTATCCTGGTATCGCATGACATCCCTTTTTTGAATGAAGTTGTTAATGTTATTTATCATGTGGAAAACGCAGTTCTTACTCGTTACACTGGTGATTATGAGCAATTTCAGCAAATGTACGCAATGCGCAAAAGCCAGGAAACCAAAGCCTATGAGCGGCAGCAGCAAGAAGTTGACCGTCTGGAGGACTTTATCGCCCGCAATAAGGCCCGGGTGGCTACCCGGGGCATGGCTAACAGTCGTCAGAAAAGACTGGATAAAATGGAGATTATGGAAAAACCGCGGGAGAAGCCTAAACCCACTTTCCAGTTCCGCGAAGCCCGGACGCCCAGCCGTTTTGTTGTTGAGGCCAAAGGATTGGTTCTGGGCTATGATGAGCCACTTACTAAACCGGTGGATATTACCTTAGAGCGCGGTCAGAAAGTAGCTATTAGAGGTGTGAACGGTCTTGGCAAATCAACGCTGCTTAAAACCTTGCTCGGATACATCAAACCGGTTGATGGTAAGGTCGTCTTGGGTGATTATCTGCAAGCCGGTTATTTTGAGCAGGAATCCAGCCGTAATAACAGCCGTACTGCCATAGAAGAGGTGTGGGATGAGTTCCCAGGCCTGACCAATTTTGAAGTACGGGCCGCACTGGCGCGTTGTGGCCTAACCAATGAGCATATTACCAGCCAGATGATGGTGTTAAGCGGGGGCGAGAATGCTAAAGTGCGGCTATGTAAACTTATGCTTAAAGACGTTAACTGGTTGGTACTGGACGAACCTACCAACCACCTTGATATCGAAGCCAAGGCCGAACTAAAACGGGCTCTAATAGAGTTCAAAGGCACTATTCTCCTGGTTTCCCATGAACCTGAATTTTATGAAGACTGGATAACAGCAGTATGGAATGTCGAGAATTGGACAACAAAGATAGTGTAAACATATTGGCCGGTCGCATGCAACTGTTGCAGTGGTCGGCATTTTTTCGCTCTGGATACACAACCTATACAATAGTTCTTTTCGACAAGCAAGTGCCTATGTTATAATCCGAACTATACTGAGTGAAATAATTGCCAAATGTTTGGCCGGTAATGGAGGTTGAAATTTGTTCACATTGCTTAATGTAGTGCAGCCAGATACGCTGGAAGCTGCTTATAGTATTTTAAAAGAGAAAAGAAGCAATGCCGTGCTGGGCGGCTGTGCCTATCTGCGGCTGGGCTCTCAGACCATTCATACCGGAGTTGATTTGTCGAAACTTGGTCTGAGATATAGTAAAGATTATGGCAGCTATATCGAAATTGGTGCCATGACAAGTTTGCGTGATGTAGAAACAGATGCAGCGCTAAATAACTATGCCGGTGCTTTATTGCCAAAAGCAGTAGCCAATATTATTGGTGTGCAGTTTCGTAATGTTGTGACTGTTGGTGCGTCTGTCTTTATGCGGTATGGTTTTTCTGATTTTCTTACCGCCTTATTGGCGCTTGATACCGAAGTTGAATTAGTTAAAGGCGGGCGGATGACGTTAGCGGCCTTTTTAGATACGTCACGCAGCAAAGATATTTTGACAAAAATAATCATTCATAAAACCAAAGGCCATGCTGCCTATCAGGCTTTGCGTAACTCAGCCAGTGATTATCCCTTGTTGACGGTGGCGGTATCCCAACTTGAGGGTGAATGGAAAATTGCCGTTGGCGCCAGACCTACTCGCGCCAGACTAGCTATTCAGGCGGCCGCACTACTTCGAGATAGCGGTAATGCTATGACTGCCACGGTCATGGAGCAGGCTGTACAAACAGCCGTAGGCGAATTGTCCTTTGGTGACAACCGGCGCGCTTCAGCTGTGTATCGTCAGGCTGTAGCCAAAACACTCATTAAACGGGCTATTGCGGAGGTGGCAGCATGCAAATAACAGTTATCATCAATCACCGGCAGGTTACTCTTGATGTTCAGCCTGGCGATTTGCTTGTAGATACGCTGCGCCAGCAGGGCTTGTATAGTGTAAGAAGAGGCTGTGATACTTCCTGCTGTGGATTATGCACGATCTGGCTGAACGGTAAACCGACTTTGTCCTGTTCTACATTATCCTTTCGCGCGGCTGGCAAGCATATTACCACTATTGAGGGGTTGCGTCATGAGGCAGAGGAGTTTGCTCACTTTATGGCGGCAGAAGGAGCTGAACAGTGTGGTTACTGTAGTCCCGGCTTTATCCTGACAGTGTTGGCCATGAAACGGGAGCTGGTTAATCCTGCCGAAGATGATATTGTTCACTATTTGACAGGTAACATGTGCCGTTGTACCGGTTATCAGGGACAGCTCAGGGCAATCAAGAAGTACCTGGGGGTGACAACTGGATGAAATATGTAGGTCAAGCTTTGCCTAAAACGGATGCAATTGCTATTTGCACAGGTAAGCCTGTATATACCGAAGATTTGGCACCCGCCAATGCACTGGTGATAAAAATCCTGCGCAGTCCGCACGCATTTGCTAGAATCAAGTCGATTGATATAACTAAAGCGCGTAATTGTAAAGGGGTAGAATGCATTCTTACCCATAAAGATGTTCCTAAGGTACGGTTTACACTGGCTGGCCAGTCTTATCCGGAACCATCGCCCTATGACCGGTTGATTCTTGACCCTATTGTCAGGTATGTTGGTGATGAGGTAGCTATAGTTGCCGCTACCAGCGAACAGGCTGCCAATGCGGCCTTGAAACTAATCAAAGTTTCCTATGAGGTGTTTGAACCAGTGCTTGATTTTGAGCAGGCCATTGATCATGCCTCAGTCATTCATCCGGAAGATGATCTTTTTTGCAATTTTGATATTGGTCTGGCAAAAGAACGTAATATTTGCGCCTCCCATACCTTGGCAGTAGGCGATGTTGAGCAGGAACTAAAGAATTGTGATATTGTTGTTGAAGAAACCTATTATACGCAGGCCCAGGCACCGGCGATGATGGAAACCTTTCGCGCGTTTACCTATCTTGACCATACTGACCGCTTGGTTGTGGTTACTTCCACGCAAGTTCCTTTCCATATTAAACGACAAGTAGCGCGGGCTTTAGAATTGCCTGCTACGCGAGTGCGGGTTATTAAACCACGGATTGGCGGTGGCTTTGGCGGCAAACAAACAGGTTCAGGCGAAGTATTTGCCGGATTGGTGACTCTTAAGACCGGTAAACCGGCCATGTTTATCTATAGTCGTACCGAGACCTTTGGCTGTACTACCAGCCGTCATGCTATGCGGCTGAAAGTCAGATTAGGTGCAGACAAAGACGGATTTATCCGCGCCCTTGATATTGAGAATCTATCAGACACAGGGGCTTATGGTGAACATGGGTCAACTACTTTCTCAGTGTGTGGTGATAAGACGTTGCCACTATATAATAAGACCAGAGCTGTCCGGTACCACGGTCACGCTGTGTATACGAACAAAACGCCGGCAGGCGCACTCCGGGGATATGGAGCTACCCAGGGAACCTTTGCGCTGGAATCGACAGTCAACAAATTGGCAGCCAGGCTCAATATGGATCCAGCCGAGCTTAGACTCAAAAATATAATCAAGGAGGGCGAAACCGCGCTTGCTTACCATGGCAATGTGCTTGGCAGCTCGACTTTGGAGCTTTGTATCCAAAAAGGCAGAGAGATGATTGGCTGGCAAGATAAATATCCCCGCCAGGAACTGCCAAACGGCAAAATACGGGCTGTTGGTATGGCGGTAACCATGCAAGGTTCAGGCATTGCCGGTATTGACACGTCTTCGGCGGCCATTCGCCTGAATGAGGACGGTCACTATGTTTTACTCATCGGTTCCACCGATATGGGGACAGGTAGTGATACAATGCTCGCCCAGGTTGCCGCAGAGGTATTGGATACACCGCCGGAGAAAATTATTGTTCATGCGGCAGATACCGATGTTTCACCATATGATCCGGGTTCGTATGCCTCAAGCACAGCCTATGTTACCGGTATGGCTGTACTGCAGGCGGCCGAAGATTTAAAAAATCAGATTATTGCCCAAGGTGCCAAAGTGCTGGCTGTGACGCCGGAACAAATTGAATTTGACGGTCAGCAGCTTACCGCCCTTAACGGCAGTAAGGTAATCAGCCTCAAAACGCTGGCAGAATCATTGGTTGTGGGGACCGACAAGTGCCAGTTGGTTGGTAACGCCACCTATGGCTCGCCGATATCACCACCACCATTTATTGCCGGTTTTGCTGAAGTGGAAGTAGACCCGGAGACCGGGAAGTTTGAACTTATTGATTATGTAGCGGTCGTAGATTGTGGTACGATACTTAATGCCAACCTGGTCAAAATCCAGGTGGAAGGGGGAATCGCCCAGGGTATTGGTATGGCTATGTATGAGGAAGTTCGCTATGACGAACGTGGCCGGCTGCAGACCAACAATTTTATGCAATATAAGATTCCTTGCCGGAAGGATGTAGGCAGGATTAACGTGGCTTTTGAGGAAAGCTATGAACCAACAGGCCCGTTTGGCGCCAAGTCGATTGGCGAAGCGGTTATCAATACACCATCGCCCGCAATTGCTCATGCTGTTTATAATGCAGTGGGTGTCAGCATTACCCGTTTGCCAATTACTCCGGAAAAGGTGTTTATGGGGATGAGGCGGGAATCTTGACTCGTATCCAAAGATAACGTTAATCCCCAAAGAATAGAAGGAGGGAAAATGGTATGCAAGAAAACCAAACCAAGCATCCAGTGGATGAAATACTGCCACTGGGCCAATTGTTTACCTACGGCTTGCAGCATGTGTTGGCTATGTATGCCGGAGCTGTGGCTGTACCGCTCATTATTGCCAATGCGCTGGGCCTGAGCAAAGAACAGTTAATTTACCTGATTAACGCTGATTTATTTACCTGTGGTATTGCGACCCTGATTCAGACCATTGGGTTTGGAAATATGGGTATTCAGATGCCTGTTATTCAAGGGGTATCTTTTGCTGCGGTGACGCCCATGATTATTATTGGCAAGGCTCACGGACTGACAGGCATGTATGGCTCCATAATGGTTGCCGGTCTTGTGACTTATCTAATGAGTCCTTATTTTAGCCGGCTTATCCGTTTCTTTCCGCCGGTTGTGACAGGTACCATTATCACGATCATTGGTGTCACTCTGATGCCGGTTGCTGTTCGCTGGGCTGCTGGCGGCAATCCGGCAGCCAAGGATTTTGCGGCCTTTCCTTATATCTGTATGGCGCTTGTTACCTTGATACTTGTGCTATTTTTCTACCGCTATTTCAAAGGCTTTTTAAGCAATATTGCCGTTCTTTTGGGAATAATTGCGGGCACGCTGATTGCTATTCCCCTGGGGATGGTTAATTTTTCCCAGGTTCCTACCGCCGCGTGGCTGGGAGTTACCACGCCGTTTGCTTTTGGATTGCCAACCTTTGACCTGGCATCCATTCTCGCCATGGTATTGGTTATGTTGGTAATTATGACTGAAACGACAGGTGACTGTATCGCTATTGGTGAGATTATTGCAAAGCCTGTTACGCAAAAAGATTTGACCAAGGGGCTCCGCGCTGATGGGTTTTCCACCATTCTGGGCGGGATATTGAATAGTTTCCCGTACGCTGCTTTTGCGCAAAATGTCGGCTTAGTTGGTTTGACAAGGGTTAAAAGCCGATTTGTGGTAGCAACTGCCGGGGTTATCCTGATAGTCCTGGGCTTATTCCCTAAGGCAGCTGCCGTTATTGCCACTATTCCCAACCCGGTCTTGGGCGGAGCCGGAATTGCTATGTTCGGTATGGTAGCTGCCAGTGGGATTAAGACCTTATCCAAGGTTCAGTTTGATGGTACTCATAATATTATGGTGGTTGCCGTCAGTATTGGTGTGGGCATGATTACGCTGGCTGTACCTAACTTTTATCAGAATTTCCCCAGTTGGGCACAGGTAATTCTCCACAGTGGCATTACTGCCGGTAGTGTGACAGCGATCATTTTGAACGCTGCCTTGAATGGTACCGATACACCAGGTGAAACCGCTATTGGCAAGCAGGAATATATCGGTTAAATACCGAAACTATAAAGGCGACAGCCACATAACGTGGTTGCCGCCTTTATAGTATTTATCCAGGTGGTGAAAATATGCTGATAGATGCCATAGGCCTAAAGCAGCCCGGTGTAGTGGCTTGCGTTGGTGCGGGAGGTAAGACATCCTTAATACAGTCACTTGTTGCTGCCGGCCTGGGATGGCCTATTGTGGTTACAACCACAACCAAGATGTTTTATCGCCAGATAATTCATTATCCTCTGGTGGTGACTGATAACTATGGTACAGGGGCGATAAAGGTTATGCAGGCACTGGCAAAGCAGCAACAGGTGGCTTGGTTTTCCCGGCAAGAGGGTGAAAAGGTAATAGGGGTAGTGCCCGACTGGGTAGATAAGTTGGCCGCTGCTTTACCTGGTGCCTGTATTTTGGTCGAAGCAGATGGGGCACGCCATTGTCTTATTAAAGCTCCGTCGGCCCAGGAGCCGGTTATACCTGTCAGTACAATGCGAACTATCGGCGTAGTTAATATAGGTGCTTTGGAGCAACTGTTATCTTCAGCTAATACTCATCGATTAGAATTAGTGACTCATATAATTAATAAACAGCCGGGTGAACCAATCACCTGGCAGGATATTGCCCGGCTGGCCGTGCATCAACAGGGCATCTTTCAATATGCCCGGGGAAGCAAGGTTTTATTGCTTAGTGGCAGCGACGGTCAGGCTGCCAGGCAAGCAGCCAAACAAATTGCCGGCTATGTTAAGGTGGCTGATGTGGGCATTGACCGGGTAGTGGTGACCTCAGGCTACGGCGTTGCTATGCAGCCAAGCGAGGTGTACACGCTGTGAGTAATCGAATTGGTGCAGTAATTTTGGCGGCAGGTACTGCCAGCCGAATGGGCCGGCAAAAGCTGCTGCTGCCACTGGCCGGCCAACCCTTGTTAAGCCATGTATTAGGTGTTGTGCGCAAACTCCCGTGGGCCGATTGTGTTGCCATTATTGGGGAACCTGAGGCCAAGCTGGCTGCGCTGTGCCAGGCGCAGGCTATTCGCTCAACCTATAATTCCAAACGACAGCAGGGGCAGGCTGCGTCGATTGTTTTGGGTGTCCGGCAGTTAGTCAGGGAGCTTGACGGTATCATGTTTTTTTTGGGCGATCAGCCATTGGTATCGCAAGCGCTGATTGAGACTCTACTTACTCACTTCGTGCAGTCAGCCAGCAGTAAAACTATTATTGTGCCTTGTTATCAGGGACAACGCCATAGTCCTGTATTATTTGGCAGCTATTGGTTTACTGCGCTTACTGAGCTGAAGGGTGATACCGGCGGACGGCAGATTATGCGTGCTAACCCGACGCAGGTTGTGGAAGTTAACTGGCCTGAAAAGGCGGCCTTTTACGATGCTGATACCTGGGAAGACTATCAAAAGTTAAAACAGATATTTGCCTAATTCTTGCAAAAGAGGAAACGCTTGAGGGAAGCGTTTTTATTTTCACATGGGATTTTTTGGAGGAAAATCGGGTTTGATACAGAATAGATAAAAATAGGATAGTGTCACAATCTACAAGTCTGACATGATTAGAAAAGGGGGTGGGTAAAGCAGTTGGGCAGACCATAGTCATAAACTATTTCTCTGATAAGAGGAGGGGGTTACTTACTATGTCGCGTGTACAACTGGTTGTGTTTGATATGGATGGTCAGGAGTTTGGTATTGATGCCAGACTGATAAGTGGTATCCTGAGGGCTAAACGGTGTAATATCCAAAAGGAGTCAAGTATGCCCAAAGAGATTGAAGGCAGCATAACTTTACGGGGTAATGTCAGTTATGTTTATAATTTGCGCTATAAATTAAACTTGGAAAATACACCAATTAAAGAAGAAAGTAAAATTATTATAGCTTGTACTAATGATATGCCTATAGGCTTAGGCTGTATTGTTGATGAAATAAAAGATATTGTTTACTTTGATGAGGAAGAAATCGAGCGGCCAAACTGCCATGGAACCGAAGAGGAAACACGATATATTGACGGTATTGGCAGAGCGGGTGAAAGAAGAATTACTATTTTAGATTTTGACCGCCTGCTGGCAGAAGCAGAGCAGGAAACAAATATTCAGCAGTTAGCTTAGTTGTTTACAAAAAAGTTGTTAGGAGGCGCAGTCCTTTTGACAACTTTTTCTGTTTTTGTTACAGTAAGAAGGATTATAGTAATATTTTTGACAAGAGGCGATATAGTTGTATTTTGACACTAATGAGGGGATGGTGTTTCGTCCCCCCAGTGAAGCGCATAGTTTCATTTTGCGGATAACAACAGGCTGCTCACATAATGCCTGTACCTACTGCACTATGTATCGTTCGGTTGCCTTTTGCGTACGGCCCTGGGAAGAGGTCGTGGCTCAGATCGAGGCGGCTAAGCCGTATGCCCGGCACATTCGCCGTATATTTTTGGCAGATGGCAACGCAATGGTGCTGGCAACAGACAGGTTGTTAGCAATATTGCATGTTTTGCAGCAATCGTTTCCCCGTTTGCAGCGGGTATCATGTTATGCCGGTCCTAAGGATATACTAAATAAAACGCCGTTAGAATTAGCGGCGCTGCGAGAGGCTAGGCTTAGGCTGGTTTATTTTGGGTTGGAGTCAGGTGATGAGCTTGTATTAAAGCAAGTAAATAAAGGCGTTGGGGCAGCAGAGGCTATTGCGGCTGGCCGACGTATTGTAGAGTCAGGCATTAAGTTGTCAGTAATGGTTATTGCCGGTCTCGGTGGTCAAGTCCATTCTAGCCCTCATGCCTTGCATACCGCTCAGGCAGTCAACGCTATTAGGCCCCAGATGCTGAGTGCCCTGACGCTTATGTTATACCGTGGCAGTGAACTGTTAGCTGAATTTGAACGTGGTGAATTTGTGCCGCTGCCGCCAGCGAAGATTATGGGTGAACTGTACCAATTGGTGAGTAACATTGACTTACCGCCAGGCAGTCACTGTTTGTTTAGAAGCACCCATAGCTCTAATCATGTTGCCCTGGCAGGCACTTTGCCCAAGGATAAGAACAGATTGCTTGCAGAACTGCAAATGGCTGAGGCCCGATTAAGCCGGCTGACCGATTGGGACCCCTATAATAACGTCGAATGAGAAGTGAGGAGAGCTATTAGAGAATTCCATATCTTGACAAGGGTTGCCCTATGGCTTAAAATTATGAAAGCTTTATCTCACTACTGAGCATGCAGAGATGAGGGGAAGAAGCTTCGCTGGCAGGATGTTACACGAATTTTAAGGAGGGGTTTTATGCGACGAACCATTCAAGTGGAAGAAAAATTGCCGATGATTGAGACGCTGCCGTTAAGTCTGCAACACTTATTTGCCATGTTTGGGGCCACAGTCCTTGTTCCGATTTTATTTAAGATTAACCCGGCTACAGTGCTATTGTGGAATGGTATCGGTACACTGCTCTACATTTTGGTTACTAAAGGAAAAATTCCTGCCTATTTAGGCTCAAGTTTTGCCTTTTTATCACCGGTGTTTTTGGTCTTGGCCCAATACGGTTATGGTGCTGCACTTGGTGGGTTTATCGCAGCTGGTCTTATTTTTACCATAGTAGCGTTAAGTATTGGCGTTGTTGGCACGAAATGGATTGATGTTGTCTTCCCACCGGCCGCCATGGGCGCCATTGTTGCTATTATCGGCCTGGAACTGGCTCCTGTTGCTGCTGATATGGCCGGGCTGCTGGCTAAGGAACCTGATCCCCAGGTGATAATGGTATCTATCTTTACGCTGGGGGTAACCATTCTTGGTTCTGTTTCATTCCGTGGTTTTTTTGCTGTCATTCCGATATTAATTGGTATTGCTGCCGGTTATGTTCTGGCCTTGGCGCTGGGGATGGTTAATTTGGCAGCCGTATACACAACCCCCTGGTTTGCGCTGCCTACCTTCTATACGCCTGAATTCAATCTGCAAGCCATTTTAATTATTATTCCCGCGTCGTTGGTAGTTATTGCCGAACACATCGGCCACTTGGTAGTTACCAGCAATATTGTTGGTCGCGATTTGTCGGCATCACCAGGTTTGCATCGTTCCTTGTTAGGCAACGGCCTATCAACAATGGTATCTGGTTTCTTTGGCTCAACGCCCAATACCACATATGGAGAAAACATTGGTGTTATGGCTTTATCCCGGGTCTATAGTGTCTGGGTAATTGGCTTTGCTGCAGTCCTTGCTATTGTATTATCCTTTGTCGGTAAACTGGCAGCCCTTATTCAAAGTATTCCCAGCCCGGTTATGGGTGGCGTATCACTGTTATTATTCGGGGTTATCGCAGCTTCCGGTGTTCGGATACTGGTAGAGTCGAAAGTGGATTATAACCGTTCACGCAACTTGATTTTAACAGCTGTTGTCATGATTATCGGTGTCAGCGGCGCCCACATGACCTTTGGTTCGGTCACTCTTAAAGGTATGGCGTTAGCAACCATAGTAGCTATCATTCTTGGCTTGACCTTTACGATATTTGACAAGCTGGGTCTTACTAATGATAATGATATTGCTGAAACCCAGCAAAGTCAGGAGTAATAACAACAAGCCGGGGTGGCAAGCCCCGGCTTTGTTGTTATTATATTCATGTCAAAGGAGGCTAAGAGTCATTATGCGAACAATGCGGGGACGGTTTGCTCCCAGTCCCACAGGTGAAATTCATTTAGGCAATGCCTGGACGGCGCTGTTGGCCTGGTTGCAGGTGCGGGCGGCTGGTGGGACCATGGTACTGAGAGTAGAAGATCTTGATCCTGACCGGTCACGGCCTGAATATGGCGAAAAGGTGATGGTTGATATGAAATGGCTGGGACTCGATTGGGACGAGGGACCGGATGTTGGCGGGAACTATGCGCCTTACTGCCAGGCTGAGCGGCGTGGGCTGTACCAGGCGGCACTTGAACGACTGGCGGCAGCGGGCTTGGTATATCCCTGCTACTGTACCCGGGCTGATCTGGCCGCATCGGCGCCGCATGGCGGCGAAAATGAACGTGTTTACACCGGTATCTGCCGGCGGCGTAAGCTTGACGATGCCAGGCTGGTAAGCCGGCAGCCGGCGCTGCGCTTAGCCGTACCACCGGGAGAAACCAGTTTTTCAGATTTGCATGCAGGATTCCTCAGCCAGGATATCAGCCGGGAGGTTGGGGACTTTATCGTGCGGCGTTCGGATGGTATTCATGCCTATCAATTAGCGGTTGTGGTGGATGATGCCGCCATGAACATTACTCATGTTTTACGCGGGGATGATCTTTTAAGTTCAACGCCGCGCCAACTGCTGTTATATCGGCTGTTAGGGCTAAAAGCTCCAGTTTTTACGCATGTGCCGCTATTAATAGATCAGGAAGGTCATCGTTTATCCAAACGGCAGCAGGCTTTATCGATTGCCGCACTTCGGGAGCGCGGCGTGAAAGCGGAAAGTATTATTGGTTATCTGGCCTGGAAAGCCGGTTTGCTGGAACAATGCCAGCAAGTTAAAGCGTCAGAACTTATTGCGGGGTTTGCACTTGACAAATTGCCGTCCGGCCAGCTTATTGTTGAATATCCGCTGCCAGTGTAAAAACAGATTCGTTTCCTTAGAAATTTGTAGTTTTGGTACTTTTGTATTAGAATGGTAGATAATCACGTTTTTATTCTCTTGAAATAGGGAGGCTTTTTCTGTGTTGTTCGATACCCATATTCACACCTGTTATTCTTCTGATTCCAACATGGACATTAAGACGGCTGTCAGCAGGGCCGCTGACTTAGATTTAGGGATCATTATTACTGAGCATATGGATTTGGCTTACCCTGAGCCAGATGTCTTTACTTTTGATGTAAAAACATATTTCCGGGATTACGCTCAATACCGGGGCGATAAGGTGCTGCTTGGGATTGAGGTAGGTATGCGTCCTGATTGTTCGGAGGAAAACCGGCACATTATCGAAAATAATCTATTTGATTATGTTATTGGTTCAATTCATGTTGTTGACAATGTTGACATTTACCATAGCTCGTTTTACGAATCAAGGCCTAAGCAAGAGGTATACGACCGGTACTTTGAAGTTATGCTGCAGTGTTTAAAGAGCCATGATTTCATTGATAGTCTGGGTCATATTGATTATATTGCCCGCTATGCCCGCTATCAGGACCCGAATATTCATTACTGCGAATTTAGCGACAGAATTGATGAGATACTAAAGGTTGCGGCTCAGCAGGAGAAAGCTATGGAAATTAATACCCGTCGTCTAACAAGTTTGGCGGCGGTAGAGCAGTTGCTGCCGATTTATAAACGATTTTCTGAATTGGGCGGTAAGCTGGTGACTATTGGTTCTGATGCACATAAGCCGGAGGATATCGGTCGCGCTCTGGCGCTTGCTCAGGGTATGGCAGAAGCCTGCCAGCTAAAAATAGTCTATTTTAAACAGCGAAAACCTGAATGGGGGAAAGCTTTATGAAAATAACACGGGTGGATACTACAATTAGTACAGACAAACTAACGGAATCCAAAGATTTTTATATGCGGCATTTTAAATTTGAACTTGTCTACGAAAGCGACTGGTATATTGAATTGATTGCGCCAGAGCTTTCGGTCGGAGTTAGCTTCACCAAGCCGCAGCGCGATGCCGGTGAGTTTTTCCATGGCTCGGGTATTATTATTTCCTTTGAAGTAGAGGATGTTGATGCCGAGTATCGGCGGTTGAAGGAAGCGGAGGTGGAATTTTGTGAGGAGCTTGTTAATAAGCCATGGGGGAACGTAGCTTTGTTATTAATGATCCCAGTGGTGTTCATATCTATATTTATAAATCCATTCCGCCGACAGATGAGTATCAGGTGCTTTATGATTCATTTAAAAAATAGGATAATTAATTATTGGCAAGCGGGAGAAGCTATTTATTAGCTTCTCTTTGTTCATTTGAAGGAAAACTGTTCCAGATTGCCGAAAAAGAATACTTAACTTCTTAGTAAGACACTACATAGGATAAACAAAATGGTAAAAGCGAGGTAACGATATGTCCTTTAAGACTGGTAAAACCTATCACGGCTTTAAGCTGCTAGAGGCTCGGCATGTTGATGAGATTAACTCTGATGCTAAATTGTTTGTGCATGAACAAAGTGGCGCGAGGCTGCTGCATTTGGGCAATGAAGATGATAACAAGGTATTTTCTATTACCTTCCGTACCCCGCCAGAGAACTCAACCGGTGTGCCGCATATTGTGGAACATTCGGTGCTCTGCGGTTCACGAAAATTCCCGATAAAAGAGCCGTTTGTTGAACTGGTAAAGGGTTCGCTCAACACTTTTTTGAATGCCATGACCTTTGCCGATAAGACCATGTATCCTGTTGCTAGCCGCAATGAAAAGGATTTTCGCAATTTGATGGATGTTTATCTTGATGCTGTATTTTATCCACAGATGCTGGAAACGCCTGCGATTCTTATGCAGGAAGGCTGGCACTACGAGTTGCCTGATAAAGAGGCTGAGCTTACTTATAAAGGTGTTGTCTACAATGAAATGAAAGGCGTATTTTCTTCTCCGGATGCCATCTTAGAACATCAGATTTATGCCAGTCTGTTCCCAGATACCACCTATGGCGTTGAGTCAGGCGGTGACCCCGAGTTTATACCAGAACTTACTCAGGAACAATTTGTTGCTTTTCATAAAAAATACTATCATCCCGCCAACAGCTATATTTTTCTTTATGGTGATATGGATTTGGCAGATAATCTGAAGTTTTTGGATGCTGCCTATCTCAAGGACTTCACAGGGGTTGAGATTGACTCTGAAATTCCGCTGCAAAAACCGTTTAATGAAATGGTTGTAAAAGTTGTAGATTACCCGGTGTCGCCGGATGAGTCAACAAACGATAAAACCTTTATTACGTTAAATATTGTAGCTGGTAAAGCCACTGATCCTGAAAGTTATCTGGGCCTCATGATGCTGGAACATATTCTATTAGAAACCCCGGCAGCACCACTGAAAAAAGCGCTTCTAGATGCTGGGCTGGGTAAAGAGGTATTTGGCAGTTATAATAAAAGTATTCTTCAGCCAACTATGACCTTTGGTGTTGGCGGCGCTAATCCTGAGCAAGTAGATTTGTTTAAAGAAACGGTTTATGATGTACTAAACAAGCTGGCAACCGAGGGCTTGGATAAAAAACTGGTAGAGTCATCTGTAAATATATTTGAATTCCACCTGCGGGAAGCCAACTACGGGAAACATCCAAAAGGCTTGGTTTACAACATAAAATGTCTTGATAGCTGGCTTTATGATAAAAATCCGCTGATCCATTTAGCGTACGAACCGGCTTTGGAGAAAATTAAACAGCAATTTAGGCACGGCTATTTTGAACAGCTAATCAAAAACTGCCTGATAAAGAACCCTCATCAGGCGCTGGTCACACTAAAGCCTAATAGCAAGCTTGGCGCGAGCAAGTCGGCTGAGAGTAAGGCCAAGCTGGCCAAGTACAAGGCTGGGTTAAGCCAAGCTGAGTTAGCTGCGCTTGTAGAGCAGACCAAGGCATTGAAAAAGCGTCAGGAAACCCCTGATGCACCGGAAAAACTTGAACTGATTCCGCTGGTGGAATTAAAAGATATTGATCCGAAAACAGAGAAATTGGTTGCCGAAGAGCATAAGCAGCAGGGCATAACAGTATTGCTGCACCCCTTGTTCACTAACCGAATTGCGTATCTTAATCTTTATTTCAACACCGGCGCCGTAGCTGAAGCCGAGTTGCCTTATTTGTTTTTACTGGCTGATATTTTGGGCAAGGTTGATACTGAAAAATATCCTTATGCTGAATTAGCGAAAGAGACTAATATTCATACAGGTGGTTTTTCCTATGATGTTTTTGGTTTTTCAGAGAACAGTGATGATCAAGTATACACCCCAATGTTTCGGGTTAAAGCCAAGGCGCTTGTGAGCAAGCTACCCGAGTTGTTTGGCTTATTAGGCGACATAACCGGCGGCAGTTTGTTTACAGATGCAGCCCGTTTGAAAGAACTCATCCGCGAGCTCAAAGCAACCTGGGATACCGCGCTCTTTAGGCGTGGCCAGCAGGTGGTGGCCAGCCGACTATTATCCTATTTATCGCCTGTTGCCAAATATAATGAAGTAGGTCAGCTGACCTATTACAAATTTATTGTAGAACTGGAGCAAAATCTGGATGCCAGGGTAAACGAAATTGGCCAGACGCTGGCGAAGGTATCAGAGACTATCTTTAACCGCAATAACCTTTTTATCGGCATAACCTGTGAAAACGAAGATTATCAGGCTTTTTGCCAGAGCTTGCCTGTACTTCTTGGCAAACTGGGAACAAGGCAATATGAGCCGGTTACCTACAGTTTCCAGGCTAAGGCTCGTAATGAAGGCCTGATGACATCGGGAAAGGTACAATATGTTGCCAAAGGGGGCAACTTCCGTCGTTTAGGATTTGGCTATCATGGCAGCATGAAGGTGCTGGAAACCATCTTGCGTTATGATTATCTGTGGAATCGAATCCGGGTGCAAGGCGGAGCGTACGGTGCTTTTGCCCAATTTGACCGTAGTGGTAATGTCGTGTTTGGTTCTTACCGCGATCCCAACTTGGCTGACACCATTAAGGTGTATGATGAAACGGTAGACTATCTGAACAACTTCACTGCGGAAACAGTTAGTAAACGCGAAATGACCAAATATATCATTGGCACCATAAGTACTATGGATACCCCGCTGACGCCGCAGATGAAGGGTGAACGGGCAGATGTTGCATATATTCGTAATATTAGCCAAAGAGATCTGCAGCAGGAGCGGGATGAAATCCTGGCGACTAAACAGCAGGATATTCATCAATTAGCCCAACTTGTCGATACGGTAATGAAAGCCAATACCTTATGCGTTTTAGGCGGCGAGCAACTCATCAAGGCTAACAAAGAGCTGTTTGGGGAGTTGGTGACAGTAATAGAGTAATAGAAAAAATTGTCACGCTTAGCACGTGCAATGACGAAGGTTTTAAGAGTAGTCATTGAGTGTATCGCGTGGCAATTTTACTTTTCTAAAATAGTATCCCTTTTCGCTCTTTGTGTCTTTGTGGTTTAACAAACCTAACGCTTCCGCTTTTGCCAAGGGCTCGGCGCAAGCTGTGTTTTCTTTAATTTTAATCAACTCACGCCTCTATAAGAGGCGTGGGTGAGGTAAAATTTTACCTGAAGATTCGTTGTTCAGCTTTGCTGAACGAGTTCACTCTGTCAAAATTCCTTGTGCCAATAAGATATCGTCTTTCTCCCAAGCTTCAACAATTACCTGTGCTGTAGGATAGTCAAATCCCATACCCATCAAATAGGCGATTAACGCCAGTTCGGTTAGGGCATGACGTGGATTGCTTTCTAACAGTTCAGCTATTCCATGACGGATTGCAGGTTCAACCTGTAATAAAAAATAACCAGTTGTCAGCGGCTGACCGGGAACAAGCTGGAATATTGGCGCAGGCCTTGAACTGCGTCCCCCGGACAGTAGCTTGCGGAATGTAGGCATGTAGCAGCCTCCTTTAGGGCTTTTATTACAGTTTATGTATTGGCATAAATATTGTGAGTTATGTTAAGAAATTAAATAAAAAACCCGATAACAGAGATAATCATAGTAATAACGATAGATCCTTAATTGGATTGATATGGGGAAGGAATGGCATGAGAAAGGCGAGTGACGATGATAATTAACACCATTAATGATATCCGCTCAGTCCAAACTACATCGACAGTTAAACCTGAGGCTGAGCAAGCTGGCCAACCAGATGAGACCACCCAAGTACAGCAGAATTCATCAGGTAAGACAGCCAATTCACCGCAAGCAGTATTGGTGGCTTTAGAAAACATTATTACAACTGAACTAAGTGAACTTTCGCAGACTGTTGCCAACAGATCGGCGCTTATCAAAAGCTTACCACCGGAAATTAGGGAGCTTGTTCAGCAACTGGTAAGCCAGAATCAGGCAGCACAGACTACCCTGCAGGAGGGGTTAGTTGCGCTGCTTAAATCATCAAAGACAGGCGCAGAAAAGCTGGCAATGCTGGCTGATATTATAGAACAGGCAGCTGGCCTCACGGTTGAGGAGGGTCAGGGGCCTGCTGCAAAGCAGCTAGTTTTAACCATAATGCAACAGGAAGAACCGGCTTCACAAGCAGGCCAGACAAAATCTAACCAGCAAAATCCTTTAACACAACAAATTCTGCTAACTAGTGAGATGGATGAACTTACGCAAACGATTGCCAACCGGCCAGCCAAAAGCTTACCACCGGAAACTAGGGAGCCTGTTCAGCAACTGTTAAGTCAGAATCAAGCCACGCAGACAAGCCTGCCGGCAGGTATAGTTGCGTTGCTTAAATCATCAACGACAAGAGCCGAAAAGACGGCGATACTGGCTGACAGTATTGAAGGTCAGGGGGAGGCTTCAACTCCGGCAGCAGCGGGTAAACAGCAATTGCAGACAGAACTCACGGCTGCTTTACAGGGAAAAAATCCTGGTGATTTGCAAGAAATGGCCAAAGTACTGCGGCAGTTGGCTGCACGCTCCAATGTGCCAGGCAATAATCAACAGGATATGCAGGCTGCTAGCCAGCAACCTGACGGTTTGGCAAGCCAATCGTCAGAAAAAACGGCAGTAGCGGTGCAGCCAGGTATAGTGGAAAAACAACCAGAGTTAGCGCCAACTAACAAGTCTCCTAACCAGAGGCTTGAGGCCAAGCAGTCTCAAATGCCGCAGAGTCAGGATAATTCTGCCAGTAGCTCGCAGAATTTGCCTACAAAACCTGCCCTGCCAGCAGGTAATGCGGGTAAGTCACAAGAAACGGGCCAATTACTTAAGGCGTTTACCACTCAGCCTGAGCTGGCTGAAAGCCTGCCACCGGAGATTAGGAAAATAGTTTTAACTTTATTGCAACAGGAAGAATCAGGTCAAGATCAAGCCGCGCAGACTACCCTGCCGGAGGCCACGGAAGGTCAGAGGTCTGATGCAAAGCAGCCTCAAATGCTACAGCGTCAGGATAATTCTGCCAATAACTCGCAGAATTTGCCCACAAAACCTGCCCTGCCAGCAGGCAATGCGGGTAAGTCACAGGAATTGGCCCAATTTCTCAAGGCTTCTACTACTCAGCCTGAGCTGGCTGAAAGCCTGCCGCCGGAGATTAGGAAAATAGTTTTAACTCTATTGCAACAGGAAGAATCAGGTCAAGATCAAGCCGCGCAGACTACCCTGCCGGAGGCCACGGAAGGTCAGGGGTCTGGTGCAAAGCACTCTCAAATGCCGCAGTGTCAGGATAATTCTGCCAGTAACTCGCAGAATTTGCCCACAAAACCTGTCCTGCCAGCAGGCAATGCGGGTAAGTCACAGGAATTGGCCCAATTTCTCAAGGCTTCTACTACTCAGCCTGAGCTGGCTGAAAGCCTGCCGCCGGAGATTAGGAAAATAGTTTTAACTCTATTGCAACAGGAAGAATCAGGTCAAGATCAAGCCGCGCAGACTACCCTGCCGGAGGCCACGGAAGGTCAGAGGCCTGGTGCAAAGCAGTCTCAAATGCTACAGCGTCAGGATAATTCTGCCAATAACTTGCAGAATTTGCCCACAAGGCCTGCCATGCCAGCAGGTAATGCGGGTAAGCCACAGGAATTGGCCCAACTACTCAAGGCGTTTACCACTCAGCCTGAGCTGGCTGAAAGCCTGCCGCCGGAGATTAGAAAAATAGTTTTAACTCTATTACAACAGGATGAACCAGCATCGCCAATAGCACAGGCAACACAAAAAGCACAGCCAACGCAGATGCCAGCCCAAACAACCCCAATAACCCAAATGATCCAGAATCAAAAGCTTCCAGCACAACAAATACCAACAAGCCCAACCTCTCAATCGTCGTCGCCAACGCTGACAGCACAGGCTTCATCGCCGCAAACCGGGCAACTGATGCAAGCATTGCCGGCGGCAGTAGCTGCATTGTTGACAGCTCTCAAAAAATCACAGCAGTCACCAATAGAGAAGATTATCGTGTTTGCCAATATTCTGGAACAGGCGGCAGAACTGCTTGCTCCTAAGCAACCACAGGCTGCTCAGTCATTTGGTCTTAGCCAGCAGGCTATGGTGGAACTGGCCAACATCTGGCAGGGAAAAAGTCCGGAAGAGGCTAAAGAGGCCATCAAAGTCGTGCGGGAACTGGCTGAGACTATGTCTAAGCCAAGTGGTGTAACAGCGGAACGACAGGACGCCCAGCGGGTATTGACGATAGCGGTGCCATTATACTTTGGTGACGGCCAAACTGTATATCCGGCCTACATTCATGTATATTATCAAGAGGAAGAAGACAAAAAAAATCCCGGCCAGAAAGTGACCGAGACATGGTTGAGAATTTGCCTGGAAACCGAAAATATCGGCGTGGTAGATGCGGCGTTTCGCTTATATGACGGGAATAACCTGGATGTAAAGGTACGCTTTACCGATGCAGAAGCGGCCAGCGGCTTTACCGACAGTATGGAAGAGGTAAGAGCGCGGTTAGGACAACTGCCGCTCACCTTAGGAGAGTTTTTGGTAAGATAAGTTGTTATATGATGGGAAGGTAAAGCGTGGTGATAAAAGATGGCGCAGGATGAAAATCGTTTGATTGCCAAAGCGCAGGAGGGTGACAAGGCAGCCCTTGATGAGCTGGTTACTACTTATTGGCCGCCTATTTACCGCTTGGCTTTAGCTAAGACTGGCAGCCCAGAAGACGCTCAGGAAATCGCGCAAGACACCTTTTTGCGGGCGCTGACGGCGTTGCCGCGGTATAAAGAAACAAACGCCACCTTCAAAACTTATCTGTCACGCATTACGCTTAATCTTATTATTGATTATTACCGTAAACGTGGTCGGGCTCCCCATATGGTTGATATTGCTCAATATAATGAGCCCATAATTGACACAAGTACTCGTCCTGACGAAGCCGTCGTGAGTGCGGAACAACGCAGGGAAGTGAGCAGGCTGTTGGAACTTTTGCCTGAAGAGCAACGACGGGTGATTGAATTTAGAATTCTTCAAGGGGTTGCCATAGCTGATGTTGCGAGAATCATGGGGAAAAGTAGTGCTGCCATAAAAATGCTGCAGCAGCGGGCGCTCAAAAAGCTGAAGGATTTATTTGATGAAAATGGCATTACAGGAGGGAGGGAAGCTGGTGCAGGATAACACGAATACGGAAAAAGGACAAGCAGAAGCATTGTCAGCCGCTTTGGATGAACTTAATCAGGGGATGACATTAGAAAACACGCACGAGGAAGAACTCGTCGAACTCGTGCGTACTGCCCAACTAATTAAAGCGGCAGCCGCGCCGCCAGCTGTACCGCCTCCGGCAGTACGAAACTATATTGTGGAGCAAGCAGCTATTTCGATTGCCAGGGCCAAGCGAAAAAAACGCTTGGCCTGGGGCGCAGCTGGTTTTGCTGGTACGGCAGCAGCGGCGGTGTTATTAATTACATTTTTTAATATTTTGCCACCAGCCACACAAGAACAGCAATTGGCTAAGAGTCCGCAATCGGTACCTGTGCCTGCCATTGAAACGCAGCAACCGTCATCTATTGTGGAAACACCGCCTAATCTAACAGTGCCGCCAGCCAAAGACAAGCTACAGGCTTCGACTACTCCTGATTCTCAAATTACTGAGTCAGCTCAACCAGAGTCTGACGCCGTCCAGGCGCCGGGTGCAGCCTTGACTGTGCCTTCTCCTGCCGTACCATCAGGGGAAGGCACTATGCTGGCCTTGGCTGGCCGTAAAGCTGATGTTGTCACAATTGATACAATCAGCAAAACGATTAGACAAGTGTACCATCAGGGTGCTGCTGATGAAATCATCATTTCCCAGGCCCCAAAACCAACCAATACGCTCCGCTCGGTGCCGGTGCCGCCCCAGGTACAGGAAAAAATGGCCATCCCTAGGGAAGCCATTACCAGTAAGTTGCCAAACCGTAATAAGGTAACAGTCATTATTGATAATAATGAAGTAACGCTGGAAGGCGCAGCCAGCCAGGAAGAACTACTTAGCCTTGCCAAAACATTAACCAAAGTAAGCGTTGCGAGATAAGCAAAGAGTGGAGACTTGCCTATGTTCAGGCTAGCTAGTTGGTTTAAAGGTCTGCTGCAGGTTTGTTTGCCGGGTTGAATTGGTACCCAGTTGCAGAACCTCTGCGAGGGTGAATACTTTAGTAATAAAAGTTGTCAGGTGTCTTGTCAAATCAATTTCAGGGCCATTTTTCAGCTTGTGACCGCTTGCATCAAGGAGAACTTTTACAGTTGGCCGGGTTTGTAGTCCGGGAATTACTCGTGTTACTACCGCGATGTCACCTGTATTAAGCTGGACGATGCTGCCTAGCGGATAAAGGGCAATTTGATTTAGAAAAGTCTGTAAAATAATTGGATCAAAGTGGGTATTAGCCAGTGACATCATGATTTCATAGGCTTCGTGCGGCAAGGAAGCTTCTTTGTAAGGTCTGTCTGAGGTAAGTGCATCATACACATCGGCAATGGCTACTATGCGGGCATACTCATGAATGTTTGTGCCCGCAAGGCCGCGGTTATAACCATTGCCGTCAAATTTTTCATGGTGCTGAAAGGCAATATGGGCTGAGACTAAGGGGATGTCGCTTTGTTTACGGAGAATATCAAAACCAAGGTCAGAATGTTTTTCCATAAGTTTACGCTCGTCATTTGTAAGCGGAGCAGGTTTGAGGAGGATTTCTTGTGGAATGAGCATTTTGCCTGCATCGTGAAGTAAGGCGCCTAATGCCAGTTCTTTGAGATTAACCATGTCATAGCCTAACTGAACGCCGGTGAGGGTAGCTAATACGCAGACATTGACCGAATGTCCAAAGGTATAGCCGTCATGGGCCCGGATATCTGTGAGATGAATCATAGCTCCGCGATTTTTGATAACGTCATCAAGAATTAAATCAGAAATTGCCTTAAATTGCTGTGTGTCAAGATTCTGCAGGATAGTAAGGTTTTGAAAAGCGGTATTCACCAGTTGGACGGCCTGAACCCTTGTTTCTTCGCGGACAACTTCAGGGATGGTATCTATAAGGTCGCCATAGGGGATTGTGTCAGTAAAGGGATTTTTTATATAGATACTAGGTAGGCCAAACTGCTGTAAGCGTTCAATTTGCGTAGCATTGAGTACTGTATCGGCGCTTAGAAGCAATACGCCTTCGGTGCTGAAGATATTACGGGCAACTACCATGTTAGGTTGAAGCTCTGATATGGCAATTTTTTGCATGATTTAAGATGTCCCCTTCTGCTAGTCTATTGAATTTATTCGACAGGAGGTAGTGGAAAATCCTTTAGCTTTTTTATTGCTTTACAAGATAATCCATAAGTGGTATGAATATCATTGGAGGGGTCAAAAAATGGTAGTTTATAATGTTGGAATTTGCCAATTAGGTGTTGTGGCAGATAAACAGGGCAATATTTGTAAAGCAAGGAGTATGATTGCCGAGGCAGCTGACCAGGGCAGTCATTTGGTGGTATTGCCGGAGATGTTTAATTGTCCCTATCAGTCGGAACTCTTTTCTCAATATGCTGAAATCTATCCGGAAGGGCCGACTATTGCCATGTTGGCCGAGTGTGCTGAAAAGCACAAAATAATTCTTGTTGGTGGTTCAATTCCGGAACGGGATGAAGTAGGTAATATTTATAATACCTGCTTTATTTTTAATGAGCAGGGTAACCTGATTGGCCGCCATCGCAAAGTACATTTGTTTGATGTGGACATTAAAGGAGGGACAGTATTTCAGGAATCTAAGACGTTAGTAGCCGGCAGCAGTATGACGCTGGTAGATACATCACTGGGAAAGATTGGGGTGGCAATTTGTTATGATGTGCGTTTTCCCGAACTGGCCAGGACAATGGTGCTGCAAGGAGCCAAAATCTTAGTGTATCCAGGTGCCTTTGGCCCGGTGACAGGTCCGGCCCATTGGGAGTTATTGATGCGTGCCAGAGCCGTTGACAATCAGGTATATGTAATTGGAGCGGCTCCAGCATTAAATGCTGCCGCCGAGTATAAGTCATATGGGCATTCCATTATTGTTGACCCCTGGGCCAGAGTACTGGCACTTGCCAATGAAGCCGAAACCGTGATTACCGGCAAGATTGATTTTAGAACATTGAACAGAGTGCGGGAAGAATTGCCGTTACTGCGGCACCGCAAGCCAGAAGTATACAGGATCTGAGGAGGAACAGAGAGCAGTATGGAAGCCTTTATTCATGGTATTATTTTAGCTTTTGGGCTAATTTTACCATTAGGTGTGCAAAATCTATTTGTCTTTAACCAGGGAGCCATACAAGCCAATTTGTGGCAGGCTATGCCTGCCGTAGTGACAGCCGGGCTTTGTGATACGCTGCTTATTCTGGCCGCGGTACTGGGTGTATCGCTGGTAATACTAAGTTTTGCCTGGCTGAAAACAGTACTATTGGCTGGCGGATTTGTCTTTTTAGCCTATATGGGCTGGGTCGCCTGGCAAAGTAAGGCTGAAGACAGCCAAACACCTGATGGAATAGGCTTGTCTCCTGGTAAACAGGTCGTGTTTGCAGCTTCGGTATCACTGCTTAACCCTCACGCTATCCTAGATACTATCGGGGTTATTGGCACTAGTTCATTGCAGTATGGCGACAGCAGCAAACTATTGTTTACGGCAGCATGTATTCTGGTATCCTGGCTGTGGTTCTTCTCCCTGGCTCTTGCCGGGCGTTTGGTGGGAACCTTAGACAGCTCAGGAAGGTTACTGGGATTGCTGGGGAAATTTTCAGCGGTATTTATTTGGGGGGCCGCCTTATATTTGGGCTATAGCTTGGTGGCTCAGGCTTAATGCCAGCCACTATTTTTTTGTAGCAGCAAGGTAGGTAATGTAAAATGGCAGTGGCTATTCCGGCCTTACCCAGGGACAGGATGTTAGCAAAGTTGACAGGAGATAGCTTGCGTAGTGTAGTCTGATATGCTATAATTACTACGCATAAATTTAATTTAAATGGCTCTATAAAGTGAGGTGCAAGATATGCAAGAAAAGATTCATCCCCAATTCAACGAAGCCAAAGTTGTCTGCGGCTGTGGCAATACATTTGTTACTGGTTCGGTGAAAAAAGAACTGCGTGTAGATGTATGCTCCAAATGCCACCCGTTCTATACCGGTCAACAGCGTCAGGTAGCAGCAGGCGGCCGTGTAGAAAGATTCAACAAGCGTTTTGGCAGCAATACCAAAGAATAATTGCCGCTTGGCTAATTGAAGAACATCTGGGCAGCAGAGCAGGAATGCTCTGCTGTACTTATATGTGAACACAGGTGGTCGGAGAAAGTTTTGATAGAAGGAGGGCTGGCAGCATGAGTCAAAAAAAACCTTTTGTTGGCGGGCAGGCTGTTATTGAAGGTGTTATGATGCGCGGTCCGGAATTTATTGCCACTGCCGTTCGTGAACCGTCCGGCAACATTACGATTCAAAAGGAACGGTTGACTTCGATTACTGACCGGTATCCTATTTTGAAAAAACCGATGATTCGCGGGGTTGTCGCTTTAGTAGAATCGCTGGTTTATGGCTTGAAGGCCTTATCATTTTCCGCACAAGCGGCCGGTGAGGAGGAAGAGAGTTTATCGACAAAAGAAATCGCCATGACCATGGTATTCTCGCTGGGATTGGCTATTTTACTGTTTGTGATTATCCCAACCTATGCTGCAAAATATATTCATAGTGCAGTCACTGATTCCCGTTTACTTAATACGTTTGAGGGTATTTTGCGGCTGGCGATTTTTTTCCTCTATATTGGGGGAATATCAATCATGAAAGATATTCAGCGAGTATTTCAGTATCATGGCGCTGAGCACAAAACTATCCATACCTATGAGGCCGGCGAGGAACTGACGGTGGAGAATATCAGAAAATACAGTCGGCTGCATCCCCGTTGCGGCACCAATTTTTTGCTCATTGTCATGGTAGTAAGTATAATTATGTTTGCTTTTTTAGGCTGGCCGGACCTGTGGCTGCGGATTTTGTCCAGAGTGGTTTTGCTGCCGGTAGTGGCCGGCATTGCTTATGAAATAATCCGCTTTGCCGGACGAAGTAAAGCTCGCTGGGTTGCTTGTGCCATTACACCAGGCCTGTGGTTGCAAAAGTTGACTACCCGTGAGCCTAGTGACGATCAGATTGAAGTAGCGATTGCAGCCTTACAGGCTGTGCGGCCTGACCAAGAAATAGAGGTGAAAACAAATGCTGGATAAAATGCAGGCAATGGAAGATAAATTTCTCGAACTGGAAGGCCGGATCAGCGACCCGGCGGTCATGGCCGACATGGCCGAATGGCAGAAACTGACCAAGGCTCACAGTAAAATGATTTTGATTATGGAAAAGTTCCGGGAATATAAGAAAACATTGCAAGCTGTTGAGGATGCCCGTGAAATGCTCAAAGATAAACTTGATGATGAATTTCGTGAGTTGGTGGAAGCTGAGTATAACGAGGCGTACTCTAAAATAGAGGGCTTAGAGAAAGAACTGCGAATTCTGCTTCTGCCCAAAGACCCTAAAGATGATAAGAACGTTATTGTTGAAATCCGGGGCGGTGCCGGTGGTGATGAGGCCGCGCTGTTTGCGGGTGATTTATTCCGTATGTATACCCGGTATGCTGAAAATCAGGGCTGGCGGACTGAGATGCTTGATGCAAATGCACCGGATCTTGGTGGTTTCAAGGAAGTGGTATTTTCTATTCAAGGAGAAGGGGCCTATTCTAAGCTCAAGTATGAGAGTGGGGTGCATCGCGTGCAGCGGGTGCCGACAACTGAGTCAAGCGGCCGGATTCATACTTCCACCGTGACAGTAGCGGTATTGCCTGAAGCCGAAGATGTGGATATTGAAATTAACCCTAATGACCTGCGCATTGATACCTATTGCGCCAGTGGCGCCGGCGGTCAGCATGTCAATAAGACGGAATCGGCGGTGCGTATTATCCATTTGCCGACAGGAGTTGTGGTAACATGCCAGGATGAAAAATCGCAGCTTAAAAATAAGGATAAGGCTATGCGTGTGCTGCGTTCCAGAATATTAGAGCTGGCGCAGTCTGAGCAAGCCGCTGAGATGGCGGAGAACCGCAAAAGTCAGGTAGGCACTGGTGATCGCAGTGAACGAATTCGGACCTATAACTTTCCACAGGGCCGCGTTACCGATCATCGCATTGGTCTAACGCTGCATAAACTTGATTTTGTCCTCAACGGCGATTTGGATGAGCTAATCTCGGCGCTGGTAACTGCCGGTCAAAGTGAAAAATTACAAGAAGTACAGTGAATAAATAATAAAGTTAAGGACAGTAAGAAATGCCAAACAGGCATTTCTTACTGTCCGGGTGGGTGCAATGACTGAACAATGGACCATCACTTCAATTGTACAATGGACCAGGCAGTACTTCGACTCCAAGGGGATTGATAATCCTCGCCTGGATGCTGAGGTACTGCTTTCCCATATATTAGGCAAAGACAGGCTGTATTTATATACTAATTTTGATCAGCCGCTAACGTCAGATGAACTGGCTGCTTACAGACAAGCTGTCAAACGTCGGGCCATGTATGCGCCGGTAGCTTATATTAATGGCTACAAAGAGTTTATGGGGCTGGATTTCATGGTTAATCCGGCTGTACTTATTCCCCGGCCTGATACCGAAATATTAGTGGAGGCCGCACTTGACCGCCTGGCTGGTACAGAGGCACCGGTTATTGCTGATTTGGGTACAGGCAGTGGCGCCATAATAGTTAGCTTATTATCAAAACTAATTACTGCGGTAGGCGCGGCGGTTGATATTTCTGCCGAGGCGCTGGCAGTTGCCGGAGAAAATGCCGTTAGACAAGGGGTTTCTGAACGTCTGGCGCTCTTTAGGGGTGATATGCTGCAGCCGCTGGCAGGTAAAAAATTCGACGCAATACTAGCTAATCCACCGTATATTCCGGATAGTGAGATCCCCGGATTAAGCCCTGAGGTGCGTCAGGAACCACGACTGGCGTTGGCTGGCGGGCCTGATGGTCTTAATTTTTACCGCCGGATTGTGGCGCAGGGAGCAGGCTACCTTAAACCGGATGGCTTCATTGCCGTCGAGGTAGGAATTAATCAGGCCGGACAGGTAGCAGCGTTGGCTGATACCGGCAGTAGGCTGATACCGGAAACTATTATTAAAGATTATGCTGGTATCGAACGTGTTGTAATTTTTCGTTTTACTAATGGAGATGATCACAGTGCATACTAATTATTATAAAATAGACCCGTTCAACCCGGATATAGCTGTTTTGACAGAGGCAGCTGCTATGCTGCGACAGGGACAGTTGGTGGCGTTTCCTACCGAAACCGTGTATGGTCTTGGTGCTAATGGGTTTAATGTGCAAGCGGTAAAAGCGATCTTTCAGGCCAAAGGACGGCCTTCAGATAACCCGCTTATTTTACATATTGATGCTGTTGAAAAAATATACACGTTGGCAGCGTCTGTGCCAGCCAATGCGTTGGCTCTGGCTGAGCGCTACTGGCCTGGACCACTCACAATGGTGGTTGAGCGCCAGCCACTGGTGCCTGATGCTGTGACTGCCGGTTTGGATACGGTGGCTATTCGTTTACCTTCGTCACTGGTGGCCAGGGAGCTAATTCGTCTGGGCGGTGTGCCGGTGGCCGCGCCTAGTGCAAATACTTCAGGAAGACCAAGCCCGACGACAGCGCAAGCTGTATTGTCAGATCTTGATGGCAAAATTGCCGCCGTAATTGATGCCGGTCCCTGTGAGATTGGTGTAGAATCAACGGTGGTTGATTGTACCACCCCGGTGCCGACATTGCTGCGACCAGGGGGAATTACTTACGAAATGCTGGTCGAAGTGTTGGGGGAAATTGAAATTGATCCGACGCTCTCTGGTGCACAGGTGATACCAAAATCGCCTGGCATGAAATATACCCATTATGCGCCTTTGGCACCGCTATTTTTAGTGGAAGCCGAACCGATTGTTGCGACTGCGCTTTTAAAACGGGAGCTTGATCAAGCGCTGGCGACAGGGAAAACAGTGGGAGTTATTGTTTCTGCTGAATTAGCAGACAGTTTGCCGCCTGAGGTTATAGTCTATGTTTACGGACAACGCGACGACACGGCTGCCATTGCAGCCAATCTTTACACTGCTCTTAGGAGTTTTGATAATATGGCGGTGGACGTCATTTATGCTGAAGGTATTAGCGAGCAGGGGTTGGGGCTTGCTGTCATGAACCGATTACGTAAAGCTGCAGGATATCGTATTATTCGCCTCTAGCTTGAGGAATGCTTCATATTGCCTCTTGGTGGTACATATACATTACCGCGGAGGTGAAAATATGAGCCTGTTTGAACTGGTTGTTTTGAGTGCCGCTTTGGGAACCGATTTGTTTTCAGTGGCGGTGCCTATAGGAATGAACAAGGTGCGCCGGCTGGTGATTTTTCAGTCAGCCTTTGTGTTTGCGGTATCCCATATTATTATGATTCTAATTGGATATCATATTGGACACTGGTTGGGGAGTATTGTTGAACACGTGGGAGCCTACCATATCAACTGGCCGGTGGTTAACGTCCAGAATATGGCGACAATTATTGGCGCCGTGGTGCTTGCCGGCTTAGGGGCCTCAATGATTAAGGACAATATATGTGACTCACAGGATACTATGCCATGTAATCCCTTGCATGGCGCAGCCCTCCTCTTGTTGGCTGTCAGCGTGAGTATTGATGCTCTGGCGGCTGGTTTTAGCCTAGGCATGATTGATGTAAATTTATTCGAACTAAGTTTGGTTTTGGGGATAGTTATCTTTGCCATTGCCCTGCTTGGTTTGGCATTAGGCCGTAAGTTGGGGAGGTATATTGGCGGACGGGCTGAACTGATGGGGGGCAGTGTTTTAGTACTTTTAGGAGTACATATCTTATGGACAACAATCTGCTAGAATTATATATGTAGGTATGAGAAATTTTTTCCTGGTACAAAATAGGAGGGGTTGAACAAAGATGTTTAAGGTACTACTTGTATGTACCGGCAATACCTGTCGTAGTCCCATGGCTGCTGCTATACTTGCCGATATGGCAGTACAAGCGGGGGTGGCTGATAAAATTGCTGTCACCTCGGCTGGGCTTTCCGCCTGGCAGCAGCCCGCTTCGCCTCAGGCTCAGGCTGTTATGCAGCAGGCTGGCCTTAGTTTGGACAGGCATTGCTCAGTGCAGCTTGATTTGGCACAATTGATGGCGGCAGATCTGGTACTTGCCATGACAATAGCGCATAAGCAGGCGATTATGAGGGTGGCACCAGGTGTGGTGGAAAAGACGTACACGTTATCTGAGTTTGCCGGTAAAACAGGTGATGTTGCTGATCCGTTTGGTGGCAGTGAGGTTAAGTACCAGGCTTGTGCACAGCAACTGCGACAACTGCTGATGTCAGCGTGGGAAAAAATTGTAAGTTTAGCAGGAAAAAAGTAATTAGCGTTGAAAATGAAGAATGGCGTGTAAATATATACATAGGAAGTGTTACTGCAATGAAAGTAGCAATTGGCAGCGACCATGGCGGTTTTCGACTAAAAGAAGAAATTAAAACCCTATTAACTGAGCTTAAGGTAGATAACCATGATTTTGGTACATATACCTTAAGCTCAGTTGACTACCCCGACATTTCCCGTCAAGTAGCCGAAGCAGTGGCAAAAGGCGAGTATGAACGGGGCATTATTGTTTGCGGTACAGGCATTGGGGTTAGTATGGCGGCTAACAAAATAAAAGGGATCAGAGCCGCTCTTTGTAATGATGTCTTTTCGGCACAGATGTCACGCGAACATAATGACGCGAATATCCTGACAATGGGAGAACGCGTGATTGGCTCTGGTTTGGCCAGAATGATTGTTGAGGTATGGCTTAAAACTGAATTTGCCGGAGGACGTCACGCTTGCCGGGTGACCAAACTCATGGAGTTGGAAAAAGACTGCTAGTAAATTGGAGTGGATGATCGTGGACACAGACTTGGCAACGATCGGTCGCCAAACAATACAGGCGGCTGAAGAATTGATAAAAACAGCCCAGCTAAAGCCAGGACAAATACTGGTAGTGGGGTGTAGTACTAGTGAAGTTCAGGGGATGCACATTGGCTCCTATGGCTCTGAGGTAGTGGCGGCCCGGATTTTATCAAGTCTCTTAAAGGTTTGTTCCTGGTATCAGGTTTCCCTGGCGATACAGTGCTGCGAACATCTTAACAGAGCACTTGTTGTCGAACAGGCTGTAGCTGCTGAGTATCATCTCGAAGAAGTCACAGTCATTCCGGTGGCCAAAGCCGGTGGTTCGCTGGCGGCACAGGCTATGCGCGAATTTACCAAACCGGCGGTGGTGGAAACCATCACTGCCCATGCCGGCCTCGATATTGGCAGCACGCTTATCGGTATGCATATCAAGCGCGTGGCCATTCCTGTGCGTTTAACGCTAAAGCATATTGGACAAGCTTATCTGACGGCGGCTCATACCAGGCCCAAGCTAATCGGCGGTGTACGCGCTGTTTATGAATTATCCTAAAGAGAATTGCTTATTTTGGGGAGGAATATACATGACAATACTTGCTGGAGTAGATCCTGAAGTAAAAAAAGCTATTGACCTTGAATTAACCCGTCAGCAACATAAGCTGGAACTTATTGCGTCAGAAAACTTTGTCAGCAAAGCCGTAATGGAGGCACAGGGATCAGTACTTACTAATAAATATGCCGAGGGGTATCCCGGACATCGCTATTATGGCGGCTGCGAATGTGTTGATATTGTTGAGCAGTTGGCCATTGACAGGGCTAAAGAAATCTTTGGTGCCGAGCATGTTAATGTGCAGCCGCATTCAGGTGCGCAGGCTAATACAGCCGTGTATTTTGCGTTCTTGAAGCCTGGCGATACTATTTTAGGTATGAATCTTGCCCATGGCGGTCATCTGACTCATGGCAGCCCGGTGAATATTTCCGGACAGTACTTTAATGTAGTTGCCTATGGTGTTAATGAGGATACTCATCTTATTGATTACGACCAGGTAGCGGAGCTTGCTTATAAGCATAAGCCTAAGATGTTGGTGGCTGGTGCCAGCGCCTATTCACGAATTATTGATTTTGCCCGCCTGGGACAAATTGCCCGCGATGCCGGGGCGATGTTTATGGTGGATATGGCGCATATTGCCGGTTTAGTGGCAGCCGGTTTTCATCCCAGCCCGGTGCCATATGCCGATATTGTTACCACAACGACCCACAAGACACTACGCGGCCCGCGTGGCGGTATGATCCTGTGCCGGGCCCAATATGCCAAAGCCATTGATAAAGCCGTATTCCCCGGCATTCAAGGTGGACCGTTAATGCATGTAATTGCTGCCAAAGCAGTGGCTTTTAAAGAAGTACTTAGCCAGGAATTCCGTCTTTATCAGGGCCAAATTATAAAAAATGCCCAGGCTTTAGCCGAAAGGCTCAAACAAAAAGGGTTTACGCTGGTATCCGGCGGCACCGATAATCATCTGATGCTGGTTGATTTACGGACGCAAAATGTTACTGGTAAGCAAGCCGAACATCTTTTGGATGAGATCGGTGTAACAGTCAATAAAAATGCTATCCCTAATGACCCAGCCAGTCCTTTTGTGACAAGTGGTATCCGTATTGGCGTGCCCGCAGTTACTTCCCGCGGGATGGTAGAGGTCGATATGGTGGCAATCGGTGATATTATCGCTATGATACTGACCAACCCGGATGACAGCGCAGTACAAGATAAGGCGCGCTCGCTGGTGGCCAAGTTATGCCGCAAATACCCATTGTACGCATAAGTAAGGAGAAGATGATATCATGCAAGTAAAAATAATTGATCACCCGCTTATTCAACATAAACTTTCGCTCATTCGTGATGTTAGGACAGGAACCAAGGAGTTTCGAGAACTCTTGGAAGAAATTGCGATGCTCATGGCTTTTGAGCTGACCCGGAATATGCCTTTGGAAGAAACCCAAGTCGAAACGCCACTTACAACTTGTACTTGTAAAGTACTGTCAGGTAAAAAAATTGGTGTTGTACCGATTTTACGTGCCGGCCTAGGCATGGTAAATGGCATTATAAAACTTATTCCTGCTGCCAAGGTCGGGCATGTTGGTTTATATCGTGACGAGAAAACGCTAAAACCGGTGGAGTACTACTGCAAACTGCCGAAAGATGTTGATGAACGTGAACTTATTGTTATCGATCCTATGCTGGCTACCGGCGGCTCCTCAGTCGCGGCTATTGACCTCTTAAAAGCCAAAGGTGCCAAGAATATTAAACTAATGTGTCTGGTGGCTGCACCGGAAGGTATTAATTTGGTTAATGCCCATCATCCTGATGTTGAGGTGTATGTAGCTGCTGTTGACAGTCATCTCAATGAATACGGCTACATTGTGCCTGGGTTAGGGGATGCCGGTGACCGGATTTTTGGCACCAAGTAAACGGTTATTTTTTACTGGGGGCAGGAATACACTGTTAGTACATTGTTTGGCCAAGGGAGTAGAAGCGCATGAGTGAGAATCTGGAATTTACCCGACCGTCCTGGGATGAGTATTTTATGGAAATAACCAAGGTTGTTGCTACCCGCTCAACCTGTTTGCGTCGCCACATTGGGGCTGTGATTGTTAAAGATCGGCGTCTCTTAAGCACCGGCTATAATGGCGCGCCTTGTGGTTTGCCCCATTGTGGCGAAATTGGCTGCGTACGTGCTGTTAATCAGGTACCATCAGGCGAACGTCAGGAGCTCTGCCGGGGGCTTCATGCCGAGCAAAGTGCAGTAGTTCAGGCAGCTATGTACGGGGTTCCTATTCGTGATGCCACGATTTACTCGACCCATCAACCTTGTTCATCTTGTACCAAAATTCTTATAAATGCGGGCATTAAACGAATTGTCTATCAGTATAGCTATCCGGATAAACTCGCGGAACAGTTAATTGCTGAGGCCGGCATAACTTACGACTGCTTCGGCTAGGCAGTAAATAAGAGGAGAGTTCAATGGTAGAAGCTATTTATTTACCAAAACTTAATAATCTTACCCCGACACTGGATTCAACGCTGCTGAAGGCTATGGAAGAAGCCGGAGAATTAGCCCGTGCTGTACTTAAATTTATGTCCTGGGAGAAATTAAGTCCGGAGGAATTCGCAAATCAACCGTTGGCTTCAAGGTTACTTGCGGATGTTAAAGAAGAACTTTTGGATGTTGCGCAAACTTGTGTGACGATGATTTTTGTCATGGAAGACTACTTTGTGATTGATGCTGACAGCCTGATTGGCGAGCACCTTGCAAAATTATTGAATAAAGGCTATGCCTATGATAATAATCAAAGTTATCGCATCACTACGATACAAAACCGCTATGGCGGCAACTACAAATATATTAGTCTGCCACACCTTCAGATTACGGACGTCACACTGCTTACTACGGTGTGCAAAATTCAGGAAGAACTTGGCGAACTTACCCAGTTCCTTGGCAAACATGCCGGTGCATCAGGTGAACAAAATTGTCTTGCTGCCGATGAGGTTAACAAGGGAGCGGCTTTGGAGTTATTAGATGTAGCTCAATGCTGTTTTACGATGATGTATATTTTGGCTGAACGGTATGCTGTAAATATACCAGAGCTTGTTGAGGGACATGTGAATAAACTGCGTCGTAAAGGATATTGTCGGTAGTATTAGAGAATTACTATAATTGCAAGCATATTTCTCCATTTGCTGCGGATTGACAACTTTCACTCGGGGAGTTACAATTGGAGTTGTGTAGAAATGAGGTGTAAGCATATGCAAACCTATGTAGTGGCTTTTTCTGTTGCTTTGGCAGCAGCTTACTTTATCACGCCGCAGGTCAAGGAACTAGCCATTAAGGCAGGAGCTTTGGATGCCCCGGATGCCCGTAAAGTGCATACTACTCCAATTCCACGGATGGGTGGATTAGCAATATATTTTGGCTTTGTACTTGCTGTATTGTCCAGCATGCATATTAGCCATGAAATTTTAGGATTATTATTAGGTGGTACTGTTATTTTGGCTGTAGGTATTATTGATGATATGATCCAGTTGTCGGCTAAGGTAAAGTTGTTAGGTCAGATTATGGCTGCAGCTGTGCTAATACTATTTGATGTCCGGATTGAGTGGTTGACTAACCCTTTCGGTGATATGATTTATGTTAATTATCTGGCCATCCCGATTACCATTATGTGGGTAGTCGGATTGACCAATACGGTTAACCTAATTGATGGCCTGGATGGTTTAGCTGCCGGGGTATCGACAATTGCATCACTTACTATTTTGTTAGTGGCATTGGAACAAAATTTCTGGACAGTAGCTATTTTGACTGCCGCACTAGCTGGCAGTGCACTTGGTTTTTTGCAGCATAATTTTAACCCGGCCAAGATCTTTATGGGCGATACCGGCAGCATGTTTTTAGGATATATGCTGGCCGCTGTTTCCATATTAGGGGCTGTTAAAAGCGCGGCAACCATTGCGCTGATAGTTCCTATTGTGGCATTAGGGCTGCCAATTATGGATACTGCTTTTGCTATAATTCGCCGGTATATGAATGGCCGGCCAATTTTTAAGCCGGATAAGGGGCATTTGCATCATCGCCTGTTGGCTATGGGTTTAAGCCAGAAACAGGCTGTATTGTTGATGTATGTAATAAGCAGTTTTTTAGGCGTGAGTGCGATTGTGCTTACTGAAGTTAGCAAAGTATCAGCCGGGTTAATTGTTCTGGTCATTATTATTGTGGCCTGTCTTGGTGCCAAGAAAATTGGTGTGCTGAGTAATAATGATGGCGTGCTTAAACACACTGATTCAGTGAAAAGCCATTAATAGTGATTTTGAAATTGAATATGTAATACAAGGCGGGCAATTTTGCCCGCCTTGTATTTAGCAGCGGAAAAAGTGAAAAACGCCACTTGTTTCCAGCGGAAGGAGCTTTTTATGTCACGCATTAAAGTTATGACTGTCTTTGGCACTAGGCCTGAAGCCATTAAAATGGCACCTGTTGTACTTGAGTTAGCAAAGCATTCCGAATATATAACACCGCTAGTGGCAGTTACTGCCCAACACCGGGAGATGCTTGATCAAGTACTTGGTTTATTTAAGATTACGCCTAATTATGATCTGGACATTATGAGTCAGGGCCAAACCCTATTTGACATTACCTGCCGGGCCATGCAAGGCCTCAATCAGGTGTTGGCCGGGGAAAAACCGGATATTGTCCTGGTTCATGGCGACACGACGACGACCTTTGCCGGAGCACTGGCCGCCTTTTATCACCAGATTGTAATTGGTCATGTCGAAGCAGGATTACGTACCGGCGATAAGTATTCGCCATATCCGGAGGAAATGAATCGTAAGCTGACAGGTACATTAACTGATATCCATTTTGCGCCGACATCCACAGCCAGACAAAACCTACTGCAGGAAAACGTAGACCCTAAAACCGTATTTGTGACAGGTAATACCGTTATTGACGCGCTGAGGGCTACCATCGACTCTGCCTATAGATTTATTGACCCGCTACTGCAAAGCATTGACTACGACAGCAGGAAAGTTATCCTGGTTACCACCCATCGCCGCGAAAACCTGGGTGAACCTATGCGACATGTCTATCAGGCATTAAAAGCGATTGTTGATAGTTTTTATGATGTTGAAATTGTTTTTCCAGTCCATAAAAATCCCCTTGTGCGCCAAGTCGTTGAGGAAGAACTTGGCGGGCTCAGCCGCGTACATTTGATTGACCCGCTTGACTACCAGCCCTTTGCCAACCTCATGGCCAGATCCTATTTGATCCTTACTGATTCGGGTGGTATCCAGGAGGAAGCGCCGGCCCTTGGTAAACCAGTGCTGGTTTTACGTGATACGACTGAACGTCCGGAGGCAGTAACCTCTGGCACGGTTAAACTTATCGGCACCGATAAGGACCGGGTATATAATGAGACTCGGGAACTACTTGTAAATGACAAGGAATATCAGCGGATGGCAAGTGCAGCAAATCCCTATGGGGATGGTAAAGCTTCCAGTCGGATCGTGAATGCTATTTTGTATAGGTATAACTTGAGTTCAACGCTGCCAAATGAATTTAAGGCCAGTAGTAAAGAATAAAAGTGTTCTAAATTATGCAAATACGTGAAATTTTTATTGTTTTCTGTAACATAATAGCAGGAATTTTCACATACAGCATAGAATATATTGACAGGATACAGATTTATTGTTGCTTGATTGCTCTCCAATGATAACTAGCGAACATTTGGGTCATAATAAGCAAGTAGCTCGCAATATATAAGAGGTGAAGCTATGCCGGGAAAACCTGATGGGACATGGTCGGCGCTTAGTGTGGCAATGAACATTGGTCTTACTACGGTGGCTACGGTAGCGGTAGGGCTGTTTTTAGGTCGTTGGGCTGATAACTATTGTGGCAGTTTTCCTTGGTTCACTGTATCAGGGATTGTGCTAGGTATGCTGGCTGGATTATGGGCTACCTACAAAAAAATTGTCAAGTCATGAAGGGTGTTCTTTTTGCTCAAAATAGAGTTTTCTGATAACTATACCGGTCAAGTGCGGCGAACGTTACTGCACCTTTTGGCTTGGGGTTTATTTATAACCATTGGTGCTTTAGTATCAGGTAGAATATCCATTATACCTGGTTTATTGACTGGCTGGGCAGGCAGTTTGCTTTATTTTTTGCTCATGTGCCGCCGGGTAAAGAAAAGTGCCGAACTACCGCCTGGACAAGCAGTTGCATCGATGCGAACAGGTTGGTTGCTCAGGTATGGTTTTATGGTTTCGATGCTTGTTTTATCAGTTCATGTGCCGGGTATTGATTTTATGGCGGCAGTAGTGGGGTTATTCTCACTTCATATAGTACTTTTCTTGAATGCCGTATGCATTGTGGTTTCCGGACTTATAACAAATTTTGGAAAGTCCAAAATAAACTGATAGAAAGGAGTGAAAATGAATATGGGACATGGTGGAGGACATGAGATTGGTGGACATAAGCTGGCGCACTTTGCCGGACTTACCTTTAATATGGACACCTTAACTATGACGTGGTTGACTATGGCAATTGTCATAGTATTGGCAATTGTTGCTACTAGACGGGCAGCGATTGTTCCCCGAGGCTGGCAAAACTTCCTGGAAATGGCTGTTACCGCCTTGTTAGACCAGATTGATAACACGATGGGACCCAAAGGCCGAAAGTTGGCACCACTAATTATCACATTGTTCCTGTTCCTTGTTGTTGGCAATGAATTAGGCCTGGTGCCGGGATTTACCTCACCAACCAATGATATCAACACAACACTGGGGCTGGCTTTGATGGTTGTTATCCTGGTACATATTATCGGTGTTAAGGAAAAAGGAGCCGTTAGGTACGTTAAGCATTTTTTTGAGCCTTATATCCCCTTTGTTATTATCAACATTATCGAAGAACTGGCTAAACCGATTACATTATCCTTCCGTTTATTTGGCAACATTCTGGCAGGCGAGATTTTGCTCATTATTTTGGGTATGCTGGTGCCATATGTTATTCCGACAGCATGGTTGGCTTTCAGTGTGTTTGTTGGTGTTGTTCAGGCATTTATTTTTACCATGTTGTCCATGTCGTATCTGTCCAACTCATTAAAGAATGAGCATTAGTTTTTAGCTTACTCTGTAAATCAATAACTGAACAAACAAAAAGGAGGAGTTTTCTGTGGAACATGCTATTATTATTGCGGCTTCTGCGATTGGTGCCGGTTTAGCTATTGGCCTTGCTGCCATTGGTGCCGGTATTGGTGATGGTGCCGTAACCGCCAAGGCAATTGAGGGTATGGCAAGACAGCCGGAAGCAAAAGGAACTATTCTCGTAAACATGCTGATTTCCGTAGGTTTGATCGAGTCTATTCCTATTATTGCTGCTGTTATTGCAATTGTACTTGTATTTGCCAATCCGTTCATTAAGTAATCTAAGCGTTATCGGGCGACTGGCAGGATGCATTATGCCTTCTGTCAGCGCTCCCCTTATACGCCGGAAAGAGGAGGGGCCCTCAATTGGTTGATTTGAATGCGACGCTTATAGCGCAAATTATAAATTTTCTTATACTTGTAGCTATTCTAACAAAAGTGGCATATAAACCGCTGATGCAGGCGCTGGCTGACCGGCAGGCCAAAATTGCTGACAGTCTGGAAACGGCTGAACAGGAAAAGCAAGCTGCTGAGAAACTCAAGCAGGAATATCTTGCTCAACTGGCTGAAGCACGTACTCAGGCACAGGCTATTGTTGAAAAGGCCGCCAAGCTGGCTGAACAAACCAAAGAAGAAATTCTCAAAGAAGCCCGTGAAGAAAGTATTCGACTAGTAAAGGCCACCCAGGAAGAGATAGCCCGCGAACGCGAACGCGCCATTGCCGAGCTCAAAGGCGAGGTTGTAACGCTGGCCGTCGCAGCTGCTTCCAAAATTATCGCCCAGAACATTGACGAGCAAGCCAATGCCAAGCTTGTTGATGATTTTATCAATAAACTTGACGGCAAGGAAATTGGTGGTTTGCCATGCTAACCAATATGTTAGCGCTCAAATACGCGCAGGCCGTGTATGAACTTGCAAGTGAAAAGGCTATGCTGGACGTAGTGGAAAAACAGCTTAAGCTGGTAGAAGCCACCATTGCCGGACATGCTGATTTGGCTACACTTATGTACCATCCACTGGTACCGGCCCCGGCCAAAAAGGATACAATAACCCGTGTTTTTGCCGGAGATTTGGATGGTTTTGTCCAAAATTTTTTGTTACTTTTAATTGATAAACGACGGGAACCAGCGCTACCGGCCATTATTAGTGAATATACTCGCTTGGCCAATGAAGCCAGAAATATTGCCGAGGCCGAAGTCTTTACCGCCAAAGAACTCAGCACAGAACAGCTTGAGGCGCTAGCGGCTAGACTTAGCAAAGTTACCGGCAAAAATATTGTGCTTAAGACAACCTTGGACCAGGAACTTATCGGTGGAATTGTTGTCAAAATCGGTGATAAACTGATTGACGGCAGTGTACAGCGTCAGCTTAAAGCGCTGAAAGCGGCGCTACTCACTAATCAAGCCGTTGCAGTGTAATCTTTTTTAGTAGCTTATGGATAAGACTGCTTATGTCTTGAGCCGCCTTGCTGTAGACTTTATGATTGGGGTGACATACGAGATATGAAAATGAGGCCAGAAGAAATAACGGCCATCATCAAGCAACAAATTGAGAATTATCAGGTAGAATTAAATGTTGATGATGTTGGCACTGTTATCGAAGTAGGCGATGGCATCGCCCGGATTCACGGCCTGGAAAAGGCTATGGCCGGCGAATTATTAGAATTTCCGCACGAAGTATTTGGCTTGGTCCTCAACCTAGAAGAGGACAATGTCGGCGCTGTACTTTTAGGCGGTGAAATTGAAATTAAAGAAGGCGACAATGTTCGCCGGACCGGACGTATCATGCAGGTGCCGGTAGGGGAAGCAATGGTTGGACGGGTTGTCAATGCACTTGGTCAGCCTATTGATGGCAAAGGTCCAATTAATTCTACTGAGTTTCGCCCGGTTGAATACCGTGCTCCTGGTATTGCCGACAGACAGTCGGTTAAAGAACCGTTGCAAACAGGTATTAAGGCTATTGACTCCATGGTACCTATTGGCCGCGGCCAGCGCGAGCTCATTATCGGTGACCGTGGTACAGGTAAAACAGCTATTGCTGTTGATACTATTATTAATCAAAAAGGTCAAGGCGTAATTTGTATTTATGTTGCTATTGGTCAAAAGGCATCGACGGTTGCCCGTGTTGTAAAAACACTGGAAGAGGCCGGTGCCATGGAATATACCATTATTGTAGCCGCTACTGCCTCTGATAGTGCGCCACTGCAATACCTGGCACCTTATGCCGGTGTTTCTATGGGCGAATACTTTATGTATAAAGGCGGCTCTGTTCTCTGCGTGTATGATGACTTATCTAAACACGCTACGGCGTATCGTGCTATGTCGCTTTTACTTCGTCGTCCTCCCGGTCGCGAAGCTTATCCAGGCGATGTATTTTACTTACACTCCCGCTTGCTTGAACGGGCGGCTAGGTTGTCGAGCGATTTAGGCGGCGGCTCAATTACTGCCCTGCCAATTATTGAAACCTTGGCAGGTGACGTATCTGCTTATATACCAACAAATGTAATTTCCATTACTGACGGTCAGATATTCCTGGAAAGCGAGCTGTTCTACTCCGGTATTCGTCCGGCCATTAATGCAGGCCTTTCGGTATCCCGTGTTGGTGGTTCCGCTCAAATAAAAGCCATGAAGCAGGTTGCAGGCCGCCTGCGACTGGATTTGGCGCAATACCGGGAACTCGCGGCATTTGCCCAATTCGGCTCTGACCTTGATAAGGCCACTCAAGCGCAGCTTGATCGTGGACAACGGACAATGGAAATTTTGAAGCAGCCACAATATGCACCAATGGCAGTCGAAGAACAAGTGATATCCATTTACTGCGCTATTAATGGATATCTTGATGATGTGGCTATTGAGAATGTAACGAAGTTTGAACAAGACTTCATCAAGTTCATGCGCAGCAACTATGCCGAAGTGACTAAAACCATCAGAGAAAAGAAAAATATTGATACCGAGACTGAAGCCGTTCTTAAAAAAGCGATTAAAGAGTTTAAAGACACTTTTGTTAAAGTTGAAGCGGTGAGGTGATAATACATGGCTAGCGCCAGCGATATCCGTCGCCGTATCAAGAGCGTAAAAAATATTCAACAGATAACCAAAGCTATGAAAATGGTGGCTGCGGCCCGGCTGCGCCGGGCGCAGGAACGAGCCATTGCCAGTAGGCCTTATACCCAGAAGGTTAGAGAAGTATTGGCCAGTGTGGCGGCCAATGCCCGTGATGCCTCCCATCCACTGCTTGCGGTGCGGGAAGTAAGGCAGATTGGTTATTTGGTATTAAGTGCAGATAAAGGTTTGGCTGGGGCGTATTCATCGAACCTGATTAAAGAGGTTTTACCGCAAGTGCGCGGTAAAGATAATGCCAGATTGGTTACTGTTGGACGTAAGGCCCGTGACTATTTTAAGCGGCGGGGTTATACCATTGATGGCGAGTACACCGGCTTTTCAGAAAGACCATCCTATCAGGATGCTGCTGCGTTGGCACAATTCATGGCTGATAAATTTGCAACAGGTGAGTATGATGAAATTTATTTGTCATATACTCATTTTTATTCGCCGATTAATCAGCAGCCAACAACAATTAAGCTATTGCCGGTAGCCGAAATCGGTGCAGGGGAAGAAATGACCCAGACTGAGTACATTTTTGAGCCGTCAGCTAATGAGGTTCTTAGTTTACTCTTACCGCGTTACCTGGAAACAGTTATTTACGGAGCTCTTTTACAAGCGGCTGCAAGCGAGCTGGGTTCCCGTATGACTGCCATGGGGTCGGCTACTGATAACGCACAAGAACTCATTTCCAAACTGACCTTAAACTACAATAAAGTTCGTCAGGCCACCATTACCCGGGAAATTTCCGAGATCGTGGGCGGCGCAGAGGCACTTAAGTAGAGGGTTCTAAGAAGTTAAGGAGGGGAAACCCCGTGAATATCGGTAGAATTATACAAGTTATCGGTCCTGTTATTGACGCTGAGTTCCCCCCGGAAAAACTGCCTGCCATATATAATGCTGTCACAATTGACGAAACAGTTGGCGATGTTCATGTTAAGCTGACTGCGGAAGTAATGCAGCACCTGGGCGACAATACCGTCCGTTGCGTAGCTATGTCTTCTACGGACGGCCTTACTCGTGGCATGAAGGCAGTAGATACCGGGGCGCCAATTAAAATTCCGGTTGGTAAAGGCACATTAGGCCGGGTATTTAACGTACTTGGTGAAACAGTAGATAAAAATCCGGAGCCAGTAGTTGCTGATGATTTTTGGCCTATTCATAGGCCGGCACCGGCGTTTGAAGACCAGGAAACATCTACCCAAATACTGGAAACAGGCATCAAGGTTGTTGACCTGATTGCTCCTTATGCACTTGGCGGTAAAATTGGTCTGTTTGGTGGTGCCGGTGTAGGTAAAACTGTACTGATTATGGAGCTTATCCGCAACATCGCCACAGAGCATGGCGGCTACTCCGTATTTGCCGGTGTAGGTGAACGTACCCGTGAAGGGAACGACCTGTGGAATGAAATGATTGAATCAGGCGTTATTGATAAGACGGCGCTTGTTTACGGTCAGATGAATGAACCACCCGGAGCCAGAATGCGGGTAGGTCTTACCGGTCTTACTATGGCCGAATATTTTCGTGATATTGCCGGGCAAAATGTGCTGTTGTTTGTAGATAACATCTTCCGCTTTATCCAAGCTGGTTCCGAGGTTTCGGCGCTCTTAGGGCGGATGCCGTCGGCGGTAGGATATCAGCCTACTCTGAGCACAGATGTTGGTGCATTGCAAGAGCGGATTACCTCAACCAAAAAAGGTTCCATTACCTCAGTACAGGCCGTATATGTACCTGCTGACGATTTGACTGACCCGGCACCGGCGGCAACTTTTGCCCATTTAGATGCCACTACAGTTTTGTCCCGTCAAATTTCTGAGCTTGGTATTTATCCTGCTGTTGATCCGCTGGATTCCACGTCCCGGATTATGGACCCGCATGTACTGGGCGAAGATCACTACCAGGTTGCTCGCGGTGTTCAGGAAGTGTTACAGCGATATAAAGAATTGCAAGATATTATTGCTATTTTGGGTATGGAAGAATTGTCTGATGACGACAAGCTGACTGTTTCCCGGGCTAGAAAGATCCAAAAATTCCTCAGCCAGCCGTTCTTCGTAGCCGAAGCATTTACAGGCACTCCTGGTAAATACGTACCGCTCAAAGAAACTATTCGGGGCTTTAAAGAAATCTTGAGCGGGAAATATGATGATTTGCCGGAAATGGCTTTTTATATGGTAGGAACGATTGAGGAAGTAGTGGAAAAGGCTCAGAAGATGAAGGGGGAATAATACATGGCCAATAAAATTCGGCTGGATATTGTTACTCCTGATCGGATGGTTTATTCCGCAGACGTCAATATGGTTATTGCCAGAGCCACTGACGGTGATCTGGGTATTCTTCCCGGTCACGCACCCTTAATTGCCGGTCTTGAGATCTGGCCGCTGAGAATTCAGACAGACGAAGGCGAGAACTTGTTTTCCGTATGTGGCGGCTTTATTGAAGTTCGTCCTCAAAAGATAACTGTGTTGGCAGGTTGCGCTGAGTTGCCGGAAGAAATTGATATTGACCGTGCCGAATCTGCCAAAGACCGTGCCGAGAGACGTCTAAGGGAAGCTCAAGCCGCGACTGACATTGATGTTAGGCGGGCTGAAGTGGCACTAAAACGAGCTTTAGTGCGTCTTAGGGTTGCAGAGAAAAAAATGTAATAGTTGTGAGAAATAAAGGATTGTGACGCTAGCGTTACAATCCTTTTTCTTACTCACCATAATTTACATGGAATAACCGGCCTAAATACTGGCAAAAATGAAAGTAAAGGCTTTATTTTAAATAATTATAGGACTAGGAGCTCTTGCTTTAGCTACCACGGTAATGATAAACTAGGTTAGGGAAATTTGAATTGTACTTACCGCTGTGGTGGGAGGAAATTTTGTGGAAAAATTAATTGTTCGAGGGGGCAAACGGCTTTCTGGCACAGTAAAAGTCAGCGGAGCTAAGAACGCAGTGCTGCCGGTAATTGCGGCAACATTGCTCGGGACAAGTCCCAGCACATTAGAAGAAATACCAGATTTAGAAGATGTGCGCACAATTGCCGAGGTGCTTACGCACTTGGGTGCGGCGGTTAAAATTGAACCAGGTGCGTTTTATGTTGATAGTACTACTATAACAACCTGCGAAGCCCCATATGAGCTTGTACGGAAAATGCGAGCATCTTTTCTGGTTATGGGGCCACTCCTAGCGCGAGAAGGCTGTGCGAAAATTTCGTTGCCTGGTGGCTGTGCAATTGGCACTAGGCCAATTGATCTACACTTAAAAGGGTTTGAGGCATTAGGCGCTGAAATAGTAATGGGCCATGGTTTTATTGAAGCTAAAGCGCCGCAAGGCTTAAAAGGGGCGCGAATATATCTGGATTTTCCCAGTGTTGGCGCTACCGAAAATATTATGATGGCCGCAAGTATGGCCAAAGGTCAAACTATTATTGAGAATCCGGCAGAAGAGCCTGAGATTGTAGACTTGGCCAATATGCTCAATCATATGGGCGCTAATGTCCGGGGTGCTGGCACCAAAATGATAAGAATCGAAGGTGTCCGCGAGTTAAAAGGCGCTTGTCACTGTATAATTCCTGATCGGATTGAAGCTGGTACCTATATGGTAGCGGCTGCGATCACAGGGGGCGATGTTTATATAGAGAATGCCCTGATTGAACATTTAAAACCAGTGATTGCCAAGCTAAAAGAAGCTGGGGTTACCATTGAAGAAGATGTAAATGGCGTAAGAGTCTGCAGTAATGGCAGCATTCGTGCTGTTGACATTAAAACCTTACCGTATCCTGGTTTTCCAACCGACATGCAGGCTCAATTTATGGCTCTAATGACGGTGTCCAAAGGTACAAGTATTGTCACCGAAACTGTCTTTGAAAATCGGTTTATGCATGTTGATGAACTGAAACGGATGGGTGCGTCGATCAAAATTGACGGGCGCAGTGCGGTGGTAGAGGGGGTATCATCCCTTACCGGTTGCCCAGTGAAAGCTACTGATCTTAGAGCAGGGGCGGCGCTTGTGCTGGCAGGATTGGTTGCAGAAGGGCAGACCGAGATTGGCTATATCCATCATATTGACCGTGGCTATGACAAATTAGTGGAAAAATTCCGTAGTATTGGTGCAAATATAGAACGAGTAGATTGCTAGTCATATCGCTGAACTAATTATAATATATAATATTCTAGCTTAAAGAAGTTTACATGAGCCGGCAAGTGGGTGTAACCTAACTTTGACGCATAGTATATAATAAACGCAAGCGAGATTGCTTCACTATATTGGAAATGACCTAGGGGGAATATGATTCACTGGTCATTTCCAGTATCAGCAAAGCAATCTCGCTTTAGGTTTTTCACTTACCCTTTTTGCTCATAGCAGGCAGCTTGTTTGCATAGTATGAATATAGGCTAGTTTGCTAAAGAAGGTGAGTTGGTGAGGTATATAGCCATCGTCAGCATATTGCTGGTGATTGTCTCAGTAATTGCAGTTCCATCGATCGTGGTGCTGCTAAGCTCGTATGACACAAACCGGGTGGCAGTTAATCAGTCAACTGTTTTGCGGGGTGAAGATATTACCATAAAAGTATATATGCATGATAGTAATCAGATTGTATCTATGAATCTTGAAGATTATGTAAAAGGAGTAGTTGCTGCCGAAATGCCTGCTGAGTTTGAAGTTGAAGCACTCAAGGCACAAGCTGTAGCAGCACGCACCTATGCGGTAAAGCATATGGAGATATTTGGAGGTACAGGCGCGGGCGATCATCCTGGGGCCGATGTCACCACAGACCATAAAGATAGTCAGGCTTGGTATAATGAAACTAAGCTAAAAGAAAATTGGGGAACAAATTATGATAAGTATTGGCGTAAAGTTTGCACAGCAGTAGATCAGACACAAGGACTGATAATTACCTACCAGGGCGAACCCATTAACGCCGTATTTCATTCCACGAGTGGGGAACGTACCGCAAGTGCCAAGGAGGTATGGGGATTCGATTATCCCTATCTACAAAGTGTGGCCTGTAGTTGGGATCAATCGTCGCCGCGATATCAGGATACCAAAGAAATATCGTTTGCTGAACTAGAAGCGCGCTTAGGCACAGATGCCGGTATTATGGCAACTGCTCAGAGCGGAGGAAGTGCCGGGGTTGCCAGCATTATTGATTATACCGACTCAGGAAGGGTCAATAAGGTAAGAATTGGGTCTAAAACGTTGACCGGGCTTGAAGTTCGCCAGCAATTGGAGTTGCGATCAGCAAATTTTAATGTCCAGGCAGCTAATGATAAATTGATATTTAGAACAATTGGCTATGGGCATGGGGTTGGCTTGTGTCAGTATGGGGCTAATGGGCAGGCAAAGCAAAATCGCGATTTCAGGCAAATTTTGACATACTATTATACCGGGACAGCGCTAAAAAATATTTTTGGCTCCTAAAGAAGGTGCTATATTTAGACACGAATGGGCATACTAACCATGAGGTGAGTATATGCCTGGAAGAATTTTCGCTAAGATAAGACGCCCTGGTTATGTAGGGCAGGCAGCAACAGCGGGAATGCTGCTAACAATAGCGGCGTTGCTTATGTTTGCCGTTATTAGTACCTTGGAACCGGTGGCAAAACCGCCAGTAGCTAAAAAAGCGCCGGTATCAGAAACTTTGCAACAGGCCCAGTCTCCAGTTCCTGCTAACATTGCTCCAGCTTTGCCGGCATCTCAGCCGAACTCCGGCGTTTCTGCGTCAGTAGAAGTAGAAAACAATGCAGCCGCCGATAGTCAAGTTATTAGCGAGCTATGGAACGGTGTAATCACGCAGAAATTTGGCTGGCAGTTTCATCCCCTATACCAGGATTGGCGATATCATAATGGTGTTGATATCGCTGGGGGTGAAGGGAAAATCGTGCCAGCGCTGGTAAATGGTAAGGTAATTGAAATTTATACTGACAAACAATATGGGCTTACAGTAGTCGTAGAAAGTGACAACTATCTAATTTACTATAGCTCACTTGCCAGCGTTGCTGTGCAGGAAAATACGGTAATAAAAAGAGGCAGACCAATCGGTTCAATGGGGATTACCCTGTCTGAGCCCGAGCCACACCTGCACTTGGCGGTCCAGACAAAGGACAAGCAAGAGTATCTTGCTCCTCACGAAATATTTCCCAATATCCCGGAGTAAAATAGAAACATTCTCACAGCTCCTCTGCACACAGCAAAGCTAGTCGTAATGATTTACGAGTGCTTGGCTTAACCAGGGGGGCTGTCTTTTGTAAGTTGAAAGCCATAAAGTTGACCGGAGTTATTGTGGAAAATTTAAAAATCACATATTCTGCTTCCCTCAGATACCGCATATACATGGTAGCAAAGAGTTAAAAGGACGGGCGCGAGGGGGAAGAGAATGGATGAAAGAATACATTCGCAAGCGGGTGCTGGATATATGCAATCACATCATGGAAACAAAACATACAGTACGCCAGGCAGCCACGGTTTTTGGGGTAAGCAAGAGTACGGTTCACAAAGATATGATTGAGCGTCTACCAGAAATAAATAAACGATTGGCTGCCAAGGTGAAAAATATTCTCGAAATGAATAAGGCTGAACGCCATATTCGCGGTGGTGAAGCTACCAGGAAAAAATACAAAGAAGAAAAAGAAGATAACAGTTGTAAATAAAAAGGATTGAGGTTTAAAAGATAGCAAAAAATAGAGGACTTTTAAATTATATGTAGAAATATTAATACACTTGTGATTATCTTACTGCCACCTCTTTTTTTCTTTTAAGAATAGTAGGACAAGTTTTGAGCAGGCATAAGATAGGTTGAAAGGGGATTGGAATTTTACATGTTTGGATCTATGGATATTGGCGTCGATTTGGGAACAGCCAACGTTTTAGTATACATAAAAGGAAAAGGTATTGTACTACGGGAACCTTCGGTGGTGGCAATTGACCGCGACAGTAACCGCATTTTGGCGATTGGCGAAGAAGCGCGCCGGATGCTGGGGCGGACACCAGGCAATATTATTGCCACTCGTCCTATGCGTGAGGGTGTCATTGCCGATTATGATACTACTGAAAGTATGCTCAGACACTTTATTCAAAAAGTAGCTGGCAAGAATTACTTCTTTAAGCCCCGAATTATGGTTTGCATTCCGTCCGGGGTGACTACAGTAGAAAAACGGGCTGTACTGGAAGCTGCTATGCAGGCAGGTGCCAGTAAGACCTATCTAATTGAGGAACCACTGGCTGCCGCTCTTGGCGCAGGACTTGAAATTGCGGAACCGTGTGGTGCTATGGTTGTTGATATCGGTGGCGGTACCACTGATGTGGCTGTACTCAGCCTTGGCGGTATTGTGGTTAGTGAATCGCTGCGTATTGGCGGCGACAAATTTGATGAAGCGCTTATTCGCCATGTGAAAAAAGAGTACAATGTTTTGATTGGTGAGCGTACGGCTGAGGAAATAAAAGTTGCTATTGCCACCGCTTATCCTAATGGCCGTAACGAAACCTTGGAAATACGCGGTCGTGATTTAGTATCCGGTTTGCCAAAAACCCTGCGTGTGAATTCGGCTGAGACGCGGGATGCCTTGGCTGAGCCGGTAGCGCTCATTGTCGAATGTGTTAAATCGGTGTTGGAAAAGACACCGCCTGAATTAGCTGCTGATATTGTTGATCGCGGGATTGTAATGACTGGCGGTGGTTCGCTTATTCATGGGCTGGACAAGCTAATCAATCAGGAGACCGGTATTCCTACCTATTTAGCTGAGGATCCTTTGTCTTGTGTAGCGTTAGGGACCGGAAAGGCACTGGATTCACTGGAGAGCCTGCAGGATACATTGACAACGCTCAAAAAAGGCAATCTGACCGAGTAAAATCTAATAGTAATAGGTGTTAAGAAACCGGAGAATATTTACGATAATATGAAAAGAGGTGATACCATTGATTCGGGGTATTTATACAGCGGCTTCGGGTATGATTGTTGAAACCACCAGAGCCGATACTATAGCCAACAATCTTGCCAACGGCAATACAGCCGGCTATAAGAAAGATGTAGCCATATCCAAGGATTTTGCCAGTGTTTTAATCCAGCGTGTCAATGACGGCCCGGAGGCGCCGGTTATTGGGGGGCTGGGTGTAGGCACTGTGATTGATGAAATAGCTACTATTCAGTCCACCGGTGCTATGCGCAATAGCAGCAATCCATTGGATTTTGCTATTGATGGTAAAGGATTCTTTGCTGTTCAGACAGCGGCGGGAATACGTTATACCAGAAATGGTGCATTTACCCGCAATGCGAGAGGGCAATTGGTAACGGCTGATGGTCAAGCAGTTTTGGGACAAAACGGTCCGATTACCTTACCGGATGGCGGACAAGTTACCGTTGACAGCACTGGTAATGTGTCAGTTGAGGGTGCTACTGTTGGACAACTTAGAGTTGTTGAATTTGATAACGAACGTGAATTAATAAAAGAAGGTGCTAACTTATTTCAGGCACCTAATAATGGACGTCAGGCAACTGGCAAAGTATCTCAGGGTTTTTTGGAACAATCAAATGTTAATGTTGTTTCTGAAATGGTCAACCTGATAAGTGGTTATCGGGCCTATGAACTGAATGCAAAAACCGTGCAAGCTCATGACCAACTGCTTGATAAAGCTGTCAACGAAGTAGGTAAGGTCTAATAATAATACGGGGGTAATGCTATGATTCGAGCTTTATGGACTGCCGGAACGGGCATGGCTGCTCAACAAACCAATCTTGATGTTATTTCTAACAACTTATCAAACGTAAATACTACCGGTTATAAAAAAAGCCGGGCTGATTTTGCTGATCTTATGTATCAGAATATGCGGCAGGCTGGTGCTTCTACCGGAGGTGAGAATCAATTGCCAAGCGGCATTCAAATGGGGCATGGTACACGTCTGGTGTCTACGCAAAAAATATACACACAAGGCAGTTTGCAAAGTACTGGCAATGAATTGGATATTGCTATTCAAAAAGATGGCTTTTTCCAAATAACTCTGCCTGATGGGACACTGGCTTATACTCGAAACGGCTCGTTTGAAAGAGACTCTGCGGGGCGGGTAATAACTTCTGAGGGGTACCCGCTGGAACCAGCGATTACTATCCCTGATAATGCTACTGCCATAACAATTTCATCTGAAGGAATAGTTACAGCTACCATACCTACGGGGACGCAAGAGTTGGGTCAGATAACTCTTGCCCGGTTTATTAATAATGCTGGTTTGGAGAGTTTGGGCGGCAACCTGCTTAAAGAAACTGTTGCTTCCGGCGCGCCGATTGTGAATAATCCTGGAGAAGAAGGTGCCGGGACATTGGTTCAACAATATGTTGAAATGTCTAATGTTCAGGTAGTGGAAGAGATGGTTAATATGATTGTGGCTCAACGAGCCTATGAGATTAACTCCAAGGCGATTACGACAGCTGATTCTATGTTAGAAACAGCTGCCGGACTTAAACGATAGGAAATAATTTATGAAAACTAACCTATACCGGCTTATCATGGTGATTCTATGTGTTGCCGGTATATTCTTTACCGGCCATAGTGTTCAGGCTCAGGAACTCACAGTTAGCATTCCCCAGGAAGCCACCATTACCGGACAGTATTTTACCTTGGGAGATATCGCTAGTATCAATAGCGACGATAGTGAACGCATTGACCGCTTACGGCAAATTCGGCTGGGGCATACACCTCAGCCAGGCCAAAGCTATGTACTTGCCGGAGATATTTTAATGGCCCGGATGAGAGCGGCACGCGTTGATTTATCAGGTATCACCTGGCAGCTGCCACCGCAGCTTAAGGTAACGGCATTGGCACAGTCAATCAGCGGGCAGGAGCTTGTTAAGCAGGCTAAGCAATATCTAGGGGCTTGCTTAACCGGAGAAGTTATGATTACCTCAGTTGGGCAACCCCGGGATATTTTGGTGCCGCCAGGGGAGATAGCTTTTAACATGGCATTGCCTTATGGGATTCGCTATAACGCCCCTACTAACGTAAGTATTGGTGTTCAAGTGGCTGGTCGGTCATTTTCTACAGCTATGTTGCGGTTTTATGTTAAAAAATACCAACAAGTTGCCATTGTCAGTCGGGTAATCAATGCCAATGAGCCTATAACAGCTGATAGTATTATCTTTGAGCGGCGCGATATTGGCCGGTTGACGCCAGGCTATTTTACTAAGCTTGATAAAATACTGGGCTTACCGGTAAAACGCCAATTGGCTCCCGGGATCGTCATAACCGAAAACATGCTGGGGCAAACTGTACTTATCAGACGGGGACAACCAGTCACAATTACTGCTAAAAATGGCGGCATAGAGGTAATGGTGTCAGGCATTGCCTTACAAGACGGCAGTAAAGGTGAGTTTATCCGCGTGAAAAACAGCAATTCCAAAAAGGTAATTAGCGGTCAGGTAATTGATGATACAACTGTTCGGGCAAATATATAAAAGTAAGGTGATATAATGCGCAAGCTAATAGGTTTTTTACTGGCATGTACATTGATTATTGCGTCTGCGCTTAATGCGGAGGCCAATTCCCTTTGGGTAGATAGCTCGCCGGCTGCCAACTTATTTTACGACCATCGGGCTCATGCTGTTGGTGATGTTATTACCATTATTATCAGCGAGTCTTCGAGTGCCAAACGTGTTGGTAGTGCTTCTAACGCAAAAGATGCCAGTGCCAGCCTGAAAGATGGTACCGGGTTATTTACTTTTATCAACGCACTTAGTGGCTCAACTTCTGACAGCTTTACTGCCAACGGTTCTTTGTCTAACACCAACAAAGTAACGGGAAGGATTACCGTTAAGGTAACGGAAATTCAACCAAATGGTCAATTGGTTATAAAAGGCACGCAAACCATTAGACAAAATACCGATGTACAGACAATTACCATTACTGGTATAGTCAGGTCAGACGATGTGACTGCTGCCAACACGGTGCTATCAAGCAATGTAGCTGATGCTCAACTTAAGATCGAAGGCAAGGGTCCGCTGGCTGGCAAACAGCGCCAGGGAATATTAACACAGGCATTCAACTTTTTATTCTAGGACATGATAAATGAGCAGTTCTAATTGTTCTAGAAATAGTATTGGAGGACATATGCGCAAAGTCACAGCAATCCTTCTAGCCGCCGTACTGGTTGTAAGTATGACGATTCCGTCAATAGCTGACGCCCAAGTCAGCACCCGGATTAAAGACGTAGCCAAGGTGCAGGGCGTACGCAGTAATCAATTGGTAGGCTATGGCTTGGTGGTCGGTCTAAATGGTACAGGCGACGACAGTAATAAAAGTAAATTTACTATCCAGTCGATAGGCAATATGCTCAAATCCTTCGGCGTTTTTATTGATGCAACGCAGGTCAAAACCAAAAATGTAGCTGCTGTTATGGTAACGGCTAATTTACCGCCTTTTGCCAAAGCTGGCGATGCTATTGATGTTACCGTTTCTTCTATGGGTGATGCTAAAAATTTGCAGGGGGGTACACTACTGCAGACACCACTGCGGGCAGCCAATGGACAGGTATATGCTGTAGGTCAGGGAGCAGTATCAACAGGTGGTTATGCCGCCGGCAAGGGTGGTAACAGCCAACAAAAAAATTTCCCTACCGTTGGCAATGTACCGAATGGAGCGTTAGTGGAACGGGAAGTACCGATGGCCTTTACTGACAAAGACAACGATAAAATTACATTGTCGCTCAGTCAGCCGGACTTTACTACCGCTAACAGGGTTAGTGAAGCTATTGGCCGGAATTTTGGTCAGATCGCGTTGCCCCAGGATCCTGGTACAGTGACTGTCGAGATACCTTCTTATTACAGTAACAATTTAGTAGCTTTTATTGCGGCTATCGAGGAATTACCCATTACACCGGATAATGCCGCGAAAGTTGTTATTAATGAACGTACCGGTACAGTGGTTATTGGCGGCAATGTATCAATTGACCAGGTAGCTGTTGCTCAAGGCGGTCTTACTGTAAAGATTGGACAGACGAAGAATGTTTCTCAGCCATCACCCTTTTCATATGGTGACACAGTGGTAACAACAGATACCAGCGTTGAAGTTAAAGAAAAGCCTGCCGGACTTGTTGAGTTGCCAGATTCGTCCAGTGTTGGTGATGTAGTTGCCTCTCTTAACGCAGTAGGTGCAACTCCGCGTGATATTATCTCTATTTTGCAGGCCATAAAAGCAGCAGGAGCCTTGCATGCCGAGTTACAAATAATGTAAAGAACAATCTCAATTTCCTTAGGTGGTGATCAAATGCGAATTAACTCCAACAACTTGATTCAGCCCAGTACAATTTCCGCCGGTAGTGGTGGGATAACCATGCCGGATCAGGGAGCGGATTTTGCCGATCGACTGGGAAAAGCTGTTCAGGCTTCAGAACAGGCCAAAACTACAGCGACTGCAACAGCGACAACGGCAACCGGCGAAGATGCCAAACTCAAAGCTGCTTGTAAGGAGATGGAAGCTGTCTTCCTTAATATGATGATGACACGCATGCGGGCTACTGTTCCTAAAGATGGGTTATTTGGCAACAGCCAGGAGGAACAAATGCTGACCTCAATGTTAGACACTGAATTAACCAAAAATATGGCGCAAGCCGGCGGCATGGGCTTGGCCAATATGCTTTACCGTCAGTTGAGTAAAACTACTGTTAAAAGCCAGGCTACTCGTTAGCCTGGTTTTACTCTATATATATCAGGAGGTGTGGAATAGATGTTTAATCATTTTAGGCAAAGATTATCTTTTGCCACTGTAGTCACGGCCATGGTTATCTTTGTAATGCAGAGTGTTGTTTGGGCGGCTCCGGGTAATGTTTTGAGCAAAGTCCGGACAAGCCAGACAGCTGACAAAGTGCGAATTGTTTTTGATGTAACAACTTTGCCTGAGTATTCAGTAACAACCCTCGAAAACCCGTCGCGGTTGGTCATTGACATGCCAGGTATTAGCAATAACATGGCTAGTCAATATGTTTTTAATGATGCGACAGTAGACAAGTTGCGGTTATCAACAGATGAAACAGGTAAAGTCAGAGCCGTTATTGATCTTAAAACAGAGTATACATATAAAGTATTTACCCTGAAAAATCCTAACCGCCTGGTTGTCGACATCATCAAAAAATATGATCGCAAACTTGTTGAGCAAGTAGCTCCTGGTATTACCTATACCTCGTGGCTGAAAAGTTCTGCCAGTGGTCCAGTCTTGGCCCATATTCTTGATATTGATCCTAAAGCGGGCTTTACCCTAAAACCAGTCATTTCTAATGGCGTTGTGCAAGGCCTGGAGCCGTTACTATCTATGGTTGAACGTACACAGGCGCTAGCTGCTGTTAATGGTTCCTATTTTGGGCTTGATGGTTCCATTATCGGTTTACTCAAAATTGATGGTCAAATTGCCAGTACATCGGAACTGCCACGGACAGCCCTGGGAATTATGCCGGATGGGAAACTGCTGATTGATCAGGTACAATATGACGGTAAAGTGGAATTGCCTGACGGACAGACTGTGACAATTAATGCAGTAAACCGGGAACGCGGTGAAAATGAACTGATAGTATATAATGGGTTGTATGCTCCTGCCACTGGTAGTAACAACTATGGACAGGAATATGTTGTAGTAAATGACAAAGTAACTGCCATTATTCCGGGTAATTGCCCAATACCATCTGATGGGGTAGTACTGTCAGTTCATGGTGAGGCAGCCAAACTAATGTCCACCCTTAAAGTTGGCGATACCGTTAGGGTCCAGCAAACACTGGGAACGGCATGGGATAAGACTGAGCATGTGCTTGGGGCCGGACCCATGTTGGTTAAGAATAGCAGTGTATTTTTGACTACAAAAATTGAAGGATTTGGCTCAGATGTAGCTGGTGGCCGTGCCCCGAGGACAGCAATTGGTCTTAAAGCTGACGGCCAGATTTTGGCAGTGGTTGTTGATGGCCGGCAAGAAGACAGTATTGGTATGACACTTTTGGAACTAGCCTTGTTTATGCAAGATTTAGGGGTTCAGGACGCTATGAACCTGGATGGTGGTGGTTCCAGTGAGATGGTAGTAAAAGGAAAGATTGTTAACCAACCGTCTGATGGCCATGAGCGGCGGGTAGGTGATGCATTAGTAATTGTGCCTTCCTCTGTTGCTAATTAAAAAAAATACGTTATAATAAAAGTAAGAACAGCCTTTTAAGTAAAGTAAAGGTAGGTGTTATGTATGGCCAACAAAAAAAATATTATTGCAATTACCGTATTGCTAGTGATCGGTGTGGTTGCCTGGTCATTGGCTGCCGGTCAAACTGTTGATCAACGCGGTGTGCTGTCAGGCAATGTTTTATCAAATGGTCTTGTTGCTGCAGGCGCTACGGCGCGTGAAGGTGATATTCTGGTATATGTTGAAACCATCACCGGCCCGGCTGTTGCAGTACGTGCCAATGTTGATGGCGTTGTCCGTGAAGTATTGGTCAGGCCTGGCGACAAAGTCAAAGCAGGTGATACATTAGTTAGAATTGAACCAATTAAACGGTGATTTTGGGAAGGATGAATATTTTGTCGATACTTATGAGGCGCTGTCTGACAGCGCTGGTAGCCGTATTTTTTCTGCTGCCAATTGCTTACGCCCAGGCCGCGCCTGAATTTTTGCCTGTAGACCAAATTACTAAAGGTATGCATGGTATTGCCAAAACGGTTGTTGCCGGTAATACCATTGAGGAATTTGGTGTTGAAGTTCTGGAAGTTATGAAACAAAAGGGTCCGTCAGGGGATCTGATTTTAGTTCGTACCTATGGTGATGTAATAGACCGTACAGGTGGTATTGCTCAGGGAATGAGCGGCAGCCCGGTATATATTAATGGCAAGCTGGTAGGCGCTATTGCCTACGGCTGGTCATTAACCGATCATAAAATTGGTATGGTAACACCGATTGCCGATATGCTAAAACTATGGGATATTACTGATAGCCAAACTGAGCAGAAGGTACCGGATGAGGAGCCGGCAGCTATTCCGGTTGCCACGCCACTGATGGTAGCAGGTTTTGGTGAACACTCTTTGAAAATGCTGGCAGATAAGCTCAAACCCTATAATCTTATCCCCTATGCAGTAAATGCCAGTATGACTGATGACAACAATGGGATTGCTTATAAAACAGTGGAACCTGGCAGTACTATCGGCGTACAATTAGTGCGTGGCGATGTCAGTGTAGGCGCATTAGGAACAGTAACCTATGTGGAAGGCGACAAAATATTGGCGTTTGGTCATCCTTTTCTAAAACGGGGGAAAGCCAATTACTTTCTCACTGACGCTGATGTTTTTACAACAATCAGTGGCTTGGAAAACTCCTTCAAAGTGGGAACACCCACTGAAGCTATTGGTGTAATTAACCAGGACAGAGGAGCTGGAGTTGCAGGTAAGCTGGGAAATTTTCCCGGCATTGTGCCGTTGCGAATCACGGTTACTGATAAGAACCTGGGGCAGACCAATGAGCTGTGGGCGCAAGTAATCCGGGATGAAGAACTGGCGCCTACTCTGGCGGCAGTCAGTGTCTTTAATGCCATTGAAAAAACGACTGATCGCATCGGTTCCGGAACAGCAAAAGTCAGCTTTGAAATCAGTGCGGCCGGTATTCCCGGCCAGGCATTAAAACGTGAAAATATGTTTTATACCCAGGGAAACATTGGTGAACTGGCAGTAGCTGAAGTGCATGAAGCCTTGACGCTTTTGGCAGGCAACCAGTTCGCCGCTATTGACATCATGGATGTCAAAGTAAATATCGACATTGATGCCGAACGGCGGACAGCCACTATTATCGAGGCCAAAGCCGCTAACGCTGCTGTTAAGCCAGGTGACAATGTGGATATTGCAGTTAAACTCAAACCCTTCCGCAATGAGCTTATTACGCGTCATATTACCTACACAGTTCCCAAAGATCAGCAAGCAGGAACACTCACGCTGGTAGTACGCGGCGGCGGGATGGTTTCAATGGCACAACTACTTGGTAAGCAACAAAATGGGGAAGAAGATATTGCCAAGCTATTTGTTAAAGCCCGTCCTAAGTCATTGGATGAGACCGTCAATGAATTGGTCAAGCGGGACAGAAATAATGACATTGTGGTAGAATCGCTTGATATGAATGTTCCTGGAGTTACCCAAAATAGTGATGGGAACCCTCAAAAGCCGGTAACTGGAAAATTTGAAACAAGCCCTAGCCCAGCTTTGCATGCTGCCACTATCAAATCGGGACTAACTGGTAATGGCAATACAACCACCAAAGTCACTAAAGGCGATGACGGTCAACGTAAAGTATGCATCAGTACTGACTATATCATTGATGGCGATACCCAACTCGTACTCACCGTAAATAAGTAAATTATTATTTTCAAAAGAAGCCGAATATCGGCTTCTTTTTCAATGCAACAAAGGAGCGGCGCGGCAAACGACAGTAGAAGCCGGTATCTGGTGCATTTGAAAATTTAATTTAACAGGAAAGCAGCAGGGAATTACAAATAAATATTGAATATTTATAAACACAATCTGAACCTAATACAGGGTAAGGAGCCTGGTTATGTTTATCGAATTTTTCGCCCGTATCGGTAGGATGGTTATCGGCATTTTAGAAAATATAGGAGAAGTCTTGATTTTGTTTGGTCAGACTGTCTATCATTTACGCCACATAAATAGCAGGCTGCTGCTGCGGCAAATGGCACATTTGGGGGCTGACTCGCTGCCAATCGTGCTGCTGACTATGTTATTTACCGGCATGGTCATGACGGTACAGACTGCCCATGAATTTGTAAAATATGGGGCCCAGTCGTCAGTCGGCGGGTTGGTAGCGGTGGCTATGGGACGTGAATTATCGCCAGTGCTGGCAGGGGTAGTATTTGCTGGGCGGGTAGGGGCGGCCATTACCGCTGAGATTGGCTCAATGAAGGTAACCGAGCAAATAGATGCCCTGCGGGTTATGGCGATAAGTCCTGTTGCCTATCTGGTAGTGCCTCGTTTACTTGCCTGTATGGCCATGTTGCCCATATTGGTCATTTTTGCTGACGGTATTGGTATTATAGGCAGTTATCTGATTGCTACCTCCTATGCCGACATTACGCCATTTACCTTTTTTAATTCGATTAAGGTATTTGCTGTGCCGCACGATATTATTGGCGGAATGATTAAAGCCATGGTGTTCGGGTCTATTATTGCCATTATCGGCTGTCATAAAGGATTAACCACTGCGCAAGGTGCTGAAGGGGTAGGACAGGCAACGACAGGTTCAGTGGTCTTGTCGATAATTCTAATTTTTATTAGTAACTATTTTTTATCAGTAGCGCTATATCGTTAATGTAGAAATGTGGGGTCAACCATGATCAAGCTAGTTAATGTCAATATGAATTTCCGCGGAAAACAAGTCCTCAAAGACATTAACCTGACAATTGAACAGGGGGAAATAATGGTCATTATTGGGCCAAGTGGCTCGGGGAAAAGCACCCTGCTCAGATTAATTATCGGTTTATTGAAACCCACTAGCGGGGAGATTTGGGTTAATGGCCGGGAAATTACTACTATGACCGAAGATGAGCTTAATAAGATTAGGCTGGAGATGGGTATGGTTTTTCAGTATTCGGCTTTGTTTGACTCCATGTCAGTAGGGGAAAATGTGGCATTTGGCTTACGACAGCATACCGATATGCCAGAAGAAGAAATTGCACGAACCGTGCGGCGTAAGTTACGAATGGTTGGTCTACGGGGGCAGGAAACTGCGATGCCCAATGAACTATCCGGCGGGATGAAAAAGCGGGTCAGCCTGGCCCGGGCGATTGCGATTGATCCGCACATTGTATTGTATGATGAGCCTACAGCCGGCCTTGATCCTATTATGTCAAATACTATTAACAGGCTGATTGTTAGTACCAGACGGATGATTGACGCCACTTCGGTTGTTGTTACTCACGACATGGCAAGCGTTTTCAGTATTGCCGACCGAATTGCAATGATTTATGGCGGCAGTATTATCGAAACTGGCACACCAGAGAAAATTAAACAATCCGAAAATCCGATTATGGTCAAATTTATCCAGGGAGGATCTGCAGAAAGTAAAGGGAGGTCCAGAGTATGAATACGGAAGCAAAAGTCGGAGCCATAACACTGGCGGGCCTTGCCTTACTGGTCGGAATGATTTTTTATTTGAGCGGTATGAGTTTTGGTGATAAAGGGTATCCGGTGCATGCAATGTTTGGGCAGGTAAGCGGTTTGAAGCCAGGTAACATTGTGCGTTATGCCGGTGTCGATGTTGGCAAGGTGGCTGATGTAAGGGTACTGCCTGATGGTGTGGTTGCCGATATTATGCTGAATCCTGGGGTAAAGGTTCCTGCCGGTTCAAAATTTACCATCGGATCAGATGGCCTATTGGGGGAAAAGTTTATTAATGTAGTGCCACAGCGGGACGTAAAAGGTTTTTTAGTTCCTAACGACACCGTTTATGGCGAAAATCCTCAGGGAATGGATGAACTCCTGGTATCAGCCAATGAGGTACTGGCTGAAATCAAAACGCTGGTTAAGGCGCTCAATGATGTTATCGGTGACGAAAAGGTTAGGGCAGCACTTAAAGAAACGGCGCTAAATACCAGGGATATAACAGATAACCTTACTAGGCTGACCGCTACTTTGGCGATGATGGCTGATGAAAGCCAAGGTGACGTAACATCCATGGTCAGTAACTTAAAGGATATGTCTATTAGTCTCAAAGCTACGGCTGCCCGGGTGGATACCATGCTTGCCGATGTGGATAACAATGGACAAACAGCCAAAGACTTGCGGGAAACTATTGCGGCACTTCGTCAAACCAGCAGTCGGGTTGAAAAGATGGCTGCTGCCTTAGAGGGAGTCGTAACCGACCCCGAAACGTCCAGGGATCTCAGGGAAACTCTGAGAAATGCCCGTGATGCTTCAGCCAAAGCTAATCAAATGCTGAACAAGGTAGCAAATATTAAAACCGAGGCCAGTATCGAAGCCCTTTATGATGCTGATAATCGCAAATACCAAAGCAACGCTAATTTTACCATTAACACTTCACCTAGTGATTTTGCTGTCATTGGTGTTAATGATATCGGTGAAGACAATAAAGTAAATCTGCAATTAGGTAAAAGTGGTCCGGCTGTAAGCCGGCGGGTAGGTATTATTGATAATAAGGTCGGCGTTGGTTTGGATGCCAAACTGGGTAATGAACTGCGAATGTCGCTGGATGCCTATGATCCCAATGATGTCCGGGTCAAACTGCGCACTCAGTACCAGCTAGCTCCAGACACCTTTCTTGTAGGACAGACCGACAGTCTTAATAAGCAGGAGGAAAGAACTTCATATTTTGGCATAAAACAGTTATTTTAGCGGTAGTTTGCATTGACACCATCAAGGGGTGGACATATAATTATAAGTGTTTGACTAAACAGTCACCACCTGAAACACGTGATAACATCAAGGAGGTCATATAAAGATTATGGTAAAATTTATCTTATCCAGTCGTAGGGTCAAACAGGTATCAGCCTTACTTACAGGGACGATGCTAATGGCGGTATCGCTGCCAGGTTTTGCCGCACCAGTAGAATTGACGCTTGATGAAGCTGTCGCAATGGCACTCAAGAGTAATCCTTCTGTAAAAATTTCTGAATCAGAGATGGAAAAAGCCAACTGGGATGTAAGCGTTGCTAAAGCGGGGAAAGCACCGTCGGTAAGCTTATCCCATAATGCTAGTCGTTATAAGACGGCGGCATCAAGTACTTTATATTATAATGGAACATCGGTTGCTAAATATCCTATTCCGGATTATTTAACCACCCTCTATGCCAACACTATTGACCTGACACTGCCTTTATACACCGGTGGTAAGCTCGAAGGCACTATTGATAAGGCTAAGTTGGCAGTGAAGGTCGCCGACTTAGGTATAACCGAAGCCCAACAGCAGATCAAACTGGATGCTACAAACGGTTATTACAGTATTTTGCAAACCCGTAATTTGGTTACTCTTCGCGGAGAATCTTTAGATCGTCTTGCCGAACATTTGAAGAATGTAGAGGCCCAGTATAATGCCGGCACTGTGGCGAAAACTGATGTATTACGCTCAGAAGTGGAAAAAGCCGATGCCGAGCAAAATCTGATTATAGCCAAAAATTCTTACGAACTTGCGGTATCCAGCTTAAATAATATTATTAGTTTGCCGCTTGATACTGAACTTATCGTTAAAGATGAGCTGAAATACCAAAAATTTGATAAAACGCTGGAAGATTGCATTAAGGTTGCTTTGAACAACCGGCCTAGTCTGGCCCAGGCACAGGTCAATGTCGATATTGCCAAAACCAGTATTAAAGTAGCCGAAAGCGGCAATAAGTTAACGGTAGCGGCCACAGCATCCGAAAAATGGCATGACAGTGATTTTCCAGGTACAGAAAACAACACCTGGTCGATTGGCATAAATGCCAGCTACAATTTGTTTGACGGCGGCTTAGTCAAAGCGCAAGTCAAAGGTTCCAAGGCTGAACTTACGAAAGCGACAGAACAGCTGCGTCAAACCAAAGACAGCGTGCAGCTTGAAGTCCGCCAGGCATATCTCAATATGCTGGAAGCCGAAAAGCGGATTGAGACCAGTAAAGTAGCGGTAGTCAAGGGCGAAGAAGACTATAAAATTGCTCAAGTGCGTTATAGTGCCGGGGTTGGCACTAATCTTGATGTTATTGATTCCCAGGTTGCCTTAACCTCAGCTAAGACCAATTATGTACAAGCCCTGTACGATTATAATACCAGTCGTGCGAAGCTTAATAAGGCTATGGGTATAGCAGTAAAATAGGTTTGTTGTAGTGAATTTTAAAAGGGCTGTTTTGATAACTAGTCAAAACAGCCCTTTTTTATACATAAAGTATAGTTTTTTGAACCGCAGAGACGCAGAGTACGCAGAGGGAATGTCTTGATATACATCTCCCCTCTGCGCTCTCTGTGTCCTCTGCGGTTAGAGCCGTATCCTCAAGGGCACGATAGCGCTTTTTTAATAGTAATGCAAAATTTCCAGGCTGGGGTAAAAGGAAGAAGCAACTGATTCGTCGAAATAAGCAGTACCGAACAAGCCGAGGAGGCGCACGATGCGAATCAAAGCAATTGCTTTACTTATAATAGTATTTATAGCTGGGCTGGCTGTTTTTAGCTGGTGGTCAACCCACAGTCAGACTGTTTTTGCTGAACTGGAAGGAACCTTAGCTGCCCAGTTGACCAATTCGTTGGGAACCAAGGTAACAATTGGCCAATTGCATACGGCAGGACTCACTTCAGCTACCGTAGATGATGTAACAATATTTGATAAGCAAGGCCGGGAAATGGCGGCTATCAAGCAGGTTACTGTTTCCTATAACGTATTTGCTTTGCTGCGTGGTCAGACGACCATGGATGCTCTCAAAAAAATCACACTTACGCAAGCGGCAATTGTATTGGTAGAAGAAGCTGATGGTACCTGGAATGCGGCATGTTTAAAGCAGGAAGCTAAGCCTGACAGCCCGGAATTTAGTGGTAATGTAGTCTTAGAACAGGCAAGTATTCAAGTCCGTTCACGCAAAGGCCAATGGGATTTTGATGAGATTGATGGTCAGTTTACTATCGACGGGAGTCAAACCATTGATGCAATTTTGACCGCCAGACATAATGCCTCGCCACTGCAAATACAAGGCTCGCTTAACAATTCCAAAAACAGCCTATGGCTGACAGTCAAAGCAGAGCAGCTGGATCCAGTCAATTATCAGGCATTGGTACCTGACGGTACAGAACTTACTTTTATCGCCGGTTTGCTCAAACAGGTAGAGGTTACAGTTACTAACAGTCCTACTGGCTTGCGTTATGCCGGGAAATTCGGCCTGGATAACCTTGCGGCACAGGTGGCAGGTATACCAGTTGAGCAGGCGCAAGGTGATGTTATGTTTTCTAATGAAAGTGTTTACATATTAGGCAATCATGCGCTTGTTGCCAGTCAGCCAGTGACTGTGTTGGGAAAAATCGGCATAGCCGGTGACCAGCCGGTGTTTGATTTGAAGGTAGGATCTCCTGGTTTTGATCCGACGGTCATTAACGGAAATTTGCCGGTTACCGGGATAGTTAAGTTTGAAGCTACGGTTGCCGGGACACTGAGCGATCCGGTTGTGGCTGCTAAAGTTACTGCAGCGCAGGGGACAGTTGCCAACTATTCCTTGCAAACAGCCAAGGCAAACCTCAGATTTGCCGGCAATATTCTTACGCTTGATAATTTTTCTGCCAGTATGCTTGGTGGGCAGGTACAAGGGCAGGGAGAATTCGATATTGTCAGCAGCCGCTATCAATTGCAGCTTGCTGGTGAAAATTTGGATGTAGCTGCTGTTCAAGAGCTACCACTGGAACTAAGTGGGCGGGGAAAAGTCAATCTCTCTGTCAGCGGGCAAGGCAGTGACTGGCAATCAATGGCCGGTATGGCTGCTGTGACCCTGGCTGCAGGGAACATCAATGGGATACCGTACAATACTATGTCAACTCTCATCGAACGCAGTGGCAACAAGACAACAGTAGAATACTTTAATGCAGCGCTGCCAACAGGCTATGTTGCCGCCAATGGCATGCTGCAGGGAGAGCAGCTGACAATGAAGGTTAGCGGCCAGGGGATAGCATTGCAGGATATTGACGATGCTATTGTGAAAAATAGTAATTTTGCCGGAATAGCGGCATTTGACGGTGAAATTACCGGTACAACAGCTGCCCCGGTCATTGCCCTTACTTTCGATATTGCCAACCTAAAGGCCAATGAACAATTATTAGGAACAGCTACAGGTAAGCTTACAGCCGATTGCCAACAGGTAACTTTGAATCAGGTTCTCCTTACCGACGGCACCGCCAGCCATGAAGTTACCGGCAAAATCCTGTTGACAGGCTCTGAGCCGCAGCTTAATCTTGGGGTAATGTCTCACGCCGCCCGGGCTGAGACATTTGCCAGAATGATTATGCCTGAACTAAAAGTAACAGGCAATGTGGAACACGAGCTAAGCCTGACAGGGCCGCTGAGCAATCCAAACTTTCAAGGAAAAATTATCTTGACGCAAGGAAGTCTGTATGGTCAGCTTATTGCCAAAGCCGAGGGGTCTTATGAACGTAAAGATGGTGCTATTACTGTCAATAATCTGGATGTAGTATCACTGGGTACCAGCATAAAACTATCTGGGACAGTGGCAGCTGATAATAGTTTAAATTTTGCTGTAAACGCCCAAAATGTAAAACTTGGCAGACTGCGGGTAAATTACCCTTACCCAGTTATAGGCAAAGTGAATATTAGTGGTCAAGTAACAGGTACTGTGGCTAACCCCAGACTGGAAGGACAACTGGAAGCGCCGCTAGTCCTGTTGAACGGTCAGGAGATTAAAAACATTTTTTCGCACTTAACGTATCAAGACGGACACGCCACTATACGCGAACTCCGTTTTGCTCAAGGTACCGGCAACTACGTTTTCGCGGGGGCTGCTGATCTAAATACAAAAGAAATTGACGGCTTGCTCAAGGTGGAAAATGGTGAATTGGCCGGTATTTTGGCGATAGCTAATATACCGGAGCGAGGTATTCGCGGCCGGCTTAACGGAGAAATTGCCTTAAATGGCAGCATAACCAATCCCGACGTGCTATTACGCGGCGCCATCTCCAGGGGACAGATCAAAAACTATTCGCTTGACAGTATCGACATTGATGCTGAGCTTACTAACCAAATTATTACTATCAATAAATTTATGGGTAAACAAGGGGTTGATGGGATACTTGTTGCCAGAGGGCAGGCCGATCTGAATGGGGCTATTGATATGGAATTTGGTGGTCGCGATATTGAGACCGGAATTTTACCGGCCTTGTTTGATACAACCGTTGAGACCAAAGGGAAATTTAGCTTTAATGCCCAGGCTACCGGCCAAACAGCCGACCCCAATGTAGCCGTATCGTTGGAGATCAAAGACGGTAGTGTTGCTAACGCTGAATTTGATAATCTTTACGGGTTATTCATCTATAATCAAGGCAGTATTCATGTTAATCAGCTGTTTTTGGCGCGCGGACCTTATAAAGCCAGCGCCTATGGCGTAGTACCGTTAAAAGCCCTCAATAGCCAGGGCCGCAGCAAAGCTGATATAACCGATAGAATGGATCTGAAACTACGCCTTGATAATGCGGATCTAAGTATACTGCCGATGCTGACAAAAGAAGTGGCCTGGGCTACTGGTCCAACTACCGGTGAAATCAGTGTTGGCGGTACATTGGCCCAGCCTGCCTTAAATGGTCACCTAACAGTAGTTAAGGGCACCATTAAATTGGCCGACCTTAATGAACCTATCCAAAATGTAGGGGTTGATATTCGGTTTCAAGATGATACAATTACTATAAACGACTTTGATGGACAAATGGGGGGCGGTTCCTATGCGTTAAACGGTTCTGCCCGTCTAAATGGCTTAGCGCTTGATAATTACAACCTCAAATTAAGCTTGGATCATTTGGGAATTAAACACAAATACTTTGCCGGACCGCTAGATGGTGTGGTATCATTAACTAGTGAAAAAGGAAAACCGCAACTATCAGGGAAACTGACCATTGAAGATGCTACCGTTAATATACCGGCGGTGCCTGAAGGCGGTGAGCTTGCTTGGGATACCGGGCTGAATGTCGAGCTAGTCATTGGCAATAAAGTCCGGATGTATAATCCATATCTTTATGATTTCCGGGCTGCGGGTAAAGTGAAGTTTTCCGGTACATTACAAAAGCCGCGAGCTGCTGGTCGCATAGAAGCGAGGCGCGGTACGGTAAAATACCTGACAAACCGTTTTAACATTGAAAGTGGCAGCGCCGAATTTACCCAATACGATTCAATTATACCGATAATTAAGTTAAAGGCTAACGCCAAACTGCAACGAACCCGCATTGATCTGGTGATCAATGGCCCTGCTACGGCGATGGATCTCACTTTAACCTCTGACCCAGCCATGAGCCAGCAGGAAATTATGTCAATATTGACGCTCAGCGGCGGTGATTTTTCTAAATCAAATAGTCAGGCCAGACATGACAGTGTGTTAGGCCATGATCAGTTAGTCAACCTGCTGAATACCGGCTTGCAGATGCGTTTTATTGCCGAGATAGAGAATTCCATGCAAAATGCTTTGGGGGTTGATGAGTTTCGGCTGGCAAAATCATCAATATTTGATACCTATAGTAGTCGGGAAAGTCAAGATAATAGCGATAGCAGTTTCCAGGGATACAATCTGGAAATAGGCAAATATCTAACAGATAAATTGCTACTAAGCTATACCATGGATCTTGATCAGCAAAAAAATAGTGTAAGTCTGCGTTATGATTTGAACAAGCGCCTTTCCGTCGGAGGAACCTTTGGGGGAACGAATAATGGGCTATTCATAATCGAGACAAGAGCTAATTTCTAAAAAGGGTGGATACCATGATTCTCAGTCAGTATTTGGCCGAACTGAAAAATATTCGAACCTTGTTACCGGAAGAAGAACAGAGCTTATGGCAGAGTTATAAGGTGGACGGCAACCTGGAAAGTCGCCGTCGCCTTATCGAAAGCTATCAGCCCCTGGTTTTTAAAACAGCCATGCGCTGGCGTCTGCCTGAGCCGGCTATGCTGGATAGTATTCAGGAAGGGACAGTGGGACTCATTGAAGCTGTTGAAAAATATGACCATACCAGGGGGGTAGCTTTTAGCCTGTTTGCTGTGCATCGCATTAAGGGCCGGATTATTAATCACCTGAAAGGCGAAGACGGCAGCTTGTTGCATATCGACAGCCCGCTAAACGAGGGGGCGAACCAGACAACAATTGCTGACTTGTTAGTTGACGCTCAGGCGGAGGTAGCTGCCCAGGCAGAGCAGAACTATCTTGTCGAGCAACTCAAAACGGCCATGGATCGTCTGCCGGCCAAAGAGCAGCAGGTCTTACAGGGCGTGTTTCTTGATGACTGCCAGCCCAAAGAGTTGGCGGCTGCAATGGAGGTTAGCCTGTCACATATCTATCGTCTGCAAAAACAGGGAATCAGGCGCTTGCGAGGGATGATGTCCAAGCTAATGGGAAACTGGTAGGAAACTGGCGATAAACGCCCATCTGCACGGGCTGTTATAACAAGACTACTGCCACAAACTGCCGTAAAGTATTTTCGTAGGCGACGGTGTTGCTCCTCGAAACGCTTGCTTGCGTACGCCTTGTACGTGGCGCTGTACGTTTCTCCGGTGCGCCTCGCAGCTGAACCTTTCTCGCCAGTTTCCGGAAATTAAGGTAGCGTGTTTTACCAAACACGCCGAAGGCGACTTCAAAATAACCAGCAAATACGTCAAAACTACCCGAAATAGCGATTAAAATCGAGATAAATGCGATATTTCCCCGTATTTGCGTGTTTGCTAATGACCAGAATCTGGCCTCTTCACAGGAGTATAAATAGTGTTTATAATAGGGGTGGTGAATGTGGCGGATTGTAAACAAAATGTTAACAGGCATTTAAACTCAGCCCAGCAATGGCTTTCAGAGGCTGAACAGGCTTTTGACAAAGACAAAGACATTCGCGGCGAGCTTAACTTGTTTTTAGCTCAGGCTGAACTCACCCATGCCAGGGAAGTTAACCGTTCCCGGCAGTGGCGCTACAAATATCCGGTGCTGCGGCATAGTCTGGCTTTGGGGTTGGCTGTGACGGTAGCTATTGGCGGAGTAGGTGTCAGTTATTGGTGGGGAGGGCGCCAGCAACAGGAAGTACAGCTAATAGCTGAGACTCAACAGTTAGTTCCGGCGGTAGAACAAAGCTCCGTCCAAGTTCCGCCGGCTGTAGCGTCTGCCTCACTACCAGTAGCTACAACAGGTGCGGTTGTTCAGCCTGCAACTCATAAACAGACTGTACAGTCTACTTATGAGGGTCCGGAGCCATCAGAACAAAAAAGATCCGCTTCCAATGCCGACCAAAGCAAAGAAGTTCCCCTGACAACGGATGAGATTAACAAGCTAATCCGCACAGCTGGACAATCGTTGCGAGGCCAATAACAAATAAATAAGGAGGTAATAGATGAAGAACGTTCTACGCTGCAGAATTCTTGTTATTGCTGCGCTTGTTTTAAGCATGACCGCTTCGTTAGTTCTGCCTGCTTATGCAGCAGCAAATATTGAAGGCAAAACGGCTACAGCCATAACAATTACCGGCATTAATCACGTTGCCGAAAGCACTGTTAAGGGTGTGGTAAAAATTCAGCCCGGTGATACCTTAACCGCCGAGAAAGTTAAACAAGACATGCAGGCTATCTACGATTTAGGCTACTTTTTTGATGTAGTAGCCAACTTTAATGAAGTGCCTGAAGGCGTCAACGTGGTATATACCGTTATGGAAAACCCAAAGTTAGCCGACATTGTTGTTAAAGGCAATACCAAAGTATCTGCAGACAAAATTAAAGAATTAGTGACTACCAGCAAAGATAGTATTTTGAACACCAGAACCCTTAACACCAATGTTCGGGCTATTGAACAATACTACCATGACCAGGGTTATATCCTGGCAAAGGTAACTGATGTGGCCATGAGCCCGGCTGGTGTACTGACACTGACCATTAGTGAGGGTGTATTGGAAGGTATTGTTGTTAAAGGTAATGATAAAACCAAAACCAATGTTATTACCCGTGAAATGAAAGTTAAACCAGGCGAACCTTTCAATGTAAAGGATGCCAAACGCAGCATGCAAAAAGTGTACAACCTTGGTTATTTCGAAGATGTTAATATGAAACTTAATCCTGGTAAAGAGCCGAATGCTGTTGTGCTTGAGGCAGGAGTTGTTGAACAGAAAACAGGTACCTTCTCCATCGGCGGCGGTTACAGCAAATCTGACGGTATGATTGGTATTATTGAGGTGGGTGACAACAACTTCAGGGGCAGTGGCGACAAAGTCAAATTTCACTGGGAGTTTGGCGGTGCCAGCGACAAAAACTATGAAGTTAGCTTTACCCGCCCCTGGCTTGACAGCAAACAAACCTCGCTGAGTTTCAGCGTATACAACTTGACCAATGAGTATACGGATTACTATGACGGCACTGATGATGAGAAGTCAACCTATGACAAAAATCGTAAAGGTGTTGACATTACCCTGGGCCGTCCGTCAGGTGAATATATCCAAAATTATGTCACCTTTAAAAACCGTAAAGACACATATGAAGAATGGGAAAGTGGAGAAAACTATTTTAATGATCCACAATATCTCAAAGATAACTATGGTCTGACCCGCAGCATTACGTTAATGCGGGTGTTTGACTCGCGGGATAACGTTTTTGCTCCGTCTGAGGGAGCAAGGTACTCTCTGTCCGCCGAATTTGCCGGTTTAGGCGGCGACTTTAATTTCAACAAATATACTCTCGAAGGACGTAAATATTTCAAAACCGGGCCTAACCACGTAATCGCTACCCGTCTCACGGCCGGTTATGCCGATGGTAATATTTCGGATGCCAACCGGTTTGAAGTCGGCGGTGCCGATACACTCCGCGGTTATGAGGATGAACAATACAAAGGCGACAAAATGCTTGCCGGTTCTGTCGAATATCGCTTCCCGGTCATTAGCAAAATTCAGGGTGTAGTATTTACTGATATTGGTAATGCCTGGACCGGTGGCGGTTACAAACTCGATGACCTTAAAACCAGCGTTGGTGTTGGTATCCGTATGACAACGCCAATTGGGCCGGTTCGTATCGACTTTGCTAAAGGCGAGGAGGGTGGACGTACCCACTTCAGCTTTGGCGGTCAGTTCTAAAACATTAGCTAATGAGTCAGGCCACTGGCCTGACTCATTTACTAAGAGGGAGGTGCGAGTTATTAGCAGAAAATGCCCACGCCAGATACTCCTAGTTCTCAGCGTTCTCACTTTGCTGAGCCTATGGCCGGGAGCCGGTTCAGCTGAAACCGAGACAGTGGATAAAATCGTGGTAACTGTTGCAGCTGCTGAGCCGCCTCCTGCCAGAATTGCCAAGCGAATGACCGCAAGTATTATGACAGTGGGAGAACAGATTCTTGTTGGACGAACCCTTAGTGATGTAGAGACAAATCAAGCCAACTATGAAGATCTTGTCAGGGATATATTCAACAGAGTGCTTATTGGTTATACAGTCGAGCAAGTTAGATTAACTCCGGGTACCAGTACCAATATTTTAGTGGCAGTTAGACCCTGGGGTGATGTCGTGCGCGACATTTCGCTTGAAATTGACATTGGTGGCCTCTCACCTAAGGTAATGACATTAATCAAAAATGACATGGGTAAAATAGAAGATCAAGTTGCCGATGTTTTGATCGGCTTGCCTGTAGACTCAGTAGAATGGGCAGGCGGAATATCCAAGACGGTTATCCGCGAATGGTTGGCAACCGAACTACCGGAATTCCGCAGTAATCTTGAGATTACTGCCGGGCAGCATACAAGCATCAAACTATCGCTAATTCCCACAGGACCAACAATTAATAATGTTGAACTTTCACTGCGCTCTAGTACCATTCCCAATATCTTGCTGGCTGAGGCCAGGCCCCCTGTCCGTGAAGCGGCGGACATGCTGCATGGTTTGCCGGTAGCCTTTGTGGAGCGGCATAAAGAGTATTTTACCACTGAGATACAAAATACGGCGGCTAAGCACCCCATAGTTAAAAAGTATGGCTTGGTATTAACTCCTGTTGTAAATCCCGGTGTTGATACTGCAATAACACTTCAGGCCGAAACTACCAAATACCGGGTAATTCTCGAAGGCAGTCTGGATATGGGGCGAGAGAAAGATAATACATTGGCGAAACTTCATTTTGGTAAATTTACCGGCAGCCGGGATGAAGTTTTTATGGAAATTAAGTTTGTCCCTAATAACATGAATTGGGAGTTTGAACCAGGCTGGGGTCATAAATTTACTGAAAATACTGTAGCCGGTCTAAAGTACAATATTTCAGAAAATGGAAGTATTCTATGGCTTAATCACTACCTTGGCCCCAACTGGACGATTCGTCTGGAAGATATGCCTAAAACTGATTACTACGAATTTGGGGTCAGATATAAGCTGCATGAGTTTCTAAGTGCTGAATATGTTATTACTGAAAAAGAAAACTGGCTTAGAATGATAGCCAATTTGTAGACTTGCTGAATAGGGTAGGGCCTGTTATAATTGGTAAGTGGAGGAGAAAATTTATTGCCAGGTGGCAGGAAAGAAGGAAAAAAAGTGTTTAAAAACAAAAAAGTTGCTAAAATGGTTGCTGTTACGATAGCTGCAGTATTCTTGCTGGGGGTCTTTGGTTTGGCGCTTTCTCAAACTGGTACAGGCCATGCGGCTAAAGCTGGTAGTGAATCTAATATCGGCAAAGTAAACAGGTCGCTACTAGTACAACAGCATCCTGATCTGGCCAAAGCAGAAGAAACCATGAAAACCGAAGTAGAACAAGCAAGAGTCGAATTTGAATCCAAATCAGCTAATATGGCAGATAAAGAAAAACAAGACTATTACAAACAAACTATGCAGCGGCTTGAACTGAGACAACAAGAATTATTTGCACCAATTCAGGACAAAGTGGATGCAGCCATCAAAGCAGTAGCTGATGCCAAAGGAATTGCTGTCGTATTTGATGTCAGCAACGTAGTTTATGGTGCCCAGGATTTGACAGACGATGTTAGCAAAAAAATTACCGGCAAATAATATAAGGTTCCGGTAAATTGAGCCGAGCCGGTTTAGTCTGTGCTCGGCTTTAGCCTTACCGTAAACAAACCTGTAATCCTGAACCTTAACACTAGAGAGGGTGATTTGGTGTTTACAACTAAAAAACAAACAACACCAATACGGTTTCTGGTAATCCTGATCCTTAGTACTGCTTTCTTTGCAGGTTGTTCCCGTTCGGCGACACCTGAAACCAAGCCCCCCGAAGTGCCCCAAGTTGGCGTAATCGACATGGATAAGGCCGTAAATGCTCATCCTAAATATCAGGAGTGGCAAAAACTCAAACAACAGGCAGCCACCCTTCGCCAACAACTAAGCGGGCAAGTTAATCAAGCGCGTAATGCCACAGAAACACCAGTCATGGATCTGCAAGGCAGTGTTGCTGATGGACTCCAAACCGCAGCTGTACAGGAATTTAATGCCAAAATGGCAGCAAAACAACAAGAATTGCAGGCTAAGCTTGCCAAAAAAGCTGATAAAGTTCATGGTGAACTATCGGTTGAGCTTAAGGCCTATGCCCAGGAACTGGATAAGGAATATCAGCCACAGATTTTTAATCAACAGCTAAAATTACAAACTGTCCGGCTGGATGAAAAACAAGCGGCTGAAGCAAAAAAGATTCTGGATGCGTTGAAAGCAGAGCAAGCCCAAAAACTGGCAGCCAAAGAAAATGAGTTGGGTCAAAGCTTAGATGCTTTGCTAGCACCTGAAAAAGCTGCTATCGAGCAGGAACTTGCCGCCTATGCCCAACAAGTAAATGCGGAGCTCAATGCCAAAATACTGGCTCAAACTGCCAATTTGTCTGCCCCAATAGCCCAGGCAATAAAACCCCCGGATGGAGCTGCGGCTAATAAGCAGCTAGAGCAGCAACTGGGCATGAAACAACAAGAAATCAATGTGCTTGAAGAAACTATTTTAAATGATATCCGTGATAAAACGGCCAAAGTGGCAATTGAACGCCGTTTGGACACTGTATTGACAGGATATCAAGTTAATGTTAAGGCTGTTGATATTACTAACGCGGTGATTGCCGCGTTTAAGAAATAATTTGCGTGCATATACTATAATTAAGTGATGAGGGTTCCAAAGGAGGAGTTTTTCATGAATAAGCAAATTAGAATTGCTTTGGTGTTAGTACTTGTTTTTGTTGCTGGTTTGGCGCTTGCAGGTTGTAATAGCCAAACGACCATTGGTGTTCTTGATGTAAATAAAGTTATGTCTGACAGCCCGAAAATTAAACAGTTTCAAGATCAGCTTAATGTTAAAGGCAAAGAATTGAGTGACCAACTGGAAAAAGACAAAGCCAGTATCAGCGCGGAAGAATTTCAAAAACGCCAGGAAACTGCATATGGTGAATTTCTAAAAACCAAACAAGAGCTGGAAACCCAGATTGACACTAATATCAAACAGGCCATTGAGCAAGTAAGCCAAGAGAAAAAGATGGGCGTTGTACTTTATAAAAACAGTGTAGCTACAGGCGGTACAGATATAACTGATGCCGTTATTCAGAAAATGCAATAAATGGAGGCGTCCAGTGAAAAAAACATTAGCTGAGATTGCCGCATTGGTTAACGGAACAGTCATTGGTGACGCTGACAGGGAGGTTACCGGTATAACAAACATTGAGGATGCAGGCCCTGGTGACATTACCTTTGCTGTATCTCCTCATCTTGACAAAGCCGCTAAATGCGCCGCCGCAGCGGTAATCATTCCTGATACAATGGAGGATTTTCCCAAGTCGGCTATCCGGGTAACTAACCCCCGGATGGCCTTTACCACATTACTTGCTTTGTTTACTCCTAAACCGGCGATACCTATCGGTATCCATCCGACCGTTGTTCTTGGGACTAATGTAAAACTGGGAACAGCGGTGGCTATTATGGCCCATACCGTCATTGAAGATAATGTCCAAATCGGCAATAATACCATTATTTACTCCCATACTTATATTGGCAGGGATGTGACTGTGGGTGATGATACAATCATTTATCCCAATGTCACCGTACGTGAAACCTGTCACATCGGTAACCGGGTTATTGTTCAAAGCGGCGCTGTCATCGGCAGCGATGGCTTTGGTTTTGTCACTGTTGGTGGCCGCCATCAAAAAGTACCCCAAGTGGGAAATGTCATCATTGAAGATGATGTTGAAATTGGTGCCAATTCTTGTTTGGACAGAGCCACAACCGGCAGTACCATTGTTGGAAAAGGCACCAAGATTGATAACCTGGTACATTTGGCTCACAATGTAGTAGCTGGTGAAAACTGCTTCTTTGTGGCACTGACAGGCATTGCCGGCAGCACCAAAATCGGCAATAATGTTACCTTTGCCGGACAATCAGGTTGCAGCGGGCATATAACCATTGGTGACAACTGTGTATTTGCCGCCCGTACCGCTCCAATTAATGATATTCCTGCTAATTCCTTCTGTGCCGGTTTTCCTGCCCGCCCGCACCAGGAATGGCTTCGTTCCGAAGCCGCCATCGGTCACCTGCCGGAACTAGTTAAAAAAATTCGCAAACTCGAACAAAGACTTGCGCAACTGGAACCTAAGTAAGTGAGAATGCAGTGGACGGTTATGGTGTATCACTCAAAATGATACACCATAACCGTTTTTTAAATTCCATAAATTACGCAGTGATGGTAAGCAGGATTTGGGAGCCTTATGGGGAATACATATAAACTCGTACCATAAAAACTACACTTCTATTAAGGAGAACCACTCATGAAAAAAACAATTTTTGCGGCTATAACCTTTTTTTTGACGGCGACGCCTGTATTCGCGGCACCTTCTGTCAATGGCTCAACAGGCCTGATTAATACTCCTTCTGCCGATGTTCTGCAGGAGGGGCAATTCTCTTTGGGATACCATCATTTAAAAGATGGTGGTGTTGGTACCTTTACTATGAATTTGACTGGCAAACTTGAAGTTGGTGCAGCAGGATTTCGTTATGATAACGACTCCGGTCGCGAAGATCACACCTATGTTAATGCTAAGTATGGTCTGGTTCCGGAAACCGTCTTAACCCCAGGTGTGGCTATTGGCGTTGAAGATATTGCCGATTTAGACAAGCGCACAGCCTATGTATCTGCCAGCAAAGCATTACCCTTCGGATTCCGTATTCATGCCGGTATTGGCAATGGCCGCTATGATGGCGTATTTGCTGCCGTGGAAAAGACCATTAACCCACTAGGCATACTTACCGGCAACAATGTTTTTCCGGCAACAACGCTGATTGCCGAATGGGATGGCAATGACATGAATTATGGCGCGCGTGTGGCAGTAGTGCCTGGACTTAAAGTTGATGTTGGCCACCGCGAGCATCAGACTTACTTTGGTGCCAGCTTTACCTACTAAAAAGGGGGGACTGTGGAACCGTCCCAAGGCTCCCAGAAAACTAAAAAAGAAGCGGCAGAACCGTCCCGATGCTCCCCTGCCGTAGCTTCGAGGAGGGACAAAAAGTGTTGTATTATCTGGTAAAAATAGTAAGCCGTTTTGTATGTATTTTGCCGCGAGCTTTACGGCGTAACCTGGGTATGGCTATTGGCAGGCTTTGTTGGCCGCTGGTATCGAAAAAGCGCCGGAAGATGGCTATTGATAACATCAGCCGTGGTCTTGGCATTACTGAGGAGCAAGCGGCAACCGTAGCTAAGACCAGTGGAATTCGTTTTGGACCGATGTTTATGGAAGTACTCCACATGCCCAGACTGAACAAAGACAACATTAATAAGTATGTCACCCTTAGAGGCAGTGAGCATCTTGAAGCTGCGCTTGCTAGGGGACGGGGAGTTGTACTGGCTACCGCACATAGTGGTAATTGGGAGCTTCTAGGGGCAGCGCTGGCCATGCATGGATTTCCTTTAGTGGCCGTAGTCCAGCGTCAGACCAATGCTGCCATGGATACCTTTATTAATGAATACCGTACCAAAGCCGGTATGCATGTCACCTATAAGCAAGGGGTGCGGGAAATGGTCAAGCTGATGGGATCAGGCAAAATTATCGGTTTGTTAATGGATCAAGACAATCACAGCGGTGGTGTATTTGTAGAGTTTTTTGGGCGTATGGCTTCCACGCCGCAAGGGGCTGCCGCACTGGCCAGACTGGGCAACGCCCCCATAGTACCGGCCTTTATCACCGAGAACCCGGATGGTACCCACATCGCCATCCTTCACCCACCTGTCCTGGTTACTAAAACAGAGGACCGTGCTGAGGATATCCGTAATACTACCCAGCACTTGACCCGAATTATTGAACAGCATATCAGACAGCATCCCCAGGAATGGTTCTGGCTGCACAACCGTTGGAAGACGGTGCCGCCTGATTTTAAAGATAAATGTTGTAAGTAGAAAAAGCGAGATTGCCACGTTGGTGCTCGCAATGACTGTAAAGGGAAACGGTACCACCATCCCGGTCATTGCGATGACAGCCCAACAGGGCAAACTTGCTTTTTTGTAAGATAAAAAAGTATAAGTTTTTTGAACCGCAGAGACGCAGAGTACGCAGAGGGAATGTTCTTGATATACATCTCCCCTCTGTGCTCTCTGTGTACTCTGCGGTTAGAGCCGTATCCTCAAGGGCGCGATAGCGCTTATTTATATATAACAGAAAGTAAAAAAATGCAGAGGCTGTTATTACCGCAAGGGACACAAAGTACACCAAAGTACGCAAAGGGTTAACGGTATCGTGGACTATAGCATTACTATTATATTAAAAATGTATATAAATTATATAGTAATTTTGATATACTTATTTACATAAAACTGATATATGTGATATAATGTACTCCAGAAATGGGGTGACTAAAACGTATGTTAAAAATGAAAATAATGAGAACAATTAGACGCATATGTAAGGATTCTATTCAACGAGACATTGTAACGCTGCTTACTGTAAGTGTAATTATCGGCTCATTGGTAGCTAGTTCGGTCTCCATGGCCGCTAATGCCTATTTTTCGAATACACTAGCCAGCCTTGTGGGTGACTATGGTGAATATGACTTAGTAATTCAAGTCAGGGAAGAAATGAAAGACGATACAGCCATACAGGTGAACAAGATTGTTGCCGAGGTGTTTCCTGGCGGCACGGTAACTCAAGGACCGACAGTTACCGGCAAATCGTTTTTTTATGTTACTCTGCCTGACCAATATAAAACCAAAGAAATATATGAAAATCTGTCGAAAACCTTTGGCAGCATCCCAGGCGGTGGCAGTGTCGGCATGATGACTGAGCCGCGCCTTAATATTCGCGGCGTGCCAGACGGTGCAAAGAACATGTTGATTGAGCGTATCATGCAAATGGAGGGTGTTCGGTTTGCTTTCCGTGATGGCAGCAGTGTTGGTGTTATTTTAACTTCACTGGATAAGTCGTCAGCTGTAAGCAACAGTATCAAAAATATTTTAAAAGACTATCAAGTTATTGAAATTACCTTTCCGGTAGGTAGCGAACCGGCCAATCCAGTACGTCTGGGTGAAGGTATTTCAGAAGCCATGCAAAAAGATCTGCACCTGGAATATGCACAGAATGTATCGATTGACGGCAAAAATGATGATATGACCTATATGGTCAGCACCATGATCGAATTGAAACGGTTCCTGTCAGCCTATGCTTCCCAAGTCACGCTAACCCCGGCTGCTGGCATTAAACTGGCAAAAGGGGATATTGTTGTCTTTCAGGGTCAGGCTGCGCAGCTGCCTCAGGCTGGACAAGTACCGGAAAAAAGCAATGTAATTGTGGAAATCACAGCTGCTCTTGCCAACGGCATGGCAGAAGGTCGTATCACCCAGGGTGATGCTTCCAAGTTAGGCAACACACCAGGTTATAAATTAGAAAAAGAGGTAGTTGGAGCGCAAACTGCTATCGCCACCTATAAAAATCCACGGCAGGAACTGGGAAATGCATTAGGCGAGACAGGTAAGCTTGTCGGACAAATTCCCGGTTTTGCCCAAGATGCCAAAAGCCTGAGCGGCATTGCGCTGGGTGCACTTGATAACTATGACGGCAGTGTAAACGCGTTAGCAGGCACTTTATCAAGTTTGCAGGTGGCAGGTGGTACCATTCAGGCTGCTACCAATGCTCTGGCTGGTATTGACACCCGCGGTATCCGTTATCAGCTTGACAGCTCATCCCGTAACATCGGCGGTTTGGTTACAAGTCTGCAGGTATTAAAGTTGCTCAATGGTGATGTCAACTCGACTATCAGCACGCTGACAGGGGCACAGCAAAATCTGGGCAGTTTAAGTTCCAGTTTGGCCTCTCTTGATAGTGTGGCAGCTAATGCCCGCCAGGCTAAATCAGCTATTGACAACATTGTTGCAAACGGAGAAACAACACTTGGTACATTGCGCGCTTTTGATGCGCAGGGAGCCAAGCGGGGACTGACAGATGCCAATGTCCGCCTTAATGGGTTACAGGAAATTAATGTGCCCTTGATTACAGCTCAGGTTCAATATCTGGCAAGCGCTGTGCCTAATCTTAAAGATGATGAAATCAGTCATTCAGTTACCTTACTGGATAAATTTATCGCCGGACAAGTTATTCCCGGTGCCAGGATTCAGATTTTGACAACCAGCAGTATCGGTACAGAGGCTGTGGCCCCTATTGTTTATGCACAGGCCGGACATAATAACGTATCACTATATTCGACTGCATTGGGTGTAATTGAACCCAACGCGCGCGGCGAGCTATACCAGGTGCTTAATGAAGTAAGAGGAGTGTTGGCAGGCATGACAGCCATCATTATCACCATTTTGTTCCTGGGACTGGACCACACAGCCATCATGACAGTCATTCGTCGTAAGCGCTTAGCGAAAAAGCTGCCTGCCACAGGCTGGCGCAAAGTAGCAAAGCGTATGACTGGAGCTTTTACTGCACCTGAGCGTCGCTATGGTATGGGCGTAGGTGCAGTTATGCTGACAGCCATGTTCATTCTCGCCGGCGGTGGTATTCCGTACCTGCCTTGGATTGGAGTGCCTATTATCGGTGCATTGCTTGGCTTGTTAGTGGCTGCCTATACCGAAAAGATTAGCCCGGTTGCCGGCGAAGAGGTTATGGCCGGTGAAGCACTGGGTCTGTCTCTCGACGAAGTCATGCGAGAGATTGTTATTCCCAGCGGCCGTCCAGGTCTTATGCAAAAGTTGAACCAACGTAAGGTAAAGTTTAAGTAATATGTGACTAGAATGGAGGTGAGCAGTATGCTTGCCATCCAGAACCTGTATAAAAAATTTGGCAGTCTGGTCGCTGTCAACAACCTTAGCCTGGAAGTGGCACCTGGTGAGACTGTTGTCATCATGGGGCCGTCAGGTTGTGGTAAGTCAACAACCATCAGGACAATTAATCGCCTGATTGAACCAGATAGTGGCTCGATTGTTTTTGATGGCAGGGACATTACCCAATTAAGGGAGGATGAGCTAAGAAAGGTGCGTAAGCGTATCGGCTATGTATTTCAGCACTTTAATCTTATCAATCGTCTTAGCGCGATTGAAAACGTTATGCTGGGATTAGTTATGGGGGGACAAGCCAAAGAGGAGGCCTATGACAAGGCACTTGCTGCCATGACCAAAGTAGGTATGGAACAGTTGCAGGACCATAAACCAGAGCAACTGTCCGGCGGTCAGCAGCAACGGGTAGGCATTGCCCGGGCGCTGGCCTTTGAACCAGAACTCATGTTGTGGGATGAGCCTACTGCATCCCTTGACCCCATGTTAGTAAGAGAAGTTCTTGTCGTTATGGAGGAACTGGCAAAATACCGGGCGGCCACTATGCTGGTGGTGACCCACGAAATTGCTTTTGCACTACATGTAGCAGACCGTATTGTGCTGATGGAAAAAGGCACTGTCGTAGAGTCTGGTATTCCCAGCCAAGTGTTTGTTAATCCGGTTTCTCACGTTGGCCGTCAGTATAAAGAACTTATTGAGTACCAACTCAATACCAGTGCCCGTACACTGGCTGGTAAATGTATTGCATAACTATTCGTTTCCTTAAGTTTATTAACATACTTGCACAAAATCTCAATATCCTGTAAAATTAATTGGACTTAGACAACTCAGGAGGAAACCTATGGATCGCCAAACCACAGTAGCTTCGCGAGTAACTTATACCGGTATCGGCTTGCATTCAGGGCGGGATGTAACCATTGCTTTGAACCCGGCACCTGCCGGTAGCGGCATTGTATTTGCCCGGACTGACCTTACTGGTATACCTCATGTTGCGGCTAAGGCAAGCAACGTAACCAATACCATGCGGGCAACTACGCTCGAGGCTGGCGAGGCCAGAGTTTTTACCGTGGAACACCTATTGGCTGCGTTTGCCGCGATGGGTATTGACAACTGCCTGGTGGAAATTTCCTCTGTGGAACCACCGGTAGCTGACGGCAGTTCCTTGCTTTTTCTTAAACTATTTGAAACAGCAGGCATCCAGGTACTCTCTGAACTGCGTCGTCCGCCCATTATCATTGAACAAGCCATAACAGTGCGCTATCCTGAAAAATTTATTACTATTTTACCTTATGACGGATTTCGCATCACCTTTACTTCAATTAACCCGCACCCACTGTTAGGCGTTCAGTTTGGTGACTATGAAATAACTCCTGAAGTTTTTGCCCGGGAACTGGCTCCGGCTCGTACCATCGGTTTTATGCACGAGGTAGAGGCCCTTAAAGCACAAGGGTTGGCTTTGGGAGGCAGTCTGGATAATGTAGTAGTATATGATGATGAAAATTGCTTAACGCCGCTACGGTTCTCTGATGAACTGGTCCGGCATAAAATTTTAGATGTAATTGGCGATTTGGCATTAGCCGGCCGTATTGCCGGCCATGTTATTGCCGTAAAGTCAAGTCATGCGCTTAATACGGCGTTAGCCAAAGAGATTGTAAAAGCAAGTATGTGATGAAGATTTGAGGAGGCGTTTCCTAGATGATTTTGACAGCAACAGAGATTCAAGCCATTATTCCGCACCGTTATCCTATGCTACTGGTGGACCGTATTATTGAACTTGAACCAATGAAACGGGCGGTAGGCATAAAAAGTGTAACCATCAATGAACATTTCTTCGCAGGACATTTCCCGCAAAAACCGGTTATGCCGGGAGTTCTTATATTGGAAGCTATGGCCCAGGTTGGCGGTGTAGCTATGCTATATCCTGAGGAAAACCGTGGCAAGCTGGCTGTTTTTGGGGGGATGGAGCGGGTTAAATTCAGAAAACCGGTTACGCCTGGTGATCAGCTCCTAATGGAAGCTGAGGTTCTGAAAATTCGCGGTTCAATCGGCAAGTTATGGGCACAAGCCTCTGTTGACGGTCAGGTTGTGGCGGAAGCCGAATTTTTGTTTGCACTTACAGCAGTATAATGATTGAAAAACGGATATAAATACTGAAAGACGGTTGATAAATGCCAGTAATGTACGTATTTTAGAGAGTATGGCTTTATTTTGCCCAAAATCGGCATGTCATTTTTCGACTGTCCAGTCGGAATATATATAACAATAAACGACATATATAATATGCTTATATAGTTCTAATTCTAGTGGGGAGTTGATTTTGATATGAAACCGGAATCGGTGGTAATACCATTGCATAAAATACATGAAACAGCAGTAATCCATCCCAATGCCCGGATTGGTAAAGATGTAGAAATCGGGCCTTATGCCGTTATTGGCGAAAATGTGCTCATAGGAGACGGTACGCAAATTGGCGCTCACGTAGTGGTTGACGGTTGGACTAGTATTGGCAAAAACTGCGTAATCTATCCCAGTGCCTCTATCGGCGCTGAACCGCAAGATTTGAAATTTCGTGGCGAAAAAAGCTACGTGTTTATCGGGGATAATACCAAGATCCGTGAATTTGCTACAGTTAATCGCGCTACCGGCGAAGGGGAAGAAACCCGGGTTGGTTCTAATTGCCTGCTGATGGCCTATACTCATGTTGCTCATAACTGTATTGTTGGCAACCATGTAATTATGTCCAATGCTGCAACCCTGGCTGGTCACGTAGTTGTAGAGGATCGTGCCGTTATCGGTGGTTTGGCCGGTGTGCATCAATTTGTGAAAATTGGCCGGAATGCGATGATTGGCGGTGCTTCCAAGGTTGTACAGGACATTCCGCCGTTCGTAATTGTTGACGGTCATCCGGCTAAAGTATGCGGCTTAAACAGTGTTGGTATCGCTCGCGCCGGTGTGGGCACAGTTGCTCGCAGCAACTTGAAAAAAGCCTATAAAACGCTCTATCGTTCCGGCCTTAGCCTGCCTCAGGCCATTGCCGTAATGGAACAGGAACTGGAAGCCTGTGAAGAAGTCGAGCATATGCTGCGGTTTCTTCGCAACGCAGAACGCGGTATTTGCCGTGGACGCAGGGAATCAGATAATTAGGAGTGCATAGGTAAATGCTACTCAGCAAAACCTATAGGTAAAGAGAGTACAGGATAACAGTGCTTGATGCGGCAGTGTGCCGCATCAACTACATAAGGTGGGAAACCATTATGAATATAATCGGATTAATTGCCGGAATTGGCCGGTTACCAGTAGAATTTGCCCGTGCCGCTCGCGGCATGGGTTTTGACGTGATAGCCATAGCTGTGGCACCAGGGGTGGAAGCAGAACTGGAACAAGCCGTCACCCGTTTTTACACAATTGGCCTGGGTGAGTTGGATAAGTTGATTGGTCTGCTGCAACAAAACGGCGTACAGCAAGTTACTATGCTGGGCAAGGTTACCAAGGAGCATCTCTTCAGCGGCACAGCGCGCCCGGATGCGCGTATGCAGCAGTTGTTAGCCAAACTGCCGGATTTGAATGATGACACTGTCATGCTGGCGCTTGTGCAGGAATTTGCTAAAGCCGGTGTGGGTGTGCTTGACCAGACGCAGTTTATTCGTCAGCTTATGCCGCCGCCCGGTGTACTTACAAACCGCCGGCCCACTCCGGGGGAACAAGCTGATATGGAGTACGGCCTGGCTATGGCCCGTCAACTTGGCGGTTTGGATATTGGTCAAACTGTTGTTGTAAAAAATAAAGCTGTTATGGCTGTGGAAGCTATTGAAGGCACCGATGCCTGTATTAAGCGGGGGGGAGAACTTGGTTGCGGCGGTATTGTAGTGGCCAAAGCTGCTAAACCACAGCAGGATACCCGCTTTGATGTTCCCAGTGTGGGGCCGGATACCCTAAAAACCATGATTGCTGCAGGGGCAGTAGCTTTGGTTATCGAAGCAGGCAAGACATTGTTAGTGGATAAAAAGCAGGTTGTTGAATTAGCTAACATGAATAACATAACCATCGTTGCTATGCAATAGGGGGGACACCACCATGAAAATCATGCTCTCAGTCGGCGAAGCCTCAGGTGATATGCATGGCGCCAGTGTGGCGACCGCCCTCAAACTTTTGCAGCCGGATATTGAACTTTTTGGCATGGGGAGCAAAGCCATGCGGTCTGCAGGCGTACGAGTAGATTATGATATTGCCGGTCAGGGAATTATGGGCTTAGTGGAAGTTGTAAAAAATTTAGGAAAGCTATTTGAACTGCGGGATAAGCTGGCGGCCCTTATGGACCAAGAACGTCCGGATGCGCTTGTTGTTATTGATTATGCGGACTTTAACATGCGTCTGGCAAAAATTGCAAAAGCAAAAGGGATTCCGGTTGTGTCGTATATTTGCCCTTCAGCGTGGGCGTGGCGGCGCAGCCGGGCCAAAGGGGTGGCCGGGACAGTGGATAAAGTTGCGGCCATTTTTCCCTTTGAGGCTGAAGTATACGAAGAGGCCGGCGCGGATGTTACTTTTGTTGGTCATCCACTGGTGGATATTGTAAAACCGGCTATGACCAAAGAAGCTGCTTATGAGCACTTTACAGCCGATCAGAACCGGCCGCTTGTATTGTTAATGCCAGGCAGCCGACAACAGGAAATTGTCAAACTACTGCCGGTAATGCTGGGGGCCAGTCAGATAATACGGAAAAGGCTGCCGGACTGTCAATTCTTTTTACCTGTAGCTTCGACAATTTCCCAGGCAATACTGCAAGATATAATAGGCAGTTATCAAGTGCCTGTTACCTTAACAACCGATTATACCTATGACCTAATGGGTTTGGCGAATGCCGCCATAGCAGCTTCTGGAACAGCTACCCTGGAGACGTCCATCATGGGAGCGCCTACGGTCATTATTTATAAACTTGCTCCGCTTACCTATTTTCTAGGCAAGTTTTTGGTTAAAATACCTAATATCGGGTTACCAAACATTATTGCCGGGCGCCGTATTGTCCCCGAATTACTGCAAGATGATGCTAATCCAGAGAACATTGCGGCCGAAACGCTGAAAATTCTTACAGATAGTCAAGTTTACACTAAAACGCAGGCAGACTTGGCTGAAGTAAAAGCAAAGCTTGGCCAAACTGGCGCCGTGAAACGAGTCGCAGAGGTCATCTTAGAAGTAGCGTGCAGAAAAAAAGAGGTAACTACATGAAGCTTTACTTACGACTAATCAGCTACATACGTCCCTATTTGTCGCGATTTGCGCTGGCTATTGTGTGTATTTTAGTTGCTTCCGGCGCCAACCTGTACGTGCCTTGGATTATCAAGGATGTAATTGATGGCGTCCTTGCTTCCAAAGATATGGCGATGCTCAACAAAATTGCCATCGGCATCGTAGTAGTGTATATGGTGCGTGGTGTTTTCTTTTACGGCCAGACCTATTTAATGTCCTTTATTGGACAAAAGGTCATTATTGATATCCGGGAATCCGTATACCGTCACTTGCAGCGATTATCCTTATCCTATTATGAAAAACGCCAGACGGGAGCTATCATGAGCCATATTACCAATGATGTGGGCGCTTTGCAGAATGCGTTGGTTGACAGTGTAATTGAACTGTTTACCGAAGGCATGACACTGCTGGGCTCCATGGCTGCTATGTTCTACCTGCACTGGAAGCTGTCGCTGCTGACCTTTATTGCGTTACCACTGGTGGCGCAGGCCATTACGATTTTTGGTAAACGTCTCCGCATTTCCAGCCGGGTCATGCAGGAACGGGCGGCTGATATTACCTCTGTTCTACAGGAAACCATTGCGGCAGTACGGGTTATTAAGTCCTTTGTCCGTGAAGACTACGAGATAGGACGCTTTAATCGTGAAAACTATTCCAACTTTCGCGCCCAGATGAAAACGGCCCAAATCATGGCTACGCTGACCCCGGTTGTTGAATTTTTGGTCGCTATTGGAATTACCGTTATTATCTGGTATGGTGGCACTGAGGTCATCAATGGCAGTCTGACAGCAGGCTCGCTGATTGCCTTTTTAATTTACGCCGTTAATATCAGTAATCCCATCAAACGTCTTAGCCGGGTGTATGGCAACATCCAACGGGCCCTGGCCGCGGCACAGCGCGTTTTCGATGTCCTTGATACTGTGCCTGAAATTCAGGATTTGCCGGGAGCCAGGGAGTTGCCGCGTATTACCGGGCGGGTAGCCTTTGAAAATGTTGATTTTTCTTATAAACCAGGTGAACCGGCACTTAGCAACGTATCTTTAGTGGCCGAGGCCGGACAAATGATTGCCATTGTCGGACCCAGTGGTGCCGGAAAAACTACGATTGCCAACCTTATTCCCCGCTTTTATGACCCAATTGCAGGCCGTATTACTATTGATGGCTATGATATTAAAACCGTCACCCTGAATTCCTTACGCGAACAAATTGGCATCGTGCCGCAGGAGACAGTGCTCTTTAACGGCTCGGTCTATGAAAATATATTGTATGGCGATCTTGCAGCTAATAAAGATCAGGTGATTGCAGCGGCCCAGGCTGCCAACGCCCATGAGTTTATCATGGCAATGCCTGAAGGGTATGATACTCAGATTGGTGAACGCGGCTCCAAGCTCTCAGGCGGACAGCGCCAACGTATTGCCATTGCCCGGGCTATTCTCAAAGATCCCCGTGTACTGATACTGGATGAAGCCACTTCGGCGCTTGATACCGAAAGTGAAAAACTGGTGCAGGGAGCACTTGATAAGCTGATGGTTGGCAGAACCTCGTTTGTTATTGCTCATCGTTTATCTACCGTTCAGCGCGCCGATGTTATCTTAGTTATAGAAAAAGGCCAAATTATCGAATGTGGCTCCCATACCGAATTAGTGGCGGCAGGAAGTCTGTACAGCAAACTGTACCAAGTGCAATTTGCCGATAAGTAAGAGGCGAGGTATCAATATGTATTTTATTTACAATATCCTGGCAGTCATACTAGTCATCCTGGTATTGCCTGTATTTGTTGTACGTTTTGTCCGGGAAAAGGGGATTGCAGAGCGGGTGAAGCAGAGCTTCGGCGTCTTGCCGGTCGAAACCCTGGTAAAAGTTGCCGGCAAAGAGGCTATTTGGGTACACGCCGCGTCAGTTGGCGAAATTGTGGCGGCAAGTCCGATTGTTAAAGAAATACGGCGGGAGCTGCCAGGTATCCCTATTGTGGTATCGGTAGTTACTGTTAGTGGTTATGCTATGGCCAAACGCATTATTCCGGAAGCAGACGGTATTATCTTTTTCCCTTTGGATTTACCGCTTCTTAGTTATTCGGTTGTTGCCAAAATCAGGCCACAGGCTTTTTTGATGGTAGAAACCGAAATGTGGCCGAATTTTCTCAAAGCTGTCCGGAAATTCAATATACCGGCCATGATGGTTAATGGCCGGATTAGCGACAAGAGTGTAAATCGCTATATTTACTTTGGACGGGTACTATCTGATATGCTGGATACTGTTGTCACATTTTGCATGCAATCCAACATTGATGCCCAATATATTACCCGGTTAGGCGCCGATCCGGCCCGGGTGGTTGTTACCGGTAATACCAAATTTGACCAAAGCTATACTGAACTTAGTCTGGAAGATAAGAGCCAACTGCTCTCATCCCTGGGGCTACGCAGCGCTGATCAAATCCTGGTAGCAGGCAGTACTCACCGGGGTGAGGAAGAGTTGCTGTTTCCGGCCTTCAATGAGGTTCGCGCACAATTTCCCCATACCCAGTTTATAGTTGCTCCGCGTGAACCATTACGGGCCGATGAGCTTGTTGAGTTAGCAGCCAAATATAACTTTATTGCTGTAAGGCGTACCAAAATGCCAGGCAAACTGGCCGGGAACCCTGATATGATCATTGTTGATACCATCGGCGAATTGGGGAAAATCTATGGTCTGGGTGATATTGTCTATGTTGGCGGCAGTCTTATCCCCCATGGCGGTCACAATATTTTAGAACCAGCCGCTCATGGGAAACCTATACTAGTCGGGCCGCATATGTTTAATTTCAAAGAGACATATGCGCTGTTTTCTGAGCGAGGGGTATGTCTGACCGTTCGTGACAGTGCCGGTTTAGCCGAAGCAATGCTCAAGCTGCTGCATAATCCTGAGCAGAGACAAGCGATTGGTCAGGAAGCACTTATGATTATCAACGAAAATCGTGGCGCTTCGCATAAAAGTGCCTTGTATTTAAAAGAAATATTGCAGCAAAAAATAGCTCTGATAAACAGGCAGCAGTGAAAGTCCAAGGAAAAGGCGGAAACTATATGATGAATCAGCGGGAAGCGCTCCAGGTATATCTATATAAACTAGTGCACGGCGAGAAACAAAGTTTGTTAGCAGCCGTGATTATTGGCGTGCTTCGCTTCATGTCTTTCATTTATGGACTGGGAGTACAGTGCAAGCTGGCATTGTATCGCTGGGGTGTTCTGCAGCGGTACAAACTTCCCTGTAAAGTTATCAGTCTGGGGAACATTACTGTCGGCGGGACAGGCAAGACCCCGACGGCTCAGCGCCTGGCGGCTTTTATTCGCGATAAAGGATACCGGGTTGTCATTCTTAACCGGGGATACCGGGCTGGCTGGAAGGGCCAAGTTGGTGTTGTGTCTGATGGTCATAAAATTTACATGACAGTTACCGAAGCAGGCGACGAGGCCTATCTGCTTGCCAAGAGCCTGCCAGGCGTACCGGTAGTCATTGGCCGCAACCGCTCCATTACCGGCGCTTACGCCGTAGAGCACCTAAACGCTGAAGTCATTATCCTGGATGATGCTTATCAGCATTGGCAGCTGGAACGCGATCTTGACATTGTGCTAATTGATACCATCAATGTTTTTGGTAATAACTTTTTACTGCCAAGAGGCACATTACGCGAACCGCTCACCAACCTGAACAGAGCCAATGCCTTTCTATTGACCAAGGTGGATCAGTCTACCGACACGGCCAGAGACGCCATCAGGGAGACCTTGCGAAAATATAATCCGGCAGCGCTAATTATTGAGAGCACCCATACCCCGCGGTGTTTTATTGAAATTGAAGAATGGTACAAGGGGGTTCGGTCGGAAACAGTGCCTTTGGAAGTCATTAAAGGTTGCTCAGTTTTCCCATTTTCGGCCATTGGCAATCCATCCTCCTTTGAACAAACCATTACTGATTTATACGGTAAAATCGTTGCCGCTGCCCGCTATCCGGACCACCACGACTATACCATGGCCGAGATGCAGGTAATCATGCAAAAAGCAGTTGATAACAAGGCCGAGGCATTGATTACCACCGACAAGGATGCTGTTAAAATTCCTGCCGAATTTATTCACTCTGAACGGCCTCTGCCAGTGTATGTATTGTCTATTGAAGTCAGATTTCATGACGGCTATGAAGAACTAAAGGACATGATAAAAAATGTAGCCAAACATAAAGAGGCGTGAGAGTGCTAAAGCTTTGATTTGGAGGCAAAAACCATGAACATACTTTGTGTAATTCCTGCCAGGTATTCATCCACCCGCCTGCCAGGCAAGCCGCTAGCCCTGATTGCCGGCAAACCCATGATTCAGCGGGTCTATGAGCAGGCAAAAAAAGCCAAACGGCCAACAGCCGTGCTAATAGCCACCGACCATGAGCTAGTGTACCAGACAGTTCAGGACTTTGGCGGCCAGGTAATGATGACTTCGCCTGACCACCCTACAGGCACTGACCGTTTGGCTGAGGTGGCCCAAGAACACCCGGAAGCGGATATTATTATCAACGTCCAGGGAGACGAACCGCTCATTGCACCTGAAGTTATTGATTTATTAGCAGGTGCTTTTGATAAGGATCTTGAACTAAATATGGCCACCCTAATGACAGAAATGGATAAAAATGAGTATAATCTGCCCAGTGCGGTCAAAGTAGTGGCAAGCCTTACCGGCTATGCCCTGTATTTTTCCCGTTCACTCATTCCGTATCCTCGCAGCAATAAACTGCCGGGTGGTTTGCCGGTGTACAAGCATATTGGCATCTACGCCTATCGCCGCGAATTTCTGCTTAACTATGCCGCTCTGATCCCGACCCCGCTCGAACAGATGGAATCTCTGGAACAGTTACGGGCGCTGGAACACGGCTATAAGATTAAAGTACTTAAAACCGACTTTAAATCCATCGGCGTAGATACCCCGGAAGACTTAGAAAAAGTGAACGAATATTTTAGGAGGTGTAATCTATGAACACAGTACAGATTAAAAACATCACCGTTGGTGGGCAAAGCCCTATTGCCCTGATTGCCGGGCCCTGTGTTATTGAAGATGCCGAACGTACCTTAGCGATCGGTCGGGCAATCAAAGCAATTGCTGACCGCTTGCACATTCCCTATATCTTTAAAGCTTCTTATGATAAGGCCAACCGTTCTTCCTATAACTCTTTCCGCGGCCCTGGTTTGAAAGAAGGCCTGCAGATCCTGGCTCATATAAAAAAAGAGTTAGATGTACCTGTAGTGAGTGATATTCATTGCATTACCCAGATTGAAGCAGCCGCTGAGGTGCTTGATATTCTGCAGATTCCCGCCTTTCTTTGCCGTCAGACTGATTTGGTATATGAGGCCGCCCGCAGCGGCAAGGTTATCAATGTAAAAAAAGGCCAGTTTCTCGCTCCACTGGATATGAAAAACGTTATTGCCAAAATAGAAGAAGCCGGAAACAAAAATATCCTATTGACTGAACGTGGCGCAACCTTTGGCTACAACAACCTGGTAGCCGACTTTCGCGCTTTGCCGATTATGCGTTCGCTCGGTTATCCGGTGGTATTTGACGCCACCCATAGTGTGCAGCTTCCTGGTGGTGCCGGCACGACCTCCAGTGGCCAGCGTGAATTTGTGCCTTACCTGACCCGCGCTGCTGTCGCGACAGGCATTGATGTACTATTTATGGAAGTACATGATAACCCGCCTGAAGCCAAATCAGACGGCCCCAACATGCTCTACATTGACCAAGTGGAGGCTTTACTGCAAGATGTATTAGCCATTGATAACGTTGCGCGGAAACACAAGTAACCAAGGAGGGAATTCTCATGCCAATTGAACATGCGCGCGCCTGCCTGGAACTTGAAGCGGAGGCTATCCGCGCATTAATTCCCAGGATCAATGACCAATTTGCCGCCGCGATGAACATGATTTTAAATTGTCATGACCGGGTGATAGTTACCGGTATGGGCAAATCAGGCATTATTGGTAAAAAGATTGCCGCAACCTTGGCCAGCACCGGTACGCCGGCCTTTTTTCTTCATCCTGCCGAAGGCATTCATGGTGACTTAGGCATGGTTACAGCCAAGGATATTGTTATCGCCATTTCAAATAGTGGTGAAACCAACGAAGTGATTGGTCTGCTGCCGGCTCTCAAACGGATTGGTACGCCCATTATTGCCATGACCGGCCGGAAAGAATCTACACTAACCCAAAATGCCGATATTTTTCTCGACGTTGCAGTGGAACGGGAAGCTTGCCCGCTTGGCTTGGCACCTACCGCCAGTACCACAGCCGCTTTGGCAATGGGAGATGCCTTGGCGATTGCACTGTTATCAGCACGCAAATTTACGACCGAGGATTTTGCCTTATACCATCCAGGTGGTGCATTGGGCCGCAAATTGCTGCTAACAGTTGAAAACGTTATGCATGGCGGTGAAGAACTGCCAATAGTAACACCAGATAAGACCGTAAAAGAAGCTTTATTTTCCATTACCGCCAAAGGACTTGGCGCAGTCCTTGTTGTTGAGTCACTGACTACCATGCAGTTGGTAGGGCTGTTAACTGATGGCGACATTCGCCGCAGTCTGGAAAAAGGCCATGAATTTCTCGATAAACCGGTAGCCGGGCTGATGACGAAACAGCCACGCACCATTACCAAAGATAAACTAGCTGCTCAGGCGCTTAACATGATGGAAAAAAATCAGCCGCGCCCTATCACGCTGCTGCCAGTAGTTGACAGCGAATTTCGGGCCATTGGAATTATTCACCTTACTGACTTATTACGTCAAGGAGTGGTATAATGAATAATAGCCATCATGCTAAGCAGATTAAATTAATCATTTTTGACGTTGACGGTGTGTTAACAGAAGGACATATAATCTTTGGTCAGGATGGTGAAGCGCTGAAAGCCTTCCACTGCCAGGATGGCATGGGTATTGCACTGGCCCACAAGGCCGGTCTCAAGACAGCGATCATTACCGGACGCGAGAGCCAAATTGTACACCGGCGGGCCAACGAGCTGAAAATTGGTGATATTCACCAGGGCGCAGCCGATAAAGTGATTGCCTTGCAGAGCCTTATGGAAAAGCATTCCTTACCCCTTGAACAGATTGCCTATGTTGGCGATGACATTAACGACCTGCCGGTCATGGTACAGGTCGGGCTGCCTTGTGCGGTAGCCAATGCTGTGCCGGAGGTTAAAGCTGTTGCCAGATATATCGCCACCCGCCAAGGCGGCAACGGCGCTGTCCGTGACATTATCGAGTATATTTTGAAATCCCAAAATGTTTGGGACAAAATTATCAGCGAGTATATGGTTTCAGACCGGTTTATGATGACCCAGTAATTGAAGTAGTGCAGGAGGTGGAGGATGTTTAGAAATGTTCAGCAGCAACAATGCCGATGGGCGTTTATAAAAACAGCCGGAGCACATGTCAAATGAATGGCAATACCATACTTGGAAGCTAGTTAGCCGTTTCGTGTGCTTGCTGCCACGTTCTGTCCTATTGCCCTGCGGCAAATTGCTAGGCCGTCTATATTACCGCATTGCCGCCAAACAGCGCAACCGTGCTCTTAGGCAGATCAAAGAACGTCTGGGTTTAACTCCGGAACTGGCAGAAGCAACCATCAAAAGCTCCTTCATTAAGCTTGCCCAGACTTTTATAGAGGTACTCTATATGCCTGCTTTAACCAAGGAAACATTGGCAAGCTATGTAACCATTGAGAATCGCCACTATCTTGCCGACGCGCTGGCCCAGCAAAAAGGAGTTGTCTTTTTAACTGCTCATATTGGTAACTGGGAATGGTTTGGCGCAGCATTGGCTATGGCTGGTTTTCCTGTTGCCGACATTGTCAAACGTCAGCCCAATGACCAGCATACCCGTCTTTTGAACGAAAACCGACAGCTATTTGGCATTGAGATTTTTGCCAGTGGCACCAGTGAAATCATTGGTGCTGCCAAAGCTCTGAAAAAAGGCAAGATGCTTGCCTTTTTTGCCGATGGTGACGCCGGTCGTGATGGTATATTTATTGAATTCTTTGGCAAGCAAGCTTCAACCCACCTGGGACCGGCCGTATTTGCCCGCAAATTTAATTCGCCGGTAGTGCCGGGCTTTATTACCCGTAACCCGGACGGCACACACCGTATCCAATTACAGCCACCTATTTACTATGAAGACACCGGCAATCCTGATGCCGATCTATATAATCTGACAGAACGTACGACCAAAATCATTGAGTCCGCAATCAGGACCTATCCTGACGAATGGGTCTGGTTTAAAAAGCGCTGGAATACAGAGGTGAAGTCTCAGTGAACAAAATGGCATATGTAAGCCTTGCCTGTGCCTTACTGCTCGTAACTGGGGGACTTTATTATTTTTTCCGGGAAGAACCGGTGCTGCCTGATAACACTCCAGCCGTTGAGCAAACCACACCACAACCGGCGTCTAATCTAACCTTTGCCGGATCTTCCATTGTTGAAGAGAAAAATGGCCAAAAGGTATGGGAATTAAACGCTGAAAGTATCGAAGTTGATGCAGGTGGCAAGTTGGTTTTTCTTAAAAAACTTAAAGGAATATTCTATCAGGAAAAAGGCGGTAAAGTGGATATTATTGCCCAAGAGGGTATTCTTGATACCAAGACTCATGACATTACCTTGCAGGGGGATATCAAAGCCACCTCCAGCGAGGGTGCTGTATTTACGGCTCCCCAGGGCCGCTATGAGGAACAATCCAAGACCTTTTCCGGCACAGGCGGCATCACCTTAACCCGGGGTGATACCATCATCACCGGCGACAAAATCGATGCTGATACCAACCTGGAAAAAGTAAAAGTCCAAGGTAACGCCAAGGTAGTAACAGGAGGCTAACAAATAATGATGAAAAGTGAAAAGCGAGTTTGCTTTGTTATTGCATTATTCATAAGTGCTACATGTCTATTCGCCATGGCGGCGCCGCGGCCTGAGGCCAAAACACCGGTTGAACTTGTTGCCGATACTATCGACTATGATGCCAAACAAGGCATTATTAACGCCACCGGCACGGTTCGTATAACCCAAGGTGAGGCAGTAATCACAGGTGCTAAAGCCCAGTACAACACCAATAGCCAGGAAGGGCGCATTACTGGCGGTGTCACAGCTGTAAATCAGGATGTCACCCTAACAGCTGCTGAAGTGGAAACCTACAAAAACAACACCTATCTTATTGCCAGCGGTGATGTCGTACTGACAAAAGGTGAAAACCGCCTTACTGGTCCCAGAGTGGAATACTCTGCCGATACGCAATATGCATTAATTCCCCAAAATGGACAAATCGAGCTGCCGGACGGCACCATGACAGCCGACAAAATTGAAGCCTTCCTGCCGGAAAACAGAGCAATAGGCACTGGCCTTGTCCACTTAGTCAGCCCGGTCCGTAAATTAGATGCTACCGCCAATACGGCCACCTATTACGGCGAGCCCAAAGGCCAGAGCAAAGTCATTTTAAACGGCAATGCCCGCGCCATTCAGGAAGGCAATGTCCTGACAGGTGAAACCCTCACTATACGCCTTGATGAAAAAGCTATGGACTCCCAAGGCGGCCGCAGCAAATTAGTTATTACACCGAAGTAATCAAAATAGAGCAAGGATGTTGCCGATATGTATATTGAAACCCGCGATTTAATAAAAACGTATAAAAACCGCAATGTAGTCAACGGTGTCAGCCTTCGTGTTAACCAGGGTCAAATCGTCGGCCTATTAGGTGCTAACGGCGCAGGCAAGACAACTACCTTCTACATGATTGTTGGCTTGGAACGCCCCAACAGCGGCAAAATATATATTGACAACCAAGATATTACCAGCCTGCCTATGTACCAGCGCTCTCGTTTCGGTATCGGCTATTTGCCCCAGGAAGCCTCGATTTTCCGTAAAATGACAGTAGAGGATAACCTCATGGCCATCCTGGAAACAACAGCGCTTACTTCAGCCGAACGCCAAGACAAAATGAACAGTCTGCTGGAAGAATTCAACGTCACTCATGTTCGTCAGCGTCAAGGCTCCGAACTGTCAGGCGGCGAACGCCGCCGGGTGGAGATTGCCCGGGCCCTGGCAACCGACCCAAAATTCATCTTACTGGACGAGCCCTTTGCCGGTGTTGATCCCATTGCTGTTGCGGATATCCAGGAGATCATTGCCTACCTCAAAGAACGCGGCATTGGCGTACTCATTACCGATCATAACGTCCGTGAAACCTTAACCATTGTTGACCATGCCTATATCTTAAACGAAGGCCAAATCCTCATCGCCGGCGACAGTGATACCATCGCCACCAGCGAAATTGCCAAGAAGTACTACCTGGGTCAAAATTTCACCCTGTAACAGTGAGATTGCTGCGTCGTACCTGCAGCAACGTCACTCCGACGCTAACTTACACCAAGTAGGAGAAGCTAATGCGTATACTTGACAAATATATCATCAAAGAGATGCTGGGGCCGTTTGTTTTCGGCGTAGCCGCCTTCGCAAGCATTTTTATCGGTACCAATGTACTCGTTAAGTTGACCAAATATATAACCCAATATGACGCACAGGTGCTAACTGTCGTTAAGCTTTTTATTTATAGCCTGCCTAGCATTATAGTCCTGACCTTTCCCATGGCCATGCTGCTGGCATCGCTCCTGGCCTTTGGCCGGTTATCAAGTTCCAGCGAAATAACAGCCATGAAATCAGGCGGTCAGAGCTTTACCCGCTTGGCTGTTCCTGTGCTTATTGCTGCATTTTTTGTCAGCGCGGCAGCCGTTGCATTCAATGAAGCTCTGGTGCCGGCCGCTAACACAGCCTATAATAACATTGTGCGCTATGAGGTAGAAAAAAATACTGGTCCCCAAATCCAGGAACACATTATTATCAAAGACATTAAACAAGGTGAGTTGGAACGGATAACCTATGCCCGGAATTTCATAGAAGAAACCAGCACCATGAATAAAGTAGCTGTTCAGCAGTATAAAGACAGCCGGCTTGTGCGGGTAGAGAACGCGGAAAAAGCTGTATGGCAGAATAATCAATGGCTGATGATTGAGGGTACAATTACCGAGTTTTCGGCTGAGGGGCGGGTAGAACGCACGCTCAAATTTGCCGAACAGGTATTGCCCATAGAGAAGAATCCGGTTAGTATATCACGGGAACAAAAAGACGCCGAAGATATGTCCATACAAGAACTCAGGGAGCATATTTCAGTATTAAAGCAGGAATATGTGGCAACAAGCGCGTATGAAGTAGAATTATATCAGCGACTGGCTATTCCACTTGCCAGCTTTGTTTTTGCCATGATTGGCACGCCGCTCGGGTTATCATCGCCTCGTTCCAGTTCATCGATTGGCCTTGGCCTGAGCATTATCATCATTTTTATATACTATATCATCCTGACGATAGCGACAGCCTTAGGAAAAGGGGGAGCCATTGATCCGTTTTTGGCAGCTTGGATGCCTAATATCATTGGTATCCTGGCAGGTATATATTTAGTATCCAAATCTTCGCGATAGAAGGGAGGGAGCACCATGTACGGGTTAGCGATAATCGCCATTATTGCTATTATGGGTGGAGCCATTGCCTATATTGGCGACAAACTGGGCACCAAGGTGGGCAAGAAAAAACTAAGTATGTTTGGCCTCAGACCAAAACATACATCAATCATTGTCACTATTGTTACCGGTATCCTGATTTCTGCCACAACCCTTGGCTTTATGACCGCCGTGTCATGGGATGTGCGCACAGCCCTCTTCGGTATGGAAGAACTCAAAGCTGAACTCCTGGACCTAACTACAGAAGTTACCTCAAAAACAACCGAACTGGAAGCCAGCCGTGCAGCTTTGGACGCCAAAAATGCTGAATATGCCGCCATCAGTACAAAAGTAAAACAAACAGCAGAGCAACTTACCCAAATCATGGACGAACTTACCAAAGTAACCGCTGAACGTGACCGCACTATAGCCGCCCTAACCACTTTGCAGGCCGACTATGCCGTGGCGCAAAGCGATTTGGTTAGCTATCAGGAAAATATCAAAAATCTCCAGGCCATTAAAGATGAATTAGATCAACGGGTTGCCGGGCTTAATAGCCAAATCGGTGAATTAAACACCGCCAAGACCGCGTTGCAAACAGACGTTGACCGTCTTAATGAGTTGACCTCCAATCTGAAACAAGGCTTGCAGATTGTCCGGAGAGGTACTGTGGTATTCCGGGCCGGTGAAATGCTTTCGACTTCCATTGTTCGTGGCGGCCAGTCACAGGAAGACACGACCAAAGAGCTGGGCGGTGTAATCTATAATACCAATCAACATATCCTTGACAAGCTAAATGTTACCGATAAAAAACTAGAAATCCTATGGATTGCCACGTCAGAGTTTAACCAAGCAATAAAACAGATCACTGAAACCAATCAAGAGGTCATTGTCCGTATTTCGACTGTCGGTAACACCATCTACGGTGAACCAGTCATTGGCCAGATTGAACTGTTTCCCAACTATCTTGTATATAGCCAGGGAGAAGCTATATACAGCGAGACTGTTACTATAACCACCGATGAGCTGGCAGAAGAGATGGTTATAGCCTTCCTGCAAAAAGTAAATACAGCTGCCGTAACCAAAGGCATTCTCTCTGACCCTATCCAGGGTACAGTTGGCAGCATGAGCGGATCACAGCTATTTAACACCATCAGCAAGGTTAAGCGTCAGTCTGGAAACATAGAACTCACTGCCGTTGCCCAAAATGACACCTATACCGCAGGCCCGCTGCAAATAGAAATAAGAATCAAGAACGTGTGGTAGTCCTTCGGCATTAACAAAATATACTAGTCAAGAATCCTGTTTATTAAGCAGGATTCTTTCTTTTTTATGCGAATATATACAAGCATAAAGATTGATTATGTAAAGTTAATAATCGATCCAGACACAATCCTGTAATTCCTGCAAACCTTTACCAATAAAGGAGTTTTCCAAAACATACCTTACGGAAACAAGCAGGAAACATTGCAACTGTGTCGAAGTTATGTTAATATAAAACCTGCGGAATGCGGCAGGTGCGTATCGAGAATAAGCCCTGCAGAGAGGAAGGACCAGATTGAGGAAACGTGGATACTCATTTGAACCCCTCCCCCTTGAGCGGGTGACTCTTCCGGTATGCCGGTGGCAACACCCGCATAAATAAGAATATTTCAAGGGGGATTTTTTAAATGAACAAAAGACTTCTAAAAGTGGTTGTGACTAGTGCTCTTACTGTAGCTTTTGCCGTTCCGGCCTTTGCGAATCCTTTCACCGATGTACCTGCAAAACACTGGGCTTATGATGCAGTAAACAAACTGGCGCAAGCTGGCGTAGTAGCTGGTTATGGCGATGGTACCTTTAAAGGCGACAAAACCGTTTCCCGTTACGAAATGGCTTCCATGGTTGCTACTGCGATGCAAAAGAACCTTAACAACGACCAAAAAGAAATCGTTGACAAATTATCCCAGGAATTTGCTACTGAACTTAACAGCATGGGTGTCAAAGTTGACAATCTAGACAAAAAAGTGGACAACCTGGTTAAAATCTCTGGTGACGCACGTGTCCGTTATGGTAATGGCGACAGCTTTGACAACACAGATTTCCGTGCCCGTGTAAACTTTGACGGTAAAATCAACGACAATCTGAAATTCAATGCTCGTCTGACTAGCGGCAACATGGGATATAATAGCGACTTCAGTGGTTCAGACTTCGATAACACTAACACCATTAAGCTTGACACAGCTAACGTAACTTTCGATGCTCTTGGCCTGACTAATACAATTGGCCGTCAAGATCTGGTACTTGGTAATGGCTTCCTGCATGACTCCGGTATCACTGGTATCGCTTCCCAGGCTGGCAACCTGAAAATGTTTGCCGGTAACCTGAAAGACACCAACAAAGTCTATGGTGCTGAATATGGTATGAAACTTGGCGCAGCTGATGTTACTGCCGACTATGTAAATTACGATATTGACAATAATAGTGTAGATGTTTATGGCGCTAACATAGGCATTAAACTGACTAACAGTGTAACTGCTCTGGGCGAATTCTATAATGTTGATGATGGCACAACAGATGGCAACGCTGCTGCTTATGGTTTGAAATTCAACAAACTTGGTTTAACAGCTCTGTATCGTGACGTAGAAGACGGTGCAAACTCTCCTTACTCCACCATCCACAGTGATATCCAGAACCTAAAAAATGAAAACGGCTACAAAGGTCTTGAAGTAAGATATGACCGCGCAATTGCTAAAAACACTACTTTGAACCTCAAATACCAAGACTTTGAAAAACAAGATGGTACTGAAATCGACGGCGGCGCTCGTACCCAGGCTGCTATCAACGTAAAATTCTAATAAAGCATTCTGCAACTCAAAGGACGCCTGCGGGCGTCCTTTTTGTATTCTACTTATAGATATGATAAAATAAAAAAAGGAAACTTTTGCAAAGTGTATGCATATAGTTAAGGAGAGGCGGATGAATAAGTGGCACAAAACATAGTTATAGCTATTGACCCAGGCCGGGAAAAATGTGGCATTGCCGTAGTACATAAAGAGCAAGGCGTTATTTACAAAACTATTGCTGCGACAGTTGACCTGTCTGGCGTTGTGACTACTCTTGCCACAACTCATAATGTATCTACTGTCGTTATCGGTGACCGCACTACCTCTCATACCGCGCGAGCGACCTTAACAGGGATCAAAGTTAACGGACAAAAAATCACCATCATTCCGGTCAATGAGCACCATTCTACCGATGAGGCCCGCAAGCGCTACTGGGTAGAGCATCCCCCCAGGGGTATCAAACGCTTGCTGCCAACCACCATGCAAGTTCCGCCTAAACCGGTAGATGATTATGTTGCTGTAATCCTGGCTGAACGCTATTTTGTAGGGCGATAGCCATTTTTGGAAATTTTTTTAAAAAAGAAAAGCAAAAATAGGTATAATGTGGTATAATAAAAACATAATAAATATTTATTTAATATTACAAATATTTGTAATATTAAAGTATAGGGGAATATTTTTGGTCTTTACGCTTGTAAACTCAAGCGCATAGATAAGAGCACAAGCTAAAGAAGAGAATTTGAGGAAACGTGGACACTCAGATAGTCTCTTCTTAGGTAACTGCTCACAAGAAAAAACCTAAGGGGGAAACAACACAATGAAAAGAAAAACAGCTATGGCTCTTGCAGCAGTATTTGCAATGAGCGTAGCAGGAACTGCGCTGGCCGCTCCTGCTAATCCTTTTGTCGACGTACCGGCAAACCACTGGGCGTATGATTCGATCAACAAACTTGCTCAGGCAGGCGTAATCTCCGGTTACGGCGACGGCACCTACCAAGGGAACAAAACTCTAACCCGTTATGAGGTTGCTACTATTGTAGCTAAAGCTATGGCTAACAGCGACAAAGCTGACGCTGCAACCCAAAAAGAAATTGATGCTCTGAAAGCCGAATTCGGCGCCGAACTCAACAACCTCGGCGTTCGCGTTGACAACCTGGAGAAAAATGCTTCCAAAGTAAAGTTTACTGGCGAAGTTCGGGTGCGTTATGATAACCAAGATGAAAAAGCTATTGACTGGATGGATATGGACCGCACTAGAGAATGGACTCGTTTTCGGTTAAACATGGAAGCGCCGATAGACCAAAATGTTACATTTCATGGCCGATATGAAACAGAAACAAACTGGGGCAGCGGCAACGACTCTGAGTCTAAGCTGACTCACGCCTATATTGATGGCAAAATTGGTGAGCTAGGCTATAGCTTTGGTCGTCAGCCTGTCTGGTTAGGCCAAGGTCTGATTGCCGATATTGATAGTAATAATGATGGTTTATTTTTAAGCGGCGGCAACAAAGTTAAGGTTGCCGTAGGTGCCTTTAAAAAAGAGGGTGAACTCTGTTACTTTGGCGCTGGCTATGATATGAATTTTGTTGCTGCCAATATTGATGCTCAGTTAAATAAAAACCTCAACATGACTGCATCCTATCTTGCTGACAAAGATGATGATTTGTATAAAACTACGTCAGTTGGCTTGAAGTATACTGGAATTAAAAACTTCACTGTAACCGGCGAGTATGGCGAGAATGATTCTGATCTTGCTAATCTTGCTAACGGCGATAAAGCAAAAGCCTGGATGGCTCAGCTTAAATATCGTGGTGCCCAAAGTGAAAAAGTAGGCTCCATGGGCGTTTGGGTAGGTTACAGAAGCGCTGAATTTGGTTTTGATCCTGGCGAATTGACCACCCTTGAATCTGGTAGATATGAAGATTTTACTTATGGCATTCTTGACAATGTTAAAGGTGCTGAATTTGGGGTTGAGTATACTGTGTTTAAAAACGGTGTACTGACAGTTCAGTATAATGATTTGGAATATAAAGATAATCTGGGTGGTATAAACAATAATAAGGAAAGTTTCTTCACTCACCTAACTTACACTTTCTAATAACATAACATAAGTAAAAAAACCGCTAACTTAAGTTAGCGGTTTTTATTTTATGCGTAAGCGAATAGAGGTCATACCATTGGAGAAATAAAAATATCGTTTATGTTAACATTTTCTTAACATACAGCAGGAAATATATCTCACGACGTAGAATATACTGCATAGTGAGGAATATATTTCAAGGTAAAGGGAAAATCCCATAAAGTTAACTACCTGGTCTTTACGTCTGTCAAAAGGCAGGCGCTTAGATAAGAGTACAAGCTAAAGAAGAGGATTTGAGGAAACATGGCCACTCAGATAGTCTCTTCTTAGGTAACTGCTCAAAAATTAAAAAACCTAAGGGGGAAAAAACACAATGAAAAGACAAACCGCTATGGCTCTTGCAGCAGTATTTGCATTGAGCGTAGCAGGAACAGCGCTGGCCGCTCCTGCTAATCCTTTCGTCGATGTACCGGCAAAACACTGGGCGTATGACTCGATCAACAAACTTGCTCAAGCTGGTGTAATCTCCGGCTACGGCGACGGCACCTACCAAGGGAACAAAACCCTTACCCGTTATGAAGTTGCTACTATCGTAGCCAAAGCAATGGCTAACAGCGACAAAGCCGACGCTGCAACCCAAAAAGAAATTGACGCTCTGAAAGCCGAATTTGGTGCCGAACTCAACAACCTCGGCGTACGCGTTGACAACCTGGAGAAAAATGCTTCTAAAGTAAAATTCACTGGTGAAGTTCGTGCACGGTATGATTACCAAGACAGAGAAGATACTGATAATTTTGATAGTACTAATGAACGCACTCGTCTGCGTTTAAACATGGAAGCACCAATAGCTGAAAATGTTACTTTCCATGGCCGTTATGAATCACAATCAAAGTGGGGCAGTAGTGAGGGTTCTGAATCTAAGCTGACACAAGCCTATATTGATGGCAACGTGGGTGCAGTAGGCTATAGCTTTGGCCGTCAGCCTATCTGGCTGGGTCAAGGTCTGATTGCCGATATTACCAGCAATTGCGATGGATTGGTGTTAAGCGGCGGTAACAAGGTAAAAGTTGCTGCAGGCGTCTTTAAATATGAAACCGGAATATACGAGGACGACTATGCCGACACGGATAATTTGAATTTTGCTGTTGCCAATATTGATGCGACTATCAATAAAAACCTTAATATGACTGCATCCTACATTGCCGACAAAGACGAGCTTGGTTATAAAACTATATCGTCTGGCTTTAAGTATACAGGTATTAAAGACTTTGCCATAACTGGTGAGTATGGCCAAAATGATTCTTACAAGGCTAATTCCCATAACAATGGCGATGAGGCAAAAGCCTGGTTTGCTCAACTTAAATACCGGGGCGCCCAACAAGATAAAATCGGTTCATCAGGAATGTGGGTAGGCTATAGGAGTGCGGAGAAAGGTTTCGATCCTGCTGAGATTACTACGCTTGATACCGGTAGATACGCTGATACAACCTATGGCAATCTTGACAATATTAAAGGTATGGAATTAGGGGTTGAGTATACTGTGTTTAGAAATGGTGTACTGTCAGTTATGTATGAAGATCTGGAACTCAAAGATCCGCAAGCTGGACAAAACAAAGATAAACAAGGCCTCTGGGCTACTTTAATCTATACTTTCTAAATTTTGGTCAAAAACCGCTAACAACTGTTAGCGGTTTTTTTATAAAAAAAAATTCCTAAGCAGGAATATAATACATAATGTAGAATATATACCCTGTGAGTAAACTACAAAGAGAAAAATGTAAGGAAACATGGACACTTACAAATCTTTCTCCTTAGTAGGGTAGCTCAAAAATAAAATTTCCAAAATCTAAGGAGGCAAAAACACAATGAAAAGACAAACCGCTATGGCTCTTGCAGCAGTATTTGCAATGAGCGTAGCAGGAACTGCCCTGGCAGCACCTGCTAACCCCTTCGTCGACGTACCGGCAAAACACTGGGCGTATGACGCCATCAACAAACTTGCTCAAGCTGGCGTAATCTCCGGCTACGGCGACGGCACTTACCAAGGCAACAAAACCCTTACCCGTTATGAAGTTGCTACTATCGTAGCCAAAGCAATGGCTAACAGCGACAAAGCCGACGCTGCAACCAAAAGAGAGATTGAAGCCCTGAAAGCTGAATTCGGCACAGAACTCAACAACCTCGGCGTTCGCGTTGACAACCTGGAGAAAAATTCTTCCAAAGTAAAATTCACTGGTGAAATTCGTGAGCGTTATGAGTGGTATGATGATGCACCTACAACTGGCGCTAACAAGGGCGACAAAACTGATATGAGAACCCGTGTGCGTATTTCTATGACGGCACCAATTGATGAGAATGTAACCTTCAAAGGACGTTTACACAGTGAAAGTGAATGGGGTAGTCCTTCTGATAGCAAAGGCAATACTACTAACGATGTTTTTCTGGACCAAGCCTACATTACTGGTACTATAAATGGTTTAGGATATAGCTTTGGGCGTCAGCCGATAGTTCTTGGTCAAAAATTGCTTAGTAATAACACTCAAAACAATGATGGTTTGTCATTAAGCGCCGGTAAAAATATTAAAGTTACTGGATATGCTTTCAAAAAAGAAGAGAAATATGATGGCACTAATAAGACAAATCTTAACTTGGCTGCCGGTAATATTGATTTCAAAGTAAATAAAAACCTCAACATTACTGCTTCTTACATTGCCGATCAGGATGAAATATATTATAAGAGCGTTGCTGCTGGTTTGAAATATACTGGCTGGAAAGACTTCACAGTTACCGGTGAGTATGGCGAAAACGATTCTTACACGGCTAATAATAAAGACCATAATGGCGACACAGCCAAAGCCTGGGCGAGCAGAATTAAGTACAAAGGTGCAAACGGTAAAAATGTTCATTCCTACGGTCTGTATGTTAGCTACAGAAAAGCTGAATCTGGCTTTGACCCGGTAAACTGGAATGATTTTACTGATATGTCTAATTGGAATGGATATAAGGAAATGGACAATATGAAAGGTATAGACTACGGTTTTGAATATGCCTTATTCAAAAACGGCATTATGCGTATCCAATACAACGATATGGAAACTGAAGATAAAGGTATCGATAAGAAAAATATGTTTGCTGAGCTTATCTACACATTCTAATTCCAATAATCCCAAAAAACCCGCTAACTTTGTTAGCGGGTTTTTTGTTGCCTCAAAGGCAGGATATTTTCTTTACCATGACGAATTATTCCAAATACGTAATTCATCAAGGAGGGATTTTCATGGTTAATAAGAAAATTACAGCGCTATTTGTTACACTTATGCTAATGATTTCGGCAATTGCCGTTCCTGTTTCGGCACAAGCAGCTGGCGAGCTTACGGTCGTCGGCAAATTGGCGGTAATCGAGAAAACTATTTACGGTACTACGCAAACAGGTGCATTAACAGATAGGATAGACAAAGTAGAAGAAGAAGTCTATGGCAGTAAAACGCAGGAAGCGTTACTGCCGCGGGTGGATAATTTGTATGTGCATGTTCTTGAAACAACCGAACATGCACCATCAGTACTTACCAAACTTAATGCTGTCGAATGGACACTGACACATCGGGTAAGTGATAATCCGGTAAAAGTGCGGGTAGAGAAGCTTGAGACAATAATGAATGGCAGTCCGGCAACAGGATCTGTGGATTCGCGTCTGAGAAAACTTCTCAAACTTGCCTACACAGATGGTCAGGTTGAAGTTATTGCTACGAAAGTGCCCAAAGACACGCTTATAAAAATAAAAACCCTTTCCACACTAAACAGCAAACAAAGCAAAGTTGGCGATACTGTGGCTTTAGGCGTCGCTGAAGACATAACTATCGACGGCGTATTGGTATTCCCCCAAGGCGCCAGTGGGATTGGTAAAATTCTAAAAGTTCAATCAGCAAAAAACTTTGGCCGGGATGCCAAGCTGGACATAAGCTTTGATAGCGTTCGTGCTGCAGATGGCAGTGCAGTTGCTACCATATTGGGCGAAAAGGCCAAAGAAGAAACCAAGTCGCTGGCTAAAGCGGCAGGTGCCAGCGTAGCCGGCATGATTATCCTTGGCCCGGTTGGCATTATTGGCGGAGCTTTTATTAGTGGCAAAGAGGCTAACATACCTATTGGCAGTCAACTATATATACAAACCCTGGAAGATACCGAAGTATATGGAATTAGAGTTAAATAACCGGTAAATAACTGCGAAAAAGCCGCTTTATGCGGCTTTTTCTACATATTACCGAAAAAACTAGGAAGGAATGGTGCGGCAGGTGTAGAATTAACTCTAGATAACCAAAAATCCAGCTCGAATATTTACTAAATAGGAGAATAGTATGTGCTATGCCTAATAATAATAAACTTATCCTGGGGCTATTGGCGTTTGCCATAGTATTTGGGGGAACAGTACCTGGTCAGGCTAAAGACACAAAAGCCACTAATGAGATTGCCGCCCCCCAAGTACCGATCGTAATTGAAGCTAATGACTTATCTTTCAGCGAGGAAACAGGTGACATCCTTGCTAAAGGCAATGTAATTATCACTAACGTTGAACAGCGCCTGGAAGCAGAACAAATTGACGGCAACGCCAAAATAAACGAAATACGGATTAAAGAAAAATCCCGGTTTTTTCAAAAAGATCTTACACTAAATGGTACAGGAACAGTATATAATTATAAACTTAAAACAGGCAGTATGAAACAGGCAAACGGTCAACTTGAGGATAAATATATCGCTGGCGAAACCATTAGTATGTCTCCCAGTCAGCTTACAATCAATAATGGTACGGCCACAGGCTGTCCAGCCAAAGTTCCCGACTATCACATTAGTGCTGACAAAATCGAAATTTGGCCTGGCGATAAAATGATTGCTTATAATGCTAAAGTTTGGATTGGCAAGATGGTGATCTTTACTCTTCCTAAATACGAACAGTCCTTAAAACCTGATGCAAAGGGCAGTGCATTTCCCCGCTTAGGTTATGATAGTGATGACGGTGCGTTCATAAAACAGCATCTTGAATACTCCCTTAGCAACATGGTATCAGCCTATGTGAACCTTGACTATTACTCGCGATCCAATTTTAAGCCAAGCTATGGTTTGATTCATCGCGACAAAAACTATACCTTTAGTATTGACCAAGGTCATTTTAATGATGATGATAGCAATTGGATCAAGAAAGAACCCGAATTTAAATTTTCCTACAAACCGCAGCAGTTAGGTAATCTGCCGATACACTATACCTTTTCTGCTGCTTATGGAAAATGGAGTGATTCAGAAAAAACAAGCTGGCACCAGGAATATAGTCTTTATTTGAAGCATGAACCGATTAAATTTGGCAGCAGTGCCAAGCTAAATTTAGGAACTGGGGTTCAGCATATAAGAGAAAGTTATGATGATTCCGAACGAAATATTTGGAAATTTGACGCTACCCTTGATAAACAATGGTCTGAGCGCTTCAGTACTTCGGTTGGGTATCATTATGCGCAGAATAACGATGCGCTGTTTGAGTATGATAAAACAGATTTGAGTCGTGAACTAAAAACTGGCTTCATCTATAAAATCGACAAAATGAATGCTGTTGGCATTAGTCACAGCTATGATCTGGACAACCATGAAGTTCACGATGTTGATTATAGTTGGTATCGTAATCTGCATTGCTGGGAAGCGAAAATAACGTACCGCGCTGAACGCGATCAACTTCGAGTGGATGTTAATACCATAAAATGGTAATCCCTTAACTCTGAAAGGAGTCATTCCACATATGTCTCGAAATTTAGTGCCTTATATCGATAAACTCCAGAATCAAAAAATCATGATTATCGGTGATATGGTTGCCGATGTTTACCTTGAAGGCAAAATAGCCCGTATATCCCGTGAAGCACCTGTTCTTATCCTTGAACACTCACATGAAACCGTAGTGCCAGGTGGCGCGGCTAATGCTGTCCATAATGCTGCCGCCCTGGGCGGGCAGGTATATGCCGTTGGCGTGGTTGGTCAGGATAATGCCGGCGAGCAGCTTAGTCACAGCTTACGTGACAAAAAAGTGAATACAGATGGACTTTTTATTGATGCAGTGCGGCCAACAATTACCAAAACACGCATTATGGCTGGCGGACAGGCTACTGTTCGTCAGCAGATAGTGCGGATCGACCGTGAAAGTAAAGAACCGCTTGACATTACTATTGAACAAAAGATGCTTACTTATATTGAAGAAACAATTCAAGCCATGTCGGCTGTAATTATAAGCGACTATGGCAGTATGACAATTTCGCCCGCCATTAGGGAGCAGGTTATTAGTGCCTGTAACCGGGCGGGCATTCCGTCTATTGTCGACTCACGCTATGACATTATGGCTTATGAAGGTATTCGGCTTGTCAAACAAAATGAATCAGAAGCGGCGGCGGCTACCGGTTTAAAAATGCTGACTGGCAGCCAGTTGCAGCAAGCTGCTGAACTTATGCTGGCAAAACTGAAGGCAGAGGTTATTTTAATTACCCAGGGGCCGGACGGGATGACACTGTTCAACCGCAATGGCACCCATACTCATATTCCAGTAACCAATATGAGCGAGGTTTATGATGTTACAGGTGCTGGTGATACAGTTGTGGCCACGATGATGCTGGCACTGGCTGCCGGTGCTGATTATGTAGAGGCTGCCTGTTTGGCTAACTTTGCCGCCGGCGTTGTCGTGCGCAAGCCTGGTACGGCCACTGCTACGTCGCAAGAGCTCAAAGTCGCGATTGGAGAGTATTACGAATGAAAATTGTGGATCGTGCAACTATTGAGATTATCAGTAAAACATTACAGGCAGCAGGGAAAACTGTTGTATTTACCAATGGCTGTTTTGATATATTACATGTCGGCCATGTCCGCTATCTGGCAGGTGCCCGGCAACTGGGCGACTGTCTAATTGTCGGTTTGAACAGTGACAGATCGGTAAAGCAGCTCAAAGGTCCAAACCGCCCGGTTAATTGCCAGGAGGACAGAGCCGAAGTACTTGCCGGTCTGGCAGCAGTAGACTATGTGGTTATTTTTGATGAAACTACAGCAGAAAATTTGGTTGCTGTAGTTCAACCTGATGTTTATGCAAAAGGCGGTGACTATACCATCGAAACACTGCCTGAAGGTAAAATAGTAGTTGCCCATGGTGGTCGTATTGTGCTGGTACCGGAGGTGCCGGGGCGGTCATCCAGTAATATTATTGAAAAAATCAGCCGCGAAATATAAAAGGCGAGCTTACCACACTCCGCCAGGAGGTGTCCTATTGAGTTATACCAATATCCTGATCGTCAAACTAAGCGCCATCGGTGACGTAATTCACGCGCTGCCTGTAGCGCCGGCCCTGAAAAAATGCTTTCCACAAGCCAGAATAACCTGGGTTGTGGAAAAACCGGCCTATGATATTTTAACTAATAATCCTTATATTGATGAAATAATCATTTTTGATAAAGCTAATTTTAAGACCCTAGGCGGCTTACTTAAGCATGCTCCGGAATTTGCAGCAGATCTAAAGGCACGGCGATTTGACCTGGCCCTTGATCTTCAAGGTTTATTCAAAAGCAGTGCCATTGCTTTTCTCAGCGGAGCCAGTACTAGACTAGTGTATGAAAACGCGCGTGAGGGTAGCCAGCTCTTGAGCAGGCGGATTGTCGGCAGTTACTCTGCCGGGCATGTTGTGGAGCGCTACCTTGATGTCGTAAGAGAGCTTGGATGCCAGGTTGAGCAACCTGTGTTTCCAGTTGTAATCACAGATGATGAAGTAAAACGGACCAGGAGTATCATGGCCCACGCCGGGTTATCTGCGGGTACTCCTTATGTTGTTATGGCCATGGGAGCTAATTGGCCGAACAAAATATGGCCTGCCGAAAAATTTGCCAGGCTATGTGACCGTCTTTACACTGCGGAAAAATTCACGCCGGTAGTTATTGGTGGACCGGGGGACGGACCATTGCTAGAAAGACTACTGGATCAGGTTCAGATACCTCCCATTAGTCTTGTGGGCCAGACATCACTGAAGCAATTAGCTTATGTAATTAAAAATGCGACAGCTTTTGTCGGTGGCGATACCGGGCCGATGCACCTGTCCGCCGCTCTTGGTATACCGACAATTGCCTTAATGGGTCCGACAGATCAAATCCGTAACGGGCCATATGGCAACATTCACAGAGTTATTTTAGCTGACCGTCAGTGTATTGGCTGTTGGCAGCGCAAGTGTTCAAAAGGATGGGATTGTCTTGCTGGCATAAGTGTGGAGACCGTCTATTCACAGTTGCTGGAATTATGCAGTTATAGTATAATTTAACATTGTGGTAAAGGCGAAAGTACTTCCAGAACTAGATATCGACAGAGGTGATTTACATCGCTGATTTAACAAAACGGATATTGTTCATTTCGTTAAACGGTCATCAACGCCGTTATTTCCAGGAGTTGGGCAATTTTCTTACTGATTCCTACCAGATTTATCATGTAGACTATTCCTCAGCCACAGTGGCTGATATCATGACTCGTGCATCCTTGGAGACGTTGCCTTCAGAGCTGGGTATTACCAGGCAAGACATAGAAGAAATCATTTCGTTTTTACTAATAAAAGGACAATATCGCAATTTTGGAATCCTTAGGCGCTATCTTCATAGCAAATCAGTATTAGAGGCCCAGGCCTATGGAGCCTTGCGATTCTTTTTTGACTATATAAAAAAACATAGCATTGATCTTGTTTGTGTATGGAATGGCACGCTAGTTCCGCTGGCGGCAGCAACAAGGGTAGCTAGAATTCTTGGCAGGGAAACACTGTTTTTTGAGAATGGCTGCTTGCCTGGTACTACTACGGTTGATGCCAAGGGAGTAAATTATGCCAACAGTTTAGTTGGCAAATCACGCTCTTTTTACGATGCTGTTCAAATTGAACCGGAAAAACTACGGCAACTTTACGAGGTCAGGCCAGCCATCCGCGCGCTGAAGACCAAATGGTATCAAAAATTTACGAAAAATAAAAAGCAGGGTCAGACGGAAGACGTCCAACTACCTGCCAAATATATATTTGTACCCTTTCAGGTCCATGATGATACCCAGGTATTATTAAATTCGCCCAAGGTAAAAACAATGGCCGAGCTGCTGGCCTATGTTGTGCCGGCAATTGAGCGGCACAACCGGGAAGCTAACGATACAATCAAGTTAGTAGTGAAGGAACATCCCTCCGATTTTGGTAGAATCAGTTATGACGCCGTACGCGAAAAATATAAAGACAGCGGGATTATTTTTCTGCGATATTATTCAACCCCACAGCTAATTAAATCTTCAGCAGGCATTATAACAATCAATTCCTCTGTTGGTATTGAAGCGCTTGTTCAGCACAAACCGATAATAACCATGGGAAACGCTTTTTATAACGTTCCCGGTTTAACCGTGAATGCGTCAGACCCTGATACCTTAGCTACAGCTTTTGGAGTGATTAATGAGTGGCCTGATGACATTCTTATCGACAAATTTTTATATTATCTTCGTTATCATTATTTGGCGGCGGGAAGTTGGCGTCAGCCAGATGCCGTTCATCTAGAAAGTGTGAAAGAAAAGGTTAATGCTGTCCTATATGACAATGGAAGGTTGAATCACTAGTGTGTTTGTTTTGAAGTGCGGTATAGAGACAATTAATTTGGTCGACAACTGTCAAAATGTCATACTTCTCTTGTATATGCCGATAAGCGTTGTTGCCGAGTTCTTGAATTTTTTGCTGATTGGGTAACAAAGACACGGTAGCTTTACTCAATGCGTTGCTATCGCCGCCAGCGAAGAGAATCCCGGTTTTATCCGGTTCAATCAGATCGTTGCAGCCGCCGATATCTGAGGCAATACAGGCGACGCCGCAGGCCATAGCTTCAATTAGCGCATTGGGCAATCCCTCTCTGCGTGACGGGAAGATAAATATATCTGCACATTGCAGGTAGGGTGAGGTATCGCGTACTTCGCCGACATACGTAATTTTAGTATGGCTTACACTATCTGCTAACCAGTTAAGCTCTTTTACTGCGGCAGTTCCACCGCTGCCTACTACTACCAGACAGACTTCTGGAAATTCAGCCTCAATTATTGGCCACGCGGCGAGTAATAGATCAAATCCTTTACGGTGTATTAGGCGACTGGCATAGAGTACTATTGTTTTGTCCGCTGGTAATCCCAGCTTGGTTTGCAGTCGCTTTTTTTCACAAGCTGATACGGGATGAAATCGGTTCAGATCCACACCATTTGGTATTAACCGGATGCGTTCGGGTAAAAAGCCAGCTTGGGGCATTTCCTCATATATTTCCTTACTAATCGCCAGGTAAGCAGAAGCTTTGCCGGCAATGTGGTTGAGAATCCGGCGAAACGGACGCCATTTTCGTGGAAATAGCCGGTCAGCTGATAAGCGAACAAAAAATCTTCCGGCAATCGTGATTTTAAGCACAGTCGGGATTCCAAGTAAATTACAAAGGCAAATTGCTGCCATGCCAAAAAAGTGCTGGCCATGGATATGTACAATATCGCAGTTCCCTCTGGCGACAAAAAGTAGTAAAAGCGTAATCAAGGTTCTGAGTCCCGGGGGCCATAACCGAAATACTTCAACACCGTCAATTGTCTCGTGAAAACTACTTTCCAGGGTACGTTTCTTGGCTATAATTGTTATAGCATGACCTTTGGCTTTCAACCGTCTCAGTTGAGTTTCAGCCTGAAGTTCAGCACCGGTGTTGGCATAGCCTTTCTCCTGATATGCTGATACCAACATAAATATATGCATTATCGTTCCTCCCCAAGTTTATTCGTACATATACTAGCACCAAATAATTATAACTGCAAATGGTTTGAACTAAATTGTAAAGAAGCAGAGTAGAAGGTGAAAGATTTTGGCACGGATTTGTATGATTCTCAATAATTTTGAATTGCCTTTCGGCGGGCCGGAACTACAGGCGCAAAAAGTAGCTGCGGCACTCATGGCGCGAGGGCATCAAGTATTTATTATAGCTAAAGGGAGCGGTAAGGCTCCAAAGCAGGAAGTATTAAACAAATTAAAGATTATTCGCCTCAATAGAAGGGGTTTAGCGTCTGTTGAACTCTTTTGGCAATTATTTAAATATAAAAAGGACTTTGACATTATTCATGTTCACGGAGTGGGGCGACTAGCATCGGTGGCCATACGCTTTGCCAAACATTTTCATAAAAAAGTCTTTATCAAAGTAACCACTGCCGGACATGTTATAAAGCAACCAAATTCAAGAATTAAGGCACTAGCGCAGAAGATCATGCCTTTCCGCGAACAAAAGCTCAAGTTGTTGCAACAAGCTGATGGTGTTATTGCTATAAGCAATGAAATCAGAAAAGAGCTTGAACATAATGGTTTTGCAAAAAAAAGTATCCATGGTATTCCCAACGGTGTTGATACAGCAATATATCATCCAGTGTGTTCCGAAACAAAGAGCAGCCTGCGAAGTAAATTAGGATTACCCATAGACCGACGGATATTTGTTTATACTGGTAAGCTTACTCGACGTAAAGGAATTGACACTTTATTGGCAGCTTGGCGTAAGGTGTCCCATGCAACGGAAAACGGGTTGCTAATACTGCTGGGCAGCGGCTACGGGCAGGAGGACAGCCTGGAAGATTATATTCATAACAGTAGTAAGGAGTATGGCCTGGATAAGACGCTTGTCACTTTGGGCGATGTGGATAATGTCGCTGATTATCTCAAAGCATCGGATGTTTTCGTATTCCCTTCACGGCGCGAAGGACTGCCGAACTCTCTGTTAGAGGCAATGGCTTGTGGTCTGCTATGCATCGCGTCTGACATTGGGGGGAATAGCGACTTAATTGTTTCAGGTCAGAATGGTTTTTTAGTTCCGGTAGAGGAAATTGAAGAGTGGCGTAAACAGCTTGAAAATGTGATTACTAATGTGGACAATAATCTGATGGAGGTAGCTGCCAGTACGGTTAGAGATAACTATGATCTGAGAGTTACGGTGGACAGGCTGGAGAAGCTATTTAATTAGTTATTTAAAGTGCACCTTTTATGTAAAAGTGAAATAGCTATCGAAAGGTTGTGAACATAATTGTCGTCAAAGCTAATTAGCGTCATTATCCCGGCATATAACGCCGCCCAAACGATAAAAAGAGCAATTCATTCAGTACTTAATCAATCGTACCGCTGTATAGAAGTCATTGTTGTAGATGATGGCTCAAAAGATGACACAGCTGAATGTGTCAAGTCCTTTGGTGAACAAGTTCACTATATCGCACAGCAAAATCAAGGTGTTAGTGCAGCGCGAAACCGGGGCGTGGAAGCGTCGAAAGGCGAGTGGATTGCTTTTCTGGATGCGGATGATGAGTGGCATTCACGCAAATTGGAAATTCAATTGCAATATAAGGATATGGTTCCTGATGTTGTACTAATTAGCACTGAGGACGTGATTGTTCGTCCAGGACAGAATATAGCCTTTGCTGATATAAAGGAAAAACCGACATTCTATATGTGGGAACATAAGATGTTTTTACGCCGCAACAAAATAAACACATCTTCAGTACTCGTCAAACGCGAAGCCTATCAAACAGTAGGAGGCTTTGATGAATCATTAATCAACGGCGAAGATCGCGACCTATGGTTAAAACTGCTATATAAGTGGAAAGGGATTTGCATAAAATTTCCTTTGGTTAAATATCATCATACTGGTGGCAGCTTATCCCATAACGTGGTACGGCGCTTCAACTGTGACCTCTCGCTGATAAACCACTGGGACAACCGCAAACCTGATAGTCTGGATAGTAACAAGATAGTATCTACGAATGAGTTTTGCAAGATTAAGTATGCTGTTATGTTTACGATGATCTTCAAACTAATGCGAATAGGGCATGTTGCAGATGCCAAAGATTTTTGGCAAAGGCTCTGCGCCTTTCATAAAAAGGAATACTTCTTTGTGCCATGCATACCCTGGCTATTATTTGTAATATTAGCAATGCTGGAGAAAATTCGTAAGCGAGTGAAATATGGAAAAGTAGTGTAACCAATGTGGGCAGTTTCCAAGTTAATTGTAGGATGGAGGTTAATATTTGAGAATACTTTTAATTGGGCCAGCTTTTTTTAATTATTTAGACAGTATTTCTAGAGCGATGCAAGCAAATAATCATTGTGTTACCGTAATTAATCGCAGTAATATCCGAAGACATCAAAATTATATAAAGCGAAGCCTGAATAAATTTAGTTTCTTTAATAATATTTTCCAGAAATCTTCCCGAATATGGAATCAGAAGGTGCTAGACATTTGTGAGCAGTTTCGCCCAGAATTGTGTGTTGTATGCAATGGTGAAAGGCTTTTTCCACAAACCTTGTTATCTCTTCAACGGCAGAATGTCAAATTAGTCCGATGGCTATTTGATGGTATTAAACATATTCCTTCTTTAGCAAATAATATGGAGTATTATGAGCAATGCTTTGCTTTTAATCCACCAGATGTGGACTTTATTTTTAAGACTTATGGCATCCCTTGTGAGCAGCTTCCGCTGGGCTTTGACCCCAGTATATATTATCCTGATGATAATGTTTCGCGAGATATAGATATTTCTTTTATTGGCGGACCAACGCAAAATCGATTGGAAGTACTCCAGCAGGTTGCATTATATGTACAAGCCAAAAAGAAGAAGTTCGTAGTTTACGGAGGAGGATACTGGAATCATAGATGCTTTTGGAATAAAATTCAATTTAAGCAAAGATATAGCCCACTAGATCAGTTTGTTTCCAATAGCATTATTGCTGCGCCTGATGTTGCGCAGATATATAGACGATCAAAAATTTGCCTGAATATCCACATTTCTGATCATGAAGGGATTAATCCCCGTACATTCGAGATACTTGGTACACGATCTTTTGAACTTGTCGACCATAAAACGCATCTTACATCTTTTGTTGAGCCGGGGCGGCATGTGATTTCATATGTCAATCCTAAAGATTTAATAGAAAAAATCGACTTTTATTTAGACGATAGCGAAACGCGGGAAAGGATTGCTGCAGAAGCCTTTCATCATGTTGCCGGGAACTTTACAATTGATAAGATGACAGAATACGTTTTATCAAAAGTATGATGCGGGTAACGGAGAGTACGTTCTGGAGAAGGAAGACTGAGCTTTTCTTAATAGGTATTGATAGATTCAATTATAGAGAGGTATTGTATGAAGATATCAATTGCACTTTGTACGTATAATGGTGATAAATATTTAAAAGAACAATTGGACAGTATTTTACAACAAGATAGAAAGCCTGATGAGGTTGTTGTCTGTGATGATCAGTCAATAGATAATACCTGGGATATTTTGGAGTGCTTTAAAAAAGACGCACCGTTTGAGGTAAAGTTAGTTAAAAATGAAAAGAACCTCGGCTCAACATTAAATTTCGCAAAGGCTATTTCAAGATGTTCTGGAGATATTATTTTCTTAGCAGATCAAGATGATGTATGGACTCCTAATAAAATTGAAGTAATGATGAATATCTTCGAGTCTGATATTAACGTAGGAATGGTTTTTAGCAATGCCACATTGACTGATCAGTATCTTAATCCATATGCAAAATCCCTTTGGGAAAGTGTCGGCTTTAATGAAGTTATTCAGCGGTTATGCATTGAAGGACAATTATGGAGAATATTAGGAAGAAAAAGTTATGTGACCGGGGCGACAATGGCTTTTAGAAGCAAGTGGAATTTCATCATGTTTCCTTTCCCTAATGGTTGGATTCATGATGAGTGGCTTGCTTTTTTATTGGACTTAGTAACTGTGGTAAAGTTTGTGCCGGAAAAACTTATACTATATCGGCAACATCAAAAACAACAAATTGGTGTAAATATAAAATCGAAAAAGAGTTTGGTAGTAAGGTTAAGATACACTGTTTTTCCAGATCTAAGCCGCCATCGATATAAACAGAAAATTAATCATGTAAGTGAAGTATTAGCTAGGATGAAAGACTATGGCCAATTTTTACGTGAAGATGTAATGCTTAAGGAACTGCAACACCAGTTAGATCATTGGTTCATACGATATACTCTTCCTAAAAACCCTTGGAAAAAATGGAATATAATTTATAAAGAAATTATTCATGGAAATTACTGTAGATATTCCAAAAGTAATACAATGGCGATTAAGGACTTATTTGATTAAGTTAGGATGTGTCAAGGGACGGGGTTATTGACAACAATATAACTTCGCAATAAGATAAAACTGGGAGTGAAAATAATGCCGGGAACAGCAAGAAAGAAAAGTAAATGCGGAATTTATCATATAATTATGCGATTGACGATCAAACCAAGCAGTACATTAGGGACGAAGAAGCAAGAGTTGATAATAAAGAAGGTATGTAACTTAAAAAATGCGATAGATTTACAGCAACTTGATTGTCAAATAAGAAATACGTACTTAAGAATGCTTAAGCAGAAATATAACTTATCGATTCGGCAAAGTGAAAGATTTGCTGGCATTAATAGAGGTATTATTTTAAAAGCATGAAAAGGGTGTCGATAACCTCGTCCCCTTGACATTCCAGTCCCCTCGACCAAAGTTTTAGAAGCTGTTTCGATAATTAGCGTTATTATTAGGACTATCGGGTAAAAAGTATTTTTTTACTGCTGGAGGAGAATTTTTGTGGTTGATTTCAAAAATATTCCAATATTTATTATTTCATACAATAGGATTTATGACCTACAGCAACTTATTTTAAGGCTTGAAAAAGATGCCTATACAAATATAATTATTCTTGATAATGCATCAACAGATAAAGCATTGCTAGACTATTTACATAACTCACCATACCAGGTGCATTTATTAAATAAAAACTTTGGTCATAGGGTTTTGTGGCAATGTGGATTGTTTAATGAAATTATTGAAAATAATTATTATGTTTTGACTGATCCCGATATATTACCAGTTGATGAATGTCCCAATAATTATATAGAACACTTTTACAACATCTTACAACTTTATTCGGAAAAAAGGAAAGTGGGATTTTCCTTAAAAATCGATGATTTGCCAGACTTTTTTGTAAATAAATATGATATAATCCGCTGGGAATCATTTTTTTATGACAATGAATTATCTCAAAATCCATTATTTTATGATGCTGATATTGATACAACTTTTGCACTGTATCGTCCTGGATATCCTGAAAATTTTTATAAAGCTATTCGCACAGGATTTCCGTATACAGCTCGTCATTTAGGATGGTATATTGACAATAAAAATTTTTTTAATAAAAATGAAGTATACTTTAAATCGGCAAACTCAAGTTTTTCTTCTTTTGATGATTCTGCAATAAACGGTATTAGGTTTGCAACTATTAGCAAAATACTTGAAAAGCAGCAAAATATTGATTTGTATACATTAAATAAAAGAATAATAAAGCCGAAATGGTTAAAAGAAGTTATAACATTTAAAGCAATTTTTAAAACAATGTTTTTTTTATTATCCAAAAAAATTAGACAAATCTTTAAAAAGTGAAAGAGTACCCCTTTGGTACTATGACAAAGGACAGGGAATTGTCCTGCAAGAAGGAAGACAAAATTTTTGACAGAGGTGGTTGCTGTGCCAAGGAAACCACGAAAGAATATACATCATAATTCTTAACTGGTAAAATCCTGTAACGGACAGGTCCCTGTCCCTTTGTTTTTCCTTTGTTTTTTAAAAAAAGGAAACATGGATGCTGTATAAGACAGTACCAATGCTTCCTTTTTGTTTATATAGCCAAGTTTCTGGTGCATTTGAGTAGAAAACTCGTCCCTCAGTTTAATTCTCTTGCTATAGCAAGAAGCTTAATACTTATTCGTCCAATCAAATCTGATTACCTTTCATGATTCTCCACCAAGATAACCCCTGCATAGCATCAACAAGTTGTTTTTGCTGGGTAAGATCAGGTCTGGGAGCAGCTATCCGGTGGGTTACAGATAACATTTCAGTTTTTGAAGAATCAAATTCTCCTATATTTTCGTTTGTAATCCAGAAAGTGTCGTTGAAACCAAAACTATTTTCCCGGGTAAGACTTTCACCCACAGTATAGTAAACAAAATCCCTGGGAGCGATTAACTCAATTAAAGTTGGTGCAATAGAAATATGTGACCCGGCGACATTATTTGTAAACATATTTTTATTAATTCCAGGACCATATAATATAAATGGCACCGCATAACGTTCATACATTGTGGGATTGGGGATAACGTTAAGGCGATCCGCATGGTCACCTGTGATCACAAACAGACTATCAGGATATTTTTGCTGCATATTGTTAATGAAATTTCCTATCTGCTTATCTGCGTACCAGAAATGTCCTAATTTATTTATTAATTCTTTATTGCCGGTGTCATTTAATCCAGACGTAACAATACTTTCGTCAAAACCTTCCTTGGCTAAGTCTACTGTGAAAGGCGGGTGATTTGAACTTGTTAAAATCACATTAAAACTTGGTTGGTTATCGGCAAATAAGCTAGTAATTGCTGCAAAAAAATATTTATCTTCGCTGCCCCAGGCATTTCCTGATTCATAGTTGAAATCACTGCAAGCGAAAAACTCATCAAAGCCTTGTGCTAACGTAAAGTCTTTAATCCGTTGCCAGGAACCGAAGCCACCATACCAAAAGCGGGTTTTATAACCTAACTGTTTCATTTGCAGTCCAATAGCAGTGGCATAAGTGCCTTTATAGGATTCAGGTTTATAATTGGGATATAAATTTAGGTTGGGCAAACCAGTAACTATCGAATTAACGGCGATTGCAGTTCCTGATCCTGCCGGTAAGAAGGGTTTTACAAGAACAGCGTTATCTTTGTCAAGGATACCCTTAACCTCATTAGCAATATTCAAATCTTTAAATTCTGGCAGTAAAGGCCACTCAGCATAACTTTCGCCAATAATAAGGAAAATATGTGATGGTTTGGGAATCATAGCTCCTTGTGCTTCTCGCTGCAAATAATCTTCAACAGTTGTTGTCATAATAGTATGGCCAGCCAGGATTGTGCCATAGTTGTGCACTTGTTCAGCATTAATGTTCAAATTGGTAGCCTTTTTGAACTTGTTAGAAGTAGAGTATGCGCGGTAAAGCGCCTGGACATCATCTAAAATTGCTTCATTAAGAAAGTTATCTTTGCTGACAGCAGCGTTTTCCCAGTGAATAGAATTCGCATAAGTCAAACTTCCTCCAAAACGGGTGAATATCATAAATAGGGCAATGCATATAATTAGCAATGTGCGAAAACAAGTTTTGGCCAAGAGACCGGTTAACTGAGGTAAGCGAATAGTCTTAGTTTGCAGCCATTTTTTTAGAAGATAACTTAGAATGAACCAACAACAAAAAATTGAAAGCAATTTTAAAGGTATATTATATTCATGCCAAATAGTAATTAATAAAGCACCTACGTCATCATTAAAGGTATTAAAGAGAAAGGGACTAAAAGCAACATGAAATACTTCATAGTATGGTATTCTAACCTGGAACAGAAAGCTTAGTATAAAAATATAAAGCGATCCGAAAATGAACCTGATTTTTTCAAACTTAGAATTGTTAAATAGGGTAACCAATATTGAACTAAATAAGAATGATAGTAAGACTACTATGCCTGTACTTTTTAAACTAATACGCAATCCGTTATACAGGGCTGCCAAGATATCGGCAAGGCTAGTTGATGGTTCCAGGTAATTGTTCAGAATCAAAATAAAATATAATCTAAATAAACAAAATACCGCGAGTAGATAAACATATAATTTTAGATCATATTGAACCTGCTTAGAAAAAATATCCCATCTAGACATTATTTTGGCCAGCCTTTCAAGTTGATTCTCTTATACAATGCAATATTTTACACCACATTCTGGGAAAATCAAATACCTAATTTTGATTCTAATGCTCCAAAAAAAGAACCAATTATACCAAAATTGTTTCTAATGAACATCTTGTAGGGTATACTTATTCAACGTAAAAGAAATTATCTAGAGACAATTCTTTTTGCGTGGCATGCTTTGCTAAAGAGTATACTTTCGGATACTAGCGCAAAGTGCTAATTCATTTTATTATTATATTGGTCACAAAGACAGGGCGAATACCAGATTGTTAAGGATATTTAGGAAATATTTGAAAAAATGGTTGAAATTATACTTTGTGATTGCTATAATAAATAATCACAGAACATAAGTCCTGGGTATTTATTAAAAAAAGGTGGTTATTAAGATGGGCGATTCACGTATAACTAGTTTGATTGCACAACTTGAGAAGTTAGACTATCTCCCATACCAAATACAAGGGATTATACGGGAAATAATTAATGGTAATAACCTTGACAACATCACCGCCGCTCAGGCAGACCAGATTGTGGAGCAATTGGAGGAATACATCCTGTTTGCTAAGAAGTGTAAGAAAAAGAATAATACAAAGGGCATGGAGAATCCGCCTCGACTGTAAGTCGGGGCGTTTGTCAGTCCACCTTACTTAGTCCATAGAAATAGGTAAATAATTCCTTACAATTTAAATTGACGTTTAAAAGGAGTTAGCTAACAAATGTAGAAATTGTATTAAATCAGTGATAGATAGAATGGAGGATAATGCGTGAGAAAAATTTTCGGTCTCATCATCTTAGCAATGGTTACTATAATTTTTAGCAGTTCCCCTGCGTTAGCTCAAAACTATCAACTTGGTCCTGGCGATGTTTTAGAAATTAGTGTATGGGGATATGAAGATTTGCAAGTAAAAGAAATTGCGGTTAGACCAGATGGAATGATAGCTTTCCCACTGGTAGGCGAAGTGCAAGCTGCTGGCCTGACATCAGGCGAGTTAAATCAAACCATAACCAGGCTACTTAGCAAGTATGTAAAAAATCCTACAGTAACGGTAAATATAATGAAGTTTAGGACAACAAGGGTATATGTACTGGGTGAAGTAACAAAGCCTGGTATGTATGAACTGGAAAAGCAGCATAACTTGCTGGATGCTGTGGGTATTGCCGGCAGTTATACCAAATACGCGGCGAAGAAAAAGGTTTTCGTAATAAGTAAAAATCAGACAGAAAAACCCCGGCAAGCTAATCTGCTTCGTCTGATGGAAAAGGGCGATATGTCGCAAAACTATGAGCTTGCCGACGGCGATGTTGTTTATCTCACAAATAATAATCGTATCGATTTTGCCAGAGACATTTTGCCTTGGGTTTCCGCAATGTACCAGGTAAATGAGATGAATAACGACTAATCAGATACATAACTACTATTAAATCTTGGAGGCTAACCAGTGGAGGAAACAACCTTAGATCTAAGAGATATCATTAAGACACTTAAAAAGCGACGCAAGTTAATAATTAATACATTTTTGTTTTTTGTTATTACGGCTATTGTCGTAAGCTTCCTAATCCCTCCAACTTATGAGGCGGAGACTGCGCTTCGAATTAAGCAGCCTAAGGGATTGGCGGATTCGTTGCTCGGCGACTTACCTACCGGAAACCCGATGGGTACGAAACAACTGATGTCCACTTATGCGGAGATATTGAAAAGCCGGACAGTAATACAGGAAGTCATTGATAAAACCCAGACAGATAAAGAAGAACTGCCTACCTATGAAGACTTTTTGAAACGGATTACTACCCAGCCTGTTAAAGATACCGAAATCCTGGATGTAAAAGTACAGGCAAAATCTCAGGAAGAGGCGCAAACGGTGGCTAATACCCTGGTACAAGTCTTTCTTGACCGGTTGACTAATTTAGTTCGCTCCGAGCAGTCGCGGGTTAGGGAGTTTATCGGCGGCAGGATGAAAGAATCAAAGCAGGAACTTGAACAGGCTGAGAACCTTCTGCAGAAATACAAGTATGAACAGAAGATCGTATCCCCGTCGGAAGAATCAAAAGCTATGGTGGAAAAACTTGCTGATATCGACAAACTGGCGGCGGAAAATAAGGTAGCCTTGGCTTCAGCTCAAGCCAAAAAGGGCAGCACTAGCCAACAAATAGGGCAGCAAAAGCCGGGGTTTATTGCAGACAGCACGATAATTCAGCAATATAAGGGTAAGTTGGCAGACCTGGAAGTGCAGCTTGTAAGTGAATCTCAGAATTATACTGACAAACACCCTAAGGTAGTTGCTTTGCAAGCCGCTATTGCAGAAACCAATGCTAAACTTAATGAAGAAATCACCCGTGTGGTAAATGCAGAAGCCCCCTCAATGAACCCTATTCACCAAGGATTACTGCAGTCGCATTTACAAGCTGAAGCCGAAATCGCTGTTGCCGCTGCTCGCAAACAAGCCATTGATAAAATTATGGCTGAAAGGGAACAGCAGATTGTTAAATTACCTGCCAGAGAGCAAGGACTTGTCAAAGTAATGCGTGATGCTAATGTCGCTCAGGAAATATATATTATGCTGGCTAAACGCTATGAAGAAGCACGTATCAGTGAAGTTATGGAACCCACCGATGTGCAAATCATTGATGAAGCCACATTCCCTGAAAAACCTATCAAACCCAAGAAGCTGCTGAATACATTGATTGCAGCCATTTTAGGGATCTTTGTCGGTGTTGGATTGGCATTCTTATCCGAGTATATGAACAAGACCATTCGTACAACTGACGATGTGAAACAATATCTTGACCTACCAGTGCTTGGCAGTATTCCTGACTTTGATAGTGATGTCAGGCAACCAAGTGCCAGTTGGGTTAAGCGGTTTAGTAATTTAATTGGCAGTAAAAAAGAACATCAGGGATAAATAACAGAAACCATCAATGAGGTGAATTATGGCTCAACAACGTAAATTAGTCGTATATGAAGATGCTAAGTCACCAATCGCCGAGGCATATCGTACTTTGCGGACCAATATTCAATTTGCTAAAGTTGATAGTGATTTACGCACAATCATGTTCACTAGTGCCGGTCCAGGCGAAGGCAAATCTACGACAACTGCCAATACAGCAGTTGCGATTGCACAAACCGGTAAACGAGTTATTATTGTAGACTGTGACTTGCGAAAGCCTGTACAGCATAAAATCTTTGGCAAGCGGAACCGCGGTGTAACGAACATACTTGTCGAAGAACTCACAGTGAAAGATTTGGTACAAGATACAGATATTGATAATTTACAAGTACTTACCAGTGGACCAATACCGCCAAATCCTTCCGAACTTCTAGGTTCTTCTAAAATGCAAGAACTTATTGTTTCCTTGCAGGAATTGGCTGACATCGTAATCATTGATGCTCCGCCTACTGTGGCTGTTACCGACGCGTGTGTGTTGGCTTCGAAAGTGGATGGCATTGTACTTGTCTTAGATTCAAAAGAAATCAGACCTGAGATGGCACAAAAGGCCAAGGAATATTTACTTAAGGCAAATGGGTGCATACTTGGAGTAATCTTAAACCGGGTAGAAATTGAGGAAGAGCACGCTTATTACTATTATTATTATGGTGATGCTAAAAAATCAAAATCGAGAAAGTAAGGTAGTGATATATTCTAATGTGACGTAAATTTGTTTCATTACTAGGTATTGTTAGCGGGGAAAAAGCTGCCAAGTAGAGGCAGTACTTGAAATTATGAAGGTGAGGCTGGAGTGATTTATGAGACAGAAAGTAATATTAATGTGTTTAATAATGATGGACATCATCATAGTTGCTGCAGCTCCGTTTATTGCACTAATTCTTCGGTTCGAAGGGGTGGTGGAGCAAAATTATTACAGTTTATTTCTAAGCTTTCTACCAGAAATTATTTTGCTACGACTGCTGACATTTTATGCTTTTGGACTCTATCATCGTTTGTGGCGTTATGCGAGTATCAGTGAATTGCTGGCAATTATCAGTGCTGTAAGTATAAGCTCGCTGTTCATTACGGTCTATATGTATGTCACTGGCGCGAATATCCCGCGCAGTATTCCCTTCCTTAACTGGATCGTCGTTATTTTGTTAATTGGTGGTAGTCGGTTGTGTATTCGTGTATTGCATTTTATGCGTACAAGCAGCAAGCGGCAAGCTGTTACGAGGACGCTCGTTGTCGGTGCCGGTGATGCCGGGGCTATGATTGCCCGCGAAATTGGGCAACGCTACTATGATACTAAGATGCTTGTCGGTTTTATTGATGATGATGGTTATAAAGTGAAGAAAAGTTTGTTTGGCGCGACCGTGCTGGGAAACCGGCAAGATATTGAGCGCATTGTGAATAAGTATCAAGTGAATGAAATTATTATTGCGATACCTTCCCTGAAAGGAGCAGAACTACGGGCAATTGTCCAGGTCTGCAAGCTGACAGGTTGCAAGGTTAAGACGGTTCCGGGAATTTATGAGCTGATTGATGGTAAAGTTACCCTACAGCAATTAAGAGATGTGGATTTAGAGGACTTATTACGACGTGAACCAGTCAAGCTTGATCTTGACCAGATTGCTAGTTATATACGAGGCAAGCGGGTACTGGTTACCGGAGCCGGCGGCTCTATTGGCTCAGAACTATGCCGCCAGCTTACTAAGCTTGACCCAAGCCAACTAATCTTGTTAGGCAAAGGCGAAAATAGTATCTACGAGATTGACCGGGAATTGCGTGAAAAATATGGCAACCTCAAGCTAGAGCCGATTATTGCCGACGTGCGGGATGAGAGTAGGATCAACCAGTTGTTTGACCGTTTCAGACCACAGGTAGTTTTTCATGCCGCTGCCCATAAGCATGTTCCCTTGATGGAGGCGCAGCCAGAGGAAGCTGTTCGCAATAATGTATTTGGGACCAGGAATGTAGCGGAAGCTGCCTGCAGAACAGCTACTGAAATGTTTATTATGATCTCGACCGACAAAGCAGTAAACCCAACCAGTGTCATGGGGGCAACCAAGCGGGTAGCTGAGCTTATTGTCCAGTCCATGAACGGAAAAGGACGAACCAAATTTGCCGCAGTGCGATTTGGTAATGTTTTAGGAAGCCGGGGCAGTGTTATTCCGCTATTTAAACGCCAGATTGCCAAAGGTGGTCCAATTACTATCACCCATCCGGATATGAAACGCTATTTCATGACCATTCCCGAAGCAACGCAACTGGTACTGCAGGCCGGTTCCATGGCCCAGGGGGGAGAAGTCTTCGTCCTTGATATGGGTGAGCCGGTGAAGATTGTCGATATGGCGAGAGATTTGATTGAGCTATCTGGCTTGGTGCCGGGGAAAGATGTGGAGATTAAATATACCGGGCTAAGACCGGGGGAGAAGTTATTTGAAGAGTTGCTGACTGCAGAAGAAGGAACAAGTTCGACCCGGCATGAGAAGATTTATGTGGCGAATCTTAAGTTGGTAAATGAAAAACGTTTACTGAAAGCTTTGGCATCATTGCAGACAGGAGTACATACAGGTGATAATATTGTCCATATCATTGAAGAGATTGTACCGTCGTATCGGGTTACCAGGGAGAAAGTAGCTCGCGAGAATGGTAAGGTTGGTGAGTGTGGGGTGGCAAGACGATCTGAAGTTAGTCTTGAGGAGTATCATGTTGCGGTGGAGGTTTGATTGAGGAGCGTAAGTCGCAGGGGATTTACGCTATGATATGTTTGAACCATATTCAATTATAAAAGTGAGGTGAGGTCCAGTGAGTGTTAATGAATTAAGAAACATACCCTTCTCCCCGCCGGATATTATCGATGCGGAGATTGCAGAAGTCATACAAGCAATGAAATCGGGTTGGATCACCACCGGGCCGAGGACAAAGCTCTTTGAGCAAAAGATAGCTGAATATGTTGGCGTAAAAAAGGCGGTCTGTCTCAATTCTGCAACGGCTGCTATGGAACTTACACTCCGTATCTTAGGGGTCGGTGTCGGTGATGAAGTAATTACCACAGCGTATACATATACGGCATCTGCTTCTGTAATAGACCATGTCGGTGCAAAAATCGTGTTGGTTGATGTGGCGCCAGATTCTTTTGAAATGGATTATTCTAAACTGGCGGATGCGATTACTGAGAAAACCAAGGCTATCATTCCTGTGGATATAGCGGGTAAGATGTGTGACTACGATACGATATTGAAAATCGTAGAGAGCAAGCGAGGGATGTTTAAGGCAAGTAATGAATTGCAACGGATGTTTAATAGAGTGATCGTGATGGCTGATGCTGCGCATGCTTTTGGGGCTGAGAGAAACGGTGTTAAGTGTGGTCAAGTAGCTGATTTTACTTGTTTCTCTTTTCATGCCGTGAAGAATTTAACAACGGCTGAAGGCGGAGCTGTTGTATGGCGTGATTTAGATGGATTGGATGATAGAAATGTTATAAATAATGAATGGCTCTATAACCAATTCATGCTCTATAGCTTGCACGGGCAGTCTAAAGACGCTTTGGCCAAGGTACAGAAAGGAGCATGGGAATATGACATCGTATATCCTGCTTACAAGTATAATATGACCGATATTTTGGCGGGGCTTGGTTTGATACAATTGAGCAGATATGATGGCTTGCTGAAAAGACGACGAGAGATTGTTGAGAGGTATGATAGGGTATTGCACCCATTGGGAATTCAGAGCTTGCAACATTATGGTGAAGGTTTTGTCTCCACCGGGCATCTTTATTTAACAAGGATACCAGGGATTGATGAAACGGATAGAAATGAAATCATTACAAAAATAGCCGAAAATGGAATTGCTTGCAATGTACATTATAAACCGTTGCCTATGTTCACTGCGTATAAGAATTTAGGTTTTGACATTAAAGATTATCCGAATGCCTTTGATATGTATAAGAATGAAATTACACTTCCGCTCCATACTTTGCTTAGTGATGAAGATGTAGAGTATGTGAACGAGAGTTTTAAGAAGGCTATAGGTGAGGTTTTAAATAAGCGGCTATAAAGGTATAAATAAGGTGAGATAATGTATAAGCGTTGCTTAAAACGAATATTTGATTTGGTTTTATCGATAATTGCCCTGCCTTGTTGGTTTATTATATTGTTTATTATTGGTCCAATTATCTATTTTCAAGATAGAGGTTCGATTTTTTATAACGCACCACGCCTTGGTGAAGATGGAAAAATATTTGAAATGTATAAATTCCGTTCTATGAGAATGAATGCCCCAGATATAAGAAATGAAGACGGCTCTACTTTTAACTCACAGGATGATCCAAGATTAACCAGCATAGGAAAGTTTATCCGTAAGACAAGCCTTGATGAGACACCGCAACTTCTAAATGTTATTAAAGGAGATATGAGTATTATTGGTCCTAGACCTGATTTACCGGAACATCGTGAGCTATATGAGGATAATGAAGAGCGTAAGTTAGAAGTTAGACCAGGGGTTACTGGTTATAACCAAGCTTACTATAGGAATACGGTGCCGTGGAAGGAACGCATTAAGCACGATATTTATTATATTGATCACATGTCTTTTTGGTTTGATATACAGATATTGTTAAAAACGTTTGTGGCGGTATTGAGACGTAATGATATTTATGTAACTGATAATGGTACTAAGACGAATATGAATTCTGGCGTAGACAGGTAGAGGTGGATTACTTGTGAAAGATAAAAATAAGGAAAATGCAGTAACCTTTTATGACTTACTATGGGATACTGATTTTTTTGGTGTTACTTGTGCCAAAGCAGTGTTAGATAAATCTTTGACTCTAACTGAATGGAATACCTTAAAAAAAAAATTTAAAGATTATCAATTTGTTTCAATCGAGAATTGCAATTCAGAACCTGCTAATACACAATTGATTGGCAAAGATACGTTAGCGTTTTTGGCCGATGTAAATATACAGTTTAAGAAAAAATTAGAAAGTCCGGTTGTAAAATCAGAAAATATCAAGGTTTTATCAGCTTTAGAGCGAAATGAACGAATCATTGCAATGGGAGAATTCCAGTTTTCAAAGTTTACAGAAGATCCCGAACTGAATAAACGAGCTGGTGATCAAGTTTATCGACAGTGGCTGATAAATTCCTTTGGGAAATCAGATAAATTTTATGCTTTATCTGAGGATGGGAATGGTGAATTTAATGGGTTCTTACTACATTCATATTCAAAATATACTTGTATAATTGAACTGATTGCTGTATCGCAAAATTTGGCTAAAAGTGGTATTGGAACAAGGTTATTCAAAGCGGTAGAATATGAAGCTTATCAACGTGGCTGTGATGAAATCAGAGTAGGTACCCAGGTACGAAATATGGGTGCGATTAACTTTTATCATAAGCTTGGATGTAAGCAGGTGGGGTGCCATCAAGTTTATCATTTATGGAATATGTAAAAACACAATAGAAATGTTTTTACATATCTAAGGAGACTAAATAATTGAGAGTATTATACATTGCTACTTCATTTCCAGAACCGGATAAGGGAGCAACAATATATACAGATTTAGCTGAGGCGTTATATGAGGCTGGTCATGAGATGGTAGTGGTTGTTTCCGAGCAAGCAAAGAATAAGAGACATACAGCAATAAAAAAAGAACGTGGCTTTGATGTGCTTCGGATTGTTACGGGCAACTACTACGATGTTGGTCTAATTGAAAAGGGCATAACTACTTTGAAAATTCCAATACTGATGCGATATGGCATAGCAAAATATCTAGGGAAAAGATCGTTTGACATGCTTTTATTTGAAGCACCTCCCGTCACAAATGCTGGTTTGGTAGCATGGGCCAAGAAAAAATATAATTGTCCGGCTTATTTGATGCTCAAAGATATTTTTCCGCAAAATGCAGTTGATTTAGATATTATTAAGCGTAATGGCCTATTATTCAGATACTTCACAGCGCAAGAAAAGAAGTTATATAAAACCGCAGATTTTATAGGTTGTATGTCTCCTGCTAATAAAAGCTATATAATCGAACACAACTCATGGTTGGATAAAAGAAAACTAGAAATATTTCCAAATACGAAGAAAATTACTAATAATATTGAATTTAGTAATTTTTCTATGCGAGAACGCTATGGCATTCCCACTAATGCATGTGTATTTCTTTTTGGAGGAAATATGGGAAGGCCTCAATATATAGATCTTTTGTGTAGTGCTGTAGAAAAATGTAAAGATGAGAGCGAAATCTACTTTCTCTTTATTGGAAGAGGAACTGATCGATATAAACTAGAACAGACCATCAGAGAAAATAATGTAAAAAATGCTCTTGTAATTGAAAATCTACCGAGAAATGAATACGAACAAATAACAAAAGAGTGTGATGTAGGTTTAATTGTACTTGATCCACGATTTACAATCCCTAATTACCCATCGCGAATTTTATCATATATGGAATATGCAAAGCCGATACTGGCAGCATTAGATAAGGCAACTGATCTTAATAATTTAATTGAAGATGCTCAGTGTGGTGAGTGGGTATGGTCAGGGGATACTGAAGCATTTGTGGCAAAGATAAAAGAAATGGTTGATAGGAAAGAACTATCGATTAAAGGACAAAACGGGCGTAAATACATTATGGATAGCCTTAATGTTGGGCTTTCAGTAAAAATTTTAGAGCAACACTTCAAATAAGTTGAAAGGGGTGATTATATGTTTAAAGACAAAACGTTACTCATTACTGGAGGCACTGGCTCATTCGGAAATGCAGTACTAAGACATTTTCTGAGTACAGACATTGGTGAGGTTCGGATATTTTCCCGTGATGAAAAGAAACAAGATGACATGCGCAAATTTTACAAAAATAACAAAATTAAATTTTATATAGGCGATGTTCGGGATTTGGCGAGTGTAAAAAATTCCATGTATGGTGTAGATTATATCTTCCATGCTGCTGCCTTGAAGCAGGTTCCTTCCTGTGAATTTTTTCCAATGGAGGCGGTGAGAACAAATATTATCGGTACTGACAATGTGCTTACCGTTGCTATTGAAGCAGGGGTGAAAAAGGTAATCTGCCTGTCTACTGATAAAGCAGCATATCCGATAAATGCAATGGGTATTTCTAAAGCGATGATGGAAAAAGTATTTGTCGCAAAATCTAAAACGGTAGATCCAGCTAAAACCCTTATATGTGGTACACGATACGGCAACGTCATGGCTTCCCGTGGATCTGTAATTCCATTGTTTGTTGAACAGATAAGAAGCGGACAACCATTAACTGTTACTGATCCCAAAATGACTAGGTTTCTTATGAGTCTTGATGAGGCTGTCGAGCTTGTAGTCTTTGCTTTTGAGAATGGGAAAGCTGGCGATATCATGGTGCAAAAGGCTCCAGCTTCTACAGTGGGTGACTTAGCTCAAGGGCTAAAAGAGTTATTTAGTGCTCGTAACGAAATTAGAATCATTGGAACGCGTCATGGCGAAAAACTCTGTGAAACTCTTCTTACAAGGGAAGAATATGTTCAGGCTATTGACATGGGTAACTTTTTTTGTATTCCTGCTGATACAAGAGATTTAAACTATGATCGGTACTTCATTGATGGTAGTGAAACACTATCGACAGCAGAAGAATATAACTCTCATAACACTATTCAGCTTACAGTGGAGCAAGTAAAAGAAAAGCTGATGACACTAAGCTTTATTAGGGAAGAACTTGTACGAGGGGTTATTTCATGAAAATATTAGTAACTGGTGCAAAGGGTTTCGTCGGGAAAAATTTGATCGCCGAACTTAGGAACAGAGGGTATGTAGATATATTGGAATGCGATATTGATACCAATCCTATAACCCTTCATGAATACGCTGAGACTTGCGAGTTTGTATATCATTTGGCAGGCGTTAACAGACCTCTAGATGAAAAAGAATTCATGGTAGGTAATTTTGGTTTCACATCAGAATTACTAAACCTTCTTATAAAATATAATAATCAGGCACCTATAGTTATAACATCATCGATACAAGCTAAACTTGATAATCCATATGGAAGAAGCAAGAAAGCTGGAGAGGAATTGCTGTTCTCTTATGCCAAGGAAACAGGGGCAAAGGTGCTCATTTATCGACTGTCAAATGTATTTGGAAAGTGGTGCAGACCCAATTATAACAGTGCGGTAGCGACCTTCTGTTATAACATTGCTAATGGACTACCAATTCAAGTAAATGACCCTACTGTAGTGATGAATTTGGTTTATATCGATGATGTAGTGCATGAATGTATCAACGCTCTTGATGGCCTAGAAAACAAAAAAGACAGTTTCTGTTATGTTGAACCTGTCTATACTATAGAGCTTGGAAGGATAGCTGATTTAATCAATTCCTTTAAGGAAACCCGAGAGACAAAATACATTCCGGATATGTCGGATGCATTTACAAAAAAACTGTATAGCACATATTTAAGCTATCTAAAGACAGGAGAATTTAGTTATCCCTTAAAAACGAATATTGATCATAGAGGCTCATTCACTGAATTTATTAAAACAGCGGATCGGGGGCAGGTATCTATTAATATTTCAAAGCCTGGAGTTACTAAGGGCAATCACTGGCACCAAACCAAAAATGAAAAGTTTTTAGTTGTTAGTGGTGTAGGAGTAGTTAAGTTTAGAAGGATTGATAGTGATGAAATAATTGAGTATCACGTAAGTGGCGATAAACTAGAAGTTGTAGATATACCGATAGGCTATACTCATAATATAATCAATACTGGAAACGCAGATATGGTCACTGTAATGTGGAGCAATGAGCCTTTTGATCCTTCAAAACCGGATACGTACTATTTGGAGGTGTAAGATCTATGGAAAAACTAAAGGTTATGACTGTGGTTGGCACTAGACCTGAGATTATTAGACTGTCAGCAGTTATGAATAAATTGGAAGAATCAGAAGCAATTGAACACATATTAGTCCATACGGGACAAAATTATGATTATGAATTAAATGAAGTTTTTTTTAAAGATTTTGATTTAAAAAAACCAGACTATTTTTTGAATGCTGCTACTGGTACAGCAGTAGAAACAATAGGAAATATATTAGTGAAGATTGATCCTATTATTGAAGATATAAAACCAGATGCATTTCTAGTTTTAGGAGACACAAATAGTTGTCTTTGTGCAATTGCAGCAAAAAGGAGGAAAATCCCAATCTTTCATATGGAAGCTGGAAATAGATGTTTTGATGAAAGAGTACCAGAAGAGACAAATAGAAAAATTGTAGATCATATAGCCGATATCAATTTAACCTATAGTGATATAGCTAGAGAATATCTGTTAAAGGAAGGAATACCTGCGGATAGAATAATCAAGACTGGAAGTCCAATGCTTGAAGTTCTAAATTCAAGAAAGGAAGATATTCTCAATTCAAATGCATTAGAGGGACTTGGTCTTGAAGAAGATAAGTATTTTGTAATATCAGCCCATAGAGAGGAAAACATTAATTCAGAGAGAAATTTTCGAGATTTAGCAGATAGTCTCAATGCGATTGCAGAAAAGTACAATATGCCCCTAATAGTTAGTACCCATCCAAGAACTAGAAACATGATTGAATCAAAAGAAATTGAGTTCAATCCTTTAATCAAAATACTAAAGCCATTAGGATTTAATGATTATGTAAAGCTTCAGATGAATTCAAAAGCGGTTCTAAGTGATAGTGGAACTATAAGTGAAGAATCTTCTATTTTAGGGTTTAAAGCGCTGAACATAAGACAAGCACACGAAAGGCCGGAAGCGATGGAAGAAACATCAGTAATGATGGTTGGTCTTAAAAAAGAAAGAATATTTCAGGGGTTGAAAGTTTTGGAAACTCAAAAAAAGGACACATTGAGATTAGTTGGAGATTACAGTATGCATAATGTATCTGACAAAGTACTTAGGATAATTATTTCATATACAGATTATGTAAATAAAGTAGTTTGGTGTGTTTCGAAAAATGTATAAGAAGAATAGAAAGATCTTGTTGATATCTCCAATACCTCCTCCTGCAGGAGGTATTGCTTCCTGGACGAAACGTTATCTGGAATGGTCAAAAAACAACAAAATCGATGTTGATATAGTTAATACAGCAGTTATTGGAAAACGAGCAAAACTAATCAATACAAATAGAAGTATTTCAGACGAAATTATAAGATCGTTTAAAATTATTAGAGAACTCGGAATTAAAATAAAGCAGTTTGATCCCGCAATTGTTCACCTAAATATTTCGTGTGGTAAATTTGGAATTATACGAGATTATTTATCAGCTTTATACTCTAAGACAAAGAATCTTTCGTTAATCGTTCACTTTAGGTGTAATATTGAAGATCAAATTTCTGAAAAGAGTATACAAATGTTTTTTCTTCGGCAGATAGCTTCAAAAGCTGATTTAATATTGGTACTAAATACACCGTCAAAAGATTATCTAGCGCGGATAACGTCAAAAGAAGTACAAATAATACCTAATTTTGTTGAAGAAAGTTATGTACTAAGTACTCCCAAAATAATTACATCTTCGGTACAAAAAATAGCATTTATTGGGCATGTACAGATAACTAAAGGGGTACTTGAAATTATTGAAGTCGCAAAGAAAAGACCTAATATAACTTTTAAATTAGCAGGACCCATTTCAGAAGAAATAAAAAATATTGAACTACCTAGTAATCTTTTTATGTTGGGACCCATCGAAAGAGAAGCGGTTAGGAAGTTACTAAATGAAACCGACGTATTCTTATTTCCTACTTATACAGAAGGATTTGCCAATGCACTATTAGAGGCAATGGCTATGGGGGTTCCTATAATAACTACATCTGTAGGCGCTAATGTTGATATGGTTGAATATTTTGGTGGAATTATTGTTCGAAAAAAGAATGTTAATGATATAATCGAAGCGATTGATAGATTAGAAAACAAAAGTTTTAGAGAGAATATTTCTAAATGGAATATAAATAAAGTTAAAGATAATTATATTATTGATTCCGTTATGTCAAGAATGATATCGATTTATGATTCTCTAGTTTAAGCTAAAATGAGATAAGATAATAGTAGTGAATCCTTAAATTGGTAGATTATATAGGAAAACCAAATAAATTTTCCTGCTAAAAAAATGTGACGTAACTATATTTATATTATTAGTTCCCTTTAAGTCGAGAAAATACTTTTTGAGGGAATTACTTAATAAATTCGGCAAATTTAGAGCATTTTGTAACGAACAAATATGACCTTTGAAAAAAGAGACACCTGACAATACAATGGAGATGTGCTAAATCCATGCAAGAAAGGCACAAAACCAAAAATTGAGTAGGCGTCTCTATATGAACGTACACAAAACGAGAAGATTTTGCAAATCAAAAATTACATTAGTCGTCGGAATTGATATTGGCAAGGATACGTACTATGCGAGAGCATTTGATAACCGGGGAATTGAACTAGCGAAGCTACTGCGATTTAGCAACACAGCTTCGGGCTACGAAGCATTAGAGTCCTGGATGCAAGCGATCATGGAACAAAGTGAAAACCAAGGCCATAATAGGGTTTGAGCTCACAGGGGACTACTGGTTCACGCTGGGTGATCACCTGCAAAGGAAAGGGCACAGTTTAGGCATAGTTAACCCCTTCTACGTCAAATGCACTCGTGAACTAGATGACAATAGTCCGACGAAAAATGACAACAAAGATCCTAAGACCATAGCTATGTTGCTCAAGGACGGGCGATTCCGCAACGTATACATTCCGGCTGATGTGTATAGCGAACTGAGAGAAGCAGTATCTGAGCGGGAACGGCTCTAAGAGCAAATCATTGCTCTTAGCAATCAGATCATTCGGTGGCTAGATCTCTGGTTTCCTGAGTTTAGCACTGTATTTAAGGATTGGAGTGGTAAAACGCGCTGGCAACCCTCAAAAAGTATTGCCGACCCCCTCTAAAGTAGCAGCAACTGAGGTACAGGGCGTTCTAACAATCTGGCAGCAACATCTGAAAAGAAGTAGCCTGAAAAAGGCGGAGCGGCTGGTGCGTGCAGCATCCGAATCCATCGGAACCGAAGCAGCTGAGGCAACATTAAGGAACCTGCTGGCTCAATACGAGCTTATCATGCAATAATGCCAAGAGATAGAGCAATTGATGCAGGAGCTATTACTGCGAGTACTCAATGCAGCAAATCTACTGGAAATTAATGGAATTTGCATGGTATCGGCAGCCGTGATCATCAGTGAGATTGGCGAGATTCACCGCTTCCAAGATCCGCGCCAAATTCTGAAGATGGCAGGTTTAAGTCCGAAAGAAAACAGTTCAGGCAAGCATAAGGAGAAAACCACTATCAGTGAGCGAGGCCACAAACGACTGAGAGAAGGTTTGTTCCGAGTTATGATTCCTATCCTAGCAAGCAATGACGCTTTTCGGGCTATGCACAGGAAAAATCTAACCCGCGAGCAAAATCCATTGAACAAAATGCAATCGATTATTGCGCTTTGCGGTAAGCTAATGTGAGTGATATATGCGATACTAACCAAGGGATGCTTGTACGATGCCACAAAAATGACCAATGACATGAATCAATCTAAAAAGGCAGCGTAAAAAGCCTGGAGTATTTTAAAAAGCTGTGTTGCGAAGAGGTTCAAAAAACCACAGTGGACAAGAGCGCACGCAGAACAAAACCAGAAATGATATGGATTATTTGCACTTTGACAACGTAGAGCCGGGGCGGTCAAGTTGATTTTACCTTAAGGGCGTATGACCCAGCTTTGGAGCATGATTGACGTTCCATCTCGAGGATAGGCAAAACGAAGGAATTAGGTACAGTGATGCCGCAAGACATGGGAGGTTTGCTACCTGGAGCTGATGTGGAATCCCAACGGCCAAGATACAAACAAACACGAGGTTTGTTTGTTATACCCAAAACCACGCAGTCTTCAAGGTTTACACACTATCTAGAGAGCGGACTCGAATTTGTTAAAGTGAAATACTGAGATATGTCAAGAATGGTGAAGAAAACGAGAGTTTATTAAAGGAGGTGAAATTCTTATATCTGGGTGTGAAATATGAAAAATAACTCATTTAAATGGGTAACATTAGATTATTATTAGTAAAAAATTAATTTATTGTGAGGAGATTTACTATGGACTTATATGAGAGAATAAAAAAAAGGGAAGAAAAAATATCTGTTGTAGGACTTGGTTATGTAGGTATGCCCATTGCTGTTGCGTTTGCAAAAAAAGTAAATGTAATTGGATTTGATATAAGTAAAGATAAAATAAAAATTTATAAAACGGGCATTGATCCGACAAAAGAAGTTGGAAATGAAGTGATTAAGGAGACAACTGTAGAATTTACAGCAGACGATTCAAAATTGAGAGAAGCTAAATTTCATATCATAGCAGTTCCTACACCTGTTAATAAAGATAATACACCTGATCTAAGTTTAGTTGAATCAGCATGTCGATCTGTTGGTAGAAATTTGACTAAGGGTTCTATCGTAGTTTTTGAATCAACAGTTTATCCGGGCGTTACTGAAGAAGTTTGTATTCCAATTCTTGAGAGAGAGTCAGGAATAAAATGCGGAATTGATTTCAAAGTTGGTTATTCTCCTGAACGAATTAATCCAGGTGATAAGTTGCATAGGCTAGAATCTATAGCAAAAGTTGTATCAGGCATTGATGAAGAGTCGCTTGACATAATTGCTAAAGTCTATGAACTAGTTGTAGATGCTGGTGTATATAGAGCGGAGTCTATTAAAATAGCTGAAGCTGCTAAGGTAATTGAAAATTCACAAAGAGACATAAATATTGCTTTTATGAATGAGCTTTCCATTATTTTTAATAAAATCGGTATTGACACAAAGGCAGTTTTGAAAGCTGCAGCTACCAAGTGGAATTTTTTAAGCTTTTCCCCGGGCCTTGTTGGTGGTCACTGTATAGGTGTAGATCCTTATTATTTAACTTATAAGGCTGAGCAATTGGGATACCATTCTCAAATCATTCTTTCTGGTAGAAGAATTAATGATAATATGGGGAAATATGTTGTTGAGAATTTAATCAAAAACTTGATTAAGGCAGAAGTGGCTGTTAAAGATGCAAAAGTAGTGATTTTGGGATTTACGTTTAAAGAGAATTGCCCAGATACTAGAAATACTAGAGTGATTGATATTGTGAATGAGCTTAAAGAATATGGAATAGTTCCTATCATTGTCGAACCTCAGGTTAATGTTGAGGAGGTAAAAAATGAATATGAGATTGAATTTGAGTTATTAGAGAACATTAAAGATATGGATGCTGTGGTCATTGCAGTAGGTCATGAAGAATTCTTAAAATTGACACAAGATGATGTGAATAAGCTCTTTAAGAATACGCATAATCAAAATAAAGTACTCATTGATATTAAAGGTATATTAGATCGAAAAGAATACGAATCAGATGGTTACAGATATTGGAGATTATAAATGAAACTCCTAATTCACCAGCACATCGACGAGTTTTTTAAAGATTATTGAAGGATTTTACCCAATACGATATCACATAAAAATGGAAAAACGAGTATCACATAGTATTTATACCTAAGTACAAATGAAATATTAACAGAGGAAGAAGCTAGAAAATAAGAAACGAACTAAAGGATCTTCTTATAGAGGATGATGGTAATAAGTAATCAGTCCTTACAGGGCTAATAATAAACTACCATTGGAGTTCGTTACTAAGGTGGTTTAATCTATGAGTTATGAGAATATAATTTTTGAAAAAGATGCAGTTTTTCTTGTCACAGGTGGTGCAGGCTTTATTGGTTCAAACTTGTGCGAGGTTTTACTAAGTAGTGGATATCAAGTCAGATGTTTGGATGATCTGTCTACTGGAAAGCAATCCAACGTTGATATATTTATAAATAATCATAACTATACCTTCATTAAAGGTGATATCCGAGAATTAGATGTGTGTATTAAGGCTTGTGAAGATGTAGATTATGTTTTGCATCAAGCTGCTTGGGGAAGTGTGCCAAGAAGTATTGAAATGCCATTACTATATGAGGAGATTAATATTAAAGGCACTCTTAATATGATGGAAGCAGCTAGACAAAATAATGTAAAAAAATTTGTTTACGCATCAAGCTCGTCTGTTTATGGAGATGAGCCTAATCTGCCTAAAAAAGAAGGATGTGAAGGTAAGCTTCTTTCACCTTATGCATTAACCAAAATGGTTAATGAAGAGTATGGAAAGCTGTATACTAAACTTTACGGATTAGATACCTATGGTTTAAGATATTTTAATGTTTTTGGGAAAAGACAAGATCCTAATGGAGTTTATGCAGCAGTTATTCCAAAATTCGTTAAACAACTTCTTAATGATGAACAACCAATCATCAATGGTGATGGTAAACAGAGTAGGGATTTTACTTATATTGAAAATGTTATTGAAGCTAATTTGAAAGCATGTTCTGCATCTCGTGAGGCAGCCGGGCAAGCATATAATATTGCATTTGGTGGTAGAGAATATCTTATTGATATTTATTTTGGGCTTTGTAAAGCATTAGGTAAAGATATAAAACCGATATTCGGACCAGAAAGAAAAGGTGACATCAAGCATAGTAATGCGGATATTAGTAAAGCTAAGAAATTCCTTGGGTTTTGTCCTGAGTGGAGTTTTGAAAAAGGAATTTTGGCAGCTATAGAATGGTATAGTGAAAATTTGTAAAAACGATTTTTCGGAATGTCTAATTGCTTGATCTTCAGCCAGCATAAAGACCAACCGTACCAATTCTTGTTACTAGTACGCACAACATGGGTGCGTTTCTTGACTTTCGAACGTGCCAGGGTGATACTTAGACCAGACTAATCCGGCGTATTGGTATATTATGGTTCTCAAAATGAGTGATGTCACCGAGCTTGGCGATGATATCAGCCGCAGAAACAGGCTTAATACAGTTTATGGTAGTGTCAATGTTTATAGATTTATGATCTTAGCAATTCTTGATTGAGATTGGTCATTTTTCCCAAGTCTGAATCACGCTGAGGATGCTTTCGACTTCAATTGAACACAAGTCGTTAATGCACGAGGATGTTAAAGATAATATTCAGCTACTTCTCGACCTGGACGCAGACGCATATGGTAGCGCTCTAATTTAGCCTCGTCGTCAGGAGTTCTGCACGAGAATAAATGGGTTGCTACCCCAATTCCCCAGGTTGGTGCAAAAGTGGTTAGATAATGGAACATGGGTAGCAGGCTTTTTCAAGATAGGTAATAATTCAAAATAGATATAAAAAATCAGCTGAGCCAAGAGTGAATACTTTGGTCGGTTGCTTTGATTCTTTCCGTGAAATCACTACAAAAAATGATTTAGCCATTGTTCCGGGAGTGCATAGTGCCGCCAAAAATAACGAGCTGAATCTCTGGAAAGATGTATTATAAAGTTGTCAAATCTAAACTGCTCATTCTGGGGAATGTATTCAATCAAAGTGGGAAATGTGTTCTCTCCATAAGCCTCGTAATCGGGTGTTTGCAGGCTCAACGTGGAGAACTAATTTCAGAGAGCAACTTCGTCAGGATTATAACTGCTTTAATAGATATTACATAGCATATTCTAACTGGAAATTCGGCATCTTAATGAGCTAATACTATTTTGCGAGGAGTTAATCCATGAAAACTAAAGTTTTATTAGTAGTTCCAGGTCTTGGCACAGGTGGTGGAGAAAAATTAGTAATAGATATTGCAGCTCAAATAGATAAAAATAAGTTTGACGTATGTATCTTGTCACTATATCCTAGACGTGGGATGCTATTTGAGAAGATTGCTGATGAAAAAGGGATCAAAACAATCTATCTTTATAAAACAAAAGGTATAGATTTTAAGACAATAAAGGATGTATATAATGTATTGAAAAAATATAAACCAGATGTAATTCATACACATTTATATGTTATACCGTATATTTTAATTCCAACAGTATTATGTGGAGTTAAAAAACGAATTCACACAATACATAGTCTAGCTTGGAGAGAAGCTATAGGTATTAATCGACTTATTTCGGCATTGGCATATAGGGTATTTGATTTCGTTCCTGTTGCAATAAGTGATTTTAATAAAAAATCTGTTATTTCTGAATATAAACTTGATCAGGTAATGTGTATTTACAATGGAGTTGATATAAATAAGTTTTATAAGAAAAATAACTTAAGAAAGAATAATCATAAAAAATTAAAATTAATATCTGTAGGAAGATTTGAAAAAGTCAAAAATCATCGACTGATGATAGAAGCATTTTCTATAGCACATAGCCATCACAAAGATATAGAACTTATGCTAGTAGGTGATGGTGAATTACGTGAGGAAATTGAAAAACTAATTTTTGAAAATAATTTACAAGAGAGTGTAATTCTAACTGGAGTTTCTGACAGTGTAGAAGATAAACTTAATGATGCAGATATATATGTAATGTCTTCTGACGCAGAAGGCTTACCAATATCAGTTTTAGAGGCTATGGCATGCGCATTGCCAATTATTACAACTGACGCAGGTGGAGTTATCGACATTGTAAAAAATGGAGAAACTGGGTTAGTAACACCAGTAGGGGATATAAAGGCACTGTCTCAATCAATGTGTCAATTGATTAATAATACTGAATTAAGAAATAGAATGGGCATTAATTCTAGAAATAGAGCAGTGGAGTTAGATATACGTAATTGTGTTAAAAGTTATGAGTATTTGTACAGCTAGTAAACTCGTTTCAGTGAAACTGAAACATCGGTAATTCAGGTGGGGAGTTTACCCCAACTGAATCAATCGCCGCCTATAATGGCGGGAGTCTTGACTCAGACGCTAAGATAAAATATATTATGTAAAAATTTTTTTAGATTAGAGCATGATTTAAGAAAATAGTATCTTTCCAGGCAATGTCTCTCATTGGTTCCAATTTCTATATTGGCTTATGATCGTACTGGAGATGACGCTAACTGTATTAAAGAATTGAATCGACATCGTCTTGCGAAAGGTGAGGTGAGAATTGAATTCAATAGATTTATTTTAAAACATATTGGAGGAAATACGGTGAGTACATTCTTGAAAAAAAGTGGAGTTTTAATTGATTATTTAATAATTATTACTTTAATTATTATTTTAAGTATAGCGTTCGTGACTGAATTTATTACTATAAAAGTACTCCTTATTGTATTTATACAACTTCTTGGCTTTATGCCTTTTGTAAATATAATTACAAAAAGACATTACGGTTCCTTAGAACCTAAAAATATTATACCAATAACATATACTTTTTATGCACTAGGACCACTGTTTTACAGTGATGACTTTTCTGAAAATTCAATAATTTTTTACTTGACATTACAATTAATTGGGCTAATTGGATTAAGGATAGGTTTAAGATTTCATGCGAGTCCTGTTATACCATCAAATCCTAATAGGATGAATAATGATGTTAGTAAACTAATAATCATTAAATACTCTGGTTATGTAATGTTGATTATGTCTTTAATATCTGTTGTTTCTGAATTAATAGCTTTTGGTGGTTTAAGTAGTTTGTTAAGAGTAGGATATGGTGGAGATAGATATTTAATAATGAACAATTCGTTAATTATTGGTGGGAGTTTTTCATGGTTACTTTTATCGGCAGTTGTTATTTGGTATTATGGCCTTAAAAGTAATTCTAAAATTAATATTTTATCAGGTATTGTGTTATATTTTATAGGTTGTATTATTCTAGTATTAATTGGAGGACGTAGTAGTATTGTCTATAGCATGCTTTTTGCAATGGTATTATATAATTATGAGTATAAAAGAATAAATAATAAACTTGTTTTTATTGGAATTCTATTTGGAATAAGTTTGGCTCAGTTTTTCTCTGCAGCAAGATATTTCCTACCGAGAGGCTTTGAAACAGCTATGGTTGAAACATGGGAAATACTAATAAATTATCCAGAACTTTTTTATCCATGGGCAGCTACTGAATTCAAAGTTCCTGCTAGGTCTTTATTAGAGATTATAGAATATGGTGGCCCTGGCTTGCAGTTTGGTATGTCATATATTTCCGCATTAGGAAGTCCGTTTCCTTTTTTAGCTCGATTAACATCGGAAATTGGCTTTAACCCTAGCATTTGGTTATTAAATACTTACCACAGTAGTATAATAACGGCAGGTGGAGGCAATGGTTTTTCGCCAGTAGCAGAAGGATACATTAATTTTGGAGTTTTAGGTGCTTTCATGCACATGCTAGTATACGGAATAATTATAAATAAAATTTATAATTATTATTTAAAGAAAAGAACCATCGCTTCATTGTTATTATTCGCTGGAGCATTGCCCATTTTTATGCTTGACGGATTACGTATACACTCAGAAACTTTTGTGTATAAACTTTTTAGGATTAATTTATTTCCCTTTTTTATATTTGTATTTATTAGTATTTTTAGAAGAAAGTAACTTGCGCCGTAGGTAAAATATAAAACAATAAAATTGGAAGTTTATTAAAATGCTACTAACAAAGAAAAATATGAAACCACAGTGAAACACGACCTTTTGTAAGCAATTAGCCAGTAGATGATAATTTATTTATACGAGGAAGAATAAAATGCGTATACAAAGTTCTATGAAAAACTTATGGTATGCTATGGTGGGACAAACAATTGGATTATTTTTAAGTTTCGTTGCCAGAATCGTCTTTATCCGCACGCTTGGCTCTGAGTACTTAGGTCTTAATGCTTTATTAACAAATATATTAAGTATACTGGCATTGGTAGAACTGGGGATTGGTCCTGCAATAGCATATAGCCTATACGAGCCCCTTGCAAATAATGATATTGAGAAAATAAAATCTTTAATGAAGCTCTTTAAAAAAGCATATATTACTATTGGTATTTTAATTTTAATTCTAGGCATTAGCTTTGTTCCATTTTTGGATATATTTATTAAAAATACTATACCACATGTTAGTTTTATTTATTTAATGTTTGTTGCGAATTCTGCGGTTACCTATTTTTATTCCTATAAACGTTCTTTGATGATTTCGGATCAAAAACGATATATTGCAACATATTACAGGTATAGTTTTTTTGCTATTACTAATATTTTGCAAATTGCAGTTTTATATTTAACGCATTATTACATATTATATCTATTTTGTCAATTTGTTACAAATGTAGTGGAAAACATTTGTGTTTCCAGAGAAGCTGATAAGCAATATCCTTACTTGAAAGATGGTAACATTCAAAAACTTGACGAAATAACTATAAGGCTAATATCTAGAAATGTCCGCGCAATGATTGCTCATAGATTGGGAGCAATCGCTGTAAGTTCGACAGACAATATAATAATTGCAAAGTTTCTGGGGTTAAGTTTAGTAGGTTTATACTCAAACTATCAACTTATTATTAACGCAATAAATATTGTAATTGGGCAAGTGTTTCTTTCAATTAATTCTAGTGTAGGTAATTTTGGTGTTACTGAAACAGATGATAAAAAGAAATTATTATTTAATATTGTTTTTTTTATGAATTTTTGGATCTATGGATTTATTTCAATATGTCTAGTAGTAATATTGAATCCATTTATTAGATTATGGATTGGAGAAGAATATATTCTAAATATAAATATTGTTTTAATAATCATTTTAAATTTCTATTTAACAGGTATGCGAAAGTCTGTTCTTACTTTTAAAGAAGCTTTGGGTTTATACTGGTATGACAGGTACAAGCCAATTTTTGAGGCAAGTATTAATCTTTTAGTTTCATTATTACTAGTTCATCCATTAGGTATAATTGGAGTTTTTTTGGGGACAACTATTAGCACTTTAACAACTTGTTTTTGGGTAGAACCACTTGTGCTTTATAAATACGGATTTAAAACATCTTCATTAGTATTTTTTAAAAAATATTTTTTATATACCTCATTAATAATTGTATTAGGCACAATTACATTTGGTATTGCAAATATTTTTAGCCAAACTACAATAAAAAGCTTAATTATCCAATTTATTATTTGTATTTTAATTCCAAATGGCATGTTAATTTTACTGTTCTACAAAACAAAGGAATTTAAATATTTGTACAATTTATTGAACGCCTTTATCTTTGATAAAATTAAAAGTAGTGTAAAATGCCACTGGAGACGAAATGCCACTGGGGACGGATCTTGAAAGGTTCAATCGGAAGTTTTGCGCGCAAAAAGGCTCAACTAACGGCTCCCGGCTGTCAGTTGAGTCACAAAATTATCTCGCGCAAAATTTTGATTGTCCGGGAAGAATGAAGTCGCGGGCTGCCCAGCTATGGAATTTCAATCTTTTTCTCTCGATTTTTTATAGTTGCTTTTTCTATTTTCGTACGTGCCACTGGGGACGGTTCGGGAAGGGGTGCGCACTGTTCCTGGACAACCTGTGCAGAAATGAGCAATAAAACCAGGCGCATAAAGCGAATTTTACATTCAAATTGGCAGGAGCATTACCTGCTATGGACTGAATATCGGCAGACCATCCCTAATACTCCGACGTGACTTAAGTAGATTATCCTGCTGAGGTACGAAGCTCGGTGAAGACGGCGAAAAGCAGACCTGTGAAGTGGTTAGCGAAGTAGTCGGGGGCTATAAAGTGATTATGCCTACTCATCAGGAACTTCCGTATGTACGACCCGTAAAGAACAAGATACCTAACTGAAGGTATTTACTCCCTTCGTGGAGTCCAAGCGCAGGAATGGAAATTCCTTTTTTCATTCCTGTTCCAAACCCAATGATAACCCAATGAGGTTTGGAGTCTTACGACCGCCGATAATGGTCAAAAAGATGATTGGCGGGCCAAAGGAAGAGGTTAAAGTCACTATGTAAAGCTAGAATGTAAGAAACAGTGGAACTTCGGACGAGAATGCTAATGCAGATAAAAGCAGATGACTCGAAATGGGAGGAAATGCCCGTAGTAATGATGAAATGGAGTAATGTCCATGGAGTGAAGGGGCATAGTCAATATTTATATGAAAGTCAACACAACCTGCTAGGGAAGGCGTGGAGCCATACCTGACATGAAACCAGCTGGCCAAATCGAAAACGAGGAGGCTGATGCTTGGAACAACAATCTAACTATCCCGTCCTAAAAGTTCCTGCCGACGAAAAGGAACTGTATCAATACCTTGACCAGTTGTATACAAAGACCCAGAAAGCAAAAAAAGATAGAAAAGCTATAAAACATAACGGTCTGCTGGAAATCATCATATCAGGGGTTACCATACAAACCGCAGTCCACAATATTAAAGCAAACCGTGGAGCTGACACGCCGGGAACCGATAACGAAACCATGCGGCAAATCCTTGAATTACCCTATGAGCAAGTTATCGATACAATCCAGAAACATTTTAGCCAGTACCAACCTCGGATGATACGCAGAGTGTACATCCCCAAACCGGGAAAAATAAGCCTTCGACCGCTGGGAATACCCGCTGTTACAGACCGCATTATCCAAGAATGTGTTCGCATCGTCATAGAACCAATCCTCGAGGCTCAGTTCTATAGTCATTCTTATGGATTTCGACCCTACCGAGACACACATATGGCTTTGGAAAGAATAGCAGACATCGTCCATAAAACTGGATACCACTGGATCGTCGAGGGAGATATAAAAGCTTATTTCGATACCATAAATCATACCCGGCTGATCAAACAACTTTGGCATATGGGTATCAGGGACAAACGAGTCTTGATGATAATTAAACAAATGCTTAAAGCCGGAATTATGGGCGAAGTTAAGCGAAATCTAATGGGAGCCGCGCAAGGCGGAATCATATCGCCGCTACTGGCAAATGTGTATTTAAATCGATTCGACTGGTCAGTTGCCAATGCCTGGGAAGAAAAGAAAACCCGGTATGCATACACGCGAAAGGATGGTAAGTTACAAGCCTTACGGGAGCGTAGCGCACTAAAACCGGCGTATGTTATCCGCTATGCGGATGACTGGGTACTTGTCACCAACACAAAAACCAATGCAGAAAAGTGGAAATTCCGCCTACAGACAGAATTTATTGAGTATTCCGGAGGCAACTACACCGCTTGTCCGGTGTTAGGAAACCGCTGTTCCGGATAATTGGAAACCGCAATTCCGGTCATGGAAACCATATCAGCCTATAATGGATTTATACACCTATCGGTGTAAATTCATTTTAAGGAGATCTTTTTCATGACCAAGTATCGAGAAATCCTTCGGCTTCACGCGTTGGGTTTCAGCCAACAAAACATCGCGTATAGTTGCTGTGCATCGAGCGTGCCACCGGGGCCACCGGGGACGGTTCTGATTGACAACCAACTAATCCTGGAATATAATGGTCTTAGGTGATTTCTATGCCAAGAAATGCTAGGCAACTAAGTAAAACAGGAATTTATCACATAATGTTACGCGGGGCCACCGGGGACGGTTCTGATTGACAACCAACTAATCCTGGAATATAATGGTCTTAGGTGATTTCTATGCCAAGAAATGCTAGGCAACTAAGTAAAACAGGAATTTATCACATAATGTTACGTGGTAATGAGCGAAGAGATATATTTCTAGACGACGCAGATAAATTAACCTTCATAGATTTCTTGTATGCAAAGAAATCTGATGAAGGTTGCTTGTTATTTGCCTATTGTCTAATGGATAATCATGTTCATCTAGTGGTTAAAGAAGGGTACAATGGTATCGCTAAGCTTATGAAACGAATTGGAACAAGCTATGTAAAATATTTTAATCAGAAAAGGGCCAGTGGGGACGGTTCTGTGCGCCAAGAAGCGCACAGAGTATAGCGGGTGGGAGTCCCGCCTGAGAAGGCTTAGCCAGCCACTCAGTATCTAGCCTTGGGACTGAAGCGGTAACGCCAGGTCTAAGCGTAGGCAAGAAAGGTAGTAGGCCGAAAGCGAGAGCTGAAGATGTAGAGCCCCGAAATCCCCAAATGGGTAGGTCGATGCCTTAGAACCAGCAGAAGACAACACTGAGTTTAGCGATAAAAGGCGAGCTAAATTCAGCTCCCCGGGGTCAAAGGTCTTGGCATGCTACACATCATTACTCTGTGTGAACTTGGGAGACCCTGCCGCCCTCTAACGAGAGTATGGCGGACAAGTCGAAGACGAGGAGGCCAAATAGACGGCAGGGAGTCGGAATGCGCTATAATACTGAGGATGCAGGGTAATGCCTGCGGAGGGAAGGGCGCTACGAAGCAGTGACCTTGAAAAGGGAAACAATGCTGCACTGGAGGCAGAGAAACCATTGGGAACTAAACTAACAAGGATAGCCGAATTAGCCAAACAGCGACCAAAAGTCAAATTGCAAACCCTGATTCATGCTATTGACGAAGAAAGCCTGAAAGCCGCTCATCAGGCGCTAAAAGCAGGTAAAGCCCTAGGCGTAGACGGAATGAGCAAAGAGGAATATGGCAAGCAGCTAGAAGAAAACATCAACGATCTTCTGGGAAGAATGAAACGGCAAGCGTATAAACCACAACCTGTCAAGCGAGTCTATATCCCAAAAGGAAACGGCAAGATGCGTCCGCTAGGTATTCCGTCCTACGAGGATAAAGTGGTGCAGAAAGCCCTTAACGAAATTCTAACAGTCATCTACGAAACAGAATTTCTCGACTGTTCCTATGGATTCAGGCCGGGAAGAAGCTGCCATGATGCGCTAAAAGAAGTCGGCAGAATTATTGAGACGAAGAAGGTCAGCTATGTGGTAGACGCGGACATTAAGGGATTCTTTGACAACGTCGACCACGGGTGGATGATGCGGTGTCTGCAAGAACGCATACAAGACCCTAACCTTTTGCGGCTGATAAGCCGGATTCTCAAGGCGGGCGTTATGGAAGAAGGCGTAGAATACGAGACAGATACAGGAACGCCGCAGGGCGGGGTCGTGTCTGCAACGCTTGCAAACGTCTATCTGCACTATGTACTCGACTTATGGTTCACTCTGAACATAAAGCGTGAAAGCAGAGGCGAAGCCCATATCATCCGGTATGCCGACGACTTTGTTTGCTTCTTTCAATACAAAGACGACGCAGAAGCCTTCTATAGGAAACTAATAGACAGACTAGGGAAATTCAACCTTGAGATTGCCCAAGAGAAAACGAAGATACTCGAATTTGGCCGATTTGCCGAAGAAAGACGAGCCAGACGAGGCGATGGCAAACCGGAGACCTTTGACTTTCTCGGGTTCAGCCATTACTGTAGCAAAGGCAAGCCTGGGAACTACAGCGTCAAGCGGAAAACAAGCAAGAAGAAATTCATTGTGAAGCTAAAAGTCCTCGCAGAATGGGTCCGCAAGAATATGCATACCGAGCTTGGGGACTTAATCAAGCAGCTAAATGCCAAACTAATTGGCCATTTTCGCTATTACGGGATTACCGGCAACCTGCAGCGAATCAAAGCATTCCGGTATTTCGTACGGCGAAAACTGTTTAAGGTCCTCAACCGCAGGAGCCAGAAGAAGAGCGTGAACTGGGATGGGTTTGCAAAGATTGAGGAGCGATTCGCAATTGCCGAGGCAAGAATCTATGTAGATATGTATGGCTAACTGTAAGTGAATGCTGTGGAAGAGCCGGATGCCTTAATTGGGCCCGTCCGGTTCTGAGAGGGGGCCGCCGTGAGGTAGGCCTCTACTCTACTGAAGGTATCAATCGGAAGTTTTGCGCGCAAAAAGGCTCAATTAACAGCTCCCGGCTGCCAGTTGAGCCACAAAACTATCTACGCGCAAAATTTTTGATTGCCTCAGAAGAATGAAGTCGCGGGCTGCCCAGCTATGGAATTTCAATCTTTTTCTCTTGGTTTTTGATCGTTAATTTTTTCTGTTTTCGTACATTTTTTTGTGCTTTACTTTGCTGATTTGTAATAAATTGGGCTTCATTTGTCTTGATTGGACATACCTTCCCCCTCCCCACAAACGGGTCTTGGCAGTATCTATTCAATTTTTGCAACTATTAAGGCGATGCCTCTTTGGGTAACGAATAGCTTGCCTGTAATTTACCTTTTCCACATACAGGACACCTCGTTACATCCCGGCCTACAAGAATGCATAGAATCTCAACAGTTGTAAGACCTTCAAATTTTGGTTTGGAAGGGCCAGTGGGGACGGTTCTGATTGACAACCAACTAGTCCTGGAATATAATGGTCTTGGGTGATTTCTATGCCAAGAAAGAAGGGCCAGTGGGGACGGTTCTGATTGACAACCAACTAGTCCTGGAATATAATGGTCTTGGGTGATTTCTATGCCAAGAAATGCTAGGTAATTAAGTAAAACAGGGTCGGACAGTCAACGGGGTAGTCGTTTTAATTTACTGGAAGTATGATATACTAAGATAAAGAATGTTGAGGGAGATGAGTATTGTGGGCAATAGCGCTGTAAAGGATGATAGAACTTATACCTATGAGGATTATCTGACTTGGCCCGAAGATCAGCGCTGGGAGATTATTGATGGTGTTGCCTATGCAATGACAGCACCCAATCGCCTCCACCAGGATATATCCAGGAACCTGATGTTAGAGTTTGGTAACTATCTTAAAGGTAAGCAATGTAAGGTATATGCGGCTCCCTTCGATGTTCGATTACCACATAAAGAGGAAACGGAGAATCATAGTTCAACAACCATAGTGCAACCTGATATAACGGTAGTATGCGATCCGAATAAACTTGATCATAGAGGGTGTAAGGGCAGTCCGGATCTTATTATTGAAATTTTATCTCCTGCAACGGCCAGTTATGATGTAGTTAAAAAACGTCGTCTCTACGAACAAAATGGAATATTTGAATACTGGATCGTTGATCCCTTACATCAAATAATAACGAGACTTTATATGAACGAAGCATTAACTAAATACAGAGAATCAGAATATTTTGGCCGGGAGGATACTATAAGTCCGATTATCCTACCTGAGCTTACAATAAACCTTAGTGATGTATTTCCTAAACTAGAGGAACCGATATAAATGTACGACTACTGTATAATGAATAGTCATATTCATTTGGTTCTTAAAGAGGATTTCCGATGTTATTGAGGGAACTCGTAGAGAATTGTTTGTGATGTTTGATTGATGAGGGGTAATGTATGATTTCACAGGGGAGAGCTGCAGTCTATTCTGCAGCTATTTTATTCTGTTAGCTCTGTTGGTATAATATAGATATGATGAAAAAAAGTGTGTACCTAGTTTGATTACAATGGAGGTATAGAAATGCCACTGCCAAAGGGGCAACACGAATACACATATAAAGATTATTTAAGTTGGCCGGAGGATGAACGCTGGGAAATTATTGATGGAATTGTTTATGCACAGGCTACCCCTTCTCCGTTACATCAAAGAATATCCGGAAATCTATATTTTGAGCTACACGGCTACTTAAAGGGCAAGCAGTGTCAAGTATTTGCCGCGCCGTTTACTGTTAGGTTGCCAATGGATAACGGTGAGACGGATGAAAGTAAAAACAAAAACGTCGTTGAGCCTGATTTATCTATTGTTTGTGACAAGTCGAAGCTTGATAAAGATGGTTACGGTGGCACACCGACTTTAATCATCGAAATCGTTTCAAAAAGTTCAGTTAAACGTGACCAATTCATAAAACTTAATAAATACGAAAAAGCCGGTGTGGATGAATATTGGATTATATCACCCGAAAACCAGTCCATTGCGAAGTACAGCCTAAATGAACAGGGTAACTATGACAAGCCTAATATATGCGCAATGGCAGATGATGAAGTAATTATTTCAAGTACTTTTACTGATCTAACTATAAAGCTAAAAAATATATTTGAAACATGGGGAGATGCCACTGGGGACGGTTTCGAGTGACACTTGGGAATTCAAGAGATGCGAGAAGTCAGGTGGAGTACTACTCTAGCTATTCTCACTTTATAATCTTGCTCAAATCCATCTTGGCATAGACAACTCTATGAATTTCAATCACCTGTTCTTTAACCACATAGAAAACAGCATAGTTCTTAACTGGCAAAATATGGTATTCATCTCCAACACTTTGATTGGCTGATACACCTTGCAGGAATAAGGGAACTGTTTAAGTTTGGATATAGATTCATCCAGTGCATCCAACAGATCCATTGCTGCTTTAGCTGCTTTCAGGTGATCTGTAATGTAGGTGTCACTAGGGACGGTTCTGATTGACAACTAACTAATCGTGGAATATAATGGTCTTGGGTGATTTTGATGCCAAGAAATGCTAGGCAACTAAGTAAAACAGGAATTTATCACATAATGTTACGTGGTAATGAGCGAAGAGATATATTTCTAGACGACGCAGATAAATTAACCTTCATAGATTTCTTGTATGCAAAGAAATCTGATGAAGGTTGCTTGTTATATGCCTATTGTCTAATGGATAACCATGTTCATCTAGTGGTTAAAGAAGGGTACAACGGTATCGCTAAGCTTATGAAACGAATTGGAACAAGCTATGTAAAATATTTTAATCAAAAATACCAGCGGGTTGGGCATCTATTTCAAGACCGTTATAAAAGTGAGAACATAGAGACCGACAGCTATTTCTTAACTGTTATCCGCTATGTTCACCAGAATCCTGAAAAGGCTGGTATAGATAGGAGCGAGGTGTATAAATGGAGTAGTTATCAAGCTTACTTAAATGGACCGGGTGTAACACGTTATTTACCTGAGATGACTGAAGTTTTAGGGATGTTCGGACAGGAGACCGAGATAGCGCTTAATCGATTCCGGCAGTTTCATGCGGAGTATGACGGTGAAGTATGCCTTGATATTCGTAATTGCAGTGAACTGGATGAGAAAATAGAGGCTTACGTTCGGCGGTTATTAAATGATATTTTGCAAAGTAATGGACTGACCTTAAAAGATATAGCTAAAAAAGAAAACACGCGTATTCTTCAGGAATTTATACTTAAAATAAGGAATGATACTGGTTTGTCAGGCAGAAAGCTATCACAGCTAACAGGAATAAATAGAGAAACTATTAGAAGGGCATTACTGACTTTTAGCTAAACAGAGATGGAATTTCCAATATTTCACTATAACTAGCAAGGGGGAATTTACATGTCTAAGGATTATGATTTGATAAATAGATTGAAAGCTTTTTTTGCTTCAAGGCAGGAACTGTTATTTGTGTGGTTATTTGGTTCGGCAGCGACTGGAAAGGCTAATCGTTTTAGTGATGTGGATATTGCAATATATATGAGTGATCAAAATCTGATTAATGATTTTGATTGGTATTTAGAACTTAAGTTAAAGCTAATGGATATTACGAAACGGGAAGTTGATTTGATTGTTTTAAATACTGCCAGTCCATTGATAAAGCATGTGGCAAATATGCAAAAGGTGGTTTTATTATCACGTGCATCGCTGTTTGAAGCAGAGTATTCGTTATCTGTCATTAAAGAATACAACGATGTACGGTATTGGGCCAGGAAAACCAGGATGCGGTATTTGGAGGTTTAACATGGTAAAACAGGATATTATAGAACGTAAGCTTGGTCAAATTGAGAAGTCAATGCGTAAGATAAGGCAGTATAAAGTATTGTCCTATGCTGAGTTTATCAGTCACTCCGTTGCTAGAGATGTTGTTGAGTATAATCTTTTTATCATAATTAATTGTATGATTGACACGGTTAATCATATTGTAGCCGATGATGATTTAGGCCAAGTGGACATGTTGGCCGATGGTTTTAAAATTCTAAAAGATTTTGGATATTGGACAGAATCGGAGTGTCAGGTGTATATAAAAATGGTAGCCTTTCGGAATATGATATCTCATCAATATATGAGTATTGACGGGAATATTGTATATGATATTTTGCAAAACAGGCTAGAGGATATGATGATGTTTAGACAACATATTATGGATAAAATGTGATGGATTGCATGCAAAGAGAGGATGCCAAAATGTCAAGCCACCCGTTTTACGGGTGGTCCTGACTACCTCGTTTTCCTCAGACGATAGATTGCCTCATCTTGCTCAATAGCCTTCCGTGCAAGGAACATGACATCGGCTTTAATAATATCCTGCTGTTCTTCCATTCGCTCAAGCCTGTCATCAATTTTGTTAACTTTCTCGTCAAGCTGACTGACCTTGTCATCAATTTTGTTAACTTTCTCATCAAGCTGACTGACCTTGTCATCAAGCTGGTTGACCTTGCCCTCTAGTTTGGTCATAGTATGTCCTAGTCCATGCACCTGGGCATTGATTTCTTCTGTCCAGTGCTTTAACCCCATGGTGACGTCAATGTTTTCCTTCAGCGCAACTTCAACACCATCCAGCCTAGTATTAATCTGCTTGACTTCGGCAAATAGTTGCTGTTGCCCCTCAAGCAGCTGTTTTAAAATTTCTTCCATTCTCCATCTCCCCCTTGTTGTTATATCGCGATATTTTGTTTTATTATATCATATATCATGCACCCAGTCACATAATTGGAATTCCAGAGATGCGAGGAAGCCAGGTAGAGTACTACTTTACATCTTGCTGGAATAAGGGAACTGTTCAAGCCAGGATATAGATTCATCCAGTGCATCCAACAAAGCCATGCCTGCTTTTAGTTGGTCTGCAATGTAGGTTACAATATCCGTTAAATCCTTTCGCGCCAAAGGTAAATATCTGATTTCATACATTATCAGACTCTACCCTGTCGGAAAGTTTTTCTCTTAATTTATCAAACACTTCCTTGTGAGAATATCTCTTGTTTGTTGTTTGGGCTTCCAGTTCAGCTTCCTTTAGTTTGAAATAAACTTCACTTTCAAATTGATAACGTTCAAAGGCATCCATGCTCATAATAACCATATCTCCGTAACCATTTTTGGTCAGAAACACTGGTTCAGCAGTTTCGTGAACAACCCTTGAAATGTCAGCAAAATTATTTCTTAAATCTGATACAGGTCTAATGTGTGGCATGGTCTTCACTCCTCACTTGATTTAGTTTTAGCATAATTTTAGCATAATTATGCTAATGTTTCAGTTAGCCACTGAATGTATGCTAAGTCAGAGGATGAAAGAAGTTTGTTATATGCCTACTGTTGATGGACAATCATGTTTAGTTGATTTTCAAAGAAGGCAGCAATGGTGTTTCAAAAAATATGAAATATAAAGATGATCTGAAAAGAGAGGATGCCAGTATGTTAGATTACGAAGCTTGAAAATGACATTTAATGATAATCCTAATCCCCCAGCTATGCTGGGGAGAACAGAGTAAGCAGAAGCGTTACTGCGGGTGAACTAAAAAACCTCCTGTGTTAGTATGATACTGGTGTCGCAAGCCAATATCAGAGAACATAGGAGGTTATCCAAAATGGACAGTTCAAGCTTATCACATACAAAATGGAAATGCCAGTATCACATAGTTTTTATACCGAAGTACAGAAGGAAAGTTCTGTACGGAAAAATAAGGGCGGATGTGAGAGAAATATTAAAAAAGCTCTGCAAATACAAAAATGTAGAAATTATTGAAGGAGCAGTATGTGCTGATCATGTACATTTATGCGTAAGTATCCCGCCCAAATTGAGTGTAGCAGAATTTATGGGATATTTGAAAGGGAAGAGTGCGTTAATGATATACGATGTACATCCAGATCAGGGGAGTAAGTGGAATAGAGCATTTTGGGCACGAGGCTATTATGTAGCAACAGTGGGAAATATCACGGAGGAAGCAATTAAGAGATATATACAAGAACAACAGGAAGAAGCAAAAAAAGAAGAAAAGAACTAAAAGAGCCTCTTTCAGAGGCCGATGGTAACAATGCTTGCGATACCCGCCTTTTAGGCGTAGCAAGTAATCAGCCCTTACAGGGCTAATAACAAGCCACCACTTGAAGTGGTGGTCGTATGACTAAAGAAACTTTAAGAACTTTGCGGTAAAATCCTCTTTGCGGTAAAAATCCATAAAACAGGTTTGGTTTGGGTTATGGGTTAGGTTTGTTGAACCACCAGGGACGCAACGGGATATGAAGGGTAGAAGTGGTTTTGATGTTGTAGGGTTTTAATGGGTCAGGCCGTGAGGCCTTCTTGAAGGCCTGCAATTTTTGTTTTGTATATACATTGAATGATGATTTAGGGCGGAGGCAGTAATAAGGATATGCGAATTTTTTCACTGTTGTTTTTTTGTAGCTGGATGTTGCTGATTATTTGGTTTTCTGCACAACCGGCTGCTCAATCTAAGGATATGAGTGGAATGGTGGTTCAGGCGCTGGTCAATATGGTGACAACCTTGCTGCCGGTGGCCCAGAGCGTCAAAGAACAGCAAATACTGATTCAGCATTTACATGGGTTAGTGAGAAAAGCGGCACATGGAGCCAACTATTTTGTCCTGGGCTGCCTGGCTTATCAGGCATTTCGCTTAAATATCGGCATAAAGAAACAAGGGTGGCTGGTAGCAGGTGCTATTCTTTTTTGCGCAGCTTTTGCCGCGTTGGACGAGATTCATCAGGTCTATGTGCCGGGCCGCAGCGGTGAACTGCGGGACGTGATGATTGACAGTGGGAGTGCAATTGTGGGCATCCTCTTCTGCTGGGCTATTGGACGAGGTAAGGGTTAGGGGTCTGCACGCCTATATTGGTATAATATAGATATGATGAAAGAATGTGTGTATTTATCATTTGATAAAAATATATTTGAAACATGGGGAGATATTGTCTAAATGGGGTCAGGTCGGGGATTTGAGTGATATTTCCCAAGGTGGCCACTGGGGACGGTTATTGGTGACAGATAAATAGGGAAGTAAGTTAGAAAGATATTATTGACTGATGGTTGATGGCGGCAATGTGATATAATATAGGTATAAATGTGCAAGAAAGCCGCAGATTTGTGTGGCTATTTGATTCTAAAAAAGGAGGTTAACATGGGTAATGTCATAGCGGTGTCGGCTAGTGAAAAGCCGAAATATATCTACGCCGACTATCTTACTTGGCCGGATGACGAGCGGTGGGAGATTATCAATGGCTGCGCCTATGCTATGAGTCCGGCTCCTAGCCGCCAGCATCAGGAAATACTGGGTAATTTATTTGGCGAATTCAGGAATTATCTTAAAGGGAAGAAGTGTAAGGTGTATGTAGCGCCATTTGATGTCAGGTTGCTAAAACACCATGAAACTGATGAGACAGCATCAACAGTGGTCCAGCCAGATATCACAGTTGTTTGTGATCAGGATAAGCTTGATGACAAAGGCTGTAAAGGGACTCCTGACCTTATTGTTGAGATAATATCACCGTCTACAGCCCGCCACGATATTAATAGAAAATTCACCATATATGAAGCCCATGGAGTCCGTGAATATTGGTTGGTACATCCTGCCTATAATTTAATTCAAGTGTTTGTATTGGAGGGTAGTGCCTACAAAAAAGTCGGTGATTTTTCACCAGGGGACAATGTTAAAGTGGGAATTTTTGAGGATTTGTCTTTAAATGTAGCTGAACTATTTGGAATTGAGGAAGACGCTATACCACTGGGGACAGGTCCAACTGACAATGCTGGAATGTAAGTTGTTTTAGGAGTTGAGTGTTGTGAGTAGTAACGCCATAAAAGATGTTAAAATTTATACTTATAAAGATTATTTAACATGGCCTGAGGGGGAGCGTTGGGAGCTTATTGACGGCACTGCTTACGCTATGAGCCCTGCACCGAATCGGCTACATCAGGAAATACTACGAGAACTTATGTTTCATTTTACAGGCTATCTTAGAAGTAAAGCATGCAAAGTGTACCCAGCACCATTTGATGTGAGATTACCTCGGAACGGGGAAATAGACGATAATGCACCAACTGTGGTACAGCCAGATATAACAATAGTTTGTGACCTCAATAAGCTTGACAATAGAGGTTGCAAGGGCAGTCCAGACCTTATCATTGAAATTTTATCACCATCTTCAGCCAGTTATGATGTAATCAAAAAACGCGAAATCTATGAGCAGAGCGGCATTTTAGAATATTGGATAGTTGACCCGGTACACCAGATAATAACCAGATTCTATATGAATGAAGATTTATCTAAATACAGAGAAGCAGAGTATTTCAGTAAGGACAACATAATAAAGCCAATAATTTTTCCCGATTTAAAACTAGACCTTAAAGAAATATTTGCGGAAACACAGGATGGTTGTGGCATGAACGAGGACGGGTAAAAAAGGATGCAAAGGGATATGAAGGGTTGATTGTTTAGTAAAGGGCCTTTGGGTACTTAGAGTACTTAGAGTAATTCGTGGTAAGAAGTGTCAGTGGGGACGGTTTGATTGAAAATCGCTTACTTATGGAATATAATAGTTTTAGGTGATGGATATGCCGAGAATCGCCAGAGTTATTTGAGTAAAGTAGGAGTTTATCACTAATGCTGCGGGGTAAGGCGCGGAAAGTTATTATCCTGGATGATTATTACATTTGAAAAGGGAGAAGAGAATGAAAACTATTCTAGTTACTGGTGGTGCCGGATTTATCGGCAGTAACTTTGTTCATATTGCACTGCAGCGCCAAGACGTACATATAATCAATATAGACAAGCTGACTTATGCGGGAAATCTAGATTCTTTACGCGATATCGAGAAAGAACCGCGCTATACGTTTGTTCATGGTGATATATGCGATCAAGCAGTAGTCGAAAAGTTGTTTTTGGAATACCAGCCAATGGCTATAGTTCATTTTGCCGCTGAATCGCATGTTGACCGTTCGATTGACAGTCCGGCAGAATTTATTAGGACTAATATTAATGGTACGTTTACTCTGCTGGAGGCAGCAAGAAAATACTGGCGTGATTTGGATGATGGCGGTAAAACTCAATTTCGCTTTTTACATGTTTCCACAGATGAGGTATATGGAACGCTAGGGGAAACAGGATTTTTTACCGAAGAAACACCTTACGCCCCTAATTCGCCTTATTCTGCTTCCAAAGCAGCTTCTGATCACTTGGTGCGAGCCTATTATCATACCTATGGCTTGCCGGTGTTAATGACCAATTGTTCTAATAACTATGGTCCGTACCAGTTCCCGGAGAAGCTAATTCCATTAATGATTCTAAATGCGTTAGAGGGGAAGTCGCTGCCGGTATATGGTACCGGACAGAATGTCCGTGACTGGCTGTATGTTGAGGATCATTGCCGGGCGATTCTAGAAGTCTTAGACCAAGGAATACCAGGTGAGAAATATAACATTGGCGGCCATAATGAGAAGGCTAATTTGTGCATTGTTCATACCCTGTGCGATATTCTTGATACCGATTGTCCGCGAGTTGATGGGAAGTCCTATCGTGATCAGATTGTTTTTGTTACAGACCGCCCAGGACATGATTTACGGTATGCTATTGACGCTGCCAAAATCCAGCGGGAGTTAGGCTGGGTACCTGTTGAGACCTTTGAAACAGGTATTGTAAAAACTGTTAATTGGTATCTTGAAAACAGCAAGTGGTGTCAGCGCGTAACTGATGGCAGCTATCGGCGGGAACGGTTGGGAGTTGGAGAATAGCGCAGGGCACGGGGTGTAAGGCTTGGGGCTGCGGGGCGCGGGGTTGCGGAGCCCTGAGCCCTGTGCCAAGAGCCTCGTCCTGCGCCATGCGCCTCGTTCCTTGAGCTATGAAAGGAATGAAAACATGTCTATAAAAAAGGGAATTATTTTGGCTGGCGGTTCAGGCACTCGCCTGTATCCAGCTACAAAATCAGTTAGTAAACAGCTAATGCCGGTATATGACAAGCCGATGATTTATTATCCGCTGTCAACTTTACTATTGGCTGGTATTCGCGATGTTTTAATTATCACTACCCCGCAGGACAGGGAGTGTTTTGTTAACTTACTTGGTACAGGCGAACACTGGGGAATTAATATATCCTATGCCGTGCAACCTAGCCCGGATGGTTTGGCTCAGGCATTTATTATTGGCGAGAAATTTATTGGTAATGATAGTTGTGCCCTTATTTTAGGTGATAATATTTTTTATGGTTATGGATTTAGCCAAAAGCTGCAAGAAGCGGCTAAGCAAGCTGCGGGAGCTACTGTTTTTGCCTACTGGGTAAATGACCCTGAGCGTTACGGGGTAGTTGAATTCGACAGCAAGGGTCAGGCCGTGAGCTTGGAAGAGAAACCCGCCAACCCCAGGTCCAATTATGCGGTAACTGGACTTTATTTTTATGATCAGCAGGTGGTTGAGTTGGCTAAGGCCATCAAGCCGTCAGCACGGGGTGAATTAGAGATAACTGATTTGAACCGCCTGTATTTGGAGCAGAATACACTAAGGGTTGAAACGTTAGGTCGTGGCTATGCGTGGCTGGATACTGGTACGCACGAGTCGTTGTTGCAGGCTTCCAATTATATTGCTACTATTCAGGAGCGCCAGGGATTAATGGTAGCTTGTCCGGAAGAGATCGCTTATCGTATGGGATATATATCACGTAGCCAATTATTAGCAATAGGTGAACCGATGAAGAAAAATGGTTATGGCAAATATCTTTTGAAAATTGCCGGAGAATAATACGAACAGGTCTGCCGTTACGGCAGGCTTGTTTTGGATAGTATTATCAAGTGACAGGGGGGCCAATTTTTGATGAAGGTTATTGAAACCAATTTGCCTGGGGTAGTAATTGTTGAACCCAAGGTGTTCGGGGATGCGCGGGGTTTTTTTCTGGAAACGTGGCAAAAATCGCGGTATGAAGCCATTGGTATTTCAGAACAATTTGTTCAGGATAACGTATCTTTTTCTATCCGTGGTGTTTTGAGAGGGATACATTATCAGAACCCGCATGCTCAGGGTAAGCTGGTATCTGTTGTCCAGGGCGAAGTGTTTGATGTAGCAGTAGACATACGGGTTGGTTCTCCAACCTTTGGCCAGTGGGCAGGGGTGCTCCTTTCTGGTGAAAATCACCGTCAATTATGGATTCCGTCAGGATTTGCCCATGGATTTTGTGTAGTGAGCGAAACAGTATATTTTTCGTATAAATGTACTGATGTATATACGCCGGCGGCTGAAGGCGGTATAAGCTGGAACGATCCTGATATTGGTATTGAGTGGCCGATAGCAGATGTTGAACTATCAGGTAAAGATAGAGAGTACCCACGGCTGAGAGATATTCCATTAGAATGCTTACCTAAAATGTAAAAGATGGTCGATTTTTGTAATCGGCTAAAGGTGAGGAGGAATTTTTTTGCGGATTTTAGTGACAGGGGCTAACGGACAGCTTGGCCGAGAAATTGCCAGGCAAGGACAAGAACACGAGTTGGTGTTGACCGAAGTTGATACCCTGGATATTACTGATGGTAAGGCAGTTACGAATTTTTTCCGGGATATAAGACCGCAAGCTGTCATCCATTGTGCTGCCTATACCAATGTTGATGGTGCTGAATCAGACGCAGACGGAGCTTTTCGGGTGAATGTTATTGGAGCACAAAACCTGGCAGCAGGCTGTTTGGAAAAAGGCGCGCGAATGGTATATGTCAGTACCGACTATGTATTTGATGGGCAAACCAATACCCTGTATCGTGAATTTGATCCTGTTAATCCTCAGACTGTATATGGCAGGACCAAATGGCAGGGGGAAGAAATGGTTCGGCAAATTCTTGGACGGCACTATATTGTGCGTACAGCTTGGTTATATGGGGACGGTAATAATTTTGTTCGTACTATGCTACGCTTGGCTAATGAACACGACTCACTGCGAGTTGTTGCTGATCAAGTCGGGACACCTACTTCGACGGTTGACTTGGCAGGGGCAATTTTTCGTCTGCTAGCAAGTGATGCCTTTGGCACATACCATGCCACTTGTCAGGGACAATGCTCGTGGTATGAGTTTGCTTGCGAAATTTTCCGACAGGTAGGAAAGTCTGTAGAGGTTGTTCCAGTAACCACGGCGGAGTTTGTCCGCCCAGCGAAACGTCCGGCGTATTCGGTTTTGGACAACTACATGTTGCGAATGACAGTGGGGGATTCAATGCGAAATTGGGCGGACTCATTAGGTGATTATCTGCGGAATATAACAACCGATGACGAAATCTGAAGACAATGATTTTTTGGGGGAGGAAATAGAGTTGAATGTACTAGTAACTGGTGGGGCCGGATATATAGGCTCACATACCTGTGTTGTTTTATTGAATGCAGGGCATAACGTAATTATTGCGGATAATTTGTGCAATAGCAAGTTTGAGACCATAGATAAAGTAAAACAGATAACCAATAAAGAAGTGATTTTCTACCAGATAGATGTGACGGAAGACGCTGCGGTGGATGGTATTTTTTCTAATCATAAAGTAGATGCGGTGATTCACTTTGCAGGACTTAAAGCAGTAGGTGAGTCTGTTGAAAAGCCACTTGTTTATTATTATAACAACATTGTAAGTACTATCATCTTAACCAAAGCCTGTCAAAAATACGGAGTAAAAAAATTTATTTTTAGCTCATCTGCTACCGTGTATGGAGAAAATGAAATTCCATTTATTGAGAGTATGAAACTTCTTCCAACCACAAATCCATATGGTGAGACGAAAGTAATGAGTGAAAGAATTCTAATGGATGTAGTTAATGCAGATACAGAGTTCGCGGTGTCACTTCTCAGGTATTTTAATCCAATAGGGGCCCATGAGAGCGGATTAATTGGTGAAGCGCCTAATGGCATACCTAATAATCTGATGCCGTATATAACGCAGGTGGCCCAAAAAAAACTTGATAAGTTAAAGGTTTTTGGAAATGATTATCCAACAGTTGATGGTACCGGGGTTCGAGATTATATTCATGTAATGGATTTGGCTGAGGGGCATGTGGCAGCACTTGATCAATTTACAGCAGGTGTACATATATATAACTTGGGTACCGGCCAGGGCACTTCAGTGCTCCAGTTGATGAAGGCCTTTGAAGAAGCCACTGGGGTTGAAATACCTTATGTAATCGTGGACCGTAGACCTGGAGATATTGCCGAATGCTATGCCGATGTATCAAAAGCCGAGAAAGAATTAAACTGGAAGGCCAAGCGAGGCATAGTAGATATGTGCTTAGATGCTTGGCGATTTGAGAGTAAATAATAAAGTGCGCATGCAATTATTTAGTTAAGCAGGTGTTATTTAGTGTTGTTGTGATAGCGGTGTGGAAGTTAGTTTGTTATAATAAGCTCATAGGAGTGTGATTCAATTATGTTATGGAAAAGATGTCTAGCCGCAGGGCTGCTGTTGACGGCGTTGTCTGCCGGTGTTCAAGCGGCACCGTCTGATTTTGTTTCGCCGAATGTGCCATTATCCAGCCCACTATATGGCTATATTGAGAAATTTGATGGAATGGGTTATCTAACATCAATGCCAAACGGAACCAAGCCCTATACCAGAATGCAGATGGCGCAGTGGTTGACAGAAATTCAGGCTGAGGCCAAAAACCGGCCATTGCCCCAGTATTTAGTCGGTATGAAAAGCGAACTGGAACAGGAGTTAGCAGCTGAATTACAGGTTTTATCTGGTGAACAGGCTGATTTTTTATCCTTGGAATTAAAAGAAATCCGGCTGGAAATGGGTGTCTACGACGGTAATTCGGTGAAGTACCGGAAGAATGACATTGGTCCCCGGGCTACTTATCAGCCATTGAATGGCAATAATAATGGTTATCGTTATGGACAGGATGGCAACGTGATTGCTTCAGCCCAGTTGATCGGTAAGCTCGGACCAGATGTGGCTGTTGCGTTGGAACCACGCTTTAGCTATGATGATGATCAGCAGGGCAAGGCTGCTTTGACCAGCGGGTATGTTAAAACCAGAATAAATGGTATGGCAATCCAGCTAGGCAAAGACCCAGTTTTTTGGGGACATGGCGCGACCGGCTCGTTAATTCTTGGCAATAATATGACGCCACTGACTTCAATTAAGCTTTCCAATCTTGAACCCTATACCAGCAAAGGTTTTTTCCGTTTTCTTGGTGACATGAATTTTACTGCCATGTATAGCGAACTGGAGAGTAACCGGACGAATTTGAGTGCTAAGGAGGTGAACAGCCCTTCGTTTGTGGCTATGAGGGGAACGTTTACTCCGCAGCAGAACTTTACTTTTGGACTATCGTTTACCTCAATGGTCGGCGGTGAAGGCAAAGGGTTGAATAGCAGCGATTATTGGGATTGGCTCTCTGGCCGTAATGATGATCCCGCCGCTGATAAATGGAATACTATTGCCGGGCTGGACTTTAAAGTACGGTTACCCAGATGGAATGGCACTCAGATTTATGGCGAGCTCTATGGTGAAGATCAAGCCAACTATTTACCGTCTAAAGTAGCTGAACGGGTAGGGGTATATATTCCCCGGCTCAATAAAGATGGTGTCTGGGATATGAAGGCAGAATATGCTCATACCAGCAGTGCGTGGTATGGTCATCAATTATATACCAACGGTTATGTGTACAAAGGGAATATTATCGGCGATCCGATGGGACATGATTCCAACCAATATTATGTGCAATTAGGTCATTATTTAGATAAAGATAGTAAAATATCATTAAATGCCAATTATATCGCAATGGACAGGAGTGCCATAGTTCAACAGACCATTAAATCTGGCTGGCTGCAATATCAAACTAAATTGCAGGAGAATGTATTTCTGGAAAGTCAAGTGGGTATAGCCAGGATAAGTAATGCTAATTTTACCAGTGGCAAAAATGAAACAAATCATTTTGCCGGAGTTAGTGTGCGCTGGCTGTATTAGTTAAGCATACCAGCAAGAACTGATGAGATGATCAAAAATGGGCTGGCCTAATTTATTTTAGGTCAGCCTTTAGCATAATGTTTCTTGGCAATATGATATAATAGGCTGGGAACACAAAGTGCTATAACAGTGAGGGGAAGATATTTATGTATAAAATAGCAGTAGCAGGAACAGGTTATGTCGGCTTAGTTGCAGGTGTATGTTTTGCCGAAGTCGGTCATCACGTCACTTGTGTCGATATTGATGAGAATAAAGTTAATATCATGAAGCAAGGAATTTCTCCTATTTATGAAGCGGGTCTGGAAGAGTTGATGCAAAAAAACTATGCAGCCGGTAGACTTGTGTATACTACGGATTATGTTTCGGCTTACAAAGATGCAGACGCGATCTTTATCGGTGTGGGAACTCCTGAGCAGTCAGATGGTTCTGCTAATCTTTCCCATATAGCGACAGTGGCCAGGCAGATTGCGGAAACAATTGAAAGGGATTGTCTGGTTGTAGTAAAATCTACAGTTCCTGTCGGAACAAATGATAAAGTCGAGCAGTTTATTAAAGACTTCCTGCTAAATGATGTAAAAGTCGAAGTCGCCTCTAATCCTGAGTTTTTAGCGCAAGGCACGGCAGTGCATGATACACTGCAGGCGGCAAGGATTATCATCGGCACGGAAAGTAAATGGGCGGAAGAAATGCTGATGAAGATATATGAGCCCTTCAATCTGCCCATAGTAGCTGTGAGCAGAAGGTCGGCGGAGATGATAAAGTATGCTGCAAACGATTTCCTGGCACTCAAGATTTCTTATATGAACGATATCGCTAACCTCTGTGAACTGGTAGGAGCAGATATTCAGGATGTTGCTAAAGGCATGAGTTTTGATGAACGCATTGGTAATAAATTTTTAAATGCAGGTATTGGTTATGGCGGTTCGTGCTTCCCTAAAGATACTAAGGCGCTGGAGTATCTGGCAAAGCAAAGCGGCTATGAACTGAAAACAGTTAAGGCGGCCATTGATGTGAATACTGAGCAGAAAATGGTACTATATAAGAAAGCCAATCAAAGACTTATTACCTTTAATGGTTTGAAAGTTGCAATTCTTGGACTGACCTTTAAGCCTGGAACTGATGATCTGCGAGAAGCACCGGCACTTGCTAATGTACCTTTATTATTAGCGCAGGGGGCCAAACTTTATGCGTATGACCCTGTTGGTGCTGAAAATTTCAAAAGAAAGTATCCGGCAGGAGAAAATGGCAGGGGCAGCATAAAATATGTTGAGAGTGTGGCAGAAGCCCTGGAAGATGCTAATGTTTGCTTTATCTTTACTGAGTGGGGTGAGGTAAAGGCTGTGAAGCCAGAGGAATATAGGAACCTTATGCGAACTCCATTGGTCTATGATGGCAGGAATATCTATCAAGTAAATGAAATGAAAGCAGCAGGGGTAGAATATTATTCCATCGGGAGGAAGTAGCTGAAGTGGATACAACCAAAACATACCTCATCACCGGAGCGGCGGGTTTCATTGGATATTTTTTATCTAGGAAACTACTGGAGCAAGGCTGCCGGGTGATAGGTATTGACAATATAAATGACTACTATGATGTTACTCTTAAGTACGCTCGTCTGAATCAACTTACACCCTTTGAGAAGTTTACCTTTATCAAGGGTGACATTTCCGATAAGGACCTGATTACTAAGACTTTTGAAGAGTACAAGCCAAAAATTGTCGTTAATCTCGCAGCCCAAGCTGGCGTAAGGTATTCAATCGACAATCCGGATGTATATATCCAAAGCAATATTATTGGGTTTTATAACATCCTTGAAGTCTGTAGGTATAATCCGGTAGACCACCTTGTCTATGCATCTTCCAGCTCGGTCTATGGCGAAAATAAAAAGGTGCCGTTCTCTGAAGCGGATTTTGTGGACAAGCCTGTCTCTCTCTATGCTGCTACGAAAAAGTCAAATGAATTGATGGCTTATACCTACAGTCATCTCTATGCTATTCCGGCTACAGGACTGCGATTTTTTACAGTGTATGGCCCTATGGGCCGTCCGGATATGGCGTATTTCGGGTTCACTCAGAAATTTTTTTCAGGGGAGCCAATTAAGATATTTAACAACGGAGATTTTACAAACGACCTCTATCGCGACTTCACTTATATTGATGACATTGTGGAGGGCATTGAGAGACTTCTTGGTAACTCTCCTGTTGTGGTTACTACTGCACCTCACCAAGTGTTTAATATTGGCAATAATAGTCCGGAGAAGCTGATGGTATTTATTGAAACGCTGGAGAGATGCTTAAGCAAGGCTACGGGCAGGGAGGTAGTATTTGATAAGATATTTGAGCCTATCAAGCCAGGTGATGTTCCGGCTACTTATGCCGCCACTGATTTGTTGCAGCAGGCGGTGGGGTTTAAGCCTCACACAACAATAGAAGCTGGGCTGCAAAGGTTTGCTGATTGGTATTGTGATTATTATAAGGTGAAATAGATTGAATACCTATTATAAGGAGATAGTATAAATGCTGGACTTACATTGCCACCTGTTGCCTAATATTGACGATGGTGCAAAAGACTTGGAAACTTCAATTAAAATGCTAGGTATTGCCCAAAAAAATAATACCAAAGCGATTGTAGCAACTCCTCATGTAATTGAAGGAGAACAGTTCCCGGCGTGGGAACAGATTCTCGAAAGGTGTCATTTACTTAAACAGGAAGGCCGCAAATTTGGTTTGGAAATTCCTATCTATCCAGGAGGTGAAGTTGCGATTCACCGGGATATTTTAGATATTGTCAAAGGGCCAGGGCCCTATTGTATAAATAGTGGTCGTTATATGCTGGTGGAATTACCGGCGTTGGAGATACCGGGTTTTACTGAGGACTTTTTTTTCAGTCTGCAGGCTCGTGGCATAACTCCCATTTTGGCTCACCCTGAACGTCATCCGGTGTTGGCTAAGGATCCGGAAATTCTTGTGGAGTGGATACGAAGGGGAGTTTTGACCCAGGTAAATGGAGCCAGCGTTATGGGACGTATGGGGGAAAGAGCCATGAAAATGGCAGAACTGCTGTTTAGCAGGGACATGGTTCATTGTATTGGTTCTGATGCCCATAGTGCCAGGAACCGTAATCCTGATTTAACCAAAGCGGCTGAAAAAATTGTCGCTTTAATTGGCTTAGATAAGGCACGGCAAGTGTTATCAGGCAATTCCCAAAAAATTATTGATAGTCAGGATGTAGAGGTTTTTGAAATACAGCAACCACATAAAAAGGCTGGTATTTTTCAAAAGTTGCTTAGTAAGATAGGAATTTGACACTCCCGACGGCTAAAGCCGTGGGATTCTTGGGTGATGAAACGCCAGTTCATTTCTAATAGGCGAGTATGACCCCAAGTTGAGGGCTATGCCATTAGCCCATCCTAGAGCAGTGCCGTTGGCACTCTAGGCTGATAGACTATTACCATCTATCACAGGTGCAGATATGATATTCAAAGCTCCGACTCTATCCCGGTGGCCTTTGAATCCGCAACCGCATTTATACTTTCTATCGTTGGCTTTGTTCCGTTCGCCGCAATTTGGGCAGGTTTGGCTAGTATACTTGGGATTGACGTATTCTACCTTAATTCCAGCCTGCCTTGACTTGTATTCGATATATTGAGCCAAGCGATAGAATGACCAGCTATGTAGGTTTTTCTCGTTTTTTCGGCTTGTTCTTGCCGTCTGGCGAATGCCAGATAATTGTTCTAATCGAATGATTGAAACATTATTTCCCTTAGCGAAGTTGATTATTTGGCGGCTGACTTTATGGTCTTGGTCTTGCATCCAACGTTGTTCCTTGTTGTGCCGTTTCCTAATTGCGACTAGTTTTTTGAGTTTACCCAGCTTACGCCGGGCACTACGGTGTTTGCGCTTGATAAATTTGTTTTGTCTGCCATTACCAAAGAATTTAGTTTTACCGTCCTCGGTGACGGCTACTGCCGGGATTTTTAGTCCAAGGTCTACGCCCATGGCCTGATTACCGGTAGTTTTAGATTCTGGTGCTTGGATTGCGATTTGTGCTATGTATTTACCGGATTTTTGACTGATTCGCATACTGCCAAACTTGTTAGCTAATAGCCGTTTCTGATAATCGGTCAGGATTATAGGCACTTCTATTCGCTTAGATTTGCCCTCGATGAGAACAGGAAAAGAAAGTATGTTGTCTTTGAGACAGTAGTTTTGGTTATTCCAGATGGCTACCGGTTTTTTAAGAATACTTTGTTTCTTGGTTTTCCTGTACTTACGGAAAACGCTTTTAGCATCTTGAATTGCCTGGTTCTTTACTGCGCTTGGCAGTAAAGCACTAATGGTCTTGGAAGTGTACTTCAGGTCTTTTTCAGCAGTTACATAGTCGGAAACGATTTGGTTGATTAACTGAATGTATTCTTTTGTCGTGGTGTTGATCAAATTAACTTGTTCCTTATTGGGTTGGATTTTAGCCTGTACAGTGATCTGCACTATTTTCACCCCCTTGTCTTTTGTTCGGCAATATACCGAGTTATGGTTTCGCTGGATACGTTTCCAGCCGTAGAGCAGAAAAATGAACGTGTCCAAAGGCTTGGCAAGTGCCGCAGGTGTTTAAATTCCTGCCGCAGTTCTCTTGATGTCGCTCCTTTCACTTTTGCCATGATGTCTGATGGACTGATTGACGGTAGGGCATTTAGGAATAGGTGTACGTGTTCCGGCATGACTTCAAGGGCTACAATGATAAAGTCGTTTTCCTCACATATTTTTTGCAAGATTTCACGGAACCGCTTTTCGACTTCGCCGACCAGCACCTTTCGTCTGTACCGGGGCAAAAAACAAAATGATAGTTGATTAGAGAAACAGTGGTTTGAGTTCTTCTATATTTTTGTCCCATACTTATATTGTATAAGTTTCATTGTTGTGCTGCAACAATAAGTTGCGACGAGGCCGCTTTCATCCCACGGCTAAAGCGGTGGGCTTTCAGCTACGTTGCTGTAAAACCCGATAGTCGCTCACAGAGACAATATTGGTTACAATATCCGTCCTTTTCCAGAAAGGTCACTGACCCTGCGTCTGCCAGAAAAACTAGTTATTGACTATAACACATAAATACCATATAATGACAATAAAGGTATTTAATTGAATTTGAGAGCTAGTGGCGTAGGAATGTGGTAAAATGTGTCTGGTAAGGTGGGAAGTATATTGAGCGATGTAGAGCGGATTGCGTCTTTGGAAAAGCAACTATCAGATTTAGGGTATCGTTCTTATCAAATTGATGAAATCTATCGAGAAGCGGTAGGTACCAGTATTATTGCAGGACTGTCTCACGAACAGTATCAAAGTATCACAGAGGCTATGCAAGAATATATTGCTTTTGCTAGCAAGTGTCTTAGTCGAAATCCATAAATGGTTAAGGTTCTACCTCTTGCTGGTAGGACCTTTTCTAGTTTAGTTGCATCAATATGATTCTGGGTGATATTATAGTGGTATTGGATGCTGCCGTAGTGTTTATTCTATTTGTCATAATAAGAAGGGGAACGACCTAATCTATGGTATAATAAGGATATATCTTGGTAAACACATTGACTAGGAAACGTATAATCAATAGGCCAATAGGCGCAAAAGGGAGAAGGATTGCAGATGAAACTTATTATTCTTGCTGGTGGCGGTGGCACACGCTTGTTTCCATTATCTCGCACCTGTATGCCGAAGCAATTTTTAAAACTTGGAAATTCTGACTCGTTGTTAACGCAAACTGTCAATCGTTTTCAGCCTTTGTTGAAACCGTCAGACATTGTTGTCGTAACTAATAAAGAATATACTCATCATGTCAAGACTGAGCTGGCTACTTGTGGCGCAAGCAGCGCGCATATCCTGCTTGAACCGGTTGCCCGTAATACGGCCCCGGCGATAGCGTTAGCGGCGCGGTTTTGTCAGGACAAGCTGGGCGCAACTGCAGAGGAAGTACTATTTATTACGCCTGCTGACCATATTATTCAGCCTGTTGATATTTTCATTAAAAATGTACGGCAGGCTGTTGAACTGGCGGCGCAGGATAAGGTGGTTACCTTGGGCATTAAGCCTGATAAGCCGGAGACCGGATATGGTTATATTAAGGCAGGTGAATCTCTTGGCACTGCTTACCAGGTAGACTCTTTCCGGGAGAAGCCTGACAAAGAAACGGCCAAGCAATATCTGGCTGCAGGAAATTATTATTGGAACTCGGGTATGTTTGCCTTTACTACTGGTCGTATCATGCAAGAATTTCACGAGCATGTGCCGGAGATTTATCAGCTGGTGTCAGCTCCATTGGTGGAAGTTATCAGGAATTTCGACAGTATGCCTAGTATTTCTATTGACTACGCGGTAGCCGAAAAATCGTTGCAGGTGGTTATGGTGCCACTGACTGCCAATTGGAATGACATTGGTTCGTGGGATGCCATCTATGATGTGTTAGCAAAGGACCATTCCGGCAATGCTCTCCAGGGTGATTGTCTGCCGATTGATTGTTCAAATACACTTATGCTAGGGCGTAACCGCTTAATTGCAGGTATTGGTTTGGAGGATGTGCTGGTTGTTGAGACCGATGATGTTATTGTGGTTGCTAAGCGGGGTGAATCGCAAAAGGTCAAGGATGTGGTTGCTGAACTCAAGGCTCGCGGGCGGCGCGAGGTGGATGAGCACACGACTATGTACCGGCCCTGGGGCAGCTATACGGTCTTGGGTGAGGGCACTGGCTATAAGATGAAGAAAATTATAGTGACGCCTGGCCAGCAACTCAGTCTGCAACTACACTATCACCGCAGTGAGCACTGGATTGTTATCAGTGGTACGGCGAAGGTGACTATTGGCGAGCAGGAGCAGATGGTACATGTAAACGAGGGTGTCTATATTCCGCCTTCTACCAAGCATCGACTGGAGAATCCGGGGAGGATACCGCTGGAGATCATCGAGGTGCAAAACGGCAGTTATCTTGAGGAAGATGATATTGTTCGTTTTGACGATGTGTATGGGCGGGCGTAAATGATAATCCTAATCCCCCAGCTATGCTGGGGAGAACAGAGTAAGCAGAAGCGTTACTGCGGGTGAACTAAAAAACCTCCTGTGTTAGTATGATACTGGTGTCGCAAGCCAATATCAGAGAACATAGGAGGTTATCCAAAATGGACAGTTCAAGCTTATCACATACAAAATGGAAATGCCAGTATCACATAGTTTTTATACCGAAGTACAGAAGGAAAGTTCTGTACGGAAAAATAAGGGCGGATGTGAGAGAAATATTAAAAAAGCTCTGCAAATACAAAAATGTAGAAATTATTGAAGGAGCAGTATGTGCTGATCATGTACATTTATGCGTAAGTATCCCGCCCAAATTGAGTGTAGCAGAATTTATGGGATATTTGAAAGGGAAGAGTGCGTTAATGATATACGATGTACATCCAGATCAGGGGAGTAAGTGGAATAGAGCATTTTGGGCACGAGGCTATTATGTAGCAACAGTGGGAAATATCACGGAGGAAGCAATTAAGAGATATATACAAGAACAACAGGAAGAAGCAAAAAAAGAAGAAAAGAACTAAAAGAGCCTCTTTCAGAGGCCGATGGTAACAATGCTTGCGATACCCGCCTTTTAGGCGTAGCAAGTAATCAGCCCTTACAGGGCTAATAACAAGCCACCACTTGAAGTGGTGGTCGTATGACTAGACTTGCTATGATATAATAAAAGTACAAATTAATGCAATAGGTGCAGTAAGGAGGTTTCCAATGAGTGAGGAACGTTTTGACCGCATGGAAAAAATGATGGCTCAACTTATTCAAATGGTAGGCCATAATAATGCGGTTACCGAGGAACTGCGTCAGGATGTTAGCGGACTTAAAAAAGATGTTGCTGGATTGCAACAGGATGTTAGCGGGCTTAAAGAAGATGTTGCTGGACTGCAAAAGGATGTTAGTGGGCTAAAACAAGCTGTTGTTGGCTTAAAGCAGGAGATAGCCGATCTTGATGCTAAACTGGAGAAGGGGTTTGCCGATATTGTTACGATGGTTAATGTACTTGGTGAAAAGGTGGACAAAATAGAGACAACACAAGATCATCATGGAGACATGCTTGATGTATTAGCGGTGCGTACTACTCACCAGGAAGCGGAAATTCAAGGATTAAAGCGGGCAATCTAATTCACTTGGTGCCGGATTTTTGGCGCATTATCAACGGAGTTTTTTACTTACATGGGTGTAAATGGGTTCCAACATTTCGATAAAGTCCGGAACATCCGGCCAGTCTGATGGTTTGCCTAGGTGATGCAGCAAGTGGCAAGGGACCGGGGCAACATCGGCGGCAGGGACAAGTTCGGTGAGTTTGTTGTCAGTCTGCCAAAAGTTCCGGATGACTTCAGCAAGGTCAGGGGTTGCTGGTGACTTTGCCGGTAGTAGACTGTTTGGCAGTTGTGATAAGACGGCTTGTTGTAATGCGTTTCGTTTGTTCATTAGGTCGGTCAGCAAGGAATCACTGGTTTTACCACGCAGTAGAAAGATGATAAGAGGATCTTTGGCGAATTCCTGACCAAGGATATAAAATATGGCGGCAATGTGTTTGCAGGGGTTGGCGATGTCCGGACAGGAGCAGGCTGTGTCAATTTCTTTTAGTGCTTGCGGGAAGAGCGCGACCCCAGCTTCTTGGAAGATGTTTTCAATATCTTCTGGCATTTCGCCGTTGATTATCGCGGCAGACAAAGCGGCTTGGCTGGCGATGGTTGTGAGGATTGTATCCCATATTTCACAGGGAAAGGCTTTTACCCGGATTTCTACCCGGTAGGGTTTGGTGCGTGAGCCTTGCACTCTGGCGGTGATACGGCTTTTGCTGATGTCGATGTCCAGGACATGTCCTTGTTGGGCATAACGTAAGCCGCGCTGTAGGCGGTTTCCCAGACCGTTAGCCTGGAGAAAATTTGTCCAGCGTTCAGACCAGTTTGACGATTGTGTTGAGGGATTCATATATTCTTAGTCTCCTTCTAACTCTGCTTCCCGTAATGTAAGGATGTTTTTGAGTTCAGGTGTGGACAGTTCATTAAGCCATGATTCGCCTGTGCCGATGATGTTTTCGGCCAGGCTTTTTTTGTTTTCAATCATGGTATCAATGCGTTCTTCCAGTGTTCCGGGGCAAATAAATTTGTAGACCTGGACATTCTTGGTCTGACCGATGCGGAAGGCTCGGTCGGTGGCTTGGTTTTCGACTGCCGGGTTCCACCAGCGGTCAAAATGGAACACGGTGTCTGCCTGGGTCAGGTTGATACCGACGCCACTAGCTTTCAGGGATAGGAGGAAAAAGGGCGGTGCGGTTGGATCCTCACGAAAGTTGGTGACAAGCTGGTCGCGTTCGTTTTGTTTGAGGCCGCCATGCAGAAAGGGAACTGTTACAGGGAATACTCGTTCCAGGTATTGCCGCAGCAGTTCACCCATCTGGGTGTATTGGGTAAAAATGAGGGCGCGGCGGTTTTCGCCTTGAAGTTCTTCCAACATTTCTCTAAGCCGAGTTAGTTTACCGGAACGGTTGTCGAGACTGCTGCCATCTTTTAAAAAATGTGCCGGGTGGTTACACACTTGTTTGAGTTTGGTCAGGGTAGCGGCGATTAGGGCTTTGCGAGTAAAAATGGAGGCTGCTTCAATTTGCGGCAGCATGTCCTCAAGGACGGCGGCATAGAGGGTGGCTTGTTCCTGGGTTAATGGGCAGTAGATTTTTGTTTCTTGTTTTTCCGGCAGGTCAGAGATAATGGTTTTGTCGGTTTTGAGCCGGCGAAGCAGAAAGGGCTTAATGATGCGTTGCAGAGTCTGTTGACGTTTAAGGTCGCCGTTTTGTTCGATTGGGGTGGCGTAGTGCTTTTTAAATTGGCCCGGTGTTCCCAGGTAGCCGGGATTGAGGAAATGCAGGATAGACCATAGTTCGCTTAACCGGTTTTCCACAGGCGTACCTGTCAGGGCAATCCGACAATTGCTGTTAAGTTTATTGATACTGATGGTTTGTTTGGTCACGGCGTTTTTAATGTTCTGTGCTTCATCTAAAATGACGTTGTCCCAGGTAAGTGTGCTCAATAGTTCTTCATCCCGGAGGGCAAGGGAGTAGGTGCTAATGACAACAGCGGTGGCTTGGGCGGCCTGTATAAAGTTGTCGCCAGTCAGCCGGTTGCTGCCATGGTGTACCATACATGTAAGGGTAGGCGCAAATTTGGCAATTTCTCGCCGCCAGTTGCTGATAACTGATGTCGGGCAGATTATTAGAGTGGGTGCCAGGCGGTGTTCGGTTTGTTTATTATGCAGCAGGTAGGCGATGATTTGGACGGTTTTTCCAAGTCCTATGTCATCGGCCAGGCAGGCTCCTAATCTCAAGCCGCGGAGGAAGCAAAGCCAGGTCATGCCGCGTAATTGGTAAGGTCGCAAGGTTCCCTGAAAAGTGGGCGGGGCAGTGAGTTCAGGGAGGCTTTGCTGTCCGGTAAGGCACTGGAGGGCGGTTTGTAGGTGTTCGGTGGCCTTGACTGTGATGGAGGGCGATGTGACAGGTTCAACTTTTTCTTCAGGATCTAAGTCATCGCTAGTAGTGCTGTATCGCAGCAGGCTACTCAGTGAGATAAGGCCGTTGGTTTTGCTTTGATTTCGCAGCATTGTCAGTGCGGCAGCAGCTTGGTCAGGAGAGATTTCCAGCCAGCGGCCAGCCATTTGCACCAAGGGGAGTTTGTGGGCAACGATGGTCTCTAGTTCAGCCAGGCTGATTTGGTGGTTGCCGACAACGGCCTCCAGGTTATAGGCTGTTAAGGCACTCAGTCCCAACAAGGAGTTGCCTGGTACTTCTTCGGCCTCTAGTATTAGTTTAATTGGGTTTATTTCTTTGCGCCACCAGTTGGGAACAATAACGCCAAAGCCAGCTTGCTTACAGATATTCGTGCCTTCATCCAGGAAGGTATACGCGGCATCGGTTGTTAGGTCTACACCGGTAGGGCAAGGCTCGTGCAAGGCGGTGGCGACAGGCGAAAAGATTTTGGAGGCTACAGCCAAATCGCGTAGCAATTGTTGCTGCAGGCTAGGGTTCTCCTGGTCTGCCCAAACGGTTCTGCAGGAATAAGCAGGCTGAGGTCATCAGCAGGTTGGATGAAAAAATTGAGTCGCCAATAGGCAGTTGCAGGTTCTTCCAGACGGAGACAGGTACGAAACGATTTTTTCTGTTCGGGGACAGTCCCAGGGCCTTGCTGCCAGTGTAGTAGTGACAGATAGAGTTGCTCTGCTTGCTGGGGGCGGGCCTGCAGGCAAAGGTTGTTACTTTGTGTTAGTAGTTGGAGCCAACTGCCTAGGGGTGGGGGTAATTTATCGCAACTGGCTTGTAACTGCCCCTTGTCATAATCAATGAGCGCATTTTTTACACAGCTATTTACCATGGCAGTGAAAAAACTGGATAGGATCTGTTTTTTGTCCGGACGGAGATAGTGCAGGCCGGTATGCGGGGTGGATTCATTGATGTGGCAGAAGGATTCAGGCATTGCCAGGGCAATGGGGGCAATAATATCATCTATTTCTTCAAGATAAGGTTGCCAGCAGGCTTGATACCAGGTAGTGGTGCGGTGGGTGTATTTGACCAGTCCGGGCACATAGTTTTGTTCCAGAATCAGGCACTTAGTTAAGGCGGTGATGGTTAAGAGGTAAGTAAAGTCGCTTCCTAGCAGGACATTAGGGGGTGGCGCAGCAGCAATTTTGATCAGCAACGGGAGTAAAGCCGCTGTTTCGGAGGCAGGGAAGGAAAGCCCATGCAGTTTCCAGGCGCAGAGGGTTATTGCGGTTGTCTCTGCTATGGGGGCAGCGCAGTGGGTAAGGCATTGGGGAGAGGGAAGGGGGCTGGCTAAGCTGGAGGGGCAAAATAGGACTGCTTCAGCAGCCAGGCTGTGAGAGATAACAGAAGTGCTGTGGCTGCCCAGGTAATTGGCAAACAGGTTGAGTAGATCTCTAATTGGTGCAGCGAATGGATGGAGCCGGAGTTTTCCGTTGGTGTTGGACAACTTCTTTACGGGCGGGTTGGAAAATTTTTCCCGGGATTCAGCCCAAAGAAATAACCATGGAATGGCGCCGTTATTTTTTCCTTTAATCCAGGCGGTGTGTAAACGAGTTGTATGAATTATTGACCTTAAAGCGTGGTTCCCGGCAGGAGTATCCGAAGCCACTGTTTTTGTTTGAACTGGGTCGGCTTAAGGAACAGTTTGAGATGAAGTGGGACGAGTATCAGTTTGAGTTTGGTTTTCCCCGTAAGCAAGAGAAGGCAGTAACTATTGTTGACAGCCGCGGACGGGAGAGTCGGGTTAGTAGTCTTACTATCCATAAGGTGGTTGAATAGTCATGATTTTTTATGACAGGGACTTGGCGGCGCTGCAAGCAGGCAAGCCGCCCTACAGTCCGGAGTGGCTACAGGGATTAACGCTGGGGCGTGAAGTGTGGCTGGACACTTTTAACCGGCATTATTTGCAAAATTATATTGTCAGCGGCGGTAGTAAGGTTAAGGTGTTGGTGGGCAGTCAAGGTGTTGGCAAAACTCATCTGTTGCACTGCGTAAAAGCTGATGCCCACAGTCTGGGGTATGCTGTGGTATATCTATCGGCAAGGGAGATGGCTTGCCGGATTAATGATTTGCCTAATTTGTACCGGAGTATTTTTCAGGGAATTGAACCAGCAGTGTTGGTTAAAGGGTTGTGTCTTCAGGTAGCGGAACGGTTAGGCTATGGTAAAGATCGTTATCAGGGGGCGGGTAGGCTGCTGCCACTGTTGATTGAAGACGGGCTTGCACGCTATGATGCCGAAAGGGAAATCCGGAATGCGGCAGTCAGGACGTTTCGCGGGACCGATTTTGGACCATCGTTTGTTACGTTTGCTTATACTACGGCCTATGACGGGTTGACAGCCGGTCTGGATAATGACTTGTTTCAGTTGCGGCTGAAATGGCTAGCTGGCGAAAAACTGGATAAGAAAGAGCAGCAGGAGACTGGACTGCTGGAACAACTAAAACGGGTAAATGCCCGGTATTGGCTGAATTCACTGATTAGGCTACTGGAACTGGCCGGTATGCCCGGACTGGTGGTGTTGATTGACGATTTGGAGGCCATTACCGAACGGGTACCGGAAACTGGCAGGTTTCGCTATACACCAAATGCTACAAAAGATACCTGTGAGCTATTTCGCCAGATGATTGACGATGTGGAATTGCTTAATGGATTGTTGCTGGTTTTGTCTGGTCGGCGGGCGATTATTGACGATGAACGGCGTGGGTTTAAAAGCTATGAAGCATTATGGATGAGACTGCAGACCGGACTGGTACCGTCAACGCGATTTAACCCGTTTGCTGATGTTGTTGATGTGGATGCCCATTACGCTGCAATCGGCGACGATTTTCCTGAACGGTTATCGACCCGTTTGTCGCAGTTTCTTAAACAAAAGGGCTTTGAACGGCGCTACCGGGAGGATCTTCCGGATACTTCACAGGAAGGTGCGCTGCGGAGAACGGTAATGGAGAATGCATTGCTGGCGGTGAGGAGTGAGGAAACCCATGGAACGATATGATGAAAGCAGGCTGAATGCTGTACGTGTGGTAGAATCACTCAGAGCCGGTGTTCCTACCCGGATTTCAACGCGTCGGTTACCTGATTTGCGTCAAAATCTTACAGATTCTATCAGGGCTGATTTGCTTACTTTTTCTGAAGGGCGCATTCCACGGGGACGGATTGTTTGGGGACAGTACGGTCAGGGCAAGACACATGTATTGACAAGTATGGAGCATATTGCGCTTGATATGGGATTTGCGGTTAGCATGGTTTCCTTAAGCCGTGAGGTATCCTGCCATAACCTGTTGCAGTTTTTCGGCAGGGTTGCACCGCGGGTTCGAACACCGGACTCAACGATTATGGGAATTGAGCGAGCGTTAAGTGCAGGCAGTATTGAGGATGTAGAGAGTAGTCTGGTGCTAGAACCGGAGCGATATGTCCATCCTCTGCCTGCCTTGGTGTTGGAGGATTTTTTCTATACCAGCGGTGAAGAGCAAAACCTATTATATGGTGACCTGACTGGGATCAGACTACCGATGCCTGAATTAAAGCGTATTCACCGGGCCGCCCGCCAAGTAAGTTTTCCCAAGCTGCCGCCGTTTAGGGTTGGTGAACATGCTGGCGCGTATTTCGGGGTAATGGCTGATGCCATTCGGCTGTGCGGCTACAATGGCTGGGTTATTCTGATTGATGAATTGGAGCTTGTCGGACGGCTGAGCACGCTTGGACGGCTAAAGGCATACCGCAATTTGGCGTGGCTGCTGAATTGGGCTGAGTCGATGCAGTACCCTATTTATACACTGGCTGCCGCCGCTACCCGTCTGCAGGATGATATTTGGTATGGCGGCGGTAAGGATGACCGGACGATCATGCCGGCGATGGCCGATGCACGTTTTGGCGAGGCGGCCAGGCGGGACATGGAGATTTTCTTTGACCGGGCGATTGGCAGTGACAGTCCGGTGGTGGCTCCGGTTGGCGGGGATATTCTGATGGAAATGCTGGACGCTCTGGCTGATGTTCATGGCATTGCCTATGACTGGATTCCTGTGCTTGATGTAGAGGCGCTGGTTGCCGAACTTGGTTCTCAGCCCATCCGTACCTATGTTCGGGCGGCCCTGGAAGCACTTGACATAAGATATATCTATAATGAAAATGTGAAAATGACGGCGACAGAATTAACAGAACAAGCTTTGGAGGAAGAGGATGATTTTTTGAGTGAGGCTGGCTGTGAATGAGGAAGCCAGCAAGCAATTTACAGCTTGAACGCTAAAAAATATTCCTGGCAGCTAGGCTGTACAGGAATATTTTTATCTGGTGTAGTATATAGTATATGGTTGAGAAAAAGAAAGGGCGGGGTCACAATGGAAATTAAACGGGCTGCTTTTAAAGCGTATGATATTCGCGGGAAGGTTCCAGAGGAACTGAATGAGGCAATGGCGTATCGCATTGGACGTGCCTTTGTCGATATATTTGCGGCCAAAAAAGTGGCTGTTGGTAATGATATTCGGTTGTCAGGTCCTGCCTTTAAAAGCGCAGTAATTAAAGGGCTTACGGAAATGGGGTGTGATGTTGTTGATATTGGATTGTGCGGGACCGAGCAGATTTATTTTGCTACCGCACATTTAAAGCTGGACGGCGGTATTATGATTACGGCCAGCCATAATCCTAAGGACTATAATGGCATGAAGCTGGTGCGGGCAGAGTCCAGGCCAATCAGCGGTGACACTGGTCTTAAGGAGCTTGAGGAACAGGTGGTTACTGGTGAATTCCCGCCTGTTAGCAAGAATATTATTCCTGGGACGGTCACTTATGTAGATATTCTAAAAGATTATATTGAGCACTTACTCACCTATGTGGACAAGGCTGCGTTTAAACCGCTAAAGGTGGTTGTAAATGCCGGTAATGGTGGCGCTGGGGCCGTGATTGATGCGCTTGAGCGGTACCTGCCGTTTGAGTTCATTAAAGTCAACCACCAGCCTGACGGCAATTTTCCTAATGGGGTGCCGAATCCTTTGTTGATTGAGAATCGCGAAGTGACTGCCAAGGCAGTGCGTGAGAATGGCGCTGATGTTGGTATTGCCTGGGATGGAGATTTTGACCGGTGCTTTTTGTTTGATGAAAAAGGGAACTTTATTGAAGGGTATTATCTTGTCGGCTTTTTGGCACAGGCTTTTCTGCAGCGCCGGCCTGGGTCCAAGATTATTTACGACCCACGCCTGACTTGGAACACGATTGAACTTGTGGAGAAAGCGGGCGGGATTCCGGTGTTATCTAAAAGTGGTCATGCTTTTATCAAAGAACGGATGCGTAAGGAAGATGCTGTATATGGCGGGGAGATGTCGGCCCATCATTATTTCAAGGACTTTTCTTATTGTGACAGTGGCATGATTCCCTGGCTCTTAGTGCTGGAGATTCTCTGTCGCGAGGGTAAGCCCTTGTCAAAGCTGATGCGTGAAAGAGTGGCTTGCTATCCGGTAAGTGGCGAAATTAATAGCACGGTAGTTGATGCTAAGGCTGTTATTCAACAGATTGAGGAAAAGTATACGCCGGGGGCGCTGAAGATTGAGCGCGTTGACGGACTAAGTGTGGAGTATGAAAAGTGGCGGTTTAATGTGAGGATGTCGAATACGGAGCCAGTGCTCAGGCTTAATGTAGAGTCACGATGTGATGTCAGGCTAATGGAAGAGAAGACCAGGGAATTGTTGGCGCTGATCAGGGGGTAGATTAAAAGAAGGGACTGAGAATATGTCTAAAGCTCACCCAAAAATAAAAAAGGCGATCATTCCTGCGGCTGGTCTGGGGACCCGGTTTTTGCCGGCTACTAAGGCACAGCCCAAGGAGATGCTGCCAATTGTGGATAAACCTGCTATTCAGTTTATTATCGAGGAGGCCATTCAGTCTGGTATTGAGGAAATCCTTATTATTACCGGCCGGAATAAACGGGCGATTGAGGACCATTTTGACCGGGCGATTGAGCTGGAAATGACGCTTAAGGCCCAGGGTAAATTCGAGCTTCTGGGGCTGGTGGAGGAGCTTGCGGAGGTTACGATTCACTATGTGCGCCAGAAAGAAGCCAAGGGGCTGGGGCATGCTGTGTTGTGTGCTAAGCAGTTTGTCGGGAATGAACCGTTTGCTGTGCTGCTTGGTGATGATATTATTGATGCCAATGTTCCTTGCCTCCGGCAGTTGATGGATGCCTATGACGACTGTCAGGGTACTATTCTTGGGGTCCAGGAAGTGCCGAAGCAAAAAGTATCAAGTTATGGTATTGTCAAGCCTGAGCTGGTGAAGGATAATCTGTGGCGAGCCGTTGATTTGGTAGAAAAGCCGATAATGGAGGAAGCACCGTCCCAGCTTGCTGTGTTGGGGCGGTATGTGATTGAACCGGAAATTTTTTATCTTCTGGAAGATACACCGCCAGGGCGGGGCGGCGAAATCCAGCTGACAGATGCGCTGCGCCGCTTGGCTGCTTTTAAACCAGTATATGCCTATAATTTTGAGGGGCGCCGCTATGATATTGGTGATAAGCAGGGGTATCTGGAGGCAACCGTGGAGTATGCCTTAAAACGTCCTGAACTTAGGGAACCATTTTTGCGTTATTTGCTGAAAACGGTGGGGCAGCTAGGGAAAGATTCTGCGGCGACAAAAGAAGAACAGTAAAATATAAGACTAAGGGAGGTTGGCATGGATAGGCAATCAGCAATAGTTACTTTGCCATCAGGGTTTTCTTTTGATTATAGTAATCTTTATGGTCAGGGATTTGTGACACAAGCAGATGTTATTGCTATCGCTGCCCGTATTAAAGCTGCTCACAAGGCGATTGAGCATATGCGGGCAACTGGTGAAATACGCGGCCATTTGTCTAAAGACGGAACACCTGAGAAAGTATTATTTAGTCAACTGCCATATGTAGAGGAAGGCAGGTTAAATAGTCCGGCCTCAATCGCCAGGCTTAAAGAATTTGGTCAGTCACTAAGGCATAAGGTGGATGCGGTACTATCTTTTGGCATCGGCGGGTCTTATCTCGGCAATAAGGTGCTGTTTGATGTGCACTGTGGTGAGTTTTGGAACAGTAAGAGCAGTGAGGAGCGACAGGGGTATCCGAAGCTGTATTTTAGTGGCAATAATATTGATCCTCGCCGGACGATGGAACTTGTGGAGCAGATTAAGGCTGAGGCGCAGAGTGTTATGCTGATCGTTATTTCTAAGTCAGGTTCTACGCTTGATACGATGTCGACTTTTATGGTGGTATACGATGCTCTTAAACAAGCAGCCCCGAATATTGCGCTGCAGGTGGTTGCTGTTACCGACCTGGCAACAGGCGCGCAGGAGACCTTGTTGCATAAGCTGGCTGGTGAGCAGGGCTGGCCGATGTTTAGCGTTCCTGAGGGGGTTGGTGGCCGGTTTAGTGTGTTTTCGGAAGTCGGACTGGTCACGGCGGCCTGTATTGGCTTCGATATTGACGGTTTTTTAGCCGGGGCCAGGGCGATGGATGAGGCCTGTAAGACAGAAGATATCTGGCATAATCCGGCCATGCTTAATGCGGTACTTAAGTACTTGGCGGCTGCTAACTATGGGCGGGATATTGAAGTATTTATGCCTTATGCCGACTATCTCAAGTCAGTTGCCGAGTGGTATGTCCAGCTATTGGCTGAGTCGCTAGGTAAGCGGACTGACCGCTCAGGGCGGGAGGTGCTCTACGGACGGACGCCGGTTGTTGCTGTGGGTACAACTGACATGCATGCCCAGACGCAGCAGCATCAAGATGGAAAAAAGGACAAGATTGTGCAATTTGTCAAGGTTGCTAAGTGGGCTAGCGACCCTGTGATACCAGATGCTTTCCCGGCAGCGGCTGCGCTGTCGGACATCGCGGGTTTACAGCTTAGTCAGGCCCTGGAAGCCGCAAGAAAAGCTAACGCGGCGGCACTTAGTGGTGATGGCCGCTTTAATGCCACCTTTGTGCTGCCGGAGATGAATGACTTTCATCTGGGTGAGTTGTTATATCTTCTGGCCTTATCGGTGGCCTATGAAGGCGAATTGGCTGATGTGGATGCGTTCAATCAGCCAGGGGTTGAAGCGTATAAGCGACTGCTGGGGCCGATGCTAAAAAAAATGTAGAAGGTGAACTTTTTGCCAATTAAAATAGTTATTGCTGACGATCACGCACTTCTCAGGCAAGGAATAAAGAATGTGCTGTCTTTGGAACCTGACTTGGATGTAATTGGCGAGGCGGCTGACGGCGAAGAAGCCATTAGCAAGATTGAAAGCCTGAAGCCGGATATACTGTTACTTGATGTGAATATGCCGCATATGAATGGGTTGGAGGTAACGAAGCGTCTCAAGGCTGACAATACGCCGGTAAAAGTTATTATGTTGACCATACAAGATGATGAAAGCTACGTTTTGGAGGTCATTAAGTCCGGCGCAGATGGGTATCTTTTAAAAGACATTGAGCCAGGCATGCTGGTTAAGGCTATCCGCATGGTATATGAGGGTCAGTCTTTTATCTACCCGACACTGGCAAAACGGTTATTTGGCGAGCTTTCTCGCCAGGAAGAGCGAAGGGTAACGCCGCAGGAGCGCCGCAGCAGCAAGGAAGAACGGTTGACATATCGTGAAGTGGAAGTGCTGAAGCTTATCGGGCGGGGAATGAATAATCAGGAAATTGCGCAGGAACTATTTTTAAGTGAAAAAACGGTAAAGAATCACTTGACTAATATTTTCCGCAAGATCAGTGTGGTTGACCGTACCCAGGCCGTGTTATATGCCATTAAGAACAAGATTGTAGTACTGGATTGATGGCACTTATATAGTAGTGTGCATATACTATCCTATCCCAAAGTGAAAGGGGTAGGATAGTATGCTTTTGTCATATTCTGTAAGTGTTATTCTGGTTTCACTGGCCCTATATGGCTTATGGTATATTAGCAAAGATGTATGGACTTGGTTTACTACGTTACAATTTGTGCAGTTGCCTGATGCCAGCTTTGTGATTCTTGTTTATAATATGGAATATGAAGTGGAAGAATTGTTGCGATACTTGGTCAATGAAATGGCAGATGGCGGCCATGAATATGATGCTATTGTTGTGGATTGTGGCTCCGATGATCTGACTCCGACGATTTTACGGCGGCTGGCTGAAGAGATGACAGTTTTGACGGTGGTCAGTGCGCCACGGTCATCGCGGCCAGTGGTTGAGGTATTGCCATTATGCCGGGGGGCGGTGGTACATGTGCTTGATTTAACCGGACGGCTTAAAAGTAAGCAGTTTATGCTCGTGGTGTCAGCACTGTTAAAACAAAATCAACGGGATGTAGCAGTCAGAAGTGATAGCTAAAGGAGGTGCGAGATTGCAAGCGTTAGCGAAACAATCTCGCTATTGTATCTAACTGCGTTAATCGGTACAAGAGTAGTGGCAGACAGGAGGGAACACATGAGTTTATTGGAAGTTCGCGGTCTGAGTAAGGCCTATGGTATACAAAATATTTTTGCAGACATTAATTTTCAAGTGCGGCGTGGGGAAAAGGTAGGCCTAATAGGACCTAATGGTGTGGGCAAGACCACCTTAGTGCGCTGTTTACTGGGTTTTGAAAAGCCGGACAGCGGCCACGTTGTATTGACTCCAGGTGAACGGATCGGTTATGTGGAACAAGATACCGGTCTGGGTGATAATACGCTGTATGAGGAGCTGGTAGGCGCTTTTGGTGATGTGCTGGGCTGGCAGCAAGATATGCGTCGGTTGGAAGCCTCTATTGCCAGTGAAAAGGATGCGGACAAGCTTGAAAAATGTATGAAGGAGTATGCGCAGGCTGTGGAGCGCTTTGAGCGGGGCGGCGGCTATGAGGTTGAGAATTCTGTTCGCCGGGTAGCTTTTGGTTTGGGCTTTACAGCTGAAGAATTGACGCGCCGTACGAATGAATTTTCCGGGGGGCAAAAGACACGGATCTGTTTGGCGCGGGCGCTTATTCGTCAGCCTGATTTTTTATTTTTGGATGAACCGACAAACCATCTTGATTTGGGGATGGTGGAGTGGCTGGAGGAATTTTTGACAGGCTATTCCGGTGCTGTACTGGTGATATCTCATGACCGCTATTTCCTTGATACTGTAGCTGAGCGAATACTGGCTATTGAAAATGGAAGCATTGCCGATTATAGCGGCAACTACAGTGAATATTTGCAGAAAAAGACGGAAAAGCTGGCTGCACAGGAAAAGGCGTATGGTAAGCAGCAGGCTTTTATTGCAAAAACAGAGGAATATATTGATCGCTATCGGGCAGGTATTAAATCCAAACAGGCGCGCGGGCGGCAAAGTCAACTCAGCCGGTTAGCCCGACTGGCCCGACCGGAAGATATGAAAGGGTTTGACTTTTTTACCTTTAATCCACCGGCAGAATGTGCCGAACGAGTGGCGGAACTGGGGGAGGTGGTGGCCGGCTATGGCGTTAAGATCGTGCTTGATAAGGTGTCGCTGTTGGTGCGGCGCGGCGATGGTGTAGCACTGGTTGGGCCGAACGGAGCAGGTAAGACGACACTGTTAAAGCTACTAACCGGGGATATCACAGCTAATAGCGGCAAGGTCAAGCTGGGAAGCCGGGTGCGACTGGGGTATTTTGCCCAAGAGCATGAGACACTTACAGACAGCAATAGTGTGCTTGATGAGGTTATGAGGGAATTTGCTTTTAGTGAAGAGCGGACGCGCCATTACCTGGGGGCATTTCTATTTCGTGGCGAGGAAGTATACAAGCAGGTAGGCGATCTCTCCGGTGGTGAAAAGGCACGGTTGGCGCTGTTAAAGCTTATGCTGGCCGGGGCCAATTTTCTCATTCTGGATGAACCTACCAACCATCTCGATATTGCTGCGCGGGAGGCTGTGGAGGAAGCTATCATGAACTTTCCCGGGACTTTTTTGACAGTGTCGCATGATCGCTATTTTCTTGATAAAGTGGCTAACCGTATGGTCGAGTTAGATGGTGGACAGTTGACCGAGTATGCCGGCAACTACAGCTATTACCATGACAAAAAGGCCGCTGAAGCCAAAGCTGCCGCACAGGCTGCCGGTCAGCCGGCTGCTTATAAGCAACAAAACAATAAGCAGGAAAAAACGGCCCAGTTGCAGGTCGATGGCAAAGGCGGAAGTTGGCGCAAATCTGATAAGGCCAAGCTGGCTAAAAAGCTGGAAGAGGAGATTGCCATGCTGGAGCATGAACTGGCGGCTCTTGAGGTTAGGCTAAATGATCCGGCCAGTCATGCTGAGGCACAACATAGCCGGGAAGTAGCTGACGAATATGCGGCCCGGCAGGTGGAACTTGATGAGAAGTACACTGCGTGGCTGGAACTGACAGAATAAAATTTTGTACTATTTTCCTAGTTAATGTCGTATATACATGAAAAATTTGGAAATAATTGTAAAATATGGTCTAATTTTGAAAACCCGTTTTGACTTAGTCATTTAACTAAGCCAAAGCGGTTTTTGTTTTTCTTTTATCCAGGGTGTTATTCTTACTGCAAGCGCTAATACAGAGGAACCGGTTCCTCGCCGACAGGTGAGGATAATGAATTTGGAACAGCTGGTTATAAAAGCTCAGACCGAAAGTCCGGGAGGGGCGGCATTTGCGGAAGTTTGTCAGCGGTTTACCGGCTTGGTAAAAAAATATGCCAGTCAGCCGCATTTGAAAGGGATAAAAGAGGACGCCATAGCCGAAGGTTGGTTGGCCGTAGCGGCGGCAGTACAGAGTTATGATCAGACTGCCGGTGTCCGGTTTGCCGGCTATGTCGAGAGTCGGGTGAAATATGCGATGTGGAATCTATTCAAGCGGGAACGCCGGCGCTGGCAGCAAGAAATGCCGCTGGACAGAGGCAGTACCGGTGATGAGGAGAAGTCAGCGCCCAGTTGGCTGGAAACTCTGGCTGCTGCTGGCGACGTGGAGACTGAGGTCGAGGCGCGGTTGACTACTGCCGCCGTTTGCGAAGGCTTAGCCACCTTGCCTGCCAAGCAACAGATAGCCATAGTAAAGACTATGTTAGGTGAAGCGCGTTTAGCTGATGTGGCAGCAGAGCTCGGAGTTTCACCCCAGGCAGTATATAGCTTGCGCCAGCGGGGATTAGCCCGGCTTAAAAAAGAATTAAGGAAAAAATTCACCTATCTCTCCATTTAAAAACACAACTCCCCGGAATGTATGCGAGTATAAAGGGGGTGAGCAAATGGCAGTAGTAAAAGTTCCGCAAAGTGTCAAGCTGGTTCTCAAGGTGCAGACAGGTGTAAATGCCAGCGGAGACCCGGTTTACCGGTCCCGGACATTCGCCAATGTCAAAGCGGCTGCAACGGATAGCGATATTTTCGCAGTCGCTGAGGGTTTGGCTAGTCTGCAGAAAAATTCGCTGGTGGACATTGTTCGACAAGATTTGAACAACCTTGTTAACCAGTAATACCAGCTGGGTGAGATTGTTTCGCTCGCCAAGCTCAGTAACTTGTGCTATATAAAGCGCAGAAAGGAGGAATAAGCATGGCTAAGACGCTGGAAATGGTGTTTCGCACTAGCGCAGGTAATGAGACCACCATCAGTGTGGCTGATCCCAAAGACGACCTGACGTTGGCTCAAGCGAAGTTCGTGATGCAAGACATTGTTGCCAAAAACATCTTTGAGATCAAAGGCAGTGGGCTGGCAGAAGTAGTAGAAGCCCGCATTCGCAGCCTGGATACGGTGGCCTTGGTGTAAGGTACTAAGGGGGGAGCGCTCTGGCTTAGGTCGGGGCGCTTTCTCGCTATAAGTTAAGCATCGTCTTGGAAAAGGAGGGAGCGCTGTGGAACAGTTGCTTAACTATGCTTCCAGCTACGGCTTTCCGATGGTAGTAGCCGCCTACCTGTTGGTACGTATGGAGGGAAGATTGGAAAAGTTAGTAGCCAGCATTAACGACTTGGCGAAGATAATCGCGGAAAGGCTGTAGCGCAAAGAGAAAGACCCTGTTTATCAAAGTGGTAAACAGGGTCTTTCTCGCGTATCATTTAATAATTGTCATTTTAGCGGACAAAATAGAGAGTAGCAGCAATATACATAGTTGAGGATAAAAGTACGATGTGGAATATAAAATCAGGGAAACGAGATGGGCGCTCTATGATACGGTTTTGAAAGTAATGATAGGTGTACATATTTTCTTTCACAGTTTATGCCTCACAATTTGTAAATCATTGTAGTAAATACTATAGTTATGTATTATGTACTCCGTTTAAGAGAAAAATCCTGCTTGTTAAGAAAAAAAACAGGCAGGATTTTATCTGTGTTGCTGCGAATAAAGAAACAGGAACTTATGTTTGGACATATCCTGTGTATTGGGAGTAGAATAGTGGAGAATAAACTAGAAGGAATTGTTGAAAATATAACTTTTCAGGCCACAGATGGCAGTTTTACGGTATTTCGTCTTAAGCCTGGCAGTGAAAGCGGCATAGTGGCTGTAACCGGCAATTTTCCACCCCCTTTAGTCGGTGAACAGGTCACGTTAACCGGGGAGTGGGTGGAGCATGCCCGCTATGGGCGGCAGTTTAAGGCTGTCAGCTGCCGTCGTATTGCGCCAACCTCAGAGAAGGGGATTGAACGTTTTTTGGCTTCTGGGGCCATTAAAGGAATTGGTCCGGCCATGGCGGACCGGCTGGTCAGGCATTTTGGTTTGCGCACGCTGGAGATTATCGAGTTGTCGCCGCACCGGTTGACAGAAGTTGAGGGAATTGGCAGTAAGAAGGTGGAGCAGATTCGCAAATCCTTTGCTGAGCAGTCTGAGCTCAAAGGGGTTATGCTATATCTTGAAATGCATGGGGTTAGCGGCGCTTACGCGGCCCGGATTTTTGCCTGCTATGGTTCTGATTCGGTAGCCGTAGTGGAGGCTGATCCCTACCGTTTGGCCGAAGAGGTTAAAGGCATTGGCTTTCGTATTGCTGATCAAATTGCCATGGCGGTAGGTTTTGACCGGGGACACCCATCGCGTCTGGCGGCAGGGGTACAGTTTGCTTTGCTCATGACCGGGCAGGCAGGTCATTGCTGTGTGCCGACAGAAACGCTAATTGCTGAAACAGCCAAACTCTTATACCTTGATGTCGCTGAGATTGCTAGTGTTGTCAGTGAGCAAATCCGGTTAGGGAAGCTGTATACTGAAGATTTTCACGGTATGACCTTAGTTTATCCTCGTTATCTGTACCGGGCCGAAAAGCAGGTCGCCGAACGGCTGCTCAGGCTCAAGGACAAGGCTAAGCCTATTGCCGATATCGACAGTCAGAGTCAGATGCTTGTTGATGGTTGGGAGGCGTCAGCTGGTGTGACTTTGGCAGTGGCACAGCGTGATGCTTTAGCGGCGGCGTTGCACCATGGTGTGCTGGTTCTGACCGGTGGCCCCGGAACAGGCAAGACGACGACTGTAAAAGGAATTTTGGCTTTACTGGAACAGCAGGGTTTTAAAATTGTGCTAGGTGCGCCTACCGGTCGGGCAGCCAAACGGCTGGCTGAGACAACAGGGCGGGAGGCCGCGACTATTCATCGGCTGCTGGAAGCCGGGGGTGGTATGGAGGAGGACCCCCTGTTTGGCAGGGGTGAAGATAATCCGCTGGATGCTGATGTTGTTATTGTTGATGAAACCTCGATGATGGATATGGTTTTGATGAGTTGTTTTCTGCAGGCTGTGCCGGACGGATGCCGGGTGGTGCTGGTCGGTGATGTTGATCAGCTGCCGGCAGTCGGCCCAGGCTCAGTGTTGAAGGATATTATCCGCTCAACTGCCATTCCGGTAGTGCGGCTGACTGAAGTATTCCGCCAGGCCGGCGAAAGCATGATTGTGCTTAACGCCCACCGGATTAACCGGGGGCGATTACCCGAATATGGCAGCCTTGATTTTCAATTTCGCGAACTGGACGGCAGTGAGGCGGCAGCTCAGGCCATTGTTGAGTTATGCCAAAATGAGTTGGTGCAGGAGGGCTTTGACAGCCAGCGCGATGTTCAGGTGTTATCCCCTATGCACCGTCAGCCGTGCGGAGTCGAGAATCTCAACCGGTTGCTGCAGGCGGCTCTCAATCCTCCGGTTGATGGCAAGGATTATCTGCAGGGTGTCAATCAGGTGTTACGCGAAGGCGATAAGGTTATGCAAATTCGCAACAACTATACCAAGCGGGTTTTTAACGGTGATATTGGTTATATTCTGGCTATTGCTGATGGCAAAGTGCTTGTTCGTTACCTTGAAGAGGATGTTGTGTATGATAAAGGCGAGTATGACGAACTGACGCTGGCCTATGCGATGAGCGTCCACAAAAGCCAGGGTAGTGAGTACCCTGTTGTCGTTATGCCGCTTACTCCTGGCCATCATATCATGCTGCAGCGTAATCTGCTATACACAGCGGTAACCAGGGCTAAAGAACGCGTCATTTTGTTAGGAACGCGTGCTGCGCTAAATACAGCAGTCATGAGTGACCGAACCCGCAGACGATATTCGCTGCTGGCAGAACGTTTGCGGGGCGAGAGTCTATGTTAAAAGACTGGTGGGCGGCACTGCTTGCTTTGCTCTTCCCCCAGCGCTGTCCGGCTTGCAAGGAGTGGGCGGAGGGAACCGGCTGGTGCTTAGCCTGTATTGCCCGGGTTGCCAAGCCCCGTCAGGTGGCTTTGGCTCTCCATAATCTCCGCTGGCTGGATGAGTGTCTGACAGTCACCGATTATACCGGCCCAGTCCAGCGTCTGATACGGGATATGAAATTCCGTCGCCTGACCAGGCAGGCCACTAAACTGAGTCAACTGCTTGATCACGCTAAAGTCTGCGGCAGGTATGCGGACATAGATGTTATTGTAGCTGTGCCACTGCATGCTGAACGCATCAAAGAACGCGGCTTTAATCAGACGGCGCTGGTTTTTAAACCATGGGCAGCACGCCAGAGATTTATCTGGACAGAAGCGCTTGAGCGTACCAGACACACTGTGCCGCAATGGGAACTTACCCTTAAAGAACGCCGGAAAAATATCAAAGGCGCGTTTACTGTAACGCGCCCGGAGCTTATAACAGGGAAACATATTTTATTGGTGGATGACATCTTTACCAGTGGTCTGACAATGGATGAGTGTGCCAAGGTATTGAAGAAAGCTGGCGCAGTAACGGTGAGGGGACTGGCACTAGCTAGCGGGGCAAGATAAATTACCATTGATAAAAACAACAGTTTTATATTGCCCATTTTGCCTTTAGCAGGATATAATAGTTTTAAAAGAAGGTGTTAGTGAATGGAAAACTTATTAAGGCAACTCTTAGAAGGCCAGCAGCAAATTACCAAACGTCTTGATCGTATGGAGGAAGGCCAGCAGCAAATCACTAAACGTCTTGACCGTATGGAGGAAAGCCAGCAGCAAATCACCAAACGTCTTGACCGTATGGAGGAAAGCCAGCAGCAAATCACCAAACGTCTTGACCGTATGGAGGAAAGCCAGCAGCAGCTTAAAGAAGATATCGCTGAGCTTAAAGCAACCGTTACTAACATCGAAGGTCAGCAGATAGAGAATAGCCGCTTTATTCATGCTCTCCGGCATAACTCAGAAGAAGTTAATGCCCAGCTTCACAACATTGGTCATAATCTTGATGTACTTACTGGACGAGCTGCCACAAAAGAGGATATTTCTGAATTAAATGCCAAGTTTGACCTGCTTAACAATCGCTTATTTCAGCAGGAAGCAGCTATTCACCAATTAAAAGCGGTTAAGTAGTTAACTCGGCCAATGTGCCGGTTATTTTTTTACCTGTAATAATATCCAACCTATCCCAACGCGTCAATAAATGCTCGCACAACCTCAGGATCAAATGCCATGCCAGACAGACTCAAGAGCTCACCGACGGCTTCATCCTTAGTCTTGACCCAATTCTGCGTACAGGGATTGATAAAGCGGTCATAGTGATTGGCCACAGCAATAATACGCGCACCAAGCGGAATATTCACACCTTTTAGCCGCTTAGGGTAACCTGTACCATCAAACCGTTCATGGTGAAAACGAATATACGGAATAAGCTCCTGGCAGAAAGGGATATTTTCCAACATGTAGCTGCCGGCATTGCAGTGATTTTTAAACACACTCATCTCGCGGGTAGACAAATAAGGAACCTTGGCTAACACCTGATTGGGTACGGTAATATGCCCCACGTCATGTAACAGTGCGGCCAAACGGATGCGCTCAATTTCTTCCCGTGGCAGGCGCATTTTAGCGGCAACACTGACCGCATAATTGGCTACTTGATGACTGTGGAGAAATAACTTTGCATTTTTTAGTTGAATAAGCTGCATAAAAGTGGTAAAAACACCATTAAATGTTTCCATATCGTCCGCATAAACTTCCGGGTCCTGCATGAGCGTTAGCATATACACGACAAACTGCCTTTCGTTGGAGACCAGTACATGGATTGTATGACCTTGTCTGGTTTCCGTAATCGTAAAAACCGCTAAATAAGCAATATTGTAAATTAGCCAAAAACCGTCATAATCCTGCCTAATGAAATAAAAAAAGATTATTTATTGGAGAAATGAGTCTAAAGGCCTAGGCTATAAAGCTAAAATACTATATAATAACGATAATTATATGAATACTTATATAGAAAAAGGAGGGACGATTCATGGGACTTACGAATTGTTCGGAATGTGGAAAGCTTTATGTTGAAAATGCAGCGAGAATATGTCCGGACTGCTATCGCCGACAAGAAGACGATGCGGAAACGGTAGTAGAGTATCTGCGTGATGTAGACAAAGCTACGTTAGAAGAAATCCACCAGGCTACTGGGGTTAAACACAAGATAATACTGCGACTGCTTCATAGTGGACGCATAATGGGCAGTGCTATTTCCTATCCCTGCGAAACCTGTGGCACTTTAATTGATGTGGGTCGCCTATGTGATAAATGCAGTAAAAATATTCTGGACCAGATAAAAACTGATGAACGGCACCAAGAGCATGAAAAGCATGCGCAACAGCAAAAAATCCGGTCCCGGATGTATGGGAGCGTAGGGGAAAAAGAATAACGTTTTAAAATAAAATAAAAATATTTATAGTAAGGATTTAATATCCTTGCTATTTTTTTCGATATAATATCTAGAAAGAAATGCGAGAGTTTGTGAGGTGCAGGAAATGATTACTCCAAGCCAAGGGGTTAAAAGTGTAGTTAAGGCATATGGTGACCAAAATAAAATTGGTAAAACCGATAAGGTTGAAAGGACCGCTTCCAAGCAGCAGCCTGATGAAGTCGTTTTATCTTCTCAGGCACAGGAATTCGGGCAATATTTGCAAAAAATCAAGGCAATGCCTGAAGTACGTGAAGAGGTGGTAAAAGGACTTGCGGACAAAATTGCTTCTGGTAACTATCAAGTGGATTCACAGGCAGTTGCTGAAAAAATACTAGGATACTCGCTGCCAACTAACTGGCGCTAGAGGAGGAAGTTGTGAAAGAAAAGCTCAACAGGCTGATCGACCTGTTAATAGAACTGATTAGTATGTATCAGGGCATAGTAAAACTTAGCCAAACTAAGCGCGATGTTTTGGTTTCAGGCGGTAACCCGAAAGAACTTGAACTTATTACCAAGCGGGAAGAGGTTTTGATCCTGCAAATTGCTAAGATCGAAAAGGTGCGGGAGAGTACCATCAAAGAAATTATTGCTGCGCATAATCTCAACTGTGAAACATTAACATTAACGCAGATTAAGGTATTGGCAGATAGTGAGGACGCTGAACAATTTGCTCAGATTTCGGATAAATTAAGCGCGATAGTAACTGAACTTTCCACGCTCAATGAGGCAAATACCAAGCTTCTCCAGCAAGCCATGAACTTTATTAATTTTAATATCAATATTTTGGCTCAACATGCCGCTGACGCCACCTATGCTCCCCAGGGTCAGCCAAGTAAGCCGGCGCAGGCCAGAACTTTTATTGATCAGAAAGTATAGGAGTTGATACAATGCGACCCACTTTTAGTGGTATAAACACAATGGTACTTGGTCTATATGGGCAGCAGACCGGCCTTGATACCGTAGGACATAATATTTCCAATGCCAGTACGGAAGGATATTCACGGCAAAATGTTAATTTAGCTGCCACTGCGCCCCAGACCATATATGCGAATGGCGGTAGCTTTCAGATTGGAACTGGTGTAGAGGTGCAATCAGTAGTTCGGGCTAGAAACAGCTATATTGATAAACAAATGTGGCAAGAAACTTCCACTCTTAGCAATGCTCAAAGCACCGAGACTTATTTGTCCAAGATCGAGAGTGTCTTTGGCGAGATTAGTGATACCGGAATGCAGTCGGTCTTGAATTCCTTCTGGGATTCCTGGCAGACATTATCAACAAATGCTTCTGATGATGGCACCCGCACCACAGTACGCGAACGCGGTGTACAACTGGCTAACGCTATTCAGCTTGGAACCAAACAACTGAAAGCAATGGGTACTGATATCAATTCTGCAATTGATCTTAATGTAAAGAAGATTAATCAGATTACTTCTGAAATATATAATCTGAACAAACAGATTGTCACAGTCGAAGTGGGAGGCATTGATCATGCCAACGATTTGCGGGATAGACGCGATTACCTGGTAGATCAGCTTTCCAAACAGGTGGATACCAGAGTATACGAAAATGCTAACGGCACCTTTACCATACAATCAGGAGGCACAACCTTGGTGGACAGCACTGGGAGTGCTGTTTTGACAACAGAAGAGACTCCGGATAAAGACTATCCGGATTATATAATTAAAACAGTGAAAGTTAAGGGTTCAGACCAGCAACTGAATTTTACTGATGGTGAAATCAAAAGCTTGCTAGATATGCAAAAATCCGAGCAGTCTGGTGTGAAAATGTATTTAAACAGCCTCGGCAGTATGAGTCAATTCTTATTGCAGGACTTCAATGCTGTACACCGCAGCGGTTATGGCACTGATAACTCGACAGGCAACAATTTCTTTGGTGAGCCAACGATAGACTATTCATCCAACGCAACCGATAAATTTACCGCAAATGACTGGATTAAAGCCCTTGCGGTAAATTCGGAGTTGTTTGTGGCTGGAGGTACGGCTAAAATTGCGGCCAAATCGTCCGGGAGTGGTATTGGGGTTACGCAGAGTAATGCGGCAGGCAGTAAGGCTGCCGTGTTTGCTACAGGCAGCTATACATTGGGGGCTACAGATACATCGGTTGTGGTTAAGGTTGCTAGTATTGACTCATCCACACCACCAAATATCACAAGTATTAAGTATTCAACTGATGGTGGCGCAAACTGGACTTCCAGTGCGGTTACTAGCAACCATGGACAAATGAGTATTAATGGTCTTACTGTTGATATGTATTTGGGAAATGGTAGTGCGAACCAAGTTGATGATACATATAGCTTCACTTTGAACAACCACAGTGCGGATAGCAATTTTACTGTTACGCAGAGCAATACCAGCGGCGGTGCTGGTAATATTGTTAAAGCGGAGGGTACGTACACTAATGGCGATGTGGCTACGTCCGTGATTGTTCAGGCTTTCGACACGGCTACGACCAGCATTACTGCTGCCGGGCAATTTCTGAAAATCAAATATTCTATTGATGGAGGGACTACCTGGTCGCCAGCTACTCTTGATACCGCTACACAAACGTTTAAACTTACAGGAGTCAACGGCGTTGCAGTTACCATGAAACTAGCCACCAATATGCAAAACAGAGCTACCGATCAATACTTTTTCACCGTGTCCAAAGGCAATGTAGCTAGCGGCGACAACGCCGTGCTCATAGGAAAACGTTTGAAGACCGACACTTCCAAAACACTTGGCAATTCGTCACTTGATGGCTACTATTCCTCTTTAATTGGTACATTAGGTTCACAAAGCCAAAATGCCCAGAATACCGCCGACAACCAGCAAACCTTGGTTGACCAGATTGTCAACTGGCGCGAGTCCATTTCCGGCGTCAATTTGGACGAAGAAATGACCTATATGATTAAGTTTCAAAAAGGCTATAACGCCGCCGCGCGGGTGCTGACCACAATGGATGAAATGCTTGATAAACTGATTAACGGCACTGGTACAGTAGGCCGATAAACGAGGTGAATTATTGTGAGAATTTCCAGCAATATGATGAGATACAATTTTCTGCGCAGTCTCAATAATTCTATGGAAACGCAGAATACTCTCCAGGAGCAGCTCTCAGACGGCAAAGCGCTGCATCGTCCGTCCGACGATCCGGTCAAGACTGTGCGTGATTTAACCTACAAAACCAGTCAGGTGCTGAATGAGCAATATACGCAAAACTTGCAGGATGCGCAGTCTTGGATGGAAAACACCGACGGAGTTATGTCTGATTTAAGCTCGGTCATGATTAAGGTAAAAGAGCTGGTGGTTAGTGCTGATGATACCAAACCGACTGATGCATTAAACGCCATTGGTAAACAAATCGACGGCTTAATTAATCAAGTTGTATCACTTGGTAATACAAAAATCGGTGATAGATATTTGTTCAGTGGGCAAAGTGATTCGACACAGCCTTTTGTACGCACGACAATAAAAGATCCCAATTCTGATTTAACTAAAGAAGTGATAATATATAATGGTGACAATAGCCGTATCTCTATGCCCATTCAGGCAGGGGCGGTTAATCCGACCCAGGATAGTGTCAACCTGACAGGTACCGATGTATTTGGCGATGAAGAAACTATTTATGGGCGAAAGACGTTGAGCGTGCTTAATAACCTGCTGGAAATCAAAAATGAATTATGTAAAACATCGACGGTGTCACAGACTAACGCTAATGGTGGTACTGGTACAGTTGGTGGAAAGTATACTGGCGCAGGTTATGCTAATTATGATGTGCGGGTGGATAGTGTTGATCAGTCTGGGGGCGTACTGGGGGCATCGTATTCAACTGATGGCGGCAACACATGGATAACTGTCGGGGAGAATGGCACAAATACCTCAATTGATAATGAGGGCAATCCTGCTGTGATTACTTTACCGAATGGTGTAAAATTCAATATCGGTGATAGTACCAAGATTACACAAACGAATTCACTTGGTGGGACGGCTAGTGTGGTAGCAAGTCCTGCTGTCGCTGATTACACAGTGCGAGTTGATGCTGTTAATGGCAGTGGACAAGTTACGGCTGCACAGTTCTCGACTGATGGCGGTACTACTTATAAAGCATTTCCTCTTGGTTATCTCAACAATACCGATCCTGATAAATCGGCAATTACGTTGCCTAACGGCAGTGTCTTAAATATTTCTGCTGATACTGACAACGTAATTAACGATATTTTTACCGTTAGCGTAACAGATAACATGAAGATAACGCAAAGTAATTCATTAGGCGGGATACCTAATGTATCAGACAGTGGTGGTTATACTGTCCGAATTACTGGGGTTACAACTACCCCCAGCATTCCAGTTGGACAGGTCAACGGTGCAGAATATTCAATAGACGGTGGTACTACTTGGAATACAGTAACGGCTGGTGATCTTAATACTTCTGATTCTACTAAAACAGCACTTACGTTGCCGGACGGGAGTATATTGAATATTGGTACAGACAATGACAATGCTGTCGGTAATCAGTATACAATCAAGCCAGAAACACATTCCGGCAATGTCTACTCTTTCCGTGTACCGCAAGACGCATTCGATGTTGCCAAAAGCAATACCAGCGGCGGCACTGCCGCAATTACCGGTACGGCAACAAATACAGAATCCGTCCCTAATAGTGTTCGGATTGACAGCATCGACAGTTCAGGCCAGGTAATGGCGGCATCTTATTCCAGCGACGGTGGCAATACCTGGACTAGTTTGAGTAACTATAATGTGACGCAGACAAACTCTTCCGGCAGGGCGGCGACAGTGACGGGCAATCTGGCTGCGATTGCTTCTCCCGATAACACTTTAGAAATAACTGCAGTAGATGAAAATGGAAAAATTACCGGCGCAAAAATAAACGGGGTAACCCAAACAATTACCTATGACGTTACCACAGATACTGACACAGGAAAAACCTCATCAACTGCCAATATTCAGCTGGCAAATGGAGCAGTTTTACATATCCCCGCAAATGCGGCCAATAAATCTGGCGATACATATACGGTTACGGCTAAATCCAGTGCATTTATTACAACTACAGGGACATCCACAGAAATTAACCTGCCAAGCGGTTCAACACCAAGCGGTTTAACCATGACAATTGCGGCAAGTGCAAATAACAAGATTAATGACGCGTATTCCTTTGATTTGCCCCAGGGGAAAGGGCCAGATACTACCTGGCTTTCAAGTGTGGCAACTCAATATGTGAGTGATGACCACAGCCTGCAGCTAAAAGCGCAAACAAACCTCGGTGCGCGGATGTCGATGTACGAAATGGCATATAACATGCTGTTAAATCAGAATACTGTTATTCAGACAGATATAGCCCATACCGAAGATATTGATATGGCAAAGACGATTACTGATTTTAATACAGCGCAAAATATATACCGCAGTGCCCTGGCAGTGGGGGGACGCATTATGCCGACTTCACTGGTAGACTTCTTGAGCTAATGTTTTGAAAGGGGGGGATAATCATGTTTCAAGTCAGAGTTAGCCAACAGGACGTAAAAGCCAGGCTTAACGTCACCGACCCGATGCTCTATTTGCAGATTAACGATCCAGAGGTGCAGATATCCTCACAGCCATTGCAATTAGAGATTCATCAACCGGCGGCTGAACTTGTCATTGATAATTACCCCAGTGATTACTCTCGCGGCATAAAAAACAATATGGATTTTGACCGTGATAACGCTCGTAAAGGCATGCAGACCGTCTATGCGGCTATCGGCAAAATTGCCAGTGAAGGCGTAATGTTATCCAAAATTGAGAACAAAGGCAATCCGTTAGCGCAACTTGCTAAGGCGTCAATGGACCCAACTCCAGTGGAAATCACCATTGCCAGTGTTGCTGAACCATCCATCAGGGTCACGCCGCATGAAGCCGAGATCAGGGTTGTACCAGGGCGAGTAAATATTGGCCTAAACCAAGGAACGGTAGATGGGGAACTGCAGCGGGGTACCGTTGATTTAACTATGCTGCAATATCCTAACGTGAGCTACCGGTTTGTCGATAGCAGCGTAGATATTCAGGTATAACAGAAAATTATACGAGGAGTGCATTATGCTAATTCGTTCAACACGATTTGGAGACATAGAGGTTCCTGAAGATAGTAAGATTCATTTTCCCCATGGATTACCAGGTTTTCCGCAGGAGCAGGAATTTGTTTATCTGCCTTCCGAACCAGATAATCCCTTTGCTTTTTTGCAATCACTGGCCGAGCCGGATTTAACCTTTATAGTGGTAGATCCTTTTGCTTTTTTCCAAGACTACGAGTTTGTCCTTGGTGACCAGACTGAAAGCGAACTGGAACTTACTGCTGCTAATCCGCCGCATATTTTTAATATTGTCAGGGTACCTGATAATCCGGAAGAAATGACTGTCAATTTGCTAGCTCCGGTTATCGTCAACACAAAAAAACGTATTGCAATCCAGCTGGTACTGGAAAAAACGATTTACACCACCCGCCACCGCCTATTCCCCAACGGCTTTGTTAAGCAGCCGTGTAAGGAGGGCAAGTGACATGTTGGCACTTACCCGGAAAGCCGGCGAAAGAATTGTGATTGACGACAATATTGTCATTACCATTGTCGATATCAAAGGTGAGAACATTCGTTTGGCCATTGAAGCACCCAGGGAGATAAAAATATATCGCGGTGAGCTGTATGATGCTATTGTAGCTGAAAATAGACAGGCCGCAGTACCGGCGAAAGATGGTATTTTAGATGTATTAAAGGATATTAAGGTAAGGAAACCTTAAGTATTATCTTGTATATGACGATATACATATAAAGGAAGGATCAAAGCGCACGGAGGCGAACATCTTATGGAAATTAAGAGTACCATCAGCAGCTATGCGACTACAGGAGTTGCGCTGGCTGTTATTCCGAATAGTATACCACAGGCTATGCCGCAGGATGATTGGACAGTAAAAAACAATAGCAGTTTCCAGGTGTCTGAAGAAAAGGAAAAAACGGGAGAGGCAGATAGTCTCAGCACAGAGAAACTGGAAAGCATTACTGATGGTCTAAATGACTTTATGCACTATCTTAATACCAATCTAAAATTTGTTTTACACCAAAAAACGGACAGGCTGATGGTGCAAATTGTGGATATTAAATCACAAAAAGTACTTAAAGAAGCACCTCCCAGAGAAATATTAGATGTTGTAGCCAAAATTCATGACCTTATCGGTGCGCTGATTGACCAAAAAATATAATTTTTATAGTGAAATAAAGGGGGTTGTCATGGATGACAAGTAGTGTAAGCGGGAGTAGCTCTAACCGTGTGTATGGATTGAGCGGGTCAGGGATTGACGTAGACGCCATGGTAGAAAAGCTAATGACAGCTGCGCGGCAGCCTTATACCAAGATGACACAGAAACAGACGCTGGTTGAGTGGAAAAAAGAAGCCTATAATTCGATGTATACTAGCATCAATACGTTCCGCAATGATAAAGTATTCAATTTTGGCATGAAGAGCACACTGGCTGCTAAAAGCGTAACATCCAGCAACAGCTCGGTAGCGTCAGTTACGGCTACCGGTGATGCTATTAATGTCAACCATACTCTCAAAGTGTCGCAGCTTGCCAGTGGCGTAACGCAGAGCAGTACGGAAAAAATTACTACCGGTACTAGTAAAAATACATTAGCTAGCCAGTTTGGTATTAACGGTTCATTTAATATTAAGATTAATGGCAAGGACATTACAGTTAATTCCACACAAAGTATTAATGATTTGGTTAGCAATATCAATAAGTCAGGGGCCGGTGTCACCGCTGCCTATGATACTACCCAGGACCGGTTTTACCTGTACACCAATGGCACTGGTTCGGAAACTGGCATAGATTATACCGGCACCGGACTGGGAGGCTTGAATTTTTTAAACAATAACCTAAAAATTGGGGTTTTTGGCAATGTCGACAGCACTGGGATTACCAGTAGTGCAGATACGGGGATTACAGCTGCTAATAAAGCTTCTTCCCTGCAAACAGCCTTTGCAGGTCTAACAGGCAGCTTTAATTTGAAAATATCGGATGGAACTACTACGTCAACCATTGCAGTAGATACTGCAACAGATACCATGGACTCTATCATAACTAAGATCAATGCGATTAAAGACAGCAGCGGAAATTCTATTGCAGATGCTCAAATTGATACTACAACAGGCAAATTCACCTTAAAAGCCAAGAACGCTGGTGAGGAGTTAAGCCTAACCGGTAGTGATTATGCGGGTATTAGCTTTTTAAATAACCAGCTGAAATTGTCAGTCAAGCAACAAGGACAAGACGCTGAATTCAAGCTGGACGGCACAACGATGACGCAAACCACCAATAAATTTACGGTTGCGGGTGTAACCTATAATCTTCAGTCTACCGGTACTTCAACCATTGGCATTCAAACCGATACCGACAAAATTGTCAGCAGTGTCAAGAAGTTTATTGAGGATTACAATACCATCCTCAGCTCCATAAATACGAAAGTCAGCGAAAAAAGGGATACCGACTATATGCCTCTAACTGATGACCAAAAAGAGGCAATGAGTGATGACGATGAAAAAATATGGACAGAAAAGGTTAAAACTGGTTTACTGCACAATGATTCTACATTGAGGACACTGGCCGATTCCATGCGCAGTGCCTTTTCAAGCAAGATTCCCGGCTTAACCGGCAAATACACGAGTGCCTCAAGTCTGGGGATTAGTACCAGTGTAGACTATACAGAAAATGGTAAGTTATATCTTGACGAGGACAAATTGAAAGCCGCATTACAGGAAGATCCGGATGTCGTCTACAAAATTTTTGGCACAGACAGCGCTACAGACAAAAATGACGGTATTGCCGTAAAGCTAAGTGCAATGCTGAAAACAGCTTCTGATGGTATTGTCAAGCAAGCAGGTATTACGGCGAGCACAAAAACCGATATTACCAGCGTACTTGGTAAACAATACAAAGAATATACAACACAACTGACAGCACTGAACAAAAAATTAATTAAACTGGAAAACCAGTATTATACCAAATTTAATGCGATGGAAGAAGCGCTTAGCAAAATTAGTCAACAAAGCAGCTATGTGTCCTCCTTGCTAGGTACCAGTAGCTAACACTTACACCTAAGTACTCACAGATAGTTGATAAGATATAAGGAGGCAATGTCATGAATGCTGCCAATACGGCTAATGCTTATAAACGACAACAAATTATGACTGCATCACCAGAAGAGTTGACACTTATGCTATATAATGGCGCTATCCGCTTTGTTAGTGAAAGCATTCAGGCGATTGAACAAAAGAATCTGGAAAAATCGCATCATGCCAATATTCGTGCGCAAAACATAGTTCGTGAGCTTATGCTCACAACCGATACCAGTTATGAAATTTCAAAAAACTGGTTGCTATTGGATGAATACATCTTGCATTGTCTGGTTCAGGGAAATGTAAAAAAAGACACCGAACAACTTGGACAGGCCAAAAAATTACTAACAGAGTTTCGTGACACCTGGGTGCAAGCTATGAAACAAGTGCGCTTAGACAGAGCTGCCGGTAATTGATATGGTTACTGAGTTATATGCCAAGTGGCAGGATTATCTTTTCCTAACCCGGGAAATGAAAAAATTTCTGTTTAAACGTGATTTAGACATCTTCTTGTCTTTAGTGGAACAACGAGAGAAACTGCAGATTATCTTAGAAAAATTGGCAGACAACGATTATTATGCATCACCTGAAGGAAAAAGTCTTCTACTGCAAGTCCAACAAGAGAATCAGAAGATGATGACTCAGTTTCATATCGTTTTTAACAGTATAAAAAAGCAGGAAGACGTGTCCCATGCGTATGAGGGCAGATTGAATGTTGCTGGGAGTTTTATCAATGATAAGACTTAAGCAAGTATGAAAGATTAGTAAAAGCGAGATTGCCGCATTTCCATTCGTATTAGCCAGGGAGAGAACCAGAATTCGTCCCATGGTCATTGCGAGCGTAGCATGGCAATCTCGCTTTACCATTCCCACGTGTCTTTATTCCAACCCAAAAATAATACTATAAACAATAAATATCGACAAAAAATATTAGAAAAATGTTAAGTTAACTATTAATAAATTCCCCATCCCTTACGATATTATTAATGAGGTTACAAAAGTACGTTGTACTCACAACCGGCCGGGGTGAGAGACAGAGTGCTACAGTAAATAAATTTGGGCAAGGATGCCCGAATATTAAAAATCAGGGAGGAAAATAACAATGATTATCAATCACAATCTGTCCGCACAGAATACCCTTAATTCTCTTAGTAAAAACAATCAGGCTACCAACAAATCTCTGCAAAAACTCTCCACTGGCTTACGCATCAACGGTGCTTCTGATGATGCAGCAGGTCTTGCTATCTCGGAAAAAATGAGAGGCCAAATCAGCGGCTTGAAACAAGCTTCTGCTAACTCACAAGATGCTATCTCCTTGTTGCAAACCGCAGAAGGCGGCTTAGACCAAACTCATAGCATTCTCCAAAGAATGCGCGAACTGGCTGTACAATCGGCTACTGATACCAACACTGCTGATGATCGGTCAAAAATCCAAGGTGAAATGGATCAATTGGCAAAAGAGATTAGCCGTATTTCGAATACTACTGAGTTCAATACCCAAAACCTGTTGGCAGGTGGATTGAGTGATACTTTCCACATTGGCGCTAATGCTAACCAAAATATTTCTGTATCAGTAAGTGCAATGGATGCTCAGAGTTTGGGCGTTGCTGGTAATATTGTTACAGCTGGTAGTGTGACTAACGGTGCAAAAGTTAATATTTCTTCGGTATCCAGAGGCTTTGCGTCTGCAAGTTATAAAGTTACTGTAACTGCTTCAAGTATAGCTACAACGGGGGCTACTGGAAAAGTTACGCAAAGCTTTTCAACTGGCACAACAACAGCTGCTAACTTTACAACAACAGCGACTACCTATACAGGCTCAGTTGATGCGAATTACATGGTAAAAGTTGCCAGTATTGGTAACACGGCAGGTACAATAGTTTCAAGTATTTCTTATTCTACTGATAATGGTACTAGTTGGACTACAATTAATGGCGACTTTAAAGCAGGTGTCAAAGTTGATGGCATGACCTTTAAATTTGATGATACACCTACTGCAAGCCATTACACTGTTGGTGATACGTTCAATTTTGGCGTACAAGCTGCGTACAAAACTTTACAGTTGAAAGAGTTTGATGGTGACAACGTGGGGTCTTCCACAAAAATTCACATCGGCGATACTGCAGTAACTCTTGGTGATGCTGATGGAGATAAAACAGTAGGATTATCATTTGATTATGCAAAAGTTACCAATGCGGGTTCTACTGCTTTTAAGGCTACTGTAGTTAATTCTTCTTCTGCTGTATTGAACAATTCAGAGGTAGCTGCTAACGCAAGTGTAGTAGCTGGGATTAATGTAAGCACACAAGCAAATGCTAATACGGCTATTACTACCATTGATAAAGCAATTAATATAGTATCGAAACAACGTTCGCAATTAGGTGCTTACCAAAACCGCTTGACTAACACTATTGACAACTTGAACACTTCTAACGAAAACATTACTGCTTCCGAATCGCGTATTCGTGATGTAGATATGTCTTCCGAAATGATGACTTACCAGAAGAATAATATCCTGCAACAGGCTGCAACGGCAATGCTTGCAAAAGCAAACCAACAGCCACAATCTGTACTTCAATTGTTACAAGGCTAATACACAACCTAAAAGAGACTCTGGAGTATCCAGAGTCTCTTTTTTTAAGAGTATAAATATTATGTGAAACTATTCTAAAAAGTAGGCTATATAGAGAGTTTTGTAAAATAAAGTTTTGTATATAGCTTATTATATGGATATTATTAGGAGGCTTGTAATGGAACTTAGTATAGCAATGATGGTGAAAAATGAGGAAAAGAATTTGGAACGCTGTTTAGAGAGCCTTCAACCAATTCGAGACGCTATTAAGTCAGAACTTATTATCGTCGATACTGGCTCAGTCGATAATACGGTGGAAATCGCACGACGGTATACCAATAAAGTTTATTTTCATGCCTGGAACCATGATTTTTCGTCTATGCGTAATATTACGATAAATTACGCAACTGGGAAATGGGTTATGATTATTGATGCAGATGAAGAAATACAGAATACGCAACCACTATGTGACTTTTTGAAGTCTAAAGAAAGTGAAAAATATGGTGCAATTGCGATTACTTGTAAAAATATTGTGGATGAAACAGGTGGTTTTTCCATAATGGCTAGCTTCCGATTGTTTAAAAATGACGGATATTTTCATTATGAAGGAGCTGTACATAATCAACCGATGTTCAAAGGCGGTGATATAGCTCTGCCGGCCGTGCTTTTACTGCATTATGGATACCTGTCAAATGATAGTGAATTAATGGAACGAAAATTTTTGCGCACTAGTAAAATATTGCAAAGCGAGTTAGAAAAAAATCCGGATAATATTTATTATTGGACTCAATTAGCAACAACCTATGGAATGCACCACGACAATGATGATGCAATCAGATGTATTGAAAAGGCATATTCATTATTGCCTGAAAAAAGAAAAGCTGAGTATATATTTGTATTTACTCAAATGATTTTAATTTATCAACATGTTAAAAACTATGAAAAAGTAGAAAAGCTATGCCGTGAAGCTCTAGCAATAAAAGAAGGATATTTGGATGTTTATTATTATTTAGCGGAAGCAATGGCTGTCAAAGGGAAAAATGCAGAAGCTATTGTGAATTATGAAAAATATCTTGAAATTGTGGGCAAGTATGATAGTGCAAGAGAAAGAGATATTTCAATAATGGAGTATAGTTTAGGAAATCAGCAACTAGTTTTTTATAATTTATCTAATTTATATAAGCAGGAGAAAAAATATGAGAAAGCTTTATATTATGCTGAGTTACTAACAGAAGAAGGATACATTAAAGATAATATTGCTACAATTATTTCTTTGTATCTGAAATTAAATAAGAGTGAGGATTTACGGCAATACTTTGATAATAATATTAAAGCAGAGTGGACATATTTATTTCTGGAAAAGTTGGATGTGCTAAAAAATGAGCTTAGTAAAGAGTGCCAACTAAATATTGCTAGAGCCTTTAAAGATATTGGAAATGAGTATAGCTTATTATGCCAGCTTGTTATAGATGATGAAAATGGTGGTATTTCTTTACAAAATCAAGCGGCGATTAAGGATATAAACTTGGCGGAATTACCCGTGTATTGTAGTGATATATTTTATTATTTATTGAAATGGCAATATCCTTTGGAAAAAATCATAATAAATTTTAAAGAAATTTGGATAAGCTGTGTTTTTGATTATATTAATAAGCAGCATGGTGATTTGTGTGAGAAAATTTATACTTATTTACAAAACTATAGTTGTGGTAATAATCTGAGCGAATATAAGTTGGGTAAAGCATTATGCCGTTATGCCTTATTGTTGGATAAACTGAGTGATGACGAGTATCAAAGCGTATTTACAAGATATATCCACGATGGAATTGCTTATATGCGGGAGGTCTATAATCAACAGATTTTGGCAGATGCATTGGTGCATGAGCTGAAAAATGATGAGGAGGTATTTTTGTTGTATATGTATCAGGCACGTCTTCAAGAACAAAAACCATCAACAGAGTATGTAAGCTGCTTACGGACAGCATTACATGCTTTTCCCGCCATGAAACGAGGCATTGAGCTGTTGTTACAGCAAATGCAACAACATAATGATCCGATGGACATCTTGGTAGAAGAATTAGTGTGTCAGGTAAGAACTATGATTGCAGCAGGAGATTTAGAAGGTGCGACTGCTGTTATCGAAGAAGGAGAAAAAATAGTTGGAAAAAACCTTCAACTATTGGCGATAAAGGCGGAATTGTTTTGCAAGCAGATGCCAATGTTACATTGAAAAATCATGAATTTTGCAAAAGGAGACTAAGATGGTTAACCAAATTGAAATTCTGCCAACAATACAGGAATTAGTAGAAGCTAATCAGTTACAACCAGCTAAAGAATTGCTAGCTGATTATAGAAACCTATTTCCCCAGCAAGTGGATGCAATTTCAATACAAGCGGTGATTGCTCTTATGGAAGGCGAACTGACTGCTGCAGAAACCGTGTTGCAAGAAGGCCTTAGGTTAGAACCAGATAATTTTGAACTGCTTTTTAACCAGGCATATTTGCTTGAATGTAAAAATGATTGGTTAGCAGCAGATATTTTGTATAAAAGTTTAGAGACTCGTGTAATTCCAGAATATCAAGAGCAACTAAAACTCGCCAAACAGCGTGTTGCAGCTGCTTTAACAATCATAGAGAATATGTCAGAAATGAAGTCGAAACTCAAACTAGCGGTATTCGTAAAATCGCAAATGGACAGTTTTTTAGGGGATGTTATAACTGTTTTAGAAAAAGACTATGAGATTTGCAAGTGCCAACCACAAGTACTACAGGATATTGATGATAAAATGGCTTGGGCCGATATTTGCTGGTTTGAATGGTGTGATGATTTGATTATTTATGGTTCCACTCGGCCAGTCGCCAAGGATAAAATCATTATTTGTAGACTGCATAGTTATGAAGCTTTTACCGATTATCCAGCAAGTGTCCAGTGGGGTAATGTTGACTGCTTAGTTTTTGTGGCTGAACATATTCGCGATTTTGTTGTTGAGCAGTTTTCTGTTGCACGAGACAAGACGGCTGTAGTACCAAATGGAATTGATTTGGATAAGTTTTCATTTAAAAAGCGAAAAACAGGTTTCAATATTGCTTATGTCGGATATATCAATTATAAAAAAGGCCCAATGCTTCTGCTTCACACTTTCAAGGCGATACATGACCGGGATGCTAGGTACAAGCTCTATATTGCCGGTCAGTTTCAAGATCATCGGGACGTGCTTTATTTTCAACAGATGACGAAAGAATTTGGCCTTGAAAAAAGTGTGGTGTTCACTGGTTGGCAAGATGATTTAGATAGCTGGATGGAGGATAAGAACTATATCATATGCACCAGCATTTTAGAGTCTCAAAATATCAGCGTTATGCAAGGAATGGCAAAGGGAATTAAGCCGATAATCCACAATTTTGTTGGTGCAAGAGGAATTTATGACGCACGCTATCTTTGGAATACAATTGAAGAAGCAGTCAATATGATAACAACTGGTTTATATGATACGGTAGAATATCGGAAATTTGTAGAAGAAAAATACAATAAGGTAACGTTATTGCAGCAACTGAAGGGCGTAATTGACGAAGTTGTAGAAAAAAAGAGTAACCCAATAATAGCGTTAAAATCTAATATTTCTCACTCTTTGGTGACTATTGGAATTACCGTCTATAATGGTGAAAAATATCTAAGAAATTCTATTGAATCTGTATTGAGCCAAACTTATCCTCATATAGAGCTACTTGTTATTGATAATTGCTCTACAGATGGCACGCAAGAAATTATTCGAGAATATGAACAAAATTATGATAATGTGAAAGGTATTTTCCATCAAATTAATTCCGGCGGTCCTAATCAGGGTATTCGAGAGATGGCGACGTTGGGCAAGGGAGAATATCTTCAGTGGTTGTGCTATGATGACTCTTTAGAACCTGATGCAATTGAGTGTTTTGTTGATTATATGAATAAACATCCAGACATTGATTATGTGTATAGTGATTTAAATCTGATTGATGAAACTGGGAAAAAGTCAGGAGAATGGAATTATACTGTTTTTCCTCCAGAACATATAGTTCACCATATTTTTAATACTGGATCGGGTGTAATTCCTATGTTTGGTATGCAGAGAAAACGTTTTTTAGAAGAAAAAAGGGTAGGATGGTTTTTGCCAGAGAGCGACTTCGATGAATTTAGTGAGATTTCCGCAGATACTCAAATGCAAGTTCATTTTATTCGCTATGGTTGGCGTTACAGTAAGATACATAAAGGAGTTATTAACTACAGGATTCACGCAGATAGTGGTTCGCATCATTTAGATTTACGTCTTGTTGCAACAGTTAGAATATCTGATTATATTATTAAATATTTTAATGAAGAAATTTATTTTCCAGATATAAATTGGAGTGAGGTTGAGGAACGGACACAATATAAAAGTCTAGTTCTTGCTCAGTTTTATTTGCAACGAATAGAACTTAATGTAAAGTTAATTGCAATTCCAGATTATTTAGAAGTTGATCGCGAAGAATTCTTTATTTATCGGTGCTGTCTAGTTTATTTACGCCAGTGTCAGATTTATATAAATAGAGGTATGAATCAGGGACAGACTTATCAAAATGAGTTCAAAGAAGTACAGCGGCAATATGAACAAGTGAGTGCCAAAATGAAGAAACTTGGTATTGCGGTGTCTTTTTCTGACTAAATTAACATACGAAAGGGGCGGGTTTTATGAAAGTCGTAATTTTAGCAGGTGGCTTTGGGACACGTATTAGTGAAGAATCACATCTAAAACCTAAACCAATGATTGAAATTGGGGAACGGCCTATTTTATGGCATATTATGAAAATATATTCTCATTACGGCTTTAATGATTTTATTATTTGCTTGGGGTACAAAGGATATTATATAAAGGAATATTTTGCACATTATTTTTTGCAGGAATCTACAATTACTTTTGACTTTCGTATGGCTAACCAGCAGATTATTCATGACCATCATGCTGAGCCTTGGAAAGTGACCTTGGTGGATACTGGGGCAGAAACGATGACTGGAGGAAGAGTGAAACGCATTCGGGATTATGTAGGAAATGAACCATTTATGCTTACTTATGGAGATGGTGTAAGTGATATAAATATTCAAACACTATTAGACTTTCATAAAGAGCACGGTAGGGTGATTACGATTACTGCTGTACAACCGATTGGACGATTTGGCGCTTTAGCGGTATCTGATAATAATATGGTGCAGGCGTTTCAAGAAAAACCCGAAGGCGATGGTGGCTGGATTAATGGAGGATTTTTTGTTTGTCAACCAGAATTCTTTCAATATATTGACGGCGATGACACTGTGCTGGAAAAAGGTCCATTGGAAAAATTAGTTGCAGAAAATCAGCTTATGGCGTATCGCCACCCAGGTTTTTGGCAACCAATGGATACAATGAGAGAAAAGAATAATTTGGAGAATTTATGGACCACTGGCAAAGCTCCATGGAAAGTGTGGAAGTAGGTGGTTGGGGATGATTGAAAAATCATTTTGGCAGGGAAAAAAGGTCTTTATAACAGGGCATACCGGCTTTAAAGGTGCGTGGCTTTCTATGTGGCTCTGTTTATTGAAGGCAGAGGTTACTGGATTTGCTTTACAACCACCTACACAGCCGAGTCTTTTTAATTTATGCAGGTTAGAAAATCAGATTCATAGTATAAACGGTGACATTCGCAATGGGGAATTTGTAAGCAAAATATTATGTCAGGTTAACCCAGATATTGTTATTCATATGGCTGCCCAGCCATTAGTGCGGGAATCGTATAGAAACCCTGTTGATACGTATGCAACTAATATTATGGGAACAGTAAATGTATTAGAAGCTGTTCGCAAATGTGATTCGGTGAAAGTGGTTATTAACGTAACTACAGATAAATGCTATGAGAACAAGGAATGGATTTGGGGATATCGGGAAATTGAGGCGATGGGGGGATATGATCCTTATTCCAGTAGTAAAGCTTGTTCTGAATTAGTAACGAGTGCTTATCGAAATTCATTTTTTAATCCTGAGCAATATCAGACCCATGGTGTTGCGATTGCCACTGCACGGGCCGGCAATGTTATTGGGGGTGGCGATTGGGCAAGAGAACGACTTATACCTGACTGTATTCATGCATTATTGAATGGGGAAAAAATAATGATTCGTAATCCTCATGCGATTCGTCCCTGGCAGCACGTATTAGAGCCCCTGCGTGGGTATCTACTTCTTGCACAGAAGTTATATCAATGTGGAACTCAATTTGGAGAAAGCTGGAATTTCGGCCCGGATGATATGGATGCAAAACCCGTGGAGTGGATTGTACAACAATTGTGTAACTTATGGGAAAAAGCTGCTTCCTACGAGGTGGCGGCAGGAAGTCATCTACATGAAGCAACTTATCTAAAGCTGGATTGCTCTAAGGCTAAAATGAAACTAGGCTGGGAACCACGATGGAACTTATTGCAAACGCTTGAGAAAATTCATGAGTGGTATATTGCTTATCAGGAGAAAAAGGTTTTATATGATGTATGTGTAAAACAAATTGAAAAATATAGCAGTACTTCGTTGCTAAGGTAAGGATGTGATTTGTTGGGGAATGAAAAAAAAGAAATAGAGATGCGTGAAAAAGTCCGGCATGCTGTGTTAGATTATTGGAAGTTTAAGTATGAGAAAGAAGAAAGCTTTCAGCCAGGTGATCGGATTTCGTATGGTGGACGAGTATTTGATGAAAAAGAAATTATTAATTTAGTAGATTCTGCGCTGGACTTTTGGCTTACAACCGGAAAATACAGTGAGCAATTTGAAAAGGATTTTGCGGCGTTTTTAGGAGTGAAATATTGTTCTCTTACCAACTCGGGTTCTTCTGCCAATCTATTGGCATTTATGGCATTGACTTCCGCTAAATTAGGTGAAGACAGAATACGAAAGGGAGACGAAGTAATTACAGTAGCAGCCGGATTTCCGACGACAGTAGCTCCCATTATTCAATATGGAGCCATTCCGGTTTTCGTGGATGTTACTTTACCAACATATAATATAAATGTTTCTTTGCTGAAACGCGCATTATCTGAGAAAACGAAGGCAGTTATGATTGCGCATACACTAGGCAATCCATTTGATGTACAAGCAGTAAAAAGTTTTTGTGATCGATACGGCTTATGGTTAATAGAAGATAATTGTGATGCGCTTGGAGCCAAGTATCTCATCGATAACGAATGGAAATGTACGGGAACTATTGGACATATCGGGACTTCCAGCTTTTATCCTCCTCATCATATGACTATGGGAGAAGGCGGAGCAATTTATACAAATGATATCAGGTTAAAACATATTATTGAATCATTTAGGGATTGGGGACGCGATTGTTGGTGTCCTTCAGGGCGAGATAATACTTGTAATCAGCGATTTAATCAACAGTTCGGTGAATTGCCGATTGGATATGATCATAAATATGTATATTCACATTTCGGCTATAATTTGAAGATTACTGATATGCAGGCAGCTATTGGTTGTGCACAGCTAGAAAAATTGCCGCTATTTATATCTCAAAGACGGAAAAATTGGCAGACCTTGAGGCAAGGATTAGATCGTTTTAAAAATGCATTTGTATTGCCAGAGGAAACGGTGAATTCACAAGCTAGTTGGTTTGGCTTTTTATTAACAGTAAGAGAAGATGCAGGCTTTTCGCGTGATGAAATAGTATCTTATTTAGAAAGTTGTGGAGTACAAACAAGAATGCTTTTTGCAGGGAACTTGTTAAAGCATCCTTGTTTTGACGAAATGAGAAGTAGTGGAGAAGGATATCGTGTGGTTGGAAATTTGACACATACTGATACCATCATGAAAGATTCGTTTTGGATAGGGGTATATCCCAAGCTGGATGAAGTGAGATTAAGTTATATATTGTCTTGTTTTGATAATTTTATAGATAGCGGGTGTGCAAAATGAGTAGTATATTTGAGAAGCCTTTATTTATTTTTGAGATGGCGAATAATCATAGTGGTGATATTAAACACGGCGAAAAAATAATTCGTCAGATTCATGAGGTATGCAAAGTTTTTTCAGAGGAATTCAATTTTGCCTTTAAATTTCAGTATAGACATTTAGATACATTTATTCATCCAGAGTATAAAGTAAGACTGGATTTGAAATTTGTTAAGAGGTTTTCTGAGACTAAATTAGCTCCGGATGAATTTTTAAATTTAAAAGATATTGCCCAGCAACTAGGTTTTTATACTATTTGCACGCCGTTTGATGAAGCTTCCGTAGATTTAATTGAAAAGCACAATTTTGATGTAATAAAAATTGCAAGCTGCTCATTTACGGATTGGCCTTTGTTGGAACGAATTGTGCAAACAGATAAGCCTATTATTGCTTCAGTAGGCGGAAGTGAATTATCAGAAATTGACCGGGTAACTAGCTTTTTTATTCATAGAAAAAAAGACCTTACAGTGATGCATTGTGTTGCAGAATATCCAACCAAGCAAGAAAATCTGCAATTAAATCAACTGGATTTATTAAAGGACAGATATGCTACTGTTCGCGTTGGTTATTCTACTCATGAAGAACCTGACAATTTTGAAGCAATTAAACTTGCTATTGCTAAAGGAGCCACTGTATTTGAAAAACACATTGGAGTGCCAACTCCCGACGCTTCTTTAAATGCTTATTCTGCAACTCCTGCGCAGGTTGAAAAATGGTTAATGGCGGCACAAGCCGCATACGCAATGTGCGGAGTAAAGAATATCCGCTATAAATTTAGTGATAGAGAAATTGCGGATTTGACTGGTTTACAAAGAGGCATTTTTGCTAAGGTAAAAATTACTGCAGGCGAAAAATTAGATACTTCTAAAATATATTTTGCGATTCCGGCTCAAGAAAATCAGTTTGTTGCCAATAATATGTCTAAGTATACAGAATTCACTAGTAAGGTGGATATCGAACCAAATCAACCATTGTTTAAAAAAGATTTCCAGGTACGAGATATTCGCACGGATATTGCAAATATTGTTGCAAAGGTACAAATTTTATTGCGTGATAGCAATGTTGTTTTACCGGAAAAACTTGAATTTGAATTATCGCATCATTACGGTATAGAAAATTTTGAAAAATATGGTGCGGTTCTTGTTAATCTTATTAATCGGGAATATTGCAAAAAAATAATTGCGCTGATTCCTGGGCAGTGTAATCCAGAACACTTCCATAAATTAAAAGAAGAAACTTTTCATGTTTTATATGGAGAGTTGATTTTGAATTTAGATGGTCAAATACAGACGTTAAAAAGAAGCGATATGGTAGTTGTTGAACGTGGTATGAAACATAGTTTTTCTACTGAAAATGGAGTTGTTTTTGAAGAAATATCATCAACACACTATCGGAATGATTCTTATTATACAGATGATGCTATAACAGAACGCAAAAAAAGAAAAACAGAGATTACGTATTGGGTAGATGATAAATGATTACCATTGCGTGGGATGTGGATGACTGTCTTAATGACCTTATGCGAATATGGCTGCAAAATTATTTCCATCACAAATGTCCAGAACTCAGTGTAGATTATGGAAAAATTACTATAAATCCGCCCCATATGCTTTTGCATATCTCAAAGCAAGAGTATTTAGATTATCTAGATCAATTTAGATTGTCAGAAGAAGCTGCAAATATGTTACCAGTTCCGGAAGTATTTAGATGGTTTCAAACCTATGGTTTTTACTGCAGACATATCGCATTGACGGCTACTCCAATGCATACGGCATCGGCATCAGCCGCATGGGTGATAAAGCATTTTGGCAAATGGATACGTTCTTATCATTTTATACCTTCCAGCAGGGAGGGTGTTAAGCATTTTGAGTACGATAAAAATAAGGCCGAGTTTTTACAACGTTTTAAAGCGATTGATTTGTTTATTGATGATAATGAAGAGAATATTTATTTTGCAAAAAAAGCGGGTATCAAAAGTTTGTTGATGCCGCGACCGTGGAATGGGTCTGGAAAAACTATTTCTAAATTTATGGAAGATATTACGAAATTTGTGCTTTGAGTAATGATTATTTCTAGGAGTGAGGGCTAGTGATTAAAGTATCAGATTATATATTTAAGTTTATTGCAGAAAAAAATGTTACTCATGTTTTTTTACTATCAGGCGGCGGTGCTATGCATTTGGTTGATTCACTTGGCCGTTGTAAAAAGCTTGAGTATGTATGTAATTTGCATGAACAGGCAGCAGCAATTGCTGCTGATGCATATGCCCAATACTCCGGGAATTTTGGTGTAGTATTAGTTACCACAGGTCCTGGCGGTACAAATGCTATTACCGGCGTTGCTGCATCTTGGTTGGACTCTATCCCGACTATTATACTATCCGGGCAAGTAAAACGAGCAGATTTGGTTGGAATTAGAGGTATTCGGCAAAATGGGAATCAGGAACTACCAATTGTAGACATGGTAAAGCCGATTACTAAATATGCAGTGACAATTACTGAGCCTACGGAAATAAGATATCACTTAGAAAAGGCTATGTATTTTGCAAAACACGGAAGGCCTGGTCCGGTTTGGATTGACGTGCCACTTGATGTACAGGCGAGTTTGGTTGATGAACAAGTTTTAGGTGGCTTTACTTTTATTGAGGAAGCTGCTGGTAATGATAAGATAACACAAGCTGTCAATAAGACTATCCAATTTTTAGGGAAGGCGAAGAAACCTGTTATTTTACTGGGGAATGGTGTTCGCTTAAGCAATTCCATGAAGAATTTTGAAGAACTGGCTCAGCAGTTAAATATCCCTGTTTTAACTACGTGGAAGGCTGCAGATTTGCTCGCGGAGGATGATCCTCTGTATTGCGGCAGACCAGGGACAATTGGTCAGAGGGCTGCAAACTGGATTCAGCAAAATGCGGATTTTATTCTGATTTTAGGTGCTAGACTTGATCTTTTGCAAACAGGGTATAACCATGGGAATTTTGCAGTGAAGGCAAAAAAAGTAATTGTGGATGTTGATGAAGCAGAATTGAAAAAGTTAGACATGTCGGATGCTATACTTGTTGCAGCGAATGTTAAACAATTTTTGAGGGAATTACTGGTTTATCCAATAACTTATTCCTTGGAGGAATGGTCGTCATGGCGGGTATTTTGTAAAAACTTGCATAACAAATATCCGGTATGTATTCCGGAATATTGGAAGCAGGAGCATTTTGTTAACACTTATGTTTTTATCGAAATATTATCAGAACTTATGGATTCACAAACAACCTTAGTTCCCGGAAGCTCCGGGCAGGCAGCCGAAATAACTCTTCAGGCAATCAAAGTCAAAAAAGGACAGCGGATAATTAACAATCCGGGTTTGGGCGCTATGGGTTTTGGTTTGCCTCATAGTATCGGTGCTTGTGTTGCCAGTGGAAAACAAACAGTCGTCTGCATTCATGGTGATGGAGGAATCCAGTTAAATATTCAAGAACTTGCTACCATAAAGTCTTTGAGCTTACCGATTAAAATTTTTGTTCTAAATAACAGTGGATATGGTTCTATCAGAAATACACAAAATAATTATTTTAATGGGTTCCATACCGCGTGTGATGAGAAAAGCGGTGTTGGGTTGCCTGAAATGTGCAAGCTGGCACAGGCGTATGGTCTTAAAACCGTTGTTATTGAAAATCATAAAGATATTAGAGCAAAAATGACGGAAGTCTTAAAAAGTACCGGACCAGTTCTTTGTGAAATTATGACAGATCCTAGTCAGGCCACAATGCCGCGGCTAACATCAAAAAAATTAGAGGACGGATCAATGGTTACGAGTCCGATGGAAGAACTATGGCCATATCAAACAGTTCAAGTATAAAATTATTAAAGGAGAATTTTTTTGGTGATAACGCTATGTAGAGTTTGTCAAAATCAGTTTTTTAATGAGCCTTTGTTAGAGTATAAAAATATGCCAAAGGCTGCACAATTCCTTCCATCTAAAGATGAAATTGACAACGAGGTTGGCGTTGATTTGACAGTGATGCAGTGTTCAGCTTGCGGTTTGGTGCAATTAGGGAATGAATCGGTTCCTTATTTTCGCGAAGTAATTCGCGCTACTGGTTATTCTGAGGATATGCGAAAGTTTCGCCTAGAACAGTTTAGCAGTTTTCTAAAGCAATATGCACTGGTTGAGAAGAAGATAGTTGAAATAGGATGTGGCTGTGGGGAGTATTTAAGTCTTATGGCAGACTGTGGCGCAAATGCTTTTGGGATAGAGTATCTTGCGGAATCGGTTGATTCTTGCCGTAAGAAGGGTTTAAATGTGGTGCAGGGATTTATTGGCGATAGACCGGAACAATTATTTGAGACATCCTTTCGAGGATTTTTTATGTTGAATTTTTTGGAACACCTTCCAAATCCCAATAGAGTTCTCCGTAATATTTATAATATTTTAGATGATGGTGGTATTGGTCTTGTAGAAGTGCCAAACTTTGATATGATTTTAAGAAAAAATCTCTTTTCTGAATTTATCTGTGATCATCTGTTCTATTTTACGAAAGAAACATTGGCAGCAACACTTGCGCGAAATGGTTTTGAGATAGTAGAGTGCAAAGAAATCTGGCAGGCTTATATTATTTCTGCTATTGTGAAGAAACGGGAAAAATTGGACATATCGGTTTTTTATCGTCAACAAGAGTATTTGAAAAAAGAAATTTTAGATTATATTAATCGATTTGGAGATAATAAAGTTGCAATATGGGGAGCGGGTCATCAGGCATTAACAGTAATGGCTTTGACACAAATAAGTGGAAAGATAAGATATGTAGTTGATTCTGCGCCATTTAAGCAAGGCAAATACAGTCCAGCTACGCATATTCCAATAGTTAGTCCTGACCAATTAATCATCGATCCTGTTGAGGCTATTATTGTTATGGCAGCAAGTTTTTCGGATGAGGTAGCTCATATTATACACCAAAACCATAGGAATATTAGAGTGGCAATTTTGCGGGAATCTGGTCTTGAGGAAAGAACGGATTGAAGTAGGATAAATTAAGAAATAGAAAATGTAGGATGTTGAATAATGTCAAATTATAAGAAAACCTTAGAAGAATTACTTTGCATGAAGGACTTTCCTTTATCCAGTAATTTAGCAAATCATCTATTAGAGAATAAAAAAATTATTTGTTATGGGGCTGGTGATGGCTATTATACATTTTACTTGAATGTTTTAAAGTTATATAACTTAAAAGTTAGCATTATAATTGATAATAAATTTTCAAATGAGTGTATTTATCTTGGATTCCAGGCGGTTTCACCACTGGATTATATGCCAAATCCAGAAGATAAAGAAAATGCTGTTGTTGTTATTACTGTAGGAAAAGTCGAGTATCATCAAGAAATATTTAGTTATTTACAAAAAATGGGGTTTAAAAATATTTTGTTGGCTAATGAGATTTATGAATATCATTTACATAATCAGTCAACAGAGTTGAAAAAGAATGGATATAACTTTTATATTGATAATCGTGATAAAATCATGCAATGTTTTAATTTATTTACTGACAATGAAAGCATGGAAATATATGTTAAATTTTTACAAACTCATATTTTGCGCAAACCAATAAAAATTCCATGCAGACCATTGCAGGAACAGTATTTTTCAAAAGATATTATACTAAATAAAGGATACTTGTATTTTATTAATTGCGGATCTTATAATGGTGATACAATAAAAATATTAAATTCTTTAGTGGGACGGATTAAATCAATTGTTTGCTTTGAACCTGATTTAGATAATTTTAAAGAGTTAACTAAATATTTACAGAGCGAATCGACTAGGATAGCAGACTCGGTTATTGCTTTTCCTTGTGGTGTATTTAATGAGAATGTGCAAATAAAATTTGATAGTGGACAAAAAACTAACAGTTCTATCACAGAAGATGGCAACTTATTGATTCAGTGTGTTGCGATTGATAGTGTTTTACCTGCTTTTTCTCCATCTTTTATAAATATGGATGTAGAAGGGGTGGAACTAGATGCATTACAGGGAGCGCGAAGGCTTATCAGACAACATAGACCGGATTTAGCCATCTGTGTTTATCACTATCCTAATCATATATGGGATATACCAATGTGGATAAATAATTTAGGTCTTAAATATAAATTTTATCTTAGAAATTATACGGGATTTGTTAGTGATACAGTACTATATGCTATTGAAGAGAATTAATACTTATTTGTTTTTAGATAAACATAAATTAAGGGTGTGTCGGTTATGAAAGTAGTGAAAGACAGAGTACGGTTGGAGTCAGTTATTCCCTTAAATACTCCATATTCAATATATATTGATCCTAGTAGCGTATGTAATTTTAAATGTAAGTTTTGTCCGGCAAGTGATGAGGCTTTATTGAAGACAGTAAACCGAAAAAAAGGAATCATGGATTATGTTTTATATTGTAAAATAATTGACGATATTTCTGAATTTCCGGCAAAAATTAAAAGACTATTTTTCCATAAAGATGGAGAGCCTACTTTAAATAAATTTTTGCCACAAATGTTAGAATATGCAGTACAAAAAAATATAGCAGAGATATACGAACTAACTACGAATGCATCTTTACTGAGTCGCGATTTAACGAAAGCAATAGTAGCTAGTGGAATAAATGCTATAAAAATTTCTATTGAAGGGGTATCTAGCGAAAAATATCATGAACTATGCGGTGTTAATGTAAACTATGATGAAATTAAAGAGAATGTAAGGTATTTATATGAAAACAGAAAAAGCTGTTATATTTATACTAAAATTATTGATAGTAATTTGAGTTGTTTTGAAAAAGAAAAATTTTACAATGATTTTCAAAATATATCTTCCGCTATAGCTATTGAAAATTTGCATTGCTGGACAGCCTCTGATTTAAAGGACTTTACCTTAGGCAACGATATAGTTAAGGCTTCTGGTGGGTGGGCACTATCAAAGAAGCAAATTTGTCCTTATCCTTTCTATGCATTGGCAATTAATTACGATGGTACAGTAGGTGCTTGTTGTACTGATTGGACGTTTAGTACGACTTTTGGTGATACTAAAAATGAATCATTATTAAATATTTGGAATGGACAACAGCTTTATGATTTTAGAATATTGCATTTAAAAGGGGAGCGACATAAAAATAAAGCATGTCGTTGTTGCCAATTTATGGAAGGATTAATTGACAATATTGATATTTATGCTGATGTTATAGCAGAAAATATTACTAAACAACAACGAGAGTTCAACAATAGAAATAAAGTTTAATATTTCTAGAGGTGGAAAATGAGGAACGAAATTGATTCAATAGAAAGACAAATAGCTGATGCGCAAAGCGGACTTCCAGAAGAAGTGTTTCTTTTTGCAAGCCGTATTACGCCTATGGTTAATGTTGATTTACTGATAAAAAATGATGCAAACCATACACTTCTTACATGGCGAAATGATGGTTATTCTAAAGCAGGTTGGCATATACCAGGCGGTATCATTCGCTACAAAGAAAAGTTGATTAAACGAATTGACGCAGTTTCTCTCAGTGAGCTTGGGGCCAAAGTTAGTACTGATAGTCGGATATTAGCGATTAATGAGGTTATACATCCATGTCGCAAGAATCGAGGACACTTTATCTCCCTACTCTATAAATGTACTTTGCTTACTCCGCTTGATCTTAATCTTCAGTACATAGAGGGCATGCCAAAGGTGGGGCAATGGGCATGGCATGAAACTTGTCCTGATAATTTGCTAGATGTACATAAAATGTATCGAATGTTTATTTGATTGTATTTTGAGTTTAGCAAACATAAATAATGGAGGCAATATTATGATGGAAAAACACGTGACAGAAGAATTAAATGCAGTTGAGTCAGAAAAACGAAATACTTTGAAAAACGAAAAACCCTATGTATATGATAAAATAATGAAATATGCAGACAAGGTAAAAAGAGGAGAAAGTATTGCAATACTGCAATTTCAGTATGATTATAGATGTAATTTAGGTTGTAAACATTGCTGCATAAAAAAATTCCAAGGGAAAAATGATAAACGCTGTTTTACCATTGCTGATGTAAAAGAATTATCAAGGCAAGCTGATGAAATGGGACTGGCTCATTTTGTGATTACGGGAGGGGAACCTTTAGTCTTTCCTGATTTGGATGAACTAATTGCAGCAGTAGATCCGCAAAAATTTTATATTACATCTGATACAAACGGTTGGCTGCTTGATGACAAAAAAGCCAAGCATTTAAAGAGCATTGGCCTGGATAAAATTCAATTGAGTTTGGACAGCCTGTCAGCAGAGGAACATGATGAATTTCGTAAGGCAAAGGGATCGCATGCAAGAGCTTTGCGTGCGATTGACGCTGCGCTAAATGCAGGCTTGAATATTATTTTGTCTACAGTAGTTACTAAACAAAGAGTAAAGTCAGAAGAATTTATTGAATTTCTAGAATTTGCTAAAGAAAAGGGTGTAGCTGTATTTGTTACTTATGCAAAACCTGTGGGGGCATGGGAAGGCCAATTTGACGCACTGGTTACCCGTGCTGATATGGACTATATGAGGGAGCTAGAGAAGAAATATAATGTTTTTACGCATTTAACTCCCTCCTATGGAATGGATTTGGGGTGTATTGCTGTAAAAAGAATGATTTCTATTACCAAATATGGCGATGTTATGCCATGTCCGTATATTCATACGTCTTTAGGGAATTTTTTTGAAGAACCGCTGAAAGATATCGTGGAACGCGGTATGAAAATCAAATACTTCGGCGAATATGTCGATACTTGCTTAATTGCAGAAGATCGTGCATTTATCGATAAATATGTGGTCAAGAAGATATATAATAAACCTACGCCAGTACCTGTAGATGAAGTGTTTTCTAAAGAAGATTATATAAAAAATACTTAGGTTATTGTGAACTTGAAATTGAGGTAGGTTGTCTATGGGAAAAGCAGAAAAACGAATACTTATTACGGGCGCTGGTGGTTTTGTCGGGCGAAGTCTTAATGAATACCTGCAGGATAAGTATACCATTTTGGCTACTAAACGAAGTGATTTAGATTTGCTTGACGCAGTGGCGGTAGAAACATATATAAAGAACTATAAAGTGAATTTTATTATTCATTGTGCAACTGTTGGGGGAAGGCGTACAACAAATTATGATGCGGGAGATGGCGCTGTAGTAGAAAAAAATCTCCGTATGTTTTTTAATTTGGCGCGTTGTCTCACCTCCGATATGCGTATGATACATTTTGGCAGTGGGGCAGAATATGACAGGGAACATTGGTATCGAAAAATGCCGGAAGAGTCTTTTGACCAATATGTTCCTGCCGATACATACGGATATTCGAAATATGTGATTTCAAAATATATTGAAAAGAGTTCCAATATTATATGTCTGCGTATCTTTGGGTTGTTTGGAAAACACGATGACTATCGCTATAAATTTATTTCTAATTCTATCGCTAAAAATTTATTGAAGATGCCGATTACTATTAACCAAAATGTTGTATTTGACTATTTGTATATCGAAGATTTTAAACAGATTATCGCGTGGATGATTGAAAATAAACCTAAGTTTAAGACGTATAATATAACGCCAACTGAATCGATAAGCCTTGTAAAGGTGGCGGAGATTATTAATGAGATTAGCGAGTTTCAAAGCCCTATAATTATTGTAAATGAAGGAATGAACCGGGAATACTCTGGAAATAATGGTCGGTTATTGAAAGAACTGCCATATTTTACATTTACTGGCTATGAAAACGCTATTTTTGAATTATATCGGAATTTATTGTGTATTGTTGATCAAATTGATAGTGAAGTGATTAAGCAAGACGTATTTTTAGGTGCTTGTAAAGTTCTTGGGCACAGTGCCTTAGATTTGCAATAATTGGATATTATTTAAAGCAGTTTTATGAGGAGTAGAACGATGTGAAAAAATATGATATTCCTGTGGCTGCAGGGAAAAGATCACTAGCAGTATATTGGAGTGTATTAACTGACCCTCCGGCTACACAGGATGCGTTATATGATCCTAATAGTCTTCTTAATCGGGATGATGGTATGCGTGGACACCGGATTATGAGAGCATATATCGAGGAACTTGGCGGGGAATGCCATACTTTGGATGTTTTTCAGGAACAGAATATCAAACCGGATGTAGTTGTGTTTTTGGAAGTACCGCAAGTACCTTTGGAAATGATACTTGGCGAGTGGACAGATAAGGTTATTAAATATGTTATCTTATTTGAGTGTCAGGTTGTGTTGCCGCGCAATTGGGATTCAGAGATGTATGCCCTGTTTGATAAAGTATTTACTTGGAATGATGAGTTGGTTGATAATGAAAAGTTTTTCAAAATCAATTTTTCTACCAATTTTCCAGAGACGATAAATCAGGATATTAGTAAAAAAAAATATTTTTGTACTCTAATTGCCGGCAATAAGCTTAAAGGTCATCCGTTGGAATTATACTCTAAACGGATAGAAGCAATTCGCTGGTTTGAATTTTATCATCCAAAAGATTTTGATTTATATGGTATTGGTTGGAATGTTCAAGAGTATCCCTCGTATAAAGGTTCGGTTAAAAATAAAAAAGAAATTTTGGAAATGTATAGGTTTGCTATTTGCTATGAAAATGCACAACAAATTACAGGGTATATTACTGAAAAAATACTGGACTGCTTTGCTGCAGGATGTGTGCCGGTATATTGGGGAGCTGGTAATATTGAGCAGCACATTCCGAGAGAGTGTTTTGTCGATAAGCGGGACTTTACTTCTTATGAAGATTTATATAAATATATGAAAAATATGAGTGATGAAGAGTATAAAAGGTACCTTCAATGTATTCAAAAGTATCTCCATAATAGTGAGAAAATAACTCCTTTTAGTATGGAGAATGTACCCAAGCAGATTGTCAAACACTGGAGAGTGGATTGCACAACAGTTGCACTTTCTAAACGACATCCTAAACGGGTTTTGGCAGTTCATTATTGGCATTGTATAGCTACTGAAAAAAGGCATCAGCAAAAACATGCTGATGCTTACGAAGCAATAGTGAAGGCCTATGAGGCAGGGAAAGCCGAGAATGTGGACTTTTCGCAATATATGTTTGTAATGGTTGAGTTGGCATTTATTTTAAAAGAAATGGGAAATTTTAGGAAGGTTATTGAGATATGCTACAGTGCCTTGCAATTAGGAGCTAAAAAGTGCATTGACATATATTTTTTACTTGCAGGTTCTTATAAAGAGTTGGGTGAATTACAAAAAGGTGCAGTATATTATGAAAAATATCTCTCCTTATTTGACAAATTTGCAGAAGTTAATAAAGATGCTTATATGGTGAATTTTTCTCTGTTATATTATAAAGAAATAATAGCTGTGCTAGTTAAAATATATGTTAAATTAGAATTGGATCAAAAAGCGTTAGATTTATTTCCACGAGTTGAGGGAATAGTGCATATTCGCGAGTTGCTTTCACCTATGTATTCAATATATATTCGGAATCATAAAGTTGATGAATTTGTACATTATTACAATCAACAGCTCATTTACAAGTATCCGGTAATTGCGGATCAATATGCTGAGTTGAAGGTCTCTTCCCAAATAGATATGCAGTATAAAAGCACCAATAGACAAGATGATGAGAGTCACAATAAAAATATTGTGAATGGTCTTGTGCAACAATTGGGACATATGGTAAATAAAGGGTATTTCATGGAGGCTTTATCGTTAATAAAAGAATATCAATTGATAGAACCACTAAATTTGGAAATGCTTACTTTAAAAACATTAATTTATCGTAAGCAATTTGGATTAAAACAAGGATAAAAATCTGATATAGTGGGATTATTCATATACAGTTTTGGTAGAATTATGAATAACTGTTTCTTGAATCTCTCTGCAAATGCGTGGTATCTGTTAAACGGGGGAATAAGGTTGAAAATAATATCTATATATGACGCATTAAACAGGCAAATAGAAATAAACCATCAAGAGATGACTAAAGTATAAAATTGGAAATTTAATAGGTTAACTTGCAGTTTTTATTCGATATCCTTGAGATTGTGCTAATAAAACAGCCTGCTCAACGGTAATTTCACGATTACAAGGAATGAGATCCGCTTTATGATAAAGTTCTGAATCGTAGGGAACCTTGTTTTTGAGAATGTGATAGATTGCTGTTAGTAGCATTCTGGTAATAGCAATAATGGCTTTTTTATGACCGCGGCGCTTCTTAAGACGAAGGTAGCGGTTACGAATTTCAGGATGTTTGTCGCTCTTGACTACAGCATTAGCGTATTGGACAAGGAGCGGCTTGATATAACATCCGGCTTTGGAAATCCGAACCGATTTTTTCTTGTCAAAGTGGCCTTTCGGTAACGGAGGGAATTGCAGGTGGCGACATGCTCACAAACATGGAAGCCAACACGAAAGAATCGAATTGGTGAGATTCTGGAGGCCAGTCGGGGTCGGAGAACATGGCACGCATCGAAAGAAACATTCAGGAACTTGGGAGGCCCTGAGGTTCCGGCGAAAGCCGGTAGGAACATTCGAAACGAAAGTCAGAATGGCCATATACCGCAGGGAGTCGGACCAGCCCATATTACTTTGAGGTCGGGAAAGCCGTCCACGTGGGGAAGGGGCTGGCAGGGATACGCAGCTCGCATAGGAAACATGAGCCATACAAGAAGGGATGGGAACTGATGCAAACCTCACTGCGAGCAATAGCAGCTAAGGCGAAGAAACTCAGCAAGTATCGCTTTCAGAACCTCTACGGGATGCTGAATAAGAATTTGTTAGCCGAAGCATGGAAGAAGCTGAACAAGAAGGCGGCACCAGGAGTTGACGGAACAACCGCTGACGACTATGCCAAGGATTTGGAAAGCAACATCCAAGCAACAGTAGATGATCTGAAAAACAAGCGATACCATGCGAAGCTGGTAAGACGGGTGTATATCCCAAAAGGAGAAGGAAAATTACGCCCATTAGGACTACCAGCAATGGCGGACAAAGTTGTCTAACGTGCAGCGGCAGACATACTAGAAGCCGTCTACGAACAGGACTTTCTGCCCAACAGCTATGGTTATCGGCCAAATCGAGGACCGCAAATGGCGGTGAAAGATCTGACACGAGAAATACAGCTTGGCAGATACAACTATGTCGTAGAGCAGACATTCGTGGCTATTTCGATAATATCGACCATGAGTAGCTAATAAAAATGCTGGAGCAACGAATTGATGATCAAGCCTTTATCAGATTAATTAGGAAGTGGCTAAAGGCAGGGATCTTAGAAACGGATGGGAAGATACTAAATCCAATTACTGGAACCCCCCAGGGCGGCTTATGCAAAGTAAGTTATTATGCTAAGTAATCTGCTGAAGTGCTGATAAACTCTACAGTTTTCTTTGATTTACTTTGCATAATATATTTGGACATGTGGTCAAATATTCAAAAAAAAAATATCAAAATAGCTTTTCTTTATACGAAATAAACTGGTTTTCCAGACTTTCTACGCATGGGGTCAGCTTTTTTTCGAGAATATTATGCGAAGTAAATCAGTTACAAATGCCCTCAAACCGTGCATTCTAAGCGTTTACTTTGCATAATATATTACTTTGCATAAGGCGGTATTGTAAGTCCGATTCTTGCAAACGTATGTTTGCATTATGCCTTAGATCTATGGTTTGAAAAGGTCGTCAAGCCTCACTGTGAAGGTAAAGCGTATCTATGCCGTTATGCAGACGATTTTGCCTGTGCCTTTCAGTACAAGCGTGATGCGAAAAAGTTCTATGAAGTGCTAGGGAAAAGGCTAGCCAAGTTTTCACTGGAAATAGCGCTAGAGAAAACCAGAATGATGGAGTTCGGCCCTTTCCACAAAGAAAAGAACAGCTTTGAATTCCTTGGGTTTGAATTTAAATGGGGACTCTCCCGAAAAGGCAAGAATATCATCAAGAGGCGAACCTCTCGGAAAAAGCTGAGGAAATCTGTAGCGAACTTCAAGGCATGGTGCAAAGGAAATCGAGGCAGCCGACTGAGGGAAATACTCCAACAGTTGAGCAGCAAGCTAAGAGGCTACTACAATTACTACGGGATAATCGGAAACTCCTTAAGTCTTGTGCAATTCTATTGGCAAGCAAAACGGAGCCTATTTAAATGGTTAAATCGTAGGAGTCAACGGAAAAGCCTCGACTGGGAAGAGTTCAACAAGCTGTGGGAACGCTTTCGAGTGCCTAAACTGCGCATCACCGAGAGTCGGCAACTGGTGCTGAATTTCTAACGTCTTATTATGGAAGCGAGTATTCTTGAAGAGCCAGGTGCGGGAAAACTGCACGCCTGGATCTGCGCAGGGGAAACAGAGTAATCTGCCACCTACTGCAACCTTGAAAAGGCGCCCTACACATATATATATATGCGGCTTGCTTCAAAAGGGGCAGACCACTCACCTCCCCGTGATTTGTAGTATACCGTTGTCCCTATAAGTAGAGTATAGAAAAATAAGGCATTCTGGCACCAATTTTCATAACGTTTTGTGCCTTGAACGCAGTGAAAGGCGTGATTATAAATATGAGCAAAGTAGCATTAATCACAGGAATAACCGGACAAGACGGTGCATATCTTGCTGAGTTTCTCTTGAATAAAGGGTATACTGTTCATGGTATTAAACGCAGGAGTTCTTTATTGAATACAGACCGGGTGGATCATTTATACAAGGATCCACATGAGAAAGATGTAAAATTTCATCTGCATTATGGTGATATGACAGATGCTACCAATCTGATACGTATCATTCAAGAAACCCAGCCTGATGAAATTTATAACTTAGCGGCACAGAGTCATGTTCAGGTGTCTTTTGATACACCAGAATACACAGCTAACTCTGACGCACTTGGAACTTTACGGATACTGGAAGCATTGCGGATGTTAAATTTGGCGGATAAAACCAGATTTTATCAAGCATCTACGAGCGAGTTATATGGAAAGGTGCAAGAGATTCCACAAAAAGAAACGACTCCTTTTTACCCGAGGAGTCCGTATGCGGCAGCTAAGTTATATGCATATTGGATTACAATTAACTATCGTGAAGCATATAACATGTTTGCATGTAATGGGATATTGTTTAATCATGAGTCGCCAATTCGGGGAGAAACCTTTGTCACTCGTAAAATCACCCGTGCTGTTGCTCGAATTAAACTGGGAATGGAAGAAAACTTGTATTTAGGAAACTTAAATTCAAAACGGGACTGGGGTTTTGCCGGAGATTACGTGGAAGCGATGTGGTTGATGCTACAACAGGATTTGCCGGAAGATTTTGTTATCGCAACAGGCGAAACACATTCTGTTCGCGAATTTGTTGAAGTAGCATTTAATAAAGTTGGAATTGACATCCAATGGCAAGGTGAAGGCGTTAATGAAAAGGGAATTGATGTGCAAACTGGTAAGGTTTTAGTTCACATTGATCCGCGCTATTTTCGACCAACTGAGGTCGACTTCCTTTTGGGAGATCCAACAAAGGCAAAGAAGAAATTGGGATGGCTACCTAAGGTTTCTTTCGTAGAATTGGTAGATAAAATGATAGTATCTGATCTTCAACTAGCCGAAAGGGATCGCATGTGCAGTAAGATGGTTTAATTGTAGTTTTTAGGAGTGCGATAGACTATGCGTATTTTACTTACCGGTGCATCAGGCATGGTGGGACGAAACTTGTTAGAGAATCCGGGTATTAGTATTTTTGAAATATTGGCTCCCACACGGGGGGAACTGAATTTACTTAATTACTCAGACGTGGAAAGATATTTTAAGAATAAGCAGCCTGACATGATCATCCATGCGGCAGGTCTTGTAGGGGGTATTCAGGCTAACATTAAGGAACCGGTACGCTTTTTGTTAGAGAATTTGGATATAGGTCGTAATGTCATATGGGCTGCTCGTCAAGCTGGTGTAAGAAAAGTTATAAATTTGGGTAGTTCATGTATGTATCCGAGAAATGGTACAAACCCTTTGGTAGAGTCAGATATTCTTCGAGGTGAATTGGAGCCTACAAATGAGGGGTATGCTTTAGCCAAAATTATTGCGAGTCGCTTATGTGAATATATTGGACGGGAAAATGCTGAGTATAATTATAAAACTTTAGTGCCGTGTAATTTGTATGGACGGTGGGATAAGTTTGATCCAGAACATTCTCATCTTATACCGGCTATTATTCATAAAATTTATCAGGCGAAAGTTACTTGCCATGATGAGGTGGTTATATGGGGGGATGGAACGGCAAGGCGTGAATTTATGTACGCCGGTGATTTTGCTGATTGTATTGTGAATGCCATTCGTAATTATGATAGTATGCCTACTATCATAAATATTGGTTTGGGACATGACTATGCTGTCAATGAATACTATGAAGCGGTTGCAGAGGTAAGCGGTTATAAAGGGAATTTTGTACATGATCTATCAAAGCCAGTAGGGATGGATCGCAAAATGGTAAATATCTCGCGTCAAAAAAAGTGGGGCTGGAAGAGTAGTGTCGATTTGTATGAGGGGTTGACCAAAACATATGAATTTTATCTTCAGCATTATTGTACTAAATAGGGATCAAAGTAGTATTTGATGCATAAGTTTTTAGGGAAGGAATGAACTTATGAATAAGAAAATTGGTGTCGGGCATGCATTTGTCGGAGAATTAGAAAAAAAATATGTGAATATGGCATTGGACGAGGGACGCCTTTCTCAAGGCGAATTTGTATATAGATTCGAGAAAGAGTTTACCCGTTTGCATGGGCAAAAGTACGGAATTGCCTGTAATAGTGGTACATCGGCTTTACATGTGGCATTAGAGGCTTTGAAGGAAACATGTGGTTGGACAGATGGCGCGGAGGTACTGGTTCCAGCCATTACTTTTATTGCAACTTCTAATGCATGTATTCATTCAAGGTTAAAACCTGTATTTATTGAAGTTGATCCAGTATCGTATAATATCGATCCAAAGCGAATTGAAGAAAAGATAACTGAGCGAACTGTTGCGATTATTCCAGTTCATACTTTTGGACAACCATGCGAAATGGATGAGATTATTGCTATTAGTCGGAAGCATGGCTTAAAGATTATTGAAGATTGCGCAGAAGCTCATTTCGCCACTTATAAGGGAAACCCTGTTGGTAGCTTTGGCGACATTGCCGGATTTAGCACGTATGTTGCTCACACTATTACCACAGGTGTTGGAGGAGTAATAACTACGAATGATCGAAACCTAATGGAGATTAGTCGATCCTTAATAGCCCACGGTAGAGCATGTACTTGTGAACAGTGTGTAGCTTCTGTTCCTGATCGGGTTTGCCAGTTACGCTTAAATGGGGATATGGATAAACGGTTCATGATGGTTCGCATGGGATATAGTTACCGAATTGGTGAATTGGAAGGTGCTCTTGGGCTGGCTCAATTGGAGAATAGAAATATGATTATGAAGCGTCGCAAAGAAAATGCCGCATATTTAACGAATGGCTTGCAGGCATGTCGCGAATATTTGCAATTGCCTATATATCCGGACTATATTGATCATTCTTTTATGATGTATCCTATTGTGGTTCGTAACGCGACTCTTTTTTCGCGAAATGAGATTACTCGCTTTTTGGAAGAAAACAATATTGAGAGTCGGCCAATGTTGCCGTTGTTGAACCAACCGATTTATATCAATTTGTTTGGAAACCTCGAAGATCAATATCCAGTTGCACGATGGATCAATCACAACGGTTTTTACGTTGGCTGTCATCACGGTTTAGATTGCGAAGCAATGGATTCTATAATTTATAGTGTAAAATCTTTTGTTGAAAATAAGGTCAAAATCAAAGGTTAACTTGTAAAAACGCCAGCACAGGTAACTTTGCTACGTAATCGTTATTGCGCCAGGAAAAGCCTGGTAGAGAGGGAAGGCATTCCTTGGAAACCTCTATTTGGAACCAAACCTAACAGGGAGGCAGTCACCCTGTCTGGTAAAGTCTGGTCAACAGCCGGAAGCGAGTCTTGCATGCTAAGAAAGTGATTTCTTACGTGAAGCGTAGACAGCGAGTGCAAAAGTTGTGTGATAGAGCCTCGAAAAACACTCGTTGAAGCCTTCGTTCTTGACGCAGCAGGGCAGTACAGAAATATTATAACAGACCTGGCATTTCTGTCCGACCGGGGTCTAAGAGCAGGGCAAATGCACAAGGGGTTCCCCAGGAACCTGGGAGAAACTGTTACGTCTATCTTCAATGCCCGAAGGGGGGACTACGGGTAATTAATTCTGGGCATCGCATGACCTGGCTCTCAGGTATGGGTAGAGCGAATAAATTGTCGGGGTATGAATCGTCAGAACCTACTCTAATAGAATTAGTTAACACACTGACATTTTAGAAGAAAAGCAAATATTTGAATAATTTGCAAACTATGTAGCAGAAGAAATGTAGGTTTCCTTGGAGCAACTACTTGGAAAATGCCGAATTCGAAAAGTTGTTGAAGCCAGAAACATTCTGATATACCGAGTGGTAGAGTCAGAAGTATGTACTAGAGCGGATCTTGCAAAAAAGCTGGGGCTTGACCCAGCTGCAATTACCCATGGTTATCAGCGGGTAAAGACAAGTATGGCCAAATAAATAAGTCAATTTCCGAAAAACGCAAGCCTGACCCCGTGACTGCTGACCCCGTGACTGCTGACCCCGTGACTAGCTTAGACAGTCTCACTTCGCTTTCTGCAGGCGGTACATAGCTTCGTCTTGTTCAATGGCCTTCCTGGCAAGAAACATGACATCAGCCTTGATAATATCCTGCTGCATTTCCATCTGCTCAAACCGGCTATCCAGTTTATCTGCTTTCTCATCAAGCTGATTAACCTTGCCTGTCAATTCGGCTAGGTTATGGCCTAAACAATGCAACTGAGCATTGACCTCCTCGTTATTGTGCCGAAGCGCTTTAGTAACCTGGATGTTCTCATCAAGCTTACCCTCAATTACTTCCAACCTAGCCAGAATCTGCTTTAAAGTTTCCTCCATCCCCATCCCACCTTTTTACTTATAATATCGCGCCATTTTGCTTCATTATAACACATAATAGAAAACCAGTCACATAAAAACCACCGGGGTGAGTGAGGGCAGGGATTGGGGGAGAAGGGGGTCAGCCTTGCGTTAATTGAAGAATTGACTTGTTTCAGAGTTTGCACATATAATATTCTTGTGGAGTATTATATACGTCAAGCTATTCGACTTTATGCGGAGATGATTCCGCAAGAACAAACATACAGTAGCCAAGAAAGAGAATGGTTTAAATAATAAGTTCTACCAGTGAGGCGCTCGAAGAATCAGCGGTTCCTTATCGCATTGATGCGGTTGATTTGGCGGAAACCTAAAAGCGTGATTCCGTGCTTGCCGTGAAATAGGATTGTTGAATGAAACAGAAGCTATGTTGGCATTGAAAATGGCTGATGGACATGGAACAACGTTTGGAAGTACAATAATGGGGGTGCGTGGGCGGTATGTTAGCTCCAAAACTCGATCAACGTTATACTTACGGCGAATATGTAACCTGGGATGATAATGAACGTTGGGAGCTTATTGCCGGGGTTGCCTACAATATGTCACCAGCACCGAGCCGGCGACATCAGGAAGTAGCTGGCGAGATTTTCAAACAATTTGCTGTTTATCTTACAGGCAAAAAGTGTAAGGTTTACTATGCACCTTTTGACGTCCGACTTCCGCAAGGCGATGAAGAAGATGAAGATATAATAGATGTTGTTCAACCTGATATTGTCGTTGTCTGCGACCAAAATAAGCTAGACAGTAAGGGCTGTTTAGGGGCCCCCGATTTAGTGGTTGAAGTAGTATCGCCATCTACAGGCAAGCGCGATATAAAGCAGAAGTTTATGCTTTATGAACGTTCTGGTGTTAAAGAATATTGGATTGTCTATCCGGAGGCGAATCATGTACTAATTTTTAAACTTGATGGCGGTAAATACGGAGTGCCGGAACGATATACGGCAGACGATACTATTGAAGTGAAGTTGTGGGATGATTTGGTTATTGACCTGAGTGTTGTATTTAATGAAGAAATATGATTCGTGATTCACTCGGGGTAGTGCTGACATTTCCTTTTCTAACATCGCGCACCTTCATTCCCGATTGGAAGAGGAAGGTCCTTTAAAAAATACTTTTCAAAGATATTTCTAATAAATATGGTGAAAAATCCTACTTTCTACTATAATATTTAGTAGAAAGTAGGATTTTTCACTTGTATGTATGGGAGATGAGCTCGTATAGGTGATTATCAGACAACAAGGTGAATGGTAAGTGCTAAAACTATTCTTTGACTGACTTATTCAAATAGATGATAACCCTCGCAATTTAATAGATTGCAATAAATACACGATACTATTTATATGAGATTTATTGTTATATCAAAGCCAAGGAGGGCTATATATGCGCATACCTTTAGTAGATTTAAATCAACAAACGCAGGCTATAAAAAATAGTTGCCTAGTTAAAATAAGTAGCCTATTGGACAGTACCTCCTTCATCATGGGACAAGATGTACTAGACTTAGAAACTAACTTTTGCAGTATGACTGGTGTGCCTCATGCTATCGCCTGCAACAGCGGCACAGACGCCTTGCTGCTTATCCTGGAGGCTCTTGGTGTTGGTTCTGGCGACGAGGTAATAACTACCCCGTTTACTTTTTTTGCAACAGCCGAGAGTATTTCCCGTGTGGGGGCAACTCCGGTTTTTGTTGATGTTGACCGGGGTACTTTCAATATGGATCCGCAAAAGCTAGCAGCCGCTATTACTCCCAGAACTAAGGCGATTCTTCCAGTTCACATTTTTGGACAGCCTGTTGATATGGAGCCTATAGTAGCGATTGCAAAAAAACATAATCTGAAGGTGATCGAAGATGCCTGCCAGGCCATCGGGGCCAGGTATACCTTTGCTGATGGAACTGTGAAGTCAGTGGGAGCTATTGGCGATGCAGCAGCATTTTCTTTTTATCCAACCAAGAATTTAGGTGCCTTTGGCGACGGTGGGATGATTACTACTAAGGATGACAATCTGGCTACTATTATTAGGGCTTTGCGCACCCATGGCAGCGGGTTAAACGGAAAAAAAGCGTATGAATTGGTAAGCGGTGAAGCTGTTGAGCTTGGCTTGGAGCATAGTGGGCAAGCAGATAGCACTGTCTATGACCCGACGAAGTATTATAACTTCCTTATCGGTATGAACAGCAGGCTGGATACGATGCAGGCGGCTATTCTGGGTGTGAAAATGAGCTATTTGCCGGCGTGGAATCAAGCGCGTCAAAGGCTGAGCCGGCGCTATCATGTTTTGCTGGCAGAAGCTGACCTTTTAGGTAAGTTATGTCCGCAGACGGTATTGCAAAATACGGAGTCTGTGTATCATTTATATGTAGTTACGTGTGAAGAGCGGGCTGCGCTTACCAGCTTTTTAAATAAAAAGGGTATTGCTACCGGGATTTATTATCCAGTGCCGCTCCATTTACAAAAGGTGTATCAGTTGGGTAAACATGATTTAGAATATCAGCCGGGGGATTTGCCGGTAAGTGAATGGTTGTGTCAGCGCACGATGGCTTTGCCGTTGTTTCCGGAAATGACGGAGGAGCAGCAGGAGTATATTATAGAGTCGATAAAAGAATTTTATGGCAAGGGGTAGTTTCTCAATGGATAAAGACTTTTTTGTACATGAATCAAGTTATATTGATGAGCCCTGCCGTATTGGCAAGGGGACAAAGATCTGGCATTTTACCCATATTATGTCCCAGTGCCGGATTGGCGAGAACTGCAATATTGGGCAAAATGTGGTTATTTCTCCTGAAGTTGTTCTGGGTAATAATGTAAAAATACAAAATAATGTTTCGCTATACACGGGGGTTAAGTGTGAAGATGATGTTTTTCTGGGGCCGTCGTGTGTGTTTACTAATGTAATTAATCCCCGCAGTCATGTCAGCCGTAAGAGTGAATATAAAGAGACTGTGATTAAACGCGGTGCGTCGATTGGTGCGAACGCGACTATTGTCTGTGGGCATAGCATTGGACAGTATGCCTTTATTGGTGCCGGGACGGTTGTGACCAAAGATGTGCCGGACTATGCGCTGATGGTGGGCAATCCTGCTCGGCAGCGTGGCTGGATGTGCCAGTGTGGGGAAAAGCTGAATTTCGTTAGTGGTCAGGCTCAGTGTGCCAGTTGCGGGCGGAATTATGATAAGCAACAAGATCAAGTGAAAGAAGTGTGACAATATGAAGCAAATGCTTTTGAAAAAAATAAAAAACCGGCAAGCCGTTTTGGGGGTTGTCGGCCTCGGTTATGTTGGTTTGCCGCTGGCGGTGGAAAAGGCTAAAGCCGGTTATATGACAATCGGCTTTGATGTTCAGGAACAAAAGGTTACCATGGTTAATGCCGGTGAAAACTATATCGGTGATATTGTACCTGAGGATTTAACGAACATGGTGAATACTGGCAGGCTTAAGGCGACGGTTGATTATTCGTTTATTAAAGAGGTAGATTGTGTAGCAATATGCGTACCGACGCCGCTCGATTTGTACCAACAGCCAGATGTTTCTTATGTCGTGAATTCAGCAAAGGAAATTGCTAAATATTTGCATTCCGGGATGCTCATTGTTTTAGAAAGTACGACTTATCCAGGGACAACGGAAGAGGTGCTTAAGCCTATTCTTGAGGCAGGCGGCATGAAAGCAGGGAAAGATTTTTATCTCGCTTTTTCTCCGGAACGGGTTGATCCGGGAAATAAGTTTTATAATACCAAAAATACCCCCAAGGTGGTTGGCGGGATTACGTCTGACTGCTCCGAAGTGGCGGCTGCTCTGTATGAGCACATTCTTGAGGGTGCAGTACATCAGGTCTCTAGCCCGGCTGTGGCTGAGATGGAGAAGATTCTGGAGAATACTTTCCGGAATATTAATATCGGTTTAGCCAATGAGATGGCTATTTTGTGCAACAAGATGGGAATTGATGTGTGGGAAGTTATTGACGCTGCTAAGACTAAGCCTTATGGCTTTATGGCTTTTTATCCCGGACCTGGTGTTGGCGGACACTGTATTCCCATTGACCCCTTCTATCTGACTTGGAAGGCGCGGGAATACAATTATCATACCCGTCTGATTGAGACGGCTGGCGAGATTAATAACTATATGCCGGAATTTGTGCTGGAACGTAGTATGAAGCTGTTGAACCGGTTTGGTAAAGCCCTGCAGGGGGCTAAGGTTTTGTTGTTAGGTGTGGCTTACAAGCAGGATATTGATGATGTGCGGCAATCTCCTGCCTTGGATGTCATTACGCAATTAGAGAAGTATGGCGCTGATTTGGTGTATCATGATCCATTCGTGCCGCAGTTTTCTTATAAAGGGAAAGAATATGCATCTGTTGAGTTAACAGAACAAGCCCTGGTTATGGCTGATTTAGTTATTTTATCAACTATGCATAGTGGTTTTGATTATGCATGGATTGCGCAGCATGCCAAAATGATTTTTGACACTAAGAATGCATTTAAAGAAATTGCACTGCGCGATAATATTGAAAGGCTTTAGGGGGCAATACCATGAATTTGAGCTATGCTTTAATTGGCTGCGGGAGAATTTCACCAAATCATATTGCCGCCGCTATCGATAATGATCTTGATATTATCGCTTTGTGTGACTTAGAATCTAATAATATGGAAGATAAAATACTGAAATTTAATCTTTCTGAAATGACTCATAAATACATTGATTACAAAGATATGCTTGCCAAGGAAAGACCTAATATAGTTGCCATTTGCACTGAGAGTGGTAAGCATGGCCAGATTGCTTTGGATTGTATTGAGGCAGGATGCAACCTTATTATAGAGAAGCCTATAACCCTTTCGCTTGAAGAAGCTGATGAAATAATTGCCAAGGCTAAGGATAAAGGTGTGAAGGTCTGTGCCTGTCACCAAAACCGTTTCAATAAGTCAATTCAGAAAATCCGGGAAGCTGTGGATAAAAAGCGTTTTGGAAGATTGTTTTATGGTACAGCACATGTACGTTGGAACCGTGGTTATGAATACTATGCGCGTGCTAAATGGCGGGGAACCTGGGAGCAAGATGGCGGTGCTTTGATGAATCAATGTATTCACAACATTGACCTTCTTAGGTGGATGATGGGTGACGAGATAATAGAAGTTGTTGGTATGACAGACAAGCTTAATCATAATTATATTGATGCTGAAGATTTAGGGATTGCTTTAATAAGATTTGAGAATGGAAGCTATGGTATTGTTGAAGGAACAACCAATGTGTATCCTCACAATCTTGAGGAAACCCTATATATTTTTGGTGAAAAAGGCACAGTTAAAGCTGGCGGGGAATCTGTAAATATAATTGAAAACTGGCAGTTTTCAGATTTGCTGGATGATCCTGAGGAAGTGAAGGTGAAATATCACGAAAAGCCTCCTAATGTATATGGATTTGGGCATAAACCTCTGTATGCTGATGTTATTGAGGCTATCAAAAATGATCGACAGCCTTATGTTACAGCCGAAGACGGCAGAAGAGCGTTAGAACTTGTTCTTGCTATCTATAAATCAGCTGCGGAAGGGGTAAGTGTTAAATTACCAATGGAAAAATGCAGCACAATAGATTTTAAAGGAAGGTTTGATGAACGAGTTGGCTTGTAAACGAGAGTAGTTGTGCAGAAGAGAATAGGGGTGCAGAGGGGTTCCTCTGAGTTGAATGGGGTCAGGCTTGCGTTATTAGAACTGACGCGCAACAACAAAGCAAAAGCGTTATGAGACAATAGTGTGGGATACTGTAAATTATATGCATATGTATTGATGGACAACCATGTTCACCTTCTGATTGCGGTTGCCGACCAGCCGTTGTCTAAATTTATGCAAGGCGTACAGCAGTGTTATATACACAGTACTATAATCATAAGTATTCTCATGTTGGACATGTTTTTCAGCAGCGTTATAATGCTGAAATTTGTGTTGATGACAGCTATCTTTTATCTGCAGTGAGATATATTCATAATAATCCAATAAAGGCAAAAATTGTTGATAGGGTTGATTATCCTTGGAGTAGTCACAAATATTACTTGAAGGCTGATTGTTCATTTGTTGATTCTTCGTTTATATTAGGAATTTTTTCGAATAACAAGACAACAGCTATTGAGCGGTATTTGTCCTTTATAAAAGATTTAGAAGTATTTCCGGTCATGTTGGCTGGGGCAGACATATTCACCAGGAATTCTAATTGTGTGGCGGCAGATCATTACAATATCTCCATAGATGAACTACTTGAGCAGAGCGCTAAAGAGGCTGGGATTGATATTGAAGATATTTTGGGTGGCAGTAAAGTCAGGGCAGTTGTAATGGCCAGAAGGCGGTTCATTTATCTGGCACTAAAGAGTGGGGTTGGTTACCGGTGCTGAATTAGCTCGGCGACTAAATGTTAGTCAGTCCCAAATTACACGCGCGTATCATATCTGGTCAGGTATTGGTGAATAAAGTCAGGCCTTGCGATTTGCAGATGGAGCTCATCTACGTTATGTAAGTCGTTTATTATTAAAAACTTATCTTTAGACCCACAAAGTCGTATTTTTCCATATATAGGATATTATGAGCTGTTTTTTTATGCCATGTTACTCCCGATTTTCCTTATTAAATTGCTAACAAGGCAGACATATCCCTTGGTCTAGTTTTGCCGTTATTGAAGCAGACTCCTGCACCCCTTTGCTTGGGTGAAAATAGTCTGATATAATTGTAAGATAGGATTGATTGGGAGTGAGAGCAATGGGCAGTACAGCTATTAGGGACGACAAGGTTTATACATATGCTGATTACCTATCTTGGCCCGAGGATGAGCATTGGGAGATTATTGACGGCGTTGCCTACGCTCAGGCACAGCCGTCAACAGATCATCAGAGAATTTTAGGTAACTTATATCTTGAGTTTGGTAATTATCTTAGAGGCAAACCTTGTGAGGCATTTGTAGCACCATTTGGAGTAACCTTTAAAGATGTTAAGGACGATCAGAATACAACGGTTGTTGAGCCTGATTTAACGGTTATATGCGAAAAGACTAAGATTACTAAAAGAGGCTGTAGCGGCGCTCCAGATTTAATAATAGAAATCCTATCACCTTCAACAGCCAGTCATGATGTTATTCGGAAACGCAAACTCTATGAGACTAACGGCATTTTAGAGTACTGGATTGTTGATCCGTCAAATCAGATAATAACTAGGCTCTATTTGAATGAAGAGCTTTCTGAGTACAGTAAACCTGATTACTATAGCAAGGAACGGATGAACATAATTACACCAAGCATATTCCCTGAATTACAGATTGATCTTAATAACATATTTCCAGAGTTAATAGAGGAGTAGATGTTTTGTATATGTTTTTGATATAATTAGGTAGCAAGATATATCACGGAGGTGGCCGATGGTGCTGTCAGTGAAAAAGAGTGATATTATATATAGTTATGCTGATTATCTAGAATGGGATGATAGCGAACGGTGGGAAATAATTAATGGTGTGGCTTATAATATGTCACCTGAGCCAAACCGAAAGCATCAGAAAGTATCGCAAGCTTTATCACGTGAGATTGGTATTTATTTAAAGGGGAAACCCTGTGAAATCTATTCTGCACCCTTTGATGTTCGTCTGTCCTTGGGGTCGGCTGAAGATGATAACAGGATAATTAATGTAGTACAGCCAGATATTGTCGTGGTATGTGATAAGTCAAAGCTGGATGATCGTGGCTGTAGTGGCGTGCCAGATTTAGTTATTGAGATATTGTCACCTAGTACAGCGAAAATGGATTTGGTCTATAAACTAAATTTATATGAACAAGCAGGTGTTAGAGAATATTGGGTGGCACATCCGACAGATCATACCATCATGGTTTTTAAATTAGCTGAGGACGGCAGGTATGGTAGGTATGAAATGTATGAACAGTCAGAGCAGTTGATGGTGGGGATATTGCCGGAACTAATACTAGATTTAAATGAAATCTTTGCGGAATAACAAACAGTTTTAAATTTAAAAATATAGCGCCTACCGGGTTGACCGGTGTAGGCGCTTCGCTTATCTATTTTGCCCGGTTTAAATGTCGCATAACTTCGTCATGCTCACTAGCCTTACGTAGCAGGAAGGATACATCGCCAGCCATTGAATACACATTGGCATCAATCCGGGTGGCTTTCCGTTCCAGGCTGTCCATTCTATCGGCAAGATTGTCCACTTTCTCATCGAATTGATTGACTTTTCCTTCAAGCTTGGCAAGAGTATGTCCTATTCCATGCACCTGGGCATCAAGTTCTTCAGTCCAGTGTTTCAAACCCTTGGTCATGTCCACATTTTCGTTGAGTGTAATTGCCATACTGTCTAGTTTTTCCTCAAGCTTATCCATCCTGGTACACAGTTGCTCATGACCTTTGAATAGTTGCTCTTGGCCTTTGAATAGTTGCTCTTGGCCTTTGAATAGTTGCTCTTGGCCTTTGAATAGTTGCTCTTGGCCTTTAGACAGTTCCTTCTGTCCGTCAAGAATTTGTTGGAGAATTTTTTCCATTGCCGCACCACCTCTTTCATACCAGATTGTGCTATGTTGATTTATTATATCATACCACTTTCGTGTAGTCACTAAAAAGCCATAAGGAGGCCGGTTGCATTATTTACATTGTAGAAACAGGAATATTTAACCAATTTCACAACTATCTGAAAAATATGTGCTTGCTTTTTTCGCTGGGCAATCCTATAATTTAATATAAGAACCAATTTGCTTAGGTCTGTGGTTGAAAGTCGATGCCAGTCGCAGGCGAAACGACCCACGTAAGAAGCCCAAAGTGGCTTTGAGCATGGTGCGGCTTAGAGGTAAGTCCTGCCGGTCTTGAAAATAGATACATATATTGATCGAGAGAAGCAGTAGTGAGGAGATTGAATTCTTAGTAGCGACCCTTCCAGCAGGCGAGTGTGGGGTCAAAGACCAGGTCGGCTAAGCAGTGGTTTTTAATTTCTTAAGGTGAGGGGATTTCGTTAATGGCTTTTCAGGACAAAACTCTTAAGTGCAAGGACTGTGAAAAAGAATTTATTTTTACAGCAGGGGAACAGGAGTTTTATGCGGAAAAAGGTTTTGAAAATGAACCTGCTCGTTGCCGTGAATGTCGGGGTAATAGGAGACGTAGTCGTGATGGCGGTGAAGCTCAGACAGCCCCCAGGGAAATGCATGAGGCAATATGTGCCGAGTGTGGTGTAGTTACTCAAGTCCCATTTAAACCTCGCAATGATCGTCCTATTTATTGCCGTGACTGCTTTATCGCCAGGAAAGAGCAATAGTATATACAATAATTGTGACAAACCTGCCCGGGATAATTGTATCTCGGGTTTTCGCTTGTTTTCATAAAATATAGGTGTACTTTCCATGTATACATTATATAGCCTAATTCATGTATACATGGTATACCACTTGTCTAATTTAGCACATACCCGTATAATTATTTACGAAGAACTTTGTACCAATTAGGGGGGGGTATATGGGTGTCTAAAAAACTGATTGCGTTATCGATGGCTGCTTTGTTTGTATTGGTATTTGGGTTGGCAGGCTGTGGTGGTCAACAGTCAGCAAAAACTGCTGATCAGGGTAAGGTACTTAGGGTTGGTTCTGAAACTACGTTTGCACCGTTTGAATTCCAGGATGAGAAGACCAAAGACTATATTGGCTTTGATATGGATTTGATCAAAGCTGTCGGCAAGCAGATGGGAATGGAAGTTCAAGTGCAGAGCATGGGCTTTGATGGTCTGATTCCGGCGTTGGAAGCCGGCAATATTGATGTGGCGATCTCCGGTATGACCATTACCGACGAACGGGCGAAAAAGGTTAACTTTTCCAAGCCGTATTATAAGTCTGGTTTGTCTATGGTTGTCAAAGCCGATAACAACACATTAAAGTCTTTTAAAGATCTTGAAGGCAAACGGATTGCTGTACAAATCGGGACTACTGGCGCCAGCGAAGCTAAAAAGATTAAAGACGTAAAAGTCCGGGAGTTTAACAACGCACCGGAGGCGTTTATTGAGCTTAGCAGCGGCGGTGTTGATGCCGTTGTTAATGATTTGCCGGTTAACGAATATTATATTGCTCAGGCTGGCGGTAAAGATGCCAAGATTGTAGGCGAACCGCTTAACTCTGAGGAGTATGGAATTGCTGTTGCCAAGAAAAACACCGAGTTGACTGATAGAATCAACAAAGCCATGGACGAACTTAAGAAAAATGGCGAGTATGAAAAGATTTATGTCAAGTGGTTTGGCAAGAAGCCTCCACAGTAAGAGTTGACAGTAATGGCGCGGAAATCGCGCCGCTTTTTTTTCCCTATATTTATTGACACCTATTGTTTGTCCGCATATAATTGACATGTGATTTTATTCTGCCTTATATAATTCTTAGCAAGGGTGAGAAATTTGAATTTTGATTTTGAGTTAATCTTGCAGTCGTTTCCATTGCTCCTTCTGGGCGCCGGCGTTACGGTACAAATTACGGTGCTTAGTGTTGGTTTTGGTCTTTTAATCGGTATGTTTGTAGGCATTGCGCGACTGTCAACGCTATGGCCGGTTAAGGTGTTAGCGGCCATATATGTAGACTTTATTCGTGGTACACCACTTTTGGTGCAGATTTTTCTCATTTATTTTGCGTTGCCGATTATTGTTGGGCAGCGGATTGATCCATTTATTGCTGCAATTACTGCTTGCAGTATCAACAGTGGTGCTTATGTGGCCGAGATTTTTCGCGGGGGCATTCAGTCCATTGACAAAGGACAGATTGAGGCTGGACGCTCACTGGGAATGACTTGGGTGCAGACTATGCGGTACATAATTTTACCCCAAGCATTTAAACGCATTATTCCGCCGTTGGGTAATGAATTTATTGCCATGCTCAAGGATTCGTCTCTGGTGTCTGTAATCGGTTTTGAGGAGCTTACACGGCGCGGACAGCTGGTTATTGCCCGTACCTATGGCTCGTTTGAGATTTGGATTACAGTGGCCTTTATTTACCTTGTGATGACGTTGACAATATCCCGCTTTGTGGATTATCTTGAGCGGAGGTACAAGACTGATGATAAGCATTAAGAATGTTCATAAAAAATTTGGTAAATTACATGTATTAAAAGATGTTAGTCTCCATATTGCCGAACAAGAGGTGGTTGTTATCATTGGACCAAGCGGCTCTGGTAAGAGCACGCTGCTCCGGTGTATTAACTATCTTGAACAGCCTACCGAAGGCGAAATTATTGTGGATGGAATTCCTCTTACGAGTGATGCTAATATTAATAAAGTGCGGGAAGAAGTGGGGATGGTTTTTCAACGGTTTAATTTGTTTCCCCATATGACGGTGCTGCAAAATATTTCACTTGCGCCGGTTAAGGTTCGTAAAATGCCACAGGCGGAAGCAAAGGAGGTGGCCCTTAATTTGTTAAAAAAGGTAGGGTTATCAGATAAAGCTGATGTCTACCCGGAACAGTTATCTGGTGGTCAGCAACAGCGGGTGGCGATTGCCCGGGCGCTGGCTATGAAACCTAGAGTAATGCTTTTTGATGAGCCAACATCGGCGCTTGACCCGGAGATGATTACAGAGGTACTTGATGTTATGAAGACCTTGGCTAATGAGGGAATGACGATGGTTGTGGTTACTCATGAAATGGGTTTTGCCCGCGAAGTAGGTGACCGGGTTATTTTCATGGACGAAGGCCGGATTGTTGAAGAAGGTTTGCCAGATGACGTATTTTTGCATGCCAAGGAAGAACGTACCAAAGCTTTTCTTTCGAAGATTTTATAAATTGACAGTAATGACAATTTATGCTATACTTCTTCTTGTGGCTGCTAAAAGGCAGTCTGTAGTTCAATCTTAGGAGGAGTTTCACATGATTGGTAAAGTTAAATGGTTTAGTGCAGAAAAAGGTTATGGTTTCATTGAGAGAGAAGATGGCGGCGATGTGTTCGTACATTTCTCGGCTATTCAAGACGAAGGCTTTAAGACTTTAAACGAAGGTCAACAAGTTGAATTTGAAATCGTTGAGGGTGCTCGTGGACCACAAGCCAGCAACGTATATAAGGCTAACTAGGATACATCTATATAAATACCCGGCGATTAGTGATCGCCGGGTTTTGATTTAGCCATATAGAAAGGTTAACTTTCACTTGATTGAACGGCTAAGGCTTCTGCCAGCGTTCTAACGGACTTGGCCCAAGCCAAGTCTTTTTTTTACATAAAGAAAGTATAAGTTTTTTGAACCGCAGAGACGCAGAGGGAATGTCTCGATATTCATCTCCCCTCTGTGCTCTCTGTGTACTCTGCGCTTAGAGCCGTATTCTCAAGGGCGCGATCGCGCTTTTTTAATATGTTAAAAATTAAGAAAAGAAAATAAATTGAATTTTTAAACAGGAATTTTTGATTTGATAGGGAATATTAACACTATAGGAACCAGGAAAGGGGATGGGTAATATGGCAATTATAGTACGAGGAAAAAACATTGATATTACACCAGCACTGAAAGATTATGTCACCAAGCGTGTTGGCAAAATCACGAAGTATTTTGATGGTGCAAGCATGGGTGAAATTACTGCAATCCTCACCGTAAACAAGGGTCGTCATATTGTTGAGGTTACCGTGCCTATCAATGGAATTCTTCTTCGGGGTGAAGAAGAGACGCCTGATATGTATACTTCTATTGACTTGGTTATTGAGAAATTAGAAAAGCAAATTGAAAAATATAAGACAAAACTGTCCCGTAAGCTAAAAGGCGGGAGCTTTAAAACAGATTTAATCCCTGCAGCTCCTCTGGCTACTGCTAGTGAAGATGAGTTTGACATTGTAAAAACCAAGCGATTTGCCATTAAGCCGATGGTTGTTGATGAGGCTGTTATGCAAATGAATCTTATTAATCATGACTTTTATGTTTTCGCTAATGCTGATACGGAAGAAGTTAATGTGGTGTACCGCCGTAGAGATGGTCGATATGGATTAATTGAACCGGAATTTTAGATAGGACAAAGAAATAGCTGGAAGATATCTTCCAGCTATTTCTGATAGTGTTGTTTTTGATGATTAGCGGGGTGTTCGCAGCTCGGAACGGCGTTTCATAATTATTTCAGCCAAGGAGGCTGATTCCAACTCTTGCGCTTTTTGAGCAAATTCTTGTCTGCTAAAGAGCCCTTTATCAATGAGAAGATCTATCAATACGGCAATGGCTAATGTATTTTTGGAGTCAACAGCTTTAAGGTCGGCAAGCTGACCGACTATGTCGAGGATATCCATGACATTATGCTTCACAATGCTACCTCCCAAGGTAAAACCTTTGGTAATAGTATGCATAAATTGGTAGATTTTTAAACGGGTTTTACAGAAAAAAGTTGATAGTGAAATAAATAACTTAATCAGATTATTCCAATATTATTGACAAGTCATACAATATAATTTACAGTTAATTCGTGGCATTATTTAATTCGAGGATATTTTAGGTTTCAAATGTTCCAATTTTCACAATAGTGGTTGCTGCACAGTGGCATGCTATCTAACTAATTTTCATGGGTGAGGAGGTTTTGTCTTGAAAGGTTTTCAATCACAGGAGGTAACCCGTATTATTGAGATTGACAGCAAGACATGCAAGGGCTGCGATTCGTGTAAGGCATTTTGTCCAACAGATGCGATTGAGGGCAAGTATGGTGCCGTTCACAAGATCAACAGCGAGAAATGTATTTCTTGTGGTCAATGCCTCATTAACTGTCCATTTGGGGCTCCCAAAGACACAGTTGACGTAGTGGATCAGGTTATTGACAAGCTTAAGAACAAGAAACTGACAGTTGTTGCTACAATTGCTCCGGCAGTTCGCGTTGCTATTGGTGAGGAGTTCGGAATGGAACCCGGTAGCCTGATAACAGAAAAAATGTATGGAGCAATGAAACAGGCTGGGTTTAAAGTTCTTGACACTGTCTTTACTGCCGATCAGACCATTATGGAAGAAGGCATGGAGCTTATTGCCAAGATTCGTCACTACGCGTTAGGAGAGCCGACAGAGCATCATTTAGGACCTTTGCCACAGTTTACTTCGTGTTGCCCGGCTTGGGTTCGGTATGCAGAACTGTACTATCCTGAAGTTTTACCCAACATGTCTTCGGCCAAGTCGCCGATGATGATGGCTGGCGCACTGGGGAAAACCTATGGTGCCAAAGAAGTCTGGAAGGTTAACCCGGAAGATATATTCATGGTAGGCGTTATGCCTTGTACTGCCAAAAAATTTGAGGCTTCCCGTCCTGAATTCAAAAGTGCTTCCGAGTACTGGAAAACACAAGGTAGATCAGGAAGCTATCCTGATATTGATGTAGTGTTAACTACAAGGGATTTAGCCCGTCTGTTTAAGAAATTGAATATTGACATTAGGACTGTCGCTGAGTTTACTGATAAGGATAATCCTTTAGTTCAATATAGTGGCGCAGGTACTATATTTGCCAATACCGGCGGTGTAATGGAAGCCGCTTTACGGACAGCTTATTTTGTAATCACCGGCAAGGAACTGGATGTGCTTGAATTCAAACCTGTTCGCGGCCTAAAAGGCGTGAAGGAAGCCAGTGTTACGATGGTAGATGCTAAAACAGGTAAAGAAGTTACGCTGAAAGTAGCTGTAGCCCACGGCACCAAGGAAAACGTGAAACCGCTTCTGGAAGAAGTTAAAGCCGGTAAATCACCCTATCACTTCATCGAAATTATGAATTGTCCGGCCGGCTGTGTCAACGGTGGCGGTCAGCCAATCAACCCAATGGGTACTTCCTGGCTGGATAAAGCCAAGGCCGTACTACCTTGGTCATAAGGAGGGAACACAATGGCGCATTATGATTATGTAGAAAAGGCCGTAAAGGTCTCGCGACGTGAATTCATAGGAATCGTAGGTGTAGCCGGTGCAATCTTGTGGACCGGGGCCTATGTTGCTACCGATTTGGTACAAGACCGCACAAAATACATCAAGCTGCGGGCACAAGGCATTTATAATGATGATGTAAAAGCAAAAGTCCGTCAAAGCCATAACAATCAGGCAGTTACTGATGTGTACAAAAAATTTGCTCAGAATCCGCTCAGTAATTTGGCCGAAGAACTGTTTCATACTAAGTATGTAGACAGAACGAAATTAGTGTAGGAGGGATAATTGATGAGCCAGCATGATGAACACGGACCGCGGGTACTCAAGCACCCTCTTATCTCGCGGCTATTTCACTGGGGATTAATTTTAGGTTTTTTACCAGCAGCTCTTACTGGATTTTTTATTTGGCTTAAACCGTTTGGTGAGAATCTGCAAAACGTGATTATGCAAATCCATATTGTAGGCGCATGTATTCTTACGTTATCTTGTATTTTTTATACCATCTTTGCGTTGGACAGAATTGTGGCCTTTACCCGCCGGATATTCTCCTTTGATGAGCGGGATCTGGCCTGGATGAAAGTTTGTGGTGGCTATCCGCAGAAAATGTTATTAGGCAAAACTATTCCAGTACCGCCAATGGGTAAAATGAACTCTGGTCAAAAACAAATGGGGATTATGATGCTGATTGGTGGCATTCTGCTGATTGTTACCGGTTGGGCGTTATACGCCTTCCTGCCGGTGGCTCCTAAGGCAGCCATGTATTGGTTTGATATGGTGCATTTGGTGGTTGGTATCGTCCTGGGAGTGAGCGTATTTGCACATATCTTCCTTGGAATCTACAATTGGGGCGAATTTTTGTGCATGTTTGGTGATGGTACTCAGCCGCTCCATGAGGCCGAGCATCATAACCCGGTATGGGTTGAGAATGAAATTGAGCCAGTCAAGGGTAGTAAAATTACTACTCCCGGTCAGCAACAGCCAGGCTAAGACTGACTGGTACCCAAGATAAAATGTAAAAGCGAGATTGCTTCGCGAGAAGTGCAAGGACGAGGGAAACGGCAAGTCTGCCCCCACGGTCATTATGAGCACTGGCGTTGCAATCTCGCTTTTGTTTTTCTATCTATAATTTTTGATTATCAAGCAACCCAGTTTTTGACTTTGCACCAGCTTTCTGTTAAAATCATATATTAGGCACATACTAACCCTATGATCGCGGTGAAAGACCTAACTATGTGAAGTTAGCGGTCTACGTTGATTGTGCAATATATTTGTTTTTTGGCTGGGGAGTTGATAATTTGTTTAAATTTTTAAAGAAAATATTTGGTGATGATAACGAAAAAGAAATTAAACGCATGTTACAGTTGGTAGACAAAATCAATGCGTTTGAGCCCGAATTTAAAAATATGAGTGATGCGACGTTAACTGCCAAAACGGTCGAATTCAGGCGCCGGTTAGATAAAGGACAAACGCTTGATGACCTTTTGCCAGAGGCTTTTGCTGTAGTGCGGGAAGCCTCACGCCGGGTTTTGGCTATGCGTCATTTTGATGTACAGATGGTGGGCGGTATCACTCTGCATGAAGGAAAAATTGCAGAGATGCGGACAGGTGAAGGGAAAACTCTGGTAGCTACTTTGCCGGTATATCTAAATGCACTGACAGGTAGAGGCGTGCATGTTGTTACCGTTAATGACTACTTGGCACGCCGCGATAGTGAATGGATGGGAAAACTCTACCGCTACCTTGGTTTGTCTGTTGGCCTTATTGTCCATGGTTTGGATTTTGACGAACGAAAACTGGCCTACAGTGCTGATGTTACCTATGGTACTAACAATGAATTTGGTTTTGACTACCTGCGGGATAATATGGTTATTTACGCGGAACAAATGGTACAGCGGCCTTTAAATTATTCTATTGTCGATGAAGTTGACAGTATTTTGGTGGATGAAGCGCGGACGCCGCTAATCATATCTGGCCCTGGTGAAAAGTCTACTGACATGTACTTTGTGTTGGCTAAGGTTGTGCCAAAATTAACGGCAGGCGATGATTATACCATTGATGAAAAGGCCAACACGGTAGCTCCGACAGAGGCTGGCGTGGCCAAAGCTGAGAAACTGCTTAATGTAAAAAATCTCTATGATAGCGAAAACATTGAGCTGTCACATCATTTTAATCAGGCACTCAGGGCGCATGCTTTGATGAAGCGGGATAAGGACTATGTGGTTAAAGAGGGCGAGGTTGTCATTGTTGATGAGTTTACCGGTCGCTTAATGTTTGGCCGTCGCTATTCAGAAGGTCTGCATCAGGCCATAGAGGCCAAGGAGGGTGTTAAGGTGGAAAGGGAAAGCCAAACCCTGGCGACCATTACTTTCCAAAATTATTTCCGCATGTATAATAAACTGGCCGGGATGACAGGTACTGCTAAGACTGAGGAAACTGAATTCCGTAAAATTTATAATCTTGATGTTATTGTTATTCCACCCAATCGCCCGATGCAGCGGCAGGATTTGCCTGATGTTATTTATAAAACCAAGCGTGCCAAGTACAAGGCTGTTGTTGAAGAAATTGCTGAACTCCATAGCAAGGGGCAGCCTATGCTTGTGGGTACAACCTCTATTGTGCAGTCGGAAGAATTGTCGGCGATGCTCAAAAAGAAGGGTGTACCGCACAATGTACTTAATGCCAAGTTTCATGAGATGGAAGCTCAGATTGTGGCCCAGGCAGGTCAGGCAGGAGCAGTAACTATTGCTACGAATATGGCTGGTCGTGGTACTGACATTGTGTTAGGTGAAGGTGTTGCCGAATTAGGTGGTCTCCGTATTATTGGCACTGAGCGTCATGAAAGCCGCCGAATTGACAATCAGCTGCGTGGCCGTGCCGGACGTCAAGGTGACCCGGGTTCTTCGCGGTTTTACCTATCGCTGGAAGATGATCTGATGCGCTTGTTTGGTTCTGATAATATTGCTAGCATTATGGAAAAATTGGGTATGGAAGAAGACGAACCAATTGAGCATTCATTGATTACCCGTTCCATTGAGCAGGCCCAGAAAAAAGTTGAGGCCCGTAACTTTGATATCCGCAAATATGTCCTTGAATATGATGATGTCATGAATCAGCAGCGTGAGGTTATTTACAGCCAGCGTAAGAAGATTCTGACAGGGGATAATCTCAAAGAAAATATCGATATGATGATTGAAAAAATCATTGATTATGGTATGGATTTATATGCTAATGAAAAGATATATCCTGAGGAATGGGATTATGCCGGCCTGATTGAATACTGTGAAGGCTTTTTTGCGCCTAACGGTGAGCTTAAGCAGGAGGAACTTGACAAGCTAAGTCGTTTTGAACTCCGGGAAGAACTTGTGCGTGCAGCCCAAGCTGCCTACAGTAGACGGGAAGAGCTATTTGGCTCTGATAATATGCGAGAGCTTGAAAAAGTTGTTATGCTTAAAACGGTTGATGCTAAATGGATGGAGCATCTTGATGCCATGGATATGCTGCGCCAGGGTATTGGGCTCAGGGCTTATGGGCAAAAGAATCCGTTGATTGAGTACAAAATTGAAGGGTATGATATGTTCCAGCAAATGATGGAAAGTGTACAGGAAGATATTGTCCGGTACATATTCAGAGTTAATATTGTAACTCAGGCTCAACCGGAAGATCATTTGCGTGGTGCCCATGCCACCCGTGGTGGCGAAGAAGGAAACGAACAGTCTCAGCCACTGGAACCAATTATTAATACAGATACAACGGGACGTAATGAATTATGTCCTTGCGGCAGTGGTAAAAAATACAAACGCTGTTGTGGCGCTAAATAATAGGGAGTTGAGAAAGTGCTTTTGGAAGAATTGCGCGGGTCGATAGAGACCTTGGCTAAACGGCTTGAAGAAATGAGGGCTTCTCTTTGACGTTGCCGGTAAAAGGGAACGTATTGAAGAACTAGAAGATAGAATGAGTGATCCTACCTTCTGGGATGACTCTGATGAGGCGCAAAAAATTGCCCAAGAGGTTACACGTATGAAGGACAGTATCAGCCAGTACCATGACTTGCTTAGCCGTCACAGTGATATGGCTACTTTATGGCAATTGGGGCTGGAAGAGCAGGACGATAGTGTTTATTCTGAAGTAACTGCCGGCCTTGCCAGCATGGAGCAGGAACTGGATCATCTTGAACTGACCCAGATGCTTTCGGGTGAGTATGATCGTAATAACGCTATTTTGACACTGCATGCCGGGGCTGGTGGCACCGAAGCACAGGATTGGGCGCAAATGCTGCTCAGAATGTATGTGCGTTGGGCTGAAAAGAACAATTACAAGGTTGAGACCATGGACTTTCAGGCCGGCGATGAGGCTGGCGTTAAAAGTGTGACATTGATGATTAGTGGTACTAATGTCTATGGCTATTTGAAAGCCGAAAAAGGGGTACACCGCCTTGTTCGTATTTCGCCCTTTGATGCCAGTGGTCGGCGCCACACCTCGTTTGCTGCCGTCGATGTTATGCCCGAGGTTGATGATTCGGTAGATATTATTATTAATCCGGTAGATTTGAAGGTTGACACCTATCGGGCCAGTGGTGCCGGTGGTCAGCATATCAATAAAACAGACTCAGCTGTCCGCATGACTCATTTGCCGACAGGTGTTATTGTACAATGCCAGACTCAACGGTCGCAGATTCAGAACCGGGAGCAGTGTATGCGCCTATTGCGGGCCAAACTATTTGAACTTGAACGGCAAAAACAGGCTGATAAGAAGGCGGAACTTGGTGGTGAATATCAAGCTATTGAATGGGGCAGTCAAATTAGATCATACGTTTTCCATCCCTATAATATGGTTAAGGATCATCGGACTGCTGCTGAGACAGGCAATGTGCAGGCTGTAATGGATGGAGAAATTGAATTGTTTATCGAAGCTTACTTAAAGAGTGAGTCTGGCGTCAAAGAGTGAACTCGTTTCAGCATAGCTGAAACATCGGGGATTCAGGTGGAGAGTCTACTCCAACTGAATGAACGCCGCCTATAGAGGCAGGAGTCTTAACTCGTAGCCAAAGATGAAAGGAAGAGAAAGTTTTCCTAAGGGGGAATTAACCCTATGAAGCGCTTTACAACCATTGTTTTGTTCCTGGTCATGGTAATAGCGGCCGTGGAAGTCGTATTGCCCAAGGTGGTGTCTGATGCTGCGGCTCAGGGACTCCGCGATCTGACAGGGAGCAAACAAGCGACTGCCAGGGTGGATAAAATCCCGGCTCTGTTTATGCTTGATGGCAATTTCGATCGTGTAACGGCAGATGTTAGCGAGGTAAAGACTGAGAAAATAACCGTTCGTAATATGCATATTAGCTTACGCGATGTAAAGGTTGATATTCAGTCGCTATTGACCAGCAGGAAGCTAGTGCTTGAACAAGTAAAGGATGTCGAACTTACGGCGACCATCGGGCAAGAGGAATTGGCTGCCTTTCTTAATAACTCAGTCAAAGGAGTTAAAAATGCGGTTGTGACGATAACTCCTGAAAAAATCCAGGTGACCAGTGCGTTAACCGTAGGTGGTTTTGCACGGGTCGATGTCAGGTTGGAAGGCCGGATTGTGAGTGACCGTGAGAATCGACGCATTTCGTTTGTTGCCGAGCGGTTTTGGCTGAACAATACTCCAGTTGGCAATATCGGTGGTTCGTTACTTACGGAAGTGCCGTTAATGGATTTGAAAAAAATGCCGTTTAATGTGAATGTACGGGATGTTGTCATGGAACAGGGTCAGGTTATTATTTATACCGACAACCGAAATTAGTACTGGTTTAAGGTGACTTGTACAGCCTTGTACTGGGATTAATTCTTGTTGGGAATAGTATATATACATATTATCGAAACTGCCCACACAGGTGGTGGTTTCAAAAAGGGTGGAGAGATTTTGTCAACCTTTACATATAACAAATGGCTGATTGGCTTGGTCATTGTTGGCCTATTGGCCTCCCTTACTATCGATTGGCAGCGTCACACAGTTGAACAGGCTAATTCCACAGTTGAAATGGTTATGGAATATGAAGATATCATGGAATTAGCGCAGATTGAGGGTGTCCGTCCAAGTGAAATGTTTCAGCAATTTAAAGACGCCGGCATTACTAGTCTGGCTGTGTATGAAACTACCCTGGAAAAACTCAATAAAAGCGGCAAAATAACGGCATTGCCTGGTGCAGATATTCTTCACCAAAAAAATACCGGCACGCTGACAGATCCCTTTTGGCACAGTTTAATTGCCGCAGGAAAGATCCAGGCTGAGGACGTGTATGTCATAGGGCAAGATCAACAAGTCTTCCAGGAAGTGATGGCTGACTTAAGCCGCCGTTTGGGACCTGGCAGGGTAACGCTGCTGGCAGATGGTGATCGCCCAGTATTAGAGGCTAAAGCCAACTTTGAAAAAGTTGTGAAATGGAACCTGGGGCTATCTTCTGCAGAACTTGCTGTAGTTGACAGGCTGGGCTTTTACGTAATTGCCCGTCCGACGAACTATACTAAGGTAACCCCTGCAGATGTTGATTCAGTATTTCAGCGACTGGCAACAGTTAATAATCTGAGCTCTATCATGTTTTCTGGTGAAGAGGTCATAGGTTATCCAGATTTATTGCCACTTACAGCCAGTCGTTTTCGCGAACGACAGCTGACATTAGCCATGATTGAGCATCCACTGCAACTGCAGTTTCTTAAACAGGAAGGGCTTACTCAACTGGCAACTGCCAATAACTACCGGTCTGCGCGGGTTTATGTTATTCCCAAAGATGAGCAGGTTAAATTAAAATCGGCTGAAGCCATTCAGCGTTGGGCGTTGGCTGATCAGGAACGCAATATCCGGATCAATCTCTTGCGACGGTATGATAAGCCGGAGCCAGGAAAAACTCTGACTGAAACCAATCTGGATTATGTGTCTGGAGTTAAACACGCTCTGGTGGCTGAGGGTTTCAGCCTTGGCCGGGCCGGTACCTATAATCCGTATTTTCCTGCGCTCTGGCTCTTAGCACTCGTTGTGCTCGGTGTAACGGCAGCTGGGGTACTGTTTTTGTCTTTGGTCTATCCCTTTGGCGTGCGCTGGCAATATGCGCTTACCGCTATATTGACAGTGCTGCTGATTCTCCCGATTCTTAAGGGCGGCGGTACGCTTAGCCGTCAGATGGTTGCGCTTGCCAGTGCTAGTGTTTTCCCGGCTTTGGCTATGACCTGGCAGCTGGATCGTTGGCGGCGGCTGGAGGCTGCCGGTCAGTTTGAACGTCCGGCTTCGCTGGGTAAAATTATTGCCGCCGGTTTAGGCGCTATTGTTATTGCTACATTTATTTCTCTGGCAGGCGGTCTCTATTTAGGCGCTGTGCTTAGCGATGTGCGCTTTTTCTTGGAAATGGAATATTTCCGGGGGGTAAAACTCACTTTTGTTGCTCCACTGCTGTTAGTTACTATTGTGTACTTAACCCGTTATAATTTGTTTGACAATGTTCCATTAACAGATGCCAGAGGCTTGTGGCGTCAGGTGACTACTATCTTGAATTATCCGGTAACTATGAAAACCTTGCTGTTGGTTGGCATGGCTGCGTTTGCGGCCTGGGTCTATATTGGCCGTTCAGGGCATACGGCCGGTGTACCGATACTGGGAATTGAACTTAAACTCAGGGCACTATTAGAGCAGCTTCTGTACGCCCGGCCAAGGGGAAAAGAGTTTTTAATTGGCCATCCGGCCTTTTTGTTGGCAGTCATGGCTGTCTATCGCCAATGGCCGCGCCTGGTGCAATACTTGCTGATCGTAGTCGCGACTATTGCTCAGGGTTCACTTGTGGAGACTTTTGCGCATTTGCGGACACCTGTGCTCATGTCCACCGTTCGGGGCTTAGACGGCATGGTTTTAGGTGCAATCATTGGCATAGTAGCGGTTGTTGGCGTGTATCTGGTTCAAGCCGTAATCACTCGCTTGGGAAGGAGTACGGTTGCCCATGAGTGATATTGTTGTTTCTGGTTATTACGGGTTTGCCAATGCGGGTGATGAGGCTATGTTGGCGGCTATGATTGAGGCCTTAACTGACATTGAGCCCAGTATTAAAATTACAGTTATCTCTGGTAATCCGGAAGATACCCGGCACCGGCACGGTGTAGCTGCTGTCTATCGTTTGAATTACCCGGAGATTGCCAAAGTGCTGGCCCAAAGCCAGTTGTTAATCAGCGGTGGCGGCAGTTTGCTCCAAGACGTGACCAGTGACCGCAGTCTCTACTATTACCTAAGTATTATGATGCTGGCCAAAAAGCTGGGTAAGCCGGTTATGCTGTATGCTCAGGGAATTGGTCCGGTACGGGGAGCCTTGGCTCAAGGGGCCATGCGTTATATTGGTAATATGGTTGACCTTATTACTGTTCGTGACGAGGGCTCTTATGAGGAGCTAAAGCGGTTAAAGGTAACTGCGCCGCCTGTGCATATAACGGCTGATCCGGTTTTGGCCATGCATCCGGTGGATAAAACCATTGGACGCAGCATTTTGAAACAGTATGGACAAGAAGGTGTGGCGCCGTTAATTGGTATCTCTGTGCGGGAATGGAAGGATTGGGGACATTTTAAACAGGTGATGGGCCATGCTGCTGACAAGATGATTGAAGAACTGGGAGCTAAGGTGGTATTTATCCCCATGCAGTGGCCTGATGACCTCGGTGTTTCTGAAAAAATTGCCGGACGCATGAAAAATAAAGCCAGTGTGCTGCCTAGTGAATATTCTACCAGTGAGTTACTCTCGCTGGTAGGTAATTTGGATCTATTAATTGGCATCAGACTGCATGCCCTTATTTTTGCTGCTGTTATGCATGTGCCGATGGCGGGTATATCCTATGATCCCAAAATTGATCGCTTCCTCGAAACTATTGGTGAAAAACATGTCGGTACGCTAAAGACAGTAACGGCCGACAACCTGATGGCCAGGATACGGGAGATGTGGGATGAACGCAAACAGCCTAACCGGGAGCGGGAAGACCGTATTACTATTTTGCGTAACAAAGCTTTTCTAAATGCCGAACTCGCACTTAGCCTGGTAAAAAAGTAAGGAGGAAGCGATGGTGAAGAGAAAGTGGCTGCGTGACTATTTGGGAATTATGCTGGGCACGGTAATTACTGCTGTGGCTCTTAATATGTTTTTAATCCCTAATAAAGTTGCGGCTGGCGGCATTAGCGGTTTGGCCACAGTGCTCCACCATACGTTTGGATTGCCGGTAGGCATGACTATGTTGGCCTTTGATATTCCCATGTTATTGCTTAGTGTTAAAATCCTGGGAACCCGCTTTGGTATGAATACACTGCTTGGTGCTGGTATTTTAGCGGTTAGCATTGATTTATCGGCGCCATTTGTTCCTGTTCTCACCCACGATCTGTTGCTTAATTCTTTATATGGTGGTATTCTTGCTGGTGTTGGCATGGGAATCGTGTTCAAATTTAAAGGAACAACGGCTGGTACTGATTTGGCAGCAGCTATTATTCATAAATTAACGAAGATTAGTATTGGCCAGGCGCTCTTGGGAGTTGATTTTTTCGTTATTGCCACAGCGGGTCTTGTGTTTGGCAGTGCGGAGTTGTCATTATATGGACTTATTTCTTTATTTGTTACCACGCAAATCATTGATCTGGTGCAAGAAGGCTCAAGTAACGCCAAAGCTTTTTTCATCATGTCACAATTGCCGGAGAAGGTGTCAGAGGCCATTATGACTGAGCTCGGGCGGGGAGTGACTTATTTGTCAGGCCGCGGTGCTTATACCCATGCCGATCGTGAGGTTGTTTTCTGCGTAGTAAGTACCAGAGAGGTTTCTGCTGTCAAGGACTTGGTATACCGAATTGATTGCCAGGCTTTTGTTATTGTCACCGATGCGCATGAGGTATTAGGCGAGGGCTTCACTACCTACCGCTGAAACAGGTTATAAACGCCCATCTACACGGGCTGTTACAACAAGCCTACTGCCATCCTAGAGACGTATCGTAGTCTCATAGGCGACGGTGTTACTCCTGTGGGCGTTCCCTCCGACGTACTTCCCAGTACGACTACGGGTACGTCCTCGTCGCGCCTCGCAGCTGGACATTTCTAGCCAGTTTCAGGTTTTGGCACATTAATGTTGTTTAGTGCAAACCTAGTAGTAATGGACTCGTTTCAGCTTGCTGAAACATTGTGGATTAACCCTAAAGGACTATAGGAGGTTGAAAGAATGTCACAAAAACTAACTCCGCAGCAGCTTACTGAGCTTGCCAGGCGGGCCAAATCCATTCGGGGTAATATTGTACGTATGGTAACTGAGGCAAAATCCGGTCATCCCGGTGGTTCCTTATCGGCGGCCGATATCTTAACAGTGCTTTATTTTGCCGAAATGAAGGTAGATCCGGCTAAGCCTAAGGACGCTGACCGCGACCGCTTTGTGCTCTCCAAAGGGCATGCGGCTCCGGTGCTTTATGCCACACTGGCAGAGAAGGGGTATTTGCCCAAGGAAGAGTTATTGACTCTGCGTAAGATTAACAGCCGTCTGCAGGGCCATCCTGAGATGAAAAAAATTCCCGGTGTGGATATGTCTACCGGTTCTTTGGGACAAGGTTTGAGTGCTGCCAATGGTATGGCACTGGCTGGTAAACTAGATGCCCGGGATTACCGGGTATATGCCTTGTTAGGCGACGGCGAACTGGAAGAGGGTCAGATATGGGAAGCTGCTATGTTTGCTCCTCATTATAAGCTGGACAACCTTACGGCGTTTGTTGATTTTAACGGTTTGCAGATTGATGGTCCGATTAGCGAAGTCATGTCGCCACTGCCGATCCCTGAAAAATGGCAGGCTTTTGGCTGGAATGTAATTGTTATTGACGGTCATGACTATAATGCCATCTATGATGCCATTCAAGCAGCCAAGACCGTAAAAGACAAACCGACCATGATAGTAGCTAAAACCATTAAAGGCAAAGGTGTTTGCCAAATGGAAAACGTTGCCGAATGGCACGGTAAAGCCCCCACACCAGAAGAGTGCGTTGCATTCTTAGCCTCAATAGAGGCTATGGCCGACTAATAGGTTTTAAGAAACCATGAATATACACGCGGGTGGCTATGAATGCCCAGATGCGAGGCACGACGAGAACCGTAGCGGAGGCGTACACGGAGTACGCTGAGCAACGGATCGCAGGAGAAACACCGTCGCCTATGAGACTGCTTTACGGCAGTTTGTGGCAGTAGTCTTGTTGTAACAGCCCGTGCAGATGGGCGTTCAGAGCCATTCGCCTATGAAAGAGGTGCAAAGTTAAAATGGGTAAAGAATTAGCTACTCGCGAAGCCTACGGTCTGGCTTTAAAGGACCTGGGTGATCGCAATAAAAATGTCGTGGTATTAGACGCCGACCTATCCAAGTCGACAAAGACCAATGTGTTTGCCAAAGCGCATCCTGACCGGTTTTTCAATGTCGGCATTGCTGAGCAGAATCTGATGGGGGTTGCCGCCGGTCTAGCCGCTGTGGGGAAGATTCCTTTTGTTTCAACTTTCGCTATGTTTGCAACCGGTCGCGCGTTTGAACAAGTGCGCAATTCAATCTGTTATCCTGAGCTCAATGTTAAAATTGCTGCCACTCATGCCGGTTTGACTGTCGGTGAGGATGGCGCCTCTCACCAGTCCATTGAGGATATCGCTATCATGCGGGTATTACCGAATATGACGGTTATTGTACCTGCTGATGCAACCGAGACTAAGCAGGCCATTGATTTTGCTGCTGAGCATAAAGGACCAGTATATATTCGTCTGGGACGGTCGGCAGTACCTAATGTTTTTGGTGAAGCTTATGAATTCCGTATTGGTAAAGCTGCGCTGTTAACAGATGGCACAGATGTAACTATTATTGCCTGTGGCGTCATGGTGGCTCCGGCACGGCATGCAGCAGAGCAGCTTATTTCCCAGGGAATAAGTGCCCGGGTATTAGATATGGCTTCAATTAAACCGATTGACAAAGAGGCCATCATTGCTGCTGCCCGTGACACTGGTGCGATTGTGACCTGTGAAGAACACAGCATTATCGGTGGTCTTGGCAGCGCAGTTGCCGAGGTACTTGTCGAAAATGCACCTGTTCCGATGGAACGTCTGGGTGTTATGGATACGTTTGGCGAATCAGGTACACCAGGTGACTTGCTAAAAAAATATAATTTAACTGAAGAAGCGATTGTCGCTGCTGTTAAAAAGGTAGTTAGCCGCAAAAACCTATAAAATAATAAAGAAAATACGGTTTGTGCTAAGCCTTTGGTGACAAGCCGTGTTGTTTGCAGAAAGTTTTACTTTCTGTTAGGGTAAAAAATCCCGCACATGCATATCTATGATGTATGTGCGGGATTTTTTTACTCTACAGTGACCCTTCTGCGGTCATTGTGACGAAGGCAGAGAAGATGCTTAGTCCGGGAGGAGGGATGCTGTGAACTGCTGGCAGGTAATTAATCTGGGACGACGTGTACTGCGCCGGGCCGGGATCGGGATAGTAGGACTACTGGCGCTATTTCAGGTGGGCGGTGTTCTTTCTACGGCCGTGTCTATGTTGGTATCGCTGGCTTTTTATGCGTTCGCCTTTGGTGTTAAGTTCGGTATTGGTTTTATCTTGCTGCTATTGGTTCACGAATTGGGTCATATTGCGGCCTCACGTATTGTTGGCCTCAGAGCCAACGGCCCTACCTTTATCCCCTTTATTGGTGCTGTTATTAGCTTAAACCGGCCACCCATCAATGCCAAAATGACAGCCAATATTGCTATTGGTGGTCCCGCAGCCGGGACGCTGAGCGCATTGGTATGTTTGGTTTTTTATCTGTGGAGTGGTAGTACGTTGATGTTGGTACTTTCGTATACTGCCTGCCTGCTAAATATTTTTAATCTTATTCCCTGTGCTCCATTAGATGGAGAACGCATTGCAGCTGCCATCTCGCCACGACTTTGGTGGATTGGCAGTTTTGTTATTGGTGTTGTGTTCTTATATACCTATAACATTTTGGTTTTTATTATTTTTTTGTTTTCTTTGTTTGAATTGTGGCGAGGGGAGGAGACACAAGGGAATGGTTACTATCAATTGACAGCGACGCAGCGTTTGAAGGTGGCATGGTGGTATTTTGGTTTATTAAGCGTGTTAGGGCTGACGACATTGTATACGTTGGAACTGCTGAAGTAATGAGATAAAGTAACAATCCATTAATCAATAGTACGGGAGTAAGGAGGGTTTTGTGTATCTACGTCGAATAATCTATATGTTTTGGTCTTTGAATTTAGGATGGAGGTACTCTACGATTGATTTACATGAGTGAAGTGTCGAAGGTATACAGCAATGGCTCAGTTGCGTTAGCTGATATCACAGTAGATATCCAAAAAGGTGAGTTTGTTTTTATCGTCGGGCCGAGTGGTGCTGGTAAGTCGACTTTCATTAAGTTAATTTTACGTGAAGAACTGCCCACAAGCGGCCGGCTTGTTGTTAACGGACGAAATGTCGTCGAGATGCTGTCAAAAGATGTGCCGTATTTGCGACGGGGCTTGGGTATAGTATTTCAGGATTACCGGTTGTTACCCAATAAAACTGTATATGACAATGTGGCTTTTGCTATGCAGGTGGTTGAAGCGCCCCACCGGGAAATGCAAAAACGGGTGCATAATGTGCTCGATTTAGTCGGTCTTAGGCACAAAGTGCGTACCTATCCATCAGAACTGTCAGGTGGTGAGCAGCAGCGGGTGGCTATTGCCAGAGCCATTGTCAATAATCCGGTTATTGTTATTGCCGACGAACCCACAGGCAATCTGGATCCGGATACCTCATGGGAAATCATGAAGGTATTTGATACCGTTAACAAGGCAGGTACGACTATTATTATGGCTACTCACGATAAAACTGTTGTTGATGCGCTGCGCAAACGGGTTATTGCTATTGAAAACGGCCGTATTGTTCGTGATCAGGTAAAAGGAGTATACGGCTATGAAGATTAGAACCTTTGAATATTTCGTGCGTGAGGCAATTTCTTCGCTAAGACGTAACAGCTTGATGAGTATTGCTTCTGTGAGTACGGTGGCGGTGTCACTGTTAATTTTGGGAATGTTTTTGGTTATGGTGCTCAACCTTAATCATATTGCTTCTACCCTGGAAACCCAGGTACAGATTACTGTATACATGGAAGACGGGTTATCTGACCGGGATATGAGGGAGATAGGCACAAGGATAACCAAACTGGCCGGGGTAACAGAGGTAATGTTTATTGATAAGGGCGAGGCTATGATTAAGTTCAAAGACCGTTTAGGCGAGCAGCAAGGTTTGCTTACGGCACTTGGAGACACTAACCCGTTGCCTAATTCCTTTGAAGTAAAAGTAGACAAGCCGGAGTATGTGAAATCGGTGTCTCAGGCGATTGCTCAGCTTAAAGGGGTAGAAAATGCCAACTATGGCCAGGAAGTCATTGAGCAATTGTTTGCTTTGACGAAATTGGTCCGGATTTTTGGGCTTATTCTGATTGTTTTTCTGGCGCTGGCGGCCTTGTTCATCATCTCAAATACCATTCGTATTACCGTTTTTGCCCGCCGTAAAGAGATCGGGATTATGAAGTATGTTGGGGCAACTGATTGGTTTATCAGGTTCCCTTTCATGATTGAAGGCATGATATTAGGTTTTAGTGGTGCACTTTGCGCAATGCTCATTTTGACCCAGACCTATAGCACTCTTACCGAAAAGGTCTACGAATCGTTGGCCTTTTTACCATTGATACCTAAGAGTCCATTCCTGACTCATATTAGTATTGTGTTGCTTGTTGTGGGCACAGCCATCGGCGCTTTAGGCAGTACTATTTCACTTAAGCGGTTTATGAAGGTGTAACAGGGGGGAGAGCTTTGCTTAGTAAACGTATTTTATCAGTCTTATTGATCATTTTATTAGTTGCCGGTGTACTGGCAACGGCGCTGGCGGATGAGGTTGACCAAAAATGGCGTGAACTCGAAGATGTTCAGCAGCAGATGGAAATGCAGCAAAATAAAGCGACGCAGGCCCAACAGCAGGTGGATAGTGTCTCTGAACAGCTACGGACGATTCAGGGTAATCTTGATACGGCAGCCAGCGAATATAACAGTATTTTATCTAAACTTGCCGCAACTGAGCAGCAGATAACGGTGAATACGGCATTGTTAGCTAAAGTAGAAAAAAATCTGGCTGAGCGCAGCCAAATCCTTAATAAGAGAATGCGCGATATTTATAAGAATGGTCAGGTAAATTATCTGGATGTTCTATTCGGGGCCACAGACTTTGCTGATTTTACTACCAGGGCAGAGTTGTTAAAACGGGTTGTTAATCTGGATATAAATCTTGTTACTCAAGTAAAGGCCGAACGTGAGCTTGTGGTTCAGAAACGGGCCGAACTTGAGCGGGACAAGGCAGTCATTACTGACCTTAAGGCACAAGCTGCTACGAAAAAGGCGCTTATTGAATCCCAAAAAAATGAGCGTGAAAGGGTATTGGAATCAGCTGTAAATGAGCGTGACACGGCTGAACAGGCATATAGGGAACTCATGGAAACCTCTAGTCAGATTGAGCAGATGATTAGACGGATTCAGTCTTCAGGCAGTAATGCTGCTGGTCCGGCAGGTGGTAGTGGGGCACTAATGTGGCCGGCCTCAGGCCCGATTACATCGCCATTCGGTTGGCGGACACACCCGATTTTTGGCACTGGTCGATTCCATAGCGGTATTGATATTGGTGCTGATTATGGTGATGCGGTTGTGGCAGCTGATAGTGGCGTCGTGGTGTCCAGTGGCTGGATGGGCGGCTATGGTAATGCCATTATTATTGATCATGGTAACGGGATTTCGACATTATATGCGCATAATTCGGAGCTGCTGGTGGAAGAGGGGGCCCGGGTACACAAGGGACAGATAATTTCCCGCGTTGGCTCGACCGGCTATTCGACTGGTCCGCATTTGCATTTTGAAGTGCGGGAAAATGGTTCGCCAGTCAGCCCCATGGGATATTTGCCTTAACGAAGACACGGAAAGCATGGCAATCTTATTCCAGATTAGAATATTTACAACTAATTTAACATATAGTTAAAAGGATAAGAAGAAAAAGGGATAAGTCCGGTATCGAACCCGCGACTTCTGCGAGGTGTATTTATTGAGTCGCCGTAAACTAATTTTTGGCGCCGTAGTATTGGTGTTAGTGACATTTCTGACGACATCGGCCGGCTTTTTATATCTGATGAATGCATGGTCATCAGATGTTGTCAGTACGCTGAAGGTATTAAGGGCATTACAGGTTGTTAAGTCTCGTTATGTAGAAGCGGTACCGGTAGAAACACTGATAGCCGGATCAATTAAGGGGATGGTAAAGTCTCTTAATGATCCACATTCTCTCTATATGGATGCCAAAATGTTCAAAGAGTTCATGATTGAGACTGAAGGCTCTTTTGGGGGGGTAGGTATTGTTATTGGTACTAAGGATAAAATGCTTACCGTAATCGCTCCGATTGAGGGCACACCTGGTGAAAAATCCGGGATTAAAAGTGGTGACCAGATTATTAAGATCGATGGTCAAGATACCAAAGACCTGGCGCTTGATGAAGCTGTCAGTAAAATTCGGGGTCCGGAAGGCAGTCAGGTTGTATTAACCATTATGCGTGAGCAGGAGGTACAAGATTATACCTTAACCCGTTCCAACATTCAGATTAAGACTGTGGCTGGAAAAATGCTCGATAATAATATTGGTTATATTCGGATATCCATGTTTAATGAAAATACAGGCAATGATTTTGTTCATAAATTACAGGAACTGGAAAAACAAGGACTGAAAGCTATGGTGCTCGATCTGCGGGATAATCCTGGCGGACTTTTGGATGAGAGTGTTAAGGTGGCTAGCCAGTTTGTTCCCAAGGGTCCGGTGGTTTCAGTGGTTACTCGCGATGGAAAACGCGAAACTCATTCTTCCAAGTTGGAAGCCGCGAAATATCCGATCGCTATTTTGGTTAACGGTGGTAGTGCCAGCGCCTCAGAGATCGTAGCCGGGGCAGCGCAAGATACTGGCGTAGGCACACTGATTGGTACCAAGACCTATGGTAAAGGTTCTGTTCAGACAATCGTTCGCCTGGATGAGGGTTCTGCAATTAAGCTGACTATTGCCAAGTATCTGACGCCGAACGACAGGTCCATTAATGGTGTGGGCATTGAACCAGATATTGTAGTTCAATTGCCGGAAAGTAGAGATAAAGATGTTCAACTGGATAAAGCCCTTGAGGTTTTGAAAAGCAAAATGTAGTACTGTACTAAAGGCGAGGGTTGGTTTATAATTTTATAAACCAACCCTTATCTGCTATATATATTCTGCATTGAGGTGAGACAAGGTGTTCCCATGGTCTGATCTAATTTCACTTATTATTCGCGGGACATTGGATGTAGTAGTGGATGTTAATTTTTGGCTAATTCTAGCGCTGGTTGGCTATCAGTATTGGCAGATGCAAAAAAGCCAGAGGCAAATGTTCGGTGTTTATAAATATAGCTTGACGAAGCAAATATTGCTGGCAGGGGTATATGGGCTTATTGGTGGTATTACTGGCAGTTTTTTGTTGACAATTGTTGGCGTCACGCTGAATCAGCTTGGTCTTAATTATATCTGGCCGGTGGCTTTGGCGCTCATGCTTATCAATATGCGTTTTTTGTGTTTTGCTTATGCCGGGGGGCTGGTGGCATTAGCAAATATTATCTTTGGCTGGCCTGAGGTTAACGTACCACAAGTACTGTCACTGGTAGCTGTACTCCACATTACCGAGAGCCTGTTAATTGCCATTAGCGGCAGCTATAGTGCGATGCCCATGATTGTCAAGAAACAAGATGGGCGGTTGGTGGGAGCCTTTAGCCTGCAGAACTTCTGGCCATTACCGCTGGTTATCCTGGTGGCGGTGACTATGCCGTCAGGTACTATTTCTGGTGGTGTCATGAAAATGCCGGAATGGTGGCCATTACTAACAGTCGTCCAGGAGCCACCAAGTGGATCGAGCTTGCTCTATGTGATGGCGCCGGTAGTCGCGGCCCTGGGTTATACTGACATGGCAATAGCCAGTTTACCACAGCAGCGACGGTGGCATTCTGCGCTACACCTGGCTGGTTACAGCATCCTCTTGCTAGTGCTGGCACTGTTATCAGCAAAATATGTTTGGCTGCAAGTGTTTGCCGCCATTTTGTCCCCACTTGGCCATGAACTGCTTATCCAACTGGATAACCGCCGTGAAATGGAGGTGCCACCTCGTTTTGTGCCACCATCTTATGGACTTATGGTGCTTGATACGGTGGGTGACTCACCGGCAGCTAACGTGTTTAAGCCTGGCGATATCATTATTAACGTGGCTGGTTTGCCGATAAATAGCCGGTATGATTTGGCAGCCGCGATTAGTCAGGCCACGGAAGAGTTCAGCATTATTTTCAAGCGGGCAGGCAAGGAAGTTCGTAAGCATAGTAAGTTTAAACAAGGTGAACGCCGGTTAGGCGTAATCTTAGTCCCAGAGGGGGACGAGTTGTTTTATGTTGAAATGATTACCAATCGGTATGGGTTAATTGATTGGCTTGAAGATAAGTTTAGAAAACGCTAGAAACAGCGTGAATAAATCATATAGGTGATAATTATGGCAACTGTACCAAAACTCAATACGGTTCATCATGAAGGCAGTATTCCCTTTAAGGTAGAAGCCCCGTTTGTGCCTACTGGTGATCAGCCGCCGGCTATTGTTCAATTGGCGGCGGGGATTGACCGCGGTGATATAGCGCAAGTTCTGTTAGGAGCTACTGGTACGGGCAAGACCTTTACCATGGCCAAAGTTATTGAAGCTGTGCAAAAACCAACACTGGTGATTGCACATAATAAAACACTTGCGGCTCAATTGGCCAGCGAGTTTAAAGAGTTTTTTCCGAATAATGCGGTAGAGTATTTCGTAAGTTATTATGATTACTATCAGCCGGAAGCCTATATTGCGCAGACAGATACGTATATTGAGAAAGACGCTGCGATTAACGATGAAATCGATAAGCTGCGTCACTCAGCAACCAGTTCTCTATTTGAGCGACGGGATGTCATTATTGTGGCCAGTGTGTCGTGCATCTATGGTTTAGGCTCGCCTGATGAATACCGGGGGTTAGTGCTGTCAATTAGGCAGGGACAAACCAAAGATCGGGATGACATTCTGCGCAAACTTGTGGAAATTCAGTATGAGCGTAACGATTATAACTTTACCCGCGGTACTTTCCGGGTGCGTGGCGATATTGTTGAAATTTATCCGGCAGCATATGGTGAAAAGGCTTTGCGGGTGGAGTTATTTGGCGATGAAATTGAGCGGATTTTGGAAATCGATACGCTAACAGGTGAAATTATCGCTGAACGTAAACATATTGCTGTCTATCCGGCTTCTCACTATGTTACCTCACGGGAAAACATGCTGCGTGCGGTAGGAGATATTGAAGCCGAACTAGATGAACGGTTGGCCTATCTTAAGGCAAATAACAAGCTATTAGAAGCTCAGCGTCTTGATCAGCGCACTCGTTATGATCTGGAAATGATGTTAGAAATGGGCTATTGCTCAGGGATTGAAAACTATTCCCGGCATCTTACCCAGCGTCAGCCAGGTGAGTCACCCTATACGCTGATAGACTATTTCCCGGAAGACTTTCTCATTGTTGTTGATGAGTCTCATGTTACGCTGCCACAGGTCAGGGCTATGTACGCCGGTGACCGTTCACGCAAGGAAGCACTTGTGGAGAATGGCTTTCGTTTGCCGTCGGCATTTGATAATCGGCCGCTGACTTTTGACGAATTTGACGAACGAATTAATCAGATTGTCTATGTTTCGGCAACCCCGGCTGCGTATGAACTGAAAGCAGCCAGTCAGGTTGTCCAACAGATTATTCGTCCGACAGGTCTTATCGATCCTGAAATCGAGGTTCGTCCCATTAAAGGACAAATGGACGATTTACTGGATGAAATCAAATTGCGTATGGCAGTCAATGAGCGGGTGCTTGTGACGACGCTAACTAAGAAAATGGCGGAAAACCTAACAGAATATTTGAAAGGCATGGGGATTAAGGTCAACTATCTTCACTCAGATATTGCGACAATTGAGCGCGTGGAGATTATCCGGGATTTGCGGGCCGGGGTGCATGATGTGCTTGTTGGAATAAACCTGCTGCGGGAAGGTCTGGATATGCCGGAAGTGTCACTTGTGACAATTTTGGATGCTGATAAAGAGGGGTTCCTGCGGTCTGATACCTCACTGATTCAGACAATTGGCCGTGCAGCCCGTAATGCCCATGGCAAAGTTATTATGTATGCTGATAAAATTACTGATTCTATGCGCCGGGCCATGAGTGAGACGAATCGTCGCCGGGAAATTCAGCTGGCCTATAACACTGAGCATGGCATCACTCCCAAAACCATTGAAAAACGGGTAAAAGAACTTATTGAAACCACCAAGGTAGCGGAAACTCCGGCGAACTACAAAGTCGATCGCATTGGCAATATGCAGCGGGATGATATGTTGGAACTGGCTGTTAATCTGGAAAAAGAAATGCGCCAGGCCTCTAAGTTATTGGAATTTGAACGAGCGGCTGAACTTAGAGATATGATTGTTGAACTGCGGCAAAAGGCAGGAGTGGGACCGGTAAAGGCAAAAGTTGCTGGTAAATCTGCTAAACGACAGAAAAAGTAGTATGTTGAAAATTAAAAAATACCCGGCGTGAGCCGGGTGGTTTCGGTGCATAATTATTGTTTTAGCGTGCTTTTTTGAGCATGCGAATATCAGCTGCTTGATCCAAAATGTAATCATTAAGTGTTTCAAGTTTGGATTCGAGATGAGGAATAGTATCCACTTTCTCGCCCAGCAGATTAACCATGGCAGTAAGTCCGGCAAAACCAGTTTGCATTTGTGTTTCCATACAGTCAACCTTGGTTTCCAGCTTATCCATGCGTTCCCGAAGTTCTTCGGTAACAGCATTATTATGACCAACCATTTTAATTAGCTGTTCCATCAGGTTTTGCATTTGGCCTACTTGGTTTTGCATTTGGCTTACTTGGTTTTGGGTTTGGCTTACTTGGTTTTGGGTTTCTCCAATCATTTGCTCAAGCCGGTCAAAACGTTCTTCGCTCATACGTACCTCCCTCGATCATTTTTTCGAATTTATATTATCATTCTACCTGCTACAATCAGAAAGGACAAGTAGTATTTTTGCTTTCTAGCTGCTATCAATATCGGTGGAATACTGGTATAATATAAAGATCAAATAATTAATATCAATTAATATATATAGTCTAAAAAGGGGAACCGACAATGCCAGATAGTATTATTGTAAAGGGTGCCAGACAGCACAATTTAAAAAATATTGACATAACCATTCCGCGCGATCAACTCGTGGTTATTACCGGCCTGAGCGGTTCAGGCAAATCCTCGTTGGCTTTTGATACCATTTATGCCGAAGGTCAACGCCGCTATGTGGAGTCGCTGTCAGCTTATGCCCGTCAGTTTTTGGGGCAGATGGACAAGCCGGATGTTGACTATATTGAGGGGTTGTCACCAGCCATATCGATTGACCAAAAGACCACCAGCCGTAACCCCCGTTCAACGGTGGGTACAGTAACTGAGATTTATGATTACCTGCGTCTATTATTTGCCCGGGCAGGCCGACCATATTGTCCCAAATGTGGCAAGCCGATCAGCCAGCAGACGGTAGAGCAGATGGTTGACCAATTGATGGCTTTGGGCGAAGGTGCCAGGCTGAGTGTAATGGCTCCGGTGGTGCGTGGTAAAAAAGGCGAGCATCAGAAGGTGTTGGAAGACATTCGTAAGAATGGCTACGTCCGGGTACGGGTGGATGGCGAAATCCATGATATTACCGATGAAATCAAGCTTGAAAAAAATAAGAAACATACTATTGAAGTGATAGTTGACCGCATTGTAGTGCGCGACGGGATCGGCAGCCGCTTAGCTGACTCGCTGGAGACCTCACTCAAATTGGGCAGTGGTATTGTGTCTGTAGATGTCGGCGGGTCTAAGGAACTTATGTTCAGCCAGAATTTTGCCTGTGTGGACTGCGGTATTAGTCTGCCCGAGATTGCGCCGCGGATGTTTTCCTTTAACAGTCCTTTTGGCGCTTGTCCGGATTGTACGGGGTTGGGCAACAACCTGGAGATTGATCCAGCATTAGTCATTCCAGATCCAAGTAAGGCCTTTATTGATGGGGTTATTGCGCCGCTTAGCAAGAGTGTTAATTCTTATTTTATGTGTCAATTAGAGGCGGTATTAGAGCAATACGGACATACGATATATGATACCTGGGAAAAGATAACTGATGACCTTAAAGAGATTATTTTAAATGGAGCAGGACTAGATAAAAAATTTACGTTTCATTACGAAAATATGTATGGTGAAAAAAAGACCTATCACTCTAACTTTGAAGGCGTGCTGCCACTGCTGGCCCGTAGGCATCGTGAATCCACTTCTGACTGGTCGCGGGAAGAAATTGAGGAATATATGAGCTCCAAGCCCTGCCCGACGTGTAAGGGGGCTAGGCTTAAACCAGAGGCGCTGGCTGTCAAGATCGGCGGGAAGAATATAAATGAAGTTACAAGGATGACGGTGGCTGAGTCCCAGGAATTTTTTAGCAGCCTGACACTTAGTGAGCGGGAAACGGTTATTGCCAGGCAAATACTAAAAGAAATCAATGCCCGTCTAGGCTTTTTGCTTAATGTTGGTCTTGAGTACCTGACGCTTGACCGGGCGGCCGGTACTCTTTCCGGTGGCGAGGCCCAGCGTATTCGGCTGGCTACCCAGATTGGCTCTGGTCTGGTGGGGGTGCTTTATATCCTGGATGAGCCCAGTATTGGTCTGCATCAGCGTGATAATAACAGGCTGCTTGCTACCTTAAAGCATATGCGGGATCTGGGCAACACGCTCTTAGTGGTTGAGCATGACGAAGACACAATGTATGCCGCCGACCACATTATTGATGTTGGGCCGGCAGCCGGGGAGGGTGGCGGAACCATTGTTGCCCAAGGCACGGTAGAAGAAATTAAGGCCTGTGAGGCTTCTATTACCGGACAATATTTAAGTGGCCGTCAGGCCATTCCGGTGCCTGCCATACGGCGGCAGACTAATGGCAAATGGTTAGAGGTTATTGGCGCGAAGGAAAACAACCTTAAAAAGCTCACTGCCCGTTTTCCACTGGGAGTATTTACAGCTGTTACCGGTGTGTCCGGTTCAGGAAAAAGTACCTTAGTTAACGAAATACTGTACAAGGGTCTGGCCAGTCAGCTGTATCGCGGCAGTCGCACCCGGCCAGGTGCCCATGACGGGATTCGCGGCCTGGAGTATATTGATAAAATAATTGACATTGATCAATCCCCCATTGGCCGTACGCCGCGTTCGAATCCGGCCACCTATACTAGCCTGTTTGACAACATCCGCGAGGTTTATAGCCAGACGCCGGAAGCCAAGATGCGCGGTTATAAACCAGGCCGGTTCAGCTTTAACGTCAAAGGTGGCCGTTGTGAAGCGTGCAAAGGCGACGGGATTATCAAGATTGAAATGCACTTTTTACCGGATGTCTATGTGCCCTGTGAGGTTTGCAAAGGGGCCAGGTATAATCGCGAGACATTAGAAGTGCGCTATAAAGGCAAGAGCATTGCTGATGTGCTTAATATGGTAGTGGATGAAGCAGTGGAGTTTTTCCAAAACATCCCGAAGATTCACCGTAAACTACAGGTCTTGCAGGATGTTGGGTTAGGGTATATTAAGTTGGGGCAGCCAGCTACCCAACTGTCAGGCGGTGAAGCCCAGCGAATTAAGCTAGCTACTGAATTGGCCCGCCGTAGTACCGGTAAAACGCTGTATATTCTGGATGAACCGACAACCGGGCTGCATACGGCTGATATTCACCGGTTGCTAGAGGTATTACAGCGACTGGTTGATGGTGGGGATACTGTTGTGGTGATTGAACATAATTTGGATGTGATTAAGACCGCTGATTATATTATTGACTTGGGACCAGAGGGCGGGAATAAGGGCGGGACCATTGTGGCTAAGGGAACACCAGAGCAGGTGGTTGCTGTGTCCCAGTCCTATACTGGTCAGTATTTAGCTCCTATTCTAGCCCGTGGCCCGCGCCAGTAAAGGAGGTTACGGTTATTTCTGTAATATCTCCCGTGGTGGAAGAAAAGTTGGCACTTTTACCGGATAAGCCGGGCGTTTATCTGATGAAAGACGATAAAGGCCGGATTATCTATGTTGGTAAAGCCATTAATTTAAAAAACCGGGTGCGTTCCTATTTTCAGTCCAGCCGCAACCATTCTGGCAAGGTATTGGCGCTGGTGGCGCATATTGCCGATCTGGAATATATTATTACCGCGTCAGAAATTGAAGCACTGATCCTAGAGTGTAATCTGATAAAAAAACATCGTCCTAAGTATAATATCAGCTTGAAGGACGACAAAACCTATCCCTATATCAAAGTGACTTGTGAAGATTTCCCGCGGGTGTATGCTACCCGTAAGGTACTAAAAGATGGGGCCCGGTATTTCGGTCCGTACACCAGCGCCGGGGCGGTGCATGAAACGCTGCGGCTGCTAAAGACGCTGTTTCCACTGCGCTCCTGCCGCAAACTTGCGGCCAAGCGGCCTTGTTTGGAGCATCACATCAAACGCTGCCTGGCTCCTTGTGCCGGTAAAGTGGACCAGGAGACCTATAGTGAAATGATAAAAGCCGTGACCTTGTTTCTTGAAGGCCGCAGCGATGCAGTTGCCAAAAACCTCAAGCGGCTTATGGTCGAGGCGGCAGAAGAATTGGAGTTCGAGCAGGCGGCCCGGTTACGCGACCAGCTCACCGCAGTTGAAAAGATTATGGAGAAGCAAAATATTGTGACAGGCAGTGGTGACCAGGATGCTATTGGACTGGCCCGGTCGGCTGCTGGAATCTGTGCGCAGGTATTCTTCATTCGCAGTGGTAAGATGGTGGGCCGTGACCACTTTATACTATTAGGAGGCGAGGATGAAACCGACCAGAACATTCTGGAGGCTTTTATCAAGCAGTATTATAGCCAAGCGGCCTTTATTCCCCGAGAAATATTGTTGCCTCTGGAATTAGCAGAGCAGCAATTGCTGGCTGACTGGCTGAGCAGCAGTAAGGGCGGTCGGGTACAGGTGGAAACGCCAAAACGCGGTACGAAGAAGGATTTAGTTAACATGGCGGCAGGTAATGCCGCTACTGTACTGGAAGAACAAGCAGTCCGCCTGGAAGCTGATGTTGACAAAACCACCGGAGCGGCGGCTGAGCTTGGGCAGTATTTAGAGCTGTCCGCTGTACCGCAGCGCATTGAATGTTTTGATATCTCCCATATTCAGGGCTCAGAAACGGTGGCTTCGATGGTAGTGTTTGAAGATGGTCAGCCGAATAAAAATGAGTATCGCCGCTATAAGCTCAAAACCGTAGAGGGTAAACCTGACGATTTTAAATCTATGCAGGAGGTAGTTGGGCGGCGTTACCGTGACGCGCTGGAGAAGGGGCCTATTCCTGATTTAATCATTATTGACGGTGGTAAAGGCCAGCTTAATGCCGCGCTCACGTTGATCCGCGCCGCCGGCCTTACAAAAGTGCCGGTTGTTGGCCTGGCCAAAGAGTTTGAGTATATTTTTCGGGAGGGAATTAGTGAACCGCTGATTTTGCCACGGCACTCCCAATCGCTCTATCTGGTGCAGCGCATCCGTGACGAGGCTCACCGGTTTGCTATCACTTATCATCGAAAACTACGCTCAAAGCGTAACCTGGTTTCGGTGCTTGACCATATTCCGGGTATTGGTGCTAAACGCCGTAAGGCGCTTTGGGATCATTTTGGCAGCCTAGCCAAAATCAAGGCCGCCGAGGTGGGAGAACTTGCCAAGGTTGACGGGATGAATCTTCCTGCCGCTGAGGCAGTATATAACTTTTTTCGTAGCAAAAATTTGTAGAAGTTATTGGTAAAACAAGGACAAATCTATTTGCATTATCATTCCTAAAATAGTAAAATTGGGATAAGTAATTTAATTATTAAAAAGGAGTGATTTTCGATGGAGAAATACAAGTGTATGGTATGTGGGTATGAATACGATCCGGCCCAAGGTGACTTAGATCATGGAGTTCAACCAGGAACCCCTTTTGAAGAAGTATCCGAAGACTGGCAGTGTCCGGTTTGTGGTGTAGGCAAGGATCAATTCGCAAAAATCTAATGCTGGCATTAAAAGAGTCGCGCAGGTGCGCGACTCTTTTTAATGTGAAATTTTAGTGAGATGTGGCAACCAGCCACGGTTGAGCATAAGCTGCAGCAGACGGTAGTCAAAATCCAACCCATGGTCTAAGGCTTTTCGATACAAGAGAGCAACGTCCAATTGGTAAGAACTGTGAAGAGCGGTTAACACGACCGTTTGGGCAGCTTTGGCCATTGTGCCTACGGCAATGGCTATTTCCTGATCAGACATCCGGGCATCATCGGGGATGTTAACAGGTGAGTCATGCAGGTTTCGTTTGACAAAATGGAAGGCAGGGGTATGACCGTCGCTGTCCAAGAGCTTATCCTCTGCTTCTTCAATGGTCATTTCAGTGTGGTGGTTGATGGCTTCTTTAATGAGGGTTTTGAGTTCGGGATCATGGGCATGATTGTACATGACTTGCAGGAGAGCGACATTGAAACGTCCTTGGGCTACGATGCTGTATAATCCGGCCGCCTCAATGTAGTTTAATGGTTCTTGATCTAAGATTGCGTTCATGATGGTACGGGTTTGGGAATTTATTTTGTCCATTACCGTCATCGTGTAACCTCCTAAAACAACTGTTATTTATTTGTGGAATCCAATATATCTGTAATATAATCAATCTGATGAATTTTATACTTGTTAGTAGGTGAGGCAGCAGGAATTTGCCTGATAAAAAAGAATTTCAACAAAGTATAATATCTAATTCCAGGAGGATCTTACACATGGATATAAATAGTCTAAAAATGGCAGCCCAAAAACGGTTTGCCGGTGTTTGCCGGGTTTGTCCGGTTTGTAATGGTGTTGTTTGTGCGGGAGAAGTGCCTGGTATGGGTGGTTTAGGGACTGGAACTGCTTTTCGTCATAATGTACAAGCCTTGGCAGAATGCCGGTTGAACCTGAGAACTGTTCATGATGTGAAAAAGACGGACTTGTCTTGCCGGCTATTTGGCATAGATTTAGTAATGCCGGTGATTAGTGCTGCTATTGGTGGTATTGCACTTAATATGAATGGTGCGATGACAGAAGAAGAATATACTCAGGCTATTGTCAGCGGTTGCCGCCAGGCCGGTAGTATTGCTATGACTGGTGATGGTCCCAACCCACTAGTATTTGACGCAGGTATGGCTGCTATTGCCAGGGAGGCGGGCTGGGGTATACCGATTATAAAACCTAGAGAAACTGAAAAGATAGTGGAACTGGCCAAGCAGGCTGCGGCGGCTGGCTGCCCGGCGTTTGGTATAGATATCGATGCGGCTGCCCTTGTCAATATGACCAATGCAGGACAGCCGGTAGGCCCTAAAACCATCCAGGAGCTTGAATATATAAAGAATCATACAACCATTCCCTTTATCGTCAAAGGTATTATGACTCCTGATGATGCAGAGTCTTGCTGGCAGGCCGGAGTTGATGCCATTGTTGTTTCTAATCATGGCGGGCGGGCACTTGACCATACTCCTGGTACAGCAGAAGTGCTGCCGTATATTGCGGAGGCTGTAAAAGGAAAAATGACAGTCTTGGTAGATGGCGGCATTCGCAGCGGTGCCGATGTTCTTAAGATGCTGGCACTAGGCGCTGATGCTGTGCTGCTTGGCCGGCCACTGGCCATTGCTGCCGTAGGCGGCGGCAGGGAAGGAGTAGAATTTGTTTTAAATAAATACAAAGCAGAGCTCAGCGCCGCCATGACATTGACTGGTACCGCTCAGGTAAGCGATGTACCTGTGGAGATTTTATGGTAGCAAGAATAGATTTACTTTATTATTGCCGGAATTTTGTCCTTTGGGATATAATATAGAAGATACGTTGCTTTAGGTGGGGCCAAATCCTTTCCTGAAGATTTGTATTCAGCTTTGTTTAAGTGAGTTCACTGGCGGTGGAAGGAGTAAGAGCGGTGACTGGTTTTTTACTGCGGATTATTATTAATGCGGTGATTCTAATTATGCTGGTGATTGAATTGCCAGGGGTATTTGTAGACACCTTGGGCGGTACACTGCTCGGTGGAGTGATTGTCGGTCTGGCAAATGCCGCCATTCGACCTCTGCTGATGATTGCTGCTTTGCCTTTCAATTTGCTGACTTTGGGCGGCATTACCTTTATGACTAATATTTTTACACCATTCATGGTAGTTGAAGCATTGCCCGGGTTTCAAATTTCCAGTGTGGTGGCTTCATTTACCGGTATTTTACTTATGACGCTATGCAGCTTTACATTGACAAAGATAATACAGGATCGATAGTTATCTTTTTCTAAAAGGAGAAACAATGACAATAAAACTTATTGCGATAGATTTGGATGATACTTTATTAGATAGCAAATTAGCTGTTTCACCGCGGGCTTGCGAAGCCATCCGTAAGGCTGTGTCGAGGGGGGTAACTGTGACTATTGCCACAGGGCGGATGTATTGTTCAGCCTTGGTGTATGCCAAGCAGCTCAAACTTGATGTACCACTTATTACCTATAACGGTGCTTTAATTAAGTCGTGTTTGTCTGGCGAAACCTTGTTACATCAGCCGGTTGAAAGGGAACTTGCGCTGGAAGTGTTGGGCTTATGCCGGGAACACAATTGGTATATTCAAACTTATATGAATGATAAACTGTATGTAAAGGAACTGGATGAACATGCAGCATATTATCAGCGGTTCTCAGGAGCACCGGCCAATGCTATTGGTGACAGATTATATGCTGCCGAGCAACCACCGACCAAGATGCTGGCCATGTCGACAGCAGAAGATATTAAAGCAGCCTATAACATCGTGAAAACACGGTTTGACAATCAGTTAACGGTGGCAATATCCAAACCTACTTTTCTGGAAATCACCCATCCACTGGCCAATAAGGGCCGGGCTTTGGCCTTCTTAGCAGATAAGCTGCAGATTAGGCAGGAAGAGGTTATGGCGCTTGGCGATAGTGGCAATGATCTGGATATGATCAAATATGCCGGCTGGGGGGTTGCTATGGGCAATGCCGGTGATGCTGTTAAGGCAGCTGCCCGACTGGAAACCCTCTCCAATGATGCCGATGGGGTAGCGGAAGCCATTGAGAAATATGTGTTGAATTAAGGCGATTACGTCAGTTCCTGTTACTAAATAGCAGGAACTGCTTTTGCTTTTTTTCCCATACTACCCTATAATTTAAAAAAGAGCGGAACAGTCTTAGGAAAAATAACGGTAGATATAGGCATTTTACGAAACTAAATGTACAAAAGATAGAGGTGTACAGGATGATAGATAACTTTCGGCTGGTAATTATTACTGGAATGTCAGGGGCGGGAAAGTCCCAGGTGGTACGTGCTATGGAAGATCTGGGTTATTTTTGTGTAGATAATTTACCGCCTATGCTAATCCCTAAATTTGCTGAACTATGTGCCCAATCTGGCGGCAAGGTTACCAAAATTGCGCTGGTGGTGGATATTCGCGGCGGCGAATTTTTTGATAAATTGGTTCAGGTGCTGGAGGGGATGGAGAACCAGGGTTTACTTTATGAGATATTATTTCTGGAAGCCTCAGATGCAACAATTATCCGCCGTTATAAGGAAACCCGCCGCCGTCATCCTATGGCCCCTCATGGCCGGATCAGTGAGGGCATAAGCCGGGAGCGGGACAGACTGGAGCAAATCAGGGGACGGGCTACACATATAATTGATACCTCTGGACTCTCTACTGCCGAGCTGCGCGGTAAGATTACGGCCCTGTTTGCAGAAGAGCACGAACATGAGCGCATGACAGTTACGGTCGTATCTTTTGGTTTTAAACATGGTATGCCACTTGATGCTGATTTGGTAATGGATGTTCGGTTTTTGCCCAATCCCTTTTATGTTGAGTCTTTGCGTCGCAAAAGCGGACGTGAGGCCGTAGTGGGTGACTATATCTGGAAATGGCCTGTTACCCAGCAGTTTATGGAAAAGCTGTCAGGTCTGGTTGATTTTCTTGTTCCTCACTATATCAAAGAGGGGAAAAGCCAGTTAATTATTGCTATCGGGTGCACTGGAGGCTTACATCGCTCGGTATTTATTGCGGAGAAGATGTTTGAATACCTGAAAGGCAAAGGCTTTAAGGTTAATGTTGAACATCGGGATATAAAGCACAATGTTATTGAATAACGGGGGGCGGCAGGTTCTAAACGCCCATCTGAATAACGGAAATACTACAAGATTAGAGCAGGTTAGAAATGTCCAGCTGCAAGGCGCGATGAGGACGCGACCGCAGTCGTACTCGGAAGTACGTCGGAGGGAGCGCCCACAAGAGCAACGAAGCAGATGGGCGTTTATCACCTGCTCGGGGGTGACGGAATGCATTTTTTAAAGTGGCTATATCCGGGAATGAAGTTCAAGCGTTGGCTGCTGCTATTTTCTGCAGGTGTTATTTGTGCCAGCTTAGGCTTGGCCATTGTTTTTAACTATAAATATATTGGTGTAATGGAAGAAGCTATCTTCCGGTTGTTTTATCTGACGACAGGAAAATACTATTATGCTGTGACTACCGTTGCCGGCACTGCCATTATTGTGCTTGGTCTAGGTGTTATGCTGGCGGCAACGCAGCAGATTATAAAGTCTGTTATTAGTGTATTGGTGCCTGAAGGCTCTGATAAGCTTGTGGAAATTATTTTTGAAAAACGTAAGCTCAACCGCGGCCCGGCGATTACTGTTATCGGTGGTGGCACAGGTTTGTCTGTGCTATTGCGGGGAATAAAAAGTATTACCAGTAATCTTACGGCAGTGGTCACAGTAGCAGACGATGGCGGGTCATCCGGACGGTTGCGAGCGGATCTGGGGATTATTCCGCCAGGTGATTTGCGCAACTGTTTGGTGGCACTTGCTGATACGGAACCGCTGATGGAAAAGCTGTTTCAGCACCGCTTTGGTGGTACAGGAGAATTAGCCGGTCATAACTTTGGTAATCTGTTTATCGCCGCTATGACTGAAATCGTTGGTGATGTTGAACAGGCACTTAAAGAGTCCAGTAAGGTATTGGCCGTACGTGGACAAGTGTTGCCTTCTTCGACGGAACGGGTGTTACTGGCAGCCGAAATGACTGATGGCACTATAGTTCAAGGGGAATCAAAGATTCCATTGTCAGGTAAAACGATTAAGCAGGTATATATTGAGCCTCGGGATGTTAGGCCGCTAAAGGGGGCAGTAGAGGCCATTCGTGACGCAGATGCCTGTATCCTGGGGCCAGGCAGTCTCTATACCAGTGTTATTCCTAATTTATTGGTAAAGGGTATTGCCGAGGCTGTAAGTGATAGTGATGCTGTTAAAATATATATTTGTAATGTTATGACCCAGCCAGGTGAAACTGATGGTTATAGTGCCTATGATCACATTAAGGCCATTCTTGACCATTCTGGTCCAGGCACAATTGACATTGCGGTTATCAATGTGCAGGAGATAGCGCCCGATTTGCGGGAAATTTATGCTGAGCAGGGGGCCTATCCGGTAGAGCCGGACATTGAGGCCATTGAAAAATTGGGAATTAAAGTAGTGAAAGCCAACCTTGTTAGCGAAACTAATCTGGTGCGTCATGATCCGGCGAAGCTGTCGCGCACACTTATGTCGCTGGTGTACGATTTGAAGCTTAATTCTGACCGGATGCGCTTGTTAGATTATTATATTATGGCGGAAAGTATCAAGAAATTAAAAGATTAACTGAAGGACTGAGGCCCTTGTCGTTTTCAACGGAAGTTAAAAATGAGTTGGCCCACATAACCGGTGGGCGTAGTTGTTGTGATGCTGCCGAACTGGCAGCGCTCATCCGGATGGGGGGTGCAATGTCTATTGGCGGTAATGCCAATCTGGGTATCAATTTTAGCAGCGAGAATGCGGCTGTTACCCGGAAAGTACTTGGTCTGATAAAAGGCTATGCGAATATAAATACCGAAGTGGTTGTGACCAGAGGACGGCGGCTTAAAAAAAATAATACCTATCATGTACGGGTAATACCGTCACCCGGGGTTAACAAACTGCTGGCAATGTTAGGCATTATGCGGGACGGTGGCCTTAACGTTCACTCAGACCGGGGAATTCTTCGCAAAGTCTGCTGTCGTCGGGCCTATCTCAGGGGGGCATTTTTGGGGGCTGGCTCAGTTAACCGTCCTGAGGGCTCTTACCATCTGGAATTGGTAACAGGCAATGTCGATCTGGCGAAATCGCTGGTACGAGTCATGAAATCGCTTGATTTGCCAGGGCGTATGACTGATCGTAAAGATGACTATATTGTCTATTTAAAGGAGGGTAATGCCATTACCGCTTTTCTCCAAATCATTGGTGCTCACAGTGCCTTGTTGACTTTTGAAAATGTACGGGTTGTTAAAGATATGCGCAACCAGGTTAACCGACTGGTTAACTGCGAGACGGCCAATCTGCAAAAAACTGTCAACGCTGCCGTGCGTCAGGTTGCTAGTATCCAGACTATTGCAGAGGCTATGGGGCTTGATAAGCTGACGCCACCGCTCAGGGAGGTGGCTGAGGCACGGCTAGCCTATCCGGAGGCCACTTTATCTGAATTGGTAGAGGTCCTGGAAGGGCGGATTGGTAAGTCTGGTATCAATCACCGCCTGCGCAAGCTGGGAGAAATAGCTCAATCATTAGGCTTTTGCCAACCAGAAGATGAGATGAACAAATAATGATACGAAGTTTACAAGTTATTGGTGCCTTTATTCTAATAATTAGCCTTTGGCTCCTGGCTCAGGGCGGCGGTGTGCCTATTTTGGCCTACCATCAGGTGGGCAGTTTGCCTGAGATATATAGCATTGATGCCGATGAATTCGACCAGCAGATGCAGTATTTGGCAGAGCATGGCTATACAGCCATTTCCTTAAGCGAATTGTTTGCAGCCAAACAGGGTGGTGGGAAGCTGCCTTCCCGGCCAGTCATTATTACCTTTGATGATGGTTATGAGGATAATTATTTGACCGCCTTGCCTATTATGGAAAAGTACGGTATGAAAGGCACTGTATTTGTTATTGCCGGACAAGTGGGTCAAACCGAATATATGACCTGGGAACAATTGAAGGTGATGCAGCAACGGGGAACAGAAATAGGTTCTCACACCTATAGTCATGTGGCGTTAGATGAAATTAGTCCTCCGGAGCAATTGGCTGAGCTTGTGCGTTCCAAACAGGTGATCGAGGCTAGCCTGGGGCAGTCAGTCAATTTTTTGGCCTATCCGTATGGCCAATATGATAGTGCGACAATTGCTGCAATGCAGCAAGCCGGTTATACGGGGGCTTGCACTGGCCGGCCTGGTTTAGGTACGACAAGCGGCGATGTCTATCAGCTCAACCGTGTCAATATCCCCCGGCCCAAATATGGTTTATGGGAATTTCGCCTGCGGCTGCTTAGGGCGCAAGTCTATGGGAAGCTGGCGTCCTTATGGTAAACTCCGCCAACGGTTGAAGGACAGGATAGAGTCTGTTATAATACCGGTAGGTGATCAACCATTGTTCAGCTAGAAAGTCTAACTTTCCCTGATCTTATTAGGAGGTATATTTTTGTCGAATTTGTTGTGTCAGGTAAGTGTGGCCGTGGCTGTTACACTTGCCGTTAGTTGTGTTTCTACACCTCAGCTTACGCTGGCCAAGTCCGGTTTTCCGGCAGGTATTGATATGCTTCACCTAGCAGAATTGCCTATTACGATGACCGACCAAGGCGGCACGCTGCTGTTATCAGACAGTCCGGAGATGGTGGAAGATGATGGTATTATGTACCAGGATACCGTAAGTGGTGATATCCGGCTATTTTTTCACCATGTTAATGCTACCAGGGAGTTAAAAAAAATTGTTGTTCTCTTGGTCAACGATTCGGACACAGCAACTGATGTTATAGTCAATCAGTATGGACTGGGTGGTCCGGGTTTGGATTATTTGGCAATAGGCAAAACTGCTGAAATGAATTATCTAAACCAAGCGGAGAACGAGCTTATTGAGGTGCCTGCCAAAGGGACAGCCTTGTTAGAACCAATCCTTAATAAGACTGCTGTTGCGTCAGATGAACTTGTTAATGGTATCTATGACTTCCAGAGCAAAATACCTGTTAAAGTTGTTATTATGATGTTGCCTGTTGATGCTGATCCGGCTATATTTGCTGCCACGGCCAGTGTATTGCCAAACACCAATCACCGGCTTAGGGGAACCTTCCCTGGCCGGGACCGCTTGCTTGTTCCCAGCCAAGTCTATAATCCGGCCCAGGATGGCGTAATGGCTATTACCCTGGCTGATAACAAGCTTGATACTTATGTTAGCGGTATTGATGCCACCGATGGTTCAAAGACTCTTAACTATGGCAACTATGGTGTTATGTACAAGCTGTTTTTACCTACAGCGTTTGACAATAACTATGCCGTCTATTTAAATCCCCGGGGTGGGGCGTATGCAGGTGGGATGAAGGTAAAATATCGCTATCAGGAAGAATATACGATCGGAACCCCAGCCGATAAACTGTTTTTTGGTACTAAGAAAGACAATGAGGTTACTCATCTTGGCGACTATGCAGGCGGACAATCGCTGTGGTTGACATTTTCACCACCGGGTGCGTCCAGCCTGCCTGTTAAAATCGTTCTGACTCCGGCCCCGGCTACTAAAAATAAATAATGATTTAGGGGTAAGCCCTGTAGTTAGTGGCAGGGCGATCTCCTTTTCCTATTGCTTACTGCTAATAAAAGGGCTAAAATAGTAAAGTAAGAAGTAATTACATATTCCATAGGTAAGGGGGGGAATTGACTATGAAAAAGCATGTTGTAACAATTAATAAAGCATCACTCACTCAAACAGTACAGACTGGCGGCTGTGGAGAATGCCAGGCTTCCTGTCAGTCGGCCTGCAAGACTTCCTGCACTGTCGGCAATCAGGTTTGCCAGCAGCAGGCGTAGTGCAGCAGCCCCTTGACCAAGACAAGGGGCTTACTTTTTTGAGAAAGGAATTACAATGCAAGTTCATAAATTTAATATAAACGAGCTATTCATTGTTCTTGATATTAATAGTGGTGCCGTGCATGTTGTTGATAGTTTAGTGTACGATATATTAGATATTTTTAACGGTGTCAACGAGGCGGAAGTTGTTGCCGCCCTTACAGATAAATATGAAGCAGCTGCGCTTACTGAAGCTTTGACTGAACTAAAGGAACTGATGGCAGCTGGACAATTGTTTTCCCCTGAATTAACCGTGCCGCTAACCTTTCGGGATAAGCCACTGGTGAAATCATTGTGTTTGCATGTGGCTCATGATTGCAACCTGCGTTGCGGTTACTGTTTTGCAGGGACAGGTGATTTTGGCCATAGCCGTGGACTGATGTCCAAAGAGGTTGGTGAACGGGCTGTTGATTTCATTATTGAAAATAGTGGGCAACGCCGTCATTGTGAATTGGACTTTTTTGGCGGGGAGCCGCTTTTAAATATGGATACTGTCCGTCATGTTGTTAGTTATGTGAGAAAACGTGAGACTGAGACAGGTAAGGTGTTTAAATTAACACTGACTACGAATGCGTTACTGCTGACAGATGATATTATTCAGTACCTTAATGATAATACGATCAGTTTAGTCCTTAGTCTGGATGGCCGGCCGGCGGTTCATGACCGTATGCGCCCACGGGCTGATGGCAGCGGCAGCTATGATAAGGTTATTAAGCGCTGTAAACAGGTAGTCGCTTCGCGTGGTGATCAGAATTATTACCTGCGTGGTACCTATACGGCATATAATCTTGATTTTGCCGCCGATGTATTATCCATGGCTGGTCAGGGGTTTGGTCAGCTGTCAGTGGAACCTGTTGTGGCCAAAGATGTTGATTATGCCTTAACTAAAGAGCATTTGCCCGAGTTATTCCGCCAATATGAGCTATTAGCCGCGGAGTATTTAAAGCGTAAGCTGGCAGGCAAGGGGTTTGATTTTTTTCACTTCAATCTGGATTTGGGCCAGGGTCCCTGTGTTGCCAAACGCCTGAGCGGCTGTGGTGCAGGGCATGAGTATTTTGCTGTTACTCCTGAGGGTGATTTATATCCCTGCCACCAGTTTGTCGGGCGGGATGAATATAAATTAGGCAATATCTATGAGGGTGTTAAGAACACCGAATTGCCGGTAAAATTCCGCCAGGCTCATGTGCTCAATAAGCCAATCTGCCGTGAGTGCTGGGCCAGATTCTACTGTAGCGGCGGCTGTCATGCCAATGCTGATTTGTTCCATCATGATTTGCATCAGCCGTACGAAATAGGCTGTGAGCTGCAGAAAAAACGTCTGGAATGCGCTATCATGATTCAGGCCAAACTGGCAATAGCCAGTCAAAGCTAATATAATTATGATGGATATAGCAGTTCATATTCTAATAACTGGTATCGTCCAAGGGGTGGGGTTCCGCCCCTTTGTATATAATTTGGCCCGACGATATGGCGTAAAGGGCTGGGTGTCAAATAATGCTAGTGGCGTAGAGATTGAGGGCGAGGGAAGTCAAGCAGCTATTAGTGGTTTTTTGGCAGATCTAAGCAGTCAAACGCCGCCGTTGGCTGTTATTGACACGCTTACGGTGAAGGACTGCCAGTTAGGTGGTTATGCTGACTTTCGCATCACGGCCAGTGTAGCTGACAAGACTAAAACTGCGCTGGTTTCGCCTGATGTAGCTATCTGTTCGCACTGCCGGGAGGAGCTCTTAAACCCGGCCGACCGGCGTTACCGTTATCCGTTCATCAATTGTACCGATTGCGGGCCGCGGTTTACTATTATTAATGATATCCCTTATGACCGGCGGGCAACCACCATGTCTGAGTTTACCATGTGCCCGGATTGTCAGGCCGAATATAATAATCCTGCCAATAGGCGTTTTCATGCGCAGCCCAATGCCTGCCCAGTGTGCGGGCCGGCTTATCAATTGCTGGACAAAGAAGGACGGCAGGTCGACAGCCAGGAAGAAGATGTCTTTATTGAGGCAAGAAAGCAGCTTGCCGCCGGCCGGATATTGGCTATTAAAGGTATTGGCGGTTATCATCTAGCCGTTAATGCTTTTGACTACGCTGCCGTAGCGCGGCTTAGGCAGCGAAAGGTGCGTGAAGATAAGCCGTTTGCCGTGATGGCCGGCAGTTTGGCTGCCATCAGGACTCAGTGCCTGGTGTCGCCGCTGGAAGAACAACTACTAACAAGTGCTGCCAGGCCGATTGTGCTGCTGAATAAGGGTGAGGGCTACAGCCTGGCCGAAAGCATTGCTCCAGCTAATCCCTGTATTGGCATGATGCTGCCTTATACACCGGCCCATACCCTGCTTTTGGCACCAGCAGATATATGGGTTATGACAAGCGGTAATCTTAGTGATGAGCCGATTGCTTATCAGGATAACGACGCCATCAGCAGACTGAATACGATTGCTGATTATTTTTTAGTCCATAACCGGGATATTTATTGCCGGGCTGATGATTCAGTGGTTAAAGTAGTGTTTAATAAGCCCTGCTTTTTTCGCCGCAGTCGCGGCTATGTGCCTGGGCCTGTCAATCTGGTGCGTGAATTACCGCCAGTATTGGCAGTGGGTGGGGAGCTAAAAAATACTTTTTGCCTGACTCGGGGTAAGCAGGCTTTTCTGAGTGCTCATATCGGTGATTTAGAGAATATGCCGACATATCAATCTTATGTTGAAGCCATAGAACATATGCAAAAGCTGCTTGCGGTTACGCCGATGGTAGTAGCTTGTGACCTGCATCCTGAATACCTGTCAACCAAATATGCACAAACAATAGGGTTACCTACCGTTGCTGTTCAGCACCATCATGCCCATATTGCTGCCGTTATGGCCGAACACCATTTGACCGGACCCGTTATTGGCCTTGCCTTTGACGGCACAGGCTATGGCCCGGATGGTACTCTGTGGGGCGGAGAATTTTTAGTTGCTGATATGCGGGAATACCGGCGAGCCGGGCATTTGTCCTACTTGCCGCTGCCAGGTGGGGCGCAGGCTGTTCGTCAGCCGTGGCGCATAGCTGTTTGCTTGCTTAAGGAGCTATATGGAGAGGACTTTATTAACCATCAGGCGATACCCTTAGTGCAAGCTCTGCCTGCTGGCTGGGAGCTAGTAATAGCGGCTGCTGAAAAGAAGATTAATACGCCACTGTCATCAGGGGCTGGCAGGTTATTTGACGCTGCTGCGGCTTTACTTGGTATCCGCCAGAGTATCAATTACGAGGGTCAGGCGGCGATTGAGCTTGAGCTGGCAGCGCAGGGGGCCGTTGGCCGGGTGTTGTCTTATGGGATAAAAGAAGTGGATGGCAAATGGAATCTTGATTTTAAACCAGTATTTGCTGCCTTATGCCAAGCCTTGCAGCAAGGTGCAGCAGTGGGGCAGCTTGCCGCTGATTTTCATACTACTTTGGCGGCGGCTGCTTGCGATATGACTGTGAAAATTAGCAGAGCCACCGGTATTCGGGACATTGCCCTGAGTGGTGGAGTTTTTCAAAATATTACCCTGTTATCACAAGTTATCGGAATGCTCACACAACATAAATTACAACTATATCTTCACCGTCAGGCACCGCCCAATGACGGTGGTTTGGCCTTAGGTCAGGCGGTAATTGCGGGGGAAGGGAGTCGATAAATTATGTGTTTGGCTGTTCCTGCCAAAATAATTGAGCGTAGTGAATTCTTGGGTACAGTTGACATCAGCGGCGTAACTCGTGAGGTTAGCCTGATGCTGCTGCCTGATGCTGTGGTGGGTGACTATGTGCTCATTCATGCCGGCTTTGCCATTCAGGCCATTGATGAAGAAGAGGCGTTACGCACGCTGGAGTTGTTTAAGGAGCTAGAACAATATGAGACTGACTGCTGAGGAAACAGCCCGTGCGGCTGACTTTTTCACCCAGGCTATCGCCAAGCTGGCACAGCGTCCACTGCGGCTGATGGAGGTGTGTGGTACCCATACAGTGTCCATCTTCCGTAACGGCATTCGTCAATTGCTCCCGCCAACTGTCGAGTTGGTCAGCGGCCCCGGCTGTCCGGTGTGTGTTACGCCCAATGAATACCTGGATACGGCTATTGCGTATAGTGGCCGGGAAGATACAATTCTGGCTACTTTTGGCGATATGCTCAAAGTGCCGGGCTCGCAGTCGACACTTATGGCTGCAAAAACACAGGGAGCTGATATCCGCATTGTTTATTCACCGTTAGAGAGCCTGACAATGGCAAGGGAGAACCCAGAGAAGGCAGTGATCTTTCTGGCTGTTGGTTTTGAGACCACAGCACCTACAGCAGCTGCTACCATACTCCAGGCTGAGCAACAGGGGTTAGACAATTTTTTTGTTTTATCGGCCCATAAACTGGTGCCGCCAGCGCTCAGAACCATCCTAGATGCTCCGGATATCAGAGTGGATGGTTTTTTGCTGCCAGGGCATACGGCGGCTATCAGCGGATTTGCGCCTTACCAGTTTGTTGTCAGCGAGTATCAGGTACCGGCGGTCATTACCGGTTTTGAGGCCCTGGATATTTTGCAAGCCATCTATATGCTGCTGGCGCAAATAGCTGCCGGCAAAGCCGAACTGGCTAATCAATACCGGCGAGTGGTAAAACCGGCAGGTAATGAGGCAGCCTGGAATATTCTCCGGCAAGTGTACCAACCTGCAACTGCTATTTGGCGGGGATTTGGTGAGATTGCGGACTCAGGACTGGCACTAAGGCCAGAATACAGTGCCTTTGATGCCAGGCTGAGACTACCGCTGGCAGCTGTGGTAACTAAGGAACCGGCAGGCTGTCGCTGTGGCGAAGTACTCTGTGGCCGGATTCGCCCGGAAGATTGTCCACATTTCGGCTGCAGTTGTACACCAGAGCATCCGGTAGGGGCCTGCATGGTGTCGGTGGAAGGGGCTTGTGCTGCCTGGTATAAATACGGCCAAGGACGGTGGAATTATGCATAATCAGGAAGAACTAATCTTGCTGGGTCATGGCAGCGGTGGCCGCTTAAGTCATGACTTAATACAGAATATTATGGTGTCAGCGTTTGCTAATCCGCTACTAGCCGAGTTGCATGATGGCGCGCGCTTCAGTATTGGTGGTACCAAGCTGGCCTTTACTACTGACAGCTATGTTGTCAAACCACGTTTTTTCCCTGGCGGCGATATCGGCAAACTGGCTGTTTGCGGCACAGTCAATGATTTGGCCATGTGTGGTGCGAGACCCCTCTATTTGAGTGTCGGCTTTATCCTGGAAGAGGGCTTACCTATTGCCGAACTTAAAAAAATTGTAGAATCAATGCGGGCTGCGGCTCAGGACGCTGGTGTTGCTATTGTTACTGGTGATACAAAAGTAGTCGAACGGGGAGCAGTTGATGGTATTTACATTAATACGGCCGGGATTGGCGCTATACTGCCGCAGGCTGATATTACTGCCAGCCGCGTCAAGCCAGGCCAGGTAGTCATAGTCAGTGGCTACCTGGGCGATCATGCCATAGCTGTTATGAGTGAGCGGCATGGCTTAACACTGCCGGCACAAATTATCAGTGACTGTGCTCCCTTGAACGGACTTATCCAGGAGCTGTTAACCGAAGTACCTGCCATCAGTATGCTGCGTGATCCCACCCGGGGTGGATTGGCGACAACTCTCAATGAGATTGCCGCCGATGCCGGGGTGGGGATTGTGCTGGAGGAAAGTTCCCTGCCGGTGAGGCCGGAAGTAGCAGCTGTCTGTGAATTGCTGGGATTTGAACCTTTGTACCTTGCCAATGAAGGAAAAGTAGTAGTTTTTGTCGAAAGGGAATATAGTGAAAAAGTTCTGAAAATTATGCACCGGCATCAGGTGAGTTCAACTGCCCGTATTATTGGCACTGTGAGCGATAAAGCAGCTGGAATGGTAGCGCTCAAAACCACGGTAGGTGGTTTGCGCCTGTTAGATATGTTATCAGGCGAACAGCTGCCGCGAATTTGCTGATATTTTTTGAATAATATCATATATTTATCATGGGACAGACATAACGTTGTCCTGGGGGAGGTTATTCTATGCAGCTGGATTATGGACTTAAGCTGGAAACAACGCAAAAATTAATAATGACACCACAACTACGTCAGGCAATTGCTATCCTTCAGCTACCGGCTACTGAGTTGGCCGAGTTGGTGGAAAAAGAATTACTGGAAAATCCGGTGCTTGAGGCCGATGCCCATGAAAGTAACAATGAGCCTGAGAGTGAGGTTGAATCATTCAGCAGCAATGAACAGGCGGATAACCAGCCAGAAGCAGATGGCTGGGTTGAGTATTTGCTAAATGGTACGCAGACCACAACAGGTGCCCAGTCCGGATGCACTGAAATGGAGAAGCAACGGGAGATAGCTGATGCGGAAACGGTATCATTGCAAAACTACCTGGAAATGCAGCTGCATTTTGCTGTACTTGATGCCAGACATTTGGCTATTGGCAAATATCTTATTGGCTGTATTGATGATAATGGCTATTTATGTGGGACAACAGCAGAAGCAGCTACCCAATTGGCAGTAGAAGAAACCGTAGTAGAAAATGTGCTGAAACTTATCCAGACCTTTGAACCTATTGGGGTAGGCGCGCGCTCTTTGCAAGAATGTCTGTTCCTGCAACTGGAACAAAAAGAGAAAGTATATAACAGTAAGGAATTTGCGTTAGCGGTTGCCGTTATTAGAGAGCATCTCGATCAGGTAGCCTTAGGCCGGTATAAACAAATTGCCGATAAACAGCATTGTTCGCTCCATGAAGTCCAACAGGCTGTGGATATCATCCGCACACTTGATCCTAAACCAGGGTGTGCCTTTGGTGGTGGACAACCAGGGTATATTATACCTGATATTATTGTTGAACGGGTAAATAGCGGTTATACCATTCATATTAATGATAGTCATGTGCCACAGCTGTCCATCAATTCATATTACCGGCAAATTGTCCGGGAAGAGCCCGGTGATGCCCGTAAATATGTAGAAGGTCGTATTAATGCTGCAGTTTGGCTGATAAAAAGTATTGAACAGCGCCGGCGCACCTTATATAATGTGGCGGAAGCCATCATTGAGATGCAACAAAACTTTTTTGATCATGGTCCCAAATTTTTGCGACCACTCACCATGAAGAAGGTGGCCGATCAGATTGGGGTACATGAATCGACCATAAGCCGCGCGACGTCCAATAAATATATGGCTACCCCCCACGGCGTGTTTGGTATGAATACCTTTTTTACTGCCGGTATTCAGAGTGCTGCCGGCGAGGATATTTCAGCCAGTCGGGTAAAACAGGAGATACGGGAACTGATTGCAGCCGAAAATCCAATGCAGCCCTTAAGTGATCAATCTTTGGGAGACATTCTCAATAGCAAAGGGATTATGGTTTCACGGCGAACGGTTGCCAAGTACCGGGAAGAAATGGCTATTCCCGCCTCAAGTAGACGAAAAAGGCATTAACAATTATGTGCAAAAATTCCCAAATAACCATATGAGTAGAAGTCCTTTTTGTTTACATTAAATGGCATGCGTTTATGAAATGGGAAGGGATATTCGTACCGATGGCGAACTAAGTAAAGAGGAATTTTTACAGAGGCGGTGACTTGGAAGCCATTAAAACTGGGGTCAATCTGCTTAAAGGGTATAAGCCGGATGCACTGGAGCTATTGCCGGCCTCTATTCCTGCAAGTGTAGTAGCCGAACTTGCCCAAGCGACCGGACTGCCCGTTTTGGGCGGTGGACTGCTGCATAACAAAAAGGATATAGCGTATGCCCTTTGGCAATGGATTAAGTGCCGTGAGCGCAAGCAAACGTGAGCTGTGGTAAGCGTCAAAGTAGCCTGTTAAATGAGTGAAAATAATTACTTTTCGGTATTATTAAAAAATAGCAGGAATTATCAAAAAGCACGAGAATAATATAGCTAAATAATTGAATACAGGGACAGAGATAAAGAAAAGTCCAAAGCGTTCGCCTTAGTAGAAACCGCAGTTCTATAGGCGTTGCTTTAGACTTTATTTTTATGTTTGGACAAAGGTATGGTGAAAACGGTCAGGGTAGTCATAAGTGATTCGATAAGGGCTATTAGGACGAAATCTGGAGTTCGCAGATTGGTGTTGTTGCCGAGGTTGTTGCCAAGGCAGGTATTAGTGCTGCAGATATAGCTGGCATTGGTATTACTAACCAGCGCGAAACTACAGTAGTGTGGGATAAAAACACCGGCAAGCCGGTGTATAATGCGATAGTCTGGCAATCCCGCCAAACAATGGATATTTGTAATGATCTTAACGCTAAAGGACTGGAAGATACCTTCCGCAAAAAACTGGTTTGGTAGTAGACGCTTACTTTTCCGGCACCAAGGTAAAATGGATTCTTGATAATGTCGAGGGTGCTCGCGCAAAAGCGGAAAAAGGTGAGCTCCTGTTTGGAACCATTGATACTTGGCTTATCTGGAAGCTGTCAGGCGGCAAGGTACATGTAACAGACTACTCTAACGCTTCCCGGACATTAATGTACAACATTCGTGAACTCAAATGGGATGAAGAACTGCTGGCGGCGCTGACAGTTTCGGCTATAATGCTACCAGAGGTTCGTTCTTCCAGCGAGGTGTACGGCAACACCGATCCCAACGCATTTTTGGGAGCATCTGTACCTATCGCGGGCGCTGCTGGTGACCAGCAATCGGCCCTGTTTGGTCAAACTTGTTTCAAACCTGGTATGGCGAAAAATACATATGGCACCGGTTGCTTCATGCTAATGAATACTGGTGATAAGGTATATGAGTCTAAGAATGGCCTGTTGACCACCATTGCCTGGGGTATTGACGGCAAGGTTGAGTACGCGCTGGAAGGCAGTATCTTTGTAGCCGGTTCAGCAGTTCAATGGCTGCGTGATGGTCTGAAGCTGATTGATGCGGCTCCTGACTCAGAATATATTGCGAAAAAAGTCAATGATTCCGAGGGTGTATATGTAGTTCCTGCTTTTGTTGGTTTGGGTGCTCCCTATTGGAATATGACGGCTCGCGGCGCTATCCTTGGTTTGACCCGCGGTACAACCAAAGCTCATGTGGTGCGGGCCACTCTTGACTCCATGGCTTATCAGACCAAAGATGTACTAAGCGCAATGGAAGCCGATTCTACTATTAAATTACAGGCACTTAAGGTTGATGGTGGTGCTGTAGCCAATAATATCCTAATGCAGTTCCAGGCCGATATCCTGGGTGTGCCGGTTGATCGTCCGCAGGTTACTGAGACCACCGCGTTAGGTGCGGCTTATCTTGCTGGTTTGGCTGTTGGCGTATGGAACAATAAAGAAGACCTGGTTAAGAATTGGAAGCTGGATACTCGTTTCGAGACTAAAATGGCTGCTGATCAAAGCAGTAAATACTATAAAGGCTGGCAAAAAGCAGTTAAGCGCTCGATGGACTGGGAAGACTAAGCACCAATAGATAATTGTTAGACAAAGTAATAGATCGGACTTAGAGATGAAGAGAAGTCCTTCTTGCGCCAGTTATCGGCCCAGGGGGACTTCTCTATCCTTTTTTAGCGAGGTAAATAAGTATGCAAACTACTGTTGTAGTTTAGCCCCCTGGCAAGTTCCCATACCCATACGTGTTTTACGCCTTACATCTTCAAGGTGTATAGCTGGTAGGATCAGCGGCCATAGCTTCAACCTCAGCCAGTGTAACCATTTCGCACTCGCATAACCGGTATCCGGCCAGTGCTTTGGGGCAATCAGCTCAGAGAAGCCGAACTGATGCGCGGCATCTATGGAGCCTCATTAAATATAGATGGAGCGGTTAACGATGAGAATAAGTGATGTTATTGTAATCGGTGGCGGCCTTGCCGGTTTGACAGCAGCGATTACTGCAGCCGGACGGGGCAAAAAGGTTACCCTTATGACTTCAGGTGCCGGGACGCTGGCTATTGGCGGCGGTACGATTGATTTGTTAGGTTATCTGGAAAACAATACGCTGGTAGCTACCCCACGTGCTGGATTACGTCAATTGCCGCCTGGGCATCCATATAGAAAAGTAGGCAGTCAGGTAGTGGAAGAGGCCGTACAATTCTTCTTAACCATGTGCCAGGAGGAAGGGTTTGCTTATACTGGTGGGTTGGATCGTGTCCAGTGGCTGCCGACAGCCATAGGCAGCGTAAAACCAAGTTGCCTGGTGCCGCTTACAATGGATAGCACTCCTGTTCAAGCAGCCAGTCATGTTGCAGTAGTTGGATTTATGAGGCTAAAAGATTATTTTCCTGAATTAATTAGTAAAGGCTTAGGAATCATTCTAGGTTTTCAAAAAGAATATGAAGAGGTTATGATTGATCCTGGTTTTACAGGTGGGCGGGATGTAACTGCCTTTGATATTGCCAGATGGCTTGATACCATCCAGGGCCAGCAGGTTTGCCGGGAACAGTTGGCAAAGCAGGTGAAGTCAGGCAGCGTTGTTATTATTCCGCCTGTATTAGGCTCCCGGCCTAGCTATGTTGTCAGAGATACCCTGGAAAGAATGCTTGCTTGCAAATTTGTGGAGACTGTAATCATGCCGACTGCTGTTACTGGGTTTAGATTGTGGGCCATGCTCCTGCAGCGTGCCAGGCGGCTGGGTGTTACTATCATGGAACAGGCCCATGTTGCACATGCCATACAGGAAGGAAAGCAAGTGACTGCTGTTGTTACTGGTAATATTGACCGAGAACGTTCGTATCCCGCCAAGGCTGTAATTTTGGCGACCGGTGGCTTTTTTGGCGGCGGCATTATCGCTGAACATGATGGTATCAGTGAACCGATTTTCAATCTACCAGTGACAGCGCCTGCTGAGCGGGAGCAGTGGGGGACACGCCAGCTATTTGCTAATGCAGCCCAGCCTTTTGCTAAGATTGGCATTCAGGTTGATGATGGTCTGCGTCCGGTAAATGCCGAGGGTCAGGTAGTGCTCGAAAATGTCTATGTTGCAGGCCGCAATCTGGCTGGCTATGATTATTGTTGGGAAAAGTCGGGTAATGGGGTAGCATTAGTTAGCGGCTATAAGGCAGGTCTAAATTGCTGAGAATTTTTATAAAGTGTTAATGCGTTATATATGTACAGTTTAAAATTAATGATATGGAGAGAAAACCATGAACAAACATCACTATAACCCAGATGACTGCACAGCCTGTACCTCCTGTGTCATTCATTGCCCGGTTGCCCAAGCTGTACGGGAGTTTCAGGGTCCTAAGCTTGCTGGTCCGGCTGGCGAACGCTTTCGCCTGATGGAAGATGATTGGGAGAATGCTCTGGAATATTGCTCGAATTGTAAAAATTGTGATATAAGCTGTCCCTCCCGTGTTCCTATTTCTACGCTAACTATGAAGGCCAGAGCTCAGTATTATAAAACCCATAAACAGTCACGCAGGGATTGGCTGTTGTCACATGGCGAACAAATGGCCAGGATGGCCAGTCTTACGCCAAGACTGGCCAATTTTGGGATGAATAACTTTGTTAGCAAAGCAATTTTGAAAAACATTGGAATATCAGATAAAGTACCGCTGCCTGCCTATGCCAGCGAAAGCTTTAGCAAGCAATTTAAAAAAATCAAACAGCAGCCAACCGCTAATAAAGCAGTTTTTTTTCCAGGCTGTTTTATAAATTATAACCAGCCGCAAGTAGGGCTGGATGTTGTAGCTGTACTGCAGGTCAATAACTTCGAGGTAATTGTTCCCGAAGAGGCTGTGTGTTGTGGCTCATCATTGGTGGTCAATGGATATATGGCTGAGGCTGAGGCCAATGCTCATAAAAATATCGCTATTTTGCAAGACTATGTTAGGAAGGGCTATCCAATTATAACCGCTTGTACCAGCTGCGGCCTGATGCTCAAACAAGAATACCAGGAGTTATTTGCCAGTAAAGGGATAGAACAAGTTGCCGGTCGTATTTATGACATCGCCGAATTTTTACTGGAACTCTATGATGAAGGGCTTCTTATTACTAACTTTGCCAGACAAGAGGGTCGATACCTTTATCATGCACCTTGTCATCTGCGAGTACAGGGGATAGGTAAACCCAGCCTGGAGCTTGTCCACATGATTCCGGGCATTGAAGTTATTGACGCCGATGCTGGCTGTTGCGGTATCTCTGGCAACTATGGATTTAAAGCCGAAAAATATGATATTGCTATGGCAGTGGGCAATACTCTTTTTGAAACCATCAAAGCCAGCGGTATAAATTCAGTGCTCTCAGAATGCGGTACTTGCCGTTTGCGATAGCCCATGGTACCGGCGTGAAAACCGAGCATCCTATTGCGGTAGTTAGGTCTGCCTATAGCCAGAAGTAGCACCATATGATAAAATTTACCTGTTGAAGCAGGAGTTTCTAGGCCCTTGCCGAATAGGTGTAGTGAAAGTGATAGGCAGGCTATCTAGTTTTTTTACCTGATATGGGACATAATGTGTTCACGTGGGACATATTTTAACCCAAGGAGATGCTATGGAGAAATTTATTCAGCTACAGCGTAAACTTGCACCAGAACTTATACAAATTATCGAAGCACGCTACAATCTCCTGCGTCATATTAAGCACGCTCAGCCGGTTGGACGCCGGGCGTTATCGAGTATGCTGGATATGGGCGAACGAGGGGTCAGGGCTCAGGTTGATTGGCTCAAAACGGCTGGACTTGTTAAGTTTTCCCCACTTGGAATCAGTGTAACAGACGAAGGTCAGAGCATGTTGGCCGATTTGGCTGAATATATCCGGATACTTCATAATTTAGTCGGGCTTGAGGCTGAATTGGCCCAGCGTCTGAACCTTATGCAGGTTGTTATTATACCAGGTGATAGTGAGGCCGACAGCGCGGTGCGCCGCGAACTTGGCCGGGCTACGGCAAGTGTACTTAGACAGCATTTGGGAGATAATATGATTGTTGCAGTAAGCGGCGGTTCGACCATGGCCAAGGTGGCGGAAGCTGTTAATTTTAGTGTCCCGACAACAACTGTTGTGCCAGCCCGGGGTGGACTAGGTGAGGTCGTGGAGTATCAGGCCAATACGATTGCCGCCGTAATGGCCAACAAGCTGGGCGGGCGTTATCGCCTGCTGCATATCCCTGATGGGGTAAATGAGGAAACTCTGGAAGCCATTTTGGACGGAGATACTAATCTTAGGGCTGTGGCCGACATGATTAAAAAGGCCAATATTTTGGTACATGGTATTGGTGACGCCGGTGAAATGGCCGAACGGCGCGGTATGGCTGCGGCCACTATTGCTGATATCGAACAGCGTGGCGCGGTAGGCGAGGCACTTGGGCAATATTGTGCTCTACCAGGAAAGATTGTGTATGTTACCAGCAGTATCGGTTTGAAACTGGATGATTTGGCTGGAATTGACACGGTAATCGCTGTGGCCGGAGGCAGCGCCAAAGCCAAGGCAATCTTGGCGGTAGCTGGTACCGGTGAACAGAGTGTGCTTGTTACCGATGAAGCTGCGGCTAAAGCTATTCAGTTATTAATAACTAATAATATTTAGGAGGAATTTCATTATGACTATTAAAATTGGTATTAACGGTTTTGGCCGTATTGGCCGGAATGTTCTACGGGTAGCAGTTAATAATCCCAAGTTTGAGATTGTAGCGGTAAATGACTTAACAGATGCCAAAACGCTTGCTCATCTTTTGAAATATGATTCCGTACATGGCATAATGAATGCCGAAGTAAAAGCTGTTGACGGCGGTATTGAAATAAACGGCAAGCTTGTTAAAGTGCTTGCTGAAAAAGATCCGGCACAGCTGCCATGGAAAGCTATGGAGGTTGATATTGTAATTGAATCAACAGGCCGTTTTACCGAAAAGGACAAAGCTATGGCTCACATTACCGCAGGCGCGAAAAAAGTAATTATTTCGGCACCAGGTAAAAATGAAGATATAACTATTGTTATGGGCGTAAATCAAGACAAATATGATCCGGCCAACCATCAAATTATTTCCAACGCTTCTTGTACTACCAACTGCCTGGCTCCATTTGCCAAAGTGCTGCAGGAAAAGTTCGGGATAAAATCGGGTTTAATGACAACGATTCATTCCTATACCAATGACCAAAACATTCTTGATCTGCCGCATAAAGATCTTCGTCGCGCCCGTGCTGCCGGTATGTCCATTATTCCGACCACAACCGGTGCAGCTAAGGCGGTAGCTTTAGTTCTGCCTGAACTCAAAGGCAAGCTTAATGGTTTTGCGCTTCGTGTACCGACTCCGAATGTATCCATTACCGATCTGGTTGCTCAATTGGAAAAACCAGCCACTGCCGAAGCTGTTAATGCAGCCCTTAAAGAAGCGGCCAATGGCGAACTTAAAGGCATCATGGCATTCTCAGAAGAACCATTGGTATCGATAGACTACAATGGGAATGCGCATTCCTCCATCGTTGACGGTCTGTCAACAATGATGGTGGGTGATAATCTGGTCAAGGTTGTTTCCTGGTATGATAATGAATGGGGCTATTCCAATCGTGTTGTTGACCTTATCGACTTCGTTATCAGCAAAGGCCTGTAAGATTATTAAGGGTGAAGCAATTTCAGTAATTTGAGATTGCTTCTCTTACACCTCACCTGATTAAGCTGGAGGAATGGTTATGAATAAAAAAAACTTAAATGATATTTGGGTATCAGGTAAAAAAGTATTAGTGCGGGTAGACTATAACGTACCAATGGATAAAGCAGGCAACATTACTGATGATACCCGTATTCGGGCTACGATTCCTACCCTGGAATTTTTGCTGTCCAAGAACGCGGCTGTTATTATTGCCAGCCATCTGGGACGGCCTAAAGGTAAAATTGCGCCCGAGTTTTCACTCAAGCCGGTTGCAAAAAAGCTGTCGCAATTACTTCATGACCGCGAGGTCTTATTCGCCAATGACTCGGTGGGGCCGGAAGCCAGAAAAATGGCGGCCGCTCTTCAGCCGGGGCAATTGCTTATGCTGGAGAACCTGCGTTTTAATCCTGAAGAAGAAAAAAATGATCCTGAATTTGCCAAACAACTGGCTGGCTTGGCAGAAATCCTGGTTAACGATGCCTTTGGCGTATCCCACCGGGCTCATGCCTCAGTGCATGGTATAACCAAGTACATACCAGCCGTATCCGGTTTTCTGATGGATAAAGAGCTGCTGTTTTTAGGGCAGGCTGTTACCGATCCGGTGCGCCCTTTTGTGGCCATTATTGGCGGGGCTAAGGTTTCTGATAAGATTGGTGTCATTGAAAATCTGTTAAATAAAGTAGATACCCTGATCATCGGTGGCGGTATGGCCAATACCTTTCTGGCTGCCCAAGGTTACCAAACAGGTAAATCATTGGTAGAAGCTGATAAGCTGGTTTTGGCCAAAGAGCTTATTGCGACTGCCAAGACTAAGGGCGTAAACCTGCTATTACCGGAAGATGTTGTGGTGGCAGAAAACTTTGCTGCCGACGCTGACCACAAGGCCGTGGCTGTTACGCAAATACCCAGTGAATGGATGGCTCTCGATATTGGTCCGGCAACGGCTGGAAAATTCGCAGCAGCTCTACACGGAGCAAAAACCGTCGTGTGGAATGGCCCGATGGGTGTATTTGAATTTGATGCCTTCGCTATCGGCACTGAGGCAGTCGCCAAAGCAGTGGCTGCATCAGGTGCTAAGAGTATTGTCGGTGGTGGTGATTCGGTGGCTGCCCTGGAAAAACTTAAGCTTGCTGCTAAGATTACTCATATCTCAACAGGCGGTGGCGCGTCGCTCGAGTTTTTAGAAGGCAAGGAATTGCCAGGCATTGCAGCATTGGCAGATAAATAATTTAAGTAAGGAGTGGAGACTATGCGCAAGCCCATTATTGCCGGTAATTGGAAAATGCATAAAACAGCCGGAGAAGGCGTTATACTTGTGCAGGAATTGAACGCTCTAACAAACGCAGTAAATGACGTGGAGATTGTTGTATGTCCGCCTTTTACGGCTTTGACTGGTATAGCTGCTGCTGTAGCAGGAACTAATATCGGTTTAGGTGCTCAAAATATGCATTGGGAAGAAAAAGGTGCCTTTACTGGTGAAATTGCGCCCGGTATGCTCAAAGATATTGGTTGTACTCATGTGATTATCGGTCACTCAGAGCGCCGCCAATATTTTGCGGAAACAGATCAAACTGTGAATAACAAACTTAAAGCCGCGCTTAAAGCCGGTTTGAAGCCAATTATGTGTGTCGGCGAAACGTTGATCGATCGGGAAGCTAACGCTACCAAGCGGGTTGTCGGTGCCCAGGTGAAAGGCGGGCTTGAAGGACTTAGCGCGCAGCAAGTTGCTGGGATGGTTATTGCCTATGAACCCATTTGGGCTATCGGCACCGGCCGCACGGCTTCGGCTGAGGATGCTAATGCAGTATGTGCTTTTATCCGTCGTACGGTTGCCGAAATGTTTGGTCAAGCCAGCGCTGAGAGCATTCGCATCCAATACGGCGGCAGTGTTAAGCCTGACAATGTGGCTGAACTTATGGCTAAACCCGATATTGACGGCGCATTAGTCGGCGGGGCAAGCTTAGAGGCTGAGTCTTTTAGCAAATTAGTTAAGTTCAAATAACCGCGAGGAGAAAAAACGTGTCAAAACTATCATCGCCAATTGCACTTGTTATTCTTGACGGTTGGGGAATTGGCCGCGAAAATGACGAGTTTAACTCCATTGCCAGAGCTGATACCCCGCATATTAAATTGTTAGCAGAGCGGTATCCGGTAACCAAACTTGACTGTTCAGGAGAAGCTGTTGGTTTGCCGGCAGGACAAATGGGAAACTCGGAAGTTGGTCATCTTAATATTGGTTCAGGCCGGATTATCTACCAGGAACTTACCCGTATCAGCAAATCAATCAGGGACGGCGATTTTTTCACCAATCCGGTACTTTGTCAGGTGTGTGACGCGACTCGCCAGGCAGAGGGGGCACTGCATCTGATGGGGCTGTTGTCTGATGGCGGTGTTCACAGTCACATTACCCATGTGTATGCTTTGTTGGAATTAGCCAAAAAACAGGGGGTAAAGAGGGTCTATGTTCATGCGTTCTTAGACGGACGGGACGTACCACCAAGTAGCGCTGTTTCCTATATCAAAGCACTTGAGGCTAAAATGGTGGAACTGGGGGTAGGTCAGATTGCTACTATAGCCGGCCGCTATTATGCTATGGACAGGGATAAACGCTGGGAACGTACTAGCAAAGAATATGAAGCCCTTGTCTATTGTCAGGGTGCGCAAGCTTCTAATGCAGCAGCGGCTGTTGAGGCATCCTATCAGGCAGGGAAAACGGACGAATTTGTTGAGCCAACCATTATGAGTAACTGTAGCTGTCAGGGGATAAAACCAGCTGATGGTGTTATCTTTTTTAATTTCCGGCCAGATCGGGCCAGGCAGCTTACCCAGGCGCTTACTGATGTTAATTTTAATAGCTTTGAGTGCAAAAACGGTTGTTTTTTCCTCCATTTTGCCAGCATGACCCAATATGACGAAACCTTTAACGTCCCCGTGGCTTTTCCACCAACTCATATTGTTAATACTCTTGGTGAGGTGGTTAGCCAGGCGGGGTATACCCAGTTGCGAATTGCTGAAACGGAAAAATACGCTCATGTTACTTACTTCTTTAATGGCGGGGAGGAACATCCCTTTGCCGGCGAAGAACGGCTCTTGGTTCCTTCGCCCAAAGTAGCTACCTATGATTTGAAGCCGGAGATGAGTGCTCTTGAGGTTACTGATAAAGCAGTTGAGGCGATTAAATCTGGAAAATATGATTTGATTATTCTTAACTATGCTAATGGGGACATGGTTGGCCATACAGGCATACTTGATGCTGCTATCAGTGCTGTGACAACAGTGGATCAATGTGTCGGCCGCTTGGTGGATGCTATGCGTGACCGGGGCGGTATTACCCTGATAACTGCCGACCACGGCAACGCAGAAGCTATGCTTGATCCGGAAACAGGCGAGCCGTTTACTGCCCATACAACCAACAAGGTACCGCTTATTATGGTTTCAGAAGTACATCGTGGCAGCAAACTACGGGAAGGAATTTTAGCTGATATTGCTCCCACTATCCTGGAATTGGCTGGTATTGCCCAACCGGAAGAGATGACCGGTAAAAGTCTATTACAGAAGTAAATTTCCATAAGTACATAGTAAAATTCGTATATATTAGGAGGAAAATATATGTCTACAACAATTGTTGATATTTTAGCCAGAGAGATACTTGATTCCCGCGGTAATCCTACTATTGAAGTTGACGTACTACTGGAAAATGGCACCTTGGGTCGTGCGGCTGTTCCATCAGGCGCATCTACCGGTGCCTATGAAGCTGTTGAGCTTCGCGATGGTGACAAAAGCCGTTTCCTGGGTAAGGGTGTGCTCAAGGCTGTAGAAAATGTTAATGAAATTATAACTCCGGAAATTGTCGGCATGGACGCACTTGACCAAATAGGTATTGACCAGGCTATGATTGAACTTGACGGCACTCCCAATAAAGCTAAATTAGGCGCTAATGCTATCTTAGGTGTTTCCATGGCAGCCGCAAAAGCAGCGGCATCCTCTTTGGATATGGCCTTGTATCAATACTTGGGCGGTGCCAATGCCAAAGAATTGCCTGTTCCCATGATGAACATCTTAAATGGCGGTAAGCATGCCGATAATAATGTGGATATTCAGGAGTTTATGATCCTTCCGGTAGGTGCAGAAAGCTTTGCTGAAGCCCTGAGAATGGGTGCGGAAATTTATCATAACCTCAAAAAAGTACTTGCTGACCGCAATTTAGCGACAGCTGTTGGTGATGAGGGCGGATTTGCTCCTAATCTGGCATCTAACGAAGAAGCATTAAAAATCATTATTGAAGCTATTGAAAAAGCTGGTTACAAACCAGGCGAACAAATCATGCTTGGCCTTGATGTTGCCGCAACCGAATTATTTAAAGACGGAAAATACCATCTTGAAGGCGAAGGTGTTGTGAAAACTTCGGCCGAAATGGTGGAATACTATAGTCAGTTAGTTGAAAAATACCCTATTATATCGATTGAAGACGGCATGTCTGAAGATGACTGGGATGGCTGGAAGCTTTTAACTGATCGTTTGAGCAGCAAAACTCAGCTAGTTGGCGATGATCTGTTTGTTACTAATGTGGAACGGTTAAGCCAGGGGATTGTTGCCAAAACGGCCAATTCCATCTTGGTTAAGGTAAACCAAATTGGTACATTGACAGAAACCTTTGATACCATTGAAATGGCAAAACGTGCTGGTTATACCTGTGTAATTTCGCATCGTTCCGGGGAAACAGAAGACGCCACTATTGCTGATATTGCGGTAGCTGTTAATGCTGGTCAGATCAAGACCGGTGCACCTGCCCGTACCGACCGCGTGGCTAAATATAACCAATTACTCCGGATTGAAGAGCAGTTGGGTGATCTGGCCCAATACCGCGGGTATAAGGTTTTCTATAACTTAAGATAAGTTCGCGCCGAAGGGAGGTGAACAAAAGATGCCGAAGGGATATTTGCTAAAATGCAATGACTGCGGCTACCTGATTGTGTGTGAGGATGATTTGCTGGAATGCCTGAATAACAGTGTTTGCGAGCATTGCGGCAGTTCTAATATCGAAGTCATTCAGCAGCAGGAAGGAAGGTTTGGCTGCACTAGCCGCCTCAACACGCATGTCACGAATGTTAATGCTAATACTTCTGTGGATCATCCCGACCCGGTACTTCCTCCCTATTAAGGCGTAGAAAACAGGTAAATAAACAGCCGAAGCATTCGGCTGTTTATTTTTCCTAACAGAAGGATAACTTTCTACTTTTGCCAAAGGCGCAGCACAAGCCGTGTTTATTTTTTGACAAACTGGAAAAAATATGTATAATATATATGTGTGAAAACCTTGACGAAAGAATTGTCAAGCAACGTTTAAGTGTGTTAGAATATTGACAGGCCTTGGCAGCGTGGTATTGCAGCAAAGGATAGGTATCAGTCATGGGGGGTGTAAAGAAATGATAACAGGACTGATGATATTAGAAGGTGTACTTTCTATTGCACTAATTGCCGTAGTAGTATTGCAGTCAGGTAAAAGTGCCGGTTTGTCAGGTTCAATTGCTGGAGGGGCCGAATCTATGTTCGGTGGAAAAGCTAAAGGACTTGATGCAATTTTGGCCAAAGCAACAATTATCCTTGCCTCATTGTTCGGACTTGTAACAATGGTTTTGGTTAAATTGATGCAGTAGGGTTACTCACCTCAATGGCTGGAGTATCTCCGGCATATTGAGGTATTTTCAAGTTTTAGTCAAAGGGGGAAAGATAATCATGGATTTATTGTACATTGCGCCGTTCGCTGGACTTGTGGCGCTAGCTTTTGCTGCGTATTTCATGGCTAGCGTACTGAGGGAAAGCCCAGGCAACCAAAAAATGCAGGACATTTCTCAGGCGATTTTTGAAGGAGCTATGGCTTTTCTTAACCGCCAGTACAAAACACTTATTCCGTTTACGATCGTTATTTTCTTACTACTCTTTTATGTGGATGGCTACAAATTGGCGGTATCATTCCTGGTAGGTGCTATTTGCTCCGCCATTGCCGGTTATGTAGGAATGACTTCGACAACCAAGTCGAATGCCCGTACAACGGAAGCTGCCCGCAGCAGTCTTAACAAAGCGCTGAGCGTTTCTTTCCGTGCCGGTGCCGTTATGGGCATGTCTGTTGCCGGTTTGGGCCTTTTGGGTGTGTCTACGTTATACATAATTTTTAGAGATCCTGTTGTTATTAACAGCTTTGCCTTTGGTGCCAGCGCCATTGCATTCTTTGCCCGTGTCGGCGGCGGTATTTTTACCAAAGCAGCTGACGTTGGCGCTGACCTGGTAGGTAAGGTTGAAGCAGGTATTCCTGAGGATGATCCCCGTAACCCGGCCGTTATTGCCGATAACGTGGGTGATAATGTTGGCGATACCGCCGGCATGGGAGCTGACTTATTTGAGTCCTATGCTGCTACCGCTATTGCAGCTATGCTTATTGGTCAAACCGTATTCAAGGGTGATATTAACGGTGTATTGTTCCCATTAATAATCGGTGCAGCCGGAATTTTTGCTTCCATTATCAGTACCTTCTTAGTTAGAACCAGTGAAGATGGTGATCCTCAAGCTGCCCTGAATAGAGGGATATGGGGAACTAATATTCTTGTTGCCGTTGCTACCTATGCCATTGCCGGCGCCATGCTTCCGGCCAAGGCCGTAGGCATTACGATTGCTGTTATTTGTGGCTTAGCTGTTAACGTGCTTGTTGGTGCCATTACTGAATACTATACTTCCAGCAGCAAAGCACCTACCCAGCATATTGCCGATGCTTCACAAACAGGTCCGGCGACCAATATTATTGCAGGTCTTGCCTGTGGACTTAGAAGTACCGCGCTGCCGATGCTGGTATTTGCTGTTGCTATCTGGGTAGCATATGGTGCAGCCGGTATCTATGGTATTGCGATGGCCGCCATGGGTATGCTCTGTACTGCCGGTATGGTTGTTGCTGTTGACTCTTTTGGTCCGGTTGCCGACAACGCTGGTGGTATTGCTGAAATGGCCGATCTTGGCCCTGAGGTTCGTAAAACTACTGACAAATTAGATGCAGTTGGTAACACTACAGCCGCAATTGCCAAAGGTTTTGCCATTGGTTCTGCTGCGCTCACTGCATTAGCCTTGTTTACTGCTTTCGGTGAAGAAATTGCTAAAAATCCTAAACTGTCCGGTCTGTTAGTAAATGGTCATTTAGTGATTAATCTGACCGAACCAACAGTAATTATTGGTATTTTCCTTGGCGCAACCCTGCCGTTTTTGGTATGTGCGTTCACCATGGAAGCTGTAGGTAAAGCTGCTTTTGAAATGATTGGCGAGGTTCGTCGTCAGTTCCGTGAAATCCCTGGCATTATGGAAGGCACTGGCCGTCCTGATTATGCCAAGTGTGTAGATATTAGCACGAAAGCGGCTATCCGCGAAATGATCGTTCCCGGCATCTTTGCTGTAGGCTCGCCTATTCTTGTTGGTTTTATTCTTGGGGCAAAAGCCTTGGCTGGTTTCCTGGCCGGTGCTACTGCAGCTGGTGTATTGTTGGCATTATTCATGTCCAACGCTGGTGGTGCCTGGGATAATGCGAAGAAATGGATTGAAACCGGTAAATATGGCGGTAAGGGTACTCCGACCCATGCAGCAGCTGTTATCGGCGACACCGTAGGTGATCCGTTCAAGGATACTTCCGGTCCGGCAATGAACCCGCTGATTAAAGTTGCTGGTACTATTTCACTCATTATTGCACCGCTTCTTTTCTCATAAAAATATCAAGAAAAAACGCCAAGCTATTTGCTTGGCGTTTTATTTTTGGCCCTTATGGCTTACGATAAGCTATATTTCCCTTACGTGGCAGACAATGGTATAATTAATAGCATATAATGTGCCACAAATACTTGCAGGCATTATTAAATAAATTGTATTGGGGTGAGTTGATGTGGCAAAACCATTGATAGGCATTACTACCAGCCAATTTTTAACGCAAGGCGGCATCATGGCTGGTACCAAACGGCAATTTGTTAGTGATGCTTATATACAGGCCGTACTCTGCGCGGGTGGTGTGCCTGTGTTGCTACCGATAATTGCAGAGCAGGCGGCAATAGCAGAACAAATAGCCGCAGTTGACGGACTCTTGCTTTCGGGGGGCGGCGATATCCAGCCACAAATATTTGGCGAAGAACCAAGGCGTGAACTGGGAACAGTACTTCCAGAGCGCGATACGCATGAGCTGGAATTGGTAAAGTCGGCGTTGGCGTTAGGTAAACCCGTACTGGGTATTTGCCGCGGCTGCCAACTGCTTAATGTAGCGTTGGGTGGTAGTATTGATCAGCACCTGGCAAAGGCTACCCTTCAGCATGACCAACAATCTCCTGGAGATTACGCTGGACATACTGTGATTTTAGAAAATGATAGTAGACTGGCTGGTTTATGGGGGGATACGGTTATGACTAACAGCTTCCACCATCAGGCAATTAAGGAGGCAGCTCCTGGGCTTCGGATAATTGCCAGAGCTAAAGATGGAGTTATCGAGGCCGTAGAGCACGAAGCAGCGCCTTTTGCTGTTGGTGTTCAATGGCATCCTGAACTTATGATTTATAAAAATCCGGCTATGCTTGAGTTATTTACAGCGTTTGTCAACACAGCCAAACGGAAATAATAAGGGTAGATATTACACAATGGGGGGAGTTTTACTTGGCCATAATGCCGGGAGCTGAGCCCTTTTTTTTACAAGGCGGTGAAACCGGCGTACTTGTAGTGCATGGATTTACCGGGGCACCGTCAGAAATGCGCCTGGCTGGAGAGTATCTTAATAGCCTTGGCTATACTGTGTTAGCCCCAAGGCTTTCAGGACACGGAACTACGCCGGAGGACATGGCGAAAACAAGCTGGCCGCACTGGTATTGCAGTGTTGAAGACGGCTATCATGTATTAAGTGGCATCTGCAGCAATGTCGCAGCAGTTGGCTTGTCGATGGGCGGTCTCTTAACCCTTAAACTAGCCAGTGAGTATCCAGTAAGTAAGCTGGCTGTACTTAGCGCTCCCATCTATATCGCCAACAAGCGGCTGCGATTATTGCCGCTTTACCGGATGTTTACTAACTTTGTCGCGAAAAAACGCAAGCGTTTGCCTGGTGTGGGTGAGGAGTATTCCATTAGTTATGACCTGACACCGCTTAGCAGCTTAACCAGCCTTATTCAGCTAATCAACCATGTTGATACTCTGTTGCCGTCAGTAACAGTACCGGCACTTGTTATTCAATCAAAAAAAGAGCATACGGTTGAACCGGAAAGTGCTCAATATATCTACAATAAACTGGGAAGTACTGATAAAAGACTGGTGTGGCTTAACAAATCGGGACACATAATTACCCTGGACACAGAGCGAGAATATGTGTTCCAGGAAATTGGCCGGTTTTTGGCCGGAAATTAGACGAGGTGCATTATGAATGATATGAATGACATGAATGACTGGTGTTTTGCCTGTGGACCGCGTAATCCCATTGGGCTCAAACTTACTTTTCGGGAAGAAGACGATGTCTATTTGACAAACTTTACTGCCGGTCCTGAGCATCAAGGCTATGACGGTATAATGCATGGTGGATTGATAAGCACGCTGTTGGATGAAATAATGGCCCGCTATCTATATGCCCAAGGTCTTACGGCAGTAACGGCCAAGCTGGAGGTGAGGTTTCGTCAGCCAACCCCGATTAGAGAAAAATTAACGATAAGCGGATGGATTACCAGTAAACGGGGAAAAATGGTGGAACTAGCCGCTAAGATTACTTTACCGGATGGAACAGTAACGGCGGAAGGAAAAGCTATTGTTGCCATAAAAGGAGATGAATAATATGGATTTGTCAGACAGAATCCTGGAGTTTATGCGGAAAGAAGCTTATAAACCGCTCACTGCAGAAGACTTGGCTGATGGTATGGGTATTCGTGGCAAAGAACTGGAAGAGTTTTGGCAGATACTGGACAAGCTGGAAGCAACGGCTGCTATAATAAAAACCCGGTATGGAAAATTTGGCGTGCCTGATCGCATGAATTTGGTTGTTGGCAAGTTTTCAGCAACAACCAAGGGATTTGGTTTTATTTTACCGGAAGATCAGGAGCTAGATGATGTCTTTATTCCACCTGATGCTCTTGGTGGGGCTATGCATGGCGACCGTGTGGTAGCCCGTATGCATCAGCGGCATGTTTCCGGCAAAGCAGTCGAGGGTGAAATTATCCGGGTGGTCACCAGAAGTAATAACAAGGTAGTGGGAACCTTTGAGGCTAGCCGTAATTTCGGGTTTGTTCTGCCAGATGACCGCCGGATCGGCCGGGATATTTTTGTGCCGAAAGATGAGTTCAATGGCGCCAAAACAGGTGCCAAGGTAATTGTCGAGATTATTGAGTGGCCACACAAACAAAAAAGCGCCGAAGGACGAATTGTTGAGGTGCTTGGCCAGCAGGGAGATTCCGGGATAGAGATATTATCCATCATCAAGAACAATAACCTGCCTACGGAGTTTCCGCCAGAGGTCGAAAGAGCGGCTGAGCGCGCAGCTACGACCATTAGTCCGGAGGATTTACTAGGACGCAGAGATCTTAGAGAACTCAATCTCGTTACAATTGATGGTGACGATGCTAAAGACTTAGACGATGCTGTCTATGTTGAGCGCCAGAAAAACGGCCACTATCTGCTGAGTGTACACATTGCCGACGTCAGCCACTATGTACGGGAAAACACACCCCTGGACAATGAGGCCAGAGCCAGGGGCACCAGTGTTTACCTTGTTGACCGGGTATTGCCGATGCTGCCACCCCGCTTATCGAACGGAATTTGCAGTTTAAACGCCGGGGAGGACCGATTGGCCTTGTCAGCCCAGATGGAGATTAATGGCCGCGGCCAAGTAATCAATCATGAAATTTTCCCTAGCGTAATTCGGGTAAAAACCCGCTTAACCTACAATATTGTGCGGCAGATTGTTGCCGATCATGATGAAGAGCTGCGGGACAAGTATGCCGATTTGGTGGGGCCGCTGGAAGAAATGGAGCGCTTATGCCGGATTTTACGTGACCGCCGGATGCGCCGGGGAGCCATTGATTTTGATTTCCCGGAAATAAAGGTAAAGCTGGATGCTGAGGGGCGCCCTATTGCCATTGAAAAGCGGATTCGCAGCATTGCCGAATCGATTATTGAAGAATTTATGCTTGTCGCCAACGAGACAGTCGCCGAGCATATGCATTGGTTAGGGATTCCATCCATGTTTAGGGTGCATGAAGAACCGGACGAAGAAAAAATGGCCAGACTTAATGTGTTGCTGGGAAACTTTGGCCAGCATTTACCAAAAACCCAGGAAATTCAACCTATGGCCCTGCAGCGAGTGCTTAGTAAGATTGCTGGACGTCCTGAAGAACGCATTATTAGCACTGTTATGCTGCGCTCACTCAAACAGGCTCGCTATGATGCCGAGAATCTGGGGCATTTTGGACTGGCGGCAACCTATTATACGCATTTTACCTCGCCCATCAGGCGCTACCCGGATTTGATTGTTCATCGTCTTATTCGTGAGACTTTTTCTACTGGCGATATCTCAGCTAAACGTCGCCAGAAGTTATCAACCATGCTGCCTGAGATTGCCATGCATTCCTCTGAACGGGAACGGGCGGCAGCTGAAGCGGAGCGCGCAACCGTTGATTTGAAAAAGGTAGAATACATGGCTCAGTTCGTTGGTGAGGAGTTTGACGGTATTATTAGCGGAGTTACTGCCTTTGGCTTTTTTGTTGAAATCGCCAATGGCATTGAAGGTTTGGTACATGTATCAAGTCTGGATGACGATTACTATCGGTATGTCGAAGAACAATATTCTTTGATCGGGGAACGGACAAGCAACATTTATCAGCTGGGCAACATGGTCAAGATCATGGTAGCTAAGGTCAACCCGGCAGAACGTACTATTGATTATGTGGTGGCAAAGGCGGATAAGCCCCTGCAAGCTGTCAATAGTCAGACAACAGCGCAAAAACGTAATAAACCCAGTCAAAGGCGTAGTACTAATAAACCGCAATCAATTACGGCCAAGAAGAAACCTGCTGCCAGTGCCAGGCCCAAGAAGCCCAGGGCGCCAAAAAAATAGTCAAGCAACCCCACCCACACTTTGGATAACTTCATCGCGCTTGCAGTGAATGTAAGCCGGTCATTGTAAGCATTAGGGTGGCCATCTCACTTCGTTACTTCTTCCTTTCGGGCCAAACCAATTGACGTATAGTAGCAGATACTATACAATTAATATGTATTAGCAGGATTCTACGAGGTGAGAAGTATGGCCAAAGAGGCTGGCATAAAAATAGCGGCGGAAAACCGAAAGGCCCGCCACGATTATCATATCCATGAAACCTATGAAGCTGGAATTGCGCTTACCGGCACCGAAGTCAAGTCACTCCGCGCCGGTAAGGCCAATCTTAAAGATGCCTATGCCCGGATTGATAACGCTGAAATCATGCTGCATAACATGCATATCAGTCCTTATGAGCAGGGTAACCGTTTTAATCACGAACCACTGCGTACCCGGAAGCTTTTAATGCATCGGTACGAAATCAATAAATTAATCGGAAAAACCAAAGAAAAAGGCTATACATTGGTGCCGCTTAAGTTGTATTTTACCAGAGGTAAAGTGAAAGTTGAACTAGGACTTGCTACAGGCAAACATACCTACGATAAACGTCAGGATCTTGCCGAACGGGATGCCAAACGCGACATGGAACGGACGCTGCGCGATAGACAAAAAGAATAGCCTTTTTGTCTATCGCATCAGGCAGACGGTTCACGTGAGGAAGAGCAGCGTGGCGATCAATCCTGTTGTTTTTCAACTGCAAATGCCAAATTTCTTTGTAGGCTCTCAATTTTTCCCGCCCAGAGTTGTAAAAATACAATACCGCCAAGGATCAGAATGCCGCCGCCTACCTGCAGCGGTGTTATTTTTTCATTAAGCAAAGCCACCGATAATAGTACGGTTATGATTGGCTCCAGCGTACTGATAATGGACGCATTAGTAGCGCCAACATGGCTCATACCGGCGAAAAAACCCACTATTCCCACAATGGTTGGCAGCAGTGCGATGCCGATAATGGATAACTTACCTGTGAGAGGCAAGCTCCAATTTAGAGAATCAGTCGCTATGCCGCTTATAAGAAAAACGATAGCGGCAGAGCCACAGACGTAGGTAGTGGTAACCAGCGGGTTCGTGCTTTTCAGCAGGCGATTGCCAATAATGATGTAAAAGGAATAGACCAATGCAGAGCCCAAGCCCAAAATAAACCCAAGCATACTGACATTGTCAAAGGATACGCCAAGAACAAGGAATAAGCCGGAAAAACAAACCGTTAGCGCCAAACCCTTTTGCCAAGTATACTTTTCATCACCAATAAAAAAAGACAGTACGCTGACTATCGCCGGATAAGTATACAGCAGCATGGCTGCCAGCGACGCAGGCACATATTTTATCGTCATAGCAAACAGCATTGACATCGAACCATAACCCAGGCCGCCTAAAAGCGCTAGTCGCAGCAGTAAAGCTTTATCAAGCATCAGCGAGACCCCACGCCATTTGAGTAGTATAGCTAAACAGATTGCGGCCAAAACAAACCGCCCGGTCAGGATCGTAATCGTACTGGCTCCGGCGGCGTAGGCGAACTTAATAAAAATGGGCAAAGTAGCAAAGCCGGCAGCCGATACTGCGACCAGCAACGCGCCAGTGTGTTGTTGATTCAAATCTAATCACCCCTTAACTGTAATATATTCGGCAGCAGAGAAATTTTCTCCTGTACTCGAATACAATATAGAGTAGGGGAAAAGATATACTGGAAAAAGATTTATTTGGCGGTATTCAAGCTTTATGATATAATAGGTTAGTAATGAAGTGTATTAACGTTTGCAGCTAAACACCATCCCAGGTATTTGAAAAAATACGGGGGCGTACTGGTTTCGACAGGGGTAGTTATGGTATAGATAGCGAGCCGGGGTTCCATCAGCCCGTCAATACGGTGGAAAATTGTAAACGCAAACGAAGATTACGCTTTAGCAGCTTAATGCTAACGTTCTACCTGCGCACTCCCGCGGCCTAGGATAGGACGTCATTTAGTGGGATACCTGAGGCTCAATTCTCGGAGAGCCAACTGGGAAACTTTATCGAGATAGCGCCAAAGCAGCCTGTTAGTGGGCGGCAACGGTGCGAAATTTAAATCACTGACTGCGCTCGGAGAAGTCTATGCAGTAATGCTCTTGGACAGGAGTTCGATTCTCCTCGCCTCCACCAATTGGAATTTAAGTAAATAAATGTAAAATATTTTAAGCATAAGTTTGCCAAAGTGGTAGGCTTATGCTTAATTGTTTTGTATAATAAGTTTTAAGATATCAATTATGGTGAGGATCTCATTATGAATTTTGAAGAATTGCTTGGAAAGTATCAAGCATTATTGAATGAGAATAATAGTTTAAAAGAAGAAATAATAAACTTGAAGGCAAAACTAAATGCTTGCAAGTTAGTACGGCAGGATGAAAATAATGGAAATTATTCGGCTATTTCTTTGGATAATTTATGTTCAGATGCATATTCATCTGATGAGTTATCTTGTAATAATGATGAAAATCAAATTTTGCAATCAAACATAAATAATTCATCTGAACCTACAGAAAAAATTAAATTATTTATGTCTCTCTTTAAAGGTCGGAATGATGTTTATGCTAAAAGGTGGAAAAATGAAAAGAAGGGTACATCTGGGTATTCGCCGGTTTGTATAAATGAATGGAAATCAGGAATATGCAGAAAACCGATTGGTACATGCGCTGATTGCAGTCATAAATCATATGCCTCTTTAGAGGAAATGGTGATTGACAATCACTTGCGGGGACGAAACAATTTTGTGGCTGGGATATACCCCATGTGCCTTGATGAAACATGCAGCTTTTTGGCTATTGACTTTGATAATGGTGAATGGCAAAAGGATATTTCAGCTTTACGAGATGTATGTAGTGAATTTAGTATACCGGTTGCGGTTGAACGTTCACGCTCTGGTAAAGGAGCTCATGCGTGGTTTTTCTTTGAAAAGCAGCTAACAGCCATTTTGGCAAGGAAGTTTGGGACGGCTTTACTTACTTACGCTATGAGTAAGAGGCATGAAATTACGTTTAAATCATATGATAGATTTTTTCCTAATCAAGACACAATGCCCAAAGGTGGGCTGGGAAATTTAATTGCGCTGCCACTGCAAAAAGAGGCAAGAAGAACCAAGAATAGCGAATTTATTGATGAAAATTTTGAATCTTATAAAGACCAATGGGCATTTTTGTCATTTATTCAAAAGCTTTCAGAAGATGACGTTACATTATTGATAGAAAAGCTCTGTCTAGGAAATGAATTTGGAATATTGAAAAAAGAAGATGATGAAGCTTCCAGGCCATGGGAAAGAAATACGGTGAATTTATTAAAAAGTGATCTGCCATTAAATATTGAAATTGTAAGAGCCAATATGCTCTTTATTCCTAAAGTAGGCTTTTCTCCAAAAGCATTAAATTACTTAAAACGTTTGGCGGCATTTAAAAACCCCGAATTTTATAAAGCGCAGGCAATGCGTTTGTCAACCAGTAAACTACCAAGAATTATATCTTGCTCGGAAGAAACAACGGAATATCTATGCTTGCCCAGAGGTTGTGCTACAGATTTAGAAGCTATATTTAAAGAAATGGATATCAATATCAGCTATGTAGATAAAACCAATTGTAATAGAAAAATTAATGTTGAATTTAATGGCAATTTGCGAGATGAACAACCTCAGGCTATTGCAAAATTACTGCAAGCTGATATTGGAGTACTTTCGGGAACCACTGCTTTTGGTAAAACAGTTGTAGCAATTAAGCTAATTACTGAAAGAAAGGTTAATACGCTTATTCTGGTTGACAAAATCAGTTTGGTTTCACAATGGAAAAAAAGATTGCTGGAATTTTCGACTATAAATGAAACTTTACCAGATATAGATGAAGTGAAAAAGCGCGGAAGGAAAAAAGTAAAAAGTATTATCGGGCAATTAGGCGGAGGAAAAGATGCTTTAAATGGAGTAATTGACATAGCTGTCATGCAGTCGCTGTATCGGATGGGGGAAGTAAAAGAGTGTGTAAATAATTATGGCATGATTATCGTTGATGAGTGTCATCATGTTTCAGCATTTAGTTTTGAAAAAATATTGAAAAGCACAAATGCAAAATATGTATATGGTCTTACTGCAACACCTGCCAGAAAAGATGGACATCATCCGATTATTTTTATGCAATGTGGCCCGATACGATATCGGGATGATGCGAAAAAGCAGGCAGAAAAACGACCATTTGAACATTATGTTATACCGAGATTTACATCTTTTAGAGTTCCCTTAGACATGGAGGAAAAGGATGTAATGATACAAGAATTGTATTCGGAAATTGTGGCAAATGACATGCGGAATGAGCAGATTATCACTGATGTGGTTAGAAGTCATGAAAGCGGGAGAAACTGTTTAGTTTTAACTGAAAGGACTGCGCATGTTGAGTTGCTTTCTAAAGAACTGAGCAAAAGAATCCCTAATGTTATATCCCTTGTTGGTGGTATGGGTACAAAAGAAACTAGAGAAATATTGCAGAAAATAGCCAATATGCCAGTTGGTAAACAGCTAACTTTGGTGGCTACTGGGAAATATATAGGGGAAGGCTTTGATGAACCTTGTCTGGATACTCTTTTTCTGGTTATGCCGATATCTTGGAAAGGAACCTTGCAACAATATGCAGGGCGGCTTCACCGGTTATTTGAAGGCAAAAACGAAGTGCAAATTTATGATTATGTAGATATCCATGTAAAAATGCTGGAGAAGATGTATAATAAACGTCTGTCCGGTTATGCATCCATTGGTTATAGGGCGAAAGGCGAAATATCTATGACAGAATCAGTGGATATAATTTTTAACGAAAGTAATTTTTTACCGGTTTATACTAATGATATAATTAATGCGGGAAGAGAAATTTTAATTGTAAGTCCTTTTGTTACTAAGAAACGTACAATCGGGATGCTAAAGTACTTGGAGATTCCGCTAAAAAATAAAGTAAGAATAATTGTGGTGACTAGGCCAACTGAAGATTTCAAAGAAAAGAATATGAACCTAGTGCAAGCCGTTTTCGATTTGATAAAAAATGCAGGAATAAGTATGATTTTCAAATCAAATATTCATCAAAAATTTGCAATTATAGATCAAAAAATTGTTTGGTATGGAAGTGTTAACCTATTAAGCTTTGGTAATGCAGAAGAAAGCATTATGCGTCTTGAAAGTTCAAATATTTCGAGTGAATTAATAAGAAGTATATGTGTCTGATAAGAGGGCGGAGGTATGAAAATGAGCATTTTGGCTCAAATTGCTAAGGGTGAAGGAAAGACTATTGAATTTAAAGAAAAGTTGCCAGCATCGGATCAATTGGCAAAGACGATTGTTGCTTTTGCTAATACTGCAGGCGGAAAATTATTAGTTGGCGTAAAAGATGATGGTACAATTTGTGGCGTGGAAAACATTCTTTTGCCTGATTATATGGACAGGGTTTCTAATATGCTGCATGATAAGATTCATCCGCTGGCAGTGCCAGATATCTACAGCTACGCAATTGAGGAAAAGAACATTATTGTTGTTGAGGTATATCAGAGTTCGTTAAAACCTCATTTTTTAAAGAATTTAGGGAAGGTCGATGGTACTTATATTCGAGTTGGCGCGACCAATAAAAAGGCGGATTTAGAATATATTCAAGAGCTTGAACGGCAAAGGATGAATCTATCATTTGATGAAGATATTTACATAGATAGGGCGGATAAGCAGGCAATTATTGAGGAGCTTCAGAATTTGCTTTCAGTACGTCTAAAACGTATAGTATCGCTGGAGCAACTGTTAAATTTAAAATTGCTAAAAAATCAGCAGGGGCAAGTTTATCTTACTAATGCTGCACCTATTCTACTTGGCAAACCTGAACATGTAGCCATAAAATGCGCCCGGTTTAAAGGAGACGATAATGCGGTTTTTATTGATCGTAAAGAGCTTAGTGGAGATATATTTACACAGTTAGAGGATGCGATGAAGTTTCTTTTATCCCATATTCATCTGAATGGCAAGCTTGGGCCGGATCATCTAAGGCGGATTGATACTTATGAAATACCGCCTGATGCACTGCGTGAGGCCTTGGTAAATGCGGTTGTTCATCGTGATTATTTGATGTCTGGTTCTGATATTAAAATCGCAGTATATGATTCTAAAATCGAAATTACATCTCCAGGCAGTTTTCCTAAAGGTATTACTTTAGATGAGATTTTAAGTGGACGGTCGGAAATTCGTAATAAAGTAATTGCTCGTGTATTTAAAGAAGGTGAATTAATTGAACAATGGGGGCGAGGTATTCAGCAAATCAATAGATTATGCTTGGAAAGTGGCCTAAGACAGCCGGATATAATGGAATCAGGTATGTTTGTTCAAGTACGCTTTTATCGCAAAGAGTATTCAACGATTACTAATAAAAATAGAATAGTAACCGGACGAAAAGACCGGACGATAAAATCGGATGATAAAACCGGACGAAAAGACCGGACGATAAAACCGGACGAAAAAATTAGTTCTAGTTTACATCAGGAGAAAGTATTAGAATATTTAAAGCAGCATGATAGCATTACTACAGTTGCAGCTATGCAGTTGTTGAGTTTGGGTAAATCTCGGACAGCAGAAATTCTTGCTATGATGTCGTCTAACGGTTTAATTATAAAAAAAGGGGTTGGCCGAGCAACCTGTTATAGTCGGGCTATGATTTAGAATTAGATTTAATTTGAAAAAATAAAGCTATTTCATTCATAGTCTAAGAGCTGGACAGAAGGCGAAAAAAAGGTTATACTGAGCTGAAACTTATAGAATTATTAGAACCCTTTGGCATGATTTTTGGTGGTGTTTTACCTGACCCGCTAAACCGATCAGCTAAAAATTTTTGATAACAAAAGTTTTGCGCCTGGCTGGTGTTGGTTCGCCTCCACCAAAATTTGGAAATTAGTAAAAGCCGCGAATTTCGCGGGTTTTTTGCTGTTTATTGGGAGTGTAGGCGGTGGAGGCGATCCAAAAATATGATTTTATTCAAAAAAGCGACAATGATGTTTGAGCACAAGGAGATTGTCGGATTAAGGGATAGGGGACGGTACTGTTGTATCTTATTCTGAGCATGTCAGCAAATCCGCCCTCGTGACACCCCATGTAAACGAACAGACAAGGGAACAGGATGTTGTCTTGCGCGAAAAAGTTTGACAGAAGTGGTGTGCCAGTTCTGTGCTATGTATAGTGTAGAATTACCACAAAATATTTTAGAAGAATGGAAACGGATTATAAGATTTAGGCAATAGTTTATTTGACTGCAAGCTTCGATTGTCGTGATAAAGCGGCTTAAGAGGCTTGTTTTTTTGTTAGTATGCAGTCGATAATCGCTTTGTTAATATTTTTTTTGCTTTATATGAGGAAAAAGTGATTTTAGAGGTTTATAGAGGAAAATGTAAGTAATTGACGAAAATATAATAAAGCTATTGAGTTACTGCGACTTGAATTAAGATCGTGTAGAGAAAAGCAATCTAAGTTTTATGGTAAGGTAAATATTACTGTGCATTCTATTAAATTAAATAGAAATATTGAGAGGAGAATTTATGAAGTACCATCGCCTACTTTATAAAATTCAAAAGAGTCTAATTAAAACAGGCAGTATATTGATTGTGCTATTGCTACTACTAATTCAAACTGCCTGGGCCTCAAGTTACGACTTGCGCACTGGTAATTTTGTCAGTCCTATCCGTGATCAAGGGTATTATGGCACTTGCTGGAGTTTTGGTACTGTAGCTTCATATGAATCTAACTGGCGTATGCAGCTTTACCAAGCAGGACTTTCGCCGGAGTTAGCACCGGATTTTTCTGAACGTTATCTTGCTTGGCTGGTTTACGCAGCACCAACGGATTTAACAGGTGAATCATTTCCTCATTTTACCGTAGATCCGGTTTCCGAAGCTGAGGCTTACAGCCCAGAGGCGATTATTTTCAATCAAGGCGGAAATACTTATAAAAGCACAGCGCTAATGGCTCGCGGCATTGGTGTTGTTTTAGAAGCTGATGTCCCTTATTCTGGTGATGGGAACATGCAGGGCGTAAAGCAGCTGCTATCGCCGAAGGGTCTTTTGCATGACGTTTACGGACTAAGCAAAGGGCGTGCTGATATTGAAAGCTTGAAAATTATACTTCAGCAAAATGGTGCTGTTAGTGCATCAATCTTTGTCAGTGGCGATTCATTTAAAGGTAAGGAGATTTATAATGCGTCAAAAATGTCGACAAATCACGCTATAGCTTTAGTTGGTTGGGATGATGACTATGTATTTGAAAATTTTACAGATGCCAGTGGTCAGCCGTTGAAAGGAGCCTGGATACTGCGTAACAGTTGGGGAACAGACTATGGAGATAACGGATACTATTATGTATCTTACCAGGATACCTCACTCAACAGGACTTTCAATTTTATAGCCGAAACCGATTATAACCGTTATACACGTTTTGATCAGCATACACCATTAGGACTGATAGATTTCTGGACGACAGAAGCCATGCTGGGAGCTAGTAAAAAAGCTGATTTTGCCAGTCATTACGTGGCGACAGCTCCTCAATTTTTAAAAGCAGTAGGTTTCTATGTCAGTGAAGACAGCACAAAATATACAATTGAGGTCCGTGCTGGTGCTTCAGGTCCTGAAAGCGGCAAATTAGTTTATACGGAAAACGGAACTTTTGGAGTTGAAAGTGCTAAATGGAATGGCTACCGTACAGTTGATTTAAAACAATTTGTTTTACTGCCGCAAGGAAGTCAATATGTTGTGACGGTGAAACTGGGAAATGAAAATGGCAACACTGGTATTCCTGTATCTTATGCCATTGAAGGTTACAGTGATATGGCAAAGACTGTTTCGGGAAACTCCTTCTTTCAAGAAAATGGTATTTGGTACGATCTTGCTTCTAACGATTACAGCGTAGCCATGGTCGCATTGTCAAAAGACAGCAATTTAGCTAATGGTGGTGATTTTACCGTGTCTTGGCTGGATGATGGCGGCGCAAGGGGAAGTATCATCAATTTAGGCAGTGCAAATGAGCTTTATGCTAGCGACCCGTTGAATCCGGATCGTAAAACCTTGTCAAATATGACAGTCGACTTAATGGCCGGCATCACAGATTCTATATATGGCGGTACAATTACAGGTAAAGGACAGGTTGTAAAGATTGGAACTGGACGGTTGACGCTAATCGGTAATAATGACTATCAAGGCGGAAGCGTGGTATCCGGAGGAGTGCTGCAGATCGATGGGCGGGTGTCCAGTGATGTATATTGCCGGTCAGGTGGAACGGTTTCCGGTTCCGGTACAATTGGCAGCAGTTTATATAATCAAGGCAACGTTCAAGCGGGTAGTTACGGTAATGACGAAATATTTAAGCCGGAACTCAAAGTAGATGGTAATTTTGAAAGTACAGGGAAAATAGCTGTTGAAGTAGACAAAAATAATAACAATGGCAAAATTTTAGTAACAGGTTCGGCAAACATAAACGATACATCTTTTCTCCCCGTTGCAGGGAGTATATATCGGCCTGGTTTTTCTTATGGAATTTTAACTGCCAGCGGCATTACAGGCAACTTTACAACATCACCCTTTACAGCAATGCTGAGTGCAGAGGGAACTCATGACGGTACAAATGCTCAAATACGTTTAACCATACATAATAATATGGACAATCTTAGTACAAACCAAATACAGACATATCAGCAGATGAAGTCTATGTATAACAATCTTGCAGGACAGGCTTCCCAACGCCAAATGGACAGCTTATACAATTTTAGCACCACAAACGCCAGACAGGCATTGACAGAAATATATGGCGGAACGCAGGTTAATCAGGCAAATATTACGCAGCGGAACCTGGGAGTAAGAAATGCTGTTACGGCTAGACTTACTCAGGCAAAGTATATTGATAAAGAAGTCGCCTTTAAACTGCCAAGCTTTGCAGGAGGCAGTATCGAAGCAAAAGCTGTCATTCCGCTGGAATTAGAAGCTGAACATAGCTGGTGGATGAAGTTTAATAAGAATTGGGGAGATATTGACGCTCATAATAATTTACCCGGTATTGCCAATCAAAGCTTTGGTTTTGTGTTGGGCAGGGATAAAAAAGCGGATAACAATTGGAGAACTGGTGTATTCTTTGCATATGGCAATAACAATGTAACTTCGAGTATTTCCAAATCGACCAGCCGAGACTATAGACTGGGATTGTACGGCGGCTACAATAAAAAGGCAGTAGATATTTATACATATTTAGATTATGGCAAGCAAACCAACGATGCAACACGTTATCTCAATCAATTTAGTATGCAAGCCGACAGCAACTATGATAGCAATACATTAAGTTTTGGTGTTGAAGCACGATATAATTTACAATATGCAAAAGAAAAAGTATGGCAGGTTAGCCAATACACCGGTATAAATGTTACAAGATATAATCAGGACAGCTATAGTGAGCATGGTGCGGGTATCTTCAGCCAACAGGCAGAAAAAATGCACAATACATACGGTACGGGTGAAATAGGATTGGAACTAGCCAGAAAAATACCTAAGGGACGTTATGCAGTTAGTCTTGGCTACAAAAAAGTATTCAGCGGTAGTAACCCGGAAATGACTATTACCTACAGCGGAAATCTTGGCGAAAAACTAAAGGTTAGCGGAAGTGAACAAGATACCGAATATCTTGTGCTGGGTATTAATGCTCAAGGAGAGTTGTCAAAGAACTGGACAATCAACGGGCAAGTAGAAACCGAGTACGGCAAGCACAGCAAAAACCTATATGCATCTGTAATGCTACGTCGTTGTTGGTAATACGGAAAATGTGTCATTGAATGTCATGATTGACTCTAAGATTATGGATGGGGTTTATGAAAGACAATGAGGACGGCAGACTATGCGAAAACAGAAATCACTAACTTTAATTCTCCACTTTAGCATCAAAAATTGCCTAGTTCGAGGCTTCAAGAAGATAAAATTAGATCGAAAACGCCATTCATTCCCCACTTTTAGGTGAATATTAAAAAGAATGCATGGTTTTCGCACAACCTGACGTCCCTATACGTCCCTTTTACACAGTTAGAAGAAGCGATGAAGTTTCTCTTATCCCATATTCATCTGAATGGCGAGCTTGGGCCGGATCATCTAAGGCGGATTGATACTTATGAAATACCGCCTGATGCACTGCGTGAGGCTTTGGTAAATGCAGTTGTTCATCGTGATTATTTGATGTCTGGTTCTGATATTAAAATCGCGCAAATTTTCAGGCGGAATGCTGTGCCGAAGATAGTCCTAGTGTTTGTTACCAAATCTATATTTCGATTAATGCATATTTGGAATCCATACAATCTTGTAATTGGATATGGAAGGAAAGTTCCAGAGGATGTGAAACGGAAAGTCGTATCATTGGTGGTGGCAAATAGTAGAACTTTTGTAAAAATTATATTGCTTGACAGGAGTTTTGCTGTTAATGTGGAAAATTGTAAATTTTGTTATAATACCGCAGAACTGAATCGTCGGAACAATCCTTGAGAGTCTAAGTCAAATGGAATTACCATTTGACTTAGGTGTTAGCTTTTCTACAATTAATCGCTGGGAAAATGAAAAGGTTTCTCCTAATAAAATGGCTAAAAAGTTTTAATGTTTTCTATCGCTAACACTCTACGTTTAATAGGCAGGGGCAGTTCCTGCGACAGAAACTATTTTCCGCGGGCTGGCAGGAATTTTTACCGAGTTATGGAGAATACTTAAATTTTAAGAGAATATTATTCATAATTATGGAATATTGATGCGAGAGGAAGAATAATTAATGGCTGTAGTAAAACCATTTTGCGGTCTGCGTCCTGTTCCCGAATTGGCAGAAAAGGTGGCTTCGCTGCCGTATGATGTGATGGATTCCCAGGAGGCGCGGGCGATAACGGAGAAAAATCCATATAGCTTTTTGCATGTGACCAAATCGGAGGTTGATCTTGAACCGGATATTGATGTGCATTCTCCCAAGGTATATGCCAAAGCCCGGGAGACTTTGCGTAAGTTTATTAATGAGAAGATCCTGGTGCAGGATGAAACCCCGTGCTTTTATATTTACAAGCAGAAGATGGGTGATCATGTACAGGTGGGCTTGGTGGCTGCTGCTTCCGTTATTGAATATCAGGCCAACCGGATTAAAAAGCACGAGTTGACAAGACCGGATAAAGAACAGGATCGCATTCAGCACATCGTGACTAGCGAAGCGCAGACGGGAGCCGTCTTTTTGACCTATAAAGCGGATGAGAGTATCAATGCGTTGATGCAGGCGAACATGGAAAAGCCGCCGGTATACGATTTTGTGGCCGAGGATGGCATTGCCCACACACTGTATGTGGTTGATGAGGCCGCACAGATCAGTGCTATTGAGAAAGCATTTTTGAATATCAATGATTTATACATTGCTGATGGTCATCACCGGTCAGCTGCCGCCGGACGGGTGTATGACCTGTGCCTGCAGGGCAATCATGATCATTCAGGGTTTGAGGAGTATAATTCATTTCTTGCCGTGATATTCCCGCACAACATGATGTATATTATGGACTATAACCGGGTGGTAAAGGATCTGAAAGGTAAGTCTCCGGAGCAGTTCCTGCAGTTAGTGGCCGAAAAGTTTTCAATAACTGAGCAGGTGGGAGCGTATAAACCTTCCCGGATACATACGTTTGGCATGTACTTGGCTGGCAAGTGGTACAGTCTGGAGGCTAGCGACGGAACCTATCCGGAGGAGGATCCGGTTAGTAAGCTGGATGTTAATATCCTGCAGCAAAATGTGCTGAGTCCACTATTAGGGATTGCTGACCCGCGTACCGATAAGCGAATTCATTTTGTTGGCGGAATACGGGGGATGGCAGAACTGGAACGGCTGGTAAACAGTGGTGAGTATGCCGTGGCTTTTTCCCTGTTCGCAACCTCCATTGAAGAATTGATGGCAATTGCCGATGCCGGTCAGATCATGCCGCCGAAATCAACCTGGTTTGAGCCTAAACTTCGGGATGCTATAGTGGTGCATATGGTGCCTTGTGCTAAATATCTGCCGCAGTGCCATGAGAATAATTAATGAAACACGGCAAACTCTGTTTGGCGGGAACATTAGGGTTGCAGACAGTTTTTTTGGCCAGCGGCTTGGACTTTTGCCGGTGGAATGAGACTTGTCCAATTTTATGGCTGCATGGGCAACTTGTACCAATGAAGGTTTGAGGTAAACACCAGCACGTGTAATTCGAACAGATTTCTTCTTGACAGCATTCATTGTTGCCCGGCGGATTTGCAAGGTCGTGGATTGCCTCCACCATGCAAATCCGGAAATTTTAGGGGGGACAAATTGGGACGTCGTTCCTTTTTTGGTGACAATAAGGTTTTTTGAAACAAAAGGGAGATAAAACACAGGGATAGGGACAATGTTTTCGGAAACATACTCCCTGTCCCTGTGTTTTTACCTGTGTTTTCATGTTGAGTACCTAAAAAATAAGTGCTAAAATATGAATAAATTCAAAACTTGACGAAACCAATCATGTACTTTTTCACCATGGTTTTTCGTATATCAGAAGGGATGGATATGATAAGAAATGCAAAAAAAAACAATAACGAATATGATTCAAAACTATGTGCAGGAATATCAGAGAAAGCCAGCCATTACATCCCAATGGGGCGAGCCATTAGTTGGATTTGCTGATGCAAATCATCCAGATATTTTAGAACTAAAGGATATTATTTCGCAGCAACATGTTATGCCGCATGAGGTCATAGAAAAACCGACAATTATTATTGCCTATTTTGTCCCCTTTACCAAGGAACTTGCCGACACCAACAAAGCACCTGGGGACGTGTCATCTCCCGAGTGGGCTCGTACCTATGAAGAAACTAATGGAATGTTTAGTGAATTGAATAATTATTTAATAGAAGAATTAAAGAAAATGGGCTATGAAGCAGGAGTTTCTAAAGAGGCAACAACGTTTGACCGGGAAAAATTAATAAGTAATTGGTCGCAGCGTCATATTGCAAGAATTGCAGGACTTGGCACCTTTGGTATTAATAATATGCTGATTACTAAAAAAGGCTGCTGTGGTCGATATAGCACAGTTGTTACAAATTTGGATGTAGAACCAGATAAACGGCTTAACGATGACTATTGCCTATATAAGAGTAAAGGGATATGTGGAGTTTGTGTACAACATTGTCCTTCCGAGGCGCTAACTTTGTCTGGTTATGATAGGAAGAAATGTTTCCAAGTTTGCTTAAAAAATGCTGAGCTTTATAAAGATTTTGGAAGTTCTTATTCAGATGAAACTGGAAAGAACGCGAATAGTGCTGGCAGCGAAGTCTGTGGTAAGTGTGTTGTCAATGTACCTTGTTCTTTTATGTAAATGTGTTGTAATCTAAATGGATGGTTTACTTTGTGATTAATAGTGGCTGCTACTTTTAGTATCAGACGTGGAAAAAGATGTATTTGTATGATATCGCTTCATCTTGTGGCGGAATAGTAGCGGTTTCCAGCGATGCTGCAAAATATCAATTACAGTATGAAAAATGTCCCTTACTTGGTCAGATTTTTTTCTTTTAGATAGAGGTTCGAGTACATATACAGGTTGTCGGCAACCCCGTCCCCATGACACTCGTGACACTCAAAAGGAAATTTTGTACCCGATTCCATAAGTAGTACCAGGCATAGGATATCCTTTTGCCTCCTCATATTTTTTATCAAAAATATTATCTACATAAAAACTAATTTCCTGATTGTTGTTGATAGGGTGAATAATACTTAAGTTGGTGACAAAGTAGCTAGGAAGCGTAGCTTTATTTAGCGCGAGCATATTAGGACCAACGAAGTTGCCGCTAAGTACATTTTGTTTTCCCACATACCTGCCGCCGAGAGTAATCTCACTTCCCGCTTTGGCCTTATACCGTAACCCAATGTTTGCTTTGTGTTCAGGCATGTAGTAAATACTGTCTGTTTGACTTTCCCATGGAGAGTACTTATAATTGCCTGATTTCTCACTCTTCTGATAAGTATAATTAGCGAAGAAGACTAAATTAGACATAAGCTTTTGTTCAGTTTCTAGCTCAACTCCCCAGACCTTAGCCTTATTCAGGTTGTAGGGAGGATTGGCATAGGATTTTGCAATTGCCGAGTTATCATAAACAATGTAATCATTAATGTCGTTGTAAAACAGGTTGGCTTTATAATTGGCGCGATCACCGTGCTTAGTCTTAATTCCAATTTCATAGCTATAGCCTTTCTCTGGCTTCAAAACTTTATTTGGCTCACCATTTGGGATATTGCCGACAACAGTGCCGGAATTATAGTAGTTCCACCAAAACTCCCGAGAAGTGGGCACTCGGTAAAATCTATCTATAGAAAAGTATGTAGAGGTATTATCATTTACTTTGTAACTAAGATTCAGTTTTGGGCTTAAGGAGTTACCAGTCAAATTTGGCTTCTTGGCAAAAGCGCCAATCGTATCAATATCCCGGTTTAACTCGTACCGATCATAACGCAGGCCTAGGTTTAGTAAAAATTTTGGATTGAATGACCAGTTATCCTCGATGTATACACCTGTCGTTTTTAGTTTCTGTGAAGGATCGGGATGAGTCTCGGTAGGAGTCGAGTAATATTCCTGCCATCCGTATTGCAGAGTTTTCTCCTGGTAACCATAAGATATTTTATGCCTGGTATTCAGCCTTTGTTCAACTTCGCCGGCCCAACTGTAAGACTGGTCGGGTTTTAACAGTCTATGAACTGCTGGCGAACCTTGGGGGTCCCATTCTTCTCTCTTTTCATTATTCTTATAATAGCTTATCTTCCACTTGCCTGTCTTAAAGGGTTGCGTATATGCCAGATCATAATACGTATTGATTTTTTTCCAATAAGACCCATCACTCCAGGCTTTGGCGGCTGTTCCGCCAGGTCCGGGCATCATAATATCTCCGTCGGCGATAGGATAATCAGGATCAATAGAAATAGTCTGGGCCATTCCTACGGTTTTCCCATCATTTTTGACGATAAAACCACGTTCGGTTTCCACCTTAGAAACCCCTACCGTCAATTCTCCTTTTGTATCAAAAGTATACCCCAGCCTTAAACTATAATCTTTACTGTCTAGATAATTATTGCGTAAATAACCGTCGGCTTCTTTCGTTCCTGCTGTTATAAAATAATTAAAACTCCCGTCACTATCGCTATGATCAAAGCGGTAGCTTTTATAACCATAACTGCCAAAATCAGTCTGAACGTGGGTACTACTTTTTTCCGTACCTTTCCGTGTAATAATATTGATTACTCCGCCTAATGTATTTCCATATTTTGCTGATTTGGGTCCTTTAATAACCTCAACTTTTTCTACAACTTCCAAAGGAATAGTACCCCAGTCCATGTAGGAGCCACCTAAAATTCCGGTGGAATTGACAGGTCTTCCATTTAATAACACACTGAATCGCTGGCTTTCGAATCCCCGTAACCTGACTGTATCCTGGGTGTCTCCTGCGAGTGTGCGCTGGGTTACATCGACTCCGGTTACATCCTTTAATAAATCTGCGATGTTGGTAGCTTTGCCGGGTTTTACAATCTTTGTATCAACATCAGAAATATTCAAAGGATCATCCGAAGAGATAACTGAAGACTCAACGATAATTTGTTCCATGGTAAAATTCGGGATGTCCTCTGCAAAAACAGGGGCGGTCATCACGGTTAGTGACAACAATCCTCCCGCAAGCATGAAATGAAAGTTCTTATGCATTCTTTTCCTCTCATATTTATAACATTTGTTTAATTTTTAAGCATCTTAAAGCAATCCAATAGTTTAACTTCTTACTAAAATCCAAACCTATGCAGTTTTACGGTATCGATCGTTTGATTCATGCAACATAAAAAAGCCATGAAGATTTAGGCTCCCCCTAAATTAGGAACCTACGCCTTCATGGCTTTCAATACTAGCTTTCAAGCTAGCAATTTTGATTAGCATGCTCTCATGTTAAAAAACTCAATAAATTTAGAAATTAGTTGTAAATAACCGGTAAAGCTCATTTGAAAAAGCTATTCTTAGCTTTTTCATACCTCATGGCACAATATACTGTTCTTCTCTATTATGCCTGTGTAGGCATCTATCCTTACTTTATGTAATTTATTATTATTTTAACAGTAGCACCCAGAAGTGTCAACCAGGGTTACAATTAAATAAAAAAATAAAGGTAACCATGTTATAGTTGCGTCGTGACTATTATGTCGTTAAAATTAAAGTATGAATAAACAAGATGAAGTGATGAGTCAGTTTATGCGGTTAATTGAAACCATTGCCAACAGCAAGATGAAAAAACTGGATTTTGGGGAGGGTATTGTTCTCTATCGCGGTGAAATTCATCTGATCAAGGCACTGGGAGATCATCCGGGAATGTTTATTTCGGAAATCGCCCGGTATTTTGATGTCACTCGTGCTGTGATTTCCAAGAGTATTGTTAAGCTGGAATTACAGGGCTTTGTGAAAAAAACTGTTGATCCCGGCGATCAAAAACGTATTCAAGTGTTTTTGACCGATCTGGGGGAGAGGGCGTTTCGCCAACATAAAATTTTTCATGACCAAAAAGATAACTATATGTTTGCGTATTTGGAAACGCTTGATGAAGAGGTCCTGAAAAGTATTTCGGGGTTCTTACTTCGTGCTCAAAAAATGATCGATCAGCATTTTTAATTGCTGATTGATGACTCCCGGTGGTATCACCCGCCATGATAGCAGCTTTTAGAAAATTATCAGCGCGTTTTGAACGAAACTAGTGGCTCCCGCGCATTGAGGTATGAAGCTTGGTGAGTAGCACCCGACATAAAAGGATGCCGCTGACGCCTGTTGCCAGTTGGGTTACGCTTAAAATGGACTGTAACATGGCAGCTTGTGTTTCATTGAAGCCTAAAAAAGCAAAAGTTAGAGTACTGACGGCATACAGGGTCAGCATTCGCAATAATGCTGGAACGCCGCTCATCAGACTTATGTGCAAATGCGAGCACGCCACATAGCTCAACAGATATATTATATTGGCGATGAGCGCCGGAAGCACGAAGAGCGGAGAAAAGAATGCTTGCTGAAAAAAAGCAACAAGCGGCATGAGCAGTGCCAGGCCCAGCGCCGCTGAAAGACCGATAAGTTCGGTAGTACATATTAAACAGGCATTTAATGCGGTACCAATTAAAAACAATAGTATCAGACTGGGCAACGGCAGGATAAATCGAAGCGATTGAATAACGATCATTAATGCCAGCAAAATTGCCATTCTGGTCATGCGCCGTTGCCTGGAGACGGGATGAACTGTTGAATTGCTCATAATTTAATTCGATATCCTATTTGTAAAATCGTACCCGGAAGCGATAATTCCTCGTCACGGTGATTGAATAGATTGGCAGCGCCGACAATCAGACTCTGGTCCTTGCTAAGTTGTTTTTCAAAATTCAGATTCCAGATTGTATAAGTACGTTCGCTGGTAGTAGTAGCATTGGGTTGGAAATAATAGCCCTGGTAGGCATCGACCCAGAGGTTTGCTTGCCAAGCGCCCGGTGCCTGGTATGACAATTGTGATGATATTTTATGACGAGCACGGTTGTACAGCCGTTCATGAGTTGCTTCATTAGTTGCATCCAGATATGTATAATTAAGCGACCAGTTTAGTCGTTCGCTTAATGGTTGCCGGATACTGGTTTCTACTCCCTGAATGTTGGCACGGCCAATGTTTTGATACTGGATTTCATTTGATGCCCTCCACACCTCATCAATCATATCTTTAACCTTGCTGTAGAAGAAAGTGATTTTTCCGGCAGTGTGACCCCAGTCACGTTCAACAGAAACATCGTAAAATGTTGATTTTTCCGGTTGTAATGAGCTATTTCCCAGAAGACTGACCAAGCTGCCGTTACGAATAATGTTCAAATTCATATACAACTGATTGGGCGAAGGAACGCGAAAGCCGGTACCGGCATTGAACTTAAACCGCAAATCAGGCTGCGGTGAATAGGTAAGACCGATTTTGGGACTCAGATTACTTTCGAAGCGGTTGCTGTCGTCGAATCGCAGGGACGAAATCATCAAGCATTGGGGCGACAAATTCCATTCATCTTGCACATATAGCGCCGAGTAATCGGTTTTTACCTCTGAGCCGGTGTATGTTTTCCCGTGGAAACTTTTGCTGAAATTACCATCCCCACTTTGAATTCCGGTTCCCCGGAACAGTTCCGGACGATATTCTCCGCCTACGGTAAGTTTATGCAAATTGCCGATTCTCCGGCTTAATCGTGCTTCCAGGCCGGAAATCGTGCTGTACCCATATATTGAATTGGTATATTGACCACTCAAACGATTAATTGTGTTATTGTATTTTTCCCAGATGGAGTGATAGGCAGTCACTGATAATTCCCTACCCGGGAGACTTTTTTGATAGTCTAATGAATACCTTTGGCGACGATTATCATCATGGATATCCGTATTAACAATAATGCCGCCAAGTCCTGACATAGTGCCATACTCGTTCGTATCTTCCTGCAAATAAGACGTGCTCAGTGTCCATGTTTCCTGAGATGTTGGCTGATATTCCAGCCGAGTGTCCACATGGGAGCGTGTGCCAAAAGGGAAAAAAGTAGTTCCGTTGGTTTTGAAAAAGGCATCATTTTTCGTGTTGTCTGCGGTAAGAGTAAAACTCATCTTGTTTTGCCGGCCAGAGTCGTAACTCAAGGAATAGCAGTGCTCATTGTCTCCATGTTTCGTCAGGGTGCTGTTTTTAAATTGCAGCACGGTCTTAGGCTCCTGCGATTTTTTGGTAATTAGATTGATAATACCACCCATTGCATCCGCGCCATAAAGAGCACTGGCGTTTCCCCGTACGATTTCGATTCTCGCGATATTGTCCAGGGAAAGACGGTCCAATTCATAGTCCGCATCAGGTTCTGCCGGAATACGTTGTCCGTCAATCAGAATCGTTGAGTAACGGGAATCAAAGCCGCGGATGGACAGAGCGCGGCGACCGCCACTGCGATTGATAGCCACGCCCGGCAAAGAATCAATGATTTCTCTTAAGGTATGGGCGTTTCGCGACTGAATTTCTGCGGCGGTAATGATGTCAACTGCATTCGGGACAGCTTTTGTGTCTAGTGGTGTTTTAGTCGCGGTTACAATGACTTCAGGTAAGGGGAAGGATTCCAACTCGGTGCATGCCGCCTGACTGGAAGGCATTAAGGCGATCATTGGTGCAAGGAATATTATCAGCTTTTTTCTCATTGCGTTTTCTCCTTTTTCTTTTTTTGTACATGTTATCAAACCTTGGTCAGTCGCGCCGATACCATTCGCCCTGTAGTCCTGATATTACACCGTTTTGCTCGTTTATGCTCAATGGTTGAAAACCTGCAGCAGTTAAAGCCGCTTTGATGCGGCTTTTGGGCATTAAAATACGCAGACCGGCAAGGTGACTAGACAGCCAACCGACAATGGACTCCTTAGGAGCTGTGTAATCATCACTTACGTCGTGGCTGACAAGGTATAAGTACGCACCGGAAAGCGCTGCCGCGGAAATTTTTGTAACCAATTCATCCAGAGCGTCGCCGCCAAAATCAAGAACGCCGGAAACAATCAGCAGATGATAGCCGCAACCGATGTCGTCGCAGGTAAAATCTCCTTGGATGATAGAGAAGCGATCTTCTAAGTGTTCTTCTGCTATGTGCCCGGCCGGAATATCGGCTACGGACGGATGTTCAAAGATAACTCCGGTTGCCTGGGGATGTTCTTTGCCGAACTCTAGCGCCATCCGCCCCGATCCGCCACCCAAATCAAGAAGGTGAAGGGGTGTTGATTTGGGAAAAATATTCTGTGCGGATTTAAGAAATGACTGGACCCTTCCGGTAAGAATTTCTGTTGCCGATAGGCGGGCTAATTCCCGGAAATTATAAAAGGCATGTCCTTGATCCTGTTGACAGGGTGCAGCAGCACCGTGACGCACCAATTCCTCGACTTGTTCCAAGCTGGTTTTTTTTTCCCAAAAGAGAAAATATTCGCCTAGGTATAAAGAACTGTTTTTATCAAGATATAATTGCGCTTCCGGCGAGTTTCTGAAAAGATTGTGTTCCTTTTTTAACAGGCCGATTGAGCTTAATGCCGTCAAAAAAAAGTCCATGTTTTGTGGGTCACACTGGGTGTGTTGTGCAATTTCACTGGCAGATGATGGCTTTTGGAGATAGGAACATACCCCCAGGCGAATTGCCGCAAACAGTAACTGCGCTTCTTTGTGTTGCTGAATCAAACGGTAAAAGATCGTGGGGCTGTACTCGGGAAAATCCATTGTTTATGCCTCCTTTAAAATAATTAGCCTGATGTTTTTTGTATGCCAGGTATCCAAAAAGAGCAAAAAAAAGTTGCCGGCCCGTTAAGCTGACCGACAACTTGGCATGCGTGGATAAAGAAAAGCCGACTTGGGTTGCAAGCCGGGAATATAACAAAAACACATGTCAATCCCCTTCCTATCGCTCGTAGGTCAAAACGGTGATTATCAGATAGGCAGTTCTCCTGGCTTTGGCTCTTTGCTTACTCAAACCTTCCCAGAACATTCATTCCAGTGGTATATTTTTGAGTTCGCTCCCCATTACAGTGGCGTGACCGCGCCGGTATTGCACCGGTCTTCTCTATTATGCCTGTGTAGGCACCTATCCTTGCTTTATGCAATTTATTATTATTTTAACAGTAGCACACAGGATTGTCAACCAGGGTTACAATTAAACAAATAATTGGCATATCCATCCAGGTGGACAGATCTTATTAGTTACAGGTGGGCATGGTTTTTTTTTCTTTAAGTGATAGCTGAATTCTTGGCGGATCTTCGCCGATAATTCAGGCGTGAACGTCTCGGAAATTTGCCCGGTGTGGTATAATATGAAGAGCAACACACTCTGGGCCATAAGGAGACTTAGCCATGACCTCAAGGCAGATTCATCTTGTTTTTGACACCAAGATTGGCGGCACCAAACCGGTGACCGTTGTCGATAACGGCCATAAATGCCCCTTCTGTTGTCGCGACAAACTTGAGGGCATCATCGCCGAAGACGGGCCGATACTCCTAATTGTCAACAAATATCCGGTGCTCCGGGACACCTTCCAGACCGTCCTCATCGAAACCGATGACTGCGCATCCGAACTGTCGCTCTATCCAAAGGACCATCTCCACCGGGTCATCCGCTTTGGCATTGAGAAATGGCTGGACATGATCGCCGGCGGCGAATTTGCCACGGTCCTGTTCTTCAAAAACCACGGCCCCAGCTCGGGCGGCTCCATTCGCCACCCCCATATGCAGATCATCGGTCTCCGCCACCTCGACTACACCGCCAACATCCCCCCGGCCAGCCTCGAAGGCATCGTCATCAGCCGCGACGGCGGCGTTGAACTCACCATCGCCGACAAGCCGCTGGTCGGTTTCATTGAACTCAACATTAAGCTTGCCGACCTCGGGTACCTCGACCGCCTGGCCGACTACCTGCAGATCTGTGCCCACTACTTCCTCCACCACTTCAACCGCCAATGCAACAGCTACAACATCTTTTTTTATCATATAGGCGGCCAGATAACCGCCAAAGTCATGCCCCGGTTCGTTACCTCGCCCATCTACGTCGGCTACGCCATACCCCAGCTGTCCACCCGCATTCCTGACGTTGCCGCTGACCTCAAGCGAATATACGGATTATAATTTCGGATGAATGATATTTGTAGTTTCGTAATTATGTGGGAATAATTTCAACTGAGAATAATATCTTAAGGTGATTATTAATAATCAGGCATTTTATTCAGTAGCTATATTGGTTTATTTGCCATAGGATAAAGAGACCATTTTTTATCTCAAAAAAGGTGAATTTGCAAGGTTGCGGATCGCCTCTACCAATCGAATCTGGAAAGGAATTAAACCCGCGAACTTTGCGGGTTTTTTTGCTGTGTTTTTTGAAAGGTTTCGGATAGTTTCACCATATTAATATTACATAAAATAGAAAATATGGAATTTAGACAAAGGATTTGTCTAATTTAGGGAGAATAATATAATGAGTCAAAGAACCGTCACCTGACTCTACATATACGTGAGACAGTTACTAGAATGTCATAAATATGTGCAAAGTGAACAGAAAAATCCTATCGTTGCAGATAATTATTGTCAATAGGGAACAGAGGTTTTCGACTGAATAAATTGAAATTTTATAATATTAATAGTTGTTTAAATAGCTATTAATCTAAATTACAGCGATTTTCTGCAGAAAGCGCAATAATTGGTACGACATTACATCAAAAGGAGCAAATGATGACTACAATTAAGATTCCTTATGGTAAAAAAATTTTGGAAGCTTATGTAGCAGAAGAGCAACTTGAAGCGGTTTTGGAATCGCGCGCTCATCACTATAGACCGGAAGCTACAGAAGCCGACCTTGTAAAGCAGGCGCTTGAAAATCCTATCGGCTCGAAACGTCTGCGTGATTTAGCTAAGGGATGTCGTAAAGTTGTTATTATTGCGAGTGACCATACCCGGCCAGTTCCAACGAAAATTATGGCACCGCAAATGCTTGCGGAAATTAGAAACGGCAATCCGGATGCAGATATCACATTTCTGGTTGCTACCGGATTTCATCGCGCTAGCACGCAGGAAGAACTTTTGCACAAATTCGGCGAAGAAATAATGAGAAACGAGAAGATCGTAATTCACAATTGCTGGGATCAGGATGCTTTGGTCGATGTGGGTAAACTGCCTTCCGGCGGTGCGTTGGTGATTAACAAACTGGCAATGGAGGCAGACTTATTGGTTTCGGAAGGGTTTATTGAACCACATTTGTTTGCAGGTTTTTCCGGTGGACGAAAAAGTGTCTTGCCAGGTATCGTCAGCGGTGTAACCGTTATGTCTAACCACTGTGCCAAATTTATTGCTCATGAAAAAGCACGAGTGGGAATACTTGATGGCAACCCGATTCATACTGATATGCTGTATGCCGCTCAGCAGGCCAAATTGGCATTTATCCTAAATGTGGTCATCGATGCTGACAAGCGGATCATTAAAGCTTTTGCCGGTGACAGGGAGCAAGCCCACATAGCCGGTTGTAAATTTGTCAGCGGGCTGGCCAAAGCAGAAGCAAAACCGGCCAATATTGTTATTACTTCGAATGGTGGGTATCCACTGGATCAAAATATTTATCAACTTGTGAAAGGCTTGTCTTCTGCGGAGGCTACTTGTAAACCAGACGGTGTTATTATTATTTGCGCCGCTTGTAACGACGGGCATGGCGGAGATACCTTTTTTAAATGGTTTCAGGATGCGCCGGGAGGGGCCAGGGAGATCATGGATAAAATCATGAAAATTCCGCCAGAGTCAACCATTCCTGATCAGTGGGCAGCTCAAATTATCGCGCGTGTCCTGTTAAAGCATACCGTTATTTTAGTAACTGATCAGTGTGATCATCAGATAGCCAAAACTATAGGTATGAAGACTGCTTATACCTTAGAGGAAGCTTTGAAGACTGCTGGATTGATTGCCGGTCCGCAGTCCAAAGTTACGGTCATTCCTGACGGTGTAGCAGTCATATTGTAAAAAAAAATTACATTTAACAGATCAAAAAATTTAGGGGGCGAGATCTTGGCCATTGACGCAATCATGTTGAATTCGGCAGATAATGTTGCAACAGCAGTTCAAATACTAAAGGCAGGGCAAAAGGCAGATGTCCGTTTGGGACATGACATTCGACAGATCCTTATCGGTGAGGACATTCCTTACGGTCATAAATTTGCCGTTCATTCTATCCCTAAGGGACAAGATATAATGAAATACGGAGAAGTTATTGGACGGGCTACGCAGGAAATTCGTGAAGGGCATCATGCCCATACTCAAAATATTGAAAGTTTGCGAGGCCGTGGTGATTTGCAGGGGGAGGCTTAATTATGAATTTCATGGGTTATCGTCGCGCTAACGGTTCGGTAGGGACACGAAATTATGTCGGCATTTTATCAGCAGTAGTATGCGTTAACGAGGTAGTAGAGGCTATTGCCAGTAAGGTACAGGGGGCGGTTCGTTTTACGCACCATCAGGGTTGCTGCCAGACCCCCCTGGATATCGGGCGTGTCAATCATACTCTAATCGGGCTGGGGAGTAATCCTAATCTGCAATCCGTAATCATTGTCAGCCTAGGGTGTGAAAGTACCGACCTATCAGCAGTTATTGAAGGCATCAAGGCCAGCGGCAAACGCGTGGAGCATCTAATTGTCCAGGAAATCGGCGGCGCGGCGCGGACCACGGCGGAGGGAGTGCTCCTGGCTCAAGATATGGTACGGGAGGCGTCGTTACAGCAACGGGAAGTTTTTCCGATCAGCGAGCTGGTTTTAGGTATGAAGTGTGGCAGTTCGGATACTACATCCGGGTTGGTGCCCAATCCGGCCATTGGGGTGGCATCAGATCTATTGGTAGAGGCCGGTGGAACATCCGTATTAGGTGAAGTTACCGAATTCATTGGCGCTGAACATATTTTGGCCAGACATGCCGCTAACGAGCAAGTGGCGCAAAGTATTTTGAATCTAGTTTCCCGCATGGAGAAACGGGCTATGGCAGTAGGCGAAGACATTCGGGGTGGGCAGCCTACTGGTGGCAATATTAAAGGAGGCCTTACCACTATTGAAGAAAAGTCTCTGGGTGCTATTGCCAAGGCCGGGTCGGCGCCTATTCAGGCAGTATATGAGTATGGTGTACGACCGCAGGTCAGAGGGCTGGTTGTTATGGACTCGCCGGGACGGGAGCCAGAAATTCTTACTGGTTTGGCAGCTGCTGGCTGCAATGTAATTGCGTTTGCTACCGGACGGGGGGCACCGCAGGGATTCCCCTTTGTGCCTGTACTGAAAATTACCGGCAGCCGTACTGCGGCTGAGAAAATGAGCGACCATATTGACATGAATCTAAGCGCGGTGATCGACGGGGGAGACACCATTCCCGATGCCGGACGGCGTGTTCTGGAGGAATTGGTATGTGTCGCATCCGGTGGCATGACCAAAGCAGAAATATCCGGTTATACCAATTCAATGGATATCTTTATGTGGGGGCCGGTTATTTGATCTGAGTGGGAGGTGATGACAAAGAAGGGATAATAACAAAGTTTTATATACTCCAGGATATGCTCTTTATATGCAGTATTGGACTTAGGGGTACTATTGCTGAGGCTGGTTTGCAAATATCAGACCGGCAATTGTATCCGTAAGAATTCACCATATAATGAAACTGGAGGAATGATCATGGGTAGTATTATCGCGCTAGTCGTTGGAATCGTCGTGCTACTTTGGCTGATTATCAAGACCAAGATTCAGGCTTTTCCGGCACTAATTTTTACTTCAATTCTAGTTGGGCTGATGGCCGGGCTGTCGACCGCCGACACAATGAAGGCTGTATCAGGTGGCTTTGGCGGAACTTTAGGCAGTATTGGTATTGTAATTGGTTTTGGCTGCATTATGGGGAAATTCCTTGAAAAAAGTGGTGCAGCCAAAAAAATGGCGCTCACTATCCTAAGGATGGTTGGAGTAAAAAATGCGGATGTGGCGCTTGGCCTGTCAGGGTTACTTGTCGGTATACCTGTATTCTGTGACTCGGGTTTTGTTATTCTTTCTGAGCTTGCCAAGGAGTTTTCACGCATAACCAAAAGATCTATGGTGGGATTAGGCGGAATGCTCGGCATGGGATTATATATTACTCACTTTTTGGTGCCGCCGACCCCCGGACCTTTGGCTGTAGCTGGTTTCTTCAAAGTAGATCTTGGCATTATGATTTTGTGTGGCATTTTATTGTCAATTCCACTATTTCTAATCTCTATTGCGTACTTCCGGTATGTTGAAAAACAATTCCCGGTATTAATTCCGGAAAAAAGTTTGGAAGACCTCAGTATTAGTGGTGAGCAAAAACAGACTCTTGAAAATATAATTGCCAAACATAAATCCATGGAGGAACTGACTGGGAAAGATTTTAAGGAGATAGCATCAAGTGAACAACTTCCTGGAATGATGCTATCATTTGCTCCCATTGTGATACCTGTTCTGTTAATATTGGCCAATACCATTTCCAGCGCCTTAAAGATTGGTGGCACTGCCGGCAGTATTATTGGAATATTGGGTAACCCCATTGTTGCAGTATTTATTGCGGTTTTATTGTCCGTATACGGTTTGTGCGCCACTCTCACAAGAGATGAAGCCCAGAAGATAATGGAAAAATCGCTCGCTGACGCAGGACTTATTATTCTTGTAACAGGTGCGGGCGGTGCACTGGGAAATGTAATTCGAGTGACAAATATTGGTGATATTATCGCCAAAGGGATTGTTGATTTGAGCATTCCTGTTATATTGGTACCGTTGCTGCTGGGTGCTCTTTTGCGGATTCCGCAAGGTTCCGGCACTGTTGCCATGATTACTGGGGGGTCTATTCTGGCTCCGATGTTGTCCACGCTTGGTTTGGAACCAGTTATTGCGGCGTTATGCCTATGCAGCACATCTATGTTTATTTCCTATCCAAATGACAGTTATTTTTGGGTTGTTACCCGGTTTAGCGGCATGGATGTTAAGACAAGCCTCAAATCATGGTCGGTCGGTAGTGCGATTATACCGGTATGTGCTTCTATTATTCTCATAGTTGTTAATGCCTTTCTGTGAATAGGAAGTACTAAATAATAAAAATAACATAAAGCATCATCTCGTTTTAGAGATGATGCTTTATGTTATAAACCAATATAAACAAACTTAGTATTGAGGGAGATGGTATTATGGAATGGAGACACCGAATATCGAAAGAGGTCGCCGAGAATATTGTACGGATTATACACGAGGCTACAGGCCATAACGTTAATGTAATGGGCGAAGGAGGCGAAATCATTGCGACAATGCAACCGCACCGGCTGGGTACAATTCATGAGGGCGGGCGGAGAGTAGTTTCCGGGGAAGAAGAATATGTATCCCTTACTTCAGAGCAAGCAGCCACGATGGAAGGCGTTTTGGCAGGATATATGGGTGCGATTGATATGGATGGAGAGAGAATTGGTTGTATGGGTATTACCGGCGAGCCTGATCAGGTTAAACCATTGCAAAAAATGGCGTCCTATATTGTTGTTGAGCAGCTTAGAAAAGAAAAAGTACAAAAGGCAAAACAACTAATGCTGAATAAAGTGGCTGATAAAATTCAGGGTGCCTCTTCAAATATTCAGGAGGTTGCAGCCGGGGCGGAAGAAATCGCCACTACCAGTCGCAATATGGAAGCTACTGCAAAACAAATCGAAGACTATATTAACGATATAAATCGAGTACTGGATTTGGTCGGCTCTATTGTGAAACAGACCAATTTGCTGGGGTTGAATGCTGCTATTGAAGCTGCCCGGGCGGGGGAGTACGGACGTGGCTTCAGTATTGTAGCCGAGGAGGTACGCAAACTTTCGGCTAATTCGGCCAGTTCGCTGCAAAACATCAATAAGGTATTGCATGATACAAAATCTTCAATTAATGGTATTGTGAACGGCATCGAAAAAAATGCAGTTACTACAGAGCAGCAAGCCGTCGCGCTGCAAACTGTCGGGGAAAAGATTATGGAAATCGAGAGCGAAGTAACAGAGCTGGTGCAGCAAGATAGCTAAGCACAAAATTAATTGAGAAAATTTAACAAAAGTGTTATAAGAAGAAAATGCATTGGATGTCATATAAGGTTGGCGTTTATCGAAACATTGTATTTGTAGGGGGAGTTGACAGTCTAAGTTGATTATCTCAAAAGAGTTTGCACAAAAAATCGTTGATCACCTTATGAGTATTGTTCAGTATAATGTCAATATTATGGACTGTAGTGGCGTAATTATTGCTTCCGGGCAATACAACCGGATTAATACATTTCATCAAGGCGGCAAGTTGGCTGTGGACGGCAAAACCGTTGTGGAGATTCATGCTGATGATGTGCATAATTTTTACGGTGCTTTGCCGGGAGTCATGTGGCCGATTAACCTAAAAGAAAAGATTGTCGGTGTAGTCGGTGTGACAGGCGAGCCGACTGAAGTGCGTAATACAGCTAATTTGGTCAAGACTGTGACTGAGTTATTTCTGGAACGTGAGATGTTTCTTGCCGACTACCGGTTAGAAAATTGGATGAAGGAACAACTGGTACACTTGCTGGTTGCAAAAGGTATGGGTACAACAACAGACGATTTATCTACCATGGCGGATATGGTTCAATATCGGCTTGATTTGCCGCGAGTTGTGATATTGCTTAAATTGGAACCGAAGATTAACGACTTTGCTACCTATAGTCTTCAAAATCTATTTTCGGACCGGATGCGTGAAAGTGTCTTGAATGTCATTCACGAAGCCGCTTTTTTTCATATTGATGATCTAAGTCTTTTTTATAAAAAGAATTTGTGTATTTTAAAATCTGTACAGGACGCCGGCAGTGCAAGAAAAGTAAAAAGTTTAACATCTAGCATAGTCAAACGCTTGCAGTTAATCTACCCCGGATTAAACGTGCAAGTGGGGATCGGGAGCCGGGCTGTGAAGCCGACACAGATTTGTCAATCTTACTGTGAAGCGGTGTTTGCTCTGCATCATCCTAGTCCAAATATAATTCGTTCAATTGATGAGTACAATATATTGGCAAGCTATTTGTTTGAGCAGCAGTGTGCAAACTATGATTGTCTCGCACTTAAAGAACTTAAATCCAGGTTTGATACCATCGGGGCAAGGTATGACATGCAGCAAACTCTTCAGTGTCTTCTCGCAAATAACTTAAATATCTCAGTTACAGCCAGTAAACTATATATTCATAGGAACACACTAAAGTTCCGACTTGATAAACTAAAAGAAATTGTGGGCCTGGAGCCGTGTCACTATTTCAAACACGCAGTTTTATGTGAAATTATATTGTGTATGAGTAAGCACAACGGTTAATTACTTATTTCACCCGATACTTAGATAGTAACGAATCGTTAAGAGTTTTGGGAATCTTGAATGAGATAAAAATTGTACTCGGTCGTTATATCCAGGGCCAGATGGTTGTATCTTTCATATCCGGAATTGCAGTATGTGCGTATTTCTGGATTATGGGTCTACCTTATATGTTGGTTTTCGTGGCAATATCAGGAGTTGCTGAGCTTGCACCGGTTGTTGGTCTTACCGTTGCTGCGATTCTGGCTTCTCTTTTAGCATACTCTGATTCACCAGCGCTTGCTGCTGAATCATTAATTTTTCATATTATTCTTCTCAAAGTTAATCATAATCTGCTTTATCCTGTACTTGTGGTATGGTAACGAACGTCTATTTGTGTCCCACTGTTCAATAAGTGGTGAGGCTTACGGTTGCGGACCGACAATAACTGTTTCATTAAGTCTTGGCAAAACGAAGTAGCAGCCGTGAAATAGTGGCTGCTACTTTTAGTATGAGAGGAGGAAAATTACAGTATGAAGAATGCCTCTGATTGGTCAGTTTTTTTTCTTTTAGTAAGAGAGATTCAAGTATGTGGGTTGAATTTAAAGAATTAGGCTGTAAAATAAAAATAATATCTTATTGACACGGGGTAAATAACAATATGGAGATTTAATTTTAAAATAAAAGGAGCTGGGAGTATTGGAAAAGAAAAATTTGGAGTTAAGCATACAGTTGCGCCATGATTTGCACCAGCATCCAGAACTTTCGAATCAGGAATTTTGGACAAAACAGTATTTAATCTCTTTCCTCAGAACAAATACTAAACTGGAAATTGTAGACAACGGTCATTGGTTTTACGCAATTTATTATGTAGGCAAGGAAAAAGAGAATATTGCGTTTCGTGCGGATTTTGACGCCATTCCGGTGCCGGAAACCATCGACGTTCCATATGCTTCACAGTTTCCCGGGGTAGCTCATAAATGTGGTCATGATGGTCATGCTGCTTCGCTTGCTGGGCTAGCATTGGAAATTGATCAGAAGGGTGCTGACAAAAATATTTTTTTCCTTTTTCAGCATGCTGAGGAAACGGGAGAAGGTGCTATCCAATGTGCCATTTTTATTAAGAAACATAATATCAAAGAAATTTTTGCGTACCATAATCGTAGTGGTATGGTGTTAAATTCTATCAATATAATCGACGGCACCAGCTTTTGCGCATCCAAGGGGATGATTATTCACATGGAAGGATCACCGGCTCACGCCAGCGAACCTGAGAAAGGAGCAAATCCTGCTTTTGCTATTGCTAAGATCATTGATGCTATACCGGGCTTAATCTCGTCGGAGAATAATAAGGGGATGGTTCTGTGTACCGTTATTCAGGTAGATATAGGTGAAAGAGCCTTCGGCGTAGCTGCAAGTAAGGGGGATCTACTTTTAACAATCCGTGCGTTATATGAAATAGAATTGGATAAACTTCAGGAAAACCTTGAAAACCTTGCTCTGACTCAAGCTGAAAAATACAATCTAAAGGTAAGTTTCTCTTATAATGACGTTTTCCCAGAAACTGCAAACCATAAAGTATGTTCTGACAAAATTAGGCAAGTTTGCAAAAACAAGGGTTTTCGACTCATTGAAATGAAGGAAGCTTTTCGTGCATCCGAGGATTTTGGCCACTATCTCAAGCAGACCAAAGGCGCGATTTGCTTTATCGGTACAGGCGAGAATTATCCTCCCTTACATAGCTGTGAATACGATTTTCCGGATGAAATCATTGAAACCGCGGTTGAACTGTTCAAGGGACTTGCAGAACTGTAAAAAAGGTACAGGCTGTTGCCGTACCTTATCTACGTTGTCCAGGGCATGAAGTTTCAGGAAATTTATGATATTGCCATTGTGCAGTAGTAAAAATTTAGGACCCTTCGCCGTGGCGCTCGCCAGTGTGATTTTGATTTTTTACTTTCTTAGATCCTGAAAGTGGTTCAGGTATATTGTTGTCACTATTCTTTGTACGCCTAGGTGCATTTGGCGGATCTACAGGGTAAGTTTCGGGCTTAGTCATGTTTTCGCCTCCTTATCGTTTCCTTATTACATATCGTACGGCGCCTTACTTGGTTTTATCCGTGGAAGATTTGAGGTTAATTGGTACTTTTTTAAATATATGAAATTATAAAGGATTTCATATATTTACGTGGAAGTAGTTGCTTTGTCCTATTTCAATATATTATTCCCCAATATGTATACTAACAGATGAGGAGCGTGTTTATATTATGACAAATGAGAAAGTGAAAAAAGTATCACCATCCATTGATGAGTGGCTCAAAGAGGCCAAAGCTGATCCAGCGGCCTTACAGGAAGGTATGTTTTTAGTTCATAATGGTGTTGTTCGCCAGACACCTAAAGCCCAGGTTCGCCAAGGGCTTGATGATGGCTCGCTGGTAAAGGGAATGGAGTTTGCGTATGATGCCGCGAAAGTTGATGCAGCGATTGCCGAAACATATAAAATGGAGGGTATCTTCTATATTAAGGTTTGGCTGAATGAGGGCCAGCTTACCCTAGGCGATGATATAATGTATGTACTGATTGGCGGCGACATCAGGCCGCATGTCATTGACGCCTTACAATTCCTGGTTGGCAAGATCAAAAACGAATGCGTTACGGAAATCGAACAAAAGCAGTAAACTCAATTAATGGCTAATACTCTTTAATAACCACCCCAAATATATTGGCAAGAGCTATTGCTTGTTCGGGAGCGATTATACAACCGCGAAGGTTATCAGGGGTTAGGCCTAGCTGGTAAAATTCACATGTGCTAAGATCGATTCCAGCAAGCTTAGTGCCAGAAAATTGAACTTTATCAAGATTACAATGCGTAAAGCTTACGTCAGTAAGTGTGGCAGAATAAAGGTCGGCCTCAACAAAAGATGAGTTGTGAAAGGTAACTTTCTTACAATTGGTGTAACGCAGCAAGGAATAAGCGGCATTACAGTCCTCAAAGACAGCATTTTTTAAAGATGCTTCGGTCATGTCGATACCAATCAACTTGCAATTGGTTAACCGGACACGATCCATATAACATTGACTGAAGTCCACATTGGAGAGATCACAGTTTTCAAAGCTGGTATCAGTAATTTTAGCAAAAGGCCAACAAATGCAGTTAAATACAATGTTTTTGAATAAAACCTGGCTAACAACAATGTTTGTGGCATTTTGAGCTTCAAATGTACAGTCTTGTATGAGACTGAGTTTTATACAGTCTTCGTCGTGAAAATTATTTATATGTACCAATGGTAGTTCCTGGGGGAGATTTGGCGCTTTTAATTTGGTTTTGGTAAATGTTTTGACCATGTATATTCCTCCTGGTACTTTAAACAGATACATTGCTGATCAACAGATAAACCGACTTGATAATAGGTCGGTTTTTTTATTTAGTTTTTTAGTTATTCAATAACACCTTATGAGTTTATAGTACTATTGGATGATTTACTTTTCATAAACTCTAACACCTTGCATCTATCATGAATAGTATATAGTAATTGAAGCTCAATTTATATGTAAAGGAGTTAAGAGTTATGACGAATTCTAACGGTGTTGATTTTGATTTATGTGTTGGTACCGTAACTGTGGTAACAGCAAATGACCTTATACTAATAGGGCGGATTTTACGGGATGATAATTCATCACCTAGAGACTCGAAAGATGGTAACTGCATCAGACACGAAGATAATTTGGTACAGTCTGTCGAAATCGGGGATGCAGTTGAAGTTGAATTTGTCCCGGAATTTATCACTCTAAAATTAACAGAGCCCCTTTTTGCTGTACCAGATAGCGGCGAGTCTCCAGTAGAGCAACCATATTACGAAGATGGTGACATTATTCAAATAAATGTAGCTGAGATAGTAACAGTCAGTCCCTCTCGGCCTATTGTTTAAGCGGATGGTTAATCTTGTGTTTTTTACGCTATAAAACCGGTCATCACGAGGATGAAATGTCAGGTATGGGTCAAAATTATATAAAGGAGTTAAATAGCTATGAGTAAAAAAGAAGATTTCATTGATTTGTGTGTTGGCACTGTAACTATAATAACGACAAATAGACTTGTGTTAACAGGAGCCATACGGGATTTGGATGGAGAGCGCCCAACTGAGAACGATAACGATGACAACATCGGTAACAGAAAGAACAAAAATTCACTGGTCGAGCTTACAATTGTAGGTCAAGTAGAAGTGGAAAATGAAGCAGAATTTATTACCTTAGAATTGACAGAGCCTGTTAGAAAAATACCCGGAGACGCTAGTGCTCCTGGGCCAATTCAAACATATTACATTGTCGGTGACAACATTCGAATTGACGTAGCTGAGATTGTTACTGTTGGTCCCTCGCATACTATTACTACAGCGTAGCTTCGCTTGTAAGATGCATGAGTAAAATATCAATATCACTGTCTCCGTGATACCCCAAGAGTATACTTTCGGATAGTATCGCAAAATGCTAATTCATTTTATTATTATAATGAATTAGTTTTTTTGTGGGTTTTCCACATAATTGCTGCTTATCCTCTAAAGTCGTTTTGTCAAGGTTAACAATGTCTAACCACTGGGTTGGGGATACGCTGGTAATTTAACGAAAATGGGATTAGGAGATTACGGAGTGACTAGGAGGAATTTTATAGAGATGTTGTTACAAGTAACAAGAAAGCTGATGATTATTCTAGTATTGATGGCGATAGTCTGCAGTGCCGCAGCACCACCTGCGGCCGCCTTTAGGCTTACCGTAGCCAATCATTATGACCAGTCCAAGACTTTTTCGGTTCTGTATTATGATGAAAACGTTGACAAATGGCTTTGCGTCGGCTGGTATAGCGTGCCGGCCAATGGCTGGAAAGAATATTCTTTCCCCAATTCTAAAGATTTGCCTTACGCGTTTGCATTCAGCACGGCATGGCATGGCGGTGACAGAAGTGATAATATCCAGATGATTGTGACGCCAAGTAAATTTCGCTATTATCAGGACGAACCCTTTCCTGAAGGTGCCGATGCCAAGCTGGTGACCTTTGGAAAATTTGATATTCATGATGGTTCCGCACAGCTTGTATTTGGTGGTGACAGCAAAACGGAGCCGGTGAAAGCGGCACCGGCAGGTCTAGGCGACAAAATTGTGGATATTGCGATGCAAATGAAAGGCAAGCCATATGTGTGGGGAGGCTCGACGCCAGAAACTGGCTTTGACTGTTCCGGACTTACTTACTATGTCCTTGGACAGCTTGGAATAAATATTGAGCGTACTGCTGACCTCCAGTATCATCGCCAGGAATCCATCAGTTTTAGGGATTTACTGCCAGGAGATTTGGTGTTCTTTGCCTGGCATGGTGCAGAACCGGAGCATGTGGGGATTTATATCGGCAATGGGAAATATATTGATGCGCAGAATACATCCGGTGCCGGGCCGGGCGCCACAGGGGTGGTAACGGTGAGTTCCTTTGATAACTGGAATAAAAAATACATTGTGGGTGGGCGACGCTTTCGCTAAAAGGAGGTGATATATGTAGATCGAATGAAATAATCCCTTGCAACAGGGCCTGTTTACAGGACGCGGATTCAGCACGTTAAAGATTAATGGAGGTGTATAGAGTGGGTTATTTGAAAAAAAGATTGATTGTAGGTGTGCTTTTACTGTTGGTGATGATGGTGTTGCCAAGTGTGGGGTTGGCCGGTAGCCAGGATTTTACTTTGGTGAATAATTCACCTTATAGTATCGTTGGTTTTTGGGTAGCACCGGCTGACAGTGATAATTGGGAAGAAAATTTAATGGATGGCTCGGCTTTGGCGGCAGACGACAGCATTGATATCAGCTTTGATAATTCCGGCAATATCCAGTGGTGGAACTTCAGAGTCAAAGACAGTAGCGGGCATGTGTGGACGTGGGAAAAGAAGGATTATGATTTAACCCAAATCTCACAAATTACTTATTATTATAATAATTCGGGCAAAGGCGCGATTAATTATAAGTAACGCAAAATGATGTAAGGGGCCCTGAAAAATTTTAGAGACTAAGAAGCCGCTATTTATCTGCATTTTGCAGTTAGATAGCGGCTCTTTATCTTATCCATGGAATTAAAATGTTTCTGAATACACGCTAAAGGTGGCGGACCAGGAGTGGGGGACTACTTCTTAAGGTGATAAGGAATTGTGGCTACCACTACATCTTTCTTTAATATAAGTAAAGTTCGTAATATCCACCCTGTTTGATTATGAAGGAATCTGTGCCACCATTTCTTAGTTTCAAATTCAGGAATCAAGACAGTAATGAAATCTTCAGCAGCTTTATTACTTTGTAACTTTTCAACAAAATGGATGATCGGATCAATAACAAGACGATAGGGGGAATATACAGTTATCAATCGCACTCCGGGATCCCATATTTTCCACTTTTCCTCTACCTTGCGTCCCATTTCCCGGTCAGTAGTAACATGTAAAGCAATAACATCTGTGCTAATGGAATAAGCGTATCTCATTGTCTGAACTACAACACTAGTAGGACTCGATACCGGTACTACTATTATATTTTTTCCTGTTGGCCCTTGTTTTAAAGATTTCCAATCAGCAATTGATAAATGTAGTTGTTCCGCCATATCGGTATAGTGTCGTTTTATGGCTTTGAAGATGTAGATCATCGCGGGAATAAAGAGCAGCACAATCCAGGCACCATGAAAAAATTTCGTAAATGCAATAATCAATACAACAAGTCCGGTAATAACAGCGCCAAAGGCATTGATAATTGCCCGTATTCTCCATTTGGGTCCTTTTTCCCGGCGCCAATGGACAACCAGTGCGGTTTGTGCAATGGTAAAAGAGAGAAATACGCCAATGGCATACAATGAGATCAAGTGCTCAACGTTGCCATTAAATCCCGTGATTAAAGCCCCGGCAAATACACTCAAAAGAATAATACCATTAGAAAAACTTAGACGTTCCCCCCTTGCTCCCAAATAGCGCGGCATATAACCATCTTTCGCCAGTATCGATAGCAACAAAGGCAATCCGTTATAGGAGGTATTAGCTGCTAAATATAGTACCAACATGGTTGCTAGTTGGAGGAAATAGTACATCCAGCCACGCCCTAACGTTTCTTCTGCTAACAGAGAAAGCATGGTTACATTTTCCTGGGGCATGATATGGTTATGGAGAATTAAAAAGGTAGTTCCGGCTAGCATAATAGCTAACATTCCTGCCATAAAAAAGGTTGTTTTGATGGCATTAGCGGCCTGTGGTTTTTGGAACATGGGAACGCCATTGGAGATAGCTTCAACACCTGTCATTGAACTACAGCCATTAGCAAAAGCGCGTAGCAATAGCGCTAACACCATCCAGTCAAAGGGCTGCCGCACAGAAGATTCGGCAGGAATGGCAGGAGTTGCACCGGTAAAAGCTTGATAAGCCCCTACGCCAATTAGGACAAATATGCTGAGTACAAACAGATAGGTGGGCAATACGAAAACATTGGAGGATTCCCTTACACCCCGTAGGTTAACAATCATTAAGATACCAAACAAGACGCATAAATTGATAGTGACTTCTGAACTGATCAGAGAGGGAAAGGCAGATAGTAAAGCTTCAGTTCCAGAGGAAATACTAACCGCTACTGTCAAAGTATAATCGGCAAATAAGGATGCGGCAGCAACTAAGGCGGGAAATTCTCCAATATTTTTCATGGCTATGGCGTACGAGCCGCCACCTCCGGGATTAGCCTGAGATACCTGGACGTAAGAAATAGTAACAATAGCTAGTAATACTAAAATAGCGGCAGCAACATAGCCAATGTAGCCATAAAGCAGTAACCCCGGTACAGCCAAAGTGACAGCAATTTGCTCAGGTCCGTAACCAACCGACGAGAGCGGGTCTGAGGAAAAGATGGATAGCGCTTTCCACTTGGGCAAATGCTCAGCGGAGAGCTCACGGTTATGCAATGGACGACCGATAAATAACTTTCTTAGCTGATGGTACATAGATACGCCTCTCAATCATTGATGTTATTTCCTTTATAGACAGCTATATTGTAACTTCTTTAGTAGCAAAGATGTCGTCAAGAAATAGCCCAATGATGTAAAGAAAGTATAAAGAACCGTGAAACAAGCTGATTAATGATCCATTAACCGGTAACCAACTCCCGATTCGGTAATGATATGGCGCGGCTGCGTCGGGTTGTCTTCAATTTTCCGGCGTAATTGTCCGATATATACCCGGATATAGTGAGTATCTTCATTGTAGGCTGTACCCCAAACAGCTTTTAATAACTGCTTGTGGGTTAGTACCCGTCCCCGGTGCTGGGCTAATATTTTGATTAGTTCATATTCGGTTGGTGTCAGTTTTACTTCTCTTCCGGCTACCGTTACCCGTCTTTGTACCAGATCAACAACAAGATCGCCGCAGGTTATAACAGGTTCATGTTCTGAGGATGCCGCCCGCCTTAGAGATACCCGCATCCTGGCCATGAGCTCTCCGACACTAAATGGCTTAGTTACATAATCATCGGCGCCAACATCAAGAGCATCTATTTTCTCTTGTTCTTGATCGCGTGCCGTTAACACAATAATGGGTGTTTGTGACCATTCCCGTATCGATTTAACGACATCTTTACCATCTATATCAGGCAGTCCTAAATCAATAATGAGTATGTCCGGTTTAAAAGTAGCCGCCCGACTGATACCATCAACCCCTGTTGTTGATTCATCAATATCATACCCATGTGCGCCAAGAGCAACCTTTAATAGTTTTCTAATCTGTGGTTCATCATCAATAATCAGAACCCGCATTCCTTTTTGCATAATTACTTCACTATCCTTTCTGGGATTACGACTTCTTCTACCACCGGAACTTGAAATCGAATCGTGGTTCCCCCGCCAGGTCTTCTTTCCGCCCAAATCAAGCCCCCATGTGCTTCTATGATGCCTTTGCATATTGATAAACCCAACCCGGTGCCACTGACATGTTTGGGCTGCTGTATCCGATAAAATTTATCAAATACTTTGCTAAGGTCTTCTTCTGGTATGCTTACGCCGTTATCGGAAACCGAGATTACAACGGTTCCTGCTTTGGGTTCAGCACTTATCAGGATTTCGCTGTCATGTGGGGAATATTTCATGGCATTGTCGATTATGTTAATCAAGACTTGTTCTAATAAGACGCAGTCAGCTTTCAACATCGGAAGAGCAGGATCAATAGTAACAGTTAGTGAATACCGTTTGGTTATTTCTCTAAGCCTATTAAGCGAAGCTCCGATTATGTCTTCGATATCACACCAATCAATTTTAAGCTGCATCATTCCGCTCTCAAGACGGGCTGTATCCAAAAGGTTTGCTACAATTCGCTCCATTCTTGCGGCTCCGTCTTGAATCGTTTCCAGTAGTTCACCTCTGGCGTCCTTAGAATACATATCTTCCGCTTCAACAAGGGTGGAAACAGATCCAATAATGGAAGATAGTGGCGTTCTTAATTCATGCGAAATAGAGTTAAATAGTGCCGTGCGTAATCGGTCTGATTCTAAAAGTAAGGATGCTCCTCTGGCCTGTTCCGCCAGTTTTACGCGTTCTACGGCAATGGCTGCCAGTCCGGTCCAAGCATCAATTAGGCGTTTCTCCTCTGGGAGTACATTTTTTTCTTTTACATGTACTCCTAATACGCCTACAATATTGTCGGTAGTTTTGAGTGGAATATATAAATACATGGCGTCCGAAAGTGTATCAGTCGATCGGCCGGCTGCCTGACCATGTTTGAAACTCCAGGCGGCAGCAGTCATCTCGATTGTGTTTTGCAGAGTGTTCTTATTCCTATTTATTCCTGAATAACTTTCAGCCCGTATAGATAGATGTCCTGAATTGTCCGGCAGCATCACAACAAAAGATCTACCCACCGTTTCAGCAGCTTGTTTCGCTAATTCCTGGGAAATCAATTCTAGATCAATAATACCAGCAATCTCTCTGCTAAACTGATAAAGAGCACGGGTACTTCGTTCACGTTGACGGGCGGAAGCTGCCTCGCTGCGTAATAACTCTGTTCGACCGCCAATTACAAAGGCCATAATCAAAAAGATTATAAAACTCCAAAGATAGTGAATATCGGCAACTGTGAAAGTCCAAGTTGGCGGAACAAACAAAAAATCGAATGCAGCTAGTCCGCATAGTGCAGTAAAATAAGAAGGCCATCTTCCCCACCAGAAAGCACTCATAATTACCGGGAGCTGGTATAGCAAGGCAATGTTGATGAGTCCCATCTTTTCCTCAAAAAACAGAGAAAACAGTGTGGCTAACATAGTCATGGCTAGTCCGCCAATATATTGACGCCAATTAACCCCTTTCTCTTTTGGTGTTGTTCGGATGCAGGTGTCTGGATCTTGTTCAGCGGCACCTCGGATTACATAAATATTTATCCCGCCACTATTTCGAATTAGCTTATCAACTAATGAACCGTGCCAAAGTTCCCATAGACGGCTGTGTTGAGGCTTACCGATAACGATAGCTGAAACATTTTGCACACAGGCAACTTCAATAATTTCCTGAACAAGGTTTTTTCCGACGATTGTCAATGGCTTGGCTCCAAGATCTTCAGCAAGACGCATGTTTCTGGTTACCCTGTCTCGCTCCCTGTCGCCTACAGGAAAACGGCGGGCAGGTGTCTCAATATGGACGGCCACTAGTTCAGCTTGTATACCTGCGGCTAACCGGTGTGCAGCCCTTATTAACTGCGCCGAAAAGGGACTGGAACTAACACAGACCATTACGCGACCTGCTGCCGGCCATGGTCCATCTATTTTGTGCTCGTGCATATACTCGCTCATATCTTTGTCTACGCGGCTGGCCGTAAAGCGTAAAGACATTTCACGCAAGGCATTAATGTTACCGGTACGGAAAAATTTACGTATGGATTGTTCGGTTTGAGGCGGAATATAGACCTTGCCTTCTTTTAAACGCTTAAGCAATTCTTCGGGAGGAATGTCAATAAGCTGGACACTAGCTGCTTTTTCGAGAATACGGTCAGGAACTGTCTCATTAACGATAACTCCGGTTATCTGGGCAACAATATCATTTAAACTTTCGATATGCTGAATGTTAAGTGTTGTATAAACATTAATACCAGCGGTAAGAAGTTCTTCTACATCCTGAAAACGACGGACATGGCGGGAACCAGAAATGTTGGCATGGGCTAATTCATCTACCAAGACTAGCTTTGGTTTTCGTTTGAGAATGACATCAATATTCAGCTCAGGAGAAATCTTGCCTTGAATATTACTAAAGCGTGCCGGTATTTGTGGCAGTCCTTCCAGCAGCCGCTCTGTATCAGGCATACCATGTGTTTCAACCCAGGCAACAGCTACATCATAACCTTCATTAAGCCGTTGATGAGCGGCCTCAAGCATTGTATACGTTTTACCAACTCCAGGAGCGGCTCCTAAAAAAACCGTCAAACTACCCCGGTTTTCTACTATTTGTTTCATGGATTTTATAGTAGTCCTTTCTTAATTAATTATCTTTAAGTATACTCCTATTTCAAAAGAAAGAGTTGGTGAATTTTACTCTAATAAGCTTGACTAAACATGTGAACAGTGGGACAATACAATACATATTTACTGTTTTAGAATAGGAGTTGTCCGGCATGTCTATTTTTTTTCACATATTGAGTCATAATATTATACCGATATTTTTATTGATCAGTCTAGGATTTTTACTCAGTAAAAAATTTGATTTACATATATTTAGCTTAAGTAAATTAATGTTTTACTTATTTGTACCAGCATTTATTTTTGTTAATTTATATACAACAGACCTTAAACTGAGTATGTTAAAAGTCCTTTTTTGTGGAGTACTGATGCTTATAACCAACGATATGATTGCCCGAATCATTGCTAAAATTCGCAACTACGATATAGGGCTTACCAATGCTTTTAAGAATTCCATCATGTTTAATAATTCCGGTAACATTGGCGTTTCGCTGATAACCCTTGTATTCGGTAGTGCTCCTTTTGTAATTGATGGAAAAACGCCATATCTCAATGAGGCGATCACTGCCCAGATTATTATTCTTGTTATCCAGAATATATCTGTAAATACATTGGGCTTTTTTAATGCCGGTAGGGCTAACAGCAGTAAAAAAGAATCTGTCAAGACAATTTTGAAGATGCCTTCTATATACGCCATACCACTGGCGCTTTTTCTCAAAAGTATACAGCTTGATATTACGACAACTCCCTTTTGGCCAACCTTAGAATATCTGAAAAGTGGACTTGTTCCAATGGCTTTGATAACCTTAGGGGTCCAACTTTCCAAAACAAACTTCGATCTTAAAAATGTAGAGGTTCATCTTTCTGTTTTTATTAAGCTTATCATTGGCCCATTGCTGGCGCTTAGCTATATCCACTTGCTGGGTTTAACTGGCGTTGTAGCCCAAGCAGTATTTATTGCCCACGCGGTTCCTACTGCTGTCAATACTGCACTGATAGCGGTTGAATGCGATAGCTGCTCAGATTTTGCCTCACAGGCTGTCATGCTTTCAACACTTTTTAGTGCCATTACCCTGACATTAGCCATTTATGCAGCGCAATTTTTAATTCCTGCTTAAAACTCCAGCTTAAGGAGGAAATAAAACCTTTCCCCGATAATGCGTCTAAAATACCAATGGAGCCGTGCTGAAACTTACGTTTCAACACGGCTCCGTTTTTTTACTATGGGCTTAGCGTTATAGTTTAGTCTGCATCTGCTTGCGTTATCTGTCCTAAAAAAGACGTATTCAGAAGTAGATGTAGGATTTTTGTTGCATTTGGTAGAATTAGATAAATTTAAGTTGATAATACGCGAATATGCGAAATGAAAGTTGTTACTTGTTGTTGCCTGCATGCTGTCTTTTGTTCTTGGTGTTATTTGATTATGTACAAAATTTATGAATTTGATGAAGAGTCCTCAGAAATTTTCTTGAAATAATTTGATATCTATTAGGTGGGGAATTGTATGCGAAAAATATTTACTCGGTCTGGTCACAAGTTATTGCCACTACTAAGCTTTGCTATTACTGGTATTGCGATAGTCTTATTATATTATTTGAAAGTCCCTAATCCCAATGTGATTTTACTGACGGTCACTGTATATTTTACTTTTATGGGCGGATTTTTTTCTGGTGCTGTAAGTGCAATTCTTGTTATCAGTTATTCACTTTATTTTTTTTCTAACCCATCTCAGCCACTGACATATACCTCCGAAAATTTTCAGCGCATTGGGGTCATAGTAGTATTTGTTCCAATAATGGTATGGCTTGTAGGTAGTCTCAAATTAGGTCTGGATACTAAGACAAGCGAGCTAGAATTGGCAAATAAGGCACTAAGAGTCTTATCGACAATGGATGGTTTAACACAAGTGCCTAATAGGCGTTATTTTGATGAAGTATTTTCTAAAGAATGGTTAAGCGCTATAGGAACAAAAAGCCTGTTATCATTAATTATGATTGATATTGATTATTTTAAAGCCTTTAATGATGAATACGGTCATCTTGCTGGCGATGACTGCTTGAAGGCGGTTGCAAAAGTAATAGCAAAAGAAATTAACCGTCCGGAAGATTTTGTTGCGCGTTACGGAGGAGAAGAGTTCACGGTTGTCTTACCCAATACCAATGCGAAAACAGCAATTTGTGTTGGGGAAAAGATAAGAAAGGCGATAGTAGATTTAAGAATCAACCATGGCAAGTCTCTTCCTGCACAGTATGTAACTGTGAGCGTCGGCGTCACTACTGTAGTTGTTGAACAAGACAAGGACTATTCCAAAATGATCAGGAAGGCGGACGAAGCGTTATACTTGGCCAAGCAGCAAGGCCGGAACCGAGTCAAGTATTTGGGAGAGTAAACATTATCAAGGTTAAGTTATCAGTCTTTTAGATTTAAAGTATAGTAGGCAACAATGGAGGGGTAATTAGTGGATAGAGTCGGTCAATATCTACGGAATTGGATCATTCCCGACAGGTCCATAATTTTATTTTGTGCTGTATTATTAATTTTCGTCTGGAGTGGCGCTTTATGGCAGATTGACCATGATCATAAAGCCACCATCGATATGATACGTCAAGATGGTGACAGACTTGCGCGGGCTTTTGAAGAGCATGTGCGCAGAGTGTTGAAAACGAACGAGTTCTATTTAAACAGCATGAAGGCTGAATATGAGCAGACCTACATTCTTTCTCCTGCATTAGAACGCGTGTTTCGACAACTGCGTCTTGATCCGATGGCCTCAGCCGGTGTTGTCAACTCTACTGGTGATTTTGTGGTAAGTACTTTAGAAAATGCTATAGGCGTGAATATTGCTACCGTTCCTCATTTTGTTTACCATATCGCCGCTGACACGGGCGAGAGTTATCTTGGAAGACCTTTTGTCGGGCGGACATCGCAAAAAGTAAGTATACATATGACTCGCCGACTCAATCATCCGGATGGTAGTTTCGCCGGCGTGGCGATTATCGCCATGGATCCCTATTATTTTACGACATTTTATCGTGAAATGGATTTCACAGAGAATTATTCCATCCGCTTGATTGGATTCGATGGCATAGTTCGCGCAAGCAATGATGTCTCCGAACTGGATGCCGACATGAGCGGATCCAGCCTTTTACGTCAAACAAAAATCGTCTCAGATGGTTTCTATTCTACTTACGACTATATATCTGGCAGACCATTAGAGGTCAGTTACCACACGATGCCTGACTATCCAGTAGTTATTCAGGTAGGTGTATCGGAGGAAGCTTTGGCACCCTTTGTCCAGCGGCGCACCATTTACCTTGCCGTTGCCGGCGGCGTTAGCCTATTTATCCTTTTTTCCCTCTGTTATATTATTGCCAAAGCGCGAAAGCAGCGTCAGGATGAAACCTGGCTGCGCACTTTTGTTGCCAATACGCCAATTGTTTTTTATGCTATGGATCCAAGGGGAGTTTTCATTTTATCTGAAGGTTTGGGATTAAAAAAGCTCGGCTTGGAGGCCGGTGAAGCGGTCGGCCACTCGGCCTTTGAAAGGTACCGTGATTACCCGGATATTCTTGATGCAGTCCGGCGCGCCACAGGGGGGGAAGCCGTTTTTTTCGAGCATAAGGTGGGGAAGGTTTATCTGAATAATCGCTTGCTTCCCATATTTGATGATACTGGCCGGGTTATAGCAGTTGTAGGGGCAACAGTTGACATTACCGAAAGAGTATTGGCCGAACAGCGTCTTCGGGAAAACTTTGAGGAACTTACCGCCACCCATGAGGAACTTGTCGCCACCGAGGAAGAACTCCGCTTTCAATATGGTGAATTGCATCGCAGTCAAAAGACGGCGCTAGAGATCTTCAATGCCGCTGGCGACGGTTTAGTTGTCAATGATGGGGAAACAGGCGAAATCTTGGCGGCTAACCGCCGGGTACTGGAATTGTTCGGGTATTCAGAAAAAGAATTCAAACAGCAGGGGATTAGTTTAATTTCAACTGACGCCAATAAAGAAGCGGCTTTAAAAGTTATTCGAGCTACGGTCGCGGAGGGCCCCCAACCGCTGTATGAACGGGACACTCATGACAGTAAGGGTAGACGCTTGATTCTCGAAATCAGTTGCACACCGGTTGAAATGGACGGCAAAACCCGCTGCCTGGCATCAATGCGCGATATTACGGCTCGCAAGCAGATGGAGGAAGGCTTAGAATATCTCCGCCAGCGCGATCTGATGACTGGTGTATATAATCGCGCTTATTTTGAAATCGACATGATGCGGGTGTCGGTCAGCACACACTGCTGTGTCGGCATCTTCGTCGGCGATGTGGATGGCTTAAAGTTGATCAATGATACATTAGGTCATCGCCAGGGGGACGATCTTCTAAAACGGGTTGCCGGCCTTTTAGCTGCTGGGGTCAAAGCGCCGAACTATGTTGCCCGGATTGGCGGCGACGAGTTTGCGATTGTGCTGTTCGACTCGGCCAGACAGCAGATGGAGGAATTGGAGCAGTATTACCGGATGCAGGTGGAGGCCTACAATGGTGATAATCCCCACCTCCCGCTCAGTTTGTCGTTAGGATGGGCCCTGGGCGAAGAAAATGTAAATGTGGAAAACGTCTTTAAAACCGCTGATAACAACATGTATCGTCAAAAGATGCATCAGAGTCAAAGTGTCCACGGTTCGATTGTCCGGACGCTAATGAAGGCGCTTGAGGCTCGCGATCACATCACCGAAGGGCATGCCGACCGTTTGAGCAGGCTAATGCTACTGATGGGACAAAGCTTGGAGATGCCGCAAGAAGCCATTTCTGATTTACGGCTATTTGCCAAATTTCACGACATTGGCAAGGTAGGTATTCCGGACAGCATACTAAAGAAGCCGGGGAAACTAACCGAAGATGAAATGAACATTATGCGGCAGCACTGCGAGATTGGATTTAGAATTGCAAAATCATCTCCAGACTTGGAGCCGATTGCTGACTGGGTATTGAAGCATCAGGAGTATTGGAATGGTAAAGGCTATCCACTCGGCATCAGCGGGGAAGAAATCCCGCTGCAGTGTCGTATTCTCAGCATAGTGGATGCCTATGATGCGATGACAAGCGACAGGCCCTACCGCATGGCCATGTCCAGCGAAGATGCGCTTGCCGAAATTTATCGCTGTTCCGGAACTCAGTTTGATCCGGTTCTGGTAGAGAAATTTATTACTATGCTTCGTAAGGAGATAATATAATTTTCTACGCGTTTCAAAGTTGCCGTGGGTATTGCTAAAACAGCCCAGGCAGCTTGTTTCTTTTCCGTGGCTTGACAATGGGGGCATTACAGGACAACAGGCGAAGATATAATAAATTTATGACAAAATTAATCATTTTATGTCAAAAAATAGCAGGACTTGATTGTCCAAAACTAGAAGATAGCTGTAGATTAAAATAAAGTGTGAGTAAAATTATGCATGTGTATCAATTCAAGCTGCTGTATAGCGTATTTATGGGGAGGGGGATAAATTTGAGTATACAAATACTGAGCGATTTAATCGAAAATAATCAATCTTTTTTAGTAAAAAGAGTTTTGGACTACGCTAAATTGCATAATTACACAAAATATACCTCAACCTTAGAGGAAGCTTGGGTAGCATCAATCACAGGTTTATCTAAAGCTCTTCTTAACGCTATTGCTATAAATGCTCAAGTTCCAGAAATTGAAGTTGACCATGATTTTGCTCACAATCCAATGGCTTATTTTGGTATAGAAGAAGCCCAAAAACACCGGCAAAGAGGAGTTACCCAGGAAATGTTTCTGGGATTGATGAAATATTATCGTCAGTCATATCTTGATTTGATAATGCAATCAATTCAAGATCAGGAGCAGCGACACTTTTATATGCTATGGGTAACTCGTTTTTTTGATCATAATGAGATTTCTTTTTGTTCAGAATGGGCTGCTCAAACAAAAGAGACAATAATAGCAGAACTTCAATTAACCAATCGAAATCTAACAAACGAAAAAAACAAATACGTAACAATATTTGAAAGCATACCGAATCCAGCTATGCTTTTAGATGATGAAAATCGTTGTATTAATATGAATTATGCGGCACACCAACTTTTTCAGCAAAACCACCAATCGCCAGGCTATATATATTATTCAACCTTATCAATACAACCACAACTGAATGATCTTTTGCCTTGGTTAAACGCTGAATTTATGGATTTTTACCAAGGAGATGCATTGGAATTTTCATTAGAAAAGGATTTTGAGTTACCAAATCAAGAACAGAGAAACTATATTATAAAATTTCACCGTATGCTGGATGTAAGTGACAAATTCGAAGGAACGATAATTTTATTTAACGATATTACAGAACGTAAGAAAATCGAAGAGCAACTTTTGCACATAAGTTTTCATGATATATTAACTGGTTTGTATAATCGTAATTATATGGAGCAAGAATTAATTCGAGTGTCAACAGGTCAATATAATCCGGTCGGCTTCATCTCTATTGATGTTGACGGGCTTAAGCTGGTTAATGATAACTATGGTCATGATGCAGGAGATACTTTACTAATTACTGTAGCCCAAATTATTAAAAAATGTTTTGGCGACAATGATATAGTTGCCCGCATCGGTGGTGATGAATTTGCAGTATTAATTCCGTTGAGTGATGCGATCGTTGTTCAGAAAGGATGTCGGGAAATATATGAAAGGGTAGCTGAGCATAACTTGGTTAACTTAACAATTCCGGTCAGTATTTCAATTGGATGGTCAGTTGGAAATCCTAGCGATAGTGGCAATTTAAATGAAATTATTAAAGCTGCAGATAGAATGATGTATGTTGAAAAGCAAGGTAACCGTTTGAAATATATTACTCTTTTTAGAGAACGGTCAAAAGAATATGGTCAAAATTTATTTAAGCCGGTACTATAAATTTATTAGGCATCTCTAGCTGTTAACTGGACACGGTTACTTAATTTCACATAAACTCTGTAATTTTTCGGTGACTTCGATAGCAATTCGAGCTTGGTTCCAGGTAAACTATGTGAGGAGGAGAATGATTATATATTTTATCAGCATTTTAGAAAGGTGATGTCATGACTGTGAAAAAATTTATGTTAATTCTTACGACCGTATTTTTATTTAACTTCGGATGGGCAAATGCTTTAGCGAACGCGCCGGTGGCTGAGCCGCAACGGTTTGTAGATGTGGGTAAGGATGCATTGGGTCAATTTGACACAGAAACACTCAGATATGAGAAAGACTGTTATCGAGATGAATTGTTACTTAGTGTCTGGATTAAAACTACTGAATTAGATAGGAGCGATTACTATCTAAATCACTATTTATTTCGCCTTAAAGACCGGGAATTAATGCTTTTGGATCAAATTCATCTTAATTCAGCGGGGACAATAATACGTCAAATATCCAATACTTATGATATGAGTTTATGGACCCAGATTGTACCTGAAACTGAAACTGAAAAATGGTATACCTCTATTTTAAAATACGCTCATGACAACGACAAAAAATTGAAAACAGAATATAAAAACAGAGAGAGAACCAGAAATGGGTAAAAATAAGAAGAGCAGGCCAGTAGTTAACTGGTCTGCTCTTCTTCCCATTCAGTAATCAGCCAAATTACCATATCATTGAAGTGCAAAAACATCCGTGATTTCTTATACTTTAGTTACAAGTCTTTGAATAAACGGATATTCATAAAGTTCGCCGTCGACAGCTCTTACCGCGGCTATTATGGAGGTTATGATCAGCAGCAGCCAAAGGATGCCCATGACCGGAAGCAACAGCAGCCCAATCAGCAGGAAACATAACATGCCGATAATTATTGAAGCAGCCAAAATCGCTAAATGAGCTACTAAGGCCTGCTTAGCATGTTCATACACGAAGGAGTCATCTTTTTTGATTAAAAATATAACCAACGGGGCAATGATAAAGCCTAGTCCTCCTAATAGATAAGCCAAGTGCGCCAAGATGGCCAACAGTTTTTGTTCTCCAGTAATATTCATGCCAGATATCTCCTTTTTACAGACTTGGATTAAGTTGATTTTAGTTCAACCCTAAATGGATTAATTATATAATATAACAGTTAGTTGCTTTCCGTACAGTATATTTTTTGGCAGCTCTTTTTGCATATGTTGACCTTTCAGTTAAGATTGTTTTGTAGTAAATACTACAGGGAATAGTTCTTAGACGTGACTGGCGCACAAGATCCCATTTTTGGAAAGCGGTAGTAGTCCAGGATTCTCATTTATTGTAGTATCCTAAAAAAGAATATTTAGAAAATTATGTCTTGCAATAATTGAAAAGATATTTTATAATTAAATTCATAAACCATACAATTTAATAAATTAAAGGTAGATTTGGGTTATAATAGATTCCTTAGTGGATTTGACCCCAATGTACTCGGGATCAAGAGGATATGTAAGATCCCTATATAGGCGTAAGGATAATTCCTTACGTTTATATAGGGATCTTATTTTTTTAGGAGGGAAGACAGAAGTGGAGAGAACCCAGGTGGTAGTGATTGGCGGGGGATGTACTGGTACCGGTATTTTGCGTGACTTGGCTTTACGCGGTATTCCTGCCGTTCTGTTTGAAAAACAGGATTTGGCCTATGGTACTACTGGTAGATGCCATGGATTGCTGCATAGTGGAGCGCGGTACTCGGTCAAAGATATAGAGGCGGCAAAAGAGTGTATTCTGGAAAATACCATCCTTAAAAAGATAGCCGCTACTTGTATTGAAGATACCGGCGGCATGTTTGTTCACTTGCAGGAAGATGATGCCGAATATGTTAAGCAATTTGTCAACGGTTGTAAAAAAGCCGGAATCGAAACTGAAGAATTGTCACCTCAGCAAGTGTTAGAGCGGGAACCTAACGTTACCACCAAAATAACCCGGGCCTACACCGTTCCTGACGCCTATATTGATGTTTTCCAACTTACCACAGCGAATGCTCAAGCTGCCGTACGTTCGGGTGCAACCGTTAAAACGTATACCCAGGTGACTAACGTTGAGGTTAAAAACCGCAAAGTACAAGGAGTACATTTCATAGATAACCTGACAGGTGAAGAAGACTACGTGGCTTGTGATGTTGTAGTTAATGCCGCAGGTCCGTGGGGAGCTCTAGTGGCGGCACAGTTGGGAATAGAGGTGAATCTTGTTTGTAATCGGGGTAGTCTGGTTATTTTTAATCAACGGATTACTCACGGTGTAGTAAACAGGCTTAAAGTGCCAGGAGACTGTGATCTTATCGTACCAGGCGGACCGGTTTCTATATTGGGAACCACGTCTATAAATGTTTTGCATCCAGAGAATTTGACTATTAATCCAGGCGAAATTGATCACATGCTGGGATTGGCGGCAGTGACTTTCCCGGGACTAAGTCAGGCAAGAATCATTAGAGCCTTTTCCGGTGTGCGTCCTTTGTATAGTCCTAAAGCAGCTGCTGTGGGCGGTGGTAGGGAAATTAGCCGTAACTACGTGTTGTTGGATCATGAGCGCGAAGATAAAATAGCGGGATTTGTCTCTATTCTTGGTGGAAAATTAACCACTTACCGGCTGATGGCTGAGGTAACTACCGATTTGGTTTGCCGTAAGCTGGGCGTGGATAAGGAATGTACTACCGCTAAGCTGCCTTTGAGAGCGGCGGCGAAAAACAGCAGCTTACTAGTAGGACAAAAGCTTCTTTCTTTACCAGCACTGGAAAAAGTCAAACATCGTCTGGGAAGTGACTTGTCCTTGTTACTGGAACGAATAAAAAAAGACCCGGTTCAAGCAGAAATTTTATGTGAATGTGAGTTTGTAACCAGAGCAGAGCTGGAATTGGCTTTAGAAGGTGTTATTACAATACCTGCCCGCACGATCAGCGATCTGGCTCGCCGTACGCGGCTTGGATTGGGAACGTGCCAGGGGAATTTTTGTGGTTATAAAGCTATGCTAACAGCGTATGAAAAGGGAATTTGGCAGGGAGAACAGGCCAAAGCAGAATTGAAGAAGTTTCTCAAGGATCGCTGGAAGGGACAGGAAGTGGTGGCGCAAGGCAAACAAACTCAACAATTGTTTCTAAGCCACCACTTATATGACGAAGCACTGAGTTGTGCCCATTTAGGGGAAGACACGGCAAGATAGCCTTGCGCTTTTAACTATAAAAATACTTTTGGGAGGTGATGAGGGAATTAGTTCGATAAAAAAGAGTTGTATATTGACGAACTTAATTTAAAGAAGGAGTTGTTGACAAAATGAAAGATTTATACAATCCCAGTTTGTTTCCTCTAAATGAAGGTATTGACAGCAATGATTATGTAGTAGCAACCTATTTAGTAGGGGGATCTGCCCAGGCTGATTTAGTAGCTAAATCGGCTGCTTTGGCCATTGAACAGTCTTCCGGATCATGGTTTGCTGTTCCAGGAGAAACGGAAGCTATTAGGGCAAGAAGCGCTGCAAAAATAATTGGTATCTACAGTGTTCCCAACTATGAATTGATTGCCCAGATGCCTAAAGATCAGACGAGGTATTTTATTTTACGGTGCGCGTATCCATGGGTCAATTTCTATGATAATATTCCTTTAATGCTGTCTACAGTTATTGGCAATATATCGTCTATGCCAAATCTGAAATTAGTCGACTTGGAATTTCCAGAAAGCTTCCTAAAGCAATTTAAAGGTCCGAAATTTGGTATTTCCGGCTTGCGGAAATTATTGAATATTCCACAGCGACCTATTGTAAATAACATGATTAAACCTTGCACCGGCATTACTCCTCAGGAAGGAGCCGAACTTTTCTACAATGCAGCTGTTGGTGGCACCGATTGGATTAAGGATGACGAACTGATTGCCGGTAGTCCTGCTTTTTCGCCATTGGAAGAACGGGTCAAGGCGTATATGGCGGCTGCGAAACGTGCAGATAAGGAAAAAGGCGAAATGACTTTGTTTACCGTAAATGTTACCGATGAGGTAGTTCGTCTCCGTGACAATGCTTACCGGGCAATTGAGGCCGGTGCAAATGCTATCATGGTAAATGTGTTTGGCGTAGGCTACTCAGGACTGCGTATGCTGGCAGAAGATAAGAACATTAATGTTCCTATTTGTGTCCACACATGCTATGGAGGAGCTCAGACCGTATCTCCTTATCAGGGAATGAGCACCGAGGTAGCCCAAAAACTTATCCGGATTTGCGGTGGCGATATGTCACTCAATGTTGCTCCATCTGCTAAGTTTAACGCTCTTAAGGAAAAATTCGTTCGTACATGGCATGTCGGCTACTCCAAAATGTATCATATCAAACAAACCTTTACCCATGTCGGTGGTGGTGTAACACCTGGAATGGTACCCTATTTGATGGATAACCTCGGCAATGACATTATTATTGGGGTTGGCGCTGGTATTCACGGACATCCTATGGGGCCGAAAGCCGGATCAATTGCATTCCGTCAAGCCATTGATGCTGTGATGAAAGGCATTGATATTACTGAAGCGGCCAAGAAGCAGCCTGAATTGGCTGCAGCTATCAAGACCTGGGGTATCTATGGTGTAGACGACTACAATAAGCTTTATGATATTGAAGCATAAAGCCACTAAGCTTTGTATTTAGGGAAAATGGGGAAAAAAGATTTTAAATAGCATGTATCCACTAGCTGATTGCCATGTATGCTTTGCTTTATAAGTGGTAGCATACATGGCGCTAGTCGGATTAGCGTAACGAAGCATCAACTGGACTTTCAGGCGTCGCTTGATGCATGTTAGCTTATTGCCTACGAATTTCTCGATAATTGAACGGGGGGAATGAGTATGGAAAAACAGTATGTTATGGCACTTGATGAAGGTACTACCGGCGTGAGGGCGATCATTTTTGACAAAAGTGGGTGTATTATTGGTGATTGTTCCCGGGAATTTACTCAAATCTTTCCTACCCCGGGTTGGGTCGAACATAATGCGGTGGAAATACTCGAGGCTCAGATCGAAGTAGCTCGTAAGGCCATTAATAAAGCAAAAATATCTCCTGAAGAAATACGCGCAATTGGTGTAACAAATCAAAGAGAAACATCGGTTATCTGGGATAAAACCACAGGAAAACCCATTTATAACGCTATTTGCTGGCAGTCACGCCAAACAGCAGAGATTGTCGAAAAGTGGGTTGAAGACGGATTAACGGAAGAGATCAGAGAAAAAACCGGTCTAGTCATTGACGCTTATTTCTCGGCGTCCAAAATTCCCTGGATTTTGGACAGAATACCTGGGGCACGACAGCGAGCCGAGCAGGGAGAGCTTTTGTTTGGAACCATTGACACTTGGCTGATCTGGAATCTTACAGGCGGTAAAAGCCATAAGACTGATTATTCCAATGCCTCCCGAACCATGCTCTACAATATTATGAGGATGGAGTGGGATGAGGAACTTTGCCGGAAGATGGACATACCGATGGCTCTTCTTCCCGAAGTTATTGATTCAAACGGTGATTATGGGGTAGCTGGCGCATCGTTTTTTGGAGCTGAGATACCGATTAGAGGGGATGCTGGCGACCAACAAGCCGCTCTTTTTGGTCAGGCTTGTTTCAAACCCGGTATGGCTAAGAATACTTTTGGTACAGCTGGTGTGTATGTCATGAATACCGGCAATACGCCGATATTTAAAGATGGTTTGACCACTACTATTGCCTGGGGAATTGACGGAAAAGTCAGTTATGCTTTGGAGGGAGTTATCTTTATTTCCGGTGCGACCATTCAATGGTTGCGTGATGAGGCTAAAATTATTTATACGGCGGCAGATACGGAATGGTATGGCTTTATGGTACCTGATACCGGCGGTGTTTATTTGGTTCCGGCTTTTGTTGGCTTATGTGCTCCCTATTGGGATATGTATGCACGCGGAATGATAATCGGCATTACCAGGGGTACTACCAGAAACCATTTGATTCGTGCAGGTCTTGAGGCATTAGCCTATCAGACGAAAGATATTATTAATGCTGTAATAAAAGACGGTACCATCGAAGTGTCTGAATTGAGAGTAGATGGGGGAGCTGTTAAGAATAGCTTGCTCTGTCAGTTCCAGGCTGATATTTTGGGAATTCCGGTTATCAGACCCAAAATTACTGAAATGACGGCATTGGGAGCAGCCTATTTAGCTGGTTTGGGCAGTGGACTGTGGCAAAGCACCGATGAAATTGCCTCTCAATGGGGCATTGATCAAACCTTTAAGCCTGAAATGTCGGCTGAATACCGTGACAATCTCTATCATGGATGGCAGGAAGCCGTACAACTTTGTATGGGCTGGGCCAAAAAAGTTAAAGTTTGATTGGCTGGGGGGTATTTGTTTATGACAAATTTGTTTGGCGAATTTTTCGGCACCTTAGTTTTACTTAGTTTTGGTTGCGGCGCATGTGCCAATTTGACATTGGCACGTTCAAAGGCAGTTGGCGGCGGTGGTGGCGGTGCCTGGATCGCGGTCACGGCGGGGTGGTCTTTTGGTGTGCTGTTGGGTGTATTTAGTGCCATTGCTACCGGTGCACCTCAAGCGGACTTGAATCCGGCCGTTACCTTGGCCAAAATGATGGTAGGTGTCTATGCTCCTGGACATGCGGTGATGACTATGTTGGCCCAAGTGGCCGGAGGGTTTGCCGGTGGTTGCATAACTTGGTTGATGTTTCTTCCACATTGGGAAGTTACCGAAGACAAAGCCAGCAAACTGAGTATATTTTGCACTGCCCCGGCTATCCGCAATACAACGGCTAATCTGATTTGTGAAGTGCTGGCCACTACCTTTTTGATACTCCTGATCTTTGTAATTTTTTCTCAAGAAGTCAGCGGTGGCGGTGCCAAATTTGTTGCTGGTTTTGGGCCATATATGGTTGCTATTCTGATTTGGGGTTTGGGGCTTAGTTTTGGTGGTCCTACCGGGTATGCTCTCAACCCGGCTCGTGACCTTGGACCGCGTATTGCTCATGCAATTTTACCTATCGCTGGCAAAGGTGGTTCCGACTGGGGGTATTCTTGGATTCCTGTTGTAGGTCCGTTTATCGGTGGTGCGCTATCATTTGTAATTGGCAAGGGAATGGGGATTTTATAGTGGGTGTTTACCGATGGTGGATGGATTGAAACCTTGTTGGGCTAGGTGATAAATAATGGATAATACCCGAAAGCACGTTTTAGTTATTGGCGGCGGCTTGGCCGGAATCACTGCCGCGTCAGCAGCGGCAAAAAACGGCGCCCAGGTAACAATGGTAACCAGCGGGCCGGGCACCTTTGCTCTGGGCGGAGGAACGGTAAGTATTCAGGGGATGAGCAGTGAACAGCCTTATCTGGAAGAAGCTATAGATTTCTTTAGTGCCATGACAGCGGCAGCCGGCTGCGAATATAAAGGGGCTTTTTACGAGCGTACGTTAATTCCGAATATAATGGGGGGCTTTCAAGAGGTAGTGCTAGCCCCCTCCTCTGTCTGGGCTGGCAGGCCGGTCAACGGCAGCAAAGTAATAATAACGGGGATTCATGGTTTAAGCGGCTTTAGTGCGCATTTAACAGCTGAATTGCTTTCTGCATCTGTCAAAAAGTTAGGTATGCAAGTAAAATACAGCGCAGCTACTATCGAAATACCCTGGATGCAAAATCATTCCTTTACTAGCCTGGATGTAGCAAACTATCTGGAAGACAAACAGAATCAGAAGCAACTGGCAGAGCTTGTTCAACCATTGGTCGGGGATAATGATTTGCTGTTATTACCAGCCATTTTCGGATCAAAAATGAAGGAAAAGGAATTCGCTGAGTTCATAAAACAGGTAGGATGTTCTGTGGGTGAGCTTGTTACAGTACCGCCATCAATGGTAGGGTTGAGGGTTTTCCAATGTTTACAGAGATATTTAACACAAGCTGGTGTAGATAGTAACCCAGGTTATCCAGTGCAAGCCCTGCAGTTGGAGGACGGACTTTGTACAGCGGTAATCCTGGATACTCCTGGCAGGAAACGTGTAATTAAAGCCCAGAGCATTATTGTGGCTACAGGTAGAATCAATAAAAATAGTATTGCTATTACTAGAGCAGGTAAAGATAACGAAACATTGCTGCAGGAGGATGCCAGGGTTAACGAACAGCTGCAATTAGTAAATAAAAACAACCTTCCTGTTGCAGCGAATGTATATGGTGCCGGCAATATTCTAGAGACTTATGAGTGTAAAAATGGTAATGCATTGGCGATAGTGACAGGTTACCGGGCAGGACTGCTGGCAGCGGGGGTGACAAGGTAGTATGGAGAAAGAAAAGCTAACTATTGATTATTGTTTAAAATGTTCCTACTGCAATACCGTATGTCCCGTGCTAAAGGTATGTCCTGATTATCCGGGACCTAAAAAGTTGGGCTCTGATATTGAACGTTTCCGGCGTGAAGGCCTGGATTGCAGCTTAGATTGGGTGGATTATTGTCTGGGGTGTGGACAATGCGACTTGATATGCCCTAATCAGGTTAATGTGTCTGAGTACATTGCCGAAGCCAAGGCGCAGCAAAAAAAGACAGGCGTGAAAAAAATTCGCGACTACTTCCTTGCCCGTCCCGCATTACTGGGTAAAATGAGTACAATTGTGACTTCGGTAAGTAATTGTGCTCTCAAAGCGGCCGGTCCATTTATGCCGCTGGGAGGTATTACTGCTAAACGGAATTTGCCGGCCTATACGGCAAAACCACTGCTTGGTACAGACCGAAGCAGCCGGCAGAAAGGGGAAAAGGAGCAAATACTTCTATTTCCTGGTTGTTTCATTAAGTATAATGATTCTGATGTAGGAGCAGCTGCGGTAAAAGTTTTGGAAAAGGCTGGTTACGCTGTGGAAATTGCGCAAACAGGCTGTTGTGGTCTTCCTGCCGCTAGCGACAAAGCGGCGGCATTAGCCGATGCCCGCAACAACATTTTGGCGATGAAGGATGCTGTTATGAAGGGCTGGAAGATTGTTACTGCTTGTACGAGCTGTGGTTATACACTTAAATCCCGGTATGCTGGCCTTTTTAGCGAGGATGAGCAGCTGGCTAAATTGGCGCAGCTGGTAGCAGCCAGTACGTACGATTTGGGTGAACTTTTAGTAGCTTTGCAAGACAGACTGGAACAAAGACAAACCACTGTTTTTCGAAAGTTAGCTTATCATGCGCCTTGTCATCTTAAAGCCCAAGGTATTGGAAAACCATGGGTAAAATTATTAAAAAGCAATCCCTGTCTGGAGATTATTGATGTGGATAATGGGTGCTGCGGAATGTCGGGTACTTACGGCTTTAAAAAAGAAAAGTATGATATTTCGATGAAAATAGGTCAGGCTTTGTTTGATGGCATCAATGAATATAAACCGGATATGGTTATTACTGAGTGTGCAACCTGCCGTTTGCAGATTCAGCATGGCACTAAGTATAAGGCTTTACATCCAGTAGAGGTATTTGCTCAAATTTTTTGCAACTAAGCTGAAACATAGCCAAATCAGGCGGAGAGTTTACTCCGCCTGATTTGGCGCTATGTGTGGATATAATAATTTTTTTCTTAATTATTAAAAGGATTATTAGTTATTATCCGGAATTAAGACATAGTAAGTGATTGAAAATTGCGAAAGGAAGAGATGATATGCTTCCTCAAGATAAAATTATGGCTGCACTACAAGTGTGCCCGATTGTTGCTTCACTGCAAAAACCGGAGATGCTTCCTACTGTAATCAATAGTAATGTTCAAATAGTAATGATTTCATCAGGCGATATTTTCAATATTGTTGAAATAAGTCAGCAATTGCGTAAACATAAGAAAATAGTATTGGTTCATGTTGATATGATTGGCGGCATGGCAAGAGATAAGGTTGCCATCAAGTATCTAAAAGAGAAAGCCGACGTAGATGGCATTGTTACTCCTAACGGTCAACTAGTAGCGACAGGTCATAAAGAAGGTCTTGTGACAGCTCAACGTATTTTTGCTCATGATACGCCATCGGTAATCAGTGGAATCAATGCTTTGCGTCAGTCTAAACCAGATTTTATAGAAATTATGCCAGGGGTAGCGGTGTTGAAGGTATATGAACAAATCAGAAAGCATTTTCAGCAACCAATAATTGCTGCCGGTTTAATCAAAAGCACTCAGGATATTAAACAAATACTCAAGGCAGGTGCTGTAGGTGCTGATACAAGTACTACAAGTTTATGGAACTTTTCGGTTGCAAATTTGACAGCAAAACCCCTTTTGACAATATAGAAGCCAAGCAATTACGTGGTTTGTTTGGGAAAAGGCTATCCGACAATTAAGCTTTTTCTTCAACGTAAGCTTGGTGATAGGTAAGAAGTAACGCAACTATATGAGAGCCTTCGGGCTCTCATTCTTTCAAAATATTGGTCGCTGGGCTGCGATGGTATGAAAGCAACTGATGTAGAAATCCTTAACTATTATTTACAAAACTGAGATAAAAGAGAGGCAGACATTACGAGGAAGCAATATAATAGCAATGGTGTGTCGATGGACCTGTCCCCGTGACACTCATGTCCCCGTGACACTCGCGACCGTTATGTTTGAAAGTGTCTTTTTTTGTCATATAATGATTTTGACAGCTTCCTTCCTTGCTGGAGATAGTTTTTTATCGCAGTATACTTCGTAATAGTAAATAATTACCATACTATTCTAATACAGAGAGCAATTATTCGATTAGATAAATTATTTTATCTAATCGAATAATTGACATTTACTGGCATTTGTGATAAGTTTATGTTACATACATTATTATTTTGTAGAAAAACAAAAAAAGCACTGTTTGAGGGCTAAAATGTGCTTTTATGGCAATTATTGAGGTGCTGAGGATTAGAAAATATGTGTTATGTAAAGTAATGCTAGACAAAATGGGACTAATATCCTAGAAACAGAGATTTTAGTCCTAATTAGTACGTTGACTATTAGTTTATCTTGGTGTAAAATTACAACTGAAATTCCGTTAATATACATAATCATACAAAATTTTCTAGGCAAACTTATCGAAAGATGAGGACGCAAAGCTATGGGTCTAAGGACAGATTGGTCTAGGACTGCCAGGTTGCCGATTCGTAAAGAATTGTACATGTTGGCATCAGTCTGTTTATAGATTGGTGCCATTTATTTTCCAAAAATGATTACAAGGAGGACTGCATGAATATAGTAATGGAAAATCTATATATCATTTTAATAGGATTGGTTGCATTTTGTCTGATATTGTCATATTTTTATTCAAAGGCTTATCCCCCAAAAAGTATATTCCAAAATGCAACAGACTATGTCGAAATACGAACTTGGAGGAAGAGACAGAGACCAGCTAACTTTGATCTTAAATAATTATCGATGCTGACTGTTAATAGTCATGTATTACCAGGGGGTCTGCGCATGAATTTAATTTTTACAAAAGATTTAGTTCCTGGCATGTGCACAGGTAGGGATGTGATAGCTGGGGATGGGTTTATAAAATTATTGACCCAGGGAGCTGTTCTCAATCAATCGCAAATAGACAGCCTTCGAAATTGGGGGGTGCCAGCTATTAATATTGATGATTCCACTGAGAAAATGCAGGAGAAAGTAATTGCTGTTCATATGACTAAGACTGAGTTTGCAAAGGGTTATACTGAAACAATTGATAAAATTGTTCATGCATTTAGACATATTAAAAAATTTAGAGAGGTTCCAATTGCCGAAATGCAGGAACTCGTCGATCAAAAAATTATCCTTTTGGCAGAAACAATTGGAGTTTTGGAGCATTTGCATGATATACGATGTTATAGTGAGAATACCTTTAATCACTCCTTACATGTTGCTATAATTACCGGAATTTTGGGTAAGTGGTGCAACTACAAAGGTACTGAGTTGAAAAAACTAATTTTAACCGGCCTGCTCCATGATATTGGCAAACTGATTGTTCCTTTGTCCATACTAAATAAACCAGGACGTTTATCTGATGAAGAATTTGCCGCCGTTAAGAAGCATCCTCAGGATGGCTATCAAGTGCTTAAAGATGCTCGAATTCCTGAGAATATTAAACTCGGAATTTGGCAGCACCATGAACGGATGGATGGTAGCGGATATCCCCTTGGTCTTATCGGCGATGAAATTTGTGCTGAGGCCAAAATTATTTCTATTGCTGATGTCTATGATGCGATAACATCCGATCGGGTATACCGTCGTAAAATGACGCCGTTTGAGGCGCTTGATATATTGGCAGATGACTTGTTTGAAAAGCTTGAACCTGTTTTCTGCTTGACCTTCATGGATAATATGCGGGATTATCTTATAGGGAGCAGTGTGATTTTAAGCAATGGACAAAAAGCAGATATTATTGCCTTTTATGCCAGAGACAGAGGTTTTACCAAGCCAGTTGTCTGTACACAAAATGGCAAACTTTTGGATCTGCAACAAGAAGAATTATGCATTACAGGGGTTGGGTGATAAATAGTATTAATGGCTTGAATGGGAGTGTTAAAGGTGCTGTACTATTTAACAATTGGGATCTTGGTGTTATTTGCCGGTGCAACAATAGCTGGTTATATGGTTATCTATCGACAAGAACGCAAAAAAAACTTGAGGAAATATTACAGGGAATAGTTCTTAGCCATTGAATGTATCAATTCCCAGTGTTCTTGTGTAACAGGCATAACTGAGAGACGTGACTGACGCACAAGATCCCATTTCTGGAAAGTAGCAGTAGCTTTAATTTCTTTTAAAGTTACAGGCCGGTCTAAGGAGTATCGAGGCTCAACATCTACGACAATAAAACGTTTATCGGTTTCATCAGGATCGGGGTAGGGGGGAGAGACTATTTCCGCTACACCGACGATTGCCTTTTCCTTGCCGGTGTGATAAATAAAGATCTGGTCACCTAGTCTCATGTTTTTTATATGTTTTAGTGCGGTAAAATTTTTTACACCATTCCAGCGATCACGCCCCAAGTGTTGCAGATCAGCATAGCTAAAACTTTCCGGTTCGGTTTTGGCAAGCCAGTGGGCCATTTTTCATCACTCTCCTACTAATTTGTAATTAGATATATATTACATGGAAAATTCACTTAAAAGCGGAGGCTATTTTTCTGCCTGTTATTTTAAGGTTTTTTTCTTAAGCTAAAATAAAAGCTGGCTCCTTCATTGACTTTTCCTGTTATCCATGCCGTGCCATGGTGTCGTTTAAGTATTTTTTGGCATATTGCTAACCCAACGCCAGAACCTTCAAATTCATTATTGGAGTGAAGTCTTTGGAATATGTTAAACAATCTGGCTGAATATTTCATATCAAAACCTGCGCCGTTATCTTGAAGTGCAATAATAAATTCAGTATCAGTTTGTGTAGCTGTGACTTTGATAGACGCTTTTGCTTTATGGCGCGTATATTTTAAGGCGTTGGAAAGAATATTTTGTACAAGAAGCTTGAACATTAGAGCATCGCCCTGAATGGTGGGGAGAGGCGCAAGTGTAAATTCTATATCTCGCACCGGTTCCAGTGCAACTAGTTCAGTATATGTTTTGGAAAATAACTGATTTAAGTCAATAGTAGTCAGATTCATTTTCCTTTCACACATACGTGATAAATCAAGCAGGTGATCGATGATTTGGATGACTTCCTGGGATTTTTCCTGGATGTTGCTGATTAGTTCCTGCCCATCGGAATCAATTTTATCTGCGTAATCGGCAGCAAGATATTCGGTAAGTTTATTTAAAGATAGCAAAGGTGATTTTAGATCATGAGCAACCGAGTAGCAGAAACTATCTAGTTCATTATTAGCATTTTGCAGGGACTCCGTCTGCTTTTTTAGTTCGATATGGGTGTTGACTCTGGCAAGCAATTCAGAAGTATTGAAGGGCTTGGTCACATAGTCCTGTGCACCCAGCTGAAAACCTTTGCTGATACTTGCTTCATCATTAAGCGAGGTCAAAAAGATTATCGGAATCGAACGGAAGGCAGGGTTGCTTTTGATCATCTGACAAATCTCAAACCCATTTATTTCCGGCATATAAATATCAAGGAGAATCAAGTCGGCCATATGTTGTTCCAGTAATTTTAAAGCTGTATTACTTTTGGTAGCAACGCGAACGTGAAAATTATTATTGCGAAGAACGGCCACAGCAGTTTCTATATGCTCAGGTGTATCATCAACAATTAGTATTGTTGGTTGATTAACAGGCTTATTATAATTCACCATAGATCATCTCCGTAAAGTCGAATGTCGATATCTAATTTTAAAGTAGTGGTAACCTGAATACAAGTAGTTCCCGTATATATAAAACAAAAAAAGTATTTGTCAATTGTAGTTATTTGCATTACAATAAAAGAAAAAAGTATCTTATGGCATAGTGGCCGTTTGAGCAATCAAACTTGCCGGCTATGCCTTTTTGCTATTTTCTGTGCCAGGGGGTGTATTTATGCCGGCCAAATTTATTGTAAAACAGTCAACAATTAGTGTTTTAATGCTTGTGCTTTTTCTTATCATTGCGCTGCTGCTTGGGGGGAGTGTTATGTATATGAACATTAGTATTCAAGACGAGCAGACGGCAGAGAAGCGGCGAACGGAATTTAAGCAGTTAGGTATTAATCTAGCAACTGCTTCCGACTATTTGACAGATGAAGCCCGAAAGTACGCTGTTACAACAGATGCTATCCATATGTATAAATACTGGGAAGAAATAAATCTGACAAAAACCAGGGATTATGTTATAGCGCGGTTAGGGGAACTGAATGCACCTAGCGCCGAAATGGAATTACTGGCAGAAGCTAAAAATAATTCAGATGCGCTGGTAGAAACAGAGAAGGAGTCCATGCGGCTGGTACTTGAAGCGCAGGGGGTACTTGAAAGTGAGATGCCCCCGGAGGTTGCCGCCTTTCAGCTAAATGAGAAGACAAAAAGGTTAAGTCCGGAAGAAAAACTAGCCAGAGCGCGGAGTATCATGTTTGACAGTAAATATGACTTAGACAAGCGCAGTATAATGAGTCCTATCGCGCAATTTCAAAATATCATGAATGCCCGGTTAGAAGCGGACTTATCAGCTGCCCGTGACAGAACAAATAAGGCTGCACTAGTACAGGCTATACTTGCAGTAATTATTATTGGGGCTGTTGCTACGCTGATGAGACTATTTTTTACCCAGGTCAATCGTCCAATTCAAAACTATAATGAAGTATTAAAAGCATTTTCTCTTGATAACGAACATTTTAGGCTTGTGCCTGAAGGCTCACAGGAATTACGGCTCCTTGCGGACACCTTTAATAAATTGTTTACGTCTATGAAATCTGCCAAAGAAGAAGCAGAGCAGGCCAACAGGGCTAAAAGCGAATTCCTTGCTCATATGAGTCATGAAATACGTACGCCAATGAATACTGTTATTGGCTATAATTACTTGCTTGGCAGCACAATGCTTACGACGAAGCAGCAGGAATATATCGACAGGATGAGTAAGGCGGCCAAGGGACTTTTGACTATTATCACTGAAATTCTTGATTTTTCGAAGATTGAGGCGCAGCGAATGACAGTAGAAGCAGTAGAATTTGATTTATATGATACCATTCACGAGCTGTGCAGTATGGTAGAGGTGGAGGCGAGGCAAAAGGGCCTGCTTTTTAATCGTGATATTCAGCCAGATGTACCAATGTATGTTAAAGGTGACATAGTCAAGCTTAAGCAAGTTATTTTGAATCTACTTTCTAATAGTGTTAAATTTACTCATCATGGCAGTATTGCTGTTTTTGTAGAAGTTATGGAAAATAAGGGCAGTCAAATTAACCTTGGTGTCAAAGTAACAGATACAGGAATTGGAATTAGTCAAGAGCAGCAGCAGCGACTATTTAATGCGTTTACACAAGGTGATGCCTCAACGTCAAGAAAATATGGCGGTACCGGGTTAGGGTTGGCTATTTCCCGGAAAATAATAGAGCTTATGTCAGGGAGCATTAGTATTCAAAGTGTTGTCGACAAAGGATCTTGCTTCAGTTTTACTGTACCGCTTGAAACTGTTGATAAAATTGCCTATCATCAGACAGATGATGATATAAATAAGAAATTTATGATAAACAAGCATATTTTGTTAGTTGAGGATAATCTGATTAACCTGCAGATGACTAAGGAAATCCTGGAAACCTTTGGTTTGACAGTTGATACTGCCCCAAGCGGGCGAATGGCGTTAGAACAGGTAAGGAATACTAATTATGATGCCATTTTGTTAGATATACGGATGCCGGAAATGGATGGCTATGAAACGGCCAGACAGATAATAGCTGCAAAAGGCGGGGAATGTCCGCCGCTGGTGGCTTTGTCGGCTGATGCTGTACAAGGGGTAGAGGAAAAAGCCAAACAAGCAGGGTTTAGCGGCTATCTGACCAAACCATTGGAAGCAGCGAAATTAGTCGGCGTTCTTAAAAAGTATCTTTGTTTGCCGCAAGAGTTAGGGTCAGCAGAAGAAACAGCTGCTGATGTGATTAATAACAATACGTGTTTAGATGTTAAAAGTGCCGTTACACGTTTAGGTGGCAAGAAGTCAGTATATAAAGAGCTGCTACGGCGTTTTATAACCCACGGTGAGGATGCAAGAAACATAGCAGAACGATTATCTAAAGGTGAGTTTGATTGTGCAAAAATGTTGCTGCATACGCTTAAAGGCACCGCAGCTAACATTGGAGCCAACAGGTTAGCTCAGGTTTGCCGCCAATTAGAGCAGACAATAGAGCAAAAGGACGGCCATGCGGTCCTGGCAGGTACAGCAAATTTAGCAATTGCCTTAGATGAAACCTGCTTGTGTGCGATGGAATATGAGGCTGGGATTGCTGTTGAAGCAGTGAACGCACCGCTTGTTGATCAAATAACTGATAGTCGCGATGTGCTGGAAAAGATCGTGGAATTACTTGAAGCTGGTGATGCCGAGGCAGCTATTTTACTTGAACAGTCGCAGGATATTCTGCAAAAAGGTATTTGCAGTGCTGCCTATTGGCAACTTCATAGTACGATAAAAGCTTATGATTTTGATGAAGCATCAAAGCAAATTAAAGCAATACTAGCCAAAAAAGAAAACAAGTCATGAACTGGAGGAGAAAATTATGTATAAGGTGCTGCTGATTGATGATGATAAGACTGCCCGTTATATTCTTAAGCGCTTCAACTGGAAAGCATACGGGTTCACAATTGCCGGTGAGGCCAGTGACGGGAAAGAAGCGTTACAAATGCTTACGAATGACAGCTTTGATCTGGTTATTACCGATATTAAGATGCCGGGAATGGATGGCATCGAATTTTCGAACGAACTAAAGTGGGCCAATGTGGATATTTGCCTGATTTTTCTTAGTACTCACAGTGACTTTAAGTATGCTAAACAAGCCATAAGGCTTGGGGTGTTTGATTATATAACAAAACCTGTTGAAGATGCAGTACTTTGCGAAGTATTGGATCGAGTCAGACAGCATTTAGCAAGCAAAGAAAGTAGCAGGCTAAAAATACAGGCAGAGCATCGGTTGATAGAAGAAAGCCTGTCCGTACATTATCCTGTAAATAAAGAAAAAGAAATAATGAAATATATATTAACAGGTAATGCTGCAGCAATGGCAGTAGCTGAAGAGACTGTTAACGAATTAGCCGAAATGTTGGGGCAGGATACCTTGAAATTAGAGCAATTGCTGGCAATTATACTTGCTAATTTTAATCAGGTAATAGCCAAACATTTTCCGTGGCTGCCTAACTTTGAACATACAGTATATCAAGACAAGATAGAACGTAGTAACTCGCTGGCGGTTGTAAAAGATAGTTTTCTTAGCTGCGTTGCTTCAAGGATAAAAGTTATTAGAAAATATGAACTACATCACACGGACAGTGTTATCAGCAGAACCTGCCAATATGTTATGGAACATATTGAAGAAAGCAACACCCTTGAGGTGATTGCCAATGAAGTATTGCTGCATAAAGATTATTTAAGCAAAATATTTAAGCAAAAAACAGGGTTAAATTTAAATGATTATGTTACAAAAGCCAAAATGGAGCATGCTAAACAGCTTCTAAGCATGGGCAGGTATAAAAACTATGAAATAAGCGAGCGGCTTGGTTATAGTAGTCCGGATTATTTTTGTCGGCTTTTTAAAAAATACACACGTCAGACGCCGTTGGAGTATAAGAGAAGACTTGGCTTGTGAAAGCCTTTCTGATGACATAAAGGACTTGGTACAAGACAAGTCTTATCTTATAAGATAAAAAAGTGTTTTTTGAACCGCAGAGACGCAGAGTACGCAGAGGGAATGTCTCGATATACATCTCCCCTCTGCGCTCTCTGTGTCCTCTGCGGTTAAACATATCCTCAAGGGGCTCAACGTAAGACAAAAAGTTTTCTTAGCGGTTTTTTAATGCAAAATAACGGGATTTTGCTGTTTTAAATAACTGCTAAACACTATAAAATAGAGACATCAATAAAAAAAGTAATCCACCAGCACAGGCGCTGTGAGAAGACAGTATCCGGTTAACGGATATTCCTTTCTTACAGTGCCTTTTTGTTTGGACCTAGCGCTATGGCATCTATTAGCACCTGAAATGGCCAATTCGGTGTTGGAGTAACTAAAAAATGCTTGAAAGGTGGAATTCTCATGACCAAGGGTGTTATGCAAAAATTTAAGAAGCGCCTTGCTGCAGCTATATCGGTGACTTTAGTGGCAAGTGTAATGCTTACAGGCTGTTCATCAAACCAGCCGGCCAAACAAGCTGCGTCCGCAGCAGGTGACACAATTAAAGTAGGTATATTGCATTCGCTTAGCGGCACAATGGCAATCAGCGAAGTATCTGTTAAGGATGCGGAATTAATGGCTATCGAAGAAATTAATGCTTCCGGCGGTCTATTAGGTAAGAAGATTGAACCCGTAATTGAAGATGGTGCATCTAACTGGACTACCTTCGCGGAAAAAGCTAAAAAGTTGTTACAAAAGGATAAGGTTGCTACCGTTTTTGGTTGCTGGACCTCGGCAAGTCGGAAGGCTGTTCTGCCGGTATTCGAAGAAAACAAAGGACTGCTCTGGTATCCGGTCCAATACGAAGGTATGGAGGCATCGCCTAATATCTTTTACACTGGGGCTGCTCCTAATCAGCAAATCGTTCCGGCTGTAGAATGGCTGCTGCAAAACAAAGGTAAAAAGATGTTCTTATTAGGTTCTGACTATGTATTCCCTCGTACTGCCAACAAAATTATCAAAGAACAGCTCAAAGCCATGGGCGGTGAATTAATTGCCGAAGAATATACACCTCTCGGCCACACTGATTACAGTACCATTATTAATAAGATTAAGGCGTCCAAGCCAGATGTTGTTTTTAATACGCTAAATGGGGACAGTAATGTGGCGTTCTTTAAACAACTTAAAGATGCGGGTATTACGGCTAAAGACCTTACAACCTGTTCTGTAAGTGTAGCAGAAGAGGAAGTTCGCGGGATTGGTGCCGACAATCTGAAGGGCCATCTAGTGTCGTGGAACTACTATCAAACTACTGATACTCCAGAAAACAAAGAGTTTGTTAAGAAGTATAAGGCAAAATACGGTGCCGACAGGGTAACAGACGATCCGATTGAAGCAGCTTATATTGCCGTTCATTTATGGGCCCAAGCTGTTACTAAAGCAGGTACAACTGACATCGAGAAAGTAAAAGAGGCAGCAAAAGGTATTGAGTTCCAAGCACCTGAAGGACTTGTTAAAATCGAAGGTGAGAATCAACATATCTGGAAGCCTGTTAGAATTGGCGAAGTTACTGAAGATGGTTTAATTAAAGAAATTTGGAGTACTGGCAAGACGGTACGACCTGACCCCTATCTTAAGACATATGATTGGGCCAAAGGAATAAGCAACTAGTACTAAGAAGGTTTATGCAGTCAGGCGGTGCAGCAGGTGATTGGTCTGCATCGCCTGACATAATAAAACAAGGTGGTGGGCAGATGGATACGTATATCTTGCAGCTTTTTAACGGCATTAGTGTCAGTTCAATATATATGCTGGCCGCCCTGGGGCTGGCCATTACCTTCGGCTTAATGAAGGTCATTAATATGGCCCATGGTGAATTCATTATGATTGGTGCTTATGTAACCTATGTTATTCAGAATATTTTTTTGAGCTATGTTGATAAAAGTCTTTTTGGTTTATACTTCGTTGCCGCAATTCCAGTAGCTTTTGTTATTGCCGGTGCGATGGGTTTCGTACTCGAAACTTTGGTGATAAAGCATCTTTACGGCAGACCTTTAGATAGTATGTTAGCCACATGGGGTATAAGTTTGATTCTTCAGCAATTGGCTAGAAGTATTTTTGGAGCGCCAAACGTTGATGTAAAAAGCCCGGCTTGGTTAGACGGAGCTTTATTACTTACTCAAGGCGTGCAGTTACCGTATAAACGGCTATTTATCATCGCCTTAGTTATTGCCTGTATCATCGGGATGTTTGTGCTGCTTTACAAAAGCAAATATGGTATCTGGATAAGAGCTGTTATGCAAAACAGAGAAATGGCGGCTAGCCTTGGTATTAATACCAGACTTGTTGATGCTTACACGTTTGCTGTAGGCTCAGGTATTGCCGGTATTGCCGGCTGTGCGTTAACCTTGCTCGGTTCCATTGGCTCTACCCTTGGTACGTACTATATTGTGGACACTTTTATGGTTGTTGTGCTTGGTGGTGTGGGAACACTGCTTGGTACAGTCGCAGGGGGGCTGGTAATCGGTACTGCGAACACCACCTTTGAGTTTTTCACCAATACTTCAGTAGGCAAAGTGTTAGTCTTTACACTTGTTATTATGTTTTTGCAATGGCGGCCTAAAGGGCTATTTACCATTAACAGCCGCTCATTAGATTAAGCAGCATACAAAGGAAGGAGGGCTACCCTTGAACCTTTTACATAGGATTAAATCCAAAGAAAAACTGGTTTTTTTGATTATTGTTGCCGGGCTGGTTTTGGCGCCCTTGTTTTTATCAGAATTCAGAACAAATCTGCTGGGAAAGTTTGTGGCCTATGCGATTTTGGCCATTGGACTGGATTTGATCTGGGGTTATACCGGGATTATGAGTCTTGGTCACGGGGTATATTTTGGCCTTGGGGCCTATGCTATGGCCATGTATTTAAAGTTGGAAGCGGCAAAAGGCAAATTACCGGACTTTATGTCCTGGAGCGGCCTTGAGGTTTTGCCGTGGTTTTGGGCACCGTTTGCCAATGGGGCGGCAGCCATGGTCTTAGCAATACTCATTCCAACGTTGATAGCCTTTGTAATCGGCTATTTAACCTTTAAAAATCGGATACAAGGCGTGTATTTTTCGATATTATCACAAGCCTTAGCTATTATATTTGTCGTCCTTTTTGTTGGTCAGCAAGCCTATACCGGCGGTACAAACGGCTTAACAAACTATAAGAGTATAATGGGTTTTTCGTTAGCGGATGATACAACTAAGCTGGTTCTTTATTATGTGACAGTAGGTCTGCTGGTTTTGACCTACACTATCTGCCGGGTATTGGTGGAACGCCGGATCGGCAAAATACTTATCGCGATTCGCGACGGTGAAAACAGGGTCCGATTTTCCGGATATAACCCGGCCACCTATAAAATCTTCGTGTATTGCCTTTCAGCCGCTTTTGCGGGTTTGGCTGGCGCTATCTTTGTCCCGCAGGTGGGCATCATTTCTCCAGCCGAGATGGGCATCGTTCCGTCCATTGAAATGATCATTTGGGTAGCCATCGGCGGGCGGGGAACTTTAGTCGGGGCTGTTATCGGAGCCATCCTTGTTAACGCTCTCAAGAGCGGTGTAAGTGAAAGCTTCCCTGATGTGTGGTCGTATTTTATTGGCTTTGCCTTTGTCGGTGTAGTTTTGTTTATGCCTGAAGGCCTTGTGGGACTTGTCAGGAAGTTTGCCCAGCGCGTAGGTGTTCCCAAAAGTAAAGGTGTAAAGCCGAGTGAGGCAGCATGATGGTGAAAGGTGGCAGGATAAATGGAACCAATTTTGCAGATTGATAATCTGACTGTTAGTTTTGATGGCTTTAAGGCCGTAAATAGTGTGAATACCGAGATTGCTAAAGGTGAAATACGGTTTTTTATTGGCCCTAACGGCGCTGGTAAAACAACATTGCTTGATGCAATTTGTGGGCGGGTAAAGCCTGCAGATGGTCAGGTTTTGTTTAAAGGGAATCTGGATGTAACAAGATATGCCGAGCATGAGATTGTTACTATCGGTATTGGCCGCAAGTTTCAAGTGCCGTCAGTATTTACTAGTCTTACTGTCGATGAAAACATGGAGCTTACGGTGGTAAAAGATCGCTCGTTGTATTCCTCCCTGTTTGGTAGTATGAGCAAAGCGCAGCAAGAGTGTAATGATGATATATTAAACACTATTGGTCTATATGAAAAACGCCACAGCGAAGCAGCTGCCTTATCGCATGGGGAAAAACAGTGGTTGGAAATCGGTATGCTGCTAGCGCAGCAGCCTAAGTTAATGCTGCTTGATGAACCTGTTGCCGGCATGGGCAGAAGAGAAACTGAGAAGACCGGGGAATTACTGAAAAAGATTTGTAATGATTGCACCGTTGTAGTTGTTGAGCATGATATGCAGTTCGTCAGAGATTTTGCAACTAAAGTCACGGTGTTGCATGAAGGCGCAGTACTTGATGAAGGCAGTGTTTACGATATACAAAACAATCCCAAAGTCATCGACGTCTATCTGGGGCGAGGTGGAGAGCAGGATGCTTAGCGTAAAAAATTTAGATGCATTTTATGGCGAAAGTAATATTTTAAACAAAGTAAATATTGAGGTAGCGGCAGGGACCGTTGTTTGCCTGCTAGGCCGGAACGGGGTTGGTAAGTCAACTTTTCTCAAAAGTATAATGGGGCTTGTAAATACGCCCGGGGGTAGTATTATTTTTAACGGCCAGGAACTTATTAATAGCGCAACTTACTGGCGAGCCAGGCAGGGTATTAGCTATGTACCGCAGGGGCGGGATATTTTCCCGCAATTAACTGTATATGAAAATTTGCTGCTAGGCCTTGAAATGGGTGGCAGCAAAGGTGAAATCAGTGATAAAATATTTACTTTATTTCCTATTTTAAAAACTATGCTTACTAGAAAAGGTGGTGACTTAAGCGGCGGCCAACAGCAGCAGTTAGCTATTGCCAGGGCCCTTGCAACCAATCCTAAACTGCTTATTTTAGATGAACCTACAGAAGGGATTCAACCGTCAGTAATTAAAGATATTGGCAGAGTTATTAAGCAGCTAAGGCAGGAAGGAAATATAACTATTCTTATAGTGGAGCAGTATCTCGAATTTATCATGGATGTCGCTGACTACTATTATGTCATGGAAAAAGGGCAGATTGTGGCAGAAGGTTTGACCAAAGACAGTAATCAAGAAGAAATTCAAAAAAGAATGGCTGTTTAGGTGAAGTGTTGATAGGGGGTTAGAGAATGCATCTGAGTCCAATGGAAAAAGATAAACTTTTAATTTATGTTGCCGGGCAGGTAGCCCGTGAACGCCTGAACCGGGGGCTGCAGCTCAACTATCCTGAGGCTGTAGCCTTGATAACAGCAGAATTGCTGGAACGCATTCGCGATGGTTATAGTGTGGCTCAACTTATGGACATGGGGACTAAAATTTTAGGACGTGATCAGGTTATGGAAGGCGTGCCGGAAATGATCGATGAAATTCAGCTAGAAGGAACTTTTCCTGATGGCACAAAGCTGGTTACCGTGCATCATCCCATTCGTTTAGCAGGGAGGCCTTAACTATGATACCAGGCGAACTAAAGTTGGCAAATGAGATCATTCGTGCTAACTGTAATCTTGTAATAGATAGAATAACTGTTGCCAATACTGGTGACCGGCCAATTCAGGTAGGGTCTCACTTTCACTTTTTTGAGGTCAACCGTTACTTAGTATTTGATCGAACTAAGTCTTGGGGGATGCGGCTTAATATTCCCTCAGGGACAGCTGTTCGTTTCGAACCTGGCGAGAGCCGCGCTGTAGAACTTGTAGTGTTTTCCGGCAGCGGCCCCTGGTTTGGCGCCAATAACTTAACTGCAGGTTCGACCGACAGGCAGCAATGCATTGACAGGGCCAGAGAAAAAGGATTTGTGAAATAGCTTTTAGGAAGAGGCCAAGGGGGGATTATAGTGAGTTTAATAATGACACGGCGACAGCATGCCGATATGTACGGGCCGACTACCGGTGATAAAATAAGACTAGCCGATACTGAGCTATGGGCTGAAATTGAGAAAGACCTGACAAAACCCGGTGATGAAGCCAAATTTGGCGGCGGAAAGGTCATACGTGATGGTATGGGACAAGACCCGGAGGCGCTCGCAGAAGCCATGGATCTTGTGATTACCAACGCGGTGATTATTGATCATTGGGGTATAATCAAGGCCGATATTGGAATTAAAGACGGTCGAATTTACGGAGTAGGTCAAGCTGGCAATCCCAAAACTATGGCTGGGGTCAATCTTTCTATCGGGGCCGGCACAGAGGTGATTGCTGGCGAGAACCACATCGTTACAGCTGGCGGCATAGATTCACACATTCACTTCATTTGCCCCCAGCAAATTGAAACAGCCATTGCTTCAGGAGTCACTACCATGTTGGGCGGTGGCACTGGACCGGCAGCAGGTACCAATGCTACTACGTGCACACCAGGCGAGTGGAATATGTATCGCATGTTGCAGGCTGCAGAAGCGTTTCCGGTAAATCTTGGCTTTTTTGGTAAGGGAAACAATTCGTGTCCTGAACCTTTAGTCGCCCAGGTTAAAGCGGGAGCAATCGGTCTCAAATTACACGAAGACTGGGGTTCTACTCCGGCAGCCATTGACTGTTGTCTAAGGGTGGCTGATGAATATGATGTCCAGGTTGCCATTCATACCGACACGCTAAATGAAGCCGGATTTGTCGAAGATACGATAGCCGCTATTGGCGGTCGTACAATCCATACCTTTCACACCGAAGGAGCCGGCGGCGGGCATGCACCAGACATTATTACGGTAGCTTCACTGCCGAATGTTCTGCCATCTTCAACGAATCCTACCAGACCGTTTACAGTAAATACCTTGGAAGAACACTTAGATATGCTGATGGTTTGTCACCATCTTGATAAAAACGTACCGGAAGATGTTGCTTTCGCTGATTCGCGCATTCGCCCGGAAACAATCGCTGCCGAGGATATCCTTCACGATTTGGGGGTTATCTCCATGATGTCATCAGACTCCCAGGCCATGGGCCGGGTCGGAGAGGTCATTATCAGAACCTGGCAGACAGCCCATAAGATGAAGTTGCAGCGGGGAGTATTAGCAGGGGACAATGCAGATAGTGACAACAACCGTATTAAACGGTATATCAGCAAATATACTATTAATCCGGCGATAACTCACGGTATTAGTCATATAGTCGGCTCGGTAGAACAAGGAAAACTAGCTGACCTGGTATTGTGGCAGCCCAAGTTTTTTGGTGTTAAGCCGGCTCTGGTTATTAAAGGGGGCTTGATCATGAATGCTGCTATGGGTGATGCTAACGCCTCTATTCCGACACCACAGCCTGTAATCCAGCGGCCGATGTTTGCTGCTTTTGGTAAGGCTATTGCCAGTTGTGCAGTTACTTTTGTTTCGCAAGCTGCTGATACTGCTATGCTAACAGAACAGCTCAAGCTGGAGAAAACGCTAGTGCCTGTTGTTAATTGCCGCAATATTAGCAAGCAAGATATGAAGCATAACTTTGCAACACCTGTAATTTCAGTAGATCCGGAAACGTATCAGGTTACAGCTGATGGCGAGGCACTTGTCTGTGAACCACTGTCTGTACTGCCTATGGCTCAGCGGTATTTTCTATTTTAATAGAAGAAGCTAAAGTAAGGGAGTTAGTCGAAATGATGATTCGTCAAGTTGTAGGTAAACTAGCTGACTTAAATCATGTTCATCACGGTGACAGTACGGACTTGACCATTGAAAGGGTAGTACTATCCTGGGATGAGCTTCATAAAAGAATCTTGCGCAAAACTACTGACGTGGGCCGGGATATTGGCATTCAGTTGGAGAACGGACATTTACACCCCGGCGATATATTGCACCGCGAGGGTAATCATATCATTATTGTGGAAGTCAAAGAAGAAGCTGTTTTAGTTGTGTCTGTCAGTACTATGCGTACTATGGGGTTAGCAGCCCACGCAATCGGTAACCTGCATGCTCCTATAGAAATTACTACACAAACAGTTATTACACCCTATAATTCCGTTTTAGAGGATCAGTTGCAAAAGCTGGGTTTAACAATACAAGTAGAAAATCGCCCTTTTGCCCCATGAACAAGCCTTCATTACAAGCAGGGCTGAGGCTCATGCAGCTCGCTGATTCCGCTTTTCCTTCAGGAAGTTTTACGCAGTCTTTTGGGATGGAAACCTTTATTCAGCGTGGTGATATTAAAAACGGACAACAGTTGACTACATATATGCAGACTTACCTCTACTATACTTGGCGAGCCACAGACTTACTGGCTGTTAAGCTTGCCTGGCAGGCAGCCGGGATGTCGGATAGGAACAAGCTGGCTGCTTTGGATAAACGGCTTCATGCGATGAAACTACCTTATGAAAGCCGGGATGGCAGTGTTAAAATGGGTAAGCGCCTACGGCAAATGTTAGGTGAAATTGATCCAGCGTATCAGCTTGATAGTAAGCTGCCTTGGTGCCATCATGCGATAGTATTTGGCCACTATGGTGCAATGGGTATGGAGCTTGCTCCGCTATTGGCGGCCTATGCTCATGCTGCTGTTGTTTCTTTAGTTGCCAATGGAGTACGGGCCATTCCACTGGGGCAGACTAGTGGCCAGCAAGTCATTGCTCAGCTTCAGCCACTTGTAGAGCAGTGTATTGACTGGGTTTTAGCGGCAACAGAACAGGATTGGGGCGGTAGTGCCCCTGCTTTTGACTGGGCTGGGATGGCTCATGAATGCTTATATTCACGAATATTTATGTCATAGGAGGCCTGGGTATGAAACCCATTCGAATTGGAGTAGGTGGTCCGGTTGGTGCAGGGAAAACAGCGCTGGTAGAAAAACTAACCCGCTATTTAGCGGCTGATTTTAGCTTAGCTGTTATAACCAACGATATTTTTACTAAAGAGGATGCGCAGTTTCTTTGTCATAACGGTATTTTGCCGCCTGACCGTATTATTGGTGTTGAGACAGGCGGCTGTCCCCATACAGCCATACGGGAAGATGCTTCGATGAATCTGGAAGCAATGGAAGTTTTACTAGAACGTCATCCTGACTTGGAGATTATTTTCGTGGAAAGCGGCGGCGATAACTTAGCTGCAACCTTTAGCCCCGAACTTGTCGATGTGGCCATTTATATTATTGATGTTGCGCAGGGTGAAAAGATTCCCCGCAAAGGTGGTCCAGGCATTACTCGCTCAGACCTGTTGGTTATTAATAAAATTGACCTGGCCCCGTATGTTGGTGCCAGCCTGGAAGTTATGGCCAGCGATTCTAAACGCATGCGCGGCGAGAGACCATTTTTGTTTACGAACTTAAAAACCGAAGAGGGCCTGCAGCAAGTGTTATCCTGGATTCGTCACAATGTCATTATGGAGGATATTGCCTGATGCTAGCCAAATTAAAGCGGGGAATTGTTCAAGCTGAGGTAGCGGCGATAAATGGTCGTAGTGTGCTTAGTTCCGTACGGCAGCGTATGCCGCTCCGGGTATCGAGTCCGCTTTATCCTGTTAGTGAACAGACAGTAAATTTTTTTATCATGAATCCTGCTGCTGGTCTTCTACAGGGAGATCAGCATTCTATTTATGTACGTGTGAAAGAAAATGCGCAAGCTGTCATAATGGGGCAGGGCGCTACGAAGGTTTTCCGTTCCCCCACGCGCAACTGTTCCAAGCAGTTTACAACAATATGTGTAGAGGCTGGTGCGCGGCTGGAGTATATGCCGGAAGTTATAATTCCCTTTGCGGAAAGCTGTTTGTTAAGTAGAACCAATATCTTGGTTTCAAGCCAGGCATCGGTTCTGTTTTGGGAAATTAATGCTCCCGGCCGCTTGGCGCGGCAGGAGCGTTTCGCCTATAGCAAACTGGATCAGCAGACCAATATCTATATTGATAAGGAGCTTATCTTCAGTGACCGGTTTGTGCTTGAGCCATCAAGCGTTCCGACTGAGCTGCAGTCGTGGAACAACCCGCTTGGCCTGGTACATGGCTATACGCATACTGGTACTTTTTGGGTTATTAACCCTAACGCCGAACAAGAGCTAGGCTATGTGGTGCAGCGAAATATTGAAGATGAGGAAGGCTGTCTAGAAAAAATAGCTAACAAGTACGGTGTGCTATTAGCAGGTACTAAGCTCACTAAAGAGGCTTATTGTTTTCGGTCATTAGGACGTAATGCAGACAATATTCAAGAAGCCTTCAAAGAATTATGGCAGATTTTCCGCCAGCGTTTATTTAATCAAACCGCCTGGCCATGGCGAAAATAGTAACATGGAAAATCCGTACTTGCTTTTGACAGCAGGTACGGATTTTTGGCTTAATTTACAGATGAGTTCTTTTGGCTTCGGAAAAGGCCTTCATTTTTCGATACAGTACGGTTCGGCAAATGCCTAGTCGATCGGCTGCTTTGCCCATTTGAAAATTGCATACCTTTAGAACACTATCAATATATTGTTCTTCAAATTGACGTATGGCCTGTTTTAGTGGACCGTAGTTTTCTTGTGAGTTTGTATAGTCGTAGTCGGGCTGTGAAATCTGTTTTGCCATTCCAGACATTGCCGCTAAGAATTGATTGGAATTGTCCTGGATGTTGGCAATTACGTATTTTTCCACCTCATTGCGTAGTTCTCTCACGTTTCCCGGCCAGTCATAGTGTTGAAAAGCGCTTAACGTGTTACTATCCAGGTTGGTGCTCAGATTGTATTTACTATTAAAATCTTTCAGAAATTTCAGGGCTAGCATGGTAACATCTTCCGGTCTCTCACGTAAAGGCGGCAGTAACAGGCTGAGCACATTTAGGCGATAAAAAAGGTCTTTGCGAAAAGTGCCTTCTTCGGTCATCTGTTTTAAGTTTTTATTTGTTGCGGCAATAAGCCGGAAATCAATTGTGCGATTTACACAACTGCCAACGCGGCGAATCTCGCCTGCTTCTAAAACACGCAGCAGCTTAGCCTGCAAGGCAAGGGGTAATTCAGCAATTTCGTCCAGGAACAAGGTTCCGCCATCGGCTGCTTCAATCAAGCCGGTTTTTCCCTGAGCATGAGCACCGGTAAAGGCCCCTTTGTCATAACCAAAGAGCTCTGCTTCGGCTAATGATTCTGATAAAGCAGCACAGTTTATGGCAATAAATGCTCCCGCAGAACGTTTGCTTTGCCGGTGGATATACTGAGCCAGTACTTCTTTGCCAGTGCCTGATTCTCCGTACAGGACAATTGGACTATCGGTCTGGGATATTGTCGATGCTATGCGCAGTATGGTCTTCATGGCGCTACTTTCAGCGACAATGTTCTCAGGGGCCAGGACCAAACCACGAAAAGTACCGGTCTGGATATTTTTCAGGCCGGGGTTATTCACCGGGGTTACCCTGCGGGATGGGTTTGGCACACAGGTAGTTAACAGATAGAGGAGCTCACCCTTGTTGTCAAAAACAGGCGTACTTATTGCTAATAATTCCGCTTCGAATTTAGTTGTAACCAAGCCCCGTTCGATACGCCGGTTTTGGGCAGCCTGCAGTGTATAAGAAGTATTGATATTGCCATTACGGATAAGTTCGCGCATATTTAAATGCAGTAATTGCTCCATAGGTACGCCGATAGATAAAGCAGCTTTGGTATTGGAAAGTATCAGATAGCCTTTTTTGTCGGTAACGAAGATTATCTTTTCTTTGGTTGGGTTAGCAGATTTGCCAACCTCTTGCGGCATGAAACAAATTGAGTTTTGAGGCATAAGACACCTCCCTCCCAATATGAGATCGTCAAAACGCATATTGTTTTATACCAATTAACTGTAAGGTACGACGTTGTATATACAAATTCCTTCCTCTACTGCGAAAAAAATTATATTGTTCAGAATATAAGAAAATGTTGCAAAATAGTCACCTTTCGCAAAATGATGTTGCAATACAGTCAATATATTGTGTTAATTCACTCTACAAATACTGTAGAAAGCAGTAGCGATGGGGGTTTTCAATTATTGGCATGGAAATTGCTTTATAGTAATGCGGAAATAAAAATAGGAGGGGTATACATGGCGAATGAGCAAAAATTTTATGGTTGGAAGCTGGTTGGGGTGTTATGGACCTTGTACTTGCTCAATATGGGTTTTCCACTATACGGCGGTGCTGTTATCAATTCCTTCATGTTAAAGGAAATACCCATGGATCGCACTACTTACGGCTTAGGTTTCTCGTTGATGAATTTATTTGTTGGTACGTCGGCCATTTTTGTCGGGATGACAATTACTAAGTGGGGAGTCCGCAAGACCTTTGTAATTGGCTCAGGTTTGCTGGCTGTCGGTACATTATGGCTGGCACAGGTTGCCACGCAGCCCTGGCATTATTTAGTAGGTTTTGGTTTTATAGTTGGTTGTGGTCTGGGTTTTGGCACAATTGTGGCATTATCGACAACCGTTACCCGCTGGTTTGTTAAATTCCGGGGAAGAGCCATGGCTTTGGCTATGACCGCTTCAGGCTTTGCTGGTTTTATTGGTGCACCGGCTATGAACCAACTGATTGCGGCCAATGGGGGTAACTGGCGGTTAGCTTGGTTGGTAGTAACTGGAATTGTTGTTATTAGTGCTCTGATTGCCTGGTTTTTTGTAAAAGAACGTCCCCAGGATATCGGGCAAATCCCTGATGGACAAGAAGTGGCGGTAACGGTAGCAGCAACGCCTGTAACCAACGCCTTAGTAACGAAATATGTCTGGGAACCGGCTGATGTCTATAAATCGGTTACCTATTGGTTGACAGTGCTGGCTGCGGCTGCTAGTCAATGGCCGTTTTTCTTCTTTACCGCCCACTGGATTATGCATTTGAAAGGCAAAGGGATTTCGTCGGCAGATGCGGCGTTTGCCATGGGTCTGTTTACCATGGGTGGAATCTTTGGACGGTTGATCAGCGGCTGGCTCATGGATAGAATGGCGGCTCGTTATGTCTTCATGTTAGGCATTAGTTGTTACTTTATCGGCTCGTATCTTGCTGTTCAGGCTGCTCCTGGCATGCTGGTGGCAGCCTATGTAGCAGCTGTGTTTTATGGTGCAGGTTTTGGCTGGTCTTTTGTGGCTCAAAACACCATGCTGGGCAACTTTTTTGGGCCGACAGCCTTTCCCAAAATTAATGGCATGCTGCAGGCAATTTCTGCTGTCGTTGTTTCCGGTGCCGGTGTAGTTGGCGGGAAATTGTTTGATTCTTTTCAGAGTTATACGCCGGCGTTTCAGCTTAATGCGGCTATCGGCCTGGTCGGGATAATTTGTCTGATTTTTGCAACCATGCCTAAGCCGCCGGCTGTCAAGTGTTCTGAAAATAGTTAAACGTGCGAATTAGTATCCAAATTTATATAAAATAAATTGGAGTGTATAAATGGGCAAGTATTCTTTGACGCCGTTGAAAAACATGGACGCTATAACTAAAAAGTAGGGAGAGAGATTTTCATGAAGAAAACAAAAACACTAAAAAAATGGTTGGCAATTGTACCATTGGCGCTTATGTCCATAACCATGGCTGGCATGCCGGTATTTGACAATCCTGTTTATGCTGCTGTTACGCCGTCTTTCCGCGATGTTCCTGTCGGCCATTGGGCTTATGGTGCTGTGGGCAAATTAGCTAAGGCTGGTATTGTTGATGGTTATAGCGACCAAACCTTTAAAGGCGACAGAACAATGAGTCGTTACGAGTTTGCTTTTATTGTTGCGAAGGCAATGGATAAATTTGAGACTGCTGATGAAGCTAACAAGGAATTAATAGACAAACTGTCGGCCGAATTTGCTGGAGAACTGAACCGCCTGGGTGCGCGGATAGCTAAAGTTGAAAGTAAAACAAATACCTGGATTAGTGGCGAAACGCGTGTGCGTGTTATGGGGAATGAGGCCAAGGCTTCAGGAAATAAACTGCATGGTTCAGATAAATTTGACTTCCGGCAACGCATTAAATTCCAGGGGACCATTAACGAAGATATTTCCTGGATGGCACGACTATCAGCAAGTAGCAAATTCGGCAATTACAATAATAATCCTGACGGAACAAATGCTTCTTTTGATATGTTAGCAGTAACGGCTAAAAATGTGTTTGGAATCGATAAAGTCCGTATTGGACGTTTTCCGTATGACGACTTTACCCACGGACTTTTCGGCAAAGCAGTTGGAGTTGATGGCGTTCGGGTTGATGAAAACATCGGCAAAGTATTGTTTACTGGTTCGGTAAATAACATCAAATCAAATTCTAATCTAGGCAATGGTATAGGCGATAGTGGTGACGCCAACACCCTCACTACGGCCCAACTATCCGGTAAGGCAAGTGAAAATATTGGCTGGAGAGCCGGTTATTACTGGTCCGATGTTCCAGGTACCAGCACTGCAAGTGGCACAGGCTCAATGAATACCAATATTGGTTCCTTTAATAAATCAGAAGGCTGGGCCGCTGGTGTTGACGTCAAGCTAGGTAAGTACATGCTGATTGGCGACTATGTAGCCACTGATCTTAAAGAAGCAAGCAATTTGCCTACATCTCCTAAAGGCTGGGCTGTCGAACTCACTAGCGCCGCTAAGGCTCCCCCCATCTTTTATTCGGCTAAAAACCTTGTAGATTATAAGAAAAAAGGGGACTTTGGCTGGTCAATTGCGTATCGCAGCATTGACGCCGGTGCAATTCCATCCGGTGCCGGTGGCTTTGATGCTCAGGCAATGAGCTACGCTACAGATCCGTATTCAACAATGGTGAAAGGCACTGATAATATTAAAGGGCTTTTTGTTGCTTTTCAAAGCACGATAAGCAAGAATGTTATTTGGACAATTGAGGGACAAGACCTCAAAATTAAAAATAAAAATCTAACCGGATTGACCTCTGATGACCTTGGAATCACCTACATGACAAAGTTTGAATTCTTCTATTAAAATTTATGAAAATATAATTTGGATAGTGAGGGGTAGATTATTATGAAAACAGCACAACAATTACTTGCGGAACGTACTGAAAGATTGAAAAAAACGATTGCCTTTGAAGAAACCGATCGTACACCGGTTATACTTTCGGGAGATGCCGTTTTTGCCAGGCATGTAGGCATGAAGCTATCAGAATTTGTCTCAAACATGAAAGCCTCGCATCAAGCAATTTTATCATCATTTAAAGATTTAGGCGATGTGGATGGAACAGGTAGCACTTATGCGACAGCCACAATTTTTCCGTTAATTTTTTATTCAAAAGTTAAATTACCTGGGCGTGAACTTCCTGATGATACTCCTTGGCAGCTTGATGAGCAGGAATTGATGACAGTGGAAGATTATGATACCATTCTGAATAAAGGCTGGAAAGCTTTTAGCGAGGATTATTTGAAAAATCGGGTTGGCTTTGATCTTGATTCGATCCGTGCCCAATTGGCAGATGTCCCGCAATTTATCAAAAATTTTGAGGAGGCCGGCTATCTGGTATATTCCCCCAAAGCCTCCTCCACAGTTAATGAATTTTTGGGCGGCGGGCGATCATTTCCCAAATTCATGAAAGATATGTTTAAAATGCCTGATAAGGTTGAGGCTGTTTTAGATGTTATTCTTGAAGAAAATTTAGCAGAGTTACGTCAGCAAATACGAGTCATTAAACCTTTAGTTGTCTTTATGTCACCGGCCCGGGGAGCTAGTGAATTCTTTTCTCCGAAAATCTGGCAACGTTTTGTCTGGAAGTATCTAAAGGCAGCTGCTGAGGCAATTATTGAGGAAGGTGCGGTTGCAGACCTTCACATTGACGGTAACTGGGAACGTGATTTGGAATTTTTCAAAACCTTACCTAAACAAAAATGCATCTTTGAGTGCGATGGCGCTACCAACATCTATAAAGTGAGGGAGGCTCTCGGCGACCACATGTGTATTAAAGGAGATGTACCAGCTGCTATGTTAGCACTTGGTACTCCTGACGATGTATATAATTATTCCACCAAATTGATTAAGGATATGGGAAAAGGATTTATTCTTGCTTCCGGTTGTACGATACCGCCAAATGCAAAATTTGAAAATGTTAAGGCTATGGTTGCTGCTGCTACCGGTAAATAATACATAGAAAAAACAGCGCAAAACGTAACAGGAATACTTCACTTCTTAGGGACCCCGACTTGTTCGGGGTCGTCTTTTGTCTACTGCATGTACCCAACTTTACAATATGAAGGCTGTTAAATGAAATATTCAATGGAGGGTTGCTTGGTGAAAAGTATAAGCGCAAAACTTGCGGTAATAGTAATCACTTTATTTGTGGTTGCGCTTGGTGTGCTGGCTGGACTTAACTATTGGCAATCACAGAAAATGCTAACACAGGATGTTGAAAATGAAATTGCCCTCGTGGCACAAACTAACGGCGAAGCAGTCGGCATGTGGCTTGAGGGACATAAGGCAGAATTGGAGGCAATTTCAAGGTCGCCGGTTATGGCTAGTGGCAACCGTGAAGCTATGGTGTCTTATATTATCTCAGAACTAAACAATAACAAGCTTTACGAAAACATTTTTTGGGCTGATGTTCAAGGAAACTACCTTGATACTCACGGTGTAGCCGGAAACTCGGCGAACCGCCCCTATTTTATAAGTGCAATGGCGGGGAACACGTTCATCTCTGATCCGATACTTTCCCCGGTTAGTGGTAAGCTTGCCGTGCTTATTGCTACCCCAATTAAGGCGGAGGGGCGCATTGTCGGGATGTTAGCAGGATCGATCAGTATTGAAGAAGTAGAAAAACGTATTCTTGGTATAAAAGTGGGCCAAACCGGGTATGCATATGTTTTACAGAAAGATGGCACGATAATCATTCATCCTAATAAAGAATTAGTAGTGAACAAAAGCAATGCTCTTACCAACGATTCTAATGCAACTCCGGCTCTGAAAGCAGCTGCTGAAAAGATGCTGAAAGGGGAAAAAGGGATCACTGCTTACCAATATATGGGTGAAGAAAAATACTTAGCGTATGCACCGATTACCGGAACTTCCTGGTCCATTGGAGCAAATGTGCCGGTTAGTGAAGCCAAGGCACAGCTGAGAACCTTTGCGTGGATTTCACTAATTACCATTGTTATGGTACTTATTGTAGCTAGTTTCGTTATGTTGTTGACAGCAGCTCGTATCGCGAAACCACTGCAAACACTAGAAGAAGTGGCTAGTCGCGTTGCCAGAGGCGATCTAAGCATAACTCACATTGATGTAACCTCACAGGATGAAGTGGGTCGTTTGGCACGGGGCTTTGAAACAATGGTCGGTAATTTGCGCAATCTTGTGAGTAAGATCAGCACATCGTCAGAGCAGGTAGCGGCATCTGCTGAGGAAATGACCGCCAGTGCTGACCAGTCAGCTCAAGCCGCGAATCAGGTGGCAGGTTCTATTTCCGATGTATCTAAAGGTATGGATGAGCAGTTGACTGTAGCCAATGATACTTCGGTCGTGGTACGACAAATGTCGGCCAGTATCCGGCAGATTGCAGCGAATGTTAGTGAAGTAGCGGCGCAATCGGCACAGGCTGCGACTAAGGCCAATGCAGGCAATAAATCTGTTGATAAAGCGGTAAGTCAAATGGCTAGTATTGAACAGACTGTTCTTAATTCTGCTGGTGTTGTAGCTAATTTGGGCGAACGCTCTAAGGAAATAGGCCAGATAGTAGATACTATCTCTGGTATTGCCGGACAGACCAATCTGCTGGCACTCAATGCTGCCATTGAAGCAGCACGGGCGGGTGAACAGGGACGAGGTTTTGCCGTCGTGGCCGAGGAAGTCCGGAAATTGGCGGAGCAGTCTCAGGAAGCGGCCAAGAAAATTGCCATATTGATTAGTGAAATTCAAGCTGATACCAACAAAGCTGTAATTGCTATGGACTCCGGAACGCGGGAAGTGAAGCTGGGAGCCGAAGTAGTCAACGCTTCTGGACAAGCTTTTCAGGAGATTACTACGCTGGTAACCCAGGTGTCAGGTCAGGTAAGTGAGATATCCTCAGCTATTGAGCAGATGGCTAGTGGCAGTGAGCAAATTGTCGGGGCGGTACAACGGATTGATGGTTTGAGTAAAAAGGCAGCAGGAGAAGCTCAATCCGTGTCGGCGGCAACTGAGGAACAATCGGCATCCATGGAAGAAATCGCAGCTTCAAGTCAGGTTTTGGCCAAATTGGCCATGGAACTAAGGGAAGCTGTCAATAAGTTCGAGGCGTAAGGGTACTTTACTAAACAAATTCTAAAGAAACTCTAAAAATTGCATGGTATATTCTTCTTAGGTAAATAATTACACAGGTAAATAACTTTACCGAAAAGCTTTATCAAAGCTGAGACTGTTTGGTAGAACTATTATAATGTGATGGAGGTTTTTCAAATGAAAAAAAGTTTACTTATTTTAGGATCGTTCCTTGTTTTGAGTACAGGCACAAGTTTTGCTGCTCCACTCAATAACCTGGCTAACGAACAAACGGCGGTTGGCGCAACTGGTGACACGGTTTATATTGAACATAAATTTGGTGACCGCTTTACGCTTGGTTATCAAGCCAGTGACCGTGATTACTATGGTGATATGAAAGATGTTTACGGGCAATACCAATTTTCCCAGAATATCAGGGGTATAGTCGGCAATCGGGATTTTGATTATCATGATTCAGAGATGTATCTGGGGTTAGGTCTGCAGGGAGCATTAGCGCCGAAACTTGACGGATCTGCTGCGTTTATTGCCGGCGATGAATTTAAGGAAGTACAGGTAGGTGCTGGTATTCAATTAGCTGCCAATGTTGATCTCAACGTAACATATACCAATTTTATGCCTGATGAAGGCCGCGATAAAGATCAAGTTGAAGTTGGTGCAACCTTTAAATTCTAAACACGGTACAGCGCATAATTCCCATGTGTGTCTCCTGTTTCGTGGAAAATAGGCGATATTTGTATAGAAACCTGGTTCTTTGCTGTATAATGTGCAATACATTATACCTGCAAAGAACCAGGTTTATGTTTGTTCAACTGCAAATTTAAGTCTGTTTGACTCAAGTTGGACACCATGCTATAACCCGACTTTTACAGTTAGAAAGATAAAAGAAGTTCATAATTGTTGAATTTACTGGCTTTATTCAAGTTGATTCATATGTAAAATTTGTTATGCTACAGTAATATTTTTCAGGAATTTATTAAATAGCTCCTGCCTCGGATAAATATTGTAAAAACTTGTGCCGAACGTGTCCTGGATTATCTTGTAGTCCATTGCGATTTCATCTCTATCGGAATATGCCAAAGTGTCTACTATTTCCCCTTTTTGTTTAGCGCTTTTTGAAACGCGATCGCACCGCCGACATCGTCAAGGTGAATGATACCGCCTTTCAAAACCTGGCATGTCGCAGCCCCCAGAGTTCTTGCGATTCGTTCGGCTGACAACGCTTTTTCTCCCATGCGGTGCTGAATGATTCGGATGATGAGAAGGGCGACGAAACAGATCAAGAAATGTGCACGGATATGTTCAATTTTTCTAACGAACACGGGTCTGGCATAAAGATCTGTTTTCATAATCCTAAACGACTGTTCTATCTGCCAAAGACCGCCGTATACCTGCCGCATTTTGCGCTCATCGTAGTCAAGTTCGCTGCTGATAATGCAAAAATAGCCATCATACATCGCGTCATGCTCCGCCTTTTCTAAATTCACACTGCGGAGCTTTTTCGTGTTTCCCAGTATCTCCCCAGTTTCCTTGTCAACGATAGCTTCTTTTGTATATTCGTCGACACCTTTTTTGATACTATAGGCATTGTTTTTGACCGAACGCGCAGCTTTTTCCAGTTTTTCTTCCCGTTTACGCTTTGCCATGTCGGCTTCAGTCTTCTTCCAATATAAAAGTACTTTTCTTACTCGGATTTCTTTTTTCCGTCCTTGTCCTTACCCTCGTATTCTTCTTCGAACAGCTTGTATCTGTAGGTACCCTGTTCGTTTGATGTCCATCCACTTTGATCAAACAGTTTTTCATTGTAGCGTTGTCCTTTTTTCCCTTTTATTATCTGCGAAAAGACAAAACCGTCACCGTTGTTCACAATTGCGTTGATATTCTTCGAAGAGTTGAGGCCTTTATCGGCAACTACAATCAGTCGTCCTAACCCGTACGAATCCTTGACATCCTTCATTGTCGGCTGAAGCGTAAGGGAATCACTTGTATTTCCTGGGAACATCGACATATTGACTGGTAATCCGTTGGAATCCATAAACAACCCCATTGCGACAATAGGGTCAGTGCGGTGTTCTTTCGATACGCCTCTTTTTCGCAGATCCTCTTCGCCATTTGGGAAATCGATCTCGAAGAAATAATTAGTCACATCATAGAATGCATAGGAAAGGTCTCGACCGATCGATTCTTTAACACGTTCGTTTAAATGCCGTTGCAACTCCACCTCAAAATCTGCGAAGTGGTCAAGCGACCTGTAGACATCTGGCAATGTAAAATCGGTGCACATCCCGTAGAAGCCGTCCTTCAATTGGCATGAGGCGCGTTTTGAATCTGGATGAAGAACTCTTGCCAACACTAAGAATTTAAAAATGTCGCAGGGTGAATACTCCACCCGAAACTTGCGTGATTTCTCAAAGTTCTCGATGAATGAATTGATTTCGAGCAGATTATAAACGGCTTCCAGGAACTTGTATCCGTAGTTCTGTCGCCGATTTTCTTCACCATACATCATCGCATTAGCTGCAACTTCGATTCGTAAGGGAACAGTATCTTTAAAGTTATCATCGAATTTCACTACCATAGCCATGAAAGCTTCGGGATCTGGCTGATCTTCGAGATAACCAAAACTTTTAATCGTACGCTGCTTTGTGGGTAGCCCTGGTCCAGGGCGATACCCTTCGACAACACGGATGTGAGTCTTAATAACGCCGCCACGCTTTACACGATCTTTTTTAATCATTGAATATCACCTCATTTACATTATAGCATATCTGTAGCATAACATAAATAAAAACGCATAAAAAAATGCGGAAGTCCGCATTTTACAAGTAGATTATTTCACTCTGTCTGCTCTCTATGTTCTGCTAACTGTAAAAGTCGGGTCTTTGCTGTATAATGTGCAATACATTATACCTGCAAAGAACCAGGTTTATGTTTGTTCAACTGCAAATTTAAGTCTGTTTGACTCAAGTTGGACACCATGCTATAATCCTGTCTTTGACAGTTGAAGACGATAAAAAGCTTGATAATCCCTGATTTGCAAGGGGTATCAAGCTTTTTTGCTTTTTTAGAAAAGTGAGTAATGTTTTTGTTTTTTTGTCATGTTTAAAATTTTTTTCATCTGTGTTTTTGGTATGATCTGATAATCTGTTCGAAACCCATAAGTTTCATGTAACACATCTGTAAAATCAGTTCTTGTGTAGGTTGGGATATAACCTTCGCCCTGAATCTTATAGAAATTCATTTCTTTCAGGCCGTCGATTATTTCTTGACACGTAAACCGATTTCCTAGTTTTTTTTCCAATAAACGATAAATAACAAGTGACATAAAGCAGGAAGTAAAGTGCGCTTTAATTCTATCTTCACGGCTTAGATACACCGGTCTTGCTTTAAATTCGCTTTTCATGATCCGAAAACATTCTTCAATTTCCCAGCGGCGCTGGTTGATTTTGATGATGTCTTGGGCGCTATCTTCGAGGTTCGTGCATACCGCATAGAAGCCGTCATAAATTTCTTCGTTAGAGATAGTCTCTGTGTCCAGCGTATATATAGAAGTATCGGCTATTTCACCATCAGGTGTGCAACTGGTTTTCTTGATAAAGCGTTTATAATCATTCTGATTGTTTTTTGAGATTTTAGTCGGATTCGTATCAATCGTTTTTTGAGCACGTTCGATTTGTGAATTGCGAATTTTACGCTGATAGTTTCTATATTTGATGGAATAGGTGACAATGAGCTTTTGTTCCAGGCCGTTTTCTTTAATCCAACGTTCTTTGTAGAAGCAGTGGTCTTTGTATGCGTTCTCGTCAATAGAGGAAATATCATAAGTTTTATCATGACCTGGAAGATGCCAGCCTTCAGAATCAAGCGACCATTCCTTTAAATGCTTCTTTAGCTTTTTAATAGATTGAGTAGTAATAAAGGCACGCTCGCCCTTGTCGTTGAATTTCCTGTTGCTTTCAGAAGCCAGGCCGGCATCAGTACAAACAACGAATTTGGAAAGCTTGAAATCAGACAGTATTTTTCTTCCAAGGGTTTAAGGGTAATCTGCTCATTGGTGTTACCACTGTTGAGGTTAAAAGCTAGGGGAATACCATCGCCATCCATGAACAATCCCATCTGAATAATGGGATTTGGCCTATGTTCTTTAGAAGCGCCATATTGTTTAAGGCCATCTTCCTGTTCGATTTCAAAAAAGTAGTTGGTGCAGTCATAATAGAGAATGCCGGTATTTCTCTTTGAGAGTTTAAGACTGTTGTTGTAAAGAGAAGATTGGATAAAATCCATTTCTTTTGAAATGACCTCAAGAGATCGGTAGACATGCTGTAAATCAAAGTTGGGTTGCTCAATAAATTTTGAGGAATGTTGGTAAGTTGCGAGTTTGGAAGAAGGAAAAAGGATTCGTCCGTAAAGGAGCCGCGATAGTACGGCATCCAGATCGAAAGTAAATTTATACTTCTTTGAAATTTCAGCACATAGCTTATGCAGATTGAGTTCATGATAAAGCTGTTGGAGAAAGAGATATCCGCCGTTAAAGCAGCGTTGTTGATCTTTGGAGATAATCTTAGATGGAGAATATTTAACTGTGACTTCGCGTAATTGAGTTTTTTCTTTTTTGTTAAGTTCTTCGATGTATGATTTAGCCCATTCAAAAGGGTCTTGTCCATTTAGCTTATGCTGTAATTCAGCAATCGTTCCTAACTTTTCAACAACTTTTGTGGAACGCTTACCGTTTTCGTAGACAGATTGTATGACATAAAGCGAAGTTGAATTCTTTGATTTAGAAATACTAAGTCTCATTTAAAAACACCTCCGATCCCTTATATTATAACATGTTACGCTATATTACGCAATATTAAACAAGGCAGATTTGACGTTTTTCCAACAAAAAAAGCCCTGTTTTCAAGGCTTTCAGAGATTTCATTATATGAGTAAGTGTCAAAGACCCGGGCGATACCCTTCGACAACACGGATGTGAGTCTTAATAACGCCGCCACGCTTTACACGATCTTTTTTAATCATTGAATATCACCTCATTTACATTATAGCATATCTGTAGCATAACATAAATAAAAACGCATAAAAAAATGCGGAAGTCCGCATTTTACAAGTAGATTATTTCACTCTGTCTGCTCTCTATGTTCTGCTAACTGTAAAAGTCGGGTCTTTGCTGTATAATGTGCAATACATTATACCTGCAAAGAACCAGGTTTATGTTTGTTCAACTGCAAATTTAAGTCTGTTTGACTCAAGTTGGACACCATGCTATAATTTTACATGGTAAACTGATAAATTAGTAAAAGTGTGCTTATAAATTAAAAAAATCCGTAGATAGAGGCAAAGACGCCGTGAAAGTTCGAATAGTAGCAATGCGAATACACGGTTTTTTTATTTTTACTGTTATAATTTGAATATATTTGCTCTTTGGTGGGAGGAGTACTAAGTGGTACTATTCATTGTTAAACGTATTATCAGTTCCATTCCAATATTATTAGGTGTAACATTACTTATCTTTATACTTTTACATATTGTTCCCGGGGACCCGGTGACCTTGATGATGAATGACCATGTTGATCCTGATACTATAGCGCGGGTGCGGGCTCAAATGCATTTGGATGAGCCAATATATGTACAGTATTTTAATTTTGTCTGGGATGCACTGCATGGCGATTTTGGTGTTTCCTATAAGCTGAACAGGCCTGTTGCGACATTACTGTTAGATGCTTTTCCTAATACCTTAGTATTGGCAACAGCGGCGATGATTTTTTCCTGGGTGGTCGGGGTTCCGGCAGGAATATTGTCTGTTGTTAAAAAATATTCTGTTATTGATTATTTTTTTATGGGTAGTGCGTTACTCGGTGTATCGATGCCTGTCTTTTGGTCAGGCCTTTTATTACAGTACATTTTTGCCTTTACACTGGGCTGGCTGCCTGTTTCGGGCTTTGATAATCCGCTTTGCCTTATTATGCCTGCGGTGGTTTTGGGGTGGGGGGCTGCGGGGACGATTGCCCGCCTAACTCGTTCCAGCTTGTTGGAGGTTATGGGCAACGACTATATTCGAACAGCCAGAGCCAAAGGTTTGTCAGCTCTTGCTGTTCTTTTTAACCATGCGCTCAAAAATTCATTTTTACCGGTAGTAACGGTTATGGCGATCCAAGTAGCTTCCATGCTTTCCGGGTCAGTTATAACCGAGACTATTTTTAGTATTCCGGGAATAGGGCGTATTGCGGTTAATGCTATTCAGACTAGAGATTTGCCGCTATTGCAGGGCTCCATCCTTTTTACTACCATGTTGGTTATTTTAGGTAATCTGGCAGCTGATATGATGTATTTTTTCTTAGATCCACGTATTAAAAATAAATGAGGGTGAGCACATGGAATCGCAACTACAGGCAATAGAGCAACCACAATATGTTGAGGAATCGTTTTTAACAGAATTATTTCAATCATTAAAGCAAAATAAAAGCGCTTTGGCTGGCGGTATAGTATTATTGCTGTTTATTAGTGCCGCTGTGTTGGCTCCCTATATAGCGCCATACGATCCTTACCATGTGGATATGAGTCAGCAATTTCAGAAGCCGTCTGCCCAATATTTATTGGGTACAGATATGTTTGGACGTGATATTTTAAGCAGAATTATCTACGGCTCCAGAATATCGCTGGTTATTGGTCTGGTGCCTACCTTAATCTCCATGATGATCGGAACTCTTTTGGGACTGATAGCCGGTTATTATGGCAAAAAGACTGATTATATTATTATGCGAGCAGCAGATGTTGTTATGGCATTTCCTTCGTTGCTGTTGGCGATGGTGGTAATGTATACATTAGGTGCAAGTCTGCTGAACATCTTCATTGCCATAAGCCTGGTCAACTGGGCGGGAACAGCCAGGGTCGTCAGATCGCAAACCCTGGTATTGAAAGAAAAAGAATTTGTCGAAGCAGCTAAAATAATGGGCGTAAAGAATTGGGTGATACTATTACGTCATCTGCTGCCGAATTGTATTCCTTCCTTGCTGGTGCTGTTTACCTTAGGTATCCCTGATGCTATTATGCAAGAAGCAACCTTGAGCTTTCTGGGGGTGGGTGCACAGCCGCCTATGGCCAGTTGGGGTCTCATGGCTTCATCAGGAAAGGAATTTTTGTTTATGGCTCCCTGGATAGCCATTGTACCAGGAGTCGCGATATTACTGGTGGCATTGGCTTTTAACTTCCTGGGAGACGGGCTAAGGGACGCTCTGGATCCATATCTAAAACAGTAAGCGTTTGGGGGCAATGTTCATGGCAGAAGATAGTGCAGTGATTGATGAGCGCAGGATAAGTGGTACAACGATAGCTGAAAAGGATACGATGCTCACAGTAACAGGCCTTAAAACTTATTTTTTTACCAATAAAGGTGTAATTCCTGCGGTTGATGATGTAAGCTTTACGGTAAAAAAAGGACGAATAGTTGGTATTGTCGGCGAATCTGGTTGTGGCAAGAGCATGACGGCGTTGTCTCTCATGGGCTTGGTGCCTGCTCCGGCAGGAAAAATTGTAACCGGCAGTATTATTCTTGATGGGAAAAATTTAGTGAATTTGACCGAAAAAGAAATGTGCCAGGTCAGAGGCAATGAGATGGCCATGATTTTTCAAGAGCCAATGACCTCGTTAAACCCTGTTTATCCAGTGGGTAAACAAGTCATGGAAGCAGCAATTCTCCATCAACACCTAGGTAAGACCGAGGCGAAAGAAAAGGCGCTTGAAATGTTCAAGTTAGTAGGCATTCCAGAGCCCCAAAAGCGACTGGACACGTATCCCCATCAACTTTCTGGCGGCTTGCGTCAACGGGTGATGATTGCGATGGCGCTTATCTGCAGGCCAAAATTGTTAATAGCGGATGAACCAACTACTGCTCTTGATGTTACTGTGCAGGCGCAAATTTTGCAATTGATGAAAAAATTGCAGGCCGAACTTGATTCCGCTATTGTGTTGATTACCCATGATATGGGTGTCGTAGCTGAGGTTTGTGATGATGTTGCGATTATGTATGCAGGGAAAATTGTAGAACAGGCCAATGTTTTCGAACTGTTTGACAATTGTTTGCATCCTTATACAGCCGGTTTGCTAAAAGCTCTGCCTACCCTCCGGAAAAACGGGGAGCGGCTTTACAACATACCAGGTATGCTGCCGAATTTGCTGCAGTTGCCCAAGGGGTGCAGGTTTTTTCCCCGCTGCGAACAGGCATCGGCTATCTGCGCGGAGCAAGAACCAGACTTGGTTGAAGTTAGTCAGGGACATTTTGTTCGCTGCGTAAAGTATCGTGGTTAGGGAGTGCTTACTGTGGGCGATATACTTATTCAAAGCAAAAATTTAAAAAAATACTTTTTTGATACCGGCGGTTGGTTAAATAAACAGAAAAATATTGTTAAGGCTGTAGATAATGTTAATTTAGAGATAGTTCAGCATGAAACCCTGGCCTTGGTAGGTGAATCAGGCTGCGGTAAAAGTACGTTAGCGCGATTGTTGATTAATCTATTGCAGCCTACGGACGGAGAAGTTCTTTATAAAGGCGAAAATATCTTTAATTTACGAGCTGAGGCAGCTAATCAGTTCAAAAAACAGGTGCAATTTATTTTTCAGGACCCGTATGCCTGTCTCAACCCGCGAATGAAGGTTGTCGATATTATTGGCGAGCCGTTAACAACACATCAGCTGGCCACAGGTAAAAACAAGGAAATTAGGGTCGAACATTTAATGAATCTGGTGGGACTACGACAAGAATTTATGAATCGGTATCCCCACCAATTTAGCGGCGGACAGCGTCAGCGCATTGGTATTGCCAGAGCCTTGGCGCTCAATCCGGAATTGTTGATTTGTGACGAGCCGGTATCAGCGCTTGATGTTTCGATTCAATCACAAATTCTCAATTTGCTCAAAGATTTGCAGGCCCAGTTTGGGTTGACTTACTTTTTTATCTCGCATAATTTGAGTGTGGTACGTTATATGGCTGACCGTGTGTGTGTGATGTTTTTGGGGAAAGTGGTGGAACTCGGAAATTGTACAGAGATATTTGAGCAACCGCTGCATCCGTATACATCATTTTTGATGAATGCGGCACCAGTGCCAAACCCTAAGTTGCGCAACCGGAAAAGACTACTGTTGGAAGGGGAGGTGCCCAGTCCAATGAATCCGCCGCCTGGTTGTAGATTTCACACCCGCTGTCCCTATGTACAAGAAATTTGCCGGGTAGAGGAACCAAAGTTAGCGGACTATGGCGGGAGAAAATGTGCTTGTCATTTTTCTTTAACCTAAACGAAGATGAGTTTAGGTTAGTGCCTGCAAAAATCTTTAACGCGTTGTATATATTTGGAAATTTTAGGGAGGGGTTTTAGTGAGTTACTGTAAAAAAATGATTGTGGTCGCCATTGTTTTATGTTTTTCGTTTGTATTTATGACAGGTTGTTCACTCATGAATAAATCCACTAGCAAAAACACACTAAGAGTGGCGGCCATAAATGATCCGGGGACTGCCGATACTCAGCTGACAACGGAAGAATATAATTTGCCGCTAAATATCTTTGAACGACTGGTGGAAATAAAAACGAGTGCACCAGGGGTATCAGAAATGGTCCCTGGGCTGGCAGAAAAATGGGATATTTCTGCTGACGGCAAAGTATATACCTTTCACCTGCGTCAAGGGGTTAAGTTTCATAATGGTGAAGAACTTACCGCTGATGATGTAGTATATACTGTTGACCGGATGCTCAATCCCAAAACAAAAGCCTTAAATACCGATTTTTTTGATATGATTGCCGGTGCAAAAGAACGGGTGGAGGGTAAAGCCGATACTACCGCCGGCATAAAAGCTGTCGATAAATATACTGTTGAAATTACCTTAGCCCAGCCGTTTGCTCCATTTTTAGCCAATCTCGCCACACCGGCAGCGTCTATTTATAACCGCAAAGCTACCGAAGCCGCAGGAACACAGTTTGGGTTTGATCCCGAAAAAACGGTGGGTACAGGGCCGTTTAAACTCAAAGAATGGAAGGTTAACGACCATATTACGATGGTTGCCTTTGATCAGTATTGGGGCGGGAAAGCAGCTTTGGACGGCATTATCATAAAAATTGTGCCAGACGCAGATACGCAAAAAATGTTGTTTGAGACAGGCGAACTAGATGTATTTAACTGTGATTTGGCCAGAACGCAGATTCCTTATTTTGAAGGCAGTGATAAATGGAAAAATCACATCGTCAAAGGTCCCAGAGTTGGGCTCTATTATTATAGTATGAATCAAAATATCAAACCTTTTGATGATGTACGCGTCAGAAAGGCGTTTCAAATGGCGATTAATCGCCAGGAATTGCTTGATAAACTATATTTTGGCAAAGGGAAATTAGTGAATACCATTATGCCGCCAGGATTATTGGGTTATAATCCGAATGCTCCTCAGATTCCGTATGATCCGCAAAAAGCCAAACAATTGTTGGCCGAAGCGGGATATCCTAATGGCTTTAGTATGGAGATTGCCCATGTGGCAGACAGGCCGGAAGCACTCCGCGTCAACGAAGCTGTCCAGGCGATGCTTAAAGAAGTTGGCATCACTGTAGAAATTAAGCAAATGGATAGAGCTTCCTTATTATCTACCAGGAAACAAGGTCAGTTGCCAATGTATATGGATATATGGTCGGCTGATTTTAATGATCCGGATAATTTCATTTATACATTTTTTGCACCCCGTAATGCGATAGCACGCTCCTATAACTATAAAAATGAAACAGTAGCCGGGCAGTTGGAACAAGCACGGAAAATGACCAATCCGGAAGAACGCTATAAACTATATCAAGAAATGGAAACTCAGATTGTCATTAATGATGCTGCTTGGTTACCACTCTTTTCGCCAGAACATCTATTTGTAGTCCAGCCAAGAGTGAAGAACTTTAAAGTGGCTTGGAATGGTTGGAGTGATATGCCGTACTACGGTATCAGTCTGGAAGAATCAAAATAAAGAAAAATTAGCGCTCGTTCATTGTGACGAGCGCTTTCGCATATTGAAGGCAAATAGATGGAGGACGATAGTATGAATGCATTAGGGCAGAATTTAAGTATTTCACTGAACGAGGGCGGCCCGGTCACAGGGGTGGCAGTATGTTATCAATCCAATCAGGAATTGGCAGAGGCCATAGCGCAGCTGCTGCCCTATCAGACACAGGTTATAAATACTAGGGCAACATCGCTTGCAGAGCTAGAATGGTGTGATCGTGTGAGTCATGTTATTGAGGTATATGAACCAGATAAGCCAGGGTATGAAAAATGTAAATCGGAACGGATTGGTATGCTTCAGCGGGGCTGTCGGATATTGAGTTTGTTTGACTGGCAAAAAAGTTATTTGGCAGATGCTTTTTGGGGCAAAACCAACTATCGGGAACTGGCATTGCAGCTAGCACAAATAAAAAAAGCGCTGGAAAGGGTGGATACAATCCATATTACCTCCGCGCTGGGTACTGATATTTCCTTTGCTGTCACCGGCAGGCAATGGATTGCTGCTGATGGTATCTGCAGCAGCAATCATTTGGCACAAATGCCGGATGGTGAAATCTATACCTGCCCGATTGAAGAATCGTTCAATGGAGTCTTGGTGATTGATGGTACAATTACTCGCTCGTGGCTGCCGGCTAAGCCACAAAGACTCGTGTTTAAGCAGGGGCGGCTTATTGAGTGTTCGCCAGAGTTTCGAAAATATATTGCACCTTTTGAGCCGGAGATCAATTTGATTGGTGAGTTTGCACTGGGGTTTAATCCCGCGTATCGGCAAATCATGCACAACATTTCAGTTGATGAAAAGGCAGCCGGTACAGTGCATTTCGCTCTTGGCGACAGCTATAATCTTGGGAGAAATCAATGTAACTGTCATGTAGATATGATTATTCGTCACCCCAGGGTTAGTACATTTCCCGCTATCGAACTGCCCTACTTTTAGTGGATGTGCTTACAGTATCTATGTCATGGTCACTATGTTACGGGAGCGGGATCATTCTGAAACAATTGTTCATCCAATGAGCGGCAGCTTGTTCTAATGCATCCTCTAAAGAAGAAACCGGGCCTATGTATTCTGCGGATTCTGGCAACTTAACGCCAGCAACATTGCGAAGATACAAAGTGCCATTGTCAACAAAATAATTGTAGTCAGCGAATCTGCCGTTTATTCCCCGCGGAATGAATGACAGATTCCAGCTGTCCGGATGCTCTGTTGCCTGTATAATGGTTAAACCGGCATTGGCTTTGTCGGTAACTATTTCATAGGTTATGTCATCAAGTTTTACAACACTGTAGCTTGGCATAGCGAAACAGGTACTGGCCAAAAATATCATCAAAACTAATACGACCCCGGCAATTGTTTTTTTCATTTGAACTCTCCTCCTTTATTTATAAGGCAAAAAAAATTGGTGGTCATTTTTTTGCCTCAACCTAGTTCAGTATATGTATATGCAAGTAAATACGGTTCATGCTGCTAATATAGCTGATGGAAAAGTATATACTTTCGGATAGTATCGAAAAGGATAATTATGTTATACGATTATTAACATAAATGGTATTAAAAAATAAAAGGCAGGTGGAGTGGAAATGAAAAGGTATGTTCAGTTATTGTTCTTATGCTTAGCTGTATTTTTAGGATCAAGTTGTTTTTTGTCGGATAAGGTAGAAGCCGCAGAAAAAATTGTTTGGACGACAACAAATCTGTATTATGAATTAAATAGCGAGGGTACTCCCGAAGATGTTCTTGTTATAGAAGGTTATTTTACAAATAATACCAACAAATATATTAATTATTTTTATGAGTTGAACCTTAAAGCTATCATTAGAGCTGATATAGGTGCAGGTTATACAGGACAAGTAAATGGTACATTCCGGAATTTTGAAAAGATGATTGAACCTTATAGCAATTCTTCTAATCACAAATTTAGAGTGAAGAATGCACAAATCATTTGGCCTGTTGAGGAATATGAAGTGACTCAAGGTCTGACAAAATGGAAACAAAGCAATGCCGCAGGTTGAGCAAGATAAATGGTTCCTTATTCATATCGCAAAGCGTCGATAGGAGCTAGCAGCGCCGCCTTGCGGGCCGGATAGATACCAAAGAACAAACCGATAAGCAGCGAAATTCCGAACGCGGCCAAGATAGGTTCCGGGGAAATCACGGTTTGAACAGCGCCGGTACTTGCTAGGCCGTAAGCGGCAAGCACCCCGGCTAAAATGCCGATCAACCCACCAGTCACACTGACAACCAGTGCTTCAACCAAAAATTGCAGCATAATATTGGCATAAGTAGCCCCCAGCGCTTTCCTGATGCCTATTTCTCTGGTTCGCTCAGTAACCGAAACCAGCATGATATTCATAATCCCGATGCCGCCAACCAGCAGCGAAATAGCCGCGACATTGCCTAAATAAAGAGTCATGGACCTGGTACTTTCCTTTATTTTCTCTACCAATGCGGCGTAATTTCGTACAGTAAAATCGTCGGCTTCACCGTCCGCTAGCTTATGCCTGGCCCGCAGCAGCTGGGTAATATATTCTTCCGTCTGCTCCAGTACCTGAAGATTTTCCATCTGAGCCAAAATAAGATTTACATATGTTTTGCCGCCAAGCCTGTCCTGCGCCGTAGCCAGCGGTACAAAAACCGCGTCGTCAAGATCGCCTCCTCCCGCCGTCTGGCCTTTGCTCGCCAGCACGCCGCTCACTATAAACTGCGTCGAACCGATGCGGATATTCTGTCCGACCGGGCTTTCAGTGCCAAACAAATTGTTCGCCACCGTTTGCCCGATTACCGCCACCTTGGCCCGGGCCGCATCATCCTCATCAGAAAAAAAGCAACCGCTGGCCAAATTGAGATCTTGGATTTCCACAGCATCTACAGTCGTTCCCTCGACAATGGTGTTCCAATTCCGGTTCTCATAAACAAGCTGATATGATCCGGTTAACTCCGGTGCAACCCGCGCCACACCGGGGACTTCGTCGGCGATGGCTTGGGCGTCCCGGGCGGTCAAGGTAATAACCGTGCCCGCCGCCGAACGCACACTGCCCGGCGCTGCCGCCGCTCCCGGCCTAATGATGATATTAGTGCCGCCTAAGTAGGCGAGATTTTGCTCCACCCTTTTTTGCGTCCCCATGCCAATCGACACCAGAGCAATAACCGCGCCGACCCCGATGATCATCCCCAGCATGGTAAGCGCGGCCCGCAGCTTATTTGCCATTAACCCGTTAAATGCTATTATGACGCTTTCCCAAAACATTACCGCACCCCGCTTTACTTTTTCTTGTCACTATTGCCGGCTTTCGCCATAAACAATAAAACCTCATCCCCCTCATTAAGGCCGCTGATAACTTCCACCTTTGCATCATCGCTAAGCCCCAACTCCACCGGCGTTTTTTGCATCTTCCCGTCAACCAGCTTCTGCACACACTTTTGCCCCTTGTCGTCCTTTACCGCGGTCAGCGGTACAACCAGGCAGCCATTGCTTTCACCAAAATGTATCGTTATCCTGGCCGTCATCGTCGGCCGCAACAGGCCATCAGGATTGTCGACATCCACATATACCGGATAATACACTACATTGGAGGAAGTTGTCGCGTTCGATGAAATGCTGCTTACTTTTCCGCTAAAAGTCTTCTTTTTTTGGGCGTCCACCGTAAACTGCGCCGGTTGCCCGACCGCCACCGCCCCGATATCCGACTCATCCACCAGTACTTTGACCTGCATAACCGACTCATCGGCAATCGTCAGCACCGTCTGGGCCTCGGAAACGCCCTGCACAATTGTTTGCCCGGCGGGGGTCGGCGTGCCAATTACCTTGCCGTCAGCCGGCGAATAAATTACATAATAATCTAATTGTGCGCTATAGTTTTCATAATTAGCTTTTGCCACAAGGTAATCGGCCCGGTCTGACTCCATTTGCTGCCGTGACTCCCCGCCGGCCGCTGCTAGTAGCTTGCTACGCTCATAGATCGCCGCGGTTTTCTCCAGTGTTGCCCGGTATAAGGCGACCTGCGCCCGAACCGCAGAATCATCAAGAATAAACAAGACCTGCCCTTTTTTGACAATGTCATTTTCCTTGACGCATACTTCTTTGATTAATCCCGTAACCCGCGAAGCCACCTTGATGGAATTCACTGGCTGAACCGTTCCGGTGGCTGAGAATCCAGCCTTGATATCACCGCGCTTTACTATGGCGGTAACCGGCGGTGCGACGACCGGCCGGCTGCTTCGCTTATAATAAGCAGTGCCGCCGGCAACAAGAATCGCCAAAATAACTACACCGAAAACCCAGCCTTTGTATTTCTTACATTTATCCCATATTATCTGCATTAACTCACCCTCACCGTTATTACAAATTATCTAAGGTATAGACACAGCTATTGAACCGGTAAGCCCATGGCTTGATCCAAATTAGCCTTGGCGGTGTCATAGTCATATAGAGCCTGAGTGTAATTTTTCCTGGCTTTGTCAAGTGCTAATACTGCATCGCGAACGTCAAGGCCTGTACCGGCACCGACATCATAGCGAAGTTTTTCAATAGTCAGGTTTTCTTCAGCCTGATTTACCGAAACTGTACTGGTCTCAATTCTTTTTTTTGCTTCTTGCATGCTTAAATAGTATTGACGCACGTCAAGCAAAATGGAGTCACGGTTTTGCCCGGCCTGATCCCGCGTTTTGGCGAGACTGAACTCAGCCTGCCGCACTTTGGATTTTGTTAATCCGGCGTCCCATAAGTCTAATGAAGTGACCAGACCAACCGAGCAATTGCTTTTTTTAAATCCGGGGAAATTATTATCCTTCCAACCTTGACTCAGGGTTAAATTTACTGTTGGCAGATAGCCGCTGCGGGCAATTTGGACACTGGCCTCTGCGCTGGCTATTTTGGATTCATACTGGACAATTTCCGGCCGGTGAGTTTCCGCATAGGTAAGACATTCCTCAAGTATCAGGCCGGTCTTTTCATATTTGAAGTCGTCTTTTAAAATCAATTCGCTGTCATGGGGAAGTCCAAGGGCGTTGTTGAGGGTAGCCACTGCGTTGCTATAATTGTTCTGCACTTTGATGAGGCTGTCCTGAGCATCGGCCAAATTCACCTGGCTGGATAATACTTCAGTTTTTGCCACCATGCCCAGGTCATATTTGGTTTTAACCAAATTCAAGTGATCGGTATAATTGTCTACTGTTGCCTGACATATCCGGGCTTCATTGCGATAATCAAGTACGTTGAAATAGTAGGTGACAATTTTTAGCTGTAGTTGCTGTCTGGCGGCAGCAAGTTCAAGCTCGGCAACTTTAAGGTTCAAATCGGCCTGATGAATTAAGCCTTCCAGATTACCGCCGGAGTAAATGGGATAACTGATGGACAGTTGATTGCTAAAGTAATTGGAAAAAGAACCGGAATCGAATAAAGTCCCGGAGCGATTATCAACATGACTATAGCTAAGAGTAATATTTTTGTTCGCTTTTGTTTGCTTTATAGCCCAAACGTATTTGTCCCGATCAGCTTGCGCAATTTTTATATCGTAGTTATTTTTTAAAGCCAGCGAAACACTGTCTGCTAATGAAAGTTCAAGCGCCGGTGCCGCCAATACCAATTGTGTAAATAACGTTACCAGTACAAAGGGAATTATAACAACAAAACATTGCCGATATATTTTCATTAAAACCTCCCGATACACTTGCTAGCTATTAAATGCTGTTTTATTTACTGTTTCATGATATAAATTTTTGTCTATTTCAGCAATGAAAGGGGAAAGGGTGCCAATGTAAAACAGACTTAATTGATGCAGTGCCCGTGTGCATATTATGTATAAAATTTGACGTTCTTCATTACAGGCATAGTTGCTTGCATCAACGTTTATTGCCAATACTGCATCAAATTCCAGTCCTTTGGCCAGATAGGACGGAATTACCACAATCCCCCGGTTAAATTCGTCATCTTCATTGCTGATAAGGTCAAGACTGATATGTTTTTTCATGACCGAAAATATATTTTTTGCTTCCTGTGCTGTTTTACAGATAATGCCAATAGAGTGCCAGCCTTCATTGCGGATGTTGTCAATAGCCTTAAGCAGGGCAGTGGGCAAATCCCGTGTATATTTAACCTTTGTTACCAAAGGCAAGGGACCTGATCGATTTATAGTGTCTATTTTCACGTTAGGCAGCAGGCCTTGGCAAAAAGACTGAATTTGTTTTGTCGCACGATAACTACGGGTGAGCCGAAATGAAAACGAATTTTTGTTACCGATAATAGTACTTATTTCTTTAAAATCAGCGGTGTTTAGAAATGGATGAACCGCTTGGGCCGGATCACCTACTATTGTCCATGTAGAATGTTGAAAAATCGCCGCGAGAATTTTATATTCCAGCAGCGTGTAATCCTGAGCTTCATCAATTACTACATGCTTAATATTCCGTCCTTGGGGGAAGCCTTGCAAAACACCACAAAAATATAGAAATGGAGGAATATCTTCGTAGGGTAAAATGCCGGTATCCAGAAAGGAAAGCGTTTGTTTTTGAATTGCTTGCCATTCATCAGGGAATACCGTTTTAGCAGACGAATGAACAAGCAACCGGTTATCTGCATATAGTTTTCGATATTCATACCAGGGATTTAATTCAGTTAGTTGCTCGATCTTTTTTATTAATGGACGGAATACTTTCCAAGCTGCGAGTCTTGCACGGGCCTTAATTCGCCTTTCACTAATTTCTTCATACCCTGCGACGACTTCAGCCTCTTTTTCCTTACGAACCGCCTGGATAAACGGCTGCAGCCGGCTTTGAATTATTTCTCTGATTTTTTTCAGCCGAACAGCCGCCGGCATTATGGAAAATGATTGCAAGTAATATTTTTCCCACTCTTTTTTGTCAAAGAGTAGCTGATTTCGAAACTTTATGGGTGGATAGTTAGCTACAAAGCTTGTTTGAATCCAGTGCAAATAATCAAGTAAAATCTGTTCAAAAGCTTTAGCTGACTTAAAGCGGATGTTAAAAGTTCGGAGCGAGCATTTATTTTGACAAATGTCTGACAGCACAGTTTCCAGATGGGAAGCCCGGGTTTCGAGCTCCAGGGGAAACTGGGCGATTGATCTGGCATAATAGTCTTGAAAAGTCATTTGCAGTACGTTTTCTTCGCCCATTTCCGGGAGGACATTGGCTATATAGTCGCTGAACAATCGATTTGGTGACAGGATTAGAATGTTTTTTCCGGAAACTGTTTCCCTGTCATGATAGAGAAGAAAGGCGATTCTATGTAAGGCAACCGAAGTTTTACCACTTCCGGCCGCTCCCTCGACTAAAATTATTTGGTGATTTTCATCGCGAATGATTTTATTTTGTTCACGCTGGATACTAGTTATAATTGGATGCATTTTATCATCAGCGCTTTGGGCCAATATTTCTTGCAAGACATAATCATCTATTTTTAAATCAGTATTAAACATATACTGCATTTGACCATTAACTATTTTATATTGGCGTTTTAGGCTGATAGTTCCGTCGATCACACCAACAGGACTGTTATAGCAGGCGGAGCCGAGGCCAAAGTCGTAAAACATTCCGGATATTGGCGCACGCCAGTCGTATACTAACAAATCAGCAGTTTTATCGTTCATTAAAGTGGCAATACCAATGTAAATTTGTTCGGCTTGCGACTCGATTCCATTGGTTTTTTCAGAAAAATCAATTCGTCCGAAATAAGGAGAGTGTAGCATTGCCCGTAATTTTAGGGGAGTACTGTGGACGATAGATGAAATTGCCCGCTGGCGGGTTAGTCCTTCGATAAATTGCGCTTCATCCGGCAAGGAATCCCAGCCACCATCATAGCCACTACAACGACCACCACAGTCTTCCCAATAATTTAATAAGGTGTGCTTCAACTTGGTCTGCGTGGCAGCACAAGCTTGTTCACTTACTGCCAGTTGAGCGCTAATTTGTGCGAGCGTTTCAGCTAGTCTTATATTTTCCCGTTGCTGTTCCTGAGCGTGATTAATGATTACCATCTCCTCCAAAGATATCAACAGATATCAACTTTCCCTGCTGATTAACCACATAAAGAGCATAAAAAAACCAATGCTATAATTTTCAAGCATCCTCTTATAAAATACATCTATGCTCTTTTTAGCTCCAGCTGATTCGAATACATTTTGGCGTAAATGCCCTGCTGCCGCAGTAGCTCAGAATGGGTCCCGCTCTCGGCAATTCGACCGCTGTCCACCACAATAATACGATTGGCATTGCGGACTGTCGACAGACGGTGGGCAACAACAATAACGGTTTTACCCTCGAACAACTTTTCAAGCTGTTTTTGCAGCAGTGATTCTGTTACTGCGTCCAGGGCTGATGTCGGTTCATCAAGCAGAATAACCTGCGGGTCGCGTAATATTGTCCGCGCAATTGCCATACGCTGCTTTTCCCCGCCGGAAAGTTTTATTCCCCGGTCACCCACAAGCGTGTCGTAGCCTTGGGGAAGACTTGTGATAAAATCATAAATCTGGGCTATTTTAGCCGCCGCGTCGATTTGCTCTTGCGTCGCCGCCGGGGCGGCATAGCGTAGGTTGTCCCGAATCGAGCCGCTCCACAAAAAAATATCCTGCGATACTACACTGATCTGGTGCCGCAAGTCTTTGAGCCGATACTCGCGGATGTTTTTCCCGTCAATCAATATTTCGCCTGCCGTTGGATCGTAAAACCGCATGATAAGATCCAGTAAGGTACTTTTGCCGCCGCCGGTCGGACCGACGAGCCCTAGCATTTCACCGCATTTTACATCGAAGGAGATATTTTTTACTTCGCCTCGGCTCCTGGAATAACTGAAGGAAACATTTTGAAACCGGATGCCTTCGGTGATTTTTTTTAGCGGAATGGCATGGGGAGTGTCGGAAATTTTCTCGGGAAGTTCGAAAACCTCGGCAATTAGTTCGAGTGTTGGTTTAAGTCCGTTATAACGGACGTAGGCAGTGCGGATAGATTGAATACTTGAATAAAGCTGCGGAATATAAGCATTAAACATAATCAAGGAACCAAGCGAAAGTTGATCATTAAACACTTGCCAGGCCCCGAACGTAAAGACCAGTCCAACACCAAGCGATTGTTCAAATTTTCCTAGCAGGTTTATAAACCAAATTGTGCCGAAATCTCTTTGGTTTACAGCCTTTTGATAGTCCTTTATCCATTGGCTCATATAGTTGCGTTCTCTTTGTTCCTGCCCATAGGCTTGTACTGTTTTCATCCCGCTTATTACCTCGGTGCAGTAAATATCCCCTTTAGTTAGTTGTTGCTTTACCTGCTCACTGCCGTGGCGAATTTTTGGCCGCATAGACGTTGTTACACTGGAAAAAACTAGCAATATAATTAATAAAATAATCGTTAGTTTCCAGTTGGCTGCTAACATAACCCCCAAAACACCGATAAGCATAAGTACTTTAGATACAGGCATCAAAAAGATTCCTTGTATTAAGGTTTCGCCGACTTCTCCGCAGGAACGGGTAAGCCGACCGACAAGATCGCCCAGGTTGAATTCGCCGATTGTATCAGGCGAAAGCCTGGTAATTTTGTCGAACATTTGCCGGCGGAGATAACCAGAAAATTCAACGATGATAGCATTGTCCACTTTACTGCTGCCGGAAGACAGCAGCGAGGCTAATATCGGCAGTAGTACTATGGCAATTATTGTCCAGACAAGGGTGGTTATGTGTTTTTGCGGTATTGCCTCATCAATTATAATTTTCAATACCCAGGCAAATCCTAAATTGACTGCAGTCACCATAGACATGACAGCCATACTGCCCAAAATAAGCGGTAATCTGTGCCATAAAAAACCGGGAATGTTTAAATATTCATTTTTTAGTTTGTTAAAAACCATATAATCTCTCCCTTATTTTTTATTATTATCTGACAACAGTTCATCCCAAAAATTATTTGTCCAGTATTATTTGTCTGGCGGCGGCAAGTACAAGCTCGGCAAATTAGAGGTTCAAACCGGCCTGACCAAGCTAACCTGTTTCCCTTATCCCCAACTGATTCGAATACATTTTGGAATAAATACCATGCCGTTTTATTAGCTCTGCATGGGTCCCACTCTCGGCAATCCGGCCATTAGCCACTACGATAATCCGGTTGGCCCGGCGGACTGTTGCCAAGCGGTGGGCAACAACAATAACGGTTTTGCCCTCGAACAACTTTTCAAGTTGCTTTTGCAGCAGTGATTCTGTCAGCGCGTCCAGGGCTGATGTTGGTTCATCAAGCAGAATAACCTGCGGATTGCGTAATATTGTCCGGGCAATGGACAACCGTTGCCTCTCGCCGCCGGAAAGTTTTATTCCCCGGTCACCCACAATGGTATCGTAGCCCTCAGGCAGACTTTCAATAAAATCATAAATTTGGGCTATTTTACACGCTGCTTTTATTTGTTCTTCGGTAACTGCCGGGTCAACATAGGTTAGATTATCGCGGATTGAACAGCTCCACAAAAAAGCATCCTGGGATACTACACCGATTGCTTTTCATAAATCATTAAGCCGATATTCGCCGATATTTTTACCATCTATCAATATTTCGCCTTCAGCCGGGTCGTAAAACCGCATGAGCAAATCCAGTAAAGTGCTTTTTCCGCCGCCGGTCGGACCGACAATTCCCAGCATTTTCCTTTTATTACTTCAAAAGAAATATTTTGCACTTCTTCGTCTATTTGAATAACAGAAAGAAACGTTTCGAGGATTCCGTTGTCAATTTTTTCCAATGGAATGACTTGGGGAACATCGGTTATTTTTTCGGGCAGTTCAAGAACCTTTGCAATTCGTTCGATTGTGGCTTAATCGCATTATAACGCCGGTAGGCATTTCAAAAAATTTGCATATTCGTATAAAGTTGCGAAGTATAAACATTAAACATAACCAAAGAACCAATAGAGAGTTGATCATTGAACACTTGCCAGGCAACGAAAGTTAACACCAAGCCAACGCAAAGCGATTGTTCAAATCTGCTTGATAGATTTAAACACCAAATGGCACCAATATGGTGTCTGCTTTTCCGATGATCTTTTATCCATTGGTTCAGGTAGTCCCGTTCTCTTTGTTCTTGTCCATACACTTGTACCGTTTTCATCCAGCTTATTACTTGGTAAAGTAAATATCCGCTTTGGTTAATAGTTGAATTAGCTGCTTCGATTCTTGCTGGAGTTTTGCCTGCAGAGTCTTTGAAGCAATAATCAAAACCAATATCACAATTAATAAAATTACCGTTAATTTCCAATTTGAAGCTAGCATAACACCCAAGGTACCGATAAGCATAACTCCACCAGACACCATATTCACCAAAGTACTTTGCATCTTCGAAAGACCGGGTAAATCGGTCCACAAGGTCGCCCAAATTAAACTCGTTGATTGTTATGGGAGAAATCCTAGTGATTTTTTCGAACATTTGCAGACGGAGAAAATCAGTAAATTTATAACCGATATCTTCGGTCATTCTATCGCCGACTGAAGTCAGGAGCGCGGCTAATACCGGCAGCAGCACTAAAGGCGATAATTGCCCAGAAAAGAGTAGCTATCTGTTTTTGTGGGATTGCCTCATCAATAACAATTTTTAATATCCAGGCAAAACCTAAATTAACCATGATTCCTATAAACATAACAACCGCACTGCCTAAAAGCAACGGTAATTTGTGCAATATAAAGCCGGAAATACCAAAATATTCATTTTTTGTTTACTAAAAGATATATAATTGCTCCACTATTTATATTTCGACTAAATCGTTTTTGATCAATTCATCTTTAAAGTGGCGAAGAGATATATTTACTAGTTCTGAAGAAGATCTATTAATTTTTCGGGAAATATTTATAATTATTTCTTCTTCATTATTAACTGATAACAATTCATCCCAAAATATTTGCCCAGTTTTATTGATGTTAAAGCATGTTCCATTTCGAGTATCTAACAGCATCATATCACCATATAACCGGGAAACTTTTATTTCTTTTCGCAATTTAAACATGCATAGCCCTCGCTTCCGAATTTGCTGAATTTAAATTAAAATGATTAGATATACTTTTTAACCATAATTCGGTCATGCAACAACATATAAGGCCGGTAGCCGCCTTTGCGATTAAATGTTTATTAGTGAACATTTCTGAAAGTTTTTGACAATCGATAATTCCAAAAGCTGATAAAAATGAATTATCCAATAATAAGGAAGCAATTTGTTTTGAGTTTTTTATTACATACTCTTCATCCATTGCGTTTTGCAATTGTCGATGGTTTCGGGAAATAATTTCTTTGGGTAACAAGCCTATGAAGGCATATCGTAAAACTGGTTTTTCTATCCATTGACCGCCGACAGGCATTAGACGGTAACACAACGGCAACGCCAAAGAAAATTCCATCATTTCCCGACTTGCAAAAATATGAAACATATTCATCCTATGAGACTCAAAAAGATGCGATTCCAAAACCGCATGTGTTTCATTATCAAAGCATCGGTAAAAAAAATTGGTGGGATCTGTCGGTGGTTTTACTGATTTATAATAATATTGAATTGATTTCTTTGCAGAATCAGTTAAATAATTTTCATACCATAACATCCGGGGAAATATGTTTTGACAACACTTCGGTTGATCTGCACAGAAAACAGTACCCATTTTTTCACGGGTAAAAATAATAGCTTCCCGCATGGATAATGTTTTTAATAACGCTCGGAAGCTGATTTGCTTAAATTCCGATTTTCTCATACTAAAAAAGGCGTCGCTCAGACTTCCGTCAGATAAAATATTGATATTATTAGAAAGGCATAGATCTCTTGTTATTTCAAACAACCTATAAAAACTATGATTGTACGGCAATTGAAATTCCCAGTCTGTTTTCAAATATAAACTGGATTCAATTAAGAAAGTTGCATCAATTTCATGCAAAGGAACATTTAGATGATTGGTTACAATGCGTGCGTAATAAGATTCATCAGCGGATTTAATATTAGGAAAAGACCAATGATATGCAGATACATTTACGCCTGCTTCCTTGAGCATATAAAGAGCAACTGATGAATCTATCCCGCCGCTTAATAAAACGCCGATATTTTTGCCTAATGAACCAATTCGTCTTTTTAAAGTATCATGTAATATTTGACGGGTTTGATCGGCATAATCAGATATAGCGGATTTTTTCACTATATTGGTTACAGTTAGCTTGTCAATTCTGATATGATTTATTTTCCCGGCTTTAAAAATTAAAAGATGCCCTGCCGGTAAGCGGTAAATATCCATAAAATGAGATTTATCCGGTAATACCGATTCTCCCAAACACGTTAATAATAAGGAAGCTCTATCCACCTGTTGCAAAGCCGACTTTGAGTCATCTAATAATTTTAGTGGATTGGTAGACCAAATTAATTTATGACCTATCATCCTATAATACAAGGAGGTTTTACATAATAAACTTTTATATAAATACTGTGTTCCCATACTCCGCATTCCCATTACATAGGCTCCATCTATATCTTTTAGACAAGAGTAACCTACGTTTTGAAACAATTGTTTCAACTCAATTGCTGCTTTTTTTTTGTCTTTATTAATTAGTAAATGAACAAGAGATTTTGTTTGGTTTGTATAACTAGACCAAATCATTCCCTTTACTTGTAAATCAAGAGTCGGAGTAGTGGAAATAACATCATATTCATTGTAAATATCTTCATAATAATTCATTTTTTCACCTCTCGGGAATCCGGTATACTTCCGTAAATTTGGTTTTTGCCGGTAGTACGTCATTAATTGGTAAACAACATAATTCAACCCAAGCATGGAATTCGAAGCGCAGCGAAGCGTTCATTGTCGCTTTTCGGGCAATTATAACTTGTGATTGAAGCCCTAAGTATCTTAAAGACGCGCAAATCGCGATAGATCGTTCTAGGCATAAGGCTTCTTTATGAATTAGATTAATGAAAACTTGAGTCCAAGAGACAATAGTTCTTGCAAACAAATGCTCTTGAATTTCATTAGAAAAATTATATTTCCTGTAAGGTTGTATTTTTTTTAAAAAATTAATGGCCTCGGTAGCGCCTTTCTTTTTGTAAAGGCGCAATAAGTAGAGAGTAGTGAAAAGAATTCTGGTTTTTAGAATAAAATTGATAGCCGGTACATCAATAATTGTGGATTGACCGGTAATTAATAATTGTGCATATTTCATGTCAACCACCTCATTTCAAAAATACAGGGTATTAAAGCCACAACTGATTAAAATAGCGCACTTTTTACCAACCCCATTTGCCCGAAGAGAACCTACGGGACGAATTGATTATGGCACATGCTGCCGGAGATTACTGGTAGCATGTGCCGTGCGATGCAGACTCTAGTAAAATAGTTTGACGAAAACTCTCTTTATAAAGGCTGAGCGTCACCGTAGGGACAGTTGTGGGGATTTGGACATGGATATTGCTGACAATCTTTATTGCATTGTGAAGAAGTGTAGTAACCACTCCCGTCTACATTATCACTGTCCCCGTCTCCACCAACTAACTCTTCCATCTTACCGACTTTAGTAATTTCAGGTTCTTCAAACAACAGCTTTGTCACATTATTCCCTCCCTTCATAGATTTTTTGGTAACACTGCTTATCGCAGAATTATCCTAATTTTATAAGTAGTAAGAAAAATTGTAACTTGTGAACTGTAGTGGTTTCTACAACTAGTTATTATGCGGTCTAAAATCTTCTAAAAACTTGTATATATTAAGCTACTAATAATTTGATACAACTATTGATTTGCAACAATAACAGATTTAACCCAACATAACAAAATCAATTATGCTATTGAACATGTTTATATTTGTTTGTGTTTACAACAAATAATACATTAAAAGGTAATTTGTTACAAGTAGGTATTTTTATATAACCTACTAATACAAAAGTACCTAGGAATATAAGTTCAAGTATAAGTTTTCTATCACGCACGTAACGATACGATTTCTATTAAGCGATTTATTGATCCACTTGCGGCTCTTATTTTTATATGAGATTTTATGTTAAGATATGAGAGTCGCGGAGGCTTTATAATACAAGGGGTGTCAAGTACAAAACCCGGCACAGGTGACCCCGTGCCCCGTACCCCGCACCCCGTACCCCGTACCCCCGGCTTTTGCCGGAAAAAGCGTTCCGCAGGAGAAAAGCCGGGCGGTATTCCGTTAAAAAATCCGTACTGTTTGAGCGTAAGTGAGTTTACGGATTTTAGGAATATCGCCCGGCTTTTCAGCTTTTAGACGCTTAGGGCCTAGACCTTTTGTTTTTTGGGATAATGCCAAAAGTAAAACGTCTCGCCATTATGCATGCACATCTTTATGCCAAGTAGGTATTTTTATATTAGTATGTTACATAAAAATACCTACTTGTAATAAAATTACAAAATAATATAAAATAAGCTAAGAAAAACAAAAATAATTGAAGTCAAAGTAAAAATAAGTCATATGATATTTGTTTAAATACAGTAAATTTAGCAACATAACTGTTTATTGTCAAATCCGTTTTTCGGGTGACAATTATAAAAAAGTTGTAGGGAGGTGAAAACAATGAGCCAGTCTGATCAAACAGTATTAAAAATTGAGGGCATGTCGTGCGGCATGTGTAAAGGTAAAGTGGAAAGAGCACTTCAAGGAATGCCTGGAGTTACAAGTGCGAGTGTTGATTTGGGGAAAAAAGAAGCAATTATAACCGGCTCTGCAAGTCATGCAGAGTATGTTAAAACAGTGGAAGATCTAGGGTTTAAGGTAGTTGGTTAACGAATACCTTTCTCAACAACAGCAGAGCATACAATATTGAATTATTCCAAATGCCACAAATCCAGCAGCTAGCAAATGTTGAAGTTCTTTTGATGTTGAATGGAATAGTAGACTCCGAGCCAATATTACCTCACTCTACAAGAATGGTAGTTGGCCTATGGGCATAATTGGAAACGGTTATGCCTCCCGTTTGGAAAGGAGCGCAATTTAGCGGACAAGTGCAAGCTTTATGTCTGTTTGTTCCCCTATGCACTAATTCGAAAAGATTGCCAAGCCGTTTCCGATGGTGACTGGCAATCTTTTTCGTTTTTGTCTAGTGGTAGACAAAAGGGTTATAGTGAGAACAATGCCGGTGTAGAGCGCTAAAAAAATTTGAAGAAGGAGGAGCGAGAAAAGATGAAAAAGAAAAAGCGAATGCGGGGTGGCGTTTTGACTTTGGCTGTTGTTTTGTCCTGCTGCATGTCGGGCATAGCAGTGGCGGAAGAGGCTGTCAAAACTGTGCCAGCGGAAGAAACTCAGACTGCCGCTGCCGGACAACAATCAGATCAGGCCCAAGAACAAGAGCAAGCGACTGACCAACAGGCTGCGCGCAAAGCCGATAATCAAACCACCGTAGCAAATAGTGCGCCGCAGACTGCGAATGTTCCGATAGCTGAGGTGGAGGTCAAGGCGAAAAAGGACAAGAAAAAACTGACTATAGGCCAGCAGCCCGATGCTGAAGGAGTCAATGAGTACCCTGTAACCAAAAGCTCCTCTGGCAGTAAGTCGGATGTAGAGAATAAGGATTTACCGCAGTCAATTACCGTTGTGGGACAAAAGATTCTAGAAGAGCAGCGGCCGACCACACTTGATGAGGTGTTGACTAATATCTCCGGAGTATTTGCAACCCGAAAGCAACCACAATATTGGGGTGGCAATTTGTATACCATCCGAGGCTTTGGGGGAAGTGCGTTTGACTCCGCCCTCTATGTAAATGGGTTATGGGACACTAGTTCTACCGTTGCTGGATGGACTGGGAACATTGACCGAATTGAGGTGCTCAAGGGACCTGCTGCGGTACTTTACGGAAATGGTTCGCCGGGCGGACTGATTAACATGATTACCAAAAAGCCGCTGCCTTTTTATAAATTTACCATCGGTACCGATTTTCGTTCATGGGGCGGTAAGTCACAGGACATCGATATGTCTCTGCCGCTGACGGAAGATAAAAAATGGCTGTCTCGAACTATTATTCAAAACGCTGACTATCGTTCTTTCCAGCGGGATGTAAAATTTAAGCGCTTTGACGGCAGTTTTGTTGTGCAGGGCCAGCCACGTGACGATACCACTTATACCTTCGAATTGGGTTATCATTATCACGACGGGCTAAACTACGGCGATGCCGGCAGTCTGCCGGCTACGGGAACCATCAGGGATCCGATCGGCTTGATACCTTATAATATGAACTATAACTGCCCGACTAACAAAACCAAATACATTGGACGTAGTGTTTCGGGTCAGATCGAGCACAAGTTCAATGATATCTGGACTCTTCGCTCGGCTTTGAGCTATAGCAAACGGTCGACTTTATCCAATTATCAGAGCAGTGGTACTGTAAATATTAATAATCTTACTATTGAGCAATATTGGGTATGTAAAGAGTGGTCAGATAATACCAAAGCATGGGATACTACTCTTAATGGGAAGTTTAAAGCTTTGGGGCTTAAGCACGACCTGACTTTAGGCTATACCTGGGCTAAATATACCGATATAGTACCTTATTGCTATTGGGATTATAATATGCCGGACATGTCCCTACTTAACCCTGTTTGGAGTACTCCGGTAAGAGATGAAAAATATAGTTGGCATAAGACCAGTCCCAGTATTGAGTATCGCAATGGCGGTTATCTATCGGATATATTGGAGATTTCACCCAAGCTTAAGCTGGCAGCCGGGATAAGTTATACCAGGCAAAAATGGAGTTACAATAGTAACCCCAACAACACCGGCTACAGCCGTAGATTGGGAGTAACCTATGATGCAGCGCCGGGGGTTACCTGGTTCACCGGATATTCAACTACCTATAACCCAGTAAGTCCCAAAGATAATGGCGTCAAAACTTTCTACTTTAAGCCGGAAACCGGGAATCAGATTGAGGGTGGTCTAAAGGTAGACCTGAGTAATCGCGCCAGTATTACGTTTTCAGCTTACCACATCAAACGCCAGAATATGGTTTATTGTATACCCGACACAGAGCCAGAAGAATATGTCCAGATCGGTGAATATGGCAGCAAAGGCTATGATTTGGATGCTTCTTACGTTATCCGTCCCGGCTGGAATGTTTTGCTGGCTTTCTCTCATTGTGATGCTCGTGTATACAAGGATGATTATTACTTATCTGGAAATGTATTTCCAATGGTTCCGCTTAATTCTTATAAATTATGGACTACCTATGAGTTTTTGGATGGGCCGCATAAAGGCTTGGGCTTTGGCGGCGGCCTGACATATGTTGGCCGGCGTATGCTGCATTTAAACAATAGTAAGTACGGATCGATTGACGGTTATACCGTATTAGACGCGGTAATTTATTATAAGACCAAAGATTGGCGCTATTCCTTAAATATCAATAACATTACCAACAAGAAGTATTGGTCTTATGGCGGCGCAAACAATGTTTGGGCGGGAACACCACGCAATTTTGTTCTACGCATTGAAAAGAGTTTTTTCTAACATTTTGCTGTGGTATAAAAGGGCTAATATGCACGTTGTGAATATTAGCCTTTTCCACAAAACAATATTAGCCTTGAGAGGATGAAAAAAATGGACTTTTACCCGAAATTGGCCGCTATGGCTGTGGATTACAACATCAAACTTAGTGATAAACAATTGGAGGAATTGACTTGTTTCTATGACCTGCTGTACGCCAGAATTCATAACTGGAGTGCGGATATTATGGTTGGTACGATGATTGATTGTCTTAGCTGTTATGAGCCCGATATTTTTCCGGTCGGTTGCCGGGTTATTGATATTGCTTCCGGACCTGGATTTCCCGGTATACCGCTGAAAATATTACGGCCAGATATTAAGCTATGTATGCTGGATGCCTCAGAAGGCCGGCTGTCCTTTCGTCAGGAAGTTGTCGAACGGCTGAATTTAGCCGACGTCACGAACCTTCATTGCCGGGTCGAAGATGCCGCAATTTTGCCTGAACACCATGGACAATACCAGTTGTCCATGTCGCGCGGCCTTTCCTATTCCCTCCAACGGTTGGTTGAATTGGGCCTGCAATTTGTTGAACATGGTGGTCATTACATTGAATTTGAGGTTGAACGCCGCCATGAAATGGAAGGGGTCGCTGAGAAAGTTGCCGCCGTAGGGGGAGAGTTGGTCAAAGTCAAGGAGCAGGACCTCGAAGGCCGGATATTTGTTTATGTAAAAAAAGTAAGGGAAATGCCGCTTACAAGTGTAACTGCTTAGCAAGCGAGTTGAATTGGGCTTTTAATTGAACCAAACAGCGGGCTGTATGAAAACTTAGAAATTAGTTTTCATACAGCCCGCTCCAGACGGCGATAGTGCTTTGCGGAATCTCTTGGCAGCCAATAGACAACCGGGGGTACTACACCCTACATTGCTGCTTCATATATACTAATAATATCTTGTAATGTACCTTTTCTTGGATTGGTTAAAGCAGATATATCCTTCAAGGCGTTTTGGGAAAATGTTTCAAGTTCACTTTTCTCTATGCCCATCATTTTTAATCCACTTGGAATTTTAATATCAGAGCAAAGTTTTTTTATTGCAATACCAATTTTTTCCACAGCTTCAGGTTTACTGTCAGCTTTTTCACCCATAGCTTCCGCAAGGTTCGCTAGTCTTATTTCAGGTACGGATTCGGCATTGAATTGTAATACATAAGGAAGTAAGATACCATTGTAATTTCCGTGTCCCTGATTATGTGATCCGCCTAATTGGTGTGCCATGGCATGGATATACCCCAAACCCGCGTTATTAAAAGCCATGCCTGCCATCACATTAGCATACATCATTTGCTCTCTGGCCTCCAGGTCATTTCCATTGACGTAGGCGCGTCTGAGATAATTAAAGACCAATTCTATAGCCCCAAGTGCCAAAGTATCGGTCATTGGCGAGGCTTCGGTAGATATGTATGATTCTACTGAATGGGAAACAACATCTATGCCTGAGCTGGCGGTTATATCTTGTGGCATAGTCGCCATAAACATCGGATCATTAACAGATATGAAAGGTAATATGTTAGGCGCGGCAATTGACATTTTAACTTTTCTTGATTCATCTGTTATGATTGCGAACATGGTTATTTCTGAAGCTGACCCGGCAGTAGTATTAATAGCGATATGTGGTACAGCTGGTTGGGTAATCTTGTTATAACCTTCATAATCTATGATTGAACCTCCGTTAGCAGCGACAGCAGCTATCGCTTTTGCGCAGTCATGGACTGAGCCGCCGCCGATTGAGATAACTAAGTTATAGGCTCTTCTAAATAATTTATCAAAATAGGTTAGTCCTTCTTCAACAAAGGATACGGTTGCGTTTGGATGCAGGATGCCATCAAAGATATCATAAGTAATAAACAAGTTTTTTAACATCACTTCAATTTTTTCAAGATACCCTAGCTTTATCATATTTTTATCAGTAACAATTAGCGCTTTGTTTAGTTTCCACCCTAACAATTCATTGGGCAGGTCTTTGATTGAGCCAACACCAATAAGATTAGTTTTGGGCATAAAAAAGTTATGTGTATTTTCCATCTTTGTTCCTCCGGCATTTTTCATTTAACAGATCGGTAATTACATTGCGGCTTTATATATATTTATAACATCTTCCAAGGCGCCCTTTCTTGGATTGGTAAATGTAGCTATGTCTTTTAAAGCATTTTGAGACAGCTTATCAAGATCAGTTTCTTTTACGCCCATTGCCTTTAATCCATTGGGAATGCCAATATCCAAACCAAGTTTCCTGATTGCATTACAGATTTTCTCTACCGCTTCGGGTTTGCTGTCAGCTTTTTCACCCATAGCTTTAGCAAGTTTTAGAATTTTGCCTTCCTGTAGGGAGGCTGAATTGAATTCAAATACATAAGGAAGTAATATGCCATCATAATCACCATGGAGCTTATTATAGAATCCACCTAACTGGTGAGCCATGGCATGAACATACCCCAAACCCGCATTATTAAAAGCCATGCCTGCCATTATACTGGCGAATGTCATTTTTTCTCTGGCTTCCATATCATTACCGTTTTCATAGGCTCTTCTGAGGTAACCAAAAATTAATTTTACTGCCCCAAGCGCGAAAGAATCCGATATTGGCGAAGCTTCTGTAGCAGAATAAGATTCTATGGAATGCGAAAGAGCATCTATCCCGGAACTGGCGGTTATTTCCTTCGGCATAGTCGTCGTAAACATCGGATCATTGACAGATATGAATGGTGTAATATTAGGGGAAGCAATCACCATTTTAACTTTTCTCGAAGTATCTGTTATGATTGAGAACATGGTTACTTCAGCGCCCGAGTAGGTAGTATTTATGGCGATATGTGGTATCGCCGGCTTGGTAATCTTGTTATAGCCTTCATAATCTATTATGGATCCACCGTTGGTAGCTACAGCTGCTATGCCTTTTGCACAGTCATGAATTGTTCCGCCGCCGATAGATATAATTAGATTGTAATCTCGCCTAAGCTCCAGCCCCTGGGGAAAGTAGGATAGACCATCCTCGACAAAGGAAACAGTCGGGTTAGAATGCAGGATTCCTTCAAAAATATCATAGGAGATGAACAAATTTTTCAACATAGTTTCAATCATCTCGACATAACCCAAGCTGATAATGTTTTTATCAGTAACAATGAGTGTCTTGCTAAGTTTCCACTTCAGTAATTCATTTGTCAAATCTTTAATTGAGCCAACGCCAATGAGATTGTTTTTGGGTATAAAAAAATTATGTGTATTTTCCATATGTGTTGCTCCTCCGGTAGTATCCCGTTTGTCATTGTATAGCTTTATTTTCCCCATTATTATATTTTTAATCAATAAGAAACGCAGCGTGGTCACTTTATTATCAGCCGTTTAATGTTTGTACCGGTATTTGGTACGCTTACAGCAATAGTTACATGTACTGGTATATCAGGAAAAATATCTGCCCATTTGGCCTCATACTCATTTTTCCATAAGGGTGGTGATTTCCTAAATAGGGCGAAGCCAAACCCGAATATGTCTGATTGCAATTCCTTTTGTCCTTTATTTAATGCCGCATCAACATCGGAACGGATGTGGTCTGCCAGCTTCTGTTCCGCAATGTTTATTTCTTCAAGCGATAAAAACTCTGAATCCTTGTCCCGGGAGGATTTCCGCAAAACAGCAGTTACCTTGACATCCACATAGATAACTGGCGTACCGTTTTCCATTTGGATTTTTATTTTGTTGTTCGAGTCAGTCACGGCATAATATAATATTTCATCTGCACCGCCAACGCTTGATGGTTCCGATACGATGTAAGCTTGTATTTTTTTCCCGGTAATCCAGCTAAAACCCCGGCTCTCTTTTTCGTCCAGCCAGCCCACAAATTTCTCTCCTTTAAAGGCAGCCAGCCCGGGAACTTTGTGGGCTCCGGTATGTTCTTCGTTAAGTCTCAGTTGCTCATGGGTTGAACTTTTAGTTTCCTCCTTTTGTGATTTTGCAGCTATAGCAACGATGTGTGGTACTGTTGCCTCCCAGCCGCCAATGGCCAGCATTTCTTTAAATGTATTTATTGTAACCACATAGGCAAGGCCTGTACTTGGGGAGAAATAGATCAAGTCGTGGATTTTTTCAGCAGAGGATATTGTTTGGTACGGGTCAATGGTTTTGATCACATCTGCCGCCTTGCCTGAGGTAATCGCCAGATAGGCTGAGCTATGTAAGGCTGGTGAACGGTCGAAAAGATCAATTGCATCCATCATATTGTATCTTGCTGCTTCTTCACTAACAACAACAGTTGTTACATAACCGTAGAACAGCTTTTTGTGAACTACTTCCTGAAGCTTTGTCACTGCACCGATCAAAGTTTTATCTGTCGCCGAATGGACAATCTGCTGAACCCCAGCTTTAGTTGCAGCTTCTGGTTGGGCACTGCTTTTTCCTTCTGTTGGTTGATATATGATAGTTAGTGTTATTTCTTGTGTTTCATTATTGTAATCCATACCCATGCCAATAACCTGTACAAAATCTTCATATTCCGCATAATCCCAGCATCCTGGCAGGACAAGCGATAATAGCATAGTGCAAGCTAGTAACAGCATTCTGGTGTTCATTTAAAAGTACTTCCCGTTCTTTTTTTTATTAGCATAATACTAATAGAAGCAAGCAGTAGAACAAATATCGAAAAAGGTAAAATAATATAGCCCAATAATACTGCCAAAGTATAAGCCTTATTGTAGGAATTGAGCCACAGTGACGGGACGAAAATCATCACTGCCAGTAAAAACAGTTGGATTCCTGGTTTCCAGTTGTTGAACATTTTTTTTGCAGCAGTCCACGAACAATATAGGTAAAACGTAGTTTTTCCTAGAGCGATAAATTGATAAGTGCCGAAGATGAAGACCTCTAAGCCGCGAATGAATTCGCCAACTTTGATAATTTTAGCCGCATTGACCGCTCCGAAGGCGATACGTGCTGCAAGCTCCGGACTTAGCATCGCGATAATAATCAGTATTGCTGAAGAAAAAATGACAGAACAGGCTGCCAAGCCTATTACAACCCACATATAGTGTTTTCCCGGATCAGGTATAAACCGCACGATAACCATTAAAAGCAGCAGACATTCAGAGGCAGTTCCGGATAAAAATAAAGTTCCCTTGATACATCCCAGCAGTGAGGTATCAAAGATGGGGATAACATATTCTGGATGAATATAATTGGGAAAAGCAAATATGAAACTAATGAAGAAATTGAGAAGACCGATTACTGTCAAAATTTCAACCGTTCTTGCCAGAACCTTGATTCCATTACTTAGGAGCAGTACTGAGATCGAAACCATTACTAGTATAATTAGCCAGCGTGGTGTATATATAAGAAAAAACGTTTTAATCAATTCGGTAAACATGTTTAGTATTGTAACTGCCAAGGCAATATTTATAAAAATATATAGTCCGCTGACAATAACACAGGATATTTTTCCTAAACCCGATTCCAGAATGTCGAAAATTGTACCTCCTGGTTGATGCTTACCCAGGTATAATATCCATACGGCAAAGGGAATTACCAGTAAAATACCTGCTAAAGATGCAACCCAGGCAGCCCGGTCTGTATCAGGATCAATCCAGGTATGAGTGTATACAATATTTCCGAGTGCACCGATCAACACAAGAAAAATAGTTTGCTCCCGTGTAATTTTGACATTCTCCAGCATAAATTCACTGTCCCGTCTATAGCTTTTTTACGGATGATCTCATTTGTCATTGCCCATTCTCACGCGGTTGAAAGGAGCTAGTATTCGTAACCGTTTTTTCAAAACGCTTAAACGCATACGGATGAAGGTATCTTTCATGCCTTCCAAATCAAAGGGGACAAACGGGTAAAGATAGGGAACACCGAAAGATTCCAGTGATGCCAGATGCCAAAAAACAATAACAATACCGCTTATTAATCCAAACATTCCCAAAAAACCGGCTAGGATAATAAAAGAATAATTGAGCAGTCTGGAGGTGTATGTGATTGTAGTTGTTGCCACGGCAAATGACGAGATTTCAGAAATAGCTACTACGATGATGATGGAAGCACTTACATAACCTGCTGCAACGGTAGCTTGTCCAATAACTACCGCCGCAAGTGTACCGATAAAGTAACCGACCGATCCCGGAATACGCAGGGCTGCTTCACGAATAACAGTCATACCAAAAGTCATGAGCAGGAGTTCTACACCAGATGGAAAGGGTACACCTTCCCGGCCTGTCGCTATGGCTACTGCCAGGGATTGAGGTACTATGATTTGATTGTACGTTACGAAGGCTAAATACAGCGGGGAAATAATAACAGAAACTGCATAAGCGATGATACGGCCAAGCCTTAAATAGCAGGCAGTAATAGTCAGTTCGGCGTAATCATCCATTGATTTGAAATTGTCCCAAAATGCTATCGGGGCTAAAAAGGCAAAGGGACTGTTATTGCAAAGCACAGCAAATTGCCCATTCGTTAACGCTTTGGCGACAAGATCCGGGCGTTGAGTTTGCTGATATTTTGGGAATATGGATAGGGGTGTATCTTCAATAAGCTCTGACAAAATACCGATACCGTCAACAGAATCGATATCTATCTTTTGTATGCGCCTGCGGGCTTCGGCAACAATGCCGGCATTGGCTATACTATCAATCCATACCAATTTTACTTTTGTTTTCGAGAGTACCCCCACTGTAAATTTTTCGAAACGCAGGTTAGGTATTGGCAGTCTTTTAATAATCATACTGCAGTTTATTTCTACATCTTCAATAAAGGCTTCCAGGCTTGACAGTACTGTGCCTTCATTATCAGGTTTTTCTAGTGAGCGTTTTTCAATTTTGCGGCTATCAATAATGAGAGCTGTATTTATGCCATTGATAAACAGTGCCGTATTCCCAATTAACAGGTTTTCTATAACCTGCTCCATATAGTTGGTGGTTTTTACATTGGGTACAGCTATGAATTTTGCCTGTATCAGTGTAAGTATAGTATCAAAAGTGGTGTTAACATCAGCTTTCCCCTTAAGAAGTGGCTCTATTATCTGGTGGCTCACCAGTTCTTGATTAGTGATACTTTCGATATAAGCTACCCCGGCTTGTGCTTTTCCTGCTAAAATATCATATTTCCCTGTAATCAATCCGATACTTTTTCCCAGAATACTGGTTATGAATCCGAAGTTTTGATCAGCAGTTGAAAAAACACGGATGTTTTTATAGTTGGCCTCACCCAAAACAGGCGACATGAGTTGTTGGGAGATTTGGTTCAGCTCTTCGGCAATTGCGTTACTTTCGGCGGTTAACTGGTTAAGCGCGTTCAGGTTTTCTTTGGCGTTGGCGAGTGATGCTGCCGGTATTTGAGCCGATAATTTTTTAAAACAACAAGGGTTCCTCAAGTGTTTCATGGCGCTCCTCTCCGCTTGGTACTCTCCCATTATCTAGTATTATAAATACTCCGGTATTTATGTGTTATTTTTTGGAAAAGGAGCTCATAAAATACAAACGGATATTATTATGTTTCAACGGAACCCTGACATCAGCAGCTTATGGAATTGGACAGTGTCATGGGACACCAATTATGGGAAGGTATGGTTTCAATTGTTAGACGGCAACGTTTGGGGAGGTTACGAGTTAAAAAACGCTGCCAAGGGCGAGCTATCAGGTACTATCAACGGAAATGTCCTGAGTGGCACTTGGCAGGAAGGCAGCGAATGGGGTTTATTTTAGTTTTGTAATTATGCGCAACTTGCTCAGTATCTAACAAATTCAGATAACTGCAGGGTTTGCGGACGTTTTTATCGAATATATGGCAAGGATAAGTGTCAATACTGTAAAAACGTGCATGTGGAGGTGAAAGATGTAAAAAAGTGGGGTTGGCTGGTAAGCCCAAAATATTTGGCTTTATGAACGGAAAGCCTTAGCTGGAGGAAAAAATGCAAAAAATGACGGAATCTGAAATTCGGGTCATCGCCGAAGACATTGTATCTAAAACGAGTGACCAAGCAACTACTATTATTTTTCAAGATGGAACGACTAAATCTGTAACGGGAAATTGGCTGGGATACAAAAATATCTGGCTGGTCATTCAAGGCAAGGCCGAAGCAGAAGAAGTATATGATCAGTTATTGCTAAGCTACAATGAAATCCAGTATTGTGAAGGTTGTTAACTGCCAAACAGATTAGGCAGACAACGATGAAAAAGCCGGAGGGTGTAATAAGGGTATCACGGAGTGAATATAAAGCACGTTATGCTACGAAATTGGTCGCAGGGGTCTATACTTCCCCTAGCGGCCTTTTGATTTGCCGACAGACATAATTCTAACTTAAAAAATACGTTGTACTGAATGCGGAAGAAATGGTTCGCGATGGTTATCCCACGGATCTGGTTGAGCGGGAACATAAACGATTTTCTAAAACCGTGAATAATCACTTGGTGCAGGTTTACACTATGAATATGGTACACTTTGTCATTTACGGAATAGTAGGCTGGTGTCTCGAAATTATCTGGACAGGTGCAGGTTCGCTATTAAACGGAGATGTGTGCTTGACAGCTAGAACCTACTTATGGATGTTCCCGATATATGGTTTAGCATTGTTATTTGAGCCACTGCATGACGTAATCAGGGGCTGGCCGGTGTGGGGGCGCGGCACTGTCTGGATGCTACTCTATTTTGCCGTCGAGTACCTTACTGGTTGGATACTGAACGTTATAATTGGCACTATACCCTGGGATTATTCCCGGGACGTCTTCAATATACATGGGTTAATTCGCTTGGATTATGCTCCGGCATGGTTTATTGTGGGCCTATTATTTGAAAAAATCCATGACTGGCTAGATCAGATTCGGATAGTTCAATAGTTTTGGAACTTGCAGGAAACTGTCTCCAACTAGCCGCTAAATACAGTTGGTTGGCAAGTATGGACATGTACTTGTTAAAGAATAAACCGGTAAGCTAGTTGATAGCTTACCGGTTTATTTTCATATAAGATTTAAAAATTGATTATCATTTTGAATTTACGTAAAATTCATGGTATAATGATAAAGTAGGGATAATATGTAAGTACTTGAGAGTTGCACAGTAACTGAAGGTGAAGAGACAAGGTCGTGGGCTGTCGCTAACACCCAGAATTATTTTACGGAATTTTCAAGTAATTTATATAGATTGTCTTAGAAGATGATCTATGTTTTTGATGTAATAGTGGTACTCAATTTTGGAAAGGCGGGATTATACAGTGACAACATTGTTGAAACAGACGCGGGAAATAAATCATCTGTTACAAAAAACGGAAAAAGTCGATTATAGTGAGGTTACCAAGCTTCTCAGTAGATGTATGGAAGCTAATGTTTATCTGATTGGAAAAAAAGGCGCAATTATCGGACATGCTTTGCATGAAGGATTTGAATGTGGCGTCATGCAGGATGACTTGTTAGAACATGGTCAGTTACCGGAAGGGTATACCAAAGTACTAAGCAGTGTGCGTGAAACTACCTGCAATATTCGTCCTAAGAATGGTGGTTGTGTGTTTAAGGAGCAATTGCAATGCCCTTATGTTGGTGAAAAGTATACATTGATAGTTCCTGTTGTTGGAATTGGTAAACGCCTGGGGTCTTTAGTTATTGGCAAGTTTGATACGGACTTTACTGAAGATGATCTTGTGATGGCTGAATATGGTGCCACAATGCTTGGTATGGATTTACTACGGGGCAGGATGGATAGAATGGAGGAGGAGACTCGCAAACGAACTACTGTGCAGGTCGCTTTGAGTACGCTTTCCTATTCCGAGCTGGAAGCGGCAATGAATATACTGAGTGAACTTGATGGCGATGAGAGTTTGATTGTGGCCAGTAAAATTGCTGACCGGGCAGGAATCACCAGGTCGGTCATTGTCAATGCTTTGAGAAAACTTGAGAGTGCCGGCGTGATTGAGTCTAAGTCGCTGGGCATGAAAGGTACTTATATTAGAATTCTTAATGAACATCTGATTGAAGAGTTTAATAAAAAAAGCACTAAGCCAAGTATTTATTTTGACAATTGATTGTCCACTGGGCGTGTTGAGTTGCGCGGATGTAAGGTAAATACAGGGGGCGGTTATTGTGTGAACAAACAATAACCGCTCCTTTATATTTCTTAAAATAAAATTAAGAACAATAACAAACCTTTGACATTAAAAGGGAATGTATATATTATTGAATTATAGTATGTAATTTTAGGACTATTTATCTTTCTGCGCCCTACAGACGTTCATAGTTTAGGGAAGTACCATCTTCTAATCCGGTTACTGGGAGGGGTAAAGTGCGAGTTAAGCTGATTGGCTGTCTTTCTACTAAGAATGAAGTGCTGGAGATGGGAGTTTCCTCCTTTGTTGACTGTGACTTTTTGGACTTTTCCTTGCATGCTTTTCCAGACCAATTGCATAAGGAACTGCAGCGTAGGATTGATGCGTCCCAGGACTATGATATGATTATTCTAACCTATGGGCGATGTTCTCATGCCGTAGAGGGGCTGGTATCTGCCGCGGTGCCTTTGGTATTGCCAAAGGCACATGATTGTATTAGCCTATTACTAGGCTCAGATTTGCGGCGGCAAGAGTTGTCTAGGGATAATCCAGCGGTCTACTATTTTAGTCAGGGCTGGTTGGAATATGGCCGGGACCCTTATGCGGAATACCTGGAATATGTTGATAAGTACGGGGAAGATGATGCGCAATACCTAATTCAGACTCTCTATGGCACATATCGGGAAGCCGTATTTATCCGAACCAACTGTGAGGCGAAAAAACTGGAACAATACAGGCAAAAGGTCAGGCAGATTGCCAATTTTTTTGGCTGGAAGGTCAGTGAGATCGATGGGAATCTTGCGCTATTGAACGCAGTTATTACCAGGAAGCGCCATCCGGATGTTATCAGGGTGGCTTTTGGTACACCAATTGTATTGGAGGAGGAGAACAGTTATGCAGATTAAAGTCAACTCGGAATCGTTGGTTGTGGCAGAAGGCGAAAACCTAATGGCAACTTTGCTTCGTTATAACCAACCGGTAACTAATATTTGCAATGGGCAGGGGACATGCGGGAAATGTAAAGTGCGAATAATAAGTGGCGCACCGGCACCGACGGAACAGGAGTACAAAAAACTTAGTGCCGGCGAGCTTGCGACTGGAGTCCGGCTTGCCTGCCTGGTTCAACCCCAGCCAGAAATGGCTTTAGTCTGTGGGGCTGGCGGTAATGTCGATAGGAAGGAAGGACTCTTGTTTATTGAGCAGGCAAGCAGTGAGTATTGTGGTGTAAGCCAGGTGCAGGTTAACCTTGACCTGCCAACACTTGACGATGAGCGGGGCGACTGGAACCGATTGCTGGCGAAATTACAGGAGACTTGTGCGCTTACTGATCTTAAAATAGGGTTATCACAATTACAAACCTTGTCCCCGGTGATAAGACAAGAAAATTTTGCTGTTTCGGCTGTTATGTGGGAAGATCAAGTTCTGGCTGTTTTACCAGGGACGGAGCAAGTACCTGTTTATGGTGTGGCTATTGACATTGGTACAACCAATATCGCCGTTGCACTGTATAATTTGGCGACAGGGGTTATGGTTCGGCTGGCGGCAGCAGAAAATGGCCAGACGCGTTATGGGGCTGATGTTATTTCGCGTATTGAATTTGCTAACAAGGGTTCGAGCAACCGGACTTTATTGCGGGAAGCGGTTGCCGGTACTATTAATAGTTTACTGAACAAATTGTGTATGGCTGCAGAGATTAATAGCAACCAAATATACAAGGCGGTTGTGGTCGGTAATACTACCATGCAGCATTTGTTTCTGGGGCTTGATGTCTCTTATTTGGCTCTGTCGCCTTTTGTGTCGGTGTGTAATGCAGATTTGGAGCTTGATGCTACTGAGACTGAACTTACACTACACCCGCAAGCTAAAGTTATTTTATTTCCCAATGTAGGCGGTTTTGTTGGCGGGGATACGCTGGGAGCTGTTCTTGGGGCAGAGGAACTCCTGGGTACAGGGCGCCACTTGCTGATTGATATTGGTACAAACTGCGAATTGTATTTACAGGATGGAACCAAAATGTGGGCTTGTTCCACGGCTGCCGGCCCTGCCTTTGAAGGGGCGGGAATTACGCATGGCATGCGGGCTCAGCCGGGTGCTATTGAGCGTGTGGTTATTGATGAACAGGGCGTGTCGCTCGCGGTTATAGGTGATGGAGTGGCCACAGGAATATGCGGGTCTGGACTTATTGAAGCAGTGCAGCAAATGCGTAAGGCGGGGATTATTAGTCAATCAGGAACAATCAATGACCCTAATGATCCTGAGGTGCAAGCTGAGTTGGTGCCAGAACTGCTAAAGCGTATTCGTGATGGTCAGCAGAAGCGGGAGTTTGTCTTGGCCTATAATCCAGACGGCGATGATATTGTTTTAACTCAATACGACATCAGTCAGTTGCAATTGGCTAAAGGAGCAGTTTGTGCCGGTATTAGGACATTGCTTGATATCGCCGGGTTGAGTGTGGCAGATTTAGATTCGATAGTGCTGGCGGGAACTTTTGCTACCCATCTTAATTTAGCAAGCACGGTGGATATCGGTCTTATTCCACACTTGAGCCTGCATAAGCTAAAGACGGCAGGAAATGCCGCTCATGCCGGGGCAGTTAAGGCCTTGCTTGATCAAAGAGCGTTTACCGGCTTGCGGCAGAAGGCTAAAAGAATTGAACACGTCGAATTGGGAGGAAGTGCCACCTTTAGTATGTATTTCATGGATAGCATGTGCATAGAGCCATGTGAGGTATAGTTTGCCAAATCAATAGGAATGAAAATCGTATTTTTTTAGATTGGGGTGTTGGAAATCGATGGTCGACAGAAATTTGGTTGATCTACAATATCTGGAAGATGTATTGGATAATTTTTCCAAAGCAACCGGTCTACATGTGGCAATTGTAAATAAAAAGGGAGAGTCTTTTGGACTATTCGATACAGCCGAGCGTTGCGGCTTTTGTCGTTATATTCGCAGCAAGCCCAGTGGGGTTGCCAAATGCCGGGCTTCTTATAAGCAAGCTACTCAGGAAGCATCCAAATGGGAAGAGCCGTATTTTTTTCGCTGCCGTGCAGGACTGGTTATTTGGGCAGTGCCAATCAGCTTACGTGGTATTTCTCTGGGGAGTATTATTTGCAGTCAAGTGCTATTATGGAAACCAGACCGGTTTTTCTATCAGGAGTTGCGGGAATTGAACCCGGAAGTGGATGATTTCACTGAAATGGAGAAAAAAGCAGGGCAATTGGATATTATTTCTCCTGTCCGATTTCAGGCGGCGGCCGATGTTTTGTATGTTACTGTCAATCAGTTGATGAAACGGGATTTGCTTGTTTTGGAGAATGTTGAGACATATAAAATGCAGCAGCGTATCCATAAGGAGTTGGAAAATCGTAAATTAAAGCCACTCTCTGCAGCAAAGGAAGGCGATGACTATGGAGCCTATCTACATAGAGAGCGGAGCTTTCTACGCTATATTCGACTTGGTGATAAGTCACGGGCAGAAAAGAACCTGCATACGTTATTAACCCAGCTGTTTGTAAAGTCCAGCGGTGACCAGGCCATGATAAAACTACGTATTAGTGAATTGGCGACATTAGCGTCCCGGGCTGCTGTAGAAGGTGGTGCTGTAGCCGAGACCGTAATGGTGATATTAGATAAATTTAACGAAAAGATAAATGATTGCCGGCGGATGGAGGAATTCTTTTTCCACATGCAACATTTGGTTACTGTATTTTTGAATCGAAGTGTATCATTAGAGGATAAGAAACACGGCGGTTTGGTGAATGAGGCCAAAAACTTTATCCTGGAAAGCTATTCACGGTCGATTAAAATTGACGATGTGGCCGCACAACTATTTATTAGCCCCTCGCATCTATCACGGTTGTTTCGCCAGGAACTTAACTGTACTGTCAATGACTATATCACCAGAGTGCGGGTAGAACAGGCTGTTGAACTGATGAAGAAGCCGGAACTTAGCGTTGCCCAAGTCTCACAGGCAGTCGGTTTTCAAAGCCAAAGCTATTTTGCCAAGGTTTTTTCAAAACATATTGGTGTGGCGCCGTTAATTTATCGTAACAGCTTGTCTTAACAGGAGGGATGTCCATGATTTATGCCGAAATTGCCGATAAAGTCAAGAACGGTGAGGCTGAAGCCGTAATGGAATTATGTTGCAAAGCTGTAGCGCAAGGATATCCTGCGCTTGCTATTCTCGAAAAAGGACTCATTTTGGGAATGGATCAGGTTGCCGATAAATATAGTCATCGGCGGGTTATTGTGCCGGAGGTATTAATGTCTGCGCGAGCTATGCATGCCGGTCTGTCTGTCGTGGAACCGCATCTGAAGTACAAAGCAAAGCGGCAGACAGGTACGATTGTAATCGGTACTGTGGCAGGCGACTTGCATGATATTGGAAAAAACTTGGTAAAGTTAACTGTAATGAGTACTGGTGCCCATATTGTTGATTTAGGAATTGATGTAACTCCGCACAGATTTCTACAGGCTGTAGAAAAGTATAAAGCTGAGATTTTGATGATGGCAGCGTTGTTGACTACAACTATGCCTGGTATGAAAAAAGTTATTAACGCGTTGGAGGAAGCTGGTATGCGCAAAGGCTTGATTGTTGCCGTAGGCGGAGCTCCCGTGGATGAAGCCTTTGCCCGGGTGATTGGGGCTGATTGCTATTTTAAATGTGCCAAAGATGCCAAAAGTTTTCTTGACCATAATCTAAATAAGATTGTGCTGCGACGGAAATTAGCTACATAGCTTCTACTAGCAGTTACAAGAATATGGAAACAGCTAAACCTTAGCGATAAGGCTGGCTGTTTTGTTTTTTTAGTTTAAGTTAGTTTAAGATGACTTGAGTTATTAAACTAGTCCATTTATTCACATATTGGACAATGCACGGATTGTATTCAAAAGAGCAGTAATGGAGCGAATTTTCAGAATGATGGCAATGATATAATGAAATCAGTCAAAGGGAATATGTAGAAATGGTTATCAAAAACAAAACCATAAAAAAACGAGGGGGAAGAAAAATGGATTTTAATCAACTTTCGCTCTATGTACAAAAAGGGAATGGTGCCAAGGTAAAAGAAATGGTATCAGAGGGCTTAGCACAAAAGGTGTCTCCTACTGAAATATTGAATGCCGGCTTAATTGAGGCTATGGCTGTAATCGGAGAAAAATTCAAAAACAACGAAATCTATGTTCCGGAAATGCTGATGGCCGCTAAGGCAATGAATCAAGGGATGCAGATATTAGAACCAGTTTTAACCGCTACTGGAGTAAAACCTATTGGCAAGGCAGTTATTGGTACTGTTAAAGGCGACTTGCATGATATCGGCAAAAACTTAGTACGTATGATGCTCAAAGGCGCTGGTATCGAAATGTACGATTTGGGTATTGATGTATCTGCTCAGGCATTTTTGGAAAAAGCCAAAGAGGTTGGTGCCGACATGGTTTGTCTTTCAGCTTTGCTGACTACAACAATGCCTTATATGGATAGTGTAATCAAGGAATTCGAAAAAGCCGGTGTACGCAGCCAGTATAAATTCATGATTGGTGGAGCTCCTGTTAGTGAAGCATATGCTAAGAGCATAAATGCTGACTGTTATGCCGACGATGCTGTTGTAGCAGTTGATGTGGCTAAAAAATTGCTGGCTCAATAAATAATAAAATTTATGAGGGGGTATATGGGAATGGCAAAGACTTTTGACAAAATAGCTTACAATTCGTTAAACGATTTTGTATATGGTTGCGCACCTAATCCTGTTAAATGCAAAAATGGCCTGGTTATCGGTGGCGGCGAGATTTATCCGGAACTTAACTTTACATTACCACCCATGGAAATTAATGCATCCACTATGCCAGAGGTTAAAGAAATATATACTGAAATGATTAACGGAGTTTTAAAAAGAGCCAAAGAATTGTATGCACCCGGAATTGTTGTGGAGTTCGAGATGTTACCGGAAATGACACTTGTACCTGAATGGGGCATAGAAGTCAGCAACCTTCTGCATAATACAATGGCTGAGTTTGAAGCTAAGCATGGTTTAAAAACAGCTTTACGCGCTACCCCGGGCGATGTACGCGAATTTAAACGTCCGCCAATTATGCGTAGTGGTGAAATCTTTGATAATGTTCTCAAAACATTTGAAGGTGCAGCTAAAGGCGGCGCAGATTTCCTGGCCATTGAAACAACTGGCGGTAAAGAAATCCATGATGACGCTCTTGTAAATGCTGATTTGACCAAAGTTATTTTTGCGCTAGGCATTATGGGTTGCCGGGATATGAAATTCATTTGGGAACATATCGTACGGATAGCCAAAGAAAATGGTTCGATAGCAGCTGGCGATACTGCTTGCGGTTTTGCTAATACCGCGATGGTTTTGGCCCATAAAGGATTTATTCCTAATGTATTTGCTGCAGTAGTACGGGTAGCAAGTGTGGCTAGGGGCCTTGCAGCTTATGAAGCCGGTGCCGTTGGTCCGAATAAGGACTGTGGTTATGAAGGCGTATACGTTAAAGCTATTGCTGGTACACCTATCGCGATGGAAGGAAAATCAGCAGCCTGTGCCCATTTAAGTGCTGTTGGTAATATTGCCGCATCTGTAGCTGATTTGTGGAGCAATGAATCTGTTACCCCGGTACGCATGTTATCAGATATAGCACCAGTTGTTTCAATTGAGCAATTGATCTATGATTGCCGGTTGATGAATGTGGCCAAACAAAAAGGGTATGGTATTGCCTTTAGAGATTTCCTCGCCGACTCGGATTCTAAATTAGATCCACAAGCTTATGTGCTGCGTCCGGATGTAGTCTTTGACCTTAGTAAGGAATTGGTTAAAGCCAAGACTCCTTTCCTGAGAACAAAACTTGGTGCTAAATTGGCTATTGATGCTATCAGAAAAGCTGTTGACACTAAAGAGGTCATTATTGCCGAACGCGAGAAAAATTGGCTGGATATTATGGATAGCCAAGTTGAAGCTATACCTGAAGACGAAGAGAAATTCTGGCATGAAATTAAAGGCGAGTTAGATCTATCTACCTTTATTCCTTCTGAATACGAACTTAAATAACTGGATTGCTTTGTTTGAAATCTATCAGAAATCAGCTAAAAGCTGAAAATATAGCAGAAGGAGGTCAATAAATCTTGATAGTTGTTGGTGAGTTAATTAATTCCAGTCGCAAAGCCATCGCAGCGGCTATTGAAGCTAAAGATGTTGCAGCTATTCAAAAAATAGCCAAAGATCAGCTGGAAGCTGGAGCAAACTATATTGACGTTAATGCTGGTATTTTTGTAGGCAAAGAAGCAGACTATCTAAAATGGCTTGTAACAACCGTGCAAGAGGCCGTAGATGCGCCCTGCTGTATTGATAGTCCTGATCCGAAGTGTGTCGAACAGGCACTTGCTGTTCATAAGGGAACGGCCATGGTCAATTCAATTTCTCTGGAAAAAGATCGATATGATGCATTATTGCCGGTTGTTGCCGGAACAGATCTCAAAGTTGTGGCTTTATGTATGAGTGACGAGGGGATGCCTGAAACCACTGAAGCCAGATTAAAAATTGCAGATAAGTTAATTAATAGTTTGACTCAGAACAATATCCCCCTGGAGAATATCTATGTAGATGCCTTGGTTCAACCTGTAGCCACTAATGATTCTTTCGGAATTGAATTTATTGATGCTATACAGGCTATTACCACTAAATTTCCGGGAGTTCATACTATCTGCGGTTTATCAAACATTTCTTACGGATTACCTAACCGTAAATTTATGAATCAAATGTTTGCGGTTATGGGGATTGCCAAAGGATTGGATGGTTTGATTATTAACCCGCTGGATAAGGCCATGATGGCTAGTATCGTTACAGCTGAAACACTGGCTGGCCGGGACAATTTTTGCTGCAACTATCTTGAGGCTCATCGCCGGGATGCTTTTGTCTGGTAGCCATATAGAAGTATGGGGGTTGTCTCCTATGGGGATAACCCCTTTTACAATATAAGCCAGGTAACCTTAGTTTTTGTCAAATTTCATAAGTCTATGGGAGGTGAAACCTATGCGTATTTTGCTCTTTGGCGGTTTTTTAGGATCTGGTAAGACTACAACTATTTTACAGGTAGCCAAATACCTAACTACTACACGCCAGGAAAAGGTAGTCATTGTTGAAAATGAGATTGGGGCAGCAGGAATTGATGACAAACTTTTTGCCAATAGTGGTCTGCAAGTAAAGTCATTATTTGGTGGATGCGTATGTTGCCAGATTACCAGTGAACTAATAAGTACCATTGATGAAATTCATAAGACGCTGAAACCGGACTGGGTGATGATTGAAATGACAGGTCTGGCCTATCCAGACAAGACTGCGAATTCACTTAAAAAATATAGTAAAGTTTTTTCAGCTTTCAAAACCGTAACGATTGTTGACCGTGGTCGCTGGGCAGAACTGATTGCTACGTTAAAGCCGCTTGTTCTAGGACAGGTGACAGGAAGTGATCTCATTATTCTGAATAAAGTTGATCTGGCCGGTGAGGATATAGAAAAAATTGAAAGAGACTTACACGAAGTTGATGAACGTATGAAGGTTGTAATTACTAGTGCAGCTAAGGATTTATCTGCTGCCGTGCTTGAGGAGGTAGTCTGTTTTGAATAATGAAGCTACAATCTTTAGCCGGCACTATTGTGTTTTTTTCGAAAAAAACATAACAACCTTACAAATGGAAAATCTATTGCGAGAATTTATGATGTCAATTGGTAGAACACTATCCAGCTACGGAATTATTTTGGGGCATATCAAACTTCTTGCTAAATTATCGGAACTAGCGGTAGACCATTATCTCTTTTTATCGCTTACCACGTTAGATAACGTGAATATAATTCCGTCAAAGTGTTGGTCTAATGTAAGTGGCATAAGTATCGGTTGTATAGAATTAGATGTCAACGTTTTAGTCTTTGGCTATACGATCAATGAGATTGAAGTACAGGTGGATGGTGCACTAAAAAAATTAGGGCGGGGAAGATAGTGCGAAAAATACTAAAAGAATTAAATAATAGCGTAGAGGTAAGAGAATTAACTTTATTGGGAGGAAAACAACGGATGAAGTTTGGTGATAAGGTACGCTATATCCGTAATAAGTTTTCTCTTACAACTGAGCAATTAGCTAAACTCTTGAATGTAACTCAGTCGTACATATCACATATTGAAAATAACCGTCGGCAGTTAAGTCGTGATAAAATAGTAATTTTGGCAAGGAAACTCAACACTCCTGTAGAGTTTTTCCTACGTGATGACCTGAATACTCTGGAGGAAATCGGGTTTGAAGAAAAGTTCAGAGCAATGGTAAATGATGAAAAGTATATTAACTATTTTGTCATAGTGAATAAAGCTGTGGCGGCTAGTATTAGTCCGGAAGAATTAGATCAGGCTATAGAATTTTTAAAAAAATATAACAAAGCACAGGAGCAATTGATTCAATTATTCGAGAAAGAACCGAAAAATCCTGCCTTTAAGTCCACAGAAAGAGAGGTAAGGGCTAATTCTAGAAAGAATCCACTCGCGTTCATTAGGTGTGATTGAAGAATAAAGCCACCCAATTCGGGAAGGGTGGCTTTATTCTTGGGTCGCACCTGGAAATAAACCTGCAGTCCAGTCTATAGGGCGCGAACATCAATAATTGTCCATTCATGGCCGGAAGTTCGCTCCAAGAGTACATTATATAGTTTGCCGGTTTCGTATTTGCGGACCTCAACAAGCGCTTTTCGATGGGAAACGGTAAGCAGAGAAAAAGAATCAAGGGAAGAATCAAAACCGTAGTTAGCAGCATTGTCTTTCACATAATCTACAGGACCATTGACCGCATAGGCATATTCATGACGATTATTGCCATTCCGATAATAAATTTTTCCGTCCTGATACCAGGCCTGGTTTTCGTCAGGGCTTGGCCAGCTATACTTATGTTGATGCCAGCCATGTCCTGGTGGGCGCGAATCTCCAGTATGCTGCAGCGCTTGTTCGTTTTTTACCGGAGGCGGATTTGATGGTGTTTCAGCAGCGAGAACTTTAGTGGCTGGGATACCGGACAATACTGCGCCTGTCATGATTGCGGCGCCCATTAATGCAGCAGCGTGACGTTTGCATTTGAGTCTCAATTGCTTGCGTTTAACGGAATTCTTTCCCATTAATTTCACCTCCTCAGCTTTATTTAATTATAGTATGGCGGATTTTTAGAGCAAAATTCCAGGTAAATATAGCAACACGAAATATTTTTTCCTTTCAGTGAGACGCTAAGAGCGCAAGTTCATTGTTTGCTAACATACAATGAACTTGCGCCAAATTTTATTTTGAAAGAAAATTAGTAGTGTGTATTAATTCCGCCTAACCGGCTGCTTTTTTAACAGGGGACGGTGTAAGTTTCTTAATAGAAAACCAATCTTTTTACCTTCATATACTTGCAATTCATGTAAAAGAGTACTAATATTAGTAATAGGTGGAAATTAAAAAGTAAAGTCGCCGTGTCCCATAGGTGGTGGAACACCTATAGGCACGAGCAGGTGCCAGAACACCTACACGTAACAGCGAACTGTTCACAGGCGACAATCTTATTATACCCGGTTGTTAGCTGAATTACAAGTTTTTACAATTGGGGCGTAATGATTGGCGCGTTAAGGCAGGGGCTGTGCGACTGCATGCAATATTCGATGGGTTCATATCTTGATACAGGTTTGGCAGGACACGCTGACGGGTTCTGTTATTTAGGTTGCTTCCTGTATCTTGATACTGTTGCAATAATCGATTTGGATCGCATGTGTAGGGTAGAATAATCCTGCAGATGTGATCCTTTTTAATTTCCTCCTGTAAAATTCCCATTCATGGGTGATTACAGGAGGGCATAGAAGCCTCCAGATAAAATAAGGAGGGTGGGTTTAACTGACTTATGAATATGAGATACCTGGATTTTAAGAAACAAGAGAGTGAGCTATATGATAAAATTTGGGAACTATCTGAAGAACTTGACCGACTGGATAAAGAGGGAAAAGATACAACAACCACTATCCAGAAATTTGGGGAGGTAATGGAAGAATTTTTGTTATTCAGGAGCAGGGAGGCAAAGACTAAGGATTTAGTAGAGGTTAATGATGAAAACTATTAATACTGTTAAAGGAACAATAAAATCTGATAACCTGGGGATAACTCTTGTGCATAAGCATGTATTCAATAATTATCCTTTTTATAAAGAACATGAAAATACAGAGTTCGCATTACAACAAATTAATTTACTAAAACCATATAATGTAAACACAATTGTTGATTTAACTCCATATGCTAAACTTGATGCGTATCAAAATCTCATAGACTCATGTAACATTAATATTATCTGTGCAGTAGGTTTCTATTTAGATAAGCTAGTTCCAAAATCATATAAGACAGCTAGTGTTTCGGAATTGGTTGATAAGTTATCAAAAAAGATTGAAATCGGTATAGGGAAAAACAAATATAAACCAGGTATCATTAAAATAGCTGCAAATAGTGCTACTTTGACAAGTAATCAAATGAAGTATTTTGCAGTGGCTTGCATATTACATCAAAAATATAATATTCCCATTGCAACTCATTTCCCTAAGGGAGGTTTGAAGCACTTAAACATATTGTTACAAATGGGAGCAAAACCTGAGCACATCTACCTTTCTCATCTTGAGAACTCAATAAATATTAAAAATTTTGAAATACAAATACAGGAAATTAAAACCGATTGTCCGGAGCTATATAAGGAGGGAGATGCTGATGCAATCGCAGGTTTACCGGGAATGGATTGAGGAGGATATCCGGGAGGCAAAAGCCCAAACTACTGTGGATGTACTGCGGGAGAACATTCTGGAAGTATTGGCTGAACGCTTTGAAGTGGTCAGACAGCCGCTCCGGGATAAGGTCAACGCAGTAGAGGATGTTGGTGTTTTGAAGGTACTTCATAAATGGAGCGTTAAGACGGCCAGTCTGGAAGACTTTGAGCATCATCTGGATGAACTAAGGTCATAGTAGGAACAGCGCCTATCCGTATGGCAGGTAGGCGCTTGCTTTTAACAGTAGAACCTCTATGCTTGAAGATATGGAAGAAATATATAAGTACGCCGGTTAATCGGACGCTGTTCAATAGTATCAAGGTATCTGAAATTCGCTGATGTATTACGTATTTAATAAGGATTTTAACACTAAGTCGAGATATTTGTAGCGAGAGTCCTGGTCATAGTAATCAAACTGTGCCAGGATTTTCATTTTGTTGCCTACTAATACCGGAAATTCCAGGCTGCTGTACATTTGAAAGATCTTCATTGTTAGCTCAGGCTCTGTTACCTGTGTCCGGGTGGCTGCCCGTACAGATATTTTTAACTTATGTAAGCCTGATTGTTTCATAAATTCTATATACTCAAAAGATGCAGCTGATTCATGCAGTACTTGCTCAATGAAATTGCGGAAAACATCGGGATATTCCAGGGTATAATCGGCATAGCTTCTGAGAAAATTCCTAATTCTTTCCTCTGGCGGTGCACTCAAGTCATCTAGATGATCAAAGGAACTCATCAGCGTGCTGGTGAAACTTTTTAGGGCCTCGTTAATGACTGTGTCTTTAGAGCCAAAATAGTAATTTATGGCGGCTAAATTAACATTTGCCATGGCAGCAATTTTGCGACAGGTGGTATGATGGATGCCATTAGTACAAATAAGTTTCAATGTGGCATCCAAAATTTTTTTCTTAGGTGTTAGGTTATTTTGTGAGTTTATCTTCAATTGCTTCACCTCATTAACGTATACCTTGTTCAATTTTCGTTTTGGCTACAGCCAGCATCAGTTTTATTCGGTTTAGCTGGTTAACCTCACTGGCGCCGGGGTCATAATCGATCGGCACAATATTGACAGCAGGGTAACTGTGCCGCAATTCGTGGATCATGCCTTTGCCGGTAATATGATTGGGCAAGCAGGCAAACGGTTGCAAACACACAATATTAGTTACTCCGTTAGCAATCAATTCGACCATCTCGCCTGTCAGCAGCCAGCCTTCGCCGGTAAGATTTCCCAAGGATAAGTGTTTGGCTGCCAATTGGGCAATATGCTCAATCGTAAGCGGTGGCGTAAAGCGCTTGCTGCTGGTTAGCGCTTTGCGGAGATGGCGGCGGTAAAACTCAACAACCTTGATAAAGAGATTGCCTTTTATTTTATTTAGCAAGGTACCTGCCAGCAAGTCGTAGTGCACCTTGTTGTCATAAGCACAGTATAAGAAAAAATCCAGCAGGTCAGGCACGACGGCTTCGGCGCCTTCGCATTCCAACAACGTAATAAGGTTATTATTCGCTGTTGGGTGATATTTAACCAGGATCTCGCCAACTAGACCGACACGGGGCTTAGTTGGCCGCTCATCAGCAAGTTCCAGCTTGTCAAAATCCCGGACAATGCCAAATATATTGCTGGAAAAATTATGCTTGACACCGATGAGCATGTCTTGACGGCATTTGGCAGACCAAGTATCGCATAGCGATTGCGCCGAGCCAGGGTATTTTTCATAGGGCCGTACCCGGTATAACACTCGCATCAACAGGTCGCCGTAAATAATACTAATGACTAGGCTCTCAAACAGGGGAAATGTCAGGGAGAAGTCGCTCTGTCCACCCAAAGCAAGTACCGGTACCTGGGGCATGCCGGCATCGCGTAAGGCTTTCCGGGCGATGGCTACATAATTGGTTGCCCGGCAGCCGCCGCCAGTTTGAGCCAACATAACTGATGTGGCAGATAAGTCATAATTTCCGGATTTCAAGGCCTGTAATAATTGTCCCACAACGATAATTGTAGGGTAACAGGCATCGTTATGAACAAATTTTAAGCCTTCCTCAATGGCTGTTTGGTTGGGAGTCGGGAGGACCACTAGTTGATAGCCGGCTTTTTGAAATCCCGGTTCCAGAAATTGAAAATGAATAGGAGATAGTTGGGGTGCCAGGATTGTATGGCGGCTTTTCATTTTAGCGGTAAAAACAGGTGGACGGGTGGCTGCCTGTTCTGCTGTCTGGTTAGCTAGAGAAATTTGCCCTTGTTCCTGAAGAGCGGCCAGCAGGGAGCGTATCCTGATTCTAGCGCCGCCGAGATTGTTAATTTCATCCAGCTTAATCACTGTGTGGATGCGGCGGTGAGCCTCGAGAATTTCTTTAACCTGGTCAATAACTATGGCATCAAGGCCGCAGCCAAACGAGTTAATCTGAATTAATTCTATAGCCGGCCGGCTGGCAACAAAGCTGGCTGCAGCATATAGTCGTGAATGATAGGTCCATTGATCAACAACTCGCAGCGGTCTGGGTACTGGTGCCAAATGCCGGATGGCATCCTCTGATAATACAGCCAGACCAAAGGATTGGAGGAGTTCAGGCAACCCATGATTAATCTCAGGATCAATATGATAGGGTCTGCCGGCTAAAACAACGCCCTTACAATTGTTGTCAGCCATGTAGGTAAGAGCTGCTTGCCCTTTGGCACGGATATCAGTTTTATAGCGGTCAAGTTCAGCATAGGCCGCATCTACTGCTAGAGTAAGTTCCGACCGGGAAATCTGTTCTGCCGACAATTCCTGCGCTAGTCTGCTAAGTAAGCGGTCACGATTGTTGAGCGGTAAAAAGGGGTGAAAAAATACGATATCTTTGTCGCGTAAGACATCCATATTTGCTTTGATATTTTCCGGATAGGACGTAACAATCGGACAGTTATAGCAGTTGTCAGCTGTTGGGTCTTCCTGGAGGTTGTAAGGGATACAGGGATAAAATATTTTTTTTATCCCCTGTTTGAGTAACTGGTTAATATGTCCATGAGCTAGCTTGGCCGGGTAGCAAATTGAGTCAGAAGGAATGGTTTCCATGGCCAGCTCATATAGCTGGCGGGAGGAACGGCCAGATAGAATGACCCGGTAACCAAGCTTGGTGAAAAATGTAAACCAGAACGGGTAATCTTCATACATATTGAGCACCCGGGGAATACCGATAATCCCGCGTGGTGCCAGTGACTCAGCCAATGGCTGATACTGAAACAGCCGCTGGTATTTATAGGCATAAAGATTAGGCAGGCTGTCATGTGCTTTAGCCTTGCCAACACCGCGTTCGCAGCGGTTACCCGCATGATAGTCCTGACCATTGGAAAAGTGCTGCGTGGTAATCAGGCACTGATTGCCACAACCCTGACAGCGGTGATTGGTGGTATGGGAGGTAAACCCCGCAAGCCCAGTCGCCGGCAACAACGAAGTTCCTGTGGCTGACCCGCAGCGTTCCCTGGCAAGCAGAGCTGCACCGAAGGCGCCCATAAGGCCAGCTATGTCGGGGCGGACAACTTCCCGCCCAATGGTTTGCTCCATAGCCCGCAGTACGGCGTCATTATAAAAGGTACCACCTTGGACTACGATGTTAGTACCCAGTTCGTCTATGTTCTTCAAGCGAATGACTTTAAACAGGGCATTTTTTATGATAGAAATGGCAATTCCCGCGGAAATGTCACCAACCGCAGCACCTTCTTTTTGCGACTGCTTGACTTTAGAGTTCATAAAAACCGTACAGCGGCTGCCAAGATCAACCGGCTTTTTCGCTTGCAGCCCAAGCTGTGCAAATTCGACTGCTGTCAGTTTCATAGCTTGGGAAAGGTTTTCAATGAACGAGCCGCAACCAGCAGAACAAGCTTCATTGAGCATAATAGAGGTAATGATGCCATCACGTACAAAAAAGCTTTTCATATCCTGGCCGCCAATATCCAGTACAAAGGTAACGTCAGGCAAAAAATGCTTGGCTGCTTTGAGATGGGCCACAGTCTCGACTTCGCCAATGTCCACCTGTAAAGCTGCCTTGATAAACTGTTCGCCATACCCGGTAACAGCCGAATAAACAATCCGGATATTGTCATTTAGTCGCGGATACATATCGTTAAGTGCCATAATTACTGTAGCTAGCGGATGGCCTTTGTTACTGCCATAATAGGAATACAATAAGTGACCACTTTCGCTGATAAGTGCCAGCTTTGTTGTCGTTGAGCCGGCATCAATTCCTAAATAGGCATTGCCAATATAGGTAGTTAGGTTTGCTCGTTTAACAGCATGGTGTGCATGCCTGGCAGCAAATTGCTGATAGGCTTCTTCAGTAGCAAACAGTGGGGACAAGGAGTTTTCGTTCTCCTGGTGTAGTAATAACTTGGGATATCTTGCCTGCAAGATATCATAGGCAACAGGTTCTTCGTGTAAGGACAGTGCGGCTCCGATTGCCACAAAATACTGGGAACACGCCGGATTTAGTACTTGGTCAGGAGCTAAACCCAGGGTTTCAGTAAACCGTTTTCTTAGCTCTGACAAAAAATATAAAGGGCCGCCTAAAAAAGCAACTTTGCCGCTAATCACCCGGCCTTGTGATAAACTGCTAATAGTTTGATTTACCACCGCCTGCAAAACAGAAGCAGCAATATCCTCTTTGGCAACACCTTCATTCATTAGTGCCTGCACATCGGTTTTGGCAAATACACCGCAACGGGAAGCAATCGGATAGAGGGTGTGATAGTTTTTTGCCAGTTCATTCAAGCCTGCGGGATCGGTAGCTAATAGCGACGCCATATGATCAATAAATGCCCCAGTGCCACCGGCGCAGACACCGTTCATTCGCTGTTCCAGGGTGTTGCCGAAATAGGTAATTTTCGCATCTTCCCCGCCAAGCTCAATGGCGGTGCCGGTAGTGGGGATAAGGTGCCTGACCGCCGTGGTGGAGGCGATTACCTCTTGGATAAATGGCAGTTCAAGTGTTTTAGCAATGCTAATACCTGCTGAGCCTGTAAACATAACCGATGCCAGGGTTTGCCGCAGGATATGCCGGGCTTTGGCGACCACGGTCTGAAAAGCAAGTGTTATATCAGAGCAGTGTCTTACATAGTGCTGAAAAATAATGTTGTTTTGTTTATTAAGAATAATCATTTTTATTGTTGTTGAACCAATATCAATACCAACACGCAGAGCTTTATCCATTTTGCTTTTTCACCTCATTACGCAGCAAAATTGCCACAAAGTTAAGAATAAAAAAGAAATAAAACACTGTTTAAATTTATTATAGTCCTGGTGCTGTGAAATGACAATTATTTTCAGCGATGTATGCAACAATAAATTAAAAAATCTATCCAGACTTTTTGTTTTAAAAAAGATTGGTGTCCATTTGAGTGACTGTCGGAGCTGCTGCCGGCGTTCTATTGACACCTAAATCTGGCAAGGAAAATCGAGCTGATATTGCTGCGACTGCTAAAGAACTTCCTGGAAAAGCCAAAGAAATCGTCGAAAAGACAAGAGAAAAGGTTGCAGAGGTTAAGAAGGAAATTGCTGGCCGGACAAATTCCGTCGACGCGGGTGAGACCGTGTGGTACATTTTGGTATAACCTGGTATTTAGTAAGTTACTATTTAAAATATTGACAACAATTGGAAGTATATGATAATATAAAACAGATCAATCGATTGATTGATCTGTTTTATAAGTAATAACCAAAAAAATGTTACTTTAGGTGGAGTAGACTCTCCACCTAAATCTCCAATGTTTCAGCTATGCTAAAACAAGTTTACTAAAAATGAAAAAATCGAAGAGGCATTCAGAGAAAACAATATCGTTGCTCTTTAGATCCGGATTATATGGAAGCAGTTGTTTTTATTCTTCAGCTTTTTTCATGAACATGCCCAGTTCTATTCGTGGGACATGTTGACATTAATGGCAATTTGTAGTAAATTTAAATTGCGAAAATCAATTGCTAATAGCAATGAATTTCTCTATGCAAAAAAAAAACAACACCCTTAAATCAGTGAAGTTCTTTGGCCGGAATCCTCTGATTTAAGGGGTTAGCGCAGCATACTTTTATTTCGTATGTGCTTATTTATTATTATAAATTAGGAGGTGGGATTTAGTCAATATCTTTTAGGGAGAAATCTTTTCAAAATTCAGAAAAAATTTTGAGAGGAAAGGAGAGCGGGGAATAAATGCTTACTTACGTTTTTCCTGGACAAGGTTCACAAGTTAAGAAGATGGGGTAAGGTCTTTTTGACGAATTTAAAGAGTTTATAGCGCAGGTCGATGATTTTGGATATTCAGTAAAAAACTATGTATTGAAAAGAAGAGATAGGACCCGGGCAGGTTTTAACAGGGTTGGTTCAGCGAATAAAAAGAACGAAACTGTTGGCTACTGCTTAGTATTAATAAGTGTGAAAGGAAAGTGAAAAATAATGGAACAAAAAAAATTAATTGATGTAATAGCAAAATCTTTAAGGATTCCCAGCGGTGATCTTGCTGCTACTACATCTTTATCAAAAGAAATAGGGGTTGATTCAATTGAAATGGTAAGTCTGTGTCGCGATATAACTAAAATCTTTAATTGTCATTTGGATATCTGGGAAATTAAGGAGGCGGATACTATCGAAAAATTGTTTATGCATATTGAAGAAAAGAAAAAAGCATCTTAAGGCGTTCGGTTGTCGCTACCTGAATGAGCAGATTATAAAACAGGGGGAAGAAAAATATAATGAAAAATAAATTGTCTAAAAAACGGCGAGTAGTAGTAACCGGTTTAGGGGTTATTTCTCCAATTGGTATTGGAAAGGAGAAATTTTGGAAAAATTGTATTAATGGAAAATCAGGTGTAAAAAAAATTGATAGATTTCCGGTAGATCAATTCAAATCACAAATATGTGCTGCCGTTGAGGATTTTGAGCCAAGAGAATTTGGTTTAAAAGAAAATCAGATAATGCGATTAGACAGATACGCTCAATTTGCGGTAGCGGCCGCTAAAATGGCCATGAAAGAAGCTGATATTAATATTAATGAAATTGATCTAAGAAGGGCTGGCGTGAGTATTGCTAATGCGATAACCGGCACGCCTTTTATGGAGGAAGAATTTTTAAGGCAAACGGAAAAATGCACTGAACATTTTAATGCCGCATGGACTAGTAAAGCTTTGTATCCGGCACTTACCTATAGTACCGCTTCGCTCGAAGTAGCAGCAGAATTCAATTTTAGGGGACCGTGTTCAACTTTGACGACAGGATGTGCTGCTGGATTAGATGCAATAGGTTTTAGTTTTGATATGATCAGGTATGGATATTCAGATGTTATGATTACTGGTGCCGCTGAGGCACCAATATGCCAGGTAACTCTTGCAGCTTTTGATGTTTTAGGCGCAGTATCATCCAAAAGAAATGATACACCGGAAAAAGCATCACGGCCATTTGATAAAGAACGTGACGGCTTTGTTTTAGGGGAAGGGTGCGGAATACTTGTGTTAGAAGAGCGAGAACATGCTTTAAAAAGAGGCGCTGCTATCTTAGCTGAAATCTATGGGCATGGCTCAACATGTAATGCTCATCATATGACAGAATTACTGCCAGATGGAGAAGATTTAAAAAGAGCTATAGAAATAGCGTTAGAAGATGCCGGTGTATTTCCAGACCAAATTGATTATATTAATTCTCATGGTAGTTCCACACAGCAAAATGATGTTAATGGAACAGCGGCTTATAAAGCTGTACTGGGAAAAAGAGCCTATGAAGTACCAGTCAGTTCTTTAAAATCAATGAATGGTCACGCTTTGGCCGCTGCAAGTGCAATGGAAGTTGTTGCTTGTGTTCAGTCATTAATTAATAAAGAAATTCATCCTACAATCAACTATGAATATCCTGACAGTAGATGCGACCTAGATTATGTACCGAATAGAAGCATAAAAAAAGATAATTTAAAACTAATTCTAAAAGATGCCAGTGGTTTTTCCGGGATACACAGTGCATTAGTAGTTGGCGTTGAATCGGCTTTCGAAGGAGAAACATGGATATGAGGAGAGTTGTTATAACCGGTTTAGGTGTTATTGCCCCCAATGGTATTGGAAAAGATGAGGTGTGGAAAAATTCTGTAGCAGGAAAAAACTGCATAGACCAAATTACTAAGTTTGATACAGAAAAATTTTCGGTTAAAATGGCTGGAGAAATAAAAATTTTTGTGGATACAGATTTTATACCGGCAAGACAAGCGTATAAATTTGATGTTTTCACCAAATATGCAGTAGCGGCAAGTGATCTGGCAATAAAGGATAGCAATATTGATTTGAATAACGTTGATAAGAATAGGTTCGGAACATATATTGGGAATTGTTTTGGCGGATGGACTTTTAATGATCTTCAATTAAAATTGCTGCATACCAAAGGGGTTGATGAGTTTAGTCCTTTTGTGGGAACAGCATGGTTTCCGGCGGCTCCGCAAGGTGAGATTACAATTAAGAATAAACTAAAAGGACATAGTAAAACAATTGACTCCGGCAGAGCAAGCGGGTTGGCGGCTATTGGATATGGGGCAAGAGCTATCTTTCAGGGTAGGGCAGATATTCTTCTGGCCGGTGCCAGTGAGGGATTGATGACTCCATTTACGTTTGCGGCAATTTGTACAGAAGGCGTTGAAGAACCTACCCATAGAATTTCTGAAACTGGTGTTTATCAACCTTTTGATAAGAAAAGAAGTGGTTGGATTCCGGGAGAGGGTGCAGCAATTTTACTATTGGAAGAATATGAACATGCGAAAAAGCGAAATGCAAAAATTTATGGAGAAATAAAAGGTTTTAGTGATATTGCAGGAGCTTGTCATCCGCGTTACCTGGCTACTGACGAGTTGGGTCTTGATTATACTATTGCTAATGCACTGGATGATGCTGATTTAGATCAAGGGGATATTGATTTAATTATGGCTGACGGATTAGGAACAACTCATGGTGATTTAACTGAATACCAGGCAATAAAAAAAAGTATGAACACTGTGTACACGGAAATTCCGGTCACCGTGCCCAAAACAATGACTGGTAATCTGTATGGTGCTGCTGGAGCCTTAGATGCAATTTGGGCGACCATGTCTATTGAGAATAATATAGTGTTACCTACAATTAATTATGAAGATCCCGATCCCTCATTTGATTTGAACATAGTTGAAAAAATAAAAAGCAATAGAAAAATTAACAATGTAGTAATTAACGGACGGGGAAATGGTGGGATTTGTGCTAGTTTAGTAATCGGATCAGTCAATAATTAAAAATAGATTATGAAAGAGTGCATTATGAACTGGAATAGTCAGTATAACATTATTGATCTAAGTGTTGCTATTGATGTAAATAGTTGGGAACCTAATCCGGTAAAAAGAAAAATAGTTGATCATAAAGCAGGAGCTGATTTACTGGGAGAAACTTTAGTTTCTCTGAAAGGCTCAAATATTTTTGCAAAAGTTAAGGAACTTATAAAACAAAAATTGGGTTTTGGCTTAGACCACAAAGATTTCCCGGAGGGAAAGGGGCTTTCGTTATATACTTATGAGCTTACCACCCATACAGGCACTCATTTGGATGCTCCGTACCACTTTGGTGACATAAGCAAAGAAGGGAAAAAGGCAAAGACAATCACAGATATTCCTTTAGAATGGTGTTTCGGGAATGGAGTATTGTTAGATATGGCAGTTGGTAATGAGGCTATTTCCCCAGAAGAGATTATTGCTAAATTAGCGGAGATAAAATACCGGATACAACCCTGGGACATTGTTTTATTAAAAACAGATGGCGATCAATATATCGGAACACCACAATACTTTACAAATTTTAGGGGCGTTAGTTTAGCGGCAACAGAGTATCTGATTGATTGTGGAGTTAAAATCATCGGGATAGACAGTTTTGGTTTTGATCCCCCTTTTGGTCAAATGATAGGGAAATATATGCAGGATAAAAATGTAAAATATTTATGGCCTGCTCATTTTCTGGGAAGGAAGAAAGAATATTGTCATATAGAACGATTGACCAATTTGGGTAAAATACCAAAACCTATTGGATTTAAAGTATGTTGCTTTCCTATCAAACTACATGACAGTGATGCGGGCTGGTGTAGGGTAGTGGCTATAGTTGACTAAGATTGACTTTTCGGAACAAGAAAAATGAGTACGCAAGAAATTAGTGGAGGTGTCAAAGTTATGGAAGTTACTATGCATGCAATAGAAATTAATGCGGCTATCGAAAAGGTTTATGATATGTGTGTCGATGCATTAAAATGGCCTGAATATTTTCCGCCATGTAAACAAGTCACAATTATATCACAAAAAGAAGATGTGCAAGTGCTTGAAATAACAGCGCAATCTAATGAGACAGAATTTACGTGGCAATCAGAGCGAAGATTATACCCGGATAGCTATAGAATTGACTTTCATCAATCGAAACCAAGTCCGCTTGTGGAGTACATGCAAGGTGTATGGCGAGTGATTAAGCTGAATAAAGGTGTATTACTGACACTGGAACATGTGTTTAACGTTAAGGATAATGTTGCAGGTCTGGTTGAAAATGTGGGTAGCAATGAAGAAGCCTTACAATTTATGCTCCGAACAATTGAGAACAACAGCAAAAAAGAATTAAGTGCCATAAAACAAATCTTAGAAAAAGATAGGCTAGGAAAGACAGAGACAATATTTTCTTCTGAAATTGCAATTAATGCAACAGCGGAGCAAGTATTTAACTTGCTATATAATGTCAAAGATTGGCCCAAACTGCTGCCTCACTGCAAAAAAATTACAATGCTCTATGAAGACGGTCGTAATCAGGAATTTGAAATGACTGTTATCGGGGTGCAAGATAAAATAGAAAGCATGAGATCTATAAGGCATGGACATGCCAATAATTTGATTGAATATTTCCAGCCTTCATTGCCTCCGGCATTAAAAAGCCACGAAGGTAAATGGATCATTTCTGAGACAGAGAATGGAGTAAATCTTGAGGCTTGGCACAGTGTAGCACTATCTGAGGAAGGAGTTAGAAATATATGGGGAGAGATTGAAATGGAACAAGCCTTAAAAAATGTTGAGCAAGCGATTGAAAGAAACAGCATGACAACGATGCAAACTATAAAATTATATTTAGAGTTAAACAAAAGACAAGCAGTATAAGTTGTATAGTCGAAATAAAATTTAAAAAGGAGAACAGATGATGGAAAGGACAGCTTTGGTTACGGGTGCTGGTAGAGGCATTGGCAAATCCATTGCTTTACAGCTGGCAAAAGACGGTTTTTTAGTTGCCTTAGTGTCAAGGACAATTAAAGAATTAGTGCAAGTTTCTCATGAAATTTTTGAGCTTAATGGAAAATCTATATATTTTACTTGTAATATTGCTAATCAGGAAGACGTGGAGAAAATGGTAAGTAAAGTGATGCAAGAGGTAGCAAAAATTGATGTGCTGGTTAACTGTGCTGGCCGAAGTGGTGGCGGTAAGACAGCGGAGATGGACGACGAAATTTGGCGTGATATTATAAATACCAACCTAAATAGTGTTTATTATGTAACCAAAGCAGTTCTAAACAAAGGGAATTTAGACGCTAATGGTGCAATAATCAATATTGCATCAACAGGAGGTAAACAAGGTGTGCCGCTTGGTGCTGCATATAGTGCGTCTAAAGCCGGAGTTATCGGATTTTCGAAAGCTTTAGGAAAAGAACTGGCAAAGACAGGGATAACAGTTAATGCTGTATGTCCCGGGTTCGTCGAAAGCGATATGGCGCAGACGGTAAGAGAAGCTAGTAGCAAGCTGTTAAATATCCCGGTGGAAGAAGTAAAAAAGAAATTCGAAAGCGCTATTCCTATTGGAAGATACATCGAGCCTGATGAAGTAGCAGGGATGGTATCTTATTTAGCTTCCGATAGAGCAAGAGGAATAACAATTCAAGCAATAAATGTATGTGGTGGATTAGGTGTTTTTTAAACACGATCTAGCTAGTATATTTGTAGGTAAGGAGTTGGCGTCAATGGTAAATAAATTGTCAGAGCTAGAACGGACATTGCATTTTGAAGTTACAAATTATATTGTTTCTGCCGAATGGCTTCCCGTCGGGGACGAAGATGGTCATATGATTGGTATACAACAACGTGAAGGTGAGGCTGTGTTTAGCAACGGTGAAACTGCAAAATACGCTTTTGTCGGAGCCTTCGATATCCCCCGTGGCAAGGAAGGAACTGCCAACGGGTATACTAAGCTGGAATTTGCAGACGAATCCTTGATTATGATCTCATGGACATCAGCGTTACCTTGGGTCGATGGCGAACATCCTTCTAACAAGGGACAAGGAGAGATTATCAAGGGAACCGGCCGTTTCAAAGGCATTAAAGGCACTTCTGTTTTTAGCGGCAGGCAGTTGAAATCCGCGCAACAGGACCCTAAATTCACTGCAGTTGCGAATGTGATTATTACATATATGCTTCCCTAAATTAGGAAAAAGTATGCGGCAGGTTACTTTTTATTTACAAGGGAGATGTTATTGTGAGTTATAAATCGCTTCATCAAACAACTGCCACGATTGCCTTTATGACAATTGCGTATTTTTTGGGGTCCACTTTAGTGGTGGAGTTTATTGGTGATCATGAGCAAATCGCAGTTGTGAAAAAGATTATTGTTTACGGGTTATCACTATTGATTATATGTATGCCTTTGACTGTCATTTCCGGCAAAAGATTGGCTGTCTTGTATCCTAACAATTCCTATGTCGAAGAAAAAGCCAAACGGATGAAGTGGATTGGAATAAATGCGATAATTTTCTTGATTCCACTGGCGGTTACGCTGAATTATCTGGCACAGAACAACCAACTGGATATGAGTTTCTATTCTTTGCAAGTTTTAGAAATAATTTGCGGTTTAACAAATATTTTTCTTTTTATTAAGATGTTTACAGATGGGAGGAAAATAAATAATAAAGTATTTTCCCTAAAAGAGTAAGACGAATTTGAATTTTGGCGGAGGAAAAAAATGAGTGAAAAGGAAATTCTGGTTAAAGTAACTTCGAGTATAGGTGAATGCAAGGTCGGTCATAAAGAGGGAGATGTATTTAAAGTATCAACAGCTGATCCGGGAGGGCTGTGTGGTGCTGCTTATCACACAATATTCCCAATAATAGCGGTGTTAACATGGGATGGGGTTTTACCATTGGATGATCCGAATAAAATAGAATCGTGTTGCCCGGATGTAAAAAATCTTGTAAGCTTTGAGATTGTTCGCCACCAGATTGCGGATGAAAAGACGGCTAATGAACAGAACAGCTTGACAACAAATGTAGAGTAAAAGTGTAAACAACAAGGCGAATATTATAAAAGGAGAGGAAAGCCATGGCAGAGAACAGAAAGATACCTGTTGGCCAAAACTTCAATAGGATGATGGCTGGTGGGCTTGATCACACAGACTATACAAGAATAGTTGATCGGGTTGGGCGTGGCGAAGATCATGTGCAAGTATGCGAGGAACTTGGCGACAAATCTTATGCTTATGCCGAGAAAGAATTACAGAAAGGTCACAGAGAAACAGCGAGAATCTTTTTTGTAAAGGCGGCAATGGTTTATCGTATTGGTGAGTACGATATTATTGATATAACTGACGAAAGACTTAGAATTTATGGAAAACTTTTAACTACTTATTCGCGAGGTATACAGTTGTATGACAATATGACGGCTGAAAAAGTAGAGATTCCTTTTAAAGGCTCTAAGATGAGTGGATGGATGCTTATCCCGAAGCAAGCACCAAAAGATGTTCCTGTTGTTGTTGCCACAGGTGGACTTACAGGTTTTAAGGAAGAAGTGCATACAGTCGCGATGTCTTTGATAAATAGAGGATTGGCTGTGCTGCTGATTGACGGACCAGGACAAGGAGAATCGTTATATTTTAACAAATGTTATCTCGAAATAGAACATGAAGAGGCATATAACAAAATTTTTGACTATGTGGTGAGTCGAAGTGATGTAGGAAACAAAATCGGAATATTTGGTGCAAGTTTCGGTGGATATCTTGTTGTTCGCATAGCCGGCTTTTTATCACATAAATTAGCAGGCTGTGTAAGTCGGGGTGGGTCATATGATCCGCAGGAAATGATTCCGGTTTATCCATATTCATTAGAAAAACTTGCTATCAGGTTTGGCAAAGATAAAAATTATGTAAAAGATAATCTGTTAGACAAAATGAGCATGAAAGGGATTGCCGAAAAAATAACTTGTCCGTTGTTAATTATTCACAATGAGCAAGATCCTCTTTTCAATGTCGAAGGTGTAAAAAGGACATATGCCGAAGCTGCATCCACGGACAAAACAATTAAGATTTATCCAGCTTTCGACCATTGTGCGACTTTAGATGACACTGAAGTGCACAGATATCTTGTAGATTGGTTTGCGGACAGACTGTTTTAAAATAAGAAGTTTTTGCCTCAGAATCCGGATAATAAATCTAATAGGCATTAATACCTTACAAAGAAACCGCTTAACTGATGGTTTCTTTGTATTTGTTGCAGGTTTGCAATAATCTGTAAGCTTTCTTGTTTCATACTATATTTTATTTTTACTGTACTGATTCAATTTAAAATGTTGACAAAAATTTAAAGTTAATGATACAATAAAGCAAATCAATCAATTGATTGATTGAAAAGGAGGGACATTATGGATAATAGTTCACAGACTAAATTAATTAAAGCGGCCACGACTTTATTCGCCCAAAAAGGGTTTGCCGCTGTATCTATTCGTGAATTGGCTGAAGCCGCTAAAGTTAATGGTGCACTTGTTTCTTACTATTTTTCGGGTAAGGAGGGCCTTTACTCGGCGGTATTAGAAGAACAGTTTGTGCCGATTGTTCAGATGATGCAAAGGCTAGCGGCTATGAATCATCTATCAGCGATAGAACGGCTCAGTCAATATGCTTATAATGTTAGGATTATTCATCGACAAAAACCTTTTTTAGTTCAATTTATACATAGTGAACTTGTCAATCCCTCCGTCTGCGGGAGAGAAGTAGTAAACAAATATATTTCCCAGCTTTTTCAACTTATCCAAGTAATTCTAACAGACGGAATTATCAGCAATGATTTTAAATCTAATTTTAGCCTAATGTATGCAACCGTTTTTTTGCTAGGTATCATAAATTATTATTTTGTTATCAAACCTTTTTTTCAGGAATTAGTAATGCTGTCAGAGCAATCAGATGAAGAATATTTTGCCCAGGCTATTAATGTTTTTCTCTATGGGATTATTAAGGGGGGAGAACATGCATAAAAAGATAATTGTTATTGCCATTATTGTTATAGTTTTGGCGGCTGTTGGGGGTTACAGGCTGTATCTACCCAAGGAAAAAGGCATCACAGCTACCGGTACAGTGGAAGTAACACTTACTGATATCGTGCCTAAAACGAGTGGCTATATGTCGCAGTTGACAATTCAGGTAGGGGATACAGTCCAAGCCGGTCAAGTCATTGCTCAAATTAGTCGGACGGATTTAAAGGCGCAGTTGCTGGCTGATGAGGCTGCGCTTAGTAAAGCCAAAGTGCAATTGACTGACCTTGAAAAAGGCTCAAGAGATCAAGAAGTCAAGCAAGCGAAGGCTCAGATGGCGTCTGCTCAGGCAACGTATAACAAAGCCAAAAATGATTTAGAACGTTATCGCGTCCTTTATAATGACAATGCTATTGCTGCGCAGCAATTTGATTCTGCGCAGACCAGTTATGATGTTGCCTACAATTCTCTTATTGACGCTCAGTCTCAACAGAGTTTGGTAATTGAGGGCAATCGTTCGGATGTTATTGAAGCTCAGCGGGCTGAAGTGAAGCGGTTACAAGCGGTTGTTGATGTTGCCAGCGCTAATTTGGCTGATACCATTATATGTAGTCCGCTTGACGGTGTAGTATTAACAAAAAACTTTGAAAATGGCGAGTATCTTAATGCTGGATCGGCTATTGCCACTGTTGGCGATTTAATTGACTGTTGGGTAAAAATCTATGTTTCTTCCGAACAACTTGGTTTGATTAAACTGGGTCAGCCTGTAAATATTTATATTGACGCTTATCCCAAACGGACATTTGCCGGAACAATTAAGGAAATTAGTCAAAATGCAGAGTTTACGCCACGGCAAAGCATTACTCAACGAGAACGGGCTAATCTGGTATTTTATGTTAAAGTAAAAATTGATAATTCTGAAGGCATCTTAAAGCCAGGAATGCCGGCAGATGTGGTTATCCAATGATTACATTAAATAACGTAACGAAAAACTATGGAACGGTAACAGCAGTAGATAGTGTTTCACTGGAAGTAAACGACGGTGAAATATTTGGGCTGGTTGGGCCGGACGGCGCCGGAAAGACGACTATTATTCGCATGTTGGCAGGGCTTCTTTTGCCAACTTCGGGAACGCTTACAGTTTTAGGAGCTGCCAACCCGGAATCCGTCAAGGATCACCTTGGATATGTCCCGCAAAAATTCAGCCTTTATGGAGACTTAACAGTCATGGAAAATATTCGTTTACTTGGGTCGCTATACGGTCAAGCTGCAGATCAAATTGATGTTTTAGCCAACCATATTCTTGGTTTTACTAAAATATTGCCGTTTAAGGATCGCTTGGCCGATAACCTGTCCGGCGGGATGAAACAAAAATTGGCATTAGCAGCCGGGTTGATGCATCAGCCGAGGCTGTTATTTCTCGACGAACCGACCACCGGTGTTGATCCTGTTTCCCGACGGGAATTTTGGCGCATGTTGTTCAAACTTAATAAGGAAGGTACAACTATTTTTGTCTCTACACCGTATATGGATGAGGCGGAGCTCTGCACCCGTATTGCTTTCATGCACAATGCTCGTATTGTTTCTTGTAATTCCCCGGAGGGTTTGCGCCGGGAATATCCCTATAAGGTATTAGCACTGAAAACGAGTGAACGGAATATTAAGAAACATTTAACAGCCTGTTCAATTATTGATATGAACATGTTTGGTGAAACCTACCACATAGTAGTTGAAGACATGGATGTAGCTGCGGTTCAGGTAAAATCCGCACTGGCTGCGGCCAATATTGCGGTCACTACATTGGAAGAAATTCAACCCACATTGGAAGATGTGTTTGTCGCTTTGGCAAGTGAGGTGGCATGAAATGTATGCTGTAGAAGTTACCAATCTTACTCGTCGCTTCGGTGATTTTACGGCTGTAAATAATGTTTCGCTGCAAATTAAACAAGGGTCTATCTATGGTTTTCTTGGACCAAACGGCTCAGGTAAATCCACCACTATCCGGATGCTGTGCGGGTTATTGGAACCGACCTCAGGCAATGGTAAAATATTAGGCCTTGATATTGTTCAGGATAGTGAGGCTATTAAACATAACATTGGCTATATGTCTCAGAAATTCAGCCTTTATGATGATTTAACCGTTCTGCAAAATCTAGAGTTCTATGCTGGTATGTACAGTTTGTCACGGGATGCAGCCCAAGGAAGAATTAAGGAAATGCTTGTTTTAGCTGGCTTAGAAGAACGACAACATGAATTGGCAGTTAATCTTTCAGGCGGTTGGAAACAGCGTCTGGCTTTAGGATGCTCCATTATTCATAGTCCGCCCATTCTTTTTCTTGATGAACCCACCGGTGGTGTTGATCCCAAATCAAGACGTATGTTTTGGAATATTATTTATAATTTAGCAGTGCAGGGTACGACAGTAATGGTTACAACTCACTTTATGGATGAAGCCGAACATTGTGATGCGATTGGATTTATATTTGAAGGAAAACTGATTGCAAACGGTGCACCATCGCAACTAAAAAAGATGATTCCGGGCGTACTGGTGCGCATTAATACTCCTGAACCGATGGAATTACTAGAAACCTTGGAAGCCAGCAAAATTGCTTATCACGATATTTACCCAGTCGGTGCTGGTTTACATATTCTTGTTGAGGTGGATCAATTGGCCCAAGTCACATCCTATCCCTACGAAAAAATTACTCCGGGATTGGAAGACGTATTTGTTTATTTAGTGAAGTCGCAGCGTAAGGGGATGATAGCATGAGACGCCTGCAAGCTTTGTTGATTAAAGAATTCATTCAAATGCGTCGTGACCGGTTAACCTTCGCGATGATGCTGATGGTTCCGGTTGTTCAACTGCTGCTGTTTGGTTACGCTATTAACACTGATGTTAAGCATTTACCTACTATTGTATTTAACCAATCGCTTCAGCAAGACAGCCGTGATTTGCTTAATTCCCTTGAGAACAGTGAATATTTTGATATAAATTTTGTTGCTAAAAATTTTCAGGAAGTAAACCATGCAGTTGATTCTGGTAAAGCTAAAGTTGGTATTATTATACCGCCGGATTTTTCAGATAATTTAAAGCACGGCAGAATGGCGACGGTGCAAGTTATTGTCGATGCTTCTGATTCGATGTCCGCTTCTTCGGCAATCAGCGCTGCTCAATTGGTCGGTCAAATGAAATCGAAGCAAATTTTGCTGCAAAAATTGCGGGGTTATACGGGACATACCATTCAGAATCCTTATGATATTCGTATCCGCCCCTGGTATAATACGGATTTTGTATCAGCTTTTTATATGGTGCCAGGTATTATGGGGGTTATTCTAACGATGACTATGGTTATGATTACTTCGATGGCTATCGTCCGGGAACGGGAACGGGGCACGCTTGAGCAACTTATTGTTACACCTATGAAGAATTGGGAACTTATGCTGGGAAAGATTATTCCCTATAGTGTAGTTGGGTATGTGCAAGTAACGGTCGCTTTATTGGTGGGCATCTTTGTATTTGACCTGCCGATTCGCGGCAGTCTTGGTTTGTTGTACGGTCTTACATCGTTCTTTATTATTGCCTCACTGGCACAAGGCATTTTAATTTCTACAGTGACTAAAAATCAAATGCAAGCTATGCAGATGTCCTTTTTTATCTTTTTACCGAGTATATTGCTTTCCGGGTTTATGTTCCCGAGGGAGGCCATGCCGATTCTCTTTAATTTTCTCGGGAATATATTGCCGATTACTTTTTATTTGCAGATAATGCGGGGTATTATCCTTAAAGGTGTGGGGCTAAGCATATTGTGGCCTCAAGTATTGGCACTCACCTTATTTATAGTGACCGTGCTAACAATTAGTATCAAAAAATTTCAGAGGAAGATTGTCTAGCTAGGTAGCAGGGAGTATTATTCATTCCACCATAAAGACATAATAAGTTAAAAAGATATATGGTATGTTATAATTAAAGTAATAACTATATAAATGTTTATGTTAAGGGAGTTGCTCATTGTGGAAAATGATACTTCAGATAAAATTATTAATAATGCGATTCCTTTATTCGCGAAAAAAGGGTTTGTCGCTGTCACGATCCGTGAAGTAGCAGATACTGCTCAGATAAATAGTTCTGCTATCTCTTACTATTTCAACGGTAAAGAGGGTCTTTATCAAGCGGTGTTGGAGAAAATTTTTTTACCTGTTACCAAACTACTAAAAACAGTGGAAACTATGACCACAATAAAACCTATTGAACGTCTTACTATGTATGCCCAAAATATCGGTATAATCCACCATGAATGCCCTTTTTTAGCCCGGATTATCCATAGTGAACTTGCAAATCCAACGCCCTGCGGCGAAGCAATAATAAAAAAACATATTTCTCAGCTTTATCAATTTGTGTACTTGTCTTTGCGTGAAGGGGTTGATATGGGAGAATTTGCGCCTGATTTGAATCTTAGCTATGCTACCATATCTTTAGCGGGGATTATGAATTTTTACTTTTTGGCCATACCTCTTATAAAAGAGTTTGCCCAGCTATCGGAACACTCTGATGAGGAATATATCGTTCAAGCACTCAGGATTTATCTGAATGGGATTAAAATAAAAGAAAATCCATAGATTATTGTTTGAATCGGTTGGACAGGAGGAGATAAAACTGATTTGCAGAATGAACTTCGGGTCGATGTTCCGGGCGCTCAGGCATCGAAATTACCGTTTGTTTTTTTTCGGTCAGGGAATATCATTAATCGGGACATGGATGCAGTGGACAGCGATAGTGTGGCTGGTGTATCATTTAACCGGGTCGGCGCAGATACTGGGTACAGTTGATTTCTTCGGCCAAATTTCCGGTATGGTTCTTATTCCTTTCGCCGGGGTGATATTGGATCGGTGGGACCGGTATAAAGTTATTATTGCCACGCAGATTTTATCGCTGCTGCAAGCCGCGACTCTCGCTGTATTAGTGTTGTCGCAAAGTATCGCTGTCTGGCATATTGTGCTACTCAACTTATGGTTAGGTGTTGTTAACTCCTTCAATATGCCGGCAATCCAATCTTTTATTTCCCAGATTGTCGATGATAAAGACGACCTCAGTAATGCCATTCCCCTTAATTCCGCTATGATTAATGGCGCCCGGATTATTGGTCCGTCAATTGCGGGGCTTGTCATCAGTGTCTTTGGCGAAGGCTGGTGCTTTTTACTTAATGCCGTTAGCTTCACCGCAGTACTTGTAGGGCTTAGGCTCATGCAGATAAGCCGGCCGTATGTTGCTAAAAATCATAAAGGAAATCTGTTGGAAGGAATCAGACAAGGGATTATTTATGCATACCGTGTTGTGCCAATTAGGATGGTGCTCGCCCTATTGGCTCTAGTATGCTTGGCAGGCATGCCGGTCATGGTACTCATGCCTGTTTTTGTCGGCGAGGTATTATCAGGAGGTCCGGAGATATTGGGTTTATTGATGTCATTTTTTGGAATGGGAGCCCTCGCTGGAACCATATGTCTGGCTTCCCGTATGACAGTGCTGGGGCTTGAAAATATTATTATGACAGCTAGTTTTGTTTTTGGAATTGGGTTGATAATATTTGCCGTATCCAAAGTACTGTGGCTGTCCTTGGTGTTGGCTTTTATCATGGGAGTTGGGCTTATTGTTCAGATAGCTGCCACCAATACCATCATTCAGACACTCGTGGACGAGGATAAACGGGGACGGGTGATGAGTCTCTACTCATTGTCCTTTGGCGGTATTGCGCCACTAGGGAGTCTATTAGCAGGCTATTTAGCTGAAGGTGTCGGGGTATCGGCGACATTGTTGACGGGTGGTGCCGTATGTTTGGCAGGTGCCATTGCTTTTGCTTATGCTCGATCGGTATGGCTCGCGCACGCTGAGCCTATCTTTAGAAACAAAGGCCTATTCTGTGAAAATGAAGAAGACGCAGGGATAAATGCTGAAAGCATCTAAGCTTGAAACCAACCTTAAAGCCTTAAGATGAGGTCTGTCATTCGAAAGAAGTAAAAAAATTAGAGGATTTGATGGATGCTATTATTGGATAATTAATGAAGTTTTCTACATAACTACATCGAATTTATAATGAGGACCTCTAGTTCAGAAGTGATGAACTAGAGGTCCTTTGTCGTAATAGCTATTATCGGTCTCATAAATTTAGGTATTCGCTATTGTGCAATTAAAATTTAGGAATGTTAGCAGGTGTTTTTGGGATTTTTGTCGAAGGTTAAAAAGCATAGTAAACATCCAATAATTACCGGGGGTGGTAGGCATGTCGATTATGGATTTAATCGAAAGAGGGAAAAAAGAGCGTAAGCAAAAGCAACAGAAAAAAGCCCTGCAAAATGCAGCGATTGGTGCCGCCATTGGTGTGACTGTCGGAGCTGCTGCCGGCGTACTATTGGCACCTAAAGCTGGCAAGGAAACACGGGCCGACATTGTGGAGGCTGCTAAAGAACTCCCTGGAAAAGCCAAAGAAATCGTCGAAAAGACAAAAGAAAAGGTTGCAGAGGTTAAGAAGGAAATTGCTGGTCGGACAAATTCTGATGTGAATGAGGAAGTCACGCAATAACTTATTTCCGTGGAAAAAGGCTGGATGGCCGGGCATCAATGCCCGGCCACTTGTTAATTCTTCGGCTGGGCAAGCTTCAAATTAAGTTATATGATCATTACTTTATTGTGCTGAAAGAAGGGGATTGCTTGTATATTTCATTATACGACGTCGGACTGTTCAGTTTGTTTGTGTTACTTGTCATCATTGGGGGTTACCTTATTGTAGTTTTGCAGCGAGCACTAGGTGTACTGTGTTTGATACGTGGCGTTTTGGATGCACATCAAGACGATATCGGTGAAACTATTTCGTTGTTCAAGGAGACGCTTACCAATATTAATGAACTTACCGTAAGTTTGAAGGAAACCACTGACCATACAAATAGGGCCGTCCGGGCCCTGCCAGGCGAGTTTACTGATACGGTGGAAGAATTACGGGAAAGTTTTGAGACGTTTGCTTTTTATGCCAGGATTGTTGGCGATGTTGTAAAAGCAGTATTTTCGAAGGCGGCTTAGCAGTGCAAGGAAGGTGCAAGAGATTACCATGTAATGCAAAAAGATGATTGAAACCCGCGAACTTCGCGGGTTTCAATCATCTTTTTGCATTACCAATATACTTTTGTGCCGCACATCTGTGATTGAACAAAATCAAAAGAATTAAGGCAGTTTATGGGCAATTCGCGAAAATTCACTGATAACCTTATCCAAAGAGACTAAGTCGTTCTCACTCAAACACTCAAGTTTATTTTGTAGTACCGTAAGTGTTTGCGCTTTTGCCTGTTCACATAGCTGTAATCCAGCCGGAGCTATGCATATTCGGATAATTCTTCTATCAATAGTATCGTATTCCCGCTGTACAAGGCCCTCGGTGACTAATTTGTCAATAATTGGTGTCATTTGTTGCTTTGACAGGAGTATTTCATTGGCGAGCTCGGTCATAGTAGCTTTATTTTCTTTTACTATTGTTAATACATGAAATTGAATTTGAGTAAGCTGGGGTTTGAAATGTAAGGCGACAGGCCGTATAAACTTTTTATCAAGAAGCGGAATCAAATGAAATAGTGTTTCGGCGGTTGTTATATGACTCAAAAAATTCACCCCTAAGTTTGTATTGACAATAGGAGATTAAAAGGCGTAAAATAGTAAATAAAGATTTACTATCTATATAAATAAATAATAAACATTTATTTATATTGTATCACAGACAACACAGCAAATCAAAGAAAAATTCACAAGGGAGAAAAGAATGCTCGCAAACACAATGATTTTTAGGAGGCTTTAGTATGAGAAGATACCAGCGATATTATTGGGTACTTATCCTGATTATCATGCTGATGACAGTAATCCAGCCGGTGTCTGCCACGGCGGTGGAACTATCGGTAGAAGAAAGTGTTGCCCTGGCTTTAAAAAATAATTATGACATCAAATATGCAAAATCGACTAGGGAAAAGTCCTATTGGGCTATGAAGGAAGCCAAGCAAAACAAGGGACTTTCTATTAATCTTACCCATACCGATCAGCGGTATAACACTCCGCCGGCAGAGACCGAAACATCTACATATGAATATACGACTAATTTTGACAACCAGGTAGCACTTACACTGCCCCTGTATTCCGGTGGTAAGTTAGAAGGTCAAATTGAACAGGCAAAACTTAATCTAAAAGTGGCCGAGCTGGATATTGATGCGGCCAAACAGCAGCTTAGACTGACGGTAATTACCGACTATCTTACTGTGTTGGAATACCTTAATGAAGTACAGGTGAATCAGGAAACGGTCAGTAATTATGAAGAACACCTGAAGCTGGTTAAGGATAAATTTGACTTAGGTATGGTGGCTAAGACCGATGTATTGTCAAGTCAGGTGGATTTGGCCGGAGCTCAGAATGATTTAGTTAAGGCACAAAACAATTATACGAATGCGGTAGCCGCACTAAACAATGACATTGGCTTGCCACATACCACTGAAGTTACGATCAAAGATAATTTTGCTTACAAAAAATATCCTCAGACGCTGGAAGAATGTCTTTTCTATGCTGAAGGGCATCGGCCGGAGTTGGCCCAATATGAAGCTAAAATCACCAATGCCCAGTATGATGTAGAAATTGCTAAAAGTGGTCGTCGGCCAACTGTCGATTTGACAGCTGAACAGGACTGGTATGACAGGCATTTACCGGGATCAAAAAACAGCAATTGGCTGTTGAAATTAACTACATCGATCAATGTATTTGATGCCGGTGTAACCGATTCCCAGGTTAAGCAAGCCCGGCATAATGTGGATATGGTAATGGATAAGTCAAGGCAAGAGCGCGATACAATTTTGCTGAATGTGCGTCAGTACTATTTGAGTATGCATGAGGCGGAAAAACAGATTGATGCCAATAGGGTATCTGTAGACTATGCTGAAGAAAGTTTGATGATTCAGAAGGCCCGTTATGAGGTTGGGATTGGAACCAATCTTGACCTGCGTGACGCGGTATTATCACTGGATTCTGCTAAAAAGGATTATATTCAGGCGTTGTATGATTACAATACAAACAAAGCGAAACTGGAACAGGCGATGGGTTTGCCGGTACAATAACAGTGAAAATGGAGGAATAACATGAGTATCAAGGGTTCTAAGCAACTGTATGTTGGATTATTTGTTGTAGTTGTTTTGTTTGGCATTGTTGTTGTACGCAGCGGAATGTTGTCCAAAACACAACCGACTAATGCCGCTCAGACTGTAGCGGTAAAGGCTATGCAAGTAGTAACGCGTGATACGCCAATCAGCCGGGAATTTGTAGGGCAGGTAAAAGCAAAAAGTGAAATAAAAATCATGTCAAAAGTATCTGGTAATATTGTGGAGAAGATGGTAAATGGCGGCGATACTGTTTATAAAGGCCAGCCGTTGTTTCGCATAGATAATAAGCAATACCGGTCAGCAATTAATTCGGCAAGAGCTACGCTGGTTAAATCACAGGCAACTCTTAACAATACACAAAAAGACGTAGAACGTTATCAAAAATTGGCCGCTTTAAAAGGGGTTTCCCAGCAAACTTTAGATGCTTATATATCTCAGGCCGAAGAAGAAGCGGCTACGATTGAGGTTAATCAGGCCACTTTGCAACAGGCCATTGAGGACGAGCAGGATACATTAATTGTTTCGCCGGTGGATGGGCGCATTGACGTAAATGATGTAAGTCTTGGTTATTATGTGGTAGCCGGTTCGACAACAATGGCTACCGTGTCTTCAATAAATCCGGTTTGGGTGCAGTTTAGTATGAGCGAAACTGAGTATCTGCAATATATTCGCAGTGGTAATGGCTCACTACCTGCCAATTTTAAAGACCACCTGCAACTGATGCTAAGTGACGGCAAGGAATATCCATTTATAGGTCAGGTAGAGCAACTCGACAGAGGGGTTAGCGATACGACAGGCACGATTACGCTAAAAGCCAGCTTTGACAATCCGCAAAATTTTCTGCTACCAGGGATGTTTGCCCGGGTAGTTGTGCAGGAAGATGTGCGCAAGGGCGCGCTCCTCATTCCGCAAAAAGCCGTTAAGCAAGTGCTTGATAATACCTTTGTTATTGTGGTAACTGATGATAACAAAGCCGAAAGCAGACAGGTCAAGCTTGGCAATAAAATCGGCGATATGTGGCTGGTGGAAGAAGGCCTGACTGCCACTGACCGGATTGTGGTCGAAGGTATTGACAAGGTAAAACAGGGAACTGATTTGCAGGTAACTATGATACAACCGGATGTGCAGACTCCGGCTAAGCAGTAGGAGGGCGTTCATATGGCTAATTTCTTTATTAATCGCCCTGTATTTGCCATTGTTCTTTCCATTGTTATCACCTTATTGGGGATAACGGCTGCGTTTACCCTGCCGGTAGCGCAGTACCCGCAAATTTCCCCGCCGACCATTTCGGTAAGCACAACCTATCAGGGGGCCAATGCCGATGTTGTCGACCAAACAGTTGCCCAGATTATTGAAGAACAGGTAAACGGCGTTGAAAACATGGTGTATATGTCTTCGACCAGTACGGATTCAGGTTCGTATTCATTGAATGTGCAGTTTGAAACCGAAAAAAATTCCGACACGGCATCTGTACAAACCCAAAACCGGGTGTCCCAGGCTAATGCTTCTTTACCGGGAACAGTGCAAACCTACGGGGTTACAACTCGAAAATCCTCACAGGATATGTCGCTGATTTTTACACTGTGGTCGCCCAGCGACCAGTTTGATGCCAATTTCCTGAAAAACTATGGCAGTATTTACATGGTGGATGATATTAAACGAGTTAGCGGTGTTGGCGAGGTATCGGCTTTTGGTTCAGATTACAGTATGCGGATTTGGCTGCAGCCGGAAAAAATGGCCCAGCTTGGGATTGCCGTCAGTGAAGTGACTGCGGCAATTGAATCACAAAATGTCCAGGCTGCGGCCGGGTCTTTCGGCAATATGCCGGCGGCTTCGCAGCAGCAGTTTCAGTATACGGCTAAGGTAAAAGGCCGTCTTACCGATCAGAAAGAGTTTGAAAACATTATTGTGCGTTCTAAGTCAGACGGTTCCTTTGTGCGCATCAAGGACATTGCCCGGGTGGAACTAGGCAGTAAGGAGTATAATTTTCAATCTTTGCTGAATGGTCATGTGGCAGCCGGTTTTGCCATTAAACTGACAAGTGATGCCAATGCGCTCGAAACCATCAGCAATGTAAAAACCGTACTGGAAAAAGCGTCAAAGAATTTTCCGGGTGACATGGAATATAAAGTTGTTGTTGATAATACCGAATTTGTGCGCGAATCCATGAAAGAAGTGGTAAAAACCTTTGTTGAGGCGCTGCTGCTGGTTGTGTTGGTGGTATTTGTATTCCTGCAGAGCTGGCGGGCCACCCTGATTCCTGTACTAGCTATTCCGGTATCACTGCTCGGTACTTTTGGCGCCTTTAGCATGCTGGGTTTTACTATTAATACTCTAACCCTGTTTGCGTTGGTGCTGGCCATCGGCCTGGTTGTCGATGATGCCATTGTCGTTATTGAGGCGGTCGAGCATCATATGCGTTATTCCGGCTTGTCGCCGCGTGAAGCTACGAAAAAGGCCATGAGCGAGGTGTCGGGACCAGTGGTTGCCATTGCGTTTGTGCTGGCTTCGGTATTTTTGCCGGTTGCCTTCTTAAGTGGCACTACCGGTATTTTGTACAAGCAGTTTGCTTTAACCATCGTAGTGTCTATGGCGCTGTCGGCCATTGTGGCTTTGTCGCTTACCCCGGCTTTGTGTGTTATGCTGCTTAAACCGCATAACTCGGAGGAACATCAGGGTGTGTTAGCCAAATTTTTCACCAAATTCAACAATTGGTTTGAAAACAACATTGAACGCTATGGCGGCAGTTTGGGCCGCATTATTCCTAAAGCCCGGCTGTGTCTGGTTTTGTTGGCAGTGTTGCTTATCCTGACAGGCGGACTCTATAAACTGGTGCCTTCTTCCTTTGTACCCAGCGAGGACCAGGGGTATTTCATAACCTCGATCACGCTGCCGGAAGCATCCAGCTTGAACCGAACCGAAGAAGTGGTCAACCAATTTGCCGCCCAGGTTCGTGAAATGCCGGGAGTGCTCAATAGTATGTCGCTGGCAGGTATGGATATCATGGGCGGCGGCACCAAGTCCAATGCCGGTGCCATGTTTACCTCCCTGGAATCCTGGGATAAGCGCCAGAAACCGGAAGTGCAGCTAAATGCTCTGGTTGGACAGACCTTTATGAAAGGCGCACAATACCCAGAAGGGACGGTAATTGCCTTTACACCGCCAAGTTTGCCGGGACTGGGAACGGTTGGCGGCTTTACGCTGATGCTGCAGGACCGGAGCGGCGGCTCACTGACTGATTTAGATAATGTGGCGCAAAAATTTGCGGCGGCAGCCAAAGAACGGCCGGAAATTGCGTCGGTTATGTCTGCTTTTAAGGCTGATACTCCCAGTTATGAATTTGAGGTAGACCGGGAAAAAGCCCAGCAGTTGGGCGTAGATGTTGATGATGTGTTTACTGCCCTGCAGGTTTTCCTGGGTGGCAGTCAGGTGAATGATTTTAATAAGTTTGGCCGCTCCTACAAGGTTACAGTGCAGGCCGAAAATACTTTTCGCGGTGATGCCGATGCGACCCGGTATCTATATGTAAAAAGCTCCAATGATGCGATGGTGCCGCTGAATACGCTGCTTAAGCCCAAGAAGATCAACGCACCAACCATTATTACCCGGTTTAACGGGGTTAAAGCCGTTCAAATCAGCGGTTCGCAGGCTTCCGGTTACAGTTCCGGGCAGGCCATGACGGCACTTGAAGAAGTGGCCAAACAAACCTTGCCTAACGGTTATACTTATGAGTGGTCAGGACAAAGCCGTGAGGAAAAACTGGCAGGCTCGCGGACAGCTATTGTGTTCGGGATGGCAATTGTGTTCGTATTCTTGTGCTTGGCTGCCCTGTATGAAAGCTGGAGTGTTCCGTTTGCTGTCCTGCTTTCGGTGCCCACCGGCGTCTTTGGAGCCTTTCTGTTCCAGTACTTGACCAATCTTGAAAATAGTGTATATATGCAAATCGGCTTAGTCATGCTTATCGGCCTGGCTGCCAAAAACGCCATATTAATTGTGGAGTTTGCCAAAGTCAGGGTTGACCAGGGCATGAACCCGGTGCAGGCCGCCATTGAAGCCGCTAAAATTCGGCTGCGTCCCATCCTTATGACCTCACTCGCCTTTATTATCGGCTGCATTCCGCTGGCTATAGCCACCGGCGCCGGTGCCGGTGCGAGAAACTCAATGGGAACAGCAGTTGTAGGTGGTATGCTTGCCGCGACTACCCTGGGCATATTCTTAATTCCTGTACTGTTTGTCGTGGTGGAACGGGTAACCGAGAAGCTTACTAACTGGCGAAAAGCCAGGAAAAAAGCTGTAACTACAAATATCTTTAATTGAAAATTGTTGGAACTTTTTTTCTTGGTATCCATAGTTTTCAAATTAAATTCAAAAAAAGGCTATGTATGATAGAACTATAGACAATGCAGATAAAGGTAGAGGAGCGTAACACATAATGAACAAAATGGCTAAGAAAGTAATTATTTACTCCATGGTAGGTTTGCTGCAATTTGGGTTAGGGGTTTCCGTAATTGAAGCTGCGCACAGACAGCCTGAGCCGCCGCAGCAGGAACAAGGTGATGATAGGCAGCAGCAGGAACGGGAGCGCAGAATCCAAAAAGAAAATGAACGGCATGAGCGTGAAATGCGGCGTCGTGACCATGAAAGCGAGCGGGAATGGCACGAACGCCAGGAGCGGGAAAGAGAAAGACATGATAAGGCTTTAGCGACGATTGCCGGGCTTGTTTTGGGAATAATAGCAAGTGGGAATAACAACTAGCTTTGTTATTTAATAGAAACCTGTTTTTCTGCCTGATTGGCAGGGAAATAGGTTTTTTATATATCTTATACGAATTTTGTGGTAGTATAAATGGAGTGGTGCATATAATGTTGTTTATTGCAAATTAAACCAAAACAGTATAATATTAGTTAATATAATAGCTGAAAAATTAACGCAAAGGAGCGGAAGATTATGCCAATAAAAATTCCTAATAATTTACCTGCGGTAAACATTCTTGAAAAAGAAAATATTTTTGCAATGGATGAAAAACGCGCCTATTCGCAAGATATACGTCCGCTTCGAATATTATTGTTAAATTTGATGCCTACAAAAATAGTCACAGAGACGCAATTGCTTCGGTTGCTTGGTAATTCTCCGCTGCAGGTAGAATTTGATTTCCTGTATACAGCCACATATGAACCTAAACATACGTCACATGAGCATTTGGTTAAATTTTATGAGACTTTCGCCGAAGTGAAAAACCGTAAATATGATGGTATGATTATTACCGGAGCACCAGTAGAACAAATTCCCTTTGAAGAAGTTGTCTATTGGAATGAGTTGTGCGAAATTATGGATTGGAGCAGGAGAAATGTGTATTCGACGTTCCATATCTGTTGGGGAGCACAAGCAGCCTTATATCACCACTATGGTATTCCCAAATATGATTTGCCGCAAAAGATGTTTGGCGTGTTTCCTCATACGGTAAATATTAAGGAAAAAATGCTGTTTCGAGGTTTTGATGACGTGTTTTATGTTCCGCATTCCCGGCATACTGAAGTGAGACGGGAAGATATTGAGAAAGTACCGCAACTATCGATACTCTCAGAATCAGAAGAATCAGGTATTTATGCTGTTATAGATAAAAAATATCGACACTTATTTATCACCGGTCACTCTGAATATGATCCCTTAACGCTTAAAGCAGAATATGACCGCGATATTGCTCAGGGATTGCCAATTAATGTTCCCTGTAATTATTATCCTAACAATGATCCGCTGCAGCAGCCGGTGGTGCGCTGGCGGAGTGCGGCCAATTTACTATTTGCCAACTGGCTTAATTACTATGTTTACCAGGGAACACCCTTTGATCTTGACAAATTAACTGATGCTGAGGACTTATGCGGGCTTAATGGCGATGGAATTTAAGGGAATCATTCAATGGTGGTAAGCAGCTGGGAGATGAATACGTAATGTATATATCACAGCGAAAACTTCATGACTTTAACCAAGTTGTATTATGTTTTCACCAATGCAGCAGTCTGGAGAGTTTTATTACAGAAGCTATGTCCCTTATCCGTAGAGTTGTCCCTTATGAAAATGGTGTTTTTTTTTCCGCTGAGCCGCTTTTGCAATTATTTGATTGTTCCTATCACATCAATACAATGTATTACCTGGCAGGTGTTCAATTAATGCATTGTGGAAATGTATTGGCTGACATCACTATTCAGCGTACACAAAAACAACATGATTTCGATGATACTGAGATGAAGTTACTCAAAATGCTAGGTGAACATATGCAATTTATTTTTGCAAAGCTTAGAGATGAGGAGAATGCTAAGCTTGTTGATAAAGATCAACAAGCTGCAGTTAGTGGGCAGACAATGGTTCCGTTTACTGCGCGCGAGGCGGAAATCCTCCTCCTCCTTGCCCAGGGGTTGTCGAATAAAGAAATTGGTGAACGTCTGTTTATTAGTTCGGAGACTGTAAAAACTCACCTGAAAAAATTGTTTGCTAAAACGAGTGCAAGGTCCAGAACAGAATTACTGTCGCATAGTATGAAGAACTTTCGGATAGGTAAAATAATAATGGAAAAATAAGGATTAGTTGTGCAAATCCCCCATTTGGGGGATTTTTTCTTTTTTTTTGAGGCGCTATAATAGAATATATAATATTACCGAATATTTAGAGAATATAACGACATAAAAGGAGTGTGAAGCTATAATCGGTTAAATGGTATGTGATTGCCAATACGGATCAGTTTGTAGGCTTGTTGTTTCTTGTACTAAAAGCCGCTTGAGTTGTAGTAAACGATGGGAATAAATACGCCTCAATAATTATTAGCGGAGTCTTAGACGCTAAGTCAGCTTCAAATTAATACAGTCTGACGAGGAGGGTTAGTTATGGATAACGTAAACCAATCCTTTACTAGTGTTCGAAAAGAAGTCAGCTATATGGATGTGGAAGGCAAGCGTGTACAACCGGAAAAGGCCGTAAAGGTACTGGTCAAGGAGTATGATGAGCATGATAAACTCATCCAGACTAAGATGACAATTGATTTTGCCAAAATAGATATGCCAAGGGGATTGTTTTTTAACTTGGCCAAAGGGCAGTTCTTTTGAATAAGAGTTATCAGGCTAGACACCGTTTACCGTAAGGGGTAAGCGGTGTTTAATTTATGACCCTCCGGGTAGTAGTAAATCCTTCCCGGAGGGAGGAGATGGATAGCAGGAGGAGAATTAATTACTATGCCGGTGTTAAGGAACGGGCAGGACAGAATAGTAAGCATGGGGTACTATGTTTACTCAAAGAGTTATTACCTGCAAAGTGTTAATGGCGTTGCACATAGAATGCAAAGGAAAGGATGTTAATCATGGAAATAATGCCAACAGAAATTGAGTCTAGAATTTGTAACCTCCAGCAGAAACTAATAGAACAAGCCACCGATGGAGCTATTATTTTACTGCAAAGTGATCTATTCTACTTTACTGGTACAGTGCAAAATTCCTATTTGTATATCCCGGCCAGTGGCCAGCCGGTTCTTATGGTGAAAAAAAGTCTAGCACGTGGACGGCAGGAGTCACCGTTAAAAAATATTGTCGCCATCAAGACCCCGAAGCAAATCCCGGAAATTCTGGCGGCATATGGGTATAACAGTTTTAGCAAAATAGGACTGGAATTAGATGTATTACCATTCAACTTATATCAGTCATATCAAAATATTTTTCCTACTACCGAACTTATTGATATTTCACCTGCCATCAAAGCCATCCGTGCGGTAAAATCAGTGGTTGAAATCGAGCTAATGCGCGGTGCCTTAGCGGTTATTGATCAGGCATTTTTAGCTGTACCTTCTTTTTTGCAAGCGGGAATGTCAGAGCTGGAATTAGCGGCCTTATTTGAGGCTGAAATGCGAAAACGCGGCTATGCGGGTCCTTGCAAGATGAGAGCCTTCAATCAGGATTTTTTCTTTGGTAATGTATGTACTGGCGGCAGTGGTTTTTATCCCAACTATTTCGATGGGCCGGTGGGTGGACAGGGTGCCAGTGCTGCGCAGCCGCAAGGAGCCGGTTGGAAAAAAATAAACCGCAATGAGGTTATTTATATTGACTATAGTTCCATAGTTAAGGGTTATACTGGTGATCAAACCCGGATATTCTGTATTGGTGAACTTTCCCCAAAACTGGTCAAAGCCTATGAAGCTGCCTTACTTATTGAGTCAGAAATAGTAAAATGCTGTAAACCTGGTACTTTGGCTGAGGAGCCTTATCTGCTGGCAGTCAAATTGGCAGCAGAACTGGGGTATCAGGACAATTTTATGGGCTATAAGCCGGACCAGGTGAAGTTTGTTGGTCATGGTATCGGTCTGGAATTAGATGAATGGCCGATATTGGCGAAAGGGATGAAGACACCAATAGTACCAGGCATGACTTTTGCACTTGAACCCAAATTTGTTTTTCCTGAAGGGGCTATTGGTATAGAAAATAGCTTTGTTATGACTGAAACCGGGCCGCAATATTTGAGCATAACTCCTCAGGTTATTACGTATGTATAATAAAATTGACGCCAGGACCATCTACATGCGTAAGTCGATCAATGAGGCTCTAAATAAAATATGGGAATATCCGCTGACTGTGGTGGAAGCGCCAATGGGCTATGGCAAAACGACCACGGTAAAGGAGCATATAAAGAAAAATCAGGCCGAGGTATTGTGGCAAACGTTGTTGGATGATTCAATAACTGTTTTTTGGAATGGGTTTTGCCGCCTTTTTAGAAGGCTTAATCCTGATGCAGCAGCGAGTCTTGCAGGAGTGGGAGCCCCAAGCAACAGCGTTTTTTTGGAAGAGGCTGTTGGTATTGTGGAGGGGATACACTTTCCTGCAAGAACGACGCTTGTTGTGGATGATTACCATTTGCTGTCATCTACTGATGTCGACCGATTTTTTGAACTGCTGGTCAGGGCCGAGATTCCAAATCTACATATCGTAATCGTATCTCGCAGTGTTTTTGGTGAAAATACAGAAGAGCTTGCCCTCAAAGGGTACTGCTGGGTTATTGACAAGAGCTATTTTGTGCTTTCGAGGGAAGATATCGTCGAGTATTGCAGGCTGCGTGGAGTTATTCTCAATACAGAGGAAGTGGATTTTTTAGTTTCTTATACCGAAGGCTGGATCAGCGCGGTATATCTTTGTTTACTAGGTTATCTGCAGGATGGACGAATTGAGCATCAAGTCAGCCTGTATGAGTTGATAGAAAAGGTTGTCTATCGGCGCATTTCAGCAGAAGCCCGTGAATTTTTGCAAACTATCTGCATTTTTGATAACTTTACGTTAGAACAGGCTGAATACTTGTGGTGCCAGAAAGATGTCGAGGTGTTGCTGCGACGATTAGCGGCAAACAACGCTTTCATCCGGTATGACCAAGCCGCTGGAACCTATTATATGCATAATATTTTCACAAGTTACTTGCGGAAACTGTTTAACAGGCTGAGTTTAGAACAGAAAAAGGCGGTCTGGAATAGGGCGGGGAAATGGTATGTAAATGCCGGTGACTGTATTCATGCCTTGGATTATTTCTATAAAACTGCTGATTTCGACAAGCTGTTAGCGGCTATTGAAATAGATAAAGGCAACAGCATATGGAGTGAACATAAAGAAAAACTTATCCAGTATTTCAGCGATTGCCCGGTGAAGATAAAAAGAGAGCATTTGCAAGCTTGTCTGATTTATGCTATCAATCTGTTTTCGTTTAATGAAATGGAGTTGTTTGCCGAACAGTGCGAAGAAATTGGCAGATATATTGAAGCTTTGCCAGGAGAAATGGAATCTGAGAAAAATCAGTTGTCAGGAGAATTTGAACTGCTGTGCATCTTTACCAAATATAATCATATTACCGGGATGTATGAACATATCCAGCGGGCCAGCTGTCTGCTAAAGGGACCATCAGAGTTCATTGATAAAAATGGTTCATGGACCTTTGGTTCACCGTCAATCTTGTACATGTTTTATCGTGAAAGCGGACAGCTCGAACAGGCAGTGCAGGAGATGAATGAGGCCCTACCTCATTACTCCCGGTTAACAGCCGGACATGGTTCGGGTGCTGAATCTATAATGCAGGCTGAGCGATATTATTACATCGGTGATTTTGAAAATGCGGAAATTACGCTTCATAAGGCTCTGTACAGTGCCCGGTCACAGCAACAAACAGCTATTGAGCTGTGTGCACTATTTCTCCAATTGCGACTGGCGGTAGTCAAGGGAGAATTAGGCTCTGTGATGAATAACCTGCGGCAAACACGGGAGGAAATTAAACACAGAGGACTATACGAATATCTTCACACCTGGGATATGTGTGAGGGCTTTGTTTTCTCCTATCTCAATATGGCGAAAAAAGTCCCGGCATGGATAGCAAACGGTGATTTACAGGGTCAATCAATCTTATTCCCCAGTTACGCCTTTTTCAATATTGTCTGGGGCAAGGCACTGCTGAACAGTGGTCAATATTTGAAGCTAATTGGCTTAGCCGAAACATTTGTCGGTCATGCAAGCGTTTTTCCCAATCTGTTGGGATTGGTGTACACGTATATCTATGAAGCAGTTGCTAAGTTTAAATTGGGGCATCAGGAAAAGGCGCGGTTATCCCTCGAAAAAGCGTTGGCTATTGCGGCTCCTGATCAGGTCGTAATGCCTTTTGTGGAAAATGGGGAGTACCTGGCAGCTATGCTTGCCGAGGTGGAAGCAGCTGGGCATTACCCGGAATTAATCAGCAGGATACGCGGGATATTCTCACCATTTGAAATAAACAGGAAAACGATATCGACAGAACTAAGCAGCGGTGGCAGCAAGTTGCCGCTTACCGAGAGGGAATGGATTATTGCGGAGCTTATTACAGCAGGAATGACAAATCGGGCTATCGGAACAAAATTGCACATAGCTGAAGTAACGGTAAAAAAAGCGCTGCAGAACATTTATGCCAAGTTGGGTATCAACAGTCGAACGGCTCTGGCCAGGATAATAATTGAATACAAGGCTGAATGATGGAAAAGAGTATACTTTCGGATAGTATCGCTCGTGGCAAATTCATTTTATTATTAAAGTAGATTGCTTCTTCTTTAAAGTGAGGTGAATTTATGGGGAAAATCACCGAAGTAACTATTGATAAGGATTATCTGGTTGCAGTTCGCTTTGATAACAACCACTTGGTGATGCTTGATATGAAACAAAAACTGCATACCGCTCGGTTTTCTGAGCTTAGAGATGAGCAGGTGTTTCAAGCGGTGAAGACCGATGGGAAATCGATATATTGGCCTGGCGGAATAGCAATCGCGATTAGCGAGATTATAGAGATTATCACAAAATGAGATCAGGCGATGGTGCAGAGGGAGAGGGGTAGTTTAATGAAGAAAATCAAAGTATTTATTATTTTCACGGTTTTATGCCTGGCAGTAAATATTCCTTATGTATATGGTTCCAACGTGCAGACGGTAGATAATTTGGATAATGACCGGTTTAGCCTTGCTAACGCCTTAACAGGGGTACAATCTATTAATGATTGGCTTAAAAGCTTTCGTGAGTTAACCAAGCTTACCGCAGACTGGGTATCGCCCGAGGAAAAACAACAAGTAGGGAATTTAGGCTGGGAGGTGCAAAACCTGGCTTTCTATAACAGGGTTAAGTCTATAGAGGGAACCCTGTGCAAGCAGGCGTATGAGATCCGCAAGCTAGAATATGAATTGGCACTTGAGCAAAGTGCCTCCGGCAAGGTCAGTCAGACAGAGGTCGCCGAAAAAGAGAAAAGCTATCAAGAAGCCAGGAATAATTTACAAAGCTTCTTAAACCAATTTCATATTGCCGATTAATTCAGTCTGAAGGAGTGTAGAAAATGACAAGAAAACAAATAGTTGTTTTAATGGGGATATTTTTCTTATTGGTAGTGAGCGTTGCTAACACGGGTATGGCAATGGATAAATCAGATAATCCCATTGACCAGGCATTTGACAAGGATTTTAATCAGGCGACGGCTACACCAGAGCTGAATTATGTAGCGGAAAAGTATATGCAGGCCTGGCAAGCGGAAATGAACAATGCCGCTGCGGTCATTAAGCAGCAATATCAGTTTGATGAGGATAAAGCCCGTATTGACACTTATACAGCGGCTTATGAGCAGGTTGCCGCAGCTGCCAGTTCTGTGGCCTGGCTCAACTGGTCTGATACGAATGCGGAGCCTAAGCACAGAAGCTTTGGTACAGGCGCCGCAAGTGCAAGTTTATCAGCAAAAGCCAATATTTATAAGCAAGCAACATGTAACTTGATCAACATGTATCAAGGCCAGACCGGGGATAATCCAAACGAAAAGAATATATATAATTATGCTTATTCGGGTAATGGTGCGGAATTGGCTAAAATCAGGAAACAACATCATAATTGAACCGTACGGTTGGGAAAGTGGCAGAAGAACGTATTACGGAATTTTGGGGTGGGTTGATAGGTCATGAAAAAGTATACATGGGTGATAAATAAACTGGTAATGAGCCTATTTATCCTTGCGGCAGTCTCTATTACTGCTTTGCCGCAGGCGGAGGCATTCAAACTTACAGTCACCAATAACTATGACAAAGCCAAGTCTTTTTCCATTCTATATCATGAGGATAGTACAAACAAATGGCTATGCAGAGGCTGGTATAATGTGCCGGCCAATACGACAAAAGAGTATAATTTTTCCGGTTCAACAAGTCCTGCGTATGCATATCTATATAGTACAGTATGGACAGGCGATGGTGAGGAAGATGCTGTTCGCCGCACGGTAATTAATAATAAATTTCGCTATTATGATGGCGAGTCCTGTCCTGCGGGTTCCAATCGCCATACGGTCAATTTTTCGAAGTTCGCTATGTGTGTTAACGGCGCTCACTTAATCTGGGGAGAGCCGAACCAAGCTGCAGCGCAAAAAGAAATTCCTGATAGCAACAGTCAAATCACAGGCATTAGCGCAGATGAATTACTAGGTATTGAATTGCTAAATAATGACAGGGAACAACAAGGGTTGCCGCGGCTGATCGCTGATCCAAATTTGACGAAGGTGGCACGGGAGCACGCTGCCGATATGGTTGTGCAGCATTATTTTAATCATACTAATCTACAGGGACAGTCGCCTTTTGACCGTCTCAAGGCGAATGGAATTACATACCGGTCAGCTGGTGAAAATATTGGCTACAATTATTCTGTTGAGAAATTGGAAGAGGCTTGGATGAATAGCCCGGGACACCGTGCCAATATTCTTAATACCAGTTACACCCATGTCGGCTTAGGTCTGTATCCTGGAGAAAATGGTTCTCTGTATGGGGTGCAAGTATTTGCTGGTTATTAAAAGAAGGGTGGAGAGCAATGAATAAAAAATGGATGATTACCGTTGTCTTATGTTTGCTGCTTGTAGGTGTGATGGGGAGCACGGCTTATGCAAATAATCTGGATTGGAAAACGACAAATATAAATGTTGAAAATGGTTTGCTCTATATTGAAGGATATTTTACTAACAATCGAGCCGATAAAGTTGTTAACAGAATAAACTGGTTCCAGCCTAACTTAACTTTTACGCTGATTGATGGCAATGTTATAACCTTAACTGAAAAAGATACTACGCCCAAAGAAGTCTGGATTGAACCCGGATGTACCTACAATGTGATATTTACCATAAGCCCGCCGGGAGATGTTTGGCAAAGCTGGAAGGCCAAAGAGGTATACAATTATAATTCTGTAAAGATTCAGGGATAAGTAAGATGTAGTTTTAGGTAGGTTTAATTAAGGACAAAAGGCCACCCACTGTGAAATAAGATTACAGTGGGCGGCCTTTCTGGATTAGTAATATGTAGGTTTGCTATCTTCGGACATCGAAGGGTAGTAAGCCTATATTTTGTTATTTATTCAGATGGAAAGGTTAATAAAATGGATTTTTTATACATAATTGTATGATTTATAAAGGGAATTTATGGTTTTCCATAGAATTAATAATATATTAATAATTTCAAAAGTAACTTTATGGTAGAAATACTCATTATGTTTGGTAGTTGTACCGACATTATTTTGTTTTTTACAGCATAACTAAATTTGCAGGTCGATATAGTCCGAGTGCGATTGCGGTCGTTTTGATAATCTGAATATTGTTTTATCAGGAATAGGAGTGACAAGAAAATGAAAAGGGAAAGTGTGCAACGACATAAAATGAGAATGCTTATGATTGCAAAAGAGGGGGACAAGGGGAGGTAAAATAAAAGGACCTCGTGATGAGGTCAGTAAATTCATTGGCTTTGAGTTTGTGAGAATACACTACTTGTTAAAGGGGGTGAAAAAAATATGAATAGTAGTTCACCATAGTTTTAGTGTAATTCTTAAAAAATTCAGTTTAAAATATCAAAGAAGAGGTGTTAAATTAATGAATTTTAAATTGTCAAAATTAATGGTGTTGCCCCTAATGCTTGGATTTGTTTTTGCATTTACTTTAGCGCCTACTGCTTCAGCGGCATATAATTCTTTTAACGTTGTTGGGTTTAATACTCCTATACAATCGGATAAACTTAACTCAGCTGCAACAGCTATCACCTTACCGCCTACAGGCAGTCCCAATGCTCCTTATTATAGTGCTCCTATAACTCCAGATAAGCATAAAGTTATAATTCCATTTTTCACTGTTAAACTTAAAACAAATCTCCCTACACCTGAAAATAGCTTTAAAGTTTACAGTGGACATGGTGCTGCTTCAGGAACGGTTAAGACGGCTGATGTGTATCAAAATGGTGATATTGTTACAATATCGGTTCCTACTTCTGAACTTATTCGTTCTACATGGAAAGGAACTATCACCTACAAATTTTCAGTAGGAGAAAATTCTTGGGGAAAATTAGTGAACTTTACTGTCGAAGTCGAACAGCCATAACCAGCATTACTATTTTTCTATAATGCTACCATGGTATATTATACTTAGTCATGAACGCAACGGAAAATCCCAGGCACAGCAGAGATTTTTCCGTTGCATTTGCCAAGGGGTAATTTTGATTTAGTAAAAATATAGTAGGCTGTATGCTGACTGACGCCAACGAAGGGTTGAGGAAGATAATATGGAGGTGAATTTAGCAAGATGGTACAAAATATTAATGCTAATAGATTTATTAATATGGGAAGTGTTTTTACAGTGCCACAAACAACAAAAACGAGCAGTAACAGTAGCAACAAGGTAAACTCTGATTTTTTTGACAGCTTTATGGCATCAAATACACAACTTGACACTGTACTAGACGTGTATACGAATAAAAAAGTTGATTTGATTGAACAGGCAAGAGAACCGTATATACCAACTGTGACTTACAGACCACTTTATAATATGGATAATAATTTTGGTCATCCATTTATTCCCAAGGATTCTTTTGAGCAACAACTTACTGCCGAAGATGCAGAGTATTTTCATTATTTATGCGATGGAAATGGAGGAAGAATTCCAAATATAGGCGCGCCAATACACATGAGAGAAGAATGGCTTTCTTATTCAAAAGAAATGGCTAAAGATGGATTTAAGCCTGCTGATTTAATGCTCATGTTCAATAATGATGAAGAGGGAAATATTATTTGGGTTCCGCCCAAAGATGCTTCTGTCGAAGCAAAAAGTGCTTGGTGCGAAGCGGCAAGAACATATGATACAGCAACAGCAGGCGATATATTTCAGACCTCATTGATGGAAAGATTTTTTCAAGCGGCAGGAATGGATTATTACAGTATTTTTGTTGGCAGTACTGCCGACAGAGTTAATAAACAGCTTTCACAAATTTTTGTTGGCAATACTGCTGATAAAGGCAGCAATCAACATTCGCAAGTAACTTCTTATACTGATATATTCTCAAAAATGCTTGATAACTTACAAGAAGAAAAAAGCGGTTACGACAGTTATGTATATAAGAGTATAGAAGACTGGATTATATCTACAGGAGAAAAGTTTAAAAGTAAGGGATTGTAAGCTTAAATCATTTAATATAAAGGCTGGACCATTTACGGAAGCCTAGCGCCGCTGAATGACAGATGTGGCATATCGAGCCCTAATGGGAAGTGGGAAGCAAAAGGTTAGGACAGGTTAAAAGGTCAACGGATAAAATGCCGTTGACCTCTCTTTTTTAGATACAAGGGGACGTTGGGAGCAACGGGACGGTTCGGGAAGGGGTGCGCACTGTTCCTGGACAACCTGTGCAGAAATGAGCAATAAAACCAGGCGCATAAAGCGAATTTTACATTCAAATTGGCAGGAGCATTACCTGCTATGGACTGAATATCGGCAGACCATCCCTAATACTCCGACGTGACTTAAGTAGATTATCCTGCTGAGGTACGAAGCTCGGTGAAGACGGCGAAAAGCAGACCTGTGAAGTGGTTAGCGAAGTAGTCGGGGGCTATAAAGTGATCATGCCTACTCATCAGGAACTTCCGTATGTACGACCCGTAAAGAACAAGATACCTAACTGAAGGTATTTACTCCCTTCGTGGAGTCCAAGCGCAGGAATGGAAATTCCTTTTTCATTCCTGTTCCAAACCCAATGATAACCCAATGAGGTTTGGAGTCTTACGACCGCCGATAATGGTCAAAAAGATGATTGGCGGGCCAAAGGAAGAGGTTAAAGTCACTATGTAAAGCTAGAATGTAAGAAACAGTGGAACTTCGGACGAGAATGCTAATGCAGATAAAAGCAGATGACTCGAAATGGGAGGAAATGCCCGTTGTATCTGGAGGGCGGCAGCCCGTAGTAATGATGAAATGGAGTAATGTCCATGGAGTGAAGGGGCATAGTCAATATTTATATGAAAGTCAACACAACCTGCTAGGGAAGGCGTGGAGCCATACCTGACATGAAACCAGCTGGCCAAATCGAAAACGAGGAGGCTGATGCTTGGAACAACAATCTAACTATCCCGTCCTAAAAGTTCCTGCCGACGAAAAGGAACTGTATCAATACCTTGACCAGTTGTATACAAAGACCCAGAAAGCAAAAAAAGATAGAAAAGCTATAAAACATAACGGTCTGCTGGAAATCATCATATCAGGGGTTACCATACAAACCGCAGTCCACAATATTAAAGCAAACCGTGGAGCTGACACGCCGGGAACCGATAACGAAACCATGCGGCAAATCCTTGAATTACCCTATGAGCAAGTTATCGATACAATCCAGAAACATTTTAGCCAGTACCAACCTCGGATGATACGCAGAGTGTACATCCCCAAACCGGGAAAAATAAGCCTTCGACCGCTGGGAATACCCGCTGTTACAGACCGCATTATCCAAGAATGTGTTCGCATCGTCATAGAACCAATCCTCGAGGCTCAGTTCTATAGTCATTCTTATGGATTTCGACCCTACCGAGACACACATATGGCTTTGGAAAGAATAGCAGACATCGTCCATAAAACTGGATACCACTGGATCGTCGAGGGAGATATAAAAGCTTATTTCGATACCATAAATCATACCCGGCTGATCAAACAACTTTGGCATATGGGTATCAGGGACAAACGAGTCTTGATGATAATTAAACAAATGCTTAAAGCCGGAATTATGGGCGAAGTTAAGCGAAATCTAATGGGAGCCGCGCAAGGCGGAATCATATCGCCGCTACTGGCAAATGTGTATTTAAATCGATTCGACTGGTCAGTTGCCAATGCCTGGGAAGAAAAGAAAACCCGGTATGCATACACGCGAAAGGATGGTAAGTTACAAGCCTTACGGGAGCGTAGCGCACTAAAACCGGCGTATGTTATCCGCTATGCGGATGACTGGGTACTTGTCACCAACACAAAAACCAATGCAGAAAAGTGGAAATTCCGCCTACAGACAGAATTTATGTCCAAATATAAACTGGCACTATCAGAAGAAAAAACAAGAATCACGAACGTCAGGAAAAAACCAATAGAATTCCTGGGGTTTACCTTCAAGGTCATTAAGTTCGCTAAGGCGCGTAAAGGATACAAGACAAAAACAAGACCCAATCCCTTACGGCTTAAAGACAAAATAAACAGCCTACGCGAACCCATACGGCAGATAAGTAAACAAGGGACGCCAGAACAGACAATAAAGCACATCCATCTGCTAAACAGTCAAATTCGGGGAATCATCAATTACTATGACAAGGCGACTCAAATCACAACGGATATAAACAAACATTCTTGGAATCTTATGTACCTTGCCCGCCGTGAAATGAAGAAAATTGGTGGTCGGTCGATTCCTGCGAATCAGACTGACAATTTATCATCGGTGCATAGTCAATATACAACAAAAATACCGATGCTAGAAGTAAACGGACAGAAAATTGGACTTACCTCTCTGGCCTTTTGCAAATGGCGAAAAACCAAACTGAAAAATCAAGAGGAAACTCCATACACGCAGGAAGGGCGCGAGAGGTATCAACAACGGACAGGAAAGACCAAGGGATTATTTCGCCAAGACAAATTGCTCAACGCGAGCAAAATTGCGAGTCAAACAAACGGTTTAGGGTATAACTTTGAGTATCATTTAAACTGTGCGTATGCATTTAACCGGGATAAAGGGACATGTAGAGTGTGCAAAGTAAAGCTTGGGAGTGAAAATGTGGAATTTCACCGCATTCGACCATCTTTGTCTTTGAAAGACCTTAACCGTGTCCCAAATTTAGCGAGTGTTTGTAAAACGTGTCATGAAAGAATCCACTGGACTGCGGTACATCCGAAATTACCTGTAAAATCGGAGAAAAAGCTTAACAGGATGAGAGAAAAGTTGTTGTTGACTAACCATAAAATATTGATGGAACGCGCGGTGAAGCGAAAGTTTCACGCCGTGTGTGAATCAGGGGAAAAGGGAGTCCGAACGGCGCAAAATGCGTGCGAGGATGCCCCTTACCTACTGGTACTTCAATCGGAAGTTTTGCGCGCAAAAAGGCTCAACTAACGGCTCCCGGCTGTCAGTTGAGCCACAAAATTATCTACGCGCAAAATTTTTGATTGTCCGGGAAGAATGAAGTCGCGGGCTGCCCAGCTATGGAATTTCAATCTTTTTCTCTTGGTTTTTGATCGTTAATTTTTTCTGTTTTCGTACATTTTTTGTGCTTTACTTTGCTAATTTGTAATAAATTGGGCTTCATTTGTCTTGATTGGACATACCTTCCCCCTCCCCACAAACGGGTCTTGGCAGTATCTATTCAATTTTTGCAACATTAAGGCGATGCCTCTTTGGCTAATGAATAGCTTGCCTGTAATTTACCTTTTCCACATACAGGACACATCGTTACATCTCTGCCTACAAGAATGCATAGAATCTCAACAGTTGTAAGACCTTCAAATTTTGGTTTGTAGGTTGGACTTAACGTTAGTTTTCTGCTTAGTTCCAGCTTGGTCTTTTTGTTTCGGTTGGCAAGGAGTCCATAATGCCTGATTTTGACAAAACCTTTGGGAAGTACATGCAGTAAAAATCGCCGGATGAATTCAACGCCACTGAGCGTTAGCGTTTTTGTCTGGTTGTTGTCGTTAGAGTCTCTTACGGTAATTGTCACCGTATGTTCATCCATGGCGACAATGCGCGTATTGGATAAGGCTATCCGGTGCGTGTACCTTCCCAAATATCGAACAACAGCGAGTGGACCGGAAAAAGTCTTTTTCGTGTAAATGTACCAGTTTTTGGCATAACACTGCTTGAGTAACTCCCGGAAACATTTTGGCTGTTGATATTTCTGGGCATCTCCATAAAACATCAGCAAGTTTTGGCGGTAGTATTGCTTGATGTGGTGAAGAAACTTACCCCGAAACTTTTTAGCTAACACCTTTACTGGAAGGAAGAACTTCTTACTGCTGTTTTGCCATTGATTGTTTTTTGTTAGTCCGCCTGCCAATACCACCGTGTGGATGTGCGGATGATAGTGCAAATCTTGTCCCCAGGTATGCAGTAAGGAAAAAAGCCGATCTGTGCGCCAAGATATTTGGTATCTTGGGAAAGTTCCGCCAGGGTTTGGGCTACCGCTTGATACAGCAAGCCATAAAGCAATTCCTGGTTTTGATAAACCAATGGCTGAAGCTGTGATGGTAAAGTAAACACCACATGGAAGTAAGGAGCATTGAGGATATCTTTGCTTCTTGCGTCTACCCAAACTGCCTTATTAATACCCTGACACAAAGGGCAGTGCCGATTCCGGCATGAATTGTAACGAACAACTATATGGCCGCATTCTTCGCATTCAAACGTATGACCACCTAAAGCTGCTGTCCTGCAGCGCATGATATCATTAGCGGCTTTGGCTTGTTGTATGTATGGAGCATAGCTTTTTTCATACTGGGGATAAAACTTAAGGAAAACATCCTGTACTGTAGTCATTTGGAGTTGCTGTTTCCAGTATCAAGAGGGCTCTTAATGCCCATAAGGCTTTTCGATGTCATATGCAGGTATGTCATTGTAGTCTGAAGATTTTTGTGCCCCAGCATTTGCTGGATAAACACGGGATCGACCCCATCCTCTAAGGCATGTGTAGCAAAACAATGCCGAAGCGTATGGGCAGAAATATTTTGTTTTATTTGCAACTGGTTGCGCAGCTTAATCATGGTATTTTTGATGGACTTGACGTTAATGTGCTCGCTTTTGTGTTGTCCTGGAAACAACCAATCGTCCATTTGGTAGCTTGAAAAATAGGCCCGGAAGTACTTTCGCAATACATCAAGGGCCAGTTCTGACAAGATGGTGTATCGATTTGTATTATGTTTGGCGTTTTCTACCCGTACGCGCATACTTTTACTACAAATGTCACAAATCTTCAATTTAGCTACTTCGCTGACCCTGAGACCACTACCGTATAGTAATGCTAAAATAGCTTTATGCTTTAGATTCGCAGCTTTATTTAATATTGCCAGCACATCTTGCTTAGGTGGGATGACTGGAAACTTACGTATTCTTTTCATACGGGGAATTTTTAAGGGGTTCCACTCTTTACCTATGATACAGGTATGAAAGAATTTCACAGCGGAAATGTAACAATTAATGGTTCCAGCTGACAGACCCTTTTCCTTTTTGAGATAGAGGATATATTGTTGGATATCGCTATCTGTAACGTTTTCCATGCATTTGTGCTGATTTTGCATATAATTGATGAAGGCAAAGATTCTTCGCAAATAGGATTCCCGTGAAGATTCCGGAGTCCCTTTAAGTTCAAAGTATAGCTCAATCTCTTGTTTATATTGTTGCATAGACATACTACCTCCTGATTTTTGGTTTTGTGAAGCCAATTCATGGCATCAGGAGGAGCTCTAGCTGTGTTAAAAAACGTATGTATTTCAGTCTTAGGACATGGTATAATCATAAAGTAAAAAGTACGTTCCTCCTTTCTGGTTTGTTTGGTTTGGCGATTAAACAATACCACAAAAGGGCGTACTTTTTACATTTTTCATGAAATTTTTATTTACGGGAGACTACCAAGGCCATCGCGTGAGCGATTTCGTTCTTCTGATGCTGCTTTTCTTTTTTGATGGTAAAATAAAGGAAAAAGATAATGGAGTGAAAATTGATGCCAAGGAGCGCAAGAAAGAAAAGCAGTAGCGGTATCTATCATGTAATGGTGAGGGGGATTAACCGGCGGGATATATTTCATGAAGAGGAGGATTATACAAGGTATTTAGAAGTAATCAAACGCGCGAAGGATATTGGAAAATTTGAGATATATGGATATTGCCTAATGAGTAATCATGTCCATTTGCTGCTGCATGAAAAAACAGAAAACCTGGATGCAATCATGAAGCGCATAGGAGTTAGTTACGCTGGCTGGTGTAATAAAAAACAGGAGCGGGCAGGGCATTTATTTCAAGATCGATACAAAAGTGAGCCTATAGAAAATGAAGCCTATTTGATAGCGTGTTGAGGTATATACATAACAATCCAGTTAAAGCAAAACTAATATTGAAAGCAGAAGACTATAAGTGGAGTAGTAGTAGAGAATATAATGCCATAAATAAATATTCCGATATGATTAATAAGAGATTCATATTAGAGATATGTGCCAAGAATGAAGAGATAGCCTTGCAAAGATGGCAAGAGTTCGAAAAACAAGATAGTGATGAAAGATTTCTTGATACAAAAAGATAAGTGATGAATGTTTATACAAAGAAATACAAGCTATTTTAAATGGACAATCACTAGGAGCATTGCAATCAATGGAAAAAGCTAGCCGAGATAAAATAATACAGCAAATTAAAAATATAGAGGGGTAACACAACGGCAAATAGCAAGAGTAGCAGGTATTAGTCAGAGCCTTGTACTTAAGGCATAGGAGCAAAAGAACCGTCCCCCTGCCCCTGCCCCTGCCCCTGCCCCTGCCCCTGCCCCTGTTCAGGGGGCAGGGTTATTGTTTCAAGAAACATATCTTCTGTCCCTGTGTTTTTTTATTGGTAGTGAGCGTTACTAACACGGGTATGGCAAGTAAAATATAGGTTTGCTATCTTCGGACACCCGAAGGGTAGTAAGCCTATATTTTACTATTTATCAATTTGATAAATAGTAGGCGTAATACAGAATAAACCGAAAACCGGAAAGCGCGCTTTTTTCATAGCGAACGGCGACAGCAAGGTTTCACCACGATGTATTATCAAAATGATAAATTTATCATTTTGATAAATAAAAATCAGACAATTATAGTGAATAATAGACAGATTTTTCAAGAATATAAAGAGAAGAAAAATAGTTGAAGTTAAATTTTGCTAGATTTAATGCCAAATGTAAGGCGCTCTGAACCAATTGCACAATAATTTTTTAGAATACCAAACCTGGCATGATTTTTGCTTAAATAATTAGTGACGGAATCCATAAAAACCAGAAGTGAGGTACTAGCAATGGACCAGAAAATTAAATGGGTTAAAAATCAAATGATGGAAAATCAAGAAAAGGCTGTGATTGATTTTCTGAGTTATCAGGAAATTGGCAAGGTGAGGCAATTCCATAAAAGCTTCCCGGAATACAGCACAACCCCACTGTGCCAGCTTAAGGAACTGGCTGGTTACTTGGGCGTAGCTGGTGTGTATGTAAAAGATGAATCCTATCGGTTTGGCTTAAAGGCCTTCAAGGTACTGGGCGGTTCTTATGCAATGGCCAAATACTTAGCGCAGCGCCTGGGTAAAGATATCAGTGAGCTGGACTATGCACAGCTGACATCGCCGGATATTCGCCAACAACTGGGAGAAATTACTTTTACTACAGCTACTGATGGTAATCATGGCCGGGGCGTTGCCTGGACAGCTAACCGCTTAAAGCAAAAATCTGTGATATATATGCCGAAGGGATCTTCGCTTACCCGGCTGGAAAATATCCGGGCTGAAGGCGCTGAGGTTTCAATAACAGATCTGAACTATGATGATGCGGTACGTCTGGCAACAGAAAATGCTAAAAAGTATGGTTGGGTGGTTGTTCAGGATACTGCCTGGGAGGGCTATGAAGAGATTCCTGCCTGGATTATGCAGGGCTATGGTACCATGGCCTTGGAAGCTTTGGAACAAATGCAGGCCACAGGCGTGGAAAAACCAACCCATGTGTTTGTTCAGGCCGGGGTAGGGTCGTTAGCCGGTGCGGTGCAGGGCTTTTTTGCTTCAGCCTGCAAAGATGAGCGTCCAATAACGGTGATTGTAGAATCCGATCAGGCCGATTGTTTATATAAAGCGGCCTTGGCTAATGATGGTAAGCCAAGAATTGTTAGCGGGGATTTAACCACTATTATGGCTGGTTTAGCCTGTGGTGAGCCTAATACAATTGCCTGGAATGTGCTTAGGGATTACAGCTATATGTTTGCTTCCTGTCCTGACTGGGTGGCAGCAAAGGGAATGCGGCTGCTAGGTAATCCGTTAGGCAAAGATGCCAGAGTGATTTCCGGTGAATCGGGAGCTGTTACTGCCGGGCTGGTGGCAGAGCTTATGACTAACCCGGATATGGCGGAAGCCAAAGCTAAACTAGGGTTAAACGAAAATTCAAGAGTCCTCCTGTTCAGCACCGAAGGCGATACCGACCCGCTGAAATATCGCAGTATTACCTGGAATGGAGAATATCCTGTTCCAGCTAGATAAGACCTCCCTCTCCTTCCAAATGTCAGGGAGGATAAAATATAAGCAAACAAGTGAAAGGGGCTAATATTTTGAAAATAAAATTTGAACAAATAGTGGAACTTGCCAAAAAGTATGAACCCGAAATCAGTAAATTTTTACGCGACATGATTGCTATTCCCAGCGAAAGCTGCCAGGAAGAAAAAATCGTTTTTCGGATAAAAGAAGAAATGGAAAAAGTAGGCTTTGATAAAGTGGAAATTGACCTGATGGGCAATATCCTCGGCTACATCGGTCATGGTAAGCATCTTATCGCTATGGATGCTCATATCGATACAGTAGGGATTGGCAACCAGGAAAACTGGAAGTATGATCCTTATAAAGGATATGAAGATGAGGAAATCATCATTGGCCGGGGTGCCAGCGACCAGGAAGGCGGTATGGCTTCCATGGTATATGCCGGAAAAATCATCAAAGATCTTGGCTTAGAAGACGACTATACCCTGGTAGTGGTTGGTTCCGTACAGGAAGAAGACTGTGACGGCCTGTGCTGGCAGTATATTATCCAGGAAGATAAGCTGCGTCCTGAATTTGTGATAAGCACCGAACCAACAGATGGCAAAATCTACCGGGGACAACGCGGCCGGATGGAAATTCAGGTTAAAACAACCGGGGTAAGCTGTCATGGTTCAGCACCGGAACGGGGTGATAATGCTATCTATAAAATGGGTCCTATTTTAAGCGATTTAAAAGCACTACATGAAAATTTAATCGATGATGGCTTCCTGGGAAAAGGCAGCCTGACAGTTTCGGAAATCTTTCACACTTCGCCTTCGCGCTGTGCCGTAGCCGATAGCTGTTGGATTTCCATTGACAGGCGGTTAACAGCCGGCGAAACCGGCGAATATGCTTTGCAGCAGATTAAGAATCTGCCTTCCGTAAAAGCCGCTAATGCTGAAGTAAGCATGTACACCTATGAGAGACCGGCTTATACTGGTTTAGTCTATCCGACTGAGTGCTATTTCCCGACCTGGCTTATCGAAAATGAGCATCCTGTATGCAATACCTTAGTGGATAGCTATAAAGGTTTATTCAAAAAAGATCCCGAAGTCGACAAGTGGACCTTCTCTACTAACGGTGTTTCCATTATGGGGCGCTTTGGTATTCCTTGTATCGGTTTTGGTCCCGGTCACGAAGATCAAGCCCATGCGCCTAACGAACGCACCTGGAAAAAGGAGCTGGTAGACTGTGCGGCCATGTATGCGGCCATTCCGCTGATGTATGTTAACGAATATGCAGACAAAATGACTGAGCGCACGGAAAACTTAGTATAGTAACTTGGTCAGCTATAAAAAATGAAAATATTGGGGGAAATGACAATGCAAACTATATTTAGAGGAAGACATTTTATTAACCTGGAAGATTTCACCAAAGAAGAAGTAGATACCATGTTGGAGGTTTCGTTAGATCTAAAGAAAAAATTTGCCATGGGAACGCCAACTCCTTATTTATTACATCAATCCATGTTTCTTATGTTCTTTGAACAATCTACCCGTACCAGAAATTCGATGGAAGCCGGTTTTGCCCAATTAGGCGGCCATGCTGGATTTTTGGATTCCAGCAGTATGCAAATCGCGCATGGCGAAAGTGCCAAAGACACAGCTATCATCCTGTCCCGCTTCGGCCATGCCATTGCCTGCCGGTATTGCAACTGGGGTTATGGCAACAAATACCTTACCGAAATGGCTAAATGGTCTACAAAACCCATCATGAACCTGCAATGCGATTTGTATCATCCGTTCCAGGCTTTGGCTGATCTTATGACCATGAAAGAAAAAATCGGCGACTTAAAACGGGTAAAAGTATCTATCATCTGGGCTTATGCTGAAAGCCACAAAAAACCGATATCTGTACCTGTATCGCAAGTGCTACTGTTCCCTCGCTATGGTATGGACGTCGTGCTGGCGCATCCCAAAGGCTGGGAACTACCTGACTGGGTGATTGCCCAGGCTAAAGCAAATGCAGAAAAATACGGCGGCAGCGTTACTGTTACCGATAATGAAGCTGAGGCCTACGAAGGCGCGCATATCGTTATTCCGAAAAACTGGGGCAACTGGGTAACAGACCAAACCGGTGTGGCTGCTTCCGGTGCGGTAGCGGTAGTGGATGACAAGCTAAAAGCTCAAAAATCCTGGAAGTGCACTGAGGCCAAAATGGCTACAACCGACAAAAATGTGCTGTATATGCATGCATTGCCGGCTGACCGCAACAACGAAGTCGAGGATTCGGTTATCGATGGACCGCATTCTGTCGTATATGATGAAGCTGAAAATCGTTTGCATACAGCTAAAGCCGTTATGACATTATTAATGGGTGGCAGATAAGCATGGCCTTTCCTTAATCAGGAGGGATGAGTGTGTATAATTTCGTACTGAACGGCCAGCAGGTCGATGTTGGTCACGATATAAATCTGTTAGAGTATTTAAGAGACTATGCCCGCCTCACTTCCGTAAAAAACGGTTGCGCCGAAGGGGCCTGCGGGGCTTGTATGGTGCTGCTGGACGGCAAGGCTACGCGGGCCTGTGTGTTAACAACCGCCAAAATCAGCGGCAAGATAGTGTTGACGGTTGAAGGCTTGTCTAACCAGGAAAAAGACATCTATAGCTGGGCGTTTGCCACAGCAGGCGCTGTACAGTGCGGTTTCTGTATTCCCGGCATGGTTATCAGTGCGAAAGCTTTACTTGATAAAACCCCTGATCCTACTTGTGACGAAGTAAAAAGAGCGCTGCACGGCAATATCTGCCGCTGTACCGGTTATGTTAAAATTGAACAAGCTGTGCTGAAGGCGGCCAAAGCTCTGCGTGAAGGGTTCACGCCGTCAGATGATATTACTTACAAAGTAGGCGACAGAATGCCGCGGGTCGATGCTAAAGCTAAAACATTAGGTACTGCCGAATATGTTGATGATATGATTGTGGACGGTATGCTGTACGCTGCTATTCTTCGCGCACCCAGCGCCCGCGCCTTCATAAAAAAAATTGATACGACAGCTGCTCAGGCACTGCCTGGTGTCGAAGCCGTAATTACTGCTAAAGACATTCCCGGACGCCGTAACCAGGGTCATATTATTCCCGACTGGCCGGCCTTTATCGCTGAAGGGGAAGAAACCCGCTATATTGGCGATGCACTAGCCGCTGTCGCTGCCACAAGCAAAAAAATAGCCCAAGAGGCTGTTAAATTAATACAGGTAGACTATGAAGAACTAACCCCGCTGCTTGTGCCCCGCCAAGCGCTGGCAGACGATGCCCCCCAGCTTCACCCTAAAGGTAATCTATTAGCCAGAACAGTACTTAAACGTGGTAATGTCGAGGAAGCCATTGCTAAGGCCCAATATGTTGTAACCCAGCGTTACACCACTCCGGCTACTGAACATGCTTTTCTCGAACCAGAGAGCGCTCTGGCAGTCCCCAATATTGACGGTACTTTAATGGTGTACACTGCCAGTCAGAATGTATATGATGATCACCATGGCATTGTCTCGCTTCTGGGTGTAGAAGAAAATGAAGTACGCATTATCAGTAAAATGGTGGGTGGTGGCTTTGGCGGCAAAGAAGATCTATCGGTACAACATCATGCCGCCTTACTCGCCTGGCACTCTAAAAAACCGGTCAAAAATACGCTGAACCGGCAGGAAAGTATTAATGTTCATCCTAAGCGTCATGCCATGGAAATGGAATTTACGACCGCCTGTGATGAAAATGGGATCATTACTGCCATGAAAGCTGAACTTATTGCCGATACCGGAGCTTATGCCTCGCTCGGCGGACCGGTATTGCAACGGGCCTGTACCCACGCCGCCGGACCCTACCAAATCCCCAATGTGGATATTGTTGGTTTAGGCGTCTATACCAATAATCCGCCAGCCGGGGCTTTCCGGGGTTTCGGTGTAACGCAGTCCTGTTTTCCCATGGAGAATAATATCAACATGCTGGCAGAAAAAGTGGGTATTTCCCAATGGGAGATACGCTGGCGCAATGCTATTGAACCAGGCAAGATACTGCCCAATGGCCAAATTGCCGACCAGGGTACGGCTCTCAAAGAAACGCTGCTAGCTGTTAAGGCAGCGTTTGAATCCAGTCCCTACGCCGGTCTGGCCTGCGCTATGAAAAACGCCGGCATAGGTGTCGGCCTGCCTGACATTGGTCGGGTCAAGCTAAAAATCGAAAACGGCACAGTCGTTATTCTTACCGGTGCTGCCTGCATAGGACAGGGATTAGTCACCGTAATGACCCAAATTTTATCTGAGACAACAGGACTAGAATCCTCTAAAATCCTGGCTGTTGAGCCTGACACCTACCTAACTCCTGATTCCGGCACCACCACAGCCTCCCGGCAGACAGTATTCACCGGCGAGGCCACTCGCCAGGCAGCGCTTAAGCTCCAGGAGGCGTTGGCAACAGCCTCACTGTCTGAACTGGAAGGCTGCGAATTTTATGGAGAATACTCTGGGGTAACTGATCCTATGGGCTGTGACAAACCAAATCCGGTCAGCCATGTTGCTTATGGTTACGCCAGTCAGGTAGTTATTCTTGATGACGCCGGCAGGCTAGTCAAAGTAGTTGCCGCCCATGATGTTGGCAAAGCCATTAACCCGCTGGGGGTTGAGGGCCAAATTGAAGGCGGCGTGGTCATGGGCTTAGGCTATGCTTTGACCGAAAACTTACCACTTAAGGCTGGCATACCGCAGGTCAAATTCGGAACACTAGGTTTGCTCCGGGCCAGCAGTATTCCTGATATAGAAAGTATAATCGTAGAAAAGAACCAAGCCGAATTGGCGTATGGTGCCAAAGGTGTAGGAGAAATTACTTCCGTCCCCACTGCTCCGGCCGTTGCCGGTGCTTATCTCCGGCTGGACGGCAAAGTACGCCTAGAACTGCCGCTTGCCCATACACCATATAGCCGCAAAAATAAATTAAATAACTGGGAGGAATAAATAATGGGCGACTTGATGAGACCTGTTCCCCTGCTTACACTTATTGCGCGGGTTTTCGAGGAATACGCGGCAGAGTGTGCTATCTTCGGCTATCCGGCCAGCCATTTTTTTCATAAGCAAAGCAATAAAACCTTTTCGCTGTTTGGTGAAACCATTGAGACAGCCGTAGGCCCGGCTGCCGGTCCTCACACCCAATTAGCCCAGAACATTGCTGTTTCCTACCTGGCTGGTGCCCGCTTTATTGAACTCAAGACAGTGCAGGAACAGGAGCCGCCTGTTGCCAAACCTTGTATTGATGCCGAGGATGAAGGCTTTAACACCGAGTGGTCAAGCGAATACACAGTAGAAAAAGCCTATGAAGAGTATATCAAAGCCTGGGTGTTACTACATGTTATCGAAGAAACGCTGGGACTTAGTAAAAGCGGCAAACGCTCCTTTATCTTCAATATGAGCGCAGGCTACAACCTGGAAGGTATCCAGTCGCCGCGTATGGACGCCTATCTGAACAACTTGATGGATGCTTCTAAACATCCGTACTTTAACCAATGTCTGGCAGAAGTAGAAGACCTCATTGCTGATGGCAGTTTCCTTAAAGGCACAGGGTTAGAAGACCGTCTGCCTGTGCTCAAAGGTTTATCTAAACGCATTTCGGGCAATGTCTGTCAGTCGATTACCCTGTCCACTATGCACGGCTGTCCGCCTGCTGAAATTGAGAGAATTTGCGTATATATGCTGACCGAAAAGAAGATTGGTATGTATGTTAAACTTAATCCGACACTGCTGACTTATCAAGGCGTGCGTTCTATCCTTGATAGTACCGGATTTGGATATGTTGAGTTGTCGGCAGAAGCTTTTGACCATGACTTGCAATACAAGGACGCTATCCCCATGTTGACAAGGCTGAAAAAGCTGGCGAACGAGCATGGTCGCTTCTTTGGCGTTAAGCTGACGAACACGCTGGGAGCAGTAAACTTTAAAGGAAAACTGCCTGGTGGTGAAATGTACATGTCAGGCCGGGCCTTATTCCCGCTATCTGTCAACCTGGCTGCAAAAATATCGGCAGAGTTCAATGGACAAATGCTCATTTCATTCTCCGGTGGTATTACTGAACACAATGTAGTAGCTGTATTTGCTACCGGGATTAAGCCTATAACCATGGCTACTGAAATGCTCAAACCAGGCGGTTATGCCCGGATGGCTGCTATTGCCGCCAAACTGGAAACAGCTGCGGGCTGGGAATATGACCAAATTGATGTTGCTAAACTGCAGGCATTAGCCCAAAAAGCCCTGACTGCCGATTACTCGCAAAAAGATTTTCGTGGCTATGCAAAAGCTGCTATCAAGAGCCCGCTGCCGCTATATGACTGTGCTGTAGCCCCTTGTAAAACGGCTTGTCCTATTAACCAGGATATTCCTGAATACATTCGACTTGTCGGCCAAAAACGCTATGCCGAGGCCTTGGCGCTCATGTATGAAAAGAATGCCTTGCCTGGCATTACAGGCACCATCTGTGATCATGTCTGTCAGCATAATTGTACCCGTTTGGATTATGAGGGCTGTGTGCATATTCGCGAAGTTAAGCGGCTGGCTGTTGAACAAGGCTGGGGTGAATACCGCAAATACTATAAATTACCGCAAAGTAAAAATGGCATCAAGGTTGCTGTTATGGGTGCAGGCCCGGCTGGTTTGGCCTCAGCTTACTTTTTAGTTCGCCACGGCTTTAGTGTGACAGTATACGAAACCCGCGCAAGTGCCGGCGGGACTGTGCAGCATGTTATTCCTAATTTCCGTATTAGTCGCGAAACCATTGCGGGTGATATCAACTTTATCAAAGAACATGGAGTTGAGTTTGTCTTTAACTCCAGCCCGGACCTTACCCCGGCAGACCTGAAACAAAAAGGCTATAAGTATGTAATCGTAGCTGTAGGTGCAGGCGCCGAAAAACCCTTCAACTTTAAAGTCGAAGGTGGGAAAACGCCACAAATCATTCCGGCATTGAAATTCCTGGCTCAGTATAATAAAGACGTGATTGCTTTGCACTTAGGTAAAACCGTTGTGACCATTGGTGCCGGTAATACGGCGATGGATGCCAGCCGTACAGCGTTGCGGATAAAAGGTGTGGAAACAAGTGCTATTGTATATCGCCGTTCTATCAACGAAATGCCTGCCGACCGCGTTGAATACAACCTGGCGGTTGCTGACAAGGTTGAGTTTGATTTCCTGGTTAACCCGGAAAAAATAGATGACCAGGGTAATCTTGTCTGTCAGGTTATGCAGCTTGGCAGACCGGATGCCAGCGGCCGGCGTCAGCCGGAACCTACCGGTGAGTATAAGACCTTTACAGCCGATACCATCATCATCGCAATTGGTGAAGATATCAATACAGGGTTGCTTGCCAAACTGGGGATTACCACCCAAGGTCAGCAAGTAACAAATCAGGAAAATGTGTACTTAGCCGGTGATGCCCGTCAAGGCGCTTCTTCTATCGTAAAGTGTATTGCCGAAGGCCGCAAAGCCGCTGATGCCATCTGTCAAAAAGAAATAGCTGGTTTTGCAGGTAAAGTCGACAAGACTGGTAAAGCCGCAGCTAAGCAGGCCCAAGAAATAACTGCCAGGAAAATTGGCCTGACAACAGCTTCCCTGTTGACTGCCGAAGGTCCGGGTAAAGTCGAAGTGGCTATAGGTGAGCAAGAATTCAGTCGCTGTTTAGAGTGTAACTATGTTTGCAACAAATGTGTGGAAGTTTGCCCCAACCGCGCTAACCTGGCTGTATGCGTAGACGATGGTTTCGTTAACTATAACCAGATTATCCACCTGGACGCCTTCTGTAACGAATGTGGCAACTGTGCCAGCTTCTGTCCATGGGAAGGTCGTCCATTTACCGATAAACTTACCATATTTAGCCGGCGTGACGACTTTGACCATAGCCAAAACAGTGGCTTCTTAGTAACCGGCGAGGCAGTGGTGGTTCGCAGTAAGGGTGAGGTTACTACTCACCGCCTGGTAAACGGCCAGCTTGAGTCCACAGGTAACGAAGCCTTTGACAGGATGGCCCAAGTATTTAATTACCTGCACACGAACCGGCCTGCGCTGTTCGGTCCTGTGAATGAATAAAGGGGGGGACATTGTGTTAGTATTAAAGAACGCCACAGTTGTTGAATTTTATCCGGCTTCCATACAAGACAGTGTTGATATTGTTATTGACGGCAGCAAAATCGCCGCTGTCGGCACAGGTATTGCTGCTGATTATCAGGCCGACCGGGTGCTGGATATGCAGGGAAAGCTTGTTATGCCAGGTCTTGTCTGCAGCCACAATCATTTTTATTCCGGTTTGTCACGGGGTATTACTGCCACTATTGCGCCTAGCTCTGACTTTATTTCAGTACTCAAAAACCTCTGGTGGCGGCTTGACCTGGCCATTGATGAGGAAATCCTCTATTACAGCGGGATGGTATGCTCGCTGGAAGCCATTCGCTGCGGGACAACTTCGGTTATTGACCACCATGCCTCACCAGCCTTTCTCAAAGGCTCACTCAAAACCCTCAAGCAAGCCTTTGAAGAAACCGGGCTGCGCGGTATTACCTGTTATGAGACTACTGATCGCAATGAGGGACTCAAAGAAGTCGAAGCCGGTGTTCAGGAAAATGTTGATTTTGCCAAATTGTGCGAAAGGGATAAACAGGCAACTAACGGCAATCACTTGGTGGAAGCTATGATTGGCGGCCATGCACCGGTGACTATGCCTGACGCTGCCCTCAAATTGATGGCTGATGCTGTGCGCGAAACTGGACGCGGTGTACATGTGCATGTGGCCGAAGACTGTTATGACGTCTCCCATAGTCACCATCTGTATGGCAAGGATCTTATTGCCCGGCTTAACGACTATAATTTGATTAATGACAAGGCGCTCCTGGTGCATGGCGTACACTTGTCAGACCAGGATATTGAAATTATCAACGTCAAGGATGCTTTCCTGGCTCACAATGCCCGCTCCAATATGAACAATAATGTTGGCTACAGCACCAAATTGCCGCTATATAAAAACCTGGTCCTGGGAACTGACGGCATGGGCAGCGATATGTGGGAAGAAATGAAATTTGCTTACTTCAAACATAAAGATGCTGCCGGCTCAATGTGGCCTGACAGTTACCTGAAGTTTTTGTACAACGGCAACGAGATATTGAAGCGTTACTTTGCTGCTGATTTCGGTCGTGTGGCTCCCGGCTGCAAGGCTGATTTGACTGTGCTTGATTACCAATCTCCCACGCCGCTTGTACCTGGCAACATTGGCGGTCACATTGTCTTTGGCATGAACTCCCGTGATGTGACTACTGTTATCATTAACGGCAAGGTTATCCTGGAAAACAGACAGTTTGCCTTTGACGTCAGTCCTATCTATGAAAAAGCCTGCAAGGCTGCTCAGCGCCTGTGGGACAACATGGATAAGCTGCCATAAATGTGTGGTATAAGAAACGCTGTTTACTATGAAAATATAGAGAATAATGAGTAATATTCACAGCAATAGGAAGGGGAAAAAGCAGGGGCAAGCGAATTTTTATTATGTAATATCGTCGAGAGGGCGGATTTGGAGGATGTTATGGACCGATTAATCGTAATAAAAGGTGCAGGTGACTTGGCAACAGGGATTGCTCACCGGTTATTTCGCAGCGGTTTTCAGATCATTATGACCGAGTTAGCCCAACCTACAGTGATTCGACGGACGGTGTCTTTTGCGGAAGCAGTCTTTAACGGAGTAGCAGTAGTAGAAGGGGTAACGGCGGTAAAAACCGAGATCAATAAGGCTGTGCAGATAGTGAATGAGGGAAAAATTGCTGTGGTTATTGATGAGTCGGCTACAGTTGTTGAATTATGTAAGCCCTGGGGGGTAGTTGATGCCATTTTGGCCAAACGAAATCTAGGAACCCAACTAGGGGATGCCCCGGTGGTTATCGGTGTGGGGCCTGGCTTTACAGCCGGCGTTGATGTGCATGCGGTTGTGGAAACCAAACGCGGCCATTATCTGGGTCAGGTTATTACTCAGGGACAAGCTTTACCTGATACTGGTATTCCCGGCGAAATTGCCGGCTATACACAAGAACGTATTTTGCGGGCTCCCTGTAAAGGTATTTTTCAATCATTGTGTCGGATTGCCCAGCAGGTAGAGGCCGGCGATACTGTGGCGCAGGTAAACGGATTGCCGGTGCGAGCTACTATTTCGGGTGTTTTGCGTGGATTGCTTCGGGACGGACTTACTGTAACTCCAGGACTAAAAGTCGGTGATATTGATCCCCGCTGTGTATCTGAGCATTGCTATGCCATATCAGATAAAGCCCGGTCGGTGGGCGGGGGTGTGCTGGAAGCACTTTTTATGTTGGGCGGCTGGCCGGAAGAGCCATGTTTTGAAACCCATAGATCAGTTGCGAATCAGGTTGCAGCCATAAATCAGTAAAGGCAACGGAACCAAAGAAAATGAAAAAAACAATTTTACAGGAAATCCAAGACGCTGTTATTCAATATGCCAAAGTTATTGCCCATGTTATTCGCGTCGATGTTGAAATTGTGGATACTAACTTATTCCGCATTGCTGGTACAGGTAGCTATGATCAGAGCCTTAATGAAGATATGTCCCAGGAGGGCTTTGTCTATAAACATGTGTTGGCTACAGGAAAATCCCAGTTTATCGAAGAGCCGGGCAAACATGAATTATGCAGTGTCTGTCCCAAACAGGGATGTTGTGAGGAAAAACTGGAATTGTGCACCCCCATTACCTTGGGTGAAGAGATAATCGGGGTTATCGGTCTGATTTGCTTTGAAGAAGCGCAAAAGAAGCAACTGTTGCAGGATTTAAACTTTTACCAGTTGTTTATGGAGCAGATTGCTGATTTTATCAGTGTTAAAGCTTATGAACGCCAGGAAAGTGAACGTAATCAGCATATGATGGAGATATTGCTGCAAGTCATTGATAATGTGGACAAAGGGGTGCTGGTGCTGGATGGCAGCAGCAAAATTGTTCAGATTAATGACAGTGCCTGCAAACAACTCCATCTTACTGCCGATTGTTTGCAAAAACAAATTGCTATGGTTGCTACCAGTGACTCTATGCTGGGGGTGGAGGAATACAAGGTAGTCATTGACGATAATACCTATTTTCTTATGGGCAATTTATTATCTGTATCGTCAGGCCTGGCTTCCTATGACCGGATTTTTATCTTTGATGAAATAAAAAATGTAAAATCCGGTATTTATGACTTAACCAAGGTGGCAATGCCAGTTACCTTAGATAATATTGTCGGTTGTTCCCTGATAACCGAGCAGCTTAAGGGTAGGCTGACGAAAATTGCCGATTCCAACTCCACGGTGCTCATAACCGGAGAAAGTGGTACAGGTAAGGAGGTTGTTGCCAGGGCGATTCATGCTGTTGGCAATCGTAGTGACAAGCCGTTTATTTGCATCAACTGTGCTGCGATACCTGACACTTTGTTGGAAAGTGAGTTATTTGGTTATGTTAAAGGAGCCTTTACCGGGGCAGATCCCCGGGGAAAAATCGGCAAATTTGAACTGGCCAATCGAGGGGTTATCTTGTTAGATGAAATTGGCGATATGCCCCTATATTTGCAAGTCAAACTACTGCGGGTACTGCAGGAACGCAAACTGGTGCGCATAGGCTCTAACCAGTTGCTATCTTTGGATGTACGAATCCTTGCCGCTACTAACAAAGACTTAAAAGAACTGATCAAGGAAAAAAAGTTTCGGGAAGATTTATATTACCGGTTAAATGTAATTCCCTTAGAGATACCTCCACTGCGTAAACGAGTGGAGGATATTGAGCCGCTGGTGGATTCCATGATGGAAAAATACGGTGGTTTGTTTAACAAAAAAATTCGTGGTATTGACCGGGAAACCATGGGGTTATTAAGGCAATACAGTTGGCCGGGCAATATTCGGGAACTGGAAAATACGGTTGAATTTATGATTAATATGGCAGATGAAAACGGTTGTTTGACTCGGGATACTCTGCCCCGCAACTTTTTTGACAGTCAGGATTTTCAACTAAATGAACAGCAGGCAAAGGAGTTCAAATCACTGCGGCAGGTAGAACAGGAACATATCAAGCAAGTTCTGCGGCAATTTGAAGCTACTACCCAGGGGAAAGTGGCTGCTGCCAGGCAACTGGGAATTGGTATTGCCACATTGTATCGGAAGTTACATGAAATAGAGGAAACAGTTGCATTAGGGAAAGGACGCCAAATTTCCAGGGAGGTGTAGCATGAATCAGGTACAAAAATTGGTAGATACGGCTTTAGGAAACACTACTGCCGATTTGGTGCTGAAAAATGCCAATGTATTTAATGTATTTACAGGTCTGTTTACTAAGGGTGATGTGGCTGTTGTCAATGGTTATATTGCCGGGGTTGGCGAATATAGTGGCCGCAAGGAAATAGATGGTACAGGAAAATACATAACTCCGGGTTTTATTGATGGCCATGTTCATATCGAAAGTGCTATGGTAAGTCCTGCCCAATTTGCCTGTGCCGTAGTTTCTAGTGGCACGACAACGGTTATTGCTGATCCCCACGAAATTGCCAATGTGGCAGGAGTGGAAGGCCTTCGCTATATGCTGAGTGCCACTGAACAGCTGGCCTTAAACGTATATATCATGTTGCCTTCTTGTGTACCGGCTACTCAGTTGGAGAATGCCGGCGCTACACTGACGGCAAAGGAGTTAGCTGAGTTTATCCACCATCCCCGGGTACTGGGTTTGGGAGAAATGATGAATTATCCCGGAGTAATCCATAAATCTGAAGATGTATTCGAAAAAATTCGTCTGGCCCAGGGTAAGCTGGTTGACGGCCATGCCCCCGGCTTAGCAGGAAAAGAGTTAACTGGTTATATTGCCGCCGGGATTTGTTCTGATCATGAATGTGTTACTGCGAAAGAAGCAACAGAACGGCTGGCGCAAGGTATGCATGTCATGCTGAGGGAAGGTTCGGCGGCCCATAATTTGCTTAAGCTGTTGCCGGCAGTAAATCAGTACACGGTAGGACGCTGTCTGTTTGCTACCGACGACCGTCATCCGGAGGATTTAATTGAACAGGGTCACATCAATCATCTGGTTAAGTTAGCTGTAGCTGCAGGTACAGATTTGGCCTGGGTGCTGCAAATGGCTACCATAAATGCGGCTAATTACTTTCGGCTTGGTGATTTGGGTGCGATTGCACCTGGGTATCGGGCTGATTTACTGGTATTTGACAATCTGGAAGACTGGCGTCCGTCTATGGTTTTTAAAGATGGACAGTTGGCAGCGGAAAATGGAAAACCACTGGCCATGAACTTTATCGTAGACGATAAATGGGTTCGCAATACTTTGCATTTAGGAGAACTCAGTAGGGATAAGCTGCGGCTTCCTTCCCGGTCTGCCCGCGCCAGAGTGATTGGTTTAGTGCCACACCAGTTGGTAACCACTGCTTTAGAACTGCCAATGCCAATAGTTCAGGGAGAATTTGTTCCCGATATCACCCGGGATATTTTAAAACTGGTGGTGTGGGAGCGCCATAAAGGCACTGGTAAAGTAGGTGTTGGACTGCTACAGGGGTTAGGCCTTAAGCAGGGAGCCATAGCATCAACCATTGCCCATGATTCTCATAATCTGGTGGTGGTGGGAGCAACAGATGAAGATATTATGCTGGCCATCAAGGAAATTGAACATATTCAGGGCGGACTGGTAATTGCCGGTCAGGGGGATATTCTTGGCAGCCTGCCTTTGCCATTGGCCGGGCTGATGACTGACAGGGGTATTGGCGAGGTACAGGGAAAACTGGCAGAGCTGCACAAAATTGCCCGTAATCTAGGGGTAAAGGAAGAATACGATCCCTTTATGACTTTATCTTTTTTAAGCCTGCCGGTCATACCAGCCTTAAAGCTAACAGATGAAGGTCTGGTAGACGTTACGACTTTTCAACTGGTGTCTGTATCTGTATAGTAGAGACTGTTACAAAATACCCTCTTTGCCGTTGAGCCTTTCAGCATAAAAACGAGTATACCCTTGCTGTGCGACTTCATGGCGTTTAACACCGGGGTATTTTATAACAGTTTAAAAAATACTAAGGAAAGTGTGTTTTTTGAAACACACTCTAGTAAGCAGCACATCATGTTTTCGGTGAACACGACTGACAGCTACCTGGAGAGGAGGCGGTTTTATGGGAATTGTTTTGCGTGCTGGAAAGATTGTCACAGACACTGTTTGCTATCAAGCCGATATTCGTATCCAAGGGGAGATTATTGCTGCTGTTGGCAGTCAAGTGACGCAGGCGGGCGATACGGTGCTATCGGCAGAGGGGTGTTATATATTTCCTGGCGGTATTGATGCTCATACCCATTTTGATTTGCCGGTAGGTGCCATGTCTACTGCTGATGATTTTGCCAGTGGTACCAAGGCTGCCATCCTCGGCGGCACCACTACTGTTATCGATTATGCCACTCAGTTTAAAGGAGAAACCTTGAAACAAGGTCTGGAAAACTGGCATCAGCGAGCAGACGGCAAATGTTATGCAGATTATGGTTTTCATATGGCTATTACCGATTGGAATGACAACGTTTCCCGGGAAATACCCTGGCTTAGCCGGGAGGCCGGTGTATCTTCAGTAAAGTTGTACATGGCTTATAAAAATGTAATGCAGGTAGATGACAACACGCTATTTCAAGTTTTGGATCGTAGCCGGGACTGTAGTATTCTAACCTGTGTTCACTGTGAAAACGGTGACATTGTTGATAATCTGATCAGAAAGTTTCACCAGCAAGGGAAAACAACGCCTGCCTATCATCCCTTATCCCGCCCACCGCGGGTGGAACAGGAAGCGGTAAACCGGCTGATGGTGCTCTCTGAGACGACCGATGCGCCCGTTTTGGTAGTCCATTTAAGTTGCCGGGAGGCCTTGGAGACAGTAGCTAAGGCCAAGGACCGGGGCGTCAAGGTGTTTGCTGAAACCTGTCCTCAATACTTAGTGCTTGATGATAGTATGTATCAGGACACTAGTTTTTCCTGTGCCAAATATGTCATCTCGCCTCCGCTGCGAGGAAAGGAAAACCAGGAGTACTTGTGGAATGGGCTGAAAGCCGGTATATTGGATACTGTTGCTACCGACCATTGCTCTTTTAACTTCCATGGTCAGAAAGAAGTGGGCAGAGGGGATTTTAGCAAAATACCCAATGGTGCACCTGGCGTAGAGCATCGGTTGGGGCTCTTATATACCTATGGCGTCAAGGCCGGGAAAATTAGCCTTACCCAGTTTGTTGACAAAGTAGCAACCCAGCCAGCGAAACTCTTTGGCCTTTTTCCCAAAAAAGGCACAATAGCTCCAGGCAGTGATGCGGATTTGGTGATTTGGGACGAGCAGCGGCAGAGTACCATTGGTGCTGCCACTCATGCGCATAAGGTGGATTATAGTCCCTATGAAGGAATGAAGCAGCAGGGGCAGGCTATTCATGTTTTTCTCAGAGGCCAACATGTGGTAAAAAACGGGAAGGTATGTACGGATAATCCCAATGGGCAGTATCTTTTCCGCAAGCCTTTCCAGAATCCAAAAGAAAAAACAAAATAGTTTAGCAGGTATTTACAAAGGTAAGAAAATATGTTTTAATATAGTTAGTTTGTACTAACTAATAAAAAGAAATGGGTGAAGGGGAGTGCTATTTGAACAGGCGGGAATTTATAAGAACTATTTGTGCCGGGGGAATTGCACTTGGGGTTGGATCAGTTTCATACTCCTGGCTGCAGATGGAGGGTGAAGCTACAATGAGGATGGGTTGCCCTTTACAACAGATACCGGGTTTAAGCGAAGATGAAATTAAAATAGTATATTTGGCATCCCTTGCTCCTAGTGGTCACAATACGCAGCCTTGGCTGATAACAATTAAAGGTCCGAAACGATGGGTAATAGGATCAGATAGGAAACGATGGCTGCCAGCTGTTGATCCTGATAATAGAGAGATGATGGTATCCATTGGAGCTTTTATAGAAAATCTGTCGATGGCGGCGGGAATACAAGGATATGAGGCGGAAATTGATATTTTAGGAAAAGATAACTTTAGCTCTGAGATAGCAGAAGTACGACTAATTAAAGGGAAACAGATAAGTGTTTCTGAGAAGGTGATCGAAGAACGGAGGACTGTAAGAAAACAGTTGCTGAATACGCCGATAAGGGAGGAAGATATAAATCATCTGGTAGGAAATAATAAAAATGCAGTATTTTATTATCCGCTGAATTCTAACGAAGGGTCATATATTAGGCAAGCGAACTTGCAGGCAAATAAAGCTCAAGTATACAGAGAAGATGCTCAGACAGAGTTAGCTCAATGGATAAGATGGAGTAAGCGGGAGGCAAGCGAATACTGTAATGGACTTACGCCTGAAAGTATGGAAATGGAAGGGATTATTCGTTGGTATGCACAACACTTCTTCAGTAAAGATGATGTATTGGGTAAGACGTTTAAAAATGAGACGATAAAGTTAGTTGAGGAGCAGGTAAAAAATTGTGCCGGGTGGCTTGTTGTGAAAAGCGATAGTTCTACTGTAACCGACTTGATAAATGCGGGGAGAGTATTACAGTCAGCTTGGCTGCGTGCGCGAGAGAAGTTAATTGCTTTTCATCCTATGACCCAGATATTAGAGGAAGAACCTTGGCGGCTGGAATTGACTAAAGAGCTTGGTCATAGGGGAAGTATACAGTTTGTAATAAGGATAGGCTATGTAAAAAAATATAGGCAACCGGTCAGTTTACGTATGCCGGTGTCTAAAATAATTGTTATGTAATACAGAGTGCTTATAAGGATTGAAGGAGATATGATGGAAACAGAAGCTCTTATTGTAAAATACATTGATATGCTATCAGAATCTATGCGGCAGTCCATGCGGACTTATAAGGAAGAATCAGACCGCGGAGAGTTATTAAATCTAACGATAACGCAACTGCATTATCTTCATGCAATTAATGAAATGGATGCGCCTACATTTAAACAGTTGGTAGAAAAGTTTAATGTCCAAAAATCAACTGTCACGGACATCGTTAATAGATTGATCAAGCGTAATATGGTTTACAAGCAGCAGTCAGAAGAAGATTTACGAGTTTTCCATGTATACTTAGCGGAAAAAGGGAAAGAGCTTTTAGAGATGGAGAGCAGGGGTTATTTTCATTTTGCGCACAAGATGACAAAGTGTCTTGCTGATGATGAGAAAAAACATTTCACAGCAGTCTTGAAAAAAATTGTTACTGAGTTTAATAAATAAAAATTTAAGCTTAAAGTTAGTTAGTTGAAACTAATAATTAACATGACTAATTATTTGGAGGCGGGTTTAGCATGAATCTTAAATCGTATAGTGTAGTGGCTATTCTAATCATTATGATAATAACGGCTAGCGTTTCATCTGTGTCAGCTACTGAAACAGCTACAGCAAATATGCCGCAAGAACTAGTAATTGCCAAAGGAACAATCATTAAAATTCAGGCAGTGGATAGCATAAGTTCGCAAAAAAACAAGCACAATGAGAAAGTACATTTTAAAGTTAAAGAGGACATAATGGTTGGAGACGATACAGTAGTTCTAGCTAATACTGATGTTGAGGGCATTATCACAAAAGTAAAGAAGGCCAGATCCTGGGACAGAGATGGGCAGATTGAAGTTGTCTTTTCTGAAGTTAAAACGAAGGATGGTAATTCGTTACCTGTGGATGGGAGAATTTATCTGCGTGGTGATAAACCAAATATTTTAGTAAGATATTCCTTGGGTGGTGTATTTATAAAAGGAAAAGAAGCTGTGATTAAGGCTGGAGCAGAAGTAAATCTACAAATTAAAGCAGATACTATATTTCAACGCTCTCTTGTCCGGAATTAAGGAAAAGGTTTAGAACGTCATATTTAATTCTATATAGGATCCTATAAAGACTTACCAGCTTATTTTAAAAAAAATCTTTATGGGATTATATATAGAGTAAACTAGTAGTTCCAATCTATATATGTTTAATTCAAGAGGGAAAGCCAAAGTTTGTTTCTATTTTATGGTCAATTGTAACATCGTTGAGTGTACTTAAGTCTGTTGTTTCTTCTTTTTTTAGTTGTATCATGGCTTGTTCTACCATGGTTAAATGTTTCTCCATTAATTTACGGGCAGATTGAGGTTTCTTTTGGATAATCGCCTGAAAAATAGAACAGTGTGATTCATGCAGGAGCTTTGGCATATCTTTCTGCAAAAAAAGTTTTTGTCTCGAAAAGTGAAGAGTACTAGTCATAAGATCAGAAACAGCACACATCAATTTAATTAATATTGGGTTATGGGCAGCCTTAAGTATTGCAAAATGAAATTCAGCATCTGCTGCAACACCAATTTCTCCGGAATTGACTTCATCAACCATACGCTGTAAGGCTTGCCGAATAGCTTCAATGTCATCTTCAGTAGCACGTTCTGCAGCTAAAGCTGCAATTTCCAGCTCTAAAATTTTGCGTACTTCCAATAATTTCATAACATCGTCAACGTCAACCTGCAATAAGAAAGATAAGGGTTCTAACATGCCTTCATAGGAAACTTGGCGAACAAAACTTCCTTCACCTGGGCGAATTGTAATAATTCCCATCATCTCTAACGCACTAAATGCTTCACGTACAGAAGCCCTGCTTACATTTAATTGGTCCGAAAGTTCACGTTCGGATAATAATTTGTCGCCTGGCTGCAGTTTGCCATCAACAATTAGTTTCTTGATTTGTTCAATTACTTCTTCATAGATTTTTTTTGTTTTAACTGGTTTAAACATATGATCCTCCGTACTTATTAGTAATATTTTTGCTGACTTATGGTGGTTTCAACCACTATCAAATACATGGCGGGCTGCATAGGTTGCTGCCCGCCATGTATTATGTTGGTAACTACGTATAGCGTACCATTCTTACAAATATTCTAGTTTAATCATACACTATTTTTTAGTAAGAGTCTATCTCCTGTTGCTTATTCTGTCAAGGGTGATACTGGTTTTACGGAATCATCCAGGTTAGGAAATAAGCCTGTAGATAAGTCATGATACCAACGATAACAGCTAAAATCAGAGAATGTTTTACTGTAAACCTAAATAAGTCTCCTTCTTTACCAACTAAGCCGGAAGCTGCAGTTGCTACGGCAATACTTTGCGGTGAAATCATTTTTCCGCAAACTCCACCGGACGAGTTTGCTGCTACTGTTAAAATGGGATCGACACCAACCTGTGTTCCAGTGACCGCCTGTAGATTTCCAAATAATGCATTGGCAGAAGTGTCGGAGCCTGTTAAAAAAACACCAAGCCATCCTAAGAATGGTGAAAAGAACGGGAATAAAGATCCTGTTCCTGCTAGGAATAAACCGAGTGTAGAACTCATTCCCGAGTAATTCATGATATAAGCTAGACCAAGCACACAGGGGATAGTAATTAAAGGTTTTAGTAATTGTAATACCGTTTTTGTAAAAATGGAAATAAACCTTCCGGGGCCAACACCTAATACTGCTGCTGTGATTATACTTGCAATAAATAAGGAAGTACCGGCGGCGCTCAACCAGTTTACTTTATATAGTGCCGCCATTGCTGTTGGGACTTTTGCAATTGGTGCGGCCTGAACAACAAGTTTATCTAAACCGGGAACTAATATTTTAAGAGTAACAGAGTCTAACGTTGCAACTACTGGCTTTAAGCCCCACAAAATAACCATTACAGTCAAAATGATAAAGGGAGACCAAGCTTTGACTACTTTGCCAAACGTCAAATTATTCTTGTTGGTAACAATTGTAGGTGCTGGTTCTTTAGCAAAGCGCCATATATTTGCTGGCTTCCAAAATTTTAGAAAGACTGTCAACGAGATGATACAGGCAAGTGAAGATAAAATATCGGGAAGTTCTGGTCCGATATAGTTTGAAGAAAACCATTGCACACCGGCAAAGGATACACCTGCAACTAAACATGCGGGTAAAACTTCTTTGGTAGCCTTCCAACCAGACATTAACAGGACTAACCAGATGGGAATTATAACAGAAAGAAATGGCAATTGTCTGCCGACCATGGCACTGATTTTCATTGTATCTAAACCTGTAACTTGTCCGGCAACGATAATTGGAATACCGATACCACCAAAAGCAACTGGAGCAGTATTTGCAATCAAACATAAGCCGGCAGCATAAAGCGGACTAAAGCCAAGCCCTACCAACATGCCTGCAGAGATAGCAACAGGAGTACCAAAACCAGCTGCCCCTTCTAAAAAGGCACCAAAACCGAAGGCGATTAAAAGACCTTGCAAACGACGGTCATCTGTAATAGTAGCAATGGAATCTTTTACGATTTCGAATTGCCCTGTCTCAACCGTCATATTGTAAATAAAGATGGCAGTAAGAACAATCCAAAAAATTGGGAATATTCCGTAAAAAGCTCCCATTCCTGTAGCTGTAAGAGCAAGGGCTGCTGGCATTTTGTATATAAAAATTGCAACTAAGACCGCAGAAGTAACGGCGATAGCACCTGCAATTTGTCCTGGAGTACGGCGAATAGCGAGAAGATAGAAAATTACGATAATGGGAATTACAGCAAAGAGGGATGAAATTGCCAAATTATTCATAGGATCATAAATTTGAGTCCATGTCATCATATACACCTCTATTCTTAATTTTACCTATGGAAATTAGCGATAAATTGCCTCAAAGGTTAATTTTTTATCTCACCTCGCTCTCAATAACCAAGATTTTAACATATCACCTGGACTAGTGGTCTGACCAGTGTATGTGCATTTCAACATTATATATTTAAAATCCTGCTTGCAAATTGAGATAATTCAAAAAAATATAAAAATATAATTTTGTCACGCTAGAAGGATTTTTGTTATCTAATTCAGAATATACTGGTCAGACCACCATACCATCATACCGCAAACACGATATTTTTTGTGAAAATAAAAAAAAGGAGTGAAGAAGTATGAAAAAAATAAGTAAAAATTGGAAAGAAGCATTCCCTAAGGAAAGATTTGGTAATCAGTTTTTTAACGAATTCGGAACTCGTGCCCAAAATGTTGCCGCTAAGGTCATTCGGGTAAAAACAACAATAGAAGCACAAACAGCCATTCTTGATATCATTAAAACTAATAATGCGAAAAAAGTGGTTGCTACCCAGGAAGTAATATCTCCAGCTAATGGCTTGGCAGATACTTTTAAAATGATTGGCGTGCAATTATACACAACGCAATCTGATATTCGCAATCATGCCGATACAGCAGATATTGGTATTGCCGGTGTTGAGTTTGCTATTGCTGAAACAGGCAGTGTTTGTGAAGACGGGCTGGCTATTGAGCAGCGTCTGATTACTACTCTTCCACCAATATCTATTGTTATTTTAAATAGCAATCATATTGCCTCTGATATAAAAACGGCTTTTGAGGTAATTTCTAAAGTGTTTGACCGGGGATATATCAGCTTCATCACTGGGCCTAGCCGTACATCAGACATTGAGCGAGTTCTAACTATTGGTGTACATGGCCCTAGCCAACTAATAATTATCGCTATTGATGAAGAGATAAAGGGGGTATAAATAGTGACAAGTTCTAGCCGCAACCTAAAACAAGAGATTAATGAAAAATTAATGGACAATACTTTACGCGGTGCTTTAAACCGATTTGCCGAAGCGTATCCTATCGCTCGCGCTAAAGCCTATGAAAATGTGGAAGATATTGATGCATTGCGTAATTCCGTGCGGGATATGAAAATAGACACGGTAGATAGAATTGAGGAAATTGCTGATCAATTTGAAGCACAAGTGACTGCGCGCGGCGGTAAAGTTTTTCGGGCCAAAGACGGAGATGCTCTCAAGCAATATCTATATAATTTATGCCAGGAAAAGGGTGTTAAACGGATTGCAAAATCTAAGTCAATGGCCACAGAAGAAATTCATCTAAACCATTTCTTGGAGGAAAAAGGTCTCTATGTAAAAGAAACAGATTTAGGGGAATGGATTATTTCTATCGCTGGTCATAAACCTTCGCATATGGTTATGCCTGCCATTCACCTGGACCGTAACCAAGTGGCCAAATACTTTTCGCAAGAACTGCATAAGGATATTGAGCCTGATATTGCCCTGATGGTTCAAGAAGCCAGAGTTACATTGCGCGATGAATTTCTGCTAGCGGATATGGGTATCACTGGAGCCAACTTTGGTATTGCGGAAAATGGTGCCATCGGTTTAGTAACCAATGAGGGAAATGCTCGTTTAGTTGCCACATTACCACCTATTCAAGTTGTTATCATTGGTTATGAAAAGCTAATTCCGACAATTAAAGACGCTGTACCCATTTTAAGTACATTACCTAGAAATGCTACCGGTCAGTTGATGACGAGTTACATGAGCATGATTTCCGGACCTGCGCCTGCTCTGGTAAAGAAAGATGGACAATGGGTGGAACAAGAGAAGGAACTTTATGTCATTCTTTTTGATAATGGACGGCTGAGAGCTGCAAAAGATGATAAGCTCAAACAAATCTATCAGTGTGTTCGGTGTGCATCTTGTTTAAATGTTTGTCCAGTTTATACTTTAGTTGGTGGACATGTTTACGGTCATATTTATGCGGGTGGAATTGGAGCTATTTTAACTGCTTTATTGAATAGCATGAATGATTTTAAACAAATTAACGAAATGTGCATTGGCTGCCGCCGTTGTACTGAAATCTGTCCTGGAAAAATTGATATTCCAGGATTAATTGAGTACTTGCGTGCTAAAACTGTTGAGCAAGAAGGACTGCCCTTTGGTGTAAAAGCAGTTTTTGAAAATGTTCTTGCTAACCGCAAGGTATTCCATAATTTATTGCGTTTGGCTTCCATTGGGCAAAAGCCGTTTACAACCGGACGATTAATCAGACACTTGCCGTTATTTTTTGCCGGATTAGCAAAAGATCGCAGCTTGCCTGCTGTTGCGGATACACCTTTTAGAGATCGGGTGAAAATGGTTACAAAACAAGTGAAGAAGCCTAAAAAGCGGATAGCCTTCTTCAGCGGTTGTAATATTGATTTTGTTTTCCCGGAAATTGGCGAATCTGTTTATAAAGTCTTACAGGATCTCAATCTGGAAATGGTATTTCCTGAAGCCCAAAGTTGCTGTGGTAAGCCGGTAATTGGTATGGGTGATCTAGAAACGGCCAGAAAAATTGCCAAACAGAATATTCTTGCTTTCGAAGAAGCCAAAGCTGATTATATTATGTTTGCTTGCCCAACATGTGCTGAAACCTGGCATCTTACCTATGTTGAATTATTTAAAGATGATCCGGAGTGGAGCAAGAGAATTGTGAAACTAGCTCATAGTGTTCGCGAATTTACAAGCTTTGTGGCTAGTGAGTACGAAAAGCTTGGTCGTCTTAAAAAATCAGTTGGCGGATCGAAAGTCACTTATCATGATTCCTGCCATATGAAACGTGGCCTTAACATCTACACTGAACCAAGAAAGTTATTAGTCTCGGCCCAGGGTTATGAGTTTGTTGAAATGCAAGACAGCGATAAATGCTGTGGTATGGCTGGTGCTTTTGGTATTAAATATACTGAACTTTCTATGCCAATACTGAAGAAAAAAATCGATAATATTAAAGAGTGCGGTGCTGATGTAATTGCTGTGGGTTGTCCTGCCTGCATGATGCAAATCCAAGGTGGCTTGGATAAACAAGCGCCGAATATTAAAATTAAGCATGTAGCTGAAATTATTGCGGAGCAAATAAAAGAATAATATAACTGAGACACTATGACCTCAGCTGTAACTTTATATTTCTGCTTTTCCTTTGGGAAATTGGTAGATAATTAATTCATCGTTGACATTACGTTTTGTTATATGTATACTAGTAACATACTTTATTGATGGTTAACATCATAATTTAAACAAAATTTATTGGCAAAGACGCCTGTTCTCTATTTGGGAGACAGGCGTTTTCTATTTGTTCAAGAGAGGAGGAAGAAACTTGATTACAATGGAAGGGGTACAGAAACACTTCGGCACAAATCATGTTCTTAAGGACATTGATTTGAAGGTGGCTGCAGGTGAAAAGGTTGTAGTGATTGGGCCAAGTGGTTCTGGTAAGAGTACACTAATTCGCTCCATGAACCTCCTTGAAACACCGTCAAGCGGCAAAATTTTTGTCGACGGAGTTGAATTGACAGCGCCTAAAGCGAATGTAGCCAAAGTGCGGGAATCAGTTGCAATGGTTTTTCAGCAATTTAATCTTTATCCTCATAAGACAGTCTTGGAAAATCTAACATTGGCACCAATATTAATAAAAAAAGTGCCTAAGGGTGAGGCTGAGGAAACGGGAATGGCTTTTTTAGACCGGGTTGGGCTTAAGGAAAAAGCGAATGCCTATCCAGCTCAATTGTCAGGTGGACAGCAGCAACGGGTAGCAATCGCTCGTGCTCTTACTATGAAACCACGGGTCATGCTTTTTGATGAGCCTACTTCGGCGCTTGATCCTGAAATGATACAAGAAGTACTGGACGTTATGGTGGATTTAGCAAAAGAAGGCATTACGATGGTAGTAGTAACTCATGAAATGGGATTTGCCAGGCAGGTTGCTGACCGTGTGATTTTTATGGACGCGGGCCGAATTGTGGAAGAAGGTACACCAGAACACTTTTTTGTTAACCCGGAGAATGATAGGACCAAGTTGTTTTTGAGCAAGATTCTTCGTTCCCATTGATAAGTAAACTATTATAAAAAGAGGAATGGTGAGTATGAAACGTTGTAGTGCTTTTTTATTATGTATAGTAATGATAGTTGGGCTTCTGGTAGTCGGCTGTGGTACAAATAAGTCGGCACAAAGTGCGCAGGGTGATGGTGCAGCTGATATTAAAGCGATTAAAGACCGCGGTGTACTAAAAGTTGGCGTTAAGGTTGATGTACCAAAGTTCGGTTTTAAAGATCCGCAAACAAATAAGATTGATGGCTTAGAAATTGATATTGCCCGGGCTGTTGCTAAAAAAATTCTCGGTGACCCTGCTAAGGTTGATGTTCAGGGCGTGACTGCTAAGACACGAGGCCCTTTGCTTGATAATGGTGAAATAGATTTGGTAATTGCTACATTTACTATTACTGATGAACGCAAACAAAGTTATAATTTTTCCGAGCCATACTTTAAGGATGGCGTTGCCATGATGGTTAAGAAAAGTTCAGGTATTCAATCTGTTAAAGATATGAATGGGAAGAAAATCGGGGTGGCGCAAAGCGCGACTAGTCGAAAAGCACTGCAGGAAGAAGCCGATAAGGCTGGTGTTAAGGTTCAGTTCCTTGAGTTTGGTACTTATCCTGAAATAAAGACTGCTCTAGACTCAGGCCGTGTTGATGTATTTTCAGTTGACGGTTCAATCTTAGCTGGCTATCTTGATGACAGCACTACTATCTTAAACGATCGCTTTGCGCCCCAGGAGTATGGAGTGGCTTCGAAAAAATCTAACACTGCATTGGCCAAGGCCGTAGATGAAGTGGTTGCTGAAATGAAAAAGAATGGTGAATTAGATAAATTAATTCAAAAGTGGGGTATTAAATAGTGAACGGACCTTTTGCGGACTATAAGTGGGTCGCATTAGCTCACGATTGGGCCGTATTTGGAGAAGGCTTTGCTAATACGGTGCTGGTATCGTTTTTTGCTCTTGTATTGGCCTTGGCGCTAGGTATCCTGTTTGGTGTATTAGGCAGTTCTAAGTTTAAATTTTTTCAAGCTATTACGCGAGTGTATGTAGAGAGCATTCAAAATACCCCGTTGGTAATTCAGGTGTTTTTTCTTTATCATGGGTTGCCTCACCTTGGTGTTATGCTGCCTGTCTTCGCGGTAGGTGTATTAGGGGTAGGCATTTATCATGGAGCATATATCTCCGAGGTTGTACGTGCTGGCATCCAAGCTGTTCCGCGAGGGCAGCTTGAGGCCGCATATTCACAAGGCTTTTCCTTCTGGAGTGCTATGCGCCATATTATTCTTCCACAGGCGAAACGGATGGCTCTTCCTCCGATGACAAATCAAGCAGTAAGTCTGATAAAAAATACTTCTGTATTGGCCATGGTGGCAGGGGGAGAACTTATGTATCATGCTGATTCCTGGTCGTCTACTAACCTGTACTATGGCCCAGCCTATGTTGCGACAGGGGTACTGTATATTATTCTTTGCCTGCCACTGGCAGCTTATGCTAGAAAACTGGAGCGGAAGGCGGTGAATGCATGATTAGTGATCTTTTTAAACCGGAAATTCTCTTATTCTTAGCTGATGGATTGCTAATCACGCTTGAAATTGCTATCTCATCCATTGTGCTTAGTCTGTCGCTGGGTATTGTTTTGGGTGTAGCCCGGTTTTCAGATCAGCGTTTTTTTTCGCCAATAGCAGCCGTATATGTGGAAATAGTGCGAAATACCCCAACCTTATTGTTCATTCTCGGATTTAGGTTTATGACCAATTTGCCGCCAGTGCAGGCTGGGATTGCTGCTATGACGGTATTTACCTCGGCTATTGTTGCGGAAATAGTTCGTGGTGGATTGAACTCTATCCCCAGTGGACAATGGGAGGCGGGCAAATCTCAAGGTTTGAATTATGTTCAGGTTCTTCGGTATATTGTGCTGCCTCAGGCGCTGAAAAATATGATACCACCCCTTGTTTCGCAGGGGACTACGGTTATAAAAGATACATCTTTTGTTTGGGCTGTCGGTATTGAAGAACTAACCGGCAAAGGTATGATTATTATGGGTAAATATGGTACGACGGCTCAAGTGTTTACTCTCTTTGGGATGATTGCCGTCACTTATTTCATATTAAACTATGCACTATCAACTTATGCTCGGTTATTACAACGTCGAATGACCCTGAGCAGTTCTTAAGCATATCTTATAAGGGCCAGGTCCTTATGTAGCAGCAGCTTTTAACCGTTTTGGCGGTAAAACGCTGCTGCTTTCTTTTGCACTTAATATATGGTAATGAAATTAGGAAAAATGAGTGCAGAGAAAGTTAGTATTAGAGAGCAGCCTTTAATGATATAATTAAAGTACTGTCTTAAGATTGCTTACATAGGAATAGGGATGGAGGAGTAGTATGGATTTTATTACTTTATTTACAACAGCATTTTTTGTTGGACTATCTGGTGCCATGATGCCAGGACCCATGCTTACAGTGACAATAAGTGAAACGCCAAGACGGGGCTTTTGGGTAGGTCCGCAAATTGTTCTGGGTCACAGTATTGTTGAATTGTTGCTGGTAGTATGTTTGGCTGGCGGGCTTACCTATTATATTCAGCAGTCTATCGTGACCGGGGGGATAGGCCTTATAGGAGGTCTAGTCTTGCTATGGTTTGGGTGGGGAATATATAGGAGTGCAAAAAACAGAGAAGTTTCGCTGGGCTTTTCAGAGTTAGAAATTAGTTCAGAAATAACAACTGAGCGGCAGTCTATGCGTCCTTGGATTTCGGGCATAATACTCAGCCTTACCAATCCGTATTGGTCTCTCTGGTGGGCTACGGTTGGTGTGAGCTATGTCGTAGTGGCGATGAGCTTGGGAACTATAGGTTTAATAACGTTTTTTGCGGGGCATATATTATCCGATTTTGTTTGGTTTTCCTTGGTATCGTTTATCCTTCATACAGGTCGTAATTTTATTAGTGACAGACTGTACCAAGGGGTACTGATGATTTGTGCAGCTTTTCTTATTTTGCTAGGTTGTTGGTTCTCTTATGATGGTTTTCAAAAGCTAGCATTGCTTGTTTAGAGATATCTATTAGCAATAGGGTGCGGCAATGAAGCCGGCGTTACCTCACTTATGATAGTATAGGATAGAACGGAAGTTAGTACCGTGCCCTAGCGTTGTCGAATTTTGTTTGGCTATTCAGCTTTAAGTATTTTGCCACTATTCTCGATATATATAATAGGGTGGCAACATTATACTTATTGTAAGAGGTGGTTCTATGCAGAGCATATCATTAGATGAAATACAGCCAGGTATGTATTTATCAAAGCCGCTCATGGCAGCCGATGGTACCGTTTTATTGCATGAGGGCATAGAAATAAAGGAAAGATATATTCAGTATCTTCGCGATAAAGGGATTATATCTTTGTTTGTTGGAGATCCCCAAATCCCAGAGATGGCTAAGGAAATAGAAGCAGACCGCGATGACCCCAAACAGCGGCAGCAGGCAATGACCGCTGCGAGGGAGGTTATTAACCACTTTCGTCTCGGCAAAGGGGTAAAGCTTGATCGAATAAAAAACATTGTCAGCGACTTGGTCAACCAGCTTGACCAGAAGCCGGAAAATATGATTCATCTTTTGGATATGCGCCGTAAGGAAGAATATATGTTTTCGCATGCGGTAAATACGTGCATCTTGTCGGTCATGACCGGTCTTGCCAAAGGATATGATAATAAGCAGCTGTATGAATTGGGTTTGGCGGCTATGTTTCACGATGTCGGCAAGGTTAAATTTTCCCGGAACCTGGCACTGCAGTATCCTAACTATTTAACCAATGAAGGCATGGAGGAGTACAAGCAGCATCCTTTTTACACATTAGAGATTTTACGGCAAAATGAGAACTTATCTATTGATATTGTTAATGCTTGTTTTCAACACCATGAACGATGGAATGGCAGCGGTTATCCTATGGGGCTTACGGGAGATGCCATTTCCGAGTATGCGCAGATTATCAGTATTGCCGATGTGTATGACCGGTTGATTGCGGGAATGCCGCATCGCCGTCCTACACCTGTGTATTATGCGGCTGCTATTTTGAACAAGGCGGCAGGAGAATATTTTAACCCGGAGCTTGTCGATAAATTTAACCAAAATGTGGCTATCTATCCCATGGGCAAAACGGTGCGGCTTAATAACCGGCAAAGTGCCTTGATTCTAGGAGTTGGCATAAAAAGTAAAAATACTCCTGTGGTTCGCATTATCTCCAGCGAGGATGGTAGCGAAGTCAACAAGCTTATTGAACTTGATTTGGAGAAAAACCCGGAAGTCTTCATTGTGGATTTTGAGGAGATAAATGCCGGTCACGTCCAGGCCTATACGGAATATATTCCCACTAATTATATAAAAGGAAAAAATGTTTGATAGAGTGTGTTTCAAAAAACACACTTTCCTTAATATTCTTTAAACTGTTATAAAATACCCCGGTGTTAAACACCTAAAAGTCGAATAGCAAGGGCATACCCGGTTTCTATGCTGAAAGGCTCAACAGCAAAGAGGGGTATTTTGTAACAGCCTCTGATAGGGACAATGTTTTGAAAATTGAAATAGTAAAACCGCGATCTTCCTGATATGGTAGGAAAATTGCGGTTTTTTATTATGCCTTATTATCTGACTAAAAAATACAAATTGTTGCAGGACATTTCACAGTTTAGCAGAATTTAAATGAGTCGTTTATTTTTCGTTATCTTATCCGTGTGGGGGGACACTATGAAACAAGTACTGATGCTGATTTTGGTTATGCTGGTGATCGGAAACTGGGGAGGTGGAGCTACATTTGCCGCCTTAGGGCCTAGTGGTTTAGATGTTGATAATCTTCCAGAGTTGGAAGTGAGAAGTAGTTCATCCGGTGGTAAACTTCTATTCTCAGATAGTCCGGAGATGGTTGAACATGATGGTATTTTGTATCAAGACCTGGTAGAAGGAAAGGTACGTTTATTCTTCTACCATGTGAATGCATCAAGTGATGTTAAAAAAATGGCAGTACTATTAGAAAATAAGGGAAAAAAAACAGCGTATGTTACTGTCAGTCAAGCTAGCATTGGTGGACCGGGATACAACTGGATGGCGGTAGGAAAGGAAGCACAGACACAATATTTTTCTGAAAACAATATTGCTCCTTACCAGATTACTATTCCCCCAGGGGGCGTGAAGCAATTAGCAACAGATATAGAATCCATGATGATGCCGGATATGCTGATTAATGGTATTTATGATTTTTCAGTCGATGGCCCGGTCAATGTGAAAGTCGTGATGCTACCCGTTGATGAAGATAGTGTGAGTTTTTCCAAAACATTGAAGGTACTACCGGCAGATCAATGCCATTTACGAGGTACATTTGAGGGGGCCAACCGGGAAATTTCCCCGCTTAATGAATATGATCCAGTTCATGATGGGGCAATAGGCATAACCTTAGCAGACAATCGAGTAGATGCTTACTTGCAGGGTTATGATGCTACTGATGGCAGCCAGGTTGTCAATTATGGAAACTATGGCGTTGTCTATCAAGTGTTGCTTCCTTCTAAAAAAGGCAGTAGAATTGCATGTTATCTTGTGCCGATAGCTGGGCACTATGCCGGTGCTATAAAGATAAACCATCCTGAGGTATATTGGAGTCCGCTGGCAATACCACGCGATAGGTTGTATTTTGTTGGGAATAATAGACAGCAGGATTTTGCATTCTTAGGTACTTTTGAAAGCGGTGATCCACTGTCGTTTACTTTCAGCCCGCCAGGTGCATCGAACTTACCAGTAAAGATTGTCGTTGCACCACAGTAAGATATTTAATTTTCTTGGTGTAACGGAGAAGGATTGTTATTCCAAATGAAGTTTATGAAACAACAGAGCATTAAGCGGGAGTATATTTCGCAACAATAGTTTAATGAAACTTTTTACAAAATATAACAAAAAACTAGTTTACTAATGAAATGAGTGGTATAATTTATAATTGTAATCATGCTAAATAGGGGGGGACTGATTTCACTAGGGAATCAGAACAGCAATGAATATAACATTAGCAAAAAAAATGATAGGCTATTTTTTTATAGTTATTTTAGTTGCAGGTGCCGGATTTATCTATACTATTCAGTTAAGTGGTGAAACTGAGCAGAAAATTAATGCTTTAGGCAATCAGGATATTCCCCAATTGGAGAAAGTCAATGAGATTGCCTTTAATGCCATGGCCAAAACCGCCAATGCGCGGGCCTATTTTATCTATGGGGACGAGCGCTATCTAGCCGAATTCAGGCGAGTGACCGCAGCCAATGGCAGCCTGGAAGAGGAAATGATCAATCAAGCGCAGACAGAGGTGGTACGACGTTTGCTAACCGAAGTCAAAATCCTGGATGACAAGTATTCAGAGGTGGCCGAGAAAAAAGTTATAGCCTTTATTAAGCAGGGAAATAAAGAGGCTGCTATGCAAGGTTTTGTTACTGAATTAGCGCCGGCAGCCAATGAACTTCTTGCTAAGATTAAAGAAGCTGAAAAAGTGCAAAAAGACAGCATTGAGCAAGCGATTACGACTACGGTGATCAATGCGAAGCACAGCAAAGTAGTGGCAATTACGGCCGCAGGGGTGGCAATCCTTGTCGGGATTATTATTGGCCTACTAGCCGCCCGTAAGATTACCAGACCAATACACGAGTTGCGGAACTTGATGGAGGAGGCCAGTAATGGTAATCTGCTAGTAATCGCAGCTGTAAGATCGCAAGATGAAATTGGACAGTTATGTCATTCCTTTAACATTATGCTTACCGCCCAGCTTGAGGTCATCCGGGCGGTGAAAAGCAGTGCGATTGAATTAGCTGCAGCATCAGAGGAAATGGCTGCATCGGCAAATGAGGTATCCACGGCGTCAGTTAGTATTGCGGAAGAGGTTCAGGATGTAGCGCAATCAATGCAGGATGCTTCTGCTTCTAGTACAGATACGGCCCAAATTTTGATACAACTATCTTCTTTGATCCAAATTGCCAAAGATAAGGCTGGATCAGCTACGACTAATTCCCAGATTACGGTGGAAGCGGCTAGGGGTGGTAAGACTGTTGTTACTGAGGTAAAACAAAGTATGAACACGATTTATACCAAGACCAGGGAAGCAGAAAAAGTAATTGCTCTTTTAAATGAATATTCTCAGCGCATTGGAATGATCAGTGAGGCAATTACTGGAATTGCCAAGCAAACGAATCTTTTAGCGCTTAATGCTGCGATTGAGGCTGCCCGGGCCGGTGAAGCAGGCAGGGGATTTGCTGTTGTGGCTGACGAGGTCAGAAAACTGGCCGAACAATCCAATACGGAGGCAGATAATATTACCCAGTTGATTAGTAAGGTTATCGAAAATACAGATAGCGCGGTAGTAGCGATGAAACACAGTCTGGCTGAGGTGGAAACAGGCGTTGAGTCGGTTGATAAGGCAGATAAGTCACTTGAAAATATATTAATGGCTGTTGCGGAAACAGTAAATGATATCGATGGAATTGCCAAGGTTACGGATGATGAAATTGCCTCATCTGACAAAATTGTCAAATTAATTGAGGTTGTGGCGGAAGACATTGAACGAACCGAACGGGATGCCCAACAGGTTTCGGCCGCTACGGAAGAAACCAGTGCAACTATTGAAACAATCGCAGCTAGCTCCGAGCAGACCAGTGCGATGGCGCAAAAGTTACAAAATCTGATTAACAAATTCAAAGTTTAATATTACGGACGACAGGAGGCTGAAAAATGAAACATATGCTTACAATTAACGGTAATCATGCTAGTGTATCCTTAGATGGAAAAATATATGCACATGATGCGGGAATAATCCGGGATGAACTTCTAGCAGCAATCGAAGGTGGCGTTACCGATATTAGTATGGAGCTTTCGCGGCTGGAGTATATTGATAGCTCTGGTTTGGGGGTGTTAGTAACGGTTCACAAACGTACTCTGGATAAGAATGGTAAGCTTGTATTGAAGGGTGTTCAGGGGATGGCGGCTGAGATATTAAAACGGACAAGGCTTGATAAGGTTTTACATATCGAGTAAGGTGGAGTAGTTTGCTAGCCATTAAAATTAATAGAAACGGTAAGAAGGCTCTAGGCTGAAAGAAAGGAAATTCAGTCTAGAGCCAAACTTATTCGAAGATTGCATGTTCTTAGTTTAATTGAGGGAGAGATCATGTTGTGATAGCTCAAAAGTTAGGACAAATACAATTATTACTGGATAATATGCCAAGTTTGGCTTGGATGAAAAACAGGAACGGACAATACCTTATAATTAACAGGCTTTTTGAGCAATTTGGCATTAAAAACGGAATTGAAATAATAGGCAAACGGGATGTTGATATTTTTCCGGGAAGTATGGTGCAGCAATTTCATGAAATAGAAAACAAGGTAATGGAGTTAAAAACACCGCAAAGTGCTGATCAATTTTATGAAACTACAACAGGTAGCAATGCCTGGTATGATACATATATTGTCCCGGTAGTGGAGGAGGATGGTGAGGTTAGTGGTACCATTGGTTTTGCCAGGAGAATTTCTTGCAGAAAAAATCTTGAATTAGAATTAAAACGGCAAAAAGAATTTCTTAAAACCATGATTGACACCATACCAGATTTTATCTTTTATAAAGATGTCAATAGTATATTGTTAGGCTGTAATAAGGCTGCACTTGAAAAGCTGTACGGCGTATCAGAGGGAGAAGCTATCGGCAAAACTGTTTTGGATATTATCAGAGACCCGAATTTAGCGCAAGTTTGTTTACAACATGATTGGGAAGTGCTGGCAACCGGAAAAATGACAAAATCCGAAGAGAAAGCAGTTTTGGTTGATGGGACTGTAATTGAGTTTGAGACGTTAAAGAGTCCGTTTTTCGATAATGATGGCAAAATTGCAGGGCTACTGGGCATTTCCCGGGATATTACCGCCCGCAAAGGGCTTGAGCGACAGCTAAAGGAAAGCCAGGAAAGATATTCTGCCATTATTAATAATGCTCCGGAAATTGTATTGATTTATCACAAGGGGATTATCAAATTTATTAATGATGTTGGCGTGAAAGCATTTGGCTATGAACGAAGTTCAATTATTGGCAGTGATATAAAATCATATCTTACTAAAACCTCCAGGATATGTGTTAAACAAATCATGGTAAACATCGCCAGGGGAGAACAGCCTACTGCGTATGACATTGAATTTATTGCGAAATCAGGGGAAATTCGCAATGGACTTGTTAAAGCCGCGAAAATAACGTTAGGGGGGCAACCGGCTCATTTAGTGGTTTTAATTGATGTGACTGAAAAGAAAAGAATCGAGGCGAAGCTGTGGGAGAGTGAAGAACGGTTCCGTCGGGTTGCAGAAAATATCAACGATGTTCTTATGATTATGGAGGAAGAAAAATTTTTGTATATTAGTCCTGCATTTGAACGGATAACAGGGCGCTCCATCCAGAGTTGTTTAGATAATCCTCAGTCAATAGTGGATATGATTATTTATCCGGATGATCGTGAGAGAGTACGGTATAGTTTTTTTCAAAACAGATGGTCTATGGATGTCACAAGTGATGAGTTCCGGTTTTTACGGGCAGATGGTGATATACGCTGGGCTTTGCTGCGCTCCTATCCCATTCATACTGGTGAAGACAGCAATAAGCAGCGAGCCATTTCAATTGTCGATATTACCGACCGGAAATGCATTGAAGAACAGCTTCGACAGCGGGAAGAGCAAACCCAGCGCGAACTTGAGCTGGCAGCCCGGGTGCAGGAGGGTTCATTACCGGAACCCTTTAGCGGAGCTAAGGTGCGAATTAAGCCAATTTTTTTACCCTATAATACCGTCAGTGGGGATCTAATTAACTATCGGTGGTTTGAAAAGCAGCAAAAACTGCGCGGTTACCTTGTTGATGTGAGTGGCCATGGGATGGCTACCGCACTCCAGACGGCTACAGTGAAGATGCTGTTAGATGACCGGTTGCTTGGCGATAAGGAGATTGATGAAGAGGTTTTCCAGCAAATTAATAGAAGCATGCTGCTGTACTTATACGAAGAATCATTTGCCGGGTTAATGTATTTTGAATTTGATTTTACCTCTTACTTACTTAAGGTTATCACTGGCGGGATACACTTTTTTTTGGCAGCACAACCGGCTGAGTGTGAACTTGTGCCTGTATTTAGTGGTTATCTGGGAATGTTTGATAAGGCCGAAGTACAGACAAAGGTAATGCCTTTTAAGGCGGGAGAAATATATTGCATGATGAGTGATGGCGCCTCTGACCTGCTTGAAATATTTGGAGTAAGTAGACAGGAAAACTTTGGGGAGTATGTAAACTGGTTTAAAAAATTAGCACGTCAGCCTGAACGAATGGATGATTACTCTGTTGTTTGTATCGAAATTGTGGAGAAAAATACAAAAATAAGCATATGCAATATCCAAAACCCTGCCGAGCTTGACCAGGCGCAAGGAATAATAGCCGAGTTCCTTGCGCAACATATGTCAACATGCGCTGTCCTGTTTGAGGTAGCGATTAATGAGGCCGTTAACAATGGTCTGGTCGTCAGTGAACGTATTCAAGTGAAACTGAAACGAATAGGCAGCAAAATAGTCGTAAGAGTTAAAGACAACGGTGCAGGTTTTAGCACTAAACAGATAAATGCACTAGGCGTAAAGGATGTAGACAATAAGTTTGAGCAATTGGGCTTGTCAGAGCGAGGCCGGGGAATTATGATGATGAAAATGTTTTGTGATCAAATAATCTATAATGCGCAAGGCAACGAAGTATTGCTGATGAAAAAAATTTAGGTAAACAATCAAACGTTTCTTCCAAGAAAAAAACAAAAAAGGCTTGCGACAAGTTTTTGTCGCAAGCCTTTTTGATGTTACTCTTATCCTGCTATTTTCTATTAGGATAAAAATAAGGAAACCCTCTTGCAGGAGCAAGAGGGGGTTGTATCCTAGTAACGTCTGTTGTTTTGTTGGCTAAAGCACTCTCTGCAATAAACAGGACGATCACTGCTTGGACGGAAAGGCACTTGAGTTTGGCAACCACAAGCTGCGCAGGTTACGTCATGCATTTCGCGTTGCTGGAAGTTGGAGTTGCGACCACCACCAAAACCACCACGGTTTTGTTGTTTGCGAGCTGCACGGCATTCCGGACAGCGGCCAGGTTCATTGGTGAACCCTTTCTCTGCAAAGAAATCTTGTTCGGATGCTGAGAATACGAACTCAGCGCCGCAATCGCGGCATGTTAATGTTTTGTCTTCGGCCATGTTATATGACCTCCTCATAAAGATTACCCTGGCTTAACTTTAGAAGATTTACTCATTGGGCTTCTCTAAATGAGAAGGACTAATGGAAATATTCCTTGTGCCTATAGGGACAATTATTATTATACTATCACATAAGGGAAAAGTAAAGTCTTTTATATTTTAATTATTATCGATAAAAATAGTTAATCATTGAATATAGTGTAGTGAATGACAAAAAAAGGGGGGGGAAGAATGGCTAAGATATGTCTTGATCCTGGTCATGCAGGCGGGAATATTGATCCAGGTGCAGTTAATGGTAAAACGGGGTTGCAGGAGGCGACAATAAATTTAGTCATTGCTAGTCAGGTGAAAAAACATCTGGTAGCTGCCGGCTATCAGGTGTTGATGACTAGAACTAAGGAAGAACAGGTAGAAACTGATAGTTTGAAGTACAGGTGTGAACTGGCTAATAATTGGGGTGCTGATTTAGTGGTGTCTCTACATTGCAATTCAGCTGCCAGTGAACAGGCTAATGGGACTGAGATTTATACTACATTGGGCGAGACGAATGGGGACCGTTTAGCAACTTGCATTATAAATCAGGTAACAGCCCGTTTTTCAGATCTACAGCTTAGGGCTGATTGGGATGATGGTGATCCGGACAAGGAACAAAATTTCTATATATTGCGTTATACGGATGCACCTGCAGTGCTGCTGGAGATGGCCTTCATTTCTAATCCTGAGGAAGCTGCCAAACTGGCAGACTCAGCTTGGCAACGAGATATGGCGCGGGCGGTAGCGCGAGGGATTAGTGATTATTTCGTGTAAACTTGTTGACTCGTAAGGCCTTGCAGTCCATTTTGGATTGCAGGGGCTTTAACGATTATCATCTTGTTTTAGAAAAAGGTACCTGTTACAAAAAATGTGGCTCTGGCAGAAACAACTAACTGATGTGTATTGTTAAAAATATCTGTTGTTGCAACAATGGTTCTGCTGCCATTATGGATTACTAATCCAACAGCAGTGAGCGCCTCCTGGCAGGGTATATCACGAATATAATTCAAGTTCATATCAAGGGTGACTACCTTTTTACCAGTAGTGGTACAGGCCATCCCCATGGCGGTATCGGCTAAGGCAGCCAGTGCACCACCGTGTGCGGAATTATAAAAGTTAGTATGTTTGGTTTTTATTGGCATGAATAGGGTAGCTTTGCCAGCCTCCAATTCAACAATCTCCATTTGCAGCAATGTCACAAAGGGATTTTCGGAATAAATAGTATGTAGATGATCTTTTAACAGCGATAGGTCTGTCATAGCTTGCCTCCCTGAATGTAATGATATTATTGTACCACAAAGCTACAAAAATTGGTTCCGCTTAATTTGGTAGGATAATCCTTTTTTAGCGCAAAGACTGTATCTTAGGGAGGGACGGAATATGGCAAACATCACCTGTGGTTATCTACTCTATCTGGCGGTAGGGGGAGTATGCTCGTTGGCGGGTGCTTTTTATTTTGGTCGGCATTTATAGGTTTTCCGTGTTCAGGCCTGTCCGATTTACGTCAAGTCAGGTAGTCTTTCTTCGCAGGATGAATGCCGGTTTGAATAGTTTAAGGTATTGTTATAAAAAAAATCCCAATACTATATTTGTAAAGGTTGATTTCATTCTGGATAAGACGGAGGAAATTCAATGAAAAAATTTGTGTGCACCATTTGCGGGTATGTTCATCAAGGAGAAGAGCCTCCGGAGAAATGCCCGGTTTGTAAAGCCAGCAAAGATAAGTTTAAAGAAATGACAGGAGAGCTGGCATGGGCAGATGAACACAGGATTGGGGTTATGCAAGCTGTTCCGGTAGAGATAGTAGAAGGTTTAAGGGCTAATTTTATGGGTGAATGTACTGAAGTGGGCATGTATCTGGCGATGTCACGTCAAGCAGACCGGCAAGGATACCCCGAGGTGGCAGAAGCCTATAAGCGGATTGCATTTGAGGAAGCCGAGCATGCTGCGAAATTTGCGGAACTGTTGGGCGAGGTAGTTGTAGCCGATACAAAAGCCAATCTATGTGCAAGAGTCGAGGCTGAATATGGAGCCTGTGATGGCAAAAAACAACTGGCTATATTAGCAAAACAACACAATTTAGATGCCATCCATGATACCGTTCATGAAATGTGTAAGGACGAAGCACGGCATGGGTGCGCTTTTAAGGGGTTGCTTGACAGATATTTTAAATAAAAGGGGGCGCAGGAAAGATGGCAAAAATAAATTGTACGGTTACTGGTTGTTCTCATAATAATTCCGGTATATGTTATGCAAATTGTGTTGATATAGTTGGTAATTCAGCTACCGAGCAATGTCATACTTGCTGTGGATCTTATTTGAACAAGCTCCATTATTCTCAGTTGACCAGCAATGTGTTAAGTTCGGGTTCTTGTGATTGTTTAAAATGCTCAGTTGAGACCTGTACATATAACGATAACAAACTTTGCAGGTTAGATACTATTCAGGTTAGTGGAGACAAGGTGGAATATCATACGCAAACAGAGTGCGATAGTTTTAAACATAGAGTTAGCTAATGGAAGCAGAATCGCAAAAGGGCCCTGTATGGGTGTTTTATCATTAAGTTTTGATCGATAATTTAGAGGACGTGATTTTATTGAAACAATTATTGCGGTATTTTGCGCAAGCACTTTCTCGATATCGAGACCTGGCCTTACTTTTATTCCGTCTAGGTTTAGGTGGAATGTTTATGTGGCATGGTTGGCCTAAGATTATTGGTGGAACTGCAAAATGGTCAGGGCTTGGCAAGGCGATGGGGACTTTTGGGATTGATTTTGCCCCGGTTTTTTGGGGATTCATGTCCAGTTTTGCTGAGTTTGGCGGTGGGCTGCTTTTTGCGCTGGGTCTATTTTATCGTCCTGCCTGTTTGTTACTTGTTAGCAATATGATAGTAGCCTTCACCAGTCAGATGATGGGCGGTACAGGTTTGCAGAAAGCATCGCAGTCGCTGGAGGATGGGATAAGCTTTTTCGGAGCGGCTTTTATTGGCCCAGGTAAATACAGCTTAGATTATTATATGGGGATTGAAAAGCCAGCAGAAAAAAGGCCTCATAACACGTTTTAGGGAGAAATCTCTGAGAGTTTTTAGAACATAGAATATTGACAAAATACATCTGTACTGTTATATTATACTCAATATACTGCTTTTGACTGAAATATGCATAAGATAAAAGTAGTGTTACAATTGATTACATAGCTATCCTAAAGACTGTGAAGAGGAGAGTAGCTTTCAATTACAGCGTAGAGAGCCGGCGGTTGGTGAAAGCCCGGACTGGAGTTGAATCGTGAAGTACACCTCAGAGTTGCTAACTGAAGGGTTCAACTATTATAGTTTTGAACTTGGTAGGCGTGGCCGGGACTTCCGCCGTTATTGTGAAGAGGGTATCGGTAAGCTTAGTGCTTAGCCCGTACTCTGCAGAGGAGGAGTCAATAACCAATCCGGTTTAACGACTCTACAAGGGTGGTATCGCGGGAAATAAACTCCCGTCCCTTATTTTAAATTAAGGGACGGGAGTTTTTTATTATCCAGGGAAAGGTTAACTTTCCCTGGATTGAACGACTAAGGCTTTTGCCGGCGTCCTAAAGGACTTGACACAAGCCAGGTCTTTCATATATTTCATTTTAGGAGGGATTTTTACAGAAAGTTGCTAGGATGTTAGCAAAAGTAGGAAGGGGATTAAAATGGAGACCTTAGTATTCACTCTGTTGCCAATTGTTGTTATTTTGGCTATGTTGATCATTTGGAAACAGGCAGCAGATGTAAGTGGCATTGTAGGATGGTTAGCGATTTCAGTAGTTGCTTATTTTGTATTTCAGACGAGTATTGAAGTAATACTGCGTTCGACAGTTGCAGGTTTTATTAGATCATTTGCTGTTTCGCTTATTGTAGCGACTTCCTTGTTACAGATGGCTTTTATGGAACAAACAGGGGCGCTTAAGCGAATTATCATTTTTATCAAAACAATAGCCAGTGAAAACCGGGGAATTCAAATTATGCTGATTAATATTGGATTCGGTACCTTAATGGTATCAGTTGGTGCAACTCCGGTTTCGCTTTTGCCACCGATACTTTTGGCTATGGGTTACTCGACTACAGTTGCTATTGCTTTGCCTGCAATAGGGTATGACTCTTTGTGTACCTATGCGCTCTTAGGTGCCCCAATTGTTGTGTTTGTCGATGTAGCCAACAGTTTTTTTGGTAAAGGAAACGAGATTAGTTTGGCACAGGCGGGAATGGCTTTTTACATGTTTTTGCCAGTAGTTTCTACCTTAATAGGACTGTGTATGCTCTGGATTGTAGGCCAATGGAGAGGAATCAAAGAAGGTTTAATTCCTTGCTTGATTACAGGAACGATCATTGGCATTGTATCGTATTTCACTAATAAATATGATAATTTAGTCGTGCTTACAGGGGTGTTATGTGGCATTGCTGTCATTATAGCCATGGTAATGCTGCTGATTTTATCAGGTAAAAATGTAATTGATAAGAGTAAACTAACTGCCGAGGAGATTGCGTATGAGCGTCAATATTCTTTGTGGCGAGCGCTAACTCCCTGGATTTTATTGATCGTTCTTATTCTAATTTTAAACATACCAAAAGATATCTTTAATTTCTTATATAGAACGCTAAAGTTACCGATTACTGGTATAACGGCTAATGGTAGTGCAATTGACACGAGAGCGTTGTGGAATGCATATACATGGATACTGATCAGTACTATTATGTCAATACCATTTATTCGCCCCACGAGTCAACAGATCAAAAAGACTCTGACTATCTGGTGGAAACGGGCTCCAAGACCGGTCTTTTCCGCGGCTATATTTTTTTCCATAGGTGAAATCATGAATATGTCTGGCTACAGTATGGCCACAGGACAGTTTGAAACAGCTAGTATGGTGAAAGTGCTGGCAGATTACTCCGCTATCTATTTTCATGATACATACGGGGCTATCGTAGCGTTTATTGGGTTGTTCGGCGGATTTATTACTGGCAGTGAGGCATCAACTATTGCTATGTTTGCCAAATATACGCTGACAACAGCGAAGAACCTTGATATGACTTTATTAGGGTCAATTATTATTACTGCCGGGCTGGCTTTTGGGGGTGGTCTGGCAAGTGTGATATCTCCAGCCAAACTACAAAATGCGGCAGCTTCGATTGATAAGTTAGGACAGGAAAACCAGATTATTCGCACCGCTTTCATATTTTCATTGATTATAACGTTGGTTACTTCGCTTTTTGTTTTACTGCTGTTAAAGATAGCTGTTTGATTCTTTGAAAAGTAAAAAAATGACAAAATGGTCTAAACCTTCGTACAGGAGGTTAGACCATTTCCTTTTGTAAGTAAGTTAGAGGTGTTTTGCATAATTTCAAGTTCCACACCAAATTATCCAAAAATTTCAGTTGACATGATACAAGCAAAATGATATTCTATAAGAGTCGCTGTGAGCGACGGAAATAATTGGCATGAATAAATTTATTGACATAACGAAAGATAAATGCTAGAATGAAATTCCGTCACAAACAGACGAAATGTTCGGGCAAATTTATGTTTTATATGATACGTCTGTAACTAGCGCATTCATGTGCGTCGTTCCCTGAAAACTGAACAATGTAAGTAAAGCATCAAAAAAGCCAGATGTGCAGTGCTTAATAAGCACTTTAAACAATTTCTTATTTGATTTATAGAGCCAACAAATGGCTTCATATAATGTAGTCACTCTGTGACTTTGAACTTGTGCCTGGTGCGTCTGTTAATGTAGTTTGTCTACTTTAATTAAGATAGTCAATGGTATTTAAGTTTGTAAGCTCATAGGCGGCAGATTTTTATGGAGAGTTTGATCCTGGCTCAGGACGAACGCTGGCGGCGTGCCTAACACATGCAAGTCGAACGGGGAGTTATTTATAACTCCTAGTGGCGAACGGGTGAGTAACGCGTAGACAACCTGCCTCTAAATTGGGGACAACACCGCGAAAGTGGTGCTAATACCGAATGTGGTATCTTAGTCGCATGACTGAGATAAGAAAGGTGGCCTCTGAATATGCTACCGCTTAGAGATGGGTCTGCGTCTGATTAGCTAGTTGGTGAGGTAACGGCTTACCAAGGCTTCGATCAGTAGCCGGTCTGAGAGGATGAACGGCCACACTGGGACTGAGACACGGCCCAGACTCCTACGGGAGGCAGCAGTGGGGAATCTTCCGCAATGGACGAAAGTCTGACGGAGCAACGCCGCGTGAGTGAAGAAGGTCTTCGGATTGTAAAGCTCTGTCGTTTGGGACGAACGTGTTCTATGTGAATAATGTAGAGCAATGACGGTACCAAAGGAGGAAGCCACGGCTAACTACGTGCCAGCAGCCGCGGTAATACGTAGGTGGCAAGCGTTGTCCGGAATTATTGGGCGTAAAGGGCGTGTAGGTGGATTTTTAAGTCGTGTGTCTAAGTGCGGGGCTCAACCCCGTATAGGCGCAGGAAACTGGAAATCTTGAGTGCAGGAGAGGAAAGTGGAATTCCCAGTGTAGCGGTGAAATGCGTAGATATTGGGAGGAACACCAGTGGCGAAGGCGACTTTCTGGACTGTGTCTGACACTGAGGCGCGAAAGCCAGGGGAGCGAACGGGATTAGATACCCCGGTAGTCCTGGCCGTAAACGATGGGTACTAGGTGTAGAGGGTATCGACCCCTTCTGTGCCGCAAGCTAACGCAATAAGTACCCCGCCTGGGGAGTACGGTACCGCAAGGTTGAAACTCAAAGGAATTGACGGGGGCCCGCACAAGCGGTGGAGTATGTGGTTTAATTCGACGCAACGCGAAGAACCTTACCAGGACTTGACATTGAGTGAAAAGCTAAGAGATTAGAACCTATCCTTCGGGATACACGAAAACAGGTGGTGCATGGCTGTCGTCAGCTCGTGTCGTGAGATGTTGGGTTAAGTCCCGCAACGAGCGCAACCCTTATCCTTTGTTGCCAGCGCGTAAAGGCGGGAACTCAAGGGAGACTGCCGCAGACAATGCGGAGGAAGGCGGGGATGACGTCAAGTCATCATGCCCCTTATGTCCTGGGCTACACACGTACTACAATGGGCTTAAACAAAGCGAAGCAAGCCCGCGAGGGTAAGCCAAACGCATAAACAAGCTCTCAGTTCGGATCGGAGGCTGCAACTCGCCTCCGTGAAGTCGGAATCGCTAGTAATCGCAGGTCAGCATACTGCGGTGAATACGTTCCCGGGCCTTGTACACACCGCCCGTCACACCACGAAAGTTGACAACACCCGAAGCCGGTGGGGTAACCAGCAATGGAACTAGCCGTCTAAGGTGGGGCCGATGATTGGGGTGAAGTCGTAACAAGGTAGCCGTATCGGAAGGTGCGGCTGGATCACCTCCTTTCTAGGGAGAACCGTTCAGCGTAACAACTGAACTAACTTCTAGGTCGGTACATCTTGGCAGATGACAAATCTTACATTGTTTAGTTTTGAGGGAATGCAAGTTACCAAAACTTACTTGTTGAAATACACAAGTGACTATGATAACATAGATATTCCTGAAAACAAAATATCCAGTGACGATAGCTGTGGGAAGGAAGGTACTCACGTACCTTTGAATGTTACACTGTGTGTTCTGTAGTGTAAAGAGAGTCTTCGTCAAAGCCGTGAGGTAGTATATATACTTAGCGGCGGTAAGACGTGTGACCTGTTCCGCATACCGAACACAGTAGTTAAGCAAATTCTACTGTTAAAGGTGACTGCAGCTATATTCTAAATCAACTGTCAATAAGTAGAGCCTGGTTGGAAACGGCCTGGGAGATTAGGAAGTTGCTGGTTCGTCTCGACAGTCGACGATAGACGTATGACCTTCGATAAACCATCGAAAGTCCAAAGTCGCAAATCGAAAGTCGAGTAGTGTTCCTTGAAAACTGCACAGAAGAAAGCAAAAGTAAAGAATGCCTCATATGCAAATATGAAGAGCAAACTTAACGAAGCGCAATTAGGACGAACTGAAGGCAAAACTTTCGGCATAGTAAAATATAGCCGAGAGACTGGCTAGAAATGGACAGATGCTAGGCGCAGCGAGCACCGGAGCGGAGGCGTACAAGTTGTACGTTGAGCACCGGAGCACAGTAGCAACAACGCAGATGGCCGTTTATAGACAGTCGACAAAGTATGTAACAACAAGACTAAATAAGTCAAGTTACTAAGGGCATACGGCGGATGCCTAGGCGCCAAGAGCCGACGAAGGACGGGGTAAGCTCCGATATGCCAGGAAGAGCTGCAAGCAAGCTTTGACTCCTGGATTTCCGAATGGGGGAACCCGGCGGTGGTAATGCACCGTCACCTAACTTAGGTTAGGAGGGCACCCGGGGAACTGAAACATCTAAGTACCCGGAGGAAAAGTAATCAATTGAGATTCCCTAAGTAGCGGCGAGCGAACGGGGAAGAGCCCAAACCAGAGAGCTTTGCTCTTTGGGGTTGAGGACTGACAGAAATCAGAAAATATCTAGTTGAACTACCTGGAAAGGTAGGCCACAGAAGGTAACAGCCCTGTAAACGAAAGATTGCATCTGAGGGTCAGAATCCAGAGTACCACGGGACACGAGGAACCCTGTGGGAAGCAGGGGGACCACCCTCCAAGGCAAAATACTCCTTGGCGACCGATAGCGCATAGTACCGTGAGGGAAAGGTGAAAAGCACCCCGGGAGGGGAGTGAAAGAGAACCTGAAACCGTATGTCTACAAGCAGTCGAAGACCCTTATGTGGTCAACGGCGTGCCTATTGAAGAATGAACCGGCGAGTTACAGTAACTAGCGAGGTTAAGTGGGAAACACGGAGCCGAAGCGAAAGCGAGTCTAAATAGGGCGAAAGTTAGTTATTGTAGACCCGAAACCGCAGTGATCTATCCATGGCCAGGTTGAAGCGCAGGTAAAAATGCGTGGAGGACCGAACCCGTGAGCGTTGAAAAGCTTTGGGATGAGTTGTGGATAGGGGTGAAATGCCAATCGAACGCGGAGATAGCTGGTTCTCCCCGAAATAGCTTTAGGGCTAGCCTCAGGTAATGAGTATAGACGGTAGAGCACTGATAGGGCTAGGGGTCTTATAGATTACTGAACCTTGTCAAACTACGAATGGATATACTTTAACCTGGGAGTCAGACTGCGAGTGATAAGATCCGTAGTCAAAAGGGAAACAGCCCAGACCATCAGCTAAGGTCCCCAATGCCGTGCTAAGTGGCAAAGGATGTGGAATTTCCGAAACAACCAGGATGTTGGCTTAGAAGCAGCCACCATTTAAAGAGTGCGTAATAGCTCACTGGTCGAGAGATTGTGCGCCGAAGATGTCCGGGGCTAAAGCACGGAACCGAAGCTATGGCATGTCAAACGACATGGGTAGGGGAGCGTTCTTATTGGAGTGAAGCAATACCGTAAGGAGTTGTGGACTGATAAGAAGTGAGAATGCCGGTATGAGTAGCGAAAAGACAAGTGAGAATCTTGTCCACCGAAAGCCTAAGGATTTCTGAGGAAGGATCGTCCGCTCAGAGTAAGTCGGGACCTAAGCCGAGGCGTAGATGCGTAGGCGATGGACAACTGGTTAAAAATCCAGTACCACCTAAAGTCGTTTGAGCGATGGAGTGACACAGTAGGGTAAATGAGCGCGAGGATGGAAATTCGCGTCTAAGCTTGTAGGGTGCAGAGTAGGCAAATCCGCTCTGCTGGAACCTGAGAAGTAATGGGTAGCTGTTAGCAATAACGGTGAATTGATTGATCCCACACTGTCAAGAAAAGCTTCTAGTGAGATAATAGGTGCCCGTACCGTAAACCGACACAGGTAGGCGGGGAGAGAATCCTAAGGTGCGCGGGAGAACCCTCGTTAAGGAACTCGGCAAAATGTCCCCGTAACTTCGGGAAAAGGGGAGCTTATATATCGTGTAGATTCGAAACGATCGAAGCGAAAATGAGTTGCAAAAAAGAGGCCCAAGCGACTGTTTACCACAAACACAGGTGCCTGCTAAAGCGAAAGCTGACGTATAGGTGCTGACACCTGCCCGGTGCCGGAAGGTTAAGAGGAGCGGTTAGGCGCAAGTCGAAGCTGTGAATTGAAGCCCCGGTAAACGGCGGTAGTAACTATAACGGTCCTAAGGTAGCGAAATTCCTTGTCGGGTAAGTTCCGACCCGCACGAAAGGTGTAACGACTTGGGCACTGTCTCAACGAGGGACCCGGTGAAATTGAAATACCTGTGAAGATGCAGGTTACCCGCGACTGGACAGAAAGACCCCATGGAGCTTTACTGCAACCTGACATTGAGTTTTGGTAAATGATGTACAGGATAGGTGGGAGACTTAGAAATTAGGACGCTAGTCTTGATGGAGTCAATGTTGGGATACCACCCTTTATTTACTGGAATTCTAACTCAAGAAGTAACGACGCTGAGGACAGTGTCAGGCGGGCAGTTTGACTGGGGCGGTCGCCTCCGAAAGAGTAACGGAGGCGCCCAAAGGTTCCCTCAGCGCGGATGGAAATCGCGCGAAGAGTGTAAAGGCAGAAGGGAGCTTGACTGCAAGACAGACAAGTCGAGCAGGGACGAAAGTCGGGCTTAGTGATCCGGTGGTACCGAGTGGAAGGGCCATCGCTCAACGGATAAAAGCTACCCTGGGGATAACAGGCTAATCTCTCCCAAGAGTCCATATCGACGGGGAGGTTTGGCACCTCGATGTCGGCTCATCACATCCTGGGGCTGAAGTAGGTCCCAAGGGTTGGGCTGTTCGCCCATTAAAGTGGTACGTGAGCTGGGTTCAGAACGTCGTGAGACAGTTCGGTCCCTATCCATCGCGGGCGTAAGAGACTTGAAGGGAACTGCTCCTAGTACGAGAGGACCGGAGTGGACGAACCAATGGTGTACCAGTTATTCCGCCAGGAGTAGAGCTGGGTAGCTACGTTCGGAAAGGATAAACGCTGAAAGCATCTAAGCGTGAAACCAGCCTTAAGATGAGGTCTGTCATTCGAAAGAAGTAAGGCCCCTTGTAGATTACAAGGTAGATAGGCCAGATGTGGAAGTGGAGTAATCCATGCAGCTGACTGGTACTAATAGGCCGAGGACTTGACTTAATAACCTCGTTTGCATGAAGTGCAAACATTGTAAATCCTAATGTGCAGTCTTTCTTCTGTGAAGTTTTCAAGGAATAAGCCATCTTACAAAAAAATACATGTTGAAAATAACAAGTAGATATGATAAGATATAATTCCTTGAGCAAACACTATATTCCTCGATAGCTCAGTTGGTAGAGCAATCGGCTGTTAACCGATTTGTCGTAGGTTCGAGTCCTACTCGAGGAGCCAATTAACTCAGCATAAGGCTCAGACAGTTCAGAGTATTCCATATGCTAGGCGGAAGGAGGACGTGACCGTAGTCGTACTGGGAAGTACGTCGGAGGGAGCGCCCGGACTGACAACAACGCAGATGGGGTGCTATCAACTGTCGTAACTCGGCTGTTGACCGATTTGTCGCTAGTTCGAGTCCTACTCGAGGAGCCAATTTGGAGTGGTACTCAAGTGGCTGAAGAGGACGGTTTGCTAAATCGTTAGAGGTCGTGAGGCCTGCGTGGGTTCAAATCCCACCCACTCCGCCATCCAATTTTTTGGCCCGTTGGTCAAGCGGTTAAGACACCGCCCTTTCACGGCGATAACGGGGGTTCGATTCCCCCACGGGTCACCAATCTATTTATTGGGCGATTAGCTCAGCTGGGAGAGCGCCTGCCTTACAAGCAGGATGTCGGCGGTTCGATCCCGTCATCGCCCACCATTCTCGATATTCGATGCTAGACGTTCGATATTTTGATAAAATCGAACATCGAAGATCTAAAGTCGAAAATCGAATATTGCGGCCCTGTGGTGTAGCGGTCTAACATGCCGCCCTGTCACGGCGGAGATCGACGGTTCAAATCCGTTCAGGGTCGCCATTCTTGATATTAGCTGTTCGATATACGACTTTCGATTATTTTAGTCGAAAATCGAAGGTCTAAAGTCGACGGTTGAATATATGACTCCGTAGCTCAGCTGGATAGAGCGTTTGACTACGAATCAAAAGGTCGCAGGTTCGAATCCTGCCGGGGTCGCCATTTATTATGCGCTGGCGTAGCTCAATTGGTAGAGCAGCTGACTTGTAATCAGCAGGTTGGGGGTTCAATTCCTCTCGCCAGCTCCATCCGGAGGGATTCCCGAGTGGCTAAAGGGAGCAGACTGTAAATCTGCCGTCTTCGACTTCGGTGGTTCGAATCCACCTCCCTCCACCATTTACGGATCTATAGCTCAGCTTGGTAGAGCATTCGGCTCATAACCGACTGGTCCTAGGTTCAAATCCTAGTAGATCCACCAATAATGCGGCCGTGGCGGAACGGCAGACGCGCTAGCCTCAGGAGCTAGTGGGGGCAACCTCGTGGTGGTTCAAATCCACTCGGCCGCACCAACTTTATAATATACGCGGTAGTGGCGGAACGGCAGACGCGCCAGCTTGAGGGGCTGGTGGGGGCAACCTCGTGATGGTTCAAATCCATTCTACCGCACCATTTGGAAGCAGAGAACCAAGTTTAATTCCAAATACATAATAGTATTGACATAAATAAAAATGCTATTATGATATTCTGTCTGAAACAAGTAGCAAAACGTTCCCTGAAAACTGAACAATGTAAGTAATGCATCAAAAAAGCCAGATGTGCGGTTGTATGTCGCTTGCGACATACAAAACAAAAAACAATTTTAATAGCTTTAAAGAGCCAATTGGCTTTTCATATAATCCTTTATGGAGAGTTTGATCCTGGCTCAGGACGAACGCTGGCGGCGTGCCTAACACATGCAAGTCGAACGGGGAGTTATTTATAACTCCTAGTGGCGAACGGGTGAGTAACGCGTAGACAACCTGCCTCTAAATTGGGGACAACACCGCGAAAGTGGTGCTAATACCGAATGTGGTATCTTAGTCGCATGACTAGGATAAGAAAGGTGGCCTCTGAATATGCTACCGCTTAGAGATGGGTCTGCGTCTGATTAGCTAGTTGGTGAGGTAACGGCTCACCAAGGCTTCGATCAGTAGCCGGTCTGAGAGGATGAACGGCCACACTGGGACTGAGACACGGCCCAGACTCCTACGGGAGGCAGCAGTGGGGAATCTTCCGCAATGGACGAAAGTCTGACGGAGCAACGCCGCGTGAGTGAAGAAGGTCTTCGGATTGTAAAGCTCTGTCGTTTGGGACGAACGTGTTTTATGTGAATAATGTAGAGCAATGACGGTACCAAAGGAGGAAGCCACGGCTAACTACGTGCCAGCAGCCGCGGTAATACGTAGGTGGCAAGCGTTGTCCGGAATTATTGGGCGTAAAGGGCGTGTAGGTGGATGTTTAAGTCGTGTGTCTAAGTGCGGGGCTCAACCCCGTATAGGCGCAGGAAACTGGAGATCTTGAGTGCAGGAGAGGAAAGTGGAATTCCCAGTGTAGCGGTGAAATGCGTAGATATTGGGAGGAACACCAGTGGCGAAGGCGACTTTCTGGACTGTGTCTGACACTGAGGCGCGAAAGCCAGGGGAGCGAACGGGATTAGATACCCCGGTAGTCCTGGCCGTAAACGATGGGTACTAGGTGTAGAGGGTATCGACCCCTTCTGTGCCGCAAGCTAACGCAATAAGTACCCCGCCTGGGGAGTACTACCGCAAGGTTGAAACTCAAAGGAATTGACGGGGGCCCGCACAAGCGGTGGAGTATGTGGTTTAATTCGACGCAACGCGAAGAACCTTACCAGGACTTGACATTGAGTGAAAAGCTAAGAGATTAGTTCCTATCCTTCGGGATACACGAAAACAGGTGGTGCATGGCTGTCGTCAGCTCGTGTCGTGAGATGTTGGGTTAAGTCCCGCAACGAGCGCAACCCTTATCCTTTGTTGCCAGCGCGTAAAGGCGGGAACTCAAGGGAGACTGCCGCAGACAATGCGGAGGAAGGCGGGGATGACGTCAAGTCATCATGCCCCTTATGTCCTGGGCTACACACGTACTACAATGGGCTTAAACAAAGCGAAGCAAGCCCGCGAGGGTAAGCCAAACGCATAAACAAGCTCTCAGTTCGGATCGGAGGCTGCAACTCGCCTCCGTGAAGTCGGAATCGCTAGTAATCGCAGGTCAGCATACTGCGGTGAATACGTTCCCGGGCCTTGTACACACCGCCCGTCACACCACGAAAGTTGACAACACCCGAAGCCGGTGGGGTAACCAGCAATGGAACTAGCCGTCTAAGGTGGGGCCGATGATTGGGGTGAAGTCGTAACAAGGTAGCCGTATCGGAAGGTGCGGCTGGATCACCTCCTTTCTAGGGAGAACCGTTCAGCGTAACAACTGAACTAACTTCTAGGTCGGTACATCTTGGCAGATGAACACTCTTACATTGTTTAGTTTTGAGGGAATGCAAGTTACCAAAACTTACTTGTTGAAATATACAGTAAGCTATGATAACATAGATATTCCTGAAAACAAAATATCCAGTGACGATAGCTGTGGGAAGGAAGGTACTCATGTACCTTTGAATGTTACACTGTGTGTTCTGTAGTGTAAAGAGAGTCTTCGTCAAAGCCGTGAGGTAGTATATATACTTAGCGGCGGTAAGACGTGTGACCTGTTCCGCATACCGAACACAGTAGTTAAGCCCACAAACGCCGAAGGTACTTGGTTGGAAACGGCCTGGGAGATTAGGAAGTTGCTGGTTTTGGAACGAAAGTTGCCAGAACTTACTTGTTGAGATACGCAAGTAGTTCTGATAATATAGATGTTCCGCTGTTCCTTGAAAACTGCACAGAAGAAAGCAAAGTAAAATTACCTCTCATATGCAAATATGTGAAGTAACTTAACGAAGCGCAATTAGGACGAACTGAAGGCAAAACGTAAGCTAAACCATCGGCACAGTAAAATGTAGCCGAGAGACTGGCTAGCGTGCATCAGATGCTAGGCGGAAGGAGGACGCGAACGGAGTCGTACTGGAAGTACGTCGAAGAGAGCGCCCGGACTGACAACAACGCAGATGATGTGCGATAGACAGTCGACAATGTATTAGCAACAAGACTAAAATAAGTCAAGTTATTAAGGGCATACGGCGGATGCCTAGGCGCCAAGAGCCGACGAAGGACGGGGTAAGCTCCGATATGCCAGGAAGAGCTGCAAGCAAGCTTTGACTCCTGGATTTCCGAATGGGGGAACCCGGCGGTGGTAATGCACCGTCACCTAACTAAGTTAGGAGGGCACCCGGGGAACTGAAACATCTAAGTACCCGGAGGAAAAGTAATCAATTGAGATTCCCTAAGTAGCGGCGAGCGAACGGGGAAGAGCCCAAACCAAATCACTTCGGTGATTTGGGGTTGAGGACTGACAACAATCAAACCAGGCTTAGTCGAACTACCTGGAAAGGTAGGCCACAGAAGGTAACAGCCCTGTAAGCGAAAAGCAGAGTTTGAGGGTCAGAATCCAGAGTACCACGGGACACGAGGAACCCTGTGGGAAGCAGGGGGACCACCCTCCAAGGCAAAATACTCCTTGGCGACCG
>NZ_CM170492.1:3032500-3205000 GCF_057319775.1 Sporomusa sp. 246TCP1 | reverse complement strand
CTAATTGTGCGTAGTCTTTCTTCTGTGAAGTTTTGAAGGAATATCCTTCATAAAAGAGATATATCGAAAGTCGTAAGTCGACAATCGAATGTCGAGTATGTCGCGGGATGGAGCAGTTGGTAGCTCGTCGGGCTCATAACCCGAAGGTCGCAGGTTCAAGTCCTGCTCCCGCAACCAATTATATGGTGGCTGTGGTGAAGTGGTTAACACGCCGGATTGTGGCTCCGGTATTCGAGGGTTCGAGACCCTCCAGTCACCCCAATTTATATTTATGAATATATAAGGCAGAAATCTATCGAATAGATAGATTTCTGCTTTTGTTGTGCTTAACAGTAGAGATTTGTACTCGTTTATGTGGTCAGTCTGGTTGCCGTTGTGGCGGAACTATGCGGTACTGATTAGCTATACTGTCTGTGAGATAATAATTAGAAGGAAAATTGAATACTGCCGTGTACATAGGCGCCAAGCAGCGGAACATCTTCATCGGTTTTATTAAAGATATTATCAATACCAAGCCGTAGTTTGTAGTGATCGGAAAGTTTTTGCGTGAGGGCAAGATTCCAGATCGAATAGGTTTTATTGCCACCGGGAGATACCAGGTATTTGCCAAAAGTCTGAGACTGCAGACTGGCTGTAAATCCGTGCTGGTTATGATAAGTCAGTCCTGATACTAGCACATGCCGTGCCCGGTTTTCCAGCCGCTGGTTGGTAGCCGCATTGACGGCATCAAGATAGGTATAGCTATTTGTCCAGGATAGCTGATTAGACAGTACTTGGGTAAATTCTGCTTCGATTCCTTTAAGTGTGGCTTTGCTAATATTTTGATACTGTTTGTTAGTCCCGGAGAGGGTGACTAAATCAATCATATTGGTGACATCATTGTTAAAGAAGGTTAATTTGGCTGATTTTTTGTTCCAATCTTTTTCAACAGAGATATCATAAGAATGGGAAGTCTCTGATTTCAAATTAGGATTTCCCTGTTGCGTTGATGTACTCTGATAGAGTTGATTTGGTGTTGGACTGCGGAACCCCTGAGCTATATTTGCTTTGAGACGCATAGCATCATTAAGTTTATAGGTAAGGCCAAGTTTGGGGCTGATATTACTTTCAAATTTATTGCTGTCATCATACCGCACCGACATAACTGCCAGCAATTTATCATTTACATTCCATTCGTCCTGTAAGTAGGCGGCCCGATAATTGAGATAGGCTGTCGAGCCTGTTTTGCTCTGACCACTGGGATGAACAACGGTAAAATATCCTTCATGGGTATTGACTGCTGTACCGCGGAAGGTTTCCGGACGGTATTCGGCACCAAAGGTCAGTCGGTGCTGCTCATTTAGTGTTTGAGTGAAGCGGCCTTCATACATATTGATGGTGCGCTTGGCTCGCACCCAGTTAGCTAATGCATTTGTAGAAACATTATATTGATCAAGGTTTTTTTCCATAATTGACTGGTAAAAACGCAAGAATAATTCGTTATCTGTTTCTTTTTTGTTGTAGGAGATTGAATATTCATTCCGTTCAATATAATCTCGGGCTTTTAGCAGTACAGTCGCTGGTTTTACATACTCGTCTGTTGTTTCTTCGGAATGATTTTTTGAAAAACTGATTGTCTCGCTGCCGGACAGTCGGTAGTCTATGACTGCATTGAGGCTTTTTCTGGTCCCGTATGGTTCATAGGTTAACCCGTTGCTTTTAAACATCGCGTTATTCTCTACCTGTGAGCCGGAAACTCTAACCGAAAACTTGCCCAGGTCACCGGAATCATAAGTAAAACTATAGCGGTCTTTGTCGTTTTGGGCGTCATTGTAGAAACCGCTGTCAACATCAATAATTAGCGATTGTGTCTTTGATTTTTTGGTGATAATGTTAATAACACCCCCTAACGCTTCGGTACCATACAATGAACTAACCGGCCCACGGACAATTTCAATGCGTTCGATATTTTCCAATGGAATACGGTCTAATTCGTAGTTCTGGTCAATCTCCGATGCCAGTCGCTTACCATCAATCAGAATCATGGAAAAGCGGGAATCAAAACCGCGGATAGAGACGGCTTCCCGGCTTGATGAGGTGTTGCGGCGCGTTAACTGTATGCCGGTAGCATAACGCAGAACATCCTCCAAAGTCTGTGCGCCTTGTTCTTCGATTGTCTGGCTGGTTATCACCTGGATGGCAGATGGAACATTTTTGGCAGAGGTTTCTGTCCTAGTAGCCGTAACGACAACTTCATCAAGGGTAAAGTTTTTTTCTGTGGTATTCTCTGCATAGGCGGTTGCTGAAAATAATACTAAGCCTGCAACCGCCAAAATAGCATGGTTCCTTTTTCGCATTTTCAAATCCCCCCATAATTGTAAAATATATAGTTCAAATTTTTTATTGTAAGATGCTCTTTATTGAAAAATAAAATGAAACAGATCATAGGCGTCTCGGGCGATAAGTATGGCGGCAAGCTCTTCTTTTATCTGTTGCAGACGCTCTTTTTCCACAGAGGTAATTGTTCCGTCATGGGTTTTGGTCGCCAAGTCTAAAAATTCCTGGGGAACTAGGCCCTGCTGCAGCCACACTGCCAGTCTTCTGTCGGCATAAGTAACAACGAAATAGTACTTGCCCTCGGCGCCGTCTGCCGCCATCGGTGCATCTTTGCCGCTGGCTATCTGTTGATTAATTGCCATTGTTCCCCGGGTTCTTGCACGCGTAGCCATTTCGATGCCATCAATAATACCCGGTCCGTTTACTCCCAGTATTATGTGGAATTTGTCCCGCTCAAGTATACCGTCAAAAACACCATTAAGCAACTCTAAGAGTTTATAAGCCATAGCCGCGCCGGCAATAAAGCTACGGCCATGGTATTTGATTATATCGTCATACGATATGCGCAGCAGGTCATCATGGTCTTTAACACAAATCATCTTTTTGTCTTCCTTTCTGTGCGTTTTATTGTCTAAAGGAACGTGTTTTGAATATGTATAGCGTCGATCCTTCAGGTTAAAAAATCCGGCAGTTGCAATGTCTGTTTAAAAGTAGTAAATAAACGGGTTGCAGCCCAACGGTGTCTGTCAGCGGCGTTCGGCTCCAGCTGCAACCATTTGGTATCGACTGGTTCCAGCCTTTTTTTTTGCATTGTGCTAATACCAGTTCCACCTTCGCAACCGGCACGGCAGTTATACAGTTCGGCTAAGTGGGGTAAAGGTTCGTTGGAGCAAGCGCGGCGTTCGTATTCCTCCAGCCAGCGGTACACTTTGTCTGGGCCGCTGACCTTAACGAAGCGGCGATCCGGCAAATGAGCGGCAATACTTTCACTGACACCACCATAGACGCCAAGTGTGAGACCGGCGCCTTCTGACCGGTCAGCGAAATCTACGGTTTCATACTTGGATAAATCAATATTGTGGTTGGCAATATACTGTTGCAACCTGTTAATGGTAATATTATAACCGTGATTATCCAATATCTTGAGTTCTTTGCGTTTGGCAACGCAGGGCGACAAAAAAGCCAGTCTGTCAGTAAGATTACGGTATTTTTGTAAATAGATTATGGTGCAAAGCAAAGGACTGTATACCGGCATGAGATATGGCTGTAGCCTAGGCTTATGATGGCGGATATATTCTGTCACTGCCGCGCAGGGCGAGGATAAAAAGGCAACTTGCTTATTGCAGCGCAATAACTCGACATAAGCCCAAATGGTAATATCAGCTCTTAAAAGTACATTATGAAAAGACCGCACTCCCAAACTATACAAATAGCCGAACAATTGGCGATAATCAGGGAAATTATTGACTGCCGCTGGCGCCGCCAACATTGCTATTGGTACACCCCTGTATACATCGCGCATAAAGCGGTCGGTATCATCTGCAAAACGCTGTTGCAAGCCTGCATCACAATCCACGCAATTGTTTGGATTGAGTGTTGTCAATATGCCATCTTCTTTAGGCTGTAGCATTATGGAAGCATCTTTATTAAAGCATAATCGGCAGTTTGTACAATTTTTGCTTATCATCTTATTGACGACCTCCCATCAGATTGAACAGCCTTTTGGATACTGCTAAAAAAATTGCTCCTCCGGCGAAACCTGTGATCAACTGCGGCCAGCCCAACATCATGGTTAGCGTAGTTGCTATGTTTCCGGTTATCCCCATGTACTGTATTAGGCTTGTTACCATTAGATAAATAATAAGAAACTTAGAAGTTGTTGCCGTACTTATCGCCAGTATATTATTTTTGCCGGCAAATGCCAGATAGCCACCAACATAAGCAAGATTTGCGGCAGCAACCGGCAGAATAAGGACAGGTAGTTGTAGAACCTGCTGCAGATACGCTACTACCGGCACAACAACAGACAATACCAAGGCGGCTTTCCAACCAGCTACAACTGTGCTTAGCAGCAGGCAGGCATTAACCAGACTGCCGATAATGTAGACTGACACAAAAGGTGGTATTGGCAAATACAAGCGCAATGCTTGGAACACAATTACAAGTGCAAGCAGTAGGGCTGTCCGACTGATTTTCTTTATACTCATACTCCCTCCTAAATAATCATTTTTTAAAAAAAATATGATAATGATTTTCATTATCAATTGATTTTTAGAAAATTATACTATACCATAAAAGTAAATACAGTATCTGAAGACACACTTATCATTTTTTAGGAGAAAAGTTATGGAGAAGTTGTTATCTGCCCTTCAACAGTCTGCTTTATTTAAAGGAAAAACACGTAGTGAAATTGCCGCTTTGTTAGCTAAGATTAATTACCGGGTCCGGGAATATCAGGAAAGTGAAATTATTTTTTCTATCAACCACCCTGCCGATACTCTGGGCATTATATTGGAAGGAGAGGTTGATGTAAAGAAGGATTTTTGTTCTGGTAAAGTCATTACTGTTACTACCCGCTGCCGGTTTGACCTCTTGGCAGACGCCGCCATGTTCGCCGGTACCCAATACTATCCGGGAACACTTTTTGCCAGTAAGCCCAGCAAAATATTGTTGTTGCACAGAAAGGATTTACTTCAGCTATTTGCTTTTGAACAAACCATTATGTTAAATTTCTTATGCTCAGTTTCAAGTCGCATGCTGGTTTTAAATCAAAAAATTGAGACTCTTTCCTTACCCTCGATTCAGAGTAAAATTGCGTACTTTATCATTACCGAAAGCCAAGCCAAGCGCTCTGCCGTTATTACACTTTCATTTTCTAAGAAAGCTTGGGCTGAACACCTTAATGTGTCTCGTACCTCCTTGTCCCGGGAATTGAGACAGTTAGAAAAGGCCAACCTAATAGCTTTTCATAAACGTACTATCCATATTAAACAGTTAGATAAACTTTATGAATTACTGGCAGGATGAAGGATGATAAAAAGGATTTCATTATCTATGTGTTGCTTGTGCAGATATTGACACTACCTGGGGTGTACTGATATTATAGACATAATCGATATATTTTCCGATAGAGGCGCGGCAGAGCAAGAGTAAGTATGAAGAGTTGGCAGCGATGACCATACTGAAAGGGGCTGACCGCCGAAGTGAAGGTTTTTGCCAAGAACTTTTTGCTGGTTTTGCATTTAATAAATGTAAGACTGTCACCTGTGGTTATGGTGGAGCGCTATCCTTGCAGCTGATGAGAGTCTCTCTTGTCTTTAAGCAGTTTGCGGGAATCAGCGCAAACTGCTTTTATAATGGGAATTATAGCATTTGCATACGCAAGCGGTAGTTTATTGCCGACAGCTCACCCGTATATGCAACAAGATTTAACATGCTGTTCTATTAAAAATAGTTATTAACAAAGGTAGGCGAAACAATTGGCTGAAAAAAGATTACCATTTACAAAAGAGCAAGTAACAGAAGTGATCAAACAGTATCCAACACCGTTTCATATTTATGATGAGGCACCCATTAGACAAAATGCCCGTAAACTAACGAAAGCCTTTGCCTGGGCACCAGAATTTAAAGAGTATTTTGCTGTAAAGGCTACTCCCAATCCGCATCTTTTGAAAGTGCTGAGGGAAGAAGGTCTTGGGGCAGACTGCAGTTCGCTGCCAGAACTTATTTTAGCAGAAAAAGCAGGTATGTGCGGTGAAGAGATTATCTTGACATCGAATGATACTCCGGCTATTGAATTCAAAAAGGCGCGTGAATTAGGGGCGATCATTAATCTTGATGATATTAGTCATATTGACTATTTAGATAAGCATGCTGGAATTCCGGAGATGATTTGTTTCCGATATAATCCAGGTCCGCTTAGGGACGGAGGCAACTCAATTATCGGTAACCCGGAAGATTCTAAATATGGCTTAACGCGTAAACAGCTTTTGGATGCCTACCGGATTATGCAGTCAAGAGGAGTAAAGCGGTTTGGTATTCATACTATGGTTATTTCTAATGAACTTGACCCTAATTACTTCATTGAAACTGCCAATATGATGTTTGACCTTATTATTGAGATTTATCGGACACTTGATATTAAAATCGAGTTTGTTAATTTTGGCGGTGGCATTGGTGTCCCTTACCGGCCTGAAGAGGAGCCCGTTGATATCGATGTGGTTAGTCAGGGTATTAAGAAAGCATATGAGGCCAAGATTGCGGCCAATGGTCTGGCACCGCTAAAGATTGCTATGGAGTGCGGCCGGATGATTACCGGGCCTTATGGTTATCTGGTATCGACAGTGTTGCATAAGAAAGAGATCTACAAAAATTATATAGGCTTGGATGCCTGTATGGCTAACCTGATGCGTCCGGCTCTATACGGTGCTTATCACCACATTACGGTATTGGGTAAAGAGGAGTGGCCGTTAGGATATATGTATGATGTCGCTGGTTCTCTATGCGAAAATAATGATAAGTTTGCCATTAATCGTAAGTTGCCCATGGTTGATATTGGTGATATATTGGTTATTCATGATGCGGGAGCTCATGGTCATGCAATGGGATTTAACTATAATGGCAAGTTACGGTCGGCGGAATTAATGCTGAAGCCGGATGGCAGTGTTGAACTTATCCGGAGGGCGGAAACTATTGAGGATTACTTTGCTACATTGGATTTTTCTGGTTTGGAAAAATAATGCGAAATTCGCCTGACGTTTGTCAGGTGAAGAAGTAGAGCAAGGGGCGACATTTTTTTTTTAGCCTAGCAAAAAAAATGTAAAAAAAATCATGATAAAGAACAATATTCCCTCTTCCAAAATTAGGCAATGTGATTTATAATGTTAATTGTTGCTAATATAAGGAAATTGTTTTGTGGAGGGCACATTTGTTGTTAGATAATATCGAAAAAATTACCATTAACGATATCATAGAAAATTTGCGCGAAAGAATGCATTCACTGGCTGTGTCCTATGGATTGTCACATCCCCAAGTTTTGGAAGCCAGCCAGTTATTAGATCACGAAATAAGTAAATATTACCATCAACTACGCAATCATTAATTGTTAGGTTGCAAGTACTCACCCGGGAGTTGAATGGTTTGGCTGATTTAAGCAGAGTTTTAGCAGGCTTAGAAGAAGAGTTGGCTGTATCAGCCAATTTATTACAAGATATCGCTATCCGGTTTAAAGGTGCAATGACTGCTGGTTTGCTCGGTATGCCAAGTTCTCTAAAAATGTTGCCGGCATTTATTAATGCTCCCACTGGTCAGGAGCAAGGTACTGTAGTTGCTGTTGACTTTGGCGGCACAAACATAAGGGTATTGCTGATTGAACTGACAGGACAAGGTCAGGCTCAGATTATTTCCAGGCGGTCATTTCCCCTCAAAAATAAGCAGGCCAATTATGACTTTACGGCTGCGTCAGCATCTGGAATGCAATTATTTGACTTCATAGCTGGGAAAATTGCTGAAATCGTGCCAACAGCCGACAAAACCTACCCACTGGGACATACTTTTTCTTTTCCTTGTCGCCAGTATGCTGTTAATAAAGCTGAACTAATTAGTTGGACAAAGGAGATCAAGACAGCGGGGGTTGAAGGAGAAAATGTCGGACAGCTATTGCAAGCGGCATTAGAACGCAACGGGATTGGTCATGTTCAGTCACTGGCGGTAATTAATGATACTACCGGTACTTTGCTAACTGCCGCATATAAGGATAACACTACTGATATTGGTACTATTTGCGGTACCGGACATAACAGCTGTTATCTTGAACCTGATCATCCGCTGACCAAGCAGCCGATGATCGTCAATATGGAATCAGGTAATTTTGATCAAATAGTGCAAACTAAATACGATATATGCCTGGATCAGAATAGTGAAAAACCAGGGGTGCAACGCCTGGAGAAGATGGCTTCAGGTCATTATTTAGGTGAACTTGTTCGAATTATTGTCAGCAGTCTGGTCGCTAATGGTTACATGAACGGAGAGACAGCAGAGCCATTGAATATACCATATTTTCTATCTACAGAAGATCTTTCCACAATGCTTGCTGATCATACATCAGGCTTGAATGCTGTAGCTAGAGTTGCTGCTAATCGCTTAGGAATGAGTGAGCTAAGGACAAGTGAACTTGTAGCTTTGCAAACCATTGCCAGATTTGTTACGATCAGATCTGCCCGTTTGGTGGCTGCTACCTGGGCTGGTATATTGTTTAAGATTGATCCGGAGCTTAAACGGCGGCATACGATTGCTGTTGACGGGTCACTATACGAAAAGATGCCAGGATATGCCGAGTATTTGGCACAGGCGATGAAGGAGGTGTTAGGTATAGGGAACAATCAGGTTGCTATTCGCCTTAGTAAAGACGGTTCAGGTATTGGTGCGGCTATTGCGGCAGCCACGGTATATAGTCCTCACTAAATACAAAAAAATGATTACTGGTGTTGACATTTTTTAATTTGCATAATATAATAGTCAAGTAGCACATGACTCCGTAGCTCAGCTGGATAGAGCGTTTGACTACGAATCAAAAGGTCGCAGGTTCGAATCCTGCCGGGGTCGCCATAGATATTTCAAGGGTTTTACGAGGTTTTCGTAAAACCTTTTTTTCGTTTTCATAGCAGTTTGACAAACATTGTCAATCGTTTTTATGGAGATGTATGCCAGGGGTTGCAGCGGTCCCTTGCAATTTCATACTGTCATGCGAAGAAATTGAGCTGTCAACTTTGTACCAGGCGGTATACATGACCGGCAAGACGATGAGTGTTAATATCGTAGCACCGAACAGGTCCGCTGGCAATAGCGACGGCCATGGCTCCCCAGAAAATACTAGATACTAACGGAATCATCCCCAGTATGGCGGCTGCCGCTGTCAGCAGTATGGGACGCAGATTTAAAATAAGGGAGGGAAAATCTTATTTTTTAGGTGGGAGTAGTCCGAACACGATGATATCGGCCATTGCCGATAATGCATCCGCGTGGGTCATGTTGCTTTCTTCCAGAAACCGGTAGTTAAACAGATCATTCATCGCACTGGTTACAATTTGCCTGAGTACAGGTACATTGACAGGGCGAAGTGACTGAGTTTCAATGCTCTGGATGATAAAGGATGTCAGGTGATGCAACTGCTCCTGGCGAAAATCTGATACTAACTGCCATTCCTCAGGATAATAATGGCGGAGGTCATCATAAAGATTATGATTGTTTATGGGGCCGAACACTTTTGGGGCGACTTTAAGCAAGGCCTGAATTTTTTCTGTTACGGACAGTTCGGTGTTATTGTAGATTTCCTGTTCCTGGTGTTGAACGTCCTGGGTGGCTGTAGCTATAATGTCATGCACAAGTTCATTTTTGGAGGCAAAGTGCTCATATAAAGAAGTTTTGCTGAGACTAAGACGCCTGGCCAGGTCGCTCATTGTAAATTTTACACCGCGGGTTTTCATTTCGTCGGCTGCGGCCATGAGAATTTGATTACGCAAAATAAAATCACCTCAAATAGTTTGTACTGAAATGACAGAATGAGTATCGTATAATTTAAATACAGGATATACCACTTTTTAGCATCTGTCAATCCATCATTACACTAAAAAAAGCAAAATAGCAAGTAACGTTATCTGGTGCTGTTGATAGTTGGAGCAACCAGTCTAAGTGGTGTAACTTCAACTTTTATTGGTAATCTTGTATTGACAGATGATAGGGAAAGGAATATTATGACATTATAATTATTGTACTTATTTTGTCGTAACGGTACAGAGATGAAATAGGCGAGTTAGAAAACTGATGTCAGAAACAAAAACATTGTTAGAACAAAAGTTTATTCTGAATGAAGTCTGTATATGAGGAGTTAAAAAGTATGTTGATAGTCTGTGGCTTTGGATTAATCAAAAGGGGGCAATAGGAACGATGGACGGGATGAACAGGATAATCGAGCGAAACATTAAAAAGGCAATTAACGAGGGAACTTTTAATGACTTACCTGGTAAGGGAAAAGCTCAACGACTTGCCGATCTGCGATTTATTCCCCCAGAGCAACGAGCGGCATTTTTGGTATTAAGAAACTCAGGATCGCTTCCACCAGAAATGGAATTGCGTAAAGAAATCAGTAGGTTAGAAGAACAATTACAAATAGCTACGGAACAAGATAAGCCTGACATAATGAAAACAATTACTGAAAAGAAGATGTTTTATGATATTCTAATGGAACGCCGGAAACGGTAAGACGGGATATTGAGAACGAGGCAGGAAGGAGAAAAAAATGCCTAATGTGACGGCCAATGGAATTCAAATTGAGTATGATACTTTTGGTGATAGGTCTTCTTCAGCCTTACTATTAATCGCCGGTAATGGTGCCCAACTGCTCTTTTGGGACGCTGAGTTCTGCAAATTATTAGCGAAAGCGGGGCTTTTTGTTATTCGTTTTGACAATCGCGATGCTGGCCTTTCGACAAAATTTGATGAAGCCGGCGTCCCAGATATTATGGCTGCAATCAAAGCTTCTATGGAAGGCAAGCACGTTGCCGCGGTATATTCCCTGGACGATATGGCAGACGACTGCGTGGGGTTACTTGATGCCTTGCATATTGAAAAAGCGCATATCTGCGGTGCTTCAATGGGTGGCATGATAGCCCAGGTTGTTGTTTATCGGCATCCACAGCGTGTTCTGAGTCTGACTTCTATCATGTCAAACACAGGGAATCCCGATCTGCCGCAGGGACAACCGGACGCGATAGCTGCTGTTGTCGCACTGCCGCCAACGGAGCGCAAAGCATATATTGAACATAATATGAATGTTTGGCGAAAGATTTGGAGTCCAGGTTTTCCCTTTGAGGAAAAAAGAGCCCGGACATACCTGGCGAAGAGCTATGACCGCTCATATTACCCGCAGGGAATGGCGCGTCAAAATATGGCTATTCTTTCCCGTGGCGATAGAACAGCAGCACTTTCATCCATTAAGGCTCCAACACTCGTAATACACGGGTCCGGTGATCCGCTGATCCCGGTCGAAGCGGGGAAAGAAACAGCGCACGTAATTCCTGGGGCAAATTTATTGATCATTGACGGAATGGGGCACGATCTCCCCACGGGGGTTTGGCCGGAAATAGTAACCGCTATTTCCCGTCATATAAAAAAGGCCACCCTAATTGTGTAAGGCGGCACAGTATACATTAAATTCATAAGCAAAATATTTTCTTACTCACCTGGAAGATTATACTATAATAAGTGTAACAGGCTGCTCGGGGGACGGTTAGCCCCTTCCTTTACAGGAAGGGGTGGTAGGGTGACTGTATATGAAGCATTGACATTTGCTGTCGCATTTGCCACGCTCATGGTATTGGTCATAACCCAAAAGAAATAACCGCCCCTGCTTAGATGGCGGTTATTTCTTAATAACGCAACTTTTGTCTAACCGTTTTCCGGTTAGACAGCCTGTGGGACTGGCGTGTATCAAGCACGTCAGTCCTTTTCTTATATTATACCCGTAGAGCGTAAAATATGCAATCTAACAAGAAAATAATTCTTTTCGTGTGCTCCGTTAACTTGATTTCGCGATGGATATCAAATAGCGCGACCGGCTGTTGTTGAAGCAGCTTCATAGCGGTACGCCGGGAACATTGATAGGCGTTCGCATCATGGGGATCGTGAAGGGTTTTGTCATGATTGGTCTGGTAACCGAGTTCGGATAACCGTTTGCTAAAGGCTTCACCTACAAGAAAGATGCTGCCATCGCCTGTGACGGTAGATTTACCGCCGGTAGGAATATAGGATTCATCTGTGTGGTATGGTAGATGCTCACCAGTTGACTTGCTGGCTGGGCGGGTGCCTGCACAGGGATTGTGTCCGGCCATAGCTGGGTAGCATGGCCTGGTATTGAAGATTATTGCTAAAATCTGCGTACTGTAACTATGATAAAAATCGCATAATGTCTTCATAACATCTTCATAAGTTCTTCATAATGGCTTGTTATAATCATGCCAAATACAAAACTAGCTCACTGAGGAGCTTTTGTTCCACGCTACATAAAGCGTTGGATTTTAAGACGGGTAAACTAGAATCTTAGGAGGTTGAACAATGAGCAGTATCATTCCCCAAATGGGCCCTTTAAGACCACTTATAGTAGGCAGTATTATGCTGGCAACAAACTTATCGCCAGTGCTTGCAGCGGAGCAGCCCCTGACCCTGCAGGAAATCGTGAATAATGCGATCAAAAACAACCCAGCGGTTGTAGAAACCGAAAGAAAATGGGAGGAAAAGTCCAGTCGCCTTCCCGCAGTTACAGCCCAGCCTAATCTCAAGGTCGGATTTATGAAGGATGATATCCCAACCACGAGTTTGAATCCTGGTAACGCCATGATGACAGAATTTAGTATTAGTCAGGAAATAATGAATCCAGCTAAGCTTAAAGCGATGGGTAAGATGGCGGAGAATGAAGCAAACATGACCAAAACCGGCTGGGCTGAGAAACAGGTAGAGATCTACGCACAAACAAAACAGGCCTATTACGATTATCTTTATTCCAAACAAGCACTGGTAATTGGTAAGGAGAGCCAAGAGCTTATGGGTCAGCTCGCGAAGTTGGCTCAAGTTAATTATTCAACAGGTATGGTACCGCTCCAGGATACGCTGAAAGCCCAGACTGAATTTTCCCGGATGACAATTGATTTGTTAAATATGGCGTCAATGGAAGCGGTAGCCAAAGCAAAAATTAACAATCTGATGGGACGCAGTACCAATGAAGCCCTCGAAGTTAAAGAAGAATTTATAGCTCCTCCGCCTAATTTTGATTTGGCCGACCTTATAAAAAACGCCACTGAAAATAAGCCGTCAGTAGCAGGGATGAAGTATCAAGTGGACATGGCCCAAAACGGGATTGATTTAGCAAAGAAGCAGCAACTGCCTGATTTTGAGGTCAATTTAGGTTACAAAAATAACAAGGAACCCATGCTAGAATCACAGGCAGACCCTATGGACCCCATGAGAACAACATTCATGCTAGGCGAAAGAAAGTCGACCTGGAAGATTGAAGTCATGGCAATGTTTCCTATCTGGCAAGGTAAAAACAAAGCTGAAATAAGCGCAGCACAGGCTAGCTTTGCTGCTTCGCAAGCTGCCCTGCAGAATATGCAGAATATGACCGAACTTGATGTCCAAATGGCGCTTACTGAAGCGCAAGCTACGTGGCGGCAGATTGACCTGTATAAAAATACCATCATTCCCCAGGCCGAGCAGACCTACCAGGCTGCCATTGTAGGGTATACCAACGGTAAGGTAGACCTTATGACAGTACTGGAAGGAGTTAATACCCTGCGCAATGCCAAATTAGGCTTATATAAAGCAAAGACAGATTATGAAAAAGCGGCGGCCAATCTGGAGAAAGCAGTAGGTAAGCCCTTATTTACCAATGGAGTGCAGCCATAATAAGTAGCCGGAAGAAGGAGAGGACAGCATGATCGAAAAACTACAGGCCAAAAAGAAACTTATCATTGGTGTGACTGCCGGTGTTCTGGTAATCGGCGGTGCGGGCTACTACTATACTGCTCAACATAATAAACCAGTGGCTGTAGATCATACGGGGCATCAAACAAATGCCCCGGTGATGGCCATGGGTGATACGGTTACCCTGGACGCTAAGGCCCGGCAATTGGCCGGGGTACAAACCGCGCAAGCCATTGTTAAGCCGCTGGCAAAGGAAATCAAGACCACCGGCAAGATTGCCATGAATGAAAGCGGCCGGACCTATATCACTTCCCGGGTCGAGGGACGGGTGGATGAACTCTACGTAACCGCCGATGGGGAAACGATTGCCCCCGGGCAGGCTATCGCCGCGGTATACAGTCCAACCTATATTGCTGCCCAGGAAGAATATTTGTTAACGTTGGAAAATGTGCAGAAACTGAATAATGCCGGTAAAGATATAGTCCAGATCAACAAAAGCCTGGTAACGGCAGCCCGGCGAAAATTGCAACTCTTAAATGTGCCTGACAGCGATATCATTCATCTGGAACATACCAGACAGATCAATGATCATATGACCATCTATGCCCAGTTCGGGGGAACTGTATTGGAGAAACAAGTACTGCCAGGAGCCTTCATTATGCCTGGCGACAAACTGTACAGTCTGTCGGACTTATCAACTGTCTGGCTGTATGCCGATATTTACGAAAAAGACATAGCCGGGATTAAACCAGGTCAGCCGGTCATGGTAAATAGTGGAGCCTACCCGGGGGAAACCTTTACAGGACAAGTGACCTTTATCAGCCCGGTACTTGATGATGCTACACGGACGGTCAAAGTGCGGGTGGAGATGGCCAATCCTAGCGGTAAATTGAAACCCAATATGTTTGTCAATGCCAATGTTCAAATACCGTTGGAAGACAGCCTGGTCATCCCGGAGTCCAGTATCCTGGATACCGGCAGCCGTAAAATCGTCTTTGTCGCACAAAGCGACGATACCTTCGTCAAACGTGATGTAGTTACAGGACAATATGCAAATGGTTATGTCCAAATCTTGTCGGGGCTGCAACCTAGTGAAACGGTGGTAACAGCCGCCACCTTTCTTATTGACTCTCAGACTAAATTAGGCGGCTTTGGCAGTCATGCCGGTCATGGCGGCGGGGGAGCCGCTAGTACACCTGCTGCTACAGGCGCTCAAACCAGCGGAGCAGTTGCTCCAGCATCGGAACCAACTGCTCCGACTGCACCACCGGCTGTAGGGGGCGAACACAGCGGCCATAGTGTTCAGTAAGGAGGATTAGCATGCTCAATAAATTAATCGAGTTTTCCTTGAAAAACCGCGTGATTATTCTGACATTAGCCGCTTTGATTATTGTTTGGGGAGTCTTTGTCTTGCGCGATACCCCCATTGACGCCTTTCCCGACCTCAGTGAAAACCAGGTACTTGTTTCGGCCGATTGGATGGGCCGGGGTCCGCAGGAAATTCAGGACCAAGTCACCTATCCGCTAGAGACTGCCTTGCGGGGGTTGCCAAAGGTTAAAGAAGTACGCTCGGCTTCTTCTTTTGGGATGTCGCTCATAACCGTAATTTTTGAAGATGGGATCGAACCTTACTTTGCTCGTCAAGTTGTGAACGAAAAAGTGCAGCAAGCCATTCCTCAATTACCACGCGGCGTGCAGCCAGCCTTGGGCCCAGTAAGCACGCCCATGGGACAAGTCTTTATGTACACCGTGGAAAGCGACCGACACAATCTCGCAGATTTGCGAACTGTTGAGGATTTCACGATTAAGCAGCAATTGAGTGCGGTGCCGGGTGTAGCTGAGGTCGCCAGCATCGGCGGTTATGTAATGCAGTACCAGATCAATCTTGATCCGCATCTTCTGCAAAACTACCGGGTTACCTTCAATCAGGTATTTGGGGCGCTTGGCGCTAATAACGCTAACATCGGCGCCAAAGTAGTTGAGCAAAACGGTCAGGAATTTATCATCCGCGGGCTGGGGCTAATCCAGTCACCTGACGATATTAAAAATATAGTAATTGCCCAAAACAATAATGTGCCTATTTATATCAAAGATGTAGCCAATGTGACCGCCGGCCCGGACTTTCGCCGGGGCGTGCTGACTAAATCTGGTTATGAAGCGGCCGGTGGTATTGTTATTCAGCGTATGGGCGAGAACACGCTAAACGTCATTGACCAAGTAAAAGCGAAGATCGCCGAAATTCAACCAACCTTACCGGAGGGCATGAGGATTGTACCTTTTTACGACCAGACCGACCTGGTGAAAAAAGCGGTCAATACATTGACACAGGCATTGGTTGAAGAATTCATCTTAGTTTCGCTTATTGTAATTCTCTTTTTAGGGAATGTCCGGTCCAGCTTGATTGTGACCAGTGCTATTCCTATCGGTATCCTGATAGCGCTGATTGCGATGAAACAGATTCACCTCTCGGCCAATTTAATGTCGCTTGGTGGTATTGCCATCGGCATCGGCGTCATGACCGACGCAGCCATTGTTATGGTAGAAAACATCTTTAGGCATTTGGCGGAGGACCGCGGGCAACGCAACATTGTTGATGTAACGCTGGAAGCAGCTAAGGAAGTAGCCGCACCAATTTTCTTTTCTATCACTATTATTATTGTCACTTTCTTGCCTGTATTTACCATGACTGGCACCGAAGGTAAAATGTATACCCCGATGGCCTGGGCTAAATCTTTTGCCATGAGTGGATCACTGCTACTGGCGTTCACATTGGTACCGGTGCTGTGCACCTTGTTTCTCAAAGGTAAAATTCAGGAAAAGGACACCTGGATTGTTGCTAAAATGCATCAATTGTATGTACCGTTTCTAAAAACGGTGATGAAGTACCATAAAACAACCATTGTGATTGCTGTTGTCGTGATGATTGCCGGGTTCTCACTGCTACCGCTTATTGGCACTACCTTTATGCCGGCATTAGATGAAGGAACCTTCTTAGTCATGCCGACCATGCTGCCCAGTGTTTCCCTTACGGAAGCAGTAGAAGCTGCTAAAACCATGGATAAAGTCATTATGGATATTCCGGAGATCGACATGTCTGTGGGGAAAGTAGGACGTGCCGAGTCGGCCATGGACCCAGCGCCGATTAGTATGATAGAAACCATTGTCACACTAAAACCAAAAGACCAATGGCGGCCTGGTATGACCAAAGAGACGATTGAACAGGAAATGATGGTCAAACTAGCCAATATCCCAGGACTTAATTTGGCCTTTACCCAGCCGATTGCCGGTCGATTATCCATGCTGACCACCGGAGTTCGTACCGAACTTGGCATCAAACTCTATGGGGAAGACCTCAAGGTGCTGCAGCAAAAGACCTTTGACATTGAAAAGGCACTGGCAACCGTGCCGGGAGTCAGCGATCTGTTGGCTGAACGGGTCTTTGGTGCTTCTTATTTGGAGATTCAAGTCAATCGGGAAAAGGCAGCCCGGTATGGGCTTAACATTGCCGATGTTGAAGATGCCGTTGAATTAGCGGTAGGTGGCAAAACCGCCACCACGACCATCGAAGGCCGCAAACGATTTAACGTCTTAGTGCGTTATAACCGGGAAAATCGAGAAACCATAGACGCTATGCAAAATATTCTCATTCCGGTAACCGGTGGCAACGCCTTGGCGAAAAGCGGTGGTGGCGGGATGAGCGGCATGGGTGGTGCTGCAACTGCACCTGCAGCTGGGCCGGCAACTGGTGCCCACGTGCCGTTAGGCGAAGTAGCTCAGTTCCAGGTTGTGGACGGTCCGTCGATGATCAGCAGTGAAAACGGTGTCTACCGGATGAGCGTGCAGATGAATACCCGGGGTCGGGATGTGGTTAGTTTTGTTGATGAAGCCAACAAGGTTATCAAAGAAAAGGTTGATTTACCTCCCGGATATTCTCTAAAATGGACCGGCCAGTATGAAAATCAGCAACGGGCGAAAGACCGGCTGTCACTGGTAGTGCCAGCGGTCATCGTGCTCACCTTCTTCTTACTCTATATGACCTTTAAGTCTGCCAGCGATGCTTTCCTTATCCTGATGAACATTCCGTTCTCCTTAGTGGGTGGAATTGTAGCCATGTATGTTACTGGCACCTATATAACGGTAGCAGCTGCTGTTGGTTTCATCGCTCTCTTTGGGATTGCGGTGCAAAACGGAGTCATCATGGTGACCTACATTAAACACCTGCGGGACCACAAAACATTAGAAGAGGCCATTATTGAAGGTGCATTCACTCGCTTGCGACCGGTTATGATTACCGCCTTGGTTGCTAGCTTGGGCTTGTTTCCATTACTCTTTGCGACTGGTACCGGTGCTGAGGTGCAGCGGCCAATGGCTACTGTAGTTGTGGGTGGTTTGGTTACCTCTACAATTTTGACGCTGATTGTGCTGCCATGCATCTATCTGGTTTGGAACCAATGGCGTGAACGCAAGAATCTTAATAAAATCAATTGGAGGCTATTCAATTATGAAAAAAAGTAAAGTAGTACTAGGTATTTTAGCTATTACCGTAGTTATGTCTCTACTAGCTGGTTGCAGCTCTAGTGAAAAACCGGCGGCTCAGGCACCGGCCAGTCAAGAGCAAGCTGCAACTGGTCATCAAGGGCATAGTGCGGCAATGCCGAAGGAAGACCCGATGCCCATGATGAAAGAGCTGGATAAATATTTACAAGACGTGGTCAAGCAGGTGAAGGCTGGCCAAACCATGGACGCGCAAAAGAGCGCCGCACAACTCGTGAGCACCACTGATAAGGTTATGCCGCATATGATGGATGCCGGTTTAAAAGATAACCTGCGTAAAACAGCAGTTGAGATAAAAGACAGTGTAAACTCAGGTAAAACAGACCCCAGTGCCTTAGAGGGCAAAGTAAAGGTTATGCAGGATCTTATGAAGCAGACGAGCACCCACCTGCAAAGTATGAGTCATTAAGTAGTTCGGAAAGGTGGGGCGGACAGTATAGTATAACTGGAAGTGCGCGTGATATTAAAGCCTGCCAGGATAGTTACTACATACTTGTAGTCGCTATTCCTGGCAGGCTTTTAATGCTTGTTTTTTGGTATTGTGCAACAAGGTCAAATTCGACGCCAGTAGTGAATGAACGATCTGGAACACTTGCTGGGAAAAATTATCTAAAATACTCTTACTTGCTGGAAAGGATAGGAATGTTGTATAATGTAATGATATAAAGTGGACAATCTTAAGGAGGATTTGCATGAATACCGAAATTGAAGCAATTGATAAAGAGCCTGGCGCTAATCCTGCTATGCCTGCTAATTTTATCGAGGTTAGCATTAATGAAGATATAAAGACAGGGAAATATGGCGGTCGGGTACATACGCGCTTTCCACCAGAGCCTAACGGCTATTTGCATATTGGTCATGCTAAGTCGATTTGTCTAAACTTTGGCTTGGCGATTAAATATGGCGGCAAATGCAATCTGCGTTTTGATGACACTAATCCTACTAAAGAGGATGTTGAGTATGTAGACTCAATCCAGGAAGATGTAAACTGGCTGGGGTTTGATTGGGATGACCGTAAATATTATGCCTCAGATTATTTTGAAAAAATATATGAGTTGACGATCGAGCTTATTAAAAAGGGCATGGCTTATGTCTGTGATTTGACTGCCGAAGAGACCCGGCAATATCGTGGTACACTGACAGAACCGGGAAAAGAAAGCCCCTATAGGAGTCGTACAGTTGAAGAAAATCTGGAACTTTTTGAAAAAATGCGTGCTGGCGAATTTCCAGAGGGTAGTCGGGTACTGCGAGCGAAAATTGATATGGCTTCGCCTAATCTAAATATGCGGGACCCTGTTTTGTATCGTATTGTATACACAAAGCACCATCGTACCGGCGATACCTGGTGTATCTATCCCATGTATGATTATGCTCATCCGATTTCTGATTCGATTGAGAATATAACACACTCCATCTGCACGCTTGAATTCGAAGACCATCGCCCGCTGTATGACTGGACGTTGGCAACATTAGGCATTTATCAAAGCCGGCAGATTGAGTTTGCCAGGTTGAATATAACGAATACTATTATGAGTAAGCGTTACCTGCGCCGACTGGTAGAAGAAGGCTATGTCAGCGGCTGGGATGATCCCCGGATGCCGACAATCTCTGGCCTGCGGAGGCGAGGGTTTACCCCTGAATCTATCCGCGATTTTTGTGATCGCATTGGTGTGGCTAAAAGTAACAGCCTTGTGGATGTTGCTATGCTGGAACACTGTATTAGAGAAGACCTTAACACAAAAGCACCGCGAGTGATGGGGGTGCTTAAGCCCTTAAAAGTGATTATTGACAACTATCCGGCAGATCAGGTAGAAGAATTAGTAGCAGAAAATAATCCGGAAAATCCCGAGATGGGTTCACGGACAATGCCATTTTCCCGGGAAATATATATTGAGCAAGATGATTTCATGGAAGATCCGCCCAAAAAATTCTTCCGTTTGGCTCCAGGTAAGGAAGTTCGTTTGAAACAGGCCTACATAATCAAGTGTGAGCAGGTAGTCAAAGACGAACAAACTGGCGAGATCGTAGAATTACACTGTTCCTATGATCCAGATACCAAGAGTGGCAGTGGTACTGCCAATCGTAAGGTTAAGGGTGTGCTGCACTGGGTATCAGCTGCCCAGGCAGTGAAAGCCGAGGTGCGTCTCTATGATTATCTGTTACTTGATAATCAAAATCACGAAGAAGCCGAAGGGGCTGCTAAGGATTTTGTAGATACACTAAACCCGAACTCGCTGGAAGTGCTGGCTAATTGTTTAATTGAGCCCAGCATCAAAACAGCCCAAGTGGGTAATCAGTTTCAGTTCATGCGGAACGGCTATTTTTCTCTTGATCGCGATTCCACACCACAAATGCCGGTATTTAACCGCATTGTGTCACTGAAGGATTCCTGGGCCAAGCAAGGGAAAAAATAGCAGTGGAAAAGACTTTTGTCGGCAGGAATGTTGACAAAAGTCTTTCTGTAACATTTGAGAGACGGGGTATTGGCAAGTGTTGGTTTTGATAAAATTTTTGTACATAACCTTTTTGTTGCCGCCAGGCATATTTATTGCTGCATTAACTGTTTGTTGTGTATGGCTGCATAGGCACAAACAACGGGGTATGGGAGCGCTGGCAGTGATAACGGCGCTCTTGTATCTCATTTCCATTCCGTTGGTGGGGGATTGGTTACTGCGATCTTTAGAGAGCCGTTACCAGCCACCGGCAACTGTTAGTGGTGATGTTATTGTCGTGCTGGGAGGCGGAGCAACAGCAGACACACCTAATGTGCATGGCAAAGGGCATTTGATGGGCTCGGCTGCCAACCGCTTACTGACAGCAGCGCAGCTATACCATAGTACTGGTGCACCAATCATCATTTCCGGGGGGCAGGTATTTGCCAATACTGGCAAGGAGGCAGAAATCGCACGTCATATCCTGTTGGGAATAGGTATTCCTGATGAGAAGATCATTGTGGAAGGGCAGAGCCTTAATACTACTGATAATGCTAAATTTACCAAGCAGATTTTAGCGGAACGGGCTTTTACAAGTCCCATACTAGTTACTTCGGCGTTTCATATGGAACGCTCAGTGGGGCAGTTTACCAAATATAATATGACCGTATTGCCCTATCCTACCGACTATCAAACAAATACTCGCTTTATCTTTGAATGGCATCAATTGTGGCCTCGGGCTGATGCTTTCTATAACAGCCAGTTAGTTATTAAAGAATATCTTGGGCTGATGGCTATACGTTGGTTTTAACGTAACTGTATACACGAAGGAGTGGTAATTTGAAAATTTTACTTATTGGTGGCGGCGGGCGTGAGCATGCGTTGGCTTGGAAATTGGCGCAAAGCCCCCGGGTAGAAAAAATATACTGTGTTCCGGGAAATCCCGGAATTGCGGCTGTGGCTGAATGTGTGTCTGTTGATATAACAGATAATGAGGCTTTGGGTAAATTTGCGCTCGAACACAACATCAGCCTGACTGTTGTTGGCCCGGAGTTACCGCTAACCAACGGTCTTGCCGATCATTTTGCTGCGCTTAATCTGAAAGTATTTGGTCCGTCCCAAAAGGCAGCGCAACTAGAGGGTTCTAAAGCCTTTGCCAAAGAGATTATGCATAAATATCATATTCCCACTGCCGTCTCGGCTGCTTTTACTGACATTGACAGCGCACTGGCCTATATAAAAGAACAAGGCGCACCGATTGTGGTTAAAGCTGACGGATTGGCTGCCGGTAAAGGCGTCGTTGTTGCCCTGACAGTAGAAGAAGCTATTGATGCTGTTACGATGATGATGCGTGATAAGGCATTCGGCAATGCCGGCAATTTGGTGGTTATTGAGGAATATCTGGCAGGAGAAGAAGCTTCTCTGCTGGCCTTTACCGATGGTACTACGGTTGTACCGATGGTTGCGGCTCAGGACCATAAGCGGGTATTTGACAATGATCAGGGACCCAACACCGGTGGAATGGGAACATATGCTCCGGCCCCGGTTGTTACTCCGGCTGTGCGGGAACAAGTATGGCGTGAGGTCTTGCAGCCGGTTGTCGATGCTATGCGGCAGGAAGGTATCGTTTATAAAGGTTGTCTGTATGCTGGATTGATGATTACGGCTCAGGGGCCAAAGGTCATTGAATTTAATGCTCGTTTTGGCGATCCCGAGACACAGGTCGTGCTACCGCTTTTAGCCAGTGATTTGGTGGATATCATGGAAGCCTGCGCGGATGGACGACTGGCTGATGTAACCATCGAATGGGAAGATAAGGCCGCTGTATGTGTTGTGCTGGCTGCGGGTGGGTATCCTGGGAGTTATAATAAAGGGGATAAAATTACCGGTCTTGATCAAGCAGAGTTACAAGGGGCAATGGTATTTCATGCTGGAACAGGCACGGTTAACGGCCAGATCGTCACCCACGGCGGCCGGGTACTTGGCGTGACGGCGGTAGCCGCTAATCTCCGGGAAGCTGTAGATAAGGTTTATCAGGCTGTACCAGTGATAAACTTTGCTGGTATGCAGTACCGTAAAGACATTGCTCATCGGGCATTTAACCGGAGTGACAGGTGAAAACGTTGAAGAGGTGTATGCTTTAATGGATGCAGGCTTAACAGCCAGTAATTTAGTAGTCATTGCGGTTACAGTTATTGGTATTGGTCTGACGGCTATCGGCTTGCCTGGCAATTGGTTGATCTTTTTTACTGCTTTAGGCTATGGATATTTGGAAAGCTTTACTCATATGAATACTACTGTGCTGCTGCTGCTTTTTGGCGCGCTGTTAACAGGGGAACTGGCCGAATTTGTTGCGGGGTCGCTGGGAGCTAAAAGGGAAAATGCCTCGCGTGCGGCCATTGCAGCCGCTTTTATTGGTGGCATTGCCGGCGGTATAATCGGTACAGGATTCATGCCAGGACTTGGTTCTATTGCCGGGGCGATTGGTGTCTCCTTTGCCGCCGGATATTTAGCGGAGTATGCGTCTACTGGAAATCAGGAAAGGGCAACCAGGGTAGCCAAAAGTATTGTCATTGGCCAGACGTTGGGTTTAATTTTTAAGCTAGCTGTAGCCATCGGGATGGTGGTTTTTTTAATCTCCCAGCTTACGTGGTGACAGGAGGAAGTACGATGAAACGTCAGCAAATACTAGAAGCCGCTTATACTATTTTCTCCCGCAAGGGGTATCATCGTGCTACAGTGGATGAAATTATTGCTCTGGCTGACACTGGTAAGGGTACAGTATATAAGTATTTTGTCAATAAAGAACAGCTCTTTTATACCCTTATAAAAGAACGGAGTGCTAATTTTGAGGCCGAACTTAAGGAAATTTCAGTTCTTACGGAACCAGCTTTGAACAAAGTAAAAAAGGCTATCAGGATATTTCTGGAATTTTATATTGCTAATGCTGATTTGTGGCGGGTGCTCATGCATGAGATGCGTGGCTTAGGTCATGAAGAACCATCAAACTTCACCGAGGCGCAGCGTGAAAAATATCGCGAAAGATTTGTTCATACCATCGGGATATTGCAAGCTATCTTACAAGAGGGTATAGAACAGGGCACTATTCGTAATTGTGATATACATAAAGCTGCTCATGGTTTGTTCAGCGTCATTGTTATGATGGTATTTCAGGGTTTTGTTGAGGATAGCAGGGAATCCATTGATACGGCAGCCAACAGTATTGCCGATGTTTTCCTTTATGGTGTTGCTGCGTTAAAAAAGTGAGTCAGGATTTCCCTGACTCACTTTTTAACTTAAAATGCGGGTACAATGGCACCTTGATATTTTTCATTAATAAACTTCTTAACTTCTTCGGAAGTCAGGGCTTTGGTTAATTTTTGGATTTCTGGGCGGTTTTCATCACCTTTGCGAACAGTGAGAATATTAACATAGGGTGAGTCTTTTTGTTCAGTAAACAGAGCATCTTTGGTGGGGACAAGCTTGGCTTCCAGTGCATAATTAGTGTTGATGACGGCTAAAGTAAGGTCATCAAGCGAACGCGGTAGTTGCGCAGCTTCAAGCTCGCGGATTTTTACACTTTTGGGGTTATCAGTGATATCACTGATAGTAGCAGTAACACCGGCGTCATCTTTGAGTTTAATGATGCCGGCTTTGGCTAGCAAGGCTAGTGCACGGCCGCCGTTGGTGGGGTCATTGGGGATGCCGATTGATGCACCGTTTTCCAGATCATTTAGGTTCTTGACTTTTTTGGAGTAAATACCCATCGGTTCGATATGTACAGCAGCAGTGTAAGTCAGATCAAGGTTGCGTTCGGTACAAAACTTAGTCAGATAAGGGATATGCTGAAAAAAATTGGCATCCAGTTCTTTTTCTGCCACAGCCATGTTGGGACGGACGTAATCGCTCATTTCGACAATAACCAGGTTGATGCCTTCTTTTTCAAGCATTGGTTTGACAACATTGAGAATCTCAGCATGCGGTACGGCGGTCGCGCCAACTTTAATTGTTTTCTTTTCAGCAACTGACGGTGCGGGGGTGCTCTTGCTGCAACCAGTGACAAAGGCAGATAAGGCTAATACTGCAATTATTACTAACAGGGTAAACTTCTTCATAAAGTGATTCCTCCTAAAATTAAATTAAAATAACTAGAAACAAAATATCCTCCTTTCGAAAAAATGTAAGCCTCTTCGGCAGTCCGAAGAGGCTTGTTGTCCAGTTCTTCATCTGCCAGGAGGTAATCCTGTGGAATTGGCACCGTTCGCAGATGCGATGGTTGCCGCGGCATCATCGGGCCATTCCCTCAACCAGCTCTTGATGAACAATATTTAAATTATGAATTTCATATTAGCATGCATAAGGATAGCTGTCAACTAAAAAAAGTGGTATTTTGTGTAAAAAACGGGGATTTTATAGAAGAGGTTTTACTTGAATAAAGATGGAAAGTATTAAAGAAGGAAAATCTGGGTAAATGGCGAATAAATATACAATAGCAAGTATTACAGGGAGGCTAGAAGTATGCCTACAAATCCTAAATTGAAAGATAGGCTTACCGATCAGCTGTTTAGAGGAATTTTATCGCTAAACAGTGAGGAGGAATGTTATCAATTTTTTGAAGACGTATGCACAATTGGCGAACTTAAAGCTATGGCTCAGCGCCTGGAAGTGGCGCGACTGTTAAAGGCTGGCGTTATTTATGATGATATAGTTGCTGCTACCGGTGCCAGTACAGCGACTATCAGCAGGGTTAAGCGCTGTCTGTATTATGGTGCTGATGGTTATAAGACAGTATTAGATAAGATAGAAAACAGTTGACTAGAATGGAGTGAACACAATGAACAGAAATAATTATGTGCCGCAAATTCCCTATGGAACACGTGATCTGCTGCCACGGGAAGCAAAACAAAAGCGTATTGTCGAGGGAGCTCTTGCCGAGTTGTTTTCCCGTTGGGGTTATGATGAAGTGGTAACGCCAACTTTTGAATATATGGAAACAATAACACTGGGTACAGGCAACGCGATTCAAGAGCATGTGTTTAAATTTTTTGACAAGAATAATCGTACGTTAGCACTGCGCCCTGATATGACAACACCGATTGCACGGGTAGCTGCGACAAGATTTAAAGAAAGGCCGCTGCCGCTGAGATTGTTTTATCTTACTAATGTATTTCGGCATGAGCAGGCGCAGGCTGGACGACAGTGTGAATTTTACCAGGCTGGGATTGAACTGTTAGGGGCTCCGGGACCAGCTGCTGATGCCGAGATTATCGCGTTGGCGGTCGAAGCCATGCTGGAGGCAGGCTTAACCAATTTTCAGATCGGTTTAGGTCAAGTTGCATTTATTAACGGTCTTATGGCAGAGAGTGGATTAACTCAGCGGGATCAGCAAAAAGTAAAATATACTATGGTTACTCGCGATTTGGTGGGTTTGGGTGAGGTTTTGGCCCAAAGCGACCTTAGTCAGGCAGCCAGGGAGATATTTCAGCAAGTTCCGCTCTTACATGGGCGGGAGGATATGCTCAGAGCAGCTTACCGGCTTGTTACTAACGAACAAAGCCGCGCCGCATTGGATAATCTGGCCGATATCCATAAACTCTTAACAGGTTATGGCGTTGAACGGTATGTCAATTTTGATCTGGGTATCATTCGCGATTTTGATTATTATACAGGCATGGTCTTTGAGGTCTATACACCAGGCCTGGGTTTTCCACTATGCGGTGGTGGCCGTTATGATACTATGTTGGCTTCTTTTGGTGTTCCTAATCCGGCCACTGGTTTTGCACTTGGCATTGAACGGATGCTATTGGCACTGGAACGTCAGGGGATTGATGTTAGTGTCCGCGGTAAAGACGTATACATTGCCTGGGCAGAGGGTAATCTGGCTGAGGCCATTGAAGCGGCCAAAGAATACCGTAAAACAGGCCGCCGAACAGAATTAGCGCTGGCTGGTTGTTCAAAGACGGCAGCTGAAAAGACGGCTAATGAACAAGGCTATGAAGAATTGATATATATTGAATAAACGCGTTAAGCAGGTCGTTGCCGCGCTTACCGCCCGGATTAACGAAGTTGATAAGGTTTTTATCGATAAATACCTAAATAAAACGCAGACCGCCCTGTTTTGGCAAATGAATCTGCCTGACCAACGGCATGCTTTGAATGTAGCGTATACAGCGCTGAAGCTTGCTGCCAGCCAAGCGGCTGTAAATCAAGAACTACTTATACAATGTGCGCTTTTACATGATGTCGGTAAGGTTAAAGGTGATGTTAGTACTGCCGATAAAATTATTACCGTTATTTTTGATAGGTTTGCGCCACAATGGGCAAAATCCTGGGGACAAATGGGGCGGGGCAGCAAAATAGACAATCTCCGTCATGCTGTCTATATTTATTATAATCATGCCGGACGCGGGGCGGCTATGCTGACTGCAGCCGGCATGTCCCCACAGCTAACCATGATTGTTGCAAGACATCATGAGGCTCCGGCAGTTGGTGAGCCACCGGAGCTTACGCTGCTAAAAAAGGCCGACAGCCTAAACTAATAGCCTTTACCTTTATCAACAAGGTTTATCATATCCCGGCCCTGGATAAACCGGGTAAGATTATCTGCAAATAATTTGATAGCCCGGTCAAGATAAGCCGGTGATAATGCGGCAACGTGGGGTGTGATAATAACATTGGGCATAGTCCACAGCGGACTGGATTCTGGCAAGGGTTCCTGCGTAAACACGTCCAGGCCGGCGCCGCGAATTAGTTTTTGCTCTAAGGCTGTGACCAAATCGGCCTCATTTACAATCGCACCTCTGGCAATGTTGAAGAAATAGGCTGACGGCTTCATAATAGTAAATTGCTTCAGCCCAATCAGATTTTCGGTGTTTTCCGTCAGCGGTAAAGCAACAACGACATAGTCGGCCTGAGCCAGCATTTCCTGAAGACTATCACTATCTGGCAGATACAGCTTATCTACAAACAATTCAGTAGTCATTTCTTGTTTACTGGCAAGAACCGTCATGCCTAACGCCTTGGCCTTTTTGGCAATCTCTCGTCCAATAGCACCAAGGCCGATGATGGCAAGGGTATGTTCGTGTAATTCGTCTGTTGGCACTCTCTCCCATATTCTTGCATTTTGCTGACGAATGCTTAAGGTAAGTCCCCGGCTAAAAGCCAGCATCATAGCTAAGAGATGTTCAGAGACAGGAATACTATGGATGCCCTTGGAATTCGTAAGTATGGTGTCGGCGGCCTGAATTTCTGGAAACAGCAGTTTCTCAACTCCGGCACTTAACGCATGAATCCATTCTAAGTGAGGGGCAGCCTGATACAAATGCTGGGTTTCAGCCCAGCCCCAGGTTACTAGGATATGACACTCCGGCATATGTTCGAGGACGGTTTTTTCATCACTTACAATTATATTTACATTAGGCTCAGCAGCCTTAATGACTTCTTTATGCCGGTCGGCCAGTGGGTTGAGCACAACAATATTAAGAACAGCCATAGTGAACCCTCCTTATATAAGGTTATTATCTTGCCAAATACTTCTACATATACAGTTGGTTTTCCTACCTAAGACGAAAAAGCTGGTAATCTTGTAGAAACGGTATTTGCAAAGAAAAATTCAAATTAGCATATTGACGTTAATAATATACAGTGTTAATATATTATCATGTTAGTTCTTTAATTAACTAAAGAAAAAATAGGAGGAGGCCATGACCTCAAATGATATGGATTATTTAACAATAGCCTTGCCTAAAGGCAAACTTTTTGATCATTCGGTAAGCCTGCTGGCCAAAATAGGCTATACGGCTGAAGGGCTTAGCGAAAACTCACGCAAACTGGTTATTGCCAATGAGACGGAGAAAATCCGTTTTATTATTACTAAGACAGCTGATTTACCTACCTATGTAGAATATGGTGCGGCTGATATTGGGATAATTGGCAAAGACGTACTTTTAGAAGGCAACAAGGATGTATATGAGTTGCTTGATTTAAAATTCGGCTTCTGCCGGATGATGGTAGCCGTGCCTCAGGCACTGAAACAAGAAAAACTAAGCGATTATGCTCATATGCGGGTAGCTACAAAGTATCCCTGGGTTGCTGAAAGTTTTTTTCATAGTGTTGGTATTCAGATGGAGATTATTAAGCTTAATGGTTCCATTGAACTTGCGCCCATGGTGGGACTGGCTGAGATCATTGTTGACATAGTGGAAACTGGTCGTACTCTCAAGGAGAATAACCTTGTGGAAATTGCGCAAATTCATCCGGCAACAGCCCGCTTTATTGCTAACCGGGTAAGCTTTAAAATGAAATTTGACCGGATCAATAAGATGGTTGAAGGCTTAAAAGCACTAGTGGAAAGTGAGGGCAAAGCATGAAAAGGATTCACAGCAGTTTTTTAAGCAAAGAAGAAATGATTGAATTACTGGAAAAACCAGCCTTTGATAAGGTGATATTAGGAACTGGCGGACGTGCCAAAGTAAAGGAAACATTTGGTGAAGACCTGTCAGCCCAGCAGGTTGTGGAACGTATTGTTGAAGATGTCCGGCGCCAGGGCAATGAAGCGGTACAAAAATATACGAAGTTAATTGATGGCGCTGATATTACTACTGCTATGCTGGAAGTAACCCCGGCTGAGATTGAAAGCGCAATTGCCGGGGCTGATAAGGAAGTACTTGATGCACTGGAAGCGGCGGTGGCTAATGTCAGGCGGTTTCATGTCGAGCAACTGCCTAAGTCCTGGTTTACTGAACGGGAACAGGGTGCGATTCTGGGACAGAAATGCACGCCGCTTGACCGGGTAGGCATTTATGTTCCTGGCGGTACAGCAGCCTATCCGTCATCAGTAATTATGAATGCTGTACCGGCGGCAGTGGCCGGGGTAAAAGAGATTATTATGGTTGTACCACCTAGCCGGGAGGGAAATGTAAACCCCTATGTCCTGGCGGCGGCAAAGCTGGCCGGAGTCACAAGAATCTTCAAGGTTGGCGGCGCACAGGCAGTGGCTGCTCTGGCATTTGGCACTGAAACCATTCCTAAAGTAGATAAAATTACCGGCCCTGGTAATATTTTTGTTACGCTAGCCAAAAAGGCCGTCTATGGTCATGTTGATATTGATATGCTGGCCGGACCTAGTGAAATTCTTATTGTGGCCGACAGCACGGCTGACCCCAAATATGTGGCAGCAGATATGCTGAGTCAGGCTGAACATGATGTATTAGCCTCAAGTATTCTTATTACCGACAGTACTGAATTGTCGATAAAAGTATCTAAAGAAGTAGATAGTCAATTAGCTGCATTATCACGCAAGGATATTGCCGCTCAATCGATTGACGATAATGGCTTGATTATTATTACCAAAGATATAATGGAGGCTGTTGAGTTGGCTAACATTTCGGCTCCCGAGCATTTGGAACTATTAACAGCCGAACCGTTTAAGTTGCTGCCGTATGTACGGCATGCGGGTGCTATCTTTATGGGACACTATTCACCAGAGCCGCTCGGCGATTATTTTGCCGGACCTAACCATGTACTGCCGACCGGCGGTACAGCTCGTTTTTACTCAGTGCTCAATGTGGAGACCTTTATGAAAAAAACCAGTATTATTGCCTATACCCAGGAAGCCCTGGCAGCTGTCAGCAACCAGATTATCAAGCTGGCGGAAGCCGAAGGACTGACGGCACACGCGAATGCTGTAAGATTGAGGGGGAATTAGGATGTTTGTACCCCGTAGTGGGTTAGAAACCCTGAAACCATATTCAGTGGAAGAGATTCAGTGGCCTATCAGACTTGATGCCAATGAGAATCCGAATGATATGCCACAGGCTATTAAAACCAAGGTCATTGAAAAACTGGCAGCATTACCATTTAATCGCTATCCTGAAATCAGCGCCCAGTCCCTAAAAACAACTATTGCTGCCGGTTTTGGCTTAACAGCGGCTAATGTGCTTATCGGCAATGGCTCCAGTGAGATTTTGGAGGCACTGTGCTATGCCTTTGGCGGTGCTGGTCGCAGTATTGTGTATCCTAGTCCCTCGTTTTCCATGTATGGCATTTATGCTAAGCTGGCAGACAGCCAACCTGTGCCTGTTGCACTCAATGCCGATTACACCCTTGATGCTGATAAACTCCTGGCAGCAGCAAAGGAAGCAGCGGCCAGTGTGATCTTGCTATGCAATCCCAATAACCCAACAGGTGTAGTATTGCCGCCGGCGCAGATTGAATATATTGTTGCTAATACCAAGAGTCTGGTAGTTGTTGACGAAGCTTATCATGAGTTTTACGGAAAATCGTCGGTGAATTTGTTGGGGAAATATCCGAATCTTGCCATTGCCCGCACCTTTTCCAAAGCTTATGGTCTGGCAGCTGCCCGGGTGGGTTATCTTTTAGCCGGTGAAGATATTGCCCAAACTATCGGTAAAGTGTTGTTACCTTACAATGTAAATGCCTTAACATTGGCAACAGCTGAGATCGTATATAACATGCGTCAGGAATTTGCGGTTAGCCTGGCTGAAAATAGCCGTGAGCGGGAGCATATGACAGCAGCGCTTGGTGCTATCGCTGGTATAACGGTATATCCATCCCAAACTAATTTCCTGCTAATCAAGAGTGATACTATTGCGGCAATGGTTGCGCGTCTGAGCGCCCGGGGCATAGGTATTCGCGATTTTAGTACCGCGCCTGATCTTACTAACTGTATCCGGATTGGTATCGGAACACCGGACGAAAACAAGGCTGTATTGGAGGCTGTTACCGCATGATCCGTACTGCCAGCTTGAAACGAGTCACCGGGGAAACAGCCATAGAAATATCATTGAATCTTGACGGCTGCGGCCAGTCGCAAATTGCCACAGGTATTGGGTTTTTTGACCATATGCTGATTTTATTCAGCAAACATGGACTATTTGATTTGACGGTGGCAGCAAAGGGCGATATATATGTGGACGGACATCACACGGTGGAAGACACCGGCATTGTCCTTGGACAGGCCCTGGCCCAGGCTTTGGGTGACAAAGCTGGAATAAAACGTTATGGTACAGCCTTTGTACCTATGGATGAAGCGCTGGCCTTGGTGTCACTTGATATTAGCGGCAGGCCGTTTCTGGTTTTTGATGCGACCTTGCCTAATGAGCAAGTCGGTCAGTTTGACAGTGAGTTAACAGAAGAATTTTTGCGGGCCCTCAGTGTTCATGCCGGGCTTACTTTGCATGTGAAGCTCTTGTCAGGCAAGAATACCCATCATAGTATTGAAGCAATCTTCAAGGCGCTGGGTCGGGCACTGGATGAAGCTACCCGGCAGGATGACAGGATTAAAGGTGTAATGTCAACAAAAGGAATGTTATAACGGTTAGAATAAAGGAGGCGCAGTGATGGCGCTTAAAACCTTAGCAATTATTGATTATGGTATGGGCAACCTGCACAGTGTGTCCAAGGCTTTAGCCAAGTTAAACGCCGAAAATGATGGTCAATATACTATTGTTGTTACCAGTGATCCGGCAGTCATCTGTAATGCCGCCAAGGTAGTACTGCCCGGGGTAGGGGCTTTTGGTGATTGTATGGCTAATCTGAGCAGCTATGGTCTTGTTGCTACTATTAAAGACGTGGCTGGGCGGGGTACACCTTTTCTTGGCATTTGCCTGGGACTGCAATTGTTATTTGATGGCAGCGAAGAAGACCCTGGTGTGCCAGGACTAGGAATTTTGCCAGGAATGGTACAAAAAATTATTGCTCCTGCCCTTAAGATTCCCCATATGGGTTGGAACAGTTTGGCATTTAAAACACCAAGTCCGTTATTTGCCGGACTGCCGGCAAACCCTTATGTCTATTTCGTTCATAGCTATCATGCTGTGCCGGAGAAGCAGGAAGTTGTTACCGCTGTGGCTGAGTATGGCAGCGCTATTACAGCTGCTGTCGGCTGTGGTAATGTGCAGGCTGTGCAGTTCCATCCCGAAAAATCAAGTGCAGCAGGGTTGGCTATTTTGGCTAACTTTTTAAAGTGTGTTTAGAAACACACTACCTTAATATATGAGACTGGTCCCAAATGCTTAGATGCTAGGCGCGACGAGAACGGGAGTGAAGGCGTACTGGGATGGTACATTGAGCGAGCGCTCGCAGGAGCAACAACGCAGATGAGCGTTTGGGGACAGTCTCTGAGGAGTTGAGATTATGATTATCTTCCCAGCAATTGATATTCGCGGTGGACGCTGTGTTCGTCTCACTGAGGGACGTTTTGATAAGGAAACAGTATTTGCCGATAATCCTGCTGATATGGCCCGCAAGTGGGCGGCTGCCGGGGCCGAGTACCTTCATGTCGTTGACTTGGACGGTGCATTAGCCGGCAAATCGGTTAATCTTGAAGTAGTTCGCACTATCGTAAAGACAGTGAGTATTCCGGTACAGCTAGGCGGCGGTATTCGCACGCTTGCCAATATAGAACAAGTGCTTAAAGCCGGTGTTAGCCGGGTAATTCTAGGTTCGGTTGCTGTCCGTAGCCCCGAACTGGTACGGGAGGCCTGCCGCCAGTTTGGCAGTCAGATTGTTGTGGGTATTGACGCGCGCGATGGTCAGGCGGCTGTAGATGGCTGGGAAGTATCTGGCGGTGTGGGCGCAGAGGAACTAGCCAGGAAGATGACTGATGCTGGTGTGGCTCGCATCATTTACACTGACATATCGCGGGATGGCACTCTGCAGGGTGTTAATGTGGCGGCAACCGCCTCGCTGGCTAAAGCTGCCGGTATTCCGGTTATTGCTTCTGGCGGGGTGAAAAGTATTGACGATATTACGGCTCTCAAAGCAGCTAATACGGAGGGCGGTATTGAGGGTGTTATTGTCGGCAAAGCCATCTACACTGGTGCCGTTGATGTAGCAGCCGCTATTCGTCTGGCCAAGGAGGGCAGAGCTTAATGTATACCAAACGAATTATTCCCTGTCTGGATGTCAAAGACGGGCGGGTGGTAAAAGGCACGAATTTTGTTGGTTTACGGGATGCTGGCGACCCGGTGGAACTAGCCAAGGTATATGATGGTAAACTAGCTGATGAACTGGTTTTCTTAGATATCACAGCTTCCTCTGATAAGCGTAAGACCATAGTAGACGTAGTGCAGCAGGTAGCTGCTGAAGTATTTATTCCTTTTACAGTGGGTGGTGGTATTCGTACTGTAGAAGATATCAGGACAATGCTTAAAGCTGGGGCCGATAAGGTTTCCCTTAATACGGCAGCCGTCAAAAATCCTGAACTCCTGGCCGAAGGTGCTAAACGTTTTGGCCGCCAGTGTATTGTGCTGGCAGTCGATGCTCGCAAATCCGGCCAGGATACCTGGGAAGTATATGTTAATGGCGGCCGGACGCCGACAGGCATTGATGTGTTAGAATGGGTCAAGCGGGCCACTGAGCTGGGAGCCGGAGAAATTCTCCTAACAAGTATGGATAAAGACGGTACCAAAGATGGCTATGATATTCTCCTTACCAGGGCAGTATCTGAGGCTGTCAATGTACCGGTTATTGCGTCAGGTGGTGCAGGCGAGATGGAACATTTTTATGATGTATTAACAGCCGGGAAGGCGGATGCGGTACTGGCAGCGTCGGTGTTCCATTACGGTCAATTTACTGTAGGGCAGGTTAAAGAATATCTTAGATCACGGGGGGTAGAAATGAGATTATGAATATAGATACTATAAAATATGATGCTAACGGCCTGGTGCCGGCAATTATTCAAGATGAAGTTAGCGGAACTGTGTTGATGCTAGCCTACATGAATGCTGAAGCATTGAGCAAAACACTGGAAAGCGGTGTAACCTGGTTTTATAGCCGCAGCCGCCGTGCGCTTTGGCAGAAAGGCGAAACCTCCGGTCATGTACAGACTGTTAAAGAAATGTATTTCGACTGTGACGCAGACACTATTTTAGTTAAAGTAAGTCAAACTGGCGCAGCTTGTCATGAAGGAACATTCTCCTGCTTTAGCCGCAGACTGGATGCTGATGCCGGGCAGGAGGCAAAACTGTTTGATCCGGATAAAGTATATAAAGAGCCGCTGGCTGGCGTATTATATGAGCTTTACAATGTCATTAATGACCGTAAGTATAACCCTAAAGAGGGCTCTTATACCAATTACCTGTTTGAAAAAGGACAGGATAAGATTCTGAAAAAAGTCGGTGAAGAAGCCGCTGAAACCATTATCGCATCGAAGAATAACGACAAAGCTGAGATTCTGTATGAAATGGCTGATCTTTGGTATCACTGCCTGGTACTCTTAGCCAACCACAATATTACGCCAAGTGAGCTGTTTGAGGAACTGAAAAAACGCCGGAAATAATTGTTGAAGAGGCCTTGAAACCTAGCAGTCAGGATTTCAAGGCCTTCTTCGTCCAGATGGAAAGGTTTTTCAAAGTACGCAAAGGTTTATTAATGAAAAATTGACACATGTATTAACTTTCGTGTAAACTAACTGTATATAGATGTATAGATTGCTAAATAGACAGTATTAGCTTTCAAAGGAAGGGTATTATGAGAAGTCGTGAGAACCTGATACCGGTTTATTATCGTTTAGCTGATGACATTAAACAGCAAATTGAAGCTGGTGTGTTAAAAGACGGGGATTTGATTCCGACAGAGGCACAGCTTGGCGAGCAATACGCCATAAGCCGGATGACTGTACGGCAAGGCATTGCTCTGCTGGCAGAGGCTGGTTTAATTGATACAATTAAAGGCAAAGGTAGTTTTGTTACCCGTCCCCGCCTAAATCAGTTGGTTATTGATCTAACGAATAGTGGTGTCAGCAAAGAGCAGCTACGGTATAAGCTTGTAAGCGTCAACTTAATTCGTAATAACTTGGAATTAGCTCATGAATTAGGCCTCTCTGGCGAGACAAATATTATTGCAGTAAAACGCTTACTGTTCAAAGGTCAATTACCGGTGGCGATTGAGGAAAAGTTTTTACGGTACCAAAAAGGAAAACCACTTTTGGAAACACAACTGGAATATGCGGATTTTCCTGAATTGGTTGCTAAACATCAGGATAGTGTACCTGTTCGCAATGATATGGTAATATCGGTGGCAGTTTTGTCTTCTGAGCAGGCTAAATTGTTAGAAACAGAGGAATTACTACCGGCGATGGTAGTAAAACAAGTTATTTATGCTAAAGAGGACAAACCGCTGGGCGTATCCATTATGTTTTGTCACAAAGACCGATTTGAATTAAAGGCTACCTCATACCCACTTTCAGGAAGGTTGTGAGATTATGCTAAAAATCCAAAAGATGCTAGTTGGTGCTATGGCCAGACTAGACGAAACTATGGTGATGAATCTAGTTAAACAAGGTCTCCAGATGGGGATTAATCCCTATGTTCTATTGGAAGAAATTAGAATAGGGACTGACCGGGTAGGAGAGCTTTACAGTAAAGGCGAGTATTTTTTATCAGACTTAATTATGGCTTCTGAAATTTTTAAAGATGTACTGACCCTGGTAAATCAAGATCGGGTGGTTACAGCTGTAGTTTCCTATCCCACTGTTATTTTCGGAACGGTGGAAGATGATATTCACGACATTGGCAAAAATATCACAACAGGTATTATGCGTTATAACGGTTTTGACATCTGTGATTTGGGGGTTGATGTACCTGCACCAAAATTTATTGAAGCTATTGAACAGTATAATAGCCGGGTTGTCTGTTTAACCGGACTTATTACCGAGGCTTTTGATTCCATGAAAAATACAATTGCGTTGCTGAAAGAAAACGGACTTCGTTCCCGGACTACGGTCATCATTGGTGGATTGGTCAATGAAAGTGTAAAAAACTATACCGGAGCCGATTATTGGGCTACCGACTGTACTAAGGTAAACGAATTATGCCGGAATATTCTTGTGAATAATAAGCGAATTATGCAATCTTCGTAAAGGAAGTGAGCAGTTGAGGACGGCAATATTAGCATGCCAGACACTTAAGGCGGAACTTACCTTGGTAATCAAAGAGACCAGGGTAGATTTCCCAATAATTTATGTTGAATCCGGGCTGCACAAAACCCCTGAATTATTGCATAACAGAATTCAGGAAGAGATCAATCGGATTGATAATGTTGATGTAATCCTCCTGTTATTTGGCTATTGTGGCAATAGTCTGCTTGGGATTAAGTCTGATAAGACCAAACTGGTGCTTCCCAAGGTGGATGATTGCATCCCTTTGCTCTTGGGATCATGTGAAGCCAGAAAAAATATAGCCAAGGAAATGGGAACCTACTTTCTAACTCAAGGTTGGTTGGAGTATGAGGATAATCTGCTCAGAGAATATGATCGCTGTCTCAAGCGCTATGGACAGTCTAGAACTGCCAAAATAATGAAAATCTTGCTGGGACATTATAAACGTTTTATGCTGATTGATACAGGTGCTTATCCAGTTGAAAATGTATTGCCACAGACCAGAGAGTTTGCTGAACGGCTCAATATGTGTCATGAAGTTACTCCTGGCTCGTTGCGTTTGTTTTACAAGCTGCTGCAAGGGGAATGGGATGAGGAATTTTTGGTCCTGGAACCAGGAAAAGCTGTTGCCATGAGTGATATTTGCAGTGGTAGTAATCAGCAGGAGTTTAGTCAAACTGTAGCCTTACAATTGTGTGCCAACAAGTAAAAATACAAAGTAAAAAGTTCTGAATCCGTTTATTTAATGGGTTCAGAACTTTTTTTATATCGAGACAGTCTCTGAGGTGAAAGAAATTGGTAATTTAAGTAAATCGTTTAGTATGATTGTTGGGCATAGTTTTCGGAATTATAGGAATTTGACGACGATTGGTATATGCGGATAACATATGTGATATGAAATGCATGCAAGATTGCACTAGGTTATGTGACTATGAAAGTGCTGTCTCATGCATAAGCTTAACTAGTATTAAGTAAACACAGGGGGGATTTATGTAATTGGATTCGTGCTAACTAACAAACATTTTCTACAGTAGAACAATCTAAAAAACTATAAGAACAGGTGGGGGAAATAATGAAAAAGCCGTTAATTGTCTTAGTTACTATGATGATTTTTTGTATTTCCAATCTGGCATTAGCTGTAGACAGTAGCTTTAGTGACCTTCCGTCTAAGCACTGGGCGTATGATGCCGTTACCAAACTAGCTAATGCCGGTATAGTCGATGGTGTTGGCGATGGTACTTTCCGTGGTGATAAAACTATGACAAGGTATGAAATGGCGCTTATTGTGGCTAATGCACTAACGAAGGAAGATAAAGCTAATGCCGAAAACAAAGCGTTATTGGAAAAGTTATCAACTGAATTTTCTAAAGAATTGTCGGGTTTAGGTGTACGAGTTAAAAACCTGGAAGAAAAAGATGCTAATAGTTTGAAAATCACTGGTGTTGCGCGACTCAGTCATGAATGGACCAAAAATCCGCGTGCACTTGTACCTGACGCAGCTCTTGGCGGTGACCCATATTATACTGGTCAACCAACTGATAAATCGGAGATCCGCTCAGCTTTATACGTGTTTATAGATAAAAAGTTTGACAGCAATCATTATTTTCATGCGATAATCGGCAATGACTCTATAGCAGGCGATACGAGAACTGATAGTCCGATGGAGTTTGAGGAAGCGTATTATGCCAGCAAAAATGGTAACTTTGAGTGGGCCGCAGGGAGATTTGCGCCAACAATTGGCAAAGGATTATTATTTAGTGCACCCTACCTGGATGGTGGCAAAGTGACCTTCGGCAAAGAGATAAAAACAACTATTTATTCTGGCAAAAAAACAGATTACTCCTGGCTGTTAGCCGATACGCAGTTTAAACTGAACGAGCATACCAGCATGCTATTTGCTTATAATGCCGATAAACATAAAGAGTATTATAATTCAAAAGCAGTGGGATTAGAATATACCGGGATACCTAATATCAACTTGAAAGGTGAGTATGGTGTAAACACTGCAGTCAATGCAAAAGCTGTAAATGATGGCAATTCTCCGAAGGGAATGTATTTCAAGGCAAAATATAAAGGCGCAAATCCGTTTGCAGTAGGGTCAGCAGGTGCATGGGTAGGTTACCGGAACGGTGACAATGGTTTTGATTCGCACCAATATACTGGTGCACTATCGGCTCCAAATAACTGGACATATCCTGCTCAGGGTAGCAGTATCAATGATGTAAAAGGTTTTGAGTACGGAGTTGAAGTGACAGTTGCGCCACACGCGATGCTTTCGTTTATCTATGGGGATTTGGAGGCTATAAAAGTAGGCGGCGATGGTTTAGCCGACAAAAGTCAGAAATTCTTGATTAGTCAGTTAACCTGGGTTTTCTAAGGGTAACTGTAATCCAACATCTATATTATCAAGTACCTTCAAAAATAGTGAGATAGCAGGGTTGTGGTGCTCCTTTTTCCAGGTAGCCATAATGTTATTATAAGCATCCTCTCCTTGCATGCCGACGACAGAAATGCTAGGGGGAACAGCCAGGTTTAACTTCGGATCTTTTAACATAAAGGAAACACCCATACCTGCTTCCACTAACCAATAGATACTTTCCATACGAGTCGATTTAATGGGTATATTTGGTGTAAATCCTCGTTTCCCACAAAAATCGATGAACCAGTCATACCCCTGCCGACATTCTGTTTCATATAGCAGGATAAAGGGGTCTTGAGCTAAAACCGAGATATCAATAGAGGCTTCATCAGCATAAGGGTGATTATTAGGTAAAAGAAAACATAAGGGACAACGGTGAATTAAGCGCTGCATAAACCGGGAAGCTTTTAAATTATTCCCGAGCATGACAACAAAACCAAGATCTAATTCTTCCTGTTCCAATTCATCCTCAATCATTTTGAGAGTGAGGATACGAACATCTATGCTTATTTGAGGATAAAGTGCTTTGAAGCGTTTCAGGGCATGAGGAAGAAAAACACCTTCGATTCCAAAACAGCCAATTTTTAGGCTGCCGCGTATGCCGCGTTGGGCTTGCCGGGTCTTTTCAATAACTTCACCCACCTTTACGATAAGACTATTGCCTTCACGTAATAAAGTTTTCCCGGCTGGTGTTAGTTCAAGTGAACGGTGGTGACGGATAAACAATTCGACCCCTAATTCTTCTTCAAGCTCGGCAATTTGTTTACTTAGTGCCGATTGTCCGATATAGATTCGTTTAGCTGCTTCGGTGAAGCTGAGGCACTGGGCAACCGTTATAAAAGAACGTAGACCGCGTATATCCATGGTATATATCCTCCTCATGATTGGACAAGCTATCCATTACAATAATAATATAACAGGCGTTAAAATGGTAGCGCCTGATAAAATTTCTATGATTATTAGGAATAGTTTGTGGAATTACAGGAATTTGACCAAATTATCTGGCAGGTGTACCATGAATATGAAGCGTAAGAACCCCGTAGCTACATTGGGAATGCTGTGCAGACAGCAAGTGGATAATAAATTTTATGGAGAGTGAAAATTAATGAAAACAGCACAAGAACTACTTTTAGAGCGTAAAACCAGAGTTCATAAAGCCATTGCTTTGGAAAAACCTGATAGAACACCGGTAATAATAATGGCTGATGCTTTTTGCGCTACTCATATGGGTGTAAAGATGGCTGATTTCTGTTCAAGCCTTGCCATGCAGAATCAAACCATGTTAAACTCTGCAAAAGCCTTGGGTGATATTGATGGTATGAATTCGGTTTTTGCCGCAGGGCCGGTGTTTCCGTTAATCTTTATGACCCATGTAAAACTTCCTGGCAGGGAATTGCCGGAAAATGCCTTATGGCAGCTTGATGAAAAGGAAGTAATGACAGTCGAAGATTATGATACGATTCTTGCTAAGGGCTGGGCGCCTTTTATGCAGGATTATTTAGTAAACAGATTGCATTACCCGCTTGGTCAGACGCTGGAGGAATTAGCACAAACTCCTCAGTTTGTTAAAAATTTTGAAGATGCCGGTTATATGGTCTATTCGCCGATTATTGCTACAGCTGTTCCGGAACTGCTTGGCGGTGGCCGTTCAATGCCCAAATTCATGCATGATCTCTACAAAATTCCAGATAAAGTAGAGGCCGTCTTGGATGTTATTCAAAAAGAAAGCCTGGAAACATTGCGTCAGCAAATCAGGGCTACAAATTCCTCCATTGTTTTTATGTCTCCAGCTCGTGGCGCCAGTGAGTTCTTCTCGCCGAAACTATGGCAGCGCTTTGTCTGGAAATATCTCAAAGAGACAATTGATGTAATTATCGAAGAAGGGGCGGCAGCTGATATCCACATTGATTCTAACTGGGGACGGGATCTTGAGTTCTTCCGCACTCTGCCGAAGGGAAAATGCATATTTGAAACAGATAGTGCCACTGATATTTACAAAATAAAAGAAGTCCTTGGCGATATGATGTGTATTAAAGGCGATGTTCCGGCAGCCAAATTGGCACTGGGTACACCTGATGAGGTATATAATTATTCTGCACAATTGGTTAAGGACATGGGCCCTGGCTTCATCCTATCTTCCGGCTGTTCCATACCGCCAAATGCTAAAGTAGAGAATGTTAAAGCGATGATTTCAGCTGCTATCGGTAAATAAAAGAATCCATTATTTAATCTGTCAGGGGCTGTGGAAAAATTTAGTGATAAGTTTTCCACAGCCCTTGCTTGTATATAAGTCTTCTTGACAAACTATGTGTTTTTGAATAGTATATAGATGTATATACAGTAGCTATAGATTGTTGTTAATTACATAAGAATTATCGCTAACGTAGAATCTACCTGGAATGATGGTATTAGTCTTGCGTGCAGGGAGGTAATTTATATGGTTGATAGTAATGAATTAGTGCAGGCTGCCTTAGCAGCTAAAGCCGACCATGCGGCTATTGCCGAGGTTGCGAAGATCAAATTTGTCGAGGACTTTAGAAAAGCCTGCGAGCAAAATGTATGTCGAAAATATAATACCAATTGGGTATGTCCGCCTGCTGTCGGACCGTTTGAAGAATTGAAAGCGCGGGCCTGTCAGTATACACACGGACTTCTGTTCCAGACCGTCCATCAGATGAAAAGTTCGTTTGACTGGAAAGGCATGGTGGCTGCCAAGAAGGTTCATGATGGTGTGTTTCGAGATATTTTGGCTAGTGTGAAAAATAAACATAAAATGCAGAAAGTTCTTCCCTTAAATGCAGGTTCCTGCGAATTCTGTGCTAAATGTGCCTATTTGGATAATGAGCCCTGCCGATTTCCGGAAGAAGCCTTTGCGTCAGTGGAGGCCTATGGAATTGATGTTATTCATTTAGAAAAAACCTGTGGAATTCCATACTATAATGGGAAGAATACAGTGTCCTATGTAGGACTTATACTGTTTAATAGCGAAGAGTAGTAATAGAAACGTAAACAGAACCAGGAACCGTGTTGCGGGAGACCTGGTTCTTTTATATATGGCAGGGAGGAAAACATGAACAGTTTATCAATCAAAGCCCACCTTTGGATTGCTTTTGCCGTTATCCCTATAATTCCAGTAATTTTTCTCAGCACGCTTCAACTATTGCAGACAAAGGAACCCTCGTTAGAGTCGGTGGTTTTGAACATTGGTATTACTTTGGTGTTCACCCTCTTGGCAGGCTATTTCCATGCAAAACGGATAAATAATACGCTCAAAATTCTTGTGGAATATATTCAGGATGTGATGAGTGAAGGCTATGAGATTAAGCCGGTTAGTTTTCCGCGGTTTGCCCCCTGTGAGTTTCCTATGATGGCCGAACAGTTTTTCATAATGGCCCAGAAAACCAAAGAAGGCCAGAACGCGCTACTTGAGCTAAATGCTGAATTAGAGCAGCGGGTAGAAGAACGAACCGAAAGCATACAGAGAACCAATCATGAGCTTGCCATACTAAATCAGTTAATCACCCCTACCACACCCTACCCAGGAGGGGCAAAGATTATCGAGGGATGCCTCAAACAGTTTTTTGAACTGACAGGGGTTAAGGTAACTTTGTACCTTACCAAACCGGTAGTATCTTTAATGGGGCCTTTCGCTGAGGATATGAGTGGCATTAATGACAACGAAGCGGCGGCTAGACCTAGGCATAAAAACGCGCACAGGTACTATATTCAGCCTATTCGCTCAGGCAATACTACTTTTGGACATTTGGTAGTGTCCAATTCTCCGCTAAGTCAAGCAGATAAGAATTTTCTGGAAACATTGTCCTGCTCTGCCGGGATGATTATCCAAAAGGAAATGTTGTCACAAACACTGCAAAAGAATAATGCTGTTTTAAAGGCTGTTTTGGAAAGCATGAATGATGCCATTACGTTAGTTGACAATAGGCGGGAAGTAGCGTACGCTAATGGACGTATGGCAAAGCTACTCGATATTACCGGTGACAAGCTGCGTGGCTTGCCGGAAGAATATATTTTTGATGCAATTGCAGGTCGATTATCTCAGGCTGACAGGCAAATTATTCAACAGGCCAGGCAGAAATATGGTATTTATAAGTTCAAATTATTGAGTGGAGAAGGGCAGCGATATATGATGCTGTCAGCGTTTCCTGTTACAAGTGATGAAAATTACACCATTGGCAAAGGCTTTGTTTGGTGGGATGTTACTAAAGCGCAAGAAGTCGATAAGCTCAAGAGTGATTTGATTTCCATGGTATCCCATGAATTCAAAACACCCATTACCAGCATTAAAGGCAGTGTTGAAACCTTGTTGCGTGTAGACGCTGAATGGGAGGAAGACTTCAAACGGGAAATGTTAACAGGAATTCATGAAGATATTGACCGTATTCAGGAATTGGTTAACGATTGGCTGGATATTTCCCGGATTGATGCCAAAGCCATAGGTTTAGACCGGGAACCTGTGCGGCCAAGTGTTGTTGTGGATAATGCCATTAAAAAGCTGCCCAAACATTTTGCCAGCGGAGTAATGATCGAATCAACGGTAGAGAAATCGTTGCCTTTTATCTATGGTGACAGAATTCGTTTGGCCCAAGTGATGTTAAATCTGTTTACAAATGCCATCCGTTATAATGAGCGTAGTCCGCAAATCAAAATTTTAGCCAGCTGTGATGAAAAATATGTGCATATCAGCGTAGCCGATAATGGTATTGGGATAAATAGTGAGCACCTGGATAAAGTATTTGACCGGTTTTACTGTGTGGAAAATGGGAAAATACGTCCAAGCGGCAGTACCGGGTTAGGATTGGCAATTTGTAAAGGGATTGTCGAAGCCCATGGGGGCAGCATCAGAACCGAAAGCCACCAAGGGATAGGGAGCGTATTTACTATTTCAATACCTCAATACAACTGTGATGGTGATAAGTATGAAGAAACGTAAAATAATTATTATTGATGATGAGCCGAAAATACTGAGGTTTATTGCTGCCAATCTCAAGTCGCTGGGCTATGAACCTCATAGTTTTTTAAATGGTTCGGAGGCGCTGGAAAACATTGATTTATTAGATCCGGAACTCATCCTGCTGGATCTCATGATGCCAGGGATGGATGGGTTTACAATATTAAAAAGACTGCGAACGTTTTCTGACGTGCCAGTTATTATTTTAACGGCGCGGGGCAATTCAACTGACAAAGTGCAGGGACTCAACATGGGCGCCGATGATTATCTTACAAAACCTTTCTCCCTTGATGAGCTTTTTGCCAGAGTTCAGGCTGTTTTACGCCGTTCTGCCAAGCGGATAGCTAATATCTATGCAACAAGCGAAATAAAAAATGGCGAGGTTACGCTTAACCTGGCTCAGCGGCGAGTATGGCTAGGCAATACAGAACTAAAACTCACCGAAACAGAATATGGTCTATTTTCGTTATTAATGGTCAACGTGGGCAAAGTATTGACACATGAACAGCTTCTAAGTGATGTATGGGGCAGTGAGTACCGGGATGATGTTGAATATCTACGGGTAGCTATAGCCCGTATCCGTCAAAAAATCAAACACGCAGACTATGAGGGTGGATTGATAGTAACCTACCCTGGGGTAGGTTATATGATTTCTAATAAGGAAGCCGAAAAACACCAACTGTAATGAGTTGGTGTTTTTTTAATGTTTTTGTAATAGGTAAAGTTATGAATTTTATGCGAATTTAATGAGTAATACGATACAATACAAACAGTAGCAGCAATGCTTAAATAAAGGTATTGAAATTAAAAATTGCTTAAAAAATGGTAAGGGAGGCCCAAATATTTATGAAAAGTGATGTTGAAATTGCGCAAGAAGCCAAGATGAATCCAATCGCGGAGGTGGCTAAGGAATTAATGATCCCTGCCGAGGAATTGGAACTCTACGGCAATTACAAAACAAAAGTATCCCTTGCAACATGGGAACGGATTAAAGATAAGCCTAACGGCAAACTCATTTTGGTTACGGCCATTAATCCTACTCCTGCCGGTGAAGGGAAAACAACAACAACGGTAGGACTTGGTGATTCTTTACGGCGAAAAGGCAAGAAAGTCGTTATTGCTCTCAGAGAACCATCTTTGGGCCCCTGTTTTGGCGTTAAAGGCGGTGCAGCTGGCGGGGGTTATGCTCAGGTTGTGCCAATGGAAGATATCAATCTTCACTTTACCGGTGATTTTCATGCTATTACCACGGCGCATAACCTATTAGCTGCCGTTATTGACAATCATCTTCATCATGGAAATGCCCTCGGTATTGATTCCCGCCGCATTACCTGGAGACGGGTGGTTGATCTTAATGATCGTGCTTTGCGGAATATTGTTTGCGGACTTGGCGGCAAGGCCAATGGCGTACCCCGGGAAACCGGTTTTGATATTACAGTAGCCTCGGAAATGATGGCCATTCTCTGTTTGGCTAAAGACCTGGATGATATGAAGGAAAGAATTGGACGGATTATTGTTGCCTACACCTATGAAGGCAAACCGGTAACTCCCCAGGACCTTAAAGTGACCGGGGCTTTGACATTGCTATTTAAAGATGCTATTAAACCAAACCTTGTACAGACGCTGGAAAACACCCCTGCTTTTGTTCACGGCGGTCCATTTGCCAATATTGCTCATGGCTGTAACAGCGTATCTGCTACAAAATATGCGCTTAAACTGGCTGATTACTGTGTTACTGAGGCAGGTTTCGGAGCAGACTTAGGTGCGGAGAAATTCCTTGATATTAAATGCCGGTTTGCTGGTTTTAAGCCCAGTGCAGTTGTTATTGTGGCTACCGTTCGTGCCCTCAAGATGCATGGCGGTGTTCCCAAAAATGAGCTGGCTGGCGAAAATATGGTCGCATTGGAAAAAGGGCTTGCTAACCTTACCAAACATATCGAAAACATTCAGCAATTTGGCCTACCCGCAGTAGTAGCTATCAATGCGTTCCCAACCGACACTACCGCAGAGCTAAGCTTTGTCGAAGAAAAATGTAATGCAATGGGCGCTGAGGTAGCACTATCTGAAGTATGGGCTAAAGGCAGCTTAGGTGGGCAGGTGCTAGCGGAAAAAGTACTGGCTGCCTGTGAAAAACCTAGTAATTTTAGCTTTATGTATGATGAACAAGCTTCAATCAAGGATAAAATTGCGGCTATTGCCACCAAAATTTACGGTGCTGACGGCGTAAACTATACTGCTGCGGCAGAGAAAACTAGTAAGGAACTGACTGCTCTGGGCTTTGATAAAACCCCAATTTGTATGGCAAAGACTCAGTATTCCTTAAGTGATGATATGACCAAAATGGGACGTCCAACCGGTTTTACCATCACGGTTCGCGAAATAAGAGTTGCCGCCGGCGCAGGTTTTTTAGTGGCCATTACTGGCGATATTATGACCATGCCGGGGTTGCCGAAAGAGCCTTCCGCCATTAAGATGAATATTGATAATAGTGGTAAGATTGTAGGGTTGTTTTAACTTTCAATAAACAAAAAACCAGGAGGCCAATTTTGGCCTTCCTGGTTCTTTTGTTTATTATAGGGTGACGGTTTTATTTTCGCCACTCATAGAACAAAAATTTGCGCTTGCATTCTCAAGATAGAAGATTTCAAAAATCTCATCATCGACAGAATACATCTGTTTTAGCATCGGCATCAGCTCTAGTGCTTTAGCCTTAGCTTCTTTTGTAGTGCAAAATACAGCTTTACCACTTAGACGCATCCAGCGTGCATCTTTAGTTGCTGCACAAATTTCAGTGTTCGGATTGGCCTTTAATTGTGCATAGACCGGTTTTTGGTTGCTGGTAGCAAAGCAGAGCTTGCCGTTATGCTCCATTACAAAGCCAAATGGACGAACCTTTGGCTGATTGCCTTCAACTGTGGAAACGAAAAATGTTCTGCAGTCTTGAAGAAACGTAAGAACTTCATTCATAGAATAACCTCCAATATAGAATTAATTTAATGTTTATAGTATAATTATAAGTGCTAATAATAATCCAGCAAGTATGCAGATTATTATTACTAAGTAAGTTTTTTATTAGTATAGGAGATTTTAAAAGTGAAAGATACAGTTACTTTTTCAATAGAAGATGATGTATGCCCTGTAGGATTCGCGTTAAAGGTTATAGAAGGTAAGTGGAAATTACCGATACTTTGGGTGCTTTGTCAAAACGGGACGCTTAGATATAACGAATTAAAAAAATGTGTTGTAGGAATAACCAATATGATGTTAACAAGTTCACTTAAAGAACTTGAGGAAAGTGGAATTGTAAATAGAGTACAGTACAACGAAATACCACCACGTGTTGAATATTCATTAACAGAGATTGGGGAGACACTTTTGCCGGTTCTTGATGAATTTGCTAAATGGGGTAAGACGTTGATAGAAATTAAAAAGCAGAGGAACGGTCAATAACTGATTCCAAACATTGATATGTGTACGTCAAGGCTGACACCGGCAGATTGGAAGCTGGTGTTTTTAATTTTGGGTATTCGGATTATTGACAAATAAAAGCAATTGCAGACAAGAAAAGTTATTAAAATGTTGTTATGCTAGTATAGACAAGGAGATGATTAAATGGAGTTAATTTCAGATTATGATATTGAATTTTATACAGAAGGAAATTTACAATCTCAAGATTATCTAAGTGAGATTTGGATTCCTGTTAAGGAAAAATAATTAATTTAGACAAATTATCGGACTAAAACAAATAAAAGCTCGAAGTAATCTCTCTAATATGGACACGCAGGCAAATTTGATATATGTTGCAGTAAAAAATTTGGGAGAAACCAGGCATTAATTGTCTGGTTTCTTTGTGTTTTAACAGACTTTAAAGCATGTGGGCAAATGGGAGTGTATGATTTTTTTGAAATATGAGACAAATAGTATTGACAAGACGTAGAGCTAGCGTTATATTATACATATAGATGTATATACAACATGTATAGAATGATTGGAGGAATAAAGAGTAAATGCTAATAATCGGAGAACTTATTAACACTAGTCGCAAGGCGATTCGTGAAGCAGTAGAAGCAAGGAACACAGCCTATATCCAAGAGGTTGCCAAACAACAAGCGGCAGCCGGTGCTAATTATCTGGACGTAAACTGCGGAACAATGGTCGGCCAGGAAATTGAATGTATGGAATGGCTGGTAAATACCATCCAAGAGGTTACCGATATACCTCTATGTATCGATAGTCCTGATGAGAATGCTTTAAAAGCCGGACTAATGCTGGCCAAGACTACTAATGGCAAGCGAATGATTAATTCTACAACTGCTGAAGAGAAACGCTACCAAGCAGTCATTCCGCTGGTAAAGGAGTTTAACGCCAAGATAGTTGCTCTTTGCATTGAAGATGCCGGTATGCCGGAAACTGCTGAAGACCGTTTACGGATTGCCAGCAAATTGGTTGACGATATGGAAAAAGAGGGAATTCAGCAAGATGATATTTACCTTGATCCACTGATCAAGCCGTTAAGTACTAATGATAAATATGGGAAATCGGTATTGGATGCTATTTATGCTATTAAGCAAAAATATCCCGCAGTACACCTTACCTGTGGTTTGAGCAATATCTCCTACGGTTTTCCTAATCGGGCGGTTCTCAATCGCTTATTTGTAGTTCAAACCATGACTGTAGGAATGGATGGCTATATACTTAACCCAACAGATAAAGCTATGATGGGCGTGGTATACGCAGGACAAGCTTTATTAGGCAATGATAGATTTTGTAAAAACTATCTTAAGGCTCATAGAAAAGGAATATATGAGTAATAGCCTGTAATGCAGGTGACATAACGAATATAGTATCTAATTTTAAATAAATTAATGATATGGGGGAATTTGAAATGGCAAAAGTTGATTTGGTAAAAGCGGTAATTGAGTTAGAGGAAGATTTAGTAATTTCGTCAGTAAATGAACAACTTGCAGCCGGTGTGTCAGCAGTTGAGATTCTTGGACAGCTGCAAGAAGGTATGGAGGGCGTAGGCAAACTGTATGAAGCTGGTGACTATTATCTGTCCGAATTGATTATGTCTGCCGAAGTTTTTTCAAATGCAGCAGCTCTTCTTGGTTCGGCCCTTGCAGATAGCGGCGATAAAAAAGCTGTCGGCACAGTTATCCTGGGAACTGTAAAAGATGATATTCATGATATCGGTAAAAATATTGTTTCCACAATTCTAAACTGTAACGGTTTCAAAGTAGTGGATATTGGTGTCGATGCCCCGATCGAAACCTTTATTGAGGCAGTAAAAACTCACAAACCGGATGTAGTTGGTATGTTCTGTCTGTTGACAACTGCTTTTGATGTGATGAAAGAAACTGTAGCAGCGGTAAAAGCTACTGGTACTAAAGCAACTATTCTAGTTGGCGGCGGCCCGGTTGACGAAAGTGTTGCTACATGGTGTGCGGCAGATGGCTATTGCAAGAATGCTTATGACGCAGTTGAAATGTCCAAAACAGCTTCGGGCGTTAACTAGACGGCATATCCCCAAATGGTAATAGCATAGTGAGCATTGCCAGGAAATGCTATTACTCTAGAGAATAATCCGGGTTGCAGGGCAATCCGGATTATTTCGATAGCGGCTCCAAGATACTTCCTAACTTGGTAGATAGATGGTATACTGGTTTTATAACTATTAGATAGCTTACGTGAGTAGGTAAAGGTGGGGAACGAATGCGTATTTTACTGTTCGGCGGGTTCTTGGGTTCAGGTAAAACTACCACAATACTGCAGATTGCCAAATATATTACCGAAAATAAGCATGAGACAGTAGCTCTTATTGAAAACGAAATTGGCGAAGCCGGTATTGATGATAAGTTGTTAGCTGATAGCGGCTTACAAGTAAGGCCGCTGTTTGGTGGCTGCGTATGCTGTCAAATTACAAGCGATCTAATAACTGCGGTAAGAGAGATCAATGAAACTATTAAGCCGGATTGGCTGATCATTGAGATGACCGGGTTAGCTATTCCTGGTAATATTGCTAAATTGATTAATGAATATTGTAACTTTTATACCGGGTTTAAGACGATAACGATTGTTGATATGGGGCGTTGGCCGGAGTTAAAAGAAGTTCTTGGCCCCCTTGTTACCGGACAGGTAGAGAAAACAGACCTTGTTATTATTAACAAGGCCGATATTGCTGGTTCTGACAGGACGAAAATTATTAATGACATCCGTGAACTAGTCAACACTGCACCGATTAAGGTAGCTAGTGCAGCAGATAACTTGCCTCCAGATATAATAGAGGAGGTAATTCGCTTTGAATAAACTCAAACATAAATTCAAAATCAACAACAAACAGACACCTACAACCCTGACTGATGCTACCGTTTTTAGTAAAACTCATTCTATTAGCTTTGATAAGCCTGTTACCAAGTTAAATGTTGAAAAACTTGTAAAGCAACTGATACAGGATATTGGCAAACCTTTAGCCCATAATGGTATTATCGTGGGCCATATTAAGGTGCTTGCCAAAGTACCGAGTGAAGAGTTTCTGTTTTTATCGCTTACAAGACTTGACCGGCTGGACGTAAAGTCGTCGTCCGAGTGGCAATCTGGCTTATCCGGTGAATTTATTAGTGTTACATTGGATATCAACGTCTTAGTGTTTGGGCATAGTAAGAAGGCTGTAGAAGAAATAGTGAATGAATCACTCGCCATTTTACGCAAAGACAGTAGCTGTGGTAATTGCTAATTGTGTACTACCATGATGTTTCGACGTCTCTACTCCCGTTAGAGGCGTGTTACATACATTCTGCCAAAAGAAGAACTACCAGCGTAATAGAAGTGGTTCTTCTTTTTGGTTTCTATTTATAGTTTTACTATTTAAGAAGCGAAAGAGGGCTTACACATGATAGAGGCATCTTCAGTGTATACATTATGTATTGAAGGCGAAGATCGTTCTTTGCCCTGCGAGCGGGAAAAAACAATTTTGCGTGCTCTCATTGACGGCGGCATATTTCTTGAAGCTAACTGTGGTGGACGAGGTACCTGCGGTAAGTGTAAAATTCAGGTTCTTGAGGGCCCTGTTAGCGGTAAAAACGGAGTTGAAATTCAGTCAGATAAGGACAATATGTATCAGGCGTGCCAGGTTTATCCTCAAGGCGATATCACCATTGTGCTGAAAAGGTCTGAGGCAAGTCAAAAGGGACAAGCTTTTGAAATAGTAATTGACGATGATATGCCTTTACTCCGGAAGGTTGTTTTGACGCCGTCCTATCCTACTGTTAATAACCATTATTCTTTGCAGGAGATGATTCATCAGGCGCTGGGAAAAAGTAAACCAACTGGTGGTATTTTCGACAACACGGGGAATATTGCGAGTGTTGCAATACTTCAGCAATTAAGTGAAGTGGTGGAAACAACCCCTGAACTCATCACTGTTACGATGCTCGATAGTAAGGTTATTGCAGTTGAAGCAGGGGATACGTCAAATATGCTGTATGGTGTGGCGTTTGATATTGGTACAACTACCGTTGTAGGCATGCTGGTAGATATTAACGCCAAAAAGATAGTTGCCGTATGCTCGAAAAATAATCCGCAAGCCGCACTGGGGGCTGATGTTATTTCCCGGATTCAAGCTACGCATGAACTGGAGGGCGGACTGGAACGGTTGTCGGGGCTTATCCGGCATTGTTTAAATCAAATTATTGCTGAGTTATGTAGCTCAGTTGAGGTGACACAAAACCATATTTATGCCGGAACCATAGCTGGTAATGCTACGATGGCACATTTGGTATTAGCAATTTCACCATCGACGCTGGTGAGAAAGCCATATGCCGCACTGTTTAATTATATATCGCCGCTTAGTCCTAAGGCGCTGGAACTGGATATAAATCCACAAGGGAAAATTATGATGCTGCCGAATATTGCCAGCTTTGTTGGCTCAGATACGACGGCAGCTATTCTGGCTGTAGATCAGGATATTGCGGTAGAACCAATACTAATGGTAGATTTAGGCACTAATGGCGAGATGGCTATTGGGGATGGGAAAAAGCTGTACGTCTGTTCGACGGCAGCCGGGCCTGCCTTTGAAGGGGCTCATATCCGGGATGGTATGAGGGCGGCAGATGGTGCTATTAGCGATGTCACGATAACCGGGCAGGCTGTGTCTGTGCAAGTAATTGGCAATGTTACACCTACTGGTATCTGTGGCTCAGGCATTGTAAAGGCCATTGCCGAGATGGTAAAAAACGGTATATTACAGGAAGGCGGACGGTTTAACAAGCCTGAGCGGGCAAACTTACCAGACCAGCTACGGCGACGTTTGAAAAAAAAGGATGGTCAATGGGAATTTGTTCTTTATGAAGGAGAAAATAGTGCCAGTGGCACTGACATTTCGATCACGCAGAATGATGTACGTCAGCTCCAATTGGTAAAATCGTCAATATGCACCGGTATCCAATTTTTAATTGACAGGATGCCTGCTGAAACTCAATACAAGGAAGTATGCTTAGCAGGTGCCTTTGGAAATTATATTGATATTGATAGCGCTTTAACAATTGGCTTGTTACCAGGATTTAAAAGAGAGGCTATCCGTTCTGTTGGAAATGCGGCAGGGACAGGTGCAGTTCAGGCACTATTATCTGCAGAAAAAATGCAGAGATGCATAAATATAGCCAATAAAGTCAGCTATATAGAACTAGCCGCACAGCCAGAGTTTCAAAATAGATTTTTGAAAAACTTGAGTTTCTCCCGATAGTGTCAAAGTAAGGAAGCTACGCTGCATCCAGACAGCTTGGAGTGCAGCGTGGTTTTCATATACGATATTGTAATATAAAGTTCGACTTAGCTTCAGGTGGGGTTTTAACCCCATCTGAAGCTAAGTCGAACTAATCCAGGGATCAAGTTTGGGAAGGAGAGCTTAGAATATGGTGTTAAAACTGCTGCGAATGATCGGGCAAGGCATAGTTTTATGGGTTGTTTTCTGGCTTGGCAACCAAATTACAGCTATTACTGGGCTACCTATCCCGGGTGCCGTATTTGGGATGGTGTTGTTATTTGCACTTTTACTATATGGAATTGTTAAACTTAGTTATATTCAGGATGCGGCCGATTTTTTACTGAGACATATGCTATTTTTCTTTATCCCGGTAGCAGTAGGCCTAATGGATTGGGGAGCTGTGTTTTATGAACATGGCGTAGTGCTGGCGACAGCCCTGGTGGTAGGTGCGGTTTTACCGTTTTTTACAGTAGGTATTCTTACCAAATGTCTGAATAAGGGTGAAAAGAAATGCAGTTAGTGCTTTCCGCTGGCTTTATTCTCCTCACTGTCGCAGTCTATCTTGTTAGTCGTTATTTGTATTTCCGATACAATAGTCCATTAATTAATATTGTTTTGTTGAGCGCTGCTGCAATTATTGCAATCCTGGTGATTTGCAAGCTGCCTTATGAGGCATACAGTCTGGCCAAAGATGCTATGACTTTTCTACTTGGACCAGCGACAGTTTCCCTAGCGGTGCCGCTTTACCGGAATAGGCATTTATTGAAACAATATGGTACGGCTATATTTGTTGGTGTAGGTATGGGAACGGTTGTATCAATGACAGCGGTGCTATTCATTACTAAGGCTGGTGGTTTATCAAGAGAAATCATAGTATCTATTATCCCAAAATCTTCAACAATTCCTTTTGCTGTTGAAGTTGCGGGAATGGCAGGCGGCAATCCTGCGTTAGCGGTAGCTTTCGTTGTTGCTACCGGAACTTTTGGCTCTGTCATCGGGCTAATATTACTTACCTGGTTCAATATTTATGATCCTGTTGCCAGGGGACTAGCTATGGGTACGGTATCACATGGACAAGGAACGGCAATGGCTCTTTTGGAAGGTGAACAGCAAGGGTCTATGGCGGGTGTAGCAATGGCTTTGGCAGGAATATTTACCTCGTTGTTGGCACCTATTCTTGTGGCTTTCTTTGTAGACGGTTAATCGCTTTTCCTGAAATAGTTTCATTCTCCAGGGAACCGGATGTTCTATTTTTGCTTTCTACTAAGCCCACAACAATTACAAGCACGGCAAACAGTGCTGCTATGTCGGCCTGGCTAACTTCACACAAGTCCAGATAGTGGGTTATGAAGGCATCAGATGCAATGATGCTGCCTGAGGTCCAGCCTAAGAATAGTGCTCCAAGCCACATGATAAAGGGAAATCGGTTTAACATACCGGCAATGATTGAACTACCACCAATGATGATAGGGAAACTTATGAACAATCCGATAGCTAATAATAGCGGATTACCCTCAGTAATTACCGCGACAGTTAACACATTATCCAGACTCATAATGGTATTAGCAATCATGATCTTGATAATTGTTGGCAGTAAATCAAGGTTTTCGATCGGCTGAGTAAAAGTGGCCTCATCGGAAATGAGTAATTTTACAGCAACCCATGTAAGGACAACTCCGCCGACTATTTTGAGATAGGGAATATCTAATAAAATCGCGGCAGTATATGTCAGTAGAATCTGCATTACGATGGCACCCAGGCTGCCTAAGAATAAGACGGTTCTCTGGTGCTGGGGCGCAAGCCTCTGAGTTGCCATAGCAATAGCTAGTGCATTATCACCTGAAAGTAATAAATTAACGGCAGTGATACTTAAAATTATTGACCAATCCACATAATTCCCTCCTTATTCTCCTTTATTAGCCTATGCTAACGTGGACTAAAGGGTGACTTCGCTCATTAATAGCAGGTTTTTTTGGAGAAAAATAGGGAAATATGGTATTATATTCTTTGAACTATATTTTTGTAGGAAAGGAGTTAAACTTTATGGCAAAGGATTGTTCTTTCGACATTGTATCAGAAGTAGATCTGCAGGAGATGGATAATGCAGTAAATCAGGCAACGAAAGAAATCGGGCAGCGCTACGATTTTAAAGGCAGCAAAGCTGAAATGGTTTTGGATAAAGAATCCTTAAAATTATCGGCTGAAGATGACTATAAGCTGGGAGCTATGCTGGATATTCTTAGAAGCAAGATGGTTAAACGCAATGTTCCACTAAAGTGTCTGGATGTTGGTAAAATTGAGTCTGCTTTCAGTGGCACAGTGAAGCAAATTGTCACCATCCAAAAGGGCATCAGCAAAGAAAAGGCCAAAGAGGTTGTCAACTATATTAAAGAACAGAAGCTGAAAGTACAGGCACAGATTATGGATGACCAGCTACGGGTAACAGGCGCGAAAAAAGATGATTTGCAGGCCGTTATTCAAAAGCTTAAAGAGAAAGATTTTGGTATTGAGTTGCAGTGCATTAATTTCCGCTCATAAAATAAAAGCCACCCTATTGTAGGATTCATTTCATCCAATAGGGTGGCTTTTATAGTAGTCGATATCAGGAAATTGAGAGCACAAGTTCAATGCGTCCGCTGGAAAAGGTTATTGGAATCCGGTACCCGGTATAGTGAGCGGTATTAGGTGTTATTGCCGGCGGGTGTAAATCAAGATTGAAGCCTTTATCTGATACATTAATAAGAAAGATACCATTATGCAAATTCAGGAATTCACTTACACTATCTTTTGCCAGTTCATCCACATGGGTTAATGTCTCTTGGCTGAAACGACCGGCTATATCAACAAGCCCGGCATCGCTGAGGATTATTCCAGTAGAAACGGTGTAGTTGCCAATTGCTTGTTGGGAGATATACCAGCCATCAGCTGTTTGGTTTAACGGTTGCGGCCAGGAAAGTACAGGACGTTCATTGAGGAAGCGAATGCTGTTTTTCAGGAAAAGTGCGACATAATCATAGTAGAACTGAGGAACGTCATTAGCAGGAAAATCCAGAAATAAACGAACGATTTCATCCATATTGCCAGTCTGCATAGCTTGGAGTTGTTCGGTAGAGAACTGGGTATCCTGCTTAAATTGAGTAAGTGCTGTTTCTAATTGTGATAATGTAAGATAGCCTTTATCAATGATCGCCTGACTTAGGTTCAAATGACGGCTGTCTTGTTGGGAAAGCAGGCTATCAACCTGCGTCTGGGTAAGATAGCCTTTGGTGATGGCAATTTCGCCAAACCGGCGATCCATCGTTCGTTGCAGGCCATGTACTTCTTCAACCTGATTTGCTGTCATAAGTCCGTTATTAATTGCTAAAACTCCAAGCTTTACATGGGTTGATTCGGCTAATGACAGTAACTCGCAAAGCTGGTCGGCAGAAATGAGGCTTGTATTAAGTAGGTATTGACCCAAATATTGTGTATACATCATTAGCTCCTTTTATTCAATATAACCAATCGCTTTGGCAATTTGGTCTTTGGTGTAGGGTTTTTGGATAAAATCAGTAGCGCCATTTTTAAGGGCTTCGAGAAGTTTTTTGGCAGTGCCGGTTGATGACAGCATAATAACACGTGCACTTTTGTCACAATGTTTGATTTGCTTAAGGGCTTCCAGGCCGTCAAGCTCAGGCATTACAATGTCCAAGAATATTGTGTTAGGGGTATGGAGTTTGAACATTTCAACACACTCAAGGCCGTTCTTTGCTTCATAAACCTGGCAGCCCAATTCTTCGAGTGTGGCCCGGAGTTTTTTTCGAATAAGCATTGAGTCATCACAGATTAATACTGAGGCGTGAGATTTCATAGTAAACTCCTTCCATAAACTAGTGATTTAAGATATATTCTCGTTAACTTAGTAAAATTCCTTGTAAATTTTACTAATAGAATACAATATTGCAAAAAATGACTAATTTATGGCTTGGAATTCCTTAAGCTACTGCATGTGCAGCATCGGCAATGGTAAAGGCTTTACTTAGCCGGGTGCGGTCAAAGGCAGTTTTGACTGTGCCGTGCAGGCCTTGAAGAGTGATGTTGCCGCCACTTTGCAGGGCGCGTTTTTGAATAGTAACAAGAATACCCAATCCGGTTGAATCAATGTTGCTTACATGAGAAAAATCAACTGTAAAACTGTTGTAGCCGTCTGCGATATACGTTAGCAGGGTCGCCCGGAGCTGGGCGGCGGCTTCTCCTTGCAAGCTGCCTGTCAAATTTGCGATAACCTGACTGTTTTCAATAAGAAATTCGTGGTTTTCCATTCTCTTATACCTCCAAGTGATTCAAATTTTTATTGTCTGTCTTAAAAAATTCAATGGCAGTTTTTAAACTGGTTGCCAGTTGATTGGTTTGAGTAGAATTGACTGCCAGCGAGTCCATGACAGCGGCGGTCTGTTTGGTATTTGTTGAGACTGTTTCGGCTTGTTCTGCCGTATTTTCAATCACAGATGCCAAAGAGTCAATTAAATCAATAATCTTATCTGAATGGGTGACTTCTTCATCGGTGATGGACAGCACGGCTTCAATGTCAGTTACGGTGCTGGTTACTGCTGAAAAAATATCATTTAACGCCTGCTGAGCTTGACCGGCACCGGCTACGCCATTTTCGACTTCGGTCCGGCTGCCTTGCATAGCCTGAACGGCGGCAGCAGTGCTTTCCTTTATTCTCTGAATAAGTGCCACAACCTCAGCGGCTCCCTGCGTAGATTGCTCGGCCAGTTTTTTGACTTCTTGTGCTACCACCGCGAAACCGCGGCCAGCCTCACCTGCCCTGGCAGCTTCGATAGCAGCATTTAGAGAGAGCAAGCTTGTTTGGGAGGCAATACCTGTTATGGTGTCGGTGATAGCACCAATTTTGGCGATATATTGATTAAGGGTTCCAATTAACTCCTCGGTTTCCAGTGTTTTGTTCCGGATGTTATTCATACGAACAACGGTACTGGCCATGGTTTTGCGGCTGTCCAGGGTGGTGTTCAGTGTTGATTTTGAGTTAGCTACCGCTGACGCGGCTTCACGTTTGGCAATTTCAATGAGTGAGGAGAGTTCTAATAGTGATTTAGACACTTCGATAACCGAAACTGTGCCGACAGCAGCATCATCGGCCAAGTGGGTACTATAACCTGCCAACTCGGTAGCGGTAGTCGAGACTTGCTCAACAGATGCTGCTGTTTCCTCTGAGGCAACCACTACCTGATCTGCTGATGAGGAAACTGTTCCTACCAGTGAATTCAGGTTAATGACCATGGCATTGATGGCAATACCCAAACGTCCTATTTCATCATTAGCGGTGATAGAAATTTTGGGCATTGCCAAATTGCCAGTAGCCACTTGTTCGACGTAAGTAACCATATCGTGGATTTCGCGGAGAGTTCGTTGGAGGATAAATAGGACCAAGGCAATGGCTATGCTTAATCCGGCGATAATCATGATCGAAAACAGCGCGATGAGCCAATGATATCTGTCAGTAGCGGCTTGATATTCTTTTTGGGCTAATTCCAGTTGGAGGTCTATGAGTTCAGACAGTTTACCTGAGACTGGCTCAATACTTGAGTACAATTCTTCAATCATAAAAGCATTCAACGCTTGTTTGTCTTCTTTTATCATGATGGTAGTGGCATTGGCAAGTGCACCTTCAGCAATTCCTAAAAAACCGTCTATCTGAGCAACCAGCCGTTCTTCTTCGCTTGTAGCTACATGGTTTTTGTAAGTGGTCCATTGCTGCTTAATAATTGTGGTGCCTTCAGTAAGCTTGTTTCGGCCTAAAGCCCAGGCCAGATGGCCGTCACTTACTTTGTGACAGGTTTCTACAACATTCACTGTAAGTGCGTCAGACATAAGCTTAAGTTCTTGTAGGGTTATAATGCGACTGGTGTACATGTTTCGCAAAGCATCGTTGGATGCCTTGATACCGTGCAAGCCAACAATTCCAATACTAATCGATAACAGGGAAAAGATAGCTACAACGACAAGCAGCTTAGTGCGTAAACTTGGTTGGTAATGCAATTTTAGTTTTAACGCCAGATGATTAGTAGGTATGAGGGTTTTTATAGTGTTTAGTGGTCTGGTGATAGTAGTAGCAAATTTTTTTATAAAGCTCATGGCAGATGCTCCTTTGTCGACATGCATTTTGTGAGAAGATGCGGCTTAGTACTATGGATAGAAACAATTTACGCGATATAATACATGTTATTCTTTCCAGCTAATTCTCCTCCCCTGGTAGTTTAAGGTCTTGTTAACTTTATGTTAAGTTTAGGTAAAGTGGCTAAAAACTATAATAAGTAGACATAGTAGAGGGCGGAATATATAATTATTATGAAAAGTAAGTGGATGGACGAGGAGAATTTCCGATGGCGAAAAAAAACAATAAGTTGAAATGGATTGCAGTAATTGTGCTTATTCTCGTAGCTGTTATCTATTACCAGACAATGCCGGCACCAGAAAAATTACCGTCACCTGGTCCTGGCTATGAACTGGAAAAGACGGGTGCGGGGGTGGTGGTTGACTTCATAACTACGGCTTCCAAGATTCATACTGCTGTGGATAAGGGGTTGACCAAGGCATCTATAACTCCGCAAGAAGTTAAAGAGGAACAACGTGAAGTTCCCCGTAAAGGGGTAGAGGGGCTTATCCGTTGGCATACACGGAGTATGCTGCTGGTTATCCCGGAAACCATGTCACTGGAAGGAGTTGAGCAGGCCCTGGCTCCGTTGGTTGGCAAAGCAGGCGGTAAGGTCATCGGGAATGAACCGGATAATTATAATGGAGTGTCAGCTGTACGGGTAGATGTGGGAATTAAGGATGTTCTTAATAGCGAGCCGCTTACGATTGTCACTGACCGCTTATTTATTGTTAAAGCTAACGGCACACTGCCGCCACCTGCACCACCTAAGCCCAAGGGCGAAGTTAGGGCGGGAGATATGGCGATCATAATCGATGATTGTGGTTATACCATGGGGCCTGTTGCTGATTTTGTCGATATGGGACGACCTATTACTTTTGCTATTTTGCCTTATCGTGCTTACAGCAATGAGGCTGCCTCCAGGGCGCTAAGTGCAGGTCACCTGGTTATCTTGCATTTGCCGCTAGAACCAATGGATGCTGGCGCAGTGACAGAGCCGACCGTGATTACTGTCAGTATGAGTGATGATGAAATCAAGCAGACAGTGGGTCAAGCCCTGGCTTCTGTACCAGGGGTTAAAGGGGTCAATAACCATCAAGGCTCAAGGGCAACATCTGATCGTCGGGTCATGAAGGCTGTACTTGGTGTTTTGAAATCACAGAATCTGTTTTTCATTGACAGCCGCACTATTGGCACAACGGTGGGCGCAGAGGTTGCGAGACAGCTAGGTATGAGAAGTGGAGAAAATGAATTGTTTTTGGATAACAGTTCAGATGTAGAGCTAATAAAAAAACAACTGCGAAAAGCAGTTGTTTTGGCTCAAAGGAATGGCAGTGTGACTGTTATCGGTCATGCCCGGCCCAATACGGTCATCGCGGTACGGGAGATGATCTCCGAAATGGAGGCTGCCGGCATTCGGTTGGTCTATGCAGATCAGTTGCTGAATTAATTGGGTCAGGAAGGGGTATGCAATAACTTCACGCTCGAGCTAGGCAGCTTTGGCGTGATATTTTTTTGTATGCGGTCAAACTCGGTCATATATTTCCAGTAACGCTTTGGCATATGGCTCATGCGGCACTCTGGGTTATGCCGTCCGTGTATTGCAATGGTATCATAAAATAGCTGCCATAGTTCGCGAAAAGTTTGCTCTTCCTCATCTACTTCGGGCAATTCAAGAGCTCCAATAGGAATGACTGCAGACTGGTATGGCTGATAAACCAGTCCCATGCCATGTGTTTTGTCATGGATTAAAAAGCGCTCTTCCGGATAACGCTCACAAAAATGCTGTACGAGCAGTGGCAATACAAAATTTTTTGGCGCTATTTCGCCCACAAGAACATTGTTGATGATAGAAAATCGCAGAAAGCCTTTTAATAGATGGCTTTCCTGCTCTAAATGCCTGACTGCTTTAAACAGGGTATTTACTACGTCGTCTGTCAGCATATTCATTACGGACCGGCCATGGCGGAATCCCAGCCGAAGGAATAACAAGATATATAACTCTTTTTGTAAAAGGCAAGTTAAAAAAGCGTGTTGGACAAAATTAAGTGCTGCTGTTCCCAGTTTTTTTGGAATAGAATCCAGCACCCGCTTTGCTTTTTGTGTGTCAGTCGGGATGTTTTTGGTGGCAAAGAGTATGGCGTGTGAGGCCTCGGACAGAAGAATATCTATTGGTATTTCTTTGTTTTCGTAGCTTTCAAATACGCAGCATAATAATCCGTCAAAGCTTCCGTCATAGCAATAAACTAGCTCAGATTGGGTAGGCATTTTCGTAGACCTCCTGTGGCAATGATAGCAGTGACGGCTGGTCAAAAAGGGAAAGTTGTTCTGTAGGTGATGAAAAATCTAAGTGGTGTAGTTCCCGTGTTTTCTCGGACAGTAGGGAGCGGAGCATTGTGTTCGGAGTAAGCTTACTATCAGGTGCTGTTTTTCCGTTGCAAGTAACAAAATATTGTGCTCGCTTGAGGACAACGCCTAGTGATTTAAGGCCATTAAAATAAAGAGTTGTTGTACGCCGGGCAGTAAGAATACGTTTGGCACTTGTTACGCCAATACCTGGAACTCGCAGTAAGTCGCGATAAGAAGCGCGGTTTACATCCAAGGGAAAAAAATCCATATGATTGAGTGCCCAGGTGCATTTGGGGTCTAAATAGGGGTTAAAGTTTTGATGCTGTTGATCAAGAAGTTCATTAGCGGCAAAACCGTAAAACCTGAGCAGCCAGTCTGCCTGATAAAGCCGGTGTTCACGCCATAGCGGCGGTTTCGTATCGATTGTTGGCAGAAGACTATTCTCTGCAACTGGCATATAGGCTGAGAAAAAGACGCGCTTAAGTTTATATTTATGATAAAGACTTTCGGTTAAATTTAGTATTTGATAATCTGATTCCGGGGTAGCTCCTATTATCATCTGCGTGCTTTGCCCTGCAGGAACAAATTTGGGAGCATGCCGGTATTTTACTAAATCCCGCGAGTTTTCCTGTATTCGATTTTGAATATAGCCCATGGGGGTTAAAATGGAATGCTTGGATTTGTCCGGTGCTAAGAGCTGCAAACTGTTCTGGGAAGGTAGTTCAATATTTACACTCATCCGGTCAGCAAGCATACCAAGGCGGGCCAGCAGCAGACTGTCGGCGCCAGGGATAGCTTTGGCATGGATATACCCGGAAAACCGATATTCTTCACGCAGGATACGCAGTGCCTCAATCATTTGTTCGCAGGTATAGTCGGGATTTTTTAGTACGCCGGAACTTAAAAAAAGGCCTTCAATGTAATTGCGACGATAAAAGTTTATGGTTAGTTCAGCTAGTTCACGTGGTGTAAAAAAGGCCCGCGGTGTATCATTGGATAAGCGATTGACGCAGTATTGGCAATCGTAAGCGCAAATATTGGTCATCAGTACTTTTAACAGAGAAATGCACCGTCCATCTGCTGAAAAACTGTGACAGATTCCACAAGCAGAGGCATTACCAATTTCTCCGGCCGATGCTTTTTTATTCACACCACTTGATGTGCATGCTACATCATATTTGGCAGCATCGGTTAGAATTTTTAACTTATCGTAAACATCCATATACTTCAGCCCCTTACTAAAATAGAATACCACAAGAACAAGTGTTTTGCAAACATTTGTTCTTGTGGTAAGAAAGTCTTATTAAACAAGTGGTGTCAAGTATAAAACCCGGCATCCCTCGTAACTCCCGTAACCCCCCGGCCTTTGCCGGAAAAAGCGTTCCGCAGGAGAAAAGCCGGGCGGTATTCCGTTAAAAAATCCGTACTGTTTGAGCGTAGCGAGTTTACGGATTTTAGGAATATCGCTCGGCTTTTCAGCTTTTGGAGGCTTAGGGCCTAGACCTTTTGTTACTTTTGGGGCAATGCCAAAAGTAAAACCCCTCACCAGAAATTGCATGCTTTGGCAGATAAAGCGCTGTACGAAGCTAAGAGTGGTGGGTACAATCAGGTGAGATTTGCGGAGCAGTATTCTGATTAATGAGGTATTGCCAGAATGATTCAAGGCAGAAAGGAAACAGCGGTTGACGGCTAATAGCGTAGAATTGGCGCTTGATTGCCGGGCCAGGTAGCGGCAGGGTGATGAGTTGACCGGATTTTAGTTCAGTTTCTACTGCCCAGGCCGAAATAAAGCCGACGCCGATTTTGTTAAGAATGGCTGCTTTTACTGCTTGGTTACTGCCTACTTCCATAATAACACTAAGCTGTTCAGGGGCAATATTCAAGCCGGCCAGGGCGTCTAAAGCCGCTCTTGCTGTGCCTGAGGATTTTTTGCGCAAAATAAACGGTAAGGAAAGCAGCCAGTCTTGTATAGGACTGTCCTGGGTGTATGTTTTATAATCTGGATGGGCGGCAAGTACCAGCGTGTCATGCCAAAGGGGCTTGCTGATAAGATTATCCGCTGGTTTAGTGCCAACTACTGCGATGGGGATCTCACCTGCATTAAACTTTTCTAAGATAGCCTGGCTGTCACCTGTTACCAGGGATACAGTCAGGCCCATGTGGTCTTTAAGAAATTTTGCAATCAACGGCGGTAAAATATAATCGGCAGGGATGGTACTGCCGCCAAGCAGTATCCGCCCGGCGGAACCCTGTGCCATGGCTTGAATTTCCTGGTGAGTGCCGGCAATCAGGCCATTGATTGTCCGCGTAGTCTCATGAAGTTTTTTACCATAAATTGTTAAAGAAACACCTTTGGATGTCCGGGTAAATAGCGGGCAGCCAAAATCTTTTTCCAGATTATCAATGTGAAAAGACACAGTTGGTTGTGTAAGTTCTAACTTTTTGGCGGCCGCAGAAAAACTACCTTCTTCGGCAACATATAAAAATACGGTTAAAGATTGAATATAAGACATGAGCTCACCTCGTTTGTTAATAACAAAACATAATTATAAGTAGTAATTCGTAAAAGAAGACAAAATTTCCTGTTTCCGTCTTACCCAAGCAGGAATATATATTGTGAACATATAATATTTATTGGTGTAATAATAAAATTTTCTATGAGGTGATGTGGTGAACTGGTTAATTATTGTCACGGGTATGGTATTTGGATTAGGAGCAGTGCTGCTGGTCAAGTTTGGCAACCCGGGTAACTATGGTTTCTGTGCCGCTTGTCATTTGCGGGATATTGCTGGCGCGTTGGGTATTCACAGCGTCGCTACGCTGCAGTATGCTCGACCGGAAATTGTCGGCTTTATCCTGGGGGCGTTTGGGCTGTCCCGTTTTAGTGGTGAATTTAGGCCGCGTGGTGGTTCCAATCCTGTACTACGATTTTTGTTGGGGATGGCCATGATGATAGGGGCACTCGTGTTCTTAGGTTGTCCGCTAAGGGCCATTCTGCGGGTAGCAGGTGGTGACCTCAATGGCCTTACGGCCTTGGCAGGCTTTATTACCGGTATTGGCGTGGGCGTGGTATTTTTGAAACGCGGCTTTAACCTGGGACGGGCGCATGTTTATACAGGTGGCGTGCAGATTACCGGTTATCTGGCAGCGGCTGCGGCGCTGGTATTGCTTATTGCTGCAAGTATTGGGGCTGGCTTTTTAAACATTAGTGCTAAAGGACCGGGTTCTATGCATGCCCCGATTATTATTAGCTTACTAGTCGGTTTGGCAGCAGGTGCCTTGGCTGGGCGCACCCGCATGTGTCTGAGTGGTGGTTTCCGCGATTATATGCTCACTCGCGATACTTCATTGCTTAAAATCTACGGAGTTATGTTTTTAGCTGCCTTGGCAGGCAACCTATATTTTGGCTTTTTTAAATTAGGTTTTGAAAACCAGCCACTGGCGCATACCATGCATATCTGGAATTTCCTCGGATTATTCCTGACAGGTTTGGCAGCTACTTTGGCAGGCGGCTGTCCGCTGCGGCAAATGATTATGGCAGGCGAAGGCAATACAGATGCCATGTTTTGTGTACTGGGCATGCTGGCAGGTGCCGGTGTAGCCCACAATCTTAATGCCGCTGGTTCGGCTGCCGGTGTTGGTATCAATGGACAAATTGCCGTAGTGCTTGGCATTGCTGTAATTTCCGCTTTAGGTTATCTATGTAGAGAAAAACTTGTGCCGATAAGCAAAGGAGTCTGATAAGTTATGGCGAATATTCTTGATTTGAGAGGGTTAAGTTGCCCGATACCACTCATCAGGACCAAAGACGCATTAGTTGGGGCTGAAACAATCAGTGTTGTGGTTGACGAGCCACCAGCTAAAGAAAATATTATTAAATTTGCCCAGTCCCAGAACTTCCGGGTGGAATGTTCAGAGGCAAATGGTGAGTATACTATTAACATATCCAAATAGAGCAGATTATGTACTAGCTGTTAAATGATGAAAGGGTTAGTCTATGAATTGTGTAATTACATTTCCATCAGTCTATCATGCTTTTAGGGCTAAAAAAATCTTAAAAGAGCAGAGTATCATTGCTGAGCTTGTACCTATACCCCGCGAATTAAGCGCTTCCTGTGAGGGGTTAGCAGCGCAAGTCAGTGAACAGGATGTTGACCGGGCTGTCGAAATACTGGGAGCCAAAGGCATTGTGATGCTGCAAAAGGGTGTAAAGCTTGTGCAAGCATATTAGAGGCTGTTACAAAATATTAAGGAAAGTGTGTTTTTTGAAACACACTCTATTAATGAAAAGTAAGAATTTCAAGAGTCTGTTGGTGCAGGCTCTTATTTTTTCTGTCAATCAACAGGAAAAGGCAAATTTATGGAGAAAATATTCATGTTAACCCTACTTAACATACGGAGGAAGCTATGCAAAATATTTTTGACCGTCTGAATCCGGCGCAGCAGGAAGCTGTCGCCTATATGAACGGACCACTGTTAATTATGGCCGGGGCCGGGTCAGGCAAAACTAAGGTATTAACCAGTCGGATTGCCAATCTGCTGGCTCAGGGAGTGGCGCCGTATAATATTCTGGCCATTACATTTACCAACAAAGCGGCTGCTGAAATGAAAGAACGGGTAGCCGGTATCGTTGGGCATGTTGCCAAAGATATTTGGCTAAGTACGTTTCACGCATTTTGTGCCAAGTTTTTGCGGATGGAGATCGAAAACCTGGGTGGCTATACCCGGAATTTTGTTATCTATGATGCCGGTGATTCCCAGTCAGTCATTAAAGGCTGTTTGAAAGAGCTTAACCTGGACGAAAAACAGTTTACGCCAAATGGTGTGCAATCTACCATCTCTAATGCCAAAAACGCGTTGCAGGATGTGCGGGAATTTACCACCCAGGCTGACAACTTTTATAACCTGAGGGTAGCCGAAGTGTACAAACTGTACCAGAGCAAGCTGAAAGCTAATAATGCCCTTGATTTTGATGATCTCCTGATGCTGGCAGTAGAGCTGTTGGAATATAATCCTACCGTCCGGGGAAAATATCAGGATAAGTTTCACTATATTTTGATTGACGAATACCAGGATACCAATAGGGCCCAGTATCTGCTTGCGCGGACACTGGCGGCCAAGTCCCGCAACATCTGCGTCGTAGGTGATATTGATCAGAGCATCTATGGCTGGCGGGGGGCGGATATTAAGAATATCATGGATTTTGAAAGAGATTATCCTGAGGCTAAGGTCATTAAGCTTGAACAAAATTACCGCTCCACCCAAATAATTTTGGATGCAGCGAATGCGGTTATCGAGAATAATTGCAACCGCAAGCCGAAGTCACTTTGGACAGATAACCAGGCAGGGGAGTCAATAACCCACTATTTGGCAGTTGATGAACGGGACGAAGCCCGCTATATTGCTGATAATATTGTTAAGCTCAATACGGTTTACCGTACACCCTACAAAGATATAGCCATCCTGTACCGTACAAATGCTCAGTCACGGGTATTGGAAGAAGCCTTGCGCAATGCCGCTATTCCTTACACCATGGTGGGTGGACTTAGGTTCTATGACCGTAAAGAGATAAAAGACATTATGGCCTATATTAAGGTGCTGTTCAATCCGGCAGATGCTATCGGATTGCTGCGGATTATCAATGTGCCGCGCAGGGGAATTGGTGACACTACCATCAGGCATTTAGCCGAATATGCTGCCCAAAATAATGTACCGTTGTTTGACGCTGTGTCCAATCCTGATTTGGTGCCAGGCCTAACCGCCCGTGCCAAGCACCAGTTAGAAAAGCTGGCTGAACTCATCTTTAATCTGATGGCTTGTCAGAATACGTTACCAGTTGCTGAACTGGTAGATAAAGTAATGCGTGATTCTGGATATTTAGCTGAACTGGAAAGCGATGCTGATCCTTTGGCGCCTAACCGCATTGAAAATCTGAAGGAACTTGTCAGTGATGCCAAGAAGTTTGCGGAAAATGAAGAGGATAACACGCTGGAAAACTTCTTGAGTCATGTATCGCTGCTAACTGATAGCGACAAGTCAGAAGAGGAGGATGATCAGGTTACGGTCATGACTTTACACTCGGCCAAAGGACTGGAGTTTCCCATGGTATTCCTGGCCGGTCTGGAGGAGGGAATCTTTCCCCATGTCCGGACCCTTATGGATGAGCATGAAGTCGAGGAAGAGCGCCGCCTATGCTATGTTGGTATTACCAGGGCAAAGCGTAAGCTATATATATCCAATGCCCGCCAGCGCATGATTTATGGTAATATTGTATGCTATTCACCGTCCCGTTTTCTTGATGAGATTCCGCCTGAACTTATCGAGAAGTACGCACCCAAGCGGCCTAATCCCTTACCGTCTGTGCAACCCAGTCGTCCGGCAAATGTCACCATGCCACCTCGGGCGATGATTAAACCTGAGCTGACTCTGCTCAAAGGTATGGTGCAAAACCCGGCTAAACCGCAAAACATCGACTGGAAAGCAGGCGAAAAAGTGTATCACGCCAAATGGGGCACAGGTACGATTGTCGCTGTTACCGGCAGCGGCAGCAATATGCAGTTAAACATTGCTTTTCCTAATGAAGGTATCAAAAAACTGGTGGCCCAGATGGCACCGATCAGCAGAGTGTAATTTGCCCGCGCCGGGTCATTGTTATATATCGAAACAGGCTCTTTAATAATAATAATAAAACTACTCTTTTGCTGCAGCTTAACCCCTATGTTTTCGGCAGCAAAGAAGCGGGAGGAACTATTGTATGGATATTGGTGCTCGTATTAAAGAGCTAAAAGAGAAGATTGAGTACCATAATAAGAAGTACTACGAAGAGGATGCACCGGAAATTACCGACTTTGAGTATGATTCTATGCTGCGGGAATTGAAGAACCTTGAGTTTGAATACCCAGAGCTGGCAACACCGGAATCGCCGACAAAGCGGGTGGGTGGAAAAGCCAAAAGAGGAGCTAAACAGATTGCGCACGATGTCCCTATGCTTTCCCTGGATGATCGGTTCTCAAGAGAAGAAGTAGCAGACTTTATTACAAAGATACAAAAAGAAGTTGAAAACCCTGTATTCATTGTAGAACATAAAATCGACGGTCTCTCTGTTGCGCTGCGCTATAGAGGTGGGGAATTTGTAGAAGGCATGACCCGTGGCGATGGTATAAGCTATGGGGAAGATATAACAGATAATCTAATGATGATCGATACTGTGCCACTAAGTATTCATGAAAAACTTCCGTATCTTGAAGTGCGTGGCGAAGTTTATATGGATAATGCTGCATTTGAGGCTGTCAATGAGCGGCAGGAAGAGATAGAGGGTAAAATCTTTGCTAATCCACGAAACTGTGCAGCAGGCACGATGCGGCAGCTAGACCCGAGTGTAGTTGCTGAAAGGGATTTATCTATTTTTGTCTTTAATCTCCAGGCAATTCAGGGAAAGGAATTTACCTCTCACGCTGAGACACTTGACTGGTTGACGACGCAAGGTTTTACAGTACCTAAATATTTTACGTGCACTACAGAAGAAGGCGTTTGGGATGCTATCACCTTAATCGACGAAACCCGGGGTGAGCTGCCATTTGGAATAGACGGTGCAGTTGTAAAATTAGACAATCTGGCTGATCGTGAGAAACTTGGTGCCAGTTCAAAAGTGCCGAGATGGGCGATTGCCTACAAGTATCCTCCGGAAGAAAAGGCAACTAAGGTGTTACATATCGAAGTAAACGTTGGTAGAACCGGTCGACTAACTCCCTTAGCGATTTTGGAACCTGTTAGGTTGGCGGGTACAACTGTTTCTCGTGCATCGTTGCATAATCAGGATCAAATTGACCGGCTGGATATACGTATTGGTGATACAGTAATCGTACGCAAAGCGGCTGAAATTATTCCGGAGATTGTTAGGGTTATAAAGGAGCAGCGTGCCCATGATACTACTCCTTTTAAAATTCCCGATAGATGCCCGGTCTGCGGCGCTCCTGCTTTACGGGGGGAAGACGTAGCCGACATCCGTTGCAGCGGAATTAACTGCCCTGCGCAGCTCGCCCGGCTTATTGTTCACTTTGCATCCCGGGGAGCAATGGATATAGAAGGTCTGGGACCGGCTGCAGTTCATTCCCTTATGGATAAAGGCTATATAAAGGATATTGCCGATATATACTATCTCAAAAACTATCGGGACGAGTTTATTGCCAATGGGATAACTCCCCGACCTCGTAAACAAGTAACTCCACGTAAGGATGGGAGATCACGTAAACAGAAGGAACCCGATTACACAGCCAGTACTGATAATTTACTTTCTGCCATAGAGCGCTCAAAAGATCAAAATCTTGAGCGGCTCATAAACGGTTTTGGAATACCAAATATAGGTAAGCAGACAGGAAGTATCCTAGAAGAAAACTTTCCTGACATACATGCTATTGCTAAGATTAGTTATGATAAATATAAGCAGTTGAAAGACATCGAAAAGCAATTAAATAAAGAACGCAGTAAACTTACAAAGACGCTGAAGATCTCTACGAAGCCGGAGGACTTAGAACTGCTTAATGAAATGAATAAGCGGCTAAGCGATGTCGGGAAAGAACTGAAGGCAAATGGAGATATCAAAGGTATTGGGGAAGTAAGTATCAAAGCGATTGCTGTTTTTTTTGCCGAGCCCCAAACCAAAGTTATCCTTGAGCGTCTTAAAGAAGCCGGCGTTAATATGAAATCAAGATCTGCCAGCAAAGTGATTGATGATCGACTTGAGGGGGCAACATTCGTCCTTACAGGGACCTTGCCGACATTGGGCCGGGAAGAAGCAGCTCAACTAATTCAGGAGCACGGTGGGCGCGTTGCTGGAAGTGTATCAAAGAAAACGACCTATCTTTTAGCTGGCGAGAGTGCTGGCGATAAAATGAATAAAGCGCAAGCTCTTGGTATTAATATTATTACTGAGGACGAGTTTCTAAAGATGATCGAGTAACTCCCGTAACCCTCCGGCCTTTGCCGGAAAAAATGTTCCGTAGGAGAAAAGCCGGGCGGTATTCCGTTAAAAAATCCGTACTGTTTGAGCGTAACGAGTTTACGGATTTTAGGAATATCGCCCGGCTTTTCAGCTTTTGGGCGCTTGGGGCCTAGACCTTTTGTTACTTTTGGGGCAATGCCAAAAGTAAAACCTCAGAATATATTAGTCTTAGGCATTATTGCAATAGGATGGGAGTGACTTTTTTGGAGAAAAAATCAAATAATCAGCGTGCTTTTTTGCTATTAATTCTTGTAGTATTTCTTTGGGGCGTTAATTCAGTCTCCATAAAATATCTTACCTATTTTTTTCCGCCTCTGGCCCTAGCGCCTATTCGCTTAACCTTGGCAAGTGCTTTATTGTTACCGATTGTGCTTTATCAATATGGTTATCAAAAAATACCAACAAAAGCTGTGTTACCTATTGCTGGTATTGCCGTATTTTGCATCTTCCTCCATCAAATTGCACTGACTATAGGCATCGGTGCTACTAGTGGGATTCATGCGGTTCTTATACTGGGATTAAGTCCTTTGTTTACAACAATCTTCTCCGTTTTTCTTTTACATGAATCGTTTACCCTTGCTAAAGGACTTGGTATTGTACTCGGTTTTGGTAGCTTACTTTTCGTTGTAGCAGGTCAAGCCCAAACCGGCGCAAGCCTTGTAGGCGATGGAATCACATGTATTGCTACAATTACCTTTGTAATTGGTTCTCTTTTTGTTAAAAAGGCTACCTATTATGTTTCTCCATTGGTGGTAACTGCCTACAGCCACGTAATGGCTGCAATCGGCCTTGATGTTCTCGGATTAGTCACTAATTCAGTGTGGCTTTATCCGGATCATCTTGGATTCTGGCCCATTGCCATATTACTATTTTCAAGCTTCATGAGTACTGCTGTTGGTGCACTATTATGGAATATGAGCATTCAAATAGTAGGTGCTTCTACGGCATCTTTCTTTCAAAACGCTACCCCTATTATTGGTATTTTTGCTTCGGCCTTATTTCTTGGTGAGGAATTGCACTGGCAGCATTTTTATGCGCTTATCCTTGTTATGATAGGTGTTAGCTTAGGGTCTGGCGCCATCAAAATGTCAGCACTATCCTGGCTCAGAAGTAGATCATAGTACTGAAATCGCAAGCAGTATAGATTGTATTTTTAAGCATATAATTTTTTCTTATGAACTTTAATAGAATTTATATATTTCCCCTTTGGATAATAACATAGTAAAATTTTGGCGGAAATTACTATGTAATTAATTGCAAAGTGGGTGAATGATTGTGGACAAGATGACGCGGCGTACATTTATTAAGATTGGTGCAACAGCAGGAGCCGCAGTTGTAGCTGGTGCTTATTTCAACTGGTTTGGTGAAAATATACCGGCGACAGTACGCAATGGCACGGCAATGTATGATGTATTGATTATTGGCAGTGGTGGTGCCGGGATGCGGGCAGCGTTGGAGGCTGCCAAAGAGAAGGGTCTCAAGGTAGCAGTCATGACAAAAATGGTTCCTACCCGGTCAGCGACGACTATGGCTCAAGGCGGGATTAACGGCGCCTCAAGGATTACTGATGATAAGGATTCACCGGAGGCTCACGCTTTCGACACTGTAAAAGGCGCCGACTATCTGTGTGACCAGGATGCCGTAGCGTATTTTACCGAGCAAGCAGCTACGCTTTTGTTTGAGCTTGATTATTTCGGTATTGCGTTTAACCGTCAGGAGGATGGACGTTTTCACCAGCGTAAAATGGGTGGCAGTTCGTATGCACGGGCTGCCTATTCGGCTGATATATCAGGACATGCAGTATTGCATACCATGTTTGAGCAGTGCTTAAAACATGACATTGATTTTATTTCGGAATGTCAGTTGCTCGAAATTGTAACCGAAAATGGAAAATTAAATGGTGTAGTTGCCATTGATATGCGCAGCGGTAATATGTTGTCTGTGCCGGCTAAAACAATTATCGTAGCTACCGGTGGCTATGGTCGTGCCTACTGGGTTCGGACAACAAATCCATATAGTTCAACAGGGGATGGTATTGCCGCCTGCCTGAATATTGGTATTCCGTTCAAAGATCCGGAAATGGTGCAGTTCCATCCTACCGGACTTGCCAGTAATGGTGTATTGATGTCGGAATCAAGCCGCAGTGAAGGCGCCTATTTGTTAAATAAAGACGGTGAACGGTTTATGGCCAAGTATGCGCCCAAAGCTATGGAGCTAGGACCGCGTGACTTGGTTTGTCAGTCGGTAGAAAAAGAAATACTGGCAGGGCGTGGTATTGGTGAAGGCTTAAATGCGGCCGTATATTTGGATTTTCGGCATATTCCCCGGGAGCGTATTATGGAACGGCTGTTCCAGGTTTACCAATTAGCATTGCAATTTGAGGGCGTGGATATTTTAGAAAAGCCTGTGCCGATACGCGGGACATGCCACTATTCAATGGGGGGCATTGACGTAGTGGATTATAAGACCTGCGCCACGAAGGTTCCCGGTGTATTTGCCGCCGGAGAATGTTCCTGTATTTCGATACATGGAGCAAACCGTTTAGGCGCTAATTCTTTGAGTGAAGTGCTTGTATTTGGTAAAACAGCGGGAGCGGGTGCTGCGCAATACGCAAAAAATACGGGCTATGAAGGTTCTAAAGAGAAACTACAGGCGGCAGTAGACCGATGGAATAAGAAATTTGACGAGGTCGCAGGCAAAAACAGCGGTGTTTCGGTTGCTTCTATCCGGGACAAGATGGCAATGACCATGTGGAACAATGCCGGAATTTTCCGCACTGAGGAAGGTTTACAGCAAGCGCTGCGGGAAATTGACGGTTTGCAGGAAGAATACAAAAATTGCTTTGTCGGTGATGCCAGCCGAACCTGTAATACGGCATTTATGAATTATGTAGAGCTAGGTAATCTTCTTGGAATTTCTAAAGCAATTGTCATGGGGGGGATAGCCCGTAAAGAAAGTCGGGGGAGTCATTCCCGTCCGGATTTCCCGCAACGTGACGATCAAAAATTCTTGCAACATACCTTGATTAGTAAAGAAGGCAATACCTTTAAAACTGAGTATCGTCCGGTGGCAATTACCCAATATAAACCGGTAGAGAGGAAGTACTAATCATGCAGATTACATTAAAAATTCAGCGATTTCTTAAGGATAAACAGTGGACTCAGGATTACAGCATGGAAGTAGCAACAGGAATGACTGTTCTTGCGGCGTTGATAAAAATTAAGGAAACAGTTGATCCTACTCTGACTTTTTCAGCATCATGCCGGTCAAGTATTTGCGGTGCCTGCGGCGTGCGCGTAAATGGCAATGCCGTACTTGCGTGTGAAGCTTTAGTGGCGGATTTGGTAAAACGCTATAACACCGAAGTTCTTACTGTAGGGCCGTTAGCTAATTTTACAGTTTTGCGTGACTTAATGGTAGATTGGAAGCCTAAGTATGAGAAGTTAAAGAAAATTAAACCGGCGCTGCAGCCTAAAGATGAATTTAGTGCTGCTACCGGCTGCAAGCAGTCACGGGATGACTTTAGAAAGTATAGCAAAAATTCAGAGTGTATTTTATGCGGTTCCTGTGTTTCCGAGTGCAACAAAAGTACAGCCGATTCCAGTGATTTTCTTGATCCGTTTATTTTTTCCAAGGCGCAGAAATTTGTTGCCGATTCCCGGGATAAAGACCCTGTCGCTCATTTAGAGCCTGCGGTCAAAGAAGGTCTCTGGAAGTGCATGAACTGCCAGGAGTGTGCTGCTAAATGTCCCAAAGGCCTTAATCCGGCAGAAGACATAGAAAAACTGCGCATTGCCACCTTTAAAAGTAAGTTATCCAGTAACGCGGGCTCTGACCATGCGCAGGCTTTCTATGATGATGTTCATGAAACAGGCCGCCTTGATGAAGTGAAGCTAGGCCTTAAAACAGAAGGATTAAAATCTGCTCTGCGTATCCCTGTTGCCTACCGGTTAATGAGGGTTGGTAAACTGGCACCTCTTGAAAAGGCCGAAGTCATTTCGGAAATTGAAAAGGTACGTACGATCATGGCAGCGGCAAAGGAGGAAAAATAAATGAAATACGCATTTTTCCCAGGTTGTGTTCTTCGGGGAGCTGCAAGTGAGGCGTTTTTGGCTACTGTAAAAGTAACGGAAGCTCTGGGAATCGAGCTTGTTGAGATTCCCAGTTGGACATGCTGCGGTGCATCCCATTTACAGGATGTCGATAATATTACTGCTTTGGCAATCAATGCGCGTAACCTGGCAATAGCCGAAAGTATGGGGTTACCGGTTATGACAGTGTGCAATACCTGTACACTGCAATTACGTCGAGCCAAAGAGGATTTGGATCATGATGAAAATCGTAAGGGCCAGGTAAACGCCATTTTAGCAAAGTCTGGTTATGAGTACAAGGGAACCGCTGAGGTTACCCATCTCTTATGGGTGCTTGCGTCCAATCCTCAGCTATTTGAGGGTCAGGTGGTTAAGCCGCTTACAGGCTTAAAAGTTGCCGGGTATTATGGCTGTCATTTGTTGCGGCCACCAAAGATTATGAACTATGAAGATTGTTTAAATCCGCAATCTTTGGAAAAAATTATCGGGTTACTCGGAGCTCAGGCAGTAAACTTTGATTTTAGGCTGAAATGTTGTGGCTTCCATGCGTTTTGGACAGCAGAAAAGGACGTTATGAAAGTTACCGGGCAGGCTGTGGATAGTGCTGCTAAAGCTGGTGCTGAATTAGTGGTTACTCCTTGTCCTTTGTGTCAGATGCAGCTTGATATGTATCAGCCTGAGGGAAGGGAAGCGGCTAAGACCAGTGTTGAAATTCCCGTTTTACATTTGCCGCAGCTTATTGGTATGGCATTAGGCATGAGTAAAGCAGATCTTGGAATTGGACGACACGTTTCGGCTGCAGATAAAGTTCGATTTTAATATTTGTAACCAAAATTTTTGGTATAATGAGCTATGTAAACGGCTTGCTGCTGTCCAATCTATTGTAATTAACATTGCTTGATGTACTCAACAAACGCGTTAACTGCTGATAATTCTAATGCAGAATCCTGATACATCATCCAGGTCTTTCGTCTAAGCGGTTTGCCATTTTTCCAATATAACTCTTGGGTATATAGATTGTCATGTTTTCTTAGCCCGATAGCCGGTAAAACTGCCCAGCCTAACCCTTTTAGTACCATTTGCCGGCAGGTATCCATATTGTCAACCTCCATGGGATTCAAAGGAGGCTGCGCAAAAGACTGACGCCACCACTCTTTAATGACGTCATATAAAGAACCATCTGTTGCATAGGAAATTTGCGGCTGATTGGGCAAATCTGTGTACTCGATAGGCAGGGAAGAAACAAGGCAAATTGGCTCGTCGCGCAATAGTACTTTTCCTTCGTTCCATAAGTAATCACCACGTAAGATTGCGACTGCAATATCCCCTTTTTGGAGGGCGTGGTTGACAGTATGGCTAAGCCCCGTTTTAAGGGATAGATCGATCTGCGGGTATTGCTCGCGGAAGCCTTTTAGTATATCTGGCAATTCATAATGGGCAAAGATTGAAGACGTGCCAAGGCGGAGCGTGCCTTGAACTGTATTTTCCATGTTCAAGACACGCTCCTTTGTATCTCTAAACTGTACGAGCATCGCTTTCGCATAGTCAAGTAAAAATTCGCCTTGAGAAGTAAAGGTTACTCCGGTTGATCTTCTCTGTAAAATCTTAGTGCCGAAGTCTCTCTCCAGATTCTTTAATCGCTGACTTATCGCTGGCTGTGATATATAAAGCCGTTCAGCGGTTTTGGTGATGTTTTTTTCTTCAGAAATAACTTGTAGCATGAGCCAGTCTTTATCATCCATTTTTTACTCCTTACATCGTTATATGATTAGAAATAATTATCGGCTTAGAGAATTATCATTTGTTTTATTTATTGGACTTATTATACTATAATGAATGAAGGTTTCAAATAATATGTAATTTATTGACAAAGCATAGTTGCGTTTCTAGAGCGCTGTTTCCTCAAGTGTGATTGACGAATCATTATAGAGGGAGAAATAAAATGAATGTAAAACTGATAAAAGGTACCACTTGTATCGTAATACCCAGTATTATATTGTTACTCCCTGTTCCTGCAGGGCTAACTCTATTGGCCTGGCAGTTATTTGCCATATATTTAGGAGCGGTTCTTGGAATTGTACTAAAGCCTGTTTCAGAGCCGGTGGTACTTCTCACAGCTATGGCTGCAGCGTCAATATTTTTTAAACAAATTCATGCGGCTTTGGGTGCTTTTAGTGAAAGAACACCATGGTTGGTGTTCACTGCTTTTATTATTGGACAGTGTTTTGTAGAAACTGGTCTTGGAAAACGGATTGCCTATTTTCTAATCGATAAGTTCGGTAAGTCAAGTTTGCGTTTAGGCTATATCTCGACTGTAACCGACTTGCTATTGTCGCCGGCGATACCTTCCAATACCGCAAGAACGGGAGGTCTGGTTTATCCAATTTTCCAAAGTCTGGCAGTCACTCTCAATTCTCGGCCTGATTCCAATCCAAGGCGTATTGGTTCCTTTCTTATGGTATTGATGTACCAAAATAGTCTGATAACCGGCACGATGTTTATGACTGCCGGCGCCATTATGCCAATGATGATAAAGCTGGCGAATACTATTATGCATGCGGATATTTCCTGGATACAATGGGCGGCTGCCATGTCTGTTCCTGGGTCTATCTGTTTACTCCTGGTTCCTTATCTGGTTTACAAAATATATCCTCCTGAGATCAAAGAAGTAAATAACAAAGCTATCGCGCAAGCGGGTTATAAAGAACTAGGTCCCATGAGCAGACGTGAAACAATACTGGCGGTATTGTTTGCTCTGGCAATTGTTGGCTGGGCGACAGGAACAATCACTACTATTGATTCCACCTCAGTTGCCCTTGGGTTACTTTCTCTAAGTTTATTAACCGGAGTTATTTCCTGGGAAAAAGTATTACAATGTAAAAGTGCCTGGAGTACTTTTATCTGGTATGCAGGTATCATTTCGTTAGCAAATGGACTAAATAATGTTAAGTTTTTTGTTTGGCTGGGAAACGTATTTGAGCAAAATTTGTACTTCGCTGAGCTGGATAGCTTGGTTGCACTTGCAGGTCTAATAGTTATGAGTGTTATCGTTCGCTACTTTTTCGCTTCGACAATCGCCTTCGTAGTTACTTTTATCCCTGTAATTTTTACTATGGGTGCTGCGGCTAAACTGCCGGCCCTTCCTTTGCTGCTGCTGTGTGCGGCTTCAGCCCAGATTGCCAGTCTGATGACTCACTATGGTAATGCGGTGGGAACAGTATTGTTCGGTGCAGGATACGTGGACCAGGGGACATGGTGGAAAATTGGCCATATTGTAACGGCTATAGCCTTAACTATTTATTTTGTTGTGGGTCTTTCCTGGTGGAAAGTGCTAGGCTTGTGGTAACCTATAATATATTACAAGTTTCTGGCGCTGGTACAAATGCCTGAGGCATGATATAATATCTGTTATTGAAAATATTGGCACATTTTACTTTTAGGAAGGTGAGATTATGAAAATAAACCGCCAAGATGTTGAAAACGTGGCCCTTTTGTCACGTCTGGAGATGACTGCCGAGGAATTAGAGGCTTATTCCGGCCAGCTCAACGCCATCTTAGAATACGTTGATGTCCTCAATAAGCTTGATACAAAAGGCATTGAGCCTACGGCTCACGTTTTGCAGCTGAAAAACGTAATGCGGCCTGATGAAGTTAAACCCTCTTTGCCGCAGGAACTAGCCCTGTCCAATGCACCAGAAGCCGAGGACGGCTATTTCAAGGTACCGAAAGTAATGGAAAGCTAAGCGATTGGAGGTTGATACCGTGGAATTATTTAAACACACTGTGCATACCCTGCATGGCATGCTTGTTAAAAAAGACATATCAGCCGTCGAACTGGCAAAGTCGGTATTTGCCCGGACAGACGCTGTTGAACCCCAGATACGTTCCTACATAACCGAGACCAGGGAGCAAGCGCTGGCTCAGGCAACCGCTGTTGATGCCAAAATTACGCGTGGGGAAGCGATTGCACCGCTGGCCGGTATCCCTGGAGCCCTGAAAGATAATATTTGCACCAAAGGTATTAAGACTACCTGTGCGTCCAAAATTTTGGCTAACTTTGTCCCGCCTTATAATGCTACAGTGGTAGACAAGCTGGCAGCCCAGGATGCTGTCCTGACAGGCAAGGCCAATTGTGATGAATTTGCCATGGGCGGCTCTACCGAGAACTCGGGCTTTTTTGTTACTCACAACCCTTGGGACACCGAGCGGGTGCCTGGCGGGTCAAGCGGCGGCTCGGCCTCGTCGGTGGCAGCAGGCCAGGCTATCTGGGCGCTTGGCTCAGACACCGGCGGTTCTATCCGTCAGCCGGCTGCCTACTGTGGCAATGTCGGTCTCAAGCCAACCTATGGCCGCGTATCCCGCTATGGCCTGGTCGCTTATGCTTCCTCACTGGATCAACTTGGCCCCATTACCCGGGATGTGACTGACAGTGCCCTTGTGCTTAACGCGATTGCCGGGTATGATGCTAAAGATTCTACTTCGATTAATGCCGAGACGCCTGACTATACCAAAGCCTTGGTACAGGATGTTAAGGGGCTTAAAATTGGTTTGCCCAAAGAATATTTCGGCGCTGGTATTCAGCCGGAAGTTGCCGCTTCCATCAAACGGGCTATTGACCAGCTAACCGCTATGGGCGCTGAAGTTAAGGAAGTATCCCTGCCGCACACCGAATATGCCCTGCCGGCCTATTACCTCATTGCTCCGGCAGAAGCCAGCTCCAACCTGGCCCGGTATGATGGCGTAGGTTTTGGCCATCGTGCGCCAGGTAATGATATTATTGAGATGTACAAAAAGACCCGCAGTGAGGGCTTTGGCCCTGAGGTTAAGCGTCGCATCATGCTTGGCACCTATGCCTTGAGCTCAGGCTATTATGATGCTTACTATCTCAAAGCGCTGCAAGTACGTACCTTAGTCAAACAGGACTTTGATAAAGCCTTTGCCGAAGTTGATATACTTATTACGCCAACAGCGCCGACAACGGCTTTCAAAATCGGCGAACTCAGTGATCCGCTGGCCATGTATTTGCAGGATATCTGCACCATTCCCATTAACCTGGCTGGTCTGCCGGGGATATCCATCCCCTGTGGTTTTGTAGAGGGTCTGCCTGTAGGTATGCAGATTATCGGCAAACCGCTGGCCGAAGCCACCATTATTCAGGTGGCTTATGCCTTCGAACAGGCTAATGATTATCATACGCGTTTTGCGCCGCTGGGGGAGGTTTAAGCTATGAACTATGAAACAGTCATTGGACTTGAGGTCCATTCAGAACTTAAAACTAAATCTAAAATATTCTGTGGTTGCAGCACCAAATTCGGTTCAGACCAAAACACAAATGTGTGTCCGGTCTGTCTGGGACTTCCCGGGGTACTGCCGGTCATTAATGAAAAAGTAGTAGAGTTTGCCATTCGCGCAGGACTTGCCCTTAACTGCAAAATCTTACCGTTCAGTAAATTTGACCGAAAAAATTACTATTATCCTGATTTGCCGAAGAACTACCAAACCTCGCAATATGATCTGCCTATTGCTGTTGACGGCTACCTGGATATTGAAGTCAATGGCGAGACCAAACGCATTGGCATTACTCGCGTTCATATGGAAGAAGATGCCGGAAAACTAGTACATTCAGGCACTATCAACAATAGCGAGTACGCCTTGGTAGATTACAACCGCACCGGTGTACCGCTCATTGAAATTGTGTCTGAGCCTGATCTCCGGTCGCCCGAAGAGGCTAAAGCCTATCTGGAAAAAATGAAGAGCATTCTGCAATATATTGATGTGTCTGACTGCAAGATGGAGGAAGGCAGTTTGCGCTGCGATGCCAATATCTCCCTTCGCCCGGTGGGTACGGAGACTTTGGGCACGAAAGCCGAGCTGAAAAACCTAAATTCTTTCCGTTCTGTGCAGCGTGGTCTTGAGTATGAAGTAGAACGCCAGACAGAAGTGCTGGGAGACGGCGGTCATATTATTCAGGAAACTCGCTCCTGGGATGAAGGCAAGGGAGTAACATTATCCATGCGTAACAAAGAACAAGCTCATGACTACCGTTATTTCCCTGAGCCAGAACTTGTTCCCATTGTGGTTGATCCGGCCAAGGTAGAAAGCATCCGGGCTAACTTACCCGAAATGCCTGATGCCCGTAAGGTAAGGCTCATGGCAGACCATGGTTTGTCGGCTTATGATGCCGAAACCATCATCGCCAGCCGGGCAATGGCTGATTACTATGATGCTACCGTTAAAGCAGGGGCTGATGCCAAAGCGGCCGCTAACTGGCTAATGGGTGAGGTCTCCAAGCATTTGAATGCTGCCAATAAATCAGTCGAGGAGTGCCCGGTTACGCCAACGCAGCTAGCCAGCCTGGTTGGGCTTATTGCCAAAGGAACCATCTCCGGCAAGATTGCCAAAACAGTATTTGAAGGCATGTGGGACAGTGGCAAAGATGCGGAGGCCATCGTTAAAGAACAGGGCCTTGTTCAAATTAGCGACGAAGGGGCAATTGTTGCCATTGTGGACGGTGCCATTGCCGCCAATCCGCAATCGGTAGCCGACTTTAAAGCAGGCAAAGAAAAAGCGATTGGCTTCCTGGTTGGTCAGGTTATGAAGCAAAGCAAAGGCCGGGCCAACCCCGAACTTGTGAACAAATTATTAAAAGAACGGTTAGCCTTACTCTAAAGTAGTTGCATAAATTTCCAGGCAGGGCGCGGATTTTCGCGCCCTGTTTTTGTATGGTATGAAAGCTGGTAGGAGCGCATATAATGGTATTGATGTACCTAAAAAAAGAGGTTGACAATATGCTAAAAGCCACCTGGAATTTACGCGCCGTACTATCTGTTCACATTTTGCGTCTGGCAGTTGGAATTTTTATTGTGCGACTAGTCTATCCACTATTTTTTGACGCCAGTTCCTTTGTTATTGAAATGACAGACCGCATGCTAGTCGTAGCGTTAGTATTATGGACAGTTCGTCATACTAAGGGTGACCTGACACAGCTGGGATTTTCCCTAAATAACTGGGGGCGAAATGTGCTAACAGGCCTGGCAGGCGGGGCAGCGCTACTCTTTGTCAGCCTGTACAGTGAACGGCTATATACCACCACGCTGTTAGTGTCGCCGACCCAGCACCCGATAGTAGCGCAGGTACAAGCAGCAATGTCCTGGCAGCAGCTCATCATGCCATTATTTCTGGCTGGCGTTGCTGCACCGGTGACAGAAGAAATACTCTATCGGATGTTTACCTTTTTGCCGCTAAAAGATAAGTGGGGATTATGGGGTGGGGCAGTAGCCAGTGCCGCTATTTTTGCTCTTTTTCATTTCAATGCCTATTGGCTGGTGGAAATGATTATTGTGGGCATCGGTTTTGCCTTACTCTATTTTTGGACAGGGTCACTACTAACTTCAATTACGGCTCACTCTTTCATCAATACCAGTAAAATAGTAATGATGGTATTGGGAGTGCCCTTAGTGTAGCAGGATTTTTTCAATAGAAAGTAGAATGCACTTTATGTGGAAAAATCTACATAAATGTGTAGGAAGATGAAAATAAGGGAGGACTTCTTTTCATGGCCATAAGTCAGGAATTGCCAATCGAAAAACTCCGCTTTAACTGTGATGAAACGGCTTTTACCTTTGATACAACTGAAACTGTGCCGCCGCTGGAAGTCATGATTGGTCAGGAGCGGGCCGTAAAGGCAGTTGAATTTGGCCTTTTTACCAAAAATCCCGGTTATAATATCTTTATGTCCGGTCTAGTTGGTACGGGAAAAATTACTTACGCTGAAGCAGCGGTGAAAAAAGTTGCCAGCACGCAGGAACGTCCCTATGACTGGTGTTATGTAAATAATTTAGAAACTCCCGGACAGCCTATTGCCTTAGCATTGCCTTCAGGTATGGGATATATTTTTAAGCAAGATATGCAAGAACTTATCGAAGACCTGAAAACAGATATTCCCAAAGTATTTAGCAGTGAAGACTATGAACAGGCCAAAGCCGGACTGGTAAAACAATACCAGGAACAGCGCTCAGTTATGGTGGAAGAATTCACTCAATATGCTGAAACCCAGGGAATTTCGCCACAATGGAGTTCTACCGGTTTTGTCGGGTTGCCCATGCTGGATGGCAAGACCTTAGCCCCTGAGGATTTTCAACAGCTGGCCAAAGAACAGCGTGACGCTATTGAGAAAAATTTATTTGCGGTTCATGAAAAAGGCATGGAAGTTGTTCGGCGTATTCAACTGCTGGAACGGGCGACGCGTGAAGAATTAAAGCAGCTTGATATCAAAATTGGCTTATTTGCTGCCGGACACTTAATTGATGAGCTGAAAGAAAAATATGATGGACATAAAACGGTTGTTGATTACCTGGAGGCCATCAAGCAGGATGTATCCAAAAATATTAACGAGTTTAAACCTCAACAGGAAGAGGATAACAACCCGCTGGCCTTGCTCAAACGCCCGGCACCAGATGCTAAAGACAAATATAACGTCAATCTGCTGGTAGACCACCGTGAGACCTTGGGGGCTCCTGTCATCGTGGAGATTAATCCCACCTACTATAATCTAGTTGGTCGGGCTGAGTATGAAAATCATATGGGAGTGGTTAGTACCAACTACACCATGATTAAACCAGGAGCGTTGCACAAGGCTAATGGCGGCTATTTGATCTTAAATGCCCGTGATGTACTGACAAATGTCGGCGCCTGGGAAGCTTTGAAACGGGTACTTAAGACTAAAAAACTACAAATTGAGAATCTGGGTGAGCAATATGGCGTATTGGCTATGGCCTCACTAAAACCGGAGCCCATTCCCATTGATATTAAAGTAGTTCTTATTGGCAATCCCAATATATATCAACTTTTATATAACTATGATGAGGATTTCCGCAAACTATTCAAAGCCCATGCCGATTTTGACGTAGTTATGGAGAATAACGCCGGCAACATTCAAAAATTAGTTGGCTTTATCAGCTCTACCGTCAGCCGGGAAAAACTCAAGCATTTTGATAAAGCAGCAGTCGCTAAGGTTGTTGAATACAGTTCACGCCTGACCGGCACGCAAACCAAGCTGACTACCCGCTTTAATGATGTTGTTGAGTTACTGTGCGAAGCCGATGTCTGGGCTACAATGGATAACAGCCAGATAGTTACAGCTGCGCACATCAAAAAAACCATCGAAGAAAAGCGCTACCGCGCTAATAAATATGAAGACCGGCTGCAGGAAATGTTTGCCGAAGGACATCTCCTGATTGACACCGAGGGTGAAAAAATCGGACAAGTAAACGGCTTGGCGGTACTGTCTGTGGGCGAGTACATGTTTGGTAAACCCTCCCGCATAACCGCCAATACTTATCTTGGGAAAAGCGGCGTTGTTAACATTGAGCGTGAAACTAAGATCAGCGGTACCAGCCATACCAAAGGCGTGCTTATCCTAAGCGGTTACCTTGGTCAGAAATACGCTCAGAAACATCCGCTGACCCTGACCGCCAGCCTGACCTTTGAACAACTATATGACGGTGTTGATGGCGATAGTGCATCAAGTACAGAACTATATGCCATATTATCCAGCTTAGCTGAATTGCCGATCAAACAAGATATAGCTGTTACCGGATCAGTTAATCAAAAAGGTGAGATTCAGCCTATTGGCGGGGCCACGGAAAAAATTGAAGGCTTTTTCTCGGTGTGCAAGCTAAAAGGTCTGACAGGCAGGCAGGGGGTAATGATTCCCCATCAAAATGTCAGTAATTTGGCATTAAACGACGAGGTTATTGAGGCGGTGCAGCAAGGTAAATTTCATATCTACCCGATTACCACCATTGACCAGGGGATTGAAGTCCTGACAGGCACACCTGCCGGTGAATCCAATCCGGATGGAAGCTATCCACCAGGTACGGTCAACGCCCTAGTTGCCCAAAAACTCAAAGAATATACAGATACCCTGATTAAGTTAGCCAAGGCTTCTGACGATAAAAAAGAGTAAGCAAAGAGGGCGGACATTTCCGCCCTCTGTTGCTATTCTGACAGTCATTGCGAGCCTTTAGTTGCAGCAATTATTCGCGGTGGATATTTTAAAAGAAAAGGTGACATTCGTGACCAACAAAGCTTCATCAGTTCCCGTAGAAAAAGGACAAACCTATACAATTGATATAACCGGTCTCGGACATAGTGGCGAAGGCGTAGGACGATATCAGGATTTCACAATATTTATTCCGGGGGCCTTGCCAGGAGAAACAGTGACGGCAGCCATTATTACTGTCAAAAAGACCTATGCTATTGGCCGTCTCGCAACAGTTCAAACTCCATCGCCCCACCGGATTATCCCCGAATGCGGGATATACAGCCAATGTGGTGGCTGCCAGCTACAGCACTTGAACTATGAAGAACAGCTCAATAGTAAGCGGCAGCAGGTTGTTGATGCGATTACTCGTATTGCTAAGCTGCCGGAGGTTCTTGTTCATCCTACCCTGGGTGCGGACAGTCCCTGGTATTATCGCAATAAAATGCAATTTCCTGTAGGGAGAAAAAACGGCAAAGTAGTGGTAGGCTGCTATTCTCAGGGAAGCCACGATATTGTCAATACCGAGAACTGCCTTATCCAGCATCAAAGCAATAACGATATTGTCAGGGAAGTTAGAAAAGCAATCCAAGAACTTGGCATTGAACCCTATAATGAGCGTACCGGGCAGGGTGTTATTCGTCACGTCCTGGGGCGGGTAGGCACAGCAACCGGCCAAGTCATGATCGTACTGGTGACAGCCACTGCGCAACTGCCCCAGCAGCAAGCTCTCATTGAATGTCTTCAAACCAGGATATCGGGGCTTGTCAGCATTGTTCAAAACATAAATTCCAAGCGTACTAATATTATCATGGGCCAAAAAACTCGCACCCTCTGGGGCCAAGACACGATAACCGATAAACTTGGTGAATTCAGCTTTGCCATATCGGCCCGGTCATTTTTTCAGGTAAACACGGTCCAGGCTGAGGTACTCTATAACCAAGCCGTTAAGTACGCCAGACTAACCGGCACGGAAACCGCCATTGATGCTTACTGCGGTACTGGTACCATCACCCTCTTTCTGGCCCGGCAGGCAGCCAAGGTTTACGGTATCGAAATTGTCGAACCGGCCATCCTCGACGCCCGGCAAAACGCCAGCAATAATAATGTCCAAAACGTAGAGTTCCTTGTCGGCGATGCCGTTGCTGTCATGCCACGCATGTTTCAACAAGGCATCAAACCAGATGTTATCGTCGTCGATCCCCCCCGGGCCGGCTGTGATCAGAAGGTGCTGGAGACCTTTGTGAGCATGGAACCCAAGCGGATTGTCTATGTATCTTGTAATCCCGCTTCACTGGCGCGGGATTTGGCGGTGTTGAATGACTTAGGTTATAAGGCGCAGGAGATACAGCCTGTTGATATGTTTGCGCAAACAAGCCATGTGGAGTGCGTGGCGTTGCTAGAGAAGGCATAAGGCTTGATTTTAAAGGCTTGGCGGGTTTCTGTCATTTAAACGCCTCAAGACATTTGAGTAACAGTTTTAGGAGGGAAATATTATGGAACATGAATTGAAAGAGTTTATTAAAAAATGCGACCTTGCGATAAGGCAAGAGGATTTTGATACGCTGATGAATTATTATACTGATGATGCAATTTTGATTGTAAAGCCTGGAATGATTGCACGGGGCAAAGCGGAAATCAAAAAGGCATTTATTGCAATTGCAAAATATTTCAATAACAGTATTGTACCGACACAAGGGGAAATGATTATTTTAGAAGCTGGAGACACCGCATTAGTTATCTCCCAGACATTTCTTGAAGCCGATATAAAGGACTCGGAATATTCTATGGAGAGAAAGGCAACATATGTGTTTAAGAAAAATTCACAAGGTACATGGCTTTGCGCAATCGACAACTCATATGGTACAGACTTACTCAGTAAGAAGACATTATCAAATGGCACATTGAGTCAGTAGTTCTCCTGCAAAGAAGAGAAACCACAAAATAGTTTATGAATGCAAATTGCTAAAAAATAAGGAAAGAAGGAGAAAATTATGAATTATAAGGAAGTACTGGAAAATGCACGTACCTGTATTGGCAATTACTGCAAGGCATGCAATGTCTGCAATGGTATTGTCTGTAAAAACAACATTCCTGGACCGGGGGCAAAGGGCGTTGGAGACACAGCCATCCGCAATTATCAGAAATGGCAGGAGATTCGTGTCAATATGGATACACTCTGTCAGAGCAGACCAGTAGATACAACATTGGAATTATTTGGTCAGACATTCAACTATCCGTTCTTTGCGGGACCTGTTGGTGCGGTAAATATGCACTACAGTGATAAATTTAGCGATATGACTTATAATGATATTCTGGTTTCTGCCTGCATGGAAAATGGAATAGCTGCGTTTACCGGTGATGGTACAAATCCGAAAGTCATGGAGAGTGCAACAGCGGCAATTGCTAAGGTGAATGGTCGTGGTATTCCTACTATTAAACCATGGAATATGGATACAATTAACGAGAAAATGGATCTGGTGCATAAGGCAGCTGCTGTTGCTGTTGCCATGGATATAGATGCAGCCGGACTGCCTTTCTTAAAAAATATGACACCTCCGGCTGGTGGGAAATCGGTCGACGAACTCCGGCGCATTTCTGAAATTGCCGGTGTTCCGTTTATTGTAAAGGGGATTATGAATATAAAGGGCGCATTGAAGGCCAAAGAAGCAGGAGCAAAAGCAATTGTTGTTTCTAACCATGGCGGCAGGGTGCTGGATCAGTGTCCGTCAACTGCGGAAGTGCTTCCGGAAATCGCAGCGGCTGTTGGAAGCGAGATGAAAATTCTCGTTGATGGTGGTATCCGTTCTGGTACAGATATTTTCAAGGCACTAGCACTTGGTGCAGACGGTGTCCTAATCTGTCGTCCGTTTGTAACAGCTGTCTATGGCGGTGAAAAGGAGGGCGTGAAGATTTATATTGAAAAATTGGCTGAAGAATTAAAGGATACGATGGCAATGTGTGGTGCTTTTAGTCTAAGTGAAATTACAAAGGATATGGTACGTAGATAGTGAATTTCCATACATTTAAAGACTGATCCAAACCTGAAAGACTAGCATAAGTGAAAGTACTTCGGGTGGGAACTGGAGGTGGTTTCATGTATTCCATAAGTAAATTATGCCGTGAATTTAACCTTTCAAGGAGTACTCTTCTGTATTACGATACCATTGGATTATTAACCGCTTCTGAACGCACTCGGGCTAATTACAGGCAATATTCGGAAGAAGACAAAAATCGTCTGGGTCAGATATGTGCTTTTCGTGAAGCAGGAGTGCCTTTAAACCAGATAAAGGATATACTTGATGCTGATGATGGTATGAATGAGAGTACTATTTTAGAGAGACGCTTAAATAAATTAAACCAGGAAATACGGTATTTAAGATTGCAGCAAAAACTGCTTGTTGAAATGCTCAAAGGGAAACCCCCAACTGACAAAAAAATGCTGATGGACAGTCAAACATTTATCTCCATACTCAAATCCACAGGGCTTGATGATGAAACATTGAATTATTTACATATACAGTTCGAAAAGAATTCACCAGATTCTCACCAGTTTTTTCTGGAATTCTTAGGATTAGCCGACGAAGAGATAAAACATATCCGGGAGTGTTGCCTGCAGGCAGAAAAAAGAACCTGATAAATACTTGACCTGACTATAGCTTTATAGTTTAAGATAACCTAAAGTTATAGAAAGGTCGTAATAAATATGATTAATAAAAGCTTTACTTTTCTTTGGCTGGGAAAGGTTGTATCTCAACTGGGAGATAAGTTTTATGCCATAGCGCTTGCGTGGTGGATTTTGCAAAAGACCAATTCTCCTTCTATCATGGGATTTTTTTTATTGATATCAGTACTTCCGGGTATTCTTCTCGGATTTCTCGCTGGGGCGTTGACTGACCGCTGGCAGCGGAAAACAATGCTGGTTGTGACCGATATTATCCGGGGCTGCTTTGTGTTGGATATAGCTTATCTATCGATGGCCAATGCACTTGAAATCTGGCATGTTTTTCTAATCGGATTCTGTTTGTCCCTGGCCACGGCCTTTTTTGAACCGGCCATACAGGCGATTATTCCAGAAATAGTCGAGAAAGAAAATCTGACAAAAGCAAATGGCATGAGCCAAATGGTCAGTGGTATCTGTACGGTGGCGGGACCGCTGCTGGGGGCGGTGGCTGTAAGCATTTTTGGATTGACATGGGTGTTTTTCGCCAACAGTATTTCTTATTTTGTTTCTGCATTTCTGGCCTGTTTTATAAGAATAAACAAAGCTTATCGAACCCCCGGCGAAAAGAGAAGTATTTGGCAGGATATGCATGAAGGTATTTGCTTCATCAAAAAACAAAAACGGCTAACTTTTGTATTGAAAATTATCGCGATAGCCCATCTTTTTGTGGGAAGTTTAACAGTTTCACTGCCGTTTTTGGCAAATGGGCTGGAGGGCAGCGGCGTGAACAACCTCGGTTACCTGGAAGCGATGATAGGGGTTGGACTGGTTGCAGGAGCAGCATTTATGAGCGTGAAAAAGAAAGCTTCCATAGACGAACGAACATTGGTTTCATTTATCATGGCGGTGGGGTTTTGCTATATAGCAATCAGTGTTTCGCTGTTTTTAGGAATACAAACCGTGTACATCTATATGTTAATCATGACGGTTATCGGCGCTTGTGTTGCTTTTGCGGCAGTGTTTTGGCAATCATTGCTGCAAAGCTATACGCCAGACCATATGACGGGAAGAGTGTTCAGCGTGTCGACATTGGTCGGCAATACGTCGCTCCCGCTTGCTTACGGCATATTCGGCGTATTGTTGAACGTAAGCTCCGTCTATATTTTGATGGCGGCATGCGGCGCGTGCTTGATAGGCATATGCGCTTATTATATTTTTAGAATACGAACACGTATTTAGTCAAATTGAATTAGCATAAGAAAAATACGAAATTTAAATTAAGAATTTTATCCATGTCCGAAAACAGCCAGTATTTTTTGTCGTTCACTGTTATAATGAGTCTTGGGTGATGGAAAAGCATGATGCAAACAGAAATACCAAAATTGCTTTTGGATAGTAAAGCCTGTTATGCCGCCATGCAGGCTCGTGATGTCCGATTTGACGGACGTTTTTTTTGTGGGGTTTCTTCTACTGGAGTATATTGTCGGCCAATTTGCAGGGTAAAACATCCTAAGGAAGGAAACTGTACTTTTTTTATTAGTGCCGCTGCGGCAGAAGCAGCTGGTTATAGGCCTTGCCTTAGATGCCGTCCGGAGTTAGCCCCAGGATCGGCACCAGTCGACTCGACAACTCGATTGGCGCGGAGCGCCGCCTTGATTATGGCGGAAGACTATTTGACCACTTGCAAGATTTCGGAATTGGCAGCTAAGCTCAAAATAACTGACCGGCACCTCAGACGAGTCTTCTTTACTGAATATGGCGTATCACCAAGTCAATATTTTAAAACACAAAAATTGCTGTTAGCTAAAAGTTTGCTAACAGATACTCGGCTTACAGTGACCGATGTGGCGCTAGCTGCGGGTTTCAATAGCATTCGCAGATTTAACGAGCTGTTCAAAAAATATTACCACCTTACCCCAAATGAACTTCGAAATAAAGGTCGAAGTATAGAAAAAAACAATGATCGAATTACATTATTTATGGGCTATCGACCACCGTATGCTTGGGATAGTCTGCTTTCTTTTTTTGCAATTCGGGCTCTTCCGGGAGTCGAGAGCGTGACCGAAAACACTTACCGCCGTACGGCAGTCATCAAAAAGGGTGGAACGTTCTATTTCGGGTGGATTGAGGTAGAAAATATATCAAAAAAAAACGCCCTTTCTGTAACCATTTCGGCAAGGTTATTGCCGGTTTTGTCACAAGTATTGGCTAGAATCAGGTTTCAATTTGACCTGAATTGCAGCCCGGAAATAGTATACGAAAAGCTTGTGGCGATGAACGAGGTTGTGCCAAATATCTGTGTGCCAGGAATCCGGGTGCCAGGATGTTTTGATCCGTTTGAAATGTCGGTGCGAGCTATTTTGGGGCAACAGATAACTGTTAAGGCAGCTGGTACATTGGCTGCACGATTAGTTGCGGCTGTTGGCCAAAAAGTGGATACTCCATTTTCAGAACTCCAGTATACGTTTCCTCAACCGGATAGATTTTGCGCCATGGAAGGCCTGATAGAGAATCATCTGGGACCACTTGGTATAACGAAGACCAGGGCTCGTTCAATTTTGGCCGTGGCGTCGGCGGTGACGAATAATGCTATCACACTTTCATATAGTGCCAATCCGGGAGTTGTGATGGAAAAACTCTTGAAGCTTCCGGGAATTGGCCCATGGACAGCCCAATATCTTGCACTTAGGGCTCTCGGTTGGCCGGATGCTTTCCCGCACACTGACTATGGAGTAAAAAAAGCGCTTTTAGATTGTTCGCCACAAGAAATATTGCAACTGTCACAGAACTGGAGTCCCTGGCGTTCATACGCGACTATTTTGCTGTGGGACTTTTTTACCCAAAAACATGAAATTGAGAAAGGGAGTTGTTGTAGCCATTGATTTACACGTGTTCGATAGATACCCCTTTAGGGGCGATGACTGCCGCCCTAAAAGATGAGGCCCTCGTTGGTTTGTGGTTTATCGGGCAAAAATATTATCCTCACCAATGTAACGAGTGGATTTACGCACCCGATCAACCGATTTTTAAGGCTCTACGAAACTATCTTGCCGGTTATTTTGCAGGTAAGTCCAGAACGTTTGATGGACGGCTTAACCCTCAGGGATCTCCGTTCCAAAAAATGGTCTGGAATATTCTGTTGACAATACCGCTGGGACAAGTTGCTACTTATGGACAAATTGCCAAGTGCGTGGCTTTGAAACGGGGTTTAGCTTCAATGTCTGCCCAGGCTGTGGGTGGGGCTGTCGGTCATAATCCTATTGGAATTTTGATTCCCTGTCATCGAGTTGTCGGATTTGATGGAAGCCTGACTGGTTATGCTGGTGGATTGGATAAGAAAAAGGCCCTGCTGCAAATTGAAAAGGTAGATTTAGCAAATCTTAATCGGAGCACTCAAATTGAGATCTAAATTTATAAAATCCGTCATAAAAACACGGTATTTCCAATTGCCGTGTTTTTTATGATGGATTTGCTGAGGTTTTCAATCAAGGCCAGTGAGGTTGTTCCTTTCTTGTCAATGAAAACCAATAACGAAGCAACGAAGCAACGAAGCAACGAAGCAACGAAGCAACGAAGCAACGAAGCAACGAAGCAACGAAGCAACGAAGCATCAAATAATACCACTCTGTTCTCATAGACATAGCATGTTGAGTCAGTTGCGTTGATAGAGCCGAAATAGCCTTATTCCGCAAGGGTTCGCGGGTTTTGATAAATTAAAAATGTGTGTATTTATGTTTGCATAGACGTATTAAACGGGGCGAACGTATGTTGGGGGTCGACACCCCCTAAAAGAAATTCGGCGGGGTTAAGGGGCGCGGGGCCTTGAAATATAAGGGTTTTACAGCTATGAACATTAAATGTATCGAACGTGTGTTGGGGGTCGGAAAAGCGACCCCCCTAAGTCTATGCGAACATAGCTTAAATGAGTTAATTATGATCGTTGTTTTGGTAAATGTGTACGATAGTTTTATATTTGGAAAATTTTTGAAGTGCTCCAGCCCGTGAAAATATGGGTCAGAGCACTTTTTTGAATTTAGAGAACTATTGCAGAGCAGTTTAGTACTAGTATCAGATGCTTTTTAAACCGGCTGAAAACCTGGCGGCAAAAATTGCGTCAGAACCCTGTTTTCTTGTAAATATTTACAAAAAATTACAAAATAGCAGGAATATTTATCTATGTGTAGAATTAAATACTAAATATTATTTATTGAGCTTCGGGGGTAGGATATTGGATTTATCAGGAGTCGAGCACTTTCAAATACTTTCACTTGACGGCGGAGGTATAAAAGGACTATTCTCTGCTGCAATTCTAGCCGCTATAGAAGAAGATACAAGGAGTAATATTATTGATCATTTTGACCTAATTACAGGTACGTCCACTGGTGGCATAATCGCTATTGGACTTGGATTGGGGATGAAACCCAAGGAAATTGTCGAATTCTACTTGGAGGATGGCCCTAAAATATTTCCTCGTAGATATGGATTAAATTATATAAAACACTTTTTATATAGGAAATTTTCACCACAACCGCTTGAAGATGCCTTAAAGGCCAGATTTCAAGATAAGACATTAGGTGATAGTATCAAACCACTAGTAATTCCCTCTTATAATCTTGGCCAAGATGATGTGTATTTGTTTCGTACCCCCCATAGTAGTAGATTAAGGCGTGATTACAAAGTTCATGCTTGGAAAGTTGCTCTCGCAACAAGTGCAGCTCCTACTTATTTCCCATGTACTCGCGAAGTAGATAGGGTTCGATTAATTGATGGTGGTGTATGGGCAAATAACCCTACTATGGTTGGTATAGTGGAGGCATTGTCCATGGGGGTTCCCCTAAGTTCGCTATCAGTTTTAAGTATAGGTACTTCTGACGAGGTTGCATCAAGATCTAGACTACTGAATAGTGGCGGGCTTTTAACTTGGATAATCAGTAAAGCAGCTACAAACGTAATTTTGAGAGGCCAAAGTATTGGTGTGACTAACCAAGCAAGATTCTTATTAGGGAAAGAAAAACTCGAGCGACTAAACCCAAAGGTACCAGAAGGAGACTTTTCTCTTGATAACATAAATAAGGTTGAGGATCTAGTTGGTATGGCAGCTCATCATAGCCGACACTTTATTCCAACCTTTGAGAATAAATTTATGAATCATACCGCTTATCATTATAACCCTTTATACACTGTAAATAGGGAGGCTTTCATAGATGGCAATTAATGATATATTGGTAAAAATCTCATCAGCCTTAGATATTCCTGATTTTGTGTATGAGAATGCAACCTTAAAGTATGAGGATGTTGGGCAATGGCTTGCTGAAGAACATTCGGAATTAAAAGGGTATTCCCCTGAAATTTATCCGCAGGGTTCATTTAAGCTTGGCACTGTGGTGCGACCAATTTCGGGACAAGACCAATATGATATAGATTTAGTTTGCTATTTAAACCTTCAGAAAGAGCAAACAACGCAGGCTAATTTGAAAAAAATAGTTGGAGATAGAATAAAACAGCGTGAAGATTTGAGAAAGTTATTGAAAGAATCAAGAAGATGCTGGACTCTAAACTATTCATCAATTGGCGCACCGCAATTTCATATGGATGTATTGCCGTCAATATGTAACACTGAATCACCTAATGGAATATTGTTAACTGATAAAGAATTGAGATTTTGGCAAAAAAGTAATCCTAAAGCATATGCAGATTGGTTTTATAAAAGAATGGAGACTATTTTTCTTGAGAAAAGAGCATTACTGGCAGAGAGTATGAATGCAAGTGTAGAAGATGTACCTGAATGGCGTGTAAAGACGCCTCTTCAAATAGCTGTACAAATACTAAAAAGGCATAGAGATATACACTTTCAAACCAAACCGGATATTAAACCGGTTTCAATTATAATAACTACTCTTGCAGCAAAATCTTATAAAGGTCAGGCAGATGTCTACGATGCCCTACAAAGCATCGTAGCTGAAATGCCTAAACATATTGAATATATTAATGGGAAGTGGTGGGTAAAAAGCCCTGTTGCCGACGAAAACTTTGCAGACAAATGGAATGAATATCCGGAGAGAAGGGCAGCATTTATAAATTGGCTTAACAAAGCCCAGGCTGACTTTTCAACTGCAGCTAAATATCAAAGTATTAATGAATCAGCAAATTTTTTAGCTCCAATCATGGGACAAAATACTATGACAAAAGTTGCCGCCGATCTAGGTGTTTCTTTAGGGTCAAGATCAACGGTTATAGAACCAATTTCTGCTATAGCACAAGTACCTGCGTTAGGAGATATCTCACACTGTAGGCCTTTACAATGGCAACAGTGTCTAAAATATATAGCAAAAGTTAGAGGATCCGTACATTTTAAATACGGCGGTAAACAACTATGGGCTATGTCTGATAGGCCGGTTCCCCAAAATGTTTGGCTTAAATTTGTTGTGACTACCAATGTTCTAGAACCATATGAAATACATTGGCAGATTGTAAATACAGGATCTGAGGCACAACGTGCGAATCAACTAAGGGGAGAATTTTTATTAAGTGGTACTCCCAGTAATCCCGTACACTGGGAGTCAACAAGTTATAGAGGGACACATTGGGTTGAGGCTCTAATAATAAAAAATAACCAATGTGTTGCAAAGTCGGGTCGCTTTTATGTGAAAATAAGGTAATATCCATTAGGGGCTTTGAATTCTTCTAAGATATAAGGTTATCATTAGTTAGAAAATAACTATCTTAAACACCGCATTTTGCGGACATTAACACGATTACTTTGCAATGGCATAATGATAACGAATTAAAGGATAATCCTGCTCCCCGTCTGGTGGAAAGAGGAGCGAAGTGCCTATGCGCATGACGAAATATGGCATTAATGTGCCGGATGAATTGTTAGTGAAACTGGAGAATGAACTGGTCGTATTGTTTGTTGGGGCCGGTATCTCTATCCTAAGCCTTCAGGATTACCCAACTTTGTAAAATTAACTGAAGATATCTGCAAGGAAGCAGGTATTGTCTTCTCAGATAATTATCACTTGATTATAACCTAAGCAGGTATCTAAGGCCGGATATGACGTTCATCAACGAGTTCTTGAGAAAATGAAGCCTTCGAAATCTCAAGCCGAATGAATGGAATGAAACCCTCCTCCGATGGTTTGGAAATAAAAGTAAAGCACGTATTATCACAACGAACTTTGATCCACATCTGAGTAAAGCCGCTAAAAAAATGAAATGGAAAGTACAAACATTATAGTTCCTATGGGTTTGTAGACTTTCCAGTGCCTGTAACATTGCAAGGACTTTCATACATAAAATTTTTACTCATCCTCATCTGCCGCGAAATTTACCCGTACATTCGGAAGTTCGTCAGTGTTTGCGCACATTCTTACCATGGATATTTTGTAGGCCTGAGCACTATAGACTGTTCCGTCCACCTTTGGACGAGTTCCCCATACTTGCGTATCAGAGCAGTTCTCACGCGACTTCACCGAGCTTCTGACGTTTCAGTACTTACTTATATCGACGCCAGTCGGAGTATTAAAGTGAACCCTTCAAGGCGTTACCCCATCATTTGATTTATCAAGATATTAGTTCTCTTGGCATTAATGCCAGTGCCTAAGCTTTTCACTTAGAAACGTGTCGCACTTTATGTTCGTTTAGACATTGTCTAAGCGATTTTTTGTTGAGGGGGGCGACAGTCTTATACAAATATTGCACTTTTAGAATTTAGTATTTTTACATGTAGTCCACAGCGAGTCGGGAAGTAAGGCTGGAAAGAAAACACAGCTAATGCCCCCTTATCTCGCAAGCAATTGAAGGATTTTACTTTAGTTCCTTATACACAGGTAAAATGGTAAGGTAATGATTTTAAAATTAAAGTACAGGATTTTTACAAGTAAAAATAGAATTGTCTAAAATTGTAGGTTTGTTATCTTTTAACATGCCAATAACGTCAAGCCTGAGTGAGTAAACAGCACGGAATAATGGTTCTTGGGTAAACAAGCTATCCATAAGGACATGAATATGCATGGACACCACTTTTTAATGTATGGTTATCATATCAGGAATAATGTCAGTTGCCTTTTTAATGCTTCTAAGCGGCGTTTATAACCATGACTTCGATTGTATAGAAATAAATAGATAGGAGAATCACCCTATAAATGAACATGGAAAAGAAATCAAAAGGCAATACGCTAAGAGTTTTTGAAGCGTTTGCTGGAATTGGAGCGCAGGTAACTGCATTCAAAAGGCTAAATATTAACTATGAAATTGTTGGAATCAGTGAATGGTTTGTCAACGCAATCATTTGCTATGATGCTATTCATTGTTCTTATAATGAAATTGAGATACCTACTTATGAAGAACAACTGGAATACTTAAATAAATTTCAATTTAGCGGTGATTCTATGCACCCAATTAAAAACATTAAAGCCCTTGGTAGGAATGCAATAGAACAACTGTATATAGCAAATAGGAGGAGCAATAATTACGGGTCAATTACTCAACTTCATGGGCGGCAAATGCCTGAGACAGATTTGCTTGTATATAGCTTTCCGTGTCAGGACTTGTCTACAGGTGGAAAAGCTTTAGGTATGAAAAAAGGTTCTGGCACCCGTTCCGGCCTGTTATGGGAAATAGAGCGAATCTTACTTGAGCTAAAAGATTTAAATAGGTTACCGGAGTATCTTTTACTTGAAAATGTAAAGAACATACTTGCTGAAGTGAACAAAACTGATTTGGATGAATGGCTTAACTTTCTAACTTCTATAGGATATCAAAATGATGAATTTATGATGTTGGATGCAACTGATTTTGGTGTACCACAAGAGCGTCAAAGGGCATTTTTGGTAAGTCATCTTGGTTCTAAAACCAAGATTGAAAGGGAAATTATTAAACAAGAAAAGAACTTTGATATTTTAAGATTTTTAAGAACTGATTATGAAAATCCAGTATACCGGCATGAAGCTGATATTGCACAGCTTAACCGAACTCCTTCTCGTGAAGTAATGTGGAAAAAGAATGGCAGAGAAATCAATGACAATACAATAATTCATACTATAACCTGTAATATGGATAGAACCAATACTGCTGCACTTTTTAGATATATTGGAGCCAAAGGGGATACATACAGACGCCTTACTATCCGTGAAGCTTTTCTGTTAATGGGGTTTACTGAGGAGGAATATGAAAGAACACTGTGTCTGGAGTTTAGTTACCGGCAAATGAATAAACTGATTGGGAATTCAATAGTTGTCAATATACTTGTCGAGATTTTTCGTGCACTTTTCAGTGAAAAGTATGGCAAGGAGGATTCTGATTGAATAAAATAGTTCTACCGATAGACACGAAGTCTCTTCACTATAATATAAAAAATGATAACAAATCAAGACACACAGCGACAGTGTCAACGCCTCTTAAGCAGGGTAGTTCATACCGTGAGGATTTAGGAAGGATATATAACATACCTCACAACATCAGCATACAGAGCGAAGACGGATTGATTGAGCAGTTAATTAGTTTGTCACGTTCCAAAGTACGTATTACAGATGTATTTGTTTTTGATAAGATATCTGTAAACGGAATAGGTGTTAGCACAAGTGCAAGCTTTTGCATTTACCTTAGAGAAGAAACAGATTCCAAAAGCGTACATTACGGTCGTATAAAGGTTCATTACCCCATTACCTTAAAATATGAGGATTCAGAAACAATTATTGATAATCGCAAAATTATCAACTCCATTTCAAATTGTCTTCATAATTATGCTTTCTTAGTAAAAGCGTTCGAATATGATTTTGATACTGGATTATTTAATTTTATGGTTACTATTGTTGGTGAAAATCAAATACCATATTCAAAAGTATTTGTAAATGAAAGAGGAACCGGGAATAAATTTACCACCGTTTTTAATGAGATTGCCGATGTATACGATATGGAAATAATCAGCATGCGCCAAAACATAGGTGAAAATATTTCACCTAGCAATTTTCCGGAGATCATGCAAGATAATAAGGAAAAAGCCATTAAACTGGCTGCGTCTGTACTTAAAACTAAAGGATTTAAAGAAATAATAAGTGTCAGTGAAGAATATCCTTATTCGCTTTTTGATATCCAATATACTGATAACGAAATAACTAAATATTTGATTGTGTGTTTTACCTCAACTAAATCTAAATATTTTAATCTTTCTGTAAAAAAAGTTGCCTTTTGTAATGATTTCTCTGATTTTGTTAAGGTACTATTAATAACGGATACTAATGCTAAGCCGGTAATAAATGAGTATACTTTTTCAGACTTTAGCGCCTTGCCTAAAAGAATCAATTCTATTATGTACATAGATGGGGACGAATTTTATGAGTAGAATAATTGAAAAAGATCCGCCTGCAAAATCTTTGATTTTTGGAATTAGAGCAATTGGGTATAGTTTCTCAACTGCTGCCGCAGATATTATAGATAATAGCATTTCAGCCGGAGCAAAACGTATTGATATAATTTCCGATCCACTTGATGAATCAACCTATTTTGAATTTCTTGATAATGGTTGCGGTATGGATCAAGTGGAACTTGAGAATGCAATGCTTCTAGGCTCTGACCGTATGGGTAAGCCCGATAGTGATATTGAACTTGGTAGGTACGGTTTGGGCTTAAAGTCTGCCTCACTATCTCAGTGCCGGGAATTTATAGTTGCCAGCAAAAAAGACGGACAGGTTAATGCGATGTCTTTCGATCTTGATTTAATTGAAAAAGAAAATAAGTGGTATTTAAAGATACTTGACATTGAAGAGATGGAAGACTTACCTAATATCGAAAGGCTGATTCAGTGCGAAACAGGGACGCTCGTTATATGGAAAAAATTTGATAAAATCGAGATGTTGGCTAAGAATTTTGAAGATTCTTTTAGGTCTTTCGTTGCTAATTCAAAGAAGCATGTCGAGTTTGTTTTTCACCGTTTTTATAACAGTGTTGATATTTATTTTAATTACAAACGTATTGAAGAGCGTGATCCATTTCTACGTGCCTCAGTTGGCAGGCAGCAAACAGGATATACTGAAAAACTTAATATTGACGGATATACAGTTGCCATAACTCCATATGCACTTCCGTTCTGGAATACATTGACTGATGAAGAAAAGGAATTGCTTGGTAACCCAAAGAGCATCTATGATGATCAGGGCTTTTATCTCTACAGGAATAAGCGATTGATTTTGTGGGGTAGTTGGCTTCGTATGGGTATTAAAAGCGAATTTAATAAGTTGGCTCGGATTCAAGTGGATATCCCATCGGCATTGGACTCTGTTTGGATGCTTGATGTTAAAAAATCATCAGCTAAAATTCCTGATAAAATAAAAGATGAACTCAGGGCTTCAATTAATGATTCTGAATTGAGAAGTAAAAAAACGGTTAAATTTCCCGGTATCAAGGAACAAGCAGCAATTAATAGAATATGGGAAAGGCGAGTAAATATACATGACAACACAGTACGTTATGAAATAAATAGAAACAACCCTATCATTACCGCGCTTTTTGAAGCAATTGGGGAGAATGAAGTAAAGCTTCTTGAAACTTTACTGTCACAGTTGGAGTGCTATATACCTAAATTTTCAATTCAGAATGACATTGCTGACTCTATTAAAATTGTAAACAACGGAGATGATGTTGATGAACAAAAGCTGATAAATGAGTTAATCGACATTATTTCCATGGTAGGTCCTGAAGCAAAAGAAAAGAAACTTAATATGCTGTTATCTATTGAAGCATATCAGGAATTATTTGATAAACGTGAAGAAGTAATTAGAGAGGTGCTGGGAGATGAAAGTTGAAAGATGAAATGATTGGTTTGATAAATGAAACGCTTATAAAAAAGGCATACAACATACTCGATATTCTGTTGGAAGGTTCTAAGCATACACATACAAATACGGTCAAGTGTGCTGTGTCTGTTGTGAGCGATACGCTTAAAGTACATAGAAACACTCCGGAATTTAAGGAATTAGTTGACATTATCGTCGATATGTATGAAGGTAATGTTGGTATCAAAGTGTATGATCCCGATATTATTGTTGAAGATCCAAATAGTGGTTTGTGGCTAAAGCAGAAGAAAGAGAAATTAAGCCACAGATATTTTTCACAATATCGGCACTATCTATTAAATGATGAGGGTTTTAGCAGAACTGTTATTGACAATATTGAAGCAAGCTGTGAAAAGGCACTTTCTTACTGCGCTGACCCTGAGAACTTTGCCGATATAGCAAACACAAAAAAACGGGGGTTGGTAGTCGGTGATGTTCAGTCTGGTAAAACAGCAAACTATCTAGGATTAATAAATATGGCATGCGATTACGGATATAAAGTAATCGTTTTGCTTGCGGGGCTAACAGATTCTCTTCGTAAACAGACACAGAAGCGTGTTGACATGGGATTTATTGGCGCTCATAGTAGTACGATCGGTAACATAATCGAATATGTCGGTGTAGGAATAAGCAATAAAGATCATTATGCTATTCCGCTAACAAATTCAGATAATGATTTTGCAAAATTCGTTCAGAAAAATTTAAATGCAACAGCTGGTGATTTTAATAAGCCAGTTGTTCTTGTTATTAAAAAAAATGCTAAAATTGTTGAAAGTGTGGAAAAATGGCTTAAACCTGGGCAAAACAATATCTCCGGAAAAAATGTTCTTATAATCGATGACGAGGCAGACAATGCCTCGGTAAACACCAAAAAGCCAGATCAAGATCCGTCAACAATAAATAAATATATCCGAAAAATATACAACAACTTTCCAATTGCATCGTATGTGGGATTCACTGCAACTCCATTTGCAAATATATTCATTAATCCGGACAATATCGATGACACGGATCAAGATCTCTTTCCTGCTGATTTTATCGTTCAATTAAAGGCTCCGAATAAATACTTTGGAGGAGAAAAGATTTTTCCGATTGATGGAAATCATTCAAGATCAGTACGGAAGCTAAATGAAAATGAACCCAAATTTTTACCAGTCAATCATAAGAAAAATGTTGAGCTTCGCGAATTGCCTGAAAGTTTAAAAGAGGCAATTTTATGTTTTTTAATTAACAATGTTATTCGTACAAAGCGTGGCCAGGCAACAAAACACCGTTCCATGATGATAAATATCTCTAAATACAATGATCCACAAGAAAGCATTAAATTTTATGTTGATAAGTATTTGGAAATAATACAAAACATCATAGAGCAAGACAGTTATAAACCGGTGCATGTATTTATCAAGAACGGGGAAATGAAGAAACTGTACTCTCTATATATGCACGTTGATCCAACAAAAGTTGATTTCTATAAAGACATTCGTAAAAAATTTCCATGGAAAGAAATACAAAACGTCCTTGAAAGTGAAATAAAACAGTTTGTTACTGCGATAATCAATAACCGCTATAAAGGTGACATGCGATTTGATTATGGAAATTATGGTAATAACGGTGCTAGAGTCATTGCAATTGGCGGATTTGTGCTTTCACGCGGACTGACACTTGAAGGGTTGATGGTCAGTTATTATAGCAGAAATGCCGGAGCGTATGATACTCTACTTCAGATGTGCCGCTGGTTTGGCTATCGTCCAAAATATGAAGATCTTTGCAGAATATACATATCTCAAACCAATATTGATAGCTTTTCCGCAGTTCTGGATGCTGTTAGAGACTTGAAAGAACAGTTTACTGAAATGGCATTAAGAAATAAGAAACCAAGAAATTTCGGATTAATGATTAAAGAATCCCCGGAGATATTGGAGACCACTTTGTTAATTACAAGCCGCAATAAAATGCGTGGTACAGATGTACTTACACGCTATTTGAATTACGGCGGTGTGTATACAGATACATCCAAATTATATAGAGATCCGACAGTAAATAACAAGAATCGTAATGCGTTTTTTGCATTTACACAAACTCAGTTGGAAAAAGACAAAACTCTTAATCATATAGAAACTGGTCGATATATGTTCACAGATGTTGACAAAAAGGATGTCGCAACTCTTCTAAAAAGTGTTGTAATTCCGTATGAAAATAAAAAATTTGATACCGAAAGTCTATCCGAATATATAGCAGAAAGTGAACAATTCAAATTTTGGGATGTTGTTGTTGCAAATGGTAAATCAAACCATAAATATAAAGTTATAAACGGGGTTTTGATTAATGCGGTAGAGCGTAGTTTTCATCTGGGAAAAGGTGAAAATTTTATTAGAATTGGTGGATCAAATAACCGTATTATTGATCCGGGTATTTTTAATAGTGGACTAGATTTGCCAAAGGATTTTATTAAAGACTTCCTTAGAAAAAAAAAGAAGGCAAACCCTGATAAAAACTGTGAAGAGCTCACGGCAAGAGATTATTTAAAAATCCGTACTAAACCTCTTCTCGCGATTTATCCTATAGACCTTAAAATTGAGGACAATGAGGATTTTGAAGAAATGAAAGCCGAAAAAATAGTGACTAAGGAGAGTTTTGGTACTGAATTGTTGATCGGTTTTGCTATTGGTTTTCCCGAAAAAGAATCGAAGGCTTATGTTCAATATCGTGCAAATAGAGTTAAACTTAATCAGTTAACCAAAGATATTGATGTTGACGAAGATGAGGAGGAACTCGACGATGATTGATTTTATAAATATGTACTCAGATCTTGAAAAAGATCTTTTAGAAAATCAGAAAAAGCTAATAATTTCATCTGTACTTAGTGTGTATTACGGAATTAATGGTGATGGTAATTTTAGATTGTCTTTCATGTCATCGGTTATTCCTCCAAAGATGGAATCAACTAAGATGCTAAAAGTATCTCAGTTCCAAGAAAGTGATGCTGTTTATTGGACATGCTTTGACTTGATGCAGTCCACAGCCAAACAAGTGTTTTATACTTTTTGCGGAGATATTGTCAGTTCAGTTTACGATATTCAGGATGAGCATAAAGCTCTTATACTGTTAAAAAACCGTTTTCACACATGGAAAAGCATGTTTAAGCGAGACACAAGCAAGATTACTGATGAAATGACCAAAGGATTGCTTGGAGAACTGTATTTTTTAAAGGAGTTTATGATTGTTAAATACGGTGTTGACGATGCAATTGAAGCATGGAGTGGCCCTGCCGGAACAAATAAAGATTTTTCAAAAGGTACTGATTGGTATGAGGTTAAAACTGTATCTGCGAATATGATTAGTGTCAAAATATCGTCGGTAACTCAACTTTCTTCATCTACTCCGGGGCACTTAGCAATAATACGACTTGAATCAATGTCTTCACAATTTGAAGACATTGATTCAAGCGTTGGCAAGTTATTCAAATCAGTTTTACAACTGATTGAAGCAGACGAAACCAGAGAGAAATTCTTAGAAAAATTACTTTCATACGGATTTGATCTTTCGGACGACTGCTGTAATGTAAAGTATAAAATTCTGTCTTGTACGCTGTACAAAGTAGATGACGAATTTCCGAGGATACAGGAAAGTGATATAAAATTTCAGGAAATATGCAAACTGAGCTATGAACTTATTATAAACGCACTTGAGAGATTCAGGGAGGGATAAGCACCATGGAACTAAATGAGTACAGAGAATATGTTATTAACCAAATTAAGGCTACTGCTATTGAGGAACAACGATATCCATATGAGGTCTTTATTGATTTTGCCGCCGATATTATGGTTAGTGACTATTCTATGTTCTCTGGTATTGAACAGTGCTATTTCTCTTTATCAACAGGCAATAAGTCGTTTAAAAGTATGCACATTGATGCTGGCTCGCTTGAGCTTTCAACCAATACTCTTAATTTAATGATTGCCGATTTTAATGATGGTAAACTTGCTAATATAAACAACAGTGATGTTAACGCTGCAATCGTGTCCATGATAAATTATTTTGAAAACTGTCTTAAAGGATTCTTTGTAACTGCTGAGCAATCAGATCCTGCTGTACAGTTGGCTGTTGAAACAAGAAGAAATCTCGAGTCTATTTATAAACTGCATCTGTTTATTGCCAGTACCAAGCAGCTTAGTAAGAGGGTCAAAAATGTAACGCTAACAGACTTTACATTTAAAGGCAAAACATTTAAAGTCGAACTTGATATAGTAGATATTGTTAAGATATTTAATGCGCAATTAGCAACTTCGGAAAAAGAAGATATAATAATTGATGTTACGGACTTTAATATTTCAGGCATTCAATGTATTAGGGCAGATATAAATTCGGAAAATTATGAGGCATATCTGGCAGTTGTTCCTGGAAGTTTTTTATCTGATATTTATAAGAAATATGGTCCGCGACTTCTTGAAGGAAATGTACGTTCATTTTTGCAATTACGTGGTGGAGTAAACAAAGGGATTCGTGGAACTATTCTAAACGAGCGCGAAAAATTTTTTACATATAATAATGGAATTTCTACAACTGCTAAAGATATTGAATTAAAAGAAGTATCGGGAAAGGGGCTATGTATTACCTCTTTTACAGAACTCCAAATAATAAATGGAGGACAAACAACGGCATCATTGGCCTCCGCAACTATAAAGGATGGCGTACTTTTGGACGGAATATTTGTCCAAATGAAGCTAACAATAGTAAAAAATGAGGATTCTGAATTTATTCGCAACATTTCTCGGTATGCCAATAGCCAAAATAAGGTCACGGCTGCTGACCTTAACTCCAACTATCCTTTTTACAACCGTATTGAAGAATATTCTCGCAAGATTTATGCTCCGGCAGTAAAAAACCAAACATATCAGACCATATGGTTCTTTGAGCGTTCAAGAGGTCAATATGATCAGCCCAAGATGAAAATGACAAAGAGTGAACGCGCGACCTATGAACGAATCAACCCTAACAGCCAGAAATTTGACAAGACGGATTTAGCAAAGTATATTAATTCAGATGAAATGAAGCCTCACGATGTTGCTTGGGGTAAAGAAGTCAATGCTACTAAATTCCAGACTGAAATGGAAAAACAGTGGGAGAAAAACGATTCTGTATTTAATGAATCATATTATCGTGACCTTATAGCAAAAGCTATAACATTTGGAACTATTCGTAAAACAATTCTAGGATTAGACTGGTACAAAGAACATAAAGGTTATTTAGTTCAATTGGTTACGTATTCTTATGCAAAATTAATATATGAAGTTAGAAAACTGAAGAAGTTTATGAATTACAAATATATATGGGATAAACAGGAATTGCCGGATTTCCTTATTGAGGATATTGCTGAGATTGCAAAATTGGCGGCTGAAACATTTTATGATCCAAATAGAACAAATGGTAATATCGAAACATACTGTAAGTCAAAGGTGTGTTGGGATAATTTGAGTGCTAAATTATACAATCTCTCAGATAAAACTAAGGTATTTTTGAAAAATGATGAAGAAATAAAGGTTGAAAAGATACAAGCTAAAAAAGAAAAAAATTTTAATAATAGCCTTAATATCGAAATTCAAGTATTTACATTAGGTTCTGAATATTGGAAACAGCTAATGGAAATTGGATGCGCACAAAAATTACTTACTCCCATGGATATGAAAGATTTACAAGATGTAATTGCATACTGTAACGGCGTTAAATCATTGCAACCTTACCAGTTTATCAGAATTTGGAAAATTAGAACGAAATTGGGCGAAGTTCAAGTGCCGGTATAATGTGATGTCAGGGGGACGGGGTGTGCGCCAGGTAAAGGGTGCATCATATAGCGGGTGGGAACCCCGCTGAATAAGGTTTAGCAAACTATGCCAATCGGGACGGTTCCGCCTGACAACGAAATTTCACTAATTCGTTTTGCCGATTATCGAGAGTGTAACTCACGGGAACAAAGGAAGACAAGTATAATCCAGGTGATGGTTCCTGACTTGTAGAGAACGGAGTTATCGGCAACAAATTTTGCTCAGCAATAATACACAAAAAATAAAACACCGCAAAGTAATAGCCAGTTAATATGGCTACTATTCTGCGGTGATTACCGGCACTTTCAAAGCTTGTCCAGGATAAGCACGCGCATTATTATCTAATTTATTTATCCACCGAATCTCATAAATGACTTCCCGGACATCGTCTTTAGCTGTAGTGTATTTAGCAGCAATTTGTCAAACGGTATCTCCGGGTTTTACGTAGACCGACTCATACGCAGTAGTATCAAAAAAAGCACGAGCAACAGCCAGTGCCAATATAACAAGAGCTAAAAATAGTATGAATTGAACTAAAAGATAAAGTTTAAAAAAGTATAGCATGATTGAAATTACATCAATGAAGATATATAATTTAGATGTCAAATTTAATTCACTTTCTTTGGCCCAGCACTAAGCTGGGTATTTTTTTTGCCTTCTTCCGGGTTTGAGGCTGGTGGACAATGTTTGGGTGCGCAGTATCATTAATGCAGTACACATGATGTATTGCCGGTAAGGATAACAAAAAATCCGCCGTATTCCATATTCATCGGAATAACGACGGATTTTTTGTTTTTCTTTATGGCGCCTGTAGTCATTTTTTCGGTCGACCCAGACAGGAGCTAGTTTGACTTCTGGGGTCATCGCTCGGTTTGGTTTACCGGCAATTTTAAACATGTTCGTAATGCCAACCGGGACGGTTCCGCCTGACAACGAAATTTCACTAATTTGTAATGACGATTATCGAGATTGGGACTCACGGGGACAAAGGAAGACAAGTATAATCCAGGTGATGGTTCCTGACTTGTAGAGAACGGAGTTATCGGCAACAAATTTTGCTCAACAATAATACAACAAAAAATAAAAACACCGCAAAGTAATAGCCAGTTAACATGGCAACTATTTTGCGGTGATCACATTTTTAGTAGATAGATTATATCTCTTTACGCCAATGATTAGTTTTTCTGAGCCGCAATAAGTTCTGCAATTCCGGTCTCTTTTACTATTTTCGATAGTTTTTTATTATCGGATATCCATCTATCGCCAAAATCCTCTGGCCCTAGATACTGGACTAACATTCCCAGTTTCTCCATATTCTCTTTGAACTCAGGGTCATTGACCATTTCCCTTAGCCCTGCTGCCAATCTGGCCTTTTCAGCAAGCGGCATTTCTTTGGGAGCGGCGATTCCGTTCCAAAAGCTGAAAGCAATATTGATTCCCTGTTCCTTGAAGGTTGGCACATCCTCAAAACCAGGAATGGTTAATCTATTCTCTTCGGCAACTCCCAGTATTCGGATTGTACCACTTTCTACATGTTCTTTTAAAGCCGCTGGATTATATGCAAAAATAAGCTGAATATGACCGCCTAAGAGAGCCGCCAAAGACTCTGGTTCACCACCCCGGAAAGGAACTTGTTTGATAGAAATACCAGCTTCTTTAGCAAATATTTCTGCTGTAACATGTACTGCTGTGCCCAAACCATTATGTCCAAACTTGATTTCACCTGGGTGCTGTTTAGCGTAACTGACTAATTCATTTAAATTCTTCCATGGTTTGTCAGTAAGACAGGCCACTATTGTAGGCGAAGATGTAACCTTAGCTAGCGGCTCTAAAGCAGTAGGATAATGGTATCTTGTCTGGCCATAGAGTGGTTGCAATATTGCGCCAACACCAACAACGCCAATTGTATAACCATCGGGTTTGGCACCAGCAAGCTCGTTCATGCCGATGGTGGCTGCACCACCGGGCATATTGACTACAATCAGAGGTTGCCCCAGATACTTTAGTGCCGACCTTTCTAGTGCCCGCGCCAGCATGTCGGTACTCCCGCCAGCAGCAAATGGCACGATTATCGTAATTGGCTTAACTGGGTATCTTTCTACAGATGCACTTTCTTTTGCTCCCATGTCACAAACTCCTAACATAATTGTTATGCTTAATAGGATGGTAATTCCAATAAATAAAAGCCGTTTTGAATTCATTAAGCCGGATTCCATCTCCTCTCATAATGGCATCATGGAATGATGCTTTTTCTTGGGGATTCACTTTGTTGGCATCACCTCTTATAAATTGTTTATTTCTTATAAAATTGTGTAATATTATATTTAATACCACAAAATAACATTAAATTCCTGCTTTTGACAAAAAATAAATAGCCGTGTTAGACGGCTAATGGTATCTGTGGGACATAGAAATACAGGGATGCTGTGTGTTTTCTGGTAGATATCTTATTTTTGCTAATAAATCATTGCTTACGATTACCGGCACTTTCAAAGCTTGTCCAGGATAAGCACGCGCGTTATTATCTAATTTATTTATCCACCGAATCTCATAAATGACTTCCCGGACATCGTCTTTATCTGTAGTGTATTTAGCAGCAATTTGTCAAACGGTATCTCCGGGTTTTACGTAGACCGACTAGTATGTAATAGTATCAAAAAAAGCACGAGCAACGGAATACGAGTAGCAAACGATACATTTCCTTCGAAACTGTTGTATTTATTATAATACAAGGAACATTTTAACTATGCTTTAAAAAAGTCTGCAATCCTACATATATATCAGTGAATTGCATACTTTTAACGGATTAGTCACAAGTGCATTAAGTCGAATTCGCACGGGAATATACAGGTAATTTTTTGCAGGAAATTTTGACCTTTTGTTGAAATAATTACAATTAAACAAAATAAGCACGGGGGGCGCGAGATGCTAACAACGTGCTTATTTTGTTTAATTGACAGTGCATTCCAATTCATCGGAAGCACTTTTGCAATATATACATCTGGAGGATACAAGGTGACGGTTCGTCCTGTTTCCTTTGCCTTATGTTTGACCATATTGATTATGACTCTTGTCAACATTTTTGCTTGTTTGAAACAAGTGAAAGGAAATAAGCTATTTATTGGCGAAAAGAGATAGTGGACTTTTTTGGTAATACTAGTGATTTTTTCAGTGGTTGCCGAAAATGATGTCAGCAATAAAGTTCTGCCTAGGGCGGGATGTTACTGGCATTATCATGTAGAAAAGGGAGAGATTAATTATGACAGAAGATGTAATAAAAGAAGAACAAGCTAATTCAAAAAAGGTGAGTTGGGAAGCTTTCGTAAAGCAGGATGCACTTAACTTTATGATGGCTCATAACTTACAGGCCATAACGGTTGATGATGGTGCCGGTAAGAAGGGCGTCATTAAACGGACAAGTAAAGGTGACTTTTCCGTACAGATCACTTCCAACGAAATATTGTAAAAGTGAGACCCCATAGGTGGCGACGAGCTACCTATGGGGTGCAGTTTATCATCTGCTATTAAATTTTCCGGGAGGTAGTCTTTTTGTTACCGGTAAAAAAGGTGGCTGTTTTTCTTATGATGCTTGGCGTGAAAAAAGGCCAAAGTATCCTTGAGTTAATGGATAATAGCGAAATCAAAGCTGTTGTTTCTGAAATTCGGAGCCTATCGGCGGTTTCACCAGAATTGCAAAAAAGCGTCTGGGCAGAGTTTAAAGAGTTAGGCTTCGAAGAAAACATGAGACCTTCTGAAATATTAACTGTTCTACGATTTTTATTCAACGGCAGCAAGATAAGTGATAAAGGGGACCGGCGATATGATTAGCAGCTTTCCGCCGTTGTTTGCGCTATTCATTCTATGGAATTTAGTTACATTTCTGATGGTTATGCTGGACAAGCGCCGGGCTCGCAGGAATGAATGGCGCATCCGTGAGCAAACTTTTTTCGTTTGTGCTGCAGCCTTTGGAGCGTCAGGGATTTTGCTTGGCATGCACGTTTTCCGCCATAAGACACGCCATCGATTATTTACTATAGGCATACCAGTGTTATGTTTGCTTAATCTTATTGTTGGATATTTTTTCGTGAAGTTAATAGCCTAAGTGTAGCTGCTCGCCGTTTTGTCCGTGCTTGCTCGCGACATGTGCCAAAATCTGCCCGACATTTTTAGGCCGTTATGGAAGTTCACTCTCGATGACGAGATGAATCAAATGGTTATCAATAAGCCTTTTGTTTCGTTGTGCCGCACTCAGTAAGCTGTGCATACAGACTTTGTTGATGGAACGGAAGGCGCCAGATGAATATTTGTAGATTTCGTCAATGGCTTTATCTGTAAAGAACTTGGCAGTTCAGTGTGCAGCCGATGACATGTAGCGCAATATCCGCGAGGCACCAAAAGCGCAACGCGAATACCGCAGCGAAGAGTGACGTAACGAAGTCGGTGGTCATGACAAGAAAGCGGGCCGTTGCAACACGGACAGACGGAAAGAATCTTACTTGAAAGTATTCCTATTGAAATGTTTTTCGTAACGTGATAGTATGACCATGTTGTTTATTTTTGTAACCACGGTACGGGATTGAGGGATCCTAGCCGTGGTTTTTTCATTTTCACCCCGGTATCAGCTAATACTGGCATTATACACTTATAACCTGGATTCCCGAAAAACATAACGATGAACATGCTAGAAAGCTAGTAAATATCGGTGTTTAAGCCACTTTTCTCTTGAGTTATACCTCGTTATGTTATATAATAAACATAACGAGGTGGTGGTTGAATTGCCGGCGATTGTTCATCAGAAAGATAAGCGTACGGGGATTACTTATGCATACGAGTCCATATCTTATTGGGACACAGAAAAGCAGCAGTCACGGGCAAAACGTAAGTTAATTGGTAGAGTCGATCCCGAAACCGGGCAAATCGTGTCGACACGCAAAAAAGCAGCTAAAACGCCTGGACCAGAGATACTTACACAGCCTAAGATTGGCCCCTTCTCCATTACCGCCATCACAAGATCCTATTATGGAGCAACTTATCTATTCGACGAAATTGGAAATATGTCTGGTGTTACGGAAGATCTCAGAAAATGTTTCCCTGATACTTGGCGTCAAATCCTGTCCATTGCCTATTACCTCATTCTTGAAGATAAGAACCCGCTTTATCGATTCTTAAAATGGTCAAGAATGCACTGACATCCTTATGGCGAGAATATCTCGTCGCAAAGAAGTAGCGAGCTGTTTGCATCCATTACGGAAGAAGCAAAGGAAAAGTTTTTCATCCTGCAGGGAAAGCGGCGTGTAGAGAAAGAATTTTGGGCGTATGATACAACTTCGATATCCAGTTGGTCGGAACTTCTGAAGGAAGTGAAATACGGTCATAATAAAGATCATGACTTACTGCCACAAATCAACATTGCCATCCTTTTTGGAGAGAAGTCCAATCTACCGTTTTATTATAGGAAGCTTCCAGGCAACATTTCGGATGCGAAGACGGTGAAAAACCTGTTGGCTGACATGCGCTTTCTTGGCTATGACAGAATCAATCTAGTTATGGATCGAGGATTCTATAGTGAAGAGAACATCAATGCCCTTTATCACGATCATCAGAAATTTTTGATCGGTGTAAAACTGTCACTGAAATTTGTCAGTGCAGAGGTTGAAAAGATCAGTGATTCCATCCGTAATTTAGAACATTATTCGGAAAAATATGATTTATATGCCTATGTGGTGCCCATCAAATGGAATTATTCGCAGAAACGTCCATATAAAGGTGATATCCTCAAGGATAAGCGCAGAATGTACTTGCACCTCTTCTATAATCCAGAGAAGGCAGTGGATGACGAACGCGTATTTAACCGGAGGATTTTATCATTGCGAGACGAACTGCTAAAGGGTAAAAGAAAAGCAGACCATGAAAAACAATATGAGACCTATTTCAATATAAAGAGCACGCCAAAACGAGGAATTCAAGTTTCCATCAAACAGGATGCTTTGGAAAAAAACAAAAAATGCTATGGATATTTTGCATTAGTAAGCAATGAAGTGAAGGAACCTATTTTGGCGCTTGAGATATATCGCAACAAAGATCTTATTGAAAAAAACTTTGGGAACTTGAAAGAGCGACTTAATTTCAGACGAACCCTGGTTTCCTCCGAAGAAAGTTTAGAGGGCAAGATTTTCGTGGCATTTGTGGCCTTGATCTATCTCGCTTATATAAAGAAACAGATGGAAGATAAAAATTTATTCAAAAAGCACACAATGCACGAACTTTTGGATGAATTTGATGTTATTGAGTGCTATGAACAACCAGGCCATGAGTTAAGGGTTAGCGAAATAACGCAGAAGCAGATTGAGTTATATAAAAATATGGGTGTAACTCCTCCTCGTTATGTTTGTCCGGGAGGATAGGTTATAATGGAAAATGGTTTTGAATTTTATAGACCTGCTATAATGGCAGAGTCTTTTTTGTCTGTATAGGATTTTACTCATTATATGTCGAAAGTCAAATTGTAGCCGCTAACTTCCTTTGACCATGCCTTGCCCGCGGCTTTTGTCCATGGCAGTATGGAATTGCTCTCTTGAATTGTCTCTTACCCCGGTATATAATTCCAGTTATCAACTGGTACCGGGGTGAAATAAAGATGCCACGCTGCGAGTGCCCTGAACAAGTCCTCGTAGCGTGGCTGCCAATAAATAGCATGGTTATACTATCACGTTACGAGATAAAATTCAATCCTCAATCGCATATTTTTTGTTACCAGTAAGGATTTTTCCATCTGCCCGTGCTGCGGTAAGCCGCTTTCCGGCTACGACCATCATCTTCGTATGGTTCGCCTCCGATGCGGCATCAAGGTCCGACTGCTTGTGCCAAGGGGGTTTTGTAGCAACTGTCATCGCCTGCATACTCAGCTACCGAGCTTTGTTCAGCCCTACAAGCACTATGAAGCCATGGTCATCCAGCAGGTCATGGAGGAGAAGACACTTTCTACCTGTCCGGTTGAAGATTCCACCATCCGCAGATGGCAGGCCGCGTTACGGCACGCTGCCCCGTATCTAGAGACACTGCTTTATGCCGCCAGGCACAGGAAGTGCCCTTTGTTCGGTGAATTCTTACTGGAGAAATTACAAAAATCCATCCGCCGATGGTTAACTATTGTCAACCGAATACTTATTTCTTCCGGTATTCATTTACCCACCTGCTTTGCGTTCACGCCGTCCGGCTGAAGGTGTATGCTCGCCTTATACAGATGAAGGGAGCTGAACCTTATGAAAAAATCTATGGAAGATGTGGCTGCGGCAAGGTTTGAGATCATCAGTCCTTTGCTCGATGCCGCCTTAGATCCGGTTTTGCGTATCGAGAAACAAAAGGAGGTATCCTGGCACTGTGGTAAATCCTATCGCACCATTGGCCGTTGGCTTAAAGCTTACCAGTCAACGGGCTTTGCCGGGCTGAAGCCGAAGAAGACCTGTCCGAAGACTGTATCCGTTTTGCCAGAAAATTATGCTGAAATTTTAGAGGCGGCCATCACGCTTCGCCGGGAATGTCCGACCAGAAGTGTGCGGGACATCATCCAAATTCTTGAGCTGGAAGGTGTTGCAGAGAAAGGCTCTTTGAGCCGCAGCACATTGCAGCGGCATCTGCAGAAAGAGGGCTTCGGCATGCGCCAAATCCGGATGTATGCCAAACACGACGCGGCTTCACGCCGTTTTTCGAAATCCCATCGCTGCATGTTGTATCAGGGAGATATCAAGTACGGGCCGTATCTGCCGGTCGGCAAAGACGGCCAGAAGAAGCAGACGTATTTGGCCGCTTGGATTGACGATGCGACGCGCTTCGTCGTCAGTGCTAGGTTCTACACCAATCAGAAGGTAGATATCATTGAAGATACGCTGCGAGAAGCCATCCTCACCTACGGAAAACCCGAGGCCATCTATGTTGACAACGGTAAACAGTATCGGAGCAATTGGCTTCAAAAGGCTTGTGCTCGGCTTGGCATCAGGCTTTTGCATGCCAAGCCGTATCACCCGGAGGGAAAAGGAAAAATTGAGGCCTTTAACCATCGGTTGGATTCTTTTCTGGCAGAGATTGCCCTGCAGAAACCAAACAGTTTGGAAGAATTAAATCACTATCTCGCTGTATGGCTCAAGGAGAAGTATCATAAAGATTCGCACGCCGGGCTCTCAGGTGTTTCGCCAGAGACGGCCTATCTTACGGATAAGCGCCCGCTTTCCTTTCCGGACATCGATGCCTGCCGGGAAGCCTTCCTACACACGGAGGTCCGCGAGGTAGACAAGGCAGGCTGCATCAGCTTTGACGGCCAGAAATATGAGGTTGGTCTGAAACTGGTTGGTCGAAAAATCGATGTTTTCTACGATGCAACCTGGAAAGACGAGGTAGAGATCCACCATAAAGATTTTTCTGCCTTCAAGGCCAAGCGGCTGCAGATTGGTGAGAACTGCGGCCAGACGAAGCTCTTCCCGGAAGTGACACAGCCTATCTCAGCGGAGAATTCGCGGCTGCTCACCGGTCTGGACAAGCAGTCTGCCAAGGTGCATAACCCAGCACCTGTCGCCACGAGCTTTCGCAGCATGGCAAAGGAGCTGAATGCTCATGTATGAAGAATTCTTTTCAATGAAGCATACGCCCTTTACCAATCGCATTCCAACGGATTGCCTGTATCTCTCCGATGCCGTGAGCGAAGGTCTTGGCCGCTTATGTTATGCGGCAGATCAGCAACTCTTTGCCGTAGTAACGGCTACGGTCGGCTGCGGCAAGACAACCCTTATCCGGAGGCTCGCGGGCAGTCTGAACCCGGAGAACTATCTGGTGCTGTATCTTTCGGATTCCCAGCTCACGCCGCGCTGGTTCTACAATGGCCTGCTGCAACAGCTTGGAACTGAGCCGAAATTCTATCGCGGTGATGCCAAGCTCAGCCTGCATCAGCAGCTCGAATATATCCGGCAGGCGAAACATAAGAAAGTCGTCACCATCGTCGATGAAGCACATCTCTTAAAGCGCGAGACATTGGAAGAGATACGGTTCATGCTGAACTACCAGATGGATTCACTCAATCCAATGGCGCTCATCCTCGTAGGGCAGAACGAACTTTGGGGCAAGTTGAACTTGCAGACATATGCTGCTGTTCGCCAACGAATCGACCTGAAATGTGAGCTGCCGGCGTTTGACCGATCGCAGACAGAAGCCTATGTGCATGCCCATCTGGCCTACGCCGATGGCAGCGAAGAAATCTTTACAGATAAAGCACTTGATGAAATCTACAATTATTCAGCCGGATCTGCTAGGGCAATCAATAAAGTTTGCACACACAGTTTATTGAGCGCAGCCCAGCGAAACAAGAAGCTTATTGATGACCACATGGTTCATATGGTTATTGAAAGCGAGCTTCCATAACGGCTTAAAGCTTGGCATCTTTCAAGGTGCCAAATTTTAAGCCGTTATGCGGCAAAATATATGAGCAGGTTTTGGCAAATGTCTTGGGCAAGGCAAGGACAAAACCTGCGAGCAGCAACATCAAATACAAATTAGCAGAGGCGGTGGAAGTAGTGGGAGATGCTATATTTAGCTTATTTAAAGCGAACAGACCACAAGAACAACTTGACGATAATGATTATTTTGGAAGTATTACAAAAGGAAAAATGATTATTGATTTTTTGCAAAATATAGTAAATCATCCTAGTGCAGAGATACAGATGATTGCATTATATGGTTCTTGGGGACAAGGGAAAACATCATTAATAAAATGGATGAAAAATAAACTTGATAAAAAACAGGAATTCAAAACATTTTTCTTTGAAGCTTGGAAGTATGAAAAAGACATAAATTTATCATTATCGCTTTTTGATGTTATGTATGAAAGTGTTAATACAAGTAAATATGAAACAAATATTAAAAGTACAAGGGAAATATTAATTTCAATTTTATACGGTTTATCTAAAAGCTTTGTATTAGATTGTGGATTTTTAAAATTTAATCTCAAAGATTTAGTACAACATATAGAAACTGAAGAAAAAGGATTAGAAACATTTCATAAAAAGATACGAAAATTTAGTAATGATAAATGTCAATCGGGACGGTTCCGCCTGACAACGAAATTTTACTAATTCGTTTTGCCGATTATCGAGATTGTGACTCACGGGGACAAAGGAAGACAAGTATAATCCAGGTGATGGTTCCTGACTTGTAGAGAACGGAGTTATCGGCAACAAATTTTGCTCAGCAATAATACACAAAAAATAAAAACACCGCAAAGTAATAGCCAGTTAATATGGCTACTATTCTGCGGTGATCACATTTTTAAGCAGATAGATTATATCTCTCCACGCCAACGATTAGTTTTTCTGAGCCGCAATAAGTTCTGCAATTCCGGTCTCTTTTACTATTTTCGATAATTTTTTATTATCGGCTATCCATCTGTCACCAAAATCCTCTGGCCCTAGATAATGGACTGACATTCCCAGTTTCTCCATATTCTCTTTGAATTCAGGGTCATTGACCATTTCCCTTAGTCCGGATATCAGTCTGGCCTTTTCGGCTAGCGGCATTTCTTTGGGGGCTGCAAGTCCACTCCAAAAATTGAAAGCAACATTGATTCCCTGTTCTTTGAAGGTTGGCACATTCTCAAAGCCTGGGAGAGTTAATCTATTTTCCTCTGCAACTCCCAGTATTCTGATAGTACCGCTTTTTACATGTTCTTTTAAAGCCGCCGGATTATATACTCCAATAAGCTGCACATGCCCGCCCAAGAGAGCCGCAATAGCTTCCGATCCACCCCGGAACGGCACTTGCTTGATCGTAATACCGGCTTCTTTGGCAAACATTTCTTCCGTAATATGCACTGACGTACCCAGTCCTGAATGACCAACCTTGATTTCACCAGGATGCTGCTTGGCATAGCTAACTAATTCACTCAAGTTTTTCCATGGTTTATCAGCAAGAGTAGCCAGCATTACAGGTGAAGATACAACATTAACCAAAGGTTCCAAGGCAGAAGGATAATGGTATCTTGTCTGCCCATAAAGCGGTTGCAATATTACGCCCGTACCAACCATTCCAATTGTATAGCCATCAGGTTTGGCGCCAGCAAGTTCATTCATGCCGATGGTGGCTCCGCCGCCAGGCACATTGACTACCACCAGCGGCTGGCCCAGATGCTTATAGGCTGACTTTTCCAGCGCCCTTGCCAGTATGTCTGAGCTTGAACCGGCGGTAAACGGTACGATTATCGTAATGGGTTTTTCCGGATATTTTTCAGCAACCATACTTTCTTTTGCTCCCATGCTACAACCTCCTAGTGTGATTGTCATGCCTAATAGGCTGGTAATTCCGATAAGTAAAATCCGTTTTAAATTCACTAGCCTAGTCCCATCTCCTCTCATAGTGGCATCATGGAATGATGCTTTTTCTTGGGGATTTGCTTAGTTGGCATCACCTCTTGTAATTGTTTATTTCTTATAAAATTGTGTAATATTATAATTAATACCACAAAATAACATTAAATTCCTGCTTTTGACAAAAAAATAAATAGCCGTGTTAGACGGCTAATGGTATCTGTGAGACATAGAAATACAGGGATGCTGTGTGTTTTCTGGTAGATATCTTATTTTTGCTAATAAATCATTGCTTACGATTACCGGCACTTTCAAAGCTTGCCCAGGATAAATACTCGCGTTATTATCTATTTTATTTATCCGACGAATCTCATAAATGACTTCCCGGACATCGTCTTTATCTATAGTGTATTTATTGGTAATTTGTCAAACGGTATCTCCGGGTTTTACGTAGACCGACTCATACGCAGTAGTATCAAAAAAAGCACGAGCAACGGCCAGTGCCAGTATATCAAGATCTAAAAATAGTATGAATCGGACTAAAAGATAAAGTTTAAAAAAGTATAGCATGATTGATAATACAACCATGAAGATATATAATTTAGATGTCAAATTGTACATCACTTTTTTGGCCCAGCACTAAGCTGGGTATTTTTTTTTGCCTTCTGCCGAGTTTGGGGTTGGTGGACAATGTTTGCTAAGCCGCATCATTAAAACCGAAATTTGTGGAATTTATTAGAATCCCACAGGAGACAATAAAGTGCGGAGGTGTTATGTCGTGAATATCGAAATTCCACAGGATTCGTTCCGTTTATATTTTCGGGATATACCAGATATGCCGTTCGGCTGGCTGAAGTTGAAGCATGGAGATATCGTTTGTGATAAAACGCTAATCCTTGCTTTTTTGGACGAGGCAATTGAAAAACATCTAATCTGGACCATGGATCAGATCAGAATTTATTACGAGGACTGTCCTGACCATGAATTTGAAAGCCCAACAGAAGAAGAAATGGCGCGAGCTGTGGAAAACGCAAACGAGAACACTATTCACAAATTGGGCGAGCCTAATGTTCCATTACAGGTGTTTTTCGTCGTCTCGAAGGCCACAGGTGGGTCTGGATGCCGGAGCGCAGTGTTATCATTTGCGGCATAGGCCACATACGAGATTTGACCATTGCTGGATTGGAAAAAGGGGTTTTAAACGACTTAGACCGCTTCGATGTCATATATAAAAACAGCAAACCGCTACCTAAAAAAATGGATATAGACTCCTTGCTTGCCATGATGCGCGGCGAAGAGAGATAAAAAACCAGGACGCCGATTGCCGTATCCTGGTTTTTAGTCTTTTTCGGCCTCTTTTTTTTCCCACGCTTCGATAATTGACATTAGCATTTCGACCGGAACCTTCGCCTTTTCCGCGCGTGCTTTCATTACCGCATAGGCCGTCTTTTCGCCGTCACCCAGGGCGCACTTAAGAAGGACGGCTTCATCCATGTAAAAGTAATACATATCAACCTTTAAAGCCTTGGCAAACTTCGCGGCTGTTTCTGTTGCTGGAAACAGCTTTCCGTTTTCATAAAGGGAAATAGTGCTTTGCTTTACGCCGGTCAACTCTTGAAGCTGCACCATTGTGAGCTTTTTGGCTTTACGAAGCTCTTTTAATTTATGCCCAAGAAACTTCATCCTTCTCCCTCCCTACCGTGTTTGTACAATTATCACTTTAGTTATATTATACTCTTGTTATAGCGCAAGGTATAGGGAATATAATACCAGACTAATATCTATTGACGAAATATTAAATCTAGTATTATAATTTGGACATAGAGTTTGTGATTATGTTAACAAAACTAACTATGCTTCCGCATACTACTAAAACGTATAACGAAAAAGGAAAGAGCTTTTGAAGCAGCAACTACTAGACATTGGTGTCCCTGGTTTGCCTGCTGGAAGTCGTCTAGTTAATTTGAACAACTATATAGTAGTATGCAAATGATGAAATTCGTAGCTATTGTGGTAAATAAATAAGCGCAGCAAGGAGGTACATAACGGCGCCAAATATAGTATAGTGTCGGGGTTTATATCGAATCACTTCCAGTTGGGTTCTAAGATAGTATTCTCTTAGCTAATCCTGATTAGTGATAGGAAGGACGATAATGGAAGATATGATAAAGATGGATATTAAAGGTGTGATTCCCTGTCCAGCATGTGGCAAGGAATTTGTATTTGCATACTCAGACGCCAGGGGGCACGCTTCGGTGCCTTGTGTAAGATGTAGGAGAATATCAATGGTTGATTACGGGACACTGTTGGCAACACTAATGCCACCTTTGAGTCGAAAGAATAAAGTTGATGCTAAGTAAATAAGAGAACGAGCACTGATGACCATAGCAATTATGTTACTTAACTAGTAATTTTATTAGGCGTTTTTAAAATTTAATAAAGATTAATACTGACTGAGCCACTTAGGGGCGCTAAAGCCACCACAAGGCCGGGGTATTGCTAGAAAAGCGATACTTTGGGCCTTTTTTTATTTGACTTTTCAGGGCTTATTTAGTGCTGCCTTTTTTCTAGCTATCCGGCTAGATGAAAGGAGCACTAAATGAAAATCAAGTATGAATTTGTAACTGGTGAGATTGTAGAAATTGAGGTGGAAGACAACATCGGGGAGGTAATGGTCCAAATCGATAGAGATATTTATCGCAGCAACCGGCGCGAGACTAACAAGCACAATTCGGTTGAGGCACTGGAAAATAAAGGCATCCAACTTGCCGACGAGAGTATGGATATTCCTTTTTTCATTGAACAGCAAGAAACAACAGAGGCATTACATAATGCACTAGACAAGCTTCTCCCTCAGCAACGTGAATTGATTCAAAAAGTATTTTTCACAGGCAAGTCAATCTCCGAGATTGCTCGTGCTGAAGGTGTTGATGAGTCGTCGATTCGTGATCGCTTAAAGCGGATCTATAAAAAACTTAAAAATTTTTCAAAATAGACCCCCCGAATTGATGTTTCCCACTGCTTATATATAGAGGCACTTTTAAGAGCCTCAAAAATGAAGGAGGCAACATCTATGAAAACCATCACGATCACGATTTCCAGTTGCAGTCCAGCATCAATTGTTATCACAGATCAAAAGCCAGAAGACAAAGAAGCAAAAAGAAAAGCGACACTAGCGTACTTAGACGCAATGTTTAAGCCAGTACTGAAAGAAATGGGGAAGTAATTTTTATGAAGTTTATCTACATTTGTTCACCCCTGAAAGGTGATTTTGAACGAAATATTCGCAAAGCAAATGACTATTGTCGATTTGCGGTCAAACATTCGGTTGTACCAATCGCTCCGCACGCCATGTTTACTGGTTTCCTGGATGATACCATACCGGAGGAAAGGGAAATAGGGCTAACAATGGGGTTAGAACTACTAAAGTATTGTTCAGAAGTATGGGCGTTTGGCAACAGGATATCGGAAGGGATGCTGGCAGAAATGGAAGTAGCCAAGGAACTGAACATTCCAATTCGCTACTTTACGGACAAGTGTGAGGAGGTTGCCAATTGATGAGCAAACAAACACTGGCCCTTGAAATAGCAGCGGACTTACGCAATCTTGCCGCTCGTATTGAGGCTTACGCCAAGGAAGCACAAGCATCTGGGGATATACCCAAGGTTGAGCAAGCCCAAGCGGAAGCGCCAAAGCCGGAACCAATCCCTATTGAAAGAATACGAGCTATCCTTGCTGAAAAATCGCAGTCCGGAAAACAGCCAGAGGTCAAAGCCCTTATCACAAAGTTCGGAGCCAAGAAGTTAACAGATATTGATCCTGCCTGCTATGCAGAACTGCTTAAAGAAGCCGAGGTGCTCTAGTGGCCAAACACGCACTATTATCTGCGTCCAGTTCTCACCGCTGGCTGCATTGCACTCCTTCAGCAAGATTAGAGGAAACATTCGAAAATGTGACCAGCGTTTTTGCTGAAGAAGGAACTGCCGCCCATGAACTGGCTGAGCATAAGCTCCGTTTGTTTTTAGGACAACCATCCAAACGGCCAGTCAGTGACTTTGATGGTGAGGATTTAGAGTGCTACACCGATGTGTATGTGGATTTTGTGAGTGAATTAATCACTGAGGCACATGCAAGGTGTAAAGATCCAATCGTGTTAATCGAGCAAAAGCTAGACTTTTCCGAGTATGTGCAAGAAGGTTTTGGAACTGGCGACCTCGTGATTGTAGCAGATCATACCTTGGATGTAATTGATTACAAACATGGCAAAGGGGTACCTGTTTCCGCAGAGGATAATCCGCAGATGAAACTTTACGCGCTTGGAGCCTTAGCGCTTTTTGATAGTCTGTACGATATCCAGACGGTTCGCATGACAATATGCCAACCACGACTTGATAACATCTCTACTTGCGAGGTACCAGTGGACGAGCTTATCTACTGGGCTGAAACTGAACTTCGCCCCAAGGCAGAACTTGCTTTTAAAGGGGAAGGTGAGTTTGCGCCTGGAGCGCATTGCCGTTTTTGCCGAGCCAGGCAGACCTGCCGGGCTAGAGCCGAGTGTCATCTGGAATTGGCAAAACATGATTTTAAGCAACCAACTTTGCTAACAGATTATGAAATTGCTGAAGTGCTGTCTAGGGCTGAAGTAATTGCCGCATGGGTAGATGATGTAAGAGCTTATGCACTCACGGAAGCAGTAAAGAGCGGGAGGCAATGGCCGGGCTTTAAAATTGTTGAGGGTAGGAGTAATCGCAAATACGCAGACGAGGCTAAAGTGGCTGAGGTGCTGCTGGCAACAGGTACCTATAGTGAGAGCGATATATTCACCAAAGATTTACTCGGCATAACAGCGATGGAGAAACTGCTAGGAAAAAAGCAGTTCAATGGCTTGCTAGGTAACTTTATTCAAAGACCTTCAGGAAAACCATCCTTAGTGCCAATATCGGACAAGCGTCCGGAATTTAATACCGCAATAGCGGATTTCAAGGAGGAAATTTAATTATGGAAAATACAACCAAAGTGGTTACAGGCAAAGTGAGATTTAGCTACGCAAATGTATGGGAGCCGAAGTCAATCAACGGTGGCGATGAGAAGTACAGTGTGTCCCTTATCGTACCAAAGGTTGATACAAAGACTATCGCTGACATCAAGGCTGCAATCGAACAGGCAAAGAAAGACGGCGTTTCCAAGTTCGGCGGAAAAGTCCCGGCTAGCTTAAAGCTTCCGCTCCGGGACGGTGACGTGGACCGCCCAGATGATGAGGCCTACAAGGATTGCTGCTTTATCAACGCTAACAGTAAAGATTGGGGCGTCCCCCGCAAAATAGACAGGAAAAACCCAAGAATTTCTCAATATCTCAAAGCCATGCTCATTATTTCAACAAAGTCACTAACTTTTTTCGTATCGACGCGATAATTTTCCTGATTTCGCTACGACTCATCCCGGCTAAATCGAGATCAAATTCTATGTCGTCTACGAATATGTCGCCCATGGCCCAAATGTCCGACTTCTTTATCGTCCAACCTTTGATAAACTTGTGCTTGGGAGGCGATCCGGCCTGACGATAAGATTCAAGTAGCTTGAAATCAAACGCCGTATCGGTTTTGAGCTTGCGTTTTATTGTTCGTATAAACATGATAACAACCTCTTGTGAAATATAGTCACTACAGCCGATGTTTATAGTCACTACAATCATCAGTCTCTACATTCGCAATGTTTTGCACAATTGCCTACGCCGCCAAGGCGATTGAATAATATTCTTCCGGAGTTAGATAGCCGTTGGTTTCATGCAAGCGCTGTCGGTTGTAAAATATTTCAACATATTCAAAGACGGCAGCTCTTGCCTCATCTCTTGTCTTAAACCGATGCTCATTGAGCCATTCGTATTTCATTTTCCCCCAGAATGACTCCATTGGCGCGTTGTCCCAGCAGTTTCCCTTCCGCGACATACTGCAAGTGAACTTATATCTTTTCAGCAGCTTTTGGTAGTCGTGGGAGCAGTACTGGCTGCCTCGATCCGAATGAAGTAATACGTTTTCTGGCCGGCCCACCCGAAAATAAGCGCTCTTCAAAGCGTTTATCACTAGTTCTTTCGTCATTCTATCCCCCATAGATAAGCCTACTATCTTCTGTCCGCAAAGATCCATTATTCCAGCAACATATAGCCAACCTTCCTCAGTCCATACATAGGTAATATCGCTTACCATCTTCTGATTAGGTTTTTCTGCTGTGAACTCACGATTTAAGAGGTTTTCAGCTACCGGCAGGGTATGGTTAGAATTCGTAGTGGCCTTAAACTTCCTGGCTACTTTCGAGCGGATTCCTTCTTGTTTCATGATTCGTTCGACCCGCTTATGGTTTACATGATTGCCGAGTCGTCGTAGTTCCCGGGTCATCTTCCGGCTGCCACAGGTCCGATTCTTTCTTTCATGAATTTCTTTGATTTTTTCAGCTAATGCTTGATTTTCAAGCGTTCTATTGCTTGCCGGGCGTTTTTCCCATGCGTAATAAGCGCTTCTTGCAACAAAGAGCACTTCACATAGCTTCGCTACCCGATATTCATGGCGGTGTTCTGCGATAAACTCGAACCTTTTTACTTGAGGTTCTTGGCGAAGTACTGCGCCGCCTTTTTTAAAATCTCATTTTCCTCCCGCAGCTCACGAATTTCTCGTTCCAGCTTACGCATCTTTTCATCATCGTCGCTGAGCTTGCCGCTGCCGGGAAAAGGATTTACCGGTTTTTCACGGTGCCGCTTTATCCATCCGTGCATCGTATTTTCATTAACCCCAAGATCAGCAGCCACTTTAGCGACCGATTCACCCGTCTGCTCCAATCGTCGAATTGCTTCCATCTTATATTCTGCGCTGTACTTCTTAGCTTGCTTCATCTTTTCTATCCCCTCTCTGATATCAGTATACTATGTGTTTCTACTGTCCATCAAACGGGGTACGCGGCAGATCGACCTGGTATCGTAGATAAAAATGTGAAACCCATTCTTGACAGAGCGAACTGTACAGTGGCTGCTACGGTAGAGCAAGCATTACCTTCTATGCCTTTAACCAGAACGGGAACAAAGGGGTAGCTTGCGGTTTGCAAAATCTGCAGAAATTGACTGACGGCGAACCTCTTAGCGGACGCAGCAGAGCAGAAGACGATTTTGATGCTGCTGAGGACGATGACTTTTTAGCTTAGCTAATCAAATAGGGTCCGATGGCTTTCCTATCGGACCTATTACTTTTTTAAGGGGAATGGATATGAAAACGATGGAAGAGATTTGGAAAGATATACCTAGCTATGAAGGCCGATACCAAGCTAGCACCTTCGGGCGCATCAGGAGTATTGATCGTTGTATAACACAAATTGGGCGTGGAGGAAAACCCTTTACTCGTAAGTTGAAGGGGCGAATTCTAAGGCCAGGGCAATTTTGTAAATCTGGACACGTTAGTGTGACTCTGGGAAAGGGAACTTCAGGTAAACCAGTTCATCAACTTATATTGCTAACATTTCAAGGAGATAAGCCTTCTGATTGCTTAGATGTACGGCACATTGATGGTAATCCCAAAAACAATAGACTAGATAATCTCATATATGGAACCAGAACAGAGAATATCCTTGATACGTACCGACAAGGAAAGGCTTGGCGGAAGTTAACGCTTGAACAGGCTAGTGAGATAAAGAGAGCTCTTTCGCAAGGAATTAAGGGTCGTACGCTTGCTCGGCTTTATGGTTTGTCAGATACTACGGTTTCTCGTATTAAACTAGGTAGGTACTATGCATGGATCTCCTAAGTATTGATATTGAGAGCTATTCTAGTGTGGAACTAAAAAAGGCAGGAGTTTACCCCTACGCCGGTTCTCCTGACTTTGAAATTTTGCTCTTTGGCTATGCTGTGGATAATGAACCCATACACGTTGTAGACCTTGCGAGCGGCGAGGTCATACCGGATGAAATTATTGCTGCTATTACTGATCCGACAATTACTAAAACTGCGTTTAATGTTGCTTTTGAACGAGTTTGCATATCAAAGTATCTTGGACTATCAGACTACTTATCTGCCGAGTCCTGGCAATGCACTATGGTTCATTCGCTGTACTTAGGATTGCCAGCCAGTCTTGATAAGGTAGCAACAGTGCTGCAGGTAGGTGGAAAGCTGACCGAAGGCAAAGACTTAATCAAATATTTCTGTGTTCCCTGTAAACCAACCATCGCAAATGGAGGCAGGACCCGTAACCTACCGTACCATGATCCGGAAAAATGGGAACGGTTTAAGCAATATAACTTCCGTGATGTGGAAGTAGAACGGCAGGTTCGAACCATGCTTTCAAGGTTTCCCGTACCGGAAAACGAGTGGCGGTTATGGGCACTAGACCAACAGATTAATGATCGCGGTATTTTAGTCGATAGCAGTCTCGTTGACCATGCCATTCGCTGTGACGAACAGCACAAAGCTGAGGCGATAGAAGAAGCCATTCGTTTAACTGGGTTAGATAACCCCGGTAGTGTGTATCAATTAAAAAACTGGCTCTATGAGAAAGAAGGCCTGGAAGCCGAGAAGTTGACGAAAGATACTGTGCCGGAGCTTGTGAAAAAGACGGGCAGTAAAACCGTTAAGCGAGTGCTGGAACTAAGGCAAGAACTGGCCAAGACCTCTGTCAGAAAATACACGGCAGTAAAAAATGCTTTTTGTAAAGATAACCGGGTACGAGGACTTTTGCAATTTTATGGGGCTCGAACCGGAAGATGGTCAGGGCGTATTTTTCAGCCACAAAATCTACCTCGTATATCCTTATCCCACTTAGATTTGACTACAGCACGGAACCTACTCAAATCCGGCCAGTACGAAATGCTTGATGTGCTATATAAAAGTACGCCAGATGTGCTTTCACAACTTGTTAGAACCATCTTGATCGCAAACAAAGGTCATATTTTTCATGTCGTAGACTTTAACTCCATTGAGGCTTTGCTTCTAGCTTACTACGCAGGTGAAAACTGGGCGATGGACGTGTTTTATGCAGGCGGTGATATTTATGCGCATACCGCGAGCCGCATGTATGATATGTCAGTAACAGTCATTACCAAGGAAAGCGCCGAAAGGGCACGCGGAAAACTTGGTTGCCTCGCCTGTGGTTATCAAGGCAGTATCGGGGCCATTCAGAAATTCATAAAACCAGGTGAGATGACAGAAGACGAAATGAAGGAGATCGTATATGGATGGCGTGAGGCTAACCCCAACATCGTAAAGTTCTGGAGACAGTTCGAAGAGGCTGCAAGAGAGGCAATCGCTACAAAAACGTCCGTTCCGGTAACAAAAGGAATTGGCTTTAAAGTCCAAAGTGGCATGCTCTTTATGCATTTACCAAGTGGACGGCGATTGTCGTACCCAAAGGTCAGGATTGAGCCTCACCCCGTCTATGGCTGGGATGCTATCAGTTTCGAAGGCATAAACAGCGTGACGAAAAAATGGGGAAAGCAATTTACCTATTCAGGCAAGTTGGTGGAAAATGCCATCCAGGCCATAGCCAGAGATTGTTTGGCAGAAGCCATGCAACGGGCCGAAGCGGCAGGTTACCCCATTTTATTGACTGTCCATGACGAGCTGATCACCCAAACTATCGACAATTTTGGAAGCGCCAAAGAGTTGGCAGAGATAGTAACTCAGCCAATATCATGGGCACCAGGACTCAAGTTTCGCGCTAGCGGGGATTCCTCAAGCTACTACTGTAAATAAGGAAGGATGGATTAATGATATTTGACTCAATCCCTAAGACACTTCGTGAGCTGCCTCGCTGGATTTGGTGGGATAAAGATAAAAAACCGCGCAGTGCTGTAACCGGCAAGCAAACAGACCCAACCAACCTAGCTAACGGAGTTTCGTATGAAGAAGCAGTAGATTTTATGATGATGGAACTCAATGCCAGTGGTCTTGGCTTCCTTCTTGGAGACGGCATTGTCGGGGTCGATATTGACGGAGCCTATGACGACAGCGGTCACCTAAACCAAGATGCCGCAGATATCATTGAAATGCTTAAACCCTGCTATGTGGAACGCTCACCTAGCGGCAGAGGCGTCCATATTCTTGGGTTTGGAGAAAAGAATACATCACTGTGTAAGAAACCTTTAACCAATTCCAAGCTATTAGAAGTCTACGATAAAGCACGTTACTTTACTGTTACCGGCAATAAACTGCCTGAGTCTGAACCTGACATAACTGACTTTACGTCAAGACTAGCTACTCTCTGTGATACATTCCTCCCGGAAACGGTCAAAGGGAAAGCAGTTGTAGCTAATACTGACGATGCATGGACAGACGAAGAAGTCATTGCTTCAATTCAATCATCGCCAACACACTCGTTTGTTTTTCATGACCTGTGGAATGGCGATCTGTCTCGGTATAACGGCGATGCATCAAGCGCCGATGCTGCCTTGGTGGAACGGTTGCTATTTTTCAGCGGTGGGAATGAAGAACAGGTAGACAGGCTATTTCGGCAATCAAGCCTGATGCGCGATAAATGGGATGAGATGCGCGGTAAGCAAACCTACGGACAACTAACCATAGTCCGCATCAAACAACAGATGACTGTGTTCCGATCCAAACAACGGCCATTAACCGAAGTCGGGGTTGCCGAGAGAATGGCGGATCACTATGGTGACAGCATTAAGTATTGTCACGATTGGGGGAAATGGCTCATATGGGACGAAACAAGGTGGGACATCGACAGAACTAATCAGATTCAATCTATGGCGGTACAGATGATTCGTTCCATACCACGGGAAGCCAAGGCCATGGATGAAGAGACACAAAAAGCTTATGTAAAGTTTTCACGAGGGCTTGAAAAGAATACCGCTGTAGGAAACGTGCTTCGGCAGGCAGAGCGAATGGTTCCTGTATTGTCCAACAATCTAGACTCAAATCTTTGGTTATTAAACTGCCTCAATGGAACGCTCGACCTTACGAGCGGAAAGCTCTATCCCCATAACCCCAAAGACCTCAACACCAAACGAGTACCTGTTATATATGATCCTAAAGCAAAATGCCCGCGCTTTGACGAGTTTCTTCAAACGGTGCTATGCGGTAATGAAGAACTGATCGAATTTATTCTACAGTACATGGGCATTACCTTAACCGGCTCCATCCGAGAGCAGTGTTTTGTGGTACTGTACGGGCAAGGCGATAACGGTAAAAGTGTTCTCTTAAACATCATCCGGGCGCTCATGGGAGATTACGGCAAAGCCGCCCCGCCCAACGTTTTTCTAGAGAAAAAGCATGGTGATGGGATTCCCAATGACTTGGCAGACCTCCAAGGTGCTCGGTTTGTCGTAGATATTGAAACCAAAGAGAGAATCCACTTTAACGAGCAACGTATCAAAGCAGTGACCGGCGGAGAGCCAGTCAAAGCACGGTTTTTGAACAAGGAGTTCTTTGAATATGTACCCCAGATGAAACTATGGATTGCCAGTAACCATAGACCTACCATTAGTGGAATGGATAAAGGCATATGGCGGCGGATTAGGCTAGTCCCTTTTAACGCAGTTATTTCAGATAACAAGAAAATTAAAGACTTAGATAAGATTATCATCCACAGAGAATTACCGGGAATATTGCGGAAAGCAATACAAGGAGCACTCAGTTGGCAGAAGGCAGGTAAACTTGTTTCACCCGAAATTGTTCGGCTAACTACGGCAGAGTATCAAAAAGACATGGATATTTTGGGCCAATTCATTGAGGAGTGCTGCGAAGTTGGAACAGACAATTCGGTTATGAAAGATGAACTGTACCAATCGTACCGTAGTTGGGCAATCAGTGCTGGGCAAAAGTTCCCGCTCACATCGGTCATGTTTGGCATCAAAATGAAAGAACGAAACCTGTTCGGGGAACGCAAGCATAGAGGTCTTAATGGAAGATATTCTTGGGAAGGTATGGGGCGTCCCCCGCAAAATAGACAGGAAAAACCCAAGAATTTCTCAATATCTCAAAGCCATGCTCATTATTTCAACAAAGTCACTAACTTTTTTCGTATCGACGCGATAATTTTCCTGATTTCGCTACGACTCATCCCGGCTAAATCGAGATCAAATTCTATGTCGTCTACGAATATGTCGCCCATGGCCCAAATGTCCGACTTCTTTATCGTCCAACCTTTGATAAACTTGTGCTTGGGAGGCGATCCGGCCTGACGATAAGATTCAAGTAGCTTGAAATCAAACGCCGTATCGGTTTTGAGCTTGCGTTTTATTGTTCGTATAAACATGATAACAACCTCTTGTGAAATATAGTCACTACAGCCGATGTTTATAGTCACTACAATCATCAGTCTCTACATTCGCAATGTTTTGCACAATTGCCTACGCCGCCAAGGCGATTGAATAATATTCTTCCGGAGTTAGATAGCCGTTGGTTTCATGCAAGCGCTGTCGGTTGTAAAATATTTCAACATATTCAAAGACGGCAGCTCTTGCCTCATCTCTTGTCTTAAACCGATGCTCATTGAGCCATTCGTATTTCATTTTCCCCCAGAATGACTCCATTGGCGCGTTGTCCCAGCAGTTTCCCTTCCGCGACATACTGCAAGTGAACTTATATCTTTTCAGCAGCTTTTGGTAGTCGTGGGAGCAGTACTGGCTGCCTCGATCCGAATGAAGTAATACGTTTTCTGGCCGGCCCACCCGAAAATAAGCGCTCTTCAAAGCGTTTATCACTAGTTCTTTCGTCATTCTATCCCCCATAGATAAGCCTACTATCTTCTGTCCGCAAAGATCCATTATTCCAGCAACATATAGCCAACCTTCCTCAGTCCATACATAGGTAATATCGCTTACCATCTTCTGATTAGGTTTTTCTGCTGTGAACTCACGATTTAAGAGGTTTTCAGCTACCGGCAGGGTATGGTTAGAATTCGTAGTGGCCTTAAACTTCCTGGCTACTTTCGAGCGGATTCCTTCTTGTTTCATGATTCGTTCGACCCGCTTATGGTTTACATGATTGCCGAGTCGTCGTAGTTCCCGGGTCATCTTCCGGCTGCCACAGGTCCGATTCTTTCTTTCATGAATTTCTTTGATTTTTTCAGCTAATGCTTGATTTTCAAGCGTTCTATTGCTTGCCGGGCGTTTTTCCCATGCGTAATAAGCGCTTCTTGCAACAAAGAGCACTTCACATAGCTTCGCTACCCGATATTCATGGCGGTGTTCTGCGATAAACTCGAACCTTTTTACTTGAGGTTCTTGGCGAAGTACTGCGCCGCCTTTTTTAAAATCTCATTTTCCTCCCGCAGCTCACGAATTTCTCGTTCCAGCTTACGCATCTTTTCATCATCGTCGCTGAGCTTGCCGCTGCCGGGAAAAGGATTTACCGGTTTTTCACGGTGCCGCTTTATCCATCCGTGCATCGTATTTTCATTAACCCCAAGATCAGCAGCCACTTTAGCGACCGATTCACCCGTCTGCTCCAATCGTCGAATTGCTTCCATCTTATATTCTGCGCTGTACTTCTTAGCTTGCTTCATCTTTTCTATCCCCTCTCTGATATCAGTATACTATGTGTTTCTACTGTCCATCAAACGGGGTACGCGGCAGTATTAAGCTAAAAGTAACAGACAACTTTCTGCAATAAGCCTGTACCATTGGTGCACTTGGTGCTTATCCATCAAAACCCTTATAGAATCCGGACTGCACCAAATGCACCATAATTATTTTCGCTGTAGTGCTGATTTAAGAAAACTCACCAAGAAACACTGGGTTTGTACCAAGCAGATAGTGGCTTAAAACTCTTGCGCCATAAGGATTAGACCAACTACACCATTATTATTCTTTTTATTTACCATGGTAAGTAAAAGTAAAGATAAATAAAAGTATATATATATATAAAGAGGAAAAAGTCTGGTTCTCTGGTGCAAATCCAATAAAATCAAGGGTTTAAGGCATTTATCCCTGGTCGGCCATGGTGCAACCTTCGTGATTAAGGAGATTTGCATGTTAGAACGCACGATTGAACGTAAATTGAAACAACGCATAAAGGCACAAGGAGGTTTGGCTTTGAAGTTTGTATCGCCGGGAATGGTTGGGGTGCCGGATCGAATTGTGATAACGCCGAATGGACAAGTAAGGTTTGTAGAATTAAAGGCACCTGGCAAGAAGCTATCACTCAGGCAAATAAAAATAGCTTGTCGGTTAGCGGCAGTAGGACACCAGGTTTGGGTTATTGATTGTGATGAAAAAATAACAGAATTTATGCAGGAGGTATTCGGTGAGTGAAATATACTCCACATCACTATCAAACCTATGCGGCTGAGAAAATCATCGAAGAGCCTGCCTTTGGACTCTTTTTAGACTGCGGTATGGGCAAAACAGTCGTCACGTTAACTGCCGTTCTTGATTTGCTGCATGATTACTTTGATGTGGTGCGGGTCCTTGTGATTGCCCCTCTGCGGGTAGCGGAGGATACGTGGAGTAAGGAGTGTGAGAAGTGGCAGCATTTAAAGCATCTGCGAATATCCAAAATCCTCGGCAGTGAGCAGCAAAGAAGTAAAGCGGTAAATACAATAGCTGATATTTATATCATCAACCGGGAAAACGTCGAATGGCTTGTTACTTTTCACGGCAAAAATTGGCCTTACGATATGGTCATTTTGGACGAGTTATCCAGCTTCAAGTCGGTAGGTGCCAAACGGTTTAAGGCACTGAAAAAAGTACGACCACTGATTAAACGAGTTGTTGGACTTACAGGAACACCAGCACCTAATGGACTTCTTGACTTGTGGCCGCAGCTATATCTTTTAGACCGCGGCGAACGGTTGGGTAAAACATTAACTGGTTACCGCGAACAATATTTTGTCCCCGACAAACGGAATCAGAATGTCGTATTCAGTTACAAAACAAAAAAAGGTTCAGAGGATTCCATATACGAAAAAATATCCGACATTTGCATGAGCATGAAAGCTTGCGATTATCTGACAATGCCAGAGCGCATAGACAATGTAGTGGAAGTACAATTGCCGGAGAAGGAAGCAGCGCTGTATAAGCGGATGGAAAAAGATATGCTGCTACCTTTCGAAGGTGGTGACATCGATGCCGTTAATGCTCCAGCTTTGAGTAATAAGCTTCTCCAGATGGCAAACGGTGCAGTGTATGACGAAAACAAAACTGTTAAGGTCATTCACAACAAGAAGCTCGATGCGCTAGAGGATTTGATTGAAGCAGCTAATGGTAAACCAGTGTTAGTCTTTTATAGCTTCCTCCACGATAAGGAACGGATTTCAGAACGATTTTCTGTGACTGAGATGAAAACGTCTGAGGATATCTCAAGGTGGAATGAAGGCAAGATTCCTATCGCTATTGCCCACCCGGCTTCCGCTGGCCATGGCCTCAATCTTCAGGCTGGCGGTAGCACAGTAATTTGGTTTGGGTTGACTTGGAGTCTGGAGTTATATCAGCAAGCCAACGCAAGACTCTGGCGGCAGGGGCAAAAAGAGACGGTTATCATTCATCACCTTGTGGCTGCTGGAACCATCGACGAGCAAGTAATGTCATCACTGAACCAAAAAGAAATAGGACAAGCATCGCTAATGAATGCAATCAAAGCAAGAATAGGAGCAGTGGCATAAGATGAACATGTTACCGATTAATGCCGAATGGAAACGACGAATAAAATGGGAGAGCCAACAGAATATGAGACAAAAGTCCGCAGGAAAATTGTGTGAACAAATCAAATGCCTAAAACAAAAGGTGGACAACAAAGCAGCAATAATTCAAACGGCAGTCAGAGAAAGAAAGTGAGCAGTAAAATATGAACGTCAAGCAATACTTATCACAGGCCTTTTGGTTGGATAAAAGAATTAACAGTAAGCTGGAGCATGTAGTTTCACTTAAGGAAATGGCTACCAAAGCTACTGCCAGCATTCATGCAGAGCGTGTCAGTGGTACAACTCAGCACAGTCCAATGGAGAATGCCATTATTAAACTTATAGACTTGGAACATGAGATTAATGATGATATCGATAAGTTAGTGGATTTGAAGCGAGAAATTATTACTGTAATACAATCCGTGAAAGAGCCGGAATATCAATTGCTGTTAGAACTACGATATCTTAGATACGAAAGTTGGGAAGATATTGCGGAAAAGATGAATTATAGCTGGCGTAACATTCATTATCTTCACGCCAAAGCTTTAAAAGCAATTAACCTCAATATATCTTTGCATAGTTTTGCACATAACATCCGTCGTATAATATAAACTGAAAAAGAAATATGGAGACGCCCCGGAAAGCACTATTCCGGGGCGTTCGTTATAACTTAACTGTAAAACCTGTAGTTTGATTACTGACAATGTTTTTAACGAAAAGCGGAGTTGATTAGATAGATGCCAACAAAACCTAAGAAACCATGTAAACATCCGGGGTGCCCACTCCTAACGGCAGGTACCTATTGCGAGTTCCATATCAAATTACATACAAATGACCGAGCCAGTGCTCATGAGCGTGGCTACAGCAGTCGATGGCAAAAAGCTAGAGGTCAGTTCTTGAAAGCTAATCCTCTTTGCAAAGAGTGCCAAAGCCAAGGTAAGTTAACACCGGCCACAGTGGTGGATCATGTCAAAGCCCATCGAGGAGATAAGAATCTGTTTTGGGATGAAAGTAACTGGCAACCGCTTTGTAAAAAATGTCATGACAAGAAGACCGGAATGAGGGACCAGCATCCCGTCTACCGATATTAAGTGTAAACTTGTAAACAAATACACGAAACAATGTATGGCGAAAACGGGCGTAGGGGGGAGATAATCGTCGTAATAGGTAGCTAGAAGACCGCCGCCCCCCTTCGCGCGAAATTTCGCATAATAAACAAGAGGGGGGATAGGAAACCCCACCAATTTTGAGGCACGCAGACCTTGTAGTTACAGGGTTCAAGCGTGCTATTTATTTTGCGTAAAAGTATAAATTAAAAAATTTCCTAACAAAAAAAGATCCTGTACATATCCAGGATCACTTGGCATAGGTAGTAGTGGTTCATTACATAGTATGTAGTCCAATCCGGTTACCCTCGCTATCTTCAAAATAAGCACAAAAACCATATTCTCCGATACTCGTCATAGGGATTAGCTCTTTGCCTTTGTGCGCAACTACCTTGTTCAGCGTACCGGGAATATCGGTAACAGAAAAGTATATTATCGTACCCGTGTAAGAAGGAACAAAGTGTTCTTCCTTCACTAACGCTCCGCCAATTCCAGGAACATTCATTTCCATTGGGAACATAGCCATTTGGCGTGGACCCATATCGACTATAGTTAGCTTTCGATCAAAAACTGCTTCATAGAAAGCCTTGCTTCTTTCCATATCCGCTACCGGAATTTCAAACCAGATTACCGGATTTATTTCCGTATTCATTTCTTCACGCTCCTAATATTGCTATTTTACGTCTGAAACATAGAATCGTTAGTCATAAATAGTATTCTTCGATCTGCTACCTAGTATAACTGAGAGTTAGTAGCCAGACAGTTCGATTGTTATTTATTTTGCGTAAAAGTATAATCGCAAAATGAGAAAGGAGATATCGCATGACGCCGGAGCAAAAAGAAAAAATCTATAAACTTAGGCTCCAAGGACTAGGCTACAAAGCCATTGCCCGGGAAATGCAAATCACTGTTGACGCCATAAAAGGCTACTGCAAACGGCACCATCTAAATGGACCGACAGAAGTCGTACACCTTAATGCCGAGGTAATCCAAGAAAACAATGCCCTGTGTTTGCAATGTAAAAATCCGATGCGGCAAAAGCAACAAGGCAGGAAAAAAAGATTTTGTTCGGATGCCTGCCGATATAGCTGGTGGAATGAAAATCAAGACCAGCGCAGTAAGAAAGATATAGCTATATACCATTTCACCTGCCTATACTGTGGCAGGCGCTCAAGTTCTTACGGGAATAAGCAGAGAAAATATTGCAGCCACGACTGCTACATCAAAGATAGATTTTGGGGAGATGAAGATGGAGTTTAAGAAGCTACCGATTGATAATCTGATACCAGCGAGCTATAACCCAAGGAAAAAGCTTAAACCCGGCGACAGCGAATTTGAGAAAATCAAAAACAGCATCACCGAATTTGGTTATGTCGATCCGGTTATTGTCAATAAGGATCGAACAGTTATTGGCGGCCACCAGCGCATCTCGGTACTTAAGACCCTTGGCTATACCGAGATAGACTGTGTTGTCATTGACATTGATAAAACCAAGGAGAAGGCGCTGAATATAGCTTTGAATAAGGTGACGGGCGAGTGGCAAAAGGATCTGCTGGCTGAACTTATCAAAGATTTGCAGTCTCTAGACTATGACGTGTCTTTCACCGGCTTTGAACCGCCGGAGATTGATCAACTTTTTAATGATGTTCACTCAAAAGAAATCAAAGAAGACAATTTTGACGTAGAAAAAGAACTGGCAGAACCAGCTCTTACAAGACGTGGTGATGTATGGCTTTTAGGCAGGCATCGGTTGGTGTGCGGTGACAGTACTGACCCAGGGGTATTTAAATTGTTGATGGATGGCAAAAAAGCGAATCTGGTAGTTACAGATCCCCCGTACGGGGTCTCATATAAAGCTAAAGCCGGAACAATTCAAAATGATAACCTGAAAGATGATGAATTTTATAATTTTTTACTTAAGGCCTTTACCAATATGGCTCAAGTCATGGAACGCGACGCCTCTATTTATGTGTTTCATGCTGACACTGAAGGCCTGAATTTCAGAAAAGCTTTCCAACAGGCCGGTTTCTACCTTTCCGGAGTATGCATTTGGGCCAAACAAAGCTTGGTTCTTGGTCGCAGCCCGTACCATTGGAAGCATGAGCCTATTCTCTACGGTTGGCGCAAAGATGGAAAACATAACTGGTACACCGACCGCAAGCAAAGTACTATCTGGAACTTTGACCGGCCCGCCAAGAGTCCAGATCATCCAACGACAAAGCCTGTTGGTTTAATGTAAGCGTCAAAAATGCCGTCACCTTGACAACAAGTCATTTGGTAACGGCATTAGTTTTACAGTAATCTGGAACAAAACTGGGCATTAGTCGTTGTAGTGCCTCAACATCATTTCGTATATCCCAGTTGGGTGCGTTTTTAAAAATATAAGTCAGGTAGGCATATGGATTGAGCCCATTTTCCTTTGCGGTTTCTATTATGCTAAACACAACTGCGCTGGCTTTAGCTCCTCGCGGTGTGTTGGCAAAGAGAAAATTTTTGCGGTCAATCACAAACGGCTTAATGCTGCGCTCGGCGCGATTGTTACTGATTTCCAGCCTTCCGTCCAGTAGATATCGTTCGAGATATTTCCATTGCTCCAACGTATAGTGCACGGCTCTGCCAAATCCGCTCTTGGTAGATGCCTTTACTGTATGAAGGTACGACAAAAACTCGTCAAGCACTGGTTTTGCCAGTTCCTGACGCTTTTTATAGCGTTCTTCCGGTGTACAATCAGCTAGTTGGCGCTCAATAGTAAATAGCTTATCGCAATATTGTTTGCCACGTTGCGCCCCAGAGCCTTCTCGGTCTTTTTCCAAAAGGCCTTTTAGCGCCTCGTCAAATTTTCTTCTGGCATGTGCCCAGCAGCCCACAATGACGATTCGCTCCGGCAAGCTATGATACCCGGCATAACCATCCGTATGAAGGTAGCCGCTAAACTCCTGCAAAAATTCTAAAGGATGCTTTGCCTTCCGGTCTGGCTGATAATCACACAGCACAATAGGTATACTAGCACACCCGCCAGTTCTATACAGCCACATGTAGCTTTTGCTTTGCGCAGATTTGCCCGGCTCGTGAAGTACCTGTAAAATGGTTTCATCTGCGTGGAGCACTGGCTGTATGGAAAGTAGCTCTTTAAAGGCATCATAGATTGGCTCCAGCCAATCTTCAGAACACCGAATTAGCCAGTTAGACATAGTTTGTTTGGAAAGAGCTATGCCCATACGGCTCAAATCTTGCTCCTGGCGATGCAATGGCATTCCATTTGCAAATTTCTGTGTCATAATATGAGCAACTGCTTCTGGAGAAGCAAAGCTTCCTTTGATTACCGGCTTGTCCATTGGTGCCTTGATAATAGGCACGCTGCATGAATTGACTTCACAGTCGCGGCAGGCATATACATAGTCAATATGTTCTACGATAACTGCCTTGGCCGGGATGATCTTCAATTCGCGGCGGACATTTTTACCCATAATATGCAGTTTTGAACCACATTCCGGGCATTCCTGTTCATGTTCCGGTAAAAAATGCTCTACAACCTCTATTGGTAAATCGGCAGGAATGGTCTCTTTTCTTTCTTTGACATTCTTACGATAATGCTTCTGAACTTCAGTCAATTCAGGCTCGGGCACCCGTTCATCTGCTGTTGCCTCCGCCTCGTTAAAAAGATTAAACTGATCGTATTTGCTTTTTTCACTGGAGGAGCCGAACTGTTTTTGTTTGGAAAGACGCATTTGCTCCATCAGCCACTTGACCTGTTGAGTCAGTTCCTCATTTTGTATTTTTAGTGCCTCATATTCAGTACGAGAAACAGAGATCATTTCTTCTTGTGTATTAGTACCGTTCACTAGAATTTTCATGTAATAATTATACCATATTTTATGGCTTTTTTCCATGAAAAATCCGTTAAATCCATTGATTTTGCAGGATATTTAGGACTTTCAGCAAATTAGACGATTTGTATTTTATCGACTTTTTTATGCGCCCTCGGCTGTTGAATGCTTAACCCTTCCATTAGCCAACGAAACTGTTGTGGCGTAATGTGTTTGACCTCTTTTTCATCTTTTGGCCACTGAAAGCCTCCGTTCTCCAGCCGTTTATACAAAAGTACAAAGCCATCGCCATCCCAAAAGAGCGCTTTGATTCGATCACGCCGACGGTACCGCAAAACAGGAACAGACTGCTGGAGAACGGATCTAGGTGAAAGCATTGCTGTATGGTCGCTGCCAGACCATCAATAGATCTTCTCATATCGGTGTGGCCACAGGCGAGAAAGATATGTTCGATTTTAGATATATCACCTAACATAAATGTTTCAGTGCCAGAAGCGTAGCCTCCACGGTTACCATATCAGCGCCTTGATAGACATGGATTTGCATATCGTTACGCTCAATCGTGATAGCCAATGTTTCCGCACGATGCTTAGGCATCTTCATTTCTGCAAATACCGAACCCTGTACGGGAACAGCCTCGCTGGAGGCAGGGAGACTTACCGAAATTGCCCGGCAAGTCTCCTGACATACAAGTTTCTGCCAATGATAGTATGTTTTCACGTTAATGTTATTTTCGCTGCACCACGTTTTAATGGTTTTGCCACTGTTGCGGCAAGCCGTAACAATATTGCGCCATTTCTCCAATCGAACTTCATGCGTCACTTTCTGTACGCTCATAAAAGTAGACCTCCTGCGAGTTTCTAAGAATCCAAATGACTCCAACAAACTCTATGTGATTCTCTTGGACCTATTGTCTCATCCGGAGGCCTGGTTGTACATGTGACGATTTATTTGACGCTTACGGTTTAATCGCCTATCCGATTCAAAACAGCAGCATGAGCAATTGCATCGTGCTGGACCCGTTCGGAGGCAGTGGTTCTACCTTAATTGCCTGTGAGCAGACCAACCGGATTTGCCATACCATCGAACTGGATGAAAAATACGCAGATGTGATTGTGAAGCGGTATTGCCAAATCCTTGGAACTGACAGCGGTATATTTTTGGAGAGAAACGGCCAGAAAATACCGTATAAAGAAGTCCCAAACCCGGAATAAACGCTTGCTATTATCTGTGTTTAGAGTGATATATAGGATAACAAAAACACAGGAGGCGACTAGCATGAAAGCACACTTTGGAAGAAAAATGTCCGACCTCGAAACTTTACTTAAGGCGACCCGGCGAGCCGAACAAGAAAGGTCTGGCGACTCAGCGTACATAGTTACCAAGGAAGTTGAACTCAGCGACTTAGAATTTCGAAATTTTGCCGAAGACCTACTGGAGGATCAACCATGGATTGATAAAACGGATGGCGGAATGAACCGAGCCAGGGAATTTCGGTGCATCAGAGTGCGAAATGCCCAGAGTGGCGAGCGGATTTTGGTGAATAGCGAAGGCTACGATTATCCAAGGTATACTGCCATCGAAGAATAAAAAACAAACATCGGAGCAGGCTTAGTGCCTGCTTCTTTTAACTATCAAAGGTAATACTGTATACTTTCAGTAAAATGATACAATTATCAGACAATTAACTGGCTATATAACCCCCGTAGAGCTAATATACACACTAAGCCAAGCGGCACACTCGAAGGGGGCATGCAAAATGAAAACGCAAAGAGTCGGTATCGAAATTGAAATGACAGGAATCACAAGAAGAGAAGCAGCTCATGTTATTGCTCGATATTTTAACAGCCAAGTCGAATACAGGGGTGGAGCCTACGACGAGTACCGAGTACTTGATGATAGAGGAAGAAGATGGAAACTAGTAAGCGACGCGAGTATCACTACCATGAAAAAGGTACAGGTCCAAATGATCTCGGCTGATAAACAATACAGTGTCGAACTGGTAAGCCCCATTCTTACCTACGAGGATATTGAGCCCTTGCAGGAACTGGTCAGACTTTTGCGGAAAGCAGGAGCCATTAGCAGCAGCCGATACAATGCCGGTATTCACATCCATGTGGATGCCAAGCCCCATACCCCTAATAGCTTGAAAAACCTGGTTAACTTAATGGCCAGTAAAGAAGAACTACTTTACAAAAGCCTTGCGATTGATTGTGCTAGAATGCGGTATTGCAAAAAGGTCAACGAGGACCTAATCACTGCCATCAATAAGAAAAAGCCAAAAACCTTAGCGGCTTTAGCCGATATTTGGTATGATGGATACGGGCAGGAAAGTAGAGAACGGCATTACCACAACAGCCGCTACCACGGGCTAAATCTACATAGCACGTTCACCAAGGGAACTATAGAATTTAGACTTTTCAACGGAACTTTGCATGCCGGAAAAATTAAGGCATATTTGCAATTTTGTTTAGCTCTGAGCTACCAAGCCTTAGCGCAAAAGTCGGCCAGCGCCAAGCGAACAACCACCGACAACGAAAAATATACCTTCAGATGCTGGATGCTTCGCCTTGGCTTGATTGGAAAAGAGTTTGAAACCTGCAGGCTCCATTTTTTGAGAAATCTTAGTGGAAACTCAGCCTGGAGGAAGGCCGCCTGAAATGAAGGATAGGCCGCAAGGGGCAACACGCCCCTTGTTGGCTTTGATGATATGTGATAGAACGTACGAAGGAGAAACTGATGGAAACAAAGATTTATGCTGCTTATGGCAGTAATTTGAACCTCAAGCAAATGAAGAAACGTTGCCCCAAGGCAAAGGTTATTGGCAAAGGTGAATTATTCGATTATAAACTTACCTTCCGGGGAAAACAGACTGGAGTAGCAAATGTGGAGCGTAGTGCTGGATGTACGGTTCCGGTTGTGCTCTGGACAATCACGAAAGATTGTGAGCAAGAGCTAAATCGCTACGAGGGCTACGTGCGACCGTAAGAGTAGTTCGATAACTACTTGCGGGTTGTGAGGAATACTGCCTTGAGCAAGCAGTGAGAAAAGGTATCTAGCGGTAAACACCGCATCTCATTATCCCCCGACTTATCCAGAAAGGGAAACCGGATGGGGAGTGCAGCATGTCGGAGAAATCGGGATATTCGAGCTTCACGAATATCAGAGCCTAGGGATAAAACAACGTGTATGAGGATGAAAGCTAAACTGCCTGAACAATAGTCAGAGGTTGAGTCTAACGTAGCCCCCGGCGTATGGAAGCTAAACTCGCCGGAACCCTGAAAATCAGCGCGGGTTGCCTGCTGATTTGATGATACCCAGGGTAAACCTAGCCACAGGACAGTGGAAAATGACGAACGTTGCATCCGAAAACACGATATGCTTCGGTTCCTGCAACCTAAACGGTGATTGCCTAAAGCGGAATGCCAAACGGCTATAAATGCCCTTGCGACGGGTGATTTTGAATATCCGCTATGGTAACAGAGGTTCCATAGTAGTCCGAGAGCGGGAAAGCCGCTTACATGGCAAAGGGAACCAGTTCAATCAGCAAATACGGACATGGAAGGATGCGAGAGGCATTATGAGAAATCCAATTCACGTATTGTGCAGCTTAGAGGAAAAAGCGCTAAAAAAAGGGTATGTTCATAAGCGACTGTACAGGAACTTATACAACCCAGATTTCTACTGGTTGGCATACAAAAAGATTGCATCGTCACAAGGCAGCATGACAGCTGGCATAGATGGTATGACTATCGATGGCATGAGCGAAGTACGCATACAGCGTATCATCGCAGCACTCAAAGAACACAGCTATCATCCCAGCCCTGCACGAAGGACGTATATTGAGAAGAAAAACAATCCATCCAAAAAACGTCCACTCGGCATTCCTTCATCGGATGACAAACTAGTGCAGGAAGTTGTCCGCATGTTACTAGAAGCAATCTATGAACCGACATTTTCAAGCAGATCTCATGGCTTTCGCCCAAAACGAAGCTGTCATACGGCACTAACAGAAATTCAATATAATTTCAATGGCATAAAATGGATGATTGAAGGAGACATCAAGGCCTGCTTCGATAGCTTTGACCATCATGTATTAATTAGATTGCTACGCAAACAAATACATGATGAGTACTTCATATCGTTAATATGGAAATTTTTAAAGGCTGGATATATTGAACAGTGGGAATATAACGTGACGTACAGTGGTACACCACAAGGCTCAGGGATAAGTCCGATTTTAGCAAATATATACTTATCAGAGCTGGACAACTTTATTGAAGAATATAGTAAACGTTTCGAAGTTGAACCCAACGGATGTAGAAAAGTCAATCCCGCATATACCAGAGCAAACTATGCCTTTAAAAGTACCAAAATGAAATTACGTGCAACGTGTGATGATGAAACGCGGAAAAAGCTCGTCAAAGAGCTAAAGCACTATCAATTACAGCGGAAGACTCTACATTATTACCCAGTAAAAGATACAAGCTTCAAAAAGCTGCGCTACAATCGTTATGCCGATGATTTTCTAGTGGGCATCATCGGTTCTAAAGAGGATGCCGAAAAAATCAAGCAAGATATTAAAAAATTTCTTCACGAGAAATTAAAGTTAACACTATCTGAAGAAAAAACTAAAGTGACACATTCTTCGGAAATGGTAAGATATCTTGGCTATGAGATTAGCGTATCCCGAAATGTCGATGCAGCACGGGATAGAAATGGCATTTTAAAGCGCATGCGCTATGGTAGAGTATCGCTATATCTTCCGCGCGAAAAATGGGTAGGAAAGTTACATGAGTACAAGGCGTTTAAAATAGTATACGACCAAGGAAATGACAGGGAGTTTTGGAAACCGCTACACCGTGGAGAACTGCAAAATAGAGCAGATGTTGAAATCATTCGTAAATATAACAGCGAAATCCTCGGCATATATAACTTCTATCGGCTCGCATCCAACGTATCTGTACTGAACCAATTTGATTTCATTATGAATGGAAGCATGCATAAAACGTTTGCATTTAAGTACAGAACTTCAGCAGAAAAAATTAGAAAAAAATATATGCGAGACGGAATATTTGGAGTAGATTACGACACACACCATGGCCCAAAGCGATGTGAAGTCTACAGCGGAGGTTTCAAAAAAGAGAAAACTCCTTTACTTAAGGAAATAGACACGATGCCTCAATATAAGAGATATGATCGCCCAAACAGTCTAGCAGGCCGCATAAAAAAGTAAGCGTCAAATAAATCGTCACATGTACAACCAGGCCTCCGGATGAGACAATAGGTCCAAGAGAATCACATAGAGTTTGTTGGAGTCATTTGGATTCTTAGAAACTCGCAGGAGGTCTACTTTTATGAGCGTACAGAAAGTGACGCATGAAGTTCGATTGGAGAAATGGCGCAATATTGTTACGGCTTGCCGCAACAGTGGCAAAACCATTAAAACGTGGTGCAGCGAAAATAACATTAACGTGAAAACATACTATCATTGGCAGAAACTTGTATGTCAGGAGACTTGCCGGGCAATTTCGGTAAGTCTCCCTGCCTCCAGCGAGGCTGTTCCCGTACAGGGTTCGGTATTTGCAGAAATGAAGATGCCTAAGCATCGTGCGGAAACATTGGCTATCACGATTGAGCGTAACGATATGCAAATCCATGTCTATCAAGGCGCTGATATGGTAACCGTGGAGGCTACGCTTCTGGCACTGAAACATTTATGTTAGGTGATATATCTAAAATCGAACATATCTTTCTCGCCTGTGGCCACACCGATATGAGAAGATCTATTGATGGTCTGGCAGCGACCATACAGCAATGCTTTCACCTAGATCCGTTCTCCAGCAGTCTGTTCCTGTTTTGCGGTAGTCGGCGTGATCGAATCAAAGCGCTCTTTTGGGATGGCGATGGCTTTGTACTTTTGTATAAACGGCTGGAGAACGGAGGCTTTCAGTGGCCAAAAGATGAAAAAGAGGTCAAACACATTACGCCACAACAGTTTCGTTGGCTAATGGAAGGGTTAAGCATTCAACAGCCGAGGGCGCATAAAAAAGTCGATAAAATACAAATCGTCTAATTTGCTGAAAGTCCTAAATATCCTGCAAAATCAATGGATTTAACGGATTTTTCATGGAAAAAAGCCATAAAATATGGTATAATTATTACATGAAAATTCTAGTGAACGGTACTAATACACAAGAAGAAATGATCTCTGTTTCTCGTACTGAATATGAGGCACTAAAAATACAAAATGAGGAACTGACTCAACAGGTCAAGTGGCTGATGGAGCAAATGCGTCTTTCCAAACAAAAACAGTTCGGCTCCTCCAGTGAAAAAAGCAAATACGATCAGTTTAATCTTTTTAACGAGGCGGAGGCAACAGCAGATGAACGGGTGCCCGAGCCTGAATTGACTGAAGTTCAGAAGCATTATCGTAAGAATGTCAAAGAAAGAAAAGAGACCATTCCTGCCGATTTACCAATAGAGGTTGTCGAGCATTTTTTACCGGAACATGAACAGGAATGCCCGGAATGTGGTTCAAAACTGCATATTATGGGTAAAAATGTCCGTCGCGAATTGAAGATCATCCCGGCCAAAGCAGTTATCGTAGAACATATTGACTATGTATATGCCTGCCGCGACTGTGAAGTCAATTCATGCAGCGTGCCTATTATCAAGGCACCAATGGACAAGCCGGTAATCAAAGGAAGCTTTGCTTCTCCAGAAGCAGTTGCTCATATTATGACACAGAAATTTGCAAATGGAATGCCATTGCATCGCCAGGAGCAAGATTTGAGCCGTATGGGCATAGCTCTTTCCAAACAAACTATGTCTAACTGGCTAATTCGGTGTTCTGAAGATTGGCTGGAGCCAATCTATGATGCCTTTAAAGAGCTACTTTCCATACAGCCAGTGCTCCACGCAGATGAAACCATTTTACAGGTACTTCACGAGCCGGGCAAATCTGCGCAAAGCAAAAGCTACATGTGGCTGTATAGAACTGGCGGGTGTGCTAGTATACCTATTGTGCTGTGTGATTATCAGCCAGACCGGAAGGCAAAGCATCCTTTAGAATTTTTGCAGGAGTTTAGCGGCTACCTTCATACGGATGGTTATGCCGGGTATCATAGCTTGCCGGAGCGAATCGTCATTGTGGGCTGCTGGGCACATGCCAGAAGAAAATTTGACGAGGCGCTAAAAGGCCTTTTGGAAAAAGACCGAGAAGGCTCTGGGGCGCAACGTGGCAAACAATATTGCGATAAGCTATTTACTATTGAGCGCCAACTAGCTGATTGTACACCGGAAGAACGCTATAAAAAGCGTCAGGAACTGGCAAAACCAGTGCTTGACGAGTTTTTGTCGTACCTTCATACAGTAAAGGCATCTACCAAGAGCGGATTTGGCAGAGCCGTGCACTATACGTTGGAGCAATGGAAATATGTCGAACGATATCTACTGGACGGAAGGCTGGAAATCAGTAACAATCGCGCCGAGCGCAGCATTAAGCCGTTTGTGATTGACCGCAAAAATTTTCTCTTTGCCAACACACCGCGAGGAGCTAAAGCCAGCGCAGTTGTGTTTAGCATAATAGAAACCGCAAAGGAAAATGGGCTCAATCCATATGCCTACCTGACTTATATTTTTAAAAACGCACCCAACTGGGATATACGAAATGATGTTGAGGCACTACAACGACTAATGCCCAGTTTTGTTCCAGATTACTGTAAAACTAATGCCGTTACCAAATGACTTGTTGTCAAGGTGACGGCATTTTTGACGCTTACATAAAAAAAGGACTATGCGAGCTCTGCGGTGAACAAACGGGCGAGATATATATGCATCATGTGAGACGTCTCAAAGACTTGAGTGGCATATTGTCCAGCGAGCGGATGATGATGCAAATTCGCAGAAAATCGCTTGCGCTATGTTTGCCATGTTTTGAAAAAGTTCGCGCTAAACTCCTCTAAGCGATTGTTCAGAAAGCCGGATACACTGAGAAGTGTCTGTCCGGTTTGGGAGGGAGTGGAATGGAAACCTATCTGTACAGGCAGAAAAGGCGCCAGATTGCTTACCTCATCCAAGACTGTATGGAAAAGAAATAGTTACCATTACGACGCCTGCCGGAGAACAAGAGGCTATGCTGTATGTTATGGCCAAGCAATATGAAACTATGCCTGCTATTCCAAGTGAATATTACTTTGATGTAATTCGTCAAGGCTATCAGGATAATGGAATTGACACAGTTTCATTGAGTGATGCTCTAGGAAATACCAAAACAGAGTTATTATAACCTTAAGGAGCTTATACGATGGATACATTTTTTTCGCAGAAATTTTGCGATAGGTGTGGCGGCAGTCTTGATGGTGGTAGAATTATGTCCATGTTTAACACCGAATGCCTTTGCCTTGCCTGCAAAGAAAAAGAAAAAACGCGGGAAGACTATGGCAAAGCAGTAAAAACGGAGTACGAAGAAATCAAAAAAGGCAATTTCAATTACAAGGGCATCAAAGGATAAACAAAATCTAAATTTTGAGTCTATCAGAAGATAGGCTCTTTTTCTTTGCCAGAGAAGAGGAGGTGATACCTATGGCCCAGAAAGGAAGAAAGCCAAAGCCGACAGCGTTAAAAATACTGGAAGGTAACCCCGGTAAAAGGCAGCTTAATAACAGTGAACCTACACCAGTAAAAAAAGCACCCAAATGCCCAAGCTGGCTTGATAATGAAGCCAAGAAAGAATGGCGTCGCTTGGCTAAACAACTAGAAGATTTGGGACTCTTAACTAATATTGATATGGCGGCTTTTGCTGGATACTGCCAAGCCTATGCCCGGTGGAAGGAAGCCGAAGAATTTATCAGTAAGCATGGCACAATTGTTAAAACCCCGTCTGGTTATTGGCAGCAGGTACCACAGGTATCTATCGCCCAGACCTACCTTAAAATCATGAATAAACTTTGCGAGCAGTTTGGACTAACCCCGTCGGCACGTAGCCGAATTGTTGCAGATACCGGACAGCAAAATGAGGCTGATCCGATGGAGCTGATTTTGCTAAGTGGAGGTAGGAAGAGTGTATGATGAGGCAAAAGCTCAGCATGCAGTTAGCTTTATTAACTGCTTAAAACACACCAAAGGACAGTGGTATGGTGTGCCTTTTGTACTCTTACCTTGGCAAGACCAAATTATTCGGGACATTTTCGGAACAGTAAAAGAAAACGGCTACCGGCAGTACAACACGGCGTATATTGAAATTAGCAAAAAAAATGGAAAGTCGGAAATCGCCGCCGCAGTGGCACTATATATGACTTGCGGCGATAACGAGTGGGGAGCCGAGGTGTATGGCTGCGCTTCGGATCGGCAACAGGCTTCCATTGTATTTGATGTGGCGGTTGATATGGTAGACCAGTGCCCTGCCCTTAGAAAACGAATTAAGCCGATTATGTCAGTGAAACGCTTAGTTTATCAGCCAACCAACAGTTTCTATCAGGTACTTTCAGCTGAAGCATATACCAAGCATGGCCTCAACGTGCATGCTGTTGTGTTCGATGAACTACATTCCCAACCAACCCGCGGACTCTATGATGTTATGACCAAAGGCTCCGGTGACGCAAGAACACAGCCATTGTTTTTCCTCATTACAACGGCTGGTAATGATAGAAACTCCATTTGCTTTGAGGTCCATCAAAAAGCGAAGGACATACTGTCTGGTAGAAAAATCGACCCGACCTTTTATCCTGTCATATATGGTATTGATGATACCGATGACTGGGCTAACGAAGAAAATTGGTATAAAGCCAATCCATCGCTTGGCTATACCATAGATATAGAGGAAGTCAGGGCTGCTTTTCAAAGTGCCAAGGAAAACCTAGCCGAAGAGAACCTATTTCGCCAACTACGGCTCAACCAGTGGGTGAAACAATCGGTTCGCTGGATGCAGATGGATCGCTGGGATGAGTGTGCTTTTCCCATCCATCTTGAAAGCTTGCGCGGTAGAATATGCTACGGGGGACTTGATTTATCAAGCACCACAGATATTACTGCCTTTGTTCTGGTATTCCCGCCACGTGATAGCACTGAAAAATTTATAGTGCTGCCGTACTTTTGGATTCCAGAAGATAACTTGGCCACAAGAGTTCGGCGAGATCACGTGCCCTATGACATCTGGCAGCAGCAGGGCTACATTAAGACCACCCAAGGTAATGTGGTTCATTACGGCTTTATCGAAGCCTTTATTGAAGAACTCAACACCAAGTACAACATCAAAGAAATTGCCTTTGATAGATGGGGCGCTGTACAAATGGTCCAAAACTTAGAGGGCATGGGTTTTACCGTCATTCCTTTTGGACAAGGTTACAAGGATGTGTCACCTGCAACCAAAGAACTCATGAAGCTTACCTTAGAGAAAAATATTGCACATGGTGGTAACCCCGTACTCCGGTGGATGATGGATAACATCTATGTAAAAATCGATCCCGCTGGCAATCTTAAGCCAGACAAAGAAAAAAGCACCGAGCGGATTGACGGTGCAGTGGCATTGATTATGGCTTTGGATCGGGCGATACGGAATGTTAACAAAGCCAGCGTTTATGATGCGAGGGGAATATTGGTGTTATAAGATATTTGTATTGGAATAGTACTATAAATGTGTTAAAATGTACTTTAAGCTTTTATACATTTTGCAGCTTTTTGGAGGAGTGAATGTTTAAAGACTTTAGCACTTGGAAAACCTATGATGGTGCTCATGAAGGTAGCGGAAGAAGTGAAAAAATATGGTTGAAGAATCCTGTTACCGGTCAAATCGGGTTATTTAAGTATAAAAAGGATTTAGAGACCAAGGATCATGTATCAGAAAAACTGGCATCAGATTTAGCAGCATTATTAGAATTGCCTTGTGCACAAGTGGAAATTGGTACTTACGAAAATCGTGAAGGCTCAATGAGCTATTTGATAAATAAGTATAATGAAGAACTTATTGAAGGAATATCGCTTATTAATCAATATTATCCTAATTATAGTGCCGAAAAAATGTATGATAGTTCTTTAGATGAACACTACTCAATCCATATGTTGAGTAAATCTATCGAAAAATATGGCCTACTCAAAGACTTACTAAAAATGCTCGTTTTTGACTATCTTATAGGAAACACAGACCGTCATCAAAATAATTGGGCAATAATTAATAAGGGTAATGGCGCTTATGAATTTTCTCCCCTGTATGATAATAGTTCATCATTATGTTGCTACGTACCTGAAGGTAAAATAAAAGAATTTTTAGGTAGAGATACTAAGAGATTACAGTCTATTGTACGAACTAAATCTAAGTCGATAGTAAGAATCGATAAAAAAAACAAAAAAAGACCAACGCATGAAGAGGTTTTAGAATATATAAACAAACGATACTATAACGAAGTAAAAGATTTTATAGAACAAATAAAACTACAGATTACTGCTAGTAACATAGAGACGTTGTTAGTTGAGTACACCGAACCCTTGTTGAGTGAAGAAAGAAAAAAGCTAATTACAATTTTTTTGATTGAAAAGGTTAAATTGATGGAAATGATAATAAAGAGAGAGGAGGCGTAAAATGTCTATTAAAGATGGCAGGGATTATCTTCTACTTGTTTGGAAAGAACCCAAAACAAAAAGAAGATATATTGTTGGCGAATTATCTAAAAATGGGCAATTTGAATTTTCATATAATTATGAGGTTCAAAAGGCTATAGCGGCTGGTTTTGAATTATTAATTGCTTTTCCAGATATTGAAAAAGTATATAAAAATGATAATTTGTTTCCCGTGTTTGCAAGCAGACTACCTGATCCAAAGAGAAAGGGCATTGAAGCCATCCTTGAGAAATACGGTTTATCAGAGTATGATGCATATGAATTTTTAAAGAGCAGTGGTGCTAGACTACCTATTGATAATCTAGAGTTTATTGATCCTATTTTTAATTTTGAGTCAGGAAAGATTGTAAGGAGATTCTTCATAGCGGGTACAGGATTTTGTCTTGGCTGTGACGGGGAATTTTGTGAAAAATCTCTTGAAGTAAAATTACATGAAGACTTAAGATTAATGCCAGAGCCGGAAAATGAATATGATAGGTATGCGATTAAAATACTTAATGCTGCAGGGGCTTCACTAGGGTACTTACCACGCTATTACTCTGAGGGTGTTAGCCAACTAATCGGAAATAATACAGTTATTAGCTCTAAAGCAATTGAGGTAAATAAGGATACTAAATGTTTAGAATGTATTAAAGTGGAGTTAACCATCAAAAAAGAGTAGGATTTATTTAAGCCCGAAAAAGCATCTGTTTTGGCAGGTGCTTTTTTTGCGCCCATTTTCAGGAGGTAATCAGTGAAAATCCCATTTATATCAAGATTATTTCAAACAAGAGCCAGCCCGCAAAACACCTGGGGCAGCGCATATAGCTTTTTCTTTGGAACTAGCACCAGCGGTAAAAACGTAAATGAGCGAACTGCCATGCAAACAACCGCTGTGTATGCCTGTGTTCGAATCCTAGCCGAAACCATAGCCTCGCTGCCTTTACACACTTATCGTTATACTACGAGCGGTAAAGAAAAAGCAGCGGATCACCCCATATATTATCTGCTCCATAGCGAACCAAATCCAGAGATGACTTCATTCGTGTTTCGAGAAACACTGACGGGTCATCTTTTATTATGGGGCAACGCCTATGCCCAAATCATCCGCGATGGCCGGGGCAGAGTGGCCGCTCTCTACCCGCTCTTACCAAACAAAATGACTGTCAATCGAAACGACCAAGGCCAACTCTACTATCAATACGATAAAGATGGCCAAATCCATTTGCTCCGCAGCTACGAAGTTCTGCACATTCCAGGTCTAGGCTTTGACGGTCTCATTGGTTACTCCCCAATCGCCATGGCCAAAAATGCGATCGGCATGGCCATAGCAACCGAAGAATATGGCGCTAAACTGTTTGCTAATGGTGCTAACCCTGGCGGTGTACTGGAACATCCGGGCGTTGTAAAAGATCCAGCCCGAGTCAGGGACAGTTGGAATGCAGTTTACCAAGGCAGTTCCAATGCGCACCGCGTGGCAGTTTTGGAGGAGGGGATGTCGTTCAAAAGTATTGGCATTCCACCAGAGCAAGCGCAATTTTTAGAAACAAGAAAGTTTCAAATCGAAGAAATATGCCGCATATTTCGGGTGCCCCCACATTTGGTTGCAAGCCTTGATCGGGCGACTTTCAGCAATATTGAGCACTAATCCATTAGCTTTATTGATAATACCATTGTTCCATGGGTTTCAAGAATCGAACAATCAATGCAGAAGGCGATATTTACAGAAACCGAGAAAAAGGCATTCTTTGTGAAGTTCAATTTGAATGGACGATTACGGGGCGATGCGGCCACAAGGGCTGCCTTCTATCAAACCATGCGGCAAAATGGGATCATGTCGGCCAACGAAATTAGGGTTCTAGAAGATATGAATATGATACCGGATGAGTTAGGTGGCGGAAAATATTTGGTTAACGGAAACTTTGTTGATATGGCTAATGCCGGGGCTTGGACTGGTAAGTATGATGTTGGAGGAGGGATAAAAGATTGATTGAAAAGTTTTGGATTTGGGCCGAGAGTGAAGAAAAACGCACACTGTACTTCGACGGCTACATAGCTGCGAATAGTTGGTATGATGATGATATTACCCCGAAAAAATTTAAAGCTGAGCTGATGGCCGGGGACGGTGATATCTCAGTTTGGCTCAATTCTCCAGGTGGCGATGTGTTTGCCGCGAGCCAAATATACACAATGCTAAAGGAGTACAAAGGAAAAGTCACTGTCAAAATTGACGCTCTCGCTGCCAGTGCCGCCTCAGTCATTGCCATGGCTGGCGATGAAATCCTCATGTCGCCGACTGCCTGTATCATGATCCATAATCCGGCCACCATGATTTTTGGTGAAGCCGCTGATTTTCAAAGCGGCATTAAAATGCTTGGAGAAGTGAAAGAAAGCATCATCAATGCATACGAGCAACGAACGGGCCTATCAAGAGCCAAAATATCAAGCATGATGGATGCGGAAACCTGGTTTAGCGCCCAAAAGGCAGTGGAGTTAGGTTTTGCCGATAAAATCCTCTACGCTCCCGAGCAGGTGGAAGCGGCAGAGGGTTTTATTTTTGACAAAATTACCGTGACCAATGCCCTGCGGCGTAAGCTGCCAAAGGAAAACCAAGAACCAGTAGCGCAGCCATCAGGCACACCCCATCAAGAGCTACTCACAAGACTGAACTTGCTGAAATAGGGAGGAAAACAAACATATGAACAAAATATTAGAACTCCGCGAAAAGCGGGCCAAGCTTTGGGATAGTACCAAAGCTTTTTTAGATAGCAGAAGAAACGAAAATGGTCTTCTATCTGCCGAAGATACAGCTACCTATGAAAGTATGGAAGCCGACGTGGTTAACTTAGGTAAAGAGATTGACCGACTAGAACGGCAAGCAGTTCTTGATCTAGAGCTATCGAAGGCAACCAGTACAGCCATTACCAACAAACCAAATCAACAAACTGAAATTGAAAAAGTTGGCCGAGCCTCCAGTGAATACAATCGCGCTTTCTGGAAAGCGATGAAAAGCAAAAACATCTTCGATGTGCAAAATGCCTTGCAAGTAGGCACGGACAGTGAAGGTGGTTACTTAGTGCCCGACGAGTTTGAACGTACGCTCATCCAGTCATTAGAGGAAGAAAACATTTTCCGACAACTAGCCAAAGTCATTACCACTTCCTCCGGAGATAAAAAGATTCCGGTAGTAGCCTCAAAAGGTACTGCATCTTGGGTCGAGGAAGAAGGTAACATTCCAGAGTCCGACGATGCCTTCGGCCAAGTCTCGATTGGGGTATATAAATTAGCCACAGTTCTTAAGATCTCGGAAGAGCTCATAAATGACAGTGTATTTAATCTGGAGCAATATATCGCCAAAGAGTTTGCACGCCGCATTGGAGCCAAGGAAGAGGAGGCCTTCTTTGTTGGTGATGGCTCCGGCAAACCAACCGGCATTTTCAATGCGACTGGTGGTGCTGGTGTAGGGGTTACAACGGCCAGTGCTACAGCCCTTACTTTTGATGAAATCATGGACTTATATTACTCCTTAAAATCCCCGTATCGCAAAAATGCGGTGTTTGTGACTAATGATGCCACTGTCAAAGCCATCCGCAAACTCAAAGACGGAAACGGCCAATACCTCTGGCAGCCCTCGGTTACAGCAGGCGAACCGGATACTATCTTTAGCCGCCCTGTAAAAACTTCGACCTATGTTCCGGCTATTGCTATTGGCGCTAAAACAATTGCCTTTGGTGATTTCAGCTACTATTGGGTCGCCGACCGCCAAGGGCGAAGCTTCCAACGTCTTAATGAACTCTATGCCGTAACAGGACAAGTTGGTTTCAAAGCCACCCAACGTGTGGACGGCAAACTCATATTACCGGAAGCTATCAAAGTACTCCAAATGAAAGCATCTTAAGGTGACGCTTATGACTATTAAAAACTATGCAGAGCAAGGCGGAGACAAATGGGTGGTCAGTGGAACCCTGGAAATCAAAGCTGATGGTGAGTTAATTCTTGGCGATGTTCCGATCAGCAGAGCTGCCGAACAAGAAAAAAGTGATGCTACCACCATTGCAGAACTAAAAACGAATTTTAATGAACTGATAGCAAAGCTACAAACCGCTGGCCTTATGGACAAACCCCATGGATAATTTAGTGAGTGTAGTCGAGGCAAAAGAATATTTGCGAATTGATGGCGAGGAGGAAGATACCCTTCTCGCCAGTTTGATTTCCATGGCAGCTGCCCATTGTGAGGACTATCTACAGAATGCTTTATCCACCGAACTCCCGTTACCTGTCAAACAAGCTATCCTCATCCTAGTAGCTCATTTCTATGAGCAGCGAATAGGTGAAACGATACCGAAGGTAGTGTATACGCTCCTTTCCCCCTATCGCGCCCATCTGTGGTAGGTGATCATATGAATCCGGGAGAACTCAACTGCCGTGTAAAGCTGCTTCAGGAAACCCAAGTACCTGATGAACAAGGCGGCTTCGAAACGACGTACACAGTTCGCGCCACAGTCTGGGCCAAGCTCATGACGGTGACCACTAAAACAATAGATCAATATGAACAGTTAACGCCAGAACTTTTGCATCGTATCATCATTCGCTACCGCAGTGATGTGGCTGTAACTGATCGCATCCAATATGGCAGCCGGATTTTTGAGCAGCTTGGACCACCGATCAATGAAGAAGAGAAAAAAGCCTATCTTAGACTTGAGTGCCGGGAGGTGGTAGCTGATGAAGCCAACGATTAGAGTGACCGGTATTGATAAATGCCTGCGATTCGGTGATTTAATTTCCGGTAACGTCAGTCAAGCTATCGAAAAAGAGGTAGAGCTTGGATCGCGGGAAATCCGGCAACGCGAGCGGGCATTAGCTCCTAAGAAAAGTGGTCAACTGCGAAAAAGCATCGTCACCCGCAAGGGGAAATACGGTATCTCCAGGATGGTCCGGGCCAAAGCCCCCCACGCGCCACTGCAGGAATATGGTACCAAGCGCGGCGTGAAGGCCAAACGTTTTGCCGAAAGAGCACGCAGTGAATTATTGCCGGGAATCCAAGCTAAGATCCGTGCTGCTGTTCAGCGAGAGGTGAAAAGATGACCCGATCACCGGTATCGACCTTAAATAAAGCGCTTTATGGCAGACTTAAAAATACCCTGACTGTGTCAGTTTATGATCATGTACCTGCAGGCAAGAAAGCACCCTATGTTGTGCTTACTGATACAGTGGCCAAAGCTGGAGCACAAAAACAATATCGGGCGCAGTAGTCACGGCCACGATAAAATCATTAGCGAGTATCAGGGCGACAAGGAAGTTGCGGAACTTGCCGATAGTGTAATCAATGCCATTCAGCAGCCGATATTGGAATTAAGCGAGGCCTGGCAGGTGGTGCTGGCGACTGTCGAAAGCCATTCAGTGGAGCGTTTTGAGTCACACCGCGAAGCCACGGTACTATTTAAATTCACAATAATGGACACCAAGGAGTGATGAAATGCCTTTAATCCCAAGTGATGGCGTAGATTTTCTACTCAAAGTTAACACCGGAACAGCGGAAAACCCTGTATGGGTAACCATAGGCGGCCAACGAGGAGCAACGCTCAGTATGACTGCCGCCATGATTGATGGCAGCAACAAAATGTCCGGGGCCTGGACGACCAGCGTTCCGGGCCTTTTAAGTTGGAGCATTGATGCGGATGCGGTCATGTTGACCGACTCAGCAGGTGTAACAATAGAAGCGGGACGACAGCTGTTGCTATCGTCCTTTTATAACCGCATCCTAGTCCATGTGCGCTACGTGCGCAAAGACGGCAGCAAGTTTCAGGGCTATGCGGCCATTACGGATTTATCCGAAGAAGCGCCGCATGATGATGTGGCGACCTACAAAATTAAACTCGACGGCAGCGGCGCACCAGAAGAAGTCAATGGCACGAAACAAGTAGAGACGGTCATGGTAGCCGGAACGGTATCGACCACAGGCAATGCGACATTTACCGTTACCGCTGCAGGAATGACCGGATCACCGAAAGCTATCAGCGTAGCGGTAGCCTTAAATGACTCGGCGGCTGTAGTTGCACAAAAAGCACGAGAAGTGCTAGCACTTGATAGTGCTGTGACGGCTCTCTTTGATGTTAGCGGTGTGGGAATTGCAGTAGCCTTGACGAGAAAAGTGGCAGCCGCTAATGACGCGACACTGAACATAGCGATTGCCAATGGCACTTGTGCGGGTCTTACCGCTGTACCGACTTCGACTGACACAACTCCCGGAGTAGCCCCGATATAACGTAGGCGCATGGCAAAAAGCTGTGCGCTCATTTTAATGTTTACAGAAAAAAAGGAGGACTTCTCATGACAGGACCAGTGTATCTTACCATCGGCGGCAAAGAGCGCAAGCTTCGCTATGACATTAACGCAGCGGCGGACATGGAAGAATTAATGGGAGGAAAATCCCTGCTATATGTTCTAAGTAATCCGATGGCCGCAGGCTTTTCCGCTATCCGCATCTTGCTATGGGGTGGCCTAAAGCATGCGGAAAAAGGACTAACCCTGCAGCGGGTCGGCCTTATGATGCAAGAGTACATGGAGACAGGTGGCAGCATCGAGAATTTAGCAGCTAAAATCGGCGATGCTGTCCGTAAATCCAAAATCATGGGCGAAGAAACAGAAACAGCAGAAGAAACAGCAGAGTCCGGTGACCTGGGAAACGGACAATAACCACGGTAGCGGAGTGGATTGCGTGTATGGAGCCAATGGCCTATGGGGCGCTGGCCCTTACACCCTGGAAGTTCGGGAGACTGACACCCGGAGAATTCCAGCAGATGATCGATGGGTATCTCTGGCGAACGGAGCAAAAACAGCGCGCAGCGGCCCAGCTTGTCGCCCCGATCATCAATACCTGCACCAATTACGAACTGAAACGACCGGTTACCGTGGACATGCTGTTAGGCATTGAATCGGCCAAGAAAAAACAGAGTAACAAAACACCGGAACAAGTGAAAGCCGAACTGGCAGAACTGATCGCGAAAGTGGGGTGATACCATAGCCGGAAATGCTGCAATGACAATTATCATCGGGGGCGATAACTCCGATTTTCTGAAGAAATGGGAAAGCACAAAACGAGCTATGCGTAAAGGCCTGGGTTCAGAAGCCATGGAAATGTCGGAAAACATCGTCTCCGATTTTGCTGCAGCCGCTGCCGCTATGGGGGCCTTAGGCCTTGCCAGTATTAAAATGGCTGGTGATATGCAGGCGAACAAGAAAGCCTTTGCTACCTTGATTGGGGATAGCGGGCAGGCAGAAAAATTCCTGAGCAATTTAGCCAAGTTTGCGGCACAAACCCCATTTGAACTGCCGGGCCTCGTCAATTCGTCGAAGAAACTGCTGGCGTTTGGTTTTGCCGCGCAAGACATCATTCCCATGATGGCAGCCATTGGTGATGCTGCCGCTATGCTGGGCATAGGACAAGAAGGCATCGACCGGATGGCACTCGCTATCGGACAGATGCAGGCCAAAGGCAAGGTTTCGGGAGAAGAAATGCTGCAGCTTGCTGAGGCTGGGGTTCCCGCCTGGAAGTTTCTCGCCGATGCGATAGGCACCGATATTCCAACCGCGATGAAAATGGCGGAACAAGGTGCCATTACTAGTACCACCGGTATTAACGCCGTACTGTTGGGCATGCAGAGTCGTTTCAAAGGCGGTATGGAGGGCTTGTCGCAAGAAATCCCAGGGCTTTTTTCCACCATTAAGGATAACGTTTCTTCTGTCATGCGCGAAATGGGTGACAAAATCATTGCTGCGCTCGACCTCAAAACAAGAATGAAAGCCATGGCAGAAGCACTCGACCAGTTTGCGGGGTATGTCAAAAATAACGGAATTCAAGCTGCGTTACGCGATTTGATTCCCAAAGAATTATCATTAGCAATTTTTGTAGTAGTCGGGGCGCTCGCAGGAGCAGCTATTCCGGCTATTATTGCTTTTGGCACAGCACTCTGGACAGCCCTGGTTCCATTAGCACCGTTCATTGCTGGCGGTGCCGCCCTTGGTGCAGTAGCTTGGGTTATTTGGCAGGCTTGGGAACCGCTCGGGGGATTGTTCGCCAATACCTGGACAGCGGCTGTTAGCTATACCCAGCAGAAATGGGCAGAACTCAAAAGTATTGTTTTTAGTGGAGTGCAAAATATCCTGACTGCCCTTCAGCCGCTCCTCAATTTATTTGGTGGTGGAATACAATCAGCCGCTGCTGGGTGGCTGGAAAGTGTTTCGCAGGGAGCTGCCAATGCGGGGGAAGAGGCCGCGGCGGCTACCAAACGGGTTCAAGCTGCAGTGGGCGGAATCAGCACAGCCTGGGAAGGTATCGGAAGCAAACTGATCTCAGGTGTACAGGAACTGAAAGAGAGTGCGGGTGGACTTAATACCAACTTTACTGGCTTGACAGGAAGTAATGCTGCCGGAACAAGCGGTGCGCCAACCGGTGCAGGGGGCGGCACTGGTGCTGCTAGCAGTGAGTGGGACAAGCTTGCCAAGAAAGCAGAGCAGACCAGCAAGGCCATTGAAGAGCAATGGGTACAGACGACAAAAACAGAGCTGGAACAATTAGAACTCTGGCGTTCACAGCAACTGCAGGCTTTGAACGGAACGATGGCCGCCAACGAAAATTACCAGCGAGATTTGGAACGGCTGGAGGCCACCTATTCTGTTCGACGTCGTAAGATCATGGCCGACGAACAAAAGAAGCGAAACAGCATCTGGGATCAGGCTGTCGATGCGGCGCGATCTTTGCAAACAAAGCTGGGAGCTATTGGATTGACCGGTGTAGATAAGCAAAAGTTTGATATTGAAACAGAATTTACTTCACGGCTTGACGCCATTCGCCGGAAATACCGTGACTGGGAGACAGAATATGCTGTTGCTACTAAAGAACAGCAGGCAGTTTTTCGCGAGGCGTGGATAGCGAATGGGGTGCAATTTGAAATCACTGAGTCCGGCATGGTTACTTTCAGCAAGCAAGTAGCCGCTGAGCAGGTTGCCATTGAACAAGAGAAAAATCAGAAGCTAAAAGACCTCCATTACGAGCGGGTGAAATTTCAGGAAGATTTGGATCAGGCCCGCAACGAGGGCGATATTGCAAGATTCCAGGAGTTATTAACTAGCGAGCAGGCGCTGCTCGCTCAGGAACTTGCTGGCAAACAAGAATATATTGATAGCTACTATAAGCTATGGCAAGACGCGCATCGTACCTCCATGAGCTACATGGCTCAATATACCAACGGTATGTATGATGGTCTTAAGGGAGTCTTTTCGGATGTGATTACCGGCACGAAATCAATTGGCGACGCCTGGAGTGATTTGGGAACAAAGATCATTAAGATCATTGCTGACATAGCCGCCGAGTGGCTGGCCAGCCGCATCGTAATGTCAGTTTTCGGCAGTTCTTTTAGTACGGCGGGTTTAGGTGGCTCGGCAAAACCTGCTGCTAGCCTTATCAAACCAAAGGTCAGCGTACCAAAATTTGCGTTAGGCGGTAATTACGATGGCGGTCTAGCACTGGTAGGGGAAAGAGGTCCGGAGCTTATTAACTTCAATCGCGCTGGCCGGGTATATAACGCGCAAGATACACAGAGCATGATGTCTGCTGGTTCGCCGACAATTGTAATGAACATAAACACCCCTGACGCCCATTCCTTCCGGCAGTCGCAAGGGCAGATATTAGCCAGTATGAACATGGCTCTGGCCCAAGGAAGACGGAATCTATGAGTAGCTTTCACGAAGTGCAGTTTCCTCCAGACATATCCTACGGCTCGACTGGCGGTCCCGGGTTTTCCACCGGGGTCGTAACTACGTCCAGCGGCGGTGAGCAGCGAAACCAGAATTGGGCGCAGTCTCGCTGTAAATATAACGTGGCGCATGGTGTGAAGAACCAAAAACAGCTAGACATACTGATAGCATTTTTCCGTGCAAGAAAAGGGAAAGCCTATGGGTTTCGGTTTAAGGATTGGTCTGATTTTAAAGCAGTGGGCCAGATTTGCGCGGCTTTGGAAGGAAACAAAGTGGTCTACCAGCTGCAAAAAACCTACGTTGACAGTGCAGGGTTTACCGACATTCGCTTAATCAAAAAGCCGGTTACCGGCACTGTTACCATATATATTGGCGGCGTAATGCAGACAAGTGGCTACACAGTGGATTATGTCACAGGCAGAATTACCTTTGACGCTATTCCAGTCGGTGTTGTAACGGCAGACTTCGAGTATGATGTCCCCTGTCGTTTTGATACAGACGAGATGCCGATCAATATTGATAATTGGAGCAGTTATTCATGGTCAGGGATTACGGTTATCGAGATTAAATGGTAGGAGGCAGCTTTATGTCATTTACGTTTTATACGGTGGGTCTGTTAGAAGAATTTTCCTTCAACAGCGGATTTGTGCAGGTTATTAATAGTGCCTATGCAAGAACAGCCCCTTATTACGCCATCAATCAGGGGGTAAATGCAAGTGTTCTGCGACACGACTTTTCTGAACAAACCGCTGAGGTTTGGTTGTCCCAATGCATTTATATTGCCTCACCTGTTAATACCTCAAACAATGCGATACCACTTGCTCTTAGAAAATCGGACGGAACGACAACACTTGCCTATTTGAGTATCGACCAGCAAACACTTGTTGCGACGGCCTATGTAAACGGAGTAGCCAGAGGCTCCTTCGCCATGACGACCCTAACGATAACTCAAATCGAAATGCGGCTAAAGAAGGATTCGGCAGCAGGTGTTTTCCAGGTATGGAAAAATGGTGAGTTAGTTGTTGATTTTACGGGTGATACGGGACCTGCAACCGATTTAATAGGCTCAGCCTATTGGTATAGCGGGTCAAGCGGGAATGTCCTTTCTTTTTCTTTATCCGATATCGTTATCACCAATGATGGGCGTATCGGCAACAAGCGTCCTGTTATTATCTCATTATCGGGTGCGGGAGAAGCTAGTCCTCCTGCCTACTACGATATAGTAGGTAATCAAGTGACGACAACCTATAGCAATAGAACAGTGGGCCGTACGTATGTCTTGGCCAATGTTTTCGCGCATGCCGGAACGATTAAAACTATCACCGTTAATTTTAATACAACAGGAACTATCTATCTTGGAATCTGTACGCGCAATCAAGGGGCACCAGCCAAACATACCAAACGATTAGTGTCAAATCAGCTTGCTATTTCCGCAACGGGAATAAAAACCTTTGTTGCAGGCGTCGATTTCCCTGATAACTGGATAGTTTCGGCGGGCGAGTGTTTGGCAATTTATACAGAGACAGCGCAGATGAAATACGGCAGAAATTCAGCTGGTCCAGATAATAACGGGTATAACAGCGATGTGACATACTACTTTGCTGGTAATGGACTGGCTGACAGTGTAGAAAGAACCTATACGGCAGACTCAGCCACCTATTTTGATTGTATATATGCGCAATACCAGGTGGCCGACCCAAGTCGAGCCTATAGCCAATCGGCAGCGGCTGATCGCTTGGCAAGGAAAGATTTTTTGGAAACAGTACGCTATGCCGAGTTTGTGAGTGACAACGATCAAATGCTGTGTGCGCTTGGCGATCTACCACTTATTTGCACAGGGGTTAAGTCAGTTAAAGTCACAGCGCGAGCTGTTTCGGGTACTTCCCTGCCGAACGCGGATTGGATACTAAAAATAGGTAGCGATAACCTCGGGGTGCAGGCAGCGATTCCCACAACCATGGCCTTGAAATCCATCCAATTTGACGGGAACTGGACGCCAACTCAGTTCAATGCCGCACAAATTGGGTTTAAGGCCAGAGCGTAAGCGGAGGTACTATGGACAATGCAAAATTAGCCCAGTTATATGGTCAAGCGGTTATAGACCCAAGTACAAGGCTTTCGCGCTTGTACGCGCAGGCACTGCTTACTGATGAGACACTAACCCCGGTAGTATTGTCAGACCTGTATGCGCAGTGTATATGCTTACAACATCTAAAGGTAGCTGATCTATATGTACAGGCACTTGTAGAGCCGCATCCTGTTCCTTGGATGGCCGAGGAGGTATACACTGCTGCCTACGGCTGGCGGGTTGATCGGACAGATGGCGTAACCTTTGGATTTACCTCTCATGATCAAGATATAACCTTTGATGGGGTAACCTACGAAGCGGCCACTGGATTTACGCCGACGGCTGTGGACACCAGTGACAGTTTAGCTGTTGATAACCTTGACGTAGATGGCGTTTTATGTTCTGACCGCATTACTGAGGATGAACTGGCGGGTGGGGTTTATGACTTTGCCCGGGTGACGATCTACCTGGTTAATTGGCAGAATATCAGCGACCCGAAGCTTATTCTAAGGCGTGGTACCATTGGTCGTATCCGTTACGGTAAGACAGGTTTTACAGCAGAGATACGGGGATTAACCGAAGCTTACCAACAGAAGGCAGGTGCGGTATATCAGAAGACCTGCCGGGCAACTTTAGGTGATGCCAAGTGTGGTGTAAACTTAGCAATTTACACAACGACGGGAAGGGTAACGGCGGTCAATGGCGATACACAATTCGCGACCAACGTAGTGGCAGATGCCGGGTTCTACGACTATGGCACTATCACCTGGACAAGCGGGGATAATCGCTATACTACCTCCGAAACCAAGGTATTTATGGCGGATGGTACCATTGAGGTGTATTTACCTACAATTTGGCAGCCCCAAGTAGGAGATACCTTCACCATTGTGGCCGGTTGTGATCGTAATTACTCAACTTGTATCAACCGGTTCAACAACCGGCTAAACTTCCGTGGGGAGCCAATGGTGCCGGGCAATGATTATCTTGCCAGTTATCCGGTAAAGGGTGGCTCCAACGTCGTGGCAGCAGGTGACGATGCGAGTCGGGGGTAAGGAGGTGGTAGTCTGATTGGAGAGAAAGTGGTCGCTGAAGCTCGGGAATGGATAGGAACCAAGTGGCAGCATCAGGCGTCTCTTAAAGGAGTAGCGACTGATTGTGTGGGACTCGTTCGCGGCGTTTATACCGCCGTAACGGGACGACCGGTAGAAAGCGACACGGATTATCACCGGATGCCGGTTCCCGGTCGGGAAAAACGACTGCAAGAGGAGTTAAGTAACTATGCGGCTATGGTAGAGATAGCTAACAGGCAGCCCGGCGACGTGCTGCTTTTTAGTTTTATCAATGGTACCTCTAACCACGTAGGCATCTACGCTGGAGAAGGTCGGTTTATCCATGCTTGGGCCAATGTACAAAAGGTCGTGGAAATGCCACTTAGTCCTGCCTGGGAGCGTTTGTTGCAAGCCGTTTTTCGTATTCCGGAGGTAACCTGATGGCCACCATTCTACTTGCGAACGCGATCGCGGCAGCCAATCCATTCTGGGGTGCAGTCATTTCGATGGCTGCAGGTTTTGTAGACCAGCAGTTGTTTGGTCCTAAAGCGCCTAACGCTGCAGGGCCACGGATGTCAGACCTGTCGATCCAGTGTTCTACCTATGGGGTAGCGATTAACAAGGTCTATGGAACCACCCGGATTGCTGGAAATGTCATTTGGGGAACTAACTTTGTTGAGCACAAAAAGGAAGAGTCCTCCGGTGGCAAGGGTGGCGGAGGCGGTAAGACAACAACCTACTTCTATACCATATCGTTCGCCATCGGCTTATGTGAGGGGGAGATTACCGGTTTTAACCGTGTGTGGGCCGATGGCAAGGAAGTGACTGATAAATTTACCGGAGACAATCCGGCCATAGATTACACTCTGTATTATGGCACCGAAACCCAAGAGCCTGACCCGTTTATTGAGGGTATTGAAACCAGTTTTCCTGTTCCGGCCTACCGGGGCTTGGCCTATATCGTGATTCAGCATTTGGACGTAACCGATTTTGGCAATCGAATCCCCAACTTTACCTTTGAAATTGTGAGGACAGTGAATTATCTTGACAGCATCGTCAAAGAAGTATCGGCAGGAGCGGGCTTACGTACCCAATTAGGAGCTGCCGATATGGAAGCATCCGACTTGGCGGGAATACCGATTGATGGTTTTTGTGTGTCCTCGGAAAAAACCTATCGTGAGCGGATTGAACAGCTTATGATGGTCTATACCTTTGGGGCAGCGGAAGCAAACGGTAAGCTCTTATTTATTAGGAAGGAAAATTATAACCGGTTTCCCGTTCCGGTTGATTTTCTGGGGGCTAAGGAAGGGGATAGTGGCGAAGAGAGCAGCTATCCATTGAGCGTAAGCATGATAGGGAACTGCCTAAATTGGTTAATGTGTCCTATCTATCGTTTGACAAAGATTATCAGGCAGGTTTGCAGGCAGCCGTAAGACCTAATTCCACAAGCGAAAACACTGAAAAGATTGACCTTGATTTTGTAATTACAGACGCCAGGGCGAAGGAACTGGCTGAGCAAAAACTCTATGAGGCATGGATTCGGCGCTCAACGATTGCGGCATCATTAGGACCTTGGTGGGCCTTTTTGGCTCCCGGAGATATTTTGGATATGGATTTATCCGGTCGACGACGATGGGTGCAACTGACCAAGACCACACTCGGGGTTCCTGGAGTGATAAAAGTGGAAGGTAGCGATGTTGGCGGCAATACCTTCAGGCGCACGGAGCGCACAGCAGACCATGAAATACAGCCGTCAGTACTGGTGCCGCCGTCTGTCATAACCGTTGAGTTCCTGGATATTCCGCGTTTGCCAACTGATACAACGTCCGAGCCAGTGGTGTATTTGGCGGCAACTGGCAGTCCATTCTACGGGGCCAATGTATTTGAGACCAGAGATGGGGGCGCATCGTGGATACTAAAGGCGCAGTTGGACAGCCCTTCGACGATGGGCACGACCACAACGCTACTTGGTACTGGAACGACGGAGGTTTGGGATGAGGGCAATTCAGTAACAGTAGTACTGACGCATGGAACTTTAGAGTCTAGGCCTGAGGCCGATGTGTTGAATGGCTACAATGCTGCGATAATCGGTAGCGAGATTGTACAGTTTAGATCGGCGATCTTAACGGCGGCAAATACCTATATACTTTCAGGACTTTTACGTGGGCGCTTGGGTACAGAGGAACAAGTAGATAAACACAGCGTAGGGGAGCGGTTCATATTGCTAAAATCAACGACTATTACGACCCTCCCAGCACCGATGGGTGAATGGTATTCGCCCAGAACATATCGTATTGGACCAGCAACCAAGCCGGTGACGGATGCTACTTACATGGAAGTGGTTTTTGCCAATACAGGTCGGTTGTATCAGCCATGGTCGATTTGTAACGTGTTAGGCAACAGAGATGCGTCGGGTAATCTAGCGATTAGTTGGATAAGACGTGACCGAAGCGGTGGGGCTTGGTTAGATAATGCGGATATTCCGATGAGTGAAAGTCTCGAGCGCTATGAAGTTGATATTGTGTCTGGTTCTACGGTTAAGCGGACATTGACTTCGGCAACTCCAACGGTGAACTATCTGGCGACAGAGCAGGTCGCGGACTTTGGAGTTACTCAGTCTGAACTTGGGGTTAGGATCTATCAGATGAGCAGCACTCGAGGACGGGGAATTGGTAAGGAGGTGACAGTGTGAGTAATACGGTTAGATTAACATTGACGAACTTAGTGTCAGGACAAGCACAAAAGGAAATCACCCATAACATGGCTTTACAGCGATTAGATGCGTTGGTTCAGACAGCAGTAGAAAGTATGGTGTTAACTACACCCCCGGTAGGGATTGAGGGGAATCTATATATTGTCGGAATTGGGGCTACAGGTGTGTGGGCTGGTAAGGATAATAGCCTTGCGCATTTCGTTGGCGGGGCATGGGTGTTTTATGTGCCGTTTGTCGGGATGAGGTGCTGGGATAAGGCGAACTTTACGGCGATGGTTTATACAGGAACGGCTTGGGTGCAGGAGGACACTGCCCAGAGTAAGATTGGATTTTTTGAAGCAAATCCAATCACGAAAACAACAGTGACTTTAGGGAATACAGACACTGAAATAGGTAGCCTTCCACCTATTCCCAAGCAGAAGTACAGGCGCTCCGAGACAAGTGCGAAGAGTTAGCGGACGATGTGCGGGCGCTCAAAGCAGCGCTCAGTTCGTATGGGTTAGTTTAATTGGAGGGGTAAAATGATCGAATATACACAGACGGAGCTGCGGATTATGGCTATATTTTCAGCTATGGGCGCAGTATTTTCTTTTTTGATTGGCGGCGTCGACAAGTTGGTTACGGCACTTCTCGTCTTTATTGTGATTGATTATGTGACTGGGTTAATTGCCGCATGGAATACAGGAAGTCTTCAAAGTAAGAAAGGCTTTGAAGGCATCAAGCGCAAGCTTGCCATGCTGCTGGTTGTTATTATTGCCCATTGGATTGATGTTGGTCTGTTTGGCACTAGTACCTGTAGGTCTATGGTGATATTTGCGTACCTTGGTAATGAGGGTCTAAGTATTATTGAAAATTTAGATCGGATGGGGTACGGACAATATATACCGGTTTTTATGAGAGAGAAGCTTACGCAATTAAGGGAAGAAAAACAGTTTTTGAAAGATAACGAGTAAATCGGCAAAGGGGAGGAATTTATTATGCGTATTGTAATTGACCCCGGACATTCGGGCCGGAATATTGACCCTGGAGCAGTAAATCAAAACACAGGTTTGCAGGAAGCTGACGTTGCGCTCATTATTTCGAGATTAGTTGAGAAATATCTAATCGCCGTTGGCTATGAGGTAAAACTTACTAGAACGAAATGGGAGCAGCCAGAAACGGATGATTTGAGCTATCGTACACGTTTAGCCAACAATTGGGGTGCGGATGTGTTTGTGTCGCTTCATTGTAACAGTGCAGGGAATTCTAGTGCGAAGGGGTATGAGGTATGGACATCACCTGGAGATACCCAGGGGGATAAATTAGCCACCTGCCTGTATCAGCAAATTGCCACTGAGTTTCCTGACCGGGCAGGAAGAACCGATTATTCCGATGGAGACCCGGATAAGGAATCCCGCTTTTATGTGCTGGTTCATACCGAGGCTCCGGCATGCTTAGTGGAAATGGCGTTTATTTCGAATGATGAGGAAGCCGCATTACTAGCAAATCGCACATGGCAGGACCGTTATGCCAGAGCCATTGCTCGTGCTGTGACCGATTATTTTCAATTGCTATATATAAAGGAAGGAAAACGATAGGAGGCCACAATTATGAGTGTTTGGACTAATTTACGTGATAGAATTGTCCGTATGTTGTTGGGGTATGGTGTCAGTAAAGCCGCTGATCCCCAAAATACCGACTGGGTGGAAACCAGGGAAGAAATTAAAAAGGCTGCTGTGGATACAGCAGTAGAAATAGCAAAGGATAAAGTTCTAAGAAAGTAGGTCTTTTAATAACCAGGTGCGCGTGTAAACCGAGCGTCTGGCATTTTGTCTAGGTAAGAGATATCGATGAGGAGAACAAGCAAAATTTTGCCAAATAGCCTTGCTATCAGGCTGAAACAGAGTTAACATGTGAACGGCAAGGAGGGCTGGCAGATGAGCAAGCGCATTTTGAAAATTTATCAATCGGTGGCATATCCAAAACCGGATGTGCCGTGTATCCTGCTTCAGGGCTATTGGTTGCGCGAGCTTGGTTTTCGAATTGGTAACTATATTTTAGTGGAAGAGGGACAGGGTAAACTTTTAATTCAATTAGTGGAGAAGGAAATTGATAGCGAATAATAATGTAGCGGATTGGGTGATAGCAAACATCCAATCCATATTTTTTTGTATCAAGACAATTCGTAGAGACAGCGTTTCTTTATAACTTGACTTAATTTGGCATCGGAGTGATGAATAGAACAAGAACTTGATAGAAAGGAGTCGCCTTATGCGAGTTAGAATTATCGAACCAATCAAACCACCTGAGCTAAAACGTAAACGAGTCTGCGCCTACGCCAGGGTTTCCACGGCAAGTGATGTGCAAGGAGAATCACTAGAAAACCAAACTACTTATTATCAGTCCTAATTGAATCAAATCCCGAGTATGAATATGTCGGTGTTTTTGCCGACCAAGGCATAACTGGCACCAAGGATGAGCGCCCAGAATTTCAAAAGATGTTAGCGTTAGCTAGAGAACAAAAGATTGACCTAATACTAACCAAGTCAATTTCCCGTTTGGCCAGGAATACGGCTATTGTGCTTGAAGTAGTCCGGGAGCTTAAAAGCTTAGGCGTGGAAGTTAGGTTTGAAAAAGAAAATATATCGAGTTTTGATGTGGACGGTGAGCTCATGCTTACTGTCCTTTCTTCTTTTGCCCAAGAGGAGAGCCAAAGCACCAGTGAAAATATAAAGTGGCGATATAGACGCAAATTTGAGAAGGGCGAACTGGCTATCAATGCTACCCGTTTTTTGGGCTACGACAAAGATGAATATGGTGATTTGGTTATAAATCAAAGCCAGGCAGAAATTGTTGAGCGGATTTTTAAGAATTATATAAGCGGTAAAGGGACTTTTGTGATTGCCAAAGAGCTTAATGCTGAAGGAGTTATGACCATTGCCGGTGGCCGGTGGCATCCCGCTACGGTGCTAAACATTTTAAAAAATGAAAAATATAAAGGTGCTGCTAAGCTTCAAAAAACATACATCAAGGACCATCTTACCAAAAAGAAGTGCATTAATCACGGCGAGGTTGATAGCTATTATCTTGAAGAAAACCATGCGCCAATTGTGACCAAGGAAATATGGGAAGAAGCCCAGCAACTGATGGTACAAAGGGCTGAAGCTAAAGGAAACGCAACGGATACGAAGGGTAAACACCAAAACCGTTACTCGCTAACCGGGATGCTACTTTGCAGTAAGTGCGGCGCTCCCTTAATACGGAGAACCTGGAATAGTAAATATGCCAGTAAAAAGATTGTATGGCAATGCAGCACTTATATTAGAGAAGGAAAAAAAGCCTGCTTGGGTACCGTCATTGATGACACGGCTCTAAGAAGGCTGACGATAAAGCAAAAGACAGTAGTTGAGGAGGTATTTAAAAATGGCCAGAAGTATTACCGTTATACCAGCAAGATCCAATAGGACGAGTTTAGCGGAAAATTTGGTACCAGTTAAGAAGCGGGTTGCCGCATATTGTCGCGTTTCGACTGACCAGGCGGAGCAGTTATCAAGTTACGAAGCCCAAGTGAGTTATTATACGACATATATTAGCGGCCATCCGGAATATGAAATGGTAAAAATTTATGCCGATCAAGGCATTAGCGGTACAAATACTAAGAAACGTGAGCAGTTCAATCAAATGATTGTGGATTGTAAGGCCGGAAAAATGGATTTGATTATCACCAAATCCATATCACGGTTTGCGCGCAATACTTTGGACACTTTAACTTACGTGCGGCTACTTAAGGATTTAGGGGTTGAAGTACTGTTTGAAAAGGAGAATATTCGCACACTGGATAGCAAAGGCGAAGTGCTTTTAAGCATTTTAAGCTCGCTGGCGCAAGACGAATCACGGTCGATTTCGGAAAATTCTACCTGGGGCATTAGAAGGCGGTTTGAGCAGGGAAAGCTTCAAATTAACCATGTTAAGTTTTTGGGTTATGACAAGGATGAAGATGGTAATCTTATTATCAACGAAAAACAGGCCAAAATTGTCCGGCGGATTTACACAGAATTTCTTAACGGAAAAGGGGCCAACAGAATTGCCAAAGACCTGGAGCTTAATGGTGTGCCTAACTGGAATGGTAAGGCCAAATGGTACGAGGGGAGTATTCGGAAGATGCTCTCCAATGAAAAGTACAAAGGAGAAGCTTTGCTGCAAAAGACTTATACTGTTGACTTCTTGAGCAAAAAACGAGCCGATAATACTGGACAAGTACCACAATATTTGGTGGAGGATAGCCATCCAGCCATTATTGATAAGGAAATGTGGCAAGCGGTGCAGTTAGAAATGGAGCGCAGAAGAGCTTATGTTTTGGAGCATGGAATTCAGAAGCTTGAGTATGCGACAACGGATAATCCTTTCGCTGGCAGAGTCATATGTGGCTGCTGCGGTAAGATTTATGGCAGGAAGGTTTGGAATAGTACTGATGAAAGGCACAGACGAATAATTTGGCGGTGTAATGGTAAATATCCGGCGAAGGGGGAAAAGGGATGTGCCAGCAAACATATTGATGATAGAGTTTTGTATCAGGCTTTTATAAATACATTTAATGCGATGGTTGAGAGTACGGATTATTTTTTAGGCAAGTGGCGGGAACGGTTGGAAAGCGAGAATTTGCTGGTAAGATATAAGGCCAAGCAATTTATTGAGATAATAACGGATGCTGTGGCGATCCAAGAATTCGACATCAATTTATATTTCGCATTAGTGGAAGAGATAACAGTTTATGATGGTGGCAGATTGATTGTAAGTTTACTTGATGGTACAGAAATTGAATGTCAAAGTTGATAGTGATAGGAAATGGCCGGTTAGGGTGGCATTAAATCATCTTGACGGGCTCCCTTTGAGAGCGGTGGAGATAAAAGAAATTTTGAAAAAAATATGATCAAGTAGTATTTGTGCAAGAAACTTGATAAGAAAATGAATTAAAATTATTATAATCGTAGTTGACAATAATCAAAACAACTGGTATAGTATTAATTCCGAGGACGCGGGAGTGGCGGAACTGGCAGACGCACTAGACTTAGGATCTAGCGCCGCGAGGCGTGCAGGTTCAATTCCTGTCTCCCGCACCAATAAATGCCGGAGTGACGTAATTGGCAGACGTAGCAGACTCAAAATCTGCCGGGGGCAACCCCGTGTCGGTTCGAGTCCGACCTCCGGCACCATGTCTGTATATAGTATTTGGGGTTATAGCTCAGTTGGTTAGAGCGCTTCGTTGACATCGAAGAGGCCAGCGGTTCGAGTCCGTTTAACCCCACCAAACTTTGGATCTATAGCTCAGCTTGGTAGAGCATTCGGCTCATAACCGACTGGTCCTAGGTTCAAATCCTAGTAGATCCACCATATATCTAGGGGTATAGCTCAATTGGTAGAGTAGCGGTCTCCAAAACCGTTGGTTGAGGGTTCAAGTCCTTCTGCCCCTGCCATATAAGCAGAGAGTCCAAGAAAGACGAGCCATAGGCGAAGATCTGATTGGTATGAATCGCTTAGTTCTGAGCGGTAGCGAAGAACATCCTATAGTATAATAATCGGGGCGTGGCTCAGTTTGGTAGAGTACCTGGCTTGGGACCAGGGGGTCGCAGGTTCGAATCCTGCCGCTCCGACCAGATAACATAGATCAGAAAAGCTGAATTTTTTTACTGTCAAACAATTAGTTGACATAATTAAAACTATCTGATATAGTAATAAATCCGAAATGATGGCGATATGGCCAAGTGGTAAGGCTAAGGTTAGCAAGACCTTGATTCCCTAGTTCAAATCTGGGTGTCGCCTCCAATACATAGTCTGGGATGAATTGTTATCTTAGATATGTCCAACCTACTGTAATAAATAGGGAATTCAATAGTATGCAGATGTCGAGCCACCTCAGAGTGGAGGGCAAAAGCGTACTCCAGAATACCCACCTGCTGAGTGCAGGTTTGGACATACAAAGAGACGGCATTTTGGGCATGAGTATAACCAATAAGTAACAGTTGACACGATACAAACAACATGATAATCTATAAAAGTCGCTGTGAGCGGCAAAGATAAATGGCACAGAAAATGTGTTGACATAACGAAAGATAAATGTTATAATAAATATCCGTCACAAACACGACGAACTGCTCCCTGAAAACTGAACAATGTAAGTAATGCATCAAAAAAGCCAGATGTGCGGTTGTATGTCGCTTGCGACATACAAAACCAAAAACAATTTCTTATTTGATTTATAGAGCCAACAAATGGCTTCATATAATGTAGTCACATGTGACTTTGAACTTGTGCCTGGTGCGTCTGTTAATGTAGTTTGTCTACTTTAATTAAGATAGCTAATGGTATTTAAGTTTGTATGCTCATAGACGGCAAACTTTATTGGAGAGTTTGATCCTGGCTCAGGACGAACGCTGGCGGCGTGCCTAACACATGCAAGTCGAACGGGGAGTTACTTGTAACTCCTAGTGGCGAACGGGTGAGTAACGCGTAGACAACCTGCCTCTAAATTGGGGACAACACCGCGAAAGTGGTGCTAATACCGAATGTGGTATCTTGGTTGCATGACTAAGATAAGAAAGGTGGCCTCTGAATATGCTACCGATTAGAGATGGGTCTGCGTCTGATTAGCTAGTTGGTGAGGTAACGGCTCACCAAGGCTTCGATCAGTAGCCGGTCTGAGAGGATGAACGGCCACACTGGGACTGAGACACGGCCCAGACTCCTACGGGAGGCAGCAGTGGGGAATCTTCCGCAATGGACGAAAGTCTGACGGAGCAACGCCGCGTGAGTGAAGAAGGTCTTCGGATTGTAAAGCTCTGTCGTTTGGGACGAACGTGTTCTATGTGAATAATGTAGAGTAATGACGGTACCAAAGGAGGAAGCCACGGCTAACTACGTGCCAGCAGCCGCGGTAATACGTAGGTGGCAAGCGTTGTCCGGAATTATTGGGCGTAAAGGGCGTGTAGGTGGATTTTTAAGTCGTGTGTCTAAGTGCGGGGCTCAACCCCGTATAGGCGCAGGAAACTGGAGATCTTGAGTGCAGGAGAGGAAAGTGGAATTCCCAGTGTAGCGGTGAAATGCGTAGATATTGGGAGGAACACCAGTGGCGAAGGCGACTTTCTGGACTGTGTCTGACACTGAGGCGCGAAAGCCAGGGGAGCGAACGGGATTAGATACCCCGGTAGTCCTGGCCGTAAACGATGGGTACTAGGTGTAGAGGGTATCGACCCCTTCTGTGCCGCAAGCTAACGCAATAAGTACCCCGCCTGGGGAGTACTACCGCAAGGTTGAAACTCAAAGGAATTGACGGGGGCCCGCACAAGCGGTGGAGTATGTGGTTTAATTCGACGCAACGCGAAGAACCTTACCAGGACTTGACATTGAGTGAAAAGCTAAGAGATTAGTTCCTATCCTTCGGGATACACGAAAACAGGTGGTGCATGGCTGTCGTCAGCTCGTGTCGTGAGATGTTGGGTTAAGTCCCGCAACGAGCGCAACCCTTATCCTTTGTTGCCAGCGCGTAAAGGCGGGAACTCAAGGGAGACTGCCGCAGACAATGCGGAGGAAGGCGGGGATGACGTCAAGTCATCATGCCCCTTATGTCCTGGGCTACACACGTACTACAATGGGCTTAAACAAAGCGAAGC
>NZ_CM170492.1:2780000-3027500 GCF_057319775.1 Sporomusa sp. 246TCP1 | reverse complement strand
ACCTAGTGAAAATTGGTAAACTCCACGAGGCAGAAACTCAAATTTGGTAGGGGAGCTTCCTGTAAGGAATACGAACCGAAGGGAAGAACGCGCTTTTGTGCGTTAGATAAATGATTTCCTAAAACAGAAACTGGCTTACGGTTTCTAAAGAAGGCTGTTTTAAATATATATGACTCCGTAGCTCAGCTGGATAGAGCGTTTGACTACGAATCAAAAGGTCGCAGGTTCGAATCCTGCCGGGGTCGCCATTTATATATACGCCTCGGTAGCTCAGTCGGTAGAGCAGAGGACTGAAAATCCTCGTGTCGGCAGTTCGATTCTGCCCTGAGGCACCATTAAAGCGGAAGTAGCTCAGCGGTAGAGCATCGCCTTGCCAAGGCGAGGGTCGCGAGTTCGAATCTCGTTTTCCGCTCCATACTTTTGGTGACATAGCCAAGTGGTAAGGCAGAGGTCTGCAAAACCTCTATTCTCCAGTTCAAAACTGGGTGTCGCCTCCACTCTTTATGCCGGGGTGGCGGAACTGGCAGACGCAACGGACTTAAAATCCGTCGGAAAGAAATTTCCGTACCGGTTCGATTCCGGTCCTCGGCACCAATAATAATATGCTGGCGTAGCTCAATTGGTAGAGCAGCTGACTTGTAATCAGCAGGTTGTGGGTTCAATTCCTATCGCCAGCTCCATATGGAGGGATTCCCGAGTGGCTAAAGGGAGCAGACTGTAAATCTGCCGTCTTTGACTTCGGTGGTTCGAATCCACCTCCCTCCACCAATTATATATGCGGGTGTAGCTCAATGGTAGAGCTCTAGCTTCCCAAGCTAGCTACGAGGGTTCGATTCCCTTCACCCGCTCCAACTTAAACACCCATCATTTACTGATAGAGTAAGTGGTGGGTGTTTTCTCTATATATAGATGGGTTTTAAAACGCCTTATGAAAGCGGTTTTGAGCATCCGTATAAAAGATGAGGCACCAGTTTACCTCTATACAAACGGTTAAACGTAAGCGTCAAATAAATCGTCACATGTACAACCAGGCCTCCGGATGAGACAATAGGTCCAAGAGAATCACATAGAGTTTGTTGGAGTCATTTGGATTCTTAGAAACTCGCAGGAGGTCTACTTTTATGAGCGTACAGAAAGTGACGCATGAAGTTCGATTGGAGAAATGGCGCAATATTGTTACGGCTTGCCGCAACAGTGGCAAAACCATTAAAACGTGGTGCAGCGAAAATAACATTAACGTGAAAACATACTATCATTGGCAGAAACTTGTATGTCAGGAGACTTGCCGGGCAATTTCGGTAAGTCTCCCTGCCTCCAGCGAGGCTGTTCCCGTACAGGGTTCGGTATTTGCAGAAATGAAGATGCCTAAGCATCGTGCGGAAACATTGGCTATCACGATTGAGCGTAACGATATGCAAATCCATGTCTATCAAGGCGCTGATATGGTAACCGTGGAGGCTACGCTTCTGGCACTGAAACATTTATGTTAGGTGATATATCTAAAATCGAACATATCTTTCTCGCCTGTGGCCACACCGATATGAGAAGATCTATTGATGGTCTGGCAGCGACCATACAGCAATGCTTTCACCTAGATCCGTTCTCCAGCAGTCTGTTCCTGTTTTGCGGTAGTCGGCGTGATCGAATCAAAGCGCTCTTTTGGGATGGCGATGGCTTTGTACTTTTGTATAAACGGCTGGAGAACGGAGGCTTTCAGTGGCCAAAAGATGAAAAAGAGGTCAAACACATTACGCCACAACAGTTTCGTTGGCTAATGGAAGGGTTAAGCATTCAACAGCCGAGGGCGCATAAAAAAGTCGATAAAATACAAATCGTCTAATTTGCTGAAAGTCCTAAATATCCTGCAAAATCAATGGATTTAACGGATTTTTCATGGAAAAAAGCCATAAAATATGGTATAATTATTACATGAAAATTCTAGTGAACGGTACTAATACACAAGAAGAAATGATCTCTGTTTCTCGTACTGAATATGAGGCACTAAAAATACAAAATGAGGAACTGACTCAACAGGTCAAGTGGCTGATGGAGCAAATGCGTCTTTCCAAACAAAAACAGTTCGGCTCCTCCAGTGAAAAAAGCAAATACGATCAGTTTAATCTTTTTAACGAGGCGGAGGCAACAGCAGATGAACGGGTGCCCGAGCCTGAATTGACTGAAGTTCAGAAGCATTATCGTAAGAATGTCAAAGAAAGAAAAGAGACCATTCCTGCCGATTTACCAATAGAGGTTGTAGAGCATTTTTTACCGGAACATGAACAGGAATGCCCGGAATGTGGTTCAAAACTGCATATTATGGGTAAAAATGTCCGCCGCGAATTGAAGATCATCCCGGCCAAGGCAGTTATCGTAGAACATATTGACTATGTATATGCCTGCCGCGACTGTGAAGTCAATTCATGCAGCGTGCCTATTATCAAGGCACCAATGGACAAGCCGGTAATCAAAGGAAGCTTTGCTTCTCCAGAAGCAGTTGCTCATATTATGACACAGAAATTTGCAAATGGAATGCCATTGCATCGCCAGGAGCAAGATTTGAGCCGTATGGGCATAGCTCTTTCCAAACAAACTATGTCTAACTGGCTAATTCGGTGTTCTGAAGATTGGCTGGAGCCAATCTATGATGCCTTTAAAGAGCTACTTTCCATACAGCCAGTGCTCCACGCAGATGAAACCATTTTACAGGTACTTCACGAGCCGGGCAAATCTGCGCAAAGCAAAAGCTACATGTGGCTGTATAGAACTGGCGGGTGTGCTAGTATACCTATTGTGCTGTGTGATTATCAGCCAGACCGGAAGGCAAAGCATCCTTTAGAATTTTTGCAGGAGTTTAGCGGCTACCTTCATACGGATGGTTATGCCGGGTATCATAGCTTGCCGGAGCGAATCGTCATTGTGGGCTGCTGGGCACATGCCAGAAGAAAATTTGACGAGGCGCTAAAAGGCCTTTTGGAAAAAGACCGAGAAGGCTCTGGGGCGCAACGTGGCAAACAATATTGCGATAAGCTATTTACTATTGAGCGCCAACTAGCTGATTGTACACCGGAAGAACGCTATAAAAAGCGTCAGGAACTGGCAAAACCAGTGCTTGACGAGTTTTTGTCGTACCTTCATACAGTAAAGGCATCTACCAAGAGCGGATTTGGCAGAGCCGTGCACTATACGTTGGAGCAATGGAAATATGTCGAACGATATCTACTGGACGGAAGGCTGGAAATCAGTAACAATCGCGCCGAGCGCAGCATTAAGCCGTTTGTGATTGACCGCAAAAATTTTCTCTTTGCCAACACACCGCGAGGAGCTAAAGCCAGCGCAGTTGTGTTTAGCATAATAGAAACCGCAAAGGAAAATGGGCTCAATCCATATGCCTACCTGACTTATATTTTTAAAAACGCACCCAACTGGGATATACGAAATGATGTTGAGGCACTACAACGACTAATGCCCAGTTTTGTTCCAGATTACTGTAAAACTAATGCCGTTACCAAATGACTTGTTGTCAAGGTGACGGCATTTTTGACGCTTACGGTTAAACTGCTTAATGACGGACATGCCAAGTTTCTCGGCTACATTTCTGGAGCTGAAGTTTTCAGGTCTGATCTGAGCAGTTAATTCAGAAATTTTCAAGGTACGAAAAGCATAACTTTTACAAGCATTTGTACTTTCAAACGCTAAGCCGTGATGCCAGAATGCTTTGTTGAATATGTAGCCAATACCAACATAATCTTCATTATCTGCGCTTTCTGCAATTATTCCACAGACACCAACCAATTGCCCACTGCTTTTTTCAATCACAGCCCAATAGCTGTAACCATCTCTATAGTATCTTATAATGTTTTCATTGATCCATTCGGTGACTTCCTGATCGGAAAAGGTATGTCCCCAAGCATACATGACTTCAATGTCTTGTAGAATTTTGGATATGCCTTGATAATCGTCAATACAAATTTTCCTAAAGATTAGCCTAGGTGTTTCAAGAACAATGTCTTGCTTCATAATCCACCCTCCTTCATGTAATTTCAATTATACCATGTGCTAACTAAACACTCATTTTGTTAATAAGTACCACACACCCTATAATAAGTTTATTGATATTTACAAGGAACGTATGTTCTGTTATTATATCTATAGAGGTGGATAGTGATGAGCGAACATACTATAGATTTACTGAGTATCCCTATTTACCAGCAGATGGCTCGGGTAGTTTACATCGACCGGTGTATGGTCAAGTGGGCGGGAATGCTTTTGGCTGAGCATAACGAGCAGATGAAAGAGCAAGAAGGCCAGAGCGATGGGGCTCGTTGATTTTTCTTGTTTTCCCTGCAGAAGCATATTGTGCATCGACGTAAAATCATTCTTTGCATCCGTAGAGGCAGTTCGGCGTGGGCTTGATCCACTAGAAGCCTATATTGCTGTAGTATCGGATTTAAGGAGAACCGGTGCGGTTGTATTGGCAAGTAGTCCGAGGGTTAAATTGGAATATAATATCAAGACCGGAAATCGACTCTTTGAAATTCCTAAGTGCTCGCCGATTATGGTAGTAGAACCCAATATGGCGTTATATATTGAAATAAACCAAGCGATACAGAATATATTTCGCCGATTCGTAACAGATGAAGACCTACATGTTTATAGCATTGATGAGTCCATATTGGATGTTACTGCATCGCTAAATTTGTTTGGAACCGCAGAGAAGATTGCGGAAGCCATTTTGAAGGCTGTGAAGGATGAGTTAGGTCTTATTGTGACTGCAGGCATTGGAGATAATCCGCTTTTGGCAAAACTGGCATTGGATAATGAAGCCAAAAAGCGTCCGCCATGGATTGCAAAATGGACGTATGAAATGGTGCCGCAAACGGTATGGAAGATACAGCCGCTGACTGCGTTTTGGGGCATATCCAAAGGATACAATACTAAACTCAAACGAATGGGGATTTATACGATTGAGGCGCTGGCTCACGCCAATCCAATGAGGTTGCAGAAAACTCTAGGCGTAATGGGGTTGCAGCTATATTATCACGCATGGGGCTTGGATTCTAGCATCATTAGCCAGAGGGAACGACCGAAAAGTAAATCCTATAGTAAGAACCAGATATTGATGCGGGATTACTATGTAAAAGAAGAAATTCTAATGATCATCAAGGAAATGGTGGGAGATGTATGCGCTAGGCTACGTAAGCACCAGGAGAAATGCCGTGAGGTATATTTGGGGATAGGGTACTCTGATAGGAATTTTCAGTTAGGTTTTACTGCACGGATTAAGTTGCTTCGCCCAGAACATTCAACAGATATCATTAGTGAAGTGGCACGCCAGGAGTTTATTAAGCGGTGGCATGGCGAACCGGTGCGATCGGTAAATATTACTGCTGGGAAAATCGTGCCACAAGGACATGAGCAGTTGGAACTGTTTTTTGAAGGAGAAGAAAAGAAACATGCCATGGATAGAGTAGTAGATGATCTTCGGAAGCGATTTGGTAAAAAAGCGATCTTTTATGCTGGGTCGATGGCTGGTGGAACATTCCTTGAACGAGCGGATTATGTGGGCGGACATAAAGGGAAAAGTGAATGACGTAAAGTTTAAAAAATAGTTGTCAGACGTTGCTCTAGACGACTATTTTTTTATAGATTTATGTAAAACTATGGAAGATTATCGTTTGGAAATATATAATGAAGATAATATGGTAAAGGCGGAGGTGAAAAAGTGGGTAAGTACTCTGATGATGAAATACGTAGTTGCAAAAAAATCACCTTGAAAATCGCGGCGGACTACCTGGGAATTTCTCCTTTGGCCGTAGGTCTTGGCATGAGAAATGATTTATTGCCAATAGGTTTTGCGATTAAACATGAAGATCGATATTCAGAAAGCTGGGGCTATCACATTATTGACGAGCGACTGATAGCATATAAGCATGGGAAAATAACGAATATTCAGGTCCAAAACATTGAAAAAAACCTGGAAACGATTATTTCTAAGTTTGAGGAGATGAAAAAAGACCTGCTTTTTATATTAAGCGAAAGCGCGGAGTAGGCGATATACGACTGTTTGAATACGCGTTTTCGCTTTCATGGGATAATGACTACGTTCATGGTGACTTGCAGCAGTACCTACACTCCATACTGGACAAAAGGGGGAAGGATATTGACTGAGGAACAAGTTAATAAAATAACCAGGGAGCAGCTTTATAATGAAATTTGGGAAATATCTGTAGCTGGCGTCGCGAAAAAGTACAACGCTAACTATAATGATCTGTTGAAATTGTGCAAAGAAGCAGATGTTCCGGTTCCTCCCTCGGGATACTGGGTGAAATTACAGTTTGGCAAGCCCGTTGAGCAGCTACCGTTACCGGAATCCACATTGCTGAAGTAACGCTTCCAGGCAACGATAAACCGAAACGCATACGCAAGGCAGTTGCAGAAAAAAGTGTTGAACAAGATTTGAATCATGAGGACGTTCCGGAAGAAGCGCCGAAGGATGAGAGTGACGATAACCCTAGCGATGAAACTGGGGAGACGCTAGAAGATGATGATGCTGAAGACGATTATGTTCCTTATTGGGGTGTGAGCGGCAAGCACAATACCTATAACCGAGAAAAATTGTACAAAGAGGTTTGGGCAAAACCGGTTGTTAAAGTTGCTGCGCAATATGGAGTATCAGACGTGGCGATTCATAAAATTTGCAAAAAGCTAAATGTTCCTACCCCTCCGTTAGGGTATTGGGCTAAAGTTAGCGCCGGAGCGAAAGTGGCGAAAACTCCCCTGCCCAAAACTAATGGGCCTACTCAGATTACTGGCGCAAAAACTTTTGAGGGAGTCAAGGAAAAGAGTAGTGATCCTGCCAAAAGACCGCTCGAATTTCTATCAGATACCGAAAGGGGAAAGATATTAAGCGCTGTCAAGGAAATCGAGATGCCTGCTGAAAATGCTCAGCTGCATAAGAAAATAGCTGCTTACAGGAGTGTCATTAAAAATTGGAATCAAAAGGATAGTAAAGAAGAAGGAGCACAAAGGAAAAAAGATTATTATTACAACCCGCCTTTTTTGGCCGGAGTGATTTCCAATGAGTCGCTTCCACGTGTGTACCGAATACTTGACGCTTTATTTCGCCAGGTTGAAAGGCTGGGTGGATCAGTCGATGATGACCTTTCGCTTCGCGTCAGGAATGAACATGTGCGTATTGAAATTGCTGAGGGCCAGGATAAGGTTGAGCATGTGATCACAAAACAGGAAGCGCAGGCTCTTATTAAGTATAGAGATGAGAAACGTCGTAGCTCATGGGCATCAGAACTCAGATTCGTAAGTATGACTATGTGTTCAACGGAAGGCTTAGAATAAGCATTCGGCAGAGCCGATATTTCAGAGACACGGATAAAATTAATATTGAATCTCGGCTTGGTGAAATGTTGATAGAACTTTATGAGGTGTCTGAAGTGATTCGCCTTGACCGAGAAGCAAGAGAAGAGGAAGCTCGTAAAAAGGCAGAAGCTGAACGCCGGAAGGAAGAACGGCGAAGTAGATATAATAAGGAAGTTGAGCGAACAATAGCACTGGAAAATGCCGCACTCGACTATGAGACTGCGTGTAGAATCCGCGCTTATGTCAAGGCTGTCGCCGCTTCCTGTGGCCAAGAGGGACTAGATGAAGAAACGGCCGATTGGGTTGACTGGGCGACGAAAAAAGCGGACTGGTTTGATCCAACGGTGGCTAGAGAAGATGAGTTGTTTGGTGAAAGGGAACATGAAAAAAGTTCTAGTGAGAAAGTTCTTAAATTACATTATTGGTAGACTTGGGGCGTCCCCCGCAAAATAGACAGGAAAAACCCAAGAATTTCTCAATATCTCAAAGCCATGCTCATTATTTCAACAAAGTCACTAACTTTTTTCGTATCGACGCGATAATTTTCCTGATTTCGCTACGACTCATCCCGGCTAAATCGAGATCAAATTCTATGTCGTCTACGAATATGTCGCCCATGGCCCAAATGTCCGACTTCTTTATCGTCCAACCTTTGATAAACTTGTGCTTGGGAGGCGATCCGGCCTGACGATAAGATTCAAGTAGCTTGAAATCAAACGCCGTATCGGTTTTGAGCTTGCGTTTTATTGTTCGTATAAACATGATAACAACCTCTTGTGAAATATAGTCACTACAGCCGATGTTTATAGTCACTACAATCATCAGTCTCTACATTCGCAATGTTTTGCACAATTGCCTACGCCGCCAAGGCGATTGAATAATATTCTTCCGGAGTTAGATAGCCGTTGGTTTCATGCAAGCGCTGTCGGTTGTAAAATATTTCAACATATTCAAAGACGGCAGCTCTTGCCTCATCTCTTGTCTTAAACCGATGCTCATTGAGCCATTCGTATTTCATTTTCCCCCAGAATGACTCCATTGGCGCGTTGTCCCAGCAGTTTCCCTTCCGCGACATACTGCAAGTGAACTTATATCTTTTCAGCAGCTTTTGGTAGTCGTGGGAGCAGTACTGGCTGCCTCGATCCGAATGAAGTAATACGTTTTCTGGCCGGCCCACCCGAAAATAAGCGCTCTTCAAAGCGTTTATCACTAGTTCTTTCGTCATTCTATCCCCCATAGATAAGCCTACTATCTTCTGTCCGCAAAGATCCATTATTCCAGCAACATATAGCCAACCTTCCTCAGTCCATACATAGGTAATATCGCTTACCATCTTCTGATTAGGTTTTTCTGCTGTGAACTCACGATTTAAGAGGTTTTCAGCTACCGGCAGGGTATGGTTAGAATTCGTAGTGGCCTTAAACTTCCTGGCTACTTTCGAGCGGATTCCTTCTTGTTTCATGATTCGTTCGACCCGCTTATGGTTTACATGATTGCCGAGTCGTCGTAGTTCCCGGGTCATCTTCCGGCTGCCACAGGTCCGATTCTTTCTTTCATGAATTTCTTTGATTTTTTCAGCTAATGCTTGATTTTCAAGCGTTCTATTGCTTGCCGGGCGTTTTTCCCATGCGTAATAAGCGCTTCTTGCAACAAAGAGCACTTCACATAGCTTCGCTACCCGATATTCATGGCGGTGTTCTGCGATAAACTCGAACCTTTTTACTTGAGGTTCTTGGCGAAGTACTGCGCCGCCTTTTTTAAAATCTCATTTTCCTCCCGCAGCTCACGAATTTCTCGTTCCAGCTTACGCATCTTTTCATCATCGTCGCTGAGCTTGCCGCTGCCGGGAAAAGGATTTACCGGTTTTTCACGGTGCCGCTTTATCCATCCGTGCATCGTATTTTCATTAACCCCAAGATCAGCAGCCACTTTAGCGACCGATTCACCCGTCTGCTCCAATCGTCGAATTGCTTCCATCTTATATTCTGCGCTGTACTTCTTAGCTTGCTTCATCTTTTCTATCCCCTCTCTGATATCAGTATACTATGTGTTTCTACTGTCCATCAAACGGGGTACGCGGCAACTAGTATGGAGCAATTACGACTAAAGATCATTGATAATAATGGTGGGTGATTGAGTATGACGGGTAATTTAACAGAGAGGCAAGCTGCATTGCATTTTGAACTCAGTCGAAAGTCTGAAATACTTGCAAATATGTATTTGGGTGCGCTGTTTGCTCTAAAAAATACAGATAATACAGATTGTTTGGCACAAGCAGCGCATTCTGTCAGAGAATTGATGGAAAAACTACCTGAAGTAATATCTGTAAGTGTTCCTGAAGAAAAAGCAAGTTTGACCAAAAAAGATTTGGAAACCCAGTGGCAATTTTTACTTAAAGAAACTAGGTGTCGAACTTCAGGAGAGTGGTCTGGTGAAATTGATGGCAGTCTAAAAAAATTTCTTGAAATTGTGGAACTTTATCTTGGGGAGAGTAACCATATTCCTAGATCTGAACAAGTGCGGCAATTTTTCAGAGAATTTGATGGGGAAGGACGAATTCTTCCTAGTGATTTTGAAAGAGAGAATATGCGATCTTGGATAATGTTGAGAGATTTTTTTGTGGCTGTAGCACATCATCGTAAATCTGTTGTGTATCAGGATTTTTTTAGTATGATAAGTTCTTTTGAAGAGTTCATTTTAGAGAAATTTTATCCGAAAACAACTGCTGATTTTGATGACATCGATAAGCTAATTAAAGAAGGTGAGACAACATGATTACACCAGAAATTGTTGACAAAGTGTTAGAGCAGATTCAAAAACGATATTCTAACTACGAGTATTTTTTTGAAAAGTTAACTAGTCCGGATTGGATTCCCTTTCTACAAGAAAGAAATATATTTAAGCAACCGCCTAATGTGGTGAGAGAACAAGGGTATATATCTTTTCCTTTCTGGCTAGAATCAGATTATCTAGCGCGCATGGCTCCATACAACCCGTCTCTAGTTAGTAAAACAATAATGAGTATACCCATTAATGATAATTTGCGAATTCATGGAGACTTTATTAATGCTGCTTTAGCTATGCCAATTGAAGAAGGTTTTCCTATTCTTAAGCGAGAAACGAAATGGATGCAAGTTCAGCCTTATATTTACTTTTTGCTTCCAGAAAAAGCCGGAAAGGCAATTGTTTATTTGGCTCAAAATGGCCGATCAAGATTAGCACTAGAATTAGCTGCTTCTGTTCTGGATATTACTGCTAAAGAGAATAGAATTGGTGGAGATAATGGGATAAGCATTAAAATGGAGTTACATAGCTATGAAAATATATTAAAAAATGTGTTACCCGAGTTGGTACTGGCGGCTCCCAAAGAAATATTGGTTTTTTTATGTACACTACTTGAACGGGCTGTTGAAATAAAGATTGCTTCCGGAAAGGATCTATCATGTTTCTGGCATGCAACCGTAGAAGATCATCCTCAAAACAAAGGAAGAGATGTTATAAATTATCTTGTAACTGCGGTTCGAGATGTAATTGAAAAGGTTGCTAATAGTACTCAAGACGTTGAAGAAGTAATTAGTATTTTGCGCAAAAGAAATGGGACAATTTTCGAGCGAATTGCTCTGCATACACTGCGCGTTCGTTTTGTATTGGCAAAGAAATTAGCTGTTGAAGCTATACTTACGGAAGAACTTTTTAGAGATGCAGTGGTGAAACATGAATATTCATTACTTCTGCGTGAGGGGTTTAAAGAACTTAAAAGAACAGAACAGGAAGTAATCTTAGGGTGGATTATGGCAGGTCCCCAATATACTGAAAGTTCTCCCAATCTTGATCGTGATAACGCTTGGAGGAGAAACCATCTCTCTCTTATTTGCGAAGATTTGCCGGTAGATTGGCAAGAGAAATATAATGAACTAATCAAAAAATATGGGCCTGCACATCACCCTGAATTTTCCGTTTATACGGAGACAAGGATGGGATTTTCAAGCTGCTTAGAAACAGAAGAGGCGTCAAAAATGCCTATCACTGATTTAATTAAATATGTAGCAACATGGGAGCCAGAAGAGGGCTGGGGTAAGCCAACGCGTGAAGGGTTAGGGATGGTGCTGCTAGGTGTTGTTAAGGCACGACCCACGGAGATTGCAGAAGAGGCCCTATCATTTAGGGGTGTTGACCCCACATATGTCAGTTATGTGATATTGGGTTTGACTCAAGCGTTAAATGATAAGAAAATCTTTAATTGGGTTCCAGTACTGAATTTATGTAAGTGGATAGTCAATGAGCCGGTTGAGGTTCCAGGGCGTATATCAGAATACGGTGATATGGATAAAGGATGGACCTGGACACGGAGGAATATAGCATCATTACTTAGAACTGGTTTTCAAGAAGGGGAAACCCGAATCCCTTTTCAGTTGCGAAATCTTTGTTGGGATATACTAAACCAACTTGTTGAGGACACTGAGCCGGCCTCTGAAATGGAAGAACGGTTCTTGTCTTCGCGCTCAGACCCTCTGGATTTTGCTATAGGTACAACTCGTGGAGAAGCCTTAATAGCCACAATTGAATATGCCATATGGGTTAAACGCTTTTTTGAAGAAATAACAGAAGTAGATCAGTGGAGTATCGAAAGTGTTAGGGAAGTGCGAGGAGTTCTTGAAAGGCACCTTGACATACGAGAAGATCCTTCGCTTGCAATTCGATCTATTTATGGATACTGCTTTGTTCGCTTATTAACAATAGATAAACAGTGGGTTAAGGGAATTATCACAAAAATATTCCCTTCAGATCCATTGTGGATAAAGTATCGATGGTGCGCATGGGAAAGTTATATCCTATCTTGGAACGTTTATTCTGAGGTGTATGAAATATTAGAGGAAGAATACCAGTGGGCGGTATCAAATTTGTTCCAAGCTCAGACAACGGATGGTCGCGACAGAGTACTGGAAAAAGTCACGGAACATTTAATGGTATTATATGGGTGGGGGGTGATATCGCTTACTTCTGATGACGGTTTAATTGAGAACTTCTTTAAGCAAGCTTCAGATATACAAAGGGCCAGTGCAATTGAGACAGTAGGACGATGGCTTAGAGATAATAGAGATGTTCCTCCTGAAGTATGTATTAATTTCCAAAATCTTTGGGAGTGGAGAAAACAGTATCAAAATGTAGAGCCAGAAATCCACAAAACCGAGATCATGTCTTTTGGTTGGTTATTTATTATTTATCCAATGGATATAACTTGGTCTTTAAATGAACTTAGTAGGTCACTTAAGTTAGTTGGAATAGTTGAACCTTCATGGCTTGTTGTGGAACATTTGGATACTGATGATAGAATATCCGTGAATCAAGCGGTGGAATGTCTTGACTTATTAATGAGAGGATTAAAACAGCGTTGGGCAGTTCATCATGTTGAAGAACATGCAAAAAATATAATTGGTAAAGCACTGAATGATGACGAGCCTATAAGAAATAAAGCACAAGCTCTAATAGACTATTTGTCTGCGCTAGGGTACCGGGAGTATGCAAAAATCAGTCGCTAATTTGGATTGAATGTTAATCGAAAGGATAGATAACTACCCCTCTTACCCCCTGGGTAAAAGCTACTGAACCTTTACGCAAATCGTATATTTACGCGTATTAGTATTACCTTTTTATCAAAACGCATGTTGAGTCAGTTGCGGTGATAGAGCGAAAATAGCCTTATTCTGCAAGGCTTCGCGGGTTTTGATAAATTTAAAATGTGTGTTTTTATGTTTTCATAGACGTTCAAAATGGGGCGAACGTATGTTGGGGGTCGACACCCCCCTAAAAGAAATTCGGCGGGGTTAAGGGGGGCAAGGCCTTGAAATATAAGGGTTTTACTGCTATGAATATTAAATGTATCGAACGTGTGTTGGGGGTCGGAAAAGCGCCCCCCCTAAGTCTATGCGAACATAGTGTAAATGGGTTTTTTATGTAGAAGCTTGAGTATTCTGGAGCCAACTACACCACTTGTCCGGTGTTGGGAAACCACTGTTCCGGATAACAAGAGCTAAAAATAGTATGAATTGAACTAAAAGATAAAGTTTAAAAAAGTATAGTATGATTGAAATTACATCAATGAAGATATATAATTTAGTTGTCAAATTTAATTCACTTTCTTTGGCCCAGCACTAAGCTGGGTATTTTTTTGCCTTCTGCCGGGTTTGAGGCTGGTGGACGGCATTCGCCAAGCAGCATCATTAATGCAGTACACATGCTGTATTGCCGGTAAGATAACAAAAAATCCGCCGCATTCCATATTCATCGGAATAACGGCGGATTTTTTGTTTTTCCTTATGACGCCAGTAGTCGTTTTTTCGGTCGACCCAGATAGAAGCTGATTTAACCTCCGGGGTCATAGCCCGATTCGGTTTACCGGCAATTTTTAGTGTATTCGGATTGATAGTTCCACATTTTATTGTTTTTTTACTCTTGGACATGGTGACACCTCCTATGATAATATCAGTATAGTGTACTTAGTCAAATTTGGCAAATTTCATGAGTGATATATCTACTTGAGAAGTTTTTGCAGTAGCTCTGGTGTAATATCTTCTTCAGAATATAAAGGGATACCTAATTTATGCAGCATAGCTGCCGTTACCCCCATACCTGATTTGGTACGGTGTCTAAAAGTGCCATCATAAATTTGACGACTACCACAAGATGGGCTACGCTGCTTTAGTATAGCCGCAGTAATGTTATGTTTATTTGCTAGCTGAGTGCTTTTTTCAGCACCGCAAATAAAAAAAGAGGTAACATCCTTTCCGCTTTTGTCTAGAACCGTACTCTGCCCAATAAGTACATCATCGCCAGAACCTGAAGTAATTTCTGCAGCGGGTCGAGGGGTAGGCAATCCTCCCATTATCTCTGGGCAAAAAGCGATAAATTGAGTATGTTTAGCTTGCTCCATAAGCAATGCTATGTCATTGGAACCGCCATCGTATCTTGTACAATGGCCGAGAAGGCAAGCACTTACAAGAATCATATAATCACATTCTTTCCTGAATTTTTAATAGTAGACAAAATAAGAGGTGGAAGTCATGGAGCAATTTTATCTGGATACTCCGAAGGAATGTTTTATTAATATAACAGCCAAGGTCAAGGAAGTGGTTAAATGTAGTCAGATTCGGCAGGGGATTTGCCAAGTATTTGTTTCTCACACCACAGCAGGTGTAACGATCAATGAAAATGCCGATCCGGATGTGGTTACTGATATGCTGGCCGCGCTTGAACATATGGTTCCCAAACTTCCATTTCGCCACATGGAGGGAAATTCTCCTGCTCATGTGAAAAGCTCGCTGATGGGTTGCTCCATTACCGTGCCAGTATTGGACAATAATTTGTTGTTGGGTACTTGGCAGGGAATCTATTTTTGCGAATTTGACGGGCCGCGTACCCGGAAAGTTTTTGTTCAGATTGTTGGTGTATAGATGCATGCAGTAATTTGCTCTATCGAAATATATTTGCCGGGTGTCGGCTCATTAAAGGGAAAACGGCAGATAGTCAAAAGCATTATTCAGCGAAGATGCCAATCGGGACGGTTCATACAGGGTTCAATCGGAAGTTTTGCGCGAAAAAAGGCTAACTTCACAGCAGAAGCTGCAAGGTTAGCCTCTGAAGTTATCTACGCGCATAATTTTGATTGCCCCAGAAGAATGAAGTCGCGGGCTGCCCAGCTATGGAATCTCAATCTTTTTCGACTTATTTCGATATTTTCCCTACGATTTGCAATGTGTTCATTACAATTGTATCTTATCCGGGCTGAGCTGTAAATAAGCCATCGCGAGAGCGATTTCGTTCTTCCTGACTTGTAGAGAACGGAGTTATCGACGACAATTTTGCTCCACAATAATACGGCAAAAATAAAAACACCGCAAAGTAATAGCCAGTATAATATGGCTACTATTTTGCGGTGATCATGTTTTTAAAGCAGATCTTTTCAAGACCTAACTGGCGCTTTCAAAGCTTGCTTATACTGGTTTTGTACCGATATCCTGAGAAAAGCGAAGCATATAACCATCAATATCAAAAACTATGAACTGAAGACATCCAAGCATAATTTCGTTTGCTTGATACCACTCTTCTTTGAGGGGTAGATAAATTCTGGCGTTTGCTTTTTTTACGGACTCATAAAGATCTATTATAGAGGTCGTTTTTATTTGCAAATTAATACCACGACCATAGGGATATTCAAGCGGCCCTGACACCCAATTATCGGATCTATTTTGATCTAGCATAATTTGGACGCCTTCTCTTTCAAGCATGGCGAACCCTTCTTCTCGATCATATCTAATCTGAAATCCTAAGATTTCTGTGTAAAAATTGAGACTTTTGTTGAAATCAGCGCACAACAATTCAGGTATTAACAAGTTAGATACAAAATTTTCAGCCATATCATTTCTCCTAACACGCGACTTGTCTTTGGGTTGCATATGTAGCAGCTATTTTCCAAACAGTATCTCCGGGTTTACGTAGATTAATTTATATTTTATGATTTAACAAGGTGATCTGGTCTGTTTCATAGATATGGATTCCCAATAGGTTTCTTTGTGCCGCTAGCATCATTGCATTGGCGACAGAGCGTGCCTCAATGGCACCGTACTTTCGTAATGGCCCCAAAAATAAAGGAGCAAGTATTCTCATAACAGCTGAAGCGATTTTCTCGCCAATTCGAAACTCATTCCGGTCACCGAGCAAAAGGGATGGACGGAATATTTGCAGCGTCGGAAGGCCAAGATCACTCAATGCCTTCTCGGTTGCTCCCTTCACGCGATTATAGAAGATAGGCGATGACGGATTCGCTCCCATTGATGTTACAATTAGCAACTGTGTTGCTCCCTGCACTTTGGCCATTTTACCGAGCGTCAATGGATAATCGTAGTCAACTCTTCGGAAACCATCTCGGGTTCCAGCTTTCTTAATCGTTGTTCCAAGGGTGCAAAATACATCCGTGCCGGTCAAATCAACATCCGATTGTTCCAAGAGATCGAAATTAATCACCTTCTCATGGAGCTTGGGATGCGTTAATCCCGTTGGTCGTCGAACAAGTAGCGTTATAGCTATATACGCGGGAGCGCTTAATAGCAGTTGTAGGAGTTCTTTGCCGACCAAACCCGTAGCTCCTACAATAACCGCTTTTCGATTCATTTTTGATGCCTCCCTAACTATCAATTAATCTTTAGTTAGCATTTTGACTTCCAATTCTTTCCGCCGCTTTTCTAGGTAGCAGTATTCTATGAAATCAGCATTTGCCGGATCAAGGACAAATTCTCGTAAATATTGAGGCAAATGATCAAGTTCATTTCTGGGTTCTTCTTTAACTTCTTCCATCGTTAGGTCTAAATAAGGAAGAAGTTTTTCAATAATATCACAAGGAAGTCTTTTATACTCATCCTTTTCTATGCGGGCTATAGTCGGTCTTGAAACGCCTGATAACTCCGCTAAGCTATCTAAGCTAAGTTTTTTTATCGTCCTTGCTTGTCTTAGTTTGCCACCAGGAGTCATAGGTTTGTGAGCATCATAAGGCACTATTTTCTTCCTTTCATCAATGCAATTCTATGGTTATAGTGTAACATTAAAGAGGCTTTCATTCATAGAAGTTTCTCACAAAGACATTGTATTGGTAATTATTTTCTCAAAAAATAAGAAAATAATTATTGAAATCGGTCATTTTATGTTCTATAATTTAATCCTCCCCTGCTAAAAATGAGTATTTTCATAAACTCTAAAATCTTGAATTTCCTGCCCTCGCAAGAGGGCCTTTTTTTGTTTACCTCCCCAAATCAGGGGAAATAATTTGGATTTGAAAATAAAACTTGACTTTTCCAAAACACCACCATAATGGCGAATGGATGGTACTGTCTGCCATACCTTGCGTCGGAGGTGTTGTTCTTATGTTAACTGCTTGCCGTTCCCATGAAAATTATCAACTTTTTCTCAAAATGCAATTAATCCCTTTATATCAGGCTGACACATAGACTACTCTCTTTTAGTCAGTCAGTAGCCGCTTTATGGCTACTCAATCTAGATCCTGCCATTCCTTATTTATGTGAACACTATTCTTCCAAAGGTCGGCCCGCTGACTTTGATCCTGTCGATTTACGGCGTTCTTTAATCCTTATGGCTAAAGTACATGAAGTGCCAACGGGGACGGTTCGGAAAGGGGTGCGCACTGTTCCTGGACAACCTGTGCAGAAATGAGCAATAAAACCAGGCGCATAAAGCGAATTTTACATTCAAATTGGCAGGAGCATTACCTGCTATGGACTGAATATCGGCAGACCATCCCTAATACTCCGACGTGACTTAAGTAGATTATCCTGCTGAGGTACGAAGCTCGGTGAAGACGGCGAAAAGCAGACCTGTGAAGTGGTTAGCGAAGTAGTCGGGGGGCTATAAAGTGATCATGCCTACTCATCAGGAACTTCCGTATGTACGACCCGTAAAGAACAAGATACCTAACTGAAGGTATTTACTCCCTTCGTGGAGTCCAAGCGCAGGAATGGAAATTCCTTTTTTCATTCCTGTTCCAAACCCAATGATAACCCAATGAGGTTTGGAGTCTTACGACCGCCGATAATGGTCAAAAAGATGATTGGCGGGCCAAAGGAAGAGGTTAAAGTCACTATGTAAAGCTAGAATGTAAGAAACAGTGGAACTTCGGACGAGAATGCTAATGCAGATAAAAGCAGATGACTCGAAATGGGAGGAAATGCCCGTAGTAATGATGAAATGGAGTAATGTCCATGGAGTGAAGGGGCATAGTCAATATTTATATGAAAGTCAACACAACCTGCTAGGGAAGGCGTGGAGCCATACCTGACATGAAACCAGCTGGCCAAATCGAAAACGAGGAGGCTGATGCTTGGAACAACAATCTAACTATCCCGTCCTAAAAGTTCCTGCCGACGAAAAGGAACTGTATCAATACCTTGACCAGTTGTATACAAAGACCCAGAAAGCAAAAAAAGATAGAAAAGCTATAAAACATAACGGTCTGCTGGAAATCATCATATCAGGGGTTACCATACAAACCGCAGTCCACAATATTAAAGCAAACCGTGGAGCTGACACGCCGGGAACCGATAACGAAACCATGCGGCAAATGCTTGAATTACCCTATGAGCAAGTTATCGATACAATCCAGAAACATTTTAGCCAGTACCAACCTCGGATGATACGCAGAGTGTACATCCCCAAACCGGGAAAAATAAGCCTTCGACCGCTGGGAATACCCGCTGTTACAGACCGCATTATCCAAGAATGTGTTCGCATCGTCATAGAACCAATCCTCGAGGCTCAGTTCTATAGTCATTCTTATGGATTTCGACCCTACCGAGACACACATATGGCTTTGGAAAGAATAGCAGACATCGTCCATAAAACTGGATACCACTGGATCGTCGAGGGAGATATAAAAGCTTATTTCGATACCATAAATCATACCCGGCTGATCAAACAACTTTGGCATATGGGTATCAGGGACAAACGAGTCTTGATGATAATTAAACAAATGCTTAAAGCCGGAATTATGGGCGAAGTTAAGCGAAATCTAATGGGAGCCGCGCAAGGCGGAATCATATCGCCGCTACTGGCAAATGTGTATTTAAATCGATTCGACTGGTCAGTTGCCAATGCCTGGGAAGAAAAGAAAACCCGGTATGCATACACGCGAAAGGATGGTAAGTTACAAGCCTTACGGGAGCGTAGCGCACTAAAACCGGCGTATGTTATCCGCTATGCGGATGACTGGGTACTTGTCACCAACACAAAAACCAATGCAGAAAAGTGGAAATTCCGCCTACAGACAGAATTTATGTCCAAATATAAACTGGCACTATCAGAAGAAAAAACAAGAATCACGAACGTCAGGAAAAAACCAATAGAATTCCTGGGGTTTACCTTCAAGGTCATTAAGTTCGCTAAGGCGCGTAAAGGATACAAGACAAAAACAAGACCCAATCCCTTACGGCTTAAAGACAAAATAAACAGCCTACGCGAACCCATACGGCAGATAAGTAAACAAGGGACGCCAGAACAGACAATAAAGCACATCCATCTGCTAAACAGTCAAATTCGGGGAATCATCAATTACTATGACAAGGCGACTCAAATCACAACGGATATAAACAAACATTCTTGGAATCTTATGTACCTTGCCCGCCGTGAAATGAAGAAAATTGGTGGTCGGTCGATTCCTGCGAATCAGACTGACAATTTATCATCGGTGCATAGTCAATATACAACAAAAATACCGATGCTAGAAGTAAACGGACAGAAAATTGGACTTACCTCTCTGGCCTTTTGCAAATGGCGAAAAACCAAACTGAAAAATCAAGAGGAAACTCCATACACGCAGGAAGGGCGCGAGAGGTATCAACAACGGACAGGAAAGACCAAGGGATTATTTCGCCAAGACAAATTGCTCAACGCGAGCAAAATTGCGAGTCAAACAAACGGTTTAGGGTATAACTTTGAGTATCATTTAAACTGTGCGTATGCATTTAACCGGGATAAAGGGACATGTAGAGTGTGCAAAGTAAAGCTTGGGAGTGAAAATGTGGAATTTCACCGCATTCGACCATCTTTGTCTTTGAAAGACCTTAACCGTGTCCCAAATTTAGCGAGTGTTTGTAAAACGTGTCATGAAAGAATCCACTGGACTGCGGTACATCCGAAATTACCTGTAAAATCGGAGAAAAAGCTTAACAGGATGAGAGAAAAGTTGTTGTTGACTAACCATAAAATATTGATGGAACGCGCGGTGAAGCGAAAGTTTCACGCCGTGTGTGAATCAGGGGAAAAGGGAGTCCGAACGGCGCAAAATGCGTGCGAGGATGCCCCTTACCTACTGGTACTTCAATCGGAAGTTTTGCGCGCAAAAAGGCTCAACTAACGGCTCCCGGCTGTCAGTTGAGCCACAAAATTATCTACGCGCAAAATTTTTGATTGTCCGGGAAGAATGAAGTCGCGGGCTGCCCAGCTATGGAATTTCAATCTTTTTCTCTCGGTTTTTGATCGTTGATTTTTTCTGTTTTCGTACATTTTTTGTGCTTTACTTTGCTAATTTGTAATAAATGGGGGTTCATTTGTCTTGATTTGGACATACCTTCCCCCTCCCCCAAATAGGTCTTGGCAGTATCTATTCAATTTCTGCAACATTAAGGCGATGCCCCTTTGGCTAATGAATAGCTTGCCTGTAATTTACCTTTTCCACATACAGGACACATCGTTACATCCCTGCCTACAAGAATGCATAGAATCTCAACAGTTGTAAGACCTTCAAATTTTGGTTTGTAGGTTGGACTTAAAGTTAGTTTTCTGCTTAGTTCCAGCTTGGTCTTTTTGTTTCGGTTGGCAAGGAGTCCGTAATGCCTGATTTTGACAAAACCTTTGGGAAGTACATGCAGTAAAAATCGCCGAATGAATTCAACGCCACTGAGCGTTAGCGTTTTTGTCTGGTTGTTGTCGTTAGAGTCTCTTACGGTAATTGTCACCGTATGTTCATCCATGGCGACAATGCGTGTATTGGATAGGGCTATCCGGTGCGTGTACCTTCCCAAATATCGAACAACAGCGAGTGGACCGGAAAAAGTCTTTTTTGTGTAAATGTACCAGTTTTTGGCATAACACTGCTTGAGTAACTCCCGGAAACATTTTGGCTGTTGATATTTCTGGGCATCTCCATAAAACATCAGCAAGTTTTGGCGGTAGTATTGCTTGATGTGGTGAAGAAACTTACCCCGAAACTTTTTAGCTAACACCTTTACTGGAAGGAAGAACTTCTTACTGCTGTTTTGCCATTGATTGTTTTTTGTTAGTCCGCCTGCCAATACCACCGTGTGGATGTGCGGATGATAGTGCAAATCTTGTCCCCAGGTATGCAGTAAGGAAAAAAAGCCGATCTGTGCGCCAAGATATTTGGTATCTTGGGAAAGTTCCGCCAAGGTTTGGGCTACCGCTTGATACAGCAAGCCATAAAGCAATTCCTGGTTTTGATAAACCAATGGCTGAAGCTGTGATGGTAAAGTAAACACCACATGGAAGTAAGGAGCATTGAGGATATCTTTGCTTCTTGCGTCTACCCAAACTGCCTTATTAATACCCTGACACAAAGGGCAGTGCCGATTCCGGCATGAATTGTAACGAACAACTATATGGCCGCATTCTTCGCATTCAAACGTATGACCACCTAAAGCTGCTGTCCTGCAGCGCATGATATCATTAGCGGCTTTGGCTTGTTGTATGTATGGAGCATAGCTTTTTTCATACTGGGGATAAAACTTAAGGAAAACATCCTGTACTGTAGTCATTTGGAGTTGCTGTTTCCAGTAGTATCAAGAGGGCTCTTAATGCCCATAAGGCTTTTCGATGTCATATGCAGGTATGTCATTGTAGTCTGAAGATTTTTGTGCCCCAGCATTTGCTGGATAAACACGGGATCGACCCCATCCTCTAAGGCATGTGTAGCAAAACAATGCCGAAGCGTATGGGCAGAAATATTTTGTTTTATTTGCAACTGGTTGCGCAGCTTAATCATGGTATTTTTGATGGACTTGACGTTAATGTGCTCGCTTTTGTGTTGTCCTGGAAACAACCAATCGTCCATTTGGTAGCTTGAAAAATAGGCCCGGAAGTACTTTCGCAATACATCAAGGGCCAGTTCTGACAAGATGGTGTATCGATTTGTATTATGTTTGGCGTTTTCTACCCGTACGCGCATACTTTTACTACAAATGTCACAAATCTTCAATTTAGCTACTTCGCTGACCCTGAGACCACTACCGTATAGTAATGCTAAAATAGCTTTATGCTTTAGATTCGCAGCTTTATTTAATATTGCCAGCACATCTTGCTTAGCTGGGGTGACTGGAAACTTACGTATTCTTTTCATCCGGGGAATTTTTAAGGGGTTCCACTCTTTACCTATGATACAGGTATGAAAGAATTTCACAGCGGAAATGTAACAATTAATGGTTCCAGCTGACAGACCCTTTTCCTTTTTGAGATAGAGGACATATTGTTGGATATCGCTATCTGTAACGTCTTCCATGCATTTGTGCTGATTTTGCATATAATTGATGAAGGCAAAGATTCTTCGCAAATAGGATTCCCGTGAAGATTCCGGAGTCCCTTTAAGTTCAAAGTATAGCTCAATCTCTTGTTTATATTGTTGCATAGACATACTACCTCCTGATTTTTTGGTTTTGTGAAGCCAATTCATGGCATCAGGAGGAGCTCTAGCTGTGTTAAAAAACGTATGTATTTCAGTCTTAGGACATGGTATAATCATAAAGTAAAAAGTACGTTCCTCCTTTCTGGTTTGTTTGGTTTGGCGATTAAACAATACCACAAAAGGGCGTACTTTTTACATTTTTCATGAAATTTTTATTTACGGGGGACTATCAAGGCCATCGCGTGAGCGATTTCGTTCTTCGTGCGCCACGCAGGGGCGCATCATATAGTGGGTGGGAATCCCACTGAGAAAGATCTAGCAAATCACTCATAGCGAGTCTTGGGCGGCATAGGGTAACCTATGTCGTTAAGCGTAGACAGCAAGGTAGTAGGCCGAAAGCGAAAGCTGAAGGGATAGAGCCTCGAAATCCCAATCGGGAAGGTTGATACTGTGAACCGAGTAGAAAACAACATCAAGATATTCGCTATGCAAGAATACCTTGACTTCCCCGGGGTCGGTGACCTTGGCATGTTACACATAGTTATGATGCGTCAACGTGGGAGACCCTAGCAGCTCTTTACGCAGAGGAAGTAAGGCCACCAAGCGATAATAAAGTGAGAAGGCCGAAAGCGCTAGGGAGTCAGATTACTGCATACTACCGAGGAAGCAGGGTAATGCCTGCAGAGGGAAGGCGGTAACACAACATTGACCTTGAAAGAGAAACATATTCTACACACAGAGGTAGGGTGACTTGATTTATCAAGCACCACAGATATTACCGCCTTTGTCCTGGTATTCCCGCCACGTGATAGCACTGAGAAATTTGTAGTGCTGCCATACTTTTGGATTCCTGAAGATAACTTGGCTACAAGAGTTCGGCGAGATTATGTGCCCTATGACATCTGGCAGCAGCAGGGCTACATTAAGACCACCCACGGTAATGTGGTCCATTACGGCTTTATTGAAACCTTTATTGAAGAACTCAACACCAAGTACAACATCAAAGAAATTGCCTTTGATAGATGGGGTGCTGTACAAATGGTCCAGAACTTAGAGGGCATGGATTTTACCGTCATTCCTTTTGGACAAGGCTACAAGGATATGTCGCCAGCAACCAAAGAACTCATGAAGCTTACCTTAGAGAAGAATATAGCACATGGGGGTAACCCATTTCTCCGTTGGATGATGGATAATATCTATGTAAAAACTGACCCAACTGGCAATCTTAAGCCAGACAAAGAAAAAAGCACCGAGCCGATTGATGGTGCAGTGGCATTGATTATGGCGCTTGATCGGGCGATACGGAATGAAAATAAGGCCAGTGTATATGATGCGAGGGGAATATTAGTGTTGTAGGCGGTTAAAATGAATGGAAACATTGATTGTGGGGCATAATTATGGTACAATAAAGCCACAGAAGGGAGCTGAATGTTATGCCTCAGATCATTCCAATTCGAGATTTGAAAAACACAAGTGAGATTTCTCAAATGTGTCACGCATCCAATGAACCTATTTTTGTAACAAAAAACGGTTATGGCGATATGGTAATCATGAGTATGAAAATGTATGAAGAAAAGATGTTCATGCTTGACGTATATAGTAAGCTCATTGAAGCCGAGGAACAGCTAGCGGAAGGAAAAGTGCTTGACGCTGATGCTTCTTTAAAGAGCATAAGAGCGAAATACAATGTATAAATTGCTGGTTTCAGAACTTGCGCATCAAGATTTAAACAATATTGTTTCATACATTGCCGGACAGTTGGCCAATCCAAAGGCTGCTGGAGATTTCCTGGATGAAGTTGATACATGTTATGGTTTTCTAAAGAACAATCCAATGATGTATGAAAAGTGTCAAGATAAGCGGTTAGGAAAAGAAGGCTACCATAAGGCATTGATTAAGAATTATGTGCTTGTATATAAAATCAATGAAGCTTCTCAAATTGTAAATATTATGCGCTTTTTCTACGGTGCACAGGACTATATGAAGTTGATATAAATTATTATAAACATTAAGGCATCTGCTAACCATAAGGGGGCATCTGTAGTCCATTATTGGCGAACGTAGCCTTGCATGGGCTAGAAACAGACATTGAAGCAGCACTCCCTACCCAAAAGAGAATAAACGGGCAGACGCTTCATTGGAAATCGCAAGTCATCCGCTATGCAGATGACTTCGTAATCCTTCATCGAGATGCCCCATCGGTAGAAGTGGTCCGAAAGCTGACAGAAACCTGGTTGGGAAAAGTGGGACTGGAGTTGAAACCGGAAAAGACTAAATTTGTTCACACGGTGGATCGCCTAGTACATGAAAAACCAGGATTTGATTTCCTGGGATTCACAGTACGGCAATTTCCTCAGCGTAGAAGAGGGAAAAGTACACCTGCGGATGACAATTCCCAGCGTATTATAAGGATAATTAAACCAAGCAACAGCGGAATAAAGCGCCACGTCGCCAAGCTAAGGAGCATCATTCATAGATATGGAAGCAACGATCAGGGGAGTTTGATCTACGCGCTAAACCCAGTAATCCGGGGATGGTGTAACTATTACTCGACAGTTGTATCAAAAGAAACCTTCGGAAAAATCGAGCACGTGGTATTTCAGATGTTGTGGGCCTGGGCGAAGCGACGACATCCTAAGAAATCAAGACACTGGATATATGAACGATATTGGATCAGACATAAGGGGACACTAGTATTCAAAGACAAAGACTCCCCGCCCTTGTTTGGTCATAAAGAGACTCCAATTCATCGTCATATAAAGGTAAAGGGGATGCGCAGCCCGTTTGATGGGGACTGGCTATACTGGGCAACGCGAATGGGCAGATATCCGGGACTCGATAAAAAGGTCGCCGAGGCGTTGAAGAAACAACAAGGTAAATGCGCCGTGTGCGGCCTTTACTTCACTGAATTGGATTTGCCGAATACCGTGACAAATGCGCAAAAGAATCACCCAACAACGTACTGGTTAACACATAGTCACTGCCAATAAAGAAGTGCCAATAATTTGGCCAAATAACTGAGGAGCCGGATGACGAAAAATTGTCACGTCCGGTTCTGGAGCCGAGCCGGAGGGGTAACCTTTCCGGCTTAGGTAGCGGCTTGAGGCCGCAAGGCCTCTGGCTACTCGATCGCCTGACAACGAAATTTCACTAATTTGTTTTGCCGATTATCGAGAGTGTAACTCACGGGTACAAAGGAAGACAAGTATAATCCAGGTGACGCTTCCTGATTTGCGGAGGATGGAGATATCGGTAACAAATATTTTGCTCCGCAATAATACGGAAAATAAAACACCGCAAAGTAACGTCGGACTTTAGTTGGGCAGATTTTTAAATATGCAAGCAGCTGGAAAAGATGAAGTTGCCGGTTGCTGAGCAAATCATATGTATGGGAGAAAACATATGCGAAAAACAAAGAAACGGGCGCAACGGCTTCAGTCAGCCCAGCTGTGGATGTTAAAATATGAAGGAAAGAACATTGTTAAAGGCTATAGAAAACATTTTGGCGTAGATATAATATGCGCTATTACAGAACTTCAACTGCTTGGATATAAATTTACCGACGAATACACTAACAGTGTAAGAAGAACAATTGAAGCTGAGCGAATAAAGCGACTAGAAAAGAAGAAGCAAAAAGATTTAGCGGGTCTAATATCTTCTGATTCTGATGACACATTTTATTATGTTGCTGGATATACTTCCGGCGGCGCACCTTATGGCATAACCTGGGAAGAAGCAGAACGCTTTGTTGGCGAAGATGACGAGTAAGGAGAATAACGATGCCTGTGAAAATAAAGGACTTGGTTGCTGAAATGGAAATGCAGATGGATGAATATAGACAGAAGGATACAAGGTGACGGTTTGTCCTGTTTCCTTACTATTGAGGATTGACCGTATTTATAGTGGTTTCTGTCAATATTCTCATTCATCGAAACAAGTGAAAGGAAATAAGCTATTTATTGGCGAAAAAAGATAGTGGATATTGTCAGCAATAAAATTTTGCCTAGGGCGGGATGTTGCTGGCATTATCATGCAGAAAAAGGAGAGGATTAATTATGACAGAAGATGTAGTAAAAGAAGAACAAGATAATTCAAAAAAAGTGAGCTGGGAAGCTTTCGTAAAGCAGGATGCACTTAACTTTATGATGAGCCACAACCTTCAAGCTATTACCGTTGATGATGGTGCCGGTAAGAAAGGCGTCATTAAACGGACAAGTAAAGGTGACTTTTCCGTACAAATCACTTCCAACGAAATATTGTAAAAGTGAGACCCCATAGGGAGCCGTGATTGGCTTACCCTATGGGGTGCAGTTTATCATCGACTATTAAACTTTCCGGGAGGTAGTCTTTTTGTTACCGGTAAAAAAGGTGGCTGTCTTTCTTATGATGCTTGGCATGAAAAAAGGCCAAAGTATCCTTGAGTTAATGGATAATAGCGAAATCAAAGCTGTTGTGTCTGAAATTCGGAGCCTATCGGCGGTTTCACCAGAATTTCAAAAAAGCGTCTGGGCAGAGTTTAAAGAGTTAGGCTTCGAAGAAAACATGAGACCTTCTGAAATATTAACTGTTCTACGATTTTTATTTAACGGCAGCAAGATAAGTGATAAAGGGGACCGGCGATATGATTAGCGGCTTTCCGCCGTTGTTTGCGCTATTCATTCTATGGAATTTAGCTGCATTTCTGATGGTTATGCTGGACAAACGCCGGGCTCGCAGGAATGAGTGGCGCATCCGTGAGCGAACTTTTTTCGTTTGTGCTGCAGCCTTTGGAGCGTCAGGGATTTTGCTTGGCATGCACGGTTTCCGCCATAAGACACGCCATCGATTATTTACTATAGGCATACCAGTGTTATGTTTGCTTAATCTTATTGTTGGATATTTTCTCATGACGTTAATAGCCTAAGTAAAAACACACGGATGCAAACCTTGTGTTATCGCTATAAAAATTAGATTGCAACTGGCCGTCAGGCTTGCGTTGGTCGATAAAATTGCGTTATTGTGTTATTTATATCTAGAACTATGTTTCTTCCTGTTCCGTTTCTAATGAAAAAAATAGATGAGGAGAAAAAATACGGTGAAGCAGTCTAATATTGAGTATATGATAAATATGACCAAGGAATATCTTGAAGGGAAAATAGAGAGCTTTGCATATAATTTGGATTTTTCGTATGAGTTGGAGAAACGATATAAGAAGATGCGGCGGGAAGACGAGGATTACTGTGACCTGATCTATGAATTCCTTTATGAAGAGGGTGTTGCAAGGTATAATGAACTATCAGAGATAGCATTCAAAAAATTGGTTCATAAGCAATACAGTCACATAAAAAAAATCGCCCGAGAGGGTTTCTGTTAGTATATTTTATGCAGAGAAGTATTGTTGATCCAACAATTAGAAAGGGGGTTGCCATGACAGACAATAGACAGCTATCTGAAATAAAAGATCATATCACCGCTACTATTCGCCGCAATTCGGACAGGGGCTTTATCCCATATAGCGGCTGCAACCGGATTTGTACGGAGTTTCTTGGTATATTACAGGAAGCCGATAATCTGACAGACCAGAGGCAGGCGTTTGATATTTATATTTTTGCATTGCTGCGAATGGTAAAGTTACTTTCTCATGCTGACACATCTTCCGGCGCGGCCACTGACGTATGCCGAGAATGCGTAGAAAAAATAGACAAGCTGTGTCGGGAATCTAGTGAAGAAAATAATAAGCATTTCTTTGATATGCTTATTAAGACAGCAAAGAATAAGGCATTTCATGATTGGCCGGATGATGGTTATAAGTTATTAAAATCAGCTGTTTATTTTGTTCATGATAAAAAGCAGGCTAAAAAAATATACGACGTTTTTCCGTTACTTGGAACTCTTTATGATGGCAGGCCATATCCAGACGAACTATTAATTACTCATTCGATTATTGAACTGTTGGACGGAGCAGAAGTGGCAGAACAATATCTGATGGAACACATTGATGTGCCGGAAATTAGGATGATTGTTGTGGACAAGGCTATTGCCGAAAAGGATTACCAACAAGTAGAAAAACTATGCAAGGAAGCCATCGAGAAGAAAATACGCGGACATTTCACCCGGCCTGCTCCCTGGGCTTACTATTTGGAACAAATCTACGCTGAAACAGGTAAACAGGATGAGCTTACGGAAACCGTACGATATATCTTGTTTCAGCGGGACACAGCCTATTTGATGAAGCTAAAAAAAATATATCAGCAGCAAGGTGTTTGGAAAGAAAAAGAAGAGCTGCTTTGGCAGGAGCTTTCGAAGAAATTGCCAGTGAATGAATATGCGGCTCTCTTGGAGCGACAGGGCGAAATGGTAAAGTTATTAGATGTTGTCAAACAGTGGCCTTCGCTTGTATTGTATTATGGCAAGCAAATGGCTATTAACTTCCCGGAAGAAACACACAAAATCTTTGAGGAGTACATATTAAAGGAAGCCCATGCAGCTACTGACCGCAGAAAATATAAGCAAGTTTGCCGGATGATTAAAGATTTTGCTCAGGCGGGGGCAAAAGAAAAAGGTAAGCGTCAAATAAATCGTCACATGTACAACCAGGCCTCCGGATGAGACAATAGGTCCAAGAGAATCACATAGAGTTTGTTGGAGTCATTTGGATTCTTAGAAACTCGCAGGAGGTCTACTTTTATGAGCGTACAGAAAGTGACGCATGAAGTTCGATTGGAGAAATGGCGCAATATTGTTACGGCTTGCCGCAACAGTGGCAAAACCATTAAAACGTGGTGCAGCGAAAATAACATTAACGTGAAAACATACTATCATTGGCAGAAACTTGTATGTCAGGAGACTTGCCGGGCAATTTCGGTAAGTCTCCCTGCCTCCAGCGAGGCTGTTCCCGTACAGGGTTCGGTATTTGCAGAAATGAAGATGCCTAAGCATCGTGCGGAAACATTGGCTATCACGATTGAGCGTAACGATATGCAAATCCATGTCTATCAAGGCGCTGATATGGTAACCGTGGAGGCTACGCTTCTGGCACTGAAACATTTATGTTAGGTGATATATCTAAAATCGAACATATCTTTCTCGCCTGTGGCCACACCGATATGAGAAGATCTATTGATGGTCTGGCAGCGACCATACAGCAATGCTTTCACCTAGATCCGTTCTCCAGCAGTCTGTTCCTGTTTTGCGGCCGTCGGCGTGATCGAATCAAAGCGCTCTTTTGGGATGGCGATGGCTTTGTACTTTTGTATAAACGGCTGGAGAACGGAGGCTTTCAGTGGCCAAAAGATGAAAAAGAGGTCAAACACATTACGCCACAACAGTTTCGTTGGCTAATGGAAGGGTTAAGCATTCAACAGCCGAGGGCGCATAAAAAAGTCGATAAAATACAAATCGTCTAATTTGCTGAAAGTCCTAAATATCCTGCAAAATCAATGGATTTAACGGATTTTTCATGGAAAAAAGCCATAAAATATGGTATAACCCGACTTTTACAGTTAGAAAGATAAAAGAAGTTCATAATTGTTGAATTTACTGGCTTTATTCAAGTTGATTCATATGTAAAATTTGTTATGCTACAGTAATATTTTTCAGGAATTTATTAAATAGCTCCTGCCTCGGATAAATATTGTAAAAACTTGTGCCGAACGTGTCCTGGATTATCTTGTAGTCCATTGCGATTTCATCTCTATCGGAATATGCCAAAGTGTCTACTATTTCCCCTTTTTTGTTTAGCGCTTTTTGAAACGCGATCGCACCGCCGACATCGTCAAGGTGAATGATACCGCCTTTCAAAACCTGGCATGTCGCAGCCCCCAGAGTTCTTGCGATTCGTTCGGCTGACAACGCTTTTTCTCCCATGCGGTGCTGAATGATTCGGATGATGAGAAGGGCGACGAAACAGATCAAGAAATGTGCACGGATATGTTCAATTTTTCTAACGAACACGGGTCTGGCATAAAGATCTGTTTTCATAATCCTAAACGACTGTTCTATCTGCCAAAGACCGCCGTATACCTGCCGCATTTTGCGCTCATCGTAGTCAAGTTCGCTGCTGATAATGCAAAAATAGCCATCATACATCGCGTCATGCTCCGCCTTTTCTAAATTCACACTGCGGAGCTTTTTCGTGTTTCCCAGTATCTCCCCAGTTTCCTTGTCAACGATAGCTTCTTTTGTATATTCGTCGACACCTTTTTTGATACTATAGGCATTGTTTTTGACCGAACGCGCAGCTTTTTCCAGTTTTTCTTCCCGTTTACGCTTTGCCATGTCGGCTTCAGTCTTCTTCCAATATAAAAGTACTTTTCTTACTCGGATTTCTTTTTTTCCGTCCTTGTCCTTACCCTCGTATTCTTCTTCGAACAGCTTGTATCTGTAGGTACCCTGTTCGTTTGATGTCCATCCACTTTGATCAAACAGTTTTTCATTGTAGCGTTGTCCTTTTTTCCCTTTTATTATCTGCGAAAAGACAAAACCGTCACCGTTGTTCACAATTGCGTTGATATTCTTCGAAGAGTTGAGGCCTTTATCGGCAACTACAATCAGTCGTCCTAACCCGTACGAATCCTTGACATCCTTCATTGTCGGCTGAAGCGTAAGGGAATCACTTGTATTTCCTGGGAACATCGACATATTGACTGGTAATCCGTTGGAATCCATAAACAACCCCATTGCGACAATAGGGTCAGTGCGGTGTTCTTTCGATACGCCTCTTTTTCGCAGATCCTCTTCGCCATTTGGGAAATCGATCTCGAAGAAATAATTAGTCACATCATAGAATGCATAGGAAAGGTCTCGACCGATCGTTTCTTTAACACGTTCGTTTAAATGCCGTTGCAACTCCACCTCAAAATCTGCGAAGTGGTCAAGCGACCTGTAGACATCTGGCAATGTAAAATCGGTGCACATCCCGTAGAAGCCGTCCTTCAATTGGCATGAGGCGCGTTTTGAATCTGGATGAAGAACTCTTGCCAACACTAAGAATTTAAAAATGTCGCAGGGTGAATACTCCACCCGAAACTTGCGTGATTTCTCAAAGTTCTCGATGAATGAATTGATTTCGAGCAGATTATAAACGGCTTCCAGGAACTTGTATCCGTAGTTCTGTCGCCGATTTTCTTCACCATACATCATCGCATTAGCTGCAACTTCGATTCGTAAGGGAACAGTATCTTTAAAGTTATCATCGAATTTCACTACCATAGCCATGAAAGCTTCGGGATCTGGCTGATCTTCGAGATAACCAAAACTTTTAATCGTACGCTGCTTTGTGGGTAGCCCTGGTCCAGGGCGATACCCTTCGACAACACGGATGTGAGTCTTAATAACGCCGCCACGCTTTACACGATCTTTTTTAATCATTGAATATCACCTCATTTACATTATAGCATATCTGTAGCATAACATAAATAAAAACGCATAAAAAAATGCGGAAGTCCGCATTTTACAAGTAGATTATTTCACTCTGTCTGCTCTCTATGTTCTGCTAACTGTAAAAGTCGGGTTTGCTGAAAGTCCTAAATATCCTGCAAAATCAATGGATTTAACGGATTTTTCATGGAAAAAAGCCATAAAATATGGTATAACCCGACTTTTACAGTTAGAAAGATAAAAGAAGTTCATAATTGTTGAATTTACTGGCTTTATTCAAGTTGATTCATATGTAAAATTTGTTATGCTACAGTAATATTTTTCAGGAATTTATTAAATAGCTCCTGCCTCGGATAAATATTGTAAAAACTTGTGCCGAACGTGTCCTGGATTATCTTGTAGTCCATTGCGATTTCATCTCTATCGGAATATGCCAAAGTGTCTACTATTTCCCCTTTTTTGTTTAGCGCTTTTTGAAACGCGATCGCACCGCCGACATCGTCAAGGTGAATGATACCGCCTTTCAAAACCTGGCATGTCGCAGCCCCCAGAGTTCTTGCGATTCGTTCGGCTGACAACGCTTTTTCTCCCATGCGGTGCTGAATGATTCGGATGATGAGAAGGGCGACGAAACAGATCAAGAAATGTGCACGGATATGTTCAATTTTTCTAACGAACACGGGTCTGGCATAAAGATCTGTTTTCATAATCCTAAACGACTGTTCTATCTGCCAAAGACCGCCGTATACCTGCCGCATTTTGCGCTCATCGTAGTCAAGTTCGCTGCTGATAATGCAAAAATAGCCATCATACATCGCGTCATGCTCCGCCTTTTCTAAATTCACACTGCGGAGCTTTTTCGTGTTTCCCAGTATCTCCCCAGTTTCCTTGTCAACGATAGCTTCTTTTGTATATTCGTCGACACCTTTTTTGATACTATAGGCATTGTTTTTGACCGAACGCGCAGCTTTTTCCAGTTTTTCTTCCCGTTTACGCTTTGCCATGTCGGCTTCAGTCTTCTTCCAATATAAAAGTACTTTTCTTACTCGGATTTCTTTTTTTCCGTCCTTGTCCTTACCCTCGTATTCTTCTTCGAACAGCTTGTATCTGTAGGTACCCTGTTCGTTTGATGTCCATCCACTTTGATCAAACAGTTTTTCATTGTAGCGTTGTCCTTTTTTCCCTTTTATTATCTGCGAAAAGACAAAACCGTCACCGTTGTTCACAATTGCGTTGATATTCTTCGAAGAGTTGAGGCCTTTATCGGCAACTACAATCAGTCGTCCTAACCCGTACGAATCCTTGACATCCTTCATTGTCGGCTGAAGCGTAAGGGAATCACTTGTATTTCCTGGGAACATCGACATATTGACTGGTAATCCGTTGGAATCCATAAACAACCCCATTGCGACAATAGGGTCAGTGCGGTGTTCTTTCGATACGCCTCTTTTTCGCAGATCCTCTTCGCCATTTGGGAAATCGATCTCGAAGAAATAATTAGTCACATCATAGAATGCATAGGAAAGGTCTCGACCGATCGTTTCTTTAACACGTTCGTTTAAATGCCGTTGCAACTCCACCTCAAAATCTGCGAAGTGGTCAAGCGACCTGTAGACATCTGGCAATGTAAAATCGGTGCACATCCCGTAGAAGCCGTCCTTCAATTGGCATGAGGCGCGTTTTGAATCTGGATGAAGAACTCTTGCCAACACTAAGAATTTAAAAATGTCGCAGGGTGAATACTCCACCCGAAACTTGCGTGATTTCTCAAAGTTCTCGATGAATGAATTGATTTCGAGCAGATTATAAACGGCTTCCAGGAACTTGTATCCGTAGTTCTGTCGCCGATTTTCTTCACCATACATCATCGCATTAGCTGCAACTTCGATTCGTAAGGGAACAGTATCTTTAAAGTTATCATCGAATTTCACTACCATAGCCATGAAAGCTTCGGGATCTGGCTGATCTTCGAGATAACCAAAACTTTTAATCGTACGCTGCTTTGTGGGTAGCCCTGGTCCAGGGCGATACCCTTCGACAACACGGATGTGAGTCTTAATAACGCCGCCACGCTTTACACGATCTTTTTTAATCATTGAATATCACCTCATTTACATTATAGCATATCTGTAGCATAACATAAATAAAAACGCATAAAAAAATGCGGAAGTCCGCATTTTACAAGTAGATTATTTCACTCTGTCTGCTCTCTATGTTCTGCTAACTGTAAAAGTCGGGTTTGCTGAAAGTCCTAAATATCCTGCAAAATCAATGGATTTAACGGATTTTTCATGGAAAAAAGCCATAAAATATGGTATAATTATTACATGAAAATTCTAGTGAACGGTACTAATACACAAGAAGAAATGATCTCTGTTTCTCGTACTGAATATGAGGCACTAAAAATACAAAATGAGGAACTGACTCAACAGGTCAAGTGGCTGATGGAGCAAATGCGTCTTTCCAAACAAAAACAGTTCGGCTCCTCCAGTGAAAAAAGCAAATACGATCAGTTTAATCTTTTTAACGAGGCGGAGGCAACAGCAGATGAACGGGTGCCCGAGCCTGAATTGACTGAAGTTCAGAAGCATTATCGTAAGAATGTCAAAGAAAGAAAAGAGACCATTCCTGCCGATTTACCAATAGAGGTTGTAGAGCATTTTTTACCGGAACATGAACAGGAATGCCCGGAATGTGGTTCAAAACTGCATATTATGGGTAAAAATGTCCGCCGCGAATTGAAGATCATCCCGGCCAAAGCAGTTATCGTAGAACATATTGACTATGTATATGCCTGCCGCGACTGTGAAGTCAATTCATGCAGCGTGCCTATTATCAAGGCACCAATGGACAAGCCGGTAATCAAAGGAAGCTTTGCTTCTCCAGAAGCAGTTGCTCATATTATGACACAGAAATTTGCAAATGGAATGCCATTGCATCGCCAGGAGCAAGATTTGAGCCGTATGGGCATAGCTCTTTCCAAACAAACTATGTCTAACTGGCTAATTCGGTGTTCTGAAGATTGGCTGGAGCCAATCTATGATGCCTTTAAAGAGCTACTTTCCATACAGCCAGTGCTCCACGCAGATGAAACCATTTTACAGGTACTTCACGAGCCGGGCAAATCTGCGCAAAGCAAAAGCTACATGTGGCTGTATAGAACTGGCGGGTGTGCTAGTATACCTATTGTGCTGTGTGATTATCAGCCAGACCGGAAGGCAAAGCATCCTTTAGAATTTTTGCAGGAGTTTAGCGGCTACCTTCATACGGATGGTTATGCCGGGTATCATAGCTTGCCGGAGCGAATCGTCATTGTGGGCTGCTGGGCACATGCCAGAAGAAAATTTGACGAGGCGCTAAAAGGCCTTTTGGAAAAAGACCGAGAAGGCTCTGGGGCGCAACGTGGCAAACAATATTGCGATAAGCTATTTACTATTGAGCGCCAACTAGCTGATTGTACACCGGAAGAACGCTATAAAAAGCGTCAGGAACTGGCAAAACCAGTGCTTGACGAGTTTTTGTCGTACCTTCATACAGTAAAGGCATCTACCAAGAGCGGATTTGGCAGAGCCGTGCACTATACGTTGGAGCAATGGAAATATCTCGAACGATATCTACTGGACGGAAGGCTGGAAATCAGTAACAATCGCGCCGAGCGCAGCATTAAGCCGTTTGTGATTGACCGCAAAAATTTTCTCTTTGCCAACACACCGCGAGGAGCTAAAGCCAGCGCAGTTGTGTTTAGCATAATAGAAACCGCAAAGGAAAATGGGCTCAATCCATATGCCTACCTGACTTATATTTTTAAAAACGCACCCAACTGGGATATACGAAATGATGTTGAGGTACTACAACGACTAATGCCCAGTTTTGTTCCAGATTACTGTAAAACTAATGCCGTTACCAAATGACTTGTTGTCAAGGTGACGGCATTTTTGACGCTTACAGAAAAAGCAATCAATTTAATTGATCGCTTAAGTGAAATGTATGTAAGGCGTCCGGCTATGGTAGAGGAATTGGGTGGGTTGAAAAGAAAGCTAGGAACCTAAGATACCCATTTCCACCGGATCAGGAAAGGTAATCTGGTGAAGATGAAGAAAAAGATTATTAGGAGATTAAGAATATGACCAATCAGAATTTAAAAAGGACTATTTTGGCAACTGTTGATAATCAGATTCGAGAGAATAACCCGCCAATTACAAGAACGACATTGGAAAAATTAAAAAAATTAGGATACACCGAAAAAATCGCCAAAGAAAAAATTGCTGCTGTCCTTATTGAAGAAATATATGATGTAATGAAAAATAATGCACCTTATGATGAGGAAAGGTATAGTAAAAAGTTGAGATCATTGAAATAAGCAGTGCAGTGTTTTGTGCCGCAAAGTAATAGCCAGTTAATATGGCTACTATTTTGCGGTGCTCATGTTTTTTAAGCAGATATTAAGACAGACCTAACCGGCACTTCCAAACTTGCCCAGGATAAACCCTCGCGTTATTTCTAATTTATTTATCCGCCTAATTCCAAAAACGACTTCACGGACATCGTCTTTGGGTGTTGTATATATAGGCTTCTCAGGTTTTTTTAAGCCATCTATCCGGACGGAGAGCCACCGCCATTACTACAATGCAACTTGGGCAGATTGGTGTGATAAGCGAAAATTTTTATCTTTTATTATAAACAAGAAACAAAAAATCAAGTAAAATAGAATAGAATAGACTATATTTTATAGTGAGGAGAAATTAACTTTTATGTATGTATTTTCAATTGTACTAATTGTAGCATCAAATATTCTGTATAATGTGTGTCAGAAATCAACACCAGAAAGTGTCAACCCAATGTCGTCTCTACTTGTAACCTATTTGACAGCATCGCTCGTAACTCTTATTACATTCCTACTTTATTACACGGATGAAAATTTAGTTCAATCTATAAAAGGATTAAATTGGACAAGCATTGTGCTTGGCATTACAATCGTTGGTCTTGAATTTGGTTATTTGATGGCATATAGGGCAGGTTGGAATATAAGTGTTGGTTCTTTAGTAGCAAATATTCTTCTTGCACTAATGCTTATTCCAGTTGGTATTTTATTCTACCAAGAGGGGTTTGCTATAAATAAGACATTGGGTGCAGTGCTTTGTTTGATTGGACTGGTACTTCTAAACAAGAACTAAAGTGTTAATTTGAAGTTAGATAGCCACTGGGGACGCTTCTGAATGGCAACAAACTAATCCTAAAATATTAATGGTCTTGTGTGATTTCTATGCCAAGAATGCTAGGCAACTAAGTAAAACAGGCATTTATCATATAATGTTACGTGGTAATGAGCCTTCCGCATTAATTAAACGGGGATATAAAGATATTACTTCGTGGTTTAACTATAAATTACCTTCAGTATCTCCGGGTTTTACATAAACCGACTCATACGCAGTAGTATTAAAAAAAGTACGAGAAACAGCCAGTGGTATAATAGCCAATATAACAAGAGCTAAAAATAGTATGAATTGAACTAAAAGATAAAGTTTAAAAAAGTATAGTATGATTGAAATTACATCAATGAAGATATATAATTTAGTTGTCAAATTTAATTCACTTTCTTTGGCCCAGCACTAAGCTGGGTATTTTTTTGCCTTCTGCCGGGTTTGAGGCTGGTGGACGGCATTCGCCAAGCAGCATCATTAATACAGTACACATGCTGTATTGCCGGTAAGATAACAAAAAATCCGCCGCATTCCATATTCATCGGAATAACGGCGGATTTTTTGTTTTTCCTTATGACGCCAGTAGTCGTTTTTTCGGTCGACCCAGATAGAAGCTGATTTAACCTCCGGGGTCATAGCCCGATTCGGTTTACCGGCAATTTTTAGTGTATTCGGATTGATAGTTCCACATTTTATTGTTTTTTTACTCTTGGACATGGTGACACCTCCTATGATAATATCAGTCTGAGTAAACCGTCCAAGTCTTGGCATTGATAGGATAAACTGTTTTCTAATAAGCGGTATATCCAAATAAAATTAACATGTGTTATTCGCACAGTACATAACCTATTTGCATATATTATTACTAACAGGATTACCACATATTAATAAGCAAAAAGGAGCGTTTAAAATGAATAAATACTGCCCTACTGTAGAAAATCCGGAAAAACTCTGTGAAACAGTAAAAGGTCTAAACATATACCTGGCAAATCTTAATATACTTTATGTTAAACTTCATAACTTACATTGGAATGTTGTAGGCGTAGGATTTTTTGATTTACATGCACAAACACAAGTACTATATGAGGCAATTGCAGATAAATTTGATGCTGTTGGCGAAAGAATTAAAATGTTAGGTTATCAGCCTCTAGCTTCAACAGAAGAGTATCTTGAAGTTGCTACAATAAAGGAACTTCCCAGCGAATTTTTCAGTTCACAAAAAGTAGCTAAAATAATAGTAGATGACTTTTGTTGTATGGTAAGTATGCTGAAAAGAATAAAGGATGTAGTCACAGATGATTGTGCAAGCGGACTTATAGGCGACGGCATTTGTTTCTTTGAAAAATATATCTGGTTTTTTAGTGCTTATTTGACAAAATGCTAAATGAATTCGGCGTTCACAATGAATCCTCAATTCCCGATAAATTTATAACGAGGCTGGCGGCTTAATTCCGAGGCTTTTATAAAGTCCTACCTGTTTCTTTGTTACCTCACCTACATGCAGAGCATGACATGGCTGTTCAAAGCATTCGATGACATCAAGATCATCCAGAAGTTCCTGCATTGTGTAGCTTTTATATAAATTTTGTTCCGACATCTGTTTCTTTATGTAAGAAAGATAGATCAGAGCTATGAATTGGACAAAGAGCTTTCCTTCTAGTGCACTGTCTAATGACACGCCAGTGCGCCGCATGTTCAGGCGTTCCTTCAGATTACCAAAGGCTTTTTCCACAAGATCCTTGTTACGGTATGTTTCAAGAGCCTTTATTGAATCTTTGATTTCATTACTGATAAGAGCAAAAAAACCATAATCCTTTTCGGCGGCGTCCACGGCTTCCTGCTTAACTGTGACCTTCGTTCCCCGTACCGGTGTCGTACTAATATTGAAATACTTGGTGTACTGCCGTTCATGTTCTGGTTTACGACTTCCGGAAACCAGTTCTTCTTCCAGCATATCGAGCATGGCATTGAAGTTCTTTTCGTGTTCAAGAGCCTTTTCGCCATTAAAATAAATATGAAGATACATACGTCTTTTATCTTCGATGGTGTCTCCCTTATAGGGTCTTTCCTGTGAATAATTCCAGGAAATCAGGGCTGTATGTGAATAAATCTGATAGACAGCATTATAGTTTGCTCGTGTCCTTAGGGTATCCCTTACCTTATCCAGTTCCATACGGATAAACTTCAAGGATACTTTGGCTGAAATGAGGAACTTCAGATGATTTTGATAAAGATTGTTAATATTTTCTTTGCTGTAAAAGCCTCGATCCATAACTAGCTTTATCTTACCAAATCCAAGATATTCCATGTCAGTAAGCAGTTTTTTAACCGTCTTGACGTCACTGATATTACCGGCGAGTTTGCGGTAATAGAAGGGCAGGTTTGATTCTTCACCAAACAGCAGCGCAAGATTAATCTGCGGAAGCGGATAATGGTCTTTGTTGTGTCCATATTTTACCTGCTTTAAGGATTCGGAATAGGACGAAATACTTGTCGTGTCATAGGCCCAGTATTCGTTCTCACTTCTTCGTTTTCCTTGAAGCCGAAAAAAATGCTCCTTTCCTTCCTCGGTTATGGATGCGAACAGTTCACTGCTTCTTTGAGAAGAAATGTTTTTTCCATAAGGATGCATGTGTGTCCGATCCCATTTGGGAAAACGACTTAATGGATTCCTATCTTCAAGAATCAGGAAGTAGGCAATAGATAGAATTTGCCTATATTGCTGTGGAAAGCACGATTTCAAATCTGCGGAAATACCCAGAACTTCACCTATAGAATCGCAACCCACTTGCTGGAAGACGGCGCATCTCTATTACAGATTAAAGAGCTGCTCGGTCACAGCAGTATCCAGTCCACAACTATTTATTTGCATCTGGCAAATGTAACAGCTGGCATAAAAAGCCCGCTCGACAACATGCCTACGATTGGTAATCCAGAGGCAGCTTCCCATGCCTGAATTACAAGATATTTTTGCCCAACACGGAGAAAGCTATCGTTTCAACCACGGCCTTTCCATGAATCAAAGGAAAGCCACGCGTGCTATAGAGAACTGTCGCACCGCTGCCATCCTCATACTCACTGTATCGTGCCAGGTGGCGGGCTTACCTCTTGCGGCAAGTGGGTTAACTCCAGAAAAAAGTTTTTTATTCCAGTGAAGGTTTTGTCGAGAAAATTCAGAGGTAAGTTTTTATATTATCTTAAACAGGCTAAGCTTGAATTTTACGGCTCAAGTGGTTATCTTCAGAATCCGGCTCAGTTTCATGATTTTATGACATCTCTTTATCAAAAGGAATGGATTGTCTATTGCAAGCCGCCTTTCAAAAACGCTGGCTATGTAGTCGAATACCTGGGGCGTTATACTCATCGCGTTGCCATTTCCAACAATCGTATCCAAAAACTTGTAGACGGCCTTGTTACATTCAAGTGGCGTGACTATAAAGATGGCAATAAGCAAAAAGAAATGGAGCTACAAATAGATGAATTTATTCGCCGGTTTCTCATTCATGTGTTGCCTAGTGGTTTCACCAAGATACGTCATTATGGTTTTTTAAGTCTGCGAAATAAAGCAACAAAACTGAAACTCTGTAAAAAGCTCACAAAAACCGTGTCTAGTGGCATACCAAGAGTAAAGCTATCCATACTTGAGTTATTGAAAAAACTAACTGGTAAAGATGTATCGCTTTGTCCGTGTTGTAGAGTTGGTCATTTCAGCAGAGATTCACCAGGACAATCACAGTAAGTGGATAGGGACTCCATAGTGCCTCTTAATTGGGGAGGGGGAACGTATGTCTAAACTGCGCTATTTCGAAGCATTTTGGTCGTTATTTCTGATCTTTAGCAAGCAAGTTTTTAAAAAATCGATATACCAATGATCAAAATGCACTTAAGGCATTTTTTTATTTCCCCATAAGCTCAAATGCGCCGCAGTTTCGTCCAATAGAATTATCCAAAGTCAGCTCCCAGTCTCGGCGAGCTGATTTTTCTTGTGCAGCTGACCTCGGATAATTCTCTATTCATTATGCAAAGTAAGTTATTATGCTAAGTAATCTGCTGAAGTGCTGATAAACTCTACAGTTTTCTTTGATTTACTTTGCATAATATATTTGGACATGTGGTCAAATATTCAAAAAAAATATCAAAATAGCTTTTCTTTATACGAAATAAACTGGTTTTCCAGACTTTCTACGCATGGGGTCAGCTTTTTTACGAGAATATTATGCGAAGTAAATCAGTTACAAATGCCCTCAAACCGTGCATTCTAAGCGTTTACTTTGCATAATATATTACTTTGCATAAGGTGGCATTTTATCTCCTTTGTTATCGAATATAGTCTTAAATGAACTGGACTGGTGGATTAGTGATCAATGGGAAAGTTTCGAAACAGCTCATACCTTTACAAGAAATGACAATAAGCTAAATGCTCTACGTAATTCTTCAAAGCTAAAAGAATGCTTCATTATTAGATACGCTGACGACTTTAAGATCATGTGTCGTACCCGCGATATAGCCGAAAGAGTCTTCATAGCAGTTAAGTCTTGGCTCAAAGAAAGATTACATCTTAAAATTAGCCCGGATAAATCCAAAATAACAAATCTGCGAAAGAAATCATCTGAATTTCTTGGCTTTTCGATTAAAGCCGTTGTAAAAGGCAAAAAGCGGGTAGCCCATTCAAGTAAAATCTGATGCTGTTAGTAAAATAATGGTCAAAGGTAAAAAACTAATCAAAAAAGTCAAACAGAAGTCCAGCCAAAAAAATATCGCCCTGTTCAATTCCTACGTGCTGGGAACCCAAAATTACTATCGTATAGCAACGCACTGTTCTATAGACTTCAATAATATTGGATACTATCTTGATAGGATAGCAAAAATGAGATGGCGGTTAATCGCCACCAATAAAGGCTCTCCTGACAAAGTATATACCCAAAAATATAAGGGCTATAACAAAAACAAATTATATATCCGCTGCAAAATTATATACCCCATGTCATGTTGCAAGCATAAAAATGCAATGAGCTTTTCTACCAAAATAAATAACTACACCACTGAAGGTAGAATACTCATTCATAAACAGATCGAAAAGGTATCAGAGCATGAATTTCTCTATCTGGTGAAACACCCTGTAGAAAATCAAAGCATTGAATACAATGACAACCGAATATCATTATTCTCTGCCTAATGCGGGAAATGCAGAATACTTGGAACGAGACTGAATGTCAGTGATTTTCACTGTCACCATATCAAAAACATCCAAACCAATGGAAATGATAAATACAAAAACCTTGTTATAGTTCACCCTGATATTGACCAATTAATACACGCAACCCAATCCGGTATCATTCATCAACTACTGGCGAAACTTAATTTATCTAATGAACAGATAGAAAAAGTAAATCAATTCCGGCTAAAAGTAGGAAATTCTGAGGAAAATATGAAAAGTGCTCCGGCTTGTGAGAATATGGGTCGAAGCACTTTTGGAGCTTGGAGAACTACTGCGAAGCAGTTTAGTACAATCAAAAATTTGCGTAGATAACTTGGAGGATAATCTTGCAGATTCTGCTGTGAGGTTAGCCTTTTTTGCGCGCAAAACTTCCGATTGAGCCTTCAAGAACCGTTCTTTTATATTTGACAAAATATTTAGTAAAAGAGGTTATTTGTCTTAATATGACGAATACATATATATCCAAAGTATAAATAGGGGAGGTTCATTTCGTGAGAAGCATTCAGACAAAATTGACGGTATTTATTTTATTTATCTTTTTGGTGGCGATGGGAACTTTGGGAGGACTGAACTACTGGAAGGCGCGATCAATCATTACTGACAATATGAGCAGTGATATTGCTGAAAAGGCAAAAAATTCATCTGGCGATGTCGGTGACTGGTTGGAGGCTCGTAAAGCAGAGATGTTGATAATGTCGGTAGATCCTTTGGTTCAGAGCGGAAACTTTGAAGTGATTGCTCCCTTTTTGTTAAATGTTGCTCAAACGAATAAAGTGTACGACAGCATTGGATATATTAAACCTGATGGAACATATATTAATTCATTGGGGTCACAAGGCAGCTTGTCTGAGCGGGAATACTTTCGGCGAGCAATTAAAGGAGAGACAGTAATTTCCGACCCAGTGATATCAAAAACTACTGGTAAACCGATAACGGCGGTGGCTATTCCTGTAAAAAAAGATGGTAAAGTTAGTGGTGTGATTTATGGGTCGATTAATATGGAAGGACTCAGTAAGAAAGTATTAGATATAAAAGTAGGGCAGACGGGATATGCTTATGTCTTGCAGGCAGATGGCTTGATTATTATTCACCCTGATAAGGAAATAGCTATGAAGGTTAACGCCGTCAAAGACGAAAAACTTCCGCAAGCGCTCCGTTCTGTTAATGAACGCATTGTAAAGGGTGAGATAGGGTTAGCTAATTATGATTATGCAAACACAAATAAAATGGTGGCCTTTGCACCGGTACCAGGGGTCAAATGGTTTTTGGCTATTAATGTGCCAATAGCAGAAATATCCGGAGCTGTATCAGCCTTAACCACGATCTCAATGACGACGATTATTGTGGTTTTAGTTCTTACCGCCCTGGTGATTGTTTGGATTGCGCGCCGTATTGCAAAACCTATTCAGGCATTGGAGACGGCGGCCAATCGTATTGCTGAGGGTGACATTTCACAGACAAAACTGGAAATTGTCTCTAATGACGAGATTGGGCGTTTAGGACAGAGTTTTGAACAAATGGTGCAAAATCTGCGCAATCTTATTCGAAAAATTCATGGGGCTACTGAGCAGGTAGCAGCTTCCTCGCAGGAATTGACAGCAACTTCGGAACAATCGGCACAGGCCGCCAACCAGATTGCTACGTCAATTACTGATGTGGCTGCAGGTGCCAGTGAGCAGATGGATGTAACCAACGACACAACTGCTGTTGTGGAGCAGATGTCGTCCAGTATTCAGCAAATGGCCGCTAATGCCAATCAATTGGCTGATTATTCATCCCAGGCGGCTGAAAAGGCAAAAACTGGCGATAAAGCGGTAGAACAAGCAGTGGTACAGATGGGGCAAATCCAAACGACGGTTACAGCTTCAGCTCACGTTGTAGCAAAATTAGGTGAACGCTCCAAAGAAATTGGACAAATAGTCGATACTATTTCCGGTATTGCCGGACAGACCAACCTTTTGGCATTAAATGCGGCTATTGAGGCTGCAAGAGCGGGAGAACAGGGTAGGGGTTTTGCCGTAGTAGCCGACGAAGTGCGCAAGTTAGCTGAACAGTCACAGGATGCAGCAAAAAGAATTGCCGAACTTATTGGCGAAATTCAGGGAGATACCGACAAGGCCGTTGTAGCCATGGAAAATGGCACGAAAGAAGTCAAGACAGGAGCCGAGGTTGTAAATCATGCTGGTGCGGTCTTTAGGGAAATTGCGGGTCTGGTGACAGAGGTATCGGGTCAGGTGACAGAAATTTCTGCTACAATGCAGCAAATGGCGGCAGGCAGCCAGCAAATTGTTGGTTCGGTGAAAAAGATTGACAGTCTTGGCAAAAAATCGGCGGATGAGGCACAGAGCGTTTCGGCTGCTGCTGAAGAGCAACTGGCTTCTATGGAGGAAATTGCCTCATCGAGCCAGGCACTTGCTAAGTTAGCCCAGGATTTGCAGACCGAGGTAACTAAGTTTAAGCTATAAATATAAAATGGAATACCATGAGCAGATAGTGTGAATACTTAGTGTAGCAAACACTTTGTTTTGGTTTTCAAATAATATTTTGGGTAAGCACCTCAGAATACCCTAAAATTAATGTGGTTCCCTATAAAGATATGTGCAGCTGTAATCAGCCATATTGAAAAATAGCCTTATTCCGCAAGGGTTCGCATGTTTTGATAAATTAAAAATGTGTGTTTTTATGTTTTCATAGACGTGCTAAACGGGGCGAACATACGTTGGGGGTCGCCCCCCCTACATGAAATTCGGTGGGGTTAAGGGGCGCGATGCCTTGAAATATAAGGGTTTTGCTGCTGCATACAGTAAATATATCGAACATGTGTTGGGGGTCGAAAAAGCGACACCCTAAGTCTATGCGAACATAAGTAAATGAGTTAAGTTTGATTTGTATGATAGTTTAATACTTGGTAAAGTGCTTCGGCCCGTGAGATGGGTCGAAGCACTTTTTTAGTTAGAGAGTCACTGCGAAACAGTTTAGTAAAATAAGATTTATGCGATATTGGCACTTGGGAAGATTGTATTCTTCTCAGGTGCTTTTTCTTGCCAATCTCGCATAAATCCCTACTCATTTTGCGTAAACGTATGGAAGTATTAGGGAGGACGATCCCTGTTACTGTTAAGACCACCCAAGGTAATGTGGTCTATTACGGCTTTATCGAAGCCTTTATTGAAGAACTCAACACCAAGTACAACATCAAAGAAATTGCCTTTGATAGATGGGGCGCTGTACAAATGTTGCAGAATCTAGAAGGTATGGGTTTTACCGTCGTACCGTTTGGACAAGGCTACAAAGATATGTCGCCAGCAACCAAAGAACTCATGAAGCTACCTTAGAGAAGAACATAGCGCATGGCGGTAACCCCGTACTCCGGTGGATGATGGATAATATCTACGTAAAAACTGACCCAGCTGGCAATCTTAAGCCCGACAAAGAAAAAAGCACCGAACGGATTGACGGTGCAGTGGCATTGATTATGGCGCTTGATCGGGCGATACGGAAATGTTAACAAAGCCAGCGTTTATGACGAAAGAGGTATTTTGACACTATAAAAATGAAATTACGCAAATTATTGACCAAGCTTATTTCATAAAAAACTTAAAAAATGAAATAATAAGTGATATAATACAAATGTAATTTCATTTTAAGGAGTAGAACATGAAGGATCGTGCCGGAGAGTATAAAAAAAATCTAAGCGGGGAAATGCAGTACAATTCCTATGAGCCAAAACCGCTACCGCCCAATCCGCCCGTAGTCATGGATGAAGAGATTATTGCTCTGTTGGTGAAAGCCAATAGAATGCTTGGAATACTGGATGCCCTTTCAAATCGGATACCTAATATTGATTTGTTTGTTTCCATGTACGTCCGGAAAGAGGCTTTGCTGTCTTCGCAAATTGAGGGAACACAGGCCACTTTGGAAGATATATTGGACCCAGCCATAGAAGAGAATACAAATCGTAATGTGGCGGATGTAATAAACTATATTAAAGCGGTTTTGTATGCTAGCAATAGAATGCAAGAACTTCCATTATGCAACAGACTTTTAAGAGAAACGCACGCAGTATTAATGGAAAACGTACGGGGGGGAGAAAAAGAGCCTGGGGAACTTCGGCGGAGTCAAAATTGGATCGGTCCGCAGGGAAGTACTTTGAAAACTGCCATTTATATACCCCCGAATCCGGAAGATATGCAAAGTGCTATGTCTGATTTAGAGAAATATATCAATAGTGAAGAAGAAGTTGATCCGCTCATTAAGATTGCATTAATCCATTATCAGTTTGAAACCATTCATCCTTTTTTAGACGGGAATGGTCGGATGGGCAGGCTGCTAATTCCTCTTTATTTACGGGAAAAGCACCTTCTTAAACACCCAAATCTATACATTTCTTACTTTTTAAAAAGAAATCGTATTGAATACTACGACCGGATGATGGAAGTAAGGCTAAAGGGAAGATTTGAACAATGGATTCAGTTTTTTTTGAAAGCAGTTGCTGAGTCAGCGCAAGATGCGATTGATACCATTGACTTGTTAGTGGCACTGCATGAAAGAGACCACGCAAGAGTACTGGGAGCGAAGAAATCACTCAAGACGACGGTGCAGGTTTTTGAATATATTAAAAAGAACCCGATTATTGATATCAAAAAAACCAGTACTGAATTAGGTCTTGCGTTTAATACGGTTTCTAAAGCGGTAAATAATTTGATGGAAATCGGGATATTGAGGCAAACACAAAATGCAAGCCGCAATCGTTGCTTTGCATATGAGGAATACCTTAACATTTTGAGAAAAGATACCTGACAATACTCAGACTATTATTTTCATTCAAAGCGAGCCATCTTCAGAAGGAGGTGGTTTTTTCATACTCATTTCAGGAGGTAACCAGTGAAAATATCATTTGTATCAAGATTTTTTCAAACAAGAGCCAGTCCGAAAAACAGCTCATGGGGCAGTGCATATACCTTCTTTCTCGGAACAAGCACAAGCGGAAAAACCGTAAATGAGCGAACTGCCATGCAAACAACCGCTGTTTATGCCTGCGTTCGAATCCTAGCCGAAACCATAGCATCGCTGCCTTTACACACTTATCGTTATACTACGAGCGGTAAAGAAAAAGCAGCGGATCACCCCATATATTATCTGCTCCATAGCGAACCAAATCCAGAGATGACTTCATTCGTGTTTAGAGAAACACTGATGGGTCATCTTTTATTATGGGGCAATGCTTACGCTCAAATCAATCCGCGATGGCCGGGGCAGAGTAGTAGCTCTTTATCCGCTGCTACCTAACAAAATGACCGTCAACCGAAACGACCAGGGCCAGCTTTACTACCAATACGAGAGAGATGGTCAAAGCCATTTGCTCCGCAGCAACGAAGTCCTGCACATCCCGGGCCTTCAAAAGTATTGGCATCCCGCCAGAGCAAGCGCAATTTTTAGAAACAAGAAAGTTTCAAACCGAAGAAATATGCCGCATATTTCGGGTGCTCCCACATTTGGTGGCAAGCCTTGATCGTGCGACTTTCAGCAATATTGAGCACCAATCCATTAGCTTTGTTGACAATACCATTGTTCCATGGGTTTCAAGAATCGAACAATCAATGCAGAAGGCGATATTTACAGAAACCGAGAAAAAGGCATTCTTTGTGAAGTTCAATTTGAATGGACGATTACGGGGCGATGCGGCCACAAGGGCTGCCTTCTATCAAACCATGCGGCAAAATGGGATCATGGCGGCCAACGAAATTAGGGTTCTAGAAGATATGAATACGATACCGGATGAGTTAGGTGGCGGAAAATATTTGGTTAACGGAAACTTTGTTGATATGGCTGATGCCGGGGCTTGGACTGGTAAGTATGATGTTGGAGGAGGGATAAAAGATTGATTGAAAAATTTTGGAACTGGAGTAATAGTGAAGAAGGACGCACACTGTACTTCGACGGTTACATAGCCGCGGATAGTTGGTATGATGACGATATTACCCCAAAAAAATTTAAAGCTGAACTTAATGCATCCGCCGGTGATATATCCGTGTGGCTTAATTCTCCCGGGGGCGATGTTTTCGCTGGAAACCAAATCTATAATATGCTAAAAGAATACAAAGGCAAAGTCACTATCAAAATTGATAGCCTAGCTGCTAGCGCCGCCTCGGTCATTGTCATGGCCGGAGATGAGGTAATTATGTCACCGGTCAGTATGCTCATGGTGCATAATCCGGCCACCATGATTTTTGGTGAAGCCGCCGACTTTCAAAGCGGTATCAAAATGCTAAGTGAAGTGAAAGAGGGAATTATCAATGCATACGAACAAAAAACAGGGCTATCAAGAGCACTCAGCCACCTATTTTGATTGTATATATGCGCAATACCAGGTGGCCGACCCCAGTCGAGCCTATAGCGAATCGACAGCGGCTGATCGATTGGCAAGGAAAGATTTTTTGGAAACCGTAAGATATGCCGAGTTTGTGAGTGACAACGATCAAATGCTGTGTGCGAATATAAAGTGGCGATATAGACGTAAGTTTGAGAAGGGCGAACTGGCTATCAATGCTACCCGTTTTTGGGGCTACGACAAAGATGAGTACGGCGATTTGGTTATCAATCAAAGCCAGGCCGAGATTGTAGAACGAATTATTAAAGACTATATCGGCGGTAAGGGTACTTTTGTGATTGCCAAAGAGCTTAATGCTGAAGGAGTTATGACCATTGCCGGTGGCCGGTGGCATCCCAGCACAGTGCTAACCATACTCAAAAATGAAAAGTACAAAGGCGCTGCTAAGCTTCAAAAAACATATCGCAAAGATCACCTTACCAAGAAGAAGTGTATGTTCGAATGCTTAAGGATCTAAATGTTGAGGTGTTTTTTGAAAAGGAGAATATTAAGACGCTAGACAGTAAAGGGGAAGTTCTGCTTTCTATTTTAAGCTCCTTAGCCCAAGACGAAAGCCGGTCCATTTCCGAGAACTCTACTTGGGGCATAAGAAGGCGATTTGAGCAAGGGAAGCTACAAATCAACCACACCAAATTTCTAGGCTATGATAAAGATGCAAATGGCAATCTTGTTATTAATGAAAAGCAGGCCAAAATTGTCAGGCGCATATTCACAGAATTTCTTAATGGTAAAGGGACTAACCGCATTGCCAGAGACCTTGAGCGTGACCGCGTACCCAACTGGAATAGTAAGCCTAAATGGTATGAAGGCAGTATTCGGAAAATGTTATCTAACGAAAAATATCGTGGAGATGCTTTGCTGCAAAAAACTTACACCCTAGATTTTTTGACCAAGAAGAGGGCAAACAATACTGGGTAGGTGCCACAGTATTTGGTAGAAGATAGCCATCCAGCCATTATCGACAGGGAAACCTGGAAAGCCCTGCAATTAGAAATGGAGCGAAGGAAAAAATACGCTTCAGGGCACAGGATTCAAAAGCTGGAACTTGCTACGGAGGATAATCCTCACAACTAAAAAAAGCCGGGACTGAGTCCGGCTTTTGAAGTTGACTAGAAATTGTAGACTTCGTCGATTTCTTCGGGTGTGAAGTCCCAAACAAGGTTATGAGGCGGGCAAGGCTCATATTCAAAGAATTCAGGCAGACGATCATGAGCGTTCGTAAAACCAGCTGCGGTATTAAAGGCCCGTTCAACTTTAAGAATTGATTTTCCGAGGGCAGTTACGTCGTCTGCTGTCAATGACAGACCATAGCGAGCATTGATCATATCGACCAGAGCGTTAAAGCCTTCAGGAATATCCAAGATAGCGAAGGCAATGAAGAGACACATACCAGTGCTGTCAACAGCAGCGGTGGCGATTTGCAGGTTACGGGAGAGTTCTACTTGTCCTTCCTTCTTGAGCGGATCTACATAGCCACCAACTTTTAGGATGTTTGTAGCTATGGTGTAACCAGAGGTGTGGTCAGCTCCCATTGGAGAAGTAGCATAGGTCAGGCCGATACCTTTAACGTTACGTGGATCGTACGCAGGGATAGCCTGATCCTTAACAATAGGAGTCCGGAACAGACCGCAAATCTTACCAACAATGGCTGTACCACCACCAAGGATTCGGCCAAGTGGAGTAGGAACAGCGATTTCCTTGATAGCAGCCAGAGCAGCGTTGCCATCACCCCAAGGAAGCAAACCACCTTCAATAGCGGTAGCTACGGCAACAGAAACGTCGATAGCGTCTACGCCGACATCGTCCATTGCCCGGTCGATATAAGCGATGGCATCCAGATCTTGAATACCGGCGTTAGCGCCAAGGGCCCAGATAGTTTCATACTCAAAACCACTCGTAATGTAATTGCCTTCTTTGTCCGGATACCACTGTGAACAACGAATGATGCAACCAGTGTGGCAACCGTGAGACACTTTGCCTTGACCGCCACGCTCGCTGATCGTGGCATTCAGGGTTTCACCGGAGATTTTGTCATTCCAGTCAATGCGGCCTGTAGTGAAGTTCTTGGCAGGTAAACCGCCAGCTTCGTTTAAGATGTTAATCAATACGTCCGTACCGTACGCCGGTAATGCCTGACCAGTTACCGGATGAGTAGTCAACGCCTTGGCAAACGCTTTGGCTGCTGCTCTGAATTCCTCTGGTTTCGCAAGGGTAACGCCAGGTGCACCGGCATCATCGATTATCAGAGCTTTTACTTTCTTGGAACCCAGCACTGCACCCAGACCGCCACGGCCAGCACTACGGATGTTGCCTTCAGGATCTTTAAAGGAAATATTAGCGGTAGGCAGGCGATATTCACCAGCCGGACCTGCCAACGCGATACCAACTTTGGCACCATATTTGGCATTTAAGACTTTAATCGCTTCGTAGTTGCCACAGCCGCCGAGTATTTCAGCCGGAGCGTCCTCTATGGTTACACCACTCATATCAATTTTAAGCACATAGAACTTGTCTTCTTCAGGCATTCCCTCGATAACCAGAGCTTTGATACCCATTTTGGCCATCTTTTGGGAGAAAGTTCCGCCAGTGTTACTTTCCTTGATGGTACCGGTCAGCGGGCTCTTACCACCTACAGAGAGCCGTCCGGACTGGGCAGCAGTAGTGCCGCTGAGGAGACCGGGAGCAAAGATCAGCTTGTTGTTTTTTCCCAACGCATGGCACGTGGGTTTGACTTCATCGTTAACGAAGTTTGAAGTAAGAGCGCGACCTGCTAGGGCTGCGTACTTTTCTGGAGCCTCACTCGTTGTAACTTCCTTGGTTGTCATGTTTACACGGATAAATTTGTTCATAATAATCCTCCTAATTGTTTTGATTTAATTGATTTAATTGATTTAAAACAATTAGGAAGAGGCGCTAAAAAATATTATATTTTAGTACCTTTTCCTTTGCGCATTAGCGGGCACGAGAATCACTCATCGCATCTAACGTTTATTATCTCTTGTTTAGGATGATACTAAATCGGAAGCAAATATTAGATTTTTTGTCTTTATCCTATACACATGTTAAACAAAAAGATTCGTAAGTCTACCAATCAATGGGTATGAGGGTTACTTTATACAATAGCAACGTCTTCTATGCCCTCTCTAGAAGCTACAACTTTCTGCCTATCTTTTTCATCCATATGAGGATATATTTGCTCAAAATCATTTGTGATGTTCTCCCATAGGCGTTCATTTGCCTGGCTATCATTTTCTTTCAGAGGTTGATTATGAATGGCACGACTTATATTGTCCAAACCAGTTGTATAGGATGCGTCTTGCGTTAGAGCAATATTATCCTGAGTATTACTCATGTTAATATTTTCCATATTGTGCCTCCCATCTTAGATTATTTGCTCTCTATATATACTGGACATAATTCGTTGTTACATACATACATTTTTCTTTTAAATTTTAGCATGTATATTTTGGGGATATATGTATAAAGATATAAATTCGACCTAACCGACACCTTCAACGCTTGCCCAGGAAGGGACAAGGAACAGGTGCTCTGTCCCAAAGTGAATGACGTAGGTCCTTATTGCTAAGACGATCTAATCGACAATGATGCAGAAATGTAATTTTGGGGAATCTTTTTGATTGACAGTAATTCGGCGAAAATAATAATACCGCAAATGATGGTCATTTATGTTGACCACATTTTGCGGTATTTCTTCTTTGATGATTCGTAAGCTAGATCTGTCAAGACCTAACCGGCACTCTTAAAGCTTGCCCAGGATATATTCTCGCGTTATTGTCTAATTTATTTATTCGTCGAATCTCAAAAACTACTTCCCTAACATCGTCCTTGGATGTTGTGTATTTATAGGCAATTATGCCAAACTGTATCTCCTGGTTTCACGTAGATCATCTTATGGGTAGTGGTATCAACAAAAGCACGTAAAATAGTCAGTGGGGTAATAGCTAATATTTGCAAAAATATTTAACCGATAAAAAAGACTTTCTCAGGAGGAACATGCAAATAGACCATGTCCCTTATATTTTTCGCCAGGGTTTTCCATTTTGTTTTATCCATATCTATATGAATAAAGTGGCCATCACAGTTTACTGTGATAGAGACATAGAACGTTCCATCCATCACGTCAATAATCTGACAGTAAAATGTATTCAATTCTTTCGGGTCGTTATCGTAAAGGTGTAAATGGTAACTGTGAAAACCTATCGTTGTTTTTGAGTTAAGTTGGACTTTGGTTTTAGAGTTTGACAATAGCGTTTTAATAGTATTATCATGGGCGTTAGCACCTACGTTAATCAGGTTTCGACAACCAACAACTTGTGCTACCTCCAACGTAGCGGGGCGTTCCGTTACTTCATGCTTATCACCCATCTGAACACTCTTACCATGAGCATAAACCAGAATGTGATCGCAGAGGCGATGGGCCTCTTCAATATTGTGAGTTACGAGTAAAACTGTTCCTGTAAAATTATTTCGAATGATTTCAAGTAGTTCATTTTCAAGGTGGCGTTTAATATGGTTATCCAGAGCAGAAAATGGTTCATCGAGTAACAAAAGGTCGGGGCGCGTAATAAGTGTACGCGCCAGCGACACTCGCTGCTGCTGGCCGCCGGACAACTGTGCTGGATAATGATTTTCGCGGTCTTTGAGACGAAAAATATGAAGTGTTTCTTGGACACGATCTGTTTTATCCCGCTTATTCAAACCTTGTAAACCGAAAGCGATGTTCTCCTTGACTGTAAGATGGGGGAAAAGGGCATAGTTCTGAAAAACGTAGCCGATGTTTCGTTGGCGTGGGAGTATATTAATCTTTTCCCTGGAATCAAAAAGCACACGATCATTAATCACAATTCTTCCTTCGTTTGGGGTTTCAATTCCAGCGATTGAACGCAATGTAATACTTTTGCCGCTGCCGGAGGGACCAAGAACGCCAAGTATCTCATTATCCGCATGGAAATTGGCGTGCAGTTTAAAATCACCTAAACTTTTTCGAATGGTTACATCAAGCATACTATTATCTCCTCAGAACATTTTTGTCAAGTTGATTGAGCAGGAACAGGATAGACAAAGCGACAATTGTCATGATCGCGACTAGCATATCAGTAAGTTCGGTGTTGCCCGCTAGAAGGGCATCATATATGGTAATCGGCATCGTTGACGTTTTGTTCGGGATATTACCAGCAACCATAAGCGTAGTGCCGAAATCTCCTAAAGCGCGGGCAAATGAAAGGATAATGCCTGACAAAATACCACGCCACGCCAGCGGGAACAGAACTGTACGAAAAATATTATAATCAGTTCGTCCTAAGAGACGCGCTGCGTGAATTAAATCTTTGTCGATAGAGGTAAATGCCGTGCGTGCGGTTTTAATCATGAATGGAAGTGATACAACCATCGCTGCAATGGTTGCGCCAAGTGGAGTAAATACAATCATGACATTAAAGTTCTCTTCAAGAAATCTGCCGATAAAACTTTGGCGACCCAACAATATCAAGAGATAATAACCTAGAACCGTTGGCGGCAGCACAATTGGCAATGTCAGCAGTGAGTCTGCTAGATCAGCTATTTTACTACTAGATTTACAAAGAAAATAGGCCATCGGAATACCGATGGCAATGCTTAGCAAGGTAGCGCTGAACGCTACCCTTAGCGACATGATAAGTGGAAATAAGTTCAGATCAGATATATTCATGATGATTACACCTACAGTCCACTTGGTAGAACAAACCCGTATTTCTTCATGATAACTCGGCCCGCGGGACCGTTCACGTATTGAATAAACTGGCGAGCCAATGCTTCGTTGGAAGTGCCCTTTACGACAGCCAAGGCTTGATCAAGGGGTTCGTGAAGGTTGCCGTCAATCAGAGAAAAATCAATATCATCTCTCTTTGACAAGGAGAGCGCAATAATGCCGACTTCGGCATTGCCTGTCTGGACATGTTTTAATGTATCTTGAATATTATTTCCGTATACTAACTTATCTTTAATTTTATCCCACAGACCTGCTTTTTCTAAAGCTTGCTTTGCGGCAAGTCCATATGGTGCATGTTCGGGGTTTGCGATGGCAATTTTTTTGATATCAGGAGAAGTTAAATCAGTCAAATCCTTTACATTATAAGGCTTTCCTTTTAGAGCCGCGAGACCGATACGACCTCTGGCGTATAGTTGCTTGGTGTCGGAAACAATCTTACCCTTGGCATCTAAATCGTCCACATATTTGACATTGGCAGCGGCCAATAAATCAAAGGGAGCACCATTTTCTATTTGGTGGACTGCCGTACCAGTAGAGCCGAAACTAAATTCAACCGTATTACCAGTTTCTTTTTCAAAGTTTTGGCCGATTTCTTTAAAGGCTACAGCAAGGTCAGCTGCTGCGGCTACTGTTAGCTTTTTCACCGGTTGCGTTTCTGGCGATTTTGAGGTGGGTTGCTGAGTAGCACACCCCCAAAGCGTTAATGACACGGCAAAAAGCATTATGATTGTGAGTAAACGAGTTTTTTTCTGCATGTTGATCTTATCAACTCCTGTATGAATTTTATATAAACTTTCTCTCCTCTGATGAAACGAATTGATGTAGTAGTCAGCGACACTTCCATGGTATATTAATTATCCATTTCATCTATATCGAGAAGTTACCAAACTGTTTTATTAATCGTCCATCATATTTTGGTAACACAAATGACGGTGACGTTCCTAAACTTCATCTGGGTCATCTATGACGATGTTGTTTTTTAAAAACATCTTATTAAAGTTTTGCAAAATACTTGGCCGTTTTAACCATTTGGCTTACATATGAGTTTTCATTGTCAAACCACGATGCTATCTGAACCTGATAAGTATTATCATCAATCCGACTAACCATCGTTTGCGTAGCGTCAAACAGTGCGCCATAGGTAATACCAACTATATCAGATGAGACATATTCTTCTTCCGTATAGCCGAATGAATCTGATGAGCATGCTTTCATGGCCGCATTGATACTTTCAACCGTTATATCCTTTCCGTGGACAACTGCGATAAGAATAATTAAGCATCCTGCAGCCACAGGAACTCGTTGAGCTGAACCGCTGAGCTTTCCATCTAACTCCGGAATGACAAGTCCAATGGCTTTGGCAGCTTCTGCGGTGGTAGGAACAATATTAGTTGGTGCAGAACGCGATCTTCGCAAGTTACCTTTTCTTTGTGGGCCATCAAGTATCATTTGGGTAGCTGTAAAAGCGTGAATTGTGGTCGAAATGCCGCTTTGAATTGGCACATAGTCATTTAAGGCCTTAGCCATTAATGCTAGGCAGTTCGTCGAGCACGAAGCAGCTGAAATGATTTTGTCATCTGGCATCAATAACTTCTCATTTATGCCGAATACGATGGTCGGCATGTCCCTTCCAGCCGGAGCGGAAATAACAACCTTACTTGCACCTGCATCAAGATGAGCCTGCGATTTAGCTTTAGACAAATAAGCACCTGAACACTCCAGCACAACGTCCACACCAAGCTGTCTCCAGGGAAGTTTTGAAGCATCTACTTCTTTATAAACTTTTATCTCTCTTTCGCTAACCCTGATAAAGTCTTCGCGGGCTTCTACTTCGTCGGCAAGTCTAAACTTCCCCTGAGTTGAATCATGCTTTAGAAGATAGGCTAACAGGGTAGCATCGGCTAAATCGTTAATTGCTACTACTTCGTATTCATCTGAATCGAAAAATTGTCTAAGCGCAAGACGCCCTACGCGGCCAAAACCATTGATTGCAACTCTTATACTCATATCAAAACTCCTCCTTCAATTTTGTTTATATGTTAAGTAAACGTGAATTGCCTGAGTTTTTTGCTCTTTACATGAAACTGCAAATCAAACTAATTATTTGAGGAAAAAATGTCATTACAACAACTGCGCGAATAACCTGCATGACAATGATATCTGTGTTTTGCACTCCAATATCTGAGGAAATTAGTGCCATGTCAGACGCGCCTGCGGGAGTAGTGATCAACATCGCTTCTTTTCTGGTAAACCCATACATTTTGCTTATGATTTTACCTGTTATAAAGCAGTTTGCTATATAGCCGATAATAATTATTAAAATGGGCAGTAGCAGATGCCGTATATCGGAGATGTCTGACATTGTAATGCTACTTCCGATATACGTGCCACTTAAAATCTGTGCCCCTTGCTTTGCCCAACGCGGCAGATAAGCGAAATCAAATACAAGTTTTAAAATCAAAACAGATAGTATGGGAAAAACAAACGCACCTGCAGGTATACCGGAGTACTTTCCGATAATCCCCATAATTAATGCTATAACCATTGTTACCGAAAAGGCTAGCCAAGATTTTGTGCTTGATTTTCCTCGTTTTACGGTAAAAGTTTCTCTGTCTACATTTTCAGTAAATTTTCTTCTGTTATGATAAGCTAAAATCATCGCTGGGAATATGCCAATCCCCAGCACTTGACGTACCATTTGCATTACCGCAACTTTCGGTGCATCGGCTCCCATGTCTGCTGCTATAATTGGCGTATCGCTGATTCCTCCAGGAACCGCTGCCATTAACGATGTTACTAGATCTAAAGGGCTGATTAAATAAATAATTGTGCCTACAAATAAATTAAGTATTAAAAACGCAAATAACATGAGTGCAGTAGGTTTCGCAATGTTAGGAAGGCGTTTTAAATCACTTTTTTCTATTGTGCAACCCATGAACGCTCCTGCTATAATTAGGGCTAATGTTTTTGTTTCATTTGGCATATGAGCAACCCCAAACAAAACATTTATCACGGCTACGCCAAGAACGGCACCAATCATAAGTCCTCCAGGGACTTTTATTTTATAAAATGCAAAACCTAAACTTCCTCCGGTCAAGAGAGTAAGTAATAAATTAACCATAACTCGTTCCTTTCTTACTTGAAAATGTGCGAATTGATACGTAATCGTATATAAACGCTAAAAAGTAGTGGTTTATACATGATTTAAAATAAATTATATCACTAAAACGCACTTAGTCTAGTGATTAGTGGCAAAAACATACGAAATGATATATAATTACATTAAATCACATATAAATATAGAATGGACGGATATGAATGGACAATAATAAAGCACTGTCTACAGAGCAAGTTGCAGATATTTTACATGTTAGTAAAAGTACAATCTATGATTTGATTAAAAGAGGTGAAATCACATCCTATAAAGTTGGCCGTAAAGTTCGGTTCACAGAGGAAGATGTAGATAACTATATTGCAAAATCAAGAAATTTGCAGGGAGCATCGAATGACAAGTCCTTTCTCCAAAATGATTTAATGTTTGGAACAAATCAAAGTAGTAAAAACTTCATTATTTGCGGACAAGATGTTATCTTAGATGTTTTGTCAAACTATTTGAGATTAAATGGAGTGTCAGCACTGCGTGCGTATATTGGTAGCTATGACAGCCTAATCTCCTTGTATCAAGGGAAGGTTCAGGTTACTGCAGCGCATTTGTGGGATGGCGATACAGACCAGTACAATATTCCCTATGTAAGGAGACTACTCCCTGGGATTCCGGCTGTCGTTATCCACCTGACATGTAGAATGCAAGGATTCTATGTAGCAAAAGGAAACCCGAAAAACATTAGCACATGGAGTGATTTTGCGCGCGAGGACGTTACGATGATCAACCGAGAAAAAGGTGCAGGTTCCAGGGTGCTACTTGATGAGAATCTTAGACTTCTTGGAATTAGCGGCATGCAGATTAACGGCTATTCCAACGAGACATCATCTCACTTGACAGTAGCCAGTGCAGTTAGTAGTGGTGAGGTGGATGTTGCCATCGGAAACGAAAAAATCGCAAAGCAAGTGGATAATATTGAATTCATCCCTATAAAAAAAGAACGCTATCAGCTTATTATAAAAAAAGATGACCTCAATACATATGAGGTCATGACCATGCTAAAGATTATCCGTTCCGCTACATTCAAAAAAGAATTCGGCAACATTGGCGGATATGATATAACTGACATCGGGAAAATTGTAGCTGAAACATAATCGAATAATACACAATAAAATTAAAACAATAATTAAACGAAAACGCTCCCCGGCGTTGCTGCACTGCGATGCTGTGCAGGGGTTTGGAAAATTACCCTTCACCGCTGCTAGCATTGGAGCCGATCTTATCAGCATCAGTGCGCATAAGATACATGGTGTCAAGGGTGCCCGCTTTATGTGAAAAAGGGCGTAAATATGTATACTATCATGTTCGGCGGCGGGCAAGGAACGGGGTCTGCGTTCAGGGACGGAGAGTTCTCCGCTTATTGCTGCTTTCGGTGAAGCAGCTCTGGTTTATAGGTTCTTCATTGGCAGCGTGTCGCAAAAGGTGTTTGTGCACGCTGTTACTCTGGTCTACAGTATTGGTCTTGCAGCGAGAACGTAAATAGTGGTAGATTTGAATATCAAAGTTGAAGGAGGAGTCTTTGTGCCCAAAATTGCAAGTCAAGCCAAACGATTACGGATTTATATAGGGGAAAGTGACCATTGGAAACGGCGTTCGATGTATCACGCTATCGTAGAAAAAGCCAAAGAGCTGGATATGGCGGGAGCAACCGTATTTCGAGGTCTGGTAGGATATGGAGCTGATAAACGTATTCATACAGCAAGCATTGTAGATCTGTCAAGTGACTTGCCTATACTTGTTGAGATTGTTGACAGTGAGGAATATATAGCGAAATTGTTGCCTTATTTGGATGAAATGCTGGAAAATGGACTTGTGACAATTGATGATGTTGAAGTCATCAAATATGGCAATAAACCGCCCAAACGTTGAAAATAGTGGATAGATAATTTGGGCAAGCGGGGTGAAACGATATGTTAGAAATCATCTTAGTAGCGGTTGGCGGCGGGCTTGGCGCAACTACCCGGTTTTTGACGTCTAACTGGGTGGCAGCGCGTTTTGGTACAGAGTTTCCGATGGGGACGTTGCTGGTTAATGTCGTGGGGTGTTTCATTATTGGATTGTTTATGGCGCTGACTACCGAACGTTTGAGTGTCAGCCCCTATTGGCGGCTTTTGGTTGCCGTGGGATTTTTGGGTGGGCTGACCACCTTTTCGTCGTTTAGTTATGAAACGCTGCATCTTTTGGAGGAAGCGAATGTCATGCAGGCTTTTTATAATGTCGGGCTTAATGTCTTGGTCGGTTTTTTTGCTACCTGGCTGGGAATTGGTCTCGTCAAATTGTTCTAATAGCGAACGATTATAGGAATAAAGGGGAGTGGAGACCGTGATTTCTGTACAATTACCCAATGGCGGTAGACAGTATGAATTTCGTCACGTTGTGTTTGATTATAACGGAACGTTAGCTGAGGATGGTGTTGCTGGTCGAGCTGGCGGCCAAGACGCATGTGGTGGTGATAACGGCGGATACTTTTGGACTGGTGCGTCAGGAAATGGCAACGGTGCCGGGGGTGGAACTGATTGTATTGGAGGCTGAGCAGGATGGCACGGAAAAAGCCCGGCGCGTCCAGGAGTGGGGCGCCGAGCATACCGTGGTTGTCGGCAATGGCGTCAACGATCAGCCGATGTTTTTTATTGCCGGGCTGAAAATTTGCGTGCTGGGCCCGGAAGGTGTCAGCACCAGCGTGCTGGCGGCGGGCAACATTGTGGTGCGGTCGCCGGCGGACGCCATCCGGCTACTCTTAAAGCCCAAGCGGCTGATTGCGACCCTGCGGACCTGATGTGGTTTTAAGGGGCAGGCTATGCAGGAGAGGATGGGGCAGCGCATGCATAAGAATATTATTCTGTTAGGGTTAGTCAGTCTGTTTACCGATATATCCAGCGAAATGATTTATCCGCTGGTGCCGCTCTATCTGACCGCCGTTTTGGGGGCGTCGCCCGCCGCCCTGGGCATCATCGAAGGTATTGCCGAAAGCCTGGCCAGTTTGCTTAAAATCGGTTCCGGGCGGCTGGCCGATCGGCTGGAAAAGCGAAAGCCCTTGGCGATTGTTGGCTATGGCCTGTCGGCGGTGGGAAAAGTACTGTTTGTCGTGGCCGCCAGTTGGACGGGAATTTTGTGGGCGCGGGTCGGCGACCGGTTTGGCAAAGGTATCCGCACCGCGCCGCGCGATGCGCTCATTGCCGACGCCTGCGATGACCAAAGCCGCGGCAAGGCGTTTGGCTTGCACCGGGCCATGGACACGGCTGGTGCGGTCATCGGCATTGGGTTGGCATATTGGCTGTTTACCCAGTACAATGGCAATTATATTACTGTCTTTTGGCTGTCGGTTGTTCCTGCCGTGATTGGCGTATTACTCTTATTTTTGGTCAGTGATGCCGGGAAAAGTACGGTACAGACGGCAAAGAATCTGACGTTTTCCTGGCGGGAACTGGACAGCCGGCTCAAGTATTTTATTATTGTCAGTTTTCTTTTCAATCTGGGCAATTCTTCGAATCAGTTTTTGCTGGTGCGGGCCGGTACGGTCGGGTTTGACGCCGCGCAGGTCATCTTGCTGTATTTGCTGATGAATGTCACCTATTTACTGATTTCTTACCCGGCGGGGCTCTTATCCGACCGGGTGGGGCGACGAGCGTTGCTGGTTGCCGGCTATTTGGTGTATGGACTGGTCTATATGGGATTTGCGATGGCCCAAAGTTCCTGGGCGCTGATTACCCTGTTCGGCGTCTATGGCCTGTATATCGGTCTGACCGAAGGGAATGAAAAGGCGCTGCTGGCCGATATCGCGCCCAGCAGGCAAAAAGCTTCGGTGTACGGCCTGCATGCGCTGGTAGTGGGCGCAGCGCTGCTGCCAGCGTCGGTAATTGCCGGCTTTCTCTGGGAAGCCTTCGGCGCGGCCGCGCCTTTTTGGTTTGGCGGCGTTACAGGGCTGCTGGCAGCAGGAGCGATTTGGCTGGGGCTGAGAAAATAATCGTTGAAATATGGGATTATATCGCTATCTGTAATGGATAAGGATGGAACACTGAAAGCACGCCAAGCGGCGTGCTTTTCGTGTACGGGGTTATATTATAGAGCCGGCAATCCCATTGCTTTATCCAGTTTGGCTTTACTGGTATTGTAGTCGTATAAGGCCTGGACATAGTTGGTTTTAGCCTGGGTTAAAGCAACCTGGGAATCGAGTAAGTCTAGGTTAGTGCCAACTCCGGCGGAGTAACGGACCAGGGAGATTTTATAGTCGTCTTCCGCTTTGGTTACGGTCACTTGACTGGTTTCAATCCGTTTTTCGGCCTCCCGCAGCCCCAGATAGGCCTGCTGCAGTTCCAGTTGAATGGTATCCAGCGTTTGGTGCTGCTGGTCATAGGTTTTTTGCAGGTTGGCTTCGGCTTGAATCGTTTTGGCGTTTGTGAGGCCTGAATCAAAGATATTGAAGCCTAATACTAGATTGACCGACCAGTTGTTGGCTGACCAGTCCCTCCACCCGACCACCGGTATAGAGAGGATAGCTCAAGGTCAGCTTATTGTCAAAGTTATCCTTGACCGTGGGGGTTGGTTTGTTATCGGTGGGAGCGGGCAGCAGGCGGGCTGTGGTATGGGCGTAGTTTAATGTAGGCGATGCGCCTGCCTGATTTTCGGCAATTTTTCCATAAGCCGCCTGCCGGTCAGAAAGCGTCATTTTGATGGTATAGTTATTTTGCAGGGCCAGCCGGATGCTGTCAGTCAGAGTGAGTTCAAGCGGCGCGGCCCAGGCCGCCTGGGTCATGAGGAAAAAGCAGATGATGATACTGCTTAGCAACTTGCTTCGTTTCCCTATATTATGATTATCCATATGGATTCCTCCTGTTTGCCTGCGTTAGTCTGGAAATGGTAATCCTTGCCCCTGCTCTTCATGGGCAATGCCGTCGCGCAGGCGGTACAGCCGTTTAAAGCGGGGGATGATGATGTCATCATGGGTGACCACAATAATGGCGGTCTGGTATTGTTCGGCCAGCCTGGTTAGTATTCTCATGACAATGAGGGACCGCTCGCTATCTAAAGGAGCCGTCGGCTCATCAGCCAGGATAAAGGGCGGCCTATTGGCCAGGGCGCGGGCGATGGCCACGCGTTGCTGCTCACCCCCCGACAGTTCGGACGGTTTCGCATGAGAACGATGGTCAACTTCCAGCGCGGTCAACAGTTCCCTGGCCCGTTCCCGGGCTTTGGCATTAGAGAGACCGGCCAGCATGGGCAGGAGCGCCACGTTGTCCAGCACCGAAATAAAGGGGATGAGATAGGGGGCTTGGAAGATAAAGCCGATTTTATCCCGCCGGAGTGCTCTGAGATCGTCTACAAGCCAGCCGTTGTCATAGATGACTTCTCCTCCCAGGACAATTTTACCGCTGGTCGGGTCAATGACTGCGCCCAGGCACTGGAGTAACGTGGTTTTGCCTGAACCGCTGGGACCTAGTAGGCCGACGACTTCGCCGGGAGAGACTTCGAGATTGACGCCTTTGACGGCATGGACGGCGGTGGAGCCGGAACCATAGGTCTTGACCACATTGTCCATACGGATGGCTAAAGAAGGAGTGGAATGCTCAGTTGTCATAGTATCATCCTCCTATCGCCGAAGCCGGCTGGACTTTGAGCGCGGCCCGGATGCCGATAATGCTGGCCAGGGTGCAAATCAAGAGCGTAAGGATAAAGGCGACAATGCTATCGGTCAGCACAAATTCAATATGTTTGGGAAACAGCGGTGCCCACAGGGTAGCGGTTGTTTTGCCTACAGCAAAACCAATGAGGCCCAACCCCCAGGCTTGCTGCAAGATCATGCCGGCAATAATCCGGTTTTTGGCGCCAATGAGTTTTAGTACAGCGATTTCTTTAATTTTGCCCATGGTCATGGTGTAAATAATGAGGGCGATAATGGCTGTGCTGACGATGGCCAGAATAACCATAAATATGCCCAGTTGTCTGAGTGCGTTCGAGATCACCTTAACGAGGAGAATTTGTTCCATTTGGGCAAAGGTGTAGACTTCAAAGTGCTTCCAACGCCGGATGGTGTCAGCCACAATGGACGGGTCGTAGCCAGGGGCTACCCGGACGAGTACGGCGTTTACTTTGTGATTGGATTGCTGGGATTCGGTAACCGCCTGCAGGAGACCGGGCACGCCGGGACGGTTGAGCTGAGGGTCGGCGGCAAGGCGGTTGCGGTCATTATAGATGGAGGTGTTATCTTTTTGGAACTGCACTTCCTGTGCATCCTGCATGGTGATAAAGACCACCGGATCACCGCCGGAGGATACCATGCGATCGGTCAAGCCGACAACGGTATATTCGTTGCGGCGGATGCCAATTTTATCACCGACTTTGAAGCCGGTCTTGGTGTCGGCGATAGCTTCATAGCGGGATTTGCTGATGGGACGGCCAGCTACCAGATAAGGCGGCTCACCGGGCTTATCATGTTCAAACCCGGCCACCATCGCCCGCACGTCTTTGTCACCATATCGCACTTGGACTGTCAGATAGGCCACATTGCTGACTTCGGCCACACCGGGCAGACCGGCGATGCTGCGGTACACATCATCATAGAGGGTGGAAGATTCGGCGTAAGGCCCCATGGTATCATCCTGTACCACCCACAGATCGGCGTGAGTACCATGGATGAGGGCAAGAGCATCGTCCATCATGCCGCGCACCAGACCGGTCATGGTTAGAGTCACGCCGATTAACAGGCCCAGGCCGACTGCCGTTAGTACATAACGAACCCAGCTATGGGATATTTCTTTTACGGCTAAATTAATCATGACTTTTTCTCCACCCGGACGCTCATACCTTCGGCCAGTTGTTTCGGGCTGTAGACCACCACGGCATCACCCGGATTTAATCCGTCAATAATTTGGGTTTGGCCGTCCAGTGTCTGTGTGCCGACCGTAACCGGCTGAAAGCGCAGACGATCATTTTCCACTATCCATACGCCATTTTGTTTATTGAGGCGTTTGACAGCGGCGGTGGGCACAACGAGTGTATCGGCAACAGGGGGTAGGTCAATGGTGACCTCAGCTAACTCACCGAGGGGAATCAGGCCGGCCAAATCGCTGAATGCGACATCAACAAACCGTTCTTCGGTTACATTATCGCCCTGGACTTCCAGGCGCGCTACTTTACCAACAAGAGGAGCATCCTGGCGGGACCGGAGAACAATGCTGGCCGGTTGGCCGATGGCAATCCCGTAAAACCGGGATTGGTCAATGCGGGTTCGTACCCATAAGGTTGCTGGGTCTACCAGGTGAAATACCGACTGCCCGGCGACGACCGTTGTGCCTGGCTCGGCGTCCCGGGATACGATGATGCCGTTAACCGGGCTAATCAGTTGTAAGTTGGTGCGTTGACTCGCTATGGCATTTTGGTCAGATACTGCCCGTTCTACTTCTTTTTGCGCCGCTGCTAGTGAAGCCTGGGCGGAGTCATAGGCAGCTTGGGCGGCATTGGCTTCGTTTTGCTTGGAGTCAGTCAGCTCGGCGCTAATCGCCTGGGCTGCCAATAAGTCGCTATAGCGCTTGGCGTTGGTCTGGGCCAAGGCATTACGGCTGTATGTATCCCGTATCTGCGCTTCACTCACTGCCATTGCACTTTGCGCTTTCGCTACGGCGGCGGAAGCAGACTGCAGTTTCTGGTCCAGGTCTACCGGGTCAATTTCGCCCAGTACCTGTCCGGCTTTTACAAGGTCACCGTGGTCGGCCAGTGCGGACAGCAGCCGGCCGGCTTGAGTAGGTCCGACAGTATAGGATAGGCGGGCTTCCACGGTGCCGATGCCGAACACGGCGGGTTTTAGATTTTCTTTGTGAGCTTTGGCAACGGTTACTTTCGGTGGACCGAGCGGTCCTTTGGTGTACAGAAACCAGCCGGCACTGCCAACTAGGGCCAGAACGCAAATTGCGATAATCGGGTGTTTCCACTTTGTTAACAAGGATTTCAAGATTCATCACCTCAACGATAATAATTAGGAGGAAACACTACCGGGGGTTTAGGGTAGCGAGGAATAGAAGTTCCATAAATAAGACGAACAGTTTGACCATGTGCAGACCTCCTGAGGAAAAGTATAGTAGAAAAGTTAGGCGAAACTGTGCTACAAATGTGAAATAAGTGTGAAATTATTCAGTATTATATAGCGAATGACAAAAGCATCTTGCTGACGGCAAGATGCTTTTGTCATTCGCTACTTATTGTTTGATTGTTGCTGCCACATGGGGCCAGGGCCGCCGCGCCTCATACCAGGGCCTCGGTCCATCATGCCAGGACCTGCGTTGTTTTCCAGACGGTCTTTCATCCAGGCGATACGCTGGTCAGCCTGCTCTTGGGTCAGGTTGCCGAATTCGACCTGTTTTTGGATGACTTGTTTACGAACTTCAAACATTTGCTTTCTGAGGTCAGTCATTTGATTAAACAGGGGAGCCAGTTCCTGCTTCTGGGCGTCAGTCAGATTCACCTGGTTGCGGGCGAAGGGCGGTACGTTGGTCGGAGTTGCGGCATATACCATGGAAGCGGCAAAGGCGAGCACCAACAGACCGACTACCGCGATGAGAAGGGATTTTTTCATACGTTTTACCTCCTTGTATTGATTAATCGGTTGGTTTTTTCCAACTGATTTTAGTTTAAACAATAAGTAAGGCAAAAGTATGGAGAAAGTGTAACAAAAGTGTGAAATATGCTTTGACCAACAAGGATATCAGAGTACTGACGCTATGGGGGGGTTCGCCATATAATATGAATTTCGTATACCATACTTTATGAAATGTCACCAGCAAAAAACAGAATAGGAAAAGCCGGAATTTCCTGCGTATGGAAATTCCGGCTTTTCCGCCATAATGCTATTTTTGCTATTCATCATTTTATTTTTAGATTTAGATACTGTTAGGTAGTAAAAGTATTGTTAAAAATAGCTATTAATTAGTGAGAATATTTCTTTTCTGGTACGTTCATACTCGGCAGCGGTAATAAGACCTTGGGCATAGCGACGATTTAATAGTTCCAGGCAATCAGGCTGTACATTTATTTCTTTTTGCATAGATTCGTATTCAGCAGCAGTAATTTCTTCACTGTCCAATCTTCGTTGTAACAGTTCTTGACTAGTTAAGCCGTCGCGTATCGCTATATCATTGTCTGTAGCATTACGGCGTATTAATGCTATCACTAAAAGTACAGCACAAACAACAATGGCGAGTACGATTAACCCACCAAAACCGCTGTTCAACCCGGAAAACTCTTGATGGTGCATTCGATTACCCCCTGTTTTTTATTATGTTACCCCTATTCCTAATTATATCCCTGTCAGGGAAAAAAGTGTGTTAGGCTTGGCCTTAAGAGCGCGGCCATCAATACATGCTCAAGAGCCAATAAACCATCGTTCCGCCGATGACAACCCAAACTGTGTCTAGCTTGCCGAGCCGCAACGCCCCGAAAGTCACCAAAGCGATAACGATTGACAATGGATTAACTAAAGAATACCGCGCTAGGTCTATAGCCACAACCAGCATCATGCCAGCAAAAGCTGCGACGATTCCCTTGATGGCTGATTTCACCCAGGTGTTGTTCCTGATTTGTTGATGAACTTCAGCCGTTACCATAATCAAAAATAAGGACGGCGAAAAAATCCCCAGTGTCGCTGCAATAGCTCCGCTGACAGCGGCCACCTTATAGCCGACGAATGTCGCCGTGATGAGGACCGGTCCCGGGGTAACCTGCCCAAGCGCGATGCCTATCACGAACTCATCCAGAGTTAACCAGTGATAATGTGTTACTACAACTTCCTGTTGAATGAAGGGGATCATGGAAAATCCCCCGCCGAAGAGCAATGCCCCCATACGGAAAAATACTGAGGCAAGTTGCAATAAGACAGGCTGCCCAGAAGCACTGAAAGCGATAGCCACCAACACAGCGGCAAGCACTATAATCTGTCTGATGGGAATACCCATCACTCCAGCATTCGGCTGTACATTTTCCATTGAAGCAGCCTGGCTCTTTAGGGATTGATAGTAAACCAGCATGCCGGCGAAAGCAGAGAAAAGCAATAATGCAAAAATGTTGGCGCGATACAGCATAATGCTAACCGCGGCTAATGCAATACCTAATCCTTTCCAGTCAGTTACCGCCGATTTACCGATTTCGATGACTGCGTGGGCAACAAGACCAGCCACTACCACCGCTATGCCTTTAAATAAGGTATCGACATCCGGTACTGAATCGTAGGTAAAGTATAGGTAAGAAAGCAACAGCATAAGGCCGAATGGCGGTAAAAGGAAGGCAAAGAAGTAAGTTAAGGCCCCGACTATACCCCGTATTTTGTAGCCGGCATAGACGGTGAGCGATACCCAGGTTGCACCCGGCAGGAGCTGTGCCAGAGCCAAGCCGTTAATAAAATCTTCTTCGCTAATCCACTTACGGTTCTTTACCAGATGCTTTTTGGTTTCAGCAGCCAGCGCCGGACCAAACCCGGTTAGGCCAACTTTAAGATACACAACAAATAATTGCCACAGTGAAGGGCCATAACCCGACATGGCAGGGGGGGATGGTACAACAGTGGCTTTCAAAATCAATCATCTCCTTATGGAGTTAGCTTTTGCCACTATACTATGGGAAAACGAATCGTGACAGTGGTGCCTTGACCAACCTGGCTGGTGACTGTCACCGCCGCCTGATGCAACTCAATAATTTGGTTGGCAATGGCTAGTCCCAGGCCGGTGCCGCTATCGTCCCGGCAATGGGATTTATCCACTTTGTAAAATCGTTCCCAGATGTAGGGCAAATCTTTGGACGGAATCCCGGTGCCGGTGTCGGCAACTTCTACCCCGGCGGTGTCACCCTCGGCAAAAGTTGTGAGGGTTACCGTCCCGCCGGACGGGGTGTATTTTATGGCATTATCCAACAGGATTAATAAGAGCTGGGTAATCCGGTCGCCGTTGGCCCGAATAGCAGGGAGTGGTTCTTTGGTATTGGCCACTAGGTGAATTCCCTTTTGCTCTGCTTGTTGTTTAAGCATATGCACCACACTGTCGGCTACTGCCGCCAGTGGTATTTTTTCTTTATCGGCGGCAGCCTTAGCCGACTGCAGTCGGCTTAAATCCAGCAAATCATTGATGAGGCGTTCCAGCCGCACTGTTTCGTCCCGCATCAGCCGGTGGTGTTTTTTGATTTGCGCGGGTTCGTCAACCGTCCCGTCCAATAGCGCTTCGTTATAGCTCCGGATAATGGTCAGCGGTGTCCTGAGTTCATGGGAAACATTGGCCACGAAATCACGACGCAGTTTTTCCATTTTATTGAGTTCAGCAAGATAACTGGCTAAATCCCCGGCCAGAGAATTGAGCGCCAAGCCCAGACGACCCACCTCATCGCTGGTTTCCACCTTGACCAGGGTATTATAATCACCCCGCGCCATGGCGCCGGCTGTTTCCTGCATGGCTTTGAGCGGGCGCACGATATTGCGGGTGAGATAGTTGACCACCAAGAGAGCTAATAGGATGGCCAGGAGGCCCGCTCCGCCGATATAGTAGTAAAGGTGCTGCATGAAGGCGTTGATGCCGGCCACCGGCGCATGCAGCAGCACGGCGCCGCCCACCTGGCCGTTCGCCAGGGTGATGGGAACGGCAACGACCAGCATTTTTTCACCGTAATATGGGTTGTCGAATGTTTTTGTCCAAGTTTTGCCGTCAACAAATACCGGGTCCAGTTCGTTGATAATGGCGTATATGCCGCCTTGGGACTGAAATCCCATGCCGGGCTGTCTGGGGCTGCCCAACCCAGGACCGCCGTTCATGCGCCAGCCGGGGCCCCGCCCCATACCCATGCCGGACATGTTCACCACGTGACGGGATGCGTCCAGTACCCATATCCGCGCGTCCAGGTAGCTGTCGGCATTGGACAAAAAAGTGTCCAGGCCAGTAAAACTGCCGTTTTCCGCGTGGAAATTCTTTAGGGTGCCGGCCAGCTCTGTTCCCTTGGCCGTAAGCTCTTGCTGCTTGGCTGCCAAGGTTTGCTCTTTGATGAGGGCCGATACCCCCAAGAGGACGCCGCCTACTAAGACGATGATGACCAGCATAAAACTGAATAATAGTTTGAGTTGCAAGGAGTGTTTCATGGTCGTACCTCGAAACGATAACCGACTCCCCAAGCTGTTTGAATATCCCAGGGAGTGGTTTCTTTCGTGCCCAGCTTTTGCCGCAGGCGCTTAATATGGCTGTCTACCGTGCGAGTTTCGCCGCAGTAGGTGTAGCCCCATACTTTTTCCAGCAGCATTTCCCGGGAGAAAGTCCGTCCGGGGTGAGAAGCCAGACACCATAACAGTTCCATTTCTTTCGAGGTTAGCGGGACAGTTTGGCCAAAGGTAGTAATGGTATGTTCATTAATGTTGACTTCCAGATTGGAAAAGCGCAAAACATCGGCTTTGGTAAATTCGGTATCCGGCGCCCGCCGCAGCACGGCGTTGACCCGGGCCACCACTTCGCGCGGGTTGAAGGGCTTGGTTACATAGTCGTCAGCCCCTAATTCCAGTCCCATAATCCGGTCGTCATCTTCGGCGCGGGCCGTAAGCATGATGATGGGCACACGGGAAAATTTGCGGATTTGTCGGCACACTTCGATACCATCAAGTACCGGCATCATAATATCTAACAGAATCATGCTGGGTTTTAATTGCTCTACTTTGCGAATGGCTTCCACACCGTCCGCTGCCTCCTCGACGGTAAAGTTTTCTTTGGTAAAATACAGGGCTAATATCTCTCTGATTTTTTCATCATCATCGACAATTAAGATGGTCTGTTCCCGCATGAGAATGCCTCCTTTGTGGTGATTGTTATCCTCATTATACTGGAAAGCGGTGGCGGAAGTATGACTCAAATGTAAAAAAAGTGTGAAATCTATTTTTTCATACGCTGTGCGGATTGCTTTTTTCGTAACAGGGGAATATAGTAATAGTGAGCATATGCTCACTTGGAGGTGGCTACATGCCGAGACGATGTTGCTGTGGATGGGTAGACCAGGAGCCGCAGTGCAGACGATTTACGCCAGAATGCAAATCAGACGCGCAACCAGTGGTTGTTGGCGTGGAAGAACTGGAAGCGGTGCGTCTGAAGGATTTAGAGGAACTGGATCAAGCAGCCTGCGCGGCTGTGATGAATATTTCGCAGGCCAACTTCCAGCGGATTTTACAATCGGCCAGGGCGAAAATTGCCATGGCCTTGGTACAAGGGTGAACGATTTTAATAGAAGGGGGAAGTTACATGGTGAAAAATCGGGTATTTGAGTGTCGGGACTGCGGGCATACCTGGGAGGTTGCGCCTTGCACCGAGGGAGGCAAGCACGGCTACGAACTTGCCTGTCCGCAATGCGGTAGCATGAGCAAAATGAAGGTTGACGAAACCGGAGTTAAACATGCCTGCGGCGGGCATCACCATGGTCATGGATATAGCCATGGCGGCGGTTGCTGCGGCCACTAATCGTTACGTTTAAATAGAAAATTTGTTGTCGAGAGACAAACGCTGGTTGAATGAAATGCCGGAAAAGCTATTTCGTCAACCAGTGCGGCAACAAAACCTGATAAAGGAGTGGCATCCATGGATGTAGTGATTTCTTACGCGCTGGCCATCGGCGCGCTGGTATGGTCCTATTCGAAAGACAAGTCCAAAACGCGGCAGGGATTGAAAAAAGCATGGAAGGCATTTGAAAACATTCTTCCCGCCTTTGCCATCGTTTTACTCTTGATTGGCATTTTACTTACTGTGATTTCACCGGCAACGGTAACGGCCATGTTAGGGCAGGACAGCGGTTTTTATGGCATGCTGATGGTCAGTATCATTGGGTCCATCACGTTGATACCCGGGTTTATTGCCTTCCCGCTGGCTAAAGCCGTTCTGGACATGGGGGCGGGGATTCAGCAGGTGGCTGTTTTTGTCTCCACGCTCATGATGGTGGGTGTGGTGACGGCTCCGCTGGAGCGGCAATTTTTCAACACCAAGACAATGCTATTGCGAAATGGCATGAGTTTTGTCTTTGCCTTTGTGGTAGCTTATGTTCTGGGGCAGGTGATGACGTTATGAGCTGGCTCATGCGATATAAATGGGTTCTGGTCTTCTTGGCGGCGGATATCATGGTATACATCTATGACCAAACGATGGGCAGGGAAATTGTGCACCGCACCCAAGAAAGTTTTATCGAGATGTTAAGTTTTATTCCGCCGATTTTTATTTTATTGGGTCTTATGGATGTGTGGGTGCCACGGGAAAAAGTAGTTGCCCATTTAGGGCCGGATTCAGGAGTCGCGGGCATGGGACTGGCGACGTTTTTAGGCGCGGCTGCCGCGGGCCCGCTGTATGGTGCGTTTCCCGTCGCGGCGGTCATGATGAAAAAAGGAGCCAGTTTTTACAATGTCATGATTTTCATTGGCTCCTGGGCAACCTTAAAAATTCCGATGTTCTTGTTTGAGACACAATACTTAGGACCTGTGTTTGCCGGTACTCGCTGGATATTGAGTTTAATCTGTATTGTCGTGATTGCCGTTACGATAGATTACTTGTTGTCTCCAGGAGAAAAGACGGAAATATATCGTAAGTATACTGAGGACAAGGCAGCTTTGCAGCCAGGATTGAATCAGGTTGGCCTGCCTGGGCAAGCCAGGCAAAATACGGTTGGCGGAAAGCCTAAAGGATGAGACCCGCCTGTCGTATTCTTGGGAGTTAATACAATTATGACGGAACGGGCCGTATAACGGCAGAGAAATCGCTCCCGCTGTGTAATAAAAAGTCAGCCCGACGTCTTCAAAATCAGGCTATGACCTTCTCGTAGGATAGCTGTGATCACGAATGCCCTATAAAATATAAACCCCAGATGGTTTTATTTAAACCAGCCTGGGGTTTATTCGTGGCCCGCTCCGCATCCCTGCGGGCGGCGCTCCGGCCTTCGTGCCTCAGCCCTCCGCCTGCCGTCCTCGGGCTGCTCCGCTCAGTGCCCAATACAACGGATACCACTCTATGGCTGACCGTCCGCTCCTTGCGGCGTTCCGCGTTGCTCCACTCTCCTCATCCGCTCTCGTTCAGCCACCGCTGCCGCTTAGAGTCGTATCCTGCTGGGTGGCAGTTGTCATTCTGCAGAGGTAGCAGGCCAGGACGCTCCTTTTTCTCGCACCCAGACCTGCCGGGGGCTACGTCGGCTGGCCCCGCACGCTGCGCGGGGCCTCGGCAGGACACTCCAACCGGCCCGGCCGCAAAACCACCGGCCGACCCAGCCGGGCGTCCCGCCGACCGCCGGGAACGAAAAACAAAGCACGAAGCCCGGAGAGAACGACGGGTAACCAACCGCTCCACCGGGCCACCTGCGGCCACTCGCCTGGCTGGGTGGTAACAACCGTTCGTTCCCTGCCGCGGCCGCGCCCGTCCGGGCGCCCTAACGGGAAGGACTACCCCCCAAACCCCCCGCTAAGGAGCGGCCGAACAAATTGGGGGGGACGCCGCCACGGCAGGGCCCTTCACTAGCCGGGAGGCAATCAGACGGCGGCACCAGACGGCCCGGTTACGCTTTAGGGAACCCACCCCCTGACCCCCTCCCGACGAATAAACGGGAGGGGGAAGCGGCAGTCCGGTGCCTACAGCCCAATAAACGGCTTACCATGAGCAGCCATGAAACCCGCGTGGCCGCACATCGTAAGCCTGCTTTGTTTGCCATAGTCTGCCTGGGCAGGGAAGCGCACCGGCCACGGCAGCCAAACCCGCGCCGCCGCGCCCCGTGCAAACGGGCCTGCCGGCAGCAAGGGAGCCGCGAACTGCGCGGTGGGAGAAATGAAAAAACCGCCCACGGTTGGAAGGCGGCACTGTATCGGAGCAAGGTTAGGGACAATAAAAATTCTTTTTTGCTCTGGTAGAATATGCTATACTAAGTGTACAGGCTGCTCGGGGGACGGTTAGCCCCTTCCTTTTCAGGAAGGGGGTGGTAGGATGAGTATCTACGAGGCATTGACATTTGCGGTTGCATTTGCCACTCTCATGGTATTGATCACGACCAAAAAGAAATAACCGCCCCTGCTCAAGACGGCGGTTATTTCTTAAATAACACGAATTTGGTCTAACCGTTTTCCGGTTAGACAGCCTGTGGGGCTGACGTGTGTCGAGCACGTCAGTCCTTTTCTTATATTATACCCATAGAATGTAAAATATGCAACCGGTCAGGCAAAAATCATTACCCGCATGACAAAATAACGACGGATGGAAAAACTGCCTTTGATGTAATTGAACGCGTTGAAAGTTCGAACAGAGAAGTCGTGTTAGGGAGAGATTTAGTACTACCGTGGCCTTGGAACCGTGAGCGTTCAATTAACAGTATAGTCAATATAGGTAGAAAGAGACCTATGGGAGAGTGGAAGCAAGATTGTTCAAATCACAGAGTAACACTATGGCTGCCAATGGGGATTGCTTGGGTAGGTGGTGGAAGTCATTCTATTGCAGCGGGGATAATTAAGGCAACAGGAAAAATAAAGCCGGACTGCATATATGACATAAGCAGAATGTACGATTACGTTTACTGCGATGGGAAGAATTACATCCGAAAGGATGATTGGCAGATTATTTCTCATGTTAAAAATATTGAATTTGCTGCAATCTTTGAGACAAGAATTCCACCGCCGCCTCCTTGCTCTAATAACCATTTAACTTCTTCCACTGGCTCTGTTTTATTTTGTCCCTTCTCTTCCTATACCGACAAATGATGAGAATGCGCAGCCGCCACATCGGCAGGCAGCCAATTGCTATAATGAATACGCCAAAAAAATAAATGGTGAGTTTAGAGCAACAATGGAATTTCCAAGTAAAACTAGTCCGGAAAAAATGGTTATAACTATTGACTGTGCGGGAGCCACATTAAAGAAGGCCATTGCAAGCGATATAAATGTTATTACAAGTCAGCCGTCGCCAAGGGCAGGGAATTTGCTACTCTGTAATATTTTTCAGGAAAACAATTTTTTGTTGGGATTTGGTGTTGATGAGGTTACAAAGTGTTGTGCTTTTTTAAGTAGCTGATAACTAGCACATCGGGCTTGTTCATACGTTTCATGTATCTCTTCTACTAAAAATTCTTTGCGGTCTTTTTCTCGAGCCGCAGCAAAGCAAGTTAACTTAAAATTGTCTTCGTGATATAAAATTTCAATTAAAATTGCATCCATTGTATTTGAATGAACTGTATTTAGATACGGCTCATAATAAATAGCCCATTCAAAGCCTTTAATTTTTTTGGGCAATATATGCTCTATCCAGGTTTTATGGTTTTGAAAAGCTATATAACGAGTAGGGGATTCGTTGGTTTGCAGGACAGGGTTTTGAGGGACTAATGTCAAATGACGCTCCATTATTTTTCATCACCTTTTGCGAATTATTAATTTTAATACTATATAATAGTCGAGCGTATACATAATGTTACTAAATTCTAAATGTACAAAAAAATATCTGAGTTAATATTTTACCTATATCTACAATTGATTTTGGCATATTCGACGAATTATTCATGGGAAACAGCACTATTGAACGTGAGTGGGTATTTACAGAGTAATACAAAGCCGTTCAATAACTTCTACTCGATGCCAACGGGGACGGTTCCGCCTGACAACGAAATTTCACTAATTCGTTTTGCCGATTATCGCGAGTGTAACTCACGGGTACAAAGGAAGACAAGTATAATCCATATAATCCAGGTGACGCTTCCTGATTTGCGGAGGATGGAGATATCGGTAACAAATATTTTGCCCAACAATAATACAACAAAAAATAAAGACACCGCAAAGTAATAGCCAATTCATTATGGCTACTATTTTGCGGTGCTCACATTTTTTAAGCAGATAGATTATATTTCTTCACGCCAACGATTAGTTTTCTGAGCCGCAATAAGTTCTGCAATTCCGGTCTCTTTTACTAGTTTCGATAGTTTTTTATTATCAGCTATCCATCTGTCACTAAAATCCTCAGGCCCCATATACTGGACTGACATTCCCAGTTTCTCCATATTCTCTTTGAATTCAGGGTCATTGATCATTTTACTTAGCCCTGCTGTAAGCCTAGTCTTTTCTGCTAGCGGCATTTCCTTAGGCGCTGCAATTCCATTCCAAAAGTTGAAAGCAATATTGATTCCCTGTTCCTTGAAGGTTGGCACATACTCAAAGCCTGGTAGAGTCAATCTATTCTCATTGGCCACCCCCAGTATTCTGATTGTACCATTTTGTACGTGCTCTTTTATAGCCAGTGGACTAAACACGCCATTAAGCTGTACATGCCCGCCTAAGAGAGCCGCAATGGCTTCCGACTCACCCTTGAATGGCACTTGTTTAATAGTAATACCGGCTTCCTTGGCAAATAATTCTTCGGTGATATGTACTGTCGTACTTAATCCTGAATGACCAACCTGAATGACCAACCTTAATTTCACCTGGATGTTCTTTGGCGTAACTGATTAACTCATTCAAATTTCCCCATGGCTGGTCAGAAAGCGAAATTATCATTACTGACGAAGATACAACATTAACTAATGGCTCCAAGGCACTAGGGTAATGGTATCTTGTTTTTCCATAAAGTGGTTGTAATATTGCGCTAGACCCAACAACGCCGATTGTAATACCACAAAATAACATTAAATTCCTGCTTTTGACAAAAATAAATAGCCGTGTTAGACGGCTAATGGTATCTGTGAGACATAGAAATACAGGGATGCTGTGTGTTTTCTGGTAGATATCTTATTTTTGCTAATAAATCATTACTTATGATTGCCGGCACTTTCAAAGCTTGCCCAAGGTAAACACTTGCGTTATTATCCAATTTATTTATCCGACGAATCTCATAAATGGCTTCCCGAACGGCGTCTTTATCTGTAGTGTATCTAGCAGCAATTTGTCAAACGGTATCTCCGGGTTTTACGTAGACCGACTCATACGCAGTAGTATTAAAAAAGGCACGAGAAACAGCCAGTGCCAATATAACAAGAGCTAAAAGTAATATGAATTGGAATAAAAGATAAAGTTTGAAAAAGTTTAGCATGATTGATAATACAACCATGAAGATATATAATTTAGATGTCAAATTTAGTTCACTTTCTTTGGCCCAGCACTAAGCTGGGTATCTTTTTGCCTTCTGCAAGGTTTGGGGTTGGTGGACGGCATTCGGAAAAGTGTGATAAACGATCCAATTTGTGCAGTCAAGCTATAACATCAATGCTGCCCAATTGATAGTCAGGAAATTACTTCGTTTTGATGAATTGCGTAAGCAATGGAAAAACAAAAAATCCGCCGCATTCCATATTCATCGGAATAACGACGGATTTTTTGTTTTTCTTTATGACGCCTGTAGTCGTTTTTTCGGTCGACCCAGACAGGAGCTAGTTTGACTTCTGGGGTCATCGCTCGGTTTGGTTTACCGGCAATTTTAAACATGTTCGGATTAATGGTTCCAATTGCCAGACGAACGTTTCCACCAGAGTTAAATAGTAAGTGGGAGTTTCCGGGTGGTAAGATCGAATTGGCAAAGAGAGAGCCTTCAGGATGCTTTGGATATTGGGCAGGGACAGCATTGTGGCTAGACATTTACACGAACGGGAGTTTGAATTTATTCCTGAATTCAAGCTATTTTTGAATACAAACTATCTGCCATTGATACAAGATGATACTTTGTTCTCAAGCGGAAGGATTAAGGTAATTACCTTTGATCGACACTTTAAAGAAGAACAAGATAAAACATTGAAAGACAAGCTGAGGGAGAGTGAGAACTTAAGCGGTATTTTAAACTGGTGCCTAGAGGGGCTACGAGGATATTACACTGAAGGCTTAAAACCGCCGCCCGATGTGGTAGCTGCAACAGCTGAGTATCGGCGTGAAAAGGATAAATTAGGAAAGTTCATCGCGGAATGCTTAGAAGAAGCAGAGGAAAATATCACCGCCAATAGTACATACCAAGTTTATGAGCAGTGGTGTAAAGCCTGCGGCTACGGTTGTGAAAATAGAGATAACTTCTTTGTAGAACTACGAAGCAAGAACATGCTCAGTAAAAGTGGCACAGTAAAGGGCATAACAAAACTTCGTGTAATAAAAGGCTACCGTTTTTCAGAAGATTGGCGACCGCTATTTTCAGCATAAGCTGAGTATTTAAATATAAAGCATCTAGGAGGAAAAGAATGATAAATCAACAATATTCAAGACTGGATTACCCAGAAACCTATGAAGAACTATCCGGTTAGGTAAAAGAAAGTTTATCAAAATGGATTGAAGAGAACCTATCGCCCAGAAAGACAGCAAATTACGATTACTCTAGTTATGGCCTAAAACATCACTTTCAACTGGACACCGGACATTATGTATATAACGGTCAATTTAAAGGTGCAATGCAGGTAGCTGGCTACGCTGCTGTCGATGAACGAAAACAAAACTGGAATTATAGGATTAGGTATAAACGGAGGCGAGATCTATAGCGCCGACTTCGGTGCTAACCTTTATAATAGTGACGATTGCCCAGAAATATATGAGAAACTATTTAACAAACCGACTTACAAATTAAAATATAGTTAGGAGAATAAAATGAAAAAATTATCAGCAGGTAAAAAGAGATTGTTAGATTATCTTGGAAAGCCTTATAGGGCTATGATTATTGATTTAGAGAACTGTGTTTACTGTGATTTGGGAGATTATGACATAGAAATATCCGGGGGAAAAACGATTCGAGCTGACTTTGACATTTATGTTTGGAATAAGAAAGAGTTGAGAATTATCGAGAAGCATATGGGAGTAAAAAACGATTTGCCAAGTATTAAAGAACTGCTTGAAAGTATACGGAACAAGTATTCAGTGATTGCTGAGATGGCCCAATCAGTGTGATGACTATGTGATTTTAATTCGACCATTGCTAAAGATAATGCTTAAGGTATTGAAGAATCCTTCTATCACTTGACTTTATCGGCTCTGAGAGTGATGAATGGTACTAGAATTGATAGAAGGGAGTAGCCTTATGCGAGTTAGAATCATCGAACCAATCAAACCACCTGAACTAAAACGCAAACGAGTATGTGCTTATGCAAGGGTATCAACAGCAAGTGAAGCTCAAGGAGAATCACTAGAAAACCAAACTACTCATTAGTTTTGTAGTTTACACGATTAGGCCTTGGTTAGTGCGGTTAGAGCAGTCTATTAATAAAGCCTTATTGAGTGACAGTGAAAAAAGTAAGTACTACGTTGGCTTTATAGTGGAAGGGCTTTTGCGAGGCGATTATGTGTCGCGAATGCAAGGTTACGCTGTCGGAATTCAAAATGGTTTTTTAAGCTCTAATGACGTAAGGTCTTTAGAAAACTTGAACGCAACAACGCCCTGCGCCGCAAATTGCCAAAGGAAAAACAAGAATCAGAAGCCCAGCCGCAAGGCGCACCGCATCAAGAGTAACAAGATTGAACTTATTGAAATAGGGGGAACAACACATGAATAAAATTTTAGAACCGCGAAAAACGCGCCAAGCTTTGGGATAGTTATCTGCGGAACTTGCGGCCATATTTTTGGCAAAAAAGTAGTTAGGAATAGGCTCGTCCCATCGGAGAGGCTGTATTTGCCCTTCAGCTAATTCTTTCTCTACCGTAAAACGAGGCAACATAGAATTCCCAAACCAAGCATGATAAGTTGCTTTATTGTTTCGATACTGTTGGCTTCGAGGATGGATTGCGGAGTTGTCCTAAAATCCTTGAGGAATTTTTCCAGCGTTAAACGATAGCTGCAACCCGCTTCAGTGAGTATTACGCATGTTTCGGCCAAGTCATACGGTCTAACCTTTCCTTCTGAGCCAGTGGGTGGTTTGGAGCTGCCAGGAACAGCATTTGTTCGCGGGAAATATCTTCTGCAATAAGATCATACTCCCAAACCTTGTTATTAATAATTACCCCAACATCGATTCTGTTATTGCGAATATCGTCATAAATTGCATCGCAGTTTACAAACTTCAGGACCATTTCTACTTTGGGATAAGCCTTTCGATACGCTTGAAGCAATGCTGGCAAGCGATAAGTTCCTAACGATTCATTAGTTCCGATGGTCAAAGCGCCTTGCGGAACATCGGGATTGGCAATCACTTTCGCAGCTTCCGAAGTAAGCTTGATTACTTGTTCAGCATATGGCAGCAAAGCTTCTCCCTGAGCAGTCAGACATATGCGATGTCCAAGCCGTTCAAACAGTCTTACTCCCATCTCGTTTTCCAGATTCTGAATGTGGGTTGTTATGGTTGACTGAGCATATCCCAGCGCATCTGCCGCCTGCACAAAGCTTCCCTGTTTTGCGATAGTTACAAATGTTTTGAGTTGTCGAAGTTCCATGATCATCATCCTTGGTTCAGTAATTTCGAATGTTACATTCTAATTATTCAATTTTATCATTTGTTACGTCTATGATAAGATAAATCACAAGAAACTGCTATAGAAAATTAGGTGGTGATCTGATGAAAACAAAAAAAGTGTTGCTTTTGCTGTCAAACGGTTTTGAAGCCTATGAAGCCAGCGTCTTTACGGATGTACTGGGCTGGAATAAGCAGAAGGGTGACGGCTGCACTGAGGTAATAACCTGCGGCGGCCGCAAGGAATTGAAGTGTACCTGGAATTTCACCGTTATTCCCGAAATGTTGCTTTCGGAAGTTGACGTGAATATGTTTGACGCACTGGCTATTCCCGGCGGTTTTGAGGAAGCCGGCTTTTACACCGATGCTTTCAGCGATGAATTTCTTTCTGTTATTCGTGAATTTGACCGGGCAAACAAAATCATCGCCTCCATATGCGTTGGAGCTTTACCGATAGGCAGAAGCGGCGTACTGAAGGGGCGCAAAGGAACTACATATCATCTAAATAATGGTTATCGACAAGATCAATTAGCGTCTTACGGAGTGGAAATAGTTGACCAATTAATGGTGATCGATAAAAATATAATAACATCTTCTTGTCCATCCACTGCTTTGAATGTGGCGTTTACTTTGCTAGAGATGCTGACATCGCCGGAAAACTGCTATAAAGTAAAACATTTAATGGGGTTTAATAAGGAGGGGCTTATTTATGAATAACTAATATCTTTACTGAAAAAGTATGTGAAATCTATGATTTTGCAGTAGCAAGAATAGAGTGGTTACAAGGATTTTTATCCCTCGAAAACGGTATTCCAAGCCGTTTGACCTTTGCACGAGTTTTGCAAATCATGCAGCCTAAAGCGTTTGCTGTATTGTTTTCTCAAATCATGTCTCATGTTGAAGTGGTTAGTAAAGGACGGGTAGTTGCTATAGATGGTAAGGCACTTGCCGGCACCTACCATAATGAAGGAAGAAAAGGATTAATATATATGGTCGGTGCTTGGTGTAGTGAAAATAAAATTTCTTTAGCACAGGTGAATACTCAAGCTAAAAGTAACGAAATTACTGCTATTCCTGAGTTGTTAGATTTATTGGATATAAAGGGTGCTATCGTCACAATGGATGCCATGGGATGTCAGAAAGAACTGGTTAAAAAAATCGTAAACGAAAAGAAAGCGGATTATCTTATTGGGCTCAAAGGAAATCAAGAAACAATGCACCGAGAGTTTCTTGAATATGCGCAGTCTATCCTCCAAGATCCGCTGGAAAAAGACCAATATGAAATGTACCGCACCATTGAAAAGGGACATGGTCGGATAGAAGAACGCCATTATTACTTATTTCGTAATTTGGAGTGGTTTCAAAATAAGAATCAATGGGCTGGCTTATTGATATCGAAACACCCACAGAAATTCGCCTTTATATCACGAGCGCCCAAGGAAGTGTAGAAGAAATTGCTCAAACCTCTTGCTCCCATTGGGGAATCGAAAATAATCTACACTGGGTACTAGATGTGGGTTTTCGTGAGGATCAATGGTTAACACGGTTGAATATGGAAGCGGTAAATCTGTCTTAACTACGGAGATTATCTGCTAATTTATTAAAATTGGACGAATCTAAGATGTCCATTCAGAGAAAACGCTATCGTTGTTCATTGGATTTGGCGTATATGGAATTTGTTATTTTTAACCCTAAACTTTTTTCATGAACATGCCCTGGCTGCATTACCTATACTGTTGAAAAGTAAATAATTATATATTATAATAAAATAATACATAAAATTGCCTCAAAGCTGAGACTTCATACGGGGGAGTCTCTATTTTTATGAAAGGAGGTAAAAGAAGCATGGCTACATTAAAAATAGTCTTAACATTGATTCCGTTTATTTGGATTGTTGGCATGATCCCATTTGTTAATACGATTTATCCTATGGTTTTAGGGCTGCCATTTTTAGCGTTTTGGTTAGTAGCTGGCATATTTGTTACTTGTGGGTGCTTGAAAATAATATATAAAATTGATTCAAAAAATGACAGTGAAATTTAAAGCATGGAAGCAATAGGGGGAAAAAGATATGGGGAATGAGGTAAGCGCTCTTTTGGTAATCTCTATATTTATCATTGGCGCAACTGTTGTTGGTATACTGCCTGGAATGAAGAAAAAAATGAATCTTGAAGAATGGGCTGTCGGAGGCAGAAATTTTGGCAGGTGGTTGAGCTGGTTTGTCTTAGCCGGCGAAATTTATACTGCATTTGCATTTCTTGGTGCCAGTGGTTGGGCATACAGTCGAGGAGCGCCGTCTTTTTATATGCTTGGATATGCTGCATTGGCTTATGTGGTAGGCTATTATGTGCTGCCTAAAATCTCTCCGCTAGGTAAAAAGTATGGTTTAATGACGCAGCCTGATTTGGTTGAGCATCTCTATAAAAGCAGAACGTTGGCTGTATTGACTGCAACAATTGGTGTGGCTTTTTTATTACCCTATTTACAGTTGCAGCTAACAGGTTTAGGATTAATCATTGAAACTTGTTCCTATGGGCAACTGACACGCATACCTGCTATGCTGATTGCCTTTGTTCTAGTTGCATCCTTTGTATACTTAAGCGGGTTAAAAGGCGTCGCGGCAACGGCCGTAATTAAAGATGTTGCTATGATTACAGCGGTTGCTTTTTTCGGATTGTATCTTCCCATACACTATTTTGGCAGTTTAAGCGGTATGTTTGAAGCAGTGGAGGCGGCAAAACCAGGCTTTCTTACTTTGCCAGGAGGTACAAAGAACTTAGATGTTAGTTGGACTATGTCTACACTGCTGTTGACGGGATTAGGGTTTTATATGTGGCCGCATTTTGTGCCTAACAGTTTTAGTGCCCGTAATCCCGACGTACTTCGCCATAATGCCGTTTATTTACCGCTTTACCAAATATGTTTTCTGTTTCCGATGTTGGTTGGCTTTACTGCCATATTAGTTCTAGATTCCCCATTAAAAACACCTGATATGGCATTTATGACAATGGTAAGAGAAACATTTCCGGGATGGGCATTGGGACTTGTTGGTGGTGCAGGTGCGTTAGCTTGTATGATTCCGGCGGCTGACTTGCTGCTATCTACGTCTATGTTATGTACTCGCGGTATTTATTGCAAAACAGTAGGCAAAGACGCATCGCCGGAAAAAGTAGCGTTTCTTGCGCGGGCCACTGTGTTGGTATTAACAGGTATTGCATTATGTCTGGCTATTTTTCTTCCCAATATGCTGGTTAACTTATTGCTTACCGGTTATTCTGGTGTAACTCAATTTTTCCCAATGATTGTGTTAGGACTTTTCTGGAAAAAGGCGACAAAACTGGGTGCATATGTTGGCTTAGCGGTTGGCGAAATATTAGTATTTGCCCTGATCTTAGGTAAGATGGACCCTTTCCTAATTGGTGGGATGAATTTTAACGCCGGGTTTGTTGCATTAGTCGCGAACCTGATCTGTTATGTAGGTGTGAGTTTAGCAACATACACTCCCGTTAAGGCGGAAACTGGCAATGCGTATACAGAACCTGGTGTTGTAAACGGGCGCTAATTCTAAAGTCGTCTGTATTTACTATTAAGGAAAGGTAGTATGGCTGATGGAAATGTACCGCAAGCAGGAAAAAATAAATGAACGGTGTTTTAAAGAAGCAGTAGAGTGGCGCCGTCAACTCCACAAATGTCCGCAAACAGGCTGGCTCGAATATTATGCAACCGGGTTTATTGCTGATAAATTATCCGGCTGGGGTTATCAGCTGCTTTTAGGAAAAGATGTGATTGCTGCAGCTAAACAAATCCAATTACCGAATGCCCAAAGACATGATGAAGAGTATAAGCGCGCGCTATCGTTTGGCGTAAAAGAAGAATTCATTTCTCCCGCAAAAGGCGGGTTTACCGGTGTAGTAGCAGTGTTAAAGGGAGATAAGCCCGGCCCTACTGTCGGCTTTCGCTTTGATATCGACTCCAATGAAGTGTGTGAAGCAAATGATTCCGGACATCGGCCAGCTGATGAAGATTTTATATCGCAGAATCCCGGCTGTGCACATATGTGCGGGCATGATGCTCATGCCGCGACAGGATTATTGTTAGCTCGCTATTTCAGTGAAAACCGGGACATGATTCATGGTACCGTAAAATTGATTTTTCAACCAAATGAAGAAAACCTCTCTGGAGCGGCTGCTATGGTGGCTGCTGGAGTGGTTGATGATGTTGATTACCTATTCGGGGGACATGTTGGCACTAGTCTCAAACAAATTGGGCAGATTGCCGTAAATGTAAATAATATATACCCTATGTCGCGGTTTATGGTTACCTACCGTGGGCGGGCTGCTCATGCGGCGATCCGTCCGGATGAAGGTAAGAATGCTTTACTGGGTGCCTGCACAGCGGTAACCAATTTATATGCTATTGCCCGGCATGGTAACGGGGCATCACAGATTAATGTCGGGGTTATGAACGCAGGTACAGATTGGAATGTAATTGCTGATAAAGCTAGTTTTCGTTTAGAAACGCGGGGCGCGACAGATGCGATTAATGATTATATGGTCGTAAGAGCCAAGGAGATATTAACAGGTGTTGCTTTGATGTATGGCCTTGAATTAGAAATTACACCTGCTGCTGTCGCCTGTGGCGGTGCAAATTCGCCAGAGTTGGTTGCTTTGGCCTCTAAAGTTGCTAGTGCGCTACCATCTGTTAGTCAGCTTTTGCCTGAAGCTGGTTTGAATGGTTCTGAAGATTTCACTGCAATGATGAAACAGGTGCAAAACCGGGGCGGCAAGGCTATATTTGTTTTATATGGAACGCCTACCGGTGGTGGTCACCACAATGCGGCTTTTGATATTGACGAGACAGTAATTGCTAATAGTGTGAAATTTTTAGCTGCCATGTACAGCGAAATTACGATGGGACGGGGTTGATGGTCGCAGGACCCTTAACTCTTAGTTCCTTTGGAATTTAGCAGTAATTCAGTGTAAATAATAATACCGGAAGGATACAAGGTGACGGTTTTGCTATTTCCTATGATTTGGCAATAGATACAATGGGGACGATTTGTTTCCTTTCTATTGAGGATTGACCGTATTAATGATAAGTGTCAGAAGGAGACAGGGTTACTTCAATTATAGGTAATAGCATATACTCGAAGCGGTTTATGGTATTTAGAGCATTTGAAATATGGAATGCGGTCATTTGACTCGACACTTCCTGGTTTGGAATCGGTCTTATCACTGTTGTCGCTAACCTGAATACTTTTGGGATACTTAGAATGCATAATAATCCACTGGCCTTACTTCTCTGACATTTTGTAAATGGAGAAAAACTAAACTGAAAAATTACTTGCTAAATCGGAGAAAAGGCTTAACAGGATGAGAGAAAAGTTGTTGTTGACGAATCATGAAGTATTGACGGAGCGTGAGGTGAAGCGAAAGTTTCACGCCGTGTGTGAGTCAGGGGAAATGGGAGTCCGAACGGCGCAAAATGGTCAGCCTCCTACCCGATTATGTGAAGATAATGCGCTGCTGAACAATAAATTTGAAACCGCATACCAGAATGAATATCAAACAAACGCAGTCACACTATGCTTTTGGAGGATAATGGCAGTGAATAATGAAATTATGGGACTACTCAGAGACTATGTAAAAGGTTATAAAAATATTAAAAAAACTGAATCGGCTTGGAAGGAGCCGGTTGTTGGATTTGCAAGTGCTGAGGATCCTATGTTTTTAGCGCTTAAAGACCTAATAAGTCCTTCTCACGTGTTGCCAACGGACTTTATCAAAGATGCTAAGTCGATAATTGTATTCTTTTTACCTTTTCACGATGAAATTATAAAGAGTAATATTGGCAATATTGATAGTTCAAGAGTATGGGATATTGCCAATATTGAGACCAATAATCTTATAGTGGATATAAATAAATATATGCATGATAAGATCAGAGAAAAGGGATATACTTCTACACTTTTACCGCCTACTTATAATTATGATGAAGAGAAACTGATCAGCGATTGGTCGCACCGCCATGTGGGGTATATTGCTGGTATTGGAACATTTGGGATAAACAATATGTTTATAACGGAACAAGGATGCTGTGGTAGAATGGGCAGTATTATCACGAATATGCCGTTGTTTCCTACAGAAAGAAAGACACAAGAAAATTGTCTTTACAAATATAATGGATCCTGTAAAAAATGTGTTGAAAAATGTGTAGCTAGCGCAATCTCTACCGAGAACGGATATCCTTTCGTAAATAAAAAAAGATGTAACGATCAGATTTATAACGATAATATACCAGAGTATCCAATAGGCCTGGGCGATACCTGCGGTAAATGTATGTGTGGTGTCCCTTGTTCTTCAAAAAATCCTGTACAAAGTTTTCTTGATTCACACACGAAATAGGTAAAAATGATTACTGCCTGTAGTAGGGCCCCGCAGCATTATGCTACAGGGCTTTACTTTTCTCTTATGCTATAGTTGTACTTACGCAGTGTAGCTAGGGGTATTTATGCCGGGATCGGCTCCTGGCTGGCCTACTCACTGCTGACGTCCAGTATCCAAGATAACTCTGCTATCTATAATTTTACCATTGTAAACAATTGCTCTATGCAATGATTTTGCAATTTAACATACTAACAGGAAGTACGCCTAGTAAACAAACGGATCTTTGCTTCAATCACAAGTTTTTATATGATTGAAAACCTTTTATTTGCGACGTTTGCGTTTATCCATAAGGATACCTAGCTGCACCTGTTTATTACTAAGTTGTTTGCGTAGATTCTCCTTATTATCCTCACACAAACAGACCTGTAGAAGACTCTCTAATGATACAATCTCCCGTTTTAGCGCCATCTCAGTCGGAAGAACACCGTTATTTTTTAGTATTTTATACGAAGAGCGGAGTTCTTGTGGTATCTGAGCATCATCAAAGATAAGAGGTTTTCCTTTGCCAGGCAAATTATCAAGTTCACCTTGTTCAATTGCCTCTTGTATTTTCTGTTCTGCAATCTTAAAAAAGAAGGAATCATTCATAATTTATCGTTCTCCTGCATAGTGGTAGCGGCTAAAATTATTAAAAGTATTTTATGCTACCATATTACCACGGTTTTTTTGACATGTCACTGCCATCTTTATTACACGTCAATCAGCCCGTCACACCGAAGGATATAGGGGGACGTGGTAATGAGCCAATCCTCATTAATTATAGGAAAATTGCCTAAGCGGTAATACAGTAGAAATAGCATGTTTATTACGAGTTGTTGTTTCCCTTCAGTTTCTAAGATAACAGTGAAACTATCGAATCCCTTGACTAAACCTCTAATCGGAAATCCGTTTATCAAATGAATAATAACGGGGATATTCTTGTTTATTGCTTGATTCAAAAAGTTGTCTTGTAAATTTAGTTTTTCCTTTTCTTTGGCCCAGCACTAAGCTGGGTATTTTTTTGCCTTCTGCCGAGTTTGGGGTTGGTGGACAATGTTTGTAGGATTCGTTCCGTTTATATTTCGGGATATACCAGATATTCCGATCGGCTGGCTGAAGTTGAAGCATGGAGATATCGTTTGTGATAAAACGCTAATCCTGCCCTGCGCCGCAAGTTCTATTTTTATTCGAACCGCAATCCCTCAATATTGGTATGGCAAACACAATCCTTTCTTAACTCTGCTAGATTCCCTTCTTTCATACGAATATTCTGTACATTAACGCTTAATACTAGGATAAAGTTTTATGTTTTTTGTCATTGTTGTTATATTACAACAAGCTGTAGCAAATCTAAGGAGGCTTGTAGGCATGCAAAGAAATCCATCGCTCCCATGTAAATTGCTGTATTTCTTTTTGATAGTCCTGATTATGGCGACAGCCGGTTGCGCTGATAGACCCCAAAATCAGCTGCCACCGCCGCCACCACAATCGCAATCTTACACTATGCCAAACACGAACTTAACTATGAATCAGATGAATAAGGCGCTCGATGACATTGAGACCAAATCAAAAGATAACCAATGGGAGCAGGCTAAGGGATCAGCCAACAATTTATTTAATCTCAACGACCAACTCTCTACTCATATTACTGATGCGAATTTTCGCAATAACCTTCGTCAAAATATTTCTGTTTTGAAAGAAGAACTGGAAAAATCTTCTCCTGATCAAAAGACTGTCAGTAATCAAGCCAATTTAATTCGAAATATGTTAAAAGACGCTCCCGGCAAGATTACAATATATCAGGGAAAACTCGATGTATGTACTGGGACAACGAGACAGGTTCATTGTCCCAATTAGTTCACCAGTGAAAAGCTGCTATTTTAAAGAGAAGAATATGTATGGTAAAAAAACTATGGGTAATGATCCACTTTTATAATTGATCAGGAATACCTATATGCTTTGCTAATGATTGTTACTGCATATACCCGCTATGACCAGGATTGCACCGACTATACATATATGGGTACCTATCTGTTCAGAGGGCTATGCGCGGTTGACCCAGATGTAATTCCACTTGGAACAAAACTTTACGTTCCAGGATATGGCGAAGCCATTGCAGATGACACATAGGGGGAGCGATAAATGGGTGACAATAACCCCATAGGGAGCCGTAATTGGCTTACCCTATGGGGTTAACTATTTTGTGGCCATCATAACATTTGGGCATAGACTTCCCATCAAACTCCTCTTTAACTATATTGCTGCCTAGGGCCTGGTCATGCCTGTGATTCTTTTCTATAACACAGTTGCCGTCTGTTTTTCACCAGTTTATTCATCACCATCGTGCTGGAACTGTTTTCAGAAATAGTTTTAACTTTATTCGGCGTGAGAAATGAAGCCGATTTTGTAATAGGCACGTTGGCCGTCCGCATTTTTTCATTGAGTCTGCTTGGCAGAAGTCTTTCCTTGCTAATCATGTTTTTTTGCATGGCTACGGAGAAAAGAAAAATTGCCAGTGCTATTTCCCTTGTGGAAGGTTTTGTAATTGTCGTGTCCGGTGCGCTTATCCTAGGGCATTGGTTTGGAATTACAGGCATATGGTTTTCTTTCGTTCTCGCCGAAATAATTATCTTATTGATGGTTGGCGTGTATTATTTGTATAAGAAGAAACGCTCCGCAGGCTTGCAGCAAGATATCCTGCTGCTTGATACTTCAAGTACGAACTCTTTGCAGGTACTGGATCTGACGATTCAAAGCAGCATTAAAGATGCTGTAGGCCTTTCAGAAAAAATTATAGCTTTTTTGCGAAACGGCAGCGTAGAAACCGGTCTTAGCAACAAAAGTGGGTATGGTCATCGAAGAAATGGCAGTCAATATTGCTATGTACGGACATAAGAACAGCAGAAAACAACATTATATTGATATGAAATTACATCAATGAAGATATATAATTTATATGTCAAATTTAGTCCACTTTCTTTGGCCCAGCACTAAGCTGGGTATTTTTTTGCCTTCTGCCGGGTTTGGGGCTGGTGGACAATGTTTGCCAAGCTGCATCATTAATACGGTACACTGCTGTATGTAAAGATTATATAAGTAATTAATTGTAATATAAATGATATTGTCGATGCGTTAACAGCGGAGGTGCCCCATGAAAAAATTGACTGAAGAAGATATTAAATATCGGTGCATTACGCCGGCTATCGAGCAAGCCGGCTGGAAAAAGGAACAAGTCCTGATAGAAAATACTTCTTTATTGATGGTCAGGTTTTAGTGCGCGGCAATACGGTAAAATGGAGAAAGCGGAAAAAAACCGATTATCTGCTTACCCATAAAGACGGGCAAGTGCCATTGGCAATCGTTGAAGCAAAAGATGCAACCATTCCGTTACATCCATTTTTTTTTAGACGTTAGTATATCAGTCCATACTGGACAAAAAGCGGTAGTTACAAAAAAATCGACAAATTCTATCGGAAAGCATTTTATTGATAGGATTTTTCAATTAGACATTCTGTTGATGATAAAGCATACTGGGTATGAAACTCGTTGCATAGCATCTGCTTTCAATACGCGAAGATACTCGAGTTCTCCGCAATATCAAGGGGTTCGAGTTACTATAACTAACAAAGTGCAAAGAGGTACAATATGACGACTCAGATAAGTGTTGTTTCCGGATTTTTAGGAACTGGAAAGACATCTTTCCTAAAAAAGATCATTTTAAACATGGAGGGCAAAGTTGCTTTAATATTTTAATAGAACCTTCGGGGGTCGGCAGTCTTTCGAACATTATAAGAGTAGCCAAAGGAATTCTGGAGCTTGATACGCAGCACTCCATTCTCTTTAATTTTACTCCTCATCATTGCCAGTGGGAATACCTGGAGGAAGACAAGGAGACCAAGGTGGTCGTAATCGGTACTGATTTAAACAAAGAAGCTATAGCGGACTGGTTTGGCAAATAGCCGGGAGGGAGGCAGCATGAGCAAAATTATTGACTTTCAATGTACCTACGCTAATTCTGTGGGAATCAAAAAGGAGGCCGTACATGGCCTAGATTTAGAATTTCCTCAGGCCTATAAAACGTGGCAGGGTATGACCCAGTTAGCCCTAGCTTTGAAAAAGTATGATAAAACGGAGTTTTATGAATTGCCCTTTTGTCATACGGTCGAAGGAGAAGCGATGGGAGGGGATGTTAATTATGGAGATGAAAACGCAGGTCCCAGGGGGAATGACTATATTTGTACCACAGCAGAAGAATTGTTGGACTTGCCTGAAATTGATTATTCCCAGGGACGTATCGCCGAAGTGCTAAAGGCCTGCAAATATTTGCGGGAGAAGGGCGAACAGGTAGTTTTATACATTTCAGGCCCTTTTACAATTCTGAATATTCTAATGGACCCCCGGTATATTTTTAAAATATTTAAAAAAAATCCGGAGCAAATGAAGCTTATTTTTGATAGATTGCAAGGGGAAATGCTGTGCTATGTGAAGGAAGCACAGAAAGTAGGAGTCACTATGCTCAGTTATGGTGATTCTATCGGCGGTCTGAATATCCTGGGACCTGAACTGTCGGAAAAAACAGTGGAACTCTTTACGTATCCTTTCTTCAAAAAAGTGGAAACAATCCTCGACAATGAAACCCTCCTGCAGCTTTGTCCTAAAACTACCTTTGCCCTGCTGGGTATGGAGAAAGCGGTTTGGCGGGACATTGATTTGGGAGCGCCCGTGAAATATACTGCGGCTTGTCAAAAAGTAGTTGGGAAAACGAAATTTGTTGGACAAATGTGTATTAAAAACAGAGAGTTTGTCTTAGAAAACGGGATAATTAAAAGCATTGAGTTGCTTTAATTTAAGCAAAAGAACGAAAAAACAACAGTAATTTTTTAAATAAATGACGGAGGAAATGACCTATGCACAAAGATGATCTCATGACTCCTAACGAGCGACTGACGGCCTTTATGACAGGAAAGCCGATGGACAGGATACTGGCTATGCCGGTGGTCTGCTCCATGTCCGGGCTGGCATTAGGAATGACCCATAAGGAAAAAAGAAGCAGCGCGTTAAACGAAGCCAAGGCCCAGGTGGCTTGCTATGAAAGATTTGGCAATGATTTAACCATTATCGAATACGGGCTGCACGGAGTAGGGAAAGCGCTGGGTTCCGTGATGAGTGATCCGGAAGACTCCATCCCGGCAATTATGAGCTATACCTTAATCGATATAAATAATGTGGATCAACTGGATATGTCAAAGCTGGAGCTGAAGAATGACAAGAAATTTCAGCTCCATGTGGAAGCAACTAAAATTCTCATAGATGAAGTGGGAAAAGAGGTTCCGACGGGGGTGTTGATAACCGGTCCTTTTACAGCGGCTGCTAGCATCTATCAAACAGAGTATTTGCTAAGGGCAACCAGAAAAAATCCGGAAAAATTACACCAGTTGCTCCAGTTCTGCACGAAAGGCTTAAAAATGATTTATCGGGAATTTATTAAAGCCGGGGCTTTAATTTTGTTGTGTGATCCCATTGCCTCCGGGACAATCCTCAACCGCAAACAATATGTAGAATTCGTTTTGCCTTATACGATAGATTTGATGAAGGATATTCACGAGGCCAAAGGAATGGTGTGCTACCATATTTGCGGCGATACGACGGCTATTGTAGGAGATATGGTGCAGTCGGGCTGTGATATGCTGAGCATCGATAACAGGGTGAATCTGGCCTATACCAAGCAGGTAGCAGGGGACAAGGTTCCTATTCTGGGGAATGTAGACCCCGTAGAGGTGTTATATTTGGGGAATACCCAGGATGTGGATCTGGCGGTTAAGAGTTGTCTTCAACAGGCCTATGACAGTCCCTGCGGATACATTTTAGCGTCAGGCTGTGATCTTTCCGGAAATCTTCCTCTGGAGAATATTGATCAATTTATGGCGTCCGCCAGGAAATATGGGAAATGGCCCTTGGAGCCCGGAAATTTCTCGAACTAATATAATAAATCTAATAAATAATAAAATAAATAGCAATATGGAAGGAGAAACTTATGGCAGCATCCAAAGCGGAATTATTGAAAAGATTATCAGACGGCGTTGTGGATATGGAAGAAGATGACGTAATTGCAGCCTGTCAGGAATACGTAGAAGTAGGATATCCGGCCTTCGACGGCATTATGGAGGGCCTTGTGGACGGTATGAACCGGGCAAGCCAATTATATGAAGAGGAAGAGTATTATGTTACGGATGTATTGCTGTGCTCAGACGCCATGTATGAAGGGCTGAATATTTTAAGCCCCCATCTTCCTGCGGACGAAACAGGGAAAGAAAAAATAAAAGGCGTAATTGGGGTCGTTGAGGGAGATACCCATGATATTGGCAAGAACCTGGTGAAGATTATGCTGGAAACAGCCGGATTCGAGATGGTTGATTTGGGAAGGGACGTTCCGCTACAGAGCTTTGTGGATAAAACCAGAGAGGCCAACGCAGCCTTTGTATGCATGGCAACCCTGATGACGACAACGATGGGGGGGATGGGTAAAGTAATCGAGTTGTTAAAAGAAGCGGGACTGAGAGAAAATGTTAAGGTGATTATCGGCGGAGGGCCAATCTCCCAGAAATTTGCCGATATTATTGGGGCGGATGGTTATTCTCCCAATGCCGTTGCAGCGGTCAAATTGATCAAAAACTTGCTTGATATCGCCTAAAGGAAGGTGCAACTGTGTTATTACCAAAGGAACGGCTGAATAAGGTTTTCAGCGAGGAAAAAGTTGACAGGCCCCCCTGCATTTGTCCTGGGGGGATGATGAATATGATCACTGCAGAGCTGATGGAAGAGGTGGGAATCTGCTTACCGGAGGCTCATACGAATGCCCGGATGATGGCGGATTTGGCAGCGGCGGTTTATGAAAAAGGTTGCTTCGAAAATTACGGGGTTCCCTTTTGCATGACCATTGAAGCGGAAAATTTGGGGGCGAAGGTGGATTTGGGAACAGACTTTTATGAGCCCCATGTTGTAGAATATGCCATCACCTCCGTAAAGGAGTGGGACAGGCTTGCCGCAGTCAATAGCCGGCAGGGAAGGGCGGACGTAGTTGTTGAGGCTATTAAATTATTGAAAGCCAAGGGAAATGATGTACCGATTGTAGGGAATATAACCGGCCCCATCAGTATGGCCAGTTCGCTGATGGAGCCTGTTGTGTTTTATAAAGAGCTGAGAAAAAATAATGCGAAGGCCCATGAATTTATGGAGTTTGTCACCAACCAATTGATCGCATTTGCGAAAAGACAAATCGAGGCAGGGGCGGATATTATAGCAATTTCCGATCCAAGCGGGACGGGTGAAATTTTGGGACCCAAGCCCTTTGAAGAATTTGCCGTGAAATATATTAATAATATTATCGACAGTATTCAAAGTGAAAATAAGCATACCATTGTCCACATTTGCGGCCAAATGAGAAAGGTATATGCGGGAGTAGCGAAAATAAAAAGCGATGTGTTGAGCTTTGATTCCATTGTCAGCATGAAGGAAGCCAGAAAAAATCTGGGAGACAGGTTGCTGATGGGGAATGTCAGTACCTACGCCATTGAATTTGGTGAACCCGGAAAGATTGCCCTACTAACTGAGAGATGTGTAGGGGACGGAGTCAATATTATCTCTCCTGCCTGTGGGCTCGGGATGAAATCCCCTTTGAAAAATGTAAAATCAATACTAGAGACTTTAACTAAAGGAGCTGCGAACAGCGATGCCTGATATTTTCATTAAGAACAAAAGGAAAAGAATTCAGTGCGGGCCAGGTAGGAATTTGCTTCAGCTCCTGCTAGAAAATGGGATTTTTGTGGATAATCCCTGTAACGGGAAAGGCTCTTGCGGAAAATGCAAAATTAGGCTTTTGCAGGGGAAGCTGCCGACTGTCTCCGAGACGGAAAAAAGGCTTTTGAAAAAGGAAGAAATCGCCGCGGGCGTAAGACTGGCCTGTCTTGTAGTGCCTGAAGAGAATATCGAAATCGAAACGCTGCAAAAAGAAAGAAAGCATGAAATACTGACAGCCGGTTATATGCCTGATTTTCGCATAAATCCGGGGATTTCCAAAAGAGTCTTTCAAATAGAAAAACCAACATTGGAAAATCCAAGCGCATATGAAGATTCTCTCGGCAATGCCTTGGGCAGGGAAGACTTGGATTGGAGACTGCTACAGCATTTGGCAATAGGGGATGGGAAGGTTACCGGTGTTTTTAGCGGTAAGGATTTAATTGGGGTCGAGACAGGCGATACAACGGCGCTTATTTATGGAGTGGCAGTCGATATTGGTACAACGACGGTGGTAACCGCTTTAATTGATCTGAAAACCGGAGATGAGCTGGCTTCAGCTTCAATGCTTAATCCGCAAAAAAAATTTGGTCTTGATGTGTTAACCAGAATCACCTATAGCCTAGAAACTCCGGCAGACGGTTCAAAAGAACTGCAGAATGCGATTGTCGAAGGGCTCAATTCACTGATTGAAGATATGTGCAGCAAGTCGGCTGTCAGCAGGCAAAACATTTATGAGATCTCAATTGCTGCTAACTGCACGATGATGCACTTCCTGCTGGGCATTGACACGGCGCCGATAGGACGCTCCCCTTATGTTCCGGTTTTTGTCAAATCCAAAAATATAATGGCAAGAGATATTGGCCTAAAAGGAGCTCCGGGCGCAAGGGTATATTGTTTGCCGTCGGTATCCTCCTATATCGGCGGGGATATCGTAGCCGGAGCATATGTCTGCCAGCTGGAAAAAAACAGGAGGAATCTCCTGTTTATTGATATTGGGACCAACGGCGAAATTGTTTTAGCTAAAAACGGCCGGCTGATGTCCTGCTCCTGTGCTGCGGGGCCGGCCCTGGAAGGAATGAATATCAGTTGCGGCATGAGAGCGGCAGTGGGGGCCATAGAAGATGTGGCAATTACTGCAGAGGGGATTAAGCTAAAAGTTATCGGTGATGAGGCACCGATAGGTTTATGCGGCAGCGGCATTCTGGCGGCTGTAAAAGAATTGATTCGTATCGGACTTGTTAGAAAGAATGGCAGCTTTATCAAGAAAGAAGAGCTGGAAGAAACGGATTATCGATATCCTATGCTGCGGGTAGACGGTAAGAAGCGAGAATTTGTTTTAAGAAATGGTCAGGAGCCTTTGGGGATTACCCAGGGAGATATCCGGCAGGTTCAATTGGCAAAGGGAGCGATTCTCTCAGGGTTCCATGCTCTGTTAAGGCAGGCGGAGCTTCATATGAATCAATTGGACAAGGTCATGATAGCGGGGCAATTCGGAGCCCATTTGCCGGTCGACAGCTTAGTGGGAACGGAAATTTTACCGGAAGAGGTTAAGGATAAGATCCATTATGTGGGGAATTCCTCGAAAACAGGGGCCTATATGGCCCTTATGTCTGTTGAAGTAAAGAAAGAGATTGAGGCGTTGGCTAAGCAAATGGACTATATAGAACTGGGAGCATCAGAAGGATATGAAAAGCTGTTTGCCCAATGCCTGCAATTCGGGAAAGCCCAATAATAATACTGCCTCCTCTGAGGATGATTGCTTGACCATTGCATCCGGCTATTTTCTTTGGGCTGGGGGCGGTTGCTGTATAGCAACCGTACAGCAATGCGGTAAATACTTGCTAGGTGAAGGGTTAATATATTATATTAATAGAACGTATGCAGGGAGGTTGTAACATTGGAAGAAGAATTGATACAGTCTAACAAATGCTGAGGAAGTCCGCAGAAAGAACATGCAGGTCTGCATGATGAGCGTCATTCCGAGAATTGTATGGTTTGTGGGTCTGTACTAAATTATCAGACATATGCTGTAGCTATGGTTTGCGACTATTGTGGCAAGACCTATCCAGCCTCAGTTTTTTGTGAGAAAGGGCACTATGTGTGTGAAGATTGTCATGGCGCTGGGTATTACAGTTTTCTAGAGAAGACTGTAAATGAAGCGACAAGTAAAAATCCTATGGAAATTGCCGAGACACTACTCAAAGGTAATCTGTTGCCTTCATTAGGAGGAGAGCATCATGCTATCGTGACTACCTCTCTTTTGGTAGCCGTCAAAAATTATGGAGAAATATCGCTTAGCTATGGGACTAGGAGCCTGACAGAGGTGGACATTGCGGAGGGCATACGGCGGATGAAGCAAATTCCTAGTTGTACTTGTGCAAATCATGGAGCCTGTGGGGCCGGTCTAGGTGTTGGGGCATTTTTTAGCATTCTTTTCGACGCAACTTGTGCGAAAGATACTGAGCGCACGTTATCAATGAGGGCAACAAATGCAGCCTTGGCAGCTATTGCGAACAATGGTGGGCCAGGATGCTGTAAACAAAGCGTTAGAACGGCTATATTAGTGGGTGTCGAACTGTTAAAAGAAATATGTCGAGTAAAACTTCCTGTGACCCATATGCGTTGTTTTCATATGAAGGATACTTCCCATGGATGCAAAGGAGCTTACTGCCAATTTAGCAGATAAAAAAAGTGTTGTTACAATAAATTTTTGATTCCTGGTGTGCCAATGTCACCGGGGACGGTTCTGATTGGCAATAGACTAATATTGGAATATAATGGTCTTAGGTAATTTCAAAGGATACAAGGGAAAGGTTCGTTCTGTTTCCTTTACATTAGAGTTGACCATATTGATTATGACTCTTGACAACATTTTTGCTTGTTTGAAACAAGTGAAAGGAAATAAGCAATTTATTGGCGAAAAGAGATAGTGGACTTTTTTGGTAATACTAGTGATCTTTTCAGTGGTTGCTGAAAATGATGTCAGTAATAAAGTTTTGCCTAAGGCGGGATGTTGCTGAATGGCTTGGTTAGGTTAATTTTGTGATATGTAGCCACAAACTTAGCTAGTTAAATTTATATTGACAGAAGGGTATCAATTTCATAAAATTTAAATTAATTCTGCTGTGAAAGGAGGCCAAGAGTGATGGATTTTAGTTTCGGCACGATGCTGCGTGATGCAAAATCACCCGTTCGCGCGAGCGATTTAACCACAAATTGGATTAGTCTGTCCTTTTTTAAGCAAACAACATATCGAAAAAGACTGCCGGAAGCTCTTGGCCGCAAATAGAAAAGGTCACTCTTTTCTATCATAATTTACGTACAAAAAAGACGCCGGTTATTCGGCGGCTTTTTCTTTCACAGGAGGAAATACTATGCAAAAAATCATCAGTTATCAACAAATTGGGGAATTGGCTTTTCCTATGATTATCGCCCAGTCGGTGGTGCTGATAAACGGCATGATTGACCTTGCGTTCATCGGCCCCTATGGTACTGAGGCCATCGCTGCCGTGTCAATTGCAAATGCCTTGTGCGCTACCCTGTTTAATTTTCTGGAAGGGTTCAGGCTTGGCACAACTGTTTTAATCGCAAAAGCGTCGGCTGCTAATAATGCGCCAAAAGCAACAGCCGTAATCAATGCGGGGTTATTTCTTGTTATCGTAATCGGCGTGATTTTTATAGCCTGTGCCTCGTACATTAGCGATACCGTCTACGCTATTGCCGGCAATGAGCAAATGAAATATCACGGTATAGATTATCTGAAAGTATGGCTGTGGGCATCACCTGTTATATTATTCTCCTATGTGATCACAGGACTGTTTAGAGGGTTGCGCGACATGGCGACGCCTCTATATAGTACCGTTGTCATTTGTCTGTTGAATATCTTTTTTGATTATCTTTTTGTTTATGGTGGGTTTGGTTTTCCCCGAATGGGCGTAAAAGGAGCGGCGTGGGGAACTTTGCTTGCCAATTTGACCGGTTTGTTAATCATCATTTATTTAGCGCTGAAGAGATCGTTAACACGGCAGTATACGAACTGGAGACAGCCGTGTTTTAAACAGATCCCAGAATACATTTCTCTTGCTGTGGATATTGGTCTCAATACAGGATTCACGTTACTGGCTTTGCTGCTTTTCGTCTGTATAATAAAACCATTGGGAGCTAGTGCTTTAGCGGTGCATCAGATTACTTTGCAGGTTTTTAATTTTGCTTACCTGCCTGCTGTCGGTTTTCTAATCACAGCATCCATTGTTGTTCCACAGTTGTTGGCGAATCAGCAGGAATATCTTCTTTTTCCTACAGTGAGCCGAATATGTAAAATGAGTTTTGGTGTAATTATGGTAACAAGCAGTCTGCTCTTTATTTTTTCAGAAACTGTAGGTGCCTTCTTTAGCCCCACAGACAAGCTGGTAGCGAAACAAGCTGCTCAAACTATTGAACTTGTTTGTTTTGGCCAATTATTTTCCTCTGTTTATATGGTTCTGCGCGGAGCTTTGACCGGCTGCGGGGATACCCGTTTTATTGTATACGAAGGCTGGGTATCAGGTTATTTGGTATTCTTGCCGCTAGCTTATCTTTTTGCCATAAAATTAGGCTATGGCATATTGGGCGGCTATGTGGGCTTTGTTTTATGGTGCGTGACTGATTGCGTCGCACTGGCTTTTCGGCTGTTCGTGCAAAAACGTTGTCAATAGGATCTACAGATGCGGAAGCATATCTTTTGACACAAAAACCTAAAGCAAGCAATGCATTCAATTCTCAGGCAAGGCAGTTATCAAAAGGTGGAAGTACTATTCGTGCAGTTATTCTTAATGCGGCACTAAGACATTCGCTACCATAGCCCAAAATATGAATATATGTTTTTTGCTGCATAGTTTAGAGGCTGATGCTATAATATGGTTGTATAGCTGGATTTGGTATAACGGTTGTATCTGCTTTTTTATTAACTATGACTAATCCGATGATCATAATGTCTTTTGCTGCTGTTTTTGCAGGACTAGGAGTAGGAAATGCCGATGGAAAAGATATATTTTCAGTCTTCCTGGTTTTAGGTGTTTTTATCGGTTCTATGCTTTGGTGGTTAACCTTAAGCGGAATAGTAAATGTACTATGTCTCAAGTTTGACCAAAGGAGATTAAAGTGGGTTAATAAGCTTTCGGGAATTATAATTGCAGGCTTTGGTATATTTTTCAATCAAATTTCCTTGGAACATAAAGCCTTAATACTTTAATATTAAAGTTCCGAAATTAAGTTGATGATTGATCCCATCACAGCTGAAAAATAACGCCCTGATAAACAAAATGGAGCCATAAGGCAATTTAAACTCTTTCTTTTATTGTTTTGGGTTTTAAAACGAAATCTTTTTCAGTGGCCTCTTGTACAGGTGCCTTTTTGGTATAAACTATAAGTGCATACGAGATATTTTTGCGAAGGAGGAGAAACTACATGTCAGTGATTGTTTCGGCAGTATTCAAGGCAAAACCAGGAAAGGAAGGAGACCTTGAAAGTGTTTTGAGGGCAATAATACCGGAAGTTCAAGCGGAAAAAGGGGCTGTGCAATATGCACTTCACCGGGCGGCAAGTGATAATAGCCAGTTTTTCTTTTACGAAAAATATGCTGACCAGAATGCTTTGAACTATCACATGGCTACTCCGCATCTACAAGGACTTCTCAAGTCAATTGACGGGCTTGTGGCCGAGAACCCGGTAATTGAAATTTATGAGGAGATAGCGGCAATAAGACGGTAATCCGAAAGCGAGGTCACTGAAAAAGTGTACTCTAATGAGCCCAATTTTAAAAGAGCTTGGAATTACGAAGAAATGAGTAATTCCAAGCTCTTTTTTGATACAATTGAAGTAACAACATATAATCCTGAAAAAGTGGATAGAGTTATATTCTCAGTTTTGATTGATTTTTGACCTCATATGTAGGTATAATTAATTATACCTACATATGAGAGGGTCTCTATAAAATGAGTTCGATAGTACGTCAAAAAGTTGGCGATAAAATATACCTATACGAATCAGTTTCCTACCGAAATGAGGAGGGCAAACCCCGTAATAAGCGAGTGCCTATTGGTATAATTGATACGATTACAGGCAACCCAGTGTATAAACCTGAGTACCTGGAGCGAATGAATCTGTCAAATAGTATTTTCGCTAATCAGCTGGACTGTTTTTCTATTGAAGAGCTTCGTGATTCTACCATCAAAGAGTATGGGGCATTTTATTTATTTAAGCATATTGCTGAAAACACAGGGCTTTTATCCTGTCTTGCCTGCGCTATGCCCAAGTATTGGCAAAATATCTTTGTTCTTGCCTGTTATCTGGTTTCCTCAGGCGACCCTTTTTTGTATTGTGATGATTGGATTCATAGTACCGATTGTTTTCCTGTTGACAACTTATCTTCTCAACGAATCAGTGAGTTACTTTCCTTGATGACACCCGATGTTCAGGAACGGTTTTATCAAGAATGGTGCCTGCCGAAGTGAACAGGAGTATCTGGCTTTGGATATTACTTCGACTTCTTCCTACTCACAATTTATCGATGATGTGGAGTGGGGATACAACCGGGATAAAGAAGATTTGGCCCAAGTCAATTTATGTATGCTGATGGGTGAAACATCAAGGCTTCCTATTTACCAAACGTTATACGGTGGCAGTTTAAAAGACGTGAGCACACTGATAACCACTCTTTCGAAGTGGAAGGCAGTTTCTGCAGATCGGCCAACATTACTTGTGATGGATAAAGGATTTTACAGTACAGCGAATGTGAATGCTATGCTGGACTCGGCGTCTCCTGTACGTTTTATCCAGGTGATACCTTTTACGGCTCGGTTTGCTAAAAAGCAAGTAGAAAGCGAACACAAAGATATTGACCAATTATCCAATACGATTGTCTATGGTGGTGATTCCATCCGCGGGGTTACCAAGCTGCGCTCTTGGAATGGTAAGCATAAACTGTACACGCATATATATTATCATGCGATGAAAGCAATGAAGGTACGAGAAGAATTATTTTCTCATGTTACACTGTTAAAAGAGCAGGCGGAGAAGAATCCTGAACTCGCTGGTAAGTTGGAATTTTCTGGCGACAAAGTGGAGAGTGGTGAGACTTTGGAGCAAGCTCTTCACTGGGAACTGTTTGAAGAACTATGTATAAAAGTAAGCGTTTTGCGAATTTTTTGAATCTGTTAATTTTAATGTAAAAAATAAACTTTTCACTCTGGCAGCATACAGAGCGAGTTATATTTGCGGAGTGGTGTTTTTGAAAGAACACCAAGAATATCAGTGGGTAAAAAATAGCGATTTAGTTAAATTTGATTTTGCGCAAGCGGATATTCCAATTGTCTAAAAGTTGTTGAAAAATCAAAACCATAATAGCGAGATAGTTTAGGCGAAGTTTTTATAAACGATGTTATCAGACTAATTTTAAATTTTTCTTTATTTAAATAGCGAAAGTGTTGACGTAATTAGATATAGAGAAAAGTGTTTAAGTTTAAATATGATTTTGAATCTGCATTTACACCGAGTATGCTACTTAAAGCGTTGCACCAACTAAAAAAGCTTGAAAGCGTGACGATAGAAGAGCTTCAAACTACGGTATATTCTCAATCACAGTCTGTTGTAAAAACAATTAAGGCTGTCTATGGCGTAGATCTCGAACCACTTAAAGTAGATCTTGCTAAAGAACTGGCGGCAGTATTGAAAGGTTTAGGGTCATGGTGGACTGACGAAGCGTTTCTCAAAACAGAAATTGGTGAGTTCCTGAAATTTATTATTCACATACCAAGCAAGTTATAACGATGGATCTACTGCTACACCGAGAAATGACTTTTATAAAAGATCAAAGAAATAACAGGACGAAGCAATGCCATGAGTATGGAGCAACGAAGAGAAAAACTCCGTCAGTGTATTGTCGGCTGAGTAAATTATTTTGGTATGGCTGATATGTCCAAGACACTGGATGAGTGGCTGAGAAGAAGGATAAGAGAATGTGCTTCTGGAAACAATGGAAAAAAATCAGAACGAAGCACGATAACCTTGTGAAACTCGGCATAGATAATCGCAAAGCGTGGGAATATGCCAACACAAGAAAGAGCTATTGGCACACAGCCAATAGCCCAGTCCTCTCGCGGACACTCACCAACGAATACCTAAGGAAAGTAGGCTTTATCACCATAAGTGAAAGGTATTCAGTAATACACTAATTCTATTGAACCGCCGTATACCGAACGGTACGTACGGTGGTGTTATCCCGTTAACGGGATAACAGAACTTATCCCGTAAAATCGTGCATCCCGATTATTGATCTGAAACCCTCATATAAAGCCCTTCTTCCGTAAAAATATCGGGATAATATTTTTCTTTCAGTATGCTGTATATTGAATTTATCAAATTCAATAGGAGGTTTACATGAAAGATAGTACGATTTTTGGAATCATCCAACAAGCATTAATGATTTTGGAAAAAGAAGTAGGATTAGCCCCATCTTCACTTGAAGTGATTGCATCACGTAGTTTTAAGCCAATCTCTGCTTTCTTCAAGGTAAAACAAGAAGAATTTTACAGTGAAGACTTGATAAACGAACTTGAGGAACTCTATAGAGAGAACCTGCAGGCCGGAGCGATTTCCCGAAATGTATTCAATCTCCGCACCCGAGGAATCAGGATACTGCGAGAAGTAGGCGAGACGGGCAGATTCGTTTGGAAAGGCCCCGCTTACAAAGATACTTTCGCTTTATCGGAGAACTTTGAGCGCATTATCGCCGGTGTCGCTGATGATAGTCACTCAGAACTCAGAAATCGTAATAACCAAACCATAGTCAGGCGCTTTCTTCTGTCGCTTACTGGCTTGGGAATCAGCGATATCTCTCAAATTAAGGCAGAGCATGTGCAGATGTTTCTGAGCGATATTTCGCAGACACGCGCAAAAAGCATGGACGATGTTGTCGGATCACTCCGTAAACTGGATCATTATCTCACCAGTTCAGGGGATTCAGGACTTCCGTATGCAGGCTTACTGATGGTGCCGAGAGCAAGAGAGAGAAAAATATATCCGTGCATGCCTCTGGATGACTTGAACTTAGTCATCAGGTCTATTGATCGAAGCACCGCGATAGGGAAACGCGATTATGCCATTTTGCTTTTGGCAGCAAGCAGCGGGATGCGTGCTGGGGACATTGCGAAGATTAAACTGTCGGATATTGACTGGCGTAAAAGCGAGGTCCAAATAATCCAAGGAAAAACCCAGATACCAATTAGCCTTCCACTGCAAAGAGCCGTTGGCGCAGCGTTGGCAGACTATATCCTGAACAGCCGTCCGGAATCGGAATCTCCACAGATATTTTTAAGAAGCCTTGCACCTTTTCAAAGCTTTAAAGATGGCGTTTCAGTAGCGTGCGTCTTGCGCCGACGTATGAAAGCAGCAGGGGTTTCACATAGGCTTGGTGATGGGAAAACGATGCACGGCATCAGAAGGATGCTTGGAACCCAGATGACAATGGAAGGGGTACCCATCACAACGGTCACACAGATACTTGGTCATCAAAACACCGGCGCGACAAGACCATATATTTCTTTGGATATTGAGGGCTTACGCGAATGCGCACTGGGGTTTGACTCTTTTGAGGAGGGCTCCAGACTATGAAAACGCTCAGCGAATATATTGAGGATATGCTCCTCTACAAAGAGTCCATTGGTTATTCCAGACGTTCCTACGAGTACGATTTAGATCGTTTTTGCAGATTCATAGAGTCAAAGCAGTTGAATGTGTCTGAACTCAAGGAAGACGTAGTTCTTAACTGGTGCTCACGGCGGGAAAACGAGTCCAAGACCGGGGCAAGAAGAAGGATTCAATCAATTCGGGAGCTGCTTAAGTACCTATCTGCAATCGGAGTCGATTGTTATGTGATCCCATCAAGTTTTCTCCCCAGGCAAGAGACACGAACCCCATATATTTTCACAGATAAAGAGATGTTGAGCATTTTCAAGGAATGCGACGGGCTTCCACCTAATCTTTGTTCTCCGCATCGGCATCTGATTCTTCCTGTATTATTGAGATTGATCTATTTCTGCGGCCTACGCCCGAACGAAGGTCGGGAACTGCAGGGCTGCGATATTGATTTCGACAAAGGCATACTGCTAATCCGAAAAAATAAATCCCACAAAGAACGCTATGTCGCCATGTCCGACGATGTATTACAGATGTGCAAGAATTATCAATCAACTGTTGCAGAGATTTTCGCCAACCATATGTACTTTTTTCCATCAACAAACGGCGCGCCATTTAATCGGCGTTGGCTTGCCAGACAGTTTCAAATGATCTGGAGTAAAGCCCGGGGAACTGGCAATGAAGCAAGCGCTGTTACTTATGATCTTAGACATCGCTACGCTACGACAATGATGATGAAATGGCTGGACGAAGGCGCGAACCTTTACGCCAAGCTCCCGTACCTGAGTGCGTACATGGGCCACACCCACTTTTCGGACACGGCATATTACATCCACCTTTTGCCCGAAAGGCTCATTCGTTCAACTGCTATTGACTGGAGCCATTTTTCGGATTTGATCCCGGAGGTGGCCGAAGATGAATGAGAAGAGCACTCGGTTTTTCAAGTTGGTGAGAGACTTTTTGACGGTATATCTCCCCGATCAAAAAGCTGTGAGCGTCAATACAGTTAAATCATACCGTGAATGCCTTAACCAGTTGTTACGCTACATTTGCGATAGAAATGGGATCAGTCTGGGAAAACTCAGCTTTGAGCGCCTTTCCAAGGAGACTGTCGAGAATTATTTAGGGTATCTTGAAAAAGAACGGTATTGCAGTGTTTCCACGCGCAATCATCGGCTCGCATGTATCCGGTCATTCGTTAAATATGCCGGTGCCAGGGATATTGGTGTTCAGGCATACGTCAAAGATTTGTGTACTATCCCTTTAAAGAGGGCAGCAAAGACTACCGTCATTAAATTCTTCAGTGAAGCTGCGTTGAAAACAATACTTGAGCAGCCAGATACCAGAAAGAAGAAAGAGTTGCGAAACCTATTCTTTATGATACTGATGTATGATACCGGAGCCCGAAACCAAGAACTGCTGGATCTCAAGCTAAGTGACATTCATTTCGAAGGGAAATCTCCCTACGTTGTCATTACCGGAAAAGGCAGAAAAACGCGTTTGGTGCCGGTAATGCCCAAAACCGTTGATCATTTCAGAAAATATGCTGCAGTTTTTTACCCTGAACACACTTCTGACGATTATCTTTTTTACACTGAGCGTAAAGGGCGCCGATTTGCAATGTCGCCAGACAACACAGAAAGATTCATCAAGAAATACGGTGTCGCTGCTCATAATATGAATCCTGAAGTTCCTGAGTCGTTTCATTGCCATATGTTTCGCCATAGCCGCAGCATGCACTTGTACAGAAGTGGTATGCCAATGGTATTGCTGGCTGAATGGCTCGGGCATGCGCAGATTTCATCGACCTTGATTTATGCGAATGCTGATACGGAAATGAAGAAAGAGGCCATCCAGAAAGTTACTTCAAAGCTGAACCCGCTGGTGTCTGGAGAAACCACATATCTTGAATGGGAAGATGATGAGGAATTAATCAGGCAGCTTTACGGACTGAGTCGCTAAATATTATCCCGATATTATCATGAAAGAAGGGCTTTATATGAGGGTGTGATGCCGATAATCGGGATGCCGCATTTTGCGGGATAAGTGGTGTGAGAGGTCACTGAGTAAATTAATTACTCAGCTCCTACTCGATTTTTAGGGGGTAACGTTACGCGCAATAAACAATTGCGCGCATAGGCAGGTGTTCCGCGTAATTGTATAGAAAGGAAATATGCTGGAAGCATTTTGTCCATTCGAATAATAAGCCGAGAAGGATAGTCCATAAATCGCAGTTTTCCGAAAAAAGGTAATTATAATTCTCAATACTTGATGAACGAGGCCTCTGCGTTCAGGATGTCATTCGCCAGCATGGTTTTTTCGAACAAACCTTGCTTCCTATCCTATGTCCTGCAGGTGAGGCACATAGCATTAGCTGAAAGAAATGGTTATTATGAAAAGAGTATTTGCTGAATTCCCCGGATTTTGTGACATGGAGTCAGCCATAAATATTGAAACGCATATGCGTAAAGAAAACGAAGGAAAAATAAAATAGAAAGAAGGGTTAAAATGTCTTATAGTCCTAATCTATCCTCGGCGTTTAATGATACTAAGATGCGGAGTGACAAAATCACCCCCTGCTCCGGTATGTGCTCTTTCTGTACTGCTGACTGTGCAGGTACTTGTGAAATTGGCTTGTCTGCTGTGCTTGGCAAATCGATTGTCTATCCAACTAACACTGGCAATAACCAAGTGGCGGGTGAAAAAGACTATCCCATTGACTATTCCCATTTCAACATCAACGGCCGCGCCTTCGGAGCAGTAGGCTGTCCCGCTGACAGCGAGCAGGCCACTATTTTTGGTGTAGGCATTTCTACTACCATTGGCCGTAGCAATCCAGTCAAGTTGAATATGCCAATTATCCTGCCGGCATTGATTAAGCTAAACTGGAAGGACTATTTTGCCGCTGCCGCTATGGCAGGTGTCTGCTGCGTTATTGGCGAGGGCTCTCCTAGTAAAGACCCGAATCTGCAACTTGACGCAAACGGAAAAATTGTGCGTTTTGAGATGCTGAAAGAGATGCGGGAAGCTTTCAGTCGCTATGACAAAGGTTATGGGCAAATCGTTCTCCAGTGCAATCTGGAAGACCTAAGTATGGACCTGGCTGAATATGCCCTTACGGAGTGTGGATTTACGGCCATTGAGTTAAAATTCGGCCAATCTGCCAAAGGTACGCAGCCAGCCGTCCGGATAGGCAGTCTGCAGGAAGCCCTAATGAAAAAGAAAAATGGCTTGATCGTACATCCCGATCCGGAAGACCCTGAATTCGTCAAGCTGTATGAAAAGCATGCTTGTCCTGAATTCTGGAGCTATAACCGCCTACCTATGTGGACGGAAGAAGCGTTGCAACAGCGCATAAAGTCTTTGCGGACACTTGGCATGAAGAATGTCTACTTCAAAATGGCAGGATTTGATCGCCATGATATTGAAGAGGTTCTCCGTCTTGCTGCCGTACTGGATGTGGACCTGGTTACCATAGACGGGGCCGGTGGCGGTTCCGGTTACAGCCCCAGCAAGATGATGAATGAATGGGGTCTGCCCGCGGTATGCATTGAGAGTGCTTTGCCCGAAATTTGTGGGCGGTTGGAACGCATAGGATTGACTGTACCTGACATTGCCATTACAGGCGGTATAACCAGTGAAGACCAGGTATTTAAAGCCTTGGCTATTGGTGCCCCCTATGTAAAATTAGTTGGCATCTGCCGTGCTGCGATGGCTGCGGCTATGGTAGGCGAAAAGGTCGGACAGTTACTGGACAGAGGTATGGTTCCCAAACATTTGGAACGTTATGGAGAAACAAAGGAAGATCTGTTCCGGCATCTGCCAGAATTGCGGAGTATTTACAATGAAGAAGCTGACCATATGTCTTTCGGAGCTATCGGTGCATACTCTTATCTGCACAAAATTGCTTTCGGTCTGCGGCATTTTGCTGCACTTAACCGCAAGTTTGACGTTAAGTATATAAATCGGGAAGATGTGATCCCCATGACCCGGGACGCAAAAGATATCCTAAACGGTACCTGGTTTTGATGAAATAAAGAAGATAGTGGTCCGCATGACCTTCACTCTGAAAATGAACCATCTTTCGGGCGACAGCCCAATCGACGCATTCATTCCTGGGTCGGTTGTTGTTTCCTTATCACCTTCGTGAATTTACAATTCTTGTAACAGTAAAAGTATGCAATTAAACCGACACTTTTAGCATAAGGAGGGTCGAGCCTTTAGCAAAACGATAATTTCGCGTATTAGTATCGTTTTGATGTGTATCCCCATGTCAAGGACAATTTGGGTTTTTGGTATTCCAATCAAATAGGTAATTATGCTATACTATCCGTGCTTTACCGCAAGGGAGGATAGGGCAACGCTGAGGAGCGACCCGAGCGCCCGTGCGGGTTTACAAGGGAGACGGTGAACGTCACCTTGTATCCGACCTTGTATTCTGTGCATTCTGTGCCGGAGGACGGTAGGGTGAAACACGCCGGCGGCCAGCCTGAAAGTACAGTGCCGGTGGAAAGTCTCGGGGGCGATAAAGAGGGGGTGCAGGCATTCAGTGCAGACCGCAGTGCGGGCAGGAGAGACCGCCGTCCAGTGTGCCGCAAGAGAAAAGTTGCGGATCGAGTCCAAAGAGTGGCGGGGGTTAAACCGGTCAAATCCCATACAGGCCGCGATGATATGAGAAATTCTAGTTTCATCTAGTCGAGACGAGGGCCAGGTTGGCCTATCTTATCGCAGAAAAAAATAGAGTTTAAACCTATCCTCCCGGACAAACATAACGAGGAGGAGTTACACCCATATTTTTGTATACTCAATCTGCTTCTGCGTTATCTCGCTGACCCATAACTCATGGCCTGGTTGTTCATAGCACTCAATAACATCAAATTCATCCAAAAGTTCGTGCATTGTGTGCTTTTTGAATAAATTTTACCCCTTTGATGAACTCTATTCCGCAGCTAACCAGAAGGTCAAAAGGCTTGAGAGAGTGGCCTTGCCGGGATCAGGGCTGAAATAGTTTTTAATAATATTAGAGAAATTTGTCATTAGACATGATACGGCGAACCGTACAGTGCGACCTGTTCCTCCGAAACGTGGGTAGCAAAGACTGCTCATTAATATTGAGCATACGCTCAAATATAGTTTGATACTGGGGAGAATATGAAAAGTGCTCCGGCTCTTGAAAATATGGGTCGAAGCACTTTTTTACGTAGAGAGCTACGAATTTGGAAGGATTTAGCGTAGAGTTATGAAAAATATATGAAATAACCACAGAATTACTGGATGTAAAATAGCTTTTATGAGCAGTAAGGGGCAGTTGGGAAAGAGGCAAAACCATATTTCCACGCTTAATTCAGGTGACTATAGTATAACTGAGGGGTATGTGGAAAACTTTGATCCAGCCCCAGCTTCAGGACATAAATATGAGTCATTTACAATAAACGGCAAAAAATTTAGATATTTGGATTATGACGATAGTACAGGGGCGTTTAACCAGACCCGTTCACATGGTGGCCCTATTTATGAAGGCCGATGGGTAAGGATAAGCTACAAAGACGGTCTTATATTAAAAATAGAGGCAAGAATTGGTTAGAATTTCTCCCAGAAGAGCTCACAAAATTCGACGTTTTTCCAAATATAGTCAATATAGCCAAAAATATTACCATCCATTCGATGATAGTCTTTCTAGCAGAATATAAGACAGCATGTTCTATAACACTTCAATGAGTGCAAAAAAAGGTTATATTTCGTTAGAATCTTCTCGCTAAGGTCTCGCAGGTTTTGATAAATTAAAAATGTGTGTTTGTATGTTTTCATAGACGTGCTAAACGGGGCGAACATACGTTGGGGGTCGGCACCCCCCTAAAAGAAATTTGGCGGGGTTAAGGGGCGTGGGGCCTTGAAATATAAGGGTTTTACTGCTGCATGCAGTAAGTGCAGCGAACGTGTGTTGGGGGTCGGAAAAGCGCCCCCCCTAAGTATGTGCGAACATAACATGCCGTTACTATTTTGATGTGTATGAGAGTTTGATGTGGGAATAATAGAAAAAAATGCTCCGGTTTTAAAAGCACTCTGGGATTGCCACTACATAGCAGTTAGTACAATTATACGTTTACCGTTAATTTGGTCCGTTTTCGTAGAAGTATATGCTTTGTAAAGCGCCTTGTTATTTAATGGCAGGAAGTTTAGTAATCGATTATAACGCTTTAAACTTGGGAGGAAGTATGAAAATTAATTTTACTAAACAGGAGTATAAAAGTTTACTTGATATACTGTATATCGCTGATTGGATCGCGTCTGCCTATGATGAAATTGGAAATAGCAAACCGGTTGCTTATGATCAGTTAGAGCAAAAATTGTTGTCGTACGCAAAATATAGATGGGCGAGCGGTATGAATAAAATCAGTGAACATTGAAAAGGGCGGGATTGTATGGATAGGAATCAGGGTGATTTTAATAAAAAGGAACTGTTAAAAAAACGTTTGAATTCGATTCAATTTGCCGTAACTCAGGAAAATGCTACTGAACCTTCTTTTCGAAATGAATATTGGGATAATACACGTGAAGGCATTTATGTTGATATTGTGTCAGGAGAGCCGTTATTTTGTTCATTGGACAAATTTGATTCCGGCTGTGGCTGGCCAAGTTTTACAAAGCCATTGGATAAAAAGAGAATAAAGGAATCGGTAGATGCAAGCCACGGTATGATGCGTACGGAAGTTCGCAGCACAAATGCAGATTCACATTTGGGGCATGTGTTTACCGATGGGCCACAACCTGGCGGCTTACGTTATTGCATCAATTCGGCAGCATTGTGGTTTATTCCCAAAGAAGAGCTAGAGAAAGAAGGCTATGGAGAATTATTGGCATTGTTTGAAAAGTGAGTTGTTGAGTACAAGCATTAGGGAGGTTTGAACATGAGTGTTAAAGAGACCGTTCTTGAAACCATGAAAACTGCCGGCAAGCCGTTAAGCGCAGGAGAGGTTGAGAAATTGTCCGGGTTGACTCGAAAAGATGTCGATAAGGCATTTAAAGAATTGAAAGAAGAAAATGCCATTGTATCGCCGGTACGCTGCAAATGGGAACCGGCGAAGTGATACCAGATATTGAACTGTCTATTGATAACTCCGTATAACGGTCCCAGAGTACGATGGACTACCGTCCTTACCAATGCGCCGCTTACTGAAAACCACACGCTTATGGATACTCGCTGCGACGAATGTACGGTCTGTACGGTAGCCTGTCCTGTCCACGCCATCAAGGGACGAACGTTTTCACGATGTGAGAGCCGTGAAATGCGACTTGATGTAACTCAATGTGAAAACTATTTTAAAACCCTTAAAGCTGAGGGGAAATTGCCAGTATGCAGATGAAGGAGGGATGTCTTATGATACTAAAAGGCATTAAAGGTCTAATAAAGAAAATCAGATTTACAGGTGTTACAGTCAATGTAGGATTTATTGGGGATTGAACTTCGCTGGGGGTTCTTCCTGAATGAATATGCAAAAAGGCAGGATAATTCATGGGCTTTATCAAATTAAGATCCGAAGTTATGAAAATCTACATTTTATAATTAGTTAGGATTGGTGTTGTAACCATGAGTTTAATACCTAGTGGAATTAGGTAGAGAAAATAGCCATAACTTACTGGAAAAGCAAGGTATGGCATTTTTACATATGGATATTATCAGACTTGAAATTTAACTCGATACGCAGAAGGTTATCACCCGTAACATCACCATCAGCGAAACTTCTTACCATATGTAAAAATATGGCGGGATATATTAATTTAGGTAAAGAAAGTAGCTATAGTTTACTGAAAAGTAAGTTATGGATATTATTACATAAGGGCGATTATCGGACTGCGTGGTCCGCTAATCGTGGACAATAACAACGTGTTCCAGGGTGTGAAATTCAATTAAGGGTATTTTGGGGTCAAATTATACAATTGAAATTTCTAATAGAGGTAGGATGAAAAATGCGTGATTCTACAAAACAGCAGAGTAATCCATTTTCTACTGGAGGGGTCGGTGGGAATTTTGAAACACGTGTTCAAGCTGCCTTTATTGTTCTAATGCTCACCGGTAAGATTGCTCCCTGCTTGCCAGCTTGGCCAATAGTAAAGTTAAAGCTTCAAGGAATTTTTAAAAGGGTTTCATATTTTGGGTTATGATTTGGATACCGAAACAGGAATTTGCCTTTCATTAATTCAGTCATTAATTGCACAAAGCTCATCGGGGAATCCGGCACATCTTTGGTCCAGAATTATTGATGTGGTCCAGTCATATAACCAAAATGCGGGGACATATCTTGATAATGTTTTTTCATCCATAGGGCTAATAAGTTCATTGAGTGATCTAGAAGCGGGTTTTGCATTGATGCCGAAGAAGTATTTTATATTAGAATCGATCGAAAAAGTACTTGAACTTCAATATACTAATGCATTCACAAATTTACTTCATCAAGCCTTTGTTAATGTGTTTAATATGATGATTGAAAAAAAAGACTACTTTCTAGGGAAGTGGCGGGAACGGTTGGGGAGCGATAATGTGCTGGTGAGGTATAAGGACAAGCAATTTATTGAGATAATAACGGATGCTGAGATGATTAATGTTTTTGATGAAGATTTGTATTTGGCGTTTGTGGAGAAGATAACAGTCCAAGATGGCGGCAGGTTAATAGTTAGTTTGCTTGATGGAACTGAAATTGAATGTCAAAGTTGATAGTGATAGGAAATGGCCGGTTAGAGTGTCATTAAATCATCTTGACGGGCTCCCTTTGAGAGCGGTGGAGATAAAAGAAATTTTGGAAAAAATATGATCAACTAGTATTTGTGCAAGAAACTTGATAAGAAAATGAATTAAAATTATCACAATCGCAGTTGACAATAATCAAAACAACTGGTATAGTATTAATTCTGAGGACGCGGGAGTGGCGGAACTGGCAGACGCACTAGACTTAGGATCTAGCGCCGCGAGGCGTGCAGGTTCAATTCCTGTCTCCCGCACCATAATGCCGGAGTGACGTAATTGGCAGACGTAGCAGACTCAAAATCTGCCGGGGGTAACTCCGTGTCGGTTCGAGTCCGACCTCCGGCACCATCTAGGGGTATAGCTCAATTGGTAGAGTAGCGGTCTCCAAAACCGTTGGTTGAGGGTTCAAGTCCTTCTGCCCCTGCCACAAAGTAATCGGGGCGTGGCTCAGTTTGGTAGAGTACCTGGCTTGGGACCAGGGGGTCGCAGGTTCGAATCCTGCCGCTCCGACCAGATACCATTATAGATCAGAAAAGCTGAATCTTTTTTACTGTCAAATAAGTTAGTTGACATAATTAAAATGATCTGATATAGTAATAAGTCCGAAATGATGGCGATATGGCCAAGTGGTAAGGCTAAGGTTAGCAAGACCTTGATCCCCTAGTTCAAATCTGGGTGTTGCCTCCAATACATAGCCTGGGATGAATTGTTATCTTAGCTATGTCCAACCTACTGTAATATATAGGGAATTCAATAGTATGCAGCTGTCGAGCCACCTCAGAGTGGAGGGCAAAAGCGTACTCCAGAATACCCACCTGCTGAGTGCAGGTTTGGACATATAAAGAGACGACATTTTGGGCATGAACATAATACCAGTAAGTAACAGTTGACATGATATGAACAACATGATAACCTATAAAAGTCGCTGCGAGCGGCGGAAATAAATGGCACAAACAATTGTGTTGAAATAACAAAAACAACATGTTATGATATATTTCCGTCACAGAACAGACGATGTGCTCCTTGAAAACTGAACAATGTAAGTAATGCATCAAAAATGCCAGATGTGCGGTAGTATGTCGCTTGCGACATACAAAACCAAAAATAAACAATTTCTTAATTTGATTTATAGAGCCAACAAATGGCTTCAATAATATTTTATTGGAGAGTTTGATCCTGGCTCAGGACGAACGCTGGCGGCGTGCCTAACACATGCAAGTCGAACGGGGAGTTATTTATAACTCCTAGTGGCGAACGGGTGAGTAACGCGTAGACAACCTGCCTCTAAATTGGGGACAACACCGCGAAAGTGGTGCTAATACCGAATGTGGTATCTTAGTCGCATGACTGAGATAAGAAAGGTGGCCTCTGAATATGCTACCGCTTAGAGATGGGTCTGCGTCTGATTAGCTAGTTGGTGAGGTAACGGCTCACCAAGGCTTCGATCAGTAGCCGGTCTGAGAGGATGAACGGCCACACTGGGACTGAGACACGGCCCAGACTCCTACGGGAGGCAGCAGTGGGGAATCTTCCGCAATGGACGAAAGTCTGACGGAGCAACGCCGCGTGAGTGAAGAAGGTCTTCGGATTGTAAAGCTCTGTCGTTTGGGACGAACGTATTCTATGTAAATAATGTAGAGTAATGACGGTACCAAAGGAGGAAGCCACGGCTAACTACGTGCCAGCAGCCGCGGTAATACGTAGGTGGCAAGCGTTGTCCGGAATTATTGGGCGTAAAGGGCGTGTAGGTGGATCTTTAAGTCGTGTGTCTAAGTGCGGGGCTCAACCCCGTATAGGCGCAGGAAACTGGAGATCTTGAGTGCAGGAGAGGAAAGTGGAATTCCCAGTGTAGCGGTGAAATGCGTAGATATTGGGAGGAACACCAGTGGCGAAGGCGACTTTCTGGACTGTGTCTGACACTGAGGCGCGAAAGCCAGGGGAGCGAACGGGATTAGATACCCCGGTAGTCCTGGCCGTAAACGATGGGTACTAGGTGTAGAGGGTATCGACCCCTTCTGTGCCGCAAGCTAACGCAATAAGTACCCCGCCTGGGGAGTACGGCCGCAAGGTTGAAACTCAAAGGAATTGACGGGGGCCCGCACAAGCGGTGGAGTATGTGGTTTAATTCGACGCAACGCGAAGAACCTTACCAGGACTTGACATTGAGTGAAAAGCTAAGAGATTAGAACCTATCCTTCGGGATACACGAAAACAGGTGGTGCATGGCTGTCGTCAGCTCGTGTCGTGAGATGTTGGGTTAAGTCCCGCAACGAGCGCAACCCTTATCCTTTGTTGCCAGCGCGTAAAGGCGGGAACTCAAGGGAGACTGCCGCAGACAATGCGGAGGAAGGCGGGGATGACGTCAAGTCATCATGCCCCTTATGTCCTGGGCTACACACGTACTACAATGGGCTTAAACAAAGCGAAGCAAGCCCGCGAGGGTAAGCCAAACGCATAAACAAGCTCTCAGTTCGGATCGGAGGCTGCAACTCGCCTCCGTGAAGTCGGAATCGCTAGTAATCGCAGGTCAGCATACTGCGGTGAATACGTTCCCGGGCCTTGTACACACCGCCCGTCACACCACGAAAGTTGACAACACCCGAAGCCGGTGGGGTAACCAGCAATGGAACTAGCCGTCTAAGGTGGGGCCGATGATTGGGGTGAAGTCGTAACAAGGTAGCCGTATCGGAAGGTGCGGCTGGATCACCTCCTTTCTAGGGAGAACCGATTCGACGTTCGAAGGTCGACCTTCGATCTTCGACGATAAACACGAATCAACTTCCAGGTCGGTACATTTGGCAGATGCAAGACAGAGATAGAAACCTTGCCTTTTTCGAAAGTCGCAGGTCGAAAATCGATAGTCGAATACTCTTACATTGTTTGGTTTTGAGGGAATGCAAGTTACCAAAACTTACTTGTTGAAATAAACGTCGGCGGTTCGATCCCGTCATTGCCCACCATCTTCTCATAACGGCCCTGTGGTGTAGCGGTCTAACATGCCGCCCTGTCACGGCGGAGATCGACGGTTCAAATCCGTTCAGGGTCGCCATATATTTTTGTCGGTCTTATTTAATAAGGCTGTTAATATATAAAGAAGACTCCGTAGCTCAGCTGGATAGAGCGTTTGACTACGAATCAAAAGGTCGCAGGTTCGAATCCTGCCGGGGTCGCCATTTGTATATCAAGGGTTTTACGAGGTTTTCGTAAAGCTCTTTTTTCGTTTTCATAGTAGTTTTTACAACAACCGTACAACACGGCGGAAACTGCATTCTCTTAAAACGCTAATTAAGTGGGTTATGAGTGATCGGTGCGACCGAAAAGGAAGAGTTGAGCCATGAGGCGATTCTTTTGTCTTGCCGTAGCAATATTTGCCTAATTCATCACGGTTGACTTTCCCAATGATCAGCCGTTTAGATGAGTATCTGCTGAGTCTGATATGCAGGACTTGTTAGCAGAACCTTTGATTCAGATCATTTTGCAGTTTTTAAGACTGGCGACCACGGAACGCATGCCCACAGACTGGCAGGCGACTGGAAGAAAACAAGTCCGCGCTTCCTCCAGTGTACTCTGCATATTGAAAAAGCCGTGAATTATCCCATTATACCGCTTGAGGCATACTTTGACCCCGGCGGCGGATAACCGTTCTGCATAATTTTCGCCTTCATCACGTAGTGGGTCATATTCCGAGGTAATAATACATGCGGGGGGAAGATCGGCAAAGTTGCCTGCAAGCAAGGGAGAGGCCAAAGGTTTTTTGGCTTTATTTATATCATTTAAATGCTGCTGGTTAAACCAGGCAATTCCTTTTGTTGTTAGCCGGTATCCTTCACCATTTTCGATTTTCGAGGGGGTTTGTCCGTCCAATACCCATCTTGTAACCTGGTAACACTCTTCCAGAGGCTTCGGAAATTTATGCTCAGGCGCTAGGCCATAATCGATGGATATTACAGCACAGTTCACATTGTTTGTTATTTTCCGGCATATAGGATCATAGACATCAATATTTCACAGCACAAATCCACCACCATGAATTAAGATCAGCACAGGATAGATGCCTGTTGTTTTAGGATAATACACCCTGATTGGTGTATCCCGTATGGAGGTTTTTACAACACGGTTTACCACAGACCCCACTTCCTCAGGAATCCCTTTAAAGTCATCCCAGCTTTTACTGGATCATCCATGTGCCGCAGAAGGCTTGGACGACCGATATTCCAGATGGTATTGGCATCCTCCTTGACAGTACGGTCGCTGGAGAAACGGTTGGAGTAAGCAATGTTTATGGTTGCCACCTTCCTTCTATATCAATCTAGTCAGTTTCTGAATTGAGGCAGGCGGGTCAATCACAATGAGAATATCGTTGGCTGCAATTGTTTCTTTTTCGAGTGAAGTATGAAGAAAAGCATGGTTTCGATTAATGGCAGCAATCGTTAAATTAAGAGCCTTCTTAGCCCAAAATTCCCCAAGTTTTTTTCCTACAAGTTCTGATTTTTCGCAAATGTGTATTTCGGTCATGTCAATATAGAGCTCCTGGTTGTAGAATATATTTTGGAAAAAATCATGGGCAAGCGGATGCGTTATGGCGGCTAGTATCTGTCTTCCGCCTGATATGGAAGGCGATATGACCACTGTCGCACCGGCTTGCTTCAGTTTAGACTGAGCCTCTTCTTCATCCGCGCGTGTCGCGACGGTAATGCTGTGATTTTGGCTTTTGGCCGATAAAGTAACATATACGTTATCGGCGTCATCTGATAAAGCGGCTACCAGGATATTAGCCATCTTAACACCAGCCGTCAGAAGTACTTTATCTAGCTTGGCATCGCCGCAGATTGCCATGATTTCGTTTGCTAACAGTGAATTGACTTTTTCCGGGTCTTTTTCTATTACGACAAAGGACTTTCCGTTGGTTTTTAAGCCTGCTATTACTTGCCGTCCGACCCGGCCGGCCCCGCAGACAACGATATGATGCTTTAAATTAGCTATTTTTTGCAGTATTGTGCGCCTCCCCAATCGATCTTTTATATGTCCTTCAATGATGATGCTCATGATCAGTGTGAGCATATAGCCTGCTGTGCCAACACCACAAATCATAAAAAAGAATAGTAAAGATTTTTCCGGCTGCAGTTACTGGTACTACATCTCCATAGCCTACGGTGGTTATCGTGGTGGTTGTCAAATAGACGGCATCGAGCCATGGCAAGTGTTCAATGGAGGCGAATCCAATAACTCCGATAGTCGCCACACAGAGGATATACACTATAGCCATTTTTAGTTGATTCATCGAAACACCTGCTTCGCAGAGCTTTTTTGTTTATAACATTGTTTTTGAGTGCGGTTATTTTAATGGATGCCTATTTTTTGAAAGCATGGGAAATATTATAATGCCGATGAAGGATTGTATCTTACGACAATTTCCTGACCTGCTTTAATATAACAGCTCTCTATATTCTTTTCTTATAGGATCAAGACGTGATAGCTGCTATCACTTTTACATAGTTAAGTAAACGTTCGGTGGCGGTTATAGTGAAGCTGATGTCCATTTCCTGCAGCGTCTGAAGTGCAGGTGAAAACTGGCGCTTTAGAACTTCCCGATAAAGATTTTCCTTGCTGCCGAAATAATAGATAATAGCGGCGCCATTAACATTGGCCGCCTTTGCCAATTGGTCTACGGTTACACCTAAACCTGAATGAGGCAAATAAAGGTGTGGCCGCATCCAGGATTTGCTTTGCCGTATTTTTTTCATATCACCACCGCCTAAAATGAAATATGATGCTTATTTTTTTGCCATTCCGTTGCTCAGTAGGTCTAAGCAAGTATATGAAGTTATACCGAAGGGTGTTTATCAGAGATCGCCTGGGTCTGCGGCATGTTATGAGGGGGCTGTGCTTTGTTCCAGGCGGCATACATGACCGGCAAGACGATGAGAGTTAATATTGTAGCACCGAACAATCCGCTGGCAATAGCGACGGCCATAGCTCCCCAGAAAACACTGGATACTAACGGAATCATTCCCAGTATGGCGGCTGCCGCTGTCAATAGTATAGGACGCAACCGGATAACTGTTGCGTTGATAATCGCATCCCACATCGGCATTCCCGCCGCCAGAAGCTGGTCAATCTGATCCATCAGGATAACCGAGTTGCGCATAATGATGCCGGCCAAAGCCAGAATCCCCAGTTGTACTACGAACCCCATCGGGCTTCCTGTCAGAAGCAGGCCGATAACTACGCCCATGATGCCTAGCGGTGCCGTTAGCAAGGTCAACATCATTTTGGCAATATTTTGCAACTGGATCATTAGGAGAATCATAATGGTGATCAACATCGCCGGTACCGGAGCCGTGAGAAAGCCGGTGGCTTTGATGCTATTTTCCATGGCCCCGTCGTATTCGATGCTGTAGCCCAGCGGCAGGCTGGCCCGCAGTTCCTTTAGATCATTTTCATACACTTGCTGTACAATGTCGTTGCCTGTAATACCGGGCCGGATTTCTGCCTGCACCAGAATCATCGGTTTTAAGTCACGGCGCCAAATACGCCCTTCCTCCGCGTCGTAACTAATTTTGGCAATTTGGTCAAGCGGCACATACTTTCCATTGCCAAGGTGGATATTCAAGTCTTTAAGACGGGAAGGATTATTTCTGTCCTGGGCGTCAAAGCGGAACAACATGTTCACAGTTCTATCCTTTTCCCGGAATTCGGCAATGGTTGCGCCGGATAACTGCGTCTGGAGAGTAGCGGCCAACGCCTGGGTGCTCATGCCTAGTTTCCTGGCCTTATCCTGGTCAATCTCCAAATGCATGACTTTGTTTTTTTCGTCCCAGTTGAAACTTACCTCTTTTACAGCGGGATGTGCTGCCAGGGCATCTCGCATCTGGCCGGCGATTTCCCGGACCTTGTCATGGTCATATCCCTTAACCCGCAGCATAACCGGGTAGTCTGACGGCATGCCGCTGGCAATCACCTTGATATGCCCCTGGACGCCGCTAAATTCTTCAGCGAGCAGGGTATTGATTTTTTCGGCCAGAGAACTTCTGGCCTTGAGGTCTTTGGCTACGATGACAAATTCAGTGAAGTTGGTGCGCGGAAAAACCGGCTCAAAACTGAGGACAAAGCGCGGTGCTCCTTCGCCAACATGATAGGTATAGTAGGCAAGGTCAGGGTCTTCCCGGATGCATTCAGCAAACCGGCGGGCCACTTCTTCCGATGATTTCAGGGAAGATCCTTCCGGCAGCTTGAGTTGTACAATCAGTTCCGGGCGGGTGGAAGGAGGAAAAAATTCCTGTTTGACCAAGCCGAGCAGGCCAAGCGAACCAATAAAGCAGGCCACAGTAGCGAGCAGTACTTTTTTACGGTTTTGTAAGCACCAGGATAAAATTTGCTTAAACCAGCGGTAGAACGGAGTGTCATATACGGTATCACCTCTGTCTGCGTCTGCCTGGGGCTTAATTTTGATAAACAGGTAGCCTAACAGCGGTGTCGCTGTACCGGCAACCAGCCAGGAGGTCAATAAGGCAAGGGTAATTACTGAAAAAATGGTAAAACAATACTCGGAAGCCGTACCCTGGGAAAACCCGACCGGGATAAAACCGGCGCAGGTAATGAGTTCGCCGGTCAGGCGGGGATAGGCTGTCGACGTGTACGCAAAGCAGGCGGCGTTAAAGCGGTCCCAGCCCTGTTCCATTTTGACCACCATGGTCTCAATGGTGATGATCGCATCATCGACTAACAAGCCTAAAGCCAGAATTAGGGCACCCAGAGAGATTCTTTGCAGGTCAATGCCCAGTAAATTCATGAAGGTAAAGACGGTGGCAATGACCAGGGGAATGCACAGAGCCACGATGACGCCTGAGCGCATACCCAGACTGGCAAAACTCACGATCAGGACAATAATAATCGCTTCCGCCAGGGATTCGACAAACTCATCAATTGAGGTTTCTACTACTTTTGGCTGGTTGACGGTTTGGTGAAGCTCCAGTCCGGCGGGCAGTTCTTTTCTGAGATGCTCAATGGTTTTTTCCAGGTTTTCACCGAGAGAAAGAATATTGCCGCCAGGTTCCATAGCCAGGGATATGCCGATAGCCGGCTGGCCGTTATAGAAAAACTTGGGGTCAACCGGTTCGGAATAACTGCGGGTTACTTTCGCTATGTCTCCCAGGCGAAATGTGCGTCCATTTGCCTGGATGGGTGTATTGCGGATGTCGTTCATGGTTTCAAACATGCCTGTGATTCTTACATAGAGATTATCTGACGATGTTTCCAGCATGCCGCCGGGAGTCATTGCATTTTGTGTTTGCAGGGTAGAAGTAATGACGGCGGGATCGATACCCAGTTGGGCCAATTTGCTATTTTCCATCTCGATATAAATTTTTTCTGTTTGTACACCGAGTAACTGGACTTTTCGCACACTGGGCACGCCTAGCAGAATGCGGCGGACTTTTTCCGCCTTTTCTCTTAACTCCTCATAAGTAAAGCCGTCACCGGTCAGTGCATACATAACACCGTAGACTTCGTCGTAACGGTCATTAAATGTTGGTGCAAGAGTGCCTTGGGGAAATGTGCCTTTGATGTCATTTACCATGTTGCGGGCTTCCAGCCACCGTGCGCGGATTTCGCTTTTTGGAACAGAGTCTTTTAAGTTTACGTAAATTACAGCGGACCCAGGGGTGGAGTAACTGCTTACGTAATCAAGTCCTGGTAAATCCTGCAGTTTTTTTTCGATCTTGTCCGTCACCTGTTCTTCCATTTGCCGGGCTGTAGCTCCCGGCCAGGCTACGGCCACAACCATTTGTTTTATTGTGAAATCCGGGTCTTCCATGCGGCCCAGATTTTTATAAGAAACTACGCCGGCAATGAAGAAGAGGGCGATAAAAAAATAAATAAACTGCTTGTGGTTCAGTGCCCATTCAGTAAGATTGAAAGATTTCATATAGAATCACCACCTGCCTTTACCTTTTGGCCCTCTTTGAGTTTATGCACTCCGGCGGTTACAATCCGTTCACCCTGCTGGAGACCTTCCAGCACTTGAATGGTTCCATCGCCGAATTGGCCTATTTTAATTGGGCGCAAGGCAATGGTATTGCCGGTAACTACCCAAACTGCCGGAATATAGCCGTTTTGATAAATTGCTGCGAGCGGAATACTTACCGTTTGCTGCGAGCCACTGCCCAGGATGGTGACGGCAGCGGTCATGCCCAATTTCATTTCCGGCGGCGGGTTGAGTAAGCTGATGCGCACTTTATAAGTACGGGTTATTGGATCGGCCATGGGGGCGATTTCCCGTACCCTGCCATCCACTGTTACATTGGACAGTGCCCAAAATGTCACTTTGAGTTGCTGGGCTTTGCGCAGTTCTTCTATCCGGTTTTCCGGGACGCTGATTTCTACTTCCCGTTCGCCATCCTGTACAATAGTCAGTACGGGTTGCCCGGCGCTGACCACCTGCCCCATTTCCGCCGAGATGGCGGAAATTACCCCCGGCTTGTCAGCGCGCAGCAGGCTGTAATCAAGTTGATTGGCCCCTTGCGTATGCTGGGCCGAAGCCTGTTGTACCGCAGCTGCAGCCACTTCATAGGCGCTGACGTATTGATCGTAAGTCATGCGGCCGACAGCCCCTTGCTCATAGAGCTGCCTGAAGCGGTTCAGATTGCTTTCCGCCAGACGGAGCTGGGATTCGGCGGAGTATACCTGGGCGGAGGTGCTGTTTACAGTCTGTTGAATATCTTTGGGATCGATCTGCATCAGTACATCGCCGGCATTTATTATGCTGCCCAGTTCTACATTCCGTTTTATAATTTTGCCGCTTACCTGGAAAGCCAGCTGGCTTTCATAGCGTCCGCGGACTTCGCCGGAATACATATATCCTTGCGTGGCTGCTGCAACGTCCACTACGGCTGTCCGGACCACAGTAATATCATCGGCAACAGCCTTGGTTTGACGATGTTCATTCCATACCATACCGCCAATGATACACAACGTCGCTACTATCGCAGTTAAACTGTAATATAATTGCTTTTTTGATACTTTAGTTAGCCAATTCCATCGTTGCATGATTTTACACCTCATTTTTGTTACTTTTTAAGGGGGACAGACCGGATCGAAGGTTTTTCATAAGAACAGACATGGATCATTTGTCCATCAATAACCAGCTCGACTTTTCCCAGATGTCTGCCTTCCCAGGCCCATGTTTGGATGAGATCGGAAATAAGCTCGTTGATTTCTTCTTTTGGCAATGCCGGGTCGGCCATGACGGGGATGCCGTGAATGATAGTGTATATTTCCATTATTCCTCCTGAGCATCAGATTGACTGATATTGAAACAAGTTACTGTTGGGGATATTTTTGAGGAAGACGTATAGACATGTTCGTACTTAATTTACATTTTTAGTACAAATGGTACAGAAGGGGATTTTTAAATCGCACAAAGGTGCGACTTAAAAATTCCAAGAGAGAAAATCTTATTTATTAGGTGGAAGTAGTCCGAATACGATGATATCTGCCATGGCCGATAATGCATCCGCATGGGTCAGATTGTTTTCCTCAAGAAACTGGTAGTTGAACAGGTCATTCATCGCATTGGTTACGATTTGCCTGAGCACAGGTACATTGATAGGGCGAAGTGACTGAGTTTCAATACTCTGAACGATAAAGGACGTCAGGTGGTGCAGCTGTTCCTGGCGGAAATCTGCTACTAACTGCCATTCCTCAGGATAATAATGTCGAAGGTCATCATAAAGACTATGATTATTTATGGGGCCGAACACTTTTGGGGCGACTTTAAGCAAGGCCTGAATTTTTTCTGTTACGGACAGTTCGGCGTTATTGTAGATTTCCTGTTCCTGGTGTTGAACGTCCTGGGTGGCTGTAGCTATAATGTCATGCACAAGTTCATTTTTGGAGGCAAAGTGCTCATATAAAGAAGTTTTACTGAGACTAAGGCGCCGGGCCAGGTTGCTCATGGTAAATTTTACGCCACGGGTTTTCATTTCATCGGCCGCGGCCATGAGAATTTGATTACGCAAATAAGATCACCTCATTAAATTAGTACCAAAATGACAAAATTGGTACCGCAGAATTCAAATTAAGAATATACCACTTTCTAGCAAGTGTCAATACACATCGTAAAAAATTTTTGTGAGCATGGCGATCAATAACAGATTATGGGGTAGCTCTTTGACTGATGCAATATTTGTATTGACAGATGATAAAAAAAAGCATATTATGGCACTGAAAATTATGTACCATTTTTGTCAAACAGGTACAGCGTGGCAAATGTGGAGTGCAGAAAAGAACTGGACGGATTAGGAGATGAAGCAATATGAACGTAACCGAACGGTTAGGTCTTGCAAGACAGGTAATTTTCTTAATACCGGCTTTACTGATTTTTCCGGTTTCCTTTCAAATGTTGGGAGTACTGCTTGCGGCTCCTATATCGGATCTGTCAGCGGCCATAACAGGCATATGCCTGTATGGGGAAATCCGGAATCTGAATCAGAAGCACCGATTATTTGTTTTTAACCATACGGAGCTGATTTGACTTGAGGTGTTAGACACAGAGCAATGAAAAAACGTATGTATGAGACCGAATTCAAAGAATACCAAGGAAAGTTAAAAAAGTGTAATACAATTTTCTAACAAGGAGAGAAAGAGAATGAAAAAAATTATGGAAAGCGTAATTAAAAACTACAAGGGAGGCAGTTTGCCTAAAATCGATGTGCATGTTCATTATGTGCCGCAAGCTTATCAGGAAGCCTTATTAATCAACGCTAAGAAAAACCGCGACCGGTTTCCAACCCCGGAGTGGGATGTAAAGACTCATTTGGACATAGCCGAACAGTTGGGCATTGTTACTAGCATGTTGTCAATTACCTCGCCGCATATTCATTTTGGTGATGATCATGCCGCTAAGGTCTTGGCACGAAAAGTAAATGAAGACGGCGCGAAACTTGTCCGGCAATATCCGGGTCGGTTTGGCTTGATCGCTTCTTTGCCATTGCCTGATATAGATGCCAGTCTGGAAGAAATTCAGTATGCTGTAGATGTTTTGCACGCCGATGGATTTACATTACCAACCAACTCGCAAGGAGTCTACCTGGGTGATCCGCGCTTGGACCCCGTTTTTGCAGAACTAAATAAGCGCAAAGCTATAGTGACCCTTCATCCCACTACTCCCGGCGCGGTACCGGCAAATATTCTCGAAGATTTGCCGATGCCGCTCGTGGAATTTTTCTTTGACACAACCCGAACCATTATTAACATGATCTTAAAAGGTACCTTAAAGCGGTTTCCTGATATTAAAATTATTGTTCCTCATGCCGGTGCTTTTTTGCAATCCTTGCAGACCGGATGCAGGTCGGTCTTCAGGTATTAAACAAAGGGGAAGATGGTATTGATGTATATGCCGCTTTACGGGGATTATATTATGATGTAGCCGGAGTCTGCCTGCCACGGCAATTGGCTGCTCTGCTGCAGCTGGTAGATAATGACCACCTGTTGTATGGAAGTGATTATCCCTATACGCCGGCGGCTGGCTGCATTTATTTAGCAGACGCATTGGATAAGACAAATTTGCTTACCGATGAGCAGCGGCGTGCCGTATACCGGGATAACGCGGTAAATCTGTTTCCCCGGTTGAAATAGAAGCTAAAGAATCGGCAAAGAACCTAGTAGAATAAGAACCTTTATTTGTTCTTAGAAACTGTCAGAAAAGAGGGAATGGCAGATGATAACTAATATACATGTAAGAGATTTACATGCTCCTCTACCTGTAGTTGGAGCTATACTTGATAGTTTAGCCTCAAAGCAAGACTTATTATGGCCGTATGAAAAATGGCCACCAATGTTGTTAGATCGACCCCTTGGCATTGGTGCGGTAGGAGGGCACAGTGCAACCCGGTATATTGTAGAATCATATAAACCAGGACAGTATATTAGCTTTCGTTTTACTGCCCCCAAGGGACTTATTGGAACTCACTGCTTCTCTATTAAAGAAATTAAGCCTGATGTTGTTCAGATAAAACATGAAGTCAATATGAACTTAGAAGGTTTTGTGAAAATTTGGTGGCTTATAAGAATTCGGTATGTGCATGATGCTTTAATTGAAGATGCTTTTGACAAGGCTGAAAGTTATGTGTTACTCATCGTCCACTGAATCGAAAAATTTAATTGGAAATTCAGTATATATGATATTGCTGATTGCAGCAAGTTATCTATATCAAAAAGATCCTTTTAAAAACCTATGGTTTGGAATGGCTGGTGTAATGTGGGTTTTAGTGAACTCATTTATACATATTTCGGCAACAATTCTAGGTGGGGAATACTCACTTGGAGTTGTTACAGCAACACTTCTTTAGATACCGTTTGGATTAGCCTTTCTCATTATGTGGGGTAAGAAAGGCTTTCTGAATTGGAAAAACCTTATGCTTTCGTTCGCGGTTGGTGGTTTTTTGATTATGCTCCTGCCTACATTTACAAGGGCAATCATTCTTAAGGCGCAGCTTGCAAAAGTTTTTCATTTGATCAGTGGTTGATTGTAACAAAGTTTACTGGCGGTTTCCCAAGTGCGAAAGCTGAGTTAATGAAAAATGAAAGAAGTGTGATTCAATGAAAATTGCCGTAATTAACGGCAGCCATCGCGGCAGAAATGGCAATACGAATATTATGGTTTCTGCTTTTTAAAGGGAACCAGGGATGCAGGAGCAGAAACTGTAACTGTTTTTTTAGCGGAAAAAGAAATTAAATATTGTACGGCGTGTAAGGCCTGCTGGTTTAACACGCCGGGGAAATGTGTCATCAGGGATGATATGACGGAAATTATATCTCTCATCGAAGATGCGGATGTTCGTGTTTTGGTGACACCGCTTTATTTTGATAATATCTCCAGTTTGCTAAAACTTTTATAGATCGACTTATGGTAACAGCCAGCCCCTATTGGGGAAAAGACAGGGAAGGAGAATGCCGTCATTTAACAACAAAAGTCGTCCCACAGTTAGTCATGATGGCGAATTATGGTTTTCCGGAAAAATCACATTTTTAGGTAATCTCACATTGGCTTAAACGGCATGCCCGTAATCTCAATGCACAGATAATTGGTGAAATATAAATTTTTTCTTTACGTAATTCCATTTCTGGCGGAAGCGATCCTAGGTTTCTTAATGCCAAAAAACTGGATACAACAGCCATAACGGCAATATTTTTTCCCAGGGGTGTATAGGAGGATGCTTTATTGATAATAAACGGATAGGCCCAGCCGGTGCCAAATCCGGCAATCATAATTGATAGGGTGAGCATAGTTTTGGAGTCGTTTACGGCCAAACCACTATAACCTGCAGCCATCAAGAGCCGGCTTCGCCGATAATATATACAATTAAACCGGCTAGGACCTTCTTAAAAAATAAGCGGGGGGTTTAAAAATTTGGCTATCCGGATTAATTTGTTGAAACTTACCTTTTCACACTAATTAAAGCATTTCAATCATTCAATTAAATTGCCTCTGAAAGCTACCAAGTATATTACAATAGATAAAATAATTAGAATAGCTAAAGCGTTGTATATGTAAATAAATCCAAACGCTTGTGCCACGCTGCCCCAAATAACAGAGCCAACCATTATACCCAAGTCCATTGCACATAGAAGTGTTGCATTTGCCGCTCCTCTTCTTTCCACTGGTGCAAAGGATATAACCAATGCGTTTATAATTGGCTGAACTGCACCGTGACCAACGCCATAAATTATAGCGGCCACAAGAAACATTGGCAGCGACGCAGCTACAGGCCTTTGGAGGTTCCATAGCGGTCAGCAATTCGACCTGAGATTAACCTGACAAGTATCGTAGACAGTGCAGTAACTATATAAAATATCCCTATATTTTCTACATCTTTCTCACTCGCATATGCAGGCAGGAAAATTCCTACGGTGGCGTAGGTCATCATAACAATAAAATACAAAAAGGATGGCCACATCGCAGTTTTCTCAAAAAGCGTTGCTTCTGTATTTTGTCTTGCTCTATATTCAAGTTGTTTTTCAATAATTGGAGGCTCTGTACTTATTTGATTAAGGTAGGTAAGAACGTATTTCGGGATTGCTTTAGCTCAGTAAATCCAACCGGTAAACTATAACAAGTGAGAGGCTAACAGGCAGTAGTAGTAAATCTGTTGGAAACATACATACAAGGAAGTATCCTACTTGTTGCCTGAAGAAAAGGATCTACCTGCAAAATCTGTTCGACTTCTGCTTGCCACAGCCTAGACAAGGTATACTATGACAAAGATTTCCGCGAGCGGATGGAAGAAGACGGGCAGGAGGTATTGTTTGTTGCTATTAACTAGTGATGATTTGTCCTTTCAATGCTAACGGGGCAAATGGTTTATCAGCATCCACGCTAACAGTATGGACAATCCGACCGTCCACGGCACGGAGATGTATCATTATCCGGGCAGCGCCCGGGGCAGGCGGCTGGCGTCTTTGTTGCAGGCCCGGCTGGTGGCGGAACTGGGAATGGCCGACCGGGGCGTCAAGGAAGCCAATTTTCAGGTGCTCAGGGAAATCGACTGCCCGGCAGTGCTGGTGGAGGTGGCCTTTCTTTCGAATGAGGCCGACTGGCGGCTGTTGACCGGTTATGCCGGCCAACTGGCCGCGGCGGTAGCCATAGCTGCCGGGCTGGCGGACTATTTTGCCGGCTAACAGCCGCTGGGGCTGAGCGCTGCACCGGCCCCGCAGCTAAGGGGTGGATTGTCGACCACGCTTGTCGACTGCTGCCGTCCGGCCTTACAAGAAGCCAAAATGGAAATTCTGTCTGAAAAGTGGGATATGATTATTTTAGATGAAATCAACTATGCCATTAAATTTGGACTGGTGTCTTTGGATGCGGTCTTAGCATTGCTGGAGAGCAGGCCGCCCCTGTTGCACTTGTTGCTGACCGGGCGTGAGGCAAATCCTGCGATTATTGAACGGGCTGATTTGGTGACCGAGATGAAAGAGATTAAACATCCGTACAAAAAGGGAATAAAGGCGCAAAAGGGGGTGGAGTTTTAGAAGCTAGGATCATTATAAACAAGAAATGATTCATGGACGGAAAAGAGAAAGCCGAGATGGAAAACATGTATGTATGTTTCTCATCTCGGCTTTCTCTTTTCGGGTAAGTGCTTAGTGATAACCTTTGCTTATTTTTGGAGGGCATCTGCACTGTAAGTGGTAAATCAAAAATTGTACCGATAGATCTTTTCATCCCCATAGTCTAAAAAGATAATTTGGATCGGAGTCAGACCAAGTTATTGAGAATTTGTCATTTGGCGATTTCGAGTATTGCCCGAAGAAATCGGGGTTTTGAATGTGTACCCACCCATCCTTATCATATTCTATGTTTTGGTAGTCACGGGAAGGTTTTCGGACTTTTGAGCCAGGCAAGCGCTCTTGGACGATTTTGATCGTTGAAGACAGGTTTTGGGTTGGTTTTGCTTTTGTTAATTTCCATACTATAAAGCATGCAATGAGTAATAGTATAAGTGTAAGCATAAGACACCTCCATCTATAAATACATTTTGTATTTTTTTCTGCTATGCTGATGAATAATTTGATATCGTAAGTTTAACTCTTTTTATTTAGAAACACTCAGCATTAAAGTGACACACTGCCGTTTTTTAAAAAGTGGTCGTTTTATCATGTTCACCTTTTAATGTGAATATATCCCAATAAAGGTTATAGTATCATTTTCAGCCAAAACTGTCAGCATCCTTCCCGGACTTTCGTTATGAAAGAATCCTGCCGCTCGCGCCCGGACTGCCGGGGGACGGGGAACGACGGCTGGCCCCGCCCAATGCGCGGGGTCTCGACAGGAACGAAAAACAAGGCCCGCCGGAGCTTGGGCCAACCAGACCGTTCCACTGCCGCAAACTTTACAAAAAAATTGACACATCATTACAAAAAATGCTATTATGAAAGCAAATTATGGAGTAATGTACTTTCAGGACAATTAAATAGTGTTGAGATAGGTGCCCACGAGGGCTTAATAGGGAAGACCGGTGTAACGCCGGCGCGGTCCCGCCACTGTAATAGGGAGCGAATCCAAAGTATGCCACTGAGACACGCGTCTTGGGAAGGTTTGGACGAGCGATGATCTAGAGCCAGGAGAACTGCCTGTCTGTCAATCACCGTTTTACCTACGAGCGATGGGGAGGGGGTTAAGTACATACATGTTGTATGGTATTTCTTCCCGGCGTTTTACGCCGGGATTTTTTAATACAACAGAGGTATTGTTTCTATCTCCCGCCTATGGCCGGGAGATTTTTTATTCGTAGTAGGTATAGTTGCTGTCCAGTACAGGTAGAAGATTTAGAAGAGGCCCGTCCAGCGCACAAGTGGAAGATCAGGTGTATCGCCTGCAATTAGATTATAAATTCTAACAGGAAATTACCGGATGTAAACGTGTAATTTTGCAAGCAAAAATTTCTAGTAGATGCGTAGTTTGCGTTGTCAGTGATATTGTTTGTACGCAATGAATTCCGGCTGCAGTAGGGGGTGCCAAAATGCTGACTGTTGCAGCCTTTTGGCATAGAAAGGGATGTACATGAATCCACAAAATGAGAAAGACTGTTTAAAGATTGCGTTTTATGGCAAAGGTGGAATTGGCAAATCCACAGTTTCCGCCAATGTTTCCGCAGCGCTGGCGATCCAAGGCTGTAAGACTTTACATATCGGATGCGATCCGAAGGCGGATTCCGCACGCTGCCTGGTGGGGCGTAAAATTCCTACCGTGTTGCAACAATTGCAGATAAAACCAGAGGGGATTGACAGGAACGATATTGTTTTTTCGGGTTTTGGCGGTGTTGACTGCATCGAGGCGGGAGGGCCTGAGGCCGGCATTGGCTGCGCTGGCAGGGGGATCATCACCATGATGGAGGAATTGAAGTACCTGGAGCTCTGGCGGGAGGAATGGGACGCTGTTATCTATGACGTGCTGGGCGATGTTGTGTGTGGCGGCTTTTCGGTTCCGATGCGCGAACGATATGCAGATACCGTTTATATTGTGACATCAGCGGAGTTCATGTCGCTATATGCTGCCAATAACATCATGAAAGCGATTAGCAGAAGTCAGGGAGCACGGTCCGTAACGCTGGGGGGATTAATTCACAATTGCAGGACCGGTGAGTCGAAGCGTGAGGCAGTGGAGCAGTTTGCCTTATTGACGGGTACGCAGGTAGTGGCCGATGTCCCGTTCAGCCGGGAAATAACCCTGTCGGAACTGGCAGGCAAAACCGTGCTGGAAAAGTATCCGGATTCAGAAGCCGCTGGTTTCTTTAAAGAACTGGCAGGGGTCATTGCTAAACATCAGGGTCAAACGCACATAAGAGCGCTGAATGATGATGAACTGGAAACATTCAGTCACTATATGCTTGATCTGGAATTGGCAAAAGCATAAATAGCGGGGCCGGAAATGGGAGGAAATGAATTTGTCTTGTGCAGGTTATAAACAGGGAAGCCATAGTATTGAGAAGATCAATCTTTCGGCTGTGACAGATACAATACCGCTTGATAGCTTTTTTGACCGGGGCATAGCGGATGACGACTGTGGAGAACTGGTTAATCTGGCCTTGGCTGTGCCGGGCATTGACGTAGTAGCGGCCGGTCCTGCATCCTGTTCACGGGTGCTATACTTCAGAGCTGCGAAAAAAAGTTTGCAAGAACGCTTGTTTTTGCACCCTATATCCAGCAATGATTTTACTGCCGGCAATCATCTGCAAAATTTGGAAGAATCGCTTACAGACCTGGCGGCTTCGCGCCGATCAAGAGCGATCATTGTGTATGTTACTTGTGCCGATATTCTTGCCGGCACTGATTTTGCCAGTATAACCGGACGCGTAGAAAGTAAATACGGGATACCGGTGAAGGTCTTTGAGCGGGGGCCGCTTTCCCGGCGACGGACGCTGCCTAAAGAGCGGCTGTGTGATATTTTTATCGATTTGTTGCAACAAGGTAATCGGAGCGGAAGCAATAACTGCATTCACTTGTTGGGAGACGCAGGGAAGCTTGCTGAAACTTCCGGACTAAGAAAGATGCTTATGCACTACTGTTCCGACGGGGAAATCAGAGAATTTGCCGCGCTGGACTCTTACGAACAATTTGAGGAAATGACAACAGGCAAACTGAACATTGCCTTGGATCGCTTTGGTTATGACTTGGCAGTGGGCATACAGAAAAATTGGAACATACCTTTCGTATTTCTGCCTGCCTGCTACAATATGAAAGAGATCAAAGGCAGCTATGGGGCATTGATGAAGGCGCTACATACAACCTGGGATTTCAGCCAGGATTCGAAAGCCTATCATCAGTTGGCGGCACAAACTGCTGCGACATTAGCAGGCAAACAAATTGCGGTGGGAATTGGAGCAAGGTCTTTCGAACTCGCCTATGCTCTGACGTTGGCTGGCTTTTCTGTTTCCACAATATTTGCGGATACCGTGAATAAAAACGATAGGGCGTACATCAATGCGCTTCTCGCCATAGGAAGCCAGGCGCAGGTATATCTGATTTCAAACGTGACCAGCGAAACGCAGGCGGGCGGGTTTGCTGAAATCGATGTCGCCATTGGCGAAAAAGCAGCGTTTTATTGTGCGAAAGCCAAAGAAATTCTGGTGAGTGCCGACTATCGTTTCGGTTATGAGGGAATCACGGAAATTATGGAGGCGATGAGATGACAATGAAATTAACTCGCCTTCCTTCGCTGGCAAGCGACTATTCAGGCGCATGTTCGGTTCTGTATGCGATGCAGGCGCTTACCCTTTTATACTCGTCAGGCGGATGCAGCAGCGCAATCATCGAATGCGATGAGATCAGGGATTTGCGGCAGACCTTGTTTTTCTGTTCCAAGCTGGGGGAGTTGGAAGCCGTCATGGGCGCGGCGGATGAATTCCTGCTGCAGGCACAAACTCTTTGTGCGCACAACCGTCAGACGAAATTTACCGCTATTATTGGTACGCCTATACCGGCGTTGACCGGGACCGATATTGCGGCAGTTGCCGATGAGTTGAGCCGGCAGACAGGCTTGCCGGCCATGGCGCTCTCTACGGAGGGATTCAAAGACTACTACTCCGGTGTTCATCAGACACTGTTGGACTTGGGGAAGCATTTTCTGGAGAAGCGGGAGAAAAAGAATAACCAGGTCAATATCATCGGGTATACGCCGCTCAGTCTTGGCAGTCCGGCGCATCTGACTGAACTGATGAATGAACTGGAAGCGTGCGGTCTTACTATCAATGGTTCGCCGCTGGCAAAGATGAATTTGGGCGACTTTAAGAACATGTCTGCCGCCGCGTTGAATATTGTCGTATCGCATGAAGGCGCGGGGCTGGCTCAATATATGCAGCAAGAATATGCAATTCCCTATGTTTTACATGTGCCGATAGGAATGTGGGGTATGCGGCGATTGTTTAAAACATTAGTGGCGGTGACAGACATCTCGTTCGGCCATACAAGCTGGAACCAATATGCCCAAACTGGCAAGGCACTGTCTGCACGCCGCGCCGTGGTGATCGGCGAACCGCTGTTTGCTTCTTGTATGGCCGCTTGTCTGCAAAATGATTTTGGGCTTGCCTCTGTTGAACCAGTCAGCTTGGTAAAAACCGATAGGCGTATGAAAAGTGTCTATAAAGAAGAATCGCTTTCCGGTGTCCGCTTTTTTACGTGCGAGCATTCACTGGCTCAGTGGCTAGGGAAAGGGCAGCCGGATATTATTATTGGGGACCCCTTGTATCAGATTCTGGTACGTCAAAAGAATATCCAGTATGTGCCGCTGCCGCATGTCGGCTTGAGCGGTTCAATGCACGCTGATTTGAATTATGAGTTCATTGGTAAGAAAGGCTATGATTATTTAGCAGGATTTATCGGGTCATGACATTCAAGTAACATAACGGAGGGGGTTTTTATGCTGGAGCATCGTAAAAAATGGTTGCAAGGGGTAGCACTGCTGTTGGCTGTGTTCTTTATGTTAAGTCTTGCAGGCTGTCAATCCGGGGGGAGCGGAAAGAAACCGCCAACCGGGCAAATGTCTGAAACGAAAATTGTCACCGACTTAGTGGGAAACCAAGTGAAACTCAAGGCTAATGTGGAAAAAATTGCCGTTGTGCCTATTCCGTGGGCTACGATTGTTTATGCGGTAGATGGGACGGGTAAAAAAATCGCTGGCATGCATCCGTCGGCGATGAAGGCCTATCAGAGTAACATATTGAAAGCTATGGCGCCGGAAATGGCTAACGCGAATTCGACGTTTGTAGATAACAATTTCAACGTGAATTATGAAGAAGTCGCCAAGCTGAAGCCGGATCTGGTCGTTATCTGGGATTATCAGCCGGAGATTGGCAAAAAGCTGGCAGAACTGGGCATTCCGTCTGTAGCGATCAAATACGGCACGCTTGAGGATGTACAGAAAGGCATCAAGCTGGTCGGTGAAATCATTAATCAGCAAGAGCGGGCCAATGCGCTGATTCAGTATCATCAGGATACAAACGGCTATCTCAAGTCCAAGGAGAGCGCACTGGCGGGCAAGAACAAGCCTAAAGTGTTATATTTACGGGATGAGCAACTGCAAGTCGCGGTAGGCGACTCGGTGAACCGAATCATGATTGAAACGGCAGGCGGTACAAATGTCGCTAATGAGGGCAGCGGCCAATGGTCAAAAATAACCATGGAGCAGGTTATGGCGTCGAACCCAGATGTCATTGTTATCAGTAATTTCTCCAATGTGTTGCCGGAAGATTTATACACGAATAAGTTTCCAGGGCAGGATTGGAGTAAAATTGACGCCGTAAAAAATAAACGAGTGTATAAAGCGCCGATGGGAATTTATCGCTGGGATGCACCCTGCGTGGAAACGCCTTTAATGATAAAGTGGCTCGGCAAAGTTCTTCAACCGGAGGTATTCACGGATTACGACCTGAGGGCTGATCTGAAAAGCTTTTACCAGACATTTTTTAACTATAAGCTCAGTGACGCGGAACTTGACCAAATCCTAAACAGTAAACGCAATTCTGGCCTGAAAATCTAACGATAGAGAGCTTGATTGATAATAAAACAAAGTCAAAGTAGCTGCTGTTTTGATTGGAAGGGCGAGGAAAGCGAGGCATGATGTGTAAACAACAGAATTTAAAGTTTGTGTGGATGGCTGTATTGGTCGTGCTGCTGGTTGCCTTTTTCGTATCTCTCTTTGGGGGCCGTTATGTAATTCCTCCCCATGAGGTCGGCAGCATACTGCTTGATGGAATGCGCGGTGAAGAAGGGGACGGCATGGCGTTTTCCGTTGTTTGGAATCTCCGGCTGCCACGGATCTTGTTGAATAGTTTTGTCGGTGCGGGACTGGCTGTTGCCGGAGCAGCATTCCAGGGGATTTTTAGAAATCCCCTGGTTAGCCCTGATGTGCTGGGCGTCAGTTCGGGAGCGGCCTTTGGGGCGGCGTTCGGTATCTTGCTCTCTGGAATGAATCATCTTGCTACAGCTATGGCGCTCTTTTTTGGCATTGTGAGTGTTTTTATGACCTATACGCTTTCCAAGCTGCGCGGCGAATCGTCTACGTTGTCCCTGGTGCTGTCCGGCATGATCATTTCTGCGGTATTCAGCGCACTCATCTCTTTGATTAAATACGTCGCCGATCCCTATGACAAGCTGCCAGCTATTACGTATTGGCTGATGGGCAGCTTTGCCAGCGCCTCGTACAGCAATTTACAATTGGTCGGGGTTCCCATTTTACTAGGGACGATTGTGCTGCTCATGCTGAGGTGGCGTATCAACATTCTGTCATTGGGGGATGAGGATGCCTATTCTTTGGGAGTTAATCCGGTAAAGACCCGGCTGGTTATTATTGTCATGGCGACACTGATTACAGCCGCCTGTGTGACCGTTACGGGTGTGATCGGCTGGGTCGGTTTGGTTATACCGCATATCTGCCGTATGCTGATCGGAGTAGATCATAAAAATCTGCTGCCTGTTTCCTGTGTTGTCGGGGCAGCGTTTATGATTCTTGTTGATCTGATGGCCCGGACGGTAACTGCGGCGGAAATCCCCATTGGCATATTGACAGCCCTGGTCGGTGCGCCGTTTTTTGCCTTACTATTTAAGCAAGCGAAAGGTGATTGGCAATGATACTGGAAGTGAAGCACGGCTATTTCGGATATACAAAAGACAGTGACATACTGCGGGATATCTCTTTTGTTCTTGGCGAACAAGAGATTATGACCATACTCGGTCCCAATGGTATCGGCAAAACGACTATGTTAAAGTGTATGACAGGCATCTTGCAATGGACCCAGGGGCAGACGCTGATCAACGGAACTCCTATGGGAACTTCGCGGGAGGCACAAAAACATTATCCTATCGGGTATGTGCCGCAGGCCCACAGTCTTTCTTTTCCCTATACCGTTAGAGAAGTAGTAACCATGGGGCGCGCACGTCATATTGGCGTTTGCTCCGTGCCCTCCCGGCATGACAAGGAAATTGTGGATAAGGCAATGGAGCAGGTAGGCATAGTCCCTATTCGGGACAAGCCCTGCACGCAATTAAGCGGCGGGCAATTGCAACTGGTCTTCATTGCGAGAGCCTTGGCCGGTGAACCGAAGGTGCTGGTGCTTGATGAACCCGAGTCTCATCTCGATTTTAAAAACCAGTTCATGATGCTGCATCTTATTAAAACGCTGGTAAAGGAACGTGGTATATCCTGCATTATGAATACCCATTATCCGGAACATGCGTTGCGTCTGTCGGATACGACGCTGCTGCTTGGCAAGAATTCATATCTGTTCGGAAAAACGCAGGAGATTATTACCGAACAGCGGGTTAAAGAGTATTTTGATATCGAGGCTAAAATTTTATCGGTTCCCTATCATGACGAGAGTATCAAAGCTTTTGTTGTGCTAGAAAGCTTTGATCGTGCAGAAGAAGCATACAGTAGTTCTTAACAATTTTTGCTCGCGATTGTATTTCGCGGGCTTTGTTTTTTGGTCTACTGCAAGCCCTGTAGGAGCTTGAAAGCCTTTATAGGTTTTCCTCAGCGTCAACACTATGCTCTTGGCAGCGGAGTGACTTTGTTCTTCCTGGGTGGATGGGTTAAGGCTTGCTGTTGATTTAGGTGCGGACGTCGGCTCTTGTTCCGCTATGCCGAAGGAGCAGCCTGTCACAGATAGAAACACTACAATAGCAAGTGGTAGTAACCGTTGCATTTTCCTCCACCTCATTTGACTGCTTTTTGATTATGCAGGGAACCTCCGGCATAATCGAACACCGGTGTCCGCAAACTAAATGCAAATGTTTTCGCGTCAACAGCGCCCACAGTCTGATCGCTGTCGTAAAGCGCCAGCAGCAAATCCGCCATTTGCTCACTGGTATGGTAGTGGCCAAAGCTCTTGTCATAATCATATTCCGCTACATCGTTGGCAACTTTACCAAACTCTGTTTGCGTTGCGGCAGGAGCTAGTACTTTGGCCTTTAGTTCGGCGCAGGCAGCTTTTAACTCATGGGCCAGCCCTTCGGTAAAGGCACTTACGAAGAATTTGGCCGCACTATATGTAACGGCGTTGGGGACTATGCAATAGCCGCCCCGGGAGGAAATATTAATGAGCTGGGTCCCGGGAACATCCTTGTAATCCCGGACATAGAGCGAGGATAAAAGGGTCAGGGCTTCCACATTGACTCGCAGCATGGTTTCAATTTTGTTCAAATCTTGCTGGGCCACGCTGTCATAATTGCCAAAGCCCGCATTATTAATCCAGGTTTCAATCGAATACCCCTTTACCTCTTGATACAGTTGATGCGCATTGGCCGGAATGGATAAATCACAGACTTTTACTACGACATCCACAGCCAGATGCTGTTCTCCAATTTCTTGTTTCAGTTTTTCTAGCCGGGCTTGACTGCGGGCGACTACAATTACATTTTTAGCGCGTCGGGCGAACGCTTTAGCGGTTGCATAACCGATACCGGAACTGGCGCCCGTAATGACCGTATAGTTTTGGGTGTTGTTCATTTGTATAACCTCCTGTTTTTTGGTATGCTTATACTGTACAATGTAGAGTTAACTCTAGGTCAAGTCTTTTGCGGAGGTGTGTGATATGAATTATTCTATTGGTGAGTTTTCGGCCATTACCGGGATTAATATTTATACGTTGCGGTACTACGAAAAGGAGAAGCTGATTATTCCGGCGCGGAAAGAAAACGGCAGACGCAGTTATGCGGAAAGTGATATTGCGTGGATACAGTTTATCAAGCGCTTGAAAGATACCGGTATGCCAATCAGGGAGATTCAAAAATATGCCAAGCTCCGGGCTCAAGGCGATATGACAATGGCTGATCGTATGGAAATGCTGGCAAGGCACCGGGCTGTTCTCAAGGAAGAGATAGGAACGCTGGAGGAACATCTTAGCAATCTGGATGATAAAATTGGCTATTATCAGACGGAGATAAGGAAACGAAACCAATCTGTGGGCTAGAATTTATTTTTATGCTGGATTGGCTGTGGGGTAACTATTGTTTGTTAAGAGGTTAATATGCAGTTCGAGCAGAGGACCCAAACCGGGCTAATCACAGTCATTTGTTGCGGACTGCGGGTTACGTTGGCTGGCCCCGCACGCTGCACGCGGCCACGGCAGGCCCCTTCACATAACTGGGAAGCAGCAAGACGGCGGCAGCAGACGGCCCGGTTACACTCTGGTGGATCCACCACCTGCCCCCCTCCTAGCGAATAAACGGGAGGGGGAACCGGTACCACATCACCGAGTGACTAGTAAGACGGCTTACCATGAGCAACCGCCAAAACCATGCGGCCGCACATCGTAAGCCTGCTTTGTTTGCCATAAAAAGCCAGGGGAGTGCACCGGCCACAGCGGCCAAACCCGCACCACCGCGCCCCGTGCGACGGGCCTGTCGGAAGGTAGATCGTACTATCTAAATAGAAGCGGGAGCAAAGTCGGTGCCCTTTAAAAATGTTATCTACAGTTATCCGATATCGAACATGCTAATGCCTTGCTGGCAACGATGGAAGATGCCGCCTTTTTTGGCGGCAGGTATAAGGGTAAGGTGATTACAGTCCATTCCAATCAGCGCGGGGAGTTTACCAAACAATAAGAGCACCAATATTTATAACAACGTGAATACTCGCGTTCAATCAGAGGAAAGGTAAGTAAAGCTATCGATAAAAGGTGGTGCAATCATGAAAAAAGAGATAGTAAGTGTAACGGCATGACCTGCGCCTCCTGTGCAAATGCGATTGAAAAGTCCATAAAAAAGCGGCCTGGAATCCATGAGGTGAGTGTAAACTTTGCGACCGAAAAAGCCAAAGTCGTATATGATGCCACGCAAACACGGATCTCCGAAATGAAAGATACCGTAGCTGCTGCCGCAGGATAAAGCGAAGGAAGTGAAAAACCTGTAGGCGGAAGGCAAAAAAGTTGCCATGGTAGGGACGGTATCAATGACGTGCCGGCCCTGGCTCAGGCGGATATCGGGATAGCGATTGGCTCTGGAACGGATGTTGCAATGGAATCGGCTGATATTGTTCTGATGCGAAGCGACCTGATGGATGTGCCTACAGCCATACAGCTAAGCAAGACGACAATACGCAACATCAAGCAAAACCTGTTCTGGGCGTTTGTCTACAATTCAGCTGGCATACCGTTGGCAGCCGGACTGCTCTATCTGTTCGGCGGACCGCTTAACCTGGAAGGTAAATTTGCAACAGTGGAGCTAGCGCACGAGGTGGATGATGCAAAGCTTAAAGCCGCCATCGAAGATGCGGGATATAAAGTTACCCATATTGAGTAGCTGACGCATCCAAAAACCCCAGTGTGACGGAAGCCACTGGGGTTTTTGGATGTATATGCAAGGAACATGATTATTTTTATGTCTTAAACGTACTGCAGCAAGTGCCGGCAGAAGCCTGTACCCGTTATTGCCGCTGGAGTGAACTTCGATGTCGTCTGCATGGCATTCATAATAGTATTGAGTGTGATGGCATTCCTCACACGCATTTTGCCACTCTTGACATAAAAATTACCTCCTGAAAATTAGTATGAGACATCTTTTCGTTTGTTATGCTGAAGCGATGCCAACGCAGTATCCGAACTTGAAAGGCTGACCAGAATTTCCGGGCGTTAATGGACGAACTGGCCGGTACAGAAAACCGTTTGGTAGTAGCCCGGAAAGACTACAATGAAAGCGAGTATAAACTTACTGTCGGCAGAGGAGGAACCTTAGACCGCCAAATTACAAAATAAATATTGTACGAAGGAGGGCTTACTGGTGGGCCAATATTCGGTGTTGATTGTCGATGACGATGTCAAGCTGGTCAGACTGTTACAAACCTATTTTACCAAAGAAAAATTTATTACCTACACCGCCAATGATGGCTTGGATGCCTTGCAAATAGTACGGAAACGCAGGCCGGACATTATGGTACTTGATTTGATGCTGCCTGGTATAGATGGATGGGATGTATGCCGGAAAATTCGCAGAGATAACGACATTCCTATCCTTATGCTAACCGCCCGGGACGAGGAAAGCGACCGGCTGGTGGGCCTGGAAATAGGAGCCGATGATTATGTGACCAAACCCTTCAGTCCCAAAGAAGTGGTAGCCAGAGCCAAAGTAATTCTGCGCCGTGTTCATAAAGGAGTAGTTCAGCATGAGCCAATTCGGGCAGGCAGCCTGGTCATCGACTTGGAACGGCACCAGGTTACGCAAGGGGACCAGTCGATTGAACTTACCCCTACCGAGTTTAAAATCTTGGAACTCATCGCTGCTAATACAGGCAAGGTATTCAGCCGTCTGCAGATTGTCGAACAAATTCAGGGATATACGTTCGAAGGTTATGAGCGGACCATTGATGCCCATATTAAAAATTTGCGCCGTAAAATCGAGTCCAACTCTAAAGAACCCCAATATATTCAGACAGTATATGGGATTGGCTATAAATTTACCGGTGATCGTGATGAATAGAGTGAACAGCATCACCTATCGCATTACCGGCCTGATGTTTTTGGCAGTGGCGTTGACGGTATTTTTACTCATTTATTTGGCTGATGCCCAAATGGTAGAACTGTTTCAGGAATACCTAGTGGTGCAGCATATGGAGATGCACCAGGGCAGTGGAATGGAACATATGGCTGACGGCAGCCCGGCCATGACGGTCGTCATGGGACCGCTGGAAGAGACCTTTTTAACTTCGGTTCATAAGTCGCTGATTTGGGTAGGGATTGCCATTCTGGCGGCCGGGCTGGCGGCCAGCTACGCTTTAGCCCGCAGTATTACAGTGCCGCTGCGCAACCTGAGCCGGGCGGCGGAACAAATTGAGCAGGGCGACTATGATCAAAAAGTAGCTGTGGAAACGAAGGATGAAGTAGGCCATTTGGCGGATGTTTTCAACCGGATGGCGGAAGCGTTGGCGACAAACACGAATCTGCGCCGCCAGTTGTTGGCGAATATTGCCCATGAGCTCAGAACACCGTTGGCTGTGATCCAAGGCCATCTGGAGGGGATGGTGGACGGTGTTATTGAGCCAAGCCAAGAGCAGCTGAGTTCGCTGCATGAAGAAGCAATCCACTTAAACCATTTAATTAAAGATTTGCGTGACCTGTCATTGGCCGAAGTCCGGCAATTGGTGCTGGAAAAACGGCCTACAGATATTAATCAGCTTGTTAGCCGGGCGGTGGCTATGCTCAAACCGCTGGCCGATGCAAAAGAAATTCAGGTTGGCTGCATACTGGCTGATGACTTGCCGGAGATTAGCGCGGACAGCGACCGGATGAGTCAGGTGTTTTATAATATTTTGGTCAACGCTATTCGCTACTCGCCCCGTAAGGACAGCGTGCAGGTGACTACGGCTCTGACTGAGGCCGACAATCGAAACTGGCTTACAGTAGCTGTTGCGGATCGTGGACCGGGTATTGCCCCGGAAGATGTACCTTGTATTTTTGATCATTTCTACCGTGGTGATAAATCCCGGGACCGCAAAAGTGGCGGGTCCGGTTTAGGGCTTGCAATCGTCAAACAATTGGTGGAAATTCACGGTGGTCAAGTGGCAGTCGAAAGCAAGCTAAATAGCGGCAGTACGTTCCAAGTGATGTTGCCTGTGGGGCCTGAGAGCAGGCGATCCTAACATTTTACATGAAAAAAATTAGCCGGGAAATATTATGCTGATATTATGTAGATTGGTCAATAAGACGCAATCAATCAAGCTGCCGTCTTATGACCATGGAACGAGAGGACTGTAATATGGATTAAGAGATGATGGTACAGACAGAAATTATCCGTAATCGATATAACCGAACCGCCCGGTTTTATGATTGGATGGACAAAATGATTCCTGAAGCTGTTCGGCGGACAGCTATTGTCAAAGTCACGGGTAAGGTGCTGAAAGTTGGTGTGGGCACAGGCAAAAACCTTCCTTATTACCGGGAGGGTTGCGAGGTAACAGGTATCGATTGTAGTTCTGGCATGCTGGCTAAGGCCCGGCAAAAGTTAGGCATAGCCAAAGTGCCGGTTACGCTTCTGGAGATGGATGCTCAGCAGATGAAATGCTGATGGTACCTTTGACACGGGTAGTTACGTCCTGCGTATTTTGGTTCGGTCCCTGACCCAGTGCAGGGTCTTAGGGAGGTGCGGCGAGTTTGTAAGCCTGAGGGGCAAATCATTTTACTGGAGCATGTCCGTAGTGAGAATTTTGGTATTAGGGTGGCTACTGGATGTTCTGAATCCGGTCTCCCTCTATCTCGTCGGTTCCAACATTAACCGGAAAACGGTGGAGAACGTAAAGACTGCCGGCGTTGATATCCGGCAGGTCAAGGACGTAAGCGGATCTGTGTTTATCAGAACACACTGTATAACCTTGCTGCGGCGGCGCATTAAGAATCCAAATTTAATAGTCAAAAGGTTCACGCTTGGTGCCAGAAGCAAAACCGCTGTAGCTCTTGTGTTTATTCAGGGCATTGCCACCCGTGTTAAACAACGTAAGGTAAGCATTTTTTGATGCTGTCAAAGAAATAATTGCAATTCATGGCAATAAATGCTATTATTATAATGAAAAATGTAAAATAATATATTGTAATAGACAATTGAAGAGTGTTGAGGTAGGTGCCCGTAAGGGCTTAATAGGGAAGTCCGGTTTATGCCGGCGCGGTCCCGCCACTGTAATAGGGAGCGAATCCAAGATATGCCACTGGGACGAGAAGTCTTGGGAAGGTTTGGATGAGCGATGATCTAAAGCCAGGAGAACTGCCTATCTGTCAATCACCGTTTTTCACCCACGAGCGATGGGGAGGGGATTACAGTTGTTCATCTGGCTTACTTAGAACTGTTCTAAGTAAGTTGTGTGGTATTGCTGAATTTACTCCTGGTTATTATTAGTCAGGAGTTTCTATTTAATGTGTTGTAGAATCTCTCCCGGTTGCCATGGCAGCCGGGAGTTTTCTAATATGTCCTTCTTCTTACTACTCCTTATGTTTTTTATTGCTATAAGCAGCGTAAAATTAAAGAAACCGACATCCGCGTGATGATGACTGCCGGCAACACGACTATGGCGCACCTGTTTTTAGGAACTGTTTATGGATGAATTTGTCTCATCGCTGTTTATTCCGCATATAGATTTGTCTTTTCCCCAAATGTGCATATCTAAAGGATTAAGATCCTAGATTTAAATAATAAAGCTTACAACGGACAAAGAGTTGACATCGGTTGATAGGAGTTGAGTAATTTTGAAGAAAATAGAGAAAAAAGCCTTTTTAATGGTGGGTTTAGGCACCGCCTACCCGGAGGCCCGCCAATTGGCCAGCGAAAGTATAGATATCAAACTTTGGGCAGATTTCCCACACTATGAAGTGCGTCGGGCATTTGCTTCCCATATCCTGATAGAAGAACTGGCGGAACGCGACGGTATCCAGGTTGATGACGAGAGACAGGCATTAGAGCGCCTACAAGAAGAAGGTTTTACCGAGATTATCGTGCAGCCCTTTCAGATTGCTGCAGGGGAAGAGTACGAAAGAGTCCGAGATGTTGTTCAGGACTATGCCGAACGGAACGAGTTTGGCAAGATTGTGACCCTTCCGTGTGTGACCGTCTGGGCCAAACCGATAAGACTTGCTATTCATTGATCATCAGAAAATAGCAAATTACATACGGCTAATCAGCTAGTATTTCAGATATATCTCATAGAGCAGAGGTGCTTAAAGTGATAACGAAATGATGAATTTGTGTGAACTACCATATCATATTATTCAAGCTGATCTGAATCTAAGTCAGTTCACTCTGCATGGTATTGTCAACGGTATTTCAAAAAAGGTGTACTTAGTGACCGATGGTAATAACCACAAAACCATCCTTTATATCTGGCAAAAACCTTTTCTAGGACTAACAGAAGCGCATACTGACGGTTTACATTATTTGTATGCAGAAGGATTTGAATATTTTTGCCATAACACCAGGTTGTTGACTGATCTGGGCATCAGAGTTCCCCGGATAATAAAAACAGGGCATTTTTTCGCAGAGGAGGTATTTGATTATGCCTATGTGGAGTGTTTTGACGGGGTTAGTCTACAGGAGCATCTGCAGCACGGCAATATTGCAGAAATTAGTGATACGTTGAATGCAGAACTTAATAAATTCTATTCTTGCAGCCGGGATTACTACGGATCTCCTTTACTCACCAACAGATACGCTAAATCTTGTCAGCTTTTATGTTATGAACATACTGTTGAGGAACTGGAAATAGCGTGTAGTTTAGACAACACTGTAAACAGAATGAAACATTCGGTTTTGCAGCAGTTGGACAACTACATGACTATCCTTGCCTGTCAATTAAAGCCGGATAGTTATGCACTTATACATGGAGAACCAACGCCGTTGCATGTCTGGTTGTTGACTGACGGCACAATTGGTTTTATCGACATCGAAGGCATCAAATTTTTCGACATTGAATTTGAATATGCTCTCCTGGATATGTTGTATAACTTTCTATCCACCAGTAAGCCTAAAAGATATGACCGAAATAAGCTGTTATTTTACAAGCTGTATCACCGGATATGTTGGTTATCGGTTTCTGTAGATTATTTGCGGAATATTGATGCAACCAATAAATTTTTCACAAGGCTGAGGAGTACAGTGACTCGTGAGCTGTATGAAGGTGACAGGCGATATATAAAGTAGAGGATTATCAAAATAGTATGGAGACTGCTCGTCATGAATAAGAAAAAGAAAAGGAAAAAGGTGAAAACAAAAAAATGACCCAGACTGCTGAAAAGTAGCCTGGGTTTAACTACTAATACTGGCCTTTTGCCTGAACTTCCTCGAAAATATTTGCAATGCAATCCCTCTTGTCATAATTCTGTTGACGCTTAACGAGATTGCCAACAAGACTCTTACAATGGACACGGTAGGGAAGCATCTGGGTATTTTGCTGCTTGGGTTGATTGGCAAGTATGTATTCAATTTGCTGGTATATATTTTCCAGAGCGGTACCGGTTTTGAAATTATGGGGAGACAAAGGCTGATACTGGGTGAGCGCTTGCGGCGTTTGCCTATGGGCTATTTTGCCGCTAATAACGTGGGCAATTTTCGGCTGTTGTAACCAGTGATTTAACCTTTGTTGAAATGTTTTCCATGCAGTTCCTGACCAAAGTGGTAAACGCTGTTACCAGTACGGCAATTTCCGTTGTATTTATTTTTTCATTAACTGGAAAATGGATGTTGTTACTTTAAGCGGATATCCCATTGCCTTTTGGCTGTATGCCAAAATCCAAAAGGATTTCAAGAAATTTGCTGCTGAGAGGCAACAGGGTCAGGCGGATGTTATTGCAAGCATTCTTGAGTATCTTCACGGCATTGCCGTTATCAAGGCCAGAATATGAAATGCGATTCTGTGCTGTCGCACATAAGTATGGTTTTTGCCCATCGACTGTCTACGGTCAGAAAAGCAAATCAAATCCTGGTTTTAAATCACGGCGGGGAAATTGCCGAAAAAGGTACTCATGAGGAATTGCTGGCAGGCAATGGCAGCTATGCAGAGTTCTGGAGAAGACGGCAGCAGGCTGAAAAGTGGAACATAAATACCGGGATGGCTGCAGGAAGCAGTAGGGCGGTATGAAGTGGTGAATAAAAGGAGGAAACTTGGTATGACAGAATTCCCCAAGGCGGATGCAGGCGCCAATAAGCTATTTGCAATGGTACATTTTTCAATGTATACCAAAATATTATTTGCCGGTATTGAATTGGCGGTATTTTCAGAATTGGAAGTGGCCAAAAAGCATACCGAAATTGCCGAAAAGCTGGCCTTGCATCCGGAGAATACCAGGCACTTGCTGGATGCTTTAACAGCAATGGAACTGTTGGAGAAAAAAGCGGGTTTCTACAAAAACACGGTGCTGGCAAGCAAATATCTGGTAAATGGTTGTGACTTATTTTTGGGGGAATACCTTAGAGCTTACAGCAGACTGGCCGGTTTTGACGATATTGATATTGTAAAACTTGTAAAAGAAGGCCCCGCTGATGGATATGAAGATAAAAAAGGTCTGGAAGCGCATGCGATATACAGTGAATATACTGAAATGGCAAAAAGCGGACAAAGAGCCGGCAGGGCTGGAGAAATTGCAGCGATTATTGCTGCGCTGCCTGAATTTGCCGGGTTTAAAAAAATGCTTGACCTGGGAGGAGGCCCCGGACTAATCTGCATGGCTGTTGTTGCAGCCCATCCGGTGCTGAAGGGAGTAGTCTTGGATACTCCGCCTGTTGGCAAGGCTGCAGCGGAAACAATCCGGGAATATGGCCTGGAAGACCGGGTGGAAGTGCTGATCGGAGATTATATGGCGGATGCTATTGGCGGCGGATATGATTTTATCCTGGCCATAGGTACGCTAAATTTTGTCAAGCATGATTTAGACAGGGTAATAAATAAAATCTATGACGCATTAAATCCTTCAGGCGTATTCATGTGCATTTCCGAAGGGTTGACCCACGAAAAAACCAGGCCGAAAGAAATGGTTGTCGGCTGGCTGCCAAGCTATTTAGAGGGCTGCGATTTCAGTTTGGAACAGGGAGAAGTCAGCGCCGCCGTTCTCCGAAATGGTTTTCGCAGCGTTTATACACGCACAATGAATCTATTGATGGGGGAGATGGATGTGGATATCGCCAGGAAATAGTGCAGTGTTCACAATAAAAACCTCATTAAATATGGAAGATTTTCATTTTGGGTTTTAATTAATACCTCTGAGAGTGGAAAAAAACGAAACAGTTTATACAATGGTCATGATATAGGGTAGTTGAACGGCATGACATGTAGTCCAGTATTATGACCAGCAAATACTGAGGACTTTCCATAGTCTTATACCGATGCGGAACAAGTGAGAGCTGAACAGGCAGTAGTAGTAATGAATGGCTACACCGATAGGGTACTCTTCGAATACTATGGCACCCCTCACAAACTAGCAGTCTAAAGCCTTTTTCAGGGTTGCCAACGAAATTTTTCAACTTCCTTTTCGACCACATTCCGAATGCGCGACCCATATTTAGCTTTGAATTTCTCCCAATTATTGTTTTCATCAAAGAAGATTCGTCGCAGTATATTGTTATCCATTACTTTACAATACCACAGTGCTCAAAAAAGGGTACCCTCAGGTAACCCCAAAAATCATATATTTTTTATAATAATAAAAAAGGCCGCCCTCATTAAGTGAAAGTGGCACATTGTCGACACAAAAGTCTGAGACGAAATTTTTTCTCTTTTCATTTGGCAGATTATGATATAATGATCGTACAGGTTGTGTACGGAGCGGTTAGAACTCCCGTAATAAGGGGTGACGCTTAATGACTACATATGAGTCCTTAGTTGTGATGATTATGTTTGCTACTTTAGTAGTTTTAGTCATAAAAGGCAAGTAACCGCTCCTAGCCAAAGGTAAGCGGTTACTTATTGTAACTAACTATTTTGGGCTAACCGTTTCTGGTTAGACAGCCTGTGGGGCTGGCGTGTATCAGCACGTCAGTCCTTTTCTTATAGTATACTCCTAGAATAAAAAATATGCAACCGGTTACAACAAACACGCCCTCAATAAACATCAGCGGGCCCGCCCGGATAGCCGGTGGGTCATGAAGAAATAGGGGAAACGTGTCAGAAAAGGCAGGAAAAAGCAGAACGAAAATTGGTGACAATTGGCAATCGCTGTGTTAAAATAAATTAATAATAAGAAGCGGACAACCACATAGTGTAATGGTACAGGTGCCCGCAAGGGCTTCATAGAAAAGCCGGTGTAAGACCGGCGCGGTCCCGCCACTGTAATGGGGAGCAAAGCCAAGATATGCCACTGGGAGGAAAGTCCTGGGAAGGTTTGGCGGCGCGAGGAACCAGAGCCAGGAGAACTGCCTGTACAACAGTCACCATTTGACCTGCGCGTGCTCAGGGAGGGGATTTGATGTGTAGTTTACACCGGCAGTGTTGCCGTATAAACGCCGAAGCCTTTCTGAGTGATTATCGCAGAGGGGCTTCTTTTGTTTACTAGTGCCGGTAGCTGGTAATGCCGGACGGGTTGCCTGATTACCAGGGAGCGCCAGTAAATGCCTGGGAGGATACTCTGGCCAGGGTATTAATTCATCCTGCATTGTGTCAAAAAGCAACAATTACAGAAACAACAACTAAATATTGCCAGGGATAGGTGCCCGCAAGGGCTTAATAGGGAAGTTTGGTGCAAAGCCAACACGGTCCCGCCACTGTAACGGGGAGCAATGCCGAGATATGCCACTGGGATGAAGGTCCTGGGAAGGTTTGGCAAAGCCATGAACCGCAAGTCAGGAGAACTGCCTGTCCGACAATCGCCGTTTTCACCCACGAGGTATGGGGAGGGGATTACGTAACGTTGCCGGAAACATCCTGGTAGCTTAGCGTAACCACACTCCCGGTCAGGGATTTTTTTATTTGCCCGCAGACGATGCGCGATAGACAGGCCAAAGAAAAATGATAGGAGTATACCCAGTGAAAAAATTACAAAAACAAACTGGCAGCGCTGATCGCAATTGCATTTTTCGTATCCGGCATTTTCGGACTGTTAGCGCCGACCCAGACGCTGGCCGCCAAGGCCAACAGCAAGCAAACGGTCGGCTATGTTAGTGAAATAGGACGAAGAAAAACAAACTGATTATCAGTTCTAGCTATTCATGCACCGGTGGTACAGCAGCCGGTCTTCAGGGATGAAAAATAAGCAGCAAAGGAATGAAAGAATTTTGAATCATGTTTACAAAGTTATCTGGAACCGCACCCGCGCCTGCTGGCAGGTGGTATCCGAACTGGCGAAAACGAGCGGCAGGGTGAAATCGCTCCGGCGGAGGAGCCGGCGGGAGAGGGAGACACCAGGGGGCAGTTTTGCCTGCCGGCAACTGGCGGCGGCGTTGGCCGTAACGCTGGGCTGCTCACTGGGGCTGGCGGCGGAGCCGGCTGCCGCGGCGGCGGTGGAGACCAATGCCACCGGTAATTTGTACTATGGTAGTGATGGTAATTACAATGTCTTTGCCACCACTTTGTCTTCCGCGAACGACGAGTATATAACTCCTTTTGCTTATAACAATGGTACGAAGACAACCCGTAATTTTACCTTGTGGAACGCGACCGGAACCTCCTTAACCAGTGATCAGGCTTATCGGAGCGGTCCTGCCGGTAGGACCATCAGTGGCACAGCTTATCCCGGTTGGTCGACGATCCTGGGCTACTCCAATATCTATTTAAAGCTTTCAGATGGCAGCTATGTCGACGTCTCTACCTATGCCAGTACGCAGATACTGATCGCGACTCTAAATACCGACTATTGGATAAATTCAGAATATGCTAAGGAAATTGACGAAGCGTTCAGTACCGGGGATTTGAGCAAGCTGACGCATCTGCCGCAGTTTTACGGCCTGACAACAGACGGTCAGTATGAATTGCTGGGTTCGCGGATCATTATAAGCAGCATAGCTAATACGCTCACGAGTACTGGTACGTCTTCGTATAGCAGTGTGACCGTCAATGCCGGCGATACCTGGCGGCCCAAGGACCGGATGGTGTCAAAGTCCAATCAGGTCGTATCAGGTGCATATGATCTTGCCAATAGCCTGACGGTCGCTCCTGACGGTACGATTACGAATACTGAATATACATCGCCGGCTACTTATATAAAACTGGACGGGACAACCGCCGCTTTTCCCACTACAGCGAAGATAACAGGCAGTACAGTTCCTGTCAACAATGGTGAGGTGCCTCTTACAGGTTCTTCCAGTACGACTTACATCAAGGTCGACAACCTTACTGTCGGCCAAGGCGGCACCATTGACCTCGCCTATCTCAATACGTCGGGCAGTAATCCGCTGGTGCTGCAGACAACTACCTATAATAAAAATCGCATCATTATAGCGGAAAACGCGTCGCTTGCGGACGGCACCATCCTGCACTTTGGTTCTTATTACGGTAATCAGCAAATTGGATCTGATAAGACGACGAGCCTCTATAGACTCAGCAACAGCGGCATGGATCAGCTCTTTGTCACCAACGCGACAACGCCGGACGGCCAGGCTACGGTCTACCTGGAACTCGGCTATGTGGGCGGGCTGTCCCAAGCCACGCAGGGGGTGGCAACGCGATCAACTGGATACCCGATATTTTTCGGCATCCTGAACGGGGCGGAAAATTTTACGGTCGAGGGCAAGACCACACTGGCCGACGGCATCTTCAGCCAGTACCAGATCACGCCGGTGGTCGCCCGGTACGACAACTATTTCACCGCTGATCCTGACGCCAGTACCAGTACCAACCGGACCGGCACTGCCTGGTATCTCGACAGCTACAGCTGGGTGAATCTCGGCACCGCCTCGGAGTCCGGCCGGTCGGCGGCTGATAACAGTGTAATTACGAACAATCTCTGGAAAAGCAACTATCTTAATATGTTCCGCCGGGTGGGCAGCCTCCACCGCCAGCCCTTCACCGAGCAGCGGGTCGAGATGCTGGGCGACAGCGCCCCAGCTGCGGTGAGCAGCACCTCGGCGGGCGGGATAGGAACTCAGGAAACAGGCGGGGACACTTCCCGCACCCTGGGCATCGCCTCCCATCCGGTACAGACGGAGGACCAGAAAGAGAACGCCTGGGCCGAGGTCTGGCACGGCAAGTATCAGAGCAGCTCCGGCTACGGCCGTCAGGTGGACCAGACCTATAATGGCCTGCAGGTGGGCTATGACAAGCTGCTGAGTCATGACATTCATGGCGGCAAAGTCTATAACGGCTTTTTCCTGAGCAAAGTGGACGGCAAGTCCACCACCGCCACCGGCGGGGGCGACCAGGACAGCCAGGGCCTGGGGCTGTACGCTTCCTGGGTAGGCAACAAAGGCCACTACCTGGATGCGGCCATCATGGCTTCCCGCCTCACCAATGACTACCACCTGACCGGCGACACCGGCAGCGGCCTGGGTCGGATCAACTGTGACTACACCACCTGGGCCTATGGCCTGGGTCTCCAGTACGGCTATCAGTCACCGGCCGATAAGCGCGGTTGGTACTGGGAGCGGTCGGCTTCCCTGTTCGTCGGCCGCACCGACGCGGTCAGCTATAGCCTCAGCAACAACCTGGGCATCAGTCAGGCCAGCACTGATACCGTTACCGGCCGCCTGGGCCTGAAAGTCGGCAAACAGCTTGCAGGTGACCAGGGCAGTGTCTACGCCGGCATGGCGGCGCTGCATGAATTCGCCGGCGGCACGGGGTTGCACGCTTTTTTCGGCAACCAGACCATGGCGCTCGATACAGCCGGCGGCAAGGACACTTGGTGGGAATGGAGCCTCGGCGGCAACTGGAAAATTTCGCCGACCGGCGTTTTTAATCTGGACCTCAATAAGACGACCGGCGGCAGCGATGGCAGCAACTGGAAAGTGAGCGGCGGTCTCAACTGGACCTGGGGCGGCTTCTGGGGCGGCAGCAGTGCTGCGGCTAACAACCAGGCAACCGCGCCGGACAGTGGCGAACCTCGCAGCGAACCCACGCGCGGCAGCACCGCTCTGGTCATCGGCCAGGCGACGGCTGCAGCGGCGCCGGCGGAGACGCAGCCGCCGGCCGGCAGCCTGAACAGCCAGGCCGGAACGGAACAACCCGCTGTTGCCGCCGGCCAACAGGAAACAACTGAGGAAACAGCCGCCAACAATACAGTACCGTCTCAGCCGGTCATAAACCAGCCGGTCAGCGCACCGACCGGCGCCAACAGCGGTGGGTACAGCTTCGCCCCGGTCACCGTCGAGGCCACCCGGCCCGCCTGGGAGAAACAGCTTTCCCCCGGCCAGGTCAGCGTTGTTTATCCCGAACACTTTGAAGGTGAGCAAAAGGACCTGCCAGACCTCCTTGACCGTGTGCCCGGCCTGTTCATCCAGCGCGTCAGCGGTGACGGCCACTATACCGTGGCCCGCGTGCGCGGCTCGACCGGCGCTCAGGTCGCCGTCTACGTTGACGGCGTCCTGATGAACCTCAACGGCGAGGCGGCCGTTAACCTCTCGTCCATTCCGGTCGACAATGTGGAACGTATCGAAGTCTACCGCGGCTACGTGCCGGCGCGCTTCTCAGGCTCGCCCCTGGGCGGTGTCATCAATATCGTTACCAAGAAGCCCAAGGAACTGGGCGGTACCATTACTCAGGGCATCAAGTCCTACGGCGGCTACACCGGCACCTATCAGCTCACCGCCCCGGCCGGCGACGGCAGCCTGCTGTTCACCTACCAGCGCGACATCTGGGGCGGCGATTTCCCGTTTACTGTGGCACCCTTGAACTATGGCAACTATTCCAACCAAGGCTTTGGCGACGTCGACCGCCGTTCCAACGGCTATCAAAACAGTAACGGTATGATCAAGTGGCAGGATGACCACTGGATGGTCAAGGCCGCCTGGAAGGACCTGAACGAACAGCTGCCGCGCGCCGTTAACACCCTGCAGCCAACCGGCACGCCGGGCATGGGTGGCAATACCGGCGGCTATACCGAGTATTTCCACAAAGGCTACTATGACGCCGATCTCAATACCAGCCAGAAAGAATTCCAGATCGGTCGCCGCGCTACGGCGGGCAGCCTCGACTGGGGCTGGAAGACCTACTACCTGAAGCAAAAGAAGGACTACCGCAACACCGGCATTTATAAATACGGTGCCGACACCGGGAAAGATGTCGATGCCCTGTATGACTATATCCCCGGCTTCAACTGGACCAAATACGACTCGGACAAATGGGGCGTCAACCTCAACGGGTCGCTGAAAATGGGCGGCAGCCACCTGCTGGAACTGAACTTCGACTATAGTGACGAAAGCATGGATGCCGACGGCAGCCACTGGAACGACTGGGCGCAGTCCGCCTGGGTCAAGAACTGGAACCGCCAGTATATCAACCACTACAAAATTCAGGAATACCACCTGACGCTGCAGGACAGCATCACCCTCAACCAGGCCGGCGACTTCAAGCTGACGCCGGTACTCCGCGCCGACCGGGTGGTAATGTCCACCATGGCCGACAACGACAAGAAGTGGCAATACTCCGGCGCCGCCGCCCTGCAGAAGCAGCTTAACGACCACTGGAGTCTCAAGACCAATTGGGGCACCTACAACCGCCATCCTAATTTCTATGAGCTGTTCGGCGACGGTGCCACCATCGCCCCTAACGAAGGGGCGGCCAAGTTCTTTGACCTTGACGGCCAGGGTACCTGGGAGAGCGGCCACCAGTTCGACTTCAGCGTCAGCTGGCAGGGCAAACTAGCCCAGGCTGATACCGACACCAGCCTCACCTGGTTCCAGCGGCGTTCACAGAACCAGTTCGCCCTCTGGCAGCCCAATGTCCCCAACGCCCCGGGAACTTATTACCCCATGGATGACGCCCGCGTCCACGGTATCGAGCTGACCCACAACATGAAATGGCGGCGCGTCGGTCTCGACCTGAGCGGCACCTGGCAGAAATCGGAGTATACGGACAACAACATGGGCGGCAATCACAACGGTATAAAGTCCTACATTTCCTACACCCCGGAATGGGTCTGGAACGCCCGCCTGGATTACCTCCTGCCGGGTGACAAGTTGGATGTCTTTGCTGAGTATCACTACACTGACATGCAGTTTGTCGGATTGCAGAACACACTTGCCAGTATCGAAAGAAGTTTCATCAATAGTTTGTCCACCGTCAATCTGGGCGCCAAGTATTCCTTCGGCAACGGCTGGAAGCTGTCCGCCGGCGTGAACGATGTCTTCAACAAGGGCTATGAGGCCAGAATGATCTGCATCGATGCAGTGCGCAACGCAGCCGGCGGCTGGGAAGATGTAAATAGTTATTGCGCCCTCGCCTATCCGCTCGCCGGACGCATGTATTACGCCACTATGGAATACAGGTTCTAATCGGTGTCAAGCCTGTCTGCTTCGCACCTGAGACTTTTCGCTCCGGGTACAAGCAAACGGGATTCACATAAATAGCAGGCTAAGGAGGTGATTCCAGTGAAGTAGATACGCGTTACCGCAAAAGAAAACAAAAGTACATTTAAATAAAATGAAATGGAGAGGTGATTTACCATGTCTACCTTAGCAGTAGGTGTAACCAATTACGGTCAAGGGCTTGTCAGTACAGTAACTTTTGGAGTGTCGGCGCCTCATAACATTGCGGCTGTGACGGAACTTCCTCCCGGTCAAACTCCGGCTAAAAAATTATCCGGCGATCCGCGCGTTCTGGCGTTTATGCACGGTACGAACGAACGGGCCTTGATTGCCAGCTATACCTATGGCACACCACCCAGCGTGGGACAGGCAACCTTCGGCGTATACGTGCCCAGCGCCACCGGCACCTGGGGTTCGCCCATCGCCACCGCCACCACCAGCGGCGGTACCAACAATTGGGGCGTCAGCAACCCCTGGGGTCTTGTCAGTATCAGCGATTCCAGCAGCGGCGATTATCTCTATATCCAGGACTATGACTCCAACAATATCGCCATTGTCAACATGGCTAACAACGCCTACACCCTGGCCGGCACCATCAGCAACGTCTTCACTGGCTACGACAGCGGTAAGACCCCGCACGGCAGCGGCATGGACGTGTACAGCTTTGATGACCCGGACACCGAAACGACCGCCCATGTACTGGTTGCCCTGTACAATCAGGCCGATTCATCGTATACCTACGGTAATTCCGCCATTGTGCTGATCCGGGTTGACGGCACTACCGCCACCACCATCGGCACCATTGTCACGTTGACCGAAAACGCCATTTCCGTGACAGTGGAAAATGATGTTGATAGCGGTAATTTCTATGCCTATGTCGCGGCCATGGGCGGCATGCAGGTCGCCGACGGCAACGGCAGCGCCTCCAAAGTGGATGTCGTGACTCTCCCGAACACCGTTTCGTCAGGCACATATACACCCACGCTGGCATTGCTCAACACAGTTGCCGCCACTACCGCCCCGACCACCTTCGGCGATTTCAATGATGTTGAGTTTTGGGGCACGGGAACGGATCGACGCGCCTATATTCTGGTTTCAAACTTTGATCAATATTATTCTACGTATACCTACCAGCTCGTCAGGGTAGCAGCGGCTTCCCTGCGCAGCGGCAGCTTCAGCGGCAGTTCCAGCACAGGAACTGGTCTCACTTCCAGCCCGGCCGGCGCTACCTGGCTGCTGGCTCCAGCCAATGACACCTTGTGGCTGGTAGATGGCAACTACGTGCACAATGTGCCGTCCGGTGCTTTGACATTGTATGATCCTAATACGAATCCTACTCCGATTGGCAACGCCGTAGCTAATGCCACTAATGGCGGTATCGGCTTGGGTAACAGCACCGTTAATGGCTATCTGAACACCGCGTCGGTCGTCATCGACCGGACAGCGGCCAGAACCCGGAGCGGCAAACCGACGACTGCTGTTTCCCGCAGCAAAATGGCGCTTACCGTCGAAGAACTCAAGCGCAGAACCGGCAAGAAATAAGGTTTTCTCATCCGGCGACAGGCGAAAATCCTGCGTGGCTCAGGCTGCGCAGGATTTTCCGCCCCAGGCCGGTTGCCGCTTACCGGTGGCTGATAATCAGCCCGCAAGAGAAAGGAGGATTTACTATGAAAGCCAAGCCACGCTTGTCCTGGCAAAACCATAACCGGCCGAACCGTCGGCCCGCACCGGAGGTCCTGCAGAGTGGTCCGCTAGCCGTTTCGCCCGCTGCCAGGGAAATAGAAAAGCTGCTGCAGAGAAAGGCAGAGCCGTCCCGGCCGGTATTGCCGCCGCCGGGGACATCTCCCGTCCGGCCGGCGAGGCGGGGGGAACGGCCGAAACTGCCGGCCATTGTCCGGTTTGCCCGCCGGCAAAGCGAACGCCTGCAGGTGAGCAACAAACAGTTACCCGCCAAACAACTGGTGAAAATATTCCATAAAATTGCCAACGCTTTTTGTCGAGACGAATTCTACCGGGAGCATGCCCATTTCCCGGATCTGTATCAGACCGCGTTGCTGGCGCTCAGCCGCTACGACCTGCAAGTAAACCTCGGCGCGGCCGCGCGCGGCGGCATGGCCGACCGGTCGCTGGCCGCCTTTTGGCGAAGCTATTTTCGCGTAAATCCGACGATGGACAGTACCGAATATTTCGCTGCGGTGGAAACAGCAGCTGTGCTGGCGCTGTTTATCGCTGACGCCGAGCTGTTTACGGTCGACGGCCCGGTCTGGCCAACAGAGGACCGGACGGGACTGTTTTACAAAGCGCAGGAATTCTTTGCCGTCAAGGGCTACTTGGCTTTTCCCGCACCGGCGGGAGAGACGCTTACCCTCAGCCCGTATGCGCTGACCCGTGTGCTGCGCCAGTTCTGCTGGTTCATTGAGAATTTCTACCAGGTCAACCAGAAAGGCTATGTCTATACGCCGCCCCTGTCCTGCGAGGTGGTCAGCCAGGTAGATGATCAGGCCGGCCTGGCCGGGGAGGCGTATGCGGCAGCCACCACAGAAAAGGAGGGGGAAGAGGATGCCAACCGATGATTTGCGGGCAAGCCTTCTCAAAAAGAAGACGGAAATAACCCGGTTAAAAACCGACAAGGCCCAGGCCCTGCAGCAAATTTCCGAGCATAACAAGGTGTTTTCTCAAGCCGTTGCCACCGGACTTAGCCTAAAGGCAACAGCCGGAGCGGCAGCAGGGCAGGCCGTGGAAACCGCCAAAAGCCATATTAAGCGAAGTGCGCAACAAGCTATTGACTTGGTGGCGACCATCGCTGAGCTGGAGCAGGAAGTCGCCCAATTAGAGCAGCAGCTGTATGACGTCGATCAATTGGAGCAAAAGAAAAAGGACTTTAAAAAGCCGAAGCGGGCCAAACCCATCGCGAAAAAAGCGGCCGAACAGGTAACCGTTTTGTTTCTGGCGGCCAATGCCCTGAAGGACGCTCCGTTGGAGCTGGATGCCGAAGCCAGGGATATCCAGGAAAATATTCGTAAATCCGCGCGCCGCGACGCCATCAACTTTGTCACCCGCTGGGCGACGCAGCCGCTCGACATCCTGCAGGCCATCAACGAGACCAGTCCTCAGTTGGTGCATTTCAGCGGCCACGGCTCGGAAAATGATGAGCTGATTCTGCAGGGTGACGACGGCCAGCCCAAAATGGTGCGCCTGGCCGCCATTGTGCAGGTCATGCTGAGCGCCGCCGACACCATCCGACTGGTGTTTTTCAATGTCTGCTTTTCCAATGATGAAGCGAAAGCGGTCGTCAAGTACGTCGAGGCGGCAGTCGGTATGAACACGGCCATCGGCGACGAGGCAGCCAGGGTATTCGCCGCCCAGTTTTATTCAGCCCTCGGCTTTGGCAAGTCATTAAAAATTGCCTTCGAGCAGGCCAAGGCGGCCTTAATGCTGGAAGGCATACCGGAAGAAAATACGCCGCTCTTATTTGTCAAAGAAGGTCTTGACCCGGCTCAGCTCGTATTTATTAAGGAATAAAACAGCGAGTTGGAGAGAGTGAATTATCATGCAGCAACAACAGGAAGTCAGCCTTGACCTGGTGCCGTTTATGGCCAGGGGCATAGCTCAAAACAAGGTCGCCCGGTCCGTGCTGGATAGAATCTGCGGCGCCGGTGGCATCGTGATCGACAGCACTATGACTCCCCGGCGGCGTGCTTATGACAGCTATTTCCGGGAAAGTGACGTACTCACCGAACTGTATTGCCAAAAAGCCACAGACCTGCTTGTCACTTCGTTTCAGGAAAATGACAACGGACAAAAAGCGGCAGCGGCGTTTGAACAACTGCTGAAAAAATGCTGGCGGCCGATTTATACGTATGTAAAAACAAAAGACAAAGAAGTCCCATTCGAATCGTTTTGGCGGTTGTTAATGAAAAAAGAACCCAGAGTGACGCCCCGTGAATTGCGCAATCTGCCCGCGCCGCCGGTGCTGCTGGACAAACGTCAGCGGCCGCTTAAGCCGTATGTCAATAAAAAGGATATGCTGGACGGCGATTTTGCAATTTTTTGGCATCTGGTCAATGCTTTCGGGAAAACCCTCACGGAACAGGGACCCCTGTTCCACTCTAATTTTCAGGCCCACCTCCGGGCGCAGGAAAAAATGACAGGGGAACGGCCAGCTTCCGTCTTGACGGACCGGCAAAAAGAACTGTCCGAAACGCTCTGGCAGTCCATTGACCAAAAACTAAAGGGAATTCCGGCCAGTTTGGACGAGTATTTTCATACTTTAGAATATACCCGGACCACCGGGTATATGTTCAAACGAGAAAACTTCAGCGGCCTGCCGTTCGACGCCATTGCGCGGGTGCCGGTCAGCCGGTGGGAACTCAGGCGCGCCATAGAGACGATGGCTGCCTCCCTGCCCGACGAGACTCAGGTAACGGCTGAACTTAAGCAGGCGGCCCTGGATTTTTTCGCTCGCACGCTGCTGATCCGTGCTTGTGCGGTCGAGTATGATAACCTGCGAACCTTTGCGTTACGGGAAATCCGGCGGGAGGGAAAAACGGCGGCCAAGCGTTTGCAAGTTGACAAGCTGAAAGCAGAGCTGGCCCAAGTGCAGAAAAAGAATGCGGTGTTGGAAGAAATGCTGGCGGCCAAACAAAGGGTATTGAATGAACTCCAGCTTAAAATAGATAAAAACGAGATTGCCCGGCAAAAAGAAAGCGAGCAATGGCAGGAAAAACTGGACGATACCAATCGGATACTGGACAAGCTGCTTGCCTCCTCAAATCAGGAAAACGAGCCGGAAAAGGAGCTTAGTCCGGAAATCATCGAAGCCATTGCCTGGCTGAAGGTTGTTATTCTCGGCGGGCGTACGGATTGGCAGCAACGCCTAAAGCAAAAGTATCAAAACTTTAGCATGATTTCGTCTGAAAATGTGAAATTCGATCTGTCGGTACTGGATGCGGCCGATGTCATTGTGATCAATTGGAAACATTTGGGGCATAGCTTGTTTTACCGGACGGTAAACTATGCCGGCAAATATAATAAGCCGATTGTATATCTCGGCAAGAGCAATGAGAAACATCTGCTTAAAGCACTGTACCGGGAATGTATTTTGTCTAAAGAAGAAAGGGGTTAGTATTGAAAAAGGAGGCATCCCCCATGAAACAGCATGTCTTTTTAGTGAAAAACAGAACGGTAGGGACGGGCTGACCCGCAACTCCTGGGGCAGTACCGACAGTATAGAACTAAGCCCTGATAAAATCCAGGATAATACAAGAAGTATACGATAACTCCCTGCAAATTCAAACAATCTCGCAACCAGTGAGTTTTCCATAATTTATTCTCCCTTCAACAAAAAATAGAAGTCTGCTGCAGCTTTGCAACTGACTTCTATTTTAAAGAAGATGATATAGAACTAATACTCCATATAGATTGTTTTAGCTCCATTTAGTCAAAGCGATTTTCGGTAAGCTGAGGGAGAAATATGCATTACAGCCTTAAAGGCACTGGCAAATTTGCTGGAATTTTCATAGCCGACGTTACCGGCAATAACCGTGATGCTATCTTGACTCGTAAGCAGCATGGAGGTTGCTGCCTGCATGCGATACGTGCGTATATAAGTAACACGTCAGTCCTTTTCTTATAGTATACTCCTAGAATAAAAAATATGCAACCGGTTACAACAAACACGCCCTCAATAAACATCAGCGGGCCTGCCCGGATAGCCGGTGGGTCATGAAGAAATAGGGGAAACGTGTCAGAAAAGACAGGAAAAAGCAGAACGAAAATTGGTGACAATTGGCAATTGCTGTGTTAAAATAAATTAATAACAAGAAGCGGACAACCACATAGTGTAATGGTACAGGTGCCCGCAAGGGCTTCATAGAAAAGCCGGTGTAAGACCGGCGCGGTCCCGCCAATGTAATGGGGAGCAAAGCCAAGAAATGCCACTGGGAGGAAAGTCCTGGGAAGGTTTGGCGGCGCGAGGAACCAGAGTCAGGAGAACTGCCTGTACAACAGTCACCATTTGACCTGCGCGTGCTCAGGGAGGGGATTTGATGTGTAGTTTACACCGGCAGTGTTGCCGTATAAACGCCGAAGCCTTTCTGAGTGATTATCGCAGAGGGGCTTCTTTTGTTTACTAGTGCCGGTAGCTGGTAACGCAGGACGGGTTGCCTGATTGCCAGGGAGCGCCAGTAAATGCCTGGGAGGATACTCTGGCCAGGGTATTAATTCATCCTGGATTGTGTCAAAAAGCAACAATTACAGAAACAACAACTGAATATTGCAAGGGATAGGTGCCCGCAAGGGCTTAATAGGGAAGTTTGGTGCAAAGCCAACACGGTCCCGCCACTGTAACGGGGAGCAATGCCGAGATATGCCACTGGGATGAAGGTCTTGGGAAGGTTTGGCAAAGCCATGAACCGCAAGTCAGGAGAACTGCCTGTCCGACAATCGCCGTTTTTCACCCACGAGGTATGGGGAGGGGATTACGTAACGTTGCCGGGACATGCCGGTAGCTTAGCGTAACCACACTCCCGGTCAGGGAGTTTTTTGTTTGCCCGCAGACGATGCGGGAAGACAGGCCAAAGAAAAATGATAGGAGTATACCCAGTGAAAAAATTACAAAACAAACTGGCAGTGCTGATCGCAATTGCATTTTTCGTATCCGGCATTTTCGGACTGTTAGCGCCGACCCAGACGCTGGCCGCCAAGGCCAACAGCAAGCAAACGGTTGGCTATGTTAACCGACAACAAGTTTTCGCCAGTTACCCCGGCATACAGGACCTCATGAACCGTATCCAGACCCTGCGGGACGAGGCACAAAAAGACTACGACACCAATGCCAAAGATCTGCCGGCAGCCGACAAGCAAACCTACAGCGATAAATTGGCCCGGCAGGAAGCCCAGCGGGAAGATGAATTGATGAAGCCGGTGGGAGATAAAATTGAGGCATCCATTAAGGCCGTCGCTGAGGAAAAAGGACTGACAGCAATTTTTGACGCAGCAACCGTGGTCTACGGTGGTACAGATATCACCGCCGATGTGATAACCAAAGTAAAACAATAAGCAGCAGCGATAGTGTACCTGAGCCTAACCGTCCTGCCCGGACGTGCTAACGACGTCCGGACAGGCTGCGATATGAATTTGTTTCAGGAGGCAATAATGTCACCTACCCGCAACAGGGCCGGACCTACTATTTGACCGCCCAGTATTTCTTCTAAACCAACGCAACTTTGCCGCGCTGATGCCCAGGCAGAGGCAAACCAGGCCTGGACAGATTGTCCGGGCCTGTTTGCCGATATCGCCGGAATCGCTTGTCTCTCACAGGGAGGAAGAGAGCAAGGCAGGATTGTCATGAATACACAATTTTTTAGAGGGAGAAGGAGGATTATGATGAATACACAGGTCATTTTGCCTGACAACAAAATCGTGGGCACCGGCTGGCGGCCGCCATTGCCCGATCTGCGCGACTATGATGAGTGCCATCCCAACCTGCAGGAAACGATAAAACGCCTGGGGATCGATGCGGCCGCGCCTTTGCCGGCCAAGGCGGATTTGCGCCAGTGGTGCAGCACACCGGTGCCGGAGCAGGGCCAGTTGGGGGCCTGTACCGCCCATGCGGCGGCAGCCATCATTGAATATTTTCAGAACCGGGCCTTTGGCAAGCATTTTACCGCCTCCCGGCTGCTCTGGCAATCAATCCGGAAGGGGTATGGCGGCAGATTGAACCGCTTTTAGCCGGTAAGCTAGATGATGCCGCCTTTGCCGGCCGGATTTTGGACATGATTGCCCAGGGGGAAATCGCCTGATGTTGATTATGTAATTACTAATGGTCTTACCTTGCTCCAAGATAAGGTCTATTTATCGCAAACTTTTATAATGACCAATTCATATTTTGTGTTTGAGTTTTAACCATGTGATGATATAAGCCGTCTTGTTTTAGCAAATCATCAGGTCTGCCTTGCTGAGAGACATATCCATCAGACAAAACGACGATCTTATCGGCATTGGCGACGGTTCTCATACGATGGGCAATAATCAAAACCGTTTTATTTTTAATCAGTTCTGCCAAGGCCGCCTGAATCTTTGTTTCATTTTCCACATCCAAGGAAGCAGTGGCTTCATCCAATAAGATGATGGGCGCATCTTTAAGAATGGCCCTGGCGATAGAAATACGCTGGCGTTCTCCGCCTGATAATATAGAACCATTTTCGCCAATAATTGTATCGTAACCCATAGGCATACGCGATACGAAGTCATCACACATAGCCAGCCTTGCCGCCTCTTTTACTTCTTCATCTGTTGCATTACGTTTTCCCAAACGAATATTTTCTATGACAGTGTCATTAAATAAGGTGACATCCTGAAAAACAATCGCATAATTTTTCAGCAGCGCTTCGGGATCTATTGCCGTTATATCCTGGCCTCCCAGCGTAATCTTACCGGAAGTTGCATCCCAGAAACGTGCCGCCAGTTTTGCAGCCGTACTCTTGCCACCGCCGGAGGGACCTACAAGAGCTGTCACCTCTCCTTGTTTTGCCAAGAAAGAAACATCCTTTAAAACCGGTTCATCGGTATTGTAAGAAAATGCGACATGGTCAAATTCGATGTCATATCCATTCAGTTTATAATTTTTTTCACCGCGTTGAACAGGCTGTGCTTCCATTTCCTGCATTCTTGTTATAGGAATTTCAGCAATAAAAATCTCAGCAATATTTGATAGTGTTCCGGACAAAGGATCGTACAATCTTGACGCCGTAATCAAAAAAATCAGGTAAGTCAGCAAATCGGTTTTTTCTGCAATTAATAATTCACTGCCTGCCAATATTACCGAGGCCAAGCCAAGTCGCAGCAGTGCTTGTGCACTGGTCACAAAAGCGCCCAGGGTCAATTCAGAATGAATATGCGCCTGTTCTGCTGCATCCAGTTTTTTGTCTAATCCTTCTATATAACGTTCTTTCATACTGCAGGCCTTTATATCCTGGATGGTTTCAAGGCATTCCTGAATACCGTCGGCACAAATTCTTTTGGCTTGATAATGCTTAAGTTCGGCCCGGTTCTGCATATATTTTGAACCAATAATCATAAGAAACGCTGCAGGAATGACCCATAATACGGCAAGTCCCATCCGCCAATCTGTATAAAGCAAGCCAATGGCAATGACAAGTGTTGAAAGCATAGCCCCAAACAATTGTGGAACAGCATGGGAAAAAGCATGTTCCAATGTCGCGCAATCGCCCATAATCGTATTTGTTAAGTCCGATAAGTCTCTTTTACCGAAAAAGGACAAAGGCAACTGACGAAGTTTTTCCGCCAAATTAATCCTTCTTGTGGCGCTTTCCGTATAGGTAGAAATAAATACACTGGAATACTGTAAATACTGGCAAAAATATAAAACAATAAACACTACAAAAACAAGCAGCACATATTTCATCAGGTCAGGTGTTGAGGCGCTTGTCCCTAACAGCGGCTGTAACAGTTCAGCCAGCAGCATGATAAAAAGCCCCACAGGAAGCATCATACTAAGATCGGCCAAGGCACTGTATAAACTGCCCTTGATTAAATCCTTTGCCCCTCTTTCACTGAGTGCAAATTTCTCTTGCAATAATTTAAGCATGTCCTACCGCCTTTCCGACCTTCCATGAAACGGAGGTTTGATATTCCTGCCACATGCCGGCATACACACCCTTTTGCTTTACTAACTGTTCATGAGAACCTCGTTCCACAATCTCGCCCTGTTGCAGGACTAAGATACAATCAACATTTTTAATGGAAGAAAGGCGATGGGCAATCATTAATACCGTTTTTCCTTTCGTCAGATGTTTGAAGGCTTTCTGAATCTGATACTCATTTTCCGGATCGGCAAAAGCAGTCGCCTCATCTAAAATAATAATCGGAGCATCTTTTAAAATGGCTCTTGCTAACGCAATCCGCTGTTGTTCCCCGCCGGAAAGGTAAACGCCGTCAGTTCCCACAACCGTATCAATTCCCTGCGGCAGCTTTGCCAAAATATCATCGCACTGCGCCAGATGTGCTGCATAAAGAGCTTCTTTCCGGCTTGCCTCTGGTTTGGCTGCGCAAATATTATCCAACAGACTGGCTTTGAATAACTTTGTATTTTGAAATACAAAAGCGATTTTTTGCATTAAATCTGTTTCCCGAATCTCCCTTACATCGATTCCGCCGATTCTAATGCAGCCCTCATTTACATCCCAAAAGCGCGGGACAAGGCTGGCCAACGTGGTTTTGCCGCTGCCGGAAGAACCTACTAAGGCATAGGTTTTTCCCTGAGGTACGGTAAAGCTCACTTGATCAACAGCAGGCTGTTGATTGCCAGGATACGTAAAGGTCACATTTTCAAAACAAATGCCGGTATCTTTCATTGATCCATCAAGGTTCCCTGCTGCAAGCGTTTTAGCCTGTATAATTTCATATACACGATCAACGGCCTCTTTTGCCGTCATGATACTTTCGCCCATACGCATGATTTTACTCATCATAGCAATGCACAAAGGGACAAACAGCATGTAGAAGATAAGATCCAAAAGGAACCCTTTATAATCTGCTACCGTTAAGCTAAATAATATACCGACAGGTAGCAAAAGCAGGGAGGGTGCGTTAATCGTGATTATAAATCCAACAAAGGGTACACGGCAGGATAAAGCAAAACCCGAGGCAAACCTCCAATATTTTGTAATTGATTCGTGGAAATTTTTAAAAGAATAAACGGTTTGTTGAAATACCTTTACAACCGGAATTCCCCTGACATATTCAACAGCTGCCGTATTCATTTCCTCCAGGGCATTCATGTACTGATTCATACACTTGGCTCTTTTGCCGCCCATCATCTTTTTTAAAAAGGACAGGCTAAGCAAAAGCGGAACTAAGCAAACCAAGCCCAGCCTCCAGTCAAAGATAAAGAAAACTGTCAAAATTGCTACAGGCATAACGACAGCGCCAGACACATCAGGCAATTGGTGAGCTAAAAAGGCATGTGTTAAACCTGCATTATCATCAATTATTTTTCTCAGCTTTCCGCTTGTATTTGTGTTAAAAAAACCTAGCGGTAAATTTACAATTTTATGCATAGCCTCTTTACGCATATTTTTCTCAACGCGAAAGGCAGCAAAATGGGAGCATAGCAAGCCTGCAAAATATAAAGCAATACTGAGAGCGGCAAAGCCTACCGCCAGCCAGCCAGACTTAGCTGTTTCCACAGCCTGCGCAAAATCCGGCAGCACTCTTAATGCATCTCGAATCACGAACCAAATGCAGATAAAGGGAACTATCGACAGTATAGAACTAAGCCCTGATAAAATCCAGGATAATACAAGAAGAATACGATAACTCCCTGCAAATTCAAACAATCTCGCTACCAGTGAGTTTTTTTGAACACTCATATTCATTCCTCCTAAAAGTAAAGATAACAGCTTCTTTCTTAATGTTACTTAGTTTGACTCATTGCGTTTAATTGTTGCCGTTTTTGTTCTCTGCCCTTGGTAAGATATAAACCTGCAAGAATTACCACGGCTCCGAAAAATTGCATCCAACCGAAGGCCTCACCAAGAATTAGGTAACCTGCTGCAACCGTGAAGACTGGGCTTAAATTAAAGTATAAAGATGCAATAGTACTACCGGCTTTGGCTGTTCCCCAAATCCAAAGACAATTTGCCAAACATAATGGAAATACACCTGAGTAAAAAGCGCTGGCCCAGCCTGGCCATGGTATTGCTTGCCAATCAACGGCTAACATAGAAGGCAAAGAAATAAGCCCGAAGAGACTGGTCGCAATAATAAGAACATAGGTAGTAATTTGATAGACTGAGTAGGTAGCAGATAATGGGCGTGAAAAAACCGTAAAATAGCCATAGCTTATTTGTGCGGCTAAAACCAGTATAGCTCCTCCAATATGGCCGCCGGAAAGACTTATTGCTTTTCCGGTTCCGGCTACCATCAAAACGACACCTAGCAATGAGAGAAAGATGCCTTTAATAACACCCGGTTTAATATTATCAAACCGGTGAAAGTGATTTATAATGGCAACACTGACTGGGAGGCAGCCCAAAATAAGTGCCGCATTTCCTGCTGTAGTGAGCTGTAAACCAAAAGTAAAGAAAAGATGAAAAAAGAAAAAGCCTAGACTAGCGATGAAAAGTGGTTTTTTATCTTGCTGTCTTAATGGTACCCATTTACATAAACGAGGAAAGATCAGCCAGCCCACAGCTAAAGCGGCAAAAAGACGGATGGCACTATACGGCATCGGTGGAATGTGGATAAGCCCGATTTTCATTACCGGAGGATTTAAACCCCATATAAAGGCGACAAGAATTAAAATCAAATGAACCTGCATATTTAACACCTCTTTCACAATATAAGTACTATGTTTTTTCTCCAACAAAAAATAGAAGTCTGCTGCAGCTTTGCAACTGACTTCTATTTTAAAGAAAATGATATGGAACTAATACTCCATATAGATTGTTTTAGCTCCATTTAGTCAAAGTGATTTTCGGTAAGCTGAGGGAGAACTATGCATTACGGCCTTAAAGGCACTGGCAAATTTGCTGGAATTTTCATAGCCGACATTACCGGCAATAACCGTGATGCTATCTTGACTCGTAAGCAGCATGGAGGCTGCTGCCTGCATGCGATACGTTCGTATATAAGTATAAATAGGCATTCCGTAAACCTCTTTAAAACAAGATTTCATGAGAGTGATGGATATATCAAATCGGTTAGATAATTCCTCTAACGTGAAATGATGCTCTATATGCTGCGTTATAAACTGTTTTATTTGCTTAATCTTATTAACTTGGCTTTTTTGGAAATACGGACGCTTTTCATATTGTTCCGAAGCATCAATTATACTAAGAAAAAGTAACAGTTCCAGTACCTTTAGTTTAAAATATCCGTATTTCACTTCATCGGGGATCGTATAGAGTTCCGAGAAAATATGCTGTATGGAATCTTTCGCCCGTATGATAAAGCAGCGGTCACCGGCACATAATTTATCGCGTAATGCGTATAAATCAATAGAAATATCCGTCAATATGGTCGAAACCATTTTCGCTGCCTCTTCGAGATCAATAAAAATTGATACCCCGTGATAATGTTTTAGAGGAAAGGTGGCATTGGTGTTTCGATTATTTACTACTGTATTAACAGCAAGATCGCCTTCGCTTAAATAAGTATACATTCCATTGATAAATTCACATTCAAATCGGCCCTCGCGGCAATGGTTGATTTCTACTATATCCTTGTGTAAAAAAATGTGATGCGGGCATTTACCTGTATGAAAATCGTTATACGTCAACTGAATTCCGGGAAATACCTGATAACTTGTCAGGATTCCTGTTCCGTCATCATTTTTCATCTCGTAAACCGTACAGTGCTCTGACTGCTTAATTATTTTTGTATCGGCATCATATATGGAATTGTTTTGAAATACATTGTTCATAGAAATACCTGCTCATTTGATAATAATAATCATTTGGATTTATCATACGCAATGAATTGTTTTTTGTAAAGCAAAAAGTTAAACAAGTATTTTCCGGATTCCAAAAGAATGTTTCCGGGTTTATCCAGGTGGAGTAGACTCTCCACCTGAATCCCCGATGTTTCAGCTATGCTGAAACGAGTTCACTCAGAATGGCTGGGAACTGACGCTGTTACAGTTTGTTCCGGACGAGAGTCAGGGGTTACTTTAAACCATGTCGCATACATGGTCGGCAGGACCAGCAGTGTTAATACGGTAGCGCCCAGCAAGCCTCCGGCAATAGCCACTGCCATAGGACCCCAGAAGCTGCTCTCCATCAGGGGAATCATGCCTAATATAGCGGCGGCTGCCGTCAGCATGATAGGGCGGAACCGCAGTATGGCGGAGTCGATAATAGCATTCCAGGGGGTCTCGCCGGACTTGATGTGCTGTTCAATTTGATCAATCAAAATGACGGAGTTGCGGATAATCATGCCGCTGAGTGCCAGTATACCAAGCTCAGCCACAAAGCCTATCGGCTGTTGCGTCAGCAGCAGGGAAAGACTGACGCCAATGATTCCCAGCGGAGCAGTCAGTACGGTTAAAATCATCAGAGAGATTTTTTGCAGCTGAAACATTAAGCAGGTCAAAATGATGATAAACATGGCAGGGACGGGTTGAAGCATGAGTCCCATGGATATTTTGCTCCGCTCCAGCGCTCCGCCGATATCAATGCTATAGCCGGGCGGTAAACTTTCGCGCAGCTCCTTAAGCTGGGCATAAACCTGTTTGGTTACGTCATTGCCGGTGGCTCCCGGCAAAACATCCGCCTGTACCGTGATGGTAGGTTTAAGATCACGCCGCCAGATCAGGCCATCTTCGGCCTCATAGCTGATTTTGGCGATTTGATCTAGAGGAACAAACCTACCGTTGCCAATATGAATAGTAAGATCTTTTATATGGGATAAATCCTGCCGGTCTTTCTGGTCGAGGCGAAATACGATATCCACCGTTTTATCCTGTTCACGGAACTCGGATAGAGCAGCACCGGACAAATGGGATTGCAAATTCGCAGCCAGAGCCTGGCTGTCAATTCCCAGCATGCGGGCTTTGTTCTGGTCAACTGTTAAATGCATGGCTTTACTTTTTTCGTTCCAGTCAAAATTGGTGTTGGCGGCATGAGGGTTGGACGCTATGACGTTTCTTACCTGCCGGGCAATTTCCCGTACCTGTTCATGGTCATAGCCGGTTACTCTGAGCATGACAGGATAGGGGGAGGGCGGGCCGGTCAGGATTACCTTGACGTGCCCGTGCACATTGGGAAAGCTTTCTGTGAACAAATTATTTACTTTTTCATGTAAGGCTTTACGGGCTTCCAGATTTTTGGCCACAATTACGAACTGGGCATAGTTGTTGGCGGCAAGGTTGGGTTCGGCGGTCAGTACGAACCGGGGCGAACCTTTTCCCACATAGTAGCTGTAATTTTCAATGTCGGGGTCGCCGGCGAGGTTTTCGGCAAAGCGTTGGGCCTCATCTTTTGCCGCCTGCAGCGAAGCTCCTTCGGGTAAAGTCATTTCCACAATCAATTCAGGACGTAAAGAAGAAGGGAAAAACTCCTGCTTGATAAATTTGAAAAGAAATAGGGAGCCGGTAAAGCAGACGATGGTAGCGCCGATGACCAGCTTACGGTGACATAGACAATAGACCAGTGTTTTCCGGAAAAGCCGGTAAAACCTTGTGTCATAAATGTCGGCGTCATGCCCGAGCCCCTCTTTTGTTTTGATTAATTTAAAACCCAGCAGTGGCGTAACAAAAACGGATACAACCCAGGATAGTAACAGCGCGATCGCAACAACGGGAAAGAGACTGCGGCAAAATTCAGATGCGTTTCCTTTGGCAAAGCCAATGGGGATAAAGCCGGCGCAGGTAATCAGTGTTCCTGTCAGCATGGGAAAGGCAGTTGCCGTATAGGCAAAACAGGCAGCCTTAAAGCGGTCCCAGCCCTGTTCCAGTTTTACGCTCATCATCTCAGTGGCAATGATGGCGTCATCGACTAAAAGTCCCAGGGCGATAATCAGGGCGCCCAGTGAAATCTTATGTAAGTCGATGCCCATAAGCTGCATGCAGGTAAACGTACCGGCAATAACCAAAGGAATGCACAGTGCCACTACCAGGCCGGAACGCATGCCGAGGCTTAAAAAGCTAACGGCCAAAACAATGAGGATGGCTTCCCGCAGGGATTCTACAAATTCACTGATCGACGCCTCGACTACCTTGGGCTGGTTGGATACCTGGCTAAGCTCCAAACCAAGCGGCAGGTTCTTTTTGATTTGGGCTACTGCTTTGCTAAGACCGGCACCCATATCCAGAATATTACCGCCCGCATTCATGGATATGGCAATACCGATGGCCGGCTGGCCGTTATAATACATTCGGGGGTCAATGGGATCGGCGTAACGGCGTTCAACCCTGGCAATATCGCCCAGCCGGAAAGTGCGGTCGCTGGCCCGGACAGGCAGGTTGCGGATGTCCTCGATATTGTCAAACATGCCGCTGACTCGCAAATAAACATTATCCGACGAGGTTTCGATCATGCCGGAAGCGGCCATGACATCCTGATTTTTAATCGTACTGACAATTAAACTGGGATCAACACCCAATTGGGCTAATTTGTTGCTTTCCATTTCAATATAGATTTTTTCCTCTTGTACCCCAATGAGTTCGACTTTTTTTACATCGGGAACTCCCAGTAGGGTCCGGCGGATCTTTTCGGCCCGATCGCGCATCTCTTCATAGGTAAACCCGTCGGCTGTCAGCGCGTAAATGCAGCCGAACGTATCGTCAAAACGGTCATTAAAAGCAATGCCGGCTACTCCCTGGGGCAAAGTGCCGTTGATATCGTTGACCATGTTGCGCACTTCCAGCCAGGTAGGACGGATATCTTTTTCGGCTACGTTGTCATCTAATGTGACATAGATAACAGCCTGACCCGGTTTGGAATAGCTTTTCAGATAATCCAGACCCGGCGTGTCCTGCAGCTTTTTTTCGATTTTATCGGTTACCTGTTCTTCCACCTGGCGGGCGCTGGCCCCGGGCCAGGAAACCGATACAATCATTTGCCGGATGACAAAATCGGGATCTTCCATCCTTCCCAGACGGAGATAGGAGAAAATCCCCATAATGAATGTGATAAAAACGAAAAAGTACACAAGCTGTTTATGACGGAGTGCCCATTCTGTCAGGTTTAGATTTTTCATAGGTTATCACCAGTTACACGAACCTTTTGTCCTTCCTGCAGTTTATGGACTCCGGCGGTTACCACCACATCCCCGTTTTGCAGTCCTGCCAGTATTTCAACTTGGTTGTCCCCGAACGGTCCGACGGTTACAGGTCTTAGACTTGCGGTATTGTTTTCAACAACCCACACATTTGGTGTGCTGCCTGTTTGATAAATGGCCGACAAGGGAATTGTGGCTATTTGTTGCTGCTGACCGCCTGGATACGTTGCCGCGACAGCCGCAGTCATGCCCAATTTGACGTCTGATGGCGGATTGACCAGGCTTATGCGGACTTTATAGGTGCGGGATATTTTATCAGCCATAGGTGATATTTCTCTTATTTTTCCGTCTACAGTGACGCCGGGCAGAGCCCAGAAAGTGACCCGGAGCAGTTGTGACTGGCGTAGTTCTTCAATACGGTTTTCGGGGACGCTGATTTCAATTTCCCGGTCGCCGTCCTGCACCAGGGTAAGGACAGTCTGTCCGGCGCTGACGACCTGTCCGGTTTCGACACTGATGTTAGAGATAACGCCGGCACTGGTGGCATACAGGGTGCTGTAGCCCAATTGATTAGCTCCCTGGACATATTGAGCGGATGTTTGCCGTACGGCAGCGACCGCCGCGTCGTAGGCACTTTGATACTGGTCAAGCTGAGCCTGGCTAATCGCATTTTGCTCATATAACTGACGGTAGCGGTTCAGGTTGTTTTCCGCCAATTTTAATTGCGACTGAGCAGAATATACCTGAGCGGCATTCGCGTTTACCGTTTGATTAATATCTTTGGGATCAATCTCCATCAGGGTGTCACCGACTTGGACCACACTGCCCAGATCAACATGGCGTTTGATGATTTTTCCGCCGACCTGAAAGGCAAGCTGGCTTTCGTAGCGTCCCCGGACCTCGCCGGAATAGGTGTACTCCTGTGCGGCGTTTATCAGTCCGACTGTGGTTGTCCGGACTAAAGCAATTTCGTCTGCAACTGATTTGGGCTGATGCTGTCCTTTCCAGATCATGCCGCCGATGATGCAGATGCCTAATACGATGGCTAAACCGTAAATTATTTTTTTTTTGAGTATTTTATTTAGAAACTGTAACTGTCGCATTAATTTAGTCCTTCCTTATGTGATTTCGTAAAGGAACAAGCTGAACCACGGGTTTTTCATAAGAAATGACATGAATCAGTTGTCCATCACAGATCAGTTCAATTTTTCCCAGTTCTTTGCCTTCCCATTTCCAGGTTTGGATGATATCCCAAACGAGTTGTTTGATTTTTTTCCTTGGCAATGCCGGGTCGGCTACGACAGGTATGCCTTGAATGATAGCGCACATTGTTATTGTTCCTCCCGCTGATTAGGCAAGTTTTTGGAAAACGTACCCGTCAGACTGATAACAGCTAGCAATCCCATACAACCTGCCAGCGTAAAGAAGATGGCGGCAACGGTTCCACTGGCTAAATTTCGCAGGGTATCTAAAAGTAATGGCGAAGAAAACTGTCCCAGAAAAGCAAAACTGGATACTACAGCCATAACGGCAATATTTTTTCCCAGGGGTGCATAGGAGGAGGCCTTATTGATAATAAACGGATAGGCCCAACCGGTTCCAAACCCGGCAATCATAATCGATAGGGTGAGCATAGTTTTGGAGTTGCTTACGGCCAGACCGCTATAACCTGCAGCCATTATCAGCAGCATGCAGCAGGGAAGCAAGCGGTTCAAATACTGGCTGGCGGCTTTGAGACTGAATCCTCCTACAAACATGCTTACGGCATTGATGGCGAAGAGAATGCCGGCGAAACTGGAGTCACCGATGTTTCTGCCATAAATTAGTAAGGAAAGGTTAGTGACAATCGCATAAAAGGCCAGCATGACCAGAAATGCTGCGACAGCCCAGCTGTAAACGGGACCGGGAAGGGCGGTTTTACTATTTGTTTCCACTTGTTTTTGGGGTGCCGGAATATCTTTAATAAACAGTGTAACAAGCACCAACACAAGAACGGCGATTAAATAGACATAAAAAACGTAATGCCAATTGATCAGGGCAAGCAGGCCTGCGCCAAGATTGCCGATGATAGCGCCCAGGTTATTGGCCGAAAAGGAATATCCCAGCATTTTAATTCGTTCGCCGCCCTGATAAAAATCGGCAATCAGACCGGTCGACAGTGGCATAATGATGCCGGTTCCTGCTCCCAGCACGGCGCGGAAAACAAGGAGTGGAATCAGTGCATCAGCAAAAACGGCACCGGCTCCGCCGATAATATATACAATTAAACCGACTATCAGCAGCTTTTTTTTACTCATATAGGCACTTAGTATTCCCGATAGGATGGAAAACGGGATGATGAATAGTGGTGGTACAGAAAGGATTAATTTAATCATGGTTTGACTTTCGCCCGGAAACGCCCTGGCAATCTCCCCCAGTCCCGGAGCCACTGCCGCTCCGGCCATAATGGTGAGGAGGGAAATGGAGAGAAGTGAAATTTTAAACATTAACTAGGACACCTTCTTTCAAAATTTATCCAGCGGATACCGCGGACATCCTGGCAGGTATTTCGTCCTCATTAATATTGAATCAACGTTCAATATTAGTCGAAAAAAATTGCCAGCCATATGCTATTGATATTCATTATCAATATTTACATTATGCTCATTTCCATTAAAATGTCAAGCTTATTTTTACAGCAACAAGGGCTTCTTGTGCATAAAAAAATGGAATATTGAATAATTGTTCAATATTTAGTTAAAAAATTATTTTACCAAAGAGTTTATTCCGTAAAAGTATTGCTGGGTAAAGAGATGCATAATATGGGTTGCCCATTCTTCATCTTTATAGTGCCTGGCAATCTCGAACAGGCCTTCCATAAAATTATTAGCCAAAATGTGATAAAATAAGTCATCCATTTTTTTTTCAGAGTGGATTAGGTTATTCTGTAATTGTGCTTGGATATGAATTTGGGTAAGCTGGATAAGTTCCTCTCTGGCATTTTCGTACACTGTTCCATTGCTTTTATCGACTAAAATGATAAATGGTTTGCGGTTATTCTTGAGCAAATTAAAGATAAAGGGCAATTCTGCCTGAAAAAATTGGTCAAACCCAGGTTGGTTGTCCGGAGAATTTGTTGTAGACAGCATTTTTTGAAAAGAACGATAACTAGGGCCAACAACGGCGTCGAACAAAGCCGCTTTATTCTTGTAATAGGTATAAATAAGCCCGACAGGAATGCCTGCTTTCCAGGCAATATTTCTCAGGGTAGCGGACTGATAATTCTTTATATAAAATTCATCAATCGCCGCCTGAAATATTTTTTTTTCTATTTCCTCTTTTAATATCTGTGCCATAGGTACCTCATGCATTACTGTTGATTAATAATTTAAATATAGCGCTGATTTGGTTAAGTTGTCAAGAGGTTCCAACTGTGACTGGCTGGTAAGATAATTGTTGCATTCGCCGACTGCCATGAGAATACTGCTTAATTTAGTTATTAAAATGGACTTGACAATTAACGGAAATGCGGCATAATATAAATATGATAATGATTATCAATATTAGTTAACCTGAATTTATTTTTTGAACAATATTGAATAACTGTTCATCATTGTTGGGGGAGGGCATCAAATGAGAGAAGATAACCTGGACAAAGAGTACAAGAAGTATAGTATTTGGGCCCGGCGGCGGAGGTGCGAAGTCACATGATAGAATTTAGAAATGTCAGCTATAGTTACCGGAAAAACGGCGGCAAAAATATTGATGATTTAAATTTCACAATTCACAAGGGAGAGTTTGTATTAATAACCGGAAGGAGCGGGTCAGGCAAAACCACCGTATCAAAGTGTATAAATGGTCTTATTCCCTATTTTCATGAAGGAATAATGGCCGGCGATGTATTTGTCGGCGGGGAAAACACAAAAGGCCTGGCATTATATGAAATCGGAGAAAAAGTCGGTTCGGTCTTTCAGGATCCCCGCTCCCAGTTTTTTACCACCAATACAACCGATGAGGTGGCCTTTGGCTGTCAGAACTTGGGGATGGAGCGGGGCGAGATACTGCAAAGAATAACCGATGCCTTTTGTTCATTGAAGATTGGCGGTTTGCGGGACCGAAGCATTTTTGAACTGTCAAGCGGCGAAAAGCAAAAGATAGCTATCGCCTCATGCCGGGCCATGAACCCCTGCGTCTATGTATTGGATGAGCCGTCCGCCAATCTGGATATTGAATCAATCGATCAGTTAGGCAAAATATTACAGGTGTTGAAAAACAGCGGGATCACTATCGTGGTAATAGAACACCGTCTGTATTATTTACGGGAATTGGTAGACAGGATTCTATATATGGATGGGGGCAAAATTACCGGCACATATGCTGCCGCTGATATTGAGCATTTAAACAGTGAAAAGCTGGCGGCGATGGGGCTAAGGCACTTTAACCTGGCTGATATCCAATATTGCGCCAAAAGGGTTGCCAAAAACAGGGATATCGCATTAAAGGTTGCGAATCTGGAGTTCGTTTATAAGCGCCGGAAGAGCATCGGAGGAACGGGAGAGATACTCCGAAATGTCGGCTTTACAGCCTGGGGAGGAGAAATTATCGGCCTGACCGGCAAGAACGGTGCGGGCAAAACCACTCTCGCCAAAGTGCTTGCCGGCCTGCTGAAAGAGAAGAGTGGCAGTATCGCCTTCAATGATCGGCGGTTGCGCCCCAAGGATAGATTGAGAAAAACGTATTTCGTTATGCAGGACTCCGATTACCAGTTATTTTCCGACAGTGTGAGCAGGGAGTTAGAACTTGGCAACGAGCAGCTGGAAGGCCTGCCGGAAAAATGCCATAAGGTGCTCGGCGAGCTGGATTTATTGCCGTATGAAGAAAGTCATCCGGCTGCGCTGTCCAGGGGGCAAAAGCAAAGATTGACCATAGGGAACGGTATTATTTGTGGAGCGGACGTCATTTTTTATGATGAGCCGACAAGCGGCCTGGATGCGGAAAACATGAAGAAAGTTGTAAAACTCCTGACAGAGCAGGCCGGGAAAGGAAAGCTTGTGTTTATCATTTCCCATGATTATGAGTTTCTGCTGAACATTTGCAGCCGGATACTGCATCTGCAGGACGGGATAATTGCCAATGACTTTGAACTGGAGGGAATAAATGAACCAAGGTTAAAGAAATTGTTATTTACATAATCGATTTATGCTTTTAGCATAGGATTGATTGCTGAATTTTTGCACGAAAGGAGGAGTGCTGAATGAACGGTTTTTCAGCAGGCGAAAAAAGAAAATTTCAATTAGACCCGCGAACAAAACTGCTTATTGCGGGATTAACAGGCATTATTGCCTTTGCTTCCGGTCAGACATTGATGGTTCTGTTATTAGTAGCGGTCATTTCCGTCTTGATGTTTATGGCGCGAATCTATTTAACTACAATAAAGTTTTTAACGATATTTGCTTTTGTTTTTTTTCTGGAGCTCACGGCCCAAGTGTTTGTCAATAATTCCTTGACAATTATGGCGGTAACTCTCGTCTGTATTTTCCAGCGTTTTGTTATCCTGGCAATGGTGGGAGCTTATATAGCGGAAACCACCCCCACAACTGCGCTGATAGCTGCCATGGAAAAGCTGGCAATGCCCAGACAAATCATCATACCATTGGCGGTTGCTTTGCGGTTTGTGCCGACAATCAGGGAAGAATTCGGCTATTTGCGGGATAGTATGAGGATCAGGAAGATTAATACTTCCTTTACTGGGTTTATTTTACATCCGGTTAAAAACATCGAGTATTTATTAGTTCCCCTGTTGATCAGAAGTTATAAAATAGCCGACGAATTGGCCGCTTCGGCCATGGTCAGGGGGCTTGACAGTCCCCGGGTAAAAACGGTGCTGTATGAAACACAATTTAGAACAGGGGATTTTTTGACAATGGCGTTATTTGTTATTGCCGTAGCCGGGACGCCCATTTGGGGTTAGGTATAGGCCCAGGGATAAACGGCAGTCAGATAGTTCAATATTAGGGAGAGGTGAGTAAATTTTGCATGAATGCAATAAGAAAGTGGAATTAACATCCAGGGATTTAATCAGTCTGGGGATCTTTAATGCCATAGCAATGGTCGCTTACTTCGGCGTAGCAACTGTTGCCGGGACCACGGTAATCGGTCTGCTGGTCTGTTCAGCTGTCGCTTTTCTGCCGATGGGCGTTGTCTATATGCTGATGGCAGTCAAGATAAAAAAGCGAGGTGTATTTTTGATTTCCGGAGCGGTACTGGCAATCATCGCTATGACAAGCGGCCGCATTTATCATGCGGTGGGCTGCGTTGTGGGCGGATTACTCGCAGAGTTTTTGGCCGGTAAAAATAAATACCAAAAATCAGGAGGGATAATCCTGGCATATGTTACTCTTGCCTTTGTCGAGTTTCTGGGAATATATTTGCCGTTCTTTATTCTTGGTCAGGAGTATATGCTGTCACGGGGCAACAAAGTCGCTATAACGCCGGATACAGTAAATACATTTATGAGTTATTTTACCGCAGGTAATTTTTTCCTAATCGCCTTGTTGAACATAGTAGGGGCTTACCTGGGAGCGAAATTGGGACTGCGAATTGTTAAAAAGCATTTCCGCAAGGCTGGGCTGGTTGAATAGCTAGGTGTTACTTAATTTTGAATAGAAATGATCTCGTGTTCAATATTTCCGTAGCACTGCCAGTTTGAAGACGCAGACTTTGAATATATAATTTTATTTTTGCATTTTTTGTATGCATGGCATACAATTTATTTAGCCCATTTTGTATGCCATGCATACAACAGTCATTGCTTCGTCTGAGCCAAGAAATGCTCAGTCGTTAAGATTATAGGAGGCGAACAACATGGAAAAAACGAGTCTCAGTCCCGGAAGCTTCTACCGGATGATTCAGCAATATAAAGAAGCTCAGCTTTTGTTTGCGGCCATCAGGCTGGATGTATTCACCTATCTCAACAGTTATTTGACCCCAGGCCAGTTAGCAAAACAGACCGGCTGCAATGAAAGAAACCTGGCGTTTTTTTTAAACAGCTTGGCAGCGATTCGGCTATTAGAGAAAAAGCATGACACCTTCCGTAACACAGCCGAGGCAGAATTGTACCTAAGTCGAAATAGTTCCCTTTATTTAGGAGAATATCTACTGTTTTGGAACCGAATAACCGGACTGGAACAAACGGAAGAACAAGTCCGCACCGGTCCTGATGCTGTCGTACAGCAGCATAACGAGGGTGTGAAGGTTTATAACTTCCGTGAATTGGCCCGTCTGTCTGCGACGGAAATGAAAACAGGCCGCATTCAGTCGTTTTTGCAGGCTGGCGCTCCTTTATTTTCTCCGGCTGCACCACTGAAAATCCTTGATCTTGGCGGCGGCTCCGGGATGATGGCCATTGAATTTGTCGACCGGTATCCTGCCGCTTCGGGCGTTATTTTTGAACATCCTTCGGTTGCCGATGTGCCGGAACAATTTGTGCGCGAACATCAGCTTTCCGAACAGATATCGATCATGCGGGGCGACTTCACAGTGGATTCCATCGGCACGGGTTACGACCTCATTATTGCCTCCGGTATTCTGGATTTCGCCAATACCAAACTCACGTCCCTGGTCGAAAAACTGGCCTGTGCACTCGCACCCTCCGGGTATTTATACCTTGTTACCCACGAAGTCAGCGATGATTATCTTTCTCCCAAAGAATTGATTATCGGCTGGTTGTCCAGCCATTTGGCCGGCTTGGATAATTTATTGACAAAAAAAGAGATTGACCTAGCACTAGCAAATGCAGGATTTAAAAAAATAGCACCAAGGCCAATAGATGATGTTTTGAAAAATTTACGGGGTGAATTTTATACACTGTCCTAGTGGCTGTACTGGCAGAAAAACACCCAGGTAAACTAAGGAGGTTGAAAATTAATGCATAAAAAAATCTCGTTTGCTTTATCCGTCCTGATATGCTCCTGCGCTAACGGTTTTGCGGAAAGCAGTGAAGCCATCGACCCTTACTCTTTTGCCATGCCGGAAATCGTCGTTACCGCAACCAGAACGTCAATGAATACCCAGACCGTTCCAGCCGCCGTGGAAGTAATTACCGCCGAAGAAATAAAAGCCAAGGGAGCCTATGTCCTAAAAGATATTATCGGATCGGCAACCGGTGTTGCCATCACCCGGGCCAATGGGCGGGCATCTCTTTCCGTCCGGGGTTTTGACGCCCGCTACTCTATGATCCTGGTTGACGGCAAACGGATTCCGGCGGAGCCTGACCCGCTTTATGAACTGGACCGGATTTCCCTGGAGAACGTGGAACGCATTGAAATTGTCCGCGGTCCGGTCAGTTCACTCTACGGCGCCGATGCTCTCGGCGGTGTGGTCAATATCATCACCAAAACATCAAAAGAAAAATCGTTCACATTCAACCTGGATCAGGGGTTTTTAAGCCGCAGCGGTGATAAAACGGGGCGTTATGCTTTTACTTATGATTCCGGCCGGCAAGGAAAGGCCAGTATAGTCCTGTCCGGCTCCCTGGTTGATAACGATGCCTCGCTGAAGGACGACGGCACCACCTATCAACCTTTTGGCGACCGGAAAACCTTCAGCAGCCGGTTTGAATATTATCCTACCGACAAGGAAACCGTGACGCTGACCACCTCATACATGAAGGAAAATACCCATGAATATGCCATTGCCCAGACAGTCGCAGGAACCATCTGTACCAATATTCATGATGACAATAAGCGCAGCGAATACGCTCTTAGCTATAAAAAACTTCTGAACGGCGGCGAATTCTTTGTAAGCGCGTATCATTCCATCTGGGACAAATACAATGATACGGTAAACCGCGCCACCGGGCAGTACACCAATGCCACTTACGGTTACCGCACCATCTCCGGCCTGGAAGCTCGCATCAGCAAAACGGCAGGTGACAATCACCTGCTCACTCTGGGCGGCGAATTCCGTCCGGAACTGTTCCGTGGCACCGGCACCCAAAGTGGAAAAGGAACTTTCACCAAAACGTATCATGGGAAAACTTACACAGGCTCGGAAGTAAAAACCGATTATTCCGCCCTTTATCTTCAGGATGAGTGGAAGATAGCGCCAAAACTATTTATGGTCACATCTGCTCGCTATGATGACAGCAATCGCTTTGACAGCAACGTTAGTCCAAAAATCGGTTTGACCTATACAACGGAGTCGGGATGGCGGTTAAAATTCAATGCCGGCCAGGGATTTCGTGTACCTTCGCCCAACCAGTTATACCGGAATTTAAATGTCACCAGGAATGGGAAACTAGTCAGTTCTGTAGGCAATCCCAACCTAAAGCCGGAAGATTCAACCTCTTATGATGTATCAGTAGAACGGGATTTCGGCAAAGCGACCAGTAAACTTACTTATTTTTCTAGTAAAATCAAGGATATGATTGACGAAGTCTGGGTGGATACGGCCAAAATCGAATTCCAGAATATCAATCGCGCCAGCATCCAGGGTATTGAGGCCGAAGTGTCCTCTCCCTTATCCGACTGGTTATCCTGGTCGGCAAATTATACCTATCTTGACGCTACCAATGATTTGACCGGCGCTCGCCTGTACAACAGGGCACGGCATAAGATTTCTTCCCGTTTTTCTTATCATCCGGAAGACAGCTGGACTGCCAACCTGTGGGTTGATTCTTATCTCGGCTATTGGTTCCAACCGTCCGCCAATGTATCCACCAATAAATCGTATACCTTATGGAACATAAACGCGGAAAAGCAACTCACGAAAAATCAAAGCCTGCTGCTGGGAATAGACAACCTCTTTAATCATAAAGACGATGACCTTTCTTTACCAGGAAGTTTTATCCATGTCAATTATAAACTGAAATTATAGGTGTCAAAATTTATACACGAATTCTGTTGAATAAATCCAACAGAATTCGTGTATGAGAAATTAGGCAAGTAGGGAGTGTGCGGAAGAAATGAATTATTATTTTCGAATGTTTTCATTGTTAAAAGGGGTTTACTGGCACGTCGCCGGTAAAGCCGGCTTGGGTCTTTTGATTATCGGGGCTTATGTGATTCAGGCCCTGGCGTTAGCCCAAAGCCTGAATATTATTTTTCTCACGAAAAGTCTGCAGGGACTTGGCGGTATTCTACTCTTTATCGGGGGACTGATGCTGATTAGGGGAATACTGCACTGGCTGGATGAGATATATGCAAAAAAAATAGCTTTGTTATTGAAAAGTGTTTTACGGCAAAGATTATTTCAGCATATTTTACACTTGGGACCAGCGTATCAAATCAGTTACCGCAGCGGTGGGCTGCAGTCGGCGCTTACCGACGGCGTGGAATCTCTGGAGCCTCTTTTAACTTCTTACATTCCTCAGTTATTAGTAGCTTTTATCGGCTCCGGGTTGATCGCGGCCTATATTTGGCTAATGGACTGGATGATCGGACTCCTTGTTTTGTCAGGGATTATGATCGCCGTTCTTTTCCCACTGGTGATGGGGCCTGTAGTAAGAAAAGTCTTGTTGAGTTACTGGGGTTCCCATGCCAGGCTTAATGCCCAATATATCGATGCTATGCAAGGGTTGCCCACTTTAAAAATATTTAACGCCAGTTTAGGTAAGGGAGAAGAACTGGCAGGAGAAGCATGGAAACATTACCGGCACTCAATGGAAGGAATATCTACTATGCTGCTGGATAGTACAGTAGTAAAAGGTGTCGGTACCGCCTGCGCCATTTTCGCAGCCGGGCTGGGCGCATGGCGGGTAGCCACCGGTGTATTGCCGCTGGCAGAGTTGTTTATCATACTGTTTCTAGCGGTGGAATGCTTCAGGCCAATGAATGATTTGGTAACATATTGGCATCGCAGTTTTTTAGGATTGGCAGCCGGCCGGGAAATTTTTGCTATTCTGGACACGCCTGTGACTATTCAGGATTCGTCTTGTCCTGGTGAAAATAAAAAATTACATTGTCCATCAATTGAATTTAAAAATATTTCTTTTGCGTATGACAATGGCAAGCGGCCGGCACTAAATAATATTAGTCTTACGTTGAATCCGGGAGAAACAGTGGCTGTTGTTGGTAAGTCCGGCTCAGGAAAATCAACGCTGGTTAATCTGCTGCTGCGCTTTTTTGACCCGCAACAGGGAAAAATATTTATGGGTGGCCGGGATATTACGGAATACTCCCTGTCTTTTCTCCGCAGCCAGATTGCGGTGGTATTTCAGGACACTTATCTATTTTACGGCACAGTGGAGGAAAACTTAAAAATAGCTAAACCGGACGCCAAAGCTGCAGAAGTGGAGCAGGCGGCCCGGTTAGCTCAGGCCCATGATTTTATTATGGAATTGCCTGATGGTTACCAAACTCAGATCGGTGAACGGGGTCTGCGGCTGTCCGGTGGTCAGAAGCAAAGGCTTTCCCTGGCCCGGGCATTCTTAAAGGATGCTACCGTGCTGGTGCTTGATGAGGCCACTTCCAATGTGGATGGCGTTAGTGAAGAATTCATTCAAAAAGCTTTAGAGGGTTTGACCCGGAATCGAACAACCCTGATCATTGCTCACCGTCTGTCTACCATTCAGGCTGCAGACCGGATTGTTGTACTGGACAGTTGTGAACTTAAGGAAATGGGCACACATTCAGAACTGCTTGCTGCCGGGAGTATTTATTCTCAACTGGTAAAAGCACAACAGGGATAAAGAAGGGGGTATATCACTTATGTTGGAATCCTTGAGACTGACGGAAATTATTAAGTTGCTGCCTTATCTAAGGCCTTACAGAGTGCGTATGGCTATGTCTATATGCTGCGGAGCTCTGGAACATCTGTTGTTTATTGCCGGCACAGCTTTAGGCGCATATTTGGTTGGGCTGGCGGCCTTTGGCGGCCGGGCAGATGATATTTGGCAATTTTTGCCGTTATTGGCTATTATGGCAATTTTGTGGGTGGCTATGTATTTCGGCGATCTGTGGGCGGCCCATGATGTTGCGTTCCAGATATTAAAGGATTTTCGTAAAAAATTATTCCAGGCGGTGGAAAGGTCGGCACCCGCACAGCTGCTCAATATGCGTTCCGGCGAGTTGGCTTCGGCATTAATGGCTGACACAGAACTGTTAGAATGGTTTTTTGCTCATACTGCCGGAGTTTTCATCGTAGCGGTGCTGGTATCGGCAATTACCTTGAGCATGCTCGTATTAATTCATTGGGCATTACCGCTGGTAATCATACCCTGGATTTTGTTACTGTTCAGCGTACCGCTCTGGCTGCGCCGGCAGGCTGATCAGCAGGGAACGGAAAGCCGGGGAAAACTGGCGGACATTGCTTCGGAAACAGTAGACGGAGTACAAGGTTTGCGGGAAATTATCACTTACAATTTTGAGGACGGTTTTTTGCGTCGCTTACAATTATTGTCGGAAAATTTGGATCGAAGTTTGCTGGCTTATGGCAAACGTTTGGGCCTGGAAGGGGCCGTTTTAAATGTTTTTTCCACTGCGGCTATGCTTTCGGTTTTAGGGACAGCGGCATACCTTATTGTTGACGGGCAACTGGCTTTTTACTGGTTACCTGTGGCTATAGTTATAGCGGCTAATGTTTTTAACCCGGTACTTCAAATTGCTGCTATGGTCAGAAATTTAGGGCTGGTTACGGCAGCAGCCGGCAGGGTGTTTACTGTTCTGGAAACAAGGGAAACAGTTGGGGACAGTAAAACTGATGGGTCATGCCGTATATCAACAGCCAATGTTCAATTTTCCAATGTATCGTTTCACTATAGTAAGGACTCGACAAATACTCTGAACGATGTAAGTTTTTCAGTAGAGACGGGAGAAATGGCAGCCTTGGTAGGACAGTCGGGAGCCGGTAAAACAACCTGTCTAAATTTGCTGCAGCGGTTTTGGGATGTTTGCAAGGGACAGATTACTATCGGTGGCGTAGATTTGCGGGACATACCTCTGAAAAAGTTGCGCAATCTGGTCTCTGTAGTGCCTCAGGATGTATATCTGTTTAATACTTCGATACTGGATAATATCAAACTCGGTAAGCCGGACGCTTCTATGGAAGAAGTAGCGGCAGCCGCCCGCGCGGCCAATATTCATGAGTTTATTATGAGTTTGCCTGATGGTTATGAAACAAACGCTGGGGAACGGGGACTAAATATGTCCGGGGGACAAAAACAAAGAATTGCAATTGCCCGTGCTTTTTTGAAAAATGCGCCCATTTTAATCATGGATGAAGCGTTATCCAGTCTAGACGCAGAAACTGAGCGACTGTTGCAAAAATCCATCGCGAATTTGCGTCAGGGAAAGATAACTATTATTGTGGCTCACCGGCTTTCTACTTTCCGGGAGGCGGATAAACTGGTGGTATTACATGACGGCAAAGTAGAGGAAATCGGCCCTCATGACTTATTGGTCAATCAGGGAGGGTATTACCAGAAATTTATTTTAGCGCAGTTGGTCAGTTGAAAAGCAAAACTATAAATGCTTTTTGGGAATGGACTATAGTTAAGAGGAGGTTCCGTCATGTTACAGCCACGAAATGATCAAGAAGATTATTTCGTTTTTGCAAACTGATCCGCCAAATGAGCTTTCATTCCTTTAAATGTATGAATGAAGGCTTCCAGGGGAGTCAGGTTATAGGTTGCAGTCGAAAAAGTGGCAGTGGTGGCGACGATACCGGTTGTGACATCATAGACAGTTTGCGTTAGTGTAATGCGGTAGGTGTTGTTTTCTTCTTGTTTTATCCGCATGGCACTTACCTCGGAGACAATGGCCCACCGGCAGCCGGAGGCACTGGCTGGCTCCCGCCAGTCTGCCTGAGTATCAGCTGTGACATGGTCCGGTAATGTCTGCTGGTATTCATCCTGTAATGCTTCCTGCATGTATAAAAAGTCTTTTGTCAAAGCAGCAGGAAGGTTACTGCTAAGATGGGCGATATAGACGCGTCCGGGATTTATTTGTTTGTTAGCGGGCGGGATAGGCAGCTGTATTCCGCCCGCTATAGCCAGACGGCGTTTGTCATAATAGTTTTTTATTGCAGAATCTATGTAGCCGATCAATTGATGCCCATCTTCCACTGTATCGGGCGGGTACCATTTAATTTCCCGGCCAAACTGCTGATAGCCGCCGACCAGGGTTTGCAAGATTCCGGGTACCACGTCGCCGGAATTGACGATCCGTACCAGATCGAGGTTTGGGTCGAACTTGGCGGCAAACGCAGCATTACCTACAGCAGGTGCACCGAAGGTAATGACTTTCAACTGCTCCGGGTTGACGCCTGCGCTAAGCAGTCTGGCTCCGGCCAAAGTGGCGGCTGCGCCGCCGAGACTGTGACCGGTTAAGTACAATTTGTGGGTTGGGTCAGATAAGAGTAAGTCGGAAAGCGCGAGACTAACCTGCTGGGGATTGCGTAAGACAGCTGATAAGCCGGCTTGTACAAATTGATTAAATCCTTTGTGAACCTTAGGTTCGGTGCCGGGAACATCTTTCTTCGAGGCATTGACAGCGCATTCTTCCTCATTGCTGCCGGCAAAATATACTTTATCAAACTTGAGATCGGTTTTAATATCTCTATCGTTTTCCGTGCCGACAATCGCTACAAGGTAGTAGGGGACACCTTCTTTTTGAGCAATCAGGTAGCGGGCGCCGGTATGGCCCTTGGACTGAATGTAATGATCAATTTGCCAGCCATCCTGTTCCAGATAGCGATTGACCAACTCGCCGATCCGGCCGCTGTAGGCCGCCGCGCTGGCAGCGGCGGTAAGGTAGAGCGTATAGGCTTCTTCATAATCTTCTTTTGCCCCGGCATAGCCTGTGACCGGAAAGTATGTTAGCAGGCACGTAAATAGGCCTAGCAGTAAGAAGCGTTTCAATTCATATCACCTCGCAGTTCTCGTTGTCTTAAGGTGGATTGCCTTAATAGGACTACTCCAGCGAACCGGTTTTAGTATTGTAGGTTACAGAATCTGCGGACCATGTGTCAGTGCCTTGCGTGACCTGTACATTGCCGGTAAAGGTTCCAAGCTTGGTGCGCCAGTTGTAGTCTGCTGTATCAGCGGTGATGGTGATATCGGGCTGCGATAAGGTCACGCCGCCGCTAAGTACCGCTTTGTGCTGGGTACCGTAGACGTAAACGCTGTCGGCGGTAAGATAAATGGCATCCTGGGTAAGGGTGATGCCGTCTGAGCCCCAGACCTCCATTGAACTGAGGCTGACTTTGGCCTGACCGGCTGTTATTACGCGGCTGCCAACTTCAACGCGTACATTGCCCTTTAATAGATAGAGCCCGGTATCTACATCGTAATAGGTGGTATCGGCCGTGATGATAGGTTTGGCAGCAACTGGGCCTGTCGAGCAGGCTAAAAGAAAGGAAAATAAAATAAAGAGTGTTAGCGCGTTACGTTTCATAGTTTATGACCTCCAGGTTGATGAGTGGTGATAGCGGGGTGATTTTCGTATGCTGGTCTGGCCTTATACCAGGCCGCATACATGGTCGGTAAAATGATGAGTGTTAAAATGGTAGCGACAAAAAGTCCACCGGCGATAGCGACAGCCATCGGTCCCCAGAAAATACTGGAAACCAAAGGCAGCATGCCCAGAATTGCCGCCGCGGCCGTGAGCATGATGGGGCGAAAACGGCTGACAGTTGCATTGATGATCGCATCCCACAATGGTTCGCCGGCGTCGATATGCCGGTTAATCTGATCAATAAGTATAACCGAGTTTCTGATGATAATCCCGGCGAGTGCCAGAATGCCCAATTGTACGACAAAACCCATAGGACGTCCGGTCATCAGCAATGCCGTGCTGACGCCGATCATTCCCAGCGGCGCCGTTAGCAGTGTTATGAGCATCTTGGGGATATTGTGCAGTTGAAACATGAGCAGGGTTATAATGATGATCAGCATCGCCGGTACGGGTTGGAGCAGCCAGAGTATCGATTTCTCACTTGACTCTGTGGAACCGCCGATTTTAATACTGTAGCCTAATGGCAGCGAGGCACGAAGTTCTTTTAAGTTTTCATAGGCGTTATTAGTTGCATCGTCCCCCAATACGCCTTCCGCAGTATTGGCCTGGACCGTAATCGTCGGTGTTAAATCACGTCGCCAGATTATGCCTTCTTCTGCATTATAACAGATTTTAGCGATTTGATCCAAAGGAACATACTGGCCGCCGCCAATGTGAATGGTAAGATCTTTAAGGTGGGAAAGATCCTGGCGGCTGTCTGAATCGACGCGGAAAACAATGCCGACAGTTTTATCCTTTTCGCGAAATTCTCCAACCTCTGTTCCTGATAACAAAGCCTGGAGGCTGGCTGCCAATGTCTGGCTGTCAACGCCCAGTGCTCGGGCTTTGGCCTGATCAATGTTCAGCCGCAGGACTTTGTTTTTTTCATTCCAGTCCAGACTGATATCGGTAAGATGAGGATCGGCGGCCATGATGTCCTGCACTTGTCCGGCGATGTCCCGGACTTTATCGTGATCAGCACCGCTGATTCTGAGCATAACCGGATATGGGTCGGATGTGCCGGTTTGGATGATTTTGGTGTGGCCGCGTACGGTGGTAAATTCAGTGGCAAAGAGCTGTTGAACTTTTTTCTGCAGTTCGATGCGGGATGGTAAATCTTTCGCTACAAAAATAAACTGGGCAAAATTCGAATTCTCTATCGGCGGGTCTGCGGTCAGAACAAAGCGTGGCGCTCCTCCTCCCAGATAATATGTATAGTTGATAATCGTATCATCCGCTGCAAACTGATTTGCAAATTTCGCGGCTTCCCGTTCGGTTGCCTGCCGGGAGGCTCCTTCCGGCAGGTGCATTTCCACGATGAGTTCGGGACGGGTCGAGGCTGGAAAGAATTCTTGCTTGAGCAGTCCCAGTAGGAGAAGTGAGCCGGCAAAGCAGAGTACGGTACCTGCCAACACCTGACGGCGATGGGACAGGCACCAGGTCAACAGGCGCTTAAACAGGCGATAAAATGGTTTATTGTATGCATCATGCTCCGCCATATTGTCGACGGGAGTGACTTTCAGCAAATGATACCCGAACAGGGGGGCTGCTATAACGGAGATCACCCAGGAAATCAGGAGGGCAATGGTGATTACCGAGAAAATGCTGCCGACAAATTCGGAAGCGCTTCCTTTGGAAAAACCGACCGGAATGAATCCGGCGCAGGTGATGAGTGTGCCGGTCAGCATAGGAAAGGCGGTAGCGGTATAGGCGTAGCAGGCGGCGTCAAAATGGCTCCAGCCCTGCTCAAGTTTTACGATCATCATTTCAATGGCAATAATGGCGTCGTCCACTAAGAGTCCCAAAGCAATAATAAGAGCTCCCAGGGAAACTTTATGTAAGGCAATTCCCAGCATGTGCATGGTAATGAATACACCGGCAATTACCAGCGGAATGCAGAGCGCCACGATGACACCTGAGCGAAGGCCCAGGCTGGCAAAACTGACTAAGAGAACAATGCCTACCGCTTCTGCTAGCGTTTTGACGAATTCATTAATGGATTCTTTGACCACGGTGGGCTGATTGGTAACTGTATGGAGCTCCAGCCCGAGGGGCAGTTCCTGCTTGATCTGGGTCACCGTTTGTTCCAGGGATTTACCCAAGGCAAGAATATTGCCGCCTTTTTCCATCGATAGCGCCAGTCCGATTGCCGGCTGGCCGTTGTAAACCATTTTCGGCTCCGGCGGGTCGATATAACTGCGTTCAATTTTGGCGATATCACCAAGGTGGAAGGTACGGCCTCCAGAGCGTATCGGGAGATTTTTCAGGTCATTTATATTTTCAAACATGCCGGATACGCGCAGATAGATATTATCTGAAGCTGTTTCGATCATGCCGGACGCCGTCATGGCATTTTGTGCCTGTACGGCAGCGGTAATGTCTGATGGAGCAAGACCCAGCTGCGCCAGTTTGGCAGCTTCGATTTCAATATAAATTTTCTCCGCCTGTACGCCAACCAAATCGACTTTCTTAACGCTGGGCACAGCCAGCAGCAGGCGGCGGATAGTTTCCGCCTGTTCCCGCAAATCTTCATAGCTGTAGCCATCACCGGTCAAGGCGTAAATGCAGCCAAATACATCGTCAAACCGGTCATTGAAATAAGGACCGTCAACACCTTGCGGCAAGGTGGCTTTGATGTCATTGACCATATTGCGTACTTCCACCCAGGTTGGATGCACCTTATCGGCAACAACAACGTCTTCTTTCAAGGACACGTAAATTACGGATTGTCCAGGCATAGAATAGCTTTTTAGATAATCCAGTCCCGGCGTATCCTGTAATTTTTTTTCGATTTTATCAGTTACCTGTTCTTCTATCTGGCGGGCGGTCGCGCCCGGCCAGTTTACCGATACGATCATTTGGCGGATAGTAAAGTCAGGGTCTTCCATCCGGCCGAGATTCTGATAGGAAATAATTCCGCCCAGGAAAATGACGGTAATGAAGTAGTAGATTAGTTGTTTGTGGTTGAGGCTCCACTTTGTTAAATTAAATGTTTTCACAGCTTATCACCATCCGATACTCGCACCTTCTGCCCTTCGCGGACTTTGTGTACGCCGGCTGTGATGATAATTTCACCCGGAAGGAGGCCGGTTACCTGCACCTGGTTATTGCCGAGGCCACCGATTTGGACAGGACGCAAATGGACGGTGTGATCGGTTACCACCCAAACGCCAGGTAGGTCATTGGTCTGATAGATGGCCGCTAACGGGATGGAAGTAAGGTTGATGTTTTGATCGCCGGCACTGGTTAAAGATACGGCAGCCGTCATGCCGAGCCTGATTTCCGGCGATGGATTCAGTATACTGATGCGTACTTGGTAGGTGCGGGTGGTCGGAGCGGCCATAGGGGCGATTTCCCGCACTTTGCCGTTGACTTTTAGGTTAGGGAGAGCCCAAAAAGATATAGTGAGTTCCGAAGCTGTGCGTAATTCCTCGATGCGGTTTTCCGGCACACTGATTTCCACTTCGCGTTCCCCGTTTTGGACAATGGTTACTATCGTTTGACCGGCGCTGACTACTTGTCCGGCCTCGGCATTAATGCTGGAAATGACACCAGATGTATCTGCACAGAGCCGGCTGTAATCCAACTGATTGGAACTTTGCCCATATTGGGCAACTGCTTGCTGTACGGCCGCCTGGGCCACTTCATATGCATTTTCATACTGGTCAAGCTGGGCCTGACTGATGGCGTTTTGTGAGTATAATTGCCGGTAGCGCTGCAGGTTGCTTTCTGTCAGCTTTAGCTGTGATTCGGCGGAGCGGACCTGAGCCGAACTGCTGTTAACCGTCTGCTTAAGATCTTTGGGATCAATTTCCAGCAATACATCACCGGCATTGACGACACTGCCGAGCTGCACATGACGTTTGATAATTTTACCGGCCACCTGAAAGGCAAGCTGGCTTTCGCAGCGACCGCGCACTTCCCCGGCATATGTATAGCTTTTTAATTCCCCGGCGGCGCCAACTACAGCAGTGCGTACCAGGGGGATCGTTTCAACCGTGGCGGCGGGCTGGTTCTGAGCTTTCCAGAAAAAAATACCGGCAATGCATAAGGCGACTGTCGCTAAAACATAAAATAATTTCTTTTTTGCTATTGTTTTTAAGTAACTGACTAGCTTTGCTGATTGCATGAGTGATGTGCTCCTTTACTGTTTAAATTTACGCTGCTGATTAGTTGAGCATTGATTTATAGCAGAAAGTTAATTGAATACCATTCAATTAACTTTCTAAAAAAAACGCTCATCCCAATATTGGGTATGGCGGAATTTTCCCCTGGGTTATGTTTTGATTTATCTGGTTAGCATGATATGAATTGTTTTTTCTTGTGCGCCTAACGCTTTTTCAATAAGAGCTTCTGCCATTGTTAAACGAAATGTCAAAATCTCGTCAGAAGTCTTTTGATAGAGTGCTTCACTTAAAAAATCTGTGATGACTAGAATATAATCTACGGCAGTCGGCGGGTAAGACACGAAAAAATCCTGATTGGCTATTCCTGCTTCTACGATTTTTAACAGCCAGGGAGAGAGAGCCAGTTCGAGTTGGTGAAATAGTTTCTCTTTAAGTTGTAAATTTTGAGCATCATATAGCATATTGAGCAGCAATCCGTCTTTATAATTGGCTCTATGTAATGCGGCAGAGATTACTAAGGCTATTTTTTCTGCAGGAGTGGTGGTAAGATAATATATATTTTTGATTTCTGAGATCAGGAAAGCGGCGTGTCGATCCAGAAGAGTTTCTAATACTTGTTCTTTTGATTTAAAATAATAATAAAGAGTTCCCTGTGCTACACCCATTTTTTTGGCAATGTCGCTGATGGTGGTTGCATGGTAGCCTTTGGTAAAAAATAGCTGATCGGCAGCATCTAAGATTTCGTTGATGCGAATTTGAGGATCTTGCGGTGGTCTGGCCATAGTGCACCTCAATAATTTGAATTATGTTCAAATTATAAAGCAGCTGAAAAATAATGTCAAGGATAAATATGGTCACTTCAATAAAATTGAAATTTTAGCTTCGCAATAGTAGGGATCTTCAATGGCTGCCATAGTATCATCCAGGATACTTTCCAGATAGGCGTGTCCAAGGAATGTAAGCCTGTGATTATTTGCATAGTCCACAAGTTGTTGAAAGGTTGGGTCCATCTCCGTCCAGGGTCCTCGGTAATAACCAACAAGGTAATGGCCGGCAGGCTTATACGTCCAATTCATAGCTACGTTGTTTTTCTTATCAATACGGTAAAAGCAATTGGTTAATTGGCTGAAATTTCCCTGTTGCACTTTTTTGGCATCCATCATATAGCCAAGAGGGTATCCATTATAGGTCCGGGTATGATAGCAGTTATGCATAAATTTCAGCATAGCTTTTATTGATTGTTCCAGAGATACTTCGGAAATCGGTTCGCTGACTACGATTGCTTGCGCTTTGGATTCAATAATTTCGATTTTTGAATAATCGATTTCCAGGTTATCTTCCAGGCTGCGAAGCTTATTTTGTACAACCTTTTGCAGCCATACAAGCTCGGCAATTTCTTGCTCCAGCAGGTGACTTTGATTATTCAGCAATGTTCGTGTTTTTTGTGGAGTGCAATGCGTCAAATGGTTTTTGATCTCTTCCAATGGAAGACGAAGTTTGCGCAGCAGTTGAATTACGTCGAAAAGATCGCTTTGTCCATAGGTATAATAGCGATAGCCGTTTTTTTTCACAATAGCCGGTTTAAACAAATCAATGCTGTCATAATACATCAAGGTGCGCTTGTTAATGCCGTACAGAGCGGCAAATTGACCGGTAGTAAATTTTTTTTGTAAAAAATCATACATGATATAAAATCTCCTCTTGACTATACAGTTACTGTATAGTCTATTATAGTTTAATAGCTCCAAAATTGTCAATTTTAGGAGTCCATTGAGTTGCCCGCAGGTATAATTTGGGGTGTAGCAAAGCAATGCGGCAATGTCATTAACAAATAGGGAGGTTGGAAAATTGTGTCTTCAGCAAAATTCAGGAAGAGTTACTGTGTAGGATTGAGTGCTATACTGATTTGTTTGATCATTATAGGATGTGGCGGCACGAGGATGACGATGCAGGAAAAAGAAGTGCCGGTTAAAGCCGTAAAGGTTATCCAGCAGGAGGTAACGAGAGCTAGTGAATATGCAGGACAGGTACAGGGGAAAAATGAAGTGAAAATTCAGGCGCGTGTGTCAGGTAATATTGTTGAGAAAATGGTTTCCGGCGGTGATATCGTTAAAAAGGGTCAACCATTGTTTCGCATCGACAGCATTCAATATGAAAGCACATTGCTTTCTACTCAAGCGCAACTGGTACAAGCCGAGGCTAATTTGGAAAATTCACGGATTGATACGGAACGATATCAAAGCCTGCTGAATGCGGCAGCCATTCCAGAACAGCGTTTGACTACTCAAAAAGCGACCGAACGTCAGAATGAAGCGGTCGTGGCTTCTTATCAAGCACTAGTAAAAAAGGCTCAGGATGATGTAAACAGTACTTTGGTTGTTTCACCAGTAGATGGACGCATTGATGTAAATGATGTCGGCGTGGGAACTTATGTGCAGGCAGGGAGTACCACGCTAGTCACGGTTGGCACTCTTGATCCGGTGTTTGTACAGTTTAGTATGAGCGAAAATGAATACCTTAGCTTGCGGCAGGTTTCGCAAAACAATATTGCCAGCCACAACTGGGGTGAGGATGTCATGATTACATTAAGTAATGGTGAAGTGTATCCGTTAAAGGGCAAAGTAACACAGGCGGACAGAAGCTTGGCCAATAATAGCGGAACCCTGACGTTAAAAGCTTCTTTTGCCAATCCGGATGAGATTTTAATCCCAGGCATGTTTGCTAGAGTTAAGATCGCCGGCGTGCCAATAAAGGATGCAGTGCTGGTTCCACAGCGGGCTGTACAGCAGGTTTTGGATAAATCGCTGGTCATGATTGTCAATGCTGAGAATCAAGCGGAGCCCCGTCCGGTGATTCTGGGGGAAAAGGTGGGCAGTTATTACCTTGTAAAAGAAGGGTTGACAGTAAATGACACCGTGGTGGTAGAAGGACTGACAAAGGTTAAGGAAGGAGTGGCGCTTGATGTGACAATCGTTACTCCGGAAGAGTTGGAGTTATCGGTTAACTCATAGGAGGTGTGAACAATTATGGCAAGATTTTTTATAGAGCGTCCAATTTTTGCAATTGTTATTGCGATTATGATTGTAATAGCAGGAACGATTGCCGGACTGAGTCTTCCCATCGCCCAGTATCCACAGATTCAGCCGCCAACTGTATCGGTATCGGCAACCTATACCGGGGCGAACGCCGAAGTGGTCAATCAGACAGTAGCCCAGGTTTTGGAAGAGCAGATTAACGGTGTACAGGGTATGAACTATATGAGTTCAAATTCTGATGATTCAGGTGCCTATAATCTGGAAGTGGTCTTTGATCTCGGAGTCGATGGTGATATCGCTGCCGTTAAGGTACAGAACAGTGTCGCGCAAGCTAATGCTACTTTACCGGCAGAAGTAACCGCAGCTGGTATTACCACCAAAAAAGCATCGTCTGACATGGCTACGATGCTGAGCTTCTTTTCACCCAAGGGCACTTATGATAATACATTTTTAACTAATTACTTCAATGTTTATTTAAGGGATGCTATTAAGCGGGTCAATGGCGTCGGTGATGTCATGGTTTTTGGGTCGGAGTTTTCCCGGCGCATTTGGATCAATCCGGATCGCATGGCGGAACTGGGGTTAACGGTTGCCGACGTAATTGAGGCCGTCAAGGAACAAAATGTTCAGGCGCCGGCCGGTACAATCGGCGCTATGCCTGTACCTAAAAAGCAGGAGTTTCAGTATACTGCTAAAGTCCGGGGGCGTTTAACGAGTATCGCCGACTTTGAAAATATCATTGTGAAGGCTCAGCCGAATGGCTCCTTTGTTTATCTGAAAGATATTGCGCGAATCGAGAATGCTGGGAAAGAATTGAATTATACAACAAAACAGGATGGGGCCAATGCGGTTGCGGTTGGTATTCAACTTACCAGCGATGCCAATGCAATGAATACCATCCAAGGTGTAAAACAGGCCGTGGCAGCGGCGGCAGTGAATTTTCCACCGGATATGAAATACATATCTGTTTTTGATAATACGGATTATATTTCAGAATCTGTGACAGAGGTAGTTAAAACCTTCCTTGAAGCGATGGCCCTCGTTATGATCATTGTATTTGTTTTTCTGCAAAGCTGGCGGGCGACCCTGATCCCGATGCTGGCCGTTCCCGTATCGTTAATTGGTACGTTTGGTGCCTTTATTGTTCTTGGTTTTTCAATCAACACATTAACGCTGTTTGCAATGGTGTTGGCAATCGGCCTGGTTGTTGATGATGCTATCGTCGTTATTGAAGCGGTCGAACATCACATTCGCTATAGTAAACTGACACCTGTGGAGGCCACGAAACGAGCAATGGACGAAGTATCGGGGCCGGTTATTGCCATTGCTTTTGTATTGGCCGCCGTATTTATTCCGGTTGCTTTCATCGGCGGTATGGTGGGCGTTCTCTACCGCCAGTTTGCCTTGACGATTGCGGTGTCGATGGCTTTATCTGCGGTAGTCGCCTTGTCGCTGACCCCGGCACTGTGTGCTTTGTTATTAGAACCACATAAAGAACAGGTAAAAAGCAGTGTTTTGGGCCGGTTTTTTGGCAATTTTAATGACTGGTTTGACCGAATCACTAGCGCTTATAGTGAAACGGTGAAATCATTAATCTCCAGGGCAAAATATGGTTGTATTTTCTTATTAATCATCTTAGTGGGAACGGTGTACTTATACAAAGTTGTCCCGACGACATTTGTACCAGATGAAGATCAAGGGTTCTTTGCGACGGTTGTTAATCTGCCGGAAGGTGCAAGTATGAACAGAACACAGGCAGTGACCGGACGACTGGTAGAAGAAATCAAAGTACTGCCAGGTGTCAATCAGGTTATTTCAGTTGACGGTTATGATATGTTGTCAAATGGTGTCAAACCCAACGCTTCCGTCCTCTTTGTTGGACTCGAACCGTGGAGTAGGCGAAAGGATCCCGCTACCCAGATTGATTCTCTCATTACTCAGGTTTATAGCAAAGCGGGTCTGTATCCGGAAGCATCTATTATGGCCTTTAACATTCCTTCTTTGCCAGGTCTGGGCATGGTCGGCGGTTTTACTATGATATTGCAGGATATGTCCGGCCATAGCAAGGAAGAACTGGATGCGATGACGAAGAAATTTGTGCTTGCTGCCAATCAAATGCCGGAAGTGACTGCAGTATACTCTACGTATAAAAGTGATTCTCCCGGCTATGAGTTCGAAGTTGACAGAGAAAAGGTAAAAAATCTTGGTATCGCGTTAAATGATGTATTCACGGCTTTACAAGTCAATTTTGGCGGTACCCAGGTGAATGATTTCAACATGTTTAACCGTACCTATAAAGTGGTTATGCAAGCAGATACAATGTTTCGCAATGAAGCGGACATGACGCGGTTTATCTATGTCCGTTCCTCAAATGGTTCTATGATTCCATTAGATACTTTATTAAAACCTAAGTTGACTACAGGGCCGTCCATTATTACTCGTTTCAATGCGGCGCGCAGCATTCAGATCAACGGCTCTGTAGGAGCAGGCTATAGTTCCGGGCAGGCTCTCGCTGCTATGGAAAAATTGGCTAAAGAAACGCTGCCTTCCGGTTTTAGCGTGGAATGGTCAGGGCAAAGCCGGGAGGAAAAAAAGGCAGGCAGCAAAACCATGCAAATTTTGGCAATGGCCTTGGTATTTGCCTTTTTATGTCTGGCGGCACTGTATGAGAGCTGGAGCGTTCCTTATGCTGTCATGCTTTCCGTACCAACCGGTATTTTCGGGGCATTATTGTCTCAGTTTGCTATGAATCTGCAAAACAGTGTTTATATGCAGATTGGAGTGATTATGCTAATCGGTTTAGCCGCTAAAAATGCAATTTTGATCGTCGAATTTGCAAAAGTCAGGGTGGATAAGGGGATGGACCCGGTCAAAGCTGCTATCGAAGCTGCGGCACTACGTCTGCGCCCGATTCTGATGACTTCTTTTGCCTTTATTATTGGCTGTCTGCCGCTGGCGATGGCTAGCGGTGCCGGTGCTGGCGCAAGAAAGGCGATGGGTACTGCGGTTGTTGGCGGTATGACGATCGCTACGGCTTTTGGCATCTTTCTTATCCCGGTATTATTTGTGGTTGTAGAGTGGATTGTGGCTAAATTACATTGGAAGAAAAAGAAAAAAGAAGCCTATTCAGCATAAATTTGAATTGCACTTTAAATTCTCCTAAACCAACTTTGGTTTAGGAGAATTTTTTTGTAGGCGCGGTCCCAAAATCGTTAAATATTGCCAAAATTATTACAAATGTGAATATTAAAAAAATATATTGACAATTAAGTGGTAGTTAGGATAAAGTATGATTAAAGACGAATACAAACAGTGTTTGATAATATCGAACAGCATAAGTTCTGTTTGATCGAAAACTGTAAGTTTGGTGAAAGGAGGTTTTTAAAAAAGGATAGGTGACAGTTATGTTAGGGTCTATGCTGAGAAAGAGTAGTAGTTGAAATTTTTTAGGAGGTGTAGTTAATTGGCAACGATAAATTTCACTGAAGAACGCGAGCATCAGCTAATGAGTAAAATACGGTGGAAACTTGTACCGTATGTTATGCTTTTGTACATTGTGGCTATGTTAGACCGGGTTAATATTGGTTTTGCTGCTTTGCAAATGAATAAGGATTTGGGGATTGGCGCCAGTACGTTTGGTATGTTGGCCGGTATCTTCTTTATAACATATTTCTTTTTCGAAGTCCCTAGTAATGTTATTATGCATAAAGTAGGTGCTAGGAAATGGATTGCCAGGATTCTTGTTAGTTGGGGACTAGTAACGGTTGTTCTGGCATTTGCCCAAAATGTTACCCATGTTGCGATCCTGCGGGCCTTGCTTGGCGCCGCTGAAGCTGGTTTTTATCCTTGTATTGTCTTATATTTTACGTTTTGGTTCCCGACGAAGCATTTTGCCAAAACCATGTCACTGTTTATGTGCGGGATGGCGTTGGCGAATATCGTTGTTGGTCCAATATCATCGTGGATTATGGAAAACGTGGTTTGGATGGGGCTGGCTGGCTGGCGCTGGATGTTTATCTTGGAAGGATTGCCTGCCATTATCCTCGGTATTGTTACACTCTTTGTTATGGTGGACAGACCTGACCAGGCAAAGTTCTTGAATGCTGAGGAAAAACAGTGGCTTATTGCAGAACTGGAACGTGAGCATGTAGCCAAACAATTAAAGGTCAAGGTCGCTAGTAAATGGGAAGTATTTAAGAATGGCCGGGTGTGGCACTTAGCCTTCTGTTACCTGTGCTATGTACTTGCTCTCTATGGTCTTGGAATGTGGATGCCGCAGATATTGAAAAATCTGGCTAAAGCTATGAGCTTGTCAAATATTGGTTTGATATCCACTATTCCCTATATGTTTGCTATAATTGCTATGGTTTATGTCGCTAAACGTTCTGATGCCGCACAAGAACGCCGGTATCATACTGCTTTACCAATAGGAATAGCCTTTTTTAGCTTGATTAGTTTAACCATGACAGATAATTTGATGGTCTCAATGTTGCTACTGTGCGTAAGCCAGGCCGCCATCTACTCGTTTGTTGGCACGTTCTGGACATTGCCGAATTTGTATCTGTCGGAAGCTACCGCTGCTGTCGGTATTGCGATTATTAACTCGTTTGGCAATTTAGGTGGTTTTTTCGGGCCTTATATGGTCGGCTTCCTGAAAGACGCAACTGGTTCGACCAACGCCGGTATGTATTTCTTAGCTTCTTTCGCGATTCTGGGCACTATCTCTGTGTTGGCAATCCCCAAAAAAGAAGCAGCAGCTGAATCGTTAAAATCCGGTATAGGTGAATAACTTTGTCTTACTAAGCGCAGCAGGCAAATGCTACGCAGTTGCTCACTAATGCAGCCAGTACTTGTGCTGGCTGCATTTAGCTTTTAACGTTTTACTATCTATAATTGCCAGGATAGACATTCGTTCCAAGTAGCATACTAAAATTGGGGTGATTTTAGTATGCTAAGATTAACAACTACATTTTTACTAATCATGCTCTCCTTTACTTTAGTTGCCTGTGGCAGCAGCAACAACACCCCGCAGGCAAAACCAGAAGCGGCGGCACCTCCTGTCACTGATCGTGTGCAGTCACAGACTGACTTGTCGGGACAGCTTCAGCGCAGCTTAGAGCAATTTGAGGGTAAGGCAGGTTTGTACACAAAGAACTTAAAAACAGGTCAGGCTTTTGGGTTTAATCAGGATACCATCTTTCCCACTGCGTCAACTCACAAAATTGTAGTTGCGCTTGCCATTTACAAATACTTATATTCAGAGGCTACAACAAACGAAAAAAAACGTTATGACAGCAACATTAAGCAAATGATGGTAATCAGTGACAATCCCGCTTTTTATCAATTGTTAGATGATATTGAACGAAAAAAACCAGACGCACTTACGCGCGTATTGACAGATCTTAAACTTGTCCATACCAGAATACATAGTCGGGAGGCATTTTCCCAATACGGCTATCACAGTGTAACAACTCCATCTGAAATGGCTGTGGTTATTGAAACAATTTATAATGAGACCTATCTGGGAAAAGAATTCTCTGCTATCCTAAAAGAAGAACTGGGTAAGACTATTTTCAAAGAAGAAATTCCACGCTATATGCAAAAGGCTAAAGTGTTGCATAAAGTAGGTGAACTTCCGGGAGTGCAATGTGACGTAGGTATTGTTGATGACGGCCGTGATCTGATACTCATTAGTGTTTACACAACTACTCAACGCGCTGCTCCCTATGCCAGTAATTTTATTGCCGATACTTCAGCTAAAGCCTATAATCTGCTTCGAATCAAATAGTGAAAACATCATACACGGCCACGATCAGAAAAAAATTTTAAAAGACCGGGCAATCTCCTTGGGGGATTGCCCGGTTGTTGTACAAGCTGGTAGTGTGTAGTTGTTGAACTACGTTGTACTTAGTGTAACCCTAATTCTTTGCGTTTTTTCTCAATATGGTCAATATATATTTGTACAGTCTTATCAGCATTAGTTTCTACTGTAAGTTTGCCAAGTCCCAGGGTTTCAGTCGTTTCGGTTAATGTTTTGACTACAAGATCGCTGCCAGTAACTGATGGTACGGGAGCTACATGCACCAGCCAGCCGAGTGCGATAGCTGTGCAAGCATCAGCAACAGCTTTTTGTTCAAGATATTCGGGAGCGCCAATAACAAGTGGCAATTTATTGGTGTCAACATCTAGAGCGTCGGCAAGTTCTTTAGCTGTTTGGGTCATCTTTCCAATGTCGACACAAGCTCCGTAGGAAAGAACCGGTGGGATACCCAGTGCTTTGCAGATTTCTTTGAGACCAGGTCCGCATTCATCGGCAGCTTGTGGATTGGTTAACCCGGAATATTGCATGACTGCAGAAGTACAACCGCCTGACAATACTAGTATGTCTTTTTCGATTAAGCCTTTGGTAATACGGAAGATATTACTGCCGCCTTGACCATAGCGGGCGGTAGTGCAGCCAACAATAGTTGCGATACCGCGTATCTTACCGGCGGCAATTGCATCAATAAGTGGTTTCCAGGTGCCGCCAAGTGCTTCTTTCACTGATTCGGTGCTAAAACCAATTACACAACCTTCAGATATATGGGGCGGGATGTATATCTCCCGGTTTTCGGCTTTACGCTTGGCATAGGCTTCTATTGCCATTTCGAGAATCTTTTCGGCCTGTTTTTTCATTTCCTCAGGCTTAAATTCGACAACTTCAGTGCCTGGCATGCGAATAACCTCATGGGTGCTAACCATTTTAGTGCCAAAGCGTTCTGCGTAGAGCGGCAAGGTCGGAATGGTACAGTTATAATCAAACATAAAGAGATCAACTGCACCTGTGGCAAACAGGTATTCTTCAGATAACCATTCGCCTTCCTGACCACCATAGGCACTCATTTCTCCCGTATCCTTGTAATTTAGCAACTGTTGACCCTCACAGACATGGCCCAGTATCTGCATGCCACTGGCACCTGCTTTTTTTGCTTTCTCCTGCCATTCCGGCGTAGAAGCTAGTTCAATAACCACATGGGCCGTCAATGGCATATGGCCGTTGGTAATAATATTAACCATATCTTGTTTAAGGAGCCCCATATTCTGCTTGGCAGCGCGAATTTTTTGAGTTCCCATAAGGATCTCTTGCAGAATATCAAGTGCAAAGAGACCCTGATATTCATTGATTACCCCCAGACGGACAGACGTTAGTAGAAAATCTACAGGGTCGGCATTAAGGTTGGTCATGCATTTGGTTTGGGCTAATCCGATTTCACTGAAGCCACCACCGGGGTAAATACCAAGTTTGCGCCACAACTCTTGACGCTTGGGTGGTGCAAAGGCTTGAACCATAGCTGATTCTTCCCAGTAGGGTTTACCCATATCTGCAAGCACCCAATTAGCAAAATTAACAGCTACTTTATTAGCATCCTCATGGCTATTTAAACCTGCCATTTCAGCATATTTTAAAAGTTTTTGCTTGTCGCGGATTTTTAGGCCGCTATCTGGTTTTTCGGCAGCTGCTTTCAGGGTACGGGCGGCTTGCTGGGCGTGGAATATATTTGCGGATGTACCGATGGTGACATGACGATAGACAAAATTCCTGGATACCATAACATCGGCATCAACACCACAGTTGCCACGAGGCGCTTTGGGACTAATGCGGCAGGGGCCGTTGGCACATAGTTGGCAGGATAGACCAGAAGAACAAAAATTGCAGCGGATTTTTTCTTGCTGTTCAAAACGGTCAAATACGTTGGTTAAACCTTGGGCGTGTACGTGCTGATACATTTCACGTATAGCCGGGTCAATGATAATGTTGAGGGGAAACCCATCTTTGCTCTGGTCGTGAACCTTAATATGTTCGCGCTGCCATTTATGCACTTCAGGCATAGATGAAGGTGCTTTTTCAATGTCGTAGTATTTTTTCGCGTTTTTGTGAATATCAAAATGTTGGTCCGGATTATTTGTACCACTGGCGTCACCTTTATTGAGAACTGATTCAACGTCTCCGCGGTTGGTAGCATCTTGGCTTTTAATTAAGGTTTCATTAGGCATCTGGAATATACCCTCCTTTAGGTTGCTAACGTTAGTTTGTTACTTTAGAAGGGATTTTATTTATAAGTATGGAAGAGTAAGTTTTTTTTTCCAGCACAATATTTTGAGTATGTACGTTTGCAATTAGCATTGCTGGTGGAGGTAATTGTATAGCAAAGTTCATTGTTCAAAATAGCGTAACTTAGGAAGGCCTGTGATAATACAGATAGATATATTTCATTCAAATTAATTAAAAATTAATACTGAATTAACGCGACTCTCATAGCCACATGATATTATATTAGTAGACTTTTGTTATCCAGAGGGAAAGAATAACTTTCTCTGGATAGAGCGACGAAGACTTCTGTCGGCGTCCTAAAAGACTTGGCACAAGCCCAGTCTTATCTTATTTCGATACAGGTTCGAGGGGAGTGAATCTAGTGCACCATAATGTAAGCGCTGGCTTACTGTTGTATCGGATAAATACTGGACGATTAGAGTTACTGTTAGCGCATCCGGGTGGACCATATTTTGAAAATAAAGATGACCGATATTGGGGGATTCCCAAGGGGCATCTTGAGATTGGTGAAACAATTGTTGAAGGTGCAGTGCGGGAGTTTATTGAAGAAACTGGTATCAATCCGGATTTAACTTATTCAATTTATCTTGGTAGCGCTCCGGGAAAGTATAAAAGAATTCTACATATTTGGGCATTTGAGGGAGATTGGGATGTATCTAAGCCAGTGCAAAGTAATGCGTTCCAGTTAGAATGGCCTCCCCAATCGGGTCAGGTTTGTCTATTTCCCGAAATTGATAAGATCGACTTTTTTTCGATAGCAGAAGCAAAGAGGAAAATAGAGCGAGAACAATTAATATTTATAAACCGTCTTGAAAAAAGGCTATTAGGCAGTAATTATCAAAATCAACTTGATTTATTACCGAAAATTGCGCACGGTTAAGCTAAAGAATACAAGGAGAGGGGTGTTACTTTTGGCATCCCCAAAAGTAACAAAAGGTCTAGGCCCAAAGCGTCCAAAAGCTGAAAAGCCGGGCGATATTCCTAAAATCCGTAAACTCGCTACGCTCAAACAGTACGGATTTTTTAACGGAATACCGCCCGGCTTTTCTTCTGCGGAACGCTTTTTCCGGCAAAGGCCGGGGGGTTACGGGAGTTGCGGGGGTTGCCGGGATTATATACCTACCTTTATTCTGTGGATGGACCTATTTCCTCGTGGCTAGTATCTGATTGTTCATTAATTTTAAGTGCTTCCTCAATATCTGCTTGGGTAGTATGGTTAATAATCCTTCGAGTACCAAGAATAAACCCGTGCATAAACGGTGGCATAGGCGGCATACGTAAAGGTGGTTTAAGGTATTGAAGGTAATTAAATATTGCTGGGGGAGCTACATCATCTTTGATAAGCAGGAGCGGAGTATGTTTTCCCTGATGAGCAAAGCTTGACGCAGCTACAATCAAATCCCAGCGATTCAAGTTAGCGAACGTGAAGGCATCGCCTAATCCCTTGTGATTCCTGTTCCAACCAAGGTTTGTAACAGGGTCATGGTATTGAGAGAATTCAACTGACGTTTCAAAGGGGTCAGCGCCTGCTATGCGCCGCACTGGCGGTTCTACGATAGTGCTGATTTCCCGGGAAACACTATCTGACACTGAATGTCTGCCGCCAATAATGTAAACGTTTTTTTCAGCCATATCTTGTAAGACTGCAGCTGTTGAGCGAGGGAGCCGGTCTTTATGTGTAAACAGAATGGGCACCCCCGAATGTGTTGAATAGTAGGTAGCTAATACACTTTCGTAAGGGTTATCGGCAGACACGACAAACAAGCATACTGGGCCATCTGGTGATTCGGGTGGTATTTGTTCCCGCAATTTAGCTACTTTGACAGCACTAGTAAAGATGCTTTTTCCCATAATGTGTAACACATCATAGCCCATACTCTCAATTTCGCGAATGACTTGTGCCTCAAACGGGCCAATTGCAATGATTGAGGGAGCAGAGTCAGCGCCCGGAGGGTCCAGACGTTTAATTTCTTCGCGGGTAAGGGCCGCAAGTTCGTCTAGGGGCGTAAACAATAAATTGCCCATAATGGGGTCATGCACCAAACTAGCAGCAGCAAAGGCATAAGGAAATTGCTCAGCAGGTACTAGTATTATTACCTTGGGGGCTGAGCTCATAGCAGGCTTAGGCCACTGCATGCGGGATACAGCAACCGACAACTCAATTGCCGTATCATAAGGAATACGTGTTGTGTCCACTGTATTTAGGGGAACCATCCTGAATTTCACCTCTTCCTGACATAGTTGATATTGGGTATGTGGTTTTCAGTATATAGTTTATGCTAGAGGTGAAGTGATTGGTTTATAATTGCTTATAAATAAGTTAAGGGATATAAATGCAATTTAGAACAGCGACCGTAGCCGCTGTTCCGGAGAAGAGTTTTATTACTAAAGCTAGCAAATCACGTGGAAAATATTTCCTGGAAATAAAACAATCTAATAACGTGGGACCACCGGGACGGCCATAAGAAAAACCGCTAACGCGGTCCTTTGTCTTACGTTGAGTCAATGGAATACAAGGAGCGGGGTGTTACTTTTGGCATTGCCCCATAAGTAACAAAAGGTCTAGGCCCAAAGCGTCCAAAAGCTGAAAAGCCGGGCGATATTCCTAAAATCCGTAAACTCGCTACGCTCAAACAGTACGGATTTTTTAACGGAATACCGCCCGGCTTTTCTCCTACGGAACGCTTTTTCCGGCAAAGGCCGGGTGGGAGTTGCGGAAGTTGCCGGAGTACCAGCACCTTATGGGGGCATAATTTCTTTAAGGCAGGGGGTGGCGGTACTACAGGCCGATTAGTGCCATTGCCTTTCTTCTTCAATCAATATTCATTTTACCCAGGGTATCTTCTCCCCAAATTTTAATCATTTTTTTACCATTTTCAATAAAACCATGAGCAAGTTCGCAATGTCTTAATACGGCAAAGTTTCTTTCCAACTGTAACTTCGATAAATTAAATTTGTTCATAATTTGCTCGGCAGTAACTGAACCTGCTTCTTTAATGTAATTGTAGATGTTTTTTTGTAGTTCAGTTAATCCGTCGCTTCCTTCTTGGCCTGCCATTTTACGGGCCAATTTAGCACCATATACGGCGGCAACATCACACGTACGCGGGGGTTCCAACATTTCAAGATAACAATCCTCACAGAGCATTTTACCCTGATGCAGACATTGTTCTCCCTCGGGGATTTCGTTGTTACATTTAGTACAAATCATGATTATCCTTCCTTTCAGTACGTATAATCTCTTGAATGTTAATATACTAACAATTGAATGTTAGTATATTAACATTCAATTGTCAATGTTTTTTCAAAATCTCAAATAGGAGAATTGCTCTAAATTATTTTGTATATTTGACAAATTTGCGCTATGATGTAATAGTCACGCAAGAGCAATACAATATCTAACCAAATGAGGTGTTAGTCTAATGAAAAGGGTTTTGATGGTTTTTTTATTGGCACTGGTTATCATAAGTTCAACTACCAGTCCTGCTTCTGCTGCTGCCGATAGTAACGCGACTGCAGCTGTCGCTCTCTTTATCGACACGTCCGGTCACTATATTCCGGGGGTTGATATCCTAAATAAGGCGCTGAATGAAGTAATTCGATTTAAGATAAACGTTTTGCTTTTAGGAAGTGAAGTACAGTCTGGAAATGAGGTGTTACGGGATCTTAACCGCTGTAACGTCAATAGCGCAGCCGATGCTACCCTCGAAGAATTGGCTAAATACGGGAATGAGCGCCATGTGAATTATATTGTTTTGGTATCTGTTCGACCACTGGATGTAGCTCTTGATTTAAAGGCTTATTCTACGGCCGATAACGCTTATATTGTGGATAAATCGGTTACTCGTCCGGATGGAACGGAAACTGCATCAGTAGTGGATACGCTATCAGACATGGTTGGTAATGAGGTCGCTCAGGTCCTTCAGACAATTCATGGTTCTTAAAGCTGGTACTTTGCAACGGCCTGGGGGATTAGGAAATTGCTGGTTGGTTAAAACACCTACTTACTTGTAGGTGTTTTTTATTGCCCGTAAGGCAAGTGGCAGTGTTGGATGTTTGAGTAGAGGTTGAAACCAAACAGCGAGAGTTGACGGTGAAACTTTTATGGGAAACGTAGCCAGTCTAGCAGGATACATTGTGCGGATGGAGAAATATTTATAGCTGATAGATACAAGGGGGAATAAGACATGTACAGTAGAAGGCTGTGGTTATTTTTTTTGATTCTTGGTTTGTCAATTTTGTTTGTCGGTTGTTCCGGTATACAAGAGACTAAAATTCCGAATGCAGGGAGTCTTATGGTGGGGATGAGTACAGATGCCGGCACAATTGATGACAGGTCATTTAATCAAGCAACATGGGAAGGCCTTGTCAAGGCAGGAACGGATTTCAATTTTAAGCCCAAATATTTGCGCCCGTCCGGTACGACAACAGCCGATTATGATAAAGAGATTGCCAATTTCCATGATGCGGGTTACAGGCTAATTTTTACCCCCGGATTTAAGTTTGAGAATTCAATTTATGCAGCGCAAGAAAAGTATCCGGATACCAAATTCGTGATTTTGGATGGAGTTCCGCATCCGGGCAACGATTACAGTAAGGTTAAAGTTGAGCAGAATACAGTAGCTATTAACTTCGCCGAACATGAAGCGGGTTTTCTGGCAGGTGTGGCGGCTGCTTTACAGATTAAGACCGGTGAATTTGGTTTTATTGGCGGTATGGAGTTTCCATCTGTGCAGCGTTTCAATTGGGGTTTTCAGCAAGGTATAAAATACGCTAATGCCAATTTAGGTACTCAAATTAGCGTAAAAACCGAAAACTTTATTTATCAAGGCACGTTTCATGATGTTGCGGCAGGCCAACAACTGGCTGCGCAGATGTATGATCGAGGTGTCAATGTCATCTTTGCCGCAGCCGGCAGTGTCGGTATTGGCGTAATTAATGAAGCGGTAGCACGGACAAAAGGCGGACAATCAGTTTGGGTCATTGGCGTCGATGTAGATCAATATGCACAAGGTTATTATGATGAAGGTAAGACAAAATCAGTTATCTTGACTTCGGCGATGAAGTGTGTTAATCAGGCAGCTTATGATATGGTGAAGAGTGTAAAGGAAGGAAATTTCCCCGGCGGCAAGGCACTTACTTTTAATGTAAAAAATGATGGTATTGGCATTCCGGCTAACAACCCAAATCTCAAGGAAGAGGTTACAAGTAAGATTAAAGAAATTGTTGAAAGCATGAAAGAAGGTAAAATAACGGTTGCTGATAAAGGTGAAGGGTTATTGCGTTAAAGTTTTATGCCGTAATAGATGCTTAACCCCAAATTCACCTGAATGTATTAAGCAAGAATAGGTCCGGATTGGGGAGAGAATGTAGTTATACAAGCAACTCTCTTATCCGGACCTACTTTTATCCAGAGGGAAAGGTTAATTTTCTCTGGATTGGACGACTACGGTTTCGGTCAGCGTCCTAAAGGACTTGGCATAAGCCAAGTCTTGGATAGGGGGAGGTTATCAGGCGTGGAGTACGTCGTAGAAATGCAGGGCATTCGTAAAGAGTTTATTGGGATTGTCGCCAATGATGATATTACGTTAGCCGTTCGGCGCGGTGAAATACATGCAATATTGGGGGAAAATGGCGCAGGAAAATCTACATTGATGAATATTTTGTTCGGATTATATCAGCCAGATAGTGGCAGAATACGGCTGCACGGACAGGAAGTCCGGATTACTAATCCGAAGGTTGCCAATGATTTGGGAATTGGCATGGTTCATCAGCATTTTCAATTGGTTCATAACTTTACTGTCACGGAAAACATTGTTTTGGGAATCGAGCCTGGCCGGCTTGGCATTGTCAACACCAAATTTGCAAGCCGTCAGATAAAAGCGTTATCTGAACGTTATGGGCTGAATGTCGATCCGGATGCGAAAATTGAGGATATTTCTGTAGGCATGCAGCAACGGGTAGAAATTTTAAAAATGTTGTATCGTGATGCAGAAATCCTGATTTTTGATGAACCGACAGCTGTTCTTACGCCACAAGAAATTGCCGATCTTATTGAGATTATGAAAAACCTTGCCGCAGAGGGAAAGGCTATTATTCTCATTACTCACAAGCTAAAGGAAATTAAAGCGGTAGCTGATCGTTGTACAGTGATAAGACGGGGACGATGTATTGGTACGGTAGATGTAGCTTCCTGCAGTAAAGAAGAGATGGCGGAGATGATGGTCGGGCGGCCGGTCTTTTTAAAAGTGGAAAAAGAGGAATACTCTCCGGGGGCAGTGCTACTGGAAATCAAGGAATTGACAGTACTTAACCAGAGCAAGAGGCCGGCAATTAAAGAAATATCTTTTTGTATACATGCCGGTGAAATTCTCGGTATTGCCGGTATAGACGGCAATGGGCAAGCAGAACTAGTCGAGGCTATAACTGGTTTAAGAAAGATTCAGACAGGCCAAATTCTATTACAAGGCAATGATATTTCTTCCTTAACCATTAAAGAGCGGATTGATGCCGGACTGGCACATGTGCCGGAAGACCGCCGGAAACGGGGCCTGGTGCTTGACTATAGTCTGGAAGATAATCTGGTGCTTGAAGTTTATGACCGGCCGCCGTTTTCCAAAAACTATGTGTTAAACCGCCCTGCTGTGCGGCATTACGCAAAAGAGATTATGCAGTATTTTGATGTTCGTGCCGCACAAGGCTCTGTTACGATCGCCAGGTTGTTGTCAGGCGGTAATCAGCAAAAAGCCATCATTGGACGGGAAATAAGTCTTAATCCTAAGGTTCTGATTGCCGTACAGCCGACAAGAGGTCTTGATATTGGCTCGATTGAGTATATTCATAGACGGTTAATTGCGCAGCGGGATGCCGGCTATGCGGTGTTGTTGGTATCCTTGGAACTGGAGGAGATTTTGAATCTTTCAGATCGTATTGCGGTTATTAGTCAGGGCGAATTGATTGGGTTAGTCCAGGCTGATGCCACAAATGAAAATGACCTCGGCATGATGATGGCTGGTATGCGAAAGGAGGCAGACTCTTGACAAAAATAAATTGTCAAAGTCAAAAAGAGGCTCTTATTCTGCTGATGACCATCCTGTTAGGCTTGTTAGCTGGAGCCATTTTTATGTTTTTAACCGGTCATGATCCGGTAACTGGCTATGAGCTTTTATTTCGTGGCGGATTAATGAGCTTGGAACGGGTTGGGAACACAATTGCAACGGCTGTACCCCTGATTTTTACCGGGTTATCAGTGGCTTTCGGGTTTAAAACCGGTCTTTTTAATATTGGTGCAGCCGGTCAGATGTTAATCGGCGGCTTTTGTGCTATTGCTGTGGGGTTGACAGTGGATATTCCCAAGCCGCTGCTGCTAACAGCCATGGTATTGACGGCAATGGTATGCGGCGGTTTATGGGGGGCAATAACAGGCTGGTTTAAAGCCAGGTTTAATGTCCATGAAGTGGTTTCTACGATAATGCTTAACTGGATAGCCTACTGGTTGGTATACTATCTTGTGCCAGCCTACTTCAAAGGCTCATTTGAAACAGAATCCCGGAATATCCCGCAGGCAGCTTCACTACGTACAGACTGGCTTTCACAGTTATTTAACGGCTCGTATATTAACTTGGGGATTTTTTTGGCAATTGCCGCCGTGTTGCTTAGTGTATTCGTATTGCAACGTACAACACTCGGGTTTGAGTTAAAGGCTGTGGGGTTCAATCGCTATGCAGCGGAATATGCGGGTATTAACGCTGGCCGCAGTATTATTCTTTCGATGGTGATTGCCGGGGCTCTGGCCGGCTTGGGCGGTATGACACTATACTGTGGTTATACTACCAACCTTCAAATCGGGATATTGCCGTCACAGGGAATTGATGGTATTGCTGTAGCTTTATTAGGGGCTAATTCACCGTGGGGAGTCTTGGGAGCCGCATTATTTTTCGGTTTGTTATATTCCGGCAAAGGTTTTATGAATGCTATGACCAGTATACCACCGGAAATTGCCGACACTATTATTGCCACAATTATCTACTTTGCGGCTACAAGTGTTCTTATTGAAAAAGGTATTGATAAGCTTCTAAAAAGGCAAAAAGGAGGGGCTTAATTTGTGGCAGGTTTTGCAGCAGATTTCACCTTATGCAATTGCGTTTGCCATTCCTTTGCTTATTACTGCGATTGGCGGTTTATATTGTGAGCGCAGTGGGGTGGTTAATATTGGGCTGGAAGGCTTAATGGTTATCGGTTCTTTTACTGCAGCTATCACAATCTCAGTTTTGCAGCCGGTTATGCATAGTCAGGCTCTCTGGCTGGGGCTTTTGGCGGCAGTGCTGGCGGGCGCGCTTTTTTCCCTGTTGCATGCGTTTGCCAGCATTAGTTTACAGGCTAATCAGGTAATTAGTGGAACGGCTGTCAATATGATTGCCGGTGCGCTTACTGTGTTTATTGCCCGTAATATGACAGGCAGCGGCAACATCCAGATTAGCCCATTTACCCGGTTTGATATACCGGTACTTAGTGATGTGCCACTGATCGGAAAATTGTTATTCACCAATACCTACGCGACAACCTGGCTTACGCTGTTTATATTGACAGTAACTTATTTTGTCTTATATAAGACTGTTTTTGGACTGCGTCTTAGAGCTTGTGGGGAACATCCGCAGGCCGTTGATTCGGCAGGGATTAATGTGCAGTTGATACGTTATCTGGCGGTCATTATATCAGGTGCCTGTGCCGGGTTGGGTGGTGCTATTGTCCTGACAACCTATTCAGGTGAGTTTAATGGCACAGTATTTGGTTTAGGTTTTTTAGCTTTGGCGGCACTGATTTTCGGACAATGGAAACCGCTTGGTATTTTAGGGGCTACCTTTTTTTTCGGTTTTGCCAGTACGATAGCGACATCTGCACAGGCTATTCCAGCTTTGGCGCATATACCGGGCTTAGTACTTAAAACATTCCCGTATATTGTAACGCTGATTGTACTTGTTTTATTTTCTAAAACAACACAACCTCCGCGTGCGTCCGGGGAACCCTTTGAGCAGGGAAAACGTTAGTGATTGTAGGAGAGATGTTAATTTGATATAAAAGTAGGGCTGTGAAAAAACTTAGAAATAAGTTTTCTCACAGCCCCTTTTGACGTAGGGGTTGCTTAGTGCGTCTTGAAAGCGCTGCCTACGGATAGGTGATTAAGTTTCTTCTAAGATCAGTTTTAATAAATCTACGTTGTGGAGAGTGACAGATGAGCGATGACAGTCGATAATACCTTCATCTCTCATGCGACCGATTTCTCTGGACATAGCGGGGCGGGAAACATACAAATAGTCAGCCAAATTATTGCGGTTTAGCGGCAGTGTAAAAGTATTTTTACCTGTGATTTTATACTGTTCCAGAAAATACATGCAGATTTTTTTTCGTAAACCTTTGATTGCAATATAATCCAGTTTGCGATGTAGACGAAAGTCTTTTGTTGCCATACGAGTTATGATGTTTTGCAATATCTTTTCACGATTTAAACAAGAATTTTCGCATTTATTGACAAGTTTATCACGTGGCAAAAATATTACGGTACAGCTTTTTTCTGCAATTATTGAAATTGGCCAAATTGTTTTCCTGGAAAAGATAGCTCTTAGACCGAAGTCTTCCCCTTTTTTCAGCACTTTTATTAGCATGCGCTTTCCTAGCAGGTTTTCTTTAATTATAGATGCTGTGCCGTTGATTAGTAGCCCCATATCAGTTATGTTATCGCCTTGAGCAATGATGTAAGATTTCGCGGAATAATTTATGATTTTTGGTTTAAGACAGGCAAACATTATGGTTAGTGCATCGGAAGAAATACCGGAAAACATGGGTGATTCCGAAAGAAATTTGTATAAATTTTCTTGCAAGAATACCACAACCTTCTTTGTTTTGTAACCGTGGATACTGACATTTTTTCTATTGCTGGATATAATTATGAAGTAATAACAGTTTACAACATAAACAAACACAAACAAATAATGATAATAGATTATGTTTTTTATATTCAATTATATTCGTATGTGTAAAAGTTTGCAAGTTATATATATATTAATCAATTTTTAGATTATAAATAGCTATAATTGATATAAAATAACTGACTGACGACAAGGAGGAGTATCTAATGCTAAAAAGATCATGCCTATTATTTGTGGTAACTTTGCTGATGCTTTTATTGACAGCGTGCGGAAAAGAAGTGGTTTTTCAAGAAAATAAAGGATCAGCAATGGAAGTGAACGACATGGTCGGGAGAAAGGTGACCATTCCCCTGGAAGTAAAAAAAGTCTTTACAACTAATCCTATCGGTACAATTCTGGTATATTCTATTAATCCTGATAAGCTTGCGGGATTAAATAATATGCCGCTGACAGCCGGAGAAGTAAAATATATTAGTAGGCAATACCTTGATTTGCCAACATTAGGAGGAGGCTATGGTGAGGGAGGGACAATATCCAAGGCGAATTACGAAACAATATTACAAGCTAGCCCAAACGTTATTATTTCTACCTCGGTGACAAACGAAGACAATTCTGCTGCTGTATTGTTTGCGGATAGAACACAAAACCAGATAAATATACCAGTAGTAGTATTTGATGGGTCTCTTGCTAATATTGGCAAAACTTATGACTTTATCGGTACTGTTATTGGCGATAAGGAGCGGGCGAAAGAACTGGGAGATTATTGCGAAAAAACGATTGCGGAAGTTAAGGCAATTGTTGAAAAAATACCCCAGAATAAATTGGCGCGGGTTTATATTGCTCAAGGAACAAATGGGTTGACAACCAATCATTCCGGTTCAGTGCATACCGAAGTGCTGGATTTTGTTCGGGGCATTAATGTGGTCCAAGTTCCGCTGAATGCAGGTCCTGGTCAGGCTGTAGTATCATTGGAAAAAGTGATGATCTGGGATCCGGATGTTATTATTGTAGGTTATGAAAAAAGTTTAGAGAGTGTTGGTGGGCTTCGTGGCTACATAATGAACAACGATGAGTGGAAAAACATCAAAGCGGTTAAAACCGGACAGGTTTACGAAATTCCGTCCAATCCGTTCAATTGGCTTGACAAACCACCATCTGTCAACCGAATTTTGGCTGTTAAGTGGCTGGCAAACCTGCTTTATCCGGAATATGTAAAACTGGATATTAAGGCAGAGACAAAAGAATTTTATCAGCGCTTTTATCATTATCAGCTATCTGATCAAGAGGTGGATGAAGTATTGAGAAATGCATTGCGGGAATAGTTGGATTCACTATGTTGTTTTATGTTTTATTTTGTGATATTGTATTTTAGATAGAGTGAACTCGTTTCAGCAAAGCTGAAACATCAGAGGTTCAGGTGGAGAGTCAAATCCACTTGAACAAACGCCGCCTATAGAGGTGGGAGTCTTAACTCGTATGCTAAGATAAATAGAGTGAAAACGCTAGATTTACAATTCGATTTCAAATTGTAAATCTAACCTATTGGACGTTGGCGAGCCCTCAGGTATAACTAGAAAGATTAGTTATATCATTCTGAAAAGGAGTGCGGTATGGACAGGATAGCAAAACTATAAGCACATCTTTTTGTTAGCCAAACTCTTCATTAGTTTGGCTAATTTTATTACTTTATGGTTCAAAACCTATAGCTGACAGGGCAAGGCGCACGGTGCAGATCCGGCAAGGAAAGTTTAAAAATACAGAGTATGTAACGGTGGTGTAATTATGCAGTTAATTACTGTATCCGGTCCGCCTTCTGCAGGGAAAACGGCAGCGATTGCCAAGATTGCTGAAGTTTTGCAGCAGGATAAAATGAAAGTGGCGGTTGTGAAATTTGATTGTTTATCGACTAAGGATCAGGAATTTTATCAAAAAAAGGGTATAGTTGCCAGGACTGGACTGTCAGGCAATATTTGTCCAGACCATTTTTTTGTCAGCAATATTGAAGATTGTGTAGCATGGGCAAACCGGAAAGACTTTGCGATGTTGATTAGTGAAAGCGCCGGACTATGTAACCGTTGTTCGCCGCATATCCGCGGGGCGCTGGCAGTATGTGTGATTGATAATTTGAGTGGCGTTGAAACCCCGCGAAAAATTGGGCCAATGCTAAAACTGGCTGATATTGTTGTGATTACCAAAGGGGACATTGTCTCGCAAGGGGAACGGGAGGTCTTTGCTTTTCGCGTCAAACAGGCCAATCCCCGGGCAGTAATTGTTCATCTTAATGGCATTACCGGGCAAGGAGCTCAGGAAGCCAAAGAATTATTTTGTAAGGCCGCTGAGTTTGAAAGTCTTATTGGCAGTCAACTGCGTTTTTCCATGCCGGCTGCCACTTGTTCGTACTGTTTGGGGCAGGTTCGTATTGGCGAGGACTTCCAAATGGGTAATGTGAAAAAAATGGAGTTAGACTGAGAAGGGACTGGGTCTAAGTGTGGGAAAAGCTATTTTCTATGACTATGCAAGAATTATTTACTGCCTATCCGTATGCGGCTGATTTTTTTCAAGCCTTACCATTGCCGGTTAAATCGTTTGACCGGGTTTGTAATTATTTTTCAAGTATGGACGAAGAAACTTCCCAGGATTTAGGGATGGATCAGCAGGTTCTTATCGAACAATTTGTCGCTTTTATGACTCAGATGCAGCAACTGCAGGTTGAGGAGGAGGCAGTCAAATCGGTTACTATTGTTGGTGGACAAGACAAAGACGGTCAGAGTGAAAATATAGTATTAACAATTAATGCCGGTGAAGTTATTTGCATCGTGGGACCAACAGGGTCGGGGAAGAGCTGTTTGCTGGCAGATATTGAGTGGATTGCTCAACGGGATACACCGACAAAACGAAAGATACTGATCAATAATCAGATTCCGGATGTCAAACGCCGCTTTTCTATAGAACATAAGCTGGTTGCTCAACTTTCGCAGAATATGAATTTCATTATGGATTTGACGGTTGAGGAATTTGTTCAGATGCATGCCGAAAGCCGAATGGTGGAAAATGCGGCGGAAATTTGTGCTAGCATTATTGCGAAAGCCAACGAATTAGCTGGCGAGAAGTTTTTGCCAGCTACGCCGGTTACCTCATTAAGCGGCGGTCAGTCCCGTTCCCTGATGATTGCTGATGCGGCCTATTTGAGCAAATCGCCGATTATCCTAATTGATGAAATTGAGAATGCCGGAATTGACCGCCAAAACGCGATCCGGCTTTTGGTTGACAGACAAAAAATTGTATTGATGGCTACTCACGACCCGATTTTGGCCTTAATGGGCGATAAGCGGCTGGTGATCAAAAACGGTGGAATAAAGAAGGTCATTGTGACTTCAGAACAAGAACGCCATAATTTGGTCTTGCTGGAGAAATTGGACCGTCAACTATCCGCAATCCGGGATATATTGCGTAACGGAGGGTGCATTGATCTAATACCGGCCGAACCGGGGGTGACAATTTGTTAACTGCGGCTATGCCGCCAAGACATCAAAAAGACGTAGAGGTGAAATGATGATCTATTATAAACCAATTGGCGTCATTCAGTCGCCGTTTAAAGAGCCAAAAGGAACGCCTATCCAACCCACGGCGGCACGGGATGTAGAAGGTATCATTGAAGTATATCCTGACTATCGGGAGGGATTGAAAGATATTGAAGGATTTTCACATCTGATCCTTCTTTATCACCTGCATCTGGTAAAGGAGTCTGGTTTATTGGTTAAGCCATTTCTGGGCGATGAACTGCATGGCATCTTTGCTACACGATCACCGGGAAGGCCAAACTCCATTGGTTTTTCAGTAGTGCGTCTCATCAACGTGGAAGGAAATAAACTATGTATCAGGGATGTAGATATTGTAGATGGAACTCCTCTTTTGGATATAAAGCCTTATGTAGCTGAATTTGATGCCCGGCAAGATGTAAAAGCCGGCTGGTTTGAGCAGAATATGCATAAGCTTGCGACAACAAGAGATGATGGGAGATTTGCAAAATAGTATGATATAAGGCCTTTTCATCTTTGTTACTGGCGTAGTGCATCAATTCGTTCGAAGAGGTGGCGTGCTTGCTGGCCAAGACGTTTGCTGTAGATTTCACGTAAGGGAAAGGCTTTTGCGGCAAATTCTTCGGGGTGGTCAATTTCGTTGATTTGTATGCCTTTTTCTTTTAGGTGTTCAAGAAGTTTGACTTCTTCTCTGGCGGCTAGTTCTCGTTCGTAGTCCTGTGCTTCTCGGGCTGCTTCCATGATTAGCTGCTGCTCGGAGGGGGATAATTTTCGCCAAGTTTTTTCGCTGATCAGAAGTACCTGTATAAATAACTGATGATTGGTGAGGGAGAGATATTTTTGAACTTCATAAAACTTATTGTAGAAAATCAGGGAAACAGGATTTTCTTGTCCCTCTGCTACACCATGCTGTAAGGCGCTATACACTTCACTAAAAGGCAAAGGAATTGGCCAAGCTCCGAGGGTTTTGAAGCCTTCAAGGCTGGCTTCGCTTTGGGGAACCCGGAGGCGCAGTCTCTTCAGATCGGTAGGCGTACGTATGGGGTTGCGGTTATTGGTGATTTGGCGGGAGCCGGCGTCAAAGTAACATAAGACACGCAGCCCTTCCGCCTGCAGTTTTTGGTCGATTTCGTGTCCGATAGGTCCATCGAAGACGCGCAGCTCATGGGCTTTGTCTTGATAGAGGTAAGGCAAATCAAAAATGCCCATAAGCGGTTCATATATGCTTAAAAATCCAACAGAGGTGGTGCCCATGTCAATAGTGCCCATACGCATACTTTCATTGCGGTCACGCATGTTCCCAAGTTGGGCATTTTCATATACCTGGATTTCTAAAGCGCCATTAGATTTTTCTTTTAGCAGCTCAGCCAGCTTTTGCGCGCCCCTGCTTTCAGGTGCATTTGGCGAAGTATCTGTTCCTAGACGCAATACTGTTTTTCCGTTTGCAGTTCCAACTAGCTGATTGGTGTTGGTACAGCCACCAAAGAAAGAGATCAACAAGAGAAGTGGGACCAGACAAAGGGTCCACATTTTTTTTTGCAGCACTTCGGGGCCTCCTCTGCAGCGATTTAGCTAATTATGATCATCGCAGGAATTGTGGGTAGAGTGAGCCTGTAAGAATGTTATGGCGTTTTGTATGGACAGAGGTTGGCTGAAGAAATACCCTTGTACCAGATCGCAGCCGCAGACACGGAGAAAATCCAGTTGTTCCTGGCGCTCCACTCCTTCGGCAACCACATTCATTTTCAGGTTTTGGGCAAAACGGATAAGCGAATCAACCAGAGTGTTGTCTTTGCCGGGGATGTTGTCAATAAAGGACTTGTCAATTTTTAATGTTTTTACAGGGAAGAGGCGTAAGTGGGTCAACGAGGAATAACCGGTGCCGAAATCATCCAAGGCCAGGCTGACCCCCAGGTCTTTCAGTTTATGGAGTTTGGAACAGCTCTCATCTAGGGCGGTTAACAAGGCGCTTTCGGTAATTTCCAGTTCCAGTTGGCTTGGAAGAATCGGCGTGGTGTGGAGAAGCTGTCTGATCATGCCAACAAAATGATCGTCAGCCAGTTGCTTGGGAGATAGATTAACGGCAATCCGTATATCGTCATAGCCTAACTTAGAGAGTGTCTGGATGAATTGGCAGGCTTGGGATAAAATCCACTCGCCAATGGGGATAATCAGCTGACTTTGTTCGGCAAGGGGAATAAAACGTCCTGGTGGAACACAACCATGTTCCGTGCTATGCCAGCGCAGCAGTGCCTCAAAGGCAATTAGACGATCGTCTTTGAGGGAAAGCTGTGGTTGATAGACTAGGGATAACTCGTTATTTTCCAAAGCGTGCCGCAGACTATTGGTCAACCGCAATTTTTCCTGGGCGTCGCTCAGCATGGCCGGGTCGAAGAAACGCCAACAGTTGCGTCCGGCTGCTTTAGCGGCGTACATGGCATTGTCTGATTTCTTTAACAGTTCTTCTACTGTGGTACCATCATGGGGATAGGAGGCAATGCCAATGCTGCCGGAGATGCGTACGTTTGTTGCAGCAAGGGGATAGTCCTGACAGAGATTTTCTACTAAACGCTCGGCAATTTTTGCGAGTTGCTGTACATCGGTGTAGTTCGTAACAAGCACAATGAATTCATCGCCTCCTAGACGGGCAATGAATGCGTTGGAACCTGCCATTGTTTGGACAAGTTTTTCACCTGCGGCGATAATTACAGTATCGCCAGCAAAGTGCCCAAAGTTGTCATTGATACTTTTGAGGTCATCTAAGTCTACGAAAAATAAGGCACAGCTTCTTATTGAGGCATCGGGAAGCTGTATTTCCTCTTCCAGGCGGGTCAGCAAGCAGGCTCTATTAGGCAATCCGGTTAAAGCATCTCGAAAAGCAATGCGGCTGAGTTGCTCATGGAGCTGTTTTCGCTGAACCAGTTCCAACTGCAAATCTTCCTTTAGTTTCGCAGCCTGAAAGGCAAGAGCAGACAGATCGGCGTATTGCTGCAGCATCTCCAGAGCATCTGGTTCCATGGGATGGACAGTGTGCAGCCAGATTAAAGTCAAACAGCCAATGATTTTATCATTTGTTGGTTTTAGGGGAACCATAATAGCTGTGCTGATGTCTTGCCAATATATGTCACGCAGGCGGTTAGGGAAAGATTGATAGTCTTCTGTATATTGCAGGCGGCCCGTAGCCAGCAATAAAGGGCAAAGACCGCCAGTAGTCGATAGAAACTGCCCCGGAAAGGGTGTATGCGACCCACGAATATAGCGTGTTTGCAGGCGTCCGTCTTCCAGAAAGGCGATATAGCCATTAGCAGCATCGGTTAATTGTAAGGCGCTGTTCAGCATGGTCTGCATTTGTACGTCCAAAGCAGCCGTATTATCTGTAAAGAGCTGCACCATGGCGCGATGCTGCAGTTCGCGCAGCCGTAGCTTTCCTTCAGTGGTCTGACGTATTTGGATTTCCTGTTGCATATGTTCATTGCTGTGATGCAATTCGTCTGTAACTGCAAGCAGCTCTTCATTTATAGCGAGGAGCTCTTCGTTAGCTGCAGTCAATTTAACTTCGGCATGGCTTCTTTCGGTTACTTCTACTTGCAGAGCTGTATTTGAATCATGCAATTGCAGTGTGCTTAAATCCACTGCACGGCTTTGTCGCAGCAGCAGCGCTGCAAGCCCGGAGAAAATTAAAAAGGATAGAAGAATATGGGTGATTGCGGCATTGCGCAACGGTGCCAGGGCCAGAGTTTTATTCTGCACCGTTAGGATGGCCCAGGAAGCGGCATAACCAGGCAGGTGGATAGGGGCATAACTGCAAAGAATGGTATTTCCTTCGAGGTCCTGGTATTCAGTATTACCCTGGATTCCATCCAAAGCCTGCGCGGAAGCCTGCATCAATCCTTGGGGCAACGTAATGGGCTGATATGCCAACTTGTATTCGAAAGTATTTAACAACAGAACTTTTCCAGCAGCATCGCGTGCTACAAGCGTTTTCTGACCGGTTTTGTAATTATAATGTTCTTTGATTTGCTGAGAATCCGGATGGACGATGACAGTTCCAGTCTCGTCAAGGACATAGGTGTAGCGTTCGTCACCGCGGTAAAACTGGCCCACGCGTTCCTGGATCTCGTCTACACGCAACAAGGCGGCCATGACGGCGATTAAGGTATCGTCTTCATCCTGCGTAATCGGGAAGAAGAGACCGATTACGGTAGCGGGGATCTGCATATCGCTGCTGAAAGAGTAAAAAGAAGGACTAACAAAGGGCTGCTGCTCCTGCAGCAGCCGGCGAAACCACCAGCGGTCTGGGCGTGTAGTGGGGATACCGCGTACGCGGACGGTTTGCAGGCCGTCCGCTGCTCGTTGGATGATTAGGTTTTCAAAAAAACCATGTTGTGAAAAACGATTTAGGAGAAATAGCTGTTGTTCCTGGACCTTCATACTTCTTACTTCCTGAGCTTGGGCCATTTCCGCGCCGACTTGATAGGCCATTTCTAGGAAGGAGGAAATGCTAAGAGCAACTGTTTCGGAATAAACAGTGTTTTCTTCAGTGAGGCGTTTATAATATGATGTGGATAGGAGATAATAATTAACTGTGTTAAAGAGTAGGAAAGCAAACAAGCCTAGAATGATAATTCGGAGGGAAAAGCGCATACTGTTGCGTTGTATCATGGAGTACCTCCTGTTTACGTCCTTGAGCACAATAGCAACATGATGCTGTTGCGGAAAACGCTAAAAGCAATAATTTGTACTTGGATTTAGTGTACAGTAATTACTATTGAGGTTGTTATTATCCAGATATCACAGTATAAGACAAACTTTTTGCGCAGAATCAACAATATGTAATTAATAATTCTTCCTATTACTGGGGGAATCCTTTTTTGATTCAAAAATCATTAGGGTGCTAGCGGTTACTTGATGTCCATATTATAATTGCGGAAAAGCATCTATTCACGCAGATGCTTTTTTTTGTCTATTATACTAAGGAAATACCAATATTATCGTGATTTCTTAATCAGTATAGTGGATGGACTATTGAAAATCTAGGGATTAGTATGCCACTTCTTTAAAAACACTTTAAACTTTTCTGAAAAGCATTATGGTAAAATACGTCTAGAACAAACAAGTCATAAAACACTCGATTTAAGTCTTTAAATGAAAGAAAAGCATGAAAATTAAAGGTTTTTTTGCAAAAGTATGGAATTTCAAGGTAATATAAGACCTTGTAGATTTTGCAGGAGATGGATTATGGTAGGAAGCAAATGATGTGTGTAGCACGGGAAGGAGTAATCAATGGTAGAAAAAAACGGAATTATTTCTCAACACCCTCTGGTTTTATTCAGGGACTTTCGTATGCTTTTTCTGGGCCGAATTATTTCCGCTATCGGAGATAAATTTTTTACTATTGCACTTGCCTGGTGGGTGGTTTCGTATGGCGGGGAAAACAGTAAGCTCCACTTGGCTTTACTGATGGCCAGCAATGTAATAGGAGTGGTAGTGTTTGCCCCGTGGATGGGAAACATGGCTGATAAATTCAATAAAAAACATTGCATGATGGCCGCGGATGCCGCTCGGTTTAGCATTTTAGCACTACTCTCTTATTTTTTTTACCAAGAAGAATTTAACTTGCTCTTTTTATATTTTTGTTGCTTTGCTATTGCAGCGTTTGTTCCTCTGTTTGAAGCTGCTGCCAGCAGTTCCCTGGGACTGCTAACTGATACCAAAAGCCTGCCGGGGGCGGTGGCTATTGACTCTTCTATTTTAGGACTGTCCAATGTTTTAGGGGCTGCAGTCGGCGGAATTGTTTTGGCGGCTATCGGAACTTTGGGAGCCTTTATGGGGAATGGATTTACCTTCCTGCTTTCTTTTTGCTTTATCTGGGCTATTCGTACCAATTTAGAACCTTCCACTAGTTCGCGGCCGGAAAGTCAGCAAGGAAAGATGGGGGAAATTATTGCTTACTTAGTGAAGAAGCCTGCCATCGGCATTTTAGCACTGAGCTTATGTATTATTAATTTTTTTTCGGCTCCTTTACTATTATTTATTCCGATGGTCGTTAAATTTCTGCTACAGTACTCTGTTGGCTGGGTGGCCGCTATGGAAGGAGCGCTAGCTTTAGGAGCAGTGATGGCCACGCTTATACTGAGTTGTTTTCCCAGGCTGAATCGGGGTAGTATTTATCCAAAATTTTTTTTGGGCGTGCTAACTATGGGGGCTATGGCTTTAATAATGGCTTGGGTCCCCAACGGGTTGGCAATTACTGGCGCTCTTTTTGTTTTCGGTATTGCGATGGGTTTGGTTAATACTACGCTGCAGGCTACGTTCCAGCAAATTGTTCCTAATGAAATAAAAGGACGGTTTTTTGCTCTTGCCGGTGCGGCTAGTTTCGCGCTTGTGCCACTGGCTTATGTATGTAATGGTTTAGTTTCACAGTATTTTCCGCTTCCGTGGGTTATAACAGCTAACGGCATAGCCCTAATGATTACGTCGACAGCATTTTTATTCATACCGCAGGTAGCAGAAGACGCGCATGAATGACTGTAGAAAGATACAAAATACGATATTTCGGGAGGAATTTTAGTGAAGAAGTCTGTTTATTATCCGCTTAGTCATCCGCAACAGCGGATTTGGTATACGGAAATGATGTTACCTGAAACAAGTTTTGCCAATATTTGCGCGAGCATGCTACTGAAAAAAAGTAATATTAACCTGGAGTTGCTTAAGAAAGCCATCAATCTGGCCATTCAGCATAATGAAGCCTTGCGTATCCGGCTTATTCAGAGTGACAATGGTGTGCAGCAGTATGTAGCAGAATACCACGAAATTGACCTGGATATAATCCAAGGCCCTGGTTTGTCTGAGTGGTTTAAAAAACAGTCACAAACACCCTTGGCCTTACTGGATGCACCTTTAGCTTATTTTGCTTTGGTAAAATATTCGGAAGAAAGCTATGGATTTTATATTAAACTGCACCATGTGATTAGTGATGGATTCTCATTTTCCATCTTGAATAAGCAAATTGTAGAATATTATGAAAAACTGGAAAGCGGACAGGATATAGAAGCGATAGCTAAGCCTTTATTTACCGATTATTTTGCACGGGAAGAAGAGTATTTGGTTTCCCGGCAATGCACGCAAGATCGTGAATATTGGCTGCAACGACTTGAAAATCTTCCAGAGCCGCTTACTATGCAATTTACCTCAACAAAATTTGGCATTACTGCCACACGGCAGATCTTTGGCGTAGCGGAAGATTTGCAAAATAAAATCGATCAATTTTGTCGCCAACAGGAGACTACCTTATTTCGATTTATGATGTCTGTATTCTATGTGTACTTGGCCCGAGCCTACCGCAGCAATGATATTATCATCGGCACAGCTTATTTTAATCGGGTGAATAGAAAAGAACTGAATACCATCGGTATGTATGTAAGCACAATACCTGTGCGCATAGCGCTTGATGGTAAGAGTACATTTGCCGATGTATTGCGTCTTGTTCATTGTCAGTTAACGGAAGATATGGCTCATCAGCAATATCCCTACAACTTGCTTGCACAGGACTTGCGCGCGATGGGACAAACACCGGATGGCCTGCTCAATATCAATGTGGTGCAAATACCCAATGGCAAAGCTGATAAATTTGTTAGCCAGCAATGGTATCAGGGAGCTGACCCAGCCCTACTAAATATGGTGATTAATCCTAATCAACTTCCGAAAGGTTCGCCGTTAGAGATCGCTCTTGATTATCGCAATGATTTATTCAATGCGGCTGCTATCGAACGTTTATTTGATTGTTTGCTGGCGTTAATCCAAGATCTATTGGATAATCCGCAGAAACAACTATTCCAGTTGGAAGTTATGCCTAAGGTAGAAAAACAGCAGCTCTTAGTGGAATTTAACAAGGCACAGCTTCCTGTTCCAGACAAAACCTTTGTTGATTTGTTTCAGGAACAAGTGGACAAAACTCCTGAGAATATTGCGGTAATGGATTTCCAGCAAAGCTTAACCTATGCTGAGCTGGACAAGGTAACTGATAGTTTAGCTGCCCGTTTGCAAAATCTTGGCGTTGTACCTGATACCATAGTTGGGATTATGGTCCCCCGGACTGCCGATTTTATTATTGGAACATTGGCAATCATGAAAGCCGGGGGGGCTTATCTGCCGATTTCAGCCGACTATCCTGATGGAAGAATTCAATATATGATTGCCGATAGCAAGATTTCTGTTTTGCTGGGAGTAGAACAGTTTAAGGCAAAAGCGGCTGGGTTTCAGGGTACCTTTATTGATATGGGGATGCCCGGGTTATTTGATTATCCGGTTCAGAACCTAGCAAAAGCTAATAGACCTTCAGATCTGGCCTATATCATTTATACATCAGGCTCAACAGGCAACCCAAAAGGGGTAATGATTAGTCATGCTAATCTGATTCATTTGTGCAGTTGGCATAACAGCCAGTATCAAACAACGCCAGATGATATTTCAGCCTTGTTTTTTAACACCAGCTTTGATGCCTCTGTAAAACAGATTTTCCCGTTTCTGATTGAAGGGGGAGCTGTTCTCATTATCCCGGAAGAGTTGCTGCAAGATATTGCAAGTCTGAATAAGTATATTGTCGAAAAAAAGGTAACTTTTATTGGTCTGCCAACTCAGTTTGCCGAAACCTTTATGGCCAGCTGTGACAATAGTATTTTGAAATATATGATTGTCGGTGGGGAAAAGCTGCGTAGTTATAAGCCGCGCGGCTATGAATTAATCAATGAATACGGTCCTACCGAGTTTACGGTCTGCGCTACCTATTATCCGGTGCAACAACAGCTGGATAATATTCCGATTGGGAAACCGGTTGCTAATTCGTGGGCCTATATTCTGGATCAAGCTGGCGCCCTACAGCCACTTGGAGTACCTGGGGAACTTTGCTTGGCCGGACCGCAAATTGCCAGAGGCTATTTAGGCCGGCCTGACCTAACAAACGAAAAGTTTATCAATAATCCGTTTCAGACCTGTGGAAAAAATGCCAAGCTGTACCGTACCGGCGACCTAGCCTATTGGAATGAACAGGGTGAGCTTATATATCTAGGTAGAATGGACAATCAAGTTAAGCTCAGAGGCTTCCGGATCGAGCTTGGGGAAATAGAAAGTGCCATGACAACCTTTGATGGAATTATCGAGGGCGTTGCTGAGGTTAAAGAAATTGGCAAAGCACAGTATTTGTGCGGCTATTTCACAGCAAACACTGCTCTTAATACAGAACACCTGAGAGAACATTTGGCTACAAGCCTGACCGAATATATGGTGCCAGCCTTCCTAATACAATTAGCAAGCTTACCACTGACGCCTAATGGTAAAGTGGACAGGAAAGCGTTGCCTATGCCGGAATTGCAAGGCAATGCTACCTATGTTGCTCCGCGCAATGACACAGAAGCCATCCTTGCAGCTGTGTTTGAAACGATATTGGGAGTGCAGCAGGTGGGTATTGATGACAGCTTCTTTGCCTTGGGTGGAGATTCTATCAAGGCCATCAGAATGGTATCCAAGCTGCGTGAAAAAGACGTGTTTGTAACAGTGCCGATGGTGATGCAAGGGAAAACCATTCGTGCTATTAGTGAAACAGCCGCCTGTCAAGATACGATGCCAACTATTGATCAGCAAGCCGTCGCAGGCGAAGTGCCGTTAACCTTTATTCAAGCTTATTTCTTTGCGCAAAATTTGCCTCGTCCTCACCATTTTAACCAATCGATAATGCTGGAATCAGCCCAGCGTGTAGACGAAGCCAAACTATGTCAAACTTTACATGCCTTGACTGCACACCATGATATGCTGCGTGCTGTTTATCGTTCGGCTGGTCGACAAGAGATTCGTCCGGTCGAAAGCGAATATCTCTACAGTTTGACTATCTATGAGTATCAAGAAGATGACCAGTGGCAGAATGCTATGGAAGTAGTCTGCAATAAAATGCAAGCTGGGTTTGATTTGACCAACGGCCCCCTGATGCAGGCCGGACTCTTCCGTACACCGTCTACAGATAAGCTGTTTATTGTCATCCATCATCTGGTAGTGGACGGCGTATCCTGGCGTATCCTTATCGAAGATATAAATACTGCGTACAGACAAGCAAGGCGAAACGAGACGATTACGTTGCCGCCGAAAACAGCCTCCTTCAAAGCCTGGAGCGAGGCCATTGCCCGCTATCGCATAAGCTATGCGCTCAAACTGGAAATCTCCTACTGGAAGAAGGTACAAGACAGCCTTTCTGCCGGGCGTATTCCTGCTGTATTCACTCAGGAGAAAGGTTTTGGAAGCGTGAATGTAACGATAGACGAAGCGCAAACACGTGCCTTAGTATCCACCGCCTCTGAAGCCTATCATACCGAAGTTAATGACCTGCTGCTCTGCGCGCTCGGGAGAGCTGTGCATAAGGTCACCGGACAAACAATGGTAAGCATTGCTCTGGAAGGGCATGGCAGAGAACCAATTTGTGAACATTTGCCAATTGACCGGACAGTAGGCTGGTTCACCAGCGTATATCCTACAGTTCTTACTGACATCGGTTCCGATATAAGGACTGATATCCGCCGTGTAAAAGAAACACTGCGACGTGTGCCAAACCACGGTATCGGTTACGGTATTCTCCAATATATCGGTGAGCCCGCATTAGACCAGCAGCTTCAACCAGATATCTCCTTTAACTACTTAGGGGAATTATCTGAAGAACATACAACAGCGCTGTTTACCGTAAATAATCAAGTACCGCAAGGGCAGCATGTCTATGAAGGCAATACCTTTGGTTCGCCCATTGCCTTAAATGGTTTAGTGAAAGATAAGCAGCTATTGATGGATATCGGCTATGACCGAACAAAATACAAGGATGCCATGATAATGCAGCTAGGGGACGCCTTTGCCCAAGAATTAAAGATGCTGATAGCCCATTGTGTTTCCCGCGAAAATATTGAGATAACCGCAGCTGATTTAGGCGAAACAGCTTGGAACGACACCGAATTTGAAGCCTTATTGCAGCAGACACAAGCCAAAGGCTGGGAAATAGAGCGTATTTATCCCCTAACCCCCATGCAGGAAGGAATGCTGTTTCACCGCATTGCTGAACCGGAGTCGACAAGCTACTTCTTGCAAAGCGTACTTCGTTTGACTAAACCATTATCTATAGATTTATTACAAAAAGCACTCTACCACTTGGGACAAATACATGAAGTGCTTCGGACTGCTATTCTTTACAAAGGTATGAGCGAATCTCGCCAGGCAATTATCAAAGGGCGGGCTTTTGAAGTAAGTCAGGTGGACATAAGTGGTGCTAGTGATACGTCAGAACAGCTGGAAATGATTAAACAGCAGGATATTCAGCGCGGCTTTGACCTGCAGGAAGATCCACTGCTTCGAGTTATCATAGTGAAAATATCGGATGGCGACTATCGCCTGATCTGGAGCACACATCATATCATTATTGACGGTTGGTGTCTCTCTATTGTCATGAATGATTTTATAAATATCTGTAACACCCTCTATGTCGGGCTGGAATATACTGCAGTTGGGAAACTAACAAAAACTCGCTATGAAGACTATGTAAGAAGCCTTCTCGTTTACGATAAGGAAGCGGCATATATCTATTGGAAAAATCTCCTTTGCGGCTACTCCACCGACGCAGCGATTCATCCGTTGGGAACTCCAACCGGCGGCGAGAAACAGGAAAGTACAGTAACCTACCAGTTCAGCAAAGAGATTACCGAACAAATACAAACTGTTTGCAATCACTATGACGTGACTATCAACACCGCGGTCGAAGCAGCCTGGGGCTTGGTACTGCAAAAATACACTAATACCGAGGATGTCGTATTCGGGAAAGTAGTATCTGGCAGAAATACAGGTATTGCCGGTGTCGAGGAAATGGTCGGCTTGTTTATTAATACCATTCCTGTACGTGTGCAAACAGACAAGGAGGAAACTCTTGGTAATCTGCTGCAAAAACTGCAGCAGCAGGCCATCGAAAGCACACAGTATGACACTTGTGCGCTTTCTGAAGTCCAGCAATTGAGTGATGTTGGCAGTAGTTTAATCAGGACAATCATGGCATTTGAGAACTACCACATTGCTGAAAGCAATGCAGAACAACATGTCATTGAGTTTATGCTCGAAGCTGCTAGAGAACAAACTAACTATGGTATTTCGGTTGTAGCCTATCTACAGGAAACACTGACTATCGGGATTGCCTATCATACCAATATATATGGTAACGCTGAGATTACACAAATTCTGGCGGGAATGGCTGCTGTATTAACAGAAAATCCAACTGTGTTATGCAAAGATATTGCTATTGTAAGTGATGAACAACTAAATATGTTGGAACGCTTTAATCAGACCCATACTGAATACAGCAATCCATGTGGCAGTATCGTTGAAATGTTTAAGCAACAAGTACGACGAGTGCCCAATAATATCGCCGTAGTTTATGAGCAAAAGCAATATACCTACCAGGAACTTGATGAAATAACCGATAAACTTGCCAAAACACTCAAAACAGTGGGCGTTGGACCTGAACAAATTGTAGGTGTACTTATTGATCGCAGTGAATATATGGTTATTTATCCACTGGCCATCGTAAAAGCCGGCGGAGCCTATATGCCGCTAGATCATTCCTTTCCAACCGACAGACTGGAGTTCATGATCCAAGATGCCGGTGTTCAATTGATACTATCTGAGCAAAATAGGGTAGCAGAACATCTTCCTCAGTTTAGCGGAACAATAATAACAACTGCAGACATCGCAACAATCGAAGTTGACGAAAGTATAACCCTAGCTATTCCTGCACCCAATGATATGTTCGTCATACTCTATACATCAGGGTCTACAGGAATGCCCAAAGGTTGTATACTTGAAAACCACAACCTGGCCAACTATTGCAACTGGTTTCAAGCGTACTACCGTGTTACCGAAAATGATCGAGCAGCAGGCTATGCAAACTTTGGCTTTGATGCCCATATGTTAGATATCTATCCCTATATCACCTGTGGGGCAGCGACCTATATTATACCAACGGCAATGCGACTGGATTTTATCAAACTTAATCAATACTTTGAAGAAAATCAACTTTCATTAGCCTTTATGACTACCCAACTTGGCAGACAGTTTGTTGAAGAATTTGATAATAAGTCATTACGGGCACTCCTTGTGGGTGGGGAAAAGTTATTGCCGATCAAAAAACCAGCCTATGATTTTTATAATGTCTATGGGCCTACAGAATGTACGCTTTTTACTACAAGCTATGAAATCAAGAATGATTACAATAGTGCAATTATTGGCAAGCCACTGGCTAACTATCAGCTCTATGTGCTAGATATCAATCTGCAGTTGCTCCCAATCGGAGCTGCCGGTGAACTGTGCATTGGAGGGGCTGGTGTTGGCAGAGGCTATTTAAACCGTGAAGACATAACCCAGGAAAAGTTTATTATGTGGCAGGGAAAACGTATTTATCGAACAGGCGACCTGGTTCGATGGACCAAGGATGGTGAAATTGAATACCTGGGGAGAATGGACGGACAAGTAAAACTACGCGGTCTGAGAATCGAATTAGGCGAAATCGAAAGTCAAATTCTAAGCTATGAGGGAATAACAAGCTGTGCCGTTGTCGTTAAAGAAATTGGTGGCACGCAGCACCTTTGCGGCTACTATACAGCGGAAAGCATCATTGATGTAGAAAACCTAAAAGAACAACTGGCAGCTAAACTTACAACCTTTATGATCCCCACTGCCTTTACTGAGCTAGCTAAACTGCCACTTACTTCAAACGGTAAAGTAAATCGTAGAGCTTTGCCTGACCCAGTCATCGAACGTCAAGAGCGGGTTCTGCCACAAACGGAAAGCCAACAGCAATTATTTGACCTGGTAGCCAACCTGTTAGGAACCGACGATTTTGGCATTACCGACGACCTATTCCATGTAGGCATGACCTCCATACTAGCAATAAAGATGTCAGTTGCCATCTACCAGCAATTCAACCTCAACATCAAGACAAATGATATCCTCCAAAACAAAACCATCGAAAAGCTGGCAGTGATCCTCGAAAATACCGCCCAAGCAGAAACAATAGCAGTGTTTGCCAAAAGAGAATACTATCCACTCACAGAAAACCAACGCGGCCTTTACTATGAATGGGAAAAAGACCGGTCAGCATTGCAATATAATATTCCCGAAGTAATCAAATTATCAAACAAAGTAGATCCCAATAAGCTGCACGCCGCTGTTGAAAAAGTTATAGAAGCCCACCCTTACCTAAAAACCTGCCTGGGAACCAAAGAAGGGCAAGTTGTACAACTAAGACAAGATGACAAACCAGTAGTCATTCGGGTAGCAAAAGTAAGCGAAGCAGAAATAGAGAGCATTAAAGCAGCCTTTGTTCAGCCCTTTGACCTCTTTACCGGGCCGCTGTACCGTATCGCCATTTACTATACAGACAAGCAGACCTATCTATTTATGGATATCCACCATATCATCCTTGACGGCAGCGCCTTAGGGGTGTTCACCGCCGATTTAGTAACAGCCTATACCGGCGCAGAACTGCAGCAGGAAAGCTATACTGCCTTTGAATATGCCCTCGAAGAAGAACAACTGGTAGAAAGCGAAACATATCTTGCCGCCGAAAAATTCTTCGACAATATGCTAAGTGATAGCATGACTGAACTTCCCAAAGTAGCAAAGGGGGAGGGGGAAGGTCAGGCTGAGCTTGTTGTTACACATGTTCCTGGCCAAAGAATAACAAAATTCTGTAAAGAAAATGCTGTAACGCCAAGTAACTTATTTCTAGCAGCACTCTGCAATACTCTAACCCGCTATACAGGCGAAGCAAGAATAGCGATAACCACGATTTCCAGTGGCCGGAACGAAAATAAGCTAAATGGCATTATGGGGATGTTCGTAAAAACCTTACCTATAGTTATTCAGCTTAATCCTAGCGAAACAGCAGCAGCTTGTGTTAAGGGTGTGCAAGAAACCATGTTTGCAACCCTGGCCAATGAAATCTATCCCTTTACCAAAATGGTCGAAAAACATAAAATCGTACCACAGATTAACTATGCCTATCAGGGCGGTCTGTTAGACACTGCTATCCTCGAAGGCCAAGCCTTAGAAATAGAAGCCCTAGCACTGAACAAAGTGAAATTCCCCTTATCGATCGATGTAGGTCTGAAAAATGAGGAGTATCAGCTTGTTATTGAGTATGATGAAAGCCTGTATACCAAGGAATATATTGCGACCCTAAGCAGTGCCTTAGCTGAATGTGCCCAACAAATCGCCCAAAATCCCCAGCTGTTATGCAAAGATATTTCCATTGTAAATGAAAAGCAGCGACAATTGCTGGCAAGCTTTATCCCGGCAAGCGAGGACGATGTCGGCCAAACCCTGCAAGAACTATTTGAGCAAGCGGCAGCCACAAATGACGAGAAACCAGCACTTATTGCAATCGACAAAACCTTATCCTATGACGCGCTAAATACGGCAGCAAACAAAATAGCAAATGCATTAATCGCCAAAGGAATCAAACCAGAAGACAAAGTCGCCTTTTTATTGCCACGCGACAGCAGACTTATTTGCACGATATTCGGCATAATTAAATCAGGCGGTGCCTTTATCCCGGTTGACCCCGAATACCCGCCAGACCGAATAAAACATGTGCTGGAAGACAGTGAAGCCAAATATATAATCACAACAGAGAGTAAGCAGGCAGAGTATAATTTTAGCAATGGCTTAGTTGTCGATGAACTATTGCATAATAAAAATCAAACTAATCCCCAAACCGAAGTAACCGCAAACAATCTATGCTATATCATTTATACCTCAGGCTCAACCGGCAAACCCAAAGGTGTAATGATCGAACATCGTAATATTGTAAATTATGTATTACCGCTAAAATCCAACTTCTATATTAACAAGATAGTAACCACTTGTTCGACAATGCTGTCAGTCACAACAGTCGCTTTTGATGTGTTCTTAGAAGAAGCCTTGGTAACACTCGCCAATGGTTTAACCTTAGTTTTTGCCGACGAAGATCGGGCAAATAACCCCATGCGGTTAGCCGAGTTCATTACGGAAAACGGTGTTGATGTGATGTCGACAACGCCTTCACGGATAATGCAGTATGTCGAAGCAGCGGCGTTTGCTAAGGCACTTGATAAGGTCAAATTAATTATCTGTGGCGGCGAAAAATTCCCGGCAAACTTCTTTACTGTGCTGAGAAAATATACAGCGGCGCTAATCTATAATACCTACGGACCGACCGAAACCACGATAGCAACAAATGCGAAAGAACTTGAAAATGAAGAAATAACGATCGGCAAAGCACTGTCTAATGTTACGTTGTATGTTGTTGATAAAGAGTTGAATGTGCTGCCAATCGGTGTAGTTGGTGAATTACTCATTGGCGGAAAAGGGGTAGGCCGAGGCTATTTAAACCGTCAAGATCTAACTGATGAAAAGTTTATCCAGTTTAAGGGCGAACGAGTCTACAAATCTGGTGACTATGCCAAATGGACGGCAGCTGGCGAAATCGATATTATGGGCAGAATGGATGATCAGATTAAGCTGAGAGGGCTTCGGATTGAACTAGGCGAAATTGAATCCCGCATGAACGAATATGCAGGCATAACGGCAAGCGTAGTTACGATCAAACACTTGCAAAATGCAGATTATCTCTGTGCCTATTTCACCGCGAAAGACAAAATAGACATAAGTGATTTACGCGAGTACTTAAAGCAGCAGCTTACCGCCTACATGGTGCCTACCAGCTTCACCCAGCTAAACAAGATGCCGGTTACACCCAATGGAAAAATGGATGTAAAAGCTCTGCCAACGCCGGAAATCAAGAACTACAATGAATATGTTGCGCCCACGAACGAAGTAGAAGAGCAGCTTTGCCATATTTTTGCGGAAACGCTAACGCTTGACAAAGTAGGCATTACAGACAGCTTCTTTGACCTTGGGGGCACTTCCCTGCAAGCCATGAATGTGGTAGTTAAAGCAATGGCACTTGATATTGGAATAACTTATGCCAATGTCTTTAAACATCAAACGCCACAAAAACTTGCCGAGTTTTTAACTAACAATGTAGAAGAAGCGGTAACTACCGACGTGAGTGCCTATGACTATAGCGCTATTGATAAACTGCTTGCCCAAAATACCTTAGGCGAAATTACAGAGGCGCCAATCGGTAATATCCTCTTAGCCGGCGCTACCGGATTTTTAGGAATTCATATCCTGAAAGAATTCCTGGAAAATTACCCTGGTAAAGTGTATTGTCTCATTCGCTCCAAAGATAATGTTGCCGCTGATACCAGACTGAAAGTCCGGCTAGTATACTACTTTGACAATGATTATGCTGAACTGTTTGGAAACCGGATTTTTACCGTAGAAGGTGATATTAACGAGCTGGAATCAACCAATGTGTCGGTCGATACGGTAATAAACTGTGCGGCTAACGTTAAGCATTTTGCGGCAGGTGATGAACTGGAAAAAGTCAATGTCGGCGGTGTTCAAAAGCTAATTCAGTATTGCCTGGACAATAAGACACTGTTAATCCAGGTTTCCACTACCAGCGTTTCCGGAACAGGCGATGCGATCATGAAGGATTGTAAGATAAAAGAATCCCAGCTATACCTGGGACAAACCTTAGACAATAAATATATCTATAGTAAATTTTTAGCAGAACGGTGTGTATTAGAGGCAGTAGTAGATAAAGGATTGAAAGCCAAAATCATGCGTGTAGGCAATTTGATGTCGAGAAATACAGACGGAGAATTCCAAATCAACTTCCAGGGAAATTCCTTTATGAATAGTTTAAAATCATTTAAACTGCTCGGAAAATTCCCGGTAAGCTTTATGGGTGGTGCCGAAGAGTTTTCGCCAATTGATAGTACGGCAAAAGCCATTGTTAAGCTGGCGCAAACCAATAAAGAATATACGGTATTCCATCCTTGTAACAATCATGCTATCTATATGTCGGATATTATTTACGCAATGAAAGAGTATGGCTTTGCGATCGATATTGTAACTGACCGTGAGTTTGTAGAATGTTTAAAGGAAAAGATGCAGGAGGCTAAACTTATGCCTGCGCTTACAGGAATTTTGGCATACCAAGAAAGCAGCACAGAAAAACCAGTCTATGGATTAGGTAGAACAAACGAATTTACGACAGAGGTTTTATACAGGTTAAACTTTAAATGGCCAATGACTTCAGAAGTATACATTAAGAAAGCAATTGAAGCATTAGAAGGATTAGGGTTCTTTGATACCGAGTATTAATGAAAGAAAGAGAGGAGGCAACGAGCCTCCTCTCTTTCTTTCATAACTCGCTACTAGTGGCTCCTGCTTCGTAAACATAAAATAATCCCCACCTTGAACCATGCAAGATGAGGATTACAGAGGACTTTAACAACCTTTTTTTAGTTCTTTCACCATTAGCGCACAATATCCCTCTAGATTTTCAAAAGGGTTAGGGTCATTATAGTGTAAATCAGCATAGACTATACGATTTTCTTCCCGAAATCCTAATTTCTCTAGGACCTTTTTTGATTTCAGGCTGGTGCACTCGGCGAGGGCGTATTTATATCCTTTAGTGATAGCATTTGCCAATACTTTTTCTGCTAAGCTCGTTGCTATCCCCAGGGCCTTAAATTGGGAATCTATCCCTGTATAAAACATATGCAAACAATCTCCAGCAATGAAGTCCATTTTTTGGATAAAATGATTATCCAATTCCTGAAGCAACACACTTGAAGGCATTGCCTGCTGCATAATTACGGGATCAACAGCTTTCGCACGTGTGGGATCAAATATTAGATCAACACAAATTGCGAAACCAATCACTTTACCGGTTGCTTTTTCAATCGAAATAAAACTCAAGCCATCCTCGGCTGCAAGTTGGCAATAATCTTCTGCTAAAGAATGGAATTGTTGGTGGCTTAACCCCAGGCTTTTTGTCATTGGCTCTTCATAAGTAAATATTTTGCTAAAACAGGCAGCGGTTTGCTCAGTGTCAGCAAAATTCAGCAACTTATATTCTACAAGCTCATTGGTGTCTAATGTGTTCTTACTCATAGTGAGTGCCGTTACAAGAAACTTATAAAAATCTATAAACTCCATAATAAAACTTATAAATTTTATGTTCTCTTCCCAATTCATCACGCCCGATTTTGCCAAAGCTACTTTCGTTTGATATAGCGTTCCAAGGGCTTAAACTCCCGACATAACGAATCGGTACATATTAGCGTTATCTTTTAGGTGATGTTACGCTAATTTGGAGTATTCTCTCAGGTTAATTGCCGCCTGCAAATCTCTATCCATCACATTACCGCACTCGCATTTATAAACTCGGTCAGAAAGTTTTAAGTCTTTCTTAACGTGACCACATTTACAGCAAGTTTTGCTACTCGGATAGAATCTATCAGCTTTTATTAACTTAACTCCGTACCATAAGCATTTATATTCAAGCTGTCTAACAAATTCAAATAGCTTTTGTTCAGCTATCGCTTTAGATAAATGCCTGTTTTTCATCATTCCGCTAATGTTCAAATCCTCAATCACTATGTACGCTGGCTTGGTTTTCACCAGTTCCGTAGCCGCTTGATGAATATGGTTAGTACGGATATCCGTTAGCCGTTTATAAGTTTTATTGATTCGTTTTTCAAGTTTTAAAAGATTCTTGCCCTTCCCTTTTATTTGTTTATTTTTGTTTTTTTCATACTGCCTGCTTGCCTTACGTTGCAGACGTTTCAGTCGTTTATTAGCTTTCTTTACTGCCTTTGTTTTGTTGATATTTTTATACTTTTTGCCGTTACTGACTATTGCTAAATCCTTAATACCTACGTCAATTCCTATCGGTTCAGATATAGGCTTATCAATCGTCATATCTGGCATTTCAATGCCTACCGATATATACCAGTTCAAGCCGTCAAATGTTATTCTTGGATTGCTATATTTTGAATTAGGCGGTAAACGTTCAAACTCAGCTAATTTGACTTTTCCTATCTTTTCAAGTTGAACGTGCTTTTCAGTTACTTTTAGTTTGAGATTATCATGATAGAACGCAGGTTTTGACTTCCTTCTGGACTTGAATCTTGGCTTGTCAGCTAACTTCTTGAAAAATTTCTTGTAGGATTCGCAGGCATCTTTTACAGCTTGTTTGGTAATATTGTTGCTGTATTTGTATAGCCAAGATAATTCTGTTTGCTTTAATAGTGTTAATTGTTTTCTTAGCTCACCATCAGATAAAAATTTGTTATCTGCTTCAAAGTTTTTCTGCTGTTGGTCAAGCGTCCAGTTATAAGCAAACCGCGCTGTACCTGCACATTGAAAGAGTAGTGAATTTTGCTTGTTATTTGGCTTTAGTTGAACTTTGATTGATTTAATCATGCTCGCCCAAATCCTTGACAAACTTTTTTGCTTGGTTTGCTCGTTTGCCTTGAAGTCTACAAGCAAAAACAGTCACAATTTGAATCATATCCTCAACAAGTTCCTGCTCTTGTGTTTTCTCTGTATTGTCTATAATTTCAATAGCACATTGATTAAGACTAGCGATATATTCAATTAACTCAAAACCAAATCTAATCAATCTATCCTTATACAAAACAACAACCTTATCAACTTCGCCAGATTCTATTCGTTGTATCAAATTTTGCAAGCCTTTTTTGTTGTAATTAATACCACTACCAATATCTGATATTATTTCAAACGGTTTACCTTGCGATATTAGATAGCTACTTACATTACTAATTTGCCGTTCCAAGTCATCTTTTTGTTTAGATGATGATACTCGGCAATAACCAATTACAATTTTGGGATTATCGGTTTTGATATGCAAAACTTGCTTAATTTGTTCTTCCGAATAGTACCTATAACCATTAGTAGCGGTATGATGCGGTTTCAAAACTCCATTTTATCCCAATTCCTCAGTGTTTGTGCGGTCTTGCCAACCAGTTTAGAAAATTTGTTAATAGTATAATATTCCATGTTAACACCTCAATAATTATTACACCACTAACATTGTTAAATGTATATAGCTTTTAACAACTTTTATTTAACTGTTTCTCACCCTCCCCAAAATTCTATGACCGTGATTTTACATTATTGATATAGAAAATTCATAATACGACTTCAGTATAGCAAAATTTAGCAAGGAGGTATATAGGACTTGCACCAAAAGTGAATAAAGGCTTTACCCTTACCTCTGCCGAAGTTCTTCTAATATCAAGTATGGAATGTCGGATAGCTTTCCGAAGGAATTTGTAATGATGTGGGGGAGTTTTAAAATATGAAAGTTGCAATAATTTCACCGATTGCGTGGAAGACACCGCCGCGACATTATGGTCCGTGGGAAAGAGTAGTGTCATTATTGGCAGAAGGACTTGTTAAAGAGAATATTGATGTAACACTGTATGCTACTGGTGATTCACTAACGACCGCCAAGCTTCGCAGCGTATGCAGAGCACCTTATGAAGAAGACAGAGAACTGGATGCTAAGGTTTGGGAATCTTTGCATATATCTGAGATAATGGAACAGGCAAATGAGTTTGACATAATACACAATAATTATGATTTTTTACCTCTGACTTATAGTGGACTAATAAAAACTCCAGTGATAACAACAATACATGGGTTTTCTTCACCTAAAATTCTACCTGTTTATAAAAAATATAATAAAAAAACACACTATGTTTCAATCAGTGATGCTGATAGGAATGGGGAACTTGATTATATAAGGACTGTGTACCATGGAATAGATATAGAAGAATTTACATTAAACGAAAACCGTGGCGATTATTTGGTTTATTTTGGAAGAATTCATAGAGACAAGGGAACTTATGAGGCAATACAAGTTGCTAAAATGGCAAAAATGAAACTGGTAATTGCCGGTATTATTCAGGATAAATCTTATTATGAAAATTATGTAAAGCCGTATCTTAATGATAATATTTGTTATATTGGATCAGTAGGTCCTGAAGAAAGAAATAAAGTATTAGGTAATGCCTATGCATTGTTACATCCCATTAATTTTAATGAGCCGTTTGGCCTTAGTATAGTTGAAGCAATGGCGTGTGGAACACCTGTCCTCGCATTTAAAAAAGGTTCTATGCCTGAAATTATTCAAGACGGCATTAATGGGTTTATTGTATCCAGCATAGGGGAAATGGCTGAAAAAATTAAAGATGTTATGAATATTTCACGGGAAGCTTGTCGTAAAACAGTTGAACGCAGATTTACGCAGGAAAAAATGGTAAAAGAATATATTGAAGTCTATAAAGAAATAGTAAAAAATTCGTGATCTATATATTCCGCATTAAGGAAGTTTACAGGCGCAGGGGCGGTGTATTGACAACGCTCCACCACTAGCGTTTGACTTCCGCTTTTGCCAACACACCACCCGCCTGCAAAAGTCATTAACATGTTGTATATAGTTTATGGCATGGCAGGTCTGCTATGATTTAGGCAAAGATTTACAAGATCATTGATGTTGGCAGTTCCTACGCACATGACAGAATCGGCAGCTCCCCAGTATATTTTAACAATACCATTTTCCTCAAGGATAGCTCCGCAGGTAAAAACCACATTATGAACATATCCTGTTACTTCCCAAGGGTCTTCAGGTTGTAGAATCCAACTATCGCCGACACCTAGAATGATGGCGGGATTATCTAGTTTGTGTAAGGCGACTCCTAGTCTATATATTGATCCATCCATGGTGGGAAAGACACCGTGATAAATAGAAAGCCAACCTTTGTCAGTTTTGATAGGTGTTGCTCCGGGACCAATTTTCATTTCATCCCAGTGATACGGTACAGGCATCATGATTAACTCTGATTCTCCCCAATAGATTAAGTCCTTTGAATAACTAATCCATATTGCCCAAGGAGAAATTTCGGAATGCGGTCGATCAAGGCGTATATATCTACCATCTATTTTTTGGGGGAAAAGAACAACATTGCGATAATCAGCTTCAGTGATTAGCGAGATACGGTCTAATGTTTTGAAATCTGTTGTTTTTGCCAAACCGATTCGCACTCCGTGTTTTGAATATGCACTATAAGTGATGTAGTATTCACCTTCTATGCAGGAAATACGAGGATCTTCCACACCGAAAGCCTCATATTCTTTGAAAACCCTCGCTGTTGCTGGAGTAATAAAAGGTTTGTCATGTACTATAAAAGAGTAACCGTCATTGCTTTCTGCTAATCCAATAATAGAGCGCCTGTATCGAGATGAGAACGAAACAACATGTAGTATTTTCCCCGATACTTTGCCACTCCAGCGTTATGTACGGTGTGGACGGAATAAGGAACATCTTTTTTGGTTAATATCGGGTTAGCCTTATAACGTTTTACAATAGGTTCTTTTATTGCGATGTCCTCCTTACTAATGTGACTCTATTGGGTGTATTATACTACAATGTCTAATACAAACGTGCAAATGTTTGCATTGAAAAAACAGAGATTTGTATTAAAACTATATGTTTTTAAGTAATTGTGAGGGGCCGTGCTGAAATTCTTATATTTCAACACGGCCCCGTCTTTGTTTGATTAAACTGTCTACATCTATATCGCATTCCCTGTCATTTGACCTTTAGCAATACAGTAGAGACTACGATCGTTCTTAGCTGATTAGAAATTAAATACTTCGTCGATTTCTTCGTCTGTGAAGTCCCAGGTAGTGTTATGTGGTGCACATTCTTCCTCAAAGAACTCCGGCAAACGGTCATCGGCATTGGTGAAGCCGGCCCTGTGGTTGAAGCCGCGCTCAGCCTTGAGAACTGATTTGCCAAGATCAGTAACATCGTCGGCGGTAAGGGACAGACCGTACTGGGCATTAATCATATCAATCAACGCCTGGAAACCATCGGGGATATCCAGGATAGCGAAAGCAACAAACAGGCACATACCGGTGCTGTCAACAGCGGCAGTGGCAATTTGCAGATTGCGGGACAGTTCGATGTTACCCTCTTTTTTCAGTGGGTCGACATCGCCGCCGATCTTGAGAATATTGGTAGCAACTGCATAACCGGAAGTATGGTCAGCGCCCATCGGAGTGGTAGCGTAGGTCAAGCCTACACCCTTAACCGCACGCGGGTCGTAAGCCGGAATTGCTTGCCCTTTCACGACAGGAACCCTGGAAACACCATAGACGCGTCCTACGGTTGCTGCACCACAGCCGAGAATCCGGCCTTGGGGAGTGCCTTTGCGAATTTCTTTAATCAATTCCATGGCCGCCTTGCCATCGCCCCAGGGAATGACACCGCCTTCCATATAAACACCAATGGCAACAGTGATATCAATGGAATCTACACCAACGTCATCGCATTCACGGTCAGCATAGGCAATGAGGTCAAGGTCATTAATCATGGCGTTGGCGCCAAGAGCCCAAATAGTCTCATATTCAAAACCGCTGGTAATATATTTGCCTTGCTTGTCAACATAGTGCTGAGAGCAACGCATGATGCAACCGGCATGGCAACCGTGGCTAGGCTTACCGCCGCGGGCTTCCATAGTTGCAGTCATGGTTTCACCGCCGATGTCATTGGCCCAATCGTTCCGGCCACGGCGGAAGTTTTGAGTAGGCAGACCGCCAGCTTCGTTCAGAATATTGACCAGAATGTTGGTACCGTATTTGGTTATACCCTGACTGGTGACCGGATGAGTTGTAAGGGCTTTGGCAAACCGCTTTGCAGCACTCTTGAAAGCTTCGCGATTAACAATGGGAACACCGGGAGCACCAGTATCATCAATAACAACAGCTTTTATCTTTTTGGAACCCATGACAGCACCCAGGCCGCCGCGGCCGGCGCTGCGGATGTTGCTTTCAGGATCAGCAAAGGAAATGTTGGCTGCCATAAGCCTCATTTCACCGGCCGGACCAATGATGGCCACACCGGCTTTAGCACCATATTTTGCCTGCAGGACTTTAATGGCTTCGTAGTTACCCATGCCGATGATTTCAGCGGGAGCATCTTCAATGGTCACATCGTTCATTGTAATTTTGACGATGAAATACTTATCTTCTTCCGGGATTCCTTCAAACACAATTGCCTTAATGCCCATTTTGGCCATCTTTTGACCAAACGTGCCGCCAGTATTACATTCCTTGATACCACCGGTTAGCGGGCTCTTAGCGCCACAGGAAAGCCGGCCGGAATTAGCAGCGTTGGTACCGGTAAGGTAGCCGGGTGCAAAAATTAATTTGTTGTATTTCCCTAGTGGATGACAAGTTGGTTTCACTTCGTCGGCGACGAAGTTGGATGTAAGCGCCCGGCCTGCTATGCCGGCGTACTTCTCGGGAACCTCGCTGGTAGCAACATTTTTTGTTGCCATGTCTACACGGATAAACTTACTCATAAAAAACCCTCCTCCATAATTATAAAAAAAGAGGTGCTAAAAATATTTTAGTAAATATTTTAGTAAATCATTTTAGAACCTCTTTTTCTGCCAAGTTTTCTCCAAAGGCATCACCAGAATAAGAAATAAAGTATGTAAACAGCAAAAAAGGAAGCCCGTAATACGGACTTCCTTTGCATAATGGCAGGTGCAAAAATTCCTTTTTGCGCCCTGTTTACTATCTCCTGGCTGGCGATAGCAACTCGGAACTCTTAGAATAGTATATTCGCTTCCATCCTTAAAATTCCTGCAAGAAAAATAGAATTTTAAGAAAATTAGTGAATTTTTTTTAGGTCCATCTAAATGTGGACAACTCCTTCTACAATTTCCCCTGTTTTCTGATAGCTATTGACTCAAACTGTTTAATGCATTTACAATATTGCTAGTATGTTAACAATTGAGCTTGGGGGTGACATAAATTACTAACAATGATATTTCGGACCGTTATATTTCAATACGTACGCTGATTGAACTGACCGAATTCCAGGATAGCTTAGATGATGTTTTGGAGATGCACTTTGCCCGGTATAGTTTGTCCAAGGCTAAGTTTAATGCTCTAATTCAGTTATTCATGACAGGTGGGCAAGGGCTGACACAGTCAGAATTAGGTAAAAAGTTGCTGGTATCCCGAGCCAATGTTACCAGACTTATTGATCGATTAGAAAAAGAAAACCTGGTGATTCGCAAAGGTGATCCAGCCGATAAAAGGGTTTTCCAACTTTACCTTACAGACCATGCTAGTATGCTCATGAACACCTTTGTTCCTATTCATAACCAGTATGTGCATAAGATTATGTCTGTGCTTGATACTGATGAAAAAGAATTGCTTATTACCTTGTTAGATAAGCTTAAAAAAGGATTGGATCAATGTTAGCGGCTATTTGAAGACGCTAAATAGTACAATGTGCATTGTACAAAAATAAGGGAACACAACTTGAAATTGTGTTCCCTTTTAATATTTGTAAGTGGCAGAACATTGGAAGTGATTTAGACCCCAAAACTAACATAAACAAATTAAAACATAAATAATTAATATTTATTATCGGTTTAGATAGTTTGCGATTATTGACAATGTTGACAGTATTAACATAACAATATATAATTTTATCTAAAATGGGAAATAATCCCGCGGTAAGGTCGTTTTAGTCAATACTGATAGAATTTTTTGCGTGGTGGCTCTTTTTGAATTAACAATTTATTTAAACGGAGATATTATGAGCAACTATATGTCTAATGTAGTAGTCTGTCAATACAAGAAAAAACCTGATGAGTTGGATAAGGTACTTCGTTTTGTGCCGTCAAGTATTGGCGAGGCATTATTAGTCACTGACTTGAACGCTAAGATATTGTTTATGAACAGTACGGCAGAAAACCTCACGGGTTATTTAGAAGCAGAAGTTTTGGGTACAACGGTTATGGAACTATTTGAAATAATTGATACAACTACTGGCCAGGTTGAGTTTCCAACAGGCGAGAGCACCAAAAGAAATACAGTTATTAGATTTGGTAATAATACATCCCTTTTCACCAAACATGGTAAAGAAGCTGCTGTTTATGGTTCGGTTTCTCAGATAATGAATGATGCTAAGAATATCGTCGGGTTTGTGATTGTTTTTTTCGATATGACCGAGCAGCGGCGGCGAGAAAGAGTATTCAAAGACAGTGGCATGCGGGATAATCTGACAGGTCTCTATAATCGTTCTTATTTTACATGGGAAACTACGCGAGTGAAGGGAAAACAATATGTTCCGGTTGGTTTGATCATGTGTGACATTGACGGGCTGAAAATTGTAAACGATACACTGGGTCATAACGCTGGTGATAATCTGCTTATTGTCGTAGCGATGATACTGAAGAAGAGTTTTCATGAGGAAGATATAGTGGCCAGAATCGGCGGAGATGAGTTTGCAATTTTGCTTTTCCAAAGCTCGAACTCCGCGGTAAGTAACGCATGCCGGCGAATCCGCAAAAATATCGCGGAGTACAATGAGATGAATGCCGGACTACCGCTTAGCGTTTCTCTCGGCTATGCTGTCGGTAATAACTTATCGACAGATGTCAGTACATTAATTGAACAAGCAGACCGAAACATGTATAAAGAGAAACAGCAGCAAAGCAGAAGTATTAAGCGATCTGTCGTTAATACCATCATGCGGATGATTGGAACAAAAGATTTCATTACCCAGGGGCATTGTGAACGTGTAAAAAACCTGATGGAACCAGTGGCTTTGTCCTTGGGTCTATCTGAAGAGCGTATAAATGAACTAAAGCTATTAGCTGAGTTTCATGATATCGGCAAAGTTGGCATCGCTGACCAAATTCTATTAAAACCAGGTCCACTCACTGACGAGGAAAGAACTGAGATGCAGCGGCATTGTGAGATAGGGCAACAGATTGCTATGGCAGCGCCGGATCTTGCTCATATAGCCAACGGAATACTAAAACATCATGAATGGTGGAACGGTACCGGCTATCCACAAGGCTTAAAGGGAGAAATCATACCCATTGAGTGTCGTATCTTAGCTGTTGCCGATGCCTACGACGCCATGACAAATGATCGGCCCTATCGCAAGGCTATGGCATCCGAAGCAGCATTGGCGGAGTTGAAAAAGGGGGCTGGCATTCAGTTTGATCCAGTTGTGGTTGTTGAATTTACGCGCATGCTCAAAACGCTGAAAGTATACGCTGCAGCCAGTGTCAAGGATGCACTCTTGAAAGTAAAACGAGCATATATTGCTAACAACCCGGAGCAAAGTCTGTTGCTTCGATTCGGTGGTTCGGGTGAACTTAAACAACAAATAGAAGACGGAGCATTGGTGGATGTCTTTATTTCGGCAGCGCATAGCCAAATGAACCAATTGCAGGAGAAGAAGATGTTACTTGATGAGACGAGAAGAGAACTTCTGCAAAACAGAATTGTCCTGATTGCATCAAAAAAATCTGATATTTCCTGCAATTTTCAAACGCTAACCAAAGATCAAGTAAAAAAAATAGCTGTTGGTAATCCTGAAAGTGTGCCAGCAGGCAAATATGCCCAGGAATTGCTAATGTCATTGGGAATTTTCGAAAACTTAAAAGCAAAGTTGATTATTGCTAAAGATGTCCGGCAAGTTTTGACCTTCGTTGAAACAGGAAATATTGATGTGGGTATTGTATATCAGACTGATGCCCAAATATCCAAAGAGGTGAAAATTCTTGACCGGGTACCCTTGAAGTCATGTTCGCCAGTGGTATATCCTGTGGCAGTAATGAAGGACAGTAATAATATTGAAACAAGTAAGGAGTTTATTAAATTTCTTACTGGCTATCAGGCACGAGAAATATTTAAGAAATATGGCTTTACGATTTGCGGTGGATCATAAAATCTGGGTGTCGCCTCCCCCAAAATTGCTAAGTGCAGGTTTGGACATACAAAGAGACACTTTCGATAAGTATTTATAAAAAAACAAAAAGTTACAGTTGACATAAATGGTTGGACATGATAATCTATAAAAGTCGCTATGAGCGGCGGCAATAATTGGCAAAAGAAAATAGTGTTGACATAAACTAATGAAGATGTTATTATAATATTCTGTCGTTGAAACATGGCACATCGGTTACGGATTAAACGTACCGTCCATGGTACGTCCGTGGCAAAATGTTCCCTGAAAACTGAACAATGTAAGTAATGCATCAAAAAAGCCAGATGTGCGGTTGTATGTCGCTTGCGACATACAACACCAAAAATAAACAATTTCTTAATTTGATTTATAGAGCCAACAAATGGCTTCAATAATATTTTATTGGAGAGTTTGATCCTGGCTCAGGACGAACGCTGGCGGCGTGCCTAACACATGCAAGTCGAACGGGGAGTTATTTATAACTCCTAGTGGCGAACGGGTGAGTAACGCGTAGACAACCTGCCTCTAAATTGGGGACAACACCGCGAAAGTGGTGCTAATACCGAATGTGGTATCTTAGTCGCATGACTGAGATAAGAAAGGTGGCCTCTGAATATGCTACCGCTTAGAGATGGGTCTGCGTCTGATTAGCTAGTTGGTGAGGTAACGGCTCACCAAGGCTTCGATCAGTAGCCGGTCTGAGAGGATGAACGGCCACACTGGGACTGAGACACGGCCCAGACTCCTACGGGAGGCAGCAGTGGGGAATCTTCCGCAATGGACGAAAGTCTGACGGAGCAACGCCGCGTGAGCGAAGAAGGTCTTCGGATTGTAAAGCTCTGTCGTTTGGGACGAACGTATTCTATGTGAATAATGTAGAGTAATGACGGTACCAAAGGAGGAAGCCACGGCTAACTACGTGCCAGCAGCCGCGGTAATACGTAGGTGGCAAGCGTTGTCCGGAATTATTGGGCGTAAAGGGCGTGTAGGTGGATTTTTAAGTCGTGTGTCTAAGTGCGGGGCTCAACCCCGTATAGGCGCAGGAAACTGGAGATCTTGAGTGCAGGAGAGGAAAGTGGAATTCCCAGTGTAGCGGTGAAATGCGTAGATATTGGGAGGAACACCAGTGGCGAAGGCGACTTTCTGGACTGTGTCTGACACTGAGGCGCGAAAGCTAGGGGAGCGAACGGGATTAGATACCCCGGTAGTCCTGGCCGTAAACGATGGGTACTAGGTGTAGAGGGTATCGACCCCTTCTGTGCCGCAAGCTAACGCAATAAGTACCCCGCCTGGGGAGTACGGCCGCAAGGTTGAAACTCAAAGGAATTGACGGGGGCCCGCACAAGCGGTGGAGTATGTGGTTTAATTCGACGCAACGCGAAGAACCTTACCAGGACTTGACATTGAGTGAAAAGCTAAGAGATTAGTTCCTATCCTTCGGGATACACGAAAACAGGTGGTGCATGGCTGTCGTCAGCTCGTGTCGTGAGATGTTGGGTTAAGTCCCGCAACGAGCGCAACCCTTATCCTTTGTTGCCAGCGCGTAATGGTGGGAACTCAAGGGAGACTGCCGCAGACAATGCGGAGGAAGGCGGGGATGACGTCAAGTCATCATGCCCCTTATGTCCTGGGCTACACACGTACTACAATGGGCTTAAACAAAGCGAAGCAAGCCCGCGAGGGTAAGCCAAACGCATAAACAAGCTCTCAGTTCGGATCGGAGGCTGCAACTCGCCTTCGTGAAGTCGGAATCGCTAGTAATCGCAGGTCAGCATACTGCGGTGAATACGTTCCCGGGCCTTGTACACACCGCCCGTCACACCACGAAAGTTGACAACACCCGAAGCCGGTGGGGTAACCAGCAATGGAACTAGCCGTCTAAGGTGGGGCCGATGATTGGGGTGAAGTCGTAACAAGGTAGCCGTATCGGAAGGTGCGGCTGGATCACCTCCTTTCTAGGGAGAACCGTTCGGTGTAACAGCTGAACTACTTCCAGGTCGGTACATTTGGCAAGCATTACGATACTAGACGGAGTTTATGTGCTCGCTGTAGTATCACTTACATTGTTTAGTTTTGAGGGAATGCAAGTTACCAAAAATTACTTGTTGAAATAAACGAGTGACTATGGTAACATAGATATTCCTGAAAACAACATATCCAGTGACGATAGCTGTGGGAAGGAAGGTACTCATGTACCTTTGAATGTTACAATGTGTGTTCTGTAGTGTAAAGAGAGTCTTCGTCAAAGCCGTGAGGTAGTATATATACTTAGCGGCGGTAAGACGTGTGACCTGTTCCGCATACCGAACACAGTAATTAAGCAAATTCTACTGTTAAAGGTGACTGCAGCTATATTCTAAATCAACTGTCAATAAGTAGAGCCTGGTTGGAAACGGCCTGGGAGATTAGGAAGTTGCTGGTTTTGGAACGAAAGTTGCCAGAACTTACATGTTGAAATACACAAGTAGATCTGATAATATAGATGTTCCGCTGTTCCTTGAAAACTGCACAGAAGAAAGCAAAGTAAAATTACCTCTCATATGCAAATATGTGAAGTAACTTAACGAAGCGCAATTAGGATTTAACTGAAGGCAAAACGTAAGCTAAACCATCGGCACAGTAAAATGTAGCCGAGAGACTGGCTAGCGTGCATCAGATGCTAGGCGGAAGGAGGACGCGAACGGAGTCGTACTGGAAGTACGTCGAAGAGAGCGCCCGGACTGACAACAACGCAGATGATGTGCGATAGACAGTCGACAATGTATTAGCAACAAGACTAAAATAAGTCAAGTTATTTAGGGCATACGGCGGATGCCTAGGCGCCAAGAGCCGACGAAGGACGGGGTAAGCTCCGATATGCCAGGAAGAGCTGCAAGCAAGCTTTGACTCCTGGATTTCCGAATGGGGGAACCCGGCGGTGGTAATGCACCGTCACCTAACGTAAGTTAGGAGGGCACCCGGGGAACTGAAACATCTAAGTACCCGGAGGAAAAGTAATCAATTGAGATTCCCTAAGTAGCGGCGAGCGAACGGGGAAGAGCCCAAACCAAATCACTTCGGTGATTTGGGGTTGAGGACTGACAACAATCAAACCAGGCTTAGTCGAACTACCTGGAAAGGTAGGCCACAGAAGGTAATAGCCCTGTAAACGAAAAGCAGAGTTTGAGGGTCAGAATCCAGAGTACCACGGGACACGAGGAACCCTGTGGGAAGCAGGGGGGACCACCCTCCAAGGCAAAATACTCCTTGGCGACCGATAGCGCATAGTACCGTGAGGGAAAGGTGAAAAGCACCCCGGGAGGGGAGTGAAAGAGAACCTGAAACCGTATGTCTACAAGCAGTCGAAGACCCTTATGTGGTCAACGGCGTGCCTATTGAAGAATGAACCGGCGAGTTACAGTAACTAGCGAGGTTAAGTGGGAAACACGGAGCCGAAGCGAAAGCGAGTCTAAATAGGGCGATAGTTAGTTATTGTAGACCCGAAACCGCAGTGATCTATCCATGGCCAGGTTGAAGCGCAGGTAAAAATGCGTGGAGGACCGAACCCGTGAGCGTTGAAAAGCTTTGGGATGAGTTGTGGATAGGGGTGAAATGCCAATCGAACGCGGAGATAGCTGGTTCTCCCCGAAATAGCTTTAGGGCTAGCCTCAGGTAATGAGTATAGACGGTAGAGCACTGATAGGGCTAGGGGTCTTATAGATTACTGAACCTTGTCAAACTACGAA
>NZ_CM170492.1:2600000-2777500 GCF_057319775.1 Sporomusa sp. 246TCP1 | reverse complement strand
TTGGGGGTTCAATTCCTCTCGCCAGCTCCAGCTTAATTCTGGAGGGATTCCCGAGTGGCTAAAGGGAGCAGACTGTAAATCTGCCGTCTTTGACTTCGGTGGTTCGAATCCACCTCCCTCCACCATTTATAGTATAATGCGGGTGTAGCTCAATGGTAGAGCACTAGCCTTCCAAGCTAGCTACGAGGGTTCGATTCCCTTCACCCGCTCCATAGAAAATACAAGGCCTAACAGGGTTTCCTGTTAGGCCTGTTTTTTGGCAATACACTTCGAAAAGCCTTTTCCTCAAGAAGAAACTTCTCAATGAAGTTGACAATATAATATTAGCAATTATAAGGTAAGAAGAGGAATGATGAAGGGCTTAGAATTTTTGCGTTAGTTCAAGCGAGACAACACGTCCAGGAGCATAAATATCAAAAGTATCAACACGTTGATAATATTTTCTGTCAAAAATATTATCAACAGATAATGCTAAGCTGGTGTTTTCCGACATAGTATAGTTGAATTTGGCATCAGCAACAAAATGACTCATGAACCCATAAGTATTTTTTTCATCTTCATAAGCGGTGCCAATATAGCGTCCGAGTAAATTTGTCGTCCATTTATCTTTGGCATAGGTACAGCCAAAAGTTAGTGTATCCTTAGGGACTGTTGGAATGCGGTTGCCGGTATAACCATTAGGGTTATTGGTAAATTTGGCATCATTATAAGAGTAATTGATAAAGCCAGTTAATTCTGGAGTAAACTTGTGATTGACTTCCACTTCAAAGCCTTTTATTTCGGCATCTCCCTGCTGCCAGCGACTAATACCCTGATAAATTAAATTTACATCATTTCTATATAATGCAAGTTTAGTAGTAGTTTTGGGGCTGGCTGACCAATAAGCACCCATTTCATAGGAGGTCATTTCTTCGGGCTCTAAGTCTGCGTTGGCCTGCAGATTATTATAATCAAATACAACTTTATTGATTGTCGGGCTATTAAAGGCTTTACCAGCAGAAGCATACAGGGTTACTTTGTCATCGGCCTTGTAATGGAAGGAAGCTTTGGGCGATACATTGCTGATGTTTCTGTCGGCAAGAGTTTTACCGCTTTTTATTGTGTCGCTGGTTTTCCATTCATCATAACGCGCGCCCAAATAGAGGGTGCTTTTGGGATTCATAGTAATTTCGTCCTGCAGATAGACGGCATTGGTTTTGGTGGTAGCTGTTGCTGTTAGTTTGCCGGCTTTGCTATACTGGGAACCCTCGTCTTCTCTGGTGGCGACGCCAAAGGTAAGCAGGTTTTTCTTATCGACAGCCCAGTTTAAGCTAATGTCCGCTTCTTTGGTTTTGACAGGATTGGGAGAGGGACCATTGCCACCGGCAATTTGCCAGTATTTCTTATAGTTTTGTTCGCCCAGATGCACTTTGAGCTCTGTGGTATCATTCAGCTTTTTCTCATAATTAATGCCGGTGAGTTCCAATTTGCGCTGGCCTTTATCCTTGCCGCCGTTATAATAGCCATAGGTATAATTGCTTTCTGTCCGCAATAGTGACAGGCATTCGCCTTCGCTGAAATCATACATTAATTTAATACCGGTATTTTCATTTTTGGTGGAAAAGTCGCCGTAACGGTTTCCTCCCGGCACTTGTTCAGGCTGATTCACATAACCATCAATCTCGCGTTTGTCATAACTTAGTACATACTGAAATTTTTTATTATCGCTTTGGCCGCTGGTATAAAAAGCGCTAGTAGTTGTACCATTTCCGCCAACCCCGCCGGTGACAATTGTCTGTGGTTTTGCGTCTGTTTTCGTAATAATATTAATAACACCCCCCATGGCGTTTGTGCCGTACAGAGAGGAAAACGAGCCTTTGATAACTTCGACACGCTCAATCATTGCTAGCGGAATATTGCCCCAGTTTGCACCGCCGGAATAGCCGTTATTTAAAGGAATGCCATCCATGAGTACCAGTACCTGGCTTTGTGTCATGCCGCGCAGCGAAATTTTTGTGCCCATCATTCCTTGCGATTCTTTCACATATATGCCTGGTACATAGTGTAATGCCTGGTCAAGGGTTTTAATATTGGCTTTGGCTAAATCGTCGGCAGTAATGACTGATACGCTGGCGGGAACCTCCTTAATGTTTTTGGCGGTTTTGGTTGCGGTGACAACAATGGTGTCTAAATCAAACTGTTGACTGTTGTCTTCCGGTGTTGCGGCATAGATTGGTGAAGCTGTCAGCAATACACCTGCCAGAGCTGACATAAGGGCTAACTTGTGACGTTTTTTTTTCATAATGTATGTTATCTCCTCTCATTATGGTACGATTCTTTGGAGGTGGTACCATGTTTCTTCATTTAGAATGCCGTACATGGGGCTTACCTTCCAGCCAGTCAGGGTAGCATTATACGGTTGGATGAAACTATCCCAATAAAGGGGGATAGTCGGAAGGTTTTCCGCATAATATTGCTGCAGGGCAGTACTTTGTTTTTTGTACACCTCAGGATCAAGGGTGCTATTCATATTGTCTACCAGATCTTTAAACTGGGCATCGTTTACCATGGACCAGCCAATATTGCGGCTATCGATATAGCCTGTACCCATTCCGGCCCACATCATCATGCCCCAGGGAGTGGTGCGGGATAGCAAGCTGGTATGGGATTTATCTTTGTCGCAGATAGTACGGTATAGTGTGGCATCTACAGTTTTCAGGGTGAGTTTAACGCCAATGTTGGCAAAATATTTTTGTAGAAGTTCAGATAGCCGGATGTTTTCCGGAATATCGTTTCTGATAAGCAATTCAAAGGTAAGCGGTTGGCCGGCCTTTTCCTGGATATTACTGTCGGTAAGACGGTAGCCTGCCTGATCCAGCAAGAGCCGGGCTTTATCAGGATTAAATTCCAGCGGGCGGGTTTCGATAAATCCCGGTGTACCACGGGGGACAAAACCGGCAGTGGGCGTGATGCCGTTATTGGCCGCAAACAAACGGACAAGCTCGTTATAGTCAATGGCATAGGACAATGCGGTACGAACCAGCGGATCATTGATGCCGGGCTTAGTGACGTTGAATAGCAGGGCTTTACCGACACCCAGATTAGGAATGTTCATGAGCTTTATCCGGGTGTTCTTAGCCAGATTGGCAGCATAGATGGGATCGGTTCCTGCTGAATAGGTATAGGGTAAATCCACCTCGCCATTTTGTAAGGCCATATAAAGGGCATCTGAATTTTTAAACAGCCGCACTTTTATTTCTGGAATGGGCGGTGTGCCGCGATAGTAGCTAGTGTTAGCCTTGAAAGTGACAATACCGGTATTGGTGTCTAACTTTTCAAACTTATACGGCCCACAGCCAATCGCTGCTTTGGGATCATTGTAAGCAACAGGATTATCCACCGAAGCGAAGATATGTTGCGGTAGGGTTCTAAGTACCAGCAAATTGACAAGAAAACGGGGATTGGGCTGGGACAGCGTGATAATGACTGTCTTTTCATCAGGAGTTGTGATTGATTTTACCAGGGAAAAGTGATTCCTATATTCGACACTGTGTTTGATGTTGTATTCAATGGTGAATTTTACATCAGCAGCTGTGACCTTGGCACCGTCATGCCAAGTAACATCATCCTGCAGTAGGAAGGTCCAGGTTTGGCCGTCTGCGGTGCTCCAGGACTTGGCCAAATCACCGGTAAAATTACCGTTTTCATCTAGCTTGACAAGTCCTTTGTGGGTGAAGATGGCTTGCAGTATCCCAAAGTAGTAGTCTTCAATATTGATGCCTTCCACCTTCATGGTTGTGCCGATTGTTAAGGCTGGTATCGCCTGAGAACTGTCGCTAAATGCCTGTTTATTAGTGCTGCAGCCTGTAAGAAAGTAAGTAAAAATCAGGATAAGTAATAGTCCGAGAGTAGTAAAACGACTCATTGTATTCCTCCATTGCTTTGGTTTAGCAAGGCATGGCGCAAGGAAAATATGGTGTCAGACTGGGTAAGAATCTCTGAAGGAACACCAGAAGTAGCAATTTTACCGTTCACCATGCTTACCATGTAGTCAGCGCAGGCTTTGATAACATCAGGGTCATGAGAAATTAAGATCAGGCTGAGACCTGTTTGCTGCTGAATGTCTTTGAGCAGGGTGAGGATTTGGGCTTGTACGGATATATCCAGCATGGCAGTCGGCTCATCGGCGATGAGCACCTCAGGTTCAAGTCCTAACGCTCTGGCGATAACGATGCGCTGCGCCTGCCCGCCGGAAATTTGCCAGGGGTATTTTGCCAGCACATCTGGCGACAGCTGTGTAATATGTAAAAGACGGTCCAGTTTGCTCAAGGCTTGGCTGCGGGATTGGATTAATTTGTGGACATAGAGTGGCTCAAGTAACGCACTGGCAATTGTCTGCCGGGGATCAAGGGCCAGGCTGGGGTGTTGGAAAACCAGCTGTAGTTTGCGACGAAAGGGTCTTAGTTTGGCAGCTGACAGGCCAGTTAGAACAGTTCCCTGGTACACAATCTGACCAGCCGTAGGCCGGATGAGGCCGGCAATTAGTCTAGCCACTATTGACTTACCGCTGCCGCTTGTTCCCATAATCCCCAGGGTTTTTCCCGGCTGCACCTGGAAGGAGACAGCTTGTACGGCATAAGTAGTTTTCTTTTTTAGTAAGCCTTGGGTAAAATGTTTGCTTAGCTGGATAACCTCAAGCATGCCAGCACCTCACAGCAGAGGTTACTCCGCATTTTTTAAGGGCGGGGTGTTTGGCTAGGCAAAGCAGACTTTGAGAGGCGTTTAACTTGCCATGAAGAACGCAGCGGTTAGCAAAACGGCAGCCAGCAGCCAGGTTGGTCATATTGGCTGGGAAACCGGGAATGGGAATAAGACCTTGTGATGGGTGGGCGGCTAATAACTGGCAGGTATAGGGATGCAAAGGTTTAGTTAATACATCTTCGGCCTGGCCTGTTTCCACGATCTCACCGGCATACATGACGATGAGATGCTGGCAAGTGGCTGCCACCTCAATGTCGTGGGTAATGATGAGCAGCGCACTGTTCTCAAATACTTGGTGCAGGAGCAGGACATTTTGATTGCGGGTGTCAAGGTCAAGGCCTTTTGTGGGTTCGTCAGCAATAACCAGCTTGGGTGTGCCAGCCATGGCGGCAGCCAGCAGCACTCGTTGCGCCATACCGCCAGATAACTGATGAGGATAGGAATGGTAGACTGTTTCAGGTTGGTCAAGTCCGGCAGCATGAAACAGTTCAAGAGTAGTATTGTAAATAATGCGTTTCCCTAAAGTAGAACTGACTCTTACCAGGGCTTCGCCCACCTGGAAGCCGGCTGTTAGTACCGGATTGAGACTGCCTAACGGATTTTGTGGAATGAGAGATAACTCTTTACCACGAATAGATTTTAATAGTTGTTCAGATAGCGGTGTGTTCTCCCAAGTGAGAATTCCACGTGATTGGGCATTATTTGGTAAGATACCGGCGATAGCCGTCGCCAATACTGACTTCCCACAGCCTGTTTCACCGATAATGGCTGTTTTCGTTTTTCCTTCAAGAGCAAGACTGACTTCATTTACCGCTTGCAGGACTGATGTGCCAACCGTAAAAGAGATGCGCATATGGTCAATACTAAGCAACATGGGCTGAATCCTCCGTTAATGTCTGCAACTTGTTGTCTCTGGATAGTTGCTCCAGATAAAAGCCCAGTAGTGTAAAGCCCAGTGTGGCAGCTGCAATACACAGGCCGGGCGGCAGATACCAGTGCCAAAGGTCATTGACAAAGCCGCCGCGATGAAAGGCATAATAAAGGATAGTACCCCAGCTTATCGTCAAAGGGTCGCCAAGCCCGAGAAAACTAAGTGCCGCCTCACTCAGCATAGCGTATGCCACAGCGAGAATGAACTTGGCGGCAATGACCTCAACCACGTTGGGTACAATATGCTTTAGGATTATTTGATATTCCGGAATGCCCAGCCCCTGCAAGGCTTCCACAAACGGCAGCTCTCTAAGCTGCAGCACCCGGGACTTAACTACTCGGGCTGTTGAACACCAGCCTAACAGGCCAATAATTGCGATGATATTGCCGAGGCTTGGCCCCAGATAAGCAGCTAAGGCAATCATGAGCGGCAGCATCGGAATAAGCAGGACAATATCAATGATACTGTTTAGCAAGTAAGCCAGACAACCCCGGCAGTAACCTGCCAGAATACCGATAGCTGCGCCTAAGCCGGCAGAAGCTATTGCAGCTGTGAGCCCAACAAGCAGGGAGACACGGCTGGCAAGGATTAGTTGAGTTAAAATATCATGACCGATATCATCACAGCCCAAAATATGGGCCGCTGAGGGTAGCGCAAAAGGCGTAAACCGCTCAGACTGTGAATAAGGTGCCAAGATGGGGGCCAGTAGCGCGACCAGTATCAGTGTCAATAACAGAAACAAGCCACAGTACGCCGGAGTCGACAAGTGGCGGTATGATGACATAGAAAAATCCTCCGTGATGTTAGTGTGAACGGGAAATGCGCGGGTCAGCAATACCGTAAGCTAAGTCAGCCAAGGTATTGGACAAAATCACGAATATAGTTAGGATCAGGAAACAGCCTTGCAGCAGTGGATAATCACGATAAATGGCAGCCTCGTAAATAACTGTGCCCATACCGCTGATGGAAAAAACAATCTCAACTACTAAGGCCCCTGATACTATAAAACCGATGTTCAAGGCAATGAGACTCAGCAATGGCAGACAAGCGTTGCGCAGTAGATGTACAGCAAGTATGCGGCAGGTGGATAGTCCTTTGGCTGTGGCGTAAGTAATATAGTCTTCATGCCGCTCTTTGGCGATACTATTGCGCATGATCAGCAGCTTGGAGGCGGTAGCGGACACTGTTAAGGCCAGTACCGGCAGTACTAAATGCCAGGCCGTATCCAGTAGGCAGGTGAAGGCTGAAATGCTGCTGCCTGAAGCCAGACCGCCAAGCGGAAAGAGCCGTAGTTCAAAGGCGAACACCTTGAGCAGCAGCATGGCAATGAGAAATTGTGGTAGTGAATACATGAAAAGCGAACTGCAGGTTATGGCACTATCAACTTTGGAGCCGGCTTTCCAACCGGCGATTGTACCGAAAATAATTGCCAATAACGACGAAAGCACTACCACGGGAATGAGCAAGGCCAGTGTCCACCCTAAGTGCTGTTTAATTGTTTGTGTGACAGGCTGGCGGTAATGATAAGAGTAGCCAAGTTCCCCCTGGGCTAACGCTTGCCAGTATGCCAAATATTGCTCAGAGAGAGGTTTGTCCAGACCATATTTGCTTCTTAGTTCAGCCAAATCGGACCCGGTTATAACCGCCGCATCCTGCCCCAGCAGCGTGACAACTGAATCGCCAGGCATTAGCCGGGGCAGAGCAAAATTGATAGTTAGAATAATAAATAACGTAATCAGCAGCCGGACAACTTTACCCCAAAATAAGTTACTATGCATGTTACACCACCATCAGAAATAAAAAAGGTATGAAACCAGCGGGAATCCCCCAGGTTTCATACCTTACTTTTAGAATCTTCATGATTCTTATATTCATATTAATGATACACTTTTTTGTAAAACTGTGTCAATGTTATAAGTGAAAAATATCAGAAACTCTTATCTTGCATAAATGAAAAAAGTAATATATTATATAAATATGGACTTACTACTTTGGTAGTAATGGATAGTGAGGGTGGTTACAATAAAAAAACAAAGTCCTTTTTCTGACGATGAAGTAATACATTGTTTTAATGAACTAGGATTGCCAAAATATGAGGGCAAAATTTATCTGGCAGTACTGCGCAATAACCTTAGTTATGGCAATGAGATCCAGAAAATATCGGGTGTTCCTGGCCCTAAAGTATATGAAACACTAAGCGCATTAATTGATAAAGGACTGATATATCCTTCCGGGGATAATCCTGTTCGGTATCAACCATTACCGCTGGAAGATTTCGTAAGTAATAATGTGAAAAAGTATAAAAAAATCAGTAATTATCTACTTGAACATAAAGACTCCATAAGTCAAAATAAATATCCTAATTGGCTTTGGCAGATTCAAGGTTATGAAAACCTTATGGACAAGGCCGGAGAATTAATAGATAAAGCGGAAAAAAGTATTATGATTAGTTTCTGGTACGATGATGGTGTTCATGTCCAGAAACAATTGGAAGCTGCAATCAAACGTGACGTAAAAATAATAAGTAATCAAATGAGTGAAAGAATAATATCGGTAGGACAAGTATTTACGCATGACCCGTCACAAATAGTGGAAAATCTGCACTCTTCCGAGTTTATCATGGTAGTTGACGATTTATATGGAATGTTTGCTTTTAAGAATCAGGACCAAAAAATTGAGGGTTATAATACTTCTAACCAAGGCATTATTAGAATACTAGATACTTATATACGACATGATATATACATTAATAGATTGATTTCAGATTTTAAAGAACCGGTATTAAGAAAATACGGCAGAGATTTAGAAGGACTGTTAAATTTATAAGATATTTGAAAATCGGCAAATCCGGATTTGTTGCTGAAGCAACAAAAGGTCATTATTCTTTTGGTTTATTGTTGAAACAATAAGCCAAAAGAAAGTGACCTTTTTTCTTTAGAATTAGGCAAGGAAAGGAGGTGAAGAAAATGATAATTAGAGCTATTTTGGTGACCATTTTTAGTATATCATTGCTAGTTGGTGTACCGCTGGTTACTATGGCCAGCCAGGTAAAGACAGAAAGTGACATGGCCCAAAAGCTAGCTATATTGGTGGATAAATCTGAGTTTAACTCGTTTCATGCTGTTGCTTTGCAGGCTGGTTATCAGGCATTGAACCAGCTTGGGCATCCTGATGCAAAAAATTTACTTGTAGTTACCAATGCCGGTTATGCGAAGGTTGATGACCAAATTTCGGCTCCCTGTCTGGATGCGCTTACGGCAGTTACCGGTTGCACTGTAGGAAAAGGCAATTTGTTGACTGTTCATTCTGCTAGCTTTACACCTCTCTATTTTTTTGTTTATGACAGTCTGAGTGGCCGGGCCGCCTACCTGGAAGTTGATAAAAATACTAAGATTGGCGGCACAAGTTTTACCCAGATGTTTGCTAAGAAAAATTTGTTTGCTCATCAAGCTGTGGAAACTGTTATGGCTTCAAAGCTTATCGCCAACCCGGAAATATGGGACGAGAAGCTAAAAAACAGAATTTTTAATGGCAGAGAGTTTTCCCTGGTTTCAATCGCTAATCTGTGGGCAGATAAAGCCCCGTCTGATTTGATGCAGGCAGCACTTTTCCATGACCACTTTTGTCCTGGGGTAACAGCCGGGTATTATCTTGCTAAGTTCTTACTGAATAAATATCCATTGGCAGATAACCAGTCGTATCATATTATTGCCAGTCCTGCCTGGTGCAAAGACGATGCTTTTCAGGTTATGCTGAATTGTACCGTTGGCAAGCATAGTATGGAAGTATATCCGCTGTCTGACAGCGATAAACAGTGTCTCGTACCTGAGGCAAAGGATGCTACCGGCCTATACTTTGTGTACAACAAAAAGACAAAAACCGGCAAAGGTGTGGTCTTAGGTTTTGACTGGGATAAGTTGTGCAAGGAAAGCGGCATTAATGCATGGCGGGATTATATGCAGTGTGACTTGTGGATGAATCGTCATCTAAGTGATTACGCCCGGTATGTGACAGTAATTAAAGAATTCGATTTGGATCAGGGGAGTGCGCCTGGCGATTACATTGGGGCATCGATAAATCCGTGGAAGAAGTTGGATTTGTGGCAAAATTAATAAGAGGAGAGAAAAAATGACGAGTAGCAACGTTAGGTGCATGTCACCACATAAACGGGAGCAGGTTTTCCCTTTGCCGGTTGTTTTGATTTCCACCCGGGGGAAAGACGGTGTGCTTAACTTGGCACCCTGGTCCAATATCACGCCAATTCTGCGTCCGCTGGATGAAATTATTCTGGCCTCCTGGATTAAGCGGGATACACTTACCAATATCAGAGACACTGGTGAATTCGTTGTTAATATTCCACCAGCCAGCATGAGTGAGCAGGTTATGATTTGTTCACGGGATTATCCGCCAGAGGTAGATGAATTTGTTAAAGCCAACCTACAGCCGCACTTGTCGCAACAAGTTCAGGTTCCGGGTGTAGAGGGCTGCCTGGCCTGGCTGGAGTGCACTTTGGTAGAGGAGATTACCAGAAAAAATTATTCTTTGGTAATTGGGAAAGTAGTTAATTTGGCAGTTGACCAACAGAGTTTCAATGAAGCCGGTGAAATGGATTACGAGAAGGCTCAGCCCTTATCTACCATGCTGGGAGATAAGGGTATGTGGTTTACTCGCCCTGTTTTTGGCGGAAGGTATGCAGAATACCGTGAAATGTTTACAGATAAGGATATAGCAGCAACTGAAAAATAAGATATAAAATAAAGCCTACTGGACGAACTGGTATGACTTCATCCGGTAGGCTTTATAAAAAGATGCGAAAAAGTGGTGATGCAGAATGCATACAAAGAAAAAGGTTTTAATCTGTACGATGGTGTTGGGATTTGGAATTTGCGGAGTATTTTCCCTTGCACAGGCGGAAGAAATAGCTAACTTTGATTTGGAACAGATTATTGTTATCGCCGATGCTGAGAAGCAGGTGGAACAAAGCGAAGGCAGCATAGTCAGTACAAAAATCGTCAAACCCGGTAAAGCCACTAATGTTTCCGATTTATTGACCGATTTAGTAGGAGTGGACATAGTGAGGCGAGCCGTAGTCGGCGACAACCAAGATACAGTAAAACTAAGGGGCTTTGACGGTTCGCGATTTTTGGTTTTGATTGATGGCAGACCGGTAAACTCTGCTGGAGTTGTAGGTGGCTGTTATGTGGATTGGGGAACTTTCCCTTTGGACAATGTAGATAAGATAGAGGTAATTCGGGGACCGAAGTCTGCCGTTTATGGCAATACGCTGGGTGGAGTTATCAATATTATTACCAAAAAAGGCGGACTGGAACCATATACTAGTTTACAAACCATGTGGGGCAGCAAAAATCTGGAGAGATATCAATTCGAACATAGTGGCAAACAAGGTAATTTAAGCTACGTGATTACTGCCGGTAAAGATAAACGGGATGCTTATTTGCGTAATAATTATTTTGACAGTGAAAACTATTCTCTTAAGACTACCTATTCTTTTCCAACTAAAGAAGAATTGACTGTTGGTATTCAATCGACAAGAACTAAACGCGGGTATATTATGAATAACCGTCAGTCGCAAGATCCTGACAGTCCTTTGTATTATGAACCAATAGACCCGGCTTACCCGCTGGCCGATGGTGAAAGCATCCCGCTGGGGGGGCCGCCGGTTTGCAGCCCTAATTCCCGCGCCTACGCGGATAAAACAAAAACATATTATGATATCTCTTACCGTCAGCCTACCCGCGATGGTTTTTGGAAATTGCAATGGTTTAAGAACAACGAAGACCGTAAAGATTATAATTATTCCGCCGTAGAGGTCAATAAACTGATTTTTAACCGGAAGACTGGAACTGACCGGTCTCAGGGGTGGTCTTTACAACAGGTAAAAAACATAGGAACTCATAAATTGACATATGGCTGGGAACACCGGGATATTGGTTATGGTGACATCATCAATAATTATATTGACCCGGCCTTAGTGGCCTATGCCTATCCTAATGAATTTTCTTCGGAAAAGATGGATGTCGAAGGAGCGTATTTGCAGGATGAATATCGAGCAAATCCCAAGCTAACCTACTTGTTTGGCTTGCGCTACGATAAATATGAGGGCCGTTCAGACAGAGATCCTAACGTCAAAATGAGACCTATTGACGGCAGTGCCTTCAGTCCGAAGTTTGAGGCTAGTTATCAGTTCGATCCCAAAACAGTGGGCTATCTATCTGTAAACAGAGGCTACCGGGTGCCGACTTTGCCCGAATTTTATTGGTGGTCGGAGGGATATATGAAAAATTATCCTGATATCAAATTAAAAGCTGAAGACGGCAGATTTTACGAAATTGGTCTTAAGAAAAAAGTCAGCAATAAGACCAATTATCGAATTTCCGGCTATTATAGTGAAATTGGCGATTATATTTACAACAATTTTAAAAGTGCCGGCAGTACCAATCAATATATGATATATAATATTGACAAAGCTAAAATCTGGGGGTTTGAAGCGGCTGGGGAGCATAAACTGCGGGATAATTTAAGTGTTTTTGCTAATTATACCTATCAAAAGACTAAAAAACAGGGTGACCGCTATGATACTCTTCATTTAAGCGATGAATTGGATTATCATCCCCGCGATAAGGTAAATGTCGGTTTCCGCTATACAACGGCAAATAATACACAAATTGCAATGAGTGCCCGCTATGTGGGAGAACAACAGACTATTTACCGGTACACGAAAAATGGCAGTGTCGCCAACAAATTGGTATCATTACCTGAATATACAACAGTTAACGTTAGTGCCAGCCGGATGCTAAATAAAAATACGGAGGTTAGCCTGTTTATTGATAACATTTTTAATAAGGGATATAGTGAAACGTTCGGCTATCCGATGGAAGGAAGAACATATGGAATTTCCTGTAAGTATCAATTTTAATCAAGACCAGGTGCTTATGTAATAAGTAAATAATTTTCTTGAAAGCCGTGGTGGTCTAGGAGGGATTAATGGTATTTTTTTGTTAATATAGGAGTATTTTTTGTTCAGCAGGTAGTATTGACAGCATATGGATTGCAAAGTGTTTATCATATTACTATAATTAAAGAGAACCCGGCAATATTGTCGGATAAATAGATATTTTGAATTCTATTGGTCTGAAGACCAATAAAAGTATGTGTGATTTGAAGGTCACTAGTTTTCAGTTTCTGTTGAAGAAACAAAAGGAAACAGGTGACCTTTTTTAATTCTGAAGGGAAGGTGTTTTATTAACTGAATTTTCTATTATATTTTTGAAACGGTTGGTGATTTTCATTGCTTGATTATTTTATGCAGTGTGTAAAAGCAGTATGAGACGGTATATTTTCGCGCGGTTGGCCGGACTTATACCAACGGCTGTTTTTGTTACTTTTGCCTGTTTTGCTATTATGCAGTTAACGCCCGGCGACCCGGCGGTATTGCTTCTGCAGCAGCGGGGTATTGACCCTACGCAGGCAGCGGTGGCAGCTATCCGGGAGGAGCTTTATCTGGACAAACCCTTTGTGGAAAGATATTTTTTGTGGCTGTGGCAGGTCTGTCAGGGTGACCTGGGGGTCTCTTTCTATACCCGGCAGCCGGTAGCAACAGAGATTTTGCAACATATGCCGGCAACTCTGGAGTTAACGGCTGCGGCGATGTTTTTTTCTTTGGCGGTTGCCTTTGGCTTGGGCATTTTATCGGCTAAATATGAAAACAAATTACCGGATTATGTTAGCAGAATTTATGCCTTGTTGGCTGTCTCGGTACCTTCCTATTGGCTGGGATTGGTATTTATCTATTTTTTTGCGGTACAGCTTCAGGTATTGCCTGCTGTTGGCCGGGGAGATTTTCTGAATCTTATTATGCCGACGGTAACGCTGGGATTTTCAACGGCAGCTGTTCATGCCCGCCTGCTGCGCAACAGTCTGCTGGACGTACTGTCGCAGGACTTTATTGTTTATGCCAAAGCCAAAGGCTTAACAACATGGCAGACGCTGCTGTACCATGCTGTGCTGCCCAGCCTGGTGCCGGTAGTGACTTCATTGGGAACAACGTTTGGGTATATGCTGGGCGGTACGGTTATTATCGAAAGTATTTTTGCCTGGCCCGGACTTGGCAAAATGATTATGGATGCTATTTTCTACCGGGATTATCCCATCATTCAAGGGTATATCCTGGTGATGGCGGTGGCCTATACCTTTGTGAATATAGGCATTGATTTGCTTTGCGTGTACCTTGATCCCCGGATGCGTTTGGAAAGTGAGTTACGGACATGAACTGTCAGACAAACAAAGTGTTAGTAGTTATAGAAAATGCAGGAAGCTGGAAACAGCTTATGCTGTCACTTAATGTGGGGTTGTTGGCTTTATATCTGTTTGTTGTCCTATTTGCTCCTTACATTGCTCCGCACGACCCGCTGCATGCGGATATCAGCTTACGATTGCAGCCGCCTTCAAGTGAATATCTGTTAGGAACCGACCAGTTAGGACGCTGCCTGCTGTCGCGTCTGTTATGGGGAACAGGAAATACGCTTGCTGCGGCCGGCGCAGTTTTGGCCTGTACGGTTGCCACCGGTACTTTCATTGGGCTATTGGCCGGCTTTGCCGGCGGCTGGTATGACCGCATTGTCCAGCGGATACTGGATGGAGTTATGGCGTTCCCAGGCTTGATATTGGCATTGACGATAACGGGCTTGCTTGGCCCTGGTTTGAAAAATGCTGCAATCGCCTTAGCGTTGGTGCACTGGGTCGGTTATGCCCGTATCGTACGGAATATGACCTTTAGTCTGCGTGAACGTACCTATATTGCAGCGGCACATACGGCGGGAGCAAAGCAGGGGACTATTTTGCGGCGGCATATTTTGCCGGCGGTTATGCCAACGCTTGCGGTTTTAGCACTATTGGATTTTGGCCGGATCATCCTCAGCATAGCCGGACTGTCTTTTCTGGGTCTGGGCGCTCAACCGCCTGTACCGGAATGGGGGGCCATGCTTAGCGACGGCAAAGCTTATCTGCAGGCTGCCCCATGGTTAATGCTATGGCCGGGATTCGCCATAATGGGCGTTGTACTAAATCTGCAGGTATTTGGGGAAATGCTGCAGCAGCAAGTAAAGAAAGCCGGGTAATGCAACAGAAAGGGGTAAAGACGATGAACAAATGGATATGCTTTTTTTTAGTTGCGGGTAAGAAAGGAACAGTATCGCGGCTATGAAGAAAAATATCATCGGCTATGAGAATGCAGTAGGTGCATGGCAAGTATATCGGGGGTTGGAGAAAGCTTATGTTCAGTAGCAGTGTCTTGCTTAATATTAATGATCTGAGTGTCTGCTATCATACGGCTGCGAGATATGTAATTGCCGTAAATCGCGTAAATCTTACGGTTAGTGCCGGTGAGTTTGTGGGTGTAATCGGTGAAAGCGGCAGTGGTAAGAGCAGTTTTGCCAGGGCAATTTTGCGGTTGCTGCCGGCCAATGGCACGCAGACAAGCGGCAGTATTTGGTTTCAGGGTCAGAGGCTGGACGAGTTAGCTGATGCTGCTATGACAAATGTGTACGGAAAACATATCGGTTTTATGCCCCAGCAGCCTGTTGCGGCGCTAAACCCTGTCCGGTCTATCCTATCCCAGTTGGGGGAGGTCTTCCGGTTGCGTTTGGGAGTCGATTTCCGGCAGGCATGCAATATGAGTGCTGCAATTCTCCACAAAGTGGGACTTAAGGATACCGAACGTGTTTTATGCGCTTATCCGCATGAGTTAAGCGGCGGTATGTGTCAGCGGGTTTTGCTGGGGATGGCGGTTGCGCTGAAGCCGTCCTTGCTGGTAGCCGACGAGCCGACTACCGCGGTGGATGCCGGGATGCGTGTGGCATTACTGGATGAAATCAAACGTCAGCAAAAGGACAGAGGCATGGCAGTGCTGTTGATTGCGCATGACTTGCCGCTGGTGGGACGCTATGCAGATCGGCTGACTGTTATGTATGGGGGAAGTATTGTCGAAACCGGAGCAGTTCGTAACGTGCTTTCCCAGCCGCGGCATCCGTATACCCGGCTGCTATTAGGATTTGACAAACATGGTAGCTTTTTTGATGAAGAACGAAAAACTCAAACGGGCTGCGTATTTCAACCGCGTTGTAGATATGCTCAGCCAGGCTGCCGGTATGAAAAACCGGCTTGGCAGGGTGATGGGCGGTCCGGCTGGGCTTGTATCCGAAGATGAGGTGAAACTTTTGATTTGGCAAGCGGAAAATGTAAATAAATCATACAGCTCTCGGGCAGGAATGTTTAAAAGCCGGCGTCATGCGGTCTTATCCGATGTATCGTTGCAGGTAGGGGAAAAAGAGTTTGTTGGCTTGGTAGGAGAAAGCGGCTGCGGCAAATCGACATTAGCCCGTCTGGCGCTTAGGCTGGAACGAGCGGAAAGCGGCAACATGTATTTGGCAGGCCGCAGCTACGCGGATTATCAGGATAAACGGGAATTTTACCACAGCATACAAATCATGTTTCAACATGCCACAGCAGCATTGAATCCACGCTGGCAGATTGAGCAGATATTAGAAGAACCGCTCCGTTATCTGACAGATATGCCGCCGGCAAAACGGCAGGAACAAATCCGGGAAATCATGGCCGCTGTTTCACTGCCGGCCAACCTCCTTAACGCAAAACCGGAAACACTTAGCGGCGGCCAGGCTCAACGAATATGTCTGGCCAGGACAATCATTCTGAAGCCGAAATTTATTATTCTTGATGAACCCACGTCCAGCCTTGATGTGGTGATCCAGGAGCAAATTTTGGAACTGCTGCGAAAGTTGCACCAGGAGAGCGGGCTGGCTTTTTTGATGATATCACATGATTTAGATGCGATTAAGCAAGTTGCCGGGCGCATTGTTTTCATGCATGAAGGGCGGGTTGTTGAGAATGTGAAAACAAGCCGGCTAAACCAAGTTAAAAATCATGTAGCTAAAAGGCTTGTAAATGTTGGAATAGTAAACCAGTGATTATTCCGCACGATTCGTACCGCGAATCGCAATTATAGATACTGTCTGTCCATGCTAAGCGTACTGGTAGTCCGCTGGTCAGTACCGCTCCGAAGAGCGGTACCCAACACAGCTTTTTTGTTACTCGTTAACCTTTACCTTGCGCATATTCAGATCGCCGGAATAAATCCGAATGGAATTATTCACAATGCGGTCAATGATCGCATCCGCATGGATTCCACCACCAAGGCGTGTGTGCCAATCCTCAATTCGATACTGCGTACAGAATACGGTGCTTCTGTCAGTATAACGACGCTCAATCAGTTCGAACAGGAAATGTTCCTGCTGGCGTGACAGATCATCGATAAGCCATTCATCCAGAATCAGGAGTGTGTAACTCTCAAACTTCTTGAGGAGTTTTGATACGCCAGTGACAGTGGTAGCGGCTTCATCATGCAGCTGTAACAGATCCGGCATCCGGATGTATCTAGTTCTGTATCCCAACCTGCAGGCAGCTTTGCCAAATGCGCAGGCTAAATAGCTCTTGCCTGATCCCGTGAAACCGTCAATAATGATATTCGTATTGGAATTCAGGAACTGACAGCTAGCAACGCCAAGTACCTTGTCCCGGTCAAGATGACGGTCTGTGTAGTAGATATCATCGACATTGGCCTGTGGGAAGCGGAACTTTGCAAGTTTCGTCAGACGTTTCACTTTGTTTGTATATTTTTCCTGGTATATATAATCAACCAGGAGCTGCATGCGTTCCTCAAAAGTGAGGGTCTGGCAGCTCTGTTGACCGGATTGGAGCTCCAGTCCACGCATCATTTCGCTCAGATTGAGTTCTTCCAGTTTGCGGCGGGTTTCCTCATTTATCATCATCGTATCCTCCATAATAAGCGGCACCGCGGACATATCCGCGCACCTCACTATTCTTTTGACGGATTTCGCTTTCTTCTTTCTGGGCAAGATAGATTTTATCTTGATTGCCGGAAAGAACGGCTTTAAGATGATGGTAACGGGGCACCCGTATACTGGACAGGCCGATTTCACATGCGGTTTCCAGACGCTCTTCGGAATACGTCTTTGCCAGATGTAACACCGACAGGGCCGAATTATAGCCCTGCTCTTTTATAGTTACGCTACGGAAAATACGGTCAATGACTTCCGCCGTACTTTCTCCTATGGACGCAGCCCAGCGTTTGATGCGGTTTTCATCCATTTCAGGCTGATTGTATGCATCCGGCATATCCTCCTTGTGCGTGCTCCATCCGTTGCTCCGGTAATCGGGGAACTTTGGATGGGTGGCAATGCGCTCGTGATTGTAATAGATTTCGAGAAGCGTATCCGTGATCCGTACACTTACTTCCTTGCCGCGATAATGAAACGGGCAGGAATAATGATTTTTCCAGAACACGATATGGCAGTCAGGATAAACCTTTACCCCATGCTTCCACTCGCAGATCTCATAAGGAACTGCCGGCAGTTCATGCAGATAGGGTTTTTCCTCCACATACACGAGGTAGCGGCTGCCTTCCCGCTTCTGAAACGGCGCTTCATTCAATTCAGCCAATGCTTTGCTCACTGCAATCCTGAGTTCACCGAAGGAATGGAATTCTTCATTCCTGAGCTTTGCGATGACCGCAGTGGCAATTTTACCGACCGTCCCTTCTACAGAGGCTTTCTGCTTGGGTTTGCGGACGCCGGTAGGCATGATAGCGGTGCAGTAGTGATTGCCAAGTTCCTCATATGCGCTGTTAAGGAGGATGTCTCCTTCTTTTGGGTGTTTGATAACGCCCGTCTTGAGGTTATCGCATACAGTTCTCACAGGCACACCGCCAAAGAATTTATACATGTTGATATGGCATCTGAGCCAGGTATTCAGTTTCATATCAAGGCAGGGCTCAACATAAGAATACTGGCTGTAAGGAAGAGTCGCTACAAACAGGTAAACCTTTATGAGCTCACCAGTGTCCGGATCCATAAATTTCATGGTAGGTCCGCTCCAGTCCACTTCGCACCGGATTCCCGGCTTATGGATAAGATGATTGGTAAGCGCCTTCTCTGCAACGTATTGGCCGTAATCTTCGCAATACTTGGAGTATCCGACTGGTATTCTTCCGTTTGCTTCGCACTCGGCTTTGTATTCTTTCCAGAGAAGTTTTAAGGTAACACCTACCTTTTTGAGTTCGTCATGAACCTGATCATACGACGGTAATTCATAGAGCTGGCTTAGATCCGAGTATTTGTTGGGGAAGAACATCTGATAGACTTCATCTTCAGCCAATTCTTTAACATCGTCATAGCGGATCTGTTTCTCATCAGCGATGTGGCATACTTCGCTGACGGAGGATTTTGACATGTTTCGAGTGGCAGCAATGCTGTTCTGAGACATGTGTGCATCCCGCAGTTCCAAAATCAGTTTGACTTTGATTTTGTTTGCCATAGTGATGGTCTCCTTTATCTTAGATTTGAACCAAATGGTTCTTACTAGTAAGATAAAGGAAACCGGTATCATTGTCATGGACTGATGGTACGATTGCGGTAGATTAGGGAATCGAAGTGGTGGTATCATTGCCATGGAGTGCCGGTATCATTGTGCGGATTAGCGGTACGCCACGCACGGAATATTCAAACCAGGGAGGAAAGAAGTAATGAGCACAAAACTGTTTTTGGAGAAGGATATCCAGTTTCTTTGGCTGTTGAAGAAGTGCCAGTGTTACCAATAGCTATTTTAAATTCTTTACGGTATTGTTTCGGCGTAACCCCGTATTTTTTCTTAAAAATTGTGACAAAACTGCTGATATTATACCCAATTTGGGATGCCACATTGCCGATGCTGCAATCAGTATTTTTCAGCAATACTCTTGCTTTTTCCAGTCGTATATCTCGCAAATATCCATAAGGTGTGTTTGCAAACAGAACTTTAAATCCTAATTTGAGCTTATGGGTATTTAAACACAGATTTTTGGCAAGCAGTTTAATTGAAGGGGGATGAGACATTTGTTCAAAAAGTTCTTGCTTGGCTTGATAGAGTAATCTAATATCATCACTTGTTAAAATAAGGTTTGATAATTCTTGAGCAGATTGAATAAAATGCACATGTGTCATCCATTCGGATATGAGCTCAAGCGTAGTGGCTTGGAAAAATAACTTACGGGCAAGTTCATTAGTGTAATAGCACTTAATAGTTCTTTCCATAATGGCTTTAATGTCTGCGTGTGTTTCTATTGGACAGATATAAGTACGATAAAATGTACCTAAGCTGTTTATTTCAGGAATTAGATTTTTTTTGTCTTGTGAACAAAAAAAGTCTTCGGAAATAATAATGTTGATATAACTTATATTTACATTAGTGGGATATATTGACCGGCTTTTGCGGTCTTGTGCTAAATGAATATAATATTCTCCCTCTTTAATTTGGTATGACTTATTTTTGTAAGAATCGTATACTTCTATATAGCCAGATGTGATATAAGTTATTTCAAACATAAGTTTTTTTTCTATTTGAACGGCAAAAGAAAAATCTTTTTTTAGACATAGTGTTGCCCAGGAAACATCTAGGCCACTTTCATAACTGTAGCGTGTGATTTGACCGGTACCATATTCTTCTGGAATTTCAAATCCATAAGGATTATGGGAATTTTGCCTTAAAAAACCGATTTTTTTCATTTTTGCATAGTAATCATTTGGACAAGAAATATGTGGCATATTGTTCATTTCCATACCTCACGTTTGAATCAAGTACATGGGACCTTAATAGCAGTATGATACAAAAGATATTTTTTACAAACAAAAACAAAAGTATGAAACGAAGGAAAGACATTCTTTCCAAACTGTTTCATACCAGTATTTTCATTATATTTAGTTTTTGAAAAAGAAATAATATTCAATAAATCTTCATGATTTATTATATTATCTATTTATTATAATGTTATTAATAAATTTTGTCCAGTATTATACAATAATAGAAAAAAATGATGAAACACATTTAGGTAAAAACAATTAATATTTTGACATTTTTTTTTGCTAAAGGAATTTTTTTTGTTTAGCAGGTAGTATTGAAAGCATACGGATTGCATAGTGTTTAGTATGCAACTATAATCAAAAAGAAATCGAAATCTTGTCGGATAAACATATATCGTATTATGGATATTGTGAATTGGATTGGTCTGAAGATCAATTAAAGTACATACATTGCCCGATATAAGGAACTTAGCCGGACTTGTGTGACTTGAAGGTCACTAGTTTTCAGTTTGTTGTTGAAGCGACAAATTGGAAACTGGTGACTCTTTTTGTTAGCTGAGATTTTTATTACTGGAAGGAGGTGTAAAAATAGTTACCTATATTGATGATCTAACCCTAATTAGACCGGAAAATACGTTTAAAGCCACTTTATGCTATTGTTATCTTGCGTGTACCACTAATTATGATGAGCCAATTCAACATTTGCATCATCAAGAATGTAGGGAATACAAGACGTTAAAAGTTACCAAGCGGATTAGAAGCTTTCTTGTGGGGCGCCTTGCTGCTAAGCAAGCGGTTGCCGCTTTAACCGGTGAACAAGAGTTAAATGGTATTCTTGTGCAATCTGGAGTTTTTTCTCAACCGGTTGTTATATGCGAAAAACAGAATACGCAAGTAAGTATTACTCACTGTGAGGATTATGGAATGGCAATTGCTTTTCCGGAAGTACATCCCATGGGAATTGACCTGGAAAAGATTGACCCCTTAAAAAGAGCTGTTTTGGCTGGACAAATCACCGCATTTGAAAACACATTAATTGTTCCGGCAGTAATTCAATATGATGTCGGGTTAGCTCTTTTGTGGACAGCCAAAGAAGCACTGTCAAAGGTGCTGAAAACCGGCTTGATGACTCCATTTGAACTTTTTGAGGTAGCAAAGATCAACTTTTGTGAAAATTTTATCACATGTTACTACAAGAATTTTTCTCAATATAAAGCTATTTCATTTAGTATTGGCAAGTATATGTGCTCAATTGTTTATCCTTTTAAAACAGATCTACGTATAGATATTCAGTCATTTAAAAATCACCATAAAAAATATAGTTGAGGCAACAAAAGGATGTTCCTGTAAAAAAATTGTGTTAGAAAGGAGTTGACAAATAACACCAATGATAGCACTGATCAAAGATATTCAGGCTATTTACAGACAAGATCCTGCCTGCAGAAATATTGAGATTCTTCTCTATCCTTCCCTGCATGTTATCACAGTACACCGCTATGTTATTCATCCGCTTTATCATTTAGGGGTGCCATTTCTTCCCCGGTTATTTTCTCAATTAATGCGGTTTCTTACCGGCATTGAGATTCATCCGGGAGCCAAAATCGGACCAGGATTTTTTTGCGATCACGGCTGTGGAGTGGTAATTGGCGAGACGGCAGTGATTGGCCGGAACTGTACTATGTATCATGCTGTTACACTGGGGGGCACCGGAAAACAACAAAAAAAACGGCATCCCACTATTGGCGACGATGTATTTATCGGGCATGGTGCAACAATCATTGGACCTGTGACTGTCGGCAGCAATAGTAAAATTGGCGCTCAAACTGTGATTGTTAACCGGGACATTCCGGAAAACTGCACAGTAGTCGGCTCACCGGCAAGAATTATTAAACTTGATGGTCGGAAAGTAAATTTATTGTTACCTGTATCTCATTATAGGCAATTAGATAAAGAACGGGAGGATAATATAAAATTTCATGAAGAAGTCTTGGGATAAAAAATGGGTGATTACCATAACTAAATTAGCGCACAGTGGGAGGGAATAGAGTATGAATGAGCAGTTCCAGGGTTGTTTGTCAGATATTGAAACTAATATTAAGAAAATAGTTACTGACTTGCTTAAAGCCACTGATAAATCTCTTGATCTAAATGCAAGTTTTTCGGAACTCGGTATAGATTCAGTATTTGCTGTAGATTTTGTGCGAGAGGTTAATCGAAAATTAGGAATTGCATTGGGAATTGAAGTACCCTTTGTTTATAGAGGAATTAAGGAGTTAGCCGAATATATATTGGAGCAGCATGGGGCAGAACGGCCATTACTAAATACACATGATTTTGGCCAAGAAAAACAAATTACTTGTAATAATGAGGGAAGTAATAATTGCCATCAGGCTGTGATGACAGGAAAAGACTCAGATATAGCAATAATAGGTATTTCAGGTAAATTTGCCGGATCAGATACAATTCAAGAGTTTTGGGAACATCTACAAATGGGAGATTGTTGTATTGAGGAGATCAACCGTAAAGGCTGGGAAGAAAGAAAATATTATGATCCCGATCCTAATGTGGCAAACAAATCTATCAGTAAGTGGGGAGGATTATTAAGAAATAATGCTAGATTTGATGCTTTATTTTTTAATATTTCGCCCCGTGAAGCGGAAAGAATGGACCCTCAACAAAGGTTGTTTCTAGAAGAAGCATTTAAAGCTTTTGAAGATGGGGGATATTCTGTTGAGCAATTGTCAGGAAAAAAAGTAGGAGTTTTTGTGGGGGGACGGACAAGCGAATATAAGGAAAAAACTTTATTAGCAGACGATATTAATTCACAAACGTTTCTCGGTAATGATATGGCCATATTAGCTGCTAGAATTGCCTATTATTTAGATTTAAAGGGACCAAGTCTTACGGTCAATACTGCTTGTTCATCTTCTTTAGTGGCAATCCATTTAGCTTGTGATAGTATTCGGCGGGGAGAATCAAATATTGCTTTGGCAGGTTCTGTTTTTGTGCTTAGTTCACCGGAATATTATGTTATGGCATCAAAAACAAATATGTTAGCACCTGATGGCAGATGTAAAACTTTTGATAATTCAGCAAACGGGATTGCGATTGGCGAAGGTGTCGGGGCTGTGGTGTTAAAACCATTGACAGCAGCAATAGAGGATGGCAACCATATTTATGGTGTAATTAAAGGTTCTGTAATGAATCAGGACGGTAGAACAAAAGGCATTACCGCTCCTAATATGCTTTCACAGAAAGAGTTAATTTATGAGGCTTATAAAAATACGGCTGTTCATCCGGAAACAGTCAGCTATGTGGAAGCGCACGGCACTGGAACTAAATTAGGTGATCCAATTGAAGTTAAGGCTTTAACAGAAGCATTTCGTATGTTTACTGATAAAAAGCAATTTTGCGCTATCGGGTCACAAAAACCCAATTTTGGACATACCATTATGGCGGCTGGAATAGCGGGTGTTTTTAAAATTTTAATGGCGTTAAAATACAGGATGATTCCGCCAACAATCAGCTTAAAAGAAGTAAATGAGCATATAAATTTTATTGATACTCCATTTTATGTAAATACAACACTTCAAGAATGGAAAAGCAATGATGGAGGACCTTTAAGGGCCGGAGTCAGCGCATTCGGATTTAGTGGTACAAATTGTCATTTAATTATTGAAGAACCGCCGGTTCAAAAGAGTAAGGCCAATAATCAGATTAATCCGTATTATTTCTTTCCATTTTCCGCAAAGACAGAAATGGCATTAACCCAAAAAATTGCTGATATGGGTAAATGGCTAGAAAAAGAAGCAGAAAACTATTCGATTGAGAATATGTCCTATACATTATTGACCGGGCGAAGTCATTTTTCGGTTCGGTGTGTTTTAATTGCTAAAAACATGGATGATCTTAAAGCCAAAATAGCAGAAATCAGTGAGAAGGGAATAACGGAAGATTATTTCAGAAGTGAAGAACATGATCCTTTTGAAAAAGAAATCCCATTACAAGAATCGGTGGGACAGGGTGAGGGACTCATTGAAGAATTACAGAAAGTTCGGGATTTGACTGGAGAGATATATAAAGAAAAGTTGTTGCAGTTAGCAGCTTTATATGTTAAAGGCTACAACCTGAATTGGAAAAGCTTATTTAAAAAAGGTAAATACTACCATATTCCAATGCCGGTATATCCATTTGGCGGCGAAGATTACTGGTTGCCGCAAAGAGAAACGGATGGTAGGCAGGGGACTGTTTGTGTTGAGATGAAGGGTATGGAAACACATGTCGTTATAGAACCGGTTAAAGAAATCCAGGAAGAAATGGATAATAGATTACAACCTGTTTCATTTATTAGCGGTAGTGAGTTATTACAATTTTTTAAAAAACAAATTGCCGGTTTGTTAAAAGTTGATGAATCAGCTATAAATGATAACAGTCTTATTGCAGAACTTGGTTTTGATTCAATATTAATGCTGGAATTGAGAAATAAAATTAACGCGGAATTAAAAACGGATTTTTCAATACAAACGTTTGCTGAAAATAGTGATTTAAAGTCAATTGCTGCAGTATTACAATCCCAGTTAACGCAGTCGGTATTCCAGGCATTGCCTGAGATTGTAAATAATCCTGATAACCGTTTTCTGCCTTTTCCGTTAAATGATGTGCAACAAGCGTACTGGGTTGGAAGAACGAATGCTTTTGAACTGGGAAGTATCGCTACCCATGTTTATGAGGAATTTGAAAGTAAAAATATTGACCTTGTACGTTTGCAAAATGCGATCAATAAATTAATTCAGAGGCATGAAATGCTTAGGGCAATTATCCTCGAATCCGGCGAACAAATAATACTGCCAGAGGTTCCGATTTATGAACTGCACATAATCGATTTGAGAGGAAAGACGGAAGAAATAACCAGACAAAAATTGCAGGAAATCCGGGATGAAATGTCCCATCAGGTGTTGCCTGCTCATAAGTGGCCATTGTTTGAGGTGCGAGCCACGATCTTTAATGATGATGTAGTCAGACTTCACATCAGTCTGGATATGCTTATTGTTGATCTGTTTAGTATGAGTGTATTAATACGAGAATTAATCCTTTATTATAGTAAGCCGGAGTTGCAACTGCCGCTGTTGGAGCTTTCTTTCCGGGATTATGTAATGGCCGAAAAGCAGCTTGTAGAAACGGAAGCTTACAAAAGAGCCAAAGACTTTTGGCTGGAACAAATTGACACGCTGCCGGCCGGGCCTGAAATACCTTATGTAAAACCATTAAGTTCTATTCAAAAAGCTTTTTTCCGCAGGAAACAGGCAACATTAGCGAACACGCAATGGGAAACCGTTAAATCAACTGCGCAAAAAAATGGCCTTACACCTTCCGTGGTTTTGTTAACAGCATATGCCTTAGTAATTGCATCCTGGGTAAAAAATCCCCGGTTCACAATTGATATGACTCTTTTCCGCAGACTGCCACTGCATCAACAGGTGAATGAAATAGTCGGTGACTTTACATCCGTGGTATTAATGGAGATGGATTTTAGCAGTCGCTGTACGTTTATGGATTATGCCAAACAAGTACAGAGAAAAATGTACCAGAATTTAGATAATACCTATTTTAGCGGCATTGAATTTTTGCGAGAATTGGCGGCGAGACAGAAGGGGAAACATCGTACCTTAATGCCGGTGGTTTTCACCAGTGGTTTGGGGCTTGATTTGTGCGGCGGATTGAATGCTGCTGAGCTACCACAGGATGTCGCCAATATCCTGGATTCTTTTTCACAAAACAGCTATGGAGTCAGTCAGACCTCGCAGGTCTGGCTCGACCAGCAGGTATTTGAAATTAAAGGTGAGCTTGTCTTCAATTGGGATGTTGTGGATGAATTGTTTCCGGACGGTATGATTGATGATATGTTCCAGTGCTACTGTGAACTGCTTGCGAACCTGGCAGAGCCTGAATTTGACTGGAATCGGGAAATTTATCCGGTTCCTCAGGCACAATTGGCACAACGCCGGCAGGTGAATGCAACCGCCGGGCCTGTAAGTGGAAAGCTGCTTCAGGATTTTCTGGCGGAACAGGTAAAAATTGTTCCTGACAAAGATGCCGTCATTACGGGTAACGATAAACTTAGTTATGCCCAACTCTTTAAACGCAGCAACCAGCTTGCCAGACACCTAAGAAACCTGGAAGCCAGCCCCAACACCCTAATCGCGGTTGTCATGGAAAAAGGCTGGGAGCAGATTGTCGCAGTCTACGGTATTCTTTTTGCCGGAGCAGCTTATCTGCCGATTGATGCTGATGTTCCGCCCGAAAGATTGCATTATCTTTTAGCCACAAGTGAGTGCAAGATAGCGGTAACGCAGGACAAATATAAGGCTACACTGGACTGGCTTGCAGAAATTCAAACGGTTAGCGTAACCGACAATCAGCTGGACTTGCTGGATGATTCCTCGCTAGATAACCTGCAGACACCGTCAGATATTGCCTATGTTATTTTTACTTCTGGCTCTACCGGCAATCCCAAGGGCGTCGTTATCGACCACCGCGGCGCAGTCAATACCATACTGGACATCAATCAGCGCTTTGGCGTTACCGGTAACGACTGTGCTTTGGCGATTTCCAATCTTAACTTTGACTTGTCGGTCTATGATATCTTCGGCTTGCACGGAGCCGGTGGCAGTATTGTCTTGCCGGCGGCAGCAGACGCCAAAGACCCGGCTCGCTGGCTGGAACTGCTGGCAGCAAACCGGATTACTGTGTGGAACTCAGTCCCGGCTATTGTCCAGATGCTGGTGGAATATGCTGCAGGCAGCGGCAAGCAAATACCGGCAGCATTGCGGCTGATTATGATGAGCGGGGATTGGATACCGTTGAACCTACCGGAACAAATATGGCAGCAGCTGCCGGAGGCTTCACTGTACAGCCTGGGTGGAGCCACAGAAGCTTCGATCTGGTCTATTCACTATCCGATTAAGCAGGTCAATGCTGAATGGACAAGTATTCCTTACGGCACACCGCTAAAGAACCAGCGCTTTCAGATTTACAATGAAAAACTGGAACCGGTACCGGTATGGGTACCCGGACAGTTGTATATCGGCGGGATAGGCTTAGCCAAAGGTTACTGGAAGGATGAAGAAAAGACCAAGGCAAGCTTTATTACCCATCCGGTGACCAGGGAACGGTTATACCGGACCGGCGACCTTGGCCGCTATTTGGCCGATGGTACGATTGAGTTTCTTGGCCGTGAAGACTTCCAGGTAAAAATCAACGGGTACCGGATTGAGTTGGAGGAAATTGAAGCAGCACTGGAAAAGCATGAAACAGTAAAAGCGGTAGTTGTGGCAGCATTAGGTGACAAAACGCAAAAACGGCTGGTCGGGTATATTGTGCCGTGTGAGTATGATCAGGCAGTGAATGACAAAGAAGCCTATTATGCCGGCATCAATGCGTACTTGCGCACAAAACTGCCTGACTATATGATTCCGGGAGCTTATGTGCTATTGCCGGAACTGCCGCTGACCACCAACGGCAAAGTGGACAGACAGCGCCTGCCGGAACCGGATTTATTGGCAGATAATGAGGTTGACAGGCAAAAAGATCCTCGTACAGAACTGGAAAAGAAAATTGCTGACATTTGGAAAGCAGAATTGAAATTGCCAGGTATAGGAATTCATGACAATTTCTTCGGTATTGGCGGTGACTCCCTGACAGGTGTTCGCATTAATAACCGTATTTGTCAAGAATTTTCTGTTGACCTATCTCTGGCAACGCTTTTTGAAACACAGACAATAGCAGCGTTTGCACTTGTAATAGAGACAATTCTGCAGCAAGGCAGCAGCAACTCGATGATGGCAGAACTGCCGGCGATTATAGCCGATCCTGATAACCGGTATCAGGTATTTCCGCTGACCGACCTGCAGCAGGCTTATCTGTTAGGGCGCAATGCATTTTTTGAGCTTGGCAATGTAGCGACACATATTTATCAGGAATTCGAAATGAAAAATGTCAATATTCAAAAGCTCAATGCGGCATTACATACCCTTATTGCCAGGCATGATATGTTGCGGGCTGTTATCTTTAACAGCAGCGAACAAAAGATTTTAGAAGCGGTTGAACCTTATGTTATTGAAGTATATGACTTCCGAAAATTGGACAAGAAAACCAGAGAAATCAGGCTGCAGGAAATACATGAGTGTATGGCGCATGAAATGCTGCCTGCAGGCAAATGGCCGCTCTTTGATATCAGAGCAAGCGTGCTGACGGAAGATATAACCAGGCTGCATGTCCATTTGGATATGCTGATTATGGATTTTACCAGTGTTATGAACTTCTTCAATGAATGGATGATGCTTTATCAAACCCCGGATGTACCTTTGGCTGATATCGCTGTACATTACCGTGATTATGTTTTAACGGAAAGAAAAATAAAGGACACCACTCTGTACCAGAAGTCAAGAAACTACTGGCTGTCAAAAGTAGATAGTCTGGCTCCGGCACCGGAATTGCCGTTAAAAACTAACCCTCAAACTATAGCCAACCCTCGGTTTAGACGTAAATCCTCCACTCTTTCACCAGGCCAATGGAATACATTAAAAGAACGGGCCAAACAGCAGGGAATTACTCCCTCAGGCATCTTATTTGCAGCCTATGCGGCGATTATTGGCGCCTGGAGTAAAAAAAGCCGGTTTACACTCAATCTTACTTTGGCAAACCGTCTGCCTTTACATCCCCAAATCGACCAGATTATAGGCGATTTTACATCGGTAGCCCTTGTGGAGCTGGACTATTCCCAGCCGGAAAAATTTCTTTCTTGGGCACAGCACAGCCAGAAAGCGATGCTGGAGACGCTTGACTATCCCTACTTTAGTGGCGTTGAAGTAATCCGCGAACTTGTATCGCGGCGGGGTGGCATGAGAGAAGCTATTATGCCGGTAGTTTTTACGAGTGGCTTAGGACTAAACAATGAATTTCCTGATTTGTTCGCAAAACAAAAGGGAGAGTTTAGCAGTTTATCGGAAACTTCGCAGGTCTGGCTCGACCAGCAGGTATTTGAAATTACAGGTGAGCTTGTCTTCAATTGGGATGTTGTGGATGAATTGTTTCCAGAAAGTATGATTGATGACATGTTCCACTGTTACTGTGGGCTGCTTGCAAACCTGGCAAAACCTGAATTTGACTGGAATCAGGAAATTCACCCGGTTCCTCCGGCACAACATGCACAGCGCCGGCAGGTGAATGCAACCGCCGGGCCTGTAAGTGGAAAGCTGCTTCAAGATTTTCTGGCGGAACAGGTAAAAATTGTTCCTGACAAAGATGCTGTCATTACACCTAACGATAAACTCAGTTATGCCCAACTTTTTAAACGCAGCAACCAGCTTGCCAGACACCTAAGAAACCTGGGAGCAAGCCCCAATACCCTGGTCGCAGTTGTTATGGAGAAAGGCTGGGAGCAGATTGTTGCAGTCTATGGCATTCTTTTTTCCGGGGCCGCCTATTTGCCTGTTGATGCTGATATTCCACCCGAAAGATTGCAGTATCTTTTAACTACAGGTGAGTGCAAGATGGCGGTAACGCAGGAAAAATATAAGGCTGCACTGGACTGGCCTGCAGAAATTCAAACGGTCAGCGTAACCGACAATCAGTTGGATTTGCTGGATGATTCCCCGCTAGATAACCTGCAGACACCGTCAGATATTGCCTATGTTATTTTTACTTCAGGTTCTACCGGCAATCCTAAGGGCGTCGTTATTGACCACCGCGGCGCAGTTAATACCATACTGGACATCAATCAGCGCTTTGCCGTTACCATCGATGACTGTGCTTTAGCGATTTCCAATCTTAACTTTGACTTGTCGGTTTACGATATCTTCGGCTTGCACGGAGCCGGTGGCAGTATTGTCCTGCCGGCGGCAGCAGACGCCAAAGACCCGGCTCGCTGGCTGGAACTGCTGGCAGCAAACCGTATTACTATGTGGAACTCAGTCCCGGCTATTGTCCAGATGCTGGTGGAATATGCTGCAGGCAGCGGCAAGCAAATACCGGCGGCATTGCGGCTGATTATGATGAGTGGGGACTGGATACCGTTGCATCTACCGGAACAAATATGGCAGCAGCTGCCGGAGGCAGCGCTATACAGCCTGGGCGGAGCCACAGAAGCTTCAATCTGGTCGATTCACTATCCGATTAAGCAGATCAATGCTGAATGGACAAGCATTCCTTACGGAACGCCGCTTAAAAACCAGAGTTTTCATATTTACAATGAGAAACTGGAACCGGTACCGGTATGGGTACCCGGACAGTTGTATATCGGCGGAATAGGACTGGCCAAAGGCTACTGGAAGGATGAAGAAAAGACCAAGGCAAGCTTTATTATCCACCCGGTGACCGGGGAGCGATTATACCGGACCGGCGACCTTGGCCGCTATCTGCCTGACGGTATGATTGAGTTTCTTGGCCGTGAAGACTTCCAGGTAAAAATAAACGGGTACCGGATTGAACTAGGGGAAATTGAAGCAGCACTGGAAAAACAGGAAACGGTAAAAACGGCAGTTGTGGCGGCGCTAGGAGACAAAACGCAAAAACGGCTGATTGGGTATATCGTGCCGTATGATTATGACCAGGCAGTATCACAGAAAAATGAGTATAATTCGAAAATTAATGAGTTTTTACGCAGTAAAATACCTGACTATATGATTCCAGGAACCTATGTGCTGCTGGCAGAGCTGCCGCTGACCGCCAACGGCAAAGTGGATCGGCAGCGTTTGCCAGAGCCAGATTTGTCCCAGCAGGAGCATAATGACTATAAAGAATCCACCAATGAAATGGAAGAACGGATGGTACAAATATGGAAGAGAGTATTAAAGTTAGCTAATATCGGTATAAACGATAATTTCTTTAACATCGGCGGGAACTCTCTGCGAGCGATGCAATTGTTGACAGAAATTCATAAGGAATTTTTTGACCTTCAACTACCTATGAATATTTTGTTAAAAGAGCCCACAATAAAAAAAATAAGCCATTTTTTACAGCCGTTGGTTAATGAACGAAAGAACACGTATTCCTGTTTAACACCGAATAACATCGCATTTTTGAAAACTCCCAGTAATCCGGAGTTGTATCTGTTTTGTTTTCCTAATTCCTCGTATTATGCTACTGGTGAAATGTTTGCGCCATTTGCGGCCTGCTTGCCGGATTCAGTTGAAGTTATGGCAGCTAATATTCCGGGGCATGGCAATACTAAGACGCTTTTGCCAACGATTCAGGAAATGGTTGTACCTTTTGTTGATTTTATCGCCAAGAAAAAAGATAAACCCCTGTACATTATGGGATATTGCTTTGGTTGTACGCTTGCTTTTGAACTTGTTAGGGAACTTGAAGCCCGTAATTGTACTATTGACGGATTGATCATGATCTCATCCATGGCTCCTGATGCATCAGGAAAACACTATTGGCCTGACACATCAGAGACTGAGATGGTAGAAACCTTAAAGCAGGCTGGCTCAGCGATGGTTCAAATGCTAGACGATATGTCTGCGGAGGAAATTGCAGATAATTGTGCAATCGTGCGCAATGATCTTCGAGCGATGATGAATTATCAGTATCCTGATTATAAAATACGCAGTCCGCTTTATTCGTTTCAAGGTGAAATGGATAAGTATATTGTATCGACAGACTATCTGCCGCATTGGGAGAAATATGCCCAACAAGTCATTTATACGGTTATTCCTGGTGGAGAACACGTATTTTTGGAATCACATACGCAGATTGTTGCTGAAAATCTATGTAGGATATTTTTTGGAAAGGAGAATCAAAATGTTAGATCAGAGGCTGATCTCCTTAAATTCTAATGACGGTTGTTTGGGAACACTTGTCTGTTTTCCTTATGCCTGCGGCAATGCTTCGATGTATTATCGATTTTCACAGATGATTAGTCCCACTATTGAGGTGCTGGCTGCTGTTATGCCCGGACATGGCGGTGGTGATGAACTGCCGGCTTCAATCGAAGAATTTGCAGCACCATTTATCCCGCTAATAGAGACGATGCAGAAACCAGTGTTTGTTATGGGTTACTCATTTGGCGGTTTTATTGCCTATGAGCTGGTACGCAAACTTCTTGACGATGGTTGTAAATATGTTGTTGGGCTTCTCCTGGTCAGTTGTCCACCGCCTGGAGCTAGGCGGGAGATGGATTATATATTAGCAGTTAGCGATGATGAACTAAATTCGTATACACTTAAGTGCTATGGATTTGATCTCAGTCTGCTTCCGACTACCGACAAACATAATTATTTCCGGATACTTAGAAACGTTGCATGTGCTATGCACAAATATGTGTTTGCTGATACTAAGCTTACTGTACATAGTTTGGTGGCACTAGGTAAGCAAGAAGAAGAAATGGAACTGGTTCGGAATATTCAGCGGTGGAGTGAGTATCTTACATCAGTAAGATACTCCATGCTTCCTGGAGGGCATATGTCAATTAAGTCTTATCCGGATGCACTAGCCCGGATAGTTAACGGGTTTGTAAATCAACAGGTTGGGGGAGTGCGCTGATGCGTGTATATGTTGGTGTGGATATTGGTTCTGTAAGTATTGATGTAGCAATTGTATCTGAAGATAATATACTATTGTCGGATCAATATATCAGACATAATGGCCGAATTGATGCCATCCTTTTCGATGTGGTTAAAGGCATAGAACAAAGGTATGAAATTATCGCTATGGCTGCTACAGGTGTTGGTGCGTCTAGGGCTGTAGCCAATTTTGGTGCAACAGCGGTAAATGAGGTTATTGCACTTGTTCAGGGAGTCACCAGTCAAAACCATGATATTAGAACGATTATTGATATTGGTGGCCAGGATTCAAAACTGATTATTATGGAAGAAAACATTAGCAGGAAGAGTGACAAGATGGTGCTAAAGGATTTTTCCATGAACAGTTTTTGTGCAGCAGGAACAGGTAGCTTTCTTGACCAGCAATCAGCCCGTTTACATTTGACAATAGAAGAGTTTGCACAACAGGCTCTGTTAGCTAAAAATCCGGCACGGGTTGCCGGACGCTGTTCGGTGTTTGCTAAATCGGACATGATCCATTTGCAGCAGAAAGGGACTCTTACTGAGGATATTGTTGCTGGTTTATGTAATGCGGTTGCCGGTAATTTTAAAGCCAATATTGCTAAAGGTAAAGAATTAATACCACCAGTCATATTTACAGGAGGTGTTTCTCAGAATCCAGGAGTTCTGTGGGCTTTCCGCACGGCATTCTCATTGTCGGAGTCCGAACTGTATGTACCGGGGAATGCAGTGACCATGTGTGCTTATGGAGCTGTACAGTGGCTACTGCATAATCCTGAAAAGATAATTTCATGTAAAAGTGTGGAAACTAGAAAAGCAAAACAAGAAAATTCTGTAGCCGAGAAAAAGCAATTGAGTCCACTTAAGGCAATGAAGTCATGTTTTCCCCAACATAAGTTTACCGATAAACCTCAATTGCCTAATGGTCCACTGTTTCTGGGAATTGATATCGGTTCAATTTCTACGAATATCGTGCTTCTCAGTCAAACAGGTGAGGTCATATTTAAACGCTATCTTATGACTGCCGGACAGCCTATAGAAGCTGTCCGCTATGGGCTGAGCCAGTTATACGAGCTTTATGGGACTGCAGTATTTATTGCCGGGGTTGCTACCACCGGTTCGGGGAGACTGCTAATCGGTGATCTCTTAGGTGCGGATATTATTAAAAATGAAATTACAACCCATGCTAAGGCAGCTACTTTTTTAAACCCGCAGGTAGATACAATTTTTGAGATAGGTGGTCAGGATTCTAAATATATTCATCTTGCTGATGGAATTGTGGATAATTTTAGCATGAACAAAGCCTGTGCTGCCGGTACTGGAAGTTTTTTGGAAGAGCAGGCGCAAAAACTTAATGTGCAAATTAAAAATGAATTTGCCAGATTAGCCTTATCTTCGGCCGCACCCCTAGATTGTGGCGAAAAGTGTACAGTATTTATGGAATCGGAAATTGTAAAATATTTTGAAAATGATGGAGAAATCGCCGATATTACGGCCGGGTTGGCCTATTCTATTGTACATAATTATTTATTGAAGGTAGTAGAGAACCGACCGATAGGTTCTTGTATTTTCTTTCAAGGCGGGGTTGCGGCAAATGAAGCTGTGGTTGCGGCATTTGAGGAGGTAACCGGAAAAACGATTTATGTTCCAGAGCATTATGAGGTTATGGGTGCTCTTGGCTGCTGTTTGCTGGCACGGGAGCACTACATGGCAAACCCAGGAATAAAGTCCCGGTTCAAAGGTCTTGACTACCTGGAACGCCCGTTTAAAACCTATACATTTGAATGTCGCGGCTGTGATAACCTGTGTGATATTAATAGAATCATGATTGAGGGTAATCAATCATTGTATTATGGCGGACGTTGTGAAAAATATGAGGTTGCGTCTCATAAAGAAGTGAGTTCTATTCCTGATTACTTTGCTGCTAGAGAAGCGCTACTTTGCGGACAAGTGGAAACGGACGAAAGTAAGCAAGTAATTGGCATTCCCCGTATTCAAATGTTTTATGAATATTTTCCTTTTTTTAAGACATTTTTTGAAAATTTAGGTTTTGCGGTAAAAATAACACCAGAATCGAATCGCGATATCATAAATCGTGGTATTGACAGTGTGCGCACGACTACTTGCTTTCCTGCTAAATTGGCGCATGGGCATGTTAGCTTGATTGTTGACCAGGCTAAGCTTGGTAAAATTGATGCTGTCTTTATCCCCTCGCTGCGGGAAACACAATCCTGCGCCTTGCGTCATCATCCAATGGCCAATCATTGTGATTTTGTCGTTTTTATTGCTGAGATGACAAATGAATCTTTGCATATTGAAAAAAAAGGGATACCTATATTAAAACCAGAGCTTCATTTTCGCATGGGCCCGGAAGCAGTTAAAAAGGAATTATACAAAATGATGCAGTCTATGGGGCATTATGCGGTAAAAAGTGTGTATGATGCCTGCGATGATGCCTTTAATCAATACAATACATTCCGCAAGAAAATGTTGGCCAAAGGGCAGGCGGCTTTGTCACGTATTGCTCCTGACGATAAGGCGGTTGTTTTGATAGGAAAACTTCATAATACCTGTGACAAGGTATTAACATTGAATCTTCCCAAGATATGGCGGGGACTAGGCGTACATTGTCTGCCAATGGATTTTTTCGATTTTTACAGTTCGGATGATGTACATGCTGCCTGGTATAATACTACCCTGGCTATGGGACAACGTATGTTGACGCTTAGCGATATAGTTCGGGATATGCCCAATGTATATCCTGTATATGTGACTAATTTCAGTTGTGTAAATGATTCAATGATGTCCCATTTTATAAAAAGTGAGCTTGGTGGTAAACCGGCATTATATCTGGAAATTGATGAACATTCGGGAGAAGCTGGTATTATAACACGGTGTGAAGCATTTCTTGATGCGATTTGTTCGAAGCCAAATGCAACTGCTTATCGACCGGACCGGATTCAACACAAATCTTTTGATAGGGAATCAGTCAAGACGCTCTATATCCCTTATGTGGCCAGAGGCTCTAGAATCTGGACAGCAGCATTTAGGCGCTGCGGTATTAATGCTGTATCGTTACCCGAACCTGATCAAGAAAGTGTTGCTTATGGTCAGCAATTTACTACTGGTGAAGAGTGCTACCCTTGTATTCTTATTACAGGTGATATTTTTAAAAAGATATTATCCTCTCCCAATGAAAAAGGCATGGCTTTTTTTTCTCCCGGCTCATGCGGCAGTTGCCGGTATGACTCGTTTAACCCTCTTCATAATATTGCCTTAAAAAAACTTGTAAAAACTACATGCGGAGTCGGAGATACAGTTATTGTTGATGATTATGGTCAAGCAAACCCACAATTTAAAGAGATTGTTTCAAGCTCCAACTATAGAGAGGCAATAGTGAAAGCATTTATTGCTCTTGACATATTAAACCGCCTGCTTCTAAACATCCGGCCGTACGAGTGCGAAAAAGGCATGGCGGAAAAGGTCTTTGAAACCTGTATCGATTCTATCAGCTATACATTAGAAAAGGGCAAAAGGTTTTCTGAAGCTATAGATAAAGCTGTGGCGGCAATGCTGGCAGTATCTGTTGACCGTACAATACGGCGACCCCGTATTGGGGTTATGGGGGAGGCTTATATACGCAATGTTGATTTTTCTAGCAATAATCTCATTCAGACCCTTGAATTGCTTGGAGCAGAGGTTGTTACACCTCCGGTGCATGAATTAATGAAATATACAAGGTATAAAAATATCTATTATGCGGAGAAAGCGGGAAACTCTGTTCAGGCTGCAAAGGCGAGATTAATAAATCAGCAAATTGATAAACAGGAAGAAAAATATATCAAACCAATTATTAAACATTTGGGTTACAACTTCGAACCTTGTATGTTGAATCACATCCAAAAATCAGGTATGACGCTTAAAGCCGGCAGCCATATTGGGGCAGCGATCGAGATGATCAACTATAAAGCAGATGGCATCATTAATGCCATTCCATTTAACTGTGTTCCCGGTATGGTTATAGAATCGCTTATGGAACGATTTAGAAGTGAATATTCCAATATTCCCTTTTTAACATTAACTTTTCAGGGGCAAAATCAGGCCAACAACCTGACGCGTCTCGAAACGCTTGTGCATCAATGCCAAGAGAAAATAAAAGAGGAGCAAAATGTCGCATTATGATTACAAACACGGTTGAGCTGCTATCAGCAAGGGATATGAGGAGAAGTATTCTGGCCGGGTTTATTAATGCCGCAAGTGTAGTTTGCGGCATTATACCCTTTTTCTACATTGTGTCCATGTTGGATTTACTGGCGCAAAAACAGCCTTTTACAGCAATTTTTCCGCAATGCGGCATGGTTGCTTTGCTGCTTGTGGTAAAAGCGGTGTTGTATGGGCTTGGCACGGCAATAACCCACCGGGTTGCTTTTTCTACGCTGGCCAATATCAGGAGCAGGATTATTGCTCATATCGAGCACTTGTCATTGTCAGATATGGAAAAGCACAAATCTGGAGAATTTGCACAGATTGTCAATCATGAAGTAGAGCAGATTGAACTGTTTTTAGCGCACGCATTGCCTGAATTGCTTATTGTGTCAATCATTCCGGTAGCAATTATTGCGTTTATGTGTAGCGTTTTCTGGCAATTTGCCCTTATATATGCCATACAAATTCCATTGTTGGCGTTATATACGAAGTGGTATATGAAAGGTTATGCCCCAAAATTTGATGAGTACTATAAACGTACAAGCCTGATGAGTGCAGACTTGCTGGAATATATTGCCGGAATTCGCGTTATTAAAGTGTTTAACACCGGCAAGGGAAAAACGCGGCAGGTACTTGAACGGATGCATGATTATATTTTTTGGGTAAAGCGGGTAACTCGCTTAATTATCCTGCCGCGATTCATCCAGAACCTGATTATCGCCTGCGGGGTGTTAGTGATTGCTATTGTTGGCGCAAAGGAGCTCTTTGCTGGAACAATCAATTTCAAAACTTTTGTTGTCGGGATTATATTTGCCGGTTTTTTTGGCGAATCGCTTGGCAAACTTTTAATTTACACATTCAGAGTCATGAAGTTTAATGCGTCATGCAAAGCAATTCTGTCCATTTTATCCATACCACCCCAAAAAAGAGCTGAGACGCCCGGGACTCCCGGTGACATAGTTTTTTCCGCTGTTTCATTTGCTTATGCCGCGGCTCCGGTACTTGAAAATGTATCATTTACCATCCATTACAATACAACTACAGCCTTGGTCGGCTTATCCGGGTCTGGTAAAACAACAATCGGCAAGCTGATTAATGGTTTTTTGCTTCCGGATGCGGGGATGGTTACAATAAACGGTGTTTCAACAAAGGATCTGCCGGAACAGGAAATTGCCCGGTTGGTGTCTTATGTACAGCAGGAAGCGTTTATGTTTAACACTACGATTTATGAGAATATTTTAATCGGCAACCCTGATGCAACGGAACAGGAAGTATATTTAGCAGCAAAAAAGGCGCAAATTCACGATTTTATTAAGTCGTTGCCTGATGGGTATAACACAATGGCTGGTGAAGGAGGCTCCCGCTTGTCGGGCGGAGAAAAGCAGCGTATTTCATTGGCTAGGATGATTCTCAAAGATGCGCCAATCATTGTACTGGATGAGGCTACATCTTCACTTGACCCTCAAAATGAGCAGGCTATTGAGCATGCAATTGAAGCTGTTTGTGCCGGTAAAACCCGGATTATTATCACTCATCGGTTGGATACTGTCAGCAGTGCGGATAACGTTATTGTTGTGGACAATGGGCGAATCATTGACCATGGCTTCCATACAGAACTCATCGCGCGGTGTGGAAAATACAAACAGATGATAGCTGCTCGGTGTACTGCGGAAAATTGGACGATAAAGGAGGAGTTGTTGTGATTGAGTTATTGAGGAGTTTGGGAACAAAAGAGAGCAGGTTTATGATCGGTGCAATCTTCTCCTTTATAATTATGGAAATAGCCGGAGTGGCAGCGATAATTACGATCCTGTATATGGTATTTGGTATTGTCGATGGAAAGATAACGTCAGGTACGGTTATACCTTATTGGTCATGGATGGCAATATTGCTGCTAATCCAAGCTGGTGCCGTAACTATGGGAGATTTGATTAATCATGAAGCAGGTTATTCACTTGTTGAGCGTATCCGTGAAACGATAACCTTAAGGTTGCAGAAGTTTTCACTTGCTTTTTATACAAAAGAACAGCTCAGTGAAGTCAGTACGGTAATACAAAAGGATGTTGATACGCTGGAAATGGGTATTGCTCATTTATGGACGCGAATGGTTGCCAGTATTAGCGTTTCCATTATTTTCGGCAGCTACCTTTTTTTTAGCCACTGGCAACTGGCACTTGTTATGACAGCAGGTCTTACTCTGGCACTGGTTGCGCTACTATTTGGTACAAAAAAAAGGCAGCGAGATCATGCTGTAAATCTGGCCGATAATGTTACAATGCTGGGTTATTTCCTGGAGTTTGTAAAGGGAATGTCCATACTGAAATCCTATAAAAAAAATGATTTGTTGCAAAAACGGCTCAATACCGCTGTTGAACAGTTTGGTGCAAGCAGCATACAGGTGGCCAATTCAGCCGCTTTTGTATTAGGACACTATTTTGGGTGGTTGGAAATTTCTTTCGCATTAGTAGTGACCTATGGTGCTTACAGCGTCTTTGGCCAGGAAATTACAGTAATGGAATATATTATTTTTGTGGTTATGTGTAAAGAATTTTTTAAGCCGTTTTTTGCCGCAGAATCATACTATTTGAATTATATTATGGTAAAAAATAGTTATGATCGTATTCAAAGAATAATGTGTTCGCCGGTACTGTCTGATAATGGCACACAAGACTTCCCCAGACATTCGGATATTACCTTTAAAAATGTTTCTTTTTCCTATGAAGAGGGTCAAAAGCAAGGGGGGGCGCTTTCAAATATTAGTATTACTGTACCAGAAGGGACAATAACCGCATTAGTAGGACCTTCTGGTTCAGGAAAAACTACGCTTACCAACCTATTGCTGAGGTTTTATGATTCTGATTCCGGAAGTATTCAAATCGGCGGAATTGATATTAGGGATATGTCGTATGAGACGCTGCTCACCCATGTAACAGTTGTGATGCAGGATGTATTTCTTTTTTCCGGCACGATTTATGAAAACTTGCTACTTGGCAACCAGCAGGCTACAGCGGAAGAAGTGGTGACAGCTGCCCAACAGGCTATGATCCATGATGAAATCATGGCCATGTCTGAAGGCTATAATACAGTTGTCGGCGAGCAGGGATCAGGTTTATCAGGCGGACAGCGCCAGCGACTGTCTATTGCCAGAGCCTTTCTCAAAGGCGCTGATATAATTATTCTTGATGAAGCTACCAGCAATGTTGATCCAATTAACGAACAACGGATTCAGCAGGCGATTTCCAATCTTGCGCGCAATCGAACAGTAATTGTCATTGCGCATCATTTGCGAACCGTTAAAAATGTTGATCAAATTGTTGTACTGAAAAACGGGTTAGTTGTTGAGAAAGGAAAACACGCTGATTTAATAGGAAATAACAAACTTTATGCAGCAATGTGGCAAGCGCAAAATAAAAGGATAGGTAAAAATGATAAATTACTAGTTCAGAGGTGGCAAAGAAAAATCGGGTAATTTAAAGGGAGAATTAATACTCAAGGTTCAAATTCATGAGAATCGGGAGAAAATACAATGAAAAAATACATTTCTCAGTATTGGACAGACATCTCAGACGTTTATGAGAAGTGTGTAGATGCCCAATTTAGAGACAGCCGAAATGTACGTTTGTGGGAAAGACTACTAGGTAACGGCATCGGTGACAAGCCGCAACAAAAAATATTAGACGCAGGTACAGGTCCGGGTTTTTGCGCAACTTTATTGGCAAAAAAAGGTCATTTCCTTACTGCCGTTGATGTCGCTCCCGGTATGGTCGACATAGCGGGAAAAAATTTTCTGAGGAATAATTTACTGATTGATCTATATCATGCTGATGTGGCTAATTTAGACCGGGAAGCACCTGAAACATTTGATGCGGTGGTATCCCGGGATGTGGTATGGACCCTGCCTGATCCGCAGGCAGCTTATGCCGAGTGGTGGCGTATTCTTAAGCCGGGGGGCCGATTAGTTGTTTTTGATGGTGATTTTATAGATTACAAATATAAATTTTTGCGACAGCTTTGGAAGAATCTTTCCTGGGTGCTGGTGTTACTTTCTGAAAGACGTAATCCTGATGTCAATGCTATGTCTGAAGAGGTAATTTGCAAGTTGCCGCTTATTAAGGTTTTCCGTCCTCAGGAAGATAAAAGGTTATTACAATCTATAGGATTTCGCATTATCGAAACCAAAGAAAAAATATTTGCCCATGATTGGTTTTACATGGAGTATCTGAAGTATGGTCATATGAGCACTAAATTTATGATTGTTGCCGAAAAACCTCGATAGACATATTTTAAAAATGATTCTTTATTATTCAAATTTATCTTACAAGAGAATGGAGAGATTAGTAAGTGAATAAGCACAGAAAAAAGATACTACATTCTGTTATAAGTTGTGCATTAATGCTAGGTACGACGACGGTGGCAGCAGCAGAGCAGGAGTTTAGTTTTGATGACTATATTGTAACTGCCGACCGTATTCCAATGAAACAATCGGAAACTGCGGCTAGTGTCACTGTAATTACACGTGAACAAATTGAAAAAAGCGGCAATAACCGCATCCTGGATATTTTGAAAATGGCTAACCTTAGTGTATTTGACTCCGGTTCAGCTGGCTATAGTCAAAGTGCAGTATTTATCAATGGCGATGATCGTGTGTTAGTACTGGTTGATGGACGGAAAATCAACAAAGAGAATGACCTGGGCGGTGGACATGCGAAACTGAATTTAAATTTCTTGCCAAGTGTTAAAAGTATCGAGCGTATTGAAATTGTGCGTGGACCGAACTCAACCTTGTATGGAAGTGATGCTGCCGGTGGAGTCATTAATATAATTACCCGCAAAGCAACTAAAAACGAGACAAGCTTTCAGGCCGAGAGTGGCAGTTGGGGTATGCGTAATTATACAGTGACTGCAGAAGGCCGGGAAAATAAGTTAGGGTATTTCATTACTGCTGAAAAGAAAAAACAGGACTACTTTGAGTACAAAGATGCGAAGACCGGTGAAGTGAAGCGCATGCCCAATAGTGCTGTCGATCAGGATGCAATTAGTATGAGGCTGGATAAGGACCTAAATGACGGGCGTTCGCTGGATTTGTATTGGAAGCATGTCGATAGCAAAACAGGTTGGTTTACATCGGCACCGGGCTTCAAGGCGCCCAACGGGTTATCATATTTTTTCCCTACTGCTTATGAAGATAATCGTGAAGACAGCGTTGACCTGACTTACCATTGGAAAAATGGGACCGGAGCGGATGGATCTTTAAAAGCTTACTATAGTAATGACCGGCGTGAAGTTCATCACTACATGGAAGGTTGGCCCAGTGTATTAGATATGTGGCCCGCAGAAAGCCATACTACTGGCGTTGACTGGCAAGAAAACTGGAAAATAGCGAAAAATTATAACTTAGTTGGTGGCGTTAGCTGGAGGAAAGTGAATGTTGATATTCCTAAGAGTGGTATTCGTGACTATGATATAGAAAATAAAGCAATATATTTGGAAAACCGTTGGCAGTTACCTGCTGATTGGACTCTATCAGCAGGGATACGCCATGACAATTATAATAAATATAGCGACCAGAACACAGGAAGCGCTACTATTAACCGTAAAATCAGCAATAATACCAATGTTTTTGCTTCCTGGGGACAAGTTTTCCGGACTCCCACTGTTGATCAACTTTACAGTGCTGCTATAAATGGTAATCACAATTTGCGCCCGGAAAAAGGGGATACGGTAACAGTTGGTATAAATACCATATTAGCAAAAAATACAAAATTGCAGGCCAGCATTTTCAGCAGTCATCTTGATGATGCGATTATAAGAGACACACATACCAGTCCATATACGTTTAAGAATGTCAGTAATCAGAAGATAAAAGGGTTAAACATTGATTTGGCTCGTCAACTGTCTTCTGCATGGAATGTTTCTGCCGGTTACAGCTATGCTCAGATCCGATTAAAAGATCAAATAACTGATTATAGTGATGATGCTACCAATAATCAGCCTAATGGTTACCACTTAAATGTTGCTTACAGTCAAGACAAGTGGGATGCCGGACTTATGCTGCGGGGCGTTACCGGTCGTAGTCTGAAGGCATTTACATCGAATTCTGCTTGGATAGTTGATTTATCGGCAGACTATAAAATCAATGCTAATCTTACTGCTTATTTAAAGGGGTATAATCTCACTGATAAGGCATATGAGGACAGAGGCGTGCTGGGAGCGCAAGGAGAATTTCCCATGGCAGCCCGTCATTTCTACATTGGTTTAGAGCAGCGTATGTAATGGTGTAAATCATACGTGTTATGGGCGGGTTAACTGTAAGGAGTGATATAAATGAAGAATCGACAAAAAAGAATACTGGGTGTGCTTATTGGATGCTCGTTAATTTTTGGCTCGTCAGAGTCAATGGCAGCAGAACAGGAGTTTAATCTTGATGACTATGTGGTGACTGCCAACCGTATTCCGGTAAAACAGGCAGACACTGCGGCTAGTGTAAGTGTAATTAATCGCGAGGAAATTGACAAAGGTGGTTATACCCGTGTTGTGGAGATATTAGAAAAGGCCAACATTGGTATTTTTGATTCCGGTTCGTCTAGTCATAGCATTAGTACCGTGTTTATTAATGGCGACGATCGTGTATTGATCATGGTGGATGGCCGCAGGATTAACGGGGAAGCGGCCATGGTAGGCGGTGGTAAAACAAATGTGAATTTGAATACTTTGCCAAGCGTAAAAAATATCGAACGGATTGAAATTGTCCGCGGGCCGGGTTCGTCGTTATATGGCAGTGATGCTGCCGGCGGTGTTATTAATATCATTACCCGCAAGGGGAGCAGTGCAGAGACAACCTTGTCCGCGCGGATCGGTAGTTGGGGAATGAGAAATTATACATTAACAGCAGAAGGAAGAGAAAATGGTTTTGGTTATTTTATTACTGCTGAGCGCACGAAACAGGATTATTTTGAATACAAAGACCCGGTAACAGACTCAGTCAAGCGTATGCCCAATAGTGCTGTCGACCAGGATACGGTTAGTATGAAGCTGGATAAGGAATTAGGCGAGGGGCGGTCACTGGAGCTGGGGTGGAGATATGCCAACAGTAATAACGGCTATTTTCTGACTGCACCTAGTGATCAATATCACAATTTTCCCTACCATTTTCCTACTGCCTGGGAAATTAATCGCGATAACGATGTTGACCTGACATACCGGTGGAAGAACAAAGCGGGAACAGATAGTTACTTAAAAGCTTACCATAGCTATAACCTTGTAGAATACCACCATTATATGGAAGGGACAGCCTGGGCAGTAGATAAATATGTAATTAATAGCCGGACTACGGGTGTTGAGTGGCAGGATAACTGGAAGCTAACAAATAATGATGATCTGGTTGGCGGCGTCAGTTATCGAAAAATAAACGTGGATATTCCCGCTGGCAGTGTTTATAACAAAGAAACGACAAATAAGGCCATATTCTTGGAAAATCATTGGCGGTTGCCTAGTGATTGGACCTTGACTACAGGTATGCGTCATGATGATTATAATGTATTTGGTGGAAAAAATACTGTTCGTTTAGCCGTAAATCGAAAAATTAATAATAATACTAATATTTATGCATCTTGGGGACAATTTTTTAGAGCACCAATTGTTGAGGAATTATATAGTCTCGGTTTACCACTGGGTAATCCGGATTTACGCCCGGAAAAAGGGGACACAGTTACTTTGGGCATGAATACTAAACTGAATGAACGTACGAATTTACAAGCCAGTGTTTTTAGCAGTCATCTTGATGATGCAATAGTATGGTATGCTGACGGTTTGTTACTTGCATATAAAAATGTTAATAAACAAAAACGACAGGGTCTGGATATTAGTTTAACACACCAATTGTCGCCAATGTGGAATATTTCCGCTGGTTATGCGTATGTTCAGGTCAAGGAGAAAGAGGAGGATGTTACCGGTTATCGCAATGATCCTACCAACACCCAGCCTAACGGTTATCGCCTGGGCGTTGGATATGCTTATGACAAATGGGATGGACAGCTTATGTTGCGGGGTGCGACTGGACGTGATTTGGCCGCATATACATCAAGTGCCTACTGGGTGGTTGATTTAGCGGCTAACTATAAAATCAATGCTAATCTCAAGGCTTACCTTAAAGCCTACAATCTCAATAACAGAGCATATGAGATGAAAGGGGTTGAAGGTTATGCCGGAGAATTTCCCATGGCGGTGCGTCATTTCGTCTTCGGCTTGGAGCAACGCATGTAGACATAGCGGCAAAACTAAAAAGAAAATTCATAATGCGGGTTTTTCGCTAACAATAATTAAACGGCGAGGAGAAAGCATGCATGAATAAACGACAAAAAAAGCTGTAAGTGTTTTTATTGACTTTGCATTAACGTTAGGCGCAACGGAGGCGATAGCAAAAGAACCTAAATTTCATTGATTCAGCAATTATTAGTTATTTTACTTTTAGGAGGAATGAATGTGAGTGTTCAAAAAAACTCACTGGTTGCGAAATTGTTTGAATTTGCAGGGAGTTATCGAATACTTCTTGTATTATCCTGGATTTTGTCAGGGCTTAGTTCTGTACTGTCGATAGTTCCCTTTATCTGCATTTGGTTCGTGATTCGAGATGCATTAAGAGTGCTGCCGGATTTTGCGCAGGCTGTGGAAACAGCTAGGTTTGGCTGGCTGGCGGTAGGCTTTGCCGCTCTCAGTATTGCTTTATATTTTGCAGGCTTGCTATGCTCCCATTTTGCTGCCTTTCGCGTTGAGAAAAATATGCGTAAAGAGGCTATGCATAAAATTGTAAATTTACCGCTAGGTTTTTTTAACACAAATACAAGCGGAAAGCTGAGAAAAATAATTGATGATAATGCCGGTCTGACACATGCCTTTTTAGCTCACCAATTGCCTGATGTGTCTGGCGCTGTCGTTATGCCTTTAGCAATTTTGGCAGTTTTCTTTATCTTTGACTGGAGGCTGGGCTTGGTTTGCTTAGTTCCGCTTTTGCTTAGCCTGTTCTTCTTAAAAAAGATGATGGGTGGCAAGAAAGCCGAATTTATGAATCAGTATATGAATGCCCTTGAGGAAATGAATACAGCTGCTGTTGAATATGTCAGGGGAATTCCGGTTGTAAAGGTATTTCAGCAAACAGTTCATTCTTTTAAAAATTTCCACGAATCTATTATAAAGTATTGGAAGTTTGTATCAAATTTTGCTTTATCATGCCGTGTACCCCTTGTTGGATTTATCATTACGATCAATGCCCCCTCTCTGTTTTTGATACCTGCAGGTATATTGCTAATCTTAACGGCAGCAGATTATAAAGGATTCCTTTTGGATCTTATTTTCTACATGCTATTTGTCCCTTTATGCGTTGCCATGATGAGTAAAATCATGCGTATGGGCGAAAGTATCATGGCGGCAGAAGAGGCCGTTGGCCGTGTATATGAAATTATACAGGCTAAAACGCTTGCCGCAGGGAACCTTGATGGATCAATGAAAGATACCGGCATTTGCTTTGAAAATGTGACCTTTACGTATCCTGGCAATCAGCAGCCGGCTGTTTATCAGGTGAGCTTTACTGTGCCTCAGGGGAAAACCTATGCTTTAGTAGGTTCTTCCGGAGGCGGCAAAACAACGTTGGCCAGCCTTGTCCCGCGCTTTTGGGATGTAAATGAGGGCTGCGTTAGAATCGGCGGAATCGATGTAAGGGAGATTCGGGAAAAAGATTTGATGCAAAAAATCGCTTTTGTATTTCAAAATACAAAGTTATTCAAAGCCAGTCTGTTGGATAATATTTGTGCGGCCAAACCCGAGGCAAGCCGGAAAGAAGCTCTTTATGCAGCACATCTGGCGCAGTGCGATGATATTTTGGCAAAGATGCCGCAGGGAATTGATACGGTTGTGGGAACTGACGGCGTTTACCTTTCCGGCGGGGAACAACAGCGGATTGCGTTAGCAAGAGCCATTTTAAAAGATGCTCCGATTATTATTTTAGATGAGGCGACTGCTTTTGCCGATCCGGAAAATGAGTATCAGATTCAGAAAGCCTTCAAACATCTGACGAAAGGAAAAACGGTATTAATGATTGCCCATCGCCTTTCTTCCATTAAAAATGTTGATTGTATCTTAGTCCTGCAACAGGGCGAGATTGTGGAACGAGGTTCTCATGAGCATTTAGTAAAGCAAAAGGGTGTGTATGCCGACATGTGGCAGGAATATCAGACCTCCGTTTCCTGGAAGGTCGGAAAGGCGGTAGGACATGCTTAAATTATTGCAAAAGAAATTTGCCCTCAGTGAAAGAGGGGTAAAGGATTTAATCAAGGGCAGTTTATACAGTGCCTTAGCCGATCTTAGTATGATGCTTCCTGTGGGGCTTTTTATCATGCTGCTGGCTGAACTGTTACAGCCGCTGTTAGGGACAAGCGCTTCAACACCTGACCTGATGAAATATGTGCTGCTTGTTTTCGTGGTGTTTATTGTTTTATATTTTTGCCAGTATTTACAGTATTCCAGTGTATTTATTTCTACCTATACGGAAAGCGCCACAAGAAGGATTAATTTGGCGGAAAAGCTTCGTCAGTTGCCTTTGTCCTTTTTCGGTAAAAGAGATTTATCGGACTTAACAAATACGATTATGGGAGATTGCGTGACATTGGAACATGCTTTTTCCCATGCTGTTCCACAATTATTTGGGGCAATACTTTCAACACTTGTCATTGCCATTGGCTTGCTTTATACGGATTGGCGGATGGGACTTGCCGTATTATGGGTCATTCCGGCAGCGTTTCTTATGATTATTGGTTCAAAATATATGCAGAACAGAGCCGAACTTAAGCATTATCAAGCCAAAAGGATTTGTGCCGACGGTATTCAGGAATGCCTTGAAACCATCCAGGATATAAAGGCCTGCAGTATGAAAGAACGTTATATAGAAGGATTGGACAAAAAACTGGATGCAGCAGAGCAGGCACATATTCATTCTGAATTGACACTGGGTGCTTGTGTGACCAGTGCACAAGCGGTGCTAAGGCTTGGTTTGGCCTCAGTAATATTGGCAGGCAGTGAATTATTAATTGCAGGGAAAACCGATTTGCTGACTTACCTGCTCTTTTTGATTACGGCGTCAAGATTGTACGATCCTTTGTCCGGAACACTGTCAAATATTGCTGAAATTTTTATGGCTGAAATTCCTATAACAAGAATGCAGGAAATGGAAGCACAGCCTGTTCAACATGGTGAAAAAAATTATAGGCTTAATAGATATAATATTGAATTTGACCATGTCGAATTTTCTTACAACACCGAATCTGTTTTAAAAGATGTTTCTTTCGTGGCAAAACAAGGAGAAGTGACAGCTCTTGTAGGGCCCTCCGGCGGTGGAAAGAGTACGGCTGCAAAGCTGGCGGCACGTTTCTGGGATGCAGATTCCGGTAAGATTACGCTGGGAGGCCAGGATATAACGGCAATAGATCCGGAAGCGCTGCTGAAAAATTATGCGATTGTTTTTCAGGATGTCACCTTATTTAATGACACTGTCATGGAAAATATTCGTTTGGGAAAACGTGATGCAACATATGAAGAAGTAAGAGAAGCGGCAAGGCTGGCTATGTGTGATGACTTCGTATCGCGTATGCCTATGGGTTACGATACAATTATTGGCGAAAATGGTTCTGTATTATCAGGCGGAGAGCGCCAGCGTATTTCTATCGCCAGGGCCATTCTTAAAGATGCGCCCATCATCTTATTGGATGAAGCCACTGTTTCCTTGGATGTGGAAAATGAAACAAAAATTCAGGCGGCCTTGGCAGAACTCATTAAAAATAAAACGGTTTTAATTATCGCCCATCGTATGAGAACCGTCGCCAATGCCGATAAGATCGTTGTTTTGTCTGATGGATATGTCTCCCAGCAAGGCAAACCCGATGATTTGCTAAAACAAGACGGCTTATATCGTCACATGGTGAAAACTCAAACACAAAATATGCTGGACAGTTAAAAGTTTTATCTGGCATATCCCTGCTGATTAGACTTTATCAGCAGGGATATGCTAATACACACTCTTATAGAAAAAAATATCGTAATGTTTTGCGGGAGTATTCCATTTTATTTGACAGCCAAAACCGATATCATTTGCACTACAACAAATTTCAGGAGGAGCGATTAGGTACTTTACTGTATTTGCTTGATGTGGAGGAGCGCTTACTGTTTGAGCCTTAGCAAGTATTGTAGTTTCCAGTATTCTTGGCAGTTGACCAAATCGTGGTACTAAAAGATGGTCAGGTAGCTGAAGCCGGCACACATAAATCATTGCTTGGCAAAGATAGTCTTTATGCATCTTTATGGAATGCACAGGAAGCACGTAAAATTGCCGGATAATACGTTTTTTGTAACAAAGTAGAGTTTTTTTCTCAGCAAGTAGTTTTGACTATATATGAATTGCATTGTTTTTTTGTCACTATTATAATGATTCAAAGCAAGGTTCGTGAATTTTGCCACAAAACAGTGTATTTTGAGGTTTTAAGATATATTGGTCTGAAGACCAATGAAATGTATGGCTTGAAGGTCATTAATTTTTGGGGTGTTATTTAACAGCACTCCAGAATTTAATGACCTTTTATTATAGAAAAGATTAAAGCAGTGTTTGTAGAGAGGGGTGAGAAAAGATGATATGATTAGTTCTTGTTTATGGATAAAATCTTTAGCACGGTAAAATAATGTGGGAGGAATTTTTATGGAACTTATGCCGGAATTTTCAATTAGTTTTTGGGGTGGATGGTGGTTTACATTAATTTATCTTATCGTTAATCAGGGAATCCCGCTTTTAAAAAAAGGTGCACTTAAACGTTTATTTACACCTGCTACGCCGCAAAGGAATTTTTGGGCTGCCGTAAATTATTATATTTCCTGGATCTCCTGGATTGTAGCAGTTATTTATCCTGTTTTTGTAAACATTGCAAAAAATCCAGTATTTTTTTATACCGGAGCATTTATATTTTTGGTAGGTATGGCGTTAAACAGTATCGCTTTGTTAAATTATATAACAACTCCTTTTGACCAGCCGATTGTAAAGGGCTTGTACAAGTTTAGCCGCAATCCAATTTATGCCGCGTACAACATAACCTGGTATGGTGTAGGACTGGCACTAGGTTCGTGGTTGCTAATAATCATACATACAATTGAAGTAATTACTTGTCATATAATAACGCTGCAAGAGGAACAATTCTGCTTAAAAAAATATGGAAACGCTTATCAAGACTACTTGACAAGAGTACCTCGCTATTTTTGAGACTTATCTTTGCTTTAATAAGTTGGGGGAAAACTAGGAGGAGTGAATACAAATGAATAAGCGGCAAAGAAGAATATTGAGTATGCTTATCGGCTGTTCTTTAATGCTTGGGGCGTCGGCAGCAATGGCGGCGGAACAGGAGTTTAACCTTGAAAACTATGTGGTGACGGCCAACCGTATTCCGGTAAAACAAGCGGATACTGCGGCCAGTGTAACGGTAATTAACCGCGAAGAAATTGAAAAAGGCGGTTATACCCGTGTTGTGGAGATACTAGAGAAGGCTAATATTGGTGTGTTTGATTCCGGTTCGTCCAGTCATAGTATTAGTACTGTGTTTATTAATGGCGACGACCGTGTCTTAATCATGGTGGATGGCCGCAGGATTAACGGGGAAGCGGCCATGGTAGGTGGCGGCAAAACAAATGTGAATTTGAATACTTTGCCAAGTGTAAAAAATATTGAACGCATTGAAATTGTTCGTGGGCCTGGTTCTTCGCTGTATGGCAGTGATGCTGCCGGCGGCGTTATTAATATTATTACTCGCAAGGGGAATCGTGCCGAGACAACCTTGTCCGAGCGGATCGGTAGTTGGGGAATGAGAAATTATACATTAACGACAGAAGGCAGAGAAAATGGTTTTGGTTATTTGATTACTGCTGAGCGCCAGAGACAGGATTATTTTGAGTACAAAAATGCGAAAACAGGCGAAGTGAAGCGTATGCCCAATAGCGCTGTTGACCGGGATACAGTTAGTATGAAATTAGACAAGGACTTGGGTCAGGGGCGGTCACTGGAACTGGGATGGCGATATGCCAATAGTAATGACGGTTACTTTCTGACTGCACCTAAGTATCCCTACCACATGCCTACCGCCTATGAAATTAACCGTGATAACGATGTTGACTTGACATACCGATGGAAAAATAAAGCGGGGACAGATAGTTACCTAAAAGCTTATCATAGCTATGACCTTATAGAATACCATCATTATATGGAAGGAACAGCCTATCCTGCGGTAGATAATTATATAGAAAAGAGCCGGACTACAGGCGTTGAATGGCAGGATAACTGGAAACTAACCAATAATGACGATTTGGTTGGTGGCGTCAGTTGGCGGAAAATAAACGTGGATATTCCCGCTGGCAGTGTTTATAACAAAGAAATCACAAATAAGGCCATATTTCTGGAAAATCACTGGCAGCTGCCTGGTGATTGGACCTTGACTGCAGGGATGCGCCATGATGATCATAATGTATTTGGCGGTAAAAATACGGTTCGGTTAGCCGTGAATCGAAAAATTAATAATGATACTAATATTTATGCATCCTGGGGCCAATTTTTCAGAGCACCAATTGTTGAAGAACTGTATAGTCTTGGTTTGCCAATGGGTAATCCGGATTTACGCCCGGAAAAGGGGGACACGTTTACTTTGGGTATGAATACAAAACTGAGTGCTGGTACGAATTTGCAGGCCAGTGTTTTTAGCAGTCGCCTTAATGATGCAATAGTATGGCGCCCGAAAGATGGGTTATTTGTTTATGAAAATGTTGCTAAACAAAAACGGCAGGGGCTTGATATTAGTTTAACGCACCAACTGTCACCAATGTGGAATATTTCCACCGGCTATGCGTATGTTCAGGTCAGGGAAAAAGGACAGGGGGCTGACGATTACCGCAATGAGCCTACCAATACGCAGCCTAATGGTTATCGGCTAAGTATTGGCTATGATGATCATAATAAATGGGATGGACAACTTATGCTGCGCGGTGCGACTGGACGTGATTTAACAGCCTATACATCAAGCGCCTACTGGGTGATTGATTTAGCAGCTAACTATAAAATCAATGCCAATCTCAAGGCTTACCTTAAAGCCTACAATCTCAATGACAGAGCCTACGAGATGAAAGGCGTAGAAGGCTTAGCCGGAGAATTCCCCATGGCAGCTCGTCATTTCTATTTTGGCTTGGAACAACGTATATAGTGTATAAAAATTCAAAGCTATGCAGATATATTTTTATGATAATAGTCTTTTTGTTTATCAGGTAGTAATTTGTAAGCAAACAAATTGCCTAGTAATTATCATGCTACTATAATCAAGTAAAAGCCAATAATTTTGTCGGATAACATATTTTTTATAGATGTTGTGAGTTTTATTGATCTGAAGATCAATTCAAGGTAAGTTGTCCAATATGAGGAACTTAGCCGGACTTGTGTGACTTGAAGGTCACTAGTTTTCCATTTAGCGTTGAAACGCTAAATGGAAAACTAGTGATTTTTTTGTTAACTGAAATTTTTATTATCAGTTAACTTTTGATAATAAAATCTGCACAGCGCTTGATATTTTGAACTGGTGGTAATTGAGTCAATACGCTAATCAGCATTTCGTAGATGATTTTTAATGCGAGGAGAAGTTTTAATAACCGGGCGTATGAGATGAAAGGAGATAAGGGATATGCAGGAGAATTCCCCACGGCGGCGCGTCATTTCGTTTTTGGTTTGGAACAACGCATCTAAAATAAAGTGCCGCGCTATTTTTAAAGCTTTTGTAATTTTCATGTAAGGAGTCAAAGACAATGAAAAAATGGATCTGCTTTTTTTTTAGTATAGCTTTGTTGCTTGTGAGTATAGTTTTTACGGGATGTGGCAGTGCCAAACCTCAAGTGGTTCAGCAGATTGTAATTGGAGAAAGTACCGATTTGGGCGGCTGTGATCCCGAAACAAACATGTCATATTATATTCGCGCATTAATTTTTAATACGTTAGTCGAATTGGATGCTGATTTTAAATTGCAGCCGGCCTTAGCTGAGCGATGGGAAATGACACCTGACGGAAAGACATGGACATTTTATTTGCGTGAAGGAGTTGCTTTTCATGACGGCACGCCTCTTACTGCACAAATTGTAAAACAGAATATGGACAGGCTGCGAAACGGGATGTGGAAATCATTTCTGCCGGACATTGCCGATGTACAGGCTACAGATGACTTAACCGTCGTTTTTCATTTAAAAAGTCCGTCCTTTATTTTCGCGTCAGACTTAACGGTGCCGAGTTATGCAATTGTCAGCCCCACTGCGTTGGATGTAAACGGAAAAGTTGTAAAGGCAATTGGGACAGGCCCTTATGGATTGGAATCCTGGCAAAAAGACCAGGATTTTGTGCTGAAACGAAATGATAACTATTGGGGTCAGGCACCCAAAAATGAAAAACTGGTATTTAAAGTCATTTCCGACCCGGATGCCAGAGCAATGGCTCTGGAAGCGGGTATGGTCGATTTTATCAGTTTACGGCAGTCTTTGACGGCGGCAGGCCGTTTAGCTCAAAATAACAAGTTGAAGCTTGAAAAACGTCTGGGGCAAACGTCTGAAATGTTATATTTTAACGTAAATAATCCAGTCTTGAAGGATTTGCGGGTAAGAAAAGCGGTGGCGCACAGTCTGAATATAAAAGAAATGATACCGGGGTTGCTGGGGGATAGCGCAGAGCCTGGACATGCTTTCTTTTCTCCTGTCTTTGGCGAATATGTCATGCCCAAGGATGTGGTACTTCCTTATGATTTAAAGCAAGCCCAAGAATATCTGACGGCAGCAGGGTGGCAGGTTGGCCCGGACGGAGTTCGTATGAAGGACAGGGTTCCTCTCCGGGTGCGCATCGCCTTTGGCGCGAAAAATGCTGAGGATAGTCTCTTGGCCGGGGTGATACAGAATAGTCTCAAAGAGGTGGGGATTATTGCCGAGCTTGTACCGCTGGAAGATGCCGCTTTGATGGATGCACTGAAGAATAAAAGATATGATCTGCTAATGTTTGGACAATTCTATATTCCGCATAACGAGCCGTCGCCTCATTATCTGAGTGGTCATTATCATCCGAAGGCTATGTATGGTCTATTGACAACGCCGGAAATAACGGAAGCGATTGATCAGTTGGTTATTACTGCCAATAACATGAAACGAGTGGCTCTCCATCACAAAATACAAGGCTTGATTAGCGAACAAGTGCCTGTGATTGTATTGTTTCACCGGAACAATATCGCGGCCATGAAGAAAAACATCATGGACTATGAGAATTCAGTAGGTGTATGGCAAGTGTATCGGGGGCTAGAGAAAGCTTATGTCCAGTAGTGGTGACTTGCTTACAGGATAAATGGAATGGACAAATTGCATTGCGTGGTGCGACCGGGCGCAGCCTGGCAGCCTTTACGTCCAGTTCCTACTGGGTAGTTGACGTGGCGGTCGACTATAAAATCAGTGCTGATCTCCATGCTTATTTTAAAGGATATAATCTCACGAACAGAGCCTATGAATTAAATGGATCGGAGGGGTATCAAGGATCATTTCCCATGGCGGCGCGTCGTTTTACCCTTGGTTTGGAGCAGCGGATATAGATCGATAAGGCACTAGTGCCTATTGAAATGTCTGGTGCCAAAGCACAAGGAGTGAAAGGACATATGGTATTTCCTGCAAGTATCAATTTAAATTAGGTTCAGATGTAAAGGAAACGGTAACAGTATAACTATGGTAAAAAAGCTATGATGGCAACGCGAATTTAAATATTAGCATTGTCATCATGACTTTTTTACAGCTGCATAGTTTAATCCTGAACAAATGTGTTTAATCATTGTCGACCATATTATTCAGTTAAAGTTATGGTTGGTGACAATAACACTGTTTTTGACTGTTTGCGGTATTGCGTAGGCGTAATTCCATGTTTTTTCTTAAACACCGTTACAAAACTGCTATTATTATACCCAATTTGGGATGCCACATTGCCGATGCTGCAATCAGTATTTTTCAGTAATACTCTTGCTTTTTCCAGTCGTATATCTCGTAAATATCCATAAGGTGTGTTTGCAAATAGAGCTTTAAACCCTAATTTTAGCTTATGGGTATTTAAACACAGATTTTTTGAGAGCATTTCAATAGAAGGGGGTTGAGACATATTTTCAAAAAGTTCTTGTCTTGCCTGGTATAGTAACCCAATATCATCACTGCTTAAATTAATTGTCGATAATTTTTGAGCAGATTGAATAAAATGTACATGTGTCATCCATTCGGATATAATCTCAAGTGCAATTGCCTGGAAAAATAATCTGCGGGCAAATCCAGCAGTGTAATAGCAATTAATAGTTTTTTTCATAATAGCCTTAATGTCTGTGTTTGCTTCTACTGGATGAATACAAGCACGATAAAATGTGCGTAAACTGTTTATTTCAGAAATAAACAAGTGAGTTTTTTCTTCTTGTGAACAAAGAAATGCTTCGGAAATATTAAAAGAAATGTAACCTATTTTTATATTTTTGGGATAGGTTGCCTGGCCTCTACATTTTTCCGCTACATTAACGTAATACTCTCCATCGTTAATTTGGTATGATTTATTTGTATAGGAATCGAAAATTTCAATATAACCTGATGTAATGTAGGTTATTTCAAAAAAAAACTTTTTTTCCATTTGAACCGCATAAGTAAATTCTTTTTTTAGGTATAAAGTTGCCCAGGAAACATCAAGTCCGCTTCGATAAGAGCAGCGTGTGATTTCGCCGATACCATGTTCTTTTAGAATTTCAAATTTGTAAAGGTCATTGGATGTTTGACTTATAAAACCGATTTCCTTCATCTGTGCATAATAATCATCCGGACAAGAAATGTGTAGCTTATTATTCATTTATGTGTCTCCGTTCCAATTAAAATAACTTAATAACTGGTTAATAATTTAGTTTATTATAACAAATATTGGTATCTATTATCAATAGCTGATAAATAGCTGATAAAAAATGCATGATAAATGTACATTTTTGTATGGAAGTAGCTTTTTTTGCTTAACAGGTAGTATTGACAATATATGTATTGAATGTTTTTTTTTTCGCTATTATAATCGACATTAACATAGCAGTTATTTAATGTTCAACATATTTTTGGATTTGGTAAAATGATTACAACTACATATTACAAGGTTAGGTGCCTTTAAGGGCTTAATAGGGAAGACCGGTGTAATACCGGCGCGGTCCCGCCACTGTAATGGGGAGTAACCCAAGTTATACCACTGAGATGAGAATCTTGGGAAGGTTTGGGTGAACAATGAACCAGAGCCAGGAGAACTGCCTAACTGATAATCACCGTTTGTTGACCCACGAGCGATGGGGAGGAGATTAAAGTGCATGATGGTGTACTGTATTTTCCCCGGCGTACTTTGTGCCGGGATTTTTATTGTACTATTCTGTTTATGTAAAACTCCCGTTTATGAGCGGGAGTTTTATTTTATTTACAACTTAATAATATGCTGCGGCTACTAAAAATGGAGATTTGGTTTATAACCAACACGGAATGAAAGATGTTACTTTATACAAAAGAAAGGGAGATTTACAACATGAAACATCGACAGTCAGCCAAAAAAATATTGGGTACGCTTATCGGATGTTCACTGATGTTGGGGATGCCGGAGATAGCTGTGGCAGAGCAGGAGTTTGACTTTGATGAATATGTCGTGACTGCCAACCGTATTCCGGTGAAACAGGTGGAAACGGCGGCAAGTGTAACTGTGATTACCCGCGAGGAAATTGAAAGAGGCGGGTATACCCGCGTTCAGGAATTATTAGAAAAGTCCAATGTGGGTATTTATGATTCCGGTTCAGCAGATTACTGTATTAGTTCAGTTTATATTAATGGTGATTCCCGGGTACTGATCATGGTTGACGGACGTAGGGTTAATGCCGATTCACACAGCATAGGCGGCGGAGGACTTGGGGTTGATCTAGGGCTGCTACCGAGTGTAAAAAGTATTGAACGGGTCGAAATTGTCCGTGGCCCGGCCTCATCCTTGTACGGCAGTGATGCCGCCGGTGGTGTTATCAATATTATTACCCGCAAAGCTGATAAGACAGACACCCGTTTTTTGACGCAAAGTGGCAGCTGGGGCATGAGAAATTACACACTGACGACAGAAGGTAGTGAAAATGGTTTTGGATATTTTATTTCAGCAGAGCGTAAACGACAGGACTATTTTGAATATAAAGATTCGAGAACAGGCACAGTCCAGCGGATGGGCAACAGCGCCCTCAAGAAAGATGCTGTCAGTGTGAGGCTGGACAAAGAACTCGGTGAAGGGCAGGGGTTAACGTTAGCCTATCGTTACATTGACGGTGACCGTGGATATTTTTTAATGGCACCAGACTATGGGAATGGTTTTTATCATCCTACCGCTTACGAAGAGCACCGTAATGAGGACACCGATTTGACCTACCATTGGAAAAACAAAGCCGGGACAGATGGGTCGCTTAAAGCGTACTATAGTTCTGACAAGTCGGACGTCCATCGTTACATGGAAGGAACGAAGTGGGAAGTAAAAGACTATTATGTAAATAGTAAGTCTTCAGGCATTGAATGGCAGGATAACTGGAAAATATCCGATCATTATGATATTGTCGGCGGAGCCAGTTGGCGACAAGTAAAAGTAGACATTCCGCATTTACAAGTCTATGACAAAGAAATAACAAATAAAGCCATATTCATGGAAAACCGCTGGCAACTGCCCAAAGCCTGGACATTGACTGCTGGAATGCGTTATGACGAGCATAGTGCGTTTGGCGGGAAAAACACAGTCCGTCTTGCTGTGAACCGGAAATTAAATGAGGACACTAATGCTTTTGTGTCCTGGGGGCAATTCTTCAAAGCGCCGAATATCGAATCCCTGTATAAGGTGGGTTTACCTTCAGGCAATCCGGATTTGCGTCCGGAAAAAGGGGATACCTTCACAATCGGGATGAATACTAAACTGGCTAATGATATCAGGCTGCAGGCCAGCGTGTTTAGCAGTAATGTTGAAGATGCTATTACATCAACAATATACTCCCCGGCTGCGCCTAACGACTATAAGCTTATCAATGCCAGCAAACAAAAACGGCGGGGATTGGATTTTACATTAACTCAGCAATTGTCGCCGGCATGGAAACTTTCGACCGGTTATTCCTATGTTAAGATTCAGTCGAAAAGTTCAGCAACTGCGGCTTATGTGAGTGATGCTGGCAATACGCAGCCTAATGGCTATCGCTTAAACCTTGAATATAGTCAGGACAAATGGGATGCCGGTTTGATGCTGCGTGGTGCAACTGGTCGTGATCTGAGTACGTTTACTTCCTCTTCCTACTGGGTTGTTGACTTAGCGGCTAATTATAAAATTAGTGACGATCTCAAGGTATATTGCAAAGGCTATAATCTTACTAACCAGGCCTATGAATTAAAAGGAGTGGTGAATGCATCAGGCCAGTTTCCCATGGCCGCGCGCCATTTCTACCTCGGTTTGGAACAGCGCCTGTAGAATCGTATGTTAAGAAGCTATATTTTTAAGAGACTGGTAAATTTATTATTTGTCCTAATTGGGATTACGCTGCTGTCATTTGTTATCACCAATCTTTCACCAGTTGATCCGGCGGAGGCCTATGCCAGACGAATCTGGCAAAATGCCGGTCAGGAGCAAATCGAACAATTGCGGCAAGAAATGGGTTTTTATGAACCAATTTATGTACAGTATTACCGGTGGGTTACCGGTGCCATTCAGGGGAACTTTGGACAATCGCTGGTTTCAGGCCGGCCTGTACGCGAGGACATCATGACCGCTTTACCGGTGACCTTGTTGTTGGTGGCAGTGGCCGCGCTGCTGATTTTGCTTGTTTCTATTCCGCTGGGAATTTTGTCGGCGGTGTACCGGAATAAGTGGTTTGACCATCTCATCAGGATGGGTACCTTGGCGGGTATTTCGCTGCCAGGGTTCTGGCTGGGATTTATTCTTATCTACTATTTTGCCGTGGAATGGAAGCTGGCAGTGGTTGTGGGCTTTGGAAAAATCGAACATGTCCTGTTGCCTGCTATAACGCTTGCATTGCCGGTTATCTCGATGAATATCAGACTGTTAAGAACGAATATGCTGGAGATCATGAATAAGGATTTTGTTTTGTATGCCAAAGCCCGAGGCCTCAATGAACGCCGCATTGTCTGGAAGCATGTTTTTAAGAATGCAGTTTCGCCACTGGTCACTTTATTAGGACAGACCATCGGCCATATGGTTGCCGGAGCCGTCATTGTTGAAAGTGTTTTTTCCTGGCCAGGGATGGGTCTCTATGCGGTTGCCGCAAGTATGGACAGGGATTTTCCGGCGATCAATGCGTATGTATTAATTATGGCGGTGATCGTTGTTACTAGCAATCTTTTAGCCGATATCATCAATATTTGGCTTAATCCTGCTTTTTTGCAAGAAGGTGAAAAATAATGACCAGTTTTTGGAATGTGCTGAGCAATAAACAAGCGGTTTTTGGTATGACAATGGTTGCAGCAATTATCATTTGTGCTGTGTTTGCACCGTTGCTTGCACCAAATGATCCAATGAAAGTGGACATTGCCAAGCGCTTTATCAAGGCATCGGCAGAGTTCCCGTTGGGCACAGACCAACTTGGACGCTGCATCTTGTCGCGCCTGCTATTTGGCGCCAGATATTCACTCGGAATTGCCGGTACGATATTGATGCTTACCAGTCTGATCAGCATCATTACCGGGATGATAGCTGCTTATTATGGGGGAATACCAGACCGGATATTTTTGGGAATATGTGACTTGTTGATGGCGTTTCCAACGTTGGTTTTTGTGTTAGTCCTGGTGAGTGTATTGGGATTGGGTTTGGTTAATCTAATGTTTTCCATGGTGTTTGCGAATTGGGTATGGTATGCGCGGATTGTAAGAAGTCATGTATTGATGGAAAGAAACAAGAATTATGTGTTGGCGGCTAAAGCAGCCGGTTCATCAGACAGCGTAATTATGATAAAACACATACTGCCTAATGTTGCACCGGCATTGATCGTCTTTTTCAGTCTGGGGATTGCGCATAATGTGCTTATGGTTTCCGGATTTTCTTTTTTAGGCTTGGGCGTGGAGGCTGAGCTGCCGGAGTGGGGTTCTATGCTCAGTAATGCGAAAAACATGATCTACACCCAGCCACATTTAATGTTTTATCCGGGCATGTGCATTTTTTTTACCGTATGCAGTTTTAATATATTGGGAGAAGCCTTGCGTGATATTGTCTCGCCTGACGCCTGACCAGAACGGAGGTAGTATGGAAAAAACGGTATTGAGCGTGGAAAATCTACGGATTAGTATCAGGAAGGGCAAACCTGTTGTACAGGATATTTCTTTTGCTATCTGTCAAGGAAAGGTTTTAGGAATTGTTGGTGAAAGTGGCAGCGGCAAAACCATGCTCTGTAAAGCGATCCTGGGCCTATTACAGCATCAAAGCAGTGTTGCTGTCACAGGACGGGTTTTGGTAAACGGTAAAGATATTCTTAAAATTTCTGCCAGAGAACTGCAAAGTATGCGAGGAAATGAACTCGGTGTCATTATGCAGAATCCGATGACAGCCTTTAATCCGCTGATCAAAATCGGCGGTCATATCATTGAGACGCTGATGGCTCACCGGATAATCTCTAAACAGGAGGCTTATGCAACAGGTATAGCTATGCTAAAAAAAATGAATTTACCGCGGCCGGAAGAAATTATGAACAGTTATTCCTTTAGTTTAAGCGGCGGGATGCTGCAACGGATCATGGCCGCGATAGCAATGGCTTCAAGTCCTGCCGTATTAATCGCGGATGAGCCAACAACCGCCTTGGATGTAAAAAACCAGGCGCTGCTGCTTGATGAAATAGAAAAGATCAAAAACGAAGAAAAACCGGGAATCGTGCTGGTTTCTCACGATTTGGCCGTAATCGCCCGGATCGCGGACGAGGTTGCGGTAATGAAAGCAGGTAAAATTGTTGAGCAGGGGCAGATCTATCAAGTGTTTGAGGAGCCGGTGCATTCCTATACCAAGGAACTGCTGAGCGCCAGGCTGATGGACGGGAGGCGAGTGCACTGCTGATTGTTAGTAACATATCGAAAACCTATTATGGAAAAAACTGCAAGGGGCAGCCAATGAATGTGGCGGCAGTAAACCAGGTATCCTTATCTTTGGCAGCGGGTGAAACCTATGGGTTAGTTGGAGAAAGCGGCTGCGGCAAGAGCACCTTGTCAAGACTGATACTTGGTTTTGAAAAACCGGACGACGGTGAAGTACAATTCCTGGGGCGCAATCTATTTAGGATCAAGAAAAAAGAAATGAAAGCAATCCGCAGAAATATGCAAATCGTGTTTCAGGATAGTGTTAGTTCTCTTAATCCCCGGTGGCGGATCAAGGATAGCATTGCCGAGCCGCTGCGGAATTTTGCGGGATTATCTTACAGAGAAGAACAAAAGCGGGTGGCTTATCTCCTTGACCGGGTAGGGCTGCTGCCGGCAGATGGACAAAAATATCCGCACCAATTCAGTGGCGGTCAGCAAAAAAGAATATGTATCGCCAGAGCGATCGCGATCAATCCGCAGTTTATTGTCTTTGATGAAGCAGTTAGTGGACTAGACATGACAATTAGAAAGAAAATCCTGGATTTGTTGAGCGAAATCAGGCAGGAAATGGGCAGCGCCTATCTTTTTATTACACATGACATGGATGTTGCACTTTATATGTCGCAAAAGATCTCGGTTATGAAAGACGGTGAACTTGTCGAAACGGTAGAGGGGATTAAATCGCTGCATGAATTTAACCATCCCTATGCCAAACTATTGGTTGATTCCCTGCCACCCCTTCATCCCAGGGACAGAAAACTATATGCACAGGCAGCAAATACTGAAAACGATGGTCAAGAACAAGGAGGCAGAAAATGAGCAGAAAAAGGATTTGTCTGTTAGTTGTTTTAATCCTGACAGTCACGCTGATTGCCGCAGGCTGCAGGCGGGCAGGCAGTGCTGATGAACAGGCGGCTGCCGGCAAAAATAATCCATTACCCGGCGGCGAGGTGGCAGAGGTAGTTAGCTGTGATGCTGTGGATTTTGCATCTTTTGATGTAAAGGGCGCAGGCGGCGGGCAAGGGTTCTTTTTTCACTCGGCCCTGGTTTATGAAACGCTGGTTGGCTATCAGCAGGGACAAATCGTGCCGCGTTTGGCTGAGTCCTGGGAAATGAACGGCCGGGAATATGTATTTCATTTAAAGAAAGGAGTAATGTTTACCGACGGTAGCCCATTTAATGCGGCAGTAGTTAAATTGAACCTGGAAATGCTGAAACAACACAGTGGTGTGCAGCTTGCGTGGTTCGGTGCAATCGCTCAATTGGAAGCGGTTGAGGTCGTTGATGAATATACGGTTAAGCTGATTTATAAACAGCCCTACTACGCAGCCTTGCAGGATCTTACCGGTGTATGGACCGGCATGATGTCACCCAAAATATTTGAAAATGGGAATATCCCCTATGGCAAAACGTTTACCGCAACTTATGGCACAGGTCCTTACCAACTGGCGTTGGAACAGTCGGAAAAGGGAAAATATTATACATTCGTCAGGAATGAAGGTTATTGGGGCGAAAAACCAAAGGCAAAAAAATACATTGTTAAAATCATCCCGGGGTTAGATGCCAGAATGATGGCGTTACGGGCAGGAGAAGTTGATTTTGTGGTGGGAGAACGCTTGATCTCTCAGGATGCCGTTGCCCAGTTTCGCTCTGACAAGAATTTTGGGGTAAAAATTTCGGAAGAAAGGATGAGAACCAGAAAACTCCTGCTGAATACAGCGAGAGGGCCATTAATGGATGCTAAGGTAAGAAAGGCGATTGCCTGCAGCATCAATAAAGCAACAATTATTAAAAATATTCTTTACGACATGGAAGAACCGGCAGACCATGTGCTAAATCCCAATTTGCCTTATTGTGATGTCAAGGTTGTACCTTATGAATACAATCAGGAACAAGCTCGGGCGTTGCTGGAGGAAGCCGGCTGGAAACAGGTTCCTGGCCAGCCAATCAGGGAGAAGGAGGGGCAGCCGCTAACTCTGGAAATGATTTACCGCACCGGTTATGGTTCGGACACAGAGGTTGCCCAGGCTGTACAGGGGCAATTAAGGGAGATCGGCATTGATGCCAGGACAGCCGGCACGGAAATGATGACTGCCTACAACAAAGGCACTGCCGGGGAGTTTGATATTGCGGTAAGCAGCACCTATGGACTGCCCTATGATCCACATACCTATATCAGCCCGATGCTTAACAATAGTTGGGATAATCCGGCCCAGCAGGGGCTTTCCCGGAAAAAAGAAATTAATGAAAAAATCGTCAGGCTGTTTCAAACGGTAGATACTGCGGAAATCCAGGAAATTTATAGTTATTTACTGACTGTGTTACATGAAGAAGTTGTCAATGTACCAATCGCATATAGCAAAGAAGTTCTGATTTTTAACCGGAATAAAATAAAAGATATTGATTTTAGCGGATTGCCAAACTTGGTTGATATTAGTCAAATAACATTCAATTAAAAAGAGTATAGGGGGTAAAAGTAATGGAATTAGTGCCGGAATTTTCAATTGGTTTATGGAATGGATGGTGGTTTTCGTTAATCTATCTTATCGTTAATCAAGGTATTCCCTTTTTCAGGAAAGGGACTCACAAACGTTTATTTACGCCAGCAAATCCGCATAAAACATTGTGGGAGGCAATAAATTATTACATTTCCTGGGTTGCCTGGATTGGGTCTGTTATTTTCCCGGTCTTTGTGCCTATCAATACCGGGACCGTTTATTTTTATGCCGGGACTTGTATATATTTGGCTGGCATGGCTTTAAACGCCATAGCATTGTGGAATTATGTAACTACTCCTCTTGACCAGCCGATTGTTAAAGGATTATACCGGTTTAGCAGGAATCCGATTTATATTATCTATAACTTCACCTGGTACGGCGTTGGATTGGCCCTTGGTTCCTGGTTGTTAATTATCATCCATACTATTGAAGTGATTGCCTGCCATATCATAACATTGTCTGAAGAGCGGTACTGCCTGCAGAAATATGGGAGAGAATATCAAGACTATATGACTAAGGTGCCGCGTTATTTTTAGAACTTAATTATTAGGATGTTCCCACGAAAATTGGATTAAATCGCTGGGGAGAAATCTATACATGAATAATCATTAGCAAATGTTAGTATTTCCTTGAAAAATTACCTGGATATAACTCTCTTAAAGATATATACTTAGAGAATTTACGTGATATTGTAATAAGGTTGGGGGGATTTACAATAATGCCACATATGAAATCACTAAAAAAAAAGCAAGCCATGCTTTGTGCCATGGTGAGTGGGGCGTTACTATTCCAAACACCGGCTGTTTCTTATGCTGAGGAAGTGGAGGAGCAAAGTCAGTATTCCTTCGAACAAGTGGTGGTTACGGCTACTAGAACCCTGCAGGCAACGAAGGATATTCCGGCAAGTGTTACTGTTATTACTGCCAATGATATTGAAAAAATGAATATCCAAAGTATTGATCAGGCCTTTATTATGGCTGCCGGAGTATACGATGCCCGGCTAAGGGGAATGTCATCCATAACGCCAATGGTTAATATGCGTGGTGTAGGATCTCAGACTTTGGTACTGGTGGATGGACAACCGCTAAATGATGCCTATATTGGATTTGTAACATGGTCAAGCATTCCTATTGATAGCGTAGAACGTATCGAAATAGTAAAGGGAACCGGTTCGACTTTGTATGGAAGTCAAGCAATGGGTGGAGTCATTAACATTATCACCAAAAATTCTCAGCAATCTCAGGCCAGCGTATCATCAAGATGGGAGACCAATAACACCTGGATGCACCAGGTCGCTATTAACGATAAGCTTACTGATAAATTAAGCTATCAGTTGAACTACGAGAAAAAAAGCACAGATGGGTATGGATCTAATCTGGCCGTGGTTTCGCCAACTCAAGGCACAGGTACGGGCAGCGTAACTGGTTGGAAACGCAGCACGACGCCAAAAGGCGTTAACAATTATATTGTGGGTGATATGGGGAATTCAACTTGGAATGAAGACAATATTGGCGGCAAATTAATCTACAAATTTAGTGATAATCGTACTCTGACTGCCAGTATACTGCATAATAAATATGAATTTGGTTACGGTTCTGAACATAATTTCCTTACTATGAATGGAGTTTCTTTTACAGGAAATGCCGATGTCGGTAATGGTAATATGATTACCGTAAATGATCGGACTTTTTGGGCGCAGCCTGGTGGCCGGGAAACAAATGTTTATACGATGAGTTACAGGGATGGTGAGAACGGGTGGACATTTAGCGGCGGTCTCACCGATACTGTAAAAAATTATATCATTAGAGCATCTAATCTAGATGGAACCGGACGGGTGCAAGATATGCCCTCAAGCCGGTTGAATATGGACTTGCAGAAAGAAATGCGGCTTAGTCCCAATGATTTGGCGGTTTTTGGAGTGCATTATGGTAAAGACAAAATGTCGGCTCATGAGTATTATCAGAGCAATTGGCGGGATTTTGGCAGTAAAACCGGTTTATATAATCAGGCGGCTGGTAACGCCAGCACAATAGCTTTCTTTGGGCAAAACGAGCATAAATTTTCTAATAAAATTAGTTTGACCACCGGGCTGCGTTATGACCGGTGGAGTACTGACGGTATGACACAGGCCGGACCGGCAATCAATCCTTCATATTATTCTGAACGGAGTGATTCGGCCGTCAGTCCGAAAATTGCTTTACAATATACAATGGATCAAACTTCCAGCATGTATTTATCCTGGGGGAAAGCTTTTCAGGCTCCCGATCTGTATAGTATTTATTCCTCATCAATTGGAAATGGGGTTCCGTACAACATATTGAATGACCCTAATCCTGATTTAAAACCGCAAAAAATTACAACAGTTGAACTTGGTGGAAAAAAGAAACTTAGCGATAAAACTAACTTAAGTATGACAGTTTTTCACAATAATATTACTGATATGATCTATAAGCGGACCGTAGGAACGATCACCCGAGACGGGAATACTTACACTTTAACTCATTTTGAAAATACCGGTGAAGGGACTACTAACGGGGTGGAAGTCGAACTTAGTCACAAAGTTAACTCAATATGGTCGGCTTTCCTCAATTATACCCAGCAGCGTCCGGTTATTACGAAATGCAAAGCGAACCCTGCAAGTGAAGGCAAGATAGTGACGTATGTACCGGAAAAGATGTTGAAATTAGGGATTGATTATCAAAAAGAAAAGTGGCATGGGCTGTTGACTGGTAACTATACCAGCAAGCGCTATTGGCAAGATGACAACAGCGACGTCGTTAATGGCGTCTACAGTTCCTTTGATCCTTTTTTTGTTATGAATATTAGACTGGAATACCAGTGGGATCAGCATAATACGATTACGCTGGGAGTTGATAATTTATTTGACCGTCAATATTTTAACTATTATCAGGCGCCTGGACGGACTTACGCATTACAGGTAACTCATAAGTTTTAATGCCCAAAATTTTTGACGCGATATAGAAAACGTTCAGTAGCGATGCCTGACTTAATATGTACTTATTGCAAAAAAGTAGCATTTTTTGCTTAGCAGGTAGTATTGACAACAAATGAATTGAATAGTATTTTTTTCTTTATTATAATCGACAGTAAGGTAATTATATACTGTAGCCTGATGTTCACGTTTTTCAGGATTATAAGCCTTAGATTTTCGTATTCTTGTACAAGCTATTGAATCTTTTACTTTCTGATAATGAAAATGTTGATCTGAAGATCAATCTGATGTAAATTGACAGTGAAGCCTATGTTGAGATGACTTGAAGGTCATTAGTTTGCTGTTGTTGTTGAAACAATAACAGCAAACTGATGACCTTTTTTGTCCATGGAACGGTTAACTTTCCCTGGATTGAACGACTAAGGCTTCTGTCAGCGTCCGAAAAGACTTGGCACAAGTCAAGTCTTTTCTTAAATGACTGTGATGGGGACAATCAGTGCATAGCTTGAGTATTGCTACCTGAAAAATCTATATAAGGCATTCAATATTGACAATTCGCGTTTATGGTGAGGAGAGATGAAAACATGAATTATCGATAAAAGAAAATAGCCGCTGTTGTCTAGTGTAAAGTGAGAGACTCAAAGTAAATATTATGTGAGGCGGTGGATTATGGAAGCAGCATGGTATCAACGGCTGATGATGATACAGATTATCTGGTATATTGTTTCCTGGTTGCTCTTTGCGTTTATAAATGCAGAGAGAATGACTAGTGCTGGTCCCGGCAAGGCATGGCAGATGGGGAACAAACTTATTTTTGTTTTAGGCTTAATATGGATGTGGTTTATTCCTTTTTCGCTCAATACAGCTTTTGGGATAGGTTGTTTCATAATTACTGTTGGCGAGATTGTACTTTCATTAGGCTTTTGGGCGATGCGCAAGCATCCGGAGCAAAATCAAACTGTCGTGGATTGGGGTATTTATAAATTCAGCAGAAACTCTCATGTTATGGCAGGAATTATTTGTTTGTTTGGTACGATTATTGCTGGCTGGAATCCTGAATCTTCCCTATATTTGGGTCTGTGGGTTTATTTTTTGGTGCGTGTTATCCAGGTTCACATGGGTGTGTTAAGTGAAGAAAACTTGAATATCAAACGATTTGGTCAAGAATATATCGATTATATGAAAAAAACGCCACGTTATGCGGGTTTTTCGCTAGCAATAATTAAACGGCGAGGAGAAGGCATGCATGAATAAACGACAAAAAAAGCTAGTAAGTGTTTTTATTGGCTGTGCATTAATGTTAGGCGCAACGGAGGCGATAGCAAAAGAACCGGAGTATAATCTGGACGATTATGTTGTAACTGCCAACCGTATTCCGCTACAAAAGGCAGACACTGCGGCCAGTGTAACCGTGATTACCCGTGATGAAATTGAAAAAGGCGGTTATACGCGTGTTCTTGAAGTTTTGGAAAAGACTAACATTGCAACCTTTAGTTCTGCTACAAACGATTATAGCATAAGCTCAATTTTTATTAATGGTGATGATCGTGTCCTGATGCTGGTTGACGGACGTAAAGTCAACAATGAATATGCCGTAGGCGGTGGCAAACTCAGGTTCAACCTCAATCTTTTGCCAAGTGTAAAAAATATTGAACGAATAGAAATTGTTCGCGGCCCGGTTTCTTCGCTGTATGGCAGTGATGCCGCCGGCGGAGTTATCAATATTATTACCCGTAAAGCTGGCACCCAAGAGACAAGTGTGCAGATGCGCAGCGGCAGCTGGGGAATGCAGAATTATACCTTGACGACAGAAAACAGCGAAAACGGTTTTGGTTATTTAATTACTGCTGAGCGCAAGCGACAGGATTATTTTGAATACAAGGATGCTAAGACAGGTTCAGTTAAGCGTATGCCAAATAGTGCCGTAGATCAAGATTCAGTTAGTATGAGACTAGATAAGGATTTAAGCGGGGGTCGCTCGCTCACATTCTATTGGAACTATATGAACAGCAATAACGGTTATTTTTTGACGCCACAGGGTTATAAGTGGCATAATCCTACCGCTTATGAAATTAATCGCAATAACGATCTTGATTTGACATATCGTTGGAAAAATAAATCGGGAACAGATGGATTATTCAAAGTTTACCATGGTGATGACCGGCTTGAATATTATCATTATATGGAAGGAACAGCGTTAGAAGTAGATAAGTATGTAGTAACCAGCAGGACAACCGGAGTAGAATGCCAGAATAACTGGAAGATAGCAGATAATTATGATATCGTTGGCGGCGTCAGTTGGCGAAAAGTAAACGTGGATATTCCCAGTGGTGGAGTTTATAACAAAGAAATAGCTAATAAAGCTATATTTTTAGAAAATCACTGGCAGTTGCCCAGTGATTGGTCTTTTACTGCAGGAATGCGCCATGACCAATACAACGTATTTGGCGGTCAAAACACTACCCGTTTTGCTGTTAACCGGAAAATTAATAAAGATACCAATATTTTTGCTTCCTGGGGACAAATGTTTAAGGCACCGGTTATTGAGGAATTGTATAGCCTGGGCATACCACGCGGTAATCCGGATTTGCGCCCGGAAACAGGCGAAACGCTTATGCTTGGCTTGAATACCAATTTGAATGACAAAACCAAATTACAGGCCAGTGTTTTCAGCAGTCGGATTGATGATGCTATTGTAAGATATACGGATGGTCTGTTAATTAAGTTTAAAAATGTTAACAAACAAAAACGGCAAGGTCTGAACATTGATTTGCTCCACCAGTTGTCTCCTGCATGGAATATTTCAGCCGGTTATGCTTATGTTCAAGTGCAAGAGAAAGGTATGGGAAACAGAGACTATTATGATGATCCTAAAAACAATCAGCCCAATGGTTACCGATTGAATGTTGAATACAGTTGTGATAAATGGGATGCCGGACTTACACTGCGTGGCGCTACCGGGCGTAGTCTGGCAGCCTTTACATCCACCTCATACTGGGTAGTTGACTTGGCGGCTAACTACAAAATAAGCTCTGATCTTAAAACTTATTTTAAAGCCTATAATCTTAATAACAGAGCTTATGAATTAAAAGCAGAAACAGGTTATGCTGGACAATTTCCCATAGCGGCACGTCATTTCGCTTTTGGCTTGGAACGACATATGTAGTATGGCAAGTCCCTTGGTAGCATAGTAGTTATTAAGCATAACCTGGTGATTTATGAATAATTTCACAATATGTATTGTACTGTTGATCATAATAAGTTATAATTTTAGCGAATACTGACTTGAAGGTCGGTGAGCTAGCTAGGAGATTTAGTACCTAAATATCAATAAGTAGACATATCCACGAAGGGTATTTGGACGATTACAGTCCTATCCTTTGTGGTTTTTTGTTTTTCAGGGGGAGATATCACCACTACTAAGTTGTTGGGTAATATAGCGAAGGTATAGCTAAAATTTGTTTTATAAAGGAGATAATCGATATGCTGGAACAACGTATAGAAACTTACTGGAATGGACGTGCTGATAGCTATAGTGATCTTGTAAAACGGGAAATGGTCTGCCGGAAAAAACAGGCCTGGGAGTCGTTACTGCGTAAGTACGCGGGTGAGCAAGAAAATCTCCAGGTGTTAGATGTGGGAACGGGTCCAGGTTTTTTTGCCATATTGCTGGCAGGACTTAATTATTCAGTTACAGCTATTGACAAATGTGAAGAAATGTTAAAACAAGCTCGGAAAAATGCGCTATCAGCCGGCAAATTTATTCGCTTTATAAAGACTGATGCCCACGCCGTTAGTTTACCTAACGAGAGTTTAGACTTAATTGTTTCTAGAAATGTCACCTGGCTGTTGCCAAATCCAATGGAAGTCTATCAAGAATGGCACAGGCTGTTAAAACCAACAGGAAAAGCATTGGTTTTTGATGCAAATTGGCATTTAGGTCTTAGTGACCCGGCTCTTCAGGCCGAATGTGATAAATCTTTGCAGTTGGCAATGGAAAAAGGGTACAAACAAAATACTTCACCTATGCAGCGAAACGAAAATGATGCTATTGCCCGTAAGTTGCCTCTAACCTATGAAAAACGACCGTTGTGGGATGAGCAAGCTTTTCGTAATTGTGGTTTTCGACAGGTAGAGGTTCAAGACAATATCAGTTCCATGGTTCATGATGAAATGGAGCAATTGTTATATAAGCCTACGCCCATGTTTGCCATTTGTGCCTCAAAGTAACTGGTTGAGAAATACTCAGAATGAAGGCTGCTTATGCGCAGGCATATATATTTTGATTTGTGTTGATGGAAAAATAAGAGGATGGGGATAGTTGCCATGAATTGGAAATCGTCATTAAAACAACTATGTGTAGTAGTTTTAGTATTTGCGGTTGCAATCACCGCACTAACAGGCTGCTTACAGCAAACAACGGTGAAAAAAGATGAACAAATACAGGTTACCGACCTTGCCGGTCGGGAGGTAAAAATCAAAGCGCCGGTCAATAAGGTAGTGCTGCAGTGGAGCGGCAGTGGTGGTGGTTTTATTACCATGCTGGCGCTAGAGGGGAAAAATGTACAGCAAAAGATTGCTGGTTGGGATAATGGATTAAAGATCAACCGCTTCGATATGTGGAAAAAGTATTCTGAAGTCATGCCAGAATTGGGAAAAATCCCTGATATAGGGAATATTGATCAGGATAGCTTTAATGTAGAAAAGGTTATTGCCTTAAAGCCAGATGTACTGATTTTACCGCTAAGTGTGCAGAAACAAGCCCAGGATATTATAAAAAAACTGGAAGCAGCGGGGATACCTACTGTATTTATTGATTATCATCTGGAAAGTGTCGAAAATCACACGAAAAGTATTCAATTGCTGGGAAAAATTCTTGGCAAAGAACAGCGGGCACAAGAACTGGCCGCCTATCACCAGGAACAGGTTAATAAGATCTACTCACGGTTACAAGCCATTAATAAGCCTAAGCCTAAAGTCTATGTGGAGTGCGGTTCAGAAGGTCCGGCTATATATGGTAATAGTTATGGAAACTATATGTGGGGTGCTTTAGTGGAAAAATGCGGTGGTAATAATATAACCAAGGATAAAATTGAAAAGTATGCTCCAATAAATCCTGAGTTTTTACTTAAGGCTAATCCTGATATTATTATTATCACAGGTTCATACTGGCCGAAAAAAACGGAATCCATGCGTATGGGCTTCATGGCCGACCAAGTAGAATCGCAGATGTTACTTCAGTCTTTTACCAAACGGACAGGCTGGGCAGAACTCAACGCAGTGAAGAATAAGCAAGTGTTTTCCATTCATCATGCTATTTCCCGTGAGGTTTATGATTCGGTGGTTATTCAGTATTTAGCGAAAAAGTTTTATCCTGAAGAGTTTCAGGATGTAGATTCGCTGCAAAGCTTCCAGGAATTCCATAAGAAGTTTTTGCCGGTTGAACTAAGCGGTGTCTGGATGATGGATTTGCAGAATTAGGCGAGGAGAATGGGTATGGAACTAGTAAAAGAACAAGTAGTATATCATGGTATTACTGCAAAAAAGTATTCCTATTTGCTTCTATTCGCTGCGGTATGCACGGTAAGCTTGCTTGTTGATATTTTGGTGGGGCCAGCTTGGTTAGCTGTGCCAGATGTAGTTAATGCAATTTTGGGGACAGGCTTGGTTGAGCCGACAACAGAGGTTATTGTCTGGTCCTTGCGGCTGCCGACAGCCTTGATGGCCCTGGTTGTCGGCGCAACCCTGGGCATTGCCGGTGCCGAGATGCAGACCATTCTGGATAATCCACTGGCCAGTCCCTATACTCTGGGGATATCGGCAGGAGCCGGTTTTGGTGCGGCATTAGCCATTGTCGTGGGGGGAGGTACACTGCCAATTCCCGAAGATTATCTGGTCCCACTCAATGCTTTTGTTTTTGCGCTGTTAAGCTGCCTGTTGATTTACTTCATCGGCAGGGCTAGAGCAATTACGGCTGAAACCATGGTATTGGCAGGAATTGGCCTGTTGTTTCTCTTTCATGCCTTATTGGCCTTGCTGCAATACATGGCTTCTGCTGAAGCACTTCAGGCCATAGTATTTTGGCTGTTCGGCAGCTTAATGAAGGCAACTTGGGCCAAAGTGGGAGTAGTTGCAACAGTCCTTGTCCTTGCCGTTCCTCTGCTGGTAAAAGACGCCTGGAAGCTTACAACCCTGAAGCTGGGCGATGAAAAGGCCAAAAGCCTGGGGATAAATGTCGAAAAGCTGCGGCTCAAGACATTTGTGCTTATTTCCTTGTTAACTGCTTCGGCAGTTTGTTTCGTAGGTACTATCGGCTTTATTGGTTTAGTCGGACCTCATATTGCCAGAATGCTGGTAGGCGAAGATCAACGGTTTTTTTTGCCAGTATCGGCTTTAGGTGGAGCCCTGCTGCTTTCGGCTGCTTCTATTGGCAGTAAGATGATTATTCCGGGCGCTATTTTTCCAATAGGCATTGTTACTTCACTGATCGGTGTACCGTTTTTCTTTTCTTTGATATTGACGCAGAAAAGAGGGTACTGGTAATGCTAGAAGTAAGTAATTTATCTTTCGGCTATGGCTTACAGCCAATATTAAAAAACGTCAATCTTACCTTTGAACCAGGCAAAATGACGGCTGTTATTGGTCCCAACGCAACAGGTAAGTCTACGTTGTTAAAATGTATCAGCGGCATTCTGCGGGGGCAGGGTGATATTCTGATGGATGGTAAGAAGCTAAGTACTCTTAAACCACAGGACATAGCAAAGCAGATCAGCTACCTCTCACAAGAAGGTTGTGGAAAAGCTGTTTTGAGTGTTTTCGAGGTTGTTCTTCTGGGAAGGGTACATTCGCTGTCCCTGAAAGTCAGTGATGTCGAGGTAAATTATGTTTTGAAAATTCTCAGGCAACTAGGTATAGAAAAATTAGCTGCCAAGAATATTTGCGAGTTGAGTGGCGGTCAAAAGCAGATGGTGTTTATCGCACAGGCGTTAGTGCGTGAACCTAGTATTTTACTCTTGGATGAACCGACAAATAGTTTGGATTTGCATCGTGAACTGGAAATGCTTGAACTAATCAAACAACTGACCATTAGCAGAAACCTGACGACTGTCGTTACTTTGCATCAACTTGATATGGTAGCCCGGTATGCTGATGAAATCGTTGTTTTATTTGATGGCGAGGTGTATGCAGCCGGACAGCCGGCAGCAGTGCTGACCGCGGAAATGCTCCGGACGGTGTACCAGGTGAATGCGGCCATTCATCAGGCCAGTGATGGCATTCCCCATGTTATGGTAATGAGTTCAGTAAAATAAAGAAGCGCTAAGTCATGTTGGAAAACCGAATTGAAAAGTAATGGAATAAGCGGGCTGACAGTATCAATGAAAATGTGCGAAAGGAAATGGCTTGCCAGGAAAAACAAGACATAACTTTGGAGAGTCATTAATGAAAATTGTTAATGGAAATATAACATTAAAATCATCTATTTTCAATGAATTGGAAAGACTAAATAATATCCATAGTGAAGCATGTGACTATTTTAGTTTTGATAAAAATCATACAATAACAAAACCAAAGGATTGTTTAACAAAAGGAGACTTGCCACCCAATGGGACAAAAGACAACTATGAGATTTTATCAATATATGAAGGAGACAATCTAATTGGATTTATAACTATGTACATAGGATTTCCTTTTGAAAAAGAAATATATATTTGCTTTATTTATATATCCAATAAAAGCCGTTATAAAGGACATGGCAAAAAAATTATTGATGTGATTTCTGCATATTTTAAAAAGAATAAATTTGAGAGTATTAGAATTTCCGTATCATTAAAGAATTGGAATGGTATAAAATTTTGGCATAAATGTGGATTTAATCATTTGACTATAGTTGATATAGAAGGAGATTTTTCTGAGAAAAACTATGGTTGTATAGAACTTAAAAAGACAATTTAAAAAGTAATTCATTTAATTTGTTTGAGATATCAAGCGATATGGTAGTTATGTTTTGAAAGTTCTCAGGCAACTGACAATAACCAGAAAGCTAACAACTGTCGGATGAAATAGTTGTCTTATTTGACGGCGAGGTGTATATGTAGATAAAAATACATAATTTTATAAAATTCTAAAAAAACTCGTATTGTAAACTAAAAAAAAGTACGTTATAATATGAACAATGCAGCAATGAATGCTGTAAGTAATTTTTACATTATGAAAATTAAAAACTGTTATTTGTTGGTTTGAAACCACGGTTAGCACAGCTAAGAACGGCTGAGCTTATCGTGGTATATTATTTTTTAAAGAAAAACAGATATATACATAATGTATGTAGGTTTTGAAACCTCAAACAGGACAGCTAAGAATGGCTGGTCTTATTTGTGGTTTTATTATTTTTAAGAAGCTAGCGGACGAGGAAAAGAATAGGAGAAATTTGATGAAAAAGAAAACTATGATTGCTTTGTGTACCGTATTCAGTTTTAGCATGGCCGGGACTTCACTGGCCGTCCCGGCAAATCTTTTTGCTGTAGTTCCGGAAAAACACTGGACCTATAGTGCTATCAGCCAGTTGGCGGAAGCTGGCCTTGTCGAAGGCTTTGGGGGCGGTGCTTACAAAGACAATGTTATCTTGACACGCTGCGAAATGGCAGCTATTGTAGCCAAAGCCATGGCAAAATCAGCTAACGCTGATACGGCAGCCCAAGCCACTATTGAAAAACTTAAAGCTGAATTTGCACCTGAATTTAACCTGAGTGAAACAAGTAATGTTGCCAGCCGGTTAGATAAATTAGAGAAAAATACGTCGCCGGTAAAAATCACCAATGGTGATGTCCGGATTCGTTACCAGAGTAACTGGGATCAAAAAGCTAAAAACACCGCTAGCGCCACAGACACGCGCATCCAAGAGCGTGTGAGGCTAAACATTGCGGCAGATGTTACTGATAATGTACAGTTCAACAGCCGTCTTGTGGCAACACATACCAGTAATAAGCGTGCTGCCAATGGTACAGATAAAGCTTCAACTTATTCTAATCCTGCCTTTGACAAGGCTGAACTGCAATGGAAGAATAAACAAGTAACTTTTGAACTTGGTCGTATAATACCAACATTAGGGCAGGGAATTATCTGGGATGGCAACTCAATTGACGGAGCCTATGCCACCTATGATTTTGGCAACGCCCAACTATCAGCCGGCTATGGTGATCTAGCCGTCTATACAGGTAGTGGGGCCACGACAAATGCAGCCTTAGCTAATCTGAATGTAAAAATTGGTCAGAATACTAACCTGACTGTCGCCCATCTGGATACCATGACTAATTCTGCCGGGTACAATTTTAACCAAACAACATATGGTTTTAAAACAAAAACCGGTGACTTTACTGTTAGCGGCGAATATGTAGATAACAATCATGACAAATTGCCGTCAGATGCCCAAAAGCATGGCTACTGGGGCAGAGTGCAATGGAAAGGCATCGACAATGCCAATCCGGGTTCTTATGGCATAAACCTTGATTATCTAAGCCTAGGCAATTATGCTGTTGATTCAACTAATAACCCAGGCACTTTGGTGGTAAGCGGCGGTAATGGTATTGGTGGTGCCGGTGCCAAAGGCTTTGGACTTGGTGTGCAATATGTATTTGCCAAAAACGTCAATGTTGAAGCCAGATATTATAATCTGAAACCATATAATGAAAATAAAGCCGGCTTTAGCGAATACAAACCGTCTTATCATTTAATTACCAACTATAAATTCTAAAATCTATAAGAAGCATAAGAAGGAGAGTTTAAATGAATTTCAAAAAAGTTCTAACAATGGTAATGGCAATTGCCCTGTGCACCGGCTTGCTTGCAGGCTGCAGCAAAAGTACTGGTGGTAATGCGGCTGTTGCTGACAAAAATGAAATTAACTATGCCAGTACCAAAGATATCCGTGACATCAACCCGCATTTGTATCTGGGTGAAATGGCTGCTCAAAATATGGTGTTTGAAGGTTTGACCAAAAATGAAGGTGGTAAAGTTGTGCCGGTTCTGGCGGAAAGCTGGGAAATTTCGCCTGACGGTTTGGAATATACGTTCCATTTGCGCAAGGGGGTTACATTTACTGATGGAGAACCTTTTAACGCGCAAGCTGTCAAATTAAATATGGATGCCATTGTGGCCAATATCAAACGCCATCAATGGTTGGATATGGTCAATGAAATTAAGGAAAATGTAGTTGTTGACGAGCATACTTTTAAACTGGTATTAAAGCATCCGTATTATCCGACTTTGGTAGAACTGGGGCTAACCAGACCGTTTCGTTTCATTTCGCCTAAATGTTTTATTGACGGTGCAACTCACAATGGCGTAAATGGCTATGCGGGTACCGGTCCCTGGATTTTGTCCAAGCACGAGAACAATCAATACGCAGTCTTTACCCGTAACGAAAAATACTGGGGTGAAAAAACAAAAGTCGCTACAATTAATTGGAAGGTTATGCCTGACCCCCAGACAATCTTATTAGCGTTGCAAAAAGGTGAAATTGATCTGCTGTTTGGGGCTGACGGTGATCAGATTGACCTGGATTCTTATAAGAAGATGGAAAAAGAAGGCGACTATAAAACATATCTCAGTCCACCGATTGCTTCCCGTGCTATTTTGTTAAATACCCAAGCACCTGTTACCAAGGAATGGAAGGTTCGTGAAGCCTTTGAACATGCTATCAATAAACAAAATATCATTAAAGGGATATTAAACGGCTCTGAAGAGCAAGCCGACACCCTAATGGCCAAAACCGTGCCGTTTTGTGATATTGCTTTAAAAACATTTGCTTATGATCCGGCAGAGGCCAACAAACTGCTGGATGAAGCCGGCTGGATTAAAGGCGCTGACGGCATGCGGGTCAAAGATGGCAAAAAATGTGAAGTGACTTTTTCTTATAACGCCAAGAATGCGCAGGAAGGCACCATTGCCGAGTCCATGCAGGCTGATTTGGCAGCAGTGGGCGTTACAATGAATATTTTGGCTGAGGAAAAACAGGCTTTTCTGGATAGACAAAGAACCGGTGATTTTGACCTGCAATATTCGTTGTCCTGGGGAACGCCATATGACCCGCAGTCTTATGTATCTTCCTGGAGAATTCCTGCTCACGGGGATTGTCAGGCGCAAAAAGGCCTCGAAAGAAAACAGTGGCTGGATGATACCATCACTACCATTATGATTGAAGCTGATGCGAGTAAACGTGCAGAAAAATACAAAGAAATTTTGACTTATATCAATGATCAGTGTGTATACATACCGATTTCTTATTCCAAAACTAAGGCTGTTGCCATCAAAGGCTTGCAGGGGGTTGCTTTCAACGATTCTCAATATGAAATTCCCTTTGAAAAGATGTATTTTGGGAAGTAATCGACCTACTGATGTGACAATGAACAAGTATCCTGGAATGGAGCAAGCCGCCGAAAGATCGCTATGCTCATGAACTTAGCGGCGGCCAGGTTCAACGTGTTTGTTCGGTTATTCCCTTTGAAATATAAGCTGCAAGAGTATATTATTTTTAGGATATTTAGGCATGAAACTATTGAGGACAGGAAATCCTTTTAGTTTTTCATGCTTTTTTGTTTCTAAAATGGGATGATGACTAACATTTTAGAAATAGGTATTGCTTTTGGGTGAAAAGATTGATTATAATATTATTAGAATATCAAACAATACGATATTAGAATAATATTATAATCAAACAAAAAGGAGGTAACGAATTGGAAAATTTGACACAGGAGCTACTTCGTTTTTTTAATGGATTTTCTTCATGGGAAAGTTCGGTTATCCGGGCAAGTGATTTAACAGTGTCAGAAGCGCATGCCATTGAAGTTTTAGGACAATATGGACAGCTGAATATGAAAAATGTAGCCATGAAGCTGGGGGTAACAACAGGAACTACGACAGTGACAATTGACCGGTTGGAACGAAAGCAATATGCCAAGCGTGAGCTTAGTTCCCAGGACAGGCGAGTATATTTAATCAGCCTTACTGAAAAAGGCTTGCAGGCGTATGAGGAACACCATCAATTTCATTCAGAGTTATCCAAACAAGTTTTGGGAGTACTGACTGAAGAAGAGAGTGAGCAGCTTTTAAAGACGTTGCAGAAGATAAATGCCGAAATTTTTTAGTAGGGGGTTACATTTGATGAGTTCACATCATCATGGCCAAGAGCATTATGGAGAGCCAGGGCATAATAATAAGCGTGGATTAGGGATTGCCCTGATTGTAACATTCGGTATAATGTTGCTGGAGTTCGTTGGTGGTTTGGTTACCAATAGCCTGGCGCTCCTGTCTGATTCAGGGCATATGTTAAGTGACGTAAGCTCACTGGCGCTTAGCTTGCTGGCAATTACGGTTGCCGCTAAACCGCCGTCACTAAGGAAAACCTTTGGCTATCAGCGATTTGAAATCTTAGCGGCCTTATTTAATGCCATAACCTTGTTTGTTATATCAGGATTTATTATTGTGGAAGCGTTTAGACGGTTTCAGCAACCCCAGGTTGTTGATAGTATCTCGATGATGGCCATTGCCTTTGTTGGGATGCTGGCCAATATTATAAGCGCAGTGGCCCTCTTAAAACAGGGTGATGTTCAGGAGAATATCAATATGCGCAGTGCGTATTTGCATGTTATTGGTGATGCTTTAAGTTCGGTCGGGGCCATCGTTGCCGGGGTACTTATGCAGCTTTACTCATGGTACTTGGTTGACCCAATTGTCAGCATGCTAGTTGCAGTTGTCATCAGCAAAGGGGCCTGGAAAGTGGCCAAACAGGCATTGCATATTCTTATGGAGGGAGTACCACCGAATATGGATGCCAGTCAAATCAAAAGCGATCTTGCTGCGATCAGCGGTGTCAGTGAGGTCCACGAGCTGCGGGTGTGGAGTCTGACAAGCGGCTGTAATGCGCTGAGTTGTCACTTAGTTGCTGAGGCTGCAGCAGATGGGCAGAATATACTAATGCAGGCTACAAACACTATGCGCGAAAAGTTTAAGATTCAGCAAGCAGCGATTCAGATTGAAACCCCAGATTACCAGTGCATGCAAAAGTTGATATAGATATAAAAGGTAGTAGCTGCGCTATTTACAAAAATCGGGTATCAGTATATAATAATCCATGAAATAAGGGTTATGAAAACTCTTGCACATGAAACTAATACATATAATGGAAAGTTAAATAAAATGGAAATCGGTATGAAGCCGCTAAGGATGCAAAATCCTTTTGGTTTTTCATACCATTTTTGTTTTTATTCTGTGGCCTATACTTTGCTGAGAATGTGAGCTACTAGTATAATGCTGGCAGTGTGGTTGTGTTGGGTTAAATGCTAGATGTGAAAAAGGAGAGGGATTCGCATGGAAATTAAACATAAAAATTGTACTATTCGCAAGATTACGGCAGAAGATATTGTACCCGCACTTGATTTCATCATTCCCATGCTGAAAGAGGTGTATCCCAATATACCTGATGTCGCAGTACGCTGGGACCTTGCTAACATGGAAGAAGCCTATGTTATACCTGATAACTCAGTCATGTTCGCTGCCTTTGAAAGTAGCGGACAAGTTGTTGGAACGGTCGCTATCAGACCTTATGATGATAGGATTGAGATGGTTCGTGGCTGTTATGATGTACCAGCCACAGCTGAGTTGTCCCGTTGTTATGTGAATAGCTCACTGCGTCGCCAAGGGATTGCCGGTATATTGGTGGCTGCCATTGAGGAATATTGCCAGCAATATGGCTATCAGACGATTTGTCTTCATACCCATAGGTTTTTACCTGGTGGTTTTCCATTTTGGGTAAGTCAGGGTTATATAATCCGAAAGGAGAAACCAGAAGAGTTTGAGACTGTATATATGGATAAGCTGTTAACTCAGCAATGTTCGCCTATTTTTAAAATTAACAGGCAGTTAATCCGCCATCAACCGTCCACACTGCACCAGTGACAAAAGATGCAGCGGCAGAAGCTAAAAAGGAAATAACGTGGGCAACTTCTGAAGGTTGTGCAATGCGGCCAAGCGGGTATAAATTTGCTATATCTGATAGAGTACAGATATTATTGGGAGCGGTAAGTTGACGGTCCAGCAACGGTGTAGCCACATCGCCAGGGCATACACAATTGGCGCGGATGTTATAAGGGGCGCATTCTAAAGCTAATGCTTTGGTAAGTGCAATGACCGCTCCTTTGGAAGCACAGTAGGCGGTACACAAGAGATTGCCATTGATTCCTGCATCAGAAGCGAGGTTGATGATCGAGCCTCCACCGGCTTTGCGCAGTTTAGGTAAAGCGGATTTGCACATGAAATAAACACCTTTTACATTGACATCCATAATAGTATTATAATCTTCTTCACTGACATCAGAGATTAAATTTTCTTGATAGATACCGGCTGAATTCACCAAAATATCAAGTTTTCCAAAGATGGTGGATGCTTGTTCTATTATGTTAACGCAGTCTGCAGGACGGGAAATGTCTCCCTGCACATAGTCAATAGTATTTGAAATTGTTGCCAGGGATTGCTTTGCTGCCTGACCCTTTGTAGAATCACGACCGACGATAACAACCTTTGCGCCGTTGGATAAAAATAGTTCAGCGGTAGATAAACCGATGCCGGAGGTTCCTCCAGTAATAACGGCGACTTTGTTGAGTAGGTCATACTGCATGATATGAGCTCCTGTCTTAAAAATATTGTTTAGGCTAGAAAAAATATTTCGGGTTTATGATTTACTTTTCCTGCTACACGTATAGTTTATCGTATCAAATTGGCATCTAAAATTTAGTTGTTGACATACACATAAGGAGTTGCCAATGGTTTGATAGGGATAACTTGTGTGGCTTTAACTACTGGTAATTTATTTCCTAGATAATTAAAGGTAGCTAATTTACCATGGATCTCTACCCAACTGTCGTTTTTTATGCTCTGACTGTCATCCCATTCAATAAAAAGTCCACTGGGAATGGCATCGGCAGCGCAGCAGGATATTTCAAACCGGGCGACGAAAAAATGCCGGGCCGGTGTTTGGTCCGGTCGGTAAACAAAACCTTTTAGGCTGATGTTTTTCCCAATAAATGCCGCATTGTTTTCATAGAAAGCAGTTATATATTTGACATGATTTTCAGCAGTTATTCCTAATTCAGGCTGGCTATCTGCTGGTAATACGGATAAGCTCACCGGTACGCTGGTGGCAGTCTGCATGAACTTTACACCTTTTTGTGAGGCGGTTGCCGAGCCAAGTGGGCTGATAGGAACAATTAGGCCTAGAATCAGTGTACCAACAAATACAATATAAGCTAGTTGACCGGTTTTATGGTGACAACCACAGGTGATGTTATGACGCCAGTCGAGTGTTTTGAACATCTGAATTATTGTCAGTACCACAAGCAACGTAAATCCTAGTTTGGCATTCCAGATGAATTGCGGATGGATTACTTGCGATAAGCCCGGTGTTGTTAGCGTATTGTAAAATAGCAGGCTAAACCCCATGAGCACAAGGAGCTTTAACAGATTTTGTCCTGATAGTTTAATGTACAAAACAAATCACCTCCCATAGTTGAGGAAAGTAAACCATAGATAAGCATATGCCAAATACAGTTGCTGTAATGAGCAAGACAAGCTTAAGGGTGAATAGCGGCTTGAAAATAGTAAGCAACATAGCGGTGTTTTTGATATCAAGCATTGGCCCGAAGATTAGAAAGGCTGCCAGTGATCCGGTACTAAAATGCTCCAGGAAGGGGGCAGCAATAAAAGCATCGGCTTGGGAACATACTGAGATCAGAAAAGCAAAAAGCATCATGCCGCCAACGGAATAACCAGGATCTTGGCCAAAAGACAAAAGAGTCAGGCGCGGTACAGTTGTCTGAATTAAAGCGGCCAGGAAAGAACCTATGAGCAGAAACCGGCCCATGTCAAAAAAATCGTCACAGGCATGATAGAGCATGGCACGCAGGGTACTTTGAAAGCTGGAATTTGAGTTGGGAGGCCGGTGAGTATGATGCCCGCAGCAGTCGGAGGTAGCTGCCGCTTCGCCGCTGGAAAGCATCAGGCGGTCATGGCTGGTGCTAATGATGAATGCAATAATAACAACAGCGATAAAAGCTCCAATTAGCCGATAGAGGACCATAGACGGAAATGCAGAAAAAGCCAGGTAAGTAGACCAGGCGACAAGCGGGTTGATGATGGGAGCAGATAGCATAAAGGCTATGGCAATATAGGGTGGTATCCCTTTGTGAATTAATCGGCGTATGATAGGTACCATTCCGCATTCGCAGAGCGGTAAGAATAAACCAAGAAAACAGGCGGCGATAATGCCTGTTAGGCGTTTTCGGGGTAATATCCGTTGAATCCATTCTGCCGGAACAAACAAGTGAATAAAGGCAGAAACAAACACTCCCACAAGTACCAGCGGGAGTGCTTCAATAATAATACTAAGGAAAATTGTATTAAAATCCTGCATACCGGACCCTCCTGTTAATTGGTAATCAATTGGTATAGTATATGGCCGGTAAACAAGAATATTCTTAAATATATTCAGAGTCCATAGTCTTAGCGCCAGTTGATGCGGGCCGCCACAGCCAGCAGTTTTTGGGTATATTGGTGCGTCGGGGCGGCAATTAATAGATGGGTTAGTCCTTCTTCCACGATTTTGCCATTCTTCATAACAGCCAGGCGGTCACTGATTTTTCTGGCCAAAGCAATGTCGTGGGTAATAAATAACATGGCCAGGCCGCGATCTTCCTGAAGATTGAGTAATAACTTGATTACTTTGGCTTGGACGCTGGCATCCAGTGCTGAGGTCGGTTCATCAGCAATAAGTATTTTCGGGTTTAAGGCCAGGGCACGGGCAATGACTACCCGTTGAGCTTCTCCGCCACTTAGTTGATGTGGATATTTATGGAGAAAGGCGTTATCTGTTGGTAGTTCAACTTCGTTGAGCAGCTTTTTGACAGCAGTTTGTCTGTCTGTTTCAGAACCGATTTTTTGAATGTCAAGAGGTTCTTTGATTAGCTGGCAGACAGTCAGGCGGTGGCTGAGCGCCTCTTTGGGATTCTGAAAGACCAGTTGAATTTGTTTATAAAAATCTTGGTTGCGTTCCGTGATTTTGACTCCGTTAAGGTGGATATTACCTGCGGTCGGGGGTGTAAGTCCCATAATGGTTTTTGCCAGTGTGGTTTTTCCTGAACCGCTTTCGCCAACAATGGCCAGTGTTTCACCTTCATACAAAGTAAGTGTTAGATCTTGTACAGCCTGGTGTTCATCCCATGCTTTGGTTAGGTTTGTTACCTGAAGCACAGGTACAATGCCGCCACGGTGACAGGCGAGCCTGCGCCCGTCAGTCAAGGTGAGCTCGGGCATACTGGCGTTGCAGCTATTCAGCCGTTGGGTACAGCGCGGCTGAAAAGGACAGCCAGGAAGATTATGTTGCATGGTGCCGGGAATGCCCTGGAAGTCTTTGACTGTCGTCATGTTGGGGTAGGCTCGGAGAAGACCGCGTGTATATGGGTGGCGGGGATTTTCCAATATTGCTCTAGCCGGGCCTAGTTCAATAATCCTGCCGCCATACAGCACGGCAACAGTATCAGCCAGTTCAGCGGCGGTGGCAATGTCATGGGTAATAAGGATAACTGCGCGTCCGGCGGCTGATTGTTGTAGGAGAGTGGTAATCTCTTGTTTGGTAAGCGGGTCAAGGGACGCAGTAGGTTCATCCAGCAACAATAGCTCAGGGTTGTTGACAAGAGCCATCGCAATGAGGGCTCGCTGCTGCTGCCCACCGCTTAATTCATGTGGATATGCAGTAGCCAGCTTGCCGGTCAGTCCGATTTCGGCCAGAGCTTGTAAGGCTAACTGGTAGGCGGAAGGTTTTGCGATATCCTTGTGCAGAATAATGGTTTCTGTTATTTGTTCGGCTGCCGTGTATAAAGGGTGTAAAGCATTGTCGGTATTTTGGAAAACCAGGGAAATGTCTTTACCTCTAATGTGACGCAACTCAGCCTCAGAGGCTGCGAGCAAGTTCTTATTTTGAAACAGCACTGTGCCTGTGGTGCTACCGGCGCAAAGTCCGGAAATGGCAAGTGCGAGTGAACTTTTGCCGGCGCCGGATTCACCGATGATAGCCAGTGTTTGGTTGGTTTTCAGAGTTAGATTAATATCTTTGAGTATGTCTGTGCCGTCATAGCTGACATGAAGATTTTGAATGTCAAGTATGGTCTTTTCTTGTTCCATGATTACCTCTTTTCTGAACGCAGCCGGGGATCAAGGGCGGTTTCAAGTGCCAGACCGGTAAAGGCCAGCCCGGCAATGGTGAGTGATACTGCCAAACCAGGTGGTATCAGCCACCACTGCCACACGTCGAGGTAGGTGAATGCCAGGGCCTGCTGCATCATTTTCCCCCAACTGATAAGACTGGGATCACTGATACCCAGGAAAGACAACCCGGCTTCCATAAAGATGGCGCGGCGGGCATAATGAATAAACAGTGCTATGAGCGTAGGCCCAAGATCGGGGAGTACGTGTTTTCTGAGCAGATATTGCTTAGTAGCGCCAAAAGTAGTGGCGGCAGCATAATTGGCTTTGGTCTTGAGGGCCAGTGTTTGAGCTCGCACAATCCGGGTTCCGTCAGGCCACATAAAGGCAGCTAATAGTAGTATTAGTAAAACTATGCTTGGGTGTAGATAAGCGGCAAACAAAATAATGACAATAATAGGTGGAATAACCAGCCATATATCAACAATGCGCATAATGGTTCGGTCACAAAGGCCGCCGTAGAGAGCGGCCAGGCCGCCAGCCAGCAAGCTTAAGGCGACTGCCATAAAAGCTGTACCCCCGGCAATGCTAAGTGAGGTACGGGCACCATAAAGGAGTTGAGTCCAGATATCTTGTCCGACCTCATTGGTTCCCAGCCAGTATCTGGTACAGGGCGGGTGAAAAATATCGCCTGTATAAGCGGTAGGACTAGAGTTGGTAAGAACCGGGGCCAGCAGGGCGGCGATGAAGGACGTAAACAGCAGCGACAAACCTAAACGGCCAAAGGTACTGTCTGTCAGCTCAATATCATACCGGATATGCACGATTATCTCTCCTTACTTTTGGCGATGGTGCTGATAAGCGAGGGTCAAGCCGGGCGCAGAGCAGGTCTGTGACAAAGTTAACGACCAGCACCAGCACAGCGGCCAGCAGCAAAATTCCTTGTAGCAGCGGGTAGTCACGGGTAAGAACGGCTTTGTAGAGTAATGAGCCAAGTCCAGGGTAGGAAAAGACTGTCTCAATAAATAAAACATTGCTTACCACATGCGTGAAGCTGAGACCGGCGGCGGTAACCATTGGCAGCAGCGCTGAGCGCGCCGCATGACGATAGCGAATGGCTATGTCCGGACAGCCTTTAGCGCGTGCTGTCCGGATAAAAGATTCTCCCATAACGCCAACCATAGCTCCACGGGAAAACAAGTAGGCGGCAGTCATCCGGACAAACACTAGTGCTGCCAATGGCAGCGTTAGATGCTGCGCAATGTCAGCAACTAGCTTTAAACCTGTGAATCCGCTATAGGGAGTAAGCGCACCGGACAAAGGCAGCCAGGCCAGCCAGACACCAAAAATCAGCAGCAGCACTATGCCGGCAAAAAAGTCGGGAAAACCGCTGATAAACATCATGATTCCCAGCAAATGACCATCTTGTTTACTACTCCGCTGGTAGCCGGATTCTATTCCCAGCAAGCTGCCAAGCAGGGTGGAAAGTACAAAAGCTAACCCAGTTAACAGTAGTGTCCAGGGCAGTACCCCGGCAATTACACTGACGACAGAAGTGTGGTAAAAGTAAGAATACCCCAGGTCGGCGTGTAAAAGTGCCTGTATATAGGCAACAAATTGTTCTGACCAGGTCTGGTCAAGGGCAAAACGATGAATAAGCTCAGCTTGCATTGCCGGTGTCATGACCATTAATGCTTCATCGCCATAAATGGCTTGTAGCGGGTCTCCTGGCAGCAGCCGGGGTAATATGAAGTTAAGAACGAGAATAGTCGATAAAGCGATAGCGTAGTCAACGGCTGTTTTGGTGGTAGGCATAGTAACCTCTATTTAACAAATGACATTTTATTAAGTGGTATAGGAACGCCGGAACCGACGCCTTGCATAGTAAAGTACAAGTTGGCGCGATTATTGTAAGCATAGTACCAATTGGGGTAATATAGGGCTAAGGCTGGTACATCGGCAGTTAAGGCAGTCTGGATTTCGGCAAAAATTTGTTTGCGGGCCGAAGTATCCATAAGTGTAGTTTGCCGGGCAAGTAAGGTGTTGAGAGTGTCATTTTTGTGGTAGCGAGCGCTGTTAAAACTTTTGCCTGTAATCATATTTGTTAAGTAATCCGGGTCAGCGCCCAAACCACCGTGCCCGTTTAAAGCCAATTCAAATTTTCCTTCATTAATGAGACTGTCCAGTGTTTTAGCTTCCAAGGCTTTCAGATTTACCTTGATGCCAAACTGTTCCAGTTGCGTTTTAATAAATTCACCTTGGCGTTCACCAGGGGAACCGGGAGAACCGGCACTTGCGCTAATAAGAAGTTCAACTTCCAGTGGTTGTCCGTTTTGTTCCCAATAGCTGCCGGTTTTGCTATAGCCAAGTTGCGTAAGCAGTTTGGCGGCATTGTCCGGACTATAGCGGTATGCTGCTGCTATAGCAGGGTTGTACCACTGGCTGTCAGGCGGAATGAGGCCAGGGTTACCAGGAAGTGCCTGACCGCGTAACGTGGTGTCAATTAGTGCCTTACGGTCAATAGCGTACGCTAACGCCTGCCGGAATTCAGTGTTGCTAAACGGTTCTTTTTGGTGGTTGATAACTAGTTTGGCAATCCAGTCGTGTGGCATGGTCAAAATTTTAAGACCTGCCTGTTCCAGAGGCTTGACTAATTCCGGTGGAATCTGAGCGATGTCAATTTGGTGCTGCTTCAAAGCAGCTGTTGACATTTCGACATTCATTTTTATGAATTTGAGCTGTTTGAATTTGGGGTTTCCCTGATAATAGCCTTCATAGGCTTCATATAAGTATGAACCCTGTTCTTTGTTATAATTAACAAGTTTAAACGGACCGGAGCCAATGAGGGCCTCTGGTTGCCGGAATTGAGTAGGATCGGTAATATTTTGCCAGATATGCTTGGGCAGAATCGGAATGGTGCCGGCAACTTGATCTAAAAATGGCGCGTGTGGGCGGGATAATGTAATTTTCACAGTAAAGCTGTCGATGGCTTCAACGGTGTTAATCATACTAATATCGGTTGTTTGATAGGGAAATTTTTTCAGATAATCAAACGTAAATAAGACATCTGCTACAGTCACTTGTTTACCATCATGCCAAGTCGCTGTATTGTTCAGATGGAAAAGGTAAGCGTTTTCGTTTGCGAGATATTCCCACTTAGCAGCCAATGCCGGAACATAGCCGTCAGCGTTTTTCCATAGTAAAGTATCAAAAATCATACTCATGCGGATATAGCCGGGACCGCGGGAATAATGAGCAAAAGGTGAGGGAAAGCCGTAATCGCCGGTGGCATCAGTAATGGTATAGACTTGATCTTGGGCTAGGGAGTCCGGCCCTGCCGGCGATCCGCCGCAGCCGAGCACCAGCAAGGTAAGGAACACAGCCAGCAGGGTCTTCAGTATCTGTTTATTTCCGGTCATATTTACCATCCCCGGCTATATTGGCTTGTTTGTTCATGATAATACCTCCAAAATTTTTTTGTTTTTAAATTAAAAAAAGGTATAAAAAATTGAAGGGGACTGCGTCTCCAACAAGGCTTCATACCTTTAATTTCAAATTGTGTAATTTTTATAGATATATTATCTCGTAATTGTGGTAAACTTGTCAATGAGTATTTCTGAGTAAAGATATATTGTAGATAATTCGTACTATCTATTGACATTTAAAAGTGAATTTTGGTACAATTAGAACAATGAAGGTAGCTGAAGCTGCCAAATGCCGTATGAAGTACGGTTGGTTTATTGAACGACTTAGAAATAGCCACTTGTAATGAAGATATAACCATGAAGGTTTCGTGTGAAACGATAATTTCATGGTTTTTCGTATTACCGTGCAGGAGTTCACTTGTGTTAGCTGGAAAGGGATAAATAGTAATGTACAATAATGCTGATATAAAGTAGGTGCCCGTGATAGAGGTTGACCGTAGAACTGATTTTGTAATGCTTGGAGGGATTTTGTGTACATTGCTGTTATAGATGGTCAGGGGGGCGGAATTGGTAGGGTCATAATTGATAGAGTTCGAAACGAATTTCGTAATAGCGTTGAAATTTTGGCTATTGGGACGAATTCGCAGGCTACCTCTGTTATGTTACGGGCTGGAGCAAATGAAGGTGCTACTGGCGAAAATGCAGTTATTTGCAACATTGATGAGGTGGATTTAATACTTGGCCCACTTAGTATAATCCTGCCTAACTCAATGAAGGGTGAGCTAACAGCTAAAATGGCTAAGCGAGTGGTTACCAGCAAGGCAAGGAAGATTCTGTTGCCAATTCATCGCAATAATATTGATCTAATTGGTATACACTCAGAGCCATTACCTCACATGGTGGAGGAGTTGGTTATACAAATGAAACAATACATACAAAGTGGAAGGAGGGAATAGTCACATGTGCGAGGCTAATGCGTATCTTCTCAAGAATGATAAAGAAGAGTTATTGATGGAACGGGTTGACAGGGTAGTGCCTCAGGATGGTGAAATCTATCTCGAAAGCATTTGGGGACAGAGAAAAACTATTGCGGCTAGAATTAAAGAATTGAACCTAGTCGACCATCGTATTATTTTGGAACCGACACAGGAAGGAAGTATTTGATTACTCGTTAGATGTTGAAGTTTTACTGCGTTTCCTCTATTATTGACATAAAGGAATTTTGTGTTATAATTACGATTAACAGCAAAAGACAAAAGCGATGATTGAGAAAAGTAGGTTTTTTGTGCTTGGCAGAGAGTCGGTGGAGGGTGTGAACCGGTAAGCAGATTAACTGAAATACACTCATGAGCAGCAGGTTGAAAAGAAATGAGTAGACTGTGCCGGTGTGCCGCCGTTAGCAAGGCTAGGGTATCGGACTGGAGTTCCTGTACCTAAAAGAGCGGCTTGCTATAAGCAAGCAGGGTGGTACCACGGATTGTTAATCCCGTCCCTGTAGGAATACAGAGACGGGATTTTTATGTTTATTAAATAATTTATAGAAGAAATTTATTTGCACTTTCTTTATTAAAGGTGTATTAGGGGGAACAAACAGCGTGTTAATAACGGAAATACTTTCTCGTAATGCTATTATGTATGGTGATAATACCAGCCTGGTTGAAATCAATCCGGAATTACAGGAAAAACATGAAGTTTCATGGCGTGAATACGAACTGATTGAAACAAATCCGGCGGCGAGTTTTCGACGAGAGATGACCTGGCGTGAGTTTGACGACAAAGCGAACCGGTTTGCCAATCTTCTGCTGAACAGAGGTATAAAAAAGGGAGATAAAGTTGCGATACTGTTAATGAATTGTATCGAATGGCTGCCCATTTATTTGGGTATTCTTAAAATCGGCGCTGTGGCAGTACCATTGAACTATCGCTATACTGCGGAGGAAATAAAATATTGCCTAGAGTTAGCGGAGGCCGCCACGTTGGTCTTCGGAACGGAATTTATTGACCGTATGGGAACAATTATCGATAAAATTTCTAATGGTAAAATGTACTTCTTTGTAGGCGAGGATTGCCCTTCATTTGCTGGAAACTACGACAAGCTTGCAGCAGATTGCTCCGCTGAAGCTCCGCTAATTAATCTTACAGATGAAGATGATGCAGCAATATATTTTTCCTCCGGAACTACAGGCTTTCCCAAAGCCATTCTTCATACTCATCGTAGCCTTGTATCTTCCTGCTATACCGAACAAAACCATCACCAGCAGGCGCGGGAAGATAATTTTCTCTGCATTCCGCCGTTGTATCATACCGGTGCCAAGATGCATTGGTTTGGCAGCTTTCTGGTAGGAGGCAAAGCCGTTTTGCTTCGCGGAGTTAAACCCGAATGGATACTGAAAGCTATTTCTGAAGAACAGGTCACAATAGTATGGCTGCTTGTTCCCTGGGCGCAGGACATTCTTGACGCGATTGAAAGCGGAGCAGTGAAGCTCGGAGATTATAAGCTTGACCAGTGGCGGTTAATGCATATTGGTGCTCAGCCAGTTCCACCAAGCCTGATTCAGCGCTGGAAAAAATATTTTCCCGACCATCTCTATGATACGAATTATGGTTTAAGCGAATCAATTGGCCCAGGCTGTGTCCATCTTGGTATGGAAAACATTCACAAGGTCGGGGCAATCGGCAAACCAGGGTTTAGATGGGAAGCAATGATTATCGGTGAGTCGGGCTGTCCTGTTGAGCAGGGAAACGTGGGAGAACTTGTTGTAAAAGGCCCGGGTGTTATGAAATGCTACTATAATGATCCGGAAGCGACGGCGGCTGTATTAAAAGATGGCTGGCTTTTTACCGGCGACATGGCCCGCATGGATGAAGACGGTTTTATTTATTTGGTTGATCGTAAAAAAGATGTTATTATTTGTGGCGGAGAGAATTTATATCCGGTACAGATTGAGGATTTTCTTCATCGGCATGATGCGATTAAAGATGTAGCAGTGATTGGCCTGCCAGATCAACGTCTTGGTGAAATTTCGGCAGCCATCATCGAACTAAAGCCAGATGGCAAATGCACTGAAAACGAAATAATGACATTCTGTTCTTCCCTGCCGCGTTACAAACGCCCGCGCAAGATTATATTTGATATGGTTCCACGCAACCCCACTGGTAAAATTGAAAAGCCGAAACTTCGGGAAAAATACAGCGCAGGAAACTTGGTTGCAGTTCAAACCCAGATATAAACTTATTGACAATAAAAAAAAATAGTGATATATTATACCTCAACAGAGGAGCATCTTTCGTCTTCTATGCGTTAATGCATGAGGAAGACGAAGGATTTTTTGTTTACATAAACATAAAATGGAAAGGGATTTAAAAATTATGACTGGCTTAACTTTATTGGGTATTGCGTTACTTGTCTGTGCAAGCGGTTATTTCATTTACGGCCGCTGGCTGACAAAAATATGGGGTATTGATCCTTGTGCTAAAACGCCGGCGTATCGTTTAGAAGACGGTAATGACTACGTTCCTTCTTCAAAATTTACTGTATTTGCGCATCAGTTTTCTTCTATTACCGGCGCAGGTCCAGTCACCGGGCCGATTATTGCTGCGATGTTCGGTTGGGTACCGGTTATGCTCTGGTTGATGATCGGTGGGATTTTCTTTGGTGCTGTTCAGGATTTTACAGCGCTGTATGCTTCCGTCAAAAACGAAGGCAAGTCTATGGGGATGCTGATTGAACAGTATATCGGTAAAACCGGGAAACAAATGTTTCTGCTCTTTTCCTGGTTATTCACTCTGTTAGTAACAGCCGCTTTTGCAGACATTGTTGCCAGCACTTTTAACGGTTTTAGTCCCAATGGTTCACTAGCGACTCCCAATGCCGCTGCTGCGTCGATTTCGATGTTGTATATTGTTGTTGCTATTTTCTTCGGACTTTTTCTAGAAAAAGTTCCCCTGTCAGAAAAACCGAAACTGGCAGTTGGTATTCTTTTGATTATCGGTATGCTGGCAGCAGGTATTGCTTATCCGCTTTATTTTGATAAGACAACCTGGATCTATGTTGTTTTTGCCTATATGTTTATGGCTGCTGTTATGCCGATGTGGCTGCTGATGGAGCCGCGCGACTATTTGAGTTCGTTCTTGTTGCTCGGTATGATTGCGAGTGGTGTTATCGGCGTTGTTTTTACTAATCCTACGATTGAATTGCCGGCCTTTGTTGGCTTTGAAGTAAATGGCAAGCCGCTGTTTCCGATCCTCTTTATTACCATTGCTTGTGGTGCCGTTTCCGGTTTTCATAGCTTAGTTTCTTCCGGTACTTCTTCCAAAACAATTTCCAATGAAAAAGATATGCTGTTTGTGGGCTACGGTTCCATGATGGTTGAGACCATCCTGGCTGTCGTTGCTTTGATCGTTGTAGGCGCTGCCGCTACCGGCGGAGTGATGCCGAAAGGTACGCCGTTCCAGATATTCTCCGCTTCTGTCGGCAATTTTCTGTCTATGTTTGGTATGTCCAGCTTTGTAGCGACCTGTGTCGTTACGATGTGCGTATCTGCACTGGCGCTGACTACGCTGGATTCTGTCGGGCGTATCGGACGGATGTGTTTCCAGGAATTATTTACCGGTGATACGACTGATCCGGCAAAAATGTCGCCAATGCAGCGTGTGTTGACAAATAAATACGTTGCTACAGTAATAACACTGTTCTTTGGTTATTTGCTTTGTCTGGGCGGCTATATGAATGTTTGGCCATTATTCGGCGCAGCAAATCAACTGTGTGCTGCCTTGGTTCTGATTGCGTTGGCTGTCTTCATGAAAGTCACCGGACGTCAGGGAAAAATGCTGTACATTCCCATGTGCTTTATGTTAGTAGTTACCTTAATTTCGCTGGGTATGTCAATTTATGGTATTGTTCGTAAAATCATGTACACTGGCGGCTTTTCTTTCCTGACTGATGGTTTGCAGTTAATTGTGGCCATTGCGTTGATTACATTGGCAATGCTGATTGCATCTACCAGTTTTAGAAAATTAGTTGATTCTTCTTCTAATGACGTATCTGTTCGGTAAGACGAAAAAGGAGAGGTATTTTACTTTTGGCATTGCCCCAAAAGTAACAAAAGGTCTAGGCCCCAAGCCTCCAAAAGCTGAAAAGCCGGGCGATATTCCTAAAATCCGTAAACTCGCTACGCTCAAACAGTACGGATTTTTTAACGGAATACCGTCCGGCTTTTCTCCTGCGGAACGCTTTTTCCGGCAAAGGCCGGGGGGTTACGGGAGTTACGAGGGGTGCCGGTCGCCTGTGCCGGGTTTAGAAACATGGGTAGAAACATGGGGACAGGGATTTTGTTTCCAAAATAACATCTGTTGGGTTTATCTATTTCCGATTGAGTATAAGTTTTCTTACCTAATGTAAAGGTGTTGTCAATAACCCCGTCCCCTTGACACTTCGGAGAAATAAAACAATGGTCAGGTTTAGTGTTTTGACAAAACGCAAGACTTGGTTCCTTTATTTAATATCAAATTCTTTCATGTCAGATAGGTTCCTGTCCCCATGTCTGCTGAGGCTCGAATTTTTACCGCCAAGGACACCAAGGAACGCCAGGGACGCCAAGGGAGTTTATTCTGAGCAGGCAAATTTAATAGCTTATGTTTTTTGGGGCGTTCTTTGACACTCTTGGTGTCCTTGGCGGTTTAACACAAATGTGGCCGGGGCGTAAGCTTTATACAGAAAGAAAGTTAAGTTTATTGAACCACAGAGACGCAGAGAACCCAGAGGGAACGGTTTGACATGTACATAAGGCCCGAATTTTTACCGCCAAGGATACCAAGGAACGCTAAAGGACGCCGAGGGAGTTTACTTATTCTGAGTAGGCAAATTTTACAGCTTATGTTTTCCTTGGCGTCCTTTGACACTCTTGGCGTCCTTGGCGGTTTAACACTTCCTCAAATATTACTGAAATTAGTCGTTACGCCTGTTCGCAGTCTGGCGTTACCTTGTCTGCTTGCTAGTCTCTTTAGAATATCGGAAAATTGATCTATATATTTTCCGAAAGATAAGATATACTAAAAATAAAGAGGAAAGAAGGTTAAGCCATGGTTAAAACAATTATTCGTCCAATTAGCGAGTTGTCCAAAAAGATAGCCGATGTTGAGGCGTTTGTTATCGATCAAGACACGCCTGTCCACCTAACTAAGAATGGATCTAATCATATGGTGATTATGAGCAGCACTCATTACGAAAAACTGTTGTCCAAAATCAGTATGTATGAAAATTTACTTCGCTCCGAAGCTGAAGTCCGGCAAGGTAAATCATTACCACTAGACATAGCTATAGGCGATATTGATCTGTATCTAAAGGAGCGCTTACATGAAAAGTCAGGACGGCAAGTATCGAGTTAATATTACTCCGAATGCCGTGGCTATTATCAAAGAGATAATGGATTTTTACATTGATGCTATTAATTACCCAATAGCTGCTAAAGAATTTAGGGATGCGGTTTATGAAAAACTACAGCTAATAGAAGAGATTCCCTATATGTATGGCATACCGGAAAATTTGCCTAATTTCACAGAGTTAGGTTATCACAAAGCACCGGTATATAAGCATCAGGTGATTTTATACTTGGTCGATCAGAGTCAAGAGAAAGTACACATCGTTTATGTCGTAGACACTCGGCAAAATCTCTGGTTGGCCACCCCCATAAAACTTTTAAAGTAAAGAAAGTTAAGTTTATTGAACCACAGAGACGCAGAGACCGCAGAGGGAACGGTTTGACATGCATTTCCTTCTGCGTACTCTGTGTTCTCTGTGGTTATACATAAGGCCCGAATTTTTATCGCCAAGGACACCAAGGAACGCTAAGGACGCCAAGGGAGATTATTTATTCTGAGTAGGCAAATTTTATAGCTTATGTTTTCCTTGGCGTTCTTTGAGGCTCTTGGCGCTCTTGGCGGTTTAACACAAATGTGGCCGGGGCGTAAGCTTTATACAGAAAGAAAGTTAAGTTTATTGAACCACAGAGACGCAGAGTAGGCAGAGGGAACGGTTTGACATGCATTTCCCTCTGTGTTCTCTGCGTCTCTGTGGTTATACATATCCCACGGCATAAACTGTGCCGGGTGGGGTCATAATGATCCCGAATACTCCGAGAAAAAGCAAGGTGAGCGATAATGTGCTGATTTTTTTGCTTCATTAAATATAGTTTTGGACACAACCATTGTCAGGCCTTTGGCTTCCGCCACTTCCTTGACGGCGGCGTTGATTTTGTCGGTGATGGATTTCAACAGTTCCTGGCGTTTTTGGGCTACGCGCTGTGTGAGTTGCAGATCCAGGTCCTGCTTGTCCTTGTCGCTCAGGTTGGCTGATTTCTCGGCAAATTCCTTTTTCGCCTGTTCGGTTTCGGCCTGTAAAATTTCATTCGCATGCTGCGTATCCGGATGCTTATCTAACAGCAGTCCGGCGTTGACGGTACCGACCGCCGACGCTGCAGTCTTGGCATAGGCTGTACTGGGCTGGAGTGCAATTATCCCCAGTATCCCGAGAAAAAGAAATGTAAGCGTTACTACGCTGATTTTTTTTGCTTCATTACATATAGACATAGTAGTTAATACCTTCTTTCCTGCCGTTAAGGCATAATTTTTACCGCCAAGGATACCAAGGAACGCCAGGGACGCCAAGGGGGTTTACTTATTCTGAGCAGGCAAATTTAATAGCTTATGTTTTTCTTGGCGTTCTTTGATTGTCTTGGCGTCCTTGGCGGTTTAACACTTCCTTCAAAGCCTTGCATGTCCACCTTGGGGATGTTGTAGTAATGGGTATGCCCGTTAAGGCCCGAATTTTTACCGCCAAGGACACCAAGGAACGCTAAGGGCGCCAAGGGAGATTAATTATTCTGAGTAGGCAAATTTAATAGCTTATGTTTTCTTTGGCGTTCTTTGACACTCTTGGTGTCCTTGGCGGTTTAACACAAATGTGGCCGGGGCGTAAGCTTAAGGTGAAACATGGGGACAGGGATTTTGTTTCCAAAATAATATCTGTTGGGTTTATCTATTTCCGGGTGAAACATGGGGACAGGGATTTTGTTTCCAAAATAATATCTGTTGGGTTTATCTATTTCCGAATGAAGGATGTAGAGTTGATTCTTCTTCTAATGACGTATCTGTTCGGTAAGACGAAAAAGGACTAGAAATTGAATTCTATGGTTGTCGTATAAAAAAGCGCTATCGCGTCCTTGAGGATACGGCTCTAACCGCAGAGTACACAGAGAGCGCAGAGGGGAGATGTATATCGAGACATTCCCTCTGTGTACTCTGCGCCTCTGCGGTTCAAAAAACTTATAATTTCTTATCTTATAAGAAACTACGCCAAACTGGCGTCAATTGAGAGTGACGCCAGTTTTTTAAAATTACTTATGCCGCTAGCGTATGCCTGCATATGGATTCTTAAGGTACGTTATTGGTTGGCGGTGATTTCCATGAACACGCCTTACCAGTTCAGCCGGTTTAGCCAGCCAGTTGATTCGGTTATATTCCCACATCCAAGGCGCAGTTGCATCAAAATAATAATAACTATCAAAGTAACCCCAACGGTTAAAAGTACGGCTTTGGCCGATGTCGTTACAACGCTGCCATAATTCTTTCAAGTCAACTAACCGGTAGACGGCACTTGACGCTGTACCGGTTTGACCACCTGTTCCCGGTACTTGTTTTTCCGGGGGGAGCGGGCAAATCCCGCCAGGACCCGGCGCTTTTTCGTTAGTCTTAACTGGCGATATTTCATGAGTACCGGCACTGACTACCAAGCTAGGATGTCCAGCTTCGAGCCGTACATGGGAACCGTTGCATTTCAGCCACTCATTATGATTATAAACCAATAGTAATTCTAGCTGCCCGGAACCTTTTTGCACCACAGCCAACACCCCGGCCATGTCATGCTCATGCTGGACTTTACCTATATGACGAGGATAGTAAAGGTAATAGCCGATAAAATAATATGTGTCACTTTCCACCAGAGAATAGTACACAGCTGCGCTGGGAGGGTAGTACGGCAGGTTTTCCCAATTGTTATTCATTCGCCAATCGCGGTCAAAGTTAGCTACAGTAAAGATATTTTCCCGCGACAGCGGGTTTTGGTCGTTATCCTGTTGATGAATAACCGGCGCCCACCGCAAAATCACGGCGGCGTCACTTGTAGCGCCAGCCTGTACTGAGGTAGTAAGCAATACTAGTAGAAATAATGCCGTCGTCAGAGCATGTTTCATAGTCATAGCACCTTCCCTCATGGATTAATCAGTTTGGGGGTAATTAGGATAATCAATTCGCTTTCATGGACTTCTCTATTTGTTGAGCGAAAGAACATCCCAACTAAAGGTAAATCACCTAACAGGGGAAATTTGATCGTATCACTGGTTTTTTGCCGTTGGATCAAACCGCCGAGGACAATTGTCTCGCCGTTTTTTACCCGCAGTGTTGTTTCGGCCTGACGGGTCCGGATATTCGGGTTGCCACTGGTGGTAGTGTCTGTTTTGTTACTGACTTCCGGTTTGATAATGGCCGTTATGGTACCATCGGTGTTGACAGTGGGGGTTATTTCCAGTTTGATGCCGACCTCAACGTAAGTTACGGTGGTGACTGTAGTGCCGCTGGAAATTTGCGTGCTTTCCACCGCTAACTTGTCACCGATGAGAATTCTGGCGGTTTGACCATCCAGGGCAGCAATGCGGGGACTGGCCAACAAATGGCCTTTTTTGTTTTCTATCAGACGATTAAGAGTACCCTTGAGATTGATGCCGTATTCTGGATGATTGGGAATACCGAGGGTGATGCGAAACGCACTGTTGTCGGTAAGCGCAGTTTCCGTCAGCCCGTTGACAGTACCCCAGTTGATGCCAAGATTTCTCAGGTTGTCGCGGGATATTTCGACTGCTTCGGCTTCAAATATGACCTGACGCGGCGGGATATCAAGTTTCGTTAGTATAGCTTTAACAGCGGCACAGTCGTCATCACTGCCTGTGACAACCAGCGTCTTATTTACAAATTCCACCTTGATTTGGTTATCGGGAAACAGCGTGGCGAGCATGGGTTTGACTTGATCTGCTTTTACATATTCCAACTGCACGACCAAAGGTGATAACCCGACGGCTGCCAAGGCATCGGGGGTGGGTTCAGGTACATTTTGCGGCGCAGTCGTAGTAGGCTGTCCCGCAGGGTTAGACGCGGGATTATTCGGTGCAGTTGCAATTGGTGCATTTAAAGCGGGCGTAGACGAGCCGGCATTCAGCGGAGCTTGTCCCGCAGGGTTAGCTGCTGGAGTTCCTGGTGCAGCTGCCAATGCTGGATTGGCCGTGGGTGGCGGTGATCCAGCATCCGGCGGCGCCGCAAAAGCAACAAATGGTATGATAAAAAGTAATAAACCCAAAATGAATAGGCAGAAAGTTGTCCTCTGGTAATGTTGCAAAACCAAATTGCTCACCTCATTTCTATTAGTGAATAGTAAGTGTACAGAGCATCTCTCTGCTGTAGCGGTGTATGACCTAAGCCCAACTTCCATAGGACTAATCGTCTAGGCAAGCCTCCTTTAACTGCAATTTTGATTACCCTTAAGTTCAATATACTGTTAACTTAACTCCGACAGGTAAACTATCTTTAAACTGCAGCAGCATGGGTTTGACCTTTTCATATGAATTGCTATCTAAAGCATAAAAGGTTACGTAGTTAGAAGCGGGCGTGATTCTTTCCTTGCCTAGTTCCATTACGGCCACAGGTTGCCAGGTGTAAGGTTTATTTCTAAACCAGGAATCGTAAATAATAGCTAATTTTACATTGTGCTTGCCGGCGAGCTTATCCATCCAGGCGGAATCTGTTGCGGCTTGTCTGGATTTGAGTGCTTCTAGTGAAGCCAGCCCCCATAAGTCTAATACATAATTGGGATTCTCGTAAGCAACCCAACCCAGATCATTAATGGCAACAGGTGCCTTATAATAATAGTTGACAAATCGGTGCATTTGATATTGTTGCTCAAAAATATTATTGGCGGCAATTGCTGTTGTTGCGGTAGTTTTCCAGGAATTGAATCCAATCCCGCAACATATGATTAGCAAAACCAGAGTATAGGTAACTGGTGAGCTTTCATCAAGTTCCTTATAGAGGGCATTATAGATTTTCGATAAAGCACCTCTGAAACTGTAAATGATACCCATGGCAGCTGCACTTACAATGTACATATCGTAACGATAATACCACCCGGAATAACCGAACAGCATATGCGCAATTACCGCTGTACCAATAATTAAAGCAAGATATTTATCTGCTGCTTTGGTATGGAAGCAGTTATAAAGTGCTAGCATCAAAACTGAAATTAGAAAAATACTAACAGGTACAAATGCTAAATGACTAAGCAAAGTATCCATGACAGCGGCTAAATGTCCTTTTTCCAGCAAAGCAGATTTGGCGATAATCGAACTGGGCCAATACCCAAGACCTAATGTATGCAGATAAGCCGAAAAACCACTGACTAACGCAACCAGTAGTAAACCACTGCTAACTGCTGCTAACCAGTATCTCTGGGCAACAAGACAGACTATGGCGGGCAAGGACAGAGCTAGATTTTCATACCGCACCAGCGGCCCCGCTATTATGGCCAGCACCAGCCATCCGGGAACCCGCTGTTCCCGGAGCGAAATTATTACCCCATACACTACCAGTAGTGAAATATAGACCTGGAGCGAGTGCTCCATACCGGTAAAAGCAAGACCAATTATATTGGTAATAAATACGATAGCCATTGTTGCTATTATTGTTAGCAACGTTTGCCGCTGGGCATTAGCTGCGGTAAGCAGCATACTGAATAGTTGGGTATACAGGTAAACCGTGCCGAGACTACAAATAAAATTAATAATCAGTGGCACATAATCAAACCAGCCGGCGCCGGAAAAAACTGCTAAAATGAAGGGCCAGATGATACTGGATGAGGGCGCGGAGTATTCAGTTAAATTTATTCCATAGTGACCGGCAGCAATATTTTTTGCCAAGGCCATATGGATATAGGGATCATCCAACGTATAGGAAAAAACGCCGGAATTTAGATGCAAAATATACACCAATTCTGCCAAGTAGATGACCGATAAAATGACAATATTAATATACAGTGCTTTTGTTTTTATATTAATCATCATAATCATCTCCCTAAATTAATTTGTTTTTTCGGTCAGGCTGTAACCTTAGCCCCAATATACTGCGCCTTAGGGCCAAAACTAACAATATTAATAAGATAATAGGTATTATATGAAGGTTAGTTAAGCGGGCAATCGGCGAATTTACCAACGGCATAAACCAAGCAAGTAACAGGACTATTTTTTCATAGGGTAACCAGCCCTGATTAAGCCCCTCCCAACCGTACCAAGCGATGCTAAGACCTAAAATAGTAAGATCATATTGGTAGGCGTAAGGAGTAGCAAGGAAAATGCTAACAGTCAGGATAATATAGGCCAGCGGGAAGCTTCGTTTGTACCACACCCAAGCCACAGCGATAACGGCAACAGCCGTAACCACTGCTTGTAGTCCGTAAGCTAAAGGAACAGAAAATCCGAAGGAACGCGCCATAGCAAAAACTGTTGTCATTTGGTACCAGGGTAAAGAGCCTATTTCTAATAAGTATTGGGCCACAGGCAGGGTACAATAGAACGTTTTCCAGCTGGCAATCCCATATACAGCTATACTAACTATAATTAAGGCTGCTGCTGATGCGCAGGCGGCGATAAGTGCCTGCCATTTTCTCGCGGCAACTAAGGCAATCACTACTAAAAACGCCAGGTGAGGCTTATATACCAGTAACCCTAGTATTATACCGGCAAGTACAGGTTGTTGCTCAAGCAATAACAGTCCCTGACCGAGCAGCAAGGCACTTAAAAAGCCATTCTGGCCGCAAATGAAATTCTGGAATGTTCCGGGAAAGGCCAAAGTAAGTGCCACAGTAGTGGGATGAGGGGCAATTTTGCGCACAACCATGATATATCCGGCAAGAGTGATAGCAAGCCAGGAGAATAAAGCTGCTAAATAAGGCAGAGTGGCGAAATAGGTCACCAGTAACAAAAACGTTGGCGGATAATACCAGCCTACAGTGTTAGTTCGCCCGGTAATTTGCTGTTCAACCGCGCATAAATCTTTGCCGTCATAGATGCCTAACACGTCTCCGGACAACAGTTTATGGGAGGCCGCGTAAAAACAAATGAAGTCGCCGCCAATGACTTTTTCGTTCCTGTCTATCATACCCGACCCGGTAAATACCCAAATACTAAAAGTAACTACATAAGCTAAAATGAACCCCCAGGAACAATAACGAATGGTAGTTGCGTTTAACAGTGTCATGCTGCCAATAACTCCTTTGTCTATTTTGGTAAGCCGATGGCACACTTCGCTTTAAACAGCTTAGTATAGCAATGCACCATAATACTACTCTTGGTAAACTTTATGAGTGAATTAGCTAAATTCCCTAAGAATGTGGCGGCGTCGCTAAAGTCGCCGATTGCTACATAACTACAGCCGATTTCCCAAGTCGTATGACAATCACTGCCGACCGAGATTGGCTTATGCTGCTGGCTGGCAAACCCGGCGGCTTTTTTATTATCCTGATTAAAAACATTCCGGGCATTATAGGCCTCAATAATGTCAACATAGCCGATGATCTGCGTCAAGGCCCCGTAACATATCGCCGACTTGCGCCAGCGGTCAAAAGGATGAGGCACACATACCAAACCGCCTTGTTCTCTGATGGCCTGCACTGTTGCCAGCGCAGATAGTCCTGGGGGAATTTCCTGCTGGAGAAAATACCCGATTATTTCGCCTTGTAGGGTGTTTATTTCTTCACCGACGACTACTTTAAAGGGAGCCTGTTCACGTAATTCCAGCGCGCCCCTAATAGTGTTGTGATCAGTAATGGCTACGGCGTCCAGTCCTCTTGCCGGGCAAAGCCGGAGCAAATCGGCAATTTTGATACCACAGTCCCGGGAATAGAACGTATGTACATGACAATCCATATTGATTCGCTTCATGCTAGTCAGACCTTGCGTTAAGGTTAAACCTGCGCCAATTGAGCAGCAGGGTCAATAGCCCTAAGAACACGCCGAACCATAATGTGCCAAATCTGGCAAACAACGTCGCCCCGGCAGCGCCGGTAAAGTCTATCCCGCAACTGAGCAGCAGACCAATCATACTGCCCTCGGCGACACCTAAACCGCCTGGGAGCATGGAAAGCCCACCAGCGATAGAACCCAGTGAAAACACAAACATCGCTACCTGTAAAGAAGAAGCAGTACCAAAACCCAACAATATATAATACAAGGCGATACATTCGCACAGCCAGGATATGACGCTAATTAGAACTGCTTTGAATAGCAAACCACTCCTACTCAATAGATAAGCACTTTCATACATATCTCTAAATAGCCGGGATTTGCGGTTTATCATGGGGATATTTTCAAGCCCCTGGAGTAAAGCCATTGCCAGCCGGCGCCATTGTAATACCAAGACGATGCCTAATGACAGGAGTAGTCCGACGATGATAAAGGTTTTTCCGTAATTAACGACACTGGCTGCCAGGCTTGCCAAGATCAGCATAGCAATCAGATCTGTCAGCCGTTCCGCAATTATCGTCGGCGCGCTACGGCAAAAGCTGACTTTGTGCTGCTTCAACAACAGGTACGATTTCAAAACCTCCCCGACCTTTCCTGGCGTAACTGCCATGCACAAGCCGGAAAAGAAAACCCGGGCGCTATCCTGCCAGCCGATCCTGATGTCCAGTTCTTCAAGATAAAGCTGCCATTTTAAAAATCTCCCCAGGTAACCCATCACTACAAACGCCAGAATTTGTGGTGCATAATGCCAGCCAAAGCCTTTGACCGCATTGCCAATTTGCCCGACATCGCCCCACAGCGCCAGACCGGTTGAGATGATAAGCCCCAGGACTAAACCAATGATCAGCTTGTTTTGCAGACTTTTAATAGTAATGCTGGTTTCATCCCTCATAGTGTTCAAATAACTGCCCCCATCGCATATTTTTTTTGAAATGTTCCATCTTACGCTTGCCTTTGAAGGGCCACCACAAGTAGTCGTGATAGAAAAATGAGCCAAAGATGAACAAATTCACCAGCGGTGTTCTGAATAACAGGTTTTGTAATGATCTCAGCGGCCCAAACCACACCACATCGCCAAAGCGGGAAGCTAAATTATCCCCGACCCGGAATTGAAAGTTCACCTTTTCCACATCTTCGCCAATTACTTCGATCTTCCGAAAGTCGCCAATACCCAGACCGCGTTCCTGCGCCAGGCGAATGTAGGGAATGTCCAGCGGTTCAAAGCCCATCATTTTACTGGCAACTGCATCAATCGCCACCTGATCAGCGCTGGCGAGAATATAATCCTTCTCAATCGGAATCATAGTGCGTGGCCCCGGGCCATTGCCGCAAACTGTGCCATCCATCACGGCAAAGACCCCCGGATGGATCTCTTGTTGAATTTGCAGCAAATCAACCAGGGTCTCGTGAATGACACTGTGTGTATAATGCCGTTTAGTGTTTAGCAGCCCGCCAAAGGCGTTTTTCATGGCGCCGGTGGTAGTTGTATAAATGTGACATTTAACTGTCGGCAAATGCACAACGTTTTTGCCATAAAAGTAGTCGGGAATACGAATACCTTCCGGGAAAACCTCGTGTAATGCCAGCAATTTTTCCTTGGGTTGATGGAATACCCATTTCATATCAGCATCTTTGAAGTTATACAGCACCGGAATATTATATTTCTTGAATATAGGAAGATATTTGTTCAGCTTTTCGCCTTTAAAAGCATTTGTTACCACAGTCTCGTTTTGAACACACGAAATTTTCTTAAAACCCTGCTGCTTGAGTCCGAGAATGGTTCCTTCCAACTGCCAGGGCGTGGAATTGGCACTGAGATAGGGGAAATGCCAGGAGATGTTATCCTTTAAAATTGTTGGAACAGTAGGGTCGAGAATACCGTTAACATTTGCTTTTCTTAGTAATTGTTGATAATCGTTAAGTACTGTTTCTGGCTTAGTCTTCATTACAAATACTTTACTCATGTACATAGCCCCCCGGAGTTATCAGTAATTTTCAGCATATTACGGCGCCAGTTATAGGCCAGACGGTGCTTTTGCGCGTAATAGTATAAGCCATGCACCATCCGTAAAAAAGTTAACAGGACAGGAGGAATAGTAAAGGGCTGATGAAAATTGGCAGACGATAAAATAGTATTGATTTTATAAGCCAGCCGCCAACTACGAAAATCATAATCAGCATCTGTATAAAACGGCTCAAACATAACGGTAATGATATCGCCAAGTACCGGCTGATATTCTGCCAATACCTCGTCCCCAAAACCCAGCACCCGGAGGTGCTTTTTTAATTGGCCCAGATCACAAGCCTGCATTACAATAGCTGCCAGGCAGTTGCGCTGCTCAGTAGTAAATTCCAGTTTGCTGCCAAAGTCCAAAATTGTCAGTTCAGGCGTCTGCCTGGTGCCGGTAACAAGGAAATTTCCCTGATGCGGATCGGCATGGATCATACCTAACCGCCAAAAAAGCTGAAGCTCAAAATTCCACAGTAAATCGTAAATTTGCAGCTTTTGGTCACAGGCAGCATTTGCTAACGCCTCATCCAAAAACACGCCGTTCACCCATTGACTGACAAGCACTTCCGAATTACATAAGGCAGTGATTGGCCGGGGTACATGGATGTGGGAGTCTGCCGCAAAGGTCTGAAAAACCCTGGTTTGCGTATGCAGTTCCTCGTGGTAATCGCATTCCTCCAGCAACTTTCCGGAAATAAAGGCAATCGTATCCAGCAGATAATTACCGCTGGGAAGGAAGGGCTTAGCTAAATAGGTCACGGCCCTTAGTACTTTAATATCACTGCCAAGCTTCCTGGCGATATGGGGATATTTAAGCTTCACGGCAATATCGCCATATTCCCTGGTTTGCACCTTAAATACTTGTCCGATGGATGCCTGAGATATATTTTGGGGCGCAGTGATAGGGGCTACACCAAGCTCTGCCAAAATACAGCTTATGTCACGGAATTCGCTTGTCCCTTGATTGCAAAGAGTTTGCAGGACTTGTGACGCTTCTCCCTCATATAACGTTAAATGCTGACCTAACTTTTGGGGAAAGCCATGAAATTCGCCCAGGGAATTTACTAACTGCCCGGAGTGTAAGTTACGCTGCAGGCGTAACAACAATAGCAATAGTTTTAAACTGCGTAAATAGTACATAGTATCACTCCTTAGCTGAAAGTATTGAGAATTACTAATACTGTGGCCCCATATAACAGCACCGTAAACAGGATGGGCTTGTCCTCTAATAAGATTCTTTCCGGAGCACCTCCTTGTCCTTTGACGTGTATTAGATATAGATAACGGAAAATACCATAGATAACTAAGGGAATAGTCAGCATAAGCTCAACTGGTTTGCCGGAGGTAAAGGTATACAGAGCATAACTCATAATGGTAGCAGTAGTAACAATGCCGCTGAACTTGTCCAATAGTTCGGTTGAATAATGCAGCAGCACTGGGCGGTGTACACCTTTGCTGTCTGCCGGCAAGTGCAGCTCATGACGCCTTTTGCCAATCGCTAAAAACAGGGCTAATAACAAGGTGCATAATAAAAACCATGGCGTCAACTGAACACCGATTGCCAATCCGCCGCCAACCGCCCGCAGGACAAATCCGAAGGCGATTGCCATAATATCCAGCAGCACAACGTTCTTGAGCTTAAAAGAATAGGCGATATTTATTACTAAATAGGTTACCAGCACTAAACCGAAAGACTCTCTTAAAGTAAAGGCGTACATACAGGTGCCGAGGGCCAGGACAATTCCCAGGAATAGACCCGCATAGGGATTTAGTTCGCCAGAAGCCATTGGACGCCGGCACTTCTGCGGATGCAGCCTGTCAAGTTCGCGGTCGACAAAATCATTTAGAATGTAGATGCTGCCTGAGCCTAAACAAAACAATATAAATGCAGTTAGACCTTCCAAGACCTGTGTCAGAGTAACGTTGGAAATTGAAAATAGCAGTGCGCCAAGCACTAACAGATTTTTGCTCCACTGCTTCGGTCTCAAACATTTAATAAAGTTAGAGACTTGACAGTAGAAGAGGTTCTGAATAACCCGTTTTTCTAATATACCATGCGTCTCCAAACCAATCACCCCTACATAATGAATGGTAATAACAACTATTGTTGCCATTATAAACCAAGCAATGATGAAAAAAATGTCATAATTTGCGAAATTAACAAGAATAAACAAAAATAAACAAAAATAAACTAACATAAACAAATATAAACAAATTACATATTAAGAGCATGCTTGACAAGAACGTATATGAACAAATATAATCAAATTGACACAGCAAATAGAAAAAATACCAATATCAGTTATATCCTGTTGCCATAGTTTATTGCTATTTTATTATTTTTGCTTAATGCTGTTGTAAAAATTGCAGCACAAGGCTTTCCCGGATATATGATGTGGACAAGCCTTAGTGTCACAAACGATGCCTCCCAGTGTGGAAAAGATTGTCGGCCCAGCCGGGGTGATCTTTTACATTCCGACTTTTTAAATCTAAAAGGGGATGGGGGTGATTGATGTTAACTGATGTAGATTTACGCAACACCTTGGTAAAATCCGCCAAAAAAAATTTAAGGAGGCAGACAAAATGATTACGTTTAAGAAAGCTGGTAAAAAAAGTAGTAAGTTAGCCAACATGGCCGCGCTTGCCCTGGCATTTACTGTGGCAGTGGGGTCCAGCGCCTTTGCGCTGAACTATAGCGGCAGCACGTCCGGTACCGGCAACAAGCCAATAAGCTTTAGTGGCTATCAGTATGTGGACAGCACCCATATCGCGGTGTTCTTTGACAAACAATCAGGCAGTCCGGGTGAAACCATTACGGCAGAACTGTTTGATGTCGTGCCGCACGGTAGCACCGGTGATAAGGTCAGCTCGGTCTCGGTATCCACAGGCGGTACAGGCGGCCAGTATAGCGGCACCACCGACGCCTATATCACCAAAGGTACCAAAGCCACCATCACCACCACGTCGCTGAGTGCCAACACGCTTTATGATGTGGTTATCCATGGTGCTCTGGAGGATAAAAACACGCTTAGCGTAGGCAACTACATGGAAGGAAAAGACTTGACATTCACCTTCAGGACCCCTGTGTCGGGTACATCATACTCTGATACTAACCCGCTTGTCACTTTTGTGGTGGGAGACCCTGACAGCACCACAGGCGTACCGGTAGAGTCCAATGCCATACTCATTTTTGACCGGCCGCTTGCTTCCGGTTCGCTTTCGACCTATTTAAGTACTTTGAATAGTACTTCTGGACTTAATGTTGGCTTCAAAGACACCACGAGCAGTACATTCGTACCGGGCAGTCAGAGTCATAACGCGATCTCCAATAACTACGACAATGTGAACACCACCTTCTACTACCCGATGACGAAACAAAGCACTAGCACGGCGGTCTATAACCGGACTGCCGGCCATAGTTATATACTGTACCTGCCGAGCTTCACTGATAACAGTTCCCATACTTATACCACTTTCACAGACGCTCTAACAGACACTACGGGCATTACTTCCTATAGTTTAAGTACAGCTGCCACTGATTACGCCGGCTGGGAAAATACCGGTAACCCTGCCGTCAATCTAAGTGCTACCCGTGTTAGCACTACTCAAATTAACGTGTCATGGCCTGTCGATCAGGATTACTCGATTCTTCCCGATCCTGCCGGGTTTAACGTGTACTACATCGACGCCTCTAACGCTGACGGCAAATATGCCAGCATCGATTCCTGGCACAAAGCAAACGCTAGTGTGATCAGCAATACCCATAGCTCGCCCATGTCCTATTCCATTACCTCCGGTATTGAAGCAGGCCACACCTATTGGGTCCGCGTTCAGCCCACCAACAGCGACAATACGCAACCAGTAGGCTTATCCATCTCCACTTCAAGTGCTCTCTAAGTAGAACATAGTTAAAAATAACGCCCTGGTCCAGTGTGACCGGGGCGTTAGCTTTATACAGAAAGAAAGTTAAGTTTATTGAACCACAGAGACGCAGAGAACACAGAGGGAACGGTTTGACATGCATTTCCTCTTCGTACTCTGCGTTCTCTGTGGTTATACATAAGGCTCGAATTTTAACCGCCAAGGACACCAAGGAACGCTAAGGACGCCAAGGGAGATTACTTATTCTGAGTAGGCAAATTTTATAGCTTATGTTTTCCTTGGCGTTCTTTGAGGCTCTTGGCGCTCTTGGCGGTTTAACACAAATGTGGCCGGGGCGTTAGCTTTATACAGAAAGAAAGTTAAGTTTATTGAATCACAGAGACGCAGAGAACCCAGAGGGAACGGTTTGACATGCATTTCCTCTGCGTACTCTGCGTCTCTGTGGTTATACATATCCCACGGCATAAACTGTGCCGGGTGGGGTCATAATGATCCCGAATACTCCGAGAAAAAGCAAGGTAAGCGATAATGCACTGATTTTTTGCTTCATTAAATATAGACATAGTAGTTACCTTCTTTCCTGCCGTTAAGGCTCGAATTTTTACCGCCAAGGACACCAAGGGAGTTTAATTATTGTGAGTAGGCAAATTTTATAGCTTATGTTTTTCTTGGCGTCCTTGGCTGTTTAACACAAATGTGGCCGGGGCGTAAGCTTTATACAGAAAGAAAGTTAAGTCTATTGAACCACAGAGACGCAGAGTACGCAGAGGGAACGGTTTGATATGCATTTCCTTCTGCGTACTCTGCGTCTCTGTGGTTATACATATCCCACGGCATAAACTGTGCCGGGTGGGGTCATAATGATCCCGAATACTCCGAGAAAAAGCAAGGTAAGCGATAACGCGCTGATTTTTTTTGCTTCATTAAATATAGACATAGTAGTTACCTTCTGTTTAACACAAATGTGGCCGGAGCGTAAGCTTTATACAGAAAGAAAGTTAAGTTTATTGAACCACAGAGACGCAGAGTGCGCAGAGGGAGCGGTTTGACCTGCATTTTCCTCTGCGTTCTCTGTGTCTCTGTGGTTATACATCCCACGGCATAAACTTCTGATTTACTTGTTACTTGCCGGTTATCTTTTTTAGGACATCATTGGTGATATCCGGCCCGCCGTAAATGACAAAAGTTTTGGATACAACCATTGTCAGGCCTTTGGCTTCCGCCACTTCCTTGACGGCGGCGTTGATTTTGTCGGTGATGGCTTTCAACAGTTCCTGGCGTTTTTGGGCTACGCGCTGTGTGAGTTGCAGATCCAGGTCCTGCTTGTCCTTGTCGCTTAGGTTGGCTGATTTCTCGGCGAATTCCTTTTTCGCCTGTTCGGTTTCGGCCTGTAAAATTTCATTCGCATGCTGCGTATCCGGATGCTTATCTAACAGCAGTCCGGCGTCGACGGTACCGACCGCCGACGCTGCAGTCTTGGCATAGGCTGTACTGGGCTGGAGTGCAATTATCCCCAGTACCCCGAGAAAAAGAAATATAAGCGTTACTACGCTGATTTTTTTTGCTTCATTAAATATAGACATAGTAGTTAATACCTTCTTTCCTGCCATTAAGGCTCGAATTTTTACCGCCAAGGACACCAAGGGGGACGACGCTCTTGGCGTCCTTGGCGATTTAACACTTTCTCAAATATTACTGAAATTTAATCGTTACGCCTGTTTCTACATACCTGTCAGGGGCAACCAGATAGGCCCCGGCGTAGTACTTCTTATCAAACAGGTTGCTGACTTTAATATAATAATCCCGATTATCTATGGTCTTGCTGATTCTCAGATCAACAGTAGAGTAACTCGGCAGTTTCTGGATAAGCATTCTGGTCGGGGAATCGCCGTTGCCATTGCCGTTGCCGTTACTGAACGCGCTGGTGCGTCCGCCGATATAGTTTAGTGCCAGATTGGCATTGAGGCCGTTCTGGCCGGTGTAGTTGAGGCCTACAGAGAATTTGCGGTACGGGATATCGCGTACTTGCTGTTGCAGCAGCGTGTCAAACGCATTGGTGTAGGTGTAATTTACGAAGCCTTTGACATGGTCGGCAATTTTTTTGTTAAGTTCCACCTCGAAACCATGCATATCAACATGGGGGATGTTGTAATACTGGGTATGCTGCTGGCCGAACCCCTGACCTTTGATCATGTTGGTGATGTCTTTGTTGAAGTAAGTGATGTCAAATTTAAACCCGTGCACCGAGTAGCCCACTCCCAGTTCGCGATTAATGGCTGTTTCCGGCAAAAGGTAGTCGCAGGCTGTGCCTTGCGTCAGTGTACCATCAGGCATTAGATAATAGTAACTTGTGGTGGTATAACCGTCAACCGTCGTGGTTACCGACTGCTGGGTGTCGCTGTAGGGATAGATGCCGCCGGGACCGGAGCGTTCTTTGGCATTGGGCCAGCGGTAGCTTTTGCCGACAGAACCATGGATATTGGTTTTATCGCTCAGTGCGTAATTAACGCTGAACACCGGATCGTTGGCAGTCCCTTTGCCGTATTGTTTGGATGGTGATTTGTAGGCTATGGTATCGATGTCGGCGTTGTCGCTGGTTTCGTAATGCCGGTAGCCGAGGCTTGTCGCCAGTTTGCCGAGATTGGTGACATTTTGCAGATAAAAGCTTTTGCCGGTGTAATCATAATAAGAACTGCCATTGTTTGATTTTTCAGTAAAGCTTCTGGTTTCATAGGCATAACCCCAGGTGGCAGTATTGACCTTACTTGTTCTAATGGTATTTTGTAATTCGTAGCCGTCGACCGTGCCGTCCCACCACAGATGTAACTTATCGGTTGTGTTGACTATAGAAGCGAGCAAATGACTGTCTTCCTTGGAACGGAACACTTTAAAACTCAGATCACTGTTGGCGCTGAGTTTTTGATTGTATAACGCGCCGATGTACGAGTTTTTAATCGGGTCATATTCCCAGTCATAAGTGTTGGACCAATAGTTGTTTTTGCCGGTTATGGTACCGCTGCGGCCGACATTTAAGACAATCAGGCCGGTAGCCGGGTCGATGCGGTTGGGCTGTTCTTCCTCGCGCTTGGAATAGGAACCGAACAGCGTGAGTGAAGATTTAGGGTTAAGATCCCAGGTAACCTTGCCGTTATAGTAGTCGGCTTTTAGCTTAGAATGGGCGGTATAGCCGTCGGTTTTTTCATTCTTGGCCGAAAAATTGTAATTGATCTTACCGGTATCGCCGCCGATTGAAGCGAAATAGGTTTGCGCATTATTACTGCCGGTGGTGATTGTGAGTGATTTGGCGATTTTTTCGGTAGCCTTCTTGGTGGTGATATAGATGACTCCGCCAGGAGCGTCGGTGCCGTAAATAACCGGTACGGCGCCTTTAATGATTTCGATTTTTTCAATATTGTCAGCCGGGATGGTGCGTAAATCCACCTTGCCGTCGCCGACCGGACTAAGCGGCACGCCGTCAACAAAAATCTTGGTATTATCAGCGTCGCTGCCGCGGAACTGGGCAATGGCCTTGCCCTTGGTGTTGCTGCTGGTGATAAATAAGCCGGTTACATCTTTCAGGGCATCGGCCGCATTTTGTGCGCCTTTGGCCTTGATCTCGTCCTCGGTAATGACGGTAAACTTAACCGGGTTGAGCTGTTTGAAAGCGTCAGCGGTTACCACCACCTCTTGCACTTCGGTGTCGCCTTCGGTATTGGCTTCTTCGGCTGCCGCCACCGCTGCCGAAAAACTGGAATACAGCAGCAGGCAACTAGCTAAAACAGCCAGCTTCTTTTTTTTCATTGCTTTTCTCCCCTCAGGATAATTTGAACTGATATGATTGAACCACAGAGACGCAGAGGGCGCAGAGTTTACCGTAAGCCCCTCAGCGATCTCTGCGGTTAATAAAAGTAGTATTATTGAACCGCAGAGGGCACAGAGGACGCAGAGGTTTTTTGCAAAGGGTACCCGTAAACCCCTCAGCGATCTCTGTGTCTCTGCGGTTAATAAAAGTAGTATTATTGAACCACAGAGGGCACAGAGGGCGCAGAGTTTTTTGGCAAGGGGTACCCGTGTAAACCCCTCAGCGATCTCTGCGTCTCTGTGGTTAATAAAAGATTTTTGCGGTTAATAGATTTCAATAGGTGCCTATCTTGGCCGTCTGTTGCTATTACTCTTGAACGGACTTGGTCGCATTGTCTGCTATACTGTCGTCCTGGCGTTTTATCACCCCGGCATCGGCTAATTGTTTGAGAATTTGCTGCTGCAGGCCGAACCCCTGGACAAAGCCTTCCAGCGGCAGGATGAGACGGTGGTTGATGTTAAATACTGGCTGGCCATTTTCACTTTTAAGATGAGGCTGCAGGGTCATTAAATCCACCCGGATGGTGTTGTTGGTAATGTGGATGCCGCTAATTCCGTCGGCGAAGATTTCCTGAATGTTCATTACAATTCCTCCTGTATTAGCTGTTGTAATTTTTTAACCGCAGAGGACACAGAGGGCGCAGAGGTTTATTGTAAGGGTACCACCATAACCCCCTCAGCGATCTCTGCGTCTCTGCGGTTAATAGACTTACTCTCTACTCCGAAAACCTATTCGAGTGCTACACCTTCGCCGATAATGGTTAAGAATGGCAGTGCTTCTGAGTTGATGCTCAGATCGGCGGTGGGTGAAACTATCGAGCCTAACCTGGTATTGGAGATGAGGGCCTCGGTATTGGCCGCATTACGTTGGTACTGGGCCGGTGTCAGTGCGCGGGTTAGCGGATTGGACGCAGTGAAGATGAAACCGCTGCCGGTTGCCGGTGCTGACTGGCCGTCCCATAAGACGAAATCGCCGGTCAGCCCGCCTCTGGCGTCATAGATCAGTTCAGTGCTGGAGCTGTCCACCTGGCTGGTCATCCGGGAAAGCTTGTCATAGGTTCTGGCGACATAGTACAGCGCGGTGTTGGATGAATAAATGAGCTGATCAGGGGCGTATACCAGCCAGCGTCCGCCGGCCGAAATGGCGTTGGCGCCGCTGTCATTGAGGAAGCCGGTGCCGGCCACCAGGGTAACGTTACCGCTGGCAGTAAGCTCGGTAGTATTGGTTGCTCCGTGGCGCAGGATGATGTTGCCGCCGGCGGTTATACTGATATCGCCGCCGAGGGCGACCAGTTGCTGATTGCCTAGAATGTCGGAAGTGAGATTATCTGAGTAAAAGTTGTTATTGAACATAATATCGCCGGGGGTAGTAATTGTAATGGAACCGGTGGCGATTATGCTGTTGGGGGGGTAGCCACGGCCTAACGAAAAATTATTGGCTATGAGGCTGCCGTTTATGATTGTACCTGAGACACCATTGAGGGTGCCTGATGAACAGAGGATATCATCACCGTCCAACCATGTATATCTATCAGCGATGGTTTTCGTAATAATATTCCCCATATTCAAGGTTGTGTCACCACCGTCGAGGATTACGGTATCTTTGATCAATTTGCTGCCAGACAGGCCGCTGGCGGTGGCGAGGTAGACACTGTTGGCTTTATAGTTGGCGTCGTCTGCTACGTACAGCAGCACGTCTTTGCCGGTGGGAACCGCTGTTGTGCTTACGCCGTAATAGAAACCGTCAACACCGAATTCGTGCGCCTGTGCAGCTAGTTTATATGTTCCTTCATAATCCGAGTACACAACATTAACCGTTTCGCCGGTGCCGTTTTGTACGGTACCGGTAAAGGTCTGTACTGGCGTACCGTCATACTGCCACTTGAGGTAGGGGAGGAAACTGTTGGTAATGCCCCAGGCAGAGGTATCCCAGGTGGAAAAATTGCTGGTCTGTAACATGTTGGCCCAAGTCAGGCCCCGGACGTTGGTGGCAGTGCCGGAACCGGAGCCGATCCCGGTGGTTTGCCCGGAGGTTGTTGTACACCAAACGGCGTCGGTAATGGTGCCGTTGTTCACGCCAACCAGGCCGCCGACTGTGCCGGTGGTGCCGGTGGTGGCGCCGACGCTGAAGGAGGTGGCGATGGTGCCGTTGTTTATCCCGGCCAGGCCACCAACTTTGCTGCCGGTGCCGGCAGCGGTGGTCTTAATCATACTGTAGGAGTTGGTGATTGCACCGTCATTTTCCCCCACCAGGCCGCCGACTGTGCTGGCAGCGCCGCTGGCAGTTACCGAGCTGGTATCATAGGAGCCGGTGATAGCGCCTGTGGTGGTGTTTACTCCGACCAGGCCGCCGACCGTGCTGGCCGCGCCGCTGGCGGTTACTCTGGCGGAATTGTAGGAATTGGTGATCGTACTATTGTTTCTGCCCACAAGGCCGCCAACGATGCTGTTGTCGGCGGTGCTGGTGACTGCGCCGGTATTGTAAAGGCTGGTAATGTTACTGTTATTAGTTCCGATCAGGCCGCCGACTTCGTTGCCGGCGCCATTGGCGGTTACCGCGCCGGTGTTGTAGGAACCGGTAAGGGTGCTGTTGGCGGTGGTTATCCCGGCCAGGCCGCCGACTTTGTTATTGGTGGCACGTACGGTTGTTTTCACTACGCCCTTATTGTAGGAACTGCTGATGCTGCCGGCGTTTTTACCCACCAGGCCGCCGGCAGAGTTGCTGTCGGCATCGCTGGTGATGGTAACGGCAGTGTCGACATAGGAGCTTGTAATACTGCCTGCATTTGTTCCGGTCAGGCCGCCGACCGTGCTGTTGGAGCCGCTGGCGGTTACCATACCGGTATTGTTGGAACCGGTAATGACGCCATCGACTGCATTGAATCCCGTTAGGCCGCCGACCAGGCTATTGGTGCCGCTGGCGGTAACGGTGGCTGAATTGACGGAGGCTTCCATACTGCCGGCATTGTAGCCGACCAGGCCGCCGACTGTGCTGCCGCTGCCGCTGGCGGTTACTGTACCGCTGCTGCTGCACGCTGTAATGCTGGTGCCGATGCCGCTGTAGCCGACAAGACTGCCAACATACAAATTATTCGTGCCGGCCACGATGTTGACGTTGGTCAAGTTAACGCTGCTGAGGGTCGCGCCATTGGTATAGCCGAACAGGCCGAGGGCGGAAGCGGCAGAGTTGGTGATGGTCAGACCGCTGATGGTATAGCCGTTGCCTTTCAGGATACCGGTAAAGGAAGTTGTGGCACTGTTGCCGATAGGCGTCCACGCCGTGCCGGTCAGGTCGATATCAGCGGCCAGAATATACGTACCGCTCAGGTTGTTGCTTAGGGCCAGGAGTTGATCAAGCGTGGTAATGATGGTGCTGCCGTTGTATTCCCACTTGAGGAGCGGGCGCGCCCCGGATAACGACCAGGTATTGGTAAAATCCCAGCCGCTGGGATAGCTGGCGCTGTTGCCCATTTGGGCAGTGGTCAGTCCAGTGACACCGGTTGCGGACGAATCACTGCCGACCCCTCTTGTCTGGCCGGAAGTGGTGGTATCCCACACTGAGGCTGCAACTGTGCCGCCGGTGCCGTCGCCGACCAGGCCGCCGGCTGTGCCGCCGGTCACTGCGCCGGCGCTGTAGGATGTGGTAATGGTGCCGCTGTTGACGCCGGCGATGCCGCCCGCTTTGCTGGCGGTGCCGCCTGATACCACACCGGCAACATCAAAATAGCTGTTGGTAATGGTGCCGGCATTGGTTCCTGTCAGGCCGCCGACATTGCCGGTGCCGCTCACGGTAGCCATGCTGTAGGACTGTTTCACAGTGCCGTTGTTATACCCGACCAGGCCGCCGGCATTGGTACCGCCGCTTACCGCGCCGGTAGTGTATACATTGGTAATGGTACCGCCGTCATTATAGCCAACCAGGCCGCCGACATAGGTGTTGTTGGCGCCGCCGGTAATGGCTAGAGCGGTCAGACCGACATCACTGATGGTTGCGCCGCTGATATAGCCGAACAGACCGATTGCCGAAGACGGCGGGTTGGTGATGGTAAGGCCACTGATTGAGTATCCGCTGCCGTCAAAAGAACCGGTAAACGGCGTGGCAGCACTGCCGATGGGGACGAAGCCGGTGGCTGTATTCCACATACCGGCGGCGTCAGTGAACAGCCCGCTCAGGTCGAGGTTGCGGCTAAGAGTATAACTGCCGCTCAGGTTTTCAGTTGCGGCGATTAATTGCAACTGGTGGGCGTTAGTGATGGTGGTGCCGTATAATTCCGACCGCAGGAAGGGGCGGGTAAAACCGTCGATCATGAACCAGGTGTTGGTAAAGTCCCAACTGCTGGCGTATTTAGAGGAGTCCATCAGGTCGGCTGTCGTCATGCCGGTGACGCCGGTGTAGCTGGCGGTATTGCCGACACCTTTGGTTGTATCGCTTATGCCTGAGGTCTGTGTATCCCAGTAGCAATCGGTGAGGGTAGTGCCATTGTTATTACTGTAGCCGACAAACCCACCGACAGAGTTGCTGCTGTCGCTGCTGCTTACTGCCCCGGTACTGTAGGAATTGGTAATGCTGCCGTAGTCAGTGTACCCAACCAGACCACCGAGGCTACCGCCATTACTTGTTACTGCGCCGGTGCTGTATGAATTTGTAATGTTGCCGGAGAGGTTATAACCGACCAAACCGCCGACTTTCGCAGTCATACTTGTAGGAGCTACCGTATTGGTAAGGGTTACTGCCCCGGTGCTGTAGGAATTAGTGATGGTGCCGTTGCTGTTAAATCCTATCAAGCCGCCGACATTGGCCTCGTTTAGTGATGATTTCGTAACGGTGACCGCGCCTGAACTGTAGCAATTGGTGATGGTGGAGGCGTTGTTTCCAATAAGCCCGCCAATAGCGTAGCCATTGCTAGTGTTGGTGCTTACTGTGACGGTGCTGTAGCTATTGGTGATGCTGCCGCCGTAACTGGTTCCTATCAGGCCGCCGAGGCTTGTTATATCACCGTTGCCGGTGATCGTGCCTGTGCTGTAGCAATTAGTGATGGTGCTATTTAGAACGTTTTGTCCTAGCAAACTGCCGCCGTTGGTCCAGGTACCGGCTATGTTCACATTTTCCAGTCCCACATTGCGGATAGTCGCCCGTATAGCGGAACCAAACAGACCCACCTGAAGATAAGAAGAGCTATTGATGTACAGTCCACTAATTACATGGCCGTCGCCGTCAAAAACGCCGTTGAAATTACTATATGTATTGCCGCCGAGCGGCACGAAACCCGTACCATCATTCCAACTGATGGTGGCGCCGGCGTCAATGTCTTTGCCCAAGGCGTAGACCCCATACAGGTTATCATTTATGCTCTGCAAATCTTCCACTGAGTTGACCAGCATGTAGGCTGTGAGATTGCCGGTAACGTAAGCTTGGTAAGGGTTGGTGAGAGTGGTTGTTCTTCGGGTGGTAACCGAGGTTGACTGGGTAGCCGAGTCGGTGTAACTTGTTGGATTATAGTAAATGGACACCGCCCCATCACTTACCACCTTGCCGTCTGTCCCGAAGGCAACTGTGCCGCTGCTGTCGGCGTCGCTGTCAGACCGCAATACCACATTGCCGCTGCCGGTGGTGATGGTCGCATTGACGTTGATGTCATTGTCAGCCTTGAGGGTGACGGCGCCGCCGCCGCTGCCGGTATTGGTGATGTTGGCGTTGACGTTGATATCGTTATCAGCCGCCAGGGTGAGGCTGTTGCCGCTCGACCAGGATACAGGGGCGGCTACTGTGATATCGCCGGTACCGGTGCCGTCGGTCTGGAGGGTGATGTTGGCGGAAGTTAGCTGGTTAGCCAGGTCAGTGGCGTTATATACATTGCCGCTGGTGGCGTCGGTGCTGATGGTGTATTCGCCGGGGTCCAGCAGCAGGGTGCCTGTCATGCCGTTGGGCGCCAGCAGGTTGGTGTAGCCTTTGTATAGCAGCGTCTGTTTACCAGACACTTCGGCGCTGCCGCCGTTGCCGCTGACTGAGCCGCCTTTAGCCGAGATAGTGCCATAGTAATTGGTGGTGTCATTGGCCCACACCACGACCTGGCCGCCATCGCCGCTGGTGATGGCATCGGCGTTAATGGTGGCGGTGGCTGCTACCGTGGTAGTAGTGGCATTCTGTTCTGTACTTTTGCCCTGGTAATTGCCGCCGATGAGCGCCGTGCCGCCGCCCTTGGCGCCGGACACGTCAACCTTAGCGCCGTCGGCCAGGGTGACGGTATTGCCTAGTACCTTAACAGTACCACCGGTTTCGCCCGCGTTTTTCCCGGAGGCGTCCAGCGTGCCGCTGCTTACTACTGTGCCGTTAGTGCCGCCGTTCAGAAGGATTTTGCCGTTAACATTGCTGACACTGCGGGCCTGAATAATGCCGCTGTTGTTGACTACTGTACCGGTGAGGTCGCCGGCCGCACCGGCGGCCATGATGACTTGTCCGCCGTCAGCCTGGATGAGATTGTGATTGGCTGCACTGGCATTTATCGCTGCCTCGTCCACAGCCAGGTTTAACAGCCCGTCGCCATCCATATCCAGCGTGATGGCCAGGCCGGCGCCCAGGGCTACTGTGCCTTGCTGGGCGACAATGATACCTTCGTTGGCCACCTGGGGGCCGAGCAGGGCTACATAGCCGCCGTTGGCGGCCGTAATGGTGCCCTGGTTGACGACAGTGCCGATGGTGCCGTCCCGGCCGGTAAATTTATATTTGCCGGCCTGAAAATCACTGTCAGACAGATCTAAGGTCGAGGCCACCAGCCCGCCGACGTCGACCTTGGCACCGGGGGCAAACAGGATGCCGTTGGGGTTGATGAGAAAGACTTTGCCGTTGGCCGTTAGGGTGCCGTAAATTGCCGAAGCGTCGTTGCCGATGACCCGGTTTAAGGCGATAGAACTGGAGCCGGGCTGAATGAAGTTTACTGTTTCGCCGCTGCCGATGCTGAAGCTCTGCCAGTTGATGCCGAGTTTATCGGTAGTCTGGGTGATGGTGGTAGTCGTGCCACTGGAACTGATGGTACCGGAACCGGTGGTCACTGTGCCGCCGGTCGGATTGGCAGAGACCCCGCTTATACTGCCGAGCAGGATACCGGCTGCCATTACAGACGGCAAGATGCTTTTGGCAAGTATTTTCAGGGGATTAATCGTGGGAGTGGATTTGCTGACACTGTTTTGCAGATGGCTTGGTTTACTGCGCTCCCAATCGCGCCGCCATTTTCTTTGCATATGTGTACCTCCTAGCTCAAAATAAAGGGATGAACGGATTGACCGCCAAGGACGCCAAATGTATTATTGTGGATGGTTAGCAGGTGATTTTTCCAGTGACTGTTATTAATTTTTCTCTTGGCGCCCTTGGCGAGCTTGTGGCGCTCTTGGCGGTAAAAAACAGTCTACATCAGATGAACTGTCTTCCTTGTTCAATCACCTGGCGACTTTGTGGATTAACGCCAAGGACGCAGAGAACGCCAAGAACGCCGAGAAAACCAAGAAAACATAGGACTATATAATTTTTTCATAATGGGCTGTGTGTATAACCCCTTGGCGAGCTTGGGGGTTCTTGGCGTTCTTGGTGGTTAAAAAAATCCATGGTAGTTCTTTAGAAACGCTGGGTGCCCTTCACCCACCACCGACCGCTTTTGTCGGTGTCTGAGGTTGCATCACTGGAGCTTAACTTCCAGGCATAATCAACCCGTAAAGTGTAGTCTTTTTGCTTATTTAGAATGAGTCCCAGGCCGGCGCCGGTAAGGAGGCGGCTGTTATCGCCTGATCCGGCTACCGGATTTTTATCAATGGATACCCTGCCGCTGTCGATGAAGGCTGCCAGTTGGAAAGCTGGTGTTGGCATATTCCAGCGTAGTTCGCCGGTTAAGAGGTAGCCCTGGTCGCCTGATGCTTCGCCCTGGGGGTAGGCTCTGACGGCGTTGGCGCCGCCGATAAATAGTTTTTCGGAAGAATCAAGGTTTTTGCTGGCAAGTTGTCCGGTGAAACCAAGGTAGAGATTCAGCCGGTTATTTAGATATTGTAACCGGTTGAAGTTAAAGTTGGCTTTGGTATAGGAACCGGCAGTTTGCAGGCCTTTGCTGTCGACAGTTTTTGCGTCGTTGCGGTACATATCCTGGCCGTCGTCAATGCTCAGTCGCCCGGTGACGATTGTCAGGGCGAAGTTGTTGACACCGCCGCCGTGAATTTTGTCCCGGCTGTTGCCGTTCAGGCCGAAGGTCCAGGCATTGCTATGCTTGTTGGTAAAGGCATCGTATTCGTTGATATGGTCTTTAACTTTGCAATGGTCATACTCAATTACGCCATAAAGGTTGTAGTTACGGGAACGGACAAGGGGGTACATGCCGTAAATACCGGTATTCTTGGCACTGCCGCCGGCATCAAGGGCCTCGAATTCCTTACCGATGGTGTAGTGTAACTGGGAATAGCCTACGCCGATTCTGGCACCCTGACTGCCGACAGGCAGCATGTAGTTGATTTTGGCGTTGTTCAGGTCGCCCCCGGATTTATTACCGCTAATGTATAGCGCGTCACCTTTGCCGCTGATGTTGTTGAAGTTAAGGTTGAGGTCGCTGCGCTTTTGGCCGGTGAAACGGTTGCCATAGTTATCAATGGAAAATTCCGCGGTTGTGGCTTTGGTGTCGTTAATTTCCACGATAAGGTCAGAGGTGCCGCTTGTTTTGCCTGGCGCCAGAGTGGCTTTGATACTAACGCCGCTGGTATCACTCAATAGTAACAGAGTGCGGTGGAGGAGGTCTTGTTTTACGTAGTCGCCGCTTTTGAGGTTACTGAGCATCCGGGCGGCGGTGTTATCGGCAAGCCGGGAATGGTTGCGGATGTCGATGTTGCCGTATTGACCAGGGACAACCGTGATTTCTGCTGTCCCGTCGGTGATGTCCTGGGCGGGAATAAGGGCGTTGGCAACCATATAGCCATGATCGCGAAAGTATTGGGAAATACGGCGGGCGATGGTTTGCAGTTCAGACAAGGTAAGTTCCTTGTTGGTTGCGTCTTTTACCAAGTCTTGCAGCGTGGCTTCGCTATAGATGGTTTGCCCGGTGATATGCAGGCCGCTGATTTTGAATTTGTCACCTGTTTGCTGCTGCGGCGCGTCGGTTTGATCTTCGCTGACTTCGATTTTGATATCGGCTTTGGGAGGAACGACGATTTTTTGTTCTTTCACACTGTCGGCGATTTGGCCGCCGATTTGACCCATATCCGGTGTGGCGGCAGAGGCGGGCAAGGTTGAACAGGCGATAAAAGCCAAGGCCAGAGTCAGGCAGTGCTTACGGCTGTGTGATAATCTGTTTTTTCGTAGCATAATCTCATCCTTTCTCTTTTTTTAAACTGGGATCGCAACACTAGTAAATAAAGTGGAGGGAACGAAGCTTGAGTTATTTATCTTAAAGGCCACATGACCATAGTTTGAAATAGAAAAAGTTGTTCCTCTTTTGTAAAAAGACGAACAACATACTGCGACACGCCAATACAGGCATGGCTATGCCGCTACTACATTGCACTCCTTTCCAAAGCAGGGGAAGCACAGCCGTTTCCAACTGTACCGATCGGCTGAATACCGTGCCTGCAGGGGGTTAGGTAGATCAGCTAAGGAGCTCGCTATTTTGTTTGCGGTAAGTGAATAAAGAAGCGCAATGATCTGTTCTTACTAGCTACAGAATGCCCGGTTTCGTCATATAACGACAAAAACATCCTCCATAATAGTTTGTTTAGCTAACAAAAATGATGACAACAGTCCCTTCCATAAAAAATATATAGCCAAAAGGTATATAGCAAAAAATAATGGTAGTTCAATTAAGAGTTGAGTGAGTAATCTGATTTAATCAATAACGGAATGCCAATCTATTCAATACTATCCGCAAATATAAATGTACTATATCATAGGTAATTTTAAATTGGATTCCTTTATGTTAATTTTTGTTTGCGTATAGTTGCTATTTTTGCAACATTCTACATTATTTCTGAAGTTCCTGCTAGGTAATGCTAATAAATCCATTTATTTTACGATTAGGAAATCTGTACCACCAAAATTCTAGATTAATTCTTTGTTTTATTTGTTTTTGATTAGTAAAACTAAGGAAAATTATTCAATTATCTTGACAAAAGTTACCATATGCTATTAAACTACACTAAACTGTATTTAATTTAAAGGAGGCATCAAAATGAAACCAACTAAAACAAACACAGCTCATTAAGTAGTAATTGGGACACTGGTTTTTAGCACCTATATATATATAGCCGAAAGCAACGAAGTGAGGTGAATGTACTATCATGAGCAATCCTATAGTGTATTATACCGCCGAAGAAGTCGCTGCATTGCTGAAGATCACAAGATTTACCGTATATAAGATGATTAACCGGGGAGATTTGCCAGGATATCGTATTGGCCGGGAATTTCGTATTGAAGCTTCGGATCTGGATGCTTTTATTCGAAAATCCAAAGACCAATTGCGGCAAACTCTCAGCTTGTAAAGTTAGTTGGAATTTCATCTCCAGCGCAAGACAAACTCGTTATTTAGTCTCTATCACTGTCACGCACTCTTTAAAAATTTTTATATTTTACCAAATGTGGTAGGTTTAAGGGTTATTAACCGCAGAGACGCGGAGATCGCAGAGGGATATACGAAGCTCCCTCTGCGCTCTCTGCGGTTCAAAATTATTTCAACATCTATACAGGAGGACTAGTAACGCCGGCTTTGTTGTTTAAATTTTGGAAGATGTGGTGATTTAAAAATGTTAAACAGAAGGATAACGCTTAGTGTCCTGTTAATAGGGCTGATTGTCTTGGCTGCCTATGGTACCGAGTATTTAGCCAAAAACCGGGGCTTACATACGGCAACCATGATTACTATTCAAAGTAATAATAAAACGGCGGCTTTGTTTGGGGTTGATGTGCTGCGACAATTAGATGCCGGCGGCCCGGGCCTGTTTGCTGTGCTGGCTGCAGCGGGTATTGACAGGTTCAGTAAAGTCGAGGTTAAGGGGCTAAAGAACAATACCGTATACCAGATAAATAATAACGAAACAAACAAAAACCTGAATTTACGGTTCACTGACCGGGGAACGGTCAATTTATGCAATAACAAAGCCAATAAAGCTATTTTGGTTGAAGATGTCAATGAAATTAATGCGGTAAATTAATTAGGCTTATCTTGGAATACGAGGAGGTATGGCGATGAATGACCAATTATTGCGTATCGATACTTTGAAAAACCAATTGCTGGAGCTGGGCTATCATCAGTTTCAGATAGATAGCGTCATAAAAGAAACTACCGGCTCGGCTTGGGTGGAGAACATTAGTCTGAGCCTACAACAAGAACTTATTACAGCGTTGGAATACTACATCGGCTTTGCCGGCAGGTGTAATGTACATAGTAAAGCAAAGGAGTAAGCAACTAATGGAAGTAACGAAAAAAAGTGCAGATAATCAAGTTATTGTGCTGGAGAAGTTTATGTTTAAACTTGGTTTGGCTGATGTACTGCGATTAACCATGTTCGGGACGCTGATTTCGGTAGCCCGGGACATAACCAGGCTGCCTTTGCACTTGCCGGGACACACCAGTATTTATTGGATGGGGATACTGGTGCTGGGTAAGGGGTTAATTCCGAAATTCGGCGCGGGGATTGTTATGGGGATGGTCTCTGGTGTTTTGGCGGTGTTATTGGGGGAAGGAAAAGAAGGTATGCTGATCTTTTTCCGGTACTTCATGCCTGGCTTGCTACTTGATTGTCTGGCGCCACTGTTTAATTATAAGTTGGAGTCACCGGCTGTCGGGGCCATCTGCGGCGCAGTTGCCAGTTTAGTAAAATTGGCAGTAAACTTTGCCGTAGGGCTATTGCTTAAGTTGCCACTGGCGCTTCTGGCCATGGGACTGGGGATTACTTCGCTTTCTCATGTACTGTTCGGCGCAGCCGGTGGGATAATTGCCGCCTTGTTAATCAAGCGGCTAAAACCCAGACTGACAAACTGGGAATAGGGAGTAAGGAGGGGCTGACAGTGCCGTCTGGCAGTATCGAACTGGTCAATGTAACCAAAGAGTATCAGGTTTGTGGCACCAGGAAAACGGCGGTTAACAATGTAAGCCTAACTATTCGGCAGGGCGAATTTGTCGGCTTGGTCGGGATGAATGGGTCAGGCAAGTCTACCCTGGCCCGGCTGATCAACGGTTTAATCCGGCCTACCGGCGGCCGGGTGATTGTTAACGGGTTGGATACCGGGGACAATAATTCATTACAAGCAATAAGAAGCCACGTAGGTATGGTCTTTCAGAATCCGGATAACCAGCTGATTAGTGCCATCGTTGAGGAAGATGTGGCCTTTGGACCGGAAAATCTTAGGCTGCCTGCTGAAGAGGTACAAGCACGGGTGGATTGGGCCTTGCAAGCCGTGGGGCTGGTAGAATTGCGCCGGCATGCTCCGCACCTGTTATCAGGCGGACAAAAGCAGAAAGTGGCCATTGCCTCAGCCTTGGCAATGCGGCCAGACCATTTAATTTTAGATGAACCCACCTCAATGCTTGACCCTGCTGGCCGTCAGGAACTACTGGAAACCTTAACAATACTTAATAAACAATATAACATTACCATTGTGTTGATATCCCATTATATGGAGGATATGGTCCGGGCTAACCGCTTACTTGTGCTTGATCACGGCGCAGTCTTGCTTGACGGAGTGCCTGGGCAGTTGTTTGCGGCACCGGCAGAATTGGCACGGGTTGGTTTTGCCCCGCCGGGAATTGTCCGGTTAGTCAATAATCTGAGAGCAGGGGGGTATGAAATAGACCAGGGCATCAATACTGTACAGGAACTGGTGGAAACTATATGTCAATTATCGAGGTAAAAAATGTAGACTATGTCTATTGTCGGGGTACTCCTTACGAAAAAAAGGCTGTGGACAATGTTACTTTGTCTGTTAGTCAGGGTGAGTTTTTGGGTATCGTGGGGGCCAATGGGTCAGGAAAATCGACGCTGGTGCAGCATTTTAACGGGCTGCTGGCCGCCACCTCAGGTCAGGTAAGCATTTGTGGACAGGATACCGCACATAAGCAGTCCCGGAATGAATTGTGGCGCAAAGTAGGGTTGGTATTTCAGTACCCGGAGCAACAACTGTTTGAAGATACGGTGTTTGCCGATGTAGCCTACGGCCCACGGAACCTCGGGCTTGATGCCGGGGAGGTTGCGAACCGAACCAGCCGGGCTTTGGCCAAGGTTGGTTTAGATTCAGCGGTTGCCGGGTTGCCGCCGGTTTGTCTCAGTGGTGGTTTGCGCCGGCGGGTAGCCATCGCCGGCGTGCTGGCCATGCAACCGGAGATTCTGGTCCTGGATGAGCCAACTGCCGGTTTGGACCCTGGTGGGCGGGAGGTTGTTTTACAGCTAATAAAAAAATTGCAGCAGGAAGATCACACCACTGTAGTGATGATTTCCCACAGCTTGCAAGATGTTATCACTCTGGCTGATAATATCGCTGTTCTGGAACAAGGCAAATTGATTATGCATGGGCATCCCCGGGAGGTTTTAGCGCAAAGCGGCTTGCGTAAGGTAGCTGGGATTATTTTGCCTGATTTTTTGCAAGTGATTTTTGCCCTGGCCGCACGCGGGAAATCAGTTAATACCGGTATTACTACCCTTGAAGAGGCGGAAGCTGAAATAGTAAAAGTCCTTGGTGGTTAATTTGTTTCCTAAGGAGATTCGTCCATGAAAGACATCAAACTGGGTCAATTTGTACTAGGCAGCTCTTATCTGTACCGGTTAGATCCCAGGACCAAAATAATTAGCTGCCTGCTCATCACTTTTTCGGTATTGTTTGACGCAAAATGGTTCGTATTGCTATATAGTACTTTGCTGATTATGGCGGCAATTATTTTATCCCGGCTTAAACTTAAAACAATTATGCGTGGTTTGCGTAAACTGAGTCTGATGTTAGTAATGACTTTTACTGCTCAGTTGCTGCTTACCAAGGGTAATCCGCTGTTGCATGTGGGGTTTGTAAGTATTACCCAAGAAGGTATTGAACTAGGTATTACAACTCTGTTCCGGTTATTAATATTGTATTTGTGTTCTTCCTTACTAACCATGACGACCTCACCGGTTAGTCTGGCCACAGGTATCGAAGCGTTGCTGGCACCGCTTCGATACGTAAAGATACCGGTCCACCAGTTTGCGATGATCATTGGTACAGCTTTCCGGTTTATTCCCACAATCCTGGAGGAAGCAGAGTCCATTACCAGGGCGCAGCGAGCCCGGGGGGCACCGTTTAATTCACCCAATCTTATAACCCGGTTAAAAAGTATGACAGCGGTATTAATTCCGTTATTAGCCGCTTCCTTACAACGGGCTGATGACTTGGCTTTGGCCATGGCTAGCCGGTGTTATGCCGGAAGTCCCAACCATTTCCGGATGCGTAATTTGTCTTTGGCAAGGGGGGATAAAGTTTCTCTGTTGGTGGTTGGTGTATTATTTGTCGTGCCATTTTTTCTTTAGAAATTAGAACAATATTTGGAAGGTGTGAAATAAATGATTAGCAAATTAAAAGTCAAACTGATATGTGCGGTATTTACCATTTTATTGCTGCAAGTAGCTGCTTTTGCGTATGCTCAAGGGGGGGGAGGCGGACAGGTCAAGTCGGTTAGTTTAATCTCTGTTACCCTAGTAGACGGTGGAGATCTGCAAGCTGCCACTGATATACCGGCGGAACCAACATTTAAATTACATTTTAATAAAAATGTAGTTTTTAACTGGGAACATAATAGTAACTGTGTTAGCCTTATTTCCCAGGACAATGAAAATATACCGGTCAGTGTAACCAAGCTAGATGATAGTGCTGATTTTAGTCAAAGGCAAAATATATTTGTGCAACCGGTGAATCCTCTCAGGTCAGGTACTTCTTATTATTTAAAGATTTCCCCAAAAATAAAAGCTAAGAATGGTGCCACGCTTGGGGGAACCAACGGGGAGGAGATAGTTATTACCTTTATCACCAAGGGTGAGGCGACTGTGCAACCGCCCCAGTCTGCTGAGTCTGGTGATATACAGTCTGATACCGCTGCCCCTCCGGCTAATTCTGGTACGCTATAAGACTCTAAGCAGTAAGGATAGTGAAGAAACCGCCGAAAACGCCGGGGAAAAAAATGGCGCTTTTAGCGGTTAGACAATATAAGTGTTAATAAATTTTGCGAGGGGTGAGAACATGCTTGGCAAAGTAAAATGGAAGCCGATAAGTGCGATATTGATTATTTTGTTCTTGCAAGTAGCTGCTTTTGCCTATGCCGAAGGGGGAAAACAGGCAGCTTCACCAGGAGGGACAGGTCAAAAACCGTTCAATTTAGCTGCTGTTACTCTGGTAGACGGCGGTAATGTGCAAAATGCCGTAGATGTCCCCACAGACGCCAATTTTAATTTGCAATTTGATAAAAATGTAGTAAACAGTCTAATCTGGGGAATTAACAGTAAATGTGTTAGCCTTGTTTCCCAGGACGATGAAAATATACCGGTTAATGTAACCAAGCTGGATGATACTATTGATTTTAGCCAAAGGCAAAACATTTTTGTGCAACCGGTGAATCCCTTACGTCCCGGTACTGCTTATTACTTGAAAATTTCCCCGGAGTTAAAAGCTAAGAATGGTGCTACGCTTGGCGGAACAGGAATAACGATTGCCTTTAAGACTAAAGGCGAGGCAGTGGTACAACCGTCCCAGTCTGCTAGTGAGCCGGATGACATACAGCCTGCCGCTGCTACCCCGGCTAACGTCGCTTTGCCTAATGACCTGAGCGGTAAGGATAAGCAATTGTCGGCGGAAAAACCAGAGCAACAACAAGCTGCTGCCAGCACGGCCGCAGCTACAGGAACAAGTATTCAGGACTTGGATAATAAACCCAAGGAAACAACAGCAAACTTTGTTAGTTGGATAACTCCTATTGGAATTGTCGTAGTTGCCGGGTGGATTGTCTTTGAAATACTGATAAAAAGGAACAGGAAACAATAGCGATAAATGATAAGAGGGGTGAGTTTTATGAAAATTCTTGTATGTATTGATGATACAGATAATATTGACAGTAGAGGAACGGGAACACTGGCTGAAATGATCGCAGGTGCTATTGAAGAACACAACTGGGGTAAATGCTCCTGGATTACCCGCCACCAATTATTGATTGATCCGGCTATTCCCTATACTTCACATAATAGTTCAATGTGTTTTGCCGCTGATATCGAAAGCGGCTGTCTTCAGCAGATTATTGACTATGCAGCTGAATTTCTTGTGAGGGAAAGTCAAGTCGAGGCCGACCCAGGCTTATGTGTAACGGTAGTCGATGATTCGCTTGATAAGCAGAGTTTGATAGATTTTGGCTACAAAGCCAAGCGGGAAGTGTTAACCAAAGCCGATGCCTATAGTTTAGCCAGAAAGTTGAACATTCATCTTTCCGAACACGGGGGCAATGGGCAAGGAATCATCGGAGCCTTAGCCGGGGCTGGTTTACGGTTAAGTTACAACGATGGCCGGTTTAAGGGAAGGCTCAAAATTGATGCTCCGGATAATATTATTTCAGTAAAGGATTTGTGCTCTCATCCAGCTGTTGATGAAGTAAGATGCTTGGAGGGCGCCTGTTTGGAAGCTGGTGAATTTGTTTTGTTGGGGAATATGGTTAAGCCGATTCTTATTGAAGGCAAGGCCGTGATATTGGTTCAACAGTTAAAGGCCACTGATGGCCGGGCTTTGTGGGAAACATGTTCCAAAAACCAAATTAGTGCCTATGAGGAGATGAGGACTTTTGTGGCTGATAAATGAAAAGGGTGCAAAGGAATTTAGCGGTGGCAAGCAAGATTGGGCAGGGGCTGCCAGGATAGCAAAAAAATGTCTGAGCTTTCGGGTTGATGTTGAAGAAGAAATGGTAGCAGATGATGAAATTTCCTGTTATAATTGCCGCTATCGGCGCTGGACAAGGCGTTCATTTGAATGTTGCAGTTCTAAGAGAAAATAGGCCCATTTCTTTAAATTTAATTACAAGTTGGGTGATTTTATGAAGATGACATTGATGGCTGTATTTGTCTTTTCCCTGATAGCCTTAACATCGGTGGGCTATTTTATCTACGGAGTTTTTCGCCGTTATCGTTTTACGCAGTTAGGCAGACGAGAAAACCGTCACAATCGTCCTGTTGAACGGTGGAAATACTTTTTAACTAACGTAGTTGTGCAAAGGAAGGTCCGGGAATACCCCGTATTTGGTTTGTTTCACCTGTTCATAGTGTTCGGCTTTCTGATTTTATTGGTTGGTATGCCGAATATGGCCAAAGAAGGGCTGTTTAATAGCAATATTCATTATATCGGGGATAACTATTATTTTCTGTTTATAAAAGATATTTGTAATGCGTTGATCATAATTGGCGTAGTAGGAGCTGCAACCCGCAGAACGGTCAGGAAGCCGGAATGGCTGAAAAACGGTGTCACCGATTTTGCCAAACTTGGCTTGATTTTAACCATTGTGTTGACTGAAGTTGGCTTTCACGCTGTCCGGTTTGCTTTAGGGCAAGACCTGAATTTGATTTCAGCTGCCCCGCTGGCTTTCGCTAGTGCGCAGTTTTTTGTAAGTATTAATGAAGTTACTTTATATAAGGTTATGCCTATTTTCTGGTGGACTCATTTCCTGGCTGTATTTTCATTATGTTTTATTATTCCTAATTCTTCGCACTTACACTTGGTTTTTGCTCCTTTTAACGCTTATTGGCATACCCTTGCTCCTAAGGGAGCTTTAAGTAAAATCCAACAGGACGACGCTGTGATTGGGGCCAACCACATGGAGGATTTTACCTGGAAGCAACTGTTTGATGCTTATTCCTGTGTAAAATGTGGTCGGTGTAATGGCCAGTGTCCGGGGCAATTAAGTGGCGAGCCGCTTAAACCACGGGCCATAAACGGACGTTTGCGTAAACACATCGAAGCAAGGGCGCCCCTGATACTAAAGGGAAAAACTTCTCTGGCTGTCATAAAACAAGATATAGATACAAAAATAAATAAAGCAAATAAAGCAAATAAAGCAAATAAAACAGATAAAACAGATAAAACAGATAAAACAGATAAAAAGGCCAAGGGCGATAAATTCAAAAAAAATCTGGCCGGGGGGTTGTTTGAACAGGATTTTATTTGGAGTTGCACAACCTGTGGGGCGTGCCTGGAGGCCTGTCCGGTATCCATTGAACATGTTAGCAAACTAATTGATATGCGACGTTACCTGGTATCAACCGCAGGTAATATCTGTGATAGCATGCAGCAAGTCTTTGACGGGATCGCCGGCCAGGGCAGTCCCTGGGGTTATAGTCGCCAAGACGGTCTTCCATGGGCCAGGGAGTTATCTGTACCTACTATTCAGGAAAATCCACAGGCGGAATATCTCTATTACGCCGGTTGTGCAGCTAATTTTGATGCAGCGGCGCAGAAAACGGCAGCAGCTTTTGTAAAACTTTTACAGGTTGCAAACGTCAACTTTGCCGTTCTTGGCAGTTCAGAATGGTGCTGTGGGGATACTGCCCGGCGCATGGGCAATGAATTCCTCTTCGAAAAAACAGCAAATGATAATATTGCTGCCTGGAATAAGCTGAGGATTAAAAAGATCGTCACTACCTGCCCGCATTGTTTTAACACCTTGAAAAACGAGTATCCTCAATTTGGCGGCGAGTTTGAAGTACTACACCACGCTGATTTTTTGGCCAAATTACTCCGGGAGGGGAAGCTGTTGGCTAATAAACCGTTTGCTAAGGCGGTTGTATTTCACGATCCTTGTTATTTAGGGCGGTATAATGATGTATTCAGTTCGCCGCGGGATGTTATCAACGCTGCTTCTGAGACTCAGCTAATGGAAATGCCGCGTTCAAAGCAGCGAGCTTTTTGCTGCGGGGCTGGGGGAGGACGGATTTGGACGACGCCGACAGCCGATAATTTGATCACCGGTAACCGTGTCAAAGAAGCTGTCGCAACCGGGGCCGAAGTAATTGGGACTGCCTGTCCGTTTTGTAAAATGGTTTTCTCTGAAGCAGTTAATTTGGATGGTTCTCATAATATTGAAGTTTTGGATATCGCCGAAATTTTAGCGGCGAGCTTATGATTTATGGTCTATTAGGGCGAATAGCACGAAAGTTAAGTTTATTGAACCACAGAGACGCAGAGTACGCAGAGGGAACGGCTTGACATGCATTTCCCTCTGCGTACTCTGTGTTCTCTGTGGTTATACATATCCCACGGCATAAACTGTGTTTTTCTTGGCGTCCTTGGCGGTTAAACATCGGAAATTTACTTTTGTATTTTCCGATATATCAGGCCAGGACCTGCCCTGGATGGCAGCTTGATTGCCCCGGGGTTTATCTGCTGTCCGGATGGCCTCAGTCATTATTTTGCTGCGGAAAGTGTTTGACCAGTTTTTCCAGTAACATTATTAAGAACTGCTGTTCTTCCGGGGTCAAGTAATCGAGCGGACCGGCTAGCTTTTGGAAAAATTTAGATTCTGACTGGTGAAACATGTTCTGTCCTTGATCAGTTAAGCGGATTATTCGCACCCTGGCGTCGGCGGTATCGGCAAATCGGGTAATGAGTCCGGCGTTCTCCAAGCGGTCAAGCATTTGTGACATGGTGGCGGGACGAACACCTATCGTTTTCGCAAGATCACCGGCACAACATTGCTTGCGGTCCCACAGTGATTTCAAGATCCACCACTGCACCTTGGTAATAGATGGTAATAGACCCTGGTCTGATAAGTCAGACTTTGGGTTCCGTAATTTGCGGTTAATTTTATGAATTAAGGTGTATAGATGCTCGGTTTTATCATATGGAACCAAGGAATCACCTCAGTAAAATATAGTTGGCTGAACAAAATAGTGAAACTAAATGAATGTAAAACGATAAAACATAATTTATGTTGTAATGAACTATTTGTTATTCTACATGTAAAATAAAAATCCTGCAAATTTTAACTATTTATTGCAAATTTTTGTAATTTGAAGCAGTTAAATTGGAAGTTTTTATTTGATTTTTGTTCTGTATTGTTTTATTATTAGAAAAGAAAAATTTGTAAATATAACAAATTTTTAACTTTTAGGTAGTGAAAAACAGAATCTTTCACGTCTGACAGAACCCTGTCCCCTTGTCCGTTCTGAAAGGAGTCAAACAAATGCGAATAGGTATGAGGCAAATTCGCCTGCTCATAAGTTGTATAATCCTGGTGACCTGCTTTGCCGTTCAGGCGCAAAATGCCCTGGCAGCTACTATTCATATAATTCCGGTAAAAGGCGTCTCGAAAGATTTAGCCAACGAGTTCGGATCAATTACATCCCGGGTGTTGCAATTCTATCAGGAGGTATACAATTTTACTCCTGCCAAGTCCATCGGCATCGTAATAGTTGCTAACGAACAAGACTATGTTCAGAGGTTGCAGCTTGATGGCTATTCTAAAGAGCAAGCTATCCGGACTGCCAAAGTTTCGTCAGGTATCTTCTTAAATTCAAACCCTTTTGTTACGGCAAATGATGGTGCTACCTATACCTTTTCTTTCGGTAAAATACAATACTCAAATCCGACTATTATTATCTGCGCAGATAAAAGCACAACATATATCCCGCGAATTTGTACGCTAACACATGAAATGTTCCACCTGATGCAGCAAGAACTCAAAGGGAATAATCCAGCCCATGAGTGGCTCGTAGAGGGTTCTGCAAGAGCAGCCGAATTTGTTTTATTGGAGTGGCTGGGAAAGGGCTCACTGGCGTCTCACCGCCATAACCTTAGCAATAGTCTGGTCAATGTCAAGTGTATGGCCGATCCCAACGACATGAAGAATGGTGGTTTTACCTGGATAAAACTGATAGAGGAGAACATGTATCCTTATCAGGTTTCCGAAGCGATGACTGATTACTTGATGCGTAAAGTGGGTAAGCCATCCGTTATCCGCTATTTTGCTCTTATCAGTGAGACCGGCGATCGTAACGTTGCTTTTCGCAAGGCTTTTGGCATGAGCTACAATCAGTTTGTCAAAGACTATAAAGCTTATATGAAGCAGGAAGCCGCTGCAGCCGGGCGGATAAAATTTGACGTGGAAGGCGAGGTTGCCCCGGAAGTTGTCCAGACAATCAGCGGGAATGGTGTAGCTATTGAACAGATGCTGCGAAGCCAGGGGTGGACGATGACGATGTCTCAACGTTTTGTCTTGGTTCCCAATGCAGATGTGATGAAAAATGTCCTGCGGAGAGAACTGTACCAGATCAATGAGGGGCGAAGGGCTGATATTGCCCGGCGGGCGACGATAGCGGCGATTGGGGGAATGAATTACGTTTATGACACTGGCAAGACAGTAACTTCTAACAGCGACATTAACCCGCTGGCTCTGGTAGTATGCCGGGACTCGATCCTAATGACTGCTCAACCGTCTTTGGCAACAAGTATATATTGGCTTTATGAGGGGACCGCGCAATTATTGGCGGCGAAGGCAACAGAGGCTGCAGGTGGGAAAAGTGTCACCAACTGTCATCAGGAGTGGATTAGTACGATTCAAAAAGCGGCAGGATATCCGTCGCTCACACAAATGAAAAGCTTGTTACCGACAGTAACCTCCCGCTATAAGGGGGACGTTATTTATGCTACCGTTGCTCTAGCGGCTGAATATTTAGCCGGGAAGACTGATTCTGGTGCCTTATTACGATATTTTACAGTACTCCGTGATCTTAATAATGGTCCCCAGGCGTTCCAGCAGGTCTTCGGCATGTCTGTGGAAGCGTTTGATGCGGACTTCGCTGCTTATTTAAATGCGCAAAAGGAAAGTAACTAAAAATTTCAATTGAATGCATTACCCCATGCGAGTGATAGTATTTTTCAAATTTCTTGCATTATGTATAGCTAATAAGCGTTAAACGGTAATTACGGCAACATTCAGACTAAATCATCAAATGGTAAAATGGACGGGTTTCCGTTATAATGTAAATTGATCGTGTTATGACTTTGATGGTTGGGCATAGCAGTTAGCTGCCTGGCTCTGTCAATATGTTGTGGCTACTTTATTTATTGGGGAGGAGATACGGTAATGCAGAGTTCGGATGAAACGCATAGCGAGCAGAAAGTAGGCAGTAGGTGGATGAGAGCTATTTCTATCAAATGGCTGATTCCGTTACTGTGCGTACTTATTATATTTGGGGTAGGGATTGTCACAAATCATCACCAGATAACTAGTGCGAGCAGTATTCCAACAACTGAGCAGGAACCTAGTAAGCAGGAAATTAGTAAACAGGGAGCAATCCAGTATAGTGGAAGTGGACAGGCTCAAGACATGGAAAGTATTACAAAGAAGGTTGCTAAGCTAGCAATTACGCCTTCTATTTGGCCGACAAGCGGAGAGGTTACTTCGGGTTTTGGCTGGCGTAGTTCGCCATGGGGTGGGGGTAATGAACTACATCCGGGGATTGATATTGCCAATAGTATCGGTACACCTATTTTTGCTACTGCTGATGGTGTTGTTGAACAAAGTGGCTGGTCTGGAGGCTATGGCAATACCGTGCAAATTGATCATGGCAATGGTATTGAAACAATATATGGACATAATTCCAGCGTACTAGTTAACGCTGGTCAAAGCGTGAAAAAGGGTCAAATTATTTCTTATATGGGCAGCACTGGGAGAAGCACAGGACCACATGTTCATTATGAAGTCAGAGTAAATGGCACTGCTGTTGATCCTATTCGTTTTATGGTTTTATAGACAGGCTAAGGTGCTGGGACACTTGAAAATTTAGTGAATATACTAGATCAAGGAGGGATACTTTTATGCAATCCCAAAATGTTCCAGATCCTTGTGCTGTTTTGTGCCTGGAGGAATTAGAAAAACAAGCGAGAAGACTAGCCAATTCGACTAAGACGACCATAGCTGCCGGCAACTCTGTTGTGCTTTTTACAATGTTAGTATTAGAAGAGGTTCTTGAACAACTTGCAGTAGACCCAATTACTAATTTACCCAATATTATAGCGGTTTCGAATAGTATTGCGAATTTGAATGACAGCATACAATTTGATCCGTAAGGGTTTCTCGTTATAGACGCTTAGACTTTTTGGTTTAGGCGAACTTTTTGTTTGAACTGGCAGGACAAGCTTAGAGGAATGCAAGCATTCTGTAGAGAATGCAGATGGATGTGAAGCAGGCAGTGTGATGAAAATAGATCTATGGAGGAAGAAATGCGTATTCTGGTGTTAGTTGCTAGCGTTATATTTGTTTTTATGCCGGTGGCATTTGCTGGGTCACCGCTAATGGGGGATGAACTTAATAGCAACACGGTGTTTGATTTATCAATTATGGGGCCGCCGCTGGCGACTAAGGAGCAATGTTTGCAGTACCTGTTTAGCAGGAATCCATTTCCAGCGCTTACTGTTTCAGCGGAAGAATTAGTCGACGATTTTTATACTGAGGCTACAGACGAAGGCATCCGGCCTGACGTTGCATTTGCCCAGGCGTTGCATGAAACTGGTAATTTTAAGTATGGCGGTGATGTGATACCGCTACAGAACAATTATTGTGGTTTAGGGACAGTTGGCGATGGGGGACGAGGAGCATGGTTTATTTCAGCACAAATCGGTGTCAGAGCTCAGGTACAGCATCTATTAGGCTATGCGTCTACAGAACCGCCGAAGAAGGAAATTGTTGATCCCCGGTACAATCTATTAAAATGCAGCAAAAACTTTGGCGGAGCGAAAACCTGGACTGATCTCAATGGGAAATGGGCTGTGCCAGGTACGACCTACGGACAAAAAATTTTAAAAATCCATGCAAAAATTATGCGTGAAAAAACTGACTGACAAAATGGTGAAACATGATAATTAGTGCAAGCAGAAGGACCGATATACCGGCTTTCTATTCGGAATGGTTTGTAAATCGCCTGAAGGCTGGTTATGTATATGTAAGAAATCCGATGAATCCTAAACAAATCAGCAAAATACCGCTTAACACCGAAGATGTTGATTGTATTGTGTTTTGGACAAAAAACGCAGCACCAATGTTCGATAAGTTAGCTACGATAGACGCACTTGGCTTTTCGTATTATTTTCAATGGACGATGACTCCATACGGCAAAGATATCGAATATAATTTGCCTGAAAAAGCAAAGGTTATTGATAGCTTTAAAGCACTTAGCAGTAAAATAGGCAGTCATCGCACCATATGGCGTTATGATCCTATCATTGTCAGTCAACAGTTTCCGCAAGAATATCATGTCCATACCTTTGCCAAGATGTGTCACTTGCTAAAAGGGTATACGAACAAGTGTATTTTTAGCTATGTTGATTTATATGCCAAAACCAGCAAGAAGGCAAAAGGCATTATTGGCAGCGAGGTTGATACACTGGGCATGTTAAAAATAGCGGAAGAGTTTGCTGAGATTGCCAGGCTGAATAACATCTCCCTTGAAACTTGCTCTGAGCAAATTGAGCTTAGTCAATTTGGCATAAGACATTCCGCCTGCATTAATAAGCACACTATTGAGACAATCATTGGCTGTGCTATTGATGTGAAAAAGGCAAAAGGACAGCGTGAATATTGCCGGTGCATTGATAGCGTAGATATCGGCGCCTATGATTGCTGCCCGCATGGTTGTGTTTATTGCTATGCCACCGCCAGCGAAAAGGCTGTGCTTGAAAATAGGAAGCGGCATGATGTCAATTCACCACTGCTTATTGGCAGACCCTGTGCAACCGATAAAATTACAGAACGAATCGCAAAAACCGTAAAGAATTCGCAAACGGTACTATTATAATTTAGTCTGCAGGAAATATAATTAGGGGGAATTGCTTATGAAAAAAATAGTACGCTCAGTCTGCCCCTATGATTGCCCGGACACATGTGGTCTACTTGTTCACGTAGATGATGGCAGGGTTGTCAAGGTTGAGGGCGATCCGGATCACCCATTTACTAGAGGAACACTGTGTCCGAAGATGGTTCATTATGAACGAACAGTCCATTCAGAACGGCGAATCGTCACGCCATTGCGGCGGATTGACAGTAAAGGGAGTGGCAAATTTGCGCCGATTTCCTGGGAGGAAGCCTTTGAGCGAATTACAGCAAACTGGAAGGGAATTATTGCTCAGTATGGAGCCGAAGCCATACTGCCATATTCCTATGCTGGGACCATGGGGGTCGTGCAGCGCAACGCCGGACATCCGTTCTTCTATAGCCTAGGTGCTTCACGCCTGGAGCGAACTATTTGTTCCCCAGCCAAAGGATACGGCTGGAATGCTGTTATGGGTCAGACATTGGCGCCACATACCAATGAGATTCATAGCAGTGATCTGATTATTCTTTGGGGTATTCATACGCTGGCAACCAATATTCATAGTATGCATGATATAAATATTGCCAAAAAACAAGGAGCCAAGGTGTGGCTAATTGATACTTATGAGACACCTACAGCAAAAATCGCTGATCGAATGATTACTGTTCGTCCAGGTACTGATGGCGCTTTGGCACTTGGTATGATGCATGTAATAGCACGGGAGAACCTGGCGGATAAGGATTTTATAGATCAACATGTACAAGGATATGAGGAATTAGTAACAACTGTTTTGCCGAAGTATTCACCTGAGATAGTCAGTGAGATAACCGGTATTGCTGCTGGCGCAATTGAAGAGATAGCCAGACAGTATGCGACGGCAGCGGCTCCTTTTATTCGGCTGGGCAGCGGTTTATCCCGCTATTGTAATGGCGCAATGACTGTCAGAACAATCACTTGTTTACCTGGGGTGGTTGGAGCCTGGGGAAAACCAGGAGGAGGACTGTTGACCGGTACATCTACCGATGCGGCTTTTCCGAGTAATATGGTAACTCATGAGGAGTTTCAAGAACAGCCAACGCGAATGCTCAATATGAATAAACTGGGTCAGGCTTTAACTGAAGTGATTGATCCCCCAATTAAAAGTCTATATGTATATCATTCCAACCCGGCAGCCATTGCTCCTGATCAGAACCTGGTATTACAGGGGTTGGCGCGGGAAGACTTGTTTACTGTTGTTCATGAACGTTTCATAACTGATACGGCGAAATATGCTGATATCGTTTTACCGGCAACTACCTCACTCGAACACAGCGATATGTACCGCGCCTACGGAAACTACGTAATGCAGCGTGCCTATCCTGCAATTTCGCCAGTAGGGCAGGCAAAATCCAACTGGGAGGTATTTTCGCTGCTGGCAGAGGCAATGAGTATTAATAAACCTTTCTTTAAACAGTCAGCTGATGATTTAATTGATACTATTTTGGCTAAACCATCTTCCTGGCTGGCAAGTACCCAACTCGAAACATTGCGGGAAGGACGACCACTGGAATTATCGCTGCCTGCTGGTTACAAGACTCAGTTTAGGACGCCTTCAGGGAAAATAGAAATTCTCAATCCTCAGGAAGATGCTATTTTGCCTAACTATACAAAGCCGCACGGAGATGATGCCGAATTTTGGCTGGTTAATGCGCCTGATATGCGCTTGTTAAATTCGTCGTTTAATGAAAGAGCAGACCTGACCAAGAACAATAAGATGCTTTTGCAAATGAATCCGGATGATGCCGGAAAAATGGGGCTAAAAGATGATCAGCTTGTTATTGCCGGCAACGAACGTGGCGAGGTAGCTTTTACATTGCGAATTTCAGCTAAAATCCCATCAGGGATTGTTGTTGCTGAAGGAGTATGGTGGCTGGAACATGCTCCCGGCAATCGTTCAGTCAATACTCTGACGTCACAGCGCTTAACAGATAAGGGTAATGGAAGTACATTTTATGATGTCAAAGTAAATGTGAGAGCAGTACAGTAGCTCATTTCTATTCACCCGGTGATATTTCTATTCATGCAGCTTTTTAGATCATTCATATAAATTGTATTTATTAATGCAAATTTTTACTTTATATTTATTTTAGTAACTATAAAGTAATTAAGGAGGCAAGCTTTATGAATGGTCTTTCTCTTGTTATTATTGCGGTTTTGGTGCTAACTCTTTGCTATCGTTATTATGGCGCCTTCATTGCAGCGAAAGTCTTGGCGCTTGATACTAATCGCCCGACTCCGGCTGTTGTCCATGAAGACGGTCATGACTATGTACCCACAAATAAATGGGTAACTTTCGGACATCATTTTGCCGCTATTGCCGGCGCTGGTCCACTTGTTGGGCCGGTACTTGCAGCACAGTTCGGTTATTTGCCGAGCACTATCTGGATACTTATTGGTGCCTGCATGGGCGGTGCAGTCCATGATATGATTATCCTCTTTGCATCTGTTCGACATGACGGTCGTTCTATCGCAGAAATTGCCAAAGCTGAGATCGGCAATTCTGCTGGTTTAGCTGCTGCAATTGCCGTTATTTTTATTTTGGTTATCACCATGGCAGGTATGGGCATTGCCGTTGCCAATGCCTTGTTTAACAGTCCATGGGGTGCCTTTACAGTTGGGGCAACTATTCCAATTGCACTCTTTATCGGCGTCTACATGCGCTATCTGCGTCCTGGTCATATTGGTGAAGCATCTTTTGTTGGTGTGGTTATGGTTGTTGCCGCTGTATTTGGCGGAGCTTGGGTTCAAGGTTCTTCCTGGGCACCTTTGTTCACACTGAGTCGTACACAATTGGATATTATTCTTCCTGTATATGGTTTTATCGCTGCTGCACTTCCTGTTTGGCTTTTATTAGCGCCACGTGATTATTTGAGCACCTATATGAAAATCGGCACCATCGGTGCTTTGGCTATCGGGATTATCATTGTTAATCCGCAAATCCATATGCCGGCAATCACTCAATTTGTCAGTGGCGGCGGTCCGGTGGTTCCTGGTCCGGTCTGGCCTTTTGTTTGTATTACTGTTGCCTGTGGGGCAATTTCCGGATTTCACTCTATTATTGCCACCGGCACAACACCAAAAATGATTACTAACGAAAGCGAAATTTTACCAATCGGTTTTGGGGCAATGCTTGCTGAAGCATTTATAAGTATTATGGCGCTGATTGCAGCAACCAGCTTGATTCCTGCCGATTACTTTGCCATTAATAGTGCTCCGGCAGTATTTGCAAAACTGGGGATGAATGTTCAGGAACTTCCAATCTTGGCACAACTGGTTGGTGAAGATATTGCTGGCCGGCCAGGTGGCGCAGTATCGCTTGCAGTGGGTATGGCGCATATTTTCGCCCAAATCCCTGGTTTGGAAAGCTTTATGTCCTTCCTGTATCATTTCGCGATCATGTTTGAAGCTTTGTTCATCTTAACGATTATTGATGCTGGTACCCGGGTTGGCCGTTATTTATTGCAAGAAGTTGGCGGCATGGTGTACAAGCCACTTGCTGACGCACATTGGATTCCGGGTATCATCTTTACTAGTGCTTTAATTTCTTTCGCCTGGGGTTACCTGCTATTTGGCGGTTCCATTGCGTCGATTTGGCCATTATTCGGCCTTTCTAACCAATTGCTTGCCAGTATGGCGTTAACTATTGGCACTACCATGCTGCTGCGAATGGGGAAAGCAAAATACCTGTGGGTTACCCTTATCCCCCTTTGCTTTATGCTCGTAACAGCAATGACCGCTGGGTTCTACAACATATTTGAATTTTATGTACCAAAAGCACAATGGTTATTGGCTGGTGCCAGTGTAGTAATGATGATTCTCATCGTCTTTGTTATTGTTGATGCCGTAAAAGTATGGTTTACGATAAAACCTGCTAAAGATGTAGAAGAAGTGATGTAATTAAACAATCTACCCTTCGTATCCCTTTGCGCTCTTTGTGTCCTTTGTGGTTTAACAATTGTGAAAAGCAATAGAAAAATGAGTATTGTTTTTTATCTGAAAATATGTTACGATTTAGTCAATATTTAGGTAAGCTGTTTAAGATTGAATGAGTTTCATTTTTTCTTACGGCAAACCATAGGTAATTTTATAAACAAAGTATCGTGCTGATTGCATGAGGGTTCGTCCCAAATGAGAAGGCGAGAGAATAGGTGTAATTTAGGGAGAAGCATAGCCTTGTATATTGCTTCCCGTAATTATTGACGTCTATCCTTGCGGCCTTTTGGGTCACAAGGATTTTTTATTTTATATTTTAAGGAGCTAAAAAACCTTATGGAAACAAGGATTGCGCTTATTGGAATTGTGGTTGAAAACAAGGATTCCGCCAAAAAGATAAACGATATTCTTCACGAATATGGCGAGTACATTGTAGGGAGAATGGGCATCCCTTATCCCAAACGTAATGTTTCAGTAATTAGTATTGTTATGGATGCTCCCAATGATATTATCAGCGCTCTCTCCGGCAAGTTAGGAATGATTCCCCATGTCAATAGTAAAACTGTGTACTCTAAGCTATCTCCAATCGCAGATAAACAATAATAAAAGGAGTGTTACTAATGTATAATTGTAAATCAAAAATTGCTGCTGAATTTATTGATGACCAGGAAGTGTTGGACACGCTGGCTTTTGCTCAGCAAAACAAAAGTAATCGTGAACTTATTGACAGCCTTATAGAACGTGCCAGGGATTGCAAAGGTCTGACTCACCGTGAAGCGGCCGTACTGCTGGAGTGTGACTTAGAAGATGAGAATGAAAAAATGATGTCACTGGCAAAAGAAATCAAGCAAAAGCTTTATGGAAATCGTATTGTAATGTTTGCGCCGCTATATCTTTCTAACTACTGTATAAATGGCTGTGTATACTGCCCCTATCACTTTAAAAATAAAAATATTTCCCGCAAAAAGCTTTCACAGGAAGATATTGCCCGTGAGGTAACTGCTTTACAGGACATGGGGCATAAGCGACTGGCGTTGGAAACAGGCGAAGACCCTGTTAATAATCCGATTGAATATGTTTTGGAAAGCATCAAAACTATTTACAGTATCAAACATAAAAATGGTGCTATTCGCCGTGTTAATGTCAATATTGCCGCAACAACTGTGGAAAACTACCGTAAACTCAAGGACGCCGGTATTGGGACTTATATTCTTTTCCAGGAAACCTATAATAAAAAAGCCTATGAACAGCTGCACCCAAGCGGACCAAAGAAAGACTATGCCTACCATACCGAAGCCATGGATCGGGCCATGGAAGGCGGGATTGATGATGTTGGCGTCGGTGTTTTGTTTGGATTAAATATGTATCGTTATGATTTTGTTGGTCTGCTTATGCATGCCGAACATTTAGAGGCGGCTATGGGAGTTGGCCCGCATACCATCAGTGTTCCGCGAATTCGCCCGGCAGATGATATTGACCCCGAAAACTTTAGCAATGCTATTTCTGATGACATATTCGCCAAAATAGTAACTGTGCTCCGAATTGCTGTTCCGTACACCGGTATGATTGTTTCTACCCGTGAATCCCAAAAAACCCGTGAGCGAGTGCTGGAATTAGGCATATCCCAAGTCAGCGGCGCATCCAGTACTAGTGTTGGTGGATATTATGAAAAAGAAGCAGAAGACGATAATTCGGCTCAGTTTGATGTAAATGACAGCCGTACTTTGGATGAAGTTGTAAATTGGCTGCTGACTTTGGGCTATATTCCCAGTTTCTGTACGGCTTGCTATCGTGAAGGACGTACAGGTGACAGGTTTATGAGTCTGGTAAAGACAGGACAAATTGCCAACTGTTGTCAGCCAAATGCCCTTATGACTCTTAAGGAATACTTAGAGGACTATGCTTCGGCAGATACCAAAGCAAAGGGTGAGGCCGTAATTGCCAACGAAATTCCCCGTATTACCAATGAAAAAGTTCGTAAGATCGCCATTGAGCATTTGACAGAATTGAACGATGGAAAACGCGACTTCCGCTTTTAAGGCTGCGGACGTAGTTAACAAGAAACCGCCGGCCTGTGTAAGGTCTGGCGGTTTCTTGTGCCATAAAATAGAAAGTTTTTTTGTACTTTGGCGCTTTTATAATTCTTTTCTAACAATTTGCATGTATGCTATAAAGGTCATTAGGAAACGCATCCCTATGACGTGACCTCTTACGTCTTGCCTTTGGGTGAGGCGATTTTTTTTGTTTTTTTAAGGGAGTGCTATAACATCGCCATCTTTTAAATTGTTTATACCACTGGTTATGATGAGGGCTTGTTCTGGTAAACCTGATGTGATTTCTACGAAGTCATTGATAGTGGCGCCTATATCTACCTGTTGCCGGACGGCTTTGCCGTCAATAGCCAGGTACAAATAGTTGAGTCCCTGGTCTTGAAAAACTGCTGCTAGCGGCACAGCACGAACAGGTACTGAATTGCCGGTTTTCAGATGAACTTGTACAGGGAGTTCTGCTTTGAGCAGGCCATTGGTATTATCGACCCTGATATGGGCAAGAAATGATGGCGTGTCAGTCCCAACTACCGGATAAATGGCTTCGACTTGACCGGTGAGTGATTGCGATGCTGAATCATTGACCACAATTTCAGCCAGGGTGCCTGAGGAGACAAGATATAAATCCTTTTGTTCAAGGTGAACTACGACGCGAACATCGCCGCCAGTGTCTAGTACCATTAGCTGCTGGCCTGTCTGGACTGTTTTCCCGTTAGCGGCAGCAAGTCCGGTGACCTTGCCGCTAATTGGAGCAGTAAGGTTAGCCGAGCCCGGCAGTCGTGTAGAGCTGGAGCTATTAGAAGAAGACGCTGTATCTTCTTGGGCGCTGGATAAGGCTTCGCGCGCAGCTTGTAAGCGGGCGGATACATCTTCAAATTGTCGGCGTGCAATGCCGCCTACTTGATACAATTTCTGATAACGGTCATATTCTTTGGCAATATTGTCATAATTGGCCTGGGCCTGCTGCCGTGATCCCTCATTTTGGCTGGCTGGAATAGGAGTAACTGCTGTTTCTATGCCGGCAGATGCTGCGGAGCCTTCAATGTGAGCAAGCAGTTGTCCGGCTTGTACCTGCTGTCCTTCTGTAACATGTACCTCACTGAGGAGGCCGGAAATTTCGGCACTGATAATGACTGCCTGTCGGCTTTGGACAGTGCCGGGCAGTATGATTGCTATTTCTTTATTTATAATACTGACAGGTGCCGTTGTTACAGTAGCTGGTCCTTGTTGCGGCACAACATGTCCAAATGAAAAAGGACCGAAGTAGCGGACTCCCAATAACCCTGCTATGAGGACGACTGTTATCAGGATGGTTGGGATAAACTTGGCTGGTATGGTAATTTTATTCATAGACTTCATCTCCAAATGCAAAAGTATTACTACTATAGTCCTACTTTTTTCTTTATTCGTCAAGCTTGGGAGAAATTTTTTGGCAGCTGTAGTGTATCAATAGCAAGGCTACGCGTTGCCCCAATTGCACCTCTGTGTTCGATAAATAGATAACAGGCTTAAGCAAATTCCTATTTTCTCCGATAGTATTAAAAAGAATAACATCCACTATTTAACATAATTATTGTTGCAACAAAACTGGGTAAAGGACTACCTAGCCTATTATTTCAAGGAGGAGATAACATTGAAGATTGCTAGTTCCACTATTGCCATGACCAGCCAGCATAGTCTGGTCGAGCAGGATGTGCAGCAGGAATCGCTGCAGGTATGGTCAGGGGGGGAAGCAGATCCGCAAACGCGACCGGCACAGATAGCTTTGTTAGCTATGCCGCAGGATCTAGTTGACATTTCTGATCAGGCAAAGCAAATGTCAGGAGTACAGACGGCAGAGGCTGAGCCATTTGAAATCAGTGACAAGGATAAACAGAAGCTGCAGCTTATTCAGGATTTTATTCAAATGATAACTGGAAAGAAGATTAAGTTTGTTATCCCGACAAAGGAACTTAACCTTAAACCTGCTGAAAACCAGACTTCGCTTTTTCAGGGACAACAGATAAGCATGCAAGGACAAGCTAATCTTGGCTGGGGATTGCGGTATAGTTTCTACCGGGCTCATTCGGAGAAAGAAAGTGTGGCCTTTGGTGCGGCGGGAGTTGTGAGGACGGCTGATGGACAAGAAATTAACTTTTCGGCGCAGTTAAATATGACCAGGCAGTTTATGTCTGAACAAAGCATCAATATTAAAGCAGGAGATGCTTTAAAAGATCCGCTGGTAATCAATTTTGATGCTCCGGCAGCCAAACTTACTACGACGAAATACAGCTTTGACCTCGATTCTGATGGAGTAGCTGACCAGATATCTTTTACTGGCCCAGGCAGCGGTTTTCTTGCCCTTGACACAAACGGTGACGGAAAAATTAATAATGGCCAAGAACTGTTTGGTCCGGAAAGTGGCAATGGGTTTGCTGATTTGGCGGCCTATGATAGTGATGGTAACAACTGGATTGATGAGAATGACGCTATTTATGAAAAACTGCGCATCTGGACAAAAGACGAGCAGGGAAATGACCAGCTATTGGCGTTAGGTCAAAAGGGTGTGGGAGCCATATATCTAGGGAATGTTTCCACAGAATTTGCGATGAAAGACAGTACTAACCAGCAGCAACTTGGACAGCTGAGAAGTACAGGTGTATTTCTACGGGAAAATGGTACAGTAGGTACCATACAGCAAGTTGATTTAGCGGTATAAGTCATAAGGGAAGGGTACAGAAGGTGCTCTTCCTATTTGATACATAAAGAAAGTTACGTTTTTTGAACCGCAGAGACGCAGAGTACGCAGAGGGAATGGTTGACATACATCTCCCCTCTGCGCTCTCTGTGTCCTCTGCGGTTAAACATATCCTCAAGGGCGCAGTAGCTCTTTTAATTTTTAGAAAAGAAGGGTGAGGTTTTTCTTGACAAGGATAATGCTGACAAGTACAATTTAATCAATCGATTAATTAATTGTACGGAAGGAGTGAATTTGTGGAAAAAGAAACAAGAGATAAATTGATTGAGGCAGGGGAAAAATTGTTTTCCGCAAAAGGGTTGGCGGGGGTATCGATACGGGAGCTGTCACAGGAGGCAGGCGCAAATAGTGCATTGATCTCCTATCATTTTGGCGGCAAAGAGAGTTTGTATTCGGCAATTCTTGAAAAGCAGTTTTCGCCTATAGGGATATTGTTGGACTCTGTTTCCGGGACAAAGGCTTCACCAACCGAAAAAATCATCAAGTATGCGCAGGGTGTAGCCATGGTGCATGGTAAAATGCCCTTTTTTACTAAATTTCTTATGGGCGAGATTATTAGTCCCTCCCGCTTCTTCGAACCGCTTATCCAAAAGTATATTCACCGAGTCTACGGTTTTTTGACAAATACAATACGCGAGGGAATTGATTGCGGTGAATTTCGTAAGGATATGGATGTTAACGCAGCAGCCTTGGCATTGGTAGGTATGTTAAACTTTTATTTTATTTCCCGTCCTATTTCGCGGCGCTTTGTGCCAGATGGTACTGTGCAGGGTGAAAATTTTGTCGTGCAAGCAGTAGAAATTTTTTTGAGTGGGGTGAAAGAGTGTGGTGATAAATAAAAAAATACTGGTCGGTGTTCTGCTTGCCCTGCTTGTCGCAGGGGGAGCAGTTTATAAGTATCTAAGACCAGCGGAAACCGGTATTACGGCTACAGGCACAATCGAAGTAACGCGGGCCGATGTTATGCCAAAGGTGAACGGTTATTTGACAGGACTGGAGCTAAAGGCTGGCGATGCGGTTGAGGCCCGGCAAAAGGTTGCTAAGATAACCAGAGCAGATTTGGAAGCCCAGGTTGTCAGGGATGAAGCCGCATTTGCCAAGGCGGCTGCGCAACTGCGGGATTTGGAAGCCGGGCCGCGCAGTCAGGAGCGTCAGGAACTGAGTGCCCTGCTGGATTCGGCCCGGTCGACATATGAAAAATACAGACAGGATTACGAACGTTATCAAAGTCTGTATCAATCTGGCGCAATTTCGCTGCAGCAGCTGGATACCGCCCGTTCCAACATGGAAGTGGCCTATGGTAGTATGATTGCAGCCAATCAGCGGCTAAGTCTGGGAAATGAAGGCAACCGGCCAGAAGCTATTGAAGCGCAGCACCTGGAACTGGAACGCAGTAAGGCGGTGTTGGCAGCCAGCAAGGTATTGTTAGAAGATACGGTGGTTATCAGTCCGATCAGCGGACTCATTCTTTCTAAAAATTTTGAAAATGGTGAGTATGTTAATCCCGGAGCTGCCATTTTGACAGTGGGGGATATGAACGATTGTTGGGTAAAGATATATGTGTCTTCAACCCAATTAGGACTGATTGCTGTTGGGCAGGAAGCCAAGGTAAAGGTAGATTCTTTTCCGGACAGAGTATTCCGCGGAGAAATCAAAGAAATTAACCAAAACGCCGAGTTTACTCCCCGTCAGAGTATTACGCAAAGCGAACGGGCCAATCTGGTGTTTGCGGTTAAGGTACAGCTTGACAATGCCGAAGGGATTTTAAAGCCAGGTATGCCGGCAGATGTGGTGCTTAAATGATTACCCTTACCAATGTTACCAGACGGTTTGGCGTTTTGACGGCTGTAGATAATCTTACTTTGAAGGTTGCGGCCGGAACAATCTTTGGTTTGGTGGGGCCTGATGGTGCAGGCAAGACGACGACAATTCGTATGATTACCGGCATTATGGCAGTAACTTCAGGCAGTATAAGTCTGCTGGGCAGTGAAAATGCTGAGAATGTAAAAGCGCAAATCGGCTATGTGCCGCAAAAATTCAGTCTATACGGTGATCTCACTGTCATGGAAAATATTCGTGTTATTGGAGCGTTATATGGAGCGGATCAGCAGCGGGTAAATGAGTTAGGAACGGAAATTTTGGCTTTTACTAACTTGCTGCCCTTCAAGGATCGTTTAGCTGACAATCTGTCAGGGGGTATGAAGCAAAAGCTGGCGTTGGCTGCCGGGCTTATGCACCGGCCGAAAATCTTTTTTCTGGATGAGCCTGCTACAGGTGTAGACCCTGTTTCCCGGCGGGAGTTTTGGCAAATGTTGTACCGGCTGAATAAAGAAGGCATGACAATCTTTGTTTCTACCCCTTATATGGATGAAGCTGAGCTGTGTACACAGGTGGCATTTATGAATCAGGGCCAGCTTGTGGCCTGCGATACGCCCGCACGTTTGAAGGCGGCATATCCTTTCCGTTTGCTGGAGCTTAAAGCAGAGGGAAAACAGATAAAAAAAATCCTGGCAGGGTGTCCGATTCTGGACATTAATGCATTTGGCGATCATTACCATTTGGTAACAGCACCTGCTGCAGAAGTAAATCTGCTAGTTGAAGCCGCGCTAAAGGCAGCCGGAGTGACAGGATATGCTCTCCGTGAGATTCTACCGACGTTAGAGGATATATTTGTTCATCTGGCAGGGGAAGGGGAATCGTAATGTATGCTGTAGAAACAGAAAACCTTACCCGGGTTTTCGGCGATTTTGTGGCTGTCAATCAGGTTAACCTTAAAATTCCGCAAGGCAGTATTTATGGGTTTTTAGGACCTAATGGTTCGGGAAAATCGACAACCATCCGCATGTTATGCGGAATTCTGGCCCCCACAAGTGGGCGTGGTCAGATCCTGGGGCTGGATTTGGCAGCACAAGCCGAAGCAATTAAAGCGAAAATCGGCTATATGTCACAAAAGTTTAGTTTGTATGATGACCTGACAGTGATTGAAAACCTTGAGTTTTATGCCGGTTTGTATAGTTTGCAAGGGCCTCAGCGGCAGGAACGGATAGAGTATATGCTGGACATGGCCAGACTGAAAGACCGTCGGCAGGAAATGACGGCAAACCTTGCCGGTGGCTGGAAGCAGCGGCTGGCACTAGGCTGTTCTATTTTGCATGAGCCGTCGATTCTATTTTTGGATGAACCAACAGGTGGTGTTGACCCTAAGTCTCGTCGCATGTTTTGGGATATTATTTACGAGTTGGCAAACGAGGGGACGACAGTTATGGTTACTACTCATTTCATGGATGAAGTTGAACACTGCGATTCTATTGGGTTTATCTATGAAGGTAGCTTAATCGCGAATGATACACCTGCCAATCATAAGCACAATTTGCCAGGAATGTTGCTTGAAATTTCGACTCAGGACCCTATGGGGCTGTTTAGTGAGCTGGTGGCCGAGAAGCGAGAGGTTCTGGATGTGTATCCTTATGGAACCAGTGTACATGTTCTTATCCAGGAAGCGCGGCTAACCGATTATCAGAATTATGACTATCGGGTAATTACTCCGTCGCTTGAGGATGTATTTGTTTTCTATGTAAAAGCGAAACGTAAGGAGCTGAGCGTATGATTCGTCTGAGAGCCTTGCTGGTTAAAGAATTCATCCAAATGCGACGTGACCGGTTGACTTTTGCAATGATGGTAGTCATGCCTATTATACAATTGTTGCTGTTTGGTTTTGCAATTAATACTGATGTTAAGCATTTAACTACGATTGTCTTTGATCAATCGCTGCAGCAAGAGGGGCGGGATTTGCTGTCTGCCTTTCAAGCCAGTGAATATTTTGACATGAAGTATGTGGCAAAAAATTTTCAGGAAGTAAATGAGGCTGTGGAGAGTGGTAAGGCCAAGGTAGGCATTATTATTCCACCAGATTATACGGACAATATTAAGCATGGGCGCAGTGCAGCCGTGCAGGTTATTGTTGATGCCTCTGATTCAATGGCAGCCTCTTCGGCTATTTCATCGGCGCAATTAATCGGACAGCTACGTTCCCAGGAAATACTGCTAAAACAGATGCAAGTCTCGCAGGGAAAGCAGGTAACATCGCCAATTGATATTCGCATTCGTCCCTGGTATAATCCTGACTTTATTTCTGCATTTTACATGGTGCCAGGTATATTGGGGATTATATTGACCATGACTATGGTCATGATTACCTCAATGGCTATTGTTCGTGAACGGGAGCGGGGTACACTTGAACAATTGATTGTAACGCCGATGAAATCCCATGAATTGATTCTGGGCAAAATCATTCCCTATATTTTTGTTGGTTATGTTCAGGCCACATTAGCGTTGGTAGTAGGCGCATTGGTGTTTGTTGTGCCGATGAAGGGCAGTATTGTCTTGCTTTACAGTTTGACCACACTATTTATTATTGCTTCTTTGTCTTTGGGAGTACTCATTTCAACAGTAACCAGGACCCAGATGCAGGCTATGCAAATGTCTTTTTTTGTATTTCTACCTAGTGTGTTGTTATCTGGTTTCATGTTTCCCAGGGAAGCTATGCCGCAGCTTTTCTATCAGTTGGGGCATTTGCTGCCACTGACTTTCTATCTGGAAATACTACGCGGCATTATTCTTAAAGGGATTGGCATCAATTTCCTGTGGTCGCAGGTATTTGCCCTGATTGTATATATTCTGGCAGCTTTGTCAATCAGCATCTTGAAGTTTCAAAAAAAGATTGCCTAAACCCGCATATAAGAAAAACGCTACGCGTCCTTTGAATTTGAGCACATCAGCTATCCAATACCCAAATCCGTGAATCCTATTGTTGAGTCAATGGAATACAAGGAGCGGGGTGTTACTTTTGGCATTGCCCCAAAAGTAACAAAAGGTCTAGGCCCCACGCCTCCAAAAGCTGAAAAGCCGGGCGATATTCCTAAAATCCGTAAACTTGCTACGCTCAAACAGTACGGATTTTTTTAACGGAATACCGCCCGGCTTTTCTCCTGCGGAACGCTTTTTCCGGCAAAGGCCGGGAGGTTACGGGAGTTACGAGGGGTGACGGCCACGGAACGCGGAGCACGGAGCACGGAGCACGGGGTACGGGGTACGGGGTACGGGGTACGGGGTACGGGGTACGGGGTACGGGGTACGGGGTACGGGGCCGCCTGTGCCGGGTTTTAGACTTGACACCTCTTGTTTTATAAGGCCTCCGTAACTTCCAAACTTATATTTTCTGATACATTAAAAAATCCGCGTTCACTTAGTGAACGCGGATTTTTTTAATACTTACTTATTTACTATAAGTATCCAGATAACTTAGCCCTAATTGTTCGTACAGCTCGAGATGCTGGATAACAGCAATTTCTTGATTACTGCTTAAGTTGCTGATGATGTCTATACCAATAGCATCTTTAATTATACTTTCAATTTCAAAGGTGCAATAGCCTAAAAAAGTTAGGCGTTTAATTAATGATATAATGCGTTTCATATCTATATTCCTCCTTAATTCTAAATTGGTAATCATCACGTTAGAAAACGTAATCAGCCGCATTACCATGGACTACTACCAATTACTAATTAGAACAAAGAGAAATTCGGAGAACTACTTTTTCTAAATAGGGGGTTTAAAACCACATGGACAATAATCTATTACAATATATCATGACATATTTATAAAGTCAAGATATATTTTTTGGTAATTTATTTTAGTCCCAAAATTTCCTTTATTTTTTTTATTTGGCTTTTACCGACAGGTACCTCGACATAGCTGCTATTATCAGGTGTAGACAATTTTAGCCAGTAAGTACCTTTGAACCAGGGGATGACTTCCTTAACTTTTTCCATATGGACAAGGTAGCTTCTGTGTACGCGTAAAATGGGCGTGTCCCGCAGACGTTCTTGTAGTTCTGTCAACGTGCCGGAGTAGTTGTATTCTCCGGCTAGGGTTATAATTTTGACTAAACCTGTAAGGGTATGAATATAGATAATGTCATCATAATCAATTAACATGATTTTGCCATTTTTCTCAACAGCCAGTTTGTGTACTGGTTGTTGAACTGCTGAAGCCAATGTTTGATCAAGACGTGCGGTGGCTACTTGCCATTCTTCGGGGTGATATTTTTCTAAACGAAGTACGGTAGCTGCTACTCGCTCACTTTCAAACGGTTTTAGCAGATAATCAACAGCGCCTATTTCAAATGCTTTAAGTGCATATTCATCATAGGCGGTGGCAAAAACAATAAGGGCTTGTGGCGCGGCCGTCCGTAAGGCCAGCGCGGTATCAAGGCCGCTCATACCCCGCATTTGAATATCAAGGAATACAACATCAGGGTCACACTGGGCTGCAAGGCCGACTGCTGCCGGGCCGTTGTCCGCCTCACCAATCACGGAGATAGCCGGCAGCTGGGACAACAAAAATTTTAGTTCATCGCGAGCCGGTAGTTCGTCATCAACAATAATGGCTTTAAGCACAATCATTCACCTCGTTGGTAAGGCATTTGGGAAAACGCAATGTAATTGTGGTGCCCTGGCTAGGTTGGCTCGTAAGTGTTAAGCCATAACTACTGCCATATTGTCCGCAGAGGCGTTCATGCACGTTGATTAAGCCAATACTTTCACCACTTGGATGCTCAAGTGGATTGTGGGCTGCTAAATCCATACCTACACCGTCGTCTATAATATTCATTTCAATATCGTTCCCGCAATCAGTAGCTTTAATTGTAAGTGAGCCACCGGCTGCTTTGGGCTGCAAGCCATGTTTTATGGCGTTTTCTACCAGCGGCTGGATGGTAAGTGAAGGAATCAGATATTGATTAAGCTCAGGCTCAATGGCTTCTATTACCACCAGCTTTTCACCATGGCGGGCTTGTTCAATAGCAAGATAAGCGCGGACTTGTGCCATCTCCTCATAGATGGTAATATTTTGCCCGGTCTTATGCAGTGTATAACGGAAGATCATACTTAATTTGATTAGCAACTCTCGCGCTAAATCAGGCTTAGTGCGAATAAGCGAAGTAATGGTATTAAGGGTATTAAATAAAAAGTGGGGATTAATCTGAGCGTGCAGGGCTTTCATTTTGGCTTTGTCAGCCCTTTTAGCCTGGTGGTCAATCTCGGTAAGTTCAAGTTGGGTGGAAAATAAATGAGCCAGACCAGTAGCGAAAACGATATCTGCCTGACCCAGGTTGCTCTTATGGGTATAATATAGCTTTAAAGCACCAATCACTCTGTCGGCGCTTTTTAGTGGCACAACAATAGCACTTGCAAGCTGACAGCCAGCGTGGGCACAACCGATGCCGGCCTTATCCCGGGCAAGCTGCACTTGACCGGTGGCAAGCGCTTGGCGGGTAGCTATTGTCAGAGTGGTATTTACCGAAGGGGCATGATGAGAACTTTCTGCTCCTGTAAACGCTATTACTTTCTCGGTATCTGTAATAGCTATGGCATCATAGCCTGCGGTAGCCAAAATGATATGAGCTGTTGCCTGTGCTGATTCCGCAGTGAGGCCGCGCCTTAAATAAGGTAATGTTTTGTTTGCAATATGAAGTGCTTTGTGGGATTGCTCGGCACTAATCTTTTCTTGTGCATCAGTGGTTGTTTTTATAATCAGCATAAATACCATCAAGCCCAGTGAGTTGGCAACAATCATGGGTAACGCAATTTCGCTGACAAGCTCTACAGCAAGATAATAGGGACGTGCTGTTAATAAAATAATACCCATTTGCATGATTTCCCCAAAAACGCCGGCGGCAAGTGCGAGCCACCAGGGAATTGGACGACCTGGGAAGTATTTGTGAATCATACCGGCCAGCAGGCCTTCACAAATATTGGCTAACGCGCAGGAAAAGGAAGTAAAGCCGCCTAAGAGGTAACGATGGCCGCCGGCAATAATTCCGGCTGATATTCCCATAAGGCGTCCACCAATAAGGCCGGACGCCATAACGCCGACAACCCGGGAATTGGCAATAGCATCATTGACGGGTATACCGGCATAGGTGCCAGAGATGCCGATAAGACCAAAAAAAATGGTAAGCAGCAGGGCATCCTGGTAAGTATTACGGCGGTTTATCAGACGTCGAAATATGCTGGTTTGCGATAATACAAAAGCAAGCGTGGCGGCTACGCTTAGTCGTTGAATCATTTCTAATAGTAATTGTTCAGACATACCTATCCTCCTCATTTCTTCAGAATAGCATTTTTCACGGTAGCTGACAATCATTTCTGTCAATGCTTGCAGGATAGTGCGGGTAATTTGGTGAATTATGCTTAATGGAAATGAGTGGCTGATTAGCTGAATGAGGGAGGAAGTAAAGGTTGAAAAGATTATTGTTATTTGTAACCGTGGTAACTATGATTACTATGGCGGCTTTTGTAGGGCCGGCAGCGGCGGCAGATGCATATAAGGTGATGCCTAATGTTGCCCCGATGATGCTTAACGAAACCTATTGGATTAATAAATTGCAAGAACCTAATCAAGTAATTTTGGAACAAAAGGAGATTGCGGCCTTTAATCAGGCGGTAATTGATAAGTCTCCGGATACAGTTTTTGATTTGCGCCAGTACCCAAGTAAATTGTTAAAGGAAAAACTAGTAAGCCTGATCGCTGTACCTAAGCTGCCAGAGGAGCGGGAATATGTAAATGGTCAGCCGGTTACAGCTGATTATTACAGCATGCTTGCGGCTAAATGTAATGTAGATGCGATTGCACCTAGTACCCTGGTGCGGTTTGCGTTCACTGTGACTCGTGCTAATATCAGGACTTATCCTACAAATGATTTTGTGGCCGACAAGAGTGATGATCATGAATTTGACTTGTGGCAGGAAACGGCGATTGATCCGGCTGAACCTGTTGTTATATTGCATGAAAGCCTGAACAAAGATTGGTATTATGTTCAAACCTATAATTATCGGGGGTGGCTGCCAGCCAGGGCGTTAGCTGTTGCTGCCAATCGGCAGGAGTGGCTGAAGTATTTTGATACAGCGGAATTCCTAACAGTGACAGCCCATAAAATTACCATCGGGGATACTGTGTTTGCCATGGGAGCCAAACTGCCGCTGACTGACAGCAAGGTTTCTTTGCTGCGCGAAAAACAAGGTAAGGCAGGTAATTATGCTGTTAAGCTGCCGGTACGTGGTCCTCAGGGAGAATTAGGTTTCGAATTGGCTGCAGTGCCGATGGATAATCAGGTGGTTCGCGGGTATCTGCCATATACCAGAGCTAATATTATCAGTCAGGTGTTTAAATTACAGGGTCAGCGATATGGCTGGGGCGGAATGCATGATAGTTGGGACTGTTCTTCGCTGGTGCTTGATGTATACCGGGGTTTTGGCTTAAAGCTGCCGCGCAATGCTGATGAACAGGAGTTGGCCGCTGGCCGAACGATTGCATTTTCAGGAAGTGACCGGGTAGCACAAATCAATAAGTTGGAACCAGGGGATGCTATCTATATGCCAGGCCATGTTATGATTTATCTGGGTCGGGAACAGGATGGCCGCCAATATGCCATTCACTCGCTGGGTGGATATAATACAGAGGAGGGCCGCATATCAGTTATGCGTGTGGTTGTTAGTGATCTGTCAATTAAAACAAGGAATGGAAAAACATTCCTAAATGCACTAACTAACGGGAAACAATTCCAATAAGTGGAATACTACTGGTTTAGAGGGGGCAAACGTGTTATAATAAGGTTCGTTAACGTGCTTAAAGGAGTTAAATATTTACCATGACCAACATAAAAAATGTTTATGATGAAGTCCAGGTCTTTTTTGAAGAGCTGGAATGGAATTCAGCAATAAAACGGGAATGGATTGAAGGTTTTTTGCGTCATAAGGCTTGGCAGGGTGCTGATGACCAGGTTTTAAGGGATAGGTGGCACAATCTGCAAATGTTTGTATCATATTTGTCTTATTCTGGTGATACAACCCTTGATGAGCTGACAGCTGTCGAGTATAGTTTGGCTGTTGAATGGATGATTGTACAAACAGAAGGGTTTAAGCCTAATATTAAGGTGGTAAATCATTTATTCGATGTATTGCGAGAGTTTTATGACTATTTGTCTACCAAAAAAATACATTTTGATACTGCGGAACTTGAACAGGCAGCGGCATTTATGACTGGAGGCAAGCAGCTTAAGTTTATTGAACCAGAGGACGAAGAAAGCATGATATTCAAAGAAGCGTCACTTAGTACTATACCGAAAGATATCGGAAGCATAGTTGGTGAAGCGGTAGAACGGTTGATGCATAAGTTTAGTTCTTATTTCCAGCGAGAAAATTTCATTGATGATTTTGACCGGGCGCTTTCGCTGTATTTAGGACCGCTTGGGCAAATGCCGGACGATGAACATGACGATGAATTCTGGCTGGGGTTTTGGGATTATTTTTTATTTGATTATCATTTACTGGCAAATGACCGCGCGCCGATAATGCAGTTTGAATTGGATTGTAGTAAGCAGTTGAATGAAGAGGAACAAAAAATCCTGAAAGAGCTTTTGAAAGCCAAGTTTACAGTATTTTACGTTGAAAGCGTAGTTAATCAGGAGTGGGTTGATTGCATTAATCTGTTAACTGACGAAAAAATTCGTTTGCCTAATCCGAATTATGATTATAAACATGTAAAAAAATTGTTGTTTTATGGACATGTCTTTCTACAACAAGAGGAACACGAATTGGTTATGATTAATTTCATTACCAGTGTTGAAATTAGTAGTAATTTGCGCCGACGGATTAAGGAAGAAATTAATCGTCAGAAAGCTATGTTAGATTTGCAACAACCGGGTGTTACCTGGGGTGAATTTATTGAGCGGCATGCTAATGCGGTAAGACACACGATTGATCTTTTAGCTACCTGGGCTAGGGTTAATGTTACTTCATACGCCCAGATGGAACGCAACTTTCCGCAGCCGGTAACTGATGAAAAAGCCGTTAATATGGCAGTAGCAAAATCCATTGCAACTTATATGCCCCAATTTGGCTATTCGTTGCATGATGTTGTTTTGGCCCAGAAGATGTGGCAGGATTTTTCCCGGATTACCACCGTAAATGTTCGAAAACCAGCTGTATGGGCTGCTGCTGTCATTCAGGTTTATTCTCATATTAATAATGGTGAGGCCGATATGCCGATAAACGTATTAGTCGAAGATATGAAGGTAAGTAAATCAAGTATTAGTGCCAGCAGCACTAAGCTTTACAATGTATTAAAACTGGAAAAATATGATCCCAGATACTTAAGTGAAGAGGGCATGATTTCCTTGCTGTATGATCTATAATAAGTGTCAGGAGGGGTAAACCATGCAATGTCCTTACTGTAATGAGTTAATAAAAAACGGAGCAGATACCTGTCCGCACTGCGGCCATACATTGGCGGTTACTGTATTAAGCCGTCAGGAACGGGATGGTTTTAACGGCATTACTATTGAAGGCGACAATGTTCATGCCCATCATGGGCAGGATAGCAGTTATGAATCAGGCGCTGCGCCACGGGTTAAACGAATCAATTTTTCCTTTGGTTCTTACGGCTGGGCTGGAAATTTGATGGTAGCTGCTATTTTAGCCATATTGTTATTCTTTTTCCTGCCTGTACTCCTGCTTGTCCTATTGGTAATTGGTGCCGTGTTCATTGGCATCTGGCTATTGCGGATGGTGATAAAATAGTAGTAAAAAACACGGTAAAGGGATTATCCTTTTGCCGTGTTTTTATAAGAAAGTATGTGTTTTTGAGAGTTATGGAGGCCTTATAAAACAAGGGGTATCAAGTATAAAACCGGGCACAGGCGACCCCGTGCCCCCGTGCCCCGTGGCCGGTACCCCTCGTATCTTCCGTAACCCCCCGGCCTTTGCCGGAAAAAGCGTTCCGCAGGAGAAAAGCCGGGTGGTATTCCGTTAAAAAATCCGTACTGTTTGAGCGTAGCGAGTTTACGGATTTTAGGAATATCGCCCGGCTTTTCAGCTTTTGGAGGGTTTGGGCCTAGACCTTTTGTTACTTTTGGGGCAATGCCAAAAGTAAAACCCCTCACTGATCTCCAGATAGTAAAGTATGTTTTATTTTTAAGTATTTTTGAGTAAAATACACACTGTTTTGTGCTTCGCGGTGATCAAAACCGTAGACCCGGCGACTGACAGCCAATACGGGCGGGGCTTGAATGCGTTTGGCTACCGCCATACCGGTATAGAGACGCCACCACCGTTCCAGGTCTTCAATAAATTCGCGCGGCCCGGGAAATAATCGCGTAACAAGACCAGCCTGGCAGCCTAGTTTTTGTTCTAGCACAGCAGGGCCTTGGCTATACCAAACTAAAATATCTTCCGGCGTAGCGCGGTTCCAATATTCCATAAAAGAGCGGAACAAATAGTCATGATAGGGATAGATAATGGGATCTCCTTTGCCTTGGTCAACCGCTTGCTCAAAAGAAAGCTCTGCACTTGGCACTAAATCAATGATTGCCTGGGGAATCACTTCCCGTTCATAGACATGGGTATTTAAATAGTTAGCCAGTTGATAGACCTGATGTTTCCATAGGTCAGCCAATGCGGCTAAGAATCCGGCCTGATCGCCATAGAGGGTAGAGTAGCCGACTGAAAGCTCAGTTTTGTTGGCATTGCAGGTGAAACCGCCGCCAAAAGCAGCCGCGATGCCTGCCAATAACCGGGCAGAACGATCCCTGGCCTGAATGTTTTCCAGGACAAAGGAAGATACCAGAAAGTTAAATTGTCGACCATCGGCCAGGTTGGTGACTGGTGTACCACTGATTTGAGAGGCCGTATATTCGACTGATTGTTCAATAGGCATTACTGTGTATAGGCAGCCAAGATTTTTTGCCAGCTGGGCGGCTAAATCCCTGGTTGTTTTGGAGTTGAATTTACTCGGCATATTGACCAGCAGGATGTTTTCCGGGTTTAAAATACGGGCAAATAGTGAGGCATTTACTGCTGAATCTATGCCGCCTGATAGGCCGATGACTACCTTGGTCATTCCAATTGACTGTAAGAATTTTTTGATCCCATAATTGACCGCTTGATATAAGCTGTCAATGGTAAAATCATTAGGTATGCTGATTGATGGCAGATTCCGGCCACTTGTTTTAATAGCAAGGTCAAGGTAATCCAGCGTTTCTGTAAACGGCTGGCAGTAGGCGATAATTTCCCCCATGCGGTTATATACTGTACTGAAACCGTCAAAGGTATATACTGTTTTACCATTATTTTGGAGGCCAACAGTGTTTACATAGATAAGTGGTACGCCAGTTTCCCGGGCTTGCCTGGAAAATACCCGGTTACGTTTATTGTTTTTACCCAAAGTAAATGGTGAACTAGAGAGATTGATTATCAAATCAAGGGGACCATTGGCCTGAAGGGCGGCAATAGGGTCAACGTCATAATCATCATTCCAGCCGTCTTCGCAAATAATACAGCCCAGACTATATTCTTTATTCCTGATCGTAACTTTCGCAGGTATCAGCAGGGTTTCAATATCCTGCTTGCGTTCAAGTGCCAGTTTGCGCAGACTAAAAAAGTGCCTGGTGTCATCAAATTCACGGTAATTGGGGTGCAGTGTTTTGATGCGGGTGGCGACAAGTTGGCCATGTTGGGCCACAAAGCAGGCATTATGTTTGCGTACCCGGCCATCATCGCCGTGTTTGTCCCATTGCACCGCAACATTACCGAAAATGATGCAGATATTTTGGGACGCATCAATTATCTGACGGCCAAAATCTTCGCAATCCTGCAGAAAAGACGATTGTTCCCAGGTATCACCTAATAAATAACCAGGGACGGCCATTTCGGGAAAAATAATCATGTCAGCATGCTGGTTACAGGCATCCTGAATCATGATCAGCATTTTATTGGTATTTAAATCTGGTCTACCAGGAATAACCTCCATCTGGCCTAAAGCAATTTTGAGCAAAAACTATTCACCTCTATCGTACATATGACGTGTAGTATTTTTTCGCTGCCCGAATGCACTTGTCCTTCTAAAAATTACTACTTTGACTATATTATTTGTAACTATGTTAAACAGATTGATTAATAATTATTAAATTAACCGCCTAAGGGGGGCGGTTTGGTCTAACGCACTATATAATGAATTGTAATTTCCTTCTGTTCGGATAAATCAAGGACTATTCCATTATCTAATTGAACTATCGAGCGTGCAGGCTGATATTTATTTATATAGACCACGCGGCCCTGGCGCCCGTCTGTGAGTATTACCCGGTTGCCTGACAAAAAATTCGTCATATTATCAGTAAAGGTTATGCAGATTTTGGGGTCTAGCCGATAAACCTCATCGCGCAGTTTCTGCAGGCTAAAATAGGGACTTAATTTTGACTGTGGATTCTCGCAGTTGATTGTCATCCCTTCATCATATAAATCTGCCACGGCCACAATCTTGGCATAGGGATGGATGTAGTAGTCAGTAATACCGCCAGGGTAACCGCTGCCATCCCGCCGTTCATGATGCTGGAAAACAGCTGCAGTAATACTGGGTGAGATCGCAGAATTTTTACTTACCAGATGATAGCCGAGAGCAACATGTTTCATATATTGTTCATAGGAGTCCGGTGGAAGCCGGTTAGGTTTATGTAGTAGCTCCAAAGGTAAGCGTGATTTGCCGACATCATGCAATAATCCGGACAAAGAGATGGCATTAACGGAATCTGGCGGATAGTTGAGCCAAGTGGCAATAAGGGCAGAGATGGCACTAACATTGACGCTATGGTAGATAGTATAGTCATCACAAGGCGGTAAATTGTATAAGCGGTCAATTACATTGCCTGCTTCGACAACACCGGTGGCAAGTTCATTAGCAGTGACAGTAAAGGCGTCGAGAGGAATTTCCTGGATAGCTCTGATATCGTTAAAAGCCTGTTGGACAACGGAAACCGATTGATTATATGTATTAAGAAATTTTTGCAACTTTGGATCAAGCAGGGGGTTAAGGGTGGTTACCTCAGTGTAGACGGAAACACTGGGTATTTGCCAATTGCTTAATTTTTGAATTGTGCTTTGAGTAAGAATACTGTTTTCACTAACTAGCACTTTTCCATCAGTGGAGCAGACATCACGGGACAACTGCATTCCGGGGACAAGATACTCAAAGGGCTGATGGATTATTTTACGGTTTTCGGCTGTTTCGCTCATAAATCCTCACAGTATAAGAATTAACATATTATATATAGAAGTGCAATAGTGTTATTCAACAAAATATGGCAAAATCCTTTAGGTATGGGGAGGAGCTATGTTGGAAAATTTCTGATTATAGTAAATTATAAGCAGGAATTATGATAATTTATGATAAAATGTATATAAATAATATAATAGGAGGTGTTGTTTACAATGGCTGATTGCTCGACAATTATGGCTATTATTCAAGACAATCGTGTGGAAACAGCGGTAAAGGTTCAAGATGTACTTACCAACTATGGCTGCCATATTCGGGTGCGGTTAGGGCTTCATGATGCGGCTGTAAGTTCTTGTACCAACAGTGGCATTATTTTACTACAGTTGTGTGGTGAGGAGGTGCCGGTAAAGCAGCTAGAACAAGAACTGCAGCAAATACCTAGTGTAAAAGTAAAATATATGAATCTTGATTAGCGGATACGGGCGCGGCTTACCGCGCCCGTATCTCTTTATCCGATGATCAAGGTGTTCTACAAGCGGAGTCGTAGAACATCTTGATCGCCGGATAAGTTTGTCAAAACTTCAATGGGGTAACCCTCCATCTGAAGCAATCTCACTTTATTGACAAATAGAGGAATCAATAATATACTGTGAAAAAATATATAGAATGCTTGTTAATAGTATAGTATGATTATAGAGTTAGATAAGTAGAGGAGAACGTATAGTGCTATGAAAACAAATGCTGCCCGAATATTGGATGGTCTTCAATTTGCCTATGAATTGCGTGAATATGAGGTTGATGAAACAGATTTGAGTGCAAAAAATGTGGCCGAAAAAGTAGGGATGCCGGATGAACAGATTTTTAAAACCTTGGTATTGAGAGGCGATAAAACGGGAGTTATTATGGCCTGCATTCCTGGGGCTGCCGAACTTGATCTTAAATTTTTGGCAGCCGCCAGTGGCAACAAGAAAGTAGAAATGGTATCACTAAAAGAGGTTCAGCCGCTTACTGGGTACATTCGCGGCGGCGTTTCACCGCTGGGACCCAAAAAGCACTATCCGGTTTTTTTAGATAAAAGTGCAGCAAATTGGCAAGTAATTGCTGTTAGTGCAGGTATACGAGGCTGTCAGATTGTCCTTTCACCTGAACACTTGGTGCAGGCTGTAAATGCTCAGGTTTGTTCAATTACTCGCGGTAGTAAAAATTAATAGCTAACTATCCAGGAGGAGTTTGTTTTTATTATGAAAATTACGATTCAAGAAAGTATTAGTCAGGTTGTACCTAATTGCCGCTTAGGATATTTGACTATTAATGATGTTGTTGTCAAGGGTACGCCGCCGGCCTTAAGCCAGGAATTTAACAGGCTGCAAATAGAAGTCGGTCAAGCATATAATATGGATTTACTGCCAAAGCTTCCCCGGATTTTGGCAGTACGTAATATGTACAAAAAACTGCACTTTGATCCGTCACGTTATCGACCCGCATCAGAAGCGTTGGTGAGGCGTGTATTGCAGAAAAAAAACTTGTATTATGTAAATAGCGCGGTAGATGTCAACAACTATTGTTCTATCAAATTTTTATTGCCATTTGGGCTTTATGATTTAGAGCAGATTGTAGGCGATTGCAGTTACAGGCTGGCAACAGAGGGGTATTATACCAGCATTGCCGGTAAAACCGTTTCCACTGATGATAAACCATTTTTAACAGACAGCCTTGGCGTATTTGGTAATCCTACTGCTGATTCACGGCGGACGGCAGTTACATTGGCAACGCGTAAGCTATTAGCTGTTGTTTACGCTGATGAAAGTGTCAGTACCGCTGAATTGAATAATGTACTTGATTTTGCAGCTGACATGTTTGTTTGTTATAATGGCGGGACTGTAACAGGGAAGCATATTGTTAATGCTAAAGAATAATTATAATTATTGCTTTTATTGGGAGGAGACTTTGTATGTATCTTAGCACACGCGGCCAGGTTGATCGTTTGACGGCGGCTCAGGCCATTGCGCAAGGGATAGCCCCTGATGGTGGTTTGTTTGTACCGGAAGCTATTCCGTTAATAGATGAGCCGTTTATAGTAAGATTACAATCGCTTAGTTATCAAGAGCGGGCAGCTGCTATATTGCAGTTATTTTTGACTGATTATACAGAGGAAGAATTAAAAAGCTGTGTAGCTGGCGCTTACGGCGGCGGTAAGTTTAGCAGCCCGGCAGTGGCACCTGTTGTCAAGGTTAATGATAGGACGTTTGCATTAGAATTATGGCATGGTCCGACCAGCGCGTTTAAAGATATGGCACTTCAGCTATTACCCAGACTGCTGTCTGGTGCGCTCAAGAAAATTGGCGAGCAGGCCCAAATTGTTATTCTTGTTGCTACCTCCGGGGATACGGGTAAAGCCGCTCTGGAAGGGTTTAAGGATGTGGAACAAACCCAGGTCATGGTTTTTTATCCGGAAGAGGGGGTAAGTCAGATTCAACGCCTGCAGATGGTTACGCAGGAAGGGGAAAATCTTAAAGTATTTGCGGTGAAAGGCAACTTCGATGATGCTCAGACAGGTGTAAAACGTATTTTTAGCGACAATGGTTTTAACGCCGAACTTGCCCATGACGGGTTTAAGCTGTCGTCAGCTAATTCTATTAACTGGGGCCGGTTAGTGCCGCAAATCGTGTATTATTTCAGCGCCTATGCCGATTTGGTGCAAAAGCAGCAGATAACGCAAGGCGATAAAGTGAATTTTGTTGTTCCTACGGGAAATTTTGGTAATATTTTGGCAGGCTATTATGCTAAGCTGATGGGATTGCCCATCAACAAGCTGATTTGTGCCTCAAATAGTAATAATGTATTGACTGATTTCCTTACAACCGGTGTATATAGTCGTAACCGGCAATTCTATAAAACGTACTCACCTTCGATGGATATTTTGATTTCAAGTAATTTGGAACGGCTGCTGTACCAAGTTACCAATCAGGATTCCAGGCAAGTCAGCCAGTGGATGAAAGAACTCAATACCACCGGGGAATATCGCATTGGTGATGAGTACTTAGCAACTATCAAAGAGGTGTTTCCGGCAGGCTGGGTCGATGATGTTCAGACAGCAACTACCATTGGCCAGGTTCATAAAGAGTTTGGCTATGCACTTGATCCGCATACGGCAGTGGCCTGGCAGGTTGCCGAAACCTATCGCCAGCAGACGGGTGATACTACTTTGAATATTATTGTCTCTACCGCTAGTCCGTTTAAATTTAATCAAACTGTGCTAAATGCATTAGTCGGAGCGGAGCGCGTTACTGATAAGTCTGAGTTTGCAGTTTTAAAGCAGCTGTCTCAGATCATTGATAGACCGGTGCCGTCAGCACTTGCTGAGCTTGAGCACAAGGCTGTTCGTCATACGGCTGTATGCGGTAAACAGGATATGCCTATGGTGGTAAAAGCAGCATTGAATATAAGATAATTTAATATAGTATAGGGGGAGGCGAGGACATGAGTGGGAATGTATATCGTGATTTAAGTCCCGCGCAGTTGGTAGAAGCTGCCATTCGGAGGCAAGAAGGGCAACTGACCACTAGTGGAGCGTTGCAGGTTACAACTGGTAAATACACAGGCCGCTCACCTAATGACAAGTTTATTGTTAACTCGCCAGATGTGCATGACAAGATTGCGTGGGGTGAAACTAAGCCACTTGCAATGGATAATTTTACTCAGCTGTATAGCAAGATGCAGGCATATATTCAAAACCATGATATTTTTATTTTTAACGGTTTTGCGGGCGCTGATCCAGAAAATCGTATTCGTGTTCAGTTTATCAATGAATTTGCCTGGCAGAATCTATTTGTGCATCAATTGTTTATTTGCCCGGAAATAATACAATCAGAAGCAGACTACGATTATAAAGTGATTTGTCTGCCAAATTTCAAGGCAGATCCTGCTGTTGATGGTACTGCCTCTGAAGCCTTTATCGTTCTCAATTTTGCCAAGCGATTGGTACTTATTGGCGGTACTCATTATGCCGGTGAAATGAAAAAATCAATTTTTACTGTTATGAACTATATTTTGCCGGAACAAAATATTTTATCAATGCACTGTTCGGCAAATGTTGGCGCTAGCGGGGATACCGCTTTATTCTTTGGGCTAAGCGGTACAGGAAAAACCACCTTATCGGCCGATCCGGCCCGTCAATTGATTGGCGATGATGAGCATGGCTGGAATGATAAGGGCATTTTCAATATTGAGGGTGGCTGTTATGCCAAGTGTATTGGTCTTACCTATGAGACTGAACCGCAGATTTGGGAAGCCATCCGGTTTGGTGCCGTATTAGAAAATGTGGTTATTGATTCGGTAACCCGTCGACCTGATTTCACTGACGGCTCAATCACGGAAAATACTAGAGTTGCCTATCCTGTGGATTATATCCCGAATGCCCTGATTTCCGGTATGGCGGGGCATCCACAAACCATTATATTTTTGACAGCCGATGCCTTCGGTGTGTTACCGCCTATTGCCAAACTCAATACGGAACAAGCCATGTATCATTTCTTATCAGGTTACACCAGTAAGCTTGCTGGTACCGAACGCGGTATTACCGAACCTCAGGCTACTTTTTCTACTTGTTTTGGTGCACCTTTTTTGCCGTTGTCAGCCCACAAATATGCGGAACTCTTGGGAGAAAAACTTAAGTATCATCAAACCAATGTATTCTTAATTAATACAGGTTGGTCAGGTGGTCCTTATGGTGTTGGCAGCCGTATGAAGCTATCTTATACCAGAGCTATGGTGACAGCAGCCATTGAAGGGCAGTTGGCAGAGGCAGCTTACCAACTGGATCCGATTTTCAACATTTATGTTCCAGAAAGCTGCCCGGGTGTACCGGCTGAATTGCTCATGCCGCATAATACCTGGAATGATAAAGTCGCCTATGAACGAAAAGCTCAGGAACTTGCCCGGTTGTTTATTAAAAACTTCAGCCGCTTTACTCCAAACGTTTCCGAAAAAATTATTGCTGCCGGGCCTAAAGGTTAATTGATGGACCGCCGTTTACCACAGGGGAGCGGCGGTCTTTTCATTTTTGAATAACTGGCAGTTTTTGTTTGAGCGTAAGCACTGGGGCAAATAAATCGCCTAGTTTATTAGTTCGATCTAATACATGGGAGGCTTCAAAGCTTAGCAAGTTAGGATTTTTTTGTTTGTGGGCGGCGAGAACTTCTTCCCAGGTTACGGGGGTAGAAATAGTGGGGCGTTGTCTGGCACGGAGTGAATAGACACAAACAGTTGTTTTGTGTTCGTCATTTTGACTCCAATCGATAAAGACTTTGCCTGTACGCAGTACTTTCTTCATATTGGCAACAATCAGATTGGGATATTTTTCCTGAAAACGGGTGGCAAGTATGCGGGCAAAGCTTTTGGTCAGGTCATAGCTTGCCGGTGTATTGAGGGGTATATATATCTGTAGGCCTTTGGAACCTGAGGTTTTGGGGAAACTTTGCAACCTATGCTTATCAAAATAATCTTTTAACAGCAGGCCAACTTGGGCGCAGTCCACAATAGTAGCCGGCGGACCTGGATCGAGATCAAAGACTAATAAGGAAGGCTGGCTTACTTTGGGACTCACTGACAGGGAGGTATGTAGTTCAAGCGCTGCCAGGTTGGCCGCCCATACTAAGGTTGGTAAATCAGTGGCGTTACAAAAGTTGATCGTGCGATTATTACTGCTGCTCCAGATGGGAATGGTCTTAATCCAATCAGGACGAGGGGTTGGACATTGTTTTTGGTAGAAAAACTTGCCTTGTGCACCATTGGGGTATCGTTTCATAGTCAGTGGTCTGTTGGTAAGGTGGGGGAGGATGAGTGGCGCAATACGGATGTAGTAGTCAAGCATTTCTCCTTTAGTAAAGCCTGTAGCAGAATAAAATACTTTAGCAAGGTTGCTGACTTTTAGTTTACGTCCCGCTACTTCAAGGGTTGTTTTGAGCTTGCTGTCACTGGGCACTGGCTTTTTTCCTTTTTGCAGCTGTCGGTACCTTTTCAGCGATACCTTGTTTTTTAGCTTTACTGCTGTCGTTTTGGCCCTTTATGGCCGAAATGCTGGCTTCAAGAGCTGCCATCAAGTCAATTACTTTGCCGCCTTCCTTGACTTCTGGCTGGCTAATGACGGTTTGTCCTTCCGCCTTTTTCTCGAGCATATCCATAACCTGCTGATAATACTGGTCATGGTATTTGTCAGGTTCAAATCCAGTAGCGAGGGATTCGATCAACTGTTCGGCCATGGCCAGTTCTTTCTTGTTAGGTTCTGCCACCTCTGTTGGCAGTTCTTCTAACTCAGCTGCGGCAATGACCTCGTCAGCAAAGTGCATAGTTGAAAGCGCCAGCGCTTTTCCCGTAGGGCGGATGGCAGTAAGATATTCTTTATTGCGCATAACTACCCTGGCGATGGCGACTTTCCCGGTATTTTTCATAGCCGCCAGCAATAAGAAATAGGCTTTACCTGCTCCTTTATCCGGAGTGAGATAATAGCAGCTATTGTAGTATAGCGGGTCAATCTGCTCCAGTTTAACAAAATCTTCAATAGCAATTGTGCGGGCATTTTGGGGCTGAATGGCCTCAAGTTCTTCGCTGGTGACAATTACATACTGCTCAGGCGAGATTTCATAGCCTTTAACAATGTTGTCAGCAGGTACTTCTGCGCCGTCAGACGGGCAGATTTTTTTTAGGCGAATGCGGCAACCATCTGATTTGCGCAGTTGATTAAAGTGAATGGATTTCTTCTTGACAGCGTTGTACAGTTTGACCGGAATATTGACAAGACCAAAACTGATTGAGCCGCTCCACATCGGGCGGGGCATAGGCATTACCTCCTAATGCTTAGTCTTCACGGATAACTTGCCGTGGATCTTTGTCATCTCTTAACCCTTTAAAGGATGGATGACGGAGGGTATGATTAGGGGTCCATTCGGTAAATTCGAATTCACCAACCAACAGTGGTTCGACAAATCGTGCGTTTTTAGTGGTTGGTTGGTGAGAAAAGGGATTAGTTTCTCTTCGTAGCGGTGCCAGCAACTTGGTGAGTAATGTAAGTGTGGCCTCGGTAAAACCGGTACCAACTTTACCTGCATATAACAAGTGCTGCGGTATACCACAGGCTTTTGCTGACTGAGGTGTACTATCATAATAACCGAGCAGGAGTGCGCCGATTTGTCCCTGGCGTGCACCCTGGCCGGGTATCCAGCCGCCAATGACTAGTTCTTGGCGGCGTTGATTTTTGATTTTGATCCAGGTCCCGGTACGTTTACCCGCTTGATAAGGGCTGTCTAAGCGTTTGGCAATAATGCCTTCTAAGCCTAGCTTACGGCTGGCGGCCAGAATGGCTTCTCCATCGCCTGTTTTGTAAGCAGGGGTTTGCCAGTGAGGGCCGCTGAGAGTTAGGTTTTCTAATATAGCTCGCCGCTGAGTATACGATTTTTCCAACAGTGGGGAATGATCGAGAGACAAGATGTCAAAGATGATATAGTTTGCCGGAACATTTTTTTGCATTTCTGCAATAACCATCGCCTTTTTTAACCCCATACGGTGTTGCAGCAGGGAAAAAGAAGGGCGTCCGCCAGTATCAAAAGCCACAATTTCTCCATCGAGAATTAATTCAGAATGATCGTTGGCTACTACCGTCGCCAACGCCGCAAGTTCCGGGTATTGGGGAGTAATATCCTTAAGGTTGCGGCTCATAAGCATAAAACTGTTTTTTTCCAGGTAAAAGAGAACTCTGATACCATCCCATTTAATTTCAAAGCTATATTCAGTTTGGGCGGCAGGCAGTGGACCAGCTTTGGCGAGCATTGGTTTGATGATTGTCATAAATTTAGTAGCCTCGTTGAACAAATAGTTTAGTAGTAGTTTTTGCAGAGCAGGCGAATTTATTACAATATTAAAAAAGCGCTACCGCGCCCTTGAGGATATGTTTAACCGCAGAGGACACAGAGAGCGCAGAGGGGAGATGTATATCGAGACATTCCCTCTGCGTACTCTGCGTCTCTGCGGTTCAAAAAAACATATACTTTCTTATCTTACAAAAAAACAGGCCAGAACAAATCTGGCCTGTTTTGTAAGCAGTACTAATTATCTGTTGGCTTGGAAGCAATCGCGGCAATACACAGGTTTTCCGGCAGTAGGACGGAAAGGAACCTGGGTTTTAGCGCCACAGGCACTGCAAGTAGCATCAAACATTTCACGTTGGGGACGAGAGTTGGCACCTATGCGGCCATTATTTTGACGTTTTCTGGCTGCACGGCAATCCGGGCAGCGGGAAGGATCATTTTGGAAGCCTTTCTCAGCATAAAAAGCTTGTTCAGATGCAGTGAAAGTAAATGTTGCGCCGCATTCTTTGCAGGAAAGCTCTTTGTCTTGAAATTCCATGTTTTAACCAACCTCCGTAATATGTGTTTGACACAAACAATTGCTGGTCGGTTGGTCAAGACACGAAGCTGCTAGCCATCGAGAGCAATTATATTGTCATATTCAATATAACCCGCCGATATGCAATTGTCAAGACTTGGATAATAATAATTCCAATTCGTCAAGCATGGCTGAAAACTTTGCAAGGGTGAGCTCAACAGGTTGTGATGTGGACATATCGACACCTGCCTTTTTGAGTATCGTAAGGGGATAATCGGCGCCGCCGCTTTTCAAAAACCCGATATAGCGTTGCTGGGCACTGGTGCCCTCCTGTAACATTTTTTCGGCCAAGGTAGTGGCTGCTGCATAACCGGTAACATATTGGTACACGTAAAAGTCCATGTAGAAATGAGGGATTCTGGCCCATTCAACATCGATTTCAGCGTCAACCACCATTTCGGGGCCATAGTATTTGGTATTAAGTGTATGCCAAATTTCATCAAGTAAGTCAGCTGTGAGAGTTTCCCCTTCCTCGGACTTGTCATAGATATCCTTTTCAAACTCGGCAAACATGGTTTGTCGGTAGACTGTGGCTCGCACCATTTCGAGGTATTGGTTAATTAAGTATAGTTTCTTTTGCCTGTCAGTTGTTGTTTTTAAAAGAAAGTCGTTCAGTAAGATTTCGTTGGTAGTGGAAGCTACTTCGGCGGTAAAGATGGTATATTGGGAGGTGGCATATGGCTGAGTGGCCTGACTGTAATAACTATGGATGGCGTGACCCATCTCATGCGCCAGGGTGCTGACATCTTCCAGGCGATCATTATAGTTTAAAAGTACGAATGGGTGAACACCATACACGCCCCAACTATAGGCACCTGTTTGCTTGCCTTTGTTTTCGTAGACATCAATCCAGCCGGAGGTCAGACCTTTATTCAGGAGTGCCAGATATTCAGGGCCAAGTGGTGTCAAACCGTCCCGGACTAATTGCAGGCTTTCAGGGTAGGTTATGTTGAATTTTACTTCTTGTGCTAACGGGGTATATAGGTCATACATATGGATGGTATCCAGCTTTAGTACCTTTTTCTTAAGGGCAATATAGCGGTGTAGTGGCGCTAAATTGTTATTGACAGTAGTAAGTAGATTGGTATAGACGCTTAGCGGGATGTTGCCATCAGATAAAGCGGATTCGATGGTTGAAGCATATTTGCGGGTGCGGGCATAAAATATATTTTTCTTTACATTGCCTGTTAAGGTGGCAGCAAAGCTATTGCGTAAACTATTGTAAGAGGCAAATAAGCCTGTGAAAGCATTTTTGCGAACCTGGCGATCAGCTGACATAATTAAAGAGCGGTAACGCCCTTCACTCAACGTGATGACTTTACCATCTTCGTCAGTGATGTCAGGAAATGTCATATCAGCATGGGCCAGCATGTTAAAGATGTTTTCTGCTACCTGAGTAGCTTCGGTTGACCGGGATAAGATCTCTTCTTCATTTGGTGATAAAACATGTTGTTTTTGACGAGTGAGGTTGTCAAAGTAAAAGCTGTAGTCGGTCAGTGCTTGTTCCAGGCGGAAAGCAGCTAGCACAGTATCAGGCATAGCAAGGATTTCTGGTTCTATGAAAGAGATGGCTGTGCCTAATTCGGCAAGCAGTCCTTCAATTTTACCGACAAGAGCCTGATATTTCGCATTGGCAGTATTTTCATCCCGGTGAAGGCGGGCATAGGCAAATAATTTGTCAGCCACAATGCTAAGCTCGTCTCGCAGCGTTAGACAGGCTGCAAGACGAGAGGCTGATTGGGATAACGTTTCTTTGTATTCAACTATTTTAGGTAGATCTTTTTTGATTTTGGTGAAATCAGTTTGCCACAACTCTTCGCTGGCATAAATATCTTCTACTTGCCATTTATACTCAGCCTGTATTTGATCACGGGTGGGTAAAGCTGTAGATGCTTCTGACATAAAACCACTTCCTTTTGTGAGAATATATAGTATATATTAGCATAGTATGGTGATATTTCCTGGTATATATGAAATTCAATAAAGATTTTTTTCTAAGCGTGGTGTTATACTTTGAAGTATTTTAATATACCGGTACAAATGCTTTCGGCCGCATTATCCCGGCCATCTACGCTGGATAATAGCATTTCTTCTACTATATTGGAAATAAAGGCGACTTCGATAAGTATTGATGGCATATCGGTGTAACGTAACACATAAAAACTCGCAAAGCGGGCTCCCCTGTTTTTAGTATCTAAACGTTCTACAAGGCTTTGTTGTATGAGATTAGCAAGTTTTAAGGAATCCTTGTTGCCATAGTGGAAGGTAGTAGTGCCTGCTGCCGTATTACTGGTAAAGGCATCGTTATGGATACTAATAAATAAATCTGCCTCTGCTTGATTGGCGACTTCAACGCGGGCGCTAAGTTCTTCCTGGTCGGTTGCCTCTGCAGAAGCAACCTCGGTATCAGAGTCTCTGGTCATGACAACGGTAGCTCCGCTTTTTTCAAGCTTTTCCTTAAGCAGCAAGGCAATAGCCAGGGTATTATCTTTTTCCATAGTGCCAGTTGGACCGATTGCCCCTGGATCACTGCCGCCATGACCGGGGTCCAGGCAAATAACTTTGCCGGCAAGGCGGGCATTTTCATCCTCAGTCCGTTCATCTGTATCATTGTCGCTTGGCAGTGGCGGTATTGAGGGATCTTTAGAGTTTATCATAACTAATTCCCGTTGTGCATCATAGCGGATTCCGAATTGTAATGCTTTGGCTATATTGCGGAGTGTTATTAATAAATCACGGTTGACGCGGGCGCTGCCAGGCAGATAACGCCCATCAATCATAATCCGCATTGTTTTCACCGTCCTCACGTAGTATAGGTGGGCTTTAAGGCAATAGCTGTTTATCTTATTTTAGTTTATGCAGAGCAGGTTTTAATGGTGAATAGCTGCCTGGACACGCTAAAGGTATTTGACAAGATAGTCCGAAACTACTATACTTGCAGGGAGATTATGGATGGGAGAATGCTTGTGAAAGTTGTACTGTCAACATTAAATGCGAAATATATTCATTCATCCCTGGCGCTACGCTATTTAGCATCTTTTTGTAGAGCGCAGGGACATACTGTAGCCGTTCGTGAATATACGGTGAACAATGGTTTGCTTGAGATATTGAGTGACCTTTATACCTGTCAGGCTTCTGTAATTGGTCTGGCCTGTTATATTTGGAATATAGAAGCAACTCTGCAGCTGGCTGCACTTATTAAAAAAGTGCAGCCTAAGGCAATCGTTGTCCTGGGCGGTCCGGAGGTATCGTATCAGCCTGAAGACATATTAAAAGAGCATGCGGCAGTTGACTATATCGTGTTAGGGGAAGGCGAGCAAAGTTTGGAGGCCTTGCTGACAATGCTGGCTGACAGGCAGACTATGACGAATATTCCAGGGGTGGCATATCGGAACCAGGGAGAACTAGTTATGAGTCAGCCCCAACAGGTTGCCCGGCTTGATGATATTCCTTTTCCTTACACACACGAGGATATGGGAGCCCTTAAAGATAAAATATTGTATTATGAAAGCTCGCGCGGCTGCCCCTTTGCCTGCCAGTACTGCTTGTCAAGTGCTACTGCCGGTGTGCGGTTTCTAAGTCTGGAGAGGGTAATGCATGATCTGCAATTTTTTATTGAGCATGATGTAAAGCAGGTTAAATTTGTTGATCGTACTTTCAATGCCCGTAAAGATCATTACTTTCCAATATTAAAGTTTTTAGCGGAGCAAACTTGCCGGACTAATTTTCATTTTGAGATTGCCGCTGATATTTGGGATCAGGAAGTGGTAGATTTTTTGCGGCAGGTACCACCAGGGCGGTTTCAGTTTGAGATAGGTATTCAATCCACTAATGAGCAAACACTAACTGCCAGCAAACGGCACAACAACTGGCCACAAATCGTGAACTATGTCAGTCAAGTCAGGGATTACGGCAATATTCATTTGCATCTGGATTTAATTGTTGGTCTGCCTTATGAAAATGGTACGCTATTTGCTAAGTCATTTAATGATGTTTATCGCCTCCAGCCTGATATGCTGCAGATCGGCTTTCTTAAACTGCTTAAAGGCTCAGGCATCAGGAAGAGTGCTGCCAGCCATGATTATGTATTCATGGAGACTGCGCCTTATGAAGTATTGGCAAACAAATATATGGACTATGCCACAATCAGACACCTCAAGATTTTGGAAGAGGTGTTTGAACAGGTATATAATAGCAGGCGTTTTCCATATAGTTTGCCCTGGCTTATTGCGCTAACTGGTGGTGATGCATTTGCTTTCTACAGCAAATTGGCCGGTTATTGGGAGCAGCATGGTTATCAGCTTGTTGCTCACAGTACCAAGAGCTTGTATAAATATATGGCTGACTTTGGCACTGCCTTTTATCCGCAGATCAGGCATGAATATCATGAACTTTTGAAGTTTGACGCCCTTATGAGCGAACATGGAGCCGTTCGTCCTGAATTTTTACCCTGGAACCAGGTTAATCAAGCCGCCAACGACAATTGGGCCGGGAATAAGACGGCCTTTTGGCGGGATAGTGACCGTGTTCGCAGGTATTTGCCTAACTTTAGGTTTACTACCTGGCGAGAGATTAAGAAGACTTATCATATAGAAGTATTTAATGTGGATATTCCGACGTATTTGCAAGGTGCTGCAGGTTTGGATAAACGCGAGGTGGCCGTACTTTTCTCTTATCAGAATACAAAACCATCTTATCAGGTGATTAATTATGATGATTTCTGGAACTAGATATAATACATATTCTGCCTACCTGCACCAAAGGTATGGCGAAAAAGTGTACAAACTACCTGTGAGCCTGCCAGTGACCTGTCCCAATCGCGACGGGCAATGCGGGCAGCAGGGGTGTGTGTTTTGCGGTGAAATTGGCGCCGGTTATGAAAATCTGCCGGCATCGCTAACTGTCAGTGACCAATTGATCGCCAACAAAGCCCATATTGCCCCAAAATATAAAGCAAAAAAGTTCATACCTTATTTTCAAAACTTTAGCAATACCTATTTACCGGTAGAGGATCTAAAACGGCATGTTCTGGAAGCTTGTCAGGAAGACATTGTTGCTATTGCATTAGCAACCAGGCCTGATTGTATTAATGACAGTTATTTAAAGATGCTGGCAACTATCAGGGAAGAACGCGGCGTTGATATTAGTATCGAGCTGGGGTTACAGACCGTTAACTATCACAGCTTGATTAAGATAAACCGTGGTCATACCCTTGCTGAGTTTATTGATGCTGCACTGCGCATTAAACGTTGGTCGATGGATGTATGCGCACATCTTATCCTCAATCTACCCTGGGACGGCATGACCGATACAATAGAAAGTGCAAAAATCGTTTCGGCCTTAGGCATTGAACAGGTGAAGCTGCATGCGTTGTATATTGTAAAAAATACTGTGATGGCTAAGTGGTATCAGCAGGGTAAAATTAGCCTGATTAGTAAAGAAGAATATGTTGAGAGAGTGGTTTCATTCCTGGAATATCTTCATCCGGATATTGTTATTCAACGTCTTATTGGCCGCGCACCGGAGACAAATACGCTGTTTACAAATTGGCAGACTGGCTGGTGGAAGATCCGGGAGGCGATTGAAGAACAATTACGGGTGCAGGACACCTGGCAAGGCAAGCAGTGTAACTATTTAAATGGTTCTGCAGTAAGAAAGTTTTTATAGTGCAATTTTATAATAGTTGGTAACTTTTGAAGGATTTCCCACGAAGGAGGTCGAATAAATAATAAATTTCTCATTGGAGATGTAATTAATGTCAAATCTTGAAATACTGAATTCTCCGGAGTTTAAAATATTTGTTAATAAGACTTTCGCAGGAGATGAATCTAGTTATCACTTCTTTGATATGATGCCTATTGGACTTTCAATTACTACAGATATTTCTTGCAAAGAGATTAGGCATAATCCCAAGGCTGCCAGTTTTCTGCGAATTGGTGATTGGAGTATTCTTTCACATTCTGCATCAAATGCCACATTTTTAAAAATATTGCGTGATGGGCGGGAACTATTGCCGGAAGAAATGCCTATTCAACGCGCAACATGGCTTGGAGAACAGATTAAAAGTGAAGAACTGGAATTTGTATGGAATGATGGAGTTCGCAAATTTGGCTTATGGAGTGCCCGTCCCATACATAACGAAAATGGAGTTATTGTTGGTGCTTTAGCTGTATGCGAAGATATTACCGAACGCAGATTATTGGAAGAAGAAAAACTAAAAGCAACCGAAAATCGTTACCTAAAATATCTTGAAAATATGCTAGAGTGTTTTGCAGTTTTTCGGGTCGAGCGTGATAAAAAAGGGCGGATAGTTGAATTTCGCTCTGAGTATATTAATGAATCAGGCCGCCAGGATCGTAATATTACTAAGGAAGAGTATATTAGAAGGAGCATGCACGAACTGTATCCGGATTCTATAGAATCCGGCTTGTTTTCGATGTGTTGTCGCGTAGTCGAAACAGGAGAGTCTATAGAATTAGACTCGCTTAATTTTTCTAATGTGAAGAAACCAAATACTATTGAAGTATATGAAGGTAGGATAATCAAGCTGGATAGTGAAAGAATTACTCTTTCTGGCCGTAACATTACAGAAAAAAAGATACTGGAAAATGAAATTGGGCGTCTTGATAGACTTAACATTGTTGGCGAGATGGCTGCTAGTATTGGACATGAAATTCGTAACCCGCTTACAACAGTACGCGGTTATTTGCAAATGTTCGGAATGAAGGACAAATACGCCGAGCATAGGAAACAGTTTAGTACGATGATTGAGGAATTAGACAGAGCCAATTTAATTATCACTGAGTTTTTATCGCTTGCCAAAAACAAGGTTGTTGATTTTCAACGCGCTAATCTGAACGAAATCATAACTACATTATTACCGCTATTACAAGCTGAAGCATTTCACCGAGGAAATATTGAACTTAAAATCGAACTAGATGATATTCCTGAGTTAGAGTTGGACAAGAAGGAAATGCGACAGCTTTTAATGAATCTGGTGCGAAATGCAGAAGAGGCATTGTTATCTAATGGTACAATAGTTATCAAAACAGGGCTAGATGAGGGAAAAGTATTTTTGTCAGTTCAGGATTCGGGGCACGGAATTTCAAAAGATATTTTAGATAAGTTAGGAACTCCCTTTTTAACAACTAAGGATAATGGAACTGGCCTTGGCCTACCAGTCTGCTATAGAATTGCAGAACGGCACAAAGCCAAAATAAAAGTAAAAACAGGTATAAATGGAACAACCTTTTTTGTGGAGTTTAATAATCCAGCAACGAGAGAATAAAGGGCAAGGATGGAAAATAGTAAGAATAAACTTACTCTTCTGTGATTGTTTAAAGCTATTTACAAATGTAGTTAGAGTTGGTAATATAAATATTGCAGTTTAAAAATTAAGGGAGAGTGTAGTGCTACAAATGAAAAAGCTTCAATTATTAGAGCAGATTGATAAACTTTCATCTCTGCTTCATAGTGACGATTTGCAGGAATTTAATTTCACCGCAGGGACAATCAGCGAAATGCGCATGAAATTGGATATGTTGTCAGAAGAATATATAGAATGCTATTGCTAAACATCGTTTATACGATGTTTTTCTTTTGGGAAATATGCTGTTGACATAATACTTTCATCGTGGTACTATAAATGAGTCGTTTTTTATAGGTAATGGGGCAACAAAAAGATAAAATAGAATATTGACACTCAGTAATGTGCTGTGTTAATTATATAAAGTCAATTGCGCCAAGCAACGAAAAAACTACAAAAAATGTATATTGACATGTCAAATATGATGTGATAATATATAAAAGCTGTCGCCGCACAATGCGGATGCCACAGCACGTTCCCTGAAAACTGAACAATGTAAGTAATGCATCAAAAAAGCCAGATGTGCGATAGTATGTCGCTTGCGACAAACTAAACTAAAAACAATTTTTTAATAGCTTTAAAGAGCCAATTGGCTTTTCATAAAATCCTTTATGGAGAGTTTGATCCTGGCTCAGGACGAACGCTGGCGGCGT
>NZ_CM170492.1:977500-2597500 GCF_057319775.1 Sporomusa sp. 246TCP1 | reverse complement strand
AGCACCGGAGCACAGTAGCAACAACGCAGATGGCCGTTTATAGACAGTCGACAAAGTATGTAGCAACAAGACTAAATAAGTCAAGTTACTAAGGGCATACGGCGGATGCCTAGGCGCCAAGAGCCGACGAAGGACGGGGTAAGCTCCGATATGCCAGGAAGAGCTGCAAGCAAGCTTTGACTCCTGGATTTCCGAATGGGGGAACCCGGCGGTGGTAATGCACCGTCACCTAACGTAAGTTAGGAGGGCACCCGGGGAACTGAAACATCTAAGTACCCGGAGGAAAAGTAATCAATTGAGATTCCCTAAGTAGCGGCGAGCGAACGGGGAAGAGCCCAAACCAAATCACTTCGGTGATTTGGGGTTGAGGACTGACAACAATCAAACCAGGCTTAGTCGAACTACCTGGAAAGGTAGGCCACAGAAGGTAACAGCCCTGTAAGCGAAAAGCAGAGTTTGAGGGTCAGAATCCAGAGTACCACGGGACACGAGGAACCCTGTGGGAAGCAGGGGGACCACCCTCCAAGGCAAAATACTCCTTGGCGACCGATAGCGCATAGTACCGTGAGGGAAAGGTGAAAAGCACCCCGGGAGGGGAGTGAAAGAGAACCTGAAACCGTATGTCTACAAGCAGTCGAAGACCCTTATGTGGTCAACGGCGTGCCTATTGAAGAATGAACCGGCGAGTTACAGTAACTAGCGAGGTTAAGTGGGAAACACGGAGCCGAAGCGAAAGCGAGTCTAAATAGGGCGATAGTTAGTTATTGTAGACCCGAAACCGCAGTGATCTATCCATGGCCAGGTTGAAGCGCAGGTAAAAATGCGTGGAGGACCGAACCCGTGAGCGTTGAAAAGCTTTGGGATGAGTTGTGGATAGGGGTGAAATGCCAATCGAACGCGGAGATAGCTGGTTCTCCCCGAAATAGCTTTAGGGCTAGCCTCAGGTAATGAGTATAGACGGTAGAGCACTGATAGGGCTAGGGGTCTTATAGATTACTGAACCTTGTCAAACTACGAATGGATATACTTTAACCTGGGAGTCAGACTGCGAGTGATAAGATCCGTAGTCAAAAGGGAAACAGCCCAGACTGCCAGCTAAGGTCCCCAATGCCGTGCTAAGTGGCAAAGGATGTGGAATTTCCGAAACAACCAGGATGTTGGCTTAGAAGCAGCCACCATTTAAAGAGTGCGTAATAGCTCACTGGTCGAGAGATTGTGCGCCGAAGATGTCCGGGGCTAAAGCACGGAACCGAAGCTGCAGCAGCGCTAACGCGCTGGGTAGGGGAGCGTTCTTATCGGGGTGAAGCATGACCGGAAGGACATGTGGACTGATAAGAAGTGAGAATGCCGGTATGAGTAGCGAAAAGACAAGTGAGAATCTTGTCCACCGAAAGCCTAAGGATTTCTGAGGAAGGATCGTCCGCTCAGAGTAAGTCGGGACCTAAGCCGAGGCGTAGATGCGTAGGCGATGGACAACTGGTTAAAAATCCAGTACCACCTAAAGTCGTTTGAGCGATGGAGTGACACAGTAGGGTAAATGAGCGCGAGGATGGAAATTCGCGTCTAAGCTTGTAGGGTGCAGAGCAGGCAAATCCGCTCTGCTGAAACCTGAGAAGTAATGGGTAGCTGTTAGCAATAACGGTGAATTGATTGATCCCACACTGTCAAGAAAAGCTTCTAGTGAGATAATAGGTGCCCGTACCGTAAACCGACACAGGTAGGCGGGGAGAGAATCCTAAGGTGCGCGGGAGAACCCTCGTTAAGGAACTCGGCAAAATGTCCCCGTAACTTCGGGAAAAGGGGAGCTTATATATCGTGTAGATTCGAAACGATCGAAGCGAAAATGAGTTGCAAAAAAGAGGCCCAAGCGACTGTTTACCACAAACACAGGTGCCTGCTAAAGCGAAAGCTGACGTATAGGTGCTGACACCTGCCCGGTGCCGGAAGGTTAAGAGGAGCGGTTAGAGGTAACTCGAAGCTGTGAATTGAAGCCCCGGTAAACGGCGGCCGTAACTATAACGGTCCTAAGGTAGCGAAATTCCTTGTCGGGTAAGTTCCGACCCGCACGAAAGGTGTAACGACTTGGGCACTGTCTCAACGAGGGACCCGGTGAAATTGAAATACCTGTGAAGATGCAGGTTACCCGCGACTGGACAGAAAGACCCCATGGAGCTTTACTGCAACCTGACATTGAGTTTTGGTAAATGATGTACAGGATAGGTGGGAGACTTAGAAATTAGGACGCTAGTCTTGATGGAGTCAATGTTGGGATACCACCCTTTATTTACTGGAATTCTAACTCAAGAAGTAACGACGCTGAGGACAGTGTCAGGCGGGCAGTTTGACTGGGGCGGTCGCCTCCGAAAGAGTAACGGAGGCGCCCAAAGGTTCCCTCAGCGCGGATGGAAATCGCGCGAAGAGTGTAAAGGCAGAAGGGAGCTTGACTGCAAGACAGACAAGTCGAGCAGGGACGAAAGTCGGGCTTAGTGATCCGGTGGTACCGAGTGGAAGGGCCATCGCTCAACGGATAAAAGCTACCCTGGGGATAACAGGCTAATCTCTCCCAAGAGTCCATATCGACGGGGAGGTTTGGCACCTCGATGTCGGCTCATCACATCCTGGGGCTGAAGTAGGTCCCAAGGGTTGGGCTGTTCGCCCATTAAAGTGGTACGTGAGCTGGGTTCAGAACGTCGTGAGACAGTTCGGTCCCTATCCATCGCGGGCGTAAGAGACTTGAAGGGAACTGCTCCTAGTACGAGAGGACCGGAGTGGACGAACCAATGGTGTACCAGTTATTCCGCCAGGAGTAGAGCTGGGTAGCTACGTTCGGAAAGGATAAACGCTGAAAGCATCTAAGCGTGAAACCAGCCTTAAGATGAGGTCTGTCATTCGAAAGAAGTAAGGCCCCTTGTAGATTACAAGGTAGATAGGCCAGATGTGGAAGTGGAGCAATCCATGCAGCTGACTGGTACTAATAGGCCGAGGACTTGACTTAACAACACTGCCGTGAGCAAGGAAGTTCCACGCTAACGCTTGGAACTATAAGCGACTCACACAGTTTCTAGCGTCGCTGACGCTCCTAATAATCTGGTTCGTTGCTTATCTTCTGTGAAGTTTTTAGGGAATATACTTTAATATGATGAAACGTTAGATCGAAAGTCGTAAAACGATTGTCGAATACATTTCTCGGTAGCTTATTTGGTAGAACAATCGGTTGTTAACCGATTAGTTATAGGTTTAAGTACTACTTGAGGAACCACATTAGATATTGGTAAACGCATTTGCATGAGTGAATGCGTTTTTTATTTTGGGTAAAAAGCGATGGTAGCATGTCCTAAACAGACTGCATATTAAAGTATTTGATTACTCGAAGAATTTAAGAAGGAATTTTATGGGTAGTAGAGAATATGTAATATATAATATTTCCCATTAAAGAAAAAAATTAGAAATATCACATATAACTAGCATTTTAATTTGTAATTTTTTGCCGCTTTACAGTGTTAGGGCATCATGGCCCATCTGGAAAGATTATAGAAATCTGTGAAATTGAGAAGGCGGAAAATCAATGTAGAGTAGTGACAGAATTTTTGGTGTGGATTTGAGCCATTGATTAAAAGCCTCTACCGGTAGAACCGTAAGAACTTGGTGGTGTGTGGAAAAACCCCAACATAATTACCAAACGGGAAATGCCAGACCGAAGTAACAAAACTGATACTGATGAGTGAGAATTTGACAAATTTTTTCTGAAGTTTCTACCAGCGGAGGCGCGGAGAAACAAGGAGAAAAGTCATAAATGAGAGGAATGCTCTGGGTATTATTTATACCTTAATGGTCATCGTATGCCCTATTCCTTATTTGTATTTTGTATTCACAAACACCATAGTTATAAATAATAACCCTCATTTAATGATTATTCTTAAATAGAGGGTTTGTTGTTTGTTTAATAAAAATTGAGCAAATTATTTTGATTTTTACGCATGCGAAATGTTACGAAATGTTCTAGTTGTTCAATTTGAAAATATATGTTCTTTTTGAGGAGGTAACTTAACGGATAGCCTGGTGTTTTGCCATATGAATGAGCAGGATATATCAATACTTCGGGCGGTATAGTATTCTTAATCATTTGAATACTATGAAACATCGCTTCCGGATCTCCGCCGTCCGTATTGCATGAGCCGCAGCCTTCAATAAATATTGTGTCTCCAGTAAAAAATACATAGTGCGCTAAAAGAAAACACATGCTTCCAGTAGTATGACCGGGAGTTAAAATGCAGTCTATGTTATTATTCCCCAGTTTGAACGAATCGATATGCTCAACCGAAATCAAATTATCACATTTGAAATTATAATAATCTATTTCCTGCGATGACATTAATACTTGCGGTTTATATTTTTTAACAAGTGGTTGAACAAGATTTATGTGATCAAAATGGGAATGAGTTAATAATATCATTTCTAGGTGGGCATCTAATTTTTTAAGGAAAAGCTCAATGGTTTCTAATTCCCAAGACGGATCGACAATGGCAGCAAGATGTGTATTATCATCAATAATAAGGTAACTGTAATTTTTGAAAAACAACGATTTTAAATACAAAGGATAAACTTTACAATTAGTCATGGAATTCACCCTATTTATTTATAATGTTTAGATAGTTTTCATTCAAATATAGTGAGTATAGCATTGTATTCCATTAATGTCAATCAATGCAAAACATGTAAGAGGCTGAATTATTTCGTAGTCATTGCCAGGTTGGAAGTATGATTGCGATTATTCACGATCTAACATGTTTGTTATTAGAGAGGTACCGCCATTCCCAACTTGCTGCAGTTAATTATGATTTCCATTTTGTTATTTCAGGGAATTCATACCTTACACTTTCTGTACGGTATGGATTTCATTTTTCAAATATTGACCAAGCTGAAGCTGAATATAGTAGTTATTTATCCACGTTGTCATTTTGTGCACGAAATTACCCATAATCCTGTTTATTTGACAGTCTTCTTCGGTTAAATTGTGTTACTTCAAGCTATTTCTGGGATGTAGTCACCAGAGCCAATTCACTTTCAAGAGGCAGTACAAAAAACTTGTGAAACTCATTTCAATTATATTGATTTGGGACCATTAGGGACGTTGGAAAATTTTAAAAAATGCATCCCGGATCTTTGATATTTTTGCTCTTTTGACCAGGAAATAAAAAAATTAACAAGATTAGATGAGTGTATTAACTAAGGAGGAATAATAATGATTGTTTACATTTTCCCCGGGCAAGGTTCCCAGTGTAGAGGAATGGGGGAAGCACTATTTGATGAGTTTAAAGAGTTAGTAGCAAAAGCAGACTGTATTCTAGGCTATTCAATTAAGCAGCTTTGTCTGGAAGATCCATACGGGAATTTAGGTCAAACCCAATTTACCCAACCTGCCTTATACGTTATTAATGCATTAAGTTATCTAAAAAGGGTTGCTGAAGCCGGTAAAAAGCCTGACTATGCTGCGGGGCACAGTTTAGGCGAATATAACGCGCTTTTTGCAGCAGGAGTCTTTGATTTTGAAACAGGATTAGAGCTGGTTAAAAAAAGAGGGGAGTTAATGAGCCATGCTACAAGCGGCGGAATGGCGGCAGTCATTGGTTTAGATCAGGAACAAATTGCTGCTGTGTTACAACAGAATAATCTACAGAATATAGAGATGGCTAATTTTAATTCGCCTACGCAAATAGTAATTTCAGGGTTAAAAACTGAAATTGGAAAAGCAAAGGATATTTTTGAGACGGTTAAAGATGTGGCAATGTTTATTCCTTTAAAAACGAGTGGAGCGTTTCATTCCCGGTATATGTCGGGAGCTAAAGAAGAGTTTAAAGTATTTTTGGATGACTATAAGTTTTCTGATGTAACGATTCCTGTAATTTCAAATGTTCATGCCAGACCTTATCGGTTTTCAGCTATAAAACAAAATTTGATTGATCAAATGACAAGTCCGGTTAAATGGACGGAAAGTGTTAGATATTTGATGAGCCGTGGGGAAATGGAATTTGAAGAGATTGGCCCAGGCAATGTATTAAGTGGATTGGTACGCCGTATTAAGAGGGAAGCAGAGCCACTAATAATAAAAAACGATGATATTGACGAATGTATTATGGAGAAAGAAACTCAATGTAAAGACAGCTTAGTAAGCAAAAACCAACAAATGAAAGCTAAAAGATACGCCGAGGTACAAGCAATTGATGATGCAAGAACAACCAATGGAACTCCTTTTTGCATTACCCCTACATCGTTAGGAAGTGCGCAGTTTAAAAAAGACTATAAGCTTAAATATGCATATTTAAGCGGTGGAATGTATCGAGGCGTTGCTTCCAAAGAAATAGTTGTAAAAATGGGAGAAACTGGTATGATGGGTTTCTTCGGTACAGGCGGCCTGGAATTAGCTCAAATTAAAGATGGAATTCGGTATATCCAAAAAGCGCTTGACGCTGGACAAGCTTATGGAATGAATTTAGTACATAATATCCTCGACCCTGAAAAGGAAGAAAGAATGATAGACATTTTTCTTGAATACGGAGTTAAGCATATTGAAGCAGCAGCTTTTTTAAGTATAACGCCGACTTTAGTAAAATATCGCGCCCAAGGATTAGCTCGGGATAAACAGGGCAAGGTCACCACTACCAACAAGATTATTGCAAAAGTATCCCGCCCGGAGGTGGCGGAAGCATTTTTAAGTCCAGCCCCGGAAAGGATCGTCACAAAACTTCTGACTCAAAACAAGATTACTCAAGAACAGGCTAACTTACTAAAGGAAATTCCTATGACTGATGATATTTGTGCTGAGGCGGACTCCGGAGGTCACACGGATGGCAGCGTGGCATACGCTTTGATGCCGGCGATGATAAAATTGCGAGACGAAATGATGGAAAGGTATCAGTATCGTAATCAAGTGCGTGTTGGCGCCGCTGGCGGTATTGGAACTCCTGAAGCCGCTGCAGCAGCATTTATAATGGGTGCTGACTTTATCGTTACCGGCTCCATTAACCAATGTACGGTGGAGGCTGGCACCAGTGACATAGTGAAAAATTTATTACAGCAAATGAATGTTCAGGATACTGAATATGCGCCATCTGGTGATATGTTTGAACTTGGTGCTAAAGTTCAGGTATTGAAAAAAGGACTGTTTTTTCCAGCCCGCGCAAACAAGCTATACGAATTATTTCGGCAATATAATTCACTTGACGAGATTGACGAAAAGACAAAGAAGCAGCTTCAGGACAAGTATTTTAAAAAGAGTTTTGAAGAAATCTATGAAGATGTTAAAGCCTTGTATTCTTACCAAGAAATTGAGCGAGCAGAACGTAGCCCTAAACACAAGATGGCTTTAATTTTTAGATGGTATTTTGGGTATAGTAATCGTCTTGCTTTAACAGGTAGTGACGAATCCAAATTGGATTATCAAATTTATTGTGGACCGGCGTTAGGCGCATTTAATCAATGGGTTAAGGGAACGGCGCTGGAAAACTGGAAAAATCGTCATATCGATCAAATTGGTGAAAAACTTATGACAGAGACAGCAGAATTGCTTAATCATCGCTTGCAAGGTTTTGTGTTGAGTGGAATCTAAAAGTATCAGGGGAGAAGTTTAAGGAACCCTCCTGTTCAGTGTTGACAGGGGGGATTTTCATTGATTCCGAAAAAAAGCAAAAGGATATAATTCGGATGTTTAAAGTACTCAAAATCGTTTGAGGGATAGGGAGTTTGCTATATCATTAAAAAATGGGGTGTAAACATGTTTGGTATTTTTAATGACTACGCATATGGCTATGTGTTTATTTCTGTTGTCCATGCCTGTAAGAGACATGGACTTTTTGAAAGCATGAGTTCAGTTCATGCCTGTCGTTTCACAGAGCTTGCCCAAAATCTGCAAGCCAACAGCGGACATTGTCGAGTAGCATTGCAGATGCTGGAATCTTTGAACTGGGTATCGAGAACCAGTGCAAACGAGTACCTGTTAACAGAAGAGTCTAGTATTCAGAAAAATATTCCTGAAGATATTACCGAGCTAATTAACTTTTCCATGAATGACTATTTAAATAAAAATACGACAGAATATGGACTCGGTAAATGGATGGAATTGATTAGACGGAGATGGGATATCAACAACCCGGTATTGGCAAATTTCCTCGATGGCGTATTGGTAATCCCCCTGTTTCTTGCTTTGCAAGAAACAGGATTGTTAGACGGTTCGGCCACGTCATTGCTGACCAAACTAAATTCTCCAGCTAAGGAAGAAATTACAGGTTTGTTTATAAATCAGGACTGGTTATCGCAAGATATGGGCGAATTTGTTTTTACCGATACGGGTCGGTTTCTTGTTGAGAGGATAGCTGTTTGGAGCAAGGATCTCGCAGAACTTCGGGCACTGATTCCACACATTCCCAAACTGATTTTTGGTGAGTGTAAATCCATTCTTTCATCAAACGACGATAGTTTCCGGCAGGAACAGTGGCTTTCCAACATGGAGGAGATTATTCTTTGCATATTTAATACCAGATCTTTGGCCGAACAACCTAAATATATAGTGAATATAGGGTGTGGAAACGGCACGCTTCTTAAATATATCTACGAAATTGTTAAAGCTAAGTCCGCACGCGGTAAGGTTCTCGACAAGTATCCCCTAAAAATGATCGGAGTTAGTTGGGATGAACATGCATTAGCGGAAACGGCCAATACGTTAGAAAATATTGACTACATAGTCTTAAAAGGCGATGTCGCCAATCCGCTGCAGTTGATGGCTGACTTACAGGCAGCCGGAATTCATGATCCGGACAGCATACTGCATATTCGCTATTTTCAAGACCACCGGCGTAACTTTGTACCGCCAGTTGACGGTAACATTTGGCCGAATATTTCATGGGGTGCCGCATATGTTGATGAGAACGGTGATGAAATACCAGGAGATTCAGTTCTGCAAAGCACAATGGAGCATTTTAAACGATGGACTCAGCTATTAGGCAAACATGGTCTTATTATATTTGAAAAACATTGTTTCGAACCTGAAATAGCCCGGGATTACTGGAACAGGATAGAGCATGTCCCCTGTGATGCGGTTCATCAATTTTCCCGGCATTTATCGGTGCCAGCGGACAAATTTCTGTTGACAGCGGCGGCGGCGGGTATGTTTCCCAGCGGGCATTATTTTTCTAAATACCCTGCGACGCTGCCACTTAATCAAGTGTCGATTAATCATTTGGAACAAAGAGAGTATAAGATTCGGTATGCTCGGGAAACTGATTTGCCGGTTCTTGAGCAATTAGAAAAAAAATGCTGGAATTCGGAATTGCAGAGGCCTATATCAGTTCTTGCCAAAAGAATAAAACGATATCCGGAAGGGCAGCTTGTGCTGGAATTTGGCAATCAAGTAGTAGGCGTCATCTACTCTCAGCGCATTGCTGCCCCGGAGAGTTTAAAAACCGCTTCGCTTAGAACGGTAGAAAATCTCCACCAGGCAGACGGAAAAGTAGTCCATTTATTGGCTATTAACATTTTGCCTGAAGCGCAGCATAAGAATTTGGGCAATCAACTACTGGAGTTTAGATTGCAATTATGCAGCCGGATGAATGGGATCGAAAAAGTGGTTGCTGTTACGAGATGCAAGAACTATCCTAAACACTCCGCCATTTTGCCTACAGAATATATCAAGTTTCGTAATGCCCAAGGGAGATTGGTCGACACTATATTACGGTTTCACGAACTGCATGGCGGGCGGATTATAGAATTGGTACCTGAATATCGGCCAAAAGATAAGGATAACCGGGGATATGGCGTTTTAGTGGAATATGACGTAATTAATCGGCAATGTTGCAGTCTTGAGGAGGGTGGCTCGCTTTCAGAAAAGGCGGTTGAAGGGTTCCCGACCAAGCGTAATTCTACCGAAAAATTTATTGCCGAGGTAATAAGCTCCATTTTAGGAACAGCAGCAGAAAATTTTTTCTTGGAGCGGCCGTTAATGGAAATGGGACTTGATTCAGCGGATTTACTTGAACTTAACGAGCAAATTAGTTATAAGTACCAACTAGCGCTTGAACCGACGTTTTTCTTTAAACACAATACACCGGAACAAATTATCACATATTTGCAAGAATACATTAATCAAATAAAGGATGAAACCGATGAAAAGGTAACCGGAGATAGTGATGTCTCCCAACAAAAACAATGTAATAACAGTGATAAGGAAAAACCGGCGATTGCAACAGCTAGTTTACAGTCACTGAGCGGGATAGCAGTTATAGGAACGGCTTGCCGTCTGCCGGGAAAAATTAGAAATAGTAATCAGTTATGGGATTTGCTGATAAGAGGTAAAGATGCGATTAGCACAGCTCCACCGCAAAGAATTAAATGGTCGGAAGACATCAATCCGGACAAAGAACACCGTGGAATTAACAGAGGCGGTTTTTTGGATGATGTGACCGGTTTTGACGCCGCATTTTTCCGTATATCTCCCCGAGAAGCGGAGTTAACCGATCCACAGCAGCGAATTATGCTGGAATTAAGCTGGGAATGTTTGGAGAATGCCGGATATCCGGTCAGGATGCTGGCCGGCAGCAAGACCGGAGTGTTCATTGGCGCCAGCGGGTCTGATTACAACCGCCTGCTTGACAGGCATTTGTCTGAAATTGAAGCTTATTACGGAACTGGAACATCCATGGCAGTACTGGCGAACCGGATTTCATACTTTTACGATTTCTGCGGTCCCAGTATGCAGATTGATACCGCCTGTTCCAGTTCTTTGGTGGCTGTTCACGAAGCGGTAAAATCGCTACAGATGGGAGAATGCGAACAAGCTTTGGTTGGCGGCGTCAATGTCATTTGTCATCCGGCGAACAGTATCGCCTACTACAAAGCCGGAATGCTGTCCAAAGACGGAAAATGCAAAACGTTCGACAAATCAGCCAACGGCTATGTGCGCGGCGAGGGAGCGGTGCTGCTGCTGTTGAAGCCGTTGGATCAGGCTATCCGTGACCAGGATTCAGTACTTGCCGTAATAAAGGGCACAGCAATAAATCATGGCGGACAGGCAGGCGGACTGACAGTGCCAAATCCGGGGAAACAAGCCGCTTTACTAGTGGAAGCTTATAATTCAGCGGGTTTTACGCCGGAAACGGTCGGCTATATTGAAGTACATGGCACAGGTACTTCATTAGGTGATCCCATAGAAATTAGCGGACTAAAAGAAGCATTTTCCCTGTTGGCGAAAAATGGGCTGAGCATGCAAAACCCCTCATGCGGACTTGGCTCCATTAAGACCAACATTGGCCATTTGGAAGCCGCGTCCGGTATAGCCGGCCTATTGAAAGCTATACTGTGCCTGCAGCGGCGGATGCTGCCCGCTTCGCTAAATTTTCGCGAATTAAACCCCCACATCAGTTTGGACAAAACTCCTTTTTACATCGTAAGCAAGAACCAGTCTTGGACTTTGCCGGAAAATCAGGCTTTGAGACGTGCCGGGGTGAGCAGTTTTGGATCAGGCGGGACTAATGTGCATGCGGTTCTGGAAGAGGCGCCCCCTATTACCAGACTTCCAATAAAGAAAAGTCCTTATTACTTGATTTGCTTATCAGGTAAAACCGAAGACGTTTTACGGCAAAAGGAGCAAGACATGGCGCACTGGCTTGAAGGGGAAGGACAGAATTATAATTTAGCTGATATTAGCGCTACTCTGATGTTAGGTAGGGAACATTTCGATGTTAGAGCGGCTTATGTAGTCGAAGATATTTCGGAATTTCTGGAAAAACTCAAAGTTATTTCGGAAAAAGGGCGGAGTGAGGGCTGTTTTTATGGTAATAGTGTCAAGCAAGAAAAACAGATTCAGCCGGTTTTTGCCGAAATGGGACAGACCATTCTTAAAGATATGAGTGTTGACCAGAATGTAAGTAATCAGGAATATCGTAATAAGCTATTGGCTTTAGCGGATTTGTATACTCAAGGTTATGATCTAAATTTGGATTTATTATGTGGGCATGAGCGGAGAATTCGCGTCAAGTTGCCCACATATCCCTTTTTCAGGGAGCATTATTGGCTACCTAAGACCAGCGGCAACGTCGGCGGGGGAATACTGAGTCAGGAGACGACAAAGATAATTCACCCTTTATTGCATGAGAATACATCCAATGTCACAGAGTTACGTTTTAGTTCGATTTTTACGGGACAGGAAACTTTCTTGGCTGACCATATGATAAATGGGCAAAAGATACTGCCTGCGGTGGTACATTTGGAAATGGCGCGGGCGGCGGTAGCGCAATTGGCAGGACTAGGGAGCAGTGACCGGAATATTATCTGTCTCAAAAATATAGTTTGGATCAGACCTGTTAGTTCGGGGGCGTGGCCTATCCGGTTACATATTGGACTATGTCCCGAGGTCAGCGGCCAATTTACTTATGAAATTTACAGTCAGCAGCGGGATAATGATTCCGAATATGTTGTTTACAGCCAAGGCAGTGCTATGTTAAGTCCGAAGGCAGCGCTGCTTTGCTTGGATTTGGCAGCTATTCAGGCTGAGTGCCAAAACAGTATCAGTTCCCATCAATGTTATGAGGCTTTTCGGGCTATGGGCCTTGAGTATGGTCCCGGGCATCAGGGAATTGAAAAAGTGTTTATTGGCTCGAAACAAATTTTGGCGAGGCTGGCTATGCCAACTGCCGTTGCGAAGATGAAAGAACATTTCGTAATACATCCAAGTATTGTAGATGCGGCTTTACAGGCTGCGTTACTGATTAATTCCGGGGAAAGCAGACTAGCGCTGCCTTTTGCTATGCAAGAGCTTGAAGTCTTCGACAACTGCCTGTCAGTACAGTGGGCATACATTCGTTACAAATCCAGCAGCGAAACAAGTGGTAAAATGCCAAAGTTTGATATAGATTTATGCGATGATCAAGGTGTGATTCGGCTTCGGATGAGGGGATACACAACGAGAGTTATGGAAGAAGCGAGAAACACTACAGAATCTTCAGCAGCAAATGGCACGTTAACCCTTTATCCATGCTGGAAAGAAAAAGCAATTCTTTCGGGCATTGATCCAATCGTCTATGACCAGCGTTTGGCAATTTTCTGCGAGGTGGATGGTGTTTGCCAAAACAGCACTGAAATCTCGAAAAAAGGCGTGCACTGTGTTACGTTGCAGATGTCACGGCGGCAAAATATAGCTGAACGGTTTCAGGATTACACAGCTCAGATTTTTGGCGAGATACAAAAAATTCTCAAAGAAAAATCTTTGGGTAGAGTTCTGGTACAAATTGTAGTACCAATTAACGATGAGCGACAACTCTTTGCCGGATTTTCTGGGCTGATAAAGACTGCACATTTGGAGAACCCGCAATTAGTCGGGCAACTAATTGAATTAGACATTATGGAGGGAATTATCGAAATACTGAAAACCAACAGCAGTTTTCCCCAGGACAGCCGGATTCGCTATCAGGACGGAAAACGATGGGTAGCTGGCTGGGATGAAACGGAGGCTTTTCTGGAAGCAACAAAAATCCCCTGGAAAAATCAGGGGATCTATTTGATTACTGGCGGTACTGGCGGTTTAGGTTTTATTTTGGCTAAAGAAATTGCTGGCAGAATTAAAGATGCGACGGTGTTTCTTATCGGTCGCTCGGAACTTAGTGAGGCTCAGCAAGAGAAGATAAGGGAATTGAAAACACTTGGTGCAAGGGTTATATACAAGCAAGTTGATGTAGTTGATGCCCAGGCTGTCGCCGCGTTATTCCGTAATATTCAAGATGCTTTCGGGAGAATTGACGGCATTATTCATTGCGCAGGAATAATACGGGATAATTACATTCTCAAGAAGACTAAGGATGAGTTAGGAGATGTTATAGCACCTAAGGTTTCAGGATTGGTAAACCTTGATGAGGCAAGTAAAAAATTTCAACTTGATTTTTTTCTGCTTTTTTCCTCGATAGCGGGAAGTTTCGGGAATGTTGGGCAGGCTGACTATTCTGCCGCAAACAGCTTTATGGACGCATATGCTAAGTACCGGAACTCTTTAGCAGCAGCGGGACAGCGGTATGGACAAACATTGTCAATCAATTGGCCGCTGTGGCAAGAAGGCGGCATGCAAGTTGCCAAGGAAACAAAAGAGATGATGCTGCAGGAAACGGGTATGGCGGCTCTGCCGACCGAAACCGGTATCTTGGCTTTGTACCAAGCTTTGGCGTCAGGTCAGGATCAAATGATGGTGCTAAAGGGAAATACCACCCGATTGAAGCAGAAACTGTTGTCGCCAGTGGCATTTATCGATATGCAAGAGAGAAAAGGTGGTAATTTGGCCGGTTTGGCTGTTATAGGAAACGAATGCAGTGGACTTACGGAAAAAATACAATTATTTTTAACGGGAAAGGTCGCCAGATCGCTTAATGTTAATATGGAAGATATTGACGCTGACAGTATATTGATAGAGTATGGATTTGATCAGATTATGTTGAATGATCTGATTAATGCGATCAACCAGGAGTACAAACTGGAATTGACTCCGACCCTGTTTTATGAACAACCAACTATTCACAAAATTACCGCATATCTGCTTACTGTGTGTAAGAGTGCTGTTTTGGAGCGGTTGGGGCAGTCGTTGCCAGAGATTGGAGAAAGGTACTCAATGTCGGCGAGAACAGAAGAAAAGACATTACCTAGTTTAAATCAGGATTTTCTTAAGGGAAAAACGACAACTTATCTAAAAAAATTGCTGTCAACTGTTCTCAAGCTGCCGTTAAGTCGGCTTGAAGCAAGTGATCCGTTTGAGAAATACGGAATAGATTCAATCATGACCATGCAATTGACTAACCAACTGGAAAAGGTGTTTGGCTCACTGCCGAAAACGTTGTTTTTTGAATACCATAACATTCAGGAACTAGCCGGGTATTTTCTTGAACTGCACCACAACCAGCTAGTAGAATTGGCGGGCATTCAGGAAACGGCGGCAACAGGAGGAAATCCCGCCGATGCCAGGAATACGGCTGAACCTGTAATATTGCAAGGCAGAGAGTGGCGCTCACATTTTTCCCCTCTTACTTCCAGGTTACGGATTGCGACGGAAACTTCAGATATTGCAATTATCGGCATAGCCGGACGCTATCCGGGTGCGAAAAATATTTACGAATTTTGGAAAAATTTACGGGAAGGCAGGAACTGTATTACCGAGATTCCCAGAGAGCGTTGGGACCACAGCCTATATTTTGACGAAGACAGGACTAAACCGGGAAAAACCTATAGTAAATGGGGCGGCTTTTTACAAGACGTGGATTTATTTGATCCGCTGTTTTTCAATATTTCGCCCCGTGAAGCGGAAATCATGGATCCTCAGGAGCGCTTGTTTTTGGAATGCGTCTATGAAACTTTGGAGGATGCTGGTTACACCAGGGAAAATCTTGCCGCTTGCAAGGGAACTGGGTTGGAGGGAAATGTCGGAGTTTATGTGGGAGTAATGTACGAAGAATACCAGTTATATGGTGCCCAGCGGACAATCCAGGGGCAGACGGCGGCTGTCTGGGGGATTCCGGCTTCAATAGCCAATCGGGTGTCATATTTTTGCAATTTGCATGGTCCCAGCATGGCGGTGGATACCATGTGCTCTTCCTCGTTGACGGCAATTCATCTGGCGCGTCAGAGTTTGCTGCGGGGCGATTGCGAAATGGCAATTGCCGGAGGCGTCAATGTTTCAATTCATCCTAATAAATACCTGTTTCTTGGACAGGGCAAGTTTGTCTCTAGCAAGGGGCGATGCGAAAGTTTTGGCCTAGGAGGCGACGGTTATGTGCCGGGAGAAGGGGTCGGTGCGGTATTACTGAAACCGCTCGCCAAGGCTGTTGCCGACAGGGATCACATTTACGGTATTATCAAAGCAACCGCAATCAATCATGGCGGAAAAACCAACGGATACACGGTGCCTAATCCCAACGCCCAGGCCGGCGTTATAAGAAAGGCTTTTTTGGAAGCCGGTATAGATCCAAAGACTGTCAGCTATATCGAGGCACACGGCACCGGGACGGTGCTAGGGGATCCAATCGAAATAGCAGGGTTGCAGAAGGTTTTCCAGGAATATACAACAGACAAACAGTTTTGCGCCATCGGCTCAGTCAAATCGAACATTGGGCATTGCGAGAGCGCGGCAGGTATTGCCGGCGTGACAAAAGTGCTGATGCAGCTTAAACATCGCCAGATAGCGCCGTCGTTGCACTCCCGGGCACTTAACCCCAACATTGATTTCAGCAATACCCCGTTTGTGGTTCAACAAGAACTTGCCGAATGGAAACGCCCGATAATCGAGGTCGACGGTCAAATCAGGGAATGTCCGCGGCTTGCCGGCATATCTGCTTTTGGCGCCGGCGGCGCGAATGCCCACATAGTGCTGGAAGAATACATACCTAAAGATCAGGTGCAGCCGTCAATAACAATTACCGCCGACAGTCCGGCAATAGTTGTATTATCGGCAAAAAGCGAACAACAGCTTAAAACGCAGGTGCAACAACTGCTGTCTGCAGTTGTTGCGTGGCACGCTGACAGCTTGGCAGATCTGGCCTATACCCTGCAGGTGGGGCGCGAGGCTATGGAAGAACGTCTGGGGCTGATAGTAGGCTCAATTACCGAACTTGAAGAAAAACTGGCCGATTTTTTAGCCGGGCGGGATGATGTTGAAGACTTATACCGGGGGCAAGTCAAACGCAATAAGGAGACCATGGCTGTTTTTGCCGCTGATGATGACATGGCGAATACAATCGTTGCGTGGGTAACCAAAGGGAAATTTGCTAAACTTGTCGATCTTTGGACCAAAGGTTTGGTATTTGACTGGAATCAACTGTATGGGCAGACAAAGCCCCGCCGGATTAGTCTGCCAACATATCCTTTTGCCAGGGAACGCTACTGGGTGCCTGAAGTCAGCCAAGAGGATAATGCGATGGAAGTTTCCACTCAGAATGACAGAGTCTGCTTAGTACCAAGGGAAAGATGGTTGCTGAAAAAACAGTGGGAACTGTGTTCGGCTGCGTCCACGCAGCACTTCAACCGTACTATCGCTATTCTTACAACAGCGGAAACGTACCAATTAGCTATCGAGCTTTCACGTTATTTTCCCGAGAATGAAATTTTGGCGATGGATGACTGCCGGGTATCTGTTCAGGCCGAGAATTGGAAAAAATATGATGGCTGTGTGGATATTACCGGCTGCGGCAAAAAAAGGAGCGAGTGGCCCGATTTGCTCATCTGGTTGCAGGGATTGGTTGAGTATGGACACCGGGAGGGCTTGCTGCTGCTTGGTGCGACCCAAGGGTTGGAGTCGCACCAAACGACGGACGTTAATTTGTCTGGTGCTTGCCGCGCCGGATTGTACCGTATGCTGCAAAGCGAATACAGTCACCTGCGGTCTCGTCATGTCGATTTGGCTCCGGATATGGATGTGGCAGCGGTGGCAAAACAGATTGCCGCAGAGTTTTACGTAGACAGTGAGGATGGGGAAGTTTGCTATCACAACGGGGCTCGTTACCGGGCTCATCTTAAAGCTGAACCGGTGGTGGAGCAGGTAAAATCGGAATTGGTGTTTTCTGCAGATCAAGTGCTCCTGATCACTGGCGGAACCCGCGGCATCGGCTATTTGTGCGCCAAACATTTTGTATTGCATTACGGGGTCAAACTTCTGGTACTTACCGGACGGGAGGCATTGCCGCCACGGGAACAGTGGGATTGCTTTCAGGGTCAGGATTCTTCCGCCGCGCAGAAGATTCAGGCAATAAAAGCTTTGGAAGCACTGGGGGCGAAGGTCCAGGTCCTATCGGTTCAGTTGACGGATGAACAAGCTGTGCAAAATAGTATAGAAAAGATAAGGAGAACGCTGGGGCTGATAGGAGGGATTATTCATTGCGCGGGAATTGGTGATTTTGAAAGTCCGGCGTTTATCCGTAAATCCCCTGCAAAAATTCAGCAGGTGTTGAGTCCTAAAGTTAACGGACTTGAAATCCTTTATCAAAGTGTTAAAAGTGAGCCATTAAAGTTTTTTGTGTTATTTTCTTCAGTTTCGGCGATTATTCCCACCTTGGCTGCGGGACAAAGCGATTACGCCATGGCCAACGCGTATATGGATTATTTTGCGACTGCCAACATTGCAGGCAATTGTCCGGTTATCAGTATTCAATGGCCCAGTTGGAAAGACACCGGTATGGGTGAAATTAAAAGCAAAGCTTATAAACTGACTGGTCTATTGAGCATGGCAGATGAAGAAGGCTTGCAATTGCTGGATCATATCCTTGCCCGCAACATAGGTCCGGTTGTAATGCCTGCCGTCGTTAACCCAGACTTGTGGCAACCGCAGCAACTGATGCAGCGCAGAATTGCCGGAAGCGTTGCATTGGATGGTTTGTCCCGGAATTTCAATATGCCGGATTCTCCGCCAAGTCCGGATAGTCTTATACAAGCCACGCAAGCCTGGTTGAGTTCATTATTTGCCCGGGAATTAAAAATAGATCCGGTAAAGTTTGACATAGATATTCCATTTCAAGATTATGGCATAGATTCGGTTTTATTGGTTCAATTATCGCGGCAAATTAACGCACTGTTGGACCAGGACATAGATCCCTCGCTTATGTTGGAATATTCCACAATCGAGTCGCTGGCAGCACGGCTGACAGGCAATTATGCCGCCGCTTTGGCTAAAAAGTTGGTGCCGGCAACATATAACCGGCCTGTTGCGCCAATTATCCAGGCGACAGAGTTGACCAAGAAAACTTATCAAGCGGCTAATCATTCGGACATTGCCATTGTGGGGCTGTCCTGCCGCTTTCCCGGGGCGGATTCATTGGATGGGTATTGGGAGATGTTGTTAGAAGGCCGGTCGGCTATACGGCTTGTGCCGGAGGAACGATGGGGTTATGCGACATCATTTTATGCGGGTTTATTAGACGATATTAGCCATTTCGATCCCGCTTTTTTTCTGATTCCCGAAGAAGATGCGCGGGCGATGGACCCGCAGGCTTTGGTGGTATTGGAAGAAAGTCTTAAACTATGGCATCATACGGGATATTACCCGCAGGAAATCAAGGGTAAACCAGTCGGAGTATACCTTGGTGCCCGCAGCCAGCACCGGCCGGACGAAGTCAGGCTTCGCCAGGCGCGAAATCCCATTATCTCAGTTGGTCAGAACTACCTAGCTGCCAATATATCGCAATTTTTTGATTTACGTGGTCCCAGCGTGGTGGTGGATACGGCCTGTTCTTCGGCCCTAACGGCGATGAATATGGCGATTCAGGCATTGCGGGGCGAGGAGATTGATTCAGCGCTTGTCGGAGGAGTAAGTTTGTTGACTACGGACGCGGCGCACCGGATATTTGAACAACGAAAAATATTAAATAAAGGTTTGGATTTCCATGTTTTTGATCAACGGGCGGGGGGAGTAGTACCGGGAGAAGGCGTGGGGCTGGTTTTATTAAAGACAGTGGAGCAAGCCCTTAAGGACGGAGATCACATTTACGCTGTGATTAAAGCGGCGGCCATCAATAACGACGGGCGGACTGCGGGTCCGGCGACTCCTAACCTTCAGGCGCAAAAAGCGGTAATGCAGGCTGCATTGGCGAGAAGCGGCAAAAGATCGGAAGAAATCAGCTATATTGAAACTAATGGATCAGGATCTGAGGTTACTGATTTGATTGAACTGAAAGCCATCCAGGCTGTTTACCGATCTGACAGTTCGGTTGCTTTAGGGTTGGGTTCGATTAAGCCTAATATCGGACATCCGTTGTGTGCTGAGGGGATGGCAAGTTTAATTAAAGTTGCATTAATGCTGCATTACCGGCAATTTACTCCTTTTATTTCTGGACAGCAGGCGATGACCCATTATGATATTGTAGCATCGCCTTTTTCCTTCTGCCGAAAAGCAATCGCCTGGTCGGAAACCCCATTAGGGGCGGCCATTAACTGTTTTGCTGACGGTGGGACCAATGCTCATGTAATTTTGGAAGCCTGGAGAGACGCAACTCTGCGGCAGGTAGCACGGCAGCCGCTACCGTTTCCGGAATTGAAGCGAAAGACTATTTATAATATTCCGCAGGTTATTTCTCGGAAAATGGTATGGGAATCATTCAATTAGGAGATTCATTTAGGAGGTAAGTAGAAAATGATTGCTGAGCAATTTAAGCTGTCTTTGAATAATCCCATAGTGAGTAATCACAAGGTATACGGTCAAGAGCTGTTGCCGGGTTTAGCGTACATAGACTTGATTTATCAAATATTTCGAAAAAATCATTATGATTTTACCGAACTTGAATTGCGTAATTTATCTATATACAGCCCGCTACTTATCGGGCCGGATTACGATGTTCTGCTCAGCATTCAATGCCGGGAAACTAGTGAGGGACAGTGGCTGATTACTATTGAAGGCGATGAGGAGCGGCAAGGAATTCCATTGTCAGGTAAAAAACGATATGTTACTGCCGAAATGTATAGACAGAAATCCGGATTGTTTGCCGAAGAACTGAATCTGTCGCTAATAAAACGGTCGTCCTCGCAGATTATCAGTTTGGAAGAAGTATATCAACAGTACCGTCGTCAAGAACTCTGTCATGATGGATTTATGAAAGCGGCGGGACAGGTTTACCTGGTGGATTCAGCCGTTGTCATCAATGTTGCCGCCGGACAGGATGCCTGGTCTACTGCGGACAGCTTTATGTTTCATCCGGTTCTCATTGACGGCAGCGCAATAGGAGCAGGGGCATTGCTTGCGGCTTTAGTACAAGGAGAGCAACGATTGTTTTTGCCACTGCATTATGAATCATTCCGCGCTACAGCTTTATTGCAAAAACAGTGTCTTACCAGAGTGCAGTCAACGAAAATACGCCGGAAAAATGAGCTTCTGTATTTGACGCTGGAGTTTTTTGATCAATCTGGAAAAAAGGTTGGGGAATTGGTAAATCTTGCTGTCAAACTAGTGCGGGATGCCGAGTCTATTAATCCTAACTTAAAGAAAAATATGCGGCAAACACCGGAAAATAAGTCGGACGAAAGCGCAGTTCACGCGGTACAATTACCGCAGTCAAGCGCGACAAGACATCCGGCTGAGCATGAACCGGTGATTTCTCCCCGGACGGAGTTTACCGACTCGGATACCGGTTTGCTAAATGTTGTGCAAAAATTTTTACAACAGGCAATCGCGGCGCAATTAAACCGGTCGCCCGAGGAAATAGAACCTGCGGTCGGCTATTACGATATAGGGCTTGATTCAGCATCATTGTTGGAACTGGTGAAGGTGTTGGAAAGAAAAACTGGTACACCGCTTTCCCCAACTTTGTTGTTTGAATATACGTCAATTCTCGTATTAGCCGATTATTTAGCCAGTAGCTATCCCGAATGTTTTTTGGAAGCGTCTGATGGCTGGCAAACCGCGATTCATGATAACAAGGTTGAGGAAGAAGCTTACGCTGCAACTGAAACTTTCCCGGAAATCGTCCACAGGGCGTTTGAACCCAATTCTGATGACGACATAGCCATTATCGGCATGGCGGGTCGTTATCCCCAGGCCAAAAACCTGCAGGAGTTTTGGCTCAATTTACAAGCGGGAAAAGATTGTATTGGCGAAATACCTGAATCGCGTTGGGATTGGCGGCGGTTTGCCGCTTTGAAATCCCCGTCAGGAAAGGATATGTCTAAATGGGGCGGTTTTCTTGACAATCCGGATTGTTTTGATGCTCAGTTTTTCCGGATATCACCTCGGGAAGCCGAGCTTATGGATCCGCAAGAGCGGTTGTTCCTGGAAACCTGCTGGGAAGCGATAGAAGATGCCGGTTATACACCCAAAACGCTGGTAGAACCATGCGGCAGGAATAACCGTCGGCAAGTTGGGGTGTTTGCCGGGGTCATGCATAAGGATTATACTTTACTGGGGTCAGAAGCTACAACCGGCGGGCAAGTATTTCCCGTATTGCCAAATACTGCGCCGATTGCCAATCGGGTTTCTTATTTTTGCAATTTTCATGGTCCCAGTATGGCGGTTGATACCTTGTGTTCTTCTTCGCTGACGGCAGTGCATTTGGCATTGGAGAGTATTAAACACGGGGAAAGCGAAGTGGCGTTGGCGGGTGGCGTGAACTTATCACTGCACCCTCACAAATATTTGACATATGGCATGATGGATATGTATTCCAGTGAGGGGCGTTGTCGCGCTTTCGGTAAAGGAGGCAACGGCTTCGTATCAGGTGAGGGTGTTGGCGTGGTTTTGCTGAAGCCGTTGCGAAAGGCTATCCAGGATCAAGATCATATTTACGCGGTCATTAAAGGTAGTATTCTTAATCACGGCGGCGCTGTAAGCGGGGTTACAGTGCCAAGTCCGGTAGCTCAGGCGGACATGATTCTGGCTTGCTGGGAAAAGTCCGGAATTAATCCGCGGACTATCAGCTATGTTGAGGCACACGGAACAGGGACGTCCTTAGGGGATCCCATTGAAATTGAAGGATTAATGAAGGCTTTTGAACGTCATACGGCGGATCGGCAATTTTGTTCACTTGGTTCAGTGAAGTCAAATATCGGACATACCGAGGCGGCTGCCGGGATCAGTGGTTTACACAAGTCCGTCTTGCAGCTTTATTACCGGACCCTTGTTCCTTCCCTCCATTCTGCGGAACTTAATCCGTATATAAATCTGGCCCAGTCTCCATTTTATGTGCAGGGCAAAACCGAGCAGTGGCAACAGCCGGAAATAATGGATGGCGGACGGCCGGTTGCTTTTCCACGTCGGGCAGGCTTAAGTTCATTCGGCGCTTATGGGTCAAACGCCCATATTATATTGGAAGAATATATTTCGCAGCAACAACAATTTTCGCAAATTGATGCATCCCAGACGGAACAGGTAGTAATTCCCCTTTCCGCCAGGAATAAAGAACGATTATGCTGCTACGCCAAAAAAATTATTAAATTTTTAAAAAATACTCTTTCTCCATCCCCGAATGACCCTGGGGGTCTTTTCGGCGAAACAGCCCGGACCGGTGGCCCGGTTGTTTTGATGGATTTGGCCTATACCCTGCAAGTCGGGCGAGAGGCGTTAGAAGAACGGGTGGCATTCGTGGTGCGGGATATCAACGAATTAATTCAAAAATTGACGGCATTTTTACAGGACCAAGTAATTGCCGATTGCTACTGGGGCCATGTTAAACAAAATAAAGACGCCGTTGCATTGTTGAAGGCGGATGAGGACTCCTGGGAACTAATCCAAACATGGATTACTAAACGTAAAATGGAAAAATTGGCCGAGTGGTGGGTAAAGGGGTTGGAATTAGATTGGCACTTACTATATACCGAGATTAAACCGCGTCGAATCAGTCTGCCAACTTATCCTTTTGCCCAAGAGCGTCATTGGATTCCTGAACCCGCCAAACCTGTTGGTGGTGCAGCCGTAAACCGTATGCTAGTCGGTGATCTTCATCCGCTGCTGCAGCAAAACACGTCGGATTTTACTGAACAACGCTTTAGTTCAGTTTTTTCCGGACAGGAGTTTTTTTTCGCAGATCATCTGGTGCAAGGCAAACGGGTATTTCCCGGGGTAGCATACCTGGAAATGGCATATGCGGCATTGCAGCGGGCCGCGGGAAGCGTGCGGCGAGACGCAAGGAACATGCGGTTGAAAAATGTGGTTTGGATCCATCCCATTGTCGTGGTGGATCGGCCAGTTCTGGTACATATAGGACTCTTGCCAAAAGACAACGGAGAAATTGCCTACTCAATTTACAGTGAGGTGGGAGAGGGAGACGGAGAATTAACGGTGCACTGTGACGGAAGTGCTGTTTTCGATCCGGTGGCGGAAATCCCGGCTTTGAATTTGCCTGATTTGCAGGCTAAATGCGATGGAAAGAATTATTCATCCGACCAATGCTATGAACTCTTTCGGGTGCTGGGGCTTGACTACGGGCCAGGACACAGGGGGATTGAGCAGGTTTATCTGGGGCAGGGGCAAGCGCTGGCAAAGCTGTCTTTGCCTGCTACGGTTGCCGTGACCATGGATCTGTTTGCACTTCATCCCAGTTTACTGGATTCCGCCGCGCAAGTATCGCTGCTACTGAATTCCGGTAATCCACAACTGGCGTTGCCTTTCGCCTTGCAACAGTTAGAAGTTGTTGGCAAATGCGAACCGGTTATGTGGGCATTTGTCAGATACGGTATTAATGGCGGGGCCCGGGACAACGGCAATAATCTGGATATTGAATTGTGTGACGAAACCGGCCGCGTTTGTGTGCGGCTACAAGGGTTAACAACAAGATTGCCTGAAGGAGGAATCAAGACCGACAGTATATCGCCGGCTGTTTCTTGCGCTGACGGAAAGGATAGCTTTCTGGCCACGTTTAAAGACCCCACGGGTCTTTCTAACAAGTTTTCCGGTGAATCGCTTGCGGGGACTGTAATGCTTAGCCCGGTATGGGACGTAACACCGCCGGAGCAGGGACAAGCCTATCCGGGCATTGGCGATAGGGTGGTAATTATTGGTGGGACGGAGACAGGTAGAGCCGCTATTAAACAGTGCTACCCGCAAGCACGGATTATTGATGTTACGGTTGATGATAGTATTGACGAAATAGCAAATAAATTGGGAGAGCAAGGTGCCATTAATCACATCTTTTGGCTTGTTCCCCCAAGTGTGGTAGCGCATCCGGGCGAAGAAGCAATTATTGCCGGGCAGAATAATGGTGTGTTGCAATTTTTTCGGTTTATAAAAGCCTTGCTACAGTTGGACTATGGAACTATGGATCTGGGGTTGAGTATATTCACTGTAGCAAGTCAACCGGTTCACAGCCAGGACATCGTGGACCCAACCCACACCAGTCTGCACGGATTGGTAGGGTCACTGGCTAAAGAATATCCCAACTGGCAGACTCGGCTGATTGACACCGAATCTGGGTGGGACTGGCCTGTTGCCGATATTTTGGCCTTACCGCCTGATCCCCAGGGAAATGCCTGGATTTATCGGGGGCGGGAGTGGTATAGGCAGAAACTGATTTTAAATCATTGCCCCAACCGGGAGCGGTCACTGTACAAACCCGGCGGCGTATATGTGGTAATTGGCGGCGCCGGCGGCATTGGCGAAACCTGGAGCGAGTACATAATCCGCAATTATCAGGCGCAAATCATTTGGATAGGTCGCCGACAGCAGGATACGGTTCAAGATAAAATTACCAGACTGGCCGGGTCGGGGCCGGAGCCATTGTATATTACCGCCGATGCTACCGACCAACAAGCTTTATACCAGGCCTATATGGAAATAAAGCAGCGTTTCACCAAAATCGATGGCATAATACACTCGGCAATTGTACTACAGGATCAAGGTTTGGCTGGAATGAGCGAGGAGAGATTTAAAGCCGGACTTTCGGCCAAGGTTGATATATGTGTGCGCATGGCACAGGTTTTTCAACATGAAACTTTGGATTTTGCACTGTTTTTTTCTTCTATTAATTCCTTTATCAAAGCAGCCGGACAAAGCAATTACGCCGCTGGTTGCACTTTTGAGGATGCATTCGCGCAGCGGCTTTCACGGGAATGGTCCTGCCCTGTAAAAGTCATGAATTGGGGTTATTGGGGCAGCGTCGGCGTTGTTGCGTCTGAAACTTACCAAAAGCGGATGGCGAAGGCCGGTATCGGCGCAATTGACGGGCCGGAAGCTATGGCGGCATTAGAGAAGCTCTTGGCCGGGCCAAGCGCTAGCATGGCGTTGGTTAACATCACCGGGCAGCAGGCATTGGTCGGAATTGACGCTGGAGAAGTTATTACCGTTTATTTGCCAAATCGCCTGCCTGGTATTCGAACCATTGCGCTGTCCAAAACCGAACAGTTTTCGGCAATTCCGGCGGTTAAACCGGAAGCAGGCGGGTTTACCGCAAATCTGGACGAACTGCTGGCCCGTTTGCTCTGGAACCAACTGCAGGCGATGGGTATGTTTACTGAAGAAAAATCAGTCAAAGCAAATCTTATTACCCAGAATGGGCTGGGTGAGATATATGAAAGGTGGTTAAGTGAAAGCATTGAAGTTCTGATCCGGCATAATTACTTGACCTGCGAAGGAGACGTTTGCACTGTAATCGCTCCGGCGGTGCCGGATGCGGCAGCAGCCGCCTGGACGGAATGGAATCGCAACAAAGACATCTGGTTGGCTGATCCCGACAGCAAAGCGAAAATCATCCTGCTGGAGAAAACTTTGCTGGCGTTGCCGGAAATTCTAGCCGGCAAGGTACGGGCGACAGATATCATTTTTCCCGGAGCTTCGTTTGAACTGGTAGCGGGAATATATAAGAACAACAATGTTGCCGATTTCTTTAATGCGGTTGTTGCCAATTGGTTGATGGCCTATATTGTTGAGCGGATAGGGAAAGACCCGGCTATCCGTCTGCGGATTATTGAACTCGGTGCCGGTACTGGGGGGACCAGCGCGGCAATTTTTGATAAACTGAAGCCTTATCAACAATATATTCAGGAATATTGTTATAGTGATATTTCCCAAGCTTTCTTGCGGTACGCAGAAGGGGAGTACGGGCCGCAAAATCCTTATCTGACCTACAAGATTTTTAACGTGGAAGCGCCGGTTGCCGGCCAAGGGATTGACCAAGGCGGTTATGATATCGTAATAGCGGCTAATGTGTTGCATGCTACTCGCAATATCCGACAGACCTTGCGCAATGTCAAAGAGGTTTTAAAAAACAACGGGGTGGTTATTTTAAATGAGTTAAGTACCAATTCATTGTTTACTCATTTGACTTTTGGCTTGCTTGAAGGGTGGTGGCTGTACGACGACGCTTCTTTACGCATACCGGGGTGTCCCGGCTTGCTGCCGGACACCTGGCGGCAAGTGCTGGCAAGCGAAGGCTTCAGTCCGGTTCTGTTTCCAGCACAAGCCTGTCACGAGCAGGGGCAACAGGTTGTCATCGCTCAAAGTGACGGAATTGTCCGACAAAAACGGCAGATTAATCGCCGGGCGGAACCAAAAGTTAAGACAGTGGAGCCTAAGCAGTTACTCCGGCAACAGTCCGCTCAGTGGTCGGCAACAACCAAAATAGAGGATTTGCTGCGGGAAAAGAGTACGGAATATTTCAAAAAGCTGGTGGGAGAAATACTTAAAATGCCGGTCGGCGGGATTGATTCCGCTGAACCACTGGGCGAATATGGCATAGATTCGATTCTAATCGGGCAATTAACTTATAGTCTGCGTAAGGTATTCAGCAATATCAGCACTACTCTATTCTTTGAACATCAAACTATTGACGCCTTGGTGGAACATTTTCTGCAAACGCAGAAGGCAGCTCTGGCTGCGCTGACCGGATTGGACGAACAGGAAAATGACGGAGTTGCCGAAAGTAATGGAAAAATGTTCGCCAAGGCGTCAACGGAGACGGTTACGCCTCGGTTGAGTAAGAACCGGCGGTTTCTTTGCGGATCGGGATTTGTCAGATCAGCACCGCAGATGCCTCTGGTGAGGGATATTGCGATTATCGGTATGGCCGGACGTTATCCGGGTGCCAATAATGTAAATGAATTATGGAAAAATCTGCAGGAAGGGAGAAACTGCATTACCGAAATACCTCAAAACCGGTGGAATTGGCGAAAATACTTCCTTGAAGGAAAAGGAAAATCGGGGTCAATATATACTAAATGGGGCGGCTTTATTGACGATATAGATAAATTTGATCCGTTGTTTTTTCAGATTTCTCCACGTGAAGCCAGGCAGATGGATCCTCAGGAACGACTGTTTCTGGAAACGGCTTACGTGAGTATCGAGGATGCCGGATATACTCCGGCATCACTGGGTGACAATAGAAAAATCGGTGTGTTTGTGGGGGTAATGAACAGTAACTACCCCACGGGAGTCAGTTATTGGTCAATTGCCAATCGCATTTCCTATATTTTTAACTTCCAAGGCCCGAGCATGGCTGTGGATACTGCTTGCTCGTCTTCCTTGACAGCGATTCATTTAGCGTTGGAAAGTCTGTACAGCGGCACAAGTGAATATGCCATCGCCGGTGGCGTTAATTTGATTGTAGACCCGGTTCATTATGTCAGGCTGGCGGAAATGACAATGCTGTCAGCCGGTGATCGGTGCCGGGCTTTCGGCGATCTGGCCGATGGATTCGTTGCCGGCGAAGGCGTAGGAGCAATTGTGTTGAAACCACTGGCTAAGGCTGTCACCGACGGGGATCATATTTACGGAATAATTAAAGGCAGTATGATTAATACTGGCGGAAAAACTAATGGATACACTGTGCCAAATCCCAGCGCCCAGTCTGAACTGATCGCCGGGGCATTACACCGGGCACAGGTTAATCCCCGGACTATCAGCTACATGGAGGCTCACGGAACAGGTACGGCATTAGGGGATCCAATTGAAATTGCCGGCTTAACTAACGCCTTTCGGCGGAGTACTGAGGATAACGGGTTTTGCGCAATCGGTTCAGTGAAATCAAACATTGGGCATTGCGAAAGCGCCTCCGGCATTGCCGGGGTGACTAAAGTGCTGCTGCAGTTCAAACACCGCCAAATAGCACCGTCATTACATGCCAAGGTGCTTAACCCCAACATCGATTTCTCCAGTACTCCTTTCATCGTACAACAGCAACTGGTAGAATGGGAACGGCCGGTAGTTGCTATTAACGGGGACAGCAAGGAATGGCCAAGAACTGCCGGCGTTTCATCCTTTGGTGCGGGAGGGGCCAATGCCCAAATAGTACTTGAGGAATACATTCCGGCCGAGGTGCATTCACCAATTACCCTCACACCGGAAAATCCGGCGATTATTGTCTTGTCGGCCAGGAATGAGGAACAATTGCGGGAAAAGGTAAAGCAATTGCTCACCTTTATCGAAGCAAGGCAACTTTCGGCTGCCGATTTAACCGATATAGCTTATACATTGCAGGTAGGCCGGGAAGCAATGGAGGAGCGTTTGGCGGTAACCGTCCATTCCTCTGTAGAATTAGCGGAAGAATTGAGGGATTTCATAGCAGGTAAGGACGGTATAGCAAGTTTATACCGCGGTCAGGTTAAGCGCAATAAGGATACTCTGGCAGTGTTGACTGCAGACGAAGATATGGCTAAGACAATTGATGCCTGGGTAGAGAAAAGAAAATACGGCAAAATTTTAGACCTGTGGGTTAAGGGGCTAGCTTTTCCCTGGGGCAAATTTTATGATAATGTGAAGCCTCGCCGGGTAAGTTTGCCCGGCTATCCTTTTGCCCGGGAACGGTTTTGGCTGTCTGAGCGGATTTCGGTCGGTGGCAAGCCAACAGGACGGGAGATGCGTTTAATTGGACGGGAGGAGGTACAGGAAACAACCTGCGCCTCCTCCCGAAAAATGTGCCTGTTAACAAAACAGTGGGAACTGTGTCCAGGCAAGCCGGGTGCGACAACCGATCGGAATGTTGTTATAATAACAACTCCTGAGACCAAGGAATTGGCGCTTAAACTGACACGGTTGATTGCTGACAGTAAAATTATGGACTTAAGTGAGGCTGGGCTAAAACTCCGACAGTCGGATGGTGAATGGCTGAATTTGGCGGGCTGTATTGATTTGGTAGGCTGCGGCCGGGAAAAGAATCATTCGGTTGAGTGGCTAGAGTGGCTACAGAGGCAGGTGGAGCAAAAACCTACAGACGGTTTCATGCTGCTTGGTGTAACCCGGGGACTGGAGTCTTTGGAGAACACCGCCGTGAATTTGTCCGGAGCTTTCCGGGCCGGGTTGTACAGAATGCTGCAAAGTGAGTATAAATATTTGCGTTCAAGGCATATGGACGCCGATCCGGCTACCGGTGACGTGGTGTTAGCCGAACAGATTGCCACAGAATTTTGTCAGAATAGTGAAGATATGGAGGTATGCTACCGGAATGGGATCAGGTACCGGGCCCGGTTGACGGAAGTGTCGGCAGGAGACGCTGATCAACCTTTATTAGCGTTCCCGGATAAGCATGTATTGTTGATTACCGGCGGGACAGGGGGACTGGGTTACTTATGCGCCCGGCATTTTATCAGCCGGTATGGTGTCAAGCGCCTGGTTATTACCGGACGGGAGGTAATGCCGCCGCGTGAGCAATGGGATTCATACCAGCGGCAGGATACGTCCGTGGCCAAAAAAATTCGGGCAGTGGCTGAACTGGAGGCGCTGGGCGCAGAAGTGCAAGTGCGGTCAGTTTTGCTTACCGACGAACGCGCTGTTCGGATGAGTATGCAGGAAATAGTAAATACCCTGGGTCCGATAGGCGGGGTTATCCATTGCGCGGGCCGGGGGGATTTTGATAATCCCGCCTTTATCCGCAAATCTATGGCCAATATGCGGCAGGTACTGGATCCCAAGGTGGTCGGGCTTGATGTTTTATATGACAGCGTAAAAAATGAGCCCCTACAGTTCTTTGTCCTGTTTTCGTCAGTATCGGCTATTATACCGACTCTGGCTTCAGGCCAAAGCGACTATGCGGCAGCAAACGCCTATATGGACTATTTCGCCGAGGCTAATGTTCATGGCTGTCCGGTCGTCAGTATAGAGTGGCCTAGTTGGAAGGAGGCCGGCACAGGTGAAGTCAAAAGCAGGGCCTACCGGCAAACCGGACTGCTTAGCCTGACAAATGAGGAAGGTTTACAATATCTTGACTATATATTATCTGGCAATATTAGTCCTGTTGTCTTGCCGGCAATGGTTAATCCGGATCTATGGAATCCTTCACGGCTGCTGCAGCGGAGTATTGAGGATACGGCAGCACCGGACGAAAAACAGGAAAAATATATAAATATTGCTGGCGTTAGTATAACAAGTACCCTGGCGCAGGTAACACAGGACTGGTTAGGGGCGTTGCTTGCCAGGGAATTGGGCATGTACCAGGCGAATCTGGAGGCAGATGCCCTACTGCAAGACTATGGCATGAATTCTATTTTGCTGGCGCAGGTCATTACCAAGATTGACCGGGATTTGGCGGGTGTGAGTTTGGAGCCTTCCGCCTTCTTGGAACACCCTACACTAAAAGGTATGACTGGTTATTTGCTGCGGACTTGTCCAGAAGCATTAAAAGCTCTGATGCCGTCAAATTCTGCGGATCAGGAAAACATTGTGCCGAGTAACCGGGAGAGACAGATATCGCCTCACTGGCGGCGGAGAAGAAATCAGCAATCAGTTGAGAACGAAGTTCACGACTGTCAGGAAAGAATCGCTGTAATAGGGATGGCCTGTCATTTTCCCGATGCAAGGAATATTGCTCAATACTGGGAAAACCTAAAATCGGGCAGGGATAGCATACGAGAAGTTCCGCAATCGCGGTGGAATTGGAAAGAGTATTATGAAAATCGAGGCTATCAAGAAGGGAAAAGTATAAGCAAATGGGGGGCATTTTTAACAGGAATTGAAGAATTTGACCCCCGTTATTTCAAAATCCCGGATTCTCTGGCGCCGCAGATTGATCCGTTGCAACGGCAATGGCTGGAGGTGAGCATGGAAGCGCTGGCAGACGCCGGTTATGCGAATAACTCTTTGTGGGGCCAAAGGGTAGGGGTATTTACCGGAGCCCGGACCGGCTGCTTCGCCGCTAAACTTGCCGGTTTCAACAAAAATAGGGTTATTGGTACAGGACAAAATTTTATCGCGGCGCATCTGGGCCATGTCTGCAATTTTACAGGGCCCAACATGGTTATAGATACCGCGTGTTCTAGTTCACTGACGGCGATTCATCTGGCGGTGCAGAGTATTCAAAGCGGCGAGTCGACGGTCGCAGTGGCTGGCGGTGTGGAAATTCTGCTGGACGAATCAGTTTATCTTAGTTTGAGCGCCGAAAAGATATTATCCCCGGGCGGCAGTTGCCGGACTTTTGACGCCGGGGCCGACGGAATCGGCATTGGGGAAGGGTGTGGCGTGCTGGTTTTAAAACCTCTGTCCCAGGCAATAAGGGATCAGGACAAAATCTACGGAGTTATTGACGGATCGGCGGTGAATAGTGACGGAAATACCATGGGAGTAACAACTCCCAATCCTGATGCCCAACGCAAACTTATTAAGACGGTAATTACCCAGGCCGGGATTAACCCGGAAACTATCGGCTACATTGAAGCGCACGGTACGGGAACGTTAATTGGCGATCCTATTGAATTAAAAGCACTGACTGATGTATTTACCGAGTACACCGGGAAAAAACAGTTTTGCGGTGTGGGCAGTGTAAAGACCAATATCGGCCATCTGCTCAGCGCGGCCGGAGCGGCTAGTATTATCAAAGTGCTTCTGGCAATGAACCAGCAGGAAATTCCGCCGACTTTGCATTGCAACAATCCCAATCCCAGGTTTAAATTTAAGGATTCGCCATTTTATGTTGCTACGCGCTTAAAACCGTGGGCTGGTGAAGGTAGTGTCCGGCGGGCTGGGATAAGCGCGTTTGGGTTGGGTGGCAACAATGCCCATATTATTGTCAGTAACGAGGGCGTACCTGCTACCCACCAGGCATCACTCACGCCGCGGGGAGATGAAATAATTTTTAACCGTAAGCGGTATTGGCCGCAAATGACGAAAAATTGCCAACAGGAAAGTGATGTGATGCAGGATTTTTTGGTGTATCATCCGCATAGCGAAGCCGAAGAATTTGAAGAATTCTTTCATCTGGAGGGGGAGTAAATCTTGGATACAAATAAAAAACCAGCTCAAACTTATGCACAGATAATCCGGAATTCAAACTATATTCTTCGTGACCATCGTGTACATGGTATCCGGACGCTGCCGGGCGTAACCCTGTTGGATATGATTTACCGGATATCTGCTACCTATCTTGGCACATTAAATATTGAACTGCGGCAAATTTTATTCAAGCAACCGGTAGTTACAGCAGAAAATTTTGATCAAAATGTAATGGTAACTTTTACACCGCAACAAGCTAATTGGGAGGTAGTTGTCACAAGTAACAAATTAGTGGACGCTAAGGTTGCTGATGCGCAGCGCGATACAATTATGGAATGTCTGCTTGTTTTGCATGATGCTGGACAAGACGGAGAAAAAATGGATGTCGGCAAATTCATTGCGGATTCAAAGCTGAAGTGGGACATGGATGACGTTTATGCTATGATTCGCCAGGTGGATATCAAACACTTTGAGTTTATGAAAACATTGGGAACTGTATATCAGCGGGATGATGAAGAGCTAATGCAGCTTCACTTAAGCGGGTTGGCGGAAAAATATCGTGATAAATTCCAGGCGCATCCCGCTTTTCTCGATGGTTCAACTTTGGCTGGGGCTTCTTTTCAGTTGAGTGGTATACAACCTCACAGGTTTTACAGCCAGGTACCCTATATTCCATTAATGATTAAGCGCTTTTGCATCCGGCGGCCTTTTCCCCAGGCAATTTACACTTATACCAGGAAACACGATTCTATTGGGGAACCCGAACCACTGCCGCCGGATCTTATCTCAACTGACATTACTATTTTCAACGAGTCAGGTGAGGTGTTGGCTGAATTCGAAAAATTAACCATAAAGCAGGTTAGGGATCCGCAACTGATTAGAAAATTGGTGGAACACAACAACCATATATCCATGTCGACAGTGAAATATTCCGATTTGCGGCAATTAGATCCCAGCGAAGTTGCGCCGCAGCCGGCAAAAGCCGCTCAACCCCATAACGCATCCCAGCAGGATATCGCCAGCTATCTGCAGCAGGAGATCGGCAATTTGCTGCACAAGGAAGCCGACGCTATTGGATTGGATAGTGGATTCTATGATTTGGGGTTGGATTCTACACAATTATTAGGATTAGTAAGAGTGTTGGAAGAAAAAATAGGGAAACAGCTTTATCCTACGCTCTTATTCGAATACTCAACAATCCGGCGCTTGGCGGAATATTTCACCGGGATGTGTGAAAATGGGCTGTATTTCAACCAACCGATAGATTCTGACGGCCAAACTCCCGATGATTTTACACCTAACAGCGATGACAATTTATTATTTTTTGAACCTGTCTGGAGCAGACAGAATGTTGTTGGGCAAAATATTACTACCAACCGTCATCAGGTAATCATTCTCTATAGCGAATGGCCTGAGTTGGAATTGGCTCTGGGGAGTATTGCCGATGTTGCCCAGATTTTTACTTTGGCCTCTAATAGTGCTGAGGTATCATGTCAGATAGAAGATAAATTTAACCAGCTTTTAGATATTTTGCAAAAACAGCTGCAGCAGAATTTGTCGTCAGAACTTCTCTTGCAGATTGTGACAGATACCAACCAAGAAGATATGTTTGCCGCTGCGTTAGGCGGATTACTAAAAACCGCCTATTTGGAAAATCCTAAAGTACATAGTCAAATTCTGGTTTTTGAGCATCTGCGTTCACAATCAACCCAGACCATAATTGAACGGCTGCAACAGGATGCCGCCGACCATGGACAAGGCAGTGTAGATATTTATTATCAGGGTGAAAGCCTTCTTAGGCATGTCCGGCAGTTGCGGGAACGGAACTATAAACAGGAACAGACGGTTTCCTATTGCAAAGAAAATGGAGTTTATGTTATTGCTGGTGGATTGGGTGGTTTAGGTTTTATAATCGCTAACCACCTTGCCGATAAATGTAAAGTTAAACTAGCGTTGATAGGCCGTTCCCAGCTGGATGCCAAAAAGGAAGAAAAAATTCAGCAACTAAGGAAAAAAGGCGCGGAGATTTTGTATTTAGCAGCAGACCTAAGCAACAAAACTGATTTGGAAACGGCATTTGATTCGATAAACGCAAAATTCGGCTATGTAACAGGCGTTTTTCATAGTGCGGGTGTGTTAAATGATCAGGTAATCATTAAAAAAAGTTCATCTGAATCTGAACCTGTATTTCTGGCTAAAGTGCGAGGACTTGATAATTTAGACAATATTACACAAAATGAAAAACTTGATTTTTTTGTTATCTTTTCATCTACTTCAGCTATTACCGGCAATTTAGGGCAGGCGGATTATGCAAGTGCCAATGCGTTCATGGATATATTCGTCCTAGTACGGCAGGAAAAGGTAAAACACGGCCTGCGTTACGGTAAAACACTTACTGTTAATTGGCCTTTGTGGTCCGAGGGGGGAATGCAAGTTGACAGTGGGCTGAAACGAAGAATGTACCTTTTATCAGGTATGAAACCATTGCCGACGCAAGCAGGCTTGGGTGCTTTAGATAGGTTGATGGATCAGGATATGGTCCAAGGCACCGTTTTTTGGGGCGAGGAAGACAAGATACGCAAATACATTGGCCAGTTGCCGGGCTTAGCCGGTGAAGACAGGGAGATAGTTGCAGACAAGCCAAATACTATGAATATTGCAATTAAAGCGGTGCTAAATCCGGGACAAGCGGTAGTCAGCATGGATGACATTGCAATTATCGGCGTAGCAGGCCGGTATCCAATGGCTGATACGCTGGAGCAGTATTATGAAAATTTGAAGACAGGCAAAGACTGTATTACAGGTTTACCTAAAAATAGATGGGAAAACTACAATTTTGCGTTTAACTTGGATGAATTTTATCAGTACGGCGGTTTTCTTACGCAAATAGATCAATTTGATCCGCTTTTTTTCAATATCTCGCCCCGACAAGCGGAAATTATGGATCCCCAGGCCAGGCTTTTTTTGGAGACAGCCTGGGAAGCTTGCGAGAACGCCGGATTTTGTCCGGACAGATTAAAACACAATTATCCAAAGTCAAGTGACCTGAGTGTCGGGGTGTTCGCCGGGGTATTTTGGAGTCATTACGAATTGTTTAGTGCGGAAATAACGCAGCGTGGCGTGCCAACGGCTTTTGGCGTGAGTCCGGCTGTCATACCGAACATTGTATCTTATTGCTTAAATTTTCATGGGCCGTCCTTGGCTGTTGATAGTATGTGCTCATCAGCTTTGACCGCTATTCATCTGGCATGTGAGAGTATAAAAAAACGTGAATGCAGTTATGCCATTGCCGGCGGAATTAACCTTGTTACCCATCCGCATAAATACATATTTCTTAAAGAAGCGCAATTTCTTTCGTCAGACGGGCGGTGTCGGAGCTTTGGGGAAGGCGGTGACGGATACGTGCCTGGAGAAGGAGTTGGGGCTGTGCTGTTAACAACGCTTACCCAGGCCGAACAAGAAGGTTATCCTATATACGGCTTAATTAAAGGTTCGGCATTAAACCATGCCGGAAAAACTGCAGGGGCGACCGTTCCTGATCCGGTTGCGCAATCAGAGGTTATTATTGATGTATTGGCAAAAACCGGAATCAATCCCCGGACAATCAGTTATCTTGAAGCTCACGGAACAGGCACCTCATTAGGCGACCCGATTGAGATTCAAGGACTTAAGAGAGCATTTAACAGATGGACTGATGACAAACAATATTGTGCCCTGGGTTCGTCTAAATCCAATATCGGCCACTTGGAAGCCGCGGCTGGGATTGCCGGGCTTACTAAGGTGTTATTGCAATTTAAACATCAAGAAATATTTCCGTCATTGCATTCGGCAAAACTAAATCCCTATATTCCTTTTAGTGATACCCCTTTTTATGTGGAAAAAAATCTTAAAAAATGGGGACAGCCCGAAGTTGAATTAAACGGAGAAAAGATATGTTGCCCCAGGCGGGCGGGCTTGAGTGCTTTTGGCGCCAATGGCAGTAATGCGCATATTATTATCGAAGAATATATTGCGACCGACAAACAACGACCAAGGATTACCATCCAGGAGGCAAGCCGGGTTATTATACCGATTTCCGCCAGGAATGAGGACTGTCTGAGAAAATACGTCCAAAAGCTCCTGGTATTCCTAAAGAACTCCAACAATGCACTTGAAGCCCCGAACGGGATTAAACCGGCGGAACTGGCCTATACTTTCCAAACCGGGCGGGAAGGGATGGAAAGTAGGGTCGTTTTTATTGTTAGCCATATGGTTGAATTGGTGCAAAAACTGGAGTTGTTTGTTGCCGGAAATGAAGATATTGACGACTGTTTTCACGGGGTAGTGAAAAAGTGTAAAGAAATAATTTCTCAAGCTACTGTTAATGAGGCTGTTGAGCAGTGGATTAAGGAAAAGAGTCCTCTCTTGGCAAAATTGTGGGTTCAGGGGGCAAGAGTTGAATGGAATAAACTTTATGGCGCTGTTAAACTTCGGAAAATAAGTTTGCCTACTTATTCTTTTGACCGGGAGAGGTATTGGATTCCTGAGACGGAATGTAATGATCAGGCAGCCGCGGGTACTGTTCTTCCAGCCGTACTACACCCTTTGGTACACCAAAACACCTCGGATTTAACCAGACAACGCTTTAGCGCGACTTTTACCGGCCAGGAATTCTTCCTGGCGGACCATGTGGTGAGAGGACAGAAAATGCTGCCGGGGGTGGCTTGCCTGGAAATTGCTCGGGTAGCGGTGGAGTTATCGGCGGGGGCAGTAATTGGGGACAACAGTATCTATCTGAAAGATGTGGTCTGGGTCCGACCGCTTATTGTTGACAGCCAGGCAGTTAATGTGCATATTGATATCTTTGCCGCAAGTAACGGAGAAATTACCTATGAAATATATTGCAACCCGGAAGACAGGGATGGAGAACCGGTAGTGTACTGTCAAGGAACTGCCGCCTTTAATACGGTGGCGGAAGTTCCCTGGCTGAATATCAAGGCTTTACAGGCGGAATGCAGTCAAGGCAGTCTATCGGCAGATCAATACTACGATGCCTTTAGAATGATGGGTCTTGAGTATGGACCGGGCCAGCAGGGAATTAACATTGCTTATGTGGGAATAAATCAAGTGTTGGCAAAGTTATCCTTGCCAACCTCGGTATTGAATACAGAAAAGCAATATGTTTTGCATCCAAGTTTGGCAGATGCCGGCTTACAGGCGTCAATCGGCTTATTGACAGGCACAGACGGTCATATTTTTTCCGTCAGTGCAGCCTCCCAACCGGCGTTGCCTTTTGCCTTGCGGGAAGTTGCAATCCTCGGGCAATGCATGTCGGAAATGTGGGCATTCATTAAATACAGTAGTGGCAGTAAAGCCGGGGATGAGGTGGTGAAGCTTGATATAGATTGGTGTGACGACCAGGGTAAGGTTTGCGTGCGGATGAAGGAATTATCATTAAAGAGTCAAGGCGGCGAAACAGGCCGGGATGATTTTGGCCCATTGATGCTTGAGCCTTGCTGGAAAGAACAAACCGTGGCGGCAGAGACAGCTGCCACGGTGCACGCCCGGCGGGTAGTGATATATTGTGAACCGAAGCAAGCTGTCATGACCAGGATAGAATCTCAACTGAACAATGGGCGATTTGTTGCATTAACGTCCGAACACAATAATGTGGCGGAAAGATTCTGCATTTATGCCGGCCTTGTATTAGAGGAAATTAAAAGTATTCTTCAAGACAAATCTCCGGATAAAACGCTGGTTCAGGTAGTGGTTGCCGGCCTAGGGGAAAACCAGTTGTTTTCCGGACTTTCCGGAATCTTAAGGACCGCGCAGCTGGAAAATCCGAAACTGATCGGGCAGTTAATTGAACTGGAATCAAATGATGATGAGGAAAATATTATAAAAATACTTGAAGAAAATAGCTGTTGTCTCGATAATAACTGGATCCGGTATCAGGACGGCGGGCGTCAAATTTCCGCCTGGAACGAGGTGGAATTTCAAGAAGCGAAAATGATCCCCTGGAAAGACCGGGGGGTCTATTTAATTACCGGCGGCGCCGGTGGCCTGGGACTTGTTTTGGCCAAAGAAATTGCCTGTAAAACTGGGGACGCGACCCTGGTTCTGGCGGCCCGATCAATGCTGAATGAGAATCGGCAAGCCAAACTTAAAGAACTGGCAGAATTAGGTGCACGGATCATTTACAAGCAAGTTGATGTGAGCCGGGAGAACGAAGTCAATGATCTGATTCGGACAATTTTGGAGGAGTACGGCAGTCTTGATGGCATCATCCACTGTGCAGGAGTGATCCGGGATAATTTCATCATTAGAAAAAGCAGCGAGGAATTGCAAGAAGTACTAGCGCCTAAAGTCACCGGACTGGTAAATCTTGATCAGGCAAGTAAAAATGTAAAACTTGATTTTTTCATTATTTTTTCTTCGCTTGCAGGTGCTTTAGGCAATTTAGGTCAAGCTGACTATTGCGCAGCCAACGCTTTTATGGATGCCTATGCTAAGTACCGTAATACCTTAGTGGCTATCAAATGGCGGCATGGTCAAACTTTATCCATTAATTGGCCGCTCTGGCAAGAGGGAGGGATGAGTGTTAATAAAGAAAGTGAAAAAATGATGAGGGAAAAATTGGGAATGATCGCCATAGGGACTCCGACTGGTGTTCAGGCATTGTATCAAAGTCTTACTTCTGGTAAGGATCAGGTGATGCTAATAGAAGGAGATATTCAACGACTCAAAGCAGAATTCCTAAAACCAATGTCCGCAACAAAAGCTGTTTCTTTTACTATAAAAGAAAACAAAGCAGTGCCGATATTTGCACAAGATTTGCTCCAAGAAAGGGCAACAAACTACTTCACAAAGCTGCTTTCTTCAATAATCAAATTGCCGGCGCACCGCATTGAAGTGGATACTCCCCTAGGAAAATATGGTATAGATTCAGTTATGGCCATGCAAATGACCAATCAATTAGAAAAAACATTTGGCTCATTATCGAAAACGTTACTTTTTGAATATCAGACTATCCAGGCGTTAATAGGATTTTTTCTTGAATTCTATCGGGACCGACTGATAGAATTGTTAGGGATTGAGGAGAAATCACTAACGATGAGGAATGACCAAAACAATGTAACTGTTATAGAACCTGTAAAATCAGGCCGTAGTCGCGAGGGTATGCGTTTTGCCTCTTTTCCTGCCCATCAAAAAGAAAAAGATAGCTTAGATATTGCAATTATTGGTCTTTCTGGACGTTATCCAGGTGCAAGGAATATACAAGAATTCTGGGACAATTTGTGCAATGGCAAGGACTGTATTACTGAAATCCCCAAAGAGCGTTGGGATTGTAACCAGTACTATGATGAAGATAAAAGCAAGCCGGGAAAAGCCTACTGCAAATGGGGAGGCTTCATCGAAGGTGTGGATCAATTTGATCCTCTTTTCTTTAATATTTCACCTCGCGAAGCGGAAATAATGGACCCGCAGGAACGTCTTTTTTTGGAGACGGTTTGGAATTTATTTGAAAGCATAGGATACACACGAGACATTCTACAGCGTATATATCAAGGCCAAGTTGGCGTTTACGTTGGAGCCATGTATCAGCATTATAATCTGGAGTCTCCAGTTTTCGGGTCTTTCTACAGCTCTATTGCTAATCAGGTCTCCCATTTTTTTAATCTCCAGGGACCCAGTATAGCTATTGACACCATGTGCTCATCTTCTGCAGTTGCAATTCATATGGCTTGTCAAAGTCTGAACAACGAGGAATGCCAGTTAGCAATTGCCGGAGGCGTAAATCTTTCAATTCATCCTAAAAAATATCTGGGAGCAAGTCAGGCTCAAATACATGGTAGTCATATTAACAGCAGAAGTTTTGCGGAGGGAGATGGTTTTCTTCCTGCCGAAGGAGTGGGAGCAGTATTATTGAAGCCGCTTTCTAAAGCAATTCAAGACAGGGATTCTATTTTAGCTGTTATTAAATCAACAGCAATCAATCATGGTGGATGTTCAAACGGCAATTTTGCACCCAATCCAAATGCACAGGAACAATTGATTGAAAATAATTTTCTAAAATCAAGGATCAATCCCGGGAACGTAAGTTATGTTGAAGCTGCGGCTAATGGTTCGGAATTAGGGGATGCCGTGGAGATTACCGCACTAACTAAAGTATTTGAGAAATATACGACCAATAAACAGTTTTGTGCAATTGGATCCGTAAAATCCAATATAGGCCACGCCGAAGCCGCTTCGGGAATTTCTCAACTGACAAAGGTTGTCTTGCAATTACAATATAAACTAGTAGTTCCATCAATCAAAGCAGAGCATTTAAACCCTAATATATGTTTAAATAATACCCCTTTTTACCTGCAACAAGAACTTCAAGAATGGAAACGGCCTGTGGTAAGGAGCCATAGAGAAGAAAGAGAATTACCACGCTGCGCAACGGTAAGTTCATTTGGAGCGGGCGGTTCAAATGCTCATTTGATTATTGAAGAATATATTCCCGCATATCAAGAGACAATTCAAAATTGTCCTACCACCCTGCCCCAAATTGTGGTCTTTTCGGCTAAGAATCAAAACCAGCTGCTAGAAGTTATCAAGCAAATGCTTGAGTTTATAGAACTTCAACAGGAGCTTTTCTTACCGGATTTCGCTTATACGCTCCAAGTAGGGCGTGAAGCAATGGAAATTCGATTGGCTATGGTAGTGTGTAATCAAGAAGAAATAATCCAAGGACTGAAAGATTGTCTTAAATTGATAGAAGAAGATAAAGAGATAGAGACTTCTGTACCTATTTTTGTAGGAGATTTGGCAGATGATAACTCGGAATTTAATAAGCTGCTTGTTGGGGAGGCGGATGGAAATGTAGTACAAGCATTTCTTGCCGAAAAAAAATTAGAGAAACTCGCTCACTATTGGACCAAAGGTGGCAAGCTTCGATGGGAATTACTACATGAAGGGGAAAAAGTTCGTAGAATAAATTTACCTACATATCCTTTTGCTAAAAAGCGCTATTGGATTTCTCCACGTAGAGAGGGCCATGGACAGGCAGAATTCATTCAACAAATCACGGAAATAAAGCAAGAAGCAAGAGTAAATCCTAACAATTCAACACAGGAAAATATCCAGAACCATATTGTATCTTTTTTGTCTCATGAACTAAAACTGCCTTGGGAGCAAATCAAGTTAAACAAAAATATCCAAGACTATGGTGTTGATTCAATCGTCAGCATGAAACTCATACGTAATTTGGAGAAATGCTTTCAAATCAAAATTGCAGGACGAGAGATGTTCGAATATAGAACAATAAACTCTTTATCAGACTTTCTCAATCAAAAACTAGAAAGCCGAAATAATCACGGAAATAAAAATATTGAATTAGAAACAATGCCTCGTCAACAGAGTGAATATGCAGGTGACTCAGTAATAGAAGCGTTGGAAAAATATAAACAAGGGATTCTAACGTTAGAAGAAATGGCAAATCTAGTGTAATAATGGGGAGGGAGCTAGTATGACGAAAAATGAAATTCTCGTTGCATATAAAGATGGAAAATTGTCAATAAGTGAAACTTATAAAAAATTGAGCAAACTTAAACACCATCCTCTTTCAGAAGGACAAAAAGGGTTGTGGATGCTACAAAAAATAGCCCCTGAAATGAGCGCTTATAATATTCCCATATGCTTTCGCATAACTCGGAATTTGGACATAGAAAAGTTTAAACAAGCATGCGAATTTATTTTAGAACAGTATCCAATTCTCAAAAGTATAATTGGAGAAGATAACGGAGTTCCTTACCAAAAAGTACAACTATCTCAATCTCTTGCCTTCCAGCAAGAGAACATTTCAAATCTGGAATCCCATGAAATTTTGCCGTATCTCAAAAAAATAGCAAAAGAACCCTTTTTTTTAGAATATGGCCCCTTAATGCGTGTTCATCTTTTATTTCGGACAGAGCTAGAACAATTAGTACTCATAACAATTCATCATATTGTCTTTGATGGAGCCTCCATTCTACCATTTATGACAACATTATTTGATATATATCAGAAGCTAGTTCAAGGCGAGATGCCAGTAGTAGTTTTAGCTTCAACAAGCTATTATGATTTTGTAGAATGGGAACAAAGGATGCTTATAAGCAAGGAAGGAGCGGAGCATCGTTCATACTGGCTACAGCAGCTATCAGGAAGTCTTCCGGTTTTGGAACTCCCGACTGATCGTCCCCGCTCTTTGCTTCCTAACTTTGAAGGGGAAGTATATTCAAAGTTGCTTTCATTGGAATTAGGCAATCAAATAAAGTCTTTTGCTAAATCTCAAAACATAAATCTAGCTGCCGTTTTTTTAGGGATTTTCAAGATGTTGTTGCATTGCTATACCGGTCAGGAAGATATTATTGTTGGAATGCCAACGATGGGACGTACACAAGAAAATTTTTATTCCCTAATTGGTGATTTTATCAATATGATGGCAATACGCAGTAAAATAACGGGGTCCCAGGTTTTTTCAACTTTTGTCAAAGAATTGCAGTTAACCATTCTTGATGGATTGGATCATGCCGTCTATCCTTTTCCTGCTGTGGTTAGGGAGCTGAATTTGCCTCGTACACGAGCGACGGCGTCGCCTGTATTTCAAACAGTCTTTGCCTATCAAAATTTTATGCCAGCCACAAGCTTGCACCACTATCAAGACATACTCTCGATAAATTTTGTAGAGGAATTGCATCAGGAAGGCGAATATGAGTTTGGATTGGAGGTTTTTGAACAGAAAAATACATTTATTTTGAATTTTAAATACCACCCCAATTTATTTGATTTACAAACAATTAATCGTATGATGAAGCATTATACAAATTTGCTTGAAAGAGTTATTAATAATCCTAATTTAACTTTGGATGAATATTCTTTATTATCCGCTGAGGAACAAAGAATGATGCTCTTTGATTGGGGTACGATCAAGAAAGAATATCCCCAAAATGGATGTATCCATGAACTTTTTGAGCAGCAGGTACGGAAAACGCCAAATGCTACCGCCGTAATTTTTGGAGATCAATTTCTAACTTACCGGGAACTGGATGAAAAAAGCACCAGACTGGCAATATATTTGCAAACACAAGGAATAAGTCCGGATTGCTTAGTGGGGATTTGTGTGGAGCGTTCAATAGAAATGATCTTAGGAGTATTAGCAATTCTTAAGGCGGGAGGAGCGTATGTACCTTTAGATCCAAATTATCCTGTAAAACGGGTGGAGTATATGATCCAAGATAGTAACACATCAATTATTCTTACCCAATCAGGATTAAGACAAAAAATATCTCAGATGAGTAGTAAGGCTAAAGTAATTTTATTAGACGAGTGTTGGAAAGAGGCGGAAGAGGCGGCAAAAAGGCAACGATCACTAAATCGAGAGGTGCGCTCTAATCATCTAGCGTATGTAATTTATACATCTGGAAGTAGCGGGGAGCCAAAAGGGGTGCTAGTTCAACACAATAATGTTTGCCGCTTACTTTCTTCTACAGATGAATACTTTAATTTTAATCAATCTGACGTATGGACACTTTTCCATTCATTAAGTTTTGACTTTTCGGTTTGGGAAATATGGGGTGCGCTCTTATATGGAGGGAAGCTCGTCATTGTTCCTTATGATGTCAGTCGTTCTCCGGAAAAGTTTTTTACTTTAGTTATCAAGGAAAAAGTAACCGTACTGAATCAAACTCCTTCAGCATTTATACAATTCAGTAATGTATGTTTATCAAGAACCGAAAGAAATTTAAATCTTCGATATGTTATTTTTGGTGGAGAGGCGCTGATAATAAAGAAGCTAAAACCTTGGTTTAGCAAGTTTGGAGATACCAAACCTAAGTTAATTAATATGTATGGAATTACTGAAACGACCGTGCATGTTACTTATTATCAGGTATGTGAGTCTGATACCGAAAAAGAAATTAGTAATATCGGAAGACCAATTCCGGATTTATATCTTTATATTCTTAGTCGAAAGCAGAAAGTAAACCCTGTTGGAATACCGGGAGAGATGTATGTAGGTGGAAATGGGGTAACTCGTGGTTATTTAAATCAACCAACTCTCACAGCAGAAAAATTTATTGATAATCCGTTTAATCTGGGAATGAAATTATATAAATCAGGTGATATGGCCCGATGGCTTCCAGATGGGAATATTGAGTTTTTAGGACGTGCTGATAATCAAGTCAAAATCCGCGGGTTTCGCATTGAATTGGGTGAAATTGAAAACCAGCTCAATAGCTATCAGGACATTGAAAATAGTGCCGTAATAGTGAAAGAACAGGAAAACAATAAGCAGCTAATTGCCTATTACGTTCTAAAAACTATGGATTCTGACAGGGAAGGGGGGGATAATGAGAGGCTTGATCCCGGTCTATTGCGCAGCCATTTAAAATCTAAATTACCCGATTATATGATTCCGGCAGTGTTTATTGCGATTAAAACGATTCCCTTAACAGTGAATGGGAAAACCGACAGAAAAGAATTGATGAATCGTAGTGAAATAGTTAGTAAACCGAAAAATACAAATCTTTCTATTCCCCAATCGGAAATAGAAAAAGAACTTTTAGAAATATGGCAAGAAGTTCTTAGGATTAGTGATATAGATGTTGACGCTGGCTTTTTTGATGTCGGAGGAGACTCTATTTTAGCAGTATCATTAGCGGAAAAAATAAAGAAAAACATGAATTGTGATTTTGATGTGACTACATTATTTGAATACCCGAGTATTAAAGACATAAGTAAATATATTAAATACAAACGGTCTGATTCGTTTGTGGAGATAAATAAGGGATTAGAATTTAATAATTTAAATGATGAAAAAATAACTAATTTAACAATTCATGAAAAGAGACTTTATCCTGAATATTATCAAGACAGCTTAGCTATTATAGGAATCTCTTGTCATTTTCCAGGAGCAAAAAACCAATTTCAATTTTGGAATAATTTATGTGAAGGTAAAGAAAGTATTAAGTTTCTTTCTAAAGAGGAACTTCGCAGATTTAATGTTCCGGAAGAATGTATTCAGGATACAAATTATATTCCTGTGCAGTCAACTATAGAAGGAAAGGATCTTTTTGATCCAGGGTTTTTCAATATTTCTGCCCGGAATGCGGAACTAATGGACCCTCAGTTTAGACATTTATTATTTCATTCATGGCAAGCTATCGAGGATGCCGGTTATATTCCTAAACAAATTCCTGAAACAAGTGTATTTATGTCGGTAACTAATAGCAATTACTTAGAACCAATGTCCCGGATAAAAATGAAATCAGCCAATATTATGAAGGATTCGAATGAGTATGTATCCTTTGTTTTGGCTCAAGAGGGAACAATTCCAACAATGATATCTCACAAATTGGGATTAAATGGGCCTAGTATATTTGTACACTCAAATTGCTCCTCGTCTTTAGTAGGATTGCATTTGGCTAGCCAAAGTTTACGATCGGGTGAAGTTAAGTATGCCTTGGTGGGTGGGGCTAGTATATTTCCTTCGTTAAACTTGGGGTATGTGTATCAATCCGGATTAAACTTTTCAAGTGACGGACACGTTAAAACATTTGATGCATCAGCAGATGGGATGATATCAGGTGAAGGTGTTGCCGTAATTTTACTTAAAAGAGCCATAGATGCGATAGAGGATAGGGATCATATTTATGCTTTGGTTAGAGGAATTAGTGTTAATAATGATGGAGCAGATAAAGCAGGATTCTATGCGCCAAGTATTAAAGGTCAAACAGAGGTAATTCAGAAGGTATTAGATTCAACAAAAGTCAATCCTGAGACAATTAGTTATATTGAAGCTCATGGAACCGGAACAAAATTAGGAGATCATATAGAATTAACTGCTCTAAGAGATAGCTATAAACGTTATACGACAAAAAAACAATTTTGTGGAATTGGATCTGTAAAAACAAATATTGGACATTTGGATGCAGCCTCAGGGTTAGCCGGGTGTATTAAAGTTGCAATGAGTTTATTCTATAACGAAATTCCTCCATCGATTAACTGCAAAATATCAAATCCTAATTTTGATTGGAATAATAGTCCTTTTTATGTTGTTGATAAACTTACGAAACGGGAAATAAGTTCCGTTCCATATAGAGCCGCATTAAGTGGTTTTGGGCTTGGAGGGACAAATGCCCATGTAATCTTAGAACAATATATAACTGCCGCGATACCAAAAGAATGTCATCCAGAATGTAATAGTAACAGTATTTCATATATCATTCCTTTGTCTGCTAAAAAGGATGATCGCCTTAAAGCCTACGCAGAAAAAGTCCTCGATTTCTTAAAAACGTCTTGGGAGTATAGTGGAAATAAGTGTAACTTAAAAGAAGAATCAATTGATGGTAGCACTCAATCTTGTATTAACTTAGCGGATTTAGCCTATACTTTCCAAGTAGGGCGAGAGGCGATGGGGAGTAGATTAGTCTTTATTGTCAATAATAGAAATGAACTAATTCAAAAATTGGAAGAGTTTATTTGTGGAAAAGAGAAGATAAAAAATTGTTTTAAAGGAAAAATAAAACAATCAAAAGATACTATTCAATTATTTGAAAAAGATGAAGATTTCGAAGCGGTAATTTACAAATGGTTTACAAAAGGAAAGTTAAGATATTTAGCGGAATTATGGATAAAGGGATTTGATTTAGACTGGGAGTTACTCTATTTCGATTCCAAACCTCGCCGAATCAGTTTACCAACGTATTCCTTTGCTACAGAACGTTATTGGCTGCCAGAGATTGATACCAGATTGGGCGAAAGCAAAATGCCAACAACTTCAACTAGTGCATCATTAATTCATCCTTTGCTGCATCAAACCACTTCAGACCTTACCAGGCAGTGTTTCAGTTCAACCTTTACGGGTGAGGAGTTTTTTCTGGCAGAACATATAGTGAAAGGTCGGCGGGTCTTATCTGGTGTTACTTATCTTGAAATGGCCCGAGCGGCGGTGGAGCAGGTAGTAGGTTTCAAGGAAAAAGATCAGGCTAGAATTCAGATGAAAAACGTGGTTTGGACCCGACCCGTTGTTGTAGGAAGTGAACCAGTACAGATACACATCGCATTGGTACCTGAAGATGATGGAGAGATCACATATGAAATTTATAGTGAGCCAAAAGGTATTGACATGGAACCTGTGGTTCATAACCAAGGCAGAGTGGCTTTGTCTTGGTCGACAGATGCTCCAACTTTGGATATTAAAAGCTTGCAGGATCAGTGCACACAAAGATTTCTGAGTTCTAACCAATTTTATGAAGCATTACAGGCAATTGGGGTTGACGATGGTCCAAGCCGCCGGGCGATTAAGAAAATATACATCGGTCATAATCAAATCTTGGTGAAGCTCTCCTTACCGTATTCTGTAACTAATACAATAAATCAATTTGTTTTACATCCAAGTTTAATGGATGCGGCTTTACAAGTGACAGCAGGCTTCATGACAAACTTATGGGATACAACAGTGTCTGATAGCATACCGCATGTCAAGCCAGCCCTGGCATTTGCTCTACATGAAATGGAAATTTTTAGTAATTGTACTTGCCAAATGTGGGCATTTATTCGTTACAGCGAAGCCATTAAACCCGGGGATAAGATAGGAAAATTTGATATTGATTTGAGTAATGAAACTGGGACAATTACTGTGCGAATGAAGGAATTTTCAATGAAAATGCCTGAGGAAAAAATTTCGACAAGTAATTTAGTGAATACAGTTTCTTCTGAAATGTCTAGAGATCCGTTTACGGGAACTATATTGACATCTGTATGGGACGCAGTATCGGTAAAGAAGGGTAAAAGGTTGCCAGCCACAACAGATCGGATTGTGATCATTGGCGGTTCTGAAGATAATCGGAACGCTATTCAACGATTCTATCCCTATGCACAGGTACTTGAGATCCAGTCTGAGGATACTATAGATGACATAGTTAAAAAACTGGAAGCACAAGGCTTCATTGATTATTTTCTGTGGATAGCTCCTCAATGGTCTTTTGAATCCCTAGCGTCGGATACATTAATTGATGAGCAAAATCAAGGTGTTCTTCAAGTTTTTAGAATAATTAAAGCCCTAGGTCTTATCGGTTATAGTGATAGGGACTTGGGCTGGATTGTTATCACCATACAGACTCAGCCCGTGCACAAAAAAGACGCAGTGAACCCAACCCATGCAAGTCTTTATGGGCTGATGGGCTTACTGGCTAAGGAATATCCGAACTGGAAGATCAGGGTAATTGATCTTGAAACCAATTGTGAATGGCCGATTGCCGATATTTTTACTATACCCTCTAACCCTGAGGGTAATCTTTTAGTTTACCGCGATCAAGAGTGGTTCCAGGAAAGGTTGATTCCTATTGAAAGCATACAAATGGATAAAATGTTGTATAAGTTGGGAGGAGTATATGTAGTAATTGGGGGTGCAGGTAGCATCGGAGAGGCTTGGAGTGAATATATGATTCGTACTTACCAGGCTCAGATTATTTGGATAGACCGACGGCTAAAAGACGAAACAATCCAAGCCAAACTGGACAAGCTTGCAACCTTTGGACCTGAACCCTATTATATTACAACAGACGCAACCGATCAGAAGGCTCTGCACCAAGCCTACGAAGAGATTAAACAGCGATATCTTAAGATTAATGGGGTAGTTCATTCTGCAAGTATGTTATTGGAACAAAGTCTGGCAAATACGGATGAAGAAAGGTTTCAGGCCGAACTGATAGCCAAGGTAAATGTGAGTGTGCGAATAGTCCAAGTTTTTCAAAAGGAACCATTGGATTTTGTGCTGTTTTTCTCTTCGGTCAACTTATTTGAAGAAGCTCCGCGACAAAGTAATTATGCTTCAGGCTGTACTTTTCAAGATGTTTTTGCTCACCGGCTCTCGCAGGAATGGTCTTGTGCGGTAAAAGTGATGAGATGGGGACAGTGGGCCAGTAGGGGGAGCGTTGCTTCTAAAACTTATCGGGAGCAAAAGTCCCAGGCAAGTGTAACATCCATTAATCTCCAGAAAGTTATGAAAAACTCTGAAATACTTATTAATGGACCGGTAGATCAGATTGCATTGTTAGAAAGCATGAACCTTTTGGCTATGGAAGGAATTAATTTTGAGGAATTAATTATGGTTTATCCGGAAGACCTTGTATCAAATATTCAAACTATCAAAAATTATATCCCAACTACCCTGAAAGAGGAAATATTTTTTAAAACACCTTTCATTAAGGAACCCCCGGGCGATTCAAAACAAGATTTACAAATTCAATATATAAAATCAGAATTCATTCAACGCATAAAGGATATCGATGAGGTTCTTTGCCGATTACTTTGGGGTCAATTACAGTCTATCGGATTATTTTCAGAAAAGAATCCGGTGATAGCTGACATCAAACAAAAAGTGGGATTGTGTACCTTATATGGTAGGTGGCTGGAAGAAAGCATAGCGGTTTTAGTTAGGAATAATTATCTCAGGTATGATGGTTATTCATGTACTGTGATTGATACGACGCCGATGGATATAGGTGCTATATGGCAGGAATGGGAACAAAAAAGAAGTATATGGTTGGAAGATCCTATCATGAAGGCGCAAGTAATCTTAGTAGAGGCAACCTTGCGAGCCTTGCCAAAAATTCTGACCGGAAAAGTACGTGCTACTGATATTATGTTTCCAAGTTCTTCTATGAAACTGGTTGAAGGGATTCACAAAAACAACATTATTGCAGATTATTTCAATGAAGTACTTGCCGACACAGTCGATGCATATATTCAAACACGACTCAGGCAAGATTCTTTTTCGCGAATTCGGATTCTTGAAATTGGAGCAGGAACTGGCGGAACAAGCGCTAGGATTTTTCCAAAATTAAAGCCATATCAGGAATACATCCAAGAATATTGCTATACCGATATTTCTAAAGCATTTTTAATGCATGCGGAAAAAGAGTATGGATTGCAGAACCCGTATTTAACTTACAAAATTTTCAATGTAGAAGTACCAGTTGCAAGACAGGACATTAACGCGGGCGGATATGATCTTGTGATTGCTACCAATGTATTGCATGCTACTAAAAATATTCGAGAAACCTTACGTAATGCCAAAGCAGTCTTACGTAAAAATGGTTTGATTCTATTAAACGAGATGAATGCTAATTCTTTGTTTGCCCACTTGACCTTTGGTCTTTTAGAAGGATGGTGGCTATATGAAGATGCAACGTTACGCATTCCGGGCTCTCCGGGATTATATTCCCAAACCTGGCAAGCGGTATTGGAAAGTGAAGGATTTCGGTCGATTTTGTTTCCAGTACAAGAAGACCATGATTTAGGTCAGCAAATTATTGTTGCTGAAAGTGACGGGGTTGTTAGGCAAAAAGAAGGGTTTAGAGCTAAAATAACCCCAGAAAAGCAGAGTATTAAGACCGGACGGTCACTCCTTATCCGTAAGATTCTAGCTCAAAATAAGTATCAGAAGCTTAACCCTATTTCTAGCGAGCCTGGTGTAAACGATTGTGAGGTTGAGAATCGTGTGAGGCGGATTGTCCGCGAAAGCATAGCGGAAACGTTGAAAATAAAGAAGGGACAAATCAAAGATGATCAAAGTTTTTTTGAATATGGCATAGATTCGATAATAGCTATCAATCTGGCCGACTTAATCAACCAACAGTGTCATATTACATTACAAACCATAGCGCTGTTTGATTATAATAATGTGGATCAACTGGTTCAGCATATTACTCAGGAACATAAACCGTATTGAAATGTTCACTAATGCTTCTTAAGAACTCAACTTTCTAAATTATAACAAGGCGTACATGCCTAATTTGTGCTGCGAAAGTTGAAAAACTTAAAAAATTATAAAAAAATAAAAAAACTAGAAGGAATTTTATTGAAAATATAGAATAAATTATAAAACATTAAAAAATTTTCCTTTTGCTTCTATCGCGGAGGCGCGGAGAAGTGAAAGGAGAAGTCATATAGCCTGAATGGGAACCGTATTTTAGGTGCTAATAGTATTCTTATGCCTTTTTACTCATAATAAAAATTACTTGATACTTATAATAATTTAAACTTAAAACCCTCCTGTTTACTTATGTAACAGGAGGGTTCAGTTACATTCCGCGCGAAGCGGTTTTACGCCTTTTGCTGAACCATCCGGCAACAGCGGGTGGACCGGATAACGCTGCCCAAGAGAAACTTGAACTTATTTCATATTCGCTGCCAGTCGTTTTTGTGACATCCATTAAAGATGGTTCTTTATTCCAAAGGGGGAAGGTCTATAGAATTTTCTATTCATTCATTAAAGAATAGGTAATGAATGACTGATGAGTATCATGGGAAAATAATACATCTCTAAATCACAGAATGTGCGGTAAAACAAATAAAAACTATATTTGGAGGAATGTTGCGGTATGAAAGAACAGATTGAGGAAAAAGTTAAACAATTATTATGCGAAGTATTGGGATTAGAGGACTCAATTAATGAAATCACTATGGATTCTAATCTAATTGATGATTTGGCGGCAGAGTCAATAGATTTTATTGATATTAGTTTTCGCTTGGAAAAGGATTTCAGCCTCGGTAAAGTTTCACTAAATGATATTTTTACATCATATCTACGGGAAGAAAATTCATATGATGAAAACAAAAAACTGAAAGATGAAAAAATTGATCAGTTAAAAGAATATCCGCATATTAAGGATGATCTACTTGAAGAAATCAAGCAAACCAAGGATTCGAAAAATTTGTTAAAGGTCAAAAATCTAGTGTACTTTACAGAATGGAAACTGTCCCATGGCTAAGGTGGAACCGGTTGTCATATCAGGTATTGGCATGGTAACTCCACTGGGCTGCGATTATGATAAAGTTTGGCGTGCGTTGCTTGCTGGAGAAAATGGTGTTAGTCGCTTGACCGGCTCCTACGAAAAGTTAGCAAAATACAATGTTTTTCTTGGCGGCGTGGCTCATAAGTTTTCGTTCGATGAGTTGCAAAATATTGCTAAACAATATAAAGCCAAACTTAGTAAATTGAATTTGACTACCAGAATGCTTGTTTATTCCGGACTCAAAGCTTTGGAAGACGCGAAATTACAACCAGCCGAAGATACAATAAAATATAACGTCGGCGCAATAATTGCATGTGGGTCACCGCTTTGTGAACAATATGAAGGGATTCCTGTGGAGGAAAGAAACCCAAAATGGTTTCTTGAGACATACCCCAATCTAATCCTATCATATCTTTCTATTGCGGCCTCTTTGAAAGGATACGGCAGTACAATTGTATCCGCATGTACTGGCGCTAATCAGGCTATTGGCGAGGGTTTTAAGAAAATACAACGCGGGGAGGAGAAGATCGTGCTGGCCGGCGGAGTGGATAATAAATTATCCGGTTTACATGCTGCCGGCTTTAGCCGCCTGGGGATGACCACTGACTGCGAGGATGTAGTCCATGCGCTGCGACCATTTGACCAGGACAGGAGTGGAATGGTAATTGGACAGGGAGCCTGTGTTCTAGTACTTGAGTCATTAGAAAACGCGAAAAAAAGAGGTATTGAGATAAAAGGCATGATTGCCGGATACGGGTGCGCATTGGATGGGGTTAGCATTACCGATTCATCTCACGAAGGAAAAATTCGGGCGATGAAAATGGCATTAAAGGATTCAGGCATTTCACCTGATAAGATTGGATATATCAACGCCCATGGAACTTCAACAAAGTCTAATGACGGCGAGGAAAGCATCGCGATTAAGCAGGTCTTTGGCAAAACAGCCTATTCAATTCCCATTAGCAGTACAAAATCAATGATGGGCCATACTTTTGCCGCTTGTGGTGCAATTGAAGCGTTTGTCTGTCTAAAAAGTCTCGCTGCGCAGAAAGTTCATGTAAATAGGAATTTCGAGAAAGGTGACCACATTTGTGATCTGGATTATGTAAAAGGTTGCGCGAGAGATGTCAATATGGACTATTGCCTAAGCAATACCAGCGGCCTTGGTGGATATAATTCATCAATCGTTTTGGCCAGAGTTTAATTGTTTAAGGAGGAGCTAATGAGCAAAAAGGCGGTAGTTACCGGAATCGGAATGTTGAGTCCAATTGGAATAAGAACTGACGATCATTTAGCCGCGATGCAAGAAGGAAGGAGCGCTGTTATTGGTGCGAAAAAATCTGCTGCCTATAATTATGGTCATATACCTGATTATAACCCGGGAAATTTTATAAAAAATAAAAAATCAATCAGGTATTTTAGTAAACAAACGATAAATGGCTGTTCAGCGGCAGAACTCGCGATGCGTGATTCACAATTATCATTAGAGCAAATAAGTAAAGACAGCCGGCAAAATGCACTCATTATCGGTGCCGGAATTACTCAAGGCCTTAAAACGTTGGGAGAAGCAATCGGGTCTTGCGTCAATTGTGATGGCGCCATTGATTATGATAAATTGGGCAATACCGGTTATCGTTTATTGCCTCCATTATGGATGCTTAGCAAATTGCCCAATACTACGGCAGGGCAAATATCAATTCAAAATTCAATCCAAGGCTTGAACTACAGTCTGGTGAATGGATTGAATAGCGGAATTGTGGCAATAGGCGAAGCGTTTTTGGCTGTGAAAGATGAGCGGGTGACCCGAGTGATTTGCGGTGGAAGTGAAGATGAAATCTTTGCCGACTATTTTTGCCGATTGAGTGAGGAAGGACTTGTTTGTGAATCAGATGATGATTCTAAGCCGTTTTGTTGCGAAAGCAAAGGATTTTTTTGCAGTGAAGGCAGCTGCATGTTTATAGTTGAGAACGAAAATGAAGCCCAAATTAGAGAAATTGGGGTTTATGGAGAAATCATCGGCTATGCAAATCATTACATACCTCACCTCACAAGCTTACATAATCCGGACGATATTGCAAAACATTTCAAAAAATCCATGTTGAATGCTTTGGAAATGGCCGGGATTTGTTATAGTGATATTGACTTTATTCAAGCCAGTGCTTGTGGCATTCCCCGGCTGGATTTAGCCGAAGCCGCAGCTATTAAAAACGTATTTGGGAAAAGTCCGTTTATAACTGCGGCACAATCCTATATTGGGAATACTCTTGCCGCATCCGGAGCCATTTCAGTGGCTTTTGCCTGTCTGGCGCTTCAGGCTGATATTGTTGCTCCCCTTGTTTACGCTGATAGTCTTTTCTTGGATAGTGAACTGAAATACGTTAAGTACAAAATGGTGGAGAATGAAAATAACATATGTTTAGTTAATGCATTCAGTTATTTGGGAGAGATTTGCAGTCTAATTATTAAAAAGAGGGAAAAAAGATGAGACGAGTAGTGGTAACGGGAATGGGAGCCGTAGCTCCGTTTGGTTTTGGTGTTAATGTATTATGGAACTCCCTTTTAGAAAACAAGAATGGCATCACAAAAATTAACAACAAAAACATCGGAGGTGAGATAGTTCAAATTGCAGGAGGCTTACCATCGGCAAATTTTGATCAATTAATTCAAGACGACCAGGAACTGTTTGCTCAACACCCGGAAGATGACAGTGTGAAAAGTTTTTTTGTTGCGGTTCGTGAAGGGTTAAAACAAGCAAATCTTGATCCCCGCCGTATGGAATCAACCGACCATATTGCAACATGCATTGCTGATCGGAAACTAAGTCTGATCCAGTATATTGATCAGTATGCACCGCTACTTAAAGAAGCAACAGATAACAGTGGTTTTAATAATGATAAGTATTATACGCTTCTAAATACGGCTAAAATTGGTAAAAAGGAACTATTTGATGATTGCGATTCAATTAACCATTTTGTTGCTCGAAACTATAATATAACTGGTCCGCAATTGAGTATAGCTACGGCTTGCGCGTCCGGAAACAACGCTATCGGGGAAGCTTTCTTGAAAATAAAGCATGGCTATATTGACATAGCCATCACCGGAGGTGCATACAATTTTGATTTGAGCAGTATGATCGGGTTTACCCGACTGGAAGCACTTACCCGTAACCCTGATCCTGAAACCGCTTGCAGGCCATTTGATGCCAACCGGGATGGTTTTGTTATGGGAAGCGGTTGCGGCATTTTAGTACTTGAAAGCCTTGATTCGGCCCAAAAAAGAGACGCCAATATTTTAGCGGAAATTTTGGGATACGGATATTTTAGCGACGCATACCGCTCAACTGATCCGGATCCGGAAGCGAAATCAAGTACAGCGACAATAAACGCATGCCTTGAAATGGCCAAGATTAATCCGGCAGATGTGGGGTACATAAACGCTCACGGCACATCGACAAAAATGAATGATATGACAGAGACAATAGCCATAAAAAATGCATTTAAAAATTATGCTTATTTAATCCCAATCTCATCCACAAAATCAATGATTGGTCATTCCATTATGGCAAGTGCGGCAATAGAAGGTATTGTCTGCATAAAAAGCATTAATGAGGGCGTTGTTCATCCTACAAGAAATTGGCGGGAAAGCGACCACGATCTTGATTTAGACTATGTACCGAATCAATGCCGTGAAGTCAAGGTGGAGTATGCGCTATCTAATAGTTTCGGATTCGGCGGGCAAAATACATCGGTATTATATGCTAAATTCAAATAAAAAATTTAGAGGAGACTTATGTGCGATGAATAGTGTAAACAACTTTCCAGAGCCGTCTCTTGATCGGACATTACTTGCTGATAGATATCCGCATCTAAGAAACAAGGTACAAGCTCATGGTAACCATGAGGAAGGAATCAGCTTAAAAATGAGAATAGATTCTTCCTATCACATTTACCTGAAAGATCATGTTTTTGGCACTGAATCGTTTGTTCCTGCGACTATGATTATGGAACTTCTGTTTGAAACGGCATTGTATTATTGTGAGTATTATTTGAATTTAGATGTAACAAATTTAAAACCGGTACAGCTTGTTGATTTTTCTATTTTACGTGCGTTGGCTATGACTCCAGGCAAGTCGTTGGATGTAGAATTTTTGTTTAATCAGGTGACAAAACGAGATAGTGTTATAGAATTCGACATTGAGATTATTTCGAAACGAATAAATAAATCTAATATGGTAATAGGGTCAAGAGTTAATGTCACTTCCAAAGTGGTACTTTCTACTGTGCCACTTAAGCAACACGATTTTATTTTGCCTGATCTTACTTACACATATTATCAGTTGCCTAAACAACAATATTACGCCAAATATTTTCCGTCATTGGGTCCGCTTTTCCAAAGTTCAACTGCCCGTTTTGCCGTCAGCGAGGATAAAACATGCTTTATTGGTGAATATGACTGCCTTGGTAAAGAGAAGAATTATATTAGCGGTCAAGAGAAAAGTTTTGTTACTTCGCCGCTTGGCAATGACTCTTGTCTACAATATACGGTGTTTTTTTCCCGGATTATTAATCTGATTGGCAGATTGCCTACTGGCGGGAAAAAACTAGAGTTTTATAAAGCGCATCCTCCATCAGGAAAAGTAAAAGTATTCGTGGAATGTGTTACTATAAACGATGATATGGTCAGCAATATTTATTCTTTTGATTCCAGCGGAATCATTTTTTTTGCCAATGAATTTATTGTAAGTAAATCTCCGTATCACAAACTGACTGAACGTGAAGTATTTGATAAGATGCTTAAGGAGTATAAGGTAAAGTCTTTAATTTGGTAAAATTTTCATAAAAATAAATATGAGGATTAATAAAATGAAAATGAAAATGTTGTACGTGTTTTTAGGTGATGCTATAGGGGACTATGAATTACCATTCAAACAAACAGGAGATTTTCGAATATTCAATTTAGTGGATCGAGATTTGGCGGATGGGGAAAATAGTCCTTTTGCCAAGGATACCACAAAATTTATCGATGTTTTTGAAGAAAACTTGATACAGGAACTAGTGTCAGACCTTATGCCGATTGATAATATTGTCATTTGTCCGTTGATAAATAACCTATTTAACGAGGCTCGTAACGTGGAAAAAGAAATAGATAATCTTTTGCAAAAAACCTTTTTTTTTATAAAAATGATTTATTTGCCTGTCATTCGTAATCGAGAGGTAAAGATATGGTTTTTAGACACCACGCAACTGGCAAGAAATATGTGCCGCCAACCAGAAGATATTCGTATAATGCATTGTTTTAGTGCCGGGTTAAGGGCAATGTCGAAAGTCGCCGCGCTAGAGTTGGCTAAAAAGGAAGTCAATGTTAACTTAATTGAAGTGAACCGAAAAAATTATTGGGCAAAATTAGAATCATTATTACTGGAGCTCTTTCAAGAAAAGAAAACATATATAACTGCCGGGGAATTATCAATTTGAAAGGAAAACTTGAATGGATAAGAAGATTGCTTTAATAACGGGAGGCAATAGGGGGATTGGCGCGGCGATAAGCAAAAAATTAGCTGTCGATGGTTATTACGTATGTATCTGTTGCCGTAATAAAAAAAGTGCGCTGCCTCTATTGGAAGACATTGCCAGTTCTGGCGGAGAGGGTGAAATAATAGAATTTGATGTTACCGAAAATGAACAGATTTTTGATGCTGTAAAAAATTACAAATTCAGACAGTTGGATGTACTTGTTAATAATGCAGGTGTATTAAAAGATAATCTCATTAATCAAATTGAGGTGAAAGACTGGAAGGTGGTTGCCTGTACCAACTACTTTGGTGTCTTGGCGGTTTATAAGGCTTTTACAGATAAACTAAAATCTTCAAAATTGGCTACAGTTATTAATTTATGCAGCATATCCGGAATCAGACCGCGAAAAGGGCAGTTAGCTTATGCAGTTTCAAAGGCGATGCTTATCGAATGGACAAAACAAATGAGTCGTGAAACTCATGACCCAATAAACTATTACGCTATTTCGCCCGGACCGGTGGCAACGGATTTAATTAAACAGTCGCCATGGTATAAAGATCCGACATCATCACAAAGAATTCCTCTGGGCAGATATGCTGACGTTGACGAAATTGCGCAGTTGGTTTCTTTCTTAGCAAGATATAGTGGCACTCTAGTAACTGGCTCAAACATCGTTATTGACGGTGGGTTTATTCAAACTATCAAAGAGAGGTGAACTGGTGTTAAAGAGGTTTGTGGGCTTAATGTGCCTAGTCAGGATGTGGTGAAAATAATGAAAATAGACATTGATCAAAAGTTTAAAGATAGTAAAAAACGAATAATAAGCTATTTTGTCGGCGGTAATCCAAATTCCAAACAATGCCTTTTATTTCTCAATGGTTTGTACATCGGCAACGAATCTTGGATTAAACAACAGCGATATCCTTATTTCCGAAAAAATTACAAATTAGTATTTGTCGACTATCCCGGCGTAGGTGGTTCGATTGAAAAGACTGAAGAAGAATTTGGTTTTGAAGACATAGTAAATGAAATTAAAGTTATTGTTGAAACAGAGGGTTATGAGAAAATGTACGTAATTGGTTATTCCGTGGGAGGAATGATTAGCCTTTGGTTTACGTACAAATTTCAAAATTGTGTTGATGGTTTAATATTATTGAATTCCGGAGTTAAAACCAATATATATATTGAAAAAATGATTGGCGGGTTATTGTCACTTTTAGATGATGGGGCAAGTTTGAAGAATGCTTTTAAGTTTATTTATCCATGGAACCATTCGCCGGAATACCTTGAGAAAGTCTCTGATGTGGAGAATATCATACTTCAAAATTATGCGGAATACAACCAAAATAGTCAGTCATTCAAATTATTATTAAAAGCTATTAAACATTGTCCGGATTTGGCAGCCGTTTTAGAAAAGATATCAGTCCCTACGTTGGTTATGAGTAGTGAAAATGATTTTGTTTTTCCAAGGGCTTTTCAAGAGGAAATTGTCGCTGGAATTAAAAATTCCTCTCATTATCTTTTGTCAAATTGTGGGCATGCTTCGTTTATTGAAAAATATGAGGAAGTAAACAATTGTATTAAGTTATTTTTAGATAAATTACATATATACATTCCACAGTAAAGAAGTTTGCAGGCACAGGTAGGTGATGATGCATTGACAATACACCACCTACCTACAAAAGTCTTTAACATGTTGTATTATAGAAAGCGAGGTTAAAAAATGATTTTTAAAGATGGAATAGATATGGAAAAATTTCTAAGTGATTTTTCCCAAAAAAGTTATACAGAGATATTTAGTATACGTTCACGTTTAGAACAAAGCGACTGGGAAAGAAAAGCATTAACTAATCTTCGCGAAACGATTTTTAAAAATAAAAACCAATATCCTGCCAATAAGAATGTATTATATGTACATATTCCGTTTTGTGCTACCAGATGTGAGTATTGTCCGTATTATACAAATCTATATAATCCTGCGGTAGTAGCTCAATACCTTGATGCTGTTGAAAAGGAAATCATTTCTGTTAAAGATACGCCATATATTAAATCAACGATATTTAGTTCATTGTACTTTGGCGGAGGCACACCTTCTTTGCTTAGTGTTGATCATATTAAGAAAATCTCTGAGATTATTTTCAATAGTTTTTCCTTTGCAAACGGAGCCGAGCTGTCTTTTGAGTCAAATCCATCAACATTAACTGAAGATAAAATAATAGCTTTAAAAAATTGCGGCTTTAACCGGGTTAGTCTAGGAATACAGACTTTTAATGACCGTCTATTAAAGGAGATGGGGTGTGCCCACACTTCGGAAAAGGCCAGGAAAATAATTTATTTGCTGCTTGAAAACGGTTTTGTAGTAAATACTGATATGATCTATGGCTTAATTGGACAATCTAGGGGCGATTTGGAAATGGATTTGCGGGAATTGTGTAAAATAGAAAGTCCGCATCAAGTGACCATGTTTCCTCTACGGATTGCCGAACATACTCCTTTAGGGGAAGAACTTGGGAAAAAAGAAGGAATAACGATTCAATCTCATTTTAATAGATTATTACAGTATGACGCCATAGCAGAAAATACTCTAACATTGAATCAGTTTTTAAGAGAAGAGTATCCAATGTTTTATCATCGGGAGGGTTCTTTTCCACATAAGTACAATTCCACAGAAACACGGGTTATCGGAATAGGGGCCAGTGCCGGAACGTTACTTGACGAAGGGGAAGGTTGTAATTTTCATGATATTGAAGAATACTTTTCCGCTATCAATGAAAAACGGTCACCAGCGTTGAGTGGTATTCGGTTGAGTCAACAACAAGCCTATGAACGATTTGTCTTATACAGAATTTTATATACCAATCGATCTTTAAAAGATTTCAAGGAGCTTGTCTATAAAAGATTCTTTGAATACTATGATACTGATTTAACGGATGAATTATATTTCAAGGTGTTAAATGATATGAAAAAAATGCGGTTTGTTAAAGAAGAAGGGGAACACTTCATTTTTACCGATAGATTATGGAGAATTTTAAATAAAGTAAAAATAGGCATGCCGAGCATTATTTGAAACCAAAAGATTATTAAGGAGATGAAAACCGTAGCTACACCAGTTTGTTTTCTGAAAAGTTATCGTCCAGAGGCCAATAACACTATTAATGACCAGTTAATTGAGGAATGACAGCAAGTATTTGCTCTATGCGAGAAGTCAATTACCATAATAGTGTTGGAAGGTTAGCTGGACGTATTTTGTTTTGACGCCGATTTTCAAGGGATTCACGCACAAATGACGGGGGGTGGAGTGGCGGACAAAATATTGAACCGTAGTATGATCTGTGGCTGAAAATGGCTGCAGGACCGGACATTATCATTTTGCATGTCCGGTTTCATTAGGCGGAGGTTAAGGAACGGATTATCTCTTTATTTGGCAAGTAACTGCCAAGGTTTGTCCCGAATAAAATAGTTCAAACTTTTTTAAAAAATGCTATTTATGAGGTATAGCCGTGAGAGTATTTGCTACTGCGTTATTCGATATTGATGGTGATACTTTATGATAAAACCTGCAAGGGAGGTACATAAAATGCATGGTAATAATATTTATATCGATATGGTGGACCTAATTAGACTTGAGCAGACTTTTAGGGCAGCCTTATGCTGCTGTAATCTTTCGGGAAAAACGGAGTATGAAGGGTTAATTCAGCACTTGAATATTCAAGAACGCAGGTACTATAACACGTTGAAATTTGAAAGACGGATCAGAAGCTATCTTATGGGGCGTTTTGTTGCTAAACAGGCAGTAGCAACCTTAATTGGTGAAGAAAATTTGACAAATATTTGTATTCAATCCGGTATATTTACCCAGCCAATTGTAGTATCCGGCAAGCAAAATATTCAAGTCAGTATTACCCATTGTGAGGACTATGGGGCGGCGATTGCCTTTCCCGAAGCCCATCCTATGGGGATAGATATTGAAAAAATTGATTCTGAAAAAGCTGATGTTATAGAAAGGCAAGTAACAGAGACCGAAAAAGGCATGGTTAGATCAAAGGTACTCTCACTGTCTTATGAAACAGGACTTATTCTTTTATGGACAGCTAAGGAAGCGTTGTCTAAGGTTATTAAAACCGGTCTAACGACCCCATTTGAAATTTTTGAGATATCAAGAATTGAGCTCTGTGATAGTTTTATTATGAGTTACTATAAAAATTTTGCTCAGTACAAAGCCATCTCTTTTACGATTGGTAACTACATGTGTTCAATCGTTTATCCTGTGAAAACCGAATTGCGTTTAGATATTCAGTCTTTGAAACTGAACGATTCATAGGGTTTTCTTATTAGTAATCGTTGGTGATGTGTCAAAATGTAGTGCAAAGAATCAAAGAATGTCCGAATTTGCTTTTGCAAAATAAAGGTAAAATAGTAAATTTGTTGAAATAAAAAATAATGGTAACAATTTTTGCTCTTTTATGGGAGGTAAAAATATGGAAGAGTGGTATGTTTTGCGTACCATTTCTGGCAGGGAGGACATAACTTCATCTATTTGTAAAAAATTGTATTCTGAATGCGAAATCATTAATCCGAAAAGAAGAGTCATTTGGAGGAAAAGGGGACGTATTATAAGTATAATAAGGCCGTTATTTGAAGGCTATTTATTTGTATCAATTAACCGGGAAAACATTCAGGCATTTGATTGTCTACTACATAAAATGAGTATTGGTTGGTTGGTTTACAGTGCGGGCTCATTAATACCCATACTTTCTGAAGAAAAAGAGCTAATCCAAAAATTGATGGGTAGTGAAGGAATTGTTGAAATCAGTCAAGTTGAGAAGAATGACAATCAAATTAAAATTATTGAAGGACCTTTATTGGGTTTGGAGGAATTTATCAAGGGTTATTCTCGTAGAGAGCGGCGTATTACTGTAGAGGTTCCACTATTTCAAGATAGAAAGCGGGTGGAACTGGGGGGAATTTTAATAACTCCCAATAGTAAGTTATTGTAGACGCTGAAAGCATCTAAGCGTGAAACCAGCCTTACGATGAGGTCTGTTATTCGAAAAGAAGTAAGGCCCCTTGGAGATTACAAGGGGCCTAGGCCAGATGTGGAGTAATCGATTAGGAGCTTTTGTGGGTCAAAAGGTAGTTACTGAAATATGAGGTGACAGATTTGGACGGCGTTAGAATTCTTACAGCAGGTGAACAAGGCTTGGTAGTTGAGTTTGCCAACAAAATTGAGGCTGAATTAATAAGCAAGTTCACAAATTAAGAGGTATTTTATTGCAGTAAAATACCTCTTAATTTGTATACATGTTCGGATTTACGCCGGAGTTTTCCTATCTAGGCGGAATGTCAGAACGGAGTGCAACCCCGTGGTTGCAGAAGCCGCGCACTTGTATACCTGTCGGTTCGGTAGGTATACGCTGGTAGTCAGAACGAGTTTTACCTTGTAGAAAGCCCAGGAGGGGGGCAATTAATTGGCCGCACACCAATTAAAGCTTTAAAACCATTTGGTTTGAGATGAGCAAGGAAAGTCTGACAAGATAAGAAGAAGGAATAAAAGGGTTAATCATTAAAAAAATATGTTGACAGTTTATTAAACGTGTGATATTATATATAAATGTCGCTGTTGGTTGCGATTATGGAGATTGCTTCAAAAAAATTCCAGCCTTTTTTAAAAACGGGAAATTGCGGTACTGCATATTGTAGTATTGAGGAAAGTCCAGACTGCCACGACCTGAGATGGTCGTAATGTTCGTGCCCATTGCAAGGTGGGGCAGGGCGAATGCTCTGACGACGGCAAAATTGACTCACGTAGCCAAAAGTAGCCCTAAAGTGCACAGAGAATGAGTAGATTGGCGACAGTCTAGTGAAAAGTGGTAAACTCCACGAGGCAGAAACCCGAATTTTGGTAGGGGAACTTCCTATAGGGAATCAAACCGAAGGGGAGAACGCAGTTCCTGCGTTAGATAAATAATTTCCTAAAACAGAAACTGGCTTACGGTTTTTAAATGAAGGCTGTAATAATAAAAAAGACTCCGTAGCTCAGCTGGATAGAGCGTTTGACTACGAATCAAAAGGCCGCAGGTTCGAATCCTGCCGGGGTCACCATTGATATTTCAAGGGTTTTACGAGATTTTCGTAAAGCTCTTTTTTCGTTTTCATAGCAGTTTTACAACAACCGTACAACAACGCGGCAGAAACTGCATTTTCTAAAACTTTAATGTAGTGGTGTTTCATGATTGATCGGAGCGACCGGAAAGGAAGAATTGAGCCATGAGGCGACAGGCGCTATGGGGCGTGCTGATGCATCTGTTAGGCCTTTTGGGCTACAGCTATACAACGCTGTCGCGGGCCAGGAGCGAGCTGGTGGCGGTCGGTCTGCTCATTTATACGCCCCGCTCCGGCCGGTCAGCGCCGTATTATGAATTGCAGTCCTTGAGTGCCAAAGTTGTGGATAAATCTGTTGATAACCTTGTGGATAAACCGCGTTTGGTCTTGGTAAAGCCGTTTTGTCAACCATAATGGTTGGCAACCTGGTTACATTATTTAAACGTAAACTTTATTTATAAACGTAAACCAATAATAGTAGTAGAGCCTGTGACTATGTGGACAACAAGGGGGGGCTGGCATGAATAAGGTCTTTCTGGTAGGAAGCTTGTCCCCGGACCTGGACATGCGCTATACAATGAGTGGCAAGGCAGTTTGTTCTTTTTCCCTAACGGTAAATTTTAAAACCAGGGTACGGGAAGAAATGGATGCCATTGACTGCGTGGTCTGGGATACGCTGGCGGAGCAGATTGGTCAGGAGGGAGAACGATGGTTGTAGTGAAAATGCCGCAGAGCAGCACGATTGCCGTTAAGCTGCAAAAGGGCGTGACCACGAGCGGCAGTCCGGCGTATGTGACCCGGAACTATACCGCCAAATCGGCAGCGACCGATCAGGATTTGTTCGATGTCGCTCAGGCGCTGATGGGGCTGCAGTCTTATCCGGTTGCGGATATTGCCCGTGTGGATAATGCCAGCCTGGTCAATCAATAAAACTACAGGCGTTAGCCAGGAAGAAGGGAGGATAGAGCGATGGCTGATACCAATACAAAAGACGTTGGAAATGATCTTTGCCACCACTGGCGGCAAAGAGGTTACCGTGGCGGTAAAAGACCCCAAAGAGGGTCTGACGCTGGCCGCAGTACAGACAGTAATGGCCACTATTATTGCCAAAAATGTGTTTTCCAGTACCAGCGGCGATTTGGTGACCGCCAAGGAAGCGCAAATCCGCCAGTTGGCAATCAATGAACTGAAGTAATGATAAGGAGGTCGTGTCATGGAAGAAATGGCCCGTTTGACGGCGACGTACGGCTTTCCCATGGTAGTGGCCTTCTACCTTTTGGTCAGACTGGAAAAGCGCCTGACCGAGCTGACCAACGCAATCAACCAGATGTGTAATTGCGTCGAAAGGATGGAGGTCACGAAAAAATGATATTAAAAACAGTGTACGGCCCGCCGCCGGCGGATATGGAGCGGATTGAGGCGGTGGAAGCGGAAGGGGAGAATTGTATCCGGGAGCAGGAAACGCCGGCAACTGCTCCGCCGGTGCAAACACCGGGCGGCTGAACCTGGCCCGGCAATGGAATAGCAACGCAGGCAAGCCATTGACACTCGCGTCGGCAGCGGTCAATGGTTTGCTTTTTGGGTCTAACGCCGTTATTTTGTCGTTCGTAGCCTCTCCTGTACATTACAGGGCAGAATGGGTTCACCAAACGCTGATTAGTCGCACCCGAGCCGGAGGACATGGCATAGTCGCTACTTGTTGTTGATGCAGTACGGGGTGCTTGAGAAGATAGAGATGGTGTCAATTACCGGATTGCGGTAGAATAAAAGTAGCCTAACATGCATGGTTTAAGGCACAATGAATATAGAAATTTAGAGGTTTGAACATGAAAAAAATTTATTTGATTGGCGGGACAATGGGAATAGGAAAAACAACTACTTGCCAACTCATTAAGGTCAAGCTAAATAACAGCGTATTTCTTGACGGAGATTGGTGCTGGGATATGCACCCATTTCAAGTAACCGAAGAAACAAAGCAAATGGTAATGGAGAATATTGGCTTCCTTTTGAATAGCTTCATCAAGTGTTCTGCTTATGAAAATATTGTATTTTGCTGGGTCATGCACATTCAAACGATTATTGACGAGATCATTTCACGCCTTGACACGACGAACTGCAAGGTTTATTCGATATCGTTAGTGTGCAGTGAACAAGCATTACAAACTCGTTTGAGAAAGGCTGTCGATGCCGGCATTCGGACGGAAGATGTAATTTGCAGAAGCATAGAACGCTTACCCCTTTACGATAAGTTAAGCACATATAAAGTGGATGTATCAAACATTCTTCCTGAACAGGCCGCCGATCTCATTATTCGGAAATGTTGGGTATTCGAATTATTATGTTGAAATCAATTTAACATAATATATAGCGTGTTCTAACCAGACTATATATTAGCTTAGAAAGTGCACATTTACTGACAAAATCCCTTTACAATAGGTGGTATAATTAGAATCATTTAAATAAGGATGGTTGGTTATGGAGCAGAACATAGTCATTGTAACACCGCGATTAATCCTTAGAATAATTACAATCGATGATTATCTGGAAATATCAAAAATTTTACAAGACATTGAAGTTATGTATGCATGGGAGCATGCTTTTTCTGATGAGGAAGTTCGTGCTTGGATTAATGAAAACATTATGAGATACGATAGAGATGGTTATAGCTATTGGGCTGTAATTAAAAAGTGTACTGGTGATTTGGTTGGCATGTGTGGGCTAATTGCAGAGAACGCAGATGATGAAGACTATATTGGCATTGGATACATATTCAACAAGGCATTTTGGCACCAAGGCTTAGCATTTGAGAGCTCAAATGCTTGTAAAAACTATGCTTTTTTCAATTTGAATATTTCAGAGTTAACTGCTCAGATAAGACCTGACAACTTCCATTCCAGACATGTTGCGGAGAAACTTGGTATGTCTGTCTTCAAGAACTTTAATCAGTTGTACAGAGGTAAAATGGTGCCTCATATTTTGTACAAATGCTCAAGGTAGTTTTACGATGAGCAGCCACTAAACCCATGTGGCCGCACATCGTAAGCCTGTTTTGTTTGCTATAGTCTGGCTGGCAGAGGGAGAGCACCGGCCACGGCGGCAGCAAGGGAGCCGCGAACTGCGCGGCGGGGAAATAAAAAGGCCGCCCTCGTGTTGAGAAGGCGGTGCGGTTACTCTGGTTAAAGCTAAAAATTTTCCTGTTCGCTCTGGAAGAATATGCTATAATAAGCGTAAGGTTGTCAAGGGAGCGGTTGGCCACACCCTTTTTGAAAGGGGGTGGTATGATGACAATATTTGAGGCAATGTATCTGATGATAGCATTTGCAACACTTGTTGTTTTAATCGCAACAATAGGTAAGGGACGTCCGCGCACGCATTTATACGCCGTTCGGCGTCCCTTTTCCCTTGTTTCGCACCGTACGTGAGACTTTTGCCTCATACGGCGCTCCATCAAATCCTTATGACTTTCCAGTGACAGCTTTTCTCTCATCCTTATAATTTTGCGATTGATCTTCGCAGTATTTTTCGGCGGCAGTTTTGAATGAATTGTGTCGTGACACATTTTGCAGACACTGGCTAGATTAGATACCCGGTTTAGCCTATAAGCAGGCAATAGAGGACGAACATGATGGAAATCAATATCATTTTTGGCCAATGTTTTTTCGCAAACCCTGCATTTCCCTTTATCCCGGTTCAAAGCATAAGCACGGTTGAGAAAATACTCGAAAGTATATTGGGAACTGTGCTGACATTTTCCTAGCCTTTGGTTAAGATGAACAGAGAGTAATTCATCTTGACGAGGAAGAAGCGGAGTTTTACCGGTGCGCGTCTGATATAAACTACGCCCTTGCTGCAAATAGGGTATTTCTTTTTGGTTTTTCAGCTCCGGTTTCTTCCAATGGCAAAACAGCAATGATGTGAGTCCGATGATTTGATCTTTAATGAAGACTGCAGGTATGTGGCTATTGTACTTTTGGTGAACCTTGTGCAGGTTGGTTGTTTGATTAGCCGGGATTTTCTTTGCACCCAGTTTGTACATTTCACGGTAAGACAGATAGCCCAGAATCCACGCATATTTCTTCATAGCGGCAATGACTTGAGTAGCCGTCTGATAGTAGTTGATAATACCCCGTATTTTACTATTAATCAGCTCAATTTTCTTAACGCTTGGTTCTGCCTCTGAATGGGTGCACAACTGGCGAATTTGTTGTCCAATCTCTTTGACTTTGGTTTTTAACCTGGTCATATTGGGTTTCGTGCGGGTAATGTAACCAAATCTCGCTTTCGTTGATTTTATGATTTTGTAAGTAAACCCCAGAAAATCAATGGACTTCTTTTTGAGATTGGTTATTTTGGTCTTTTTCTCCGATAAAGTCAACTTGAAATGAGTGGCAAGCTTATTACGAATGATCTGTTTCCATTTTTGCGCGTTGACCTTTGTATCGGTAATCAGTACCCAGTCATCACAATAGCGGATCAAATACGCCGGCTTTAAATGGCTGCGCAGTTTCAACGCTCTAATGCGTCCCCGTGGATAAGCATAGTTTGTTTTAGTACGCTTGTTTTCCCAGGAGTTAGCAATGAACCAGTCGAAGCTATTGAGGTAGACATTGGCAAGCAACGGTGAAATAATACCACCTTGTTGAGTACCCATTGGGTTTACCGCAATTTCGTTCATAACGCCAGCTTTGAGCATTTGTCTGATGATCATGAGGACGCGGCGGTCACGAATGCCCATATGCCAAAGTTGTTTTATTAGTTTGGTGTGGTTAATTGTGTCAAAGTATTGTTTGATATCACCCTCTACAACCCAGGAATATCCTGTATTGTGCACCAAGGTAGTTGTACGGGCCATAGCCATGGCGGTGTCGCGGTAGGGGCGAAACCCATAGGAGTGCGGGAAAAATTGTGCTTCCAGAATGGGTTCTAGTATCATACGGACGCATTCTTGGATCACACGGTCAGTTGCTGTTGGAATTCCTAATTTGCGCATTTGGCGGGTTCCCGGTTTAGGAATGTATTGTCTGCGGATTGGCTTTGGATGATAACCTTCCAATGATTGTTGTATTGTACGAATTACTTGCGGGTAGGGAAGTTCCAAAAGATTCCTCATAGTGAGATGATCTGTTCCGGCTGTGTCTGCGCCTTTGTTAGATTTAATATTGTGAAATGCCGTCTGAATGGTCACCGATGATGAGATTAATTCAAGCAGGCTGTGAAATTTGGGCAGTCTGTTTTGTTCCAGAACTGCTCTTGTCTTCGCATACAATTGATCCAGAATGTGTTGCAATCCCATTTCATCAGTTGGTGGTTTAAGGATGGGATAGTCAGATTGTTGTTCCAGGCCGGCATTCCTCCTTTTCATGGATTGTGCCTGCCGGTTTCATGTCAGGTATGGGCCACGCCTTCCCTGACAGGCTGTTTGGAAAAATGCGATAAGGATTGACTATGCCCCTTTGCTCCACGGTCATTACTCCGCTTCATCACTACTACGGGCTGCCGCCCTCCGAATTCAGCAAGCATTTCCTCTTGCTTAGAGACATTTGCTGGTATCAGCGTTTACATTCTCTTTTGGAGTTCCACTGTTTCTTGCACTCTGGCTTTACATGACGACTTTAGTCCCTTCCTGTAACCCGCCAACCGTTTCTTTATCCGTTACCGGAGGATGAAAAACTCCATACCTTTACTGATATGGGACAGAAATGCAAGTTTTATATCTTCATTTCCATGATTGGACTCCACTGGGGAGTAGACTTCTTCATTTAGAAATCTCATTTCTTACGAGCCGTACATACGGAAGTTCCTGGTGTGTAAACATGGTCGTTTTATAGCCCCCGACTACTTTGCTAACCGCTTCGCAGGTCTGCGTTTCGCCGACTTCACCGAGCTTCGTACCCCATGAGGATACCTCTCATAACGCACGTCGGAGTATTAGGGCCGGTCTGCCGGTATCCAGTCCGTTACAGGATATTCTCCTGTTTATTGGAGTGCAAAATTCGGATTTACTGTCATTCCGCTTGATTTTATTGCTCATTTCGGAGCAGATTGTTCAAGAACAGTGCGCACATAAAACGGAAATAACCGCCCCTGCCAAGGATTGCGGTTATTTCTTAAATAATCAAAACCGAGGCTAACCGTTTCCGGTTAGACAACCTATGGGGCTGACGTGCTACTAACACGTCAGTCCTTTTCTTATATTATACCCATAGACGGAAAAATATGCAAGCAGTCGAGAAAAAATCCCTGCCTGTAGGGCTTAGTTTACTTGCAATTCGTTTGAAATGAGCTATAATTAGAAATAGGTGGAAATGAAAAAGTCGCCGTGACCTGAAAGTGTTGGAGCACTTCCAGGCTCCCGCAGGTACACACACTACCTACACGTAACAGTCAAGCTGTCCACGACGACATTTCTATTATACAACGTTGCCCGTTTGAAAACAAGCGACGCGCAGAGTGTAACGGAGATGCCGGCAGGGCGAGGACAGACTGTGCGACTTCATGCAGCAGGAGACTAAGCCTATTCCCAATACACTGTCAACGGAAGGGCAAGCGTTCGCTTACATATTTCTTAACCGCTTTTCTGTTGAGGCCGGTTATGTTCCGGTTTATTGGTGTTGGGGATTTAGCAGACGATGAAGCAAAGCGCATGTGTAGGGTATAAAAACCTCGCATGTGCTTTTTAATTTCCCCCTATAAAAAAGCTGCCCGGCAAGTGCTTGCCATGATCAAGGGCCTTGCTGCAGCTTGCGATAGGGGGTATATACTTGTCCAGTGAAAGGGAAACCTCACGTATTTTGACAGTCTATTATACATACCTCAATGGTAAAGACCGGTGGCCGCTTATCCGTTTGCAAGGCAAATGGCTCCAGGAACTTGGCTTTCAGAGCGGTGATAAAGTTGTGATCGAAGAGCACAGCGGGGCTTTGCTCATAAAAGCTGTAGCCGATGAAATGACCGTAAAAGGTAAAAGCGAAGTCTAGCCGCTGCCGATGAGCGGAGGTGCATGGGTATGTGGGTCTATTTGGTGAGATGGTGGCGGGTGGAGACCGGGCTGTGGGTTTGTTACTGGAACGCGCTGGACCGGGATGACCGACCGAGCGTCCACTATTGTGACGACCACAGTTTGCTGCTGTCGGTCTTTTGACTGGTCGGGCTAATGGCCTTTGGGACAGTGGTACAGTTCTTGCAAGGAGGCTGCTGGTGATGCCGGCGGCTTTTTTGCGGTAGGAACTTTAATTTTCTCTTTGACTTCGAATAATTTTACAAATGATGCAAAATTATGTTTTTCTGGTTATTTTATACAGGATATGGGACGAAGGTCCCGAATCTTAATAAGTAATAATCGATATTACATGAGCAGGGGGAGTATATGAAAGACTGGAAGAAACTCTGGGCGTATGGGTTGGCAACGGCTTTATGGTTTGCATCACAGTTAGGATTGGCTGATGCTCCTCATGTTCTTTATGGGGATGGAATATACTGGAGAGGCTGAACAGCATCTGGAGGACTTATGGATTGATCCCCAGGAGTACAGCCAGCAGTTGTATGAGGCGGTATGGCATTTACATCGCCGGGGCATGAATGTATGTGAAACTATGGAATAGTGATTTTTGGAAGTGTTTAGGTCATACGTACAAACAGTCCGAAGTGTGGCTCGCCAATATTGGTAATACCGGGGGTGAAGAATTAATGAATATTGTAGTAATCGACTCTTCGTATTCTTGTGTCTTGGCTACTGATATCCGAGATATTAAATCTTCTTCGCAGTTGTTGCGGAAAAGGCTTTTTGATCTTGGTCGGTTATTTTGAGAAATGATAGTTGGTGACGAGTATGTTTTTGCTACGGAAATTACTACACCCATGGGTAGAATTTTTAAAGGATTGTAATGGCACCTGCTAGAACTGTTATTGCGAATGATATTTCAGTAGCTTTTTCCGGAGAAGCTTTACGGGGATATATGGATTTCGGTAGGTTGAGAGGCCCGGATGCTTTGTCCTCAGGAATAAGATATTTCTACTGAACTAAATGCATTTGATATAATAATAACAGGTTCATCTCCTGAATTTTTTGAAAGAAGGGAACATTGCTGATGCCACGACCCAAAACACAAGAAGCACAAGTATTGAACGCCTGTTTTTTGCCGAAGGACTTTGTTATTGATGATTTGCCTATTCAACCGGCGGCTGAGCTAAAAAAGTGGATAACGGCGTTTGAAGACGATAAATATAGCGCTCTGTTTCAGCTTGGATTTAATAAAAAGGAGACATGGTTTTCGCCTTCCCTCGAATATCTTCATCATCTTGCGGAGTTGCTGCTGAAAAAACTGAGCCAACAGCCCGAAATTGAGTTTAGTCGGGATGCCGTTCAAGTGGGTTTGACGGACGACGAGTTGTATAAATTCAAGGAAGAACTGCCCTTTGTCATTGGGATGGAATATGTAGACGACGACTGGATTCGAGCGGTGTGGAAATCACTCTTAGCTGTGTTCAAACGGGAAATAAAAACATATGACGGGACCGTCGCACGATATTTTACCGATCATAATGCCAACATCAATGTGGCAGGCAGGGTGTTTTTTCATTTGGTCGAGAATCAAGCGGAGCAGTACCCATTTGCCTTTATGGCGACTTATTCGACAAAACCGGTCAAAAGCAAGCGGGCAATTCATACCCCATTGAAAAATGCGTTAAAAGAATTCGACGGGGATGAAAGAAAATTGTTGTCGCTTATTTCGACGGTCATCAAGGCAGCTGAAAAGAGTGCTTTCATTTCGGAACTGCTAGAAAGCGGGGAACTGTTCTCACCGCTTAAGCTCACAACCGAAGAAGCATATACCGTTTTAAAGGAGACAACATTATATGAAGAAGCCGGGATTCTGTGCAGAGTGCCTGATTGGTGGCGTAAAAGAAGCAACTCGATTCGACTGTCAATCACAGTGGGAGAAAAAGAACCGTCCAAAGTAGGGCTGAAGGCCATTATGGACTTTTTGCCTTCATTGACCGTAGGCGATGAAGTGCTCACCGAGCAGGAATTGAGGGCTTTTTTGACTATGGCGGAGGGAATGGTTCAATATAAAGGCAAATGGGTTGAAATAGACAAAAGAAAATTGGCAGCGGTTCTGCAGGCTTTTGAAAAGGCTAAAGATCTGTCAGGCAACCAATCCTTTTCGCTCGGAGAGACCATGCGGCTGGAACTTAACCTGGGCAGGCTGCTGGATATTTCAGGTGATGAACTTACAGTTTCGGTTACGAACGGACAATGGTTCAGAAATATGAAGGAAACCTTGACTCACCCCGCTACCATGCAAAAAGTCGGCGTAGAGCCTTCGTTTCACGCGAACTTGCGCGCCTATCAGGAAACTGGGTATCACTGGCTAACCCAGATGTCGAAATTTGGTTTTGGCGCCTGTTTGGCGGATGACATGGGACTTGGTAAAACAGTGCAGATGATTGCCTTTTTGGAATACCAACGGATTCACAGTGGAGGGCAGATACTGCTGATTCTGCCGGCGTCGCTTATCGGCAACTGGCAAAAGGAAATCGAAAAATTTGCGCCGGAGATGCCATATCAGATACTTCACAAAAGCGATTTAAAAAATTCGAAAACCATCCAGCTCAGGGACGGAGTGTTTTTATACATTACTACCTATGGGATGGCAGTCCGCCTGGAAACGTTAAAAGACCGGCAATGGGACTGTCTTATTATCGATGAAGCGCAGGCCATAAAAAATCCTGTCAGCAAGCAGACCAAGGCAGTAAAGGCCATTCCCGCCAAAATGAGGATAGCCATGACGGGGACGCCGATTGAAAATAGATTGGGTGACCTGTGGTCGTTGTTTGATTTTTTGAATCAAGGATTGCTGGGAACAGGCAAAGAATTTACTGACTTTACAAAAGGGCTGGCAAAGCACGCGGATGGCTATACCAAGCTGCGCAAGATGATTCGGCCCTTCATGCTGCGCAGGCTGAAAACCGATAAAACTATTATCGCTGATTTGCCGGACAAACTGGAAATGAACGCCTACACTACCTTGTCCCAAAAGCAGATTGCTCTTTACAGGCAACTGCTTGGGCAGATTGCGGAAAAACTGGAAGCAGTGGAAGGGATGGAGCGCAAGGGGCTGGTGCTGGCAAGCATCATGAAATTCAAGCAAATCTGCAATCATCCGGATCAGTATTTGGGCCGGGAAGAATTTAAACCGGAGCATAGCGGAAAGTTTGAACAATTAAGGGAAATCTGTGAAACCATACGCGAAAAAAGAGAACGGGTTCTTATTTTCACCCAGTTCCGGGAGATGACGGAGCCGATTGCAGAATTTCTCCAAAGTATATTTGGCAAAGAGGGACTCGTGCTTCATGGCGGTACCTCGGTGAAAAGAAGAAGTGAGATGGTAGAACAGTTTAACGGCGAGCGTTATGTGCCGTATATGGTTCTGTCTCTCAAAGCCGGCGGTGTGGGCCTTAATCTCATGGCAGCCAACCATGTGATTCATTTTGACAGGTGGTGGAATCCGGCCGTTGAAAATCAGGCAACAGACCGAGCATTTCGAATTGGCCAGACCAGGAATGTCATGGTGCACAAATTTGTTACAACAGGTACGATCGAAGAAAAGATTGACGCCATTATCCAGGAAAAGCAGAAATTATCGGGAGAACTTCTGGTCGCCGGTGGTGAGCAGTGGATTACAGAGTATAACAACGCAGAGCTGTTGAAGATATTTGCTTTAGGTGGTGATGAATAATGGGGTATTATGGATTTCCAGAGTATATATCCGTGGCGGAGAAAAGGGAAAAGGCGACCAAGGCACTGGCAAAACTGCAAAAAAAAGATCCCGCTGTCGAACCTGTACTCATTGAAGGGCGAACACTGGCTAAAAACTGGTGGGGAAAGGCGTGGAACAAGAATCTTGAGAGTTATGCGGATTATGACAATCGAATTGGCCGGGGCAAAAGCTATGTGAGGAACCATGCCGTCCTGAATTTGAAGATATCCAAGGGAAAGGTAGAGGCCCTTGTGCAGGGCAGCGGCTCTAGGCCCTACGAGGTTGCGATTCGGATTGATGCTTTAAGTGGTGAGAAATGGGAACAGGTCACGGTCTTGTGCAATCATCGGATCGATTCGCTGGAACAATTGATTGAAGGAAAATTTCCCCAAGACCTGGGGGTTTTATTCACCGAGAAGAAGTATGGATTGTTTCCGGCTCCGAAAGAAATCCATTTTACCTGTAGTTGCCCTGACCGGGCAAGCATGTGCAAGCATGTCGCCGCGGTGCTGTATGGGATTGGGGCTAGGTTGGATGTAAATCCTATGCTGTTTTTTGAACTCAGGGCATTGGATGGGCAGGAACTAGTCAGAAAATCCATGGAACAGAAACTGGCCAGTATGATGAAAAACGTCGGCAAAACAAGCAGGCGGGAAATTTCGGAGAAGGATATTGTCAATATATTTGGGCTGTAGAAAAACAATGAATCGTTGCAAGAGCCACTCCTCAAAATAGTTTCATGGTGTAGTGTCCTTGCTGAAAACATAGCAATATCTGATAAATTTCGGATCACATTTTTGTTGCAGGGAGGATATTGGATAATAATGTAGAAGTATTATGCTGAAATAACACAACATAAATGATATAAATTTTTTTGTAATTTAGTTTTTGTTAAATTTAATATTAATTAATCCACTTTATGGCTTACGGGTTGTGGGAAGAAGAAGGGGGAAGAAAATGGGCAAGAATTAAAATAAACAAAACGTTTTTGTGGAACAATCCCTTGATAAATATTTTTAATAAAGGGAGGAGTTAGAATGAGAAAAAGATGTTTTATTTTTATGCTGATTTTAATGTTGTGCGTGGTTATTGGGACTGGCCAGAAAATTTATGCCGAAGGTTATAAGACGATAACCGACATGTGCGGTAACAGTGTTGAAGTGCCATTAGATCCAAAGCGGATCGCCTGCATGCACTGTGTTTCTCCTGAAAAAATAATGACGCTTGGCAGTGGGGACCGGATATACCTAATGGCAGAGCAGTCACCATGGGCTTACAAGCTTTTCCCGGAAATAAAAAATGCCCGTACTTCAAAGGGTGTAAAACCGGAAGAGATGCTGGATATGAAAATCGATTTCGTGCTTTACACTCCCGGCATGACGAAGGGTGAGCAGTATAAAGATGCAGGCCTGAGGACAGTATGCGCATTCTCGGCTGAGCAAAGGCCTATGAACATTAATGATTATATTGAAAGCTTTAAAAAACAGGTAACTTTTTTCGGTGATCTCCTGGGGCCGGATGCCGCTGCAAGAGCGGATAATTATAATAGATATTTTGATACAAAAGTAAAACAGATACTTGCTATAACATCAAAAATAGGTAAAGAAGAAAGACCTTCGGTTTATTATGGAGGTTTACACGGCAGTCTGCTGGGCAGCCAGGGACAAGGGAGCGTTATGCACTGGAATGTGGAAGTTTCAGGCGGGAATTATTTGCCGGAGGCGCTTAGTGATAATCATGCAAAGGCTTCAATGCAACAGTTGCTGTCATGGGATCCGGATATAATTATTCTTAGCGCATATGGCGATTCTCCGGATACTGTAATGAAAAATCCCGAACTGGCATCTCTTAAAGCTGTCAGGAACGGCAGGGTATATCGCATGCCAATGGGGGTTTACGCATGGGATCACGTAAGTAATGAAAGTGTGCTGCTGATGATATACATGGCTAAATTATTCTACCCTGACTTATTCAAAAACTGGGACATGATAAAAGAAATGAAGACATACTATTCCGAAATTTATGGTAAAAATATTACTGATAAAGATGCTGAAAGAATATTACAATGCCTGCCGCCGCAATAATTACAGGATGATTATTTTATCAGGATTTTGTTAAGATTTTACCGGCAATATTTAATTTTAAGAGAGGGGCCGAAAAGATTTAACTTCCATAAAAGTTTTCAACCGGTCGCAGTTTAGTACAATAAGATTTATGCGACATTGGCACTTGGGAAGATTGTATTCTTCTCAGGTGCTTTTTCTTGCCAATCTTGCATAAATCCTTACTCATTTCGCGTAAATGTATACGGCCTTTATCATTGGGTCCGTTTTGTGCGAGCTATAGTGTTTAAGTTTCTGGCAGGCACTGCGTTCATCATTTCAAAAAGCCATGGCGCGCCGAGTGTAATCCAAACAGTAGATAAACAATACCGGATATATCGGAAGAAAAGGTAATAATCTGTTCCCTCTTGAGGAAATGCCATCTTAAGGCCCAGCCAAATCGCCAAAAGTACTAATGTACCGGCAAGCATCCGTAGGAAAAGTTTTCTCCATTCGTCTGTCGGCACTGTACTGGTCGAAGATATATACTGCTGCTGGACGATTAGACCGAGCCACGCTCCTGATAGAGCCGCAGTAACAGAGATAACCTCTTTGCTTGGATGAATTGCCAACAACAATAGCGGACCTATTATGGCAAGTATTAAGTGTAGTTTAGGGGAGAGCGTTACTAATCGACAAATAACAATCTGTTCTACTGTGATAGCAGAGAGTAGCAATAGTAGCCCAAGTATCCATCCGGCCAATACATCGGTAACAAAATGTACACCCAGATATATACGTGAAAACCCTATAAGCAGAACCAGAAAGCCTCCGGTAAAGAATAAATGTCTCTTTTGCGTCAGGTGGGCAAGACCGAGCCAAAATACAAGTCCTGTCTGCGCATGATTGCTGGGAAAACTATAGCCTTCGGCATGAATGAGCTTTACGTCCGGTCGAAAATAAAATGGCCGCGGTTCTTGTATGAAATCTTTAATGCCTAAATTGAAATAATGCGATGTAAGTACCAAACAAGTCAGGCGTACGCCCAGGTGAAAATCTACACACCAGAAAATTAAAGGTAAAGCTAAAAGGTAGAATTCTTCTTCGCCTAGTGTGGTAACTATTTTGAAAATACCATCGACCAGCGGGCCGTGAAACTGCTGTATAAATAAGGTGACGTCTATCCCATAGGATAATATATCGCTCATTCTGTCTTCGGACCTCCTAATGTTGAATATGGGGAACACCCAATAAGGACGAATGCAACATAAAATCTGCATGAACTTTATTCAACGATTACTGCCGAATTCCTTCGTGAAAAAGAATATAAAACGTTATTAGCTAATTTATTCTCATAGATGATTTCCCTCACATTGTCTTTATCTGTAGTGTAGTTAGCAGCAATTTGTCAAACGGTATCTCAGGGTCTCACGTAGACCGACTCATAAGTAGTGGTATCAAAAAAAGCACGAAAAATAGCCAGTGGTGTAATAGCCAATATAATATGAGCTAAAAATGTTATGAATCGGAATACAAGGTAAAGTTGAAAAAAGTATATCATGATTGAAATTACAACCATGAAGATATATAATTTATATGTCAAATTGTAAATCACTCTCTTTGGCCCAGCACTAAGCTGGGTATTTTTTTTGTCTTCTTCCTGATTGGGCAGGTGGACGACATTCGCCAAGCCGCATCATCGAAAGCGGGTGACAAGGTATTACCAGGGACACGTCCAGGGAAAAGTAAACCAAGGTTGTCTTAGGTGGCCGGGGGTTGCGGAGTTAGGGAAAGTTTTGGAAATCTCTCGCTTAATATCTGAGGAAGGATTAGATAGTTTTGACTTAGTGAAGAATTTTGTGGTTTTGGCACAAAATTTAGTTTATCTGGATAAAGGATTTTATTTTATTGAAGGAGAATATTTTTATTATGATAAACACCAATATTTACCATACTTATTGGTGTTTGGGTTCGAAAAAACGCGGAGTTCATGGTTGGTTTTTTCAAGAAAATTATGGAGGTTTGATAATATGACAGCGTTAAAAAGGACCGTACTTTATGACAATCACGTAAAATCAGGTGCAAAGATGGTGGATTTTGGTGGATGGGAAATGCCGATCAATTATAAATCGGGAATCATTGAGGAACATATTTATACTAGGAAAAAGGCGGGCATATTTGATGTTACCCACATGGGAAGATTGGTTATATCAGGTAGAGAAGCTGCGGAATTTCTACAATATGTTTTAACGAATAATGTTTTTGCCCTTGACCTTAAGCAGGCGCAATATACCATGATTCCGAACGAGAATGGCGGAGCGGTTGATGATGCTTATCTTTACCGCTTTTATGAAGATGAGTATTTGCTTGTTGTAAATGCTGCTAACGCCGAGAAGGATTGGAAACATTTACAACGGGAAATAGCGAAGTTTGACGCAGGAATTACCAATAAGTCTAGCGAGATTGCTATGATTTCAGTACAGGGACCGGACTCGAAGAATATCATCAGTAAACTTACCGGCAGCGTTTATCTTACGGAACCGGTAAAGAACGCACTGGATATTCTTAAGTTTGACGGTAAAGAAGTGCTTATTGCCAGGACGGGTTATACCGGAGAGCCGTTAGGATTTGAATTGTTTATTAAAGCTTCTGAGGCAGCCGTAATTTGGGAAAGGTTGCTTGCGTATGGGGCTATGCCTATTGGTCTTGGCGCCAGAGATACGCTGAGGCTTGAAGCCGGACTACCTCTTTATGGACATGAATTGGGACTGGCCATAGACGGCAGGGAAATTCCGATTTTCTCCTGCCCTTTGGCTAAATTTGCCGTAAGCTTTGCTGCAGCCAAAGGCGATTATATCGGCAGAGAAGCTTTGGCAAAACAATATGAAGGTTATAAAAAGATAATGGAAAGAGATTTTGCCGATTTGGCGGCTTTGCCCAGAATAATAAAACCGATCGCATTGATTTATAAAGGTGTTGCCAGGGCAGGATGCAAGGTTTTCAAAGGTGATAAGGAAATAGGTTACATAACAAGCGCAACAATGGTGCCATATTTAAAAACCGAAGGATATGGGCTTGAAAGCATAATTACCGATGATAGAGCAACGAGAGCAATCGGTCTGGCCCTTCTTAATGGCGATGTAGAATTGAACGACAATGTGGAGGTAGAAATCAGAGGAAACAAGATAAAGGCTGTTGTCACGCAGTATCATCTGAAAAGTGATGCTCCTCCGTTTGCCAGACCGATTATCTATGGAGTTGAAGTAGATTGTAAATTCGACAGTTCAACAGACTACAAGACCAAAGCTTTGAATCTTATCGAAAGAAGCTGTCGGAACACCTTATGGAGACAGAAAGAAACTATTAACCTTATCCCCTCTGAGCAAACCCCTTCTTCCGCTGTCAGACTGTTGTCGGTGATGGATCCTTCTTTCCGGTATGCGGAGCACAAGAAAATGAAATCGTTCTATGACTACGATGTTTTTTACTATCAAGGTACCGGATTCATTGATGAGATCGAACATTTATTAATAGAAGAACTGAAAAAATACCTCAATTGTACTGCGGTAGAAACAAGAGTTGTCAGCGGTCAGATGGCAAACACTGCAGTTTTTAGTGCGATTATGGATTTCAAAAACAGGGTAAATAGAAAAAAGGACGCTTCGCGTTTGGGCTATGTATTAAACAATCACATCATCAGGGGGGGACACTTGAGTGCCCAGCCTATGGGCGCTTTGCATGACTACATAGCCATTGATCCTGTCACCGAAAAAAACGCAGTTGTCAATTTTCCGGTAGAAAAGGATAATAGTTTCAAAATCGATGTTGAGGAAACGAAAAAAGTCATAGAGAAATATAAACCGGAGCTTATCATTTTCGGTAAAAGCATGGTATTGCATAAAGAACCGGTGAGAGAAATACGGCAGTTTATTGATGAACAGAAAATCAATGCAATTATCATGTATGATATGGCCCACGTACTAGGCCTGGTAGGAGATTACTTCCAGAATCCATTTGTTGAAGGTGCTGAAATTGTCACAGGTTCAACTCATAAGACCTTCTTCGGCACCCAAAGAGGAATCATTGCCGGCAATTACGACAAGGCTGATTATAAATTCGGATTATGGGAAACCATCGAAACAAGGGCTTTCCCAGGAAGCGTAAGTAATCACCACCTTGGTACTATGCTTGGGCTGTTGATGGCAGCATATGAAATGAACAGTTTCAAAGATGAGTACCAGAAGAATATAATCCAAAATGCCAAGTATTTTGCAAAATGTCTTAAGAATGCCGGACTGGATGTTGCCGGCGATCCTTCCATATCGTACACGGAAACTCATCAGGTAATTGTGAGAGTGGGATATGGCACAGGGCCGGAAATAGCAAACAGGCTCGAAAACAACAATATCATCGTCAACTATCAGGCTACGCCAGAAGAAGAAGGCTTCTCGGCTTCCGGCGCAATCAGGCTTGGCGTTTCTGAAATGACGAGATTCGGCTTCGGAAACAAAGAGTTTGAACAGACGGCAGAATATATAGCGGACATCGTTCTAAAGAATAAAAACATCAAGGAAGAAGTTGCAAAACTTAGGAGTAATTTCATCGACATGAAATACTGCTTTACCGATGAGGATATTACGAAAAGCCTTGAAAATTTGATGTCCACTTTCTGAGGGAGAATTAAAATTCGGAGAATTTCAGTGATTAAGATATATCTGCGTGAAATTAAAACAAAGTTTCAAACACCGAGCAAGAGCATGGTATGATATAATGCTGGTACAGACTATACTCAAGGAGTGGGTTTATGTCCAGAAGAAAGCAGTGATCCGAATAGTAAATATTTGGTGGTCTGAAATTTTCGGGTTATCACCCGTAACACTCTTTGTTAAAATATGTACGAATTAGCAAGAGTGTTGATAAAGAATTGAGGTAATGCTTTGAATAGAGAAGACGAAATGAAAGAGTTGTTGGATACTCCCCCGCTACCTTCGCGTAAGCCATGGTACAAAAGATTCGGGTTAGGCGGGGCGGTTACTGTTCTGCTGGCTATACTAAAATGGAAGACTATTCTGAGTTTTCTTCAGGGAATCTTTTTCTTGTTTAAGTTTAGTAAATTTGGGCTTACAACAGTATCTATGTTTGCGATGATTGGTGTGTATGCTTGGTTTTATGGTATTTGGTGGGCGGTCGGTTTTGTCTCGCTTATTGCAGTCCACGAATATGGGCATATGTATGCTGCAAAGCGGCAAAACATCCCTGTAACGGCTCCAGTCTTTATCCCTTTTCTAGGAGCGTTAATTGGTATTAAGGAATCCCCTAAGGATGCCGCAACTGAAAGTATTATCGCCTATGGTGGGCCGCTGTTTGGTTTTTTAGCAGCAGGTGTTGTTCATACAGCTGCTTATGTATTTCATTCAACGCTGCTTTTCTCGCTGGCTTTTACTGGGTATCTCCTGACGTTATTTAACCTCATCCCGGCTTCGCCGCTTGATGGCGGGCGGATTGCTAGTGCGGTATCTCCATATATTTGGTTTTTGGGAATTCCCTTGATTGGGATTCTTATTTGGTTTAGCTTTAGTCCGATCGTAGTATTAGTTTTGTTGGCGGCTATTCATCGTGCATGGGAGTTCTGGAAGCATCGCAATGACTCCTATTATGATACTGATCCAGGGTTTCGACTAAAGATCGGGATTGCCTATCTAGCCTTGTTGTTGGCGAGTGGGGTGTTAACTTACGAAACGCATCTTATTGCAGAGGCGCTGCGACCAAGGTTATAAGGTTCTGATGAAATTAAGCTTAATTAGATATAAGCATTTTAAGCTAGTCGCCCAACTGCTATTGTTTTGTGCTCTTGGAGAATGGTTTCTACGTATTGAGCCTGTTCCATGTCACATCCGGCTAGTAGAAATACCTAGAGTGGCGGCTTGTGTTTCTAGGCTACGATAAAGATTCTTTTTGCTAAATAGTGAATAGTGTACTGGAGAAGGGTGGTAATCCGAGTGCTGTGTAACTATATAGTATAATTATTGGTGAAGTCGTCCTTTTCCTCCAAGATCTTTTCCGCTACTTTTATCCGGTTGCGACCTCCTCTTTTTGCCTGGTAAAGGGCTCCGTCAGCCGCAGCAATGATAGTCGACGGTGTGGTGTCTGAATCAGGCACCATAATGGCTATGCCTATACTAACGGTGACATGTGTGCTGATAGATGAGCCTGTGTGTTCGATACCTAGCTTTTCGACACCACCCCGTACTCTTTCTCCAACTCTTGTTGCGCCTTGCTCGTCCGTATCAGGCAGCACAATGGCAAATTCCTCTCCGCCATAGCGGGCAGCAATATCACCAGAACGTTTCGGTATGGTATCCAGCAACCTTGCAATCAATTTCAGGCAGTCGTCCCCGGTTAGGTGGCCGTACGTGTCATTGTAAGCTTTAAAGAAATCAATATCTATCATGAGCAATGACAAGGGCTTTTTCTCCCGTCTTGCTCGTTGCCATTCCCGTTCCAGAATCTCATCAAAATAACGGCGATTGGCAATGCGTGTGAGGCCGTCAGCTTGGGATGTTCGCCTTAGTTCTTCATTTAGGGTGAGCAATTTCGTGTTCGTAGCCGCGAGCTCATTAGAATAATGGGATATTGCGATTGTTCGCTCTTGAACTTTTTGTTCCAATTCGGCATTTAGCTCTTGAAGTGCTTCTTCAGCTGTCTGCCGCTCGGCTATTTCTTCTTCTAGTATCGCATTGATGTCCTGTATCTCAATTATTTTGCTTTCAAGCTTGGCATCTTTTTCTTTGAGTTGGCTGACAGTGTTTTCGATTTTCCAGTTCATGTTGATGAAAGTATCGCAAAGGGTCAATAGCTCGTGTAACAAATTTTTCGATAGCTTTTCTTGACCGACCATTTGGTATTCTTCGGCAGCGACCAATTTCGACTGTCGGATTAACCAGTCGATAGGCTGTTTAATCTGATTGGTTAGCCATGTAGCCAGAGGAAGAATTAGCAAAAGCATACAAATGGTGCCACCCGCCATCATGGCTAGTTGGTTATAAATAGGAACAAGAACTTCTTTTTCATTAATCTTGCCGATGAGCGTCCAGCCTCGATTAGGCACATCCAAGTAAGCTCCCATTACTTTATTACCCTGATAATCGATCCAGGTGGCTGTACCGGACTCGCCAAGCCGGATATTTCGAAAAGCATCGTCAGTAATCCTATACTTCATTTTGATAGGGCCTTTGATAATTCCCTTGTCAACCAAAGTGTGGATGTGTCGCGGCTCAGTTAGCATTATGCCTTCGCGATTAACCAGAAATACCTCGCCTGTTTGACCTATCCAATTATCCTGTAAGAGGGTTTCTAACGTTGACATTCTTACAGATCCAAGGATCAGTCCTTGAAAATTTCCCGAGTGGTCGTAAATAGGGGAGGAAAAATTGACTATGGGTAAGCCGCTATTTCGTCCAACAACGATATCGGAAATATACTCTTTTCCCGCTAGCGCAGACTCATAGTAAGGCTTGCCAATTGCAGACGGGTACTTAATACCAGTTTTAAGGGTGGACATTATGAAAATCCCGTCTTTGTTGATATAGGATAAGGAATCGAAATTGCTGTCACCCTGTTGCGCAAAATCGAGGGTATGTTTCATCTGCTGGTCGTTTAACGTTTGAAAAGCTTCTATTTGACTAAGCTTGCGAACATCGGCGGCCCGTTCCGTTATCCAGTAGTCTATTAGCCGATCTTGTAAAAGTACCCGCTGCTGGAGCATATCCAGATTCTGTTGTTTAGCTACCGAGATATGGCCAAGGGTGTATATCGTCATGATGAGCAGGCTGGGGATAACGATAAGCAGAAATGTCCATAATCTAAAGTGATGATGTAATGTCATGGGCACTTTTTCGACTCCTTAATTTAATTCTATATCATATTATATAATTCGACAGGCTGTTGGAACTTCCTGTAACGACGAAAAATGAGCTTTGAAAAAAGAGACACCCGGCAATACAATGGAGCTGTGCAGATCCGGACAAGAAAGGCACAAAACCGACGATAATTTATTCGGAATATGGAGAGCCGTATGCGGTGAAAGTGTGCGCCATGTCATTCAAGACTTGGAATTGTCCGAGTAACGGTCCAAAGCCCTTGGAAATGCGTATGGTAGGTAATTTTTAAGGTGTTTTTTCATTTTGTGTTACTAATCAATTAGCTGCTGATACATTATGTAGGCGTCTACGAATCCGATTTCCTTATGATTAAAGGCATTAGGTAACCTGCCTACTATGTTAAAACCGCACTTTTCCCAAAGATTAACTGCTGTTTGATTAGTTGATACTACAAAGTTATATTGCATTGCTTTAAATCCTAAGGCTCTCGCTTCTTTAAGGGAATGTTCACACATCACCTGACCTATTCCTTTTCCGCGTGCTTTAGAACTTACAGCATATCCAGCATTACAGACGTGAGAGCCTAAACCGGGCTGGTTTGGTTTCAAGAAATATGTACCTACTATCTGTGTGTTTTTTAGTGCAACATAAATTGCTGCTGGGGTTTCCATCCATATATGATAGGCTTCTTCTACTGTAGTATCAGGGGGGAAAACATATGTATTCCCTTGAGAAAAGATATCATCAGATACCTCCAATCAATTAATACAAAAGTTCCTTCTTTGAGAAAATCATATAGCTGATTTTGTACATAACAAAGTTCCAAACCAGTGCTATCACCGGGGAGCAACACAGCAGGATAAACACAAAGTTATCTGTAAAAGAAACGCCAAAAAAGGTCAGAATCTCATAGACGCCAAAGCAGATCGCAGCGGGAATAATTAAAGCAACAAGTGACAGCATACGAGCCTTTTCTGCACCGAACTTAAATAGAAGAGGGATGGACATACTGCCAAAAATCTCAGCAATCACCAAACTAACCACAGTAATAAACAGCAAAGTGAGGATGCTGCTTATGTTGCTGTAATCAACTTTGTGGACGATGATGCCGCCAATAGAACCAATCACCAACCCGGTGATAACACCGACAGCCGAGAAAATCAGCAGAACGATAAATTTGCTGGATACCAAGTCCTTTTTGGTAACTGGGGTAACCATAGCGTATTTCATCCACTTAGAGCTGTCATCAAAACTGAACGTAGTAATAACCATCATGCTGCATAAAATACCACTGGCGATAATATAGGCTTCCGGTCCGCTGAAAGGGATAAAAATAAAAGCAAAAACCAGCAGCATAAAAAACATGGATTTTACGTTGTGACCGATGTTATACAAATCTTTTAAAATCAAACTTTTCATTTTGCCTGTTCAGCACATCATCGCGCATGACAGGATCGAGGCCGCTGGTCGCTTCGTCCAGAATCAAAAGCTTTGGCTTATGAGAGAGTGCTATCGCAATGCAAAGCTTCAGCTTCATGCCCTTGGAAAATGTTTTGATTTCCTTGTCGGATGCGAGCTGGAATTTTTTTAAATATCCATTATAAATGGCTTCATCCCACTGTTTATAGGCGGCAGCCGAGATTTTGCCGACCTTGGCCGGTGTAAGGGTTTCATAGAAGTTGATACCGTCAAACACGACGCCGATATCCTCTTTGATTTGCTTGGGGTCAGAGGATAGTTCATGTCCCCAAAATGTCACGGTGCCATCATCTGTTCGGATGAGGTCAAGAATAGCGTTAATTGTGGTGCTTTTACCGGCTCCATTCTCACCGATCAGCCCCATGATAGTGCCTTTGGGAATAGAAAAAGAAACATGATCCAGTTTGAAATCAGGATATTGTTTCGTCAGGTTTTCAACCTGCAAAATAGGTTCCATTGTTAATCCCCCTCCTGGTAAAACATAGTCAGAAGCTCAAGCAGCTTGCTGAGCGGTATACCGCTGATACGTGCAATATTCACGGCTTCCTGTAAATGCTCTTCTGCTTTTCGCTGTTGTTCTTCCTGAAAAAATTCTTTATTTTGCGCCGATATAAAACTGCCTCGTCCAACTGTAGTTTCAATGAAGCCATCCCGCTGCAAATCCTCGTAAGCCTTTTGTACGGTAATAACACTGACATGAATAGATTTTGCCAATGCCCGCATAGACGGAATAGGGTCGCCCGTCTGTAATTCTCCGCTCATGATCATTGCCTTAATCTGCGAGGTGATTTGTTCATATATCGGCTTGCTCGTATTACTGCTGATGATAATTTCCACACGGCATCTCCTTTGTACTATGGTGTACTTATTAAACAAGTACATTATAGCTAGATTGAACACGTTTTGTCAATAGAGTTCTACAAGAGCTTTCCGTGAGACGAATCGCGACATCAAAATTACATCATATTGCCCCAACCCTTGATTTTATTGGATATTCGGAGAAATCTCGTTATGTTAGTGGGTGAAACCTCCAAAAATGTATTTCATTTTCAAGGAGCTTCGCTGCATTTTTTAAGTTGTTTGTCAACCTCTTTTTGCATTTTTGTAAAAAAAAAAGAACCAGGTACGCTTTTTCGTACTCGGTTCTTTTTGATATTCTTGTTCAATTCCTTAACTTAATGACATTGCCAATGCGGGTGCTATTAAATCTATTTGCTGGTGTTGTTTGACAATATGTTTAAAACCTCATTAATGTCAGGTAACTGTGCGGAAGGGTAAACTTTCACCCACATTACTTTGCCATTTTCGTCGACAATAATGTTAGCCCGTTCGGAATAGCCGTCTTGCTCACGAAAAATTCCGTAATCCATGGCGACCTTGCCATGCGGCCAAAAATCGGCTAGAATTTGCAGCTTTTTTAACTGTAACGCATAAGCCCATATTTTTTTGCAGGGTGTGGGGTCAACACTAAAGCCTAGGGGTATAGTGTTGAGGTTCTGAAATGTCTGGTAGTTAGTTTCAAGAGCGCGCATTTGATCGGTACAGACAGGTGTCCAAGCCAATGGATGCCAGGAAAGAAGTACTTTTTTGCCGCGATAATTTGTTAGGGTGACATATTGTTCATTGTTGTCGGTCAAAGTAAAGTTTGGTGCATCAGCGCCAACAGAAATAAGTTTCATAATGCAACCCCTTCTTTAAACTTAGTTACTAGTAGCATACCCATAAATACAGACTTACTTACCATCAAACTCAATATGGGTTAACAGACTTTTTTGAAAAAAACCGTTTCGTACACAGACAAATGTTACCCGCTTTTGGGTGATTACACTAAAAGAGAAAGCGCTGTCAAACGCGATAAAGCAGTGGCTGTGGTATCCGGTTCCAATAATTCGGTAATCAAGCTATTATATCTTGGCGCAAATGGGTTACAAGGTACAGACTTTGCATGACATGCCTACAAAAGAAAGACTGGGTGAATATCAATTTGTGATTGAAGTAGCCGGGTTTAATCCCGGGTTTACTTTAGGAAAATTGCTGATTCATCCAGATTTAGCATTGCAGGGAAGAGTGCTTGGGAGTTTTAATAACAAATAATAAAAACGTGTGTTTCAATTAAATAACCTTGGCCAAATTTTTGTTTTTGAATGTGGCTAGGTAAGTTATTGAGCGCTTTAAAATTCAATGTTTTTGTGATATCATCAAACGGTAATATATATCTTGTATTGAAAGGAGTTGTTGTTTTATGTTTAATAAAAGTGCAGTGGAGATTGTAACAATGCGGGAGGTGCATACAAAATAAATTAATGTATATACCTCCCAAAAGTTACCCTTAAAAACTTTTGGAGGGATATGAAAATGAGTAAAACAGATATGGAAAATATAGGACTCAGCCGAAGGTTTATTACTGAGTCTACTTTATATTCGAGTTTTTATATTGGGCGTGTCATTTCCCAATACAAAGACCTATACAAGGCCGTAACAGAGAATGGTGAGTTGGCAGCGGAAATTTCCGGAAAGTTTCGTTTCGATGCCAAAACTTTATCTGATTATCCGGCGGTGGGCGACTTCGTTATGCTTGACCGAAATGAGGATACCGGTGGGAATGCAATCATTCATCACGTTCTGACAAGGAAAAGTGCCTTTATTAGAAAGGCGGCGGGAACATCGAATGATGAACAGGTTGTAGCTTCAAACATTGACACGGTGTTTATCTGTATGTCGCTTAATAACGATTATAATCTTCGCAGATTAGAACGTTATCTTGGAATTGCCTGGGATAGTGGGGCAGTTCCCGTTATCGTGCTTACTAAAGCTGACTTATGCGATAATCTTCCTCAAAAGCTGTTAGAACTTGATACTGTCGCCTGTGGGGTTGATGTGATTGTTACTTCGAGTTTGACTGCGGATGGATGCGTATCTGTTCAAAGCTATCTTGGTAGTGGTAAAACTATCGCATTTATCGGCTCATCTGGTGTTGGCAAGTCGACCTTGATAAATAAACTCATTGGCCAAAACGATCTTCAAACCAAAGATATAAGGAACGATGATAGAGGTAGGCATACTACGACCAGGCGAGAACTAATTGTTATTCCGAGTGGCGGCGTTGTTATTGATACTCCAGGAATGAGGGAACTCGGGATCGAAAGCGCTGATCTTACAAAAGCCTTTGCCGATATTGATGAACTATCAACAAAGTGCAAATTTCATGATTGCACTCATACTAGTGAGCCAAACTGTGCAGTACAAAAAGCCATAAACAATGGCTTGCTGTCTGCGGACCGGTTTGCCAATTATGTAAAGCTGAAAAAAGAAGCTAAGTATGAGGGCTTAAATTCAAAGCAGATTGAGACTGAAAAGATTACTGCTATGTTCGCGGAAATGGGCGGAATGAAAAATGCACGAGAGTTTATCAAAGAGAAAAATAAAAGAAGGCGAGGTTATTAATCTTTTTGCCTTCATGTACTTGCAATTCATGTAAAAGAGTACTAATATTAGTAATAGGTGGAAATTAAAAAGTTAGGTCGCCGTGTCCCATAGGTGTTGGCGCACCTATAGGCACGAGCAGGTGAACACACACCTACACGTAACAGCGAACTGTCCACGACGACAATCTTATTATACCCGGTTGTTAGCTGAATTACAAGTTTTGACAATCGGGGTGTAATGATTGGCGCGTTAAGGCAGAAGGCTGTGCGACTGCATGCAATATTCGATGGTATCATATCTTGATACAGGTTTGGCAGGACACGCTGACGGGTTCTGTTATTTGAGTTGCTTCCTGTAGCTTGATGCTGTTGCAAAGATCGATTAGGATCGCATGTGTAGGGTAGAAATAATCCTGCATATGTGATCCTTTTTAATTTCCTCCTGTAAAATTCCCATTCATGGGTGATTACAGGAGGGCATAGAAGCCTCCAGATAAAATAAGGAGGGTGAGTTTAACTGACTTATGAATATCAGATACCGGGATTTTAAGAAACAAGAGACTGAGCTGTATGATAAAATTTGGCAACTATCTGAAGAACTTGATCGGCAGTATATCGAGGGAAAAGACACAACAGACACTATCCAGAGATTTGGGGAGGTATTGGAAGAATTTTTTTTATTCAGGACACAGGGAGGCAAAGATCCGCTAATTAACGGCAAACCCTAAACACAGGTGCTCCAGAACTGGGGAGTACTAGAGAATAAAAGGTAAATGGGATGGGTATCTCTAATAAAAGGTGAGATAAAGTTCATTAACCTGGTGATCTTGTGAGGCTTTACTGAGAAATTTATTGATTGATAGCACCGGATAAAATTTGTGCTGAAGTTAATAATAAATTTTGTAATACAATTATAATACTTAGGAGGGAATCATCTTGGGAGTAGTTGCACCAGTTACAAACAAAATGCAATTCTGTATTGACGCATGTCAAAAATGTGAACCCGACTTTTACAGTTAGCAGAACATAGAGAGCAGACAGAGTGAAATAATCTACTTGTAAAATGCGGACTTCCGCATTTTTTTATGCGTTTTTATTTATGTTATGCTACAGATATGCTATAATGTAAATGAGGTGATATTCAATGATTAAAAAAGATCGTGTAAAGCGTGGCGGCGTTATTAAGACTCACATCCGTGTTGTCGAAGGGTATCGCCCTGGACCAGGGCTACCCACAAAGCAGCGTACGATTAAAAGTTTTGGTTATCTCGAAGATCAGCCAGATCCCGAAGCTTTCATGGCTATGGTAGTGAAATTCGATGATAACTTTAAAGATACTGTTCCCTTACGAATCGAAGTTGCAGCTAATGCGATGATGTATGGTGAAGAAAATCGGCGACAGAACTACGGATACAAGTTCCTGGAAGCCGTTTATAATCTGCTCGAAATCAATTCATTCATCGAGAACTTTGAGAAATCACGCAAGTTTCGGGTGGAGTATTCACCCTGCGACATTTTTAAATTCTTAGTGTTGGCAAGAGTTCTTCATCCAGATTCAAAACGCGCCTCATGCCAATTGAAGGACGGCTTCTACGGGATGTGCACCGATTTTACATTGCCAGATGTCTACAGGTCGCTTGACCACTTCGCAGATTTTGAGGTGGAGTTGCAACGGCATTTAAACGAACGTGTTAAAGAAACGATCGGTCGAGACCTTTCCTATGCATTCTATGATGTGACTAATTATTTCTTCGAGATCGATTTCCCAAATGGCGAAGAGGATCTGCGAAAAAGAGGCGTATCGAAAGAACACCGCACTGACCCTATTGTCGCAATGGGGTTGTTTATGGATTCCAACGGATTACCAGTCAATATGTCGATGTTCCCAGGAAATACAAGTGATTCCCTTACGCTTCAGCCGACAATGAAGGATGTCAAGGATTCGTACGGGTTAGGACGACTGATTGTAGTTGCCGATAAAGGCCTCAACTCTTCGAAGAATATCAACGCAATTGTGAACAACGGTGACGGTTTTGTCTTTTCGCAGATAATAAAAGGGAAAAAAGGACAACGCTACAATGAAAAACTGTTTGATCAAAGTGGATGGACATCAAACGAACAGGGTACCTACAGATACAAGCTGTTCGAAGAAGAATACGAGGGTAAGGACAAGGACGGAAAAAAAGAAATCCGAGTAAGAAAAGTACTTTTATATTGGAAGAAGACTGAAGCCGACATGGCAAAGCGTAAACGGGAAGAAAAACTGGAAAAAGCTGCGCGTTCGGTCAAAAACAATGCCTATAGTATCAAAAAAGGTGTCGACGAATATACAAAAGAAGCTATCGTTGACAAGGAAACTGGGGAGATACTGGGAAACACGAAAAAGCTCCGCAGTGTGAATTTAGAAAAGGCGGAGCATGACGCGATGTATGATGGCTATTTTTGCATTATCAGCAGCGAACTTGACTACGATGAGCGCAAAATGCGGCAGGTATACGGCGGTCTTTGGCAGATAGAACAGTCGTTTAGGATTATGAAAACAGATCTTTATGCCAGACCCGTGTTCGTTAGAAAAATTGAACATATCCGTGCACATTTCTTGATCTGTTTCGTCGCCCTTCTCATCATCCGAATCATTCAGCACCGCATGGGAGAAAAAGCGTTGTCAGCCGAACGAATCGCAAGAACTCTGGGGGCTGCGACATGCCAGGTTTTGAAAGGCGGTATCATTCACCTTGACGATGTCGGCGGTGCGATCGCGTTTCAAAAAGCGCTAAACAAAAAAGGGGAAATAGTAGACACTTTGGCATATTCCGATAGAGATGAAATCGCAATGGACTACAAGATAATCCAGGACACGTTCGGCACAAGTTTTTACAATATTTATCCGAGGCAGGAGCTATTTAATAAATTCCTGAAAAATATTACTGTAGCATAACAAATTTTACATATGAATCAACTTGAATAAAGCCAGTAAATTCAACAATTATGAACTTCTTTTATCTTTCTAACTGTAAAAGTCGGGTTATAATACTTAGGAGGGAATCATCTTGGGAGTAGTTGCACCAGTTACAAACAAAATGCAATTCTGTATTGACGCATGTCAAAAATGTGAACAAGCCTGTTATGAATGCTTTAACGCATGCCTAAACGAGCCGGATCTAAACGCTAGGAAAAGCTGCGTAAGCATGCTGGTTGAATGCGCTATGATGTGCCAGATGTCTGTTTCGATGATGTCAATGAACGGGCAGTTTTCCAAAGCACATTGCCAGCTTTGCGCTCAAGTATGCGAGAAATGTGCACAAGAATGTGCAATGTTCAAAGATGAGCACTGTCAAGAATGTGCGAGCATCTGCCGGATGTGTGCAGAACAATGCAGGAAAATGGCTTCGATGTAGTACACGAGAGACCCTGAGTTTAAAAAACTCAGGGTCTCTTGGTTCTTACGGTCAGTATTATTCATATGTCCTGATATTAGAGTAGCTAATGCGCAGCAGCGATTCCAGGCAGGGTTTATAGGACATTTACTAGAATGGTTTACATGGAAAAATATTTATTTTTTGTATTTAAATGGATTTTAATTAGTTGACGATACTATATAAATAGTGTACAATATAAAAAAACATATTTGTGTTTTATGGAGGAGCCTGTCACTATTGGCTTCTCTTTGGCATTTTTGGGATGGCTAATATTACATTTTTGCCAGAAAGACTTTTATGAATCATTTTACTTAAAAATACATTAATATCCATAAGGCAATCGCCGAGTTCCTTTTAATGGAAGCGGGGGACCCGTTTTTGGGGTGAATCCTGTGAAACAGGTAGGGCAAATTTCTTTCTGTCCGAATCCGTCAGCTAACCTCGTAGGCGTTGAAAGAGAAGGATAAATTAGTCCTGCCAGTACTAAAAAACCAGTTAATAGGTTTTTTTAGGTGTCCTTCTCAAAGACTGATTTTATCAGTTAGCTACGATCATGCAGGATGAAGGTAGCAAAAAACTAATAACTACAGTTTTTAAGGAGGAGTTAGTATTGAAAAAAATTAGGATTGGTATTTTCGGTTTTGGGAAAACGGGCAAAGTAATTGCCCACGAATTCTTGAATGACAGTCAGTTTGCATTATCATGGGTGGTTCGAAAAGGTTATGCGGATCATCACAAATATGCAAGCCGCTTGTTGGGATATGAGTTTGATGCAGGTAAGATTTTTTCTATTGAGGATGTCGATAATGATTTTTTTCTTGAAAGGCCGGTTGATGCCCTTGTTGATTTTTCGGATTCTTCAGGGGTTTATTTATATAGAAAGGCAGCGGAAGCAGGAATTCCAATAGTATCTGCTATTTCAAAATACGAACAGGAGGAAATAGATCTGATAAAATCTCTTGCAAAGTATAATCAGGTACTATATTCTCCAAACATTACGTTAGGAATTAACGTTTTGATGGTAGCAGCTCAAATTTTGCAAAAAATAGCCCCTCACGCAGATATTGAAATTGTAGAGGAACATTTTAAAGGAAAACGCGAAGTGTCTGGAACGGCAAAGAGAATTGCGAATTTACTAGGTCTCAATGAGGAAGAACACCTAAATTCTATTCGTGTTGGTGGAATTGTTGGGCGTCACGAGATCATCTTTGGGATGCCTAATCAGACTATACGGTTGCAGCATGAAAGCATAAACAGGGCAGCCTTTGGTCAGGGGGCTATTTTTGCAGTGAAATGTCTTATAGGCCAACCTCCAGGACTGTATACTATGGAAACAATAATTGCAGAGATGTTTAGACAAAATATTCCGGTATATTAGATTGCTCTGAGACATAATCATTTAAAGTTAATTAAAAGAAAATGACCTGATACAAGAAAGGGTTAGGTAAGATATGCGCATTGTAGTTGCACCAGATTCATTTAAGGGTAGTGTGTCAGCAGTGGATACTGCAAATGCCATTGAGAAAGGAATTCGTCAAGTTTTTCCAGAATCAGAAGTCATAAAGCTGCCAATAGCTGATGGTGGGGAAGGAACAGTAGAAGCCTTAGTAACGGCTACTGGCGGTCAAATTATAGTTAAACCTGTAGTCGGACCGCTTGGTGATATGGTAGATGCCCTTTGGGGTATTGTGGGAGACGGCGAAACGGCCGTTATTGAGATGGCGTCTGCCTCAGGTTTGCCTCTTGTACCTAAGGATAAGAAAGATCCCCGTATTGCTACTACCTATGGTACAGGAGAATTAATTAAAGCAGCTCTTGATAGGGGTCTAAGAAAAATCATTATTGGTATTGGCGGCAGTGCTACTAATGATGGCGGCAGCGGTATGGCGCAGGCATTAGGAGTAAAATTCCTGGACGCTAAAGGACATGAACTTCCGTACGGAGGAGCCGCTTTAGCCAACCTGGATTGTGTCGACATGTCGGGAATTGACATACGGCTTAAGGATACAAAGATCATGGTGGCTTGTGATGTAGATAACCCTTTGTGCGGACCAAAAGGTGCATCTGCTGTGTATGGGCCGCAAAAAGGCGCTAGCCCGGAAATGGTTGTCCAGCTTGATGAGGCTTTGCGGCATTTTGCCGGAAAAGCACAAAAGGCAACAGACAAAGAGGTAGCAGAATACCCAGGAGCAGGTGCCGCCGGTGGACTTGGTGCCGGATTCCTGCTTTTTACCAACGCTAAACTGAGGCCAGGCGTGGAAATTGTTCTTGAGGCCATTAACTTTGAAGCGATAGTGAAATCGGCTCAATTTGTGATCACTGGTGAAGGACGCACCGACTTTCAGACGGCTTTTGGCAAAGCCCCTGTAGGAGTGGCTAAATTAGCCAAAAAATATAATGTTCCTGTATTGTGTATTTCAGGTGGCTTGGGACAGGGACATGAAGAGGTGTTAAAACAGGGGATTGACGGAGTGATGAGTATCGTTCCCGGCCCGATGTCTTTAGATGAGTGTATAGAGCGCGGAACAGAATTAATTGAAAAGGGAGCGGAAAGGCTTTGTTATATTGTTAAAGCAGGCATGCAAATAGGAGGACGGAATTAACATTTTAGCTAGACTTGTCATATAAATGGTGGTAAAATTTACATGAAAATAGTTGAATGTTAAGCAAACTCATTGAAAAATGAGGACGCAAAACCGTGGGTCTAAGACAAAAATGTTATGGCTGCCAGGTTGCAAATTGAGTTAGAAACTCTAATGCAATCTAGTAGCCTATTAATTTTGAAAGGAGTGGGTCAAATGCTGTAGTGTTTCAACCTATTATTTTTTCTGATAAGGTTTTCATGACCTAGTATAACGAAGAAATGGTATTGACTATGAAAGAAGGCGCGAACTGCATGTTTAAAAATCTAAACACAGCAACAAAAATTATCAGCCTTATTATAATAATGGCTATTGGAATGGGATTAATCGGTTTTACGGGTTTCTACTTTAATCAAAAAGCAAATACGGACGTGACTAAAATTTATGAAGATAATTTACTGCCGATCAAATGGATAAATTCATTTAGAGTCAATATTAGAGCTGGAGAAGCTATTACTGTACAATTGATATTATTAAATATTGGTAAAGATCAAGAACAGAAATTTACTCAACAGTTTGTTAAACTTAAAGATGAAAATGATGGTATAATGGCTAATTATGAAAAAATGAATCTTGATCTGGCCGAAAGAGAAAGAATTTCCCAAATAAAAGAAGCATTAAACTCATATAGAATCGAACGCCAAAAATCTTTAGATATAGCATCTACTGGACAAAAATTAGATGCCTACGAATACTATAGGAATTATGCTTTACCTCATCTCAATACTATGAATAAGCTCTGTGACGAACTTGCAGAAAATGATGCTAAAACAGCAGATGTGATAAACATTCAGAATGATTTGGATTTTGCTTTTGCTAATAAAATGCTTATTTGTATCCCGTTAATATCCATGATACTTGCTTTAGGATTAGGATGGTGGGTAGCAACAATAATATCCAAACCACTTACTGCAGTAGTTGCCAATGTGCAAGAGATTGCGAATGGAAACTTAAACGTACAGGACATTAGCTTTGATTCTAAAGATGAGGTAGGTCAGCTAACTAAAGCTGTTAATAGTATGGCTGAAAATCTTCGAATTCTTATAAAAAATGTAGCTCAGACGGCGGAGCAGCTAGCGGCTTCATCCGAACAGTTAACAGCAAGCGCGGAACAATCTGCACAAGCTGCAACCCAGGTAGCTTCAACAATCGCAGAAGTAGCGAGTGGAGCAGAAAAACAATCAAAGGCTATTGATGATACGTCAATTACAATTAACCATATGTCGGCCAATGTCCAACAAGCGGCTGCGGACAGTAGCGTTGTGGCAAGCACTACAAACAAAACAGCTGAAACGGCACAAAATGGTCTGGGGGCTATCGCCAAGGCTAACGAACAAATGAGCAGTATAGAAAAAACAGTAAATAATTCCGCAATTGTTGTCGCGAAGCTAGGAGAGCGCTCTAAGGAAATTGGACAAATTGTTGATACTATATCTGGTATAGCCGGGCAGACGAATTTGCTTGCTTTAAATGCCGCCATAGAAGCCGCTAGAGCAGGAGAACAAGGTAGAGGTTTTGCCGTAGTTGCAGAAGAAGTTAGGAAACTTGCAGAGCAATCCCAAGAAGCCGCAAAACAAATAGCCGATTTAATTGGCGAAATACAACTTGAAACAGATAGCGCGGTTGCGGCTATGACTGACGGTACTAAGGAAGTAAAAAGAGGAACGGAAGTGGTAACTTTAGCGGGTCAGTCTTTTGATAATATCGCCAGTCTTGTGACTGAGGTTTCTGAACAAGTTAAAGAAATTTCTACTAATATGCAACAGATGGCAACAGATAGTCAGCATATTGTTTTAGCAGTAAATAAAATTGATACTATAAGCAGCGAGGCGCTTGGACATACACAAACTGTCTCAGCAGCAACAGAAGAGCAATCAGCATCTATGGAAGAAATTGCAGCTAGTAGCCAGAGCCTGGCTAAAATGGCAGAAGAATTACAACATGAAATCCGGAAATTTAAAATCTAGGTCAACCTAGTCTTAATGCGCTGCGCATTGCGCATACTAGGCTTAAATGTTATAGGAGTGAAGTATATGCGCTTTGTACCTAAACGAGCTTTTTTTGAGCCTCAGGCGTTAGAATTTCCGCTTGGCAAAAAGATCTATGATAAATTGCTGGATTTATCAGTGCCTATTGAGTTAACAGGGTCTCATAACCGTGTTACCGGCATTCCGGGGAAAAACCAACAGCAGACTTTTAGTGAAGCCAAACGTACTCTTGTTGTAGGCGTGCGTCGAAGTACTAAATTCTCAGCATGCAAGCCATCGGCCCATTACCAGCTTCCATTAAATACTAGTTGTCCCGGTATGTGTGAGTACTGTTATTTGGCCACAACGCTGGGTAAAAAGCCATATTTGCGTGTATATGTCAACAATGAGCAAATATTAGAACAGGCCGACGAATATATAGCTGAACGCGCGCCGGATGTTACCATTTTTGAAGGAGCGGCCACTTCTGACCCTATTCCGACAGAATACCTGACAGGAGTATTGCGGCAAGCAATTGAATTTTTTGCCGAGCGAACATTGGGACGGTTTCGATTTGTCACGAAGTTTACGGATGTTGACTCTCTTTTGGCTGTTAGGCATAATGGCCGGACACGGTTTCGTTTTAGTCTCAACGCCCCAACTGTGATACGAAAATACGAGCATTTAACACCGACGGCGGCGGAACGGGTGGCAGCAGCGGTCAAAGTGGCTGCTGCCGGTTACCCGCTGGGGTTCATCATTGCTCCTATTCTTCAATTCGAGGGGTGGGAGGAAGAATATGACTGGTTGTTCCAATCCCTAAATGACCAGTTGCCCCAGACAGCCCGTAGGGATATTACCTTTGAATTTATCAGTCACCGTTTTACTAAGCGGGCAAAAAGTCAGATACTGGATTTGTTTCCGCAAACAACTCTCCCTCTGGACGAGGAAGCGCGACGATTTAAATATGGGCAATTCGGTTATGGCAAATATCTTTATCAGGATAATACAATAGCAACATTAAAGGAATATATGTTTGCACAGGCAAAGGCGTACTTTCCAGAGGCTAAAGTGGAGTACTTTGTATAATGTAATTCATCGTGAAAGATTTTTCATTTAAGATTAGTAGAGATGAACCGTATCATTGGTAACGGTGCAGAATTTCAAACAAAGAGTAGAAAACTGCCCTGTTTGCCCTACTAATTTATTCATATCATCTGAATAATATTATCAAAAACATCTCTATAACTTTTGCTTTGTGCGGTCGGAGTTGCTTGAATAACATACACTATATTTTTTCCCGGCAGAATAGTTATCTCTTGCCCTCCATATCCTCGGCAAGCGTAACCTCCATCAAATAACCACCATAAAAATCCATACTCTTTTGCATTTTGCGAGGGCAAAACAGCTGCCTTGACATATTTTTCATCGACAATATCTTTTCCATTATCCAGAAATAAAAAACCGATTTTGGCAAGGTCGCAAGCTGACAAATCAGACTGCGCCTCATGATTCGGATTTTTGCTTATATTATAATCAACATCATTTGAAAACTTAGCCCATGCGCCACTTGTTATTCCAAGCGGTTCATACAGGTTTTCTTTACAAAACACATATGCACTTTTTTCTGCCGCTTTTCCAATAATCGCTGATAATAATATAACATCCCATTCTTTATATACAAACTTTGTTCCGGGTACATTAGCCATAGCTGTGTCAGCAAGCTGTCCTATGCAGTTTGCTACTTTCCAGAGCTGTTCAAGCATTGGGCAATGATAATGAATGCCACCATTCCAATAAATTCCCGACGTCATGGTAAGCAAATGCCGAATTGTAATCAGTTTATGATATGGGTGATTATTTTCTGCAAACTCATCAAGATAATTTGCAATGGGCTCATCAAGGTGCTTAATATATCCCTTATCCAAACAGATGCCTATACAAATGGACAAAATGCTTTTCCAAATAGATTTAATGTTATTACGGCTATTTTTATCAAATCCATTGTAATATCTCGCTAAAATAAGTTTGGAATCCTTATAAAGCACGACGCTGTTTATCAGCCGGTATCGTTTTTGTTTGATATATTCATCTGTAAATTTTGTTAGATCCTCATTCACTTCAAATACCGACCTATAATAGAATTTTTATCAGCTTTTAATTTAGCAGGAGTTCCTGTCGCAATTATATTTCCGCCGTCACTACCTCCACCAACTCCCATTTCAATTATATAATCGCAGTTTGACAGCACGTACGGGTCGTGTTCTGTAACAATGACAGTATTGCCTTTATCCACAAGCTCTTGCATTAGTTTCATAAGCCGTAAACTGTCGTGAAAAGAAAGCCCTGTGGTAGGCTCGTCCAATATATAAACGGTATCTTTGGAATTTTGCCCCTTTGACAGTTCTTTCGCAAGCTTAATCCGTTGGCTTTCGCCGCCGGATATGGTAGGTGTTTTTTGTCCAAGAGTAATATAACTCATTCCGACACGTAAAAGTGTAGCAAGCATGTTTTCAATGGGTTTATCTTTACCTTTGAAAAATTCCGTCGCCTCATCAACAGTTAAGGTCAAAATGTCTCTGATGTTTTTACCATCAAGAGTTACTTCCAGTGCTTCAGGAATAAATCCTGTACCTCCGCATGATTCACACTCCAAATCTATAAAATTACCAAAACCTACATGATAGTGTACCTCGCCGTCACCCTTGCATACTTTACAGCCACCTTGGGAGTTTACGGTAAACAATCCTGCCGGTAAGCCGCTTTTTTGAGCAAATAAAGCGCGAATGCGGTCAAACATACCTGTATAGGTGGCAGGGCAAGAGGTACGGCTTCTACCGATTGGCTTTTGGTCTATAACAAGGCACTTTTTTATATGTTCCGTTCCGCTGATTGCTACATTATCGGTTTCAGATGAGGTTTCATCATCCTCATCATCAATCACGCATTTTGTATGCAAAATATCTTTTAATTTTGGTACGAGCGTATTGGAAATAAGGCTTGATTTGCCGCTGCCTGACACCCCAGCAACGCCTACTATTAAACCTAATGGAATAGTAACAGTTATATTCTGTAAATTATGTAAGCAGGCATTTTCTATCTTTAAAATTTTTTGCGTATTAATTGGTTTATACGTTTTTTTAACCGTAAAAATGCTTTCATTTTTCAAATAGGGAGCGGTATTTGAATGTTCGCAATATAAAAATTCGTTAAATGAACCTTGAAAAATCTTTTCGCCGCCATATATTCCCGCGTTTGGCCCTAAGTCAATAATATAATCGGCACAGCGCATGAAGTTTTCATCATGCTCAACAGTTATTACCGTATTTCCGCGTTCAACAAGATTTTTAAGAATTTTAATTAGCTTTGCTTTTTCTACTTCATGCAGCCCTATTGTCGGTTCATCAAATATGAAAATAATGCTATCCATTTCTGCGATAATGTATGAAGCCAAGAATAATCTTTGAATCTCGCCGCCGGAAAGTGTAGGGACAGGGCGTGAAAGCGCAAGATGATGTAAGCCAACATCAACCATGCAGTTTAGCTTTACAAGTATTTCACCAAGTAATGGCGTTTGCTTCAAAGTGGCTTTGTCTAAAAAAATATATAGGTCTTTAATGTACATTTTCTCAAGTTCAGAAATGGTTTTACCCATAATAACTGTGTGCGAAGCTTGTTCGCCAAGCCCTGTGCCTCCGCATTTAGGGCAAGAGCATTTATTCATATATCCTGCGCTGGTTAAGAGATATTCTATATATGACGCATTAAAGAGTAAAAAAATATCAAAAAGAAGCAACTATTGATAATTATTATTTGTTAAGAAAATGGTTTTTGGATTTTATGGCGAAATCCTTTGTCAATTAATTCATGACGAAGGGGTAGACACATGCGAGACATCCGCCAATTACCATCAGAAGTAATCCATCGAAGAGTCAAACGCCTCAAAAGAAAAATGAAGTCATGTAAGAATTCGCGGATGCAGGAACGTTATCAAACGATTTACCTGTATTTGCAAGGGTATTCAAAAGAAACAATTTCTCAAATAACTGGGCGGGCTCTTAGCACAGTCTATCGATATATTAATCTTTATGTTAATTGCGGATTAAAAGGCTTACGAATGAACCATTCGCCAGGCCGGCCAACCTTTTTAAGCGAAGAGCAATGCCAACAAGTGTATGATATGGTTGCACATCACGTTCCAAAAGACGCTGGATTTTCGGTAGAAATGAACTGGACAGCTCCCTTACTGCAGCAATGGATTGAGAAAACTTTTGGTGTAACTTACAGTATACGCGGTACGTTAAATTTGTTGCATAGCCTTGGATTTAGCTGTACCCGGCCCACATACACTCTGGCTAATGCAAATCCTCAAAAACAAGAAGAGTTTAAAAAAACTTTATGAACTGAAAGATTCGCTTTTGCATGGTACAATCGACCGTCTGCTGTTTCAAGATGAGTGCATGATTAGGGACTATCAAGCCATTTTTCGGACTTGGTTTCCTAAAGGAAAGCAAAGAATAGTTCCAACCTACGGAAAACACAGTGGTGTAAAGCTAATCGGCGTATTAGATTATGAAACCGGAGAAGTAGTATGTAGTCACTCTACCAGTTATGATGCACAGCAATTTCTCGCATTTTTGCAATTGGTGCTTGAGAAATATCCTGGTCAAAAAATCGTGATGATTTTGGACAATGCCCGCATTCATCATGCCAAACTGCTTCAACCTTTTTTGCAACAAAACAAAGAAGTACTTGAGTTAGTTTTTTTACCCCCATATAGCCCACAACTAAATCCAATTGAAAAAGTATGGGGTTGGCTCAAACGCACCTGCATCTACAATGTTTTTTTCAAATCAGTTGAGGAAATTGCTAATGCTGTATTTGCTTTTATTAATGATATTAATCGTAATCCGCTTAAGACCGTCGACCGCATTTGTGTTTAATTTTTCATTGTTTAATGCGTTGTATATAGACGGCCTGATGTAGCTAAAGCGCCATTTGTAATATGTGTTATCCACGGTATAAATCCAATAAAGGATGACTTACCATTATCGCCATATTTCAAATAAAATAATTGTTCATCCGTCAGTGTGGATAGTTTTTGTGTTGGCAAAAGGTTATGGTATTTATAAAAGCTATCAAGTATTTTTCTAGTGCTTCCTCGCTTACCTAAACCAAGAGAAACATCCTCTATTTTTTGTGACGAATCAGCAAACAACTTTTCTTCATCAAGCTGTTTAATAATCCCGCTGCCTAAACATTGTACGCACATACCTTTAGGAGAATTTTTCTGAAACATCTCCATTGAAAGAGGCTGACCATCGTCATATTTGTTGTCGTGTTCACCATAAGTTGCGAATAGCATTGCGAGCATATTACTTATTTTTGTTCTTGTTCCAACTGTGCTACGTGGGTTTGATTGACGGATAATACGTTGCTCTACTGCAACGGTTGGAGAAAGTCCTGATATACTATCAAATGTCGGGGTGCTATCCACCATAAATTGTGTGCCTGAAAACATTAAATAGCGCCTTTTACTTTCTTCATAAAGCGTGTCAAAGGCAAGGCTTGACTTACCGCTTCCTGATACGCCGGTAATAACTGTTAGCTTATTTTTGGGAATTGTAACATCAATACCTTTTAAGTTATGAACCCGCGCATTCTTTAGCGCAATATACTCATTCATGGATTTTTCCCTCATATCCCTTAAAAAAATAACTACTTGTTAAAAGGAGACGTCTATTTCGGCTTTAGAAATAGACGCCAGGTAGTGCTATATATTTATTGCGTTTATAAGTACTAGGTATACTGTTTAAGCTTTAGTGTAACATAGAATTAATTTTTCATTTAATCTCTGCTTTACACCTGGAGCTAATCATCAGTCCAATTGCAACAAGTAGTATAAAGAGTGAATAACCCGCCATTGATACCTTAAAACTGGTGCATGTAGATATTTTGGCTATTATCGGTGGACCAAAAAACATCCCAATACCCCAAAAAGAGTAATATGCCCCCGAAATCGTGCCTTTTAAATAGTCAGGTACAATCTCATTCAAAAAGCCCATTGAAGCGAGATGAAAAGTACCCATTCCTAAACTTGCAACTGTAAGTGCCAATAAGACTAACGGCATACTTAAGACCGGGGCGATAATTATCCCGGCAATTGTGACGAGAAGCCCTATAATCATAAATCTGTTCCGCCCAAATATGTCAGTTAGTGGACCGGTAATAACTTGCGAAAAGCTTATCGCCACATAAAACAATGAAAAGAACACGCCGATTTCAACTGAGCTTACGGATTTTTCTTGCAATAAGAATGAGGGTATAATTGTGAGAAATGTTCCATATCCAGTACCGTAAATAATGATCCCGATCAACGAAATACATGTTTGTCGCTGTCCGATCAACTTCAATATGCTCCGAAAATCAAATAAACTTGTCGATTTTAGTTCTTTTTTTGTTATCGGTTCTACCAGGAGGTTGATTACAACCGCGCCGGCTAAACAACAAAAAGAGTAAACAAGAAAAACCTCATTTCCGGTCAACGCCTTTGCCAATGCTATTCCCCCAAGTGGACCCAGAGTAAGACCGAAATGGAAGACAGCATTATATATCCCCATTACCTTGCCCTTATCCATTGGGAACTTTACTGATAGTAACGCCGGAGCAAGTGCCCAAATCGGTGCCTCCCCGATTCCTTGCAAAAATCGGGATGAAAACATCAACCCAGAGTTTGTTGCAAAGAAAAATAGCAATCCAGCTAAAAAACACAACAAGTATCCGACAATCAGAAACGGCTTAAAGCCAAACCTATCTGATAATCTACCCATAGGGACTTGGATTAGTATATAGGAACAGGCGAACGCCGAAGCTAGATATCCTACCGATTCCCCGTTTCCGTCAAAGTACACGATTCGTTGCGGCAATTCCGCAACTATCATACCAACTCCGAACATCATTAACAGCACTGCCAAATTTAGCCCCAATAGGGTTCTGTCCTTAAGAATAGTTGTCATTGAGTAGCTCCCCCTTTTTGTCCCTTTCAACCAAGGAGGATGCCGTCGATTGATGTAAGCAAGGCAATTTTTCCCCGGTTAAAAGGAGTTATACCTAGAATTGTCGTTGCTTACAGGTGGCGGTGGAGACAGCCTGTTTATCATACAAGCGGCTACAAATGTAACCGTAGATTCATATTTTTTTGACATAAAGACCTCCTTTCTTCAGCGCATAACACATGCAATGATTTATTCCTTATTATTTATAGGAAAATTGCCTAAGCGGTAATATAGTGGAAATAGTATGCTTGTATACGAGTTGTTGTTTCCCTTCATTTTCCAGGGTAACAGTGAAACTATCGAATCCCCTGACGATACCTTTTACCGGAAATCCATTTAACAAATGAATAATGACGGGGATATTTTCCTTTCTAGCTTGATTCAAAAAGTTGTCTTGTAAATTTAGTTTTGCCTTTTGCGTAGATGCCGAAGTGATGCTAGCGTTAGGATTAGTATTCATAAAAACCTCCCCTGCGTTTTATATTATAACAATAGGTGATAAAGGTATCATTTCGTTATTAACCACAAATTACCTTCTAAAAAAACCACGGCAATTCCCAAGCCGTGGTTTTTTAATGAAGATGAATTTAATAAGCGACTATAATCTACAATTGTACTTTCGGTATTCATCGGTGATGCAATACTTTCGTTTCATGCGTATAATTTTCAATTAGTTGCAATAAATGATATAATACTCTAAATAGTCCTTGTTTGGAGTAGATATATATGCATATTAGAATTTTAATTGACAATATAGGCAAAAGGTTTGGTGAAAGACTTCTGTTTTCAAATATCAGTGCCGAAGTTGCTAGTGGACAGTGTTTGTCAGTAACAGGCTGTAACGGTTCTGGTAAGTCTACTTTGCTCAAAATCATCACGGGACTGGTTCGACCAAGCACTGGGCGGATTAGGTTAACTTTGGATAATGCATCAAGCCCAAAAGAGCAAATCTCTTATACTGGTTTTGTATCGCCTGAAATGGCAATGTATACGGCGCTTACGGGAATCGAAAATATTATTTTCTGGACAAAAGTACGAGGTGTGCCTAGTTCTAAGTCTGAGGCTGAAAAGTTATGCTGTCAGGTGGGGTTAGGCGGAGCTGGGTGTGATCCGGTTGCCACCTACTCCACAGGCATGCGGCAACGCCTAAAACTGGCGGTTATTAAAGGTATTAATCCACCTGTATGGATCTTGGACGAGCCTTCATCTAACTTGGACGTCAGTGGAAGAATCATTGTAAAAGAGTTGATTGTTGATGCAGTCAGCAAGAATGCTGCCGTTATACTTGCTACTAACGAGGTCGAGGAGGTTCTATATGGCAACAGTACACTTGAGCTTTAGTAATGCAGTATGGGCAGTCTTGGTCAAAGATGCGGTATGTGAAATTAGAACAATGTATGCTGGCGGAGCGCTAATTATGTTCGCGTTGACCACGCTCTCAAGTGTCAGCATGGCGATAGCCGGAGCGCCTTTGCCACCGGAATTAGCCGCTGCCCTTCTCTGGGTTGTGCTATTTTTCTGTGCGATGGCCGGGTTGGCTCGGGTGTTTGTCCAGGAGCAGGAAGCAGGTACATTGCTGGGACTGCGATTATATGCTACTGGTCAAGTTGTCTTTTTCGGTAAATTGTTGTTTAACTTAGCTCTTTTATGCGGCTTGGCCTGCCTAGTGGTGCCGCTGTTTATCATTTTTCTTGCCGTTGAAGTTGGGAATTGGTTGCCTTTTATCACCATTTTGGCTCTTGGCTGTGCTGGAATAGCGACTGTGTCTACGTTGACAGCCGCTATGGTCATGTACACACAAGGTAAAAATGCGATCTTTACGGTGCTTACTTTTCCGGTGTTGTTGCCGCAATTTTTAAGCGCCATTGGTGCGACTGCCAAGATTCTATCAGGCGATATACCTGAATTAAGCGAATTGGTGTTTATGGCGGGCTATGACACCGCGGTTGTTGCCGCCGGAGTACTCTTGTTTGACTACCTTTGGCAGGATTAGGAGGATGTATGAATCTTAGAATAGTTGCATCATTAATTGCGGTATGGATAGCTGGAGTGCTGTTTGCAGTGTTTTGCCTGGTGCCGCCTGCCGCGGGACTGGGTTACCTTGTTCGGATTGCCTTTTTTCACATTCCGGTTGCCTGGGTATCGGTGCTGGCTTTTTTGGTGTCAGCCATAGCAGCTGGGCAGTATCTCAGAACCAGGCAGCGTAAGTATGATTGCTTGAGTGCCTGTTCGGCTCGGTTGGGTCTCGGCTTTTGCCTCTTGGCGACAGTTAGCGGTGCAGTTTTTGCCAAGCTGACCTGGGGAGCATATTGGAATTGGGACCCTCGGCAGACGACCGTGTTTATTTTGCTATTAATTTACGGTGCTTATCTGGCACTCAGAACAGCCATTGAAGAGACGGAGCGACGGGCGACGGTGAGTGCTGTGTATGCGCTGTTATCCTTTTTGTCTGTGCCCTTTCTGGTGTTTATTATCCCTCGCATGTACTTTTCACTACACCCAGAGCCTGTGCTCAACGGCACCGGCAAGGTGGCTATGGAGCCGATCATGCTGTATGTGCTGCTGGCTGCTGTGGGCGGGGCCACGGCTCTTTACTGTTTACTCTTAACCCGGAGTGTTGTCAGAACAACTGCGCGGCCAGGAAAGGGGCTATCAATATGAAAAAGTACCGTCTGGTTTGTCTGGCAGTCATTGCCGGGTTTATCACCTATAGTGTTTTTGTATTTCAAAGCTCAGTTACGCCTTATGTCACCTTTGCTCAGGCCAAGAGCGCCAAGAGCACCGTTCAGGTAAAGGGAATACTGGCCTCAGCTAAAGTAATGCAGGCTGAAGATGGAAGATACACTCAGTTTATGCTGCGTGATGATGCTGGTGAAGAAGCTGCAGTGGTGTATCGTGGCGTCAAACCTGATGGTTTAGAGCAAGCGACCGGCATAGTGGCAATTGGTAAATATACTAATGGACAATTCCAGGCAGACAAGTTGCTGGTGAAATGCCCGTCAAAATACCAAGGGAGTGTGAATCAATGATTAACTCTCAAAAATATGTATGAAAAAAAGGATTATTTGGTTTTATGTAGAATAATGTCCTTAAATTAATAGGAGATTCTTCAAGCCGGTAGATCTAAAACTCATGTCATGGTTTATTGGCCGTTAGGGTATATTGGGAAACTTGTATATCTGCCATTGCGCAATGAAGAACACCGCTAACAAGGTTCAGCGTTGCGCATTTATTTGTGTAATGTTGGATCTTAATTTTTTTTCGACGTACAGTTATTTATACAACGTACTAAAGGCATGCTTTAATTTGTTAACAATTTCACTATAATTAAATATGAGATTCTTCGAAGCTTGCAGATCTAAAACTGATGTCATGATCTGCTGGCCGTTAGGGTATACCAGGAAACAGGTATATCTGCCATTGCGCAAAGAAGAACATTGCTAATAAAGCAGTTTAGCGTTGCGCAAAGAAGAATACTAAAATAAGGTTCAGCGCTGCGCATTGATTTGTGTAAGGTTGAACTCTATTTTTTCGTCAAATAAAAGTTAATTGTATAGTAATGCATTAAAGATTTAACCCCATAATTAAATATGAGATTCTTCAAAGCTTGCAGGTCTAAAACTGATGTCATGACCTGTTGGCCGTTAGGGTATACCAGGAAACAGGTATATCTGCCATTGCGCAAAGAAGAACATCGCTAGTAAAGCAGTTTAGCGTTGCGCAAAGAAGAATACTGAAATAAGGTTCAGAGCTGTGCAGTGATTTGTGTAATGCTGAACTTTATTTTTTTGTCAAATGAATTCATTTTATCAAGGCTGAAACATCGGGAATTCAGGTGGAAAGTATTGCGGGTATTGGTTTCAGAGCAGGGTGTAGTAGGGGATGTTCAGGTTATTGCCAGTTCAGGTTATAGCCAGTTGGATCTGGCTGTAGTTACCAACATGCGTAGTTAGCAGGTTTACTCGGCGTTTAAGGAGGGCAGGCTTGTGGGTGGCAATTCCTGTTACGTTTAATTTGCAGTAGTGTCTTGACGGTGTGGACTAAGGGGGTGAACAATACCGTGGTCGTAATCATCAAAAATTCAAGGAGGAATTTTCGCAATGCACAAGAAAATGATTGGTTATCTAGCAATCCTTAATTGTTGTTTATTATCAGTGCCTGGCTTGACTTTTGCAACTGAAAGCGTGCCGGAGGAGTCTTTTACCTTAGACGAGGTGATAGTTACAGCAATTCCTTTAGAAAAATATCTGGTCACCACTAGCGTTATAACTGACAAGGATATTGAGGCTAAAGGAGCCCGGAATCTGGCAGACGCTTTGGAGGATGTTCCAGGCGTGAATTTGCACCGGGGGAAGAAAAATAACAATACACTGGATATCCGTGGGAGTGCTCTATCCTATACGAAAATATATATTGATGGTGTTTTAGTAGATCCGCTTTCTAAATTAAGTGGTGGAGCTGCGGACCTAGATATGTTCCCAGTGAGTAATATTGCCAAAATTGAGGTTATCAAAGGCCCTGCGCCTGTATCTTATGGGACAGATGCCATCGGAGGAATGGTTTTAATTACCACCAAAAACGGTAAGAACTATGAGGGCGGTAAAGTTTCCGTCGTCGGTGGGTCCAATGGCACGCTAAATGGCTCTGTTTCATACGGTGGAGGCGACGATAAGTTTAATTATTATATTAATGGCGGCTCCGAGCATACTGACGGCTATATAAGCAATGCGGATAGAAAGAGTACATATTTTAATACTAAACTGAACTGGAAATTTGAAAATGATGCATCGTTAACTTTTACAGGGGGATATTCTGATACTGATAAAGGCTGTTTAGCCCCTCTTGACCCTGCTAATGGTAAGCCTATAAGTTATAATACTGGCTTTTGGGCTGGATTAAATAATACAGAATTTAGAGACTGGGAAAAAAGTAACTTGTCTTTGCAATATGCACAGCAGGTTAATAGTAAACTGGATTATAATGTTAAAGTTTATCGGTTTACTGAGAAAAACGGCCTTTGGGCTAATGGGGCCGATCATGATCCGGCAGTGACGACAATCAAGGGTTATAGTACAAGCCGATGGAATGCAAGCTATTGGGATAGCACCTTAAATGGCGTGGAATTACAAGGTAACTATAAGTTAAACGATCTACATACTTTAACTTTTGGAACACTATACAATGATATCGACTGGAAAAAATCTAATTCTGATTTATCTGATCCGTACAATTATTCTTGGGATTCTTACAATAACAAACGCTATGGTTACTACGTGCAAGATAATTTTCTTCCCAACGAGAGAACTACCATTACTCTTGGCGTCAGGCGTGATGAAAATGAAGTAACCGATACTGCCACTATCAAGGATTCAGCCACTAATCCTACTATCAATGTGGTCTACCGGCTGGATAACAATAATACACTGCGGACTTCCTTTGGCAAAACCTGCAGTTTCCCTACGGTAGAGCAACTTTACGGTAAGAATCAAAATCCTGATCTAAAACCAGAAAAAGCTAAAAATTATGAAGTGGGGTTAAAACATCAATTTGATAAGAGTTTAACAGGCGACATTGCCATCTTTAAAAATGATATCCAGGATATGATTTTTTTGGCGAGTAAAAGTGTTCCTTACAATAATGTTAGCTATGCCAAAATAAAAGGTCTGGAGATCGAACTAAACAAGCAGTTTACTAATCGCTTAGACGGCTTTATCAATTATACCTATCTAGATACAACTGGTATTAAGAATGACGGAACAACTAGTATGCTTAAATATACTCCTCACAATATGATTAATTATGGAGTAACTTATCAGGCTGATAAGGGCTATAAGTTCAGACTTACTGGGCATTTTTCCAGTGAAAGAGCGACCTGGGATGATGGTACTGGGCATACCGCGACAGTTAAATCAACATATCCTACTCTATCCAGCTATCATATTATGGATTTGCAAATCAAGCGTCAGATTAACGAGAAACAGGATTGGTATATTACAGTAGCCAACATCTTTGATAAAGAATACCAGGATGAACTATTCTATCCGGCGGCGGGCAGAACCGTGATGGTGGGTGCTGATTACAAATTTTAAAGGAGGGACATTTTACCATGAATCTTATTAGGCAACAGGTTTTAATCATAGTGTTTGCAGCCTTTATTATGCTGGTCAGTGTCACTGCCAGTACTTTTGCCAGTGATTTATCTTCGGTAACGGTTTCGGCTTCATCACTGGTGCCTGGCCTGGAAGCGCGTTATACAATAAAATTTCACGTTGATACGGAATTGGACTTATCCAAAGGTAGCAGGTTGACTGTTTCGTTTTCTCCTGGGTTTACTATTAAGCAGAAGGATATTCAGGCTGCAGACCCGGGCTGTACTTTGGCTAGGCTGGAGTACAAAAATCCGGGGGAGCGGTTTTATGCGGTTGCATATGGTGCAACCAGTGTCAAAAAGGTAAAAGACGGTATACAATGCAGCTTTATCCCTCAGCCAGAGCAACTAGTCATACCTGCCAATACCGATCTTTATTTGACTGTTCCCGGTATTATCAACCCTTCATCGGTAGGACAAAATGGACTGAAGATAGTTATACATGATGCTCAGGGAACCGATTATTACGGTGCTGGTGTATTCAGCTTGGGTTTGCCGCCGGTTACGGTTCCAGCAAATTTGCGGCTTGTGGAGGATTCAGCGTATAAGGTACAACTGGCTTGGGAGCCTGTTCCTGAAGCTAAGCGCTATCGAGTGGTTTTTGCCACCCAACCTGACGGACAGTTTATTAACGCCCTGGATATAAGCAAGGAGCCTTCCCCTGGTGAAGAATGGCAGCTTACAGAAACGGCACATAGCTTTAGTGGTCGTGGCAACGGAGGGCTTACTCCCGGTCAGACGTATTATTTCAAAGTCCAGGCAGGCAATGAATTTGGATTTGGCCCTGCTTCGCCTGCCTTGGCAGTAAAGTTACCAGATATTAAACTAGTAACAAGTTACCCGCGAGATAAGGAACCCGGGATTGCTGTCTTGCCGTCGGGAAATCGTTTAACGGCGACTGTTGACCATCCAGTTAAGATTATCAATGAGCAAGCGATCCGAATTTATGAAAAATCATCTGGCGTACGGGTCAGGCAAGTCGGTATTACCGTAGAGGAAGCCAAGGGCAATATAGTAAACATAAATGCCAATCTTCGTCCAGGAACAGAGTACTTGGTGGCTTTTTATGAGGGCGCGCTGGCAAGTCAAGGGAACCCTTTTATCTGCAATCAAACGTTCGGTTGGACATTTACCACTGCAGTGGCAAGTAAGGGAGGAAAATTATGAAAAAGTACTATTGTTCACCCTTATTAGTAGTATTGGTTGTGGTGTTGGTATTGATCGTTTTTCCAGTAATGGCGGCCTATAAAGCTCACCATAATGATGGCGATACCGGTAATTTTTTGCAAGCCTATCCGGCAGCCAAAGACACTAAATTGGATAATTGCTATCTTTGTCATACTGGCGGGCAGTCTAAGGACAAGTACCTTGATACCTGTGATTATTGTCATGCCACATATGGCTATAAAGCGCCTCATCCGGAAGGGAGAATTCAAAAGACGCTTAATCCGTTTGGTGCAGCCTACCTTGCTGCTGGGCGCAGTGCTGCGGCGTTCGCTGCTATTGCAGAACTTGACTCTGATCGAGACGGTTTCAGCAATGAGCAGGAAATTAACCGCGGGTATTTGCCGGGCGATGTTAGTGACAATCCGACGGTAAAACAAGCAGCGGCAGTTATTTATACTAAGGAAAGGCTTATGCATTTACCAAGGACTAGCCAGTTTATGGCTGTTGACACAGCGAAATCTGGTGACTATTTTGCCACCTATACTGGGGTGCAGGTTTGGGAATTACTCAAGGATGCTGGCATTTTGGCAAATGCTACTGATATAACGGTATATTCTGCGGACGGCTATAGTCGAAATTATACAATCACTGAAATACGGCAGAGTTTTCCGCAAAGCAGGTTTATTTCCAGATATCCTTGGATAAAGTATCCCGAAACCACTACTTATCTGGATGGACAACAAATTAAAGGCGAGCTTCGATATTTATTAGCATATGAACGTGACGGCTATCCGCTGCTGGAAGGCCGGGCGAAGACTAGTGGGGATGGCGGCAAGGTTTTTATTAATGGTGAAGGCCCATACCGTTTTATTGCGCCATCTACCATACCAGTGGTTCCGGACCGGTCGGAATGGAGTATTGACCGTGATGACCCGCCATACCCGTACAATCCAGAAAGGCCGATTCTAAAGAATGCGGATTATTGTGGTAAAACCGTAGTTGCCATCCAGGTTAACACTGCAAATAAAAAATTATTTCAGTACGACTGGGATGGAAAAGCTTGGCAAATGGTTGAAAAAGGGGAATTAGTTGTCTACGGAGCTATTCAGCCACACCCATAATACGGTTTATGTATAGACCGTACAAAAGGTATTAGCCACAAAGGCACGAAGATCACAAAGGACCAGTAATAAACCTTTGTCCTCTTTGTGTCTTCGTGGTTCATTAGTTTATCCATAAATGGACCCAGTATCTCATTTAGGGAGGGAAAAATGGAAAAAGCAGTTAAAAAGACAATAAACCAAGTTTTGCCGGTAGGTCAAAAGGTTCAGATTGCTAAGGATGGTTGTGTAAGATTACCCGTTTCTTTGGATGCGAATCAAGAAGCACTATTTATTCGTACTGATAGTGGATATCAGTTAATTACCCTGGTACAGGATGCGAAAAGAGTATATATTGAGGTTACTACCAAATGCAATTTTGCCTGTATAACATGTATTCGTAGTTCATGGCAGGATGAATTGACGCATATGGAATGGAGCACCTTTGAGAAAATTTTAAATAGCTTAAAAGAATTGCCTGAACTGGAGTCGGTTCATTTTGGCGGGTTTGGTGAACCTTTGATGCATCCCAGGATTTTTGATATGCTAAAGGCGGTCAAGGAACTTGGTTTGAATGTGGAAATGATCACCAATGGTTCCTTTCTACAGGAAGAAGTCATTCAAAAACTAATAGGCCTTCAGATAGATGTTTTGTTTACCTCTCTCGATAGCCCCAATGAGGAAGAATATAATGAAATCCGGCAAGGGGCTAACTTTCAGAGCGTTTATGACAATATAGTAAATTTACAGGCTATGAAGCGGGAACGGGGGACTAAAAAACCGGAACTTGGAATTGAGTTTGTTGCCATGAAGAAGAACTTTGATCAGTTGCCCAAGTTAATCCGGATGGCATGGGATTTAAAAGCCAGCCAGGTTATCGTAACCAATTTGCTGCCCTATCATGAATCCATGAAGGATGAAATTGTCTACGATACTGATGACACTGGCGCGATGTTTGGTTGTCACTCTTATGAATCCTTGCTAACTTCTCTTAAGGCTAATATGGCCAATATGAAATTAAGAACAGAACGAAATTGTAAGTTTGTACAGGACAAGTCTTTATGTATTAACCATAAGGGAAACGTTAGTCCTTGTTACCCACTAATGCATACTTATCAGTGTTATGTATATGGTAGACAAAAACTAATGTACCCGTGTTATTTAGGAAATGTCAATGAAAAAACATTGCGGGAAATATGGATGGATTCCGGTTATGTTAATTTTAGGCAGACTGTTAATGATTATCGCTTTCCTTCTTGTACGGATTGCAAAATGCTTGACGGGTGTAATTATACGGATAGTAATGAAATGGATTGCTGGGCCAATAGCCCGTCGTGCGCCGAATGCCTTTGGGCCAGAAGAATTATAGCTTGTCCATAATAGCTTTCTATTAAAAAAGAATTTGGCAACATAGGTGGATATGATACAATTGACATTGGGAAAACTGTAGCTGAAACTTAATCGATTGATACACAATAGCAGCACTAAAGTAGGCTAGGAAATAGTGAAAAAAACGGAGGAAGGAAAGTGCCAGAGATATATTTGGACAATAGCGCAACCACTAGACCATATCCGGAGGTAACGGAAAAGGTCGTGAACATGCTAACAGAAGTATACGGAAATCCGTCGTCATTACATCGGCTAGGGGTGAAAAGTAAGTTTGAAATTGAGAAAGCCCGCCAAAGTGTTGCTGACGCACTTGATGTAACGCCTGAAGAAATTTATTTTACTTCTGGCGGCACAGAGTCCGATAACCTCGCCATAATTGGTGCTTGTTTAGCCAATTCCAATCGTGGCAAACGAATAGTAACCACTGAAGCTGAGCATGCGGCCGTAACTAAAACGATACGGGACCTGAAAAAACAGGGCTGGGAAGTGGAGTATGTTTCAGCACCTGGAGGTAAGCTGGATATGGAAGCTATGGAAAGGTCCATTAATGAACAAACCGTACTGGTAAGTGCCATGATGGTTAACAATGAAATAGGTTCTATTTTTCCCATAAATGAAATAAAAACAATAATTAAGCGAAAACATTCCCCGGCGTTGCTGCACTGTGATGCTGTACAGGGGTTTGGGAAAATACCCTTTACCGCAGCTGGCATTGGCGCCGATCTTATCAGTATCAGTGCGCATAAGATACATGGGGTTAAGGGTTCTGGCGCGCTTTATGTGAAAAAGGGTGTAAATATGTATACTACTATGTTCGGTGGCGGACAGGAACGCGGACTGCGCTCAGGGACGGAAAGTTCTCCGCTTATCGCCGCTTTCGGTGAAGCGGTACGGATAACTTTTGCTAATTTGCCCAAGGATATAATGCATATGACCAGGCTTCGGGATTATTGCGTCCAGGCCATAACTGATAAAATACCGAGTGCGGTTATAAATTCGAATAACCAGGGAGCACCCCATATCGTAAATTTTTCTTTGCCGGGGGTAAAAAATGAAACGGTCGTATATTATCTTGACAGTAAGGGTATTTATATTTCCAGCGGGGCAGCATGTAAGTCAAATCATACCCGAGGCCCTTCAGTGTTGGAATCACTTGGATTAAGCCGCGCTTTGGCTGACAGTGCACTACGGATCAGCTTTTCGCCTATGAATAGAAAAAGCGATATTGATGTACTCATTGAAGCCCTTGTCGAGTACTGCAGCATACCCGGTTCGGAGAGTCATATCATTAAATAATGCGAAAAGGTCACTCTCCTGCGCCTTCGTTAGCTTCATTTTCCACAACTGTCCAAAAACTATATTTCCCTCTGTCAGCTGGTGTTCAAAACTAACATTCCACTGACCATCCAACAGATGGTCAGTGCTGCAGTTCATTTCTATTCAGTAGAGATATGAACTGCAGCATGTTGAAGTATAAATGAATTTCAGTAAAGTTTCATATAGTGAATGTAAGAACCAAAAAGAGAGCTACCTAATTTGCTAGCTCTCTTTTTGGTTTATTCGTAGAAAACTTTTGCATTTTTGTTAGTTTATGCTAAAGATAGTTGGTACCAATATATCCCAGAAAAGTAACTTTACGTCCATGCTAACAACTCCCACCGACAATAGCTAACACAGCCATTATTTCAAAGTAGTAAATGACATAGATAATTGGTTTAATTAATCGAAATGCGGAGATATATTGAGATATATCATAATATTATTTAAATTTAGTTGAATATGATAGAATTTAGATATTTTTATTGATTTTTGCCAAATAATATGTTATTTTATTTATAGGAAGAGCTTCCAAAATTTAAAAATGAGGAGTGTTGTTTACAATGAAAATCAGCGGAAGAAACAAATTAGAAGCTACTATTAAAGAGGTTGTTAAAGGAACTGTTATGGCTAAAATCGTTATGGATTATAAAGGTACCGAACTGGTAGCCGCCATTACGATAGATTCTGTTGAAGACTTGAACCTCGTTCCTGGAGATAAAGTTACGGCTTTGGTAAAAGCTACTGAAATGATGGTGCTTAAGTAAGGATAGGGGCGAGACAAGCCGCCTCTGTCTTTAAAAATATGAGATGCAAGATGTTAGAACCCCCCCATTACTTGCTGGGCAAGTAATGGGGGGGTTCCATATATAACTAGTAACAAGAAGTGTTTTAAACCCGGCTAAGCATTGACCAGCAAAATAACCTCGACTTCGCTTCCGCTCGGCAACGGAGGACTATTTTCCGGAATTACAATAAGCGAGTTGGCAACCATCGCCGATTTCAGCATACCATTACTCTGCAGGCGTAAAGGTTCGGCTAAAATACCATTATCTTTTTGCCAGCACTGCGACCAAACAAAACGTTTTGCCCCTGTACTTTTATTAAACGGAGAGGCTAATACCGCTCTTACCCGTGGCCGCCACCATGTCTTATGACCGCACATCTTCATCAATATTGGCCTAACTAACTGTTCGAATGAAATAGCCGCTGCTGCCGGATTCCCAGATAATCCAAGATAAAGCTTGCCATTTTTTATACCAGCCAGCATCGACATTCCCGGTTTAATGCTTACTCTGTCAAACAATAAGGTAATTCCGAGTCTATCATACACTTCGCCAATTAGATCGTGATCACCTACCGAGGCTCCGCCTGTCGTAATTACAACATCACAGGTAGACGCATTCTCTAGCATTAGAGCTATTTCATCTACATTATCTAACACATTGCCCAGAAGGATAGTTTTTGCCCCGGCATCCGCAACTTGAGCACTAAGCATGTAACTATTGGAATTACGGATTTTTCCAGGAGTCAACTGATAATTTACAGGGATAATTTCACTGCCGGTAGCAATAATCGCGACCAGCGGCTTACGAAAAACACATACCTGCGCTTTTCCCAATACCGCCAGCATGCCGATTACTCCTGCATTTATTGCCGTACCGGCAGATATTACCTCTTCATCGGCTGAAATCTCTTCACCCTGGAAACAAATGTTTTTTTCTGCCCCATGACCATCCAAAACAATGATCTTATCACCATCTGCAATTGTGTCTTCAATACGTACAACTCCAGTAGCTCCAGGAGGCAGAGGGGCTCCAGTCATAATCCGGCAAGCCATTCCCGATGTAATAGTATGATGTGGAATATCCCCCGCGGGGACATAATCTACTTGACGTAAAATTACCGGTTTGCCAGGTACAGCCCCCTCAACATCTTTGGCTACGATCGCATAACCGTCCAAAGGAGACCTGTCAAATGGCGGAAAATCCATATTAGATACTATGGTTTCAGCTAATACCCTCCGCCAGCTTTCGCTTAACTCTATTATCTCTGTTGGCATAATTTGAACTAGATTTAACAACTTTTCCTGAGCCACTTCTAACTTTTCGGTCATTTTCCACCCTCCAGTAGTATAGTTATATTATACATTAGCTAGTTACATACAAAAAGGAAGCCCGTGTTAACGGACTTCCTTTGCGTAATGGCTGGTGTGAGAATTCCTTCTCACGCCCTGTTTACTATCGCCGATCTGGCGATAGTAACTCGGAACTCTTGATAGGATATATTCTCTTCGTAGCAACTAAATTCCTGCAAAAAGTATTATTCGGCAGGTATAATTATATTCAAGAGATGGGACAATTAAAAATAATTTATAAAATGTAAAAATTTCCTTAAAAAATTTTTTTTTTGCAGGAATCTTAAAGTATAGAAGCAAATATATATTATTAAGAGTTCCGAGTTACTATTTCCAGCCAGGAGATAGTAAACAGGGTGCAAAAAGGAATTTTTGTGCCTGCCATTATGCAAAGGAAGTCCGTATTACGGGCTTCCTTTTTGCTGTTTATGTGTTTATTTCTTATTCTGGTGAATACCCTTTGAAGAAATAGTAAAGAAAAGAGGTTCTAAAAAAGATTTACTAAAATATTTCACTAAAATATTTTTAGCACCTCTTTTTTTATAAAATCATAATTATTAAGGAGGGTTTTTATGAGTAAATTTATCCGTGTCGACATGGCAACGAAAAATGTTGCTACCAGCGAGGTTCCTGAAAAGTACGTCGGCATAGCAGGCCGGGCGCTTACTTCCAACTTCGTCGCCGACGAAGTGAAACCAACTTGTCATCCACTGGGGAAATACAACAAATTAATTTTTGCACCCGGCTACCTTACCGGTACCAACGCTGCTAATTCCGGTCGGCTTTCCTGTGGCGCTAAGAGCCCGTTAACCGGTGGTATCAAAGAAAGTAACACCGGCGGTACTTTTGGTCAAAAAATGGCCAAAATGGGCATTAAGGCACTTGTATTTGATGGAATTCCGGAAGAAGATAAGTATTTCATCGTCAAAGTTACTATGAACGATGTGACCATTGAAGACGCTCCCGCTGAGATCATTGGCATGGGTAACTACGAAGCCATTAAAGTTCTGCAGGCAAAATACGGCGCTAAAGCCGGTGTGGCTATCATTGGTCCAGCCGGTGAAATGAAGCTTATGGCAGCCAACATTTCCTTTGCTGATCCTGAAAGCAATATCCGCAGCGCTGGTCGCGGCGGCCTGGGCGCTGTCATGGGTTCCAAGAAGATAAAAGCCGTTGTTATTGATGATACTGGCGCTCCTGGTGTTCCCATTGTTAATCGCGAGGATTTCAAGAGTGCTGCCAAGCGATTTGCCAAAGCCCTTACAACTCACCCGGTCACCAGTCAGGGTATAACCAAATACGGTACCAATATTCTGGTCAACATTCTGAACGAAGCCGGCGGTCTGCCTACTGAAAACTTCCGCCGTGGCCGGAACGAATGGGCCAATGACATCGGTGGCGAAACTATGACTGCAACCATGGAAGCCCGCGGCGGTAAGCCTAGCCACGGCTGCCATCCCGGTTGCATCATGCGTTGCTCTCAGCACTATGTTGACAAACAAGGCAAATATATTACCAGCGGGTTTGAGTATGAAACTATTTGGGCTCTTGGCGCCAACGCCAAGATTAATGATCTTGACCTCATTGCCTATGCCGACCGTGAATGCGATGATGTTGGTGTAGATTCCATTGATATCACTGTTGCCATTGGTGTTTATATGGAAGGCGGTGTCATTCCCTGGGGCGATGGCAAGGCTGCCCTGGATTTGATTAAAGAAATTCGCAAAGGCACTCCCCAAGGCCGGATCCTCGGCTGTGGTGCAGCAACCGTAGGACGCGTCTATGGCGTTTCCAGGGTTCCTATCGTCAAAGGCCAGGCAATTCCTGCGTACGACCCGCGTGCGGTTAAGGGTGTAGGCTTGACCTACGCTACCACTCCGATGGGCGCTGACCACACTTCCGGTTATGCGGTTGCTACCAATATTCTCAAGATCGGCGGCGATGTCGACCCACTGAAAAAAGAGGGTAATATCGAACTGTCCCGCAACCTGCAAATTGCCACTGCCGCTGTTGACAGCACTGGTATGTGCCTGTTTGTTGCTTTCGCTATCCTGGACATCCCCGATGGTTTCCAGGCGTTGATTGATATGATTAATGCCCAGTACGGTCTGTCTCTTACTGCAGACGATGTTACTGATCTCGGCAAATCTGTTCTTAAGGCTGAGCGCGGCTTCAACCACAGGGCCGGCTTCACTAATGCCGATGACCGTTTGCCGGAGTTCTTCGAGGAAGAATGTGCACCACATAACACTACCTGGGACTTCACAGACGAAGAAATCGACGAAGTATTTAATTTCTAGGCACGTAAAGCCGGGCTTAAGCCCGGCTTTTTGGCTAAGTGAACTCGTTTCAGCTTAGTTGAAACATTGGGATTCAGGTGGAGAGTCTACTCCACCTGAATTAACGCCGCTTATCGCTGGTGATATCGTACTTCCAGTTGGTGTATTGATGATTATTGCACCAGTTTATTGCGCATAAAGTGAATGGCTAACAAGAAAGGAGTGGTTTGTATGACGATTGCTGCTTTGCCTATGATGGACCCTGTTTACGTGGAATGGGAAAAATTTTTACAAACAGGTAATCCATATACGTGCAAAGCTCGTCAACGGATTATTGAGTCGTGGGACAGATGCTATCATGGGAGAGTAGATCCTTATGATGATCAAATTCACCACCAGTTAGATGCTTTGGACCTGCATAAGGTTTTGAAAGAAAAAGAAAAACTTATTCAGATAGCAAAACCATTTATGGCTATGCTTTATGAATTTTTTAAAGGATCCGGTTTTATAATTGCATTAACTGACGAAAATGGCTGTATTCTTGAAATGTTATGCGACGAAGATAATAGGCAAAATCCAATGAGTAGATGCTTTTATCCTGGTGTTAGTTGGCGGGAAGAAGATGTAGGGACTAATGCCATTGGAACAGTGATCAAGTTGGGAGAACCACTTCAGGTATCAGGTGCGGAGCATTATTGTAAAAAAATTCATTCTTTTTCCTGCTCGGCAGCGTCGATTTATGATTCAAATGGCCGGATTATTGGTGTTTTAGATATATCTCACGCGTCTCATACGTCCCATTTGCATACACTCGAAATGGTAGCAGTTATTGCTGAAGCTATTACTGCGCAGTTAAGCATTTGGCAAAAAAATTGTGAATTGGTTTTGCTTAATAAAAGAGTGACCAATTTTTTAAATAACATTTCCGATGGCGTGCTGTTAGTTGATAACAATGAGGTTGTAATCGAAATAAATCCTGCAGGTAAGGCTATGCTTGGAAAATCGGAACAACATATTTTAGGAATAGAACTTAAGCGCTTATTTGACAGTAGATCAGGGGAGAGGCTAACTGCTAGTAAAAGTTATCATAATGTCGAGATAACAGTGGATATCCAGGGGGGCGTATGTCAGTGTGTAGCATCTCGGGAGCCGATAATTAATGAGCAAAACGTGGTAACTGGCGGCATTATTTTCCTTAAATCGCTCAAGCAAGTGAAAAATACGGTTAATCGTTTTATTGGCAACTCTGCCCCGTTACAGTTCAACGATGTTGTTGGGAAAAGTGTTCAAATCTATGAAGCTATCCATGTTGCTACGCGGGCTGCGACTACTACATCAAATATTTTGCTGACTGGTGAAAGTGGTACAGGTAAAGAAATATTTGCCCAAGCCATTCACAATCGAAGTGCTCAGCATAATGGACCATTTGTGGCTGTCAATTGCGGGGCCATTCCACGGGAGCTGATTGGCAGTGAGCTATTTGGCTATGATGAAGGGGCTTTTACAGGTGCAAAACGGGGCGGTAAACCAGGAAAGTTCGAACTAGCTTTTGGTGGAACTCTTTTTTTGGATGAAATCGGGGACATGCCGCTCGAACAGCAAATCGCCTTACTAAGAGTGATACAAGAAAGAAAAGTAACGCGAATTGGCAGCGATAAGATGATCCCGATTAACATTCGTTTAATTTGTGCAACCAATAAAAATCTGCTGGAAGAAGTAGAAAAAGGAGCCTTTCGGCTTGATCTTTATTATAGATTAAATGTGTTGTCGATCATTATTCCGCCGTTGCGGGAGCGTTGTGAAGATATACAACCGCTTTTTGAACATTTTCTAGAAAAGTTGAGCCGCGAACAGGGTCGCAAATATTCTGTGGAATTCGAAGTCATTGCTTGTTTAAACAGATATCACTGGCCAGGTAATGTTCGAGAACTACAAAACGTGATCGAACACGCGGCCTGTTTAGCTGAAAATGGAGTTATTACCGTAGGGCATTTACCTGAAGTGTTTTATGCACCATCTTCGCTTAGGAAACAAGCAGTTTCACAACCAAATGATACTATTTTTAGCAGGGAACAGCGGAAGAAGATAGCGGGATTTACAGAGAAAGATAAGATAATTAGTAAGCTTGATGCATTTGCCGGCAATGTTAGTCGAGTAGCAAAAGAATTAGGGATATCTCGAAAAACTTTATATAATAAGATGCGATTGTATGCTATTGCCAATTACCAAAAGCGTTAATTGCCTGGTTTTGCAGGAATTGACGCTTTTGGTATTTTTTGTTTTGTGGTCATACTGGAAAATCCAGTTTCAAATTTCGGCGATGATGTCGCCCATCTTTGAAATATCATAACCATCTATACCGGCGACCTCTTGTTGAAATGTTTTGGACCGTAAAATTGAAATAATTTCTTGAAAGTGAGATTTTTCTAAATCTTGCCTTAAGAGCACAAGGTCATATCGCTCTTTCTGTAGCGGAACAAAATCGACATTCTTTACGTGCATAGCCGCCTGCTCCGTTCCTAGCCCCGCGTCAGCATCGCCCCTTGCTACGCTGCTCGCAACAGCCAGGTCGCTCATTTCTTCTTTTTCATATCCAACGATGTGGCAAGGGTCAATATCTAACTGACACAATTTTTCATCAAGTAGCACTCGTGCTCCTGACCCGCGTTCACGATTGATAAGTCGGACATTTGGTTTGGTAAGATCTGACCATTCCATAATTTCCTTTGGATTACCAGGTGCAACGTAGAAACCTTCCATCCGATAAACCAAATTAATAATAATTGGCCGTTGACCAGGTAGAAAGCGTCGTACATAGGGGATGTTATATTCGTCGCTATCGCCATCCCAAAGGTGAGCCGCAGCTATGTTGGCTGTTCCGTTGTATAGAGCCATTAACCCCTCCATACTTCCCGCATAATGCCTCAGGAAACGTACATTTTGAACCCGATACTCTAAATGCCGTGTCAGGATATCAAGCACTCCTTCCTGGCCGCAAAGAATGAGTTCGTTTCTACTATCAAATGAACTTTCTGACTGAGGCCTAGTAAATACTGGCCCAATGAGCTTTTTTTCCTGAAACTTTTTCTTATAGTTCTCAAGAGCGGCACTATCGATACGCATGTTCCGGCCAATCCGGTAGGCAACCAAATCGCCGCGCTTAATCATTTCGTAAACCGTATATCGAGTAACTTTTAGTATTTTAGCAATTTCATCCGGAGTATATGAAACTTCATCCGCCATTATTCTCCACCTCTCGGCAATAGCATATCGTATTTTGTTTTGTAAGACAACCCCATATTGGTTGCGTCAATGCTATGTATAATAAAATCAATATTTTGTTTGTTTGTTTCTGTTAGTTTGTTATTTGGATATCATTAAACAAAAACAAACTAGAATAAAATAAAATACGAAAAATGTTGAAACTTGTCATAGAATTTGCTAAAATATAGATAATAAACAACATAGTGTTGTTTAATTGCAGAGGAGTTGATAGTAATGGGAACCGGTAAAATATTTATTCGTGAAAGAAGAAAAGTAGGCGAAAGGGATAAGAAGCCCCGTTTTGTTATTGTTGCCATATCAGATATTGACCTCAAAGTTAAGGTTATGCATGTTCGCAAGCAGGAAATCGAGGAAATTGCTAGCCAACTTGGAGCAGAAATTATTTACCTAAAACCAGTCAAAGATGATGAAGATGACGATGATCATGGACACGAAGGTTGCGGACGCGATGGCCACAGACGCGATGGCCACAGACGTGATGGTCACAATTAAGTACTAGTTATGATTTAGCCGATACTAACAAAAAAGTAGGTATATATATGGCTCTTATTCGTGAGAGGGATAGTAAGAAATTACACATCAAAAGCAAGTTGATGGGCGAATCGCTTGTCAGTAAGTCGTTTCTCCAAAGCCTGGAAGAAAAAGAACCGTTCAAGGTGTATCCAAATGCGACTGTTCTTAAGCTTGGCGGTCAAAGTATTACAGATTACGGTTCAAAGGCGCTGACTCCCATACTTAAGGAAATTGTAGCTAACGCTCAGGAACATAAGATGCTTATTTCTACCGGTGGTGGTACGCGCTCTAGACACGTCTATGCGATTGCTATGGATATGGGGCTGCCAACCGGGATTATTGCTAAGCTGGGGCAAAGCGTGTCTGAACAAAATGCTTTAATGATCAGTACTTTGTTGGGTCCTTATAATGGAATAAAAATTAGTCAAGATGACATCCCTAAATTGGGACTGTATTTTTCCCAGGGTTGCATCCCGGTAATCCACGGCATGCCTCCATACGGATATTTTGAGCAACTTCCTGCCAAGGGGCTATTGCCTCCCAATAGGACGGATGTCGGCGCATATCTTCTATCAGAAGTTCTCGGGACAAAGCAGTGCATTTTTGTCAAAGACGAGGACGGTCTCTACACGGACAACCCGAAGGTTAATTCTGATGTAAAGTTCATTCCTAAGGTTGGGGTTCAAGAATTACTGGAAATGGATCTGGACGATTTGATCGTTGAGCGGGGCGTCTTGGAAATGATGAAAAACGCCCGCAATGTAAAGCAAATTCAGATCATTAACGGTCTTAAGGAAGGAAATATTACCAAGGCTCTAAATGGTGAGCACGTTGGGACGATTATCTTTAAAGACTAAACCAAATTTGATCGCAGAAAACGGCTTTCTTCCTGAATCAAGGAATGGAGGACTGCTGCTGCAAGAAGGGCAAGCCAACGAGGATATTCCAGTTAGCAATAGCTGGGGTATCCTTTTGTAATATTAGAAAATATATTATTTTTAGGTGAGAGCCCGTATACCTTTAATTAAGAATTTGATAAAATAGTAACATAAAAAAACGGTTTATTTTGTTTTGTGCCTTGAGCTTGTGAAAGGAATGGTTATATATATGGATAGTATATTTTCAGGTCTGATCCAGGCGCTATATCTATTGGTAACTGGTGATGCTGAGGTCTATGAGGTTGCCCTTTTGACTATCAAAGTATCTGGTTGGGCAACTCTGATTAGTGTGGGGTTAGGAATCCCGGTGGGTCTATGGTTAGCGTTAAAAGACTTTCCGGGAAAAAGACTGTGCATTAGTTTTATCAATTTTGGGATGGGGCTGCCACCAGTGGTAGTAGGGTTAGTTGTTAGTTTGTTTTTATGGCGATATGGGCCATTGGGTATGCTAGGCCTGATGTATACGGTCTGGGCGATGATTATTGCTCAGGCTGTTATTGCCAGCCCTATTGTAGCTGGCTTAAGTTTTGCGGCGCTTAGTGGACTCAATCCTAAACTACGGCTTCAGTTACTCTCCCTGGGCGCTACTGAGTGGCAGGCTAATTGGTTATTAATTAAAGAGGCTAAAATGGGTTTACTAGCAGCAGTAATGGCCGGTTTTGGCGGCGTGATTTCAGAGGTAGGAGCATCAATGATGGTTGGTGGTAATATTAAAGGCGAGACAAGGGTGCTGACTACTGCCACAGTTATGGAAGTTAGCAAAGGTAATTATGACATGGCGCTGGCTTTTAGTTTTGTATTGTTGATTGTTGCCTATGCGATAGTCGCTTTGCTGACCTATATGCAAAATGATGGAAAGCGGGAAAGTGTATGAGGCAAACAGTGCTGAAATTAGCTGATATTAAAGTTTTTCGAAATAAGCGCCAGATATTAAATATTGAAGCATTGTCAATATCGGCAGGTGAGATTATTGCTGTAGTCGGGCCTAATGGTGCAGGCAAAAGTACACTATTGCAGTTGATTAATATGCATTTGTCCTCTAAAGTGGGGAAGATGTATTTATTCGGAGAAGATGTTGACAGAGCTGACAAACAGACGCTGCGCCGCCGTTGTTCGATGGTTTTTCAGGAGACAATGTTATTAGATGATACTGTATTTAATAATGTGGCATTGGCGCTAAAGTTTCGTGGTATGTCTCCAAGTATAATCAAAGAAAAAGTAAATGGGGCGTTAGAGGCTTTTCATTGTACTCACTTGGTTACAAGAAGAGCCCGGAATTTATCTGGAGGAGAGGCGCAGCGGGTTTGTTTGGCCCGCGCTCTGGTTTATGAACCTGAACTGTTGTTGTTAGATGAACCGTTTGCTGCTCTTGATTCGCCTACCCGCAATACCTTGCTGGCGGAACTAAGGCAGGTGGCTATAGAACGTGGCACTACAGTAATGTTAGTCAGTCATAATTTTAATGATGTACTGTATTTTGCTGCGCGGGCTTTGGTGTTGCAGGCAGGTTGTATCGTGCAGGATGATAAGCCGGAAGAAATCTTGCGCCGCCCGGTGAATAAGGCAATTGCCAGTTTGGTTGAAATGGACAATATCGTCCCCTGTCAGGTGGAACAACAGGCTGATGCCGTTTTTGTGAAACTGATTAACGGTGTGCGTTTTGCCTGGACGGGAGAGGTTGTTCCGGCGGCGACGGTCTGTTGTCTGCCAGGAGATTGTCTGTATGTTTGCGATGAACAGTTAGCCTATCAGCTTAATCCATGGGTAGTTATGGGAGGCGTTGTTTCGCAGATAGTGCCAGGGATTGGGATGTATCGCATTATGGTAGAGGCACAAGGGTTGCCTTTGACAGTTCGTGTTCAAAGAGAACAGGTTATTGGCAGATTATCAGTAGGGATGCATATTAAGGTTGCCTTTAATCCTGGGGAAGCGCAACTTGTATGAAGCTGAGGGACGTTGAGTAAGGTTTCAGTACAGATCACTTTCAACCAAATATTGAAAAACATGAAAAAACTGTAGGTAGCTGAAATAGGCTTACCCTAGGTTTTTTTTATGTTAGATAACAGGTACTTTACTTTTGTGTATCCTTGTATGAAAACAAGCGCCCAAGTTGGGCGCTATACTTATTTTGTTTTTTGGGTAAATTTTGCACTTGCCAGCTCAGAGGCTTTATCAATTTTTGCGTTGTACTGTTGCGTTACTGTGTCTGAATTTTGATAGCTTGCTCCTTCTAATGCTTTTGCTGCATTATCAGTAGCTTCATTCATCAGATTTGTGGCTGCTTTTTTATTCTGCATGTCATCACCTCCTAATATAAGTGTGCACTACTTTAAAATAAGTTATGTCAAAATCTAAGATCAGTAAAATATTGGCTAATTTGTGTAGTAGTCCATTAATTGAAAGAACAGGATCGACTGTCGCTGCTTTTTTAGAGAGAGGCAGTAGGGGCGAGAATGATGGCGGAAAAAAGGATGCAGAACCAATAAATGAATTTTTTGTTGAAATAGAGAATACATCAGCGTAAAATCAAACTAACCGACAAGTAATATCAAAAGGTGAGGAGAATTTATGCAAAAGCAAAATGTTAGTAATGTATATTTTTCGTTAATTTATTGGCGAGATTTTCGCTTAAAAGTTTTTTTGGAAGGAATTTTGATTGGACTGTTAGCTGGAGTAGTAGTGGTGCTGTTTCGTTATTTGTTAGAACAAGGTGAACTGTTTCGGACATTATTATATCAATTTTTTCAAGATGGCCATTTTTTCTTGCGGGGAGTTTGGTTTTTTGTTTTACTCGTTATTGCGTGTGTACTAGGCTGGATTGTCCAAAGAGAGCCTATGGCGGCCGGTAGCGGTATTCCGCAGGTTAAAGGGATTCTTTTGGGATTGATGAAAATGAATTGGCTGCAGGTACTAATTCATAAGCTAACTGGTGGAGTATTGGCAATTAGTGCCGGGCTTTCACTAGGACGCGAAGGCCCTTCGATTCAACTTGGCGCAGCGGTAGGGCAAGGTATTAGCCGAATGCTTGGCAGAACCAAGATGGAAGAACGTTATTTATTGACAAGTGGGGCCAGTGCGGGTCTTGCGGCAGCATTTAATGCGCCCTTGGCAGGCGTAATGTTTTCATTTGAGGAACTTCACAAGAATTTTTCATCCACGGTTTTAATGACAGCTGTTGCTGCTGCAGTGACTGCTGATGTGGTTACACAGCATTTTTTTGGTTGTAGTTCGGTATTTTTTTTTGCTGGACTGCCAGTGCTTCCAACCGGTTTTTATGGATGGGTTGTCTTATTAGGAATGATCATGGGGTTATTTGGTGTGTTGTTTAATTATTGCTTACTAAAAAGTATGGACTTATACGAAAAAACGGGGTTTTCTCTTGGAAAGAAGGCAATTTTACCGCTTTTGGCAGCAGGTATTTTAGGTTTTCTTTTACCTCAGGTGCTTGGCGGGGGCAATCAGCTTGTTAATACTTTATCCATAGATCAAATAGGCATGAACATGATTTTTATTTTATTGGCAGTAAAGTTCTTTTTTACCATGATTAGTTATGGTTCAGGCGTTCCCGGCGGTATTTTTTTACCGATGCTGGTGCTTGGTGCTTTGGCAGGTGATTTGTATGGGCAAGTGCTAGTTTCAATGGGATTTTTTCAAACTGGTTATAGCGGAAACTTTATTGTACTTGCGATGGCTGCGTATTTTTCGGCGATTGTCAAAGCACCTATTACAGGGAGTATTTTGATTATGGAAATGACAGGATCATTTGAGCATATGTTATCATTAATTGTGGTATCTATGACAGCTTATGTGGTAGCGGATATATGCAAAGGCAAACCTGTATATGAGACTCTGTTAAACCGCTCATTGTGTAAGCAAGGAATAGCTCCTTATGTGACGATGCAAAAACGAATGGTAGTCGAAACTGTGATTGCATCAGGTGCGGCAATAGAGAGAAAAGAAGTAAAAGATGTTAACTGGCCTGACAAAGCTCTATTAGTTAGTATAAAGCGCGGTGAGCAGGAACTGGTCCCTCATGGGGATATCCGCATGTTGGCTGGTGATTATTTATATGTGCTGGTGGCAGTAGATAAAGCAGATGAAATTCGATTGTTGGCGGGGAACAAAATGTAATTACTATAGCAATTGGTTGTTTCTATTGATAGCCTGATACAAAAATTATTCACAACATAGAGATACGCTGTTAAATAGAGAGTTTACATCATACATAATACATTATATTATAATGTTATGTATGATACTGTCAGGGGGTAATTCGAGGTGTATGATGAATAAAACTACAATAATCAGCCGGGAAGAGGATCTGTATATTCCGGTACGGGATTATCTTGTCAGGCAAGGCTATACAGTTAAAAGTGAAATTAGTTATTGCGATGTCACGGCAATCAATAATGCCGGTACTCTCCTGGTTATTGAAATGAAGCTGCGAGTCAACCTTGAAGTCATATTGCAGGCGGTGCAAAGACAACGTACTGCCGATATTGTATATATAGCGGTGCCCAAAAACAATAAAGCTTTATCGACCGTAAAATGGCGGAATATATGCCATTTATTGCGACGGCTTGAAATCGGCCTGCTACTGGTCACTAACGGCAAAACGCCGGTAGTTGTCGAAGAAGCCTTGGCGCCGGAACCTTTTAACAGAGAGCTTAGCAGGCGGTCAGCCAAGCGGAAAAGACAGCAATTACTGGATGAATTTGCCGCACGGCATGGAGATTTTAATACCGGCGGCAGTACCGGCAAAAAAATAGTAACTGCCTATAAGGAAATTGCCATTCATATTGCTGCATTACTGGTCAAACATGGTTCGCTAAGTGTGAAACAACTCAAAGAACTGGGAACTGACACTAACAAAACAGCCGGAATTCTGCAGAATAATTACTATCATTGGTTTCAACGGACCGCCCGCGGGGTATATTGTCTCACCGAAACTGGTTTTGCTGAACTGAACTCCTATCAAGAACTGGTAAATTACTACACCGGCATAACAATATAGACGGAAACGGGTTGGCTGTTTATCGATTCATAGATGTATGCTATTTATATGGTTTATGCAGCGTTATTTTGGATGTCTTTAAGAAAATTATATAAATGAAGGGAGAGTTTATCACATGACAAAGAAAATTCCGCACAGATTATATTTAACTGAGGATCAGATACCAACACAATGGTACAATTTGCGTGCAGATATGAACGAGAAGCCTGATCCTATGCTAAATCCTGCAACAGGAAAACCAGTAATACCAGAAGATTTATATCCTGTATTCTGCGAAAAGTTGGCTCATCAGGAACTGGATGATACAACCAGGTATATTGACATACCTAAAGAAATTTTGGAAATGTACAAGAATTACCGGCCTTCACCATTATGTCGTGCATATAATTTAGAAAAGGCTCTGGAAACTCCAGCAAAGATTTACTACAAATTTGAAGGAAATAACACATCTGGAAGTCACAAACTGAACTCAGCCATTGCGCAGGCTTATTATGCAAAGGAGCAGGGATTAACGGGACTTACAACTGAAACAGGAGCAGGTCAGTGGGGAACCGCTCTTGCAGAATCTTGCTGCTATTTTGGAATTCCACTTACTGTATATATGGTAAAGGCATCCTATGAACAAAAGCCTTTTCGTAAATCAATTATGGAAACCTTTGGTGCAACTGTAATCGCCAGTCCCAGCAATACTACAGAAACTGGAAGAAAGATATTGGCAATGAATCCGAACACTTCAGGAAGCCTTGGATGTGCGATTTCTGAAGCCGTGGAAAAGGCTGTTACTACAGAGGGATATAAATATGTGTTAGGCTCCGTACTGAATCAGGTACTTCTCCACCAGTCAATCATCGGATTGGAAAGTGAAAAAGCTATGGAAATGCTTGGAGAGTATCCAGACGTAGTAATCGGTTGCGCTGGCGGCGGTTCCAATCTTGGTGGCCTAATTGCACCGTTTATGAGGGATAAGATCACAGGTAAGGCCAATCCACGCTTAATCGCAGTAGAGCCGGCATCCTGTCCATCTCTGACAAGAGGAAAGTATATGTATGATTACTGCGATACCGGAAGGATTACGCCTATGGCCAAAATGTACACACTGGGATGTACCTTTGCTCCATCACCAATCCATGCGGGCGGATTGAGATACCATGGCATGGCACCAATCCTTTCTAAGCTGTATCACGAGGGATACATGGAAGCAGTATCAGTAGAGCAGACAAAGGTATTTGAAGCGGCTACTTTCTTTGCTAAGTACGAAAGCATCCTGCCAGCTCCGGAATCTGCTCATGCCATTCGTACTGCAATTGATGAAGCGTTGAAATGTAAGGAGACCGGAGAAGAAAAAACCATTCTTTTTGGATTAACCGGAACAGGATTTTTTGATATGACGGCATACAGTTCCTTTCACGAAGGAACAATGATCGACCACATTCCAACAGATGAAGAGCTTCAGAAAGGCTTTGACAATCTTCCTAAAATACCGGGAATACAGGAATAGCGTGCTTCACCCCAAAAAGGCAGAGCCCGGCAATTTAATTTAGGCCAAACCACTTATAAGATAAAGTATAAGTGGTTTGAACCGCAGAGACGCAGAGTACGCAGAGGGAATGTTCTCGATATACATCTCCCCTCTGCGTTCTCTGTGTACTCTGCGGTTAGCCGTATCCTCAAGGGCGCGATAGCGCTTTTTTAATATATCAGAAAGTATAAGATTCGGGGTGTAGTCCTTTACTTGGAATTTTGGTAAAGTAAAAGCATGGCACACAATACATTATGGCAAATATTCTTCGACAAGAATGAGCATTGGGATAAATTTATAAAGCGTCATGGTAGACGTATTCGAGAAGTTGTGAAAAAAGAAATCAACAAATATCGTTATTGTGGTGATAGCAAGCATGGTTATAAAATGCTAGTATGTGAAGGGTGTCATGATGTAAAAATTATACCTTATCGCTGTAAAAGTAGATTTTGCACGACCTGCTCCTGTGGTGAAAGCGAAGAATGGAGTAGGATGATGTCAGAAGATGTTATCCAAACCAATCATCGTCATGTTGTCTTTACGATAGATGAAAATCTTAGAATCATATTTGAGAAGCACCGTAATTTGCTTAAAGGCTTAATGGATGAAGCAGCGCGTATGATTCGTGATTATTTTCAAAAAAAACATAAAGTAATACCTGGAATTATATCCGGATTACATACTTTTGGATCGAAACTGAACTTTAATCCGCATGTCCATATGTTAGTAAGTATGGGTGGTATGAAGGAAAATGGGGAATGGAAAAGTTATGACTTTATCCCTTTTCCCATGCTCCGTAAGCAATGGCAAACAGTGGTGCTTAAACTGATTCGAAAGAGTATTACGGCAGAAGAGAAGAAAAAAGTTCAGCCGCTATTACAACAAGCCTATGTAAATAATGCAGATGGCTTTTATATATATGCCCCGAAACAAAAGGGAAATTTTAAAGAACAATTACAATACATTGGTCGTTATATGAGACGTCCTGCAATCGGTATAAATCGAATAGTAGACTACGATGGTGAAATGGTAAGTTTTCGTTATCATGATAAAAATGATGGTCAAGAAAAGGTTGAAACAATAACGGTGGAAGAATTTATAGGTCGAATCATAAAACATATACCAGATGAACAATTTAAAGTGATTCGTCATTATGGAATCTACTCTAGACGAATCAAAACCCTATGCAAACAATTAATAACAGTTTGGCAAAAAAATGCACGTAAGTGGCTAGTAAAGATAAAGCGGTTAGTAAAAAGAAATTGGAGTCAAAGAATCAAAGAACAGACAGGAAAAGATCCAATGATATGTCCCCATTGTAGTAATTATTATGAATACAAGGGAGAAGTCTGTCTAAAAGAAGGTAAATTGACAGTAAAATATGCAAAAGATAGTATGGCGAGAGCTTATTTAGAAAGGATGATTGACGATAGCACAGGCAATGAGAAAAAAGAAAGCAAAGAAAATAGGCGGGAAGCCAACGCCTCCTCGCCCAAGTACGGTAAAGTATATTTGTTTAGTGTGTGATGAGATTGAGAATATTCCATACCAAGTTGTTAGGAATTTTGACAGAATGGATGACGGTGATCCAACGGTACCGCCACAGTTTGCTTGTCAAAAATGTGGCAATGCGATGTATCCTGAGTATTACAAAGGGGTTCATGGATTTGAGTATAAGATATCTGATTTGAGGTAGACCAAAAGGACGCGTAGCGTTTTTCTTATTTAATTGGGTGTGGTTTTTATATAAAGAGGGAAAAGACGAAATATGTCGAAATTAAACCAATAATAGAATGTTCTGTAATGAGCATCTATTCAGACTAATCGACCTAAAGCAAAAGTAATATATTGTTATGTGTGTTTATACAAGCCGCTGGTCATTAACTTTATTTCAAAAGGTGATATTGTGAAAAACAAGATGCAAAGTAAAAATAATGCGGCTAACGAGAGGGAAGTAAGTAAGACTAATTTGACTAATTTGATCGACATCGATTTCTTACAAAAATTTCAGGATGATTTTGCTAAAGGGGTCGGCCTAGCAAGTGTTACAGTCGATCTTGAAGGTAATCCGGTTACAAAGCCAAGTAGCTTTACCCGCTTCTGTATGGATTACACCCAGTCAACAAAATGTGGAGGCAAACGGTGTGCCGAATCCCATCGCAAAGGTGGTGAGGAAGCCGCCCGGACCGGTAAGCCGGTAATATACCAATGTCATGCAGGTCTTATTGATTTTGCGGCACCAATCATGTTGAAAGGGCAGCTAATCGGCACCATTCTGGGCGGGCAGATATTAACTACTTTCCCGGAAGAAGAAAAGTATCGTCGATTTGCTAAAGAAATCGGTGTCATTCCAGATGAATATGTAGAGGCGGTAAAGGAAGTTCGTATTGTATCTAAAGAGAGCATTGAAGCTGCCGCCAATGTGTTGTATATTGTAGCTAATAGTATGTCCAGAACTTCTTATCACCAAATAAAACTTAAAGCAGTGGTCACTCAGTCTGAAAGAAAGCTGCAACAGACCGACGAGGGACTTGTGGCGGTTCAAGAAAATCTACTGGCATCGCAAGACGAGCTAAGACAACAATTCGAAAACCTAAAAATACAAGCTATCGCGTTAGAGGAGAGCCAGCAACGGTATCGGTCTTTGTTTGACAACATGATAAACGGTTTTGCTCTCCATGATATTATCTGCGATGAAAGCGGAAAGCCGGTTGATTATCGTTTTTTATCTGTAAATCCGGCCTTTGAGCGTCTCACCGGACTAAAAGGAGATAAGATACTGGGAAAAACCGTGATGGAGATTCATCCCAATATTGAGCAGTATTGGATCGAAGAATATGGAAAAGTAGCTCTTACCGGCCAACCGCATTCAATGATTAAATATGCGCGGGAGTTAGGCCGCTATTATGAAGTAGAAGCATATTGCCCTGAACCGGGGAAATTCGCCGTTCACTTCCTTGACTGTACAGAGAGATTCAAGCATCATGAAAAAATGGAGCACATGGCCTATCATGATGCTTTGACTGACTTACCTAACCGATATCTATTCCGGGATCGTCTGCAAAAAGCTCTTGTTCGTGCTGCGGGGAGCAATAAGAAATTAGCTGTCATAATGCTTGATTTGGATGATTTTAAGCTGATCAACGATACACTTGGTCACTTTGCCGGTGATGAACTACTTAAGGTTATCGGTGAAAGATTGCGCTCCTCACTCCGTGAAGAAGATGTCGTATCCCGTGTGGGTGGAGATGAATTTATAATTTTGTTGGAAAATATTAAAAATATTGACAACATAACTCCAATTACTGAGAAGATTATCCAGGCGGTGGAAAAGCCATGGCATTACAACCAAAAAATGCACAATATTACATGCTCACTTGGAGTTTCGGTATTTCCAAGCGACGGACAAGACGCAGACGTTTTGCTAAAACAGGCTGATTTAGCCATGTATAAGGGGAAAGAGCTTGGTAACGGGTGCTGCCAACATTATCATTTCGATATGGGAGCTCAGGTTTCCCGGCGCGTGGAAATGGAAGCAGAGCTGCGCATAGCCATAGAAGAGGAGCAATTTATTCTTCATTATCAACCACAAGTCGATTTTAACGGGTGTATCGTTGGGGTCGAAGCATTAGTACGTTGGCAACACCCGGGCAGAGGGATGATCCCACCGATGGAGTTCATTCCTGCCGCCGAAGAAAGTGGTCTGATAACGAAGCTCGGCGAGTGGGTACTCCAGACAGCTTGCCGTCAGGCTAAGAAATGGCAGGATGACGGATTACCGCCCATCTATATGGCAGTAAATCTCTCGGCTCGTCAGTTTCATCAACAAAATTTGTTGCAAGTAATATCTCAGACAATTGAGCAATCGGGGCTGGATCCACAGAGGCTTATATTGGAAATTACCGAGACAGTTGCCATGAAAAGTGCTGAATACACTACTCAAGTACTACAAACATTACGATCCATGGGGGTTCAAATTGCGCTCGACGATTTTGGGATCGGTTATTCTTCGCTACTTTATTTAAAGAAATTTCCAGTTAATTTATTGAAGATTGATCGTTCTTTCATTCAAGATATCGACACTGAGCCTGAGGGGGGGAGTATTGCCAGAGCCATATTGGGGTTGGCAAAAAACCTTCAATACACTGTAGTAGCTGAAGGAGTCGAAACGGTTGAGCAACTCAACTTCTTAAAGAAGTTACAATGCGACCAAATGCAGGGCTATATATTCAGCAAGCCTTTACCTTCTGCCGGGATAACTGAAATATTGTTAACCATGCTACGTTAAAATAATTGGAGATGATTAAAGTTGATACGTTTTGAGAGTGATTATACAGAAGGTGCTCATGAGCGAATAATGAACCGATTAATGGAAACTAATGAAGAGCAGACACCAGGCTACGGCATGGATGAACACTGTGAAAGAGCCAGGGCTTATATTAGAAAAGCCTGTCATGTAGAGGAGGCAGATATACACTTTTTAGTTGGAGGAACACAGACCAATACTATTATCATTTCTTCGATTCTGCGTCCGCATCAAGGAGCAGTTGCTGCAATTACCGGACATATCGCAATACATGAGACGGGAGCGATTGAAGCTACTGGTCATAAGGTACTTACTTTGCCGAGTGAGGATGGAAAAATACAGGCAATACAGGTAAAAAAGCTATATGATGCTCACTGGAATGATGTAACTCACGAGCATATGGTGCAGCCCGGCTTGGTTTATATATCTCACCCTACCGAGAATGGAACCGCTTATAGTAAATCCGAGTTGGAAGCACTAAGTAAAGTTTGCCGGGAATGTGGATTGCCACTTGTTATGGATGGTGCCAGATTAGGATATGGTCTGTCTGCCAAAGATAGTGATCTATCTTTGGCAGATATTGCAAGCCTATGTGATGTATTTTATATAGGGGGAACGAAAATCGGAGCATTGATGGGGGAAGCCGTAGTAATTATAAATAATGCTTTGAAAAAAGATTTCCGGTATATTATCAAGCAAAATGGAGGAATGCTGGCTAAGGGTAGATTATTGGGGATTCAGTTTGAAACCTTATTCGAAGATGGTTTATACTATGAAATTTCAAAACATGCCGTCGATATGGCGATGATGATTCGAGAGGCATTTGCTGAAGAAGGATTTTCTTTCCGATATGATTCGACGACAAATCAGCAGTTTCCAATTTTACCGAATGAGGTGTTAAGCAAATTGAGCGAAAAGTATTCTTATTCTTTCTGGGAAAAAGTCGATGCTAAACACAGTGCCGTGAGATTTTGCACCAGTTGGGCTACGAAGAAAGAAAACGTTGAAATGCTGATAAAGGATAGTAAGGCATTACACAAGCTAGAGAATAGGAGATACCATTCATGAAAGAAGTAGTAGCCGGTTTAATAAAAAAAATAACAAACTTCTAATTACAAGACGAACGTTTCCACCAGAGCTAAATGGTAAGTGGGAGTTTCCAGGCGGTAAAATCGAAAAAAATGAAACTCCCCAACAAGGTCTTGAGAGGGAGATATTTGAGGAATTAAATATGCGTGTATGTGCGCGAAACCATTTTATGTCTGTCCGGCATCAGCACTCACGGGGTCCGATAAACTTGCTATTTTATTGGGCTGAGTGGGTCGAAGGTGATGCAGTATTGATTGATCACGACATGTTTGCCTGGGTAAATATTCATGAATTGAACCAGTATGATTTTGCTCCCGCGGATGCTGTAGTCGCCCAAAAATTACAGATTGTTTCGGGATAGACATTCCTTAAGGCGCAGACCGAAAATTCCTTTCTCTAAGAGAGACTGCACAGAGTGAGTCTCGTTAAATGAATAATCTATTGCAAATAATTAGGAAGTGTATTACTATAATACATAGATATACTATGCATTGAATAACAATGCTTAAACAAGGGGGATTCAAGAGTGCGGGTCAATAAGGAACTGCTTAAGGGAAGTACGGTTATCCTTATTCTGAAATTGCTGGAACGAAAACCGATGTACGGCTACGAAATGATCAAAGAGATGGCGAATACTTCAGGTGGGGTGTTTCACTTCAAGGAAGGAACGCTTTACCCCATATTGCATTCGCTGGAACTGGACGGGATGCTTGAAGCCTATTGGTCGGATGCCCAGGGGAATCGGCAAAGAAAATACTATCGATTGACCGAGCGGGGTCGGTCGCAGCTTGAAGAAAAAAGACGGGAGTGGGTTGTATTCCGCTCGGCGGTAGAACAGATTCTCGGGGAGGCGATTGTATGTCGTTAGAACAAAATCGTATAGTGCAAACCTATTTGGATGCAGTATGTTCTCAAATAAAATGGCATGAAGTACATGGGCAGGTGAAGTCGGAGCTGTTGTCTCATCTGGAAGAGATTGCTCTGGAATTGAAAAACGACGGCCTGTCAGAGCAGGACGCCATCCAGGCCGCGATACATAGAATGGGGGATGCGACCGACTTAGGCTGGCAGTTCCAGCAAACCCATGCACCCCAGAGAAACTGGCCGTTGGTCGGCGCTGTTGCCTTAATGAGCTTTCTGGGCTTGGCTGTAATGCATATGCTTGACACAAGTGGTGTGCTGCCAGGTGCGCTGCACGTGTTTGTCAAAAGCGCGATTTTTACCGGCATCGGAACCGCGATATTGTTTTGGCTGCATTACTATGATTTTAGAAAGCTGCGTCCTTACACTCCGCACCTTTATGCGGGCACAATACTGCTTTGGTTAGCCGTGTTGATGCTGGGGCCGTCCCTGAATGGAAAATCGTTTCTGGCGTTAGGTCCCGTTTTAATCGGTGGTTACAACCATAACCTCTTCATTAACTATATTGGCATTACGCCATGTTTCCTTACTCTTGCTCTGGCAGGAATCTTCATCGGCAGAGACTGGACAAATGGGTCCTGGATGATAAAGGCCGCTATGCTTTTGATCATTCCGGATTTCCTTTATATGATAAGCAACACCGCTTATCTTGCGGTGGTTTACACGTTGGTATTCATTGTCCTCATGGCTATGTCCGGTGCCCCAAAAACACGAATCATCGGCTTCCTGCTGATGCCGGTTGGTTTAATTCTGATCAAACTGTCATTGGCCGCGGATAATTTGAGTCTCCTCAATATTATCCGTTCTGCAGAGTTGCAAGGCATTTCCATGCCAGAAGCGGCTTCCACAGCATTTCACACCGACTTTGTCTTTCTTTACTTAGTGCATAAGTTTGGCTGGTTGGCAGGTGCCGGCGCTATTGCCGCAGGATGCACCATAACACTGGTATTGGTCCGCGCAGCGCGGCAGGTCAAGGACCAGTATGGGAGAATGGTTGTGGCGGGACTTGCCGCTTACTTTACTGTCAATTTTTCCTGGCATGTGCTGATGTCGCTGGGACTGGCTCCCGTTGCATCTGTATGCCTGCCGTTTGTCAGCTTTGGCGGCACGCAAACGATTGTAAACCTGGCAGCCACCGGGGTGATATTAAGTATTTATAAACGAAAGAATCTGCTGAATTTGACGAGATAAAAGTTCACAATAAAAGATTACGCATGTTTTTTTGTTTTAAGCAGGATTATGAAGTATTATGCAGAATAAAACAAAAAATAATATTGGCAAACCTCCTGAAAAGGCGGGACGCAAAGCCATGGGTCTAAAGATTCTAGTCTAAGATTGCCAGGTTGCAGCATGAAAGTTAGCTGAAGCTGGCAATTTTTTATTATCCAGAGGTAAAGGGTTACATTGATATTTGTACTTATTCTTCGGGGGTGGACTGGTGAAAGAAAATTATAATTATTTTGTGGTTAATATTGGTCCTGAATGTCTTGCCATCAATACTGATTGCGTTCGCGACAGAGTCTACAGCTTCTTTAAAGGTGAATCTACAGCTATCTGTCTTGATTTTAAAGACACTCTTTATATGGATGCTGCTGGTGTTGGCGTTATTGCTGCAATAGTTTTTGAAGGAAGACGTAAAGGTGTTAACATATCAATGAGAGGAGCCACGGGTTCGGTACTGGATATGCTTACATCTACGGGAATATATCGATTACCTTCGTGGAGTGATGATAACTTTGGAGTATGAAAGGCAACGTATTTTACTTGTTGATGACACAAAGTTAAGTAACCAAATCATGAAGGATATATTGGGTAATGATTACGATATTCTTGTTGCGACATCGGGAGAAGAAGCCTTAGTTTTAGCTGCTTCGGAGAGTATAGATCTTATACTGCTAGACGTTGAAATGCCAGGAATGGATGGTTACGAGGTATGCAGAAATTTGAAGAAAAATCATTATACCCAAAACATCCCCGTTATTTTCGTTTCGGCTGCTAATGATGTTCAACATGAAACAGAGGGACTTGAAGCAGGGGCTATAGATTATATTATAAAACCTTCCAATCCCGCTATTATAAAGGCACGAGTAAAAAACCATTTGGAGCTTAAGAAATATAGGGATATACTAGAGCGAATATCTTTACTAGATGGATTAACCGGTATAGCTAATCGTCGCCATTTTGATCAGACACTAGAAAAAGAGTGGAGACGAGCATTACGTCAGGGAAATATTTTATCACTAGCTTTAATTGATATAGATTTTTTTAAGAAATATAACGATTATTATGGACATCTCGCAGGAGACGAGTGTTTACAGAAAGTGGGCAACATTCTGAAAGAATCGTTAAAAAGAGCCCGCGACTTGGGAGCACGTTATGGCGGAGAAGAGTTTGTTATTCTTCTCCCTTCAACGGAGAAAGGCGGGGCGCTAACAGTTACGGAAAGAATATGTAGTAATATAGAGAAGTTAAATATTCCGCATGAGTTGTCAGAAGTGGCCGAATATGTTACTGTAAGCATTGGAGTGGCCACCATAAGACCAGAATTAGATAAGGTTCCTTCAGATTTGATCCGGCAAGCTGATTCTGCTTTATACCAGGCGAAAAATGCGGGACGGAATAGAGTTTGCAGCGGATCAGATTGATAGTCACCTCTTTTGGCTAACATAATCGCAACCCCATCGGTAGAAGCCAATAAAAGCTCTGGATGCCAGAAATGTCAGCGTAAGCGTGTAAAAGGTAGTAAACCAGCTCCAGTTATTGTATTTAATAAGGTTGGTGTAGAGTTCAAGTGGATATTCTATTGCGGTTAAGAAGGCACTGAACAATAGAGCATACCATATTATCCCGACTAGACCTCGCGTGCGGGTAGTTTGGTTATATAGAATACACATTACTGGAAATACCCACACTTCAAAAAGCAGACTTGTTTCAAAATATTTCGGTAGTAGACGGACTGGATATTCTAACAGTTTAAGGGTTTCAACTGCACCTCCCCAAATAAAATCAAGGGTGCATTTAAAAAAGAAAACGACGACCCAATCCCGAAAATACCGCCAATCTACGACGAAAAGCAGCAATACCAAAGTAATTAGCGCTGCTATTATCATAATAAATTGTTCCAGGTTAATAATCACTGATATCACCCCCAGAGAGCGATGCTCTTCACTCAAGTAGTATTTCAAGATTAAAGATATATTACGTCGTGGTTACTTTTTTTCAGATGACAATTTTTCCAGCCGAAAGATTTTGTGAAATTGATAGAATAGCCAGTACAAAAACCAGTCGGCCATGTAGGAATGCCAGATAGTCCACCACTGATGGTATCGTAAGTACCCGGAACTTACATAGATTAGCTCGATAGAGATAGCAACGGTTGTCCAAAGCAGCCAATAGCTTATCATATTCTTTGCTGCGCGACTGTTGGGCAGCCATTGAATAAAGAGATATGTTACAACAGGGTATATCGCCAGATCTTCACCCAAGTGTATGAAATAAGGTGGGCCGATGTATTCCCACAGCGGGTAATAGAACATTAAGACATCGGTAGCCAGCGCCAGGGTTTTGGCGAAGATGCATACCGGAAAAATTTCCCGCCAACGGTTTTTGTCGGAAAAAACTAGCCATATTATCCATGCAAATATAAACCATGTTATATAGAACATTTAAACTCCGCCACAATAGTTTTTTAGTATAAATAAGTATAGATGGCTTTGTCCTTTGAGCATTATGCGAGAGGGACAAGGCCACTTTTATTCTTATAAGCTACCCCAAAAATGCAAAGTATATTCTTTAGGTTTCCTAAAGTTAGGTTGGTGGGCATGTCCGTGAGATTGGTTAATAAAATATTTAAGTACTAAGCGATGATTACAAAGGGTCTGCAGGTTTGTGTGTTACGGATTGGTATGCCACTGGGACCAATGCAAAAAATTTGATTAAAATGTAGATTTGAAACAAACTTCTTGCAGGAATTTTATCTTTTAGTGAAAAATGTAATATAGAGGTGTATAATCATCAATTGATGATTATAACTCAACTCAGAGAAAGGATTTTTATAGGGGGGTAGAAACATTATGAAGCACAATGAAAAATCACTGGTAAGCGTTGCTCTTCTTATTATTGTAACTGTTTTTTTTACTGTCGGTTTGATTCTTGGTGGCGGAGCTTTATCTGTTGAGGCAGCCCAAAATCTGGAAGCAGCCTCGCCAAATGTATTTCTGGGGCCTGACACAATCCAAACTATCGTAAAACAAGCAGGACCAGCTGTAGTTAAAATTGAGACTGAGACACAAATTCAAAATAATGATGATCCTTTTTTAAATAATCCCTTTTTTAGAGATTTCTTTGGAGAACAGTATAAAAGAAAACCGGGACTAACAAAAGCATTAGGTTCAGGTTTTATCATTTCTAAAGATGGTTATATCGTAACTAATAATCATGTGGTTGCCGGTGCAGAAAAAATACATGCCTATTTAACCAATAGAAAAGAACCCTATGCTGCTAAATTAATTGGTTCAGATGAACAATTGGATTTGGCGATATTAAAGATTGATGCCGGTGATGATCTTCCATCTCTAGAGTTTGGGGATTCCAACAAACTGGAAGTAGGCAGCTGGGTTATAGCAATTGGTAACCCGTATGGACTTGACCATACTGTTACAGTTGGTGTTATAAGTGCAAAAGGTAGACCACTTAGTATTAATGGAAATCAGTTTACGGATCTTTTACAAACTGATGCGTCAATTAACCCGGGCAATAGTGGTGGTCCGTTAATAAATCTTCAAGGAAAAGTAATTGGTATTAATACGGCAATTAACGCGCAAGCGCAAGGAATAGGATTTGCAATTCCTAGTTCAACTGTTACCCAAGTTATAGACCAACTAATTAATGAAGGAAAAGTTATCAGACCATGGCTGGGGATTTACATGCAACCTATTACTAAGGAACTTGCTAATTACTTTGGGTTACAAGAGCCTGAAGGAGTATTAATAAGTGCAGTTGCAGAAAACTCTCCTGCCCAAAAGGCAGGTCTTAAAAGGGGAGATATTGTTCTTGAATATAATAAGAAAAAAATGAATGACCCCGATAGATTAAAGAAAGAAGTATCAAATGCAAAGATTGGGGAAAAAGTGGTTGTATTAATTTATAGGGACGGTAAAACTATATTTGTACCAATAAAAATTGAAGAAAAATAATAAAAATAATAAAAATAATTACTTATGTTCCCATTGGTCAATGAAGCCCTTTAATAACCAGCAGTTTCATTGATATTTGCTCAGCAGTAATTCGGCGAAAATAAAAATACCGCAAAAGATGGCCATTAATGTTGACCACTATTTTGCGGTATTTTTCTTTGTCCCGATGAAAAGTATAACAAATACTTATTAAATTATCGAAGTGAAGTCATTTCAGCCAGGCTGAAACGAGTTCCCTATATTTCATAAAATAAAAAATCAGGGGCTAACCTAAATGCAATTTAGGTTAGCCCCTGTAGGTGAATCTGGATACGGTAAAGTTATGGCCTGATAAAATTCTGAACTATATAAATATTGCCACTCTTATCAAAAGCGATTCCGATTCCAATTTTGGTATAAGATGAGTTTAAAATGTTGGCGCGGTGTCCTGAACTATTCATAAAGGCTGCCTCTGCTTGCTGAACAGTTCGGTTAATGCCAATATTTTCGCCAGCGGTGCTGTAGGTTATTCCAGCTTGCTTCATACGGTCAAAAGGAGATTGTCCCTCAGGACTGTAGTGGGAGAAATAGTTACGGTTAAGCATGTCCTGAGCATAGTTTCTCGCAAGTGTAGTTAAACGAGAATCCACTTGTAAATCAGGAAGACCATTGGCGCGGCGGTCAGCATTTAACAAACTAACTGCTTGCTGTTCAGTTGCAATTACATTTCCAGAACTTGTGCCGGTTGATGTCGTTGAAGTGCTGCTATTAGAAGTGGTTGTAGAGGAACTACCCGTAGCAGTCGTTGAGGAACCGGTTCCATTTGAACCTGTTGTAGGGCTGCTAGTAGTATTGGAAGAATTACTGCTACTCTTAATTGCTTTTACTGATGTGATAAACCATGAACTATTATAGCGGCGCAGACTAAGGGTTACATTGTAGCTAGTACCATTATGAATTACATTGACAACGGCTAATTTCGCGCTTTTGCTTACTAAAGTAAATTTATCGGTGGTCGCATTAAATCCGAGGGATTTTGAAGAAGCTTTAACTACATTAACGGGATCTTGACTATTACTACTGGTGTTTGTGTTACCCGAATTGTGATAGCTATAAGGTGTGTACGCATATGCCGTCGTTGAGAGTGGCATTGCCAACATGTATAACCCGATGGATGTTCCAAGTAATCCTAGCAGAGCATTGCGAATAGATCGTTTCATTTCATTGTCCCTTTCTCTTAGTTTATAAGCTTAAAGTAAGTGGTTCATGTTTACATAGTATAATAACATGAATATTCGTTTTTTTCTATTGTAAGATTAACCCAGCAGAAAAAGCGAAGAGGGCTAGATGAAATCCTTTTCGCATGCTTTAGATAGCACATTATGTAAAAGAGAATAAAATGTATTAGAGCTTACTATTTGGAGGGGAATATAAATGGGTTATTATATTTCGGTAGAGGAAGACATAAAAGTTTATGTCGAAGATATATACCCGGAGGGACAGCAAACTATACTGTTTATCCACGGTTGGCCTGCAAATTATAAGATGTTTGAATACCAATTTGATGAATTATCCCGTAAAGGTTACCGTTGTATCGGTGTGGATACGCGGGGCTTTGGAAAATCAGATAAGCCTTTGACAGGGTATTCTTATAACAGATTAGCAGATGATATTAGATGTGTTATTGAGGCGCTTGGCTTGCAGGATATTACACTTTCTGGTCACTCTACCGGGGGCGCGATAGCAATTCGTTATATGGCACGCCATCAAGGGTATGGCGTATCAAAGCTTGCCCTTTTCGCCGCCGCCGCACCAAGTCTTATTGAACGCCCAAACTTTCCTTATGGCTTAAAACGAGAAGCTGTAATTAAAATTATTCAAGATACTCTTAATGACCGTCCCAAGATGCTACAGGACTTTGGAGATATGTTTTTCTTTCAGTATGTTACCCAGTCATTTTCCAACTGGTTTTTACAATTAGGACTAGAGGCGGCAGGGTGGTCAACAGCGGCAATTGCTAAAACATGGCTTGATGAAACTTTATTTTCAGATATGACAGAAATATGCGTGCCTACTTTAATACTTCACGGAATTCATGATAAAGTTGTTCATTTCGATCTGGGAGAAGCACAAAATCAAGGGATAGAAAACTCACATCTTGTACCTTTTAGATATAGCGGCCACGGATTATTCTATGACGAGAAGGATAAGTTCAATAAAGTATTAATCCAATTCATTGAGGGATGAGACGATACTATTTTTCCCTTATTCGCTTGGCTCATCAATAAGTTTATAGTGAGCAGCAAAATTTTCCAAAGGTGTTTTTGATCTAGTAATCAAATTTAAATTAAATGGCGATACCATCATGCCGGTAGGAAATTTTCACTCCCATCTGCCAAGATTTTTTGTCATAGATGGAACAAATAAATAAAAGGGGCTTCCTGTGCCTTGAATTTGTGAAAGGAAGGGATATAAGAATATGAAAGCAATGGTAATTCGTAAATACGGGGGTCCTGAAGTATTTGAGCTAGCGGACATAGACAAGCCGGAGCTTCGAGAGGGTTATGTATTGATAAAAGTTGTGGCAAGCAGTGTCAACCCGCTTGAGACGAAAATTCGCTCTGGATTGGCTGCAAATATAGGGCCAGTGCTGCCTGCCATTTTGAATGCTGATGTCTCAGGTGAGATTGTAGCTGTTGGCGCTGGAACTGAGCCCTGGAAAGTGGGAGATCAGGTATTTGGCTGTACCGGTGGAGTTGGTCAATTGCAGGGGGCATTGGCAGAATATATGTTAGCTGATGCTCGATTGATAGCCAAAAAGCCGGAAAATATCGATCACTTTATGGCAGCTTTATTTCCACTAGTCACGATAACTGCCTGGGAAGGAATTGTAGAAAAGTCCTTGGCGAAACCGGGAGAAAAACTTTTAATACATGGGGCTGCGGGTGGCGTAGGTCATATCGCAGTACAATTGGCGAAACAGCAAGGGGCTATTGTTTACGGTACTGTCACGAACCCTGAAAAAGTTGCTATCGTAAAAGAATATGGTGCGGATCATGTTATTGTGGTAAATGACGAATCAGTTGAAGGTTATGTGGCTAAATTTACAGACGGTAAGGGATTTGATGCAGTTTTCGATACCGTGGGCGGAAATAATCTGATTCATAGTTTCAATGCTGTCAAACTAAAGGGTACAGTTTGTACTACTAACGCTAGAGCCACGCTTAACATAGGAATGATGCATTCAAAAGCGATTACCCTTCATGCATTGTTGATGACCGCTCCTATGCTATTTGATATTGAGCGGGAGCGTCATGGAATAATCTTAGACCAGGCGAGAAAATTAATTGAACAAGGAAGTTTACGTATTCTGCAGAATCCACAAAAATTTGCCTTCACTGACATCAGTAAAGCCCATGAGTATCTTGAGTCAGGTAAGGCAATTGGCAAAATATCATTGATTAATTCATTTTGCTAATATACTTTGGTTACTGAAAATGCACTAATATGTGGAGTACTTTCTCCAGCCCAGCAACTATGCTGGGTATTTTTTTAGGATAAAGTATATGTTTTTGAGAGTTATGGAGGCCCTATTTTGGGGCAATGCCAAAAGTAAAACCCCTCACCCTGTATTCTATTGACTCAACGTAAGACAATAGCGGCCTAAATTTTGGGTGAGCAACGATGATTTTTGTGCATATTTATTGGCACTAGGAAAATTTTTAACATTTAATACAAAAATTTTGGGAAAAAAGAAGGAAAATATTAAATCTCATAGAATTAATATCAAAAGATAACAATTATTCGAAAGAAGGGATATAAATATGGAGAATTTATTGAGTGATCTTGAAGGTTTGAGAATTGCAATGAATATTGAAAAAAGAGGTTTCAATTTCTACCAGAAGGCATATAACAAATTTAAAGATACACAAGCTAAGGCGTTATTTAAAGCGCTAATGGAAGAAGAACAAGAACATCTTAGTACCTTTACAGAGTATTTCAATCAGATTGAAGCTTGCAAAGAGGCTCATACTACGGAATATTTATTTGACGCAGAGACTTCCAAATATTTAACTGTATTAGTAGAATCCCATGTATTTCCGACTGAACAGGATGCAGAACGCATTATTAATGAGTTAGCAACTGTGGGAAATATTATTAAGTTAGCTTTGGGTGCTGAAAAAGATTCAATTTTGCTTTATGATGAACTGGCCAAATGTTCCAAATTTGAAGATGCAAAGACTGTATTTTTGAAATTAAAAGGTGAAGAGCAACGTCACGTTACAGAAATCAGTCAGAAACTCAAACAGATTGTAAATGCATAATTTTGAAGACATTTTAGACTTTTGTTACAATGAAACCGGTGAAAACAAATTAATAGCAACCATGAAATGGAAGGATGAATGTTATGCAATGTATACAAGCGATTAAGAAGGATGTTTACTGGATCGGTGGCAACGATTTTTCTACCGAACGGTTTGAAAATATGTTACCGCTGCCCAATGGGGTGAGCTATAATTCCTACCTTATTTTAGATGAAAAAACAGCAATAATTGACTCGGTCGATGCATCAATCCGGGTGCAATTTCTGACCAATGCTAAATACTTACTGCAGAACCGGAAATTAGACTACCTTGTTATTAACCACATGGAGCCTGACCACTGCGCAGTTTTGGTGGATTTGGTGGAAATGTACCCGGACGTGAAAATTGTCGGCAACGCCAAAATCTTTACCTTCTTCGAGCAATTTTATGGAAAGCCTTGCCCGGATAACTATGTTACTGTCGGCGAAGGGGATGTCATCGACCTCGGTCGGCACAAACTACAATCATTCAAAGCGCCAATGGTGCATTGGCCGGAAGTTACGGTTACCTTTGAACAAACAGAAAAGCTGCTCTTTTCCGCCGATGCGTTCGGTACTTTTGGTACGCTGAACGGTAACATTTTTGCAGACGAAGTAGATTATGAAGCCGTGTATCTTGCCGATGCTCGCCGGTATTACAGCAATATCGTCGGCAAATTCGGGCCACAAGTCCAATTGGCGTTGAAAAAACTATTGCCACTTGGCATTGAAATGATTGCACCGCTACATGGCCCAATCTATCGTACCCCGGAAACGATTCAATACATAGTGGGCAAATATAACGCCTGGAGCAGTTACGAGCCAGAAAAGAAAGGCGTTCTTATTGCTTTTGCATCCATGTATGGCAATACCGCAGCTGTTGCCAATGCTTTGGCCAATAAATTGGCATTGCGCGGTATCACTGATATGCGAATGTTTGACGTATCCAAAACCCATCCTTCCTTCATTGTTGCCGAAGCTTGGAAATATAGCCACTTGGTATTGGCTGCACCGACGTATAATCTAAACCTGTACCTTACCATGGAAAATTTCCTTCATGATCTCAAATGCTTGCATTTCCAAAACCGTAAATTTGCTGTAATTGGCAACCATAGCTGGGCATCAGCGGCGAAAAAACGCATGGTGGAATATGTTACGGAATACTTCAAAGAATCCGAGCTCATTGGCGATGCGCTGGATTTCAAGTCCTCACTGAAAGCAGAACAAGAGAAAGAACTGGATGCTTTGGCTGATGCGATTGCAGAAAATGTAAAGGCGTAACCTGAGACAGAAAATGTTAGGGAAAATGTAATTCAACCAAAAATAAAATACCGCAAAATGTGGCTATTTTATGTCGGCCATTATTTTGCGGTATTTTTTCCTGTATGGCACCTAATTCTATTTTACACAGATACGAACTTGATCCTTTAGCTCCAAACAGAATAGAGATGTGATACAATACTTGTTAGTGCAAAAGATAATGAAAGAAGGTATTTGTTCATGGAAAGAAAAAACATTTGGACAAAATATGATAATGAAGAATTGAAGGAATTAGAATTGGTCAATAGTGAATATTTAAAATTCTTAGATGGTGGAAAAACAGAGCGAGAATGTGTAAAAATTTCTGTAGAAATGGCAGAAAAATCCGGTTACAAAAATCTTGCAGACATTATAAAAAATAAAACAAAGTTAAAGGCCGGAGATAAAGTATACGCTACAAATATGAAGAAGGCAATTGCTTTGTTTTTGATTGGTGAAAATTCAATTGAAGAAGGAATGAACATACTAGGGGCACACATAGATTCTCCAAGACTTGATATAAAGCAGAATCCTTTATATGAGGATACAGAGTTAGCTTATCTTGATACCCATTATTATGGCGGAATAAAAAAATACCAGTGGGTTACTTTGCCACTTGCAATCCATGGTGTTGTAGTAAAAAAAGATGGAACGGTTGTTGAAATAGTAATTGGTGAAAATGAGAAAGATTCTGTTGTGTTCATTTCCGATTTGCTTATTCATTTATCACATGAGCAACTGGAAAAGAAAGCAGAAAAAGTTATTGAAGGCGAAGACCTTAATGTAATTATTGGAAATAAGCCATTAAAAGGTGAAGAAAAAGATGCCGTAAAGAAACAGATTTTAAAACATATCAAGGATAAATATGATATTGAGGAAGAAGATTTTATTTCTGCAGAATTAGAAGTAGTTCCAGCAGGAAAAGCCAGGGAAGCGGGAATTGATAAGAGCATGATTATGGCTTACGGTCATGATGATAGGGTATGCGCTTATACTTCCTTAGCAGCAATGTTTGAGTTTGACAGCATAAAGACAACCGCCTGTACAATCCTTGTGGATAAGGAAGAGATAGGTAGTGTTGGTGCAACTGGCATGCGATCAAAATTTTTTGAAAATACGGTAGCAGAAGTATTAAATGCAATGGGTGAATATTCAGAACTTATACTTAGAAGAACACTTGCTAATTCAAGAATGTTATCATCAGATGTTAGTGCAGCATTTGATCCAACATTTGCATCGGCCTTTGAAAAGAAAAATGCCGCTTATTTTGCAAAAGGAATGGTATTCAACAAGTTTACAGGTACAAGGGGAAAATCCGGTTCAAATGATGCAAATGCAGAATATATTGGAAAATTAAGGCAAATTCTAGATGAACATAAAGTTGCGTATCAGACAGCAGAACTTGGGAAGGTCGATTTTGGCGGTGGCGGTACCATTGCTTATATTTTGTCGCTTTATGGTATGCAAGTAATAGATTGCGGTGTGGCATTGCTCAATATGCATGCTCCTTGGGAAGTCGTAAGCAAGGCCGATGTGTACGAAACTAAAAAGGGTTACATGGCATTTTTATCATCACTATAAGAGATGCAAAGTAAAAACTATGAACTAAAGTGTAAATTAAGTAAATGTTTAGAAGTCGTAGAAATCCCCTCTGTATAGTTGTCGGAGGGGATTTTGACTTATTTCGACAAAAATTTTCATTCAAAAGTTGCATAGCAGTGCAGTTTTTGGAATGAAATGACACGCAAAAACATTTATGGCTATATAGAAAAAGGATTGGTTAATGAAGTAAATCTGATTTTCCAGAATTTTTGACCTTAAACAAGCGAAAACAATACGATAATTGCTATTGGCATGCTTTTTGCAACTATAGATAGTTGATAGGATAATACAATTGTTTCATCTTTATAGAAATGGAAAAATAATAGGAGGTATTTACATGAGCCAGAAAGGGATACAAAGCAAAGCAATTAACCACGAAGTGAATTTATCTACACTTAAGCTTTCCGATGTAATTAGTATTGATTTTTTACAAAAATTCCAGGATGATTTTGCAAAGGGCGTCGGTGTAGCCAGCGTGACAGTTGATCCTGAAGGAAAGCCTGTTACTAATCCAAGTTGCTATACCCGTTTCTGTATGGATTTTACCCATTCGACTGAATGTGGTGATAAGCGGTGTGCTGAGTCTCATCGCAAAGGAGGGGAAGAGGCCGAACGAAGTGGCAAACCTGTTATATATGAATGTCATGCTGGATTGATTGACTTTGCAGCGCCGATTATCGTCGAAGGTAAATTGCTTGGCACAATATTAGGTGGACAAGTTCTTACGGCAAGTCCTGATGAAAATAAATATAGAAGAATTGCAGGCGAAATAGGTGTTGATGGCGACGGCTATGTCGAAGCTGCTAAAGAAGTTCGAATTCTATCAAGAGAGGGTATTGAAGCAGCCGCTAATGTTCTTTTCACAGTTGCCAATAATATGTCCAAGAATGCTTATCAGCATCTAAAACTAAAAGCGGTAGCGATGGTATTGGATGACAGCTTACATCAGATTTCGGCCACTATGGAGGAATTAGCTGCTTCTGCAGGTTCTGTAAGCGATAATCAGAGTAATTTAAATACCGAGATAGGCAAAGTAAACTCTGTCACTGGTGAAATTAACGGTGTTATGGATCTAATCAAAGAGATTGCCGACGAAACTCGCCTATTAGGATTAAATGCAGCCATTGAGGCAGCCAGAGCAGGAGAAGCGGGATTGGGTTTCGGAGTCGTAGCGCAAGAAATCAGAAAACTATCGGCTGATTCCAAAGCAACAGTTGGCAAAATTAAAGAGTTTACTACCTTAATAAGAAATTCTGTTGACCGTACAGTTGCCATGGGCAACGAAACTGCGCTAACGGTTGAACAACAGGCAGCCGCTATTCAAGAAATAACAGCCAGTGTAGAGGAAATTACCAGTATAACCGAGCAACTAACCGCTTTAGCCAATGAAAGTTGATCTCACACGAAAGGAGGAATAAATAATGGCAATCAGCCAGATAGTCATTTTCGAGATTGATGGTAGTGAATATGGCATTGATGCACTAGCTGTCAATGGCATATTACGTGCCCAAAAATATAACATTCAAAAGGTTCCCGGACTTCCCAGTTTAATTGAGGGTATGATCAATCTTCGTGGTCAAGTAAGCTATATCTATAACTTACGTAATAAATTCGGATTAGCAAAAATGACCGATACGGAAGACAGCAAGTTTATCATGTTGAATGTGGATGAACAAGTTGTCGGTTGTATTGTTGATGAAGTAACCGATATTGTGCACTTCAACGAAGAGGAACTGCAAGCGGCGCCTGCCATAGCAAATAGTCTAAATGTAAGTTATATCAAAGGAATTGCCAAAGTAGAAGAACGGATGATTATTATGTTAGACCCTGTGCAACTACTGATAGCAGAAAGTTCTGCGATTAAAACTCCATTGGTTAAACTATCTGACATGGTAATTTCCGCTTAACACAAAGTTCAGTAAATTTCTTACCTCAGGGTTTCGGTACAGATCACATCCAACGAAATATTGTAGAATATGGCCCAAAACCTCATAGGGAGCCGTAGCAGGCTTACACTATGAGGTTTTTGATTTAATAGTTGAATTTGTTTCTCTTTAGCATAATTGCAATTGAGCCGAAAACTAAATTAGCTGGTAGAAATTACTAGCATTTAGCAGTATAATAAAGTTATTCATATGAAAAATGCGGGCCAGCGGCAAAAGATGGGGGTAAAATAATTTTTTCGAAAATAGCCACTTAAATGGGAAGTAAGCATATAAAAAGGGGGGAAGGCATTGTTAGGCAATCTGAGCGGGCAAACAAAAGTGAGGCCGGCATCAATAAAGAATACTATAATCAAATCGTTAGTGGCTGTTATTGTTCTTGCGGTAGTCACTGTGTATGCGGTTTCCGGCTTTGTTGTCTGGCAACTAACCCATCCGGTGCGGCGGCCAGTTAATGCTGTGCCGGCAACCGTAGGATTGCAGTATGAAGACATTGAGTTTACAAGCCGTGAAGATCATCTGCTTCTCAAAGGTTGGCTGATCAAAAGCGAAGGCAATAGACAAACAGTTATTTTCGCGCATGGATATGGCAAAAACCGTCTGCAGGACAATCTGCCTCTGCTGCTGTTTGCCGCCGCACTTGTTGATAAAGGGATTAACGTTGTGTTGTTTGACTTTCGCAACTCAGGCGAATCAGCAGGAGACATTACATCAATTGGAATATATGAAGTGAATGATTTATTAGGAGCATTTGATTTTGTTCAATCACGGCCGGACATTAGTCACGATACTTCTGTATGCGGGTTTTCTATGGGTGCGGCTACTTCTATCCTTGCTGCAGCAAAGGAGCCGCGTATTGCGGCAGTTATAGCCGATTCGCCGTTTGCCGATTTGAGTACTTATCTGTCTGACAATTTGACAGTTTGGTCAGACCTTCCTAAAATTCCGTTTAATCACACCATAATGTCTGTCATTCCCATAGTTACGGGGCTGCGGCCAGAGGTAGTCAGTCCTTTAGAGGAAGTTAACAACCTGAAGGGACGACCTCTGCTACTCATTCATGGTGAAGCAGACCGCGATATTCCTATTGCCAACAGCCTAAAATTGCAGCAGAGCTATCCAAATACACAATTGCTGCCCATACCGGGAGCAGGTCATGTTGGATCGTTCGTCGTTGATAGAGAAAAATACCTCCAAACTGTGATAGAATTTTTGCAAGTGAAAAAAGCTTACGGAGCAAGCGGAGGAAAACTGACTTTATAATTTTAAAAAAACAAGCCCCCGCAATCTCAAGAAAAAGAGAATACAGGGGCTTGTTTTTAATTGTACTGATAGCTATGATTTTTTTTAACATCATCAGGAAATGGTGTGAACGGAAGATGGAAGTTACGGCTGCCGCCTTTATTTATGTAGCTTAAGTGCTTGATGAAAAATCTGACGATGGAACCAGTAATGAAGGCAGAAATCACTGTGCCTTCGCGAATGCCATGGATTTCGCCAAAGTAAATCCAGGATAAGATGCCTGCAATAAGGACGATGCTAGTGTCAAAACAGGTCTTTGTATTGCCAAATTCTAAATGCCAATGAATAGCAATGGCATTGACAATGCCCTCACCCGGCAGAGTGACAACATTGCCGATGATTTCAAGAGTAACACCCAGGGCGAGAATAACTGTTCCAGCCAGTAAGGTAATGAATTTACTGATGTACAATTCCGGTGTCACTATGCCAAGCAGGTACATTGTAAGATCAATGAAACAGCTAAAGATACCGGTTATGGGAATCTGTAGCAACTGAATGTATGGAAACTGTCGCCGCAAGATCAGAATTTGGATAAGTAGGAATAACATATTTACGATAAAGGTAAAGCCGCCGAGGGAAATGGAATAACGCAAACTCAAAATATAAGGTGTGCTGGAAATCGGTGCGGTACCCAGCATGCTTTTAACGATACAGGAAATACCAAGAGCTACAAAAAAAGACCGAAAAAAAATAAAACCCAACGCTTTAAAATAGACATAAAAAAACCTTCTATCAAAATATAAATATATCCTTTAATTATAACACATAAGCACAATATGTCAAAAAAACCGAGAAATCCAAGTAGAACAGGTAAAAAAAATTCAGTCCATAGCAGGATTTGACGGCGATTCATAGAATAAGTTTTAGTTACTTATATATTTGATAGATCGAACCAAATCATCAGTAAAGAAAAGGGTAATTACAATAGAAGTGTAAGTTTGCCCGCATGATTAAAATGATTATTTAGGAGGAGTACTATTATGTTAAATCAAAATATTTTGGCGCTCGGCAAGAAGCGCTCGACAATTCGTGAAATCTTTGAATTTGGTAATCAGCGGGCAAAGCTTGTTGGACGGGAAAACATCTTTGACTTTTCACTTGGCAATCCCAATGTACCTGCACCGGATTCAGTGCAACACGCCATTCGTGATATAATTAATACTAAGCATCCGTCAGCTATTCACGGCTATACTTCGGCGCCGGGGAATGAAGACTGTCGTGCTGCCATTGCGGAGTCATTAAACGCCCGTTTTGGAACCGATTATTCGGCAAAAAATCTTTATCTTACTCTTGGTGCAGCTGCATCTATTTCGCTCTGCTTTAAGGCGTTAACAGCTTCGCCAGCGGATGAGTTCATCGTTTTTGCACCTTTTTTTCCGGAGTATCAGGTATTTATTGAGCATGGAGCTGGTGCTAAGTGCGTAGTGATCTCCGCTCAGGTACAGGACTTTCAGATTAACTTCGAAGAATTCGAGAGAAAGTTAAACCCTCATACGAAGGGAGTTGTGATTAATTCTCCTAACAACCCTACAGGTGTAGTTTATTCGGCTGAAACCATTAGCAGGCTTTCCGCACTTCTTAACATGAAATCAGAGGAATATGGCCATCCTATTTTTCTGATTTCGGATGAACCTTACCGTGAAATTATTTTTGATGGTATAGAGGTTCCGTTTATTGCACCGAAATACAAGAATACGTTGGTTTGTTATTCTTATTCTAAGTCATTATCTCTTCCCGGGGAACGTATTGGCTATGTTTTAGTGCCGAACACAGTAGATGATTTTGGAGACGTTTATGCTGCTATTTGCGGCGCTGGACGTGTGCTGGGGTATGTTTGCGCACCAGCGCTGTTTCAACAAGTTATTGCTCATTGTGCAGCAGATATAGCCGATATTTCTATTTATGAAAAAAATAGAAATATTTTGTTAGAAGCTTTAACTTCTATGGGCTACAAATGTGTAAAACCGGAAGGTGCATTCTATCTGTTTCCCCAAACGCTGGAAGAGAATGATTATGCATTCTGCGAACGCGCCCAAAAATATGATTTATTGCTTGTGCCTGGTGCAGATTTTGGCGCTCCGGGACATATGCGTATCGCATACTGTGTACAAACCGAAACTGTTCAGCGTGCGCTGCCTTTATTTGAAAAGTTAGCAAAAGAGTATGGACTTTAAAACAAGTCCATACTCTTTTACGTCACAAATCCGGACCCTTTGTTTACGGCAGAATTCCTTGCGTTTGCAGCAGGCTTTTTCAGCCGAAAATGAACAGGTAGAATAGGTATAGAGGAAGAACCGGTTGGGGTATTAAAAATGTACTCTAACCGGCTTTTTAGTTCCTATGGCTTTTTTGTTAGGGGGACGACACCCTTTACAAAATCAATGACATTTTACGCGAAATATGGAGGAATTTCGTGTAAAAGTATGGAATATTATAGAAAAACGACACCTGCCATAGGAGGCTCATAGTAGTTGAAAACCCACGGTGGGGATGGACATCTCATCAGACATAGCTAAGAACAACGTCTTACGTCACAAGAACGTTCGTGGAAATATATTTATTGAATGGAGTTGATCACCATGACCCGGAACTCTTTTAATATAAGACATATGACCGAAAATGAGGTGGCTTTAGCTGTGGATTGGGCTGCGGCAGAAGGCTGGAACCCAGGTCTTCATGATGCGCAGTGTTTCTGGGCCGCCGATCCTCAGGGTTTTTTGGTGGGTATTAAAGATGGACAGCCGGTGGGCTGCATTTCAGCAGTACGGTATGGGTTGGCTTATGGTTTCATCGGTTTTTATATTATAAAGCCCGAATGGCGTGGACAAGGCTATGGCCTGCAATTATGGCGGAGTGCTATGGAGCAGTTATCAGGCCGGGTGATAGGGCTTGACGGAGTGGTAGCCCAGCAGAAAAACTACCGGCAGTCCGGATTTCAAATGGCTTACTGCAACATTCGTTATAGCGGAGTATTTGCTGGCAATTTCACAGGTAGTATAACTGAGTTAAGACCTGACTTGAGCATTGTTCCCGCAAATCAAATCAATCAGGCTAATTTGGACGTCTATGATAGCAGCCTTTTCTTCACAGCCCGGCCTGATTTCCTAGCAAGCTGGCTAAGCCAACAGGACTCAACAGCTATGGCCGTTGTCAGCCAGGATATCATTTTGGGTTATGGTGTTATTCGCCGGTGTCGCCGTGGTTGGAAGATTGGACCGCTATTTGCTGAGGACGCGGATACAGCCGAGAAATTGCTGTTGTCACTAGCTGCCTGTGCCAACGGGGAACAGGTCTTTCTTGATGTGCCGGAAGTTAACGCGGTGGCTATAGCCCTGGCAGAAAAATATAAAATGACCAAAGTGTTTGAGACAGCCAGAATGTATAAAGGCATTGCGCCTACGATAACAATCGAAAGAGTATTTGGTGTAACTACCTTTGAACTGGGCTAACTTTTTACTTGGACGACCTTTATCTTTTGCGGCGAGTTAAGACTCCCGCCTCTGCAGGCGGCGTTTGTTCAGTTGGGGTAGACTCCCCAACTGAACCCGCCGATGTTTCAGCTATGCTGAAACGAGTTCACTCACGACGTGATATTCGCTGATTTACAATTAGTACAACTAGAAATCAGGTTCCTAGACTTTAACAACCCAGCCGGCGGGAGCTTCCAAATCGCCGAATTGAATACCACAAAGAGTGTTGTATAGTTTGGTAGTATTTGGACCAACTTCTGTTTCACTATGGAAGACATGGAGTTTACCTTTATATTGGATTCCACCGATTGGAGTAATAACAGCTGCCGTTCCGCAAGCACCCGCTTCTTTAAACTCTTTAAGATTATCAATCAAAACGTCCCTCTCTGTTGCTTTTAAGCCCAAATTTTCCTTAGCTAAATAGAGCAGGGAATATTTCGTAATGCTTGGTAAAATTGAAGGCGATTTTGGTGTGACAAATTCGTTATCTAATGTAATACCGAAGAAATTGGCTGAGCCGACTTCTTCGATTTTTGTATGAGTTAATGGATCAAGGTAGATACAATCACCGAACCCGTTTTTTTTCGCCAAATGATAGGAGTACAGGCTTGCTGCATAGTTGCCGCCTACTTTTGCAGCTCCTGTTCCATATGGGGCTGCCCGGTCAAAGTCAGAAACAGTAAAATTGACAGGCGCCATACCACCTTTGAAATAGGGACCGACAGGGATGCAGAAAACCGAAAATAAATATTCCGGGGCCGGACCGACACCAATATTATCTCCGACACCAATTAGTAATGGCCTGATATAAAGAGTGGCGCCAGTACCATAGGGAGGAACATAGGTTTCATTGGCTCGCACTACTTGTAATACGGCATCGACGAATTTTTCTTCAGGAATTTCCGGCATTAACAGACGTTGAGCACCGAGATTTATCCGTTTGGCATTTTCATAAGGCCGGAAAAGTTGGATATCTCCATTTTTGGTTCGGTAGGCTTTTAATCCCTCGAAACATTGCTGTCCATAGTGCAATGCAGTCGATGCCACGCTGATTGAAAGTTTATTATCAGTTACTAGTTCGCCCTCATCCCATTTGCCATCTTTCCAAGTAGAAACATAACGAAAGTCTGTTTTCATATAGCTAAAACCTAAATTACCCCAATCAATATTTGCTAGTTTACTCATGATTTTGTACCATCTCCTAAATTAATTATTAAGCTAACCTATCCATGACAGGATGAATGCAAAAAATCTTCTCAAGATTTGTATTATGACAAACAACGTTAAACAAATTTTCTCAAGTAATTCATCATCATACCCCCTTGTAAAAATAAAAAAACTCTTGCCCTTCAAGTCAAATAGACTTAAAGGGGCAAGAGATAATTCTCGCGGTACCACCCTTTTTACAGATAAAATAAAACTATCTGCATCTCTCATCAGGTCAAACAACCCTAGCAGAATAACGACTGCACTCCTTGCGGAGTTGAGACCGGCGCAGCTTACTTTGCAGTTCAGCCTTGCTGTTCAGGAGCGACGTTTGCATTCCCATCGTACCGGTTCACACCACCCACCGGTTCTCTGAAACGACATAGAGCGCAAGTTCTCCCTCATCACATTTACTATCTTAAGTTAAAGTGTAACTTTGCTTTATTTAAATATACGCTCATAGTTAACTCCTGTCAATGAATTTAAAAAAATTTTGTGCATTTGGGTTATGGTAGTTACGTTAATAACTTTACTACCAAAATAAATACTTAAAAAAAATAGGTATTTTGAAGGAATTAGAAGATTAAGCGGGAATAAAAAATAAGAAATTCTATTTAATGTATTATGTCAATTATTTAGACGTTAAAGTTTAAGAGTAAATTATAGAGGGAACTAAATCAGGGACATTAAATTGCTAATTCTAGCCTAGGGGGGTATCAGGCAAATGGGCCAATTGGTTAAAAAAACGCATATTATTATTATCGGAGCAGGTTTTGGCGGTATCCAGGCCGCAAAATTATTAGCGAATACGGCTGCACAGATTACTATAATCGATAAGCATAATTATCATTTATTTCAGCCATTATTGTACCAGGTAGCTACTGCCGGTTTGTCCGAAAAAGACATAGCCTGTCCGATTCGGACAATTTTTCGTGATCAAAAAAATATAGAGTTTCATATGGATGAGGTTATAGATATAGATCTAGCTGATAACCGGGTTATTACAATTACGGGACATCAGATTCCTTTTGATTACTTGGTAGTTGCTACTGGCAGTACAAATAACTTTTTTGGAATGGAATCCTTAGAAAAGAATGCTTTATGTGTGAAAACACTTGGCCAATCGGTTGCTACCCGGGACCACATCATAAAAATGTTCGAATTGGCTGCCCATGAGCCGGATCTGGAAAAACGCCATTCGCTGCTTACCTTTGTCGTAGTAGGTGGTGGTCCTACTGGTGTTGAATGTGCGGGGGCGTTGTCCGAACTCATTCATTTTGTATTGGCTAAAGAATACCATAATCTGAATTTCAAAGAAGTACGTATCATGCTTGTTGAGGCTTCGGACGCGTTGTTGCCGGTTATGCCTTTGGAGTTGCAAGAGGCCACTGCCGAAATATTACTTCGCAAGCATATAGAAGTACGGTTACTTGTACAAGTTAGCGGTTTTGACGGTAATACATTATTACTAAAAGGCGGGGAAGTAATTCCCACCCATACAGTTATTTGGGCTGCGGGTGTATGCGCCACTAAACTGCTGGATAACCTCAAACAAGAACAGGACCGCGCCCATCGTGTCGTTGTGAATGAATATTTGCATATCCAGAATAAAGCTGAAGTTTTTATTATTGGTGATGCAGCGCACTTTGAACAGGATAATTCGCCGCTGCCGATGGTTGCACCAGTTGCTATTCAGCAGGCCGGAGTTGTTGCCCAAAATATTATTAGTCTGATGAATGGCCGTCCACTGCAGAAATTTGTTTACAGACCTGTCGGTACTATGGCCACAATTGGCCGTAACGCCGCGGTTGTTAATATTGGCAAATTTAAGTCCCAAGGTTTTATTGCCTGGATAATTTGGTCTTTAATGCATATGCTGCGTTTAGTCCATTTCCGGAATCGCACAGTGGTGTTTATGAAATGGATCTGGGAATATCTAACATATGATCGTGTCGAACATGTAATAAACCGGGATTGATAATGGGAGATTACTATTATATATATGAATATTTAATCATATAAAGGTACAGCCTACGGGTAAGGAGCCGTGGTAACACTATTTTTGAGGTGACATATGAAAAACATACTATGTGATATGTGTGAGGAAACTTGCGAACATCCGGAGACGATTTGCTGGGCAAAAGAGGAGATGCTGGCGGAACCTACAGTACAGCAGTTGGCTGAAATATTTAAGATTTTAGGCGATAGTACCCGGATTAAAATATTACATCTCTTAACCCTTAGGGAAATGTGCGTTTGCGATATTGCTAAGACACTAGCAATGGGGCAGTCGGCCATATCTCACCAGCTTAGAGTGTTGCGCGCCGCCAGACTGGTCAAGTTCCGCAAGGATGGTAAAGTGGCTTGGTATTCATTGGATGACGAGCATGTAGTGGGTCTGATGTGCCAAGGGTTAGAGCATATCAACCACACCTAGAACTATAAAGTGGCTTGGAATCTGCAGATTCAAGCAAGAACAAAACAGAGCAAAACTTGAGTAGTATTATACATCAGGTTTTGCTCTTGTTTTTATCTACCTTCTTGTTTGATGTTTACGTTATCAATTTGCCATCACCATCAAGTCCTGCCCGTAAGCCGCCTAAAGACGGTGTCTGGAAAGCAATGCTACAGATAGATATTTGGCAAAAGCCATTGGCATACTAATAGGTAGAAAAGTGTCAACATATCACACTCGTAATATGCTATCGTTGCGTACATGCAATCCCGGACTTGACAAGAAGGCATGTAATCATTTATTATGATACATATGAACATATAATCATATAATTACAAAAAATTAAGTAACCAGCATACAAGGAGGGATAATGATTATGAAAACTCAGACCGAAGCATGTCATTGTGGATGCTGCTACAGTTCGCGTGATGTTGTCGCCTCGACGGCTGAGGCAGCAGCCGCTATAGATAGTACCAATTTGATGAATAGTACTTTTAGTATTGACGGGCTGGATTGCGCCGACTGCGCGGCTAAACTGGAGAAAGGCATCCGCAAACTGCCGGGCGTGCAGGAGGCCCAAGTAAATTTTGCGGCGGCCAAGCTAAAAGTAGTGTATGATAAGACACTTTTAGAGGTGGCCCAGATTACCAAAACCGTAAGCGGCTTTGGCTATAGTGCGGCGATACTGCAGGTTGCCCAGGACGCGCCGGGATATCATACGTCGGTGCTTAGGATTGCGGGAATGGACTGCGCTGACTGCGCCGCTAAACTGGAGAAAAAGATTACCGCTTTAGCCGGGGTCCGGTCAGCCACAGTAAATTTTGGCGCCGGCAAATTGATGGTCGAGCATGCTCTGACCGATTCCAAGATTATCAAAGCTGTACAGCAGGCGGGTTATCAGGCGGTCAGTGACGGGCCGGCTGCCCGGCTTGGCGCTCAGCCGGTCGGTGCATGGTGGCGCAAGCCGCGAACGATGGCTACGAGTATTTCCGGGGTCGCTTTGCTGGCCGCCATCCTGTTGGATTGGGTCGGGATGAGTGAAGATATTATTATTCCACTCTATTTTGCGGCTATAGCTGTCGGCGGGTATCATGTGGCAAAGAGTGGTCTATATGGTCTTAAAAGCCTGACTATGGATACCAATTTCCTTATGACCATTGCAGTCGTTGGCGCAGTAGCCATCGGGGAATGGAGTGAGGGTGCAACCGTTGTGTTCCTGTTTTCGCTGGGCAATGCCCTGCAGGCCTATACGTTGGATAAAACCAGGGAATCTATTCGCTCCTTGATGGACTTAGCGCCGCGGGAAGCGCTGGTGCGGCGGGATGGTCAGGAACTGCGGCTGTCAGTGGCAGAAATTGTGGTTGGCGATGTCATTATCGTCAAACCGGGCGAGCGCATTGCTATGGATGGTAATGTTGTGAACGGCATTTCTACCGTTAATCAGGCACCGATTACCGGCGAGTCCATGCCGGTGGAAAAACAGGTCGGTGATCTGGTGTATGCCGGAACAGTCAATGAACAGGGTGCTTTAGAAATCGCTGTCACCAAACTGACCGCCGACTCGACACTGGCTAAAATCATGCACATGGTGGAAGAGGCGCAGGCGGACAAGGCACCTATGCAGCAGTTTGTTGATATTTTTGCCAAATACTATACACCGGCCGTTATTCTGGCGTCGTTAGGTTTGATGTTCATTCCGTCGCTTGTGTTCAATCAATCCTTTGATCTTTGGTTTTACCGGGCATTAGTGTTGCTGGTCATCTCTTGTCCGTGCGCACTGGTCATTTCCACACCAGTATCGATTGTATCCGCTATCGGCAATGCTTCGCGGCGCGGGGTGTTGATTAAGGGTGGGGCATATTTAGAACAGATGGGGCGCATTCAGGCAGTGGCCTTTGACAAAACTGGGACGCTGACCATTGGTAAACCGATGGTGACCGATGTGATGCCGTTAACCGGTATAGCCAAAGAAGAACTGTTACTGTTGGCCGCGGCGGTCGAAAGGTGGTCAGAGCACCCGCTGGCCCAGGCGATTGTTGCCAAAGCTGGTAATGCACCTTTAAAGTCAGTAATCAAATTTAAGGCACTCATTGGCCGGGGAGCCCAGGCCAATGTAGACGATCAGACGGTGTATGTCGGCAATCGCCGCTTATTTGAAGAAATCGGGCACGCCTTGGCGAGCTACGAAGAGCAGTTGATTCAGTTGGAACAGCAAGGCAAGACTGTGATGCTGGTCGGTACAAAGCAGCAAGTACTGGGTGCCATTGCTGTCGCTGATACATTGCGGGAAAATAGTATGAAGGCGCTTGCCGCGCTACAGGCCGCCGGAGTGAAAAATATGGCGATGCTGACTGGTGATAACAAGCGGGTGGCAGCAGCTATTGCTGATAAATTAAATATAGATGCTTTTTATAGCGAACTGCTGCCGGAAGACAAAGTGTCGGCTTTAAAACAATTGGCTCATAAGTATGGCAGCGTAGCCATGGTGGGGGACGGCGTCAACGACGCTCCTGCCATGGCTACAGCCACTGTGGGTATTGCTATGGGGGTGGCCGGATCAGATACGGCGCTGGAAACAGCCGATATTGCGCTCATGTCCGATGATCTGAGCAAACTGGCCTATGTTATGAAGCTCAGTCGCAAGACGGTGGCAATTATCAAGCAGAATGTTACCTTTTCTTTGGTGATAAAATTATTGTTTGTGCTGGGCACTTTCGCTGGTTTCGTCAATTTGTGGCTGGCAGTGTTAGCCGACACCGGCGCTTCGCTTTTGGTAACACTAAACGGTATGCGCCTGGCGCGGGAAATAAAGTAAGTAGTTAAATTTGGTTCTCTTTAAATTTGTTGCTGACTTGTCTCTGTCGTCTAATGGTCATTTCAATTCGTTCAATTGGCAGCATTCGCATGATAATTACGCAAACAATGCATTCCACACTTAGATAGCTTGCGTTAAATAGGAATGAATATAGATATGGCGATACCCCCGGCGGCGCATAGCTGGTAAAAAACACGATACCGGAAAGATAATGGAATATAAACCGGCCAATAATACCAACGACAGTTCCCAACAGATACTGGTCTTTGAAATACCCTGCTAAGCCTAAAGCCATAAAGGGTAACGGGTAATCAAATAACACCTGTATCGGATGCAAGACATAGGGATCTTGGATCAAATTAATCAAACCATATAAAAACCCGGTGAGATACCCGACCTCGGGACCGTAAAAAAACGCCATAAGGAGTATAGGAATCATACTGCCGAGAGTTAGGCTGCCCCCCTGAGGCATATTGTATAGTTTAAATGCGTGCAGAATGGCGGCCAGAGCAAGTGCAAGTCCGATATGAGCCATCATCCGGGCGTTGAATGTAACCTTCTTCATCCGCAGCAACGCTACGACTAACAAAATGACTCCCCCTAGAGTCAATAGCGTAGCCGGGCTTGCGGCAATCGTTGCTATGTTGTCTACCAAGTTGCTTTTCATACCTTTACCTTCCATTGAATTAGTATAAGCCGCAGTCTCTTTGTAGGACTGCGGCTTTTTCCTGTTACTTGCAAGTCGCTTCCCTACGCTGGTATTACCCAGATCAGGTTAAGGGTTAATGAAATACTGATTTCATCTCTCAGCCCGGAGGCACCCCTAGCATATTTGGTATTTTATTCCATAATAACACTGTTTTATTAACACAGCAAGTAATTTATAAGTTTTGTAACTTTTGTTCTTATTTTTCACGCTTCCATTGTAAATAAACTCCCAATAAGCCTTTATCCACTGACACAGATGCTTCCTGGCAATCGCCTAACGGTTGATTACTAATTGCGTAAGGCAGGTTGCGTTGGAGTTCGGCTTTTTGTAAAGGCCAGCGTACACCGTCAATCGTAACACCTAAACAGCAGTTTGATAGGGAAATCAAAGATATGATATCAGGTATTATCTCAGCTTTTATCATTACTGTATCTTGGTCTGATAAAAAAAACAAGACTTCAGATTCATCAGCGGCAATACCTTTGACGCCCAATGTTTCCCAACCGGCTAATGTTTGTATGTTGCTAAAAGCATGGTCAAACCGTCCTCCCCATACACCGGAGACAACCGCGGTAGTCGTACCATACATTTCTTTCGCTCTAAGCATAGCAAGCTGAAGATCGGTATAATCCTTATCTTCAGGATATATCTCAACAGGAACATTCAGACTCTTCCCCCAAGCCCATGCTTCCGGGCTGGCGCTGTCGCCATCACCGATAATTCGTGCCGGTGTTATACCAGTTTGCTGACAAATATGGATACCACTATCAATACACCATACGGGGAAACCTTTTGCTATTTTTTGAAACCATTTTTTTTCTGGCGGTCTCCCGCCTGCAGTCATCATCAGCGTTACCTTTGGCAGTGGTTTTCTAAATGTAAGCTCAGCTTGCGGTAGTTTTAAACTATGCACCATTTTTTACACCTGTCCAATTTCCAATTCTTCAGATTGTTTACTTCACCCTCTTTGCCTTATAATCCTTCTTTACCCTAAAAGGGCACTGGTAAAAATGACATTCCAGATAATTAGGCAACAGCCATGAAAAGGATTTATTATAGCTTTGTGGAATTTTCTAATAGCAAGGTAGAGATTTTTATTTAATTTATTTTTTCTTTATTTTAAGAGGAGTGTGGACATATTGCCGGAAGACAAGCCCAAAAAACCAGCGAATTTAGTGTATGGAGTAGAAGATAGCATGCCATTAAGATCATTTATTCCTTTGGTCTTACAGCAAATTATTATGTTGTCGGTTGATTTGATATTTCCGGTGCTCATTGTTTCGGCTATTGGAGGTACAACCGAATTGGCGCAAAGCGTTGTCAGCCTGATGATGGTTGCCATGGGAATTGGCACACTGATGCAGGCATGCCATAAAGGGCCGCTTGGTTCCGGATATTTTTGTGCACAGGAAACTGGTGCGCCTTACTTTCCTGCTTCTGTAATGGCAGTGAAGGCCGGTGGTTTTCCACTGATGTTTGGTATGACCATAGTAGCTGGCCTATCTCAGATATTGATGAGTCGGGTGCTACATAAAATGCGTGTTCTGTTTCCGGTGGAAATTACTGGTCTGATTGTTACAATGATGGCTGTTTCTTTTATCAATTACAGTATTCCGAGTTTTGTCGGTCTGGATAGAAACGAGGGAGTAAGCGTTGCTGCCACAGTTGGGATATCCTGTTTGACACTGGCTGTAATCATCATGATGCATGTGTGGGGTACGGCTAGGATGCGTGAGTATTCTATCCTCGGCGGAATTTTGGTTGGTTATGTGATTTCGTATTACACGGGAGTTCTTACTGAAGCCCATCTAACCAAATTTGTGGAAGCTCCATTTTTTGCCTTCCCGGACATGGGCCATGTCGGCTGGTCATTCGATACCTCTTTGCTGGCTCCATTCTTGGTAGCTGCATTTTGTTCCAGCATCAAAACTATCGCTAATATTTCTACTTGTCAAAAAGTTAATGATGTTAATTGGCAACGGATGGATATTCGAACGGTGAGTAAGGGGCTCTTTTCGGAGGGCTGTAGTTCGATAATAAGCGGGCTTTTAGGTACTATGGGTCAAACCACCAGCTCTGGCAGTGTCGGATTGTCTGTAGCTACCGGAGCCACCAGTCGGCGTATTTCCTACGGCGTAGGCACAATGTTCATCTTGCTTGCCTTTTTACCCAAAATTGCCGCATTATTTGCTATTATGCCCAAGCCAGTAATGGGCGTCATTTTGCTAATCGAGATCAGTTTTGTGCTACCGACTGGAATGCAAATATGTTCTTCACGGATGCTGGATGCCAGAAAAATATTTGTTATCGGTTTGTCCTTTGCCTTCGGTATGGCGATCGAAATTATTCCTGATTTTTACACGACTTTGCCGGAATGGCTACAGCCTTTGTTCAAGACGAGCATGGCTATGGCTTCAATTATGGCAATTTTCCTGAGTTTAATTTTTCGAATTGGTATTGATAAGCACCGAATTCTGGAATTGGAACAGGGCACCATGTCTTCCAGCACTGTGTTTGATTTTATGGAAATCAGCGGGGAAACTTGGGGCGCGCGAAGCGAAATCATTAAACGGGCCGCATTCGCGATCAATGAATTTGTCGAGTCAGCTAACGAACTTGGCCTAGCTAATGGAAAAATAAAAGTGGACGTCAGTTTTGAGGAGTTTAATCTTGATGTAGATATATATTATGATGGAATATTGATGGATTTTCCTGTGGTACGTCCTACAGAAACTGAACTAATGGAAGATGAGTCCGCATTTATCAGGCTCTCCGGTTTTCTTATGAGAAAGTACGCCGATAAAATGAAATCGGAAATGAGTAATGGACGTTGCCATATACAATTCCATTTTGATCACTAACAACCTAATATCGTCTTTAGAAACTTGAAGGAGTTTTTTGTATTTGTAGGGAAGTTTATAGGGAATGATGTAGCTGTCATTCACAAGTACAGATCTGAATAATAGAAGTATTATGTTTAAGGGAATGAGAATTTAAATTGAACTACAGCAAAGAAAACGTAAAGTAGATGATAGAATGTATTCTTTGGAGGAGTGCAAGCGATGGAAAATAATTTCGATAATTTGATTGAATTGCAGAAGGTTTTGCAGAACTATGGAGTGCTAATTACATTTTCCGGCCGGTTTACCCAGGAGGTTATTGAGGAATTGGGAGATGCCGTAAAAAGGTATTTAGAGACGGATGCTACTTCACTTAATGATACTTATAATGTTTTTTCGGTATTTATTGAACAGACACAAAATATTAAAAATTATAGTGTGAAAAAAGCCAGTTCGCCCTTAGGCGAACAAATTGCCAATTCTGGGGTTGTGGTCATTGGCAAATCGAATATGGGATATTTTGTATCTTCAGGTAATCTGGTTGCAACCCAGGATGTCAAGCCTCTTATCGATCAATTGGAAGAGATCAAGCAGCGGGATAAAACCGGACTTAGAAAAATGTACAAGGAGCAGTTGAAGAAAGAACTGCCGGAAGGCAGTACCACTGCTGGGTTAGGACTAATTGACATGGCGCGAAAAGCTTGTCAACCTTTAACCTATTCAATTGTCCAAGTGGATGAAAAGGTCCACTTTTTTTCATTACAGGTTAGGGTTTAGGAGGAAAGTATGGACGGCTTAATTATTGAACAAACAAAATCTACTCCTAAAGTAGTGCTTGATCCCCAGAATGCAAAATTATCTATTGAGGGACAGTCTTATCCGGAAAATGCTTTTAAATTTTATGAGCCAATTTTTTCCTGGCTGGATAAATATTTGGACCAGTTGCAGCAAGATGTCGTGTTAGAGATATATTTTCATATGCCGTATATTAATACCAGCAGTTCAAAATGCATGATGATGCTCTTTGAAAAATTGGAGGAAGCCCATGAGGCGGGAAAAAAGGTAACCATCCGTTGGTACTATGATCAGGAAAATGAAATTGCTTTGGAATGTGCTGAAGAGTTTAAAGAGGATTTAGGTCTGCCTTTTGAAATTATACCTCTTAATGACGAGGGGATAAGTAATGGAAAATGATGAGGACAATTCTTTAAAGGGCAAGAACTTCGATTTGATGTACGATCGTGGGACCATAAAAGTAATAATTTGTGCTTGTTGCATCATAATATTGGCAGTAGTATTTACTGGCGGCATCAGCTATGTTATAACCCGTAATGCCATGGTAGATAAGTTAAAAAATAGGGATATGCTTTATATTGTGCAGTCTATGTCGGAAAAAATCGACGGGAGAATAGAACGGGCTCAAGAGACCTCCTTACTTTTGGCTGATGACCCGACGGTGCTTGCGTGGGTTGTGAGCGGGGGCAAGGATGAAGCAGCCGGCGAGATAGTTAAAACAAAAATTACCGATATTGGGAAGAACTACGATTATGTCAAGGCATTTGTGGCTAGCACCGTCACCAATCAATATTGGGAAGATAATAAGGTGGTTAAGCTTTTATCTAAAACAAGCTATAATGATAAATGGTTTTATAAGGCCCTGAAATCTGGCAAGAAAATAGAACTAAATATTGATTATGACAGTATCCATAATGAAACATTTATATTTTTTAACACCCTAGTAGGAGATGTACGACAGCCGGTGGCTGTAGCAGGTGTAGCTTTAAGCCTTGGGGATATTGCAAAGGAATTTGGCAGTTACAAATTTGGCGGCGAACACAGTAATTTATGGCTTGTTGACAAGCAGGGAAAAATTCATCTGGCGGATGACTTGGATTATAATGGACGCTTGGCAAGTGATTTTTTGCCAGCAGAAGTGATGCAGCAAATTTTGGGGGACATGGATAATGCTACTGCAAGGCCCAAGGTGCTGGAGTACCAAGATAGTCAGGGAAGGATCATGGATCTGGCCTACCAGTCAACAGCAACTACCGATTGGAAACTGGTCTTTCAAATTCCCCGCAGAGAAAGCATTTCTATTCTCAGCAGCATTAAAATAAATGCCATTATTGCCAGTGTGATTACTTTATTGCTGTTGGTCTTCATTTTTTATTTTATTTCCTACAAAATTGCCAATCCTTTTAAACGGGCCCTCAGTCTGGCAGCGGAAATGGAAAATCAGGTACAGTTGCGCACTCATGAACTGGCTGAAAAAAATCAAAGCATTATGGACAGCATTGATTATGCCAAACGGTTACAGGAGGCTATCCTACCTACGGAAACCGAATGGGCTGCTCTTTGCCGCGAGTATTTTGTTCTATGGCGTCCACGGGATGTAGTGGGCGGAGATTTCTACTGGATTCGCAAGCTGGATGCCGGGGGTTGCCTGATTGTTGTCGGCGATTGTACCGGGCATGGGGTCCCCGGGGCGTTAATGACTATGACGGTGAATTCTATTTTGAATCATATTATCGATAATTGCTTTGAAAGCGCCGGACAGATGCTGGCAGAATTAAACTGTCGTGTAAAAAAAACACTGCATCGTGAGGGCGAAAATCAAGTCAGTGATGATGGTCTGGACATTGCTATTTGCTATATTGAAGGCGCCCGGCTGGAATTTGCTGGAGCTAAAATTCCTCTCTATATAAAAAGAGACGGGCAGGTTCATATTCTTAAAGGGGATAATCGCAGCATCGGCTATCGTCGTTCCAAGATCGACCAGAAAGTTTGCTGCCATTTTTGGGATCTGGAGGCTGGCGATTGTCTTTACTTGACAACAGATGGCTATATTGATCAAAATGGCGGAACCAGGGATTTCCCCATGGGTAGAAAGGCCTTTATGGAGTGTATTGCCGGGCAAATCCAAGGTGCACCTTTCATAAAGCAGCGGGAAAGCCTTGAAGGTATGTTGGATGATTATAAAGGAAGCCAACCGCAGCGGGATGATATAACCGTGATTGGAATAACCTTTTAACTGGAATGAGGTGTTTCCGCAATGAGGAAGGATAACAGTAATTTGTTTAGTGCGGAAGAAGCGGTACTGCAGAATGCTTTAGTAGATACTGTTGATCAGTCGTATACAGGTAATGACTTGTTACCCCGCTATAAAGCACTAACCAGTCAATACAAAAAGTTACTGCGGCTATGCCGGAAGATATTTCATATCAGCGACAGTCAGGGGTTGGCGTTGCATCAGCAGCAAAATGAAATGCAGATGCTATTGGATAATGCAGAGCAAGGGTTCCTTACCTTTGGGTCGGCTTTAAAGGTGAACCGGCAATATAGTCAGGAATGTGTACGGATTTTTGGGAAGAAAATTGCTGGAGAACCGGTTGTGGAGTTGTTGGGTCAAATGGAGAATATCTGTGCGGAACAAATGGTAGACAACTTGCGCAAGGTGTTTACTTTACCGGCGGATGAGAGCAAGCAGCTGTTGCAGCAAGTATCCTGCGTTGTGATTATCGGTAATAAAAATGTGCGGGTAGAATATAAAAAAATAACCCAGACGGGCAGTCAGCTGGACCATATTCTGATTATGATGATTCTGACCGATATTACCGAAAAATTACGGGCGGATGCCCAGATTTACTACCTTAGCTTTCATGATAAATTGACAGATCTCTATAATAGAGCGTATGCAGAACGTATGATGCCTATTTTGGAACAGGCGGACAAACTGTCGTTAAGTATTGTCATGATTGATATGAATGGGCTTAAAGTGGTTAATGATGTGTTTGGTCACGCTCAGGGTGACCAGCAATTGGTTTCTTTGGCTAGGGTTCTTCGTCAAGCTTGCCGTGAGTCAGATGTCATTTGTCGCTGGGGTGGGGACGAATTTGTAATTTTTATGCCAAATACCAAACAAATGGAGTGTATAGGCATTTGTGAGCTCATTGGTCGTTTATGCCGGGATGCTAAACATACCTCTATTCCGTTAAGTGCCGCCATAGGGATGTCTACAAAAGAGAAAATGGGAATGCAACTTTCGGAAGTGTTTAGTGCAGCAGAAAAACGAATGTATAGCAATAAATTGAAAGAAGGCCAAGCCATACGGCAAGAGATTATTGACAGTTTGCTGGTAAGGCTTCAGCAACAGTGTTTTGAACAGGCCGGTCATAATGAAAGGATAGCAGCGTTGGGAGTTGAGTTTATTCATTATTTAGGTTTGCCGGCTGATTCTCTTGAGTTGCGTACCTTGCAGCCATTGGCGATGTTGCATGATATTGGCAAGGTGGCAATTCCTAAAAATGTATTAGGTAAGAAGGGCTTATTGACAGCTAAGGAACGGGAACTTGTTCAACTCCACAGTGATAAAGGCTACCGGATGGCGCAATCCATTGGCGATTCATCCTTGGCCGATATGATCCTAACTCTTCATGAACGGTGGGATGGGCAGGGTTATCCTTGCGGCTTACGAGGGCAGGCTATTCCTTGGTTGGCAAGGCTATTTGCAATCATAGAGACCTATGATGTTATTACCCATGAGCGTCCTTATGGCAAAGTGATGCAGAAAACGGAAGCCCTGACCGAGATTCTGTGTGGCAGTGGAAAAATGTTTGACCCGGAGCTATCGGAAAAGTTTATTCAGTTTATGCAGGGGAGATAGAATAATGGCAATATGGCCTTGAACCTTATGAGATAAAGGTTCAAGGCCATAATTATTTCCCGTTTCACCGCTTTTTTTATTAATGCGACTCAATAGGAGTTTCTTTTTTATGCGGTCTATTGGTTGGCATGAACAGCGCCGCAATCCCTAAAACGATTAATATGACTGCAACGAAGTTGTAAGCGTCCCGGTAGGCAAGAATACTAGCTTGATGAAGAAGATCCTGATATATTTTCCCCATAGCCTTTGTTGAGACCAGCGAGGATGGCACACCTAAATTCGTCAGTACCTGTGTGTAGGTTTCAAGTGCGTAACGGTAACCGATATCAGCCATTGTCAAATGCTGCACTAAATAGGATTGTTGAATTTGTTGGCTGTGTATAAGTTTATTGGTTACCAATGCGATACCAATACTTCCCCCTAGGTTGCGCGTAAGAGAAATAATCGCCGAAGCATTGCTGCTACTTTCCGGAGAGATTTTCGAAAAGGCGAGCGTACTGGCTGGCACAAACAAAAAGGGTAAGCCGAGAGTTTGCAAGATGCGTACAAAAACGAAAGTACTATAATCCGTCTGCGGAGTTATAAGGCCGGTAGCCCACATGCCAAAAGCGTTAATCAGCATACCTAAGGAGATTAAATACTTTGCAGGAACTACATTAACTAGTTTGCCGACGACCGGCATCATAATGAGAACCACGATCCCGGCCGGCGAAAGGAGGAGGCCGGATAATGTGGCGTCATATCCAAAATTAGCCTGTACCATCATCGGTAATAGCGTGGTGCTGCCATATAAAGCAAAACCGACAAAGAACATCATAACACAGGGCATACCAAAACTGGGTATTTTAAAGAGCTTCAGTTCGACTACAGGACGTTTTTGCTGCAATAACCAATAGATTGCCAACATGAGGCTGATGGCAGATATAACGGCAAAATGTACAATAAAAGAGCTGTCAAACCAGTCTTCCTGTTGTCCCTTATCTAAAACAATTTGCAGCGCCCCAAGGCCAAGAGCGATTAGTCCAAGACCAATATAATCAATGGAGCCGACAGCTTGTTTTTGCGCACTGGGCGGGTCTTGGACAAGAATTTTGACCAGAAAGGCAGCTAACAGGCCGATAGGTACATTCATGAAAAAAATCCAGCGCCAGTTATAGTTATCGGTGATATAGCCGCCCAGAGTTGGACCAAGTATCGGCGCCAATACTGTCGTTATACCTGTGATAGCAAATGCCATCCCCAATTTTTCAGCGGGAAAACTATCTTTAATGATGGCCTGTTGGGCTGGTTGCAAACCTCCGCCTGCCAGCCCTTGCAATAGTCGAAATATAATTAGCATGGAGAGAGATGTCGCAATACCGCACATAAATGAGGTAAATGTAAAGCCAATGATACAAAGAATGAAGAAATTTTTACGTCCCATAAGACCAGACAACCAGCCGGACAGCGGCAAAACTATACCATTGGAGACAAGATAAGAGGTTAGAACCCAGGTGCTTTCCTCTGAACTTGCTCCAAGAGAACCCGCAATATGTGTAAGCGCGACATTGGCAATGGTCGTGTCCAGCACTTCCATAAAGGCGGCAAGACTGACGGCGATTGATACCCAAATAGGGTTTACTGGCTTGGGAGCCGCTTCGTTCATATCTTTGCTCCCGAACTTTCAGTATATACAGTAGGTATAACTGACATCCCCGGCCCTAGTGGAAGAGTAGCATCAGGTGGATTATCAAACACAATTTTTACGGGAACACGTTGTACGGTTTTAACAAAATTGCCGGTAGCATTCTCCGCCGGAAAAAGAGAAAAATGAGAACCGGTTCCTGCTTGAAAGCTATCTATTCTGCCGTGCAATTTCACGCTGGGAAAGGCGTCAATACGGATATCGACAGGTTGACCGGGACGCATATGATCCAGTTGTGTTTCTTTGAAATTAGCAACAATCCATAATTCTGTCCCAACTAGCGAGGCCAGTTGCTGGCCTGCCTGGACATAGTTGCCGGTTTCAACGCTGCGTTTGGTAATCCGTCCATCCATCGGGGCAGTGATTTTGGTATTGGCCAGCTCCGTTTCAGCTTGTGCTAAATCTGCTTGGGCCTGCTGCACCTGAGCCAAAAGTTGCTCACCAGTATCTTTAGCTGCTGCAATTACACTGGGTGCTGTTTTGGCTGTACGAAGATCGGCCTGTAATTTATCCAAAGCGGAATGATCTGCTTTTTCTGTTGCAATTGCTTGATCCAGTTGCTGACGGGAACAGGCACCCACAGTGAACAGACTCTCCATACGCTGCTTATCAGCTAGTGATTTTTCCCAGGTTGCCTGAGCTGATGCCACCTGAGCAGCAGAGGCATCAATATTGGATGATGCGGAAACTGTGGTTGTTTCCAGATTATTGTGAGATGCGTTGGCAGCCGCTTCAGCAGCCACTAATGCAGCTTTGGCCCGGTCACGACGGATAATATAGTCAGTCGGATCAATCTCCATAAGGACATCACCAGTTTTAACCATTTGATTGTCTTGTATATTCAAAGTTTTTACATAACCTTGTACCTTCGGACTTAAAACAACTGTGCGTCCTTCAATGGTGGCATTGTCCGTTGATACCTCACCACAGTGAAAATAATAATAACCACCAGAGCCAACAGTAACTACCAAAAGAACAGTAATAAGTTTCATGAATTTTGATGGTATTTTCATACAATCTCTCTTTTCCTAAAATTTTATTAAATTTACGCAAACTATAGTAAGACAGGTGTGGTTCGTACTTATTATATAAAGTGGTTAATATTTACTGACAACACAATAGTAAACAAACATTTGTTTGAAATAATTGAAACGATCATACGTCTTTATAATTCAATTTGTAGTATTTGTTTTTGGACTTGCAACTACATAGGTCCTAGGTTTCCAAATTCATAATGCCGTGCAGATAAAGATGAAAGGCATGAGCTACATATTCGGATTCATTATCGGCATGTTTTGTCAGGGGAAAAAGTTTGAAAACAAAAGGTTTGGCAATGAAATAAAAGTTTAGAATACCAACTAGTGAAACTGCTGCATATGTAATATTTAAGTCTTTCCTCAGGCAACCTTTGGCGATGCCTTCCCGTAAGGTAGCATCTATAAACTGATAGACCTGCGATAGATGTTTTTCGATAATAGGTTCGCCATATGCTGTGGGATTCGTCACTTCGCTGTATATGAAACGGGATAAAAACGGGCGCAGCGCATGTATATGTGCAATCTGGTTGGCATAAAGGGTGAGTCTTTCGACGGGTGAGATAGAATTATTTTTTTGTACTTCCTTCATTACCTGCAGAATGGGAGAAAACTGTTCAGTCAATACAGCTTCATAAAGTCCCTCCTTGCCATTAAAATAATAAGAAATAGCAGATACATTAATTTGGGCAGCCACGGTCAGTTCGCGCACTGATACAGCGGCAAAGCCTTTGACAGCAAACAGTTCTGTTGCAACTTCAATCAATTTTGAGCGGGTCTTATTTTCCATGACAACAACCTCTTTTAGAAATGTAAGTATGTCTTACTTTAATTCAAACAATCGTTTGTTTTATTTAATAGTAACATGACCGCTATAATTTGTCAATTTTTTTGCATTCTGGCATAGAAGGGCTTGACATATATATCGTAATATCGTAATATACAAATACAGCGATATAAATAATGAAGGGTGATATACATGGATGTTGGTGATCTTTCCCTATTTACTGAAGCGGCAGAGCTTTTGAAAGTGCTTGCTCACCCAATTAGACTATGTATTGTAAAAGGTCTGATAGAAAAAGGTGAATGCAATGTTTCACACATGCAGAATTGTCTTAATGCTCCTCAATCAACAATATCCCAGCATTTGCAAAAATTAAGAGCAGCCGGTGTTATCGAAGGTGTTCGCAATGGGTTGGAGATTAATTATAAAGTACGCGATCAGAAAGCAATAGCCTTGGTCAATGTCCTATTTAAAAGCAGGACATAAAAGGAGTTTGTTTTTCACTTAAATTTTTGAAGGAGGTACTATCATGGCTAAAAAGGTATTATTAGTTGGTGGAGTTGCCGGAGGAGCATCGGCGGCAGCAAGACTGAGAAGATTAGACGAAACAGCTGAAATTATTATGTTTGAGAGGGATGAGCATATTTCTTTTGCAAACTGTGGCTTGCCATATTATATCGGACAAAACATCAAGGAGAGAAGTAAGCTTCTGGTGGAGACACCACAAAGTATGCAAGAACGGTTTGCTATTGATGTCCGAATTCATAGCGAAGTAACTAATATTAATCCTGATCGAAAAACAGTAACAGTAAACAGTAAAGACAGAGGCATCTATGAAGAATCCTACGACTATCTAGTATTATCTCCGGGGGCTAAAGCGATTAGACCGTCCATTCCGGGAATTGACAGCGATAAGATTTTCACATTAAGAAATATTCCTGATACTGATACGATAAAAAGTTTTATTGAAAAACAAGAAGTCAAACAGGCAGTCGTTATTGGTGGCGGCTTTATCGGTGTGGAAATGGCGGAAAACCTTAAAGACCGGGGGTTAGAAGTAACCCTGGTAGAAGCAGCACCTCATATCTTACCGCCTTTTGACACAGACATGGCAATTATTGTGGAAAAGGAATTAGAGGATAATAATGTAAAACTTTTGCTAAACGATGGTGTAAAATCCTTTGCAGATAAAGGCAGCAAGATTGAGGTCATTTTGAACAGTGGTAAAATGCTTACTGCTGATACGGTTATTCTAGCCATTGGCGTAACACCAGATACCAGATTTCTTAAAGACAGTGGCATTGAATTAGGGGTTAAAGGGCACATTCTTGTTAATGAGAAGCTGGAAACTTCCTGTCCAGGTATTTATGCTGTAGGTGATGCCATTGAAGTTGTTGACTTTGTAACTAAACAAAATGTAGCAATTCCTTTGGCCGGCCCAGCGAATAAGCAAGGAAGAATTGCCGCTGATAATATTGCTGGATTAATTTCCACCTATAAGGGGACTCAGGGAACCTCGATACTCAAGGTTTTCAGTCTAACGGCCGCAAGTACAGGTAGTAATGAAAGAACACTCAAACGATTAACTATTCCTTATAAGGTAATTTACGTGCATCCTGTATCTCATGCCTCCTACTATCCGGGAGCATTGCCGTTGTCGTTAAAGCTTATCTTTAACGAGGAAGGTACTATTTTGGGAGCGCAGGGAGTTGGCTCTGACGGCGTAGATAAACGTATTGACGTAATTGCTACTGTAATTCGTCTTAAGGGCAAAGTATCCGATTTAGCAGAACTTGAACTTTGCTATGCACCGCCTTTTTCTTCAGCTAAAGATCCTGTTAATATGGCTGGCTATGTAGCAGAAAATGTTTTGGCAGGTCGTGTAGAAACGTTTATTTACGAGGAATTGGAAAACTACAATAAAGAAGAAACTCAATTAGTGGATGTTCGAACTGAATTTGAGTTTGAAAATGGCCATTTGGAAGGAGCCATCAACCTCCCTGTTGATAAACTAAGACAAGAGTTAGGCAATCTGGATAAAAATAAACCAATTCTAGCATACTGCCAGGTAGGATTGCGGGGCTATATCGCTGCGCGAATTTTAACCCAGCATGGTTTTAACGTTAAAAACATGACTGGCGGTTACAAATCTGCATCCGCACTGCGCTTTAAACCAGATAGTACTACCTCTATTTCTAAGAAAGAATCTAACATAGATTCTGATACGCAGCTTATTAAAGAGGTAAAATTCCAAACAAAAGACTATAATAAAGTATTGGATGCTAGCGGGCTAAGTTGCCCCGGTCCTTTAATGCAAGTTAAAGCATCAATTGACGGAATGGTCAACGGCCAAATCCTTAAAGTAGTGGCCTCTGATCCAGGTTTCTATGAAGATAGTAAAGCCTGGTGCCTCCGAACAAAAAATGAACTTCTCGATATAAAGAAAGAGCAAAGTCAAATTATAGCTTATATAAAAAAAGGCAGTGATCCTAAAATTACAAATCAGAGTTTGTCCAATCTGCCAATGAAAGACAACAAAACCATAGTAGTCTTTAGTGGAGACCTTGACAAAGCTATAGCTGCCTTTATCATAGCCAACGGTGCCGCTTCGATGGAAAAAAAGGTTACTTTATTTTTCACTTTCTGGGGTTTAAATATTCTGAGAAAATCCGAAAATGTTTCCGTAAAGAAAGGCTTTATTGATAAAATGTTTGGTCTAATGATGCCCAAAGGCAGTAAAGAGTTAAAACTCTCCAATATGAATATGATGGGGATGGGGAGTAAAATGATGCGCATGGTGATGAAAAATAAAAATGTAAGTTCTCTCGAAGAACTTATTCAAGCGGCCTTAGCTTCAGGCATTGAGATAGTTGCTTGCCAAATGTCTATGGATGTAATGGGTTTACAGCCGGAAGAATTGATTGACGGCATAAAATATGGCGGTGTCGGTTATTATCTAAACGAAGCAGAAGATTCCAATGTAAATTTATTTGTATAAGTTGAATTTGGGATTACAGACAACAAAAACTAGGCGACAGCAAAGTGTCGCCTAGTTTTTGCGGCAGGACTGAAGGTAAGTGAATACACTAATGCCGACTAGACCAAGTAGGGAGATTGCCGCTAATAACTCTGGCATAAAGATACCCTCCCTGGCATTACTGGTTTATATATTATATTGCGATTATCAATGTAATGTTACATAAAGATATTACATTGAGGGTGAAGTCTGATTAAAAAGTCTGAAGGATATCTAGAAAATCCTAGAGAAATATGTCAGTTAGCATTATTAAGTGACATTTCTGCCTGTTAAATCATACACTAAACTAAACAATTCTCTGTTAGGTGAGGCTCCTGCATAAAAAAATGCCACTACCCGGAAACGTCGAGAGACGCCAATGGGTTAACAGGTACTACCGAATTAAGGTTTTACTTAATGTGGCTGAGTAAGAATCAGCTCTACGTTATGCAGTGCTAAAACTAAACGAGTAGAGGAGGTCGCAAACATTGCTACTCATTGACTACTGCTAGGCCTTCTTCACAAACAGGAGAAGGTCTACTTTGTTTTATGCATACTCTGATAGCCAAGGAGGCGGTGTTGCAACAAGCAAAAGTTCTGCCTATCGTTACAGCAAAATTAATAGGCCGGACCGATGTATAGAGGAGGTAATGGTATGACTATGGCAGCGATTATCGGTGAATTTTATTTCAGTCAACTCCTGGGGAAACCAATTCTTGACGTGACTGGACAGCGCATAGGTAAGGTTAAAGACATGGTAGTCAAATGGGACGGCGCCGCACCACGAGTAACTGGCATCAAGTATGGGCGAAGTACCCAGGGGATTGTTCCCATAACGTTTGTATCAGAAGTAAGCGGTAAGCATATACAACTTGACGGAGAATTTGCACCCTATGTAATGATTCCGCTGCAGGATGATGAAATCTATGTCCGCAGATGGCTGCTTGATAAGCAAATTATTGATTTTAAAGGATCGAAACTGGTTCGGGTCAACGACATAACCTTAGCATGGGTAGCGCATGAGAAGCAACGGGGCTTAGTATTTGTGGCTGTAGATATTGGTTTGCGAGGATTATTTAGGCGTCTCGGTTTAGAGTTTTTGGTTAAAAATATGGCGCACAATTTTATTGGCTGGCAGTTTATTAAACCATTGGAAAACCGGACGTCCAGCCTGCAGCTTAGCCGTGATAAAGAGCAATTCAGTCAGTTACATCCCGCTGATATTGCGGACATTGTTGAGCAGCTAGATTATAACAGCAGAGCTAGTTTCATTAAAAATTTAGACTCTCGGCAAGCCATTGAAGCACTGGCAGAAATGGACTTGGATACGCAGATTGAAATTATCACTCAGATGGACCAGGAACAAGCCTCAGACCTTTTGGAGGATATGCCGCCTGATGAAGCTGCCGATATATTAGGTGAGCTTCCTGACGAAAAATCACAAGAATTACTCAATTTAATGGAATCTGATGATGCTGAGGAAGTCCAGGAGTTGATGAATTATCCTGATGACACGGCCGGAGCTTTAATGACTACCGAGTATATCGGCTTGTCCGCCAATATTACAGCCGAAGCAGCAATTGAGAAAATACGCGAACTGGCACCTACTGCCGAGACGATTTATTATATTTATGTTCTTGATGAAAAAGAAATATTACTGGGAGCGCTTTCGTTACGTGAACTTATTCTTGCATCACCACAAGCTAATTTAGGCCATATTATGCATGAAAAAGTGATCTATATACGGCATGATGATAGTCACCGCAAGGTGGCAGACATTATACACAAGTATGGGTTACTGGCCGTTCCCGTGGTTGACGAACAAAGTACAATGCTAGGAATTATAACTGTTGACGATGTATTAGAAACATTGATCCCTGAGCGTGGCAGAGGGGATGTAAGCTCCGGGTACATTGTCAACAGACGGCTCTGGAGGTGGTGATAGTGAAATTGGTTAAAGGCATTCGCGGGCGTATTAGCATTTTTTTAGCTGTTATGGGGCCAGGTATTGTGACTGCTTTTGCTGATAACGATGCAGGCGGTGTTGCTACCTACGCGGCAGCAGGGGCAAAATATGGGTATACACTGTTATTTACAATGTTTGTTGCTACTGTTTGTTTGGCTATTGCACAGGAGATTTCCGCTCGTACCGGAGCTGTCACCGGTAAAGGGCTTGCAGATTTAATCCGTGAACAATTTGGTGTGCGATGGACGCTTTTTGCAATGGTTGTACTGCTTATTGCTAATATAGGTACAACCGCCTCAGAGTTCTCGGGGATTGCCACAAGCTTTGAAATATTTGGTGTGAACAAATTTGCATCGGTCCCTTTAACCGCCGGAGTGGTCTGGTGGCTGGTAGTTATGGGTAGCTATGACCGGATTGAGAAAATTTTCCTTGCATTGTGTATAACTTTTTTTAGCTATGTATTATCAGGTATAGTTGTTAACCCGCCTTGGCAGGAAGTAATAGTTGCCTCGGTAACACCATCTTTCTCCTGGAATGCCGAATTCCTTTTCATGGCAATTGGCGTAATTGGAACAACAATTACACCCTGGGGACAATTTTATATTCAGGCTTCGATCGTAGATAAAGGGATAATGACAAAAGATTACGCCTATACTCGCTGGGATGTATTCATCGGCTCTTTCTTCACTGGATTTGTGGCATTCTTTATCATCGTGGCTACCGCAGCAACATTGTATGTTAACAATATATCAATCGAAACGGCAAAAGATGCAGCACTTGCCTTGGAACCACTAGCCGGAAAATACGCGAGCATGTTTTTTGCCTTCGGGTTATTTGGCGCTTCCATGCTGGCGGCGTTTATTCTGCCCCTTAGCACCGCCTACGCTATCTGCGAAGCATTTGGTTTTGAACATGGTATCAGTAAGTCGTATGAAGAAGCTCCGGTATTTTTCGGATTATATACGGCACTAATCGCGATCGGTGCCGCCTTAGTACTGTTGCCTGGATTGTCACTTTATCATGTCATGCTTACCTCGCAGGTAGTAAATGGTATATTATTACCGCCTATCTTAATCTTTATGGTTTTAATCGCAAGCGATAAGAATATAATGGGGAATTATTCAAATTCACGTCTGTACAATGTGATTGCCTGGTTTTTTACAGTTGTGTTGATTTTATTAACCGTACTTTTGTTAGTTGCGACAGCAGTACCAGAATTGTTGGATTCGGTAGTGAATTTCGTAAGAATGTAATACCAAGATACTAATTAAGTAGGTAACTACTCTCCGATATAGGTAGAACTGTAAAAAATTACTTTTTTGGTTTAATGTGCAATAATAAAATTTACATATCTGCATATCGGCGGAGCAAGGACCGCATTGTTTAACTGGTTTTTGCCCGGCAATGTCAGGGACAGTTTGTTCTTAGAATTGAGGATACAGATACACAGCGACTGAAAAAAGTTCTGTTCGCAGATTTTGGCCAGCCTGAAATGGCAGGGAATAGATTGGGATGAAGGTCAAGAGCAAGGATTATATTTTATATATACCAGTTATGTTTTGCCAAAGTAAAATATTTCGAGCGCAATTGGGATGACTTCCTACCGTATATTCATAGTTGGAGAGAAGGATTTATTGAATGTGAATTATATGATATGGAGTTAATAAAACATAAGTATACGGACATTATTTTTGATCTTCGGGACTTAAAAAAGATCACTGACATAAAAGAGTTTCGTTCTATCTGTGACTATCTTGATGGGCAAAAGAAAACTTTGAATTTAATAAATTAGATTGCTCTGGCGGCATGTTGCACGTCTTACTAAGGCATGGTAACATTAGTCGTATCAGTGCTCTGCCCGCAAAAAGCGGGGGCGTGCTGACTCGTTGTATTCGAAGTCAAAGGGGTCTATAAATCAAAATGCATATATTTCTGACAGGTGAAATACAAGTAGGGAAAAGCACAGTAATTGCTAAAACCCTTTCCCAACTTAAGATAACTCCTGGTGGTTTTAAAACATACTACGGTCCGGACAGGGCATTGCCAAACAAACTGCTGTATATGAATTCTGCCACTGAACCAAAGAGTTTTAGGGAAGAAAACGCTGTCGTGCGTTTTTTCGCAGACCATCCCCCCCAGGCTTTAACGAAGAAGTTTGATAATTATGGCGTTGAACTGATCAGGTCTGCCAGAAACAGTTCAAGTTTGATTTTGATGGATGAATGTGGCAGTTTGGAATGTAAAGCGCTTGCTTTTCAAAAGGAAGTTATTGCTACTCTTGATGGCAATACACCGGTTTTGGGCGTTATAAAACTGGCAAGCAAAGGTTGGATTGATCAAGTCAGAAACCATTCCCAAGTGAAGCTCATCGCCGTTACCAAGGAAAACCGTGATTATCTGCCACAAATACTAGTCCATCAACTTGCTTTTGCTATAGGTTTCAACTAGTTATGGTTTTATTGTAGTAGATCGTAACATAGGACGTTGGTGGCAAAAATTGAATTCTGCATTATATTTTTTGATTAGCTTTGAAAAGGCAATGAGCATACGAAAAGAAGATAGTTCTTCTCGATAATTTTCAAAAAAATTGCTTAATACAAGTTGACGCTGAAAGTGTTTGATTAATCCGAATTGACGCGTACTTATTTCCCATTGAATTTTAGCGGTTAACCCATTTGGGTTTGCAAGTGGCATGGTGTTTTGTTTGCTGCGATAAGTTGGCAATGATTGAAGAATGTTTTTAAGTTGAAAACCATTTTTGCGATACATTGGCTCAATATGTTTTTGAAGTATTCTAATCCCTTCTTCTAATGAACGGTTTGAGCTAATTCGGGCAAAACTCCAGCTGTTAAACATGTCTATAAATAGATGGACATATAAGCTTCCCTTTTTCGCCAATCTTTTTCCGAAAAGACATTTGTATACAATAAGTTCACCAGGGCTGCCTGGACGTATATCGCGGTCATGTAATTCAGGATGCATCTTATAGATGAATTTTAGTTGGGTAGCATTTAATTCGTTATTACAGCCAAGAAAGAGCCGATTTAACAAAATGTTGCAGATCGCCTCATGATTATCTAAACCACACTCTTGCTTTAATCGATAAAAAGTATCTATTGTCAAAGTGGGGTTAGCTTTACGAAGTTTGCCATGAAGATGAAAGTCATTTAAATTCGGGTTATGAAGGCATATAGTAATAAGCTGGTTGTGCATAGCTGTAAGTTCTTGTTCGGGGTTGACGGTGAATGGATTTATGCTTCTATTTAAATCCACCGCAGTTTTAACACTGGAAACATTCTCCTGTAGGTTATTTTGCCTCCTTTTCTGAAATAAAAGTGATTGTGAACAAGCATTGACCAGGGGAGCTTGAAAACCACTATCTGCTTTTTGGGAATTAAATAACGATATCGCCGAACCACTGACCGTCATGAATAATCGCCTCCTAATAGTAGCGCCGGCGCGGATGAATACATCCGGCCGGCACTTCATTGTGACACTGAACTAAAACTAATAAAACAAAACCAAAATTAACTATGGTTATAATTATATAGTAATTAGTTGCTGACATCAATAGTTATTTTATACATGAACGAATAAAAACAAACAACAGATAAATTAATGCTGGTATTGACGTGAGTTCGGTTTGGTTATGAATGCAGGGATATCCTATAGTCAATATTAAGGCTGCAAGAAGAATTAAATGATTGTTTCCTAGCTTCAAGGAGTGGAGGGACGTTATGAAGCGGTATACTTTACCGGCACTTTCAAAGCTTGTCCAGGATAAACCTTTGCGTTGTTATCCAATTTATTTATTCGCCTAATCTCAAAAACGACTTCCCTAACATCGTCTTTATCTGTCATATATTTAGTAGCAATTTGCCAAACTGTATCTCCTGGTTTTACGTAGATCGTCTCATAGGTAGCGGGTTCAACAAAAGCACGGGATATAGCAAACGGTGTAATAGCCAATATAACAAGAACTAGCGACAGTACCAATATTGTCTTTCTCATAATATAAACACCCCTCTAATTGAACGTATGTTTGGTTGCTGTTATTATAGCACAGCACATATGTTCCCCGCAAGTATGTTTGGTAAATTTTCGAACTAATGTTCTTTTTTCTATTGTTTTATGGTACAATTATCTTGAGGTGGTAAAAATGACCGTTGGTTCACTAAACAAAAGGCAAAAAGAAATATTGGATTATATAAAAGAAAACCTTCGGGCTAAAGGTTATCCTCCGTCTGTTCGGGAGATAGGCGAAGCAGTCGGGCTTAGCAGCAGCTCTACAGTACATTCCTATCTGACTAAATTGGAATCTTTAGGTTATATAAAACGTGATCCTACTAAGCCGCGTGCAATTGACGTACTTGATGAAGCACCATGGAGACACAAGACGGTTATTCCAGTTCCGCTTGTTGGTGTAGTTACTGCCGGTCAACCGATACTTGCCGTTGAAAACATCGAAGAAACCTATCCGCTGCCGGCAGAATTAATCGGTAGTGAAGATAATGTGTTTATGCTGGCAGTGAAAGGCGATAGTATGATTAATGCTGGTATCTTAGATGGAGACTACTTGCTTGTCCGGCAACAAAGCAATGCTTGTAATGGTGAAATTGTAGTAGCTTTGATAGACAATGAAGAAGCTACTGTAAAACGTTTTTTCAAAGAAGCAAGACGCATTCGGCTACAGCCAGAGAACGATTCAATGGAACCCATATATGCAGAGAATGTGTCTATTGCAGGCAAAGTAATTGGTTTATTTAGAAGTTTATAGATACCTATATTTGGTATGATGGTAGAAATATAAACATAGAAAAGAGATCGATAAAATGCTTAAAGGGAAAAATATCATTATTGGTGTGACCGGATGCAGTCCGGCATATAAGGCGGCTGATATTATCAGTAAACTGGTCACATTGCACGCCAATGTAGATGTAATTATGACAAATAGTGCCACGAAATTTATTGCGCCATTGACTTTTCGCAATGCATCCGGCAATCCGGTTGTCCTGGATCAATTTGCAGATCCGGTTTCATGGAATACAGGGCATAAAAAGCTTGCAGATAAGGCAGATTTATTATTAATTGCTCCGGCAACTGCAAACATTATTGGAAAAGCGGCTAACGGTATAGCGGACGACATGCTGTCTACGACTATCCTGTCAACAGAGGCAGTCACCGTTTTTGCTCCTCACATGAATCCCAAAATGTACAAAAAACCGGTAGTACAAAGAAACATTCAAACTTTGCGGGAGGACGGGTGCCGGTTTATTCAGCAGGAGAAAACCATGCCTAGTGGTAGAACATTGTATAGTATGCTTGCGGATATCGAATTTATTATTCAGGAAGTAACCGAATTATTGCTTGCGAAAGCTAAATAAAGGTGACTTTTCGGTACAGATTACTTCCAACGAAATATTGTAGAAACAGTAATAATACCCCATAGAGAGCCGTAACAGGCATTCTATGGGGTATTATTATCTAATCTCGTATTAAATTAGGGAAAAATCAGTAACCTAGTTTTGGCTACTAATTTTCCGAACCGAAGTTTCATCCGAGACTATACTTCGTTATGAGTAAGATGATAAGGGATATGTTTAAGGGGGTTCTCCATATGAATCCAACTAGTAATAATCGCATTTCTATTATCGGAGTACCGTTAGATCTAGGTGCGGATCGCCGGGGCGTAGATATGGGGCCTAGTGCTATCCGTTACGCAAAAGTGGGTGAAAAACTCCAGGCACTTGGCTATGAAATTGACGACAAGGGAGATATTGCGGCTAATAGACCAGACTCCTGCTATGTGGACGGAACGAGTCTAAAATATTTGGATGAAATTGAAAGAGTTAACACTGAGCTTTGCCGCATGGTAGCTGAGGAAATGGCAAAAGCCCGTTTTCCCCTGATTCTTGGCGGGGACCACAGCATTGCTATTGGTACCATCTCTGGTGTGCTCCAGCATAAAAAGAAGTTAGGTGTTCTCTGGTTCGACGCCCACGGCGATATTAATACTGCTGCAACTTCGCCATCCGGTAATATTCACGGAATGCCGGTGGCGGTGTGCTTGGGCCGGGGTCATGAGCGGTTGACCGGAGTCGGAGGCCAGGCTGCAAAACTTGAACCGGGGAAGTTTGTAATGATTGGTATTAGAGATTTGGACCCAGGGGAGAAGATATTACTAAAAGAACTTGGTGTTGTTGTGTATACCATGCATGAAATCGACATAATGGGCATGGCTAAGGTGATGGAAGCGGCCATTAAGATCGTAGCTAATGGCACTGATGGTGTTCACGTGAGTTTTGATATGGACGTCATCGACCCTTTGCACGCACCAGGTGTTGGTACACCGGTACTTGGCGGATTAACATACCGTGAAAGCCATTTAGCCATGGAACTTATTTCTGCGGCTAATATTGTTACCAGTGCTGAGTTCGTGGAAGTGAACACCATACTAGATAATAGGAATCAGACCGCTAAAGTAGCGGTAGCTCTGATGGGATCGTTACTAGGAGAAAGGGTTTTGTAGCAGTTTGATGTGTTTCGGAATATACGATAAACTATTTATTCATAGCTTTTTCAATTGTCACTCTCGCCGATAGCGATTATTGCAAGTCCAAGACGCGATTCATGTGGCATACTTTAATCAGCATAAATAATATCCCAATTGAAAATTATAACCATTGTGCAAAGTGTCATAGGGGACAGGTGCATTGACACTGTATTCTCTGATTGCTCGCGAGTGTCATAGGGGACAGGTGCATTGACAGTGTATTCTCTGATTGCTCGCGTGTCAATGGACCTGTCCCCACGACACTCCGTATTTGCTCATGAGATTGGGATCGTCCCAAATGGGGGCGGTAATCTAGCTGAAAGCGGTGGGGTTATATAGCACCGAAGACAGAAAATAACCAAAGCTGAAATAAGATTCGACTTTGGTTAAAATAGCTGCATAAGGCGTTATTGCTGTTTGTATTGTGGTTCCTGCTGCTCAACCTGCTTTTGTCTTTGCTTTAATGTATCAACAGCACTGTCAAGAGTAGTTGCTAATTGTTCGAAGGTTTGTTTTGCCTGCTGATCCTGAGTCTCTAATGAGAATGTCTTCATAGTGGCGGCTGCATTTTGAACAGTTGCAATGGCTTGCGTCATTTGCGTACCTACGGTCATTTACTTTACCTCCTTTATCCTTTCGGTTTACATAGTAAAGACGCCAAAAATCCAAAAATAATTGCCGCTGAAATACCGGCACTGGTGATTTTGAAAATACCTGTCAATACGCCGACTAAGCCGGTTTTTTCTGCTTCCTGGAGAGCGCCTTTTACCAATTGATTGCCAAAGCTGCTGATAGGAACGGAAGCTCCTGCACCAGCAAATTTAATTAAGTCGTCATATAGGCCAAAGCCGCCTAAAACAGCTCCAGACACTACTAAAGCAACCATTGTATGTGCAGGCGTTAATTTCAGTCCATCCATTAGGAGTTGTCCAATTACACATATAGTTCCGCCAACAATAAACGCCAAAACAAACTTTTCCACATAAGCCTCCTGTTTTACATTTCTATTGCTACTGCGTGGGCAACGCACGGTATGGTTTCTTTTTGCTGGTACGACATGGGGGAGAGCAAAGCGCCTGTGGCTATAACCAGAATTCGGTTCAGTTCCCCCCGGCGCATGCGATTTAAAAGATGCCCAAAGGTAGTTGTAGCAACACAGGCGCAGCCACTGGCGCCTGCGAGAACTGGCTGGTCTTCCTTGTACATTAAAATGCCGCAGTCGGTCAACTTTTCTACAGGGATGCTAAATCCATGCTTTGTAAGCAAATCTCCGGCAATGCGGTGACCTACTTTGCCTAAGTCGCCAGTCGTAATGAGGTCATAGTATGATGGGCAAATGTTCAAATCCCTGAAGTGAGCTTCGATGGTGTCAACGGCAGCCGGAGCCATGGCTGCTCCCATATTAAACGGGTCGGAAAGCCCCATGTCGACTACCCGTCCAATCGTGGCCGCTGCAACCCGTGGACCTGTTCCTTGTTTGGCAACAACTGCCGCACCTGCCCCTGTAACAGTCCATTGGGCTGTAGGAGGCTTCTGTGCGCCATACTCGGTAGGATACCTATATTGCTTTTCAGAGGCGGCGTTATGGCTGGATGTACCAATAAGGGCATTCTGTGCGAACCCGCTATCAATGATCAGGGAGGCTAAGGAAAGGCCTTCCATTGAACTGGAGCAAGCTCCGTAGATACCTAAATAAGGAACGGCAAGGGTACGGGCGGTAAAGCTGCTGGGCATAATCTGGTTAATTAAATCACCACTGAGAAAAAACTGGATATTCTCTTTTTTGAGTCCCGCTTTTTTAATTGCAGTTTCACAAGCTTGTTCCAAAAGTTTTTTTTCTGCTTGTTCGTAACTGTCCTGTCCAAGCCAAATATCACCATGAAGCAGGTCAAAATCGTCTGCCAGATTGCCCTGTGCTTCAAAAGGTCCGCCGATTGCAGCAGAAGCAATAATGGTTGGTTTAGATTGGAAAACCCATGTTTGATGACCCTGCAGCATTTACATTCCACCTAACGACGTAATGATTACTTTTACAATAGCAACAATAAAAGCGGAAAAGACACCAAAGACAATAACTGGTCCGGCGATTTTAAACATATTTCCGCCGACCCCTAACACAAACCCCTCACTTTTGTGATCAAGAGAAGCTGAGGCAATTGTATTGGCAAACCCCGTAACCGGAACGGCACTGCCGGCACCGCCCCATTGGGCAATATGATCATATAATCCAAGGCTTGTAAGAATTACTGAAATCAAAATTAGAATCGCAACAGTGGGATCGCCTGCTGTCTTTTCGTCAAAGTTAAAATAGGTAATGAAAAACAACTGTACTCCCTGACCTATTGTACAGATAATGCCGCCTACAATAAAGGCGTGTATACAGTTAGTTACGATTGGACGCTGCGGTTCCCTTGCGCGGGCAAAGTCCTGGTATTGCTGCTGGGCAGGGGTTAGATTTTTGCGTTTACTGCTTGACAATGCAATTCACCTTCTAACGCAATAAATATGGCTTAAGCTTTTCCAAAAGTTGTTGTAACGTTGTGGCATGCGCTGAATACATTTGCTTGGCTGCTTCATTTTTTGTCTCTAGCGCAAAGGTCGTGAGATCGGCTTGGATTTTTTCAAAATTTGCGTATAGCATTTCCTTAACTTTCGGCTGTGGTAATTGTACAGCGTCGTCAAACAGATCCAGGTATAAATCACCAGACGAGTCTACCTGGCCGATAAACACATTATCTAGCGATACGCCGATGGTTTCCAGCTGGATACCTAGCCATTCGGTGTTAAACCCCAAAGAAGCCAGAGGTTCATTGATAATGTTGCCATCAAGTATAACTGTCTGCGGTTCTGCCAGGGGAGCTATTTTTTTCCCTAAATCGTGGGCGGATATTGGTGTTTTGTCAGATTTCAAAAAAACATTTATGTCTCCGGTATCTTCCATTACCGCAAATTCTACATCAGCGAGATTAAAGGCATTCTTAGAACGGAGCTCTCGCAGCAGTTCCTCGCCTGTCAGCCTTGTTTGCAGAAGATTCTCCTCCATGATTTTTCCATGCTTAATTAGTACAGTTTCCTTGCCGTTAACAATGTCATGAACCCATTTGCTTTTTAGGGACAAATAATTCAATGCTAGCGGAAATAGTACCCAAACACCAAGCGCAATATATCCGAAGGCAGGATTGGCAATTAAATTTAGGGATAGTAATGCGGCAATTACTGCTGTTACGATATAGCTTACAAACCTAAACGGTGTCATGCGAGCGATATTTCTTTTTCCCAGCAGCCTGATCAAGAGCAGTAATACAAAAAATAATGAAACTGAACTAACTAATATCTGTATCCATGTCTGCATTGCTCAATCTCCTGACTAGTTCCCTTTGTATTGTGGCTCTTGAAATTCTAAAGTCTGCATTCTTCTTTCAAGGTCATTGATAATTGTTCCGGTAGTTTCCAAAGCTTCTTTGTAAACTAACTTGGTTTCTTCATTCCGGGTCTGCGACGCATATAGCCGTAATGTACCTTGACAACCTTTTAGAGTAGCAAACGTTTGTTTGACCTGAGAAGCAACTGTCATAGATATTACCTCCATTTACCTTATTATTATTGGTTTTTCCAAATTTAATTCAAACAGAATCTTGAAATGAATGGAAGGCCATTATGCTGTACCGATTTCTGTGAATAAAAAAATCTCCCTGGCAACTTGGGCCAGGGAGATTTTATATACAGGGGGGCACAATCTGTGGGTATATATAATTTAAGGGAGTGACGCTGCTTATGTGAATTGCCAAAAGTTATGTATTTCTGTGGTAAAGGCGTGAAATAAGCCTGCAGTCGTGCGCTGGGCCAGCGGAAGAAGAACTTCTGTTGCTTTGTTGTAATGGGCAACATCATCTTCGCAGCGAACCCAATCAAAAAATTCAGCAGCAATACAGGCATTATTGGTGCTGAGAGACTCAAGTCCTTGGCCGTATATGCCCTCAGTTAGTACAGCATACTTATCATAATTTGCTTGCGCCCAGCCTTCATATTGCTTGTGACCATTAAACAGCTTTGCTCTTGCATGGTGAGGGACACATAGATCCTGGAGTATATGGGCGGATGCACCTAAGAAAAAAGCAGCTTTTTTTAAGTCATACTTTTTTGCCGAGCAGAGTGCCAGTTGATAATATAATCTGAAGTTTTCAATAGCATGTGTGGAATGCCATAGTCCTTTGCCTGAACAAGGTTCAAAATAGTGGTGAACGTTCTTCCAGTCTTTGTCTGCCCAGTACACACCTAAGTTAAGTTCTTCAAGGTAGTTTGATAGAAAGTTCGAACATTGCCAGAGGCCGTCGTTTTTGATGATAGCAAGGGCTTGCTGGTTGCAAAATTCATGGGTTAGCCCTGGTTTATCCAAAAAACTTTGAAAGGGGGATACTACCATTAGTATAAAGTGAAGGCAAGCATCTGTAGGTACGGTTTTTAATGTGTTAATCATAACTCTCTCCTTAGATACTATTTTCCTAAAGAGACGCTAGCTTGCAGAGAATATGGCAGGGCGATTGTGTATGCTGGCAGACAGCAGTAATGCGATGTGATTCGCCGCGGCTGGTTTGCTCAGGGCGTGGGCTTTTGAACGCATAGCAGCTAAAATATGCGGTTTAGATAATAGCTCATCAACTAGGCTGGCAAGTGTTTGAGCAGGTGAAATACGAAGGGCAACTCCCTGCTGGGTTAGGTAGTTTGTATTATCTTCTTCTTGTCCCGGCAGGGGACTAAGTAGTAGCAGCGGGAGTTCCTGGGATAGTGCTTCACTGCAGGTAAGCGCACCAGACTTAGTAATGAGTAGCGAGGCATTAGCCATATACTCATTGATCCGCTCGGTATAGCCTATGACTGTGAGTGGGTTGCAGGAAGTGTTTGTTAGGGTTAACAACCGGTCTCTCAGCTTAGCATTATTTCCAGCGACAGCAATGATTTTTAATTGTGTTTTCGCAGACTGTAGACTAATAACGGCCTCTTCGATTGCTCCCAGGCCAAGGCCGCCCCCCATAATCAGTATTTCAGGGATACCCTTGTCTTTTGTACGATTGTTCGGGGAATTTGGTGTAAATTTAGGAGAGATAGGAATGCCGGTTATAGAAATCCGGTTTTTGGCAATCCCATTGTCATGAAGGGCATGCTGAATTTCATGATTAGCCACAAAATAGGCATTAATTTCTTTGTGCAGCCACATAGGATGAAAGGAGAAGTCAGTCATAACGGCAGCCATTGGTATAGAAAGCTGACCGGTGCGGCGTAAGTAAGCGGCAGCACAGCAGGGAAAAGGATGCGTAAAGACTAACATATCAGGGCGGTGCTCATATAGTAATTTTACCATTTTTCTTTTCATAATAAGGGCCGTTACATTCTTTACACTAGCACTAGGTTGAGATTTCTGGGACTTGCGGTAGAGAAAATCATAGGCATTGGGAAGAACATCGAGCATTTTTAGATAGGTTTCTTTAATGAGATGCCCCAGGGAGATTTCCTGGTCCAGAAAATCAACAACTGCGACATTTGTGGCCGGAGAGATACGGTTAAGTTCATCCCGAACAGCATTTGCGGCCTGGATATGACCAGAACCGATCGAAGCGGACACGAGCAATATTTTCTTATTCATAGCACTCACCCCTCAGATTAAAGTAAGGCTCTAGAAGTATTGTAACAAATCGAATGAGAGATGCTGTTAAATCTATGTTATCGTTTAATTAAAAAGTTCATTAGTGATCAATCAGCAGCCAGCCAGCTAGCCACGCTGTAAAGGGTGCAACAAGTACAACACCAAAACTACCAACAAGGGTATGAAGGATCTCTGCGGCAATATAGGTCAGGTTCAAGATATTAATTACCGGTGTACCCTGAGCCAAAAATACCATCATGAGGGCGGTAAAAGAACCGGAGTATGCCAGTAATAAGGTTGTTGTCATTGTGCCGACAACTGCCCGGCCAACATTCATGCCAGAGGCAACTGCCGCTTTGCGGTTAATTGACGGATTTTTATCAACAAGCTCAGTTACGGCTACCGCAATATCAACTGCAACATCCATCATGGCCCCGGAAGAGGCCACAAAGATCCCCGCTAGGAAAACTTTAGTAAGATCAAGATGACTAAACCCAACGTGCAGTAAGGTTTCGGCAAACGGAATAACTGCGCCATGCACTTTGAATAGCTGGCCAAATATAATAGCCAACAAACAAGCGGCAATTGCACCGCACATGGTTCCCAGAAAAGAAACTAAGCCGGTACGGCCAAGCCCTGTTACCAAAAAAGTAACACAGCCGACAATAACACAAATAACTAGTAATGAAAGAATAATGGGGTCCCAGCCCTTCAGAAACAACGGCCAGAGTACCTTCCATAAAACCAGGATGGTAAACATAAAGGAAAGCACGGCTTTTACGCCAGTCCAGCGGGCAAACCAAAACAGCACAAGTATAAATAGCCCAAACAGGAGTATTTCTTTATCAAGCCGATAGTGATCAATTAAATTAGCCGCGATAATCCGGCCATTTTGTCCCTTAATAACGATTAAGGCGGTATCACCAGGCTGAAACACCTTGTCCAACTCCAGCTTTCCAAACAGTGTATTGGTGGCCTGGATTTCCTGACCGGCAAACTCCCCCCCCACAACCTGCAAGGTTACCGCTTGCACTCCGGTCTGAACAACGCCACGCTGATGTACGGACTGGTTATCGACCGCAGTTACCCTGGCTTTACTGCGAATATAATCGTCGTCTTGTGTCGGAAACCCGGTTGGCAAGCAATACAATAGGATACAGAGTAGCGCGATAACGAGCACAAAGGGTTTATCTGTATTTCGGGAATAAGGCATAACCGGCATCCTTTCTTACCTAATTTAGGCCAACCGGGCATGCTCCGCCCGGTTGGCCTAAAGGTTTTCTACAGCTATTGCTGTTTTACACCCATAATGTTCATGATTTTTTTGGCGATATCGGTATTATCATAGTAGCCTTGGAATAATTCGCCGCCAATGCCTTGTGCAAATACGGGTATAGCTACACCGGTATGTGCGTAAGTAGTCCAGCCGATACCGGCCTTTTGGTTGAGTATGTGGGTAATTGTAACGCTAAATGGTTCATAGGTACCATAAAGCAAAGACGTGTTGGGATCTTTGGTCCGTTTTTTCGGATCAATCATGCTGGCAGCCAAGGCAGCGTTCAGCCGGGTTTTATCATATTCCGTCAAATCAGTCAAACCGAACTCGTCCGCAAGAATAGGCAGCCAGTCATTCAGGCTGGCATACTGTGCATCGACGGTTTCCCGATAGGTTTTGATTTTTTTGTCAAAGGCTTCAAAGGAAGTGGATTGCTTATCGATTTTGCTGAAAAAAGTTTCATAGCCTGTACCGGCAAAACCAATTGTCATGCCACCGGTTTCATGGTCACCAGTTACGATAATGAGCGTTTCCTTAGGATGTTGGGCATAGAATTTGAGAGCTTCGTTAATTGCGTCATCAAAAGCCAGAACATCGTGAACCGTTGTTGCCGCATCATTGGCATGACAAGACCAGTCAATTTTGCCGCCTTCTACCATCATAAAAAAGCCCTGAGAGTTGTCCAACAGCTCAATACCTTTTTTGGTGAAATCAGCCAGGGTAACTTGGCTGGGACTGCGGTCAATATCATAAGGCATTGCGGCTTCCGCAGCCAGTTCCGGGGCAATGGCGAATACCTTGCCGTCCTGTTTGCTCAGGTTGTTAAATTCGGCTTGCGTAGTAACCAGTTTATAGCCATTATTTTTTGCAATATCCAATACACTTGGTTTATCTTTTTTGGGACCGGTAGGAGATAACAGACCACCCCCGGCAAAGTAATCGAAGCCACTGTTTGCCAGTGCCAGGCCGATTTCATAATAGTTCTTGCGGGTAGGCTCATGGGCGTAGAACGCGCCCGGCGTAGCATGGTCAATGGATACATTGGATACAATGCCGACCTTCATACCCTTTTCTTTGGCCAGTTCAGCCATGGTTTTAAGTTTTACGGTTTTTGTGGCATCCATACCAAGAATGTCATTGTTGGTTTTTTGCCCGGTAGCTAAAGCTGTTCCCGCTGCTGCTGATTCGGTGATAAAGGTATTATTTGAATGCGTGGTTTGCATACCCTGATGCGGGAATACGGTAAAACCAAGCTTACCTTTGTGCATCTTGTCATCGCTTTCAAGCGTACCTTTAAAAATTTCAGCAGCATTTACTTGCGGCATGCCCATGCCGTCACCAATAAAAAAGAATACATACTTGGCCTGCTTACCGGTGTAACCATTGGTAACACCGGCACTAGCTATCTGCTGCTGTGGGAAAGCAGATGCAAGCATAATAGCAATTAGCGCAATAATCACAGCAGACAAGCTAAACCATTTAATCTTCCTGTTCATTTTGTTACCTCCTTTGAATTTGGTTATGTACATGTCCATTATAAGTAGCTGCTGGATAGTTTTGGTTAATTTACGGTTAAGTCTTTGTTAACTCTGATACGAGAGTAGATTTATTCAGCTATGCTGAAACGAGTTCACTTGATACAATAACAACTTTGCCAATTAAGTTTGCATTGTTTTTTAAGCTGGCTTGCGGTTTCCACTATTTCGAGGATATTTGTATAATTCCTCTGTTTGTCAGTAACAACGGCGATAGACAAAGACATAATAGGAAAGTTTTCATGGATGCCATGCCTGTTTTTGGTGCATATATAGCCTCTGTTACAGTCTTCGTGGTTATAGTAATCTACAATACGACGATTAAAATCAGATATTATGCGCTCGCATAGCTCTGTGACATCATTGCCGCGGGTTATAGCAATGAAATCATCACCGCCGATATGTCCCAGAAAGGATTCTCTAGTGTAATAGCTATGTAAATTCTGTTGTACGACTTCGGCGGTAAAGCAAATAACCTTGTCGCCACGTTCAAACCCGTAGACATCATTGTAGGCTTTGAAATTATCCAGGTCAAAATACAATACGGCATAGTTGCCCGAATTTTCCTTGAGAAGTTTATCTAATTCTCCTTCAATAATTAAGTTGCCGGGTAGACCTGTCAGCGGGTTCGCATGTTTTGCGCGGTTAAGTTCTAATTGTGTGGTTTTTTCCAGAATTTTTTTTATGGTGACAGTACCATAGTATTTGTCTTGATTGGTTATTATTATATAGTCATAGATATCATCATCTTTGCGTGATAATGCTGATTTTGAAACTACCTCTATTGGCGTATCGTAAGTGACAATTAACGGGTTTTTATCCATATGGGAGCGAATTGATCTGTTCATATAGAGCGCAATACCATATTGTGTAGCCAGGTTAGCCAAGAATTTGCTTTTCATCAGCAGTCCGACTGGACGGCCATCATCAACAATGGTAATTCCCTGGCAGGCAGGGTGTTGGCTAAAAAAATCAAGTGCTACACTACCGACCGTTGAAGAGGGGAAAGCTTGCTCCTGCTGGGCGATTTCTCCGACTGGCAGTGTCATGGAAGTATGATAAAGCTCGCGTTTTTTGCGCTTATTTAGATCTAGGATAATTTGTTTAATTGAGCTGGGAATCTCACTGAATTCTGGTAGTGGTTTTTGCAGAAAAAAACCCTGACCATACGGAATACCAATACTGATTAAAGCAGCTAATTCATCTTGTGTTTCAATTCCCTCGGCAATAATTTTGCTATTTGTGCTTACAGAGAAATCGTATAACGCCTTCAGCATGGCTTGTTTAAGGTTATCTTTGTCAATATCGCGTACTAATTCCATGTCTACTTTTATAAAATTAGGGCGGATCTCGGCTAAGGTTCTAAGGCCTGAATACCCTGAACCGGTATCATCAATGGCTATTTTATACCCTTGACTTGTATAGTTGTCCAGAATACAGCAAAAGCCTTTGTAATCATTAATCGCCGTTTTTTCCGTGATTTCAAAAATAATATTACCGGTGTTAGCCTGAAATTGGCAGAGCATATCCTGGGTTTGTCCTTTTTGGAAGCGAGGGTCATTGATGATTTTGGGATCTACGTTTATAAAAACCATTTTAGAAGGAGCAAGGTCTTTTGCTTTTTCCAAGGTTGCCCGACGGCATAAATACTCTAACTCCCAGACAAGATCATATTTTGCTGCTGTTGAAAAAAGGGCATCAGGCCGCTCCAGCATGGAGTCTTTAGGACCTCTGCTTAGGGCCTCATAGCCGATTATTTCTGCATTTGTTAATGATACTACCGGCTGAAATACTGTCCGGATATCACTTTGTTCGAGAATATTCTTTAATTCCATGAAACTCTTCATCTCACTTGTTTGTTTATTTGCGGTTTTATATAGATGAAGGACTTTGGTACGATAAGAAGCAAATGTAGTCAAGATAATTCCTCCGAAAAATACAATTCATAGCCCAAAATTACTAATTGTAGGGAGTATGGTACGTTTTTGGTTTGATAATATCATAATTTGCGCGGCGGGTGAAAGATGTTTTGCCAAAGATTAACAGCAGCTTTACACAATCTTAACAAATATAGCTGTATGTGCGGCGCAAGCTGCCATTGAAGCAGAAGGAATATGGTAGTAGTTTACCGAAATATGTTGAGAAACACTAAAATAAGGAAGAAGGATGTTGTTGAAAGCTCAAACTGATACAATGGATGATTTTGAGTCTGTATACCGGAATTATTTTCTAGTAACTGATGCGCGCCATACCAGAGTTGCCATTGCTGTTTGGTTAATTCCTGTTCTCATTTTAGCTTATTCGGATTATCTTATTTTTGGATATAGCAGTAAATTTATGATCTTATTAGCAATACGGCTAGTGTTTTTCATATTCTCTCTTTATACTATTTACGTTCTATTGAAAGTTTCTACTGCTCGGGAGTATGATTATATTTTCCTGCGCTGGGCTATGTTTGCTATTGCCATCGTATTATTCTTTAACTATATTTTGGCTCCCTATATTACTCCCAGCGGAGCAATCACCATATTGGTTCTGTTCAGTGCTTATATGGTATTTCCTAATAGGTTTTGCGTAAGGGTTATACCTCCAATTGTATTATCTATTGGTAATCTAGGTCTGGATTGGTGGTATGCTCAATTAGTCAATCCGCAGTCCCATTACTCCATGCTGGTAGCAATTGTAATGGCAAATGTGCTAGGCGTTATTTTTTCATCTTCACTGGAACAACACCGGCGCACTGAATTTAAGGCTCGTTTAGAGGAAACTCAGCTCAAGGAAGAATTGAATAGGCTGGCGTCGATTGATCATCTTACAGGGATATTAAACCGGCGAAAACTAGCACAGCTCACTACTAAGGAATTTGAGAGGTTTAAAAACGATGGTCAACCATTTTCCGTACTGATGATTGACATCGATTACTTTAAAAAACTAAATGACAGCTATGGGCATGACGTAGGAGATATGATTTTGTATGAATTTTCAGCCTATGTGGCAAATAACCTTTATGAAAAAAACATATGGGGCCGATTAGGTGGCGATGAATTTGTATTGGTATTGCTCAACATTCCTAGTGCGCAGTCAAAACAGATTGCTGAAAGACTTAGGCTTGGCCTTAAAAAAGAGACTATCATATGCTACGGTAAAAAAGTCACCTTCGACATCAGTATTGGCATTACCGAAGCGCGGGAGCAGGATTCGTCCTTTGAGAGCATACTAAAGAGGGCAGATGATGCCCTCTATCATGCCAAGCGAAATGGGCGGGGACGGATTGAGGTGCTGTAGCAAAAATAATGACTTTTCAGCTAGGTGGATGATGGACAAAATCTATGAACCAAGATATAATCCGTACCGTCAAATCCGGGCTTCCACCGGCAGTAGTAGCTTACTTCATTCAATTAGGAGGAACTGCTCATTATGAAGAAGATATGGCTTGCAGGAGGTTGTTTCTGGGGCGTGGAAGCTTACTTTATGCAACTTGATGGGGTTCTAAATGCAAAAGTAGGCTATGGACAAGGCACTACAGACCGTCCCACATATCAGCAGGTAAGGGAGAAAAAGGGATATTAATATTGTAAATATTTAGAATATAATGGTATAATTAACGTTATGGAGGTGGAAAGAAAGTACAAACCTGTGAGCTTTAACAAAGTGCAAGATATTAAATTACTGGAGGGCTTGTGTAGATGAGAAGAATGATTTTAATGCTATGCTTTATTGTATTAGGCAGTTCGCTGGCTTTGGCCAATCCTGCGGTAGATAAAGAAACCATCTATCAAGGAGCGACAATTGAGGCACTTCTCGCTGGAAATTATGATGGCGTAGCCACAGTTGGAAAAATAAAGCAACAGGGAACTATGGGATTGGGAACGTTTGCTGGCCTTGATGGCGAAATGATTGTATTAGATGGAAAAGTTTATAAGGCGGCGAGGGACGGTAAGGTCACTGTTGAAAATGATAATGTTCAAACTCCGTTTTACGCAGTTAAATATTTTTCTGCCGATATAACGAAAAAGATTGAAACTACGGATCTTAGTCTGGATCTACTAAAGAAGGAACTTGATCAACTTCGCAAACGTAATGATTTACCTTATGCAATTATTATTAAAGGGAATTTCAAATCCATCAAAGTGCGCAGTGTTGGTCCATACGAGCCACCCTATCCACTGCTTTCAGCTGCAGTTAGCGAACAGAGCGTTTTTGAATACTCTAATGTATCAGGTCGATTAGTCGGCTTTTGGCTGCCAGCATATATGGGTAATACCAATGCCGCCGGTTATCATCTGCATTTTCTTTCTGACGATGCTCAAAAAGGCGGACATGTGCTAAACCTTGTTATAACTGATGCACAAATCGGTCTTGATGAGATACCAAAAATGCATATTGAATTTTCTCCCTATCCGACCAAGCCTTTAGAGAAACCTGATAGTTATAAATCTTAATCAGGATAGAACATAAGCATAATGCTCCCTTTGCCAGTAACCTACTGGCAAAGGGAGCATTTTCATGTCAAAAATAAACCAATATAGTGCAGCAGAAAAACTAGCCATATGTGAGAATTTGGAACAGGTCGACTACCCTACCTAGCTATTCTTTCTATGAGCGCTGCTGATTTTCCGTTGTCGTAACGCTAAGCGTAGGCAAAATACTAATTCCCTGTTGTTAAAATCTAAATTGACGATATCCTGGATTTTTTCTAATCTATTAGAGAGTGTGTTCCTGTGGATATACAATTCGCTGGAAGTTTCAGTTAAACTTTTGTCGCATTCAAGATATTTTTCTAGTGTTTGTAATAGATCAGTACCAGAATTTTTTTCCGAATGTTCTAGCCTTTGAATAATAGAGTCGCAGATTTGCGATAAGATGGAAGATGACTCACAGTTTTCTAAAATTGAGTAACAAGCGATTTCATAAGGAAAAGTGATTTGTCCGCCTCCTTTAATTTGCTGGCCTAAGCGCAGACAAGTTAATGCATCATGAAAACTCTGCCGGACTCCACCTAGCTTGGTAGATATTGTACCAATACCAATGGAAATTTTCAGGTTTTGATACATGGTATGAAAAGCATTATGTAATATTATTCCTGGGTGAGTTTCATTTGTGTTAAAGTTGCTGGTAGACGCTACAAGCACAATGATTTTGCCTGTTCGTTCAGACACTATTGACAAAGGATTTGCGGCGGTTACCATTTGTTGCGTGGTTTTGTAGATACGTGTTAGAATAACCGGAACATTTACTATAGTTTCGTTTTCAGCCAGTTCAATAACCCAACACTCAAAGAATTTGGCCTGCATAAGCCTGGAGCCTGATAGAATTTCGTCGACATTATGGTTTGACAAATCATCAAATAATATATAGTCGAGTATGTCTCTGGAATGTAGCCGGTGACTTTGTGCTATTGCTTTTTGCTTTGAAAAATCCAGGGCCGCCACAATACATGCTTGTTCTAAAGCTATACAGTTAATATCTGAGAAAGTATCATTTATCTGGATTATTGAAATATGTCCAAAAGATTCATTATTTGACATAACTGGAAAGGATGTAATCAGATAGCTACTATTTTCAATAGTAAGATTTTGTGTACAGGGTGATTTTGTTTGAGCTAGCAGATCTTGGAGCTCGTCATTATTTGCTGCCTTTTTATCTAAAATGGAATCAAATTGCTTTACTATAGTATCGTCTATTCCAGGGATTTTTTTAGGTATCCACTGGACAAGGGGGAAGCCATTGACATCAAAGCAGCCTACAGGACATTGAGTTAATTTGCCCAAACAGGTTATAATCGAGCATAAACCTTCACCTTGAATAGCGACTCTGGTTAAAGTTTTCTGTATTTCAATCGTGCGGTGGAGTACATAGGATTGCTTGTTAGCGATATTGCTAATGATCGGGTTCATAATTTCGGACAGGGACATGTCTAAAGGGAGATCGAGAATAGGAAAGTTAAGTTCGTCGGCAATCTTTTTAATAATAGTGGGGATTTCCGGCAAAAACCGCTTGGTTTTAATTCCAAGCCCAGCAGCGCCGGTTGCGACAAGATCTCTTATTAAACGCTCCTGTAAGATGGGGTCGTCTTTGGCGACATATGCAGTTGTCAATATTAGATCACCTGGCTTCACCCAATTCAAGATATCTGGTGCATCCATTATATTTACGGATAAAACTATATTATCCAATCCAGCGAATCCTGCAGCTAGGGAGACCGATTTGTCTTGAAAAAGTTGTAAAACATCTTTAATAAGTAAATGCATATCTATCCCTCCCCTGTATTACTTTGATATATGATCGATTCAACATGTTTTTGCAATTTCCTTTCAAAAATTGGAGTAACTATGCGTAATGCACATTTTATTTAGATATTTGTATTTTTGTATGTAAGATTTAATATATTGAGTATCACGTATAATTGCCTATAGCATGCATAGGGTGGGCGGAATGGGAGGAAAATATTCAATTTTGTGACACGTACACTAATGAGCAGAATGCACAATTTATCTTGGAAGAGTGTGCACCTTTGTATTGATGAATGCGTCAAAAATATACGTATGTAGTTATTGAATAAATCAATTGAAACCTTGCCTTGTTTCAGCGAGGCAGGTGTTTTTTATTGCTTGCTAAACCCATTCTAACTATAGCTAGAATGGGGACAACTGGTATGGAGCGGCTCTACAGGAGAAGAATAAAAAAGTATATGCAATATGCACAGTTACCCCTAATTAATTTGCAAATTTTGCACTAGTCGAAAAATGAAAAAATTCAGTATAATTAACACAACTTATAAGTTAACAGGAGTTGTCTCAAAGCACAATGCGATAAACTAGTGACTGGACAGAGTTTAAAAGTATGAAAAGTAGTAAAAAAAGATTGTGGGAATTAGTTTTCCCGGTTGATATTGGTCTAAGAGTGCGACTTTCAATGATGACAACCCCTTAATAGAATGGGATCCCAGAAAAATGATTGGAGGGCTGAAAATAGGAATATGTATATTGGTAATTTCAGTTGTGGCGGAGGGAAACCATGAGTACGTTTGAGTTTGGACAGGAAACCGAGAAACTTTTAAAATGGTTAGGCGAATTTGGTAAGGATTCCGATGGCGGAGTCTCGCGTTTTCTATATAAGCCCGAGTGGACGGAAGCGCAAAAGGCGTTAGAGCAGCACATGCAGCAGCTAGGTTTTGTTGTTCAATATGATGACGTCGGCAATTTGTTTGGACGGCTAGAAGGAACTGAATATAAGGACGAAACTATTTTAACAGGTTCGCATGTAGATACTGTAAAAAATGGTGGGTTATATGATGGCCAATTTGGAATAATCGCTGGGATTATTGCGCTTGATTATTTAAAAAAAGAGTATGGACAGCCGCTGCGTAACGTTGAAGTAGTATCCATGGCTGAAGAAGAAGGCAGCCGATTTCCTTATGCCTTCTGGGGAGTCAAAAATATTCTAGGTATCGCTAAGCGTGAAGAAGTGGAAACAATGGTGGATTTTGAAGGCATACCGTTTACTGAAGCTATGCGCAAAGCCGGTTTTTGCTTCCGGTCAGAAGGCAGTGCTGTACGTAAAGATCTAAAAGCATTTGTGGAAGTTCATGTTGAGCAAGGCGGCGTGTTAGAGAGCGAAAAAAAATCGGTAGGGATAGTTGAGCATATTGTAGGTCAGCGACGCTTTACTATTGAGATTACCGGAGAAGCTAATCACGCTGGTACAACGCCGATGGGTTATAGGAAAGATGCTATTCATGCAGCTAGTCGTAGTATATGTGCGATTATGGATATAACGAAGAACTATGGTGACCCATTGGTGGCTACAGTGGGCAAAGTGGAGCTAACCCCCAATATTGTAAATGTTGTGCCAGGCAAGGCACTATTCACGCTAGATGCCCGCCATACGCATAAAGATATTTTGGTTAAATTTACCGAAGAAGTAACTGCAGTAATGCAGGAAATTGCTTTGCAAGCAGGTGTAGAAATCCATATTGATATGTGGATGGATGCCGATCCGGTTCCCATGGATCCCGGTATCGTAGAGATTATAAAAAAACAATGTGAGAAAAATGGACTGAATTATAAAATGATGCATAGTGGAGCAGGTCACGACTCCCAGATAATGGCTCCGGCAGTACCGACCGCAATGCTATTTGTGCCAAGCCATAAAGGCATCAGTCATTCGCCATTAGAATTTACCGAGCCCCATGACCTGGGAGAAGGGGTAAAGGCGCTAGTGGGTGCGCTGTATGAATTAGCTTATAAATAAAGGAGAGAAAAAACAATGGCATATCCAAAAGATTTATTACTAAGCAGGGCTGTTATAAAACATGGAAGTTATGCAATTGTACCACCGGAGGGTCTGGTAAATAACGTAATACCAGGTTTTGAAAATTGCAGAATTTCAATTCTGGCTTCTCCCAAGATGGGTGCAAGCTTTGTACATTACTTAGTCACTATGGCTAAGGATGGCAAAAATATTCAGGGCTTTGGCGGTGAAGGCATAGAAACCTTTGTTTTCTGTATGGAAGGAAAAATAAAAGCCTATACACAGGAGAAAAGTGCTGTTTTGGAAGCCGGCGGCTATATGTATTGCCCTCCGGGTGAAAAGATGCATTTAGAAAACCTGACAGAAGGTGAAGCCAAGCTAATTCTTTATAAACAAAAATATGAAGCGCTGGAAGGTGCGAAATCCTGGGTTGTCGTGGGCAATGTCAATGAAATAGCGGAAAGAAGTTATGAAGACATGGAAAATGTCAAAATTGTTGATTTACTGCCAACCGATTTGGCGTTTGATATGAATATGCATATACTGACTTTTGAATCGAGCGGGTGTCATCCTTTTGTGGAAACTCACGCGCAGGAACACGGGGCTTATTTATTCTCAGGGGAAGGCGTGTATTACTTAGATAATGAGTGGATACCTGTGAAAAAAGGTGATTATATCTGGTTTGGCCCATATGTGCCCCAAGCCGTTTATGCAGTGGGCCGCGAGAAGCTTGCGTACATTTACTCCAAAGATTGCAATCGTGATGCCGCGTTGTAAGAACAATAACGCAGGGTAGCAGAAAATTAAAATATTTTGAGGTGCTGATATGAGATTAACAAGAGCCGAATTAAAAGAATTAATGAAGAAAAAGTTTTGCAAAGCAGGCTTGCATGAAGATCATGCCGATATTCTTGCAGATGTACTAGTACATGCTGACGCCAGAGGAGTTCATTCTCATGGAGCTATGCGGGTAGAATATTATGCCGAACGAATCTCCAAAGGTGGAACAAATACTAATCCTAACTTTACTTTTACAAAAACCGGTCCATGCAGTGCTATTTTTGACGGCGATAATGCATCAGGACATGTTGCTGCCAAACTGGCCATGGATGAAGGCATCAAAATGGCTAAGGAAACAGGAATATCCATTATTGGAGTCAGACGCATCGGTCATAGTGGCGCATTATCTTATTTTGTACAGCAAGCTGCTAAAGAGAATCTTATTGGTATTGCAATGTGCCAATCAGATCCGATGGTGGTTCCTTATGGCGGTGCAGAGCCTTTCTACGGAACGCATCCGATCGCTTTTGCGACACCAAGCAAAGACGGCAGAATCCTGATGATGGATATGGCCACAACAGTGCAAGCGTGGGGGAAAATACTATATGCCCGGTCCAAGCACGAATCAATTCCTGATACATGGGCAGTGGACGCCGATGGCGCGCCTACAACAGATCCATTTAAAGTAAATGCGCTGGTACCAATTGCCGGTCCTAAGGGATATGCAATGCAAATGATGGTTGATGTGTTGTCTGGCGTATTATTAGGAGTTCCTTATGGCAATAAAGTAAGCTCAATGTATCATGATTTGAGAGAATCCCGTAATTTAGGCCAGTTGCATATCGTAATCAATCCGGAATATTTTACAGATATGAATGAGTTTTTGCAAAACATCACTAATACCATGGATGACTTAAATAAAGTTAAACCAGCACCGGGATTTGACTCGGTGATGTACCCTGGTCAATCCAGTATGATCAGAGAACAGAACTATGAGAAAAACGGAATTGAAATTGTTGATGATATTTACAATTATCTTATTTCCGATGTCATTCACAACAATGCCTTTGACCACAAGGGAGCTTTTGCCAAATAAATAAGCCATAGTGCCCATTAACAAGTGTGTCAAGGACAGATCAGAATATTGCTAGGGGAGGTCTTACGGTGTTTGATTTGGTTATTAAAAACGGGAGAGTTGTAACATCAGATCGGGTTTTCGAGGCAAGTATCTGTATTCAGGGAGGAAAAATAGCAGCAATAGTGGAGCCAGGTGCCTCTGCAGAAGCAGACAAAGTTATTGATGCAAAGGGTAACTTTGTCTTTCCAGGTGCCATAGACAGCCATGCGCACCTTAATGATCCGGGCTATAACTGGAGAGAGGATTATGCCCATGGTACAGCAGCTGCAGGTGTGGGAGGGTATACAACAATTGTTGATATGCCCCTTCAGAATGAGCCTGCACTTACCGATGGAAAGAGCTTTGACAAGAAACTCGCACATGTTTCGTCCAATGCGTATGTAGACTATTGTTTCTGGGGAGGACTTGTAGATTACAATTTTGATGCACTGAAGGAACTTGACAATAAGGGTTGTGTTGCTTTCAAATCATTTATAGGTCCGGTTTCTCCAGATTACGTATCTCTTACAATTGGACAAGCAAAAGAAGCAATAGAAATTTTGAAAAGTTTCGATGCCCGTGCCGGTTTCCACTGCGAAGATTATTCAATAATCAAATGGGAGGAGGCGAGGGCACAGCGGAAGCAAAAGAATGACTGGAAGGATTTCCTTGATTCAAGACCGGTCATTGCAGAGCTGATTGCAACCAAAAACATTATTAGCCTTGCAAGAGAGCTTGATGCTAAGGTCCATATCTGCCATGTAAGTCATCCGAAAGTTGCGAAAGTCATCAGGGATGCTCAGCTTGAAGGTATTGATGTTACGGCGGAAACCTGCGGACATTATCTGGCATTTACAGATGAAGATGTAATTAAAAACGGAAGTTTGTTCAAATGTGCACCGCCGCTGCGGGAAACTGCTGCAGTAGAAGAAATGTGGGAATATGTAAATAACGGCACCTTATGTTCTGTCGGTTCAGACCACTCACCCTGTGAACTCAGCGAAAAAAGCGAAGAGGCTCATGGCGTATTTGGAGCCTGGGGTGGAATTAGCGGTATCCAAAGCACGATGCAGGTGGTTTTCAGTGAAGGTGTGGTGAAAAGAAGCTACAGCCCAACAATACTTGCCAGAGCCATGAGCGAAGGACCAGCAAGAATTTTCGGAATATACGGAAAAAAAGGTGCAATAGAAGTAGGCTTTGATGCCGACCTTGTTATTCTAGATCCGAAAAAAGAGTGGGAGATCACACCTGAATCCTTGTATTATGTTAATAAAATTTCAGCTTTTGTTGGCTTAAAGGGTGTTGGACTTCCAGTATGCACAGTAGTCAGAGGCCATATTGTGGCGGAAGATGGTAAGCTTGTTGGTCAGAAAGGTTTTGGGGAATTCGTGAAAAAAATTAAATAGCCTCTCGGAATGACAAACCAAACTCATCTGGGATAAAAAAAGCGCCGCCTACTCTGCGGTAACAGAGGAAAGCGGCAATAAGAAGTAAACAAATTCAATTACATTATATTAACAAATATTTATGAAGAATTCAAGGAGGCAAATAGATGAAAAAGAATATAGCAGCTACGTTAGCCCTGGTGTTTGGACTAAGTATTGCCGGGACAGCTTTTGCTGCAAATCCTTTCGCGGATGTTCCGGTGAAACATTGGTCGTATGGCGCTGTTCAGCAGTTGGCTAACGATGGCATCATTACCGGTGGCGGTGATGGCAGTTATCAAGGTGAACGTGCAGTTAGCCGCTATGAAATGGCTGCCGTTGTTGCTAGTGCGATAGCTCATGCTGACAAAGCCAATGCGGCGGATAAAGCCCTCATTGAAAAATTGGCTGTGGAGTACGAAGCTGAACTGGAAGGCCTAAATGTTCGACTGACTAAGGTAGAAAAGAAGCAGGGCAATATTAAGTTCTCGGGAGAGTTCCGTGAGCGTTATGAGTGGACAAAGGTTGATCCTAGTACTGGTACAGACTCTACAACGATGAAGACGCGTGTGCGTTTAAATATGGCTACTCAGATGTCGGATGATGTAGCGTTTAATGCCCGGTTTCACAGTGAATCCAATAAAACTAACGAAGCTGGCGATGCATATATAGATCTTGCCTATTTATCAGGTAAACTTTTTGAGGGCGTAAATTTTACCGCAGGACGTATGGTTATGTCTGTTGGTAAGGGTATTACTTGTGATACCGGGCATGATTGGGATGGAGCGAAGATTAGTTTTGGAAATAAAGTGAAAGTTAACGTAGGTGCTGCCAAGTTTCATAGTACAACAGGCTGGGATTCGCCTAACTATGCCTATGCTGATCTAAATTATGCGTTTACTCCTAACTTTGATATGAGCTTAGCTTATTTTACAGATAGTCAAGACTATAATGAATATAAGACGCAGGCCATTGGTTTCAGTTATGCCTTCAACAAATTTGTCCTAAATGCTGAATATGGCAAAAATGGGGCTGACAATGCGAAACAATTAAACAAAGGTTCTGAGGCCAAAGCCTGGTATAGCAATCTGAAATACATGGGTGCTGACGCGGCTAAAGAGCATTCCTATGGCGTTTGGGTAGGCTATCGAAAAGCTGATAAAGGTTTTGACCCAGAATGGTGGAGCACTCCGCAATCTAGCGATGTAGCTGGAAGTCTTGCTGTTTTTAACGACACCAAGGGGTTTGAATATGGTATTGAGTACACGGTATTCAAAAACGCCATTCTAGCTGTGCAATACAATGATATGAAAGATAAAAATGGTAATAGCCCAGATGGTAGACGCAATCTCATTACCAGCTTAACCTATTCCTTCTAGGTAAAAAACAAAGCGAAGGTCTTTTAAGCTTGGGATTTGGTGAAGGAAAGAAGCAAAAAGTCCAAGGCATAACGCCTTGAACTATAAAGTCTCTCGGCTTTCCGGGAGCGTACTTAAATAAGGGAGGGGATCACTTGAACAAGCGTTATGATGTAATCATTCGAAATGGGTTTCTTGTTTGCCCTGATGGCGTGAAAAAAGCAGATGTTGCTGTTTGCGATGGAAAAATTGCGGAAATTGCAGCAGAAATATCGGGCAGTGCAAAAAATACAGTTGACGCTGCTGGAAAACATGTATTTCCCGGCGTAACAGACGGGCATGTGCATTTTAACGATCCGGGAAGAACAGAGTGGGAAACAATCACAACAGGAAGCAGTGCTTTGGCAGCAGGCGGCGGCATCGCATACTTTGATATGCCGCTTAATTGTAGTCCATGCACGCTTGACGCCAAAAACTTTAAGGCGAAGCTTGCTGTGGCGCAGAAGGACTCCTTAGTTGATTATGGATTTTGGGGTGGGTTTACTCCCAAAAATTTAGAAAATTTTGAAGAACTTGCTGAATGCGGGGTAATAGGATTTAAAGCATTTTCCTGTTTTAGCGGTATTGATGAATTTGAAAGAGCGGATGATTATACAGCTCTTGTGGGTATGGAAAAGTTAGCAAAGCTTGGACTGCCGCTGATGGTACATTGTGAGAATGCGGAAATCACCAGAGATTTGACGTCGCTTGCTCTTGCTAATAACAAAACAACAGTACGGGATTATTTTGCCGCGCGTCCGCCGATTACGGAAATAGAAAATGTTTCGCGCATGATTTCCTTTGCGGAGGAGACAGGCTGTAAATTAATCATTGCCCATATTAGCACTGCCAAGGCAGTCGAACTTGTTACCCAGGCAAGAAGTAGAGGTGTTGATGTCTGCTGTGAAACAATTGGGCATTATTTAATTCTTACAGATGACGATGTAGAACGGATGGGAACAGTGGCAAAATGTTCGCCGCCTATTCGCGATTCTCAAAACCAAGTGAAGATGTGGGCAAAACTGTTAAACGACGAGATAGCTTTTGTTTCGTCTGACCATTCGCCTTGTGACCCTAAGCTAAAAGACGGGGAATTTTTAAAGGTTTGGGGTGGAATTTCGGCTTGCCAAACAACGCTGCCAGCTATGCTTACTCATGCCTGCCATGCTAGAAAGGTTTCGCTTGAGAGCATTGCAAGACTGACTTCGCAAAATGTTAACGAGATATTTAGAATTCAGGGTAAGGGGAAAATCGCTGTTGGCTACGATGGGGATTTTGCGCTGGTAGATTTGGATAAGAAATTCACATTACAGGCTGAAGATCTTTTTTATAAGCATAAAGTAAGTCCTTATGTTGGTGACAGCTTCTGTGGAACAGTGACACAAACGATTCTCAGAGGAACAACTGTTTTTAAGGAGGGTAAGATTGTATCAAAGCCTATTGGCAAACATTTAAGACCTAATTTATAACCTGATTTATAAACCGATGCATTCTCAATAGTACGGAAAATAAAAAAAGAGAAGGTGTGGTCTTACGATGTATACAAATTCAGAAAGTAACGAGCCTAAAACGATGCAGGTCCAGCAGGATATGGGTGTGGATGAATCGCTCAATCCGAAAACCGAAGCAGGCAGGACGGTAGGTCCGATAGACTATATGTTTATGTGGCTTGGAGATGGTGTTAATTTAGGTAATATGACGCTGGGATCTAGTTTGGTTGTAGCGGGAATTGCGACGCTAAACATCGTTCAGACATTTACCGCAGCTATTATCGCCATTGCTATCATTTCAACCGTTTTTGCTTTAAACGACAGGCTTGGCTATAGAACGGGAATACCATATGTTGTCCAGCTCAGAATGTCCTTCGGGGTGAAAGGCTGCATCGTATCATCACTTTTGCGCGGTATTCCCGCTATCATCTGGTATGGTTTTCAAAGCTGGATTGGCGGTACTGCTTTAAATGAAATTGCCAAGATTATTACCGGTGGCAGTTTTGATAATATTTTCGCCTGTTTTGTAGTGCTGCAGGTGGTACAGATTGTGCTTTCGCTTTACGGCTTCCATGCCATTAAATGGGTGGAATCGGTTATATCTACGGTCATTATGTTAGCACTTCTCTATGTATTTGGTATTCTTCTGACATCCCACAGTGCGGTTATTACCGCGAAATGGGTTCAGGCACAAGGCACTTGGGGCTTACCGTTTTTTGCCTTCATAATGATGTTTATGGGAAATTATGCGGCCATCTTTTTAAGTGCAGCTGACTATTCAAGAGAATTAAAATCCGGTATTAGTAACGGAAAACGTGGTTTTTTATACTTTCTGCCGATTGTAATAGCGTATGGCTTTGTACTATGCATTGGCGCAATGCTTGCTGCGGCAACTGGTATCTCTAATCCTGTGAAGGCGTTTGCCATAGTGATAGATAATGCTTATATTACCTTCTTTGTATCCGCATTTATTGTTATGGGCGCGGTTGCAGTAAACATGGTTGCTAATATTATTCCGCCGACCTATGTTATTACACTGATTACAAAACTAAAATATAAGACTGCTGTTACCATATCCGGACTGCTGGCGTTATGCGCATGTCCTTGGGTGCTGGTGCAGGATTCTTCGGCAGAGGGTCTGGGGATGTTCATTCTCATATACTCCGCATTTTTAGGGCCGATAGTTTCCATTTTATTAATCGAATATTATGTTTTAAGGAAGCAAAAAATAAATGTTTCAGAATTATATGAAGAAAATGGTCAATTTGCCGGCTATAATCCATGCGCCATTCTTGCAATGCTTATTGGTGCCGGCGCTGCCTTCATGAAAGTGGAATTGGCCTGGATTATCGGCTTTGTTGTGGCAGGTATTTCCTATATGCTTCTGATGAAGTTTGCCTTTGCAGATTCAAAATTCAAAAAAGGCACAATATTTGAGAAAAAGTAACCAGCTCCTATAACCAAAGTGCTAAGCCATCCGCTCTCGTGGCCGTTTTTCTGATATCAGCAAGCCCCTATCCAGAGAGTAATGAAAACGGGGGTATAGTCAGGGGTTGCCTCCAGGGGCTGTGGAAAAACTTAGAGATAAGTTATCCACAGTCCCTTTGCGGCAGCCCCTGGATTTATGCTCAGATAAAATCAACTGATGTGCAATGTGCCTAGCGATTATTCGTTTCTTTGGTGCAAATGCACGATGAGTATAATTAGAAAATTCATTATAATAAAACTCAAGGAAGGTGATATAGTTATGCGGCTACTTAATGCTGCTGCAATTTCAGAAGATCTTTTTTTGTCAGCGGAAGGTACGATTGGGCAAATAAAATCAATCCACCATGACTATATCAATATTCTTACTTCCGACGGAATTGTCACCTTGGTTCGCTCTGGCATGGATCATATTCCTTTTGGCATAGAGGTGGACCTAGTTGGCGGGTGGCTCAATTTTGAGCTGAAGCAGCAAATGGTACGATACTTTGCCGACACTATAGTAATCGGCGAGAGCTTGGCAGTACGGGGATTGCAGACGTGTTCACGATTTTCTTGCCAAGTTTCTTATGATTCTTTAACTGGTGCAGTCGATTTTTTGCCGCGTTTGCGACGGTTACAACAGCTGTGTAATGACGCCGATAAAGAAGGCGGCATTCTGGCTTATGTCGGTCAGTATGATGCCGAAATGTTTTGTAGCCGTAGTAAAATTCCTAGTTTGATCGACGCCAGAATTCCACAAGCGGTCAAGATGTTGATTGCCGGTATTTTGGAAAACAAGGGGAGTTTAATTAACAAAGGTATCTGTGGCCTGCTTGGTGTAGGACCAGGTTCAACCCCTTCCGGTGATGATTTCCTACTTGGTTTTCTCAGTGGGATCATTCATGTACAGCCGGAAAATTGCCAGCAGGCAGCCAAAAAAATGGCACAGCACCTAGTGGTCAATGCTCTCCAATTAACCACCTTTATGTCTGTTGAGTATATCAAGTATGGTGTAAAAGGATTGTATCATCAGCGGGTTGGTGAAATGATTCGCTCGTTTGGTGCCGGAGCCGAGCAAGAAGTGATTGACAAAGTCCGGAAACTAATGCAATTGGGACACTTTTCTGGTGTCGACTTTTTAGTAGGTTTCGTTTACGGCGGTTTTACCGCATTATCTGCAGGTACACCGCCGAAGAGAAAGGAGTCAGTAAATGAAAATTCATAATGTAGTACGAAAAAATAGCTATTATGATTCAGTTACCCTTATGCTTATTTCCAAACAGCTAAAACAGGTTGAGGGATTGGATGATGTTTCGGTTATGATGGGAACACCGGCCAATCGGGTTATTTTGCAAGAAGCTAATTTATTAGGATCTGAGGGAGAGACCGCTGGCCCGAATGACTTAATTCTAGCTTTCCGGGCTCCGGAAGATATTGATGTGCAGTGGGTCATAAACAAAATAGATGAACAAATGAGTAAAAAAGCTGCTGCCGGCAAGAATGCCGATAAGATGGTCATACATTCTGCCGTCAAGGCGTATCAGGATGACCCGGACACAAATTTGGTTTTCATTTCTGTTCCGGGCGAATATGCGGTCATCGAAGCAGAGCGAGCTTTGAAGTATGGTAAAAATGTATTTTTATTTAGTGACAATGTATCTATTGAAGACGAAGTCTATTTGAAAACAATGGCTGCCCAAAAGGGCTTGCTGGTTATGGGGCCTGACTGTGGTACTGCGATCATAAATGGTAACGGCATTGGTTTTGCCAATAAAGTTAAATCAGGAAATATCGGCCTGATTTCAGCGTCTGGTACCGGTTTGCAGGAAGTAATTTGCTTATTAGATGCTATGGAACTAGGAATTAGTCAAGCCATTGGCACAGGCGGCAGGGATTTAAAAGAAGCGATCGGAGCAGCTACTATGCTGCAGGCCATCGATATGCTAATTGATGACAGCAATACTCAAACCATTGTTCTTATTTCTAAGCCACCGGCTCAATCAGTAGTAGACAAGATTATAACAAAAGTAGCTGGGACTACTAAAAAGGTTGTTCTCTGCTTCCTTGGCAGTGTTATTGATAAAGTACCGTCTAACATAACTGTTGCTGCCACTTTAGAAGAAACGGCGTTAAAAACAGCGCTGCTGAGCGGTAAACAACCAAGCTTGCTTACTACTGAAAGCAAGCTTGCTGGCTGGGCGAAAGAGGCTAAAGCAAAATTGGCTTCTGGGCAGCAATGTGTGCGTGCCTTGTATGCTGGTGGGACTTTATGTTATGAAGCAAGCCTGGTATTAGGTGAAACGCTTGGCCCCATATATTCAAACACTCCTTTGCGCAAAGAACTGCTGACACATGATGTTGTGGTATCAGGGCAGCATACGGCAATTGATCTGGGTGATGATCAATTTACTATGGGTAAACCACATCCTATGATTGATGGATCGTTGCGTAATGAATATATTATGAAGGTTGCTAAGGATTCGCAAACAGCTGTATTATTGCTTGATGTGGTAATTGGTTATGGTGCTGCCGAAGATCCGGCTGGGGAATTGGTTGCAGTAATCGAAAACGCTAAAAAAGCGGCTGCGGCTAATGGCAATACCTTGGCGGTAGTGGCATATGTGTGTGGTACAAATCAGGATGAACAAAATAAGGCAGCGCAAGTTGCTAAGTTACAGCAAGCGGGAGTGGTAGTTACCACGACAAATGCCCAGGCGGCCAGACTGGCAAGAATGATAGTTGATGAACGGAGGAATGGCTGAGATGTCAAATAACTTGTTAAACCAAAAACTAAATGTTGTAAATGTTGGATTGGAGCTTTTTTCCCAAACACTTGTCAAACAAGCTGTGCCGACAACACACGTTTCCTGGCGTCCACCGGCAGGCGGCAATAAGGAAGTTGCTAAGATACTTGATAAATATGAAGACCGTATTAATGCCGCCAATGAAAAAGTAGTTCAAATATATAATGATGCTCAGCCGGTACTTACCGGTGTCAAACCGGCACATACTGTTTTAAAAGGATTAACAAAGGAAACAATATTGCACGCCGGACCTCCTATTGAGTGGGATGACATGTGCGGGCCGATGAAAGGCGCGATTTTAGGGGCAATCCGTTTTGAAGGTTTGGCTGAAAGTGATGAGAAAGCGGTTCAGTTGATTAAAAGCGGCAATATTAAGTTATCGCCTAACCATCATCACGGCTCAGTCGGTCCAATGACCGGCATGATTACTTATCATATGCCGGTATTTGAAGTTAAAAACGAGACCTTTGGGAATGTGGCCTATTGCTCTATAAATGAAGGACTTGGCAAAGTAATGCGGTTCGGAGCAAACGATCCTGAGGTACTTGAACGGCTGATCTGGTTTAGAGACAGCTTAGGGCCGGCGATTAATGATGCAATTGCATTATGCGGCGGCATCAACCTCAAGGTTATTATGGCACAGGCTTTGGCGATGGGGGATGAAATGCATCAGCGCAATATTGCTGCTTCTTCCTTGTTTGCCAGAAAAATCTGTCCGCTGATTGCGCAGCTGACTATGGATAATGAAGCTAAGGCTAAGGTTATAAAATTCATCTGTGACAATGACCAGTTTTTCCTCAATATGGCTATGGCTGCCGCCAAATCCATCACTGACCCGGCCAAAGGTATAAAAGACAGTTCGATTGTTACCGTCATGTGTCGTAACGGCACAGAATTTGGCGTCAAGGTTGCAGCAACCGGTGAACAATGGTTTACGGCACCGGCCAATATGCCTGAAGGCTTGTATTTCCCTGGCTACGGTCCTCAAGATGCCAATCCGGATATGGGCGATAGTGCTATCCTGGAAGTAATCGGCCTTGGCGGTATTGCCATGGCGGCATCACCGGCAGTAGTGCGGTTTGTGGGAGCAGGTTCGCAAGACGATGCTGTTCGTTATACCAAAGAGATGGGTGTAATTTCTCAGGGCAAGAGCACACAGTTTTTATTAGCCACAATGAACTTTGAGGGCTCGCCGCTGGGAATTGATATTCGCAAAGTTATTGAAAACGATATTGTGCCGGTGATTAATACCGGTATGGCGCACCGGTTGCCTGGAATTGGGCAGATTGGAGCCGGTGTAGTAAAAGCTCCACATGGTTGCTTTGAAAAAGCCTTGGTGGCATTTGCTGAAACATTGACAGATTAGGGGGAAGTATTATGTCTTTTGATATAGTACAGTGGTTGGCCGCCCTAGTACCGATACTGGTGTTGCTGGTGCTTTTGCTTCATTGCCGGTGGGGCGGTGATGAAGCGGCATCAGCAGGATTGCTGTTCTCGATACTAATTGCCTATTTGGTTTTTGGCGGCGGTGCCGATATGATTGCTTTGGCTGTTGCCAAAGGGATGTGGACCTCGCTGTCTATCATTTTAGTAGTTTTTCCGGCATTGATTATTTATGAAGTGTCGTGGGAATCTGGCGCGTTTGGGGTAATTCGCGCCGGGATGCAGCAATTTACGCCAGATAAAGTACTTCAGGTATTGGCTGTAGGTTGGATTTTTGTCGGTTTTCTGCAAGGTATTACCGGCTTTGGTGTTCCTGTGGTAGTATGCGCACCACTCCTGATTGGTATGGGTGTTAAGCCGCTGACTGCCGTGCTTATTACCTTGCTTGGGCAAGCCTGGGGCAATACGTTTGGCACGTTAGGCCTTGCCTGGGATGGTTTGATTGGCCAAGTTGATGTAAGTAACCCGCTGATCTTGAACAAGACGATTATCTGGACTACAGCAATGCTGGGCGTTGTTAATCTTATTGCCGGATTGTTGATTGCCGGTTTAGCCGGTGGTTATCAGGGAATCAAACATAATGCAGTTACAGTAATTCTGTTGGGATTATTCCAGGGAATAGGGCAAATGGGGATAGCATTGTTAAATCCAATGTTATGCAACTTTGTTGTTGCTTCTGTGGCGCTGGGGTTGATTTTTATAATTGGCAGACTTAATTATTACCGTCAGCCGGTGGAACTCAATGACCCGGCGGAAGAAAAGACTGATGAAAAAAATATAACTGCCAATGCAATGAATATTCAACAAGCGTTTATTCCCTATGTATTCTTGATTGTGATTGCCGTTGTTGTCTTGTTGAATGACAGTGTAAAAAATTATCTTGGGCAATGGAAGCTTTCACTGTCTTTTGCCGGAAAAACAACCTTGCTGGGTTTTTCAACCCATAGTTATCCGGCATATGCGCCGCTTGCACCATTTATTCATTCCGGCGCCTTCCTGCTATTGGCGGCCATAATTGGTTATGTTTGCTATGTGCGGTGGGGCTATATCCAAGCAGGCGGCGTGCAGCGCATTATGAAAAACTCGCTGGCCAAAACGATACCCTCAGCGATTGCGGTTATTGGATTGATCGCTATGTCCAAAGTTATGGATGAGACCGGTCAGACAACCGTATTGGCTCAGGGAGTTGCGGCGGTGACCGGCGGAGTTTACCCAATGCTTTCGCCGTTTATAGGACTGTTGGGGACATTTATGACTAGTAGTAACTTATCTTCTAATATATTATTTGGTAGTTTTCAGCAGCAAGTTGCGCAGATGTTGCAGATCGACAAAGCTCCGTTGTTGGCGGCGCAAACGGTCGGTGGTGCTATCGGCAGCATTATTGCTCCCAGTAAGATTTTATTGGGAACAACAGCAGCCGGGATGTTGGGGCGTGAAGGCGAGGTAATCAGTAAGGTTATCGGTGGAGCCATGTTGCTTTGTGCGGTATTTGGCGTAGTAATTTATATATCTTATCAATTCGGGTGGTGAGAAAATGCAACAACTAGTGCCATTCTTACCGGTATTTATCATCTTTGCTTTTCCGTTATTATACTTTGGCGGTCATTCAGGTAGTAGTATATGTTCTGTAGCTGGAATATTGGTCTTGTTCCTGGGTATGTCAGGGCCGCTTATTAAACGCATAATATAATTTTAAATGGGTAAGGGGGGGAGAATATGCAGAAAGGTATTTGTGTAGTAGCCATCGGCGGCAATGCTATTCTTAGTGAGAATGATCATGGAACAATTGATGAGCAAATTGAGAACATCCAAATTGTTTGTAAAAAGATAGTCGAATTGATTCAGCAAGGTTATCAGGTTATCATTACTCATGGTAATGGGCCTCAGGTTGGGCAAACTTTATTACGGCATAAGCTGTCTGCTAATATTGTTTCTGAGGGAACGCTTGATGGCTGTGGCGCAGAGACTCAAGGGTTGTTAGGGTATTTGATACAACAGGTATTGCGTAATGAATTGGAGAAGGCAGGATTATCTTTAGATGTAGCTGCTATTGTTACACAGGTTGTGGTTGATAAAAAAGATAAAGCCTTCCAAGACCCAACCAAACCAATTGGTCCTTTCTATTCAAAGGATGAGGCTGAGGAAGTTTCCCGGAAATATGATCGGAAAATTATCGAGGATAGTGGAAGAGGTTACCGCATGGTAGTACCGTCTCCCATACCGGTAGACATTGTCGAAAAAAATACAATTCTATCATTGCTAAAATCCGGCAGTGTGGTTATAGCTGCGGGTGGGGGCGGAATACCTGTTGTTAGACAGGATAACGGCTTAGTTGGCGTAGCGGCCGTGATTGACAAAGATGCCGCTTCTTCACTCTTAGCGAGGATGGTTGGTGCGGACTACCTCCTGTTGTTGACCGGAGTTGAAAAGGTATGTATAAACTATCGTCAGCCAAATGAAACCCAATTGGAGTTTTTGCCAGTAGCGCAGGCTGAAAAATATTTGGCAGCAGGACAGTTTCCAGAGGGGAGCATGGCTCCTAAAATCAGAGCAGCAATCGAGTTTGTCAAATTTGGCGGTACGAAGGCTATTATAACCAATTTAAACAACATTTGTGAGGCATTACAAGGTGAAACCGGTACTGCTATTGGAATAGGTCACCAGCCTACGGTGGCGGAATATGCTGCAGATGCTATTGCTGAAAAAACAATAATGGAGTCTTGTCTTAATCAGTAAATTCATACTTGTTTTGTGATCAATATAAAACGGTATAGCAATTGCAATATAAGACAAAGAAGCAGGATGTGACTAGAAAAAGTCATGTCCTGTTTTAGACCGTTTTTGGCTTTGTAAAATAAGCGGTTTATTGACTGGATAGGAAGCTTATGATAAATTGAGAATAATTATTGACAAGAGGCAGTGTCTAGAGCAAGCCAGACTATGTCGGGTTTTATAAAAAACAATAGGTATAAGTTTAGTTTTGGGAAGGAGACATGATAAGATGTATAAAGAATTGGATACTTCAGTATGTACTCTGATGTCACCAGGGCCAGTGGAGGTTGAACCTAGAGTGTTGAGGGCAATGTGCACCCCGATCTTAGGACAGTTTGACCCTGAGTTTACTGAGATTATGAATGAAACTATGGCGATGCTTAGAGCAGTGTTTCAGACCAAGAACCAATGGGCATTTCCGATTGATGGTACTTCCCGGGCTGGTATTGAAGCTGTACTTGGTAGCATTGTTGAAGCTGGAGATCGGGTGTTAGTGCCGATTTATGGTCGTTTCGGTCAGCTGCTTACGGAAATAGCCGAGCGCTATGGCGCAGATGTAGTCAATATTGAGACCGAATGGGGACAGGTGTTTGATCCGCAAGTGGTTATCCAAGAAATGCAAAGAGTTAAGCCTAAAATTGTGGCAATAGTTCACGGGGAAACCTCAACAGGCTGTATGCAGCCACTGAAAGAGATTGGTGAAGCCTGCCGGGCAATGGGTATTCTTTTTGTAGTTGATGCGGTTGCCACGCTTGGTGGAACCGCGGTGAAGGTGGATGAATGGAAAATTGATGCTGCTATTGGCGGTACTCAAAAGTGTTTATCTGTTCCCTCTGGCATGGCGCCGATCACTTTTAATTCACGAGTCGAGGCGCTGCTCTTAGAACGTAAAAAGATTGAGCGGGGTTTAGCAGAACCAGGCAAATATAAGAATAATCAAAACAGGATGATTCGCAGCAACTATTTTGATCTTAGCCAATTAATGGATTATTGGAGTGCGGCACGTTTGAATCACCATACGGAGGCTACTTCCATGCTGTATGCATTGCGGGAAGGGTTACGGATTGTATTGGAAGAAGGTCTTGAGCAAAGGTTTCGCAGACACGCGCTACATGAAAAAGCGCTTATTCAGGGAATTGAGGCAATGGGGCTGAAGCTTTACGGTAATCCCGAATGTAAGCTTCCGGTAGTCACTTCTGTTTGTATTCCCGAAGGAATAGAAGGTGAAGCCATTCGCAGCATGTTGCTTAAGGATTTTCAAATTGAAATTGCCAGCTCATTTGGCTCTTTAAAAGGGAAAATTTGGCGAATTGGAACTATGGGGTATAGTTGCAGGAAAAAAAATATCCTCCATGTCTTAGGGGCTTTGGAGGCTGCTCTTATTCGCCATGGAGCCAAAATTCATATCGGGCGGGCCGTGCAAGCAGCGTTAGATGTTTATCATTCACCAGAATTCAATTAAATTATAGTAAGGTATATTTACATAAAATTGCCACATGCCTAAGAATTATCCTTTGGCATGTGGCAATTTTTGTGTAAACTCGAAGTCAGCGTTTTAATCAGAAAGTAGCAGCTGTGCAAAACGCACATAAATCAATGCGTTTATTCTATATTATGCACTTGGTGAAGAGGCAATATTCTGAGTATAATAAAAATTAAAAATAGAATAGGAATACTTAGGCCTAGGACATGTTTATGGACTGGGAGAGGGGGATATTAATGATGTCTAGCAGCATAAAAAAATGGTTAGGGGAAATAGTAGGAACAATTGCTAAAAAATCAGCGGTAATATTACTATTAATCATGATAATATTTCTTTTGTTTGCCGGTATATTGGTTAAGTCATACACCGAAAATGCTTTTGTTAAGAATATTGAAGATAATATGAGTACTAAAAGCTTAGCGGTTGCGAATCAGGTAAATGGTTTTTTTAGTGAAAAAGGAGTGCTTGTTAAAGAAATTACAACAAACCAAGCTATTATCGATTATCTGAAAACTGCCAATACACGGGAGGAGGCAGTAAGCAATAATTATTATAATGGTGTAATAAAATCCCTGGAAGCTATAAAAAAAACCGATAAAGATGTCGCGATGGTTTGGGTGGCCAGTGAAAAGGGAAACTTCTTAATTGGTACCGGAAATGTTTTATCAAAGCCCAACTTTAATTTGCACGAAAGACCTTGGTATAAACCAGCTATTGGTGCAGAAGGTGTCTATTACACTGAGCCATATATGGATCAGGTATTTGGTAAAGTAATTCTTAGTGTAATGATTCCGGTAAAAGATGGCCCTAATGTATTAGGCATTGTAGCAATTGATTTATTCTTAGATGCCTTGCCTGATATTATGAGATCCTATAAGATTGGGGAAACAGGGCATACAATTTTACTTGCTCCTGACGGAACAATTATATATCATCCCAATGAAAAATATGTGATTAAGGAAAAACTTCCGGCAATGGAAGGTAACTTAGGCGTAGTCGGGAAAAAAATGATTGCTGGCGAAAAGGGATTACTATCATTAGTCATTGATAATGATGAACAATACATTGGATATGCGCCTGTGCCTATTGCTAAATGGTCGATTGCAACAGTAACCGCAAAAAAAGAAATATATCAACAAGTTAATGAATTTTTTACTACTATTACTATTTATTTTGTTTTGTCAATTATTCTGTTAGTAAGTTTGATGTATTTTGTATTAAAGTATCTGTTAAAAGAACTTCCTTATTTGTCAGCGGTAGTTAAAATAATTGGGACCGGTGATTTTACCTCTCGTCTAAGCGTTCAGTCTAATGATGAGCTTGGAATAATAGCCCGAGAAATGAATAAGATGCTTGATTCTATCTGTCAAATTGTTGGGAAAGTTCATGAGGAGGCTGGCAAATTAGCGGCTGCCAGTGAAGAACTTACTAATAGTGTTAATCAGTCTGCTCAGGCAGCAGATCAAGTAGCGGTATCGATAACCCAGGTTGCAGGTGGTGCGGAGAACCAAGTTAAAGTTGTCGATGATACTGCTGTAGTGGTTGAACATATGTCAGATGGAATCCGGTATGTGGCGAACGGTATCAGTCTTGTAGCAGAATCGTCGGTTGAAGCTGCCGAAAAGGCGAAAGCAGGTTCTCTCTCTATTGAAAAAGCTGTTAGTCAAATGTTGATGGTTGAGCAAACAGTTAATAGTTCTGCTGGCGTAGTTACTAAACTTGGTGAACGGTCAAAGGAAATCGGGCAAATTGTTGACACGATAGCAGGAATTGCCAGTCAGACAAATTTACTTGCATTAAATGCCGCTATTGAGGCTGCAAGAGCAGGTGAGCAAGGTCGTGGTTTTGCTGTAGTAGCGGAAGAAGTTCGTAAACTTGCAGAACAATCACAAGATGCGGCCAAAAGAATAGCTGAACTAATTAGTGAAATACAGAGTGAGACCAATGATGCTGTTGTTGCTATGGTCAAAGGTACACACGAAGTTAAGGTGGGAACAGAGGTTGTAAATACTGCTGGAAGTGCATTTGAGGATATTGCTACTTTAGTAACGCAAGTATCGGATCAGGTGGCAGAGAGTTTGGCAGCAATTCAAAAAGTAGTCAGCGAAACTAATCAGATTGTGACATCTGTGAAAGAAATAGACGATCTTAGCGAGATAGCATCCGGCGAGGCGCAGACGATATCGGCCGCTATTGAAGAACAATCGGCGTCCATGCAGGAAATCGCTGCAGCCAGTAAAGGACTATCAAAAATTGCACAAAGCCTTAAAGAAACTATTTGTGAATTTAAAGTCTAGTAACTGTATTGAGTGGATTAGGTGAGTAATAATAGAGATTTCCTCATTTGGGAAAGTAAGACTCTATCCCTACCAATTAAAAAACGGCGACAGTAGCCGCCGTTAGAGGGGAAGGAAATGAGAAGACGGGAGATTGAACTATTTACGAACGTTACCGTTTGCCACCGCAGCCACCACCGCAATCTTTCTCATTACGGCGATCTTCTACGTTAGATAACTCACGGGCGAACTCAAGGTTCTTTTGGTTCCTCTCATTACGGCACTGTTCGTTATTTTTGTTACGGCTTTCGTTTTTCATAGTATCACCTCCAGAAGTATTATGCCCACATGATGAATTATAATAGCTGGTAAATACAGATAGCTGACAATAAACTTGTTTGATGTAAAGGAGTAGTATAAAATACGGTTAAAACCAATTGGAGTAAATTGAAGGAAAAAAAGTATTAGCTAACGAATAGCCTATAGAAACAAGAACCCGAGGTGACGGTATGATATGGCCGGAGATGTTATCGTCTGCAACTATTCTATGCTATAGTTTTCTATATATCTCGGTTCTTCTTTTATGGGTGCCTTACAAAATAAGAATTCCAGCCTGGAGCATAGCCTTTGCGATTGCTTGTATTTTCGGTTTGGTGAGTAATCAGATTGATGTGTATGCCGTTTTGGTGATTATTATAATAGTGTATGCTTTAGATTTTACCGAAAAAAAGTACACGCACCCTGCAGGGCGGGTGATTGCAGGTATAGTAGTTCTATGTGTGGCTTATGGGCTGGGAGCACATGCAATTCCTTATTTTCATAATCTTAAGGTATTATCTAATGTGCATATTAGTAAGGATGGGATTCCATTTACGCTATATCTTAATTTTGATAAAACGATTGTGGGACTATTTATTTTGGGTTTAACCCAACGGTTACTGGCTAATAAAGACGACTGGATTGCTATGTTAAAGCAAACTATCCCTAAGACAATGATGGTTATTTTAGTTTTAGTTTTTTTAGCGCTGAGTGCTGGTGAGGTTCATTTTGATCCCAAGCTGCCAGAGTGTTTGCCAATTTGGCTAATAACAAACTTACTTTTGGTATGTATGGCTGAGGAAGGATTTTTTCGTGGATTTATTCAAAAAAATCTTGCTGTGCTTTTCAGAGATAGTGCGTGGGGGAATTTGATCGCAGTTAGTATTGCATCGCTGCTTTTTGGCTTTGCTCACTATGCAGGGGGAATATCCTATAGTATATGGGGTACTGTCGCTGGACTTGGATACGGATGGATATATCAGCAAACTAACCGAATTGAGTCTAGCATAGTGGCTCATTTTAGTTTGAATTTGATTCACTTTTTATTATTTACGTATCCCGCAATAGCGTAGGTCCCTACCCGCTCCCAATTAGCACCCATCATTTACTGAAAAAGTAAAGTAGTAACCGGTGAATGTTGGAGGTAGACTGATGAATATAGACTTGCATAGTCTATTGTTGTTTGTAATGGCATCTTTTGTTCTGGTGATAATGCCTGGACCCAATACCTTGTATGTGATTACACGCGGAATAACACAGGGTAAAAAAGCAGCTATGATTTCTGCTTGCGGAGCAAGCTTAGGTGATCTTTTGTATGCGATAGCTGCAGTATTAGGCCTAACGGTGATTTTGCAAACATCGGCAACGGCATACGGTGTTGTTAAAATTTGCGGTGCATTATATATGTTCTACACTGGAGTTCAAATCATTCGCAAGAATGACAAGGTAGTCGACAGTAGTGAAATGCAAGCAGATAAAACGAACCGGGATTTATTTGTCAAAGGATTTCTTACTGCAGCGTTAAACCCGAAGACAGCCATCTTCTTTGTGAGTTTTTTTCCTCAATTTATTGATTTTAGTAGTGATTGTGCTGCTTATACGATGCTGTTATATGGAGTGATCTTCTTTATATTAGGATTGATAGTACTTAGTATATATGCGCAAGCATCAAGTCTTATACGACAGTGGTTGATCGTTAAACAAAATGTATATCAATATTTTCGCTGGTTAACAGGAACAATATTTGTAGGAATAGGTATCAAGTTAATAGTAGCAGATCAGAGATAACATACTTATAGTTGACAATAATCGAATCAGCTGGTATAGTATTGTTCTGAGGGACGCGGGAGTGGCGGAACTGGCAGACGCACTAGACTTAGGATCTAGCGCCGCGAGGCGTGCAGGTTCAATTCCTGTCTCCCGCACCAATAAGTAGAGAGTCTAAGAAAGCGAGCCGGTAGGTGAAGATTGCTTAGCGCGAATCGCCTAGTTTTGAACGGTAGCGAAGCACACCTATATAACAATTCGGGGCGTGGCTCAGTTTGGTAGAGTACCTGGCTTGGGACCAGGGGGTCGCAGGTTCGAATCCTGCCGCTCCGACCAGATATTATTAAAAAGGTCAGAAAAGCTGATCTTTTTTATTGCAAAGCAATTAGTTGACATAATATAATAAATCTCTTAGTGAAAATTCCAGCCTTCTTTAAATACGGGAAATTGCGGTACTGCTTTATTGCAGTGTTGAGGAAAGTCCAGACTGCCACAACCTGAGATGGTTGTAATGTTCGTGCCTAGCGCAAGCTGGGGCAGAGCTAAGCTCTGACGACGGCAAAATCGACTCATGCAGCCGAAAGTAGCCATAAAGTGCACAGAGAGTGAGTAGACTGGCGACAGTCTAGTGAAAAGTGGTAAACTCCACGAGGCAGAAACCCAAATTTTGGTAGGGGAACTTCCTGAAGGGAATCAAACCAAAAGGAAGAACGCAGTTTATGCGTTAGATAAATAATTTCCTAAAACAGAAACTGGCTTACGGTTTTTAAATGAAGGCTGTAATAATAAAAAAGACTCCGTAGCTCAGCTGGATAGAGCGTTTGACTACGAATCAAAAGGTCGCAGGTTCGAATCCTGCCGGGGTCGCCATAGGTATATCAAGGGTTTTACGAGGTTTTCGTAAAGCTCTTTTTTCGTTTTCATAGCAGTTTTACAACAACCGTACTAACGTGGTAGAATAATGGTATCTCGTAGACCCGGTTGTAAAATTAGGCCTGTAGTTACAATACCAATTGTATAGCCATCCGTCTTGGTCCCGGCAAGTTCATTCCAGCCGAGAGTAGCCGCCTTGTTTGATATATTCGTAACCACAAGCGGCTGATCAATAAAATTTACTGCTGAAGTTGCCATTGCCCGTGCCAACAAATCCACACTTCCGCCAACAGTAGATGGGAAAATTAGCGAAATCGGTCTAGTAGATACTCTTGTGAAGTGCTCACCATTTTATGCTAGTTTGTGTCAATGCAATATTTTTGCGAAAGCGAGTTATCAGTGATAGCCGCAACTTTTATAAAAACAATTTATTAAGAAAATGTTGGAAAGTGTCGATGCTATTTTAAAGAGCTGTATTTTTAAAAAAGGAGTTGGCTAAAAAATGAATGTGCTCGGAAGTTCATCATTAACCAATAATCAAATTGTTCGCGGACAAGTTGAAAGCAATTCAACACAGAATGGAGATAGTAATTCAACGGGATGGAAATATATTTCTGTTAAAGAAGGAGACACAGTATATACATATATAGTCATTGGAAAAAATATGAAGGTTTTAATTGGCAAGGCTTCTACTCCAAAAGATGATGACAAAGATAAAGAGACTGCTGATGATAAGCAAGCTGCTACTACTAATAATTCGAATACGGCAAATACAGCAAGTCAAAATGATAGCAGTAAAATAAAGGATGAGAAAATTAGTTTTCTCACTGACTACAGAATGCTTGCCTTAACGGCAGCTTATCAAAAAAAATTGCGAGAAGCCATGAAAAATCTAGAAGCTAATATTGGCTGTAATAAATAGAACTTTACAGGGGACCGGGTTACCGGCAACTAGGCATTTAGTGGTTGCTGTAGTTTCTTGGAGTATAGCTTCGCAGTAATTCAGTGTAAATCAAAATAGCTTAACTAGTGACCATTTCATGTTGGCCACCAGTTAAGCTATTTTAATACCATACGGATAATTATTCTTATCAAAAAATGCATCCTCAGAATATTGAAGATGCATTTTTTCATTGGTTTGATCATTAGATAAGTTTCTACTCTTCGAGACAGGAAATAAAGTTGACTTAACGAATGTAAATAGTTATATAATTTGGGTTCTTTATACTTATTACGGCGTTTACTTCTAAAATAGTCCAGCTAGTATACATATCGAAACAGGTTATTTCTACTAAATTGATTGGGAGGGAAATCAATGAATGGGTATTAACAATATTGATAAAGAAAACATAAAAAGTTGTCTATGTTTTACAATAACGGTCATGATTAGTTCGATTGCGTATTACTTTTCCACAGGAGTTTATAATTGCCCGTTATTAACTTGGCTAGCCCCAATTCCACTTTTTATATATGCACTGAAAGCCGCAATGGTACCTGTAGTTTTTGCCAGTATTATTACATATATTATTGGGTTTTCTAGTGGGGTTTTCGCATATTCAGATACGGTAATTCCTATTTGGATACTTGCCTTTGGGAATATCATAAATGCAATAATATTTACGATTTTGATAGTGTTATTCCGTTATATGGTGTTCAAAAAAAAGCATTGGGCGTGGAGTTTCGTTTTTGCAAGCGGTTGGACTGCTTTTGAATTTATTACATCATTACACTCATCTGCTGGAACCTTTGATAGTATAGCCTACACACAAGTATTTAATTTGCCTATAATACAAATTGCCTCGATTACAGGAATTTTGGGAGTTACCTTTTTATTGATGCTTATTCCTGCTGGCCTGGCGTTATCTTGGCATTATCGTAATAATTCAAAATTATGTTTAAAGACAATATTTATTCCGATAAGTATACTAATACTAACTATGATATTTGGCTTATATCGTTTAAATATGCCAGTCCAGGGACCTAGTGTTACAATTAGCATGGCATCGCTTGATATGAGCTTGGAAGAGCTACGTTCTCGAGGACAAGAACAAGAAACAGAAAAAATTATTAGTAGATATATTCATTGTATTGATTTACTTTCACGCTCAGGTGCTGAAGTTATATTACTGCCAGAAAAAATTGTAACTCTAACTCCGAATAACCAGTCGAAATTTTTGCAACTTTTAGCAGATGCGGCACATAAATATCAAATTACATTAATTGCAGGCTTAAGTGTTCAGGAGGAGTTAAATTTGCATAACTCTGCGTATTTATTCTTACCCAGCGGGGAAATCGCATTAAAGTATGATAAGCAACATCTACTGCCATTTTCAGAGGGGAGTTATATTCCAGGGCAAGAATTTAGTATTATAACTTCGGAGAACAAGGGTATGTGGGGTATTGCTATCTGTAAGGATATGGATTTTGAAGAGCCTAGTCGAGGATATAGCCAGCAGGGTATTAACCTTTTGTTTGTACCTGCTTTTGATTTTAAAGCAGATGATTTGTTACATGCACGAATAGCTATCATGCGTGGCATTGAAGGAAATTATGCAGTAGCACGGGCGGCCCAATGGGGATTGTTAAGCTTAAGCAGCAATAAAGGGGAAATTATCAACATAGTATCAAGCAGTAACGAAAAAAATGATGCAATCCTTATCGGAACAATACAGCTTGATCAGGGAAAATCATTATATAGTAAATTAGGTAATTGGTTTGGCTATTTTTCTGAGGGATTATTTATTTTATTGGCCCTTTTCTTCTTTATTTTGAATAGAAGAAACCCGGATAATGATTAATTGTGCCTGCTGAACTATATAAGTTACTCTTTGATTTATAAGCATTTCTTTACAAATTCGATGGGGTGCATAGTTCGCTTTGCTGTTTCTTCAACAGATAATCCCTGCTTCAAAAAGCGCTTAATGACATTTTCCATGTTTTCACCTACCTCAATCATATGCATATCAGGGTCATAAAAACGGATGACACGTTGACCCCAGTCATACTCTTTTACATCGTGAATATATTTAATTCCAGAAGACTCACGGGGACGGTACTATTGAGTCTGTGATTGGAGATCAATTTGCAGACTGTTGCTTAATGGTAAAGTTTGAACGGGACAAGGGGACAGCGAACCTTGTCCCGTTCAAACTTTACCAACTTTACGCCCGGTTTGAGCAAAGAGACGGTGGTTTTGTCTTGTTAACGCAACCCCCCTAAGATAGTACCGCCACCCCCTTGCCTATACTCAAAACATTGAAGATGTATTTTTTCATTGGTTTGATCATTAGATAAGTTTCTACTCTTCGCGACAGGAAATAAAGTTGACTTAGCGAATGTAAATGCATGATTACTGCCTTTTTAAAAGGAGCCCAGGAAGCAGGAGCAGAAACAATAAATATCGTTTTGGCAGAAAAAGATATTAAATATTGTAAAGGTTGCTTATCCTGCCGTTTTAATCATGGGCAATGCGTGATTAATGATGATATGGCCGAAATAGTGTCTCTTGAAAACGGAGTCGACGTTCTTCTCCTCACTACCCCACTGTACATTTATAATATTTCTGGAACGTTAAAAGTCTATATGGATAGAAGTATAATGAAATCGTATGATTTAGGTTATGGTTATATGGAAAAGACTGCAACAGGGGAATACAGAAGTACTGCAAAACCAGAAAGGCAAATACCAAAAATAATTATGATGTCTAACTGTGTAATACAGGAAGATCTCATTTCCAAGTAATATCCCAATGGATTAAGCGAACTGCTTTTATGATGAATACTGAAGTAATTGGAGAAATTTACGCCACCCAAGGGATGCTCCTAACTTCTAAAAATCAAAAAGTAGGACCCATTATTTCCGGTTATTTACAACTATTAAATAAGGCGGGAAAGAAGTTGCTACTAATAAACTCATGTCAGTGACGACCGAAAAAGCATTAGAAAAGAGTTTTGTTCCTGATGAAATTTACATTCAGGGGCTTAATCATCAGATTGAGATCATGAGAAAATCCCAATTGTAACATAATGCCTTGTATTGATTGCAGATATTGCTGGAAAAATAAAGGTTGCTGTCATAACGATGAAATGCAGCAAGTGTATGATTACATACAGGAATGCGATAATATTATAATTGCATCTCCTCTTTATTTTTCTCAACTTACAGGACAATTATTAGCGATTACAAGCAGATTTCAAACGTATTATTGTGCAAGATTTTTTAGAAAAGAAGTTCCGATTGCCAAAAGTAAAAGAGGTGGTGTTATTTTGGTTGGAGGTGGCGATAGAAATTTTGAAGGAGCATATAATATGGCATGTAGTCTTTTACACCATATGAATTCAAAACCAATTAATCCCGCAATTTATACATATAATACAAATAATATACCATCAAAAGATAATAATATTGCAATGGAAGGTGTGAAAAATTTGGCATTGCTTTTTAATAAACATACTTGAAAAAATACAAATTTAAAGGAAGCGTGGAATATGTTAAAGGAAGAATGCTCTTTATGTTATGCAGAAATGCAAGATATAGATTCTTGGTTTAAAATGATTGATATTGTTAGAGATAACTTTCCAGGCTTAGAGACAGTTGAGAAAATGGATAACTATAAATAAACTGTGATTAAAAATGTAAAAAGGAAAACTGCCCTATGCGTAAAGTGTGAAGGTGAGGTTGTTGGAGTTATGATATTTTCTTATAATTCAAAATGTCTTTCTTGCATGGCAGTTCATCCAAATCATCGTAGAAAAGGAATTGCCTCTGTTATGATAAAAAAGATGTTGTAATTATTTCCCGGAATTGTATCCTATTGAGATTAACCCCCAAGTCATGGACGCTTCGATCGGCATGAACGGTGCAGGGAGATTTGGTTCTTAATGTGGCTTGGTTGAAGGGGTGTTAATGTTTATTGGTATCTACGGTATTCATAAGGGTATTCAAAAAGAAAAAAGCATAAGTTCAACTGGAGTTAATCAACTATGATTGAACTTATGTTTTGCGATAAAAAATTAAAGGGACTATGGAAAACAGGTATAGAATAGGGGGTAAATGAGAACTGAAAATGACACTTTACGGGCGGAATTTCAAACGCTAAGGTAAAAGAACACGCAAGAGGTGCATAAAAAACACTCCTAGCGCGTGATACAAGGCTTTTACAGGCAATCAAATCAGGGAATAGATAGGAGGGAAGGCAGGAACAACGAAGACAGGGGACGGTGGTAGATAAAAGTAGCGCTTAAGACGCATGGTTACTGCATTTTTAAGTTGTACTTTCCGAAACTAAGATTAAAGATAAGTGGATAGCGAAACTGTCCTCTGTCCCTTCTCTATCCGATAATTTATGCCATTTTTGTATTTAAAGAGGAAATATATTATAATGTAACGAATGTTATAATTTAGAAGATGTTTAGAAGCTTATTGATGGTACAAGCCTGGTTTAAGGATTGTTACTGCAAAGTACTCAAAGTTTTATTTTATTAAACAATCTACACTTCGTACCCTTTGTGTCCTTTGTGGTTTAACAAACCCATTAAACATTGAGCTTGTTGCTTAAAGGCAAAGTTTGAACGGGACAAGGGGACAGCGAAATGGGGCGTCCCCCGCAAAATAGACAGGAAAAACCCAAGAATTTCTCAATATCTCAAAGCCATGCTCATTATTTCAACAAAGTCACTAACTTTTTTCGTATCGACGCGATAATTTTCCTGATTTCGCTACGACTCATCCCGGCTAAATCGAGATCAAATTCTATGTCGTCTACGAATATGTCGCCCATGGCCCAAATGTCCGACTTCTTTATCGTCCAACCTTTGATAAACTTGTGCTTGGGAGGCGATCCGGCCTGACGATAAGATTCAAGTAGCTTGAAATCAAACGCCGTATCGGTTTTGAGCTTGCGTTTTATTGTTCGTATAAACATGATAACAACCTCTTGTGAAATATAGTCACTACAGCCGATGTTTATAGTCACTACAATCATCAGTCTCTACATTCGCAATGTTTTGCACAATTGCCTACGCCGCCAAGGCGATTGAATAATATTCTTCCGGAGTTAGATAGCCGTTGGTTTCATGCAAGCGCTGTCGGTTGTAAAATATTTCAACATATTCAAAGACGGCAGCTCTTGCCTCATCTCTTGTCTTAAACCGATGCTCATTGAGCCATTCGTATTTCATTTTCCCCCAGAATGACTCCATTGGCGCGTTGTCCCAGCAGTTTCCCTTCCGCGACATACTGCAAGTGAACTTATATCTTTTCAGCAGCTTTTGGTAGTCGTGGGAGCAGTACTGGCTGCCTCGATCCGAATGAAGTAATACGTTTTCTGGCCGGCCCACCCGAAAATAAGCGCTCTTCAAAGCGTTTATCACTAGTTCTTTCGTCATTCTATCCCCCATAGATAAGCCTACTATCTTCTGTCCGCAAAGATCCATTATTCCAGCAACATATAGCCAACCTTCCTCAGTCCATACATAGGTAATATCGCTTACCATCTTCTGATTAGGTTTTTCTGCTGTGAACTCACGATTTAAGAGGTTTTCAGCTACCGGCAGGGTATGGTTAGAATTCGTAGTGGCCTTAAACTTCCTGGCTACTTTCGAGCGGATTCCTTCTTGTTTCATGATTCGTTCGACCCGCTTATGGTTTACATGATTGCCGAGTCGTCGTAGTTCCCGGGTCATCTTCCGGCTGCCACAGGTCCGATTCTTTCTTTCATGAATTTCTTTGATTTTTTCAGCTAATGCTTGATTTTCAAGCGTTCTATTGCTTGCCGGGCGTTTTTCCCATGCGTAATAAGCGCTTCTTGCAACAAAGAGCACTTCACATAGCTTCGCTACCCGATATTCATGGCGGTGTTCTGCGATAAACTCGAACCTTTTTACTTGAGGTTCTTGGCGAAGTACTGCGCCGCCTTTTTTAAAATCTCATTTTCCTCCCGCAGCTCACGAATTTCTCGTTCCAGCTTACGCATCTTTTCATCATCGTCGCTGAGCTTGCCGCTGCCGGGAAAAGGATTTACCGGTTTTTCACGGTGCCGCTTTATCCATCCGTGCATCGTATTTTCATTAACCCCAAGATCAGCAGCCACTTTAGCGACCGATTCACCCGTCTGCTCCAATCGTCGAATTGCTTCCATCTTATATTCTGCGCTGTACTTCTTAGCTTGCTTCATCTTTTCTATCCCCTCTCTGATATCAGTATACTATGTGTTTCTACTGTCCATCAAACGGGGTACGCGGCAAACCTGTCCCTTCAGGCCGTTGAATCCTTTTGCCCAAAATAACCTTTTACCAGCTTGACAGCATATATGATGTCAATTTATAATGAAAATGTGGCCTTCATTCGCTGCGATTTAGGAGTGTGTCGATCTTGTCACAAAAGGAGAAGCTAATACAGGCTATTAAGACCAACCCAAATGATGTAAGTTTTGAGGAACTCCATAAGTACCTTACTATGCACGGTGCGACATTCCGCGAAGGAAAAGGTAGTCATAGAGTTTATCGCCTCAATGGAGAACGCTTAACAGTTCCAAGGCAGAAGCCATTAAAAGGTACTTACGTTAAGCAAGCAATCGAATTAGTAGAAGGCGAGTAATCCCTTCTGCCCACTAAACACACACTAAAAAAAATTTAATAAACACATATATATAATAGGAAGGTGAATTCACCTTGCGTAAAACATTAGAAGATTATTTAAAACTTGAATACCCATTCTCGGTACGTCCGCTAATCGAAGATGAAGGCAGTGGATGGATGGTCGAGTTTCAAGATTTAAAAGGATGTATCGGAACTGGAGATTCGGTGAACGAAGCTATACAAGATGCTATGGAAGCAAAAGAAGCTTATATTGGAGATATACTGGCTGAAGGAGAAGAGGTTCCAGAGCCTTATTCCACCGACCAGTGCAATGGTAGGTTTTCATTGAGAATGCCCAAGAGCCTCCACCGATGGGTAGATTCTAGCGCAAAGCGCGAAGGTATTAGTACTAATCAATATATTAACCATATTCTAAGTATGACTAAAGGCAAAAAATCTAGCACATAATAGGAACCCTCCTAACCTCTTCCGTTAGGAGGTGTTAATTTTGTATAAGGGACAAGGGACAGGTTATCTGTCCCGAATAAAGATATAGTCTACACAAAGGCATTGCAATACGGCAATTAGTAAGAGTATTCATGTTAGTGGTATGCTGGAGGTTGTGAACGAAGGGTAAACGAAGTAGACGATACCCTCTTGACAACCCTTGGCGAAATCTGTTATTATCTTACCAATAAGAATATGGCCTTTAAGCTGGTCCTGTGAGGCTGGCAAGGGGACGGTAAGGATTATTTACGCCTTCTTGTGCGCTTTTCACGGCAAGAAGGCTTTTATTATATCTAACAAAAGCAAATACTATCCTTTAAAATGATCCTGAGAGGTCGGCAAGGATGTTGGTAGCTGTTTGTGCTTATTGGCATGGCTATGAAATAACTCCTTGCGCTATTTAGGCAAGGAGTTTTCTTTATAAATACGAAGGGGGAGTGTGTAATGAGTAAAGCTCAAGTATCGCTCAGAAACAAAGATATCCTGGGTCTGGAAACGATGTCCGCCGATGAAATGGATTTGATTTTGGATACGGCAAAAGAAATGAAGAATATTATTGACAGGGATATTAAGAAAGCACCAACCTTACGCGGTAAAGCGATTGTGAATCTGTTCTTTGAGAATAGCACCCGGACACGTACCTCGTTTGAATTGGCTGGTAAATATCTTGGGGCTGATGTAATTAACATTTCGACAAGCTCAAGCAGTGTGACTAAAGGTGAGAGCTTGCGTGATACTCTCCTTACCGTGGAAGCTATGGGCGTAGACATTATCGTTATGCGCCATGAGGCGGAAGGCTCATCACAATATGCTGCCAATGCCGTAAAACCAGTTATCATTAATGCCGGTGACGGGGCGCATGAACACCCGACACAGGGGTTGCTGGATATGTTTACGATTAAACAATACAAAGGAAAAATTGCCGGACTTAAAGTGGCGATTGTCGGCGATATCTTGCATAGCCGGGTGGCGCGCTCCAATATCTGGGGTCTGCAGAAAATGGGAGCCGAGGTTCATCTTGCCGGACCGCAGACACTACTGCCACGCGATATAGAAAAAGTTGGTGTCAAGGTACACAACCGGGTGGAAGCTGCTCTTGACCAGGCAGATGTCGTTAATGTACTGCGCATTCAGCGCGAGCGGCAGAAAAAAGGATTGTTTCCTTCGGCCAGAGAGTATGCTCGCCTGTTTGGAGTTAACACCGACCGGTTAGCCTTAGCTAAACCTGATGCGCTCTTGATGCATCCCGGCCCGATGAACCGCGGTCTGGAAATTGCACCAGACATTGCCTATGGCGAACAATCGGCCATACAGGAACAGGTAAAAAATGGCCTGGCAGTCAGAATGGCGCTGTTATTTTTAGTTCTGATGGGAGGGACTCGCATTGAAACTGCTAATTAAAGGTGGACGAATCATAAATCCGGCTGAAAACATGGACACTATCGGTGATATCTTAATAGAAGCTGGCAAAATTGCCGCTATTGGTCCGAACCTGGAGGCAGGAGAAGCCCAGGTAATTGATGCGGCAGGGTTAGTTGTCGCGCCAGGTCTTGTTGATATGCATGTCCACTTGCGGGAACCGGGGCTTGAGGCCAAAGAAGATATTGCTTCAGGTACACGGGCGGCAGCGGCAGGCGGTTTTACTACCATTGCCTGTATGCCAAACACCAAGCCTGTTGTGGATAGTTCGATTATCGTATCAGGGATCATACAACGCGGGCAAACCGAAGGTGTTGTCAACGTTAAGGTAATCGGTGCTCTCAGTAAAGGGTTAGAAGGTAAGGAACTGGCTGAAATCGGTGATATGATCCAGGCGGGAGCAGTAGCAATTTCCGATGACGGCGGGCATCTGGACAGTACCCGCTTACTGAAAACCGGTTTTGAATATACAGGGATGTTTGATCGCCCGGTCATCACCCATTCCGAAGATGAGGAGCTTGCCGGTGAAGGGTTTATGCATGAAGGTGCGGTATCGGCCATGCTGGGACTCAAAGGCCGCCCGTCGGTTGCCGAAGATATCGCGGTAGCCAGAGATATTATGCTGGCCGAATATACGGGCGCTCCGCTCCACATCGCCCATGTCAGCAGTAAGGGAGCGGTTGAGCTTATCCGTAAGGCTAAAGAGCGTGGCGTAAAAGTAACAGCAGAAGCCACGCCACATCACCTGACACTGACAGACGAAGAACTAAGAAGCTTTAACACTGCCTTTAAGGTAAATCCACCGCTCCGCTCGACTGATCATGTTGAGGCGCTGATTGCCGGTCTGAAAGATGGGACAATTGATGCCATCGCTACTGATCATGCTCCTCATGCTTTTGAAGAAAAAGATGTGGAATTTCGGTATGCTCCCAGTGGTTTTGCCGGTTTGGAAACAGCACTTGGTGTTATCCTTACAGGACTTTATCATACAGGCAAGCTTTCACTAATGGAAGTAATTGAAAAAATGTCATTTGCACCAGCCAAAATTCTTGGAGTAGCAAGCGGACACTTAAAAGTAGGCGCTCCAGCCGATATTGCGATTATTGACACTGAATATAAATGGAGTGTAGACTGCATAAAATTTTATACTCGTGGCAAACATTCTCCGTTTGAAGGCAGGAATTTAAAGGGTAAATCGCTAATTACTATAGTGAACGGCAGTATAATTATGCAAAATGGCGAGGTGCTTAGATGAATGGCAAACTGATATTGGAAGACGGCAGCGTTTTCCAAGGGATGCTTGCTTCCGGTACTAACACAGTCGGGGAAGTAGTATTCAACACCGGTATGACCGGTTACCAGGAAGTATTAACAGATCCGTCCTACTGTGGACAAATTGTAACAATGACATATCCGCTCATCGGGAACTACGGTGTAGCTGAACTTTTTGAACAAAGCCGACAATCCTTCGTGCGCGGCTTTGTAATCAGTGAATTATGTGGCCGGCCCAGCAGCTGGCAAGCGGAAGACTCCTTGGTTTCCTATCTTAAAGCAAGGAATATTCCCTGTATATATGGTGTTGATACCAGGGCAATTACCAGACGGATACGCGCGCATGGCACAATGAAAGGCGTTATCGTACCAGCAAGTGCCAAAGAGATTGAGATTGCCGAATTGTTTGCTACGCCACCTTTTATTGAGGTAGTGGAAGAGGTTACAACTCCTAAAGCTTATAGAATACCAGGCCAGGGAGCGCATGTTGCAGTTATGGATTTTGGAATTAAACGCAACATTTTAAACTCTATGGCCAAAGCCGGCTGCAATATAACCGTATTGCCTGCCAATACACCGGCAGAGGAAGTACTAGCCCTTAATCCTGATGGTATCTTTTTGTCCAATGGACCTGGTGATCCGAAAGATGCGCCGGTGGAGACAGTGCGCCAACTGATCGGTAAAAAGCCGATATTTGGTATTTGCCTGGGCCATCAGCTCTTAGCGCTGGCATTAGGCGGCGATACCTATAAAATGAAGTTTGGTCATCGCGGATCAAATCACCCGGTTAAGGATTTGACTACCGGCCGTGTATATATCACTTCTCAAAATCACGGGTATGCGATCGAAGAACAATCACTGGCCGGACTTGATGTGACAATAACGCACCGCGCAGTCAATGATAATACCATCGAAGGTTTGCGGCATAACAGCCTGCCGGTATTTTCGGTTCAATATCACCCGGAAGCAGCCCCTGGTCCAGATGACAGTACCTATATGTTCGAAGAATTTATGAATTTACTCGATAAAACGCAGAGTAAGGCGAGGGGGAACTAACGGTGCCCAAAAAAGAACATTTAAAAAAGATTATGGTCATTGGTTCAGGTCCGATAGTCATCGGCCAAGCCGCTGAATTCGATTATGCCGGCACGCAGGCGTGCCGGGCGCTGAAAGAAGAAGGCTTTGAGGTTGTGCTGGTTAATAGTAATCCGGCTACCATTATGACTGATACTCATGTTGCTGACTGGGTATATATCGAACCGCTGACTCCGGAATATTTGGAGGAAATTATTGTAAAAGAACGTCCTGACGGGTTGTTAGCCACGTTAGGCGGTCAGGCAGGCCTCAATTTAGCTGTCAAACTTGCTGATAAAGGCGTACTGGAAAAGTATCAGGTAGAACTTTTGGGTACACCGCTGGAAGCCATCAAAAAGGCGGAAGACAGAGAACTATTTAAGGCCACGATGGAAGAACTTGGTCAGCCTATTCCGGCCAGTACCATTGTCGAAGATATTGACAGTGCACTCAAATTTGCTGAGGAAATCGGCTATCCACTCATTGTGCGTCCAGCATACACGATGGGCGGAACAGGCGGTGGCATTGCCCACAATGATGAGGAGCTTATTGACACAGTTAATAGAGGGCTAAAATATAGTTTTATTGGTCAGGCCCTGATTGAACGCAGTGTCGCCGGTTGGAAAGAAATCGAGTATGAAGTCATTCGTGACGCCGCTGACAATTGTATCACAGTGTGTAATATGGAAAACTTTGACCCTGTCGGCATTCATACCGGTGACAGTATTGTTGTAGCTCCGTCGCAGACGTTGACAGACTACGAATACCAGATGCTGAGAAGTGCATCGCTAAAAATCATTCGCGCTCTGGGGATTGAGGGCGGTTGTAACGTCCAGTACGCACTTGACCCGAAAAGCAGTAATTACATTGTTATTGAAGTAAACCCCCGGGTCAGCCGTTCCAGTGCTCTGGCCTCAAAGGCTACTGGTTACCCGATTGCCAAAGTAGCTACTAAGATTGCTATCGGCTATAACTTAGACGAGATTACGAATGCGGTAACAGGTAAGACCAAGGCTTGTTTCGAACCCGCACTAGATTATGTGGTTGTGAAATTCCCGCGGTGGCCGTTTGACAAGTTCAGTTTTGCTGACCGGATTCTTGGTACCCAGATGAAGGCTACCGGCGAGGTTATGTCCATTGATCGCAACTTTGAGGGCGCGCTCTTAAAAGCTGTGCGATCGTTGGAGATTAGCTTAAATCGTCTGTATATCCCAGAGTTTGCCGCGCTGAGTAAAGAGGAAGTAATCGAAAAACTAAAACTTGCCAATGATGAACGATCGTTTATGATTGCTGAAGCCTTACGGCGTGGGGTTGCTGTAGACGAAATACATGCCATAACAGCAATTGATAAATTTTTCTTAGATAAGATTGAGAATATCGTGGCGATGGAACGGCAAATCAGCCAAAACCTGTCCCCTGACGTACTCTTGGCTGCCAAAAAAATGGGCTTTGCTGATAAGAGTATTGGCGAACTTGCAGGCAAAAAAGTATACGAAATCCGGGAGATGCGCAAGCAGGCCAATATTGTGCCCTGTTACAAAATGGTTGACACTTGCGCCGCTGAGTTTGAGGCTGTTACCCCTTACTACTACTCCACCTATGCGCAGGAAGATGAAGTCATGACAACCGATAAACGCAAAGTCATGGTACTGGGATCAGGCCCCATTCGGATCGGTCAGGGCATAGAGTTTGACTATTGCTCAGTGCATTCAGTCTGGGCACTCAGAGAGCTCGGAATTGAATCCGTCATTGTCAATAACAATCCGGAAACTGTTTCTACCGATTTTGACACATCTGATCGCCTGTACTTTGAACCGCTTACCCCGGAAGATGTGCTTAATATCATTGATAAAGAAAAACCTGAGGGTGTTATTGTCCAGTTCGGTGGACAGACAGCCATCAATTTGGCCGGACCATTATCAAGAGCTGGGGTCAAAATTTTTGGCACAAGTGTGGAAGATATTGACCGGGCTGAAGACCGGGAAAAGTTTGATGAATTACTGAGTAAGTTGAATATTCCGCGTCCTAAAGGAGAATCGATCACTGATGCCGCATTGGCACCGCAGGCTGCCGCCAAGATCGGCTACCCAGTTGTCGTTCGTCCTTCTTATGTACTTGGCGGGCGGGCCATGGAGATTGTTTACAACGAAACCGAGTTAAAGGATTATATGGTGCGGGCCGTTAAAGCCTCACCTGAACATCCGGTTTTAGTTGACCGCTATATGCAAGGTACTGAGGTTGAAGTTGATGCCATCTCAGATGGTAAGGATTTTGTCATCCCTGGCATTATGGAACATATCGAACGGGCCGGTGTCCACTCTGGCGATAGTATCGCCGTCTATCCGCCGCAAACACTCTCCCAAAAGGTTATTGACACCATTGTTGAATACACGGGACTGCTGGCCAGGGGACTTACGGTAAAAGGTCTTATCAACATTCAATATGTAGTCATGGATGAAGAAGTATATGTAATCGAGGTAAACCCCCGTTCCAGCCGGACCATCCCTTACCTTAGCAAGATTACCGATGTGCCGATGGTGGATGTTGCCACCCGCGTAGCTCTTGGTGAAAGCTTGCAGGAAATGGGATATACAACAGGACTGCTGCCTGCTAGAGAATACATTGCCGTAAAAGTGCCGGTATTCTCTTTTGCTAAAATGCAGCAGGTAGATATTTCCCTTGGACCAGAGATGAAGTCTACAGGTGAAGTATTAGGTATTGACTATAACTATGCCCGGGCACTGTATAAAGGAATTATCGGCGCCGGGATGAATGTGCCACAAACCGGAACTATTCTGGTGACAGTCGCCGATAAAGACAAAGCAGAAGCAGGCGAGATTGCCAAAGAATTTGCCAAAATGGGCTATGAACTAATCGCCACCAGCGGCACGGCTAGTTACCTCAGTTCCTTAGGCTTGACTGTTGGTATGGTACCCAAGTTGCATGAACAGCAGCCTCATATTATTGAGATGATTAAAGCGGGAAAAATCAATATGGTGATTAATACTCTGACTAAAGGACGGGATTTTGATAGTGATGGTTTCAAAATCAGAAGGGCCGCTGTCGAGCATTCACTATTGTGTCTGACTTCGATGGATACAGCCAATGCTGTTCTTGATGTACTTAGCATCATACGGCAAAGAAAGTTTCTCTATGTACTGGCACTGCAGGATTATGTAAGTGGAGGCGAAAGAAACTGTGACTAAAACCTGTGTGACTGCTCAGGTGATGAAACATACTGTCCTTGCCGGAGACGTATGGGAATTGGTAGTAGCTGCTGCTGAGATTGCCAGTATTACCAGACCTGGCCAGTTTGTTCATATTCGGCTGACCGACACGATTGACCCGCTGCTCCGGCGGCCATTCAGCATTGCAGACTGTGACCCGGCGAAAGGAACATTAACTTTTATTTATCGTGTTGTTGGTCGGGGAACGGTGCTCATGACTAAGCTTCAGCCAGGTGATACCATCAATTGTATGGGCCCACTTGGCAATGGTTTTGATGTAACTGCTAAGCGCCCCCTGCTTGTGGGGGGCGGTATGGGACTGGCACCGCTGCTCCTGTTGGCCAGAGCTTTTTGTTTCTGCCCAGCCACTATCTTGATGGGAGGACGTAATGAGCAGGAGTTATTTTGGCCAAACCTTTATGCCAGTGTATGTCAAAACATCCATATTACATCAGATGATGGCAGTATTGGTCACCATGGTTTTACCGTGGATCTACTGCCTGAACTACTGAAACAGGACAAGTTTGATGCTATCTATGCCTGTGGGCCTCATGTTATGCTTGCGGGCGTGGCTGAGGTTGCAGCCCAGTATGATGTTCCTTGTCAGGTATCCCTGGAAGATTACATGGCTTGCGGCGTGGGAGCCTGTCTGTCCTGCACTTGTGAGAGTACCGGCGGCAAACGGCACAAGGTGTGCACTGACGGCCCGGTATTCTGGGCTCAGGAGGTGGTATGGTGAATACATCAAAAGCAATGCTGGCGGTCAATATTGCCGGAATAAAAATGAAGACGCCGGTTATGACCGCGTCAGGCACATTTGGCTTTGGTCTGGAATACAGCGACTTTGTTGATTTGAACAAGGTCGGCGCCATTGTCGTTAAGGGCACAACGCTGGCACCTAAGATGGGTAATAACGGGCGCCGCATAGCGGAAACACCGGCTGGGATGATGAACTGTATTGGGCTGGAAAACCCTGGTGTTGACGAATTTATTACGAAGACCATGCCAAAATTAGCTGCCTACCAAGTACCTGTTATTGTCAATATTTCCGGTAATACGGTAGAAGACTATGGCGAGTTGGCAGCCAGACTGGATCAGTCAGGAATTGCTGGCTTAGAAGTCAATATTTCCTGCCCTAATGTAAAACAAGGCGGGATTGCCTTTGGAACCTGCCCGGAAAGTGCGTCTGAAGTAGTACGGGAAGTAAAGAAAAAAACAAGCTTGCCGGTAATTGTCAAGTTATCGCCTAATGTCACTGATGTTGTGCTCATGGCCAGAGCGGTAGAAGACGCCGGTGCAGATGCTATTTCGCTCATTAATACCTTGCTGGGGATGGCGATTGATATCAAGACCTGGCAGCCTGTTCTGGGCAACACAGTGGGCGGCTTATCCGGTCCGGCAATAAAGCCGGTTGCGGTGAGAATGGTATGGCAGGTAGCGCAAGCCGTCAAAGTACCGATTATTGGCATGGGCGGCATTATGACTGCTGAAGATGCCATTGAATTTATTTTGGCCGGGGCCAGTGCGGTGGCTGTTGGCACAGCAAACTTTGTTAATCCTTATGTATCTGTGGAAGTGGCTGAAGGAATTAGAGATTATCTTACTAAACGTGGTTTAACTCAGATTGGTGACCTTGTCGGCAAGGTGAACTGCGGCTAAAGCACCTAAGATGGAGGATAAAGAGTGGAACAAGTACGTAATCGATTAATAGTAGCCCTTGATTTTGCCTCAATGGCAGAAGTCAGAGAGCTTGTCGAAAGCTTAGGCGATGCCGTAAGCTACTATAAAGTAGGCATGCAGCTTTTTTATGCTGTTGGCATGGAATGTCTGACTTATTTGCGCGAGAAAGGCAAAGACGTTTTTTTGGATTTAAAAATGCACGATATCCCGAATACAGTGGCCCAGGGTGCGGCTTCGCTGACCCGGTTAGGTGCAGCGATGATTAATGTCCAGGCATCAGGCGGGCCGGCCATGATGCGGGCGGCTGCCGGGCAAGTAGCTGAAACAGCGACTAGTCTCAACATACCCCGGCCCAAGTTAATTGCTGTCACGGTGCTGACAAGTATGAATAACACCGAATGGGCTGCCCTGCGTTCATCTTCCAGTATTCCTGAACAAGTTGTACATCTGGCCAAGCTGGCCCAGGAAGCGGGCTTGGACGGGGTGGTAGCGTCGCCGCAGGAAGCTGGGCGGATCAGAGAGGCCTGTGGCGAAGATTTTGCCATTGTTACACCTGGTGTTCGTCCTCAAGGCGCAGCCTTAAATGACCAAAGCCGGGTAGCTACTCCAGCTGATGCGCTGAAGGCAGGCGCTCATTATCTGGTAGTAGGCCGACCGATTACTAAAGCTGAAAATCCGCGTGCGGCCGCGCTCTCAATTTTAGAAGAAATGAGGAACGCATAATGAACGAAGCAGAAGTTCGACAAATTTTTGTAGAAACAGGGGCTATCTTAGAAGGGCATTTTTTACTAACCTCTGGTTTACATAGTCCGTTATATGTTGAAAAATTTCAGGTACTACAGTACCCTAAACATACCGAAAATCTCTGTGCAGCCATGGCAGAGCGCTTCGCCAACGACAATATTGAGCTTGTCATTGGCCCGGTAACCGGCGGTATTATTCTGGCCCATGAAGTGGGAAAACATCTCGGTACCCGCGCGATTTTCACTGAGCGCGAAAACGGTAAGATGACACTTAGACGTGGTTTTGTTATTGAGAAAGGACAGCGGGTCCTGATTGTTGAAGATATTGTAACAACCGGCGGTTCAGTAAAAGAGGTAGTTGATGTAGTTCGTGAACATGGCGGTGTTCCGGTAGCTGTTGGTATGCTGGTTGACCGAAGTGGCGGCAAGGCCGATTTCGGCATTCCGGCCCAGGCACTATTACATTTAACTGTTCCTACCTACCAGAGTCAGGATTGTCCGCTATGTAAAGAAGGCATTGCGATAACCAAACGCGGCAGCCGCAAGCTGTAAGTCACAGGCCTTCAGGGCAGATTTAAACTATGTAGCAAAGCGTAGTATATATACGCTACACTTTGCTACACAGTGCTACAAAAACAGTAGTAACTGACGGGGATAACGCAATGCTTAGGCATACTATAATTATTGTGAAAAGGTTGAGATGAAAGGGACCACATAACCTCTGTGAAGAGGAGTTATGTGGTCCCTTTTTTTGTTGGCATAAATCTTGCAATCATATTTAGTATACAATACAGTAATTTTTCTGACCCTTAGAACATGTTGCAGTCAGTGCCAGTAGACGGGAAGCTAGCTGTGATTGTTATGAGACAGGCTTTTCCAGGCCATGTCTCGTTATTTTTGTCGTACATAGTAAAAGGAGGGGATTAGCGTGAACTTTACTACACAAATGAATGCTGCGAAACAAGGACTGATTACTAAAGAAATGCAAATTGTTGCGGCCAAAGAAAAAATGGAGGTTACTCGTCTTCGTGAACTTGTGGCCGAAGGCAAGATTGTTATTCCTGCTAACAAAAATCACACAACACTTAGTCCGGAGGGGGTTGGAGACGGCCTCAGGACGAAGATAAACGTGAATCTTGGTGTTTCCAAAGACTGCTGTGATTTAGCGCTGGAATTGGAAAAAGCCAACAGCGCAGTAGCATTAAAAGCAGAAGCAATTATGGATTTGAGCTGTTATGGTAAGACCCAGGAGTTCCGGCGTCTGCTAATTGATACTTGTCCGGTAATGATTGGGACAGTACCCATGTATGATGCGGTAGGGGCATTAGATAAAGAATTAAAGGATATTACTGTCGATGAATTCTTCCAGGTAGTAGAAACGCATGCGGCAGATGGTGTCGATTTTATGACAATACACTGCGGCTTAAACCGGGCCACGGTCGAAAAAGTTAAGCGCAATAAGCGTCTTACTAATCTGGTATCCCGGGGTGGCTCGCTGCTATTTGCCTGGATGGAACTTAACGGGCAAGAGAATCCTTTCTACGAGCATTATGACCGCTTACTGGATATCTGCGCCAAATACGACGTAACCATAAGTCTTGGCGATGCCTGCCGTCCTGGTTCGATCAATGACTCGACAGATGCTGCACAAATTGAAGAGCTCATTGTACTTGGAGAGCTTACCAAACGCGCCTGGGCGAAAGATGTGCAGGTAATGATTGAAGGCCCGGGACATATGGCACTTAATGAAATTGCCGGGAATATGATGCTAGAAAAAAGACTCTGCCACGGAGCGCCTTTTTATGTTCTGGGGCCACTGGTTACTGACATCGCTCCTGGCTATGATCACATTACCAGTGCCATTGGCGGGGCCATAGCAGCGGCCAACGGTGCTAATTTCCTCTGTTACGTAACTCCGGCTGAGCATCTAAAACTACCTGACCTAAGTGATATGAAAGAAGGTATAATTGCGGTGAGAATAGCAGCTCATGCAGCAGATATCGCTAAAGGATTGCCCGGCGCCCGGGAGTGGGATAATAAAATGAGTGCTGCCAGAGCAGATATTGACTTTCCCCAAATGATTGAGCTAGCTATTGATCCGGATAAGGCCAGAGCCTATCGGGAAGAATCTGCACCTGAAAGCGAAGATACTTGCACGATGTGTGGTAAAATGTGTTCGATGAAGAATATGAAAAAGATTCTTAATGGCGAAGGCATTTGCATTAACTAATGTAATGGGAAAACAATTAGGTAACCTGAAGCATAATTTATCATTCGTGACATTTTATGCTTCATTTATCTTTGGATACGAGTCAAGACTCCAGCCTCAATTAGGCGGCGTTCATTCAGGTGGAGTAGATTTTCCAACTGAATTCCCGATGTTTCAGCTATGCTGAAACGAGTTCACTTGCTATAATATATTATAGATAATACAAATACCTAGATTATCGATAGGTGGTGTGAAAAATGGCATGCGACAACCCTATAAGCATAATCAGTAAGGATTTGATTTGGAAAAAATTTATTAGTAAAGGTGAATTAGAAAGCCGGATCATTTTACCACAAATTGCTGACTCATGGGTCAGATGTTCGCAAATTGATCTAAATCCTAACGACGGTAAATGTCTGAATGTTCTGGAAAAACATGACATTTATATGATGCTGGAAAAGAACCAGGACATTGTAGATATTGCTAAACCCTTCATGGCCAATATTTACGAATTTTTCCGTAATTCTGGCTTTATTGTTGTGTTGAGTGATGAGAATGGGTATATAATGGAACGTTTTGGCGATGCCGAGGTTCTGACAAGTGCCAGGCACCTCTCCTTTGTGCAGGGAGCCAGCTGGCGGGAGGAAGATGTAGGAACAAACGCAATCGCCATTGGCCTGAAGACCGGAGCGCCGGTACAGGTTTCCGGAGCAGAGCATTACTGCCGCAAACACCATTGGTGGACGTGTTCGGCTGCACCTATTTATGGTTATGACGGCCAAATTGTCGCCTTACTTGATATATCCGGACCAGCCCAGTCCGCTTACTCTCATACCTTGGCAATGGTGGCCGCTGCTGCAAATGCGATTACTATGCAAATTGGTATTAAGCAAAAAAATTATGAGTTATCACTGATGAATAAACGCTTGTCCAGTATATTTAACACCATGTCAGATGGCGTAATTTTCTTTGACCGCTGGGGTAAGGTGAGAGAATTTAATCCGATAGCCCAAAAAATTCTGGGAAAAAGCGGTAATATCTTAAATGGTGCTTCAGTGCAGACTATTTTTAAGGGAAAAAATCAGTTAATTCAGACATTATTGAACGGTAAAGCAGCTTATGCAGATGTCGAGTTTTTTACCGACACGGAAATGGGGCCAAGTCGTTGTGTTATATCTGGTGAAACTATATTTGATAAACAGGGCTGTATAAATGGTGGCGTTATTATTTTGCGGCCAATGGAAAAAGTCCACAATCTGGTTAATCGGTTTAGCGGTCATTATACGACATTTAAATTTAGTGACATTATTGGCAAGAGTCAGCAAATTTCAGAGGCAATACGCCAGGCATCGTTAGCAGCAGCGACTTCCTCCAATGTTATTCTGCGGGGTGAAAGTGGTACAGGTAAAGAGATGTTTGCCCAGGCAATTCACTGCCGGAGTTCACGGCGCAGTGGCCCCTTTATTGCCGTGAACTGTGGGGCTATACCACGTGAACTTATCGGCAGCGAATTATTTGGCTATGAAGAGGGGGCCTTTACCGGTGCCAAGCGCGGTGGCAGACCAGGCAATTTTGAATTGGCTTCCGGTGGAACATTGTTTCTTGATGAAATAGGGGACATGCCTTTAGAACAACAGGTGGCTTTACTCAGAGTACTGCAAGAAAAGAAAGTTGCCCGTCTTGGTGGAAACAAAGTCATTCCAATTGACGTACGTATCATCTGTGCTACTAATAAAGACTTAAATCAGTTGGTGGCAAATGGGACTTTCCGTCAGGATTTATATTACCGGTTAAATGTGTTTACGATTGAAATACCACCCTTGCGCGATCGTCGTGATGACATTGAAATACTGTTCCGTTATTTTGTCGAGCAGATTGGTAGTGAGCAAGGCTGTGAGTATACGATAGAGGCTGATGTCTTAGACTGTATTAATTCGTATGATTGGCCGGGTAATGTCAGGCAAGTTCATAATGTTGTTGAACGAGCTTGTAATCTCACTGAAAATCAGAGGATTTCCATAGCCTGTTTACCGCCTGAGCTTTGTTGCTCACCTGGGCGGGAATTTTCCATGAGAGCAAGACACCATGAAAATACCGGAGTATGTCATTATCAGGAAATTAAGAGTGAGATATCAGGCAAAGAGTGTGAAGAAATTAAGATGTTATTGGCAAAGGAACGGGGAAATCTCAGCAAAGTAGCTGCTACGCTGGGTATTGCCCGCAGTACATTGTATCGGAAACTAAAGAAATATGCTATTGAATAACCAAATTGAAGTACTGTAGCAATGTGTAGTAGGTACAACGCTACACACTACTACAGGTGACTACAAAAATAATCGTTATTGCATTAGACATCAGAATGTCTGAGAAATAGTGCAAAATATTCTGGTAACGTGAAAAATAAGAGGAATCACGTAATTCTGATTAGGATTATGTGGTTTCTTTTATTTTTGGCATACATCTTGCAATATTAATTTGGTGTATAGTCATTACCAATGACTACAGCTAAAACCGGGGTAAGAACGGAGGTGAAAGGATGAAACGCGGGCGATATATTGTCGAGATAGGTATTGGCGCTGATTTGCATGGCGGAAATTTTACCAAAGCAGCCCAAAGAGCAGTCAAAGACGCCATGTCACGAAGCTGCTTGTGCGGTTTGTTTGATATTGTCGGAATGAGTGATCCTAATCAAATGATTGTTGAAATTAGGGTCGGGTGTTCAGCACCAGATAAAGTCAATAAAGACGAAGTACAAGCAATAGTACCCTTTGGCACTGTTACCACTGAAATTGTGGCCGGGGGGTTAGACGTAAAGGGCGTACATCTGTCTGCGCTCGGGGAGGGTGACACCATAGTTGTAGCTGTAGCCGCATTAACGGTATATGTTGACATACCATGATCACTAGTTAAAATTATTTACTGCCAAAAAATAAGTGGGGGGAGAATTATGGAACTTAAAAAAGAGAAACTGCTTGCTTTTTATGAAACCATGATGACCATAAGAGCCTTTGAAAGTAAAGCGGTAGAATTATTTGCCGACAACCAACTGCCTGGATTTGTGCATTTATACCTGGGTGAGGAAGCGGTTGCTACCGGTGTTTGTGCCAGTTTAACAAACAAAGACTATATCACCAGTACGCATCGTGGACACGGACATTTAATTGCCAAAGGTGGTAAGGTTGATTTAATGATGGCCGAATTATTTGGTAAGGCGACTGGTTATTGTAAGGGAAAAGGCGGTTCCATGCATATTGCCGATGTTGAATTAGGCATTTTGGGAGCCAACGGCATTGTTGGTGCCGGCCAGCCAATTTCCACAGGTGCAGCATTTGCCTGTAAGTATAAGAAAACCGACTCTGTAGCAGTATGTTTCTTCGGTGACGCCGCATCAAATCGCGGTACCTTCCATGAAGCCTTAAATATGGCTACTATCTGGAATCTGCCCTTAGTATTTATCTGTGAAAACAACCTGTACGGTATCTCCAATTGCCAGCGTGACCATATGAAAGTTACTGATGTTGCCGATCGTGCGTCTGCCTATGGAATTCCAGGCGTAGTAGTCGATGGTAATGATGTCATCGCTGTTTACGAAGCTGCCGCTGAGGCTATTGAACGCGCCCGCAGAGGCGACGGTCCCAGCTTAGTGGAATGCAAAACCTGGAGATGGCGCGGCCATTTTGAAGGTGATCCCGGCGCCTATAAAGATCCTGAAGAACAAGCAGCCTGGCTGAAAAAAGATCCGATACCCCGCTTCGAGCAGAAACTTATGGAACTTAAGTATGCCACCAAATCAGAATTAGAGGAAATTAAGGCAAAAGTCGAAAAACAAATTGACGCGGCAATCCTCTTCTCGCAAAACAGTCCTTATCCGAACCCCGAAGACGCGTTAACAGATGTTTACGCAGAATAATCTAATTTTGGAGGGTGAAATCATGATGAAAGAAATGACATATGCTGAGGCCATTAGAGATGGAATGCGGCTGGAAATGAAGCGCGACCCCAATGTATATATTTGGGGTGAAGATGTTGGTAAGTTTGGTGGTTGTTTTGGTGTGACAGCTGGTCTAGTCGATGAATTCCCTGGCCAGGTAATTGATACCCCTATCAGCGAGACCGCAATTGTGGGTGCGGCGGTAGGTGCTGCAGCAGCCGGCTTGCGGCCGATTGCCGAAATTATGTTTGTTGATTTTATGGGCGTTTGCCTGGATGAATTATTCAATCAGGCCGCAAAAATGCACTACATGTTTGGCGGTAAAGCCAAAATCCCGATGGTTCTCAGAACGCCTTGCGGCGGCGGCATGGGGGCTGCAGCCCAACACTCACAATCCATGGAAGCCTGGTTTACCCATATTCCTGGTGTAAAAACGGTAATGCCTTCGACTCCTGCAGATGCCAAAGGGTTAATGGCTGCAGCGGTTCGTGATAATAATCCGGTAATGTACATTGAGCATAAGCAATTGTTAGGTATTAAAGGTGATGTGCCTGAAGGGGATTTCGTTATTCCGCTGGGCAAGGCTGACATAAAAAAAGAAGGTTCGGATGTTACCATTGTTGCCTGGTCCTGGATGGTTCATAAGGCCCTGGCGGCAGCTGAAGCTCTGGCTCAGGAAGGAATTAATGCCGAAGTATTAGACCCTCGTACGCTTGTACCGCTTGATACGGAAAGTATCCTGAAGTCTGTGGGCAAAACCGGCAAACTTGTTATTGTGCATGAAGCAGTTAAAATCGGCGGTTATGGCGGAGAAATTGCGGCTATGGTTGCTGAAGAAGGCCTTGATCTTCTGGATGCTCCGATTAAACGGGTTGCAATGCCTTTCACTCCAATTCCGTTTAGTCCGGCGCTGGAAAGCTGCGTAATCCCAAGTGAAGAGAAAATTATTGCTGCAGTTAAGAGTCTGTTTTAACTAATGGCATAGGTGGTGGAGGGAAGTATGGGGCAGGTTGGTATCATTGCTAATCCGGCATCAGGTAAAGATATTCGCCGTCTGGTAGCGTATGGCACGATCTTTGATAATCAGGAGAAAGTCAATATTGTGCGCCGGTTGATTTTGAGCCTGGCTGCAAGCGGTATTAAAAAGATTGTCTATATGCCGGAATATTACGGGATTGTACCCGGTGCGGCTGAACGTATCTGCAGCCGTCATCGTCCGGATATTGAAATTGTTCAGGCAGATATATGCATGAGTGGTACGCAAATTGATAGTTTTTATGCAGCAGAGGTTATGGCTAGAAGCGGTGTTGCCTGCATAGTTACCTTGGGCGGTGATGGAACAAACCGTATGGTAGCAAAAGGATGCCGGGATGTTCCTCTTCTTCCCATTTCCACTGGCACCAATAATGTTTTTCCAACCATGATTGAGAGCACAATTGCCGGCCTGGCGGCCGGAGTTGTGGCACAAGGTTTTGTGACTGGGGCTCCCGCAATTAACCCCAGTAAAAAGCTGATTATTTATAAAAATGGTGAGCCGGTAGATATTGCCCTTGTAGATGCTGTAGTACTTAATGACAGCTTTATTGGTTCACGTGCAGTTTGGAACGCCGAACGCATAATCAAGATTGTCGTTACCAGAGGTGAGCCGCATAACATTGGCATAGCGTCCATTGCCGGTAACCTGGCACCAGTAACACCTTATGATGATTTGGGCCTGGTTATTGAGATTGGTCCGGGAAATATCGAGGTACGTGCACCAATTGCACCAGGCCTCAATGAGAAGGTACCAGTCCGGAATTATCATTATATTAATGTGGATGAAGTAATTGAAGTGACGGCACCTTGTGTAATCGCCCTGGATGGCGAACGGGAAGTGGAAGTTCGGCCAGGTGATGATGTACAGATAAAACTTACGTTTGAAGGCCCCAAAGTGATAAAGGCGGAGGAAGTATTACGGGCCGCAGTTGCTAAAGGGTATAGTTATCGAAATATGTAATTGACAGGTTGGCAAAGGAGGAGCAGCTATGGCAACACAAATTAATATGCCAAAACTAGGATTGTCCATGAAGGAAGGTACTGTAGGCAAGTGGTTAAAAAAAGAGGGAGACACCATCAAAAAAGGGGAAGCTCTCCTGGAAGTTATGACAGATAAAATCGCGAATAAAATTGATGCCCCGGTTGATGGGATTTTGCTCAAAATTATTGCTGACAAGAAAGCCAAGCTGCCAGTAGGCGGTTTGTTGGGAATTATGGGAGATGCCGGCGAAGATATCAGTGCCTTATTAGCGGCAGCGCCTAGCAGTGGCAAAGCAGCCCCGGCAGCAAAAGCAGCCGCTAAGCCAGGAGTGCAGAAGGCAGTTGTTGGTGCAGAGCCCGGGGCTAAGGTTAAAATCTCTCCATCTGCCCGTGCTTTGGCCCAGGAAAATGGTGTAGATTACACTCAGATAATTGGCACAGGCCCTGAAGGCCGGATAGTCAAAGAAGACGTGGAAAAAGCCATCGAAGAACTAAGTATGGGAACTGATGAACGACCTACTCTTGAAGTTATTCCTTATGAAGGAATGCGTCAGGCTATCGGCGAGAATATGGCCAATAGCTGGGCGATTGCACCGAAAGTTACGCAGCATGTCGGTGTGGATTTATCAGCTTTGCTAGCCTTACGTGCTACTATCAATAGCGACGTTAAGGATACTGATAAGATCTCAATAACCGATATGCTGGTCAAAGCTATCGCTAAAGCGTTGGAACTCTATCCAAGAATTAACAGTACGCTAGATGGCGAGGAAATAAAAGTATTACAAGATGTCAATGTTGGCGTAGCTATCGCGATTCCTGACGGTTTAGTCGTACCTGCGGTGAAAAATGCCAACAAAAAAAGTTTAGCTGACATCAGTAAGGAAATTAAGGATTTTGCGAAACGCGCCCGGAAAAATAAACTGGACCCCGAAGAGATGACTGGCGGTAGTTTTACTATTACTAATCTTGGTGGTTACGGCTCTGTTGATTACTTTACCCCCATTATCAATCAGCCGGAATCAGCGATATTGGGAATTGGCCGGACAGTGAAGACCCCTGTTGTTGTTGGCGACCAGATCGTAATTCGGCCAATTATGGGATTATCCTTAGCATTTGACCACCGGGTGATTGACGGTGCTCCGGCGGCAGAATTCCTGGCCCTGGTAATGAAGCTGATCGAACAGCCTCACAAAATTTTTATTTAAATTAAAATAATCATCATATATTTTTTAGAAAAGGTAGGGAGATATATATGTCAGCAGATAGTGTTGAATTACTAAGTGAGTTAAATACCGGAATGGGTAATTTGCAAGGTGATAGCCCGGAACTTCTTGCCGCCTTCGTGCAAATGGACCAGGCAGCTTATGTTGAAGGCGAACTGGAACGAAAGGTTAAAGAACTTATTGGCTTCGGTATTGCGCTTGCTGTACGCTGCGAGTATTGCATGAATATTCATATAAAAAATGCCTTGGAAGAGGGCGCTACCAGAGAGGAAATTCTGGAAGCAGCAGCAGTTGCCGTAGCTTTTGGCGGATCACCATCGATGGCCTACCTGGCAACAACTGTGCTTAAAGCTCTTGAAGCCTTCGAAGAATAATGGACTTAGCAGACATGGATACAGACAAACCATCATGGTTGACCTTACCCGTGCCAGAGGGACCGGCGCTTGATCAAATGAAAACACTGCTGGAACAAGGACATTTGCATACTGTATGTGAAAGCGCAGACTGTCCGAATATTGGTGAGTGTTTTAAAAATCAAACGTGCACATTTATGATTCTGGGAAACAGCTGCACCCGTAACTGCCGGTTTTGTGCTGTAAATCATGGTATTCCTGATAGTGTTGATGCTAATGAGCCCGGGATGGTAGCCAGTACGGCCAAGCATTTAGGTTTAAAGCATGTTGTTGTTACATCTGTTACCCGGGATGATCTCAGTGATGGTGGGGCGGCGCATTTTGCCTCCACCATCCGGGCGATCAGAGAACAATTGCCGCAGGCCGCAATCGAAGTTCTTATTCCCGACTTTAAGGGGAGTAAGGAAGCGTTACAGACGGTATTGGATGCTAAGCCTGATATTCTTAATCATAATATTGAAACCGTGCCACGACTATACTCAACTGTAAGACCCCAGGCTATATATGCCAGGTCCTTAGAATTAATTAGACGAGTACGCCAAAGCGGCGGGGGGGCACTGGCAAAATCCGGTCTAATGCTGGGTTTAGGTGAAAAAACAGAGGAAGTAATTGCCGTAATGCAAGATTTATTCGCGGCTGGCTGCCAAATGCTTACCCTGGGTCAGTATCTTAGACCGTCAGCAGAGCATTTGCCTGTCGTCGAATATATTCACCCTGATATTTTTCAATGGCTTAAAGAAGAAGCTTTAAAAATTGGGTTTTCCCAAGTTAGTTCCGGACCCATGGTTCGCAGTTCTTACCATGCTGAATCTTCTTTTGAAAAACTTGGTCACCTGTCTATTTAGTAATCAAATACTAAAATTAGGGGAGGGGTATAAATGCTTAAAGCAGCATTTGTTTTTATTGCACCAGAGGCCAATAGTAAACAGCACAGGTCAATTATCACTACGCCTGCCGTGGAGTTGACAATCGTAGGGGTAGGCGACTATAAGTCAGCCGTGAAAACAGTCGAAGAACTGGTTGAACAAGGAATTGGCGCAATTGAACTCTGCGCTGGTTTCGGGCATGAAGGGGTGGCAGCAGTGAAAAAAGCCGTTAACAACAAAGCTGTTGTCGGTGTGGTTCGTTTTGATGTTCACCCCGGATTAGAAGGCAAAAGTGGCGACGAACTGTTCTAGGATCTGTAAGCTGTTATTATTAGGACGAACCCCGTATGCAGCAGCGTGGAAATTACAGCAGGAAATTTCGTCTGTTCGCCGCAGCGGCCGTGGTGACGATACACTGATATTACTGGAGCATGAGCCTGTGTATACCATGGGACGTTCTGGCAGCCAGGATAATGTTAAAGCCTCACCGGAAACCTTGTTAGCAGCCGGACTTGAAGTTATTGAAGTAGACCGGGGCGGTGATGTAACCTACCATGGCCCCGGTCAATTGGTAGGCTATCCGGTGCTTGACCTAAAGAGGTATGGACAGGATTTACACCACTATTCCTGGATGCTGGAAGAAGTAATTATCAGGACACTGGCTAAATATGGCATTCGAGGTTTCCGGGAAACTGGTTTGACTGGCGTCTGGACCGAAAAGGGGAAAATTGCCGCGATTGGCATTGGTGTCCGTAACTGGGTATCTATACACGGATTCTCTTTAAACATCAATCCCGATATGTGGTATTTCAGTTTAATCAACCCCTGTGGCATCACCAACCGCCCAGTGGCAACTATGCGGGATTTCGGTATTGATGCCAGTCTTGATGAGGTCAGGGGTAAGTTAGAGCAACAATTTTCTGCTGTGTTTAACGTCCAGCTATTGCCGGTGCAGGAGGACTGTGTAGATGAACTTATACCGGCTAGGACTCATGCCATGGGCTGAGACCCAAGCAATCTATCATGTATTGGCGCAAACAAGGCAAGAAGGGCTAGTCATCTGCCGCCCTTCTGCACCCTGCGTCTGTCTCGGCTTACATGATGACCTTGAGCAAGAAGTAAATGCAAAATACTGTCAGGACCATAATATCCCGCTTATCAGACGCGATATTGGCGGTGGGATGGTTTTACTGGCTAAAGAACAAATTTTTTTCCAACTGGTGTTACGTGCTGACAATCCTTTGTTAGCAGGCCGGCGGGATGAGTTTTTTGCCAAATTTTTACAACCTGCCGTAAGAACTTTGGCAAGTTTCCATATCAGAGCTGCCCTTAAACCTCCGGCTGACATTGTTGTTAACGGCAAGAAGATTTCAGGAAATGGTGCAGGCGACATTAATGGTTTTGCCGTGTACACAGGTAATATCTTAGTAGCCTTTGACAGGACAACTATGGCCAATGTCTTAAACCTTCCCAGTCCGCGGTTTCGCGAACTGACCAGGTTATCCATGGAACGGTATTTAACGACCATGGAGGAGGAATTAGGTTATACACCTGACTTTACTGATGTTGAAGAACAGTTAATTGCCAATTTTTCTACCTGGATAGATGACTTGCAGCCTGCGTCGTATTCTGAAAAATTAAAGGCAGATAGTAAGGTTATGGCCGATAACCTAACAAGTTCTGACTTTCTTAACCTGCCAGGCAAGCAAACCAAAGTCCGGCAAGTGAAAATTAACGAAGGAACCTATATACGTCTCCACCGTTTACCGGAGTGTTTTACACCTAATGTCACTGTCAACAGGGAATGCGTTAACCAGGCAGGGCAAGTCTGTCCAGGGTATGCAATTCTTATTATCCAGGGCGGAAAAATAATAGAATTTGAAAGTAACGGCTTTCTTTGTTGGGCGAATTCCCATATTAATTCCCTGAAGGATTATTTGCTAGGTACCAAGTGGTGTGATTCTGATATCAGATCAGCCATCATTAAGTGGCGGCAGAGCATGGCAGGCAATATGGCTGCTGGCAGTGAAGAGCTGCTGCTGCGTTGGCTATTAGCCAGATAAGTAAATAGGAGTGATTAATCAATGGAGCAATATAATATTCCGCAAGGTTTATATTACACTCATGATCATGCATGGGTGAAAGTGGAAGGCAACACAATTCGCATCGGGGTTACTGATTTTTTGCAAAAATTGGCTGGCGAGATTACCTTTATCAGGATTCCACGAGTCGGGAAAGCACTCGCAGCCGGGGCTACGCTTTCTTCAATCCAGTCAGGCAAGTGGGCCGGCAAAATTCAAGTGCCAATGGCGGGTAAAGTACTTGAGGTCAATGGTGAATTGCCGACAAATCCCAAACTGCTCAATAGTGACAGCTATGACGCGGGGTGGATTTGTGTAATGGAGCCTGATGATTTAGCTGCCGGGCTGCAAAACCTAATCCACGGCGATGATGCAGATAAATTTTTTACTGAGGAACATGCCAAATATTCTAAGCCTGAATAATTATTGGGTAGGCATGCCCAATCCCGCTTAGGGAAGGAGTAAGATATGGACGCTCAAATACTGGAAAATTTGAAGACTGCCTTTGGTGACCGTGCAACTACCGATTTGTTCGAGCGCGGCTTTTATCAACGTGATTTGGCACCAGTGCCGGATTTTTTGGTTAACCCTATTGCCGATACTCTGCCGGATATTGTGATCAGGCCCCAAAGCACCGCAGAAGTAGCCGGCATTGCCAAGCTGGCAGCTGAGAAGCGAATCCCCCTGACCGCACGGGCGGGGGGCTCTACTGTTTACTTTAATACGGTATGTACGCGCAAAGGGATACTGGTTGATCTAAACGGTTTGGATCAGATAGTGGCACTTGAGAAAGAAAACAACATTGTGCGGGTCGGGGCAGGTATGACCTGGTGGCAGCTGGAACGTGCCCTCAACCGCCTTGGCTTAGCTACGTGTTCATATCCGAGCAGTGCGCAGGCGGCAACGGTTGGTGGCTGGTTAGTCATGATGGGATACGGGCTTGGAAGCCTAAAGTACGGTCCGGTGGTGGATCAGGTAATTTCAGCTCAGACTGTTATGCCTGATGGCAGTGTGCAAGAGTTAAACGCCATGAGTAAGCCGCCTGTTTCCTGGCTGGCTGGTTCTGAGGGAACCTTAGGACTAGTGACTGAAATAGAATTAAGGGTTCGCTCACTGCCGGAAACCGAGTGGCATGGCTTAGCCGAATTGGATGATGCCAAGCAAATGCAGCGATTTATCGAAAGTGCAGTACTATCTGCGGCACTCCCGTTTAATTTGCACTTTAGCGATCCCGGCTGTAACGCGTTGCGTTACAGGTTGGGGCTGGGCAGTGAACGTGCTGCTAAAGCCTATACGGTAGCTTTTGATGCTGACGGTTCACAAGCAGAAACAGCCGCCGCGAAAAAGAATTATACCAAGTGTTTGCGAATTGCCAATGGCGGCGATTTAGGCGAAGAAGGTGAGCATGAGTGGCAGCACCGCTTTTTTTCTCTAGTCCTAAAAAGAGAAGGCCCCTCCTTGCTTGGAGCCGAGATTTGGTTGCCGATTAGCAGCCTGGCTGTCTATCTTCAAGATATAGAACTATTTGAAAGCAAAAAAAATCTCGGCCTAAAAAGCTATGGGCATGTTGTAACAGCTCAGCATGCTATGGTTATGACGATGTTTAATGCGGATGAGCGTGATACTATAGGCTATCTGCAGGGTCTGGCTTTAGTAAAAAAATTGCATGATATTGGAGCTAAACATGGTGGGTGCCCTTACGGTGTCGGTTTGTGGAATACACCTTATGTAAGCAGGTGCCACACGGCAGCAGAGATGGTTGAGCTTAAACAGCGAAAAAAACTACTTGATCCTAACAATATTATGAATCCCGGTAAAGTGTATCAAGCTCCCTTGCTCTTGAATCCGGCGTTGTTTAGTTTGGGCATGGACTTCTTGGCAGCTACCACACTGGTGTACAGGGGCAAAATAGGAGGGAAACAGGTATGAGTACGGGCAGCTTTTATAAAAATTTGATTGATGAAACCCTAATTTGCGGACGATGTGGTAATTGCCGTAATGACTGCCCGGTATATAAGGAGATTGGCTGGGAGTCAGCCGCTCCCCGCGGAAAGATTTCGCTGGCCCGGGAATTATTTGCCCGAAATAGTGAGACCACTATTAGTCCTGAGTATGCTAAAAGAATTACCCAGTGCACAATGTGCGGGGCTTGCACGCGGGCATGCGCTGCAAGGATTGACCTCCAGTCATTATGGAAGGATTTACGGGCTAAACTGGTAGCTGGCGGCCAGGCACCGGCAGCTTATACGGCAATGATAGATAACCTGAAGGATAAGAAGAATATTTCTAACTTTGCCAATGTAACCAGACTTGACTGGGCGGAAGAGCTAGATGAAATACCAGAGAATTTGGATCAGGAACCAGAGGCGGAAGTCGTGTATTTTGTCGGTTGTGTATCTTCCTTTTTTCCCCGCGCCGCTCAGGTTCCAGTTGCCATGGTACAGTTATTGGAAAAAGCAGGAGTAAACTATACCACAATGGGTTCTGAAGAGTGGTGCTGTGGTTTTCCCATGCTGGCAGCCGGGCATGCTGATGAGATAAAGGAATTTGCCCGGCATAATGTAGATACTGTCCGGAAGATGGGGGCCAAGACCTTAGTGACCGGCTGTGCTTCCTGCTATCACGTCTGGAGCCATGTATATCCGGAGGTGCTGGGTGAGAGTCTGGGATTTAGACTGGTTCATGCCACGGAAATGCTGGCAGAGCTAATTGCTGCAGGTAAGTTAGTGCCAAATGAACTAAGTGAAACAGTGACTTACCATGACCCCTGTGATTTAGGGCGCAACAGCGGTATTATCAACCCGCCGCGGCAAATCATTACCAGTATTCCAGGAATCAAATTTGTGGAAATGGCTACAAATGGAGAAGAATCAACCTGCTGTGGTGGTGGCGGAAATCTCCAGGGTGCAGATGCCGGTTTGGCAGATGCCATCGCTGCTAAACGAATAAAAGAGGCGGCTGAGACAGGAGCCGGTATCGTCGTATCTGCCTGTCAGCAGTGTGAACAAATGCTGGAAAAGGCAGCAAGGGCCGAAAAACTGCCCTTGCAGGTAATGGATGTTGCAGAATTATTATTAATGGCTATAGACAACTAAGTTGGCAAGCAGGGAAAGGAGCAGGAGCTAATGAGCGTAAGCAAATGGAGTTTTCCTGAAGAATTATTGTATGATACCCATTACCAGTGGATTAAACGGGATGGCAACAAAGTGCTGTTTGGATTAACGCCCTACGGTCTGGATATTACTGGTGATGTTTTATATTTGGTTTTACCAACAGTGGGGACTGTTGTTGAAGGCGGGGGCACTTGCGGGTCACTGGAAGCGGGAAAATGGGTCGGGCGTGTTTACGCGCCGGTAAGTGGCCTGGTAACCAAAGTCAACGATATGGTAACTGCGAGTCCGGCGTTAATCAGTCAGTTGCCGTATAACTGTTGGTTTGCAGAAATTGAGCTTTCCCGCCCCGTTGAACTTGACGGCTTGATGTCAGCCGCAGCTATGCAGGCCTGGCTAGCCGAGGACATGAAAGAAAATGCCTAGTACTGAAAATAACACTGTGTTTAGGGTGCTAGATTCTGCGCCCCGTACAGCTGCTGAGCATATGGCTTTGGATAAAGTCATAATGAACGCCCATAGTCAGGGATTGATTCCCAACACAGTGCGATTTTTGCAATTTAAGCCTTGTGTACTGGTTGGGTTGCATCAAAACACGTTCCTGGAAGTAAATGTATCTTATTGTCAGCAGCAAGGAATTGATATCAACCGCCGCATTACAGGCGGTGGCAGTTTATATTGGGGGCCGCTGGAGTTAGGGTGGGAGATCTATGCCGCAAAAAATACTCCCGGGATTCCCCGCAAGATAGAAAGTATGTATAAGTTGTTATGTGAGGCAATGACTCTGGGGCTAAAGAACCTCGGTCTGCCTGCGGCCTATAGGCCGGTAAACGATATTGAAATAGGTGGACGTAAAATTGCCGGTACCGGTGGTACCGAACTAGCAGACTCCTTCGTTTTTCAGTGTAGTATATTGGTTGATTTTGATGTTGATGAAATGCTGCGGGTTTTGCAGTTTCCCCTGGAAAAACTGAGTGATAAGGCCGTTAAGTCAATGCGGGAACGGGTGACTTCCATTACAGAACAAATTGGCTATGTTCCAGAGCATAGTAAAATAAAGTCGGCAATATTGACCGGCCTTAGGGAAGCATTGGGGTATGATTTTTGCCCCGGAGAACTTATAACTGAGGAGATCGAATTGCTGAATGAGTACTTGCCGTATTTCCAGAGCAAAGACTGGATTTACGGCAAAGATAGTACGTTTATCAATACGATTGACTGCATTGCCAATTATAAAGCTCCAGGTGGTCTGATACGGATTCAAATGCGGCTGGATGCAGGCATCAGAGTCATCAAATATCTAATTATTAGTGGTGATTTTTTTGCTTATCCGGCAAGAGCCATTAATGACTTAGAAACAACTTTGAAAAATACACCAATAGACAAGCAGCAGATTATTGCCACAATTAATAAATTCTTTGCTAACAACCAGGTTGAAATTCCAGGTATTGTTGCTGAAGACTTTATCAAAGCTATTTTGCTTGCCATTGAGCAGGCAAAATCAGCTAAACCTGCCGAAATAATATAAAAACAGAGGTTGACCATGAAAAAAATTGGCGATAACTATGACGTTATAGTTATTGGCGCCGGACCTGCCGGCAGCGCAGCAGCTCGGCGACTGGCTCAGGCTGGGTTACAGGTGCTGGTAATAGAGCAACGGCAGAAAATTGGTGACCATGTTCAATGCGCAGAATTTGTTCCCCTGATGATTACCAAGTACGCTGATTTGCGGGCCAGCGATGTGGCGCAGCAAGTAACCGGAATCAAAACGTTTATAAATGGTGAAGTTGCCAGTGTGTTGCGAGCACCTGGCTATGTACTGCACCGCGCCAGGTGGGATAAGGAGTTGGCTGATGCAGCGGCAGCTGCTGGTGCACAACTTATGACCGGAGGACGTGCTGTTACTGTCAACGGCTTAGTAGTAACTCTCTTGTGCGGCAATAAGTATCAAGAGGTTACAGGAAGATTTATTCTCGGTTGTGATGGTCCCCGGTCGCTGATTAGTAAGCAGTTAGGCAATCAAGCAGGTGAAACCTGCATAGCGCTGCAGCAGGAACTGACTTTGGCCAAACCGCTGAAGTATGCAAAGATTTACTTTGACCCGGCTTGGTATGGCGGTTATGCCTGGGTATTTCCCAAAGGGACAACCGCCAATGTCGGTCTGGCAGTCCATACATCTTTTACAGGGCGGTTAAAAGATCTTCTGGCTGATTTTTGCTGTACCCTTGTTAAGGGTCAGATAGTGCTGGATATAGCCGGGCCGGCAACAACCGGCGGACTTATACCATCAGGCGGCCTGGTGCAATGTTTAGCTAATGATCACATGCTGGTAGCTGGTGATGCGGCTGGATGTACACATCCGATTACCGGCGGCGGGATTATGAACGCTGTTGTTAGTGGACAGCTGGCGGCAGCCGCAGTAATTATGCAAGCTAATTCCCCGGATGGAAAGCAGCTGGCTAATGGCTATACGTCGGCAATACAGGCTGAATTCGGGCGACAGTTTGCCATTGCTCGCAACAGACTTGCAAATCGCAATCAAGGGTGGACAGACAATAAAGCGGAATTTTCCACGTTAATCAGGCGTAATTGGATTGCTTTCCCTGAATATTACGCGCAATAGTTGCTGCTATATATATTGAGTTATAGAGGAGGCCGGTCATGGATACTAGCGAAAAGCAGGAAAGTCCGGAGTTTGTACAGACAAGTTTAGCTGGCGCGATGGCATTAGGCTTGGAACCGGGAAGCTTTTATCGTAATGCCTATCCGGGAAGTCTAAATTTACTTATGACCTATCAGAACGGCTGCAGGGCAAATTGCAGTTACTGCGGCTTAGCTAGGGAACGTAAGGCGAAGCCAGACGAAAATACCTTTATTAGAGTGAAATGGCCAATGTATCAAGTAGCTGATATCATTGATATTTTAGCCAGGCCCCGGCAGGAGATAGCAATGAGGGTGCAACGGTTAGGCCGTATTTGTATATCAATGATAACACATCCCCAAGCACCCGGCGATTGCGTGAGTATTGTCAGGCGGTTTAGTGGCGCAATCAGCATGCCAATTAGTGTGTTAGTGTCGCCAACGGTACTGCCTGATGCCGGGGCATTTTTTCAGGAGCTACGGGCGGCTGGCGCAGATTGTGTTGGTGTAGCCATTGATGCTGCTACCCCGGAACTGTTTGCAGCCATGCGCGGACCGGCTGTAGCCGGTCCACATCGCTGGGAAACCTATTGGGCGGCAGTAAAGGAAGCAGTCAGGGTGTTTGGGCGGGATCAGGTCAGTGTGCATTTGATTGTCGGGTTGGGAGAAACAGAGCAGGATATGGTCAAGACCATCGGACAAGTTAGTGACGCTGGTGCTCAGGTACATCTATTTTCTTTTTGCCCCGAACCAGGCAGTTTCTTGAGTAACCACAAGCCGCCGTCTTATGGTCAGTACCGGCGTATACAGCTAGCTGCCTATCTTTTTAATAATAACCAAATAACCCAGAGTGCATTTCAGTTTGATTCCAAGGGTAAAATTGTGAACTTTGGGCAGCCGCTGGAGGAGTTATTAGGGGCAGACCTGGCTCAGGGAAAACCGTTTATGACATCAGGTTGTCCTAATCGGGAGGGTTGTGTAGCTTGCAATCGTCCGTACGGTAATGAGCGTCCCGGACCTAATTTGCGTAATTATCCTTTTTTACCAGAAGAACATGATATGAATACTATTAAGGGACAGATATGGAATGACTAAAATCGCTTTTTATGCTCCAGGTTCGCGACATTATGACAATGGTTTATTCGAAAATAGCGCGAATTCATTTGTTAATATTAGTATTACCGGAACCCAGTGTCAATGTAACTGTGAACACTGCCAGGGGCGCTTGCTGACTACTATGTTATCAGCGACTAAACCGGAATTACTGGTTAGCTTAGCTGCAGATTTACGTAACCGTGGTTGCCATGGTGTACTTGTTAGTGGTGGTGCCTGCAGTGACGGCAGTGTGCCGCTGCTGCCATTTGCCGGCGCACTTAAAGAAATAGCCGCTATGGGTCTCGCGGTAGTAGTTCATCCCGGCCTGTTGACGGCTGAAACAGCAGAATTGTTAGCACAAGCAAACATAACACGGGTGGCGCTTGATTTAATCGGGGACAGTGAAACCGTTCGCGATGTTTACCATTTACAGCGTACGAATAAAGATTATCATAATAGTTTGCGGGTGGCTCGGCGGGCAGGCCTCAAAGTATCGCCCCATATTGTCATTGGACTTCATTTTGGTCAAATTCGCGGAGAATATCAAGCGTTAGAGATGGTGGCGGCAGAAGGGGCCACAAGTTTGGTGCTCGTAATCCTAAATCCCTTGCGAAGTACTCCCATGAGTGAGGTTGTGCCGCCGCCAACAGAGGCAGTAGCAGAGATATTTACCACCGCCAGATGGCTGTTGCCTGCGACGCCAATAGCTTTAGGCTGCGCCCGCCCGCCAGGCCTGTATTCCCGCACAATAGAACGATTGGCAGTGGATGCCGGCCTTAATGCAATTGCCTATCCCGCACGTGAAACTGTCGATTACGTGCAGTCGCTCGGCTATGATATAAACTATTTGGAAACGTGTTGTAGTATTGTGGCAGATTAGTTTAGCCTATATTGGTATGAAATTGTAGCAGGAGGAGATTTTAGTAATGCAGTATCATAGGCTTAGGACACAGCTGATGGAGCTTGGTATCCATCCGGAAGAGATGAAGGATATTACTGTCGTAGGGAATTGGTTTAACGACGGAGTTTGGGCAACATTACCAGATCTTTTTCAGCAAGCAGTCATTCCCCTGTTGCTGCCATACTGCGCGAAAAAAGTAAACTGCAAATTTCGTTATACAGAAGGGTGTGGACGCTGCGGACAATGCGATATTGGTGAGGCATTTACACTTGCAGAGGAATATGGCATGGAGCCGATTACGATCCAGAATTATGAAATGCTGGAAGAAAAGTTAAAAATGTTAAAAAAGAGCGGCTGTAAGGTTTTTTTTGGCACCTGTTGTGAACGTTTTTGGACCAAACATTGTCAGGATTTTGAACGAATTGGATTGCCGGGAATACTTATTAATGTGGATAATTCTACCTGTTATGAAGCTGGAACAGATAAAAAAGCTTACAAAGGTAAGTTTGAAAATCAGATCCGGCTAAAGAATGAATTTATGCGGCGAGTAGTAATTGGCATTAAAAACTCTTCTTTACCCCTAGCGTAATGCCAGGGGGCTTTTAAATTGGCAATATTACAAAAGTATTTGTCAAAACCTTTTGAACATTATATAATATTCAAAAGGTTTTGACTGCAATAGTATAAAAGGGGGAAGAGGCTATATGAGAAGTGATAAAGTGACAGAGGAAGCTGTTAACCAGAGACAAGTAAAATTGCATGAGATTATTGATGTGAACTTTCTGCAACAATTTCAGGATAACTTTGCTGAATGTTTAGGTATGGCAAGTTTGACAGTAGATGTTGCGGGTAACGCTGTTACCCAGCCAAGTAATTTTAAGAAATTTTGTATGGAATATACCCGTGGTACGGAAATTGGCAGCAAGCGCTGTATGGAGTGTGACCGGAAAGGCGGCGAAGAATCAGCGCGAACAGGTAAACCGGCTATCTATCAATGTCATGGCGGGTTAGTCGATTTTGCTGCACCAATTATGTTGGAGGGTCAGCAGATCGGAGCTATTCTAGGTGGACAAGTATTAATTGAACCTCCGGATGAAGAAAAATACCGCAAAATTGCGGTAGAGCTCGGTGTTAACCCTGATGACTATATAGCCGAGCTGCATAACGTTCAGCAAATGCCACTAAAAAGCGTGGAAGCAGCTGCTACTGTTTTGTATTTGGTGGCGAATGCTTTGTCAAAACTCGGGTATCATCAGTACAAACTCAAAAATATGGCGAACATCATCAATGAAAACCTTATCCAGGTGTCTGCAACCATGCAGGAATTGGCTGCTTCTGCCACTGATATAAACCAGAATCAAAATACGTTAAACGAAGAAATTAAACAGGTAAATGTTGTGTCTGGTCAGATTAATGATGTAATGGATTTGATTAAAGAAATTGCGGATGAGACCAGACTGCTTGGTCTTAATGCGGCCATAGAAGCGGCCAGAGCTGGTGAGGCCGGTCTGGGATTTGGGGTGGTAGCTCAGGAAATTCGTAATCTCTCCGGTGATTCTAAGAAAACGGTTGGCAGAATAAAAGAATTTACGAATATGATTAAAGAATCAGTAAACAAGACAGTAGCTACGGGAAATACTACCGCGTTAACGGTGGAGCAGCAGGCGGCAGCTATCGAGCAAGTAACTGCCAGTATTGAAGAAATAACCAGCTTGACCGAGCAGCTCTATAATTTGGCAAATGAATTATAAGTGCAATATATGTGTGGATAGCAGTAGGGGCTGTGCTGAAATTACAATTTCAGCACAGCCCCTATTTTAGTGGTATATAAATTATTTTTGTGATTTCAAAGGCCAACTGGCAAAATACACTGTGTATATTAACAATACACAGTTAAATAAGTCCATAAACATTAACGGATTTCCGCCAAAGTCCTTAGTGACTGGTGCTTCTTGCAGTACAAAGCCAAACCATCTTGTATAGATATAAAAAACCAGTATACCTACCGCGAAGCCGATAATGGTTCGAATTAGTAACCTGGTAGACAAACTACCGGTTGTCGGCCAGCCTTGGAAGCATAAGAGCATGACTAGCTCTACTCCCGCTATGCATACTCCTAATTGTGCCGGCCACAGTGTAATCCCATCGCCCAAAGCTTTTTGGGCATTTGCCGGAATTAAAAAATTTTGCAATAGGTACATAAAGAAGTAAAAAACAGCAGTACCGCCCAAAAAGTTACCAAACAATGAGGCAATCGCTTTAGCAGCCCGCGAACTGAACATTGTCCAGGGCCAGTTTTCACATATTAGAGCGGAAGTCAACCAAAATACTACAACCGAGTAAAACCAGCCAACAACAGTAGGTAAAGGGAGGAGTGGCTGAATTTTGCTTGCATAAGCCGCTAGGGTTGGATACATCAGCAGAAAGTATAGTACTCCGGTAATAAAAGTACCGACAAATATTTCAATTATGCCGACATACGGTTGCTTTAATCCGATATCTTTCCATGGCCAGTGATCCATATTATTAGACTGTACGCCGTAACCATAAAAGCCAAATAGAACAATCATCGCTATAGCGGTCCAGCCGGTACCGCCAGGTGCAGTGCTGAAGGTCGGAATTACGCTGCCGTAGCCGCTTAGGGCATTTACAATAATAACATCTAAGATCAACGTGACAAGAAGGGCCAATATTCCAGCCTGTGGCTGCGGCAATTTGGTGAACGGCCATGATTCGCCGCAAAAACCTAAAAATACAATACATAGTACCGCCCAAAACAAATAGGCGCCGAACATTCCGGGGAACAGTGTTTCGATATCAAGTCCCCACAAAAACCATACAGCTAAACTTAAAACCAGGATTATGATCGTATTGCTTATTCCATAAGTAAAAGTTCCTAGTGCAAATGAACTCTTTTTTTCCTCCATTCGATTAACCTCCTTTTGAATTTTACATACTCGGCAATGGACTTTACCTAGCAAATAATGATTGTAGCTGTCATAAGTATCCCTCCTTCTCAGAGCCTGTCGTCTGAATTATTAGAAAAAAACCTTGCCTATGAGTTTAAATGCAAGTACCATGCCAGTAATTACCAAACCGGCAAAATTGCTGAATTTTCTGTTAGGAGGCTGGTTAGTGCTTTGGTCTATACGGAAGGCAGGATGTTGTGGTGCTGTTGCCTGTGGCCTGATTTTACATTATCGTCTCTGGTTTGCTGAAAAATGTATCAGTGTGTAGTGCATCTTATGGCGACGGGAGCTACACTTTGCGAATGTTCGCGGCAATATGCTACAATTTACGGTTTTAGATTTTGTGGTAACAATCTAATAGCGGTTTTAATTCTTCAGTTTGTCCAAATTCCAGCCGGTGGCATACTTTTTGCAGAGGATGCAATATGTTTTATGATTTTTCTTTAGGAAGACAATGGTAAATAGGAGCAGCGGGAAGGAGGCATAACAATGAATTAACAAACCAAGCAATGTTGATGCCAGAAAAAAATATTTCTAGTAGGAGGCGCTTATGAATAAACGGTATGTATTCATCCTGGTTTTAGTACTTGTTATGACTTTTTCTTCCACGGTAATTGCCGCACAACCGTCTATCTTTGCAGATGTTCCACCTAAACACTGGGCCTACGATGCCATAAATCAACTAGCAAAAGATGGTATTTTAGATGGCTATGGTGACGGATACTTCCGTGGTGACCGCACGATAACCCGCTACGAAATGGCTGTTATTGTCGGTAATGCTATGACAAAAGCGAATAAGGCCGATGCTCAGCAAAAGGCTCTCATTGAGAAACTGGCAAGCGAATTTAATTCCGAAATCGCCAGGCTGGATGCACGCGTAGACAAAGTGGAAGCCAAGCAAAAATTGAACTTTAGTATGAATACTCGTTTTCAATTTACCCATACCTCGCTGGGGCCAAATGATGGGGGCGGTCTGGTTGGTAATGCCAACATTGACCAAAAGGGTCAGTTTTCTGAGCGGGTCCGTATTAATTTTAATCAAAAAGTCAATGAAATATGGCAATGGGATGCCCGCATTCATCAGGACAATTTTAACTTCCATCAGGGAAACTACGACGATAATGCCCAAATAGATTTGTTTTATGTGACTGGTAATGTGCTGGGCGGTAAAGTAGAATTAGGCAGAAATATTCTTTATCCTGGTAAAGGCGGTTTTATAAACCGCGACTTTAAGGCTGATGGCATTAACTACAGTGTTTACAACGCCGACAAGAGCTTATGGTTTCGAGCCGGGACAGGTCGCAGTACCAATCCGCCGTTTGATGTATCGAAAAACCGTACATCATCCTACAACTATGCTGAGTTTATTTTTAAATCATCCAAGACTTCTGATATTGGTGCGTATTATTACCAGCAGGACGGCTGGAATTTTCCGGTAAACGATACTAAAGCAGAGGATCTCAAAGTATTTTCAGTTAATGCTGCCTTCCAGATTCCTAACTCAAAATTGGCACTTTCGGGTGAATGGGCGAGAAATGAGGCTGATAATCCTGCTGTTAAAGGCAAATCCGGTTATTGGATAGCTCTTAATTCGGATTATGGCTTTACCTATTGGAATCCTGCGTTGGTTACCATGGTTGACCCTGCAAAGACAGGTGCGCAGGCCTGGGGATTATCCTATCGTCATATGCCGGCAGGCGTTGCCGGGAGGCATAACTATAACGCGTATGCAACTTGGTCGCCGTGGGCTACCGATACGCAAGGTAATTTGATGAATGCCATTGATAATGTTAATGCTGTTCGGTTCGATTATCAGTGGGTTCCCTGGAAAAATGTCGTCTTAATGGCCGGCTATGATCGAATTAAGCCGATTAATGCAGCGGCAGCTAAAACTAACAGCGTCTTCTACTGTGCTCTGGATTTCATTTATTAAAGCTAGAACTCTGGACAAAAGGTCTACCGTGAGTAAGACGGTAGACCTTTTTTTATAAGATAAGTATAAGTTTTTTGAACCGCAGAGACGCAGAGTACGCAGAGGGAATGTCTCGATATACATCTCTCCTCTGCGCTCTCTGTGTACTCTGCGGTTAGAGCCGTATCCTCAAGGGCGCGATAGTGCTTTTTTAATCCTCACTCTAAGTATTAGCTAAACTAGTTAATGCAATTGTTGTTGGCTTTCGGACAAAATGTTGCAATGTGTAGTGTTGGTTATATGTTTGCAAGAATACACTTTGCAATTTATCGAAACACTTCGCTACAAACCAGTTATAGCGCTACTTTTTTAATATAAAGAAAATGCTTCCATTCCGCAGATTTATTTAAATTGTACAATAATTCGAAATGTTGGCATGTTTTTTGCAATAAATAAAGCTGTGATGTTAGCGCTTATTCAAGAAACTAAAATTTGTAATATTGTGACTTTGGGTATGGTTCATAAATTATAGGTGATCCCAAAGCAGGAAAGGGGAAGGAGGAAAGTGCTTTACATTTAGGATATGTTTTTAAAACAATATAAAAAAGGGGGATTTTTTCGATGAAAGCAGCAGTATGGTATGGTAAAAAGGATGTTCGGGTTATGGATGTTCCGGAGCCGCCAAGCCCTAAAGAAGGTTGGGTAAAGGTTAAAGTTGAGTGGTGTGGGATTTGCGGCTCAGATCTACACGAATATTTGGCTGGCCCAATTTTCATTCCCGTAGATAAGCCGCATGCCTTGACAGGAGATACGGCACCGATAATTCTTGGTCATGAATTTTCCGGGCAAGTAGTAGAGGTAGGTCCTGGCGTTACGAATGTTAAAGTAGGTGACCGGGTTGCTCCTGATGCCTGTCAAGTATGCTGGGAATGCCCGCGCTGCAAAGAAAATCGGTATAGCCTATGCGAGAAACTGGCTTTTACCGGGTTAATGACTGATGGTGCTTTTGCCGAGTATGTAAATGTACCTGCATATACAATGTATAAGATACCAAATGAAATGTCCTATGAAACAGCCGCTGTAGTTGAACCGCTGGCTGTATCCATTCATGCTGTGCGCCGGGCGCCAGTGATTATTGGCGACACCGTAGTTGTTGTCGGTGCAGGGACTATCGGCCTGGGCGCTATTATGGCAGCAAAAGCCGCTGGAGCCAGCCAAATTTACTGTATCGAAATGGCTAAAGCCCGGAAAGATCTTGCTCTACAGGTGGGTGCCAATGAAGTTCTGGATCCTTCGAAAATGGATGTAGTGGCTAGAGTTAAGGAACTGACCCATGGTGGCGCCGATGTTGTGCTTGACTGTGTAGGCAGTGATAAGGCAACCCCTACTGCCATTGAATGCGCGCGGTCAGCAGGTAAGGTAGTTATTGTAGGTATTTATGAAAGAGAAACTGCTTTGAATTTCAATGCGTTGTCTTTCACGGAAAGAGATGTAAAAGGCTGTTTGGGGTACTATGGCGAGTTTGCTCCTGCTATCCAGCTTATATCCGATGGCAGGATAGATGTTGAACCGATGATTACCGGTAAGATAAGTATTGACGATATTATTGAAAAAGGGTTTGAGGAACTGGTAAACCGGAAAGAGCAAAATGTCAAGATTATAGTAAGACCTTACTAAACTAACAAGGATGAAGGGGCGCGACGGGCTTACTACAAAAGTAGGCCCCTTCACTCTTTCTGTACTACTCGGCATTGGCTTAAACTGGCGCTAGTTGAGTTAATGTGACTGGAATGCGAATTGTAGAAATAATCTTAACATCGGTACTTGTATAGGTTGCGGGTACCTGGAAGAGCAGAAGGAGTATTGGATATGACTGATCCATTAAAGATGCAAAACGAAATTGAGCGTCTATGGGCTGTTATTAGATTAGCCAAGGAATATCGTGAGGCTAGAAATCGAAAGCCAACTAAGGGGCGCGAGCAAGAGATTTATGAAAAAGGTAAGGCCTTGGATGTCGCTTTAGCAGAGTTGAACAAGTCAGTAGAATGCAGATGGGAGCTTACTGCTAAATCCAGCAGGCTATACCAGCAATATCCGGCCAGAAATAATTTGGCAAAGAAAATCTCAGGGTAACGATGATGAATAATAATTGTAATTTAGCAAATAAATGCCTTACAGTTCAAAGCCTCGAACTGTAAGGCATTTGTCTGTTATATAGACAGTAAAATAAATAAGCCGTTATTATAGGTGATGTATAAAACGTATCGCTAGTAATGTAAAAACGGTATAAAATTCCTGTTAAATTATGTAAAAATAGCAGGAATTTTATAATTTATGGTAAATATAGTAGTATTATGCAAAAATAATTTAATATATTAATTTTTTCCAAGTAATATTGTGGACAAGATTGTTACACCAGGATTTTCTACCAAAGGGGAAGGGAGGAGTATGGGACTATACAGCCGCAAAAGTAAGTACATAAATATAATGGTGATATTAAAGTGAACAGTGATTGCAATGGTGTTGCTTCAAGGTGATAATACCGGCTGTACCGTTGGGCAGAAAGCAGTTGCATGGGTTAAAGCGAGTTATGAATGGCAAGATTTAGAGATGTTCTTATATTATTTTTATTGGGAAAGGTAATACATTACATGTTAAAAGTTATCATTGCTGAGGATGATTCTATAATGCGACGGGTTTTAAAACAAATTCTGATGGAGATTCCTGGGGTCAGTATTATCGGCGAGGCGGAGAATGGACAGCAACTGGTAGAAATGGTGGAAGAGCTAGAGCCGGAAGTGGTATTTTTAGACATTGATATGCCGGAAATGAGTGGGCTGGAAGTGTCCAGGAAAATTTACGAAATTAACGTCAATATTTTTCTGGTGTTTGCTACCGGATATAATTGCTATACTCATAAGGCATTTGATGTATATGCCTTTGACTATTTGGTTAAACCCTTTAATCTGGAACACATTAAGCACACTATACAACGAATTAAGAAATTGAAGACAGTTATAGACGGAAACGATTTGCTGAAACTGGAAAGTCCATTAGATAAAGGAGATCATATTAAACTTAAGATAGTTTCCAATGACAAAAGTACGTTTATAAATATTTCCGATATCGTATTAATTACACGATGTAATCGTAAAACAATGATTTATGCAGTGGGAGATATTGTCTTGCAGACATATGAATCTCTACAGGATCTGATAGAAAAATTGGGAAGATACCATTTTTTTCGTTGTCACAAGAGTTTTATCATTAATCCGAAGATGGTGAGAGAGCTTTCTCCCTGGGGTAATAAATCCTATCTTGTTAAGTTGGCCAATACGAAGGAAACCGCACTAATGACCTTGGAATGTGCGAAAGAGTTTCAAAATCGATATTGCATATAATAGTATAGTTAGAAGGCTTGTCCATCAATAGGGCAGGAATGCAGCATGTTGCGACATGTTTTGCATTCTTACCCCTTTTTTGTCTGTAAAATATACTACTTAAGCCATTCGATGAGCTGCTAGTTCATTCTGTCTGCTCAACTTTATAAACAAGCATAGTGCCTTTTTAGACAAACTATATGGAAATAAAATCAAATATTTGATATAAATGTAAATATAACTAATGCTTAACAATTCAATAACAATGTATGTTAGTACACTGACTATTAAAAAAAGGGGGCTAGGAAGACATGATTACCTATATTTTTCCCGGTCAGGGTTCACAAACAAAAGGAATGGGTGGAACACTTTTTGAAGAGTTCAAACAATTAACGATGCAGGCAGATGGGGTTTTAGGCTATTCCATTAAAGAACTTTGTCTGGAAGACCCGCAATCAAAATTAAGTCAGACCCAATATACACAGCCAGCTTTATACGTAGTCAATGCGCTAAGTTATTTGCAAAAAATCCAGGAAACAGGGAAGAAACCTGATTTTGTAGCAGGTCACAGTTTGGGAGAATACAATGCATTATTTGCGGCAGGAGCGTTTGATTTTGAAACTGGATTAAGAGTGGTAAAAAAAAGAGGGGAACTCATGAGCCAGGCTACAGGGGGAGGCATGGCCGCAGTTATCGGGCTGGATGAAGAACAAATAACAGCTGTTTTACATCAATTGCAAAATATTGAAATTGCTAATTATAATTCACCATCGCAAATCGTAATTTCAGGTTTAAAAACTGATATCGATCAAGCGAAGGTAGTCTTTGAGAGAATTAAGGCAGTCCAGATGTTCATTCCTTTAAAAACCAGCGGAGCTTTTCATTCCCGGTATATGACAGAAGCTAAAAATAAGTTTGCTGTTTTCCTGGATAACTTTAAGTTTTCCGAATTGGCAATTACAGTAATTTCGAATGTTTACGCCCGGCCATATAAACAATCAGCAATTAAACAGACCTTAATTGAACAGCTTACAAGTCCAGTCAAATGGAATGAAAGCATTAAGAATCTACTGAGCCTTGGGGAAATGGAATTTGAGGAAATCGGACCAGGCAGAGTTTTAACTGGTTTAGTTCAACGAATAAAAAGGGAATCGGATCTTTAAGCGTTATCAGCAGTGAATAAAAAAGCAGTGAATAAAAAACCGTATGACTTGCAACAGGAAATAAATAAAAGTCCTACGTTAATTTCCTTGATACACATAACAGCTCAAGTTTCCGAGAAACTACAAATTTCTTAAGGGAGGAATTGAAGTTATGTCAGATAAAAAGTTTCAACCGGAGAATGAAAGGTATCAAGAAGGGAACGAATGCAAGTATTATCAACAACAGGTAACTGATATAGCCATTATCGGTATGTCATGCCGGTTTCCCGGAGCCAATAATTATGAACAATTCTGGAATAACCTTAAACAGGGACGCTCAAGTATTCAGGAAATTCCTAAAGAACGCTGGGATTGTAAAGCTTTTGGGGGAGATCCTCAAAGTGAAATAAATAAGAGTATTAGTAAATGGGGAGGATTTATTGCCGATGTGGATGCTTTTGACGCTGGATTTTTCAACCTTTCTCCCCGGGAAGCCGAAGTAATGGATCCCCAGCAGCGGATTATGCTGGAACTTGCCTGGGATTGTTTAGAGGATGCAGGGATTTGCTCTTCTCAGGTATCAGGGGAAAAAGTTGGCGTTTACATTGGGGTTTTTAATTTTGACTATAAAGAATTACAAGAAAGAAAATTCCGCAAAATAGATACTTATCATTCTACAGGGACTGCTTCGCCAGTAATCGCTAACCGTATTTCCTATTATTTGAATTTAAAAGGACCAAGTATTGCGCTGGATACTGCTTGTTCCGGTTCTCTTAGCGCCATCCATACAGCTGTTCAGTCTTTGCACTCCGGAGAGTGCAGTATGGCATTGGCGGGGGGAGTTAGCATATTATTGACGCCAACCCGTTATATCTCATTTTCAAAAACCGGTATGTTATCGCCTACAGGGTCATGTAAAACCTTTGACGAAAGTGCTGACGGCTATGTACGCGGTGAAGGTGCAGGTATGATTTTGCTTAAGCCTTTAGATCAAGCTATCGCGGATGGGGATTCTATTTATGGCATTTTGAAGGGAAGTGCTGTTAATCATAACGGAAAAACCCATACCTTAACCTATCCTAGTGCTGACGCCCAGGCAGATGTGATTGCCGCAGCACATAAACAAGCAAGGGTTTCACCTGAGAGTATCAGTTATATTGAGGCTCACGGAACTGGTACTCCCAAAGGTGACCCCATTGAGTTTCAAGGATTGCAACAAGCATTTTCTCGCCTTACTTCGCAGCAGGGACAAACAGTAAAGAAAAATTATTGCGGTTTGGGGTCTGTAAAAACCAATATAGGTCATTTGGAAGCTGCGGCCGGAATTGCCGGGGTAATCAAAGTGTTATTGTCCATGAAATACCGACAGTTACCCGGGCTTCAAAATTTCAAACGGCTAAATCACCGCATTGAAAGTGAAAACAGCCCGTTTTATTTTATAGATCAGTTAACAGATTGGCCTCTCTTAGCAGATGAAAACAATGGATATTTTCCCCGGCGAGCAGGCGTAAGTTCTTTTGGATTTGGTGGTACGAATGCACATGTGGTTCTGGAAGAAGCACAAGTTACTGCCAGGTATCCCAGTCCTGAACTTCCTTATTATTTAATTTGTTTATCCGCCAAAACAGAGACGGCATTGCGGCAGAAAGAAAAAGACCTGCTGCATTGGCTGGAGGACAAGAAACAAGAAAATAAACTCATCGATATTAGTGCGACCTTGCTTTTGGGCAGAGAGCATTTTGATAAAAGGTCTGCTTTTGTGATAAAAGATATACAAGAGCTCCAGGAAATATTAAAGCGAGTTCTGGAAAAAGAAAAAGCGGCAGAATATTTTACACAAAACATCCTGGAAAAAGATCCCAAAACACAACCTCTTTTTGCAGAGTTAGGTAAGACGATTATCAAAGAATTGCAAGCAAATGACTTGCTGGATAAGCAGGAATATGGCAATAAACTCATGGCTTTGGCTGAATTGTATGTCAAGGGACATAATCTCAATTGGAAGATGATTTTTCCTGATGACAAAATATATCGAATCAATCTTCCGACTTATCCGTTTGCCAGAGAGCGTTTTTGGATATCCGACACCGACACTGAGGTGTTCACCAGTACTATAACTGGCTTTGGCACACTGGCTTTGGCCCATCCGTTATTGCAGCAAAACACATCCGATTTTTCCGAACAACGCTTTAGTTCGACCTTCACAGGGCAGGAGTTTTTTTTGGCCGATCATATTGTGAAGGGCCGGAAGATGTTACCTGCCGTGACCTATCTTGAAATGGCCCGGGTGGCAGTAGAACAGGCTTCAGGAGATTGGAAAGCGGGCCAAACTGTAATCAGGCTCAAAAATATAGTCTGGGCCCGGCCAATTGCTGTGGAGGATCAGCCGGTTCAGGTGCATATCGGGCTATTTCCTGAGGATAACGGACTAATATCTTTTGAAATATATAGCGAAGAGAACCAGGCAGAGCCGGTAGTACACAGCCAGGGCAGCGCCGTGCTGAGCAAGGCGGCAGCGCTTCCAGCCCTAAACCTCGAAGAGCTGCAAGCCCAGTGCAGCCGGGCAACACTTTCAGCCCTGCAATGTTATGATACTTTCCGGGCTATGGGGTTCGCCTATGGTCCGGGGCACCAGGGGATTGAGAAAATATATTTGGGCGCAGATCAGGTATTGGCGCAGCTGTCCCTGCCTTCTTCAGTTGCCGCTACACAACAGCAATTTGTTTTGCATCCCAGTTTGCTGGATGCGGCCCTGCAGGCATCGCTGGGATTACTGCCGGGTGCTGATACTATACAGGATACAAGTTCCCTCAAGCTGCCGCTGCCCTTTGCCCTGCAGGAACTTGTCATTCTGGGCAATTGTACAGCAAAAATGTGGGCTTGGATTCGTTATAGTGAATCCGGTAAAGTTGAAGCTAAACTGCCGAAATTCGATATTGACCTGTGTGACGGGCAAGGAAATATCTGTGTGCGAATGACCGGGTTTTCATCAAGGGTTCTGGAAGGGGAATTAGGTTCGGCAGGATCGCAGTCGCAGTCCGTTCCCGGGACATTAATGCTCCGGCCATGCTGGCAAGAGCAAGGCCCTGCCGGACAAACTGCAGGCCTTGAATATGACCGGCAGCTGGTTATGCTTTGTGAACCAGGCGATATTATCCGGGAAAGCATTCAAACGCAACTAGCGGGGGTACGCTTTCTCATCGTAGAATCAAAGGAGCAAGGCATAGCCAAGCGGTTCCAGGCCTATACAACAAAAGCATTTGAAGAAATCCAAACCATCCTCAAACAAAAAACCAAGGATAAAGTGTTGTTTCAGATCGTTGTTTTCAACCAGGGCGAACAGCGGCTTTTTTCAGGACTCTCCGGACTTTTGAAAACAGCGCAGCTTGAAAATCCCAGACTGACTGGACAGTTGATTGAGGTGGAACCGGGAGAATCGGCAGCAGGGCTGGCAGAAAAGCTGAAAGAGAATAGACAAAGTCCTGTTGGCAGTCACATTTGCTATCAAGATGATAAACGTTATGTTGCCGGTTGGCGTGAAATTGAACTTTCCCCGGAAGAAGTAAGAATTCCGTGGAAAGACAAGGGTATCTATATGATCACCGGCGGCACTGGCGGTCTGGGACTTCTATTTGCCAGAGAAATCGCGCAGCAGGTTAAGAGTGCGACATTGATTCTTACTGGGCGTTCTCCGCTTACTGACGGTAAGCAAGCCCAATTAGAAGAACTGGAAGCCTTGGGTGCCTGTGCTGTATACAGACAAACCGATGTGACCCAAAAGCAGGCAGTTACCGACTTAATTACAGGTATCCAGGAAGAATTCGGCGGCCTTCACGGGATTATCCATAGTGCGGGTATGATCCAGGATGGATTCATTATTAGGAAAACCAGCGACGAATTGCAGGAAGTCCTGGCTCCAAAGGTTACAGGGCTTGTAAACCTGGATCAGGCAACAAAAGAGTTGGCACTTGACTTCTTTATTCTCTTTTCTTCTGTGACCGGAGCTTTTGGCAATCCAGGCCAGTGCGACTACGCAGTTGCCAATGCTTTCATGGATGCTTACGCCAAGTATCGTACTACCTTGGTTGCTTCAGGCCAGCGGCAGGGACAAACCCTGTCTGTCAACTGGCCGCTGTGGAAAGATGGTGGGATGAAAGTTGACGCCGAAACCGAAAAGCTAATGTGGCAAAACACAGGTCTGATTGCCATGCAGACCCAAGTCGGCATTAGGGCTCTGTATCAGGGCCTGCTCGCCGGCAAGGAGCAAATGATGGTGCTGGAAGGCGATCTTGCACAGATTCAGGACAAACTCTTAGGGCAATCATCCACAGAAACCGTAAAAGTACCGGTTTCCATCGACGAAAATCAAATAATGCCAGTCATTGCCCAGGATTTGCTCCAGGAAAAAGCCATGCATTATTTCAAGAAAATGCTTTCTTCGGTCATCAAACTATCAACTGATCGTATTGATGCAGATGCTTTGCTGGAAAAGTACGGAATCGATTCGATCATGGTTATGCAATTGACAGCTCAACTAGAAAAAACATTTGGTTCACTGTCAAAAACATTATTTTTTGAATATAAAACTATCCGGGAATTAACCGGATATTTCATGGAAGCTTACCGGGATCAACTGATAACATTACTGGGAAGCAAGGGAAAAGCAGTAGCTGCTGTCTCAGATATCCAAGACCATATCCCTGTGCCCGGGACTAAAGAAGCTGTCCTTGCCAGTCGCAGACGTTCCCGTTTTGCATCCTTGCGTATAGAATCCAGGGAAGAAAAAAACCATTAGATATTGCCATTATTGGTGTTGCAGGCCGGTATCCGCAAGCGAGAGATATCCATGAATTTTGGAAGAATCTGCGGGAAGGCAAGGATTGTATTACTGAAATTCCCAAAGACCGTTGGGATCATAGCTTGTACTTTGATGAAGACAGAAATAAGCCTGGAAAAACCTACAGCAAGTGGGGAGGGTTTATCGATGGCGAGGATCAATTTGATCCGCTGTTCTTTACTATTTCACCCCGCGAAGCAGAAATTATGGATCCTCAGGAGCGTTTATTTTTAGAGTGTGTCTATGAAACCTTAGAGGACGCAGGCTATACAAGAGAAGCGCTTGGACGGATTCAGGGCTCTGGTTTGGAAGGCAATGTAGGGGTTTTTGTGGGAGTGATGTACGAAGAGTACCAGCTATATGGAGCCCAGGAACAGATTCAGGGCAGATCGGTCGCTGTTTGGGGCAATCCATCATCAGTAGCCAACCGTGTATCTTATTTTTGTAATTTCCATGGACCCAGCATGGCTGTGGACACCATGTGTTCTTCCTCCTTAACCGCAATCCATCTGGCCTGTCAAAGCCTGCAACTGGGCAAATGCGAGTGTGCAATAGCCGGTGGTGTCAATGTTTCCATTCACCCTAACAAATACCTATTTCTCGGTCAGAGTAAGTTTGTATCCAGTAAAGGGCGGTGTGAAAGCTTTGGTGAAGGCGGCGACGGTTATGTGCCCGGAGAAGGCGTAGGGGCGGTACTGCTCAAACCGCTGTCGAAAGCCATTGCCGATGGCGATCACATTTATGGCATCATCAAAGCGACCTCTATCAATCATGGAGGAAAGACCAACGGGTATACAGTGCCAAACCCCAACGCACAAGCCAGTGTTATTGGACAAGCTTTTAAGGAAGCCGGGGTTGACCCCCGGACGATCAGTTATCTGGAAGCCCATGGCACCGGGACTTTCCTGGGTGATCCGATTGAAATCGCGGGCTTGACGAAAGCGTTTGAAGAATATACTAAAGATAAACAGTTCTGTGCAATCGGATCGGCCAAATCGAATATTGGGCATTGTGAAAGTGCGGCAGGAATTGCCGGAGTAACGAAAGTATTGCTGCAACTAAAATATCACCAATTAGTGCCTTCCCTGCATTCTGAGGTATTGAATCCCCATATTGATTTCAGCAATACCCCCTTCATAGTCCAGCAGAAACTTGCGGATTGGAACCAGCCGGTGATTAATAGCAATGGCGAAATCAGGGAATGTTCAAGGATGGCCGGAATATCATCCTTTGGTGCCGGAGGAGCAAATGCCCATATCGTGATCGAAGAATATATTCCCAAACTCTTAGAAAGGCCTCAAACGATGGTTACCCCCGAAAATCCGGCAATTATCATGCTCTCGGCAAAGAGTAAGGAGCAGCTGCAAGAGCAGGTGCAACGCTTGCTGAGCGCAATTGAGGCGCAGCAAATTACCGACAACAGTCTGGCCGATATGGCCTATACGCTTCAGGTAGGACGCGAGGCTATGGAAGAACGTCTAGCGGTGATTGTTTGCTCGATCACAGAACTTGAAGAAAAATTAAATGATTTTCTGGAAGGTAAGGCTGATATAGAAGACTTGTACCAGGGGCAGATCAAACACAATAACGAGACGGTATCCATTTTTACTGTGGATGAAGAATTGTCGGAAGCCGTTGATAAATGGATTAGCCGCAAGAAGTATGGGAAATTTCTAGAACTGTGGGTCAAAGGGTTACGGTTTGATTGCAACAAGCTTTATGGCGACAAAAAGCCCCGGCGCATCAGTTTGCCAACCTATCCCTTCACCAGAGAACGGTACTGGATTCCTGAGGTTGACACCAGGGCTGATCACAGCATAGCGGCAGCTACAGCGATAGCTACTGCAGACTCTATTCATCCCCTGTTGCACCAAAATACATCCAACTTATATGAACAGCGTTTTACATCTACCTTCACCGGCAGGGAATTTTTCCTGGCCGATCATATCATAAAAGGCAAACCGGTTTTGCCTGGTGTGGCCTGCCTTGAGATGGCCCGCACCGCAGTGGAACAGGCGGCAGGAGATCCGGAGGACGACCAAACCGGAATCAGGCTCAAAAATATAGTCTGGGCCCGGCCAATTGCTGTGGAGGATCAGCCGGTTCAGGTGCATATCGGGCTATTTCCTGAGGATAACGGACTAATATCTTTTGAAATATATAGCGAAGAGAACCAGGCAGAGCCGGTAGTACACAGCCAGGGCAGCGCCGTGCTGAGCAAGGCGGCAGCGCTTCCAGCCCTAAACCTCGAAGAGCTGCAAGCCCAGTGCAGCCGGGCAACACTTTCAGCCCTGCAATGTTATGATACTTTCCGGGCTATGGGGTTCGCCTATGGTCCGGGGCACCAGGGGATTGAGAAAATATATTTGGGCGCAGATCAGGTATTGGCGCAGCTGTCCCTGCCTTCTTCAGTTGCCGCTACACAACAGCAATTTGTTTTGCATCCCAGTTTGCTGGATGCGGCCCTGCAGGCATCGCTGGGATTACTGCCGGGTGCTGATACTATACAGGATACAAGTTCCCTCAAGCTGCCGCTGCCCTTTGCCCTGCAGGAACTTGTCATTCTGGGCAATTGTACAGCAAAAATGTGGGCTTGGATTCGTTATAGTGAATCCGGTAAAGTTGAAGCTAAACTGCCGAAATTCGATATTGACCTGTGTGACGGGCAAGGAAATATCTGTGTGCGAATGACCGGGTTTTCATCAAGGGTTCTGGAAGGGGAATTAGGTTCGGCAGGATCGCAGTCGCAGTCCGTTCCCGGGACATTAATGCTCCGGCCATGCTGGCAAGAGCAAGGCCCTGCCGGACAAGCTGCAGGCCTTGAATATGACCGGCAGCTGGTTATGCTTTGTGAACCAGGCGATATTATCCGGGAAAGCATTCAAACGCAACTAGCGGGGGTACGCTTTCTCATCGTAGAATCAAAGGAGCAAGGCATAGCCAAGCGGTTCCAGGCCTATACAACAAAAGCATTTGAAGAAATCCAAACCATCCTCAAACAAAAAACCAAGGATAAAGTGTTGTTTCAGATCGTTGTTTTCAACCAGGGCGAACAGCGGCTTTTTTCAGGACTCTCCGGACTTTTGAAAACAGCGCAGCTTGAAAATCCCAGACTGACTGGACAGTTGATTGAGGTGGAACCGGGAGAATCGGCAGCAGGGCTGGCAGAAAAGCTGAAAGAGAATAGACAAAGTCCTGTTGGCAGTCACATTTGCTATCAAGATGATAAACGTTATGTTGCCGGTTGGCGTGAAATTGAACCTTCCCCGGAAGAAGTAAGAATTCCGTGGAAAGACAAGGGTATCTATATGATCACCGGCGGCACTGGCGGTCTGGGACTTCTATTTGCCAGAGAAATCGCGCAGCAGGTTAAGAGTGCGACATTGATTCTTACTGGGCGTTCTCCGCTTACTGACGGTAAGCAAGCCCAATTAGAAGAACTGGAAGCCTTGGGTGCCTGTGCTGTATACAGACAAACCGATGTGACCCAAAAGCAGGCAGTTACCGACTTAATTACAGGTATCCAGGAAGAATTCGGCGGCCTTCACGGGATTATCCATAGTGCGGGTATGATCCAGGATGGATTCATTATTAGGAAAACCAGCGACGAATTGCAGGAAGTCCTGGCTCCAAAGGTTACAGGGCTTGTAAACCTGGATCAGGCAACAAAAGAGTTGGCACTTGACTTCTTTATTCTCTTTTCTTCTGTGACCGGAGCTTTTGGCAATCCAGGCCAGTGCGACTACGCAGTTGCCAATGCTTTCATGGATGCTTACGCCAAGTATCGTACTACCTTGGTTGCTTCAGGCCAGCGGCAGGGACAAACCCTGTCTGTCAACTGGCCGCTGTGGAAAGATGGTGGGATGAAAGTTGACGCCGAAACCGAAAAGCTAATGTGGCAAAACACAGGTCTGATTGCCATGCAGACCCAAGTCGGCATTAGGGCTCTGTATCAGGGCCTGCTCGCCGGCAAGGAGCAAATGATGGTGCTGGAAGGCGATCTTGCACAGATTCAGGACAAACTCTTAGGGCAATCATCCACAGAAACCGTAAAAGTACCGGTTTCCATCGACGAAAATCAAATAATGCCAGTCATTGCCCAGGATTTGCTCCAGGAAAAAGCCATGCATTATTTCAAGAAAATGCTTTCTTCGGTCATCAAACTATCAACTGATCGTATTGATGCAGATGCTTTGCTGGAAAAGTACGGAATCGATTCGATCATGGTTATGCAATTGACAGCTCAACTAGAAAAAACATTTGGTTCACTGTCAAAAACATTATTTTTTGAATATAAAACTATCCGGGAATTAACCGGATATTTCATGGAAGCTTACCGGGATCAACTGATAACATTACTGGGAAGCAAGGGAAAAGCAGTAGCTGCTGTCTCAGATATCCAAGACCATATCCCTGTGCCCGGGACTAAAGAAGCTGTCCTTGCCAGTCGCAGACGTTCCCGTTTTGCATCCTTGCGTATAGAATCCAGGGAAGAAAAAAACCATTAGATATTGCCATTATTGGTGTTGCAGGCCGGTATCCGCAAGCGAGAGATATCCATGAATTTTGGAAGAATCTGCGGGAAGGCAAGGATTGTATTACTGAAATTCCCAAAGACCGTTGGGATCATAGCTTGTACTTTGATGAAGACAGAAATAAGCCTGGAAAAACCTACAGCAAGTGGGGAGGGTTTATCGATGGCGAGGATCAATTTGATCCGCTGTTCTTTACTATTTCACCCCGCGAAGCAGAAATTATGGATCCTCAGGAGCGTTTATTTTTAGAGTGTGTCTATGAAACCTTAGAGGACGCAGGCTATACAAGAGAAGCGCTTGGACGGATTCAGGGCTCTGGTTTGGAAGGCAATGTAGGGGTTTTTGTGGGAGTGATGTACGAAGAGTACCAGCTATATGGAGCCCAGGAACAGATTCAGGGCAGATCGGTCGCTGTTTGGGGCAATCCATCATCAGTAGCCAACCGTGTATCTTATTTTTGTAATTTCCATGGACCCAGCATGGCTGTGGACACCATGTGTTCTTCCTCCTTAACCGCAATCCATCTGGCCTGTCAAAGCCTGCAACTGGGCAAATGCGAGTGTGCAATAGCCGGTGGTGTCAATGTTTCCATTCACCCTAACAAATACCTATTTCTCGGTCAGAGTAAGTTTGTATCCAGTAAAGGGCGGTGTGAAAGCTTTGGTGAAGGCGGCGACGGTTATGTGCCCGGAGAAGGCGTAGGGGCGGTACTGCTCAAACCGCTGTCGAAAGCCATTGCCGATGGCGATCACATTTATGGCATCATCAAAGCGACCTCTATCAATCATGGAGGAAAGACCAACGGGTATACAGTGCCAAACCCCAACGCACAAGCCAGTGTTATTGGACAAGCTTTTAAGGAAGCCGGGGTTGACCCCCGGACGATCAGTTATCTGGAAGCCCATGGCACCGGGACTTTCCTGGGTGATCCGATTGAAATCGCGGGCTTGACGAAAGCGTTTGAAGAATATACTAAAGATAAACAGTTCTGTGCAATCGGATCGGCCAAATCGAATATTGGGCATTGTGAAAGTGCGGCAGGAATTGCCGGAGTAACGAAAGTATTGCTGCAACTAAAATATCACCAATTAGTGCCTTCCCTACATTCTGAGGTATTGAATCCCCATATTGATTTCAGCAATACCCCCTTCATAGTCCAGCAGAAACTTGCGGATTGGAACCAGCCGGTGATTAATAGCAATGGCGAAATCAGGGAATGTTCAAGGATGGCCGGAATATCATCCTTTGGTGCCGGAGGAGCAAATGCCCATATCGTGATCGAAGAATATATTCCCAAACTCTTAGAAAGGCCTCAAACGATGGTTACCCCCGAAAATCCGGCAATTATCATGCTCTCGGCAAAGAGTAAGGAGCAGCTGCAAGAGCAGGTGCAACGCTTGCTGAGCGCAATTGAGGCGCAGCAAATTACCGACAACAGTCTGGCCGATATGGCCTATACGCTTCAGGTAGGACGCGAGGCTATGGAAGAACGTCTAGCGGTGATTGTTTGCTCGATCACAGAACTTGAAGAAAAATTAAATGATTTTCTGGAAGGTAAGGCTGATATAGAAGACTTGTACCAGGGGCAGATCAAACACAATAACGAGACGGTATCCATTTTTACTGTGGATGAAGAATTGTCGGAAGCCGTTGATAAATGGATTAGCCGCAAGAAGTATGGGAAATTTCTAGAACTGTGGGTCAAAGGGTTACGGTTTGATTGCAACAAGCTTTATGGCGACAAAAAGCCCCGGCGCATCAGTTTGCCAACCTATCCTTTCACCAGAGAACGGTACTGGATTCCTGAGGTTGACACCAGGGCTGATCACAGCATAGCGACAGCTACTGCAGACTCTATTCATCCCTTGTTGCACCAAAATACATCCAACTTATATGAACAGCGTTTTACATCTACCTTCACCGGCAGGGAATTTTTCCTGGCCGATCATATCATAAAAGGCAAACCGGTTTTGCCTGGTGTGGCCTGCCTTGAGATGGCCCGCACCGCAGTGGAACAGGCGGCAGGAGATCCGGAGGACGGCCAAACCGGAATCAGGCTCAAAAATATAGTCTGGGCCCGGCCAATTGCTGTGGAGGATCAGCCGGTTCAGGTGCATATCGGGCTATTTCCTGAGGATAACGGACTAATATCTTTTGAAATATATAGCGAAGAGAACCAGGCAGAGCCGGTAGTACACAGCCAGGGCAGCGCCGTGCTGAGCAAGGCGGCAGCGCTTCCAGCCCTAAACCTCGAAGAGCTGCAAGCCCAGTGCAGCCGGGCAACACTTTCAGCCCTGCAATGTTATGATACTTTCCGGGCTATGGGGTTCGCCTATGGTCCGGGGCACCAGGGGATTGAGAAAATATATTTGGGCGCAGATCAGGTATTGGCGCAGCTGTCCCTGCCTTCTTCAGTTGCCGCTACACAACAGCAATTTGTTTTGCATCCCAGTTTGCTGGATGCGGCCCTGCAGGCATCGCTGGGATTACTGCCGGGTGCTGATACTATACAGGATACAAGTTCCCTCAAGCTGCCGCTGCCCTTTGCCCTGCAGGAACTTGTCATTCTGGGCAATTGTACAGCAAAAATGTGGGCTTGGATTCGTTATAGTGAATCCGGTAAAGTTGCAGCTAAGCTGCCGAAATTCGATATTGACCTGTGTGACGGGCAAGGAAATATCTGTGTGCGAATGACCGGGTTTTCATCAAGGGTTCTGGAAGGGGAATTAGGTTCGGCAGGATCGCAGTCGCAGTCCGTTCCCGGGACATTAATGCTCCGGCCATGCTGGCAAGAGCAAGGCCCTGCCGGACAAGCTGCAGGCCTTGAATATGACCGGCAGCTGGTTATGCTTTGTGAACCAGGCGATATTATCCGGGAAAGCATTCAAACGCAACTAGCGGGGGTACGCTTTCTCACCGTAGAATCAAAGGAGCAAGGCATAGCCAAGCGGTTCCAGGCCTATACAACAAAAGCATTTGAAGAAATCCAAACCATCCTCAAACAAAAAACCAAGGATAAAGTGTTGTTTCAGATCGTTGTTTTCAACCAGGGCGAACAGCGGCTTTTTTCAGGACTCTCCGGACTTTTGAAAACAGCGCAGCTTGAAAATCCCAGACTGACTGGACAGTTGATTGAGGTGGAACCGGGAGAATCGGCAGCAGGGCTGGCAGAAAAGCTGAAAGAGAATAGACAAAGTCCTGTTGGCAGCCACATTTGCTATCAAGATGATAAACGTTATGTTGCCGGTTGGTGTGAAATTGAACCTTCTCCGGAAGAAGTAAGAATTCCGTGGAAAGACAAGGGTATCTATATGATCACCGGCGGCACTGGCGGTCTGGGACTTCTATTTGCCAGAGAAATCGCGCAGCAGGTTAAGAGTGCGACATTGATTCTTACTGGGCGTTCTCCGCTTACTGACGGTAAGCAAGCCCAATTAGAAGAACTGGAAGCCTTGGGTGCCTGTGCTGTATACAGACAAACCGATGTGACCCAAAAGCAGGCAGTTACCGACTTAATTACAGGTATCCAGGAAGAATTCGGCGGCCTTCACGGGATTATCCATAGTGCGGGTATGATCCAGGATGGATTCATTATTAGGAAAACCAGCGACGAATTGCAGGAAGTCCTGGCTCCAAAGGTTACAGGGCTTGTAAACCTGGATCAGGCAACAAAAGAGTTGGCGCTTGACTTCTTTATTCTCTTTTCTTCTGTGACCGGAGCTTTTGGCAATCCAGGCCAGTGCGACTACGCAGTTGCCAATGCTTTCATGGATGCTTACGCCAAGTATCGTACTACCTTGGTCGCTTCAGGCCAACGGCAGGGACAAACCCTGTCTGTCAACTGGCCGCTGTGGAAAGATGGTGGGATGAGAGTTGACGTCAAAATTGAAAACACTATGCGGCAAAACATGGGGTTAGTTGCCATGAAGACTACAACTGGTATCAGAGCCTTGTACCAGGGCATTGCCTTAGGCTTTGAGCAAATGGTCATTATGGAAGGTGACCGCAAACGGCTTCATGAAGTTTTCTTGGGGCAATTAATCAATACTGAGACAACGCAAACGCCTGGTGTGAAACAAAATAAAGTGGTTACGGCAGGTGAGCAAAATTTGCTTGGGGAAAAAGTTGCAGATTTTCTTAAGCAACTGTTTTCTTCCATTATTAAGTTGCCGCCGCATCGAATTGAAGAGGATGCTCCGCTGGAAAAATACGGTATAGATTCGGTCATGATTATGCAATTAACCAATCAATTAGAAAAAAGATTTGGGTCATTGCCGAAAACACTATTTTTTGAATACCAGAACATCCAGGAATTAAGTGAGTATTTCTTGCAATCATACCGGGAGCAACTCCTCCAATTATTTGCGATAGAGGATAAAGTTGCAGCAACTATTGAGAATCCCGGCTGCTTTGCAGCTAGGACAAAACCTGTAAAACCATCCTTTGGCAGTCGTAAACGATCCAGATTTATTTCTCTTAGAACACAAGCTCAGGAGAAAAAAGAAATAGGTCCCTTAGATATCGCCATCATTGGTGTTTCAGGCCGCTATCCTCAGGCGGACAATATGCAGGAATTTTGGAGAAATATGCGTGATGGCCGGGATTGTATCACGGAAATACCCCCTTCGAGATGGGATTACCATCAATATTATACCCGTAATAAAGATATAGCAGGAACCATGTATTCTAAGTGGGGAGGTTTCTTAGCTGATATCGATAAGTTCGATCCGTTGCTCTTTAATATTGCCCCCCTGGATGCCCATCAGATTGATCCTCAGGAAAGACTTTTCATGGAGATTGTATGGGAGACTATGGAGGACGCCGGTTATACCAAGAACCGCTTGCGAAAACACGCCAATGTGGGAGTGTTTGCAGGGGTTATGTGGAGCGAATATCAGCTTTTGGGGGATGGACACAGGGAAAATGGTGTACTGCCAACTCAATCCTTTGCCTCGATTGCTAATCGTATTTCCTATTTTTATAACTTTAATGGCCCGAGTATAGCTTTAGATACCATGTGTTCCTCCTCGTTGACAGCTATTTATTTAGCCTGCAATAGCATCTGTCACGGCGATTGTGAAATGGCCGTTGCGGGTGGGGTCAGCCTTTCCTTACATCCCAATAAATATCTGCAGTTGTGTCGGAACAGATTTTTGTCCAGTGACGGTCGTTGCCGTAGTTTTGGCGAAGGCGGGGATGGATATGTACCCGGTGAGGGTGTGGGGGCTGTCCTGTTGAAACCGTTGCAAAAAGCTATTGCTGATCAAGATCAGATTTACGCAGTAATTAAAGATATTTCCATAAACCATGGTGGAAAAACTAACGGCTATACTGTCCCTAATTTAAATGCGCAAGCTGACCTGATAGTAGAATCTCTGCACAAAGCGCAAGTGGACCCGCGTACTATCACTTATATTGAAGCACATGGAACAGGTACTTCACTTGGTGATCCTATTGAAATAAATGGGTTAACTAAGGCTTATCATAAATTTACTCAAGATAAGCAGTACTGTGCGGTCGGATCTGTGAAATCTAATATTGGACATTTAGAAGCAGCTGCAGGGATGGCAGGGCTGACCAAAGTATTACTGCAGTTAAAACATAAGCAAATCGTGCCTTCATTGCATTCAGAGAAGCTTAATTCGAATATTGAATTTGATAATTCACCCTTCTATGTACAGCAAAAGTTGACGGAATGGACTCCCATAACAGAAAACAAAAATGGCATTTTTCAAACTCTTCCCCGAAGAGCGGCTATTAGTTCTTTTGGAGCTGGCGGGGCAAATGCGCATATGATCCTTGAAGAGTACCAAAGTATAACAAAATCACAGGAATGTGAGCGTGTTTCTCCTCAAATTATGTTGCTTTCAGCACGGACTAAGGCTTGTTTGTATGAGTATGCCAAGCGGTTGCGTGATTTTTGCAGCAATTCCCGTGCAGCTCATACAGATAATACTGTTATTGCAGATATCGCGTATACTCTGCAGATTGGTCGGGAACCTATGGAAGAAAGAATGGCTATCGTTGGCGAGACATGGAAGGATTTTATTGACGGATTAACAAAATTTATTAATCCCCAGGAGACGGCCGCTGATCTTAATACCATCTTCTATGGCTGTACAGTTGGATTGCTGCCAGTATTGAGCAAGGAACAATCCCGGGAGAAGGTAAATGTGTTAATCCGGCAACGTGATATGGAGAAATTGGCCGCTTTATGGGTTGAAGGAGTTTCAGTACCATGGGAAAAGCTTGATCACGGAAATATAATTTCGTTGCCAACCTATCCATTTGAACAGAAGTCGTACTGGATTTCGGCAAAAGATAATCATTCAGCGTCAGGCGGGGAACCTGTTACTACAGGAAATCAACTGAATAATCAAGCCGGGAATCTAGCGCGAAACGAAATGGAAGAGATAGAAGAGATAAAGGAGGCTGGAAGTAACTCGAATGCTACGATGAACTCATTCGATGACGAAAATTCTTTGCAGCAGGTAATAATTGACCAATACCGCCAGGGTGAAGAAGAACAATCTGCTGCCGGATTTAACGAAGTTCAAGACTTGCTTAAACAGATTGTTGCACAAGAGTTAGGCTTAGAACCAGAAGAATTGAACCCGGAAGTTGATTTTGAGGTATATGGTCTTGATTCTTTCGCCCGAATTAAAATCATTAATGATCTGCAAAAGGAATTTGGCGACATAGTTGATATAGAGGTTATTTTTGATCAAAATACAGTTAATAAATTGGCCGGGTATATTAATGGGAAAGTTAACCAGCACCGGCCTGCCGCAGCAGAAACAATGATTAGTAACAACAGGGATGCAGCACGGCAAAACAGTAAAATTAAAAAACTGACTTTGACAGCAAAGCAACCATCCCGGTTACCGGCTGACTCACTAGAACTTAAGACAAAAAAAATATTATTAACTGGTGTTACCGGTGTTTTGGGAGGGAGACTGGTCTGGGAATATCTGAATCATAGCGATAGTAAGCTGTATTGCTTGCTAAGGGCGGAAAATATTGTGCAAGCAAAGCAAAGGATTCAAGCTATGCTAGAGGTTCATGATCCGGATCATGAACTATTATCCGAATTTGACCGCCGTGTAATTCCCGTCTTAGGGGACATAACTCAGCCTTCTTTGAAAATGCCGCCTGAATTATATCAAGAATTAGCAGCAACAATTGATATGGTTGTCCATTGTGCCGGAAAAACCAGTCTTCATGGATTATATAATGAAGTAAAGGATGTGAATGTTGCTGGAACTCAAAATATGGTTAACTTTGCTTTGAAAACTCCACAGAAATATTTTATTCATATCTCTACCATCTATGGGATTATGGGTGATCACCAGTTTAAAGAAGGTGAAGTCTTTACCGAAAACGATTTTGATTTTGGCCAGCAATTTAACAAACTTGGCTATTCCCAATCTAAGTTTGAAGCAGAAAAAATCATTCGTTCCACCAAAGATTTAAAATGGATAATAATGCGGTCTGGTTACATTATGGGAGATAGCAAGAAGGGATATTATCCCTTTAATCTGACCAATACTCCTGGTATATTCTATGATTTTTTAAAAACGGCAATTGAGTTGGGAATGGCTATAGATAATCCCTGGCATTTTGATATAACGCCTATTGATTATGTGAGCCGGAGCATAGTATGGCTTAGTATGTCTGTAAAGAACATCTATCAAACCTATCACTTATCAAATCCGGATTATAAGACTTATAAAGATATTATGGCGATGATTGATAAAGTGGGTTATCCTATCAGGTTTGTCAGCGCCGGGGAATATATGAACAACTTGCATAGTGAAAATAATGGTTACCGTTCGATATCAACTGAACTAATTATGTTTAATCCCTCAATGGTACAAAAATCACATGTCGATACTACCTATACCAGAAAAGTGCTGGCACAGGGCGGTATAATTTGCCCTGAAATCAATGAAGAGTTAATCGCGGTTTATTTAGATTACTGCAGCAAGGTTGGTTATCTCAAAAATAGTAGTAGCAACAATAGTTTTTGGAACTGGCAGTTCCAGAAACTTAATATTGCCGGAGGTATGTAACAGCAAGGCTGGGTTTTAGTAAGTGAACTTGTTTCAGCATAGCTGAAACATCGGCTGGTTCAGGTGGGAGTCTACCCCACCTGAACCAGCCGCCTGCAGAGGCGGGAGTCTTAACTCGCCGCAAAAGATAAACAGGGATTAGAGGAGGCAAAGGGACATGGGGAATATTACCGGGGATACTTTTTGTGAGGGTTTGGAGATAGGTTCTGTAGCTGTTAAGTGGGTCCGCAGGATAAATTCACAAGAGTACTATATGGGAATGAAACGACATGAAGGAAACCCATTGGAAAAGGTTCAGGAAATTATCAAACGGTACCCGGCACAAGGAAAAGTCAAAATGGTAGTTACCGGACAAGCTGTAAAAGGATTATTTAATTTGCCATACCGTTCTGAATCGGAATGCTTAGAAAGAGCATTGGCGCATTTTGATTTAAAACCAGATATATTGCTTTCGCTTGGCGGAGAAATTTTTAGTGTGTATACATTGAAAGACGGGCAGATTCGCAATATTATTCCTTCATCAAAGTGTGCCGCCGGGACAGGCGAGTTTTTAGTCCAGCAACTTCAAAGGATGGATTTGACATTAGATCGTGGAATTCAAGAGAGCCTGAAGGGAAACCCGGTGGATTTGGCTACCCGTTGTTCTGTTTATTGCAAATCAGATGCCACGCATAAACTCAATAAAGGCGAATGCAGCCGCGCGGATATTGCCAAATCGTTGATTGATGATTTGGCAAAAAAAGTATATAAAATGGTGGCAGCAGCGCGGTGGGAAACAAGGTCGATTATGATTATTGGCGGGCTAGCCTTAAATGAGCCATTTATTGAACAATTGCGTCGGTTATTTAAAGACTCGGAGCTGATAGTGCGGGAAGAAAGTCCTTGTTTTGAGGCTTTTGGCGCATCATTGTTTGCAGATGAATTACCTCAGCAAGAAGCTGTTTCCTATTCAAATATCAGTGTTAAGGAGCCACAAGCTCCTTTTAGCATGCCGCCTCTTCGCCAGGCGGAAAACCTTCTTGATTATAGGGTACAGGGGAATTATGCCCATAAAGTGGTTGAAGGCGCAGCTTATATTATGGGGGTCGATGCCGGCTCAACTACTACTAAGGCGATTCTTTTTAATCTATCACGGGGAACTGTTGATGCAAACTGTTATCTGCGAACTCACGGAAACCCCATAACTGCGGTGAATAATTGTTTGCAGGAATTGGTTAAACAGGTGGGCGAAAAAAAGATTCATGTTGTTCAAATTGCAGTCACAGGGTCCGGCAGAGGAATTGTTTCCGTATTTTTTGAAAACTGCCCAAGTTTTAATGAGATTTTATCGCATGCCAGAGCAGCGGCAGAAGAAGTACCGGATGTGGATACGGTGTTTGAAATCGGCGGGCAAGATTCGAAGTTTATTTCCTTCCTCAACGGAATTCCTGTCGACTACGCCATGAATGATGGCTGTTCAGCCGGGACTGGTAGTTTTCTTGAAGAAGCAGTGTCTGTAGATATGGGAATTTCTGTTGAAGATATCAGCAAAAAGGCTGAAAGCAGCCTGCAGCCGATTGCTTTTGGAGAACGGTGTGCCGCTTTCATCAATACTGATTTACGCAGTGCCCTGCAACAGGGGGCACTGCCGGAGGATGTTATTGCCGGCCTTGTTTATTCAATTATACGAAATTATATTTCCCGTTTAGTCGGCGTAAGAGAAGTGGGAGAAAGGTTACTGTTTCAAGGCGGAGTAGCCCTGAATAGATCAGTTGCCCTGGCGATAGCGGCTTTAACCCAACGCAAAGTAGTTGTACCACAATATCCGGAGTTAATGGGGTGTGTCGGCAGTTGCCTAATGGCCCAGGATATGATTAACGAAGGAGAACTTTCGCAAAAAACATATAACTTGGGAGAGTTACTCAAAGGTTCTATGGAAGTAAAAGGAACATTCAAATGCCCGGCTTGTGAAAATATATGCGAAATTAAAAAGATTCAAGTCCGGGGCAAAGAATTTCCGTTTGGCGGATTATGTTCAAAATATGAGGTAAAGCCAAAACACAGCCGGTTAAAGGATGAAGGACAGGATCTGGTTGCGGTTCGCAATCAACTGATGTTTGAAAAATATGGTGCCGAAACATTTCGTCACCCCCGGGGTACGATCGGGATTCCCCTGGCTTTAACTACGTATGAGTTCTACCCATTTTATGCTAAACTCATCAATGAGTTGGGATTTAATGTTAGTTTATCCAAGGCCTCCAAAGAGGGAAACGCAAAAACATTGGGATCGATCTGCTACCCCTGTGAGATCGCGCACGGCGCAGTCTATGATTTGTTGCAGCAAGGGGTTGACCACATTTTTTTACCCCATGTTTTTGAGGGGAAAAACCCGGATCACCAAGCGCATAATTATATTTGCGGTAATGCGGAAATTGTTCCGGATTTGGTTCGAACCGCATTTAATCTCGACAGCGGCAGGCTGTTGCAGCTCCCAATCAGTTTTTCGGATGAATTTAGAGAGGCTTCGCTTAAACAGATCGGAAAGTTAGGGGAGCAGCTATGTATTGATAAAAATATTGCAGTGAGAGCCGGTGAACGTGCCTTTGCCCGCTATGAGTCCTATAAAACAGAATTTGAGCAATTTAAAAAGGAGAATTTATACAAGATAATTACTGAGCCAACGATTGTTCTCGCTGGCAGGCCCTATGTAATTTGTTCTGCAGAAGCTAATTTGGCTTTGCCCCGGAAAATAACCAGCAGAGGATATAATGTAGTCACTGCCGATATGTTGCCGCAAGTGGAAGAAAACGGAACTGACCGCAATGGTGTTTGGTATTTTACCAGACAGACTATAAATGCCATCAATTATGCGAAAAAAACGCCTAACGTATATATTTGCCTGGTATCCTGTTTTTCCTGTGTGCCTGATGTCAGCATGTATCATACTTTCCGTAGTAAATTAGCGGGAGAAGTATTTTGCTATTTAGAATTCGACTCACATACTGCTCATGCCGGTTTTGAAACTCGCGTAGGCGCATTTTTAGATATTATTGAACTTAAAGAGCGGGAAATGTCCAAAAAAAGAAATTTTAAATTGGAGGCCTAATAGAATGATGAACCAAAATTTTAAGGCTGCTTCTTTCTCGGAGGATTTCACTCATATTATTGATGGTAATGGTAATAAATTTACTTTCGGTGACCAGCAAGTAGAACACATTTGGCCGATTAACCAGTATATGTTTAATGCAACACCTTTTCTTAAAAGCATCTTTGAACAGCGGGGCTGGCGTGTCAGATTTTTAGAACCAACCTTCGATATGATGTACTATTCTAAGCTATTATGTTCTGGCAGGGAATGTCCATCACTGAATTTATTTGCAGGAATGTACTATGAGGATATTGCCAAAAATTATGTGAAAGATGATCTATTTGTCTATTGGGGGGTTGAACATGCCTGTCCTTGTCAAATTGGCGCCTGGCCTGATGCCTGGGAAGTTTTTTCGGAAAGGATAGGAAACCCTAATGTCCTTTATTCTGTTTTTACTACTTTGGAAAACAATTATCTTGGACAAGGACTTGAATTTGGCAAGGATATAGTAACCGCTTTTGTTTTGGGCGATTTATTTGATGAAGCAGAATGGGCTTTAAAAATCATCTCACTTGATAAGGAAGAAGCATCTGGAATATTCCATGAAGAAATGCTCAAAGTTGTCCCTAATCTTCATAAAGGGATGCAGGAACTGGAAAGCTCCTTGGAAGAATGGGCCAGGAAGATAAGAAAAATCCCTTTAAAAGCCACACTGGATGAAACGCCAAAAGTACTGTTGTTTGGCGGGGGCTCTATGGCTTTTATCCGGGAACCGTTAATCACATATTGCAGCCAACAGGGAATCATTCCCAAAATCGTGGGATTTCACGAATTTCTACTCTATCTTTTTTCCGATTGCGCCAGAAGCTATGGATTTAAAAAGGGGTATGACAGCTTAGAACAGCAATTTAATTTAGGATCAATAATTTCTTCTTCCTTTAATTCCCCGCAAGACGCCCAGGAAGGCAATCTTGCCATATCTTCGTGTTTTACATTACAGCTTGCTGATTTCATGAATCAACGGTTTCGTAAAGCGATTCAAGGTTCAGGTATTGTATATGATAAACATGTATCCTATACAAATATTTTAAAAGAAGGTCACCGGTTAATAAACGACAATGTTTTTACTGAGGCAAGTGTTGCGGTAGGGAAGTATCTAAGTTCAATTGAGACAGGAGTTTTCGACGGACTCGTTAATATAGCTTTGTTCACCTGTCAACCATCCATAAATGGTCAAGCTTTTATTCGAGCCTTATCTCATCAATATGATATTCCTTTTGCCGGCCTGGAGTTGGAAGGACCCTGGTTATCAGCAAACCATCACCGTCTATTAGAAAATGTGATATTCCAGGCGCGGCGTTTACGGCAGGAAAAAAATACCTGGACTATCACCGCTGACTGGCGCTCCACAACAACAGGTTGATCAGCCTGAATCAGCTCGGTCGAATAATTTTTTGCCAGATAATAGAATATTGCACCACTTTTTATTGACAGAATATCCATAATAAGGATACAATGAAATAAATCTGCAGTGATATTTATAATATGAAAAGAGGAGAGCATAATGAACTTTAAATCTGGATGTGTTCCGCCAGAACAGACTGATGAACCGGTATATTATTTTTTATTCCAGCAGAATAAGTTGTTGGTAAAAAAAGTGGACGGAGGTTTTGCGATTCCATCTTCAGATGATCTTGATAGTAGTAAAATTAAACTTACAAATAGGCATTACATTGGCAACATAGGCGAACAGGCATGCTATACAGCAGTATATGCTGCCGGGCAATTAGTGCCAGGTAATATGGAATTTCAAGGACTTATGGACTTATATGGTCAAATTGAAGACAATATGTTTAGGGTTGCAGGTTGTGCAATACAGATAATCACTTGGGATGAGACACATCAATTCTGCGGAAAATGCGGTGAACCTACCGTAACGAAAGCAGATGAACGCGCTAAAGTCTGCCCAAAATGTGGTTATATGTCTTTTCCCCGTTTGTCTCCAGCAGTGATATTATCAATAACAAAGGGAGACAAGATTCTGTTAGTAAAGAATCTAAAAACCGATTTTTATACAGTTGTTGCCGGATTTGTGGAGGCTGGAGAAACGCTGGAGGAATGTTTAAAAAGGGAAGCCAGAGAGGAGGTAGGTATTGAAATAAAAAATATAACTTATTTTGGAAATCAGCCGTGGCCATTTCCCCATTCCCTGATGCTGGCATTTAATGCAGAGTATGATAAAGGTGATCTTAACATCGAACGTAATGAACTTCTACATGCAGATTGGTATACAGTTGATGACATTCCGCGAATCAAACTTAAACCTATTCCATTTAGCATTGCCAGAAAGTTAATTTCTTCATTTATCGAAAAAAATAAACATTCTTAGTTGATTGCTTGGTTACATGGGGTAGGGTAATAACCTTGCCCTTTTATTTTGAAAATAGGTAAATAAAACGGATGAGAGGGGGGGCTTGTGTGACAAAATCAGAAAAACCACGACGATACGTTGTGGGAGTTTATATTTGCTTGATTCTGTTGATAGGTGCAAACCTAAGCGGATGTTCTAAACCGCAGCCTGTAACAGAGGAAATTTCAGCAGTGCGTACGCAAATTGTTGAAGAGAATTTCTATAGTATAAATTCTAACTATTCCGGCGAGGTACGCGGTCGTTATGAAAGCCAGCTGGCTTTTCAGGTAAACGGAAAGATTATTAAACGAAATGTGGATTTGGGGAGTGTAGTCAAACCTGGTGATGTTCTAATGCAAATTGAACCAAAAGATATTCAACAGACTCTGAATATTAATTCAGCTCAGGTAAACTCTGCCGAATCACAAGTAGCACTTGCTGGGAGTAACCTTGCGCGCTACAAGCAGTTATATGAACAAAATGCTATTAGCCGGGCACAGTACGATCAGTATCAAACTGCTTATGACACTGCCGTGGCTGATCGCAACAAAGCGTTGGCCCAATATGCACAAAGCGCCAATCAAATGGATTACAGCAGTCTCTATGCTGATAGTCCGGGAGTGATTTCCGGCATCAATGCTGAAATCAATCAAGTGGTAAGTGCCGGACAGTCGATTATTACGCTTGTCAAGGACGGCGCATTGGAAGTAGAAATCAGTATTCCGGAGAATCGTATCGAAGAAGTTCGTAATGTACAACAAGTATATGTCACATTTTGGGCACTGCCAAATGTTGTAGTAAATGGAGAAGTAAGAGAAATCTCACCGATGGCGGATAAGATATCCCGGACCTATAAAGTGCGTATCAGCCTGCCTGATGCTCCGCAGAGCATTAAGCTAGGCATGACAGCTAATGTCACAATTACAGATCCTAACAGTAAAAAGACATTATATATTCCAGTGACGGCGATTTATCAGACACAAGATCAGCCGTATATTTGGGTTGTCAATAACGACATAGTTAATCTAAGTCCCATTACAATTGGTACCATTGGTGATGGAAAAGTTCAGGTTGTTGAAGGGCTGCAAGCAGGTGCGGTTATCGTCACGTCAGGAGTGCATAAGTTGCGCGAAGGGCAAAGAGTGCGTATTGCAGGTGATGTCTTATGAAGAATATCAATTTAACAGAATGGGCCCTGCAGCATAAACAACTGGTATACTATTTCATTGTGGTTATACTGCTAGTAGGGAGCTTCTCCTATGTTCAATTAGGACGAATGGAAGAACCTGATATGGTACTCCACACAATGCTTGTTTCTATAGAGTGGCCAGGGGCTAACGCGCGTCAGGTAGAAGAACAGGTTACTGATAAAATTGAAAAAAAACTGCAGGATACACCTAAGCTGGACTATATAAGAAGTTATTCACGTCCAGGACAAGCATTGATTTATGTCAATTTAAAAGAAACTGTGAATCCCAAGGATATCCGTCCAATCTGGCTGGAAGTGCGCAATATGGTAAATGATATCAGGCATACGTTACCGCAAGGCATTGAGGGGCCATATTTTAATGATCGGTTTGATGATGTGTTTGGTAACATTTATGCATTGACTTCTGATGAATTTACCTATGAGGAAATGCGAAAAAAGGCTGAACAAATACGGCGGATTTTATTGGGCGTACAAAGCGTGAAGAAAGTTGATCTGATAGGGGTCCAAACAGAAAGAATCTTTATTGAAATCGAAAGCAGCAAGCTGGCTCAGCTTGGAATTGATCCAAATTCCATTATAAGCGCTATTCAAACCCAAGATGCTATGGCAGCTTCAGGATCAATCGAAACATCGTCAGATAATATTTATTTACGTGTCACGGGGATGTTTGACGATATTGAGAGTATTCGTAATTTACCTATTCGTGCCAATAACCATACAATCAGATTAGCTGATATCGCAAATATACAGCGAAATTATGCTGATCCAATTGAGCCAAAGATGTTTTATAATGGTCAAGCGGCAGTCGGTCTTGCGGTATCAATGGAAAATGGCGGTAATATACTAAATCTGGGTAAAGATCTGAATAAAACTATAACCAGGATTAAACAGAATTTACCGGTAGGGTTTACAATTAGCCAAGTGTCAAATCAACCCAGAGTGGTTGAAGAATCAATTGGCGAATTTGTTAAAACACTGGGTGAGGCTGTAATCATTGTACTGGTTGTCTGCTTTTTTAGTCTTGGCATACGTTCAGGACTTGTTGTAGCTGTAGGCATGCCACTGATTTTCGCTGGCGTATTTATATGTATGAGAATAGCAGATATTGATTTACATAAGATCTCATTAGGATCATTAATTATTGCCTTGGGATTAATGGTAGATGACGCTATCATTTCCTTAGAAATGATGTCAGTTAAAATGGAGCAAGGCTGGGACCGGGCTAAGGCTGCTTGCTACGCGTATACGGCTACTGCTTTTCCAATGCTGACAGGAACGCTTATTACGTGTGCAGGCTTCATTCCCTTAGGACTGGCTAAAGGTGATTCAGCAGATTTCACGAGCAGTATTTTCAAAGTTGTTACCATCGCCTTACTGATATCATGGTTTGTATCTGTTCTGGTAACTCCTTTATTGGGGTATAAACTAATTAAGTCAAAGCCTGGCGAAAAAGATGGTTATGCTGTGTATGATGCGAAATTTTATCAGCTGTTCCGGCAGATTCTTACATGGTGTTTAGGTCATCGAAAACTGGTGCTTGGTATAACGATGGTCTGTTTTCTCGGGGCTATTGGTTTACTGCAATTCGTAAGAGAGGAATTTTTTCCGCCATCCATGCGTCCTGAACTTATTGTTGAATTGACCTTACCTGAAGGGTCTTCCCTCCAGTCAACCGAATATGAGGCCCAGAGATTTGCTGAATATCTTACTGACGATACCAATATTAGCAGTTACAGTTATTATGTTGGTCAGGGTGCACCCAGGTTAGTAATATGTATGGAAGCAATGCCTCAGGCTAACAATTATGCCCAGTTTATTATTGTGGCTAAAGATATAAAAACACGTGCAGAATTGATGCAAAAAATCAATAAATTGTTTGCGGAAAAATTTGATAATGTACGTGGGCATATCAATTTAATCCAGACCGGCCCGCCTGCGGACTATCCTGTCATGTTTAGAGTGTCAGGATATGAGCATGCAAAAGTAAAGGAAATTTCTAACCAGGTAAGTGAGATCATGGCGCAAAATTTATGGCTACGCAATATAAATGTTAACTGGAATGAAAAAATTAAAGTCATGCATTTAGAGATTGATCAGGACAAAGCGCGTATACTTGGAATAAATAGTCAGGCATTGGCATCGGCTTTGCAAAACCAGATATCTGGAGCGAAGGTGGCAGAATTTCGGGAACGGGACCAAACAATTGGCATTGTTTGTCGTATGGACTCTCAGAATAGAAAAGATTTAGCCCATATAAAAGATATGCCTATTCATATCGGTAATGGCCAATTTGTTCCACTGGAGCAAATTGCCCGAATCCACTTTGAGGCTGAAGAAGGCTTAATTTGGCGTCGTAATCTTAAACCAACCATAACCGTGCAGGCCGAGGTAGTATCAGGAATTACTGGAAATGACGCAACTAAGCAAGTATATAAAGAGCTAAACGATATCCGTAATAATTTACCTTTAGGTTATAACATCGATATTGGCGGTTCACTCGAAAGAAGTATTTCATCCCAGGAATACCTGGCGCTGCCTGTGCCAATTATGATGTTAATTATTCTTACCTTATTAATGTTGCAGTTTGAGAAAATGTCACTGGTGATTTTGACGATATTAACCGCTCCGTTGGGTATTATTGGGGTTAGTCTCTCAATGATATTGACGCAGCGCCCAATGGGTTTTGTGGCTCAACTTGGCATTTTGGCTCTTTCCGGTATGATCATACGAAACTCAGTAATTCTGGTGGATCAGATTGAAAAGCACATTGCAGCTGGAGCAACACCTTGGGATGCAATTATCGACTCTGCGGTACAAAGGTTTCGCCCCATTATGCTCACTGCCGTAACAGCCATGCTGGGGATGATTCCCTTGGTGCTAAGCAATTTTTGGGGTCCTATGGCTGTAGCCATCGCAGGCGGATTATTTGGGGCCACTGTGTTAACACTGCTGGTCTTGCCGACCATGTATGCGGCATGGTTCAATGTGAATCAAAATAAGGCTGTAGTACAAGATACCGATCATAATGCGATGGTACCATGAACCCTTAACCTTGATGAAGAAAGAGGATGATGGTGATTGAGAAAACCTATTGTTTTTATGTTTTCAGGTCAAGGAGCGCAGTATTACCATATGGGCAGAGAACTCTATCATCAAAATACCGTATTTAGACACTGGTTATCCCATTTGAATGACATGGTGCATCAAAGTGCTGGTATTTCAATTATTGATGAAATTTACAATCCTGCCAAAAGCAAAGCGGATAAATTTGATAACCTTTTATACACTCATCCGGCAATTTTTATGGTGGAATATTCTTTGGCACGTGTATTAGTCGAACTTGGAATTAATCCTGATTATGTTTTAGGGGCAAGTTTAGGAGAGGTTACCGCAGCAGCAGTTGCGGGAATTATTTCACTAACGGATGCGTTAGATTGTATTCTGAAGCAGGTGGAGTTAATTAGGGACCATTGTCAAACCGGCAGGATGGTAGCAGTTATTAATAATCCGGAATTGTATAAACAGTCCTCTGTAATTTTCCGTTACTCAGAATTAGCTGCAGTAAATTTTTCTTCTCATTTTGTCATTTCTGGTGCTATATATGACGCATTAAAGAGTAAAAAAATATCAAAAAGAAGCAACTATTGATAATTATTATTTGTTAAGAAAATGGTTTTTGGATTTTATGGCGAAATCCTTTGTCAATTAATTCATGACGAAGGGGTAGACACATGCGAGACATCCGCCAATTACCATCAGAAGTAATCCATCGAAGAGTCAAACGCCTCAAAAGAAAAATGAAGTCATGTAAGAATTCGCGGATGCAGGAACGTTATCAAACGATTTACCTGTATTTGCAAGGGTATTCAAAAGAAACAATTTCTCAAATAACTGGGCGGGCTCTTAGCACAGTCTATCGATATATTAATCTTTATGTTAATTGCGGATTAAAAGGCTTACGAATGAACCATTCGCCAGGCCGGCCAACCTTTTTAAGCGAAGAGCAATGCCAACAAGTGTATGATATGGTTGCACATCACGTTCCAAAAGACGCTGGATTTTCGGTAGAAATGAACTGGACAGCTCCCTTACTGCAGCAATGGATTGAGAAAACTTTTGGTGTAACTTACAGTATACGCGGTACGTTAAATTTGTTGCATAGCCTTGGATTTAGCTGTACCCGGCCCACATACACTCTGGCTAATGCAAATCCTCAAAAACAAGAAGAGTTTAAAAAAACTTTATGAACTGAAAGATTCGCTTTTGCATGGTACAATCGACCGTCTGCTGTTTCAAGATGAGTGCATGATTAGGGACTATCAAGCCATTTTTCGGACTTGGTTTCCTAAAGGAAAGCAAAGAATAGTTCCAACCTACGGAAAACACAGTGGTGTAAAGCTAATCGGCGTATTAGATTATGAAACCGGAGAAGTAGTATGTAGTCACTCTACCAGTTATGATGCACAGCAATTTCTCGCATTTTTGCAATTGGTGCTTGAGAAATATCCTGGTCAAAAAATCGTGATGATTTTGGACAATGCCCGCATTCATCATGCCAAACTGCTTCAACCTTTTTTGCAACAAAACAAAGAAGTACTTGAGTTAGTTTTTTTACCCCCATATAGCCCACAACTAAATCCAATTGAAAAAGTATGGGGTTGGCTCAAACGCACCTGCATCTACAATGTTTTTTTCAAATCAGTTGAGGAAATTGCTAATGCTGTATTTGCTTTTATTAATGATATTAATCGTAATCCGCTTAAGACCGTCGACCGCATTTGTGTTTAATTTTTCATTGTTTAATGCGTTGTATATAGTGAAAATTTATTAAATATTGAAAACCATTTAAAAGCTATAAATGTTCCATTTTTAACACTTCCTGTAAGGTATGGTTTTCATTCAACAAAAATTGATCCGGCAGGAGGTGAATATAAAAAGTTTTTACGCAATTTTTCTTTTAGAACACCTGAGATACCAATAATATCATGTTTATCGAGCGGACGTATTACTGATATCCCGCCAGAGTATTTTTGGGATATTGTTAGGCAACCAATTCGTTTTCAAAAAACCATACTTATGCTAGAAGAAATTTATCAGTTTCACTATATTGATTTGGGACCGTCTGGAACATTAGCTAACTTTGTAAAGCATAACTTAGAGAAAAGCTCTGAATCACAATTTTATGATGTTTTAACTCCCTTCAAACAGGAGATTAAACAATTGGAAAAATTAGCTGGAATTAATTAGAGAAGAGAATGTAGTTAAAGCATGTGAGAAAGAGGGTTTCCACCTAAAAGTTCACTGAACTTTTAGGCGGAAAAATGTATCGGTGTGTAGTGTACTTATATGCTTGAAAGTAATACACTTTGGGAATTCTTGCAACAATACACTACAATTATGGTTTTTAGACTTTGTAGTATCGATAAAAAACGGTTCAATTTAAATGCTTATTCAATTCAAAATGTTGGCATATATATTGCTATAAGTATGTGATAGGTTCATTTAAGATACTCAGGTTGACTGCATGCCTTACAGTTCAAAAAACTGAACTGTAAGGCATTTGTTTGCTGGAATTTATTATCTAAAGCAAATTTCTATGTAAAATGGTAAAATTAAAGTGGAAACTGGCTTCAGGCCGCCGAGAAAAATGACTGTCGAGGGGAGTGACCTTACAATGACTACAGTAAGATTGACTGAACTTATTGATTTATCCTTTCTCCAGGAATTTCAAGATAACTTTGCCTTAAGTGTCGGTATGGGCAGCTTAACTGAGGATAATGACGGTAATGCGATAACCCGCCCAAGCCGTTTTTGTGAGTTCTGTACAAATATCATGCGGTCAACCAAGGTTGGGCGAAGGCGCTGTCAGGAGGCTGATATGCTGGGGATAGCAGAAGCAATCCGTACGGGAAGGCCGGCTGTGTACCATTGTCATGCTGGTTTAATTGATTTTGTTGCTCCTATTATATTGAACGGAAGCTCAATTGGCGCAATATTTGGGGGGCAAATTCTGACTGCGGTTCCTAATGAAGAACAATGTCTGAAAATTGCCGGTGAAATCGGCGTCGACCCGGATAAATATATAGCTGAAATAAAAAAAATCCCGGTTATTCCGGAAGAAAAGATTCAGGCAGCAGCTAATGTTCTCTTTTCTGTAGCCAATACGATATCAAAGTATGCTTATCAGACTTTGGAATTACGGGAAAAGAACCGGGAAATAGTATTAGCTTATAACCGCATGGATAACGTTTTCAACACGATGTCAGATGGAGTCATGATAATTGATGATAAAGGAATTGTCAGGCAAGTCAATCTGGTAGTGGAAGAAATTTTCGGCAAGTCAGGTTCAGCTCTGCTCAACAAGTCTGTAAATGAATTAGCCGGTAGTGAAGCATCCTTTGTGGAAGGTGTTTTTGAACGGCAGGAAGCTTATAATGATATTGAAATTTTTAATGATGCAAGTTTAGGGCGGCTGCACTGTATATCCTCTGGCCGGCCAATTTTTGATGACCAGGGAATGTTAGCAGGGGGAGTTATTTTACTGCGCCCTATAAAAAAGGTGCATAATCTAATTAACCGCTTAAGCGGTGCTCAGGCTGCTTTCCGGCTTAGTGATATTATCGGGCAAAGTCCGGCCATATTGAAGACTATTCAAACGGCCTCCCAAGCTGCCAGTTGTATGTCTAACGTGCTTATCGAAGGGGAAAGTGGTACAGGAAAAGAAGTTTTTGCGCAAGCAATTCATAATCAGAGTGCGCGGCGAAAAGGTCCCTTTGTAGCTGTTAACTGTGGCGCTATCCCCAGAGAATTGATCGGCAGCGAATTATTCGGCTATGCAGATGGCGCTTTTACCGGAGCTAAACGTGGCGGGAGACCGGGAAAATTCGAATTTGCGACAGGAGGAACCCTTTTTCTCGACGAGATAGGGGACATGCCCCTGGAGCTACAAGTTACTTTACTCAGAGTACTACAAGAACGCAAACTAACCAGAATCGGTGATAATAAGCTTATTCCTACGGATTTGCGAATCATCTGTGCTACCAATAAGAACTTGGCGCATGAGGTCGAAAAGGGTAATTTTCGCCAAGACCTATATTACCGCTTCAATGTTATTTCTATTAAAATACCGCCATTACGGGAACGACGGGAGGATATACTGCTTATTTTTAATTCCATCCTTACGAAAATGGCAAATGAATTGGGACGGACTATTAAAGTTGATTCTGAAGTATACCTGTTGCTCGAACAATATGACTGGCCAGGTAATGTCCGTGAATTACAAAATATTGCCGAAAGGGCAATAAGTGTAACCGAAGGTGATACAATTCGGTTGGAGCATTTGCCAGAGTTTATTATCGATAATAAAGGCATGAGTATTCAGACTTCCACTATAGCAAAAACAGATAATTTACGTGAGCCAGTAAAAATGAAGCACAATCTAAGTGAGCAAGAACGACAGCAGATCATTGACCTTCTATTTAAAGCCAAAGGGAATGTTAGCTATGTTGCTAAGGCAATGGGCGTTGCCCGCAGTACTGTTTACCGGAAAATGCATCAGTATAATATTTTTCATTAAAAATATAGAAATTTCGCTAAAGCCTCTTGATATTATGTCAAAAGCATGGTAATATTAGATCTCGTCAGGGAGATAGTAAATAACACGGCCCAGTAGTTTAGCGGTTAGAATGCCGCCCTGTCACGGCGGAGGTCGTCGGTTCAAATCCGATCTGGGTCGCCATTCCCGACATTCAATGTTTGACATGCGACATTCGATAAGTAAGACGAAAATCGAACGTCTAAGGTCGAAAGTCGAATATGCGGAAGTAGCTCAGCGGTAGAGCATCGCCTTGCCAAGGCGAGGGTCGCGAGTTCGAATCTCGTTTTCCGCTCCATTCTAGGGGTATAGCTCAATTGGTAGAGTAGTGGTCTCCAAAACCATTGGTTGAGGGTTCAAGTCCTTCTGCCCCTGCCACAAAAAACACTGAGAAATTATTCTCAGTGTTTTCTTTGCATTAGTTCTCAGCGTATTCTCTGTCTTTAACTTTCAACACTTCTTCCCGCAGTGTCAGCCAAATCGATTGGAATAACTCGTTATACCTCATTGTAGTTCTGATAGAGGCAATATCGCGGGGGCGGGGCAGGTCTACATTTACAATTGATTTTACGGTGCCAGGGTGGGCAGTCATAATTAAAATGCGGTCACTCAGGCAGAGCGCTTCATCGATGCTGTGGGTGATGAAAACAGTGGTTTTCTTACTTACATCCCAAATCCGCAGCAATTCCTGCTGCAACAGGATTCTGTTTTGTTCATCAAGAGCACCAAAGGGTTCATCCATCAGTAAAATTTCGGGATCGTTAGCAAAAGCCCGGGCAACACTTACCCGTTGTTTCATACCGCCGGAAAGCTGATGCGGATAGGCCTTGGCAAACTTGGTCAGGCCTATCATGCGAATATATTTTTCGGCAATTTGATAACGTTCTTTTTTAGAAATACCCCGTAATTTTAGGCCGTAGGCAACATTATCAATAACAGTTAGCCAGGGAAAGATTGACTGTTCCTGAAATACCATAGAGTTTATCGGACGATCATCAGTTGTAACTTTGATTGTCACAGTACCGTTTGTGGCTGTATCCAGGCCGGCGAGAATACGCAGCAGAGTAGTCTTGCCGCAACCGCTGGGACCGACAATGGAAAAAAACTCGCCATCACCAATAGAAATATTGATGTTAGTCAGAGCGGTAACCTGACCACGGGCATTAGCAAATACTTTGCCAATATGACGTAAAACAATGCTGGTACTGTCGTAAGGCATAACCGCACCTCCTTTAGTTGGTTTGTTTCCATGGAAGCACCAGACGTTCCAGAAAGTCAAGCGCTAGGGCGAAGATATAACCAAGAACGGAAAGCGTAATTAGTGCGGCAAACATTTGCTCAATATCAAACATATCATAGGCTCTCCAGATCATCCAGCCTACACCAGCCTTAGCTGCCGACATCTCGGCGGCGACAATCAGGATAAGAGCCATACCCATGCCCAGCTTTAGGCCGGCAAAAATCATTGGCAATGCTCCCGGTAAGGCGACAGTGAGATAAAAATCTTTGCGACTGGCACCAAAGTTTTTGGCCACTTCCAGATAGATTTTGTCAATATTTAAAACCCCGGCCATCGTATTAATCACCACAAGATAAAATACGCCAATAGCAATGGTAAATATCTTGGAGGTTTCTCCAAGGCCAAATATGAGGAGAATAAGCGGCATAAGGGCTAGTTTGGGAATAGGATAGGTAGCTGCAATCATAGGTTCAATAGCAGAGCGGACAAATGGGGACAGGCCCATACTCATACCAAGCAGGATAGCCGGAATGGAACCGGCAAGAAAGCCGCAGATAACTCGTATAACACTTACCCAAGTGTTATAGATAAGGTCGCCGGAAATGAGCAGTGGAAAAAACGACTGTAAAATGAGCGAAGGACTTGAGAGCAAGCGGGTGTCAACAAAACCTAAATGGGCGGCAGCTTCCCAAAGCAGTAACAGAGTCAATGGAGAAAGAATGGAAATGGCTGTTTTCATGGATTTACCAACTCCAGATAGGTGATATCAGTGGTTGTCACTGATATTTCCCCAAGGTTTTTACAGCAAAGTCTACATAGCGGTTATCAACCGCATCTTCCAGTTTAATTTCCGATTTAAGCAAGTTGTTTTCTTTGTACCAGGCTAAGTCGGCAGCAATGCCGTTTAGCCGCAGGTAGCCGTCAGGGTTTAATCCGGTGGGATACATTGTTTCATATAAAGCAGGGTCTTTGATTACGGAATACTTACACAGCATCTTGATTACTTCTGCTTTGTTCTTATTTTTGAAGAAGGCGTCATTATAGTCGCGTATAGCTTTTACATAGGCAGTCATAAAGAGGTTAGCCACATCAGGCCGGGTAGTCATGCTTGTGCCGTAGACTAATAGCGCAATTTGCGCCTCAGGATCATATTCAGACGGATCTTTCCAGGGATCAACAATGCCTTTGGCTATACCTTGCGTTACAAAAGGTTCAATGACCATGGCGGCATCAATGCTTTTGTTGCCTAGTGAAACAAGCATATCAGGGAATGCCCGGATGACTTGCATATCAATATCCTTAGTTGTCAAATCACCTTTAGCCAATACCCTGGCCAGACATATTTCGTCAAGCGAGGCAGTGCCAACTACTGCAATTTTTTTGCCACGCAAGTCCGTAAAGTCTATAATGCTATTGGCAAGATCCTTCCGTATAACCAAGCGGTAGTAACCTTGGCCAGGTATATTAATACCTTTATCGGCAACGATTTTAACAGGTATGTCACGGGATATTGCATTTAACAGCCCAGAGGCCGTCACGGTAGCGCCCACATCTAACTGACCTGCGGCTAGTTGATTAATCATTTCCTGGCCGCTGTTAAACTGGACTGCTTCAATTTTAATGCCGACATCCTGGTAATACCCTTTTGCCATACCAATGAGAATTCCAGCATCAGAAACAACTTGTTTCATACCAACCTTAATTATCGTTTCCTGTGGCAGCACCCTGAGTGCAGGTGCCCAAGCCGGTCCCGTAAATGGAGTTACCAGCGTGGCAGGTGCCTGGCTGCAGGCGGTAATGAGTAACGTGATGACAAGCAGGATTGCCACTAATCCTCCCCAACGTTTTACCATGGTTTTCCCTCCCCATTGCTGTAAGGTTTTGTCTTGTATCGAGTTACTTCATAGTATTCTGAACTTACTATTTGGTTACTTCGTCTGCAGGTTTTTGTGATGTAATCAAGAATATAGTCATAGAAGAATCGGAGGTTATATATCATGGAAAAAATTATTGAACAAGTGACAGCATGGGAGTTTTTAAAAAAAATGCCACCGGAAATTTTTGGGTTTACCTTGATTAATGAACTCATGACTTGTGGTTCGCAATATCGTATTTTTACCTATAATAATCAACAAGCCCGGCGAAGCTTTACTGGTTTGTATGATGAAGCAACAAAAGATTTTTTGGTTCGTGTAGTCATTGGCTTAACAGAATATTGTGATATAAGTTTTTTTACACCAGACTTGGCGGCTTTTGAAAAGGTTTTGACAGAGCGTATGGAAAAAGTGTTACAGCAAATAGCCGTTTTTGATCCTGCTTCGGTATGTACACAAATTACCGGCAAGAAGATTCTTGAATGGCCTTATGTGACAAAACTGCCAGAGCAGGTAGCGGGATTTACTCTTTTTATCACTCCAGATAAACCAATTAAAGCTTTGAATGGATCTTATGTTATAATAGATTACAGTGACTTTGCGGCAGAGAGTAATCTGACGGTAAACTATAACATCTTTCGGGATGATTTTTTTAGCGAAATTCGACTGAAACGGGTGCCGATCATGACAACTGTTTTTGATGCGAAGACATTGCCTGATCTTGAAATACGGTTAAATGACAATTTAATTCAGACACTTGAAAATATAAGGTTAAAGTTAGCGGAATAGGTTGAGCTCAATAGAGGAGGAAGTTTTATGGCCAGAGTTCTAATATGTGATGATTCTACGTTTATGCGAATGATGATAAAGAAACTGTTACAGGATATGGGACATGAGATTGTTGCGGAAGGGGGTGATGGCAAACAGGGAGTGCAGCTCTATCGTCAGTATAAACCGGATTTGGTAACAATGGATATTACTATGCCGGTTATGGATGGAATTCAGGCGGTAAAGTATATTCACGAAGAAGACCCGGTAGCGCGTATCATCATGGTAACAGCCATTGGGCAGCGTAGTATTATTTCTGAGGCACTCAAAGCAGGGGCAGCAGGTTTTGTTATTAAACCATTTGATCCTGAGCAGGTACAAGAAACCGTTAATAAAGTACTAGCTGAGTGATCTTATTTTACAATAGCCACTTGACGTTTCTGCGATAGTAAGATATAATAAATTTCGTCGCATCGCTTATAAAATAAAGGCAGTTTTTGCGTATTGACTTTTTTGTAAACCTACTATATACTAAATAATGCGATTGCACGTGGCCCTGTGGTGTAGCGGTCTAACATGCCGCCCTGTCACGGCGGAGATCGACGGTTCAAATCCGTTCAGGGTCGCCAATTACCTTAGCCCTTGCTGTGGCTAGAAATGTCCATATGCTAGGCGCGACGAGAACCGTAGCGGAGGCGTACACGGGAGTACGTTGAGCAACGGATCGCAGGAGCAACAAAGTAGATGGGCGTTTATAGACAGTTATGCCTCGGTAGCTCAGTCGGTAGAGCAGAGGACTGAAAATCCTCGTGTCGACAGTTCGATTCTGTCCTGAGGCACCATTCTCGACCTTAGACATTTGACATACGACTTTCGATAGCGAAAATCGAGCGTCTAGTGTCGAACGTCGAATATGCGGAAGTAGCTCAGCGGTAGAGCATCGCCTTGCCAAGGCGAGGGTCGCGAGTTCGAATCTCGTTTTCCGCTCCATAACTATGGCGACATAGCCAAGTGGTAAGGCAGAGGTCTGCAAAACCTCTATTCCCCAGTTCAAATCTGGGTGTCGCCTCCAAATAAAACAAAAAAGCCACAATAGTGGTTTTTCTCTAGATTATTACATGCCGGGGTGGCGGAACTGGCAGACGCAACGGACTTAAAATCCGTCGGAAAGAAATTTCCGTACCGGTTCGATTCCGGTCCTCGGCACCAATATTTAAAAGGCTTCGCAGCACATGCGAAGTTCTTTTTATTTTCATAGTCTGATGGGTTCTGACAACATTTTGATGATACAGTGCTCTAACTCCATTTTGGGCCGTTTATCTTAGTACGTGAGTCAAGACCCTATATTTCTATTTACTAATATAGGGAGGGCAATTTTAATGAGTAAAGATATTTTATTTAAAACAGATGAATTTATATTTTCTTATCGTGTTGCCGGTATTCTAATCAAAAATGAAAAAATTCTATTGCAAAAGCCGAAAAAAGATGATGGCTATTCAATTCCTGGAGGACATGTAAGTTTTGGAGAAACAACATCCGAAACATTAATACGTGAGTTTAAGGAAGAAATAAATGCTGATATTAAAATTGAAAAACTAATTATGGTAGGTGAGAATTTTTTCCCATGGGGCAATAGACCTTGCCAACAAATAAGTATGTATTATACAGTTTCATTGTGTAATGAGCAACAAATACCACTTTATGGAACTTTTGAAGCTGCTGATGAGTTGGGCAATAAAAGAATAGACTTGGATTTTTCATGGATTCCACTATCTGAAATACATAATTTATCTGTTTATCCGACAAATATAAAATATGATTTGATTCCATTGCCTGAACATATTAAGTATTTTGTTTATAAACAACAATAAAAGAGAGATAATAAGAGAGATAAGGGACGTTTCTGTGCGCCAAGAAGCGCACAGAGTATAGCGGGTGGGAATCCCGCCTGAGAAGGCTTAGCCAGCCACTCAGTATCTAGCCTTGGGACTGAAGCGGTAACGCCAGGTCTAAGCGTAGGCAAGAAAGGTAGTAGGCCGAAAGCTGAAGATGTAGAGCCCCGAAATCCCCAAATGGGTAGGTCGATGCCTTAGAAACAGCAGAAGACAACACTGAGTTTAGCGATAAAAGGCAAGCTAAATTCAGATCCCCGGGGTCAAAGGTCTTGGCATGCTACACATCATTACTCTGTGTGAACTTGGGAGACCCTGCCGCCCTCTAACGAGAGTATGGCGGACAAGTCGAAGACGAGGAGGCCAAATAGACGGCAGGGAGTCGGAATGTGCCATACTACTGAGGATGCAGGGTAATGCCTGCGAAGGGAAGGGCGCTACGAAGCAGTGATCTTGAAAAGTGAAACAATGCTGCACTGGAGGCAGAGAAACCATTGGGAACTAAACTAACAAGGATAGCCGAATTAGCCAAACAGCGACCAAAAGTCAAATTGCAAACCCTGATTCATGCTATTGACGAAGAAAGCCTGAAAGCCGCTCACTAGGCGCTAGGAGCAGATAAAGCACTAGGCGTAGATGGAATGAGCAAAGAAGAATATGGTAAGCAGTTAGAAGAAAACATCAGCGATCTTCTGGGAAGAATGAAACGGCAAGCGTATAAACCACAACCTGTCAAGCGAGTCTATATCCCAAAAGGATACGGCAAGATGCGTCCGCTAGGTATCCCGTCCTACGAGGATAAAGTGGTGCAGAAAGCCCTCAATGAAATACTAACAGTCATCTACGAAACAGAGTTTCTCGACTGTTCCTATGGATTCAGGCCGGGAAGAAGCTGCCATGACGCGCTAAAAGAAGTCAGCAGAATTATTGAGACGAAAAAGGTCAGCTATGTGGTAGACGCGGACATTAAGGGATTCTTTGACAACGTCGACCACGGGTGGATGATGCGGTGTCTGCAAGAACGCATACAAGACCCTAACCTTCTGCGGCTGATAAGCCGGATTCTCAAGGCGGGCGTTATGGAAGAAGGCGAAAATAGACAAAGGGACGGTGGAAGTGTCCGGAATGACAAAATTAGTGACCAGGACAATACCACCGTCCCCTTGCTGCTTTTTGAAGTCGTTGCCTGCTGAATGGTGAAACGCGGCGCAGATACAAAAAGGATAGACTTCATAGTATTCTATGAAAGTGTGTAAAAAAGATTTATGAAAAGGTTTATAGAGAATTTTCCGGACTATCGACCTGCGGGATTTTTAGGAATTGCAGCTGGTGGTCATTGGGAAACTTAGTTAAAAGTGGAGGATAGTCTCTGTTTTACTAAGCATCTTTGATTGTATTATGTCTTAAAGATGACTTTTCTTGTAGTAAAGTGGGGAATACAAAATGGGAAAAATAGTTTTCGCACACTCTGACGTTCCTTATTTGTCACAATATAGTTGTAAAGGAACGTTTCCAGATGTCATTACACAAGGTGAGGAGTTTTACTTTTGGCATTGCCCCAAAAGTAACAAAAGGTCTAGGCCCTAAGCCTCCAAAAACTGAAAAGCCGGGCGATATTCCTAAAATCCGTAAACTCGCTACGCTCAAACACTACGGATTTTTTAACGGAATACCGCCCGGCTTTTCTCCTGCGGAACGCTTTTTCCGGCAAAGGCCGAAGAGTTACGGGAGTTACGAGGGTTGCCGGGGTACCACCTTATGGGGGCACAATTTCTAACTACAGCTTTCTCGCCTTAAAAATGAGATAGTTGGGAGATAGTTGGGGGAGATAGTTGGGGACGTTCCTTTTTTGTCACAATAGAATATACAAAGGGATGGTGGAAGTGTCTTGATGTCGGACAGGATGTAGCTGCAGTCGGTTTAACCCCCTAAGTTTGGAGTCTTGTCGCATTATCACGCCGTAGCGCAGCATAGATCAATATTTCATTTGCGCACAGTTTACAGAGTATAGCACTCACCCGTCAAGTTATCAATGGTTCGGCTTCGCCCCGCATATGCGGCCATTGACATCTTGCCGTTTTCGTACTAATTCTATAGTTAAGGGTGCGCAAGAATATTCAAACTTTAATAATGAACGGACTTATCCCAATATTCACTACCATTTCATGGAATTCTGCCGGAGGCATGTCTCTTAGACTACCATGAAGATAGCGGTTTATATAAAAATCAATATATTTTGTTACTGTTTTATGTGCTGAAGTATAACTTTCAAATTCATTCTTAGCGTAGCAGTCGCGTTCAAGAATACTGTGAAATGACTCTATATGTGCGTTAAGGTTTGGTGTCTTAGGTGGAATACGTTCGTGTTCAATAGCTAATGTTTTGCAAGCTTCTTCAAATTTACTACTAATAAACTGTGGTCCATTATCAGTCCTTATTATTGGTTTGGTTGAGGCATTGAGTAGTTTCCTTTTCCACAAGGCTCGCTCTAACAGATGCGCAGCGTGCCGACCTTCACAGGTTAAGCCGATGTGATAGTCAATGATCATGCGGTCATAAACATCAATAATTCCCATGAAATAAAAGAAGCGATCTTCACCAGCAATATAGCCGTACTTAATGTCAATTTCCCATAACTGATTAACACTTGTTATGAATCGATTGCGGGCTAGTTTTCGAGGATATTTGAGAGAAATCTGACGTTGTTTCTTTAATATTCCAAGTTCCTTGCATAGACGATAAACCTTCTTTTTATTGATTATTAACCCATATTGCCGTGTGAGGCTTTTGGCAAGCTTGCGGTAGCCATAGGCATGTTCTTCACCTAAAACAAGCTCTAATAGCCATTCTTTAATTTGCTCGTCACTAATTCGCTTAGATGATTTATCTACTGAATAACCCGGTATAGGTCTACCACCGCTAGGCTTTTTGCTGTGTTCTATTGCAAGGTGGTTTTTCTGGTGATAGTAGGTGGATTCTGCTATGCCGATGATTTTGAGTACAATTGCAGTAGCATATCCCCGGCTAATCCATTCATCGGCAACTTCTATCTTGTCCGATAGCCGGGTTGGGCCTTTTTTATTAAGTCTCTTAATATGGCAATTTCAAGGTCTTTTTCGCCAAGCAGTTTTTTCAACTGCCCATTTTCGGTTTCTATTTGCTTAAACTCCTGAGCCGTAGGGGTGTATACTGACGTTTTTTTAGCGGTTGACTCAGTTGCCTCCCAAGCTTTATGCTTGGACTCCGACCTCCATCGATAGATTGTTTTCGGGTCTAATTCGTGCCGCCGGGCAACCTGGGCTACATCATTTACTTCATTTGCTTCTTGAATTACCATTTCTTTGAATTCTTTAGTATATCTCTTGCCTTTCATGTCCTGTCCCCTCTCTATTTCTATTTTACCTGATTTCGAGACAGGACTCCAATCCAATTACGGGGCTAAAGAGCAGTGCAGGGAAGGGGCACATCTATGTCACCCGCTAATCCTTTACGGAATGGGAACGTTTTTTATCCTTACTTGAGTTTGAACTGTCTCTATAGACGGCGTTAATTCAGGTGGAGTAGATTCTCCACTTGAATCTCGAATGTTTCTATATTTTCACTATAGGTATGTAAATATATATTCCTGATATTCAATCATCATTTTGTGGCGCTGAAAATATTCAAATACGAATCCGGTATCGTTGTAACTAAATTCTGATACTGGCAGCCATTTGTTGAAAATATACCAATATAAAGATGGGATTTTCGTCATATTGAATTTATTGCGCATCGGGCTTACGTAAGTAAAAACAGCATATTTTGATGCAGGAAGCACTTGAAATACCATGCCTTCTGGAAGAGGAGCGTTTACCCTCCTTTACTTGTAGATAAATATATTATACTATGAAATCTGACTATTATCAAATAATTATATGATTAAAACCGGATTAATAAAAATTTATTGTATAGGAATACAAATCAGATGAAAACAGGATATAAGTTTCGTATAGCCGTTCTTCTTTAAAAAGCAGACCAGGATTGAAATACGCCAAAAGTCTCTTGGAGATATTGATTAAGAATACGAATACTTCTCATAGTGGACTCATTAGGAAATTTGTGAATCACTTGCAAACATCGCCATCCTGGTATTTTTTCGGATAACTTTTGAAGTACAAACGGATTGGACTGAATAAGCTGCTTCCCTACGGAAGCGGGAACAATGGCCCAATGTTGCCTATCCTTCATAAAGACGGGAATCAGACCCGCATTATCCAAATGAATGCGCGATGGACAGGCAGGATCCCACCATTGGTCATGTTTAAATTGAAATTCTTTATTTAAATTTATATAGATTTCATAGCCAGGATTTAGGTCTTTTTTATCAACACTGTCACCAGTCTGCCGCTCAGGAGCCGCCAAACGCAACAAGACCATATCTTCTGTAAAAACTGGTTTAACAGTAACACTTGGCGATACAATCTCACGCACCACAAATGCCACGTCCATTTCACGGCTTTCAATGCTATGAAAAGCTTCCTGTGTATGCTGGGTGCGAATTTGCAGACGTATCGGCGGAGAATATTGTTGGAGTCGATGATAAACAGGAGGCAATACAAAATGACTCAAACTTTCAGCAACACTAATGGAAAGGGCCAATTGGGGACCGTTAGTTTGTAAAATTTGCGTTTCCCGCCTCAATGCCTCTAACCGCTCCGCAATGCTAAAAAAACTTTCTCCCATAGGTGTCAGACTAATTTTTTTTAGTCCTTTCTTTCGCTCCACTAATAATCCGCCCATCTCTTCTTCCAATGTCTTGAGCCGGTAACTTACGGTGGCCTGCGATAGATGCAGCAGATTGGCAGCTTTGCTAATACTCTGAGTCTGTACAATTGCTATAAAAGCCTCAATTCCAAGAAAATACACCAATATACACCCTCTAATTATAGAAAATATTAATATAAATCACAAATTATTTAAGTTTTACAAGAAACATCTATATGTTTAAAATTATCATGAATGAATCTATTAGTCAATTTTATTGGAGGGATGTAAATGACAGGGCTTGCTATTGCTTTTGTACTAGTGGCTGCTTTCGCACATGCCGGATGGAACTATCTATCGAAAAGAGCAGCAGGCGGAACAGCGTTTATCTGGTTATTCGCCAGTATGTCGGTTTTAATTTATCTGCCCTTAGCCTTATGGATTGTATTTATACAACAACCTGTTATCGGCTGGCATCAGTTTGCCTTCATGGTTGGCAGTGCCGCTCTTCATTCTTTGTATTTTATCTTACTGGACAAGGGATATACCGTTGGCGACTTATCGCTGGTCTATCCTTTAGCCCGCGGCACAGGTCCCATGCTTTCGACCGTCGCTGCCATTGTGTTTCTTGGCGAGCAACCATCTCTCATTGCACTACTAGGGGCCGGGTTAATTGGACTGGGAATTATTATAATGACCGGAAATCCCCTGGAAATAAAAAAAACTACCGCCTACAAACCTATTCTTTTTGCCATGCTGTGTGGTACGGTGATTGCCGCCTACACGATTTCAGACAAATTGGCTGTTAGCACTTTTTTGGTTCCTCCGCTATTACTGGATTGGTCAGCCAATTTAGGCCGGACATGTATGTTAACTCCTTATGCTTTCAGAAATTGGAACAGCATAAAAGATCAATGGAAAATTCATAAATTAGAAATTTTAAGTGTTGCGATACTATGTCCGTTGGCCTACATTCTGGTCTTGTCCGCTATGGTTTTTAGTCCCGTAAGTTATATCGCACCGGCAAGAGAAATCAGTATTTTAATCGGAACTTTTATGGGAGCTAAATTTCTTGCTGAAAAAAACATAAAACTGCGCCTTGCAGGGGCTACCGCAATACTTTGCGGCCTTGCGGCCTTGTCTATTGGTTAATTTATTTTTGTAAAAAGCAGGAATTTATTGTTATATTGTGGTATTAATTATAATATTGCACAATTTTATAAGAAATACACAATTTACAAGAGGTGATGCCAACTAAGCGAATCCCCAAGAAAAAGCATCATTCCATGATGCCATTACGAGAGGAGATGGAATCTGGTTTAATGAATTCAAAATGGCTTTTACTTATTGGAATTACCAGCTTATTAGGTATGACAATCACGCTAGGAGGTTGTAGCATGGGAGCAAAAGAGAGTATGGTTTCTGAAAAATATCCGACAAAACCCATTACGATAATTGTGTCGTATGCCGCCGGTGCAAGTTCAGATATTATAGCAAGAGCACTGGAAAAGTCAGCCTATAAGCATCTGGGTCAGCCGCTGGTAGTAGTCAATATACCTGGTGGCGGCGCCACCATCGGCATGAATGAACTTGCCGGCGCCAAACCTGATGGCTATACAATTGGAGTTGTTTCCACAAGCGTAATATTGCAACCACTTTACGGGGAGACAAGGTATCATTATCCTAGTGCTTTGGAACCGTTAGTTAATGTTGTATCTTCACATGTGCTAGTGGCCACTCTTGCTGAAAAACCATGGAAAAACTTGAGCGAATTAGTTAGCTATGCCAAACAGCATCCTGGTGAAATCAAGTTTGCACATTCAGGGTTGGGTACGTCCGTACATGTTACGGGAGAAATGTTTGCTAAGGAAACGGGTATTTTTATCAAACAAGTTCCTTTCCGGGGTGGTGACCCAGAAGCTTTGGCGGCGCTCTTGGGCGGTCATACTCAGCTTCTTTTTGCATATAATCCGGCTATTCTAAAAGAACATGTTAAAAGCGGTACTATCAGAATACTGGGGGTTGCCGAAGAAAATAGATTAACCATTCCGGGCTTTGAGGATGTGCCAACCTTCAAGGAACAGGGAATCAATGTTGCTTTCAATTTTTGGAGTGGAATCGCTGCTCCCAAAGAAATGCCGCTAGCCGAAAAGGCCAGATTGATATCAGGGCTAAGGGAAATGGTCAATGACCCTGAGTTCAAAGAGAATATGGAGAAACTGGGAATGTCAGTCCATTATCTGGGACCAGAGGATTTTGGTGACAGATGGATAGCCGATAATAAAAAATTATCGAAAATAGTAAAAGAAACCGGAATTGCAGAACTTATTGCGGCTCAGAAAAACTAATCGTGGGCCGGAGGCCAAAGATGGCGCAAATTATAAGCGACAAATCAGGATCACCCGTAAAAATGGGTGATTCTGATCATAGATAGGGGTGTCACCAACATTTCCGACAATTCTACGCTAATAGAAAAAAAGTAATAAAAGGTCTAAGATCTTAGCTCTTAAAAGTTGGAAAGCCGGGCGATATTCCTAAAATCCGTAAACTCGCTACGCTCAAACAGTACGGATTTTTTAACGGAATACCGCCCGGCTTTTCTCCTGCGGAACGCTTTTTCCGGCAAAGGCCGGGGGGTTACGGGAGTTACGAGGGTTGCCGGGACACCACCTTACGGGGGCACAATTTCTTTAAGGCAAGCACTATCTTAGGGGTTGAGTTAATAAGACAAAAAAACTAAGTGGCCTTAAAATACTTCATTTGCTAGTAAAATTAAAAAAGATATTTAAGAGTATAACGAAGAATTTTCTGATTAAATTCCGATTATATTCTGATTTTATTTGACAACCTCAGCATTTTGGATATAATATAATTAAAGCGCATAACGTAAGTAGATGAAGGTAATAGCCGATTGTGCATTTAAGCGAAAAACAGCGAAAAGCGAAAAGCGAAAACGAAACACGAAAAATAGAAGGTAAAGGTGAACGAAGATGAAAACGATAATCCGTCCATTGACTGATTTAAGCAAGAATATGTCTGTCATTGACTCGTATATGAAGCATAACACGCCGGTATTTGTTACTAAAGGTGGTGCGAGTTATATGGTAGTCTTGAGTCATCAGCAATATGAAAGGATGCAAGAGGAGATTGCTTTCCTCAAACGCCTAGCGGTTGCTGATGCTGAGAGTCGTCAGCGCAACATGGTGGATGTCGATGACCTTGAAAAAGACATCAGTGACATATTGGAGGAACCAACAAATGACGACTTCATCAACTCAGATTCCGAAGCAATTCAGCGTTAAGTACTTAATTACTGCGGCACAAGAGGTAAAAGACATCATTCGTGATGCCAAAACCTACTACGGTGTTTCTGCCGCACAGAAAATACGTGAAGACATTGTGACCAAGACCAAAGAATCACTGGCAAATAACCCACATTTAGGCAGACCTCTGTATGAGTACCCTGAGTACGAAAAAAAAGGTATTCGCCGTTACCTGCCCCACCCGCACTATTCTATATTATACCTACTAAACGGCAAGATAGTTGAAATTTGGCACGTATGGGACAATCGCAGAGATTGGACAACTTTATTTGAAGATTAAAAAAGCGCTATACGCTCTTGAGGATACGGCTCTAACCGCAGAATACACAGAGAGCACAGAGAGGAGATGTATATCGAGATATTCCCTCTGCGTCTCTGCGGTTCAAAAAACATATACTTATCTTATAAGAAAAACCGTTAACGCGTTCCTTCGGCTTACGTTGAGTCAAGAGAATACAAGGAGAGGAGTTTTACTTTTGGCATTGCCCCAAAAGTAACAAAAGGTCTAGGCCCCAGGCCTCCAAAAGCTGAAAAGCCGGGCGATATTCCTAAAATCCGTAAACTCGCTATGCTCAAATAGTACGGATTTTTTAACGGAATACCGCCCGGATTTTCTCCTGCGGAACGCTTTTTCCGGCAAAGGCCGGGAGGTTACGGGAGTTACGAAGGGCTGCAGCGGTAACCACCTTATGGGGGCACAATTTCTTTAAAGCAAGGGGTGGCGGCACTATCTTAGGGCACTATCTTAGGGGGTGCCAACTGGGGACGTTCCCAAATTGACACTCTAGGTATCGAAGAACGGTTTATTTTCATAGACGAATTAATAAGTGGTAAAAAACAATTACAATCAAATGCCTGCTTAAACTTGGTGGAATGACCTTCGAATATTCGTTAAATGCTAATGAAAACATTTAGGTTGAGCAACAAGACCATGGATAGATATGATTGCGAGAGGCTCTACGAGCAGGTTTCTAATGAACCTTACTGATTGAGCAGTATTGAAAACAATCTTTTTGTCTTCACATACTTGCATTCTGTGTAAAAAAGTACTACTATTAGAAAAGGATGGAAATTAAAAAGTAGAGTCGCCGTGTCCCATAGGTGCTGTAACACCTATAGGCACGAGCAGGTGCCACAACACCTACACGTAACAGCGAACTGTTCACGACGACAATCTTATTATACCCGTTTGTCGGCTTGATTACAAGTTTTGACAATTCGGCTGTAATGATTGTCGCGAAAGGCAGAGAGCTGTGCGACTGCATGCAATATTCGCTTGATTCATACCAAGATACAGATTTGGTTGTATCCCTTTGTATCTTGATACTGTTGCAAGTATCGATTGGATCGCATGTGTAGGGTGAATAATCCTGCATTTGTGATCCTTTTTAATTTCCTCCTGTAAAATTCCCATTAATGGGCAGTTACAGGAGGGCATAGAAAGCCTCCGTAGTAAAAAAGGGAGGGTAATTCATTATGGTAACGGTGTATACACCAGGTAAAAAATTTGAATGTGTAGAGGTTAACCTCGCCCAGTTTAAACTGTTAATTGATGAAACTGGGCAAGAATTTCTGCTGATGTACGATTTAAATCGGCAATACCTGTATACCCTACAACGCGTGGAAGGAGAGCGTCCGGATTTCACCTATATTGATGAGGTAATCCAAATTGAAGAAGAACCACAGCGTAGGAAAATCTTTTAAACTTGTCTATGAATAACCATTAATGCACTCAAGCCAATCAATAGCAGCAATTTTATAGAACCGAGAATGTAATATATTGTCATCACTCATGGAAAAAATATCTAGTCAAATACATATTCCAATTGGTGGCTAAATATGAAGATATTGAAAGTTGTTCTAATCGTTGTCGCAATATTGATTGCGACTGGATATTACTTTCTACAACCTTCAGACCCAGTTGTTAAAGAAGTTGTGAAAGTTGAGAAAAGTCCAAATGGAAAGTTTCAGGCTATTGTTTTTACTGACATTGGTGGTAATGCCACTGTTGATTTTTCTAAAAATGTTGTCATTCTAAAAGCTGATGAAAGTCTTAGTAGAAATCAAACAGTAAATAGCGATCAAATTATTTTTAAGGGTTACCATATTCATAATACTAATGTTACATGGGAAAATGACAATACCTTAGTGATATTCCATAACTATGATAGCGGCATTATTAAAAGCGAAACTGACAAAAACAATATAAAAATTAGATATATAAAAACAGACGAAATTTAAACTGACTAAGCCAATTAGATTTCAATCATTATCGTTTAAATCACATAAACAAGCAATTCAATTCATGCGGATTACCACCAAGCAAACTACGGCAACGCAGTTCATTGCTACTTAGCCTCGCAGAGTTTTCAGCACGTCGTATAACAGTTATTATGTTTAATAGTGGAAGAACATTGGCGTGATGATTGCGTTTTTATTTTATTGCAGTCAACATGCCAATGTTTTGTAGCGTTTGCGTCCGGAAAAGGACAAGGGGACAGAGGAACCGACTTGAATTTAAGACGCTACCACCGTCCCCCTGTCTTCCTACCCCCTGTCTTCCTATGCTACTAAATCCACACCACCCATTACGTATTGGCTTAATTGAAGAAGGCGTTGCCGTATATTTTGACCAAGAAAAAAATAATAAGTTAGAAATAGCTAAAGCAAAATTAAAATATAATGAAATTAAGAATATTTCTATAATTGCTCTTTGGCAAAAGTGGGACATGATTCCGGAGAATATTAGCTATCCATTGGCTGGAGCTTTTGTAAATTATCTAATAGAAAAAGAAGGGATAGATAAATTTATTGAACTATTAAATGAACAAACATTTGAAAATGCCGAAAAAATATATGGTAAAGACAAGCTTATACAATTGATAGGAGAATTTGAAACAACCCTCTATCAATAAATGGTTTGGTTTATAGGTTGACATACCCTTAACAACATCCGATTCGAATATTATATGTCTGCGACTATTTTGTCAGAGTCCTTACCGTTACCCGATAATACTGAAATAAAGTGAAGGGGCTTACTTAAAATGGATGCCAAAATGGAAAACCAGCTAGAATTAGTTGAAAAATCTTACGATAAAACTATTGAGTTTGGGAAGAAAGGTATTAATTTATACAATGATTTACCAGAGTATATTACAAATGATCCCGACTATCCTATATTTCAAAAAATGATAATAGAAGGTGGGACTTCAGATAGTGATCGTAAAGAAATTAGAGATTATTTATCGCCCAATACGAATATGAAATTTATTGATCTTGGCTGTTGTCTAAACCTCATGTTTCGGGGGTATGATAAATGGCCCTCAACATATCATGGGGTTGATATAAGCAGCAAAACCATTCAGTTGCTTGATGAGTATGTTACAAAGAAGAAACTGCCTATTGGATCATTGTATTGCGGAAGTATCCATGAAGTACCCTTTGATACTAACTATTTTGACATTGGAGCATGTATAGGAGTACTTGAGTACTTTGAAAAAGATTTTGTTGCAAAAGCAATTATTGAAGCTCATCGAATCATAAAACCTTATGGAAAATTTGTTCTTGATATTCCTGACATTGGAAGTCCAGAGTGCCGAATTATGATGATAATTGAGGAGCATTTAGGGAGACCTGATAAATTTGATCTGTCATTTCAAGAATTTGAGGATATGCTGAAAAATTACTTTGAAATAGATAAAAAGGAAAAGTTTGAGCCTATGATTCAATATTTCTTGAGTTGCAAGAAATGATAGGCTGTAAAGAGAGATGTTTTTATGAATCCATCCCAAATATGGTCAACATATGTACAAAAGGCCGAAACTTTGTATAGAACTCGCAGTGTACGATTTAGATATGACAATAAAGATAATTTTATAAACATGATGGGATTCAAGGACGGCATGAGTATATTAGAGGTTGGTTGTGGACCCGGTCTTCTTTGTCATCGACTGGCAGAATGGTTGCCCAATAGCAAAATAACCGGGCTGGACAGAGATGAGAATTTTATTTTATATGCCAAGAATAAAGCTAGTATACTTGGCATAAGTTGTACTTTTATTCAAGGCGACGCATTATCACTGCCATTTGCAAACAATGCTTTTGATGCTTGTACTTCATATACGGTTATTGAACACCTTCCCCATGCTGCCTTTCTTGCCGAACAATTACGGGTATGTCGTCCCGGAGGAGTTGTTTCGATTATCAGTTCAAGGACAGAAGCAGCCATTAATCCGGAAAACTGGCAGCCTTCCTCCGGCGTTGAGCAGAAATTATGGGACCGCGTTGCCGCGGCGGCCCAGGCGACATTAAAACATAATAAGGTGGGTGCTTACCCTTGCTCTATAGCGGATATACCCCGTTATTTCGAGGAAGTTGGCTTTGAAAATATTAGTGTGGATTTTATTGCTGTTACATCGGCTGCCGACAGCGCCCACTATGATATGCCGCTACGCGAAAAATTTATTAAAGCGAACCGCCAAGTGGCACTAGATGCTATTGTTTTGGCCGAGAATTATGCACCTAGAGTATGGAGTACTGCAGAGGTTCAACAATTGCGCGGCCTAGTTGAGCAAAGATTTGCCAAACGCTTGAATGATCTGCGTACAGGAAGAAAGGTATGGGACATTTCTGTTGAAATGATGATGATAGCACGCGGATATAAACCGTTATCCAGCTTACGGGATTACGAAAGTGAAAAATTATGCAACATATGACAAGATTAATTATGTTTGTTGTATGAAAGCAAGGAGTGCTAGTATGGAATATGTGATTGAAAAACTGGTTCCTTCGGATTATAAAAAATGTTCAAATATATGGAATATGAATAAACAACCAAACACTCAAAAATGGTTTAATGAAATAGTTGAGAGGAACAGAATTGTTTTTGTCTATAAAGTTAATGATGATTTCATTGGCGAAGGGGCGCTTGTATTTGAAAACGGAGATCCAGATTACACCATAAAAGGTCAACGAATTTATCTCTCACGAATGATTGTAAAACCGGGATATCGGAATAAAGGAATTGGCAGCATAATTATTGATTATCTTGCCGATTATGCGAAGCAACTCGGATATAAAGAAATGTCACTTGGAGTTGATATTGATAATGTTAGTGCGCGTCATTTATATGAGAAAAAGGGATTTATAAATATAATCTTTGAGGGCGAAGATGAATACGGTAAGTATGTAAAGTTGATAAAGACTTTATAACTGTGCATTCTAGGCCCTAAGCCTCCAAAAGCTGAAAAGCCGGGCGATATTCCTAAAATCCGTAAACTCGCTACGCTCAAACAGTACGGATTTTTTAACGGAATACCGCCCGGCTTTTCTCCTACGGAACGCTTTTTCCGGCAAAGGCCGGGGGGTTTCTAATACATTAAAAAAGGACTTGATTCTTCAAGTCCTCCAGTGCTTATATTGAGGTTATATCGCGCGTTGAATTTTGCCGGAACGTAAGCAACGAGTGCATACATTTACCCGTTTAATTTCACCTTTAACTAATGCTTTCACTCTTTGTATATTAGGTTTCCAAGTGCGCTTGGTTTTAAGGTGAGAATGGCTGACATTGAAGCCGGAACGTTCACCTTTACCGCAAATTTCACATAAATTTGCCATCTATTTACACCTCCTGTAGGAATCATCCTCATGTACTCAACATGACTATTTTAGCACAATTTACTTATGATATGCAAGGACAAAAAAAATTTTCAGCCAATATTTCCATAAATGCCTGGCATTTAGTGTGCAACAGCAGGAATTATGCGTATTATATTGAAATTAGAAATAAGTAAATGAAGGGGGGCTTACCTATGATTACTAAAAGCACTCCGATAATTGACGCATTACGCTCACATCCACAGGCATGCGAAATTTTTACCAGACACGGTATGGGCTGTATCGGCTGTATGGGCTCAATGACGGAAACAATAGAAAATGGTGCCAGGATGCATGATATTGATATTGAAGCACTACTCGCAGAATTAAACAGCCTGCTGGTGGAACCAGTAAAATTGTAAGGTGATTCTTATTCAAAACTTTTTGTCTGCAAAAATCCAATTTTTAAAGGGTGTCGGACCGGCTAATGCTGCTAAGTTTAACAAGCTGGGGATCTATACTGTTGGTCAGCTGCTGCAGCATTATCCGCGCCGGTATGAAGACCGGAGTACACTAAAATTAATTGGTGAGTTGACTGACGGATTGTATGAAAGTTTCCGGGCAGTAGTTATTAACGTTAGTGACTTAAAATCGCAGCGTGGTCTTAAAATAATCAAAATTACCGTCCGGGATCAATCTGGTATAGCTCAACTCACCTGGTTCAACCAGGCCTATGTGAAAAACAAATATAAACCTGGTATGGAGCTTATTATATCAGGGAAAATTCAGCGTCGTCTCAATGTGGTTGAAGTAAATAAACCGGATATTGAACCAGCCGCTGAATTTAATGCCAGTTCCGGACGCATTATCCCTGTTTATCCAACCACCGAAGATCTGCCGCAATGGCGCTGGCGAGCCCTTATCAGGCAAGCGCTGGAACTCTTTCAAAGTGTTGCAGTTCCGGAAGCTGTTGAATCGCTGCCTGCAGATATAATAGCTGCTCACAAGCTTCTGGATCGTCAGCAGGCAGTAGTAAATATTCATTTGCCTGCGAATATGGAAATCCTGATTAATGCCCGGCGGCGCTTAGTATTTGAAGAATTATTCCTGTTGCAGTGTGGGTTAGCCTATTTGAAGCAAAAAATAAAATCTGGATTGAAGGGTATTAAACATGCTCCTGACGGAGAGTTAGTGTCGAAAGTTGAAAAAAGTCTGCCATTTACCTTAACCAATGACCAATTAAAAACATTACAGGAAATTAAAGCCGATATGGAAGATACTACTACCATGCAACGGCTTGTTCAAGGGGATGTCGGGTCAGGAAAAACAGTTATTGCTGCTATCGCCCTGACCAAAACAGTCGAAAGTGGCTATCAGGGGGCGATGATGGCTCCCACTGAGATATTGGCTGAACAACACTATCACACCCTAGCTCAATTGTTGACTCCGCAGGGTATTACAGTGGCGGTACTAACAGGAAAACTGACTCGCAAGGCTAGAGATAAAATCGTACACCATTTCCGGGAAGGCGTAATTGATATTGTTGTCGGTACCCATGCGCTTATTCAAGATGATGTCGAATTTGCGCAGCTTGGTCTGGTAGTCACTGATGAGCAACACCGGTTTGGCGTACGCCAACGTGCCCGGCTTGAAGCCAAAGGCAAGCAACCAGATGTGCTTATCATGACGGCAACGCCTATTCCCCGAACAATGGCGCTTACTGTCTACGGGGATCTTGATGTATCCGTTATTCGTCAGCTTCCTCCCGGACGACAGCCAATTGCTACTTATTCCCGCAGCAATAGCAGCCGGAATAAGGTTTATCTTTTTGCTGTCGAGCAAATCAAAGCTGGACGGCAGGTATATGTCGTATGCCCACTAGTTGATGAATCAGATAAAGTTGCCGCCCAATCGGCTGTAAAAATGCATGAAGAACTTTCAGCTACTTTTTTTAAAAACATTTCCTGCGGTCTGCTGCATGGCAAAATGAAATCACAGGAAAAGGATGCTGTTATGGCATCCTTTTCCTGTGGTAAAATTAAAGCATTAATTGCTACAACAGTTATTGAAGTAGGTGTTAATGTACCTAATGCTACTGTTATGATTATTGAAGGCGCCGACCGCTTTGGTCTGGCACAACTCCACCAGTTGCGTGGCCGTGTTGGCCGGGGCGAGCACAAATCCTATTGTATTTTGTTATCTGACAACACCAATGAAGAAACGTTGGAACGGCTTACAATTATGACCCAGGTAAATGATGGGTTTGTGCTTGCAGAAAAAGATTTGCTGTTGCGAGGCCCGGGCCAGTTTTTTGGCACTAATCAGCATGGATTACCTGATTTAAAGATTGCTGATATCGTAAGAGATACCGATATTTTGCTGGAAGCCAGACGCGCAGCACAGCAGACGGTTTGCTCAGCCGCGTATTTAGACAAAGTATGGAAAACACTCCAAGATTGGTTTGGCGAAAAATTCAATATGATATTTAGTAGGTAAAGAAAATAAAAAAGGGACGGCCCGAAGGCCGTCAATTATGGGAGAGGAGAAAATTTACATTCATAATATTGGCATTCTAGACAATGTTTATACATGATTTCACCAAATATTTTAAAAAGATTCTTATTTTTTTTGCAACCTCGCACACACTAAAGACAAATAACAGTGAGGAGTGGTGGCAAAATGGAAAAATATACACAAAATCAGCTTAGAAGTATTGCCGAAGAATGTCAGGAGTTTGAACATATTATCAATGCTATGGGGTATGGATATTCACTGCTAAACGTATCAGCTGAAGATTTTAGCCGACGCTGTACTGATTGCACCAACTGGCTAGGTGGCTCATGCACGATTTTCCAAAACGAAATCTCTCAGTGGAAATAGACAGTAAACAGCGCTGCATACAGCGCTGTTTTTAGAGAACAGGATGATATTAATGAATAAACTATTTGGTTGGCTGGCTATTGCAGCAATGATTGGGTTAACCTACATGTGGCAACCTGAATTTTTTCATCATGCATATGGAATTATAGAGAGAGGCGACATTGCAGCGTTAGCTGAATATCTTCGCTCTTTTGGTGCCAGCTCTGTTTTTATCACAATTATTTTATTTGTAATCATGACCTTTACGATTGTTTTTCCGTTTATGATTTTGTCAGGCGCAGCAGGTATTGTCTTTGGACTCTTCTGGGGTACAATCATTTCCTGGACTGGTGAAGTCACCGGTGCACTAGTGATGTTTGTATTTGCCCGCTATTTCTTTCGGCATACAGTTGAAGGTTGGATTAGGAAAAGCCGGTATTTAAAACAGGTGGACGATTATAGTGCCGAAAATGGGTTTAAGGCCCTATTATTTGCCAGACTATTACCACTGGCCCCCTCAGGTATTATTACAGCCATAGCGGCTATTAGCCGCATGTCGTTTAAAGATTTTTGGTGGGCGACGGTAATAGGAAAATTGCCGCCGGTTATTATCAAAGTTCTGCTTGGACATGATATCGTTTTTGCTGGCGAAAACATGGGAAGGCTGCTATTTATTATTGTCATTGTTGTCCTTATTTACGCCATCCTCTGGTGGCGAAGAAGAAGAAAATAACCATCTTCGACCACCACGGCTGCGAGGAATAAACCGGCAGAGTTTTTCCCAGATTTCACCGGCCATATCCCGTCGCAGTTTGGTATAGTTGGCCAAAGCCAGACGCTCTGTTTCACCAGGCAACCATTCGTGAGGAATTTCCTCCACGATGAAGTCAATCTGTTCATCACTAATCTTTTTTACTAACTCAAGGTAAGGAACAAAATCTTGGGGAGTAAGCAGGTCTTTCAGTAAATTTCGATAATGCTGATAATAATACGTCTTTATTTTTGTTCCCAACTTTTGAAAAGAATCAATAGTCCAGCGACTGGATCGAAACAAATGCGAATTATCGATTGCATAGATTTTATAGTGCTCATCTTCAAGTCTAAGTAACAGGTTTTTTTGATTTTTAGCACGGTCTGCATTATGAAACATATGATCAAACAACATAACTCCAGCCATTTCTGATACATTAATTACTTTACATAATCGATTTTTGCCAACATATTCCGCGTGAGTGAGATAGAGAGAGGCGAAATCCAGTCCTGGTTCTAAGCCGATATCCAGCAAAGCAGGATTTTCCTGTAATAGCTGTTTACTAATTTCAATAATATCGCTGGGCGGAAAGCACAAACCCATGAGTGCACCGATCCTAGCTGCAAATAATTCGCTTACTAATACCCGGGAGCCAAGCTGGTTATTTTGGAATTTTACTACATAGATATTTCCATCATGAGCGCGAAAAAACTGAGGCAAAGTGACTCCAACGCCTACTTTGCCCAAATACTCTACCGCCATGAGCATACTGCTCAGCCTCCCACAATATAGTTATAAGAAAGAAGGACCCGGTAAAAAAATCACCGAGTCTTTTACCCTAATAACAGCGTTAAGTTAGCAGCATTCTGCTGAGCGGGATACTGAGGTTATTGCTTCAAGATTAATTACGGCAGTACTTACCACATCATCAGAGATTCCTGAAGAGGTAGCCGGACCAAAAATCTCATCAACCGATATAAATGCCAATTCATCATCGACATTACCCAGTGTTCCCTGAAATACGAAACCACCAAGGGTTGTAATTACTACAAGATCACCGATCATGCGTTTGAGAAGGCAAATTAAATCGCGGCTCTCCTGACGCTCACTTGCTTCGGTTCTTTGTGTTTCTTCAGCCGAGATGCACAGTCCTGGGCTTTTACCATTGTCAAAGGGACTAGTCTTTACTCCCGTAGCTTTGGCGACGATTTGCCATAAATCAAGATTAAGGAATCTTACATCTACAACCTCGCCGCCAGGAGAAAGAATCTCCACATTCGAATCCGCTTCAATGGCTGGCGATAAAAAGGCTACACGGCAGTCATCAATTTTTTGCAGATTGCCAAAATAAACTATACCGTCAAAACCAAACAATAATACGTCAGTGTTTAACTCATGTTCGAGTTCCTTAATTAAGCATTCGTTACGGAGCTCTCTGAATATGCTCATAAGTAGACCCCCTTCAATATATCTGATAAACAGGTATGTTACTATACTGTATGAGCAGTAGCAGCAAAGTGTTACTCGCGAATGGTATTATGTCAGGCTAGTGAATAAAAAGTTTACTGTTGCAGGGATTCTTACTTTTGATAAAGAAAATACTATTTGAAGGTGAAAACAAATCATCATAAGGGAGGTGACTCATATGCCAATCGTACAAATCGACTTGATTGAAGGACGTTCCTTAGAGCAAAAGCGGGAGATGGTTAAAAAAGTAACTGAAGCCATTGTTGATACAGCCAAATGTCCACCGGAAGCTGTAACTATCGTGGTTCGCGAAGCTCCTGCCCAACATATTGGTAAAGCAGGTGTATTAGCATCTGACAGATAAAGAGTAAGCCATTTCGTAAATCAATGGCTTACTCGCTAAAAAGGTGGTGCCTTAGTATGCTACCGCTACATTTTGCGATTGAACTTGAAACCGCGATAAACAGTCAGTTAACAAAGCTAGCTGCTCCAGCTGATATTATACCGGTAATCACGCTGATCCATAACTGCCAAATGAATTTTTTGGAGCTGTTATCAGCAGCCAGCACAGTAAATATCGACATCGCTCCGTATCCGCTGGTAACAGAGGACCAATTACTTGGCTCAGATACCTCATGGCAGCAACTTACTTTACATACCGATGCCACTAACGCCAGTTTGCTGGTATTTACAACTCTGTGGCCTATCTACGTGGCTACCGATAAGACAGTCCAATTTTACCAACAGGCAGCTGCGAACAGCGCCCAGCCTCAGACTCGATTATTTTTTAGTTCCCTTAGTCATGTAAAGAAGATTTTGTGCAGAAGACTGGATGCTATTATCCAGATATACTATAACCACTATTGGGGAGAGATCGGGTTTGCACCGTTTGCACTGGGAAAGGATTAGCCTTCCCGGTACGCCACTCCCATGCCTCCTGGCGGATACTCAAACAGGATGTTGTCAAACCGGCAAATTAGACGGCAGGCACCGCATTCAACACATTGTTTATAATGTACCAGTATGGGACTGCCTGAGTGGCAGTCCCATTTAAATACGCCGGTAGGACAGATGGTTAGGCATTGCTTCTCTTCACAGGTAAGGCAGTGTTCCTGATTTTGTACAGCAACATGCTGAATGGTGTTATCTGGATTAAAATGTATGAGCACAATTTTATCCTGTAGTTGCATTAGTGAATCACCTTCCACGTTTGCCAAATATCGGACAATATCTTCAAGACTGGCTGCATGCTTGTCATTTTTTTGTATATCATAAGCCGCTTGGCCCGTTTGGGCATGGTATATACTCGCGAAACCTGATAAGCCGCTTCGTTTGCCATATGGGAATAAAGATCAAAAGCATAGGGAATTTTACGCATTAACGCGGCAGCACCGGCGTTAGCTTGTAAATCTTGTATAATAAAGCTTTCTTGTAAAAGCCTGGTATATAATGACAACTTACCTATCGAATAATCCCGGCTAATCTTTGCCGCATAGACGGCTTTGGCTGCATAAAAACCAGACCACATTGCAAGGTTTATGCCATGTGTACCATTGACCAGTGAACCGGCGTCACCAATAATCACCAGGCCGGGATGCACCAATGGGGGAATAGCGTTATAACCCCCCTCGGGAATTAATGAGCCGCCATATTCAATCGTCTGGCCCCCGGCAATTAACCGTTTGATGTGGGGGTGTTTTTTTACGCGTTCTAAGAGGTCATTGGGGTTAAAGCCTGCTTGGGCAAAACTGGCTACCGCCATGCCTACACTGATATTAATACTGTCGCTAAAGGTATGTATGGAACCAGTGCCGTTAAATCCGGCAGTAGGATAACCAAGCAACCCGATTATTGTGCCTTGACCTGGCCGCAAATTAAATCGTTCTTCAATCAGACTTGCTGGTAGGGCAATAGTCTCTTTTACATATAGAGACATGTTTTCCGGTGTTACCCGGGGCGCCAGCCCTGAACGTTCTGCCAGCAAAGAATTAGCGCCATCTGCCAGAATAATGATATCGGCCAAAAACTTGCCATCATTTTGCGTTAGTACACCTGCAGCCAGACCATCCTCGTTAAATACGACTTGCTTTACCGTATGGTTGAAAAGTATTTGCGCACCAGCTTCTGTTGCTTTGCCGGCCAGCCAAGTATAGAGGTTAATACGCTTAACAGAAAATTTATTGTAAGGTGCGGCGGCAAGCCGGTCGCTCTGAAATCTTGAAGAAAGAACAGAATCCTCAGTCATCAACCAATAGGCTTGATCAGTGATAATTCGTTCACAATGACACTCTTCCCAAAAGTTAGGGAAAAGTTTATGGGTAGGCTCAGCCATAATACTGGCGCCGCCGCAGTTTTTGGCCCCGGCATAAGGACCGCGTTCCAGGACAAGCACGTTAAGGCCGTCACGAGCCAGAAAATAGGCTGCTGTTAATCCGGCTGGACCGGCCCCGGCAACAATAATGTCATATTTTTTTTCAGCGATGCTACTATCCTGATTTTCTGCTTGTAAGCTGCTGATTTTATCTGGTATTTTGTGTGGTCTTTTAGCCTCATACCAATGTTTTAACATATACTCACCCAGCTTTAGTTTACGCTTAATGCGGAATATATATTTAGGGGCGCGCATACCAAAGCATTATAAAGAAACTAGCTGTTAATAATCAATATTCTCAGATAATTTATTAAAACAAGAATTGCATCATCCCAAACTATCCTGTATCATAACAGCATGCCGAATTTCCTAATAAAAAAGGAAAATGGGGGAACCATTTATGGGGTGAATCCGCAATTGCGGTAGGGATTTCCCTTTGTCCCGAACCCGTCAGCTAACCTCGTAGGCAGTTAGAAAGGGGTGTTTTCTATGAAAAACATCAAAAAAATCGTTACAAGTACTATTGTAATGGCAGTTTTAGCAGCTACCATCTGGACACCGCTGACTTTTGCTGCCCTTGGCGACCAAACACTTAGCATCGGTATGACAGGCCAGGATGTAATTGAACTGCAAACTAAGCTTAGTGATTTGGGGTATAGCAATCTTACTGTTGACGGTATTTTTGGTGAAACTACCGAACAGGCGGTAATGAACTTTCAACAGGCAAAAAACCTTACTGCCGATGGTGTTGTCGGTCAGGATACTTTACAAAGCCTATACGGTGGTCGTATGCCGGAAGCATCGCGCGGCACTGCACCAGGACGTTATAAGGCCGTCCTGGACATAAAAGCTACCGCCTACGCTGCCGGTCCGCACGATAATGCCCAATGGGGCAATTTAACCTATATGGGAACCCAGGTTCGTCCAGGCGTAATTGCCGTCGATCCCAATGTTATTCCGCTTGGTTCAAGAGTATATATTGAATTTGCCGATGGCAATAGCATGTATGGTATTGCCGAAGATACAGGCGGCGCAATTAAAGGAAACCGTATTGACATTGCAATGCATTCTGTCGATAAAGCCTATGACTTTGGTGTCCAAAATGTAAGAGTTTATGTCCTTAACTAGCAACACTGCCTGACGGTTTCGTCAGGCAGTGTATTATTTTTTTTGTACTTACATAAAAAGTGGTAGCTTTGGCAAGTTTATTTATGTTATTATATTGGGAAATACCTTTATGATCATGTTGTGTACGAAAGGAGTTCTGTTAATGTTTGACAACAAATTTGGCCCAGAAGGCTTAACATTTGATGATGTATTACTTGTACCTGCCAAATCCGATGTTTTGCCCAGAGAAGTTGAAGTATCTACCTTTTTAACCAAAAACATTAAGCTTAACATTCCTATCATTAGTTCGGGAATGGACACTGTTACCGAGGCTCGAATGGCAATTGCCATGGCACGTGAGGGCGGGGTAGGGGTAATCCATAAAAATATGCCTATTGCTGCTCAGGCCAACGAGATTGACAAAGTCAAACGTTCTGAGCATGGTATTATTGTTGATCCCATTTTTTTATCACCTGATAATTTACTGCAAGATGCCCATGACCTTATGGAAAAATACCATATATCTGGTGTTCCGGTAACTGATAATGGTAAATTAGTAGGTATCTTAACCAATCGTGACCTTCGTTTTGAAACTGATTTAAGCCGCAAGATTGGTGACTGCATGACGAGAGAGCACCTCATTACTGCACCTGTTGGCACATCGCTAACGCAGGCCAAAGAAATTTTGCGTGAACACCGGATTGAGAAATTGCCATTACTTGATACTGATGGTAACTTAAAAGGACTTATTACCATCAAGGATATCGAAAAAGCCCAGAAATACCCTAATTCCGCCAAAGATCCTAAAGGACGTCTGTTAGTAGCTGCCGCCATCGGCGTAGGTTCTGATATGATGGACCGTGTTGAGGCCGTTGTCGGCGCTAAGGTTGATGTCATTGTTGTTGATACCGCGCACGGTCATTCAACAGGAGTGCTTGACTGTGTACGGAAAATCAAAAATGCTTTTCCGCATGTGGATCTTATTGCAGGCAACGTTGCCACTGCCGAAGCCACCCGTGCCTTAATCGAATCAGGTGCAGATGCTGTTAAAGTTGGCATTGGACCAGGTTCTATTTGTACGACCCGGGTAATTGCCGGTATTGGTGTACCTCAGATTACGGCAATTTATAATTGTGCTAAAGCTGCACAGGAGTACAATGTACCGATTATAGCCGATGGTGGTATCAAATACTCAGGTGATGTAGCTAAGGCTATTGCCGCTGGTGCTCAGATTGTAATGGTCGGTAACTTACTTGCCGGTACCGAAGAAAGCCCGGGAGAAACCATTATTTATCAAGGGCGCAGCTATAAAGTATATCGGGGTATGGGCTCACTGGGAGCTATGGCCGAAGGCAGCAAGGATCGTTACTTCCAGGAAAACATGGACAAGCTGGTCCCTGAGGGAATTGAAGGCCGAGTACCGTATAAGGGTTCAGTAGCTGATACGGTATTCCAGCTAATTGGCGGTCTTCGCGCCGGAATGGGGTATTGTGGTGTACGTAATATTCAGGAACTTATCACTAAAACCCAATTTATCCGGATCACCGGTGCCGGTCTGAGAGAAAGCCATCCGCATGATATCAGTATTACAAAAGAAGCACCAAACTATAGTGGCTGATAAGTAAAACAACAAAAATGCTTTGGACATTTAATTTGTCCAAAGCATTTTATTTATCTTACCACGGTGACGGTGTTTCAAAATTAACTACCCGAAACTCAAATTGGCGATCTTTATAAAATTTAATAATCGCCGGCAGCGCTTTTACTGTTTCGGCATGGCCACGGCCATCATGCATCAGCAAAGTTGCATGGCTCCATAAATTTTTGTTGTCCATTTGGGCAGCAATATTATTTACCAGTTGGCCGGCCTTTGCACTGGAGGCATCGCCTGAACTAATATTCCAGCCAACCTCCGTATAGCCAAGGTTTTTTAAGGTTGCCCAGTATTCTTTGGTAAAACTTCCGGTTGAACCGCCAGGTGCCCGGGAAATGCGGGGGCGTACGCCAAGTATATTTTTAATTATTTCATCAGTATGACGAAGTTGGGAAAAATAACTGTTAGTTGATTGATACAGTTCACGGTAGACATGATTGTAAGAATGATTACCTATAGCATGGCCGTCTTGATAAATTTGGCGCAAAATCGCCGGATATTTTTCAACCTGATTACCGACAACAAAGAAGGTGGCCTTTATGCCCTGGTTTTTCAAAATAGCAAGGATAGCAGGCGTATTTTCCGGCTCAGGTCCATCGTCGAAAGTAAGATAAACTACCTTTTGTCCATAATATGGACTTACCTTAGGAACTTCCAGGACCAATCCTTGTGCTTGCCGCTCTTCCACAGTAAACACGTCGTAAACCGGTTTTGACGGGATGGGGGAATTATCTGGATTTTCATTCATATAGTAGGCATCTATTGCATTGTTAGGTATGGTATACTTACTTTCAGGTCCAGGTTCAGGGTCAGGGTCTTCCTGATCGTTAGGTGGATCGGATACAGGTATAGACGGGGCCGAATCAGAGAAAGCAAGTAAAGCTAACGGTGACGATACCAATAGTGTGAGGCAAATGACACTTAACGCACACATTGTCTGAAAAAATTTCGATGTATGTTGCATATGGCGCTCCTGATTAAATATTTTAATAATCATGTCTAATTTTCGTATATTCTCTATAAGAACGTCTATTCCTGCATGTAAAGTAAGAAAGCTTGGGGATACTATTTCTAAGAGGAGTGTATACCTATGAAAAAAACCAGCATTAGAGTTACTATTCTGGCTCTCCTATTTGCAATGTCGGTTAATACGTGTTTTGCTTTTCTGGGATTGCCGGGAACTGACAGTTTAAACGATTTAAATCTAGTAGCTGCTACTCAGGTATTTGATATAAATGGGCAGTTGATTTCTAAATTGTTTGAGGAAAACCGGATAGTAGTAACTATTAATAGTATGTCACCTTATATTCAGCAAGCCATTATAGCCAATGAAGACACTCGCTTCTATAATCATTTTGGTATAGATCCGATTGGTATTATTCGTGCTGTCGTGGTCAATATCCGCCGGGGCTCTCTGGTGGAAGGCGGTAGTACTATAACCCAGCAATTGGCAAAAAATATGTTTCTTACACAGGAACGAACATTTATTCGCAAAGTAAAAGAGGCGGTGCTAGCGTTAGTTATTGATTATAAATTTTCGAAGCAAGAGATCTTACAAGCCTACTTAAATCAGGTATATTTTGGCGAAGGGGCTTATGGTGTAGAGGCTGCCGCTCAAATGTATTTTGGCAAACATGCTAACGAGCTGACTTTATCTGAAAGTGCTGTGCTGGCAGGACTACCGCGCGGACCAAATATCTATTCGCCTTATGTTGATATGAAGGCAGCTATAGAACGCCGGGCAGTAGTGCTGGACAGTATGGTTAAAGCGGGCTATATCACGCAGCAAGAAGCGGCACGCGCCAAAGTTGAGCCGATTACGCTTGCTGGTAAAAAAAAGCGGGTAGTCCAGGCTTCTTACTTTCTTGACTATGTAGCTAAGGAATTAGTTGATCGTTATGGTGCAGATCGGGTATATAAAGGCGGGCTCAAGGTGTATACAACACTTGACATTAGTCAGCAGCAAGCAGCCGAGGCTGTGTTAGGGCAAATGCAGGGAGCCGTATTGGCACTTGACTCCAAAACAGGATATATTAAAGCTATGGTTGGTGGGCGTAATTATGAGGAAAGTCAGATCAATAGGGTGTTTGCTGAAGTTCGCCAACCCGGATCGGCTTTTAAACCATTTTTATATGCAACGGCGATTAATCAGGGACTCACTGCTAACGCTATTATTATTGATGAACCTATTAATATAAATGGCTATTCGCCACTTAACTATGATAAAAAATACCGTGGACCAATAACTATGAAAAAAGCGCTGCGCTGGTCAGTCAATATAGCTGCCGTTAAGCTAGGACAGCAGATCGGCATTGACCAAGTTTTAAACCTTGCGAAAACTATGGGTATTACTACTTTGACACCTGAAGATAATAATCTGGCCTCGGCATTAGGCGGCTTAACTCAAGGGGTCAGTTTATGGGAATTAACAACAGCCTATACGGCTTTTGCCAATAACGGCGTATTATCTAAACCGATGGCAATCGTGAAGGTACTTGATGAACATGGTCAGGTGCTTGAGGAAGGAAGAATAGAGCAACAGTCAGTGCTTAAGCCAGATACAGCCTACATTTTAACAGATATGCTAAGAGGTGTATTGCAGGACGGTACTGCCACACCGGCTAATCTAGGCCGTCCCGCTGCCGGTAAAACAGGCACTACAGATAACTATGAAACGGCCTGGTTTATCGGTTATACGCCAGATATTGTAGTAGGCATTTATGTCGGGAATGACAACCGCAAGCCTGTCAGCATTTCTGGTACTGAAGTATCAGCACTATGGGGAAAAATGCTTTCTAAAATAGTAGCCGGTATGCCGCCTGCTGATTTTCCCATCCCGCCGAATGTAGTTGTAGGTATTCCTGTTTGTACAAGCACAGGCAAGCTGGCTGGAAGTGGCTGCAGGGAAACTGAGTACAGCGCTTTTATTAAAGGTACTGAGCCAACAGCTCCGCGTATGAACGACCGTATTAAACAATGGTTAACTCCTGACGAAACTCAGCCGCAACCGCCTGAACAACAGGAACAAAAAAACCAGCCTTTCTGGAAATGGCCCTGGTCGAGATTGCCGTCATTTTAAACTTGTGGTACAATGTGCTAAGGAATGTAAAACAATTGTAAGGAGTACATAGTTGTCAGTGGGTATAAAAGCAACCGTCTTAGACGTTTCGATTGATACTGTAACCATGTCTGAAGCAGTAGTCAAACTTGAGCAGTTTATTGCCGAAAAAACGCCGCATTTAGTGGCCACAGCCAATGCTGAAATGGTGATGCTGGCACAAGAAGACAACGAATTGGCTGCTATCCTTGCCAATTCTCATTTAGTAGTTCCCGATGGCGCTGGTGTGGTATGGGCGATAAGACATCAAGGAAATACTATTGTAGAACGGGTAGCCGGCTATGATCTGGCCCAAAACCTGTTATTAGAGGCTTCAAAAAAAGGATATCGTGTATTTCTATTTGGCAGCCAGCCTGACATTGTTGCTAAAGCCAAAACTATGGCGCTGGCGCGTTACCCCGGATTATGTATAGTCGGGACAAAACATGGATTTTTTACGGCAGAAGATGAACCCGCTATTATTCAAACTATTACAGCTGCCAAACCGGATATTTTATTGGCAGCTTTAGGGGTTCCCAGACAGGAAAAGTGGCTGGCTAAGAACCTGGAAAAACTGGGTGTCCCTGTATGTATGGGAGTGGGTGGAACCTTTGATGTAATGGCTGGTGCTGTTAAACGTGCACCGTTATGGATGCAGCGTACTAGTTTGGAGTGGTTGTTCCGTTTACTTTGTCAGCCTCAGCGTGCTATCAGAATGCTGGCATTGCCAAAGTTTGCTCTTAAAGTCATGTTAAGGAAAAAAGATTAGACAAAGTAAACTAAGTATATTATACTGATATACTGAACTTGCTTTTTGGTTTGATACTATGAGGAGGTTTTTGGCAGGGAGGTGGATAGATGGTAAGAAATCCTATAGTAAAAGAAGGATACACATATATTGCAATACTTGGACTGGTTACAATTATTACTGCCTTAAACCTGGGCGCCCCCTGGGCTATTATTCCCGGGATATTAACAGCTTTTGTTACGTTCTTTTTCCGTAATCCCAAACGCAATTTTCCTGATGATGATAATTTAATATTATCGCCTGCAGATGGTAAAGTAATGGGTATTGCGGAAGTTTACGATGACCAGTTTTTAAATGATAAAGGGTTAAAGATTACTATTTTTTTGTCAGTATTTGACGTTCATGTTAATCGCAGCCCTGTCAGAGGGGAAATTAAATTTCAACAATATACTTGTGGTAGATTTAAACCGGCCTATAAAGAATCCGCAGCCTGTGAAAATGAACGTCATGCTATCGGCTTGGAAAATGAGAAAATGCGTGTATTAGTCACCCAAATTGCCGGAATTTTAGCCCGGCGAATAGTTTCCTGGGTTACATTAGGTACTGTTCTTAAACAGGGCGAACGCTACGGACTTATTAAATTTGGTTCTTGTACTGAACTTATTGTACCACCAACAGTAGAAATTTTAGTAAAAAAGGGGGATAGAGTAATCGGCGGAAAAACAGTAATAGGGAGGGTAATGGAAGAGTGAAAAACGCTATTCCTAATATAGTAACTACACTCAATCTTGTTTTGGGTATGTTTGCGATACTATTTACGTTTCAAGGTGAGTTTACCTATGCAGCGTTGTTTGTTGTCTCTGCTATGGTGGCAGATGGCCTGGACGGGCGGGTAGCCCGGTATTTTGGCGTAAGCAGCGATTTTGGTAAAGAACTTGATTCTTTATGTGACTTAGTATCTTTTGGCGTAGCTCCAGCCGTTATGGCATATGCTTATATGCTGAAAGACTTTTCCGGCGGCGCTTTCATAGCCGCTGCGTTTGCGACCTGCGGCGCTTTGCGTTTGGCGAGATTTAATGTTAATACGAGTACAGTAAAAGGATACTTTATGGGCTTGCCAATACCTGCCGGCGGCTGTGTAATTGCGACTTTTGTCATGCTTGATATGAAACCTTCCGGTTGGCTTTTTCCGCTTATGGTAGCTGTTTTTGCCTACTTAATGGTCAGCACCATCCGTTATCCTGATTTTAAAGGCAAAGATGGCGAACCCATTCGCACAATTCCGGCAATTATCACTGTAGCTATCGGTGTATATATATTATTTCTGACATTCAAGTCTGTTTTATTTGTGCCGTTTTTTGTTTATGCGCTGTTTGGTATCTTAAATACAATTTTTGGCTTATTTGACCACCGTCAGGCCGGGTAAGACGATCTTCGCCAGACAGCAAAAAATAAATCATGTACCTCAAAAATCAGCATATGATTTATTATGAAAAGTTTCAGGAAAACCGTGTATAAATCCTGTAAACCATGGTATTCGTTAACACAGGATTTTGTAAGGAGAATAATCCATGAATTATATTTTTGATTATATAATGATTCCCATGCAACTCATTATTGTTTTTTTACTCTGTACTACTTTTTCCTTGCATTTTTTGGGATTTTTAAAAGACATGAAAGTAAAATTACTACTCCCAAGAATACATTCGCCGTTATCGTGGCTGCCCATAATGAAGAACAGGTCATTGGTCAATTAGTAGAAAATTTACATATACTTAATTATCCCAGTGAACTGTATGATATTTACGTCATAGCGGATAACTGCAAAGATAAAACAGCCCTGATTGCAAAAAATGCCGGTGCAATTGTGCACGAGCGGTTTAGTCTTGATCAGAAGGGCAAAGGCTATGCTATGGAGTGGATGTTTGAAAAACTGTTTACACAGAAAAAACAGTATGATGCGGTAGTTGTCTTTGATGCCGATAATTTAGTAGATACAAATTTCCTTCTGGAAATGAATAATCGCCTGTGCAAAGGCGAAAAGGTCATTCAAGGCTACCTTGACGCCAAAAATCCGAATGATACCTGGATTTCGGCTACTTTTGCCATTTCCTTCTGGGTGGTAAACCACATTTGGCATTTGGCTAAATATAACGTAGGGTTGTCAAGTGTTTTAGGCGGCACCGGCATGTGTATTTCAACAGATATCCTCAAAAAATTTGGTTGGGGTGCCACCTGTCTTACCGAAGATATGGAATTTACGATGAAAGTACTGCTGATTGGTATTCGTACCACGTGGGCGCATGATGCCATAGTTTATGATGAAAAACCGCTCACATTCAAACAATCATGGAAGCAGCGTAAACGTTGGGCCCAGGGCCACTTTGATGTTGCCGGTCGTTTCATTCCTAAACTACTTATAGAAGGAATAAAACGGCGCGATATTAGAATTTTGGATGGCATACTTCATTTGATTCAACCGTATTTCTTACTATTATCAACAATGTTTGTGCTATTCAGTTATATTGGTTATATTACGCCATTTTATACCAATATTCTTTATATGGTTTTGCCTATTGAAGTGTGGACAATTATTGGCGTTGGCCAATATATTTTTCCAGCGATTATTTTGTTTAAAATTCGTGCTAACTGGAAAACATGGATTTATTCCATTTTCTACCCGCTTTTTATATACAGTTGGATACCAATAACGTTCGTAGGTTATCTACACCGCCATGAGCGCAACTGGAGTCACACTAAACATACCCGCAGCCTTAGTTATCAAGATGTACTTTTAAGTAATTCGACTGAGTTTTCCAAGGAAAGCCTTGTAAGTAAGCAAGCTATCAAATAAAAGGTGAGTTAACACTCATCTTTTTTTATATACAATTGAATACTTTGACAGAGTGTTCCAAAGTATATCTATATCCTAATAAAATGTATTGTTCAAGGAGGCGTTATTATGTATGAGTTAACTATTCTTGCTGAATTTGAGGCTGCCCATCAATTGCCTGACTATCCGGGTAAGTGCAGCCGTCTGCACGGACATAATTGGAAAGTGGAAGTTACTGTTACTGGTCATGAACTTAATCATTTAGGCATGGTAATGGACTTTAAAGACCTTAAGGCCGAGGTCGGCAAAGTAATTGACAAGCTTGATCATTATTATTTAAACGATTTGCCGGCTTTTAAGGCAATGAATCCTACTGCCGAAAATATAGCAAAATATATCTATGATTCCTTGGCGAAGCAGTCTATCTTTCAGCAAACAATTAAAATACGCTGTGTCCAGGTATGGGAATCTCCCCGGTCAGCTGTTAAATATTGTCCACAGAATTAGAGTGTGATAAATTATAATGTTGGGGGGTTGTGGCTTTTGCATATACTATTGACAAATGACGACGGCATACTTGCACCAGGAATAAAAGCACTATGGCAAGAATTATCTCACTTTGCCAGAATTTCGGTGGTAGCGCCAGATAGTGAAAAAAGTGCCTCAAGTCAGGCCATTACTGTACATCATCCCATTTGGGTAGATGAACATCCTTTAGATGCCAATATTTGCGCTTGGCGGGTCGGCGGCACACCTACCGACTGTGTTAAAGTCGCTTTAGAATCTCTGTTGGCAGATGATCTACCTGATATTATTGTTTCTGGAATTAATCAGGGTTCAAATATGGGTACCGATGTTTTATATTCAGGTACTGTTAGTGCTGCTATTGAAGGGGCACTGCATGGTTTGCCGGCAATCGCGATGTCATTAGACAGTTGGGAGACCTTTGATTTCGAACCAGCCGCCAAAACGGCAAGAAAAGTGATTGAAACCATGATTAATCGAAGTTTACCACCCAATACCCTGCTTAATGTCAATGTTCCGGCTTTACCAGAAAGCCAATTAAAGGGGATAGCCATTACCAAGCTGGGCGTTCGAAACTATGAAAATACGTTTGAACGCCGCCAGGATCCCCGCGGTCGCACCTATTACTGGATGAGTGGTCATGTTTCAGATACCGAAAATGCTCCAGACAGCGACATAGTTGCTGTCCAAAACGGCAAGATTTCAATTACACCGATTCACTTCGATTTAACCAACTATGGGATTATGAATGCATTAGGGACCTGGGGTTTATAAACTTATCAGAAGTCCGGTATATTTGGCCATTATTTGCATAAATTTACAGTAAAAGGTTTTGCAGGAGGGAGTATTATGGCCAAAGCTTCCAGACGGACAAAAAACCCCCAAGTCCCACGAAATATCACTAGTTCTATGGCTATTTTCAAAGGAGTAACTGTTAGTATTGTTATCTCACTCATTTGTGCTGTAGGCCTGTCGATAATTAGTCTGATATCTGAAAATGGATTTATCGACAACTATCTTGAATACATAATGGTAGCAGTTACGATGATTAGCATTTTTGTTGGCAGTGTTTATGCAACAAAACAAACAGCTGCAAAGGGCTTACTTATAGGCTGTGCTGTTGGTATTGTATATGTACTATTCTCAGTAGGTATCGGAATTGAACTAGGTCAGGAGCAGATATCCTGGCTTATGCTGGGTAATAAGATTGCTGCTGGTAGTTTAGCCGGGGCATTAGGCGGCTTTATTGGCGTAAATTTGTAATTTATGCCAACTGTGTAAGCAGGGATTTTTTTTTTAATCTTGAATAATTACTTACATAGCTTGACTGGAATAATGTCGCGGAGAAGTGGGCAATTTTATGTCCACTTTATAAATTGAAAAATAAGATCAAAATACTATATAGGGTGGACAAGCAATTCTTTTTTAGCGGCATATCTAGGAGGATAACATTGGAATTTAAAGGAATTTTATTTGATCTGGACGGTACACTGATCGATACTTCAAATTTGATCGTCCGTTCTTTTCAACACACCTTTATACAGCATTATGGGCGAACACTTACTCCGCAGGAAGTATATGCTTTTTTTGGTAAACCCCTCAGAGATGCCATGGAGCATTACGGCCCGGATAAAGTTGAGGAACTAATTACGACATATCGTCAGTTCAACCTTACCTATCATGATGAACTGACGACCGGCTTTGCCAGTGTACCGGAAACTATGCAGAAACTCTATAACAATGGCATACTTCTGGCGATAGTGACGTCAAAGTCCAAAAGTACTGCTATCCGCGGATTGAAGCTGTTTGCTATGGATAAATACTTTTCTGTCGTTATTGGTCATGAGGAATGCCAAAAACATAAGCCAAATCCTGAACCGGTGCTGCGGGCGCTGGAGCAAATCAAACTTGCGCCGGCTGAATGTTTAATGGTGGGCGACAGCCCCTTTGACCTGGCCAGTGCACGTGCAGCCGGAGTTAAAACTGCCGCTGTCCGTTGGACGCAAATTGCCTGGCACCAGCTGCTTGCCGAGCAACCAGACTATGTGCTTACTACTATTGAAGATTTACTAACTATCTGCAATATAGAAAATAAATAGGCAGGGTGATAAACTATGGAAATTGCCATCATTGGCGGAACTGGTGTATATGATCCCAAAATCTTAAATAATATTCGGGAACAATGGATTCCTACTCCTTATGGTATTGTACATTGTAAAAGCGGTGAATATGCTGGTAAAGAGGTTGCATTCATCCCGCGCCATGGCAGTAATCATTCGATTCCGCCACACTTAATTAACTACCGGGCCAATATCTGGGCCATAAAAAAACTAGGTGTACAAAATATCATTGCGACAACAGCTGTAGGTTCACTTAATCCGGACATGAAACCAGGCGAGTTTGTAGTTATTGACCAATTTCTTGATTTTGTAAAAAACCGGACAACAACCTTTTATGAAGGTGGGGAACGGGGTGTTGTTCATGTTGACGTAACAACACCCTATTGCCCGTCAATCCGTAATGTAATGTTTGAAGCTGCCAAAAAACTTTCCATTCCTTTTCATCAGCAGGGGACATATATCTGCACTGATGGTCCTCGCTTTGAGACACCGGCTGAAATTAAGATGTTTGCTAAATTCGGCGGTGATGTTGTTGGCATGACCAATGTACCGGAAGTAGTTTTAGCCCGAGAGGCTGAAATGTGTTATGCCACAGTTTCGATGGTTACCAACTTTGCTGCCGGTATTTCGCCGCAGCCGCTAACCCATCATGAAGTCCTGGAAACTATGCAGGCTAATACCGAAAATATTAAACGGCTGATTCTCGCAACTATAGAACAGTTGGCTCCGGAAACTGATTGTACCTGTAAGCATGCTTTAGCCGAATATGGAGGATTTAAACTGTAAGGAGGCTTACCCATGCGTTCTATTGTTTGGTCAAATAATTGTCTTACCCTGTTAAATCAGACCTTGTTGCCAGCTAGGCTTGAATATATTGAGTGTCATGACTGGCAGCGGGTAGCAGAAGCCATAAGACGGCTGGAAGTGCGCGGTGCTCCGGCGATTGGAGCAGCAGCAGCTTTCGCTTTGGTGCTGGGTGCCGGCAAGCTTACTGAACTTGCTATGCCTGAGTTTAAGGAAAAAGTAACACAAATTGCCAGTATACTCCGCCAAACCAGACCAACAGCAGTAAACTTGTTTTGGGCGATTGACCGCATGCTGACTGTCCTTGACCAAATGGCCGAAAATACCGATAGTAACGCAGCTATTACGGTGTTAGAACAAGCAGCGATTGCAATTGCTGAAAAAGACAAAGCGGTAAATGAAAAAATGGCAGTTCACGGGGCAAGCCTGTTTACTAAGCCTACCGCGGTGTTGACCCATTGCAACGCCGGAGCTCTGGCTACAGTAGCCATTGGCACAGCCTTGGGGGTCGTCTGTAAAGCATGGGAACAGGGCAATATTACCCAGGTCTTTGCCGATGAAACCCGGCCACTATTACAGGGGGCCAGGCTCACCGCCTGGGAACTAATGCAAGCCGGCATTCCAGTAACTTTAATTACCGACAATATGGCAGGCTGGGTCATGAAAAATAATATGGTTCAGGCTGTTATCGTCGGGGCTGACCGGATTGCGTTAAATGGTGATGTTGCCAATAAGATTGGTACTTACAGTGTAGCCGTGCTGGCTAAAGAGCACGGTATTCCATTTTATGTCGCTGCACCATCATCTACGTTTGACTTCACTATACATTCCGGTGCTGACATTCCCATAGAAGAGCGGTGTGCAACTGAGGTTACATCTTTAGGTGGCAATTGTGTGGCACCACAGGGCGTAAACGTATTTAATCCAGCCTTTGATGTAACCCCCAATAACCTGGTAGCGGCCATTATTACTGAATATGGTATACTACGTACGCCCTATAACCAGGCCATTAGCCAATTAGTCCAAAAATGCAACTAACGGAAGGAGATTATATTATGGAATCAATGATTCGCGATAGTAACTTAGCGCCGCAAGGCATGGATAGAATTAACTGGGTTAAGGAATTTATGCCTGTTCTTAATACCTTAAATGCAGAATTATCTCAGACAAAACCACTAGCTGGCAAAAATCTAGTTATTACCATGCACCTGGAGGCTAAAACAGCCTATCTGGCACTAGTACTTAAAAATGCGGGGGCTAATGTGACCGTAACGGGCAGTAACCCGCTTTCGACACAAGATGATGTAGCGGCTGCCCTGGCATCGCAAGGTGTCAAAGTTTTTGCATGGTACAATACTACCGCCGAAGAATACGAAACGTTTTTACACAAGGCCCTTGATACCAAACCTGATATCATTGTTGACGATGGCGGAGATTTGGTGTCATTACTCCATGGTGACCGCAGTGATATGCTGAAAAATATTCTCGGCGGTTCTGAGGAAACAACAACCGGTGTCCTGCGATTACGGGCATTAGCTGACGCCGGTCGTCTAAAATTCCCGATGATTGCGGTAAACGACGCCTATTGCAAATACTTATTTGATAATCGCTATGGTACCGGTCAGTCTACCTGGGATGGTATCATGCGGACAACCAACCTTACAGTAACCGGCAAAACAGTGGTTGTCGCCGGCTATGGCTGGTGTGGTAAAGGCGTGGCTATGCGTGCCAAGGGTCTGGGAGCCAATGTTATTATTACCGAAATTAATCCTATTAAAGCGATTGAGGCCGTATTTGACGGCTTTAGAGTGCTGCCTATGCAGGAAGCTGCCTCACAGGGCGATATCTTCGTTACCCTAACAGGCTGCAAGGATGTTATCCGTCGTGAACATATGGAAGTCATGAAAGCAGGTGCGATCATGGCAAATTCCGGTCACTTTGATGTTGAAATTAACAAAGAGCACTTAACTGCTTTAGCTCAGACCCGGAAAACAGTACGTAAAAATATTGAAGAATTCGCTATGCCTGACGGACGTAAACTATATCTGCTGGCTGAGGGTCGTCTAGTTAATCTGGCTGCCGGCGATGGCCATCCAACAGAAATTATGGATTTGTCATTTGCCATGCAAACACTAGCTGTGCTTCATATTGCCGAAAATCACGCAAAATTGGATAATAAGGTATATACGGTGACAACAGAAATGGATAACCGCGTTGCTGCACTTAAATTGAAAGCTATGGGCTTTAGTATTGACAGCCTTAGCGCTGAACAGGAAGACTATCTGCATAAAGCCTAGTTCTGAAATGCAAAGGGGGCTAACAAATGATAACTATGCTGCTTAAAGACGGCGACGTCCTTTGCCCTGACGGGCAAGTACGCCAATTAGATATTGCCATCAACGGTTCGCTTATTACTCAAATTGGATCTGTCACAGAGCAAGCTGACAGGATAATCAATTGCCAAAATAAATTAATCGTACCCGGTTTTGTTAATACCCATACTCATGCAGCTATGACACTCTTTCGAAGCTATGCTGACGATATGATGCTCATGGATTGGCTGCAAACAAAGATTTGGCCTGCTGAAGAAAACCTGACAGCAGACGATGTTTATTGGGGAACGCAGTTAGCCATTGCTGAAATGATTAAATCCGGTACTACTTGCTTTGCGGATATGTACTTTTTTATGCCTGACGCCGCCAGAGCAGCAGCCGAAAGCGGTATTCGTGCCGTATTAGCAAGAGGAATGGCCGGAGTAGCCCCAACAGCCAATCAAGCGCTGGCTGAAAGTGAAAACTTCTATAAAGAATGGCATCATGGAGCTGACGGTCGAATCACTGTTATGCTGGGGCCACATGCGCCCTACACTTGTCCGCCGGAGTATCTAAAAAAAGTAACAGCCTTGGCTGCCAAAATAGGAGCACAAATCCATATCCATTTATCAGAAACGGCCAGTGAAGTCGCTGATTGTCAAAAACAATACGGTAAATCGCCAATTGCGCTAATGCAGGAGTTAGGTGTTTTTGATTATGGTGTGTTAGCTGCCCACTGTGTGCATGTATCGCCGGAAGATATTGCTATCATGAAGGATAAGAAGGTAAGAGTGGCCCATAACCCGGGCAGTAATATGAAGCTAGCCAGCGGGGTGGCGCCGGTTCCGGATATGCTCCAGGCTGGAATTTGTGTTGGTTTAGGGACTGATGGCGCAGCCAGCAATAATAATCTTGACTTGCTGGAAGAATTGCGCTTAGCAGCAATGCTTCATAAAGTTCACCGGTTAGACCCATTGGCGATTCCTGCCAAAACAGCCGTAGACATGGCAACCAGCCAGGGGGCTGAAGCACTGGGTTTGGGCAATATAACCGGAAAAATCCAAAGTGCTTACAAAGCAGATATAACTATCTTTGAGATGCAGGAACCCCATTGGTATCCGCGCCATGATCAATTATCGCTCTTGACGTATGCCGCCAGTGCCCGCGATGTTCATACAGTAATTGTTGATGGTAAGATCCTAATGGATAATCATCAGCTTACCACTATCGACCAGGAACGTTTGCTATCCGAGGTTGGCCGTCGTGGTATGAGCTTAATCAACAAATCATAGACTAAGTGAAATCATAAACTTTTTTTGGCTATTCAACAGGATTTGTCCTGCCAGTATTGAATTAATAAATATAGATCGTACATAGTGACTAAACCTGTTATCTAAGGATAAATGGAGGGCAACCATGTTTGAGCAAGCCAAACGTATGCAAACACTAACTTCTGCTGTTTTTACGCAAGTGGATGATCTGCGTAAAGCCGAAGTTGCTGCTGGCAAAGATGTTATTACTTTAAGTATCGGTAGTCCTGATATGGCACCTGCGCCGCATATTGTGGAAGCACTAAAAAATTCTATCGATTGCTGTTTTAATTATGGCTATACCTTATCAAAAGGAGATCCCGGGCTATTAGACGCTATCTCCAAATGGTATTGTAAATTTGGCGTTGAACTAGATCCGGAAACCGAAATTCATTCGCTTATTGGCTCGCAGGAAGGCTTAGCACATATCGCCTTGTGCCTTGTTAATCCTGGTGATATCGTGCTTGTACCTGATCCGGGCTATCCTATATTCAGCGCCGGTCCGCTTGTTGCCGGTGCTGAAATCTACCGTATGCCGCTTACTGCTGCCAATAACTATCTGCCTGATTTGACGGCGATAAAAGAGAATGTACTAAAACAGGCAAAAATTATGATTTTGAATTATCCCAATAATCCATTGGCTGCTACAGCACCACGTAGCTTTTTGGAAGAAGTTGTCGCTTTTGCCAAGCGTCATAACATTCTGGTTTGCTACGATTTCGCTTATAGTGACTTGGTATTTGACGGCTATCAACCGGATAGTTTCCTGTCTATTCCTGGTGCTAAAGATATCGGTATAGAGTTTAATTCGCTGTCAAAAACCTATAATATGGCAGGTTGCAGGATCGGTTATGTTGTAGGTAATGCAAACGTAATTTCAATCTTAAGTCGTCTGAAATCTAATTTTGACTACGGAATTTTCTATCCAATTCAGCAGGCCGCCATAGCCGCGCTTACTGGTCCTCAGAATTGCGTTAGTGAAACAGCTGCTATCTATCAAAAACGCCGCGATATTATTGTTGATGGTTTCAATGAACTTGGCTGGAAGGTAGACCGTCCCAAAGCATCAATGTACGTTTGGGCTCCAGTACCTACTAAACAATCATCCTTTGATTTTACCGTCTCACTGTTACAAAATACCGGAGTTGCTGTTATCCCAGGCAGTGCTTTTGGTAATTGCGGTGAAGGTTATGTACGTATAGCACTGGTACAGTCTGAGAGCCGACTAACAGAAGCCGTATCGCGAATTAAAAAATGGCTAAGTTATTAGTGAATAGGAGGATTTTGGGATGAAAGCATTGAATTTTTATTCATCTAACTATCACAGTCAATTGGTTTGTCGCCGTAAAATTTGCACTATACGGCTTGGTGACAAGACGAATAAATACATGGAAGGCGATATTGTATGGGTAACTGTTGGCAAACGCTTTTCCCAAAAGAAAAGAATATTTACTGCGGCTATTGACCGTGTTTTAGTTAAGCCGATAGCACAATTAACCATAGATGATTTACAAGGTGAAAATCCGGATCTTACCAGCATCGATGATTTAATGGTCTTTTTGCAATCTATTTATGACAAGACCTTAACCTGCAGTGATCTTGTTACTGTAGTGTATTTCTCTGAAGTCATCGAATAGCAGGAAGAATATATATTATTTAAAGGAGTGCATTTATCTATGTCTAAAGCAATTCCCGTAGGTGTTTCAGCCCGCCATGTACATGTAACCCGTGAACATCTTGATATCCTATTCGGTGAGGGCCATCAGCTCACTGTAAAAAAACCTCTGTCACAGCCTGGTCAATTTGCTTGTGAAGAACAGGTCGATTTGATTACCGAAAAGGGTTCTTTCAAAAAAGTTCGTATTCTTGGGCCTGAGCGCAAACAAACGCAAGTCGAGATTTCCCTTACTGACTCTTTAAAACTTGGCATCAAGCCTCCTGTTCGTGATTCCGGCAACTTAGCAGGTTCACCAGGACTTACTATAGTTGGTCCTAAAGGTCAGGTAACAATAGAAGAAGGTGTTATTGCCGCCTGTCGCCACATTCATATGACCATTGCCGATGCTGCTGAATTAGGCTTAAAAGATAAAGATATTGTAAAAGTTGCCTTTGGCGGTGAACGTGGTCTCATATTTGACCAGGTTTTAATTAGAGTCAGCGATAGTTTTAAACTTGATTGCCACCTTGACACTGATGAAGCTAATGCTGCTAAGATTGGTAATAGTGATACCGTAGAACTAATAAAATAGAGAAAATTGGAATCACCCCCATGTCGTGTTTGCTGATACGATATGGGGGGTGATTTTTATTTAATCAATATGCGGGAAGGATTTTTACTACAAATAGCGAATTTTTACAAATACTATATAATACCTTAGGCGCACATAATTGCGGAACAAATAAGGAAGGCTACTGCTGAAAAAGTATGTATTGGTGGTGTCAAACGTGAGTCATGAAACAATAGGTGATTACAAAACGTACTCCTTGGCTGGTACAGATCAGGAGGTCCAATTTATTACCCAGGTTCTTAAACTCAAACCCGGCGAATCTATCCTGGATTTGTATTGTGGTTATGGTCGACATGCGATAGAACTTGCTAAGCAGGGATTTAATATAACAGGCGTAGACGGGACCCAGGATTTTTTAGATATTGCTATCCAAAAATCCCGGGAGGCAAATGTCAGTATAACATTTATAAAAAAAGATATGCGGGAACTTGACTATAGTGAAAAATTTGCGGCAGTGATTAATATGTTTGCTGCATTTGGTTATTTTACTGATGAGGAAAACGCTACTATAATAAAACTAGTTGCTAAAGCCTTGCAGCCAAATGGTCTATTTCTCATTGATTTATTAAATCGGGATTGGATGGTTCGCAACAACTTAAATCGTTACTGGAGACATCCTAGCGGCGAATGCGTACTTTCCTATAAAGTGGAGCTCGAAAACGGTATTGCTACCATGAAACGACAGTTAATTAATCAGGTTACAGGCATTAAAACTCAGTATGAATTTGTTTTAAGAGCCTATTCACTCCCTGAAATGGCTAATCTATTTAGTAACAGCGGTCTTTCTATTCTAGCAACTTATGGTGGCTTTGACGGACGGTTATATAGCTCCGAAACTCCTCGCATGATCATTCTTGCAAAAAAAAATAGCTAGTCTAAACAGAGATCTGCATAAAGTCTCTGTTTTTTTTTGTGCTAATTTATATCATAGTTCGCTGTTCTTTCATAACATAATACGAAGAGGGAATGGCGAGGTGAATGACATGATTGTTACCATAAATAATCATTCGCGTGGCTCTCACCCCAAAGTAGGAGTTGCCTTAAGCGGTGGAGGACTGAAAGGAACATCACATATTGGAGTGCTTAAAGCCTTCGCTGATTATAACATACCAATTGACTATATCTCAGGAACCAGTGCCGGAGCAATAGTAGCAACCATGTATGCTTGCGGTTATTCACCACAGCAGATGCAGTCTATCATTCAAAGTATCAATATTCCGGATTTAATCGACTTAAAAGTAACTACTTCCGATCTATTTAAACATGGATTTAAATGGATGCTAAGTGGCAAGTTCCGTTTTTGGTCTGTACTACCTACAGGATTACTTAAAGGGGAAAAGATTGAAGCCATCCTGAGAAAATTGTGGCAGCAAAGGACTGTTCGCGATACGAAAATACCAGTAGCGATAACTGCTGTTGACTTGAATTCGGCAGATACCGTGTTTTTCACATCTCCATTGCCATGCACGCGAAGTATTCTTAATGCACGATATTATCATAATGCGCTGCTTTGTGAGGCTGTTAGAGCCAGCATCTCTATACCAGGAGTATTTTTTCCAAAAAAGTATCGGGGGATGACATTGGTAGATGGTGCAGTTAAAAATAATTTGCCTACAGATATATTAAACCATATGGGTGCTGAAAAAATTATTGCTGTTGATTTAGGCTATACTGGTCAGCCGAACTATGAAATCGACTCTGTTGGTGAAATACTGATGCAATGTATTGAGATTATGGGCAGAGAAGTCACTTTAATGAAATCTGAGCAGTATGCAGATATAATTATTAGACCACAAGTAGCTGATTTAAATCATAAAGATTTTAAACAGAATAACGAGTTTGTAAAACGCGGTTATCAAGCAGCCTTTGAAAAAATTAACGAAATTAAACAATTACTATAATCTGCTCTTACTGTAGGGAAGCACCGAAGGGGGAGAAGATATGAATATAGTGGATATACCCGGAATCTTTCATGAACTTGTAAAAAAGGATAACCTTGACAATAATATAGTTGGGGTTGGGCAAGGTCATAAATATGTTCGCGGTAAAAATACGGGAAAAGAAACGTTAACAATACTTGTCAAAAAAAAGTACCGTATCTCAGAGTTACAGCGCAGCGAGGTAGTACCAAAAACAATAGCTAACATAGCAACAGACATAATAGAAGTTGGCGATATTAGGCTGCAAAAAGAAAGATTAGATTTTAATCGTCCGGCTCAACCGGGAATGAGTCTGGGGCATTATAAGATTTCAGCGGGAACTTTCGGCGCAGTTGTTAAAGATAAAAACACAGGAGAACTCCTGCTATTATCTAACAATCATGTATTAGCAAATATCACTAACGGCAGCGACGCTCGCGCTAGTATTGGCGATCCTATTATTCAACCCGGGATATATGATGGCGGTAACTTAGAGAGCAGCACGATTGCCCATCTAGCGAGATTTGTGCCATTGTATAGTGAAATGTCTTTTCCACGCTGTAAAATTGCTCAGACCTTTGAATCACTGCTTAATAAATGCATTCACCTTTTTCAGCCCAGATATCAAGTTCGGGTATTGCGGGAAAGCGAAAAACTTAATTATGTTGACTGTGCCGTCGCAGTGCCGGTAAATCCAGCAGATATTAGTGCAGAGATATTAGAAATTGGTTTGGTAGCCGGCGTAAAAGAAGCAACTTTAGGCATGCCCATAAAAAAAAGCGGACGGACAACCGGGGTAACTTCCGGCCTGGTATTGGCAACAAATTTAACTGTAAAAATCAGTATGAGTAATCAAAAATATGGCATATTTACTGACCAGATATTAGCCGGTCCCATGAGTATGCCTGGTGATAGCGGCTCGTTGGTGCTAACAAATGATAATTATGCTGTCGGGCTATTATTTGCCGGCTCAGAACGAGCTACAATGTTCAATAAAATTCAACATGTTCTTGATAAACTTGATATTTGCCTGTGATTTAAAAAATTCATAATGAATTTACTGATATAACATGATAACATAGCATTAGGTTATATGGCTAAAATCAAGGAGGAACTATGGCACCAAAGAAATTTTATGCGGTAAAAGTGGGCAAACAACCTGGAGTATATAAAACATGGGCAGAGTGCCAAAAACAAGTGACCGGATACTCTGGAGCATTGTTTAAGAGCTTCCCTACTGAAGCGGAAGCTCAAGACTATATAAGCGGCAATGCTCCAGGTACACCGCTAGACAGCAATCAAGACGAAAGACCGGCAGGTGAGTACTATGATATATATGTTGATGGCAGCTATCACAACAAGCGCTATAGCTGGGGGTTTGCGGTGTACAATGGCTCAGAGGTAATCCATACAGCCAGTGGCGTAGGTCAGAATGCCGAAGCAGTTGCTATCCACAATATTGCCGGCGAGCTGGAAGCTACTATTGAAGCAGTAAAATGGGCTGAAACACAGGATATTGGCGCAATCACAATTCACCATGACTACATAGGTATATCTGAATGGGCTACAGGTAAATGGAAAACCAATAATAAGATTACGGCAGCCTATTCTGTATTTATTCGCCCTTATCTAAGTTGGGTAAGGTTTAAAAAGGTTGCCGGACATTCTGGTATTGCTGGCAATGAATTAGCAGACAAGCTTGCAGGAGAGGCATTAAGAAGGCAGTGAACAAGAAAAAATCTTGAACTCCTGCGGAACGCTTTTTCCGGCAAAGGCCGAGGGGTTACGGGAGTTACGAGGGGTGCGGGCCTCCTATGCCGGGGTCTTATACTTGAAACCCCTTGTTTTATAATGCCTCCATAACTCTCAAAAATATATACTCTCTTATCTTAGAACAAAAACGGTCCTCCAGATAGAATTTTAATAAATTTTGTGATATATTTAATCAGAAGTGTTCAACTTTCAAGGTTTACCAAGAAGTCAAACGAACTTTTCATGGCAAATGAGGAGAAATAATCGTTGTTTAGCACGCATTGCCGGAGGTGATAACGCATGTCTGGAAAATCGCTTTTCTTTTTAGAAGATATTGCAGACAAGCTTGAAGAAACGATGGATCACTGGGAACAGTATCTGAATATAGCGACAGGCGAGTTTGTCGCCCTTTCTGATGGAGTTTATATTGAAACAGACGAGGAACTGGCGGAGGAAATCGAAAACTCTCGTGATTATGTCAGACTTCCGAACCAGTATGATATTCGCGAGTATGACATTATGGAGGATTTCGCAGAGGCTACCATAGATGCCCGCAAACGCGAGCAGTTGTTCCGCGCATTAAACGGTAGGAAGCCATTTCGTCATTTCAAGGATACATTAAATTATGCTGGGCTTGAAAAGTCCTATTACGCCTTTCGCTCCCTGGCGTTCCTAGGGATTGTCAAGGAATGGTGCGAGGAAAACGATATACCGTACAAATACCGCGACAAACAGGAGAGAGAGTAAATGGCGATACATCCGATCTACAGATTTTATGCCGAACTTGTGGATTACACGCCGAAAATTTGGCGGCAATTTGAGGTAAATGGCAGTAAAACAATAGCGGAGCTTGGCTACATTTAGATGACCATGTTTGAGATGCAAGCCTGTCATCTTTTCTGCTTTACTTATGATTATGGCGCGGAAGTCCTTGAAGATATGCAAGAAAAGTATGAATTCCATAGCTGGGCAGCCCGCGACTTTATTCTTCTGAGGCAATCAAAAATTTTGCGTGTAGATAACTTAGAGGCTAACCTTGCAGATTTTGCTGTGAGGTTAGCCTTTTTGCGCGCAAAACTTCCGATTGAAACCTTCAAGAACCCCCCTTCATAAGATAATAGTGAAAAGACTAATGTTCTTATGAAGGGTGGTATATTTTTTGGAGACTGTAAGATTTGGCTATAAAGAGGAATTGGATCGTTTCACTGTGCCCCAAAACGTAACCTCAATAACAATTACGGCTATTGGTGCGAGTGGTGGAGCATCAACTGGTTTTAGTGGTTTTGGTGCAATAGTACAGGGTAATTTTACTGTAACACCAGGGGAAATTCTTGCAATTCTAGTAGGGGGAATGGGCTATGGTTCAGGTGGCAGCGGTGGCGGTGGCGGCTCATTTGTCTGGCGTGGCAAAGAATATTCCGATATTACTAAAAATAATGCCCTGCTTGTTGCCGCTGGTGGTGGTGGCGGGGCGGATACGGATTCAAATGGACTCAACGCATCAACTTCCCAAGAGGGTAATGCTGGAGAAAATAACACTGGAAGCGGGGGTACAGGTGGTTATGGTGGACTGAGTTCTGCCAGCGCTTCCGGTGGGGCAGGTATATTGTCAAACGGACAAAGTGCGCAAGGTAATTCAGAGGGTGGAACTGCGATTTATGCTGGTGCTAAAGGCGGAAGTGGAGGCGGTGGCTTTGGAGGCGGTGGAGGTGGTGCGGGTGATAGTGGACTAGGAGGTGGAGGCGGTGGTGGATTTAGTGGTGGCGGTGCTGGTTCTAATTTATGTGCTGGAGGCGGTGGTGGCTCCTACAATGCCGATCCTAACGGAACCATTGATCTTGCCCTTGAAAGATACGATAATGGCGAGGTTATTATAACTTATACGCCAATCCGTAGAGGCTATCAGAGTTTTTTTCGGGGACATAGTCATAGACGTAAGAGACTAGGGCGGCTGATTATAGACGTAGATTAACTTCAATGACCGGTAATAACGTTTACGTTAAAGGGCCGTATTGAAACATAAAGTTTCCATACGGCTCTTTAGATTGATAACTAATTAAGGCTTGACAACTGTTTTCAAGAATGATATTCTATTCATATAATAAAAAATTAAATATGTACGAGATAGGTGCCTTAAAGGCTTAATAGGGAAGTCCGGTTAAATGCCGGCGCGGTCCCGCCACTGTAACGGGGAGCAAGCTTAAGATATACCACTGGGACGATAGTCTTGGGAAGGTTTAAGCAAGTAACGATCCGGAGTCAGGAGAACTGCCTATCTGACAATCACCGTTTGTTACCCACGAGGTATGGGGAGGGGATTACAGTAAACGCTTTTAGCGTTCTGAGCTAATTCACTCCTGGTTTATACGCCAGGAGTTTTGTATTTACTCTACTGTTTATTACTCTCAACTTTTAACGGTTGAGAGTTTTAATATTTAAGCCATTTTTCTTTTCTACACTCCTTTTGAACATTGCGCTTTTTTGCGCGGGTCATTTTTGACCCTTTCTTTTTACAATTCTGCTATGATATAAATAAACCAATACGCAAGAGGTAAGTCTACTTATTATTTCAATATGGAGGTGAATTGAGTTCTCTGTAAATTTCCACTAAATATTTGTACTAAATAAGGAGTGAAGAATTTTGAAAAAAACCATTTGGATTATGATGACCTTATTTTTGATGACAGTATGTTTTGGGGTCCTTATTATTGGACAAAAAACCTATGCTGCCGAAGCAACAGCAGGGAAAAAAGCAATTTTAGTTGTAAGCTTTGGCACTACTTTTGCAGATACGCGTAAAATTACAACAGAAGCGGTTGAAGACAAAATTAAAGCTGCATTCCCTGATTATGAAGTTCGCCATGCATTTACCTCTCGTATTATTATTAAACGATTAGCTGATCGTGACGGATTGCACTTTGATACAGAAAAACAGGCACTTGATAAATTGAAAGCCGATGGTTATAAAGAAATTATTATTCAACCGCTGCATATGGAAGCTGGTGATGAATATGCAAAACTTATGCATGTAGTTGATAATTATAAGAAATCCTTTGAAAAAATTTCCGTTGGTCGCCCGGTCCTGTACTACACCGGACAAGAGGGTGAAAAACCGGATGATTATTTGATTGCCATTAAAGCAATGCAAACTCAATTCCCTAAATTAGGAAAAGGTGAAGCAATTGCCCTAATGGGTCATGGCGGCGTAAATCCTTCTAATACAGCCTATGCAGCCCTTCAAATGAAAATTCAGGATGCGGGTTTAAAAAATGTTTTTGTATTCACAGTAGAGGGTTATCCTACCATTGAAAATGTGATTAAGGAATTAAAAGACAATAAAATTAAAAAAGTTACTTTAATGCCAATTATGTTGGTTGCCGGCGATCATGCAAATAACGATATGGCTGGTGACGATAAGGAATCCTTTAAATCACAGTTGATCGCCGCTGGATTCAAAGTAGAAACCTATATTCATGGACTCGGTGAAAATGTTGGCATTCAAGATATCTATGTACAACATGTAAAAGATGCTATTACCGGAGCTTATACCGAAAGAAGCAAAGATCGTCCGGCCATTCCGGTTATTAATTAGACACAAATTTTTTTATGGAAAATTAAATATATCCGAGATAGGTGCCTTAAAGGCTTAATAGGGAAGTCCGTTTAAATGACGGCGCGGTCCCGCCACTGTAACGGGGAGCAAGCTTAAGATATACCACTGGGATGATCGTCCTGGGAAGGTTTAAGCAAGCATTGATCCGAAGTCAGGAGAACTGCCTATCTGACAATCACCGTGTTACCCACGAGGTATGGGGAGGGGATTTAGTAGGCACTTTCAAAGTGTACCTAGCTTAATTCGTTTACTGGTTATTACTCCTGACCTTCCACGGCCAGGAGTTTTAATATTTTAGTCCATTTTCTTTACGCTCCTTAAGAACTTTGCGCCGTTGGCGCGGGTCAATATTGACCCTTTCTTTTTTCAATTCTGCTATGACATAAATAATAGAATTTATGCAAGGAGGCTGCTTATACGACGATAAAAGAAAAAATGCATCCCTTAAAAAATACAGGGGCTGCATTTTTTTATCGCTAAAAAAGGGGGAAAGCATTTGCCCATCAAAAAAGCACTGACCGGTTTAGTAACAGTGCTGTTTGTATTGCTGACAATTACTGGTCAGGCCCAGCATGGCCTGTCTTTTTCCTGTCAATTTCCCTATTATCTCGGGAAAGTCAGGGATTCTGTGACTCCTGGTACGCAAGCAGCAGCGCTTTTTAGTATTGAAAACCGCGATTCAGCCGATAAAGCGATAGTCATAACTATCAGCCTGCCGCCGGGTTTTAAGCCTGCTGGTTCTCAGGAAAATTGGGAGATAAACCAACAAGCAGACCATTATGTTTTAACAAGGCAAGAACTGCTGGCAGGCGGTTACAGCCAGTGGTATGACTTACTGTCCTTTCAAGTGGCATCAGAGCTGCCGCCTGGTAAGTATACAGCTGCTGTTACAGCCGGAGAAATTACGCAGCAGGTGCCGATTAATGTAGAGGTAGGTACCGGTAAAGCTGCCGCTCCTGTAACCATGGCAGGTATTGTTTTACCTTTGGATAAAGACGGCAAAACAGATGACCGTATGGGTCGCAACGTCTTAGTATTACGAGACCGGCAATGGGACTATTACAAAAATCTAGTCGTCGGCAAAGGCGCCTCTAATCAGGAGATTGAAGCCATTCACCCGGTAACGCATTTGGGAGTGGATATTGTAAATCCGTCCGGGGTGCAGAAGCTGGCTGTTGTTACTGTCCGGCTGTTGGATGCAGCCAGTCATCAGCCGGTGAACGGCTTGTTTACTCCTGGCTCAACCAATGAAGATGTAAATGGCGGAGCACTGGACCGGCAAAAAAATTTTTTAGAAGCTTTTACAGCCTTAAATGGTGACTCCTGGCAACGTCTGCAGATACCGGTATATGCAGATGAACGTGATTTGACTGGTGGTACTTATATTCTTCAAGCAGAACTACAAGACGGAATAAAGCCGCCGCTGGTGTGTGAAGTGCCGCTTATTATTGTAAAAAAAGACAACAAGGCGCTGGTAGTGGTCAGTATGGCAACACTAATGGTACTGGCAGGTCTGTTTGTGGCACTTAGACGTTTGCGACAAGTGCTGACGGTGTTAAAAACACGCTGGCTGGTAACCATCGCTTTATTTGGCGCGGCTGCGTTTGCGGTAGTTAATGTTCCGTCAACCTTGCTAAATGATTTTTTTCATATTCTACTGGGGCCGTTCGGTTTTTTGATTACCGGCCTATTTAATGGTGTATTTCTCTATATGATGGTGGTGGCACTGGTTATCTTAATTCCCCGCCCGGGTGTAGTGGCACTTATGACCCTTGTCCGCATGCTCTTAGGTATGCTGGCTTTTGGACAAATTTCACCCATTATTTTGTTGAACTATGGTATGCAGGCGCTCTTGCTGGAGCTTTTGATTTATGGCAGCGGGATGTATGGCTGGCTGCAAAAACGGGAAGATGAAAGCATACCCTGGGGCAAAATCGTGCTTTTGGCTATTAGCTGTGGCGTGGCTGATACTATTTCAACATATGTAGGATTGCAGGCTATGGCATTTTTGTATCGCATGTATTATGCTGCCTGGTATATTGCTTTGGTTTTGAGCATTAACGGATTTATCTATACAGTAGTCGGCGCTGCCTGTGGCACAGCCTTAGGTAAACGATTAGCCAGAGTAGGGGGGGACTGACGAGATGGATAGTATGGTACAGCTATGTAATGTTTCATTTACCTATAGGCATCGCAGTACTCCCAGCGTAAAAGATGTTAGTCTCCACATTTCAGCAGGAGAATTCTTATTGCTGACAGGAGCAACAGGCTGTGGTAAAAGTACGTTATTGAAGATGCTCAATGGCCTGATTCCCCATGAAAGCGGCGGAACACTTGTGGGAGAAGTATTGGTCGGCGGGCGGTCTACGAGTGACTTAGGTGTGGCCGAGATGAGCCGCACAGTAGGCATGGTATTTCAAAACCCGGATGATCAAATTTTTTCAACAACAGTATTTGATGAAGTGGCCTTTGTTCTGGAAAATATGGGAATGACCTCCGCCCAGATTGAGCCACAAGTCAGGGAAGCATTGCAACTGGTAGGCCTTTTAGATAAGGCTGAAGCTAGTGTACATGCTCTGTCAGGCGGACAAAAACAGCGTTTAGCTGTGGCGGCTGTACTGGCAGCAAAACCCAGGGTATTGGCCCTGGATGAGCCTATTAGCCAGCTTGACCCGCAGGGAGCAGTTGAATTATTGTCGGTCTTAAGACAGCTGAATGCTAATCTGGGAATTACCATTATCATTGTTGAGCATCGGCTGCATGAGGTATTGCCTTTATGTCACAAGGTAGCCATTATGGATGCCGGCAAGCTGATTTGGCAGGGAAAATGTGAGGAGGCTTATGGCCGCCAGGAACTGTTCGCAGCCTATGGCCTCCGGTTACCGCAACCTGTTACCATCTGTCACCAATTAGGAGTTGCGGTGAGTTCGGCCAAGGTCAGTGAGGCTGTGGCGGCCATTCGGCAACGCTATGCTGTTCCTCACTATGAGGTGCTAGCGGCAGCGACAGCACCGGGCAGACCGGAGGAGTTGCCAGCAAAGCTACCAGCTGTTGTTACGGCCCGGAGTCTATCTTTTTATTATGATAATCCGACGCAGTTGATACTCAAGGAGGTTGACTTTACTCTTTTTCCCGGACAATTTATTGCTCTTATGGGGAATAATGGGGCTGGTAAGTCTACTTTGCTGCACTTAATTGGCGGTTTACTCAAACCGGCAACGGGTGAGATAGCAGTATTGGGGCAAGAGTCAGCGGTGTCGCCGGCAGTTGGCATGGTTTTACAAAACCCGGATTTTATGCTATTTAACAGCACCGTACGGGAAGAAATTGGCTTTAGTTTGCAACAGCAACGCAAAGGGGATGCTGCTGGATGGACAGGATATTGCCAGCTGCTGGTAGATAAACTGGGGTTAAGTGGCTTGGAAGAAGAGTTTCCATTAGCATTAAGCCGGGGTCAGCGGCTCAGGGTGGCCATTGCCGCCGTACTGTCCTGCAGGCCGCCTGTCCTATTGTTAGATGAGCCGACAACAGGCCAGGATATTGGACATATTGAAGATATTGCGTTGTTGCTCAAGGAATATACCAGGCAAGGCGGCAGTATTGTTTTTTGTACCCATGATACGGAAGTGGCTGCACGGTTTGCTGATCGCATTGTCGTTATGCACCAGGGACGGATTGTGGCTGATGGTGCGCCAGCTGCCATTTTTCAGGATCAGATTATGCTGAAAACCAGCGGACTTAAACCACCTGCGGTGCTGCTTACCGCCCAGGCATTGTATAATGGCACAGCACTTACCGTAGAGGAGGTGGTAGGGTATGTACGACAGACATGTCTGGGAAGCTACTCCGGGGAAAACCCTGCTTCATAAGCTTGATGTCCGTACTAAAATGGTGTTATTAATCCTGCTGGCAGCCATGGTGCTGATTGTAGACAGCCCGCGTTCATTATTTTTGTTATTTTGTCTGGCTCTTAGCCTGCATGTTGTTGCCCGGTCATCTCCAGGCAGATGGCGCATACTTATGGTTTTTATCCTGTTTGGCATCTGGGGATCAATGACAAGTCAGGCACTATTTTACACCAGAGAACCGCGAACTATTGTTGCTTGCCTGCTAGCGCCGACTACACCGGGTATTGGCGGATTGACCGGCGGAGTATACATCTACCGGGAGGGACTGGAATACGGTGCTGTGCAAGCGCTGCGTTCAGGCACGATGCTGACTCTGGGTTTATTGATTAACTGGACTTCTGACCCGCGGCAACTGCTGCGCAGTTTGTTGTCCTGGAAGCTGCCTTATGAATTGGGTTTTATGCTGATAACTGGTCTCCGATTTTTACCGGTTATCTTTCAAGAGACTGGTGTAGTGCTGACAGCGCAGCGCCTCAGAGGGTTTAACCCCTTTCGGGCACTATCACCCCAGCGACTGATTCAAACGGCTTTTCAAACATTATTTCCTATTTTGGCGCGGACGCTGCGCCGGGCAGCGACTTTGGCTTCTTCTGTCGAAAGCCGCGGTTTTGGCCGGGAAACACCGCAAGTGGTATTACCAGTATGGTCACACCAGGAACGTTTTTTTTGTCATACCATGCTACTGGCTGTGTGTGGCCTGGTACTCTTAAAAATCATGGATGCACTGCAATTTAGCGGACTTTATTATGTGTCCTCCTGGCGGGGGTTATATGATTTGATGAAAGTGTGGCTGTAAGGTAATGCAAAAGATTATCATGACAGGGATTACCCTCTTATTTATTTGTACGCTGGGATTACTAGCAGCACATATTTTTGGCATGAGCAGCCATATGAGCTTTTCAAGCAAACAAAGTGGTACACAGACCGGTGCTTATGGCAAAGTAATGGAAACTGTTTTAGGACAAATTGAGGTATATAACTACCAACGAATGGGTTTTAATAAAGGATTTATCTGTTTTTCGCCGGACAGCAGATTTTTGGCAGTTGGATCGGAAACAGGGGAAGTGTTGCTTTATGATACCAAGGGAAGCCTTGTCTGGCGCAAAAATATGGGGTTAGGAAAGTTGGCAGCACTGGAATTTTCACCGGACGGAAGTTCGGTACTTGTTGGCGAAACCAGCCAGCAGGGCTGGTTATTCAGTTTAAGTGTTAAGGACGGTAGTGAGTTATGGCGTCAATCCAGTGTAAATGAACTGGGCACCAATATTAAGGAGAAAACCTATCCCGGCATAGTGGCCATCCGGACAGATGCGGCCGGTATGATTTACGCTGTTGCCCAGCGGTATATCAAGCATGCTGATGGGCACAACGAATATGTTGGCCGTATTTATAAATTTACGGCTAACGGGGAACGGGTGGAAAGTTTTCCTGGCGATCACAATCTGGACTCTTGGGTAAGCTGGATAAGTGTAGATACAGCAGGTGATAAGGCTGCCTTTGCTACGGCTAATTTTGATGTGGCGAAATACATGTATGATCAGAATATCTATTGTCTGGACGGCAAGCTGAATACCGTGTTATGGAGTAAGTATATAGACGTAGTTTCACCCTATCAGAATGTTACCATGCGCACAAGTACTGATATTACCCCCGATGGGCGATATATCACCGGTATTGCCAGCGACGGTCGGTGCTTTTTATTTGATAGTGAGCAGGGGCAGGAAGTGTGGCGGCGCAGTATCAGCCAGCCACAAAAAATCGGCGGCGTATATATCAACGCCACCGGTAATTACAGTCAACTGCTGGGTAAATATGCTGTAGTTACAACAGGTAATACCTACAACCGCGCCAATTGGCAACTGCCAACCCCGGTAGAGCATCCCAATTCCAACAGCTTGTTTGTGTTTGACTTACAGGGCAAGCTAATGAATAATTATAAATTTGGTGGCATGATTGAGCAAATCGCAGCAAGCAATAAGTTAGCAGCCTTAGCAATCGGCCGGAATGTACGTTCCAAAGATCCGTCAGTGCATGGTTTATATATTGTTACAATACCGGAAACCCAGCTGGTTGATTACGCAGCTACCAGCGGCGGTCCGTGTGTTGCTGCCGCTATCAGCGCTGATGGACAGTATGTAGCTGGAATAGAAGCGCCCTTGCAATTAGATGATGGCCAGGTTATCGGAGAGTATAAGCTAACCTTATTGACAAAAAAACAAAGGTAGTCCTTTGGAGTCAGTAGTTTAGGGGGTGGATTTTGTGAAACACCAACAAATTGAAAAGCTAACTCATCAACTTTTGGATTGCGGCTATTATCCTTATCAGATTAAGCAGATCATCAGCGATGCCATGGAGAGTGATACAACAACTGACACTGGCATTTCGAAAGAACAACTGATAATTAATGCTCTTAAAAGTTATGTGGAATTTGGAATCAAGTGCAAAAATGGAAAAATTTAATTGATAAACTATAACAAACGTATTTTATCATAAAGAGAGAAAGTTTGTTTTAGTTACGGCAAAACTTTTTCGAAAGGAGGAAGAACCCTATGCGACAGTTAATTAGCCTGCCTAACTGCAGCAACGGCCAGGAGGTCAGCCATGTTCATTTGGACTGGTTGGAACCCTTGCTTTTACGTCGTCAGCTAGCTGGCATCGAAATATACCTTGGCAATTGCGGGGACCCCAAGTTGTTGCCATCGCAATGGATTCAAGGAGCTCACTTCTCGATGGGTGATTCCTGGCTGGCTTTCTGGCGGCAGGATCTACAGATACTGCTGGCCCAGTTTGGCAGTAAAGCGGGAATCAAAGCCTACTATGGTGGCTTGACCCGGGACGAATGGCTGGAAGGCTGCCGGCAGCAGATTAACATCGCCCGGGCAGCCGGAGCCGGGTATCTCGTCTTTCCTATCAGTGAAGTCAAGCCATGGGAAATCTATACGTGGCAGTTTGGCACCACCGATGATGAAGTTGTCACTGCCGCTATTGAGGTCATCAATGAATTGGCGCCCCATATCCCGGATAATATAGCACTCTTGTTTGCAAACAAGTGGTGGCCGGGTTTGAGGCTGCTGGATAAAAAAATAGCGGCCAAACTAATTCGCGGGGTAAAACATCCCAATATTGGTTTCATGCTGGACACGGGACACCTGATGAATACCAACCAAAATCTAAAGACTGAGGTTGAGGGTGTGGATTACATTTTGGCGGTGCTGAACAAACTGGGGGCGTATCGGCGGTATATCCGGGGCTTACACTTAAGTTGCTCGTTATCAGGAGAATATGTACAGCGCCAGCAACGTCAAGGAGATGGGCACAGTCATGGAGCAATGGAAAGGCTGGCCCATCGACTACGTATCGACGAACAGCGGTCATTTCGGGTGCCGGCTGTTAAGCGCATTGTCTATGCCGTGAGACCGGAGGTGTTGGTGCACCACTTCCGGATGGAGTCAGTAAGTGACTGGGAGCGAAAAATCCGGCGCCAGCAGGAGGCCTTGCTCAGTCCGGCGGACCGGCGGCGACAGGGAGTCAGTGTTGGACGTAGATAAACCTGCCTGTTAGCGAGGGCAGGTTCATTATGCAGGATGCGGATTGTTTATTTAAAGTGTTGACAAAATAGTTGCTTTTCTGTAGTATGAATATTACAAGTAATGGTAATTTAATAGTAGTAAGTTAGGTGCCTGTAAAGGCTTAATAGGGAAGACCGGTTAAAAACCGGCGCGGTCCCGCCACTGTAACGGGGAGCAAGCTTAAGATATGCCACTGAGACAATCGTCTTGGGAAGGTTTAAGCAAGCCATGAACCGGAGCCAGGAGAACTGCCTAGCTGGACAATCACCGTTTTTTCACCCACGAGGTATGGGGAGGGGATTACAGCAATTTGGCTGAATTCGTTCCTGATATGTTTACTATCAGGAGCTTTTTATTAGCTTACGAGACCTTCCTTTATTTATATAAGGGGAGGTCTATTTTTATTATGCAAATAAAATGACTAGGAGAGATTGTAGCCTTCGAGTAGTTTAGGACTGATAGCAGATTAGCGATAAGGGCGAGGAGGGGCATATGGGACGCATAGTATTTATGACTAATATTGACCGTCAATGTGTCATGCTAGAAAAAGGCAGAAGTCAACTAGTTGAGGAAGGACTTCTGCCTAATGAAGGCTGTGTTGTTTTTTTAAGTGACAGCATGATCTGGAATGCAGATTGGCAACAAAAATTTGCTGACAGTGATATTGTACTGTTTTCCTGGATGGGAATGGGACGCGATACGTGCTTTCTTAAGCAGGGGACTGAATTTTTACGCAAAAATAAGATTACTCATGCTATGTTGGCCACTGAAGTACATCCGGAAGATACGCTAGGCGGAGTAACTCCCAAAGACCGAAACACGATGCGCCAATACTTATCATATAGCGGGATTGATAACTACCGCAATTTCTGGCTGTGGCTAAATAGCCAGTATTGTCAGGAACTTTGTACGTGTAAACCACCTCAGCAACTGCTATGGAATGGCATTTTTCATCCCCGGGCTGACAAAATTTTTACTGACATTGAAGAATACCGGCGACTATATTGCCAGCCGGAACGAGCTACTGTCGGCATTATTTTTCCACGGGATGAATGGATATGGGCAGATTTGACCTATCAGACAGAATTGATTCAGGAAATTGAAGCCAAAGGCCTTAATGTCATTGCTGTTTTTAGCCATTGGGCGTGCAATGTTGAATTGAACGCGCCTGGCGTCAATGATTCCGTAAACGCATTTTTTTATGAGCAAGGCATGGTTGCCATTGACGTTTTGATTAATACATTTAAGTTTTCACTAACTGTGGGTAAGCCGGTTGACCCCAAATTTTTATACAATTTAGGTGTACCGGTCTTGCAGGCCTATGTATTATTGCGATCCCGCGAAGCTTGGCAAAACAGTATCGAAGGATTAACGCCGATGGAAATTTCCTGCAGTATTGCTATGCCCGAGTTTGACGGGGTTATTCATGCTGTACCCATAGCCGGGAAAGAGCAAATGCCTGATGGTACAACAAAGTATCAAATCCTTCCGGAACGAATTAAACGAGTGGCGTCTAAAGCTGCCAAATGGGCCAACCTGCGGCGTAAAGCCAATAGCGAAAAGAAAATTGCTATTATTTTTCATAATTATCCGCCCACCAACTCGCACATTGGCAATGCTCAGGGCCTGGACTCACCGGCCAGCATCAGGCTGCTCTTAGAACGCATGGCTGAGCGGGGCTATCAAGTGGATAACATTCCCCCTGACAGCCGGGCACTTATGGATAGTTTGCTGTCCGCTGCCACCAATGACCGTCGTTATTTGTCTGAGGCGATGGTGGAACAAGCACCTGGTAAGGTGACCAATGAGCAGTATCGCCAGTGGTTCGACGTACTTGAGCCGGGGACGCAAGCGCAGCTTAGTAAGGACTGGGGTGAACCGCCTGGTGATGTATTTAACTATGAGGGAAAATTATTAGTACCCGGTATGCTAAACGGCAATATTTTTATTACTGTACAGCCGCCACGCGGCTTTGGTGAAGACCCTGGCAAACTGTATCATTCACCGGACTGTGCCCCCACCCATCATTATCTGGCCTACTATCACTGGATTCGCGATATCTGGCAGGCTGATGCTGTTGTCCATGTTGGCACTCATGGCACGCTAGAGTGGCTGCCAGGCAAAGGGACAGGGCTATCGAACTCCTGCTATCCGGATTTGGCTATTGGTGATTTACCTAATGTATATCCGTATCTTATTACCATTGTTGGCGAAGGCATACAGGCCAAACGGCGCGGTGCGGCTTGCATGATTGGTCATTTGCCGCCGCCTATGAGTCAGTCCGGAACTTATGATCAATTGGCAGAGCTGGAAAAGCTGCTTGATGAATACTGTCATTTTGCCCAAAATCAGCCGGAAAATACCGAAGTAGTTGCTAATCTGATTAAAGAAAAGGTTGTGGAAGCCAATCTGCAGGCTGATATGGGCCAGGCAGTGAATGAAGTCTTTGCCGATTATATTCAGCGGCTGCACGGCTATATTACCGATATTAAAAATATGCAAATCCGGGTAGGATTGCATGTTCTTGGCTGTCCGCCAGCAGGCGATACGCTGATAGAATATTTGTTGGCCTTAACCCGGCTGGCTAATGGAGAAACGCCGTCCCTCTCAGAAACAATAGCTGCTATCCATGGCTATGATTACTATGAACTGCTGGCTCAGAGCGGTAAGCTCTTGCCAGACGGCAGCAAAACCTGCGGCGCCTTGATTGACGAAATTAGCCAGCAGTGCCGGGACGCCGTTGTCTGGCTGTATGACCATGACTTTGCGCTGGCCGGGGCCGAGTTGGCGGCCGAGTTGCCCTGGGCGGTTGGAACCAGTTCTGAGCTTAAAGAGCAGCTGCGGCAAACGGCGCGGTATATTTGCCAGACACTCATTCCTAATTTAAATAAGACCGAGCAGGAAATCACAAATTTGCTGGCTGCCTTAGAAGACCGGTTTGTTGAACCCGGTCCGGCAGGTGCACCCACCAGCGGTATGGCCGATATTTTGCCAACAGGCCGTAATTTCTATGGGGTTGATCCCCGGACCCTGCCAACACCGGCTGCCTGGGAGCTGGGTCAGACCTTGGGAGATAGTGTGATTGAGCGCTATATTGCCGACGAGGGCCATTACCCGGAAAACATTGGCATGATTTTTTGGAGCGGCTCCAATATGCGCAGCCATGGGCAGTGTATTGCTGAATTTCTGTATTTCTTAGGCGTGCGTCCAGTATGGCAACGGGGCAGTCAGCGAGTTATTGATTTAGAGGTTATTCCACTGGCAGAACTTAAACGGCCACGAATTGACGTGACCGCCCGTATTGGCGGCTTGTTCCGCGATACCATGCCGATGCCGGTAAAATGGTTGGATAAGGCCGTCAGTCTTGTGGCTAATCTGAAAGAAAGCAGTGAGGTTAACTATATTCGCAAGCATGTACTGGCAGACTCGGAGCTGTTAACAGAGCAAGGCATGGAGACGCCTGCTGCCTGGGAACAGGCCTGCTACCGGGTATTTGGTTGCCCGCCAGGCAGCTATGGCGCCGGTGTCAGCCATCTGCTGGAGGAAAAAAATTGGGAGACAATCGACGATCTGGCTAAGGTATATGTACGCTGGGGCGCCCATGCCTATGGTGCTAAGAGCAGCGGCGCCTTTGTGCCAGAGCTGTTTAGCCGCCGCCTGGCAAGCCTGGATGTTACTGTAAAAAATGAAGATAACCGGGAAGTCCATATGCTCAACTCAGATGATTTTAACTCCTACCATGGCGGCATGATTGCTGCTGTTCGCAGCCTAAAAGGCGCGGCGCCGCGCTCGTACTGTGGTGACAGCTCCAACCGCCAGCAAGTCAGGCTGCGGAGTTTGGATGAAGAATTTAAACGGTTGTTCCGTGGTGAAACTATGAATCCCAAATATATTGAAGGTATGAAGCAGCATGGTTACAAGGGCGCGTCCGACTTGGCGGCGGTGGTGGCTCATTGCTATGAATGGGATGCCACCAGCGCTGTAATGGAAGACTGGATGTACCAGAGCCTGGCAGAAAAATATGCCATCGACCAGGACATGCGGGAGTGGATGCAGGATGTAAATCCCTGGGCGCTGCAGCGGATTGCCGAAAAACTATTAGAGGCCGAACAGCGTGGCTTGTGGCAGGCCGACGACAAGACCAAAAAAGAATTACAGCAAATCTATCTGGATATTGACGGTGAACTGGAAGAACGGAGTGACAGGTAAGCATTATGGTAAAAATGTTGATATTGAGTCTGACCGGACAATGCAATTTTGCCTGCAAGTATTGTTATGCTCATGAACATCCGGCAGAAAGCATGACCTCCGCTACTGCCATTGCTGCCGTAGAACTGGCGGCCGCAGATGGGCAGGCCTTTGTACTGCAGTTTAGCGGTGGTGAACCGTTACTTAATTTTCCTGTAATGCAGGAGGTTATCCGCTATGTAAGAGAGAATGGCCTGCCTGCTATTATGCAGCTGCAAACCAACGCCTCACTCATGACCAAAGAAAAGGCGGCTGTTTTGAAAGCTGGTCAGGTAGGTATCGGGATCAGCCTGGACGGGCGTCCGGACATTAATGACAGGCAGCGCTGTCTGCCTGATGGCAAGGGAACCTGTTGGCAGATTTTGAATGGTGCCGGTCAACTGGCAGTGCAGGGCATTGCTGCCGGGATAACTACTGTTGTTACCAATGAAAATGTAGCTAAGCTGAGTGGCATTGTGGAAATGGCCTATTACTTGGGAAATATCCGGCGGATTGGTTTTGACCTGTTACGCGCCCAAGGGCGGGGCGGCGAGATGGCGGCACCTTCGTCTGAGGCCGTATGGCTGGGAGTAAAGGAAGCGTTTCAGACAGCTGAACGCTTGGCTAAACAGACAGGTAAATCTATGCTATTTTCTCAGATCGAGCGAGTAGCTACACTGGCTAACAGCCAAATGCAGGGTTTTGCTCACTGTCATGCCATGAACGGCGAAGCTGCTTTTGTTGATGCCCAGGGTAGTTTGTATGCCTGCGCTTCGCTGGCAGGCAATCCGGATTTCTATTTAGGTCATGTAACAACAGGATTGGATACAGTCAAACAGCGCAAGGTGGCAGCTTTGATTCAAGACGGAATGAGTTTTTGCAAAACATGCCCTTCGTTTTCTTTGTGCGGCGGTGCATGCTTTGCCCGCTGGCATGGAGCCAATTGCGGCAAGCAGGGGTATGCCGCTGAATGTGCGTTAAAACAGGTAGCGATAGAATGGTATTTAGAACATCTGGGACAGGGGAGAATAGGGTATGAAAGTTGCATTACTACATGTAGATGTTAGCGGTGGACCAGAGAGCCGCAACCTGGAAATATTAAGCCAGGGCATCCGGTTAGCGGCGGGAGTGGGTGCCAGGTGGATTGTTACGCCAGAGACAGCTGTGCAAGGATATTTCTTTGCATGTGAACGAGAGACCAAACCTATTGAGATACCTATTCAGCCATCAATAGCGGTGGAACCGATTCAAAAGCTGGCCGCCGAGAAGCAGGTAACCGTATTTCTTTGCTGTGCTGAGCAGGACGAGGAAAGCAGCAAGTATTATAATAGTTGTCTGGTTATTGGTCCTGACGGCAACGTACTGGGTCGTCACCGGAAAAAACAGGCTCATAGCGGTGTGTCAGAAGGCTGGGCAGATAAAGGCGAGCAGCTGGAGCCAATTATGTGCGGTGACAGGAAGGCAGGCATCTTAATCTGTGCCGATTCCTGGTATGAAGAAAATGCCGTTGCGCTGGCCGATAAAGGTGCCGACATCATTGTCGTGCCTGCTGCCTGGCCGCCCAATAGCTGCGGCGGTCCACCGGAAAACGCCTGGAAAAAGGCTTCAGCTGTCAGCAAACGGGCATTGTGGGTGTGCAATCAGACAGGAAAACAGGAAAGGCTGGACTTTACTCACGCCCAGAGCGCGGTCGTCGTCGACGGCGAAATGCGCCTGGAATATAGTGGTGATCCTGCCATACTCTTATTTGAATGGGATTTTAATAAACAATGCGCCTGGGTAAATGAATTTGCTGTCTTAACACTGTAAAGAGGGTGGAATTTTGAGCTTTTGGATACATGGGAGGGAACAGGCTTTGAAACTTTGCGTTTTAGCTACCGGTGATTCTGTCTATAGGTATTATAAAAGCATTGTTATCCCGTTTGAGCAGCCGCGCAAAGTGAGTAGTACAGCTATTGTCAATGGCGGCTACCGGGAAGACCTGACAGCCGTGTTTAATAATGACTGCAATCCTGGGGCGGGGATGGAGTGCACCATGCGGGCACCCACCTATCAGGAGCACATGCGGATTATTACTGAGGAAATCGGCCTGGACCCGGCGACAACTGCTGGGATGGGGACGGCAGCTTCGATGGAGAATGTGGCAATACATACGGAGTGTTATCAAAACCTGACAGTAACGGCCATTGTCACCGGCGGGATTGAAGTCAATGGCGGACGGGTTGGCGATCCGGCAGATTATTTTAAACCTATTGCTAAAAGTACACTGGAAAAACCCGGTACCATCAATATTATTCTGGTTATTGACGCTGATTTGCCGCCAGGTATCCTGAACCGGGCGATGGTTACTTGTACTGAGGCTAAAACGGCTGCCTTGCAGGAGCTTATGGCAGGCAGTAATTATTCGACAGGTCTGGCTACCGGTTCAGGCACCGATCAGACCATTGTTGTTGCCAATCCCGCCTCGCCGCTATACCTGGAAAGTGCCGGCAAGCATTCTAAGCTGGGAGAACTAATTGGCAGGGCAGTACTGCCGGCGGTCAAAGAGGCTTTAGGCAAGCAGACAGGTTTGTCGCCACACCAACAGCATAGTATGTTACGCAGGTTCAAACGGTATGGTATTAAGGAAGAAAGCTTGTGGCAGGCTTATGCAGGCAATTCCGACAAGGTTGTGATTAAACCTAAATTTATGGATGCACTCTACCAAATAGACGATGATAATTACTTAGTGACCTATGCCGCTTTATATGTGCACCTTTTAGATGAACTCCAGTGGGAACTATTGTCAGGCATCGAAGTGCGGCAGGCAGCTAATGAACTGCTTACAGCAGCCGCCACCAAATACGGTGTGGAAGCGCCGGTGATTATTGGCACTTGTATTGATTCTTGCTTAAAAGCCTGGCAGTCTATGCTGCTGGCAATTATCAAGGAAAAGTGCAGGGAAATTATAGGGTGATTTCTAAGTCTTGTATATAGTATTGTTTTTAATTTGTTTAAAAGTATTCATTTAGCTGACAATTTTGCTATAATAAAGGAAAAGATTACAAGGGGGATAATGAGCTATGATTGTTCGCTTTGTTGCTCGTTTATTAGTATGCATAATTGTGTGTGGGGTATCTCTTGCTGTGACAATGCCTGATGTCTGTGCTGAAACCAGAATTTTATCGAAAGATACTAAACTTCATCCGCAGGGATGGGGTGTCGGTGATTCTATTCAATTCAAAAAAAATACTAGCATCAGTTTGAATGAACAAGAGGAAGTTGTTTCTGGGACAATTGACAAGGACACTTTGCTGGCGCCGCGTGGCTGGAACCGGGTGATTAATGACTATTACTATACAACTGTCCATACTGATTTTGGACCTTATTACCACCATTTTTATTACCATCCTTTTTTCAACAATGATTATGCTGTGAGCATTCCGGGTTACGGACACTTGCTTTATAAAGGTGGAACAGCGGTGCTTTTTAGTGAACAGGGAGATGTTATTTCTGGGACAATAGCGAATAAGGCTACAGTTCGTTTGGTAGACGAAAAATATGGCTTTGTGACTTTCAAGAGTGATACAATTCTGACGTTTTTCAACTCGGGTGCGGTTTTATCCGGTACTTTGGATGAGGATACATATTTGCGCCCGGTTGGCTGGCAAAAGCTTCTCAAAGGAGATAATTCTGCAGGATTTATTAAATTTAGTAAGGGAAAAACCGTTACGTTCAATGAAAAAGGAGAACTGACTTCCGGAACAGTAAAAGAAGATGTAGTGCTGTTAGCTGAAGCTGGAACGCACAAAGGTTTTTCTGCAGGCTCAGCTGTTGAGTTTAATGAAATAGGAGAAGCTAAGATAAAGGTTAAATTTGAACAGAGTATGCCCTAAAATGAAAAAATTTAATATGTTTATTTTTATTAACAAAAGTTCTTGTTTAATGATACTATGCATTCTTATCCAACAAGCAATAGTCGCATCTTCAACCTTATGGATAGCTAAATTGAGTCAAGCAGTCATATTAAAACAAGATCTTTCATTGTGGTTAGTTTTATTTATATTGTCGTTATCTTTAGTACATATTCCAGGTTCCGGAATGGCTTATTTTCAGAGCAAAGCTACTTTTAGTTCTTTTAGAAAGTATGTTGATATTTTTGCAGTTTCTTTTAGGGGAAAAGCCCAATTAAGAACTAATATCGATTTCAAACAAGAACGACAGCCTTATTTAAATAATGAGGCATGGTTGGTGATCAGTGAATTTGTTGGGTTTATTACAAATTTACTCGGTACTTTTTTTAATATAGTTTTTAACATAGTAACTCTTAGTTTTATTATTGATAAAAAGTTGATGATTGCCTATGCCATAACTATTCCTTTAATAACTATTTCTATTAAAAGTCTAAAAACGCTAGTAACTTCTTCCGCCAAACATGCTCAAGAAGACCGAACTGCTATGATGCAAGCATTATTACCAGCTTGGGACTCAATTTTAATTGGCAATCAATTAAATATACATTTATGGAAAAATTATTTTATCGGTAAATATAAAAACGCGAAAAAGTCAGCTTTGAAATCTGTACTTTTTAGTGAACTGACAACCATAATTTCAATGTTTCTTAACTTATTTCCGGTAATTGGTACTTTGGTGTGGTTAATATATCAAAATATAGGCAATGAAGTATTCCTAAGTATGCTTATTGTTACATTTCCACGACAAATTACAACCTTTCAATGTATGAATTTTATTGTATCTTATGCAACTCATTGGAATAGTTTAAAAACGCGTCTTGAGGGATTAAAATCAGCCTTGATTATTACAGAACCCATAAATGTTGGCACTATTTCATGGAATCGGATTAAGGCTGAAAAAGACAATACGATTATTACTATTGATTCTATTAATTCCATAAAAGATATCACTCAAGACTATAGTCCGGGTAGAATTACTTTACGAGGAGATAATGGTACAGGAAAATCGTCACTTCTGGCTCTAATTAAGGAAAAGTTAAGCGAAAAAGCTTTCCTTTTACCACCTCATTCTGATATGTTTTTTGAATTCAGTACTAATAAAAGCTTATCCACTGGCGAAAAAATTATAGAATCATTAGATGAGATAAAAAAAGCGGAAAGCTTCAACTGCTATTGTTAGATGAGTGGGATGCAAATTTAGATAAAAATCATATTGTTAATATATCAGAAAAATTAAATGAACTCGCAAAAGAAATATGTATTATAGAAGTACGTCATCGAAGTTAGACAAATTAAAGACTTCTGTCAATAGGCAGGAGTCTTTAATTATATTGGTGACATGGAGATGGATGAGGAACCTATTGTTCCAACTGTGTCCCAAATTTTGAAAATTATTTTACAAAGTTAACAAATATTGATATAATCAAATCATAAACTAAACATTAAATAAATATTGTTGGGATAGGTGCCCGAAAGGGCTTAATAGGGAAGTCCGGTTAGATGCCGGCGCGGTCCCGCCACTGTAATAGGGAGCGAATCCAAGGTATACCACTGAGACGTAATTGTCTTGGGAAGGTTTGGATAAGCGATGATCTAGAGCCAGGAGAACTGCCTGTCTGTCAATCACCGTTTTTCACCCACGAGCGATGGGGAGGGGATTACTGGATTAATCTAACCTTCCGGCTATTTATTATGCCGGGATTTTTATCTTAGTACGCGAGTCAAGACTCCCGCTTCTACAGGCGGCGTTGGTTCAGGTGGAATAGACTCTCCACCTGAATTCCCGATGGTTCAGCTTTGCTGAAACGAGTTCACTTAGATAAATCTAGAATACAACCCTCCTTGTAAGCTTACAGGGAGGGTTGTATTTTTTATTAAAATGCACAGAGAAGCTTTTAGGAGAGGAGGTCAGCATTTTGCTAAGAAGGGGGAGTTGAGGCTAATGTGAAACCAGGAGAATATGTGTAAATAAAATATAAATGATTAAGAAATTTCACAAAATATCCTCAGGTGAGGGATTTACGTTTCAAACCAAATAGTCTAATCTAAAAAAAGGAACTGCATAGTGTGTATGCTTAAAAGCAATTAATCTCCTTAACATTAGAAAATAATGCAAGTAACTCAAAACAAAAAGAAAATATTGCTGGGATAGGTGCCTGACGAGAGGTTGCTGAAAATATTCAGACGCAAACGCAAAGATGAGTATTTTCATAACAACATGTAGGGCTTAAAAGGGAAGACCGGTGAAAAAACCGGCGCGGTCCCGCCACTGTAACGGGGAGTAAATCCGCATAGATGTCACTGGAGCATAGCTTTGGGAAGACGCGGGTGAGCAAAGATCCGGAGCCAGGAGAACTGCCTGTCTAAGAATCGCCGTTTGACCTACGAACGATAGGGAGGAGATTACGAAACCTGTAAGTAGAAAGGTTGTATTTCTATTGACAGTATGACGTATGCGCTCCCGTTGAAATCGGGAGCTTTTTTCATGCAAATCCGGATACATTGGAGTTTAACATTACAATTATCCATTCTAACGTCTTTACCCCAATTTTAGGATTGGTGGCAAATATAACGGTGAAAATTGAGGGAAAACGATGTATTGGTCAAACTATTGGGAAGCTTTTCATCAGGATAATCAGGGAATCTGCATTTTAAACCATAAATTGGAAAATATTTATTCAAATGAAAAGGCAAAACAGGTGTTCAAAAACATCACTCCCGGACTATTTCAACAATTCAAAAGCGTTTGCCGACGTTTTATGGCTATGGTTAAAGCAAAAGAAACGAGTTTGTCTAATTATAGCGATATGTTAAATCATCAGCGCGATACCATCAGTTTTAGTTGTTTTTCGTTTTATTTAGACAAGCAGGCATATATTATGGTGGTTTTTGACTATAGCGCCAGTGATGAAATTAACTTAGCCGATGGGACGACGTTTACGTTACGGGAAAAAGATATTCTCCAGGCAATCGCAGCTGGAAAAACAAATAAAGAAATCAGTGAAATACTCAGGATTGGCTTTGAAACCGTGAAATCACATGTAAAAAACCTGCTTGCCAAAACGGGGACAAGTTCCCGGACTGAACTAATTAGTAAATATTGGCACCTTAAAAACAATACCGTTGGCACGCCTAATTATGCAGTGTTTAAAAAAAAGTAATATTGAATAGCCCAAGTGCTTACTCAAGGTGGCAATGCGATCTTGAACAATTAAGCACTACGAGGGGGGGATTTATGAAACACAAAAAAATTGAAGAGCTAACCAAAAAAATGTTAGCTTGTGGCTATAATGATGATCAGATCAAGCATATCCTCAGAGATTCCATTGAGAACAATTTAGATGACGATGGCAGTTTGCAAGAGAAATTAATTATTGATGTCCTGGAAAGTTATATTGAATTTGGAACCAAGTGTAAACAAGGAATTAAATAAAATAATATGGGTACAGGTGCTATTTAGAGCTTAATAGGGAAGACCGGTTAAAGGCCGGCGCGGTCACGCCACTGTAATGGGGAGCAATGCCAAGAAATACCACTGGAGCTAATTGTTCCGGGAAGGTTTGGAGACGCGATGATCCTAAGCCAGGAGAACTGCCTGTCTGACAATCGCCATTTGTACCTGCGTGCGACAGGGAGGAGATTACTGCAAGTGACCGAATACATCATCTGGCCGCTGGCGTAATAAAGCTTAACTCCTGAAAAGGGAGTTTTTTTATTGGAAATTTGTAAATTTAGCAGCAGGTTGCTATCTGTAGAATGAAAGGTTGTGATTGCTTGGCATATTTAAGTATTTTAAAAAGAAATAAAAAGCTGGAAGCAGCTATAGCTTTGGGGTGCCTTATGCTGACACAGACATCATATGCCACTCAGGAAGACCAGGATAATATGAAAGAGTTTAAATTGGAAACTATTACTGTTGAAGCCAAAAGACCGGACTGGGAGAGCAAGTTGTCTCCTGGAACGGTGACGGTCATTAAACCTGAAACGTTTTCCGGCGAGCAAAAAGACTTGCCTGAAATGCTAAAACAGGTTCCGGGAATTTTTGTGCGCGAAGTCAACGGCAAAGGGCAGTACACTACCGTCAGCGTACGCGGTTCCACTGCCGCACAAGTAGGAGTTTTTGTTGACGGCGTTTTGACAAATCTTGGCGGTGACGCTGCCGTTGATATTTCGGCTATTCCCGTAAGAAATGTCGAAAGGATAGAGGTATATCGCGGTTACATTCCTGTAAGGTTTGGCGGTACTTATATGGGGGGAGTTATCAATATTGTTACCAAAAAGCCTGAAAAGACTGATGTTAGCGCTGAGATCGGCATAAGCTCCTACGGAGGAAGAAACTCTGCCCTGGAATTTACGTCTCCTTTAAGCACAGGCTCATTACTATTTGGTCTGAACAGAGAACAAAGCGGCGGCGATTTTAAATACACTAACTTTGCCGCGGAATCATATGGCGAAGATAGTACTCGTTACCGTAAATACAATGACTTTAAAAATACGGACGCTATCATCAAATGGCAGGATGATCACTGGATGATTAAAGGCAGCTACAAGAAAGTTGACAGGCATTTGCCGAATAATCTGTGGCCTGAAGGATCTATTGCCAATGCATATGATCCGGGAGCTAAAACGGATCTGGCGGACATTAATCTTGCGGAAGGCAAACGTCAGACTATCGACAGTAAGGAACTGCAGGTTAGCCGCAGAGCGCAGGCGGGCAATCTGGAATGGGGCTGGTCTTTGAATTATCTTGATCAGGACAAAAATTACCGGGTTGAGAAAATTAAAAATCCTTATTTCTACTATTGGTCTACCCCTCTTCGCGCCTGGAGCACTTATGACAGTACGCGCTGGGGTGAAAAAATTGATGGAAGTTACAAGCTTAATGATAATAACCTGATAGAATTTTTAGTCAGCTATTCGAAAGAAAAAATGGATGTTGACGGCTCGAATCTAAAAACAGCAAATAGCAATTATGATTCATTCCGCAGTTATTATGAGCAGGAATTGTTTAATATCCAATTGCAGGACACAGTTAGGCTGGACAAAGAAGGCACCTGGCAATTGACTCCAAGCATCAGATACAACCGATCTGAAATTCTTGGAAAAAGCCATCGTGACAAAACAAGTGGTCACAGCTGGGTGCAAAAGGAAGAAACTCAGTCTAATGGTAAAACTACCTGGCAATTGGCTGTTAAAAATGATTTTAATGAAAACTTTTCAATGCGGGTAACTGGCGGCACTTATTACCGACTGCTGAATCTCTATGAAATTGCAGGTGATGGTGCCGGAATCTTGCCACCGCCTAAGGACAAGAACGCCAGCGGCACCGCCTATCCGCTGCCGGAGGAAGGGAAGCAGTTTGATCTAAGCGGCCTTTGGCGAAATAAGTGGTTTGGGTCCGAAACCTCCTGCCTGACCTTGACTTATTTCTGGCGGGACTCGGATAGTATGCTGCAGCTTTCCCGCCGCGGTTATGATTATTGGTGTTATTTCAATGACAACAAGGGTAAAGTGTATGGACTTGAAATGCAGAACAACTATTCCTGGAAAAAATTTGACCTCAATCTTTACGCCACTTATACCAAGAGCAAGTTACAGCGCCAGGACAGCGCCTATGCGGATTACGGTTCGGAGTACACCCAGGGTTATAAAGACATCTGGGCCACGTATCAGCCGGAATGGCAGACCGGCTTGCGGCTTACGAATAAACCGTCGGATAAATTCGATATTTATGCCGAACTCAAATACCGTGACGAGATGTTTACCAATGCAGTTAAAGACAAACGGGGCGGGCATTATGCTTATGAAAGCGGCGCTCCGATCAGCGCTTTAACAACGTTTGACCTAGGCGTCAAGTTCAAACCAACCAAAGACTGGCAGATTACTGTCGGCTGTAATGACGTTTTTGACGCTGCCAGTGATTTGAAAATCAGCTATCGCGACTATTCTGACAAGAATATCAGTGTTAATCCTGAATATCCTTTGGCAGGAAGAACTTTCTTTGTAAACGCACATTATGACTTTTAAGTTGTTCGAGGGTTTAATGGAGGTGTAAATATATGAAGTGTTATTTAAACAGGCGTAAAGTCAACCGCGCATTAGCCTTACGCGTCACAACCGCGCTTCTTGGCGGTTATTTATTTACAATGCCGGTTTTGGCGGCCGACCTGGGTGTTGTCACGACGTATTCGTATGGCGGTACTGCTGCCGGGCAGGTAGGCACGATTACGGGCTCCAGAGTAGAAGCTACCGTTGATGCTCAGGGACAGGTGAAAATTGACAGCGGCATTAACGCCGATGCGCAAAGCTTCAGTATCATTGATGACAACGGACAGGTACGCATTTTTATTCGACAAAGGACAGAAAACGGCAAGCAGAGCTTGGTTGTTGATCCGGAAGGAAACTGGAAATCGGTTATTGCCTCCACTGATTTGACTGCCGAGCCCAATATTCATGCGGTTGCCTATAAAGGGCATTATCTCTTTGCAACAGGCTACGACTACGGTAAATTGATTGTTGCTGATTCTGCAAAGAACTATCAACAATCGCATGTTTATGAAGTGCCTGATGCGGTAAAAAATGCTACCGCAGGCTATAGCGCGTCAACTGCTTATCACGGCGAAGGGCTTGTTGGAAGAGGTAATGAACTATACGCGCTGTTTACCTGTAATCCTCAAGGGGGCAATGATACTTATGCCGACAGTTTTGTCATTCATTATACGATTGCTGTCGATGGCAGCCTGGAATATAAAGACTATACCAGAGTCGGCAAAAACACGATGGACATGGAAGAATATAATAACGTACTGCTGACGGCCAGCAGCGGCGGCTATCAGAACGGTGGCGGAAAAGCCAACGCCGAAACCGCGCTGCACTATGTCAGGCTGGACGAAACCGGTACGCCTGTGGCTGAAAAAGTTACTTATAAAGGCGCAGTGGCCTTAAAAGGGGAGTATAGGAGTGTTTCGGTATCTCCTGATGGCTTTGCCTATGTTTTTACAGGTAACTATGATAACAGCTGGGCAGGTATGAACGGAGCTGTTTATCGCACAACGGTAAGTAATTTGCTGTCATCCTCTCCGGACAACTGGCAGAAGATCATTGACGTCGACAATGTTCCGGGTTATGCCTGGGGTGTTGATGTGGAAAGTACACCGCATCGTCTGTGGTTTGTCAGCGGGAATAAGATATTAGTTTATTTGGACGGTCAAACAACACCAATAGAGTTCAATATGACTTCAAGTGGACTGACCAGTCTGGGTGACGCTAACATAAATGGCTTTGACACTATAAAAACAGATGTCGTTACTGGTGCTACAGATAATATTGTCAAGGCCGGCAATCTCGCGGACGCAACTGCGAATTATACCACAAAAATAAGCGGCACAGGTGCTGCGGATGAAATGAATGCCTATTATCTTGGTACGGAAACAATTGCCAATAATCTCTACAACGTTTTTACTTTCAAAAAGGATGCAGTCATCGGCTTGGGCACGAATCAGTTGGGCGATAAAACCACTAACGTACTGGCTGCTGTTTATGGCTGCAACGGCAGGGACCTTACTATCAATGCTGAAAGCAGTTCAGGCGCCAAGGACAAAACGCTTACTCTGAACGTAACAAACTATGCAGGCACTCCCTCAGGTGTATATGCCGGTAATGGGAAAAACGTCACTATAAATGCCGGCACATTGAATATTAATACAGTTGCTTATAAAGATGGTGAAACTGTAACAAATGCTATCTGGAATGACACTGCTCAGGATAAGAGCAGTATCATCACAATAAATGCTGATACGAACATTTCCATGCAAGGGGGACAAGGAGGGCATGCAGTTGCTGTTACCAAGACTGACCGTTGGGGCGAAAAGTCTACTGCTGCTGATCAAAAATCGGAAATCATTATAAATGGTAATTTGAAAATTGGCGATGCTTCTACGGGCGCTTACGGCGTGGGTCTTAATACCAAGAATGTTATTTCGCGGTTTAATAGTGCCGGGCTTTACACCTCGGTTGAAAAAAGTGCTATTACTGTCAATGGTAACGTTGATATGGCAATTTACGGCAATGGCGCTGCAACGGCAGCAAAGGACAGTACAATAACTATCAAAGGTGGCAGTATAAAAGTACCGGCAGGAAAAAATTATGGTTACTATACCCTTGCTTCCTATCTAGGAACCATTAACCTGAATACGGGGTCAGTTGGAACAACCCCAGGCACTAATGCCGTAAAGTTGGATGGCGATATTTTTGCGCTGAGTACAGGTTCAGTAAATCTTGGACTGACAACTGCAGACTCTTATCTTAACGGTATTGTTGATAATGGTGGTACCGTTACTATGTGGCTGCAGAACGGCGCTTTGTGGACGAATACTGCCAATAATACCAGATATACCCAAGACAATGAAGATGTTGGCAACAACGGAGTCAGTCGCATTACGAAACTAACAGGTGGGATAAGCGTTAGTAATGCCGGCGTGATTGCCCAAAAAGCAGCCAGCCGTGATCTTACGATTGATAACTATAACGGATATACTACAGTTTTGTATAATCACGATGCAGCTACTCCGACAACAATTCTTGGTGGAGCTGTGAAAATTGGTAATGCTGCTTCAGGAAGTAATATTACGCTGCGAACTGATTATGACGCTAATATGAGCACCGGCACAATTCAGGATAATGTTCTGAATGCATTAGCAAATAAGCTCTATTACAATGCTTACACGACCGGTGAGCGTAATCTGACCGGCAAAGTCGAAATTGCTGAAGGCTTGACTGCACAATCTGCTGCTAAATACGTAGGTGGTGTAACTTTTAGTCAGACAAATGGTCAGGGCAGTTATGCAAGCAATACACCACAGCCACCTGCGGAACAAGTTACTACCGCATTTACCACCAGCCTGACCGGCATTAAAGATACTGAATATGTAAATGGCGGAGTCTTGAAGGACGGCGCTTATGCTTTTACCAAGGACAGTACTATAACCGTTGATGATGGCGATGTTACTGACGGCAACATCGGTTATAACAAAGCGGTTGCAGGTATTTTGGGTAATGGAAATGACATCATTATTAACGGCGCCGGGAAATCGCTAAGTATAACTGCTTCAACTACAGATGCAAGCAATCAGGCTATTGGTATCTATACAAACAAAAAACTTAATTTGACGGCTGGCAGTCTGACAACTAAGAGCACCTCGTCAGGTAAAACTGCAGCTGGCATCTTTGTCAATAACGGCGGCGAAGCTATTATTAACGGAAATGTTAATGTTAGTGCCAAGGACTCTGCGGCTGGCAATGCGTATGGTGTTCACATTTACAATGGCGGATCAAAATTAACCGTTAACGGTGATCTTACTATGAAAGGCAGTGGAGAAGGTGATGGCGCTTATGGAGTTTCTGCTGCGCAGAAGAGCGGTTCTGGAACTCCTGTATATCAGGCCAAAGGTATCTACATGTACGATGACAGCACCGGCGGTGAAGTAACGGTCACCGGCAAAGTCGATATTGCTGTTAAAGGTACTGGCGTGGATATGTACGGCAGCAAAAATAACAAGATTACTATTGCCAGCGGCAGTATCGTTACGCCGGAAAGCACAGAAGACAAATTCAATGCTCTGAGCATCGCTGCAGGCACCTTCAATATGGGTATGAATAATACTTCTACTGATGCCAACGGCGGGGACGTAACAATTAAAGGTAATATTTACCTTTTGAAAGAGGGTACTGTAAAGCTGGGCCTTGGCAGTGCGGCATCTTCTTTAATAGGTGTGGTAGACAATAGCGATGGCGGCACTGTAAACCTCTACTTACATGATGGTGCAGTCTGGAACAATACGAGTACTTCTAAAATCACTACCTTCACGGACAGTCATATTAGCAAACTGGCCGGTGGCACAAGTGTGGTCAAGCAGGGCGTAATCTTCCAAAAAGACAGCAATCCTATTACTGTTGATAATTACAGCGGGTATACGACTATACTATACAGCCATGACGCCACTACGCCAACAACGATTATCGGCGGCGACGTGAAGATTAATAGTGCGGCAACAGGAAGCAATATTACCTTGCGTACCGATAACACCGGTTTGAATACTTCTTCAACCTTGGCTGCAGATAAGAATCTGGTCAGCGCTACCTTGAATGTATTGGCAAATAAGCTCTATTATACTGCGTATACTACGGGCGAAAGGAATCTGACCGGCAAGGTCGATATAGTCGAAGGACTGACAGCGCAGTCTGCCAGCATGAAGGTCGGCAATATCACATATAAGGCTGATAATGGTCAGGGACAATATGAATACACTCCGGCCGAAGATATTTCAGATCCTCAGAAGAAAACTGAATTCGCTTCGGCAATTACTGGTGATAAGACAACAGATACGGAATATGTTAATTCCGGCGTCTTGAAAGATAACGGCAGATATGTCTTTACTAAAGATAAAACAACTATTACGGCTGAAAAGAATCTGATTGCAGGCGGGCCGTGGCTGCCGCAGATTAGTTCCGCAGTATCCGGCAGCAGCGCAGATAAAGCAGTTAGTATCGAACTTAATAATAAGGAACTCGTAATTAATACTACTACAGATACCCATACGACTGGTATTACTGCTATCGGTGACGGCAAAGTAGAAATTAATAATGCCGGTAAGATTACCATTAATGCCGAGAGCACAGGCGGAGGGCAGACAGCAGCTCTGTTTGTCAATGGCGGCGGGCAGCTTGTGATTCATAACAGCGGTGATGAGCTTGCAGGCAAAGTGCTTACGGTAAGAGCTGATAGTACTACTAAGGCAAATGGTGCTGTGATCAAATTGATGAATGGCGCAAACGGAAAGAGATCAAGCATCACTATTGATGGCTTGGTAGACGTCATAGCTGATGGAGATATGACTGACGGCAAAGGAGCGAACGAAGCCATCAGTGCAGTAGCGTCTGACATCAGCGTCGGCGGCGGCACTATTAAAGCTGTTAATGGAGCGGCATATGCTATCAGGGCCTATGGAGAATTTGTAAGCACCAATACCGGTACAGTAAATGTTAATGTCAGCAAAGACAGCAATGGCAACATAACTGGCGCAGGCGATAAAAAGACAGTTATTGAAGGTGACTTCTGTACCAGCGGCGGTATGGGCACTAATGGTTTGATTAATGTTGGGCTGGGCACTTCGGATTCTTCCTGGACCGGCAATTATACGACCAGCGGTGGTAATGTCAATCTGTACATGAAAGACGGCGCAACCTGACGGGGTATAACAGCGGCAAGAATTTTGCACTGAATATGAAAGACGGTGCAACCTGAAAGTTACAGGCGACAGCACAATCAGCAGCCTGACAAGCGGCGGTAGAGCGGTAAAAACTTTGGCAGCTAACACGGGAGCAACTTCCGGCACTTTCGGCGGAGTAGTTGATATGACGAACGACAAAGCCGGGAATGTAACGATTGATAATTACAGTGGCAATACACTGTTCATGTATGAACATGACACAACTATACCTACCAGTATTTTGGGCGGCAATACTACCATCAAGCACGCCGAGGCGGATTCTGCTATCACGTTGCGTACGGACAGCAGCGGTATTGACCTGGAAGATGATACTACGATTAATTCCGTACTTGATGCGTTGGCTAAGAAGCTATGCTACACCAATTACACCACGGACGAAAGGAATCTCAGCGGCTATGTGCAGATTGCCGAAGGATTGACATCTTCCTCTATTACCAAACAGACCGGTAATATCGTGTTTGATAGTACCACCGGTCAGGGCACTCTGGACAAAACTACCATTACTCCAGGTGTTGACTATCCTGCCAGTCAGACGACAGATAGTTTTACGACTGCTATTAACAGCAATTGGGCTACTGATAAAGAGTATAAGAAGGCAGGCGTGTTAAAAAAGGATGGCAGTTATAACTTCAGCAAAGACAAAACCACCATTACTGTTGGCAAAAATCTGATTGCAGGCGGGCCGTGGCTGCCGCAGATTAGTTCCGCAGTATCCGGCAGCAGCGCAGATAAAGCAGTTAGTATCGAACTTAATAATAAGGAACTCGTAATTAATACTACTACAGATACCCATACGACTGGTATTACTGCTATCGGTGACGGCAAAGTAGAAATTAATAATGCCGGTAAGATTACTATTAATGCCGAGAGCACAGGCGGAGGGCAGACAGCAGCTCTGTTTGTCAATGGCGGCGGGCAGCTTGTGATTCATAACAGCGGTGATGAGCTTGCAGGCAAAGTGCTTACGGTAAGAGCTGATAGTACTACTAAGGCAAATGGTGCTGTGATCAAATCGATGAATGGCGCAAACGGAAAGAGATCAAGCATCACTATTGATGGCTTGGTAGACGTCATAGCTGATGGAGATATGACTGACGGCAAAGGAGCGAACGAAGCCATCAGTGCAGTAGCGTCTGACATCAGCGTCGGCGGCGGCACTATTAAAGCTGTTAATGGAGCGGCATATGCTATCAGGGCCTATGGAGAATTTGTAAGCACCAATACCGGTACAGTAAATATTAATGTCAGCAAAGACAGCAATGGCAACATAACTGGCGCAGGCGATAAAAAGACAGTTATTGAAGGTGACTTCTGTACCAGCGGCGGTATGGGCACTAATGGTTTGATTAATGTTGGGCTGGGCACTTCGGATTCTTCCTGGACCGGCAATTATACGACCAGCGGTGGTAATGTCAATCTGTACATGAAAGACGGCGCAACCTGGACGGGGTATAACAGCGGCAAGAATTTTGCGCTGAATATGAAAGACGGTGCAACCTGGAAAGTTACAGGCGACAGCACAATCAGCAGCCTGACAAGCGGCGGTAGAGCGGTAAAAACTTTGGCAGCTAACACGGGAGCAACTTCCGGCACTTTCGGCGGAGTAGTTGATATGACGAACGACAAAGCCGGGAATGTAACGATTGATAATTACAGCGGCAGTACAGTGTTCATGTATAAACATGACACAACTACACTTACCAGTATTTTTGGTGGTAATACAACTATCAAGCACGCTGAGGAAAATTCTTCTATTACCTTACGTACTGACAGAAGCGGTATTGACTTGAGTAATGATACTGTAATTGATTCCGTACTTAATGCTCTGGCGGCAAAACTTAATTATGCCAATTACGTCAGTGGTGAGAATAACCTCAGCGGGTATGCGCAAATAGCCGAAGGTTTGACAGCTTCTTCGGTTGGCAGGGCTACAGGCACAATTAATTATAGTTCTACTGATGGACAGGCAGCACTTAAACCGGGTTCTGTTATTAAAACCGGTGGTTCTGAGGTAATCTATGGTTCTAAAGAAACAGCAATGATGCGTGGGGCTAAATCGGCAATGGCCTCATCGGCGATGTTGTGGCGCAGTGAGAATGCCGATGCTATGCAAAGAATGGGCGATTTGCGCCTGGGTAGTGAAGAAAAGGGAATATGGGCAAAGTATTACAACGGAAAATCAGAGTATAACAAGCAGAATACGGAATTTGAAACTACTTATAAAGCTTATCAGTTGGGCTTTGACAGGCAGATAGCCAACGACTGGACGGTTGGCGCCGCTGTAAGCTATAACGATGGCTCAAGCAGGTATTCTTTGGGCGGTGAAGGCGATAATTCTGCTACCAGCCTTTCCTTGTACGGAACATGGCAAGGAAGCCATGGTCATTACCTTGATTTACTGCTGAAAGGAAGCAGCTTAAGAAACGATTATACTGTCTATAATGATTTCGGACATAAATTGGCAGGTGACTATAAGACCTGGGGCGCTTCAGTAAGTGCTGAATATGGACGGCATATCGAAGCAGGCAATGGTGTTTACTTTGATCCTGGTGTCAAACTGACTTTAGGCAGGATTAAAGGCAAAGATTACAATGCGCACAGTGACTTCCTTGACTCGCAGGGACTTGCCAAGGATATGTCCGTAAGCCAGGATGGCTTCAACAGTGTTATCGGTAAGTTTGGCGTAAGTATTGGTCAGAAAACGAAGACAAGCAATATTTTTGCTAAATTTGCCCTTGCTCATGAATTTGCCGGTAAATTTACCACTCATTACGCTGCCGAAGGTGAACCAACAGGAAGTACGGAAATTGATTTCGGGGATACCTGGTATGAAATGCAACTGGGTGGCAGTGCCAAACTCAATGATAATTCCTATATTTATGCAACATATGAAAAAACATTCAATGCTGATGTGACAAATAAATGGAGAATTGATACAGGTTTACGCTGGACCTTCTAAATAATTTATTCAAAAATTGAGGATAGCCTTTAAAGGGCATCCTCAATAATAAAAAAATAAACAAATTAAAGGAGTCTGTGGAAATGGAAATCGACAAAGAAATAGAAGAAATCATGAATGCCAAAACTATTAAAATGAGGGAGTTTTTGAAAACTAATAAAATTGAGTGCTTTGAGCTGCAAAAAATGGAAGACGAACAGCAGACGGCAATTTTCCGCAGCCGCATGCAAGTAAAAGGACAAACGTTGCCTTTGGCTATTCTTATTGATACAAGCGTATATACCTTATTACAGGTACAGATTGCACCGGAAGTTATAAAAGGAGATAAGTTCTTGCAGCTTGCTTCTTTTCTCAATGAAATGAACAACAATTACAGGCTGTTTAAATTTATAGTATCTCCTGACGGTGATTTATTGTTGAATGCCTGCCTAACCGCAAAAGATAGCAATTTTGATCCTGCTTTGATTAATGCAATTTTAGGAGAAACACTAAAATTTCTGGAAAGTGAATATCCGAAAATTATGAGTAAAGTATGGGATGAAAAATAAATAACAGCAAAAATAAAACTTTTGAAAAGAGGAACAATCGTGAAAAAGAAATTAATGGCTTTAGTATGTTTTTTAATGATGACTTTCGGTTTTGCCTCTATTGCTTTGGCGGCAGATCAAAGTTCTCTGATTGGCTTCGTGAATGTGCAGTATGTATTGCAAAATTACCCTGGCATTAAAGATATTCTGCAACAGACAAGCGATGAAAAAGTCAAACTCCAAAATCAGTATAATGAGCAAGCTCAGAATATGTCCGATAGTGATAAGAATGCGCTGAGTACAAATCTTTCCCAGGAGTACACGAAATTCGAACAAAGCACAATGGCTCCGGTGCAACAAAAAATTCAGCAGACTATCGCCAAAGTTGCTAAACATAATGGTATTCAAAATGTTGTGAATAGCAACTCTATGCTGTTCGGTGGCAAGGATTTGACAGGTGAGGTAGTAAAAGCTTTGCAAGATTAATGAAACTTAAAGGAGTTGTATGAGGTGTGCGGTAGTTGGGTAAAAGAATTAAGACAAAGGAATTTCCAAAAGAAGCTGGCAACAGCTGTTACGCTGGGCTTGCTTTGCGGCACGTATCTGCCAGGGGTTCAGGCTGCGGAATACACCGGCAAAATAACCAGTGATATTACCAGTGATAATACCGTAGTAAATGGCAAAGCGTCGCTTAATGGCGACACAGCTACGTATAATTTTACTGAGGATACAATTATTAATAACAGTTATACCTGGCAAGAATTAGCCGCAATGGGTATAACAGCAGACTATCAAGGCTATATTGGCACCATCCAGCCTGGTGGTCCGACGGGCCCGAAAGCGAGCAGTGGTGTATACCATAATATGCTGTTTAATCTCAACGGGCATGATTTGACTGTCAACCATATTGTTGACACAGGAATAGGGCAGATTGATCCGGCAAGGCCAACTGCTGGTACTTTAATTTCCAGTACACCTCTTTATGTAGAAAAACCTGTCAGTATTACTTTTGACAATGTAGGCAAACTTACGCTTAATAACCAATCGACAGGCTACTATTTAGCAGGAATTTATGCAGGCTATTATCGCGGCTTAGGAACAGAGGAGAAAGAGCTCGTTGCCGGCAGACCAACCATCATCATCAATAATGATAAAGGCTGGGAGACTGCTGTCACTGTTACCGCTGGTGGCGGTCAATATTCGGAGAACATAACCGGTGTTAAGATATTTAACCGTGGTGAATTGATTATCAAAGGCTACGCAGATTTTGCCAAAGATACGAAAGATGCTGAAGGAAAAGTTATTTCTACCAAATACTATGGTCTAGACGTCAATACCATGGGAAGCAGAGAAAACATGAGTGCGCATTTTTCTGTTGGCGGCGGTCGCTGGGGTCAGATTTATGGCTATGGTAATTCTTTGTTGGAACTGAATACAGTACAGAATGCCAATGGAAATGTCACCGCTACGAACAATGATGTAATTATGGTGGGTGATATCCAAACCAGCAACAGTTCCTGGAGCGAACAGATTACAACTGTTAATTTGGGTCTGACGACAAAAAACTCTTACTGGCAGGGTGCTACTTATTCAGGCACAGGTAATCAGGTTCAGAATTTGTTTATCCAGAACGGCGGCAGTTGGATAAATAATGATGCCAGAGTGTCAAATGTCATCAATTTGCATGGCGGTTCCAGCATAGATACAGCCGGTATTTTGAAATTTTCTAACACCAATGCCGGAGCGAGTATCGATAATTATGAAGGTAATATCGTCGCAATGTATGATCATGCTGACGCAACACCGGCCACAATGCTCGGCGGTAATATTACTATAAAAAGCGCCGTCGTTGACTCATCTATTACCTTACAGACAGGCAGTAACGGCATAGATGTTACTAATAAAGCTAATGTAAACGGCGTTCTTGATTCTTTAGCTAATAAACTTTTCTATACTGGTTACATTACGGGCGAAAGAGATTTGACCGGTAAGGTGAAGATAGCCGAAGGCCTGACTACTCAATCAGCTGAAAAGGTTATCGGGAATATATGGTATGATGCTACAACCGGACAGGGCAATTATATCCAGCAGACCGTGACTGACTATACTACAACGCTGACTGGTACTTCAAACGACATTCAATATATAGATGGCGGTGTTTATTATGCTGACGGCGATATTCGCAGCAAGAAAGCAACAAATATTACCGTCACTGATGTGCCCGCGATAGATGTTGCTGAAAATATTAATTTAGTTGTTGATATGCTTGGCAGTAAATGGAATGTTTCTTCTACGTCTGACACAGGAAATGTTACAGCAATTTCCGTAGATAATAATGCTTCGCTGGTTGTTAATAATATGGGCGATATCACGGTTAATGCGGCTGGACAGAACGCAGTAGGATTATACGCTGGTATTGGCGCTGCTGGAGCAGCAACTGACAAGGCGTCGATAACAATCGACATGAATTATGATAACGAGGACGCTTCTATTCTCTTTGACGGCGACGCGGATCAGGCATATACGGCAGTTAAAGCGGGAAAACAGGGAACTATTACGATTTCTTCACCTATACAGCTATCTGAGGCTTTGCAGAATTCTGCGAATGTCACTATTTTTGCGGCGAACGGCGGTAATATCACTTACTCTAGCGAAAATGGCGGCATTTTAAAAACTAAAGGCTATCTGGTTAAAGCTACTGACGGAGCTCAGGTTAAGCTCGATAATTGTGGAACTAACGAAATACAGGGAGATATTTCAGTCACAAAAGGTACTTCTATGGATGATAAGCTGACAAATGTTTTCCTGAATTTGAACCAAGGCCAGTCCTGGACCGGCAGTGCCGGCGGTGATGAAACTTTTGAATTATATATGTCTGTTTACGGTTCAGGCAGCGACGGTGCTGTCTGGAATAATGCCTGGCTGAACGGCAGTAAGGCCGATACCCATGTATCTAAACTTGAACTGGGATTAGGCAAACCATCAAACATTTATCAGAAAAATGCCGGAAAATTATACTTGGATAAGGTAAGTTACGGTGTTCTGGATATTTACTATGAGCATGATAAAGATAATGTTAGTAGTTTCGCAGCCGGAGATACTATAGTTGAACATGGCGAAACAAGATCTATTAATGATCAAAAAACGGAAATGGTTTTAAAGACGGACAATACGGGAATAAATATGGATAATAAAGAGCAAGTCAACAGTGTGCTGAAAGCTCTGGCTAACAAGCTGACCTATACCGGCTACACTGCCGGCGAACGTGATGTCAACGGGCATGCGGAAATTATGGAAGGTCTGTTAACTTCGTCTGCTAAGCTTGCGGGTGGCATTATCAGCTTTAATGAAACTACAGGTCAAGGCTTTTATACGCCGCAAACCGCAAATTCCTTTACTGCAGCCTTAACTGGCGGTACTGATGCGGAATATGCTCTTAATGGTGTGAAAAGTGATTCTGCCTATTTGTTTAAAGAAGACAGTAGCATTAACACTGCCTATGACAAGAACGGGGCCGTTTATGCAGCTGTAGATGTCGGTGAAGGAAATACCGTCAGCCTGAAACTGGATGGCAATTTGCTTAAGGTGCAAAGCAGCGCCAATGTTACGGACACAGGCAGCGGGTATGCTGCAGGTATCAATGTTCGCAAAGGAGCTTTGCTTACTTCTAACAACGGCAATCTACTTATTAATGCCAGTGGCAACTGTAAGGCGGTTTACGGTATCTATGCTTCCGGCGATGCTGAAGGTATAGTGCGGAACATGCTGAGCATTACTCAGCAAACACAAAATAACAATTTTAATGCGACAAATGTCCTGAAAATTACGGGTACAGCTGGCGAGGGCGGCAAATTCACGGCAATAAAAGCTGATAATAACGCTAATATTAATATAACAAGCAAGGTTAAGATTGATGCTGCAAAGGGTGTAGGTATTGTTGCAGATAATGGCAGTAGCGTAACTGTCAAGTTTGCGAACAGCTTGTTTAGAAGTGATGATCAAACTAGTTACCTTGATGCTGCTGGCGGTATTGCCGTAATGGCAGGTAGAAACAGTAAAGTTACCTTGGCTAATCTCAATGCTGGCGATTCTATAATCGGAGATATTGTTACAGATATCGACGGAAAAGGTGGAGCAGTAAATATTGATTTAGGCTATCAAGGTAAGTGGACTGGCAGTGTGCAGGGGGACGGTACTTTTAATATTACTTTAAACGGTTCCACTGGCGCTGTCTGGACAAACGAATGGCAACAGGGCAGTGGTGATAACCATGTAACGCTTTTCAAGGGTGCCACGAATGACAGCTCTCCTTTTGGCATCATATACCAGAAAAATACAGGCAAACTGAGTATTGATTCTTTTACCGGCATGACAGCTGTACATTACGACCATAACAGGTTGGACCCAACTCAGATTATCGGTGGAGATGTAGTAATCAATTCTTCTGTATCAGGCGGCGGCTATAACAAACGTAATATTGTTTATGTCCGCACTGATACGACTGGTATTGACTTAAATGATACGCTTCAGGTTAATAAGACCTTAAATGCATTGGCTAATAAAGTTTATTATAAAGACGCAATCAAGGGAGGATCTACCGGCGGCTACAGCATAACGGGTTCTGCTGCTATTACGGAATCTATGATTACAGGATCAAAGCTAAGTCTCGGTGTTAAGTCAGGAGCTATCGCCTTTAATACCAAGACAGGCCAGGGCTATTACTATTATGCAGCACCGGAGCAGATAGCTAATAAGTTTGGCAACACGCTTACTGGTCATAATAAGATTAGCGATAAGAAAGTAATTGACTACGAATACGCCCAGGGCGGTGTTATTGACAGTACAGGTAATTATAGCTTCAAAACGACCGGCAGCACGGTTGCCAACAAAATCGCAGCAGATGACGTAGATACTATTACTTTTGGCAATGGCGAAGGAGCTGTCACGGCTGTTAGCGGTATAGCTGCCCAAGACATTGGCATTAAAGTGACAGCCGAAAATACGCTGGATGTTACTGCCAAAGCAACGGCAGAGGGCAAGGCGGCTATAAGCGTCTATACGGCCGCAGGCAAGACTGCTGATTTAAACGCAGAGAATCTGGCGCTTACTGCCAGCAGCGAAAAAGGCAATGCATATGGTATTTATAATGAAGGTACTCTTACTATTGCTAAAAACCTTACTGTTAAATCAACAGGAACCGGTATATTGGCAGCAAGTGGCAATGTTAAGGTTGACGGACATGCAATTATTAACGCTGATGGAATTGGCGTGCAAACCGGAACAACTGGCGTTGTTCAACTGGCCTCAGCAGAAATTAAATCCGGTGAAGGTAAAGCGGCTATTAATGCCGCAGGCGGCAATATAATACTTAATACTGGTGAAACCGGACAGGCTATCGTTGCGGGAGACATTGTTGCCAGCAGTGGCGGTACTGTAGATGTAAGCTTCAGCAATAGTAACGCTTCCTTCAACGGCAACATCGTCAATGACAGCAGTACGGTTAATATGAAGCTGAAGAATGGAGCAGTCTGGACCAATACGGCAAATGACAGCGGCAATGCAAGTGCCGTTATTAACAGCTTCAACGGCGGCGACAGTAAAGCTAACGCTGGTATTATCAAGCAGGAAAGCAGCAATAAAATTACCATCAATAATTACAGCGGCAACACGAAGTTCATCTATGCGCATGATGAGAATGATCCGACGAACATTATTGGCGGCGGTGTAGTTATCGGTGCTGCGGCTAAAGGCTCAGCAATCAGCCTGGTAACGGATTATAAAGGCATAGGCACAGGCAATGAAGCAGTATTGGGCGTATTTGAAGCTCTGGCCAACAAAGTTACTTATGAAGAAGCGGAAAATAAAAAACTGAGATCTGCTTTGAATGCAGGCAGTAACCTTAGCGGCACACTGGAAATAGCGGAAGGACTGCTTACCAGCAGTGCGGCTATGAAAACCAGTGATCTGAGTTTTGACAGCAATGGCCAGGGGCATGTCGGCGGCACGGTGCTTGATGTCGATTCAGATACGGGAAACACAACCGAACATACTCCGGAAATAACTTATGGCAACAAACAAACAGCTATGATGCGCGGCGCAAAATCAGCGATGGTATCATCTGCACTGGTTTGGAGAGCTGAGAATAATGATGTTATGAAACGTCTTGGCGACTTGCGGCTTGATCCTAAGGCTCAAGATGGTATTTGGCTGAAAATGGGCGGCGGCAAAACCAGCTATAAGCAGGATAATACCGATTTCAAAACTGACTTTAAAACCTATCAATTAGGTTATGACAAAGCCGTAGGCCAGGACGGCTGGCGTCTTGGCGCTGCGGTAAGTTATCTTAAAGGCGACAGCGCTTACGAAACAGGCAGCGGCGACAACCGGTCTACGAGCCTGAGCTTGTATGGCAGCTGGCTGGGAGAAAAAGGCCACTATGCCGATGTTATTCTGCGCGGCAGTAAAGTGAAAGCCGATTATACAGTATATAATGATTACGGCTACAAGCTTAACGGTGATTATGATACAACAGGAATGGCAGTAAGTGCTGAATATGGACGACGTATTAAAACTGGCAGCAAAGGCTTCTATTATGAGCCGCAGGTTGAATTTACCTACAGCCGGCTGGGAAGCGACAGCTATAACGCCCACAGCGATTATTTGGGTGGCACGGATCTGCATGTAGTGCAGGATAGTTTTGACAGCCTGATTGGGCGCATTGGGATTGGCGCTGGAGTTCAGAACGAACGCAGCAGCGCCTTTGTCAAGGTATCGTTGCTGCATGAGTTCCTGGGAGACTTTGCCACCAGCTATTCGGCCTCCGGCGAGCAGTCTAAAAGCACAAGCGCGGACTTTGGTGGTACCTGGGTCAATCTACAACTTGGCGGTACAGCTAAGCTCAGTAATAACAGCTTTGCCTACGCTAATGTTGAAAAATCATTTGGCGGCGATGTCAAGATGGACTGGCGTGCTGATGTAGGCTTCCGGTTCACCTTTTAAACAACTGTGAGTATGATTAGAGTTGTTGCAATAACAGATCTAACTGTTTAAGCTGTTGTCGAGTAATGAGTTCTTTTCGATTAAGAACTCGTTACTCACTATTATAACCCGTAAGAATCTTCTATATCAGCTCCGTGGCGGAAACTTTTCAATTCATTCAAAGGTGCGGTAATAAAAAAATTCAGCAAATCAGTTACGATAATTTTGCATGCTAAATCCATGTCATAAAGGACGTCTCTTTTCTGATCATCATTGGTGTGGTAATCATGATTTTACAGAAAGTGCGTTCTTTTGTCTTACCTATTTTTGGTTAATCAACACGGTGCTGCTATTAGGGGGTGGTGAGAGGAACAGGTTAAATGCCAACAATAGGAAAAGAATGCTTGTGAAGGAGTTGTTTTAGTTGAGTGGTAATTGGCTAAAAGTATTAAGACGAAGGAAGCTGCACAAAAAGCTGGCAACAGTTGTTACGCTGGGCTTGCTTTGCGGCACGTATCTGCCAGGGGTTCAGGCTGCGGAATACACCGGCAAAATAACCAGTGATATTATTAGCGATAATACAGTAGTAAATGGCAAAGCGTCGCTTAATGGCGACACAGCTACGTATAATTTTACTGAGGATACAATTATTAATAACAGTTATACCTGGCAGGAATTAGCCGCAATGGGTATAACCGCAGACTATCAAGGCTATATTGGCACCATCCAGCCTGGTGGTCCGACGGGCCCGAAAGCGAGCAGTGGTGTATACCATAATATGCTGTTTAATCTCAACGGGCATGATTTGACTGTCAACCATATTGTGGACACAGGAATAGGGCAGATTGATCCGGCAAGACCAACTGCTGGTGCTTTAATTTCCAGTACGCCTCTTTATGTAGAAAAACCTGTCAGTATTACTTTTGATAATGTAGGCAAACTTACGCTTAATAACCAATCGACAGGCTACTATTTGGCAGGAATTTATGCTGGCTATTATCGCGGCTTAGGGACAGAGGAGAAAGAGCTCGCTGCCGGCAGACCAACCATCATCATCAACAATGATAAGGGCTGGAAGAATGCAGTCACTGTTACCGCCGGCGGTGGCCAGTATTCGGAGAATATAACCGGCGTTAAGATATTTAACCGCGGTGAGTTGATTATCAAAGGCTATGCGGATTTTGCTAAGGATAAGAAAGATGGCGAAGGAAATATTTTATCTACCAAATACTTTGGCCTTGATGTTAACACTATGGGCAACAGAGTGGATACTAGTGCGCATCTTTCAATTGGTGGCGGCCGCTGGGGCACCATTTATGGCTATGGTAATTCTTTATTAGAGCTTAATACTGTTAAAGATTCTGCTGGAAATGTAACCGCTACCAATAATGATGTTATGATGGTAGGAGATATCCAAACCAAAGGATCCTACAGCACCGATATAACAACCGTTAATTTAGGGCTGACAACGAAAGACTCTTTCTGGCAGGGCTCCACGAATTCCGGCACCGGCAATCAGGTTCAACATTTGTTTATCCAGAACGGCGGTAGCTGGATAAACAACGCGACCAGAGTATCAAACATTATTAATTTGCATGGAGGTTCCACTGCGGATACGGCAGGTATATTGAAATTCTCCAACACAAATGCCGGAGCGAGTATCGATAAATATGATGGCAATATCGTTGCCATGTATGCGCATGCTGACGCAACGCCGGCTACAATGCTCGGGGGTAGTATCACGATAAAAAGCGCTGCCGCTGACTCCGCGATTACCTTGCAGACGGGCAGTAATGGCATAGATGTTACTAATAATGCTACTGTAAACGGCGTGCTTGATTCCTTAGCCAATAAACTTTTTTATACAGGTTACCTTACGGGTGAAAGAAATCTGGCCGGTAAAGTGAAGATTGCCGAAGGACTGACTACGGAATCAGCCGAAAAAGCGATCGGCGACATATGGTATGACGCCAAGAGCGGCCAAGGCAACTATATCCAGCAGGCTATAACTGAGTATACCACTACCTTGACCGGAACCTCAGCAGATTTGCAATATATTGCCGGCGGCGTCTATTATGCTAACGGTGATATTCGCAGCAAAAAAGCCACCAGCATTAGTGTCACTAATGCACCGGCCATTGATGTGGCGAAAAACACAAATTTAGTTATTGATATGCGTGGCAGCAACTGGAACATTGCAGCTACTTCTGACCATGGCGAAGTTACGGCAGTTGCTGTAGATGATAAGGCTTCACTGACAGTTAACAATATGGGTACGATTACAGTTGCTGCGAATGGCCGGAACGCCGTAGGGTTCTATGCCGGTATTGGTGCTGGCGGGACAGCAACCGATAAGGCATCCATAACAGTAAATAAAATGAGTACGCCCATTATTTTTACTGGGGATGCGAATTATGCATATACCGCTGTCAAAGCCGGAAAACAGGGAAACATAACGATTTCTTCACCGATACAGATATCTGAAGACTTGCAAAAATCCGTAAATACCACAGTTTTTGACGCTGACGGCGGGAGTATTACCTACGCATTGCCAGCTAATTTTAAAGACGCTAAGAACTTAAAAACTAATGGTTATTTAATCAAAGCCAATAATGGGGCAATGGTAAAGGTTGGAAGCTCTATGGGAACCGCCCCTGAATTGAAAGGTGATATTTTAGTTCAAAAAGGGAATTCAACCGATGGCAAACTGACCAATGTAACTCTGACTGTTGGGAAAACTCAAACCTGGACCGGCAGTGTTGGCGGTGACGGCACTTTTGAATTAAATATGGGCAGAAGCGGCATAACCACTGATATTGGCGGAACCTGGTATAATAAGTGGCTGAATGGCAGCAATGACGATACCCGTGTGTCAGAGCTTACTGTAGGCTCGTCAATGCCGTCAAGCATTTACCAGCAAAATACCGGGAAACTATATTTGGATAATGTAAGTTATGGTGTCTTGGATATTTATTATGAGCATGCTCAGGATAATGTCGCAAATTTTGCCGCCGGTGATACAGTAGTAGGCCATGGAGAAACCAGATCAGGGAAAAATACAGAATTTGTTTTAAAGACTGACAGCACTGATATTGATATGAATAATAAGACACAAGTCAGCAGTGTGCTGCAGGCTTTGGCTAAAAAGCTGACTTACACTGGTTACATCACTGGTGAACGTGATGTCAATGGTCATGCGGAAATAATGGAGGGGTTGTTAAGTTCTTCCGCTAAACTCGCCGGTGGAACTATCAGCTTTAATGAAACTACTGGTCAGGGCTTCTATATGCCGCAAACCTCAAATTCTTTTACGACAGCGATAACCGGTGGTACTGATGCAGAATATACTCTTGGCGGTGTTAAAAATGGATCTGCCTACTTGTTTAAAGAGGATACCACTATCAATACTGTCTATGACAAGAGCGGTGACGTTTATGCAGCGGTAGATGTCGGTGAAGGAAAAACTGTGGATCTGAAACCGGACGGCAACTTGCTGAAGGTGCAAAGTAGTGCCGCTGTTGCAGATGCAGGGAACGGGTATGTTGCCGGTATCAATATTCGCAAAGGAGGTGCGCTTACTGCCAGTAATGGCAATTTGTTAATTAACGCCAGCGGCAATGTTAAAGAAGTTTACGGTATTTATGCTTCCGGTGATCCTGGCGCTGCAGCAAGCAATATGGTAACAATTACACAGCAGGCTCTGAATGGTGACTTTAACGATGGCAATGTTCTAAAAATTTCGGGAGCAGCAGGTGAAGGCGGCAAATTTACCGCTATAAAGGCTAATAATAATGCTAACATTACGATCACAAGCAAAGTTAAAATTGACGCCAAAGCGGGTGTGGGCATTGTTGCCGATAATGGCAGTAATATAAACATAAGCGCAGGCAACGTTTATAATGCAGACAAACAAACCAGCTATTTTGATGCTGCAGGCGGTATTGCTATCATGGCCGGTAAAAACAGTAAAGTCACTTTGAGTTCTATGAAGGCTGGAGAGTTTATCAACGGTGACATTTATACTGATATTGCCGGCGAGGGCGGACAGGTTGATGTCGCCTTAAACGGCAACAGCCAGTGGACGGGAAGTGCCCAAGGCAAAGGTATTTTTAATATTACATTAAACAGCACTCTGTCTCTTTGGACAAATCAATGGCAACAGGGCAGTGGCGACACTCATGTAAATCTTTTCACAGGTGCTGCAAACAGCGGATCTCCATTCGGAGTCATCTATCAGAAAAACAGCGGTAAACTGAATATTGATTCTTTTGCCGGTATGACAGCTATACATTATGACCATAACGGGTCAGACCCTACACAGATTATTGGCGGCGATGTGGTAATCAATTCATCGGTATCCGGCGGTGGCTGGAACAAAGGTAATCTGGTCTATGTTCGTACTGATACTACAGGTATTGACTTTAATAATGAACTGCAAGTTAATAAAACTTTGAATGCTTTGGCTAATAAAATTTATTACAAAGACGCAATGCTGGGGGGTTCTTCCGGGGGCTACAGCATAGCGGGGTCAGCGGCTATTACTGAGACTGTAACTGGCGGCTCACGGACAAACCTCGGTGTCAAGTCAGGAGCTATCGGTTTTAATACCAAGACTGGCCAAGGCTACTATTACTATGCGGCACCCGAGCAGGTGGCAAATGAGTTTGGCAGCACCCTTACGGGTCACAATCAGATCAGTGATCACATATATTGGGATTATGAATACGCCCAGGGCGGCGTTATTGACAGTGAAGGCAATTATAGCTTCAAAACAGTCGGTAGCACGGTTGCCAACAAAATCGCAGCAGATGACGTAGATACGATTACTTTTGGCAATGGCGAAGGAGCTGTCACGGCTGTTAGCGGTATAGCTGCCCAAGACATTGGCATTAAAGTAACAGCCGAAAATACGCTTGATGTTACTGCCAAAGCAACGGCAGAGGGCAAGGCGGCTATAAGCATCTATACGGCAGCAGACAAGACTGCTGATTTAAGCGCAGAGAATCTGGCGCTTACTGCCAGCAGCGCAAAAGGCAATGCATATGGCATTTATAATGAAGGTACTCTTACTATTGCTAAAAACCTTACTGTTAAATCAACAGGAACCGGTATATTGGCAGCAAGCGGCAATGTTAAGGTTGACGGACATGCAATTATTAACGCTGATGGAATTGGCGTGCAAGCCGGAACAACTGGCGTTGTTCAACTGGCCTCAGCAGAAATTAAATCTGGTGAAGGTAAAGCGGCTCTTAATGCCGCAGGCGGCAATATAATACTTAATACTGCTGAAACCGGACAGGCTATTGTTGCGGGAGACATTGTTGCCAGCAGTGGCGGTACTGTAGATGTAAGCTTCAGCAATAGTAACGCTTCCTTCAACGGCAACATCGTCAATGACAGCAGTATGGTTAATATGAAGCTGAAGAATGGAGCAGTCTGGACCAATACGGCAAATGACAGCGGCAATGCAAGTGCCGTTATTAACAGCTTCAACGGCGGCGACAGTAAAGCTAACGCTGGTATTATCAAGCAGGAAAGCAGCAATAAAATTACCATCAATAATTACAGCGGCAACACGAAGTTCATCTATGCGCATGATGAGAATGATCCGACGAACATTATTGGCGGCGGTGTAGTTATCGGTGCTGCGGCTAAAGGCTCAGCAATCAGCCTGGTAACGGATTATAAAGGCATAGGCACAGGCAATGAAGCAGTATTGGGCGTATTTGAAGCTCTGGCCAACAAAGTTACTTATGAAGAAGCGGAAAATAAAAAACTGAGATCTGCTTTGAATGCAGGCAGTAACCTTAGCGGCACACTGGAAATAGCGGAAGGACTGCTTACCAGCAGTGCGGCTATGAAAACCAGTGATCTGAGTTTTGACAGCAATGGCCAGGGGCATGTCGGCGGCACGGTGCTTGATGTCGATTCAGATACGGGAAACACAACCGAACATACTCCGGAAATAACTTATGGCAACAAACAAACAGCCATGATGCGCGGCGCAAAATCAGCGATGGTATCATCTGCACTGGTCTGGAGAGCTGAGAATAATGATGTTATGAAACGTCTTGGCGACTTGCGGCTTGATCCTAAGGCTCAAGATGGTATTTGGCTGAAAATGGGCGGCGGCAAAACCAGCTATAAGCAGGATAATACCGATTTCAAAACTGACTTTAAAACCTATCAATTAGGTTATGACAAAGCCGTAGGCCAGGACGGCTGGCGTCTTGGCGCTGCGGTAAGTTATCTTAAAGGCGACAGCGCTTACGAAACAGGCAGCGGCGACAACCGGTCTACGAGCCTGAGCTTGTATGGCAGCTGGCTGGGAGAAAAAGGCCACTATGCCGATGTTATTCTGCGCGGCAGTAAAGTGAAAGCCGATTATACAGTATATAATGATTACGGCTACAAGCTTAACGGTGATTATGATACAACAGGAATGGCAGTAAGTGCTGAATATGGACGACGTATTAAAACTGGCAGCAAAGGCTTCTATTATGAGCCGCAGGTTGAATTTACCTACAGCCGGCTGGGAAGCGACAGCTATAACGCCCACAGCGATTATTTGGGTGGCACGGATCTGCATGTAGTGCAGGATAGTTTTGACAGCCTGATTGGGCGCATTGGGATTGGCGCTGGAGTTCAGAACGAACGCAGCAGCGCTTTTGTCAAGGTATCATTGCTGCATGAGTTCCTGGGAGACTTTGCCACCAGCTATTCGGCCTCCGGCGAGCAGTCTAAAAGCACAAGCGCGGACTTTGGTGGTACCTGGGTCAATCTACAACTTGGCGGTACAGCTAAGCTTAGTAATAACAGTTTTGCTTACGCTAATGTTGAAAAATCATTTGGCGGCGATGTCAAGATGGACTGGCGTGCTGATGCAGGCTTCCGGTTCACCTTTTAAACAACTGTGAATATGATTAGAGTTGTTGAAATAAAAAAAACGTCGAAATAAGCAGAATGAATTTCCGTGACAATTATAACCATCAGTGCTAGAATTAAACAATAGAAGGAATAATAAGACAAAAAAATAGCGTAAAGGTACAGGTGCCCGCAAGGGCTTCATAGAAAAGCCGGTGAAAGACCGGCGCGGTCCCGCCACTGTAATGGGGAGCAATGCCAAGAGATACCACTGGGATATAAGTCCTGGGAAGGTTTGGCTGCGCAATGATCCAGAGCCAGGAGAACTGCCTGTACAACAATCACCGTAGACCTGCGAGAGATGGGGAGGGGATTTGATGAACAAGCATCCCCCTTTGGTCGTCACAGGGGGATGCTTTTATTTTTTAATTAATTCAGCAGGGAGAGGGCGTAAAGGAGCATTTACAATGAAGAATTCAGTACTGTTATTACTTGTGGGTTGTTTCTTACTTCCCGGTATTTCTGTACAGGCCGCAGAACCGGCAGATACTTCGCCGCTAACTTGGGAGATAAGCGTTTTGCAAAAACCAACCGCAGAAGAAATCGAGCGGCAACGCTGGTCTGATGTATATGCCAATGACATTGGTAGTTATAGATTTGACAATAAATCACTGCACATTGATGAAACCGATAAAAATTTGGTGCATGTTCTGATTAGAACCATTTTTGCCGATTCGAAGATTATCGGCAATTTGAACGAAAAGTATCAGGGAAAACTGAGCGCAGGTGACAAAGTCACTCTCAGCGAAATGCAGATGGTCTTTCAGCTAAAGGAAAAAATGTATGCAGTAACAGAGACCAGGATAGTTAGCGAACAAGGAATTGTAGTGGAAGATACCAAGAAAACTGCCAAATTTGTTGCTGTTACGCCAAATACCTTTGCTGAATCCATGTACTATATTGCTAAAAAGTGTAAGCAGGGATGCCTATGATCAAAATGCCAAATATTGATTTCGTTCACCTGGATACGGCAACCCCCAGTGAGCGGCAAGCGGCCGATCAAGAAATCGTACAATGGGCCGCAGAGGTGTTAGCGGAAGTGGTAAAAAAACCGGATGAGCTTAGCGAAAGACAATTAAATCGGTATTTGTATGTGATAACAAAATTCAGTCTGTTTTTGCCCAATGCCGCCAATCCCCTCGATTTTAATCAGTATTTTCTTTTTATTTTCTGCTATTCGTTATTTAATGCCATATATGTTGACAGACAACAAGGGCGGGTCATAAACTTTAGCACCGAAGATGTATATGCCGTCTTGATACTGATCTTCAAAAAATATTTTACCAACAATCACAATCGGCTGCCGAATTACTTTAAACTAATTCGAAATCTGAATGATACCAAAGCGTTTACCGAACAATTTAGGGAGCACTGTCAGGAAGAACGCAAAAAACTGGATTATTATGCGGTAATAGAATACCTGAACGAGAAAAAACTGGTAGAATTGGTTCCTCCGATACCGTCAATCAAAGTACATCCTAAGATCGTAACAACCATCTTATATGAACTTTGTCATTTAATCAGGCAAAGCAGTCAGAAGACAGCAATGGAAAATGACATGGCCGCCGGTAAGTGTAGTCTAGGGAAAGTGTTTTGAATCTGCTGTCAGGCGGCTATAACAATAGCAAATATAAGACAATACATAGCGTAAAGGTACAGGTGCCCGCAAGGGCTTCATAGAAAAGCCGGTGAAAGGCCGGCGCGGTCCCGCCACTGTAATGGGGAGCAAAGCCAAGAGATGCCACTGGGATACAAGTCCTGGGAAGGTTTGGCAGCGTAATGATCCAGAGCCAGGAGAACTGCCTGTACAACAATCACCGTTGACCTGCGAAGATGGGGAGGGGATTTAATGAACAAGCAGACGTAACCCCCCTATAATATTACAGGGGGGTTATTTTATTTACGCTTGTCACCAGGTGGGACAAGCAATGACTTACCAACAACAGCATAGCAGATATCACAGGATATCGGAATAGGTGCCCTGCGGGGCTTAATAGGGAAGCCGGTTAAAGACCGGCACGGTCACGCCACTGTAAACGGGGAGCAATCTCGCCTAGTTGCCACTGGAGCAATCGCTTTGGGAAGGCGCGGGAAAGCCATGAACCGGAGTCAGGATAACTGCCTATTTGACAATCACCATTTTACCTGCGAGTGACAGGGAGGGGATTACGTAAGGTTACCAGACCCTAAAGAAGCTGGCAGCTTAGCGTAAGCACTCCCCAAAAGGGAGTTTTTTTATTTGCTATAGAAAGAGGTGAGACAATTAATACTGGTCGTCGCGTACCTATATTTAATGAATAGCGGTAGCTAAACAAGTTTAGTATGCGGATTATTTGAAAAGGAGCGGAGAATGAAAAAAAAAATAATCGTATTTTTAGTGCTTTTCAGTTTAGTGCCATTTTTGTCTGTTTATGCTGCCGAAAAGGCTGAAGAACCTGCAAGTGGAAGTTGGGAAATGAAGATTTCACGTGAGAAGAAACTAACACCGGCGGAGGAAGAAAGAGAGCGCTGGGTAGGAGTATTTGCCAATGATATAGGTATATATATGTTTGATTGCAAATCTCTGGCAATGGTTGAAAATGAGAAAAATAGTGTCAATGTTCTTGTGAGAACGATATTCACCAACTCCAAGGTTGTTACTCAATTGAATGAACAATACAAAGCAAAACTCAATGCCGATGATAAGGTAGGCTTTAGCGAAATGCAGATGACTTTTAAAGTCGATAAAAGAAAGTATCTTGTTATGGAAACCAAAGTTTACAGTGCTCAGGGTGTTTTGCTGGAAGAAATAAAAGCAAAAGAAGCAGTTTTCAAGGAGGTACCGGTGAAAACATTTGCTGATTCCATGTATGAAGTAGCAAAGGCTTTTTCGCGGAACCAGTAATGAACGGATTTTATTGAGGATGAGAACCTAATTTATCATTAATGTGAAAAATAATTATTAAAGGGGCTTAGCGATGAATAAAAAAAAGGATTTAGAGAAGAGAATAGTTATTGCTTTGCTTTTGGGGCTTAATTGCGTAAACGCAACTGGGTATGCCGAAGAAAATAGTGACCAGAGTAACACTAACCCCAAATTTTCCTTAGAGGCAATAACAGTAGAAGCGGCAAGACCGGATTGGGAGAGCAAGCTTTCCCCAGGTACAGTGACAGTTATCAGACCGGACGATTATCAGGGAGAACAGAAATCTTTACCAGACTTATTAAAAGAAGTGCCGGGTGTTCATGTACGTGAAGTTAACGGTAAAGGGCAATACACGACTGTCAGTGTGCGTGGCTCTACCGCTGCGCAGGTAGGCGTGTTTGTTGACGGCGTTTTGTCAAATCTCGGTGGTGACGCTGCCGTAGATCAAAATACCTATGCGCAAATGGAGCGCTTATGACAGCAGCCGTTGGGGCGGTGCTATTGACGGTACCTATAAAGCCGGCAAAAATCATTTAGTGGAATTTATGGTTAATTATTCTGATGAAAATATGGATGTTGCCGGTTCTGGTATTACAGATGGTACCTTGGAAACAGGCTATTCTTCAGCTAACCGTTATCGTACGGATTATAGTCAAAAGCTGTTCAATGTACAGATGCAGGATACGATAACACTCAATAGGAAAGGCGACCTGTGGCTGACGCCGAGCGTACGTTATAACCAATCCGAAATACACAGCGGCAATGCCGTAGGCTGGGCCAATAATGCGGGGACTCCTGCCGAGTGGATGTTTAAAGCTATCGACCAGCAGGATAACAAGGCTACCTGGCAGTTGGCCTTGAAAAAACAGGTTAATGAGAACTTTACGCTGCGAACTACCTGCGGTACCTATTACCGTTTATTAAATTTATATGAGATAGCAGGTGACGGAGGCGGTATTTTGCCGGCACCTATTTCAAGCAATAGCAACGTTAAGGGACTAAATTTCCCGGTACCGGAAGAAGGAAAACAGTTTGATATCAGTGCTATTTGGGATGGTAAGCTTTTGGGTGCTGACAGTAAACTCCAATTGACTTATTTTTATCGCGATTCGGACAAACTCTTAATGCTGTGGCGGTATGGCTATGATTACTGGAGTTATTCAAATTCTGCCAATGGTACAGCTCGCGGTATTGAACTGCAGACAGATTTTAATTGGGAAAAATGGGATCTGAGCATAGGCGCAACTTATCTTAAAACTTCTGCCGTTCAATGGAATGATTCTCCTTCTGTTAAGCAGGAACCTTACTCCGTGCATCGAACCTATACGCCGGACTGGGAGGGTTATCTGCGCTTAGGTTATCGCCCTGATAAAAAGAATATTGTTTTTGGCGAGGTTAAATATGTTGGTGAAATGTATACTTCCTATTACGAAAACACACCATCAATACAAGATTCCCTGACGACCATTGGTCTGGGAGTTAAGCACAACTTTACTAAAAATTCCCAATTAGTTATAGGATGCAATGATATCTTTAACAGGGGACCAAAATTGAAGATCCACCAGGGAAATTACGTATATAATGCCGATTATCCTTTGCAGGGACGAACTTATTATGTGACAATGCAATATAATTTCTGATTCTCAGGTTCATTAATTAAAATTCATTACCCTGTAATATATACGTGTCGTGGAAAAAAACAGAAAAAATGTCGAAATAAGCAGAATGAATTTACGTGACAATGATAACCATTAATGCTAAAATTAGACAGAAGAAGGAAATATAAGACAAATATATAGCGTAAAGGTACAGGTGCCCGTAAGGGCTTCATAGAAAAGCCGGTGCAAGGCCGGCGCGGTCCCGCCACTGTAATGGGGAGCAAAGCCAAGAGATGCCACTGGGATACAAATCCTGGGAAGGTTTGGCAGCGTAATGATCCAGAGCCAGGAGAACTGCCTGTTTGACAATCACCATTTTACCTGCGAGTGACAGGGAGGGGATTACGTAAGGTTACTAAACCCTAAAGGAACTGGCAGCTTGGCGTAAGCACTCCCAATATGGGAGTTTTTTTATTTTTCTCGAGGACCCCAACGTCAAAGACCTGCCGCCAACAGACAAGAACGCCTACCGCACTAAAAAAACAAGCGGCTCTGTTCCCGTAAGGGAGCGGCGACCAGACATACTGAAAGATTTGCTATCCAGGGACGAAGAGCACACTGCGCCGGCTGTGGAAACCGCCAGGAAACACGTCAGGCGCAACGCGGCCAAAGTCATCGACTTAGTGGCGAGCATTGCTAACTGGAAGCAGAAATCGCCGGCCTGGAACAGCAGCTTGACACGGTTGGGCTGCCGGACAAGAAGAAAAAAAGCGACCCCAAAAAGAAACCGGCGGCACCGGCAAAAAAAGCGGCACAAAAGGTTACTGTGCTGTTTTTGGCCGCCAATGCCCTGAAAAATGCTCCCTTGCAGCTTGATGCCGAAGCCAGGGCGATTCAGGACAATATCCGCCGGTCCGAACACCGCGAAGCCATCGACTTTGTCACCCGCTGGCAGCAGAGCCGCTCGACATCCTGCAGGCCATCAACGAAGTCAGCCCGCAGGTGGTTCATTTCAGCGGCCACGGCTCCCAGGACGACCAACTGGTGCTGCAGGGCGACGACGGCCAGCCCAAATTCGTAAGCTTAGCGGCCATTGTCCAGGTCATGCTGAGCGCCTCAGACACCATCAGGCTGGTGTTTTTTAATATCTGCTTTTCCGATGATGAGGCGGAAGCGGTAGTCCACTATGTGGAAGCAGCCATCGGCATGAAAACCTCGATCGGTGACGAAGCCGCCAAAGTATTTGCCGCTCAGTTTTATTCGGCACTCGGTTTTTGCAAATCCCTGCAAACTGCTTTTGAACAGGCCAGGGCTGCGCTCATGCTGCAGGGCATCGCGGAAGAAAACACGCCGCAGCTCTATGTCAAAACAGGTCTGGACCCGGCGCAGCTTGTTTTGGTCAAGGCCTAGTACGGCTAAACTTGAAGAGAAATATGATGGCTCTCGTTTAGCACTGCTCACGCTTAGAGTCGTATCCTGCCGGGATGCCATTCATTAGCCAGGGGCACGGTCGCCACACCCTTGCCGCGTACCCCGTGCCAACGGCCTGCCGGCAGCAAGGGAGCCGCGGGCTGCCCGGATTTGCGACGAAAATAAAAAGGCCGCCCTCAGTAGGAAGGCGGTCCGGTCGTGACGTATAGCCAGGAACGAAATTATTTCTGTTCGCCCTGGAAGAATATGCTATAATTAGCCTACAGGCTTGTCGGGAGACGGTTAGCTCCTTCCTTTTTAGGAAGGGGGTGGTAAATGAGTCAGCATTCGAAGCAATGTATCTGATGATTGCATTCGCAACGCTTGTTGTGCTCATGATAAAACCGAAAAGCCGCCTCCTGCTAAGTGTGCGGCTATTTCTTAATAGCTTGAACATGAGCTAACCATTTTCCGGTTAGACAGCCTGTGGGGCTGGCGTGTGTTGAGCACGTCAGTCCTTTTCTTTAGTATACCCATAGAATGAAAAATATGCAAGCGGTCATTCATAAGTTTGCGGATTCAGCGTGAATCCGCGAAATCATCAGAAAGAAGGTGTTGAGATGAAAAAGAATGCAATACTGTTTGGCAATCGAAAAACCGGGACCGGCTGGCTGCCGCCCTTGCCTGATCTGCGCGATTATAGCGAGTGTCACCCCAAGCTGCAAAAAGCAGTGCAAAAACTAGGTATAGACAATAACGCCCCCCTGCCGGCGAAGACCGATCTGCGGCAATGGTGCTCGCCTGTTCAGGACCAGGGGGAGCTGAGTTCGTGTACCGCTCATGCGGCGGCGGCCATTATCGAATATTTTGAGAACCGGTCGTTTTCCCGCAACATTGCCGCTTCCCGCCTGTTTATCTACAAAAATGCACGGAATCTCCAGGGTGTGACCGGTGACAAAGGGTCTTATATCCGCGATACCATGGGCGCTTTGGCCATGTGCGGTGTGCCGCCGGAAAAGTACTGGCCGTATACGGAAAAGGAGCCAGACTTTGATAAAGAACCAACTTCCTTTGTCTACGCGGTGGCGGACAACTATGAGGCGCTGCAGTATTTTTGCCATGATGCGGCAGCAGGAAATAAATCGACAGACGAAGTGCTGACAAGTGTGAAAAAATATCTGGTTGCCGGTATTCCGGCGATGTTTGGCTTTTACGGCTTTCCCTCGTTTACCGAGTCAGATGTTGCCGGCGGCATTCCCTGCCCCGGTGCGATCGAACAGGCACAGTGGGGACATGCGGTGGTCGCCATAGGGTATGATGATGGCCTCATCATCAAGAATACCAAATATAATCTGGAAACCTGCGGCGCGCTGTTAATCCGCAATTCCTGGGGCAGCACCTGGGGCGATCAGGGTTATGGCTGGCTGCCTTATGCATATGTCCTGAATAAGCTGGCGAGTGATTTCTGGTCGCTGCTTAATATGGAATGGCTGGAAGCCGATCAATTTGGGATTTAATACCGGAAAGGAAGGGGAGGTATAACCATGAACATCATCGACTGGTTTAAAAACCTAATAAAACGAGAGGCCAAACACTATGTGTTTACTCCCATCGCAGCTGATATTGAGACGATTGAGTTTAAAGAGGGACAGCACTATTTCCGCCTGCGGCTGGCGGAAATGTTCTTAAAGAATGACCGTAAATTATTCCGCAACTATGTGCCGGTGGTTTCTTCCAGCGTGCAGCTGCAGTTTGGTTCCAATGCAGCGCAGGAATTACCCTATATTGCCGGGCCGCTTACACTTGATCTTGACGAAGCTTCCCTGGGAAAAGGGGTACAGCTCAATTATTCCCTGACAAACCTGGTGCCGTATCACGGCGGCAATGTAGCCATTAGTGCCGCATTACTGGCCTATGTCTCCAAAGACTACTTTCAGGAATTTCTCAGCATGAGTAACAGTATTGCCACTTTGTTGACTATCGGTCAGCTGTCGACAACTCTCAAGGTCGTTGACAGTGCCGTTAGCGGGATGCAAGACTTGTTCGATGCCGGGGATAAAGAGATTCATCTGGTGTTCCACAACGAATATTCAGGTACTGGCAGTCTTGGCGGCGTATCCTTGCAAAACGGCTATTTTGCTGTTATTGCAGCCGATGCGGCTAAGTTTGAAACAGAAAAATTATTTGTGAAAGATTCACAACTGCAGTTCGGCGAGGATGCGCAATCAGCCAAACCACTCACTGGTTACGATTACATGCTATTCCTGATCGAAGCGGCTTTGTACCGGGATGATTTCCGGTATTTTGACGACTATAACAGTTTAATGGATACGGCGATTGAAAAAGGCATGACTAACAAAACAGAAGGCGATGCCATCCTCAAAACCGTAATGCTGGCGGTCTTCAAATCCGATGATCTGACCTACGTCGATAAAACGCGTGTTGCGACCGCATTAAAAAAGGAGTATGAAGAGCGAATCTCCTTCCAAAGCAAACCAGGCAGCAAAACAGACAAAAATACGCAATGGCTGAATGACAGGGTCTTGGCACTTGATCCGGAAATGGTATCGCGGCAAATTTCGCCGGTTTTGGCCGATGAGAATTTGAATGCTGCGGTCATTGCCGATAAGATCCTTGCGATGGTCATGAATGCAGAAATAGAATAGAAAATGCCCCAAAAACAAATGGGGGGATTTTTATGAAAATTGTGATTGATCCTGGCCATTCCGGGCCGGTGGAACCGGGAGCCTGCGCCGAAGGCGTGCAGGAGTGCGATGTGGTGCTGGCAATTGCCAAACTGCTGCCAGAGCAGTGCTGTGAACAAGGTTATGAGTTTTTACTTACCCGCAGTGGCGACATTATGACCGATGATTTGGCTTTCCGGGCGGAAGTTGCCAATACGAACAAGGCCGATGTGTTTATCAGCATTCACACCAACAGTGCAGAAAGTCCGGCCGCCCATGGTACAGAGGTTTATCATTATCCGGGCAGCGTAAGCGGCAAGCAGTTGGCGGCCTGCCTGCAGGCCCGTCTGATAGAGAAACTGGGAACAGCCGATCGAAGTGTAAAAGAAGCTAATTTCCAGGTGCTTAGAGAAACGGACTGTCCGGCGGTGCTGGTGGAAGTGGCCTTTATTTCTAATGAGAGCGACCGGCAATTGCTGACCAGCAGTGCAGGACAGTTGACAGCAGCGGCAGCTATAGACAACGGCCTGGCGGATTATTTTGGGATAAGGCGCATCAGTGTAACCAGGGATAAAGTAAAATATCGTTAACAATTTGCTATAATAAAGGAAAAGAATACAAGGGGGATGATGAGCTAACTTCATCCGCAGGGATGAGGTGTTGGTGATTGAAGAATTATGTACACATATTAAAATTATTGATAAGGGAAAAAAATCACAAAATATATATTTACAAAACACCCTGAAAATGCTAAGATTTGACGTAGAGAAGCGAATTTTGAAAATTCGCAGATATGACAGATGTCATATTAGCGCTTTAAACGACAGGCATAACAGCATAGATGATAAAAATGTGGTATGAAACCATGGGGGGCAAAAGACTGCTCCCATGGTTTCATACTTTTTTTGTTGTCCAATAGACTGTTGGCAAACTAATTTTTAGGGAGGTTACTATGGATAAGCAACAATGGGACAAGTGTGTGGAATTTCATGGACATGAGTGTCCGGGACTGGCTATTGGCTTTAAAGCCTGTGAAGCGGCCATTGAAAAACTGGGGATAAAATTTTCTGAAGATGAAGAGGTGGTGTGTGTTACGGAAAATGATGCTTGCGGGGTGGATGCGATTCAGGTAATCACTGGTTGCAGTATAGGCAAGGGCAACCTCTTATACAGAGGCACCGGTAAACAGGCGTATAGCTTCTTTAACAGAACTACCGGCGAAAGCATCCGGTTAGTGCTGAAACCGTTTAAGGGGGAACAGGACAGGAAAGAGCGGCAGGAGTATTTACTGAATACACCTGCCGGCGAAATTTTTGAATTTAAAAAACCAAAGTATGCTGTCCCGGAAGAAGCACGCTTATTTACTACTATTATTTGTGAACAATGCGGCGAGGGCTCTCCAGAACACAAAATCAGACTTCAGGACGGCAAAAAAGTTTGTCAGGACTGCTTTGAAGAATATAGCCGGGGCTGGTGACGTATGAACATTGATTATTTCACCGAAGCATGGAAAAAAGATCTGTCTGAATTAGAAGATACACAACAATTCTGGAATATGCGAGCCGATGAATTTAATAACCAGCATGGCAATAAACAGGGTGAACAACGGCGGCAGCAGGTTATTGAGTTCTTAACAAGCCGGGACATGCTGCCTGCTGACGCAGAAATTCTTGATATTGGCTGCGGTCCGGGCAAATATTCGGTTGAATTTGCCCCAAATGCCAAACAGGTAACCGGGATTGATATTTCCCCCAAAATGCTCGAATATGCCCGTGAGAATGCCTGGCAGCACAAGATGGATAATGTATTGTTTGAACTGTCGCCTTGGGAAACACTCAATCTGGAGGAGTGCGGCTGGCAGAAAAAATATGACCTGGTATTTGCTTCCATGTGCCCTGGTATCAGCAGCAGCGACAGCCTGCTAAAGATGTGCCGCGCCAGCAAAGACGCTTGTTTTCTTAGTGGTTTTGTCGAGCGGAAAGATAATCTGCGGGATAAGCTGCATCAAGCGGTATATGGCAAAAACCCTGATCACCGCTGGGGAAAAAATATCTACTATGCAATCAATTTACTGTGGTTGTCAGGCTACTATCCGGAAATAACATATTATGACAATGAGTTTGACCATGTTTGGCCGCTTGATAAAGCCGTCGAACTGTACAGCCATCAATTAAAGCGCATGACAAAATTAAGTCCAGTAACCGGGGACATTGATGACAAAATTGCCGGTTATCTGGGCAGCATAGCGGTTGATGGCCTTGTATCCGAGAAAGTACAGTCCAAGATTGCCTGGTTATGCTGGAAAGTATAAGTTTTGCTAAAAGGGGATGCAACTTACGTTGAAAACTTGGCGGCAGAATGCAGTGGTCATAGCAGTAGCTATTATATTACTGGCGTTTGCGGGCGGCTGTGGTACAGACGGACAATCTGCGCCTGCAGCAGATCCCAATAAGCCGCTGGTAATTAACCTGGGCGGCGGTGACTCCGGTCTTCCTTCCCCCTACAGCCACTATCCACGGGGGCCTGGTACCTTTAAAATGAATTTGATATTTGACAGTCTGTTAGAAAGAGGGGAGCAAGGCTACATTCCCTGGCTGGCGGAAAAATGGGAAATATCGCCTGACGGTAAGGTATACAGATTTACTCTGCGGCAGGGTGTTAAATGGCATGACGGTCAGTCAATGACCGCACATGATGTAAAATTCACTTTTGAATATTTTGCAAAAAATACGCCAGTGTCTGATGAACTTACTATTAGTGGTAAAAACATCATTGAAGCCATTGAAGTGGTAAACGACTATACCATCAAGATAACTGTAGATCAAGCCAACGCTACAATATTGGCCAGGCTGGGAAATGTCCGAATTATCCCTAAACATATCTGGGAAAAGGTTAACGACCCGAAAAAGTTCAATACGCCGGAGGCTGTGATTGGCTGCGGACCGTATGTGCTGAAAGAGTATGACAAAGAACAGGGCGCATATAATTATGAAGCTTTTAAAGATTACTGGGGGCCGAAGCCACGGGTTAACGTACTGCAGTTTATTCCGGTCAGTGATAGTGTTTTGGCCTTTAACAAAGGTGAGATCGACTTGACAGGAATGACTCCTGATCTGCTGGCAAAGTATAAAAATAACCAGGAATTTACAATTAGAAAAAATCCGGCATTCTGGGGCTGCCGCCTGATTTTCAACATGGAAAGACGGCCGGAGTTTAAAGACAAGCTGGTACGGCAAGCCTTTGCCTATGCCATTAACAAGCAGGAGATTGTCGATAAAGTAGCGCGGGGAGCCGCGGTACCGGCAAGTGCCGGCTATCTGCCAGTAGATCATATCTGGTATAACAAGAATGTCAAACAGTATGATTTTAACATTGAAAAAGCCAAAGAATTGCTGCAGGGTAAAAAGCTGGCATTCACCTTGCTGATATCAAACTCAGAGGCAAGGATTGCCGAGTTAATGAAAATTAGCCTGGCCCAGGCAGGCATTGAGCTGACTGTCAAAAGTGTTGATGGTAAAACGCGGGATGCAGCAGCCAGAAGCGGTGATTATGAGATTATCTTAAATGGTCATGGCGGCTGGGGCGGCGATGCCGATTTGCTTAGAACAGTCTATGCGTCCAAACAAACTTCCGCCCAGAGTCCGTCAGCAAACGGCATATATGGCTATAGCAATGAGGCTATTAACCAGCTTTGTAGCCAGCAGCTTACAGAAATTGATCAAACGAAACGTAAGGAACTGGTGTTTACGCTGCAGGAACTGATCGCCGAAGAAGTACCGCAACTGCCAATCTATAACACTACCGGCTATATTGTTTACAGACCGGCAAAATATGACGGCTGGAGGTATATGTTTGACCACCATGAAGTCACTCATAACAAGCTCTCCTATCTTGAAAGTAAGTAGTGCCATGCGCAGCCGGTGGCTGAAAAAAAGTATGGAGTACCTGATTACTTTTTTCTGCATCATTACGCTGAATTTTTTCCTCCCCCGCCTCCTGCCCGGGGACCCGTTTACCTTCTTGTCAGGGGAGGTGGATGAGGTAACAGTTGCCTGCTCGGAGGAACAGCTAGCCAAGTATAAAGCATACTTCGGACTGGACAAATCACTGTCAAGCCAGTATGCCGACTATCTTGGCAATATGCTGCAGGGCAATATCGGCTATAGCATCTATTATAACGAGGATGTGCTCGTTATTTTAGGCAAACGCGTATCATGGACTATCGCGCTGGTGGTGGTTTCGCTGCTGCTGAGCTGCGCGTTGGGAATTATTCTTGGCAGTCTTTCTGCCTGGAACCGCGATAATGCGATTGACCGGCTGCTGTATTTTTTGATGATTTGCTTTTCAGAGATTCCCGCCTTTTTAACCGGTTTGGTTCTGCTATTTGTTGGTGCCGCCTGGCTGGGGTGGTTTCCGTTATCCGGGGGAATGAGTACCTTTGTGAAATTTGCTTCACCCTGGCATAAAGCACTTGATCTTGCACAGCATGCTGTTTTACCGGTGATTACGCTGGTACTGGCAAGACTGGGCAGTTTCTACATGATCTCCAGAAGCAGTATGATTACTGTTTTGTCGAAGGACTATATGCGTACTGCCAGAGGAAAAGGTTTATCTAAACCCCGCATCCTGTTTGTACATGCCTTAAAAAACGCCGCAATCCCGGTAGTTACCAGAGTGTATTTGAGTTTGGGCACAGTTTTCGGCGGAGCGGTACTGGTGGAAAATGTATTCTGTTATCCCGGAGTTGGTCAGTTGATGCGCGAATCGGTCATGATGCGGGATTACATTCTTATCCAGGGAATATTCCTGTTTTTCGCCATAACGGTACTTATCATGAACTTTGCAGCTGATTTGCTTTATAAGAAGCTGGACCCGCGGGTTACTTGAACAAGAAGGGGCGACAGATGATTAAGAAGCTATCACTTTCCGGACAAGCAGCAATTATCGTACTCTTCTTGGTATTGGTAATCGGCTTATTGGCAGGTTGGCTGTCGCCCTATTCCCATACTCTGCCTTCCGGGCGGGCCTTGCAGCCGCCAGATACTGTTCACTGGCTGGGTACTGATGAACTGGGAATCGACTTGTGGGCGCAAATCTGCCATGGTGCCCGGCTCAGCATCTTTGTCGGCCTGGGCACAGCGTTGCTGGCAGGGCTTGGCGGGTGTATCATCGGGATCATATCCGGGTATTACGGGGGACTGGTTGACAGGGTCATTATGAGAATAACCGATTTGATGATTGTCCTGCCGGATTTGCCGATGATGATTTTGCTTGGTGTATTCTTAGGTCCCAGTATCTATAACATCATTATCGTGCTTGCCTTATTTTCCTGGACGGCTCCGGCCAGAATTGTGCGCTCGAAAATTTTGTCAATGAAACAGGAAAAATACATTGCTGTAGCAACAAGTTATGGAGCAGGCTTTTTCCATCTGACAACTCGTCATTTCCTGCCAGGTGTACTACCGCTTGCCGTAGTAAGTATCATTCGATTAACCGGCCGGGCCATTGTTGCTGAAGCGGGACTGTCCTTTCTGGGGCTTGGTGACCCAACCTCGAAAAGCTGGGGTTTGATCTTGAACCATGCAGTCCATTTTAAAGGCATTTATTTTACTGAGTTTTGGAAGTGGTGGGTAACCGTACCAATGTCGGCGATTACCCTGCTGGTAGCGGCTATTGCCATCTTAGCAAGGGATTGTGAGAAGTTGGTTAATACGAAACTCTAAGGAGGACGATGTGCAAATGGGACAGGTATTGCTGCAAGTAGATAATTTAACAGTGAATTATGCTGCCGGTGAATGCACGGTAACAGCGCTGGATGACATCTCCTTCTCAGTGGAGGAAGGGGGCAGTCTGGGGATTATTGGTGAATCCGGCAGTGGCAAGACGACCATAGCTATGGCACTTATGGGACTGCTGGAAAAATCTGCTGTTGTTAACGGCAGAATAAGGTACTGTAAAAAAAACCTACAAGAACTTTCTGAACAAGCACGGAATCAATACCGCTGGCGCAGCATAGCTGTCGTTTTCCAAAATAGTCTTGATGTCCTCAATCCGGTACTTACCATTCATGAGCAAATAGTTGAATGTCTGAAAAAACATACAGAACTACAACCGGCAGAAGCGTGTAAAAAGATTGACAAACTATTGCAAATAGTAGGGCTGGACACTTGTTGGCAGGAATATTATCCCCACCAGCTTTCAGGAGGAATACGGCAGCGGGTGTTGCTGGCGATGGCTCTTTCCTGCGATCCTGATGTACTGATTGTCGACGAACCGACAAACGCGCTGGATGCTGTTACTAAAAATGAAATTACCGGACTTTTGTCAGAATTGCACAGGAAAAAAAACTTTACTCTTATCGTTATATCTCATGAAGTTAAGACCGTGGCTAAGCTTACTTCCCGGCTTGTTGTCCTGTACAAGGGCCGCATTGTGGAAGAAGGAGTAACCAAAGACATCATCAACAACCCGATGCATAACTATACCCGGGGCTTGTTGAACTCATCGCCTGATATGAATCCCTACCGGGATTTGTGGGGTATTCCGGATGAAGCCGGATATTTTGCCAATAGCGGTTGTCCATTCTATGCCCGGTGTAATCAGCATATCGAAAGTTGTATGACCAATAAGCCTAACCTGGAATATATTTCCTTAGAACGCAGGGTAGCTTGCAATCGCCAAGGGATTGTGACACTTATCCAAGGATCAGGGATCAATAAAACCTACATATTTAAGGGAAAACAAACTAGGGTATGCAACAACTGCGGACTGGAAATACGTTCAGGTGAAGTTGTGGCGCTCATCGGCCAATCTGGTTCAGGTAAAACCACGTTGGCAAGTATTCTTGCCGGAATACTTGCGGCTGATAACGGTGAAGTCATATTTAAGGACGAAAAAGTGAGCGGCAACAGCGCGACTTGTAAGAAAAACGGTATCCAGATGGTGTTTCAAGACCCCTATTCATCGATCAATGAGCAGTTTACTGTTGAACAGGCGGTACGAGAGCCGCTGGATATTTTGCGTTGCTATTCTTCACTGGAAGAAAAGACAGAGACTGTTATCACTGCATTAAAAAATGTTCAGTTTTCAGGAGAGGAAAGCTTTTTGAAGCGTAACTGCCATACGCTGAGTGGCGGACAGCGGCAAAGGGTAGCACTGGCACGAGCCTTAGTTATGGAACCGGCCTTATTGATCGCCGATGAAATCAGTTCCATGCTTGATCCTTCTACTCAGGCTAATATTTTACGGCTGTTGAAAGGGCTGCAAAATCTCAAAGGTTTTGCCATGCTGTATATAACCCACGATCTGCCTGTAGCGCAAAAGATCGCCGACAGGGTTTATGTTATGCAGCAAGGCAAAATTGTCGAGAAAGGGAATGCACTTGATGTATTTATTAGTCCTACCCAAAGCTATACCCAAAAGCTGGTTAAAGAAGGGCTTATGGTAAATTAATAATAATGGGGATAAGAGAATGATAAAAAAAATAAAGAAAATCAAAAAAAAGAAGTCACTGTTATTAACATTGGCGATGTTGTTGCAAGCTTCTCCAATGGTTTACGCCGATGAAACCATTCCTGATTTTGCTTTGGAAACCATTGTGATAACAGACAGCAAAATTGTGGGTGAAGGTGAGACAACCAAAGTAACTTCCCTTAATGTCAAAGATAAAATTGATGCCGGGCAAATTAATAGTATTACCGATTTGCTTCAGGATGTGCCGGGTATTATTGTTACAACAAGTCCGCAAAGCGGCACAACTGTATATCTGCGCGGGATGAAAGGCGACCGGGTGCTGGTGGCGATTAACGGCAATGTTATCGACAGCCAGGGTCCGATATCCCGGGGGCGTGCTTTAGAATGGGATTCTTTGCCGGTGAGCAATGTCAAAAAAATCGAGATTATCAGGGGCGCCAGTTCGGCGCAATATGGCGGAGCCTTGGGCGGGGTTATCAATATTGTGACAAGCGATACGCCGGGCGAAAACAAAACGTATCTCAAATCCAGCTTTGGCAGTGATGGCGACCGCAAGAACAGTATAAGCAACCAGGGAACTACTAAGGATGGGAAAATTTCCTGGTCAGTCAGTGCCGACAAAAAAGAAAATGACGGCTTTTACCGCAATAACTTCAAGGACAGCCATGATACCAATCTAAATTTGACATACCATTTTACCGATAAACAAAGGCTGTCGCTGGCGATGACCGATAGTTACCGGAAAGAAGGAACCGTGACTGGCAATAACCAAAACGGCGAGGACAATGGCTGGGATTCTTCTTATCCGACGGTGCCGATGGCTCCTAGCACTGGTATGAGCAGCGGTTCGCAGTATTTGGACGGCAGTTTCCGCGAGTTTGATACCCAAAATTATTCGGCTAATTATTATGACGGTAACTGGAAGATTGGCTTGTATAAAAATACCCAGGACCGAACCGATAATCTCAGGTATTCGAATTCGACAAGCATTTCAACGAAGACAACGGAAAATAGTGGTTATAACTGGCAGCAAACCCGGCAATTTGGAAATCATAAGCTCACTACCGGGCTGGATTACAGGGAACTAAAGTATAAAACAGAATCCACTTTGTATGAAACAAAGCTAAACGGGTATTACATTCAGGATAATTGGCAAATGAATAACAAAGTATTATTGGGGTTAGGTTTGCGGTATGACCATTTTAAAGCCGATAACAATCTCACCGGAATTAACTATTCAGATGAATCGGAATTAAGTCCCAAGTTGAACATGACATATAAACTGAATTCCAATGAATCAGTATATGCCAGTGCCAGCCGGGTATTTAAGGCACCTCCCTTATCAGAGTTTTCTAAATGGGCAAGCAATTACTCCCCAAGCGCGGACAGCTTGGCTAAGAAAAACAGCAATTATAATAAATATGTAAAAGATAATTATGGCGGAAACACAAGCAATTTTACCCTGAGCGACTGGCAGAAAAAGTTAGGGGTTTTGGGCACAGAAGATGGTATGTCTTATGAACTGGGATGGCAAAAGCAGTTTACCGAGAAATTCAGCACCAAGATCACCGGATTCTATAATGACATTGACAATTATGTTACCTCTTACTCCGGCGGCAGTATTAATTCTGCTCCGCCTCCTTATAACCTGGGTAATGCAAAAATCAAAGGGGTAGAATTTGCGGCCGATTATCAATTCTCAAAAAAACTGGGAATGGTATTTAACTATACTACCCAGCATGGCAGCAAGAGCGGGGATAGATTTGATCCTACAGGGACAGACCTTGACAGTATTCCCAAAGGCACCGTAAATTTAGGACTTCGTTATAATAACCGGCAAGGTTTCCGAGCCGCATTGGACGGGCAGAGAATTAAACCGGCGTCTAATACAAAGACGGACAGTTATACCTTGTTTAATTTAGGTATATCTTATACAACCAAAAATGACCAGACCATTGCGTTAGCAGTGAACAACCTGTTCGATACCGACTATGAGCAAACCGACGGATTCCCAATGCCAGGAAGAAACTACAGCGTATCATACCAAATTGGGTTCTAACTATAATCAATTTCAATTAAAGCGGAGATGAGAAAGTGTTAAAAAAAAAAAAAAAAGGCGTTGCTGATGACGTTAACAGTTTTACTACAAGTTTCTCCCATGGTTTATGCCGAGGAAACTACGCCTGATTTCGCTTTGGAAACTATTGTGGTGACAGACAGTAAAATTGTGGGGGAAGGCGAAACGACCAAAGTTACTTCCCTTAATGTCAAAGACAAAATTGATGCCGGACAAATCAACAGTGTTACCGATTTGTTAAAAGATGTTGCCGGTATAGTCGTTTCCACAGATCCGCAATCAGGGACAACAGTTAGTATGCGCGGCATGACCAACGAACGCCTGGTTGTGGCGATCAACGGCAATGTTATTGAAAATCAAGGGGGTCTGTATCGGGGGCGTGCCTTGGAATGGGATTCGCTGCCGGTAAATAATATCAAGAAAATCGAGATTATCCGTGGCGCCAGTTCGGCTCAATATGGTGGCACCTGGGGCGGGGTTATCAATATTGTGACAGTAGATACTCCTGGGGAGAATAAAACCTACCTAAAATCTAGTTTTGGCAGTTATGGCGACAAAAAATATTCGATAACTAACCAAGGAACTACTCAGGATGGTAAGATATCGTGGACAATCAGTGGCAATAAACGGGAAAGTGATGGATTTTATCGCAACAACTTTAAGGAAAGTCATGACGTTAATCTTAATCTGACCTACAATTTCACCGATAAGCGGAAGTTATCGGTTGCCATGACTGACAGTTACCGTAAGGAAGGAACATTAGTAGGCAATAATAAGGATGCCAATAATGATAATGGCTGGGACTCTGATTATCCGACAGTGCCGATGGCTCCGACCACTACTACGACAGGTAACCAGTATCTAGATGGAAGTTATCGCGAATTTAACACCAAGAACTATTCGTTAAACTATACTGATGATAACTGGAAGCTAGGTTTGTACAAGAACAAGCAAGACCGGAATGACTGGTTACGCTATTCAAACTCAATTGGAACCGCTGAATTAAAAACCGATAATAGTGGTTACAACTGGCAGCAAACCCGCCAATTTGGGAACCATAAGCTGACTACTGGATTGGATTACCGTAAACTAAAATTTGGTGTGACGAATAGTAGTTCGCTGAAAGCGGAAATGAACGGCTACTTTGTTCAGGATAACTGGCAGGTAAACCAAAAAACACTGCTTGGCTTGGGTTTGCGTTACGACCAGTATCAATCAAGTAATCTGCTGACTTCCAAAGAATATTCAGATAAATCGCAATTAAGTCCGAAACTAAATGTGACCTATCAGCTTACTCCCCAGGAAGCCGTATATGCCAGTGCCAGCAGGGTGTTTAGACCGCCAACGGTGTCTGACTATGTCCGGTGGCAAATGAATTACACACCCAGCAATGAGAGCAACTCAAACTACATGAAGTACAAAACGTATAATAAGCTTTCGGATGAGTGGACCTTGGCAGATTGGCAAAAGACTATCGGTCAATTAGATACAGAAAACGGCATGGCGTATGAAGTGGGTTGGAAAAAACAATTTAATGATAAATTCGGTGCTAAGGTGACAGGATTCTTCAATGATATCGACAATTATGTAATCTACTACATGGGTTCTGGCATCAATTCCGGTCCTCCCACTTACAATATTGATAATGCCAAGATTAAAGGAGTGGAAATAGCTACCGATTATCAATTTTCGAAAACGCTGGGAATGGTATTTAACTACACTACTCAACATGGCAGCAAAAGTGGTGATCCGTTAGATCCTACTGGTACAGAAGTTACCACAATACCAAAAGAAACCATCAATTTGGGGCTGCGCTATAATAACCGGCAGGGTTTTCTGGTTGCATTGGATGGACAACGAATTCAGACAGTAGCTGCGGCTACGACGCGTGGCTATACACTCTTTAATTTAGGGATGTCCTATACTACTAAGAATGATCAGACCGTCGCGCTGGCTGTCAACAACCTGTTTGATGTCGACTACGAACAAACAGCAGATTTCCCAATGCCGGGAAGAAACTATAGTTTGTCATACCAAATTGGTTTCTAAAATATAAAAAAAGGGAGTTGTTATCATGCCTAAAAAGATTGTTGGAGTTTTGCTAATACTGTCCTGTCTATTGGTTTCTGTCAATATCGCCTGGGCAGGTCAGGCTACTGACAAAGGTTATCTTTTCTGGAATGCCGTAACGAAAAAAATGTCTCAGGAATCATGGAAAATGATGGGAGATAAGCCTGAAAACATGATTGTATTGACAAATAGCAGTTATGTGAAGTTTGGAGATTATTCTCCCCAAGCGACGATTGACGGCTTGAGTAAAGAGATTGGCTGTACAGTAGGCAAAGGAAATTTATTAGAAGTTCATGCCGCCCGTACTAATCCTTTATGGTTTGTTTTATATGATAAAGAATCCGGCAAATCTGTATATTGTGTTGTCAATAAAGAAAAAGCATTGGAATTATTGGATAAAGGGGTAACAGACCTGAAAGGTGTATCTTCCCAGGATTTGTTCAGCAAAATAGTCTGTGAAAATATCAAAGCCGACTATTTGTTTGCCCATGCGCAGGCTTGGGATAATAAAACCAAAGAAAAAGTATTTGACGGCAATGAATTTAGAATAGTGACTATTGTCAATGCCGCCGCTAAAGGCGCCCCGGTCGATTTTATGAACGGCGTACTTTACCATGATCATTTTTGTCCGGGAGTTGCCAGCGGCTATTTGCTGGCAAACTTTTTAGAAAGGGAAATGCCGCTGCGCTCAGCCAGTGAGTCGTATTTCATTATCTCCGCCCCTGTTTGGTGCAAAGAAGATGCCTTGCAAACCGTGCTGAATACCACGCCAGGTAAATCTGGTATGGCAATTTTGCCAATGGATGCAAAATCTAAAGAACAGTTATTACCAGAAGCCAAGAATTTGGCAGGTATTTACTTCCGTACTGACAGAAAAACCAAAAAGAGTGAGGCTTTAGTATTGACTTTCGATTTTGCTAAAGGGGCTGCTTTAAGCGGCTTGGATAAACAAAATCTGTTTGAGTGGGAGAAGAAAGTAAAAACAGTGCTGTGGGAGTTGGATAATCTGGACAAACCTGAACTATTTATAACTGTACTGAAGCGTTTTGAATTGAAAGATGGTGAAACCCCGATGAGCTATGTTCAACCTGGAGTCAATCCGTTAGCAAAGTTGGGACTGATAGTGAAAGAATAACTAAAATACTAGGACTATTTTTCGTTGGCTGCGGAAAAAAGAGAGATGGAGAAAGGCGGTTTGTACTACGAGCCTGTTGAACGGTAGTGTCTTACGCCAAAGTTCCAAATGTACAGGCAGGGAATAACGAATAGGATGCCATAAAGTGGTGTTAACATGTACAGGGGATAAGGCCCTTCTGTTTTATCAAGGAGAAATAGCAGCGGCAGGTAATTGACACAACCGAAAGGAATAACAAAGGTAAAAAAACGGGTTACCCATTTTTGATAAATATTAAGTGGATACTGGGCCATTTCCCGACCGCCGTCAGTGAAAACATTGGCTATTTCAATGGCCTGAACCGTCCAAAAGCATAACGTGGCCGATAGTATGAAGATTCCGGTAAAAATAAAGACCCCGCTTATGATCATCAGAATAAGTGTCAGCGCTTTTAGGATATTCCAGTCAAGCGGGAGGTTGAGCAGTGTCCAGGTTAATACACCGCTGCTTTGCAGCAGACGGCCGATACGGGTGAATTCAAACTGGGAACCTATAACCTGCAGTACCGTACTGCGCGGCCGCAGCAGCAGCCTGTCGAATTCTCCGGTACGCACCATTTCGGAAAAGTTATCAAACCCTCTGGCACAGCATTGGCTGATAGCGAAAGACATATGAATAATGGAGAAGCACAATGCCACTTCCAAGAAACTCCAGCCTCTTATTGAACCAAAACGCGCAAACAGAAGATACACGCCGCCAAAAACGGTAAGCGGGAGCAGCAATTGTCCTAAAGCCAGCAGGAAAAACGATGTTCTGTACTGCATCTGGGCATTTAATAATATTCGTAGATAACATAAATACAGTTGCATTATTAATTAACCTCCCTGCACTACAATTTGCCTTAGGGCTTTATGTAAGGCCGCTTTGCCCAGTGGAACAAGTAACATCAACCAGATTACCTGAGCAAGTATTCCCCCAAAAGCTTCATTTACAGGGATATTGCCGCTATATATTCGAAACGGCAAATCCGCTGCCAGCCGGAAGGGGAGAGAATAGGCAATTGTTTGTAACCAGTCCGGCATTAACGGAATGGGAATAATCATACCGGCGAAAAATTCACCGATAACACCAAATAGTAACAATGAGCCTGCTGGTGACATGGTGATAAATACTGAGATATAAATAAACATTGATATTGCTACCAGTATTAGAAGCCCTAAAACCAGTGTAAGCAAAAATAAGGCAAAAGCGGCAAAATCAGGCGGCAGTGACAGCTGGTATGGCCCAGGCAGCAAGAATGCAATTACGAGAATGGGAAAACATCGCAGCAAGGCCCCGGACAGTCTTTGGGCAATAAGCTTTGCATACCAGAAGTGGTATAAGTCACAGGGACGACAAAGCTCATAGGCAATATTGCCACTGGTTATCAAACCAAATATTTCGTTATCCCTAAACCACAGCATAATAAAAGCCAGAAACGCCTGTTGCAACCAGATATAGGAAACCAGTTGCGATAGCGTGATTGGTGGAGGATTAAGCGCATTGGCATAAAATGCTTCATAGAGCATGGTGAATATGAAGCCAAAGAAAAACTGTGTGGCCATCCCGGCGAGTGCGGCGACCCGATATTGCAGGCTGTTGATTAGCCGCATTTTAAATACGGAAAAATAAACATTCATATGGTAAACTCCCGGTATAACTGAACGATAATTTCTTCGATCGGTGGGTTTTCTACGGTAACATCCAGGAGTTCAAGCTGTCCGGCAAGTGCGGTTAGGACTTCGGATATGGTGACAGTGTGTAAATCCACCAGTAAACTGGCTTTGTCAGCAGTTTGGGTTAGAAGCTTTGCTCCTTTAAGCGCAAGGGGGGCGGTGTTTCTGCAAAAATCAATGGTAACAGTTTTTGTTGCACCAAACCGGCTCTTTAAGTCATTCAGGCTTCCATCATAGAGTATGCTGCCTTTGCCAACCAGGAGAATCCTGTCAGCCAGGGCTTCAATATCACTCAGATCATGAGTGGTGAGGATGACGGTAACTTTTTCTTCCTGGTTTATTCTTTTGATAAAATTTCGTACAGCAAACTTAGATATGGTGTCCAAGCCGATCGTCGGTTCGTCCAAAAAGAGGATTTTCGGGCTGTGCAACAATGCTGCGGCCAGCTCGCAACGCATTCTCTGGCCCAGGCTTAGTTGGCGAACAGGATTATTAATGATACAGCCCAGGTCAAGCGTTTCAACAAGCATAGCCACACGCTGGATGTATTTTTCCTGGGGGACTCTGTAGATATCCCTTAATAACTCGAAGGAGTCAATCACCGGGACATCCCACCACAATTGTGATCTTTGCCCGAATACAACACCGATATGACTAACATGGGCAATTCTATCCTGCCAGGGGATGCGTCCCATGATATGGCAAGTTCCTTTATCTGGCACCAGAATACCACTCATGACTTTGATTGTAGTGGATTTGCCGGCACCGTTAGGTCCGATATAACCCACTATCTCACTTTCCCCGATATGAAATGATACATTTCTTAGTGCCTCAATCTCAGTATATTCCCGTTTGAACAGTGCTTTGGCTGCTGCGGTAAAGCCGGCGGCGCGTTTTGGGACTCTAAAGGTTTTACACAAGCCCTTCACTGTAATCATGCTCATCCCCCTCGCTATTCATATGCTGAAACTATTTTAAGCGATTTAGGTTAAATAAGGAAATTCTTCCTGACCTGTAATTAGCAGGTACTGTACGTTTTAGCTAAAGCATGTCCGAAGAGAAGGTGAATTCTTACTCTGACAAAATTTTTCTTGACAATGTTACATTTTGCGGATAAACTAATCTTATAGATATAAAAATGTATCTATCGGGCATTTTATTGGAATAATGTTAAAATAAGTCGGCAGATATTCTGCTGGCTTTTTTATACATAAAGAAAGTATATTTTTTTGAACCGCAGAGACGCAGAGGGAATGTCTCGATATACATCTCCCCTCTGCGCTCTCTGTGTACTCTGCGGTTAGAGCCGTATCCTCCAGGGCGCGATAGCGATTTTTTTACTTAGCATGTTACTCAGACCTTGAGTTTAATTCGCTCCTGGCTAACCGCCAGGAGGTTTATATTAGCTTATTGGTTATCACTTCTGATTATAAACGGTCAGGAGGTTTACTATTTACGACAATTATATTAACACGACAGGAATAATAATATGGATATCTCATTAGCATTATCAGATGTTTTAATAATGTGGAAAACTGCATTGCCGGCCATGTTTTTAGGCTGTTATTGTGGTGTTGTACTTAAGAGCGGACGTTTTTTTTCTTGGTTCAGCAAAGTATTGCGACCAATGACCGCACTGGGAAAATTGCCGGAAGCGTTAGGTCCATTCTTTATTTTATGTTTACTGAACAGGTATGCGGCTAATGCTATGCTGGCGGAAATCGGCCGTAACGCTATTGTAAATAGAAGTGGCATCATTGCTGTTTATCTGATGGGTTCTCTGCCTACCGGGATCTATTTCACTATCTTCTATTTCAGTCCAGCTTTGATCGCCGGTTTGGGCTGGAAGCTGGGCATGGCGTTTATCGCTATAAACATTGGCATGAGTACACTTGTAACAGTGATTGGCATCTTATGGAATCGCGTTAACTTCCGGCAAGATGAAGGCAGCAAACCGGATCACCGGCAGGCATTTTCCGGTACGACAGCCGGCAAGACTGATCTGATAGCTGCGGCAAAGACAGCCTTTTGGCAGTTTTGGGATATAGCCATAGTCTTTATGCCTGTTACGTTTGCCTTTGCGCTGTTTATGCATACAGCTATCATTAACGAGATTCTGGCAGGTGTTGCCCCGGTTTTACACGGGGTTCACCTGACCGCAGCCGGAGCTTTAGTCATTTTGGCCGGTATACCTACGCTGATTGCGGCCATAGGTGTTGCCGGAACGCTGCTGCAAAGCGGCGCACTGGTGGCGGAGGAGATAATTTTTACGCTTTTGGTGGCGTCCTTTTTTCATAATGTATATGATGCTGTATCCCGTATATTACCGACGAATGTTTCGATATTTGGCGTCAAGCTGGGTGTTATGCTTACTATTGTAGGTACCGCTATTTATCTTGCGATGGTGGTGATAACTGCCGGTATTACCTTGTATGCAGGAGCTATCTAATGGTGAATTTTGTAAAAAATAATTGACAACCTTGTCAATTATTGATATCATTAATTAAAATTTAGAATATTATGGTTTCAACCTTCAACTGAATATATTGAGATAGGTGCCCATTAGGGCTTAATAGGGAAGACCGGTTAAAAACCGGCGCGGTCCCGCCACTGTAACGGGGAGTAAGCTTAAGATATACCACTGGGACAACAGTCTTGGGAAGGTTTAAGCAAACCATGATCCGGAGCCAGGAGAACTGCCTGTCTGACAATCACCGTTTTTCACCCACGCGGTATGGGGAGGGGATTACAGTTAAGTGCTATTAAGTATTTTGCTGAATTCACTCCTGGCTTTAAACCAGGAGTTTTTCATTTCACTTTACTGTTTCACTCCCTGCTTTTTTGGCAGGAGTATATCTTTTGCCACTTCTCTTTCATGCTCATTTAAGTATGTCTTATTTGCCGCGGGGTATAAACCTGGAGGATGTAATGAAGCACTAGAAGAGTGAAGTAAGAAACCGGGGAGGAAAATTCATGAATTTTAAAAAGACAGCAGCGTTATTCTACTAGTATTGTTTTGTTTTACCATGCTTGGTTGCGGCGGCAGCAAAGATACCGGCGCCAATAAAGAAAAAACCGAGCTGATATATGCCAACTAAGGCTGTTGCCATCAAAGGCTTGCAGGGAGTTGCATTTAGCGATTCTCAATATGAAATCCCCTTTGAAAAGATGTATTTTGGAAACTAAACAACCTATTGATATGACCATGAACAAATTTTTCTGGATTGGAGAGATCTGATGAAAAATTATATCTTCAAGCGAATTCTTTGGATGATTCCGATTTTTATCGGAATTTCCTTCTTTTCGTTCATTTTGATTAATTTAAGTCCCAGTGATCCGGCTGAAGTGGCTATTCGTGTAAGCGGCACTACACCTACTGCAGAAAATGTTGCTGAGATCCGGCAGGAACTGGGGCTGGATAAACCCTTTATGACCCGCTATGCTGATTGGATAACCAATGCTCTGCACGGCGATTTCGGCAAATCTTATATTACCAGAAAACCGGTTATCAGTGAATTTGCCGCAGCCATTCCCGCTACTTTGTATCTGGCCGGCGTAGCATTGGTTATCATCCTGACGGTATCGGTGGCTGCCGGTGTATTCTGTGCCTTACAGGAAGGCAGTGCCGGTGATATATTTATTCGCGGCCTTGTCTTTGTGGGGACAGCCATACCGTCCTTCTGGGTTGGGATTCTGTTGATGTGGCTTTTCGCTGTAGAAATTCCTATCTTTCCGACCAGCGGTATGAGAACGCCCGATTCAGTCGTTTTACCGGCAGTGACATTAGCTCTTGGTTATATCGCCACCTATGTACGCTTGATCCGTAACAACATGATTCAAAATGAACATGCCAATTTCGTTTTATATGCTAAAGTCAGAGGTTTGAAAAACAGCACCATTACCAGGCATGTTTTGAAAAATTCCTTACATTCGTCATTAACTGCTTTGGGAATGTCTATTCCGAAGCTCATTGCCGGTACTGTTGTCATTGAAAATATTTTTGCCTGGCCCGGGGTGGGGCGTCTTTGTGTTACCGCTATTTTTGACCGGGATTTCCCCACCATTCAGGCGTATGTGTTAATTATGGCCATATTATTTGTAGTCTGCAATCTGCTGGTAGATATTGGCGTGACTGTTATTGATCCCAGAATGCGGCAGGAGGAGGGATAACGATGGCAGGTTTTTGGACAAGATTTAAAGCCGATAAAATAGCACTAATTATGGCTGCTTTTTTAGGTATTGTCATTTTACTCTCGCTGCTGGCACCACTGATAGCGCCTTATAATCCTGCTGCCCAGGATATTGCCAACAAGTTTGCCCCGCCTTCAGCCGAACACTTACTAGGAACAGATCAACTGGGTCGGGATATGTTGTCCCGGATTTTATGGGGCGGTCAAATAACAGTGCTTTGGTCGCTTGCCACTATGTTTTGTACAATCAGTATCGGTATTGTATTAGGAGTTATTGCCGGTTATTTCCGGGGCAGGATAGATGAAGTCATTATGCGTTTCTGTGATATTATGCTGTCTTTTCCTAACGAGGTACTGATTTTGGCGATTATCGGTGTATTGGGAACGGGAATTTTCAATATTCTTCTCGCAATGGTTATCGCCAAATGGGCCTGGTATGTCAGGATGATCCGTTCCATCGTGATTCAGTTTATGGATAAGAACTACATTTATTTTGCCCGGGTGTCTGGCTGCAGTGCCAGGTATATTATTCAAAACCATCTGCTGCCAGGCGCTATGGGAGAAATCTGCGTGCTGGCTACTCTGGATGCAGGCGGCATCATTTTGAATATTTCCGCCTTGTCCTTTTTAGGTTTGGGTGTTCAGCCTCCTAACGCGGAATGGGGAATGATGCTTAATGAGGCCAAAAAGGTTTTGACGATTAATCCTTGGCAGATGCTGCCGCCGGGGTTTGCCATTTTTCTGGTGGTTGCCGCTTTTAATTTTTTGGGTGACAGTGTTCAGGAAGCTTTGGATCCACAACTCAATAAAAGCAGTAAAAAACGTCTGTCTATTTTTAAACGCAAGAAGGCGGTGGCTTAATGGATAATTTACTGGTTGTACGGAATTTAAAGGTTACTGATCTGCGGAATCAAGAGGAAGTCATTCACGGCGTCAGTTTTGAACTAAAAAAGAATAGTTGTCTGGGGATTGTAGGCGAAAGCGGCAGCGGCAAGTCCATGACGGCTAAAGCTATCCTGGGTCTAACCAATCCCTGGATGCACACGGAAGGAGCGGCAAAGTTTTCAAGCGAACAGGGCACTCTGGATTTGTTGCAACAGGAGGCAAATACACTGCGATCTATCAGGGGACAACGCATTTGCATGATTTTGCAGGATGCTATGTCGGCATTTGATCCGCTGGCAAAAATCGGCAGTCAAATGGCTGAAACTTTCATCGAGAATAAAGGGTTTTCCCGATCAGAAGCTATGACTATGGCTTTGGCCGCTTTGAGGATAGTCAATATGCCTGACCCGGAACAGGTACTCAAAAAATATCCCCATCAGCTTTCCGGCGGTATGCTGCAGCGCTGTATGGTGGCGATAGCTTTGGCTATGAAACCCGATATTATTGTGGCTGATGAACCTACAACCGCTTTGGATTCCATTAATCAGCGTTTAGTTGTGGAAGAGTTTAAGCTGCTAAGGCAGCAAACAGGAGCGGCTTTGATTTTCATTTCCCATGATCTGGGTGTGGTGCAGTATCTTTCTGATCAGCTTTTGGTTATGCGCTGCGGGGAGCGGGTGGAATACGGCGAAGCAAAATCGATATTCCAGAATCCTCAGCATGAATATACGAAGTATTTGATTGACAGCAGGCGCGAGTTGGCCCAGTCTTTCCAAAAATCCATGAAACGGAGGGCGGTCAGTGCCTAATTTAGTTGAAATTAATAATGTTGAAAAAAGCTATGTAAAAGCCGGCGGCAATTTTAGCAGTAGTAGAGTCAAGGTATTAAAAGGAGTTACCTTTGCTATTGAGGAAGGCCTATGCGTGGGTCTTATCGGTGAAAGCGGCAGTGGCAAAAGTACGCTGTCCCGGCTGATTTTAGGGCTTGAAAAGCCTGATAAAGGCGCTGTTTTAATTGAGGGGCAGCCTGTGCCAGAGTGGATCAAAGCCAATCAGGGAAAAATGAGCGTGGTCTTTCAGGACTATACTTCTTCAGTCAATCCTAAGTACACCATCAAAGAAACTATCGCTGAACCCATACGCGCCATGAATTATGCGGGAAACTTAGAGGATAGAATTGATGCTCTTCTGGCTAAAGTAAGCTTGTCGCCTGATCTAAAAGACCGCTATCCTCATGAACTGAGCGGTGGGCAGGTTCAGCGTGTCTGTATTGCCAGAGCCATTTCCACCAATCCGAGATTTATCGTTCTGGATGAAGCCATCAGTTCCTTGGACGTATCTGTTCAAACACAGGTAATGAATCTGCTTCATCAACTTCGCCTGGAAATGAAAATGACATATCTTTTTGTAGCTCATGATCTGCAGGCTGTGGCTCATTTGTGCAATAAAATTGTATTTTTGTACAGAGGGGAAGTTGTGGAACAGCTCATGAGCGCAGATTTGGTTAATGCGCAAAATGAGTATGCAAAATCACTGCTGGCATCGGTTATTCCCTTTGATGTATAAACTGGAAATAAAAGCTGTATTGGCACTTGCTGTACCTACTGTCATTGAAAATTTTTTATTGACCAATGTTGGGTTTGTGGATACTTTTTTTGTATCACAAATCGGTTTGCATGAAGTCGCTGCTGTCGGAATGGCTAATGCTATTGTAGCAATTTATATCGCGGTATTTCTGGCAATGGGAATTGGAACGTCCTCGCTAATTGCTCAGTGCATGGGGGCGGGGGAAGTAGATAAAGCTAAAGCAATAGCAAGGCAGTCAACCTCTTTTATATTCAAAAATCAAAAGTATCTTTTCCCTTGCTCAAAGGATCATCCAGTGCATTTACACTTCCTTTGCTGAGGATTTCCGGTCCGGCAGTTATTGAACGTTTGGTTATGCGTCTAGGGCAGTTGTTTTATGCAGGACTAATTGTACAGATTGGAACCGATGTCTACACGGCTTTTCTGTAGGCAGGGAAGCCTCCTTTATTTATATAAGGGAGGTCTATTAGCTATTATTATTCAGGGGGAGGTAGCTATGCTCAAACGATTTATTTTGTATTACCGTCCACATCTGCCACTATTTTTTCTTGATTTCTCTTGTGCCACGCTCATGGCCGCCATAGATCTGGTATTTCCCTTGGCTGTACGGCAGGTTATTGATCATATCCTGCCAGCAGGGGATATTTCCCTGCTGCTATGGGCAGGCGTCGGACTGCTAATCATGTATATGGCAAGTTATGCACTGCAATATACAGTGGAGTACTTCGGCCATGTACTTGGGGCTAAAATGGAGTATGACATGCGCCAGGAACTGTTTGCCCATGTGCAGAAACTGACATTTCGCTATTTCGACAATACCAAGACGGGATATATAATGTCCCGGATTGTCAATGATCTCTTTGAGATCTCCGAGTTTGCCCACCATACACCTGAAGGGATTTTTATCGTCCTTATCACCATGACCGGAAGTTTTTTTATTTTGCTTACACTTAACTGGCAATTAAGTTTGCTTACATTTTTGTTTGTACCATTTATGTTATGGTTTGCCTTGGTCAGGAACCGCCAATTAAAAGATTCTTTCCGGGATATGCGGCTTAAAGTAGCTGATATTAATGCCCAGGTAGAAGACAGCATTTCCGGCATCCGAATAGTCAAAGCCTATGCTAATGAGTGGTATGAACAAGATAAATTTACCCGGAGAAACAGCGATTTTCTTGCGGTTCGCAAACAGGCGTTACGGATTTTTGGGTCTTATCATAGTGGTATCAGTTTTTTCACTAATATAATTTATTTAACAGTACTCATTGCTGGGGGGATATATATTCATCATGGGTGGCTGACGATGGGTGAGTTTATCGGCTTTTTGCTATATATCTCTATTTTCTTTAACCCTATCAAACGCATTACCGGGCTGACTGAGATGTATCAAAAAGGCATGGTCGGTTTTCGCCGTTTTGTGGAAATATTGGATATGGAACCAGATATCGTCGATACTCCCGGCGCCAAAAATCTCACCAAAGTCAACGGACACATTGTGTTTGATCAAGTGACATTTAGTTACAATGACAAGCACAATGTGCTAGAAAGTCTCAATCTTACAATTCAGCCAGGAGAGACGGTGGCGTTCGTTGGTCCATCTGGTGGTGGTAAAACCACCTTGTGCAGCCTTATTCCCCGATTTTACGAAATTGAGCAAGGCCGGATACTGATTGATGGCATTGACATCAGGCAAGTGACGCAAAAATCACTACGGGAAAATGTCGGTATTGTCCAACAAGACGTGTTTTTATTTTCTGATACTGTCAGGGAAAATATTGCGTATGGCAAAATTGGCGCTAGCGATGAGGAGATTATTGCTGCAGCTAAGCGAGCAAATGCCCATGATTTTATTACAGAGCTGGAACAAGGCTATGATACGTTTATCGGTGAACGGGGTGTCAAACTTTCCGGCGGGCAAAAACAACGGATTGCTATCGCGCGAATGTTCCTGAAAAACCCACCCATTCTTATTCTTGATGAAGCGACCTCAGCACTGGATAATGAGACTGAGCGGGTCATTCAGCAGGCCTTAACCAAGTTGTCCTGTAACCGCACAACATTGGTAATTGCTCATAGGCTGGCTACTATTCGTGGCGCGGACCGGATTATCGTGCTTACCGATGAAGGAATTGTGGAAGAAGGCTCGCACGCGGAATTATTGGATAAAGCTGGTTTTTATGCTCGGCTGTACGCGGCCCAGTTTGATGGGTATTTACCTGATGTTGTATAGGATACTGGATTTAGCTGAATATATAAAGAAATGCTTGAAACTATTGACAATGTAGTTGCTTTTCTATAGTATAAATAATACAAGTAAGTAATTTAATATTATTGAGTTAGGTGCCCATATGGGCTTAATAGGGAAGACCGGTGAAATACCGGCGCGGTCCCGCCACTGTAACGGGGAGCAAGCTTAAGATATACCACTGAAACAACCGTTTTGGGAAGGTTTAAGCAAGCCATGATCCGAAGTCAGGAGAACTACCTAACTGACAATCACCGTTTTTCACCCACGCGGTATGGGGAGGGGATTACAGTTAGCAATTCTTCTGGGATATTCCAAGAAGTTTGTGATTTGGCTGAATTCACTCCTGGTATAAAAAACCAGGAGTTTCCTATTTTAACAGAATATTGACAGAGTCAGGTGCCCGTAAGGACTTAATAGGGAAGACCGGTGAAATACCGGCGCGGTCCCGCCACTGTAATGGGGAGCAAGCTTAAGATATGCCACTGGGATGAAACCGTCTTGGGAAGGTTTAAGCAAGCCATGATCCAAAGCCAGGAGAACTGCCTGAGTAACAGTCACCGATTTACCCACGAGGTATGGGGAGGGGATTATATATATTTAACAAGTTTTCGAAAGACCTTCCTTACTATATAAGGGAGGTCTCTTTTTTTAGTTAGAGCTAAATGGATGAAATTTACAAGGAGATGAATTAACGTATGCAACATACTGCTGTATATCCATTTGCTGCCATTGTTGGGCAAGAGGACATGAAATTGGCACTCATATTAAATGTAATTAACCCCCTGCTGGGTGGGGTATTAATCAAAGGAGAAAAAGGAACAGCCAAATCAACAGCCGTTAGAGCGCTGGCCGATCTATTGCCTGCCATGGAGGTTAGCAAAAGCTGTCCTTTTCATTGTGATCCGGCAGATAGCAGCCATTGGTGTGATGTCTGCCGGGAAAAAATGGGACAGGAACAGGGTCTGGCTACTCAGTCTGTCAAGATGCGGGTGGTAGAACTGCCTGTTAGTGCAACCGAGGATCGTGTTGTTGGTACGCTGGATATTGAACATGCCATCAAGCAGGGGGAAAAGAAATTTGACCCCGGCCTGTTAGCACAGGCTAATCGCAATATTTTGTATGTAGATGAAATTAACCTTTTAGATGATCATGTTGTTGATGTGTTGTTGGATGCCGCCGCCATGGGAGTCAATACTGTGGAACGCGAGGGTGTATCTTATTCCCACCCGGCCCGGTTTGTGCTGGTTGGCACAATGAACCCGGAAGAAGGTGATATCCGGCCGCAGTTATTAGACCGCTTCGGATTATCAGTGGTTGTGACCGGAGAAAACCAGCCCGAGTGGCGGGTGGAGGTTATTAAACGGCGTTTGGCCTATGAAAAGGATACAGACAGCTTTGCCCGGCAATACCAGGAGGAACAGGAAACCCTGGCAAAAAGCATTATACAGGCCCAACTTTTGCTGCCCCAGGTAACCATTAAGGATGAGCTGCTCCTGCTTGTCGCCAAACTGGCCATTGCGCTTGATGTTGATGGCCACCGGGCCGATATTACCGTTATTAAGACCGCCATGACGCTGACTGCCTTTGCCGGACGGACGGAAGTAAAGTCAGAAGACGTAAAAAAAGCTGCGCGTCTGGCGCTGCCTCACCGGATGCGGCGGCGCCCCTTTGAGGATGGCACGTTGGACTGGGATAAAGTAGAAGCTGTGTTTGCGCAGCAATAAGCCAAACGGGAGGAATGCTATAATGCAGCGCATGATATTTCCGTTTGCGGCTATTGTCGGGCAGGAAGCTGTCAAGCGAGCGCTTTTGATTGCGGTTGTCAACCCCAAGGCTGGAGGTGTTTTGGTGGCAGGGGAAAAGGGCACAGCCAAATCGACGCTGGTGCGTTCTTTGGCAGAAATTATTGGTGAAACCAAGTTGATTGAGCTGCCGCTCAATGCCACTGAGGATATGGTGTTTGGTGGTTTGGATATGCAGCATGCTGTCGAACGTGGCGAGCGCCGCTTTTTGCCGGGATTGCTTGCCAGGGCCCATAACCATATTCTCTATGTTGATGAAGTTAATTTGCTGCGCCATGACTTTTTGGGCAGTCTTTTAGATGCAGCTACGACCGGTATGCACCAAGTGGAGCGCGAAGGAATTTCCTGCGTACATGAAGCAGCTTGTACTCTTATCGGTACTATGAATCCGGAGGAGGGAAGCTTATCCCCCCAGATTCTTGACAGGTTTGGATTATATGCTGCTGTCAGCCGGGAACAAAATGAGGTTCAACGGGCTGAAATTGTACGGCGGATTCTGGATTGCGAAGCCCAACCGGAAAAATTTTGTCAGCGTTATGCTGCTGACATGGAAGAAATCAAACAGCAGGTGGCTGCTGCTAAAAGCCTGCTCCCTGATATTACTATAGCTGAACCTATGATGCTGCTTTCAGCACAGATGTGTGCTAAGGCACATTCGGCAGGTCACCGGGCTGAACTGTTCTTATTGGAAGTCGCGCGGGCGATTGCAGCACTTGCCGGGCGCACCTATTTATTGCCTTGTGATCTGGACGAAGCTGCCTGTTATGTACTGCCGCAGCGCATGCGCCAGGAGGAACAACCGCTGCCGCCCGAACCACCTGAGCAAGATCAGGATCAGGAACAACCACCTGATGACGAAGATTCTGCCGACCAACAGGAAACTCAGCCACCACCGCCTGATTCGCGCTCAGACCAGCAAAACCCGGAAGAGTCGGAAGAACAGACAGATCCTCCTGCTGAGCAGCCGGAAAGTGAGGGCAGCGATCAGGAAAAAGTGGCCGATATTGATACTGATTTTCCCTTTGTCCGGATGGAATTATCGTTGCCCCAGGATCGGCAGGAACGACGAGGCAGCGGCAAACGCAGTTTAACGCGTACTGATACCAAGCAGGGACGCTATGTGCGTGCAGGTATCCCGAACGGGCCGGTGACTGATTTGGCCTTTGATGCTACCTTGCGGGCGGCGGCGTCTTATCAGAAGTTCCGCGCCAGAAACAAATGCGCCATTGCTATTGAACACGAAGATTTGCGGCAAAAAATCCGGGAAAAGCGCATTGGCAGTACTTTCTTATTTGTCGTGGATGCCAGTGGTTCCATGGGCGCGCGGGAACGGATGCGGGCCGTCAAGGGTGCTGTGTGCGCCATGCTGCAGGACGCGTATCAAAAGCGGGATCAAGTGGGTTTGATTGCCTTTAGGCGGCAGACTGCCGAGGTGCTGTTGCCTATTACCCGCAGCGTGGATTTGGCGCAAAAATGTTTGCGCCATCTGCCGACAGGTGGTAAAACGCCACTGGCAGAAGGTTTGAGAGTAGCCTTGACCGTACTGACTTCCCACCGGCAAAAAGAACAGGAAATGAAGTCGGTGCTGGTACTTGTTACCGATGGGCGGGCCAATACCGCCGCCGCCGGCGGTGATGGTATGGCTGATGCCCTAAAAATAGCAAGCAAGATAAATATGGCAGGCGTACATAGTGTGGTTATTGATACCGAGAATGATTTCGTTAAGCTGGGTTTGGCTCGGACAGTAGCCAGTGAAATGGGATCTACCTATTATAGTCTGCGTGATTTGTCAGAAAACAACATTATGCACATTGTTAAAAACTTATCGTAAACAAGGTGCAGCAAGCAAAACGGAGGAGTAAAAATGAGCTTTATAGTTGAGTGTTTTAGTATATTTCATAAAGGCGGCCCAGTCATGTATTTGATTTTGGCGTGTTCCATACTGGTGGCGGCCATTGGGGTGGAACGGTTTTTGTATTATAGGAAAATGAACACCGATATGCAGCAGTTTACCGCGCAGCTTACCCCTTTACTGGAACGTGCCAACTGGGGCGCTGCCTGTGAATTATGCCGGCAGACCCAAGGCATTGCCGCTGCGGTGGCTGCCAAAGGCATTCGTTATGTGCAGTGCGGCTGCACTAATGTAGAAAGTGTGCTTGAAGGGGAAGCGGCTTTGGCTGTCGCCAGTCTACGGACTAATTTAAGCCATCTGGACACCATTGTAACCATTGCACCGCTTCTTGGTCTCCTGGGAACCGTTGTTGGCATGATTGGTTCTTTTAGTGTTATGAATATCAAAGCTGGTCAGCCCCAGGCCATTACCGGCGGTGTTGGGGAAGCGCTCATTGCTACGGCATCGGGCTTGTGTGTAGCCACCTTGGCCATGATTATATATAGTTATTTTAACCATAGGTTAGATCAACTAATCACCAATATTGAACAGTCCTGTCTGTTGGTGTTGGGGCATATCAAACAGGAGAAACGTCATGAAATTGCGTAATCTGCGTTCAGAACATCAGCCTAAACTGATGATTATTCCGATGATTGATATTATCTTCTTTTTGCTGGTGTTTTTTATTATGAGTACTCTTTATATGGTTGACCAGCAAACTATCCCTGTTAATTTGCCCCAGGCAGCTGCGGCGCAGAACGATAAACCGCGCAGTGTGGCGGTTACCGTTACCAAAGAGGGCCGGATTTTATTTGATCAGGAAGATATTCCACTGGAAATGTTAAAAAAACGGGTACAGCTGGAAATGAATAAGCAGAGCGACCTGGTTTTTATCCTGCGTTCTGATAAAACTGCCGAATACGGCAAAGTTGTGGCTGTTCTCGATGAATTGAAACTAGCGGGAGCCTACAGAGTGGCTATCGCTACTGAAAGGAAGGATAAGTAATGGAATTGGCGGCAGGTTTACGTTGGCGAAAAGCTATGGTTATTTCCCTGCTCGTGCACAGTATTGTGTTAACCGGTGCCGGCTGGTTGGTTAATAAGGCGTTACTGCCTGTTGAAATGCCGCCGGAGACGCTGATTGAGCTGGAGTTAGCCAATGGGCCGGAAGGACCGGAAGGGCCGGAAGGCTCATCCTTGGCGGCTGCTGCCCCAGCGGCCGCGCCAGCCAGTCCAGCTGCTGCGGCCAGTCCGGCGCCTGTGTCTAATCTGCCTAATCTGCCGCAGCCCACACCGGTTCAGCCGGCACCTGTAGCTGAGTCGGTGATGCCAGAGCCGGTAGTAGCGGTTAGTGCTATGGCGTTGGTAGGCGTTGACAGTGGCGCTATTGCGGCTGCCAGTGAATCGGCTGGTGGTGATGGAGGTGGTGGAACTTCGGCCGGCGGCGGTAGTTCTCAAGGAGGCGAGGGTTCCGGCAGTGGCAATGGTATGTCCGGGGGAGGTTCTGGCAGTGCCGGGGGCGTCATTCCACCAGGAATATTGTCACGTCGGGAACCAAATTATCCAGAGCAAGCACGCCAGGGAGGTATTGAGGGCACAGTAGTTCTCAGAATTGAAATTCTGGAGAATGGACATGCCGGTGATGTGACTATTGCTGAATCCAGCGGCTCAGATCTTTTAGATGATGCTGCTGTAGCTGCTGTTCAGCGCTGGCGTTTTGTTCCGGCCAAAATGAGAGGGACAGGTCAAAGAATTGCCTGTCAAACTACCATGCCGGTAGTGTTTAAACTGCGAGCGTGAACTTATGAATTCTTGTAAAGAGGTTTACAAACATGATTCAGATAAGCAATTTGGTTAAAAAATTTAGCGAGCGTACTGCGGTTGACGGAATCTCATTGCATATCAAACAAGGAGAAATTTTTGGTTTGTTGGGGCCGAACGGAGCAGGTAAAACGACCATGATTCGAATGCTGACAATGCTGACCCGGCCTACTGCCGGTATGCTAAGCATAAATGGTTGGCAGTTGCCGCAGGATGAGCAAAAAGTCAAGCAAATACTGGGCATTGTACCCCAGCATTTTAATCTTGATGCAGACTTGACAGCCCGTGAAAACCTGGAGCTGCACGGCAGGCTGCAGCATATTCCCCGTGAGAAGCGCAGGCAGCGTATTCTTGAACTCCTGGAATATGTAGAACTTGCCGAACGTACTGATGATAAGGTACAGAACCTTTCCGGCGGCATGAAACGGCGGCTGATGATTGCCAGGGCACTCTTACACGAGCCACAGGTCTTATTTCTTGATGAACCGACAGTTGGTCTTGATCCCCAAGTCCGGCGGCGGCTATGGGATTTGATCAGACGTATGGCTAATGATAAGCTGACAGTTATGCTGACAACCCATTACATTGAAGAAGCCGAGTTTTTGTGCGGACGGGTGGCCATTTTAGAAAATGGCAGGCTGATTGCACTAAACAGTCCGGCAGAATTATGTCAGCGCTTAGGCGTCTATGTTGTGGAGTGGAGTGTTGATGAAGGCCGTCAGACTAAGTTCTTTCACAGCCGGGAAGAAGCGGCTGTGTTTGCCGGGACATTGACCATGACAACCACCATTCGGCGTTCCAATCTGGAAGATGTTTTTGTAGAGCTAACAGGCAGAAAGGTGGTGGACTAATGTTACAGGATATTGCAACTGTATTTTGGCGGGATTGGGTTGTTTTGCAGCGACGGCTGGGAACTTTTATTCTTTCGCGCATGATCACGCCAGTTTTGTACTTGGTGGCTTTTGGCTGGGGCGTGGGTCGGAGTGTACAGGTTAGTCAGGGTAATTACCTGGATTATATTGTACCAGGCATTCTTGCTCTTAATTCTATGAATATTAGCTTTAACTCAGTAGCTTCACCGCTCAATATGAGCCGGTTATACCATAAAACACTGGAAGAATATTTGGTTGCTCCGATTAGTTCGCTATCATTTATTATTGGCAAGGTATTGGCAGGAACCTTGCGCGGCATGATTTCGTCAGTGATTATTATTCTCTTGGCCTTTGTATTTGGAGCTAAATTTCAGATGACTATATTATTTTGGTTTGTTATTATCTTAAATTGTCTCGTCTTTTCAAGTTTAGGCTTTGTGGCGGCAATGCTTATTAATTCCCATGAAGATATGGGGAACTTCAGTACCTATGTGCTGCTGCCAATGTCATTTTTATGTGCAACCTTTTTCAGCATCGACAAATTACCGGCTATTGTCCGGTGGGTGCTTGAGCTTTTGCCGCTGACACATGCCAGCCATGCTTTGAGGGCTATCGGCAGTGGCAGCGAGCCGGCAGGTCTGTCTTGGCTGGTTATGCTGGTGTATATCGTAGTGTTGTTAGCCATTAGCGTTTGGACTATGGAAAAGGTACGCGAGTAAGAGAAAGTGGTAAAGGAAAAATGTCTATAAAGTGACTAATAAACAAGGATATTTGGATACAAGGAGTGTACTTCATGAAGAAGCTAGTAAACAAAAAAGGGTTAGTACGAAAAATCGCAATTGGAATGTTAGCTCCGACTACCGTTATGTTATTGGCAAGTACGGTAAGCGCGGCGGAACAAGAGGCTTTTAACTTAGATCCAATTGTTGTAACTGCGCAACGTTATGCCACAAAGGATTTGGATACACCGGCAGCAATCAGTGTGTATACTCAGGAAGAATTAAAGGCAACCGGAGCAACGAGTGTGATTGAGGCGCTAAAGTATAGTGAAGGCATTATTTATCATGCCCAAGGGCCGATGGGGAATGCCCAGGGCACGATGACCAGTAAAATTATTATCCGCGGCGTAGAAAAAGGAACATTAGTGTTACTAGATGGTGTACCACTAAATCTGCATGGACGCTATAATTTAGAAGACATCCCGCTGGATGATGTTGAAAAAATTGAAGTGATTCGCGGCGGCGGTTCGGTATTATACGGCAGTGAAGCAACTGGTGGGGTTATCAATATTATTTCCAAGAGTAAAAAAAACAATAGTATATCAGCCTCTGTCGGCAATAACGGCACGCAAAATCATAATATAAGCTTCCAGGCTGGTAAATTTGGTATGAATTATTCTATTAATAAAACAGATGAAATTGACCATATCTCTGGTGGTTATACCAGAAGCACAACGGCATCTACAAGTGCTAGCTATGTTCCTAAACGATATTATGATTTCTCCGGTAATGACCGGGAAGCCTTGTCTTGGCGCTATACATTTGATGACAATTGGGATTTCAGTCATTCGTATGGTACGAGTGATTCAACCTATTTCTATCGTCATGCCGAAACGGCAAATAAAGCGATGGTTGGCAGCCTCAGTTCAGCCAGTAATTTTGATACAACCTATAATCGAATGCAATTAAACTATAAAAAAGATAATGTAAAAGGTACTTTATATTTCAATCAAAAGGAAATGGATAACAATAAAACCGAGTATTGGGCTACTGTAAGTAAAAAATATCAACAACTGACTACGCCGAGTATAACCAATGGTACTGACAAAGACCGAACAATTGGCTTAGATGTGCAAAACAGCTGGAAGTTAAAAGATGATACCTTACTTATCGGTATTAATGCCCAAAGAGAAAGCTATGATGCTAAAGAAAAGGTTGATAGCGGCGACTGGGATATTCGCGCCTTTGACCGTAACGTATATTCTGTTTACGGGCAATATGATCATAAGCTAAATCCTTCGTCAAATATCATCCTGAGCGCCCGGGAAACTTGGACAGACGGTGCTGTCGATAATAAGGATTATAGTAAATTTACACCCCAACTACAATACTTGAAAAAGCTAGGAAATAACACCAGCTTTTATGCTAATGCCGGAATGTCTTTCATGATGCCTACCTTTACTCAGATATACGGTTCAGCTGGCAGGGTAAAAGGCAATCCCAGTGTTAAACCACAGGAAGGAAAACATTATGAAATAGGATTAAAACGGAACACTGATATTCATGCCTGGCGGTTAGCTGTGTTTAACTATGCGATAGATGATAGTATTTCAACGACTTATGTCGAAAGTACAGATACCTTTAACACGACCAATGAAGACATTAAAAATACCGGAATTGAATTATCCTGCAATATTAATAATGGCGGTGGCTGGCATACCAACTGGGGAATTTCCTATAGTAATCCGCAAAAATATGAAACAGATAAAAATGGGGATAGCGAAGGCTGGCATCGCTACTATGGTAAGCTGCAGCTAAACGGGGGAATAAACTATACCAATGAAAAATGGAAGGCGGCGCTTACAGCTACCTATTTAGCTTCCCGTGAACGGGATACTGCTACTGGCGGCAGCATTAAGCCAATGTTATTAACAGGTGCTAATGTCAGATATAACTTGGCGGCTGATAGAGAGATCTTTTTAACAGTAGACAATCTATTTGACCGCAAGGATATTACTTCTCATTCCACGTCTGAATACTATACCTTGGGAAGAACCTTCCAGTTAGGTTATAAAATGAGTTTATAGGTTACATGATTATAAATAAAATCTATACTGATGGAGGTTCATTATGAAAAACGGTAGAAAAAGCGATAAGAAACTTATTGTGTCGGCTTGTTGTGTTTTGACATTATCAGCATTTCTAAACTGTTATAATATTGGGACTGCACATGCTAATGAACATACTAATGATAATGCTTCGTATGAATTAGATACTTATACGGTAAAAGCTTCGAGATATAAAGAAACCTCGACTGATACGTTAAGTGACTTATCGGTTAATAATAAGTATGTAGTTACTAAAGAAGATATTGAACGTAAGCAGGCCCGGACGGTAGCTCAAGCTTTGAACGGCATTCCAGGCTTGATGGTTACGCAACTAGCAGGCGGACATGAAAGATTTGATATGCGAGGACAGGGTGCAACAGCCGCCAGTAATGTAATTGTCTTATATAACGGCATTCCTTTAAATTCTATTGATATGGCCGGCGTTAACACCAGACAGATTGCTGTTGAGCAGATTGAACGTATTGAAGTTATACCGGGTGGCGGTATGGTTATGTATGGTGATGGTGCTATCGGTGGTATTATAAATATTATTACTTCTTTGCCTAAAGATAAAGAGTATTTCGGGAACATTGATACCGGACGCAGTTCATGGGATGGAAAATATGTGAACGGGACGGTGGGCGGTAAGGTTAATGAAAATTTTGTTATTCAAGGTTCGTATAGTAATTGGCAAAATGACGGCTATCGTATGCACTCAGCACAAGACAATTCGCAATACTCTTTTAATGGACGTTATTTTTTAAAAAACGGCTATATAGATACTAGATATAGTCACAGCGATAATAGTTTCGAAAACCCGGGCATGTCTGATCCTAATACTTTGGCAAAATATGGACCTAAATATGGATATGAATATTTTTGGGATAATTACAGATATGAAACAGACAATTTTCAATTGGCTTACAATAGTCAACTTTCCGATAAATTAGGATTACTGGTTTACGGAGGACATTCTAAAGGTGATATGAAATATGTTTCTGCTGATCCGTGGGGAATGGGCAGTTCGGTTTATCTGACCGACCGTGAACAAGATTATATTAAAACACAGTTAAAATATAATTATGGCAATGAAAATTATTTTGTTTTTGGTCATGATTACAGCAACGGTGAAGTCGATAGTTCTTCTTCCAAAGCCGAACGTAAAAACAATGCTTTTTATATTATGAATAAACATAATGTCGGTAAATTCCAACTTATTGAAGGATATAGGCATGAAAAGTTTGATGTTAGTGCTGGAAGCAAATATTCTTCCAAAGATTATAATTTTAATACTAACAGTATTGAATTTTCTGCATTATATCCTTATTCCGTCAAAGGCAATATTTATTTTAACTTCAGTCAAGGGACAAGAATCCCTAATGTTGATGAACTTAATTTGTGGTCAGGTGATTTGGAACCGCAAAAAACTCGCAATTTTGAAATAGGCGTGAGGGAACAATTTGGTATAACCACAGCTAATTTATCGACATTTATAAGTAATACCGAAAATGAAATAGTGTATTATCCTGATCCCCGCAAAACATATTTTTCCGGCAAAAATATGAATTTTGACGGCGATATAAAACGTACGGGTGTAACTTTAGCTTTGGATCATCAGTTTGATAAGTGCTCGTTACATGAAAATATTTCTTATGTTAATCCTAAGATCACTTCGGGTGCGTATGAGGGAAATAGATTCCCTGGAGTATCTAAATTAATTTCTAATGTGGGATTTTCCTACTCTTTTACTAATAAATTGACATTGAACGGGGATTGGTATTACTATGATGGGCGTTTAGCTGAAGATGATTTTAAGAATAAGTATTATAATATAAAAAACAAATATAAAGTATTTGATAGCTATTCTTTATTTAATGTAAATCTTGACTACAAAGTTGATAGTAATTTAAATATTTATATGGGGATGCGAAATGCTACCAATCGCCAGTATGCTACGGTAATAACCAGCAGCATTGCCATATATCCTGAAAATGGTCGTGAAGTATATGCCGGAATGAAATACAAATTTTGATTTTGGATAAAAAATTACAGGCGATACCGGCGCGGTCCCGCCTGTAATGGGAGTTAACCCAAGGTTATACCACAAACAATAGAAACTCTGTTTAGATTCAAACCCCTTTCTGGATTCCGGAAAGGGGTATATTAATTAATGCGTTGTATCTAAAGGTGTAAAAAATTTTTCAATTATTTCAGGAATATATTTGAAATTTTTAGTGTCATAGGTTATAATTTATAACGATAATGATAATCATTATATATACAGTAATTATCATTATCGTTATAAACAGCCTGAAATTTACTGTTTATAACCTATTATTTAACTATCTGGGAGTAGGTTCGCATCCTCATCCAGAAAATAACAAGGGAGAAGATGACACAATGGATTTATTGAACCAAAGTTTTGCCTTATTTCACAAAGGTGGTCCGGTAATGTATCTCTTGGCTCTTTGTTCACTGGTGGTTGTAAGCATTAGTGTGGAGCGGTACTGGTATTACCGGGGGTTGTCAACTAACGGGATGGAATTTTTGGAAAAACTAAAGCCGCTGCTGGCCGAGCAGAATCTGAGCAAGGCTGTACACTTTTGCGAACAAATGCCGGCGGCAATATCCCAGATAACCTTGCAGGGACTCCAGGCTTATCAGCAGGGAGATGATGTGCCTGGAGTATTGGAGAATGCTGCTGTGATCACGGCAGCACGGCTCAGATCTTATCTTAATTATCTGAGTGGTATTGTAACCCTGGCTCCTTTACTTGGTTTACTGGGGACAGTTACTGGGATGATCCAATCTTTTAGTGTACTTAATATCCAGTCCGGACAGCCGATGGCCATTACCGGCGGTGTCGGTGAGGCGTTGGTGGCGACTGCTACCGGCCTAAGTGTTGCAGTACTGGCATTTGTCGCCAATATTATCTTTACTCATCGTCTGGATCATCTGGTGACCGATATGGAACAAACCTGTGCCGTTGTTATCGCTGCTCTGCGAAAATGGCCGGTGCGGAGGCAAAAACATGAGATTGCGTAGCTTGCGGGTGGAAGAGCAGCCACAACTGATGATTATTCCGATGATTGATATTATATTTTTTTTGCTGGTTTTTTTCATGATGAGTACATTATACATGGTGGAGCAGCATACTATGCCGGTCAGCCTGCCGCAGGCGACTGCCGTACAGCAGGATACACAGCGCAATATTAATGTTACCGTCACGCAGGATGGACGGATACTGTTTGAACAGGAAGAACTTCCACTGGCGCTGCTAAAAAAGAGGGTAGGAATGGAAGTCGCCGGTCAGCCTGACAAAGTATTTGTCCTCCGGGCTGATAAACAAGTGGAATATGGTCAGGTTATCAACGTTTTAGATGAACTGAAACTGGCCGGCGCCCGCAAGGTAGCGGTGGCAGCCGAAGTGAAAGCGAGGTAATTGGTATGGCAGTCGGTATAAGTTGGCGGCGGGCAGTAACAATATCTTTTTTTGTTCATTTTTTATTGCTGGCAGGTTCCGGGCATTTGTTCGCCGGCTTATTTCCTGAGACAGTTATCAACGAGCAATATATCGAACTGGATTTCCAAAACGAACCGCAGGTGGCGGCCACGGTCGCAAAAAATATACCGGCGCCTGAGGTGCAGCAAACTAATACGCAGCCGGCGCTTACCGCCCAAGCAGCGACACCCCAACCCCGGATCACTCCACAGTCGGTTGCTGTCGATCCAGTGTCGGCGGCTTCGGCTTCTGCGCCAACTGAACCGGTTATTGGCACAGGAGAGGCAGAAGCGGTAACAGCGGCTTCGGATGCCGGGAGCAGCGTACCAAACGGCAGTCAAAACGGCAGTCAAAGCGCCGGGATAGCGCCACCCGGTGTACTGAGCAGGGTAGAACCTGTGTATCCGCGTGCGGCCCGGCAAGCTGGAATAAATGGAACTGTGGTAGTGAAAGTTCAGGTATTGGAGAACGGGAATCCAGGGAACATAGTGCTGTTGCGGACATCTGGAAATGATTCTTTGGATGAAGCGGCGTTAGAAGCCGTACAGCAATGGCGGTTTGTACCGGCTCGCAACCGGGATACCGGGCGGACAGTCGCGTGCGTCACCACAATTCCCGTATCTTTTCGTTTAAACGGTTAATCCGGATAGGTAATCCTTACGCAAAGGAGGTGGGAAATCTGCAGAATACAGAAGTAGTTATAAAACAAGAATATCCCGGTGATTTTTTAGAAAATAAAAGCGAGAAATTATTTAGGGAGGGAAGAAGAAAAGGCTTGCGGGAGGTAGACCCCAGGTTAAAGATTCTCACATCCATAATTTTCAGCACCATGCTTTTTCTTACTGCCCAGAAGATTACCATTTTTTTAGCTTTGACAGTAACTTTTGCAATTTTGTTGCTTTCCGGAATGGGTAAGAGCGGTGTGAAATTCCTGATGGCTTATGCTTTCTTTGCAATCATAAACTTTTTAGCAGCTTTTGCTGGCACTGAAAGTATCAGGGTACTACTGGATGTCTTCGTTTACAGCTTCATGAAGTTTATTCCAGTCATCATGCTGGGAAACTGGATTGTCGCCACAGTAAGGGTAAATGAATTCATGGCTGCTATGGAAAAAATAGGGCTGCCGAAGGCCGTTGTTATACCGCTGGCGGTGCTGTTAAGGTTTTTACCTACGGTTAAGGAAGAGCTGGGCTATATTAAGGACACTATGAAAATGCGCAATATAGAGCTTTCTGTCAACGGAATAATTTTTCGTCCTATCAAGACGATGGAGTATATTTTGGTCCCCCTGCTTATGAGGAGCGTAAAAGTGGCTGATGAACTGTCGGCGGCAGCGCTGACCCGAGGAATTGATGGAGAGAATAAACGAACATCTCTGCGGGAAGTACGGATTTTATATTCTGACTCATTGATTACTTTTTTATTTGTTGGGCTTGCTGCATTGCTCTGGTATCTGGACAAAAATGTGTTTGTCAGTCTGGAGATGGGGAGGATACTGGCGTGATTGAGATAAAGAATGTAAGTTTTAGCTATAACGAAGGCCGGGCTGAAAGCCTTTCCTCTATCGATTTGCAGATTAAAAAGGGTGAATTTGTTTTGCTTTGCGGCAGAAGCGGTTGTGGCAAGACCACCGTTACCAGGCTGCTGAACGGTCTAATTCCTCATTTTTATAAAGGGTCTCTACAAGGAACTGTTTTTATTGAGGGCAAAAGTATTAGCGATATGAAGCTGCACCAGATCGCAAAGCGGGTTGGCTCTGTATTTCAGGACCCCCGCTCTCAGTTTTTTACCGTGGATACTACCTCGGAAATTGCTTTTTCCTGTGAAAACATAGGCATAGCAAGAGCAGAAATAATCCAGCGGCTGAATAATACGGTTGCAGCTATGAAAATTGAGAAGCTGCTGGAACGGAGCATATTCAAGCTGTCTAGCGGCGAAAAACAGAAGATTGCCATCGCTTCCGTCCATGCAGCCGGTCCCTCTGTTTATGTACTGGATGAGCCTTCTGCCAATCTGGACCAGCAAGCCACAGAAGAACTCAGAGAGATTCTTTGCCTGCTGAAAGAGAAGGGTCATACGGTGATTATCGCCGAGCACCGACTGTATTATTTAAAAGACCTTGTAGACAGAGTGATTTACATGGATGGGGGGAGAATTGCCGCAGAGTATGACAGGCAGAGTTTCGTATCCATGCCTGATACAGAGCGTATCAGCAAGGGACTAAGGTGCCTTTACCCGGAAACGCTATCATTGCAGCCAAGCCGCAGCGAAAGACAGGAACAGGAAGATTTTTTGGAACTGGACGGTGTATGCTTTGGGTATGAAGGTGGATCACAGGTGCTGGACAGGCTGTGTCTTAAGGCTGGAAAGGGCGAAATTATCGGAGTCACAGGCTTGAACGGCGCCGGGAAAAGTACCTTTGCGAAATTTCTTTGCGGACTGGTCAGAGAGCGGAAGGGGAAAGTAAAGATAAATTCTTTGCATGTAAAAGCTGGGGAGCGCTTAAAAAAGGCATACTTTGTCATGCAGGATGCCGATTATCAGCTATTTACCGAAAGTGTCGAGGAGGAGCTGCGGCTGGGAAATGAAGCCATGCCGCTGCTGACAGAAAAAGTGGAACAAACTCTGGGAGCTCTTGGTCTTACCGAATTCAGAGAATGCCATCCCGCATCATTATCCGGGGGGCAGAAGCAACGGGTGACCATTGCCGTAGCTATGGTCAGGAACCCGGACATACTGATTTTTGACGAACCCACCAGCGGTCTGGATGCAGAAAACATGCGGCGGGTTGCTTCCATGCTACAGAAGGTTGCAGAAGAGGGAAAAACGGTATTTGTCATCACCCATGACTATGAGTTTATCGTACATACCTGTTCGCGGGTTGTATATCTGGAAGGTGGAAGGATCAGTGATGATTTTTCCTTCAATGACAGCAGTCTGGAACAACTGAAAAAACTTTTTATGCTTGAATGACACATCGGTAACCTGATCAACAGAACCTGAGTTGAAAGGTGGGGTGATATGATGATGGAAAATGCTGCACAAAAATATCAGATATTTAATCCAAAAGATAAAAACTGCCCTGTGTGCGCCGGACTCATTCGGATATACAAAACAGATTCATTTCAAAATGAGATGGCAATACCGGAAGCAGTTGGAAAGGGCTATTTTAGAAGAATTGTTGTCAAACCATCAATGAGAATATCGATAAGCGATATGACCTTTTATAAAAAGATGGTAATGGGCGGCATGCAAAACAGCTTCCTGTGCAGTTTTGCTTTTTGTCTGGGGGAAGGATTCCGGTGGAGCGTGGACGGGAATAAAAAGGAATATGAGGTAGCCTGTGGGGAAAGCTGTATATTCAACCGCGATCACGGCATCAGTATCAGCAGCTATCATCCGGGTTCACGCTTTTGGGGGATTTGTGTGGAGTTTGAGCTTGACATTATTACCAGTTTTATGCAGCACAGGGGAAAAGACGCATGTCAAAGCCTGTTTGCCGGTAGTAATTTTTTTTGTAATGGAAAAACCTCCCCAAGTATCCGCCTGATTCTTAACGAAATGATGAATTGCCGCTACCAGGAACATCTGAAAAAAATCTATCTGGAAGGAAAAATACTGGAGCTGGTTGCCGTCTATCTGGATGAAGCTGTTTTTGAAGACGACACCAGGCCCTCGGCAGGCGAAGTTTCCGCCTATGACCGAGAGGCATTATACAAAGCCAGGAAGATTCTGGACGAAAATCTTGCGGCGCCGCCGACGCTGGGAAAACTGGCAAAATTGATCTGCCTGAATGAATATAAGCTGAAAACCGGCTTTAAGGAATTGTTCGGACTGCCTGTTCATGCCTATATTATTGACAAACGGCTGGAACTTGCGCGCCTGCTGATCAAGGACAAAAAACTCCGGGTTACGGAAGCGGCTTCACTGGTTGGCTATAATGATTTAAGTTATTTCGCGGAAAAATTCCGGGGAAAATATGGCGTTAATCCGTCACAATACAGTAAGAAACTGTAACTTTGCTTTCATATGGATAGTTAGTTAAGGCACAAGGAATGATGCATTCTTTGTGCCTTAAATACTTTTTACCATGAAATTTATTCTTTTTGACCTAGAAGCAAGACGGGAGAATACGGTATAATTCTTTTGTTGGCGATAATGAGAATGAATATCATTAACAACAAGATGTTCTGCTTATATAGGCAGGTAAAAAGGCAAGGGGGAAGACCTTATGGATGAAATAAAAAGATGCAAATTAAGGAGATGGTTGTTTTAGGTGTGATTAATGCCGGAATGAAAATCCTGATGTCTCCGGCTTTCAGTACGATGCTTTTTTTACTGCCAAAAAAATGGCTTTGCTTCTAGCCTTAGCTGCCGCACAAGGGGGGAATACAGGCGGCTTCTTAGGCTTTTGCCAGGCATTGGCGGGATGATTGGAGGATGAAATATGGGTGGATTCAAAAAAGTTTTATTTTATGCCAGGGAACATAGAAGTAAGCTATATTTCGCATTACTGCTTATTTTGGGCAGCGTTGTTGCAGGAGTCGGCCCTTATTTAATTGTGTATGATATTATTTTACGCTTTGTGGAAACGCATACCGCCACGACGGATTATGTACTCTTTATGAGCGGCGCCGTTGTTGTCTGTTTGTTATTACAGTCATTTTTGCATTACAAGGGATTGGCATTATCGCATGAGGCGGCTTATGATACTCTGATGGGAATGCGAATAAAATTTGCCGATAAGCTGACCAAATTGTCGCTGGGGGATATCCAGGCGAACGGGACGGGTAGTTATAAGAAAAACTTTGTCGATGACATCGAAAGTGTGGAACTGCTCATTGCCCATATGCTGCCGGAAGGCATACCTTATATTCTCACGCCGGTCGCTATTTATCTTATCTTCTTTATTCTGGACTGGCGTCTGGCCCTGCTTTCGATTGCCGCAATGGCCATTGGCCTCATAGCTGTTATTATCATGGCGAAGAGCGAAACTAAAAAAATGGAACACTATTATAGCGCTGCGAGCAAAATGAACGCGACCATAATCGAATATATCTCGGGTATGGAAGTCATTAAAATATTTAACCGGACGACGAGTTCTTACGAAAACTATGTGTCGTCGGTGGAGGATTATAAAAAGTATACACTGGCGTGGTTCCGTGAATCGTGGACGTATATGGCGATTTACGGCGCAGTTCTTCCCTGTACCATACTGTTTTTGCTGCCTGTAGGCACAATGCTTTATCTTGATGGAACATTAACCCTGGCCACCTTTGTCTTTGCCCTGCTGTTATCCATGAGCCTGGGGCAGCCGTTTATCCGGCTGGTGGAATTTTTCCCTACGCTTCCTGTTCTTAAACATAAAATAGGCCAACTGGAAAAAACATTTACCGGTGAAGAATTGACGTTTATTGACCAGGGAACTGTTCCGAAAGATTATAATGTGGAGTTTCAGGATGTTACTTTTGCCTATGATCACAAAGAGGTCATTGACCGGGTCTCCTTTTGCGCTAAAGAAAACAATGTTACAGCTATTGTCGGCGCGTCAGGGAGCGGCAAGAGTACATTGGCTAAGCTGCTGGTACATTTTTGGGATGTTAAAGAGGGCCGGATTACGATCGGCGGCGTCAATATTAACGACATGTCTTTTGAACGGCTGATGAATTTGATTAGCTATGTCTCGCAGGACACCTTTCTGTTTAAGGATTCCCTTATGGAGAATATCCGCGTTGGCAGGCCTGACGCCAGTGATGATGAGGTGCTGTCGGCAGCGAAAATGGCTATGTGCCATGAATTTATTATGAAATTGGAAAAGGGGTATGACACCAACGCCGGCGAGGCGGGCAACAAGCTTTCCGGCGGGGAAAAGCAACGCCTTACCATTTCCCGGGCGATTTTGAAAAATGCGCCTGTTATCATTCTGGATGAGGCTACTGCATTTACCGATCCGGAAAATGAGGATAAAATCCAGGCAGCGTTAAATCAGCTGATTATCGGTAAAACCGTGATTGTCATTGCCCACCGGCTGTCCACAATTGTGGAGGCCGATACGATTTTACTGATGGATAAAGGCCGTCTGCTTATGCAAGGCTCGCATGCCGAATTGTTGGAAAAATCCATAAAATACCAGTCGCTGTGGGATTCTCATCAGCAAACGCTGGACTGGGGAATTCAAGTTAAGGAGGGGCAAAATGCTTAGGATTATCGGCAGGATATTACAACTCTCCGGCAAATATGCCGGGAGAATAAAACTAGCCTTTGTTGCCAGTATTTTTGAAGCCATCTTTACGCAGGTCCCTATTCTCGCGGTTTTATTTATCCTTATTAAGCTGGCGGGCGGCAGGCTTGAGAGCCGCGACGCCTGGATTGCTGGCGCTGTTGTCGCCGCCAGTGTGGTGCTGAGGGCCTTATCCAAACGCCTGGTTGACGGCTTGCAGAGCAGTGCCGGCTACAAAATTTTCGCCGGAGAAAGAATCAGGCTGGGCGATCACTTAAAAAGACTGCCGATGGGGTATTTTTCCGAGGGCAATATTGGCAATGTTACGGCCGTGGTTACCTCGGATTTGGTTTTTATCGAAGAACATTCCATGTCGATGCTGGCCCGCGTCATTTCCATTTATTTAAGCGCGCCGATCAGCTGCATCATAATGATTGTTTTGGATTACAGAATCGGCCTGATTTCCACCGTTACCTTGCTGGCGGCCTTTATTGCTCTGGAGAGGGTTCACCGGGTGGCAAAACGGCAGACCGTGCTCAAACAGGAAAGCCAGTCCCGGCTGATTGGCGCCGTGCTTGAATATGTAAAAGGAATTTCCGTAATAAAAGCCTTCAATATGACCGGTAAACGGGGGGAGAAAATAAACCGGGAGTTTCAAAAGCACCGGGATATGTCCATCCGGTTTGAAGAAGAGTTTATTCCGCCCAGCCTGCGGTATGACAGTTGCTTCGCCTGGGGAACAGGTCTTACCGTGCTGGCGGCCTGCTACTTTACTCTCAAACAGACCATGGAATTGCCTTTTCTGTTGATGATGTTGATTTTTGTGTTTCAATCTTATCTTCCTTTTAAAATGCTGGGGGTACTGAGCATTATTATGCGGATTATGGAGGTTGCCCTTAACCGGTATGATGCCATCAAGCAGATCGCCATTATGGATGAGGCCGGCAAGGATATAAAACTGGCGCATTTTGATATTGAATTTAATAATGTTTCTTTTGCCTATGAGCAGGAAAAAGTGCTGCATAATGTCAGTTTTCGCATTCCGGAGCGCAGTATGACGGCGCTTGTCGGCAAGTCGGGCTGCGGCAAAACAACCATTGTCAATTTGATGGCCCGCTTTTGGGATGTTCAGGAGGGTGAAGTCAAAATTGGCGGCGTGAATGTCAAGGAAATGACCTGCGACAGTTTGCTCAAAAATATCAGTATGGTATTTCAACAAGTATACCTGTTTCACGATACGATACTAAATAACATCAAATTCGGCAAACCCGATGCTACGCAGGAAGAAGTAACAGAAGCCTGCCGGAAAGCCGGTTGTCATGATTTTATCATGGAACTGGAACAAGGCTATGATACCCTGGTGGGCGAAGGCGGCTCCTCCCTGTCCGGCGGGGAAAAGCAGCGCATTTCCATTGCCAGGGCCATCCTGAAGGACGCGCCGATTATTCTGCTTGATGAGGCCACGGCCAGTGTGGACCCGGATAATGAAAAGCATATCCAGGAAGCCATCAATGCGCTGGTTAAGGACAAGACGCTGGTGGTCATTGCCCACCGGTTGTCTACCATCAGGGAGGCTGACCAGATACTGGTAATTGATGATGGGAAAATTATCCAAAACGGCGTTCATCAGGAACTTATTGCAGAAGAAGGCCAATATTACGATTTTTGGCAGCGCCGCCTGCATGCGGGAAGTTGGAAAATCAGTAAGGCTTTACATTCATAGAGGGGGAATAGGCAAGTATGGGTAAGAGGAAAAGGCAAAAACAGATATTGCACATGGTGCTGAGCGGGGTACTGCTGCTGGGCGTGTCGGCGCAGGCGACTGCGGAGGAAGTGGGAGAGGCGGAATTCAGCCTGGATGAATATGTGGTGACGGCCAGCCGTATGCCGACCAAACGCACAGAAACGGCGGCCAATGTCACGGTAGTAAGCCGGGAGGAGATGGAACAAAAAAATATCACTACCATTGCCGAAGCCTTGACCCAGGCCGGCATCAATGTGACCGTGGAGGGCGGCAGTGCGGGGGATAGTTCTTCCGCTATCCTCAACGGCGACAGCCGGGTAGTTGTCCTGGTGGATGGCCGCAGGATTAATCAGGAACAGCGGACTGATCAATTATCCATCGGGTATAGTCTGGGTATCCTGCCTGATCTGTCTAGCGTGGAAAAGATTGAAGTGGTGCGGGGAGCCGCCTCGTCACTGTACGGCAGCTCCGGGGTTGGCGGTGTTATCAATATCATTACCCGCAAAGGGGAGGAGCCCCGTACGACGGCAGCAAGCGAATTCGGTAGCTGGGGGTCAAGGCGCTACAGTCTGCAAACCAGCGGTAAAAGCGGTGATACCGGCTACTATGTAACAGCCAGACGGTGGACACAGGACCATTATGAATACAAAGATCCAAACACCGGTCAGGTTGTGACCATGCCTAACAGCGATTTTTCCCGCGAGACCACTTCGGTCCGCATCGACAAGGACCTCGGTAAGGACAGAACTCTGACTCTGTATTTCGACCATTTGCAGGAAGACGCCGGTTCGCCGATAGCAAAACCGGGACGTTTTCCTTATGGTCCATATTTCGTCGAATTTTTCCAATCGGATGCCAATCGCCAGATCACCCAGAACAATGTGTCTCTGACTTATCATTGGCAGCAGGGAGAAAAAGTGACCAATAACCTGCAGATTTACCGCAATCATAACAAGCTACGCTGGGCGAATGTCAGCCCTGGATCTCTGTCCATTTATATTGACGAGGAGGACGGCATTGAATGGAATCAAACCCGGCGTTTGAGTGACCAGCATACGCTGCTGGGCGGTTTTGACTGGCGCAATACCTATGTCGATGATCGGAATATTGACTATGTCAATAATAAAATGCGCAATCTGGGCTATTTCTTGGAAGACCGTTGGAACTGGGATCCCAATTGGATGTTCACCGCCGGTGTGAGGCATGACGATCCCAGTGAATATGAGAGCAAGTCAACTGCCCGCTTCAGCCTCAACAGGAAACTCAATGAAACCACCAATGCCTATTTGTCTTGGGGTCAGGTGTATAGGGGTCCCAATGCGACCAATTTATTTAAACTGAGTAATTCAGTTTACCGGCACAACCCCGATCTCAAGCCGGAGGATGGACATACTACCACCCTGGGCATAAACACTAAGCTGTCCGGCGGCACAACCATCCAGGCCAGTCTGTTCAGCACTTATTTAAAAAATGCCTTTAAATGGCAGTATGTTTTCACAGATGTAGGCGCTTGCTCCCAAATGGTTAATATGGCGGAACAGAAAAAACGCGGTCTGGATATTAGCGTAATTCACCCGCTGACCAAGCATTGGGACCTGACTGCCGGCTACTCTTATCTCCGGTCGAAAGAGGACGACAAGACCGGCAGCGGGTACCAGTCGGACATTGCCAACAGCAACCCCAATGCTTATCGGCTGGGGGCCCAGTACCACAATAATGCCTGGAATGTAAACGTTTCACTGCGCGGCGCCACCGGCCGCAGCCTGGAGGCATTTACCTCTAAGCAATACTGGGTAACGGATGTTGTGGCCAGCTATCAAATGAACCCCGATGTCAAGGTATATGCCAAAGTATATAATCTGACCAACCGGGCCTATGAAACGCTGTATGTGTTTGATACGATTGGAACGCAGCCGATGGCGTCTCGTCAAATTGTGTTTGGTGTGGAAGGCCGGCTGTAGATTAAGAAAACCCTCGCTGTGCGGGGGTTTTCTTAAGGCGCTAGTGAACAGGAGGGAGCGGTATTGAAAAAATGGTTATCCGGCCTGATGGCAGTGATTTTGCCGCCTTGCCGACCGGATGCGGCAGCAGTGGAACTGGCCGCAGTGCGCAAGGTGTATACGACTGGCGCCGGCCAGTTTACAGCCTTGCAAGGAGTCAATCTGCAGGTGGACCGGGGAGAATTTGTGGCCGTGGTGGGCAAATCTGGCAGCGGCAAGTCCACGTTGATTAATATGATCACCGGCATTGACCGGCCCACCGACGGGGAAGTCTGGGTGGCCGGAACGCCGGTGCATACCTTGACTGAGAACCAGGTTGCCGTGTGGCGGGGCCGGACACTGGGGGTGGTGTTTCAGTTCTTCCAACTATTGCCGACTCTGACAGCGCTGGAGAATGTCATGCTGCCCATGGATTTTTGCAATGTATATGACAAGGCGGCACGTCCCAGACGGGCGCTCGAATTGCTGGGACTGGTTGGTGTCGGACAGCAAGCCGGCAAGCTGCCGGCCAATCTGTCGGGTGGCCAGCAGCAGCGGGTGGCTATTGCCCGGTCGCTGGCCAATGATCCGCCGCTCCTGGTGGCGGACGAGCCGACTGGCAATCTCGACAGCCGGACGGCCGTGGCAGTCATTGAGCTTTTTCGGGAGCTGACCCAGGCCGGCAAAACCATCATCATGGTCACCCATGATCAGGATCTTGCCCGCCAAAGCAGCCGTATCGTCACGGTGGCTGAGGGCGGGATCAGGCCGCCGACCGCAGCGGAGCGTGGCGGCGATGCTTAGGTACCGGTTATTGTCGCCACGCTGGTGCAAGGTATGGGTGGATCTGACGGGCAACAAACTGCGGAGCTTGCTAGTAGTGTTATCCATTGCGGTCGGGGTATTCGCCGTCGGCATGGTGTATAGCTCCTACCTGATGTTTCAGCGGGACCTGGCAGGCAGTTGGGGGGCCGCTTCGCCGGCCGATGTCGGCTTGTATGCCGATTCCTTTGATGAGGAACTCATTGACAGCATCCGCAGCCTGAGGGGCGTCAGGGAAGCCGACGGTCGGTTCAATGCGGACGTAAGGGTGCGCACCGCCGGCGGCGAGTGGCGGTACATGTGGTTAACCGCCATTCCAGACTATATCAAACAAAAGGTGAATGTAGTACGGCCCCAGTCGGGAGCCTGGCCGCCGGGGGACGGCGACGTCCTCCTGGAACGGTCGTCTCTAAAGGAACTGGGAATGGGTGAGGGGAGCCGCATTCTGGTGGAAACCGCCGCCGGCAATAAACGGTTGCTCAAGGTAACCGGAATCGCATATGATCCCTGCCAGATATCCAGCCTGTTCAGCGGCCGCTCCTACGGATATGTTAACATGGATACCCTGGAAAAGCTGGATGAAGAGCGGCGCCTCAACCAGGTGAACCTGGTGGTCGAGCCCTGGGTGCTGCAGGGGAAAGCGACAGCCCCCATCGAGGCGGTAGGCCGGCGGGCCTTCAGCAAACTGGAGCAAGGGGGTACGACAATAACCTGGTTTCAGGTGAACAAACCCGGCGAGCATCTTATGCAGGGGCCAATCAGCGCCATCCTGCTGCTGCTGGCGGTAATGGGAGTTTTATCGCTGCTGTTGAGCACCTTTTTGCTTATCAATACCGTTTCGGCCATTTTGACGCAGCAGGTGCGGCAACTGGGAGTTATGAAGGCCATAGGAGCGCAGCGGGGACAGTTGCTAAGAATGTATCTGACGCTTGTGGGCGCGTACGGGATCCTGGCCCTGGTGATGGCCGCCCCGCTGGGAGCGCTAGCAGCCAGCGCACTGACCGGTTTTATGGCTGGTTTATTTAATTTTGATTCCGGCGGCCTGGAATTACCGGGCCAGGTACTGCTGCTGGAGGCGGCGGTAGCTGTCGGCATACCGCTGGCAGCGGCTTTGTGGCCGGTCTGGCGGGGGGCGGGACTTACTGTGCGGGAAGCGATCAGCGATTACGGTATTCGCAGCCAGGCTGCCGGCGGGCGCTTTGACCGCTGCCTGGACATAGCGCTGGCAAAGTGGCAAGAATTGCCGCGTCCGGTAGTGCTGTCTTTGCGGAACATCTTCCGGCGGCGGGGCCGTTTGGTGCTGACGCTGCTGACACTGACCATGGCCGGTACGGCGTTTATGGCGGTATTTTCTGTGCGGGCGTCGCTCAATGCGAATCTGGAGAATACCCTGGAGTACTATCGTTATGATGTTATGATCCAATTTACGGAGAGCTATCGGACTGGCCGCATAACCCAGGAAGTAATGCGGATACCGGGTGTAAAAGCAGCGGAAGTCTGGGGGTTTACCCCGGGCAGGATATTGCGGGATGAACGGAAGGAATCGGAAAATGCGGCCAGCAGCGAAGTAACCATCTTAGCGCCGACGGCCGGTACGCAGCTCATCCGGCCGGTAATCCTTGATGGACGCTGGCTTGTTCCGGGCGATGAAAATGCGCTGGTGGTGGATACCACAATGGTGAACGACAATCCGCACCTGACGGTCGGTGCGCCGGCCGTTGTAAAAATAGGTGAACATAAACTGCGGTTTACTGTGGTGGGCATTGCGCAGGGGGTGTGGGAAAGGACTTGCGTGTATGCTCCGTATAGTTGGCTGAGCGGGGCGATACAGGAGGCCGGCCGGGCCCGCTCAGTACAAATTGTGGCCGCAGACAACGCGCCCCAGGCGCAGAAAACCCTGGGGCGTGCTGTGGATGAACATCTGAAGCGGCAGGGACTGAAGGTTAAACGGGTGACTACTGTTGCGGAGACCAAGCAGCGTACTCAACAAGGGAATGATATATTGATTACCTTTCTTTTGATTATGGTCGTACTGTTGGCTGTTGTGGGCGTACTGGGACTGGCAGGTGCCCTGGGGCTTAATGTGTTGGAACGGACGCGGGAAATTGGTGTGATGCGGGCCATTGGCGCCTCCAGTCTGGATATCGGCCAGATATTTGTGCTGGAAGCCCTGAGCATCGGCCTGATTAGCTGGCTGGCCGGAGTGGTGCTGGCCGTGCCTGTGGCCGCGTTGCTTGAACGCCAGGTCGGCCTGTTATTTTATCATTATCCACTGGATTTTCATTTTAGTTTTTCCGGCGTGGGCATTTGGCTGGGTGTGTCGGGCCTGTTGTCGCTGCTGGCCGGTCTGCTGCCGGCCAGGAACGCAGCCCGGATGAGCGTACGGGAGGTGCTCAACTATGAATAGTAACAAGCAGACAGAAGAAAAGGCAGGAATAAACCGGGCGGTCGGGTCTGCAAGCGGCCGATTTTTCCGGGGACGCCGGCTGGCGGCACTGTTGCTGCTGGCAGTGATCGTAACCGGCATATGGTGGCTGTCCCAAGGGCGGCAGAATAAGCAGGCGGAACTGCCGCCGGTCAAGGCCGATGAGCGTGTATTGGCCGAAGGAATCGTCTTTCCGGTACGTTATGCGCAGATGGTTATGCCGGTGGACGGCACCATCGGTGAAGTGCTGGTTCAAGAAGGGGAGCGGGTCAGGGCCGGCCAGCCGTTGATTGGCCTGATACGCGGGGACTATCAGGCCCGGGTGGGCAGCGCCGGCGCCAATGTAAGCCGGTCCGCCGCCGCCGTGGAACAGGCTAGGGTTAATGTGGCAGACACCGAGCGGGAGCTTGCCCGTCAACTGCGTCTGGACCAGGCCGCCGCCACCTCCCGGCAGCAGCTTGACCAGTCCCGGACCGCCGCCGAGCGCAGCCGGGCCGCGTTGGCCCAGGCCCAGGCCGATCTAAGGACCCAGGAGAGTTTACTGGTGGAAGCCGAAAGCCTGCTGGATAAGACGGAACTCAGGGCGCCGATCGATGGTACGGTGGCCTATCTGGATGTAAAAGTAGGCGAGCATGCCGCCGGCGGAACGGTGCTGGTACGAATTGCCGATGAAACAGCCTGGGAAGTGAGGAGCGATGATTTGACCGAACTGATGATTGCCAGGGTACGGCCCGGTGACCCGGTACTGCTGACCTTTGACGGCATACCGGACCTGGAGATCACCGGCCGGGTCAGGTTTATTCGGCCCTATGGGGAGAAAAAGCGGGGGGATATTACCTATACGGTGACCATTGACCCGGACCGCTGGGATGATCGCCTGCGCTGGAATATGACAGTCCAGCTCGCAATTAGTAGCCAGTGAACGCACCGGACGGCACGCAATAAGTCTTAAGAAGCCGGAGAGAGAGGGAGACTATTATGAATCAAAACAATAAACTGCAGGTCAAAGACCTGATTATCTTGGGTGTACTTAATGCGGTGTTTATGGTCATTATGCTCATTTTTGCCATGGCTTTAGGGATAGTTCCCCTTGCCAGTATTTTTGTACCGGCAGCCGCGGCGATACCTCTGGGAGTGGTGTTTATGCTGCTGATGGTCAAAGTCGCCAAAACCGGTACGCTTTTACTCAGCGGTATTCTGCAAGGGACGGTATCATTATTTTTGGGAATTTCCTGGCCGTTGATCACGGCCGTCGTCATAGCGGCCCTGTTGGGAGAACTGGTTATCTGGGGGGCATATAAAGACCTGAAAAGAATTGCGATTGGCTATGCGGTTTTAATTGGTGGTTATGCCGTTGGCTCTTTTGCCCCGTTGGTATTTTTTGCGGATGCATATCGGACAATGGCAACTAGTCGGGGCTATGACGAGGTTTACATCAATAAAATTATTGAACTGTTAAACGGACCAGTATTCGCGGGGATCCTGGTGGTGTCCATAGCAGGAGCTTTGCTGGGAGCTTTCCTGGGCAAGAGGATTTTAAGAAAGCATTTTATTAAGGCCGGTATTGTGTGAGATTAACTTAGGAGAAAACATATGGATGAGCAAACAATGAATAGTATTAAAAAACTAGTTGCGGATATGCAATCACAGGGAGTGGCGCTTTGGTTAGAAAATGATAAACTAAAATTCCGTGCACCAAGGAAAATACTGACAGATATCACTGAAACGCTCAAAAATCATAAGGAAGAAATGATCAGGTATCTATCTGAATCACAGCCCATTGAAAAGAGACTCCCGCTAACTCCAATTCAGTATGCATATTTACTGGGCAGTTCTGATGAATATGAACTGGGTAATACCAATGCGCATTATTATCTGGAATATGAAAAAAAATATATTGACGTAAGCAGGCTTGAAAATGCACTTAATCAAATAGTATGTGCCTCGGATGCGCTTCGATTTCGAATCATGCCGGCTGGATATCAATATCTTATGGAAAGCACTCCACCGGTTCGTATTGAAATATATGATGTTCAAAATGCCGAAGCATTAATGAATATACGAAACAAATGGCAGAGGCATGTATATTCTCCGGGTGAATGGCCTATGTTTCGGTTCGCAGTTAGCCATATGCCAGAAAAAGATGTTTTGCATATCAGTTTTGATTGCATCATTCTGGACGCAACAAGCGCAAAACTGATGATAGAGAAGTTGTTTCAGCTTTACAATAGTGAAGAAGTCTCATTCCCAGACTATACATTTCAACAATATCTAATGGAAAAACAAACATTTGAAATGAACTCAAAAGTTCAGAAAGATGCAGAAACATATTGGGCAGATCTGTTTCCAATAATGCCTAAAGCCCCGGCACTTCGATATGTCAAATCGTTCTCGGAGGTAGTAGATCCGGAATTTTTACGATTTGAATATAGTTTTTCTAAAGAAGAGACCGCATCTCTTTTGAATAATGCTAAACAGCACCATGTTACTTTGGCCTCTACCATATGTACAATATTCATGAAAACTCTGTCAGCTTGGGCAGCCTGCCCAGCATTAACTCTAAACCTTACGCTTTTTAACCGTCATATGGTACATCCAGAAATCCATACGGTTCTAGGCGAATTTACGAACATTGGGTTTGTATCTTCTCCAGGAAACGAGGGGAAAGATTTTCTTTCTGAAGTTGGATATGTCCAAAAGCAATTCTGGAAGCTATTACAGTTTAGAGAATATGATGGGACTAAAGTATTAAAAAAATTGGCGCGGGGTAAAGCAGGTAAAGCTGTTATGCCAGTCGTGTTTACCTGTGTCCTTGGTGGAACACAAGCGAATGATTTAAAAACAGATTTTAAAGAAGTATATTCATTGAGCCGAACGCCCCAAGTGTGTCTTGATCATCATGTTCGTGATGATCAAGGATTGCTAAAGCTATCTTGGGATTACATATCCGAACTATTTTCCCCGGAGTACATTAAGAGAATGTTTTCAGACTACATTGATTTAGTATCTATGGTGTGTACGGATAATGATTGGTCAAATATCAGTTATCAGATTGTTGCAGGACAAGGAAACAAGATTAAAAAAAAATACTTGAATGATAATGGCCATAAATAGTCCCTGCTTAAGGCAGTGTGAAAACAGATAATCCGATGGAGGACATTGTTTGATGAAGGATACTGAAAAATATAAACTTATCACTGATTCTTCTATTCCTGCCGGAGAAGAACCGACCGATACTATTTTATCTTTTATGGCACAAGGGCTTTCCGTCCTGTCCCTGTTTCCGTTAAATGCAGATAACTTAAAGAAATGTTTCAAATCTGCCCAAAAAGCTGGCTTACTCTTCGATGTTGCGGATTTATGGGCATATGCTAAGGGTTCAATTACTTATCGTGCGTGTTTTCAAGCTGCAGCCGCGCGTAGTAAGCCAATATCGATAACGGTAGAACTTGACGAAAAAAAACTGTACTATTTTTTGGGACAGTTGAACGACCTGTTACCCAGCCTCCGGCCCATGGAAATCGTAGAAGTATATAACGAGTATGGTGGAATGCAGCAAGGAGTATTCAAATTTTGTGGATATCCCGTTATCATAAATCTACTTTCTAAAGTTGAGTGCGACGGTACAATATTTACTCCAGATGATTATTTGCTATCAACAAGGTTTGTGAATGGCCAACTGACATTTGAGGGGCCGCACGGGCCGGTAATATGGAATCGTCATCCAGTTTCACCTTCTTCACAAGACGAGGCTTCCCTTGCAGAGTCTCTGCAAAATGATACATCAAAACTCAAAGAATTGTGGCATGTTAGCGGACGTGCTTTTCTGAATAACTCTGATGAAAATGATTATGAAATAAATCGATATCTTGAGCAGATTGCGCCTCTGTGGGAATCCGGTAAGCATAATGCAATTCGGATGCAAAAGCAATTGATGCTGGCTGAGTATTATACTCTTCTGAAAAATGCATTTGGTCGTGATAATTACATTTCTGACGAAACTCCTGTTTCCTACTATCAGCTACAGCGTGACTTCCAGCTTTGGAACATATGCTCCGTGGAATATGGTGATATAGGCTCAATAAATCGATGCAGCCAATTTGCCGATAAGATGGTGGACGGATTCGAACGATCATATCTTGAGCAATCCATTTCTGCTAGCGAGTTGCTTGTGCGTCATGCAATGATGAATTTTTTTATACAAAAAGACATATTCACCGAATCACGAGGTTACTGTGAGAAAGAAATTTTCTCGAAAGCAAACGCTAATACCAAAGGTAAAATCATTTTGCGAAGATGGCTTAAGGCTCTCGTAGAAAATGAATATTTGACTTTTAACCGGCAAATGTGGGAAGCCTTGCAATTGGTAAGTACTGAGGACGTTGAAAAAGCACAACAGAACCGGAATGCACTGTGGGATTATCATCTCAGTTCACCCCTGGCAGGTGAATATTTGAGCAAAAATATAAACCAATTGTCAGGGCTAGTATCGGGAACTGTCAATGCAAACCTTCTTCTTTTTCCCGAAGGCAAGATTGGATACGCAAACTCACTATATAAGGATACCATCATCTTCCAATACTTAAACTATAGTATCGCACAAGCGATTTTGCACCAAATACATAGTTTCCCTGGTACGGAAGGGCATAGTGATTACAGAATATTAGAAGTGGGTGCAGGAACAGGGGCAACAACTGATATTGTGTTGAAGTGCCTTTCCGAAAGATATCCTCACAGTTACAAATATCTATATTCTGATTTAAGCCAATTCTTTTTAGATTGTGCAAAAGAGCGGTATCAGAATATAGATCATATTCATTATCAGATCATCAATATTGATGAAGATTTAGAACAACAAGGCATTCCAAACTCCAGTATGGATGTGGTGATAGCAAATGGCGTGTTTAATAACGCTGACAATTTAATAAAGACGTTGGCAAATATCCGACAATGTCTAAAAGTTGATGGATGTTTATATATTTCCGAGCCTGTCCAGGAATCTTTGGAAATCCTGGTATCGCAAGTGTTTATGATGAATATATCTAATGACAGTCATTTAGATGAACAGACGACATTCACTACTAATGATCGTTGGCGTGAATTGTTGGAAACGACCGGATATAAGATATTAGTTGAACTACCAAAACAATCTCATCCAATGAGTGTATTTGGGCAAAAACTATACGTAGTGCAGCGGATAGAGTAATTACACAAATCATGTATTATTAGCTTAGACACAAGGAATAATGATTTCCTTGTGTCTAAATACTTTTTACCATAAAACTTATCCTTTTTGACCTAGAAGAAAAATATGAGATGCGATATAATTTTTTTACTACCGATAATGATAATCAGTATCAACACTAATTTAATTTTTGATCTTGTTCGGCAAAGGGTACCTACTTTGATGAAATACGAGGAGATTTCTTATGAAAATGGTGAAAGGTAACGCAAAAAATTCCTGCATGTTTGAGGGCAAGAAGCTACTATATGTAAAAATAACTTCAGATTGCCCTTGTAAATGTGAGCATTGCATTGAAAAAAATGGTATGGAAACGGTTTCCAATATCGATAAAATTATTTCTAATACTTTAATTAATACCGATGACGATGCAACAATTTTCATTTTAGGAGGAGAACCTTTTGTAGCTCCATATTTGCTTGAATATATAAATCGAATAAAAATTGGAAATCGGAAAGTTTATATAACTACGTGTGGCATTACCTTAGATGTTTTGTCAAATACTGAAAAAGAAATAATTAAGAAAATAGATTGGCTATGTATTTCCATTAATCATTATAATGAATCTAAAAATGCACTAGTATATGGCAAGCAAATTAGTTTTAATGGCGTTAAAAATGCTATCAAATATTGTAGAGACAAAAATGTAAAAGTTAGAATTAATGCTAATTTAATTAAAGGAAGAATTGAAAATTTAGATGATTGTATCAGGACATACGAACTTGTAAAAGACTGGGGAGCTGATGTGTTGAGATTCAATGAATTGCAGCATTGTGATGCAACAACATTTGTAGATGTAAGATCTATTATAAGCGAAATGGGGAATTTAAAGGATATTCAACATTATGCCTATATAAAAAATAAAGCATTTGAAAAACATAAAATTTTGCTTAATGATGAATTGAAAAGAATCGGTGCATATGAACATGATTCATTTACTGAGGGGTGTTCAACCATTATCGGAGAGAGTATTACGGGGCTTGCAATAGAATTAAAAGAGACTTGTAATTGTGCAGATAATATAAAAAGCTATAATGGCAGTCTATACAATCCGATTGTTATAAATTTAAATAAAGTAATATATCCAAACGGAAAAGATTCGAATTTATGGCTCTATAATGGTGGACAAGTTATGGACGACAAACTGGGCCATTGCTTTTTCTAATATTATTGGATAATTAAGATGAATTATCACAAAACCTGAATTATGAAAGGAAATATACCATGGCAGCTACCGTGACTTACGTTAACCAAGCGCTACGTGATAAAGCGCGAAAATATCATATTAGCGACAGAACGCTAGAATCTTATCCTTTACTCATAGTTAATTGTCTTTGGAATGCTGGAAAAGAAGAATTAGTTCCACTTAGTAATTTAACTGTATTAGAAGGACTTTGTCTTTTGGAACAGCAGAATATTCCTCTGGAAAGCCTCTCCTTTGAGGCTGAGCCGCCTGGATATTCTGAAACAATTTCACAAGTATGGGACTATCTTCATCACGGAGATTGGGAAAAACGAATAGTATTTTTACCTGAATCCCAGCAACAAGTACGAGATTCCGTTAATAATACAGTTCACAATATTTCACCTTGTTGTCTCCATCAGGGGCTGTTTGCATGGGCTGAAAAGGATGGTAATCGCACTGCACTGATCGATCATAGTTTAGAGAGCCCCATAAGGATTTCATACAGTGAGTTGGTAAGCAAAATAAAAGAGCGAGCTGCATTTCTCCAGGAGATGGGAATACATAAAGGTGACTATGTTGCGGTTTCTTCGCCAAGAGGGATTGAACAGATTATAGATGTCTATGCCGTGCTCTGTGCGGGCGCAGCTTACGTTCCTGTAGGAACGCATCACCCGCTAGCGAGAAAAAAGAGCATTTATCTCTCTGCTCCTGTAAAGGCTGTGCTAACAGATGAAGCCGGTGAAGCGGAGTTGCAGGGATGGAATGATGTCATGATACTGAATCACGCCGCTTGCGACGGAGTGACGCCATTAACTGTTCCCATATATCCTGAGCCGGAACAGGTGGCATATGTCATATTTACTTCAGGATCAACGGGAAAACCTAAAGGTGTGATGATAACACATAAAGGAGCCTGGAACACTATTTCTGATGTTAACAACCGGTTTGCACTTGATGCAGAAAATCGGGCCATTCAACTCTCAGAGTTGGATTTTGATCTCTCTGTTTATGACTTGTTTGGTATCCTGTCGGCAGGTGGAACGCTTCTGCTGTTAGGTGAAGAACAGAAAAAAGAACCCCGAGTGTGGGATAAACTTGTGCGTGAGCACCAAGTCACTGTGTGGAACTCAGTGCCGGCTATGTATGAAATGCTATTGGCAGTTAATTCTGACAAGGAAGGCCTATTACCTTTAAAAATGGTGTTTCTGTCAGGAGATTGGGTAAAGCCAGAACTGTTCAGCATAACACGACAGCACACAAAGGATTGCCGTTTTATTGCGTTAGGTGGAGCCACTGAAGCTTCTATTTGGTCGAACTACTTCGAAGTGGAAAATATTCCAAATGAATGGCGGAGTATCCCTTATGGCACTCCTTTGGCCAATCAATTATTCCGAATTGTTAATGTTCATGGAATGGATTGTCCAGATAATGTGGCCGGCGAATTGTGGATCGGTGGAACTGGTGTTGCAGAAGGATATCTTAACCAACCGGAGCTAACATCTAATCGTTTCATGGAGTTGAATGGTGTTCGATGGTACAAAACAGGAGATTTGGCGAGATATTGGACAGATGGCAAAGTGGAATTTTTGGCTCGTATGGATACCCAGGTAAAAGTGAACGGTTTTCGGATTGAGCTGAGCGAAATAGAGAATGCTCTTAAAGAATTGCAGGGAGTCGAGCAGGCAATGGCATGTGTTTCTGCTAGCGGCAATCAACTGCTAGCGGCTGTTGTACCGACAGTTAATTGTGGCAAGTGCATTGTTACTCATGAGGAAAGTAATGAGCACATGGAGGACAACGCACTGGTTCAGCGGGAAGAGTTTGTTGAACAGTTATTACTAAATGTCTGTGGGTTTGATCATCTTACTGAAGCTATGCATGTGGAGTCAAAAAACTATAATTTGGCATACCATTTGTGGTTGGATTGGCTTTGCTCCAGGCAGGTTCTTATTGCTGACAATGGAATCGCCCCTGGATCACGCTATGCCTCGGTGATGAGAAAAACAAATCCTGAACAACCGCTTTATAAGGTTATGCTCAGACATATATCTCTGATGCGAGAAGTGCTAACCGGAGTAAAGGAGTCCAGAGTATTGTTGGATGTGCCCGAGCTAAATCCAGAATACCTGGTATTCCAAAGCTTTCAAATCCAGCTTTTTATTTCACAGGTGGTTGCGCATCTGAAGCAAGCAGGTAACGGTGAAAAAAAATATGCCGTCCTGACAGCGCGCAGTGGACTTGCCGCTGAGAAGCTTATTTCTCAAATTCCTAATGCGTCATGGACATTGTTTGATCCGTCCTCCGGTATGCTATCGATTGCAAAAGAACGGTTGGAAAAGGCGGGATTGATTGCTGAATATGCCCTTCAGCGAGAGGGGGCAATTTCTGAAGAAGAGTTCCATAGTTTTGATGCTGTGATAGCCGTAAACACATTACATACTTGGAATAATCCGGAAGAAGCCTTGCGGCAATCTGAATGCCTTTTGAAAAATACGGGTAAGTTTTATGCTGTAGAATTTGATGGGCTGGATTCTATGGGACTATGTATATCCGCACTTTTGGAGAATGGATTTGCTGCAAAAGATGGAACGGTGAAAAAACCCTTCTTTACAGAAAATGAATGGAATGAATATTTTACGGCCTCATCATTTCAACAGGCCAATATCAAGCGCTTATCAAACTCTCCGTCAATAACAATGGAAGCCATTCCATTTGGCGAGAGAGCTGATTTAGATATTCAAACGCTCCGTCAAAAGTTAAAAACTCGACTGCCCGAATATATGCTCCCCATGAACTATACGATTATTCCGTTTCTACAGCTTACCGAAAATGGCAAGATAGATAGAAAACGGATTAATGAGTTGTGCCAAAACTTTTCAACGCGTGCGGCGGAAGAATTGGAAGGCACGCAAGATCTTGTTGGGAAAATATGGAGGGAACTGATAGGATGCGCCCCGGTACCCTCATTGAGCTTTTTTGAAGCGGGTGGCGATAGCATTCTTGCGACTAAATTTCTAGTTACACTAAAAGAACGCTCAGGAGTTCAACTGTCTTTGAAGGATATGATTATGCAGTCCACAATTGAGGAACTGGCAAAATTGGTGGATGAAAAACAAGATGCACAAGGTGAAATTGTCGAGGGAGAGTTATGAATATAGCAATCTTGGGCGGATATGGGAGCATTGGCTTGGAAGTGACAAAACTACTCAGCCGTAATCCCCAAATTCATCTTCGTTTGGGGGGCCGAAATCCGCACTTGGTTCCTTTGGAAGTACGTAACTGTCTAAAACAACATACATTATGTCGAGTGGACGCGGAAAATCCCGATTGTGTGCGAGAATTTGTGTCAAATTGTGAGCTGGTTGTCAATACAAGCGGTCTCTCCATCAACGAAGAAATGACGCTTGCTAAAGTGGCCGCCACAGAGAATATTCCATATCTCTCATCGTCAGGCGACAACAGTCTTGAACAAATAGATAGTCCATGCCTGGTATATCAAGCCGGCTCCCTGCCAGGAATCTCCGGTATCATCCCAAAGGCCATGTGCAAAGGAATAGAGCATTTAGAGCGTATCAAATTCATATATGCAGTAAGGGATGTTTTTTCCCCCACTGCCGCAAGAGAATATATACAAGGGCTTTGGGCACCTGGGAAGTTGCCAATGACTGTGTATGAGTTTGGCAAACGTGTTCCATATCACGAAAAGCGTGAGATTACGTTACCTTGGTCCGACAGTTCTTTATGCCTGTTTCCCTACTTGGACCAAGAATGCGACTGGCTGGAAAAAACATTAAAGCCTCAATACGGCTGCTGGATGACTGCTATGGAAAACGGGTATGCTTTACAAATTATGAGGCATGTGAGGGCTTCATTCACAGCACATCCTGATGAAACCGTCGAGCAGTTATGCAAGGCGTCCCAAAAGGACTGTCAGAATAAAAAAACATATGCCGGAATTGTGTTAGAAGTAGTGGGACATAGTGATTCGTGCTCCACTACACACACTTTGTTAATTCACAGCACTACAGCCAACCGAATGACAGCGGCTGCGGTGACAGCAGGTGTTGAACTTGTGCTTATGGGGAAGCTCCACGGGTGGAAAGGACCCTATTCAGCTATTCCCCAAGCGGATTGGCTTTTTCAATGGCTTCGTGATTCAGGGATTATGGATTTCACTGAGTCGCCATTTACTTTAGAAGAAACCCTAATGGAGAGAGAAGGGACAATTCTTTGAGCGAACGTTTAAAAACGATTGTCTGTGGTACAACGTTTGGACAATATTATCTTAATGCCTTATTGGATCACCATGATGAATTTCAGGTAGCGGGCATTCTGGCAAAAGGGTCGGACAGAAGTAGAAAATTGGCACATAAACATGGCTTTCCTCTTTACACAAACGTTGAAGAATTGCCCAACGATGTAGACCTCGCTTGTGTGGTGGTGCGATCAAACGGAGCAGGCGGCGTAGGAAGCGACCTTGTAGATGCATTATTGCGACGTGGAAGTTCAGTTATACAGGAACAGCCTGTACATAACCGGTTTTTGCGTAAAAGCTGGGAAATGGCCCGCCAATACGGTGTCAAATACAGAACAGGTGATTTTTATACTCGTCTGACAGAAACTAATGTATTTATTCGCGCTGCGAAAGAACTCAATAAAATTGCTCCTCCCCTATATATTCGCTCTTCATTCTGTACACAGGTTGGATACCCGGCCATCGAAATCATGTTGGAAGCGCTTGATTATTCTCAAGGAATGAAAATCAAGTATATCGAACCACAAATAGGGCCTTTTCAGATAGCAACCGGAACGTTTGGTGGCGTACCTGTTACTGTTGAGTATCACAATGAGCTTTGTCCTGAAAATCCAGACGCTTTCATGCATCTGCTGTATAGTTTTACATTTGTCTATGACAGTGGGCGACTTTCTCTTGAGGATGCCTTTGGACCGGTGAACTGGCGCCCAAGGATACAAATTCCTATCGATAAATATAATCGCGATTGGGAATCTTTATCATTTATTCATGAGGAGCCTGTTCACATCTTGAACCCGCAGGAAAGACAAAACAAACAGCACAGCTCAATGCAACAATGGCAAAATGCAATTGGAGAGGAGCTTCTGGATTTCCGCAGGGAAATTATCGAGGGGACAAGCGGCATCAAGCGTGAAAAACAGGAAAGAGAAATTGCTGATAATTGGGAATCACTTCATAAGGTTTTTGGTTTTGCAAAATTAGTGAAACATCGACTTCATAATCAGATTCCGGTGCAATTACTTCTAAACCCTGATGAAAACGAATCCGGGGTACTATAAAGAAGATTTTTATAAAAGCTATAGGAGATGCCTATGGAGTACAGCCATACACGTAAACGGCTGCGGGTTCTTGTTTGTGGGTCCCGCTTTGGTCAATTTTATTTAGAGGCACTCAAGCTGTTGCCTGACACGGAATTCGAAATTGCCGGCCTTTTTGCAAAAGGCAGCGAGCGTTCAAAAATAGGCGCACAGCATTACGGAGTTGAATTATTCACCGACATTGATCGTATTCCCAAGAATATCGATTTGGCCTGTGTTGTAATTCGATCCAGCGTGATGGGTGGCGAAGGCACCGAACTGGCAGTAGAGTTGATTTCCAGAGGAATATCTGTGCTGCTGGAGCACCCGGTACACCATCAAGATATCTCAATGTGTATAAAAGCAGCAAATAGATATGGCGTTCACTTCCACGTTGGCAATCTTTACATGCACCTAAATGCCGCTAGGACATTTTTTGCTTCTGCCAGAGAATTAATATCGCAGATGAAAATCTCATATCTGAATGCCGATTTTTCATCTCATGTCTCTTTTCCCTTTATGGCGTTACTTGTAAGAGCTTTACAAAACACACGACCAATGACAATCGCACACGACCAAAAAAATGAGGGTCCATTTCAAACAATCGCGGGAAAGATTGGCACCATCCCTTTTTCCTTCCGTGTGCATAACCAGGTAGCACCCAATGATTCTGACAATTATTTATACCTTTTTCATGAAATCACACTTGGGACTGAGAGCGGCAGCCTCTCAATGGAAACACATGGCCCTGTCGTATGGAAGCCTCGAATGCATATCACCAATAATATAAATATTCCATGGGGGCTTAGTGGCCCGTTGCCAGAGCATTTGATGGAACCTAGCCAAGTAAAACTGGATAACAGGGAACCGGAAGAGTTTAGAGTTTTATTAGGGAAAAGATGGCCTGAGGCTGTAGGAGCGGATATAGAAGTGATTGCAAAACAAATCTGGGGCGAGGAAAGTCATAGCGACACCTTAAGGCAACAGCAGAGGCTTATACTTACTGCTCAACAATGGCAGGTATTAACCGGCGCATTGGGGCATCCAGACTTAATCAAAAATGCAATCTATGACTATTATCCTGCAAGCCTGCTGTTGAAAAAGATATCTGAGAGGAATTAATATGCTGAAAATCAGTCACGTTCAATGTAAAGTCAATGATATCCATCAGGCAGTAGCTGCGTTTGAACAGCGTGGATTTCACGTTGATTGGGGTACAAACCCCAAAAAATCCAGCAACGCATTCATTTGGTTCCCGCAAGGCCCGTTTATTGAAATATTTCAAATGAGGGCGGCATTGAAATATGCGGCTCCTTTTGTGGGGCTATTCGGAGGACGGGAAATGAAAGATCGATGGATGAGTTGGTACCACTCTCCGGAGGGATTGGCTGATTTTGCCCTGGAAGCCGAGGATGAGCAGTTGGCAAAGCCGGATCAATTTGAGCAGGTTTGCGCCTATGTAAAATCTCTTGGAATTGATATATCCAAGATTGTTAATGGCAGTCGCACTCGGCCAGATGGGTTAAAAGTTCGGTATAGCTTCTGTGCTACTATGCCTAAAACGTTGCCATTTTTAGTCTCTGCATATGACCCACTTCAACATCCTGTACAGATATTACATCAAAATGGTGCTTCAGCGATTTCATGGGTACGATTAGGCGTTAAACCGGATCTGGAGAACAAAATACGCAAACTTGTGGGTAATGATTCCCGGCTGATAATGGTTCCGGCTGATCAAACGAAAATTCAGGCAATAGGGTTAGCCGGACTAAATATACCCCTGGATCCGGAGCGTTTGCACAATGCCCAATGTGAGAGCGCAAATTCTGTATAAAAAATGTGATTATTGATTTTGGAGGTTCGCAATGCAAATAGATATGAAAAAAACAATTGCTATTATGGAGAATAAGGGGATAAAGCTTTGGGAAGAGGATGGAAAACTACGTTATAGAGCGCCAAAAGGCACTTTGGCCGAAGAAGATTTGCAGTTCATGAAAGATAACAAACTTGAAATTCTGGATTATTTGCAGGCGGCAAGCGGAGAGCTTGCCAAAAATGATGAAGAAGACAATAACGCCTTTCCATTGACTGATATACAATCCGCATATTTACTTGGGCGAAATACTTCTTTCTCCTATGGTGGAGTTGCGTGCCATATCTACATGGAGTTGGACTACGGTGAGCTGGACGCAGATAGAGTAGAACAGGCATGGAATCGTTTGATTGTACAGCATGATATGTTACGAGCAGTAATTCGGAAGGATGGCTACCAGGAGATATTAGAGACAACTCCTCATTTTACCGTAACTAAACACGATGGCAAAAATATGCGACCAGAAGAATGGTCTGCATTGTTAAGTAACATTAGGGAAGAGATGAGCCACAAAGTATACGAACCGTCACGCTGGCCTTTATTCGATTTACAAGTAACAAATGGTCTTGATAGCGATATTCTTCACCTATCCATTGAATTTCTGATAGCCGATTGGGCTAGCATTTGGATGCTGCTTGACCAGTTTGACGAACTGTATCGGGAACCGAATATCGAACTACCTAGACTGGAAATGTCATTCAGGGAATATTTAAGTAAGGAAAAACAGTTAAGGAATGGGGAGGCATATAGAGCTGACAAAGCCTATTGGCTATCACGAATGGATGATTTGCCTCCGGCGCCAGACCTTCCCATAAGGCGAGACAGTCTTCAAGCGCCACCGTTGTTTGGTCGTCGTGCAATGTCCTTAACCCCGGAAAAATGGGAGCGGATTAAGCAATCAGCCCAGGCACATAGCATAACACCGTCAGTTGCGGTAATGTCAGCCTATGCAGCTGTACTCAGTCGATGGAGCACTTCTAATAAATTTTGCTTAAATCTGACCTTGCTTAATAGGCATGCTTTCCATGAACAAGTAGGACAAATTGTAGGAGACTTTACATCAATAAACCTATTAGCGGTGGACTGGAAGGAAAGCGGATTGCTTGATAATGCAAAGCATCTGCAACAGCAGCTGTTTGAAGACCTAGATCATAAACTCTTTACCGGCGTAGAAGTGCTTAGAGAATTATCACGAAGGAAAGGCCGTGGAGAGACCTTAATGCCGATTGTTTTTACAAGCGCCATCGGTATTTCAAAAAATGACTCAGAAGAAACCTCAACTTCTCGTAAGCTGAGGTTTGGAATAAGCCAAACTCCTCAAGTCTTTATTGATTGTCAGGCGATGGAGGACTCCGGCTCTCTGGTGGTGAACTGGGATATCAGAGTTGGGATCTTTCCCGAACAGCTGGTTGACGATATGTTTGCTGCATTTGTCAATGTTTTGGAAGAGCTGAGTGATGATGAGGCTCTGTGGGATAAAAGCACTCAAATTCCCCTTCCTGCATGGCAAATCGAGGAAAGAGTACGCGCCAATCAAACGACTTTTTCTTATCCCCCAAAAACATTACATGGGCCAGTATTTGAGCAAATCAAACAATATCCCCAGCGTATAGCGGTATCTGATGCCTCCCTTCAAATGAGTTATAAAGAATTGGGCGAATGGGCATCGGCAATATCTCGTACCCTATTACAAAACGGATGCTCAAAACAGGCACATATCGGCATATTAATGGAACCATCAGTATACCAGGCTGCGGCCGTACTGGGTGTGCTTAATATTGGTGCTGTATATGTTCCTTTAGACGTCAGTCAACCTCCACTGAGATTGGAAAAGATGCTACAGCAGACGTCGGTTCAGACAATACTGACTACTTCTAATACGAAGCGCACCTGGCCGGAGAATTATAACACGATTATTGTAGATCAATTAGAAGTGTCTGAAGGTGCCATTGAATTTCATGATTTTGATCCACTTCTTCCTGCCTATATTATCTTCACTTCGGGTTCAACTGGGATGCCCAAGGGCGTAGTGATTACCCATCAGGCGGCAAATAATACAATTGCCGATATAAACCGGCGTTTTCAAGTTACCCTGAGTGACCGGATTTTAGGCGTATCGCGTCTCAGTTTTGATCTGTCTGTGTATGATATATTTGGCATTCTATCTACCGGCGGGATGTTGGTATACTCCGACTATGCTAGGAGAACTGACCCGTCTTGCTGGGCAGAGCAGATTAATAAGCATGGAATTACCATCTGGAATTCTGTACCGGCGCTGATGCAGATGCTTATTACCTATGTCTCTTCTGAAAAAAAAGCAAATATATCTTCTCTTCGTATGGTACTGCTATCCGGCGATTGGATTCCCGTGCAACAACCAGAGGCAATACGGAGGTTTTCTCCGAAGGTACAGGTTGTTGCTATGGGAGGAGCAACAGAAGCAAGTATCTGGTCAAATTACCATATATGTGAAGAAATTGATCCTTCTTGGAATAGCATCCCATATGGCTATCCTCTTGCCAACCAACAATTCCGGGTGTTGGATAATAATATGCAAGATTGCCCTGTGTGGATGCCGGGAGAATTATTCATTCTGGGAAATGGTCTTGCAGACGGTTACATAGGAGATGAAACCGCCACAAAAAAACAGTTTATCATTCACCCCACTGAAGGTAAACGAATGTATCGTACAGGTGATCAGGGACGCTACCTGCCAGGTGGAGAACTGGAATTTTTGGGGCGAAAAGACGACCAGGTAAAAATCAACGGCCATCGAGTTGAACTGGGGGAAATTGAAACAGTATTACAGCAAAATGAATCTATTGATAATAGTGCAGTTGTCCTTGTCGACGAAAACGGTGATAAAAAACTACTGGCATTTGCGGTGCCGACTACGGTTGGCATTGGCACAGAACGTTTACAGTTTCCATTGAAAACAGTAGAGCAAAATGCGAGACTAACCCTGTCAGCTTACAATGATGGGTACGTTGCCGGCGCAGTCGCTGCTTTGGATCAGGCCGTGTTGGCAACCATGCTTCATACAATGCAGCAGCTTGGTCTATTGCTTCCGGGAAAAAGCTATGTAGCTGATGAAATTCTTCTTCATTCGGAGATTGCAGAGCAATATCGGTGGCTTGTCGGAAGATGGCTTATTGCGATGAATAAATCCGGGTTATTACAACTTGAGTCTTCTGGTGAGTACCGAAGTAACGTGTATGTGGATTCGAATCGGCTGAAAGAGCTATGGGAGAAAGCTGATAGCTTATGGAGCAATAAATTAAGCTCCCCTCAGCACATAGAATATATTCGAAGCAATGCTGAGCATTTACGAGAATTGTTGTCCGGAAAAATGGACCCTGTTAAGCTGCTTTACCCTGATGGAAGCAATAAGTACGTTGAAGCATTGTACACAAATAATTTGATGTCGGATTATCTCAATACATGTTTTTCTCAAAGCATCGCGTGCCTTGTTGAAGGAATTAAGGAATATCCCGTTCGCATTCTGGAAGTCGGTGCGGGAACCGGCGCCACAACCCGCCTTGTGCTAAAAGCATTAGCGGGGAAGGAATATAGCTATATATTTTCCGATGTGAGCGAGTATTTTTTGCCTGCCGCAAAGCAACAATTTGGAGCAGACACGAACATCTGTTTTCAAACCTTCGATATGGATGAATCATATCGCCTTCAGGGATATGCGCCCAACAGTTATGATATCATTTTGGCTGCCGGCGTATTTGAAAATGCGCGTAATATTCCGTGGACCATATCGCAATTGAAAGAATTACAAGCGCCGGGAGGCTGGTTATTATTTACTGAACCGGTAAGAGAAGTCCCGTGGATTCTTGTATCTCAAGCCTTCCTTATGACAAAACCGGCAGATAGCTTACGGGAAGACAGAGCTCTTCTCAACCGAGACGATTGGATGCATATACTTCATGAAGTAAGTGACGAGGTAAATTGCATCCCGTCAAATAATTCAGACAGTATGAGCACTTTTGGTCTTTCGTTTTTTGCAGTACAGATGAAAAATGAACAGTGTTTTGTGATAGACAGTCAATTGAAAGACTACTTACTGCAGTATCTTCCGAAACACATGATACCCCAAAGCATACAGGTGGTCGATGCAATTCCCCTGACTGCCAATGGAAAAGTGGACAAGAAAACCCTTGCCGCTTGGAAAATCAATTCGGTCAGGGAGCAAAAAACTGCTGAGAATACGCAGCAAAAAGCAGGCCGCAATCCAATAGATGATTTCCTGAAAGAACTGTGGCTCAAGGAATTGGGACTGAAAACAATTGCTGGAGAACAAAGTCTCTACGATTATGGCGCTGATTCTTTAATTATGGCCAGAGTTGCCGGAAAAGTGCGAGATCACTTTTCAGCCAAAGAAATACCGTTCGATACATTACTTCATCAATTGCTCAACTATCCGACAATCAACGAGTTGCGAGGCTTTCTGGAGGATTGTATGGCAGAAGGCACCGGTGCAAGACAAGAAGATGCCATTTCACAAGAACCAAAACAGGAAAAAGAACCGGAACAAACACCAGTAAACGAAGGACCGGGAATTATCAGACAACATACCTCGGCTGAGAGCAACGGCGTATTTACCTTCTACAGCGATGATCCGGGTCCCCTCCGGGTAGTTTTTCATGCAGGCATTGGTACAATGAATTGTTTCCGATTTTTGCTGCCGCATTTGCAAAAACAACAGCTTGGACCGGTTATAGGCATATCGATAAAGGATACTCAAAAATACTGCCAATTAGATCCCAACCGTGTAATTGAAGGGCTTGCCGACGATTATGCCAGGGAACTGCTCAAGTTTGGTAACCCATCAGCCCAGTTGATTGGTTTATGCACGGGTGGACTGATTGCTGTTGAAGTGGCGCGACGACTGATGGAAGGTGGAATGGAAGTGGTGGATTTACCAATCATTGATACTCTTCCGGTCGTTAATATTGAAGATGAACTATATTTAGAGGCAATGTTTGTACCCAACCTGAACATCACTTTTTCACAGGTGTTTCCGGGTGTAGATGACGAAGAATTGAACCGTGCTTTGCTGCTGGTTTGCCAGCAGAATACGGAGTCAATTCCGGCAGGAACAATGGCCAGCATGAGCGGCGATGCGGGCTTAGATCAAATCGGCCGGTTATTCAGTGACCTTTCCGGCTGGACTCGAAAAGAGCGCTTCCAACAGTATGCGAAAGCTGTTTCCCGCGTAGCGCAGCAGGAGGTGCCTCCCGAAATGCCGGAGGGCTTGTTTTTGATCTACCGGCAAAGCTTTTACGCCGCGCTGCATATTCCGGGAAGCTATGTCGGAGACATACGATATTTTTCTGCAAAGGAGCCCACAAGCTTTACCCCGAAGATAGCAACTCAAAAAGCCCTTGCGATGTGGGAAGATATATGTTTAGGCGATTTTTCCGTATCGTATGTAGACGGCAATCATGTGACATGTGTCGAAGATCCAATGAATGCAGTTTCTATAGCAAAACTGTTGGCAGAAAAACTGCAAAGAGCATGAATGCGGCTTGGTGACAAGGGAATGCCTGCTGCTGAGAAAACAAGATTAAGCAGCCAGCCTAACTATAGGATGTTCGTCTTGCTAGGTAATTTCCGGTAACCGGTAAAAAGATAAATTTAGGAGTATCAATTTATGGTGACTAATAAATGGTTTCCTTTTGGTCAAAAGCAGGGCAGCAAAAAAGCAGGGTGTGTTTTCTGCTTTCACTATGCCGGTGGCAGCTCAGCTATATTTAAACATTGGACTGCACCCGGTTTACCGGTTGAGTTCATACCTGTCGAGCTTCCCGGCAAGGGGATACGAAGCAGTGAAATGTGTCTGGAAAACTTCGACTATTTAATTGAGCAACTGTTACCCTGCCTGATACCTGCAATCGACTGTCATCCCTTTTGTCTTTTCGGACACAGCATGGGGGCAATAATTGCCTTTGAAGTAGCCTGCCAACTGCAGAGTAATTACGGGATTAAACCTAAAAAGTTGATTGTTGCCGGACGTCATGCGCCTCACTGTCCCGATCGGTCCGTATATAAAAGTTACATGGACGATGAGGCTCTAATCCGGGAACTGAAGAGATTGAACGGGACTCCGCGAGAAATTTTAGAAGATAAGGCAGTGATTCAATTTTTACTTCCGCTCATCCGCAGCGATTATAAACTTCACGAAAGTTACAGGTATCGGGGGCAAAAACTGAACATTCCGATCATCGCCCATGCGGGAAAGCAGGATCACGAGGCCGATGCATCCGTGATGGAGCATTGGCAGGAAGTGGCTGATGGGCCATTTGAGATCAAGGAATTCGATGGTAATCATTTTTTCGTGCAGAATTTAGGAGCAGAGTACCTTTCCGAACTGATCAGTATAGTACTGCAGGGGGACTATACAAGAGGGGAGCTTTAAGCGAACGCACCGCTGCCAATGATAGGAAAACTGGCAAATTGGTATGTATAGTTAGATTTAGCTTAGACACAAGGAATAATGATTTCCTTGTGTCTAAATACTTTTTACCATAAAACTTATCCTTTTTGACCTAGAAGAAAAATATGAGATGCGATATAATTTCTTTATTACCGATAATGAGAATCAATATCAATGATGATTTAATTTTTGATCTTGTCCGGCAAAGGGTATCTGGAGATATCTCTTTATTAAGGGAGGTATGTATTTTGCGTTACCGGAAAAAAAAGATTAAATTGGACAACCCGCTTTCTTTCTGGAAACATTTCACGAACGAAGAACGGATGTTATTTTACAATCCTTTAAAAAAGGAGTGCATTCTTGGCGCCAAACGCTTAGAAACATTGTCCGGGCAGAATGATTATAAAGACTATCCTTATGTTTTTTCTGCCATGCCATTCTTTGGTTCCGTTAAAGATGAAAAATGGGCGGGATTTGGCAATGAATCGATCGCCTTTCAATACTATTTGGTTGAAAAGGGCGGCAGGCAGACGCTGTATTATCATGGAGATCGCATAAAAATAGAAAATCAAAAAATGAAAAAATACAGGCATGCCTACCACTGCCAAGAGGACGATTATGAAGAATGGTCGCAATTATTTGCCAGCCTGACGGCGGCCATAGCGGCCAAAGAAGTAAATAAAGTAGTTATTTCGCGCGAAGTCAGAATTGAATGCGCTACGGTAATCAATATCGAAAGCGTATTACAAAATCTTTTGCAAAAAAATCAAAACAGCAACAGTTTTGTATTTGCCTATTTTAAGGACGGAAAAACTTTTTTGGGCGCAACGCCCGAGATACTCGTGCAAAAAGAACAGGACAATATCTTGAGTTATGCTTTGGCAGGCACAATTTCCCGCAACGGCCAGAATGATGAATTACAAAAGGCAATCCTGTTACGTGATGCCAAAAACCGTTATGAACACCAGATTGTCATTGATACCATCGCTGCCGGGATAAAAAAATTTACCGGTGCGGTGAAGATCGGCAATACCTCCATTTTGACGCTGCGCAATGTACACCATTTACAAACACCCATTTATGCCAAAGATCCGCGCGGAACCCTGCAGGAGTGGGTGACAAGGCTGCATCCCACCCCGGCCTTGGGCGGTAATCCCGTAAACAGGGCATTAGCCTTGCTCCGCCGATATGAAAAGCATGAACGGGGGCTGTATGCCGCTCCCATCGGCATCACCGATGGCAACGGTGATGGTATTTTTGTGGCCGGGATACGGTCGGCCCTCATTCAGGGAAATCTGGCGTTTGCCTACACGGGCTGCGGTTTGGTGGATAAATCGGAGTCCAGGGCCGAATATCTGGAAACCAATGATAAATTGCGCACGATCGTTGAAAGTTTATAGCACTGGGGGAAAACAATGACAAATTATATTGCGGCGTTAGTTGACGAATTGTATCAATTGGGGGTGCGCGAAGTCGTAATCAGTCCGGGTTCAAGGTCTACGCCCCTGGCAATGCTGTTTTGCGAGCATGATTTTAAAACTTTTTTAAACATTGATGAGCGGTCGGCCGGTTTTTTTGCCCTGGGTATTGCCAAAGGCTGCGGGAGGCCTGCCGTATTGGTTTGTACCTCTGGTTCGGCCCCAGCACACTATTTGCCGGCCCTCACCGAGTCCAGGCATTCACGGGTGCCGCTCATTGTTTTAACGGCCGACCGCCCCCCGGAGCTGCGGCAGGTGGGTGCCCCGCAGACTATTGATCAAAACAGGCTGTTCGGTGGGTTTGTAAAATATTATGAAGAACTGGCGCTGCCTGAGGAACAGGAAACCATGTACCGCTATGTGCGGGTGGTAATGCAAAAGGCCTATGCCAGTATCATGTCCGGGGAATATGGGGCAGCCCATATTAATATACCGGTGCGTGAGCCCTTGATTCCGGATTTAAAGAGAATTAATTTTGCCGCAGGCCGGGGCAGGGACAATTTTAAGTATGCGGCCGGAACCATGCAACCAGCCTTTGACCCGGCAATCATTAAAGACAAGCAGGGAATTATCCTTTGCGGCGGAGACGCCGGCGCCGATTATCACCAGGCCGTGCTGGACCTGGGAAAGCGTTTGCAGGCACCGGTGCTGGCCGATCCGCTCTCCAACCTCCGTAATTATGCCGAGGATATCATTATCGACAGTTATGACGCTTTTTTGCAAAGCGATACTGTGAAAATGGCACTAAAGCCGGATTTTATCTTCCATTTTGGACAGGTTCCCGTATCCAAGCGGTTGCAGCAATTTGTGGCTCGCCATCAGGACGTTTTATATTTTCAGGTCGATGAAAGCTTTGCCTACCGCAATCCGGCTCTTTCCACCACCAGCTACATTAGTGCTTCACCCAGATTGCTGGCCGAGTCGATCACTATACAAAATAATAATGCCGGTTACGCGGCAAAGTGGCTGACGCTTCAAAAACAAATGCGCAACCAATTAAATAGCGCCAGATATGAAAAACGACTGTTTGAAGGCAAATTGATTCAACTGCTGCAAGAGCTGCTGCCGCCGGGAACTCTGCTGGCCGTGGCCAACAGTATGGCCATTCGTGATGTGGATTACTTTTTTGCCGCCCGCGTGCAAAATATCAAAGTAATGTGCAACAGAGGGACAAACGGCATTGACGGTACGGTTTCGACCGCCCTGGGTATGGCCGCAATACACAACCCCACGGTACTTTTAACCGGCGATGTGGCATTTTACCATGATTTAAACGGACTGTTAACCGGCAAAATGCATGCCCTGAATTTGACAATTGTGCTGTTCAACAATAATGGCGGGGGAATATTCAACTATTTACCGCAAAGTACAGAGAAACACTTTGATTATTTATTCCGGACGCCTCATGATATAAATTTTCGGGGTTTACAAACCTTGTATGGCATTCAGTATTATGAAGCGGCAGATTACTCTGCTTTTGCGCAGGCTTTCAGCCAGGCGCTGACGTTTCCGGGAATCAGCTTAATTGAAGTGAAAATTGATTCCGCGTTAAGTAAGGTGCTGCATGATCAATACACAGGATAGGTGGCATTATGGTTATAGAAATTGCCAATATCAATTATCATGTGCAAATAACAGGTGAAGGAAAGCCACTTGTCTGTTTGCATGGTTTTTCTGAAAATATAAGTACATGGCGATCACTTCAATTAGAGGAATATCAATTGATCCTTATCGATCTTATTGGACATGGAAAAAGTGATAAACCGTATTCCGGCAAGTCTTACCGGGTAAAGGTAATGATCAAACATTTACATAGGCTGATTGATCAATTAGGCTTAAAAGAATATTCCCTATTAGGCTATTCGATGGGAGGGCGAATTGCATTAGCCTATGCATTAACTTATCCTAATGCGGTTGATAAGCTGATTCTGGAAAGTGCATCTTATGGTGAATGTGGCTGGATAAATCGATTACAACGACGCAGAAGTGATTTTAAGCTGGCCAAAAGTATACAGAAAAATGGTATAGAATGGTTTAATGAGTATTGGCCTGGTTTGAGTATTTTTGAATCACAAAAAAAATTGTCGGCAGCTATCACCGATGAAATAAGTGAAAGACGTTTATCTAATGCAGCGCATGCCCTTGCCAACACACTTTTAGGCAGCGGGCAGGGGAAGTTTCCCTGTCTAAAAAATCAAATAGCCAACCTGCCTATGCCCGTATTATATATCAGCGGGGAATATGATGAGAAATATAAAGAAGTCGGTTATGAGTTTGAAAAATTAAACCCCAATATCCGGCATGAAATAATAAAAGGCGTGGGACATAATACTCATCTTGAAGATTACAGTGCATTTAGTGGGGCCTTAAAAACTTTCCTATAAATATAAAATACAAGGATGGTGTTAAAGGATGAATAGATTTCCCTGGCAGGTCTTACATCGTGATTATGAAGATGTTATTTTTGAAACATACAACGGCATTGCCAAAATTACGATCAATCGTCCGGAAGTACGTAACGCATTCCGCCCTAAAACTATTATGGAATTAATTGAGGCTTTTACCATAGCCCGTGAAGATGATAAAATCGGCGTCATTATTTTAACAGGGGCAAATCATGGGCAAGGCCAGGATGAGGAAGCCTTTTGTTCCGGTGGGGATCAAAGAGTACGCGGACATGGCGGCTATGTTGGCGATGACCGGATTCCACGGTTAAATGTTCTGGATCTGCAGCGGTTAATCCGCATTATTCCCAAGCCGGTCATTGCCATGGTAAATGGCTATGCAATTGGCGGTGGACATGTGCTGCATATTGTGTGTGATCTGACAATTGCATCTGAAAATGCCAAGTTTGGGCAAACAGGACCCAAAGTCGGCTCTTTTGATGCCGGCTATGGCGCTGGCTACTTAGCGCGTATTATCGGCCAAAAAAAAGCGCGGGAGATCTGGTATTTATGCCGGCAATATACGGCCCAACAAGCTTTGGCTATGGGGCTTGTAAACACAGTGGTTCCCTTTGAAGAATTAGAGGCCGAAACAGTTCAATGGGCCGAAAAAATAGTGCAGCATTCACCTACTGCCCTGCGGTTTCTCAAAGCATCCTTCAATGCTGATACAGATGGCCTGGCTGGGCTACAGCAATTAGCAGGAGATGCCACTTTGTTATTTTATACAACAGATGAAGCTAAGGAAGGCAGAGATGCTTTTAAGGAAAAACGCAATCCCGATTTTCAGCAGTTTCCCAAGTTTCCATGAAATTTGATAGGTGAGAGTATGGAATGGCTGGCAAAACATTATCGCGAGAAACGAGAACAAAAGTTTATTAATCAGCTAACCTTTGGCGAGGTTTATGAGCGGGTAACAGAGTTGGCTAAGAAACTATATCCCTATGTTGAAAACGAGAGGAGAGTCGCGCTTTATTCCCATAACTCAGTAGATATGGCACTGTTCTTTTTGGCACTTCAGGCATTGGCAAAAGAAGTGCTGATGCTGAATACCCGTTTAACAGAGGAAGAAATAGCAAAACAGTTAAAAACATTAAACATTCAGGTTGTCTTTTCTGCTGATGACAAATTTATCGCCTTCTCTCAAGTGCATCAGGGTGAAAAGACAGACATAAAATTACCAGCTGAATGTAATAAAGAACAAATAGCAGCTATTATGAACACAAGTGCGACAACCGGTGAATTTAAATCCGTTCCCCTGAGGTGGAGACAGTTTTATTGCCATGCAAAAGCCTCACAAAACAGCTTGGGGGTAACCGCCCGGGATAATTGGCTGATGGTATTGCCGATGTATCATATTAGTGGGTTAACTATATTAATACGCAGCTTATACAATGGAACACAGACTACAATACTGGAAAACTTTGATGAAGAACAGGTAATCAACTTAATTGAAAGCAATAAAATCAATATGTTGTCAATTGTACCGACGATGCTCAAGCGAATTGTTCATCGGATTAAGCAACATAATTTGCGGGTAGTACTGGTAGGCGGCGAATCTATTCCTAAAGAACTTGTTGAAAAAAGCATTATAAAAAAAATTCCTATTTACAAAACCTATGGTATGACAGAGACAACAAGCCAGTCTGTCACTTTTTCAGTGCTAGAGCAGCCGGAGAAGATTGAATCAGTTGGATTACCACTGGCGGGGGTAGATATCAGCATTCAGAATCCGGATGAAAAGGGTATTGGTGATATATTAATTAAAAGTCCAATGCTGATGGATGGATATCTTGGCAAAGAAGAAATTTCCGGTTGTTTTAATACCGAAGATGTGGGGTATACCGATGAAGACGGATTTTTATATATAGTAGACCGCCGCAAAAATATCATCATATCCGGTGGCGAGAACATTTACCCCCAGGAAATTGAGAATATTCTCTATAAGCTGCCCCAAATAAGTGAATGCGCAGTTGTGGCCAAGCGCGATGAGAAGTGGGGGCAGGTTCCTGTGCTATATGTGGTTTCGTCACTGGCTGATGAGGCCATACTACACTATCTTTCCAAGAATCTGGCAAAATATAAGCTTCCCCAAAAAATCATCCATTTGGCTGAGCTTCCTAAAAATGCAGCGGGAAAAATAGTGAAAAAGGATTTAGAAGAGGTATTAGCATGCGGATTGAAACAATAGAGCTTTTTCATATTAGATTGCCCCTGAGGTTTATATTCAAAACATCACAGGCCAGTTTAACGCACCGGGAGACAATGATCATCAAAGTTACAGATGAACTTGGCAATACCGGCTATGGAGAGGTAGTTGCATTTAATGACCCGTTTTATACAAAGGAAACATTGCTGGATTCCAAGCTCGTATTAATAAATACCTATTTGCCTCAAGTGCTTAACAATGAGTTTGAACACCCTTTTGATATCCATAAGCGCTTTGATCTATCATACCCAATGGCAATAGCCGGTTTGGAAAATGCTGTGGTGGATTCGTATGCCAGACGCCGGCAGCAGTCCGTTATGGAGGTTGTATTTAATGAAGCAACAAATGATGAGATTGATGCTGGCGTTGTATTAGGAGACCAGAGTATCCCAAGCCTTATCAAACAAATTGACGATTATCAACAGGCAGGCTATCGCCGCTTTAAAATAAAGGTTAAGCCGGAAGATGGCTTCTTAAAGTTACAGGCGATTAGAGACAAGTATCCTTATCTTAACTTGCTGGCAGATGCAAACAGGAGTTTTCAAATTGAACAAATGCAAGAATTAAAGCAATTTGATGCATTGAAGTTACTTTGTATCGAGGAACCATTAGCTTCATCAGATTTTCTCACATATCAAAAACTTCAAAACGCATTGGATACCCTAATATGTCTGGATGAAAGTATTCAAACAATTGAAGATTTGCAAGCAGCAATTAACCTCAAAGCTTTCAGGGTTGTAAATATAAAAATAGGCCGTGTTGGCGGAATATATTATGCAAAACAGATGATTGAATTATGCAGGAAAAACAATATCCGGTATTGGATAGGAAGTATGGTTGAAAGCGGCATATCAAAAATATTGCATGTTCATCTGGCAAGTTTAAAAGATACCTTTATCCCGGGCGATTTATCCTCATCAAGGCGTTACTTTGCTAAGGATATAATTAAACCGGCCATAACGGCTGAAACTGGCCGGATTAAAGTGCCGAAAGGCTGGGGATCAGGCATAGAAATTGATGAAACCATAATAAAGGGTTTTACAATTGACTACATCAGAATCGGTGGCAAATAGCATGAATCTGATAGACTGCTTAAATATTGAATACATTCATTTAGATGGCGACAACTTTGAAGCCAAGATGACTTTAACCCAGTTTCACAGTCAACCATTTGGTTATCTGCACGGGGGTGCAACTATTGCGTTTGGAGAAACTGTTGCGGGTTATGCATCAAAACAAAAAATCAATGACAATCAGGCAGCAGTGGGTCAGACTGTTATCGCAAATCATATGAAACCCAAAAAAATAGCAGGCTATATTATAGCCAAAGGCAACCTGATGCATGCCGGAACCAGTTCCCATGTTTGGAATATTGAAATGATCGATGAGAATAATGTGTTAATTACCCATGTGACAGTTACCAATGCTATCATTGCGTTAAATAATTGAAGAATATAGCAGGAGGGGATCCTATGATAACAAACCAGGCAGGGTTTAAGCATATTGCCCAAAGATACGAGCTGCTTGATTACTGGGAACCGTTAACGCTTGGAGAACAATTAAAAGTAGCGGCCCAAAAGTATCAAAATCAGGTTGCGGTCATTGAAGATGATATCAGACTTAGTTATGGAGAACTTGATGAAGACGTTGACAGACTTGCTGCCGGCCTATTTGCTATGGGAATTCACAAGGGTGACAATGTTGTTGTTCAGCTACCCAATAGTATTGCTTTTATTACCGTTTGCTTTGCTTTGTTTCGTATTGGAGCGCGTCCCATTCTTGCCCTGCCTGCTCACCGGGAAGCCGAGTTAGATGCGATTTTTAATCTGGCAGAGCCTGTAACATATATTATTCCCACAGGTTTTTTAGGTTTCGACTATGAAAAAATAGCCGACTTTTTATTAAAGAAGCACCCATCGGTCAAATTTATTCTCACAGACGGCAAAGGGCGCAATAGTGTTGATCTGAACAGTATTCCCAGGCCGCCGGTTACTTTTGTTAATCCACCTTCTTATCAAGATACTGCGCTCTTTTTGTTATCTGGCGGGACGACCGGAATACCTAAATTAATTCCTAAAATTCATGCTGCCTATGTATATAATGCAAAAGCTACTGCAAAACGCTGCGGAGTAACCTCAAAAAGCATCTATCTGGCCGTTTTATCGATTGCACATGATTATCCGCTTTGTTGTCCTGGCGTTCTTGGCACCTTATTAGCCGGCGGCACAACTGTTCTCTGCAAAACAGCAAGTTATGAGGAGGCATTTCCGCTTATAGAGAACGAAAAAGTGACAATCACTGCTATTGTCCCGGCGATCGTTAATCTTTGGCTTGAGGCGCTTGAGTGGGATACAACAGTTGATGTTTCAAGTGTAGAGGTGGTTTTAGTGGGAGCAGCTAAACTTGAGCAAGACACTGCCAAACGGCTTATCGCCAGGCTGGGATGTAAACTTCAGCAAGGTTATGGCTTAGGTGAGGGAATTACCTGCTTTACCTCCCTTGATGATCAGGAAGACATTGTTTGCAGTTGCCAGGGACGACCAGTTTCAGAAGCGGATGAAGTAAAAATTGTCGATGAGAATGGAAATGAAGTTCCGGAGGGTGAATTTGGCGAGCTGATCGAGAAAGGACCTTATACTTTCACCGGCTACTACCGGTCACCTGAGCTGAATCAGCAATGCTTTACTGCTGATGGCTTCTTTTGCACCGGTGACCGGGTAAGAATTACGCCGGAAGGAAATATCCAGATTGCCGGACGGATAAAAGAGCAAATTAACCGGGCCGGAGAAAACGTCATTCCCTCCGAGATTGAGACCTATCTGCGGCAATATAAAGGTGTAAAAGATGCAGCTGTACTTGGGCTTCCTGATGAGAATCTGGGAGAGAGGACCTGTGCTTTTCTAATTGTTGATGACGAAACCATCACCTTTGCCGATATCGGTAAATTCTTAACCGAATTAGGTGTTGCCCAGTATAAAATGCCTGACCAGATTGAATTTATCGACTGCTTTCCATACACCAATGTGGGGAAAGTGGATAAGCAAAAGTTACGGGGATTTTGTATGAAATACAGGGAGCATGCATGATGAATAAACAATCAACTAGTAAAAAAGATGTAACGAATATGTTTGTTCTAAGCTATGAAGAAGTAAAAAAACAAATTTGTGAGATGTTAGCCGTACCTGTTGAATTTGAGGATCATCGTAATCTACTGGAGCTCGGCCTTAGTTCGTTGCAAATTATGCGGCTGGTGAGTAAATGGCGAAAAATGGGGGCTGCAGTTACCTTTGCCGAGCTGATTTCATCCCCCACTTTGGGCTGGTGGTGGTCTATATTAAACAAAACCGATGGTGCCGGTTTAAGCAAAAATAGCGGCAGCACAGCAATCAAGGGCAATACAACCATGAATGTCCCCTTTCCCCTTACCGATGTACAATATGCTTACTGGATCGGACGGCGTCAGGATCAATACCTTGGCGGGGTAGGCTGCCATGGTTATTTGGAGGTAGATGGGAAAAATGTTGATCCGCAACGGTTAGCAGCAGCGTGGGTACAACTATTGATGCATCATCCGATGCTGAGGGTCAGGTTCCTGCCTAGTGGACAGCAAGAAGTGCTGGCTGCTCCGGTAGACCCCAAAGTAATAGTAAATGACCTGAGAGGGTATACCTCGGCTGAGCTTGACCAGGTTTTAATGCAACTACGTAATCAGCTGTCACACCGTCTGTTAGCTATAGAAAAAGGCGAGGTCGCGGGACTGCAACTCAGCTTATTGCCAAATAGCAGGACACGCCTGCATTTTGATATTGATCTGTTAGTGGCAGACGTCCAAAGTTTCCAAATCATTTTAATAGATCTGGCGGCTGCCTATGCGCGTAATTGTAAACCGCAGGCACCGGCGAACTGGAATTTTGCTGCCTATTTACAGCAGGAGGAACAGCGAAAAGCTGCAGATCAGGAAAAAGCAAAAGACTATTGGCGTAAGCGTTTACCGGCAATGCCAGCAGGACCGGCAATACCGCTAAAAGAAAACCCGGAGAACATCAGGAAACCTGTGTTCAAAAGGCGCGAACATTTTGTTGAGCCAGTTGTCTGGCAAACGCTGAAGAAACGCTCAGCTGAGAAGCAAGTGACGCCGGCCATGGTTCTTCTAACTGCTTATGCACTTGTTCTGGAACGCTGGAGTACCAATTCCCGGTTTTTAATTAATATCCCGTTATTTGATCGCCTGGCTACAGACGAAGGGATTGAGCATGTAGTTGCCGATTTTACTAATTTACTATTACTTGCAATAGATTGCCGTTCCAGTAACTCCTTCCTGGGACAAGTGCAAAATATTCAGCAGCAATTCCATCAGGATATGGCAAACACCGCTTATTCAGGGGTAAAGGTTCAGCGTGATCTGGCGCGTTTATACCAAGGAGAAAAGGTGTTTGCCCCGATTGTATTTTCCTGCAATTTAGGTGTTCCTCTGATCAATGATGAATTTCGTACAGCCTTTGGTGAAATTGGCTATATGATCTCACAAACACCCCAAGTGTGGCTTGATTTTCAGTTGTTTGATATGGCCGGGGGCTTACTGCTGATTTGGGATGGCATTGATGAGCTATTCCCGGATAGGTTAGTGGATGAAATGTTTGCCGCCTATCAGCAGTGCCTTCAGTGGTTGGCAGCAGAGGATAATGACTGGCTGACCTTGCCTGATATAGTGCTGGATTTACCGCAAATCAACAGACAAACAGCTATTCAGCTACCGAAATCAGAAACCTGTTTACATACCTTGTTTTTTGAGACTGCGGCCGTACATTCACAAAAGGTGGCTTTGATAGAAGGGGTAACCGGAACAGTAATTTCTTATGGAGAGTTAGCTAATTATGCCTTACAGGTTGCTGCCGCTTTACAGGCACACGGGGTAAAAGCAGGCAATACAGTTGCCATAATGATGCCGCGGGGAATCGAGCAGATCGCGGCCGTGTTCGGGGTGCTGGCAGCAGGCGCCTGTTATGTTCCTGTTAGCCCGCAGCAACCGGCCGTACGCCGTGAAAGCATCCTCTGCAAAGCAGGCTGCCGCTATATCCTTACCCAAGGTGAGGTAATAGGCAGTATTTCCTGGCCGGAGAATACAGTTGTAATTAATATGGATCAGATTAAACAAACTGCACCCCTGGCAGAACCTGTCAGGATTGCTGCCGGAAGTTCTGCCTATGTCATATTTACTTCAGGCTCAACTGGCGAACCCAAAGGGGTTGAAATAAGCCATGCAGCCGCATGGAATACAATTGCTGATATTAATAACCGCTATGAAATTAATGCAAGTGACCGAGCCCTGGCAGTTTCCGCCTTGGATTTTGATCTATCTGTCTATGACATATTTGGTTTGCTGAGTGTGGGTGGCTCGCTGGTGCTAATTACAGAAGATACCCGTAGGAATGCCTCCTGCTGGTTAGGTTTAATGCAAGAATATAAAATCTCAGTCTGGAACTCTGTTCCGGTTCTGCTAAACATGCTGCTGACTGAGGCCGGCAGCCGCTTGCGAAAATTAGCAGCCCTGCGGGTGGTTATGCTTTCCGGCGATTGGATAGGCTTAGATATTCCCGCCAGACTGCAGGCTGTGGCAGAGAATTCCCGGCTTGTAGCCATGGGTGGTGCCACTGAAGCAGCGATCTGGTCTAACTATTATGATGTAACAGTGCCAGTGCCTGCCCATTGGGTCTCTATTCCCTATGGACAGCCCTTGGCCAACCAAATATACCGTGTTGTGGATCAAAAAGGCAGAGATTGTCCGGATTGGGTACCGGGTGAACTCTGGATTGGCGGCGCAGGGGTTGCCAGGGGTTATATTGGTGATCCTGAATTAACGCGGAAGCATTTTGTAACGGCTAAGGATATGCGCTGGTACCGCACTGGCGATATGGGAAGATTTTGGGCAGATGGCAACATTGAATTTCTAGGGCGCCAGGACTTTCAGGTAAAAGTGCGAGGTCACCGCATCGAGCTTGGAGAAATTGAAGCAGCAATAAAAAGACATCCTGATATAGAGAATGCTGTAGTTGCCGCAGTTGGGGAGATACGTGGGAACAAACAGCTTATAGGTTATGTAGTGCTTGCTGATGAACAAAAAAACGGGCTGTTAGAGGCTGCAGCGGTTGATTATCAAACAAACCAGGCTATGTGGAATGACTTATTGCGTATTGGGCAAGAAAGAGCTGGCGCTAAGCAGGACGGGGACACAAAAGAAAATACGGTTGCTCTTTTCCATAGATATAGTGAGGCTGTAAGTATTGTCTATATCTGCCGGGCCTTACAGAAGACCGGGGCCTATTGCAAAGCCGGAGAGCGTTATACCGTCTCAGGCCTGATGGAGCATTGTACTATTCGCCCGCGCTATAAAGAGTTGATAAAACAGTGGTTTGAAAGCCTGGCAGATCAGGGCCTGGTAACCAAAGACGAAGCTGGCCTGTTGACAAATACCCGGGACTTCCCAACAAATCCCCGGGAGGTTTTACAGCAAAACCAGGATTATTCGGCATGGCTGCCCTATATGGCGGAGTTATCCCGGTTCTTAGAACAATTTGATAAAAACAGTGCTGATTTATTGAAGGGAAATGTTGATCCCCTGGAGCTGTTTTTCGCCGATACACACCAGGCGCCGGATGATTTCGTACAAAGGCTACCAGGGGCAGAATACAAAAATAATATTGCACAAGCGATTCTGGCGGCAGCAGTGGACGGCTGCCAAAATGGCAAACCAGTTAGAATACTGGAGCTTGGGGCAAGAGGGCTGCAGTTGACAGAAAGTGTATTAACCTTGCTTTCTGCTAAAAAGATTGAGTTTGCCTGCACAGATACCTCAGCCTTTTTTATTAATAATGCAAAAAAACAACTTAAGCACTATCCGTTTGTGGAGTATCGGCAATTAGACATAAATGAGAATCCGCTCTGTCAGGGCTATGCGGCAAATAGCTATGACATTATTATTGCATCAAATTCCCTGCATCGCGCCCGTAATATTAAAACTGCACTAAAGCATGTTTTATCGCTGATGGCACCAGGCGGTATAATATTAATTACGGAGATGACTGGCAATAGTCGATTGCAGCAAATAAGTACAGGCTTTCTGGAGAATGGGTTCACTAATTTTGAAGATGAGCGGCGCTTCAGTCACGCCCCTTTACTTTCAATTGATCGATGGCAGGCATTGCTGCAAGCCGCAGGTTATGCTAATACAGCTGTTTTTCCCGAAGCAGAGGAACCTATGAGCAGCTATAATCAGCATGTGATTATAGCCCAATCAGGTTGTAGAACCTTTAAGGCCGAACGTTTAGTTAAATTTTTAGGTGAAATAATCCCTGAATATATGATTCCCTCGCTCTTCATACCATTACCGGAACTGCCGGTTACTGTGAATGGGAAAATTGACAGAAAGGCATTACCGGCGCCTAATGCAATGCAAAATGAAACCCCGGATAAAGCATTTATTGCACCGGCGACCCCAGTTGAGTTATCGCTTGCTCAAATCTGGACAGAAATCCTTAAAGTAGAAAAAATAAGCATGACAGACAATTATTTTGAATTAGGCGGCGATTCCCTACTCGCAACTCAATTAAATGTTATGGTACGCCAAAAATTTAACGTGGAATTATCGTTAGAGAACATTTTTAACAAGCCGGTATTTGCTGAACTTACTGAGACTGTTCAGCATTTAATGGATGACAATGTGCAAGCGAATAACTTATTGCCGACGATACAACTGCCGCAAGTAGTTCCAAGTCCAGAGGAAACCTACCTGCCTTTTCCGTTAACAGATATTCAGCAAGCCTATTGGATCGGAAGAAGTGGGGTATATGCCTTAGGCAATGTAGCTACCCATTGTTATTTTGAAATGGACGGACAGTATTTAGACTTAAAAAAAGTAAATGAGGCGTGGCAACGCTTAATTGATCATCATGGAATGCTGCGGGCCGTGATTTTGGCTGATGGACAATCCCAAAAGATGTATGAAGCTGTTTCACCTTATCAAATCAAGGTGTATGATTTGCAACAAGCCGGGAATGTAGAAACTGAATTAGAAACTATCCGTGAAGATATGGCTCATCAAATATTTAAAACAGGCCAGTGGCCATTATTTGATATTCGTGCTTCAATATTTGGGCAGCGGCGTATTCGCCTGCACATTAGCTTTGATAATATAATTCTTGATGGCTGGAGTATCTTCTATCTCTTTAAAGAGTGGAAACGGCTTTATGATCATCCGGAAGCGACGCTGCCTGTGCTTGATTTGTCTTTTAGAGATTATATTATGACCTTAGAGGAAATTAAGAAAACAGCCGTATATCAACAGGATGTGGGATATTGGCAGGAACGTCTGGCTGATTTGCCGCCAGCCCCGGAACTGCCCTTGGCCAAGAATCCAGACTTGCTCTCCCACCAGCGTTTTAGTCGTTTGGAAGCGAGGCTTAGCCGTAGTGAGTGGCAAAGCCTTAAAAGAAAAGCCGCAGAAAGCGGGTTAACAGCAGCCGGTATTCTGCTTACTGCCTATGCTGAGGTGCTGAGTGCGTGGAGTAAACGCCCCCAATTCACGATTAATCTAACAAGATTTAACCGGTTACCATTACATCCCCAGATCAAGGAGCTTGTTGGCGATTTCACTTCATTAACATTATTGGCAATAGATACGGCAGCCGGCCAGACATTCATTGAGCGGGCTAAAAACTTACAAGAGCGGCTATGGCAGGATTTAGACCATCCTTATGTCAGCGGGGTTTTTGTAGAACGTGAACTGGGCAGGCTTGTTGATCAACGCCAGGCGATTACCATGCCCATCGTATTTACCAGCGGGCTTGGCATTGAACAGGAAAATGAAAATAATCCAGGTGATAACTATTTAGGGAGAATCGCTTACGGCATTTCACAGACCCCCCAGGTTTGGCTGGATCATCAGGTTTCAGAACAAGCGGGTGAGTTGCTTTTGTCCTGGGATGGGATCAAAGATATTTTCCCGGAAGGATTGCTGGAAGATATGTTTGCAGCCTATTGTCAGCTGCTTAGCAGTTTAGCTAGGGATGCAACAATATGGTCAAAACAGACTACAAGTCTTATCGCGATTCCACGACTGGAAAAGCGGCTTGAGGCAAACAGTACCGGCGCAGCGGTTTCATCAGAAACACTTGTTAGTTTATTTGCCAGGCAAGTGAAAAAAAACCTCAAGAACCCAGCGGTAATCTCCTCAGAGCGCACATTGACCTATGAAGAACTGTCGATGCGGTCAGAGGGTGTAAACCGGCTTCTGATTAAAGAAAAGGTGCAACCGAATACCCTTGTTGCAGTGGTGATGGAAAAAGGTTGGGAAGAAGTTGTGGCAGTACTTGGAGTGCTTAAGGTAGGTGCTGCTTATTTACCAATTGATGTAAATCAACCAGAAAACAGACTTCATTTATTATTACGTGAGGGTAATATCAAAATAGTACTTACCCAGTCAAAGGTGGCGGCACGAGTTAACTGGCCAACCGATATGATCAGAATATCGGTTGATCAAATGGTGGCGAGGGAGGAAGATGATAGCTCACCCACACCTACTGCCCAACCGGAGGATCTGGCTTATGTAATTTATACATCAGGCTCAACCGGTTCGCCGAAAGGGGTAATGATTGATCATCGGGGCGCGGTTAACACAATTTTGGACATAAATAAGCGATTGGGCATTGGTGCAAATGACAGGACAATCGCCCTCTCCAATCTAAATTTTGACCTTTCCGTATATGATATTTTTGGAATGCTCGCCGTTGGCGGTTCCGTTGTTATTCCAGACGCCAACAAAGTCAAAGAACCTGCCTATTGGCTGGAATTAATCCACAAAGAAAAGATAACGATTTGGAATACAGTTCCGGCATTTATGCAAATGCTTGTGGAATATCATCCGGCAGTGGCCAACCCTTTACCGGATGCATTACGGGTAGTGCTTTTAAGCGGGGATTGGATCCCATTAGATCTGCCTGATAGGCTAAAAGGGCTCTTTGCCGGTGTTCAGGTAATTGGTCTAGGCGGAGCAACCGAGGCCTCCATCTGGTCCAATGTATATAATATTGAAAAAATCGACCCAGGTTGGAAAAGCATTCCTTATGGCAAGCCTTTGACCAACCAGCGCTATTATGTGCTGAATCAATTAATGGCGGACTGCCCGGTTTGGGTGCCAGGTAAACTCTATATTGGCGGGACTGGAGTTGCCAAAGGCTACTGGCAAAACGATGAACAGACCCGGGAAAGATTTATTGAGCATCCACGAACTGACGAACGTCTTTATGATACGGGTGATCTAGGGCGTTATTTACCAGACGGTAATATTGAATTTCTGGGACGTGAAGATTCACAAGTAAAAATTAATGGCTACCGGATTGAATTGGGAGAGATTGAAGCTAATATCAAACAACTTACTGCAGTAAGGGAGGTTGTGGTTGGAACCTGCGAAGAGCCTCCAGGCCATCAGAATTTGATTGGCTATGTGGTGCTGGATGAAGAGCAGTCAGCAGAATTCTTTACTATACAAAGTGGTAGCAGTGATAAGGTGTTTAGCCCTGACAGATTTTCTGAAGCAGTCAAAGCTAAGCTTCCCCAATATATGGTACCAGCAGCCTATGTGTTATTGAAGGCTTTGCCCCTGTCACCCAATGGGAAAATTGACCGTAAGACACTAGCCCAATTGATTCCTAAAAAGGAAACAGCACAAAATAAGCAGCGAATTGCCCCAGCCACAGATATTCAGTTGAAAATTGCGAATGTATGGGAATCGGTTCTGAAATATCAAGATGTAAGTATTGAGGATGACTTCTTTGAACATGGTGGGGACTCGTTGCGTGCAATTCAATTTATCAATCTTTTAAAAGATCGTTATGATATTGAATTGTCATTACAAAGTTTGTTTGAAGAATCCAAGATAGTCTTATTAGCGCAAGCTGTTGAAAATGAAATAAGCTCGACCCAAGCTTGCTATTGCATCCGAATGAAATAGCGGCACTTCAAAGCGTACCTTCCTGCCAAAGGCAGAAGGTATCCTTTGACTGCTGGACGTACAAGAAGATTTTTGTTAAAGCGACAGGGGAGGGGTTAAGCCGCCCCCTTAATTTCTTTTTCACCTCCATTGGCGGTAGTAAGCAAGGACCTCTCTCCGTCCTTGTCCTTTGAAAGGAAGTGAACATTGTGCTCAAAGAACTGGTTGATGCTGGTATTAGCGGCGATAAAAAATCACTTGCTGTAACGGAAAGCTACAAACTGGTCAGCCGAAAGTATAAACAGGAAGACACCGTAGTTGATGTGCAAGGGACTAAAATTGGTGGCCGGCATTTAGGGGTTATGGCCGGTCCGTGCGCCGTCGAAAGCCTGGAACAACTGCTGGAAGCAGCCAGGGGGGTGAAAAGAGCGGGTGCACAGTTTTTGCGGGGTGGAGCTTACAAACCACGAACTTCGCCATACTCTTTTCAGGGACTGGAAGAAAAAGGCCTGGAACTGTTGGCTGAAGCAAGAGCGCAGATAGGCCTAAAAATTGTGACCGAAGTAGTAGATTCTTCCTCGGTTGCTATTGTCAGTCATTATGCCGATATACTGCAAATCGGCGCAAGAAATATGCAAAACTTCAACCTGCTTAAAACAGTTGGCAGGTCTGGCAAACCAGTGCTGCTTAAGCGCGGTCTGGCTGCCACTATCAGTGAATGGCTAAATGCGGCCGAATACATCATGTGCGAAGGCAACTACAATGTCATCCTTTGCGAACGGGGCATTCGTACTTTTGAAACATATACTCGCAATACATTGGATCTGGGGGCGGTTGCCGCCGTAAAAAACCTAAGTCATCTACCAGTCATTGTTGACCCCAGCCATGGCACCGGACGCTGGAAGCTGGTCAGACCTATGGCCAGGGCTGCAGTTGCGGCCGGGGCAGATGGATTGATCATTGAAGTTCATCCTAATCCGGCTGAAGCGTTGTGTGACGGCCCTCAGTCATTGACCCCGGAAAACTTTTCACTGCTCATGCATGAGGTTGGCGCTATTGCTACAATCGCGGGAAAAGCTGTTCTATTAAGCAACTGAATATCACTATCACCAGAAAGGTGAGCCGTTTTTTATTTGATATTCGGTGTGAATTGGTTTGATTATTTCTGTGTATTAATGGCAAAACAATTATTCGACAGTTATCTAGAGGATGCTTTTGAATGGAATTATAGTTTCAATGCGGTCAGCAACATATATCGTGATATATGATAAGTTAAGCGGTATTCCAATCAACTTGAATAACGCAATAAAAGTGGTATAATTGATAATAATAATCAATTATACCACTTTTATCGTGCATAGGGATATCCATTGAGTCAATACATACGCCACATCATCTGTCTGATTTTGTATCCGGGCGTACAGATACCGGTGGACACTTTTGATCAAAAGGAGAAAATGCTGTGAATGGATTGCAAGCGGAAAGGCAAAAAGATAATAAACCGGAAGAGCATTGGTTGCTTTATAACAACAGGAGGCATTTGATGTATTCTGTCCAGGACAGTATGAATTCTCTCTCATTTACCCAAGACTTTGGCAGTGGGAAAGTAAAGCAACTGTTAGCCTGTCCTTATGCTCAAATCAAAGAGACTGAATTTACATTTTGTGATACCATGTGTGGCGGCGTCAATTTTGGCATGCCGCGCAAGGTGCTTTATTTTTGTCTGGCAGGGGAATTTGTGTTAGAGGATAAAAACCTGGTTGTAAATCCCTCTCAATTTCTTGCCTTCAGTGCAACCGATCTGAAGCGTGTTATATTTCCCCCCAATGTACGGCAATGGGTTGTCACTGTGGAAATCTATCCAGATAAACTCAAGGATTGTAACGGCGATGGTTTATCAACCGCGATGCGGCATTTTTTAGCCCTCAATACGACTTTTTCCACGCATAAACTGTCACTGGCGATGAAAACAGTACTGCATCAATTGCTCCATTGTCCTTATAATGATTTGGTAAGAACGATCTATATGGAAGGAAAGCTGCTTGAATTTATGGCAGTTTATCTGAATGAGATCATCTATCAACAGGAAACGATGCCTGGAGGTTACCCGCACCTCTCCCGGCAGGATGTAAAAAGTATTTATCAGGCAAAGCAAATTTTAGATCAAAGCTTTGTTTCGCCGCCCACTCTTGCCGGGTTGTCAAAACTGATTTGCTTGAATGAATTCAAATTAAAAAATGGATTTAAGCAATTGTTTAGTCAAACCGTGCATGCTTATGTTGTAACTAAAAGACTGGAACTGGCAAAACAACTGTTTGAGGAAAAGCAATTGAATGTGAGTGAAGCGGCGTCTCATATCGGTTATGCTAATGCTAGTTATTTTGCACTGGCATTTCGCAAAAAATTTGGTATTACCCCGAGTGAATATCTTTTATCGCAAAAGGGATAGGCAAGTTGCTAGTTTATGACTGTATCATTTTTGATACAGTTATTTTTTATGGATAAAAAATCCGTTTACTGTTCATTAAATCCTTTTACAGGTAGAGACGAACTGACGTTTTTTAGTATGCTTTACAAGTGATATTGATAATTATTATCAATATCACTTGTAAAGCAATGAATAGGGAGGTGAAAGCGTGAATGATGCGATTGTATTTAAAGCTTCTAAGCCTGATCCCCGGGTATGGTTGTTTCTGGTTATGATCGTATCCTTATTGACTTTCCTCTGCGGGAGTCGCATTGAACTTTTCAGTTTGTTTGCCATACTTGCCGCGGTCATGATTTGGCAGAAAATGATATCTGCCGCTAGTTATTTTGTGGCATTCTATGCGGTCTTATTGGTACTCAATGCATGTCTTGGGCTGATATCAATACCACTGATCAGTATGGTTGTTGCCATGGTTATCTTGCTTTTGTTCAGGCTTATTCCGATTTATATGGCCTACAGCATCCTGGTGGAAAAGACGTCCATGAATGAATTAATTGCAGCCTTGGAACAGCTGCGAGTTCCCAAAATGTTGATTATTCCCTTAACGGTAGTCTACCGTTATATCCCCACAGTGAGGTACGAAATCGCGCATATCAATGATAGTTTGAAAATGAGAGGGCTGGAACCATCATTTGTGGGGCTGCTGTTACACCCGGTAATGACAATAGAAAAGTTCATGATTCCGTTGCTTGTACGCAGCAGTAAACTGGCAGATGAATTGTCGGCGGCAGCGTTGTGCAAAGGGCTTGATGCCATGCATCCAAGAACGTCCTGCACCAGGGTATGCTTTGATAAACAGGATGCCATTTGTTGCGTTATCTTTGCCGTGGTCGCCGTGACATTTATTGTTATGCATGAGCCTGTTTATGCCCAGTTAATTAGGTAGAAAGGAGAATTTTAAAACGGTGATTCAATTCCGGGATGTGCATGTAACTTACCGAAATCGTGATCAGGAAAGCCTTGCGGGTTTCAATCTGGATGTAAAGCAAGGCGAATTTGTAGTCTTAACCGGCAAAAGCGGCTGTGGGAAAACAACGGTAACTCGCTGTGTCAACAGTTTAATACCGAATTTCTTTGACGCTGAGCTAACGGGGAAAGTTTCTGTTGGTGGATTGGATATCAAAACGGTATCTATTCGCGAAATATCACGCAAGGTAGGCTCGGTTTTTCAGGACCCGCGCTCCCAGTTTTTTACTTTGCATGTTAGCAGCGAACTGGCCTTTCCCAGTGAAAATTATGGGGTTGAAAGGCGCACGATGCAGGCTCAAATAAAAAAGAGCGTGCAGGATTTAAACCTGAAAGAGCTGCTACCGCGACCTATTTTAGCACTTTCCAGCGGTGAAAAGCAAAAAGTAGCCGTGGCAGCTGTTTATACGTTGGAACCAGAAGTTTATGTGTTTGATGAACCATCCGCCAATTTAGACGCAGCAGCAACCGGGCAACTGTTCGCTATACTGCAGACGCTCAAAACCAAAGGCCATACCATTATTATTGCTGAACACAAACTATCCTATTTAAAAGATGTGGTTGACCGTGTGATTTTGATGGAAGACGGGAAGCTGAAGGAGGAATTTAGCGGCAGGGATTTTTTTGCAAAGCCGACTCAGTGGTTCCGGGATAGAGGCTTGCGTTATTGGGACCAGACGATCCAGCAGCCGGTAATCCCTGTGCTGCACCAACAGGCAGACGGCGAACCGCCTTTGCTACAGGCCTTGGATCTATCTTTTGGCTATACAAGAGGGAAGCCGATTTTGAATAAAATCTCCTTATGCGCTTATCGCGGTGAAGTTATCGGTATTATGGGCAAAAATGGCGTTGGGAAGAGCACCTTGCTGCGTGTGCTGATGGGACTGGAAAAACAAAGCAGGGGAGAAATCCGGATTGAAGGAAAACCGACCGGTGCCAAAGTGCGAATTGAAAGGTCCTTTTATGTGATGCAGGATGTGGATTACCAGCTTTTTTCCCCCAGTGTATGGGATGAGATGCTGCTGGGATTTAAAGAACCACAAAGCATGGAGAAAAAAGCAACGCAGTATCTCCGGTTTTTCCAGCTGGGAAACTTTAAAGAGAATCATCCTGCTGCTCTGTCCGGCGGACAAAAGCAACGGTTGGCGATTGCACTGGCTTGCATGCGCAATGCCCAATTTGTATATATGGATGAGCCTACCAGCGGCTTGGATGGGGAAAACATGGCAAAAGTTAGTCAGGCCATAAGAACAATGGCGCACGAGGGGCGATGCATTTTTGTAATTTCACATGATGACGAATTTGCAGGAAACACCTTTGATAAAATATTGTATTTGACAAAAGACGGCAGTCTTAGTATTCAGTGAAAAAAGGGGGAATTACCATAACTGCAAAAACAACCAACAGTCAGACGGTGCGCTATTTGATTACCATTGGTATTTTCAATGCATTAATCATTGGAATTTTTATGCTGCTGGGGTTTACCATTGGCCTCATTCCTTTGATTCTTATCTTCATGCCGGTCATTTTAGCAATACCGGGAGGAATAATCTTTATGCTAATGCTGGCCAAAGCGCCGCTGCGTGGAGTATTTGTCATCAGTGGCGCTTTGCTGGGGTTGGTTATGATTAACATGGCGCCGGTCGGTATGTTTGGACTGAGCATTTTCCTGGGAGGTGTTTTGGGAGAGATTGTCTTTGAATTGATGGGAAGAAAAAAATTTGCTGCGGCGGCAACTGGTTTTGCTTGTTACATGCTGGGATTTGCCGTAGGGGAAAGCTTTCCACTTACCTTTATGAAGGAAGCCTACCTGGCGCAGCAGGCGGCAAATGGAACAGAGCAATTGTCTATCCTTCAACAATGCCTGGATTATATGAATCCGACCCTGCTTGTTATTATTTGTCTGCTTACAGTGCTTGCTGCCTATGTAGGCAGCTTATGGGGCCGGCGATTGCTGCGCACACATTTTAAAAAAGCAGGTATTGCATAACAGGAGAAAGTGGTGCGTATTCGTTTACTGCTTTGTTTTGATTATATTGAATGAGGTGATTTTATGAAGAAAAAGCAACAACAGCGCTTACTCAGCGTTCTGGTGAGTGGGGCTGTATTATTATCCGGATCGGCGGCGTTTGCAGAAGAACAAGAATTCAGTCTGGACGAGTATGTGGTTACAGCCAGTCGGATGCCGGTAAAAAAGACGGAAACGGCAGCCAGTGTGACCGTTGTTACCCGTGAAGAAATCGAAAAAAGCGGGGCAGTCAGTGTACCGGATATCTTGAAAAAGACCACCGCGACAATGCAGAATGACCGTACCGCCAGTGTTCCTACCATTAATGGCGACGTACGTGTGCTTGTTTTGGTCGATGGCCGTGAAGTCAACTGGAAAGGCGGCGGAATGCACATGGGTCAGTCCGGCGCAAATCTTGACTATTTACCCAGCGTGGACAGCATTGAACGGGTCGAGATCGTCAGAGGGCCTGCGTCCGCCCTGTATGGCAGCGACGCGGTAGGCGGCGTCATTAATATCATCACCCGTAAAAGCTCCGAACCGGTCACCCGTTATTCGGCGGAAGCCGGTAGTTGGGGTCTGCGCCGGTATAAACTGACTACCGAGAATAAGGTTGGTGATTTCAGTTATCGCATCAATTTTGAGCGGGAACGCCAGGATGACTATCACTATAAAAGACCTGACGGTCAGGACGCCAGAGCCGTAAATACTGCCCTGGACCAGGATAAACTGGGGATACGACTGGATAAAGAATTCGGCAATGACCGTTCACTTACCCTAACCATTGATCATACCGACGGCCGGAAAGGCTTTAATGTCATGCCAGATGCCATTCTCTTCGCCAAATCTGGTGGGAATACCAACTATTTTGCCAATATAGTGCAACCCTTTGTCGAGAATAATGTTGCTTTAACCTATCGCTGGAATCAGGGAGAAAAAAACAATAATTTTATTCAGGTGTACCGCAACTATCTTACATATAATTACGATCAGCATATGGACTATACGTATCCTGATTATTATTTTAACGGCCTGTCATATACCAATCAGGCTGACGGCGCGGAATGGCAACAAACCTGGCAGCTCAGTGATACCTATACACTGCTGGGCGGCGCGTCCTGGCGTCAGGTCACGGCCGATTCTGAGGAGTATCCGATTCCGTTTATGGGGGTTCAAGGATACAATTACAGCGACAAAAAAATATCCAATAGGGCCTTCTTTTTAGAAAATAACTGGCGGCTGCCGAAAAACTGGTCGGTGACAGCCGGGGTGCGCTATGACGATTACACCTTGTTCGGCGATAAAACCACGGCCCGTATTACAGCAAATCGTGAACTCAATCAGAACACCAATGTTTTTGCCTCTTGGGGACAGATCTTCAAAACGCCATTCATTGCAGATGTCTATGGGGGCGGTTTCATGGTACCCAATCTGAACCTCAAGCCGGAAACCGGCGATGTGATCACGCTGGGGATGAACACCCGCCTGGCCGGGGGAACCGAGCTCCAGGCCAGCGTGTTTAGCAGCCGTCTTAACGATGCACTTGATTATATTATGGTTGGGACAAATAAGTATCAGTGGCAAAATATAGCTGAATTGAAAAGACGAGGGCTGGATATTAGTCTGAAACGCCGGTTATCATCGCAATGGCAGGTAACGGCAGGGTATTCTTATGTAAAAGTGGAGGAGCAGGGGGCTACTAAGCGAGAAGAGTTTAACAACAATGAACCGCATGGTTACCGGCTGGGCCTACAGTACGGACAGGACAAATGGGATGCCGACTTTACTCTCCGGGGCGCAACCGGACGCGATTTGCGGGCGTTTACATCATCAGACTACTGGGTGGCTGATTTGGGAGTAAAGTATCAGGTAAACCCGGCTACCCGCCTTTATCTGAAAGTATACAACCTGACAGACGAAGCTTATGAACTGCATGGCTCCTACGGGGATGCCAGCGGGTTTACAGGACTCTATCCGATGGCGGGAAGACAGATTGTTATTGGTATTGATCAGCGGATATAAAACGAAGTGCAGGGCCAGAAACAAGAAAATGCTATTTGCCTGCAGATGGCAAATAGCATTTCTTGTTGAAAGCGCAGCGCAGATACCGCAAAATCTATGAAAGGAAAAATTACAGATGAAAGAAAATAATTGGCTGCGAATAGTGTTGTCCTTTGCCACAGAGTGTAAACTGAAGATGATTTTTTCGGTAATATGCGCCATTATCAGTGTCGCGGGCGGAATCGTGCCCTATGTTGGTGTGTATCAAATCATCATCTTATTTTTTGATGGAAAGCAGACGGTAACCAGCATCTTATTCTGGGCGGCAATATGTCTTGCCGGGCATATCGTAAAGCTGGTATTTTATGCCATATCTACTATGTTAGCGCATTTTTCCGCATATAGTATATTAGAGAATATGCGGATCAAGATTGCTGACCGATTAATGAAAGCGCCGCTTGGCACTGTGCTCAATCAGACAGTAGGAAAGCTGAAAAATGTGATTATAGACCGGGTGGAAACCATTGAGCTTCCGCTGGCCCATCTGATTCCGGAAGGTATTTCCAACCTGCTTCTGCCCATAGGCGTATTTGCTTATTTTTTGATGATCGATTGGCGCATGGCACTTGCAGCAATGGTTACGGTGCCGGTCGCAGCCGGTGCATATGCAATTATGATGAAAACCTTTAATAAACAGTATGCTGATTATATGGAGTCCAACAGCTATGTAAACAGCGTAATTGTAGAATATGTAGAGGGCATTGAAGTCATCAAGGCATTTAACCAATCCACCTCGTCATATGAAAAATTTGAAAAAGCAGTAGAATCTTTTAAAACGTATACCTTCAATTGGTTTAGAAGTACCTGGAAACTTATGAATTTTGGTGGAGCGGTTTTGCCGTCAACCTTGCTTGGTACAATGCCTCTCGGAATGTATCTGTATCTGAATGGCTCCTTAAGTCCGGCAGAGCTTACAATGTGTTTGATATTGTCGTTAGGAATAGTAGCGCCGTTAACCAGCTTCACGGTATTTGTGAATGATGCAAAAGCCATAGAATACGCAGTGAAGGATGCAGCCGAGTTTTTAAACCTACAGGAACTTGACAATGCGAATGAACCAGCAGAGCTTAATCAGTATGATATTGCGCTTCATAATGTATCCTTTTCTTATGATCCAGATAAAAATTCCCCTGCGTGTATGGAAAACAACGTGCTCCAGGCCGTTAATTTAAAGCTCGCACACGGGACCTTTACAGCGTTGGTTGGCCCTTCCGGAGGGGGAAAATCAACAGTTGCAAGGCTGATTGCGCGTTTTTGGGATGTCGGGAGCGGAGAAATCAAAATAGGCGGTATTAATATAAAAAAACTGCCACTGACCCAACTTGCCGACACGGTAAGTTTCGTAACTCAGGACAATTTCCTGTTTAACTGCTCGCTTAGGGAAAATATCCGCCTTGGTAATCCCAAAGCTTCTGATGAAGCAGTAATAGCAGCAGCGAGAGCAGCTTGTTGCGATGAATTTATCCGTAATTTAGATAACGGGTATGATACCAATGCCGGAGAAGCAGGCGGAAATTTATCAGGTGGAGAAAAGCAACGAATTGCCATCGCCAGAGCCATCTTAAAAAATGCGCCAATTGTTATCCTGGATGAAGCAACCGCTTTTACCGACCCGGAAAATGAAGATAAACTACAAAAATCCATTGCCGCTCTTACTAAAGATAAAACCTTATTGGTTATTGCGCACAGGCTGTCAACAATTAAAAAGGCAGACCAAATTGTCGTTATGGAAAAAGGGCGTATTGCCAAGACCGGTACACATGAAAAGCTGCTTAAGGGCTGCGAACTATATCGAGACATGTGGGAGGCTCATATCGGTGCAAAGAACTGGGCAGCTAACAATGAGAAAGGAGCTGTAAAGTGATATGTTCAGATCAATAAAACGCATTATTGAGTGGTCCGGGCAGCGGAAAAAACGCTTGTACGGCGGCTTTGTATATTCCTTCTTTCATATTATGTTTGCAGCGATGCCGATTATGGGAACTGCATATGGACTGAATCTCATCATCGCAGATATGAACGGCAGCATCTCGCTGACAATAGACTGGGTATTCTATATGTTAGGGTTTATGATCTTTACTGTAGCAGGCAGGTTTCTGTTTGCTTATCTGCGTGCCGCCTCGCAGGAAAGTATTGGCTATGAAGTGGCAGCAGAACAAAGAATGGCAATTGGCGCCAGCTTAAAACGGGTTTCTTTAGGCTTCTTTAGTAAGCAGAATGCCGGAGAGATTGCCTCGGCTGTAACAACAGATTTATCATATATTGAGATGTTTGGGATGAAGATGATTGATGTTGTCGTAAATGGATATATCAGCGCAGTAACAATGGTATTTTGTCTGGCTTTTTATAATATCTGGGTTGCTCTGATTGCGGTGGCCGGGATACTGCTGTCTGTCTTGTTCTTAGCATTGTTGGGAAATAAGAGCAAAGAAAATGCACCGGTGCATCAAAAGGCACAGGATAGCATGATTGCAGCTACAATTGAGTATATCAGAGGAATGCCGGTAGTTAAAGCGTTTAAGCAGGCTGGAGTTTCCCAGGAGGGAATTCGCAAGGCTTATCAGATGAGTAAGAACATTAATATAAAAATTGAAAAGAATTATGTTCCTTATAATTGCCTCCATTTGTTGGCCCTTAAGGCGGCATCTACAGGAATTGTTCTTACCTCGGCAATATTGGCTGTAAATGGAGTGATGGATATCCCGACCATGCTCATGATGGTGATATTCTCTTTTGTCATCTTTGGTCATATTGAAACAATAAATAACGCCGCCCATGTATTGGAACTAATTGATGCCACCCTGGATAAATTAGAGGGCATTGAACAGGCAAAGTTTATTGATCAATACAGCAATGAGATAAAGTTATCTGCCTATGATATTCAGTTTCAGGATGTCACTTTTGCCTATGACCAGCGGGATGTGTTAAAGAATGTATCGTTCAGCATCCCGGAGAATACGACTACAGCAATCATTGGCCCCTCAGGCAGCGGCAAATCGACAATATGCAGTTTGATTGCCAGATTCTATGATGTTGATAAAGGCAGTATCTCTGTAGGCGGCGTCGATGTAAAAGCTATGACTTGTGACAGTCTTCTTAAAAATATCAGCATGGTATTTCAAAAGGTATATTTGTTTCATGATACAGTACTGAATAATATTCGGTTTGGAAAACCGGAAGCCACCTTTGAAGAAATTGTGGAGACAGCAAAAAAAGCCTGCTGTCACGACTTTATTATCAGTCTTCCTAACGGATATCAAACAGTAATTGGCGACGGTGGTTCTACTCTTTCCGGCGGTGAAAAACAGCGTATCTCGATCGCAAGGGCAATGCTGAAAAATGCGCCGATTGTTATTCTGGATGAGGCAACCGCCAGCGTGGACCCGGAAAACGAGCATACAATTCAAACAGCGATCAGTGCTTTGGTGCATGGTAAAACGATGATTATCATTGCCCACCGTTTGGCCACCATCCGGAATGCAGATCAGATCCTTGTGGTCGATGATGGCCGCATTGCGCAGCGAGGAACTCATGAGGAGCTCATGAAACAGGAAGGCGTTTATAAGCGGTTCATAGCAATACGAAAAACAGCGGAAGGCTGGAGCATTTGAAAATTTTTAAGCAACTGGCTGCTAAATAATAGGTATTTCTCAAGAATTTATGGGAAGGACGTTACGAATTGTAAATACCTTGAAATTTCACGCATCAGCTACTGATGACGAAGTGACGGCAGCCTGTACAGCGCACGGTTTTATTAGCATCCTCGACCGGCTATGATACTGTCGTGAGGGAAAACGGAAACAGGCTGTCCGGCGGAGAACGGCAGAGGAAAACAAAAGTATTTTAGGAACAGATAGGTCCCTGTTCCTAAAATACTTTTTTACGTATATGATAACAATCTTCATAAAATTGCATAGATATCCAAAAGCATATATCCCAATTCCAATAGTAAACCATACTGTTCCAATTTTTAAAGGAACCCATATAAAAAGAATACTAATTGCTAACAAAAACCCTATGCTAAAACGGACAGCATATCTATCTTTTGCTGAATACCACGTCATATCGTTCAGGCGTTGTGAGACCTTCCGGTTATTAATGTGAAGCAACACTTGTGTCAAGAATAATACAATTATTCCAATCCAAGCATTTCATATTCCCATGTATAATTCCACATAACCACACATATATTAACACCTCTCGCAATAGTATTAAAACTAATATCATTTTTCGCTTTTGATTATAGTCTGCAATATTTTTTAGTCAATGAACGTGCTTGTGAAAATACTTTACTAAAAAAAAAGAATACTTTTCTCAACAATAAGCGGATAATTATTACAAAAATAAATAAGACTAAAGTTTCTATTGGTATGACGAAAAAAAACGTCGTATTGAAAATGATTATCATTATATGTTATTATAATGATAAAAAGGTAATTATTAGCAAAAAGACTTATTAGGGTATGCATTCATAAAGAAAGGGATGAATTTATGAAATTTGAGTTAAATATTGCCAAGCCTGATGATTATTATGATCTGCTCAATAAAATTGGCTTTATTAACAAAAATACTGATGATTTCTATGCGTTCGAAATTTTTAAAAATTACGGTGATGGTTGGATCAACAGATATGCTTATAAAAATGGGTTAGATATTTCTGTGGTAAACATGTTCCTTAAACGAGAATTCAACTATACTTTTAACATTGAAAATAAATTTATTGAAATTATATTAATTAAATCCGGATATTTTGATATTTTTGATTCTATTAAAAAGCAGTTATATCGTGTAAAATCCGGTGAATATTTTATAAATGTATCTGAAAATTTAGAAGGCTGGGTAAACTATCCTAAAAATGAAAAAATAAGCTATATTGCCATGAATATCACTGCAGAGTTTATTCATTTACTGGAAGAAGATACTTCCGATATCTACGACAAGGTGAACTATTTTCGGGAAATTAACCGCTCGTGCTTAAATCCAATAGGAACAGACGTTGAAATTAAAACATTGATGGAAAAAATATTTACCTGCCCTTATGAAAATTCTGTAATACGTAAATTTTTTTTTCAGTCGGTAGTAATAGAATTGTTGACAACATATATATCCCGTGCTTCACTAATGCAAGCTATGCAAAGGCTGCCTATCAAATTAACCAGGAATGATATCAATCGCTTGCATCTGGCCAAACAGGAACTTGCTGAAAAAATGGTTCATCCTCCCTCTATACAAGCGCTATCTAAACAACTTTGCTTAAATACTTACAAACTAAAAGTAGGATTTAAAGTTCTTTTTTCTAATACCGTGTACGGTTATTTACGGGATATAAGAATGGAAAAGGCAAAATTATTGCTGAAAAACACGGATATAAGCATGCAAGATATTGCCGCGCAGATTGGTTATGGCAGAAGCAGCAGCTTTGCAACTGTTTTCAAAAACAAATATGGAATAACGCCAAAGCAGTATCGCAATCAAGCATGAAGGAAAGTTTGGCTGATTCAGCATCCAATTATGTTTTCAGCCACCTGCCCTGTCAGCTAAAGTCGAGTTTTTTTGCCAAGTTGCCTGCAGGGAACAAATCACATATTACTACCGATATAGCTTAAATCTTCTGTACCTTGACAGGGACTTAGGCTATTTTATTTTGTAAAAAGAAAACGCTCCCGGATCATTGGCGTGCGTTTCCGAGAGCTAAAGATGTCCTTGTTTTTATTCAAAGAAGTTTTTGGGAAAAGTATTCTTTGTTTCGTGTAAAGTATTTTCGCAGTTTAATTTATTGACTGGAAAATATTACACAGTTATAATCAGTGATAATGATATTCTTTATCAACTGGAAACTTGAAGGGATGATTATGGATGGTGAAAGGAAAGAAAAAAATTGCCGGGGCAATCCTGGGGGGACTAATGCTGCTGCATCTGCCGGTGGTGGAAGCAGAGAAGGCTGATGAGGTGGCTGGCGAAGAATTCAGCCTCGACGAGTATGTGGTGACTGCCAGCCGCATGCCGGTGAAAAAGTCGGAGACAGCCGCCAGTGTAACCGTGATTACCGATGATGACATTACCAAGGGGGGCTATACCCGTGTCCTGGAAATTTTGAATAGAGCCAATGTTGGTATTCACGATTCCGGTTCCGCCGGCTCAACCGTAAGTTCGGTATTTATTAATGGTGATGACCGGGTGTTGGTGATGGTTGACGGACGAAGGGTCAACAAAGACTATCTTGTCGGGCATGGCAAGACCGGGATCAACCTGAATGAACTGCCGAGCGTAAAAGATATCGAACGCATTGAAATTGTCCGAGGTCCGGCTTCTTCGCTGTATGGCAGTGATGCTGCCGGGGGCGTTATCAATATTATCACTCGCAAAACAGGGGAAGCGAATACTGTACTTTCCACAGAATTTGGCACTTGGGGACTGCGCCGCAACAATTTTACAACCGAAAACAAGGTGGATGGATTCGGCTACCGGATTACTGCCGAACACAAACAACAAGATGATTTCGAATATAAAGATGCTAAAACAGGCGATGTAAAGCGCATGCCCAACAGCGCTGTAGATCAGGATTTGGTCAGTGTACGGTTGGATAAAGAATTGAGTGGGGATCGCTCACTTACACTGACTTTGGAAGATGTTAACAGCAAGATAGGCTATGGTATGTCGGCGCCAGGATATCCGTGGCATTTTCCTACTAGTCATCAAGTGTATCATGATACCACCGCAGACTTGACGTACCATTGGAAAAACAAGACAGGAAATGATAGTTCCTTCAAGATTTATCATAATTCCTCCGATTATGACATTTACAATTACATGGAAGGTTATGAAGCATACGGTTTATTCGAAGATAAGCATGCAGTACGCAGCCGGACTACCGGCGGAGAATGGCAAGAAACCTGGAAGATCACGGACAATTATACGCTGGTGGGAGGCGTCGATTGGCGGGACACAAAGATAGATCTTCCCAACAGCGGTGTGTATGGCAGGAAATTAACCAATACAGCCTTATTTTTAGAAAATCGCTGGCGGATACCCGGTGCTTGGACTCTGACTGCAGGTATGCGCCATGATGATCACAACATCTTTGGCGGCGAAAACACGATCCGGCTTACGGCCAATAAGGAAATCAACCGGAATACCAATGTTTTTGCTTCCTGGGGGCAAGTTTTCAAAGTGCCGACTATCGATCAGCTTTATAATGTCGGCATGCCTATGGGTAATCCGAATTTGCAACCAGAAACAGGAGATATCATTACCCTAGGCATGAATACCAAATTGAATGATGGTACTAATTTACAGGCTAGTGTTTTTAGCAGCCGTCTTGCTGACGCCATCGGTAAATATTTCGAGAACGGCGTCAGCAAATTTAATAATATCAGTAACCAAAAACGGCAGGGATTGGACATCAATCTGGCCCGGCAGTTGTCCGATTGCTGGAGTATCTCGGCCGGTTATGCTTATGTCAAGATCGAAAATAAAGGACAGGGGGACTCCGATTATGCTAATGATTTTGAGAATACCCAACCCAACGGTTACCGGCTGAGCGCCCAATACAACCATGATAAATGGGATTCTGTACTTACACTGCATGGCGCCACCGGACGCAGCCTGGAAACCTTTACCGCCAGTTCATATTGGGTAGTGGATTTGGCGGTCAACTATCACTTTAATCCTAATCGCCGTGCGTATTTTAAAGTCTATAACCTTACGAACGAGGACTATGAAATGAAAGGAGTATATGATCAACTGAAGAAAACGGGTTATCCGGGAGCATTTCCCATGCCATCGCGTTATTTCTACTTTGGAGTGGAACAACGCTTGTAAAATAAAAAAATTATATAGAGGGGGGCTGAACAACTCCCTCTATAACTCTGCAATTTCAGGAATCAGGAATGGGTGGAAGTTGGAGGCTGTTATGAATGAAAGGTTTAATGATAAGGGATCTAATTAGTATTGGCATTTTTAACGCCGTGGGGATTGTACTGTATCTTGTCATTGGTGTTATAACTATGCCGGTTCCGCCGATACATTTTTTTGGGGCGCAGCCGTTAGCGTCACTGGCAAACGGCGCTGTGTTTTTACTTCTTGCGGCAAAAGTGCAAAAGAGGGGTGTATTTTTCATATCGGGTATTCTCCAGGGCATAGTCTTTTCCGTATTTTTGGGATTATACGCGACACTGCTGTTTGGCCCGGCCACCGGTTTGTTGGCCGACAGAATATGCGGCGATTTTAAATCCCAGCGCAGAATAATCATAGCTTATGTACTATTTGTGCTAGGTGTATATTACGGTCAAATCTTCTTCTTTTTTTTCTTTACCGATTGGTTTCTCTCCCTTTTTCAGGGAACCACACTGGCTCACAAGCAGGGTTTTGCCCATAGTATGACCGGTACGGTGTTTGTTGTCATGACCATTGCGCTGTTGGCGGCCGGATATATCGGCGGGTCTGTCGGGGCAAAAATGCTGAGAAAACACTTTGCTAAAGCGGGAATCATTTCATGATACGGTGCGCCAATGTCAGTTTCCGGTTTTCCGGGACGGATACGTACAGTCTCAAAGATATTAATCTGGAGGTTGCGGCAGGAACCTGTATGATCTTAACCGGTAAAAGCGGTTCGGGCAAGACCACACTTACCCGCTGCATTAACGGACTCGTCCCGTTTTTTTATAACGGTGAATTCTCCGGCCGGATTACGTTAAACGGAACACCTCTTACCAATTCATGGTTATGGGAAACAGAGTCTGTATGCGGCTCGGTATTTCAGGATCCCAGATCGCAGTTTTTTACAACAAATACCACTAGCGAAGTGGCTTTTGGTTTGGAAAACTACGGAGTCTGTCCACAGGAAATTAACCGGCGAATAGATGAAGTGTTAACGGCTCTGGATATTCGGCATTTGAAAGATCGCAGTGTGTTTACTCTTTCCAGCGGAGAAAAGCAAAAAATTGCAGTGGCTTCCGCCCTTGCTTTGCAACCGAAGGTACTGGTGCTAGATGAACCTTCGGCCAATCTGGACAGTGCATCCACTCTGTTGCTGGGGAAAATGCTGAACATACTGAAAGAACAGGGGTACACCATCGTTGTTTCCGAGCACCGGCTGTATTATTTACGGGAGGTAGCCGACCGGATTGTGCATTTGGAACAGGGCCGTATCGTCTGGGAAGCGGACAAAAGGGCAATATCTGCACTAACGGCAGACGATCTGGCGGGTCGTGGCCTCCGGGCGTTGTGCCTTACATCTCTGCCTAAGGACTCTGCCCCACATCCTACAAGGCCTGTGGTCGGGGCGGCGCGGCTGGAAGTTGACGGGCTGGCTTTCGGATATACCCATGATGCTCCGCTGTTGCACAATGTCACTTTTTCCGCGACCGGCGGCGATATTATTGGCATTATTGGCGCAAACGGCAAGGGTAAGACCACACTGGCTAAAATACTATGCGGGCTGCGGGAGCCAAAATCGGGGTCCATTTTATTTAATGAAAGACCTGCGGACGCCAAAGAACGGTTGAAGACATCATACTTTGTTATGCAAGACGCGGATTATCAGCTATATGCGGAAAGCGTGGCGGAAGAAGTAATCCTGGGGTGTCCTGCTGGAGAAGGGCTGACCGGACGGGCGGAGGAAGCCCTTGCCACCCTTGGACTCCGGGCGCTGGCAGCGCGGCACCCCGGTTCTTTATCAGGGGGGCAGAAACAACGTGTTGTTATTGCCGCATTGCTTGTGCAGGACGCCCGCATGCTCTTTTTGGATGAACCCACCAGCGGTCTTGATTATGAACATATGCAGATGGTCAGTTCCGTATTGAAAGTACAGGCGGGACGAGGAAAAATCATATGTATCATATCCCATGACTACGAGTTTTTGCAGCAGACCTGTACACGTGTTATCCAAATTAAGGATGGTATTATTGCTCAAGACTTTGCTATGTTACATGACGGCGACTTGTATGCAAGTATGTTTGCTACGGAGGCTGGCTATGGAGAATAAAACTCATTTTTCCTATCATCCGCTGGTAAAATTTACGCTGATTCTTTGCATCGGCAGTACGGGTTTTATCGTACAGTCACCATATTTGGCACTCAGTCCCTGTTTACTCTTTGCGTTGTTTTTGTTGTATATCCGTGATGATATCTTTGCGCTGGGCAGTTTTAGCATGTCAGTCGCGTTGTCCATGGGAGCCATACTGTTGTGGGACAGCCCGCAGGAGACCTTGCAGGTACTGGCACAGGTGTTGGAAGCATTCCGGAAGATTATCGTAATGGTCATGGGCGCACGGCTGTTCTATAGAACTACAGAAGTGACCGACTTGATAAAAGTCCTGGAAGCTCTGCGTGTACCGGGCTGGATCGTGATTCCGCTGGCTGTGACGTTACGATTTATTCCCACTTTACAGGTGGAATTTTCCGCCATCAGAGACGCAATGCGTATACGCGGCATCCCTATATGTTTTACAGGACTTCTGACCCAACCGGGAAAGCAATTGGAATACATGCTGGTACCCTTGTTGATGCGCAGCGCCCGTATTGCCGATGAGCTGTCCGCCTCCTGTATTACCAGAGGTATTCAATCGGTTCATGCGAAAACGTCATATAAGACAATTGCCATTTCTGGGCGGGATTATCTGTTGATAGCGGTAAGTATCGCCGTATGTGCGGGTATGTTACTGATAGATGGCATCATGATGTAGACCAGAAGCTACTGCAGGTTTTATCCAAAAGCACCCTGACGCTGTTGTTGTCAATAACGGTTGCGGCCTTGACACAGGGTTTTCAAACGCTATTTGTCTTAAGATGGACAAATAGCGTTTTTATTCGAAACGTTCCGCACTTCCGGCAAAAGAGTTGCGCGGATGTCTTTAATAATAATAACAGAAAATCCTTTTTGGCATATCAATAATTCGTTTTGGAGTCAGAGAAAGAAACATTTTAAGGAGGAGATGAATTTTGCAATATAAAAGATTTATAGGAAGGAAGAAATGGTATGGCTTGATGATAACTGCCGTTATCATTTGCATCGCCGGCAGTGTACTGTGGCAAGAAACTCACAGGGCAACACCAGCGCCTGATACAAAAATTCCTTTAGTTCGTACTGCAACGGTTAGCGCCGCGGAAACATCTTTCTCATATACTTACCCGGGCGAAGTGCACGGCCGTTATGAAAGCCAGCTGGCTTTCCAGGTCGGCGGCAAGATCATCAAACGCAACGTAGAACTAGGTTCTGTCGTACAGGCGGGTGAGATACTCATGCAGCTTGACCCCCAGGATCTTAGGCAAACGGTAAACAGCAATTCGGCGCAGCTTAATGCTGCTTAGGCACAGCTTACACTGGCGGAAAGCAATCTCAGCCGTTACTGGCAGTTATACGCTCTGGCTGCCATCAGCCGCGCTCAGCTTGACCAGTATCAAAGTGTTTATGACGTTGCCCTGGCGGCACTCCAGCAAGCAGCGGCTCAATATGAACAAGGAGCAAACAAACTGGATTATAGCCTGCTTCATGCCGATCAGCCGGGCGTCATTGCCGTCATTAACGCAAACAGGTAATGTTCCCGGAGTCTGGGGCTGCTGTCACCCGCTTCCGGCCAATCATGCTTACTGCGGCAGCAGCTATTCTGGGGATGCTGCCCCTCATGGCGAATGTCTTCTGGGGACCAATGGCGGTAGCGATAGCCGGCGGACTTTTCGCTGCCACCGTGTTAACACTGTTGGTGTTGCCGGTGATGTACGCCGTCTTGTATAAAGCGGCACCGGACCTGAACCTGGCTGAGGCTGGGAAAGAACATGAGTAGTGACTTATTTTAGCTATGTTTGACAGGAGTGAGCAGGAATTTTATTCCTGATATCGAAGATATCAAAAAAAGAAAAGAGAGGGTGTTTTGCATGATGTATTTCTCTAAAATGCGATTAATCATTGCCGCCATTTTATTACTAGTTATTGGGATAGCAGTTCCGGCTATGGCGAGTAACAATTCTACTATGACTCCTCCTAAAATTATTACTTTAGCGCCGATTTCACTTTCACCGGAAATGAGGGAAAAATATTCGGAACAAACAATATTGGTCAAAGTAAAGGCGACAATAGCTGAAGCCGGAACAATAGATAGCAATATAAAAATAATTACAAGTTCTGGTGATGAGGCTTTTGATCAGGCCGTAATAGAATCAATTCAGAAATCGGTATTTAGTCCGGCCTATAGCAGTGATAATAAGGCGGTAGCTTGCTCAATTCTTCTTCCGTTGCATATTAATGTGGAAAAATACCTGCCGGAGGAACAAGTTAGCAATGAAACAGTGCAGACTACAGATCCCTAATAAGGATAATAAGTAAATATCACATTTCACCTTCTGCAATGACCAACGCCGATCAGGCAGCTGGTACCCAGGCCTGGTCCAGCCTAGTCGTGAGATTTTAGCGGACAGAAATGCTAATAGGCAGAAATAAGGAAATTTGCATATATTCTTTTTGAGAGGAAAGCGATTATGAAGGTAGCCTTATTGCATTTGGAACTGAGTGAGGGGCCGGAAGATATTAATCTTGGGAAAATTGAATCTGCTATAAAGGTTGCTGCCCGGCAGGGCGCAACCTGGGTGGTTACACCTGAGATGGCAGTACAGGGAGACTCTTTTGATGACCGGCATACAGAATTGACAGTGCCGGTGCAGCCATCTGTGGCGTTGCAGGGAATTATGCATTTGGCCAAAATTTATCAATTGACGGTCTTTTTGTGTTGTCCGAAAAGGATGTAATTAGTGGTAAACTATATAACTGTTGTTTGGTGATCGGACCAACAGGACAAATAGTTGGCCGTCAACATAAATTGCATTTGCATACTATGGCTGAAGCTTGGGCGACAAAAGGCGATACATTGGAGCCGATATTATGCCGGGAATTGATAGCAGGGGTGTTGATTTGTGCTGACTCTTGGTATCTCAATAATGCTCAGATACTAAAAGACAAAAGTGCCGAAATTCTTCTTGTTCCAACTGCCTGGCCGCCGGAAATTTGTGATCCGGATGACTGTTGGGAGCGGTGTTCTGCTGCAACTGGGCTAGTAGTGTGTGTCTGTAATCAGACTGGTAATAGCGGACAGATGGATTTTCGGAATGCAGCAAGTGTTGTGGTAGAAAACGGTGTAACGAAGTTGACCTACAGCAGTCTTAAACCAGCTGTCCTGCTGTTTTCATTGAATGAAGACCAATCACAAGTCCTGTCGTCAGAGTTTACAACTATTATTGTATAAATTCAACATTTGGTTATTGACTCTATCCTAGGAAAATACTTTATTATAAAGGCAGATTAAAAGCTTTAACCTAAAATATATAATGAGGTGATTTAAATGGCACATCCAAAGTATGAACTGCCAAAAACTCCCCATGCCGAATATCGTTATAAGATGGCGATGAAACATGTTGAAGCTGCGAAAGCTGCCGGGAAATCTTCGGAAGAAATCCACGAAATGTTTAACAAAATCATGAATTATGATATTAATAATATGGCTAACGACGAAGCCCACAAAAAATATCATATGGCTGTTGCCCATGCCAAAAAAGCACTTGAAAACGGCAAAACATCGGAAGAAGCACATAAGATTTTTCAACAGGTGTTAGAGTCAAAAGGTGAAGGCCATTGTCATAAACACGAATAAAATACATAAGCGGTCTCATTTGTTTAATGAGACCGCTTAAAAATGTCTCCCGACTTTGGTAGAAACAACATGATTACGTAACGTAAGAATTGTTATTTCAATCAAGGCCGGAAGTTTTTTTAATTTTTGTAGTCAACTTGGATAGCAATTTGTGTGACATATTCATTGGGATTAGCGGTAGCCCAATAATTTCTTAACTGGCTAATGTAGGCATTACCGATAATTTCCAGGTTATTTAGCGCAATAAAGTCAAGCAACTTTTTGAGTGCACTTTTATAGTTGACATGGTAACCGTCAGGAGTGGCAATTTTAGCATAGAGTCCTTTCGGTTTGATTAAAGCCTTTGCGTATTCGTCAGGATGTGAGACCTGAGTGAAGATCTGTGTTATTGCCAGATAGTTTTCTGACAGCAAATCTTCTTGTGGTAAAATATAGCCCATATGATATTCGTTGAAAATTTCATTTTTGGCAAAAGGAAGATTATGCTCAGCAATAAGCTTAATCTGATCTTTCTTTGAGCCTTGTAATGTGGAAAAATCGTCTGCCACAAAATATTCTTCTTCACAATTTTCCAAGGTAATACGGTTGCTTTTGATTTCTTTTGCTTGTTTTAAGCGTTCCACATTAACGAGAAGATTATGCTTGTTGCGTTGCAGCAATTCAATCTGTAACTCGTATTCCAATACCTTGTCTGAAAAGAGCCTTAGGAGAGAGTCAATATTACGATTATTGACATAATTGCTGATTTCTTTTAAAGAGACTCCCAGTTTACGTAAGGTAATGATGATTTCAAATACAAAATATTGATCAAGGGAATAATACCGGTAACCGTTGTCCTCAATAAGTTTAGGGGCAAATATATTGTTTTTCTCATAATAGAACAAGGTTTGCTTGGATATTCCGAATAACTGCGCAAACTCTCCAATTGTAAAATATGATTTAGATTTGTCAGACATGGTAGCATTCTCCTAAACTCTACTATAGGTATATACTTTATATATTGCTTTCATAGTAAGAATGTGTCAAGGCGGCACCTAGAATTACAATTATAGCGATTTATGTAAGTCATTTAAATATAAAGTGGGTTGAGTGCCATATTTAGTCCATTTTTACTTGTCATTATATGACAATAAATAAGCATGCGTCAACGGGGTCTTTACTGCATCTTAAAAACGATCGTTTTTAATGATCGGCGTAAGTTTACCCATTGTAAGAATTATTGGCAGGATTTTCTTTATTTTGGTAGAATTGAGGTAGTAACATACCAAACAAGCATGAATACTGATTCTATGCGCTTAAGCCCACGAAATTTTTGTCGATGAGTAAAGATTTGGTCTGCAATGATCTCTATTTACCCAGTGTATTTTGTAACAACAAACAATCTATGCGTTGTAGCATTGATTACGTTGCCTCTGACTGCAACCGATCCTAATTATTGTGTTTTGGAATTCTTCACAAAGAATGACCGTGTTTTTGATAGACATAATAGTCATTACAATTCAAGAGATAAGGGAGAAAGATGAATAATGAACCAGATAATGTTTAAAAACCGTATGGAGTTTAGAAACTGGCTCATAAAAAATGCACTTTCTGATAAAGGGATTTGGCTTGTATTCAGTAAAGAAAAACCATCTAATACTATCAAAGCTAGCGAAGCGCTTGAAGAAGCATTGTGCTTTGGGTGGATTGATGGTCAAATGCAAAGCATTGATGAAAATTCATATATTAAATATTTTAAGCAACGCAGAAAAAATAGTAACTGGTCGAAAAAAACAAGAAAATTACAGAAGAACTTGAGCAAAGAAACTTGATGACTGATTTTGGCAGAGCAAAGATTGAATATGCAAAACAAAACGGATACTGGGATATACCAGTATCTAATATACTTACCGAAGACCAGATGCAGCAATTTGAAAATATGCTTAAACCCTTCGAAAACGCGTATGAAAACTTTATGGAGATGTCACGATCGGTTCGGAAGACATACGCGGTTTCATACTTTTTCGGCGCAAAAACTGAAGAAGGTAAACAAAAAAAGTTCAACACCATAAAAGAACGTCTAAGTCTAAACTTAAACCCAATGGAAAGCATGGGAAATAAACCCTGAAAATTAGTATAATGATTTCGAAAGGCATTTTTGACAAGAAACTTTGATGAAAAAAAGCTTAATAGTTGGAAATAAAGAGCAAAACCATTCAGCTGCTTGATGAGTTTGTTACAAAGAAGAAACTGCCTATTGAATCATTATAATTGCGGAAGTATCCATGAAGCACCCTTTGATACTAACTATTTTGACATTGGAGCATGTATAGGAGTACTTGAGTACTTTGAAAAAGATTTTGTTGCAAAAGCAATTATTGAAGCTCATCGAACCATAAAACCTTATGGGAAATTTGTTCTTGATATTCCTGACATTGGAAGTCCAGAGTGCCTAATTATGATGATAATTGAGGAGCATTTAGGGAGACCTTAAAAATTTTGAGCCGCAGCTGGTCAGCCTGAGCCTGGACATCATCCTGCGACACCTGACGGAAGAGTACCCCACTCTGAAGCGTACCATCTGGGCCGGGTAAACTGCTGACGGTCCTGTCTAAACCATAAACGAGGGAGGAAAAGACAATGAAAAAAAAATTTTATGCCGTGTTGATTTTCTTTGCATTGAGTGCGACCGGCCTGGCCGTTGCCGCAGCCGAGCCACCGGCTCAGCCGGCCCCTGCCGCGCCTACAGCCACTAACCTGGCCGCAGGCTACCCGGCAGCGGCTGCCCAATTGCCGCCACTGCCGACCCCACCGGTCTCAATAGAGGACGCCAAGGCCACCGCCGCTTACATTGCCGCAGTGGATGCCTATCTAAAAGCGTCCCAGCTCTACATTGACGCCGCGACCAACGATGCCAATCTGGTCATCAAGGAACGAAATGCCGCCATCGAAAACGCCAACAAGGCTGTCGCCGATTATAATGCCTTTTTCAAAATTGATACGAAAAAGTAACCGGCTGTGAGCCGGTGCAGATGCAGCGTAAAGAGGAAGAAACGTATGTTTGCCTTTGTCCTGGGTTATCTGGTGTTGCTTGGTAGCAGAGGTGGTTGTTATCATCCTGATTCGCAACGCCGGTCATGGAGGAAGACGGTCTGCCAGACCGGGCGGCCCGCCCCTACGAGAAAAAGCAGTTAGAACACAAACTCCGGCGGCCGGCAGCAAAGCAAAAAACCACCCTCATAAAAAAGGCGGCATGGTATTGTTGCATTTGCCACTCTCATGGTATTGATCACGACCAAAAAGAAATAACCGCCCCTGCTCAAAAGCGGCGGTTATTTCTTAATAACACAATTTTGGGCTAACCGTTTTCCGGTTAGACAGCCTGTGGGGCTGGCGTGTTAGAGCACGTCAATCCTGTTCTTATATTATACCCATAGAATGAAAAATATGCAAGTCAGGTTTGTTTGATAATTATATGAATAGTGGTGGTAAGGAGAAAATTAGTTTAATCATGGTTTAACTTTCACCCGAAAACGCCTTGGCGTTGCTCCCATGGCCGGAGCCACTGCCGCTCAGGGCCATGATAGTGAGGAATAAGCCGTATGTCGAAAAAAGCGAAGAAACAAAAAACACAACCAAATTGGGCGAAACAGCTCGACAATACCACTGTAATGGGGAGCAAAGCCAGGATATGCCACTGAGACATAACGTCTTGGGAAGGTTGATGAAGCGATGAACCAAAGCCAGGAGAACTGCCTGTATGACAATCACCGTTTTACTTGCGAAAGACAGGGAGGGAGATTTGCGTGCGTGTGGTATGCCGGCTAAGCGAAGAAGCCACCTTGTCTATCAGGCAAGGTGGCTGTTTTTGCACAACCCGCCAAAACGGGGGATTAACGTTATGTTAACATTTAGTCATATGAGGTTCGATTGCAAATAGACTTGAAGTCAGGATAGTTTTAATGGGTATTGCGCGAAAGTTCCGACATTTATAACTTCTCTAGTATTACCGCATATAGTCGTCACTTAATGTTTTGCCAGCTCTTGGATGCCTATCCACGAGTAAGACTATTTACAGAATATAGTTTATATGCTAAACTAATATTATGAATAATATACAAAATAATAACTCGTGTAAATCCAGCACAGAATGCTTTAGTTTCAGTATTGGTCGCTTAATTATGCAGATAAAGCGGCTCGAACGCTATCCCCGTAAATACGGAGCGGCCGGTCTTTTAACGCCTAGCGAAATTCACACCATCAATGCTATAGGGTGTGGGGACGGTATTCTGATGAGCGAATTAGCTTTACGCATGGGAGTTACAAAGGGGGCGATTACTCAAATAATCAGCCGCATGGAAGTTAAAGAGTTTGTCCGCCGTATTCAGCATCCAATTGACTCTAGGGCCACCATAGTATCTTTAACGAAAACAGGTATACTGGCTTATCAGGCACATCATGAGTTGCATAAAGAATTTTATCGAAAACTTTGTTCACAACTGTCACCCCAAGAGATCGAGATATTTAGAATATGCATTGAAAAGTTTTGTGACATTTTTCAGGAATAATTTTTTTTGGAATTTAGTTTATATAATAAACTAAATATATTCAGAATTGGAATGTAGGAGCTTTGTTAAAGTAATCATTAGGACATCATAAAAATGGGTTAGCAAAAATGAAAATATGAAGAAGAAGGATGACAATGAAAATAGATTTACCAAACATGATAATAAATTTGCCTGAGATTGATACATTGAACAATACCATAAAAGGATATCTTCTCCAAGGAAAATCAAATCAGTAGTATTTTTTGTTGCTCAGGCTGGCACGCGGATTCCTGATCATTTACATGCTGCAGAATGGGGCATTATTATCGAAGGCGAATTTGAAATTACCGTGGGAAGTGAAAAAGAAGTATACAAAAAAGGTGACACGTATTTCATTCCAGAGAACATCCTTCAAGAGTTCTAGCGATACTCCGTTTTTGTAAGCATGATAGCCAAATGTTTTTCTCATCGTGTGTGTACCAATTTCTCCGGAAACAATGATTCCCCTGCTATTTCTTTCAACAATTCCAAGATCTTCTGCCGCACTATTTAAAATTCGATATGCCTGTTGTCTCGTAATCGCAATATTATTGCCTTTCCTACTTTTGAAAATGAAGTCCTCTTCTATAATTCCAGGAATTTCTTTAATATAGCTCTCAATCGTTTTTTTTACGATATCTCCCAGGTAAAACTTCTTAGTTTTGCTTGTTTTTATTTACTGTATTATTACATAATCCTTTGCAGTCTTACCATTTGGTCGTATCAAATCTTCTACCTTAAGTTTTATAATATCACTGATTCGTAATCCGATACAATATATATATGTAACTTTCAAATCAATATTTTTCTCTTAACCTTTAAAAACATTGAAATATCAGCCTTTTGAATGTTACTTAATCTGATTGTGTCACTTTTGGAAAGGACAGAAAACCATGACTGTACGTCAGACCGACGTCAAGCAAAAACGTCTGGGGATTCTCGGCGATGATGAAGTCGAGGACATATATGGTAGACCTCGGTTTACTCACGAGGAACGGTGTAATTATTTTTCTTTGTCCCACCCTGAACAAGAGTTACTGAAGTCGTTACGCTCTATTAGATCTCAGAACGATAATGCGTGATCATCTAACGCAAGCGAATATCAAAGCTTTAAAACAACTGTTGGAAGAATCATCTGGACTGCATTCGGTTACCCAGCTTAAACACGAGCCTATAAATTTTAAAGCTGGTGAAATTAAACGTGAAATTCAGCGTGGTAAACGGATACATGGATTGTATCAGCTCGCTCAAACATTATTACCCCAAATGGGCGTCTCCAGTGAAAGTATCAAATACTATGCTTTTTTGGTAGGCTATTACTCATCTTTTAGATTGAAACGATTTGAAGAATGGATAGTTTATGTCTATCTATTATGCTTTGTTTACCACCGCTATCAGAAAGTACATGACAATCTCATCAACACGCTCAATTATAATGTTAAGCGATACAGTGAGGAAGCTAAATGCGCAGCCAAAGAACGTGTGTATGAGTGCCACATTGAAATCAATGAGAATCTAGAAAAAGCAGGTCAGGTATTAAAGATATTTACCGACACCAACCGCGTTACAAAGATATCTACGATGTAGTGACTAAGTCCTTGGGCGGATTTAAACCTCAAAACCAATATGATGCGGAATTGATCATTAAACTTGTTCGGAAAATCAACACAGCACTAATTGAGGAAGAGTGGGAGAATATCCAACGAATCTGCCTATCGCTTGCTCTCAAAACAACAACGCAGAGTATTATTATCGGAAAACTGAGTTTCCATGCGCGCAAAAACAAAACAAAACAAAACGTGCTCTGTGGGAATTTGACAACATCATCAAAAGCCTGTATCTACTTGATTATATTGATTCACCCCAACTACGTCAGATTGTTCAGCGGGCACTAAATCGAGGCGAGAGTTATCAAAAATTACGAAGAGCCGTATCCCATGCTAACTTTGGAAAACTACGCTTCAAAGCGGAACAGGAACAACAAATCCGGGGTGAGTGTGGTCGCTTGCTCGCCAACTGTATTATCTATTATAATACCAGCATCTTATCGAATTTGCTGACGTACCGCGAAAACAATAGTGATGTTCAAGGCGCGGATATCCTAAAACGGATTTCTCCTGTTGCGTGCAGCATGTCAATCTCTATGGGCGCTACGAATTTAACAAGGCTGCGGAGTTTATTAATATGGAGGCACTCATCCATGAATTAGCTCAATTACAGATCTCACAAGAGTAAGTTCAACATACCCTAATTTATAGATATTACGGAGGTTACATAACGTTAATCACCCGTTTTGGCGGGTTGTGCAAAAATACCCAAGGTGGCTTCTTTTTTATTTTGTGGCGACGGACAAGCCGTAGAATGCACTTAACGATTGAGAATTTAGCGGGTACAGGTGCCCTGTTAAGAGGGCTCAATAGGGAAGACCGGTTCAAAGCCGGCGCGGTTCCGCCACTGTAACCCCGAGTTAGCCCCGGAAAAGGCCACTGGCAGGAGATAAAGCTGCTGGGAAGGGCGAGGCTAACGATGAAGGAGAGCCAGGAGAACTGCCTGTACTGACATCCTTGCCGGACCTGCGATCAACAGGGAGAGGATTGGGGCTTGTGTGAGCATTTATCCTTGCACAAGGCAACGAGCAGCAAAGGAGGGAACCGGAGCAACACATAAAAACGGGCAGGAAGCGGACATTTTTCCGGCCTGGCAAGGGAGGGAGCATAAACGTAAGGCGACAACAACATAAAGTGGGGAGAGGTGCCCTTTGGGGCTTAATAGGGAAGACCGGTGAAACACCGGCGCGGTCCCGCCACTGTAACGGGGAGCAAATTTGCAGCAGTACGGCTAACGTACGGGGTCACTGGAGCGCAAGCTTTGGGAAGACGCAAACGAGCGATGAACCGGAGCCAGGAGAACTGCCTGTCCGGCGATCACCATAGCAGCGTGTCAGTCTGCCGTTTTGCGGCGGAGAGTGTGCTGCGGCACCTGCGAGCGACAGGAAGGGGATTACGGCAGCACCTGGAACCGACTTTCCCTGTCTGACGTAATACACTCCTGTAAGGGAGTTTTTTTATTGCCAAGTACAGGCGCTGCATGACCGGACAGGCGGGACAATAGTAATAATGAACAGGAGAGGAGTACAACCATTATCTCATGAACCGGATTCAGGCCATGCGGGCCGAGGCGCAAAAAGACTATGACGCCAACGGCAAAGACCTGCCGCCGGCAGACAAAAAAGCCTACAACGATAAGCTTGCGCAGCAGGAAGCCCAGCGGGAAGACGAACTGATGAAACCGGTGGGAGACAAGATTGAGCGGCCATTAAAGCCGTCGCCGCGGAAAAAGGCCTGACCGTGATCCTCGACGCCGGGGCCGTGGTCTACGGCGGCACCGACATCACCGCTGATGTCATTGGCAAGGTGACCCGGTAGCCCACATGCCGGTAGTTACATTGCGGCATTATCCGCCGGCACCTGACGGCAGAATACCCGGTGATGATGCGCAAGGTCTGGGCAGAGGAACAATAAGACACAGAGAAGTAAAAACGCGCAGCAGGCATTGAATGAAACTACCCAGGGCTTGACACAAGACATTTAGAAAAGAAGTCAGCGGCGGCGTACTGCTGATTCAATTAGCAACAGATAGGAGAGAGAAAACCTTGCGGAAACTAAAGAAACGAGACGGCAGAACGAAAAAAAGGCAGGCACTGCTGGCGGCATTGGCAGTGTCGGCCTTGCTCTATACATCGCCGGCATATGCGAGCGCAATTCTGAACGATGCAACACCAGACTTGAAAAATATGAAAAATACGTCCTTTACCATTGGGGCAGGCGAAACAGTGACGACCTGGTCCGGTACCAAGGAACGGCCCAGCGTTTTGAATGTTCAATACAATGGCGATATCGTCCTGTTAGGCGGCGGTATCTGGCGCCCCATGGATGCAACGTCACTTAAATTGGTAAATGGGACTTTTGAACTGTACAAAGATGCCTTAGTGGATATGTCTTATAAATACGGGGAAAACTATCCGGCTAATACTTGGAACCGCAACGATACCCGTAGCGATCGAGGTTTTGTAGCCTACCACGCTATTTTACATGACGGGGCAATTCTGCGCATGAATGTAAACGAAAATGATTATTCGGATAGCTTTATGTTTAATAATCCTCAACTTGCCGCTGGCGAAGATTCCGCCACGGTCAGGGTGCAGATCCGGTATCGTAAATATTTTTGCGGCACCGACTGGGAAGCTAGTCAGGCGAACTATTTGTCGGGCAGCAGCAGTAATATTGTTTCTCTCACTAATTTAGATTCGAATGTGGCCAACAACCTTAATTTTGCAGCAGAATCCTATTATATTGACGATTCACTGCACAAGTATCTATTTGTGCCGGAATTAACATCCGTTCCTTCTACTGATCCTTATACTGGCGCTGTTTCTAAATATTACAATATAGACTGGACGGCCACCCGTACCGATCTCATTTCCCAGGGCGTGCTCAGTGCGGCCAATGCCCAGCTGTCGATGCGCAATCTGTGGCGGATGGAAGACGGTCTGTTCTGGAAACGGGGCGAAGACCTGCGCGCCTCCAATGCGCGGGGCCAAAGCGAGGGGGCCGACGGCGCCTGGGCGCAGGTCTGGCGCGGCAAATACAGCTTTGACGGCGCCTACGGTTCCAGCTTTGACCAGAGCTACAACGGTATTCAGGTCGGCTATGACAAACAGCGGGAGGGGAAGATTTTCGGCGGCAAGCTGTATACCGGCCTGTTCCTCAGTATGCTCAATTCGGATGCCGATTTTCACCAGCATAGCATGGAAAGCGGCACCGACGCAGCGCTCTACAGCAGCTCCGCCGGTGATCTAAAGAGCGGCGGCATCGGCCTGTATACCAGCTGGCTCGGCGACAAGGGGCACTATCTCGATCTGACCGTCCGCGGCTCCAAACTAAACAACAAATATAAATTCTACGACTCGGATGATGAGTTGTATGAAAACGACTACAGCACCTGGGCTTATGGCGCCGGTGTCCGCTACGGCTATCAAAAACAGCTGCCGAACGGCTGGTATCTGGAGCCGCAGGTCGGCCTTACCTACGGCACAATGAAAGCCTATAGTTATACCCAGGATAATAACATGCGCTATAACCAGGACAAGCTGGAAATGCTCACAGGCCGTCTGGGCGTCACCGCCGGCCGGAATTTCACCCACGGTGACCAAAAAGGCAGGGTGTATGTTAAAGCCGCGGTCAATCACGATTTTAAAGACAGCGGCAGTGCCAGCGCCGAAGCCGTGCACTATGAATCTTGGGGTCAAAAAGAGACTGTGCTCTCCAGCCTGGCGGTGGACACCCTGGCCGGCCACGACACTTGGTATGAATTTGCCCTGGGCACCAATCTGCAGACCGGCAAAGACAAAAATGCCTTTGTCGAGTTGGCCAAAACTGTCGGCGGCAAAGTCAATACCGACTGGCAGCTTAACGCCGGTATGTCCTGGCGCTTCAACGGCCCTTCGTCCGTCGAACGGGCGGTCGCGCAGAACGCAGCCTTTGACCGCAGCATGACTGCGCCGGAAGTTTCCCCGGCGGCAAAAGCGGCTGTTAAACAGCAGACAACAACGTCGACAGGAACAAAGACGGCTGCCGGTAAGGCAACGCAGGCAGCGCAACCGGCACAGGCCGATAAGACGACGCAAGACGGTCAGACCATACAGCCCGTCCAAGAAGCTGCCGGAACGGACAAAACCGTTGCCGGTGACAAACTGACAACGCCGACTGATCAGGCGGATAATAAAACACAGGCCAACCAGGAAGAGCAGGCCAAGACTGGACAAGCCGGTCAGACAGAACCTGCCGGTTTAATGGATACGGGTGAACGCCCAACAGCCGCTGCCGGTACGGCTGTGCCGGCTACAGCGCCGATTGTTACCGGCGGCAATGAAGCCGGCAGCTTCGCTCTGGCGCCGGTGGTTGTCGAAGCCGCTCGTCCCGACTGGGAGAAAAACCTTTCTCCCGGCACAGTCTCCGTCATCCATGTGCCTGAATACAAGGGCGAAATGAAGAACCTGCCTGATCTCCTGCAGACCGTACCGGGCGTCTATGTCCAGCGGCTGAGCGGCACCGGACACTACGCGGTCGCCAGAGTCCGCGGTTCAAGCGGCGGCCAGGTCAATATCTACATTGACGGTGTACTGGCCAATTCCGCCAGCGACGCGGCCGTCGACCTGTCCACCATTCCTGTTGAAAATGTCGAACGGGTCGAAGTCTATCGCGGCTACGTACCGGCCCGGTTTGCCGGCTCGCCTTTAGGCGGCGCCATCAATATCGTGACCAAAAAACCGCAGGAAACTAAAGGCAGTATTTCCACCGGCCTGCGTTCCTTTGGCGGCTATACCGGCAATTTGGAACTGACGGCCCCACTGGGCGAAGGAAGTCTGTTGTTTGCGCTGAACCGCGATCAGTCCCAAGGCAATTTCCGCTATGACAAGATCCATCCGGGGGGAGTCGTCAGCGATGTTACCGCACCGCGCTGGCGGATGAATAATGAGTATCATAACACGGATGCTCTCTTAAAATGGCAGGATGACCACTGGTTTACCAAACTGACGTATAAAAATAACAAAACAAAACTGCCTGAATCGGCATATGATCATTGGGTAGATGTGCCGTTTGACGAAATACCGTATAAAGCGGGTAATTTTGATGATTACCGGAAACGGCATCTGGAAACGACCAAGACAGAATTGCTGCTGGGACGACGGCAGACTGCCGGTAACCTGGAGTGGGGCTGGAAACTGGATACTTCCTACCAGCATAAAGCAGCGACGAATGCTGAGTTTAAATCCGGTAGTGCTGCCATGATTTTTACAACGGCCGATAACGAGTTTCGCAACCGGCGTTATGAGGGAGCGATCGACGGCAGTTGGAAAATGGGCAAAAATCATCTGGTGGAATTTCTCTTTGATTGTTCCCGAGAGACCATGAATGTCGACACCAACAATTTTGATGTTTGGCCGAGGAATGACAGTTTTACCGGCGTAATTGATTCTTACAAGCAATATTTCAAAACCGATTACAGTACCAATAACTATTTTGCCCAAGTACAGGACACCATGACCTTGAACAAGAGCGGCAATCTGTTCTTTACGCCGGTGCTGCGGGCCCAAAAAATGACGATGGATGTGGATCTGGGTGATCCTGATCTTGGCGAATGGAAGTACTCCTACGGACTGGGTCTCAAAAAAGTGCAGAATGACCACTGGACCTTCCGCGGCACCTATGGGACTTATTACAAATTCCCGAACTTCTATGAGCTGTTCGGCGACGGGGTCAATGTGCTGTCCCGCTGGGAGATGTACCGCAGCGCCAGATCCGATTTTATGCTGACTTCCTATGTCGAGCACGGCACCAGCTGGGATGTCAGCGCCAACTGGCAGGGTAAAGCGTTTAAGGCCGACACCGATGTGACCCTGACCTATTTCAACCGGGATGCCAAAAACCTGAGTACCTATGCGATCAATCCGCAGGGTTACGGTTATTATTCCAATCTGGCTGCCGGCAAAATCCAGGGCGTCGAACTGGAGAGCAAAATGAACTGGCGGCGCTGGACACTGTTACAGTCCGTCACCTGGAACGATTCGTTAATCACCAAAAGCGGCATGTTCAATATGGTTACGAAATCGGAATCCCAGGCAGGCAAGCCGTTTCCCTGGGTGCCGGAGTGGGAAACCAATACCCGTTTAAGCTACCGCTTCCCTGGCGACAAACTCACCGTCTTTGGCGAATACCATTATCTCGGCAAGGTCGGCGTCCATTTTGGCGAAACTTCCGCCCTGTATGACTCGCTCGGCTTGACCAATATCGGTTTGAAATATGACTTCAACAGTACAACCAAATTGACTGCTGGCGTCAACGATTTGTTCGACAAAGGTCCGAATCAGTTGTGGCGCAGGACCGGCTACGGTCCATTGGACAGTATCGGCAATGTATCCTATCCGCAGCAGGGACGGACGTACTATCTGACCATGCAGTATTTCTTCTAAGCAGAGACTTCGGCACAACGCTGCAGTTATTACCACAACTAGGTCTGGACGGTAGTTTGTCCAGGCCTGGTTGCTTAAAGGTATCAATGCCAACAAGCAGTATGAAATTTAGCTTGAGGAGCTATTCCTGATTTTTTTATAAGCGGGACAACACTACGATAAAGGAGAATACAGCAATGCCAACAGTTACAACAGCCAATGTGAAAGCCAAAACATTTCAACAGTTCCTGGAAACCAACCAGATCACCTGCTTTGCCATGCAGGAGGCGGCCGATGAAGCGCATACCGTCATTTTTCGCACCCAACTGGAGGTCGGTGGCCAGCAGCTGCCGGTGATGCTCATCACCGACGACAGTCTCTACACCCTGCTCCAGGTGCGCGTCGCTGCTGACGCCGTCAAAGGCGCGAACGGCCCGGCACTGCTGGAATATGTGAATACCCTGAACCGGACCTACAAAGCCTTTAAGTATTACCTCAGCGAAACCAATGATCTGGTCCTGGACAGCTGCCTGCCGGCGGTGCCGGAACAGTTTGAGCCGCAGCTGGTCAGCCTGAGCCTGGACATCATCCTGCAGCACCTGACGGAGGAGTACCCCGCGCTGATGCGTATCATCTGGGCCGGGGAAACTGCCGCCAATCCTGTTTAGCTGCCGCTGCCGACTTCGCCGGCCTTGATAGAGGCCGCCAAGGCCACCGCCGCTTACATTGCCGCAGTGGATGCCTATCAAAAAGCGTCCCAGCTCTACATTGACGCTGCGACCAACGATGCCAATCTGATCATCAAGGAACGAAATACCGCCATCGAAAACGCCAACAAGGCTGTCGCCGATTATAATGCCTTTTTCAAAATCGATACGAAAAAATAACTGGCTGTGACCTGGAGTGGCATGGCGGTCACTCTAGTGAGACCAGGCGGCAACCCAAACGCCGTTGCCGGACGGTCACACCGGTGACAGAGGCAATCAAAAAAGCCACCTTCAAGGCGAAGGCGGCATGGTGTTACAATAGAGCAAGCCAGAAGTGAATTTTCTCTTTTCTGTCTGGCAGAATATGCTATACTATTCGTACAGGCTGTCGGGGAACGGTTGGCCACACCCTTTGTAGAAAGGGGGTGGCAATGTGTCAGCATTTGAGGCAATGTACTTAATGATTGCATTCGCAACACTTGTTGTGCTCATTGCAACAATAGGTAAGGGACGTCCGCGCACGCATTTATACGCCGTTCGGCGTCCCTTTTCCCTTGTTTCGCACCGTACGTGAGACTTTTGCCTCATACGGCGCTCCATCAAATCCTTATGACTTTCCAGTGACAGCTTTTCTCTCATCCTTATAATTTTGCGATTGATCTTCGCAGTATTTTTCGGCGGCAGTTTTGAATGAATTGTGTCGTGACACATTTTGCAGACACTGGCTAGATTAGATACCCGGTTTAGCCTATAAGCAGGCAATAGAGGACGAACATGATGGAAATCAATATCATTTTTGGCCAATGTTTTTTCGCAAACCCTGCATTTCCCTTTATCCCGGTTCAAAGCATAAGCACGGTTGAGAAAATACTCGAAAGTATATTGGGAACTGTGCTGACATTTTCCTAGCCTTTGGTTAAGATGAACAGAGAGTAATTCATCTTGACGAGGAAGAAGCGGAGTTTTACCGGTGCGCGTCTGATATAAACTACGCCCTTGCTGCAAATAGGGTATTTCTTTTTGGTTTTTCAGCTCCGGTTTCTTCCAATGGCAAAACAGCAATGATGTGAGTCCGATGATTTGATCTTTAATGAAGACTGCAGGTATGTGGCTATTGTACTTTTGGTGAACCTTGTGCAGGTTGGTTGTTTGATTAGCCGGGATTTTCTTTGCACCCAGTTTGTACATTTCACGGTAAGACAGATAGCCCAGAATCCACGCATATTTCTTCATAGCGGCAATGACTTGAGTAGCCGTCTGATAGTAGTTGATAATACCCCGTATTTTACTATTAATCAGCTCAATTTTCTTAACGCTTGGTTCTGCCTCTGAATGGGTGCACAACTGGCGAATTTGTTGTCCAATCTCTTTGACTTTGGTTTTTAACCTGGTCATATTGGGTTTCGTGCGGGTAATGTAACCAAATCTCGCTTTCGTTGATTTTATGATTTTGTAAGTAAACCCCAGAAAATCAATGGACTTCTTTTTGAGATTGGTTATTTTGGTCTTTTTCTCCGATAAAGTCAACTTGAAATGAGTGGCAAGCTTATTACGAATGATCTGTTTCCATTTTTGCGCGTTGACCTTTGTATCGGTAATCAGTACCCAGTCATCACAATAGCGGATCAAATACGCCGGCTTTAAATGGCTGCGCAGTTTCAACGCTCTAATGCGTCCCCGTGGATAAGCATAGTTTGTTTTAGTACGCTTGTTTTCCCAGGAGTTAGCAATGAACCAGTCGAAGCTATTGAGGTAGACATTGGCAAGCAACGGTGAAATAATACCACCTTGTTGAGTACCCATTGGGTTTACCGCAATTTCGTTCATAACGCCAGCTTTGAGCATTTGTCTGATGATCATGAGGACGCGGCGGTCACGAATGCCCATATGCCAAAGTTGTTTTATTAGTTTGGTGTGGTTAATTGTGTCAAAGTATTGTTTGATATCACCCTCTACAACCCAGGAATATCCTGTATTGTGCACCAAGGTAGTTGTACGGGCCATAGCCATGGCGGTGTCGCGGTAGGGGCGAAACCCATAGGAGTGCGGGAAAAATTGTGCTTCCAGAATGGGTTCTAGTATCATACGGACGCATTCTTGGATCACACGGTCAGTTGCTGTTGGAATTCCTAATTTGCGCATTTGGCGGGTTCCCGGTTTAGGAATGTATTGTCTGCGGATTGGCTTTGGATGATAACCTTCCAATGATTGTTGTATTGTACGAATTACTTGCGGGTAGGGAAGTTCCAAAAGATTCCTCATAGTGAGATGATCTGTTCCGGCTGTGTCTGCGCCTTTGTTAGATTTAATATTGTGAAATGCCGTCTGAATGGTCACCGATGATGAGATTAATTCAAGCAGGCTGTGAAATTTGGGCAGTCTGTTTTGTTCCAGAACTGCTCTTGTCTTCGCATACAATTGATCCAGAATGTGTTGCAATCCCATTTCATCAGTTGGTGGTTTAAGGATGGGATAGTCAGATTGTTGTTCCAGGCCGGCATTCCTCCTTTTCATGGATTGTGCCTGCCGGTTTCATGTCAGGTATGGGCCACGCCTTCCCTGACAGGCTGTTTGGAAAAATGCGATAAGGATTGACTATGCCCCTTTGCTCCACGGTCATTACTCCGCTTCATCACTACTACGGGCTGCCGCCCTCCGAATTCAGCAAGCATTTCCTCTTGCTTAGAGACATTTGCTGGTATCAGCGTTTACATTCTCTTTTGGAGTTCCACTGTTTCTTGCACTCTGGCTTTACATGACGACTTTAGTCCCTTCCTGTAACCCGCCAACCGTTTCTTTATCCGTTACCGGAGGATGAAAAACTCCATACCTTTACTGATATGGGACAGAAATGCAAGTTTTATATCTTCATTTCCATGATTGGACTCCACTGGGGAGTAGACTTCTTCATTTAGAAATCTCATTTCTTACGAGCCGTACATACGGAAGTTCCTGGTGTGTAAACATGGTCGTTTTATAGCCCCCGACTACTTTGCTAACCGCTTCGCAGGTCTGCGTTTCGCCGACTTCACCGAGCTTCGTACCCCATGAGGATACCTCTCATAACGCACGTCGGAGTATTAGGGCCGGTCTGCCGGTATCCAGTCCGTTACAGGATATTCTCCTGTTTATTGGAGTGCAAAATTCGGATTTACTGTCATTCCGCTTGATTTTATTGCTCATTTCGGAGCAGATTGTTCAAGAACAGTGCGCACATAAAACAGAAATAACCGCTCCCAAGCCAAGGTTTGCGGTTATTTCTTAATAACTCCAAATCGGGCTAACCGTTTCCGGTTAGACAGCCTGTGGGGCTGACGTGCGATCAACACGTCAGTCCTTTTCTTATAGTATACCCGCAGAATAAAAAATATGGAAGCGTTTAGGAAAAATGTGAGCCGCCCCCAAGGCACCCACCCCCATAAAGCGGCAGTGGGCCTGGATAAATGACGTGAGCGCCAGAAAGAAAACAAGAGATACGTGTCGAAAAAAGCGAAAAAAGGACGAAAGGAAATACTTGTCAACAAAAAATATCTGTGCTAGAATAAGGCAAAAGTAAGAATTGGACAATCACATAGCGTAATGGTAAAGGTGCCCGCTGTTGGTAACATTATTTATTTTTTACTGATGGTTGATGTGTTAAGTGTATAAAAGCTCCCGGCTAAACTGGGAGCTTTTTGTAGTTTTATTTATTGAATAAAAAATTGCCGGCGCTCTTATATATCTTTGGATTATATGGCAGGTGTTTAGCTTGGACGATAAAATTATTATTTACGATGTTAAAGATTACTTTCGGTTTTTTATTAATAAATATGTATTTTCCCAGGAAACTGCCGGGCAAGCATATAGATATAAGGTTGCAGATGAATATGGCAGCGGTTGTGTGGACTGGTTTTCCTTAAGAAACGGGATCGAAATTTGTATAGGCGATCTGTATTTAAAAAGAAGTCTCAAGATTTACTATAAAATTGGTAAACCAGCTGCTGAGAGGCAACAGGGTCAGGCGGATGTTATTGCAAGTATTCTTGAGTATCTTCATGGCATTGCCGTTATCAAGGCCTTCAATCTTTCCGGGAATAGCTTTAAAATGCTGGAAAAGAAATTAAGCCGGTTTGAAAAACTGGCTCTTGATTTCGAAATGAAGGCAGTACCCTGGAATGCCGGGTTTAATGCCTGCTTTCAATTGTCTATAGGACTGATATTATATTTTGGACCTTACTACTATTTAGCAAATGAAATATCCCTGGCAACAATGATGATGTTTATTATTTTCGTCTTCAACATCTATTTGCCTGTGGAAGCGGTAGCCGTATTTTCCGGAATCATCAGGTTGATGGATGCTTGCCTCGACAGGGTGGAAAAGATCCGCAATATTGAACTGTTAGACGAAAAGGACATTGATACCGGCATAAGCAGTTATGATATAGAATTAAAAAACGTTTCCTTTGCCTATGAAAAGGTACTCATGAGGAATTGCTGGCAGGCAACGGCAGCTACACAGAGTTCTGGAGAAGACGGCAGAAGGCTGAAAAGTGGAACATAAATAACGGGACGGCTGCAGGAAGTAACAGGGCGGTATGAAGTGAATAAAAGGAGGACTTGGCATGAAAGAATTCCCCAAGGCGGATGCAGGCGCCAATAAGCTATTTGCAATGGTATATTTTTCAATGTATACCAAAATATTATTTGCCGGTATTGAATTGGCGGTGTTTTCAGAACTGGAATCTGCAAAAAAACATACCGAAATTGCCGAAAAGCTGGCTTTGCATCCAGAGAATACCGGGAGATTGTTAGATGCCTTAACGGCAATGGAACTGTTGGAGAAAAAAGCGGGTCGCTACCAAAATACGGTACTGGCAAGCAAATATTTGGTAAGAGGTTGTGACTTATTCATGGGGGAATACCTTATAGCATACAGTCGGCTGGCCGGTTTTGACGATATTGATATTGTAAAACTTGTAAAAGAAGGCCCCGCTGGCGGATATGGGGATAAAAAAGGTTTGGAAGCCCATGCGATATACAGTGACTATACTGAAATGGCAAAAAGCGGACAAAGAGCCGGCAGGGCTGGAGAAATTGCAGCGATTATTGCTGCGCTGCCTGAATTTGCCGGGTTTAAAAAAATGCTTGACCTGGGAGGTGGCCCCGGAATAATCTGCATGGCTGTTGTTACAGCCCATCCTGTGATGAAGGGAGTAGTTTTTGATACTCCGGCTGTTGGCAAGGCTGCAGCGGAAACAATCCGGGAATATGGCCTGGAAGACCGGGTGGAAGTGCTGACCGGAGATTATATGGCGGATGCTATTGGCGGCGGATATGATTTTATCCTGGCCATAGGTACGCTAAATTTTGTCAAGCATGATTTAGACAGGGTAATAAATAAAATCTATGACGCATTAAATCCTTCAGGCGTATTCATGTGCATTTCCGAAGGGTTGACCCACGAAAAAACCAGGCCGAAAGAAATGGTTGCCGGCTGGCTGCCGAGCTATTTAATGGGCTGCGATTTCAGTTTGGAACAGGGAGAAGTCAGCGCCGCCGCTCTCCGAAATGGTTTTCGCAGCGTTTATACACGGACAATGAATCTATTGATGGGGGAGATGGATGTGGATATCGCCAAGAAATAGTGCAGTGCCCCCGTTGTCAAGACACAGGATTAAAAAAATTGGGCTACGCGTTCTTTTTCCACCTCCAATTCTTTTTCCGTGCTGGAGAATTGTGGAGCGGCTTGATAATATGGATAATATTCATTGCCTTACCCATCCGGTGTCTTTGGCGTTGCAGGCAGCTGTACTGCCTGCTCAATCGGGAAACCAGTAAGTCTAAATGATATGACCGAAATGCTGTATCACCGAATTTGCTGGTTATCGGTTTCTGTAGATTATTTACGGAATAATAAATTTTTCATAAAGTTGAGGGGTACAATGACTCGCGAGCTGTATGAAGGTGACAGGGGATGAAATTGACAATCCATAGCAGTAGATGATATTCTAAATATGAAATATTGAATAATGACTAATCGCCAATTATGCCCACGGGTGATGGGAAGGGGATTGTTACGTTTATCCTTCCTAGCTTTTATTTAAGCTAGGTTTATTCATGGGAATAAACTATAATCAAAAACCTTCCTCTTTGTACGAGGAAGGTTTTTGATTATAGAAGTGTTTGACTAAATTAAAATATACAAGGAGGATTTATGAGCAAAAAAGCCGTTCTGGTAGTAAGTTTTGGCACAATTGATGTTGAAGTTTTGAAAAAATCCATTGAAAGTGCGGAAAATAGTTTTAAAGTTGCTTTTCCTGAATATGATGTACGTCGTGCGTTTACATCACAAGCAATTATTAATAAATTGGCTGAACATTCGGACCTTCAAGTCGATAGCGTAGGCGAAGCCCTTCAAAAGCTGGCTGCCGCAGGGTATACAGAAGTGCATATTCAACCCTTATCGATTGTGTCTGACAAAACATATACGCATAGTAAAGAATATATCACCAGCCTTATTCGCAGTAAGGAGAAAGAATTTAAGAAGATGACGGTTGGCCGGCCCTTGTTGCTGTCGCTAGGCCTTAAGGGCCATCCCGATGATTATCATATTGCGATTGAAGCGGTAAAAACACAGCTGCCTGAGCTAGGCAGTGACAAGGCTGTCGTCTTTATGTGCAATGGCAGCAATCAGCTGGAATACGCGACGTTACAGTTGAAACTAGCTGACGCAGGAATTAAAAATGCTTTTGTATATACGGCTGAAGGGTATCCAACTTTTGAGGGTGTACTAAGACAGCTTACGGAAATCAAGGCCCAAGAAGTTGTACTAGTGCCCTTTGTACTGGCAAGCAGTGAACATCTGATGAAATATCTTGCTGAAGACAATGTTGATTCTGCTAAATCCAGACTAGAGGCTGCAGGCTATAAAGTTAGCGTATGCAGAGCCGGCTTAGGGGAAAACCCTGCCATTCAGGCTATTTATGTTCAACATCTCAAGGATGCGTTGCTGGCGCTGGAAATGCGGCATGGTCAGCGCAGGCTACCGGTTCATGCTAAATAAAACGAGGTGGATGGGATATGGTAAAATTCTTTACCCTGGACAAGCCGGTTGGATTCCGACCTAAGAGAGCAACTGCTGGAAGTATATCAATGGCATGAAAGAGCATGGCTATAAAGGCGTGGCCGATATGTCCAGCTATGTGGCGGTCAGCTACCAGTGGGATGCCACCAGTAATGTCATGGAAGACTGGATGTATGAAAAATTTGCCGAAAAATACGCTTTTGACCCGGATACACAAGCCTGGATGAAAGAAGTCAATCCCTGGGCGCTGCACCGCATTACCTGGGTATTGCTGGAAGCCGAGCAGCGTGGGCTCTGGAACGCCAAGCCGGAAACAAAGCAGGAATTGCAGAAGTTGTTTATGAAGATTGAGGGGGAACTGGAAGGACGGAGTGATGTATCCGGCGACTAATCTGTTCTAAGGTCCCCTGCTTCTACCTGTTTATGCTTTTGGCGTTGGGGAAACTCTTTTGTTGACAGATGGTATAGAATCTGTTAGCATGAATTTGTAATTAATTACAAATAAAGATAATTTAATACAATAAGAAGATAGGTGCCCGCAAGGGCTTAATAGGGAAGTCCGGTGAAATGCCGGCGCGGTCCCGCCACTGTAATGGGGAGCGAATCCAAGATATGCCACTGAGACGTAAGTTTTGGGAAGGTTTGGACAAGCGATGAGCCAGAGCCAGGAGAACTGCCTGTCTTTCGTTCACCGTTTTTACCCACGCGCGATGGGGAGGGGGTTATACATGATGTATACATATAACCCGACGTTTTTACGTCGGGAATTTTTATGATTGCTACATGTCAAAAAAAAAACGCATCTCCTTCCTATGACCGGGAGATGCGTTTTTTTGTAGCCTACCATACTAAATAACTGATAGGAGATGGGATGAAGGATGGTTAAAGCAGTTTAATTTACCGATATGATATTGTCCCATAGAGGCTTTCGCATAAGGTTAGTCGGTTGTCTTACGTCGAAGTGCAGGAGCTGTGATTTACACGAATTATATGTGGAGCGCACAGAAGGAGTAATACAATTGTGGAATGGAAAAAACTTACTAAACTAGATATAACACTAATCGCTAGTTATTATTTATTGGGGATTATTAGACACGTTTTTCATGAAATAAAAATGGAAATAGAAATAATTCGTGCATGTATTATTTCTATATACAACGCATTAAACAATGAAAAATTAAACACAAATGCGGTCGACGGTCTTAAGCGGATTACGATTAATATCATTAATAAAAGCAAATACAGCATTAGCAATTTCCTCAACTGATTTGAAAAAAACATTGTAGATGCAAGTGCGTTTGAGCCAACCCCATACTTTTTCAATTGGATTTAGTTGTGGGCTATATGGGGGTAAAAAAACTAACTCAAGTACTTCTTTGTTTTGTTGCAAAAAAGGTTGAAGCAGTTTGGTATGATGAATGCGGGCATTGTCCAAAATCATCACGATTTTTTGACCAGGATATTTCTCAAGCACCAATTGCAAAAATGCGAGAAATTGCTGTGCATCATAACTGGTAGAGTGACTACATACTACTTCTCCGGTTTCATAATCTAATACGCCGATTAGCTTTACACCACTGTGTTTTCCGTAGGTTGGAACTATTCTTTGCTTTCCTTTAGGAAACCAAGTCCGAAAAATGGCTTGATAGTCCCTAATCATGCACTCATCTTGAAACAGCAGACGGTCGATTGTACCATGCAAAAGCGAATCTTTCAGTTCATAAAGTTTTTTTAAACTCTTCTTGTTTTTGAGGATTTGCATTAGCCAGAGTGTATGTGGGCGGGTACAGCTAAATCCAAGGCTATGCAACAAATTTAACGTACCGCGTATACTGTAAGTTACACCAAAAGTTTTCTCAATCCATTGCTGCAGTAAGGGAGCTGTCCAGTTCATTTCTACCGAAAATCCAGCGTCTTTTGGAACGTGATGTGCAACCATATCATACACTTGTTGGCATTGCTCTTTGCTTAAAAGGTTGGCCGGCCTGGCGAATGGTTCATTCGTAAGCCTTTTAATCCGCAATTAACATAAAGATTAATATATCGATAGACTGTGCTAAGAGCCCGCCCAGTTAATTGAGAAATTGTTTCTTTTGAATACCCTTGCAAATACAGGTAAATCGTTTGATAACGTTCCTGCATCCGCGAATTCTTACATGACTTCATTTTTCTTTTGAGGCGTTTGACTCTTCGATGGATTACTTCTGATGGTAATTGGCGGATGTCTCGCATGTGTCTACCCCTTCGTCATGAATTAATTGACAAAGGATTTCGCCATAAAATCCAAAAACCATTTTCTTAACAAATAATAATTATCAATAGTTGCTTCTTTTTGATATTTTTTTACTCTTTAATGCGTCATATATAGTATTGTATTTTTATATTTTATTTATTTTTTAATTAGATTTTTTCGCTGGCAAAAAGATTGCAATTTTAAAAAGAAGTTACTCCTATTGGAATTAGATTAGAGAAGGTATTTCTCATTGTAATAGTTATGCTCTTTTCAGCATTGCTATTGGAAGTATTTACACTATTCAATTTTTAAAAACAAGGAGGTTTAATCAATGTCAAGTATAGTGGATTCAATAGTACAAAGTGTGATTCAACAGGGGGCTACCATGGCGGCTTTTGCAGCCACTGGATATGCTGCTGCAAAAGCCAGTGGAACTAATCCAGTTGTAGGAGGAGCTGCAGGTTCAGGGGCTGAAAGCAGCATTTATTCGATTCCTGTGCTTAATTTTACTAATTTGACCTAGGTTCCAATATGATTTTTTCCAAGTATATTAATCTGAAACCTGGATTCCCGGAAATCTGTAACGAGGAAGCCTTAAACCCGTATAAATACTAGAAAGTTGGCTCGTTATGTGTTTTTAACATAACGATGTATTTTATCGCATCATAATTGTCCTAACCATTGATTTTATTGGACATTCGGAGAAACCTCGTTATGTTAGTCCGGGAGGATAGGCTGAAAGGATAAGATTAAATTTATGGAACAATTTTTTACTTTTTGGCCTGCATTTGGTTATTATGTAGCCATTTTTTTAAAGAGTTCTACAACAAAGGAGTGTTTTTTTGTCTCTTTGTCACAAGCTTTTTCCTATGTTATGGTGATAAGTTTATTACCCAATATATCGTATTCAAACATGGCTTTTTTAGTTTATATATTTGTAAATGCTTTATCAATATACTTTATAAATAAATATAAAAGCAATAATAAGTACTTATTATTGCTTTTGATAAGTGTGTTGTTTTTTTCGTGGATAGCATTACATCGATGGTTGTTTTTTTAATTGTTATTTTTAAATTCTGTAACTAACCAAAATGAACTTAAAAAAGAGAATACCGCAGAAATAATAAGTTGTAGTTTCCAAGAACTTTCATTTTCGTAAGGTTCATCTATATTTTACCGCTTACAGAACGATGTTGTAAGAAAAAAATTACTTAAATTGATGGGAGATGTTTTAATAATGTCAAGTATTTCAGATTCAATAGTTCAAGGCACAATTCAAACGATTGCTTCTTCGGCAGCAGGTTATGCTGCTGGAAAAGCTATAACTGGTACTGAAGCGGGAGGGGCAGCGGGAATTGTTGTTGGAAAAATTGTAGATGTTACAATGAACTCAATTGACAATTATACAGGCTGGAGTGGCGCAGTTATTGATTACTTCAATAGTGTTGGACAATCTTATAGTGAGCAAAATGTAATCTATATCCTCAACAACCAACATTGCGCCAATAATAATATTGCCACCATAAAAACGGTTCGGTGGAACCTGTATATCAATTAAAAAGTCACCAGTTGATTGTATATGATGGATTCCGATTTTATAATAACCCTGATAAATCACTGTTTATATATAAAAAGTGAAATAAACATGAGAAAAATAGAAAATTCTAGTGAGGTTACGATATGCGGGTAGCATTTCTTCATTTGGATTTGAGCCGCGGACCTGAGAAACATAATATAACTTTGCTCTATAAAGCTATTCATTTGGCTGCCGAGCAAGGTGCCAATTGGATTATTACTCCGGAACTCGCAGTACAAGGCTATTATTTTGCTCATAAAACAGGAACGATGGAACTACCTGTGCAGCCTAGTCAGTCACTCTATCTGTTGACACAACTAGCAAAGCGTTACCAGTTGACACTATTTTTGGGTTGTGCCGAACAGGATAGTATGACAGGTAAAAATTATAACAGTTGCTTAGTAATCGGTGTAAATGGTCAAGTACTAGGCTGCCAGCGAAAAATGCAGCCTCATGGGGTAAACACAGAAGTGTGGGCATCTAAAAATGACAAACTGGCGCCTATTTTGTGTAAAGAAATGATGGCTGGAGTTCTAATTTGCTCTGATATTTGGTATATTGAGTACGCGCAGATTTTAAAAAAACAGGGAGCAAAAGTTATAATCGTACCAGCAGCTTGGACTTTAGGGAAATGTCATCCAATTGACTGTTGGGAAAGAAGCTCTGATGCTAGTGGACTGCCAATATGGATATGTAACCAGACTGGCAAGGGGGAAACACTGGATTTTAGTCAAGCGGAAAGTGCAGTGGTTGTAGATGCAAAAGTGCAAATAACCTATAATGGTTTACCCGCAGTACTACTTTTCAATTGGGATTGTTATAGTCAACGCTTATTATCATCGAAATTTACAGTAATAGCCGTTTGAGATTGAAGTAGTTTTTTAGCGGTGTTGGAGGAAGAAGGCGATTTAATGAGTAGTTATAAGTAAACACAGGGAACGGCGAATCAGCGAGAAATAGGTAGGTATTTTTGTATTGAACTAATGTCGTTTAGGCAACTCTTTTGTTGACAGATGGTATAAAGTCTGTTAGCATAATATTGGAATTAACTTCATGTATAATTACATAAATCAGTAATCGCCAATTATGCCCACAGGTGATGGGAAGGGGATTGTTATTAGCAGTTTATCCTTCCTAGCTTTTTTATTAAGCTAGGTTTTTTATTGGAATAAACTCATGGTTTAAAACCCTTTCTTATGCATATAAGGAAGGGTTTTCTGCAGTTGCCTGCCGGGCGTAAGCTATGTTGCGGTTTCGGATTGTGGATGGAAGAATTACAATTTCATAGTATTGAGATAGGTGCCCGACAAGGGCTTAATAGGGAAGTTCGGTGTAATGCCGGCGCGGTCCCGCCACTGTAGTAGGGAGCGAATCCGAAATATGCCACTGAGACAAGCTGTCTTGGGAAGGTTTGGAGGAGCGATGATCTAGAGCCAGGAGAACTGCCTATCTAACAATCACCGTTTGACCCGCGAGCGATGGGGAGGGGATTTGTACATAGACTGATGTTGTATATCAGCATTTGCATATTTTCATCTCCTGAACATTGTTCAGGAGATTTTTATATTAATAGCTGTTTAAGGTATTTAGCGGCTTATTGGTTATTTGATAGGGGGAGAAATATGAAAAAGATAGCGTTTTATGGTAAAGGCGGTATTGGCAAATCAACGACAGCAGCCAATGTATCGGCAGCACTAGCACAGCTGGGAAATTCCGTTTGTCAGATTGGCTGCGATCCCAAAAACGATTCCACGCGGCTGCTATTGGGCAGGACATGCATGCAGACGGTGCTGGATATGACCAGAAAGTATGGCGATGAGGTCACGCGGGAACAAATTGTTCATACCGGCTTTGCCGGGGTGAAATGTGTCGAAGCCGGCGGTCCGGAACCGGGGGTCGGGTGTGCCGGACGCGGCATTATCGTTGCATTGGAAAAAATGAATGCCCTGCAGGTAATTAATGAAGATCAAGTCGTTCTGTATGATGTGCTGGGAGATGTGGTCTGCGGCGGCTTTGCCGTACCCATTCGGGAGGGGTATGCCACCGATATCTATATTGTTTCATCCGGTGAACTCATGTCTTTGTATGCTGCCAATAATATTGCCAAAGGGGTAGCACGGTTTGCCGGCCGTGGCCGGGTGCGTCTGGGCGGCATTATTGGCAACAGCCGCAATATTGTTCATGAACAGGCACTGCTGCAGGAGTTTGCAACAAAATTGAATACCCGACTGATTGCCTTTATTCCCCGTGACCAGATGGTGCATCAGGCGGAAATAAACCGTAAAACTGTCATTGAATGGGCACCCCAGTCCACGCAGGCCGATGTATACCGGGAACTTGCCGGCTTGATCATGGAGAACGCTGCCTTAACAGTGCCGACACCGGTTGGTTTTGAAGAATTGGAGGAGTTGGTGCTGCAATATGGTGTTGAATAAGCGGTATATGATAACGATGAAACGCAGTTGCAGTTGCAGTATGCCGGGGGTCTGGCGCGCTGTGGCCCATAACGAAGGCGCTGTGGTGATTTATCACAGTCCGAAGGCCTGCGGGCATGTAACCCGGGAAATGGACTTAGGCGGGCATTATCACGCATTGGCCCGCGGGACCTTTGTTCCCAGGCATTATACAGCGCCGCTCATCACCAGTAATTTGCAGGAGGAACACTCTATCTTTGGCGGTGCCGATCAACTGCGGCAGTGTATTGAGTATGTTGTTAAGCGGTACAAGCCTTTGTACATTATGATTGCCAATTCTTGTGTGGCCGGTGTAATCGGCGACGATACCCCGGCCATTGCCCGGGAGGCGGAAGCAGACTTCGGCATACCGGTGCTGACAGTACCTTGCAACGGTTTTTTGGACGGAGAGTATCATGCCGGCTTTTATTATACCGCTAAAATTCTGGCCGAACGGTTTATGCAGCGTCAACCGGCCAGAGCCAATACGGTTACGCTGCTGGGCGACCGCGGTGGTCCCCACGGGGCCGATGCTAAAGAAATGGCAACACTGCTTAGTTCTTTCGGCCTGCAGGTACAGGGCCGTTTCCCGGGTTATGCCACACTGGAGCAGATGAAGAACGTGCCGGCTTCGGCACTCTGTATTCCACTGGGAGGAAGACCCCAGTCCTATGAATGGATGCGCCGGCTAGCTGTCGACTTGAAGGAAAGGTTTGGAATTCCTTTTCTGGATCATGATTTTCCGGTAGGCTGGACCGGGACAAAGGCTTGGCTCAGGCAGCTGGGCGCAATGCTGGGCCGGGAACAGGAGGCCCTGCAGGCGGAAGCGGAGCAGGCGCAACGGCTGGAAGCGGCGGCGGCCAAGTGCCGCCGAGCTCTAGAGGAACGCCGGGTGGTGCTCGGTATTGGCCGTCCGCTCATCCACTTACAGCCGGGCTGGGTGCTAGAGCTGCTTACCCTGGCCGGAGTGACGCCGGCCAAGATTCTTTTATTCAAAGGCCTGACCGGCGAGCAGAAAACGGCTATGCGGCAAGAACTGGCAAAGCATACCATCACGCCTATTGTGGATGAAACTGAGGGCGAAGTCCTGCTGCACACCTCAGATGTAGTGGTTACAACCCACGAACTGGAAGACGATGCCCTGCGGCAGTTTTACCTGCCGGTACTGCCGCCCTTGGGCGTAGGGGGCATGATTGAATTATGGAATAAGCTGGGACAACTGGCAAAACGGCCTGGGAGCCAAGGAGGGGTGCAGTATGGCTGGTAAAGAAGAGTGGAGTGATGTTTGCAGCCAGGTCAACACCTGTGCGCTGACCGGGGCAGCGGCTTTCTTTGCCGGTATTCCGGATGCCGCTATTGTGGCGAACGGGCCGCTCTGGTGCTATTTTTACGCACTCAGGTATGTGGAAAAATCCTGTGCCGGTATTGCAAAACGCTTCTTTGGCACACAGCCGGATAATAATTCCGTTGTGTACGGCACCGAGGAATGCCTGCTGGAAACGTTGGAGTCGATTCGTCAATCCTCCCGACCGTCAGTACTCTTAATTGAAAATAGCTGTTCGGTCAGCCTGATCGGCGATGATATTGCCGGCATTGCTGTTCAGGCCGCTATGCCCTGCCCGGTGGTGTGTATAGACAGCGGCGGATTGACCGGCGGCTTTTGGGAAGGATACCGGGCGGCTGCAAAAGCCTATTTTGCAGTAATGCCACTGCAAAACCGCAGCATAGTACAGCCGCATACCGTCAACTTGCTGGGCTGTTCGATCGGTTATTATAACGCGGACAATGACCTGCGAGAGTTAAAACGCCTGCTGGAACTGGCCGGGTATAAAGTATTGGCTTGCCCGGGTGCAGGCAGCAGCATCGAAGAAATCGCAGCCATGACCCAGGCGGAATTAAACCTGGTCATTCATGCCGAACTGGGCCTTAAGCTGGCGCAAGATCTGCAGCTACAATATGGCATACCGTATTTGTCGCTACTGCCGCCTTATGGCTTGGCAGGCTCGGTAGACTGGTTGAACACAATAGGACAGGCACTGCCAATTGGCAGTAATGGCTTACAGGCTGTGCAGCAGGAGGCAGACAAACTGCAGCACCGGCTGCGCACCGTCACGCGGGAGATGCAGCGCCTGTGGGGCGAGCCCTGGTTTGAACACTCGCTGGTGGCTGGGCCTGCATCGGTTGCCTTCGCGTTGGCGCAGGCGTTGCGCTCGGAATGGATAGCCACCGGCTCGCTGACCGTGGTTCTGCATGACGGTGCGGCGGCATATCCGGCGCCGCCAAGTATTGACAGCGTACTGGATGGTCAAAATGACAGCCAGGCGATAGCAGACCGGTTGCTTAATCTGGCACCTGGGCTGCTCCTTGCAAGCGGTCAGGAAAAAGCCTTGCTGCAGCAACAGGCTGTGACCAATGTGGTTTGTCAGCATATCTCCCTGCCGGTGCACGATGAGATCATTCTTCACGACCGGCCATTTATGGGGCTCCGCGGTTCCTGTCATATGACGGAGCGGCTGTGGAATCAATATATGAACTTTTGTCAGTGGGGGAGGTGAAGATCAGCCGATGTTTCAGGCTGGAATCATCGATATCTTTATTTTTACAAGAAAGAAGGGTTAATCATGTCAAAAAAAAGAAAAAAAGAAAAGTATTGTTATTGCTTTGGAGTTGTGATGTCAATGATGCTTATCACCAACAATGCTTTTGCTGCCGAACCTGAATCAAGTGATTCAAAGGTATCAAAATATATCCTGGAGCAAGTTGTTGTAACAGCAACACGAACTGAAAAGTCACTCATTGACACACCGGCCAACACTTCGGTTATTACTGCCGAAGATATCAAAAACGGTGGTTATATTTCTGTTTTTGAAGCTGTAAAAAATCTAACACAGACTAATGTTCATGCCTATCAAGATGATGGCGGCGACTATAGCGTCTCAGGAATGTCGTCGAGAATCAGACTTCGTGGTATTGATCAAGGAACATTAGTTCTCATAAACGGAACCCCTAGCAATTTTATGAATTTTGGTACATTAAATAATATCCCCATTGATCAAGTAGAACGAATTGAAGTTGTAAAAGGTGCAGGCTCTGTTTTATATGGCCCGCAGGCTCTAGGTGGCGTAATTAATATTATCACCAAAAAACCTGGTAAAACCGACAAGGTTACCGGAAGTATTTATAGTACAGTTGGTAATCGATTAAACGAAGCGAGCGTAAATGTGCAGGCAGATTCCTTTAACTTCGGCATGAAAAAGTCTATTAGTAAAGATGTAAACGATATTATGCATGCCAGTGCCACTGGCGCAGGTCCAGCATTAAATATAAAAGATAAGAAGGCTGAACAAATCTATCTTGATGTGAAATTAGCTGATGACTTAACCTTCAGCTATGGCAGAACCAATAATAAAGCCAAATTTGAATCAGGTAAATTTATTAACTATGTTCCTAATATGCAGTATTTATCAAATATCGATACTTCTTTTAATAACTATGCCTTACTGTATGACTGCAAGGATACAGGCTTGAAAATTACAGCCGGTTATAATACTGTCGATAGTTCAGCTGTATATGATCAATCGTATCCTACACACTACTCTGATAATACTTTCTCCGGCTATAATGCTAATTTAGATGTGCAGAAAAAAATAGATTTGCGCAGCAATAAGAATTCTTTGATATTGGGAGCTAATTTCACCCGTGAAAACATGTCATATCATTATGGTGCTACCACAAGTGCTAAAAATAATAGGAATAGTTTTGCTTTATATCAATCATATGATTATCAAGCGACAGATAAGCTTAGCTTTATAGCTGGTCTGCGTGAATATCATGTGACAAGCTCAAGATATCAGGATAGCGATTTCCAGCTCTTACCTCAACTACAAGGGCTATATAAGGTCAATAATCAAGCCTCGTATTATTTTAATGTTGGGAAAGCCTTTGAAATGCCTGCTATCAGTTCTGGCTTTAGCTATGACAGCAACTTTGTCGTTAATCCTGATTTGAAACCCCAGTCCAGTTGGTCGTATGAATTAGGATATAAATTTGAAGACGCACATAAAGCTGTTTCCGCGGATGTATTTTATATGACAGTGAAAGACAAATTTTACTGGGACAAAACTTCCTCAGGCGCCAGTATTATGAAAAATAGAGATAAATGGGAAAACACCGGTTTGGAATTAAATTATACACAAAAGTTAAATCCGGAATTATCTGCAAATATTGGTCTAACCATCCAAGATCCTAAAGCTTATTCCAAAACGACTTCAAAATGGGTGCAAGATGCTTGCAAATATATCCTCAATGTCGGTGCTAATTATAATAAAGACAAGTTTATGGCTGATGCCCGTATTTTTGCTTATCTTGACCGTGAACCTGCATATTATACTTATCAAGGTACTACTGCTACTAAACCTGATCATAATTTAGCCAATAGTTGTGATTTAACAGTTACGTTAAACTATAAACCTACTAAAGTGGATAGTATCAAATTAATAGGGCGTAACCTTCTAAATCGAAAAGACGTTGTTAACAACTATGAATATTATTGTGTACCGGCAAACTTTAGTCTTACCTATGAAAGAAAATTTTAATTATCAATTTTAAGGCTGAGCGGCAGCAGGTGCCTGTGGCGGGCATCTTCTTTCCTTATGAGTCAGAAAAAATATCGGTTAAAAGTAAAATAAGGAGAATTATCATGCGTATTGCCTTATTACATCTTGATGTAAGCGGCGGTCCGGAAGGCTGGAATTTGGCGCTCTTGCAGCAGGCCACAACGCTGGCTGCCGAAGCGGGGGCCCAGTGGGTGATTACCCCGGAAACGGCGCTACAAGGCTACTTTTTCACCCAGAAGGGCCACCCGGTTTCCATTCCGGTGCAGCCGGCGCCGGAGCTGAAGCCGCTGCGGGAACTTGCGGCCGCCTATGGGCTGACGGTGTTTTTATGCTGTGCCGAGCAGGATGAAGTGAGCGGACAGTGTTATAACAGCTGTCTGGTCATTGGCGGCAAGGGGGAAATCATCGGCCGCCACCGCAAAATGCACTCTCACGGCAGCGGTGCCGAGGGCTGGGCGGATAAAGGAACCGAACTGGAGCCTTTTGTCTGCCGGGAGATGACGGTCGGCGTGCTGATTTGCGCCGATGCCTACTTTGAGCAAAATGCCCGGACCCTAAAGGCCAAGCAGGCTCAGGTCATCATCGTGCCGGCAGCCTGGCCTCCCGGACACTGCGGTGGTCCGCCGGTCAATGCCTGGGAACGGTGTTCCCGGGAAAGCGGTCTGCCGGTTTGGATTTGCAACCAGACCGGCAATCAGGAAGTCATGGACTTGAGCAAAGCGCAAAGCGCCGTTGTTGTCGACGGCAAACTGGCGCTGGCTTACAGCGGCTTACAGCAGGCCGTTCTCCTGTTTGATTGGGATGAGTCAGGCCAGACACTGCTGACGGCTGATTTCAAGGTGCTTGGTCTATGAAATGGAGGGCGAAATTAATGCAAGAAGAAATTTTATTACATACATTATCCATGGGCGATGAAGTCATTTGGCGGCCTGGCAACCAAAGCATCGCCATCGCTTTTAAAGGTTCCCGGAAAGTATTGAGCACATCGCTCTTAAATGGGGGCTACCGGGAGGATTTAACCGGAATCTTTAATCACAACTGCGGACCGGATGACGGCAGCCATGCCCGCTTGCGGGCAGGCACCTATCAGGAACATATGCGCTTGTTGGCAATCGGCGCCGGGCTTGATCCAGAGCGGACAACCGGTATGGGAACAGCGGCACGCATGGAAAACGTGGCCATCGTCACCAAAGAATATCGGGAATTGGTGGTGACGGCGATTGCCACAGCGGGGGTAGAAGGCAACGGCGGCCGGGTGGGTGATCCGGCCCAGCATTATACCCCTGTTGAAAAAACGGTCGCCCATAAGCCGGGGACGATTAATATCATGCTGATTATCGACGCCGATATGCCGCCCGGAACACTAGCCAGGGCGCTGGTAACCTGCACGGAAGCCAAAACGGCGGCTTTGCAGGAACTACTGGTGGGCAGTCTCTATTCAAGCGGCCTGGCAACCGGTTCCGGCACCGATCAGAGTATCGTGCTGGCCAACCCGGAATCGCCGCTTTATTTGGAAGGCGCCGGTAAACATAACAAACTGGGTGAACTGATTGGGTTGGCCGTAAAACAAGCGGTGACTGAGGCGCTGCAAAAGCAGAACGGGTTGTTTCCGGCCAAGCAGCACAGTGTATTACGACGACTGAAGCGCTATGGCGTAACTGAGGAAACCTTGTGGCAGGATTATCTGACGGTTACGGCACAGCCAAAGGAAAAAGAAGCGTTTTTACAGTCACTGCGGCAGTGGGAACGAGAATCGCCGGTCGTTACCTATACGTCCTTATATGTTCATCTGCTTGACCAATTGCAATGGAAATTACTGTTGCCCGAAGAAGTTTGTGAATGCAGCAATGATCTATTGCAAAGTGTTGGAAAAAAATTTGGCGTTATAGTTCCGGTAATCCAGCAAATCGAAGTCGCTCTATTAGTGAAAACCTGGGAACAGATGATATTGGCTTGTTTGATAAAGCAAGAATAAGTAGAAAGTGAGGATATAAGATGGGACGAATTATTTTTTTGACAAACATGGAACGTCAATATCTTATGTTGGAAAGAGCCAGGGAGAGTCTTGTCCAAGAAGGCATTAAATCGGCAGGCAGGACAGTGCTCTTAACTGATTCTGTGCCTTGGGGGGCACAATGGCAGCAGACGTTTACAGCTAGCGATATTGTAATTTTTACTTGGATGGGCAGCGGTCTTGATACTACATTTTTGAAAAAATCTGCTGATTTTTTGCATAAACAGAAGATTACCCATAGTATGCTGATTTCTGACCCGAGCGCAGGCGAACTATCTTACGGCGTTTCAATGGAAAAGAAGGAACAGATGCAAAAGTATCTGTCTTATGGCGGAATTGAAAATTTCCGCCAGTTTTGGTGCTGGCTGGCACAAGTCTTTTGCCAGGAACTCATTCCAGTGAAAGAACCGGAACCATTGCTGTGGCATGGAATTTACCATCCGCGGGCCGAGCGTTCCTTTACCGACCTGGCAGAATATCGTGCGGCCTATTGTAAGGTTGACAGGCCAACAATTGGACTTTTATTCTATCGCGATGAATGGGTTTGGGGTGACTTGGCCTATCAGGCGGCGCTGGTGGAAGAGATTGAGCGGCAAGGTATGAACGCCCTGGCTGTATTTTGTCAGTATGTAGGCAATCCAGAATTAAATTCACCGGGACTGCGGGAAACGGTGGCTGAATTTTTCTATCAGGATGATAAAGCCGGTATTGATGTGTTGTTAAATACTTTTAAGTTTTCTATGACATCAATGAAAGCTATTGACCAGGAATCGCTGAATCAATTGGGTGTTCCGATTTTGCAGGCCTATACGCTATACCAGTCGCGGGGGGAATGGAAACAGTCCATTGAAGGGATGACAGCCATGGAAATGGCTGTTAGCATTGCGATGCCTGAGTTTGACGGAGCCCTTCATGGCGTGCCGGTAGCCGGGCGGGAATATCAGTCTGATGGCAATGCCGTCTTTCTTCCCATTGCGGAACGTATCAATATGATGGTACGCAAAGCGGGAAAATGGGCCAAACTGCGCAGCAAGCCCAATGCGGAGAAAAAAATTGGTATCATCTTTCATAACTATCCGCCTACCAACTCGAACATTGGCAGCGCCGCCGGCATGGATTCGCCTGAGAGCATTCGCCTATTGCTGGCCACAATGCGGGAAATGGGCTACCAGATTGGCAGTATTCCTGAAGACAGTCAGTCTTTCATGAATGAATTAATCGCCCATGCCACCAATGACAGGCGGTGCCTGACCGAAAAGCAGATTGCGGAAGCAGATGGACAATTGACAAAAGCTCAGTACCAGACTTGGTTTGATGCCGTGGAACCAGCGACCCAGGAACAATTAGTAAAAGACTGGGGTGAGGCGCCAGGGGATGTGTTTCACTATGACGGAAAAATTTTAGTTCCTGGCATGCTGAACGGGAATGTGTTTATTACAGTCCAGCCACCGCGCGGTTTTGGGGAAGATCCAGCGAAACTCTATCATTCGCCGGACTGCGCTCCTACCCATCATTACCTGGGCTATTACTACTGGCTGCGCGATATCTGGCAGGCAGATGCAGTGGTTCATGTCGGCACCCACGGTTCACTGGAATGGCTGCCAGGCAAAGGTGCCGGACTGTCGCGGACATGCTATCCTGACTTATCCATTGACGATTTGCCGAATATCTACCCTTACTGGATCACGGTGGTGGGTGAAGGCGTTCAGGCCAAACGGCGCGGCGCAGCCTGCCTGATTAGTTATCTGACGCCGCCCATGAGTCATGCCGGGACCTATGAAGAACTGGAAGAACTGGAAAAAAGTTTGGATGAGTACTGCCATTTCAAACAAACCCAGCCGGATAAGCTGGATGCTGTCATCGAACTGATTCGTACTAAAGCGGCTGAGGCTAATTTGCTGGAAGATGTGCCGGAAGATCCCCAGCAGCCATTTGACGACTTTGTGGGACGTTTGCATGCGTATGTTACCGATATCAAAAACATGCAAATTCGAACCGGACTGCATACCTTGGGCTGCCCACCAGCCGGGGAAACACTGATTGAGTATCTGCTGGCACTCACGAAGGTCGATAACGGCGATATTCCTTCGCTTACGCAGACGATTGCTGCTTTATATGGATATGACTATTACCAGCTTTTAGAGGAAAGCGCCATGATGCTGCCAGATGGGAGCAAGACGTATGGTGCTTTGGCTGACGATGTCCGGGAATGCTGCCGCGCTATCCTGGTTATGTTGGCTGAGCATGAATTTAACCCGAATCAGGCGGTAGAGGTCCTGCAATTTTCCTGGGCGGCGGCACTTTCTGCCGATTTGCGGGAGCGTCTATTAGCGGCAGTTTCTTATGTTTGCCGGACGATAGCTCCCAACTTGGCGAATACGACGCAGGAAATCACCAATCTTATGGCGGCAATGGAAGGCTGTTATGTTGAACCAGGGCCGGGCGGGGCTCCGACTAGCGGTGGAGCCGATATTCTACCGACAGGCCGGAACTTCTACGGTGTAGATCCCCGTACATTGCCTACGCCTGCGGCCTGGGAAATAGGCAAGACCATGGGGGATGATGTGATTGAGCGTTATATCGCTGAAGAAGGGCGGTACCCTGAAAATGTCGGTATTGTCCTGTGGGCGACAAGCAACATGCGCAGTCACGGTCAGTGTATCGCACAATTCTTGTACCTGATGGGTGTCAAGCCGGTATGGCAAAAAGGCAGTATGCGGGTGGTTGACGTGGAAATTATCCCCATAGAGGAATTGAAACGTCCGCGTATTGACGTGACCGGACGGATCAGCGGTCTGTTTCGTGATAGTATGCCGATGGCATCGACCTGGCTGGACAAGGCAGTGGAATTGGTTTCTCAATTAGAGGAAGGACCGGACCTGAACTATGTAAAAAAACACATTACCGACGATGCCCAAGCTATGGAAGAACAGGGGATGGACAGCACTGCTGCCTGGGAACAGGCAAGCTGGCGGATTTTCGGTGACCCGCCCGGAACTTACGGAGCCGGTATCGGTGATGTGTTGGAAGCAAAAAATTGGGAAACGATTGATGACTTGGCAAAAGTCTATGTCCGTTGGGGTGGACACGCCTACAGCGGCAACGGAAAAGGTGCTTATGTACCGGAATTGTTTAGCCGCCGCATGGGCAGCCTGGATGTTACCATTCAAAACCAGGATAATCGCGAGATCAGTATGCTGAATTCGGATGACTATAATGCCTACCACGGCGGCATGATTGCAGCCGTCCGCAGCATCAAGGGCGAAGCGCCCCGCTCGTATTGCGGCGACAGCTCAGACCGGAAGAAGGTTATGATGCGCAGTGTACAGGAAGAACTCAAGCGAATGTTCCGGGGCGAAGCCATTAACCCCAAATTCATTGAAGGCATGAAAAAGCACGGCTATAAAGGCGCTGCTGATCTATCCAATTACGTAGCTCACAGTTATCAGTGGGATGCGACCAGTGATATTATGGAAGACTGGATGTACGAAAAGTATGCGGAAAAATACGCGTTTAACGCCGCTATGCAGGAATGGATGAAAGAAGTCAATCCCTGGGCACTGCAACGGATTGCGGAAACTCTGTTGGAAGCGGCGCAGCGTGGCTTATGGAATGCTAAAGAAGAAACGAAGCGCGAATTGGAACAGTTATACTTGTCAATTGAAGGCGAGTTGGAGGAACGCAATGACGCGTAATAGCAAAAGTGCCATGTTGCGAGTGTCCACAGAACGGGGGGATGGCGCAGTCTGGCAGTATGGCAGACTTGTTGCCGTGGTAGTTGTGCTTTTGAGTATGTTGTTGGCAGCAGGCTGTGCCAGTAGTCAGACAGCAAGCGCTGTCTGTGCCACAGGAACAACCAGCTATCAGGTAATCGACACGCAGGGATATGTGCTCAAGCTGCCGCAAAAACCGCAACGGATTGTGACCTTATCTTTGTCCAGCGATGAGATGGTTTTGGGCATGACGCAGCCGGAGCGAGTAATGGCATTGCATTATCTGGCTGATGACCCTGGTATATCGACTATCGCAGACAAAGCAGACTGTATACCTGTCAGGCTGCAGGACTACAATGCCGAACAGATCATTGGGCTGCAGCCTGACCTGGTGATAGCTCCGGACTGGAACCGGGGCGAACTCATTCAAACGCTGCGTGACATGGGGATACCGGTGTTTGTCAGTAAAGGACCCTCCAGTGTTGTGGAAGTAAAGCAGGCTATCCGAGAGATTGCGCAGGCTATTGGAGAAGAAGCAGCGGGTGCGCGCCTGCTGACCCGCATGGAAACAGAACTGGCCGATATTGCAGCTAAACTCAAGACCATACCGTCAGAACGACGCCAGACGCTGGTGCTGATTTCCCATATGGCCGCTTATGGCGGCAAAGGCAGCCTGTTTGACGATATGTGCAGTTATGCCGGGGTAATTAATGGTGCGGCAGCTGCCGGTCTGGGAAAAAATGATGCGCTGACCAAGGAATGCATTATCAGCATCAATCCGGATCTTATACTAGTGCCAACCTGGGGCAGTGGTAAACTCGATGTTAATAAAATCAAGGCCGACCTGGAAAACGATCCGGCTCTGCAGCCCATAAAAGCCATTCGTAACCAACGCCTGGTGCAGTTGCCTGACTTGTATCTATATTGTGCTTCGCAGGATATTGTACAAGCCATTCGAGACATTATGAATGCGGCTTATCCGGAGTAGGGGACTAAATGGCGTTATTCGGCCAGGAACAAGAGAAAGGTTGGAACAGATGGAAAACAGGAGAAAAAGTAAGGGACTTGTTTTTGTTATTCTTGGAATATTGCTGGCCGTTATCATTCTGGTGTCTTTAGGAGCGGGACAAGTCGAGGTTCCTTTGACAGCAACGCTGGCCATTATCGGCCAGCAACTGGGATTACCCGGTTTTGCAGGTGCGGCGCTGACGCCGGAACAGACGGCGGTTGTCTGGCACATCCGGATGCCCCGCACTTTAGTCGGGCTTCTGGTTGGGGCGGCTCTCGGTGTATCCGGCGCTGTCATGCAGGGGGTATTTAGCAACCCCTTGGCTGATCCGGGAATCATCGGTGTCTCCGCCGGTGCTTCCCTGGGGGCGGTGATTGCAGTCGCCTTGGGGCTGACGGCCAATGGATTATATTACATGCCCTTGTTCGCGCTGACCGGGGCGCTTTTGGCTGTGGGACTTACCGTCACTTTGGCCATGCGTGATGGAAAGATTCCGGTTATGACGCTGCTTTTGGCCGGTGTGGCCATCAGTATGCTGTTAGGGGCGATGACATCTGGTATTCTCACTTTTATGAACGAATACCGGTTACGCGAATTTTTATTCTGGATGGTTGGCGGTCTTGATTACCGGCGCTGGGAGCATGTGTTTTTGGCAGTCGGGCCTGTAATTATTGGAGTTGTCATTTTGTGCTTTTTAGCCAGACACTTAAATATTCTGGTTTTGGGTGAACAAGAAGCTCGTTCAGTTGGCCTACCGGTATTCGTCTTCCGGCTGCTGCTATTATTTATTTCGACGGTTACCACGGCGACGGCGGTGTGTGTCAGCGGGTCTATCGGTTTTGTAGGGTTGGTGGTGCCGCACATTATACGGTTGTTGATCGGACCGGATCACCGGGTGTTGTTGCCGGCTTGCGCTCTGGCCGGTGGATTGTTCCTGGTAGGATGCGATACGGTCGGACGGCTGTTGATTCCGCCCGCTGAGATCCGCGTTGGCATTATGACAGCTTTGACCGGTGCGCCATACTTTTTGTACCTGCTGCGCCGGGCACAAAAAGGAGTTGGGCTGTCGTGATAAGAGCAAACCAGTATGCCTTAGTATCTGAGGGTGTATCTGTCAAAATTGGTGAACGCACGATTGTACACCATTGTGGTTTTCGGGTCGGGCGAGGCGAATTCATCGGCATCATTGGACCAAACGGGGCCGGTAAAAGCACGCTTCTGAAAGGCTTGCGCGGCATGCTTCCGCTTGCGTCCGGACAGGTTAGCGTATTTAACCACCCGATTCACAGTTTGGACGACAAAAAAGCGGCCCGGCTGGTTGCCTATATGCAGCAGGAAGTCAATGTCGGTTTTGGTTTTACTGCTTTGGAAGTAGTACTGGCAGGGCGTTATCCTTATCTTAAGTGGTGGCAGAATGAAACAGAAAAAGACCGTCACATCGCTAAAAAATACATGACTTTCACCGGGATCGAGGCTTTGGCGGATAAACCGGTGAACCAAGTGTCTGGCGGCGAGCGGCAGCGTATCTTGTTGGCGAAAGTGCTGGCGCAGGAGACGCCATTAATCTTTCTTGATGAGCCGACTGCCAGTCTTGATTTAGTCTATCAGGAAGAAATATTCCGCTATTGCCAGACTATCTGCAAAGAAGGAAAAAGCGTATTGCTTATTGCTCATGATATTAAAATGGCAGCTAAATTTTGCTCCCGCCTGATTTTGTTGGCGGATGGCCAAATCGCAGCCGACGGTATTCCACGCGATGTGCTTACGGTAGATAATTTAGCGAAAGCATATGGGTTGCATTCGGCTGTTTTTTTAAATAAGGTGACCGGTAATTTGGATATTCATACCTATGCGGCAGCCGGTAACATCAATAGTCAGCCAACCATCCATATTATTGGCGGCGGCGGTTCTACCGGCGATATTATGCGGAGTTTGTACGAGCGTGGTTACCGGTTAACAGCCGGTGTGTTACAGGCAGGGGATACGGATGCCGACGTGGCAACTGCTTTTGGCATTGACTTTGTGGCTGGGCAAGCGTTCAGCGAGATTACTGACCAGCAGGCACAGCAGCACCAGCAAAAAATTGCCAGTGCTGACTTGGTGGTTTTGGGCAATCTCTGCTATGGAAAGCAAAATATGGTTAATTTGAAGATGGCTTTTTCTGCACCAAAACTGATTGTGATTGAAGATACACCAATTGATGAACGGGATTTTACCTCTGGTAAGGCGGCACAGCTATACCGAAAACTAGTACAACAGCAACAGGTTACAGTAATGACTTCGATGCAATTTCTAGCGAAGATCGAAAGCAATGGGTCTGCTGATTGAATTTAAAACAAATATAAAATGAACTTAAAAAGCAGAGGAGATTCATTATGAGAACAGGTGTGTACCCATTTACCGCTATTGTCGGACAGGAAGATATGAAACTGGCTCTTATCCTAAATGTGATTAACCCCGCTTTGGGCGGCGTATTGATTAAAGGCGAGAAAGGGACGGCCAAGTCGACGGCTGTGCGTGCGCTGGCCGATTTACTCCCCGCGATGGAAGCAGTCAAGGGATGTCAGTTCCATTGCGACCCACAGGATCAGCATCATATGTGCGAAGCTTGTGTGGAGAAGAATAAAACGGCGACCTTGACTGCACAATCGGTGAAAATGAAAGTGATTGAATTGCCGGTCAGTGCAACAGAAGATCGGGTTGTCGGAACACTTGATATTGAGCATGCCATTAAGTGCGGGGAAAAGAAATTTGATCCCGGCATCCTGGCCCAGGCTAACCGGAATATTTTATATGTGGATGAAATCAACTTGCTGGACGACCATGTAGTGGATGTACTGCTCGATGCAGCTGCAATGGGCGTCAACACGGTAGAACGGGAAGGAGTGTCTTACTCGCATCCGGCCCGGTTTGTGCTGGTTGGCACCATGAACCCGGAAGAAGGCGATATCCGTCCGCAGCTTCTCGACCGGTTTGGCCTTTCGATTACAGTCACCGGTGAACACCAGTCCGGACAGCGGGTGGAAGTCATCAAACGTCGGCTGGGGTACGAGCAGGATGCAGATGTATTTTCCCGAGCGTATCAACAAGAACAGGATGAACTGGGTAAAGCGATTCTACAGGCCAGCCGTTTGCTGCCGCAAGTAACCATTGCCGATGAGCTCTTGACGCTGGTTGCCAATATGTCAATCAAACTCGAAGTGGACGGCCACCGGGCCGATATTACCGTCATCAAAACGGCTCTTACCTTAGCAGCATTGGATGGGCGGGACAAAACCACGGTGGAAGATATCAAAAAAGCTGTCCGGCTGGCTCTGCCGCATCGCATGCGGCGGCGGCCGTTCGAAGACGGCGTGCTCAACTGGGATGTTGTAGAAGCCATGTTTCAGGAACAATAAATGCGGGAGGAATCAATATGAGTAAACGAATCACTTTTCCTTTCGCAGCAGTTGTGGGCCAGGAGGATGTCAAACAGGCACTCTTAATTGCCCTGACAAATCCCAAAGCAGGCGGGGTATTGGTTGCCGGGGAAACAGGGACAGCCAAGTCAAGTCTGGTGCGTGCCTTAACAAATGTGCTTCCAGATCAGAAAATAATCGAGCTGCCTTTGAATGCAACAGAAGATATGGTATTTGGCAATATTGATCTGGAATATGCCTTGACCTGTGGCAAAAAGGTATTTTCGCCCGGTATTCTGGCGCGGGCGCATGAACAGGTGCTTTATATGGACGAAGTCAACCTGCTGCGCCGGGAGGTATTAATTAGCCTATTAGATACCGCTGACCGCGGCGTGAATATTGTTGAGCGGGAAGGTATTTCTCACCAGCACGAGTCAAGGTTTACCCTAATCGGCACAATGAATCCGGAAGAAGGAACGTTGACATCTACCGTTTTGGATCGGTTTGGAATGTTTGTAGCCGTCAACAGGGAGACAGACCCGGCCGCCAGAACGAAAATCATGCGCCGCGTCTTAACCTACGAGAAAGACCCGGATTTGTTTTGCCGACAGTATGAAACCGCTACCCGGGAGCTGACAGAGAGCTTGCAGGCTGCCAGAACAGTGCTTGCTACCATTGAAATCAGTGTTGCCATGATGGAACTGGCAGCGCAATATTGTGCAAAAGCGCACTCGGACGGACATAGGGCGGAACTTTTCCTTCTGGAGGCGGCCAAAGCTGTCGCCGCCTTGGCCGGCAGGGGTTATCTGCTGCCTGCTGATATGGAAAGAGCGGCTTATTTCGTATTGCCGCACCGCATGCGGCAGCAAGAAAGTCCGCCGCCTGAAATGGAAGAGCAAGAGGATCAGTCGGCGGCAGGAGAGAATGAGCAGGAGAATAACACGGAACAGCCTGACCCGCCACCCCCGCCGCCAGAAAATAATCAGCCGCCGGAGGATACGGAACAGGATGATTCGGAACCTACTGACGATACAGAGGACAAAAAGGAGGACTTACCGCCACAGCCGGAGGATGCCGCCGACCAGGAGCATGTTGCCGATATTGATAAAAATTCCCCCCATGCGAAACTGAATGTGTCACTACCGCAGGACCGGCAGGTCAGACAGGGCAGCGGCAAGCGCAGCCTGACGCGCACCGACCTCAAACAGGGGCGCTATGTCCGGTCTTGTCTGCCGAACGGCAAACTGACCGATCTGGCCTTTGACGCGACGCTCCGGGCGGCTGCTCCCTACCAGCGCCTGCGCACCAAAGGCAACTGCTGCATCACCATTAAGCAGGAGGACTTGCGGCAGAAAGTCCGGGAAAAACGCATCGGCAACACCTTTTTATTTGTGGTGGATGCCAGCGGCTCCATGGGGGCCCGAGAACGGATGTGTGCCGTAAAGGGCGCCATTTTTTCCATGTTGCAGGATGCTTACCAGAAACGGGACCAGGTTGGCCTGGTTGCTTTCCGGCGGGAAACGGCCGAGGTTCTGCTACCGGTTACCCGCAGCGTGGATTTAGCGCAAAAATGCCTGCAGCAATTGCCGACAGGCGGAAAAACTCCGCTGGCAGAAGGACTGGCTACCGCATTTACAGTACTGCAGTCGATGCAGAAGAAAGAAAAAGAAATGCAGCCCATCCTGGTATTGGTGACCGACGGCCGGGCCAATCGCAGCAAGGCGGGCGGCGTGGACCCGGTTGCCGCTGCGGTCAATATGGCGGAGAAAATTAATTTGGCCGGATTAACCAGCGTGGTCATTGATACCGAGATGGATTTTATCAAGCTGGGAGTAGCCCGGACTGTGGCACAGGCAATGGGCGCCGCCTATTACCGTCTGCAGGAGTTGTCGGAACAAAAAATCCTTCATATTGTGAAGAAGCTGGGCTAGGAAAAGAGGATGAAGGGCAAGCAGCTGGCTCCAAGCTGCTTAAAAAAATAAAGCTTAAAATATTTTTGTTGACTCTATCCTAGGAAGATACCTTATCATTTTAGACAGGTTAAACGATTTGACCTAAAATATAAAATGAGGTGATTTACATGGCACATCCAAAGTATGAACTGCCAAAAACTCCCCATGCGGAATATCGTTATAAGATGGCGATGAAACATGTGGAAGCGGCGAAAGCTGCCGGGAAATCTTCGGAAGAAATCCACGAGATGTTTAACAAAATCATGAATTACGATATTGATAATTTAACAACTAACGACGAAGCCCACAAAAAATATCATTCTGCTGTTGCCCATGCCAAAAAAGCACTGGAAAACGGCAAGTCATCGGAAGAAGCCCATAAGATTTTCCAGCAGGTGCTGGAATCAAAAGGCGAAGGCCACTGCCATAAACACGAATAAAATACATAAGCGCTCTCTGCAAGCAAATGAGACCGCTTAAAAAGAAAACACGGCCTGCGCCAAAGGTTTAGCGCAAGCCGTGTTTTACTAATTTTTGTAGTCAACCTGGACCGCAATTTGTGTAACATATTCTTTGGGGTTAGCGGTGGCCCAGTAATTCCTTAATTGGCTAATGTAATCATCGCCGATAATTTCCAGATTATTTAGCTTTAAAGTCAAGCAACTTTTTGATTGCACTTTTATAGTTGCTGTGGTACCCGTCAGGAGTGGCAATTTTGGCATAGAGTCCTTGCGGTTTGATTTGCGCCTGGGGGTATTCGTCAGGATAGGAGATGCGGGTGAAGATCCGGGTTATTGCCAGATAGTTTTGCTTTCCGCGTGGCGCACAGCGGTCTTCAATATAAATAAAATTCTCCTTGACTCTACTACGGGTATATACTTTATAATTACCTTCATATAGGAGTGTGTCAAATATACTGATTTGAATTGCAAAACTGAATACCGATGAGATAGGTGCCCCCAAAGGGGGCTTAATAGGGAAGACCGGTGCAAAACCGGCGCGGTCCCGCCACTGTAATAGGGACAAATCCAAGATATACCACTGCAGCGAAAGCTTCGGGAAGGTTTGGACAAGCGATGACCCAGAGCCAGGAGAACTGCCTATCTGTCAATCACCGTTTTTTACCCACGAGCGATGGGAAGGGGATTATTGGAACAATCTACCCTTTACGGCTATTAATTTATGCCGGGATTTTTATTTGGATGGTTCTTTTTTGTAACAACCCCCTCCCCAGAACCTATGGGAGGGGGTTGTTTAAGTGGTGATGCTTAAAAGACAGCAGGAAGTGGGAAAGAAATGATTTCTAAACTTGCAGGCATTGTTCTATTGCTAGTTATTTCTTTTCAGGGCTGCGCAGAAAGCAGTAACATTGAAGATACTGCCTTTCTTTGGCTTGAATACGGCAAAAAGATCAATGAAACGAACGGCTCGATAACGCAAACTGTATATCTAAATAGCAGTTCTGATTCGCTAACTATTGCTGACATTAAAAATTTAACAGCATTTTATTGTGACGGACGACAGAAAGGTGAAAAACAATATTATATCATCCCGATAGAACAAAAAGACGGCCTTTATTTCTTAAGGGTCAATACTTCCACTCAGTTTCTTTATTATGTATATGTTACAGGAACCTGCGCCCAAGAACATTTTACAGCCCAGATAGCATTTCCTCTGTATGGAGATGGGTTAGATAAAAGTATAAAAAAGGAACCGGTGTTGCTGGAAAGTTCCAAAACATTTACGTCCATTGACCTGGTGTCAGCCGGGAATTTCCCCTGGGCTCAGACTGGCCAAACATTCCAGTTCCTATATAAGCCAATTCATCCGTCCGGCTATCCTGTCCAAGAAATGAAACTCATCGACATAGGCAATAAAAGTTATGAAAAACTTATGCCTGGTGATGATGGTAGGTTTTCCTTTACTCCGCCCCATGATCAACGATTAGATGACGGCGGATATCATGAATATAAAGAGACAATTATCTATACGGAAGAATTCGTGGGAAATGAAGTATATAAAACTTCAATGAATTTTCTCCTGCGCCGCTCATTGTCTGCTCACAATAATCTTACCCTGGGCTTATGTTTCTTCTTTGCTGTAATGGCAGTTATTTCAGGTGTTGTACTATTTCGAAGAAGGAGTTTTAAGTATTAAATGATAGGTACAATACGCTTGCTAATACAAAATCTTATGTTTGTGGTATGGACTTATGGCGGTCGCATTGGCTTGAATTTTGGGTATTCTATGCCCTGCTTTTCCTGCCCTTATGTTCATGGATGCGCTGGAAACTGTTATCTCATGGCGCTGCAGGGACAATGGGGGGTTGGCTTCTATTTTCCCGAGTTGCTTTCCTACAAAGGGTTTAAGGTAATACTGTATTTTTTGATCTTTGCTATTTTAACAATCGTATTGTCAAAAATATGGTGCGGCTGGATATGCCCGTTCGGTACATTGCAAGACTGGTTGTCCCAACTCAGAAAGAAGCTGGGAATACGGGAAACAGAACTTTCCTGGAAAACCCGGGAGCGCCTAAAGCCGGTTAAATATGTATTACTGGCACTGCTTCTTAGTATTCCGCTGCTGATTACATATGCAGGACTACATAGCGATTTTTACTTATTCTTCTGTCAGATTTGCCCGGCAAAACCGATTATGCCTCTGTTTGTTGGGGATACGCGAAATTTCGCGTTGGACTTTACGAACACAATCACCTTGACCTTTTCCGTAATATCCATAATGATTGCAGCTGGTACGCTGATAGGAAGTTTTTTCAAAGACCGATTTTTTTGTCTATTTTGCCCAATGCTGCCCTTGATTCAAATGTCTAAAAAAATCAGTTTTATCCGGTTTGAAAAATCGGTGCATACCTGCTCGGGCTGTGGTAATTGCCAAAGAATGTGTCCTATGGATATTAGGGATGTTCATCTTGAAAAGACGGAAAAAAACGTTATGAGTGAAGACTGTATGCTTTGTATGAGATGTATTGAGGCTTGTCCTGAAGACAATACATTGACTGCAAAATTTCTTAAGTACAACATATTTTCTTCGTCACGAAAATATGTTGCCCAAAACTATCAACAGGGGAAATCATTGGATGAATAAAATTGTGCAAACAGAAGAAGAACGCCGCATAAGACAGCGAACAAAAGTGTATGAAAAAACTTGTGAAGAATATTGTCATGAAATTAACGTATTGAAAGAAAGAACTGACTATACCCCGGAATTTGACTATTTTTTAGATTTATTAGCATGTCCTTTACAGCCAGACCAACTACGGAAAAGAGTAGGCCGTCCGCTAATCGGACTTTTTTGCATCCAAGCACCATTTGAGCTGTTTCATGCTTTTGGGGTTCATCCGGTAAAACTATGCAGCGGTTCCTATTCAGCGCAGCGACTTTCCGCAGCATATCTGCCTGTGCTTATGTGTCCCATGCTCAAGGCATATATTGGCAGTATGAACTTTGGTGCCGCAGCACCTTCCTGTTATGATGCTACGATTGTACCGACAACCTGCGATTGGGTCGTGAAGATGCCTGAAATAGTGAAAGAAAAAATCGGACACTTACATTTTCTCGAACTTCCCCATGTTAAACAGAACGAAAAGGGTCAAAAACGCTGGGTTGAAGAAATTTATGCATTAAAACTGTTTTTAGAGCAAAAAACGGGCAATAAACTAAAAAGACAAGAGCTCATGAATTCGATAAATGCATTTATGAATGTCTGGAGAATTTTTGATGAACTGATTGAGTTAAAAAGAAAAAATATAATCTCCGGAATCTGGTTTACTGCCATTGCCAATACATTTATGTTTGATGATATTGGTAGATGGGCAAAAAAGCTAGAACTTGTAGTGAAAAAATTTCAATCAATAAAACCACAGACAAATCCTCATAAGATTTTTCTCGCCGGTTCACCGATCATCTTTCCTAACTTCAAGATGTTACAACTCATTGAACAGGCAGGTATGACGGTTTGTGCCGATGATCTCTGTTCTTCCGAAAGAATATTCCCCGGAGCGACTGTTTATGACGACCCATCTGAACACGGTCTATTAAAAGCACTTGCTGAAAGATATCATAAGGCCTGCAGCTGTCCAACCTTCGCGGATAATGACAGGCGTATCAATACTATTTTGAGGATAACAGCGAGCCACAATATAAACGGAATTATTTTTCATGTATTAAAGGGTTGTCATCCGTATGATATTGAGAGCTTTACAATTGAAGCTAAATTAAAAGCAAGCGGCAGCAAGTTTCTCAAGATTGAAACTGATTATGTGAAAGAAGACAGCCAAAACATTCTGACCCGTCTAGAAGCTTTTAAACAAACATTAAAGTAGGGGAGATAACTATGGAATTTAAAATTGGCCTTGATCTTGGCAGCACCGCCATAAAAACTGTAATTGTTAAAGATAGAGAACTACTGTGGAAAAAAGTAGTACCAACAGCGCCGGGACAGGAAGCATTGGCCCTCAAATTAATTGACGATGGCCTGACTGATCTGGCGATAAAGAAAAAGGATATTGAAGGTATGTCTGTCACCGGGTATGGCAAGAATCTGATAACGCAGGCACATACCGTCATTGATGAAGTCTCCGCCAATGCTTGGGGAGTATACTTATTAAGCGGTAAAAAAGCGCGTACAGTGATTAATATTGGTGGACAGGATATAAAGATTATCCGAATTTCTGAAGATGGAAAACTTAGTGATTTTAAAATGAACGATAAATGTGCGGCTGGAACCGGGAGGTTTTTTGAAATGGCTGGGCGTATTTTGGACACCCCCATCTATGATTTTGCGGCATTAGCTGACAATGCTGATGCTTCTGTCAACCTCAACAGTACGTGTGCGGTTTTCGCAGAAAGCGAGATCGTATCTCTTTTAGCCAAAGGGACAAAAAAGGAGAACATCATTAGGGGATTGCATGAATCGATTGCCAGACGCATAGCTGGTATGCTGGGAAATCAAGAAATTGAGGACGATTTGTATCTTGATGGCGGTTCGGCAAATAATGGCGGACTTGCATCCGCCATTGAAGATGAAATTTTTAGAGATGTTAATGTTCTATCCTATCCCCAATTCACAGTTGCCTATGGCGCGGCATGTTCTTTGATGTAATGTTCACTCTGCTTGTTACTAATTGTTATTGACAATACCTGCCAAGAGGGTATAGTATTAATGATAATATGACGAATAACAACTAAATATTGCCGAGCCAGGTGCCCTACGGGGCTTAATAGGGAAGACCGGTGAAATACCGGCGCGGTCCCGCCACTGTAATGGGGAGTTAACCCAAGGTATGCCACTGAGACTACTGTGTCTTGGGAAGGGTTGGGTAAACTATGAGCCAGAGCCAGGAGAACTGCCTGTCTGTCAATCACCGTTATTTACTCACGAGCGATGAGGAGGGGATTATGGAGAGAGCTTTTTGGAACCGCTGTAGCAAGGCAGGGATAACCATAGAAAACGAACTCTATTAAAAATAAACCCCCTTTCTGAATTTCAGAGAGGGGTTTATTTAGTTACTATTACAAGAAATGAGGAGATAATGTATGACGCAAGAACAAGCTGCGAAAAAAAAAGCTATCATTGTTGTTAGTTTTGGCACTTCTTATCCAGAGTCCTTGAAGCTAAATATCGAGAGCGTGGAAAACCGCATTCGTGCCGCTTTTCCTGAATATGAGGTGCGGCAGGCTTTTACTTCGCGAACTGTTATCAGGATTTTGGCCGAACGTGACGGGATTCAGATTGCTAATGAGACACAAGCCTTAGAGCGGCTTCAGGCTGAAGGGGTTCAGGAAGTATATATTCAGCCGCTGCATATTGTGCCAGGGGCTGAATATGAAAAGATTCGAAGAATTGTTAGTCATTATACCCATGAGAAGGTTTTTGAAAAAATCCGGTTAGGCCGTCCGCTGCTCTACGCCATGGGGCAGGACAACCATCCTGATGATTACGAAATTGCCATAAAAGCGCTGGCAGCTCAATTGTCGGCAGCGGATTCGGCACATGCTGTTGTACTTATGGGACATGGCGGGATGCATCCGGCCAATGCCGCCTATGGTGTGCTTCAATTAAAGCTTGAAGATGCCGGATTTACAAATACGTATATTTATACGGTGGAAGGATATCCGTCACTAGCCAGAATTATCAGCAAGCTCAAACAGAAACAGGTAAAGAAGGTTACATTGATGCCATTTATGCTGGTAGCCGGTGACCATGCCACTAATGATATGGCTGGCGAGGAAGAGGATTCAGCTAAATCACAGCTAGTAGCGGCAGGCTTTGCGGTTGAGGTATATTTTAGTGGCTTAGGTGAAAATACAGCTATTCAAGATATCTATATAGCTCATCTCAAAGCCGCCATGGCTCATCCGCACCATGGACATGTTCATTGCTGCAGCAAGGGTCACTGCCACAGTCAGGGTCATGCGAGTCATTGTTGACCCGGGGCAGGAGAGCGGTCTGACTGACAATCATCGTTGATTTTGCAAGTAATCGTACGAGGGAGGAAAACAATGAAAAAGTGGTTACAAGGGCTGCTGGTGGTTATTATTTTGTGGAGTGGCGCTATTCCCTGTTTGGGTAGTGATCAAATACCTGTGTCTACCTTATCGACCGGGGATAAGGTATATCGGCAGGGTACCAGTCTGATCGTGGCTTTCCATGCTCCGCGGGATGTATTGAGCACTTCAGTGATCAACGGTGGCATCCGGCATGATCTTAAGGCAGTGTTTAATCATGATATGAAAGGCGCCATTGGTGTAACCGGTGCAAACTACCCTCAATATATGCAGCAAGTGGCCGGACAGCTGGGCTTGAATCCCGGCAAAGTGACCAGTATGGGTACAGCTGCATCGATGGAGAATGCTGTGATACAGTCTGAAAGCTATCAGTCGCTTACCGTAACTGCCATCGCTACCGGCGGTGTGGAAGGCAACGGCGGGCGGGTCGGCGATCCGGCATCGTATTTTACTCCTGGCAAAAAGCCGGCATCGTATAAAGCCGGGACTATTAATATTATGTTAGTTATTGATGCCGATCTTCCCGCTGGCACTATGGCCAGAGCGCTTGTGACTTGCACTGAGGCCAAAACAGCAGCCTTGCAGGAACTGGTAGCCGGCAGCCGGTTTTCGACCGGATTGGCTACCGGCTCAGGAACAGATCAGACGATTGTGATCACTAACCCAGGATCACCTCTATATTTGGAGGATGCAGGCAAACATGCCAAACTGGGAGAACTGATTGGTCGCACCGTCAAACAAGCCGTCAAGGATGCTTTGCTGCGTCAGAGCGGTTTATCCCCGCAAAAACAGCACAGTGTGCTGCGACGTATGAACCGCTTCGGCGTAACTGAGGACAGCCTTTATCAACAATATCAACAAGAATACGGAACAGTTGACAAACAACATTTTTTAGCATCGCTGCGCCAAGTGGACAAAGAGCCGGCTCTGGTAACAAGTACGTCACTGTATGTTCACTTATTGGATCAAAATCAGTGGCAATTGCTAAATACAGATGAACTGGCTAAGGCTGGCAATGATCTGCTCTTACTCACTGCGGGAAAGTATCAGGTATTGTCTCCGGCGGTAGCTACCGGCGAACTGGCGGCTGATGTCCGGGCTTGGTCGGCGCTGGTTGTAAAGATTGTGGAAAATCAGATTAGTCAAGCGCATGGTGGTGAAGCACTGCCACCGGCTGTTTCACCGCAGGATAGGCAACATTCAGCTGATCAATTTACCGAATCTATGCTTACTGGCATTAACCGGAGTGATTACACAAGTTTTTCCGCAAACTTCGATCAGAAGATGAAAAGCAGTTTGCCGGAATCTCAGTTCCGGCTGCTCAGCCAGTCGATCAAACAAAAACTCGGCAACTATGTTTCCAAAGAGCTGGTTACTGCCGAACCAAAAGAGACTTTCACCATTTTTACTTACAAAGTGAAGTTTGAAAAAGAAAAGGCGGCTGTTACCGTGCGCACCGTTTTGACAGAAGAAGATGCCAGGCTTTTGGTTGCAGGTTTCTGGATGGATGCGCCGATGTGAAATTTTACCGTGTAATTGAATATCGAAAGAAGACAGGTGCCGCAAGGCTTAATAGGGAAGTCGGTGAAAAACCGGCGCGGTCCCGCCACTGTAATGAGGAGCAACTCCACAATATGTCACTGAGAATATCTTGGGAAGGCGTGGAGAAGCGATGATCCAGAGCCAGGAGAACTGCCTGTCTGACAATCACCGTTTGACCCGCGAGCGATGGGGAAGGGGATTTTTAGCAATGGTTTGTTAGGTTTTTAACAAACTACAAAAGTACCGCCAATATACTTCCGGGTCAGTTCTGGAAGTGTATTTTTTTTGTTAAATCTTTAACTAAAGGAGAAATCATTGATGAAAAAAATGAAAACGACTAAAAAAAGAAATGCTTTGCTGTATGCTATGGTGACAAGCGCGTTGTTATGTCAGATTCCAGGCGGCGCTCAGGCGGAGGAGCAAGACCAGTTTGCTTTTGACCAGGTAGTGATTACGGCCAATCGCATGCCAACTAAAATATCGGAAACGGCAGCGAATGTAACGGTAATCACCAGTGAAGAGATTGAGAAAGGAAATTATCACAATTTAGGAGATATATTAAAACATACTCCCGGGGTGAATATCGGCTCATATGGTAATCCAGGCAGTATTAGTGCTCCTTTTATCAATGGTAGTGAACAGGTCATTGTTATGATTGATGGCCGGCGAATGAACATGCCAAATGGCATTGGCGGCTTTGGCTCGGCAACTACTAACTTGACAGGCCTTGTAGGTACAGAAAATATTGAACGTATTGAAATTGTAAAAGGTGGGCGATCGGCCTTATATGGTGCGGATGCTGTTGGCGGCGTAATTAATATCATCACCAAAAAGGGGGAAAAAAATCAAACTACTGTCAAGGTTTCTGGCGGCAATTGGGATGGTCGCAATTTTTCAATGACAAATCAGGGAAAAGAGGGTGACTTTGGTTGGTATTTTAGTGCTGATAAAAAACATTTAGGCAATTATACCGATGGCAGTGGTAAGACTGTCGATTATACAGGTGTTGATCAAAATGCGTATACCCTGAGGCTGGATAACAAGGTGGGCAATGGTGATTTGACAGTATCCTATGAATATTTTAATGATGAAAATGAAACTAAAGCTGCGGCTGAATATGACAAGATCAGGCAGCACAATTGGGATATTACTTACAAAGAAAGCACCTCAGCCACTACCGATTACCAAGTAAAGGTCTATCAGAATGCTTCCCATCGGTTTAGTGAAAGCTCTGACCATGATGTAAGAATTAAAGGATTCAATTACCAAATTAATTCAAAACTTGGTGATAAGCATACGTTGACCTCAGGAATTGACTGGCGTAAGGATGAAATCCAAAGTTCATCTTATGGCAATAAAGATAATACCGTAAAGGGGCTTTACCTCCAGGATAGATGGGATATAGCTGAAAAATTTAGTTTAACTCCGGGCTTTCGTTACGATGATAATGGCGTATATGGCAAGAGTTCAACTCCACATGTTGCGGCAAATTATAAAGCCAGTAACAGAACTACTTATTACGCATCATGGGGCGAGGTATTTCACGCCCCGCGGTTTGACGATTTGTACTGGCCGCATCAGGTAAATACCTATGGATCGAAGACCTATACATATGACGGCAATCCTGATTTAAAGCCGGAAACCGGCTGGAGTATGGAAGTGGGTATGAACCACAGATTTGATGATACTACCGAAGGAAAAATTTCATATTTTAAACGCAAATTGTCGGATGCCATTACCTGGAAGGATATTGGCACAGATGTAAATAACCAACATTGGATACCGTCAAATATTGATAAACAAAAAGCCGATGGCATTGAACTTCAGGTAAGTAAACAGTTGACTCCTGTACTAACAGGATTTGTCGGCTTTAATTATGTGGATGCCCAAAATAAAAGCGGCAGCGCGAATTATACCCAAGACACCAATATTCCTAAAAAGACCTGGAATATTGGTGTATCCTATGCGGATAAAAAAGTAAGTGTTGATGTTAAAGGCACAGCGGCATTTGATAGAACAGACCCTAAATACTACAAGTATATCGAAAAAAGTTTTTGGGTGTGGGATGCTGATGTCAATTGGAAATTAAGCAAGGAATATACAACCTTTCTCACTGTTAACAATATTTTTGATAAGTATTATGACGGTTATGCCAGTTATCCGCGTGGCGGGCGTAACTATGTAATAGGGGTAAAAGCTGTATTTTAATGGATAAATTTTGCAATAACCGTCAATCAGATTAGTTGGCGGTTATTGGCGTGTTACGATAGGCGGGATAGCTGACAGTTTGGCAGGAAGGGAGTGAACATATCTAAAAATGAGAAAAATTATTAACAGCAGAAAGCGCCGACTGATGTTCGGAGTTGTGGTGGGAGCTGTAGTTTTTCTCGGAGCAATGATGTCTTGGAAAACCCATAATACTAGTTCGGTAAATATGGCTAAGATTAGTGCGATGAAACCTTTGGTGTCAGTAGAGACTGTCCGGCGGCAGGATATGTTGTCAAGGATTGTATTAAACGGCCAGACAGTGGCGGCAGCGCAGGTCGATATAGCCCCCAAGTATAAGGGGTATATCACACAGGTTGCCGTAGAATTGGGGCAGCCTGTAACTGCCGGGCAAGTGCTGGTTGTGCAGGATACTAAGGATATCGAACTTGCCATTGCCCAGACAATGGCAGCCATCCGGCAGGCCAGAGCTGAAACCATCGAAACAAAAGCGTCCTTTTCTGCAGACTATCAGAAAGCAGCGGCTGATTATGAACGGAATCTTGCTAATTATCAGCGTTATGAGACCTTACATACTAGTGGAGCTGTTTCCCGTGAGACGCTTGATACGGCAAAGCAGCAAATGATTAATGCCAAGTCTGCTTTGGCGGCTTTACAGGAACAGGCCATGGAAGGCGGCATTCCGGCAATATTGGAAAGCAAACAGGCCGCACTGGCTAAGGCAGACTATAATCTGGAAGCGTTGGAAAAGCAGCGTGAAGATATGATACTGCGTGCACCGCGGGACGGAATCATCGGTTACCGGCAGGCGGAAGAAGGCGCTTTTGTTCCGGCAGGTCAAAAGCTACTAACTGTTGTTGATAATGGCAGCAGCTACATTGATTGTCAGGTCTCCGAACAGCATGCAGCTCAAATTCGTATTGGCATGCAGGTGAAGATTGCTATTGACTCGCTGGGGCAGGAATATCCGGGCACGATTATTTATGTGAGTCCGGCAAGTGATGCTAAGACTCAGGCTTTTACTGTTAGACTAGTACTGACGCAGAGAGAGCCGGCGATAAGAAGCGGTATGTTTGCCCATGCTGATATTATTGGGCTACTAAGAAAGCAGACTATATTTGTTGCCAAAACGGCTATTTCGGAAAAAAATGGTAAGAAATACGTATTTGTAATTAATGATAACAATCAAGCCGAACAACGCCTGGTGACAACTGGCCAACGCAATGATGATTCTGTGGAGATACTTACAGGCATTAACGAAGGAGAGCGCGTGGCGGTCAGTAATATCGCCCGCCTTAAACAGGATACGGTGGTTGAAGTGGAAGCAAGAGGAACAGTCTTATGAACATTACTCGCTTTTCCATTCAACGTCCTGTAGGCATAACAATGATTGTTATGTTATTTGTGGTGCTTGGTTTATATAGTTTCTTTCACATCGGGGTTGAGTTATTGCCGACACTGAATAATCCTTATTTCTCTATATCTGTTGAATATTCAGGGGCAAGTGTGGAGGAAATGGAAGAAAGTGTCATTAAACCTTTAGAGAAGGAACTTGCATCTTTATCACATTTGCAAAAGATTCTCGCGATAGCAAAACCAGAAAAAGCTACGATAGTATTAGAGTTTGACTATACGGCCAATACCGATATCGCGTCTATTGATGCGTCTAAGGCGATTAACCGGGTGCGCAAAAATCTGCCAGATGAAGTCGATGAACCTGTAATAATCAGGCGGGACGCCAACTCTGAGCCGATTATGGAAATTGCGGTAAAAGCCAAATATACATTGTCCGATATTTATGGCAAAGCGGATCAGATTTTCAAAGAACGGCTGCAGCGGGCTGATGGTGTTTCTGATGTTACGGTTGGTGGCGGGCGTGACCGGGAAGTGGCTATTTTGGTGAACCGTGATAAATTATCTTTGTACAATTTGTCGCTAGACCAGATTGCTAAGCGCATTGAAGAAGATAATCTGCTGCTGCCTGCCGGTTCGGTATATACGGATACGCAGGAAAGTGATGTACGCTTGGCAGCCCGTTATAATTCACCAGATGAAATTAAGCGGTTATATCTTCCCAATGCCAATGGTGCCGCTATTCCTTTAACTGAACTTGCGGAAGTAACTGAGCAAGACAGCCGTGTAAGCCGCTATGCCAGGATAAACGGAGATGATACGGTTTCCTTAAAAGTGTATAAAAACAGTGATGCCAATATTGTTAATACTGTTAAGGCTATACAGGCGCAACTGGCAGCGCTGCAAAGCGAATATCCGGACTATCAGTTTATTGTGGTGGCTAATGATGCCAATTATATTGATAAATCCTTGAAGAACACACTGACTGCGCTGGTCGAGGGCATAATTACCACTGGCTTGGTGCTGTTTTTGTTTCTGCGTGGTTGGCGGTCAACGGTTGCCGTCATGATTGCCATACCTACCTCATTAATCTCTACTTTTTTGGTTATGTATGCGATAGGCTTTACCTTTAATATGATGTCTTTGATGGGTATGGCTTTGTGCATTGGGATACTGGTTGATGATGCGATTGTTGTGCTGGAAAATATTCACCGGCACCGGCAAATGGGTAAGTCACCTGCAGCAGCGGCGGAAGAAGGCCGCAATGAAATTGGTATGGCCGCAATTGCGATGACCTTGTGTGATGTGGTCGTGTTTTTGCCGATTGCCTTTATGACTGATATGACTGGTCAGTACTTTCGCCAATTTGGCTTAACGATTGTATTTGCCACGTTGTTTTCCTTGTTCATATCATTTACGCTGACGCCTATGCTGGCCTCACGTTTGTTTACAACCGGAGCATCGCAGGAAGCATTGGGGAAAGTATGGGCGTTTGTGGACAAGTTAGAAACAGCCGCAGTTAGGAGATACGAGCAGCTATTATGCTGGAGTCTGGCAAATGGCAAGCGGGTTGTCGGTGCTGTTTTTATTTTGTTTATTGCCACTATTTTGTTGTTGCCAACCGGAATTATTGGTGCCGAGTATATGCCGCTAACAGATGAAAGCAGCTTCCAGATTTCTGTTGAATTACCGGTAGGTCAAAATCTGGAGATGACAGATGCGGTAGTGACTGAGTTAGAGCAGTATGTACTATCAATCCCGGAAGTGACTTATTGTTTAAGTGATGTAGGGTTGACCAGCAGCAACAAAGCCAAGCTGACTGTGCAGCTTGTTAGTAAAAAAGAACGCAGTCGCAGCGTTTGGCAAATTACTGATGCTACTCGAAGCTTTGCTAAAAACAATCTTCCCCAAGCAGCGGTACGAATTTCTGAAGCAAAGTCATCCGTAGCCGGTATTTCGACAGGTGGCGGAGAAGAGCATTCCTCACTGCTGATTTATTTGTTGGGATCAGATATGGATAGCTTGATTAAAGCTTCCTATCAAATGCAAAAAATACTGACAAAGGTTACAGGCACCAAAGATATTCGGAGTAACTACCGGGTGGGGGTTCCAGAATTCAAACTAACAGTGGATAGGGACAGAATGAAATTTTTTAATACCTCGGTGCAGGATGTTAAGGAAGCGTTTTCCGGTGCTATTAGTGGTAAGAAAGCCGGTGTACTACCAAATGACAGCCAAAATAACGGGCGGGATACAGATATTATTGTCCGGCTCAAGGGCAGTGATAGTTTTAAACTCTCAGACCTGACAAGTATTCCGGTTAAAGCTGATAATAAAACAGTATTTCTTGGTGATGTGGCTCATATTGAAGAAACGGTTGGGCCTACTGGTATTACCCGGATTAATAAGCAGCGCTCTGTCATTGTACAAGCCAATGTAACTGATCGACCGTTAAACGAAGTGGTGCAAGAACTGGAAAGTTTGATTAAACAAGACGGGTTGTCTGAGGGCGTGACCTACCGTTTGGGCGGTCAGGCGGCTAATATGGGGAGCAGCTATGGCGAAATTATCCAGGCGTTACTCTTGTCCCTGCTGTTGGTGTATATGCTGTTGGCTGTACTGTATGAATCGGCGTTTACCCCCATGATACGAATGCTATCATTACCGCTAGGTTTAATAGGAAGCTTGTTATTGCTCCTATTTACCAATAATACCATCAATATCTATTCGCTTATCGGTTTTTTGGTCATGGATGGTTTGGTAGCTAAAAATGGCACGTTGCTGCTTGATTATACCCTGACGCTAATGGGGCGGGGGATGAGCGCCTATGAGGCGTTGGTGGAAGCAGGCAAGACCCGCCTGAAACCCATCTTTATGACCACCCTTACCATGATTGTGGGGATGCTGCCAACTGCTCTGTCTTTAAGTGAAGGATCAGAGACAAGAGTTAGTATGGCCTGGGTAATCATTGGCGGGTTGTTGTCATCTACAGTATTTACGTTGCTTGTTATCCCGATTGTTTTCTTGTTTTTTGAACACTATCCTGTACGGACCTGGTTTGTAGGCGCGCTCGGCTATGTAAAAAGATGGACAGGTTATTAAGATTACTGCCGGTGGTGAGGCCGGGAAAAAGAGGCTTTTAAAGAAGCTTTTATTGATTATTGAGAGGGGTTTTTCCATTGAAGAAACAATGTCTTGTCAAGTCAGTTTTATGGAAGAAAGTGTGTTTAGGACTGTTACTTGCCAACAGCGTATATTTTCCTGTTAGTAGTTGTTTGGCGGCAATAACCGATGAAACAGAAAAATTTACGTTAGATTCAGTGGTGGTTACGGCACAACGAAGTGAAACCAGGGATTTGAATACACCGGCGGCAGTAACGGTAATTACTGCCGAAGAACTGAAAGAAACCGGCGCGGTAAATGTTTTTGATGCGTTAGAACATACCATTGGCTTTAACAGTATGTCCTATGGACCGGCAGGTACTGACTATGGCATGTCTCCCAGCAGAACGATGATTCGCGGTCTTGACAAGGGGACTTTGGTTTTGGTCAACGGTGCCCCAATCAATTTATTGAATTATAATGGGTCTGGCGGAATTCCGCTGGAAGCAGTCGAGAAAGTTGAAATTATTAAAGGGGCAGGGTCTACACTGTATGGTTCGGAAGCATTAGCCGGTGTAGTAAACATTATCACCAAAAAACCGGGGGGCAAGCAGCAAAGTACTGTGGGTATCTCGGGTGGCAACTATAGTAAAAACTGGTCTGTAAGTTCAGACCTTGGCAACAGCGCTATTTATCTTAAACGGGAATATATTGCCGCTGTTGACAGGACTTCAAGAGAAAATATCACTAATAAATCGACTAATGCCGCAATCCAGCCTTATGGCTTATATAAAGGCACTAAAGATAGTTTTTATTATACAACCCAGTTAGGTGATGAACTGAATTTTAACTGGTCTTATACCCATACAAACTAACCGTCCGCGGTTCAATGTGAATGGTTCGAACTACATGTTATATAAATATGATGATATACGTAATAATCTAAATCTAATCTATGATAGTAAAAACAATAATGTTAAATCGGTGCTATCTTTTAACAAAAGATATTCATTTGGTGATAAATATACCTATTCAACCGGAAAGTGGGCTATTAGTGAACGATATAACATGTATGGTCTAAATTGGGATACCCAAAAAACATGGCAGTTAAGAAATGACCTTGACACATTGATTGCCGGAGTTACGTTAGCGCAAGAGCATTATAATGACCCTTCTACTGATGCTGCGGCTATTCGTAAAAATGCTTTGCGCAATAGTCTTGCTGTATATGGGTCCTATACCTATGCAGTTAATCCTAAGTTTAGTACAACACTAGGATTGCGGGGGCATTTTATTGATGATTATGCGACAACCGAAAATGTCTTTTTACCGCAAATCCAGACACTTTACAAAATAAATGACAATACTTCCTGGTATACTAATATTGGCAAGTCCTTTCAGATGCCGGCGCTCAACCAGTATTTTTCAAAGCAAGATGCTGATTTTAACCGCTTAAAACCCCAACAAGGCTGGAACTATGAAACCGGGCTAAAAAAGATAATTGATCAAAGCCAGTCTTTTAAATTAGCAGTCTATCATATGGATATCAAAGATCAGTTTGTTTGGAAAAAGAATGCCGACAATACCGACTATATGACTAACGCGGGGGATTTTCGCAATACGGGTATTGAAGCAGAATATGTAAAAATTCTTAATGACAATTGGAAATATAATATAGGCTTCAGTTATTCTAACCCTGAGAACAATGAAAATGGCTCATGGGAACAATGTAATAGTAGGATACAAACAACCACCGGGGTTACATACAATAAAGAAAAATGGCTGGCTAACCTTAATTTTTTATTTTTAGGTGATCGCGAAGAAAGTTACTACAGAATTAATGGCGCCATCAGTGATATTCCGGATCGCATACAACTAAATGCCATAATTAATTTTCATCCGGAATATAATCAATCAGTTATTTTGAATTTATATAATATACTTGACCGTGATAATTCTGTAAATAAATATGAGAACTTGGATTTACCGTTTAACTGGACGTTAAGTTACAATTATAATTTTTAAATAGTGTAATGAAAATCATTTGACAATACCTGCCAAAGAGTGATAAAATTAATAACAATTAAATATAGTTGAGTCAGGTGCCCATATGGGCTTAATAGGGAAGACCGGTGTAACACCGGCGCGGTCCCGCCACTGTAATGGGGAGTGAATCCAAGAATATGCCACTGGGACGAGAGTCTTGGGAAGGTTTGGACGAGCTATGATCCAGAGCCAGGAGAACTGCCTGTCTAAAGATCGCCGTTTTACCCACGAGTGATGGGGAGGAGATTACAGTTGCATCTGCTTATTTGGAGTCATTCCAAGTAAGTTATGTTGTTTTGCTAAATTTACTCCTGGCCATAGACCAGGAGTTTCTATTTGGTTTTATGCTGTAGAATCCTCCCGGCTGCCCACGGTAGCCGGGAGTTTCTTATTAGTGTCATTCTTCTAAACTCCTTCATGTTTGCGGGCCTATTATGGCCCGCGCTTTTTTTACTTTGCGGACTAAACAGTTATATAAGTTAATGGCAGCGGTATATGACACTGCTTATTGTGATAGTGTAACAGGAGAGGGTAATGGATTATGCATATACATGGTTGAGTATACCAACTCCCATGGCCTTTGCAGAATTAGAGGAGTTGGTAGTAAAATATGGTGATGAATAAACGGGCGACAACAGTCGGTAAGCGTGGCTATAGCTGCACTATGCCGGGAGTTTGGCGGGCTGTCTCGCATAATGAAGGGGCTGTGGTTATTTATCATAGTCCGCAGGCATGCGGACATATTTGCCGGGAAATGGATTTGGGGATGCATTTCCGCTTGTTGGCAGAGCAAAAATTTAGTCCGGAGCAGTATTCTGCTCCGTTGGTAATTAGCGGCTTACAGGAAGAACATTCAATTTTCGGTGGAGCCGGACTGCTGAGAGAATGCATTGAGCATGTTGCGGCAAAATACCAGCCTAAGTATATCATGATTGCCAATTCCTGCGTAGCTGGCGTGATTGGTGACGATACAGCATCTGTGGCCAGTGAGGCGGAAGCGGCTCTGGGAATACCGATTCTGTCAGTACCTTGTTACGGATATTTGGATGGCGATTATTACACTGGTTTTTATCATGCAGGTAAGATACTTGCTGAGCGATTTATGATTCCCCGGCCCAAGGTGATTAATACGGTAACCTTATTAGGAGACCGCGGGGGACCCAACGGGCCTGATGTAGCAGAAATTAAACGATTGCTCAGCTATTTTGGTTTAAAGGTGTATTGCCATTTTCCCGCCTTTGCGTCGATGGAAGATATAAGGCGGGTACCGTTTTCTGCTATGACTGTACCGCTTAGTGGCACCCTGTTGTCTTATCCCTGGATTCGTAAACTGGGAATAGACTTGGTCGGTATGCTTGGTGTACCGTTTTTTGACGGTGATTATCCGGCAGGGTGGCAGGCGACAATTCAGTGGTTAAGAGACCTTGGCCGTTTTTTACAGCAGGAACAACAAGCAGCCGCAGCTATTGAAATGGAACAGCAACGGTTAAACAGCCATGTTACAGAGTGCAATACAATACTGAAGGACAAACAAGTTGTCCTGAGTGTTGGCCGACCACTGATTTATTTTGATGCTACCTGGGTTTTGGAGTTATTTTCATTATATGGGATAACTGTGGCCGGCATTGTTGTGCTAAATGAAATACTCACACCAGAGCAAGAGCATGATTTACTACAGAAACTGCACCGGCAAACCGTCATCCCATGCTATTTTCAGCTAGAGGGTAAAGCAGTGTTAGCAGCAGCAGATATTGTTGTCACTACCCATGAGTTGGCTGATATACACACAAAGCAGCTATATCTTCCTTTATTACCTTTGGCAGGCGTGAGTGGCATTATAACGCTGATGACCAAACTGGTACGCCTCGCGCAACGTCATGACAAGCGGGGAGGGCTTATGTATGTGTAAGAATCAATGGAAAGATACGCGCACACTGGTGGAGTCCTGCGCGCTTACAGGTTCTGCCGCTTTCTTTGCCGGTATTCCTGATGCGATATTAGTGGCTAATGGCCCGATGTGGTGCTATTATTATGCGCTTCGTCATCTGGAAAAGCAGTGTCCGGCAATCAGTTCACAATTTTACTGTACGCAAGCTGATAATCATGCTGTTGTCTATGGCACAGAAGAATGTTTGCAGGAAACCCTGGATACAATTCGCCGCCAGACTTGTCCAGCCATCATACTGATTGAAAACAGTTGCTCGGTCAGCTTGATTGGTGATGATATTGCCGGTATTGCCAGGCAGGCCAAACTGGACTGTCCGGTGGTTTGTGTGGATAGCGGCGGGCTAGTCGGCGGGTTTGGTGCAGGCTACCGTGTCGCTGCCAAAGCTTATCTGGAGCAAATGCCGCTCAACCAGCCAGGCAGTGTTCAGCCGAATGCTGTTAATCTGCTGGGAGGCACGATTGGTTATTATAATGGTGCTAATGATGTCGAGGAACTAAAACGTATGCTCACGCTGGCAGGCTATCAAGTGTTGGCTTGCCCGGGAGCAGGTAGCAGTACGCAGGAAATATCCAATATGACTAAGGCAGCACTCAATATTGTTGTGCATGAGGAGTTAGGCCAGGATTTGGCTAAAACCCTACAGGAGCAGTATGGTATGCCCTATGTATCGCTGCCACTGCCTTATGGTTTGCAGGGTTCATTTTCTTGGCTAAAAAATATTAGTCGGAATTTACCATTGGTCTGCTTTGATTTATCTAAGGCTCAAAAGGAAGTCAGTGTCAGGGAATGGAAGCTGCAGGCAGCTACGCTGGAAATGCAGCGTATATGGGGCGATCTGTGGTTTGAAAAGACGCTTGTTGCTGCACCAGCTTCGGTTGCTGTAGCTATGGCCGAAGCTATTCGTACTGAGTGGCTGGATACAGGCTGGCTAACGGTAGTAACCTATGACCGACGACCATCTTATTCTGGAACCGGCTGTATTGATACTTTCCTGGCGGCTGATGGCGACAGTCAGCTCATAGAGCAGCAATTAGCGGCATTGAAGGGTGGCTTGCTACTGGGCAGCAGTAATGAAAAAGCCATACTGCTGCAACAATCAGTAACAGAGGTAGTTTGTCAGAATATTTCGTTGCCGGTATATGATGAAATCAATCTTAGCGACCAGCCCTGCATGGGTTTTCGCGGGTCCTGCCATATGACAGAACGTCTCTGGAATCAGTATATTGCTCATTGTCAACAGCGAAGTTGAAATAGATGGGTATAACCTTATGTTGCAAATGTGTAGACAATACAAGCAGGAGGAGAAAAGGATATGTGTAAATATGTTCCAAAAAATTGGCCGGTAGATACCACTAACCAGTCAGAACAAGTAAGTAACTCTGCCAAGCGCGTTTACTTGCATAATAGTACCGCGCAGGTAACTGCTTCACAGTATCAGGAGGGGTGTTTTAAGGCAAGACAGATGGCTTATCTTGGAAAAAAATGTTGGATATGAATGCAGAGGTCTTGCACATTCTGTCCGGTATTTTACTAATAAAGCGAGGTCTACTATTATGTCAGAAACCAAAGGCATGATTATTGTAAATACGGGAGCCGGCAAGGGAAAAACGACTGCTGCCTTGGGGGTGGGGATGCGAGCGTGGGGACAGGGACTTAAGGTATTGGTTTTACAATTCATCAAGGGCGGCTGGGAATATGGTGAATTACAGGCTGCCGGGAGAATGGGAGATAATTTTGTCATCCGTCAATTGGGCGAAGGTTTTGTGACAAATACAACCGGAGATGGCAGAACTGATCACCAAGCGGCTGCCGAACAAGCGCTCCATGACGCGAGAACAGAAATCATGTCCGGTAAATGGGACATGATTATCCTGGATGAAATCAATTATGCAATTATGTTCGGACTGGTTCCGGTGAACGAAGTAATTCAGTTGCTGGAAACTAAGCCACAGTCCTTGCACTTGGTGCTAACCGGACGTGATGCGCGGCGGGAAATCATGGACAAGGCAGATTTGGTAACTGTAATGGAAGAAATTAAACATCCTTATAAAACGGGAGTGATGGCGCAAAAGGGTATCGAATTCTAAAGACACTACAAGTTGCTGTGCGTAGAATGCCAGCATGCCCTGGTTTGCTTAAAACTGATTATAGACATACAAAAATATATATTATATAATTACATATGTTGAGTCAAGAAGACTCAAGACGAGAAATCAATGATTCTGTGCTTATATTTAATACTACTATCAGCCATGAAGGTTGTAAAACTCTGCGCAAGCAGTGTTTCAATTTTTGTGGCTTTTTTATATTTTCATATCTAACTATGAAAGGACAGGACTGGTGTGAGAGATATAATTTATATAAATAGAAAAATATTACAATTTACTTTTAGTATATTTCTGTTGTCGATCATTGTTTTTTTTATGGCAAGATTATCACCGGGAGACCCTTTGATGTCTTATTATGGAGAAGGCGTTGAAAGAATGACTACTACGCAAAAGGTGCAGGCAATGGAAAATCTCGGACTAAACGGCCCGCTATATAAACAATATAGCAGCTGGTTAGCCAATGCCGTTCAGGGCGAATTTGGTATATCTTATAAATATAAACAAAATGTTACGACCGTAATTGGAGATGTCTATAAAAATACAATTGTTCTGGGTGGACTGGGTTATGTATTGACTTTTTTATTTGCGCTCTTGTTAGGCATTTTTTGCACCTTACACGAAGATACACTCATCGATAGGATCATCTGCAAGGTAGGTGTTGTAACAACCTGTATTCCATCATTTTGGGTATCCTTAGTACTCATTTTGATTTTTGGCATTAATTTAGGAATGTTACCTTCAAGTGGTGCTTATGCAATGGGACAAGCAAATAATCTTGTAAGCAGGCTAGAGCATCTTATATTACCTTTAATTGTTTTGATAATAAGCCATCTCTGGTATTATACGTACATGATTCGCAATAAGCTTGTGGAGGAAATTAGACGAGACTACGTATTATTATGCAAAGTGAAAGGCTTAAATAAACAGGAAATTGTATGTAAACACTGTTTACGAAATATTATGCCTGCCTATATTAGTATTATGGCGATATCTGTTCCTCATATTTTAGGTGGAACTTATGTGGTAGAAAAAGTTTTTTCTTATCCTGGACTTGGTACGCTCTCTTTTGAGAGTGCTAAATATCATGATTATAATATGCTGCTGGTGCTTTGTTTACTAACCGGGACAGTAGTTGTTTTCATAAATATGATGGCCCAAATAATTAACGATAAAATAGATCCCAGAATGAAACATGATCGGAGCGAGAACGATTGGAACGACAATACGGCGACTTTGAAATAGTTGGAGAAAATTATCTTTCCTATGAGATAAAAGTACCCAAAAGAAAAACCTTTAGAGAATGGATAAAAGAAAAACCTTATATCTCGATAAGTGTGCTATTGATAATCATAGTAGGATGTGTTTTTCCCGGGATAATAACAAAATCGGCGCCTGCGTACATGGATCTTAGTAATACCAATGTAGCTCCTAACAGCACCTTTTATTTCGGTACCGATTCCTTGGGTCGAGACATTTTTACTATGATTTGGTATGGCGGTAGAATCTCTTTATTTATTGGCGTATTTGCCACAGTTATATCAACTACAATCGCAATTGTCTATGGAAGTATCAGCGGAGTTGCTTCTGAATTGATAGATGATATGATGATGCGATTTACGGAAATCATACTTAGTATACCCTCAATTTTGATCATAATTTTTGTGCAGGCAATGATTGGTCAGGCAAATCCAGTATCTATCGCTATTGTCATTGGGATTACCAGCTGGATGAATATTTCTAAAATTGTCTGCAGCGAAGTAAGACAAATTAGAAATAGTGAATATATTTTAGCAGCCAAATGTTCTGGAGCTAGTTTCTTTTATATTTTAAAACAACATCTGCTGCCAAATTTTATTTCTGCAATAATGTTTATGGTGGTAACAAATGTTGGCAGTGCCATCGGTGTAGAAGCAACTTTGAGCTTTTTGGGAATTGGTCTCCCGCTTGAAATTATTTCATGGGGCAGCATGCTTTCTTTAGCGGAAAAAGCATTGTTATCAAATTATTGGTGGATTATTTTAATTCCGGGCCTATTTTTAGTGATTACTTTAGTTTGTATTACCAATATCGGCGACTATGTAAGAAGGAACAACAATAAAGAATTTAGCAATTTGTAAAGGTATAAATCAACGAATTTCATTGCATTATTCACTATCCATAATGCAATTTAGTATAAAAGAAAAGTTCAAAACAATACCAGGAGGGAAATAATGAAGGTGAAAAAATGGTTAGTTTGGGGATTTGTCTTGGTTATGAGCATGGTTTTACTGGCCGGTTGTGGTGGCGAAAAGAAAACAGCAACCGCATCAAATGAAAAGGTTTTGGTTTATGGCAGTGGCGATTACTCCAGTATTAATCCGGCACTGTATGAACACGGAGAAATTAATTCTTTAATTTTTTCTGGGCTTACTGCCCACGATAAAGCCAATAAGATTATTCCCGGACTTGCAAAAAGCTGGAGTTTTGACAAAGCAACAAATACATATACTTTTATTTTAAGAAATGATGCAAAATGGCATGATGGTCAACCTTTTTCGGCTGATGATGTGAAGTTTACCCTGGAAACAATTATGAATCCCAAGAATGCTTCCGAAATAGCATCAAACTATGAAGATATTACCAAAATTGAAGTGGTAGACAAGGCTACAATAAAAATAACTTTAAAAGCACCCAATGTGGCGATGCTGGATTATTTGACAATTGGCATTTTACCTAAACACCTCTTAGAAGGCAAAGATATTGCAACAGATAAATTTAATCAATTCCCAATCGGAACCGGTCCCTTTAAAATGGAGAGTTGGGATAAAGGACAAAGTATTACTCTCGTAAAAAACAAGGATTTCTATGAAAAAGAACCTAAAATTGATAAAATTATTTTTAAAATTGTGGAAGATACCAAAGCGAGAGCCTTACAATTAAAGTCAGGAGAATTAGATTTAGCCCAAGTTACACCACATGATGCAGTACAATTCGAAAACAACAAAGATTTTGTCGTAGATGTAATGAAAACCGCAGACTACAGAGGCATTATGTATAACTTTAATAATCCTTTCTTTAAGGAAAATCGGGAAATACCTAATGCTTTAAGTTATGCTATTGACCGAAAAGCTATTTTGAGCAGCGTTTTATTGGGACATGGGCAAATAGCTTATTCGCCATTGCAGGCGGGAGAATATAATAATCCTAATATAGAGAAATTCGATTATAACCCGGACAAAGCCAAACAAGAATTAGAAAAAGCGGGTTGGAAGATTGGCAAAGATGGCATTTATGAAAAAAATGGCAAGAAATTGTCGTTTACAATCAATTGCAAAGAAGGAGACCAGGTTCGGGTTGATATGGCGACTATTTGCGCCCAACAACTCAAAGCAATTGGCGTGGATATGAAAGTCACTGTACAAGCAAAAATTGATTGGGATAAGCAAGAAGCCTTTCTGGTTGGCTGGGGAAGCCCCTTTGATCCTGATGATCATACTTATAAGGTATTTGGAACAGATAAGGGCAATAATTACAGTAAGTATTCAAATGCCAAGGTTGATGCGTTGTTACAGGAAGCCAGAGAGACTGATGTGAAAGCTGAGCGATTGAAATATTATCAAGAATTCCAAACTGAATTAACTAAAGATATGCCCTATACATTTATTACATACATTGATGCCTTGTATGTTGCTAAAACTAAAATAAAGGGAATTACGCCTGATACAGTACTGGGGCATCATGGTGTCGGCTTGTTTTGGAATGTTGCAGATTGGACGATAGAATAACAGACTTTTTTAAAAAACCAGAAACTGCAAAGGCAGAGGTAACTGCCTTTGTAGTTTCTAATAAGCAGGTGTGAATATGAGCAATTTGTTAGAAGTTAATAACTTATCCGTAAGTTTCAAAACTAAAGCAGGAGAGGTGCAGGCGGTAAGAGATGTTTCTTTTACTCTGAAAGAAGGGGAAGTGTTAGCAATACTTGGCGAATCAGGCTCTGGAAAGTCAGTGTTATGCAAAAGCCTTTTGCATATACTTCCGGAAAACGGATTTATAAAAAACGGCGAGATTGTTTTTGCAGGGGAAAATTTAGAAAATTTATCCCAAAAGGCAATGGATAAGATAAGAGGTAAAGATATATCGATGATCTTTCAAGATCCCATGACAGCCTTAAATCCAACAATGTCTATTGGTAAACAGATTATGGAAGCAGTGCTAATTCATCAGCAGATGAGTAAAGCTGAGGCAAAAAAGAAAACCATTGAATTAATGAAGCTTGTTGGAATTGATCATGCAGAAAAAAGATTCGACCAATATTTACATCATTTTTCTGGCGGAATGGGGCAGAGAAGTGTTATTGCGATAGCGCTTGCCGGCAATCCTAAAATATTGATTGCCGATGAACCAACTACTGCTTTGGATGTTACCATTCAAGCTCAAATATTAGATCTTATCCGGGAATTGCAGGTAAAAACGGGAATATCAATTATTTTTATAACTCATGACTTAGGAGTAGTTGCCAATATAGCCCAAAAGATCGCAGTCATGTATGCGGGGAAAATCGTTGAAATAGGAACAACAAACGAAATTTTTAGTGATCCACGCCATCCATATACATGGGGATTGATTTCTTCTTTACCCAAAATAGATGCTGATGAAGAATTTTTGCAATGCCTACCAGGAACACCGCCTAATTTGTTACATTTACCCCCAGGCGATGCTTTTGCCGTGCGAAACAGCTATGCTTTAAAAATAGATTATTTCTTTGAACCCCCGATGTTTACAATTAGTGATACCCATAGTGCTGCAACCTGGCTCTTACATAAAGACGCTCCCCCAATTGACCCACCAACAAAATTTCAAGAATGCAGAGTGATATAAAATGAAAAACGAGAAACTATTGAGCGTGAAAAATTTAAAGCAATACTTCAAATTAGACAGAAACACTGTCATTAAAGCAGTTGATGATATATCTTTCGAGATTTATAAAGGGGAGATATTTGGCTTGGTCGGTGAATCAGGGTCGGGAAAATCTACAACAGCAAGAAGTATTCTTACTATCTATCAACCGACAAGCGGCAACATTTATTATCGGGATAAACTCATTTCTAATCCCAAAATTTACCGGGCGGAGAAAAAATTCATAAACAGTAATATGCAAATCATATTTCAGAATTCAACATCAGCGCTAAATTCTCGCATGACAGTAAAAAAGATTATTGAGGAACCTTTGCTAATTCAAAAACTGTATCCGAACAAAGAAGATAGACTGGCAAAGGTCTATGAGCTGATGGATTTAGTCGGGCTGGATAAAGTTTATCAGGATAAGTACCCCTATGAGTGCTCAGGTGGGCAAAGGCAGCGGATAGGAATTGCGCGGGCACTTAGCCTTAGTCCGGAATTTATAATTGCTGATGAACCAATAGCATCGCTAGATGTTTCCATTCAAGCCCAAATCATCAATTTATTTAAAAAACTCCAGCAGGAAAAGGGCATGACATGTTTATTTATTTCGCATGATCTGGGAATGGTAAGGTATGTCTGTAACCGGGTGGCTGTTATGTATCGGGGAAAAATAGTTGAGATGGCTGAAACGAAGGAATTATATCGAAATCCGATTCATCCTTATACGCGAGCATTATTTGCCTCAATACTTGTTCCTGATCCAAGCTGTGTGAAAAAGAGAAATCATAGTAAGTATAATCAGCTGAGAGATGACTATTGGGAAGGGGAAAATCACTTACTTGAAGTATCAGATGGTCATTTTGTGTTGTACAATAGCAGACAAGCAGTGGAAGAACGGATAATTAACTGGAACGAATATGTAACAATTTAAGAAAATTTTATATTGTCAAATCTACTAAGATTATGTTATTATTTTAACAAATACAGTCAAGAAGGCTGTGCTATGTAAGTAGTAAAAGACAATAACACAATGTGAGCAAATAACCACGAAGGTATTACGGTAAGAATGACGTAGATCTTTTTGGTTTTTTTATTGGAGGTGGCACGGTTTAATTCATTGCAAAATAAAGTTCGGATAAGATACAAGGAGGAGAAAAATGGAACTTATTAATAGTAGTTTTGAATTGTTCAAAAAAGGCGGTCTGGTGATGTATCCGCTGCTCGTATGTTCGTTTATGGTAGTAGCGATTGCTATTGAACGGTATTTGTATTATCGCCAGGCAGCTACCGATCATAACAAACTATTGCCTGAACTGACCACCCAGCTTAATAACGATGATTGGACCGGAGCACAGAAGGTGTGCGACAGTGCCGGCGGTGTTACAGGCAGGATGTTGTCGCGTGGATTAGATAACATTCATTTTGATGCCTGTGATCTAGAAAGCGCTATGGCTAGCGTCGCAGCGCAGTCAGCCGCAAAACTACGGGAAAAGCTTGGCTATCTTGACACCATTGTCACCTTATCACCACTTCTGGGATTATTGGGTACAGTTGTTGGTATGATTTCATCATTTAGCATTATGAATGTTAAGACCGGACAGCCTCAGGCCATTACCGGGGGTGTGGGCGAGGCGCTTGTGGCAACAGCCACCGGACTTTGTGTAGCGGTTGCAGCACTTATTGTCCACACCTACTATAGCCATTGGCTTGATTCCATTATTACCGGCATGGAAGAGTGCAGTACGGTGTTAGCTGAAGCCAAGAGACGGAGTGACAGACGTGAAACTGCGTAATTTACGGGTAGAGAGCCAGCCTAAGATTATGATTATTCCCATGATTGATATTATCTTTTTTTTGCTGGTATTTTTCATGATGAGTACCTTGTACATGGTGGAGCAGCGCACATTGCCGGTTAATTTGCCGCAGGCCAGTGCCGCCCAATCAGATCTGGCTAAGAATGTAGCTATTACTGTAGCTAAGGACGGTGCTATTTATGTTGATCAGGAACAGATTCCAGTCGAACTATTTAAAAACCGTATTCAGGTGCAACTAGCCCGCCAGTCTGACAGTGCTTTTATCCTGCGGGCCGATAAGCAGGCCGAGTATGGTCGGGTTGTCATGGTATTGGACGAGCTTAAAGGCTTAGGTGTAAAAAAGGTAGCTGTGGCTACCGAACAACAGGCGCAGAGGTGAGTTTCATGTCCAACCAATCCTATTGGCGGCGTGCTGTAGTAGTCTCCTATTGTATTCATTTTCTGCTATTTATCGGGGCAGGATGGTTAGGTGGGAGCATATTTAGTAAAGCAGTAGAGCCAGAAACGATCGAAATGGAACTTATCAGCAGTGTGGCTCTGCCGGAACAAGCCGCTCAGGTACCGGTAACCATGCCTCAGGCTGCAAGTTCATCAGCCGTGAAACCGATAGTATCAGACCCTGCCCGTCCAATTACCCCTGATACAAAGCCAGTTGCAAGTGCGCCGGCCAGTGATGTTGTAGCAGATCGTTTTAGCCCGGCAGCCGAATCCTCAGCACCGTCCGGTGCCGCAGTACCTGCTGCAGCAACAGGTGCAATAACAGGTGGATCAACAGGAGTGGAATCCACAGCACCGGCAGCACCGAAAAGAATATCAGCGCCGCGGATCTTGAATAAGGTAGAACCTGATTACCCGCAGGATGCCAGGCAGGAAGGGGTTGGTGGTACGGTGGGAGTAAAGGTTGAGGTATTGGAAAATGGTCGGCCTGGTGAAGTACAACTCGCACATTCCTCAGGCCGACGGTCTCTGGATGAAGCGGCATTACAGGCTGTTCGTCAATGGCAGTTTGTGCCTGCACAAGAAGCTGGCAGTGGCGAGGCTGTTAGGTGCTACACCACGTTTTCGGTAGTCTTTGAATTGAGTTAACAATTTCTTTATCCTTCGCAAAAGATCGATTTATGGGAGCCTATGTTGACGACAGCTGGAAACTGAATAATAGATGGTCTGCTTATTTAGGGTTACGCTATGATCATTTATCAGCCAGTCGGATAGCAGGAGCAGGGACTACGATACGCGATCATCAGAGAGAAGGGTTTTTTATGACTTATACTCGAAAATTAATATATGTAGCCATGTTCATTGCACTGGGTGTAATGTTACCAATAGCCTTCCATTTAGTTGGCGGGGTTGGTTCTGTTTTTTTACCGATGCACATTCCGGTGCTTATGGCGGGCCTGATGCTTGGTGTAAAAGGTGGTTTGGCAACAGGTATGCTGACACCGCTTATCAGCAGTTTAACTACCGGAATGCCACCAATTATGCCTACGTTGCCGATTATGGTAGTGGAATTAGGAGCATATGGGATTGTGGCCGGGTATTTATACCGGCAATGTAAGTTCCCTCTAGTTTGGTCACTTGTTGGAGCCATGCTGGCAGGTCGATTGGCAGCCGCTCTCGTAGTAGCGGGCATGGTTGCTATGCTGGCAGTCAGGCTGAAACCACTGACATATATTATTGGCGCTATTTCTACAGGATTGCCAGGAATCGTTATCCAATTACTATTTGTCCCGCTGTTTGTGCGAAAGCTTGAGGCAATATCAGGGACATTTAAGCAGGTGAAATTACATGAGTAATGGACGTGAGTTTTTTGACAAAATTGCCAGCCAATGGGATAGTACACGTGCGGTTGATTCCAAAAAAATAGCAGCGCTGGTAGAAATGGTTGGTTTAGAGCCTGGCTTTAGCGTACTGGACGCCGGCAGCGGCACAGGTGTGCTATTGCCTTTCATCAAAAAATCTATTGGCTCGGCAGGCAAAATTACGGCAGTAGATTTTTCAACCAATATGCTAGCTAAAGCTGAGGAAAAATACGGCAGTCTTGGTGGTATTGCTTTTGCTGTTGGCGATATTATGGAGTTTGTACCTGAACACGGCGTATTTGATGCCGTGTTGTGTTTTAATTTTTTCCCCCATATTATGGATAAACAAAGGTTCATGACCCATATGCGCGGTCTATTACGGGAAGGTGGATTTTTGGTCATTATGCATGACATTTCCAGACAACAAGTCAATGCTATCCATCAGGACAGTGAGGTTGTCAAGAATGACCGCCTGGCGCCTGGAGAAACAGTAAGCGAGTGGCTGACAACTGCCGGATATCAAGTGAACCAAATCATTGATGCCGAGGATCGCTATTTTATTAAAGCGGTAAAGAGCTAGGTAATATGCAGAAATGGCGTAAGTTAGAAATTTACGCATGGTAGAATCTTTTTACAAAAACTCATATGTGTACAAACGTAGGTATGAAGCCAACGGTAATTTACCGCAGCTTCATGCCTTTTTCTTTGAAGAAAATCAAAAATTATACTAAGGAGATGACGTAGCGTGATTAAAGCGCGAGAAGATGTATCTAAGCTTACTATTGCAAGAATGGCGATATACTATAATACCTTGAAGAAAATGAAGGAAGAGGGGGAAGTGCTTTGTGCATCTAACCAATTAGGTCAGAGTACAGGAATTTCTTCCTCGGTTATTCGCCGGGACTTAGCTTGCTTTGGCGGCTTTGGCACAAAAGGAGTCGGCTATGAAGTGGAATTCCTCTTGGCTTGGATTGGAGAAATTCTTGGTTACAATACGGAGTGGAAGGTGTTGCTTGCCGGTATGAGCAGTCCGCTGACGGGGATTGGCAACTATAATGACTTGTTGCCGCCTGGCTTTACAATTACTGCTGTTGCTGATTTGGATAAAAATAACCATGGTTATAAAATTCCCGGACTTAACTTGACAGTTCAGCCAATGAAAAATCTGGCAAGCGTAATAAAAGAACAGGGGATCTCAATTGGCTTGATCAATGTACTGCCACAACAGGCGCAAAAAGTGACTAATATGATGGTTAAGGCCGGGATAAAAGGAGTGGCTAATTTTTCAGCTGTGTCGGTATGTGTTCCAGGTAATATTTCGCTAAGTCAGATGAATGTGAATTCTTGTCTTAGTCAGTTATCTTATAATTTAAGTACCGGAGTATCAGAAGAGTATCTTTGTCGGGGAAAAGTATCATTTAGTGGGAAATAGTAGCCAAATTTAACTGAATGGACATGCTGTTTATGATTTTGACAAAGTTCTCATTGACAGAGAAAAATAGTCTGTGTAAAATGTAACATAGTGGTAACTGAAGTTGCTGCTATGTTACTGAATGTAAGTTAAGCAATAACTACATAGTTAAGAAACAGGCAACCATGAAGGTAAACAACTCTCTGCATGAGGGAAGTTTATTTGTCATGGTTATTTTTGTTGCAAAGCCATTTTATAAGGAGGAGATGTTGTAATGAAAATCGGCGCAATTATGTGGACAAGCTACATGCCGGCATTAGCAGCGGCTGTAAGAGATATTCCAGGTCTTGAACTAAAAATGTGCAGTGTGCGTGAATTAGAAGACCTTAGCTACAAGCAAAGATTTTTGGAATATCTGCGTTCCGAAGCGAATGCACTTTTTTTATTTCCATCAACTAGCGGTGTATGGGAGGAAATAGCTGAGGAAGTTGGCAACCTAACCAGGCAAAAACCGACAATTGCTTTTGGTTATGATCCCGGTCTGCTTGCCTATAACACAGTGGGGGCTAAGGTGGCCTTAACTGTACAGCATTATCTAACATTAGGCGGCATAGAAAATGCCAAAAATGCGCTGTTATATATTATGAAAGAAGTGCTGGGCACCAATGTTGCTGTTTTGGCACCGGAAGAAATTGCCTGGCAGGGAATTTTTTACCCTGGCAGTGAGCGTTTATATGAAGATGCAGTTGATTTTATGAACAACTGTCCAGCCTACCGTCCAGGCAGGCCGACAGTGGGAATACTCTTTTACCGGCATTTGTGGGTTAATCATAACACCGAAGTAATTGAAGCGCTTGTGCAGGAATTTGACAAAATGGGGTATAATGCACTACCTGCTTTTAGCACTGGGCGACAAGATTTCGAGACAGGTTCGGAAGATAATGTTTTTGCGATCAACAACTATTTTATGATTCATAACAAGCCGGTCATTGATTGCTTAATTAATCTGCAGTCTTTCCTGCTGGTAAAACAAGGCGAAACGGAACAAAGAGCCAGGCCCGCCGGCGATGATTTGCTCAGGTGTTTGGATGTACCAATTATTAAAGGCCTGTTGACCTACAGTAAAACAGAAGAGGAATGGCGATCCGATCCCTATGGGATTTCCGGTCCTACTATGGTGATGTCGGTAGCCATGCCGGAATGTAACGGCATCATTGAGCCTATCGTTATCGGCAGCTTGAGCCGGGTTGAGGAGCAAAGCATTGGCGGAACACTGGATTTTTATCTGCCAATTCCAGCGCGGATTAAGTATATATGCAGGCGGGTAAAAAAATGGCTTGCACTTAAAGCCAAGCAACCCTCTGAGCGTAAGGTAGCTATTATTCTGCATAACAGTCCCTGTCACGGGGTGGAGTTGGCTGTAGGCGGTGCTGCCAACTTAGATTCCTTAGAAAGTGTGGCCCGGATTATGTCAGCCATGCGGCAGGCTGGTTATTCCATAAAAAACCTGCCAGAGTCAGGTAAAGAAATTATTGACCGAATCATGGAAACAAAGGCCATATCCGATTTTCGCTGGACGCCCATTGAAGAAATTGTAAACAAGGGCGGTGTGCTTAAATACCTAAGTGAGGCCGAATACCGCCGCTGGTTTGACAATTTCCCGGCCAAAGCGCAAGCCGCAATGATCGAAACCTGGGGCAAGCCGCCAGGGGAAGAAAAAGACGGCGTGCCTGCCGCCATGGTTTACCAGGGACAGATACTGATTACCGGCGTTGAATACGGCAATGTAGTCATCTGCTGTCAGCCTAAACGGGGCTGTGCCGGGCCGCGCTGCGACGGGCAGGTATGCAAACTATTGCATGACCCCGAATGTCCGCCTACTCATCAATATGTAGCCACCTATCGCTATTTGGAAGACATGTGGGGTGCGGATGTCCTGGTACATGTGGGTACTCATGGTAATCTGGAATTTTTGCCTGGCAAATCAGTCGGGCTTTCCGAGGATTGTTTCTCTGAACTGACGTTAGGGACAATGCCACATCTATATATTTATAACACCGATAATCCACCGGAGGGAACTATTGCCAAACGGCGCAGCTATGCGACGCTTCTCGGGCATATGCAGACTGTGATGGTGGAAGCCTCAACATACGGGCACCTCGAAGAACTGGAAAATTTTCTTGATCAATACATAGAGGCCAAGCATACCGACCCTACCCGCAGTCAAGAATTGGAACATTTGATTATGGACAAAGCAGTAGAAGCTAAGCTAATGGACAATATCGGTAATCATGATGATTTTTCTGGTGTTGTAGAAAAATTACACGGACTGATTACCAGTTTGAAAAACCGGATGCATCAGGATGGCATGCATATTTTTGGTGATATTCCTGAGGGTGAGCGCCGGGTTAATTTCATCCAGGCTGTACTCAAGCATGATACTAGCGATTATGGTACTTTGACCCGCTTAGTGGTAGAACTCATAGGTCTTGACTATGACCAGGTAAAGGACAATCCTCATGTGTGGCATGAAGGCTTTGGCCAGAATTACGGCGCATTGCTACAAGATGCTAATAGTTATGTTAAAGTATTTATCCAGAATTTAATGGTTAGTTTAGACATTAATTTATTGACGTTAGCAAAAGAAGTAATGGGAACACATTTGGTCAATCTGCCCAGGGTTGAAGAGTTAGGGTATTGGCGGGACAAGGTGAAAAATATAGATGCTAATCTGACAGCTTCCAAGGAAATTGATAGCCTGCTGCATGGTTTTGACGGCGGTTATATTCCTGCCGGTCCGTCAGGGCTCATTACCAGGGGACGGGCCGATATTTTGCCGACAGGCCGGAACTTTTACAGTGCTGACCCGGCGCGGATTCCGACCAAAGCGGCTTGGAAGATAGGGCAGAAGCTCTCTGACGCGCTAATTGCCCGGCATGAACAAGATACCGGGCGAGTGCCGGAAAACTGCGGTATGGTGCTATTCGCCACTGACTGCATGTGGACAGATGGTGAACAGGTTGCACAAATATTGGCTCTATTAGGAGTTGAACCAGAGTGGATTGCTGGTGGGCGGGTAAAAGGATTCCGGGTTCTGCCACTTGATGAACTGGGGAGGCCGCGAATTGATGTGACCTTACGTATTGGTGGCGTTACCAGGGATTGTTTTCCGGGAATTATCGAATTTCTGGATGAAGCTATCCGGGCAGTGGCTGAACTTGACGAACCCTATGAGCAAAACTTCGTGCGCAAACATGCACTAGAGCAAATAGAGCAGTTGCAGAAAAATACTCCTGAAGCCTGGGAGCAGGCGACTGCACGAATCTTTGGCAGCAGACCCAACACCTATGGAGCAGGAGTCAGTCTGGCGGTTCATGCGTCAGCCTGGAAGACGGAAAAGGATTTATCAGATATTTTTATTGCCTGGAGTGGTTATGCCTATGGCAAAAACCGTGGCGGCCAGGAAGTGACAGAACAGTTCAAACGCCAGCTCACAACAGTCGATCTAACCTACAATAAGGCGGCTACTGATGAATATGATCTCTTTGGCTGCTGCTGTCACTTTTCCTACTATGGCGGCTTGACTGCTGCCGCCCGGACACTAAATAACAGTGAGGTTAAGACTTACTATGGCGATACCCGTGACCCGGAAAGACCAGCAGTTACTAGTTTATCAGAAGAAATCAACAGCATTATCAGGGTAAAAATCCTCAATCCGGACTGGATTGATGGTATGAAGCGTCACGGCTACAAAGGGGCTGGCGATATGGCGAAACGCATTACCCATGTATATGGCTGGGAAGCCACCACCGGCGAGGTGGCTGACTGGGTATTTGACGACTTGGCCAAGACTTATGTGCTGGATCAGGACATGCGGGAATGGTTTGCAGAGAACAATCCCTGGGCGATGGAAGAAATCAACCGCCGCTTGCTGGAGGCAGCTAAGCGGGGACTATGGGAAGCCGACCCGGAAGTACTTGATGAGCTGAAAGATACCTATATGGAGATTGAAGGCTGGATGGAAGAGCGTATGGGAGATGTAGAGGGCGAGTATCAGGGCGGTACGATTGATATCATTACCGCTGAAGATGTGCCGGCGTGGAAGGCTAAATTGAAATTGTAATTAATGGAGGAAAATATGAAAAAGAAAAGAGAACAAAAAAGTGTAGCCTTAGCCCTAATGGTAGGTTTGGCGCTTTCCTCGCTGAATCTTACTTCTGTGGCAGCAGAAGAGGAACCGGTCTTTGATTTGGATCAAGTGGTAGTTACGGCTACTAAAACAGAGAAGAAGGTTAAGGATGTGCCGGCAGCGGTAGAGGTTATTACCAAAGAAGAAATGGATAAGAAAAATATTAAAAGAGTAGACGATGCACTGAAAAGTATTACCGGTGTCTATGTTCGGCAAACTAAAGGGGTTATCGGTGGTTCAACTTCGGATAAGATTACCATGCGGGGCTTTGGCAATTCAAACCAAGTACTTGTGATGATAGATGGTCAGCCTGTTAATGACGGCTATAATGGCGGGGTTGGCTTAGCTAATATCCCTACAGACAATATTGATAGAATTGAGGTAATCAAAGGTCCAGCATCTGCGCTGTATGGCTCTAACGCTATGGGCGGTGTTATTAATATCATCACCAAAGATAAAGCCAAGCAAGAAACTATAGTTCGCAGCGGTATCGGAGGACTGGGAACGGATAGTCAATCGGTTTACACCAGTGGCAGTACTGGTAAAATTGATTATTTTATTACGGCTCAGAGAACTTCTAGCGATGGCTATCTAACCAATCCCACTGCACCTGCGCAAGGCGACAATGGAATGAAGCGAGAACTGTATGATGGTAAATTGGTGTATCATTTAGATGATAATAGTAAGCTAAGCCTGTCTGGTGGCAGTAACAATTATAAATATTTCTATAAAGGTAATACTGATTGTGGAGAGTCAAATGAAGATGTCTGGGCTTTAAACTATGAAAATAAACTAAATAGCACTAGTTCTTTAAAAGTAAGCTATGGAGAAAAGAAATTAGATTATCACTATGTATCTGGCGGTAGCTATACCACTAATCCTTCCAAAACTACCCAGGGAGAAGTGCAGTATAATTTCAAACAGGGAGATAAGGATTCGTTTACTGTTGGCTATTCACGCAGAACGGAGCAAGCAGACTCTTTTGCTAGTACTACGAATATTGGGGGAAAAACGAAAACCAACTCCTTCTATCTGCAGGATGAACACAAGGTAAATGATAACACTACGCTTTATTTGGGCGGACGGTATGATGACTGGCGGTTCTATGACGGATATACTACTGTTAAGAGCACTGGAACTACTACGCAAACTCCAGAAAGCAAGGAAAATAGTTTTAATCCTAAAGTAGGGATAGTTCATAAGATGAATGACAAGCTGACCCTGCGTTCTTCTATTGGCACGGCATTCCGGGCGCCTAATGAGTATGAATTGGCCAAAGACTGGGTAAGCATTTCTGGTAAAAATTCAACTATTTATAAATGCAATCCTGGTTTGAAGCCGGAAGAATCTACCAACTATGAAATAGGTTTTGATTATCAGGCAGATAAAACCTTGTTGGCCAAAATAAGTATTTATCACAGTGATATTACTGATGCAATTGGGCTAAAAACAACAACAACAGGTACAAAAGCAACAGGTACAACAACAGTGAAGGAATACATTAATTCGGACAAGGCACGAGTTAACGGATTTGAAATTGGATTGACTAAGCGTTTGAGCGATGCTTGGAGTAGTTTTGTTAATTACACTTATACTGATGCGAAAATATCAAGCAGTACACTTGGTAATGATGGGGAACACGTCGAATATGTTCCCAAACAGATGTTTAATATTGGTGTTAATTATACACAAGACCGCTGGCAGGGCAGTCTAACTGGTAATTATGTAAGTGATGCCAACAACATTGCTAAACAAGGTCAAACAGGGTATGGAACTTATGAATCCCATTTTACTGTAGATACTAAAGTAACTTATAAAATGACGAAAGACACAACGGTTTCCCTTAGTGTAGACAATTTATTGGATAGAGAATACTATGCTTCTTACTTAGCTGCGCCTCGGACAACTTATCTAGAAGTGACTCATAAATTTTAAGGATTAAGAAGTGATTGTAATTTTTTATTAGTCACAAATTTCACTTATTTATATTGACAAGTAAGTGAAATTTGTGACATAATATAACAAATAAAATGCTGCATGAAGTAGCAGAAATTGAATTAAGGTCAGTTACATAATTATTAGAAAAGCCATGAAGGTTTACACGTCTCTATATTGAGTTGTGAACTTTCTGGCTTTTATTTTTTAGGGGGAATTGTTTGGGAAAAATCGTAATGACTATTATAAAAATACATAGGAAGAAAGATTTGCCGAAGGAAGAAAAGGAGGCCATTACATTAGCCAAGAAACTTTTGAAATCGTTGGGAGTTAAGCATAAATAGTAACTATAATAGTTGGAAGATTAGCCATGAAGGTAAATGTCCTGCTGAAAAAGGGATGTTTATTTTTCATGGCATTTATTTTTGACAGTCGATGGAGCGTATATTGAAAATAAGCTCAAAGCCTAACAGGTTTATTCAGATTTGTGCCTTGGGCGAAGTGAAAGGAATGGTTTATGCCAATGAAAAAGCAACGGGAACAAAAAAGGTTAGCCTTAGCGCTAATGGTAAGTTTGGCGCTGTCCTCGCTGAATTTTACTTCTGTGACAGCAGATGAGTCACAGGTCTTTGATTTGGATCAAGTGGTAGTTACGGCTACTAGAACAGAGAAGAAGGTTAGGGATGTACCGGCAGCTGTAGAAGTCATTACCAGGGAAGAAATGGACAAACAGAATATTAAAAGAGTCTCTGATGCTCTGTCAACTGTTTCCGGTGTATATGTTCGGGCAACTAAAGGTATAATGGGTTCTACAGATTCGATCACTATGCGGGGATTTGGCAGCCAGAAACAGATTCTCATTTTAATGGACGGTCAACCAATTAAATTATGAGAACAAGTTGACTGATGACACTTTATTGAAAGTGAGTTATGGTGAAAAGAAATTAGACAGTTGGTATGTATCTACTTCTTATAATACAAAAACGAATAATATCTCTTCCTATTCTTATACCCAAACTCCCTCCAAAACTACGCAGGCAGAGTTGCAATACAATTTCAAACTGGGAGATAAGGACTCAGTGACTGTTGGCTATGCACGCAAGACCGAGCAATCAGATTCTTTGGGAAAAACGTTAACTACCGCATCAAACGGACGAGACTTAACTTTGATAACAGCCAATTCCGATTCCAATATTGGCGGCAAGACAAAGACCGACTCCTTCTATATCCAGGATGAACGCAAGTTGAGCGAGAAAACTACGCTGTATTTAGGCGGACGGTATGATGACTGGCGCTTTTATGACGGTTATACTTATGGCTATGACAGCGCAGCAAAAAGTTATGAAATAAATAATACTGCCGAAGGCAAGGCAAATAGCTTTAATCCTAAAATTGGGCTGGTTCATAAGATGAATGACAAGCTGACTCTGCGCTCTTCTATTGGGAAAGCATTCCGGTCACCAAATGTGTATGAGCTGGCCAAAGACTGGGAAAGCAGCAGTGGCACGATTTATAAATGCAATCCCAATTTGCAGCCGGAAAAAGACACTAACTATGAAGTGGGTCTTGACTATCAGGCCGATAAAACGTTGGTGGCCAAGCTGAATCTTTTCCATACTGATGTTACGAATGTTATTGACAAACGCACCTATACCAATGCGGACAATCGCACTGTATCTCAATTTATCAATTCTGGCAAGGCAGAGGTCAACGGGTTGGAAATTGGTTTAAATAAACGCCTGAGCCCGGCCTGGAGCAGTTTCCTTAATTATACCTACACTGATGCCAAAGTAAAGGAAAGTCTGGCGGCTCCTGAAAATGTAGACAAGCAATTATCTACTGTGCCGAAAAATATGGTTAATATCGGTTTTAATTATGCGCAAGGTCCATGGCAGGGCAGTTTAACCGGTAGTTATGTGAGTGAGTCCAATGATCCAAGTAAACAAGGTAAAACAGGTTACGGAACCTATGAATCCTATTTTACTGTAAATACTAAAGTATCTTATAAAATGACGAAAGACACAACAGTTTCCCTTAGTGTAGACAATTTATTGGGTAGAGAATATTATTGCTATTATATGGCTTCTCCCCGGACAACTTATCTGGAACTAACCCATAAATTTTAAGGATTAACGTTGAAGCATGTTACATATTTGTTTATGAGTAAGAAATAAAGTTAGTTCTATATGAATATAGAACAGCGGTTGTTTGTGAAAATTTTAATATAATGAAATTAGCCATGAAGGTTAAATTATCAGACTGAGATTACAGTCTGATAATTCTTCATGGCTTATTATATTATACAAAAAATATGACCATATGGAGGAAACACACATGATAGTATCTATTGTAGGAGCAGGGCCGGGAAATCCGGAGTTAATTACAGTGAAAGGCCAGAGACTCATCAGTGAGGCCGATGTTATTATCTACGCCGGTTCACTGGTCAATCCTGCTTTGCTGGAGAAAGCCAAAGAAGGTGCGGCTATTTACAACAGTGCCTCAATGACCTTGGAAGAAGTTCTTACTGTTATAGAAAAAGCGGCGGCTGAAGGGAAAAATGTAGTTCGCCTGCATACCGGCGATCCGGCCATTTATGGTGCTATTCAGGAACAGATGGATGCATTGGCTGCCAGGAATATTGAGTTTGAGGTTATTCCCGGTGTCAGCTCATTTCTGGCTTCGGCAGCGGCGCTTAAACGGGAATATACGTTGCCTGATGTTTCGCAAACAGTCATTATTACCAGGCTGGAAGGGCGTACCGCTGTGCCAGAAAAAGAGAGTCTGGCAACATTGGCGGCTCATAATGCCACTATGTGTATTTTTCTTAGTGTACAGATGATGGAGAATATCGTCCAAGAATTAATTGCAGGTGGTTATAGTGTAGACACCCCGGTGGCCATTGTTCAAAGAGCCTCCTGGCCTGAGGAAAAAATTATTCAGGGAACACTCTCTACTATCAGCCAGCGTGTGGTCGAAGAAGGTGTAGACCGGACTGCTATGATAATTGTTGGTCATTGTTTAGCCAGAGAGTATGGTTTATCCCGTTTGTATGCTGCCGATTTCGGCCATATGTTCAGAGAAGCGAGATAAATAGTGGCTGGGCACTCTTAATGGCCGAAAAATCAGCGACACCAAAAAGGACGGTAGTACAAGCGGCAAATATGGTTCCTATGATTCTGTCTTCCTGGTAGATATGAAAATTTCCTTTGCGGCGAGGTAAGAGTATGGGGATAGCAGAGCAGAACAAAATATTTGGAACTTTAACCAGATCTTTTTAATGTTGGCGGCAGAAATATTGCAGCTCGATACTGCCTATATTGAACCTAAGGAGTTTCCCTGGGAAGGAATTTATCACCCGGATGCTACGGAAATCTTCAGCACTACGGAAGATTATCTCTCTTGGTATTATAAGCAAAGACCCGATTTTGTAAGAAATCCTGCTGTCGGGCTTTTATTTAGCCGCAGTTACTGGGTTAACAAGAATACCGCTGTAGAAGATATGGTGATTCACACCTTGGAAAGTCGAGGACTCAATGTCATCCCGGTATTTTGCTACTCGGTCAAAGATGAGGGCTTGGGAACCCGAAGTCCGGGTCAGATTGTCCGTGATTATTTCATGCCGGAGGGAAAACCGGTCATCAATGCCATGATTAAGATGATTGCCTTCTTCCTGGAAAGCGGCAGACAGGATGTTAATGATGCTAACCAAGCCATAGCCGGACAAGGGGTCAAATTGTTAACAGAATTAGGTGTGCCGGTTTTTCAGCCGGTAGTGTCTAATTTTAAGACAGTAGCAGAATGGACAGATGATCCACAGGGCTTGAGTACGGACATTACCTGGACTATTGCTATGCCGGAATTTGAAGGGGTAATTGAGCCACTCTACATTGGCGGTATCAAACGGGACGGCGGCATGGAGACCCGGATGCCGGTTGAGGAACGGGTTAACAAGCTGGCTGACCGGATCAGCCGTTGGATCAGATTGCAGCGTAAGCCGGTGGCTGAGCGCAAAGTGGCCTTTATTTTGCACAACAACCCCTGCGCCTCAGTGGAAGCCACCGTGGGCGGCGGCGCGCATCTTGATACCCTCGAAAGCGTCAGCCGCATTATGCATGCCATGAAAGCGGCCGGGTATAAGGTGGAGCCTCCGGCCAGCGGCAAGGAGATGATCGAAACAATTATGGACAGGAAAGCCATCTCCGAGTTCCGCTGGACAACAATTGACGAGATTGTGAAAAAAGGCGGCGTAGTCAAATTAATGGATAAAGATGAATATTACCGTTGGTTTGACACTCTCACGCCTATTGTTCGGAAACGAATGATTGATGCCTGGGGCAACCCGCCGGGTGAAGAAATCAATGGGGTTCCGGCAGCGATGATCTATCAGGATAAAATTGTCATTACCGGTGTGGAATACGGCAATGTATATGTGGGCGTTCAGCCGAAACGGGGCTGCGCAGGCTCCAAATGTGACGGACAGGTATGCAAGATACTGCATGACCCGGATATCCCGCCCCCCCATCAATATATGGCGACATATAAGTATCTGGAAGAACAGGTCGATGTGATCGTCCATGTAGGCACCCATGGCAACCTGGAGTTTTTGCCGGGGAAAAGTGTGGCCTTATCCCAAAACTGTTATCCTGATTTGTCCATTGGTGTTATTCCTCATTTATATATTTATAATGCCGATAATCCGCCGGAAGGAACTATTGCCAAACGCAGAAGTTATGCGACTCTGGTCAATCACATGCAAACCGTCCTGACCCAGGGCGGTTTGTATGAGGAATTGGCTGAGCTGGATCAATACCTGGAAGAATATGAAAAAGCCAGAATTGCTGATCCGACCAGAGCTCATACGCTGCAACACATGATTATAGATGAAATTAAAAAAGCCAAGCTGGATCAACAGATTGCGCTGGATGAAGAACATGACGAGTTTGAAGTGGTTGTGGAAAAGGTTCATGCCGCACTCTCGACTATCAGAAATACGCAAATTCAGGACGGAATGCATATTTTTGGTGAGTTGCCTGTTGGGGAACGGCGTCTTGACTTTATCAATTCAATTCTGCGGTTTGACAGTGGTGATGGGGTTTCACTCAGAAATGCTGTGGCAAAACTAATGGGTCTTGATATTGGTGAATTACTGGAAGAACCAAGTAAAATATCCCCCCGCTACCGCAAATCCTACGGTGCGATGATGGAGGAGGTTGACAGCTTCTCCAAAGCCTTTCTGGTGCATTTTATTGAGGGCAAGACGATTAAACCTGCTCTTGCTGCCAGATTTCTTGCAGACAGGTATGTGTGTCCGGAAGCCCTGGCTGAACTTAATGCGCTCTTGCCGCGGGTAACTGACTTGAATGAGCGTATTGAGGCTTCCAAAGAAATTGAAGCACTCTTATCCGGTTTTGAGGGTAAATATATCCCGGCAGGACCGTCCGGCCTGATTACACGGGGGCGGGATGATGTCTTGCCGACAGGCAGAAACTTCTACTCGTTGGATCCGAACCGGGTGCCTACCAAAGCCGCTTATGAAGTCGGCAAACGTCTGGCCGATAAAGTCCTTGAGAAACACATGACCGAAGAAGGCCGTTATCCGGAGAATATTGCCATCTACTGGATGTGTAATGACATTATGTGGGCAGACGGCGAAGGCATGGGGCAGATCATGTACCTCTTAGGAGTACGGCCCAAATGGCTGGCCAATGGACAGGTGTCTGGTATCGAGATCATCCCGCTGGAAGAACTGGAACGACCGAGGATTGATGTGACTATCAGAGTTTCCGGTATTACCAGGGACAACTTCCCCAATTGTATCACCCTTTTGGATGAAGCCATTCAGGCAGTGGCTGCTCTCGATGAACCCTTGGAACAGAACCTTGTCAGAAAGCACACTCTGGATCAATTGGAAGGCAAAGAGCCTGAGCAAATCCAGGCTGAGGAATGGCGCAGCGCCACTTACCGGATTTTCGCCTCCAAACCAGGCACTTATTCAGCTGGTGTCAACCTGGCGGTATATGCTTCGGCCTGGAAAGAAGAAAAAGATTTGGCAGAGATCTTCGTTTTTTGGAACGGCTATGCCTATGGCAAAGATACCTTTGGTCAGGAGTCGTACCAGGAATTGCAGTCCAGTCTGAAAACTGTGGACGTTACCTATAACAAAGTAGTTAGTGATGAATATGATCTATTTGGCTGCTGCTGCTATTTCGGTACCCATGGTGGTATGACGGCCGCTGCCAGAGTGGCTTCCGGCAAAGATGTCAAAACCTACTACGGTGATACCAGAGAACCACAGCATGTGGAAGTGCGGACGTTGGCTGACGAAGTGCGCCGGATTGTCCGGACGAAGCTATTGAACCCCAAATGGATCGAAGGCCAGAAGCACCACGGCTATAAAGGCGCTGGTGATATCTCCAAACGCGTGGGCCGTGTATTGGCTGGGAAGCAACCACGCAGGAAGTGGATGACTGGATCTTTGATGATATTGCCAGAACCTTTATGCTAGATGAAGAAAACCGCCAGTTCTTCCAGGAAAACAACCCTTGGGCCATGGAAGAAATCGGCCGCCGGCTACTGGAAGCCAATCAAAGAGGTCTCTGGGATGCTGATCCGGAGGTACTGGAAAATCTGAAAGAAACCTATCTGGAAGTAGAGGGCTGGTTGGAGGAAAACACCGGCGAAGTTGAGGGCGATTTCCAAGGAGGGTCTGTAGACATTATGACACCAGAGGAGGTTGCCGACTGGGGTGCCAAAATGAATGAAGTCAGAACTAAGTTAAACGCGAAAAAATGAGAAAACCAGTAGGCTTTTTACTGATTGCTGCTTTAGCGGCAATGGTGGTTATGGCGTTAGTTTACTTCAACAGGGCTGCACCGGCCGGCAGCCTTGTTGAAACAGGCTTGAATCAAGAAAAGGCTGCAGACATTACTATTGTCGATGAGATGGGACGAAAAGTAATCTTCCCTGTTAGTCCTAAACGGATTGTCGTATTAACCAGTTATCCTGCGGAAGTAATTTGTGCCCTAAACGCCGAACAACGGATTGTGGGGATTTGCAACCCGCAGCATGAAGATCTGCCGGAATTGCGCAATAAACCGTCAGTTGGTAATAGCAGTGTTACACCTGATTTGGAAAAGATTTTGGAGTTGAAGCCTGATCTAGTCATTGCCTATCAATGGACAAAAAAGGAAGCTATTAATGAACTGGAAAAATGCAACATACCAGTGCTGTGCTTCCGGGGCTGGACTTTTGAAGAATTGCACTACTTTGCCGAACAGATGGGGAATTTGCTGGGACAACAGGCAAGAGCCCAAGAACTGTGGCAGTTTATCCAAACTAAAATGGACTTTATTGAGGCGCGGACAAAGCAGCTGCCACGTGATCAGCAGCCACAGGTGTTTTATGAATCGTTTATCCCTTATCAGTCATCGTCTGTGGGGGCTAAACCGCTGGAAACGCCCTGGGGAACCTACCAGACTGAGAACTCTGAAGAAGCAAAACTCGCTCTGTCCGGCGGGATTAACTGTGTGGGGCAGCAGCCAACTCGCTCTGCTATTTTCAGTGCGGAGTGGGTAGTGCAAAAAAATCCGGACATTATTATCAAAGTACCGCGCACAACGCCAAGTCTGGCGATACCTTTGCTGGAAGAAATGCGGGAGATCAGAGCAGAAATCTTGCAGCGGGAAGGGCTAAAAGAGGTTGCGGCAGTAAAAACAGGCAGAGTCTATGTTATTCATTGCAATATGTGTGCCGGTCCCAGACAAATTATTGGTCTTTGCTACTATGCCCGTTGGCTCCACCCGGAACTTTTTGCCGATCTTGATCCCCAGGCGGTGCACAGGGAGATGCTGGAACGGTTTTGGGGACTGAAGCTGCAGGGGACTTGGGGGTATCCTGAATAGAAACAGTACATCACCTGTAATGTAGTTCGCTTTGACAGGCTGATCCAGAAATACCGGAGGATTTAAGATGAACAGGAAGAGCATTGGGTTGATTTGTGTGTTGACAATTTTTGTATTGCTGGCTTCCGGCTTAGTGTTATCTAAGCCGGAACAGGGCAGTCAAAAACCAAAAAATGATACAACAGATACATTAACCATTACCGATTCAACAGGAAGGCAAGTGGTGACGCCTAATCCGCCACACCGGATAGTCAGTATTGGCAGTGGACTGGAGACCCTGCTCGCTTTTGGGGTGCAGCAAGACATTGTCGCTATGTCTAATTATTCCAGAAAACGGCAGGATTACAAAGTGTTTTTACCAGATATACCTGATGTAGGAGGTTCGAACAAGCCTAATATCGAAAAAGTACTGGCAGTCAATCCAGATATGGTTTTGGGCTATGCAATTTATCCTTATACAGAAATGAGGCCGGTATTGGCCGAACGCGGGATTCCGCTGGTGCAGTTGGATTTTTTTATACCGGAGAAATACGAGCAGGAAGTACGGACATTAGGAAAGGTACTTCGCAAAGAAAGCCGGGCTGAAGAGTTAATTGAGTTTGAAAATAAACATATTGGCTTGATTAGGGATCAGGTAAAACACATTAAAACCGAAAATAAAGTACGCGTTTATGTGGAGTCCTACCAAGCCTATCAAATTGAAGGCCAAAAAGAAATGAGTCGTAGTGCAACCATTGGGTGCGGCGGGATTAATATTTTTTCTGATGTGCCAGTAAATGGTTCGATTGTCAGCGCAGAAGCGGTGGTAGAGAAAAATCCTGATATCATTATTAAGCTTGTTAATATCCAGACTTATCCCAGCGGCTATGGTATTACCGATTCAGCGGTATTAGCCAGCCTGCATCAGGAGATCATGAACCGCCCGGGCTGGCAGCAGATCAATGCTGTAAAAAACGGCAAGGTGTATATTATATCGACAGATACCAAATCAATCCATCCCAGTGTTTACTATAGTTATCTGGCCAAATGGTTTTACCCTGAGTGCTTTCAGAATCTCAATCCGGTTAGTATCCACCAAGCCTGGTTTCAGCAGTTTTTTGGGATAAAACTGCAGGGAGTATATACCTATCCTGAATCATAATCAGCTGAATTAACGAATTGTTTAGGCAATGGGTATGGTTTTGATTGACAGAAAAATAAAGTATGTGTAAACTATAACTTAGTAAGCAGCTGAAGCTGCTGCTATGTATTGCAGCGTAACTTGACCATGAAGGTTATTGTCTTAAAATAAGACTGTAATTTTCATGGATTTTTGTGTACAAGGTGCATTACTCAGAAACTCGGAATTACTGATTTATTTGCATAATAAAACTGAATTTTATTGCGATTGCAGCCATGAAGGTGAACAGAGCTCACAGTAGTAAGCGGGCATGTTTATTTGTCATGGCTGTTTTTATACATATCCTGAATCATAGCAAGGAAAGGTGAAGAAATTTGTCGAAGATAAACAGCAATCATTCCTGTACTGATGCAGCAAAACTCAAGGAGATATATACCAGGCAAACTGGAAAAAAATATTTTATTATAGTAACCTTGCTTTTGCTGCTAATAACGCTGGTCTTACTTTCTATTTCTATTGGCACAGCTTCTATCAGTGTCGGCGATGTAGTTAAATCTATCAGCAATAAAGTGCTCCATACCCAATACGAATATACCAACAATTTGGCTGATACGATTGTAATGAAACTTAGATTTCCCCGCGTTTTACTGGCTGTTCTTACCGGGGTCAGCCTGGCGGGGGCTGGCGCTGTTATGCAGGGCATTCTCCATAATCCGTTGGTGAGCCCATACACTTTGGGGATGTCAGGGGCGGCGTCTTTAGGTGCAGCTATTGCTATTGTACTGGGAAAAGGGTTATTTGGCAGCAGCTTTGACAGTATGGGACCCTATTTTATTGCGTTTAATGCCTTCGTTTTTGGTTTTATTACGATTTTCGTTATTATTGGCTTTGCCCGGATGAAGAGCGGTTCACCGACAACACTGGTGCTGGCTGGGGTTGCTTTGGGTTATATTTTCTCTGCAGGGGTATCGGCGTTGAAGTATTTTTCCAATAATGATGCCTTAAAAGACCTTGTTGTTTGGCTGATGGGCGGTATGTGGGGAGCAACCTGGCAGGCGGTAGGATTATTGGTACCGATTGTAAGCATCTGTATGCTGATTTTGCTGAGTTACGCCTGGGATATGAACGCTCTTTCGGCTGGTGAAGCGGTGGCAACTAATCTGGGGGTGAATATAAAACGGCTGCAGTTTATTTGCCTTACAGTGGCTACACTGGCTGCTTCAGCCACAGTAGCTTTTACCGGTATTATCGGCTTTATTGGCTTGGTTGCACCGCACATATCCCGAATGCTTATCGGTAGTGACAATCGATTTTTAATTCCCTGTTCTTGTATCATGGGGGCGCTAGTCTTACTTTGTGCGGATACGGTGGGCAGGACTATTGTTTCGCCGGTAGAGATTCCGGTTGGTATTGTGACAGGTTTGCTGGGCGGTCCCTATTTTCTCTATATGCTCTTAAAGAAAAAACAATTTCACTAAAAATCCCGAATAAGAAAAAAGGTGGATAACATGAACATTGCCGTACAAAATGTCTGCTTTTCCTACAATAGTCATCCCATATTACAGGATGTGAGCCTGAATGTACAACAGGGGCAGGTTGTCAGTATCGTCGGTCCTAATGGAGCCGGGAAATCTACGCTATTAAAATGCATGGTTCGCTTATTGAAGCCGCAAACAGGCACAGTGCATTTAGACGGTAAGGATATTGCCAGGAAAAACTCCCGTGAACTGGCAAAAGCTCTGGGGTATGTGCCGCAAAATACCAGAGATGTATTTTCATTTACCGTACTGGAAACCGTATTGATGGGCAGAAAACCACATGTAGCCTGGGAAGTTAGTGACGAGGATTTTCGGGTGGTTACGCAGGTTATGAATTTTTTAGGAATAGAAAATTTGGCCGAGCGGCCGCTTGATCAGTTAAGCGGCGGGCAAAAGCAAAAAGTGTTTGTGGCTCGTGCGTTAGCGCAACAACCCGCGATATTTCTGTTTGATGAACCGACAAGCAACCTTGACGTCAGACATCAACTCGAGGTTTTTGCAACCATTAAACGATTGGCAGAGACTGAAGGACGGACAGTCATTGTGGTGGTTCATGATTTGAATCTGGCATCCCGTTTTTCCGATACTCTGGTGATGCTGAAACAGGGCGCCATTTATGCGGCGGGAAAACCAGAGCAGGTGATTACTGAAGACAATATCCGGGAAGTGTATAATATTTCGGCTACGATTATTGAAACGCGATACGGCCATTATGTTGTACCCATTGAACCGCTTGGAGAAACGGCAGGTTGAGATATGTAGCGTTGCATACATTTTCGATTTGACAACAGAGCATGAGAAAGGATGCCAATAATGACTAGAAAAATATGCTTGATAGTTCTGGCGATTAGTATGGCTGCAGTGCTATTTGCTGGCTGCAACCGGACAGATACTGCAAAACAATCGGACAGTGCTGCCGCAACGACTGCAACAATCAAGGATTCAACCGGCAGAGAGATCAAGATCCCGGCGAAGATGCAACGGGTGATTGTTCTTAACTCCTCGACCTATAATATGGTTACGGCAATTGGGGCTGCGGATACAATTATCGGCGTGAATGACAGTACACAACAAGTCGAGCCTGCTGCCGTCAATCTGGAGGTTTTTGGAACATTCAGGCAGCCTAATGTGGAAAAAATAATTGAGGCCAGGCCAAATGCCGTGCTTGGAAATAGCAATATAAACCCAGCGCAGATAAAACAGTTGGAAGACGCGGGTATTACGGTGATATTTTTTGAGTTTTATTTGCCATCCATTTTGCAGGATGAGATTCTTACATTAGGAAAACTGTTTAACAAAGAGGCTGAGGCGCAAAAGTATGCTGAATTTATTATGAAGTACCGGAATCTTATTGAAACCAGGGTGAAGGATATTAAACCAGAGGACAAGGCGACTGTGTATTTTGAGGGTTATAGCGATTACTCTACTGTGGCACGAGGAACAGGTGGTGACGAACTGGTCAACAGAGCCGGTGGTATCAATATTGCTGGTCAGGAGAATGTGAAATACCCAAAAGTTAGCGCAGAGTGGGTGCTGCAAAAAAATCCCCAGGTCATCATTAAAACGGTATCCAGTAATAACCAGACAATGGGAGAAGGGTTGACTGACAAGGCTAAGGTTAAAGCTTTGTATGACAGCTTGATTGCTAGGACTGGCTGGAATGAACTGCCTGCTGTAAAGAACAACAAAGTAGTGTTATTGGCACAGGATATTGGCACAACTCCGGAAGGCAGTATTATCGGCATGTTGTATATGGTGAAGGAAATGTATCCGGATAGATTTGCAGACATTGACCCTTATGAAGTCTACAAACAAATGAAAAAAGAATTCTATCATGTGGATGCAAAGGGAATTATTGTATATCCTTAAGTAGTAAAAAACGGAAAATGGTTTTAGATAAAATAGTGAAATAAAGTAGAGGCGAGAGTATGGGAAAATCAAACAAACAACGCCGCGTCGTGTATCCCTTTGCGGCTTTGGCCGGGCAGGAGGAATTGCAGTTGGGGCTTTTGCTGCATGCTGTCAATCCCTGTCTGGGAGGAATATTGATTCGTGGTGAAAAAGGAACAGCTAAATCGACAGCTGTTCGCGGTCTGGCGGAAATGCTGCCAGATATGCTGGCCGTGGCAGACTGCCCGTACCATTGTGAGCCAGGAAATAAAGGCAAAGCCTGTGACGATTGCCGCAACCGGGGAGAAAATCTGCCGGCAAGGGTTATGCCGGTGCCTGTTATTGATATTCCGGTATCAGCTACCGAAGACCGGGTTGTTGGCAGTCTGGATTTTGAACAAGCCATTAAGGCTGGACACCGAGCATTCCTGCCTGGTTTAATGGGAGAAGCCAACCGGGGTATTATCTATATTGATGAAATCAATCTTTTGGATGATCATATTGTTGACGTGCTGCTTGATGCCGCTGGCAGCGGTATTAATGTTGTTGAGCGGGAAGGCATCAGCGTCACCCATCCGGCAGAATTTATCCTGGTGGGTACGATGAATCCGGAAGAAGGCGATCTTAGGCCGCAACTCTTAGACCGCTTTGCGTTGTGTGTTGATGTGCAGGGCTTGCTTGACAGGCAAGCCCGGGTGGAGATCATCAAGCGCCGTGAAGCCTTTGAAAAAAATCCGGATGAATTTATTGCCGCGTGGCAGGCTAAACAGGCTGAACTGCGAGAAAAAGTCATGACAGCCCGAACCCTGTTACCGACTGTTACCTTGGCGGACGAACTTTATACAAAAATTAGTCAATTATGCGCAGAGTCTTTTGCCGCCGGGCACCGTGCCGACATTATGCTTGTTAGGGCAGCACTGACACTGGCCGCTTGGCGTAGTCACCCAGCGGTAACAGAAGAAGACATACTGGACATTGCCCCGCTGGTACTGGCGCACCGCCGCCGTCAACCGCCGGAAGAATCAGAAACGCCCCAGCAGCAGGAACAAGAACAGCCAGAACCACCAGACGACCAAAACGAAGAGTCCCCGCCCCCACCCCCGCCTCCTGAAGGCGAACAGGAGGAAGATCAGGAAGAGAATAAAGACCAGGATCAGGACAAAGACAATAACAGTGAAGCCAATCCAGCCATGGAGGTCGTATTCGCCATCGGCAAACCCTTTGCCATCAAACGAATTACCATGGACAAAGACCGCCAGGCACGACGGGGATCTGGCCGCCGTTCACGCACCAAAACCGACTCCAGTGTGGGCCGCTATGTAAAAAGCACCAGTCACCGGGAGCGGGACGACCTGGCTATTGACGCTACCATTCGCGCTGCGGCGCCCTTCCAGCGGAGCCGTCAGTCCAACGGCATGGCTATTGTCATCAAATCCAGCGATATCCGGGAAAAAGTCAGGGAAAAACGTATCGGCAATTTTATGCTGTTTGTTGTAGACGCCAGCGGCTCCATGGGAGCTAAACAGCGGATGATTGAAACCAAGGGAGCCATCTTGTCACTCTTGCAGGATGCCTATCAGAAAAGAGATAAAGTGGGAATGGTTGCCTTCAAAGGCGAGCAGGCCGAAGTACTGTTGCCTCCGACCAACAGCGTGGAATTGGCGCAAAAGTGTCTAGTAGAGATGCCGGTTGGCGGCAAAACGCCGTTAGCGGCTGGTCTGGTCAAGGCCCAGGAGGTCATTAGACAGCAATTGAAGCGCAGTCCGCATATGCGACCCATTGTTGTCATACTATCAGACGGCAAAGCCAACGTCGCCATGGCTGAAGACAAACCTATGGCTGAAGCACACCGGGTAGCCGACAACCTGCGGGAAGAGTTCGACATCAAATATATTGTCGTTGATACTGAACAAAAAGGACTATTATCCTTTGGTAAAGCACAAGAATTGGCAGTGCGGCTGGGTGGTGAATGCTACACCATTGAACAGCTTAAAGTGGATAGTTTGGTCGATTTAGTACGAGGAGCTTTAGCATAATAACATAATAGCAGAGGAGATAGAAAGCATGCATAATCATAAACAAAGGAATTATCCATTTTCGGCTATAGTAGGTCAGGAAAGTATGAAAAAAGGGCTGATGCTCAACGTCATCAACCCCCGGTTGTCAGGGATACTCATTCGCGGCGAAAAAGGAACTGCCAAATCGACAGCCGTACGGGCCTTAGCCGAACTTTTACCAGAAATCGAAGTAGTGGCAGACTGTCCTTATCATTGTGATCCGGATCAGCCGCTGACTCATTGCCCGTCATGTCATGAGCGTTACGAACAGGGAGAAATCTTGCCCCGGGCCAAACGCACCATGAAAGTAGTTAACCTGCCGGTATCGGCAACCGAAGACCGGGTTGTTGGCACTCTGGATATCGAATATGCTATCAAACATGGCGAAAAGAAATTTGAGCCTGGCGTGCTGGCCGAAGCCAACCGGAGCATTCTCTACGTCGACGAAGTCAACTTATTGGACGACCACATTGTGGACGTCCTGCTGGATGCAGCGGCCATGGGCGTAAACACTGTGGAACGGGAAGGCGTATCCTTCTCCCACCCGGCTCAGTTTATCCTTGTAGGTACTATGAACCCCGAAGAAGGCGAGCTTAGGCCGCAACTGTTAGACCGTTTTGGCCTGTGTGTCACCATTGAAGGGATTGCCGATCCGGGCAAACGGGTAGATGTTATTAAGCGCCGCACGAATTTTGAAGAAAACCAAGAGGCGTTTGCTGAAACCTGGGAAGCCGAGCAGGGCAAGCTGCGGGATAAAATGGTGGCAGCGCAGCAACTGTTACCAAAGGTTAGCTATGATGATGAAGTGTTATATAACATTGCCGACATTGCCATTCAAATGGGTGTTGACGGTCACCGGGCCGACTTAGTCATGCTGAAAGCAGCCAAGGCGCTGGCGGCACTTAATGGCCGCGATAAAGTCGAGCAAGCCGATGTGTCCGAGGTAGTTGAACTGGCCCTTATGCACCGCATGCGGAAAAAACCTTTCCAGGAAATTGGTTCAGACCAGAAAAAACTGCAGGAAGTTATGTCTCACTCACACTCTCATCAACATGCGCATTCCCATGATCAGCATATTATCTAATGAGTCGCACACGCAATACAAGGATCAAAGGAACGAATGATACGCCCAAGTATAACGTATTTCAGTTCAGGTGCTGGAATGCTTGTGCCTACCAGCGCTGACTCAACAGGCCCCCGGCGACCGGTTGCATCCTTGGGCGAGAAGTTCCAAACAGTTGGTGTGATGATATCATAATACTTGACTTTTTCGTCTCTAATTTGTGCGCTATGGAGCAATGGGCCCCGCATGGCATCTGTTACAGCAATAGCCTGATCTGTAACCAGTTTATCTTTTTGCTTGATTGGCGGTTCACCGGGTTCAAGTTCGGTGAGCCATTTTTCTACCAGCTCTGCTATCAGCTCTGTTTCCAGTGACCGGGCCACAATTCGATCCATAGTTGACGTTCCACCTGAGTAGAACCCATTAAATAGCATCCGGGCCAGGGGGCCACCTTCATAATGCCTGCCATCGTAAAGCACCGCTTTTGTCCAGGAATAAGCCGCTGGTTTGTAGGGGGCAGGCTGAACGTTGGAGTTGGCAATGGACTGAGAACGTTCATACCACGCATGGGTTATGTCTTCTTGAAGGAGGTTTAACCTTGGTTTGGAGTAACGATCACCAATAAGAACTCCATCTTTCCAAAGAATTTGTTCATTTTTACTCCCAAACCGGAAAAGACCAAAGGACAGAAAACGTCCCGGAGTCCTGCCAATAGTAAAGTAATCTTTGTAGCAATGAGCAATTAGTTCGGTATCAGGCAGTAAACAGCCACTGATAAAATTGCGGATATCCCGAATTAAGGCTAGTGCCTGATTAATTTTATCAGCAGTTGGAGCTACCGCTACGCCTCCGTGGACAAAGCTGTGCTGATGTGGCGCTTTCCCGCCGAAGAGTGTCAACAGTTGATGGCATTTTGCAGATGCTTTTACTGCATTAATATAATGGGAGGCTACATTGCGGTTATCTGCGTCGTTTAAACGACAGTCATCACAGTTTTGCTCAAGAAACGGCGGATAATCCGGCATGATGACATAGTCTGGCAGACCAAAGAAATAAAAATGACGGATATGATTTTGAAGGAAATCGGCTCCTAACATAATGTTTCGTAAATACTGAGCGTTATCCTGAATCTCATTGTCATATAGTATATCCAGTAAGTAACTGGCAATAGCGCCGTGAGCAGTAGAGCATATACCGCATATTCGCTGCGTTAGATACACGGCATCAGTAACATGATGCTCACGCATAATATATTCGAAACCGCGAAACATAGTACAACTGACATCAGCTTCCTGAATAATGTCGTCCTCAATTGTTAATTCCACGGATAGCAACCCACTCAGACGAGTAACTGGGCTAAACAGGATTTTTTTTTGGCTCATAGGTATCTCCTTTCACAGCAGAATCCGATATAGCTCCAGTTTGCGTGCTTTTATCTTTTTTGGGTAGAGGAACAAAGAATGGAGTAGAACCATCGGGAAAATCCTGATTAGTACAGCCTATGCATGGGGTATTTACTTTGACAGGCCAACTGACATGGTTGGTCCACTGCCGGTAGGGGCAGTCTGCACTGGTTTTCGGCCCCACGCAGCCTAAAGAAAACATACATTCTATATCGCCTAACTTTTCAGCATAGTCCTTGTTATCAAAATAAGAACGGCGTTGACAGTGCCGGTGAACAGTAGCACCATAAAATAGAGTGGGACGTCCCAGGGAGTCAAGTTCCGGCTTGCCATACATGAGTAAATGAGCCAGTGTACCTACAAACCAATCGGGATTGACGGGGCAGCCGCTTACATTTATCACTTCCCGGTTCAATACCTTGCTGACTCCAACCGAGCCTGTCAGGTTAGGCGCAGCTGATGAGGCACCGCCGAAGCTGGCACAAGTTCCGATGGCTACAACGTACTCAGCCATCCTACCCAGAGTGGTCACTGCTTCTAAGGCGGTAATCACTCTTTTTTTAGTTCGGGCCACCACGTTATAGATGCCGTTATTCTGAGTTGGTATAGCTCCTTCCACAACAAGCGTGAACGATCCCTTGTATTTTTTGGCCGAGCCAAACAACAAAGCAAGAGCATCTGCACCCTGAGCGGCCATAAAGGTATTGCTGAATAAGAGGTTAATCATATCGGTAAATACCTGATGCAGATAGGGATAAGTCGTATTCATAAAGGCGATATTGTTGTCTCCGCTATCGCTGGTTTCCAACCATATTACTGGTAGTTTAACCTTGTTGTGACGCCGGATATGGTCGGAGGCGGCAGGAATAATACTAGCTGATAAGCTATGATTAGGGGAGCATACCTTTTGACGGCAAATAGCTTCAAAATCCTTCTTTTCCATAGTGCTCCTCATTTCATTATTTTTTAAAAGAATATGACCTTATAGCTGAACTAAGTACAACAATTTGAAACAGTAAGACGTCCCTACCTAAATATTTATTTAAACATGGCAGGAATTTCATAATCAATGTAGAAAAAATATAAAAACAAAAGCAGCAAATATAAATAAACATAACCATACTAACTGATGAATGGATATACGGTTTAATGCTGACTATATTCTATATGGTGTGTAAATTTACTTTAATCACAGATTTATTTAACTTTTCGTTATAATACCTTAATTGTTAAACTAACAATTACTAATATAAATACATTTAGATCACCTAACTATTTTTTCTGAGGTGATTCCTTGTCTTTAAATGACAAAACAGAGCGGCTGTATACCCTGATTCATAAAATAAACCGCAAACTGCGTAACCCGAAGTTCGACTCGACAGACCAGGATGTAGTACCACCTATTACAAAGGTTCAGTGGTGGATATTGAAGACTGTGTGGGAACGGAAGCAATGTACCGCCGGATTTCTTGCAAAAATGATAGGTGTTCGCCCCAGTACCATGTCGCAAATACTCGATCGCTTGGAGAAAGCCGGTTACGTTTCTCGCTTTGCAGATCCTGCCGATGCCAGAGTGCGGATAATTTGCTTAACTGATAGAGGACAAAACATATTTCACCACTCTGAATCCAAGTTTGTCGAAAAATTGGCCGGTCCACTTGGGTACTTGTCCCCGGAAGAACAGCAGTTTTTAATAGTATTACTGGAAAAATTAGCTAAGCAATTTCCACAACAAAAAAATTGCTGACTACACCCCAAGCGAGAAACTGCAAATTAATAAACTAATAACCAGGATAAATTGTAACACTATTTATTTAGTTCAACTAACTATTATGATTTATTCAGTCCGCCACGGAAGTTATCAAAGCTGTTCCAGGGACTCAGCTAGCGGAAATGTCGCGTTCAAAGCAACGAACTTTTTGCTGCGGGGCTGGGGGAGACCCCGGATTTGGACAACGCCTACCACCGATAATCTGATCACCGGTAATCGCGTTAAAGAAGCCGCCGCAACCGGAGCAGAAGTAATCGGTACTGCCTTCCGTTTTGTAAAATGGTTTTCTCTGAAGCAGTTAAATTGGAAGGTCCTTATAAAAGATTATGATTTTGGATATCGCTGAAATTTTAGCATCAAGTTTGTAATCTAGAATAAATAAGTCACTGGTGCAGGGAAGGGGGGACATCGGATAAGTATTCGATGAAAGGAGCGATAAGGTACTTTGAGCCTGCATAGCAAGCTCTTTGGCAGGAATAATTAATTCAAAAGAGTTAAGAACCACAATGCACAATTAGATGCAATTAGATAGGGTGTTTATAAGGGGGATAAGAAAATGAGAAAACCAAAAAAAGTAGCAGTTATAGCTGCATCAATCCTGATATATTCTAGTTTTGCGGCTATGGCAGCTGCAGAAGAAACCAATAACAGTGATACAACACTCGACGAAGTAGTAGTAACTGACTCCAAGCTTAATCCGCTTAAAATTCCTGTCAAAATGACTGTTATCACAGCGGATGAGATAAAAGCCAAAGGGGCTCAAGATGCGGCTGAAGCCTTGAAAGATGTAGCCGGCTTATATGTTACCAGTAGTAATACAAAGAGCAAAAAGTATGCTCAATTTCGCGGTAGTGATGCTAATAGCACTAAGGTAATTGTTGACGGAGTGATGCTCAGTACAGTTGGTGACGGGAGGACAGATTTATCACTTATACCTGCAGATAATATCGAGAAGATTGAGGTGATAAAAGGTCCTGCTCCCGTTATATACGGTACCAACGCTCCTGGCGGAATAATATTTATAACTACTAAAAATGGCAGTAAGGGAAGTTCCGGTTCGATATCGATAGCAAAGGGAAGTTGGGACACCGAGACGTATTCGCTCTCATTTGGCGGAGATACCGGAAAGGTTAACTATTATTTTGGCGTGAAAAAACAAGATACTGACGGCTATACAACCCACTCTGCCGAAAAATCAGAATACTACAATGGAAAAATTCGTTGGAATCTTAATCCTAAAGCCTCTCTGACTGTATTTGGCTCGTATTCCGACACGACCAAACAATTTCCTAATCGTATTGATGCAAATGGCAATATACTTAAATACCCTGGTCAAGGTGGCACTCTTACTTCACGAAATAATTATTTTGGCGGTGGTGACGCCCCTGGCAATACTTATGACTGGGCATATGATCCGATTAAACAATCATACATCGGTGCTGTATATGATCAAAAGCTAAACAATAATAGCGATTTCAGCTTGAGAGTTTATCAATCCAACCAAAAAAGTTTGCTTACTACTTCCGGTTATCAACGTGTGGATTGGGATGGCGATGTAAAGGGCTATGAATTGCAGCATACGATTAAAACAAGCCGAGTAAATACTGCTACCTGGGGTTATTCCTACGAAACCAGCGACTTCGTTGAGAAAACGCCCAATGGTTCTGGCACAACTCCAAATGGTACATATAACCGCGGTGACTATGATTACACCGGCAAAAGCTTTTATCTTCAAGACGTACTTAAGGTCAACAACAGACTGGATGCCAGCTTTGGATACAGGCATAATGAAACCGATGATCGCATCATAGTAAGAACAACAGCATATACCCCAAACTATCAAGATATACGTGGTAATTATTCATCAGATGATCCGGTTTTCACTTTAAATTACAAGCTAAGCGAAAATACTGTTTTACATGGCTCAATCGGGCAAAGCTTCAGATCGCCTAATGCAATGGAACGGTCTGCACCGCTTGCCAATACTAATCTTTTGCCTGAAGAAGCCCTTAACCGCGAAGTGGGACTGTCATCCACGACGAAGTCCGGGATTGGATTTGATGTTACCTACTTTACCAGAGACATAACAAACATGATTAAAGGCAATGGTGCGGGCGGCGGTCGTACCCAATACTACAACATACCTGATGTTGACATGCATGGCTTTGAGATGGAAATCAGCAAAAAACTCAGTCCATGTATTAAAGGATTCGCAAATTACTCATATACAAATGCTTATGACACTCGAGTGAAGACGCAAGTGAGTGATGTCCCTTATCGCAAGTTCTCATATGGTTTTAATTATGCAGGAAAAGATGGATTAAATGCCAACCTGGCCGTTAACTATGTTGGAGCAGTGAGAAGTATGTATAGTCAGGGCAATGGCAATGGTTCTAGCGATGGTAATGCAAGTGTAAGTGACAATGTCTGGGGATCTTGGAAGACCAAGGGTTTGCCAGCATACCATGTCGTTGATCTAAAAGTCAGCAAGACAGTAAAGAATACCGAGTACTATGTTAAGGTTCTAAACCTATTTGATAAGGAGTATTACCAGGGGGCATACCTTGTCGCGCCTGGCCGGTATACAGAGTTTGGTACAACCATCAAATTTTAATCAATACTAGTGCATTTTAAGAGTTGAGGTGTAAGATATGCAAATTCTGGTGTGTATTGATGATACGGATAATATAGAAAGTAGAGGAACAGGTGAACTTGCCGAAATGATTGCGCAGGCCATTGAGGAACATGACTGGGGTAAATGTTCTTGGGTTACACGCCACCAGTTGCTGCTTGATCCAGCTGTTCCATATACCTCGCATAATAGTTCAATGTGTTTTAAAGCTGATATCAAAATTGAATATTTACAGCAGATTATTGACTATGCAGCTATGTTTCTGGAACAGGAAAGTCAAGTTGAGGCAGATCCCGGTTTATGTGTAGTCGTTATTGATGACTTTCTTGATAATAAAAGTTTGATCGATTTTGGATACAGAGTAAAGCGGGAAGTAGTCACAAAAGATGATGCCTATAACCTGGCTAGCCGGTTGAATGTTCATCTTTCTGAGCATGGAGGCACTGGACAGGGAATCATCGGGGCTTTAGCCGGAGCAGGTTTGCGTTTAAGTGACAACGATGGCTGGATAAAAGGAAAAATCAAAATTAATGCACCTAATAACATCATAAATGTTAGAGATCTTTGTTCCCATCCCGCTGTTGACAAGGTAAGAAACATGCACGGAGTATATTTAGAAGATTCTGAATTAATTTTATTGGGGAATATGGTTAAGTCGATTATTATGGAGGGCAGGGCCGTAGTTTTAGTCCACAAATTAGATGAAGCTACTGATTTAAATTTATGGACAACCTGTTCAAAAAAACAACTTGCTAGCTACGAGGAGATGAGAACACTTGTGGAAAACCAATGAAAATGGCGAAAGAAACAATTTCCTGCTATAACTGCCGTTTTCGACGTTGGACCAGATCTTCTTTTATCTGTTGTAATTTGACAACAGATAAAGTATCAAAAAATAGGTATTGGCAAGAACTGCTGCTAAACAGCCAAGTCCATCGAAGCTTCCATAGATGAGTTGCCGATTGACGACGGAACTGATAATCCGGATTTAAGTCAATGAGGTGAGGTAATTGACAGTGGGGACCCTTTTGTTCATTTTCCCCCGTGGTAGTTGAGAAATTCGCAAAGTGGCAACACATTTTTCCCATTTTATATACTGATGGGATGCCGAGTGCATGAATGAGCAAGCTGGAAATTCATGATGGAATTTATAAATTCCGGAATAACAAGGTGCCGTTAGAAAATTGCTAACGGCACCTTGTTATCTCCATGTCAGTCTAATATAAACTACACCATATTATTTTTAATATTAATTTAACGTTTTCTTAACTTTTTTGCTCTTGGAATATGTCAAAATTTATATAATCAATATAACAAAAAATGGAGGAAACTTACGTGAAGAAACGATTCCTTTTTTCTCTGGCGGTTATCGTATCGGTTACAGCCAGTGTGTTTAACGGATTGGCGTTCGCTGAGGATTTACCGCAAATAAACAAAATTACTAAGTATCAGCTTAGCGTTCCCGAAAAGTACTATGTTAAATACGACGGTCCAAACAAACAAAATTTTACTAATGGATTTTTAACAGGCTTTGGCTCGGCAATTGCCCTCAAATCGATAAATAAAGATGGTTCTATTGATTTTTATGGTATTACTGACCGTGGGCCTAATGGAGATGGACCAATTTATCAAGATGGAGTAAAAAAATATAGCAGCAAGTTCTTTCCTACTCCGAAATTCCAGCCGCATATTGCTCTGATTCATATAAAAGACGAGAAAGCAACCGTTAGTGATATCATAGGTCTAAAAGATGAAAAAGGAAAGGCCATTACCGGTCTCCCCATTGAACCAGGCTTGGTTGGTGCCACCAATGAAATTGCCATTGATGACAGCTTCAGTCGTCTAGGTTATGACAATAATGGCATGGATACAGAAGGTATTGCGCTAGATGCAAAGGGCAACTTTTGGATTTGTGATGAATATGGTCCGTTTATTGCCCAATATAACAAACAAGGTAAACTTTTAAAAAAATATGCCCCAGGCAATGGTTTGCCGGAAATCATGAAATATCGCACCCCCAATCGTGGTTTTGAAGGACTAACCATAGCACCCAATGGTCTTGTCTATGCAGAAGAACAAAGTCCGCTAAATATTGATGGTAAGTCCGGAGCAACGGCTCAATTTACTAGAATCGTTCAGCTCGATCCCAAAACAGGGAAAACGAAAATGTTTGCTTATCCCATTGACGTAGAGGCTTACAAATCACCCCAAGATGCCAAGCTGGGAGATATCTATGCTATATCTGACACGCAGTTTCTTATGATTGAACAGGCAAAGGACAAATACAAGAAAATGCGCAACTTGATTTATCTGGTTTCTATTCAGAATGCCACTGATCTTACTGGAGTGACTGTCAATGGAAAAGAACCGGAGTTTACAGCCGATAAGGAAAAACTGGCGCAAGCTGGGATTAAATTAGCAGAAAAACGCTTGCTGGTCGATCTTCGAGCCAATAGTTGGGACATTGAAAAAGCGGAAGGTATTACCATGTTGCCTGATCATAAAACGATTGTTGTAACCAACGATAATGATTTTGGTATGACCACGGAGGTAGATGATTCCGAAAATAATAATCCAAATATAACTAAGTATGTTCTTATGCCTGATGGTAGCTTTACATATAAAGAGAAAGCTGCTAAGCCAAACGTTCATATTGTACCTAATGAAGAGTCTGAACGCAATCAATTTATTTGGTTTATTGAACTATCAGAACCACTAAAATAGCAATAACAAAAGCACACTTACAGATTGCAGCATGCAAGCCGTAGGTGTGTTTTGTTATTTACGCGCCAATGGCGAAGGGTGGCGCAGGGGTATAGATATATGGTTTTAAAAGGAAAATTATGACTAATTACGCGCGATATAGGCCTTGTGCAATAGGAGTCCCTCTTGGGAGAAAAATGAGAGGATGTTAATTTTGAAGATTAGAACTAAGATGTTAATAGGATATTTAGTAATTGCAATATTTCTTATCGTTGTGTGCTCAGTTGCGGTTTATGGGATGAATAACATGAGAACTGGCTACCAACTAGTTACAGACGAATCGGACCCGGCTATAATTGCCTTGCGCGAAATTCAATTCTATTTCACGGGTCAAGCCAATGATGAGAGGGGCTTTCTCCTGACTCAAGATAAACAGTTTAGACAAGAAATTCAGACTAAATCTACTCAAGTAAAAAAACGCATAGCGTTACTTGAAGGTTTAGTTAAAACCGCCGAAGAGAAAGAACTACTAAATAAGATTACCAGTTCACACACTCAGTTCACTGAAATCAATATAGCCGTAATAGAAAATTATAGTGCAGGCAATGTTGATGAAGCCAAACGGTTATCATGGGAAGATGGTCGTACAGTACGAAAAAAATTACAGACCAATTTTGACCAGTTAGTTAAAATAAATGAGGATCGAGCTAAGAATAACGTCACAAATGCTGAAGCAACGGCAAGGATGGCGATACAGATAATAATGTATGTTTCCGGGTTAGCAGTTGTCATATGTATGATAATAGGCTTCTATTTGGCGAGACGTATTTCAAAACCAATTAATTCGTTAGTCGAAGTGGTAAAAAGGGTTGCAGAAGGAGACTTGAGACAGGACATAAAAGTTGAATCTCAGGATGAAATAGGACAACTTATCGTGTCCTTCAATAGCATGATTGCGAGATTAAGAGCCTTGGTTCAGGGGATTCAAAATAATTCTGAACAGCTTGCTGCTTCCGCTGAGCAACTTACGGCCAGCGCTGAACAGTCAGCGCAAGCAGCAAACCAAGTAGCCACATCAATTAATGATGTAGCTACTGGCGCAGAAGAACAATTAAAAGAAGTAGGCGAAACCTCTGCCGTAGTAGAGCAGATGTCAGCCAGTATTCAGCAAGTTGCTGCTAGCGCCAATCAGGTAGCTGACAATTCATCGCAAGCCGCCGAAAAGGCAATAGATGGAGAACATTTTGTAGAAAAGGCCGTCAGTCAAATGACCTACATTGAACAGACTGTTAACAATTCTGCACAAGTTGTTTCTCAGTTGGGTGAAAGATCGAAAGAAATCGGACAGATTGTTGATACGATATCAGGAATTGCAGGGCAGACAAACCTATTAGCGCTTAACGCAGCGATTGAAGCTGCCAGAGCGGGTGAGCAAGGAAGAGGTTTTGCCGTAGTAGCTGAAGAAGTTCGTAAACTTGCAGAACAATCACAAGAGGCGGCAAAACATATCGCTACCCTGATTGGTGAGATTCAAGGGGATACAGATAAAGCTGTTTTCTCTATGGGTGAAGGTACCCGTGAGGTTAAGTTGGGGACAGAGGTTGTCACTACGGCAGGCCAGGCATTTAAGGAAATTGCTATGCTGGTAACGCACGTATCTGAACAAATAAAGGGGATTTCCGCTGCTATTCAGCAGATGGCCAGTGGTAGCCAGCAGATAGTAGCATCAGTGAAGGAAATCGACGAGCATAGCAAGACGGCAGTTGGAGAATCGCAGACGGTGTCGGCGGCAACAGAAGAGCAATCGGCATCTATGGAAGAAATCGCTTCATCCAGCCAAAGTCTCGCCAAGCTGGCCCAGGATCTCCAGACAGCCGTTAGCCAATTCCGTGTTTAGTGAATGAAGGGGAGTAAACTAATACAGGATATCATTGACGGCTCGTTGTAGCCGTCTTTCATTTTTTGTTTTTGACTTCAGAAGACTAATTTAATATGAAGTTAACAATTACTTAACCCTATTTTTATACATCTTGCCTATAATATAAATGTGTATAGGTTAGAGTAAATTACCGAAAGTAGGGAAGAAAATGTTACAGCTACTATCTGGAGAATCATATAACAAACAAGCTTCCCATACCATAAAAAGTAAATTTAAAAGCGCAAAAAAATTGCATCCCCTAACGGTTAAAAACATTGGATTGCAACAGCGTGGTAAGCTAAAGCAAAGCTTACTAGACGCATTACATCGCAGACGTTGTCAAAAAGAAATCGAGGCTGCTGTAGCAGTTGAACGTTGCTACAACTTGATTGATTTGCAGGTTAATGCTTTTATATTGAAAGGGACTGAAAGTATTAGATTGCATGCGCCCCAAATACTGGCAGGAAAAACCAGGGTAGAGAACTACTTATTTCAAGAGATTCTTAGCCCTGAAGCTATAGATAATCTTTTCCAAACAATAAAGCATGATATACAATTGGAAATCAGAAGATTCTACGGCACGATATCAGCTGATCTTGTTTCTTTTCAATTTAATGCCGAAGGTTCCGCAGCGATTACTCAACTAGTAACCAGTGTTGATGAGTATAGAAATACTCTTTTTATGGCTGAGATAGCAACAGAAGTGGGCGACAAAACTTGGCAGAAGGCTATGGGTAAAATTGACATAAATCCTATATTAGGAAAACTGCTGCAAAAAATAAAGTTAGGAACTATTTGTATGAAGGCAGTAGGTTGTGATTACAATTTGCTTGTTAAACAATGTTGTCAGCAACTGGAAAAAGAATTGACAGGTATATTGTTTAATGTTGCACACAATGCTAAGCTGCTTTTGCGTAAAAAAGTAGCTCAAGTGTTTTATGGTATGTATGATAATACATATAGCATGGACTTTGCGATTATGGAGCATACTATAAAGATGCGAGATTTTCAATGCCAAAAACAACCAAAATACATCAAAGAACGAATTGAGCAACAGGCCATGTAGTGTTGAGGACCTGTTTTTTGGGGTTTACTTTTGTACGGCAAAGAGATGATCAAAATAAGCATATGGTAGAAGGGCTAGCTGGGCAAAAGAGCTCTTAGAAGATAGAAAGATAGAAGCACCTTAGATGGCTAGGGAGCCTTGAAACACAAGCTATTCCATAATGTCCGCATCATCTTCCATGGATTCATAACCAGTAAAAGCTGTTTGGTTGGTTTCTTTCTTTGATGCACACATTTTCCCCATTTTGTATACTGCCGGAATAGCAAGAGCATGGACAAACAGGAAGGCTCCCCAGCCAATCGCAGGGCGCATGAATAACCAATACATTAAGATGTCACCTCCACAAGAGGATGAAATAATACTCTTATCAGACTATCTATCATCTAATTCCACATACCTGTAAACAACTTGAGAATGTGTGTAGATTTCATACCGGATCTAATCCATCGTGAACTTCTCAATCATTATGTTTTTTTCACTATGCATTTGTCCTTTTTGGGGGTCAACTGTCACTCCTTTAAGTTTCTTTCGTGGTGATTGCGCCTGCTCTGAAACAGCCAAGGCACCGCCGGCAGCCGTGACTGCCATTCGGTGAAATTGCCGCCTGGTATTATGTTTAATGCGTTCGAATTGTTCTGATAGAGTTTCTGCAGGCTGGGTAGTACTTTCCCGCTTCAGCAAAAATATCCTCTAATTCCTCTTTCATGGCAGTGCCTACATGTTGAACTTGATCGGTTATGTTTAATAATCCTCGTGTTGTGAGTACTGCAGCAGAACGCAGTCCTTTGCGGATCGGCGGCAAAGCCAAAGCTAGAGCTGTGCCTGAAGCAATTAGTGTAATCGGGGAAGTGTGTCTTAGAACACGAGATCCCCAGCGAACAATATTATACAAAAAGATCCCTCCTTGTCCTTTTATTCATTTTTCCCCGTGAATAAACTTCTATGCATGCGTATTATTATCCTAAAAATAACACATATGGTTAAAATAACATGGATACAATAGTTCATATGATTTCTTAAACTTATCTAGGGGGAACTTGAATGCTTGCTTTGTTTTCAGAAAAAGACTACCGACTTTTGCCAGGACGGCTAAGAATAACTATTCCTGGGCTTCGAAAAAACTCAATGTTGGGTACTTTTATTGTTGAGCATATTAGTAAAGTTACAGGCGTTAAGGCAATAACAGCAAGCGCTTTGACTGGACGCGCACTTATTTATTTTGATCAAAGCAGGATTAGTTTTCCCTTGTTATGTAAAAAAATTGAAAGTGTATGGGAGCGTTTTGGGGGCCGACCGGAAAAAAAGGAAATAAATGAAAATGTAATTCCGCCAAGTATATACAGCCAAAATAGTAACGACCCCGGCGATATGAAAAAGCTGTACGTATTAGCCACTGGCGGAGTACTGGTAGGGTTACTTGCCAAACGGATGTTTGTCGGGCGCTCGCCACTGGCGTCAGCAGCTAACATTTTTAATCTAGCTGCTTTAATAACAATTATAGGGAGTTACCCCTTATTACGACGCGGGGTAGATTCATTGGCTAAAAAGAAAAGAGTTAACTCAGATCTTTTGTTGTTTGCGACAACGCTCGTCCTGCTGGTTATGCGGGAAAGCATAACCGGATTGTCAGTTTTGGGAATTGTGTATTTGAGCGACTTGTTCCATTATGTTATGCAAACTCGCTCACGGAATGCCATCAATAAAATAATGGCAGCAAAAAAAATGACTGCTAGATGTTTACATGATGGTGAACTAAAGATGGTGTCGGCCCAAGCGGTGAATGTTGGCGATACTGTTATCGTGCAGGCTGGAGAGCGAGTCCCGGTAGATGGTGAGATTACAGATGGTAAAGCCATTGTAAAGCAAGCTGCCGTAACTGGTGAGTGTACGCCTATCAGCATGAAGAGTGGTGACTACGTCTACGCAGGCATGTTAATTCAATCAGGCATGCTTACCATTCGGGCAGCACGGGTAGGTAGAGACACGTCCATAGCCCACATGCTTAAGATGGCTGAGCAGGCAGCTGCTACGCGAGGTTCATTGCAGCATACAGAAGATTACTATGCACAGAGACTGATGCCATGGACAATGGGGATTGCTGCCATTATCTTTGTAATGACTCGCAATTTCTATCGTGCATTAACTGTGTTACTTGCCGGTTGTCCGATTGCTGTATCAATAGCTAAGAATACGGCTCTAGGTACAGCAGTAGCCGATGCCGCTCGAAAGGGCATTTTCATTAAGGATTCACGGTGTTTAGAGGTTGCAGGGCAGACTGAGGTAGTTTTGTGGGATAAAACGGGTACTCTAACTACGGGAGATCCCACGATCACGGAAGTGATATCACTAGAACGAGCGCATAACAGCCAAGAAATATTGCTTTTGGCTGCCTCAGCCAAACAAGACAATTGCCACCCGTTGGCCAGGATGATCGTAGACGAAGCCAAGCACAAAGAGTTAACTATCGAACCAGTCAAAACTGAAGTGCTTGTTGGCTATGGAGTCAGAGCCTATATCAATAAACGAGTAGTTTTAGTAGGCAATGATTTTCTGATGCGGAAAGAACATGTAGATATAAAGAAGAGTAAGGCTCGTGCATTACGGTTGGAGCATTTTGGAAATAGTGTTATATATGTTGCAGTTAATAAAAAACTGGTAGGTTTAATCGGTGTAAAGGAACATATACGACCGGAAAGCTATCAAGCTATTGAACAACTAAGAGTCGTTGGTATACCACATATTGGATTAGTAACAGGGGACTCGGCAAACACGGGTAATGCGGTGGCAGAGGAGCTGGGTATTAAACACTACTGGAGCAATATGAAACCGGAGGATAAAATTCAGACAATTAGCCAACTAAGACGAAAAGGGTATCCAGTTATGATGGTGGGGGATGGGATTAACGATTCGCCTGCACTGGCAGCTGCTGATGTTGGTGTGGCCATGGCCGATGGTTGCCCGGAGCTTGCCCTGCGAGCGGCCAATGTCGCTATTGCAGGGGACGACCCGAGAAAGGTTCCTCAGATGATAGCCATCGGCAAGCGAACCAACCAAGTAATACGTCAGAACCTTTCCTTTGCTGTTGGGGTTAATGTAACGGGTATTGCCTTGGCAGCAGCCAATATCATCTCTCCCTTGGTTGCATCGCTTTTACTTAATTTTAGCACTCTTGGCGTTATCGCCAACTCTGCCCGGTTACTTTCAATAGGTAACGGTTCAAGCTGCAAGCAGGGTGGTTTTGATTTACAACATTTGGCTTCCTCTGAACAGATTGCCGCAACAGTCCCCCTACCTGTGAAAAGCGCAGGATTTAGTACCAGGAGATATCATTGTATTAGAAGCCGGCGATCGAGTACCTGCCGATGCCAGGCTGCTTACTGCTTCCCAATTTGAAGTAGAAGAATCTTCATTATTTGATGAAAGCATTGTTGACAGCAAGTCTTTGCAATAATGCCAAATTGGTGCCAGGTAAGAAATTGCAAGGAACGTTAGCCAGGCTGAATGACCAGCGAAAAGAATGGGCAATTGATGGAGATCCCACAGAGGGTGCGCTTATTGTTGCGGCGGCTAAAGCAGGTATACAGGCTAAACAGTTAGAGAACAAGTTTAGCAAAGTAAAGGAAATACCTTTTGAATCAGAGCGAAGAATGATGTCTGTTGTTTGTCAAGAACAAGAAGACAAGACAGCGCTGTATTGTAAGGGGGCGCCCGACACTGTAATAAATGTCTGTTCACATTACCTGTTAAATGGTGTTCCTGTTCCTTTAGGTGAAAACACCCGTGAATTCTAAAAAAGAACAATAAAATGGCAAGCCAGGCTTTGCGAGTGCTAGCGGTAGCATACAAACATATGGATACTAAAGAGGAGTACACAGATGCGCTTGGAAATTGGCATCTAGCGGCAATGTAGTTGTCGCTAGAACATTGACGTTAGCCATGTTAGCTATTAGTCAATTCATTCATATCTTTGATTGCCGAATAGAAAAGGAAGCGGGAAGAGTAAGTTTGCTTAGTAACCCCTTACTGATTGCTGCGGTTACCTTATCCATGGTTATGGTAATTGGATCAATCCACATACCCTTGCTTCAACCAATATTTGGTACAGTAGCACTACGTGGTTTCGACTGGCTATTGGCGGTAGTTGTGGCTGCTGCCACAGCTGTTATTGATTTTAGCAGTGCTCCTGTGTTGTCAAAAGCCATTCCTAATAGTACGTACCCATTGTACCTTGCGTGCCAAAGCCGATGAATGCCTAAAGAAATAACAGCCTGATCTCAATGAAACGAGGGCAGGCTGTTTTTTGTACAAGTGGCGTTGAGTGCCTGTAGGGGTTGACCATTGAGTTCAATCAAACGAGGTAAATTCTACCCGATTATGTAAATAAATTGTTAACATATTGTAAATTACATTGATTATCCAGGGTTTTTATATATATAATGGCTTCATAGTCCAAGGATCAGATAATCATACTACGGTTTTATATTTACATAAATAAAGGGGTGACCTAAATTAGAACTATACAATCTGATTAAATCACGGACTTCAATCTGATATAGCTTTCAATATGGATCACGTATTAATCTTGAGGATCAGAGAGAGTACAATTGGTAATAAGGGGTAATATAAATGAAATGGTTTGCTAACATAAGAATAATTTATAAGTTAAGTATTTTAATTGTTTTGGCTGTTATATCTCTAGCCGTTGTGGGCTATACGGGTTATTATTATGTGTCAAAATCTAATCAAAACTTGACAACAATGTACAAAAATAACTTGTTGCCGGTGCAATTTCTGAATAATAGTGAAGCACAATCGAGACACTTTCAAGTTGATATGTTGGAGCTTCTGCTTGCTAAAGATAATAAACGTATTAAAGAAGTGAAAGATGATATGGACAAAAGAAGAACTGCATTTGCCACCGATCTGGAGGAATTTGAAAAGGCAGATTTAGATCCGTTTGAGGTTGAAACGCTTAGAAAATTGCGTGAGGAACTAAAATACTATGCCGAGAGCAGAGATACAGTAATTAATTTGTCAATGAAGAGCGACAAAAAAGCAGAAGAAATCTACGAGTTATATGTACAGACTGTTGTTTCCCGTATGGACACATTTCAAAAATACACGCAAGAGCTTGCGGATTATAATGTAAAAAAGGCCAAGGAGAAAAATGATCAAAATCAAATCGATTTTGAAAAATCTAAGATAATAATCTTTGGAATTATGATGACGGCAATTCTCCTGTTTATTTTGTGTTCCTGGATGATTGCCAGAATAATAACAAAACCCTTACAGGCAATGGTATTAGCGTGTGAAGAGTTAGCTACCGGAGATTTTCGTGATAGACCACGTAGGTTTGTGACGAAAGATGAAATTGGTCAATTAGGTGATGCTCTTGCAAACATGCGGGGGAGTCTCCGTACCGTTCTCAAACAGGTCAATGAGTCGGCTGAACAGGTGGCAGCTTCTTCGGAAGAATTGACTGCCAGTGCCGAACAGTCAGCGCAAGCAGCGAACCAAGTAGCCGTATCTATTAGCGATATTGCACAAGGCGCGGAAAGTCAACTAAAATCAACAAATGAAGCATCTGCCGTGGTAGAGCAGATGTCAGCCGGTATCCAACAAGTAGCTGCTAGTTCCAATCAGGTGGCCGACAATTCCGCTCAAGCTGCCGAGATGGCAAAAGAAGGCGACAAGTCGGTGGAGAAGGCTGTTAGTCAAATGGCTCACATTGAACAGACTGTCAATAATTCGGCACAAGTAGTTGCTAAGTTGGGCAAAAGATCGCAGGAAATCGGCCAGATTGTCGATACGATATCCAGGATTGCCGGACAGACAAACTTACTGGCGCTCAACGCCGCAATTGAGGCTGCCAGAGCTGGTGAACAGGGAAGAGGATTCGCTGTCGTGGCGGAAGAAGTCCGTAAGCTTGCCGAACAATCACAAGATGCGGCCAAACAAATTGCTGATTTGATAAGCGAGATTCAAGGGGACACCAATAAAGCCGTTGTGGCTATGAATGAAGGCACCGAGGAGGTTAAGGTTGGGACAGAGGTTGTCACTACAGCTGGCCGCGCATTTAAAGAAATTGTGGCACTGGTAACACAAGTATCTGAACAAGTAAAGGAGATTTCCGCTGCTATTCAGCAAATGGCAGGAAATAGCCAGCAAATCGTAGCATCGGTGAAGGAAATCAATGGGCACAGTCAAACGGCGGTTGGACAAGCCCAGATGGTGTCGGCGGCTACAGAAGAACAATCAGCATCCATGGAGGAAATCGCCTCATCCAGCCAGAGCCTTGCCAATTTGGCTCAGGATCTCCAGACAGCCGTCAGCCACTTTCGGGTTTAGTATTGTATGAAAGGATGGATGGTTATCGTGGCATCTGAACATTTTTCCGATATATTAAAATGCGGCATAAAATAGTGAATATCTCTCATTCCCTATTTTATGCTAATCATACCAGCTAAGTGGAACGCCTATATGAAAGCGCCTTTGGTAGCAAGAAGATCAGTGGTGCGTAATCCCCGGCGTACAAATGGAAAAGCTAAGGTAACTGTTGCACTTGTTAGGATAAGGCCTGTAGGTGTAAAACTAGCCAGCATTCGCGATCCCCATCGTAAAATATTCATAGAGCAAGTCTCCTTACTTAATTAATTGTATTCACCTTAATGTTTCCTGTCCGTGCTTGTCCTATGTAATATTCTTAAATGGTTAACTGTTTTCATTCGAATGAAAGGAATTTCCATTTTTTATTGAAATTATAGATAAGTATACTAACGGAACTATCAAAAACAAAATTGAAAAGCCGAGAAACACTGGATAGATAGATTTATTTAGGCAGCGAACGGTAAGGAAAGGTTTGCGAAGATAAATTACTGGACGGAGTGTAGTATGGTTTATTAAAGATTAACGTTTAAGATTAGTCAAGGTGAACCGTAACCATTAGTAACGGCGAAAAATGGCCTCAACTCTTGTAAAATCAAGGGTGGGGCTTTTCTACTGTTAGGTCATAAACTATTGAATTATAATCAGGTGTTCTGTGTATTTAGCGGTAATCTAATTTATTATGGTGTCTGGGAGGTGTAATAATTGAATTGTATTAGCGAAATAGAGCTGCAGGAGTATTTGGAGGGGAATGTGCATTCCCTGGAAAAAGTGATTATTGAAGAGCATCTTAAAACCTGCAACAACTGTAAAAGCGAGCTTTTGGTACTCAAGCTTTTGCTGTGGGAGCTAAAAAATGATTACAAACTAACCGCTGAAGAAAAACACCCGTTTTACGTTAGAAAATGTGCTAACGGCACTTTTATGATTTCCAGGCCTGACAATGGGAAATATGTTGTATAAAGTAGAAAATTGTCAATATTTACAGAGTCTTAATATAAAGATAATATTCGCAGGAAGCTGCTGGTGTAAGATTATTATGTGAACTATGAACAGTGGACTTATGATAAACATCGGTGTTATGGGGCCTAAAAAGGGGGGCATAGTTAAATCTGTAAGTGCCGCAGAATTAGCCCAAATGCTACAAATTAATAAACCAAAATATGAGGGAGACGGTAAAATGAAGCTTACGGCAAAAATGATCTTGTCTTTTAGTTTGGTGGTATTGGTTGCTTTCATGGGATTTGCTTACACAATTTATAAGGTTGGCGATACAGTAAGCGAAGTAAATGACCTTAAGACAATAGCCCTTCCCAGTCTTGAAAAAATTAACGAAATTTCCTATAATTCTTTAGGCCAGTCAGCCAATCTTCGTGGCTATTCCATGTATGGGAAACAACAGTATGTGGATGAATACCGGAGATTGTTGGCGACGAATGGAAAACTGGAAGAAGAATTGATTACCTTGGCTCAAGATGAAGACACAAAACGTAAAATTAAAGAAATCCAAGCTCTGGAAAAGCAATATGGTCAGTTAGCCGACAATAAGTTTTTTCCGGCGATGCAGGCCGGTAAAAGAGATGAAGCAGATCGGGCGGCCGTAGAGATGGCTCCTGTAGCCAAAGCCATGTATGATAAAGTAGTCGAAATAAAAGCAACAAATAACAAGGCTATGAATCAATCTATGGAAGATGCCGTCAACAGTGCTAATGCCGCTAAGCGCACTTCGATTATAGCTGCCGTTCTGTCCGCTATTCTTGGTGTTGTTATTGGTGCCTTCAGCGCCCGCAGTATTGTTAAACCGTTAAAATTCATGGTAACAGTATGTGACGAATTAGCTGCTGGTGATTTTCGGGATAAACCACGTCAGATGGTCCGTAAAGATGAGATTGGTGACTTAGCAAATACGTTGGCAGCCATGCGAGACAGTTTACGTGCTTTAATGAAACAAGTTAATATTAGTGCAGAACAGGTTGCCGCATCAAGTGAAGAACTTACGGCCAGTGCTGAACAGTCGGCGCAGGCATCTAATCAGGTGGCCGCAGCCATTACCGATGTCGCTCAGGGTACTAACGAGCAAATTAATGCTGTTAGCCAAACAATGGCAGAAGTTGAACAAATTTCCGCCGCTATTCAACAAACAGCAGCCACTGCGAATCATGTTTCTGCTGCAGCCACTAACACAACTGATGCAGTAAAGCAAGGGCAAGAAGCTGTAAATAAAGCTGTTTTCCAGATGGGGAATGTCGGCAAAGGTGCCAATGAGCTGCAACAGACTGTAGACAAGCTGGCAGACAGTTCAAAAAAAATTGGTCAAATTGTCAATGTTATTAGCGGTATTGCCGGACAGACCAACCTGTTGGCCCTTAACGCTGCTATTGAAGCGGCACGTGCTGGTGAAGCTGGACGTGGGTTTGCTGTGGTTGCAGAAGAAGTCCGGAAACTTGCCGAACAATCAGAGACTGCTGCTAAGCAAATCACCAATCTCATTAATGACAATACCAACAGTATTGATAATGCTGTTGCCGTTATGAATACCAGCGCTGAAGATGTTAAGGTTGGCATCGACGTAGTAAACGGTGCTGGACAGGCTTTTGAAGCCATTGCTGAACAAATTACGGTGATGGCTGGTCAGGTTAGAGAAATATCGGCAGCCACCCAGGAAGTTGCTGCCGGTAGCCAAAGGATTGTTGAATCAGTCAAACATATTGAAGAAACATCTAAAGCTGCATCTGTTCAGGCTGAAACCGTTTCGGCTGCAACAGAAGAACAATCGGCCTCGACGGAGGAGATCGCATCTTCCAGCCAGGCATTGTCTACGTTGGCTACAGATATGCAACAAGCCGTTAGTATTTTTAAAATATAGGACAATCCCTTGTGTTATTTCGTGTCCTTAGAGCATACTATTAGGACACGAGAATTCCGTAAGGCTAAACAAGCTAAGTTTATTACGGAACGAATTGACCAGCAGGCCATGTAACTGGCCTGTTTTTTTACCTTTGAATCGGCAAAAATAGGGCAGCACACTATAGATGGTTCTCTTTAGCTATGTAGCCAAAGAAGTGTGGATTTAATTCCTAGTTGCAGGATAGAAAACACCCGCTTGTTTGATACTAGTATACCAAGGAGGTGTTTTTATGCATTGGTTACTGATGCCAGCAGTAGGCTGGGGCGCTTTTTTGCTAGTACATGCTATCGGAATACCAATTATCTATGGTCTTGGCAAGAACATGGGAAAAGAAAAAGCCAAGAGCACTTGTTCTGAACAAAGATTCGAGGACATGTAATAAGCAGGTTAAAAAGCTGTTGACATATATGGTCAACAGCTTTTTAGCGCCCCAACCGGCCAGTCAAGACCGCCTTCGCGGCTAGGTAGGGTTCAGCCAGTCATTTTTCCCCATGAATAATGCTATGGTCATCTTTATGCTTTTATTTAGCACATATGGCTTAGCTAACATGGATACAATAAGTACATATGATTTGTTCAAACTTGGCTAGGGGGAACTCGTAATGCTTGCTTTGCTTTCGGAAAACGACTATCGGCTTTTACCAGGACGATTAAGGATAACTATTCCTAATCTTCGAAAAAACAGCCTGCTTGAAGCTTACTTTGTTAAACAGTTGAGTAAGGTTACTGGCGTTAAAACAATAACAGCAAGCTCACTAACCGGGCGTGCTCTTGTTTATTTTGATCAAGCCAGGATTAGTTTCCCAGTGCTATGTCAAGAAATTGAAAATACGTGGGAGCTTTTTTTTGAACAGCAGGTACACCAGGAAAGTAAGTATGAGGTACTGTCGCTGCCAAAGGAAACCAGTCAAATCATGAACGATCAGGGCAGTATAAAAAAGCTATATGTACTAGCCACAGGCGGGGTTCTGACCGGGTTACTTGCCAAGCGGATGCTTGTGGGGCGCTCGCCGCTGGTGTCATCCACGAACGTCTTTTACCTAGCTGCCTTGACGACAATTATAGGGAGTTACCCTTTATTAAGAAGAGGGGTAGACACCTTGGCTAGGAAGAAAAGAATCAATTCCGATTTATTGCTTTTCGCAACAACGCTTGTCCTACTGGCTATGAAGGAAAGCATAACCGGTCTGTCAATCTTGGGGATTGTGTATCTGAGCGACCTGTTTCATCACGTTATGCAAACCCGCTCACGGTATGCCATCAGTAAGATGGTAGCAACAAAAGAACTGGCTGCTAGACGTTTGGAAAACGGCGAAGCAAGGCAGGTCTTAGCCGGAGATACTGTTATAGTACAGACTGGAGAACGAGTTCCGGTAGATGGTGAATCTATAGCCTATATGTTTAAGATGGTTGAGCAGGCCGCCGCTACACGAGGAGCGCTACAGCAACCAGAAGATTACTATGCGCAAAAGCTGATGCCTTTGACAATGGGTATTGCTGCCATGATCTTTCTCATTACTCGTGACTTCTACCGCGCATTAACCGTGTTACTAGCCGGTTGTCCGATCGCAATATCGATAGCTAAGAATACGGCTCTAGGTACGGCGGTAGCCGACGCAGTACGAAAGGGTATTTTTGTAAAGCAATCCCGGTACTTAGAGGTTGCAGGGCAGACAGAGGTGGTTTTGTGGGATAAAACGGGTACTTTAACTACGGGGAATCCTACAATAACAGAAGTGATATCACTACAACAAAAGCAGAGCAACCAGGAGATATTGCTACTGGTTGCGTCAGCTGAACAAGGCAATTGCCATCCGTTAGCCAGGATGGTAGTAGAAGAAGCTATGAAAAAAGGACTAACTCTTGAGCCCGCCGAGAGTAAATTACTTGTTGGTTATGGAGTAAGAGCCTATATAAATCAGCAAGAGGTTTTAGTGGGCAATGATTCTCTGATGTACAAAGAACACATAGACATAAAGACAAGTAAGGCTCGCGTATTACGGATGAAGCACTTTGGCAATAGTGCTATTTATGTTGCGGTTGATAAAAAGCTAGTAGGCTTAATTGGGGTAAAGGAACACATACGTCCGGAAAGCTATCAGGCCATTGAACAATTACGAGTTGTCGGTATACCTCATATCGGCTTGATAACAGGAGATACGGCTAATACGGGTAATGCAGTGGCCGATGAACTGGGTATTAAACAATACTGGAGCACCATGAGACCCGAAGACAAGATTCGGATAATAACCCAGTTAAGACGAAAAGGGTATCCAGTCATGATGGTGGGGGATGGAATTAACGATTCGCCCGCCCTGGCAGCGGCCGACGTTGGTGTCACTATGGCCGACAACTGTCCGGAGCTTGCCCTGCGAGCGGCCAATGTCGCTATTGCCGGGGATGACCCAAGAAAAGTTTCCCAGATGATCAGCATTGGCAAGAAAACCAATCAAGTCATACGTCAGAACCTTTCCTTTGCTGTCGGTGTGAATGTTGCGGGTATCGCCTTGGCAACAGCCAATATTATCTCGCCATTAGCAGCATCGTTATTACTAAATTTTGGCACCCTCGGTGTTATCGCCAATTCTGCCCGGCTATTTTCAAAAGGTAACCATTCAGCCTGTAAACAGGATAGACAAATGGTCTGTACAGGATGATTCATTTTTCGCGATAAGAAATCCTCGCCTTTAATCTTTACCAAGGCAAAGGGACAATCAAAACTACGAACAGGATAAGTATGGTAAGGGAAGAAGAGTTCTTGGAAGATAGGAATGCGCACCCATAGCCTAGGGCTTCGGGTGCGCTTATACTGTAAATAAATTGTGATGTATGTAGATTTATGCCGGATCTAATCCATCGTGAATTTCTCGATCATTGTGTTTTTTGGCATTACTATGCATTCGCCCTTTTTTGGGGTTCTCTACCACTCCTTTAAATTTCTTTCGTGGTGATTTAGCCTGATCGGAAACTTCCGAGGTACTGTCTACAGCCGTAACTTCCGTATCATTATGCAATTGTTCTTCTTGAGGAACATCCACCACTTCTTTAAATTTGTTTTGTGGTGATTGTGCATGCTCGGAAACTTCCAAAGTACTGCCTGCAGCGGTAACTTCTATATCACTATGCAGTTGCTCTTCTTGAGGGGCATCTACCACTTCTTCAAATTTGTTTTGTAGTGAATGTGCATGATCCGAAACAGCTAAGGCGCCGCCGGTAACCGTGACTTCATTTCGGCGAAATTGACTTTTGGTATCATGCTTGAATCGTTTGAATTGTTCTGATAGAGTTTCTGTAGGCTGTGTAGTACTTTTCCTCGCTTCAGCAACAAAATCTTCTAGCTCCTCTTTCATGGTGGCGCCTACGTGTTGTATTTGGTCGGTTATGCTAAAAAATCCTCGTGTTGTGAGGATTGCTGCTGATCTTAGTCCTTTGCGGACAGGCGGTAAAGCTAAAGCTAAAGCTGCGCCTGTTGCGATTAGCATAGTTGGGGAAGAACGTGTCAAAACACGAGATCCCCAGCGAATGAAATTATGCATAGTAAAAATCCTCCCTTATCTTTTTGTTCATTTTCCCCGTGATGGCCTTTTTCTATGCATGGTATTTGTCGATAACTAGGAGAACAAGCCCAAGGATTGTGTAGCGGCGTCAAAAACAGATCTGGAAAACTTAAAAGCTGAGAGCACAGTCGGTACAGAATAAGAACGAAGTTGCCCGACTGTGGGAGGAATTACTGGGTCCGATTATTTGGCTATTAAACAGCGAAATAAGGAATCCCGCGATAATCTATTAGCCGGTATTTCGCGGATAAGAATGAAATTATTTTAAAACAATCAAAACCACCCGTTGGACGGGTGGTAGCTTCGTCAATTGCATCGCGCAACTCGTGTTTAATTTCCGTGGCCTTATCCGACATAGCTACTACACCAGTAGCGGTAGTAGCTATAATGCGGCGACGATGTCTCCGGGCATGATCATTTACTTCATCTGATTTTTTACTAATGTCTCTGGTGGTAGTTTCTTCTGTTGTACGTGCTTCAGCCATAAATAAAGTCTTCGGCATTTTCTTTGAATTTGGCAATAACACCTCTCGTCTGATTCGTTATTGCCTGAACTCCTTTAGCCCCCTTATTACAGTTATTAATACAAATATTCCTTGTACTTTGAAACAGGAAACACTGCACTTTTATGCGGAAAGTAAGGTGGTTTGATGCAATTTATCTCATTATGCTAATAATACTCTTGCCAATAAGGCGAATTATTATTGGCACCATTAGATTGCGCAGCAAGCTTAGTTGCAGGAGGAATACAAAGCTAAAAAAAGTAAAAGTTGCAGCAAGGTCTCGTACCGTACTGCAACTTTTTTCCTATGGAATTTGCGAGATCTGTTTATGGTTATCAGGTATTTGAATATTGGTTTAAAAAAAGCAGTAATTCGTTTATGGACCAATGTTCAGTTTCAACTTTGCTAATAACTTCGTCAGTATTTTTAGTAATCGTCGTATCAACTATATGTATATTTTTAGGGGAGTCTTGAAAGATAAGTCGTTGTCCTTGTTCCACAGGCCAGCTTTCTTTAAGTATCCATTGATGTTTATTCATTGCCAGTTCCCCTTTTATTGTTATATAAATATATTCCAGCATAATACTCAGAAATCCTGCCAATAAATGTTATGTCAAAAAATATACAGTTTAAACGAGAAATCAATAAATCCTAGTATTATTGCTTCGCTTCAGGGGAAGGAAATTGGAATGGTTGGCTTGTTCGATACACGAATAAGAACGAAAAAATATTTTATAGGCTTAAAGTATTGTTAATTTATTGTTAAAATATATATTATGTGCAGGATATAAGTTAAATTAGGCTGAACTTCCAATATATAATAAAATGCAACAAAAGCAGCATTTGCTAATTGAATTAAAGGATAGGTGAACGGCAACTCATGCAAAATGTACAATCCAGCCGATTATTGAAGAAATGTGCTTGGATATGAAATCGAGAAGACTTTTCGTTTGTAGTAAGTGGTTTAGTCTAATGCTGGCCTGCTTTTGTTTTTTGGTATTGGTTACAGGAGGATGCGCTTTTTATCACCCGCAAACAACGTCAACCGAACCGTCAGGCCAAAGACAATCACTCCGTATAGGGGCAATACCGGTTGAAAGTATTGAGAAGACAACGGATCAACTGCAACCGTTTATTGAATATCTAGAGAAAAAAAACGGTTTTAAGGTCGAATTAATTGTCAGCAACGATTATCGAAGTGTGATTGATAAAATGCACTTGAAAGAAATTGACATAGCAATGTTTGGACCATTTTCCTATGTCTTAGCACATAAACAAACTGGTGCTCAAGCGTTTGCCAGTACTGAGAGCAGTAAGACCGGTAAGAAGTACTACAGTGTACTCATCGTTCATCCGGAAACTGGCATCGAAAATATCCACCAGTTGCGGGGCCGCCGGTTGGCCTTTACTGACCGGGAATCGACTTCAGGGTACTTGGTTCCTAAAGCTATGCTGCTGAAGAACGGGATTGATCCGGATAAGGATTTGGAATCCTTAGAATTCTTAGAGCATCATGATGCTTCGGTTTTAGCGGTAAAAAAACGTTTAGTTGATGCAGCCGCAGTTTCGAGCACTATTTTGCACAATATGCGGGAAAAAGGGCTCATTGGAGACAAGGATTACCGTATAATCCAAACGTCAGAGGCGATACCTGGTTCAGGAACGGTATGGGCTTATCGCGAAGGGCTTTCAGCAGATTTCATTGCAAAAGTAAAGGCATCTTTTTTTAGTGCCAATCATGAAGAAGGTGCCCTAGGAATTTTTGCAACAGAAGTAGGCACCTTCTTTCCGGTTGACGACCGTGAGTACGATGTCATCAGGGACACTTCTCATATGTTGGAGATGGAAAAAGAGTGAATGTTACCAAATATTTTAGTAGGAAAGCAACAGATTGGTCGGTTTCGATCCAACTTAGAACCTTAGGTGCCGTACTGATTATGTTGGCTGGTTTTGGTTTCGCTGTTTCAATCTATGTGCATACCTTTTCAGAGGATATCTATGCAACCCGCAAAAATAGCTTAGAAGTTATTATTTCACTCGCTCATAATTCTATCAATCCTGTTTTAGAAGATAAAAACAACGGAAAAATAACCATCGGTGACGCACGAATCAGTTCAACCGAGATAATAAACCAGTTGGTCTATGATAACCAGGGTGTTGCTAATTACGTGTTTTTAGCAACTTATGAAGGATACGTTTTGGTTGAACAGCCTTCTCCGGAAACGGTCGGAACTTATCAGATGCAACGAAAGGATGCTTACGGAAACTCAATTACCAAGCTTCTTCTTGAAAAAGCTAAGGCTGGCGGCGGATTTGTTGAATATTATGAACCAAAACTTCCCGAAGGGAAACCGCAGAAGAAACTCTCCTATGTTATTGGCCTTCCTGAAATTGAATGTTATCTAGGGACCGGAATTTATGTAGATGATATTGCTGAGTCAATTGATCAGCTTAAGCAAAAGCTGCTGTGGCTGGGTTTTATCATAATAACAATTGTTATTATTTTACAATATTATTTTTTGCGGCCATTACTACGTTACCAATATTGGTTATCGGATGTCTTTAAGCATTTGAGCAAAAATCCGGCGACAATAAATTCTGTCCATATGCCGTCAGGATTTAATAACGCGGACACTGATCAGCTGTTAGCCAATCTGCGCCTCATGCTTTTAAATTTCACTAACCATCAGCAGAGTATTGAGAAAAGTGTTGAAAAGTTTCGACAGATTGCCTATGCTACCAATGAAATAATATGGGAATGGAACAGCGAAAGCCGGACTACCGAGTGGTCAGGAAACATAAAAGAATTGATAGGCTATGAACCATCAGGCTTCGGAGCTCATTTCGAAGTTTTTAACGACTGGGTTTACCAGGATGATCAAAAAAAGCGCCGTCAGGCATTAGCAAGTTATTTTTCGGGGAGCGATGAATTTTACAAATCTGAATATAGATTATATAACTCTGCTAAAAATGAATATAATTGGGTTCTGGCCAAGGGGATAAGTACTTTTGACAAAAACAAGGCTCCTATCCGGTTTGTCGGGTCGATTAACTTGCTACCGGAACGTCTCCGGCTAAATAAGCCGGAACTGAAAGAAGAACATGTCAGGTTTGAATTGGGTAACTATCAGACCATCGGAGCTATTGTTCAACTTACGCCATCTTTTAATACTGACGCGTTGGTAATTGATGTAAAAAAACGTTTAGACAGTGAATTATGGCAGGGCGTAGTAGTTGTCGAAAATAACAGACCGGTTGGCTTAGTGATGAGAGATGCTTTGAATTTCCAACTAAGCAGCCAATACGGAGTATCACTTTATTATGGGCGACCAATACGGATTATAATGGATGAACAGCCGCTTGTTGTCGATGTGGGCTGTTCCTTGGAGCAAGTGTCCGAGATGGCCCGGAATAGGGCACAGGCCAAACAATATGATCTGATTATCGTTACCGATAGTGACGAATATCGGGGCATTGTTTCTGTAATGGACTTGTTGTCAAGCATCACCGATTTACGGATTATGTTGGCAACTAACGCGAATCCGCTCACAAGACTACCGGGTAATCTGGTTATTGAAGAAAAGTTGAAACAAGCATTACAACAAAATTTTGCCGCAATTTACATAGACTTGGATAATTTCAAAGCGTTCAATGACAAGTATGGTTTTGAGATGGGCGACAAAGCTATTAAGCTTACTGCTTCCATCATGAAAGAAGTAGCAGCGGAATATGATGAAAAGGATGCGTTTTTAGGCCATATAGGTGGAGATGATTTTTTAATTTTGCTCTATAACCTAGATTACGCAATAGAATGGGTTGAACGAATTATAGCAAAATTTGATGCTCAGATTTCCAGCCTTTATTTGCAAGAGGATTTGGAAAGAGGATATATTATGGTTCTCGATCGTAGAGGTGAAAAACAACAGTTTCCTTTAATGGGTATTTCAATTGCGCTTGTAGATAACCAAAATCATCAGTTTACAAACTATCTTGAAGTCAGCGAAGTTGCCGCTCAGTTAAAAAAAAGAGCCAAAATGATTGAGGGATCGACATGGGTAAGTGATCGGCGAGGGTCAGTTAAGTAGTATTGGATAGAAACCGGTTGAATGGGAAAATCAAACGACAAAGGGAGGGCTAAAAATGGCGAAGAAGGATACAAGCCCTAACGGTCTCAATATACTCGGCAGAGCCTGGAAGGAATTGAAGAGAATTAATTGGCATGAGATAAATAGACTTTGTCAACGAGAGTAAATGGGTGCTTCTTCCGTGACAGTATCCGTGAGCATTATGCGGAAGGAGAAAAATTAGTAAACAATATAGTAAATCATAAATCGGAAACTTTTTAGGAACACCTTTACCTTCGGGTGCTCCTTTTATTATTGGTACATAGCTTCCTGTTTCAAGATTCGCCAGTATATACATGGTACATTTTGGACAATATAACCAATGAATTTGGGAATAAGATTGGGGGGAAAGAGACATAATGAAAAACATGGAGGAGCTGCAAAAAGATGAACGCCAAGAGCAACCACCGGTAAGACGAAGCCAAAGGCTAAAAAATAAAATCGTCCAGTCATCAAACGAAGAGACGTTAGCCGGTTTGGAACAGGTCTTTGAGGCCAAATTAGCAGCCGTACAGAGCTATGAGCAGCGCATGTCTACGATAACTGACCCCTATGCACTCAAGGCTTTACGGCAGATGATAGAGCAAGAGCGGCGCGAATTGATGCGTTTGGCTGAACTTATCGAATATGTAGAAGTCAGCCCTGATATGAGCGGGGTCGGACGTCTTAACAGGCAATTTAATCATCGCGTTAAGTCAAGTACTGGACGCCCCCCTGGTTTCTGGCTGGCGGCGGCTTTGGTAGGAGCTGTGCTAGTTCCGAGTGTCCGTGAGACTCTGCGACCATTAGCGTTAAAGACTGTTCAGGGAGTAATGGAACTAGGAGAACAAGCCCAAGGATTGTTTAGCGGCGTCAAAGAGGATCTGGAAGACTTAGTAGCAGAGGCCCAATTTGATAAGTTCAAACAGTCTGTCGAAACTTCCTTTGATGAATTGCCAGTTGACGGTGGAATTGATAATCCGAATTTAAGTGAATGAGGTGAGGTAGTATGTCAATAGGGACCGAGCGGCAACTTCGAATTGAGTATTTAGCCGAAAAATTGCGAGGACTCAGCCGTGAATTGAAAGACACGGTAGATTTAAGTATCCAGCTGCGGGCGGAGTCGGCGCAGAATAAGAATGAAGTTGCGCGGCTGTGGGAAGACTTTTTGGGTCAATTATTCGGTTACATCAAGCAGCGAAGTAAGGAGTCGCGCGATAATCTGTTAGCGAGTCTTTCATGGTCAAGGATGAAACTGTTCTAGAACAGCCAGAATATTGGCAGCAAGGTTTCATACCGTGCTGTCATTTTTTTGCCCAGCAGTAAAGTAGTTTTCTGGATACGACTAAGGCTTCTGCCGGCGTCCAAAAGGAAAGGGGTGACATGCGAGACTATTGTCACCTCTGTGCATAGGAAATCTGCATTATACTGAAACCGTAAACTGTAAGGAGGAAACAGCTTGTTCTTATCCGTAGAACAACGACAAACTTATCGCGCATTACCCGGACGATTACGTGTCAGTGTACCGGGATTATGCCACAATAAAAAATTCGCAAGCTTTTTAACCGAACAGCTGGCATCTGACCACAACATTATCTCAATCAGTGCAAATTACCTCACTGGGCGAGCGTTAATTTATTTTAACCAGAATAGGCTCAGCGTAAAGGAAATCCAACAAGTCTTAACACAGGCATGGGGGCGGTTTTGTCGGGGAAACAACAGTCTAACGTTAAACCTACAGCAGTTTGCCGACGGCAGTCCTAGCCTGGTATCTTTACCAGGCTCTAACCCGCAGATAGCAGGCCTTGCGTACACTGGTTCCAGTAAGCTGTGGCATACTGAAAACATGGAAAGTGTCTGTGATTTACTTAATACCTCAGATCGTTTTGGTTTGAGCGACTGGGAAGCTGCCAGCCGCCTTAAGAAGGTGGGCCCCAATAAGCTTACCGAAGGAAAGCGGGCAACGTTTTGGGAACTGCTGCGCAATCAATTCAAAGATTTTATGGTGCAAGTGCTGCTTGGAACCGCCGGGATTTCTTTTGTTTTGGGGAAACGTAGTAACGCCCTCCTGACAGGGTCTATTGTAGTGGCTAATGCCGTTTTGGGTGTTATTCAAGAACGCAAGGCCGAGCAGTCTATGGAAAGCTTGCAGAAACTGGCCGCACCACAGGCACGCGTGATTCGTGCGGGCCGGGTTAGAAAGGTGGCGGCTGAGAATTTGATTCCGGGTGACTTGATCGTCCTGGAAGCAGGTGATCGGGTACCTGCTGATGCCCATCTAATAACTGCAGTTCAATTTGCTACTGAGGAAGCGTCGCTTACTGGTGAAACAGTACCTGCCAAAAAAGATCCGAAATATCGTGGAAGTGAAGACACTACTCTTGGAGATCGCAAAAACATGGTGTTTATGGGCACAGGTGTAACGCGGGGGCGAGCCACGGCGATCGTAGTTGCGACAGGAATGAAAACAGAGATGGGTAGAATCGCTTCACTTATCCAGCATCAAACCGAAGAGCTTACGCCGTTGCAGTGCAAGCTAGAGCAACTAGGAAAGTACCTTGTTTACGGTTGCTTAGGCGTCTCTGGAGTTGTCATGGTCACCGGAATATTACGGGGTCAAGGATGCTTGAATATGCTGCAAATTGCGGCAAGTCTAGCTGTAGCAGCCATACCGGAGGGCTTAACTGCGATTGTTATCATTGCCTTAGCCATGGGCGTACAACGTATGAGTAAACGAAATATAATCATCCGCCAATTATCATCGGTTGAAACACTTGGCTGTGCTACTGTAATTTGCTCAGACAAAACAGGAACCCTTACCAAAAACGAGATGACGGTTCGCATGGTATACACGCATGGGCGTAATTGGCAGGTAGCAGGCGAGGGCTATGCACCTGTAGGCGACTTTTTTCTGGATGAAGGGGGGCCTGTTAATGTTCATGAGAATGCCGAACTCTATCAAACGCTGCTCACTGGCGCATTATGTAACAATGCCCGATTGAATCAAAGTAGGGTTTCTAAAGAAGATAATGTATTGCCGATGAATGAACAGTGTAATGTTGTTTGGAAGGTGGAAGGTGACCCTACTGAAGGTGCCATCCTGGTGGCAGCGGCTAAAGCGGGCTTATGGCGAGACGAACTAGAAAAAACATTTATAAGAGTTTACGAATATCCGTTTGAATCAGATCGACGCATCATGTCAACTATCTATAAAACTCAAGTGGGCGATATGATCCTGAATGTTAAAGGGGCAACAGATCGTGTATTAGCCGCGTGTACCCACTATCTTCGGAACGGTGAGATTCGCCAGTTGGACGATACGATTCGTGCTGAAATTATGTGCGCGAATGATGAGATGGCCAATAAGGCTCTTCGCGTTTTGGCCTGCGCGTATCGGGTAATGGAGCAGTTTGACGAAGATAGCGATGAAGAACCGGAGCAGGAAATGATCTTTTGCGGTCTCATGGGCATGATCGATCCGCCCCGTCCGGAAGTTCCGCCGGCAATCGCCAAATGTCGTCAAGCTGGAGTAAAAGTCCTTATGATCACAGGTGACCATCAACAGACTGCAAGTGCTGTCGCAAGAGAAATCGGCCTGTTACGAACTGGGGACAGAGTTTTACTGGGTAGCGAAATAGACCGGATGTCTGACCAACAGCTTGCCGATGCGGTCGAGACCAGCACGGTATTTGCCCGTACTTCGCCGCAACATAAGCTGCGGATAATAAAAGCATTAAAGCAACGAGGCTATGTGGTGGCAATGACCGGCGATGGTGTCAATGATGCACCGGCAGTAAAAGCGGCAGATATTGGGATCGCTATGGGAATTATGGGGACAGACGTAACCAAAGAAGCTGCTAGCATGACACTGTCAGACGATAATTTTGCTACCATAGTACGCGCCATGGAGGAGGGGCGGTCTATTTATGCGAACATTCGCAAGGCCATTCGCTATCTGATAGCGACCAATGTCGGTGAGGTTATACTGATGTTGCTGGCTGTGTTAATGGGATTACCGTTTCCGCTCATCCCGATTCAACTTTTATGGATCAATTTGGTGGGAGACGGGCTTCCAGCCGTGGCGCTGGTGAATGATCCACCTGCCCAGGATATTATGAGCCAACCGGCAAGAACGGCGAGCGATAGTGTGTTTGCCGGCGGTCTGGGGATGAAAGTGGTCGTTAGGGGCTTGATTATCGGCCTTACTAGTTTGGCGTTGTATGTATGGAAATTGCGATCAACCGGCAACCTGGCTTTTGCGCAAACCATCGTATTGGTTCAACTTGCACTCAGCCAATTTGTGCATATTTTTGATTGCCGCGGCGAAAAACAAACAGGAAGGGTAGGTTTGTTTAGTAATCTGTGGCTTGTTGCTGCGGTAGTCTTGTCGATGGGTATGGTTGCTGCCAGTGTCCACATTCCATTATTACAGTCAATTTTTGGTACGGTTTCTTTATCTGCTGGCGACTGGGCTGTGGCTAGTGCTCTGGCGTTGGCGACTGGGATAATTGATGCCGGAATTTCACGTGCGCGCGCTATTCCAGACTTAGAAAGTACTACCGCTTGTAGTGACGCAATATAGAAGGTAGACGACAGCTAATAAAGCGTAAATAAAAAAACAAGAAACGCACTAGCATGGTGCGTTTCTTGTTTTTTACGTGGCGGGAAAAGTAATTGTATGGTGACTTGTGAGAGACAGTTAAACTGGATCGGTTACTAAGTTATCCCTTTCGTGTTGGTGTGTCCCAGGTTCAGGTGAAGCTGGATCACCACCTTGGGCCCCCTTGCTCTTAGCTTCGTCGATTGCGTCGCGAAACTCATGTTTAAGTTTCTTGGCTTTATCCGACATAGCTACAACACCGGTAGCAGTAGCGGCTATAAGGCGGCGGCGATGCTTCCGTGCGTGATGCCTTACTTGGTCCCATTTCTCAGCAATTTCACTGGTTGTATCTTGTTCTGTCATGCGTGCTTCAGCCACAAAATCCTCGGCATCTTCCTTGACGCTGGCGATAACACCTTTCATCTGGTCTGTTATCGCCAGCACTCCTTTAGTAGCCAGAAGAACTGTAGATCGTAGTCCCCGACGTACCATTGGCGACGCTAATGCAACTGCTGCTCCGGTTAGGATAAGACCTGCAGGCGTAGTTCGAGCCAGCATGCGCGATCCCCAATGCAAAACGTTCATAGATTATCCCCCTTTTTTCAGTTAATAATACAAGCTTTCCCTGCTATTGCTTGACTTATGTACTACTCACTCTGGCTGAAATAGTCTTCCTTTTATCTACTTGAAATATGAATGTAAGGTTAATGAAACCTTTACATAGAGTTAACTTGTACCCATAGTAAATGGTTTACACTTTTCTTAAAGTGAAGAAAGGATGATACAGGCTATAGCTATTTGGCAGATTAAGTTAGTTAACCGAGATGTTGTTCAATATCGTCAAAGGTTGAAGAGCCGGGGCTTTATTTCTGCAAATTATTTTTCTTCTAATGGTTTTGATTTGACAAAAGTACGCTGACCTTATATCAAGAGCTGGCTAATAAATTATGATAGTGTTGTTTTTTATGCCCGAAATTTTACAAAGACGATCCTTCCTTTATCTTATAGGATTTCTAAATGAACTGGAGGGCATTTAAAGTGCAGGCTGTAATGAAATGGTTAAATAGTAATAATAGTTTTTTTAAAGCTTTTAACTGGGCAGTTACCATCGGTTGTTTGACCATCATATTTGTTATATTTGTAGGAAAAAGCGGAAATCCGTACATTTGGTCGTTCGCCCATTTCCTTGGCGGTATTGGTAACGATCTTTTCTTAATAAGTACGAATATACTGATCATTGTTTGGGCATGGAGGCAACGCTTGCGAAGCATTATTAACCTCACGTTGGGAGTTGATTTGCTCGTTTGGATGATTGTTCAGGGTATTAAACTCCTAAAAATCAGTCCATGGTATCTTCGACCCAACGGCGGTGCTGGTGGTTTCCCAAGCGGTCATGCTACCCATGCATTTGGTATGGCATTTTTATTAACCTTGTTCTTTCCGCGATTTGCCTGGTTATGGTACGCTATTGCCGCAGCCATCTCCTGGTCAAGAGTAGAAACCGATTGGCACACGGGTTTTCAAGTGGTTGTGGGCGTTATTTTAGGAATTGTTATTGTCTGTGGAATGGTCATCAGGTGGCTTAAACATCAAAATGCGGTAATTATTCAGACGGCACCGCAAGTACAAGGTAAGTCTGTTCAGTCACAACCGGTCGTATTAGTTGAGTAAAATGTACGAAAGCATGTTTTTGTTTCCTATCAGCTAAAATTAACACTGCTTTAATCTTCGTTTTTGCAAACATGATACTATATTTTCTGAGTTTGAATCAATGTATCTTGTAAAAAAGTAGGTAAACAAATATGGGAGGCGATAGAATGAATTTAAAGACTAAACTTACAATTATTTTTTCAGCGTTAGCTGCATTGATTCTTCTATTATCATCAGTAGCTGGTTATATGTTTACTAAAGAACAAGTAACTAATGGCATTCAGGCAGAAATGACGGCTACTATAAATTCTCATGTTAACAAACTAGATGGATGGCTCGTGAGTAAGGCAAAGATGTTAGAAATAACTGCTGGAACATTACAAAGTTCATTTGGTGATAACGAAATTACTGTGCCCATGTTAGCTGGTTATAAAAGGGTTGATAAAGAATTATCTGATGTATATTTCGGATCAACGGAAGGTAAAATGGTGGATGGAAGCGGTTGGACGCCGCCCGCAGATTACGATCCCCGTAGTCGGAGTTGGTATAAGTTATCGATAGAGCAAGGAAAACTCGTTTTTTCTGATCCCTATTTGGATCAGGTAACAAAAAAAATGGCGGTATCGGTGGCTATGCCTTATAACAGTCCAACAGGGCAAGTGCGCGGTATAATTGCTCAGGATATCTTGTTGCAAACGCTTGTTGATAATGTAAAAGAAATCAATCTGTATGGGGCAGGCTATGCTAATTTATTTGACACCAAAGGCTTAATCTTGGCTCACTCAAACCAAGATCTAGCGTCCAAGAATGTCTTTGAAGTGGATAAATTAAAAGATGTGTCAGCCTATTTTAAAGAGATGATGGACAAAGAACAAGGCTATGTCAAATTCAAAAATAATGGTGAGGCCATGCTAACCGTTTACCAAAAAGTACCGTCCACTGGATGGATATTAGCCATAACAGTACCGGAGGAAGTTATCTTTAGGCCGCTTGCCCACTTGGAGTGGCTGCTAATCTTAGTAGCGTGTGGCGCTATTATACTAGTGGTTATAGTTACATTTATTACAGTAAAGCGTGTAACCAACCCAATTGAAAGTCTAGCAGGACAAGTAAACCGGGTGGCGGATGGCGATCTTACAGTACAAGCAAAAGTTGACGGCAAAGATGAGATTGCAAAGCTTGCAACTGATTTTAATAAAATGGTACATAACTTGAGAAGCTTGATATCACATGTCCATAATAGTGCTGAACAGGTGGCGGCATCCAGCCAAGAACTTACCGCAAGTTCCGAACAATGCTCTCAAACGGCCAATCAGGTAGCGACGTCTATTATCAAAGTGGCTACAGGTGCATCTGAACAATTGGAAGCGGCAAATGAAACATCTTCTGCAGTAGACCAGATGTCAGTAGGTATTCAACAGATTGCTACCAATGCCAACCATGTGGCAATTCAGTCAGTTCAGGCGGCTGACAAAGCCCAAGAAGGTAGCAAGGCAGTGGAGATGGCTGTAACCCAGATGAGTCACATTCAGGACACTGTTAATACTTCGGCCATGGTAGTGGCCAAGTTGGGGGAAAGATCAAAGGAAATTGGTCAGATTGTAGATACTATTTCAGGTATTGCCGGACAGACTAACCTTTTGGCTTTAAACGCTGCTATTGAAGCAGCACGAGCGGGAGCCCAGGGCCGGGGTTTTGCGGTAGTGGCGGAGGAAGTTCGAAAACTCGCTGAACAATCTCAAGTTGCTACGAAAAAGATTACTGACCTTATCAGAGAAATCCAAGGAGATACTGACAAGGCTGTAGGGGCTATGAGCGATGGTACACGTGAAGTAAAAACCGGGGCCGAGGTTGTCAATGCAACTGGGGTTGCCTTTCAAGAAATTACAGAATTGATAACTGAAGTGTCGGGACAGGTAAAAGAAATTTCGTCAGCTATCCAACAGATGGCAACCAGTAGCCATCTGATCGTGGATTCAGTTAAGAGAATAGATGAACTTAGCAAGAAATCTGCGGGTGAGTCTCAAAGCGTTTCGGCTGCAACAGAAGAACAATTTGCTTCCATGGAAGAAATCGCCATATCTAGCGAAGCTCTGGCGAAACTAGCCCTGCAACTGCAGGCGTCGGTGACCGAATTCCAGATATAATATGTAAGATAACACAGAAGGCTCTGTCGAAAGCGGCAGAGCCTTTTGTGTTCATTGAGTCTGATAATCGCATGGAGATTGTCAAAAGCCATTGCCAGCTGACTTCCTGATAGTACTAATTTTCATTAAAATGAAAATTGGTATTGACTTAAATTAATTTCGGTATATACTTAAATTAACATAGTAATATATGGGTGTGGCTATTGGCGGTTATACTATATCTTTATTAAGGAGGTTGGCAATATGGGATGTAAAGACGAAAAAACAAAAGGCGTAGGTCGTCCTAAGGTCAAGGAGAAAAGAAAACCACGATCAATCAAGGCGACAGAGGCAGAATGGAAGCGTATCGTAAAACTTTTAAAACAGATTGATAGTCCGAAGGCAGTGGCTATTATGACTGCTCTAGAAAGTTATCTTAGCCAAAAAGGAATAGATCAAGTCGACGAAACTCCCCAAAGAGAGAACTAAAGTTAATTTTCACCCGTGAAAAAGATAGTTTGGAGGGGATAATTCTATGAATGTAAGAAAAGGCTACCAGGAAGAACTCCACGAAGTCAATGAGCAAATTAGTCGGATGGGAAAACAAACTACAACATTTGTTGCTGAGGCGGTGGAGGCCTTAATTATCTTTGATACCGAGAATGCGGAAACTATTCGTCATCATGAGCGTGAAATAGATGCATTACACCGCGAAATTGAAGAAAAATGTATTGCTATCATAGCCACTCAACAACCAGTGGCCGTTGATCTGAGATTCCTAATCGCCAGTATCAAGATTTCTGCAGAAATTGAGCGAATTGCCGATTATGCAAACAATATTGCTAAAATAATTCACAGAAAACTTTCGGGATTGGACTTAACACCAGTTTCCCATTTAGGTAGTGTTATCGGAGATATGGGGAGTTTGGCAATAAATATGTTGACTGATACATTGAGAGCCTATGAAAGCAGAAACCACGATTTTGTCGTTATTGCCAAAGAGCAGGATGCAGAAGTAAATTCAGCTAATTATAAATTGTTTAACCTAATGATTGACTCTGGTAAAAGAAACGGTGGCCTATCCCAGGCTATGTTAGAAATACACACCGCCATTCGCTATCTTGAACGGTCTGCTGACCGGGCGGTAAATATCGCAGAATGGGTGTTCTATATGGGAACCGGGTTTCGTTATGTTGGGCTGAGATGAATTTTAGTCTTAGTCTTATATACTGCGGAAATCCTAGTAATGCGAGTGTTCTCACGATTTTCAGAGGATTTGCGCTGTCATGGACAAAAAACGAGGAGTAAGGCTATGATTAGTCTTACTCCTCTGTATTTTTGAAAATATCTTCCAGTTTTATTTCAAACTCAGGAAAAATGATAGGGTTTATGATATTCTCGCGAACAAAATACTCTGGCTCTCTGTATTTAGATAGTTGCTCATTCATATAAAAGCGAGTAATTATTTGGTTCGCTGAATCAACGATCCAATATTCAAAAACTCCGTTTTGTTCATAGAGCCGACGCTTCCTAAGAACATCATGGCTGGCTGTAGAGCGGGATAGAACTTCAATTATTAAATCTGGAGCGCCTTTGCAGCCTTTCGGAGTGATTTTTGACTTATCACAAATTACCGTAATGTCAGGCTCTACAGCATGTGTGTTCTTTTCGTCTTTTGTATTCTTGTCAAAGGTTACTCCAAAGGGAGCTATAAATGCCTCACAGGGCTTACCTCTAAGGTAAATAGTAAACTCAACAAACAGTCTGCCTGCAATTCGTTGGTGCTCGGTAGAAGGGGGAGACATAGCATAAGCTACACCGTTGATAATCTCCCATCGCTCATCTTCAGGCCAGTTCAGGTAGTCAGCGTATGTATATACTCTATCGTTCTTAATGGCATTATTGCCCATGCTGCTCATCTCCCTAAAACATCCTTTATATATTATATCAAATTATTGGTAATTTACAAAGAAGTAAAGAACTGTCGCCAAACGCTCCAAACTCCATATATTATAATATATTACTTTAAACTATGAATGAGGAGGTCTACTTATGGGAGGAAGATTTGGCTGCGGTGGAGGTGGCAGTTTTAGTTGGATCATAATAATCATTATTATTATTTTGTTATTCTGCTGCTTTGAAGATGATTGTAGTCCAACCTGTTAGGTAATTTGTTCAGATCAAATTCATAATGAGATATCGGAACGAACTTGTAATGCATCGCTGAGCGATGCCTTACAAGTTATCCTCAAAACATTTTATTCAATGGATTATTTTTAAATAAATTACCCTGTTCGATATATCTACGTACCATTTTTTCAGATTTATGGCGTGTTTGCTGCATTATTGAACGTTCGTCAACATCATGTTGGGCTGCACTCGTGGCGAATCCTCGTCGGAGGCTGTGTCCAGCAAAATTATCTGGGTTTAGACCGGAAAGTTTGGTATATTTCTTTACAATGATTGCCACAGACTGATTTGTTAATCTTCGATTACGAATTTGTTTATATTTATTTAAAGGACGGAATAGGGGACCTGAATCTAAATTTGCTCTATGTATCCAAGATTTTAAAGCAGTAACCGCACAGATATCCAGATTTGAGCTGTAGGGGATGGCTACCTGTGCACCCTGGCCTAGCTGATCGCCTTTAGATTGTGCTACCAGAATGATTACACCTTCTTGCGTAAAAGTTAAATCTTCAATATCAATTTGAACCAGCTCAGATCGGCGAAAAGCACCCATAAAACCAACCAGCAACAAAGCTTTATCTCGAATTCCTGCTATATCTGTATTATCAAAGTAAGATGTAATATTTCGCAAATCTTCCATTAAAATTGGCGCTTTGCCTCGTTGCAGAGTACCTTTTTCACGTTTGATGGCATCCAATGCATTTCGAACAAGACCACCGCGACATGGATTATTGTCAACACATCCAGCGGCTTTATGATTTTCCGAAATAGCGCTTAAGCGTCGAGATACCGTATTAGCTTTGGCATGATCAGCTAAGTCATTAATATAATTGACAATAGTTTCGGGTTCCGCAGGTAAAGCTTGCAAACTATGATATGTACACCAATCATAAAAATCCATCCAGTCAGCTTCATATGCACGTAAGGTATTATCCGATTTAGATTTTTGTAAGCGTTTTTTGCTTTTTATTGATAGCTTCTTGTTATTTTGAATAAAATTATTTTTACGTAGTACAAAATCTTTATCATTGCTATTCATATCAGACTCCTCAAAAAAAACATTCTCAACTAGTGATAACTATAAATTATCATTAGTTATAAAATACTTGAATTTATATGGTTTATACGTTTTAACTATCGCATATTTCCTTTATATCTTAATGCATCTTTATCTTAGTACGCGAGTCAAGGCTCCCGCCTCTACAAGCAGCATTTATTCAGGTGGAGTAGACTCTCCACCTGAATCCCCAATGTTTCATCTTTGCTGAAACGAGTTCACTGGTACTATCTATTCGTATGATATGCCTAGAGCTACTCTGGCCCAAGACCCAAGAAGGGAACTCGCCGAAAGAAGAGCTACCGTAGTTAGCCTACCATATTTCTTTCCAATTGACCATACCATATGCTGAATATTTATGGATTTTGTGCCTCTTTCTGTTTTAAATTTACATAATAAATATTATCGGACATAAAATTTATTAATTTATAGAAAACTAATTTGTTTTTACCACTAGATTGCGTTGAAACCGTGCTGCCGGACGGCTCTTCATTCCCAGCGCAATAATGCCAGCAACTATTGGAAGCAAAAATAGGACAAAAATCGCTGCCGAAAGACCACAAATATCAGCGATACGGCCAATTAATACTACAGCTAGACCGCCAATTCCTCCCGCAAAACCCATAGTCAGACCGGCGGCAAGTGCTTTATTGTTTGGAATAGCTTCTTGTGCTGCTAAGACAGTTACTGCAAAACTAGAAAGCAATGCAGCTCCAGCTAAAGCCAAAAAAATTGTACTTAGCAAGCCTTGAGTATAGAGAAAGCCAAAAAACAGCGGTGTAGAAAAAACTAGCGAACCAACAATAAGTCGTTTACGTCCATAATAATCAGAAATAAAACCACCAATTACGCCACCAATGGCACCTGCTGCCAGCATAATTGTCATCAAGTGCCCTGCCGCAATATTTGATACATTCTCTGATTTGAAATAAAGTGGAAGCATTGTTAATAGTCCGGTATAGGCTAAGGAGCGAATTGCTATAACTCCAATAATGGCTACAAGTTCCCTGCCTGATGATTTTAACGATTGTACAACAACGGAAAGTGACGGAGTTGTACCTGATAATATGTTATTTTTTGGTGCAAAGAATGCTAATATAATTGCAACAAGCAGGCCGGGAATTACAGTTATGACCGTAGCTTCTAATCCATACGTCTGAAATAGAGGAATTAAAATAAGTGGTCCCAAAGCAAAACCAAAATTTCCAAAAGCTACGAAGCCAGATAGTAAGACCGCTTTACGGTCACCACTTAAGACGTTAACCATAGTAGATGCCTGTGGATGAAATGCAGCCGTTCCGAGTCCGGCTAAAGCCGACAAGGTAACAAGTAACCAGTAATTTTGGATGATTCCTGTTAAACTTAGCATAACTGCCATCCACAACGTTCCTACATAAACAAACCATCGTTTGCCTGCCCGATCCAAAAAATAGCCAAACAGCGGCTGAAAAAATGAAGATGTTATTGTAAAAGCCGATATTAGTATCGCTGCACGTGTAGCCGTAAATCCGGGATACAATACTACTAGAAACGGCAGCATTTGGGGTAGATAGTTACTGTAAAAGTCATTTAACATATGAGATATTGATAATATTCCGATCTTTGAATATTGAACAGATTGATTGCGACTCAAAAAAATCACTTTCCTTTCAGCTTCATGTATATATATATATATATTTGATTACTACGTTTACCGTTCAATCCATTAATTTCCTAACAATGGACTTCTGCTAAATTTACGCCATCAAAAGCAACATCTTCTCCATGACGCAATAGATTAGCTTTTTCTTGAATTTTTGTGAATAACTCAATAATTTCCACGACTTGATCCATATAATAAAATATAACTTCCTTTCTTCTTTGTTAATTTTGTTGACATGGAAACAAAATAATAATACCAAATTTTTGTTTCCACGTCAACAAAATTCGATATGTTTTGGTAATCTAACTACTATGATTAATCTCGCCTATTAGTGAACTCGTTTCAGCATAGCTGAAACATTGGGAATTCAGATGGAGAGTCTACTCCACCTGAATTAACGCCGCCTGTAGAGGCGAAGTCTTGACGATAAAAAATCAGCTCACGTGAGCTGATTTTTTATTATTACCTCAATTAAATTTAAATAATTAATAATTAGTGCTATTCTTAGGTTTAGGTTGCTGGGCTGAAATCTTAGCTCCAACACGTATGATCCTGTCAACAGGTGAAAATTCATCGATTGCCAACAGTTCCTGTTTAACAACTTGCCCGTCGACTTTTTTAATACGATAGGTAGATACCTGAATCCCTCTTTGTCCTTCTTCTTCTACAATTTCTTTTCCTAATTCAAGCTGCTGATCTTTTAAGATGATGGTATTCGGCTCTAATATCTTTTTATCTGTAGAGACTATATAAATTTCAGGCTGCTTTTGGATTTGTTTTCCCCAAATATTTATAGTAAGCCTACTCCCCGATACTTCACTAGTAATATAAATATTCTGAGGTAGAGTATTCTTAAACTTAAAATCTAATTGATTATCGGCAACGGTTGCATCCTGTCCCAGAGGTACATACCCAGGTGGATGAAAATGAGCTGTTCGTTCTTCAATACTTAAGTCAGCTAATAAAACAGCATTGTACAGGGTACTACTAACCTGGCATACTCCTCCCCCCCAATCAGGTACTAAAATTCCGTTAATATATCCAGGAGCTTTTTTATAGCCAAATTGGGGCAACCGTAAGCCTACAGCATCATTAAAAGAAAATACTTCACCTGTTTTCACCAGCAAACCATTAACACTGCGAGCTGCTAAAATCACATTTTGCATACGGTTTTGATCCCAAGGATCAAAATGCGTAATATAAGAAGCAATTACTCCATCAATTTCTGCGAAATCGCTAGCAACTACTGACGGTATAAAGTCGTTGACCGGTATTGTAAAGGTAAAAGTAATCTTAGTATTAAGATTATCAAACGCCAACGCCAGAGTTTTAGCTAAATCAACTTTATGTCCGACTATCTCGGGAACGATCTCAAAATTTTCAGCTAATTTTATCCTGGCATTCTGAGGTTCTTTATTAATACTAGTAGCAATATTGGCGAAAATACTTTGAATTTTTGCTTGGTTATACTGGAAAGATAATGGCAGTATATGTCCCTGATTTACCGCTAAATATCTTTCTTTTAAGCGATTAATAATGTTACCGGTCCGTCCAATATCATATGCCTGCTGAGCTAATTGTTTTGCTTGAATACTAAGGTCAATGTCTTGTGCAGAAATTGTCCATTTTTGATTTTGATATACTGCTGTAATCACTGGTGTTTTTGCAGTCCGTTCTTTAAATGTAGTCGCAATCTTTTCCTGCGCTTGCATTATTGATAAACCGCCAACGTGAATATCTCCAACAGTGACTCCGTGGTAAATTTCATTTTTGACTAAAAAAGCTGTATTAGCCGCAATCATACTTACTGAACTAAATAGCATTATAATAAGTAAGAAAAATAGTATGTTTGCATTTTTTGATGTTACAGTCTGCACAAGGCATAATCAATCCCTTCGTTATGGTAACAAACCCCCGCCGATATGCCGATATAGCGGGGGAATCTTGGATACTATTGGGAATACTATTATTGAATGTTCATCGACAGTTCAACAAATTTACCGGCAAGCTTTGCTTTTTGCAAAACTTCCTCAGTAATCTCATCACCCTGATCAACAATTAACATTCCATTATCAGTCTCAATCCGACGAGCAGCTTTCTTGCCAAGTAAAAACTTACGATGTTTGTCATCAAATTTTTTCGCAGAATCATCAACAGGCTGTTGCTCTGCTTCACGAGCTTCATTAGCTGGAATTGGATCAGCAACCTCAACCTGAGGAACAGGTTGAGGATCGAGTTTAGCTGCTGGAATAGGTTCAGCTTCAGGCTCAACCACTGGTTCTGGTTGAACAGGTACAGTAGGGATAGTTTCAATAACTTCAACACTGTTAGCTGCAGATACAGTACTTACCTCATCACTATCGGAAACAATTAAGACCTCTTTACCAAACGTAACTATATTTTGTGCTGGAAGTTGAACAACTTCACCGTCTGTTTTTTCTAACTCACAAGTAATGATTTTACCTGAGTTATCAACGATAAATTCATTAATTTTACCTTGAATTTTTCCGCCTTTAGTAAGCACTTTGGTACCAATAATTTTAACACCGACTTCAAACATTTTTTCAAACTCAGGTTGTCCGGTAATAGCTATGATATCACTGCTATTATTAATAGTAACGGCAGATTCACCAAGACCGGCAATTGCAGTGAATGGTAAAAGCTTAGCACCTAAATACCATTTACCATCATCAATAACTAATGCAGCTATTGTACCATTAGAATAGTTAACAAGAAGCTCTTTAACATTACCCAATTCTTTACCTTCGGTAATGCTAATAATTGGTTGTCCCATAATGTCTACACTTTTTTTCATTTTATGACCTCCATATATCTCTTAATAAATTAGATATTACCTACACTACGCCACTCACGAAATTCTTCATCAATCTGCTTTATTATCTGTGGCGGAATTTTTAAAAACGGTATGTTTGCAAGGCTATTTTGGAGTAACACATTTTTAATAATACGTAAATAAGCAATTGTACAAACAAATTCCTGTTCCATCATTTCGTCTTGCTTGGTTTGAGATAAATTACGACCATCCCCAAATACCCTAATGGCACCATCGTAGTCTCCTTTGTTTTTTAATATATTACCAATTTCAACGACGAGAAATGGAGCAGCTTCACTATTTGGATATAATTTCAATGCTTTATTAAAAGCATTGAATGCAATTTCATAATTTTGACTTTCTTTATTTAAAAAAGCAAAATCAATCAAATCATCTAATTTCTCGGATTCCAACTGGTTAAGATCTACCAGTTTATTGGATTTCACTATTGAATTTGTTTCCTCTAAATTGAAATCAGATTCGCTAACTGCAACAACTTGAGAATCTGATTTCGATTTAGCCGCCTCCTGCAAAGATAATTGCTCTGGGGAAAGCGCACCATCAGCTGGCATTAATACATTCTCGCCAACTGTCACGTCAGAGATTTGTGGCGAAACTTCTGTATCTTCCCCACTCTCATGATTATCCATGAGTGGCTGCTGCTCAACTAATTCATTGAAATCAGATTCGATAACTGGTGCAACAACTTGAGAATCTGATTCCGATTTAGCCGCCTCCTGCAAAGATAATTGCTCTGGGGAAAGTGCACCCTCAGCTGGCATTAATACATTCTCGCCAACTGTCACGTCAGAGATTTGTGGCGAAACTTCTGTATCTTCCCCATTCTCATGATTATCCATGAGTGGCTGCTGCTCAACTAATTCATTGAAATCAGATTCGATAACTGGTGCAACAACTTGAGAATCTGATTTCGATTTAGCCGCCTCCTGCAAAGATAATTGCTCTGGGGAAAGTGCACCCTCGTCTGGTACTACTACCGCCTCACCAGCTGTCACATCAGAGCTTTGTGGTAAAACTTCTGCATCTTCCTCATTCTCATGCCTATCTCTGAGTGGCTGCTCAACGATAAGGTCTTCAGAAAGACCAATACTTTCAGCAGTCGAACCCTTACTTACTGGTTCCGCTACATCAGCTTCAATAACTGACGTAACAGCTAGAGAATCATCCTGATTGGGTTCTTCCTGAGTCATCATCTTAGCTGTTATCTCAGGCTGGATTAACGGTTCAGCCTGGCAACATGCACTTTCTGCCTCAGTGTCGAGTTTTTGCTGCGGCGAAGGTTCATTATCACATCGGGCAACAAAGTAAGCAAATACCACTGAAAAAATTGCCAATACAGCCAAGGTGCCAGGTAAACCGGCAAATCCCACAACAATTTTGGGTAAAACCAGGCTGATAAACATGGCACATACTGCACATAACAAGAGCGGCTTTATTCGCAAGCCAAGCCCAAATAGGTTGTTTGCCACCTTATAGACAATCAGCGTTGCAATGAAAATAGCAACCGAACTGGCAATTATATATTCCACGATAAACCACCAAAAGCTACATATTTTATCCAAGTCATAACAAGCCATAATAAGTCATACTTTTACTGTATTCGACGCTTTAGACTTTTTTCCTGTCATAAATGTATTCTATTTATGAAATGTACGAAGAAATACCTAAATTACATGTTTATAATAGCATTCGCTGCTCCTAGAATGCCGAGTGCAGCATGCTCGAAGGTTAATCCACCCTGGAGGTAGATGATATAAGGCGGACGTAACGGACCGTCCGCACTAAGTTCAATTGATGAACCTTGAATAAACGTCCCGCCTGCCATAATTACCTGATCAGTATATCCCGGCATCGGGCCAGGTAGTGGCCGTACATGTGCATCTACGGGAGAATATTGTTGTAATCCCTGGCAAAATGCAACCATTTTCTCCGGTGACCCAAGTTCTATAGCTTGAATAATATCGCTTCGTAATTCGTTAAAGTGTGGTAACGTTTTATAGCCCAGCAAATCAAATAATATGGCAGCAAATATGGCTCCTTTTAACGATTGCGCCACAACATGAGGCGCTAAAAACAAACCTTGATAAAGTAACCGGCTATCAGCAAGACTAGCGCCCAAATGTCCACCCAAACCCGGTGCTGTTAAACGATAGGACGCCATATCTACTAATTCTGCTTTACCGGCAATATATCCGCCTGATGGCGCTAGACCACCGCCCGGATTTTTAATTAGTGATCCTGCCATTATATCTACACCTGCTGCTGTTGGTTCAATGGTATCCACAAATTCGCCATAACAGTTATCCACAAAGCAGATACAATCCGGCTTGTGTCTCTTTATTTCAGCACAGGCGGCACTAATTTCACTAATAGATAATGGTTTTCGCAAACTATAACCCCGTGAACGTTGTAGCAATGCTATCTTAGTATTACTTTTAAGATAGCCGGCTATTGCATTAAGGTTGATTCCAGTTGGAGTCATCGGTATCTCCTGATAGGTTATGCCACTTTCTATCAGTGAACCTGGGGTATGAACTTTTTGGCCAATGACTGTCTGCATGGTATCATAGGGTGTACCTGTAAGAGCCAGCAACTCATCCCCTGGACGCAACAAGCCAAATAAGACACAGGCTAGCGCATGTGTCCCAGATACAAATTGAGTACGCACCAAAGCCTTTTCCGCTCCACATAGCTCTGCCCATACCGCTTCAAGGCGATCGCGTCCACTATCGCCATAACCGTAACCAGTTGTTGTACGAAAAAGATACTCGGAAATTTGATGATTGCGAAAAGCCTTAAGTACCTTGGCTGTATTACTTTCTGATATCTCATCAATGCTCGCAAATAGCGGCCGGGCCTGTTCCATGGTTTTTGCTTTTAACGCCATAATCTGATCGGAAAATAAATTCATTAATTACACATCTCCTACTACATACTTCTTAAACCGCTCCCAATATTCCGGTGATAAAGAAGCAGAAACATAAATTCCTTCTGCCTGGTATTCGACTGAATTTACAGTAGCAACGGCATATAGTTTGGCCATAAAACCACTGTCATCGTAGGGTATTATTAGCCTTGCATCAATACTTGTTGCTTTAATACTGCCTTCTATCATGGCAAGCAGCTTATCAATATGGGTTCCTGCAACTGCCGATACGGCAATACTGTCGGTTTGCCGGAGCATACGCTCAATTACATATTCATTGTCTATTTTGTCTATTTTATTGAATACTGTTATTACTGGTTTGGTATCAGCTCCCAGTTCTTTGAGCACTTGGTATACAGCGATACTTTGCTTTTCAAATTGTGGATGACTGGCATCAATAACATGAAGCAGTAAATCAGCCTGCACTACCTCTTCCAGCGTACCACGAAATGCCGCTATCAACTGATGGGGAAGCTTTTGAATAAATCCAACCGTGTCTGTTAGTAATATTTCTTGCCCACCCGGTAATTTAGAACGCCTTGTTGTTGGATCTAATGTTGCAAACAGCTTGTCCTCTGCTAATACTTCGGCAGCAGTAAGTTTATTAAGCAAGCTTGATTTGCCGGCATTGGTATAGCCCACTAATGCTATTGTGGGAATTTCAGATGCCTGACGCCGTTCACGGTGCAAAGACCGATGGGCTTTTAGGTTTTCAATTGCTTTTTCAATATCACTGATTCTTGTTCTTATTCGCCGCCGGTCAACTTCTAGTTTCGTTTCCCCTGGTCCTCTAGTACCAATACCACCACCTAAGCGTGACAGCACCAGCCCCTGGCCGCCCAGGCGTGGCAGATTATATTTTAATTGGGCCAGTTCAACCTGTAACTTACCCTCATGAGAGTGCGCGCGTTGGGCAAAGATGTCCAATATTAATGCTGACCGGTCAATTACCTTAACACCTAATGCTTGCTCTAAATTGCGTTGTTGAGCCGGTGAAAGTTCGTCATCAAAAATAATAACATTGACGCCCAACTCCTGGCGAATAAGACTAATCTCCTGAACTTTGCCGCGACCAATATATAAAGCAGCATCAGCGCGACTGCGCTTTTGCCAAACTGAACCTGCGACTTCAGCGCCTGCTGTCTCAGCCAATTGTGCCAGCTCACTAAGCGAATCGTTAACATCCCATTCTCCTTGCCGTTCAATGCCAACCAATAGAGCTTTTTCTGTTTGCCCTATAGTTGAACTAACATCTTTAGTTTCCAACAATTGCTCGATTTGGTTGGTGAGATAGTTTAAATCGATCTGGACAAACTCCGCTAATGACAATGGCCCCACTGTCTGTACTTCATAACTATCAGGACAATGCCCTGAAATAAAACCAAGACTAAATTCAAGGATATTTTCTCTAACAGCTAAGGCGACCATGATATCAAACCGCATTTTTTTTAGTGAGGCCAGATCAACACTACTTAATTGACTGTCTCCACCTGGATGAGTATGTATGCAGCGAATACCGCTCAGCCGGTTTAAAGCGCGTCTTCCATCCGTTTCCGGCAGTGGCACGGTCTTAGTATCGCCAACTGCCACTTGAACAACGTTTCCCCGTCTATTAATATATACCGCAATTTCCTTGTTTAACTGTTCGGCAATAGCCCCCATGGCTTGTGCCAATTCATCCGTAATTGTCTGACCGAAGGGAACTGTATATTCATATAACTGTTCTAAATTCTCAATGATTGTTTTTTTTAAGCCAGTCTTTTCTCCATATATCTCAGGCAATCAGCAAACACTCCTAACTTCAACCTTAATTTTGGTCATTTAATATTGTACAACACTTTTGTTATAAAGTATTCAAATCCCTGCTAAAATTTTCAGGATTGCTTGTTTTTGTCCAGCATTCAGCACAAATAGTGCATTTCCCTTCCTCTAAAGATTGCCGGCGTAGTTCTAAGGGCAAAGTGGCGGCTGCTTCCTGATAACCTTTTTCCCAGCCATGATGCTTTCCTAGAATGTATCCTAATAAAAAAGCAGCTAGAATACCGAATATAACATATATTATCATATTCGCACCGTATTATTAAAACGAAATGATAATATATAAACGATAGCCGTTCCGGCTAGTGTCGGGGCAAATAACCTTTCATCCAGCCAAAAAGCTGCTATGGTACAAAATAACCCTACAAGTAAACATTCCATTTTACCATATCGATTAGCAAAATTACGTTGACCAGATAAATTGTCACTCTGGGCATCAATATAGTCATCAAATAATTGGATAGCAAATACAAAGCTTAACGAAAATAGCATAGTATTCCAGCCAAATAATACCAGGCCAACAGTAACGGCAACAAGTGATTCCTGAAATCCGTTTAAGCGACTGGGATACTTATCGCGCATAGCACTAAACATCCCAACAATATAGCTGCCTAAAAATAAAGACAGAGCCAAAGGTGCATTAATGCCTGCTGACAGGGCTAACAAAAACATAGCGTACACCATCGTCCCTTTGTCAAAAATCTCGGCCCAGTTAGTTTTCCCTGCTATAGCATCATATTCCTTATCCAGGTAATCATCGGCTAGTTTTACTGCAGCTGAACAACAGGCAACCGCTGCAATAGTAGACAAAAATTCAAATATTTCTGGCCACACAAGCCTTCACCTCCCTAAAACCCTGACTGTATAACGCGGAAATGGGCATGATCCTTGCTTTAGGAAAAGCAGCTGCCAGATGAGGCAGATTATTTTTGGCAGAACTTAAATCATATTTATTTCCAAGCAGTACATAAGATTTGCAAATCATACCATAGTTATAAAATTCATAATCAATAGAGGATTGTTTGGAAAACGCTTTATTGATAAGCGATAAGTCCACTACATGCAAAAGCAGGTCAACCGAACGTAACAAACCGATAGTTTGTGCCATCCCCTTACGAATTCGTTCATCAGCATGTATTTGTTCGCTGACACCACAAGTATCGGTAAGCTTAAAATTCACGGTTGCTTTGCCCACTTTCATATTTAGGAGCATGGACTGTAGAGAACATGTTTTATGTAAGGTGCTGCTGCATAATTCCCGTTTCGCTTCTTCGATGGAAAAATGCCGGCAAGTCATTAAACCATCATATGTCCGGAATGTAACGTCAATATTTTTTGTTCCGAGATATCCGGCAAAATTTAAGGCAAATAAGGTTTTGCCAGAATTAGGACGACCGATAATCACACATTCCCGCATGGTCCCACCCCCATTAAATCAGATGGTTCAATAACCATCAATTCTTCCCTGGTGGTAGAATGTTTGCTTATTAATCGAACAGCCTGCCGCCGAATAGACTTCTCAATAATGTTCCGTACCGTACGGGCGTTGCCAAAATTATCGTCACTGTTATTTGCTGGAGGATTAAGCAAAGTCAGCAATGCAATTTTGGCTTGGCTAGTAAGCTGATATTGACGCGTTACACACAGTTGTTCAGCGATTTCCAGTAATTCCTGTTTGTTGTAATCGGGAAAATTAAGATGGATAGGAAACCGTGAATGCAGACCTGGATTTGTTTGTAAAAACTTTTCCATTTCCTTTTGGTATCCCGCCAAAATTAAAATGAATTCATCTTTATGATCTTCCATGGCTTTCACCATACAATCAATAGCCTCTTTACCGAAATCTTTTTCTCCGCCTCTGGCCAATGAATACGCTTCATCAATGAACAATATTCCTCCATAAGCTTTTTTTAGTTGTTCACGCATCTTTTGGGCTGTGTGACCTATATACTCACCTACTAAATCGGCCCGCTCTACTTCGATAAGATGTCCCCTTGACAGTACTCCCATCTCCCGGAATACTTTGCCCATAATTCTGGCTACCGTGGTTTTTCCAGTACCGGGATTTCCCTTAAAGATCATGTGCAACACCATTGGTTCAGTATTTAAATGTTCTCTTTCCCGACGCTTTTGAATTTCAATAAAGGCATATATTTCACGAACTAACTTTTTAACTTCATTAAGGCCAATCAGGCTGTCTAGTTCGCGCAGTATATTTTCGATACGCTGTTCTACAGTAAAGTTAATATCATTCACATAATCGCTGGCAAAAGCAGTACTATCTAATTCACGCAGTTTCTTAAACGCTTCGATAGGAGATATTTGGCCGGATTCAACTGCAGTTACTATATCTTCAGGCCACTGGCAATTCATAATTATCACCCCCACAGAGGCTTCGTGGTATATAGTATACGCCGCCGACGCTTAATGGTGAATGATTTCTTTGCCAATTAAGCACCGAAAGCTCCAACGGGTAGAAAAGCTACCCAATTGGTAACCTAAACCCCCAGACCCCGCCAGGATTGGATACAATCAACCAACCGCTTACCAGCGATTCAAGCCACATTTAATAATGTAAAAAGAGGGTTGCTCTTACAGCAACCCCATTGTGTGTTATGATTTTCCCCAAACCACTTCTCATAAATCTTATAATATTTTTTCAACCTTTACCTCTATCCTTAATAACGAAACGCCTGTTTTATTGACTTGCAATCCGCAACTTCTTCGCTTTAATGACGCCAAATAGACCTTCGCCAGTTCCTTGTTTAATTTCTTGCAATTGGTTATCCAAGTTAAAAACGGTCTGTTTTTCCTCGATAACCGAAAATCCAGCCAATAACAAATACTGCTTTATCTCTTGGGCAGAGTGAAAATGGGCATGTTTATATGACAAACTGGTTTGTTTCTTTTGGTCATAAATCTGTCCTAAAGGCGTTTCCCGGTCAATGAAAGCTATGAGAAAGAATTTGTCTTCGACCAAAATCCTCCAGGCTTCCTTAAATGCTTGCAGAACATCACCGAGAAAGCAATCCACCGTGACCATTAGCGCAAAGTCATATGTCCCAGTTGGAATTGGCAAATTTTCCGCAACCCCTTCGCAGACATTTATCCCTCGCTCAATGGCTTTCTGACGCATTTTTCCCGAAGGTTCAACCCCCTCTTTTATGCCAAGTGCCAACGCAAACAGACCGGTTCCCACGCCGATTTCAATGCCTGTTCCGCCGGAAGGCAGTAATTGTTGAATTGCTGATACCTCGGATTGAAAAAGCTGGTTATTTTCCATGAACCAAGCCTCATATGAATCTACCTGCGAATCGAAACCTTGTTCCTGGCCCATATTTTATTCTTCACCTCCATCTCTCCTAGCAGAATTAAGATGTTCATTTAGAATCTTTCTGTTTAGAAATTACGATTGAGTCTTTCATTAGCTGACTGCCCTCTAAAGGCACATTCCTAAATATTTCGTCATTAGAATTATCATCTCTAACCCTCTTGGTACTCAACACTTTGCGATAGTGAATAAAGGAGCCTTTCGATCCACACTCTGGACAATAGGTATTATCACTTCGGTGGCGATTGGCTTTCCAAGAAAATAAATTAAAGTGAAGCCCGCAGTTCTGGCAAATAAATCCGTTTACAAATACCCCCTCACGTTCTTTTTCTTTAACTCCTACGGGTCTGTTTTCTAAGACAGGTATTGGCTGGTTTTCTTGATTAAAATAGTTGGCATCATCTTTCATAATGTAACCTCCCTAAAATAGATTTATCATTTACAGATACTTAATCTAGGGTAACTATGCTCTATTTACAATAGATGATAATTTCTTTACCTTTGCAAGTTCGCTTTGAAAAGCTCTGTGGCGGGGATACTTGCTCCTGTATTTTTCTAGCAAAACCATGGCTTCGTGTTTCTCTCCTCTCTGACTTAAACCTTCTGCCGCAGCCACCAGCAAGTTTACCGCTTTTCCATAGCTTCCCCGATACTGATTGCTCACAATAGCATCGACACGCTTTCCGGTTTCGAGCACGCACCATTTTATATAACAGTCCAATTCGTCTTTACTGAATGGTCGTAACGTTTTCGTTGCTAAGACGATCTGTCGGTACTGTTCTAGATGATCTTTTTCTTTACTTGAAGGAAAATCTACAATCGCACTCGCTAATTGCCCTGACAGTACAGGCGAATAGGATTTTTCCTCAACCAATACCGACAGGATAAAGGCAATAAAGGCGGGTTTCGGATTTGTTCCACCAGACCATCCTAACGAGTCTTTGTTTTTGCACAGTTCAAACACTTGCTCATATTTGCCGCCAAACAGCAATACATGAACCCATACATTGTCCGGTACATACGCCTTTCTCAGCCCACCATTCCACTCCATATCAACCTGTTTTTTGACTTTACCCCGAAGTTCCCTCATTTTGTTTTCTGTCTCATGCTGCACATCTTCAAAACAACCATACTCTATGGCTGTCCCATACAACTTAAGCAAATATTCCATGCTGGGATTGGCTGAAAAACAGTGCCTGTATCCTTCTAATTTTAGCGCATTATCGTGTCGTTTTTCTCCCAACCTCACTAATTTTACAGCAATGTCAGACCGCATGACATAGTCGCAGGGTATATTAGCCAATGCTTCCCTAACAACTTGAATGACCACTTCTTCATCGCCGTTATTCTCAATCGCCTCAATCCAGTCCAGATAAGCAGCCGGAAAAACGCCCGGATTTTCTTGGGCAAACTTGGCGATAGCAGCAACTCCGCCCTGTAATAAAACGGCCTCCCGCAATAATTTGCTAATATGCCCAGTTGGCTGTTTTTTTAGAAAACTAATCCATCTTAACAAAAAATTGCCCCACTCTGGCAAAACGGTGTCGCCAGCATTCACCATATCGTTAAGCAAAATCCCGTGTGTCAGATAACCATACTCCTGGATTGCTCCATATAGGTATTCCGCGCGCTTTTCTGTACTGGTATTAAGATACACTGCCCTTAGCAACAGCGCCACTTGCTCTGTTATATCCACAGACAGCAAATTATTGTAATCGGAGTCACCCGGCAGATGCCCGGGCTCCTCACCCATGGCAAGTATTTCAAAAAGCTTTTTATACATTATTTCCGCCAGTTGGGAATTTTCCTGGAATAAAAAATCCCGGGCTTTTAGAAAAAAATCATCCATTTCTTCAGCCCAGCTTTCATCACCCCAGTCCCGCTCTTCACCAAGAGTCTCATCCCAGCCCCAGCCGTCACAATAGTCACCATTAGCAACCCGTTCTGCAAAAGACATAATTTCTTCAAAAATATCTTTTCCCATTTGTTCGCTAAGCTTAGTTTCCTGTGAACTTATTAGCTTAACCAGAAACTCGCATCTTGCTGTAGGCTGTACTTCACTGGCCCATTTTGCCAATAGGCTCCGCAAATCTTCTGTTGACATTTTATCCAAGCGGCTGTTCACTTGTTTCATAAAATCTTGATAGTTCAACATAATCTCCTTTCATATTAAACCCGTGAAATTACACTTTGACTGATTCCTGTCAATCCGGCAATATAAATGCCCATACCTTTTATATTTTCGATTATACCATGATACAAAACGCACTCCAATGCGTTTCATAATGCAAGATAAATTTTTTCTTCAGTTTCTTTGATGACCAAATGAATATGATTGTCCATAAGGCAATATCCATAAACAACATAATTGCAAATCATTTTCTAACCTTCAATTAGTCTTTTGGAATATTCTTGCTTCAGTAATCATTTTCTAATATCTCAACAAGACAATTCCGGCAACAATAAGCACTGATGCTAATAATTTGTAGAACGTGACTTTTTCCCCCAGAAATATAATTCCTAAGAATACGGCAACCAGAGGAAAAGCAGCGACAATCGGTGACACACGCCCCACTTCCCCAAATTTCAAGGCATAATAATAGGCGAGTTGACCCAACAGCGCGGCGCAAATTCCTTCCAAAGCTATGTACATGGCGTTTTTAGCGGTCATTTCGGCCACTAATCCCCATTGGCCCTTGATGGTTACTATTACCAAGAGTAATAGACTGATAATCACACTGCGTACGGTAAGGGCGGCCAGAGGCTGAACGCCCCCCAGCCCGAGTTTTCCGAAGATCGGCGCAATACCCCAAAATACCATGGCAATTCCAGCCAATAAATATGCATTTAGCATTCATTCTCAACCTCTTCTCTGGATATCAAGGCTAAATAATTCTAAACGGTGGGTATCACAAATTGCTTTGTTCAATGTCTTCCTTGAATATAAATGGTATTTATTTCTCGCACAAGTTAACTACCGGAACTAATACTCTGCAACCGTCTTTTGCAGAAGTCAAAAAATAATATTTTGGTGCAAGGTCATATGCAAATCTATATCCATACAATTCCGGCTTGTAATTTTGAATGGCATTATCCATTTCAGAATGCGCACCGCCATACCAGCTTTCATTTTCATAAGGCGCACCCTGAAACCAAAGCATTTTTTGTCCAGCCAGTTCAATGATGTCGCAACCTCCCGGAATAGACGAATTATAGTCCAATGGCACTTCTACGGCACAGCCAACTTTCGAAGTTCCTTCGGTTATTAAATATTCCGGCAAAATAACAAACGAAACTTTATCTATACGGTTTGGTACTTTTTCTAAAATGTCCCAAATATCACACCCGATTTCATCGCAATAGGTAAAATAGTCAGTAGACAAAATTCCGCGTTTAATAATCAATTTGCGGGCTGGTTTTGTGATGAAAGTTGCGGTAATTGTTCTTGCTTCACTCATAGTATTCATTCCTTTTGAACGCAGTAGTAGATAGTAATAACTCATAGGAGTTGGAGCCAAATAGTTGTTGGGAAACATCTCTCGTATATATTCGAAAACTGTTTTATTCAACAACTCTTTGAATATCCGCAAAGAATGTCTTTTTGAATATCCTGCTTCGGAGCATATATCATCAATGGTTAATTCAATATTAATATTTTGGTGAATATAATCCTGCATACGTATTACAGCTTTTATCGGCTCTGATTCAGTCATTTCCTACCTCCACTATAAGTATATAGCATAAACATTATAATTTCTCGAACTGCATTGCCATTTTCACCTAACAAGTCATGTTATTTTCACATTTCTTTTCAGTACATAACAAGGATGCTCCCACTATCCCTTGTACGCAACTTCAGGTTGCACACATTGCTAAAAAAGGAAATGCAAATTGGTGTACTTACATTTTTTCATCTGTCATAATATATTCATCAAATGCAAAGGAGAATAATGATATGAGCTTTGGACAGAATTTGCAGTTCCTCAGAAAAATGCACAAGGGGATGACACAAGATAAATTAGCAGAGAAGATGGGAGTATCCCGACAAACTATATCAAAATGGGAAATGGATTCGGCTTTCCCGGAAATGGAAACGGCTATTGAGCTGTGCAAACTATTCTCTTGCTCTTTAGATGAACTGTTGCGTGGAAATATGAATTCAGATAGTGATGCATATACAAATATCAGATTGGAAGAGTTACCGTCTTTCAAATATGTCAGATACGCAGTCATCAGCGGAATGCCAGAAGATGATGCTGTAAAGCATGTAAACGCTTGGGCAACTTCTTGCGGGATAGAGCAGCCGGAAATCATCGGATGGGATTTTCCGTTTGTATCTCAGGAACAAATCAATGTGTATCATATGCACGGTTATGCAGCTGCATGTATTCTGCCACCAGGCTTTCATTCAACTTGCACAGACTTGGAAATTATTACGCAAGCAAGTCAGCGGTATGCGGTTATCACAATTAGCGAACCATTTAGGGCAGCATTCTCATTGATTCCAAATGCATATAAGACGCTTATGCGATATATAGAAGTAAACGGCCTCCAGCATAAACAAGCAAAAGAAATCTTACCTTGTTTTGAGAAGGTATATGAAACAGACGGCGTAACTAATATGGATGTATATATTGCGGTCGCCTCTCCTTATGGTCTATAGTCTCTTATACTACTGGAACGTCCCTTTCGCAGTAGTATATGTCATACTTTTACAGATTAATTAATATCAACTATAGAATTCTCATTTCATAAGCAAAACGCAGCATATAAGGGAACCGTTTTTTTACCAGACTCAAAGCCGAAATTCTTTGTTGACAACTTAATGGCATACTCCGGTTTATAATTTTGAATATAGATGGCGAGGCTTTTCGACTTTGTATTATCAGCAGCTTTTACCTCAATCGGAATGATATTCCCATTCCGTTGGATAATAAAATCAACTTCTGCGCTACGGTTAGAGGCCCAATAATAGCTGATGTACCCATTTGCTGTGAGCTGGCAGCATACATAGTTCTCAACCATTCCGCCTTTAAAATCGTTCAGTTCGTCCGACAAAAACAGCACATCTTCCGGAACAATATCCTTTTTCGCGCACAAGAACCCCACATCGGAAACATAGATTTTAAAAGAATCAATATCACGATAATTCTCCAGTGGTTTCTTTGGCTGTTCGGCACGATATATTTTCGTTACAATACCAGAAAGTGTAAGCCATTCGATAGCATTTTCAAATTCGGATGCTCTGCCACCTTTTTTCATCAACTTGTATTGAAAACGGGTATTCTGCTTTGAAAGCTGAACCGTAATATTATCATAAACCAGGTGTGTTTTCTTGATTTCATTTGACGTATTGTATTTGCTCATATCATTAAGATAGCTCATCAGAATCGTATCCTGCGTGTGCCGGACGAGAACAAAGTCTTTTGTTTCCAAATATTTATTGACGCAATCCGGCATCCCCCCGACCACCAGATATTGGCGATAGTATTGTAACGCCGCTTCATGTAGAATGGAAGGCAACGGTGTATCATGATCGAAACATTCTTTTATTTGACTGACAAGATCCTCCTCTCCATAGGCAAGCAAAAATTCTTCCAAATCCATCGGATGAAGCGTCTTGATATCCACTTTCCCCACTGGGAACGAAAATTGTTCACGATTGACAGCAACACCCAACAGACTTCCTGCAACAATCACATGATATTCTGGCGCATTTTCACAAAAGTATTTGAGTGAGGTTAAGGCCCTCTCACAAAGTTGAACCTCATCCAGAACAATTAGCGTTTTTTCCCTGACAATCGTCTGATTAGCCAGCCGGGAAAGTATCGGAATAAGGTAGCTTGGTTCCAAGCTCTCGGCAAAGGTTTTAATAAGCTGCGGATTGGTTTCAAAATTGAAATAAGCAACATTTTCATAGTGCTCACGGCCAAACTCTAGCACAGAATAGGTCTTCCCTACTTGTCTTGCGCCCTGTAAAATTAGTGGTTTCCGATAGGGGCTCCTCTTCCATTCCGTAAGATATTGCATTATTTTTCGGTACATAACGAGCAACCTCCTTGCAGTTGTTGTCAATAATATAATATATTTTACTGTAAAATTCAATAAATTTATTCATAAATTAACACTAAATTACACATATAAATTACTAAATTCAACATTTTTTAAGGAAATATATAACGGAGTATGGAAAATCCATACTCCGTTATCGCTGTTCCACTTTCAAAAATACTAGGAAAATGTTCGTATCTTTTATGCCAAACTCGTTTTACCTATTTTATCTAACACGCTAATGGTTATCATAGACAAGTTTGAAAGATTTTCCTACGCTGCGGTTCTTCTTCGATTTGGATTACCTCATCAATATAGGTGAAATCCGAACGCTCTCCGTCCACACGTTGTAGGGTATACAGGTATTGCCGATTTAAATCGTACATCAGCAGAAATTCTTGCCCAGTTTCATCAATTAACAGTTTAAACTGGACGAGGTTGATCTCTGCACATTCAATTTTTTTACCTGGTGTATACACCGTTACCATAATGAATTACCCTCCCTTTTTTACTACGGAGGCTTTCTATACCCTCCTGTAATCGCCCATTAATGGGAAATTTTACAGGAGGAAATTAAAAAGGATCACAAATGCAGAATTATTCACCCTACACATGCGATCCCATCGATACTTGCAACAGTATCAAGATACAGAGGGTACAACCAAACCTGTATCTTGATATGAATCAAGCGAATATTGCATGCAGTCGCACAGCTCTCTGCCTTTCGCGACAATCATTACAGCCGAATTGTCAAAACTTGTAATCAAGCTGGCAAACGGGTATAATAAGATTGTCGTCGTGAACAGTTCGCTGTTACGTGTAGGTGTCTGTGCACCTGCTCGTGCCTATAGGTGTCCTACCACCTATGGGACACGGCGACTCTACTTTTTAATTTCCATCCTTTTCTAATAATAGTGCTTTTTTACACAGAATGCAAGTATGTGAAGAGAAAAAATCGTTTTTAATACTGCTCAACAAGTAAGGTTCATTAGAAAACTGCTCATAGAGCCTCTCGCAATCCTATCTATCCATGGTCTTGTTGCTCAAGCTAAATGTTTTCATTAGCATTTAACGAATATTCGAGTCATTACTACTACCAGGTTTAAGCAGGCATTTGATTAAGAGATTTTTGCTGTTTTAATTACTTTATGTTGACGATGATTTTGTAAAATATTACAATTACATATATGACACATTTCTATAATGTTGCAGTACTGATATTTATATAATATGCAGATTGGAGTTAATAGAGTGCTGGATTTAGACTGGGAACGCTCAACACCAATTATTGATGTAAAGACTGAAGAATTGAAAAGTATATTTACTGAATATGACAATACATTAACTATCACAGATTTTAAGGCGATACAGATTGGATGTCGAAATAGCAACTTTGTAGTTGGTACAAATAAAGGCAAATTTTTATTAAGGACAGCTAATAGTAACGACCTTAATAATGAAACTATGGCTTATGAATTAGTAAAAGATAAAATAAACGTTCCGAACCTATTGTTTCACACCACGAAACATAAAGCAAATATTTTTATATAACAGTATATTAACGGCGTCTCTTTGCAAAAGCATATTATAGAAAGCAATCAATGTGACCATTCTTTGCTGGAACAAGTAGCTAGAGCCGCCGCGATCATACATAATACTCCCAAAGAAAAAACCATAGGACTTGCAGAATTTGATGTGCCACCCTATGCAATGTGGTATCAGTGTTTTTTAGATAATCCAACGGTAAGAATGCGAGTAGGCGAAGAAATACACGGCAGGATAAAACGGTTGGTTTTAGAAAAACAAAAACTAATATCAGAAATTGATAGCTTTAAATCATTTATTCATTGCGATTTTCGACCTGCAAATATGCTTGTTGATGAACATAAAAAAGTGTTTTTTGTTTTACCATTCGCAATGAGAATTCTCGTATAAATAAGAATAAAGCTTTACAGAAACAAAAATATCAGGAACTAACTGATGCAAATAGAGAGAAAATTCAGTTTAAATTAATGGATGATTATGAACGGTTAAAAGTTCAAAATGCAGCCAGAAGACAAACTCAAACCAGCTTTGTTACTGACCGTGCTGGTCGTAATATCGAACAGTTTTCAAATGGTGAAACAGCTCTGTCTTATTTTGATAAACAGTTTCAAACAAATAGTTTATATCTTTTAGATGAGCCGGAAAATAGTTTATCTCCAAAATTCCAGCTCCAGCTTTCAAAGTTAATAATCGATTGTGCTTATTATTGTAAATGTCAATTTATTATTGCAACCCATTCACCGTTTATACTGTCAGTTGATGGTGCACAAATTTATGACCTTGATTCTGTTCCTGCTAAAGTTAGAAATTGGTATGATTTAGAGAACGTTAAGATATATTTCGATTTTTTCAAGGAAGCTGAAGAGTTCTTTATTTAACAGAGGGACGAGGTAGCGTCTTAAGTTCAAGACGGTTCCTCCGTCCCCCTGTCCTTTTCCGTTTCCCCTGTCCTTTTCCGAGCATATGAACCAAAAAGCAGCATCCACGCAACCAGGGGCAAAGTAATCGCAAAGTTCGACAAATTAGGTGTCAGGTGTCGAGGGGAGCAGGTGTCGAGGGGAGCAGGTGTCGAGGGGACGGGGTTATCGACATATAGGTGTTTTAGTAAGGTAGAACGAAGGTTGGTATGCAAGAAATACGCAAATGTCGGCAACCCGTCCCTGTGACACCCCCACTTGCTTTGCGTGTATGGTGAAGATTGTTTTTACTAACTTTCAGTTGAAGTTTTCAGTTTAAAGTATCCCTCATCATCAAATATATCAAAAGAGATAACATCCGTAATATAATATCCGGAGTGAAGAGTGTTCCCTGGAACAAAATATGTATCACCTTTTTTGTATACTTTTTTTCGCTTCTGACAGTAATTTCAAATTCACCCTCAATGACAATTCCCCATTGTGCAGCATGTAAATGATCAGGAAACCGTGTGCCAGCCTTTACTTCGAAGAAAATTGCTTGATTTGATTTTCCCTGGATAAGATGCCCTTTTATGCTATCATTCGGCATATCAATTTCGGGCCACCTTGTAATCATGTCTGGCAAATCCACTTTCATAGTAGTAATTCCTCTCCTTCAAATGATATTTTAACAAATTTTAAAAGGCCCTTATTACATCACGCTACTTACAGCAGGCTCTTTTCTGACTCCTACTGCCATGCATCTTTAAAGAATCCTGCCACCTCGTGTTGAAACAAGCGATGGCCTTTTTGGAGATGCATCATATGGCCGGCGTTGGGAATGACAATATAGCGCTTATAAGGATTGGGAAGGTGTTTGAAAAACTGTAATAGCCCTTCGATGTCAGCCACATCATCGTATTCGCCGTGAATTATCATCGTTGGGACCGATAAAAGCCGGGGATTTACCATAGGCATAATGGTGACCATATCAAGATGGGGTCCAGTGGGAGTCCGAACCTCGATTCCGATGGCAGCTTTGGCAAAGCTGTCCACGACTTCAGGATCATTGGCCTCAGCCGGTGTCATCGAATAGAAACGGTCTTTCCAGCCAGTTTCGGGAATGCTGACATAGGGGTTTTTTCGGAAAGCCTCGATCTTGGGGCGCCTCTTAGCAAGATCCGGACTGTCGACATGCATCTGTGCGTAACTCACGAACTTTGCCGTTTTTTTAGGGTAAGCCATGATAAACATTCCGGCGTACTGCGTACCCCATGACCAACCAAGGAGGTTGACCTTCTGTACGCCTCTTAACTTCAAAATGTAATCCACCACAGCATTTAAATCTTCGCTCGCTTCCGAGGTGGTAATGTGCCCTTCGGGACGAGTGGAACGGCCCATGCCCCTGCAATCCAGAGCAAACACATCGAATCCCTCACGCACTAAAAAATCCATAAGACTGTAGGAAGGCTTTCCTGGTACTTGGAGATCAAAACTCTCCCGACTGGCCGTCCCAGAGCCGTGAGCCAAGACGACAACCGGTTTTCCGTCGGCTCCTCCCGTACATTTTTCCCAGATATAAAGCCTGACATCAGCATGATCTACCCAATGTTCCGTGCCGACAATTTCACAGATTGATTCCATTAATTCAACCTCCTCATTTTGGAGATATCCTCGAATTCAGCCAAATATGTACATTATGATTATCCAGATATGCATCCATGGCTGCCTGATCATTGACTGCCTGTTTTTGTTCGTATACCCGCGATAGCAACGCGGTATTGTAGTAGATAACTGCGTTGGTGATCAGTCGAGAGTACTCGTTCCATATCTGTTGCTCTCCTTCGGTTTGAAAGAAAGGACAGGGGGACGGTGGTAGCGTCTTAAATTCAAGACGGTTCCTCCACCCCCCTGTCCTTTTTAGTAGTTACCATGCAATGCGGCGGATAAAAAATTAGATAAGGTTTATCCTGGACCAGTTTTGAAAGCTGCTTTTACGCAGCGGTTCCTCTTCGATATGGATTACTTCATCAATATAGGTGAAATCCGGCTGATCCTTTTTCTGATGTTGTACGCCATATAGGTATTGCTGACCCAAATCGTACATCAGCAGATACTGTTGCCCATTTTCATCAATAAGCAGTTTAAACTGGACTTGTTTAAGCTCTACACATTCGATTTTTTTACCTGGTGTATGCACCATTACCATAATGAAATGCCCTCCCTTTTTGATACGGAGGCTCTATGCCCTCCTGTAATCACCCGTAATTTAGACTTAGCTTCAGGTGGAGTTCTAATCCCAACTGAAAGTTAGTCCTCAGATCATGGGAATTTTTACAGGAGGAAATTAAAAAGGATCACAAATGCAGGATTATTCACCCTACACCTGCGATCCAATCGATACTTGCAACAGTAACAAGATACAATCAAACCTGTATCTTGATATGAATCAAGCGAATATGGCATGCAGTCGCACAGCTCTCTGCTTTTGGCGACAACCATTACAGCCGAATTGTCAAAACTTGTAATCAAGCCGGCAAACGGGTATAATAAGATTGTCGTCGTGAACAGTTCGCTGTTACGTGTAGGTGGTGTGGCACCTGCTCGTGCCTGTAGGTGGTGACACACCTATAGGACACGGCGACTCTACTTTTTAATTTCCATCCTTTTCTAATAGTAGTATGTTTTTACATAAAATGCAAGTAGATTTACGAAAAATAGACAGCCATGTGGCTGTCTATTTCAGATCCGGCGTAAATAATACTTATTTGGTACGCCTTTGCGGGTTAGGTGAGCGGTAAAATTGCAAAGATATTCAGATAATTTTAGCTATCAGCTGAATAAGATTAAAATACTTTCCGCCCTCAGCTTCCATCATTTTGATGTCATTAGCGATAACGGGGTGATAACCGGTCAGCCATTCTTCCCATGCCTGTCTGCAACTGACCATTTCACGACTGTCCACTAGTTCAATACCCTCTGTCCTCTTCCACAAATTTTTCCACCAATCAAGAGAGTGCAAGGTTCTTTCCATCTCGCTATTCCAAAACGGCTGCATTTCAGCGGGAACATTTTTCTCAAATTCGTATTGTAAGCCGGGAATAGCCACGGCGATATAGCCGCCCTTTTTCACAAAAGGAATGAGCGCCGGGAGCATTTCCGCCGTATCACCGAAATAATGGTAAGCGTCCACGGTGATCAACAAGTCAAAATATCTATTGGCGAATGGCAACCCTTTGGTTGCGTCTACGAAAATTGGAACGGCCTTATCATCAATTCCGATAGATTGGAAACGCTCATAGTTTTCAGTTGGCGAAATCCAAAGGTCGGCGGCGAAAACGAACGCACCAAATTTTTTCGCTAATAAAATCGTGGAAAGGCCACACCCGCAACCGAGGTCAAGTATTCGCATATTCTCATTGATGTGTAGGTGTGACGTTAATTCCTCCGCTACTCGCATGGCATTTGGCCCCATCATAGTGGCTTTTAAGAAATCAGCTTTTTTAACATTAGAAATAAACTGGTTTGTAAATGTATACATGTTATTCTTCCTTTCTAATTTTGCCTTATAGAAAGAAAATAAAAAAAGCACAGTATGCTACTGCGCTACAAATTACTCCATTATAAAAATGGATGCTCATTCAATCTGTAAGGCAGTTTTTGACAACACAAATAAGAGCAAAACAATTGCTCATCTCATGCGCTTAACCTAAATCCTTACAGAATTACCGACATCAATACACTCCCTTTTTCCTTAACTTATTATATATATATCATGGCAATATCAGTATGTCAAGGCAATAAATGGCTTAGCGTCCAAAGACCCCGGATGCTTTTTTGAATCGAACATATCTAAAGCAAGTACAGCGCGCATAGCATGAAAGATACTATAATAAGCCCTATTAAGTGCCTGATTATAGAGCTCATCCTCTATTAATACATTTGTTGCTTCAAGCTCCAACTTGGCCTTCTCTAATCGGTATTTCGATAGCTCCCTGATTGGTTCGTTCATATACCACTATACCCTCCTTCCGAACGTTTTGGAAGAATGGTATATAGGGCGACCACTTCTCATACTCTTCAAGATCCTGAGATAAAATTGAAATATCTACATCATGTTCTAGAGACAGTTCGAAGGCAATGTCCACCAAATTGTCGCGGAATTTCTTCAGATCGTGCCCATCGGCTCTAATTAAGACCATTACGTCGATGTCTGAATCCTCCTGCGCTTCACCCCGGGCACAGGAGCCAAAAAGAATTATCTTTTCAATATGATTATCAAGTTTAGCCTGAATACGATATATTAATTTATTAAGTAACTCTAGCGACAGACAACTATTCGTCGGTATAGCCATGCAAACACCTCCCTTTTGGAAGTCCCAAGCCTTTTCATCTCATATTTATTATTACATAGTATTGCCACTTTGAAAATTCGAAAGTCATATTTTCTTTCTTATGGCAGCAATTTCGTCCAGCATAGCGGGTCGGCGCTGATACAATTCATTTAACCGCTCCATTATCTCTAGTGCCCTAGTTTTTCCACCCGCAGCCGATAGGGTTTTGATAATGCGACAAACATTTTTGTATTTCCCACGGTCGGTTGCCGCTTTGGCTTCAGTCAGTATATACTCTTCAAATATTTCGTAGGTCACATGCGAAAAATCTGGCGGTTTTATTTCCTGAACATCAATGCACAGGCTATCTATCTCGCTAATACAGTCATAAGTCAAGACCACCCGTAAAACGGGTGGCTTGCTCGCCCCTATAAGGGGCAGTTACTGGCCAGCGCCTAAAGACGCTGGCTTTCACTTTGTTCAAGCCTTAACGCCTTTGACCCGTTGCTACCCTTAAAAGGGTTTTTGTATTACCTGCTACCCCTTAAAGGGGTCCTCATACTCCTTGACACTTAATTTATCCATTGCTATATCATGTTTTTCTTGCTCTTCAATATACTTTTTTATTGTTGCTTCATTGAGTCCTACTGTACTTACATAATAGCCTTCTGACCAAAAATGCCTATTCCCAAATTTGTACTTCAAGTTTGCATGCTTATCAAACATCATTAATGCACTTTTCCCTTTGAGATAGCCCATGAATGCTGATACGCTAATCTTCGGTGGTATACTCACCAGCATATGAACATGATCTATCATTACGCGCCCCTCTAATATCTCTACACCTTTGTATGCACATAGCTGTTTCAATATATCCCTTACACTTTCTTTGTATTGATTATAGATTATTTTTCGTCTATACTTGGGTGTGAATACTATATGGTATTTACACATCCATTTAGTGTGTGACAAACTGTGCGCCTTTGTGTCCATTTACAATCACCTTTCCTTCGTTATAATTTTGGCTTGAACACCTACATTATAGCGAATAAGGTGATTTTTTTTTTGTATAACCTCCGTTTCCGCACCCGCATAGCGGGTGGTTTATTGTGGAGCGCAAAATGCACGCGCTCCACTGGCTGAAGCCAATAATCACATCCCCGGCGGCGCCGGAGGAATCGTCGGCATAAGCAATCAGCTTAATTGCTTCGACAAGTACCATGAGGTAGATGTCAAAGGCCTGCTGAAAATCACCGGCTTGGGCCTGTTCCTCGGCTACTGCATCACCGCCATCATTTCGGCGCATACCCGGTTGCAGCCGATATAGGGTACGAAGCCCCGGTCAGAATTTCGACGAATGGCTGTTTTGATTAGGGTTTTAATTCATTTACCATAATTCACCCTTAAAAGCCTGCTGCATCAGGCTGCTCATGTTATTTTCCATTTCGGTCAGGCTCTGCTGCATCAGGGATTTTTGTTGTTCGGTTTTTTCGACGATGGCAGTGAATTGGTTTTGGAGGTTTAAGGGGGGGATAAAAACTGATATACGTTCGAGACCTTGCTGATTTATCGTATATTGCCCTGCAGATGTTTTAATATATTTTCTGATTTCCTTCTTTCCATATACACTATTAAGATAGTACGACACAAAAGTCGAATTCAAGTATTGACTATTAATACGTACTCTCATTATATGATCATTAAAATATACCGATTCGCTATAGCCCTGAAATACTGCACAGCGACCAACGTATTCATCATTACCATTTACCCTAATAAATAACAAATCGCCTTCTTTAATCCAATACATATCCATTTCTTTATCATCAAGCTTAATCCTATTAACATCACTAAAATCAATTAGATTTGCTTTTATATCTCTAAGCCTAAGCACAATGCAACCCGTATTTTCTATTTCTTTTCTTCTTCTAGTCAACCCATTTTTAACATCGAGTATGTTCACTCCAAATTCAGTCTTCTTCCACCCCTTTTCATTCCGAACCGGATCACCAAACATCTCTAAAAACACACTCTGCACAAACTCATCCATTTTGGCAAGCTGCTCTTTGCGTTTTTCGATGAGTTCCTGGGCTTTGTCCAAAACAGCGGCAATTTTTTTCTGGGTTTCGAGGGGGGAAGGGGGATATGCAAATTTCTTATATTTGCAAGAGACACAAACTCCTGTGTTCCACCTCTTCTTAAAGCTTGTAGTTGGTTTATTACAATGGGAGATCTCAATGAATAATAGACATAACGATTATCCACATTACCTTGTAACTTAAATAATGCCACATTTTTTATTGCAAATAATACGTCTGTATTAACAATTACTGGATTGCCGATTGTTCCTATCATTGGCATAATGATATCGCCTATATCAACTTTTGAACGTTGATTAATCTTCTCAAAGTCCTCTTCTGAAATTAAACTAACGTTCCCAAAATCCAATTTGCCATCCTTAATATTTTTAGAAGTAACAAGCGGATATCCCTCTGAAACATATTTCGGGGAGTCATGCGTTCCATCTCTAACATCAATAATATCGGAAAGTTTTTTCAATGGATAACTACTTCTCATAATTCTACCTCATTAAACTATTGGCTCTTTATTATAGATTCTAACTCATTAATGCCCATAATTATTTCGCTTTCCATTATGCTAATTTTTGCTAATATTTTAGTAGGTGAGTCATACTCTACTTCCGCATGCTCAATTTCCTTATACTTATTAATTGACAAGTCATAATCATTGCCCATTATTTCATCTTTGGGCACAAAGAACGATTTATCTGTCCGTTTTCTCTCCTCTTCGCCTTGCAAATTCTTAAACCGCGCAGTAATATCAGGTATATCATCATCGTCTATCTTATTACGCTTATCATCCAGTGAATACCCGTCAGATTGCATATCGTAGAACCAGACATTATCGGTTCTGCCGCCTTTGGTGAAGATGACTACGGCAGTAGACACGCCTGCATAGGGTTTGAATACTCCTGAGGGCATGGAGATGATGGCTTCCAGTTGGTTTTCTTCAATAAGAGCTTTGCGAATGCTTTTATGGGCGGTAGACGAGCCGAACAGCACGCCGTCAGGTACGATGACGGCGCAGCGGCCACCCAGGTCAAGGGTACGCAGCATGAGGGCTAGGAATAATAGCTCGGTCTTTTTGGTTTTTACTACTTTACGGAGCGAAGAATTGATATCACCTTCATCCAGACTGCCTTTAAAGGGCGGATTGGCCAGAATCATGGTATAGCGGTCTTTCTCTTCGTAACGGGAGGATAAGGCATCGGCGTAGGCGATGTTGGGATTATCAAAACCGTGGAGCATCAGGTTCATAGAAGAGATTCTGAGCATGGAAGTATCGAAGTCGGTGCCGTGAAACATATTGTTTTGATAATGATTCCACTGGTCTTTAGTTAACTGGTCACCGATTTTATCATGTACATTACCGGCTTCATCGGTAAATATTGCACCAGGGCTGGTGTACTTACGCAGGATGTGTTCGGCGGCGGTCACCAGGAAGCCAGCCGTACCGCAGGCCGGATCACAAATGACATCGTCAATACTGGGGTCAAGAAGTTCGACCATCATTTTGATTATATGGCGGGGTGTGCGGAACTGACCGTTGACGCCGGCGGTGGATAGCTTGGACAGTAAGTATTCGTATAAATCCCCTTTGGTATCCTGGTCATCCATATTCATGCCGTCAATAAGCTGAATAGCCTCAAACAACAGACTGGGTTTCTGGATCATAAACACGGCATCTTTCATGTATTCATAGAAGGCGGTGTTTTCTTCTTTGCCATAGGTTTTGATAAAGGGAAATACTTTCTCCAGCATGTTATCCAGCATTTTTTGTGAGTCGAAGTGACAAAAAACAGACCAGCGGCATTCTTCACTAGGGAAGATGGACTGGTACTGACGGCCTAGCTGGTTTGCTTTTCTTTCTTCGAGGATTTCCCGGTCATCTAAACGTTTGATAAATAACAAGTAGGATATTTGTTCGACAACGGTCAGGGGGTTAGATATGCCTCCTGACCAAAAATTGTCCCATAATTTATCTACTTTACTGCGTAGCTCTGCATTAAGCATGTTTTTCCTCCAACTCTACTTTGTATGGTGTGATGAGTGCAAAGACTTCTGGTGTTTTACCGCCGAAAATCCCGTCAATACCGTTTTGACTGCGGGCAGTATAAGGTGGTTCGTATAGAGCGGCAAAGGATATGCCTTTATTCTTAATGATATCGTTTTTGATCATTTCCAAGGTACTAATCTGCATAGCCGACATTTTACCGCTATGAGCCTGGATAAACTGGTTAAAGCGATTATCAAGTTCCTCGATATCGATCCCAACGAACTGTCGTAGCAGTCCGACAAGGTCGCTTTGTTTGACATGGGTGGTCTGCGCCAGCTCGTCAAGGGTAAATTCCACGCGCCCGGAGTTAAAGATTTGATAGATGGTATCCACATCCTGCTTTGTCAGCAGTTGGCCGCGACGTATTTTTTGAATGACAAGCTGCATTTCGAGTTGGGATTCCAGGGCTTTCTTCACCCGTTCTTCATAGGGGCCCATATCGGTTGTGTAGCTGGCAGTGGCCTCTTTTATTTTGACGACCTGATGCTCGGTGTCGGCAATATCTAATTTTATAAAAGGTTTACCGGGTTTGTCCCCGCGATATTTCATATAATCCCTTAGTGTCTGACGGGCCTTTTCGATAGCGTCATAATCAGCTTTGTGCCAGAACTCAGGCTTCATGAGTTCTAAACAATAGTCGCGGATATTGTTAAACTGGTTAAGATTAAGCCGCAAACGGGAAAGCTCGTACACAATATTATCAATATGTTCCTCCAGCTTGGGATCGTTTTGCAATTTTAGAAGTTGCATACGGTACATTTGATTATCAAACCAGAGAGCATCTTTTTGCCCTTCAACATCCACCCATTGCATGAGCGGTGCAACCTCGGTTTTCAACTTGGTGGTAAGTTCATTGCTGAGGAGGTTCCAGGTTTGGTCAAGCTTTAGCCATTCCAGCGTCTTCCAGTTCTTGCGTACCTCGACTGAGGTGGCAGGCAGTCCCTCAATGTCTTGTCGGATGGTCGCAATGAGATCAGCCTGTTTATTCGTCATTCCTTTTTGGCCAAGGGTATGGAGCATCTGGATTCTAAGCTCCAGGCTCATTTGCAGGGCGGCTTTGGTTTGGCTGGGTAAATTGCCGTCCGGTTTGATATCAAAAAACTCAAAGTTTTTCCAGTGATCAAGTACCATAAAGCATTCTTTATGCTGGCCTTTGCCAAACAGGTCAGGGCATAGGCGTGTCCCCCGCCCCAACATTTGCATAAACTTAACTTTCGAATACACCGGCTTGGCAAATACCAGATTGACCACTTCGGGCACATCGATGCCTGTATCCAGCATATCTACCGATATGGCGATACGCGGCCGGTCTTTTTCTTTGAAGTCGTTGAGTACTTCTTCTTTCTTCTCAATTTTTGAATGTATAATAGCAGCTAGCTTGCCGTTGTACTGGGGATATAATTCTTCATCAAACAATTGGATTAACAGTTTGGCATGGTTTATATTACGGGCAAAGATGATGGTTTTGCCAATATCGTCCCCTACCCGAATGCCTTTGGTCATCAGGGTCTCAAGGATAAAGCGATTGGTATCTTTATTAGTGACAAATTCCTCAAGGGCTTCTTTGTCAAAATTGATCTGGGTTTCATCCAGCCCATCTTCTTCGATTTGCTGTTTCTGCTCTTCGGTCAGGTTTTCCCATTTGATGCCTTGACGCAGGATTTTGGTGGTAGCATCTAAGGCTTTGTAACGCAGCAAATACGGCGGCAGGTGGTCGCAGGCTTCTTCGTAAGGATAGTAGAAAGTCGGGTCGCCGCTAGGACAATTAAACAGAGTAAAAGTATTGCGATTGATATAGCCAACCGGTGTGGCGGTAAGACCAACCACATGGGCATCGAAATATTCGATAATGTCACGGTAGGTTTGATAAATACTACGATGGGATTCATCGCAGATAATCAAATCAAAAAAACCGACACTAAACTCGGTATAATAGCGAATCATGGTCTGGTAGGTGGCAAAATACAGGCTGCTTTCCCGATTATCGGCAGTCATCCCGGTGATGCGGGTGCTGGTAGCCTCAGGCATAAATACCTTAAAACTGTTTTTCTGTTCTTTGGCTTGTTTAACAAGCTCATCCCTGTCGGCTAGGAACAGGATACGTTTGGCCCATTGAGCCTTCAGCATGCCTTTAGTCAAGGCAATAACTGTCCGTGTTTTACCGCAGCCGGTCGCCATGACGAGTAAGGCTTTGCGCCCGCCATTGTCAAAGTTTTCATAAACCCGTTTAATGCCTTCGATCTGATAAGGGCGTCCAGCTATAGAGCCGTCAATGCTTACTGTGCTTAACGGTTGCTTATGTGTATGTTGAAAGAATAAGTATTCTAAATCTGCTAAGGTATAGAAACCCCAAATTTGCCGTGGTGCACTGTATCTGTCATCCCAGATAAAGATTTCATGTCCGTTAGTATAAAAAATAACGGGACGGAATCCGTGCATCTGTTCTAAGGCATCGGCATATAGGTTTCCTTGGTGCTGACCGGTTAGGGCATCAATAGCTGTCTTCTTGGCTTCAATGACAGCAATGGGTTGTCCTTTTTTATCCCAGAGAACATAGTCGGCACGGCCTTTGCCGGATTTACTGGGGAAAGGTGCAACTGGGTATTCCCTTTCCACCTGCCGCTTATCGTCGGCATCCCACCCGGCTTCTCTAAACATAATGTCAATGAGTTCACGGCGGGTTGCGTTTTCAGTGAGTCCCAGAGTATTGGTGACAACAGCCACCGCTTCCTCTGTTTTTTCTTGGTCTGGAGGATTTTCGGACAATTTTTGTTTGAGTTTATTAAGTTCCTGCTCATAAGCTGCTTTCAATGCCTCGATTCCCTTAGCGTAGGCAGCTTCATCAACTTGTATCTTAGCTACTGATTGTTTCTTAATTAGTGACCAATTGAAGGTGAGCGGAAAGAGTGATTTATCGCCAGTAACTTTAGCATAAAACCAGGCAGATAATTTATAGATGCTGAGTAAACATTTTTTAGCATCTTCCAAATCGTTGTGCCCATCATGGGCTGCTTTATTGCCAAGTTTCCTTACTATATCAAACAAGTCAGGTATTGCGCTATTGATTTTAGCTTTACGTAGCACTTGGATCTTTTCGTGTTGACTAAGGTTATACTCTGTTTGTATGTTTAGCACAACTAAAGTCAGATCCATAAGTTTTTCTGAAAATATTCTGATTTTGAACATGGCCGCATTCGGATCGGTGCTTATGTATTGCTCTGCCAAACGGGCACTATCCGAGAGTACCGGCCATTTTTTATTTAAAAATGCGAAGTTGGACATAGGAGCCTCCAATGGATTCAAAATGCAGCTTATTTGTTACTTCGTTAAAGCAATTTTTAAAACCTTTATTTTTCTGTGTTTTTGCCATTTAAAACAGCTATATAATCATATTCTTCTCAGCTTTATGAACCTAGGTCCACCCGCATAGCGGTGGTTTATTGCGGAGCGCAAATTGCACGCGCTCCTTGCTTTGATGTCATCTTGCGAGTCTACCTATTTTTCAATCATTCGAAGGGCAAATGTATCGTTGTTTTAACTTTTTTGCTGTTTGGTCAATTCTCATCTTTTCTTTTAAAAAGTGGCTCCATCATTTCTTGCGGACTATTTCTATATTCAAAGCGTGTTTCATCAGGGCAGATGCCATAATATAGATTTTTAATTGTATTTCTTCCACTATCTCTTATATATGATGGGGAGTATGATATAAAGCCTAATCTTAAACATGAAACATAACCTTGCAACTCATGATAAAATTCCACGAGTTTTATATATATCAGTGTTTGACCGTGGCTTTGTTCATACGCAGCTAGTATATCGGTCTCGATAGTTTTCAGAAAGTTATCTGTCCTATCTAACAAGTTATCATCAAGAGAAACCATTGGGTCATAGCGTATAAAATCTTCCATGCAATAGTCTTGAATAGCTTGCTTGAAGATTCCACGTATTTGCTCAGTTGTTGTTTCCGTTTGAGATATAATCTCACCTTTATCATTATTAAATGAGGACAAGGAAGCTGTTGAAAAAACAGGAACTTCGTTAACCATTGGTATGTTTTTGGCTGGTTCTTTCGAGGATGGTAAGCCAAGTGACTCCACGAACTCATCAAGAAGGCTCTGATAAAATACCTCTTCGTCCTCGTTGGAACAATTAAAACAACCATTATCATTTCTTAAGGAAAGATTTTTTTGCACTATCTGCCAATTATTAGCTATATTTTCCTGGAAGAAGTTAACGGCTTTGACTTTATTGATCCTACCATTAGGGAAGTAAGAACTGATATTATCAGGAACTTTTCTATCAATCCATTTAGCAACTGAATCAATATCAATTTTTTTATCTTCAAGAATTCCCAAAGCATTTAACAGTCGATAACCAATCTCATTGCGTGGAAACGAAAATACTTTCTTGCCATTTCTACGTTTTGAATTATTCAATTCTTTGATTAAATCACCAAATGTCATATATCTCCCATCCTCATAAAGTGTTAAACTCGTCCTTAAAATATCTCCATTATTTCTTTAGTATGTCTTTGAAGTCGAACACCATTTTTTTTATAATTAATCATGGCCAAGTTCAAGAAAGGCCGTGTGTGATCTGTCTTCAAGGAGGCGAAAAGAATGCCAAAAGGTGATAAAACCCCAGCATCATATGATAAAACTGCCATTTATTACATAAAGAAGGGTGATAAAGAATGGGCAAAAGCGAGTAGTGACCCAAGTACTGCGTACCGCTACAAGTATGCACGAGATTTTTATACGCAAGCCAAAAAAGTTTTAAAAGCTAAAGTTGAGCGCTATGAATTACCTGAAGATGAAAATACGCTCAAGGAAATTAAAAAACTCATCAAACAAGTAGAAAAGCATGTAAATTAAAATAAATTATGAGGTGAAAAGATGATAATTGAGTCAGTAGACAACACAACCCATTTATTGGAATTGGATGATGGCCAACCGGTGTTTAACGAACGCGGTGGCCTCCTAACTAAATGCGGATTATGGGTGGAAAAGAAACACCTTTATAACACCGGTGATATTGAAATAACTTGTAAAAAGTGTTCTCAATAACAGACAACACCATAGCATCGACAAAATCATTTATCACTTGCTTGGAATATTGTGCGGTTATTTCATGTATAGCTTGTTCTCAGTTTGTTCATAAGGAGCTGGGTCATTTGAAGGAAATTTTCCTCAACAGAGGTCATACTTTTTTCAGCAATATCGGGCTGAGAATAAAGCTCTGTAATATTACCCCTGATATTTTGCTGATGCAAATGCTCAAATTCGTAATATAACAAGTCAGTATCAATATCGGCAAGCTGCCTCAATTCTTGCTCTTTCAAATCAGCAAGCCCGTATTTCGCAAAAATAACTTGCTGCAAGGTTTCTTCTATTTTTCTGTACTCATCAAGATAACCTTTTACCGGTCTTGTGATATCAGCAATATAGGCTTCACTGCCATCATGAAGCAAGCATGCTAATTGTATTCTAGCAGATAATTTTCTTTCTCTGGCCTCCTGAGCACAATTAATGGAATGCTGCGCGACACTGTAAAAAGTTTTGAAGTGGCCGTTTGCCCGGCACATTTGTGATAATGCGTGCGCAATATCTTCTATTTTTACGTCCTCCATCTGCGGCTCAAGCGGATAGAATACAGTATTGGTATACGTTAAAATTGCACCTTTTCGTGTCATTGATAAAAAATCTCCTTTTTTTTGTCACACAATATCACGTATTACTGGATACATAACTTTCTTCACTTGGTTATGCTATTTTGTATTTTATTAGTTGCCGATTGTTGTATGTAAACAGTATTATCCAAGTTATCTGCTATTGAACTCTGAGTCAGCCGGTTATTCATCTATTAAAAAATCGATTTGTCCGTCGACCATGACAATCTCTGGGTGAGCGGAAACCATCATGGGGTCTTCACTCCACACGACCAAATCGGCATCCATTCCCGGTGCCAGACTGCCAAGCCGGTTATCAAGGCCTAAAATCTTAGCGGCATCGCAGGTGATCATTTTCAGAGCCTGGTACGGTGGTAGGCCGTAGCGGGTGGCTAACCCGGCATATACTGACAGAAAGCAGCTAGGCGTTACCGGATGATCGCTCATCATGGCACATAATACACCCTGCCTGTATAACAGTGCCGGTGATTCCATGGTTTTATCTTTTAATTCCACCTTTGACCTGGTGGATAATGTTGGCCCTACTACAACTGGAATTTCTTCGGCTGACAGCAGTTCGGCGATAAGATACGCTTCTGTTCCATGTTCGATAATGATATCAACATCAAATTCCTGAGCGATCCGTACGGCCGTAACAATGTCATCGGCCCGATGTGCATGTGCCCTGAGCGGCATTTCTTTCCGCAATACCTTAGCGATTGCTTCCATTCCCATATCATATTTCCAGTCTTTTTTTCCCTGGCTGGCCAGGTACTCACGGGCCTTCCAGAAGGCTTCCCTGATTAAGGCTGCGGTTGCCATGCGCGAGAACGGCATTTTTCTCTGATCGGCTCCGTAAACACGTTTAGGGTTTTCGCCAAAGGCAATTTTTAGCCCTGCATACCGCTTGAGCAGCATCTGCTCAACTGTGGGTTTGGGCGCTGTTTTAAGAAGAACGCATTGTCCACCAATTGGATTGGCACTGCCAGGTGCCACCATGACGGTGGTTATGCCTCCCTGATATGCTTCCAACAGGCCGAGGTCTGTTGGGTTAATGGCATCAAGAGCATGCAGACCGGGAGTAATCGGTTCACTGCGTTCGTTCTCATCAGAGCCGGCCCAACCCATACCTTCGTTGTCAATGCCTAAATGGGTATGAGCGTCAATGAGTCCTGGGGTTATAAACTTGCCGGTTACATCGATGGTCCGGCAGCCCGGCGGGATGTCAATATTTTTGCCAACGGCCTGTACTTTGCTGTTATGAATCAGCACGGTGCCATGATCCAGACTTTTACCGCACATTGTCAGGATTTTAGCGCCTGATAATGCAATCATGTTAACCCCTCCCAGGTGGATAGGTCCAACTTAGATCTGGTATCCTACTGCCAATGTTATATTATATTCATTGTAATGCAGTAGCAACTTCGCATGCAAGAAAAATAAGTCTATCCGCAAAAAAAGACCTTGCAGTTAAAACCTGTAAAGCCTTGATTTATCTGGGGTTAATTGATGTACCATCACTACCACCGGTTTGTTCTATCAGTTTTTTGTGCAGTAGGATGATATCCGTAACAGTTAATAGGCGCATCACTTAGCCAACTCCAGCAGCGCCTCTTTATTTTCGTTAATGATATCATCCATGGCTGTTGCCAATTCATTTTGTTGTTTACTGTTAAGAAATTCAACAAAATCAATTACCTGATGTTTTTTATCTTCGGGCAATTTTTCAAAATCCTTTAATAGCTTTTCTGCTAGGGTCATGATGATGCCACCTCCTATATGTTTATTATACCCAATAAAACAATTTGGGAAAAGGAGGAAACCGAACTATGATACCTTTACAGGAGACAGGTCATTTGTCCAAAAAATTCGGCAAGGCCAATTATAGTTATTACGAGATGTTATCCCCACTAGCTTCCGGGACAGTACACCTGTCCCGGAAGCTAGTGAGTGTGTTGCCTTCAATATCTCCTGTATAATACCAATTTAAGATATGTCATAGTAATCAGAAAATGAGTGAAGTTTGACGACGTTTAGGTGGATAATATACGCCTAATACTACCCAACTATTATATGGGAAAGTAGTTCCGACGAAAAAATATGTATCGCGTTCTGAAGAACATAGTTCATTTAAGAATTTATTTTTAACACTTGCAATTGCTTTTTCCTCACTACCTAGACGGTCAACCTCATTAAGAAATAATACACCAAGTTCCCAGTCCTCAATCATCATACGGTGCGGGTTTTCACTATCTTCGCATTCGAAAACATAGCGAAAATAATAGGGAATCTTTCTTAATGGTTTTGGCGGCGGACCAAATAAACGTAATTGATCATATAACAATTGCCACTCCGGTTTCCACTCTCTATCCGTTTCTTCAACATCAATATCAAGAATGCGTACTGGTTTTACAATACCAAGAGAAGTTTTATCAACTTCGTGCATTTTTCGAAGCTGATTAATAGTGTGTACTGGCATACATTCTACAACTCTGGATCGAGCTTCCCAAGCATTGTCGGTAGAAAGCTGCGACCCTAGAATAACAATAGAATCTAAGTTTGGTTTCCGGCTTTCCTTCCGATTATCACTACCCTTACCACGACTCTCAAGTTTGATCTCAATCCACTGATACTTATGAAATTGTTGATTTGTTGGACGATATCGGTAATCTATAGGATAAAGTCTAACCCATTCACCAGCTTCAGTGATTCCAGCTGTACATACTAGTTCATCATAGCCACGAGAAGGGTGTGGGTAAGTCATCACTGTAATAAGCAATCGCAAAATTATAAGGATGAGAGAAAAGCTGTCACTGGAAAGTCATAAGGATTTGATGGAGCGCCGTATGAGGCAAAAGTCTCACGTACGGTGCGAAACAAGGGAAAAGGGACGCCGAACGGCGTATAAATGCGTGCGCGGACGTCCCTTACCTATTGTTGCGATTAAAACAACAAGTGTTGCAAATGCTATCATTAGATACATTGCCTCAAATATTGTCATCATACCACCCCCTTTCAAAAAGGGTGTGGTCAACCGCTCCCTTGACAACCTTACGCTTATTATAGCATATTCTGCCAGAGTGAACAGGAAAATTTTAACTTTAATCAGGGTCACTGCGCCGCCTTCTCAACACGAAGGCGGTCTTTTCATTTTCCCTGCCGCGCAGTTCGCGGCTCCCTTGCTGCCGGCAGGTCCGTGCGCTCCCTGCCTAACAAACTAACGGCAACCGGCCAGATTTACAAAAGGACAAGGGCAAAAGGACAAGGGGACGGTGGTAGCGTCTTAAATAAGACGGTTACTCCGTCCCCCTTTTCTAAAAAAGGAGTGTCAAGTATAAAACCTGGCACAGACGGTCGTCACCCTTCGTAACTCCCGTAACCCCCCGGCCTTTGCCGGAAAAAGCGTTCCGCAGGAGAAAAGCCGGGCGCTATTCCGTTATAAAATCCGTACTGTTTGAGCGTAGCGAGTTTACGGATTTTAGGAATACCGCCCGGCTTTTCAGCTTTTGGACGCTTAGGGCCTAGACCTTTTGTTACTTTTGGGGCAATGCCAAAAGTAAACCCCTTCCCCTGTCCTTTTCTGCTATCAATGTAGTTCCTTCCTCCCCCTAGTCTCTTCGAAAAACTAGAACAAATTAAATTATTATTGTATAGTCCCGAAAATGGTCGTTTTAGGGCAAAACAACATCTCTTTCTAAAAATGCAATTGGATACGCTATATTGATGTATAGATCTTTCTGTGATAAAATATCATAAAATACAAAAAACAATTATGCAACTGGCGGAAATAGCGATTACTATAGGGGAGCATAATTGAATATTATCGACCGCCTGGGTAAATATATTATTTGCTCAGGCGGTTTTGTATTTATTTAACTTTGGAGGTTGTGCATATGAAGAGTTCAGAAATTACACTTAAGTACGGATGTAATCCACATCAAAAACCTGCTAAAATGTATATCCACGAAAGAATACTACCATTTGAAGTTTTAAATGGTACACCGAGCTATATTAATTTTATGGATGCATTTAACTCATGGCAGTTGGTAAAAGAACTAAAACAGGTAACAGGATTACCTGCAGCTGCTTCTTTCAAGCATGTAAGCCCAGCCGGGGCAGCTATTGGGATTCCTTTGAGTTTAGCATTAAAAAAAGCATATTTCGTGGAGGATATAGAGTTATCCGCTGTGGCAACTGCCTATGCAAGAGCTAGAGGGGCAGATAGAATGTCATCTTATGGGGATTGGGTCGCCATAAGCGATACTGTAGATCTTTCAACTGCGATTATATTAAGCAAGTCGGTTTCAGATGGAATAATTGCTCCAGGATATACAGATGAGGCGCTAACGTTATTAAGGAAAAAGAAAAAAGGAAACTATTGTATTATTGAGATGGACTGTAACTATACCCCTAAAGAAATTGAAACAAGAGAGATATATGGTATGACTTTTGAACAAAGGAGAAATGAGATACCGATAAATACTGACTTGTTGCGTAATATGGTATCCTGTAATAATAACATAACCGAAGAGGCAAAACGGGATCTGCTGATTGCAATGGTCACATTAAAATATACCCAGTCAAATTCAGTCTGTTTTGCTTTAGATGGACAGGTAATCGGCGTAGGCGCAGGGCAACAGTCCCGTATACATTGCACAAGATTGGCCGCTTCAAAGGCAGATAAATGGTATTTAAGACAACATCCTGCTGTGTTTGATTTATCATTTAAAGAAAATGCCTCAATACCAGATAGAGATAATGTTATTGATCAATATCTGAGTGATGAAACTACCTCGATAGAAATGAAGGGCTGGGAAAGAGTGCTTGCTAAAGTTCCATCCCGACTAACAAAGGAAGAAAAATCATCATGGCTTTCCAAGTTGCATAATGTTTCATTAGGCTCTGATGCATTTTTTCCATTTAGAGATAATATTGATAGAGCTGCCCTAAGTGGAGTAAAATTTATTGTTCAACCAGGTGGTTCTTTGAGAGACGATAGTATAATTGAAGCATGTAATGAATATGGTATGGTTATGTTTTTTTCCGGTTTAAGGTTATTTCACCATTAGAATTAAATTCTTATACCCTCAGCGTAGGTTTTATCAGAAGTGTTGGCGACACCCCTGTTTTTGGGCAAAACAAAAGACTCCGTGTGTACTCACGAAGTCTTTTGTAACCCCCGTAACCCTTCGGCCTTTGCCGGAAAAAGCGTTCCGCACTTTTGTTACTTTTGGGGCAATGCCAAAAGTAAAACCCCAAAGGACAGGGGGACGGTAGTAGCGTCTTAAGTTCAAGACGGTTCCTCCGTCCCTCTGTCCTTCGTCCTTTTCTGAGACGGTTGGGGTTTTGGTCAGTAGCGAGCATAGCTGGACCTCCTTTGTGCAGTCAATATTTGCGTGGTACAATAAAACTAATTGATTAGAGAACTTATCCTGAAAATATGGATTTTAATTTGGCGAAAAGGCGGTATTTATTGGATGAAAATTGAAACAGAAAGATTGGTAATAAGAAATTTCAAAGAGAATGACGCCGCGGGATTATGGGATTATCTCTCCCACCCACGTGTAAATTGCTTTCTTAATGAAAAACTCAATATATTTGAAGATGCCATTGCCGATGTTAAGCTTAGAAGCAAAGATGAATCACAGTTCGCCGTTTGTTTGAAAGAAATTGATACAGTTATCGGGAATTTATTCGCAATAAAAGATGAACCAGATACCTACAGCGTTGGTTGGCAGTTTAATGAAAAATACGAAGGAAAAGGATACGCAAGCGAATCAGCAAGGGCATTTCTTAATTTTCTATTTAGTAATAAGAAAGCAAGACGCATATATGCTTACGTAGAAGATGATAATATTCGTTCACAAAAACTCTGTGAGCGGCTCAATATGCGTAGAGAAGCATATTTTATAGAGTTTATATCGTTCATTCAAAACCCAGATGGAACACCAAAGTACGAAAATACGTTTGAATATGCCATTTTAAAAAGGGAATGGAAATAACGGTAAGAAATGGTATGTCGGGAAAGTATCAAAAGCGGTTATGATTTTAATGATTTACACGAACATGGTACCAGTGGCACGTAATAGTACTATCGACAAGAGTCTGTAGTGGACTTTCACCACCAAGTTATCGCCCATTCGGGGGCAAACCGCAAAAAACAGCCTCACGGAGCAAAACCACGAGGCTGTTTTCAATCCTGCAACAGGCTCAAATACTGCGAAAGTCTTTCTTTTACATATTCACCCACCATGTTCACCATCGGGGAGGCGTCGTTATCCCGATAATAACTGTCAAAACAGGCGTAATATTTTCTCCTGTCCGAAAACTTCACATCGATGGGCGGGTAACCCGCCTGCATCAGCATAAGGTTTAATACCAATCTGCCGGTTCGCCCATTGCCGTCGATGAAAGGATGGATTCCTTCAAAATTCAAATGGAACAATGCCGCTGTTTCTATCCTATGTCGGCTGTCGTGGGGCAGCTCCTCAACCAGCCGCTCCATCTGAACAGGGACAAGATAGGGCTGTGGGGGTTCGTGGTGCGCCCCCATAATTTTCACCGGAATTCTTCGATATACCCCCTTGTCCTCCGGCCTGTTCATCAGGACGAGTGAGTGAATTTCACGGATGACCCTTTCCGAAATCGGAACCTTAGTACTGACAAGTGAAACGATATAAAGGAACGCATCGCGGTGACCCACCGCCTCCAAATGGTCTTTGAGTGGCTTTTGGTCAATCGTCACGCCCTCCAAGACAAGCGCGGTTTCTTGCAGCGTGAGCGTGTTACCCTCGATGGCATTTGAGTTGTAAGTAAATTCCACGAGGAATTCTTCCTGCAAGCGTTTTAGCTCCCCACTGGTCAGCGGGCGCCGACGGTCAAGCTCCGCCTTCATCTCGTCTACGGATACGAAGAGCGCGGCGTATTGTTCCGGAATCTTCTTGCCCCGCAGACTGCGCCCGTCAATCGGTTTTAATGTATCCAGCGGAATGAGGTAGGAACGTCCCTTTTGAATGACGCCCTCTATCCGCCTCTCCAAACAGAGGACACGAACGCGGCGGTCGGATATACCCCACCGCTCCGAAGCCTGTTTTACCGTAATGTATTGCACAATTTCACCACCCTAGCCCTTTTTCATAGTATAGCACATTATCGGAATAATATAAATAATTTATTCTATATATAAACTCATATTATTCCTATAATGTTAGGCAATCCCTAATCCTCCATCCGCTTCGTCACTCTATACCAGTGAAAGTCATTCCTTATTCTAGCTGCAAATAAACAAAACGACACCATCCGAGAAAAAAACCGAACAGTGTCGTTTGAAAACAGGGTGCAGAAGACCTATAAATTTGATATGATTTTTTAATGCTATGCAGAAGAATAATCTGCTACATACAGCTGTTACATTTCATGACTAATCGGTATGACAGTACCTTCTAAAAAATCAACGATGAACCCCTTGTCCTTTCCCCTGTCCATTTCTAAAACAAGGAGTGTCAAGTATAAAACCTGGCACAGGCGATCCGTCACCCTTCGTAAACCCCGTAACCCCTCGGCCTTTGCCGGAAAAAGCGTTCCGTAGGAGAAAAGCCGGGTGGTATTCCGTTAAAAAATCCGTACTGTTTGAGCGTAGCGAGTTTATGGATTTTAGGAATATCGCCCGGCTTTTCAGCTTTTGGAGGCGTGGGGCCTAGACCTTTTGCCGCGTACCCCGTTTGATGGACAGTAGAAACACATAGTATACTGATATCAGAGAGGGGATAGAAAAGATGAAGCAAGCTAAGAAGTACAGCGCAGAATATAAGATGGAAGCAATTCGACGATTGGAGCAGACGGGTGAATCGGTCGCTAAAGTGGCTGCTGATCTTGGGGTTAATGAAAATACGATGCACGGATGGATAAAGCGGCACCGTGAAAAACCGGTAAATCCTTTTCCCGGCAGCGGCAAGCTCAGCGACGATGATGAAAAGATGCGTAAGCTGGAACGAGAAATTCGTGAGCTGCGGGAGGAAAATGAGATTTTAAAAAAGGCGGCGCAGTACTTCGCCAAGAACCTCAAGTAAAAAGGTTCGAGTTTATCGCAGAACACCGCCATGAATATCGGGTAGCGAAGCTATGTGAAGTGCTCTTTGTTGCAAGAAGCGCTTATTACGCATGGGAAAAACGCCCGGCAAGCAATAGAACGCTTGAAAATCAAGCATTAGCTGAAAAAATCAAAGAAATTCATGAAAGAAAGAATCGGACCTGTGGCAGCCGGAAGATGACCCGGGAACTACGACGACTCGGCAATCATGTAAACCATAAGCGGGTCGAACGAATCATGAAACAAGAAGGAATCCGCTCGAAAGTAGCCAGGAAGTTTAAGGCCACTACGAATTCTAACCATACCCTGCCGGTAGCTGAAAACCTCTTAAATCGTGAGTTCACAGCAGAAAAACCTAATCAGAAGATGGTAAGCGATATTACCTATGTATGGACTGAGGAAGGTTGGCTATATGTTGCTGGAATAATGGATCTTTGCGGACAGAAGATAGTAGGCTTATCTATGGGGGATAGAATGACGAAAGAACTAGTGATAAACGCTTTGAAGAGCGCTTATTTTCGGGTGGGCCGGCCAGAAAACGTATTACTTCATTCGGATCGAGGCAGCCAGTACTGCTCCCACGACTACCAAAAGCTGCTGAAAAGATATAAGTTCACTTGCAGTATGTCGCGGAAGGGAAACTGCTGGGACAACGCGCCAATGGAGTCATTCTGGGGGAAAATGAAATACGAATGGCTCAATGAGCATCGGTTTAAGACAAGAGATGAGGCAAGAGCTGCCGTCTTTGAATATGTTGAAATATTTTACAACCGACAGCGCTTGCATGAAACCAACGGCTATCTAACTCCGGAAGAATATTATTCAATCGCCTTGGCGGCGTAGGCAATTGTGCAAAACATTGCGAATGTAGAGACTGATGATTGTAGTGACTATAAACATCGGCTGTAGTGACTATATTTCACAAGAGGTTGTTATCATGTTTATACGAACAATAAAACGCAAGCTCAAAACCGATACGGCGTTTGATTTCAAGCTACTTGAATCTTATCGTCAGGCCGGATCGCCTCCCAAGCACAAGTTTATCAAAGGTTGGACGATAAAGAAGTCGGACATTTGGGCCATGGGCGACATATTCGTAGACGACATAGAATTTGATCTCGATTTAGCCGGGATGAGTCGTAGCGAAATCAGGAAAATTATCGCGTCGATACGAAAAAAGTTAGTGACTTTGTTGAAATAATGAGCATGGCTTTGAGATATTGAGAAATTCTTGGGTTTTTCCTGTCTATTTTGCGGGGGACGCCCCAGGACAGAGGGACGGTGGTAGCATCTTAAGTTCAAGACGGTTCCTCCGTCCCCCTGTCCTTTTCGGGACGGCTTCTTTATTTATGGGCTTTTTTTGATAATGGGGGCGTGGCTCAGTTGAATGACCGGCTCTTTAGACAGGAAGTTGAAGTGGATAAATTAAAAGCAGTTAAGTAACCAGCCCGGCCATTGCACCGGGTTTATTTTAGTATAAAAAAAGTATAAGTTTTGGAGTCATGGAGGCCTTAAAGAAATTGTGCCCCCCATAAGGTGGTACCCCGGCAACTCCCGTAACTCGTAACCCCTCGGCCTTTGCCGGAAAAAGCGTTCCGTAGGAGAAAAGCCGGGTGGTATTCCGTTAAAAAATCCGTACTGTTTGAGCGTAGCGAGTTTATGGATTTTAGGAATATCGCCCGGCTTTTCAGCTTTTGGAGGCGTGGGGCCTAGACTTTTTGTTACTTTTGGGGCAATGCCAAAAGTAAAATCCCTCTCACAAGAAAAAGCAAAATCGAATCCCTCCGCCAGTGCGCTGGCACCTCCCTTTTGCAAGGGAGGCAAGGAGTAAAGGGCAAAAATCAAGACTCCGTGTGCATTCACGGAGTCTTGATTTATTTAGATATGTATTGGTCAAATCAACACGACTTGAACGTATGTCCTCTACCACCCCAACCGGGAGTACGGCAAGACATTTCTTATTTATCGGCTTTAACAACCTCATCTTTCTTCTCATGCATATTGGCCGCTATCGGGCGAAATGGGGTTATGGTTGAAATAGCATGTTTGTAAACCAACTGCTGTTTACCGTCATTTTCAATAATTACAGTAAAATTGTCAAATCCCCTTACAGCCCCGCGTAATTGGAATCCATTAACCAAATATATAATTACAGGCATATTTTCTTTTCGTACTTGATTTAAAAAACTGTCTTGCAGATTAATGACTTTATTGTTCGTCAAATGAAACCCCTCCGTATTATGTTCTTCTCTTTTTTCTATTTTACCTTACACCAAACTTTCCTGCAATACCATTGTAAATTGTTTCCAATAGATTATTGTACTCCTCAAAGTTATCTACATTATACCATGTTATATAAGGCATCCGCCGATAAAAGGTCAATTGACGCTTAGCAAAATTACGGGTAGCCTGTTTTAATTGGTCAGTAGCGGTTATCAAATCCTGATCTGTGAGCAGGTACTCAACAATTTCTTTATAGCCAATCCCCTGCATTGCCTGGCAGCTTGGTGGTACACCCTGCTGCAAGAGCCCTGCCACTTCATCAACTAAGCCCTGTTCGATCATCTGATCAACCCGGCGATTAATCCTTTCATATAAGGCAGCACGTTCCATAGTAAGGCCAATCACCACAGCATCAAACAGCAATTCATTTGTTGCTGTTTTTTCGCGGGAAATAGTTTCACCGCTTAGGTAATATACTTCAAGGGCTCTGATTATCCGGCGCTGATCATTAGGATGCAGTCTAGCGGCCGTAAGCGGCTGAACTTGCTGCAAAAGATCATGCAGGTATTGATTACCATATTGCTTTGCCAACTCAGTTAGTTTTTGGCGCAGCTTTTCATCACCCGGTGCCTGGTTGAACTGATAGCCCTCAAGCAGCGCACGCACATAAAGACCAGTACCACCTGCCAGAATCGGAATGCGGTTGTCGTTATTTATTTGGATAATGAGTTTTTGCGCATATTGTTGAAAATCAACTACATTAAATTCTTGATCCGGTTCCAGGATATCAATAAGATGATGAACAATACCCTCGCGTTCCCTCATATCTGGTTTGGCAGTACCAATATCCATTCCCCGATATACGAGCATGGAATCACCGGAGATAATTTGGGTATCAAGCTTTTTAGCTAAATCGATGCTTATTTTAGTCTTGCCTACAGCAGTAGGACCAATAATTACAATTAGACGGTTCATAGTGGGCCCCCGCCGGTCATTTTCGGCTTGCATTCAATAATACCATAATTAATACTGCTATATTTGCCGCCAACTGCTCGATTCATTCCCAGTCGGGCAAATTCACTACTGCCGGCAGCTTCTTTGACCACAACCTTCTGTTTTGCCACCCGGCAAGCCTGGCTAATCGCTTCCGGTGTAACTGGCTGCGTATTTGCCAAAGTCCTAATGGGATTTACATTCGAGCTTTTTAAAATAGGCTCACGAAACATGGGATCAAAATAAACGATGTCAAAACTGTTATCAGGCAAAGCTGCTAGTTGATCACTGTAGTCGGCATTTTCCACCTTCACTCGTCGCAAAGCTTTTGTAATAGCAGGTTCGGATGCAAGCGTAAAGTTTTGTAGACCATAGCTGGTTATCAATGAAATTACCGGTGAACTTTCAAAGCCAACAATCATACCCTTTTCACCGGTCACAAAACTGGCAACAATGGCATCTGTCGCGAGTCCTAAGGTACAGTCAAGAACTGACATACCCGGCATAAGGCCCATTGCAGTCACCATATGGTCATGATTTCCATTTAGTAGGTTTTTTATGCGTAGTTCAGCCATGCTTAAGTGAAAAAAGTACTCCCCCGCAGGGGTATGTACGATTGGCCCGGTAGTAGTAACTACGATAAGCTCATTTAGCTCATATTTTTCCTTGAGGGCAGCTAACGAATAATGGTTGCGCGGCACAAACGGCACTGCTAGTTTGTCGGCTATCTCTTTTGCTTGTTGGGTGATACCTGGCAGAGTATGTTGGGCAGTGGTTACAATTAAGTTCATATACTCATCACCTATGTACGCTTAAACAATTTTGCCAGCTCATCTGGACCAAATCGTATGATAGTCGGACGACCATGTGGACAAGTGTAGGGCAGGTCAGTTGTATAAAGTTCACTTAGTAAAGCCTGTATTTGCCGCATGGTAAGCGTCTCACCCGCCTTAATGGCACTACGGCAGGCTGCCATTTGCAAATAGGCGTGACGCAATTCCTGAGCCGTAGGCTGGTGCATATCGGTAACTAGCTGCAACACTTGCCGCAGCACTGCTTCTGCATCAGCCAGGGGAATATCCACAGGCAGCTCTAGTAGTCTCATGGTGTCAGGGCCAACTTGTTCGAGAGTAAAACCCAGTTGATACAAGGTATCCTGATTTCCGGTAATGATGTTGCAATCATCTTTGGTAAATTCCAGATACTGAGCTACTAATAACTGTTGTGCCGGTACACGCCCTGTGGAGCGGCTCATGCGGTCATAGAGTATTCGTTCATGGGCCGCATGCTGGTCAATGATATAGAGGCCATCCTGGCCTTGTGCTACAATATAGCAAGTCTCAATCTGCCCCAAAGGATACAAGGGACAGTCAGACTCTGCGGCGATAGCTTCACTACATTCCCGCAACTGGTCCTCTTGCTGTATAGTCTGTCTGACCTCGGCCAAAGAAGTATCTTCTTCACGCCATAATGCTGGCGTCCACGACTGAGCTGCAGATTCTTCAGATTTATTGGCGAAAATATATTTATGCGTATTACTATACCTGTCTTTGCCGGTACTAGCTGGAAATCGTGGACTTATTGGCGCTGACGGCCCTGGCTGCACAGTTGCCGCTGCTTGCATGTGGGACACCGGCGCAGTTAGACTAGCAGAAACAGCTTTATATACTGCCCGGTAAATCCTTTGATCATCACTGAATTTAACTTCTTTTTTCTGCGGATGAACATTAACATCAACTGCTTCAGCGGCAATTTGGATATCAAGTATCGCTAAGGGATGCCCGTTTTTCGGCAATAAGGAAAAGTAGGCATTGTCTAACGCTTTTGCCAGCATCCTGCTATTTACCACCCGCTGATTGACCATAAATGTCTGCCATTGACGACTGCTTTTAAGCAAAACCGGCTTGGCTACATAGCCTGATACCCTAATACCCTCGTTACTGTATTCTACCGGTAAAAGTTCCGGGGTAACCTTATGCCCATAGATATCGGCAATTGTATCAAGCAAGCGTCCATTACCACCGGTGGAGAATGTCAAACGCCCATTACTGATTAGTTTAAAAGCGATTTGTGGATGAGACAGCGACAACTTTGTGACAATATCGCTAATATGACCACTTTCGGCAGGTGGTGTTTTTAAAAACTTGCGGCGAGCCGGCGTATTAAAAAATAAATCAGTTACTGTTATGGTTGTGCCACACCCTGCCCCGGCTTCCCGGATATCGGCAATTATCCCTCCATTAATCTCTACATAGGTTGCCAATGTTTCTGCCTGCAAGCGGGAGGTCAGTGTAAATTTAGACACAGCAGCAATGCTTGGCAAGGCTTCGCCGCGAAACCCCAGGGATTGAATTGCTGCTAAATCTTCAGCAGTACGAATTTTGCTGGTAGCGTGGCGTTTTACAGCAAGTTGAGCATCTTCATGACTCATCCCCTGGCCATCATCAGTGACCCGGATGGATTTTATTCCACCTTCGGCAATTTCAATTTCAATGTTCTTGCTGCCGGCGTCGATTGCGTTTTCAACAAGTTCTTTAATAACCGCTGCCGGGCGTTCAACAACTTCGCCGGCAGCAATCTTATTGGCTGTATTCTCATCTAAGATATGAATTACTTGCTGGCTCATATGCTTCCGTTTTCCTCTCTGGCCTGCGTTTGCAGCCGAAATAAGATATTAAGCGCCTCTAAGGGAGTCAGGGTCATAATATCAAGAGCTAGTAATTCATCCGCAATGCATGAGTTAAACAAAGAAACCGTAGTGACGGCAGCAGGCTCGTTGCATCGTCCATTAGCAGGCAGCGGCATAGGTATTGCAGACAGCTTACCTTGTTCCAATTCATGTAAGGTCTGCTGAGCCTTTTCAATAATTCGCTTCGGCAGTCCGGCAAGCTGAGCAACATGAATACCATAGCTCTTATCAGCACCACCTGGTATTATGCGGCGCAAAAATACAATCTCATTACCCCGTTCTTTTACCGCTACCGAGTAATTTTTTATTACTTTGCTGGTATCAGCCAACTCTGTTAGTTCATGATAATGAGTAGCAAATAAAGTTTTCGCTTTCACTTTATCCTTGATATACTCAACAACTGCCCGGGCAATACTCATACCATCAAAAGTACTTGTTCCACGACCAATTTCATCTAAGATAATTAGGCTATTGGCTGTAGCATATTTCACAATTTGGGCAGTCTCAGTCATTTCAACCATAAACGTGCTTTGTCCTGTAGCCAGATCATCACTGGCACCGACTCTGGTAAAAATCCGGTCAACAGGGCAAATGGATGCTTCTCTTACCGGAATAAAACTGCCCATCTGGGCCATAATTGTGAGCAGTGCCACTTGTCTCATGTAAGTAGACTTGCCAGCCATGTTTGGGCCGGTAATAATCAATATTTCACTGTCACGGTGATTGAGTTCTGTATCATTAGGCACAAACATTTCACCGTGCAAGAGGCGCTCAACTACCGGATGCCGGCCATCTTTTATAATAATATCCCTGGTTTGGTTAAGCTTAGGCCGAATATAATTAAAGCGGGCTGCAGCTTCACTTAGAGAAATAATGACATCTAACTGGGCAACATGCAAGGCAGTCTGCTGGATTTCACCAATACGTTCTTTTATATAGTCTCTGATTACAGAAAATAGTTGGTATTCAATATTTACAATTTTTTCCTGAGCGCCAAGTACTTTGGTCTCAAACTCCTTCAGTTCAGGCGTAATATACCGTTCCGCATTAACAAGGGTCTGTTTGCGGACATAGTTTGGCGGTACCGCCCCCGTATTGGCATGGGTTATCTCAATGTAATAGCCAAAAACCCTGTTATACCCTATTTTAAGCGACTTGATGCCCGTAGTTTCGCGTTCACGCAGTTCCAGATCATGGATCCATTGTTTACTATCGCGGGCAATACTTCTAAGCTCATCAAGTTCTAAGTCATAACCTGTTCTGATAATACCGCCTTCACGAATAGTAAATGGCGGATTATCAGCGATTGCATTGTCAATCATAGTAGTTACATCGACGTGCGTTTTAATAGCCATACCAATATCGGTAAGCAGCTGCGACTGACATTCTTGCAGCGTTAGCTTTATCTCAGGCAGCACTGACAGTGAAGTTTTTAGCGCCGTTAGATCACGGGCATTAGCACTGCCTACCTCAATCCGGGTTAGAATGCGCTCAAAATCATAAATATTACCAAGAAGCTCTTTTAACGGCTCACGCACTACCCGTTTATCTAACAAATCGGCAATAGCGTCCTGACGTTTAGTAATCGTAACCGGGTTTAATAAGGGAAACTCCAACCACTTTTTAAGCAGCCTGCTGCCCATTGCTGTTTTTGTAAAATCAATTACTGACAGCAGGGTGTCTTTACGCCCACCATCACGCATATTCCGGGTGATTTCAAGATTGCGCAAGGTGGAAGCATCTAGTACTAAATACTCCTGCGTATTGATTCTTGTCAGTTTGTTAAGATGGGAGAGATGGCTTTTTAAATTATAGTGCAAATAATACAGCAGATAGCTTACGGCCGCTTGTGCCGCAGGATTTGCGGGAAGCTCTTCTTCCGCAAAATGATTATGCGGTAACTGTGCAGCTACCGTAAGGTCTGCATTTGACAGGGTAGTAACTGCACAAGCAGACACTCTTTGTGATACGAAATTTGTTATAGCTGTGATTCCATCTAATTTACCTACCAGCACTAATTCTGCCGGCAGCAGACGATACAGTTGATCACAAACAGTATTTGTCCGCGAACTGCCTGAAAATATGGCCCATAAGCATTCACCTGTTGATATATCTGTTGCGGCCAAACATAATTCATCATCTTCTTCGTATAACAGTGCCAAATAATTATTGGCCTTATCAGGCAGACTGGACTCAGACAGAATCGTCCCGGGTGTAATAATCTTAACGACTTCTCTGCGCACAATCCCTTTTGCTTGTTTGGGATCTTCAACCTGTTCACAAATAGCTACTTTATATCCTTTATTAATTAATTTAGCGATATAATTATCAGCCGCATGGTAGGGTATACCGCACATCGGGACCCTTTTGTTATTGCCCCCCTCGCGGGATGTTAATGTAATCTCCAGTTCACGCGCAGCTAGCTCCGCATCTTCAAAAAACATTTCGTAAAAATCGCCTAAACGAAAAAACAGTATTTCACTGCTAAGGTTACTCTTTACCTCCCGATACTGTTCCAGCATCGGAGTATAATTTGTTGTCATACTGTAAATTCTCCTCTGCTATTAGAGCAAGCGCCCCTTTAAAACCCAAGTTTGGGCTTTGTCAATTTGTATATTTACTAAATCACCAATCTTCTCGGTACCCGTTTTCTCCCATAATACAATCTTATTGGTACGAGTTCGCCCCATTAATTTCATCGCATCATTTTTACTTGCACCTTCAACCAATACCTCAATAATAGTCCCTGTCAGCTGTTTGTTTATTTCTAAGCTTATCTCATTTTGCACAGCCATCAGCTGATTAAGACGCGCTTTTTTGACTGCCAGTGGCAGTTGGCCCTCATATTGGGCTGCCGGTGTCCCTGAGCGCGGCGAATATAAAAAAGTATAGGCTACATCATACCTGACACTTTTGATAAAATCAAGCGTTTCGAGAAACTGCTCCTCCGTCTCCCCAGGAAAACCCACAATTAAGTCGGTTGTTATACTGGCGCCAGGAATGGACTTACGAATATGAGTAACAAGCTGACGATAATACTCGGTAGTATAGCCGCGATTCATCTGTTTCAGAATAGAATTACTACCGGATTGCACGGGAAGATGAAAGTGCTCACAAATTCTGTTACTGTTTTTGATAATGTCAATCAGCTTAGTATTCATATCCCGCGGATGGGATGTCATATAACGAATACGGGCTATGGTTTCAATTTGATCAGTTGCTTGCAGTAAATCGGCAAAATCGATCTGTGTATCAAGATCTTTGCCATAGGAATTTACGTTTTGACCAAGCAGGGTTATTTCTTTAAAGCCCTCTGCTCCTAACTGCCGGATTTCGGCTATTATATTTTCCATTGGGCGGCTGCGTTCACGGCCTCTGACATAGGGAACTATACAATAGGTGCAAAAATTGTTGCAGCCATACATAATTGGTACCCAGGCCGATATCTGACTTTTATGGACAGTTGGGACATCAGGGACCAAACGTTCAGCCTGATCCCATACCGATACAACCTTTTCCCCGCTTGTTTCTATCTGGGAAATGAGTTCTACCAGTTGATGCGTATTATGTGTTCCCATAACCAGACTAACATGAGGGAACTTCTTTACTATTTTATCTTTATCCTTTTGCGCCATACAGCCAACAACGCCGATAATTATATTGGGATTGACTGACTTTAGTCTTTTCATCTCCCCAATCTTGCCGTAAATCTTCTTTTCCGCACTTTCCCGGACACAACAAGTATTTAGCAAAATTACATCAGCCTGATCAATATTTTCTGTAGCTTCATAACCAATTGTTCGCAATTGGCCAGCTAACCTTTCTGAGTCGTTGAGATTCATCTGACACCCGAAGGTGATCGTATAAAAAAGTTTATGACCTAAGTCTTTCTGGTCCAAATCCATCTATGTATCAGCTCCAATGGCAAAGTTATCTATAATTTGTACTATTTTTTACGTGTTGCCCAAATCATTCTAAAACCTAAAAGGATAACAAAAATACCAAAAATCCGTTTAAGCTCGTTTGCCGGCACCGCTTGAACAAAATTAGCACTGATTAAAGCCCCCAAAGCAGCTCCTCCTGCCATATAAACTGCCGCTTGATAATTGATAAGTCTTTCTTTATAAAAATACCATACACTTACAATTGATGTAGGTATGATAACTAGCATTGATATTCCCTGTGCCGTATGCTGAGCTATCCCTAATAGTAAAACCATCATCGGTACTAACACTACTCCGCCGCCAATACCCAAAATTCCACTTAAAACACCAGCAGTAAGTCCTAAGACAAAAATTATCAATATCATAGTCATGTTAGTACCATCCTTATGCCAACAACAATCAACAAAGCAGCAAAAAGCTGTTTTAAGCGAATGGGCGGAATTCTTTTCATTATCCGTGCACCGATACCGGCCCCCAGAGTGCTGCCTATGATTAAATTCAGAGCCAAAAATACATCAGTATTGCCATGAAAACCATAGATAATACTGCTAATTAATGCTGTAGGAATAACTATTGCCATCGATGTAGCCTGAGCAATATGCTGGGTAATGTTGAAATAAGTCACCATAATTGGCACAAGAAAAATACCGCCACCAACTCCAAGTAAACCGCTAAGTACACCGACTACAAATCCGGCACCGGCAAATTTCAATCGTTCAGTCATAATTAAACCCCTTACTCTTATTCAATGCTTAGCCGTTTAACTGCAATATTTACTTCTCTAACCATCATACCTGTCATATATTCAACCATTTGTTTTATACGTACTTGGGCATCATGTACTACCTGCCAAATAGGCTGCCCATATTTTATAATTACATCAAGTGAAATTGAAATTCCCTTTTCTCTGTCATGGGAGTTTTTTATATTTATTTGCCCAGTCTTGGTAATAACACCCTCACTGATAGCAATATAGTCAACAACGGCAGCTATCGCTGCATCTGAAATAAGCAGTTTTCCATAGTAGCTAAAAGTTGGCCGGACAATTGATTTTTCACCCAGTTTACGTCGTTGCTTGGAACGAGGTTTTTTGAAAAAAACATCAAGCGAATCAATCAGATAACCGGAAAAATGTGGTTTAAGTTCAATAGTTGGTACAGGAATAATATGTTTTCCTTCTTTGAGCCTACTCTCTTTTGCTTTGGCAATTTCGCCTTTGGTAGCAATATCTTCAATCCGGATTATTTTACTAATTGCTGGTAACCCTAACACATCAACAATCTTTTCTACCATATTTTTGGAAGTACCAAGTAGTAAGATACGTTTAGGCATTACTCTGGCGATAGCATCTCTAACTTCGTTAGCATGGTCAGGTTCCATAAATATGGCACGTTTTACAGCTTTTATTTTGCTAGGTTCTTTTTTGGCCGAATGACCTGCAATAATTTTACTGTCCATAATTAACAGCCCGTCGTCAATAATTGTATCAACATCATACTCATGTGCTACGATTAACGCCCGATGGCTTTTGCCCGTTCCACTTGGACCGACCAAAGCGATGGTGTCCATAGGCAGCCTCCTGATAAAATAGTAATAGGGTATAGCATAAAAATAAACACCTTTGCAGGTGTTGTCAAGTAAAAGTATTACATTGACAAAAATCAACAAGTTTAGCAGAAACAGTGAAATTTCCTAATTTTTCAGGATACCGGCCAGGAATACCATGGAAATCGGAACCACCGGTTATTTTTAAATTATATTTATTAGCAATAGCTAAATATTTATTAGCCGCTGTCTGATCATGTTTCGGATGATAAACCTCCAGCCCACGAATACCGGCTCTAATCAAATCAAGTACTAAATTATCGTCACCCACCAGGCCAGGATGAGCCAATATTGCAATGCCTCCAGATTGCTCTATAAGTCTGATGACTTGTTCTGGAGTTAGTTTGTAATGGGGAACATAGGCGGGAGAGTTTTTGGTTAATACTTGTTCAAATGCTTCCGGTATCGTTTTAAAATAGCCGGCTTCAACAAGTACCTGAGCAATATGCGGTCTCCCTACTGCCCGCGTTTGACCAGTCATATCCAGTACCTGATTATAATTGATCGAATAGCCCAATTTACTCAGCTTATCTACTATCATTTGTGACCGCTTTAACCGGGCATTACGGATAATTTCCAGTTGATCGCGTAATTTCACATTATTAATATCAATGCCATATCCCAAAATATGTACTTCATGGTGCGGCAGGTCAGTGCTAAATTCTATTCCAGGAATAATTGCCAGCTTCGAGGCTGCAGTATGCAAATATCCTGTTAAATCCGCATAAGCAGCAACCGTATCATGGTCAGTAATAGCTATATAGTTAAGACCGGCAAGTTCGGCTTGCTGAACTACTTCCAGCGGTGATAACCGCCCGTCAGAAGCGGTAGTATGAATATGAAGATCTGCAATCATGACTTGCTTAACGTAGTCGCCAATTGGATTAGGGTACGAACTCCTACCCCTGTACCGCCCTTGCGATTATAGCCTTTATCTTTATCGGTATCAGCTGTTCCGGCAATATCGACATGCACCCAAGGCGTTTTATCGGCAAATTGTCCAATAAACAAACCAGCTGTAATAACTCCCCCCGGCCTGCCGCCGGTATTTTTAAGATCGGCAATAGAACTTTTTATTTGCTCAAGATACTCTGCATCATTAGGCAATTCCCATAGTTTTTCCCCGCTTTGCTGACTGGCGTCAATAATAGTCTGACACCACTGTCTGTTGTTACTAATAACACCGGAATAAACAGTTCCAAGACCAACAACACAGGCTCCTGTCAGAGTTGCTATATCAATTATTTTGGTAGCACCAAGCTTCTTAGCATAGGTAACAGCATCTGCTAAAATTAACCGTCCTTCGGCATCAGTATTCAACACCTCAATTGTTTTACCGCTCATGGAAGTCAGGATATCCCCGGGCCTGAATGCACTACCTGAAGGCATGTTTTCTGCACATGGTACAACGGCTAAAATATTTACTTTGGGTTTTAGTTGTCCAAGAGCCATCATAGCTCCTAATACGGCAGCTCCCCCCGCCATATCACCCTTCATCTCATCCATCTTTTGACCAGGCTTAATTGATATGCCACCGCTGTCAAAGGTAATACCTTTACCAACAAAAGCTACTATTTCCTGGCTAACCGGATCTCCCTGATATTTTAAGGCAATTAGTTTCGGTGGTTCAATACTGCCTTGCGCTACAGCCAGTAATGCACCCATACCTTTTTGCCGCATATCTTCTTTTTCAAGGACAGTAAGCTCAAAACCGTACTGCTCTGCGATCTCCCCGGCATGCCAGGCCATCTTCACTGGCGTCATGTACTGAGCAGGATGGTTGATTAAATCCCTGGCAAAGTTTACGCTTTCGGCAATGATTTGACCAGCCTTAATCCCTGTGGTAATTGCATCCGCCTTTGCTGGATCATTTTCAATAAGTAGCAACCTTTTAGTACCAGGATTATCATTTTTGTCTGTTTTATAGTACGTAAACTGGTACACACCCATTACGGCACCTTCAACAACAGCTTGTGCTGTCCGGCAAGCTTCCAGCTTGTCACTGGCACTATGGATGATGGTTGCTACAGTTTGAGACTGCATTTTTTTAGCTGTCCGCATAGCTACAGCCATCAGGGCCCGTACTTTGTCTACCGTGATTTCATTCTCTTTACCCATACCAAGAAGAAGAATACGTTTAGCACCAATAGCACCAAATGTATGTATAACCATAGTTTCCCCGTATTTACCACAGTCTAGCATATCACGGATTATTTCACTTATATGTGAATTTAATGCTTTGTCTACGGTTCCTGTTGCCCCACCGGGAGTCATTACTCCTTCAAATAAGCTAACAATGACTGTATCACATAGTATTTCAGTTATTGGGCCAGATACAACTTCAATATTCATTTTTCCCTCCCTAATTTGATATCGATAATACTAGTATATTATGCCACAAATTACTTATTAAAAACACTAAAACCTGTTCACGGTGAACAGGTTTCGAGCATTATCTATTGTTATCGCGGTTCAATGATTAGCTTGATAGCTGTTCTCTCTTCGCCATCAATAAGAATATCTGTGAAGGCTGGAATACATATTAAATCTACACCATGTGGTGCTACAAACCCTCGAGCAATCGCAACTGCCTTAACAGCTTGGTTAAGTGCTCCTGCACCGATTGCCTGCATCTCGGCACCGCCACGTTCTCTCAGCACTCCGGCCAAAGCCCCTGCTACAGAATTAGGATTAGATTTTGCTGATACTTTCAAGACGTCCATGTTTATATGTGCCTCCTTTGATAAAAAAACATTTATTAGTTCTATAAATTAGATATATTCGTTATACGGGAAAAAATTCCTTTTTTCACATAAAAAAAATCTAATTATTTCAAATAATTCATCTTATGTTTATTTATTAAACACAAAAACACGTCCATCTTCACGAATCCCAATAAGGTTATGATGATCATTATATTGTTTACGCATATTTTCCAACATGTCTTCAATTACTTCTTCCTGAAATAGAAGGTCTTCCTCTAACATAGCATCATTATGATCAGCAACTAAACGCTCACTAAAACGTTCTCGAAGAATTTTAATTGTCAGGTTGATTTCTCCTCGTGTCAAGGTCTGTACATCGCGAATAATAGTTACCATTGCCACCTGTTCATAGGAACTTAATTCGATAGCAACACTAATAGTAGTAATACCTTCAAGCATATGATAAGCCGCAATACTATTAATAATTAGCTGCTTAGTGCTTTCAAAGTCTCCAGCAGCAGGAATACCGGAAATCATAAAAGTAAGCTTTAATGAGTTTGCTTCTGGATTAAAATTAATAGTGCCAATCTCAGGATAACGCACTAACATAGATATTATTAAATTTGCACCATCAGAAACTTGCTGATCTGTTTGGGAAATTTCAGGCATATAGTTTCACCATCCAATAAAATTATACAATATAAGCTTTACTTACAAAAGTTTCTGAATTAAGTATTCTCTAGAAGATAATTAAATCCTGCTTTTAATTTGTTGGGAAATAATCTAAAAAACGGCTTTACCTAAAGGTAAAGCCGTTTTAAATAACTGTTTAATATCTATTTAGCATAATCAACAGCACGTGTTTCACGAATTACTGTAACTTTTATTTGACCTGGATATTCAAGTTCACTTTCGATCTTCTTTACAATATCCCGTACTAAACGAACAGACGTCAAATCATCAATTTTATCAGGCTTAACCATAATGCGAATTTCGCGACCTGCCTGAATAGCGAATGATTTTTCCACACCATCAAATGATTCAGCGATTTCTTCCAATCGTGTTAATCGCTTAAGATAGCTTTCTAACGTTTCTCTGCGCGCTCCCGGCCGCGCAGCAGATACGGCATCAGCAGCTGCTACAAGTACGGCTTGGACAGTTTTTGGTTCTTCATCACCATGATGTGCACCAATTGCATTAATAACCTCGGCTGCTTCACGATATTTCTTCGCCAAATCAGCTCCAATGGTTACATGAGGTCCCTCAACTTCGTGATCTACAGCCTTACCAATATCATGGAGCAGACCTGCGCGCTTGGCTAACATTACATCGACGCCAAGTTCACTTGCCATAACTCCCGCCAAATGTGATACTTCAATGGAATGCTTGAGTACATTTTGACCATAGCTGGTACGGAATTTTAACCTTCCGAGAAGTTTTATCAGTTCTGGATGCAAACCATGAACTCCTGTATCAAAGGTAGCTTGTTCGCCTGCTTCCTTAATTTTCTGTTCAACTTCTTTTTGAGCTTTCTCAACCATTTCTTCAATGCGTGCAGGATGAATGCGGCCATCAACGATTAGTTTTTCCAGTGCGATTCTAGCAACCTCGCGCCGGACAGGATCAAATCCTGATAAAATGACTGCTTCAGGCGTATCATCAATAATCAGATCAATACCAGTGAGTGTTTCCAAGGTTCGAATATTACGGCCCTCACGACCAATAATCCGACCTTTCATTTCATCATTAGGTAAAGAAACTACAGATACCGTAGTTTCGGCAACATGATCAGCTGCACAGCGCTGAATAGCTAAGGATATAATTTCTTTAGCTTTCTTTTCCGCTTCTTCTTTGGCCTGTTGCTCCAGATCCTTGATGAGCATTGCTGTCTCATGCTTGATTTCTTCTTCAACATTTGCAAGCAGTAATGTACGGGCATCTGCGGATGTCAATCCAGATAGTCTTTCAAGTTCAGTTAGTTGCTGGGCATAGAGTTCACTAATTTTTTCTTGACTTCTATCTACCTCAATCTCTTTACGACTAAGGATTTCCTCCTTCTTTTCAAGGGAGTCAATTTTTCGGTCAAGGTTTTCCTCTTTTTGCACCAAACGACGCTCTAGCCGCTGAAGTTCTGTACGACGTTCTTTAATCTCCCGTTCGAGCTCACTTCTTTGCTTGTGAATTTCTTCTTTTGCTTCAACCAACGCTTCTTTTTTCTTAGATTCGCCGGCCTTCTCAGCATCTTCTAAGATTCTTTTGGCTGCAGTTTCAGCAGAAGCGATTTTGGCCTCGGCAATATTTTTACGTATCCAATAGCCTCCGGCAGCACCCAACAGTCCGACTAAAATTGCGGTAATAATAATCTCTAGTATATATTCCACCTCCTTTTTTCCATACTGATATTAAGGGTAAAGCCGAGTTATACTCGGCTTTTACAAGTAGCTTTTCGTTTGCTTTGTAAAGCATCCAAGCTCTCCTAAAAGATTGTCTAAATAGATTTAGTTTGACTACACGATTGGATAATTTTATTGTAAATGTTTTTCAAATGTGTGTCAAGGAGCCATATCCCTTAGATGCGCTAAAACTTTGCTGATAGTTGCCGCTTTAAAGCCTTTTGCAGACAAACGGCGAATTATTTTATGTAAATCCTGAGTCTCCTTACTGTGCAGAATTTTTATTGCTGCCTGGTATTCCAAATTACTATCCCAGTCTGCTAATTTTTCATTAATCAAAGTAGTTGGTAGACCTCTGCGCCGCAGTCTGAGATAGGTTTCTTTCAAACTATATTTGTTGCTTTCCGCATACCGCTCTACAAGCATATCACAAAGCGCGGCATCATTCAGATAACCGCGCTTTGTGACATATTCAATAGCCTCGCCGACCGCCACTTCATCATAGCCTTGTTTTAGAAGCTTTTGTTCCAATTCCTGTTGGCTGTAGGTTCTAATTTTTAAAAGCTTAACAGCAGCTTCAGATACATTCTTATTCATTAGGCTTCGAAACCCTCATCATTATCCTCAAACGGCTCATCGCCAACACTAACTACCTTATCAAGCTTGGTATCGCCGGCAAGTAAATTTTCGCGGACCTTTTGCTCAATTTCGTCAGCAATGCCCGGGTTTTCTTTAAAATACTCTTTAACATTTTCTCTGCCTTGCCCCAGCCGTTGTCCATTATAAGAAAACCAGGCACCGCTTTTATTTATGATCTCAAGATTAACACCCATATCAACGATACTCCCTTCGCGGGAAATACCTTCGCCATACATTATATCAAATTCCGCCAGTTTAAATGGCGGTGCCACTTTATTTTTAACAACCTTAACCTTGGTCCGGCTGCCTACGACATCATTTCCCTGTTTCAAAGTCTCTGCTTTGCGAACATCCAAACGAATTGAAGCATAGAATTTCAGAGCCCTGCCACCAGTAGTTGTCTCCGGATTACCAAACATAACTCCCACTTTTTCGCGGATTTGATTAATAAAAATAACAGTGGTTCGTGATTTACTAATAACACCTGTTAGTTTACGAAGCGCCTGGGACATTAGACGGGCATGCAGACCGACATGGGAATCACCCATATCACCGTCAATCTCATTTTTAGGCACCAAGGCTGCTACCGAGTCAATAACAACGACATCAATAGCCGCACTGCGCACAAGTGCTTCCGTAATCTCCAGCGCTTGTTCACCATTATCAGGCTGCGATATTAAAAGATTATCAATATCAACACCCAGTTTTTTGGCATAAGAAGGATCAAGTGCATGTTCGGCATCGATAAAGGCAGCAATTCCGTCCATTTTTTGAGCCTGAGCAATAACGTGCAACGCTACTGTCGTTTTCCCTGATGATTCTGGCCCAAATATCTCAATAACCCGTCCCCGCGGCACTCCGCCGACCCCAAGAGCAATATCAAGCGGCAACGACCCTGTGGGAATAACCTCAATATTCATTTTAGCAGCGGCTTCGCCAAGCTTCATTATTGCACCTTTGCCAAAATCTTTTTCTATTTGACGCATGGCATTTTCAAGCGCTTTAACTTTATCCATTTCCAGATTCTTTTCAAAATCTTTGGCCTTATCCATAGTACTATAAACCTCCCCCGACAACTCTAAGCACATTATACAAACGTTTGTTCGTTTTGTCAATGACAATATCGCGGTTAAGTCTATAATTTTCCTCTATTTTAGCGTCCTTTTGCCGGCTCAATATTAATGCGATAGCCTTTGATCGTGTTCTTATTCATGACCGATAATACCCGTTCAGCAACACTTTCCGGAACTTCTACAAATGTAAATTTGTCATAAATATTTATGACACCAATAATGCTGCCTTCAATATCTGCCTCTTCCGCAATAGTACGAACAATATCCTGGGGCTGAATTCTTTGAGCTCGCCCGGCATTAATAAACAGCCGTACCATGCCTGGTTCGGCACCAGTATTACCAAACTGAGCTTTTTCAATAACAGCTTGTTCTTTATAACCTTCCTGAAAAAGTTTTAGCGCTGCCGCGGCAAGATCAATTGGATCATAGTCTGCCGCTAAATCGGCAACGATGCCACTGTATGCATCAAAACTGCCTCTGGCAATGGTCTGTGTAAGTTGATTCTTAATAACCTCAGTTTGACGCTCAAGGATATCTGCCGGCGATGGCAGCTGCCGCCGTAATATCCGTGTTTTTACTTCTTTCTCAATAAGTTTTAGTTGCCTGTATTCGCGCGGCTGAATAAATGTAATCGCTACTCCTTTTTTCCCGGCCCGTCCGGTACGGCCAATTCGATGAACATAGGACTCGGGATCTTGCGGGATATCATAGTTGATAACATGAGTTATATCGTCAATATCCAATCCACGTGCAGCTACATCTGTAGCAATAAGTATATCTAATTTACCATCCCGGAATTTTTTCATAACCCGGTCACGCTGTGCCTGGCTAAGATCGCCATGCAAAGCGTCTGAAATATAGCCGCGTGCCGACAGAGAAGCAACTAAGTCATCAACACCTTTTTTGGTTCGACAAAAAATAATTACTCTGCCAACTGTCTCCGAATCAAGTACCCGGCATAAACCGTCAAGCTTATCACGGGTTTCATAATATATTTGATCGGTAAGCGGTACTGTCAATTGTTCTTTACTAATCGTTACCGTTACTCTATCCTTCATATACTTATTGGCTAAAACCATTATTTCTGTTGGCATAGTAGCCGAAAATAGCAGCGTTTGCCGTTCAGCAGGAACATGCTGCAGGATACTTTCGAGATCATCAACAAAACCCATATCCAGCATCTCATCTGCTTCATCAAGAATCAGCATTTTTACATTGTCTAGTTTGATGGTATTTCTGCGAATATGATCTAAGAGTCGTCCTGGAGTTCCTACAACTACTTGCACACCTGATTTGAGAGTTCTAATCTGCCGGTCTATAGCCTGACCACCATAAATCGGTAATGTCTTTATCCGCTTAAATTTTCCGATTTTCCCTAATTCTTCTGATACCTGGATAGCCAGTTCTCTGGTAGGCGTTAATACTAGAGCCTGAATTTGTTTGAGCTCAGTTATCCGTTCCATAATGGGTATACCGAAAGCAGCAGTTTTTCCAGTACCGGTTTGTGCCTGTCCCAAAACATCGTTTCCTGCCAATACCAGCGGAATCGTTTGGTTTTGAATCGGTGAAGGTTCTTCAAAACCCATTTCAGTTATAGCTGCCGCTGTTTTTTTACTTAACGAAATAGTACCAAATAAAGTTACTGTATCTTTCAACATAAAAAACCTCCTATATATTAAGCAAATAATGCCTTACATGATTAAGGGCAGCTAAAGCAGTCCGGTGTTTTATATCCATGCGTGTTCCATTAAAGTAATGCTCATAACACACTGTTCCTGCCGAACCATCAATAGCAATATAGACAAGGCCTACAGGCTTATTTTCAGTTGCTCCGTCCGGACCAGCAATACCCGTAATACCAACGCCGATACTTGTTTGAAATCTTTCCCTAATACCTTGAGCCATACATTCAGCTGTCTCTTGACTTACAGCACCCTTAGATGCAATTATTTCTTCAGGGACACCGACATAGCGCATTTTGACAGTATTACTGTAACATACTATTGAACCTAATAGATACTGTGAACTACCAGGAACATCGGTAATACGGCTGGTAACAAGCCCACCGGTACAAGATTCCGCTAATGCTATTGTTAATTTTTTGGCTAAAAGCAAGCTACCTACAGACTTTTCCATAGTTTCTTCATCAATGCCAAAAATATATTCGTTTAATAACGGCTGAATTTGTCCTTCAAGTTCGTTAATCAACTGTACTGACTCAGTTTCACTGGCTGCCCGCGCCGTGATCCGTACATGAATTTCACCATTTCGGGCTAACAAAGCCAATGTCGGATTCGATTGGGCTGAAATATACTGCTTGATTCTTTCTTCTAATGCAGATTCTCCCAGTCCATATGTCCGGAGAACTCTCGACACAATTGCGCCTTGAACTCCAAATCGCTTCGTAAGATAGGTAATGATCGATTTCTCAAACATTGCCGCTAATTCATGCGGTGGACCTGGCAAATTTATAATTACTTTTCCTGTTGTCTCTTGTTCTACAATAACCCCTGGTGCTGTACCACAAGTATTTTCAATAATTTGTGCGCCTTCCGGCATCATAGCCTGACGCAAATTGTTATCTGTCATACATAAACGGTGTTCGGTAAAGAAACGTTGTATTCGCTCAGCACTGGCTTCATGCAAATACATTGGTTTATTGAGTAGTGAAGCAGTTACTTCTTTCGTTATGTCTCCTTGTGTAGGCCCTAAACCGCCACTTGTAATAACGATGTTGGCCCGTTCTAAAGCTGTTTTTAAAACACTTTTCATTCTTTCACGGTTGTCACCGACTGTAGTTTGATATAATACACTGAAACCTAGCTCGTTTAACCGAGCTGCTAAAAACGGTGCATTTGTATTCACGATTTGCCCCAAAAGAAGTTCTGTTCCAGTGTTTACTAATTCAATAATCATATAGCTCATTCCCTCCCAACATTAATTCATTCGCGCTGTAAATTGGTAATTCCTTTTTATCATTGAACTTTAACAAAAAATAGCAGAGCCTAAGTGCCTCTACTATTTTTAAGCTTGCATTATACTATTATGCAGCTGCTCTTACTTTTTTTCGGCCACTAAATCATATGTGAAGCCCTGTACGACTTCTGCCTGTACAAGTTCTCCCGGCAACAAACCTATAGCGTTTTCAACATAAACACAGCCATCGACATCAGGCGCTTCCCGGTAAGATCTGCCAAATGCCACACTAGGCTGATCCTGGTTATGTCCCTCAATCAATACTGTCAGCATTTTCCCCTCCATATCACGGTTCAACTCTTCAGAAACGCGGCATTGTAAAGACATTAGTTCATGGAAGCGCTCCTCTTTGACACTATCAGGCACTTGATTCTCCATAATGCCAGCAGGCGTGTCCTCTTCCTGAGAATAGGTAAATATACCTACTCGCTCAAACTTTTGCTCCAACATAAAGTTCTTCAATGACTCAAAATGTTTATCTGTCTCACCTGGAAAACCAACAATAAATGAAGTACGAATGACCACGCCGGGAATAACAGTGCGAATTTTCTTCAGTAAGTTTTCAATATCAGATCGTGTGTCACGGCGATTCATCGCCGACAGAATCTTGTCATCAGCATGTTGTAGTGGCAAATCAATGTAGTTGCAAATCTTCGGTTCATTAGCAATAAGTTCAATAAGTTCTTCGTTAAAATATTTAGGATAGCAATATAGCAATCTAATCCAAAAAACACCTTCAATTTTAACCAGTTCGCTAAGCAGATTCGTTAATTGGGGCTTATCATAACGGTCACGCCCATAACTTGTAGTATCCTGAGCTATAAGGTTGATTTCTTTTACTCCCCGCTCAGTAAGATTTTTCACTTCATTTACAATTGATTCTATTGGGCGACTACGGTATTTTCCCCGCACCAGAGGAATTACACAATAGGAACAGCAGTTGCTGCATCCTTCTGCAATCTTTACATAAGCACTATATGCCGGAGTAGTAGTAATTCGCCGCATAGTATCATCATACAGTGTGTCTGTTTCACCAATAAGCAAAACCCGTTCATCTGCCAGTACTGCATTAACAGCTTCCATAATTCGATGCCATGCACCTGTACCAACAATGGCGGATATTTCCGGTAATTCGTCTAATAATTCCTGCTGATAACGCTGTCCTAAGCAACCGGCAACAATAACCCCCCGGCATTTACCAGTTTGTTTATACTCAGCCATCTGCATAATGGTTGAGATCGATTCCTCTTTAGCAGAATCGATAAAACCGCAGGTATTAATAATTAATAGTTCAGCTTCCTGGGGATTATCGGTAATATGTATATTATTATCCGCTAAAATGCCCAACATTACCTCGGTATCTACGAGGTTTTTGGCACATCCCAGACTAATAAATCCTGCTGTAAGCATTACGTGCTCCTCCTTGTATCTGATGACCAAATTATTCTATAATCCCACTTGAATCTAAGTCTCAATGTATCCCCAAACGAGCTTGTTGTACCCATTTATCCAATATTTTCCGCTGCTGCTGGGGAGAATACATATCATGATGGTCCAGGAGCTTTATATTTTTAGCGGCATATTCCCGATACATTGGTGTTCCTGGGTTTGTCGGCATAAAATAAAATTTATGTTCTGCCATACATGCGAGTGCTTCCGCTTGAGTGAGCCAATCAATAAACTGCTGTGCCTCAACCGTATGGGCAGCGCTCCTAACCAGGCCTGCCCCCGTCAATAAAAACGCAGTTCCATCTTCAGGATAGATTATTTGTACAGGAAAACCATCTTTAACATAACGCATAGCTTCACTATGCACAGCTATAGCCAGGTCAACCTCTGCCATGCTGGCCATTCGCGCCGGCGTTGCTAAAAATTTGGCATACTGCACAACCTGTGGATGGATTTTTTTTAACAAGTCTAAGGTTGGTTGCTCGCCGTTAGCCGCAACCAGCGTATATAAAAGATTAGCGGCAGCATCGGCTGCCAGAAAGTCAGTCAAACCCAACCTCTGTTTAGAATCTGCCGGCAAGTCAGACCATTTTGCCGGTTTTTTCTTGGTTGAATTTAAATAATCCTGATTGACTGCAAAAATTATCGGATCATACCAAATACCTACCCAATAACCATCAGTATCTTGAAATCTATTTGGTACTATATCTGTATATTCAGATTGGTAAGGTATCAGCAGAGCATTGTTTCGTGCCTGTTTTAATGTTTTGCGGTTAGCAAGAATAAGATCTGCTTGCCGTTCTCCTGCTTCTTCGACCAGCCTACTAAACAAATCCTTTTCCGTAAGCGGTGTAATCGTAACCCGGACCTTTGCGACCCGCTCGTATTCCTGAGCTAACACGGCTACCTGCTCAACAGGCAAGGTCGTATAAACATTAATCGTCGGTAAACTGCTGTTATTTTGTTTACCTGCATAACCGATAAGGTAAGTAGTAGCCGTAATTACTAGTGCTACAAAAATAGCCATTACTACTAATGGCAGATAGCGTTTCATACATTACCTCCATATGATTGATCTGGTTACTAGCATTAACAACTAAGGCAAACATATATACTATAACTTTTATTAGTTCTTTATGCAAGTCCTAATCCCTTCTATGCAGAAGATAGCATTTTAAAAAACGGCGAATTATGATAAAATAAAAAAAGAAAGGAGTTGTTTTTTTGACACAAAAGCCTTCATTCTTATCTTTTTTCCATCCAGATTTGACCGCACGTTTGATTATTGTCATATTTTTTTTGCTGCTTATTGCTATTGGTTATGTATTTGGCATCTACGATGGACTGGTAAATAATAACCCTACTGCTGTCTTTAATTCGTTTGTTGCAGTGTTACTTTATGCTATCCCGGCTTTTGGATTATTGCGGCTTAAGCGTTGGGCCCGCTTATTTGAGTTGGGATTGTCCATATTATTTGTAATAATTGGCCTGGTAATCCTATTTGGTTATAGCCTAACAATGGGTATTATGACACTTGTCCCCCATGGGTTAATTGCCATTTACCTTTTATCAAATGACTGCCGGCGTGCATTTGGTATGAACCAAAAAGAAGCCTAGATTTTGAATCTAGACTTCTTTTTGGTTTCTTTGCTGCGGGAAGAATGTAATCTTCGGGACTTATTTAGCGATTCCCCTTTGCTTACGCTGGTAATAGGCTGTTTGTTGCGGGGCGGCCGAATTAAACATTTTGGTTCATAACCGATTAAATCCTGTCGACCTGCTTTATTAAGTGCTTCATAAACCAAATTGTAGTTTTTGGGATCGCGGTATTGTAGCAATGCTCGCTGCAACCCTTTGTCATGGGGGGTTTTGGCAACATAGACTTTTTCTCCGGTTAACGGGTGAATTTCTGTATAGTACATACAGGTTGATAAGCTTCCCGGAGTGGGAATAAAATCCTGTACTTGTTCCGGGCGATAACTGGTATCACGCAGAAATTCAGCCAATTCAATAGCCTCTTTTAGGCCGGCTCCCGGATGGCTAGACATAAAGTAGGGTACTAAGTACTGTTTCTTCCCTAAGTCGATATTAATTTGTTCAAATGCTTTTTTAAATTTCAGATAGATGTTTTTACCAGATTTACCCATTAAGTCTGTAACTTTAGGCGAAACATGTTCAGGAGCAACCTTTAGCTGCCCACTGACATGGTGCTCGCATAATTCTCGTAAAAATCCCATATCATTGGCAGCCAACAGATAGTCATAACGCAAACCTGACCGGACAAAGACTTTTTTTATTCCTGGAATTTGTCGAATTGCCCTAAGTAATTCTAAATAGTCGCGATGGCTGGTGTTTAAATTCTTGCAGGCAGTGGGGAACAGGCACTGTTTGCCACGACAGGTTCCTCGATCTGCTTGCTGCTCACAGGCACGCTGACGAAAGTTCGCAGTAGGACCGCCGACATCATGGATATAGCCTTTAAAATCCGGTAACTGAACGATTTGGGCAGCTTCCCGGAGTATTGATTCCTGACTGCGACTTTGGATCATTCTCCCCTGATGGGCATATAAAGCACAAAAAGAGCAACTACCATAACAGCCGCGATGGCTAACGATACTAAACTTTACCTCCTGGATAGCCGGAACACCACCAGCTGCACTATAAGAAGGATGATATGTCCGCTGATAAGGTAAATCATATATTTCATCCATTTCTGTGGTGGAAAGCGGCATTGCTGGTGGATTTTGCACTACATAGTGTTCACCATGCCCCTGAGCTATCGTTTTTCCCCGAATAGCATCCTGCTCTAAGTATTGGGTTTTAAAAGCTTTTGCAAATTGCACCTTATTTGCAGTAACAGCCTGATAACTCGGTGTTTCGATATAGTCCCACAGATGCTCTATTGATTCTGCAGGATAACAGGTTCCAGGTATATCTCGAATATCTTTGATATTTATACCAGTCGATAATTGTGCGGCTAACTCTTTAATCTGACTTTCGCCCATACCATAAATTAACAGATCTGCTCTACTATCAATCAGAATCGATCGTCGTACGCTATCTGACCAGTAATCATAATGAGCAAATCGTCTTAAACTGGCCTCAATACCGCCAATAATAAGCGGGGTATGTTTCCAAATCTCCCTTATTCTGTTACAATAAACAATTGTCGCCCGTTCCGGCCTAAGTCCAGCCTGGCCACCGGGCGAATAGTTATCTGTACTGCGGTATTTTTTAGCGGCGGTAAATTTATTGAGCATAGAATCAAGGTTGCCTGCCGAAACCAATATACCCAGTCGCGGTTTGCCTAAACGTTTAAAATCAGAAGTTGAACGCCAATTTGGCTGAGCAATTATTCCAACCTTATACCCGTATTTTTCCAGCAACCTACAAATAATCGCCGGACCAAAGCTGGGATGGTCAACATAAGCATCACCACTGATAAAAAGAAAGTCCAACTGTTCCCAGCCACGTTTAGCCATATCTTGCTTGGTCATTGGTAAAAAATCTGTCATGCTGCTAGATTTACCTCATTCCTATTTTGTAATTCCGGTCAGTGTAAACGTTTTGACCACTACTTCACCATTACCACCAATTTTACCCACAGGGCTGCCGTTGTATACTACATCAACAACACCGGCATTGCCAAATTTGACTGATAGTTTATTCGCGGCTTCCCAAGTTATTGATTCGCCACTTTTAGGAGTACCTTCATATATTTCCTTACCGTCTGCTATTATTTGCGTCCAACACTGAGCACTATATTTAGCAGTTACAATCACTTTGGCTGCCGGAGTTGCCGGAGTACCCGGCTGAACCGCCGGCGCCGGTGGTGGGGTTACAGCCGGTGGTGGAACCGGAGGAGCAGGTTGTTGACTCTCTGACGACCACCAGATTAACCCACCCACTATAAGGACACCTGCCATAGATGCTACTACAGTAAGCATTTTTTTAAAGCCTCCGCCGCCACTAACTCTACGTGGGGTTGAACTGACTGGTATTACTTCCTGCTGCTTCTCTGCAATGATATCCTCATTTGTCTGCGCTTTATTTTGGGAATATAAGTCTATTGCCGTATGCGGGTCAAGTCCCAAAAAGGTAGCATAATTGCGGATAAAACCCTTTAAATATACTTCACCGGGGACAATGTCATAGTCACCTTCTTCAATAGCGTTAAGATATAGCGCTCTAATGCTTATAGCACTTTCAACATCTTTAATTGACAGGGCTTTTTTTAAACGTTCAGCGCGCAAAAATTCCCCTACTGTTTGCAAAATAACTACCTCCCCAACTGTTGTAAGTATTGGATTATCAATTCTGTTGCCTGTTCCAAATTATTAGCACTTACTGCTCCATCATAGTCTGCAAGATCTGACTTCTCATAACCGTACATTGGATCATAATATTCTACGAGCAAAGTCTCAACAACCACTCGAATCTGTCCTGCTTTAAATTCATCGATCAACTTATCGGTTTTCTTATTGCCAAGGCGTCGGCGTAATGACGCAATACTACTGATTATCGCTTCTGCATTATCATTGTAGATATCCAGATACTCTGCTATCAATCTATCTACCCTTACTTCAATGCTGACAGATACCAGTAATTTGGGGCCCTGCTGCATAGCGTTAAATAGACATTCAGGTAGATATACATTACCAATACGTTTGCTTTCACATTCAACGACTATATAAGGCTGATTATTTAGCGCATCAAGTTCTTTAAGCAGATTTGCATCAAAATTTTGCGCTGTTGCCGACCTGCCTAAACCGATTTGACCAAAAACTGATCCTCTATGATTAGCTAAATTCTCCAGGTCAATTACCGGGATATTGCGTTTAGCCAATTGCTTTATAAGCAAGGTTTTTCCAGTTCCCGTTGAACCACATAGTACTATTATCTTTGGTTTAACTTCAAACTGTTTTAATCTGTCCAAAACATATTGACGATACGCTTTATATCCGCCAATTAGCTGTGAGGCTGGAATTTCCATCATTTCCAGCACACTTACTATTGATTTAGAACGCATTCCCCCCCGCCAGCAATACACGATAACCTTTCGTTCCGCTTTAGTAAACTGGCGAATTTGCTCAATGATATCCGGCAACTTTGTAGAAACAAATGACAGGCCTAGATGCTTAGCATCTTCGACACTCACTTGCCTATAAATAGTTCCAATTTGAGCCCGTTCCTCATCGTTAAATATCGGTATGTTCACGGCACCAGGAATATGCCCACCTGCATATTCTGCCGGTGAACGCACGTCTATAAAAATCGTTTTATCTAAGGTTACAGCTTCCGCTACTTTAATTACTATATACAATATAATTCACCACTACTATTCTGCCCTGTCGTAAAATGCTGTAAGCATAAAAGCAATTTATTTTTTAAAATATCTTGAATAAACTTGTTCTGTTGTCATAATTATTTCTCGTGCTTTACTCCCAATATTAGGACCAACGATTTTCATTTCTTCCATAGTATCAATTAGCCTTGCAGCACGTGTATAGCCGATGCGGAATTTGCGTTGTAACATGGATACGGAAGCCTGACCTGTCTCAAGCACCATGCGCACAGCCTCTTCTAAAAGTTCATCCTCAAAATGAGTTAGATCTTCTTTACCGGCGACCGCAGTTTCAACAGTAGTTACACCATCATTATATTCGGGTATAGCCTGTTCTTTGATATAGACTACTAAATCTTCAACCTCAGTGTCGGCAATAAAAGCCCCCTGTACCCTGATAGGCTTAGAAGCTCCAACAGGATAAAACAGCATATCACCCTTTCCTAACAGTTTTTCAGCTCCAGCCATATCTAAGATAGTTCGTGAATCAACCTGCGATGAAACAGCAAAGGAAATACGAGAAGGCACATTGGCCTTGATAGTTCCTGTAATGACATCTACAGAAGGACGCTGTGTAGCAAGAACTAAATGCAATCCCGCTGCCCTTGCTTTTTGTGCCAATCGACAAATAGCATCTTCAACATCAACAGGCGCTACCATCATTAAGTCAGCAAGTTCATCAATTATAATCAAAATCAATGGCAGTCGCCCATCATTATGCAGTTCATTATAGCGGGTAATATCCCGCACTCCCGTAGTAGCAAAAACTTCATAGCGACGTTCCATTTCCTGGACCGCCCAGTTTAAAGCTGAGGCTGCTTTCTTCGAATCAGTTACTACCGGAGTAAGTAAATGTGGAATACCATTATAATTTGACAGTTCCACCATCTTGGGATCAATAAGCACCAATTTTACTTCGTCTGGCCGGGCTTTAAATAATATACTTGTAATCAACGTATTGATACAAACGCTTTTTCCTGATCCGGTTGCACCAGCTACTAATAAATGCGGCATCTTCCCTAAGTCTGTAACAATTGGCTGCCCGGCAATATCTTTCCCTAACGCCACGGTCAAACTGGAAGACGCACGTTGAAACTCATTGGTTTCCAATACCTCCCGCATTGCAACGCCAGATAATTCTTTATTTGGCACTTCAATGCCAATCGCTGCTTTACCTGGAATAGGAGCTTCAATCCGCACCCCTGAAGATGCCAGTTTTAGTGATAAGTCATCTGCCAGGTTTACTATTTTACTTACTTTTACACCTGGAGCAGGTTCCAATTCATAACGGGTAACTGTCGGTCCCTGACAAGTATTAATAACCCTGGCACTAACTCCAAAGCTATCAAGCGTCTGTTCAAGTATCCGGGCGTTATCGGCAACTTCTTTAGGCATTTTGGTTACACGTGGACGATTAGGTTTTTTTAATAATGACACAGGCGGTAACTGATAGTCGGTATTACTATCAGTAATACCCTCTTTAGTTACTGTAAATGACTGCCGTTGCGACTGCTGCATAACTGGATCTTGATTATTATCAGGAATAATGCTCTCTTGGGGGTACTTTTGTATCGCCAATTCAAGCTTATCATCACGCTGTTGATCGTAAAATACCGGCAGATCCTTTTCCTCTTCTTGCTCGGAAAAAATTGTTTCTGCCGACGCAGCAATGGCTTCCTTCGCTGAAGACATACTCTCTACGGCCTTGTCTTTGGCATTTAATAGCGTTTCTGCCAGCGACCAGGTTGTAGTCATCAGAATTGAGCAAAGCAGCAATGCTGAGAGCACAATAATTGAGCCATGTACACCCAGTAGTTTACGCAAGGAAAAAAGTGCCATCCCGCCGGTTAATCCCCCGCCTGTCACCAAACTATCAGGCATTATTTCCTGACCAACAGGAATTCTAATATGATGATAAATCGCTAAAACCACAAAATATAAAAGCAGAAAACCCCAAAACTTAACTGAATAAACAATTGGACTCTTTGCCACAATATACTTCAGTCCAACAATAAAAAATACTAAAGGTACAGCTACAGCACCTATTCCAAAAGTATATTTGAGTATCTTGGCTAAAAATAACCCAAACGGCCCAACATTTAGACCGATCAAGCTGATTAACGCTAAAATTCCTCCTGTAACCATGGTAATACCCAACAATTCATGCCGTAATTCAGGAGTTAAATGGGTCAACCACTTAGGCAAAACATACCACCTCTAACATTATCTTGTTCTACGTAATGGTAAAAATCCCTTTATTTTATTCACTTATTCATAACAACTGCCTTCACCATGGACAAGTGTTCGCATGATACTGAAAACATCGCTGAAAAATAAGCCCCCGGCACTACGCCAGGGGCAAAGTTATTGATATTGGGGTAACCGGGAAAGGCGCTACTTTGTATTATGCTCTCACCGGTTCACCAAAATATGAACCGCGATAAGAATGACCGCTTATGGTTATACAATTATTTAGTATCAGACTTGCTACCTCATTCTTTCAAACTCAAATATCTTATAGTAAAGATAAAACATTAAAAATAATACCCAATCTGCAAGGTAAGACCAATGTATCTTCCACCATAAATGATATGTCATATGTCCCGTATGTACATGAAACCATTCTATAGATATTGTTGCACTGGTCCAAAGAAACCAATAAACAAACATTCGCCCAAACGTCTTTTTTGATGGAAGCCACTGCAGAAATAAATACACGACTACTATATATATTCCCCATGTATTTACCAGGTGGGGAATCGGCGAAATATTATCATCGTATTTCCATAGTGGGTAATACTGAGTAATGGTATCTGTGGTAGCCCCATATAAGCCCGCAATAAAGCCCACGGGAAATAACTCACGCCAACGTTTTTTATCTGCAAAAATAAGCCATATAGTCCATTCTAAGACAAAGCGAATATACCAAAAAAGCACAAAATCAACTCCACATACGAGTCATAGTTTTTAAGGATTGCTATTTTTTTGCTCAATATCAGCAAACATTCTAACTATCCATCTTGAAAGTAGTCCCATAATAATATAAATGATAAACGAGGCCCAGTATGTCCATTTTAGAAGTTGGTAAAATCCCATCAATACTATAAGCGGCTCTATTATAAATGAAAATATTGCAGATGTAGCAACTAACGCCCAGAAAAAACTCCTCCAGGTAGTGAAGTATTGGTATAGCAGCGTAAAAACAATTGGCACTACCGTGTAGTCTACCGAAGTAAGCCGGGGGAACATCGGGATAACATCTACTGGATAATGCCACAAGGATAGTACGAACCCAAGTTCATCCAGCGTAATTGTAAATACCATCACTATCATTCCGAAAAAAGCCAAATGACGAAGGTGTTTCTTGTTGGCAAGTTTATACCAAATTAACCAAGGCACAATGAGCAACATAACAAGAACCCACCATCGCCAAGAGCCAAAATCCTCCCCTATCCAGTTCTCCACTCGTGCTTTGGTTAGTAGCCTTTCCATTTCTGCTAGCTGCTCATTAGATGGATATAAACCCATTGAAAGATAGCACCGCCTTTTCTGAAAAGTAGACTTAAATATTGCCGCGTACCCCGTTTGATGGACAGTAGAAACACATAGTATACTGATATCAGAGAGGGGATAGAAAAGATGAAGCAAGCTAAGAAGTACAGCGCAGAATATAAGATGGAAGCAATTCGACGATTGGAGCAGACGGGTGAATCGGTCGCTAAAGTGGCTGCTGATCTTGGGGTTAATGAAAATACGATGCACGGATGGATAAAGCGGCACCGTGAAAAACCGGTAAATCCTTTTCCCGGCAGCGGCAAGCTCAGCGACGATGATGAAAAGATGCGTAAGCTGGAACGAGAAATTCGTGAGCTGCGGGAGGAAAATGAGATTTTAAAAAAGGCGGCGCAGTACTTCGCCAAGAACCTCAAGTAAAAAGGTTCGAGTTTATCGCAGAACACCGCCATGAATATCGGGTAGCGAAGCTATGTGAAGTGCTCTTTGTTGCAAGAAGCGCTTATTACGCATGGGAAAAACGCCCGGCAAGCAATAGAACGCTTGAAAATCAAGCATTAGCTGAAAAAATCAAAGAAATTCATGAAAGAAAGAATCGGACCTGTGGCAGCCGGAAGATGACCCGGGAACTACGACGACTCGGCAATCATGTAAACCATAAGCGGGTCGAACGAATCATGAAACAAGAAGGAATCCGCTCGAAAGTAGCCAGGAAGTTTAAGGCCACTACGAATTCTAACCATACCCTGCCGGTAGCTGAAAACCTCTTAAATCGTGAGTTCACAGCAGAAAAACCTAATCAGAAGATGGTAAGCGATATTACCTATGTATGGACTGAGGAAGGTTGGCTATATGTTGCTGGAATAATGGATCTTTGCGGACAGAAGATAGTAGGCTTATCTATGGGGGATAGAATGACGAAAGAACTAGTGATAAACGCTTTGAAGAGCGCTTATTTTCGGGTGGGCCGGCCAGAAAACGTATTACTTCATTCGGATCGAGGCAGCCAGTACTGCTCCCACGACTACCAAAAGCTGCTGAAAAGATATAAGTTCACTTGCAGTATGTCGCGGAAGGGAAACTGCTGGGACAACGCGCCAATGGAGTCATTCTGGGGGAAAATGAAATACGAATGGCTCAATGAGCATCGGTTTAAGACAAGAGATGAGGCAAGAGCTGCCGTCTTTGAATATGTTGAAATATTTTACAACCGACAGCGCTTGCATGAAACCAACGGCTATCTAACTCCGGAAGAATATTATTCAATCGCCTTGGCGGCGTAGGCAATTGTGCAAAACATTGCGAATGTAGAGACTGATGATTGTAGTGACTATAAACATCGGCTGTAGTGACTATATTTCACAAGAGGTTGTTATCATGTTTATACGAACAATAAAACGCAAGCTCAAAACCGATACGGCGTTTGATTTCAAGCTACTTGAATCTTATCGTCAGGCCGGATCGCCTCCCAAGCACAAGTTTATCAAAGGTTGGACGATAAAGAAGTCGGACATTTGGGCCATGGGCGACATATTCGTAGACGACATAGAATTTGATCTCGATTTAGCCGGGATGAGTCGTAGCGAAATCAGGAAAATTATCGCGTCGATACGAAAAAAGTTAGTGACTTTGTTGAAATAATGAGCATGGCTTTGAGATATTGAGAAATTCTTGGGTTTTTCCTGTCTATTTTGCGGGGGACGCCCCATATTATGCGTTAAAAGTGACTTTTTAACACTACTAAACTAACCATTGGGGAACGTCCCGTGAGCCAAGAAGTGTACGATATATACCTAATTTAGTTTCGATCCACTCCCTTGTTTCCGGATGCAAAATAATTTTATCTTTGTTTTGTAAGTACCAAGGAATCACATCTAACCGGTCAGGCAATCTTGAGACAGCTAACCAGTCAGCCAGCATTTCTCTTCTATATTCGTCAGACATTGGTAGTGTTACCATACTTCCAGTATCTAAAAAAGTAATCCACCATTGCCAATGATGAGGGTTTTTTCGATAATGTTCAAACCAACTCCTAATCAAGGGGTGTCAGCGGGGACAGGGATGTCAGCGGGGACGTTTCCTTTTTGTCAACAAAGTTGACGGAAAGTAGAGTAGAGGCCTACCTCACGGCGGCCCCCGCTACCTAAGCCGGAAAGGTTGCCCCTCCGGCTCGGCTCCAGAACCGGACGTGACAATTTTTCGTCATCCGGCTCCTCAGTTATTTGGCCAAATTATTGGTACTTCTTTATTGGCAGTGACTATGTGTTAACCAGTACGTTGTTGGGTGATCCTTTTGCGCATTTGTCACGGTATTCGGCAAATCCAATTCAATGAAGTAAAGGCCGCACACGGCGCATTTACCTTGTTGTTTCTTCAACGCCTCGGCAACCTTTTTATCGAGTCCCGGATATCTGCCCATTCGCGTTGCCCAGTATAGCCAGTCCCCATCAAACGGGCTGCGCATCCCCTTTACCTTTATATGACGATGAATTGGAGTCTCTTTATGACCAAACAAGGGCGGGGAGTCTTTGTCTTTGAATACTAGTGTCCCCTTGTTTCTAATCCAATATCGTTCATATATCCAGTGTCTTGATTTCTTAGGATGCCGTCGCTTCGCCCAGGCCCACAACATCTGAATTTCCAATGAAGCGTCTACCCGTTTATCCTTTTTTGGGTAGGGAGTGCTGCTTCAATGTCTGTTTCTAGCCCATGCAAGGCCACGTTCGCCAATAACGGACTACAGATGCCCCCTTATGCAAAGCTTCGCAACATTTTCTCATTTTACCGGAATTTCACATCAAAAATTTAGCTTCCAAGATATTGTCACTGAATCTCAAACGACTGTCGCAAGATTGGACAAACATACACGGTCACCCAGTGATAGTGGCGGAAACATTTATTAACCATCAACGATTTACTGGTACTTGTTATCAAGCATCTAACTGGGTGAAGCTTGGGATAACGCGAGGATTTGGCCGAAATGGCGGAAAGTATTTTCTGCATGGTCATTCAAAAACAGTATATGTATATCCATTGCATTCGCAAGCTGCGTCCTTGCTCTCTTCCTCTTTCTTGCCTCCAGTACTGACTGGAGAACAGAAAACAATAATCGACTTGAACCTAGTATCAATTGAGGGTAAACAAGGATTATTTGACGTTTTAATGAAATTAATTGACCCACGAAAGGCACGAGGAATTCGCCATTCTCTCATTTCAGTACTGGCAATCGGAGTATGTGCGAAACTGGCCGGTAACTGTAGCTTCATTGCGATGGGAGAATGGGCCGCCAAATTACCGCAGTCATTATTGAAACGGTTTGGATGTCGGTTTGATGAAGATAAGAAGATTTACATCGCACCGAGCGAACCTACAATTCGCAGGACCTTACAGGCGGTTGATGCAGATGAGTTAAACCATCTAACCGGGGAATGGTTGGCAAAACAATGCAATAAAAGAATTTCTCTCCATGGAAAAACGTTTCATATTTCTAGTAATAGCGTCAAAAAGCCTGGTTCATATTAATCATACTTAGACATCAATAGAAAAGCGTGTTTGTATTGGGGAATTAACAATAATCAATCTGAATTTATTTCTTCGTCGTGTAAAGGACTGACCCCCTAAGACTCTATATTAAGAGGAGGGAATATCATGTCCGCTTCTACTTTAGCTTCTCTGGTTGGTTCAGAAAATGTGTCACAACTAGTAGCGGTTTTTGCATCAATGCTGAATTCTTTTCTTACTGAGTATTATACGAGGAGGTGCAGTATGAAATCACTATGGGGATACCTAGCGGACGCATCTTGCCGTTTCCTTTTGGGATATAGACTCGCTTGACAGGTTGTGGTTTAAACGCTTGCCGTTTCATTCTTCCCAGAAGATCGCTGATGTTTTCTTCTAACTGCTTACCATATTCTTCTTTGCTCATTCCATCTACGCCTAGTGCTTTATCTGCTCCTAGCGCCTAGTGAGCGGCTTTCAGGCTTTCTTCGTCAATAGCACAGGGTTTGCAATTTGACTTTTGGTCGCTGTTTGGCTAATTCGGCTATCCTTGTTAGTTTAGTTCCCAATGGTTTCTCTGCCTCCAGTGCAGCATTGTTTCCCTTTCAAGATCACTGCTTCGTAGCGCCCTTCCCTCCGCAGGCATTACCCTGCATCCTCAGTAGTATAGCACATTCCGACTCCCTGCCGTCTATTTGGCCTCCTCGTCTTCGACTTGTCCGCCATACTCTCGTTAGAGGGCGGCAGGGTCTCCCAAGTTCACACAGAGTAATGATGTGTAGCATGCCAAGACCTTTGACCCCGGGGAGCTGAATTTAGCTTGCCTTTTATCGCTAAACTCAGTGTTGTCTTCTGCTGTTTCTAAGGCATCGACCTACCCATTTGGGGATTTCGGGGCTCTACATCTTCAGCTTTCGCTTTCGGCCTACTACCTTTCTTGCCTACGCTTAGACCTGGCGTTACCGCTTCAGTCGCAAGGCTAGATACTGAGTGGCTGGCTAAGCCTTCTCAGGCGGTATTCCCACCCGCTATACTCTGTGCGCTTCTTGGCGCACAGAAACGCCCAACTATCGCTCTTATATCAATGTTGCCTCGGTATCATCAATAATAGGCCTAGTTGGGGATCTGATACCGCAATTATTGCACTAAAAGTATAGCCTAAAAGGAATCGTGTCCCCATAAGGTGGTGCCCGCTGCAACCCTCGTAACTCCCGTAACCTCCCCGGCCTTTGCTGGAAAAAGCGTTCCGCAGGAGAAAAGCCGGGCGGTATTCCGTTAAAAAATCCGTACTGTTTGAGCGTAGCGAGTTTACGGATTTTAGGAATATCGCCCGGCTTTTCAGCTTTTGGAGGCTTTGGGCCTAGACCTTTTGTTACTTTTGGGGCAATGCCAAAAGTAAAACCCCTCTCCTTGTGTAATGACATCGGGGACGTTCCTTTAGACAACTATATTGTGACAAAAAAGGAACGTCCCCAACTATCGTCCCTTCTGGTTTTTGTTTGCTTATTATCCGATTTCTTGCAAAATAGCAGTAAGTTCCTGAGCGGAAAATTGATACTTTTCGCTGCAAAAATGACAACAGACTTCTGCCTGGCTTCAATAATCGCCTGAATCTAGTTCTGAACTGCCTGTAAAGGATTGCTTGAGGCCAACAAAGGCGGGTGAGCTTTCGTTCACCTTTACCTTTTATTTTTCACGTTTTCGCTTTTATTTTGATAAAAAAAGTCAGGTACTCCGAGGCCAGTTATGCTAAAGTATTCTTGACAAGGAGGGATTAGATGAATTATTATGAACGGATTCAAAGATCTATTAATTTTATCGAAGATAATTTGAAATCCGGTCTTCCACTTGAACTTGTGGCTTCCAAAGCCTATATGTCAATTGCCAATTATTATAGGTTATTTTATGCCTTTACTGGGCACAGCATTAAAGATTATATTCGTCGACGACGTCTTAGTAATGCTTCCCTAGAGATTCTTGCAACTTCAAAAAGAATTGTTGATATCTCGCTGGAATACCAGTTTGATTCTCCAGAAAGCTTTTCAAGAGCATTCAAACGCGAATTTTGCATAAGTCCGGCTGATTTCCGGAAGGCAAGGAACCATATTAGAGTTTTGGAAAGGATTAATCTTATGGATAATATTTTTTTGTTGTCACCGGAAGAAATGGAACAATATCCTGATATTAAAATCATCAAAGAGCTTCCACCTATGGAAGTGGCATATTTCGTAGGATGTGGCTACAATGCGGAAGATGATTCACAAAAGGCTCTTTTTAAATGGCTGAAAGATAATCAATTTAACCAAAAAGGGTTTAGGATTTTTGGCTTTGATAATGGCAAATTTGGCGAGGAACATAAATATGAGACATGGTTTGCCTTCGATAGAAATGAAAATATAAGTCAGTATCAAAATTCCGTGGTAAAAGTGAAAACCTTTTCCGGCGGCCACTATGCTGTTATGAGTACCCGCCTGGAGCAGATTGAGAGTGCTTGGGAACGTTTTCAGAGGTGGCTCAAGAACAGTCGTTATGACTATGGTTCCCATCAATGTCTGGAAGAGTGTTTACCGGACAACGATGAAGGTATTAACGGCAAAACCAAAATAGACTTATATATGCCCATATATAAGAAGTCAGTACTGAGCAAAAAAGCAGAAGTCCAGTCTGCAGCAAGTACCAGTCCAAAAATTATTCAAATGGATTCGCTTACTATTATCGGACTAAAATCTGATACCAATTCACAAGACAACGTTATAAACTTTACTGTTGCTAAACTTTGGGACCGATTTAACAAAAAAGAATACCGAAAAATCCGCGATATCCAAGATTGTTCCGGTGGATATGGAGTATTTCTTCCTTTCCCTAAATGCGAGGGCGATTACAGCTATATTGCAGGATTTAGCACAAAAGAAAACGCTCCTCTTCCAGAAGGCATGGTATTCCAAGTGCTTCCTGCATCAAAATATGCTGTTTTTACTTACGTAAGCCCGATGCGCAATAAATTCAATATGACGAAAATCCCATCTTTATATTGGTATATTTTCAACAAATGGCTGCCAGTATCAGAATTTAGTTACAATGATACCGGATTCGTATTTGAATATTTTCAGCGCCACAGAATGATGATTGAATATCCGGAATATGATATTTACATACCTATAGTGAAAATATAAAAACATTCGAGTTTCAAGTGGAGAATCTACTCCACCTGAATTAACGCCGTCTATAGAGACAGTTCAAACTCAAGTAAGGATAAAAAACGTTCCCATTCCGTAAAGGATTAGCGGGTGACATAGATGTGCCCCTTCCCTGCACTGCAGCTACATCCTGTTCGACATCAAGACAAACTATCTCATGGATATCACAGGCTTGTTTATGGGTTGTTTATAAGTGAATAAAGTACGTTAAAGTAGTAATGTAAGATTCTCTTTTTTGTCGATTGGATTGATATTGGAATGTATTTACAATGGATAATTTTTTTAGTATAATGTATATCAAGTTGATATATATTTAATTGATATTATAACGAAAGGTAATTTTAATATGATCGAGTACATTATTTTAGGTTTTTTAATGGAAACGGATATGAGTGGTTATGATTTTAAACAAAAAATTACCATGAGTACATCAAATTTTTACGATGCTAGTTTTGGTAGTATTTATCCTGCACTAAAACGTCTACAAGCAGCGGGATTGATCACTTCAACGGAAACTATCGTAGACGGAAAGTTTAAGAAACTTTATCGAATCCTTGATGTAGGAAAACAAAAATTTATAAGATGGTTGGAAGAGCCACTAATTATACACCCCTCTCGCCATGAGTATTTAATTAAAATATATTTTTTTAAGTACCTAACCATGGATAAAGTTCTATTTTTAGTTACTCAGTTTATTGAGCTGTTAGCTGAACGTAAATCCATTTTAGTAAAACTTGAAGCACGGGCAATATTGAAGGCAGATTACTTCAAGCTGTCAACTTTGCAATATGGACTGGATTCTTATCAGTTTATGATTAATTGGTTTCAGCAATATTTAAAAACGATAGAAAATAACTGCGCCATGCAAAATGAGGGGATGATAAAACAATGAAAATTGTAGCTATCAATGGGAGTCCCAAAGGTAAAAATAGCAATACTAATGTAATGGTTACCGCCTTTTTAAAAGGAGCAAAAGAAGCAGGTAGTGAAATCGTCAACGTCTTTTTGGCAGAAAAGGATATTAAATATTGTAAAGGTTGTTTATCTTGCAAATCTAATAGCATTGGCCAAAATGTTTTTGGCCAATGCATGATTAAAGATGATATGGCCGAAATACTTTCCTTTTCTGAAGGAACGGATATTCTTGTCTTGGCAACACCACTATATTGCAATAACATTTCTGGAATATTAAAAAGCTTTATGGACAGAAGAATAATGAATGGAAGTATTCGGCACATTCAGAAAGATGCGCCGGGAGAATATCGACATGAAAAAAAAGATTTGCCATCACCGAAACTAGTGATGATAGCCAATTGTGCTCTCCCAGGAAGATCACAATTCCAAGTGATTTCACACTGGATTCAAAGAATGGCATTTACTATGCATACAGAAATAATTGGGGAGATTTATACTACCCAAGGCCCACTCCTAACGGTTCAAGACAAACAGTTTCAGCCTATTATTGCTAACTACCTGCAAATTTTAGAAAGAGCAGGTATGGAAATTGTTACAGACATGAGGTTAGCGATAGAAACTGAAAAATTGCTAGATCGGAGCCTTATTCCCGATGAAATATATATTCAAGAATATAATCGGCGTATTGATACAATGTTGGAAAAGCAGCTTCATAGTGAACTTTAATAAAAGTACTAAACCATTTTTTATACATTCCTTTTATAGCTTGCGAATCTGACACAATGACATTGTGTCAGATTCATAAAATGCCTGCAACCCCATATACTTCAAGGGGTTGTGGACTTTTACCAGCAATGCGTGACATCAGGACGTTGTGACAAAAAGGAACATCAGAACATTCTTTGAAAATTATAAACAGAACATCCTGCAATTCTTGAAATAGTTTCATAAGATATTTTTCGCGGAATATTTTCCTCTATGTAGTTTATTGCCTCATTCAACTGCTTAACCCAGTCCATCTTTTCACCCCCAGTTCAATCATATATTATTCAAATAATAATCACTCGACAATTTGTGTCATTTTTATCGGATGATCATTAATATTAATTTTGTTTCATCTTATAAAACGAACACATAATATAAATCTTTTTTACACACTTTCATAGAATATTATGAAGTCTATCCTTTTTGTATCTGCGCCGCGTTTCACCATTTCAGCAGGCAACGACTTCAAAAAGCAGCAAGGGGACAGGGATTGTCCTGGTCACTAATTTTGTCATTTCCGGACACTTCCACCGTCCCTTTGTCTATTTCGTGCTGTTTGAGCATAGCGAGTTTACGGATTTTAGGAATATCGCCCGGCTTTTCAGCTTTTGGAGGCGTGGGGCCTAGACCTTTTGTTACTTTTGGGGCAATGCCAAAAGTAAAACCCCTCCCCTTGTGTAATGACACCTGGAAACGTTCCTTTTAGAAAACTATTTTGTGACAAATAAGGAACGTCCCCAACTATCCCCAAAAAGGAACATCCCCAACTATCGTCCTTGCTTTCATTACATCTTACTTATACGTCCCAACTATCTTCAACCTCTAAGATAGTAACGCCACCCCTTGCCTTAAAGAAATTTGCCCCCATAAGGTGATACCCCGGCACCCCTCGCAACTCCCGTAACCCCCGGCCTTTGCTGGAAAAAGCGTTCCGCAGGAGAAAAGCCGGGCGATATTCCGTTAAAAAATCCGTACTGTTTGAGCGTAGCGAGTTTACGGATTTTAGGAATATCGCCTGGCTTTTCAGCTTTTGGAGGCTTGGGGCCTAGACCTTTTGTTACTTTTGGGGCAATGCCAAAAGTAACACCCCTCCCCTTGTGTAATGACACCTGGAAACGTTCCTTTTAGACAACTATTTTGTGACAAATAAGGAACGTCCCCAACTATCCCATGAAAATATGAATATTCCGTGCGTGGCGTACCGCTAATCCGCACAATGATACCGGCACTCCATGGCAATGATACCACCACGTCGATTCCCTAATCTACCGCAATCGTACCATCAGTCCATGACAATGATACCGGTTTCCTTTATCTTACTAGTAAGAACCATTTGGTTCAAATCTAAGATAAAGGAGACCATCACTATGGCAAACAAAATCAAAGTCAAACTGATTTTGGAACTGCGGGATGCACACATGTCTCAGAACAGCATTGCTGCCACTCGAAACATGTCAAAATCCTCCGTCAGCGAAGTATGCCACATCGCTGATGAGAAACAGATCCGCTATGACGATGTTAAAGAATTGGCTGAAGATGAAGTCTATCAGATGTTCTTCCCCAACAAATACTCGGATCTAAGCCAGCTCTATGAATTACCGTCGTATGATCAGGTTCATGACGAACTCAAAAAGGTAGGTGTTACCTTAAAACTTCTCTGGAAAGAATACAAAGCCGAGTGCGAAGCAAACGGAAGAATACCAGTCGGATACTCCAAGTATTGCGAAGATTACGGCCAATACGTTGCAGAGAAGGCGCTTACCAATCATCTTATCCATAAGCCGGGAATCCGGTGCGAAGTGGACTGGAGCGGACCTACCATGAAATTTATGGATCCGGACACTGGTGAGCTCATAAAGGTTTACCTGTTTGTAGCGACTCTTCCTTACAGCCAGTATTCTTATGTTGAGCCCTGCCTTGATATGAAACTGAATACCTGGCTCAGATGCCATATCAACATGTATAAATTCTTTGGCGGTGTGCCTGTGAGAACTGTATGCGATAACCTCAAGACGGGCGTTATCAAACACCCAAAAGAAGGAGACATCCTCCTTAACAGCGCATATGAGGAACTTGGCAATCACTACTGCACCGCTATCATGCCTACCGGCGTCCGCAAACCCAAGCAGAAAGCCTCTGTAGAAGGGACGGTCGGTAAAATTGCCACTGCGGTCATCGCAAAGCTTAGGAATGAAGAATTCCATTCCTTCGGTGAACTCAGGATTGCAGTGAGCAAAGCATTGGCTGAATTGAATGAAGCGCCGTTTCAGAAGCGGGAAGGCAGCCGCTACCTCGTGTATGTGGAGGAAAAACCCTATCTGCATGAACTGCCGGCAGTTCCTTATGAGATCTGCGAGTGGAAGCATGGGGTAAAGGTTTATCCTGACTGCCATATCGTGTTCTGGAAAAATCATTATTCCTGCCCGTTTCATTATCGCGGCAAGGAAGTAAGTGTACGGATCACGGATACGCTTCTCGAAATCTATTACAATCACGAGCGCATTGCCACCCATCCAAAGTTCCCCGATTACCGGAGCAACGGATGGAGCACGCACAAGGAGGATATGCCGGATGCATACAATCAGCCTGAAATGGATGAAAACCGCATCAAACGCTGGGCTGCGTCCATAGGAGAAAGTACGGCGGAAGTCATTGACCGTATTTTCCGTAGCGTAACTATAAAAGAGCAGGGCTATAATTCGGCCCTGTCGGTGTTACATCTGGCAAAGACGTATTCCGAAGAGCGTCTGGAAACCGCATGTGAAATCGTCCTGTCCAGTATACGGGTGCCCCGTTACCATCATCTTAAAGCCGTTCTTTCCGGCAATCAAGATAAAATCTATCTTGCCCAGAAAGAAGAAAGCGAAATCCGTCAAAAGAATAGTGAGGTGCGCGGATATGTCCGCGGTGCCGCTTATTATGGAGGATACGATGATGATAAATGAGGAAACCCGCCGCAAACTGGAAGAACTCAATCTGAGCGAAATGATGCGTGGACTGGAGCTCCAATCCGGTCAACAGAGCTGCCAGACCCTCACTTTTGAGGAACGCATGCAGCTCCTGGTTGATTATATATACCAGGAAAAATATACAAACAAAGTGAAACGTCTGACGAAACTTGCAAAGTTCCGCTTCCCACAGGCCAATGTCGATGATATCTACTACACAGACCGTCATCTTGACCGGGACAAGGTACTTGGCGTTGCTAGCTGTCAGTTCCTGAATTCCAATACGAATATCATTATTGACGGTTTCACGGGATCAGGCAAGAGCTATTTAGCCTGCGCATTTGGCAAAGCTGCCTGCAGGTTGGGATACAGAACTAGATACATCCGGATGCCGGATCTGTTACAGCTGCATGATGAAGCCGCTACCACTGTCACTGGCGTATCAAAACTCCTCAAGAAGTTTGAGAGTTACACACTCCTGATTCTGGATGAATGGCTTATCGATGATCTGTCACGCCAGCAGGAACATTTCCTGTTCGAACTGATTGAGCGTCGTTATACTGACAGAAGCACCGTATTCTGTACGCAGTATCGAATTGAGGATTGGCACACACGCCTTGGTGGTGGAATCCATGCGGATGCGATCATTGACCGCATTGTGAATAATTCCATTCGGATTTATTCCGGCGATCTGAATATGCGCAAGGTAAAGGTTAACGAGTAACAAAAAAGCTGTGTTGGGTACCGCTCTTCGGAGCGGTACTGACCAGCGGACTACCAGTACGCTTAGCATGGACAGACAGTATCTATAATTGCGATTCGCGGTACGAATCGTGCGGAATAATCAAATATACGCTATGAGATTGATGTATAAGGGGAACATAATCTGGAATCCAAATTTTAATAAATTAATAAAGCGAATTAGTGGGTGAATAATATGGAGAATTTATTACTGGTTGATGGACATAATTTGTTATTTCAGATGTTTTATGGTATGCCATCAAGAATTATTGGTAAAAACGGTCAAGCGATTCAAGCAGTAGTTGGTTTTATCGGCGCGTTATTAAAGGTTATTAAAAATGTTAATGCGGCATATGTAATTGTTTTATTTGACGGTGAAAAAGGCAGTTATCGTGTTGATCAGAATGCGGCATATAAAGGCAACAGAAAAGACTATACCGATGCGATAGATGATGATAATCCTTTTCTTCAATTAAACAAAATAAAAAAAGCACTTGATTTTATTAAAATCAAGCAATTTGAAATCACTGAAAGAATAGAAACAGATGATGTAATTGCCAGTTATGTATTAAAATTAAAGAATGATTTTGATATTTATATCCTATCAAATGATACTGATTTTATGCAGCTGGTTGAAAAAAACGTTAAGGTCTTTGTTTATAGAGGGAAAAAGTCCATTATATATGATGATACCGCCGTACTCGATAAGTATGGGGTCTTTCCACAATATTTTGCTGATTTTAAATCATTAGTAGGTGATTCATCCGACAACATTCGGGGAATAAAAGGCATAGGCCCTAAAACCGCAAAAAATTTGATTAATAGATTTGGTCATATTGAAGACATTGTTAGCAGTGTAGATTCAATTGAAAGTAGCTTTATTAAATCGCTAATAATAAATAATACTGATATCTTATTCTCAAATATAAAATTGATAAAGCTATCTAATTTAACCGCAATGCCTTACGAAATAGATGTGTTGCGTTTTAATGATTATGATAGCAAAACTATGGATATATTAAAAAAAGTCAACTTAATATGAGTTAAGTAAGCAGTGATTTGTTGCCTCGTTGGGATAATACCACCCCCCAGTAGTTTTGGTACTGAAAATGCTTATACTGTACTCTTACAGTTTTCTTGCTTTGACTACAAAAGTTACCGGAAGCATCTTTGCTTTTTTGGCAAAATCGTTGTTATCGCCCCGCAATTGCATAATTTCATCATCAGATTGCTCAATCATTTGCTCAATGACAAATCCCGCTTTTGCCAATGCATTCACATAGGTTGATAGTTTACGGTCTGATAATGTTAGCGCACCTTCATCAAGAGATACCGAATACCAAGATTCATCGAAATAACATTTTTTAAAAGCAAGTATATTATTTTCTGCAACAACACATTTGTGTATAGGATGAGACCAACTGAAAATAAATGCGCCGTCTTTTTTAAGGTAAGAAGCGATCCGGCAAAAAGTACCCTCAAGGTCGGTGGTCCAGCCTATGGCATAAATCGAATAAACAAAGTCAAAATAATCCAATGGTATGCCACATTCTTCTTCCATGGGAGAACAGATCAATTTTGCTGAAAGACCGCAGGCCTTCAAATGTTGCTTTGTCTTTTCGATTTGTTTTTCAGATATATCCATACCCCATAGTTCAGATGCTTTGCGTTCCCCCTGATATTGCAAGGAATGACCCGCTCCACAGCCTATCTCTAGCATCTTTTTTCCTGATACATCGCCAAAAAGTTGGCATTTTTCTTCTGAGACAAATGCTCCATAAAAAGGAAGCGAGGTTGCTCCTAAAACGTCATTTCCTTTAGTATCCCAAAAGAAGCTGTTTGTTTTATAAACAAAATTCTTGTCCATGTCGACCGAGATGGCGCAGCCAACCTCGCCAGCACCTATAATGTTTGTTCTATAATCAGAATTCTTGTCTATGCCGACACCCTCCATTAATATAAATAATCTTTAGTTCACAATTTACTACTATTTCGTAATAACGTATTTCCAAATTATACCACTATGTGTAAGGATTCGTTATAGCTTAGAAAATTGACATTTCACTCGGTTTTTGTCTTAGCGTAGGTTTTGTCGGAAATGTTGGCGCTACCCCTTAAAGAAATTGTATCCCCATAAGGTGCTACCCCGGCACCCCTCGGAACTCCCGTAACCCCTCGGCCTTTGCCGGAAAAAGCGTTCCGCAGGAGAAAAACCGGGCGGTATTCCGTTAAAAAATCCGTGCTGTTTGAGCGTAGCGAGTTTACGGATTTTAGGAATATCGCCCGGCTTTTCAGCTTTTGGAGGCGTGGGGCCTAGACCTTTTGTTACTTTTGGGGCAATGCCAAAAGTAACACCCCTCACGTTACACCGCTGGTTTTGTTTGCGTATTATTCGATTTCTTGCAAAATAGCAGTAAGTTCCTGGGCGGAAAAATGGTACTTTTCGCTGCAAAAGTGACAACAGACTTCTGCCTGGCCTTCAATAATCATTTCTTTAATTTCGTCAGCGCCAAGACTAATGAGCATATTTTCCACTCTTTCCCGGGAACATTGACAGTTAAACTTAAGTTCCAGGGAATCATAAAAGGTGATTGGCAGTCCGGCAAATAGCATTTCTAAGATCCCTTTAGCATCTTTGCCACTACTAATCATTTGGGAAACTGGCGGCAACTGCCGAAGATTATCTTCAAGCTGAGCCAGTGCAGTTTCTTCTGCACCTGGCAATGCTTGAATAAAAAATCCGCCTGCCGCCGCTACAGTTGTGTCAGGGGCAATTAAAACACCTAACGCAACGCTTGACGGCGTCTGTTCTGATACGGCAAGATACTGGGTTATATCTTCCGCTATTTCGCCTGAAACTAGTTCTGCACTGCCTGTAAAGGGTTGCTTGAGGCCAACAAACCGGGTGACATAGATGTGCCCCTTCCCTACAGCCTGTCCGACATCCCATTTACCCTGCTTAAGTGGTAGATCGACAAAGGGATTTTTGACATAACCACGTACTGAGCCATCAGGATAGGCATCAGCCACGATCTCTTTTAACGGCCCGTCGCCAGATATCCTTACAGTCATACTTTCGGCTGTTTTTAGGTTAGCAGCCAATAATAATGCCCCTGTCATGGTGCGCCCCAGCGCAGCTGTAGCTGTAGGATAACAATTATGCCGCTCCCGTGCTTCTTCCACTAAATTAGTGGTAATAGCCGCAAAGGCACGAATTCCGGGCGCTGTCGCCCGGATAAGGTGATCGTGCATAGTTTCTTAAACCTCCGGATACTAGGCCAATACCTCGGAAATAAGAGGTTGACCTGTTGCTATCTCTAGTATTTCAACTTTATTATCATTTATCCAGGCAATGGTACCGCGACCATCCGGTCGTTTGGTCATGCCAGGCGAGCCTGGATTCAAATAAATAATTCCATCAAGCTTTTCCATTGTGGCAATATGGGTATGACCAGTAATGAAGATATTGGCCTTCAGACGCTCTGCCAACTCCCGTTTAGCTTCATCAGTAAGATTGTGGCCATGAGTGACAACAATTCGCAAGCCGTTTAGCAGTAGATAAGAATACGGTGATTGAATAGGCAGTTTAAGCACCATACTGTCAACTTCGGCATCACAGTTACCACAGGCAGTTACAATCGGCACCGGGCAGTTGTTAAGAACCTCAGCCAGCTGCTTCGGGTTATATTCAGCCGGAATGGCGTTACGCGGGCCATGATACAGAACATCCCCGGCATGGATGATTAGATCAGAATCCTGAAAATATGCATGAAATACTTGTTCCCAGGTTTCCAGACAACCGTGAGTATCGCTGATTATGCCTATTTTCATAGTAACCCTCCCTGGAACTATAATCCTTTGAGCAAATTGGCCATTTCAATAGCTGAAACAGCGGCGTCAAAGCCTTTATTGCCTGCTTTGGTGCCAGCGCGTTCAATGGCTTGTTCAATGGTATCGGTGGTAAGAATGCCGAAGATTGTGGGAACACCGGTCTCCAAACCAACGTGGGCCACACCTTTGGAAACTTCGGCACAAACATAGTCGTAATGACTGGTGCTGCCTCTGATAACTGTCCCTAAGCAAATGACGGCATCATATTTTTTACTTACAGCCATTTTTTTGGCGGCAAGGGGAATTTCAAAAGCACCTGGTACCCAGGCAATCTCCACATTGTCCACGCTGGCGCCGTGGCGCTTTAGTGCGTCTAAGGTGCCACCCAGCAACTTACTGGTAATAAACTCATTAAATCTGGCAATAACAATACCAAATTTTAATCCCTCGGCAACTAAGTTTCCTTCGTAGGTTTTTATTGTTTCCATTATTATTTTGCCCCCTCATATTGTTTTAATAGGTGTCCAAGTTTGGATTTTTTGGCAGATAAATATCTGTTATTAAATTTATTGGCAAGGATTTCCAGTGGCACTCGTTCGCTGATGGTTAAGCCATAGCCCTCAAGACCTACCCGTTTACGAGGATTATTCGTTAACAGTCTAATACTGGATAAACCCAGGTCTGCCAAAATTTGTGCTCCAATACCGTAATCTCTAAGATCTGGGGCAAAGCCTAACAATTCATTGGCTTCGACAGTATCTTTGCCTTTGTCCTGGAGTGCATAAGCCCGAATTTTGTTCGCAAGTCCAATACCCCGGCCTTCCTGACGCATATAGAGCAGGACGCCGCAGCCTTCTTTTTCAATGCACTTTAAGGCATGAGCCAACTGATCACCACAATCACAGCGTAGTGAGCCTAAAACATCGCCTGTCAGGCATTCTGAATGAACCCTGACTAACACATTTTGTTTGTTAGTTACATCACCTTTAATCAGTGCAATATGGCACTGGTTATCCAGCTGGCTTTCGTAAGCAATCAGGTTGAAGTCACCATATTTTGTTGGCAGCTTGGTTTCGGCCGCTCTGGTGATAAATTTTTCGTGCTTTTTACGGTATTTTATCAAGTCGGCTATCGTAATAATTTTTAAATCATGTTTTTGAACAAACTCCATTAACTCCGGTGTCCGGGCCATAGTGCCATTTTCATTCATGATTTCGCAAATTACACCTGCCGGGTATAAACCAGCCAGTTTAGCTAAATCGACAGCAGCTTCGGTATGGCCGCTGCGGCGCAGTACACCCCCTTCGCAATACCTGAGCGGGAAAATATGACCAGGTCGTCTAAGATCACTGGCAATTGTTTTTTTGTCTAACACAGCCTGTACTGTCATCGAACGTTCGTAAGCAGATATGCCGGTAGTTGTATCTTTGGCATCAATGGATACCGTGAATGCCGTGCAATGATTATCTGTATTTTCCATTACCATCTGACCGATATCAAGTTCATCCAGCCTGCTGCCGATGACTGGCATGCAAATAAGACCTCTGGCATGAGTTGCCATAAAATTAATGACCTCCGGTGTTGCTTTTTCAGCTGCTACTAGTAAATCGCCTTCATTTTCCCGGTCTTCGTCATCAATTACGACAACCATTTTACCATTCTTTACATCAGCAATAGCTTCCTCAATCGTATTGAATTTCATGTAAATTCCTCCATTTCGTATTGGCAATCACTCTATTTCATAGGGTAAATCCATGCTGTTCGAGAAATCCCAGTGTTATCTTTTCCTCTGGTTTCGTATTTTGTTGTAAGCCTAGCAATTTTTCCACATACTTGCCAATAATATCTGTTTCCAGATTAACCGGCTCCCCTGCCGCCTTCAGGCCTACTGTGGTCATAGCAGCCGTATGGGGAATAAGTGACACGGTAAACCAGTCGGCACCAACGTCAATAACCGTAAGACTTGTACCATCAATAGCAATAGAGCCTTTGGAGATAATGTAGCGCATAACTTCAGGACCAGTGCCGATCCGGACAAGTATGGCATTATCATTTTGTTCTTTAATCAAAATAGTTCCTACCCCGTCGATATGACCGCTGACTATGTGTCCACCCAGTCGATCACCTACCCGGAGGGTACGTTCGAGGTTGACAGTATCACCTGTTTTGAGACCGGCCAGCGCTGTACGGTCTACTGTCTCAGGCATAACATCAGCAGTAAACCAATCACGGCTAAAGTCGACTACTGTCAGACAGGTGCCATTTACGGCAATGCTGTCACCCAGTTTGACGTCAGCTAACACTTTACTGCCAAAAACCGAGAGCCGAACTGATTTACTGCCGCGTGCAATTTGCTTAACTTTCCCTAATTCCTCCACAAGTCCGGTAAACATCTCGTCCCTCCCGTCCTGTTATATAACCATTTAGTAAGACATCTGTCCCGATGGTTTGTGTGGCAATATCCTCAAGCAGTATGGCTTGATCTACTGTTTCTACGCCTGTACCGCCAACTGGGCCTGGCGCCGCTTTACCGCCAAGTATTTTAGGTGCTATAAAGCAATACACCTTATCAATCAGATTAGCGGCTAAGAGTGAGGAGTTTATGGCTGCACCGCCTTCAACAAACACGCTGGTAATACGGCGTTCGCCCAAAATCGTAAACAGCTGACGCAAATTAACACCAAGAGGCGATCGCGCAAGCACCAACACCTCTACCCCATGGCTCTGTAGTGCAGCTATTCGTTCTGGCGGTGCTGCCTGGCTTACCGCAATGATGGTTGGCGCCTGCTTGTCTGTTACGACGTTAGCAGTCAGTGGTGTGCGGGCCATGGTGTCAATAACAATTCGTACAGGGTTTTGGCCGCCTGCCGGCAAACGTGTTGTTAGCCTGGGGTTATCTGTCAGTACTGTACCGATACCTACCAGTATGCCATCATATATATCACGCAGTCGATGCACATACTCCCGGGCAGCCGGGCCTGTTATCCACTTAGAATGGCCCGTATAGGCAGCAATTTTTCCATCAAGTGACATCGCTGTTTTAAGAACACCAAATGGCATTTTGGTAGTAATCCACTTAATAAATACTTCATTAAGTTTTGCGGCTTCGGCTGCCAGTATTCCCTCGACCACTTCAATACCAGCTGCTCTGAGCCGGGTTAGGCCCTTGCCGGCGACCTCAGGATTAGGATCAGTCATGGCTGCAACAACTTTTTTTATTCCCGCCGCAATCAGGGCATCAGCACAAGGGCCGGTTCGCCCATAATGAGAACACGGTTCAAGAGTAACATATATGGTTGCTCCTTTTGCTAACTCGCCAGCCTGGGCCAAAGCATGAATTTCCGCATGCGGTGTACCGGCCTGACGATGCCAGCCCTGGCCGACTATGTGTCCATCTTTTACAATAGCGGCACCCACCAGTGGATTGGGGCTGGTACGGCCTGTTGCATACTTCGCAATGGTAAGAGCCTGCTGCATATAATATTTGTCCATAGAAGTCCTCCAATGCAAACTTGAATAAAATAAAAAACTGTTGATTAGCTTTGGGGCTATCAACAGTTTAATAGGCAATGTGGTTGGGAAATGCCAATATGGCAGAACTTACGCCTTTTACCATCCAGACTATACTGTCGGCTCTGGAATTGAACCAGATCAACCGTAAAAACGGCTCGCGGGCTATACCGCCGGTCAGGAATTAAAAGATTTTACTCTTTTTCACCTTGCCCCAAAGGCTTTAGTATGTAATTTTCATCCAGAATGTAACTATCTACTACATATGTTACCACTAAGCAGCAATTTAATCAAGCCCCCGGATGTCTTTAATTGCCTGCGCCATATCTGGCGCTCCATATACTGCTGATCCGGCAACTAATATCGTTGCCCCGGGTCTTTGACACTTACTCATATAATGAAATCTCTGAAAGCCTTGAAAACAGGGCTTTTTTTGTTGGAAAAACGTCAAATCTGCCTTGTTTAATATTGCGTAATATAGCGTAACATGTTATAATATAAGGGATCGGAGGTGTTTTTAAATGAGACTTAGTATTTCTAAATCAAAGAATTCAACTTCGCTTTATGTCATACAATCTGTCTACGAAAACGGTAAGCGTTCCACAAAAGTTGTTGAAAAGTTAGGAACGATTGCTGAATTACAGCATAAGCTAAATGGACAAGACCCTTTTGAATGGGCTAAATCATACATCGAAGAACTTAACAAAAAAGAAAAAACTCAATTACGCGAAGTCACAGTTAAATATTCTCCATCTAAGATTATCTCCAAAGATCAACAACGCTGCTTTAACGGCGGATATCTCTTTCTCCAACAGCTTTATCATGAACTCAATCTGCATAAGCTATGTGCTGAAATTTCAAAGAAGTATAAATTTACTTTCGATCTGGATGCCGTACTATCGCGGCTCCTTTACGGACGAATCCTTTTTCCTTCTTCCAAACTCGCAACTTACCAACATTCCTCAAAATTTATTGAGCAACCCAACTTTGATTTACAGCATGTCTACCGATCTCTTGAGGTCATTTCAAAAGAAATGGATTTTATCCAATCTTCTCTTTACAACAACAGTCTTAAACTCTCAAAGAGAAATACCGGCATTCTCTATTATGACTGCACCAACTACTTTTTTGAAATCGAACAGGAAGATGGCCTTAAACAATATGGCGCTTCTAAAGAACATAGGCCAAATCCCATTATTCAGATGGGATTGTTCATGGATGGCGATGGTATTCCCCTAGCTTTTAACCTCAACAGTGGTAACACCAATGAGCAGATTACCCTTAAACCCTTGGAAGAAAAAATACTGTCTGATTTCAAGCTTTCCAAATTCGTTGTTTGTACTGATGCCGGCCTGGCTTCTGAAAGCAACAGGAAATTCAACGACAAGGGCGAGCGTGCCTTTATTACTACTCAATCTATTAAAAAGCTAAAGAAGCATTTAAAGGAATGGTCGCTTGATTCTGAAGGCTGGCATCTTCCAGGTCATGATAAAACTTATGATATTTCCTCTATTGACGAGAACGCATACAAAGACCACTGCTTCTACAAAGAACGTTGGATTAAAGAAAACGGCCTGGAACAAAAGCTCATTGTCACCTATTCCATCAAATATAGAAACTATCAGCGTAAAATTCGCAATTCACAAATCGAACGTGCTCAAAAAACGATTGATACGAATCCGACTAAAATCTCAAAAAACAATCAGAATGATTATAAACGCTTTATCAAGAAAACCAGTTGCACACCTGATGGTGAAATAGCCGATACTTCTATATATACGCTGGACACAGAGACTATCTCTAACGAAGAAATTTATGACGGCTTCTATGCGGTATGCACGAACCTCGAAGATAGCGCCCAAGACATCATCAAAATCAACCAGCGCCGCTGGGAAATTGAAGAATGTTTTCGGATCATGAAAAGCGAATTTAAAGCAAGACCGGTGTATCTAAGCCGTGAAGATAGAATTAAAGCGCACTTTACTTCCTGCTTTATGTCACTTGTTATTTATCGTTTATTGGAAAAAAACTAGGAAATCGGTTTACGTGTCAAGAAATAATCGACGGCCTGAAAGAAATGAATTTCTATAAGATTCAGGGCGAAGGTTATATCCCAACCTACACAAGAACTGATTTTACAGATGTGTTACATGAAACTTATGGGTTTCGAACAGATTATCAGATCATACCAAAAACACAGATGAAAAAAATTTTAAACATGACAAAAAAACAAAAACATTACTCACTTTTCTAAAAAAGCAAAAAAGCTTGATACCCCTTGCAAATCAGGGATTATCAAGCTTTTTATCGTCTTCAACTGTCAAAGACAGGATGTTACCACTAAGCAGCAATTTAATCAAGCCCCCGGATGTCTTTAATTGCCTGCGCCATATCTGGCGCTCCATATACTGCTGATCCGGCAACTAATATCGTTGCCCCAGCGGCGATTACCTGACGCGCAGTACCGGCATTAATGCCCCCGTCAACTTCAATATCAATGGTGAGTTTGCGTTGCTCAATTTTTGATCGCAACCGTGCAATTTTGTCAATTGCTCCCGGGATAAACTTTTGACCGCCATAGCCAGGATTAACACTCATAATAAGAATCATATCCAGGTCATCAAGTACTTCTTTAACTACAGCAAGTGGCGTTGACGGGTTTAATGATACCCCGGCCTTTTTGCCATGCTCTTTGATGGTTTGCAGCAAGCGGTGCAGATGGGGGGCGGTTTCGGCATGAACAGTAATAATATCGGCACCCGCCCTGATGAAGGGTTCAATTAAATCTTGCGGATTAGTAACCATTAAGTGAACATCAAAAGGCAATTTGGTTACTTTGCGAATAGCAGCAACAACCGGTGGGCCAAAGGTCAGATTAGGGACAAAATGACCATCCATAACATCAATATGAACCCAATCAGCGCCTGCTTTTTCTATCTTGATTATTTCATTAGCTAGCTGGGAAAAGTCGGCGGATAAGATAGAGGGAGCAATTTTAATCATCGTATTCATCTAGTATCCCTTCTTGTTTTCTCTGATTTCGTTCAATATTTCAAGATAAGACTGATATCTGTCAGCATGAATAAACCCTTCAGCTACCGCCTGTTTAACAGCACACTGTGGCTCCTTATAATGAATACAAGTGTTAAATTTGCATTTAGGAGCTATTGGGGAAATCTCGGGAAAATAGTCCATTAAATGCGTTTCTTCCATATCCTTAAATTCGGTAAAGCTGAACCCGGGGGTATCTACTACAAAGCCGCCACCTTCAAATGGTAAAAGTTCGGCAAACCGGGTGGTATGTTTACCACGACCAATTTTTTGGCTGACTTCACCAGTTGTAAGGCCAAGTCCGGGTTGGATAGCATTAAGTATGGTGGATTTTCCCGCGCCTGACGGACCGGCAAAAACTGATATTTTATTATGCAGCTGTGCGTACAATTGCTCTATACCTGTACCTAATTTAGCAGCTATAGAGAGCACCTTGTAACCAATTTGCTGATAACGCTCAACTAATTCAGCCAGAACCTCGGTATCTGCTAAATCAATTTTGTTAATGCATAGAATGATCTCAAGTTCTGAGAATTCGGCAATTACCAGGAACCGGTCAACTAAGGATGAACTAATATCAGGATTAACAGCGGCAAAAGTTAACACAACCTGATCTACATTGGCGACCATTGGACGTTTTAGCAGACTGCGTCTAGGCAGTATTTCTTCAATAATGCCTTTTTCCGGGCCGGTTAGAGTATAGGCCACTTCATCGCCTACAATTAGGGAAAAACGCCCTTTCTTAAACCGGCCGCGCAAATGGCAAGTGACAATTTTGCTGCCTGACTGGATATAGTAGTAACTATTATAGGCTTTTACTACGATGCCATTCAGCACATATGACCTCCTACGATAAAAATGTCTAAATTGTTTGTTCTTGAAGCAACTTTTCGTTGATATAAACTTGAACGCGTACCTGGCCGGTGCCCTCTACTGTTTTTTCAATCCGTTCACCCGGTTTGTGTGTGCCCTCATAAGCAACCCGGCGACCATTGGTATCGGTAACTACTATTTGCAGTGCCTGGCGGCCTGATCCGTCGGGAACAGTTACTTGAACAATTGCCCGCTTGACAGCTCCAGGCACACCTTTAGCAACAGAGAAATCAATAGTTGTTCCTTCCGTAACTTCAGTAGCTGGCGGCGGATTTTGACTAATTATTGTTCCTGGTGGATATTTGTCATTAGGAGTTTCTGTTATTTTTCCTTGCTTAAGCCTCAAGCTTTCGAGTTGAGTTGCCACTGTAGTTAAGAGTGAACCCTGGAAATCCGGCAGGGCAACTTTTTTCGGACTACTCCCTTTACTTATGACAATATCAATCATTGTGCCTTTGGTTACTTGTGCCGGCGGACGGGGATTTTGGCTAATGACCGTATCAGCCGGCGCAGCATCAGCAAATTGTTCGTCAACGCGCCCCAGTTTCAGACCGGAGTTTTTAATCTGCAGCTCGGCATCCCGGCGGCTAAGACCGCGTAAATCCGGAACAACCGTAACTTCACCGCCTTTGCTAACAATGATAGTTATTGTCCGTTGTTCTTTGACTGTGGTTCCGGCTTCTGGCTGCTGGGAAATGACCTGGCCTGCCGGAACTTTGTCATTAAAGGCCTCTGAGACAGAAACTCTGAGATTATTACTGGTAATAATATTACGGGCAGTATCTACCTGCTTGCCCACAACGTCCGGCACGGTAACTTCATTTAGACTCCAAAACTTACCAAATCCCAGAAAAGCAACCACTGCTGAGACCAGCAACAACAGTGCTATTCCCAAAAGCCAGGCTTTAGAAAGCCTGGCTTCCCTTAACAAAGAGGCAGGCGTATTGGATGGTACTATATGCTTTGAATCATCCTGCTGCGATGGTGCAGTAACTGTCGGTAATATTTGTGTAGGAAAATCAGTAGGAGATAATCGCCGGGTATGATCATCTCTTAAATAATTTTGGGCTAATTTAAAATCAGCAATCATTTCACCAATATCATCAAATCTGGCAACTGGATCTTTATGCATCGCCTTTACGACAATGGCCTCAATCAATGGCGGTATAGAAGCGTTTAGTTCCCGCGGTGACTTTGGTTCTTCCTGAATGTGCTTAAGGGCAATACTGATTGGTGATTCACCAATAAATGGCACCTGACCTGTAAGCATCTCATAGAGTACCACACCAAGAGAATAGATGTCGGATTTAGCGCCGACAGACGTACCTTTGGCCTGTTCGGGTGAAAAGTAATGTACGGAACCAATAATTGTACCTGAATTAGTCATTGTTGACGACGTAACTGCTCTGGCAATACCAAAATCAGTTACCTTAACTCGCCCTGAACGGGTAATAAGAATATTATGTGGCTTAATATCACAATGTACTAAATTATTTTGGTGAGCATGTTCCAGTGCCTCTGCTATTTCCATCGCAATAAGTACCGCAGTTTCTACAGGCAGCGGAGCTTCTCTGTCAATTTTATCTTTAAGCGTTTCGCCGGAAATATATTCCATAATTATATAGTACGCTTGTTCATCAAAGCCAACATCATAAATGTTAACTATATTAGGGTGAGAAAGCTTAGCTGCTGCCTGGGCTTCCCGACGGAAGCGACTAATAAACTCTTCATCATCAGTAAACTGAGAACGCAATACCTTGACAGCTACTGAACGGTCTAACAGTTTGTCATGCGCGCGGTATACATCAGCCATCCCGCCGCCGCCAATTCGTTCTAATATTGTATAACGATCATCAAGTGTGCGATTAAGCATTAATTCACCCCCCTTAACGTAATACTTGTAACAAAATTTGCCTGGCAAGTGGTGCTGCTACCTTACCACCAGAACCTGCATTCTCAACAATTACCGCTACTGCAACTTGTGGATTGTCTGCTGGTGCAAAGCCGATAAACCAAGAATGCGAAGCACCATGCGGATTTTCTGCAGTACCTGTTTTGCCGGCAACCTGTATGCCGCGAATTGCTGCCGCAGTGCCGGTACCTTCATCTACCACACTTACCATCATAGCAGCTATCTGACCGGCCAGCTGGCTATTTGTGGGTGACAGCCAGGCAGTTGGTATCGTTTGCTTTACAATAGTGCCGTCAGGTGCCATAATTTTTTGTACTAAATAGGGTTTCATCATAGTTCCCTTGTTCGCAAAAGTTGATGCCAGCATGGCCATGCGAAGTGGTGTAACTAAGAGACTACCCTGTCCAATGCCAATTTGCGCCAAATCACCATCATTTAACCGGGCAAAGTCTGGCATCCGGTTAGCAGATTCTTGAATATCACCGTTCACCAGTTGAGTAAAACCATAGCGTTCAAAGTTCTTGGCCATTTTTGTGCGGCCAAGCTCAAGTGCTAACTGACCAAAAGTGACATTACAGGACACAGCCAGCGCTTCGCGCAAATTTACTTTGCCATGAGCTATATTATTAGATTCTGTCAATGTATAATCAGAACCGATTTTGAGAGATCCATTACAGGTAAATTGGTGGTTGCCAGCAACTACTTGTTCGGCTAACGCGGCTTCAGCCACCATGACTTTGATAATGGAACCTGGGGGATATAATCCCTGCGCAGCCCGGTTAAGAAGCGGACTATTTGCAGCTTGTGAAATACTTTCCCACGTAGTGTCAAGAGTGTTTGGATCAAAACTTGGGCGACTAACCATCGCCAATATTGCACCCGTTTTAGGTGACATGACAACAATTGCACCACGCTGATTGCCCAGGGCCTTATAAGCTGCTTGTTGCAGCTCAGTATCAACCGTAAGTACGACCGTATTACCGGCAGTATTTGCAAACAATTGACTGATTGCACCTAAGCGTTTTTCAGGATTAATTTGTCCTGATAAATAGCCGTCATAGCTGCCTTCGATGCCTGTTTTGCCATAGGTAGAATTAGCATAACCCACAACATGGGCAAATACTGCATCATAGGGATATTCCCGCAGGTATACTTTTTGTGCTGTGAGTTTGCTTACAGCCAGAACTTTTCCATGAATGTCAGTAATTTGACCTCGTTCTACCTTGCGGGACGCCTCAGCTGTCCGGCGATTAAGTGGATGAAAAGCAAGTGTATTACTTTCGATAACCTGAATATATACTACATAACTGAGCAGTAACACCAACAAGCCGATAGAAAATAGTGCTGCTTTATGGATACTCCTGCGGATTGCCTTATGGGGAATGTCGTATTTATTCATAGGTGGCTGTCGCCTCCGATATGGCAAATAACATACCCAGCAGGATAAAGCTTGCGACCATAGAGCTGCCGCCATAACTAATAAGTGGCAGTGTTATGCCTGTCAGTGGCAAAAACTTAGTGACCCCGCCGATAATAATAAAAACCTGCAATGCGGTAAGCACACCTAAGCCTGCAGCCAGCAGCATAGTAAACGGTAGTTGCGAGGCAAGTGCAGTGCGAAACGCACGGTAAACAATAAGAATATAGGCAATGATTACCCCGGCAGTACCAGCAAGACCCAGTTCTTCACCAATAGCAGCAAAAATAAAGTCAGTATGTACTTCAGGAATAATGCCGGGATAGCCGAAAGTTAAACCGCTGCCCAGTACTCCGCCTGAGCCTAACGCAAATAGTGACTGGACTATCTGGTACGAACGTCCAGTCGGATCAGACCACGGATTTAACCAGATATCAATTCTAACTTGCACGTGAGGAAATAAAAGATAACATACAGCAGAGCCGGAAAAAAACAGACAAAGTGCTAACGCTACATAGCTCCATCTACCACTTGCCATATAAGCCATCGTTACCGTTGTGCCAAAATATAGTAAAGCTGAACCTAAATCCCGCTGGACGATCAGCATCGCCATAGTTAACGCCCACAGCACCATAAGCGGTGCAATAAAGCGTGGATGCGGCAGAGTTAACGGACCGTAATGGCGGGTAGCATAAGTTAGCAACTGACGCCGCTCGCTCAAGTACGCTGCTAAAAATATAATAATCAATAATTTGGCAAACTCGGCAGGTTGAAATCGCACCGGACCTAGAATAATCCAGTTTTTGTTACCGCCGATGTCGACACCAAACGCAATTGTACTTACCAACAAAACAAGGCCGGTTATGCCGCAAAGATATTTGTATTTAGAAATATCTTCCGGCTGGCGAAAAATAACCACTGTAATAATAAAAGCGATTAATCCTGCAGCTAACCACATAGCCTGCGGAAAAAATAAATCAGGACGCAGCCTTAGAATAAGTGTTAACCCAATAGAAGCTAAAAATACAGCTAAAGGCAACAGCACCGGATCTGCCCTGAAAAAATAACGGCGAAGCGCTAGTGCAGTAATCGTCCAAAGAACAAGTAAACCGACAATGATGCCAAGACCCTGAGAGGAAAATCGATGATTTGCCAGTGTTACGACAAGGTAACCATTTATCAAAATGAGACCAGCCAGGAGTAAGAGTCCAAACTCGGTTAATTTTGTGCGTCTCATGGTCAATCCCTGTATTGCAGTAAAATAGCAGTAATATTGTCATAGCCGCCTGCCTGTCTGGCTTGGTCCACAAGGCTATTAATAATTGTTTGTGGACTGCTGGGTTGCAGGCAGATACTGAGAATGGTTTCTTCACTAAGCATGTTGGTTAACCCATCTGTGCATAATAACAAATTATCGCCTGGTTGCCACAAGAACTTACCTGAATCTACAGCAAGTGTATCACTGGTACCGACAGCTCTTGTTAATATATTGCGATGAGGATGGGCTTGTGCTTCTTCGCTGGTAATACTGCCGTTTTGCATCAGTTCCCAAACCAGCGAATGGTCGTTGGTTATCTGGTGCAGCTTGTTTTCTCTGATTAGATATAGTCTGCTGTCACCTACGTGGCCCCAATAGATTTCCTCATTATCAAGATATACAGCAGTAACTGTAGTACCCATACCCTGGCACTCACTTTTAGCTTGAGACATTTGATAAATTCTAGTGTTCGCCTGGACAATTGCTGCTTGTAAAGACTGCTGCCACTCTACTGGTGGTGAATTTCTTTCTATGTATTCCTGAATAGTATTGGCACCAATGTTGCTGGCAATTTCTCCGGCAACATGTCCCCCCATGCCATCAGCAACTACAAATAAGTGCGGTGGCAAAAAAACATAACTATCTTCATTGGTTTTACGTACCATACCAATGTCTGACTGTGCAAATGCCAGCATGGAATCACCTCTCAAACTTAAGCGTAACTGCCCCAATTTGTATTATATCACCATCTACCAGGGCAATTTCTTCTTCTACCTTTTGACCATTAACAAATGTCCCGTTTGTACTGTTTAAATCAGCCAGCAGATAGTTGTGTTTCACTCTGGATATACAGGCATGTTCATGTGAAACAAAACTACTGTCAATAACTACATTATTATGCTGACTGCGACCAATGGTTAAGCTGTCGACTATTGTAAAAAACGTCTGTGATAGCAGTTCCTGGCGATCATCAATTACTATTAATCTGGGATGGGAAGAAAAATCAGCATCGCTTACCCCGGTGTCGTGAACAACCGAATCATCTGAATCATCAAAGGCCAATTGATTCAAATCTCGGGCTGCCAGTTTTACTACCCGGTACAAAAAGAAATAGAGCAGCACTACCAGGCTATACTGCAAAGCGATTACAACCATATTTAAAACTTGCAATTTACCAGGCAATCTACTTCACCTCATATAAAATAACGGTGTTACCTACTTTTATTCTATCACCGTTTTTTAGATGCTTATGAGTAATACGAATTCCTCCGACATACGTCCCGTTAAGGCTTTTTGCATCATGGATGACATGGCTGTTGTCTTCGTAAACAATGTAAGCATGTAAACGTGAAGTATTCATATCTGTAAGCGGCAATTCGTTGGTGTTGCGACGGCCAATGTTTATTCTGCTTGTTGTGCAGTCCACTTTTAAACCAGCATCTAAGCCATCAATCACTGTTAAGAAACTATGCAAATGTTGCTGCACAGATGGGATTAAGACCGTGGGTTCTAGTTTATCAAATACTTTGGTTTCACTGTCTGTTGACATGTTTTCAGGTTTTTTCACACTTTCATCGTAAGAAGTTTCCGTAAAACCTGATGTAATACGAAACACCTGTCTGCCTAACTTTTCATCCACAAAGAATTCAATTTGCGGTCCGCCAGCCATAGTATAACCTTTGCGGCGGCTCTCATCAATCAAGTAGGACGCCAATTCGCTGCACACGGATTCAGCATATGGTTCCAGTCGCCCATAGTCTTCATGATTTATATAGATGGCATAGTGATTTGGCACATAGACATGGGAAACACCAACTGTACGCTCGTCTTCCATCTCTCTGGCTAATTGTTTGGCAATTTCAATCGGCTGCAAGCTGCTGGAAAATTGTTTGTTAAAGAAACCTTCAATATATTTCTCAAAAAAACTCTCAATATTGCGGACAAACTTCACTTAAAACACTCCCGCTAAACTGCATAAAATAGGATCTTTTTTATTATACGCGATATTAGCAGTCTAGTCAAAAGTAACCATTCTAACAAATTTGTGTCGCAGTTGTCCGCAGGCAGCAGCAATATCGGTGCCCATCTCTCGCCTGACAGTTACATTGATGTGTTCGTTTTGCAAGAGTTTCTCGAATTTAATAATATCGCCGGCTGCAGGACGAAGCAAACCACGTTCGGGTACCGCATTAATGGGAATTAGATTGATGTTTGCCAATCGTCCTTTAAGAAGTGTTATCAGTTCTCTTGCTTGTGCGGGCCCGTCATTAACACCGGCAATTAAGATATATTCATAGGTGACGCGTCTACCTGTTGCGGCGGCGTAACGATCACCGGCGGCCATGACCTGTTCGAGGGGATAACGGGCATTAATAGGCATAAGCCTGGTTCTAAGGGGATTATTAGGTGCATGTAAAGAAATTGACAGGGTAACCGGTAATCCCTCACCTGCAAGTTTATCAATTTGAGCAACAAGTCCTGAAGTTGATAGCGTGATATTACGGTAACTCATGTGGAGACAGTAATCTTCATGGACAAGCCGGATAAAGCGCAAAACATTGTCATAGTTCGCTAACGGTTCACCTGAACCCATAATAACAATGGAGTCAATTTTTTGTTCTTCCTGTTTTAATAACTCAGTAATATACAGTACTTGGGCCAAAATTTCACCGCCGGTGAGATTCCGCACCAGCCCACTCAGCGTTGAAGCACAAAAAGAGCACCCCATAGCGCAGCCTACCTGGGTAGATACACAAACACTGTTACCATAGGAGTGGCGCATGAGAACAGTCTCTACAGCCATATCATCAGGAAAGGCCAGTAAAAATTTGCTCGTCCGGCCATCGGCCGAGTGTTGCGTTGCCTTACGATTAACTTGGGTAATTGTAAAACTATTATCCAGGCTAGTACGCCATTCTTTTGCGATGTTGGTCATCGCTTCAAACTGGCGTACATTATGCTTATACAACCATTCAGCAATTTGCTTGCCACGGTATGCCTGTAAACCCAGCGGTTTTATTTGCTTGGCAATCTCGTGGGCAAACAAGCCGAATAAGTCTGTTTTTACGTTGGTTGTCATAGTTGTTACCGCCTTATTTTTGCCTTATCATACGAGCAATGAAGAATCCGTCTACCCCGTCAGTGTGCGGCCACAGTTGAATCATAGGTTCAGACCTTTTAACTACAGGCAGATATTGACCGGTAGTTTCCAGTATAAATGCAGGATTGGCCAGCAAAAAGGCATTAACAATATCCTGGTTTTCTGCAGGTTCAGTTGTGCAGGTGCTATAAACTAATACCCCACCAGGTTTTACACACTGAGCAGCACTTGCTAAGATAGCGGCCTGTAAGGCAGGCAGATCCCGCAAAATGTCCTCAGATTTACGCCAGCGGGCATCTGGTTTGCGCCGTAGTACTCCAAGACCTGAACACGGGGCATCTACAAGTACTCTGTCAGCCTCAAATGGATACATAGTACCTAAATTAACGGCATCCAAGGCCTTAGTCTCAATATTTGTTAATGCCAATCGCTCAGCATTTTCACGGGTAAGTGCTAATTTGTGCTCATAAATATCGGTAGATAAAACCTGACCGGTATTATTCATCAAAGCAGCAATATGGGTAGTCTTTCCACCTGGAGCACCGCAGGCATCAATAATAAATTCGCCTGGTTGAGGATCAAGAATATGTGCTACCAACATCGAGCTTTCATCCTGTACCTGAAATAGTCCCTCCTGCAGGGACGTAAGAGTGGCAAAACCTGGATGTTCATAACAGACAATGCCTTCCGGCGTCCAGTTTGACGCCCGGCATACTACTCCTTCTCCTGCCAAACGCCGCAAAAGTGAATCACGATCTATTTTGATGGTATTCGTGCGAACCGAAAGCGGCGGTACTGTATTATTGATTTGACACAATTCTTCACAGGCCGCTGCTCCTAAGCGTTTAACCCAGCGTTCGATAAGCCACTCGGGATGAAAGTATCTAAGGGCAAGATATTTCACAGGTTGTTTATCTCTATTTGGATAAACAATTTTTTCCGGACTGCGGGCGGCATTTCGCAAAACGCCGTTAACGAATTTGACTGTACCGGCATGGCCATATTTTTTTGTCAATTCAACAGCCTGATTGCAGGCTGCCGATGCAGGTACTTTTTCAAGATAAAATAACTGGTACATACCTAGCCGCAAAATATTTCTAATAATAGGAGCTACTTTGGCAAGCGGACGGCTCAAATAGCAACTGAGCATCCAATCCAAAGTAGCGCCGGTTTTAACAGTTCCATATATTAGCTCTGTAATAAACCGCCGGTCCTGATCAGAAAGCTGTCCCTGAAGTGTTTGACGGTTTATTTCTTTTGCGAGTGCAATATTAGCATAAGCACCATTATTTTCAACTTCATTAAGTATTTTTAACGCAATTTCCCGGGCGTCCACTATTTTATTAGTCATGTCAATGCACCTCTTTGGGTAAAAAGCTTTGGATAGCTGCTTCCACCTTAGCAAGATCAACGCGTGTATTACAGCAAGGCCCAAATGGTCGTTCATTGAGCACGCCAATTACCGGTAATGGAAAAACATCCTGAATACCACTCGTAAGATCGCGCTCACAGGCAATAGCCAGTACGGCTTGGGGACGGATAGTCTTTATTACCTTGCGGGCTAACGTACCACCGGTTACTACTGCCAAATGAACACCGTAGGTTTCAGCAAGTGTCACTAAGTCGCCGATCTGGCACTGCCCACAGTGATGGCAATTTGATACATCGCGCGTAATTTTATAAGGACAGGACTCATGTTGTAAGCAGTGTGGTGTCATAATCAGCAACTTAGACGGTTGCACCATTACTTTTTTTTGTTTGATTAAATGATTGCTTACTTCAATAAAAGAACGTTCAACCCGTTCCTTATCCACATCAAACAGCTTACCAATGGAAATTGCCACTGGGAATAGCAGGTTAATCGCTGACCATGCCAGACCCTGAAAAATACCCAGTGTCCTAAATCCTAAAATAGCCAAAATAATACCGCCAACACCACAGGCAATCGCTAAAATAGCAGCTGCTAAAACAATGCCCAGCATCATCGGTAAGTAGGCACTGATATTTGCTAACCCTGGCAGACTGACGACCCATATACCGTAACTTGATACAGTTGCCAGGAATAAACTAACAAGAATTAGCGTTAGAAACAAACGTTTACGAGGTCTGTGCATTATTTCAATCATCCCTGACACCTTCTTATTCAAACATATTGCCTATTGTAAGGGAGTAGCCACAAACAAAGTCACAGGCCTTCATTCGCCGTTTAGATTCAGGCTGCACTTCCAGCAACTCAATAGTCCCTTTACCAGTTTCAACAACCAGCCCTTCTTTGGTGATCCCGACAACTTGTCCCGACTGAGAGCAGGGTGATGATTCGTTAACTATTCTAGTCTGCCATATTTTCAACAATTTATTTTGGTGTTTGCAGTACGCTCCCGGCCAGGGATTCAGGCCGCGTACTAAGTTATGGATAGCTACTGCAGGTTGGTGCCAGTCGATGCGTTCCGTGTTGCGGCAAAGCAGCGGGGCATAAGTTGCCGCAGCATCGTTTTGCGATACGCGTGGTGCATTGCCGGCTGCGATTTGCTGCAAGGTATCTGATAGTACGGTTGCGCCTAAGTCTTTTAATTTGTCGTGAAGACTGCCGGTAGTATCAACTGGTAAAATTGGTGTTGCGGCTTTAATAATCATATCACCGGTATCCATGCCGGCATCCATATACATAGTAGTAATACCGCTCATTGATTCGCCGTTGATTATCGCCCAGTGGATGGGTGCTGATCCCCGATAGTTAGGTAAAAGCGAGGCATGCACGTTAATACAGCCCTGAAGCGGTAAGTCTAAGATTCTTTGGGGCAGAAACTGTCCAAAAGCGATAACAATAATAACATCAGGTTGAATAGCGGCAATCTGGTTATAGAAATCATCGTTTTTAATGTTGTCAGGCTGTAAGATGGCAAGATTATAGTGTAAAGCCGCTTCTTTAACCGGCGAATAGGCAAGTTTTTGACCACGTCCCTTGGGACGATCAGGCTGGGTGACAACTGCGGCTATCGAGTAGCCCTCCCTAACCAGCATATCTAAACAAGGTACCGCAAAATCTGGTGTTCCCATAAATACTGTCCGTAATTTTTTCATCTAATTACCCCTTGTGTATGGTTTTAGCCAATTCAATAAACAAAATACCTTTAAGATGATCTGTTTCATGCTGCAACGCCCGCGCCAACAGACCTGAACCGCTAATCCGAAACATTTTACCAGCTCTATTTTGCGCTTCCACTGTTACGGTAGCGTATCTTTCAACTTCACCAAACATACCGGGCACACTTAAACAGCCTTCAGTAGCAATTTCACAGCCTTCGCAGGCAACAATTTTAGGATTAATAAGCTCGATGATACCCTCGCCAACATCAATGACAACTAGCTGTAGAGAAGCACCAACCTGCGGTGCGGCTAGCCCTACCCCATCGGCAGCGTACATGGTTTCAGCCATCTCATCAAGTAATTGTTTGATTTTGCGATCAATCTTTTCAACAGGGGCAGCAATTTTTTTTAAAACCGGGTCACCTGCTTTTCTAATTTCCATTACTGACATTCTGTGTTCCTCCTTACCTATCAGAGTGTGTTTCAAAAAACACACTTTCCTTACTATTCTTTTAACTGTTATAAAATACCCCGGTGTTAAACACCAAAAAGTCGCACAGCAAGGGCATACCCGGTTTCTATGCTGAAAGGCTCAACAGCAAAGAGGGGTATTTTATAACAGCCTCTATAGACCATCAAAAAAATTTTACCATAGATTAGCTCAGCATGAAAGTAGTTCTGCTAGACTATAGAACATTAACAGGATCAATATCGATAATAATATTTTTTTGATTCGCTATGCTCATCGTGCTAATTTGTTTAGTTATTGTGGGTAAATCCTTGGTTTTAATGAGAATATTCACCCGGAAAATATCCTTAACTTTATTTACCGCAGCCGGAAATGGTCCAATAATGGCAGCGCCGGCCATAGCCAATGACTGCGTAAGTTCTGAGGCTACTTGGTTAGCCTGACGGTGAACTATGGTTTCGTCATTAGCTTGTACTGTTATTTTTATCAGATTCGTATACGGCGGGTAGCCTAACTGCTGACGAAAGCTCAGCTCTTGTTGATAAAACTCCCGATAATTATGCTCTGCCCCGGCAGTTATCGCATAGTGCTCCGGATTATATGTTTGCATGACTACTCGTCCTGTTTTACTGCCACGTCCGGCTCTCCCCGCAGCTTGAGTCAGGAGGGCAAAGGTTTTTTCCGCTGCTCGAAAGTCAGGTAAGTTGAGTGCTGTATCTGCTGAAATAATACCAACTGCGGTTACATTGGGAATATCATGACCTTTAGCCACCATTTGTGTACCGAGGAGAATATCATACGAACCGGCAGCAAAAGCAGCAAGAATCTTGTCATGGGCCAGCTTGCCACGGGTAGTATCTTGATCCATACGTACAATTCTGGCGGCTGGGAATAACTCTTTCAGCGCTTCTTCCACCTTCTGGGTGCCTGCACCAAAATAACGGATGTACCGGCTGCCGCATTCAGGACAAACGTCTGGTACTGCATGGCGTTCCTGACAATAATGGCAGCGCAGGATACTAGTGGGAGCATGATAGACAAGTGAAATATCGCAGTGGCCGCATTTAAGGACATGACCGCACTCACGGCACAGAACAAATGTTGAGTAGCCGCGACGGTTAAGCAGAATAATAGCCTGTTCTTTCCTGGCTAAGATTTCGGTTAACATGGTCTGCAAAGGCAGTGAAATGACACTGCGGCGACCTTGTGCCAGTTCTTGCCGCATATCGACAATAGTAACTGCCGGCATCGGTATATCATCCACCCGTTTATTCATCGGCAATAATTTATGTTTTCCCTGCAGTGCATGGTAATAGGTTTCAATAGCAGGTGTCGCACTGCCAAGCAGTACAGTAGCTCCAGCAAATTTAGCTCTGGCTGCCGCCACCTCCCGGGCGTGATAACGGGGTGTTTCCTCCTGCTTATAGGTAAACTCATGTTCTTCATCAATGATAATAAGGCCTAACTGACTAACCGGCGCAAACAATGCTGACCGGGCGCCAATGACAATGCCGGCCTGTCCTGCATGCAGCCGTCGCCAGGCATCATACCGTTCACCTACTGAAAGCTTGCTATGCATAACGACTACATCATCACCAAAGGCCGCCCGGAAACGAGCGACAATCTGGCTTGTTAACGCTATTTCCGGTACCAGTACGATAGCCTGGCGGTCAAGACGCCGCGCTTCAGCTGCTGCATTAATGTAAACCTGCGTCTTACCACTGCCGGTAACACCATGAATTAAAAAGGATTTATATATACTGTCATTTATCGCTGGAATAATTTGCTGCAGGGCCTGTAACTGCTCTGTAGTCAAGGTCAATTCAGCAGCTTTGGGCTGAGCTCCAGCATAGCTATTACGAAATACCGGCACACTGCAGATAGTGATAAGCCCTTGTTCAGCTAGTTTTTTCACAGTAGCCTGGGTAACAGCCAAACTGCGCAGCTCAACTGCATTTAGTTCTTGTGTAGATAATAGCGCCTTGAGCAAACGCCGTTGGGCAGTTTTAGAATTAGGCAGCGCTTTTTCCATTTGGTCAGCGACTTCCCGGCTTACGGCCAGCTTAATAAGCATTGTTGAGTTAGCCTTGCCGCGCTTACTGACAGTATCAGCAGTTACAATTAGCTTGTGCTGTAAACAGAATTTTATCATGCCTGCAATACTGGTGAATCTTTTAGCAAGGTCGGTCAATGTGACCGGACCGTGTTCATCAATGTAGTTAAGTATTGCAAGGTACTCTGGTGGTTTATCATTTAGTAACCTTTTGGTATACTCCCAATCAAGCGTACCCGGTACTTGATATGCTTTTTGCGTTTTGATGCCTGATTGCCCTGGAATAAATAACCGCATTGCTTCAGCCAGAGAGCACAGGTAATAATTACTTAGCCATTTGGCAGTTTCTAACATGTTGTTATCAAACCACGGATAATCATCCAGAACATCAAGAATGGTTTTTAAGCCGGGAATATTTTCAGCCTCTAACCCGACAATAAATCCCTCTACTTTTCGATTACCAAATGGCACCAGCACGCGCCAGCCTATATCTGCAAAAGACAAGTGTGCGGGAATAAGATAAGAAAAAGGCTTAGTTATGCTGCGAGTAGGAATATTTACAATTATTTGGGCGGTATTTGACATGTTTTCACCTAAAGTATTATTTCTTTATTCACCGGATTAGCTCTCAATCCAGGAAAGGTTAGCCTTTCCCTCTGGATAAAGAGAAGGGGACTTGTTCAGTCCCCTTTTTTAACTAAAGTATATATTCGCTTTTATCTATCAAATACCTGCTACCGGTTTTTCATGGTAATGAGCGGCCATTTCCCAATCAAGACCGGTGTCCATCGGCAAACGTTTAAAAAAATGTTTAATCCGTTTCCTTTTTTGCGGCGAAAAATGAAGCTTCATATGCTTATTCCTAACTTAGAACTGAATAGCCAAGTGATTGTAGTGTTTCTTCAATTCCGCTAGAAGGTAACGATTCATCGTGGCTAACTGCAACTTGCCTGGAAGCCATATCCACCTTAACTGAGGCAACACCCTGGAGATGGGACAACGTATGTTCAATACGGTCCCGGCAGTGGTCACCTTTGATGCCGCCAACATGGTAAACAGATTGTGTGGTATTTTTCTGAGTAACCAATAGAATACCTCCTTATTACTGAATTATAGGTCCAGCAATGTTAGTATTACCATTGGCTATCAATTAATAAGTTTATCCGCTGTCCCAGGTTTGTGCTAAGGTCACTTTAGATATTGGCTTCTTGGCGAAGAAGTTCGGCTTTATCAGTATGTTCCCAGGGCAAATCCACGTCAGTACGGCCAAAGTGACCGTAGGCGGCTGTTTGGCGATAAAGAGGCCGTCTAAGATCAAGCGACTTAATTATCCCGGCAGGCCGTAAGTCAAAATGTTTGTTGATAAGTTCAACGATTTTATCTTCTGCAATTTTGTTAGTTCCAAAAGTTTCTACCATGACAGAAACCGGACGAGCAATACCGATGGCGTAAGCCAATTGAATTTCACATTTATCGGCTAGTCCGGCTGCAACTACGTTCTTAGCAACATAGCGGGCAGCATAAGCAGCAGACCTGTCAACTTTTGTGGGATCTTTACCCGAAAAAGCACCGCCGCCATGACGCGCCATACCGCCATAGGTATCAACTATTATTTTACGTCCGGTTAAACCGGAATCTCCTTGCGGTCCACCCACTACAAACCGGCCGGTTGGGTTAATATAGTATTTAGTTTTAGCATCCAATAATTCTTCTGGAACTATGGGAAGGATTACTTTAGCGATAAGGTCTTGTTCAATGGTCTCACGGTCAACGTCAGGGCTATGCTGGGTTGAGATTACGATTGTGTCAACACGCACTGGTTTGCCATCTTCGTATTCAACAGTGACCTGTGTTTTACCATCAGGACGCAAATAATTCAGGTCGCCATTTTTACGAACTTCTGACAAACGTCGAGCCAATTTATGGGCTAAGGCAATAGGCAGCGGCATAAATTCCGGAGTTTCATTTGTTGCGTAACCAAACATCATGCCCTGGTCACCGGCGCCAATAGCACCAATGGCATCAATCTCACCTTGCTTTGCCTCTAGTGCCCTGTCTACACCTAAAGCAATATCAACCGACTGTTCATCAATGGAAGTTAATACACCGCAGGTTTCACCATCAAAACCATACTTGGCACGGGTATAACCAATGCTTTTAATGGTCTCACGTACAATTTTGGGAATGTCAACATAGCACTTCGTGCTAATTTCACCTACTACATGTACGATCCCTGTGGTAACTAATGTTTCGCAAGCTACCCGGGCCTCAGGGTCCTGGGCTATAATAGCGTCAAGCACACTGTCGGAAATTTGGTCAGCTATTTTATCAGGGTGGCCTTCCGTTACCGACTCAGATGTAAACAGCACACGTTTTTTGGTCAAAATAGTATTCCTCCTAATCCTACTGGTTACTAAAAAAAGAACTCCCGCAAGGGAGGTGTGATATTCCACTCCCATCTCACGGTTTTACCGTCGGAATTGGCACCGTTTTTAACATAAACATGCTAAATGGTTGCCGCGGTTTCATTGGGCCAGTCCCTCCACCACTCTTGATGAGTATAGTATATGCTATTTTCACTTCAAAAAAATTTTAAACCAATTGCCTAAAAAAATCAAGTAAATTTTGTCAGTAGTGTACTGATTTTATCTAAAAGGATCTCAGCTACTTGCTGTTTGCTCAGTTGAGGAAGTTCTTCGACACCGCCATCTTTATGGATGATTTTTACAATATTTGTATCAATATTAAAACCGGCCCCAGGCAAAGTGATATCATTAGCAACGATCATATCAAGATTTTTTTTAGTCAATTTTTCCCGGGCATGAATCATAAGGTCTTTCGTTTCGGCGGCAAAACCCACTAGTATTTGCTTTTTTTTTCTTTGCCCCAGCTCAAACAGAATATCCGGATTCTTAACGAGATTAATGGTCAAAGTGTTCCCTGTCTTCTTTATCTTTTGTTCAGCTACCAGTTCTGGACGATAATCCGCGACAGCTGCAGCTTTGATTACAATATCAACAGTATCAAATTCAGCAAGTACAGCAGCCTGCATTTGGGCAGCTGTTTCTACTCTGGTAATACTTACTCCCGGTGGAGCAGACAGATTTGCCGGACCGGAAATAAGTATGACTTCAGCCCCCCGTCTGGCTGCTGCCCCGGCAAGAGCATACCCCATCTTGCCGCTCGAACGGTTACCAATATATCTGACAGGGTCAATAGCCTCACGGGTACCGGCCGCTGTAATTAGTATGCGTCGCCCCCGTAAATCCTGACAGTTATGTAGCAGCGCTGCTACTTTATCCACGATGAATACCGGTTCCGGCAACCGACCCGGCCCTTCAACACCACACGCTAACAAGCCGGTAGCAGGTTCTATAATATGATAACCTAGCCCTGCCAATTTGGCTAAGTTTTGCTGAGTAACCGGGTTAAGATACATATTGGTATTCATAGCCGGTGCCAGTATTACCGGGGCTTTGGTAGCCATAATGGTAGTTGAAAGCATATCATCAGCAATGCCATTGGCGATTTTACCGATAATATTGGCAGTAGCAGGTGCAACAAGAAACACATCCGCCCAGTTAGCTAAGGCAATATGCTGTACGTTCCAGGTTTTGGGTTCTTCCCACATATCAGTTACTACCGGATTACCGCTAAGTTCACGAAAAGTTAACGGTGTGACAAACTCTGTGGCCGCTTTGGTCATGATAACGTTGACGTTACAACCCGCTTTTTTCAAACGGCTGACAACCTCAACTGCCTTGTAGGCTGCGATTCCGCCGCTAACTCCCATAACAATGTTTTGACCTGAAGACATCATTGACTCCTATTTAATACCAGTTTTAGTGCGCTCATAGGTCATCTTTCCCTGAGCAACTTCTTCTAACGCAATTGTCACTGGTTTGTTGGATTTGCATTCAATAAGCGGTTGCTGCCCATCCATAATTTCCCGCGCCCGTTTGGCGGCTAGCACTACCAGTGTGTATTTACTGTCAACCTTTTTTACTAAAGAATCTAATGACGGATTAATCATAGCGTTTCCCCTTATTTATTATTTAACAGTATTGGTACCTCATTACCAACACAACCAGTACAATAGAGATGATCAATTAAAGCTGTGTTACGCTGTGCCCTTAATTTTTCAGCCGCAATAATGGTTTGGATTTTCTGTACGGCTGTCGCCACCTGATCATTCATTACAATATAGTGATAGTTATGTGCCAGGGAAAGCTCACTACTGGCGCACTCCAGGCGTTTTTTGATGACATCAGGACTGTCAGTGCCGCGCTTGTGAATTCTGTCAGCCAATTCATCCAGCGAAGGTGGAATAATATATATATATACACCTTCCGGAAATTTTTCTTTAACTTTCATGGCTCCTTGTGTATCTATTTCTAATATGACATCATATCCTTTGTTTAACTGCTCAACCACATAGTGACGTGGTGTCCCATAAAAATTACCGTAGACTTCGGCCCATTCCAGGAGATCGTCATTTTCAATCATCGTTTTAAATTGGTCTTTGGCAACAAATAGATAATTTATTCCTTCCACTTCTCCTGCCCGGGGCGACCGTGTAGTAGCCGATATAGAGTATTTCAAATAGGGGTTGCTATGCAATAACTCTCGACAAACGGTGCCTTTACCAGTACCCGAAGGACCGGAAACAACAATTAATATTCCTTTTTGCGGCATGGCATAGGCTATCTCCTTTCCAAGATTATTCAGCAGGGTCATCAGCAGTATCTTTGCTAGTCAGGCGGTGAGCTACTGTTTCAGGCTGCACTGCCGATAAAATGACATGATCACTGTCGGTAATAATTACAGCGCGAGTCCGGCGGCCGTATGTAGCATCGATAAGCATACCCCTGTCACGCGCTTCCTGAATAATACGTTTTATGGGGGCTGATTCAGGACTGACAATAGAGATAATCCGGTTAGCCGAAACAATATTACCAAAGCCAATATTAATCAATTTTATATCCATTAGAACTCCTCCTATAAATTTATAGGCTATTTAGATGTAATGCTTCTATATTACTCTATGTTTTGGATTTGCTCTCTGACCTTCTCTATTTCACTTTTAATTTCAACCACAACATTGGCAATAGTAGAATCATTTGCCTTGGAAGCAATAGTGTTTGTTTCCCGGTTTATTTCCTGAACAATAAAATCCAGTTTACGTCCTACCGCTTCAGAGGATTTAATCGTTGTGTTAAACTGTGCTAAATGACTTTTGAGCCGGACAATCTCTTCCGTAAAATTAGTCCTGTCAGCAAATATGGCTGTTTCCTGGAGCAGTCTGCTTTCATCAGGCTCGGCCCCTGCGGCAGCTAGTAGTTCACGCATGCGGACTAACAATTTTTCCCGGTATTCGACAAGAATTTGCGGTGCCCTTTCCTCTACTGTTGCAATATAGGTCTGGAGCTTATCAACCCGCGCTTCCAGGTCTTGCTCAATGTTGGACCCTTCCGCTTCCCGCATTTTCATAAGATTACCGATTGCCCCTTCAATGGCGGTAAGCAGTTTGGGCCATAAGCACTCTACATTTTCAGTTACTTCCTCCACTTTGAGAACTTCGGGATATTTTGATAAATGGTATATATTGTCAGTTACTGGTACTTTTAACAAACCAGCTAATTCTCTCATTGCATTATGGTAAGCCATTGCCAATTCTTTGTCAACCCTTACGGCCTTTTTCTTTTCCCCATATTCGTCGACGGTAATAAAAGCATCTATCCGTCCGCGTAAAATAGTATTGGCAATCGTGCGACGAATCCTATCCTCCAGACTGCCCAGAGTTTTAGGCATGCGAATGACAATTTCATTGTAACGATGATTTACTGCTTTAATTTCAACCACAATACGGTGAGTAGAATCAATATATTCTCCCCGGCCAAAACCGGTCATACTTTTGAGCACAAATTTGCACCTTCCTTTGCGTATGTTATTATTGACGGATAACACGATTTTAACCGTAGTTTTTTACATTTACTTCGCTTTGCTCGTTATAAATCCCTTTTTCGCCAAATAAAAATATAAATGGAGATCATCTCCATTTATTTTTAAAATTATTTAAAGTTAGGTAACTCAAAATAAAAGCGACGTTCTTGTTTGTCTTTGGTAGTTACCGTCAGGGTAATTGGTTTGCTCAAAACTACATCTTGCTCATAAAAGTAAAAATAGTAATGAGCAGTATAATGCGGCTCATTTGCGGCCCAGGGGTTTTTTACCGGGGGGTTGATTACAGCATGGTAGGGTTTGATTGTCTTTTTTTCCTGCTTAATAATAACTTGAACATTATCACTAAATTTTTCAGTATTGCCATTTACGATTATACTGAAAACAAGACATCCGGCATAGTCGGCCAAAATCTGTTCACTATTAGCAAGCTCAATCGATTGCTTGCTAATAGCTTTATCACGAGCGTCGTAAGCTAAGAGCAAAAATGGTGTGTACAAATAAGCTCTTTCCGTTGTTTCGTTGATGATCGCAGCTTGTTCCTCATAAGCAAGCCAGGGCTGAAGAAAATCTGAGAGCGGCATTTTGCTGCGTTTGACGCCATATTCTTGCGCTTCTAAGATAACATCGTTATTAATTAAAGTGATAGCCCCAGCAGACAGTGGAACAGAAAGCAAAATGATTAAGCCGAGAATAACGGTAACAAGCTTCACCCTAACACCTCCGCGGACAAAATACTTTCTGTATATCTATTATACTTCCGGCAAAAAAAATCCTTTTATTTCTGAATTTTAAATCAACAATTAATCGGATCTGCATGAGCCAATTAATTTTATAACAAATAGTTACCGCGAAATACCTCTACGGCCGGACCTGATTTATAGATATGGTTGTTTGCGGCCCACTCAAGGTAAAGATCACCGCCATCTAATTTGACTGTGGCCTGGCGATTAGTACAGCCGTTTAAAACCGCAGCTACCAGGGCGGCGCTGGCTCCTGTGCCACAGGCCTTGGTTATGCCGGCACCACGTTCCCAAACACGCATTCTTATTGTTTTTCTGTCAATAATCTGCAGAAACTCAACATTGGTTTTTTTGGGGAATAGGGTATGTGTTTCGATTTTGGGCCCAATAAGTGCCAGATCAACTTTAGTGATATCGTTGACAAAGATCAGGCAATGGGGATTACCCATAGAGACACAGGTGATGTGATAAGTTTCTCCATCTATCGCAAGAGGCATACTAATTACTTGTTCTTCAGGATTACCAATAATAGGAATTTCGCCCCGTTTAAGTCTGGGGAGTCCCATATCAACCTTAACCGTTGCCAGTGTGCCATTTTTAAAGATAAGTTCAGGCGTAATAATTCCCGCCAGGGTGTCTAGGGTAATAACGGTTTTGGCAGTTAATTTGTTTTCGTAGAGATACCTGGCAACGCAGCGGGTAGCATTACCACACATATCAGCTTCACTGCCGTCTGAATTAAAGATTCGCATTTTAAAATCAGCAATGTCTGATGGCAGCAGCATGACAAGTCCGTCGGCCCCAATCCCAAAGTTCCGGTCACAGACAGCAATCGCTTGTTGCTGGTAATCAGCAATCTGTTCTTCCATGCCATTGACAATTACAAAATCATTACCTAATCCATGCCATTTAGTAAACTGCATGCTATTTCCTCCTAGGATATTATCTAATAGTATCGCTATCGGCTTTGTGGTATAGTGGCCCGGCGGACGGGACGACGTTTGAATATCTGTTTGCAGGCACTTATTAGTAGTGTCCAGCCTGATACGATCAAGATAAACAGCCAATGACCCACAGATAAAGGTACCGTCGAAAAGATGGCGCTAAAAAAAGGTATGTACATTACAGAAAGTTGCATGATACTCGAAAAAGCAACGGCGGCCAGCAAGTATCTGTTGGTCATGAACTTAAGTTCAAAGATAGTAGCCATTTCCGACCGGCAATCGAATACATGAAACATCTGACAATATACTAATGTTGCAAATGCCGCTGTACGGGCTAGCGCTAAATCGTCCTGCATATAGTATATCACACTAAAGACAAAAAGTGTGCTCAAACCAATTTGGATGCCGCGACCAATGATTTTCTGACTTAATCCCCGGGAAAAAACGCTTTCTCCGGGATGGCGGGGTGGCCGCTGCATAACGTTGGGGCTGCTGGGGTCAACTCCCAGTGCCATGGCAGGCAGCCCGTCAGTGACAAGATTAACCCACAGTATTTGTACCGGTAAAAGTGGCATCGGCAGCCCGAAAAGTGCAGCCAAAAACATAGTAAGGACTTCGCCAATATTGCAAGCTAGCAAGTAACGAATGAATTTTCGGATATTTTCATAGATACCGCGGCCTTCTTTCACCGCTGCCACGATTGTTGCAAAGTTATCATCAGCTAAAACCATAGCCGAGGCTTCTTTAGTTACATCGGTGCCGGTAATTCCCATGGCAACGCCGATATCAGCTTCTTTTATGGCTGGAGCATCGTTAATGCCGTCACCGGTCATAGCTACAATATGCCCTTGCCGTTTAAGCGCCCGAACGATTCTTAATTTATGAGCTGGCGAAACACGGGCATAAACGGTAACACGATTGACAATTGCATCAAGCTCAGGCTCGGTCAATGCGTCAAGTTCTTTACCAGTCAGTGTCTTATGCTTGTTTTCTTTATAAATATTTAGCTCCTGGGCAATAGCAATCGCTGTATTCTTATGATCGCCAGTAATCATTACTGTTTTAATACCAGCTTCACGACACAGGGCAATCGATATTTTAACCTCTTCCCTCGGGGGATCAATCATGCCGATAATGCCGGCAAATACCAAATCATTTTCGATGGTTTCATCAGGATTTTGGGCTTGTGCAGGGGTTAGGCGACGGTAAGCGACTGCCAACACTCTGAGGGCGCCTGAAGTCATTTGTTCATTAATGCTATTTATCTGGGCAATGTGATTCTTGGTTATCGTAGTGGGACCTGCATCTGTATGATAATACCGGCATAATTCCAGGATCACGTCAGGAGCGCCTTTAACATAGAGTATATTGTTGTTATTGCTATCATGGTACACAACCGACATCCGGCGACGTTCGGATTCAAAAGGAATTTCAGTTACCCGTTTCTGGACTTTCTCAATTTCGCTTTGCCAAATGCCTGCTTTGCCTGCTGCTACAATAATAGCCCCTTCTGTTGGGTCACCTTCTATCGACCAGCCAGTTTCAGTTTTATTACGCCATGCACCGGTAATAGCAATCGTATTCTGTTTTAAGATACTGTTATTACAAAGAACGCCGATTGTAAGGCATTGTTGCAAAGCTTTATTTTTATTTAAATCAAGGGGCTGCTGATTGAGCAAGATGTTGCCTTTAATATCATACCCCGAACCGGTAACTTCATAATGGTTGCCATCAGCGAATATTTGGCGTACCGTCATGGCATTTTGTGTTAGTGTACCAGTTTTATCTGAACATATTACTGTTGTACAGCCTAATGTTTCAACTGCTGGTAATTTTCTAATAATGGCGTGTTGTTTAATCATTCGTTGCACACCAAGTGCCAAAGCGACTGTAACAATAGCGGGCAGCCCTTCCGGAATAGCAGCAACTGCCAGGCTAATACCGGCCATACACATCAGAAATACAGACTCTCCTCTAACTACCCCGGTAATAACGACAATTAAACAAATAGCCAGACAAGCCCAAACTAACCATTTTCCCAAATGTTCAAGGCGTCGTTCCAGCGGCGTGGTTTCTTCTGTTGTAGCCTGAATCATATCTGCTATATGACCGACTTCGGTAGCCATGCCAGTCGCACAAACAACAGCCCTGCCACGGCCCCGGACTACGTTAGTGCCGGAAAAGACCATATTTTTCCTGTCGCCTAAAGGAGCATCCTCACTAAACTTGCGGTCAGCGACTTTGCGAACAGACGTAGATTCTCCGGTTAACGCTGCTTCTTCTACCTCCATATTATGTACATCAATGAGCCGGCCGTCAGCCGAAAGCTTGTCACCTGCTTCAAGTACTAAAATATCACCAGGCACAAGTTCACTGGCTGGAACTTGTTGGACCATGCTGTTTCTCACTACTCTGGCAGTAAGTGAAGCCAGTTTTTTTAGTGCAGCCAGTGACTGCTCAGCTCGATACTCCTGAATAAAACCTAATACAGCATTCATAAGAACAATGACTAAAATGGTAATGGCATCAGCATATTCACCCAGAAAAGCCGATATCAGTGTCGCTCCTAACAGTACTAATACCATAAAGTCTTGAAATTGTGCTAAAAACCGTTTCCACCAAGCTGGTTTTTCTTTTTCAGCCAGTTCATTACAACCGAATTTTTCCAGCCTGTTTTTGGCTTCTGCAGTAGATAAGCCATCAGTAAAGCTAGTTTGCCAGAATTGAACTGCCTCCTCAGACGTACGTGTATACCATTTTTTCCTATCCATGCAGCCACCTCGCTACCATGTGTTGTTTTTGCTATATTAACCATAGTATTCTATTGGCAGCAGAATTAGACCGGGTTTGACCGCTAAATAGCAGGGTGTTATACTATTGGCAAATTGTCTTACGTTTTTGCGGAGGTTATGTTATGAATATTGATGGATTATCGCTTGCACCGCTGGTAGGTGAGCTTAATACAGCGCTTACTGGCGGACGCATTGATAAAGTATTTCAACCAGACTCTTACTCCCTCTTGCTATGGGTACGCCAGCCAGGAGAAAACCTGCGTTTTTTTCTCTCGGCAAACCCTGAGCGTCCTAAATTGCTTATTACAACGACTATACCCGAAAATCCGGCTGTAGCCCCTAATTTTTGCATGCTGCTCCGGAAACACCTGGAAGATGGGCGCATTGCCAGTATTGAGCAGCATAGCCTTGACCGTATTGTCAACGTCAATATTGATGTTCGCGGTGAACGCGGCCGGATTTTTACTAAACGCTTAGTCATTGAAATAATGGGAAAATATAGCAATATTATTTTACTGCAGGATAATATTATTATTGATTCAATAAAAAGAGTCAGTGCTCATGTAAGTCGTCATCGTCAGGTTTTGCCTGGTAAAGAGTATATTTACCCGCCTGGTCAGGATCGTCTGAATATCCTGGATATTGATTCTACCCGGTTTGTCACGCAAGTATTAGCTGCGCCTGCCACTTCGCTGAGTAAAGCTATTATTGCTACCGGGATTGGTCTTGGCCCGCTTACGGCAAAAGAACTTGCCTGGCGCGGTGGGTTTTCCCCTGATATTCGCATGAACGATCTTGATACTGCCGACATAGGCGCACTAAGTGAAGCAGTCGCCAGTATTGCCAGCCAACTCAGGGACGGTTTAATAGCACCGACTGTTGTAGTTGAGGGGCAGGACAAGCCTCTAGCCATTGCCGCCTTTGTTCCCGAACATCTTAGACAATATAACCTGCACAATTTTTCTACAATGAGTGCTGCTGTCGATTTTTTCGATAAGTTTAAAGGCCGGCCGCCCTTGCCGGCAAAAGAATTATTAACTAAGCTACTAGCTGCAGAAATAGCAAAGCTAACCCGTAAACAAGCTGTGCTGGCAGAAGAATTGTCTCAGGCCGAAAACGCCGATGAGCTCAGAAAGTGCGGCGATATTCTTATGGCCAATCTGTATAGCATTATTCCAGGCGCCGACAAACAGGCTTTATTAGACATATATAGTGAGATAAACGAAGCGCAGGAAATTATTATTAACCTTAATCCGGCGCTATCTGCCATCGAAAATGCACAGCAATATTACACCAAGTACAATAAAGCCAAACGTTCTGAAGAGCATTTGACCGGTCAGCTGCAGGAATGCCGGACAGACCTTACCTACCTGGAGAGCATTGCCGTCGCCCTTTCCCATGCCGGTGCCAGTGCTGAGATAAATGAAATTCGCCAGGAATTAGTCACCGCCGGATACATAAAAGCAGCCGACAAACGACGTTTGTCAGCTGCTCCATTAGCACCGCTTTCGGTGATAACTACCGATGGTTTTACTGTTATTATTGGCAAAAATAATCGTCAAAACGACTTGGTAACTTTCAAACAGGCTCGCCCGGATGACATTTGGCTGCACACTAAAGATATTCCCGGTTCACATGTTATTATTCGTGGTGAAAACCGGGAAATATCACCACAGGCGATCAATGAGGCCGCACAATTAGCCGCCTATTACAGCAAAAGCCGTCAGTCGGCCAGTGTTCCTGTCGATTATACAAAACGTCGCTATGTGCGCAAACCTTCAGGTGCAAAACCAGGCTTCGTTATCTATGACCATCAAAACACTATTTATGTAACTCCTGAAGAAGCGCTTATCGGTAAATTACTTAATCCTCAATAATTTCTTTAATGACAACCTGTTCACTGCAATCTGTTGAAGTCAGCTGCACGCTGACTATTTCTTTGCTTGAGGTGGGCACATTCTTGCCGACATAGTCAGCCCTAATCGGCAGTTCACGGTGACCGCGGTCGATTAGTACCGCTAATTGAATAGCAGCTGGCCGGCCAATGTCGATGATAGCATCAAGTGCTGCTCTTACTGTTCGTCCGGTAAATAAAACATCGTCAATTAGTACGACCTTCTTGTTATTAATGGAAAACGGGATTAGCGTCTCATGAACAATGGGCTGATAAGCCAAGGTTGATAAATCATCCCGGTATAAGGTGATGTCCAGTACCCCAACAGGCAGGTCAACCCCTTCGATTCGCTTGATCTCTTCAGCAACTCGCCGGGCTAAGGGAACGCCGCGTGTTCTGATACCAACTAGTGTTACATCGCTAACACCTTTGTTGCGTTCGACAATCTCATGGGACACCCGGGTCAGGGCGCGTTTAATCGCTTGAGAATCCATAATGATGGCTTTATCTAACATCGTAACCTGCTTTGCCATATTCTTATATCTCCTTTCTTCTTCTACTCGCCTGTAAGCGGTTAAGTATATCAGTCATGTCTGATGGAAGTGGCGTGGCAAACAGCATGTCCTCCCCTGTAACCGGATGCTTTAGTGACAGTTCAGCGGAATGCAGTGCCTGCCCTTTTATCGCAAATTGTTTTTTTTCAGGACCGTATTTAGGGTCACCTACAACAGGGTGGCCAATATACTGCATATGTACTCTAATTTGGTGAGTCCGTCCTGTCTGTAATTTGCACTCAACCAAAGTAAAGTTAGTAAACCTTTCAATAACGCGAAAACGGGTTATCGCTTCTTTGCTGTTACTAAATGTGACGGCCATTTTTTTTCGGTCAGCAGCGTGCCGACCGAGAGGAGCATTGATAATCCCCTGTTCTTCCGCAATATTCCCATGAACAATGGCCAGATATTTGCGGCTAGCCGTGCGGGTTTTAATTTGTTCAGCAAGATTAAGATGAGCATGATCATTCTTAGCCGCTACCATGACACCAGAAGTGTCTTTATCCAAACGATGCACGATGCCGGGACGGATTTCGCCATTGATACCGGATAAATCCTGACAGTGATCCAAGAGCGCATTGACCAGCGTGCCTTGATAATTGCCGGCTGCCGGATGAACAACCATACCGCGTGGTTTATTGACCACAATAATATCTTTGTCCTCATAAAGGACATCAAGCGGAATGTTTTCAGCCAGAATCTCGACCGGTTTAGCTTCAGGAATGGTTACACTTATAGCGTCGTCAGCCTGGGTTTTATAGTTAGCTTTAACTTTCTTACCATTTACAATAATCAGCTCATCGGCAATAAGTTTTTGCAAATGGGAACGGGACAGTTCCCCAAACCGACCTGCTAATAAAACATCCAGGCGAGTGCCCTCTTCTTCAGCTGTAACTTTGAAATTAGATGTGCTGCTACTAGCTTTTTCATTTTGTTCCATGATATCATCCTATCTTGGGTTTTCTTGGTTTTCTGTTGGAAAAGCGCTAAACACAAGGGTATAAATAACACAACCAACACCGGTTACAATGGCAATATCGGCCACATTAAAAACCGGCCAAATGCGAAAATCAAAAAAATCCACCACATGCCCGGTTTGCACTCGATCAATAACATTGCCAATAGCTCCGCCCGCGAGCAGGCTTAACCCCAGCCGCATAAGCCGGAAGGGTTCCGGTATATGTTTTAAGAAATAAGCGGTAAGTCCCAGCATTAAGAGTGCAATTGCAATAAAAAGCATTCTTTGATTTTCTAAAATACCAAAAGCAGCGCCAGGATTTAATACATAGGTAATATGAAATATCCCGTCCACCACAGGTATAGACATTCCTGGCAGCATGTGGCCTTGAATATACTGTTTTGACCACTGGTCAATAAGTACTACTGTTGTAGCAATGACTGCTAATAGTGATATCGGCACCAATCTTCTCTCCTATCCTTACACCAACTGTATAGACTATGATAACATGATACCTGCAAATTTCCAAATATAAGATAGTAAAGAAAACACGACTTGCGCCAAGCCGTAATTTACTTCTCTTTTTGGAAAGTGAAATAACGTTCAATAGTGTTACGATAGTAATAGGCTATCAGGCCAGCCGCTATTAATATGGAGGTAATAGCGGCTGCTGCCTTAATATTATGGGAAAGGTGTTGTCCAAGGAGCGAATAAAGCACAATGGCTGGTGTTTGACCGATAGCAGTCGCGGTAGTAAACTCCCAACAGGTAAGTCTGGTCAGACCAGCCCCATAGCTAATAACTTTAAAAGGTACAATTGGCACTAGTCTGGTGATAAATACGGCTATGATACCATGGCGTTTAAAAAAACGATCAGTAAAGTTTAAATATTTACTGCTGACAAATCGCTCTATTACCGGGCGGCCATACCAGCGGGCAATCCAAAAATCAAGGACGGCTCCCAAGAGCGCTCCAGACCAGGAATACAAGGCACCGTATTGCCAGCCAAATATCCAGGCATTGGTAATCGTTATGATAATTCCCGGAACTAGTGGTACCAGGGACTGTAGTGCCATAAGGGCAATGCTTGTTACCGGTGCCCATATCCCATAAGACAGGATAAACTGGCGCAGACCTTGAAAATTTCGATATTGCAGATAGGTAATGCCTTCACTGGCAAACTGCTGTACTCCAGGTAAACAAAAATAAGCGGCTACAATCAGTCCAAAAACGCCAATTCTACTTAGCACTATATAGGTGTTTTTGGGACTGGTCATTAGGCGCCCTCCTAGTACATTAACTTTTCCCATAAATATTATCGTCTCGCTCTTATATGATGACTATGATAGCAACCAAAATAGTGTATCCACTTGCACAGTTTATAATTAAACACAGGCAATTGAATTCCTGCATACCAAGTAAAGAAACCAGGCTATCGCCCGGTTTCTTTTTCTTTTCTCTGTAGTCGTTTTCTAGCGTGGTTACTAGTGCTTCCAGGTTCATTAGGAATAGCATCAGCCAAGTCAACAATACCCTGGTGTTCATTACTATTGAGAAATAAAGCTTTATAGTCATAGGTTCCGGGGATATCCTGCGGTGTGTCTGAGCTGCCATAGCGGGCTACGTCCTGCCAGGCGTCCTCCCCGTCATAACCGACAGAATCAACACTGTCTGAGTCTAGAAAACTTCGATGAAACGGCGGCGCAAGTGAATCTTCTTCCAGTGGACGGGGTGTAACATCAATCTGTTCTGATTCCTCTTGGCACTCTTTGCACTGAGTGGCCCAAGGAAGCGCTTCAAGCCGTTCAGTTGCTATCTCGGCGCCGCATGTGTCACAGCGTCCATAGGTTCCTTGGTGAATTTTATCCAGCGCGTGTTCTACACTTCGTAAGAGTACGCGCTCGTTGTCTCTCAGTCCTAAATCCTTGCCACGCTCAAAGGTCTCACTACCTAAGTCAGCCGGGTGATTATCATAAGCCGACAGTTCACCGGTTGTATTCGATAATGCAGCACGCAGGCCATTATCTTCTAACTGCAAGATGGTATGAACTAAATCCTGTTTTTTGGCTTCCAGCTGTAGTTTAAATTTTGCAACTTGTTCAGGGCGCAAGGTAAAGCCCCCTTGTCAATGAATAAATTTGACGACTTCATTCAATCGTAGTCGCTCTTTATATTCTTTTGGTTGTTCACCACTGTAGCCTAAACAAATCATGGCTACAGCCCTAAGGCGAGGCGGAGCCTCTACGGCCTCCTGGACTTTTCTTTCATCAAAAGCGCCGACCCAGCAGGCTGCAATACCTACTCCTTCTGCTGCCAGGAGAATATTTTGGGCTGCAGCAGCTGAATCCTGGAGACAATATAACTGGGCACCACGTTCGCCGTATCTTTCGTTGGAACGGGCGGGATCAGCTAAAATAACAACAACAGTGGGCGCATCGCTTATTTGTTCTTGATCAAAGGACGCTTCAGCCAATTTTGCTTTTACTGATGAGTCTTGTACTACATAAAAATACCAGGGCTGCAGGTTACCGGCACTAGGTGCCATATTACCGGCGTCTAAAATTCTAGTTAATGTTGGTTCCGGAATTTGTTCAGACTTGAATAGGCGAACACTGTGACTTTCACGGATGCAATCAAAAATGTCTTTTGTCATGCGTCATCCTCCTGAATTGGAATTAGAATGTTCCGTTTTTGGTTTCAACAAACCGGAGAATATCAGCGATAAAACCACCGATACCCGGTATATTGAGCATAATCAGCTGCTTGAGAAAAGCGAGTAATAAGGCGAACACCAAGCTGGCTCCAATGGCAATGCCTAAGCCGCGGGCAATACCGGCCACAAAATTAGTCAAAATTAGTTTGGCCGGACGTTCCAGCGTTTCCATATAATCAGCAATTCTCATGGCCTCTAACCGGTTTGCAAGCCGTTCTAGCTGTTTGGCCACAAATTCGGGCTGCTCTTTCGCAGCCTTTGTAGTATTTACCGGATGTTTATTATCCATACAATAGTCCCCCACTTGTATTATTATTACCCGGCGAATAAAAATAAACCGGAATTTAGTTCCGGTTTATCATACATGCTTACATGTTTTTTACTACAGCAGCGCACCGTTGACAAAGAGCTGGATGCTCTTTGTCCTGGTTCACTGTCGGGCTATAAATCCAACAACGTTCGCATTTCACGCCCTGGGCCGGAGCCACAGCAACTGCAAGTTGCATGTCGGCGGCCCGGTAGGCTTCACCCGGAACCTGTTCCATATTATCAGATAAAGTTACTTCAGACACAATGAGGAGTGTGGCTAAATCGTCCTTAATGGCCGAAAGTGCAGTCAGTTCCTCCCCGGCAGCATAAAGGCTAACCGCTGCATCCAGCGAATGACCAATAACCTTATTGCGGCGGGCTGTTTCAAGTGCTTTCGTAATTTCACCGCGTAATTCAAGTATTTTTCCCCATTTAGCTTCCAGCGCAGTATCCAAGTATTCAGGACGGGCTGCCGGCCAACTTGTTAACTGAACGCTTTCAGCGCGGTTTGTCTCTTGGGGCATATACTGCCATACTTCCTCGGCAGTAAAGGTTAATACCGGCGCAACCACAGCAACCAGGGTGTTGAGAATTTCATACATCGTCGTTTGGGCAGCGCGGCGTTCAATCGAAGCTGGCAACCCAGTATAAACGCGATCTTTGAGGATATCAAGATAAAAAGCGCTTAGATCCACGGCACAGAAGTTATGCACTGTATGATATAACAAATGGAATTCGTAATCTTCATAGGCCTGAGTGACTTTAGCCCGGACTTGTTCTAAACGCATCAGCGCCCAGCGATCAATCTCAAGCAGTTGGTTGTAGGACACTTTGTCGGTGTCTGGGTTGAAGTCATGCAAACTGCCTAGAATGTAGCGGAAGGTATTGCGGATTTTGCGATATACTTCTGACAGCTGCTTAAGGATATCATTGGAAATGCGGATATCAGCTTTATAGTCGGCTGATGCTACCCAAAGGCGCAGCACATCGGCACCATATTTCTGGATAACCTCCTGCGGGTATATGACATTGCCAATCGACTTGGACATTTTCCGGCCATCACCATCAACAACGAAACCATGGGTCAATACCGCTTTGTATGGCGCTACCCCCCGTGTGGCTATTGAAGTTAATAGTGAGGATTGAAACCAGCCGCGATGCTGGTCGCTGCCTTCCAGATATAAATCAGCCGGCCACTGAAGTTCTTTACGCTGTCCAAGTACAGCCGCATGGCTGGAACCGCTGTCAAACCACACATCCATAATATCGGTTTCTTTCCGGAATTCATCGTGGCCACAATGCGGGCAGGTAAAGCCTTGTGGCAGAATTTCCTCCGGCTTTTTGGCCCACCAGGCGTCAGAGCCTTCTTGGCGGAAAAGTTCTTTGACAGCAGTAATTGTCTCATCATTAATTATATGCTCATTACATTTGGTGCAGTAGAAAATCGGAATAGGAACACCCCACACCCGTTGCCGCGAAATACACCAGTCTTGACGATCAGCCACCATATTGCGGATACGATCTTCGCCCCAGGTGGGAATCCACTGAATTTCGTTGGCTATGGTTTTGAGAGTAGCCTCTCTAAATCCATCAACTGAGGCAAACCATTGCTCAGTTGCCCGATAGATAATCGGGTTCTTGCAGCGCCAGCAGTGAGCATATTGATGTTTAACCGAGCCTTTGCCGAGTAGCAGCCCACGCCCAGCCAATTCTTTTATAACAGGCACGTTAGCATCAGACACCGTCAGGCCTTCAAATTTACCAGCTTCTGCAGTAAATTTGCCTGTAGGGTCAACAGGACTAATGATCGGCAGGCCGTATTTCATACCTACCTCAAAGTCTTCCTGGCCATGGCCGGGAGCCGTATGTACACAGCCGGTGCCAGCTTCCAGGGTGACATGTTCACCGAGGATAATAGGTGACTCACGCTCAAAGAACGGATGACTGAATGTCATACCTTCAATAGCAGCACCTTTCATTGTTCCCAGGATTGTGTATTCTCCCAGATTATTAGCCTTAACAACTGTTTCCACCAATTCACTTGCAAAGAGATAAATTTCATCATTAATTTCTACCCAGGCATATTCAATTTCAGGGTGCACACAAATGGCAACATTTGCCGGCATAGTCCAGGGAGTTGTTGTCCAAATAACGGCATACACTTTCTCGTGGTCAACACCTACAGGCAGGTTACCTTTATCATCAATAAGAGGAAATTTAACATAGATAGAATGCGATTTTTTCTCGGCATACTCAATTTCGGCTTCAGCTAATGCGGTTTCACACGAAGTACACCAATAGACCGACTTCAGGCCTTTATAAATATGGCCCTTTTTGGCCATTTCACCAAACACTTCAATTTGTTTGGCCTCATATTCGGGGTATAGTGTTATATATGGATTTTCCCAGTCGCCGGCAACGCCCAGGCGTTTAAAGTCTTCCCGCTGAAGGTTTAAGCATTTGAGAGCATATTGCTTACATTCACGCCGCAAATCAAGCGGGTTAAGCTCATGGCGGTTTAACCCCAGAATTTTAATGGCAGCATGTTCAATCGGCAGGCCATGGGTGTCCCAGCCGGGAACGTAAGGAGCATCGAATCCCTGCAGCGATTTGTATTTGATAATAATATCTTTAAGAATTTTGTTTAAAGCAGTACCGATATGAATATTACCATTGGCATATGGCGGGCCGTCATGCAAGATAAATTTGGTTTTACCCTTGCTTTGAGCCAGTTTTTTCTCATAGATCTGTTGCTCATTCCAGTATTCCAACATTTTCGGTTCCCGTTCGGGAAGATTCGCGCGCATTGGAAAATCGGTTTGGGGCAAGTTAAGTGTTTTGCTGTAATCCAAAATTAGCACCTCCATATAAAATAAAAACTCTCATCCCCAAAAAGGGACGAGAGATAAGTTCCCGTGGTACCACCCTACTGGCTGATATAGCCGCTTTACAACGCGGTAACGGGCGTTAGACGGCGGAGCCTACTTGAGCCTTTCAGTCCGCAGTTCAAGAGCGATTTTAGGCCATGATCTTGATTACCAGGCTCACACCATGTCCTGATTCGCTGTAAACCGCCATCAAAGCGTGTCTCCGTCATTACTGATAAAATATTATCATGTACGCAATATATTATACATGATTGGCGCATAAAGTCAAATATCCAGGCAGAGCATAGTGAAAAATTTCTTTTTATCAATACCGGTAACCTTAATCACTTTTAACCGGCTATTTTGGCCGGTAGTAATAACTACAGAGCTTTTTGCTACATCCAGAATACTGGCAATAAAGGCAATACAGGCAGCATTAGCTGCACCATCTACCGGCGGTGAAGTCAGTTTAATTTTAAGACAATCGCCCATAATGCCGGCAACCATATTTTTACTTGCACGCGGCTGAACACGAACTTTAAAGGCAATGCCGTCTGGCAGCTCTCTGATGTCAAGTAAATTGTCAGGCAAGACTAGTTTTCATCCTCATCATCATTGTTAAGCATTTCCATTTGCGCTTGTAAAAGAGTACGCAGACGAGTACGGAATACCTTCGATTGTTTTTGTAATTCTTCATATTCGCCAGTCATTTTACGAACTTTTGTCAAGGCTTCCTCAACCAGTTTTTGCGCACGAATTTCAGCTTCCTTAATTATCAGCTCTGTTTCTTTTTTGGCATTAAGTTTGACTTCTTCAGCTGTTTCCTGTGCAATGACCAGTGTGCTATGGAGAGTGTTTTCCATATGCTGGTAGTGCTCGAGTTTGCTGTTAAGGCGTTCAATTGTTTCTTTCCCCTCAATATTATCACGATATAGGGTCTCATAATCTTTAATTACTCCGTCAAGAAACTCATCGACTTCATCTTCTTTATAGCCACGGAAACTACGCTTAAACTCTTTATTATGGATGTCTAATGGCGTTAGCATAACTCCCCACCCCTATTCAAATTACATAAATCGTCTAAGTAAAACGCTGTATCTGCCTTTTTTCGTTTGCCCAGGCACTTCAATAACTTCTACCCGTCCCCGGCCACGCATAGAAATAATATCCCCCACCTTTATTACTTGTGATGGGCTTTTGGCTTCCTGCCAGTTGATTTTTAGTTTGGCGGCTACGATATCTTCAGCCATTCGGGTGCGTGAGGTTCCAAAACCAGCGGCGGCTACAGCATCTGCTCGCATAGAAGCCACTGTTGCCCGAATTTCCTTGATTTTTTCTTCTTTTGCCGGAATATCATCAAGTGAACCTTGTGAAACAAAGACCGCAGCTTGTCCAACTTCAGTTACGTTCTGTTCAATATACGCAGCCATAGTTGCGTCGGCTAAGACATAGCATTGATCCCCAGCCACAATAATGTCACCAAGGATTTCACGTTTTATGCCAATACCCATAAGTGCTCCGAGCACGTCCCGATGTGACAGGCGATAATAACGACTATCCCATTTTATCAAAATGGCTTTTAACCCAAAATCAAATGAATCAGCATACTCAAGAAACTCAGTGTCAACAAAGGCCACTTTAACCCGTTCTGCACCAGGATAACCGCCATTTGTTTCCAATGTCAGCCTATCATAATGGGCAACGATAGTTTCAGCAATACTTAAACCATACGGATCAAGAAATTCGCTGACTTTGTATTTGCGACTTTTGAGCGCAATCTCTGCCAAATCCAAAAGCTTTGCTGCTAACTCTGCATCACCTGAAGCGCGGTAATAGCGTAAAATTTTGTCCCGTTCACTCATTACCTTTTTCCCATCTCCCGGGACCGTTCTGTAGCGGCAACCACAGCATCAATAAGTGCAGCCCGTACTCCCTTTTGTTCTAATACATGGACACCGGCAATAGTAGTACCACCCGGCGATGTTACCATATCTCTCAGTTTGGCAGGATGTTCGTTTGTTTCGAGTACCATTTTAGCAGCACCCATTAACGTTTGGGCTGCCAACAATATTGATGTCTGCCGGGTTAAACCAACTCTGACACCAGCATCAGCGAGAGCATCAATTAAAACAAAGGCATACGCCGGACCGCTGCCTGACAGGCCGGTAACAGCATCCATCGAATCTTCGCTAACAGTAACAACCTTGCCAACAGACGAAAATACTTCGGCCACCGGGTCACTAACTGCTTTTGTTGCATACTTCCCTAGCGCCATAGCGGATATGCCTTCACCAACGGCCACCGGGGTATTAGGCATAACCCGAACGATTGGAACTTCAGCCAGTTTGCTTTGCAATGTAGCAATTGTTACGCCGGCTGCCACTGATACCACTATCGTAGTTTTCGGTACTAGCGGTGCAATTGTGTCAATAACGTTAGCAATAACTTGTGGCTTTACTGTTAGAAATACGATATCAGATTGTTTGATAATTTCCTGACTATCAGGATTTGTTGCAATTGCAAACGTACTGTTTAGGTAAGCCAGACGTTCACGGGAAATATCATTCACCATTATTTGGGACGGCATTACCAATTCTGCATGTAAAATACCGCGAATAATTGATTCGGCCATCGCACCGCCGCCAATAAAACCAATCTGTTTATTTATTAACATAATCCCTCCATTTGGCATTCGATCTATTTATCACTGGCCCCAGGGCAAGAACGTCTTATCACTGACATCTTCCCGCGGACTATAGGCAACGTCAACATTATTGGGGGCGCACAGGAAAATATTATTGCCGACTTTTTGAATTTGACCATTTAATGCATAGGTTGTACCACTAATAAAATCAATCATGCGTTTGGCAATTTCGGGGTCAGAACTTTCGAGGTTAACAACTACTGGTTTACGGCTTTTAAGATAATCGGCAATATGTTGAGCGTCATCAAACGAAAAGGGTTCAACAACCATAACCTTGATTTGTTTCGATTGCTGGGTATTATTGTTATTTTGGGCCATGGGTAGTGAGACCACATTGTTGTTTTTTGGTTTAACTTTTGTTTCGGCCTCTTCTAGTTTCGAACGATCTTCCTCTTGTTCTGCTGATTCAAACAGACCAAGACTGCCCCAAACTTTTTCCATAAACTTCATAACTTTCTTTCTCCTCCTTACTATTGACGCGATCCAAATATTCCAGTACCAATACGAACCAAGTTTGCTCCCTCTTCGATAGCTACCATATAATCATTGGTCATTCCCATGGATAACCATTTAATGTCAGTATTTGCAAGATGCAAGCTATTTAATTCGGCGTATAACTGATAAAGTTCTTTAAATACCGGACGCACTGTTTCCGAGTTTTCACTATAGGGCGCAATCGTCATAAGACCGCATAACCTGACATGTTCGAGCTGGCTAATACATTTAGCTAATGGTAAGGCCTGACCAATTTCAGCGCCAAACTTGCTTTCTTCATCGGCGACATTAACCTGTAGGAGTACATCCTGGCATTTACCTAGCTTAGCAGCTACCTTATCAATCTCAACAGCCAGCTGTTCACTGTCTACAGAATGAATAAGGTCTGCCAGCGGTACTGCCTGACGAACTTTATTTGTCTGCAGGTGACCAATAAGATGCCACTCAGGCGTTAGACCAGCCGCCTTTATCTCAGGATACTTAGACAGCATTTCCTGAACCCGATTTTCTCCCACAGCTGTTATTCCGGCAGCCAATGCCTCCAGCATAGAGGAAACGCTATGGTTTTTGGTCACAGCTACCAATTTTACCTTATTGGCGGCTAATTTGGCTGTTATTTCAGCAATGTTTTGCGCGATAGACATGTTAAAACCCTCCATCCTATTAATTGATTCGCTCACAAACATAATTTTCCTCTTTATTTGCAAACTTCTATAAAGAAATAATTGCGCCTATACGTCCAGTGTGCCCGCTTTCGGCACGATGTGAAAAGAAAATTGGTGTATTGTCAGCTGTACATATTGAACTGACTGTAATATTAGTATCCCCTATACCAATTTCTCTAAGCTGCTGGCGGTTGGCTTCCCACAAATTAAGCTGCCGTCGCTTTTCCTTGGTTATCACCAACTGCTCCCAACAGGGGAACTCAGCTCGAAGTTTACTTAGTACAGCTTCGTCAACTTCATAACAGCAAGGACCGATTGATGGTCCAATGCCTACCAGGCAGTCGACCGGGTTGGTATTAAACTGATGCTGCATTGCAAGTACTGTTTTTTGTGCTATTTTGCCAACAGTGCCTTTCCAACCGGCATGGCTAATGCCAATAGCTTTAGCTACCGGATCAACAATGAGTACAGGTACACAGTCAGCGAAGAACAGCATAAGTGGCAGCCCTGGCACGTTAGTGATAAGGGCATCAGTGCCTTTAATAGCTTCATCATAATGCTTAGCACCGCGACCCGCATCTGCCATAGTAACTTGCCTAACCACATTGCCATGTATCTGTTCGGCAGTAACCACTTTGTCCGGTGGCAGACCTACTGCTTGACAAAAAAGCTGCCTGTTATTCCATACTGTCTCAGCGTCGTCACCAGTATGTAGTCCTAAGTTCAGGCTAAGAAACGGCGCTGTGCTGTGACCACCCAGCCGTGTAGATATACCATGCCTGATACCTAACGCAGCAAAACTGGTGAATATTCCGTACCAAACTTTATTTACACTTTGTTTCAACATAAATTCACCCATATGGTAACCCTCCGTAAATAGTAATGCTACTTCTATTTTACACAAATATAGTTACAAGCGCAAAATATGATTACTGCTGATACAACGTGCTAAAAATTTTTTCAGGCTGGTGGAGCATTGTCAATCCTGCAAATGCAAAAAACCTTGGCAGACGTTTATTTCATGCCAAGGTTTTTTCCGCTTAGTTGCTAGGCTTCCTCTATTTTTTCTTTCTTAGCATTAGCAATAATCGCTTCCGCAATACGTGCCGGAACATCTTCATAATGGGAGAAATTCATATCAAAAGAGCCCCTCCCCTGGGTAATGGAACGCAAGTCAATGCTGTAGCGAAACATTTCTGCCAATGGTACCTGGGCTTTGACCCGGCCTAAGCCGCCCCCGATGGGCTCCATGCCCTGAATCCGCCCTCGCTTGGTATTAAGATCGCCAATGACATCTCCCATATAAGATTCAGGCACGATAACTTCTATGGCATAGATGGGCTCAAGTAAAACAGGCTTGGCTTGTAATACCCCTTTGCGCAAAGCCAAAGTGCTGGCAATTTTGAAGGCCATTTCTGATGAGTCAACCGTATGATACGATCCATCGGTTAACGTTACCTTAACATCAACCATCGGATAACCGGCGAGCAGGCCGCCAGCTAATGCCTCTCGTACCCCCTTTTCAACAGCCGGGATATACTGGCGAGGTACCGCTCCGCCAAAAATAGAGTCAACAAACTCAAACTCAGCGCCTGGTGCTAACGGGTCAAGCTGCAGCCAGACATGACCGTACTGACCATGTCCCCCACTTTGCTTTTTATGTTTGCCTTCTACTTTGGCTGAACCGCGAATGGTTTCGCGGTAAGGTACTTTGGGGGTTGCAAGCAGTGTTTCGACGCCGAACTTGCGTTTCATGCGCTCAGACATAATATCCAAATGCAGTTCGCCCATACCTGAAATCAGTAACTGATGGGTTTCCACATTCTTATGCACTTTAAATGTAGGATCTTCATCCATGAGGCGCGCCAATGCCTGACCAATCTTATCCTCGTCGCCTTTATTTTTAGCCTCAATAGTTCTGGTGAACATTGGTTTAGGATAGGCAATTGATTCAAACAGAATAGGTTTATCTTTGTCGCAGAGCGAATCACCGGTAGCCGTTTCCTGTAGTTTCGCTACCACAACAATATCGCCGGCATATACATTCGAAATTGGCTCTTGATGTTTACCACGCAAGGTAAAAATTGAACCGATACGCTCTGACTTCTCTTTGGTGGCGTTATACAAGGTACTGTCTGGCTTCATATTGCCTGAGAATAGACGAATATAGCTTAGGCGGCCGACGAACGGGTCGGCAGTGGTTTTAAATACCATTGCCGAAAATGGATCGGCAGCGCTTCTTTCAACAGGATCTTTACTTACCGGATGATAGCCGAGGATTGGTGTGGCATCTGGCGCCGGCAGACAACTGATAATCGTGTCCAATGCTTGCCGCACACCAATGTTTTTAAGAGCCGAACCGCAAAGAACCGGAAATACTTTGGCTTGGGCAATACCAGCCAATAAACCGGTGTTTATTTCTTCATTGCTCAACTCTTCCCCTTCAAGGTATTTCGTTAACAGCTCATCATTTCCTTCGGCAGCAGCTTCAATAAGTGCCACTCTTGCTTCCTGCGCCTGCTCCAGCATATCTGCCGGAATATCTGCCTCAGTACATTCTTTACCACTTTTCGCTGCTAAATAAGCCTTCATGGTAATCACATTAACAACGCCGTTAAAACTATCCTGGGTACCAATAGGCAATTGAACCGGGATAACGCCATTGCCGAATTTCTCTTTCATACTTTCGACAACACTATAAAAGTCAGCGTTTTCCCGGTCCATTTTGTTAATAAATCCTATACGTGGCAAAGATAATTCATTGGCATAGTTCCATACTTTTTCGGTTTCTACCTCGACGCCGGCAGCAGCGCATAGCACAATGAGCGCACTATCTACAGCACGTAGAGCGCCCTTAACTTCAGCTACGAAATCAGCATAACCGGGAGTATCAACAAAATTTATCTTATGATCGCGCCACTCACAAGGCGCCAAAGCCGTACTAATTGTTACTTTCCGTTTTACCTCTTCCGGTTCAAAGTCAGTTGTCGCCGAACCATCATCAACACGTCCTAAACGGTTAACCGCGCCAGAATTAAATAGCATGGCTTCTGTTAAGGATGTCTTACCGGCTCCACCGTGGGCTACAATTCCAACATTTCTCAACTTGTCGCTCTTGTACTCTTTCATGGCTAGTCCCCTCCTGTTGTGGTCTGCTTAAATTCATTACTGACATATACCTTTACCAATTCTCTGTTTACTGTAAATATTCCTGCTTTTCTGTCTATTTAGTTTAAGTTAAAATGAGCAAAACATTCATGCTTTATTCCATATTTATAATTTTTTTCCAATAAATATGACGAAAACAACAGTTGATAAAATTATCGGAGCTTTCAGTACATACAAAAAGAGCTACTGCATTACAATAGCTCTTTTTGTATATATGGGACCGTTCTATCCTTTTAAGAACATACGCATCAATTTACGCAGCGGTCCTGGCAGCGACATAACATAAAACCGAAAATTCACAGTGCTCGCCCCCTCATTTTAGCTATTATCTATAGCTAATGCATCCTTATGCTGTCGATATAGTTTATGCGGATTGAGCAAAGATGTGCAATTATAAGTTGGCAGTACTTTCGGCCTCAAAACGGGATAATACAAAACAAAAATCTGACAGACGATTTAGGCTGATAAGTAAAGGTTCTGTGACACCGGCATCAGTTTCAGCTTCTTTGAAACGTAAGGTCTGGCGCTCAGCCCGCCTGGTTACTGTTCTCGCCAAATCCAGTGCTGCAGCTCCCGGAGTATCGCCGGGTATAATAAAATTTTTTAGCGGCGGCAGCTTGGCATCAAACTCATCAATCATTTGTTCCAGTGTTATAACATGGTCATTCGTTACATATTGCTCTTTATTGCCGCCACTGGCTAAATCGGCCATAATCAACATCAGCAGTTTCTGTAGTTTTACTATGGCTTCTTTGACCTCCTGATTGCTGCAATTAGCGCGGGCCAAGCCTAATGCTGAATTAATTTCATCGACAGTACCATAGGCTTCTACTCTGGCACTGGTTTTCTTGACTCGCTCGCCGGTTAGGAGACCAGTTGTTCCTTTGTCCCCGGTTTTAGTATAAACTTTACTCATAACAATCCTCCAAGTGATACTGAACAATTTCCTGTTCAGTAAAATAAATAGCTATTTCCCGTGCTGCGCTATCGGCGCTATCAGAACCATGTACAATATTGTAGGACATAACTTTAGCATAGTCACCACGAATGGTCCCTGGCAATGCATCAACAGGATTGGTCGGACCCATCATGGTTCTGACTACTTTAACGGCATTAGATCCAGTTAGTACCATGGCTACTACCGGTCCGGAAGTAATAAATTCGATAAGAGCCGGGTAAAATGGTTTGCCTATATGTTCAGCATAATGCTTTGCAGCCATTTCAGGCGTTAATTGAAGCAATTTAAGCGCTGAAAGCAACAAGCCTTTACATTCAAATCGCTGAATAATTTCACCGCAAAGCTTTCTTTGCACTGCATCAGGTTTTAAAAGCACCAGGGTATTTTGGGCGATATCACTCATATTATGTACTACTCCTCATATAGTTTTGGGCGATTTCAGCATATTTTAAAGCCGACTGGCGTATGGCTTCAATCTCTCCCGGGCTGACCTGGCGGATGATTTTGCCAGGTGAACCCATAACTAACGAATTGGGTGGAATCTGTTTACGTTCAGTAATCAGCGAGCCAGCTCCAATAATACAGTTTTCACCAATCTCGGCATAGCCTAATAAAATGGCTCCCATACCGATCAAGCAGTTATCAGCTACGGTACAGCCGTGGAGTATTACGTTATGACCCACTGTAACATAATCACCAATAATGCAGGGAAAGTCATACATAACATGCACCGTACAATTATCCTGAATGTTAGTATACTGGCCAATCTTTATCGGGTTAATATCGCCTCTGACAACTGTGTTATACCAAATACTGGAGTTTTTTGCAATAGACACATCCCCGACAACTCTTACTCCTTCAGCTAGAAATACGCTGCTGTCAATTTCCGGAGTCAAGTCTTTATATAGAAACAGTGGGTTTTCCAATCAAACAATCTCTCCTTTCTTAAAAGAAGCCACTAGATAGCCTTGGCTAATAGTGACTTCTGCTTATGCTTGCTATTACCTTGTTTTCCTTGCCTGTTCTTCCAATTTAGCCACTCTATCAGCTGTTGCCGGGTGGGTGCTGAATAGACTAACCATCATGCCGCCGGCACCACTAAACGGGTTAATGATAAAGAGATGAGAGGTAGCAGGAGTAGCTTCAGCCATCACACGATGCTGGGCAAAGTATTCAATCTTCTTGAGAGCACTGGCAAGCGCTAATGGATTGCCGGAAACAGCACCGCCTGTTTGGTCAGCCAGATATTCGCGCGAACGGGAGACACCAAGCTGGATAAGAGTAGCAGCGAGCGGCGCCAGCACCACCAGGAAAACAAACTCAATAATACCGCCGATACCGCCCCCATCCTCGTCATCGCCACGACCCAGGCCAAAGATAGCTGTCCATTGTGCAATATTAGCAATCATGGTGATAACACCAGCGAGACTTGCAACAATGGTACTAATCAAAGTGTCGCGATTTTTGATATGAGACAATTCATGAGCGACAACGCCTTCTAACTCTTCATAATTGAGCGCTCGCATAATACCTGTTGTCACAGCGACAGCAGCATGTTCAGGATCACGACCGGTGGCAAAGGCATTAGGCACATCGGTATTGATAATATAAACCTTAGGCATCGGCAGTTTGGCCTTTTGAGCCAAATTACTCACCATGCGGATTAAATCTGGTGCATCCTGGGGCGTAACCGCTTGCGCACCATACATATTGAGCACAATTTTATCACTAAACCAGTAGCTGGCAAAGTTCATCAAAATCGAAATAACAAACATGAACGTCATGCCCTTAGTGCCACCAAAAAAGGCACCAACTGCAATTAGTAAACCTGTTAGTGCAGCAAGTAAAACAGTAGTCTTAAGCGTGTTCATTAAGACACCTCCATAGCGTATTTTATTCTATATAAACAATTACCGTCTTAACTATTCCACGCTAGCTAAAGATGACATCGCTCCTCCCTTCTTTTTCTGAATCTATTATTACTATTAATTATAAGTGATTTGCTTATAATTAACAACAAGCGTTTAAGCCCGATTTTCCATGCGTTCCTTGATGGCGGTCAGCATATTCATACTGTTGTCCCGTACCTTTCGCTTAAGAATCGGATTAAGCAATCCCGCAATCATCGGAATTCCAAATTCAAAATCAACGGTTAGTTTGATCTCAGTACCGCCCTCAATTGGTGTTAATATCCATTCGCCTTGAAACTTTTTTAAATCGCCCTCGGTTTGCTTATAGCTAATATGCATGTTGGTATCATCAAAATTATCAAGCTCAGTCCATTTGATAATTCGACCATCTACATTGGATACCCATTTCGTCATAGTGGTATTGTCTTTTCGTTCAATAACCTCAACACTAACCAAATCAGACATAAACTCGGGATATTTTTCCATATCCTTCAAAATAGGATAAATTTGGCTGCGATCAGCGTTAACAGGCAAAGTCACTTCTACATATGGCATATTCATTTCCTCCTGTCCAATTATGCTATTCATGCAAAACTATAGGTCTTCCAGCATATCCTGTGCCTTTGCCAATGCGCTTGACAAAGCTGAAATGACATAATCAATCTGTTCTTGTTCAATGATCAGCGGCGGTTCGATCCGCATAACTTTAGGATTATTAAGTGTGTACGCAATAAGAACACCTTTGTCAATCATTTCCGACATGATTAACCCGCCAATACCTTCTTTAGTCAGTTCTATGCCAATCATCAGACCCTTACCGCGTACTTGGGCTATTAGCTCAGGGTAGGCCTGGGCTAGTTCTGTCAGCTTACCCATAAAATAGTGACCGCTTTGTTCAGCTCGCCTGAGCAGGCCCTCTTCGCGGATAACGCTGACAGCGGCGATAGCCGCTGCACAGGCCAGTGGGTTGCCGCCGAAGGTTGAGGTATGCAAAAAAGGACTGATGATATACTTATCCCAAACCTTTGGCCGCGCTGTAAACGCACCAATCGGCATAACTCCGCCGCCTAAGGCTTTAGCGGTTGTTATAATGTCAGGCACCACACCATAGTGTTCAACCGCAAACATCTTACCAGTACGGCCTAACCCTGTTTGTACTTCATCACAAATTAACAGCGCTCCCGTTTTGTCACAGATCTCACGTGCCGCAGGCAGATAGGTATCAGGCGGGACAATGATTCCCCCTTCGCCCTGAATGGGTTCAATAATGACAGCTGCTGTCTCATTGTCCACAACTTGGGCTAAAGCATCAATATCACCAAATGGCACATGACTAAAGCCGGCAAGCAGCGGTTGAAACGGTTCCCGGAACATCTCCCGTCCGGTAGCACTTAAAGAGCCTAATGTTTTGCCGTGAAACGAATTGGTGGTAGCAACAAACTTACTCCGGCCGGTGTGAACCCGTGCCAGCTTGAGACTGCCTTCTACTGCTTCGGTTCCACTGTTGACGATGAAACTATATTGAAGATCACCAGGCGTTATTTCAGCCAGAAGTTCTGCTAAATCAGCCATCGGTTTATCAAATAACACCTTACTCGATAGCGGCATGAAATCTAGTTGGCGCTTAACAGCCTCAACCACTTTGGGGTGACGGTGTCCCAGACTAAATACCCCATAGCCCCCCAGACAGTCGACATATTCTTTACCGCCAATGTCCTTGATAATAGTACCTTCGGCCTCCCATTCAATTGTGGACAGCCCCATAAAGCGGAACAGTTTGGCCATGGCTGGGTTAATATATTGCTCATACTTGTTAATTGTTTGGTTTATCATTTGTTCTTTATTAGACATATAAACCCTCCTTGTAAATGCCACAATTTATAAAAATCTACTCATGACATTATTTTCTATTAATATCAAAAGAACTCCTGCTTTATTCAAAAAAAGCAGCCATCAGGAGAAAATTCTATTCACTAACAGGATTTACCCTCACTAGTCTTGAATAAGAAAGAGCTAATTATTCAAGGGATGGTGTAACTGATGAATGACATATTTGCTGCAATCACTCTGCTTGTCCTCATAGGTAATGTCGGGTTACTCTTACTGCTGCTGGTAAAAGTCACCAAGGCCGGGAGTCCGGACTTGACACCGTTCAAGCAACTCACCTATAATCAGGAACGCCTGGAGGCCATGCTTCGCGATGAGCTGGGAAAAAACCGCCAGGAACTGACTTTCAACATTAAAATACTGCGGGAAGAACTGGCAGGTCAACTGCATGAATTTACGAATAGTAATGACCAGCGATTTTCGCGTCTTGTTCAGCTTAATGAGCAAAAACTTGACAAGCTCCGTGAGACAATTGAAGGCAAACTCATAGATATTCAAAATGATAACAGCAAAAAACTCGAAGCGATGCGAGCAACGGTGGATGAAAAACTGCATGCAACTCTGGAAAAACGCTTAGGTGAGTCGTTTCAACTTGTGAGCGAGCGCCTGGAACAGGTGCACAAAGGGCTGGGAGAAATGCAGCAACTGGCATCCGGGGTCGGCGATCTCAAAAAAGTCCTGTCCAATGTTAAAACCCGTGGTATCTGGGGTGAAATGCAGCTGGCCTCGCTATTAGAACAAGTCCTAACTCCTGAGCAGTATTCTGCCAATGTGGCAACAAAGCGTGGCAGCCAGGACCGGGTAGAATTTGCCGTATGCCTGCCAGGCAGAGATAGTAATGATACCCCTGTTTGGCTGCCCATTGATGCCAAGTTTCCCCAGGAAGATTACCAAAGGCTTTTAGAAGCCCAGGATATGGCTAATGCCGAACTGGCCGCCGCTGCGGCGGCCAGTTTAGAGACCAGGATTCGCCTGGAAGCTAAAACCATCAAAGAGAAGTATATTGATCCACCCAATACTACTGACTTTGCTATTATGTTTCTGCCTATCGAAGGATTATACGCCGAAGTATTACGGCGTCCTGGACTATGTGAAAGCCTACAGCGGGAATACCGTATTAGTATTACAGGTCCAACTACGCTGGCGGCGTTATTGAATAGTCTGCAAATGGGATTTCGGACATTGGCAATTGAGAAACGGTCAAGTGAAGTCTGGGGCCTTCTGGGCGCTGTAAAAACAGAGTTTGGTAAGTTCGGGGATGTTCTCATAAAGACCAAGGAAAAACTAGACCAGGCCAGCAAGCAAATTGACGCCGCTGCCGTACGCACCAGAGCCATCGAACGAAAACTTAAGGATGTCGAACAACTGCCTGCAGCAGATGCTGTTCGTATCCTGGGACAATATGATAGTATGCAAGAGTAAAGCAAAAGCACATCCGACCATGTTTGGATGTGCTTTTGCTTTACTCTCAGAATTATTCACATAATACACTATTTTTTGGTAATAATAACCACAAAATAGTACGAGAGGAGGAACGCTGCTGTGGAGACTATCTTTTCTAAAACCTATAAATATTTAAAAACCCTCCTGGTCTATCAGCCACCGCATACTCCTACTCCCTTTGTATTAGATGATAAGTTAGACAAACAGCAACCCAACAGCAGTTTAGAGGACGGACTTGCGGGGCCGTTGGAGGAACTCCAGATACTTTTGCGCCAAGCCAAACAACTAAAAGAAGTCTTAGAAATGACGGCTAAACATCTTAAAGCAGGTCAGTTTACTCATCTAGCACAAATGAAAGCTGTGGAAAAAAAACTGGCAGCAATTAAGGCAGAGCGTTCCCCCGTTCGACTGGCCTATGATGCCGCAACTCACCCGGATAACAGGCAGGTGAGTGCTGTCCTTGCCGAAAACCGTGAGCTGCTAGAAAAACTATACAAGCTGCCGCACAACAAGGATGTTATTATTCGTAATCTTATTTTGCCTTTTTCCCCGCCGGTAAAAGCTATACTGGTGTTTATAGATGGTATGGTTGATAGTAAAACACTCAATCTGGCTGTTTTACAGCCATTAATGTATTTCTCGGCTGATCATGTGCGCGAAGGCGGTACCACCGGCAGTATTACTACCCAGATTATCGAGGAATGTTTACCTGCCAACCAGATCAACAAAGCCATAGATTACCAGTCCGTCCAGCATGGTATCAACAGTGGGGATTCAGCACTCTTTATTGATGGTGTTCCGGAAGCTATCTTAATCAACACCAGAGGTATGGTGCAGCGCGGCGTAAATAAACCTACAACAGAGCAAACGGTGCGCGGCTCACAGGCATCTTTTAGTGAAGGGCTGCGCATTAATACCGCCTTGATTCGCGGTACATTAAAGAGCAGCGAGCTTGTTACCGAGATCCTGTCTCTGGGTAAAAAAACCAATACCAGCTGTGCCATTATGTATTTAGAGTCTGTGGCCAATCCGTTGCTCGTAGCTGAACTAAAGCGCCGAATTGAGGGAATTTCCATCGACTACATGGGAGATATCGGGTCGCTCCAGCAGTTCATTGAGGATCATCCTGGCAATCTGTTTCCCCAGGCCCTTTCGACTGAACGGCCTGACCGGGTGTGTGTGCATCTGGCCGAAGGCCGGGTAGCCTTGATACTAGATGGTGTGCCGCTTGCCCATGTTGTGCCTGTCAGCTTTTTTACCTTTTTTCATTCAGCAGAAGATTTCTCGTTTAAAGCTATTGCAAGTACTGGACTGCGTATATTGCGTCTTGCTGCTGCCTTTATTACGCTATTGCTGCCTTCTCTATATTTGGCAATTAACTACTTTCATCAAGAGGCACTCCCAACCGAAATTGCTCTGGCTATTGCCGGCGCCCGCGAGAAAGTGCCATTTCCGGCGCTCATTGAGATTGTCCTCATGGAATTTTCTTTTGAACTTATTCGGGAAGGGGGATTACGCATTCCCGGAGTGCTGGGGGCGACAATCGGAATTGTCGGTGCACTTATTCTGGGACAGGCGGCAGTTACTGCCAATATTGTCAGTCCAATTGTAGTTATTATTATTGCCTTAGCAGGTCTGGCTTCCTTCGCTATTCCTGATTTTCAGATGGCAATGGCTTTCCGCATTATCCGCTTTCCTATGCTTATGCTGGCAGCAACATTAGGGCTGGTCGGTGTTGCTTCCGGGTTTCTACTGCTTGTACTCCAATTATGCAGTATGAAATCTTTTGGTATGCCATATATGCTGCCGATAGCTCCCCGGGTGGAGGGCAACCTGGATGTGGTGGTACGCGGTCCGGTGTTTCAGCAAGAAAAACCACCAGACGGTTTGAATACCAAAGAAACTATTAAACAGCCTGCTATAAGTCGGGAATGGTTAAAAGAAAAACCACTGAGAGGACAAGATAAGCCATGAGTTATCAGCCTGGCCGCATGGGTATAGCTGAGGGTATGGCCTTAGTATTTATTATACTATTGCCGCGTATTTTTCTAACAACACCTGCCAATGATGCCGCTATTGTCGCTACTGCCGACTGGTGGATGATCCTTGTTTCTGGCTTACTAACGATCTTGACCATTATCGCCTGGGTTTATATTTTGCAACAAACTCCTGGCGACCTTTTTAGCATCTCTGAAAAACTGTTAGGACGTATTGGCGCATGGCTAGTAACAATCACATGCATTGTATTTTTCTTTCTTAATGCGGCACTCCTGTTGCGCCAATTTGCCGAGAATACCTTACTTACAGCCTTACCACAAATGGAGTTTAGTTTCATTATCGGCTGGTATGCTTTTGTCGCTGCACTAGGTGCTCTCTTAGGCCTGGAAGCACTGGCGCGCGGAACCTACCTGTTATTGCCGATAAGCATTTTTAGTTTACTAATAGTCCTGCTCCTATTAGCTCCCAATTATGACATCTATAATCTGGCTCCCTGGCAGGGTTACGGGCTTCTGCCTTCACTAAAACACGGAATGCAGAACGCGGGTACCAACTTTGGCGCGCTGATTCTTGTGATTGTTGCACCTGCTATGCAGAATGTCCGAACTTTCAAATGGGCCAGTATTTTCGGAATAATGGGCTGTGTCTTTCTCAAAGCATTATCCATTATGGTATTCACTATGGTATTTGGAATTGCCGTGGCAAGTGAAAAAACACTACCTTTTTTTGAGATGGCCCGCTTAGTATATTTGAGCCGCTACCTGCAACGGATTGAGTCGTTATTTATCATACTGTGGGTTATTGTAGGGTTGCTGGGAATTGCTATCAGCCTTTATATGGGAGCCTATTTAATTACCCGTTTATTGAAGCTGCCGGCTCTCCAACCACTCATTCCACTGTCGGCTTATATTATTGCGCAACTAGCCATGATACCGCCTGACATTGCCACAGTTATTCGCATAGATGGGCTTGTAGTAACAAACTTCTTTACTGTTGGTCTAGTCGCTATCCCACTATTACTGCTAATTGTATCTATAGTGAAGGCTATAAAAAAGGAGGGCGCGTCGTGTTCTTCCGATTGATTATTATATCTTTAAGCTTGGCGGTATGCCTTGTATTATCAGGTTGTTCCGGTGCTAAGGAAACTGACGAAGTGGCCTATGTTTTGGCTGTTGGGATTGATTATCTGCCAAACAAACAGATAAATATTACCTATCTGATTGCTGTTCCCAGGGCACTAGGCGCCACTGGAGGTGGCGGTGATGCAGACAGTGGCAAAAGCCTGGTTGTTACTACCATCAAGGCTCCCTCCTTAATCGAAGGCCGTTCTTTGCTCAGCGCCTCACTTGGCCGGGTCCCTGATTTATCCCATATTAAGGTATGGGTTGTCGGTGAAGAATTAGCACGACAAGGACTGGAGAATTTAGTAGGACCACTCCTCCGGTTTCGTGAATATCGCGGATCTATGTTTTTGATGGTGGTTAGTGATACAGCACAGGGATTTATCAATAAAAATAAGCCGTCAATTGACGTATTACCTTCACGCTGGATTGAAGGTCTCTTGTTATCAGGGTCTGAGACCGGCTATTTATTGCCTACGCATGTTCATGAGTTTTATAATCGGCTAAAGACTACGAGCGGTGCTCCCTATGCTGTATATGCGGCAATTAATCCCTTATCAGGTACAGATAGGCCTAGCGCTCAACCAATCCCACCAGAACGAGCTAAGGAGTATCTTCCCGGCGATATACCGCGTGAAGGCGGTAATCCTGCCGCTATTATTGGTACGGCTGTATTTAAAGGTGATAAGCTGGCAGGGATGCTGACTAACGAAGAAACGCGCATGGTTGCTATCCTTATGGGGAATTTCCCCAAAGGCTTTTTAACGATAGTCGATCCCCAAAAAACCGAGCGGAATGTGCACATTCTTTTGCGGTTAGGCAAAAATCCACAAATTAATGTTAGCTTCGTAAATAACCGGCCTGTTATTGATATTAATGTGCTGTTAGAAGGCGAACTCGCCAGTATTGCCAGCAATATCAACTATGAGTCCGAGGATAACAGGGAATTATTAGAAGAAGAGGTGTCAAAAACCATCAAACTAGAAATGGTAGAGATGCTTAACCATACACAAGCGCTTGGTACTGATGTTGTTAATTTTGGCCGCTACTTCCGGCCTAAGTTCCAGACCTACGATGAGGTTGCCAATTTTAATTGGAATGACCTTTATCCTGAGGCTGAATTTCAAGTACAAATCCATACTAAAATCCGTCGTACCGGACTAATGTTTCAGAGCATGCCGATAAGGGGTAATGACTAATGGATTATATATACCTTGGTATAGGTACTGTCATTGGTTTTCATGCCCTGACATATGCCTGGTGGCTGAAAAAAAATGGCAATACAGTGGGGGCAATTGGAATAGTTATCTTGGTTATGACTGGTCTGGCCCTGCCATTGCTGCGTATGCTCACGGGAAATTAGAATAGTATTTTGAGAAAAAACACGCTATTTCACAAAAGCAGGAGATATTTTGCAAATTTGGTAGCAATACGCCGGTATCTGTCTATTTTATGTTATCGAATATTTGATTTTATAAAATATTTTCGTTATTATTTAAATAGTGTTAGCACTCAACTTCTAAGAGTGCTAACAACAGAATTTTTGATAATATTGGAGGTTCGTAATGTCTCAAGAAACAATTAACAAAGAAACAAAAGAATTTCAGGCTGAGACTAAGCAGCTACTGGATCTAATGATTCACTCAATTTATACAAACCGGGAGATTTTTTTACGGGAGCTTATCTCAAACGCCTCAGATGCTATTGATAAAATTCGGTTTGAATCATTAACAAATCATGACTTGCTTGAAGGCACTGATGATTTTGAAATTTTTATCCTTCCTGACGAAACGACCAACACCCTCACTATCTCTGACAATGGCATGGGTATGACCTACGCCGAAGTTGTGGAAAACATCGGCACCATTGCCAAATCTGGCACCAAAGCCTTTCTAGATAAAATAAAAACAGCCGGCTCAGCAGCTGATACTGAACTAATCGGTCAATTTGGCGTTGGTTTCTATTCAGCCTTCATGGTAGCAGAAAAAGTTACTTTACTTACCCGTGCTCCCGGTCAGTCTAAGGGCATTCGCTGGGAGTCCAACGGTGACGGCACTTATACTATTGAAGAGTGTGCCAAAGATACTCGTGGTACAACCATTATCTTAACCCTTAAAGAGGAATATCGCTCTGCCGAACATGCTGAGGAAAACTTTCTCAACAACTATCGCTTGGAGAACCTGATCAAAAAATATTCTGATTATATCCGTTACCCAATTAAGATGAATTTTACTAAAGAGGAAAAACCGTTGGATGCGGACGGCAAAGTGATCGAAGATGCCCCGCCCACCAAGACAATTGAAGTTCGTACGCTCAACTCTATGGCACCCCTCTGGACTAAGAATAAAAACGACATCACTCAGGAAGAGTACTATCAATTATACAAAAATCTCTTCCATGATTGGGAAAACCCCCTGGAAATTATCCACTCCAAAGTGGAAGGTGCTGTAGAATATACCAGCCTGCTGTTTCTTCCATCTCACGCGCCTTTTGATTTTTACCAGCGAGAGTCTACGACAGGCATCCGTTTATATTCCAAAAACGTTTTTATCATGGACAATTGTCAGGATCTCCTGCCTGATTACCTGCGTTTTGTTCGCGGGCTAGTCGATTCTCCCGACTTTTCTCTCAATATCTCCCGTGAACTTCTCCAACAGAGTCAACAGTTGAAACGGGTTGGCAAAAATCTGGAGAAAAGCATACTAAAGACACTGGAAACCATGCTAACAAAAGACCGGCCTAAATATGAAAAATTTTGGCATGAATACGGCAAAGCCATCAAAACTGGCATATATTCTGAGTACCAGAGCCGGGACAAGTTAAAGAATCTCCTGCTCTTTGCCACCTCACACGCGGCCGATGAACTGACTACGCTGGAAGACTACACCAAACGCATGCCGGAAACCCAAAAGGTTATCTACTACGCGACAGGCAAAGACCGCTCCGCAGTGGAACGCTTACCACAAATGGAACTACTGCGCGAAAAGAACATCGAAGTGCTCTATCTTTTTGACCGGGTAGATGAATTTGCTATTGATGCCTTGCAAGAATATGAAGCGAAAAAGTTTCAGTCAGTTAGCCGCGGCAACCTCGAACTTGACGACATTGACTCCCCTGAAACCAAAAAGGATATTGATGCATTAGCCAAAGAAAATGAGCCGCTGATTAAAGCCATTAAGGAACGTCTAACTGGCAAAGTAGCTGACGTTAAAATCAGTAATCGCCTAAAAACCAGTGCCGTATGCCTGGTTAGCGATGATAACGGCATTAGCCTGTCTATGGAACAAATTTTATCGGAAATGAACAAAACTATGTATAAAGCTAACCGGATTCTTGAAATTAATCCTGAACACGAGCTATTTGGGATACTGAAGAATCTGTATCAGACGGCCCCTGACTCTGACCCATTTAAAGATTATTGTGATTTACTGTATGGACAAGCATTACTCATGGAAGGGATTACCCCGGATGACCCCATCAGTTTTGCTAATAAAGTGGCCAATCTTATGGCCCATAGCGCACAATAGCACCAAGCGCCTACCAGACTTATTCTGGGCGGCGCTTTTCTTTTCTTTATATAAAAAATAATACTGCCTATTCCGTTTTTGCAAGCGGATAGTAGTAAGCGTCAAAAATGCCGTCACCTTGACAACAAGTCATTTGGTAACGGCATTAGTTTTACAGTAATCTGGAACAAAACTGGGCATTAGTCGTTGTAGTGCCTCAACATCATTTCGTATATCCCAGTTGGGTGCGTTTTTAAAAATATAAGTCAGGTAGGCATATGGATTGAGCCCATTTTCCTTTGCGGTTTCTATTATGCTAAACACAACTGCGCTGGCTTTAGCTCCTCGCGGTGTGTTGGCAAAGAGAAAATTTTTGCGGTCAATCACAAACGGCTTAATGCTGCGCTCGGCGCGATTGTTACTGATTTCCAGCCTTCCGTCCAGTAGATATCGTTCGAGATATTTCCATTGCTCCAACGTATAGTGCACGGCTCTGCCAAATCCGCTCTTGGTAGATGCCTTTACTGTATGAAGGTACGACAAAAACTCGTCAAGCACTGGTTTTGCCAGTTCCTGACGCTTTTTATAGCGTTCTTCCGGTGTACAATCAGCTAGTTGGCGCTCAATAGTAAATAGCTTATCGCAATATTGTTTGCCACGTTGCGCCCCAGAGCCTTCTCGGTCTTTTTCCAAAAGGCCTTTTAGCGCCTCGTCAAATTTTCTTCTGGCATGTGCCCAGCAGCCCACAATGACGATTCGCTCCGGCAAGCTATGATACCCGGCATAACCATCCGTATGAAGGTAGCCGCTAAACTCCTGCAAAAATTCTAAAGGATGCTTTGCCTTCCGGTCTGGCTGATAATCACACAGCACAATAGGTATACTAGCACACCCGCCAGTTCTATACAGCCACATGTAGCTTTTGCTTTGCGCAGATTTGCCCGGCTCGTGAAGTACCTGTAAAATGGTTTCATCTGCGTGGAGCACTGGCTGTATGGAAAGTAGCTCTTTAAAGGCATCATAGATTGGCTCCAGCCAATCTTCAGAACACCGAATTAGCCAGTTAGACATAGTTTGTTTGGAAAGAGCTATGCCCATACGGCTCAAATCTTGCTCCTGGCGATGCAATGGCATTCCATTTGCAAATTTCTGTGTCATAATATGAGCAACTGCTTCTGGAGAAGCAAAGCTTCCTTTGATTACCGGCTTGTCCATTGGTGCCTTGATAATAGGCACGCTGCATGAATTGACTTCACAGTCGCGGCAGGCATATACATAGTCAATATGTTCTACGATAACTGCCTTGGCCGGGATGATCTTCAATTCGCGGCGGACATTTTTACCCATAATATGCAGTTTTGAACCACATTCCGGGCATTCCTGTTCATGTTCCGGTAAAAAATGCTCTACAACCTCTATTGGTAAATCGGCAGGAATGGTCTCTTTTCTTTCTTTGACATTCTTACGATAATGCTTCTGAACTTCAGTCAATTCAGGCTCGGGCACCCGTTCATCTGCTGTTGCCTCCGCCTCGTTAAAAAGATTAAACTGATCGTATTTGCTTTTTTCACTGGAGGAGCCGAACTGTTTTTGTTTGGAAAGACGCATTTGCTCCATCAGCCACTTGACCTGTTGAGTCAGTTCCTCATTTTGTATTTTTAGTGCCTCATATTCAGTACGAGAAACAGAGATCATTTCTTCTTGTGTATTAGTACCGTTCACTAGAATTTTCATGTAATAATTATACCATATTTTATGGCTTTTTTCCATGAAAAATCCGTTAAATCCATTGATTTTGCAGGATATTTAGGACTTTCAGCAAATTAGACGATTTGTATTTTATCGACTTTTTTATGCGCCCTCGGCTGTTGAATGCTTAACCCTTCCATTAGCCAACGAAACTGTTGTGGCGTAATGTGTTTGACCTCTTTTTCATCTTTTGGCCACTGAAAGCCTCCGTTCTCCAGCCGTTTATACAAAAGTACAAAGCCATCGCCATCCCAAAAGAGCGCTTTGATTCGATCACGCCGACGGTACAAAACAGGAACAGACTGCTGGAGAACGGATCTAGGTGAAAGCATTGCTGTATGGTCGCTGCCAGACCATCAATAGATCTTCTCATATCGGTGTGGCCACAGGCGAGAAAGATATGTTCGATTTTAGATATATCACCTAACATAAATGTTTCAGTGCCAGAAGCGTAGCCTCCACGGTTACCATATCAGCGCCTTGATAGACATGGATTTGCATATCGTTACGCTCAATCGTGATAGCCAATGTTTCCGCACGATGCTTAGGCATCTTCATTTCTGCAAATACCGAACCCTGTACGGGAACAGCCTCGCTGGAGGCAGGGAGACTTACCGAAATTGCCCGGCAAGTCTCCTGACATACAAGTTTCTGCCAATGATAGTATGTTTTCACGTTAATGTTATTTTCGCTGCACCACGTTTTAATGGTTTTGCCACTGTTGCGGCAAGCCGTAACAATATTGCGCCATTTCTCCAATCGAACTTCATGCGTCACTTTCTGTACGCTCATAAAAGTAGACCTCCTGCGAGTTTCTAAGAATCCAAATGACTCCAACAAACTCTATGTGATTCTCTTGGACCTATTGTCTCATCCGGAGGCCTGGTTGTACATGTGACGATTTATTTGACGCTTACGGATAGTAGCTTACTTTGTTAAACGTATGTTCGGAATTATTTCGAACATACGTTTTTATATGGTAGTATACATAATTAATAATATAAAAATTATTCCATTAATTACACAGGCTTTTTTACAAAAAGACAGAAGGTTTTATGTTAACTTTATAGAACTATCCTAGCATAAAGAAAAATTACTTATTACATGCTGAACCAGCAATATAGAGTGATGGGGAACGCTCTTATGAGCAGGTCAGTAATGTTATAAGATAACCTGTACCTACCTAAGTCTACTAAGAGGAAACATGGAAACTCTTATGAACACTGTTGGATAGAATATGGGTTATTAGTTACAAGTCATTTGAAATTTTCCCCCGAAAAAATTTTAGGAGGAACAATTATGAAAAAGGAATTATTAACTGCTGCCGTACTATCTGCCCTAACTCTATCTGCTGCTTCGGTTTTCGCTTCCCCTATTACGTTTTCCGGTGATGGCTACATTCAGTACAATAATACTACCCAAGCTCCCAGTGCCTTTAACTGGGATAACTGGAACGGCATTGACACCCGTTTTCGTCTGAACGTTGATGGTAATATTACTGATAACCTTCGTGCACATGTTCGCTTTGTACAAGAACAAGACGTTTCAACCGAATATGCATCAAATCAGGCCAGAATGGATATGGCCTATATCGCAGGCAAGTTTGATAATTTTGAAATCCAGGTCGGTAAAGATGATCTTTTCACAGGTAAAGGACTTTTAATTGATGACCATCAATTTACCGGTGTCAAAGCAAGCACCACTCTGGATGTATTAAAATTAAGCGGTTTCTACGGCAAAGATAGTGACCGTACAAGAACTGGCACTTTAGATTTAAGTACCTCATTAAATGGCGTAAACCTTGGCGCTAACTATGTTTTATTTGATACTACCCATTACTATGGCGTAAATGCCGATACTACAATTGGTGATGCCGTGCTGAATGCCGAATATGTTAAAAATTCCGAGACTTCTGCTGATGGCTATATGGCCGGCATAACTAAAGGTGCCTACACTGTTTCTTACCGTGATATCGAAGATGGTGCAGTACCAACTTTCCACACTACTAATCTTAACTATGATAATTCCAAAGGCTTCAAAGTAAGTGCCAAATACGATGTAACTAAGAACTCCAGCATTACCCTTTACCAAGATTTTGCAAAAGATCAGGCTGGTGCTAAAAAACATCGTACGAATGTTGAATACGACTTTAATTTCTAGCTCAAAGTAACGCAATTTCTGGCAGTCTCTCGCAGACTGCCTTTTTTTATAAGATAAGAAAGTATATGTTTTTTGAACCGCAGAGACACAGAGTATGCAGAGGGAATGTCTCGATATACATCTCCCCTCTGCGCTCTCTGTGTCCTCTGCGGTTAGAGCCGTATCCTCAAGGGCGCGATAGCGCTTTTTTAATTTTCATAAGCATTAATTTCCCTGGACTGCAAAATCTCTTAGTATACTTCAAACAAAGTTGTGAGAATCTATATTCAATTACAAAAAATACATTAAATGAGGTGCTATGCATGACTCCTGAAAAAAATCAAGATAAAGACAAAAATACTAAACCCGCTAACCAGCCTACAAAACAAGAAGAAGAGGCAACGCAAGTAGTAGAAATCCAGAACATAATTAGTAGTTTGCCATAAGGAGAGGAACTATAGTGAATGATCCCTATGCCCGAAATATGTTTGGTAAATTTAACCCCTATTTTGCCAAACGACAAACAACAGGAAATTTGGCAGTAGTACTTGACGGCACTTTCGACGATCGAGGTCTAGAGCTAATCTCCCCCTCGTCACGAGCTGTTAGAGCATCAGAAATTCATGAACTCATTCTCTCTGATGAACAAACCGGACCAGGACAAAGGGTGAATCGCATTGCTTATGTCGGTTTTATCGAAATAAACCGTGGCGGAGTAATTGTCGTTGGAGATTCGGTGAGCGCAGGCGATACCGTTATCGGTACAATTGCCGGTTTTGACGAAACACATATGCCAAACCATCTAAATATAGTTTTGGCTGGCAATAGAAAAACCGGTCGGGAACTACAACTTTCTGTGGAAAACGCTATCACGATAGGATAATAAGGAGGAATCATTTTGAGTTTTGAGGCCAAAGTAAAAGAGCTGGGCTTAACCATTCCAGAAGTAGCCAAACCTGTAGCAGCATATGTTCCTTCGATTAAGGTTGGAGATTATGTATATACTTCTGGTCAAATACCTTTTGTTGAAGGTAAGCTGGCGTATGCTGGTAAAGTCGGCAAAGACCTTTCGTTAGAACAAGGCTATGAAGCGGCCAAAGTTTGCGCTTTAAACTGCCTGGCTGCAACAAAAAGTGTGATTGGCAGCTTAGATAACATTGAGCAGGTAGTAAAAGTCGTAGGTTTTGTAAACAGTGCACCTGGCTTTGTCGATCAACCAAAAGTAATAAACGGCGCTTCTGAGTTAATCGGAACTGTTTTTGGCAAACAGGGCGAACACACTCGTTCAGCCGTTGGTGTAGCGGAACTACCGATTAACGCTGCTGTTGAAGTGGAAATGATTGTTAAGGTAAAGTCATAATATAACAACTATGTACATTATTTTGGCCGCTAAACGCGATAAAATAGAATTGAAATAATGGGGGAATTTCAGCATGGCTTTTAAATATAAATTCCAAATGTACAAACACCTTCAGGCAAATATCGCAAACATTTATGCCGATGCCCGCAAGGCGGCTGATGAACTAAATATTCCTGCAGATATTCGTGGTAAATTTGGTATGACAGGCGGTATTTCAGGTTGTCCGGCACCGCTTCGTGACGATATCATGCACGCCGGGGAAGAAGCAGGTAAAAAAGTAATTCCTTTAGCTGGCATGGTTGACCAAATACGCGAATTAGTTAAAGATATTTACGGTGACGAATACGATGCTGCTCCGACTAGCACCTGCGAAGCCGGTCTGTGGGTAGCCTTTGATTCCTTGTTCACCCCTCCTAATCTAGGTCGTGGTGACAACTATCGCGCTCGCTACTTTGCTCCGCTTGAGAAACATTTTCATCATCAAGGCGGCTACGGTCGGCCGTTTCCCGGACGGTATAAAGATATTATTGCCGACCGCGGAACCACTCCGGGTGAACTCGGTTTCTATGGTAAACGTCAAAACAATTTAGATACCGTTATTATTCCATTGGCTGGTGCCAAGTATGATGTTCATGGTATCAAATATCATCCTTGTCCTTTGTTAACTACAGTTGATGCTAAGCAAGTGTATGAGGATATGAAAAAATTCGCTCAGATTCATGCCAGCATGTTTACCGGTATCACATCGCTAGGTTATGAGACCCCAGGCTACGGCTACGGCGAAAAAGACGCAGATGGCACTCCTGTACTGCAAAAAATGTATGCTAAACTGGCTAATGAATATGGGGTTCCTTATGTTATTGACAATGCTTGGGGGGTACCAGGCATTGGTCACAATATTCGCAAATCCGGTGCTGATGTCATCATCTACAGCATGGATAAAGCTAGTGGTGCTGCTACAAGCGGTCTGATTATCGGTAAAGAGGATATTATGGTTCCCATTCGTCGTGCGATGGGTCTACATGGGGATAGATGGGGTACTGGTTCATCCTACGGTAAAGCTGCCTATGTAACATTTGATCCTGGCAAAGAAGCTCTTGCAACGCAAATTCAAGCCTTAAAAGTACTGCGCGATAACCCCGAAGTATATACCAAATCAGTAGATGATCTCTATGATGTAGTTGTCGAAGAATTTGCTAATATCCATCCCAAACTAAAGGCGGGCATTATTATTAGCAAGTCGTATAATTCCCGCGCAGTTGAGGTTAACTACGAAGGAACTTGGGGTAAAGGTGAAATGGGTCTCCCCATCTTCTCCATTGAAGATATGTATTCCGGTACTAACCTGCTGCAATCCGGAATGGCTCAAATGGGTGTAATTCCGACAGTTGCTTATGATGGAAATATCTATATTTCCCCTGACCTTGCTACTACCGACAGCAAAGGAAATCTTTTAAAAGATGTCATGCGGTATGGTATTAAGGCCCAAATTATGCTAATGGAAATAATCGCCAAGTATGCAGAGATCCTCTAAGCACTAGCTGCAAAGTAAAAGAAGGAGGCATTGGGGACAATCCTTAATGCCTTCTTTCTGTAAAAAACGCACAAGGAGGATATCATGGCTAAAAAAGTAGTAATTGTAGGTGGCGGATGGGCAGGTACTGCTGCCGCGTTAGCAGCCAAAAAAGCTGGTTGTGAGGTAGAACTGTTTGAGCGGACAGACATGCTATTGGGTACCGGTTTGGTTGGCGGCATCATGCGTAATAACGGACGATTTACGGTTACCGAAGAAATGATTGCCATGGGTGGCGGTGATTTGTTTGAAATTACCGATGCCAATTCACGTCATAAGAATATTGAGTTTCCCGGACACCAGCATGCTAATTTATACGATGTGTCAACAATTGAACCAGCTGTTCGCAAAGCACTTTTAGATGCAGACATAAGAATCAACCTTAAATCCCGGGTCAAAGACATTGTTATGGAAAATGGAAAAATAGTCCGAGTAATCGCTGATGTATTCCATGAAAATCAAAGCATTGAAGCCGCCGGTGATGCCTTTGTCGATGTTTCCGGTACAGCCGGACCTCAATCTAACTGCAGTAAGTATGGTAATGGTTGTGCAATGTGTATTTACCGCTGTCCGACCTTCGGACCGCGCTTCAGTATTGCCGCTAAAGCCGGTATAAAAGAGATGATTGGTGAAAAAGCTGACGGTACTTTGGGAGCAATGAGCGGCTCCTGTAAATTACACAAAGATTCTTTAGCACCCGAAATTAGAGATACCTTAGATCGCACCGGCGTCTGTGTAATTCCCGTCCCTCCTCATCTGCAAAATAGTATTTCCTCCCTTGGACAAAAAGCTTGCCAACAATATGCCCTTAAAGAATTTGCAGAAAATATCATTCTATTAGACACTGGACATGCTAAATTAATGACTGCCTATTATCCGCTTGACATACTCCGTCAAATCCCCGGTTGTGAAAATGCACGATTTGAAGATCCATATGCAGGTGGTATAGGCAACTCTATGCGTTATTTTGGGATGTTACCCCGTGACAATGCTTTGAAAGTAGAGGCACTAGAAAATGTCTTCTGTGGCGGCGAAAAGGCTGGTTTGCTAGTAGGACATACCGAGGCAATTATAACAGGAACTTTAGCCGGCCATAATGCTGCCAGACACGCACTAGGTCGGGAGAACATTGAAATCCCCAAAACCTTAGCCTGCGGCGAAGGTATCGCTCATGTAAAGGAACAGATGCATACTAAAGAAGGTTTAACGAAAAAGTATACCTTCTCAGGGTCGGTATTGTTTGAGCATATAAAAAGCAAAAATCTCTACATTACCGACATTGATAAAATTAAAGAAAATGTCCAGCAGGCTGATATGACCGGCATTTTCGCCCAATCGCTAACGTAATACTCGTAGTATTTCCCTTGAAGCAGGGAGATGATAAGTTTTGCTTGAGGTGGTTATTGGTATTGCCGGCACAGCAAAAAACACAGGAAAAACGACGACCAGCGCAGCAATTCTTGATGAGCTAAGGTATCGCGATATTCCTATTTTCTTAACCAGTATTGGTTATGATGGTGAAAACCTAGACAATATTACCGGCCTTCCCAAACCAAAATTAAAAGTAATGAGAAAAGACATCATTGCTACTGCAGAAAAATGTGTAGCAACCAGCACCGCTCAATTAAAGATACTTGATATAACGAATATCCATACACCACTAGGAAAAGTAGTAATCACACAAGTACTTTCGCCGGGACTGATAGTAACTGCCGGTCCCAACAAAAGCACTGAAGTACGCTTACTCCGGGATTTACTGCACCAAATCGGTCCGGGTGTAACTATTTTTGATGGTGCACTCAACCGTATCGCACCAATGGCCGAAACAGATGGTATCATCCTGACTACAGGTGCAGCCCGTACAACTAATATTCCAGTTCTATCACTAGAAACGGAAATGTTGTGGCGATTATCCAATCTGCCATATGCCGGGCAGATATCCAAACTAACTGAAAAAAAGATGACATGTGTCACTTTACTTAATTCAAATCTACAAGAAATAGCCAGTAGTCAGCACCCTTCCCTCTTGACTGTGCAGGAAGCAGCGCGATTATTTCAAGGTTTTGACGATAGCGAGGGCCACCTGATTATTCCGGGAGTCACCACTGAAAAAGTACTGCAAACTCTTTATGAATTTTTTATCAATAGTGAACAGCGACTGTTCTTAACTTTTGCCGATCCAATTAAGCTTCTTACTGCTGACAATCTGGTAACCTTTTACCAAAAATTAGACAAGCTCTATGAAGCCGGCATTTTTGCTGTCGTACTGCGTCGGGTACCCTTGTTCGCCGTAACGATAAATCCTTTTTACCCTGAATACCGTTTTGAATCAAAAACTTATGTTCCCAATCATATTGATTTCCACACTCTAGAAGTATCGGTAAGACGTAAAATTGCAATTCCTGTATACAATGTCGCACGGCATGGAGCCAAGCACCTTGTAGATATCATCCTGACCCATGCCCACCATTGGGAAGCTCCCGAAACGGTATATTTTGAGTAACGAGGTGAACTGGCATATGACCAATCCGCAACATCAGATTATGGACGCACTTGATGTAGAAACCTTCTTTGTGTGTGATACTGAACAACAGGGCCGCAATCTTATGTTAAGTATGCTAAAAAACTGGGGCTTTACTGATGTAGACATTGTATTTGCCCAACATATCGGTCCTGGCACGCGAATCCGGGGTCGTGCCTATGCTTACCGCCCATCAGATAAATATACCTGGCTGCTAAGAGAAGCTGCAAAGGGGGAACAAGCTTGAAAAAAGTAGTGATTTTAGCTCCCCTTGATCCTGTACATGATATTGGGCTAAAAATGATTGGACGAGGTTTAAATCAAGCTGGGCATGAAATTTTTTTGCTACCTCCGGATCTCACTCCAGATGAAATTGTTGAAATGGTTTTCAGCAAAGGCAAAGTTGACATTCTCTTAGTAAGCCGTACCCTTGGCTATGGCGTAGGTGAAATTTTGGCGCGTTTCATCGATCTAGCTGATGCCGCCGGTCTCCGTACCAACACCAAGATTGGTATCGGCGGTATGGCGATTCGCCCTGAACTAGCTGCAGAGTTGGGCTTCGACGCCGGATTTGGTCCAGGAACGACAGTAGAAGAAGTAGTTTGTTTCGTCGAGGGCCGCGAATACCACCCTGACCCCTTCCGCAGCAAAAAAGACAAGACAGATATGACGGCAAATTATGATTACCAGTACCGCCATAGTGCTATTGGAGAAAAACTTGGCCGTATTTCGGAAATGATTTTAGATTGGGTAAAAAACAAGACCTCGCCTGCCGTAAAACGGGCCAAACTCAGAGATGAGCTGTGGGATGTAGAACGCTGGCGTAAACGCCAAGGTAATGGTGATTTATATAACCATTATCCCCAGTTATGTAGTGAAATCCCTCAAAAATACTATACTACAGGCGAGCTGCACCCCAAAACCCGACGGTTTACCATTGAAGAAGTACGAGGCCTTGAAAAATATTTAGAAGAAACCAAGGCGCGTATGTCGGTGCTAAAATTACAACATACGCGCAAAAAGCCGCTGGTCTTTAACCAATATGGTACAGGCTGTCCATTTATGGATGTCGGTCATATTCTCGCCAGTGAAGCCTGGGGCGCAGATGGCGTAGTCCATTTTGACCCTTCCTGGGGTGCACGTACTGAAGGCTTTTTGGATGGCTTCCTGACCCACCAAGAAGATGGAACAGTGATAACACCGGCTAATCTGAATCGCATTCATGGCTCGTTAGAAAAGTCCACGTTATGGCAAGTACGTGCCCATCGAGGACTCAACACACCGGAAACGGTAGTGCTGTCCGGGAAAATCGGGGCCGATTTAACCAAAATCAATATCTGCTATGGAGCATTAGGCGCAGGGACTGACCCGGAACGTATGACAGTCGATGGCTATCATTCCATCTTATATGCCCAGAAATACAACATGCCGTTTGATGTTGTGACCAATGAAGAATTAGCGGGTGTACCTGCCTACAAGGCCTTTGCCGGGATGCTCATTGTAAGCGATTTGGCTGTCCATTTAGGTGCACGTCCCATTTTGCAACCACTCTTTGCCTATTCACCCGAAGTAATGATTCATGAATATATGGAAGATAACTATATTGATTTCAATGCTGGTAAAATTTTCGCATTGCGCAATATCATCAATGCTCCCATTTGGCCAGGTGCACCCATTGGCTTTCTGACCCATACGGAAGACCGTGTCCAATCCGCCACAACTACTGCCCTACATGCTTGTCTGGCTATGGCACTTGAAGTAGACGCTATTTCTATTGCTTCCACAGACGAAGCCTACTCGGGTGGCCCTATTTCGGTTCCAGCCAAAATCGACACCCTCCGAGCTGTACAAGACAGTTTTCGTTTCTTTGGCCAAGCAGGCATCCAACCTACTCATCAGGCAGATAAATATGCGGAACAGATCACCGCAGAAATTGAAAAAGTTCTCGACGACGTCTTAGCTACCGGTGATTTTGTCACCGCTATTCACAAAGGTGTGCTCGGCAGTCGCGAGGAAGGTGCCTATCCTGGCCGAACTGGCAAGGATACGGTTACGACTATATAAGCGCCCCATAATTACCTACCTAATACTAGCAAAATATCAAATAAAAAATATGTCTTGTTATTTCACACGTAAAATAGAGCATGTTAGAAGGGGGATTTAACATTGGTAGCATTGACTTCAGCTCATTGGTTGTTTCTATTTTGGGTATTTGTTGTAATTGTTGTTATGGCACTACGTAAGGATCCTCTTGTTCCCTGCATTCTCGGGCTGTTAACGGTGGGATGGGTGGTCAAGCAATCTGTGGTGGGCGCTGTTTCTACTGTTTTCAATGCCCTTATTGTCGCCGGCAATGAGTTTTGGGGGATTATCGTAGTAATTTCGCTGATTGTTGCTTTATCAAAACTGCTAAGCGACACCGGAGCTGATTATCTTGTTATGAGTCCTGCTGCTAAATTAATGATCAACCCTGATATTGCATTCTGGGTCTTGGGCTTATCTATGCTGCTTGCCTCCTGGTTTTTTTGGCCGTCACCGGCAGTTGCATTAATTGGCGCGATTATGGTTCCTGTTGCAGTTAGAGCCGGACTCCCGGTAATGGGCGCAGCTATAGCCATGAATTTATTCGGTCATGGAATTGCCTTATCAACCGATTATGTAATTCAAGGCGCACCTACAATTACTGCCAAAGCAGCCGGATTTACTGACCCCGGGCCAATCATATCGGCTAGTATACCTTTGGCTATTACAATGGGTCTGGTGACAACGGTTACAGCCTATTTTCTGATAAAAAAAGATATGAGAAATAATCCCGAGGCTTTAAAAAATGAACAAACCACGTTTCTTGCCAAGGAAGTACAAAAGGATGTCAACACGACTTCCTACATTCTTGCTTGGGTTACGCCATTGGCCTTTCTTGCTGATGTAGCTGCAATGTGGGTTTTAAAACTGAAAGGTGGCGACGCCACGGCCCTCCTGGGAGCTACTGCATTGATAATCTTAGCGTTTGGTACTATGCTAAAGGATGGCTGGGAAGGATTAGAGAAAATAACTGAATACATTAGAGATGGATTTATGTTTGGTATTAAGGTTTTTGCGCCAGTACTCATCATCGGAGGTTTCTTTTTTCTTGGAAAGGGTGATTTAGCTAAATCTATATTAGGCGTAAACACAGCTACAGGATTTCTAGAGGACTTTGGTATTGTTCTGTCGCAAGTAATTCCCTTGAATAAATTCTTTGTAGCGATTGTCAGTTTAGCTACAGGTATTATAGTCGGACTAGACGGATCGGGTTTTTCTCCGTTGCCTCTTGTTGGGAGTGTTGCAGCTACCTTCGGTTCAGCAATGCCTATTGATAAAGCTACGTTGGCGGCATTGGGACAAATTGCCGGGGTATGGACAGGCGGGGGGACAATTATCCCCTGGGGACTTATTCCTGTGGCTGCTATAACAGGTGTGAATCCAATTGAATTAGCTAGGAGAAATTTTGTACCAGTTGTTTTAGGATTCATTGCGACAACCATTGTGGCTATTTTTTTACTGTAGCACCCTATAGCAATAGTACCTGCTGATCCTAATAACATAACAAGAGTAACTCCAAGGTTTTGATAAAACTCTGGAGTTACTCTTGTTACTATTTGCATGTGTAAAGTATTACGTATTTACTATGTGCATTGGGCTACATTTACCATCACTATAACCTCATTAAGCTTACTGGGAAATAACGGCACCCTCGTTGCCTGGCCGCAATGGTTTAGTATCATTGACAAATCCTTGCCTCCACGCAAAAACCGGTTAGCTATAAGCATAACACTACCTTTCTCAGCAGTGAGGCACTGGGCAGCCTCATAATTAACCAGCTGTTTAGAACGTTTAACATTAAATCCGTTTTTTTCAAGGATACTCTGACATTCATCCAATTCTATATTAATAGAGTCGCGGATGTCGATGTTTTTTTCTGCATAAAGGAAATCTAATATATTTTTCATAATAGACATAAATATCACTCCTATTTTACGTAGCCACAGACCAAGCCTCGGTCTTGCATCAGCTCTTTCTGATATCATTATAGCCTCAGGCAAACTATAAGTAAAATAGATACTAATGATAATTACTATATACGAAATAGATAGTAATGTACTTGTTTAATTTGTAAGATAATCGATATGGCATACTATACTTCACTTATATCTATGTCGAAGTTATTAATATAGGGAGATTTATCATGGAAATAATCCATCTTCAGTATTTTATTGCAGTCGCTCGCTATAAAAGCTTCAGCAAAGCAGCTGCTGCATCTCACGTCTCCCAGTCAGTCATAAGTAAATTGGTAAAAAATCTAGAAGAGGAACTAGGCATCGCGTTGCTAAATCGCACTTCTAAAAAAGTAGCATTAACTGATGCAGGAGCAATCTTCCTTACTGATGCTGAAAATGTTGTTACTCTTTTCAGAAATCTTATCAGCGACTTTGAAAATAAATGTAAACTTCCTAAAGGAAAAGTCAGTATTGGTCTGCCACTAATGACTGAAGCAGTATCATTTGCTCAATTATTGGGGGAATTTCGCAAAAACTACCCGGAAATTGAAACAGACTTATATGAGGAAGAAAAGTCATCCTCTATCCTATCCAGCCAAACTATTTCTAGAGTTCACCCAAGCATATTTGCATAACGACAACCTTAAGTGATATTTCCCGAATTTTAATTAGATTACCCATCATTTTACTCCTTTTGCAATTATATGATGACTATAGCATAATCTATTCCGTAACGGTAAAGTCAAGAGAATAGTAATTTTAAAATTAACCGAATGTTTTTCCAGCAGTAAGGAGTAAATCGTTTTGAATACTAAGTTTTTTGAGTATTACGATAAATATTGGGGCTTAGTATGTCGAGCAACCATTGTCCTAGATGAGTTCTACCATACTTTCTTTAGAACTTGTTCGACAAATACCCTGGCAACATCGGCATCAACTTGTTTACCTGCATTGTTTTTTAGTTCCTTGATGGCTGTCTCTTCACTCAAGGCCGCTTGATAAATTTTATCAGTAGTCATTGCATCATAGGCATCTGCTATAATTAATATTTTTGATTGCAATGGTATTTCGTTATTTATCAAACCCCTGGGATAACCTTTTCCATCTATTCTTTCATGGTGAGCTAACACGAATTCCGCTACCCGTGAAAATTCATTTATAGATCTCAGTATTTGATACCCAATTTCAGGATGGCGCTTAATCTCTACCCATTCATAAGCATTGAGGGTTTCAGGTTTATTCAATATATTTTCATTAATTCCTATCTTACCGATGTCATGTAACAAACCAGCTATTTTAAGCTCATTGACTTCATTCGACCCCAAGCCTAAAGCAATGCCGATGTTTTTGCAAAATTCACTGACACGCTCAGAGTGATGTTGTTCTCTTTCATTTTTTTCATATAAGGTCTTGGTAATTAGCTTTATTGTTTCGCTCTTCATACTAGTGCTTTCAGACAATTTGTTTCTATACATATGATCTTCGGCTTGCATATAGATTTGAGTGATATCTTTGTTAGCTTGATCCTTTGTGCCCCAACCAAATGAAACAGATAAAATCGTATTATTTATTTTCGTTTTGCCAATTGATACATTGATGCGTTGCACGATTCCTTCTGCTTCTGCCGAATCAGTTTTAGGCAATACAAGCATAAATTCATCGCCGCCAATTCTTGCTACAATATCATCATTCCGACATTCCTTCTTCAAAATGTCCGCAATTCCTTTTATCAACTGATCTCCTGCTAAATGACCAAAAGCATCATTGGTTAACTTTAATCCATTGACATCTGCCATAATTAAAGTGATTGGCAGGTTTCTTGCTGTATCAAGCCGTTTTAATTCTTCTTCATAAAACCTACGATTATACAAACCAGTTAACTGATCGTGATAGCTTAGATATACAATTTCTTCTTCCGACTGTTTACGTTCGGTAATATCGCTTTGAAAATTTAATGTAGCATCCCTTCCCTCCCATTCAATTAAAACTGAATTCATTTCAACCCATCGAATACTCGTATCTTTTCTTAACATCCTGTATTGATATCTAAAATCAGCAGATTCACCACTTACCTGCCTTAGATAATAACTAGCGACCAACTCCCTGTCCTCAGAAAAAATAAATTCTGCAAAGGGGATTGAAGTCAGTTCCTCCTGTGAATATCCTGATAATTCAGCTGCCATGGGGTTAGAAAACTTTAATTTTCCATCTTGGATAACCAAAATAGCTTCCAGAGCATGCTCAATCAACAGTCGATATTTTTCCTCTGACTGTTGTAGCTTTTTTTCCGTCAGCTTACGTTCGGAGATGTCACGTGTAACACCTCTTACCTCTACATGACCATTTTCTTCATTCCTGTAAAAATTTGCAATAACTTCTGTCCATACCGTCGTTCCATCTTTACAGGGCTGTTCAAGTTCTTCCATGAAGTACCTATCAAGGGTTTCCTTTTCAGAAAGAAACCCTGTGACTTTCTGACTAATAACCCCCCGTACATATGCTGCACCCTCTGGGGTAAGCGCTGCCTCTAATGGTGCTGACATAACTTCTTCCGCTGTATATCCTCTAAGGTTATATACCGAGGGACTTACATAAACAAAGTGCATTGTTTCCGTGTCAAGAATCCAAATTACATCTCTAATATTTTCTGCTAATACACGATACCGTTCTTCGCTTTTTTTCAACCTTTCTTCTGACTGCTTACGCTCGGTAATATCACGAACAACACTAATAATATGTGAGTAGCCATTCAGTGTGATGACTTTAGCAGATAGGAGAGCTGTGATTTTCTCTCCACTCTTTTTACGAAAAACCATTTCCCTATTTTTAGAGAATCCCTGCTCTTGGAGTTCCTTCATCCAATTGTGTCGATCGCCATGGTTTTCATAGAAGTTGATTTCCAGCGTATTGGCGCCAATAACTTCATCTCTTGTGTAGCATGTCAGTGCTAAGAAAGCCTGATTGATATCCACTATTACACCATCACTATAACGGGTAATTAGAGTTGGATCAGGACTTGTGCTGAAAATTGCCTCAAAATGCTCTTTTGCTTCTTTAAGCGCTCTTTGCGACTGAGCCGATTCATGCAAGGTTTTCTCCAATTGTCTGGTCATATCATTAAACGCCTGAGAAAACTCACCCAAAAAATCTACGCGTTGGCTAAAATCACCTGAGGCTATGACTTTTGTCTGCCATATCAGATGTTGCAGGGTGGCTTGCATGCCTTTGAGCACACCTGGCAAATAGCCTTTTCCCCTAATTGGATATGTTAGTTCACCGTTTCCGATGTCAATAAACGCCTTGCGGAATTCCAGCAAGGCGTTATATAGAATTTCAAACCCTTCAATATTTGATAACTCCTGAGGCGGATGGGATGGAATTTCTCTGTCAGAAATTAGACTCTGCAATAATTTAACTACAACCTCGCTCTGCCTTAAATGACTCATAAAAAACCTCAATATTATTTTGATTTGACTGCCTTAGCAATAAAGCGGCAGGTTCGATCGCCCGTACACCAACAATCTATCTCTTTAACATGATATTGAGTTCCAGAATAGCATTCAAACAATGATGCTATAAACCCTTCGTCATAGGTACATATCTCATAGTCTAGTTCTGGCAACCCGGAACAGTCCAAGTCTTCTGCAACCGTAAGGACAAACTCTCCATTTTGCGTATCTGCTTTTTCGACACGCAAAATTCCAATCCCCAGTTCCTTTAACGCTACCTGTAACTGCCTAACAAATTCGTTGAGATCATTTGTGGCTGTAAGCATATGATTATAGAATTCTTTTCCCGCCATTTTACCTGCTTCAAAGAAAATCTGGTCGGTTTTTTCAGTACCAACATGCTGCTCAATAACATCACGAAAAGTAAACTGCATCAGACGGTACACTTCAAGGCGTGTTTGATTTCCTAGATTTGGGCGACCATCAGCTATATCACCAATAAGGTTCCATGAAAACTTATACTTACGTTCTTTGTCCATAAATATGCGCTCCCTTCTATTAGCACTAAACTCGCCAGGGAACCCCTCAGGAACGGTGTAGATGTTGCAAGTTAGCCTCTCTTTACATAAACCAATGACATAGTTGCCGTATTCAAGCTATTTGAAGTAATTTACTTCGTCAATTAATGGCAAATTCCTCTTAGAGTGTGTTTCAAAATAAGAGTTTTGAAAAAAGCCCCTAGGGATGGTTACGCTGCATTCTCAGTGGTTTAACTTTTCAAATGGTCCAGTACCTTTACCAACACTGAATTTAAAATACTAATTTGTATCCTGAGTTTCACAAAACCCAGGATACAAAACAGCATAAAGAAGAGTTACAATTATTTCCTGGAAATAATTGTAACGCAACTATCTGAAGTCACGCGGCAGCTTAATTGAACCTGCCGGCAATTTTGCTTGTCCAAATTCATAGGCCGGACATCGTATTGGCGTACCCTCTTTGTATCTACTATTTCCGAGTAAAAAATTTTGTTTAAAGTGGTCACAGCGATTTGCGTTTTTAAAGCGGCAACCCGGACAATCAATGGTAGGCGGAATGCTTCCTTGCTTGGCCTTATGAATAAACTGCCTGGCATGTAAGAGGTCATTCAAATAATAGTTTACAAGCCGCGTTACACCCTCTGTCTGCAAATCATTCAATTTTTGCAGATTTTTAATGGCCTTGTTAAGTTCAATCTCATACGGTAATGTATCAGGTATTTGATCGAGAAGAGCCAAATCATCGGTAAGTGTTTTAAGCTTAGCTTTTGCCTGCAGGGGATTGGAACCAAGATAAACAGAGGTGTTTTTAGGAAGCTTGGTTTCAGGATTATAGCTGCTGTCTTTCAGATAAAACGTTCCATTTTTGCGTAGCTCAATATTCATTTTCAGTTTCCTCTCAAAACTAAATATGTATATATACTCACGATAGATTTGTGAGTATATATTCCAGGAAAACCAATATACTCACAAATCTATCGTGAGTATATTATAGCATGTGAACCGTATACTCACAAACTAAATGTGAGTTTGCAGATAGACGTGCTCAGATTCGATTAAGCCAACTGCCCTGGCCCAGTGGTATTTTTCCGAGCCACGTTCTGAGCCGTTACTGAAAAGGTTATCGATTTTCAATAAAAATTCCGTCAAGCAGACAACCTGAGCCGGCATAAGATTAACTGAGGTGATGGGAGTAATGCTAAGATAAATACTTAAAAAGAGGAAAATTAGTGGTACCAAACCATTTGGTTATAGCTATGATGCTGTTAAAAGCTCCTCTGCAATCAATGAAACTGAAGCCAATATTGTTTGAATAATTTCCAACTTCACTATTACCAATTAAATGGGTACAGCACGTATCTGCAGGGAGCTCACTGCGCGGGGTATCCCCCTCCCCGCGCAAAAAATAACGGTCGGAATTGCCGCTACAATTAAGACCATTTTTGAAATCAATGTTCGACTTAGACTAAAGTAAAGAAGAGGTCATACCTTGATTGGCAAGGTATGACCTCTTCTTTGGGGATGTTTTCTAATCTAACGTAACATCCTTTGTTTCTGGTACCAGGAAAAATACATTCACTGCGGCTGCCACATACATAAAGGCCAGGATTACCAGGGCGCCGTTGAGAGTATACTTGGCTGCCAGCATACCGATAATAACCGGGGCAAAACCGCCGACAGCCCGGCCTGAATTAAAGATAAAGTTTTGCGCTGTAGAGCGGGCGTCGGTAGTGTAATGCTCGGATAATAGTGCACCATAACCGGCCATCATTCCATTGCAGAAGAAGCCGAGGAGGGCGCCGCCGATGAGAAGGAAAATCGGATCGTTCAAAATGGAGTATATCCAAACAGCCGCCGCTGAACAAATATAGAATGTAATATAGGCTGGTCTTCTGCCCACGCGGTCAGCAAATTGTCCAAAAAGGTAAATGCCGATAACCATTCCGATTACCGTGACAACCATCCAGGTAGTCGTTTTATTGAGCGAGAGGTTATGCTTTTGCATCAAGATAGTTGGCAGCCAAATCATAATGCCATAATAACCGAAGTTTTGGACACTGGTCATTACTGTGAGTGCAAAAGTAGTTATGGATTTTCTTTTGTTGGCAAAGAGATGAGCAAGCGGAAACTTGTTAGCCTTATTCCAAAATTCTTTTTCAGAATCGGAAAGTTCTTCATTATTAGCTAATTTTTTAGCGACTGTTTCTTTCATTATTTTGCGGTTAACCCAAATATCAGGTTCAGGAAGTCCGCGCCGTGCCCAGGCAGCAAATAAGGCTGGTAACACGCCAATCGCAAAAAGACCTCTCCAGCCGAAATGCGGTACTACCATAGCTGCGAGAACGGCGGCCAATACTGCACCTAACTGCCAGCCAATAGCTACACCGGCAGTCGCCCGCGCCCGTTTGGCAGCAGGCCAGGTTTCGGCAACAAGCGTCATGCCGATGCCGAATTCTCCTCCAAGACCTAATCCAGATAGAAAACGGTAGATATTCAGTTCAGTTAGGGAACTTGCTATTGCGCACAGTCCTGTAAAAATTGAAAAAAGAATAATTGTAAGTGCGAATACTTTTACTCGGCCTATGTAGTCGGCCATAATGCCAAAAATATAACCGCCCATGACTGCCCCGATCAACGTATAGGTCGCAATTAAGCCGGCATCAACAAAAGACAAGCCGAATTCCTTTATTATGGCGGTCATCACAAAGGATAGAATCAGCATATCCAATCCATCCATGGCATACCCCGCTATCGAGGCATACATCACTTTCCAGCGGCGTTTCCAGGTGGCTTCATCCTCACCCGAAAACAAATTTTGCTTGCTTTGCAATTCCACTTTTTCTCCTCCTTGTTTCATCAAAATAATATATTAACAAAATGTAATCTTTAACGGCTTGCTCTACCATCAAAGATTACATTTCCGTTAACTAAAGTAAGCCAAACACTGCCTTTTACCCTGACTCCGTGGTAGGGTGTATTACGACTCTTTGAAAAAAAAGCATTTTTGTCGATTGTCCACTCCCGAAGCGGATCAATAATACAGACATCTGCGGCTGCTCCTGCTGCCAGCGTTCCCCCGGGAAGACCAAAGATTTGTGCCGGATTGCTGCTCATGCGCTTAATCAGCCAGGCAGGTGATTTGCCTTGCTCATGCACAAGTTTAGTAAGTAAGGTAGGCAGCGCTGTTTCAAAGCCAACAATTCCATTGGCCGCTAAGTCAAAAGTCACATTCTTGTCATCCAGGGCATGTGGCGCGTGATCGGTGGCAATCATATCCACTGTCCCATCGTCCAAGCCGCGAATTAATTCAGCAATATCCTCGTGGGTGCGTACAGGCGGAGCCATTTTGGCATTTGTGCCTTGATGGGGAACATCGGCTAATGAAAGCGTTAAATGATGGGGACAAACTTCTGCTGTTACATTAAGTCCTTCTTTTTTTGCCCGGCGAATCAACTCAATACTGTTTGCTGTACTCAAATGCTGAAAATGTACTTGTCCGCCGGTAACACGCAAGATCTCGAGATCGCGCGCTATAGCGGCAATCTCATTAACCGGCTCATAGGCAGTCGGCCAATACGATTTTAAGGTTGCATCTTCCTCATGGAGCGAAAGAACGACCTTTAACTTTCTGGCTAACTGTAAAGCTTGATACAATACCGAAGCACGATCAATATACAGCCCATCATCGGAAAATATCCGAACCCCTGCAGCCGCCAGCGTAGCCATATCACAAAGGTCACGTCCTTTTAAATCCTTGGTGACGCTGGCAGCCTGAATAACATGTACGACTGCTTTTTCGGCAATAAGTTTCTGGATTTTGTTATACACACTGAGCTTATCCGGAACAGGATTGAGATTAGCCATGGCTACAATTGTTGTGAAACCACCGTGAGCGGCAGCTTTGGTGCCAGTTTCAATTGTCTCTTTGTGTTCAAAACCCGGTTCGCGCAAGTGACAATGAACATCAATCAATCCCGGCACCACCCACTTGCCGGTACAATCAAAACTACTAACTCCCTCGCAAGACAATTTTGGAGCGAGAGCAGCTACTCGACCCTCAGAAATTAGAACATCTGCAGGACCATCGATACCTTGGGCCGGATCAATAACCCGGCCATTTTTCAGGAGTATTGGCTCTGCCAATTTTATGATTTTTTCTTCTTCCATTATGACACCACCTTCCGTGCTTTAACTAAAATATCATCCTACTGCTCGGCGGGTTTCATATCATTTAGGATACTGGCGGCTACTTCACGAGGATTATCTGCTGATAAAATCGGGCGACCGACAACTAAATAGTTTGCGCCCACCTTCAGCGCCTGCGCCGGTGTGGCAGTCCTCATTTGATCACCCTGCTCATCAGGAAGAAGGCGTATGCCTGGTGTAACAATCAAGAAGTCCGGCCCGCACAAGGCGCGAATGGCTCCAGCCTCCCGGGGAGAGGCAACAACACCGTCAAGTCCTTCTTCCTTACACATGACTGACATCCGCAGTACTGACTCACGTATGGGACTCTGGTAGCCAATTTCAACCCAATCACGCTCGCCGATGCTTGTCAAAACTGTGATAGCCAGCAGTTTGGGACGCGGTCGATTGGTTTTACCGGCCCATTCATCTGCTGCCCCAATCGCTGCCTTAATCATCTTTGATCCGCCTGCTGCATGTAAGGTAAGAAATGCCGGTGAAAATTGACAAAGGGTTGTTACTGTTCTGGCTACCGTTGTGGGAATGTCGTGCAGCTTGAGATCGAGAAATGTTTTCTTGCCGCGACCGGCGATTTGCGCCAATACTGCGTGACCCATTCCATAAAATGCTTCCATCCCAACCTTGTAATATTGCACAAGTTCTCCTAATGAATCTACCACACTAATGGCCTGTTCTGTTGTAGGAACATCGAGTGCAACAATAAGTCGATTTGTTATGTTTTCCATGTATACCCATCCTTTCCCTTCATGTTATATAAAATACACTTGCCCCAAATAAATAGGTGAGCGTTTGGTCTGCATAGGGTTTTACTATACAAAATACTAAACTCTCACCTAAAATTAAGAACTTTATGCATCTGTATCCCTAATCGCAACCGTAGTTCCGGATGGCGGTTAATTAAATTATATGCTTTTTGGAGTGACTCTTGCCGGCCACTTTCTATCTGAAGAAAGATCCTTCCTTCTGGTACAATGTGCTTGCTGATAACATCAATGCTAAATTCGTCATCCACTACATATTTCAATTCATCTGCCCGGCAAGCCAAAACAAATCCATTAGCGGGTTTTGGGGATGCAGTAATCCAATCAATCCCCCATTCAACCGGTATTGGATTTGTGCCATTAGTTTCTATAGCGACGTACTTACCTAATTTATGTAATGCCTGTACTAATGGTTCAAGATTGTACAAGGACGGTTCTCCGCCGGTAATAACAACATGATGATGAGAAAAACACTCAGCAGCTACTATCTCATCAACATTCATCCATTTTGATTTGGACAAATCAAAGGAATACCCGGTGTCACACCAGGAGCACCTCAGATTACAGCCGGCAACCCTAATAAAGGTTGCTCCCTTACCCATATGATAGCCTTCGCCTTGAAGACTACTAAATATTTCGATTATCGGATAAAGGATGTCAATTTTCCTCAATTATTACTTACCTGCCTTTGTTTCAAGATATTTTTTCAAACCAGCATTCCGTAGTTTGCATGCGGGACATTCGCCACACCCGTCTCCGATGATGCCATTATAACAGGTAAGTGTATGCTGACGAATATAATCCAATTTATCTAATTTATCGGCTAACGCCCATGTAGCGGCCTTATCTATCCACATCAATGGAGTATGAATGACAAACGGGTAGTCCATTGCCAGATTTAAAGTAACATTCATTGATTTGACAAAAACGTCACGGCAGTCGGGATAACCACTAAAATCAGTCTCACAAACCCCGGTAACAATATGACGAATCTGCTTTTGTTTGGCAGCTACTGCTGCAAATGACAGGAAGAGTAAATTACGACCATCTACAAATGTTGTTGGCAGTTGTCCGTTTTCACCGGCTTTTATTTCGATATCACTTCTGGTTAGCGCATTAGGAGCCAACTGATTCAGCAAGCTCATGTCTAAAACCATATGAGGTATATTAAAATCACTGGCAATAGCAGCAGCACACTCTATTTCCTGTTTATGTCTTTGGTTATAGTTAAACGTAATCGCTGCTACTTTATCAAAGTGTTGCATCGCCCAGAACAGACATGTAGTGCTGTCTTGTCCACCACTGAAGACTACTAGTGCTGCTTTTGACATTAATTTTTACCCCCTGATATGATTAGTTGGGTTACTTTTTCTGATCAAATACTAAGAATGGTCAAAAGTGACAGTAAAAAACCAAAAACTCCTACCCTCGGTCAAAAGAGTAGGATAACGGCATAGAAGCCAAGGATTTTTACTATCATGATTATAAAGAAGGGGATTCCAAGATGGAATCCCAAACTTTTTTGGTCGGAGCGACAGGATTTGAACCTGCGACCCTTAGTCCCCCAGACTAATGCGCTACCAAACTGCGCTACGCCCCGATTTTTTTGTCTTCACCATTAGCAATTGATACCTAGTATCTGACTGACAAAATTCATTGTACCCAATTTAGAGAAAGATGTCAACCCTAAATGCCAAAAATCTTATGGAAACACACACTATTTTTCATCTTTTTCTGTTGAAACTACCAATTCTTCTGCCATTATTTGAAACCCAATGCTTAGAGCCAATTTTAACGAGTTAACGTTCAAAGAGTCGATCCAATATATAGGTAGTACATCATTTTCCAAACACCATTTTGCAGCTTTTGAGACTACTAATCTGCCATAGCCAAAGTTTCTATATTCCGGCACAGTATTAACAACAATATTTCCGCCATTAAAATCAATATTTGACACTATTGCCAAAGACAATATTTGATTTTGGTGAACATGTCCGGTCAAGGGGACGGGATTATCGACATAACAGTGTTTTAGTAAGGTAGAACGAAGGTTGGTATGCAAGAAATACGCAAATGTCGGCAACCCCATACCTGTGACACCCCTATGCTCAATGATGAATGATTTCTTGCAAATTAAGCAGGAAATCTCCGCCGGGTAGAGAAGCTACCCAATGTCAGCTCAAACAGAGAAAATTGCAGCAGCCAACATAATTGATATAAAAAATATTGGTGTAGAACTATATTGATACGCGGTTATTCTTAGAAAAGAATAGAATGGCAAAGTTAGATTATCTGGTTAGCGTACAATCTTTCCCGTTTCGTGAGCAGACTCCAATATACCATTTGGGAGAGCTGGCAAAAATACCTAATTACTCAAAATTGGGAATAGTTAAAAGTGAATATTAGAAAGGACGGAAAACGTATGCCAGTTGAAAGCAAAACGAATAGTACCGAAGAAATGTCTTTTGAGATTACCATTCCGCTTGATTCGGAAGATACAGTCCAAGAGAAAGTGCTGCGAAAAAAAATGGCTGAATTCTTCGCGTCCAGTCAAAGGTAAACAAGGGGACAGGGATTTTGTTTTCAAAAATAACATCTTTTTAGTTTATCTATTCTGAATAAATGATATTATTTTTGTAGAAAACTTCAAAACACGGTCCCTGTCCCTCTGTTTTTTTCGGCACAGTATTAACAACAATATTTCCGCCATTAAAATCAATATTTGACACTATTGCCAAAGACAATATTTGATTTTGATGAACATGTCCGGTCAAGGGGACGGGATTATCGACATAACAGTGTTTTAGTAAGGTAGAACGAAGGTTGGTATGCAAGAAATACGCAAATGTCGGCAACCCCATACCTGTGACACCCCTATGCTCAATGATGAATGATTTCTTGCAAATTAAGCAGGAAATCTCCGCCGGGTAGAGAAGCTACCCAATGTCAGCTCAAACAGAGAAAATTGCAGCAGCCAACATAATTGATATAAAAAATATTGGTGTAGAACTATATTGATACGCGGTTATTCTTAGAAAAGAATAGAATGGCAAAGTTAGATTATCTGGTTAGCGTACAATCTTTCCCGTTTCGTGAGCAGACTCCAATATACCATTTGGGAGAGCTGGCAAAAATACCTAATTACTCAAAATTGGGAATAGTTAAAAGTGAATATTAGAAAGGACGGAAAACGTATGCCAGTTGAAAGCAAAACGAATAGTACCGAAGAAATGTCTTTTGAGATTACCATTCCGCTTGATTCGGAAGATACAGTCCAAGAGAAAGTGCTGCGAAAAAAAATGGCTGAATTCTTCGCGTCCAGTCAAAGGTAAACAAGGGGACAAAGGTAAACAAGGGGACAGGGATTTTGTTTTCAAAAATAAAAGGTAAACAAGGGGACAGGGATTTTGTTTTCAAAAATAACATCTTTTTAGTTTATCTATTCTGAATAAATGATATTATTTTTGTAGAAAACTTCAAAACACGGTCCCTGTCCCTCTGTTTTTTTGTAGTACTCAATCTAAGCATTCTCCTGATTTTATAATTATCAAATCTTTTATTTAAAAAATTATTTACTATTATTATGAGGCTTTCAACTTATAAAGGATGAGGATACATCACCTCTTGTTTATGCAGACATAAATCCAAAACGATGTTAAAAAGAGTTGCTCTTGAGGCAACCCTTTTTGTGTTATGGTTTTTTCCCAAACCACTTCTCATAAATCTTGTCATATTCGCCATTTTGCTTAATTTCATCAAGGGCATTGTTAACTTTTTCAATCATCTCAGTATTGTCCTTCTTCACAGCAATACTACAATATAATGCCTTATGGACATCGCCGACCATTTTAGCGTCTTTTGAACCGCCACCGTTCTTCAGATAATATGCATTTACCGGAACGCTGTTGACTACTGCATCCACGCCACCAGTTTTTAGCTCTAAGTTAGCTTCTGAGGTATTGTTAAACTCGCGAATAGTAGCATTAGGCACTTTTTTAGCTTCCGTCGCTCCGGTTGTACCAATTTGCACACCAATTTTTTTACCTTCAAGATCATTCCAATTCATTATGGTATTATTGTCAATTCGAACTAAAATATTTTGTCCTGACTCATAATACGGTTTAGAAAACAATACTTTTTGGGAACGTTCTTCTGTAATTTGCATAGCGGAAACAATCGCATCAATTGTTCCTGAATTTACCGCTGGAATGAGGCCATCAAACTGAGTACTTATGATCTGAGTTTCATAGCCAGCTTTTGTAAACACCGCCTTGGCTAAATCAATATCAAAACCAATATACTCCTGGGTTTTTTCATCCTGAAATTCGAAGGGTGGAAAAGTTGTTTCTGACCCGATCGTAACAATTTTTTTACCAGAATTAGTGGGCTCTGCCTGTTTTTGTTGACCACATCCAGTAAGCACCGTTAATGACAGTAAAAAAGCCGCTAATGTAAAACACATCACTAATTTTTTTAACATAGTTAACCCTCCCTCTATTTAATCAAAATGGTAATATTGTACACATTATTACATACTATTCCTGTCTATGCAACGCCTTCCTACGGTGAACTTCAATCTATTAATTGCCAAAATTTTTAGCTAACTGACGTTCTGTTAAATAAACAGTAAGTCACTCAATATATATTTTCGATACGCTAGAACTACAATTATAAAGTAAGCCCCCGGCTCACTTTATGCCGAGGGTTACTTATATTTTAGAATAACCGAATGGAATTGTGAAAAATCAATAATTAGAAACTATACTCTAACTGAGCAAAGAAGTTTTTCTTGTCTTTATCCTTATACCAATCATCTTTAGCTTCTAAGTCGTTGTATTGGAAAGTAAAGATACCATTACGGAATACAGTGTACTCAACACCAAATTCAGCACCTTTGACATTATCTGAATTACCGAAATACCAGTCTCCCTGGCTACCACTGTCAAGCGTAGTTAATTGACATAAATCAAAACCAAGATCAGCCTCTCTATAACCAATCCATGCTCCCAAGGAACCTACTTTGTCTTTCTTAGCACCTGCATATTGGATTTTGGCCATCCAAGCTTTTGCTTTTTCGCCGTCGTCGGTATACCAGTCTTTTATACCATCGGAGTCATTTTGGCCGTATTCACCACTAACAGTGAAATTTTTGATACCAGTATAGTTTAAGCCGACAGATGTGCTTTTATAAGCACTCTTGCCAAAATAATCGTCGTTCATTTTTAGGTAAGACAATGAAACATGCAAATTATTATTTACTTTTGCATCAATATTTGCAACCTGAAAATTTCCATCTATATCCTCGTCGGGCCAATAATAATTTGTTCCCGAAACTTTGAAAGCTCCTACACTAACTTTCACATCTTTACCACCGCTTACCAACAAACCATCGCAATTACCTTCGATATCTGCAAGCAGGCCTTGCCCCAGCCAAATGGGCTGACGACCAAAACTATAATCTAAACTGCTGACTTTGCCAGTAATATAGGCGTGTGTAAGGTTTGAAGTTGCCGAAGCTCCCCATTCACTTTCCGCTTCATACCGGCCATGGAAGGTTACATTTTGGTCTATCGGTGCTTCCATATTTAAACGAAAGCGAGTTGTACTATTGTTGCCATTTTCTGCATATTCAGAAGGACTTTGAACATTATCTTGATCATTATGCCTTACACGTACTTCACCGGTGAATTTTACTTTGGAGGCGTTCTTTTCAAGGTTATCAACACGGACGCCAAGATTATTGAGTTCTGTACCAAATTCAGCTTTTAGAGCTTCAATCTCCTTTTGGGATGCAGCGTCAGCTTTGTCACTGTTAGCCATTGCTTTGGCAACTATAGTAGCAACTTCATAACGGGTAAGGGTTTTGTCACCATGGAAGGTGCCATCGCCATAGCCGGAAATTACGCCAGCTTGAGCAAGTTTGTTGATGGAATCATATGCCCAGTGTTTTGCAGGTACATCGACGAAGGGATTAGCAGGAGCAGCCAAGGCAGTTCCTGCTATGCTCATTGCAAATACTGCTGCAAGAGCCATAGCTGTTTGTCTTTTCATTGTGTTTTCCTCCTTAGACTTCAAAGCTTATTTTTTGAGCTACCTAAAGAGAGATGTTTGTAAGTGTCCATGTTTCCTTACACTGCTCTCAGAATTTTGCTCATTGGGATATTATTCTATATAATCTAACATATTCCTGCTTAAAACAACAAAAAACGCCCACCCGAAGGTAGACGATTGGAATAGTCGTTTGGGTATAGCTCACCCCTACTTTTGGAGTATGGTAATCTTCCAGGGGACAGGTCGTTGGCTTGTCCCAAAAACTTTGGCAAGGCCAATTATAGTTATCACGAGATGTTATGCCACTAGCTTTTGGGACAGTACACTTGTCCCCGTCCTTCCAGCCTCCAGAATTTTAACTTGCCCTTAGATCCCGGTGTTGCTGGCATTGCGCACACGCTCCTTTTAATTCCGACTAATTACACACGAGTTCATCATCCTATTTGTGACCTTCAATCTATTAATTTCCAATTTTTGGGCTAACTGACATTCTGATAAAACTCGACTTTTTAAAACACCCATAATGGCAAAGGTATGGTATTGTGTATACCATACCTTTGCCGGAATAACTTCTTGGTAATCCTTGGCGACCGCGTACGTTAGCTGCTCTTGGTAGTTACCATGCGATGCGGCGGATAAAAGATTAGATAAGGTTTGTCCTGGACAAGTTTTGAAAACTGCTCTTACGCTGCGGTTCTTCTTCAATATGGATTACCTCATCAATATAGGTGAAATCCGGCTGGTCCCATTTCCTATGTTGTACGCCATATAGGTACTGCTGACCCAAATCGTACATCAGTAGATACTGTTGCCCATTTTCATCAATGAGCAGTTTAAACTGGACTTGTTTAAGCTCTACACATTCGAATTTATTACCTGGTGTATACACCATTACCATAATGAAATACCCTCCCTTTTTGGTATGGAGGCTCTATGCCCTCCTGTAATCACCCATAAATAAGACTTAACTTCAGGTGGAGTTCTAATCCCATATTGAAGTTTATCATCAGATCATGGGAAATTTTACAGGAGGAAATTAAAAAGGATCACAAATGCAGGATTATTCACCCTACACATGCGATCCAATCGATACTTGCAACAGTATCAAGATACAAAGAGATACAACCAAACCTGTATCTTGGTATGAATCAAGCGAATATTGCATGCAGTCGCACAGCTCTCTGTTTTTCGCGACAATCATTACAGCCGAATTGTCAAAACTTGTAATCAAGCTGGCAAACGGGTATAATAAGATTGTCGTCGTGAACAGTTCGCTGTTACGTGTAGGTGTTCGGGCACCTGCTCGTGCCTATAGGTGGTGAGACACCTATAGGACACGGCGACTCTACTTTTTAATTTCCATCCTTTTCTAATAGTAGTACTTTTTTACACAGAATGCAAGTATGTGAATACAAAAAAATCGTTTTCCATACTGCTCAACCAGTAGGTTCATTAGAAACCTGCTCGTAGAGCCTCTCACAAGCATATCTATCCATGGTCTTGTTGCTCAATCTAAATGTTTTCATTAGCATTTAACGAATATTCGAAGGTCATTAATACCACCAAGTTTAAGCAGGCATTTGATTGTAATTGTTTTTTACCACTTATTAATTCGTCTATGAAAATAAACCGTTCTTCGATACCTGAGTGTCAATTGACACTCGTAAAAGCCTAAATCTAATTAAATTTATAGGCATCCAAAACTTTCTTTCTAAAGCAATTCAAAGCGTACGAATTTCCTAATTATTTATCTCCACTCCACAGAGGCTTGCTTCCGTCTGGGGATATAGTGATATTGGTAGCGGGGCTTGCCTAGGACCATTGCGCCAAGCAGAACGTGGTCCGCCGGCAGAGCTAACGATTTTTGCAGAGTTTCTGACTGAACAGCCAAACGCTGAAATCCTCCAACCCAACATGCCCCCACACCGTACGCTGCGGTAGTAAGTTCAAGATATGTTAATGCAATCACCGCATCCATAGGCGCAAATTGGTAATCCTTATGAGCATGCACTAGCACTAAGTGAGGCGCATCGTGACAAATCACATCTTTGCCTTGCCTCCACGCCTCAACATAATGCTCATACCACTTATAGTCAGGAAGAATAGTGTCACATGATCCTAGCTTTTGCTTAATCCAATCAATCGCTAATGCTACCAGCGAATGAACTTGTTTACGGTCATAAATCACTAACCAGTGCAATGGACGCAAATTACCTGCCGAAGGCGCGAACCGTACAATATCAATTAGTTCTTTCATGACGGTAATATCAACCGGTCCTTCTTTAAAATGTCGGATGGAGCGTCGTCCCCGCAGGTGTTGTTCTAATTGCGCCAGTGATACTTTCAGTTCGTTAAGCAAGACAGTATTTTCTCCGGGAAGATCATTTTCCAGCTTAATAGCTCCTTGCTGACAACCTGCTTCGCAGTGACCGCAAGCCCAACAGCTTGCTTCCATATTAGGAACAATTGACGGTACGGGTTTCGCTTCCGATTTATCTATTCCTATTATTCTGAACGGACAAATTTTGACACACATCCCACAAGCGATGCATTTCTCCCTGTTAATTGTTAGCAAAATTATAACCCCCTTTATTATTAGACCGGTCGTCTATAAAATTCTTATATTGGCACTTCTATGTAGACGTTTCCATTAGGCTAGAAGATTATCAAATATTTGTTCCAGAAAAATATCTAAGGGTTTTATATCTTGATTGATTTGCATACTGGTAAGTGCTCCCTGCCAGGCGGCGCCTATAAACTCAGCAAGAGATTGAGGGCTATGAGTAGACGAAATTTCTCCCTGGGCTTGAGCCTCAGCAATAATGCCGGCAATAACTTTCACCTGACGTTCAGCTTCTTTTTTCATAGCAATACGAATTGCTTCACTAGCTTTAGCCATCTCTGTACCCAGATTTCCAATCAAACACATAGCGTTACAGCCATGTTGCGCCCGATAGTCGCGTCCAAAAATGAACAGTTTATTTAACTTCTGCTTGGGTGACAAATTCTGATCATTGTAAACAGACATTGTTATATCAAAGTTTATTCGCCCATAATATTCCACAATAGCGACGCCAAAATCTTCCTTTGAGCGGAAATAATAATAAAATGATCCCTTGGGAACACCCGCTGCTGTTAAAATCGCCTGCAGACCAGTTGCATTATAACCTTTGGCAAGAATAATTTCAGATCCAGTTTCAATTATTTTCTGTTTTGTGTCATTGTTTTTCATAATTATATATTAGACCGGTCATCTATTAGTTGTCAAGCAGAGAAGAGGCATCATGTAATAATTATCCTAATCTTTGCTAAGTAACAAATCTCATCCCATTCTTATCTATATTATTCTCAAAATTAGATACTATATTTTTCAGGACAGAAATTAACCGAATCTTTTAATCCTTTGATAAATATATTTGGTCTACGGTGTCTGATTCAATACACTACCACCGTCCCCCTGTCCTTCTGCTTTTCTTTTATACCTCGGCTAGACATTTAAAACTAAATCGGTTAACCTAATAATATATGGTATTTTTTTCAAAAATGTTAATTAATTATTTTGAGGGGGATATAAATGAGAAAAAGTTTTACTATACTAGCAATTACTTTCTTTATCATGATTATGAGTATGGGAGTAATATTAGCAGAACATAACGTTACTGAGGACATATCTGGAATATGGCTGGGAACACTCAAAGTTTCTGGAGCACCGGAACGAATAGTATATCTAAGAGTTGCTCAAAATTCGGATGGTTCTTTGGTAAGTAGACTTGGTAGCCCTGATAGAGGTTCCGCAGATATTTTAGCTAGTAAGACTGAATTTAATAACGGAAATTTTTTTTGTGAAATACAAAATATAGGTACTTTTAAGGGCAGTCTAAACAGTAAAGGAAAGTTAGTTGGTGAATTCAGAATACCTTCAATATCATCAACTGCTCTTACTGTAACTATGGAACGAACAAACACTATACCGAAAATAACTCGTCCACAAGACCCAAAACCTCCATTTACGTATAAAGAAGAGGAAGTTACCTATGAGAATAAAGCTGGAAAGGTAACACTTTCGGGCACACTTGCAATACCGCAAGGAGAAGGACCGTTTCCAACAGTTATTTTAATTACCGGCAGTGGAGCTCAAGACCGAGACGAAACAGTCGCAGGGCACCATCCTTTTTGGATTCTGTCCGATTATTTAGCCAGGAAAGGAATCGCAGTTTTGCGAGTGGATGATCGTGGTGTTGGCGACTCTACTGGTAATGTTGATTTGTCTACCAGCGCTGATTTTTGTGGCGATGTCTTAGCTGGAGTTGAATTTTTAAAAAATCGAAAGGAAGTTAATCCCAAGCAAATTGGCTTAATTGGGCATAGTGAAGGTGGCATGATAGCCCCGATGGCTGCGATAAAAAGTGCAGATATTGCCTACATAGTATTAATGGCTGGACCAGGCCAGCCTAGCGACGAATTACTATTGTTGCAAACAGCATTATGCTGCAAGGTCAGTGGTCAAAAGGATTCTGATATTGCAAAAATACAAGCTATAATGAAGAAAACCTTTATGATTGTAAAACAAGAAACGGATGCCGCTGTTATTCAAAATAAATTTCATGAACTGGCTAGCGATACTTATAACAATCTGAGTGATTCCGAGAAAAAAATGATTGGTAGTCCTAAAGCAATTGAAGATTCCCTAAAAGCTTGTTCGACTCCTTGGTTTCGTTTCTTCATATATTATGATCCTAAACCTACATTAAAGGCAGTCACTTGTCCCGTATTAGCGATTAATGGTGAAAAGGATTTGCAAGTGCCACCAAAAGAAAATTTAGGAGCTATACGGATAGCGTTAACCGAAGGCAATAATAAAGATTTTACGATTAAGGAAATGCCAAATCTTAATCACTTGTTTCAAAATTGTCGGACCGGATCTCCTTCTGAATATGCTACTATACAAGAAACAATAGCACCAAGTGTTTTGCAGACAATTGGCGATTGGATTATTAAACATACAGCTCCTCAATAATATGCTAGGCGTGGTAAAGGAGATAATTCATAGCATATATTGAAAAGTAATACTAATTATAAGTGATAAAAAGCCGTTTTCCCATAAGGAATAACGGCTTTTTATCACTTACAATGTTCTTAGCGTACGTTTTACACGCGTTTTACTGGCGAGACCCTTGATTTACAGTCATATTAATCCATATGGATACTTTCATCTAAATATGGAAGAACGAATTTCGCTTGAGATTATTGCCAGTTAAACAACGAGTTTACCATGACTACCTACTTTGCACTTGGTGTAACAGCTATGCTCCCACTGGGCCATGTTGTTGTACCCTTCCTGGCGAGGCCCGTATGCCGAAGCCAGAGCGCGAGCAAAAAAATAAAACCCCTACGCAAGGGCTTTAAATAAATTTATAGCTCTACCAAAAGAATTATTATAACCTTCAGAAAAGCGCCCATTTATTGTATTTTTCGGCAATTTAGGATATAATAAAAACAGAAGCCGCGAATGGCGTTCGCGGCCCTGCTTGGAAAGTGGTACACACCGCGCGGTAATTGGATAAGGGATTTTAGATGGCCGTCAACCTTTACGAGAGGTTGACGGTTCTATTTTACGCCATATCGCGGCCAACAAGACCTCTATAAAGCCAGGCAGTTTAAGCCGAAGCTGAAACCGAACACTTTTTAGATCAATCCTGATCGCCCCCCCTTCGCACGCTGGCATTAATTGCCCGGTGCGCCACTCGACACCGCGAACGAAGGGTATTTACTCGCCTAATGAGCAGATTACAGCCTAACTCGCCATGACCGCAACCCGTCAAGTATTAGTATATACTAACGACTAGTAAACAGCAACAAGGATTAAAGGACTTCCCATGCTTTCCATTGTTGCCAAACTTTCGGGACGCGTTTTCCAAGCCCATGTACAGACCTAAAGTCGGGCAACCATGACTCGGTACTCATACCAGCTCCAGTAAAGACAACAACGTTTTTTTGCTTCCGCCCACTCTTTAGCAATTTCGGCTATTTTATCTTGTTCGACATTCATTCGAATTTTTTACCTGGTGTATGCACCATTACCATAATGAAATACCCTCCCTTTTGATACGGAGGCTCTATGCCCTCCTGTAACCACCCATAAATTAGACTTAGCTTCAGGTGGGGTTCTAATCCCATATTGAAGTTTATCATCAGATCATGGGACATTTTACAGGAGGAAATTAAAAAGGATCACAAATGCAGGATTATTCACCCTACACATGCGATCCAATTTCCATCCTTTTCTAATAGTAGTACTTTTTTACACAGAATGCACGTATGTGAAGACAAAAAGATCGTTTTCAATACTGCTCAACCAGTAGGTTCATTATAAACCTGCTCATAGAGCCTCTCGCAAGCATATCTATCCATGGTCTTGTTGCTCAATCTAAATGTTATCATTAGCATTTAACGAATATTCGAGGGTCATTAATACCACCAGGTTTAAGCAGGCATTTAATTGTAATTGTTCTTTACCACTTATTAATTCGTCTATGAAAATAAACCGTTCTTCGATACTTAGAGTGTCAATTGGGGAACGTCCCCAATTGACACCCATAATTTGATCACTATTTACTGTTTGATTTCTACTAAGACTTTCATCAGCTTTTAGAATGACAACATTATTAGAAAAATCAACAGTGGCATTACCACCAATGTCAGTAAAAACAATAGCCTGAAACTTTCCATTTGGACTTTTCTCAACCTTTACAACTTCTTTAACAACTGGGTCTGAAGGTTGTAGAAAGTAATATCCAGTCGCAATCAATATTGCGACAACGAGTAGAACAACTTTCAATATCTTCATATTTAGCCTCCAATTGGAATATGTATTTGACTAGATATTCTTCCATGAGTAATGACAACATATTATATTTTCGGTTCTATAAAATTGCTGCCATTGATTAGTTTGAGTGCATTAATGGTTATCATAGACAAGTTTGAAAGATTTTCCCACACTGCGGTTCTTCTTCGATTTGGATTACCTCATCAATATAGGTGAAATCCGGACGCTCTCCTTCCACGTGTTGTAGGGTATACAGGTATTGCCGATTTAAATCGTACATCAGCAGAAATTCTTGCCCAGTTTCATCAATTAACAGTTTAAACTTGACAAGGTTAATCTCTACACATTCAAATTTTTTACCTGGTGTATACACCGTTACCATAATGAATTACCCTCCCTTTTTTACTATGGAGGCTTTCTATGCCCTCCTGTAACTGCCCATTAATAGGAATTTTACAGGAGGAAATTAAAAAGGATCACAAATGCAGGATTATTCACCCTACACATGCGATCCCATCGATACTTGCAACAGTATCAAGATACAACCAAACCTGTACCTTAATATGAATCAAGCGAATATTGCATGCAGTCGCACAGCTCTCTGCCTTCGCGACAATCATTACAGCCGAATTGCCAAAACTTGTAATCAAGCCGGCAAACGGGTATAATAAGATTGTCGTCGTGAACAGTTCGCTGTTACGTGTAGGTGTTCTGGCACCTGCTCGTGCCTATAGGTGTGTCACCACCTATAGGACACGGCGACTCTACTTTTTAATTTCCATCCTTTTCTAATAGTAGTACTTTTTTACACAGAATGCAAGTATGTAAAGACAAAAAGATCGTTTTCAATACTGCTTAACCAGTAAGTTCATTAGAAACCTGGTCGTAGAGCCTCTCGCAAGCATATCTATCCATGGTCTTGTTAAATGTTTTTATTAGCATTTAACGAATATTCGAAAGTTATTAATAGCACCAGGTTTAAGCAGGCATTTAATTGTAATTGTTCTTTACCACTTATTAATTCGTCTATGAAAATAAACCTTTCTTCGATACCTAGAATGTCAATTAGGGAACGTCCCCAATTGACAATGGTCTACGACTCCGGAGAGGCTAAAATATTCTCGCTTATCGATTATTTTAATGTTGCTTTCTGCTCTGTCCAAAGCATCAGCCCTCTCGATTTGTATTTCGGAGCTCTATCCCTTCAACTTACGCTTACGGCCTACTACCTTGCTGTCTACGCTTAACCATATAAGTTACCTCATTATCGTCCAAGACTCGCTATGAATGGTTTGCTAAACCTTATTCAGTGGGGTTCACACCCACTATATGATGCACCCTTCGCTTGGCGCACGGACAGGTTGTTTGTCCCAGAAACTTTGGCAAGGCCATTATAGTTATCATGAGATGTTATGCCACTAGCTTCTGGGACAGTACACCTGTCCCCTAATTCCTTCCCTGTCCCCTAGTCTCTCATCAAGAATCTGCCCATTCATGCGTAATGCTCCCAGCAAAAGCTGAATTACTTCGAGTTGCGTAGTTCGCATCATTTAACTGTTTATTTTTAAAAACGATTTCCACTACAAACATAATGTAAATCTTCCTTTACTACTCAACACAGGGGTGGTAAATAGTCCCTCCCAGGCTCGCTGGAATTTTCACGGCTGAATTTTCAGCCGTGAAATTCGTACAACGAACAATAGTTCTGGCTTGTCTGTCCCGTCCCAGCAGTTTATAATAACTGTGAAGGAAGGTGTCTGCATGGAAGAGTTATTAAAACAGATACTTGGTGAGCTTAAAAACCTAAAAGAAGGCCAACAACAAACAAATAAACGCCTTGACAGGATAGAGTCTGACATGGCAAGCGAACGCCAACAAATTGAAATTAGCCAAATCGTTCACGCTCTCCGGCATAACTCAGAAGAAGTTAATGCTCAGCTCCACAGTTTTGGCCATGATCTCAATGTCCTGACGGGTAAAGCCGCTACGAAAGATGACGTTAATGACCTGTCGGCTCAGTTTAGAGTATTGAATGACCGGCTCTTTAGACAGGAAGTTGAAGTGGATAAATTAAAAGCAGTTAAGTAACCAGCCCGGCCATGACCGGGTTTATTTTAGTATAAGAAAGTATAAGTTTTGGAGTCCTGGAGGCCTTAAAGAAAGTGTGCCCCCATAAGGTAGTCCACAGTAACCCTCGTAACTCCCGTAACCCCTCGGCCTTTGCCGGAAAAAGCGTTCCGCAGGAGAAAAGCCGGGTGGTATTCCGTTAAAAAATCCGTACTGTTTGAGCGTAGCGAGTTTACGGATTTTAGGAATATCGCCCGGCTTTTCAGCTTTTGGAGGCTTGGGGCCTAGACCTTTTGTTACTTTTGGGGCAATGCCAAAAGTAAAACCCCGCTCCTTGTATTCCATTGACTCAACAATAGGATTCATGGATTTGGGTATTGGATAGCTGATGTGCTCAAATTCAAAGGACGCGTAGCGTTTTTCTTATAACACACACTATTTTTCATTCCAGCATTTACATACATCCACCCACGCAGAATAGTTCGAGTATTTTTCCAGTTTCTCTTTTGTCAGCTCAATGGCGCTATTGCTGCTACCGCAAGGCGGAAATACCGTTTCAAATCTTTTTAGAGATTCATCCAGATAAATGACAACTCCCTCTTTGACGGCAAAAGGACAAACCCCACCTATAGCATGGCCAATCAGATCAACCACCTCGCCGGAAGTAAGCATTTTCGCTTTCGTTCCAAATTGCGCCTTGTATTTTGCATTATCTATTTTGGCATCACCGGCGGTGACGACCAAAATAGCCTGTCCGCCGACCATAAAGGAGAGCGTTTTTGCAATTCTTTGCGGTTCACAATTTAATGCAGCTGCGGCAAGCTCCACGGTTGCACTGGACACCTCAAATTCCTGTATCCGGTCCGCCAAGTTATATTTTTCAAAATACGCTTTCACTTTTTCAATCGCCATGATGGTCTCCTTTTCCCAAAACATTTTAACAATCTTCAAATCGAGTGCTTAATTTTCTGAATAATCCGGAGCACTTTTCCCAATGAATCCGGAAGTTGCTGTCACTAACTTCTGGGACAATACACCTGTCCCCCCGTCCCTTCCACCTGTCCCCCCGTCCCTTCTGGAAAAGCACCTATTTACTTGTATTTTTCGGTAATTTAGGATATAATAAAAACAGAAGCCGCGAATGGCGTTCGCGGCCCTGCTCGGAGAGTGGTACACACCGGGCGGTAATCGGATAAGGGATTTTAGATGGCCGTCAACCTTTACGAGAGGTTGACGGTTCTATTTTTTACACCATATCGCGGCCAACAAGACCTCTATAAAGCCAGGCAGTTTAAGCCGAAGCCGAAACCGAACACTTTTTAGATCAATCCTGATCGCCCCCCTTCGCACGCTGGCATTAATTGCCCGGTGCGCCACTCGACACCGCGAACGAAGGGTATTTACTCGCATAATGAGCCAGATTACAGCCTAAATCGCCATGACCGCAACCCGTCCAAGTATTAGTATATACTAACGACTAGTAAACAGCAACAAGGATTAAGGGACTTCCCCATGCTTTCCATTGTTGCCATACTTTCGGGACGCGTTTTCCAAGCCCATGTACAGACCTAAAGTCGGGCAACCCTGACTCGGTACTCATACCAGCTCCAGTAAAGACAACAACGTTTTTTTGCTTCCGCCCACTCTTTAGCAATTTCGGCTATTTTATCTTGTTCGACATTCATTCGAATTTTTTACCTGGTGTATACACCATTACCATAATGAAATACCCTCCCTTTTGATACGGAGGCTCTATGCCCTCCTGTAACCACCCATAAATTAGACTTAGCTTCAGGTGGGGTTCTAATCCCATATTGAAGTTTATCATCAGATCATGGGACATTTTACAGGAGGAAATTAAAAAGGATCACAAATGCAGGATTATTCACCCTACACATGCGATCCAATTTCCATCCTTTTCTAATAGTAGTACTTTTTTACACAGAATGCACGTATGTGAAGACAAAAAGATCGTTTTCAATACTGCTTAACCAGTAGGTTCATTATAAACCTGCTCATAGAGCCTCTCGCAAGCATATCTATCCATGGTCTTGTTGCTCAATCTAAATGTTATCATTAGCATTTAACGAATATTCGAGGGTCATTAATACCACCCGGTTTAAGCAGGCATTTAATTGTAATTGTTCTTTACCACTTATTAATTCGTCTATGAAAATAAACCGTTCTTCGATACTTAGAGTGTCAATTGGGGAACGTCCCCAATTGACACCCCGGATGTGCTCGAAACCAAAAGGCCGCAATAGCGGTTTTCTTATCGTAACTGTCTTCATCGACTAGGGATAGAAACAATATTTACAGACGTCTTAGCACATTGCCATAATTATTTGCATATTTTAAAGTATAACCAATTTTTTACTAAAGAGGGAGGGCGAGATTACTATGCTTTCTGATGATCCCAAAAGTATTCAGGTAAGCGACAACAGTGATAAGACCGATTCCAGACCAGGAAGCGTCGAGTCCAATGACCGAATTCCATATTTCAAATGCTCTAAATGTCATAAATATCATACAGATGAAGACTGTTCTTGCGATAAAGAAGATTCTGAAGACCAAGAATGTACTGAAGACCAAGATTGTCATGACGACCAAGAATGTCCCCCAATATGTCCCGTAATATGTCCACCAGTATGTCCTACCGGACCTGCTGGGCCTGCTGGGCCTGCTGGTCTTGCCGGACCTGCTGGGCCTGCTGGGCCTGCTGGTCTTGCCGGTCCTGCTGGTCCTGCTGGTCTTGCCGGTCCTGCTGGGCCTGCCGGGCCTGCTGGTGTTGCCGGGCCTGCTGGTGATACTGGGCCTGCTGGTGCTGCTGGGCCTGCCGGGCCTGCTGGTGCTGCTGGGCCTGCTGGTGTTGCCGGGCCTGCTGGTGTTGCCGGTCCTGCTGGTGCTGCCGGTCCTGCCGGTCCTGCCGGTGCTGCTGGTCCTGCCGGTCCTGCCGGTGCTGCCGGGCCTGCTGGAGGAGTATTAAGTGCTGCAGATTTTTATGCGTTGATACCTACTGATGCTCAGGTAGTTGCTGCCGGTAGCGACGTAATGTTTCCGCGAAATGGACCTGTGGTTGGGACTAATATTACCCGTCTCAGCGCCAGCGAATTTAATTTGGGTGCAATTGGCACTTATCAGGTCTTATTTCAGGTGGGTGTGGACTCAAACGGACAACTGATTTTAACTCTCAATGACGCTGACCTAGACTATACGGTTGTCGGGCGAGCAACAGGTACTACACAGATAGTAGGAATTGCGCTTGTGGAAACGGAAGTTATTGATAGCGTACTCACTGTACGATATCCTGCTGGCAATGCACCACCGACTATAGTCCCCACTACTTCGGCTGGAGGGGAAAGGCCTGTTTCAGCACATATTGTTATCACGCAAATCGCATAGAGAGAAATAGGATGGCTTACTCGATGTCAATTCTATCTCAATGAAGCCCTATCGGAGTATAGAAAACCCGATTACTTTAGCCAAGATACCGCCATAGCACTAATCGTATTCCCCGAGCTGCAGATAGATATTAAAGAAATATTTCCAGTGGAAAATCAGGAATAGGCATAATAGCTTACTCCTGATTTTTTTGTCTACCAGAAGTTATAACGCAATTCTGTTGACATAAGAACGACTAAGGCTTCTGCCGACGTCCTGAAGGACTTGGCACAAGTCAAGTCTTTTCTTATAAGATAAAGTATAAGTTTTTGAGAATCGTGGAGGTCTTATAAAACAAGGGGTGTCAAATACGAAACCCGGAACAGGTGGCTGTACTGTTTGCATCCAGTAACCCTCGTAACTCCCGTAACCCTTCGGCCTTTGCCGGAAAAAGCGTTCCGCAGGAGAAAAGCCGGACGGAATTCCGTTAAAAAATCCGTACTGTCTGAGCGTAGCGAGTTTACGGATTTTAGGAATACCGCCTGGCTTTTCAGCTTTTGGAGGCTTGGGGCCTAGACCTTTTGTTACTTTTGGGGCAATGCCAAAAGTAAAAGGCCTTCACCTTGTATTCGATTGGCCAAATATCTGATGTGTGCAAATCCAAAGAACTAGCCAAAAGTCAAGCCCATCCCATTTTAAGGATTGTTACCGCAAAGTATTCAAAGTACGCAAAGGAATAACGGTATCGTGGACTATAGCATTACTATTTTTTGGCTGAAGATTAAAAGGCCGCGATAGCGTTTTTCTTATAACATACACTATTTTTCATTCCAGCATTTACATACATCCACCCACGCAGAATAGTTTGAGTATTTTTCCAGTTTTTCTATTGTCAGCTCAATGGCGCTATTGCTGCTACCGCAAGCCGGAAATACCGTTTCAAATCTTTTTAGAGATTCATCCAGATAAACGACAACTCCCTCTTTGACGGCAAAAGGACAAACCCCACCTATAGCATGGCCAATCAGATCAACCACCTCGCCGGAAGTAAGCATTTTCGCTCTCGTTCCAAATTGCGCCTTGTATTTTGCATTATCTATTTTGGCATCACCGGCGGTGACGACCAAAATAGCCTGTTCGCCGACCATAAATGAGAGCGTTTTTGCAATTCTTTTCGGTTCACAATGTAATGCGGCTGCGGCAAGCTCCACGGTTGCACTGGACACTTCAAATTCCTGTACCCGATCCGCCAAGTTATATTTTTCAAAATACGCTTTCACTTTTTCAATCGCCATGATGGTCTCCTTTTCTTAGCGTTGGTCATGTTATTTTAGCTTATAAGCGCGGTATACGAAATAGCATAAAGTCCCCAGCAATATAAATAAAAACACAGGTAAAAACAACGCTTTAGTCTTAGTTATCATAGTCCATTGGATGTAGATAAAAATCAACACTATTTCAGTTTTTACCGCTATTATTAAAGTGCGAGCAGTTCTATACTGTCTTTCTGCGTTTTCCTCAGTAATATTGACTGGATAGTTGTAAATATGCGGAAAACGAGTTAGTACAGATAAGAAAATATAAATGATAACCGCAGGCGTAATGGGAAAATAAAGAAGATTCTTATTGCCCCATGCATCGATTTCTCCTGTAGGACCGAAATGTTTTGGCACTATTTCTGAAATTGATGACCACGAAGAAACCAGTGTTCCAATCATGAAGATTAAACCAATAACCGCAATACATTCTAAGATAAGTTCGGTGCTTGTAAACGGTAATTTTATGATTGGTCGAACACTCTTTTTTTCTGAAAAAGCCATATATTTTGCCCCCTTAACAATCGCTATAATTGTTAATTATGCTCGCTGGCAATTAATTGTTTTAATCTTCATTGGCTTAGTATCAAAAGAACACCTGTTCGCGCTAATTATGAACAGGTGTTCTTTTTTACTTGTAATCCAATCAGATAGCTATATAATGACAGCACCTTGCTGGTCAATTTGCAAAAGCTGATAGCTTGCTTTTACTTTGTGAATATGAAAGGCTTTAACCATAGCCCTGCCGATCTTGTCAGAGTTACCATCAGTAAAGGCTAACAGGCAAGGCCCGGCACCGCTTAGAACTGCCCCCAGTGCGCCTGCCTGGCGAGCAGCTGACAGGACTTGGGCCATTCCGGGAATGAGTTTTTCCCGGTAAGGCTGGTGTAGTCTATCTTGCAGTGCATGCGACAATAGCTTCAATTCGCCGGTACATAGGGCACCAATTAGGAGTGCTGCCCGGCTGACATTGAATACAGCATCAGTAAAAGGTACTGTTTCAGGCAGTACCTTGCGGGCGGCTTTAGTAGATAGATTAAACTCGGGAATTACAACCACCATCGAAAAATCTGCAGGGGGTAAAAAACGGAGATACTTAGCGATGCCACTATCCATAATGCTTACAGTAATCCCACCAAATATGGCGGGAGCAACATTATCAGGGTGACCCTCGATGGTTGTTGCCATAGCCAAAATATCTTCTTTGGTAAAGTGGCGGCCAGTAAGCTCATTGGCGCCGACCAGTCCACCAACAATAGCTGCTGCGCTACTGCCAAGACCCCGGGCAAGGGGAATTTTATTAATCATCGTGAGCTTTATGCCTTTGGCTGTATGGCCGGTTTTGTTTAGAATCATTTTTATCGCCTTAATTACAACGTTAGAATCGTCAGCGGGAATGAACTCGGCTCCTTCTCCCGTTATCTCCAGCGATATACCGTCCTCGTCACTCAAGGTAAGCTCAAGATCGTTGTATAATGTACATGCAATGCCGACTGCATCAAACCCGGGGCCACAATTGGCTGTTGTTCCCGGCACGCGAATTTTTACGGTACTTGCCATAGTATCGCCACCCTTTGAACTTATGAAATTTGTTCTGCTTCTACTCGAATAACACTACCTAATTTACTTACTACTGACATACCCAGCAAGGTGCTCATGGCCAAACGAATATTTTCATCAGATACCCGATAGGTAATAAGGACAAGTTCAGTAGAACCTTCGACTTTTCGCTTTTGAATAACAGAATGTAAGCTGACTTGCTGAGCGCCAAATGCGCCGGCAATGGCTGCTAATACGCCAGGTTTATCTTCAACAAGCAGTCTAATGTAATACGGGGATTCTATTTTATTGACCGGATAAATAGGTTTTTGATCAAAACAGGTACATAAAATACGGCTGCTGACATGATGGCGAATATCACGGGCGACATCAATTACATCAGCAACAACTGCACTGGCTGTCGGCAATTCCCCTGCACCACGGCCGTAAAACATAGTTTCACCTACGGCATCTCCTTTGACGAATATTGCGTTATACACGTCATTGACTGAGGCTAACGGGTGGCCGGCTGGCAGGAGTGCCGGATGAACCCGGACATTAATCCCCTGCTCGTTTTGCTTGGCAATGGCCAGTAGTTTGATAATAAAACCAAGTTCTTTAGCATATTCAATATCTTGAATAGAGATGTTGGTTATCCCTTCGATGGAGACATCATCCAGTGTAATTCGGACACCAAAGGCAATTGATGCCAGAATGGCAATCTTGCGGGCAGCATCGAAGCCACCGACATCGGCTGTTGGATCAGATTCGGCATAGCCTTTGGCCTGCGCTTCAGCTAGTACGTCAGCATAGTCCAGCTTCTCATTTGACATTTTGGTAAGCATATAGTTAGTGGTCCCATTTACTATGCCCATAATTTCGGTAATCTTATTGGCAGCTAAACACTGCTTAAGCGGACGGATAATGGGAATACCACCGCCCACACTGGCCTCAAAGAGAAAATCAACCTGGCTGGCTTCAGCCGCCTCAAAGAGTTCACGACCATATTTGGATACAACATCTTTGTTGGCAGTGACAACATGCTTACCGGCTTTAAGCGCAGCCACCATATAGTCCTTAGAAGGAATTTCTCCGCCCATGATTTCGACGACAATTGAAATGTCAGGATCATTTAGGATTTCTTCCATGTTAGTCACTAGCTCAGCCTCTGTTGTTACGGTTCTAGCTTTGGTAAGATTTCTCACCAGTATTTTCTTAATTACAACTGGTATACCTACTTTTTGGGAAATATTATGGGCGTTATTAGTTAAAATTTTCACAACGCCGGTACCTACAGTACCCATTCCCAACAAAGCAATATTAATTACACTCATAGTTTGCCTCCTAAGCCTGGCCTAAAACTTCCAGTCTCTTTACTCCATCTACCATTCTCAACTTGTCAAGCAATGCCTCCAAGTCGATAACTAACTCGGCAGTTTCAATCGATATTGTCGCGTTTGCCACTCCCTGAAGTGGAATGCCCTGATTAATTGTTAGTACACTGCCATGTTCGTTGGCTACGGTGTTCAAAACCCGTGATAATACACCTGATTTGTGTTCTAACAGTAAAGCGATTGTTACAATTTTTTCTTTACTTGCTTCGTAAAACGGAAATACATAGTCCTTATATTTGTAGTAGGCGCTACGGCTCAATTCCATTTTTTCGACTGCTTCGTTGATAGTTCGCGCTTCACCACGTTTTAATAATTCTTTTACTTTAATTGTTTTTTTTATGGCTTCGGGTAAAATCTCCTCCCGAACTAGATAAAAAATAGCTTTTTGTCCTGTAACCATATTGACCTCCTTGGTACTGCTGTTGCGGATGGATATCTTTATATGGTAGACATTATATCATCAAAATAGCGGCTTTTACAAGCAAAAATACAAAAAAATTAGTCAGTCCTTTACAGAACTGACTGCTAATCATGGATATAGTATTGGTTTATTTAAAAAATGATACATATTAATCCGCCACTACCATCATTAACGATTTTCTGAAGTGTATCTTTTAGTTTCATTTGTGCATTTTCCGGCATACTTGTCAATTTATTTTGAATACCTTCACGAACAAGTTCATTTAACGATTTTCCAAACAGATTAGTACGCCAGATTTTTTCCGGCTCGCCTTCAAATTCTCGCATTAGGTATTGAATCAGTTCTTCGCTTTGTTTTTCAGTGCCAATAATCGGTGAGATTTCAGCTTGCACATCAGTGCGGATGATATGTAAAGAAGGTGCTGAAGCTTTGAGTTTTACGCCAAAGCGATTGCCTGTACGAATAATCTCTGGTTCTTCCAGAACCATTTCATCAAGCTGCGGCGGCACAATACCATAACCTGTTTGTTCAACCTCTTCCAACGCAGTCGATATTTTGTCATACTGTCGTTTGGCCACTGAAAGATCCTTCATAAGCCTGAGCAGGTGATGTTCTCCCGTGATGGTAAAGCCTGTGAGCTCTTCAAGAACAGCGTAGAATAGGTCTGTGCGAGCGGTCATTTCAATAACAGCAATACCGCTGCCAAGATCCATATCATGAAGAATTACATCGGCGACAAAATCGTAGCCTGATAAATCGTCAATTGCCCGGTCAATATCACGCAGGCGTCGAATATATTGCACTACATTGCTGACTGCACCTTCGAATTTCTGGCGTAACCAGTGATCTTTATCAAGCTCCTCAACCCACTTAGGTAAGGTGATATTGACTTCTCTAACAGGAAACTCATAGAGTACCTCTTGCAAAATGCCATATATATCATCATGGGATAATTGGGCACAGTCTACCGGAATTACCGGTACATCATAAGTACCTTCTAGTTTTGCTACCAGCTCCCGTGTTTCTTTTGCATTGGGTTTGCCGGTATTTAGAATTACTAAGAATGGTTTTTGTAGTTCTTTAAGTTCGGTAATGACCCGCTCTTCAGCTAATAGATATTTATCTCGTGACAGATCGGTAACAGTACCATCAGTAGTAACGACTAAGCCAATTGTTGAGTGTTCAGTAATTACTTTGCGAGTGCCTACCTCAGCTGCTTCCTGGAAGGGAATTTCGTTCTCGAACCAGGGTGTGAGCACCATACGAGGTCCCTCAGCTTCTTCATAACCTAACGCACCATCTACTGTGTAACCGACACAATCGACCACCCGCACTCTAACATTCACGTTGTCTTTTACATTAATTTCTACTGCCTCATTAGGAATAAATTTGGGTTCAGTCGTCATTATGGTTTTACCGCCGGCACTTTGCGGCAACTCATCTTTGGCACGTTCTTTGTCATAGGGATCAGTTATATTAGGCAGTACCATAGTCTCCATAAAACGCTTGATAAAGGTTGATTTACCCGTGCGGACCGGGCCGACTACACCAATATAAATATCTCCACCAGTGCGTTCGGCGATATCTCTAAACAAGTCGAATTTTTCCATCTGGCGTATCCCTCCCTGATTACGGTAGTTGTCATTATAAATATATGACAGGCCACTCCAAATATTACAAAATAAAAAAAGTATGGTAACTAAAAAGTAACTTACCATACTTTATTAGTCACCATACATTTTTATGCCAAGTTTATTAATTCCAGTTTAAATTAGTAAGCGCAACTTCCTCGACCTCGTGGGTGCGACTGCGGGTCATTAACTCCAGGACAGCGTCTTTGGGAGACTTATTTTGATAGAGTACTCGATATAGCTGATCGGTTATAGGCATGTCAACCTTATACTTAGCTGCTAATTGGAAGGCAGCTTTGGTTGCTCTGATGCCTTCTACCACCATTGATGTTTCAGCTTGGATTTCATCTACCGTCTTACCTTCTGCCAACATAAGTCCGGCTCGCCGGTTACGACTGTGGATACTTGTGCAGGTAGCAATTAGGTCGCCAATACCTGCAAGTCCGGCAAAAGTCAGGGGATTGGCCCCCATGGCCATACCCAGACGGGCAATTTCAGCCAGTCCGCGCGTCATAAGCGCAGATTTAGCGTTGTCGCCAAAGCCTAATCCATCAGAGATACCAGCCCCCAGCGCTATAACATTTTTTAGTGCGCCGGCTAATTCAACGCCAATCATATCAGGATTGGTATAAACACGAAAATAAGGGAGCATAAAAGTATCCTGGATATATTCAGCAACTTTGCGGGACTTAGCTGCTATGACGGTGGCTGTTGGATAGCGTAATGCCACTTCTTCCGCATGATTAGGGCCGGATAATACCGCTATTTGGCCGGCAATTACCGGTAATTCTTCAGTAATAATCTCCGATAGTCGCTTGACACTGCTTAACTCCAGGCCTTTAGCTGCAGTAACAAGAATAGTCCCTGATCTGATATAGGGAGCTAACTTTGCCGCTGTTTGCCTGATAGCGTGTGATGGGGTTACCAGCACAATGAGGGAAGCCTCTGCCGCGACCTTTTCCAGGTTATGGGTAACAGCAACCGAATGAGGTAGGTTGCAGCCCGGCAAGTACGTTGCATTTTCTCGGGTTAGCTGAATCTGTTCAGCTAGCGCAGGTGAACGAACCCATAGTTTAACAGCTGTGTGTTTTTGACCTAATACTGTAGCCAAAGCTGTACCCCAGCTGCCTGCACCAATGACGGCTATATGCATATTAGTAATTGTCACTTCTCTTTCGCGGAGCCTGGTTCAGTTTTACTGCCGGCTTTAATTTTGGACTCTGTCCCGGTTAGTAATCGTTCAATGTTTGGCCGATGTCTGATAATGACAAACAATGCAGCTAATACACCAAAATAAAAGAATTCCTGCCTGGCGTTCAGCAGCCACATGGAAACGGGAACTAAGGCGGCGGCGATAATCGATGCGAGTGAAACATAACGGGTAAAATAGACAATAATTACCCAGATAACAAAGACAATTATTGTAACCTTTGGTGCGAGCATTGCAATTACGCCCAACCCGGTAGCCACACCGCGTCCGCCTTTAAATCCCAGGAATATTGACCAGTTATGCCCGGCAATGGCCCCCATTCCACCAGACAATTCAGCTATCGCCGTTTGGCCGATATACTGACCGAGAAGAACCCCGGCGATTCCCTTGCAGGCATCTGTAAGAAATACCCAGGACGCCGGCCAAGGACCCAGTATTCGATAGGCGTTTGTTGCACCAATATTTTTACTGCCAAACTGCCTCAGATCAATTTTATAGAATTTTTGACCAATAATCAACCCATTAGGGATTGAACCAATCAAATAGCTGGTGACAATAACCAGCAAATATTCCATTCTCCCACTCCCTCAATTTGTTTACTCATCTTTCTCTTTGCGTCCGCGAACAATCAGTTTGAGTGGAGTTCCTTCAAAGCCAAATGCTTCTCTTAATTTATTTTCCAAAAAACGCAAATAGGAAAAATGCATGATCTCAGGATCATTGACAAAGAAAATGAATGTAGGTGGTTTAACTTGCGGCTGGGTAGTAAAGTAAATTTTGAGCCGCCGTCCCTGTTCGGAAGGCGGTGGATTGATGGCTGTTGCATCTTCAATAACCTGGTTAAGTACACTTGTTGTCACCCGCATCGCATGTTGATCAGCTACATATTTAACAAGCTCGGTTACCCGCTGCACCCGTTGTTTGGTAAGGGCTGAAGTAAATAATACTGGTGAATATTGCAAAAAGCCGAATTCGTCACGGATGGTTTCGGTAAATTTAAGGGAAGTCTTACTGTCTTTTTCAACGAGGTCCCATTTATTGACGACAATAACACTGGCTTTCCCGGCCTCATGGGCATAGCCGGCAATTTTTTTATCTTGCTCGGTTACTCCCTCTTCAGCATTAATAACCATGAGTACTACGTCACAGCGGTCAACAGCCCGCAGTGAACGAATAACACTATATCGCTCAACAGGCATATCAACCTTAGCCTTACGGCGCATTCCGGCAGTATCAATCATCACATAAGACTGTCCCTCTTTAGTGAAGTGAGTGTCAATAGCATCTCTGGTTGTTCCGGGTATATCGCTGACTATGACTCTATCTTCACCAATGATAGCATTAACCAATGAAGATTTGCCAACATTGGGGCGACCGATAACGGCAACTTTAATCTGATCATTTTCTTCCGGTTCAATATGTTCTTCAGGCAAGTTTTCGATCAACCTATCCAGCATGTCGCCAAAATTAAGTGCATTGGTGGCCGAAAGAGCAATTGGATCGCCTAGTCCCAAGTTGTAGAACTCATAAATGTCAGCCTCGTTCTTCATGTTGTCAACTTTGTTTACTACTAATAAAACTGGTTTTCTGGTATTGCGCAGAATCACGGCTACTTCGTTGTCGGCAGTCGTCATACCTACCTTGCCGTCAACAACAAACATGATGACATCAGCCTCGTCAATGGCCAGCTTAGCCTGATTACGAATTGCTGTAAGCATTTTGTCAGTAGTTTCAAATTCGATACCACCAGTATCAATCATGGTAAAATTACGGCCCAGCCACTCGGAATCCATGTAGATGCGGTCCCGGGTAACACCAGGTATATCTTCTACAATAGATAACCGATTTTTTCCAATATAATTAAATATGGTTGATTTGCCGACATTGGGCCGGCCAACGATTGCAACAATTGGTTTACTCATCAAATATCACCTTGTATCTTTCTAATAATCAACGCTTGTTGTGCACAGACAAGTTACCGGTTAGCAATAGTTTTGCCTGTCCCTGCCACGCTATACTATATACTATATTACCGCCAGGCGGCAAGCAGCTGTTTTAAATCCTGAGCAAAGTAGGCCGTGCGCACAGGAACATCCAGTTTGGCGGCAATTGTATCAGGTGTCAGGTTATCGAGAAAAACGTGTTCGCCTTTTCGGAGTGCCACCCCTGGAATAATAACAGCGGTACGGGGACCTGGTATTTCTTGTAAAGCTGTCACTATATCACTGCCTGTCAAAAGTCCGGTGACAGTTATGCTGCTGCCGAAAAACTTATTATCTACGGCAATTATTCGGACTGTTAGGTTTGGAATCCGAAAATCAGCTAAAAGGGGCGAAAGAATTTTCTCTGCTGAAATACCACACACAACATCAATATAGTGAGGTTCACTGTATCCTTCCATTGCTACCTGTTCCTGCTCCCAATCAGCCAGAAAGCTGCGGACAAGGCCGATACCATTTTCAAGCTGCGGAAAGCCATCATACGATTCATAACCAGGAATTTCTTTACCGGCAGCCAGATAAAATTCATCAGCCAAATATACAAAGGATGAGTGGCTTTCTTCACGACATTTTTTTTGCCAGTGGTGTACTAGCTTAATTATCTCTACAGCAGCTGAAGATGGAAATCTGGTCAGGGGGTGACAGTTATCACGATAACGGGTAAGACCAACAGGCACAATGGCCAGTGATAAGATCGCAGGGTGCATAGCATATAAATCACGGATGGTTTTCTCTAATTCTTTGCCGTCATTAAATCCGGGACATAAAACAACCTGAGTGTGGAGCTCAATATCTTTCGCTACTAGTTCATGTAGCTGTTGCATAATTTTTCCGGCGTGCTTACTGCCTAGCATTTGCTGTCTAAGCTCACCATTTGTCGTATGTACTGAAACATAAAGTGGTGATAAGTGAAGTCTGGCGATTCGATTCAGATCGCGTGAACTTAAGTTCGTCAAGGTAACAAAATTCCCATACAAAAAGGACAGTCGGTAATCATCATCTTTGATGTAGAGACTATCACGCATACCGATAGGCATCTGGTCAACAAAACAAAAGATGCAATTGTTGGCACAGTGCCGTACGTTGTCGAATACCGCACTTTCAAATTCCAGTCCTAAATCCTCGTCGTACTCTTTTTCAAAGGCAATTAGTTCCTGATTGCCTGAAGCATGTTCAATTAGTAGTTCAATTTCTTCCTCTGCTAGTGCAAAGCTGAGATCAATAATATCTTGAACCGCCTCTCCATTGACCTCAAGTAGACGATCTCCAGGCACAAGGCCGATTTCAGCGCCGATACTATCTGGTATAACAGTAGATATAATGCCTTTATATGTCAAAGTATTCCCCCCTTTCTTTACTATTCCGTTAGTAGCTATAATTTCCTGCAAACTGTTTAGTAAACAATAAAATAAAGTGAGAATTAGCTTCAATAAACTTTAAGGCATTAAAAAAGCGCTATCGCGCCCTTGAGGGTACGGCTCTAACCGCAGAGTACACAGAGAGCGCAGAGGGAAGATGTATATCGAGAACATTCCCTCTGCGTACTCTGCGTCTCTGCGGTTCAATAAACTTATACTTTCTTATCTTATAAAAAAAGCAGGCATAAGCCTGCCTGGGAAGAGCTACTTTTTTTCGTCCTGCTGATCTGTGTCCTCTGACTTTGCCGGGGTATTACGCTGCTTGCTTTTTTTTGTTCCCAGGAAGTTAGCAAACTCGGTGGAAGTGAAATTTTTAAGTTTGGCACCAGCTTCCTTTAGACTACCTGTGCTTAGCAGCAAAAAGGCTGCACCGCCGACAAGTAATAATCCTAAAATCCATCCCATCGATTTAGTGGCCCCTGATGCGCCACCAGCTGCCGAACCTAAACCGGTATTACCAGCTGCACCAGTCGTACCGGCAGCATTGGGTCCTGTGGGAGTGCTGGATTTTCCTAGCACAGTGGGAACAATATCAGAAAACAAAGCAATCCCTTTTTCGGCTGATTCACGATCATTGGTGTGAGCACCTACTTCCAGCAGCATGGAACGCGGGTGCAGATCCTGATTGTAATCACCGCCTTTGGCAAAGAATACTCCTTTTACCAGACCAGGATGTTTTTTGTCCGCAGCAGCTTTGATTTGCAGGGCATAATCTTCGATTTGCTTGCCGGTAGGCCCGTATTTGCCAACAACTAATTGGACTTTACTCACTTCTTGTCCATCAATGTTGCCTTTATATACCTGCGGTGGTACTGCATCACGATGAATATCAAAAATAGCATCAGGCTGTTCTTTTTTTATCAAATCCAGTGCCGTACGACGAGAACGCTCATAAGCCATATCGTCATGCGGATCATGCTTTGCCTGTGAGTGGATGACGGTAATTCCCTTTTTCTCTAATGATGCGGTAAAGGCATCGCCAACTTTGTAAATGCCGCCAGCTCCCAAGATGCTTTCTTCACCATCTGTAGGCACATAGGATTCGTCCGAGTGGGTATGGTAAACAGCAACTTTACCACCACCTTCTGCTTCGGCAATGGCCGGCTTAAGATAGGCTTTTAAGCGACCAAGTATACTTGTATCTTCATTATAATAGGCTGATAAGTTAACATCCCCGAGAAATTTAGCATAGGCAATGTTTCCCTCAACGCGAACCACTTCATAGCGCCGGTTATTTTCAGTAAGCACCTGATCGCCGGCTTGCATTTTCCAACCGGTCATATATACAGAATTACCGGCTTCATCAACAACTGTCGAATAATTTCCATTGCTGCTTTCATTAGCGTAGCATAAAGCACTTGTTGCAATAAATAGCAGCGCCAGTAATGTAGTAAGAAGCTTATTTATCACTGTTATTTCCCTCCTTGTCAGAGGTATCGCTGTCTTCCATCTTCTTAGCCACTTCGTGATCTGCTATTTGTTTTTCTTTGGGATGTAATTCTTTACTAAATTCATATAATCCTTCAGGCCGGTTGGGGCCGAGTACTGGCCCGCCTTGGATCTTTTCCCGGGTTTCGCCCACAAGTTCGGCAATCATTACAGCGATAATACCAGCGATAATGGTAACATCAAAGGCTCCAGCTCCGCCAAGTGAAGTAGTGCCGGGAATGCCCAGACCTGAAAGTGTAATAATATGGACAATATCACTGAGCACGACGCCTAGAACACCGCCGACAAAAGCGCTGCGACGAGAACGACCAGCTATATAGGCGATGAGACCAGCTGCTAATCCATAGATCAGTTTGGGATCAAGAAACATGTTTTCCGGCTCATATGGCAGATAGCGCGAGCCTAAGGATATGGTCGCAGCAACAAGCACTGCGGCTACAATTGCCCGTACTCTTTCGGCTGTTTCATCTGCTTTGACAATTAAGTAGATGCACAGTATAATGGGTAGCACTGCCCCGCCGACATTGATCGTAATCTCCATCGGAGAACGCATAATGGGAATGTCAATGAAACTGCCGACAACAATACCGGCAATAAATAGTAATGCCTGTTTATCCGTCATACGCATGCGATCTAAGATTCGTTGAGCTAATCCAAAGTAAACCAGCACACTGACAACTAACAGTAAAATCATCCCAAGCGGCAAATTCATCATGTTATCTCACCTCATAGCCCTGTAATGTTGATTTATCAAGGCTAGTTTGTGCTGTTACCGCTTAATTAATGCAAAAAGCATGGCCTTAAGCCATGCTTTTTGCCTATTTTTTTCGCTTTGCAAATTGCGCTGTAGTAATTCCTCGGGCTGATAGCCATTCTTGACTGAAACCGGTAATTACCAGCGGGACTGACCGCAGATCAGTGATAGTATGAGCACCGCTCAAGAGCATGAAGCGTTTTATATCAATAATGAAATTTTTATACCAGCTGATAGCCTCTTCTAGTCCCTGGCAAGTAATTACTTTTAATACAGGACCGGCAATGCTTACTGCCATACCGCCAAGAGCAAGAGCTTTTACGACGTCAAGTGGTGTCCGCACGCCGCCTGATATAACCACATTCACGTCTGGTGTGACTGCCGACATTACTTCGACGGCTGCAATAGCAGTGGGAATCCCCCAGGACATCATCTCAGCATCCAGGGTTAGCTGTCCGCGGGCAGCTTCAATAGCTAGAAAGTTGGTGCCGCCGCTGCCGCCTACATCTATGGCTTTAACACCAATACCGGCAAGTGCTTGCGCTTGTTCACGGGCAATACCGCAGCCCACTTCTTTAACAATAACAGGCACGTTAACTTTTTTGACAATAGCTTCAATATGAGACAGATAGCCGCTAAAATTGCGATCACCTTCACTCATAATAATTTCCTGGCCGGCATTAAGATGAATTTGGATAGCCTGTGCACCAATCATGTCAACAGCACAAAGAGCAGCCTCAGGGGAAGCATGGGCGCCCAGATTGGCAAATATCACGCCATTTGGATTAAGCCTTCTTACCACTTTATAAGACTCAGCCGCCGCCGGGTCCTCAATAGCGGAATATTGTGATCCTACCGCCATCGCCGCTCCTGTCAGCCGGGCAAACTCTGCTAACTCACAGTTAATAGGCATGACATCGGCTGCGCCGCCGGTAATTGCATTAATAATAATGGGTTGTGACAAGGGGATGTCAGCAATAGCTGTATTGATAGTAATATCCTGCCACGCCAAATCAGGAAGGCAGTTATGCACCAAATGAAAATCAGTAAATCCGGCAGCCGCCGGGCCATCATCTAAGAGCAGAGAATACTTCAAGTGTTCCAATTTGCGTGACTGCCGTATCATGTGTTTTTTTAGTCCTCCCGCTTGAATAAATGACCAAACTTATCGCCAAGTGTAACTCCCGTTGAAGGAGCTTGAGTTGAGAGATAATCGCTGAATTCGGCTCGTTCTTTATCTTGTTCGGCTTGGGCGATACTAAGAGCAATCCGCTTGTTTTCTTTGTCGATAGCAAGGATCTTAACCGCTACTTGTTGACCGACGCTAACTACTTCTTCAGGACTAGCTACCCGACGCTCGGCCATCTCGGAGATATGTACCAGTCCTTCAATCCCTTTTTTTAGTTCAACAAACGCGCCAAATTTGGCAAGCTTGCTAACTTTGCCAATCAGAACGGTTCCCACTGCCAACGTTTCAACGGTGGCGAACCAGGGATCACGTTCTAAATCTTTTAAGCTGAGGGCAAGTTTTTTGGCTTCCGGGTCAACTTTGAGGATAACCACAGTTACCTCATCGCCAACATTGACAACTTCCTGGGGGTTTTTTACTCGCTGCCACGACAAATCCGAAATATGGATAAGTCCATCAATGCCACCCACATCGACAAACGCGCCAAAGTTAGTCAGGCGGCTTACTCTGCCGGTAATGTTTTGTCCTACTGTTAGTGTGGCAAACAGCTCTTTTTCTTTTGTTGCTCTTTCTTGCGCTAAAAGCTGCTTACGGGATAAGACGGCTTTTTGTTTTTCTCTATCAATTTCAATCGGGATTACCTGAACAGTCTGGCCGACAAACGGCTGCAAATCTTCGACAAATCTAAGGTCAACCTGCGAAGCCGGAATAAAGCCGCGTATGCCGAAAACACTGGAAACTAGCCCCCCTTTCACAACTTCGGTAATTTTAGTTTCCAGCGGCAGTTTGTCAGTAAGTGCCTGCTCTAATTTATCCCAGGCAGTAATTCTATCTGCTTGTAGCTTGGACAGTTTGACCTGACCATCAGCACTGTCGGCGTCAAGCACCAACACCTCAATGACCTGTCCTACGCTAACAAGCTCAATCGCCGTTTGCGGTGCCGGGTAGGCCAGTTCTGATAACGGAATTACTCCTTCGGCCTTATAACCAATGTCAACAAATACCTCATCATGCCGGACACCAACCACAGTGCCTTTTATAATACTACCATTCTCTACTTTTGCAATATCAGTCATAGTTAGTGCTTCCATTTTTTCATATACCTCCTTAATTACCCAATCAGGTGTTGATGCTCCAGCTGTAATCCCGGCAGTTTGTACACCTGTAAACCACTCAGGCTGTAGTTCATCAGCTAATTCGATGTGATAAGCAGCTTTGCCGGTATCCTGGCAGACACTGACCAAGCGAGCGGTGTTGGCACTATTTTTGCCGCCTACAACAATCATTATGTCTACTTTTTTGGCCAAATCTAAGGCTGCCTGCTGTCTTAGATCAGTTGCCGTACAAATAGTGCGTTCAATTTTGAGTTCCTGGCATTTGGCTTGTAAAATTGTAACAATCGCTTCAAATCTCTTGGCGGCAAATGTAGTTTGAGCTACTACTCCCAGGCGGGAATAACAGGGCAGCGCTTCGGCCTCGGCAGGTGTTTCTACTACTGAGGCTGCTTGGTTTGTCCAGGCAAGAATACTTTGAACTTCAGGATGGTGAGGTTCGCCAACAATAACTACCTTGTAACCTGCTAGTAAAAGCTCATGGGCCGCTTGTTGAGCCTTCTTAACATGCGGACAGGTAGCATCTACTACCTGCAATTGCTTGCTTTCGGCCTGGTCATATATGTCGGGGCCAACGCCGTGTGACCGGATAATGACTTTGCCTGCTGTTATTTCTTCCAGTTTATCAACCGTACTAATACCTATTTTTTTGAGGTGACTTATCATCTGCGGATTATGGATAATCGGCCCTAAAGTATGTACCGGACAGTTTACGTCAAGGGAGCTGACAGCCATATCGACAGCTCGTTTGACGCCATAACAAAACCCCCGGTGTTCAGCCAGGAAAATTTTCACGTTAGCCTCCTGCATGGTAGTCTCTGGTATAATTATCTTATTATTATAACCCCTTTACCCTTGGGTTTCAAATAAAAACCGCCACTATTCAGCCAAAGCTAACATAGTGGCGGCTTTATTTCCTTAATCTAATTATTAGCTGGGAATGTTGGGCGGAGGATTGGAATTAATTGGGCAAGACTGAAATGAAATTTCAGTATTCATACCAACAGGTTTATCCGTTTTTAAGAGTTTGAGCCACACTCTAATCGAGTCAGCCAAAGTAACAATTACCAGAATAATGAGGGCAATACTTATCGAACCGTTGGTAGTACCAAGTGCATCACCACGTTTAAAAAACATTTGTATATTCATTACGCCTGCGGTAAGAACAGTTATTGCCAGGAAAACAAGTGGCGTAAATGTTATCAGGGCATATGATTTTTTCGGAGCAATTTTTAAGATAATGGTGGTGCCAAGAGACAGGGCAATAACGGCCAAAAGCTGGTTGGCGACACCAAATAGCGGCCAGATAGAAGCAACATCACCACTATAGAGCAAATAACCCCAGAAGTAGGATACGAGAGCACTGGTAAAGAGAATGCCAGGCCACCAGTTAGCTTGTTTGAGTGGAGCATACAAATACGTGCCAAGCATATCCTGGAGAATATAACGGGCTACACGGGTACCGGCATCAATTGTGGTTAGAATGAAGAGCGCCTCAAACATAATGGCAAATTGATACCAATAGCTCATAAGGTGCTTCATACCGCCGATATTGGAGAAGATATGAGCCATACCAACGGCCAGCGATACTGCGCCGCCAGGGCGATGGGCAACATCCATTTCTACCAGCCGGGACAATTCTTTGAGCTCAACAGGTGGAATTCCCAGTTTAGCAAATACTGCCGCGGGACTGTTAATTGCAAAATAGTCGCCAGGCATAAGTACAACTGCCGAAATAATAGCCATTACAGCAACAAAGCCTTCTGTAATCATACCGCCATAAGCAATCATGCGGGCCTGAGATTCTTGTTCGATCATCTTACAGGTAGTGCCTGCACTAATGAGCGCATGGAAACCGGAAATGGCTCCACAGGCAATGGTGATAAACAGATATGGCCACCAGGGTCCGGGAATGATAGGTCCGCCACCATCCATAAATCTAGTAGTAATAGGCATATTAATCGTAGGCTGTACAATGAGAATACCAAAGGCCAACGCAAAAATAGTACCAATTTTCATGTATGTGCTTAAGTAATCACGAGGAGCCAACAGGAGCCATACTGGCAGAACAGCCGCAAAGAAGCCATAAAGTGGCAGTGCGACTGATAACTGTGGTTTGGTAAGGTCAAAGATACCGGCTATACCAGCCCACGGCTGACCAGGGCTCAGCCAGTGACCGGTAAATACTGCGCCCAGTACTAAGAGGAAACCGATAATTGAACCAGAACGAATGGCACCTGGGCGAATTTTAAACATATAAAGACCAACAAAAATAGCAATCGGGATGGTCATCGATAATGTGTATAAGCCCCAGGGATTTTTAAATAGAGCATTTACAACAACGATAGCCAAACCGGCAAGAGCAACGATAATAATAAAGAAAGTGGCAAGTGAGGTTGTTATCCCGCTCAATGGGCTAACCTCACGCCGGGCAATAACGGCCAGTGATTGACCATTGTGGCGTATTGCGGCAAACAAGACGATAAAATCATGAACAGCGCCTGCAAATACGGAGCCTAGCAAAATCCACATAAAACCGGGACCCCAGCCATACTGGGCAGCAAGTACCGGACCAACAAGCGGACCCGCACCGGCGATGGCAGCAAAGTGATGACCAAATAATACCCATTTGTTGGTGGGAACAAACTCACGGCCATCATTGCACCGATAGGCAGGAGTTATGTTGGCATCATTTAAAGCCAGAACTTTTGCAGAAATAAAGGCAGAATAATACCGATATGCCAGAACATAGACACAGACGGCAACTACCAAAAGATTCACTGAATTCATTTAATAAGTCCTCCTTTCAAAATAAGAAGTAAAACATAAAGAAGAGCCTATGTAGTAACTACTAGCCTCCTTTCATTGGAATTTTCTTTATAGTAAAATAATACAGTATATTGTGTTAGCTAACAATATGTATGCGGTGAAATGACAAAAAAAAAGGATGAAATACATTATTATCCTGGTCAATGGCAGAATTTATTTACATAGTTACACGACTTTTCACAAACCAAACATTCTTTTTAGCTTTGAGACTTGCTGGCGACTTACGGGGATTTCTTCGGTTAATCCCTCTACTATTAGATTATAAGTACCGTTAAACCATGGGATTATCTCGCGGATCTTTTCAATATTAACAAGATAGGCACGATGTGTACGAAAAAACAAGCGTTCATCAAGGCGAGACTGCAAATCCTGGAGAGGCATATTGGAGTAGTAGCATCTATTAGCCGTCCGTATGGATAATTGTCCTTCAGTACAATACGCGGCAATAATGTCTTTGGTGTCAATTACAGAGGCTTTACCATTATGCTCTATCGCTATTCTCTGTAAGCTATAGAGTGCAGGCAAGTCGTTATTTTGCTTATTGGAATTTACCGGCATTGATTCAGAGAGTAGTGTACGAACTTTTTCAATACATTTTGCCACCCGTTTTTCAGAGAAGGGCTTTAGTAAATAATCAACGGCATTAAGTTCAAAAGCTTTTACGGCAAATTCTTCATGAGCAGTGGCAAAAACAACCAGCGGTACGCCATTGGCAAAATTCAATTTTTCGGCAGTTTGTAGTCCATTTAAACCTGCCATTTCAATATCCATGAAAGCTACATGGGGATTAAGTGACGGTATAGCAATAAGAGCTGCTTCACCGCTTGAAAATTCCCCAACAATAGTTACTTCGGGAAATTGCTCTAATAGGTATTTTAACTCACTGCGTGCCGGTACCTCGTCATCAATAATCATAACCCTAATTGTAAGGTATTGCTCAGTCATTCACAACCACCTCTGCGTCAATAGGAATATGAAGCAATACTGTTGTCCCCTGCCCTTCTACACTGTGAATGACAAGAGCATATTTGATTCCATATATGGCTTTAAGTCGTTCATTAACATTGGTTAGTCCCACGCCAGCACCTTTGCCAAAGCCCGGTTCCAACACTTGCTCCCGGATAGCGGGGGGAATGCCCTGACCATTATCGGTTATGGCAATTTCGACATGGTTCCCGATCATTTTAGCAACAATCTGAATGGTACCTCCATCCGCTTTAGCTAAGAGACCATGCTTTACCGCATTTTCCACTAAGGGCTGAAGCGTAAAGGTAGGAATTAATATCGCAAGAGTATCTGGGGCAACATCTTGTTCAATAATCAGCCTGTCGCCAAACCGGGCTTGTTCCAGGGTTAGATAAGAGTCTACATGCTCCAATTCTTCTTTGAGGGTTACAAAATCACGGGCCGTTTTCAGACTGCGGCGGAAGAATTCGCTCAATTCGATTAAGAGCTTACGTGCTTTATCCGGATTGGTACGACAGAAAGAAATAATCGTATTTAGAGAATTAAACAGAAAATGCGGATTAATTTGCGCTCTGAGAGCTTTGAGTTCGGCTTTTGCGGCCAATTCTGCCTTATGCTGAAGGGCGGATAATTCAAGCTGGGTACCAAATACCTGTCCAAGACCTTGAGCAAATTCAATATCAAGAGCTGTAAGTGCTTCTTCGTGGGCGTAATACATTTTCAGAGTGCCGACAAGCTCATCCCGGCAGTAAAGCGGTACTACTATGGCTGACTTTAAGGGACAAGACGATACCGTACAGCCAATTTCCTTTTTGCTCTGTGCTACAGTAATCTGTCCCTGAGCCAGGCAGGCTTTGGTTAATTTGGTAAATATTGGCATCCCTTTGGCATGGTGATCGTTTCCTAATCCAATATGGGTTAAGACCCGCTCCAAGTCAGTAATTGCTACTGCTGCAGCGGAAGTCATGCTTAATATGTTGACCGCCACCTTTTCAGCCGATATCGAATTAAGTCCCTGGCGAAAGTGAGGCAAAGTTACATTGGCTATTCTAAGCGCTCTGTGTGTTTGCAGAGCAGCAATTTTGGTCTGATGTTCCCGGGCATTATGAATAATAATCATAAAGATGGCTATTCCCAGAGAATTGGCCATTACCATGGGAATGGTAATTTGTGTCACAAGTGATAAGGCTGTTTCATAAGGTTTAGCAAATAATACAATTAACCCCATGCTTAGTAAAATAACGCCAATGCCAGTAATTACACCAGTAATCCATTCGGGAGCTTTGGGCTTTGTTTGTTTGTGGATGTAACCTGCAAGGATACCGCCAAGCAACGTACCAATGCCGCATTGCAGAGCCGTATAGCCTCCCAGACAAACGCGATGGAAACCGCTAATCAGGCCAACTGCGGTTCCAACTACCGGTCCGGCCAGGAGGCCGGCGACAATGGTTCCCGTATCCCGGACATTAGCAAGTGCGCCTTCAATAGGGATACCAAAATATGTGCCGGCAATAGAGATCAGTGAAAAAATAAAGACCAATATGAGTTTCTCACGGGGAGTGGTATTTTTTTTAAAAATTAGTCTAAAGGCTTGTGTATGAGATAATACATAGGCGAAAACAGCAATTATTGCAATCCTCTGCACTAAGATTATGGATAAGTTTGTGTCTAACACTTCAATTGTCGTGTTTTCCATGCTTATACCTGCTTAGTTATTGAAGTATCTGCTTCTTCCAGTAGGTGACTAATTTCAGTCATAACCTGAGTACTCATTTTTTCCATACATTCTTTACCGGCAGCGCTACTGCCAGGCAAGATCGGTTTACCAAACCGTATGCAAAACTTAGGCAGCACATGACCATCACGAAAAATCTTATTTGTGCCAGTAATAGCAGCAGGGATAACCGGAACACCAGCCTTGAGCGCTAGCAGAGCCAGTCCTGCTTCCGGAGTCCCTAGTTTTCCATCTTTACTGCGGGTTCCTTCGGGAAATATCACAAGAATAGAACCTTTTTTAAGGAGCGATAATGCGGTTTTAATTGCAGTTCTGTCGGCTGCGCCGCGTTTCACGGGAAAAGCCCCTAATTTGCTAATCAGCCAGCCAAACACAGGATTGGCAAATAACTCTTCCTTAGCCATAAAGTGCGCTCTGCGTGGTAAGGCGGTACCGACTACCGGTGGATCCCAAAGGCTTATATGATTTGCTGCAATGATAGCGCCGCCGGCAGGAATATTCTCAATTCCAGAAGTTCTCCAGCGAAATGCGATTGAAAAAAGAACGGCAAAAAACATACGCAATAATTCATACACCTGTCAGTTTCTCCTTACACAAGTCTATTATTTTTGTAACCGTAGCTTCAATAGATAGTTCGGTAGTATCAATGTGAATAGCATCAGGTGCGGCTAGTAAAGGGGCAAGTTCACGTTCGCAGTCTTCCTTATCGCGGTAAGCAATTTCAACTTCCAGTTCACTCAATTGTATTGTGTACCCCTTAGCTACTAACTCCTGCCAGCGGCGTTTAGCCCGTTCGGCAATTGAGGCAGTCAAAAAAATTTTTATATCGGCATGTGGTAAGACATGGGTACCAATATCACGGCCATCCATAACAACCCCACCCAGTCCGGCCATATCCTGCTGTAATTTTAACATAACCTCTCTAACTTCGGCTACTTGTGCTATCTTGGGTACAAGACGGCTGATTTCCGGAGTGCGAATAGCCTCGGTAATATCCTGGCCGGCTACAGTTATATTCGTTTTGCCATTTCTATAGTCCAGCTTTAAGTCAAGATTTTGGGCTAATTCAGCAATTGCTTGATTAGAAGGTTCAACGCCCTGTTGGAGTGTCTGCCAAGCTACTGCCCGGTACATAGCCCCGGTGTCGATATAGTTATAATTTAATTTTTGGGCAGTAAGCTTAGCCACAGTACTTTTTCCTGCACCTGCCGGCCCATCAATGGCAATAATTAATCGCTTCATAAGTTGTCTCCTTATTAATCCTGTCGAAACTTAGATAAAACGTCAAAAAAGTCCGGATAAGAAATTTTTACACAGTCCGGTTCGTTAATTATAACACCTTGAGCGGCCATGCCGGCAACCGCCAGCGACATGGCCATACGATGGTCATGGTGGGAATCGCAGCTAGCAGAGTTTATACTTTGTGGTCCATCGATAACAAGGCCATCCGGATTTTCAATAATTGTAGCTCCCATTTTTCCCAGTTCGAGTGCAACGGCCTTTAAACGATCAGTTTCTTTTACCCGGAGCTCTTCGGCACCTTTAACAGCAGTTTGTCCCTTGGCAAATAAAGCAGCTACGGCAAGTATGGGAATTTCATCAATAAGACGCGGGATAATCTCAGCTTCAATCGTCACGCCTTTTAGATTAGCCGAACGAACAATAATATCAGCGACCGGTTCCCGTCCGCTCCAGCGATTATTGGTAATGGTTATATCTGCCCCCATTTGCGCTAAAACATCAAGAATACCCGTACGCGTCGGATTAATACCAACATTAATTAAGGCTAGTTCACTATTAGGAATTATCGATGCCGCTACCAACCAAAAGGCAGCTGAACTAATATCGCCAGGTACATCAAGGCGCTTAGGCGCGGCAATTTTTTGTATCGGTTCAAGGATAATAGCCCGTCCTTCCCGTTTCACAGGTATCCCAAATGTTTCAAACATGCGCTCAGTATGATCGCGTGAGGGTATGGGTTCTATAATGGTAGTCGGCGTATTAGCATAAAGTGCTGCCAGCAATATCGCTGACTTTACCTGGGCGCTGGCAACAGGCATATCATATTCAATACCGCGGACTTGCTCAGGTGCACTGATGGCCAGCGGCGCATAGCGTGATTGACCACGTCCTGCTATTTGTAAGCCCATTTTTGCTAGTGGTGCGATTACTCGCGCCATCGGACGTTTTCTAATGGAAGCATCACCTGTCAGAACGCTAAAAAACGGCTGAGCACCCAGTAAGCCTGTTAACAGCCTGATGGTGGTTCCTGAATTACCAGCGTCAAGTACATCACCAGGCTCGCTCAGTCCATAGAACCCCTTGCCTTGGACCGTAAGTACGCCGCCCCTATCTTCCTCAACGCTTACCCCTAAGGCCCGCATACAATTAATTGTTGACCAGCAGTCAGCTGCATGCAAAAAATTTGTTATTGTCACTGGCGTATCCGCAAGTCCGGACAGCATGATACTTCGATGTGATATTGACTTGTCTCCGGGAACCGTGATTGCCCCTGTTAAGCCTCCGGTTTTTGCTATTTTAATGATTTTGCTCATAATCTTCCCTCTTTACTATTTGATTTTGTTGTTAATGAACGGCCGAGTACTGTGGTTAAACTACTCAAGTCTACCATAAGTCGGGCAAAATTTTCCGGTGTTAAGGACTGTGGTCCATCAGACAAGGCTTCTTCCGGGTTTTGGTGCATTTCAATTAAGAGGCCGTCTGCCCCGGCAGCTATCGCAGCCTTGGCCATAGGACTAACCCAACGCCAACTGCCTGTACCATGGCTGGGATCAACAATAACAGGCAAGTGACTTAGATGTTTAATTATCGGCACGGCGGTCAAATCTAAGGTATTTCGTGTATAGGTTTCATAAGTCCTGATCCCCCGTTCACAAAGTACGATTTGATTATTGCCACTTGACAGTATGTATTCGGCAGCCATAAGCCATTCCTCGATAGTTGCCGCCAGACCACGTTTAAGCAAAACCGGTTTCTTGCTCAAGGCTGCTTCTTTGAGTAACACGAAGTTTTGCATATTACGTGTGCCAATTTGCAGCATATCTACATATTCTGCCATTAACTCTACGTTACGCGGATCAGTTACTTCCGAGATAACCGGCAAAGCTAATTCTCGCCCAACTTTCTTAATTATTTCCAGTCCTTTTTTTTCTAATCCCTGAAAACTATAGGGTGAGGTACGTGGTTTATATGCGCCACCGCGCAGCATGGCTGCGCCGGCGGCTTTGGCACTTACACCGGCTTGATATAGCTGCTCATAACTTTCAATCGCACATGGTCCGGCAATAACCGGTATGGATTTACCACCAAAACTGGCGCTGCCAACCTTGACAACAGTATTTTTTTGCTGCAATTCTCTGCTGGCCAATTTGTAAGGTGTTATCATAATAGGCCTCCACAAATATCGAAAAATATATTAATATAATTTCCCTGCCAAATAAAAATTTCCTCTAATCTTTAACAACTGTTGGCAATTTTATCTGATAGCTTGCCAGCAATAGTTTAGCGTTTTAATATAACCTTGCCGACAACTATGACATTACTCTGGCTTTGGAGTAGAATACCATCTAACGGTGATAGTATTCTATCATTTTTATGGGTATCAATAATAAATTGAGCAGGCTTTGTAAGCTTGGTAACATCAATTTCAATATAATCACCATTAAATACAGTAACTTCAAGGTTTCCCTTGGCAAAGTTGCCAGCTACTTCACCATTTATTGTTAACAATCCATCGCCAGTAGCTGCCGGGGTAATCATTCGGATCGTAATCTCTTGACCAGAACGTAAAGAACGTATAGATTTAGCAATAACTTTATCTACTGCAGTCATTATTTTATTCGGGTCAACCCGGGAAATGTCAGCAGCATACATGGTAGGAGGAGATGTTAGTTGTTCTCCCTCCAATTTATCTACCAGCGATAAATATTTCCGGGTTTCGTCATGTAAGAGGAGTGCTTGAACAACTACTAACAGGATAACAGCCATTGTCGTCAGTCTTATAAGCAGGCGATCAATAGTAATAAAGTATTTGCGACGGAACCTGTTATTCCTGTTTTCCATACGACTCCCTCCTATACTATATACAAGATGTACGATTTTTGCAGGCGGGTGGTGTGTTGGCAAAAGCGGAAGTCAAACGCTAGTGGTGGAGCGTTGTCAATACACCACCCGCCGGGCCTGCAAATAGTATTACGTTGCAGCATACTTGCCGGCCACATAACCGGTAGAGAAGGCTGCCTGCAAATTAAAACCACCAGTGTAACCGTCGATATCAATGACCTCTCCCGCAAAAAAAAGCGCGTTAACCAATTTGGACTCCATTGTGCGGGCATCTATTTCTTTAGTGCTGACACCACCGGCGGTTACAATAGCTTCAGCCACCGGCCGGGTTTGAGAAATTGTAAATGTGAGATGCTGTAAAACATTCAGTAAACGGGAGCGTTCCTCTTTAGTAATTTGATGGACAAATTTATCGGCGTCAATAAACGACAAATCAAGCACAACAGGAATTAGTTTGCTTGGCAGCAGTTCATGCAAGGAATTTTTCAGTTGTTTTTTGGCAAATTTGGTAAAATCACGTTGTAATCGCTTGTCCAAAATCTCCATGCTGAGTGCAGGCTTAAGATTAATTTCTATTGTTACTTCTTTATCAGGAGTGGTAACAAATAGTTCTGCGACCTTTTTGCTCAAGGATAAAATTATCGGTCCAGACAAGCCGTAATGGGTGAATAGCATCTCACCAAATTCATCAGCCATTTTTTTACCGTCACAGATAACAGTTGCCGTAACATTTTTGAGTGATAATCCCTGTAGCTCAGTTATCCATTCTTCTTCGACTTCAAGCGGTACCAAGGAAGGTTTGAGCGGTACAATGGTATGACCGATAACCCCGGCCAATCGATAGCCATCGCCTGAAGAGCCTGTACCCGGATAGGATGCGCCACCCGTGGTGACGATTATAGCATCAGCCCGATACTCAGCATCCATCGTGGCAGCGCCAACGGCTTGGCCATTTTCTACGATTAGTTTTTTTACCGGCTGCCCCAATTTAACAGCAACATCCAGTTTGGCCAGTTGCCTGGCGAATGCTTTAATGACATCTTTAGCCTGATCGCTAACTGGAAAGACTCGTCCGCCGCGTTCCACCTTTGTTGGTAAGCCGGCTTGATTGAAGAATTCAATACTATCAAGATTGCTAAAGGCATGAAAAGCGCTGTACAAAAAGGAACCGTTCCCTGGCATGTTTTTTACTAGTTCAGAAATATCACAACTATTAGTAAGATTACAGCGTCCTTTTCCCGTAATGAGTATTTTACGACCGATATCCTTCATTTTTTCCACTATTGTTACCTTAGCTCCGTGCTGTGCGGCGCTGACTGCGGCCATAAGGCCGGCAGCACCGCCGCCAATGATAAGAACCTGTTTCATATCTCACTCTCACTTTTCAAAAGTAGTATAGTAGTTAATTTAGTAAAAAACCCTTATTCTCCGAAATAAGGGTGAAAAAATTAATCGCTTTGTTTTTTGCCCAGTTTTTTCAATTCCTCCACTTCCCCCGCGTGCAGATGGCGGTACTGCCCACGGCGAAGCCCTTCTAATGTTAAGAAGGCAATTTGAATTCGTTTGAGATTTTTCACAGGATAGCCGATGGCTTCACACATCCGGCGTATTTCCCTGTTTTTACCTTCATAGATAACAATCTCCAGTGTAGTCAGTTCTTTTTCCTGGTCAACGGCGATAATATTGATTTTAGCAGGGGCAGTCATGCCATCTTCCAGTTTAATACCTACCCGTAACTTATCAAGCTTCTCCTCCGGAGGATACCCCTGAACTTTCGCTAAATAAGTTTTAGCAATTTCATGACTGGGATGGGTTAAGGTATTAGTTAAATCGCCATCATTGGTCATAATAAGTAATCCTTCGGTGTTATAATCCAGTCTGCCAACAGGATAAATTCGCTCCGGAATGTTGTCAACAAGGTCGGCCACTGTTTTGCGGCCCTGAGGATCTTCCAAGGCTGTTATTACTCCTTTGGGTTTGTTAAGTAAAATATAGAGATATTTTTCGGCTTTTATCAGTTTGTTATCAACGGCAATCCGATCCCGTTTAGGCTCAACCTTGGTACCAAGTTCGGTAACAACCTTGTTATTAACCGTTACCCGTCCCGCTTTAATGAGCTCTTCGGCATCCCGCCGTGAAGCAACTCCAGCTTGCGCAATTACTTTCTGCAAACGTTCTAACATTAAATTTCGATTCCTACTTTCAAAATGTATTTTACTCTTGAATGAATTGACTAAAATCAGTCTGGACTTTACAGGTACGCACACGTTTATTGTCCTTGGTTACTCGTTCACAACTGCCACAAATTCCTTCACCACAACACATAGTGGTGTTATTCGTAGCTGCCATTGGCAGACTAACTCTCGCGGCATGCATAGCAGTAATAATTCCATAATGTTGGTCATCAGGGCCGGCACTGACGATTAGTTCCGGACGCTTTTGGCTATCGGCCAAATGCCCGGACAAAAGGCGTATTCCTAGTTCACGCATAGAGGCTACTTCCTGAACGTTAATTCCTAGTTCGATAAGTTCGCCGGCAATAAATACCTTTCCAATCTTTCCGGGTGCTACAATAGCCTGAACAGTGTTGTTGTTTTTTACTAGTTGCCGCGCTATTGGTATAGCCGGTGACTGTCCGATACCTCCAACTATTAATAATATTTTACCATCATCTATATTGTCAATCCAGGGTTGACCAAAAATACCATTATAATATGGTCCACGTACTAATACTTGTTTATTAGCATTAGCTAGCAGACGCGCAGATTTGGGACCAATTGTTTCGACCACTACCTGAATAGTATTCCCGGTTACCTTCATTACACCGGTGGGAAAGTGGTAAAATTGCTGGTCTGTTGGCCGGCGCAAAAAAACAAAAGAGCCACATTTGTCAACTGATTGTGCAAGTTCAGGCGAAACTTCAATTTCTAATAAGTATGTATGCTCAGAAATTTTCTGTTTTACGGCAAACTCAGTATCAGATTCCAAACGCACTGGCGCATCAATGTCACTTAGCCAATTACTTTTTTTCATTTGCCACTGTTTTTCATATAGTATGCACACTCCACTCCAGTTACAGTCACATACCTCCTCGCCTTTCAAATGACTGCAAAAAGTGCAATGATTAGTTTCCGCCAGCAGACAGGGACAATAGGGTGAATTGATATCAATACAGCGGCTAACCAATTTTTTAAGCATAACAATCCCTCCTCATTATACCAAACAAGTATTATAAATATCGGTAAGGCTAGCCTTGTTTATTCGTTCCGCAATATCTCTGCGTTGTGCTGAATAAAGCCCTAAGCTTTTCATGCGTTCGAAATATATCGAGCCTGAGAAGGTATATCTTAATCTAATTCCTTCCTCTGTGGTCATTTGTTCATGAATAAACCGAATAAAATCACCGGAAGCCAATTCGGGCGGGAGTTCAAGATACTGCATATCCAGACAGCAGCGAACCGCATTGTGTCCAGCTAGCAGCCCGGTTACCACAGCTTCCGTATGACCAACTAATATTCCTGATTTTTCACCTGCACAGAATAAATTATCTATTCCCTCCACTTTTAGTGAACTATCACAGGGGGCAATGCCCAGATAACGGATAGAGTTGCCTACTCCGCCAGAGTAGGGATCTTCATAGCGGGCGCGCTCAAGTCCGGGTATCGTTCGCAACATGTCAAGCGGAAAAAAAGGGGTCATCAGCTTGGCATGACCGGTATCAATAAGTACAATATTCTCGGCATAGTCAGCAATGGCATATTGTGAACAAGCCTTTTTGCCGAGCATACCTGTTTTTTTGAGATTTTCGGGCAAAGGAATTACTACCATACCCTCTTTTTCCAATTGAGCTTTAAGCTCAAAGCTAAGTGAATCTTTATTAATCTTGCAGGAGCCACTCATTGCACCATAGGAGCCATCTGCTTTTTTACCCATTATTTCTTTGATTTCAGCTTTGGCGGTTATGCTCACCCGCGGCCCAAAAGTCGGGCAGCGGAGAATACACATAGCACAGCCATTACCATATTTTAAGCAATTGCCCATTGGACCGGTAGTTCCTGTTGTGTCAACAAAGGCATCACCGTTAATAATCTGTTCATTGTCGTCAGTGAGATACTGGATTTTCTTCCCATGTTTAACAACACCAGATACTCTTGCGCAGGTTTTAATATCAATACCATAGTTTTGGAGAATTCTTTTTACCAATGGCTCCATGGTAGTTACATCATAAAAAGACGCATGGCTATGTCCGGGAAAATCTATGCCCCGGTGTCTGGTATTAGCATCCATGGCCACAAATAAGTCTCCGCCGCCCATGGCAATTGCTTCTTCAGCTGCTGTAAACCTGCCGTTATTTCGGAATATCCCGCCAACTAAACCAGTTCCCAGCAATAAGTCGGTGCGTTCAAGTAAAACTACCTGAGCTCCCGCTTTAGATGCTGCTAACGCTGCGGCACATCCAGCCCAGCCACCACCGACCACGACCACCTTAATCATGGACTTCCCCTCCAATTTCTGCTTTAAAATCACACTACAGTGTATTCGGTGCTCCTTGAAGTGCCACAAAATACAAGCATAAAAATACTGGTAACAAATTGTTACCAGTTAACACTGAACAAATATTGACATATGTAAACTGATGCCAGGAAACTGGCAATATCACCAGACAATCCAACTAACAGTGCATAGCGGGGATTATTGATAGCCACTGCACCAAAATAGACTGTCAACACATAAAAGGTTGTGTCCGTACTGGCTAATACGGTTGAGGCTATTCGCCCAACCAGGGAATCAGGACCATAGGTGTTGAGGATTTCGGTCGCTATTCCCAGCGAGCCGCTTCCTGACAGTGGTCGCATGATTGCCAGCGGCACTAAGTCGGCTGGTACACCTAACACATGCAGTACTGGAGCCATAAACTGTACACACGCATCTAAGGCACCTGATGCCCGGAAAATACTGATAGCTACTAGCATGGCAACAAGACATGGCAGGATACGGATGGCGGTGTGAAACCCTTCGGCAGCGCCTTCAACAAAGGCTTCATATACTTTTACTTTTTTAAAATACCCAATTACCGGAATTAGGAGCAGTACGGCAGGAATTACCCAGACTGATAACTGCTCACACAGTTCAATCAACATGTGGACAGTCCCCCTTGCTTACCGTTTACATATCGCTTGACACAGTCGATCAATAACAAGTACCAAAATGGTAGCAAACAAACTTACAATAAGGGTTGATCCTACAATCTCGGTAGGATTGACTGAACCTGCTGCAGAGCGCAAAGCAATAATTGTGGCTGGAACAAGAGTAAATCCGGTAGTACAGAGTGCCAACAAGGTGCACATAGCTGCAGTAGCCGTATCTTTTTTAGGATTAAGGGTTTGTAACTGTTGCATAGCTTTAATCCCAAGTGGTGTTACGGCATTACCTAGTCCTAACATATTAGCACTAAGTGTCATAATGATGGCACCCATAGCCGGATGGTTTTTTGGTACAGAGGGAAACAGTAAACCAACAATGGGCTGTAAAAGATAGGAGATGATTTTGATTAGGCCTGATGACTCAGCAATTCGCATAATACCCAACCATAAACACATGACGCCAATTAAGTTAATGGATAATTCTACTGCGCTTTTGGCCGCACTGATAGCACTAGCTGTAACAACTTCAATACGTCCATTCATGCCGGCATAAATAATACCACTGGCTATAAGTATCATCCAAATTAGATTAATCATGGTCATATCACCCATTATGATGGTATGACAAATTATAGCCGGCTAGAACACGTAAAAAAGCGCTATCACGCCCTTGAGGATACGGCTAACCGCAGAGTACACAGAGAGCGCAGAGGGGAGATGTATATCGAGACATTCCCTCTGCGTACTCTGCGTCTCTGCGGTTCAAAAAACATATACTTTATCTTATAAAAAAGACGCCTAATGGCGTCCTTCAAGCAAAGTTATGAATTACAAATGTTACAAAACTAACTAATGATCCCCAAAATATTGTAAAAAATGATTTTTTTTCTACCGGCTGGTCTGCAATTAAATCTGTATTGGCGACCTCTATGTTATTATACATAATTTTAACTGTGCCAAGTTTTTGACCAACAGCAATAGGCGCCGTAATTTTGGTGGGAGCTTCGACAACAGTGGTAAATTTGTCGTGTTCATTGTCTGCTATCGGTAAGATGATATCATTGGCTGCCAGTAACTTGATATTGCTTGCTTTTCCCTCTTTGATTTTAACAGTTTTTAAGATATCACCTTTAGTAATGACAGGAACTGGTTTAAGCTGCGCAAAGCCATAATCCAAAAGCTTGATCGAATCATCCCACATGCGTTCACTATCTAGTACGATCGCAACGATTTGGATACCATTTCGATTGGCAGCTGAAACCAGGCAGCGTCCCGCTGCGTCAGTATAGCCGGTTTTTACCCCATTTGCCCCATCATATAACCATAACATTCTATTTTCGTTGTATAAATCCCGATCATGGTCTTTGCCAGGCCAGGGAATGACTTTGTTCTTGGTTGAAACAATTTGAGTAAATAGCGGATTCTTATAACCATATGCCGTAATTTTAGCTAAATCATAGGCAGTGGTGTAATGTCTTTCATCAGGTAGTCCGCTGGTATTTACAAAGTTGCTGTTGACTGCACCAATCGCATGCGCTTTTTCAGTCATTAGTTTAGCGAAGCCTTCGACCGATCCGGAAATATGTTCAGCTACGGCTACGGTAGCATCATTACCAGAAACAAGCATTATACCATACAACATGTCACGTAGTTTAAGTTGTTCTCCAGGTGAAAGCCATAGTGATGAGCCTTCGGTGGTAGCGGCATTAGGACTGGCAATTACATTATCATCAAGATTACCATACTCCAGCGCGGTAATTAATGTAATAATCTTGGTAGTACTGGCCGGATAACGCCGTTCGTTGGCATTTCTGCTATAAAGCACTTTTCCTGTTGACGCTTCCATGACGATGGCAGCTTTAGCCGTAAGTTCTGGTACAAAATCTCCTGCGAATACTGTTATTGGCAAAAACACCAGGCCTATAACTAGCAGTATTCCAAGATTAGTTAGTTGTCGCATGAGTCCAATCCCTTCGTTTAAGATAAAGCTAAATCTTATTATATAATTAATTTGGCTCAAGGTCAAAATTAACTTATTCCCGGACTTGTCTAATTCTGGATGTAATAATTCCGGGGATTATTTAATGCATAGCCGGAGATAATAGTAACAAATTCAAGGAGGTGATTCACTATGGAAACTCTTGACCTCAAAACAGCCTTACGTACCACACTTACGCAAAAGCAAGAACTTGTGCGTGATTATCAGTCTTTCGCTGATCGCATTGGCGACCAGGATGTCGCTAAAATGTTCAAACATTTTGCTGAAGCAGAGGCTTTACATTCTACTCAGATTAAAGAGAAACTTGATGATTTAGCTTAATAATTAGTAAATTTATATGTAAAAACCCACACAATTATGTGTGGGTTTACATATTTTAAAAAAATTACCAAATCAAACTATTTGTAAGCCGAATGCTGGTGAGAAGAATCAGTTGCGGCTGGATGAGCAAGCTGTTCAAGGTCTGTTTCCTCATCAGTATCACCTTTTAGCATATTTTCAATTTTAGTCATTACTTGAGGCACCATATCTATCAGACGGTCATAAAAAAGATTGCTTTCTACAGACATAAACCGTACACCGTTAGTTGGCGAGCATACTAAAAAGCCTACCGGCTTAACGCTAATACCGGCGCCGCTGGCACCACCAAAGGGGTGGTCGGTTTTTAACTCCTCCGCTTCATAGTCACCGCCGCCAGCTGCAAATCCAAATGCTACCCGCGAGATGGGAATAATTACTGTGCCATCAGAAGTTTCCACTGCATCGCCAATAATGGTATTGACATCTATCATGCCTTTAATGCTTTCCATAGCCGTTTTCATCAGACCCTGTATTGGATGCTCAGCCACTGCGAGTCGCCTCCCTGTGCATTGAATTTATTATATTTGCCATAGTTGCAGTAATAACATTACCAAATCGTATCCTGAATATACACTTGAGCTCAATCTCTAGTTGACAATGACCATAAACTGGCTGTATTTTAATACACGGCTTGGCATCTAATACCAGTCGATTATGTATAGATCTCAGCATTTTTTCAGTCAAAGCACCTAGTATACCCATCACAATGCCAGTAAAGGCGGCATCTTCAAAGCCATATATTGTCTTTAACTCAAGTTTTTCACAATGAATTCCCGGGGAAAGTCTATTCACATAGCGAAGATAGCCACGAATTAGCTTGTTAGCTGTTCTAAGCAGACGCAGAAAGCGTTCCGGATTATAAAATAATAATTTGATACATTTTCGTACAAAGCGCTGTTCACGACTTACCTGTGTTGTTGCTGCTCCATGCGGAGCGTCTATTTTAGACGTAATCCAAGGCAAATCGCCATACTGAACAAGTTTAATTATTGGGATTTTCATAGTATAAATAAAGAGTTTCTGCAAGGCATATATAGTAACGGCAACATAATCATCATCGTTACGGCGGCAAAAGCGTAAATCCATATATACGTTGACACGAAAAAGCAGTACTAGCAAAATAGCTGTCGATATTAAAACAAATAGCCAATTGTTCATGTACTTTACCCTCTTTGTCTCTGGTATATTAGATTTTCTACACTACTGCCCCAAACTATGCATTTCAGGTCTACGACACGTTTAACGCTATATAAGAAAACCGCTATCGCGGCCTTTGGATTTGAGCACATCAGCTATCCAAACCCAAATCCACGAATCCTATTGTTGAGTCAATAGAATACAAGGAGCGGGATGGTTACTTTTGGCATTGCCCCAAAAGCAACAAAAAATCTAGGCCCTAAGGCTCCAAAAGCTGAAAAGCCGGGCGATATTCCTAAAATCCGTGAACTCGCTACGCTCAAACAGTACGGATTTTTTAACGAAATACCGCCCGGCTTTTCTCCTGCGGAACGCTTTTTCCGGCAAAGGCCGAGGGGTTACGGGAGTTACGAGGGTTACTGTGGACTACCTTATGGGGGCACACTTTCTTTAAGGCCTCCAGGACTCCAAAACTTATACTTTCTTATACTATAAGAAAAACGCTACGCGTCCTTTTGGTCTACCTCAAATCAGATATCTTATACTCAAATCCATGAACCCCTTTGTAATACTCAGGATACATCGCATTGCCACATTTTTGACAAGCAAACTGTGGCGGTACCGTTGGATCACCGTCATCCATTCTGTCAAAATTCCTAACAACTTGGTATGGAATATTCTCAATCTCATCACACACTAAACAAATATACTTTACCGTACTTGGGCGAGGAGGCGTTGGCTTCCCGCCTATTTTCTTTGCTTTCTTTTTTCTCATTGCCTGTGCTATCGTCAATCATCCTTTCTAAATAAGCTCTCGCCATACTATCTTTTGCATATTTTACTGTCAATTTACCTTCTTTTAGACAGACTTCTCCCTTGTATTCATAATAATTACTACAATGGGGACATATCATTGGATCTTTTCCTGTCTGTTCTTTGATTCTTTGACTCCAATTTCTTTTTACTAACCGCTTTATCTTTACTAGCCACTTACGTGCATTTTTTTGCCAAACTGTTATTAATTGTTTGCATAGGGTTTTGATTCGTCTAGAGTAGATTCCATAATGACGAATCACTTTAAATTGTTCATCTGGTATATGTTTTATGATTCGACCTATAAATTCTTCCACCGTTATTGTTTCAACCTTTTCTTGACCATCATTTTTATCATGATAACGAAAACTTACCATTTCACCATCGTAGTCTACTATTCGAGTCATACGACCACCACTTCAAGTGGTGGCTTGTTATTAGCCCTGTAAGGGCTGATTACTTGCTACGCCTAAAAGGCGGGTATCGCAAGCATTGTTACCATCGGCCTCTGAAAGAGGCTCTTTTAGTTCTTTTCTTCTTTTTTTGCTTCTTCCTGTTGTTCTTGTATATATCTCTTAATTGCTTCCTCCGTGATATTTCCCACTGTTGCTACATAATAGCCTCGTGCCCAAAATGCTCTATTCCACTTACTCCCCTGATCTGGATGTACATCGTATATCATTAACGCACTCTTCCCTTTCAAATATCCCATAAATTCTGCTACACTCAATTTGGGCGGGATACTTACGCATAAATGTACATGATCAGCACATACTGCTCCTTCAATAATTTCTACATTTTTGTATTTGCAGAGCTTTTTTAATATTTCTCTCACATCCGCCCTTATTTTTCCGTACAGAACTTTCCTTCTGTACTTCGGTATAAAAACTATGTGATACTGGCATTTCCATTTTGTATGTGATAAGCTTGAACTGTCCATTTTGGATAACCTCCTATGTTCTCTGATATTGGCTTGCGACACCAGTATCATACTAACACAGGAGGTTTTTTAGTTCACCCGCAGTAACGCTTCTGCTTACTCTGTTCTCCCCAGCATAGCTGGGGGATTAGGATTATCATTTATACCGATTGCAGGACGTCTCATATAACGACCAATGTATTGTAATTGTTCTTTAAAATTTCCCTTTTGTTTCGGGGCATATATATAAAAGCCATCTGCATTATTTACATAGGCTTGTTGTAATAGCGGCTGAACTTTTTCTTCTCTTCTGCCGTAATACTCTTTCGAATCAGTTTAAGCACCACTGTTTGCCATTGCTTACGGAGCATGGGAAAAGGGATAAAGTCATAACTTTTCCATTCCCCATTTTCCTTCATACCACCCATACTTACTAACATATGGACATGCGGATTAAAGTTCAGTTTCGATCCAAAAGTATGTAATCCGGATATAATTCCAGGTATTACTTTATGTTTTTTTTGAAAATAATCACGAATCATACGCGCTGCTTCATCCATTAAGCCTTTAAGCAAATTACGGTGCTTCTCAAATATGATTCTAAGATTTTCATCTATCGTAAAGACAACATGACGATGATTGGTTTGGATAACATCTTCTGACATCATCCTACTCCATTCTTCGCTTTCACCACAGGAGCAGGTCGTGCAAAATCTACTTTTACAGCGATAAGGTATAATTTTTACATCATGACACCCTTCACATACTAGCATTTTATAACCATGCTTGCTATCACCACAATAACGATATTTGTTGATTTCTTTTTTCACAACTTCTCGAATACGTCTACCATGACGCTTTATAAATTTATCCCAATGCTCATTCTTGTCGAAGAATATTTGCCATAATGTATTGTGTGCCATGCTTTTACTTTACCAAAATTCCAAGTAAAGGACTACACCCCGAATCTTATACTTTCTGATATATCAAGTAAAGGACTACACCCCGAATCTTATACTTTCTGATATATTAAGAAAAACGCTACGCGTCCTTTGAATTTGAGCACATCAGCTATCCAATACCCAAATCCATGAATCCTATTGTTGAGTCAATGGAATACAAGGAGCGGGGTTTTACTTTTGGCATTGCCCCAAAAGTAACAAAAGGTCTAGGCCCCAAGCCTCCAAAAGCTGAAAAGCCGGGCGATATTCCTAAAATCCGTAAACTCGCTACGCTCAAACAGTACGGATTTTTTAACGGAATACCGCCCGGCTTTTCTCCTGCGGAACGCTTTTTCCGGCAAAGGCCGGGGGATTACGGGAGTTACGAGGGTTGCCGGAGACCACCTTATGAGGGCACAATTGCTTTAAGGCAAAGGGGTGGAGGTACTACTATCTTAGGGGGTTGCATCAACAAGACTATACCACTGTCTCTTTGCTCAAACCGGGCGTAAACAGTACGGAGGCACAGACGGAAAACGGGAGATACTTTAAATTAACATATTTTCATTAATTAACCTTACAAATGATGTAATGCAGGCGTTTCTTTTGGTAAAATAGAATTATCTAAAACATCTCAAGGAGGAAGTTATGGGCCAAGAAAATTATGATAAAATTATAAATTCAAATGAAGATTTATTAAAAATGCTTGATGCTATGTTTAGAGAACCAGCTCCGTTTTGGAATAAATTCTTTTCTGAGCGAATTAAAGAAATACCATTTTTCGTTGAATTCCCAGATGAAAATTTAGTATCTTACTTCCATAAAGGGTTCTTAACAAAGGGAAAAGTATTGGAATTTGGATGCGGAAACGGTAGAAATGCTATCTTCTTTGCAAAGCAGGGATGCACTATAGATGCAATTGATATTTCAAATGTTTCCATAGAATGGGGAAAAGAATTAGCTTTAAAATATAAAGTAAATATAAATTTCTCTTGTAAATCGGTTTATGATTTAGATTTAGCGATAAATACATACGATATGATTTATGATTCGGGATGTTTACACCATATAACACCGCACCGTAGAATTGGATATGTAAATCTTATTAAAAAAGCTTTAAAACCAGGAGGATATTTTGGTTTAACCTGTTTTAGGCCAGGTTTCATTGAACTTGGCGGCGGCAAAAGTTTTACAGACCTGGAAGTTTATAAAATGGGTAGCCTTAAAGGCGGTTTAGCCTATTCAGAGAATCAAATTAGGTTATTATTTGAAGATCAGTTTGAAGTAATTGAGTTTAGACCAATGCAGGAAACCAGTGTGGAAGACAGTTTATTTGGAAAGAGCTTTTTATGGGCTGTTTTATGTAAGAAAAAGAAATAAGTTCATGACAATGGTACGTGGCATGGTGATTTCGGATGCGGATATTCGAAGATTGTCGCTCTTGGATTTGAGCCTTTAATATTAGAGAATCTAAATATTTTTCAAAAAGAAAAAGCTGCTTGTCTATGTTCATTACTACTCAAAGGCCAACATATCTAATGATCAAACCAATAAAAAAATGCATCCTAAATGTTTTGAGGATGCATTTTGGGGATAAAGCAAAAAGCTTCTGAGTGACTATCTCAAAAGCTTCATTTTGGTGCGGTAGACGTCAGGTGTTACCTGCTCAGCAGGGTGGTTTAATACCTCCCTTAGAAAGGCGTTACCCTTTCCTCTTCACTATAACATCTATTGGGTTTATTTATTTCCGATTGAATGATATTATTTTTGTAGAAAACTATTACGCTCCCTGCTACATGAAATACACTAAGAACCGCCATCCTGTAAGGGAAATAACCATGCATATGAATGACCCCCTCACTTAAGACCTAAACATAATTTACTTTATGCTTCTTAATCATTGGACGCGCTACCAATCACGATACCAAGCAAAAGAGCTCCAATTTCACGCAGTTCACGGTCATGCCGTTCCCTTTCACGCGCTTGCCGCTCACGCCATGCCCGACGACCCTCATTCGGGTGCCGCCTCATTTCTCTTTCATGCCGCTCATTTTCTTGCCGCATCCGTTCGTCATGCTGACGCCGCCGGTCATTATCACGGTTGCCATGGCCATCATGACGGTCAAGCTGTACTATTTGTTGCGAACCACTGTTATGTAAAGGTCCCGGTGCTGCGGCAGCTACCGACGAGAACATACCAACTTGCATTAGGCCGAGCATTGAGTATATGATTACTTTTTTGGCTACAATTTTCATAGGAACACTTCCTTTTGTCCTGTTGTTTTGATTCCGAATCCATAATTTAATAATAAACTCCATATTTTAGAATTTGTTTAGAATTTATTGGATAGAAATAAAAAAGACCTTTGAGCTATTCTCAAAAGTCAAAATTTCCTTTGGTGCGGTAGAATGGATTTGAACCATCACGAGGTTGCCCCCGCCAGCCCCTCAAGCTGGTGCGTCTGCCGTTCCGCCACTACCGCGTATTTGATTTTCGATCTTCGACTTACGATTTTCAATACGAATATCGAATGTCGTACATCGAACGTCAAGTTGGTGCGGCCGAGTGGATTTGAACCACCACGAGGTTGCCCCCACTAGCTCCTGAGGCTAGCGCGTCTGCCGTTCCGCCACGGCCGCATGATCATTATCAACAATCGATATTATATGACAAAATAACTTTTTCGTCAAGCACAAATATTATAATACCTCCCGCCTCTATAGGCGTCGTTCATTCAGGTGGAGTAGACTCTCCACCTGAATCCCCCTTGTTTTAGCTATGCTGAAACGAGTTCACTCATTTGGCAGCAGTAAACCCCCACTGCCAAGCATTCCATAGATTACCAGCCGGAGTAGGATTGGTCTGGTAGTTAGCCACTGTTTCTTTTACTGCAGCAATATTCCCTCTAAAGTATAACGGCACAACAGGACAATCTTCTCTAATTATATCCTGAATGCGAAAATAAATATCTTTTCTGGCAGTAATATCTACTGTTCTTGTTCCCAGTTCAGTCAATTTATCGATCTCCGGATTACGCCAGCCAGAATAATTCTGGCCGTCATTGCCGCGACCTGGGATTTTTCGCGAATGCCAAAGATTGAGATTATCTGGATCAACACCGGCAACCCAGGCATAAATAGCCGCCTCAAATCGACGGTTCTTTAAAATATCACTAAAAAACAGCTGTGTATCAATAGGCCGTACTTCAACAGCAATACCAACTTCTTTAAGCTGCTCAACAATCTTTTGCGCCGTTTGTTCGCGCTGTCTATTCCCGTTGGGTATGGCCAAGGCGAATGCCAGTTTCTTCTTTTCCTTAATCATTATCCCATCCGGCCCGGGAGTCCAGCCAGCTTGCGCCAGCAATTCACGGGCAACGTTAACATCTCTGGTGGGCGGCTGCTGCATCGGATTATAGGCCCAGGATAAAGGTGACTGATCACCATAAGCTGGAACAGCAACCCCTTTAAGTACATTTGCAACAATGGCTTGACGGTCAATTGCAGCAGCAATGGCTTGGCGCACCCGCAGGTCTTGAAACAATACATTATCAAGATTAAAATCCATATGTTCCCAAACCATAGTTGGTTCAATTACTGTTCGGATTCCGTCTATGGTCTTGACTTGTTCCAAATTAGAAAAGGCAATATTACTGACAATATCCAATTCTCCTGTTTTTAGCTGCGTGAGCAAAAGGCTTTGTTCAGGAACAATTTTATAAATAATACTGTCTAAAACTGGTTTACCACGATAATAGCCGGAGTTGGCATCAAAAATAAGAGCCTCCGCCACCTGCCATTCCCTAAATTTAAACGGACCAGTACCGATTGGCGCTCGGTTAAAAGGATCTTTATTGAGATCGCTAACATTTTCCAATTTATGTTTTGGCAATATTGTGCCAAACAACGTTAAATATGGCGCATAGTATTCGCGAAACTTGACTACAACAGTATACTTATCCGGGGTCTCAATCGAAGTAATCCGATCATAGCCATCTCTTGACACAACATTTACTTTCGGATTCATAATATACTGCCAGGTAAACTTAACATCTGCGGCAGTAAAGGGTGTACCGTCATGCCACGTTACTCCCTGGCGCAAACGGTATGTTACTGTACGTCCATCGGCAGCAACGCCCCCATTAGCAGTTGTTGGCACATCAACTGCTAAATCGGGAACCCATTCCCCTTTATCCCCGGTAACTACCAAGCCGCTAAACACCAGTTTACCTACTTCAGCGGTAGCCAATAGATTTGAAATCAGTGGATTTAGCGTGTTAGGCTCATTCACACTGCCATACTTAAGCTGACCACCCTGCTGGACATTCACTTTTTTCTCTTCTGGAGTTAAAGTATCTTCCTTATGACTACAACCGGTAATGACAACAATGAATAGTACCAATAATAGAATCATTAGCTTACGCATTTATGATGCATTCTCCTCGTTTCCCTTGTTCTAAAACTCTATCTACCATACAATTCAATATACCGTTTCTTACTGAACATTACTTTTTCTACATACTCTCTGGTCTCTTTAAAAGGAATTTGCTGAATATCGTCAAAATCTTTGGACCAACCATACCGTTCGATCCATTGCTTCACGTTGCCGCGACCGCCATTATAAGCGGCAAGAATCAATACCTCATTGCCACCAAACTCTTTTTTCAAGGAGGCCAAATACCAGCTGCCAAACCGAATGTTCAAGTCCGGATCTATCAAATCGGCGGTCATGTATTCTGTTTCACCAAGCTGCTCGGCAATCCATCGACCGGTCTCAGGCATAATTTGCATTAACCCTAATGCCCCTTTGGGTGATCGGGCTTCACTAATAAATTTACTTTCTGTTCGAATAACTCCGGTGACTAAAAATGGGTCGAGTTCTCGTTCCAGTGCATAGGTATATACGGCTTCCTGATATAAAAACGGATACATATACTTCTTCTGAAACCAATCACTGGTGAATACAGCATATACTCCTATGGCAGCTAATAACAGACCAATTATCAGGACTTTCAGCCAAGTCCAGATACGCAATAAAATCACTCCGTAATAAGAAAATCACTGTAGAAAACTATGTGTACGCTCGCTAAAAAATACCACTAATTTTACTGCTCTTTACTATTTACAACGCATTAAAGATTTTCTATCTCCTTCCAAGCTTTTAGTACATTTTTTCGGGTAATTTCAATAGCGTCACCGTTATTAATAACAACATCGGCATATTTCAGTTTTTCCGTAAGTGGAAGTTGAGCATTCATTCTGGCTTGTGCAGCCTCCCTGTCACTATTGTCACGCGCCATTAGCCGCTTGAGCTGCGTCTGTTCATTGACATAGACTACCCATACAGCATCAACCCTGGTATGCCAACCCACTTCAATTAAGAGCGGGGCGTCAAGTACAATCACATTAAAACCGTCTGCCGAGGCAGCAGCCATAGCCGCTTTTGCTGCTGCCTCAATATGTGGATGGGTAATCGCTTCTAATTCAGAGCGAGCCTGCTTGTTGGCAAATACCAATTGGCCCAAACGTTTGCGGTCAATTTCACCATTATCCTGAATAATATCCTGCCCAAATTTTTTAATAATTTCTTGCCAGGCTGGTTTTCCCGGTTGGGTAATCTCTCGGGAAAGCTTGTCAGCATCGATAATAAATGCACCTAATTCACTAAGCATCCGGCTTACTGTGCTCTTACCGCTCGCAATTCCGCCGGTTAATCCAATTAAATACATAACTTCATCCTCCCGGCTACTTCTGGCAGTTAGGACAATAATGCGTACCACGGCCAGCCACTTCCTTGCGGGCAATAATACCGCCGCAGCGCTTACAAGGCTCGTTGGTTCGTCCATAAACCTGCAGATGCTGCTGGTGGCTGCCACTCTGGCCGGTGCCGTCGCGATAATCACGAAAGGTAGTGCCGCCATGCGCTATGCCGTCTGCAATAACCTGATTAATCGCCTGATGGAGGTAGTTTGCCTCTTGTGCAGTAAGGCTGCTTGCTATACGTTCCGGATCAATGCAGGCAATGGCTAGGGCTTCATCAACATAAATATTACCAAGACCGCCAATTAATTTCTGATTAAGCAGCACCGTCTTTATCTTAGCCCGGCGTTTACTTAGCATGTCAGCAAAATATTCCAATGTAAATTCTGCTGACAATGGCTCCGGTCCCATAGAGGCCAGGCCGGCAATACGCCACAGTTCCTCCTCCGGCATCAGATAAAGTGTTCCCAGCGTACGCGTATCAGCATATAACAAAATGTCGCCATTATCAAGCTTAAATAAAATATGAGTAAACTTATCAAACTCACTGCCTGGCGTTTTATAATACAAACGGCCGGTCATCCGTAAATGAATAATGAGTACAAAATTGGTATCAAGATAAAAAAGCAGATATTTGCCGCGGCGCACCAATTTCGTAATCGTTCTATCTGTAAGAACAGCCTGGAATTCAGATGCTGTCGGCCATTTTACCAGGCGGGGCAGACCAATATCCACCCGAATAATCTTGCGCCCCTCTACCTTATCCGCAAGTGTCCGACGAATTGTTTCAACTTCCGGCATTTCCGGCATAATACACCCCTTCTTACTTAGCTTTGGCCCAATTGAGACCGGTTTTAACATCGGCCACTAACGGTACGGTAAGTTCCACCGCTTGCTCCATAGCTTCCTTTACAAGTGAAGTTACCTGATTAAGCTCCTCTGCTGTGACTTCCAGCAATAATTCGTCATGTACCTGTAATAACAGCCGGCTCTTAAGTCCTTTGGTCTTAAGGGCAGCGTAAACCTTATTCATTGCAATTTTAATGATATCAGCCGCAGCACCCTGAATAGGAGTGTTCATCGCCGTACGTTCCGCAAAGGAACGTTGATTAAAGTTGCTGCTATTAATATCCGGTAACTGACGGCGACGCCCAAACAGAGTAATAACATAGCCATCCCGGTGGGCACTGGCAACACTCTCGTCAATATAGCGCTTTACCCCCTGGTATTTGGCGAAATAGCTGGCAATATAATGAGCAGCTTCTTTCCGGCTAACGCCGATATCCCGTGACAAACCATAATCACTAATACCATACACAATACCAAAATTGACGGCTTTGGCTCTGGAGCGCAATTCTGGCGTAACCTCTGACATGGCTACACCAAAAACCTCAGCCGCCGTCCGGGTATGTATATCCTGATTATGTCTAAAGGCCTCCAGCAAACTAGTATCTCCAGCCATATGGGCCAAGATGCGTAATTCAATCTGCGAATAGTCGGCAGACATAATATATTGATAGCCTTCACCGGGAACAAATAACTCCCTGATTTTCCGGCCCATATCAGAACGAACAGGAATATTCTGCAGGTTAGGCTCAGAACTGCTTAGTCTGCCGGTAGCCGTAACCATTTGGTTAAAGCTAGTATGAATTCTGTCTGTTTCCGGCTGGATTAACACTTCCAACCCATCAAGATAGGTTGATTTGAGTTTTGTCATCATCCTGTACTCTAACAGCTTGTCAATAAGTGGATGCTGACCTACTAGTTTTTCCAATACTTCTGCGTCAGTAGAGTAACCGGTTTTCGTCTTTTTAATAATCGGAAGCTGCAATTTTTCAAACAGAATGACACCCAATTGCTTCGTAGAATTTATATTAAAATTTTCACCGGCAAGCAGGTAGATTTCACTAACAAGCTTATCAATTTTAGTGGCAATACTTACTGCCATCTCCCTAAGGTATTCCCGGTCAACTCGAATGCCGGCAACCTCCATGGCTGCTAACGTCTCGACAAGTGGTAATTCAACTTGTTCGAACAAGTTGTCCAGTCCGTCCTCAGCCAGTGCTGTGGCGAGACTGGCTTGCAATTGCCCCACAACCTTGCTGGCCCAGCAGGCAAACTCCGGTCGTTGCGTCATCTGCTTGTCCCCGACCGGCAAAGAGGCAGCCTGCCCCAAGTACTTTTCTGCCAAAACGTCAAGCGGGTAGGAGGCTGCCGTAGGTTCAAGCAAATAGGCGGCAATCAGAACATCAAATAGCTGCGCATGTAATGCAGAGCCTTTTAGCTGGCAGATATGATATAGTTTTTTCGAGTCATAGGTATCTACTATTATACTAGCATCAGCCAAAAGATCAAAAACGACCTCCCAGCCTTCACAGTCAGCAGGAATAAAAACGGTTTTATCTGCGCAAGTAATACCAAGACCGAGCAGGCCGGCTAACAGCGAATGCCCTGCCGGCAGCGGATAACAACTGATTCGCTCCAGATCTTTTGCTTCCGTATAAAGCGCGATTGCCGCCGAGCGGCTAGTGACCGTAACCAGCGGCAAAAACTCTACCTCGTTCACAGGTTTCTCAGCGGCATCTGGCGCACAGTATCCCGGAAACAGCGTATCGACCTTGTTTATCAGGCTTTTAAATTCAAATTTTATAAACAATTCTTTGACAGCTTGTTTTGCCGGAGTAATGCCAAAAGCTTCAGGAATAAACTCGATGTTCATATTACGTATAATAGTTGCCAATTGTTTAGATAATACTGCTTGGTCTGCATATTGCCGGAGATTCTCCTGCAATTTTTTCCCGGCAACTTTATCAATATTATTCAGGACATTTTCCATGGTACTAAATTCGGCCAATAGCTTGAGCGCCGTCTTTTCGCCAATGCCTGGAACACCCGGAATATTATCAGAAGTATCCCCCATTAACCCTTTCATATCAATCATCTGACTTGGAGTCAGCCCATATTTTTCTTTAAGTGCCGGCACGTCGACGGTTTCCATTTCTGTTATGCCTTTTTTAGTAAGCAATACCTTGACTGCTGGTCCTATCAATTGCAATGCATCACGGTCACCGGTAACAATAAGAACTTCAAACCCCAGCTTAGCTGCCTTTTCAGATAATGTCCCAATAATGTCGTCAGCCTCGTAGCCTTGTTCTTCCAGGGTAGTTATCCCAAGTGCCTGGAGTAATTCACGCACCAACGGAAATTGTTCAGATAACTCGCTGGGAGTAGCCTGCCTTTGCCCCTTATACTGCTGATAGACCTCTGTTCGAAAGGTAACCCGGCTTTTATCAAACGCCACAGCAACTAAATCAGGGTTATACTCTGTTAACAGTTTGACAAGCATAGTAGTAAACCCATATACCGCATTAGTATATAGCCCACCTGCCGTACGCAGCATGGGTAATGCATGGAATGCGCGATGCACTAAACTACTACCGTCAATTATAATAAATTTTTGGGACATATGCCCACCACCTTATGCTCCAATATTGTGTCCAGTCTATTTGTATTGGCTATTAAGACTTTAAATCCCTTCTCTATTTTTCTAAATATACTCCTACCTTATGTATTAAAGGAAAAACGAGATTGCTTTCGCATACGACGAAGCAATCTCGTTTCAAAATACCCCGCTACCCCTTGGCTTTACGGATAAATAAATTCTATCGTTTTAGCTTCTTTATTCCAATATACATAGGCATTAAAATATTGATTGATATTCGTGATTTTGATGAAAGGAACACTATCTACCATAACAATAGGTATAGTAACAAGTTCCCCTTTAGCTGCCATAGTTAATACTTGTTTCTCCTGATTCCAGTTAACTTTACACCCGAGATCCTCTGCCAATGGCAGTGCCGGTACTGCTGCTATTCCCTGCAGCTCATGTACCTCAAGGTTGACTGGCTTATCATTCAGGAATACTCCCTGGTATTCCAAAAATAACGCATTTTCTTCGTTTTTCCAGCTAGGCTGGCAGGAAAATAATGCTGTCAGCTTGTCTGCAGCTACATATACCACATTGTCAACTACATTACCCGGTACGGTGGTTGCTCCATGTTGAACGACCTTGGTTTTTTCATCCCACTTTATTTGCCGCTTGAGCGTCCCGGCAACCGCGTAAACGGGAACATATCGCACATCCTGAACAATTAGCCCTTGCTCACTTATTTGCTTACCGTTAACCTGAATCGTAAACCGATTCGCAATAACGACCTGCTCATCACTTGGATCATTAATCATGTCACGCAATAGCTCGTCAGTTACCAGCGTATTTAGGCGGTACGTATTTAGTTTGTTTCTAACATCCTGGATGGTAATACTGCTATAACCATAAATATCAGGATAAACAGCCAGTAACACCTGCCCCCGGGCATTGGTTCGAACCTTTACCCGGTCATAGGTTATATTTACCGGTGTTCCGCAATTTACCAACTCAAAAAGTTCTTCTACATCAACTTCCTGCATGCGAATGCAGCCATTTGACACAGCGTCACCAATTGACTCAGGTGCATTGGTACCATGGATTCCATAATTATTCCAGATACCCAGCCAGCGGTAGCCTAATGGGTTGTCTGGTCCGGATGGTACTACTTTCCCCGGCTGATCTGGCGGATACCAGGCAGGATTTATATCTTTAGAGAGAATAGCAAACGTACCGATCGGGGTAGGGGTAGACGCTTTTCCAATAGCTATGGGGAATTCTTTTACTACTTTATTGTCTGCAAACAGTTCAATCGTTCGACTAGGCAAATTCACCGTAATACTGGGTCCAGCTAATGCAATTGTTGTGGAGTAACAACTTACAATAATTAATAAAAAAAGTGTAGTAAACCAAAAACTAAACCGGAGTAACACTTGCATCCCTTCTTCACATTAATTTTTGTAACAATAACATAATATGAAGAATACCAGGCCCAATATTACCCCTACTTACAATAATATTTATAGTGATTTTCATTATCTCCTTACTGTAGGTTAAGTATCTGCTGATCTATTATCCGTAAATGCCGGTGGCGGTCATCAATTATGGGAAGATAGATATGGATACAAGCACCTGTGTTTATCTGCTTAGCCGGGCTGATATTAATAAAGCCACCATGCTCACCAATGATTCGATGAGCAACAGGCAAACCAAGTCCCATATGCTCAAGTTTCGTTGTATAAAATGGTTCAAATATCCGGGGCAGAATCTCTGGATTTACCCCCGGTCCAGTATCACTGATGGCAATAACCAGCATATTAAGCTCAGAATTGAGCCAAGACTTTACTGACAGCACCCCTTCTCCCGGCATTGCCTCCATAGCATTTTGCATTACATTTACAATGGCCTGTTTTATTAAATTACTATCCACCTTGAGCGGCGGCAGGTTAGGAGCCAGTTGTTTATCGATTTCGATTTTTTCACCATCAAGTTGTTTAAAGGTCAAAAGCAGTGCTTCCCCAATAGTACAATTTATATCAACATTATCTTCTTTACTAACTGGAGGATTGGCAAATAAAACAAGTTCTTTAACTACACTATTAATAGAAGATACTTCATCTAGCATCATCTCCAGCACATCGCGTCCCACCGTGTAGCGATCATCTTCCAAACGACCAAGCATTACCTGCAAATAGCCGCTGATGGTAGTAAGCGGTGTCCTGACATGATGCGCCACCCCTGCCGCCAATTCGCCTAGTGACATTAACATTTGCGTTACCTGTATTTGTTTGATAGCGGCCCGGACTGCTGATAAATCCTGGATAATAACAATCAACCCATTGGCTTGTCCGGCATTGCCCCGAAGTTTGAGCGTATCAATATGAGCATAGATAAATTGATCTTGTACTTTGAGTTTTAAATTAATCGTATTCAATTCTTCATATTCTTGCAGATGAAAGGCTTGTAAAAATTTATCGCCATGCTGCTTAAATACATCATCTGCTCTTCTGCCAATTGACCTGACCCGCTCAACTCCACAAATTTTTTCAGCTTCGCGATTTAGATTTTTCACCCGAAAATCACTATCTATGAAAATAATTCCTGTTGTAGTGTCAATGGAGTCTTGATAACCATCGTCTCCGTGCAAATATACTATTTTACTGTTGAGCGCTTCTGCTGCCGACATTTTCGTCTCCTCCTGCTGACCAATTTTATTTCTTGTAGTAAACATTCTTGTAAATTTTTGTAATTCCTGCCAAATCAGCAGAATAACTTTTCGTAAAAAACCGACACTTTTTAATATTACCATGTCGAATTAGCTCCAGGGAGCCATTCAGACCTTTGGTTGTCTACATTTTCACAGTTGCCTAATTCGACATGTTGCCGCCTTTCCGGATTACTATCCACTATATTCGCAGCAAAACTAGGTACTAAACTGCATTGATTTCCATTATTTGTAATTCAATATATTGTTTTTACATTTTCTACCATGTATTAGCCAAATAAATATAAAAGGCAGCAGCCTAGGTCGTTACACCTTTTGCTGCTGCCTTTTCAATTGTTTAGCATCTTACATTTATGCAAATAACCGCTGCCAGAACGACTTGGGCTTTCTGGTTTCCCTTTGCTCTATAGCCTGGCGCAACTGGGTATCTACCAACTGGAAATGATTAGTCAGCTCTTTTTCCAGCCGTTCCTCCAAATTGGTTACCTCTTCCTTTAAATTGTGTAATTCTTCCTGCTGTTCATTTACAATACTAATTGTAGCAGCTATTTGCTGTAAAGCTTGATTTTGCGAAGCAATCACAGCCATTATCGCCGAACCGTCAAGCTGCGTTAGTGACGTCAGGGCTTGCGATTGATGGATTTCATCATTTTGCGAATATGTTGCGCTGCCTTCCTGCGTTTTTTCATCGGCTTCTTTAACGTCAATAAAGCGGGTAAAACGCTGATTGAGATCACTGGCAATATCATCAGCATTTTTGTTTTTATGCATACCTTTGGCAATAGTCTGAAACACGACAACTGCCTCGGGATAAAACCGTTTCTTTTTACCTTCACCGGCAGCTGGCAAATAATCCATGAATAAGTCACGATAATATCGCAAAGTGCTTTGAGGAATGCCCAGTTCCTGCGATATCTCTTTGATACTCAACAATTCTGACATAAAAACCACCTCTACAATTTTGTTGTTGCGATACTATTCGCGATCACAAAGTAATTTTCCTGCTATTTTTATGAATTTATGTAAAAAAATTACAAAAATTTTATTTTTATTATATTACTGGAAATATCGTTGACCAAAGAGTAACAAAAATGATATTGAGAGCACAATACAAAAAAAGTTCTAAGTAAACTTAGAACTTTTTTAATGGTGCGGGTGAAGGGACTTGAACCCCCACCTAGTTACCCAGAGCAGATTTTGAGTCTGCCGCGTCTGCCATTCCGCCACACCCGCATAAATTTTTGGAAGGAAATATCCCACCCGAGCAATTATTTTGTTTATGTCCTGCACCGGACATTAGTTATGATATCATTTGGGCGTATTATTGTCAAGTACGTTTATAGGGATTTTTTTATTTTATGTTTAAAGGAGAATATCGTTTGCTGACAAATATATATCTTGATTACACCACAATCACTGGGTAAAAGTACCCCCTCGCGATAACCAGGAAGGATTGAACTTTATGTCAATAATGAATATCAATGGACAAAACATTACCTATACCATCCGAATGGATAAGCGCCGAAAGGCCATTCAGTTACGGATACTCCCCTCTGCTGCTGTTGAAATTGTCACCCCTGGTAAATTAACTCAGTCTGAGGTTGAACATATTTTTACTGTTAAAAGCAAATGGCTTAGCAAACGATTAGACAAACTGGCTTCACTGGCTGAAAACCCTGTTAATCAGCAATTGAAATCTGGCTCGCAGCTACTGTATAAGGGGGAACCCCATACTTTGACAATCTTACCTGGCAGCACCAAGATAGAATTAGTCTTACTTCCCAGCGAACTACAGTTACAGTTGCCACAGAACTATGCTGACCATCAACAGGTTGTATCTATTGTAGAACAAATAGTAAAAGCCTGGCTTGTTGACCAGGCTGGTAACTTATTTCTTGATAAAACCAAGCAGTGGGCCGCTGTTATTGGTGTTCGCCCTGCTAAGATAACTATTAGAGACCAAAAAACCCGTTGGGGCAGTTGCTCAAGCCTTGGCAATATTAATTATAACTGGCGGGTTATCATGGCTCCCCTTTGGGTGACTGATTATCTGGTAATTCATGAACTGTGCCATATGCTTGTTCCTAATCATTCTGCTAAGTTTTGGGAACAAGTCGGCCGGTTTTCGCCCAACTATCGGGAATGCCGCAAATGGTTAACCGATAATGGCAAGCTGTTATCCCGACTATTTTAGCTTATTTTGCTGGTACCAATTGTTTATCCTGGAGATATTTCAGCAATATTTCGGCAGTAGTCGTCGTTAACTTGAAACAAGTATGCCGTTGCTCCTTGCTGCCAAATTCATGAGGGTTAAGCACCCGGCAACAGGTAGCACCAAATTGCCCGGAAAAAATATCATGGAACTCTTGCGCGCTGCCATAAATAGGTCCCCGGCTTTGCTCTTTATTGGACCGGCCTTGTAGCATTCCCAGTACCATCGTAGCACCAGAAAGCGCGCCACACATACAACCGGCATGTCCCAGCCCACCGCCAAAGCCTGATGCCATCTTTAGTGCTTCATCAGAAATATCTAATTTATAAAAATCCCGGAAGGCCCTAACAACTGATTCGGCACAATTAAAACCTTCTTTAAAGTGTTGTCCTGTCAAATCCTTAACTGTTAACTGTACCTGATTTTGTTCGCTCATAATATCCTCCATTTGGTTAGTGTTTTTTTACAATCTAATTTCTTGTGTGGTAAATTCATACGGCAGGGAAATTTTCACTGTTGTCCCCTGGTCCTGTTCCCCGCTAATAACAAGCCCGCATTGTGGCCCAAAATAGTGCTGAATACGTTTATGAACATTAATGATTCCTAGACCCGTAGTTTGCCCTTTACCAGCAATCCGCTTTTCATTACGGAAGATCCACTCAATTTGGCTTTGGGTCACACCAACACCTGTGTCGGTTATGCTTAGCTGATATTGATTCCCATGGATGCCGCCGGAAATATGAATATTGCCACCACCCCGTTTAGGCTCAAGGCCATGAATGATGGCATTTTCTACTAACGGCTGCAACGTCATAACCGGAATTTTTTGTTCCAGCAATGCCTTTGGAATCATAATCGTAGCCTGAATTCGATCACCAAAACGCATTTTTTGAATAAGCAAATAGTTTTTTATATATTGAACTTCCTCATCAACGGTTATCATTTCATCAATATTTCGCAGATTGTTGCGCAATAGATCTGACAAGGCATAGACCACTTCCTGAGTACGGGGCGCCTCCTCTAGTAAGGCAAGGCGGGCAATGGTATTTAAGGTATTAAACAAAAAATGAGGATTCACTTGTGATTGTAAGGCTTTTAATTCCGTTTCCCGTAACACTTTCTCCAAATCAGCCTTGGCTTTCAATTCATCCATTAATTGCTTTTGCGCAATATTGGCCATAGCAATTTCCACAATATAATTTGTCATGATATAGAGCAAATCAGCAGCTGCTTTAACCCGTTCTTCGGGAATTACCCGAATTTCTGCCAACATGTCGAGCACAGCCTTTTGATCTAGGTTTAAATCAGCCACTCCGTTTAACACTTCATTCGCAATATTCCCGTCATCTTCTGGCAATATCACTTGGCCTGCCAAAAAACCTCCTAAATGCTGTTGGTTGATGCTGATAGGTGCCCCTAAATCGATAAGCCCGGCATGACACCGATACACAGAAGGACATAACTGACTAGCCGCCATTCTGCCCCCGCAATCATCAGAGCCCATACACCGTGACAGCCCCTGCGGTGTGGAACGAATTAAATTGCAAAGCCGGGTAAAATTGCTAGGGGTTGTAACCGGCTGCCCAGCACTATCTACAATTACAGCAGCCAGACCAGTAGCATCAGAAAACTTATCCTGAATTTCCTGCAACACTTTAACATTAACAATATCCGCCAGGGTTAAGCCTTGATAAACAGGCATAGTAACGCCTCCCTTGCAATAGGCCTGGATTTGAAAAATAGCAATATATAAAATAGTATTACTTGATTATGAATATTTTGCTATATTATCCTCAAATTCCTGCTTTAACCCAAAACAAAAAAAGAACACTCCGGTGTGGAGTGCTTACCGAATGCGTTTAACTACCAGCGAAGCCAGCAAGCCCCCCAGGACACCAGTAACTAATTGCGGCCAACTCATTGCAAGCATTATCCCGGCAGCCAATTTGGCAGGAATAGCTATAAAGGTTAGCAACCAAGTAAATGTCAGGTATAAAAATCCCGTTTTGCCTACTGTTGCTAAAACAGTGCCTGAAATGTGCCCCCATTTACAGGCAAACAAAAACAAGCAAATATAAACCGCATTTCCTAACGCAACAGGAAGAATAAACACCGGTAATGGCAGCAGCATTTGAAAATAGGCTACCAACGGTGTAACTGCCGCAATAACGAGCGCCGGCCATAAACCTGCCTTTTCAGCAGCAATAAGTAATGAAGAGTTAACCAAACTTCCAATAATAAAAGTAGATAGAAAAGGCGGCAGGGGAATTAAAAACCGCAGTGACTGAAAGAGCAGGGTAAGTGCCAACAATAGCGCTGTTCTCGTAATAATCCGATTGTCTGACATAATTACTCCTGTTATCTGCGCCGACGGCGAGTGTAGTCGCGGCCAAACATCATATAGGCTAAAAGAGCCAATAGAACAAGATTGCCAATCATTCCCCCAATTATTCCTAAGTCAACCAGTACATTGACGACTGTTAGCCCGCCAATAAACAGCATCGAATGCCTCATATCTGTAAAAGGATCGCGTCGTAATAATAAATAAGCTACTCCCAGTACGGCTAAATCAATAACCACCCAGGCTAAGGCGCTGAAAACAAGATACTTAAGCATACTGCCTATAATCATCGCTGCCAGTATTTTAAACCATGTTTGATTCATTGTCATCTCCCTCTACTTTCTGCGATAGCCTATGACTATCAACTAAAGACTTACTAACATAAATTATGCCCAAGTTTATAAAATTCCTGCCTTCTGCTGATTAACTATAAAAATTATCAAAAATAATATGATTTTTTTAAAATAATGTTTATAGTTTTGTTAATTTGAGCATACTTTTTATTGCAGACTAACTTTCCAAGGAGTGAATACCATGAGTGAAGAAAGAGATTTTTCCTTTACTTTGTTTGAGCCACATCGCACCCGCCTGCCAAAAAATGATCAACCGGCAGTGGAAGTGCGTCCCAATGGTCGTATTGTTTTTAACAAAAACGCCACCCAGTTGTTAGAAAACAGCAACTTCTGCATGCTTGGTTATGATCCTGAAAACCGGGCACTCGGCATTTTGCCGACAGAAGAGTTGAAACCTAATGCTTTTCCTGTAAGATATGCGGCTAAAGGCGCCTATATCGGCGCAAAGAAGTTTTTTAAACACTTTGATATCTTACCAAGCCAGTTAGTTGAAAATACTCCATTCAAAAGTGGTTCCTTTATTGGCCTAACTTTATAGCCTCTACATTTTAATTTCTACGACATTTCAAAAAAAAGTAACCAGCCTCTACCCTGGATGGGCAGAGGCTGGTTACTTGGTATAGGATTTTTGATGAAAACAGATCTGATATACAAATGTGGCTTGTTTTCCTCTTTAATTCATCACTATTCCACCGTCAATCATAATGGTTTGACCTGTCATATAATTAGAATCAGCTGAAGCTAGGTAGGATACAAAACCAGCAACATCATCTGGAGTCTCAACTCGTCCCATAGTAATAAGTTTGGTGTATTCTTTCAGTACTTCCCCTTTGCCAAGGTTCAAATAAGGGCCCATCTTCTCATCAATTAGATCCCACATATCTGTACCTACGATGCCAGGGCAATATGCGTTTACAGTAATTCCATAACGTCCTAATTCTTTGGCCAGAGCTTGGGTGAAACCCCGTATGGCAAACTTTGTTGCGCTATAGGCGGACAATAGGCTAAAGCCGTCGTGACCGGCGATACTCGAGCAATTGATAATTTTTCCGCCTTTTTGCTTAATCATCTGCTTAGCGGCGGCCGTGTCGCATAAAAACGCTCCCCGGCAGTTTACCGCAAAAGCTTGGTCCCACTCGGCGGTAGTCAATTCGGTAGCCCACTTGATATGACATATACCGGCATTAGCAACCATTACATCTAATTTGCCGAACTTTTCGACCACTTGGTCAACCATGGCATAAACATCTTTTTCTTTGGATACATCACCTACAATAGCTAATGATTTACGTCCGAGAGCTTCAATTTCCATTGATACCTTTTTAGCGTTTTCGGCATTAATGTCACAAACTACTACATCCAAACCATCTTTAGCCAATCGTAGTGCGATTCCTCTGCCAATACCCCGGCCTGAACCTGTTACAATCGCTGTTCTAGTCAAAATTAGATCCTCCCCCTTATTTGTTTTCGATTTTTACTTTATAACTACATTAAGATAAAGTAAATTTCATAAACTTTATAGTTGCATATTTTATGCCAAAGCCATATATTTATAGAATTTTTAATATTTATCTTCTTTCCAGCTTAATTGGTATAGTTTGCCCCCATTAAAATCGTATCCAGAATAGGAAAATGATTCAAGTGTAGCGATACATTTGTTCTTAAATGATTCAAGTGTAGCGCTACATTAAAAAAGAACGGTTTTCTCTTGTCAATTATTATCAATATGCTGTAAAATTAAAGCAACAGCTATTATGGAGATAGGAGAACAAAAGATGGACAATCAATTGAACACGCTCACCGCAACAGAATTAAAAGCTGCTTTTGAGGCCCAAGGATATATTAGTGATAAGGAACTAATAACTACGGTTTATCTAGCCTTAAAACTGGAAAAACCACTATTAATTGAAGGTGCGCCTGGTGTTGGTAAAACAGAAATTGCCAAAGTCCTAAGCAGCATATTTAATACTGAGCTTATCCGGCTGCAATGCTATGAAGGCTTGGATGAAAACAAAGCCTTATATGAATGGAATTATCAACGGCAATTAATTAAAATCCAAATGATCCGGGATAACGCTTCCCAAGATATTTCCGAGCAGGATATCTTTTCCCCGGAATACTTATTGGAACGACCGCTGCTCAAAGCTATTCGTGCCGAAAAACGTGCGGTATTACTTATTGATGAAATTGATAAAACAGATGAGGAGTTTGAAGCTTTTTTATTTGAAATCCTTTCTGATTTCCAAATCTCCATTCCCGAGCTTGGCACCCTCAAAGCCAAGCATATTCCGATCGTGATATTGACAAGTAACCATGACCGTGAGCTTTCAGAAGGCTTACGCCGCCGTTGTGTATATCTATATATTGATTATCCCTCGATCGAAAAAGAAATCAATATTATTCGCACTAAAATACCAGAAGCTACAGAAAAACTAGCCTTACAGATTGCCACTGCTGTCAACCACCTGCGGCATAGTCTGACACTCAATAAACAGCCATCGATTGCTGAGACGATGGATTGGACAAGATCCTTGATTGCTATGCATGCTGATTACCTGGATTCCACATTAGTAAAACAAACTATGGGCTTGCTATTAAAAAACCATGACGATTTGCTGGCATTTCAAAAAGATTTGGGTGTAGACGGATTATGTGCAGCAGTCAAACAAGCAACTGCCACTAAAACGCAAGCTTGTGACTGCAATGGCAGAGCAAGCTGTAAGGGCTGATTATCTTGAACTCGCTTGCTGATAATATTGTCGGGTTTATCCAGATCTTGCGCCAGCTTGGAGTACGGATCAGCACGGCTGAAACCATTGATGCTGTTGATAGCTTAACAGTCATTGATAATTTTGATCAGGCTGAATTCCGCGCAGCATTAAAAAGCACCCTAATAAAACATGCCGAAGATCAAGCCGCCTTTAATCAGGCCTTTAACCTGTTCTTTGTGCCGCCTGAAGCAAAAAAAGAGCAGCAAACTGCCTGGGATTCCAAACAACAGCTTGACCTGGAACAAACCAAACAGGCCGAAGAAGAACTGGTTTTCCAGGGACGCCCGCTGGAAATTCCTGATAACCTTAAAGATGTCTATAAACGCTTACCTGAACAGGAAAAGCAACGACTGCAGGACTTTTTAGAAAAAACCTCCACAGGTAACAAAGTTAAAGAATCCTTTCAACCAATTGTTGAAAACCTGCTTAGGAGTTCACTTTCCTTTTGGCAACGCCAGCTATCACCTGAAGATTTGGCTCAGCTTGCTGCTGCCCGTCGTCAATTGCTAGGACATGACGAACTTGACCATGTCGTAGACTCGGCGGCAGGGCTTGGCGGAACTGGCGGCAACCCGCTCCTCTACAAAAATATGCAAGATATTGCCGAACATGAAATCCCACAAGTTACAGCCTTAATTAAGCGATTAGCCAGCCGTTTAACAACCCGTATCTCCCGTCGCTTTCGCATGACCGGCCGGCGCAAGCTTATTGATATTCGCAAAAGCATCCGTCGCAATATGCGTTATGGCGGTATTATGATATCCTTAAAGTATAAAACAAAAAAAATTCATAAACCTAATATTATTGTTGTCTGTGATGTATCTGCCTCGATGACAAAATATGTCCGGTTTACCCTACCGCTGCTGTTTGGCCTATCCAGTGTTGTAAAAAATATTGAAAGCTTTATTTTTGCCACTGATTTGGAGAAAGTAACCGATTATTTCCGCCGTGGTGCCGACTTTGCCCAAGTTACGGAAAAATTAGCCACAAATTCTTCGCAAATGGGACAGGGTACTAATTTATTTATTGCCTTATCAAGCCTGGAAGAAGATCATAAGCAATTGCTTACTCCGTCTACTCTGCTCTTTATCATCAGTGATGCCAACACATTAGCACCGCTAGAAACGGCCGGTCAATTATCCCTAATCAGCAAAAAAGTTAAACGTGTTTTGTGGCTCAATACCCAGCCCAAAGAACGTTGGCCCCAAAACAATGCCATACCGCTGTTTGCCAAATTCTGTGCCATGTTCGAATGTTATTCACTGGCACACCTGACTAAAATATTATCTCTCAACCTAACTCGTCAATCTTGATATATACGTACTATGTAAGTATAAAGTAGTATAAAAAAATAAAGGATGTGTTCTTATGTATTTCGACGGACCTTCATTGCTTGCCCACTACCAACGCTGGCTAACTACCTATCGTGAGCCAATTGAAGAAAAGCTCACTACCGCGCTAAGCCATAGAGATCAAAAGCAGGCAATGCACAACGCTATGGAAGTGCTGTTAACCGAGGTTTTACCGATGGCCATATCGGAAATGATTTTGTTTAACAATGGCCGGCTGGAAGAAGCAATCCAAGAGCAAGATGGCGGTTGCTCAAGCTGTGCAAGTAACATAATTAAATAAAAAAAAACTGCTGGAGCCTTTGGCCTCCAGCAGTTTTTTATATCCAGGGGCACCTCACGAAACGGAATCTAAAGCACGTTAAGACTGTACAAAAGGTCGCAAGGGTCTAAATTTTCCCATAGCGGCCTTTTTATTTTGCCGCCAGATATAACCAGCAAAACGTACGCTAAGATTTTGGACTACGTCCGATAAATTTTTTAAGCGATTTTATACCTTGAATTTACAGATAATTTTGTTTAGATCAGTAGCCATTTTTGCCAAAGCCTCTGCGTTAGATGATACCTCGTGCAAACTGGCGGTCTGCTCCTCTGCTGCTGCAGCTACAGTCTGAGTGCTAGCACTTGTCTCTTGCGCGACAGCACTAATATTTTGCACATTATTGACGACAGCCTGCATGCCTTTGGACGTTTCTTCGACTGCATGACTAATCTGCTCAATACCGGATTGGACTTGCCCCAACTTATCGACAATAGCTTCAAAACCTTTTAACGTATCAGTCGCATTCGTTTTCCCTGCCGCGACTTCCGTGTTAGCCTTATTTACCACATTAACAGAGAAATCAATATCGGTCGTCATTTTTCGAATGATTTCTCCAATATGACCGGTTGCGTCCGCACTTTGTTCCGCCAGTTTTCGTACTTCCTCCGCAACAACGGCAAAACCTCTGCCTGCTTCCCCGGCACGAGCGGCTTCGATGGCCGCATTCAGAGCCAGCAGGTTGGTCTGATCGGCAATATTCTTGATGACTGTAACTATTTCCTGGATTTTTGTAGAACCTTTGACCAGGGAACTAGATACGTCGGTGATTTCATGCATGGACTTTTCAATTGCCTCATTCTGGGACACCACTTTTCGAATGAGGTTCATACCCTGGTTCGCGTCGGTCACCGCTTTATTAGTGCTGTTATTTACTTCGGCTGCAGTGGCGTTCATCTGTTCGGCACCAGCGGTTACTTCTTCGATAACTGCCGAGATTTCAGTGATATTATTGGTGTTCTGGACGGAACCGCTGGCAACTTCACCAATCGTGTTGGCGATGACTTGCGAAGTGCGTTGCTGCTCTTCCACAGTGGAGGTCAGTTCTTCACTAGCGGCGGCTAAGGTGTCGGCGCTGTTTTGAACCTGGTTAACCACCCCGCGCAACGATTTTTTCATAGCAATGAGAGCCAGTGCCATGTCGCCGATTTCGTCGTTGCGGATGGGCTGTACGTCTTTACTGGTCAAGTCAAGGTCGCTTGCTACCAATAATTCGTTACGCAAATTATTCATCCGCTTAGCAAGGCCACGACTATACCAGAATATGAGGGCGATGACTGCAAAGAGAATGACTGTACTACAGATAATAACAAGCTTGAACACCAGTCTCTGCTTGACGTTGAGGTCATCAGCACGCTGCTTTAGAGCAGCGTCCTGGGCTTTAACGGTAGCGACGAATCCGGCATTGATCAGTTCGGTCTTCTGCCTAGCGGCAACTAGCCTAGAATCCAGACTGGGATCGCCTGCCTTTTTGGCAGCGACAAGGTACTTAATGTCTTCAATATAGGACGCCAAATTGGCCTGAAGTTTTTCACCTTCTCGCTTGCTTTCCACAGCGGTGGTGGCAACGGTAAATTTCTGTACCATCTGAATGCTTTCGGTTAATTTTTCAACCGCCGAATCGGCGTATTGGTCGACATTATAAGCCATGTAGCCTCTGATCTCGGCGATACTGGTATGGAAACTACTCTGGGCATCTTTTACGGCCATGGTCCGCTGCACCGGACCTGTAAGCATATTCTGGTAAGCGTCGGTAGCGGACTCAAACTGATACATGGTGACTGCCAAGAGTACCACTAAAAGTACTAGGGTCGTGGCAAATATCGCGCTAAGCTGGATTCCTATTGTAATCCGTCGAATTTTAATCACTCCTCCTAATTTTCAAACCATTATACAACAAATTTCGACATTTTTTTTGGATTTCCTTTTTAAACTAAACTGTGAATTTAAAAACTTATTTAGTCCAATAATCACCGAAAAGGGAAAAGCAGGGAGCATTAAACAGGTCAATCTCTATGAGTTTCTGGCCAAACGAGGCGTTACCAAAGCAGCAACCTCGGTTTTGGTCTTCTCGACCAATCCCTCGCCGTTCATTCCGTCCTCACTTATCCCGCCCTTCTAAAAGAGGAAGTCGACGATCCACTCGGTCTCAAAGACACAACTGTTTCCCTTTCCCCCGAGCAAATAGCTCGCTTCATCCCCGGCCACAACGGAGGTCATCGTCCGGCACACGCCTGGGCTATATTCGGTTTGAGAATTGTGCTCCTAAGGTGGTACCCCGGCAACCCCAGTAACTCCCGTACCCCCCGGCCTTTGCCGGAAAAAGCGTTCCGCAGGAGAAAAGCCGGGCGATATTCCGTTAAAAAATCCGTACTGTTTGAGCGTAGCGAGTTTACGGATTTTAGGAATATTGCCCGGCTTTTCAGCTTTTGGACGCTTAGGGCCTAGACCTTTTGTTACTTTTGGGGCAATGCCAAAAGTAAAACCCAAATCCATGAATTCTATTGACTCAACAATAGGATTCATGGATTTGGGTTTTGGATAGCTGATGTGCTCAAATCCAAAGGACGCGTAGCGTTTTTCTTATTATGATAGAAAGTATAAAAATGCAGAGGTTATTGTTACCGCAAAGTGCTCAAAGGACACAAAGGTTCTTTATTAAACAGTCCACTCTTCGTAACCCTTTGCGCTCTTTGTGTCCTTTGTGGTTAACCAAACTTAACCCCATAGCCCAAAACCAAGCCTATTTTAAGGATTGTTACTGCAAAGTACGCAAGGTTTAAAGGTATCGTGGACTATAGCATTACTATAATTTTGGTTGAAGATTAAAAGGCCGCGCTAGCGGTTTTCTTAGCACAGTGTGCAGTCACCACAGCCTTGGGTAGGAATTGGCATGCCATACACGGCCAGCTGTTTGCCAAACAACGTGGTTTCAATATCAACGCGTAAAGGAACTTGGCCATTATAATTGATAATCGAACTATGAGCATAGACTTCAACACCATCAATAGTTGCTGCTTCATAATCAGCTTGTTCATAATCCGCAGGTTTTCCCAATTGTATAGTCGGAAGATCGGCTGTCTTCGTGGCCGTGCAGCCAGGTATCAGACGTTTGGCGATCCTTACCGAAATTACGTTACCTTCCTGGGCAATATATTCCTGTGCCCGTTCTGTAACTGTCATGTTCATACTTTTCACCTTCCTTAGTTTACTTACGCTTACATTCTTTGTCAATCAACATCCAGTACGCCTTCTGAATTTTGTGAGTGACAGGACCAACGCTGCCGCTGCCAACAGGCTGATTATTTAACGTTACAATGGGTGTAATCTCGGTACTGGTCCCTGAAATAAAAGCTTCCTGTGCCGATTTAACAAACGCCTCATCAAACTTTTTCTCGACAACCACAATACCCAAGTCTGATGCTATTTTTTCGATCACCAACGTTCTGGTAACACCAGTTAAGATCAGGTTGCACTTAGGATGTGTCCAGACCACATCATCCTTAACGACAAAGAAGTTACTGCTTGTGCCTTCAGTCACAATACCGTCACGAACTTGGATACCTTCCCAGCACCCTGCGCTCTTGGCCTTTTGTTTTCCTAATACATTACCGAGAAGATTAAGTGATTTAATATCACATCTGAGCCACCTTTCGTCTGGGATTAGCATAGCTTTGCATCCCTCGGCTTTATTCTTATCAATGACAGCACTGGAGGGACGAATTGACATCGTTAACCGCGGTACAACATTTTCGGGAAAGCTGTGTGTCCTTTGTGATACCCCGCGCGTGATTTGAAGGTAGATGGCTGCATCCATAATACCGCTTTCTTTGATAAGCAGCTCATGAAATTCAGTCAATTCTTCATACGTATATACGGCCGGAATTGCCAGTTCACGTAAGGAACGGTATAACCTGTCCATATGTGGCTGCAAAGCAAAGCAATGACCGTTATACACCTTTGTTACTTCATAGACTCCATCGCCAAACTGATGACCCCGATCTTCCATCGGTACAATATTTTCACTTATATCTATTATTTTACCATCTACCAAACCGATTGGTTTCATGAAAAAATCTCCTTATAAATTATTATTATAGATAAACTATTATCTATACAAATTATGCAGCATTTTCCCAATTTCCTGCTGCTTTTAAAATTTTTTGCCTTTTTCGTAAGGTAAAAGTTTCTTGCAGCCAAACGCGTTACAGCCTATAATTGATAATAGTGTCTTATCTACTGGTAATATCTAAAATAGCAATATAAGCTGTGACAACACAACCTGTCGCAGCTTATATCGTAAGGAGCAAAAAAACTATGGCTAATCAACGCATTGTTGCTCTTGATTATATTCGCGGTATATCTATGTTAGGTGTGCTAGGCATCCATACTGGTGCTTATTCGCTGACATATGAAGCTGTTAATTTACATCTATTTGCTATCTATGAAATAGTTACCCGCTTTAGCGTGCCGATATTTTTCTTTGTATCAGCTTTCGGCTTATTTCTCAGCCAACCACTAAAAAAAGAATTTCACTACCCCACGTTTATGTATAGACGCTTTCGAGCTGTACTATTACCTTATTTGACTTGGTCTATTCTTTATATGTTGCATTATACCTGGATAAGTGGCGCAACAGACATCTGGCACAGGCCGCTAATATATAAATACTTTTTGTTTGGGTTAGCTTCTTACCAGTTATATTTTTTAGTGATTTTGGTTTGGTTTTATGCGCTTATGCCCTTATGGCGGCAACTTGTCAGCATGATACTTAAGGCCCCGTTAGTAGGATTAGTCAGCTTGTTACTTGTTCAAATAGCTTTTAATTATTATTCCAGTTATCTGCTTCACGCCAGTTATAATAATCATTATCTTAACCTTGCTATCCAGCACCGCATGAGCTATTGGGTTCTTCATTATCTGTTTATCTTCATCCTTGGTGGAGTTTGTGCCGAACGTTATTCACAGTTTCTCGCACTCCTAAAACAAAACAACAGACGAATCACGGCCTGTTTTATCCTTACCTTAGCCGGAATGCTGTCCCATTATTACTACCTTGTCTATCAACAGCACTACACGCTGGAAGCAACCGCTAATACTGTTCACCAGCTCAGTCCACTGGGTGTGCTATATACCGCTGGTGCAACCTTATTCTGGTTTAAAATATTTACCAGACCATTACCTGAATCACTTGCCGCTATGTTACACCACTTAGGTAAGTATTCCTATGTAATCTATCTTATTCATCCATTGGTAATGTATTATTTACTTATTGAACTTAATCAGCGTTCCCAGGCTTTAACGCCATTGACTACGATTGGCTTTTATGTAACAACACTTGCTTTAAGTTCCGGCTTGGCCTGGAGCATCAATAAACTAGGCATCCACGTCCCCTTACTCGGGTTGTTACTTACTGGTTCATTTCCCAAGAAAAATAGACTTGACGCGAAAGCATAGACAACTATAAGTTAAGGCGGACAATCATTGTCCGCCTTTTGGTTTAGGATAAGTAACCTATTGTTTTCAAATGCTCCCGGTCCGCCACTGTAATAACATTTTCAGCATTAAAGCTACCTTCTTCGTTGAGCAGCATCTTCTGCCGGCGTTTAATCCGTGTACAATATAGAAATAGCAGTTGACAAAACCGTTTTATCGATTTGTGTTGACCTGGATTAAGCGGGCACTTAATCCATTCTTGATATATCTGTTCAATAATATCTGCTATAGTTGTAGTAAAATTTTGTCTTGACACAAATTCTACCAACTGCAGGCATTCGCGTATCAGTATATAAAGCGCCTTTTGACGAAACAAATCACGCCTTGGGGCAGCAGTAAGTTCAGCAGCTAACAGACGGCGTCCTATTTCAAAGAGCGGGTAAATAACGGTAAAGCTTTCTGTCAAACTCCGCTGGTTTACAGCCAGCCTGGCTGCTTGAACAACCCCGTCAAGTGACTGTCGCCAAATACTAATGTTTCTAATTTCCACCGCTAATTCAAGGCTGAACATGGCTATCTGTCCACTTAATTGACTAAATGGATCAAGACTATCCATACTTGATAAATGAGCACATTCTACAATGAGGCTTGTCAATGCCTTCTCTGACAAAGTATTTTTTTCGGCCAATTGTTCAATATATTGTGTTATTAGCTCAAACATAGGAACATTACCAGCTTTAACTATCCGGTGTAACCACGCTGTTAATACCCAGGCTGCCTGTTCGTGCAAGGGACTGTCTCCATGTTCAGTTGCCAGCCAACTGGCTAGCTTCGCCAATATTTCACGAACAAGACCGGTGTCTTTCCGTCGCAAAGCAGTTAACCCGATTAGTCGTATAGCCCGAATAACAGCCCGGCAAACAATCTCATCCTGAATCCCGACGACGGAAAAAATAACGTCCACCGCACGTGCTGCTAAAAAGTTCTGTCGTTGTTTCAAACTCATAACTGCAATCAAACCAAGCTGTTCAATGGCAACCGGCAACTCTAGCACAGTCATATTTTTCAGCAATGGCCGAAACGCGTCAATACAATGACCAGCAACATCAAGCTGGTTAGTGCGCAAAGCTAAATAGATAACAGCAGTCAATCGTGCTGGCTCTCCGTCCCTGCCCAGACCTTGACCTAACGCTAACTTTAGCAAGTCAAGAGCTTGATAAGCGTCATCCGCTCTATTGGCGGTCAGACTAGTATGCAGGATTCTATAGAGCGAACGCATACTAGCTTTGCCGACCCTGCTACCTACTTGCCGTTTTTGCGTAATAGTACTCAATTGAGACTTTATATGCTTAAACTGCCAAGCAAGCCGCCTAGTGTACAACCACCAAGCGGCTAAGCTTATCCCAGCAAGCACGATCAACCATACAGCCATAAAAGGGTTCTCCCTATCTAGCGTTAATTTCTCCCTGATATACAATACCGCGGGAAGCATCCACAGTAACTATCGCCCCATCCTGCAAACGCTCTACAGCGCCATCCACACCGACTAGCACCGGCATACCAAAGCTTACCCCGACAATAGCAGCATGCGATGTAAGTCCACCCTCTTCGGCTATGATAGCAGCTGCTTTGGCAGCATAGGGGGCAATTTCTTCATCAACACTATTTACAACCAAAATATCACCTGCTTTAAACTTGGTCGTAATTTCTTTAATTGAGGTAACCACAACAATTTGACCGGTGACAGCCTGCTGACCAATCCCCGTGCCGCGCAACAGAATATTGCCAACAACATGCACCCTAATCATATTGGTTGTACCTGACAGTCCTGCAGGCACACCAGCCGTAACGACAACTAAATCACCGTCTTTAACAACCCCGGCGGCTAATGAAGTGGCTACAGCACTTTGCACCATTTCATCCGTATTATTAAAGCTAGGTCCCAAAATAGGATAAACGCCCCATAATAATAGCATTCGCCGCACCGTTTTGATACAAGGCGTAACAGCCACAATTGTGGACTGCGGGCGATATTTGGATACCATTCGTGCCGTATAGCCCGACTGGGTTGAAGTTACAATAGCAGCAGCGCCCAGTTCATGCGATATTTGCACCGTAGCATGGCTGATCGCATCTGTCGTAGTCCGCTGCAATTGAATCCCTTTACCAATCAAAATATCGCTAAGCTGCAGGGAAGTTTCCGTACGAACGGCGATGCGGGCCATCGTTTGCACTGCTTCCAGCGGGTATTGACCTGAAGCTGTTTCACCGCTAAGCATAATCGCATCAGAGCCATCAAAAATAGCATTAGCAATATCGCTGGCTTCCGCTCTGGTAGGACGAGGATTAGACACCATAGACTCCAGCATTTGAGTCGCAGTAATAACAGGCTTGCCGGCCTTATTACATTTTTGTATCAGCATTTTCTGTACAAGTGGTACTTCTTCAGCAGGAATCTCTACCCCGAGATCACCTCTGGCTACCATAAGGCCGTCTGCAACCTTGATAATATCATCTATATTTTTGACACCCTCGGCATTTTCAATTTTAGGAATAATATCCATCGAATAATTGCCATCTTCCAATATCTTGCGAATAGCTAAAACATCAGCTGCCCGCTGGATGAAGGAAGCAGCAATAAAGTCCATTTGACTAGCAATCCCAAACCTAATATCTGCGATATCTTGTTCAGACAGAGGCGGCAGATTAACAGCAACTCCCGGTGCAGCAACCCGTTTGCGATCACTAATCTGGCCGCTGTTATTTACAGTAGTAATAATGTCGTCGCCCTCAATAGCATCGACATGCAAACTGACCAGACCATCAGAAATAAGGATGGTTTGTCCAACAGCAACCTCTTGCGGCAAGAACTTATGATTGACAGAGGCCATTTCCTTGGTACCGATTACCTCACGACCTGTCAGAACAAATTTCTGCCCTTTATCTAAATTTACTTTACCTTCAGTAAACAAACCTAACCGCATTTCCGGGCCCTTGGTATCAAGCATCAATGCAATTGGTTTCTTTACATTGTTAGCCGCTTCTCTTACCCTGGCAATTCGTTTTGCATGATCTTCATGCGAACCATGAGAAAAGTTAAACCGGGCAACATTCATACCCGCTTCCATCATTGATTTTAAAACACCTGGCTTATCAGTGCTAGGACCTACAGTGCAAACAATCTTAGTCTTTTTTAGCATACTATTCACTCCTTCAGCCTTACTACTGCTTAGCGTATTACATATTGACATAAAATAGCATGTGCTTCATCGGCTTCTGATTCTAAAACCATAATTTCATACAAGCCATCGCCTAAGGCTGAAACCAGTCCCGCCGGGCGTATATCGGCGAGCACCCCTTCATTACACAGCACGTTTTTAAATTTTTCGGCCTGTGCCCGATTAGAAGCTATATATACTACGGTCCACATAAGTATCCTCCTATTAGCTTCTCTCTAATAATAAACCACTAACCGCATTAATTTAATAATGACAATAAAGCTAATTACTAAACTTTGTTCTCCAAACTTAGCTGTATTCCTGCTAAAAATAAAAAATAGTAGCCCGGACATAAGTCCGGGCTACTGCCTGCCGTCGCAGTTAAAAATTCTTCATACTAGCAGAACCGGACTGATCAGTTTTAACACTGGCAGTCAACATGCTGACTACCACAAAGACAATGAAAAGCTTCAAACATGACGCCAAAGCTGCCAAAAAAATGAATGGGCAGATATAAGCCAAAAAATACGACAGCAATCATCATTTACACAAACACATCTTTAATGGCCGCGGTGGTTGCAACCCCTTTTAAACCACTAATATATACAAACAAAGCCACCATAGTAAAGGCTATCAGCATGGCCTTTACCCTGGTAATTTGCCCATAAGAGCAGGTTTCTATAATATTCATTCAACGTTCCCTCTTTATTATTATACAAGCCAAAAGGCTAAGAATGGCAGCCCAAAAACAAAAGGTTTAACACGGTTAACGAAGGGAATCATGCCAATTGTCCAAATAAAAGGAATTAGCGTTAAACTAATTTTACCGGACTCAAATGAAACATCTCCTTATTTCCCAAATCACGCCTGTAGTAAATTCAATGCAGAAACTACCATAATCTCCACTCCATGACTAAATCCACTTTCATCCATGTCAAACTTAGGGTGATGGTGAGGATAGACAATTTCCTTGTCTTTATTACCAACACCAATGAACATAAAACAGCCTGGCACTTGTTGCTGATAATAGGAAAAATCCTCGGCAACCATCGTTGGACTCATCTCAAAAACAGCCGTCTTACCCAATACGGCTTCCCCCGACTTGGCGACAACCTTAGCTACCTCCGGATTATTAATAACAGGTGGGTAACCATAATAGCAATCTAAGATATGGTTTGCACCGGCGGCGGCGCAAATACCGCTGCACATCCGGTCAATCGCAGCAAAGATTGTCTCCCGGGTATTCTGCGCAAATGTCCGTACGGTTCCCTTCAAAATAGCTGAGTCAGGTATGATATTAAAAGTGTCACCGGCGTTAAAGCCCCCTAGTGATAATACTGCCAGTTCATTAGCATTCACAAGATTGCCGGTAATCGTCTTTAATGCTAATACAATTTGTGCGCCAACATACAGTGGATCAATCGTCTGATGTGGCATAGAACCATGGCCGCCAGAACCCTTTATAGTAATAGTAAAATTATTAGGAGAAGCCATCATCGGCCCATATGTTAGCCCCATGGTCCCCACTGCGAACGGTTGCCACAGATGCGCCCCAATTACAGCATCCACTCCCTCCACTGCGCCATCAGCAATCATCGCTATCGCACCACCCGGAAACTTTTCCTCGCTTGGCTGGAACAGCAGTCTGACAGTACCAGGCAGTTCTTCCTTAATTGCACTAAATACTTTCGCGATCCCCAGCAGCACAGCTGTGTGACCATCATGGCCGCAGGCATGACAACGCCCCGCATTACATGAGCGGTACGGCTGATCAATTTCATCTTGAATCGGCAAGGCATCAATATCGGCGCGAATGGCAACCGTTTTTCCCTGTCGGCCTCCTTTAATCTCAGCAATAACACCAGTACCAGCAGCTAAACGGGGATTTAATCCCATTGCCGTGAGTTCGGCGATAATTTTCTTTTGAGTTTCAACCTCTTGACCACCAAGTTCTGGAAAGGCTCGAAAATGCCGCCGCAGCTTAATGACATAGTCGCTACCATCTTTTACTAATTCATGAATATGTTTGTTCATATGTATCGCCCTTTCTTGTTTTTGAAAATTAGTCAACATTGTATTTTATACAAATACTACTACAACTCCTGCATATTACCTTAATTTATCAATCTATTCGATATTCAAGGCAAAAAATAAAGGCTAAAACCCTGCGGTCCAGCCTTGCTACAACGTATGAATTTTACCAATAATAATACATTTTATTTTTATCATATGTAATATAACCGTGACGAAGTTTTTCTACCCTCTTGGCATCAGCCTTCACTGGGGTTAAATTTGTCTCCTGATCACTCAGTTTAGCCGCCTCTACCGGCGTAGTCGCCATAGTCAAGACAGCTATGGAAAGAATGGCAACAAGCAACCTTCTTTTCATATCCACCAGCCTTTCTTACTATTACTACAGGTAATATTCGTCTCCTATAGATTAGTTCCTGCGGCTAATTTGCCGCTTTTGTTTAAGAATTATTTCCCAATAGTTTAGGAGTTATTCGGCGAAGTTCCAGCCATAAAAAACTCCCAGTAAACAGTGATGAAATGACATCAGATACCGGCATTGTCAACCATATTCCTTCTAAACCAAAAAATTGAGGTAAGATAATAAGTGCCGGGATTAAGATAATCACCTGCCGTGACATACTAAGAAAAATGGCATATCCGGCCTTGCCAGTTGCCTGGAAATAACTAGCTCCGATGATTTGGAACCCGATCAGCGGCAGCATAATCAAAGAAGTTTCAATTCCATTTGCGCCTAGTGCAATGAGCTCCGGATTGTTATTAAATAACCGGATAATCTGGCTGGAAAAAAGTTGTGTTACCACAAAACCAATTACCGATACCAAGGTAGCCGCATATGTACCAAGCTTCACGACTTCAATTACACGCTCATAAGATTTAGCACCATAGTTATATCCTAAAATTGGCTGAACACCCTGGCTGATGCCAAATATAGGCATTAGTATTAACATTGCCACTCTGTTAATTACCCCGTATGCCGCTACAGCCAGCTCTCCTCCATAACTGAGCAGGCTGTAATTCGATAATATGGTCACCGCACTGGCAGCAATCTGCATTAAAAACGGCGATAAACCGATTTTGCAAATACCAAAAACAATATTTTTATCAAGCCGCAAATTAGACCAACGCAGCTTAAGAACCCCCTGATCGCTGATAAGATAGCGTAGTACCCATACAGCGGCAGCTGCCTGAGCAACTACTGTAGCCAAGGCCGATCCTGCTATTCCCAGTTTGAAAACAAAAATAAATAATGGATTTAGTACAATGTTCAGCACAGAGGCAATTAACATGGTCACCATTGCCATTCTCGGATTGCCTTCAGCCCTGATAATATTATTGAGGCCAAAGCCAATATGCATAAAGATACTACCTAAAAGAATGATGCGGGTAAACTCGCGGGCATATGGCAATACGTTAGGTTCTGCCCCTAAGAGCACCAGAATTTGATCTAAATAGATAAGGGCAACCACAGTAGTCGATAACACAGCCACAATCATCAAGCAGCAGGCATTGCCAAGAATAACTTCGGCTTCATGCTGGTTTTGTTCTCCTAAACGAATGGATATCAGTGTCGAAGCACCAATACCAATCAACATACCAATCGCCATTAAAATAATCATAATAGGAAAAGCTATCGTTACCGCAGTAAGACCAATATCACCAACCCCATTACCAACAAAGATACTATCAACAATATTATATAGCGCATTCACTACCATCCCAATAATGGCCGGCAGGGAAAACTCCCATAATAGCTTACTTATTTTTTTCTGCCCCAAGGCTCCAGATTGATCCATACGTTCCTCCATAAAATAGAATTTATATCCATCCATAAACCATAATAATCTTTGCAACACATAGCAATATTTTATTCAATTATTTTTCATACTATTTATCGTCTTACTGCAATTCATTCTGGGCAAAATTACCAACGAGAGAGCTAATGAGGAAAATAAAAACGAGCATTGCCGCGTGACTACCCGTAATGATGATGAATTCTGAACTCCATCATTGCAGAAGAGGTAGGGCGAAGCAATTCCCGCATTCGGCTTATCTCTAAATTCACAGTTAACCTTTCAATCCAGGACAAAAAGTATGTATAAACAAAACTTGGTTAACGATAATTCACTTCAAAATTTACACAAGTCACCAAGGGTTTACCGGCTAAACCAAGTAAGAGATTTTCAGTTGCCAGCATTGCCATCCGGTTACGGGTTTCGGTTGTCGCACTGCCAATATGTGGAACAACAAGAATATTCGGCAGTTTTAGCAAAGGATGCTCTGCCGGCAACGGTTCAGGATCAGTAACATCCAGCGCTGCATAAGCAATCTGTTTGTCAGATAGCGCCTTGTATAGAGCCAGCGGATCTACAACCCCGCCTCTAGCCGCATTAATGAAATAGGCTGTCGGTTTCATTTGAGCAAACTCTTTCGCCCCGAACATTCCCCGGCTTTCAGGAGTCAGCGGGGTAAGCACAACAATAAAATCTGCTGTTGCTAAAAGCTCTGACAAGGTACGATACTCGGTTTTGAGCTGCTCCTGGTCAGGACGGGGATGGCGGTTATTATAGATGACTTTCATTCCACTGGCCTGAGCCCGTCTGGCAACAGCTGAACCAATAGCTCCCATACCGACAATACCAACTGTCTTATTATACAAATCTACGCCTAGTGGCAGTTGTCCCGCTTGCCATTTCCCGGCCCGTACCCAATCCCAGCCTTCATGAATACGCCGGGCTGCTGACAAAAGTAGTCCGAAAGCCAAATCTGCCGTTGCCTCAACAAGCACGCCAGGGGTATTAGCAAAAGGAATCTTCCGGCTGGTACAGGCCTTAATATCAACATTATCATAGCCTACCGACGATTGCGCAATCACTCTTACTTTGGGCGTAGCCGCTAATAATGTTTCATTTACTGCAATATTGCCAGTAACAAACAACCCTTCAGCATCCTCCAGCCACTTTGCTAACTCTTCAACGCGCGGCGGCGCTGACTTCTGCCATTGGCAAACTTCACACTGCTCCTCAATGGCCGCCAGTGCTGAAGGTAATATTTCTCCGGTAATTACAACTTTATATTTGGTCAAAAAGTCCACCGCCCTTACTTATAGAATGTTACTTGCAATATCATTTACTTCGCCATTATTTTTATTCTACCTGCTCGCAAGATCTGTACTCATTTCCAAAAGGTGCATAGCTGCATTAAAACAGCGCTAGGCGCGCCCTTGAGGATACGGCTCTAACCGCAGAGTATACAGAGAGCGCAGAGGGGAGATGTATATCGAGACATTCTCTCTGCGTACTCTGCGTCTCTGCGGTTCAAAAAACTTATACTTTATGCATAAGAAAAACCCTATCGCCGGAGCGAAAGGGCCTTACTTACTATTGAAGCGATTCAATGCGGGAAATTACCTGCTCAGGCGTCATACCTGTCGCATCAATAACAGGGGCTTTAGTAATAGTATTTTGAATATTCATTAGGTTGTTATCCATACCCATTACTACGCACGCCATTATACCACCATCTTTGCTTGTAGGACTTACAACCGTGTAACCATTCTTTTCTAGTGCTTGCTTAATTGTTGATAAATTATCTTCCACAGCTACCTTTTTTGCCACAAGAACACCTCCTTCGAGCTTATTATTGCCCAAATATAAGTCTTCCATTACGTTATCGTTTTTCAACATGATAGACCGGGTAGGAACCAAGGTTTTTATACCACAAGCATTTATCCTTAATCGCACTAACTGCGGCAGCAATATTGCTTTCTGATGCACTGCCTTCGATGTCGAAAAAGAAGATGTACATACCCAGTCCAGTACGGGCAGGGCGGGACTCAATCCGCATTAGATTCACCTGTCTTTGGGCAAATTCCCCCAATAGATTATACAAACTACCTGGATTCTCGCCGTTAATTTGACAGACTAGTGTCGTTTTACAGTTTCCCGGTTCACAAACAATCGGCTGCCGCTGCAAACCGATGAAGCGGGTGGAATTAGACGCAATATCCTGAATATTGCTTGCTGCAACAGTTAATCCATTAAATTCACCGGCCCGTAAACTACCTACAGCCGCACACAACCCATCACTTGTTGCCACTATTCTGGCCGCGGCGGCAGTGCTTTCAACTGGTTTGAGTTTGGCTTTCGGATACAGTTTTCCTAATGTTTTTCGGCATTGAGCCAGGGCCTGGGGATGAGACACAATGACAGCAATTTCTTCACTGCCTTTTTTCATTAACAAATTATGTCTAACAGGCAAAACAATTTCTTTGGTAATATATAAATTAACCTCATGAGCCATAGTGTCTAATGTAATATTGACAGAACCTTCTAGTGAGTTTTCCACAGGTACAATACTTTCATCCACTTCACCTGACCCGACTGCCCGAATGGCATCATCAATCCCATTAAACGGTTTTAAACAAACATCTGTTTTACCATATAAATGTAAAACGGCTTCTTCACAATATGTTCCCTGTGGGCCAAGATAACCAACTGTCCTCACCATAATCATCCCTCCAGTAATATAAAAAACTCCCGTCCTTGAAAAGGACGAGAGCAACTCTCGCGATACCACCTTTGTTATCCGCCTTACGGCGAATCACCTTAAAAAGTACGGGCAAACACCGATACTCTCCTTCGTTGATAACGGTGAAGGTCTCCGGCTACACCTACCATCTGCGACTGCTATCAGACCAGATTTCAGCAAGCAACTCCAAGGCGAACTTCAGTAGACCAATCCATGCCGTTTCTCAGCCTCCCGGCTCTCTGTGAAGAAATCAGTATACCTACTTTTCCTCTTCTTAGTCTTTACTGCTATTTTTTCTACTATATCATGCTATTGGTATTTATTCAAGTACCAATAAACAGTCTGCATTATTATTCTCAAATTTCATTAATTTTTAAGTAGCTACTTTTCCAAGGTGTGATATTGAACAGGTGTTTCTACATAAACACTGGTGCTCGGGAAAGCGATAGATACACCCTCATTTTCTAAGACTTCCATAATCTTTAGATTAATATCCTGCTTGATATTGAGATATTCTTCCCACACAATGGTTGTTGTAAAAAAGTACAAAAATAATTGCAATGCACTATCCCCAAAAGCATCGAACTTCACAAATATCGTTTTTTGATCAATATTGGGATGCACCCGAAGAATTTTTTCAATTTCAGCAATACATACTTTCAATTTATAACTGGGTGTACTATAAACCACTCCGATTTGAAATGTAATCCTGCGCATAGAGCGTTTAGTAAAGTTAATAATCGGGTCATTTACCAGCTTTGAATTTGGAACAGTGACCAGTGCCTGGTCAAAAGCCCTTATTTTGGTGCTTCTGAAATTAATGTCTTCAATCGTTCCTTCAATCTCACTTGTTTTTACCCAGTCCCCAATACTGAACGGCTTATCTGTTATAATAATAATCCCCGAAAAAATATTAGCCAAGAGGTCTTTAGCTGCCAAAGCAAATGCTAACCCACCAAGCCCCAAGCCTGCAATAAAACCATTTACATCATAACCCCAGGTGCTAGCGATTGTAACAAAGGATAACGCCAATACAATAAATTTTAATACTTTTGAAAGAAAAGGTATTAGAATCCGATCAACTTCGCGATTGAAGATTCGATTGATTTCTTCTTGATTTTCTGCATAATAGCTGATCAATCCATATATTGCACTTGCAAATAAAATAATAATACCTGATCTAAATAAACTACTCAGCAAAGAATTAAATGTGCCCGGCAAACAATTTTGCAGAGCAAGATAAACTCCGACAAGAACGATCATATTCTTGCTAGGATTGCTTATAGCCATCAAGAAAGAATTCTCTGGATTGACTTTGTTCCTATGAATGAGATTCAATATAAAATAAAAGATATAGTTAGTAAATAGATTTTTGAATCCCCAAAAGACAAAAAAGATAAAAATAGAACCGGCTAACTTATATAAATAAGAATATGTTGTAACATATGCCAGTATCGTATAAAATTCATCAGGTATTTGTATGCCGCCAACTTGCATCTTTGCTAACTCCTCTCTGTGTTTTCAAAATATGAACGGCCGAAATTCTTGGAAAGCCAAGTATTTCGACCGTTTATCCTTCCTTGACCACTAATCGACAAAGTACCGGAAGTCATATATTCTACAACCAACTTAATTATATTGTAAGGGTTTTTACTTTAATTTTCAAGAACTTTTTCGGAGGACTTATCTTGTCTTCACAAGAAAGTTCTCTAAAATTTTACTACCCTGGGGTGTGAGAATTGACTCAGGATGAAACTGTACTCCTTCTACCTCGAATTCTTTATGTCTAAGCCCCATAATTAAACCATCCTGTGAAGTAGCCGTAATTTCCAGGCAGTCAGGCAAGCCGGTTTTATCAACAATTAGCGAATGATATCTACCGGCCGTAAAAGGTTTGGGCAAATCCTTGTAAATTCCCTTTCCCCGGTGAATAATATACTCAGCCTTGCCATGTACCGGCTGTGGTGCGCGAATAACCTTGCCGCCAAACACCTCACCAATAGCCTGATGGCCAAGGCAGATTCCCAGTATTGGAATTTTGCCTGCAAACCGGGCAATAACTGCTTTACATATCCCGGCCTTAGCAGGTGTTCCTGGTCCTGGTGAAATGATGATCCCGCTATAATCTGTACGCTCTATTTCCTCAAGCGTTATCCTGTCATTGCGGATGACAGACACCGGATAGCCCAGATTGGCTACATACTGGTACACATTATAGGTAAATGAATCGTAATTATCAAGTAGCAAAATCATGTCACTCAGCCTCCTCAATGAGTTGCATTAAAACTCTGCCTTTATGCATGATTTCCTTGTATTCCATCTCTGGCACAGAATCGGCAACAATCCCGGCCCCTGTTCGTACAGTAACCTGCTGACCATCAATAATTAATGTGCGGATAGTAATGCAGGTATCCATATTGCCCCGAAAGTCAAAATATCCTACCGCACCGGCATAAGGGCCGCGGCTGTCGCCTTCCAACTCATAAATGATTTCCATGGCCCGTACCTTTGGTGCGCCGCTTACCGTACCTGCCGGAAAGCAGGCGGCCAGCACATCAACCGCGGAAAACTTTGGATCAACCTGACCTGATACCTCTGATACAATATGCATGACATGGGAGTACTTTTCCACTTCCATCATCCGGTCAATCGTAACAGTTCCTGGCAGGCTGACCCTGCCAATATCATTGCGACCCAAGTCTACCAACATCGCGTGTTCTGCACATTCTTTAGTATCAGCTAATAATTCAGCAGCCAACGCTTCATCCTCTGCCGGAGTCTCGCCCCGGCGGCGCGTACCGGCAATCGGACAAGTTAGCACCTTACCATCCTCCAGCTTGACTAACCGTTCCGGGGATGCACCAACAAGCTGCTTATCGCCAAAATTAATATAAAACATATACGGCGACGGATTAGCTTGTCGTAACCGGCGATATAGCGCAAATGGGTGCTGGGTCAACCTATAATGGAAAGGACGCGATAACACGACCTGAAATATATCTCCGGCTGCGATATATTCTTTAGCTTGCTCTACCATGTTGATATACTGCTGCTTACGGAGAGCTTCGTCCTCCTCACCATTTAGTTCAGCCGTTAAATTGGGTTGGCTGTCCTGAGCGGACTGGTCATCAGGCAAAATGACAGGCTGGCTGAGTTTAGCCACAAGTTCTTCCAGTTCCTGCAGTGCCTGCTCATATTCCGCCGCCGTATCCTGAACCTCGGGGGTAAGGTGTACCAAATTAATCAGTTGCGTGCAATGAGTAAGATGATCCATAACAATGATAAATTTACAAACCAATAATTCAATGAGCGGTAAGTCATCTGGTATTGTTAGACCACATACCCGTTCCCAGGAAGCCACTGATTCATAAGCGGCATAGCCCACCGCACCACCGGCAAATGACGGCAATTCCGGCATTTCCGGCATGGAAAATCGTTTTAAAAAATCAGCAAGCAATAGGTGCGGTTGCCCCTGCTCTTTAAAAATACAGTCACCAAAACTAAGTTCAGCCTTGTTACTATAGGCAGTAAATGTAGCCAACGGCCTTGTTCCAATGAAGGAATAACGGCCAAAGTTTTTGCCGGTCTGGGCACTTTCTAAGATAAATCCCGGCTCATCGCCTACCAGTTTATAATACAGCGAAACCGGAGTTTCCATATCGGTTGGTAACTCAACACTTACCGGCATCACAGAGTAGGTTACCGCTAACCGGCAAAATTCCTCTTTTTCGGGAAATGCTTTCATCCTTGCACCCCCTTATCAAGTGCCTGCCTAAGCGTACTGGTAAACTCCTGCACAGCTGCAACACCTTGTTTCGCCAAACGATCCACAACCGCGCTGCCAACAATAACCGCATCTGCATATTTGGCTGCCTGACACGCAGCTTCTGGAGTGCCGATACCAAAACCAATCGCCAGCGGCACTGTGGTTTCCTTGCGCACATCAGCCAATAGCGGCGCAAGCTGGCTGTAGTCAATCTGACGCACACCGGTAACACCCGTATTTGATATGCAATATATAAAGCCGGACGCCTGACTGCAAATGGGTTTTAACCGCTGCGGTGTCGTAGTCGGCGCAATAAATCTGATTAGATCAATTCCCGCCTGCTGACACGCAGGTTCAACAACAGCAGATTCTTCTATTGGCAAATCAGGAAGAATCAGGCCGCTGATACCAGCCTTGGCAAAGTCGGCGGCAAATTTGTCAATCCCATACTGTAATACGATATTATAGTAGGTCATAATCGCCAGGGGAATGTTCGTTTCCTTAGTAAGCTGTTCTACCAGCTTGAGCGTTTTATCAACAGTAGCCCCGGTGGCTAATGCCTGCGCAGCCGCCTTCTGGATGATGGGACCGTCAGCCATTGGGTCAGAAAATGGTAACCCTATCTCCACCAAATCGGCACCGGCTGCTTCTACTGCCTTGACGGCCTGTAATGTCGCATTATAGTCAGGATAGCCGGCTGTTATATAGATAATCAGACCTTTGCGGCCAGATGACTTACATTCCTGCATTTTTTCTGCTAGCTTCATGCTAATCCCCCCAATACATTTGATACCATCTGTACATCTTTATCCCCGCGGCCAGACAAACAAACAACAATCGCATCTGTTATTTCGGTCTTGGGCATCAACTGCTCTAAATAGGCGAGCGCATGAGAGCTTTCCATTGCCGGAATAATGCCTTCCACCCGTGACAGCCGTTGAAAGGCGGCTAACGCTTCTTTGTCTGTAACTGCCGTATATTGTACCTTGCCGGCATCCTTGAAGAAGGAATGTTCCGGCCCGACACCAGGGTAATCCAGGCCGGCTGATATCGAATAAGCCGGAATTACCTGACCATCACTATCTTGGCGCAAATAGCTTAAAGCGCCGTGAAGTACTCCTGGTTTGCCATGAGTCAGCGATGCCGCGTGTTCGTTGGTAGTTAACCCTTTACCGGCAGCTTCGACACCAATTTTGGTGACTGAGGTATTATCCCGGAACTGATAAAAGATTCCCATGGCATTACTGCCGCCGCCAACGCAGGCTACTATATATTTTAGATTTTCCCCTTTTTCAACAATCTGCGCTGCCAGTTCCTGACCGATAATTGCCTGAAAATCCCTGACAATCATCGGATACGGATGCGGCCCGGCTACAGTACCAATAATATAATGCGTATCCCGAATATTAGTAACCCAGTATCTGATAGCTTCCGTGGTTGCGTCCTTTAAAGTACCGGTACCGCTGGTGACTGGTATAACCTTGGTTCCGAGCAGCCTCATCCGAAAAACATTCAGAGCCTGCCGTTCCATGTCTTCCTCACCCATGAATACACAGCATTCCATACCAAACAGTGCGGCCACCGTAGCACAAGCCACCCCATGCTGCCCGGCTCCAGTCTCAGCCACAATGCGTTTTTTCCCCATGCGCCGCGCCAACAGCGCCTGACCGATCGCATTATTAATCTTGTGAGCACCAGTGTGCAGCAAATCTTCCCGTTTTAAATAAATTTTCCCCTTCCCATAATGCTTGGTTAAATTATCGGCAAAATAGAGCTTGGTCGGTCTGCCGGCATATTCCTTAAAATAAAATTCTACCTCAGCTTTAAAACCCGGATCGTCTTTTAATTTGCGATAATTATCATCAAGCTCAATCAGCGCCGGCATAACTGTTTCCGGCACAAACTGACCTCCATATTGTCCAAACCTTCCCTTTTCATTAGGCATTGTAACCTCTCCTCTCTTATTTTGAACCGCTTAACGCCAGTTCACGTGTCATAGCCGCCACATCACTGGCGATAACCAAACTTTCACCAACCAGAATACCCTTTACACCGGCCGTTTTTAGCTTTTGGGCATCTTCCCTGTTTTTAATACCGCTTTCACTGATAATCACGCGGTCTGGCTCGCAATGCTTCAACAACGTGAAGGTCTGAGCAATATTAGTTGTAAAAGTCTGCAAATCCCGGTTGTTGATTCCTATCAGTTTAGCCTCCGTTTGCTGCACCCGGATAAGTTCTGCCAAGGTATGCACTTCCACCAAACAATCCATTCCTAACTCCCTGGCAATTTGCAAAAAGCGCACCAACTCAGCATCTGATAATATAGCGGCAATTAGCAGTACAGCGTCGGCTCCAGCTGCTCTGGCTGTATACAGCTGATATTCGTCAATGATAAATTCCTTGCACAGTACCGGCAGCTTCACTGCTGCTTTTACTTTGATAATATCGTCGATATGGCCGTCAAATGCAGTATTGGTATGCACCGATAAGGCGGTAGCACCATTACCGGCATAAATCTGCGCCAATTCAAGCACTGTGTACTTATTACATAATGTTCCTTTGGCCGGTGAAGCCAGCTTGCACTCGGCAATTAATGCCCATTTGGATTCTTTTATTGCAGCACTAAAAGCAAAGTTGCCTGCTACTACCTGATTTTCTATTTTCGCCAGCGGTTCATCCATTTTGGCTGCCGCAACCGCCAGTCTTGTCTGCACTACAATTTTATCTAACATGCTGCACCTCGGTTCTTCTGACAGCGGCAATAAACCGCTCTATTTTTGCTATATCCTTAACGCCATTGGTTTCAACACCGCCAGAGACATCAACCCCGTCCGGCTTAAGGACCTGAATGGCCTCTGCCACATTGTCTGGTGTTAAACCACCGGCTGCCAATAGTGGCCTTGGCGCTTGCTGCACCAGTGCCTTGGCTTGCTGCCAGTCAAAAGCTATCCCTGTTCCGCCCTGCTGTCCGGCGCTAAAGCTGTCAAACAAAGTCCATGCCGGCTGATACCCAGCAAATGCCGTTACCCTAAATTCAGGGCTGATGCGGAAAGCTTTGATAACCGGGTAACCAACCTGTGAGCAGTATTCCGGTGATTCATCGCCATGGAGTTGAACATAGTCTAGCTGGCACTCTCGCGCCACCGACTGTACTTCACTTAGTGGTGCATTGACAAATACACCTACCTTAGCAATGCCTGACACCTGACGGGAAATTTTCTGTGCCTGCGCTAGCGTAATCTGCCGTTTGCTGCTAGCAAACACAAAACCCAGTAAATCAGCACCAAACTTCTTGGCGGCCAGCGCCGCTTCCACTGTGCTGATGCCACAAATTTTTATGATAATGGCAATTCCCCCCTATCCTGGTAGTTTTGTGTAAAGGTTTTTAGCGCTTCTAGCTTGGTATATGCACTACCACTATCAATACTTTTGGCCGCCAATGCAATCCCTTCCTCAATATCGCCTGCTGCATCGGCGACAACCAGTGCCGCAGCGGCATTCAGCAATACGATATCCCGTTTAAATCCTTGCTCACCCTTAAGCAGTCTGATAATAATCTGCGCATTTTCTTCGATCGTGCCACCTTGATAATCGGCCAAAGTGCACCGCGCAAAGCCATAGGCTTCTGGTTCAATTATATAAGAACGAATTTCCTCACCGCGTACTTCGGCAACCTGGGTTGGCGAAGCTGTTGATATTTCATCAAGTCCATCAAGACTATGCACAACCATGGCACTTGTTACCCCCAATTCAGCAAGCGCATGAGCCACCTTGGTAGTCAACGCCTGATCATACACACCAATAAGCTGACAGTTTGCGCCGGCCGGATTAGTCAGCGGACCAAGCAAGTTAAATACAGTACGAAAACCAAGTTCTTTCCGTGGCTTTACAGCATACTTCATGGCCTGATGAAAACTAGGAGCAAAGATAAAGCCAACACCAATCGTGTCAATAGCCTCAGACACGCCCTCAGGCGGTAATTCCAGCTTTATCCCTAATGCATTCAGCACATCGGCGCTGCCACAGGAGCTGGACACACCCCGGTTTCCATGCTTAGCTACATTAAGTCCGGCTCCGGCCAAAACAAAAGCTGCTGCTGTTGAAATATTAAAGGTCCCCTGCCTGTCACCACCAGTGCCGCAGGTATCAATTATTTTATTTGAGCTGCACTCTACCTTCAGCGCCTGACTACGCATACTTTCAGCAAAACCGGCAACCTCCAAGCTGGTTTCCCCTTTCATGCGCATGGCGGTTAAAAAGGCACCTATTTGCGCTTCACTGGCCTGTCCGGACATGATTACCTGCATAGCCGCTTTGGCTTCCTCCCGTGAGAAGTCTTGACCAGCAATTGCCTGTGAAAGATAGTCTTTTAACATAACCTTCCGCCTCCTTCAGAAAATAAAAAGAACCATTTCGCCGTAAAAGGGGCGAAATGGTTCGCGGTACCACCCTAAATTGGAAAGTGCGGGCGGAAAATAAAAAGACCATTTCACCCCAGGGGCGAAATGGTCGCGTTACCACCCTATTTGAAAAGCCTAACACTTTCCCTTGTTCAGGTACGGGATATAATCATCCGATACCCTAGCCCGCTAACGGTGGCATCCGACCCAGCCTACTTGCATTTGCGTTTGGTGGGCAGCTCACAGGTCCATTCCATATGCTCTCAAGGCCGGTCATCACACCTCCGGAAAATCCGGTCACCAGCTCGCTGTACTAAAGTGTACACATGTACTCGTCCTGCTCACAGCTATTTACAGTATGTAAATTTAAAGTTATTATAACGTATCAATTTTGTATTGTCAAGACCATTTTTCATTTTCATTATTGATAATTTTATATAATTGAATCTACTTCCCTTTGCTAGTACAATGATACAGGTCAACTAATGAAAGCCGCGCTCAATCAGGATATCTTGAAAATTATTATTGGTATTGGCGGCAGCGCAACTAATGATGGCGGGCTCGGTATGGCGCAGGCGGTCCAGAGGTGTAAAAACACAAAGGACAAAGAGCGCAAAGGGATACGGGAAGGGTAGAAGTGGTTTGTTGTATGGGTCCTGAACCAAAGGACGCGATAGCGGTTTTCTTATAAGATAAAGTATAAGTTTTTGAGAGTCGTGGAGGTCTTATAAAACAAGGGGTGTCAAATACGAAACTCGGAACAGGTGGCTATACTGTTTGCGTCCAGTAACCCTCGTAACCCCTCGGCCTTTGCCGGAAAAAGCGTTCCGCAGGAGAAAAGCCGGGCGGTATTCCGTAAAAAAATCCGTACTGTCTGAGCGTAGCGAGTTTACGGATTTTAGGAATACCGCCTGGCTTTTCAGCTTTTGGAGGCGTGGGGCCTAGACCTTTTGTTACTTTTGGGGCAATGCCAAAAGTAAAAGGCCCTCACCTTGTATTCGATTGACCAAATATCTGATGTGTGCAAATCCAAAGAACTAGCCAAAAGCCAAGCCCCTCCCATTTTAAAGATTGTTACCGCAAAGTATTCAAAGTACGCAAAGGAATAACGATATCGTGGACTATAGCATTACTATTTTTTGGCTGAAGATTAAAAGGCCGCGCTAGCGGTTTTCTTATCATTTTAAACGCCTGTTTGGTATCATCACATAAATTATTTACATCATACAATAAAATCGATACAATACTATTATGCATGATTTTATCTCGCCACTTGTCACCAAACGTCAAAAACAAGAAGTATATTTATAATCCAACCTCGGGTGAAAAAATACGTAATACCTAATTTGTTTACCCCCAAAAATTACCCATATTGGAGGATAGTGATTATGACCCAACGATGCATGAAAAATTTAGATATTTTTTCCGCTTTAAGTCACACTGATCGAGAACAGATTGGCGATCTCGCTCTTAAGAAAATTTACCGTAAAAATGAGCTGGTTTTCACTGAAGGAGTAGAGGCAGACTCAATCTACCTCATTAAATCCGGTAGGGTAAAGCTATATAAGATATCAGAAGATGGTAAGGAATTTACGCTCGACTACTTGAAATCTGAAGACATTTTTGGTGAAGTTACTTTTTTAGAGAACGCTGTGCATACCATGAACGCCGTAGCCATGGAAGACACATTTATATGCTGCTGCACTAAGAAACTCTTTGTCAAGCTCTTAAGCAATCCCCAAACGGCGCTCAAAATTGTCCAATATTTGGGCAAAAAAATGAATGCGTATACTGAGCACATGTCCCACACCGCCTTTAAAGACGTAAAAGGCAGGGTGCTAGGTGTGCTTTGCCGATTGGCGGAAAACTACGGGACACCAACCGGTGCCGGACTTACTATAGCACTGGATCTCACACATCAGGATATCGGCAGCCTTGTCAACGCCTCTAGAGTAATGGTGACAAATGTGTTAGGTGAATTACGCAAAGAGCATCTGGTTCATATTGATGGTCATCGTATTACCTTGCCTACTAAAAGCATTACGATGTATCAGAATCGGGGCATTTAAGAAAATTATTAGTCTGGATTATAATCTTTTAATAGAAACATGCCTCTGCTACTTTAGCAGAGGCATGTTTCTATTTTTGTTCCTTTTTAAGTATCTCAGTAATTAATCTGCCCAATCTACTGGCTTCTTCCATTGATGGCTGATCCTCGAAATTGTTAACACCGGCTTTTGCTACCGTGGCGGTCGAACCTAATAGCATTTTAAGACCAGATATCTCACACGTGTCACCAACACCACATCTAATACAAGGCACATTCCCCATGACTTTTACCCCACCGAGATAATTCATTCCTTCCTCCATCATATAATACATGATGGAATTTTGCCCCATAGAAGCCGCCTGCGGCAACTCAAGATTTTCTTCTGGCGCTGCATGTGTAATCACGGAAACAGCTGGTTTGCCTTTCATATAGTTCTTTAAATGCCTGTTAGCAAAACATCTCTCCATGAAGGCCTTTGTACGTGAATCCAATGATGAATAAGGCGTCCATCCTCCTATCACAATTGCAGCTGCTTCCCTAGCTTTTTCAATTAGCATAGGACCATCGTCATCTGTAATTGCACACTTATTCGTGTATACACATTTCAGACAGTGCATGCAACCAGAGAATTTATAATCGCTCAATTTGATAAACTCTGTTTCCAATCCTGTTGCATCCAAGATTGCCTTGACAGCGCGGTCGGTATTACTGTTGGAAATAGGTGAACCTGAAACTCCAAGTACTTTCACTATTTTTTGCCTCCTTTAAATTCTGCTGATCACAACTATGTTGTTAAAAAATATATTATACTAATTTTCTTATTATAGTTGTAAAGTACTTTACACAATCTAAAAAAATATGAAGACAGGGATGTTAGGCAGGAGTCGCCCGATTTTTATTGTATAGTAACATTGAGGTGTTTAGATGCGTGTACATTTACTCTTAGTCCTTGTTGCTTTTTTCTCTGGGGAATAAACGCGCCAATCATGAAGATTGGACTTATCCATATTCCACCCATGCCGTACAATGCAGTCCGCTTATTTGCTGCTTTAGCTGTTGGCTGGTTTATTTTACGGCAGATGTGTACATGGATACCCCTCAGGCGCGAAGATTGGAAAAATCTTGCCATATCCAGTCTGGGTTTCTTCTGTTTTCAACTTTTTTTTACCTTTGGCGTGCAGTTAACCACTGCTGGTAATGCCTCACTTATTTTGGCCTGCCTGCCTGTCAGTATCGCCATTATCAACCACTTTCATCAGCTTGAAAGCATCAAGTCACATACCCTCGCAGGTATCGTCCTCTCGCTGGCCGGCATATCCCTGATGATAGCTGGCACAAACGCAGAAGTCAGCCTTGCGGGAGACCATAGTATCGGTGCTGGGCTACTTTTGTTTGCTCAGTTAAGTTATGGCTACTACACGGTCTTTTCCCGGCCATTGTCAGCCACTTACTCAGCCTATCAAATTACCGCTTATATTTTGCTGATTTCCACCGGGCTGTTTACCCTTGTATCCTTGCCATCAGTTATCGCGGTAGACTGGCAAGCAGTACCCTGGCCTGGCTGGGCCAGCATAATATATTCAGGGATTTTTCCGCTATGCTTGGCTAACTGTCTTTGGGTATGGGGAACAGCCAAAGCCGGCAGCACCACAGCCTCTCTGTACAACAACCTGGCACCTGTTTTTTCCGTTGCCGGCGGCTACTTCTTCCTGGGAGAAACCTTTGGTTGGTTCCAATTTATTGGTGCAGTTACCATCTTGGTTGGTCTGTATGTTTCCAAAGGCAAGAACCCCAAAACTGTAACAGATATGCAATGAGTCGGCCTAGCTAAATGACTTAATTAGGGTAAAAAGAAAAGCCTTTTCTCTTAATATATTAAGAAAAGGCTTCTTCCTGCCAAGCGTTATTTTAATGGCATCCAGAACAACAACCACCACAAGCTCCCGTATGATTGGGCATACTGCACCCATTCATCGATTGTTTCCCCATTTGAGACGGTGCTGTTACGGATAGTACTTTAATTAAGGCGTCTTCACCGCAATCCGGGCAATTAATACCGGGTTTATCTACACCCGTTTTCTGCAGCAATTCTACTGATTTACCACACTTTTTACATGAATACTCATATATTGGCATTTAATTATTCCTCCACAATTGTATTTGTACCCTTAGAAAAAAGTCCCGCACGCTAATATCCCTGCGCGCGGGACTTATTGCATTCATTAACAAGCCTGTTTAAGCTTCTTAATTTCCTCAATTAATATCGGCAATACTTCCAAAACATCACCGACAATGCCAAAGTTGGCCGACTTAAAGATAGGTGCATCAGCATCTTTGTTGATGGCGATAATGATGTCAGATGTCGACATCCCTGCCAAGTGCTGGATAGCGCCGCTAATGCCGCAGGCAATGTAGACCTTGGGGGCTACTGTTTTGCCAGTTTGCCCAACCTGGTGAATGGCTGGTTTCCAACCAGCGTCAACTGCGGCGCGGGAAGCGCCAACAGCACCGCCTAATACAGCAGCCAGTTCCTCAATCAGCACAAAATTCTCCGGTTTCCCCATACCCCGGCCACCGGCAACAATAAACTCAGCCTCTTCCAGATTGCAGGAGGCCGTGTCAGCAAGTGACAAAATTTCAATCAGCTTAGTGCGAATGTCAGCTGCCTTAACTTTGCTGGCAACTCGAACCAGTTCCCCTGAACGGGACATATCCGGCTTGGGACGTTTGAAAACATTTGGCCTGACAGTCCCCATCTGTGGGCGATGGTTAGGACAAAGAATAGTAGCCATAATGTTGCCGCCAAAGGCCGGACGAGTCCAGGCAACAAGCCCTGATTCTTCATCAATCCCCAGACTGGTACAATCAGCTGTCAGACCTGTACCTACCCGGCAGGCTACCCGTGGGCCAAGATCACGCCCGTCATTGGTCGCCCCCATGAGAATAACCGCCGGCTTATAGGTATAAATTAAATCCGTAATTGCAATAGTGTAAGCATCTGTACTATAGTGCTTATATTCTGCACCTTCGATTAAATACACTTTATCTGCACCACTGGCAAACAGGTCCCTGGCTAATGGTGCCACATCATCGCCGATAAGTACGGCGGCTAATTCCTGTCCCATAGCGTCTGCTAATATGCGTCCCTGGCCTAATAGTTCAAGCCCGACACTCCGGGCTTTACCCTGAAACTGCTCAATATATACCCAAACGCCTTTATACTCACTGGTATCTACCGCCGGTTCTCCGGCAGCAGGACGGGTGATAGCCGTTACAGCACATACATCAACACAGGCGCCACATACTGTACAAGTATCGGTAACTACAGCTTTATCATCTTCCATAACAATCGCGCCGAATGGGCAGGCGCCAACACAGGCACTACAGCCAATACACTGTTCTTTTTCTATAATTACACCCATTTAAAATACCCCCTGTTAATCAGATGATTTTCGCCTGATTCAGTTTCGTCAGCAAGCGATTTACAGCAGTACGAGCGTTATCTTCCTGAATAATCTCACCTTGTACCCGCTGTTTGGGGGTAAAGATACGGCGCACTTGGGTAGGCGAGCCTTTAAGTCCAATATGCTCAGGATTTACGTCAACATCAGCAGCCGTCCAGATAGGAATCTCTTTGCGGTTGGCTTTCATAGTGCCTTTGATACTAGGATAGCGTGGTTCATTAATTGATTTCACCACACTCAAAAGCACTGGCAGCTTAGTCTCAAAAACTTCATAACCTTCTTCATGTTCGCGTTCAGCCCGAACAACACCATCAGTAATTTCCAATTTGGAAACATAAGTAATTTGGGAAATGTTCAGATGCTCGGCAATCTCCGGTCCAACCTGGGCAGTATCACCATCAATGGCCTGCTTGCCACAAAGAATTACGTCAAAATTACCGATTTTCTTAATCCCGGCAGCTAAGGTACGGCTGGTAGCTAACGTATCCGCTCCGCCAAAAGCACGATCACTTAGTAAAATAGCTTCATCAGCCCCAAGTGCAATACACTCTTTCAAAGCATCTTTGGCCTGAGCCGGTCCCATCGAAATAACCGTGACCTTGCCGCCATGCTTTTCTTTTAGCTTCAAGGCTTCTTCTACCGCATTTTTATCAAAAGGATTTACAATGCTTGGTACGCCCTGACGAATCAATGTATTTGTCTGCGGGTCAATTTTAACTTCAGTGGTGTCAGGCACTTGCTTGACACAGACTACTATGTCCATTAAATATCCTCCTGTTGTAATATCTCATAGTAAGGGTCACAAATTAGGCCTTCTCTTATTCTAATATTATTTACTGGGAAACTGCAACATTTTTTGTAAAACTTAAGACTATAAAGGAAAGCATTACCGATTTTTAGAGGTGGCTTTACGTCAGTTATCACACAAAATAACTCATGGTGTTATAATAAGGGTAAAGAAAAACTTGCATCATCCGGAGGCAACAAGTATGAAGCTATTCATCCACCAAAAACTACGTCGTTATCTATTACTGCTAGTCATACTCACTGTGGCTGTTGTTGAAATCCCCATTATTGCGGTAGGCCACCTGACAAAACCACTGCCCAGCGATACCATCATTGTGTTAGGGGCCAAACTTATTGGCAGCCAGCCTAGCACTATGCTCAGGTTACGTCTCGATGAAGCCATCCAGCTGTATAAGCAGGGCTACGCACCAACTATTATCGTCAGCGGTGCCCAGGGACTTGATGAGATAGCCACCGAAGCCAGTATCATGCGCAGCTATCTGGTCGACGGCGGTATTCCAACTGAAAAAATTTATCTGGAAGATAAATCCTATAATACATACCAAAATCTGCTCAATTCAAAAACGATTATGCGTGAGCAAGGCTTTCGTCAGGCCATCATTGTTTCTAATGCCTCCCACATTAGACGTTCCTTAGTACTTGCCCGGCAGCTGGGTATAGAGGCCAGCGGTTCGCCAGCCCCTATGGCAGACAACGCCTACCTTACGGCCAAGCAGTATGCCCGTGAAGGAGCGGCCATGTTATCGCTTTTAGTGTTTAACAAGTAGTGACTGTCCCTTTTCCCAAAAGCCCTTCAATGGCGGCAAGCGCCGCCGGTGTCGGCTCAATCCAAAAATCCCGCTCGGTTTTGATTACCCGGCGACTATCCACAAGATGCAAATAAACGGTCGACGAACCGGTATATTTATTGAGCAGTTTTTTTAGTCCGGCTAAAACGTCAGACGTTTCCTGGTCTTTATTCAAGGTGATTCTAACCTCTGCCCCGGCATTGCCAAGAGGAAGAATATCGTCAGCCATAATTTTGGCACCTTCTTCATGAATATTAAGACGCCCGTAAACCATTACCGGCAAGTCAGGAGCCAGCAGACGACCTGTTTTTTCAAAAACCCGGGGAAATACAATGACTTCTACCTGTCCGGTGAAATCTTCAAGAGCAACAAAGCACATCATACTGCCATTTTTGGTATTAATGCGCTTAGCACTGGCAATCAGTCCACCCACACGAATGAGCTGCCCATCGGTGTACTGCCCTTCTGCCAAACTTCCCAGCGCAGGCAAAGTCTCAAGCTTAGCACGATATTTATCTAACGGATGACCGGTTATATAAAAACCGGTTATTTCTTTTTCCAACGCCAACAGTTGTTCCTGAGGCAATTCGGCTATGTCAGGCAGAACAACATCATTAACACATTCCAGCGTATCATCACCAAACAGCCCTAATTGTCCACTTGCGGCATCCTTTTGCCGGCAGGCGGCCACCTCCACGGCCTGTTCTAACACTTCCAAAAATTGAGCCCGGCGAGCCTTGAGCGAGTCAAAGGCGCCGCACTTAATCAAACTCTCAATCACGCGTTTATTGACAAGCCGCATATCTACGCGAGAGCAAAAATCGACGAGTGAAGTAAAATTTCCGCCTTTTTTCCGGGCCGCAATAATGCTTTCCAACGCATTATCGCCGGCATTTTTTACACCTGCCAGACCAAAGCGTATCGCGCCGCGGTCAACAGAAAAGGCCCTGCCGCTGGCATTAATATCTGGTGGCAAAACAGCTATCTTCCGGCGACGGCATTCTTCAATATAATAACCAATCTTATCATTCGTACCCATGACACTTGTCAGCAAAGCGGCATAAAATTCCTGGGGATAATGTGCCTTGAGATAAGCTGTCTGGTAAGCAACCAGTGCATAAGCAGCGCTGTGAGATTTGTTAAAGCCGTAGTCAGCAAAATGGGTCATGAGTTCAAACACCTCGTGGGCTAGTTTGGCATCAATCCCCCGCTCAGCTGCTCCACTGAGAAAATTCTCGCGCTGCGCGGCCAGTACTTCATGTTTCTTTTTCCCCATGGCCCGGCGCAAAAGGTCAGCCTGTCCGAGCGTAAAACCGGCTAGCGTCGAGGCGATCTGCATAACCTGTTCCTGATACAAAATAACCCCAAAAGTATCTTTCAAAATCGGCTCAAGTATTGGGTGCAAATAAGTAACGATCTTTTTGCCGTGACGACCCTCAATAAAGTCGGACACCATACCACTGCCAAGCGGTCCTGGGCGGTAAAGCGCCACTAGTGGAATCAAATCGTCAAACCGCTCCGGCCTAAGTTCTTTTACAAGATTCGTCATGCCGCTAGACTCCATCTGAAATACGCCTGAGGTATCACCGCTTGCCAGCATGGCACAGGTTTTGGTATCGGCAAGCGGAATTTGTTCGATATCCAGTTCTTCGCCCCGGTTCTCCTTAATAAGCTTAATGGCATCGCCGATGACAGTCAGCGTTCTCAGTCCCAAAAGATCCATCTTTAACAGACCGATTTCCTCAATCCGGTCTTTATCATACTGAGTGACAAGAAAACCCTCGCTTGACAACTGCAGGGGTGCAAAATGTGTCAGCGGCTCTTTGGCAATAACTACGCCGGCAGCATGAGTTGAGGCATGACGCGGCAAGCCCTCCACTGCCATCGCCAGGTCAACCAGTTTTTTTACCGTATCCTCCGTATCATATAACTCTTTTAGTTCCTTATTAGCGGTTAATGCCTTTTTTAGCGTAATCCCCAGTTCGGCAGGCACCAATTTAGCAATACGGTCAACATCGCCATAAGGCAGGTTTAGCGCCCGGCCTACATCACGAATAGCTGCCCGCGCTGCCATAGTACCAAAGGTAATGATTTGCGCCACCCGGTCGCTGCCATAACGGGCTACAACATACTCAATAATTTCACTGCGGCGTTCATAGCAAAAATCAATATCAATATCAGGCATAGATACTCGTTCAGGATTTAAAAATCGTTCAAATAATAAGCCGTATTTAAGGGGATCAATACTAGTAATGCCTAATAAATAAGCAACAATACTACCTGCCGCTGAACCCCTCCCCGGACCTACGGGAATCGACTTTGTGCGAGAATAGTTGACGAAATCCCAGACAATCAGAAAGTAGCTGGGATACCCCATTTTCTTGATTACGTCAAGCTCATAGTCAAGCCGGGCCGTTACTTCAGGTGTAACCTCAGAATACCGCCAGGAAAGAGCCTCACGGCATAGCTTGGTAAGGTATTCAGCATCACTTGTTCCGTCCGATGTCGGGAAATCAGGTAAATAGAGTATATCAAAATTGAAGGTGACATCGCACCGCTCGGCAATCTTACAGGTATTTGCCAACGCTTCCGGATATTCAGCAAAGAGTTCAGCCATTTCAGCTGGGGTCTTCAAGTAAAAATCGTCACTTGGAAACCGCATCCGGCCTGGCTCGTCCACTGTCTTTCCTGTTTGAATACAAAGCAACACATCATGGCATTCGGCGTCCTGCTTGTTAATATAATGAGCATCATTTGTGGCAACAAGACCCAGACCCAATTTTTGCGCTATTTTGACGAGCTGCTGATTGGCTTGTTTTTCCTCAGGCATTCCATGATCCTGAAGCTCAATAAAGAAGTTTTCCGCCCCAAAAATCTCCTTGTATTCGCTAGCCAGGGCCTCGGCTTTGTCAGTATCTCCCCGCAGTATGGCCGCCGGGATCTCCCCGGCAATACAGGCACTTAAGCCAATAAGTCCTTCGCTATAGCTGCGTAGTATCTCCCTGTCAATACGGGGTTTATAGTAAAATCCTTCACTATAACCGCGTGACACCAGTTCGATCAGGTTGCGATACCCCTGCTCATTAGCAGCCAGCAGCACCAAGTGATAGTAGGATTCCCCTTCGACAGCTGCTTTATCAAATCGTGAACGGGGCGCGACATATACCTCGCAACCGATAATGGGCTTAATGCCTTGTTTTTTAGCCTGTTTATAAAAATCGATAATACCATACATGGTGCCATGGTCAGTCACGGCTACTGCAGGCATTCCCAGTTCTTTGGCCCGGGACACCAGGTCTTTTATTCGTCCGGCCCCGTCTAATAGACTATATTCAGTGTGATTGTGGAGATGGACAAAGCCTCCAGTGTTGGCATCATATTTTTCAGTATTCATAAAGACTTATTATCCTTCCTCTATAGTCATCAGATTGTATTGGTAGCTTGAACTTAATCGGTTGGCCTCCGTCCCACAAAATCTTTTTCACTTGCCAAGGCCTCCCGCACCGCTTCCATCATACTATTTTTAAAATACGTCAAATCTCCTGTTTCAATTTCAATCGGTACCTGCGTATGTTCAAAAAACTCCAGTATATCCTCATCCGTATATTCGCAAATGCCGGTATCAACCAGCACAATGTTGTCATAAAAGGCAAAAGCCTGTCTCATAGCCACTTCATCCACACCCCAGCCCGGATCAAAAAATTCACGCCACTTCTTTAGCCAGCTGGGTGTCATATAGAAGGTTTTGGGATCGCGCTTCTGCCCATCCGGCAACAGCTCTCCCAGAAAAATTTCCCAACAACTTGAGCCCCGCAAACGAATCAAATCATAGCCGCGCAAAAATTCATCAAACAGCGAATGACATTTCTCGCCAAACATAAAAATCACTCTATCTGCCTGCACCGCGTCTAAGGCCTGCACTACTTTTTCCTGTAATTTTTTTAAGTCTACATGCACACGCAGCGGCAGATACACTACGGAAAACTCACAATCAAAGAGCTTTTCCTGCTCAAATTCCGCGATAATTTTTTCCAGTTCCAATTGAAAAATACCACAGCCGAGAAAGCATATTTTCATTTAAACCCTAACCTCCTGCCTATTGGCTTGACTGCCGCCAGTATCCACTTCCAAACTGCGCCCACGGTGTGACTGCTTTTTCAGAGCCACTCCATAGAACACAACTGTAAACAATTATAACACATATTCTGGTTTTCTTTAAAGATTGCTCCAGCATTATGGCAGGTATTAATCCAGCCCATGTGGAAAATGTAATAAAAAATAATCATCGAGGTGTTATACACTTGCATCAAATCGGTATTTTACAACTAACTCAAAACCTGGATGATGCAGTCCGCGGCTTTAAAGCCGGACTGACTGAAGCGGGTTTGACTGCACATTTTCATTACTTGAATGCAGATGGCGCTGTGAGCGATTTACCGCAGCTTGCCGAAAAACTGGCCAACCAAAAGGTAGAGCTCATTTTTGCCTGCTCCACCCCCGCCGCTCAGGCGGCTATTCAGTTAGCAGGCACTATTCCGGTAGTATTTACGCCTGTGTTTGATCCTGTAGGCGCTAAGTTAACACAAAGTATGGCTAAGCCAGGTGGTAAAGCCACCGGCGTGGCCGGTATGGTTCCGGCTGCCGCCAAATTAGACTTTATCCGCGAGCTTTTACCTTCCGCTCAAACAATCGGTATCTTATATCATACTGGTGACAGTAATGCCTTGCTGGAGGTAACCAATTTCAAACAGGCTGCCAGTACTATCTTTACCCTTATCGACCTGCCTGTCGACCGGGCAGAGGATTTGTCTGCCTTGCCGGACAAATTACCTGCTAACCTTGATGCCCTGTTCCTGCCTATTGGCCGGGTTATTGAAGAGAATTTTGCCAGTGTTGCCTACTATGCTGAAGAAGCTAACCTGCCAATCATTACTTCTCATGCCCCCAATGTTCCGTCAGGCGCATTAGGTGCGCTGGTAGCTAACCACTATAAGCTTGGACTTACCTGCAGCGTGAAAGCGGCCCAGATTCTTGCGGGTACTCAACCTGCTGCTATACCTGTCGGTATAGTTGATAACCCCGAAATTCTGCTTAATGCGTTTGTTGCTGCTAATTTAGGCATTGAACTGCCACCAACATTACTAGCAAAAGCTGCTGAAGTATTTGAATAATAATTCTTTAAACATGGAGTGAAATACATGCTGTTAACCCCGCAATCTGTCGAACTTTTAGCCCCTGTCGGCACCTGGGACGTGCTTGAAGCCGCCATTGGTGCTGGTGCTGATGCTGTATACCTTGGCGGCAAACGTTTTAATATGCGGCTCCACCGCACTGATACCAATTTTGATGATGAAAAACTAGCCCAGGCGGTAAAATATGCTCATGCCCATAATGTCCGTCTCTATGTCACTGTCAATAACTTAATTAGCGAACAGGAACTTCCTGGTGTGCGCGAATATCTCAAGCTATTAAACCAAATTCAGCCAGATTCACTAATTGTCCAGGACTTAGCTACCTTACAACTGGCCTGTGACATGAATATTACAGTGCCGCTGCACGCCTCGGTTATGATGAATACTCATAATGAACATTCTATCAAAGCTCTGATGGACTATGGCGTTACCAGGATAGTAGCCAACCGTGAGTTAACACTGACTCAGCTTACACTGCTCAAACAACGTACTGGTATTGAACTGGAATACTTTGTCCATGGTGATATGTGTGTGGCCCATAGCGGCCAATGCTATCATTCGGGGATTGTTTTCGGGCAGAGTTCTAACCGTGGACGCTGTTTAAAGCCTTGCCGCTGGCCCTATCAGTTGATCGATACCACTACCGGACAAATGGTGGCCGCAAATGATCGCGGCCCCTATAAATTAGCGATGAAAGATATGTGCATGTACTTGGCTTTACCGCAGCTAATTCAATCTGGTGTCTGCTCTTTTAAAATTGAAGGCCGGATGCGTACTGCTGATTTTGTCAGCCGGATTGTAAAAGTCTATCGCCGGGCTATTGACCGCTATATTGCCGATCCCGCAGGTTATACTTTTGATATGTCTGACTGGCAGGAGCTCTCCGAATACCGCACCCGCGACTTCTCCACCTGCTTTGCGCTTGGTAATCCTGGTGCCAGTTCCATTGGCTACACAGGTGAACGCGAACCGCGCTTTTTCAGCCAGGCTGTCAAAGAAGCAAGCGTTGCCGCCACTGTTTCCCTGCCACCGGTAACTGTTACCCGCACAAAATCTTCTGCTCCAGCCAACCGACCCCGACCGCAATTAGCAGTCCGTGTGGCTTGCCCAGACTCGTTAACCAGCGCATTGCAAAATGGCGCTACAATTGTCTATGTCGGTGGTGAAGCCTTTAAACCTAATAACCCCTGGACATTAACCGACCTGGCAGTTGCCGTCAAGGAAGCCAACAACTACCAGGCTAAAGTCATTGTTACTACGCCACGCATTACGATGGAACGGGAAATCGGTGAAGCTGAACAATTCTTCAACAGCCTGGAGGCCGTAAAACCTCATGGCGTTATGGTTTCCAACAGCGGTATGCTGCGCTTGGCACAACAAACCCTCAACATGCCAATTCAAACTGACTTCTCCTTTAACCTATTTAATCACCTTACTGCTGCCTGGCTAAAAGCCAACGGTGCCAGCAAGGCTACAATTTCCCCGGAAGCAACCTACGAGCAAATTGCCGAGTTATTCAAAAATAGTCTCTTACCTCTGGAAATGATTGTCCATGGAGCTATTGAGGCCATGGTGCTGGACCATTGTGTTCCTTCGGCAATTCTGGAAGAAACAGCAACTTATCCCTGCCACCATTTGTGTTCAGAAAAGCACTACTCTCTCCTCGACAGTGCAGGCGAGCGTCATGACATTGCAATTGACCAATACTGCCGCAACCATATTCTGTTTGCTAAAGATTTGTGCCTGCTTCCCCACCTGCCGGCACTTATGAGTGCCGGCATTAACCATTACCGGATTGAAGGCCAGCATTATACGCCAGAACTTGTCGGGTTAATCACCTCGCTCTACCGGACAGAACTTGACAAACTGGCTGCCGGCGATAACTATACTTTTGATAAAACCTGCATGAATAGACTTACTGACGCCAGTCCGCGGCCGCTGGGCATCGGTGCCTTCCGCTACCGGATATCACGGTAATTTAACAATTTAAGAGGTGAAATCATGAGTGACATAAACAGCAGCCAATATATTGGCCCGGAAAAAGTTTTGCAAAAAAAGCAAGACTATATCATTCCTTGCGTATACCATTTTTATAATGAGCCCATGCAGCTAGTCAAAGGAGAAATGCAATACCTGTATGACCATACCGGCAAACAATACCTTGATTGTTTTGCCGGCGTATCGGTTGTCAACTGCGGACACTGCAATCCTGAGATTACCAAAGCTATCTGTGACCAGGTCCAAACCTTGCAGCATACCTGTACCATTTATCTTACAGAAAATATTGTGAATCTGGCGGAACGTCTAGCACAAATCACACCTGGCCGGCTGCAAAAGACTTTTTTTTGTTCCAGCGGTACAGAAGCTAACGAAGGAGCCGCTTTGCTAGCCTCTATCTATACCGGCAAACAGGAATTCATCAGCTTACGGCAGGGGCTTCACGGACGCACCAAACTGACTATGAGCCTGACTGGCCTCTCACTGTGGCGTACAGATACTAATCCTGTCGGCGGTATCAGTTTTGCCCCCAATGCCTACTGCTACCGCTGCCCCTATGGCAAGCGGCATCCCGAATGTGATTTTGCCTGTGCCAACGAAATTGAAGCAATAATAAAAACAGCCACCTCCGGCCAGGTAGCTGCCTTCTTCGCTGAGCCTATTCAGGGCAATGGCGGTATTATCACCCCGCCACCCGGCTATTTTAAACGCGTGCAAGAAATTCTTAACAAATATAACATTTTGCTCATCATTGATGAAGTCCAAACAGGCTTTGGCCGTACAGGTAAAATGTTTGCCATTGAGCACTATGGTGTAGAACCGGACATTATGACCATGGCCAAGGCCCTCGGTAATGGCGTTCCAGTCGGCGCGTTTACTTCCCGGCCGGAAATTGCTGATACCTATACCCGCCCTGGTGCATCAACCCTTGGCGGCAACCCGGTGACTTCGGCTGCCGCTTTAGCTACCTTGAATGTAATTGCCAAAAACAATTTACCGGCCCGTGCTGCCGAGCTTGGTGAATACCTAAAGAGCAGTCTGACCGAGCTGCAAAAAAAGCACCCTCTCATCGGCGATATTCGTGGTCACGGCCTGATGTTGGGTGCCGAACTGGTTAACCCTGATAAATCTCCGGCCGCCCAGCAGCTTGACACTATTTTAGAACAAATGAAAGACCGAGGCTTCCTATTTGGCAAAAATGGCCCTGACCGCAATGTTATGGCCTTCCAGCCGCCACTGGTAATCACCCGCGAGGATCTGGATAATCTGTTAAATAATCTGGCAGATGTGTTGGCCCATATGGCTTAATAAGCCTTCCGAATCAGACTGGATATAACATATTAAAAATTTGTTGGCAACTTCTGCTGTCAGCCGCGCATAGCCTGCACCCTGCGAATATTTTTCCGGGTGCGGGCATCTTTTTTCCCTGCTAACAGTATTACTGCCGCCCGCTGACGCTCAGTCGTTAAGCGAATAGCATGGGTCACAATCATAAGAACTGAAAAGCTGGCCCACATACCGGCAAAAACCTGTCCGGAAACAGATTTCATAAATACCGGAAAATTGGCAGCAAAAAGCACTAGCATTGCACTAAGCGCAAGTAAACTAACCAGTGAACCAAACTTGCTGGTTCGATTCTTAAATCCTATCATCAAACCCCATCCCTTCTTAAAGGCTTACTGAAGTATATGACACTGAAATTGGGTTTATTAATTAAAATGCATATAAAAAACGCTACTTATCCTAGGCAGGCGTTCACGCTACCACCTCTATCCATTTCCCCCCAGTAATCGAACAGAGTCAGGCTTCGTAATATACAAAATTGTTTTATTTTCTACTTTAAATAAAGCAATTTCTTAATAACGCAAGCCTGACCCTAAGTTCCTATTTGCCATATTGCACTACCTTGTTTAGACTGTATCTTTCTTTATTCGGAACAGATAGCCTGTCCCTTTGTACCTGGGAAAAAATAGTAGGCAATATCGGGTTAATTGGTTTCTAAAAATAAGGTTAAAATATAAAATGCACCATTCATTTAAAAGTGTTAAGCTCCTTTCGTCATGAAGCTTATCCACCGATGTTTACTAGAAAACATATCAATTGCTTCTTTGGTTACCATCGAAGCCCCTGCGACAGTTGTTGCTGTTGCTGCTACTAAAGGATTACCAGTAAAAGCCCCCGCAATTGCAACCGGAACAGAAACCATGGTAGTAACATTTGCCCACCGTTTTATTCGAGGGAATATTAAATTAATATTTTTTTGGAGTTTGTTCTTTTCCTTGTTAAATTCACGAACAATATCATCTGCAACTGCCAAATCACCGTATGTTTCCTGCTTCAGAATTATGTCATTAACTACGTGCCTCATTTGCTGAATTTCATCGTAATTACGCCACTTTATAATATTGCCAAAACTTTTTTCGACGTAAGACAAATATTCATCAGAGCATTTTTGCTCATTTCTGCATGTAGGACAATTTTTTTTATGAAAAAATGTATAATCATGTATAAGTGGTTCATTTGGAACGTAGGTTTCAAAAATGTTTTGCAAAGCCTCAAACTTAGCATCAGAGATTATATTTGATGAATAGTCCAAACCAAATTTGTATTTGCAATAATGTAGTTTTCTTCTATCTAATAAGCATTGGGCACCAACTGCCCGTGACAAAAATAATCCTGCATATATTTGCCAAATAACAGAGGTGCAATATTCTTGGTCATCAATAAAAAGTTGACTGGGTACTTGCTCCTCGTTGCCTAACTTTATATGTTCAGCGAATGTAGTTGCCAAAGCTTTTCGGTCTTTAGCAACTTCTAAAGCCAAAAATTCGCTGAACTCATTTGACATTATATCCTTAGTTGAAACAATCTCAATAATATTCTCCGCCTTAGCCATTTCAAAAAGTAGTTTAATTGAGTTGTTTAATTCGGGGTAATCGTCTGGATAATTGGCTTTGAATACACTTTCCCATATTGTAGATGGAACAACCACTTTATCTGCCCATAAAAAAACTGATGGATTTGTAAGTATCCATTCATAATCGAAATTACAACTCGAACACATCTCGTGGTCTATGCCTATTGCTATACCGGTGACAATTACTTTATTCATTAATCGACTCTCCTAGGCAAAAAATATAATGGTTATTTTTTCTACAATTATTTTAATAATCCTGCCCAATACCAGAAACTAATTGATATTCCACTATATTTCTATATTTCCAATATCTTCGATTCAAGGGACTGGAAAACACGGGGAGTGTCAAGGGGACGGGGTTGGCGACACTCTCTTAAACTCTACTGAATCCATTCTTCCCTTAAATCATTCAACTAATTATCAGTTATCCAAAGATCTGCGTAATCAGAAAGGTTCCGTGGAAGCAATAGAAGAACAAAATCGCTCCCGCGATGGCTTATTTACAGTTCAGCCTGGATAAGATAAAATTGTAATGTATACATTTATAATTTAAGAAAACGTCGAAATAAGTCGAAAAAGATTGAAATTCCATAGCTGGGCAGCCCGCGACTTCATTCTTCTGAGGCAATCAAAAATTTTGCGCGTAGATAGTTTTGTGGCTCAACTGGCAGCCGGGAGCTGTTAGTTGAGCCTTTTTGCGCGCAAAACTTCCGATTGAAGCCTTTGAGGACCGTCCTATTGCTTCTTTCAGGTAAAATGTTTGCCATTGAGCACTATGGCGTGGAACCGGACATTATGACCATGGCCAAGGCCCTCGGTAATGGCGTCCCAGTCGGTGCATTTACTTCTCGGCCGGAAATTGCTGATACCTATACCCGCCCTGGTGCATCAACCCTTGGCGGCAACCCGGTAACTTCGGCTGCCGCTTTAGCTACCTTGGATGTAATTGCCAAAAACAATTTACCGGCCCGTGCTGCCGAGCTTGGTGAATACCTAAAGAGCGGTCTGACCGAGCTGCAAAAAAAGCACCCTCTCATCGGCGATATTCGTGGTCACGGCCTGATGTTGGGTGCCGAACTGGTTAACCCTGATAAATCTCCGGCCGCCCAGCAGCTTGATACTATTTTAGAGCAAATGAACAACCGGGGCTTCTTATTTGGCAAAAATGGCCCTGACCGCAATGTTATGGCCTTCCAGCCACCGCTGGTAATCACCCGTGAAGATTTAGATAATCTGTTAAATAATCTGGCAGATGTGTTAGCCCATATGGCTTAACAAACATTACGCATCAGACTGGATATAACATATAAGAAAAACGCTACGCGTCCTTTTGGTCTACCTCAAATCAGATATCTTATACTCAAATCCATGAACCCCTTTGTAATACTCAGGATACATCGCATTGCCACATTTTTGACAAGCAAACTGTGGCGGTACCGTTGGATCACCGTCATCCATTCTGTCAAAATTCCTAACAACTTGGTATGGAATATTCTCAATCTCATCACACACTAAACAAATATACTTTACCGTACTTGGGCGAGGAGGCGTTGGCTTCCCGCCTATTTTCTTTGCTTTCTTTTTCTCATTGCCTGTGCTATCGTCAATCATCCTTTCTAAATAAGCTCTCGCCATACTATCTTTTGCATATTTTACTGTCAATTTACCTTCTTTTAGACAGACTTCTCCCTTGTATTCATAATAATTACTACAATGGGGACATATCATTGGATCTTTTCCTGTCTGTTCTTTGATTCTTTGACTCCAATTTCTTTTTACTAACCGCTTTATCTTTACTAGCCACTTACGTGCATTTTTTTGCCAAACTGTTATTAATTGTTTGCATAGGGTTTTGATTCGTCTAGAGTAGATTCCATAATGACGAATCACTTTAAATTGTTCATCTGGTATATGTTTTATGATTCGACCTATAAATTCTTCCACCGTTATTGTTTCAACCTTTTCTTGACCATCATTTTTATCATGATAACGAAAACTTACCATTTCACCATCGTAGTCTACTATTCGATTTATACCGATTGCAGGACGTCTCATATAACGACCAATGTATTGTAATTGTTCTTTAAAATTTCCCTTTTGTTTCGGGGCATATATATAAAAGCCATCTGCATTATTTACATAGGCTTGTTGTAATAGCGGCTGAACTTTTTCTTCTCTTCTGCCGTAATACTCTTTCGAATCAGTTTAAGCACCACTGTTTGCCATTGCTTACGGAGCATGGGAAAAGGGATAAAGTCATAACTTTTCCATTCCCCATTTTCCTTCATACCACCCATACTTACTAACATATGGACATGCGGATTAAAGTTCAGTTTCGATCCAAAAGTATGTAATCCGGATATAATTCCAGGTATTACTTTATGTTTTTTTTGAAAATAATCACGAATCATACGCGCTGCTTCATCCATTAAGCCTTTAAGCAAATTACGGTGCTTCTCAAATATGATTCTAAGATTTTCATCTATCGTAAAGACAACATGACGATGATTGGTTTGGATAACATCTTCTGACATCATCCTACTCCATTCTTCGCTTTCACCACAGGAGCAGGTCGTGCAAAATCTACTTTTACAGCGATAAGGTATAATTTTTACATCATGACACCCTTCACATACTAGCATTTTATAACCATGCTTGCTATCATCACAATAACGATATTTGTTGATTTCTTTTTTCACAACTTCTCGAATACGTCTACCATGACGCTTTATAAATTTATCCCAATGCTCATTCTTGTCGAAGAATATTTGCCATAATGTATTGTGTGCCATGCTTTTACTTTACCAAAATTCCAAGTAAAGGACTACACCCCGAATCTTATACTTTCTGATATATATAAGAAAAACGCTACGCGTCCTTTTGGTCTACCTCAAATCAGATATCTTATACTCAAATCCATGAACCCCTTTGTAATACTCAGGATACATCGCATTGCCACATTTTTGACAAGCAAACTGTGGCGGTACCGTTGGATCACCGTCATCCATTCTGTCAAAATTCCTAACAACTTGGTATGGAATATTCTCAATCTCATCACACACTAAACAAATATACTTTACCGTACTTGGGCGAGGAGGCGTTGGCTTCCCGCCTATTTTCTTTGCTTTCTTTTTTCTCATTGCCTGTGCTATCGTCAATCATCCTTTCTAAATAAGCTCTCGCCATACTATCTTTTGCATATTTTACTGTCAATTTACCTTCTTTTAGACAGACTTCTCCCTTGTATTCATAATAATTACTACAATGGGGACATATCATTGGATCTTTTCCTGTCTGTTCTTTGATTCTTTGACTCCAATTTCTTTTTACTAACCGCTTTATCTTTACTAGCCACTTACGTGCATTTTTTTGCCAAACTGTTATTAATTGTTTGCATAGGGTTTTGATTCGTCTAGAGTAGATTCCATAATGACGAATCACTTTAAATTGTTCATCTGGTATATGTTTTATGATTCGACCTATAAATTCTTCCACCGTTATTGTTTCAACCTTTTCTTGACCATCATTTTTATCATGATAACGAAAACTTACCATTTCACCATCGTAGTCTACTATTCGATTTATACCGATTGCAGGACGTCTCATATAACGACCAATGTATTGTAATTGTTCTTTAAAATTTCCCTTTTGTTTCGGGGCATATATATAAAAGCCATCTGCATTATTTACATAGGCTTGTTGTAATAGCGGCTGAACTTTTTTCTTCTCTTCTGCCGTAATACTCTTTCGAATCAGTTTAAGCACCACTGTTTGCCATTGCTTACGGAGCATGGGAAAAGGGATAAAGTCATAACTTTTCCATTCCCCATTTTCCTTCATACCACCCATACTTACTAACATATGGACATGCGGATTAAAGTTCAGTTTCGATCCAAAAGTATGTAATCCGGATATAATTCCAGGTATTACTTTATGTTTTTTTTGAAAATAATCACGAATCATACGCGCTGCTTCATCCATTAAGCCTTTAAGCAAATTACGGTGCTTCTCAAATATGATTCTAAGATTTTCATCTATCGTAAAGACAACATGACGATGATTGGTTTGGATAACATCTTCTGACATCATCCTACTCCATTCTTCGCTTTCACCACAGGAGCAGGTCGTGCAAAATCTACTTTTACAGCGATAAGGTATAATTTTTACATCATGACACCCTTCACATACTAGCATTTTATAACCATGCTTGCTATCACCACAATAACGATATTTGTTGATTTCTTTTTTCACAACTTCTCGAATACGTCTACCATGACGCTTTATAAATTTATCCCAATGCTCATTCTTGTCGAAGAATATTTGCCATAATGTATTGTGTGCCATGCTTTTACTTTACCAAAATTCCAAGTAAAGGACTACACCCCGAATCTTATACTTTCTGATATATCAAGTAAAGGACTACACCCCGAATCTTATACTTTCTGATATATTTAAAAAAGCGCTATCGCGCCCTTGAGGATACGGGCTCTAACCGCAGAGTACACAGAGAGCGCAGAGGGGAGATGTATATCGAGACATTCCCTCTGCGTACTCTGCGTCTCTGCGGTTCAAAAAACTTATACTTTATCTTATAAAAAATTTGTTGGCAACTTCTGCTGTTAGCCGCGCATAGCCTGCACCCTGCGAATATTTTTCCGGGTGCGGGCATCTTTTTTCCCTGCTAACAGTATTACTGCCGCCCGCTGGCGCTCAGTCGTTAAGCGAATAACATGAGTCACAATCATAAGAACTGAAAAACTGGCCCACATACCAGCAAAAACCTGTCCGGAAACAGATTTCATAAATACCGGAAAATTGGCAGCAAAAAGCACTAGCATTGCACTAAGCGCAAGTAAACTGACCAGTGAACCAAACTTGCTGGTTCGATTCTTAAATCCTATCATCAAACCCCATCCCTTCTTAAAGGCTTACTGAAGTATATGACACTGAAATTGAGTTTATTAACTGACACCAGAATCGCCTACTTACATTTCATTCTTTACCCGCACATAAGTAGGCACTGAGTAAGCAAATATCTTTTTATCCACTTCAATACTTGCATACGTGTAAAGTAATACTCTTTCCGAAATCCGCTGGACGTGACCGCCCAAAACATAACATACGCCATTTAAAAAGTCGCACATCCGTTGCTGAGTCGCATCATCTACCTGCTGATAATTTACAATAATAGCAACATTGTCTTTGAGATAATCAGCATAACTTTGCACATCGTCGAAAGAGATTGGTAAATCGACAAAGAAAACGCGGGGACAGGGATTGCGTTTTTGCCAAATTCTCTGAAAGAAAAACAAATACCCTGTCCCCTTGTTTCTCCCTTTGCGCTCAAAAGCTAAGCGGAATTTCTGTATCCATGACCGGTTCATTTCGGGTTGATATGTGGAGATGTCGATTTTCAACAACCATAGCAAAGAATACTTCGTCGAGTTTCTTTCCCTGACAATTTAATTGCTCAAGCAGCCAGGCTTCCTCCAAATTAAGACTGGCCAATGTCTTTTTGATTATCCGGCCTTCGATAATAATCGGATAGGCAATATTTCCTTTTGGCTTGGAAATGTTTAAGTCCTGTGGGGTAACCGGTGCTTTCTCGGGTTTTTTATACACCGATAATTTTCCGTTGGCTTCCACTACGGCAAGCTGTACTTCTTCCAGGTTGAACACACCGTATTCCCGTAGGAGTTCCAATATGTTGTCCACCGTATATTTGATTTGTTTAAGGTTTTTGGCATTTAGTTTTCCATCTTTTACAACGATGACGGGCTCGAAAGTAATCCATTTTCTAAATTTTACGCTCCGTATTGATATTTCCGACACTACTCTTTGCAGCAGTGCAATGGCGACAATGGCAAACGCGGTATGAATATGTTCTATTTTGGGGTCTGCAATATCAGCGCCAACTACCGCTCCCAGGCTTAAAACAACCAAAAAATCAAAAACCGGCAGTTCACCGATTGATCTTCGCCCCATAAAAAGTGCCATAAAAAGCATCAGCGGCAAAATCGTAACGATCCGCCCAAGAACCTTTGCCATATCAAATAAAGTCTCCATGTGTCTTCTCCATTCGTCAACAGTACTATTATATTCAAGCCACCCAGGCTCGAATCCATGCCTGTCCTCCATCTACAGGATATTATTTCCAAAACATTAAAAAACATGCAATAGATAAGATTAACCTGACTGAGGACGATTTGGATTGCGGCACCGCGAATCCTTATAACAAAGATAGGAATGAATAGCTATCCGGCATGAAAAAACCCTACGAAACTATCTCATTCGATAATAGACCGAACACAAAAACCGCCCACCAGGACATCGTCCCAGTAGGCGGTTTTGTGTACTTTGCGGTATAGCCTCTGAATTTTTATACGCTCAGTTATAACTTACATTTCATTCTTTACCCGTACATAAGTAGGCACTGAATAAGCAAATATCTTTTTATCCACTTCAATACTTGCATAAGTGTAAAGTAATACTCTTTCCGAAATTCGCTGGACGTGGCCGCCCAAAACATAACATACGCCATTTAAAAAGTCGCACATCCGTTGCTGAGTAGCATCATCTACCTGCTGATAATTAACAATAATAGCAACATTGTCTTTGAGATAATCAGCATAATTCTGTACATCATCGAAAGAGACTGGCAAATCGACAAATAATTTTAAATGACCTGAATGCTGACTGTGTACTTTTAACTTGGGACGTCGCTCAAGTTCCTGTACAGGCAATTCTTTAGCAACAGGCGTATCCGCTTTTTCTGGCGCTACCATATCTTCTTCCATCGGTATTAAAAAATTTGCTAATTTATCCATTAATCCAAGCGCCACTGGTAAACGCCTCCTCAAAAAATTCCAATTTTTAACCTTGTTAGTAGAGTAGCTTCGACACCTTTTATGGCAATTCCTGCATTACAACAATGAATTTTCACATTACTAACAAATTGAGGAGGAATTTCCTAGTAATTTAGGACTTTAGCACTATAATTGACCTTCTCTATTTACAAATCTCACTACGTTTATTGTTTGCGTTCGCGGCCACGGATGTGCCGGTCTAAAATAAGCTTACGCAAACGAATGCTTTGTGGTGTGACTTCTACAGCCTCATCATCATTAATATATTCAAGTGCCTGTTCCAGACTTAAAATTCGCGGCGGTGTCAGACGAATACCGTCATCAGTACCACTAGCCCGCATATTGGTTACATGCTTTTTCTTACAGGGGTTAACATCCATATCCATATCCCGGGCATTTTCCCCGATAATCATACCTTCATATACAGGTTGTACGGGGACAACAAACATAATGCCTCTGTCTTGGATACTATTAATGCCATAACCAGTGGTTTCGCCTTGCTCAAACGCTACTAATGCGCCCCGGGTACGACCGGGAATATCGCCTTTATATGGTACATAACCATGGAAAACATGATGCATAATGCCATTGCCCTTGGTATTGGTCAGAAACCCTGATCTAAAACCAATTAGTCCACGAGCCGGAACAATGAATTCCATCCGTAAGTAACCAGCCAGTTCGATCATATTGACAAGCTCAGCCCGGCGGGTACCTAAGCCTTCCATAACCGGTCCCATAAATTCCTGTGGTACATCAATTGTCAAAAACTCCATCGGTTCGCAGCGCTTGCCGTTAATCTCCTTATAGATTACCTGCGGCTTGCCGATCTGCAGCTCATAACCTTCGCGGCGCATTGTTTCAATAAGAATCGACAAATGCAGTTCCCCCCGGCCTGCCACCACAAAAGAATCCGGGCTGTCAGTTTCTGTTACCCGCAAGCTAACATTGGTTTCGGCTTCCCTAAACAGACGGTCACGAATGTGGCGTGACGTAACATACTGGCCCTCCCGTCCGGCAAATGGGCTCGTATTTACTGAAAAAGTCATAGCAAGTGTCGGTTCGTCAATTCGAATTGCAGGCAGTGCTTCCGGATTCTCGGTATCAGCTACCGTATCACCAATATTGATTGTTTCAAGACCAATCATAGCAACAATGTCACCTAAAGCAGCCTCTTGGACCTCAGTACGCTTCAGCCCCTCGTATATATATAATTTGCCGATTTTGCCTTTGGTCTCCGTCTCACCGTTCACCAATACTACATTTTGGCCGTTTTTAATTCGTCCCCGTACAACCCGGCCAATAGCAATCCGGCCGACATAGTCGTCATAATCCAGCGTAGTAATCATAACCTGCAGCGGTCCGTCAATCTCGCCCCGCGGCGCAGGGATGGTTTTCTCAATACACTCAAACAACGGTTGCAAATTGTCGCTGTTATCATCCATGGCCATTTTGGCAATACCCGCGCGGGCAGTTGCATATACTACCGGAAAGTCAAGCTGTTCATCATTAGCATCCAGCTCAATAAATAGTTCTAATACCTCGTCAAGAACATCTTCTACCCGCTGATCAGGACGGTCAATTTTGTTGATAACAACAATTGGCTTAATCTTTTGCTCTAAGGCTTTGCGCAATACATACTTGGTCTGAGGCATCGGTCCCTCAAAAGCATCTACCAGGAGCAATACACCGTCAACCATATTAAGCACCCGCTCAACCTCACCGCCAAAATCAGCGTGGCCCGGAGTATCGACAATGTTAATTTTGATATTATGATACATTACCGCCGTATTTTTAGATAAGATGGTAATGCCACGTTCGCGTTCAAGATCATTTGAGTCCATAACGCGTTCAATAATATGTTCATTCGCGCGGAAAACACCGCTTTGTTTGAGCATAGCGTCAACTAAAGTTGTCTTACCATGGTCAACGTGGGCAATAATAGCGATATTACGTAAGTCATTGCGTTCCATATAAAATGATAGCCTCCCCTATAATGAGCAAAAGGATGCTTATATTTTGCACCCTTTTGTAGTGTCATGCACACTCCACTATATTATACCACTTGTCATATGTCAAATTAAATTTATTTTAATTGAAAAAAACAAATATACCTCCAACATCCATTGCTCCTGGCAATGGGGCAAAGTCCTTTACTATTCTAATGACCCAACAACTTTATTTAAAGTAAACAAAGCACGGGGATCAACCTTTAACGTTGTATTTTCTTCTCCTAAACCACCATAAACAAACGAAAACCTGAGAAGTCTCTTATCCACAATGTAAGGCAATGGAATTCCAAACATTGGTACATTTCCAACGGAAAATCCTGTTACTGATTTAACTTCATCTTTTGTCGCTAGTCTGACATTTTTGCAATGTAACAAGTGTTTTATTTCTTTGAAAATAACATGACCTCTTTCCCCTGAAATAACTAACACATGAAAACCTATACCTGTATATAGTATCAACGTTGGCGCTATTTGAGCAATATCAACATTAAAATAATCTGCACCTTCCTGTGCTGTACGAATAGGCATATCATTATATATTAATTCAAATAAAAAACTACTTTTTTCCAAAATATCTTTTGTATTTACATTTTTCATTTATGTAAAAAAACTCCCTATAATACTTCACTACTATCTAAAATATTATCTTAACTTGCCTGTTTATGCATCTTTTTTCAATGCTTATGCTGATGGTGAGCATCGGGGAAGTGCTCATGCCTATGAACCAGTGCCGAGTGCCGGTGTTGGTGACTGTGTTTTGTTCCATCTGCAGCAGGGCTATCATGTGTATGCTGATGATGTTCGTCATGTATATGTTCGTGTTCGTGTTCTAACTCTGCGTGCATGTGTTCGTGTTTGTGGTGCTCTGTTAGGTGAAGCCAGACGCCCAGTGCCATCAGCGCCCCCGCAATCACCAGTGGCAGCGTCAATGGCTCACCAAAGGCCAGTGCTATTACAGCCCCAATGAACGGAGCAATAGAGAAGTAAGCCCCGGTACGGGCAGTGCCAAGGAGGCGTAGACCAACTACGAACAAGGCCAAGCTCACACCATAGGAAAGAAACCCCACCACCATCGCCAAAACCAGATTATGGAGCGGCGGCAAGGATGCGCCGAGCAGGAAGGCTAAAGCCAGATTAACCGAACCGGCAACCAGACCTTTGATTGAAGCAATCCACGTTGTATCCGACAGTGACACCTTGCGCGTCAAATTGTTGTCAATGCCCCAGGCGAAGCACGCGCCCAGCAGCGCTAAAGATGGCCACAGACCGGCAAAGCTGGCATCCCCCTGCCAGCTCAGGACCACTGCACCGGCTACGATGGCAAACATGCCCAGTGCAATGCGCCGGTCGAAATTTTCCTTGAAAGCGAACCAGGCCAGTAAGGCCGTAAATACGCTTTCGGCATTAAGCAATAGAGATGCCCCGCATGCAGGCGTTTTGGTTAAGCCAAACATCAGTAAGACCGGGGCAACGATACCACCAGCCACAATCGCACCAGCAAACCAGAACGCCTCATGGCGTGGCAGTTTGACGGCAGGAGCTTTGGTCATACAGCGATATAGAGTTAGGCCAATACCGGAGCCAATGTAAAGCAGCCCCGCCATTAGCCATGGGTTAATAGCATTTAGCAATAGCTTCGCAAATGGCGTTCCTGCGCCAAATAACAAAGCAGCGGTAAGCGCTGCTAAAATACCTGGTTGGCATAACCACTTTTTCTTAGTCATAGCATTTTCCATCTATAGGTACACCTTCTCCTTTGAGTGAACTTTTATTTTTACAAGCTTTTGCCCTTAATGAAAAAATCTCTTCCGGATTCAAAACTTTAACAATAAATCGAATTAAATCTTTAGTGAAGTCCACCAGTTTCTCCGGCCCCGGCCACGGGTTGCCGAATTGATCGATGATAATCCGCACCACTGGCCGTACTTGTAACTGCGGGTGAATCTCAACGACCACACCAATTTCACCGGTGTCCAGTAATACAGTGGTACCAACTGGGTATATCACCACATTTTCCAGAAATAGATCAACAATCTTAGGGTCTAGCTTAGTCCCTCTTGAGGCTAGCATAATATCATAGGCCTCATGGGGCAAAAAGGATTTTCTATAAGGCCTATCCGAGGTAATCGCATCATATAGGTCTGCAACAGCAACTATTCTCGCATAAATATGAATATTTTCCCCTAATAAACCTCGACAATAACCAGTGCCATCAAAATTTTCATGGTGTTGGAAAGCCACATGAGCGGATACTAAAGGAATTGGACCAACTCTGCGAATAATTTCAAACCCTTTTTCAGTATGGGTTTGCATTAGCTTCCAGTCAGTAGGCGAAAGTGAGTCCGTCTTTTGAAGAATTTCGGTGGGAACCAGCAGCATTCCTAAATCGTGCAAAATGGCCCCCATCGCGAGTTCAAGTAACTGCTGGTGATTCAAATTCATTTTGATTCCGATCATAATCGATAGTAAGCAGACATTAATCGAATGACCAAATGTATAATCAGCACGGGCACGAATGTCTGTCATTTGTATCAGCACATGGCGGTTACCAATTGCATCTTCGATAAGCTTCTTCATAGCCTCGAATATTCCAGTTAGATTGAATGTCCGATTTTCACGGATATTTCCGAAAGCTTGACTTGCCATTTTGATGATCTCCACTCGAGTTTCTTCGTTAACAATCTCCTGGGGTGTAATTTCCAAGTGTGGATGACGAACAAATACGGAATCTATACCCAGCGTCCCCAATTTTGCAATCAAATGTTCATCTAAAATTGCATTTTCTGACAGCAAAAGTTTTCCGTTGGCACTAAAAATATTCCGGGCAATAATCATCCCCGGTTGAAGTTGCGAAGTTGCTAAACGGAGCATAACTATCCTCCCAACTACAGTTGCGTTGTCCAGGTTTGCACCTTCCACATGAATAACACATTAACCTGAGACAACCTTCAACATAATACTTACTCTACTATATTTTGCTGAACTAGCCCCAGCTTTTCCATTACTTTCACCAGTTGGTCAATATCTATAGGCTTTGCGGCATAGGCATCACAACCAAGTTCAAAAGACTGCTGAACATAGTTCGTTTCTCCCAATGCAGTTACCATGATTACCTTGGCGTGCTCTTCAGGCAAAACCCCATTCTGCCGTTCCAACTGCCGAATAGTTTTTAACACTTTAACGCCATCAACTTTAGGCATCATAATATCCAAACAGATCAAATCGTAAGGATTGTTATCTTTCAGAGACAATAAAAATGCATCCAAAGCCTCTAACCCATCTACCGTCAAGTCACATTCTCCATACTGAGAAAGAAACTTCGAAAGGAACTTTCTACTAACCATATCGTCTTCTGCTATTAATATCCTCATCCCTATTCCCCCCTAAAACTTTTTTCTTTTGCAAAATTCGCATATCTGCCGAATATTTTCTAAATGCACAAGCGTTTCTCGCAAATTTCCGCGCCTAGCGGCCAATTCAGCTTTAAAAGCCATACTCTTTAAATCATCTGAACCAATTTGGGCCGCTACTATTTTAATCTTGTGGGCAGACTCCTCCATCAGCCGTAAATCTTTTTCGTCACCACTGCACTGTTCAAGCAATTTTACTATTTCCAGCAATACCGAAGACTCCGCATTTACCGCATCTGCTTCGCAAGCCAAAACAACGTCCCCATTTTCACTAATTTGCAAACTGCGAATAATACCGGCAGGATTCATGCACTTATTTTGTGGTGAAAACAATTCAATTTTTTTAATCAGTTCCTCAAACTGCACCGGTTTAGCGATATATTCATCCATTCCTGCTGCCAAAAATCTTTCCCTGTCTCCTAAAAGCACGTGTGCCGTAAGCGCAATAATCGGGATATGTTTGCCGGTATGAACTTCTTCTTTCCTGATGTGCTTTGTGGTCTCTATCCCGTCCATTTCAGGCATTTGAATATCCATCAAAATGATATCATAGTGTTTTTGCCGCCAAAGCAGTAATGCTTTGACACCGTTTTCTGCCGTATCAATTTGGTAGCCCAGCTTGCGAACCATTCTTTCAGTCACAACACGATTAATTGCATCGTCTTCAACTAACAAAAGATTCAACGGTATCAATGGCTTGACAAATTTCTGCGATAACTTCGACCGGTCATCAAATGCGCCGGCTTTTAAACTGATAGTAAAGTAAAAAACGCTCCCCGTATCTTTGACACTCTCAACCCACATCTTTCCGCCCATCAGCTCTACAAGCTGCTTAGAAATAACCAGCCCCAATCCTGTGCCGCCATATTTTCTAGTAATGGAGCTATCTACTTGACTAAATGTTTTAAACAGCTTATTCATTTCGCCAGAAGCAATTCCGATGCCGGTATCGCGCACAGCGAAGGTCAGCTCAAACGTTTCAGCATTTCCTCCGCTTCTTTTAATTGATAAGCTAACTTCACCATTTTCGGTAAATTTTATGGCATTGTCAAGTAAGTTATTCAATATCTGCCGTAAACGGTTCTGATCGCCACTCACAATATCCGGAACATCAGCTGATAGGGTATAATTTAATTCCAGCCCTTTGCTTCCGGCACGATACGAATAAGCTTTCACTATTTCAGCGATCAAATCCCGGAATTTAAAGCTGGCAAGATCAAGCGACAGTTTTCCGGCTTCCATCTTGGAAAAATCCAGAATATCGTTAACAATTTCCAGCAACTGACGTGCACAAGATTTTGCGACCGTTAAGTTATCTTTTTGCTCGCCGACTAATTCGGTCATTAACGTTAAATCAATCATTCCCATAATGCCATTAATCGGGGTTCGGATTTCATGACTCATGTTGGCAAGAAACTCACTTTTGGTTTTATTTGCCGCTTCAGCTTTGTCCTTAGCCCCTTTGAGTTCTTCTTCCACAAGCTTTCGTTCAGATATATCCCTGATAATATTTAGCAGTACTTTTCTTTCACCAATCATCGTACCTTGAGAATTTATTTCCACCGGGAAAAATTCACCATTGTTTCTTTTATGCACTGCTTCAAAAAATATACCCTTCCTGTCAGCTATGGCCATCTGGCACTTCATGAATGCTTCCTTATCTTTTTCACACAGATCGAAAATAGTTAAATTTAGCAGTTCCTCGCGTGAATAGCCATAGGCTTTAACAGCGGCTTCGTTGGCCTCAATAATCCGCCCGTCGATATCAATAAAGGTGATTATATCCTGCGCCTGTTCAGAAAGTACTTTATACCTGTTCAAACCTTCTTCGGCAATTTTTCTGTCAGTGATATCGATCCCCATACCAATATACCCTTCAGGTATCCCATGCATATTATAGTACAGCTTGCAAACTCGATAAAGCCAGCGGTACTGCCCATTACGATCAAGTACCCGGATTTCACTTTCCTCCAAAACCTCTTTGTCCCGCAGCCCCAGGTCGGAATCGATGTATTTTTTTTTGTCATCAGGATGGAGCCGCTCCAGCCAACCATGCCCTAATGCCTGTTCAGTGGCCTGGCCTGTTAATATGTACCAGTTTTCATTTATAGATTCAGTCTCGCTATTTATGTTATTTCGCCAAATAATTGTTGGAAAACTCTCAAAAATCCGCAAATAAAAATCTCTTGTTTTGATAATAGATATTTCTTTCTGTTTCTGATCAGTTATATCAACTAAAGCTACCACAACACGAATTTTACCATCTACGATAATTGGTGCGGCACTGGCTCTAAACCAAAATACCACTTTTTTCCCTTCATTAACAATGGTTTTGTAGCATTCAATGCCAGACGCAGGCAAACCTTCGAAAGCAAGCGAAGTGGCCCGCCGGAATTCGCAATATTGACAAGAAGTTCCGTACCCACAGCCCTTCTCATTCTCAAGACTACCCTGACACCCAACTGCATTGCCGAAACTCTTTCCCACTACCTTTATCCGGTCTCCGCCAAGCATCTTTAGTGCCGCATCATTGACCTGGATAATCTTTTCAGTTTCATCGACAGTATACATGCCTACCGGAGCGGAATTAAATATCATTTTAAAATTATTTTCTTCACTCTCGATCTTCTTTTCCAACATTTTATAGCGCGTAATATCACGAAATACCACCACTACACCATCAATTTTCTCGTCGGTTTGTTTAATCGGCGTGCAGCTTGCAGATAGATACTTTGCCGCTCCATCCTTCATGATAATTACCGATTCATTCTGCAAACCCGTGGCGGTATGCGTTTGCAGAACCTGGGTAATAGGGCTGAGCAACGGTTCTCTGGTATTGGCACTATAGAGACTGAACACAGTACCAAATGGCTGACCCATAGCCTTTGTCCTACTCCACTCAGTAATTTGTTCAGCTGCTTCATTCATAAAAATAATCTTCTCTGCCGTATCAACAGCAATAACTCCATCTCCAATGGAAGCTAGTATTCCGGCCATGAAGTGCATATTCATCAGCCTATCACCCGCAATCTAATTTTTATAATAGTAATAGGGACAACAGTTAACTGCAGTGCCTATTGTGTCAAAATGGAATAAATTTGCCGGGATATCCTTTCTAAGGGAACTTGCTTACTTACAGCTCCGATATCATAAGCAACTTTAGGCATCCCATAGACCACACTGGATTGCGCATCCTGCCCAATGGTATTTGCACCGGCCTGCTTCATTTTAAGCAAACCTTTCGCGCCATCACAACCCATCCCGGTCAAAATAACACCAATTCCTGCAGCCCCGGCCTTCTCGGCCATCGAATCAAATAAAACATCTACTGAAGGACAGTGTCCATTTACCCTGTCGCCTTTAAAACACTCAACGGCATATATTTTTCCGTTGCGATTTAAGCGCATATGATGATCTCCCTGTGCGATTAACACCCTTCCGGGTATAACAGTATCGCCAGTTTCTGCCTCTTTTACTTCCACTAAACATGAATTGTTCAATCGTCGCGCATACATACCAGTGAATACAGGCGGCATATGCAGAACAATAACTACACCTGGTATATCCCGGGAAAATGAGCGAACAACCTCATACACTGCTTCCGTACCGCCTGTTGATGCCCCTATGGCTATGATTCGGTCTCTTTTTATCGGAACAGTTCCAGTTATAGGTTGACCATTGACATATTCATGCTTTAGCCGGCCGACCTTTGCAGTTGCTGCAATCTTTAGCTTAACAATCAACTCACGAAAAAACATTTCCCAATTTACTGGTGACTTAGCGTCCGGCTTAGTAACGAAATCAACAGCACCGGCGTTCAAGGCGTCAAATATATTCTCGCTCGCTGCGCTTACTACAACAACCGGTAACGGATATTGCGGTATAAGCTTTTTTAAAAATTCAATCCCGTTCATGCGTGGCATCTCAACATCTAACGTCATAACGTCTGGCTCAAATTCTAAAATCTTGTCTCTGGCCATATAGGGGTCGGAAGCTGTCGCCACAACTTCGAGCATGAAATCTTTACCAATCCCCCGGAGTAAAAATTCCCTGAATACGCTTGAATCATCGACCACTAAAACCCTAATCTTTCTTTTCATGGTAATCATCATTTATTCCTTTCTATAGATTGCAGGCGCTACAAAAACATATTTACTTTCATGGCGACTTATGGCTTCAGAATGGCCGATAAATAGATATCCCCCCGGTTCCATATGGTCATAAAACCGGTTGACCAAATTTTGTTTCGTGTCGGCGTCAAAATAGATCATTACATTTCGGCAAAGAATAAGATGAAACTTCTTTTTAAAAGGAAATGTTGCGTTCATTAGATTGAAACGTCTGAATATGACTTCTTCTCGTATCTTCTCATTAATAACACTATATTCATCATCAATTTTAGCAAAATATTTTGTTCGCCAACGATCAGGCAATTCATTTAATTGACTATTAGGATAAATCCCACGCTGCCCTCGTTCCAGAGCAGCCGTGGAAATGTCGGTTGCCAATATTTTAGCGTCCCACTGGCACTTTGCCACCCCGAAGAAAGAATCGATAAACATTGCCACAGTATATGGTTCTTCACCTGTTGAGCAGCCGGCACTCCATATGCGTAAATCTTTACTCGCGCCCTTGGCAAAAGCAGGCAGCACCACTTGTTCCAAAAAATTAAAATGCTGGGGTTCCCGCAGAAAATAAGTATGATTTGTTGTCAATTTATTTAGCAATATTGATCCGGCCTTACCTGTGCGATCATTTACTATATAATGAAAATACTCAGAAAAACTATCAAAGCCATTGTGCTCAATATAGTTGTGCAACCGCCCCAACACCAAGCCTCTTTTCTGCGTAAGGTTAATACCAAAATTTCGCTTGATGAACTGAACTAGTTCGATAAACTCTCTGTCGGTTATTGCTTTCATGTCTTCCGTCCTTTAACAAATACAAAAGTAGTCAGCGCCCTTATGACCTGCAAATTTGACTTCCGCTTAGTATTTGCCGAATTCACTATCATCGTCAAGAACGATTTTTCCTTTCGGCATTAATGCCGCTTCGTTATTACCTATGTGCCCAGCCTGCTTATACCCCTTCTTTTTTTGCTCAATCATTAATTCGATGGCACGCAATACATCAGGACTTAAATTTTCTGCATCCTGAATCTTTCGTCCAGTTTGCTTCAATTTAAATTTTGCTACACTGTTTTTTAGTATCTCGGCCTGACTGGCTAATTCCTCGCTTGCCGAAGCGCTTTCTTCTGCTGTCGCAGAGTTGGTCTGCACGACCTGCGATACCTGCATAATAGCCTGATTAACTTGGGCAATGGCTGTAGCCTGCTCATTTGATGCCCCGGCAATATCATCGACCAGTGCCGCTGCATTAGCTACTTCCTGCACAATACCTTCTAGCGCCACTGCCGTGTCATTAGCAAACTTTGTTCCGGCATCCACTTTTTGAATTGATCCTTCGATCATTACTGTTGTTTCTTTCGCGGCATTAGCGCTTCTGGCAGCAAGATTTCTGACTTCCTCCGCCACTACTGCGAAGCCTTTGCCGTGCTGACCGGCCCTTGCCGCTTCTACTGCCGCATTAAGGGCTAAAATATTTGTTTGAAAGGCAATTTCGTCAATCACTTTGATAATTTTGGATATATTTGCTGACGATTCATTAATCTCCCGCATCGCTTGCACCATATCCTTCATTTGCTGATTTCCGTTCATAGCCTGTTCCTTGGCAGCAGTCGCCAAAGAACTGGCATTATTCGCGTTGACCGCATTCTGCTTAGTCTGAACAGCCACTTGCTCCACGGTGGCGGTAATCTCTTCAATTGAACTGGCCTGTTCTGTAGAACCCTGTGATAAAACCTCCCCAGATGCAGAGACTTGCTGGGCACCAGCCGCAACCTGCTCTGCTGCCTCGTTGATACTGTTTAAAATTAAATTATTGTTTTCTACCATCTCGCTAAGCTTCCTGCCTAGCAAGTCATTCTCAGATCTCAACTTTACTTGAACCGTCAGGTCGCCTGCCGCGATCTTTTCGGCAACAATTGCCTGTTCATGAATACTCTCAACCATCCTGCCAAACGCCCGCATTAGCGCTCCAATCTCATCCTTCGTCGTAGCAGTAACATTTACTTGCACATCACCAGCAGCAAGCTTGTCCGCAGCTTCCACCAATTTACTTATCGGCGTACTAATAATCCGTGAAATGATTACGCCTAGGAACATTGCAATTGTTACAGCCACCGCAATAATTACCGCAACAGTCATTGTCGCAGTGCCGGCAATATCTTGATTTTCTTCGGCTTTTTGCTTAGCGATGGCAATCTTAAGACCCTTCAGGTCACTAATACCGTCATCCATCGCCTTATTGATCCTTACTCCTTCACCTTCCATGAGTTGTGTTGCTGCTTCCATCTGATTCGCCTGCGCCATTTTAATTAATTTTTCACTATATGGTTCGTACTCACCGATGGAATTTTTAAAGGCTGCAACAATTCTGCGCCCTTCATCAGTATAAGTAGTTTGCTCAAAGTCTTGCAGCGCCGTCTTGACTTTTTGAATCGCTTCCCGGATTCTAACTGCATACAAGCCGCGCTTACTCGGGTCTTTTTCCAGTAACATATTTCTAACCTCAACCCGAATCTGCCAATAATTCTCCGTCATTTCTACTAATTCGCCGACTGGCACTGTGAATTTTTCGTAAAGCATCTTGTCGGCAGCAGTAATGTGCCGGAGATTATATATGCCGAAAATACCCACAACTCCAGCGAGCAAACTGATAAACATAAAACCAAATAGTAACTTCTTCCTAATAGTTAAGTCATAAAACCAAGCCATCCGTACGCCTCCTTAACCTCATAATTTAATCTGGTTTTCTAAAGTACTGCATACTTGCTATTATGACTGTTTACTGACTAATATTTGCCGAATTCGCTGTCATCAAGAAGAATTTTCCCTTTCGACGTCAGTACCATTTCCGGTTTACCCGCTCTATCTTCACGCTTTTGACCCGGCTTGTTTTGCTCGATCATAGCTTCAATGGCACGCAATACATCCGGACTAAGGCCCTGTGTCCCTTGAACACCACAGTCAGTTTCTTTTAATTGGAATTTGGAAACATTAATTTTTAATATTTCAGCCTGACTGGCTAATTCCTCGCTTGCTGAAGCGCTTTCTTCCGCTGTTGACGAATTAGTCTGCACAACCTGCGATACCTGCATAATAGCCTGATTAACTTGAGCAATGGCTGTAGCCTGCTCATTTGATGCCCCGGCAATATCATCAACCAGTGCCGCTGCCTTTGCTACTTCCTGTACAATGCCATCCAGCGCCGTTGCCGTATCATTGGCAATTTTAGTGCCAGCAGCCACTTTTTGAATTGACTCTTCGATCATTACCGTTGTTTCCTTCGCGGCATTGGCGCTTCTGGCAGCAAGATTTCTGACTTCCTCCGCCACTACCGCAAAGCCTTTACCATGTTGACCGGCCCTGGCCGCCTCTACCGCCGCATTAAGGGCCAAAATATTGGTTTGAAATGCAATTTCATCAATCACTTTGATGATTTTTGATATGTTGACAGACGACTCATTAATTTCCCGCATCGCGGTTACCATTGCCTGCATTTGCTGATTTCCCTGCATCGCCTGTCCCTTGGAAGAATTGGCCAACTCATTAGCGTGGTTGGCGCTGGCCGCATTCTGTCTAGTCTGAACTGCCACTTGCTCAATAGAGGCCGTAATCTCCTCTATTGAGCTGGCCTGCTCAGTAGAACCCTGCGATAGAATCTCGCTGGATGCCGCAATCTGCTGAGTACCCGCAGCCACTTGCCCTGCAGCTTCGCTGATACTTCTCATTGCCTGATTGACGTTACCGGCCATCACGTTGAAAGCCTGCGCTAATTCGCCTATCTCATCCCTGGTCGTAACCTTGACTTCAACATTTAAATCACCACCGGCAATTTTTCCTGCCACCTTAACAACTTCCTTAACCGGCCGGGAAATCACCCGGGCGATATAAAGGCCAAGCACCATAGCCAGAACAACTCCTGTTACAACAAAAGCAACCATAACCAGGATAGCAGTGTTCGCTTCCTGTTTGTTATTAGCAGCTTTTTGTTTAGCAAGTTCAACTTTGAGAGCATTCATAGTATTCAATGTATCCTCAAAGATATCTGCATAATGAATCCCCTCGGTAGCCATCATCTGATTTGCCTGCTCATACTGACCAGCTTGAATCGTGGCATATAACCGCTTGATATACGCTTCATAATCATTTATCACACCAACAAGAGCTTTTTGTAATTTCTGTCCTTCCTCAGATACGAGAGTTTTGCCAATCTTCTCTGTTTCTTCTTTCATTTCTCCAATACGTGCAGTAGTCTTGCTCATGTTATCTGCCTGTTGCACAGGATTTCTATCCAATATTATATCTCTTACATTGATACGGCTTTTTTGATAAGATTCTGTCACACTCCCCATCTGTTCAAGCGGCACAGTATAATACTCAAACAATATTGTATCTTCCCGAGCCAGGTTATAAAGATTAATTATACCTACTATACCAACAATACTAGTCACCACAGCCACACAGAGAAAGGCAATAATAAGCTTATTGGCAATTTTAAGATTTAGATACCAATTCATACCTAGACCTCCTTATTGTTATCTATATACAGCTAGTTAATTTTTTCCAGGAAATTCACTTCATCATTGCTTAATACTCGCTCACTATCAAGGATTAATTTTACGTCATCACCAACTTTTCCAATCGCCTTGGTAAACCGCTGATGGTAACTGCCATTTTGCAATTGTGGCGGTGGAACGATATCTTTTTCCGCAATTGTCAGTACTTCGGCAACAGTATCAACAATTAACCCTACGGCAATTTCATGGATATCAACTACCACGATACAAGTCCGGTCATTGTAATCTATAGAGGATTTCTTAAATCTTAATCGCATATCAATAACCGGAATGATTTTCCCTCTCAGATTAATAATCCCTTTGACGTATTCCGGAAGATCAGGTACCTGAGTAACAGGCTGCATACCGATAATCTCAGTGACATACTTAATCTCTATGCCATAAGCTTCCGCGCCTAGAGTAAATGTCAGAAATTTTCCTTTTTGGGTATCTTCCTCTAATTCCAGTTCATTTTCGCTAATCTCGGACATAACACTTCTCCTTTCTTGTTTTCAAGTAATTTTTAAAACGTTTTCCTGTTAATACTTGCCAAATTCACTATCATCAAGAACGATTTTTTCTCTTGCTGTCAATACTGCTTCATTCTTCCCCGAACGCGCTTCTTGCTTAGAACTTTGATTCTTTTTCTCAAGCATAATTTCGATGGCGCGCAGTACATCCGGACTTAATCCCTCTGTATCTTGCATCTTTTGACCGGTTTGTTTCAGTTGGAATTTGGACACATTGTTTCTTAATATCTCAGCCTGACTGGCTAATTCCTCGCTTGCTGAAGCGCTTTCTTCTGCTGTCGCGGAGTTAGTCTGCACAACCTGCGATACCTGCATAATAGCCTGATTAACTTGGGCAATGGCTGTAGCCTGCTCGTTCGATGCCCCGGCAATATCATCGGCCAGTACCGCTGCTTTAGCTACTTCCTGCACAATACCGTCTAATGCCACTGCCGTATCATTAGCAATTTTTGTTCCGGCAGACACTTTTTGAATTGATCCTTCGATCATTACCGTTGTTTCCTTCGCGGCATTGGCGCTTCTGGCAGCAAGATTTCGGACTTCCTCCGCCACCACTGCAAAGCCTTTGCCATGCTGACCGGCCCTGGCCGCCTCTACCGCCGCGTTAAGGGCTAAAATATTTGTTTGAAAGGCAATTTCGTCAATCACCTTGATAATTTTGGATATATTGACAGACGACTCGTTAATTTCCTGCATCGCTGTTACCATTGCCTGCATTTGCCGGTTTCCTTGCACCGCCTGCTCCTGGGAAGAGTTAGCCAATTCATTGGCATGATTAGCATTAACAGCATTCTGCTTAGTCTGGACTGCCACTTGCTCCATCGTAGCAGTAATCTCCTCAATTGAGCTGGCCTGTTCGGTAGAACCCTGCGATAGCACCTCGCCGGATGCTGAAATCTGCTGGGCACCTGCCGCAACCTGTTCTGCAACATATTTTACATCGCCAAAAGCTTTGTTTAGTGCGTCCAACGTTTCGTTCATGGCATTTTTAATTGCCGCATGATCACCACTATAGTTTCCCTCAACCTGTTGCTGCAAGTTTCCTGAAGCCATTTCCCTTAATACCGCCAGGGCCTCTCTAATCGGTTCATTTATCATATCTAAAATGTGATTAATGCCTTCAACAATCTGCCGGTAACTACCCCCATGTTTTTCGGCGTCAGCTCTGGTTGTCAGTTTTCCTTCCGCAGCTGCTGTAGACAAAAGATTAACGTCGGCGATCATTCGGTTGATGTTATTGATGCATTTATTCAGACTCTTACCTAACAGGTCATTTTCTGAGTGTATTTTAACTGCAACGTTCAGGTCCCCTGCTGCTATTTTTTCGACTGCCAGCGCCTGCTCCCTGATATTAGTAATCATCCTGTCAAACGCCTGCATAAGCGTTCCAATTTCATCCTTTGTTATTGCAGTCTTACTAGTAACATTCACATCCCCTACGGCAAGTAAGTCGGCGACTGCAACTAAATTTCGTATTGGCCGGCTGATGGCGCGCGCTATAAATACACCTAAGATTATCGCAATTAACACCCCAGCAGTTATAATTAGGCCAACTACAATAATTGCCTGGCTAGCCGCTGCTTGATTGCTCGCCGCCTTTTCGCCAGCTTGTTTAATCTTGATAATTTGTGCCTCCTGCAAAGTATTCTCAATCATCTTACCAATTCTCGCTCCGTCGGTTTGCAAGAGTTGTGCAGCCACATCCAACTGATTGGCCTGCTCTAAACTAATTATTTTTTCAATATACGCTTCATATTCCGTTACACCAGCTCGTAAGGCAACAAAAGTATTCCGTCCCTCGTCAGTATGAACCGTTTTCTCATAATTTTGCATTGACTTTTTTAATTCTTGCAATTCTTCTCTAATCTTACCCTTGGCTGTCCCTCTTGTGCCGGGGTCGCTTGCTAGAACTATGTTTCTAGACTCATTTTGCATAATATAATAGTTTTCTGTTATATCCAACAAATCGCCTAATGGAACAGTATAAAGATCGTACAGTTTCTTGTCTTCTGCTATAATGCTAGAAAGGTTATGAATTCCCAAAGAGCCTACTGCCGCAGCTATCATTGACACCAGAACAAAACTAAACAGTAATTTTTTTGCGATATTCAAATTATGAAACCACGCCATTATCTTTCACCTCTCTTGTGTTCTTCGCCTATGAAATTTTTTCGCGCTTTACCATTCCACCAATATCTAATATCAGACTAATACTGCCGTCACCCAAAAGCGTGCATCCCGCTAATCCTTCCACCTGCCTGATATTTTTTACATAGAGAGGCAGTGCCTTTACAACCACTTGTTGCTCGCCGATAAGTTCATCCGCAAATAGGCATACTATATTGCCTTCGTTTTCAACCATAATAATAATTCCATCCGTAAAACCATTCGTACGAGTATCCACTTTAAATACCTGACTAATACGTAAAATTGGAAAACATTGCCCTCTCACCATAATCATTTCGTTTCCATCCGGATCAATGATAATATCTTTTTCCCTAGGCTTAAATGATTCTTTTATCGCGGTAATTGGAATCGTATACCGGGCATCTCCTACTCCTATATTCATAGCGTCAACAATTGCCAATGTAAGAGGTATCCTCAGCGAGATTGTTGTCCCTGCGCCCGGAATACTATCAACTCCTACCATACCACCGATGCTAGTAATATTTTTAGTAACTACATCCATACCAACGCCTCGACCGGAGAATTCAGTCACTTTATCGTTGGTAGAAAAACCTGGAGCAAAAATAAAGGAATATATTTCTTTATCAGTCATCTCATTCCCGGGCTTATGCAATAAGCCATTATCTCCAGCGCGTTTGAGTATCTTGTCCCGGTTCAATCCGCGGCCATCATCCTTTATTAAAATAACAACATCGCTGCCATCATGCTTCGCTTCTAACGTAACTTTGCCGTTTGCCGGTTTTCCCGCTGCCATCCGTTCCTCGCCTGATTCAATCCCATGGTCAACAGCGTTGCGAATGATGTGCATTAACGGATCTGATATATGTTCGATAATATTTTTGTCAACTTCCGTTTCTTCACCGACTAAATCCAGTTGAACTTCCTTGCCAAGTTTTTTACACATATCGCGAATTATTCTATTCATTTTTTGGAAAGTAGCAGCAAGCGGCAACATCCGGATCGACATCACAATATCCTGCATCTCCCCGGTAATTTTCTCAAGCTGCCGTACCGCTTTAGCAAAATTAGTAAGAGACAACCCCCGCAAATCAGGATTTTGTATCACCATAGCTTCTGCTACAACCAATTCACCAACTAAATCCATAAGCGTATCCAATTTAGCCACATTAACACTGATCATACTCGGCCCGCTATTGGAAACAGCCTTTTTGTTCACATTAGTGGGCTGTTGTGCAATTGGGTTGCTGGTTTTATCAGGGAAATCATCCAAAATAATCTGCTTTGGCCGTGACTCTTGTTTCTCGGTTACCGCACCGTCAATCTCTACTAATTCTAAGGTTTTAAGAAATATTGTCTTTTCCAGTAATTCATGTATTTCACTATAAGTACGGCCAGATGAAAAGAATATCTTAAATCCTTCTTTGCGAATAATTTCTGCCGTCGCATCGTCTTCCATAATATTTTCCGGTATGTATTTAATATCCTCGGCAATATCGCGCAAACTAGGGATAATAGTGTATGCCCGAATATTCTCCATATCGCAGTCATCTTCAAAAAAAACTGTCACCATGAAAAGCTGCTTTTTTAGAGAAACTGCCTTCTTGTCCTGACTGATATAATATTGTTTTTGACTGGGTATTGTATTTTCCTTATCCACCGGCTGTACGCTCGGATTCACTTTTTTTAACTCATCAAGAAAACTGTGTGTTTGATCAATTAACGAGGAGGCGTTGCCATCTGCATTACTGCCACTCCTAATCTTGTCAATCTCATTCTTAATAAAATCGCCACTTGCCAAGATTAGATCTGATAGTATCATGCAATCTACGTTCTCTGGCTTACCCTCACGCAAATAATAAAATACATCTTCAACACAATGAGCAAGCTGTGCAATAGTATCAAACATCATCATTGCCGCTGCCCCTTTGATGGAATGCATAATACGGAAAATCTCATTAATCGCAGTTGCGTCATAGCCGTCGCATTTTTCGCTGTCAATTACACTTTGCTCTAATTGCTCCACAAGTTGAGTGGTCTCAAACAAGAATAGCTCCAGCATTGGTTCCATTGTAGATTCATCTGCCACAATAATCATCCCCTTTGATGACTCTTTACCAAGCCACAACTTTATTAAGAGTTTCTAGTACTTTGGCTTCTTTAAATGGCTTTACAATGAAATAGTTGGCACCGTTCATAATTGCCTCCTTAACAAACCGCTCCTGCCCCATGGCGGAAACCATGATCACTTTAGCATCCTGATCATATTCCTTAATCTTTTTCAACGCCTCCAATCCTGACATTTCAGGCATGGTAATATCCATTGTAACAAGATCGGGTGCACATTCCATGTACTTTTTTACCGCTTCAACTCCATTCTCGGCATTACCAATAACCGAAAACCCGTTTTTCTCCAAAATTGATTTCAAAGCCATCCGCATAAAAAGCATATCATCAACAACCAATACTGTTTTCATTTTTTTACCCTCCAGTTTATCATTTTACTTTAGACTACAAAGCGCCAAGTATCATATTTATAGCCATTAGGGTTTTACTTCGTAAAGAAAAGTTACGTCCGTTTAAACGCCACTCCAAACAAATGTTTCCGAATGTTCCAATAATAATATCTGCTACTATGCCACTATCAATTTCAGGATTAATCTCACCCGCTTTCTTTCCTTCCTCAATCACATCCTTTAAAAAATTTTTACGACTGCAAAGAATGCTTTTAATCTTATCAACAAAGTCTGGTTCGGATAACAGGACACCATATATTTGTGTCACGGCAGTAATGGCCGGGTAATTTTCATAATAGGTTACATAGGAATCTACCAAAAATACGATTGCCTCCTTCATTTTTAGACCTTTTAATTTGACTGACTGAAATATATCGGAATCATACTTTGAAAAATAGTCTAACACGTCAAGAATAATATCACTTTTCGACTTAAAATGTCGAAATAATGTTCCTTCTGATATACCTTGTCTTTTCGCAATCTCACGTGTTGATAAGCCTTGAATACCAAGATCATCAATTATTTCAATAGCAGTTAAAATAACATTTTCTTTTCGATGGAGAAACTTATTTACATTATTACTCATTATCTATGTCCTCACCTTATCGAGCGAGTGATTACTCGCTTTTAAATTTATTTTATGACTATTTCATTCCATTGTCAAACAAATTTTGTCAAATTAGGTTATTTTTTTGTTAAATTTTACAGCAAAGTACCAGTTTTGCTAAAAATTCAATTTTAAACACACTAAAAAACCGTGCAAAGCTTTCAAAGCCTTGTACGGTTTTTATAGTCTTTTATGTTAGTATGATTCTAATAATTGCATAAAGCGTCAAAAAATTTCTATATTAATTAGCCTCATCATATTCTATCCAGCAGGTATTTTCCCCTTGGCTTTCGTGCTTATCATCTTTCATGCCAATCTTGCCACCCATTTTATGATAAAAAGCCAACGCATTCCGATTTTCAACATTACATTCGTTATAAAATTTATTGATATGATTTTCTTTGCAATACGTTTTGAGCATAGTAAATGCCTGCGTTCCGATTCCTTGACGCTGATATTTCGGTAATATGTAAAGGGATTTTAAGCATATTTCAAAATCTTTATATGTCCCTAGCAGATTTTTTCCATAAATAAAGTATCCAACCGCTTCTTTACCATCTTCAATAAGATATACTTTCAATTGAGGATTTTTTATCTGCATCAAATCTTTTGGATAATATCTATCAAAATCATACTGGTCAATGATTTCATCAGGATAGATTCCTCGATATGTTGTATTCCATGCTTTCTGCCTTATTTCCGTAATTGTCTGTGCATCTTTTTCTGATGCCAGTCTAAAAATTACCATAACTATTTCTCCTAAACTAATTGTAATTTTCACATTTTTATAATTACAATGGGATCAATGGAACGAAAAGACCGTACAGAGCTCCACAAGCCTTGTACGATCTATGTTTTTTCTGGTGGGACATGCTAATTTCGAACCCGCGATCCTCTTGAATGTGAATCAAGACTCCCGCCTAAATTAACGATATTTTCAGCTATGCTGAAATGATCTCACGCCCATAAATCAGTAAGGGTTTTTTTAATGAATTTGCGGATTTTATCAATACGCTTAAGCACATCTTGCAGCTTGTTGCCATTGATAAGAACCAGGTCTTCCATTTTGCTCCGGTATTGGGCGAATTCTTTCTCCACTTCATCAAGAACATCTCTAAGCTGTTGAACAGCAGGTTCAAACTCGATAATGGCCGAAGGCTCAATCTGCCAACTACGGCCAGTCAATGTGACCGAATCACCATACTTGGGTATATAGGTTGGTATGTTAAACTTGTCAGCAATAAGTGCCGCAAATGGCTCCGACATTTCTTGTTCACCATGAACAATAAAAACAGTAGCCGGTTTGCTCGTAAAATTGCTTAACCAGGTTGTTAGCTGCTCCTTATCAGCATGCGCGGAAAAGCCCTCAAGGTTAGCAATCCTGGCCTTGACAGTAATTTCTTCGCCCATAATTCTAACCTTTTTAATGCCTTCTAATAATCGCCGCCCTAAGCTGCCTTGCGCCTGGTACCCAACAAACAACACGGTGCTCTCTGGTCGCCACAAATTATGCTTCAGGTGATGAAGAATACGTCCTGCATCGGCCATGCCGCTCGCTGAGATAATAATGGCGGGATGGTCCAAATTGTTAATGGCTTTGGATTCCTCGGCTGTCTTGGCAACAGTCAATTGCGGAAATTGTAAAGGATGCTCCTGGCCTTTATACAACAGATCATAGGCTTCGCAATCATATTCCTGTGAGTTCTTTAAGAAGATCTCTGTAGCTGAAATAGCCAGTGGACTGTCAATAATTACCGGAATTTTGGGAATCAGACCGCCTTTAAACAAAGTATACAAATTGTAAAGAAGAGTTTGCGTACGACCAACAGCAAATGACGGGATTATGACATTACCACCTAGCTCAATCGTTTCATTAATATATTGAGCTAATTTTTCTAGCGGGTCACTCGGATCATGAATCCGATCCCCATAGGTTGATTCAAGAATAAGATAGTCAGCCTGCTCTATGATAGCCGGATTCCGAATAATTGGTTGGTCAGGCTGACCCAAATCTCCGGAAAATAAAATTTTCGTAGTCTCGCCGTTTTCTGCTGCCACAATCTCCACCATGGACGAACCTAATATGTGGCCAGCCTCCCGAAAGGTAAGTGTCACCTCGTCTGATATTTTTATCGCTGTATCATAAGCCATCGGTGAAAATTGTTGCAAGCAGTTATAAGCCTCATCTACAGTATACAGCGGCTCGACCGGTTTGCGTCCGGCCCGCTGTCCCTTCCGGTTAGCAAGCTCAGCCTCAAACTCTTGAATATGCCCACTGTCAGGTAGCATAATACTAGATAATTCGGCAGTTGCTTTAGTCGCATAGATGGTTCCTTTGAAACCTGAATTGCACAGGCGAGGCAGCAAACCGCTATGATCAATATGAGCATGGGTTAGAAATACAGCCTCGATATCTGCAGGATTATAGAGAAATGGCCGTCTGTTGAGGGCAGTAATCGCCTTGGAGCCCTGAAACATGCCGCAATCAACTAAAAACTTTTTTTGCCCGACTTCCAAAAGATAAGAAGATCCGGTTACCATACCTGCGGCTCCCAAAAATGATAAATGCATAAGCTTGTCTCCTTTTTCAACTTTTATGCTATCTTTAATTTTCTAAATTCTACATTTGTTCTCTTTCCCCTGCAAAAAATAGTAAAAACCGGGGCATTATTGCTCCCGGTTCCTTGTTGATATTAATTATATGGTAGTTACGCTTCGCCCAATATCCGTACTTCAGGATGGAGAGAAACGCCAAACTGCTTATAAACACTATCCTGAACCTTGTTGATTAAAGCCAGCACATCCTGAGCAGTTGCACCTCCGGCATTAATAATAAAACCTGCATGCTTTGTAGAAACCTGCGCACCACCGACACTAGTTCCTTTCAGTCCGGCTTTTTCAATTAACGTACCCGCAAAATGACCATTAGGACGTTTAAAGGTACTGCCCGCACTTGGCATTTCAATTGGTTGTTTGGTTTGACGCTTAGCTGTGTAGTCGTCAAGTCGTACGCGAATCAAGTTATTTACACCATTTGAGAGCGCCAGTTCTACTTCACAAATAAGACAGCCATTTTCCTGGAATACACTATGACGATAACCAAACTTTAGTTCTTCCCCTGCAAACCGCTTTAACTCGCCGCCCGCACATACTGCCGTGACAGCCTGCACCACTTGGCTCATCTCACCTTCGTAGGCACCGGCATTCATAAAAACTGCACCGCCAATACTGCCTGGAATGCCAATAGCAAATTCAAACCCTGTCAGATCATGTTGGGCAGCATACTTGGATACCGCTGCTAAAAGCGCACCGGCACCAGCAACGACAGTATGACCGTTATGCCGGATACAGCCCATCTCAAGACCAAATTTCAAAACCAAACCACGGATTCCCCGGTCCAATACCAATACATTAGATCCATTACCTAACACTGTAACAGGTATGGCAAACTGTTTAGTTATATGTAAAATCGCAGCCACCTCCTGAACTGAAGCAGGCAGTGCAAGATAATCAGCCGGACCACCGATGCGAAAAGTAGTGTGTTTAGACATAGCTTCATTAACTAGCAGTCTTTCCGGGGGAATAGCTTTATTCAATTCGGCAGCAAAATCCACATTTCTACTAACCAACATCTCATTCTTTGCCAAATAAATCCATTCCTTCAGCGACCGCATCGCCAATTATTTTATAGATATCTGCAGCAAGCTGCTGAAAACGCATGTGGGCGTGAATAAAGTCTCTAGCTTTAGTATTTAGAACAATAAGCTCATACATTTTTTGGAGTTCCTGAGATTTCTCTTTATTTTCCGGGTTACCAGCCATTAGATCATATTCAGCTGCCAGCTTTTTCTTAAAAAAATCGTGCACCATAGTTTTGCTTGTTGTGTCATTATCAAGATTTTTCTTGGCAGCTAAAAAGGCCTGATACTCCTCAGAATTTCTCAGCGTCCTCCCTAATTCGTGAGCTTTATCATGTACAGTCATGAAGATTCCTCCAGTTCACCATCTATTTTATGCGTTATATTCAGCATGTATACACTAAAAATCCTTCTTCACCATTGCCAAATAATAATCCTGCATCGTTTTGGCATCTTTAGCCTGGGTACCTGCTGACTCGCAAATAATCCGGGGGGTATACCCTTGATCTGCGATGACAGTTAATAACGGTTCATACGGCGGCCCATAAGGATCGCCAAAACTCCAATGCCGTTTTTCGCCCGCCCTGGTAAACTCAATAGGGCTGAAATGGATATGCAAATTTTTTGCCGCCTCAGCCCCCAGTGCTTCGCCTATTTTTTCAAATACAGCAGCAAACTCTGCACTTGTCGTGTATAGACCACCTGTCACAGCATGCATATGACCAAAATCAACTGCCGGCCGGACCCGTTCATCCAGCTTACATAGCTCAAGTACTTCTTCCAGCGACCCCAGCTGATTTTGCTTACCCATAGTTTCTGCCAACAGTTGCGAACCTGTTAAGCCCTGCTCTTCAGCTTGCTCTAGAACCTTGGCAAACAAATGCTTGGCCCGCTCCATAGCCTGACGCCTGTCGGCACCTTTACCAGGGCCGCCAATATGAAACACAATCCGGTCAGCTCCCATCCATTTGGCTACTTCCAATGATCGCAAAAAGTGCCGCTGCGTGTTACTTGCAGTAGTCTCATCTTCAGTAGCCAGACTAATATAATACGGCGCATGGATACTAAGCTTAGTGCCATATTGAGCGGCCTTCTGTCCCACCAATTCAGCCGTAGGCTGCTTGATAGTAACCCCTCGACTGCATTGATACTCATAGGCCTTAAGTTCCTGGCCTGCTAACCATTCCGGCATGTCGGCCGAAGCCTTATATCCAGACTCATAAAACGCATCTGGATTTCCTGCCGGTCCAAATTGTGCAAACATCGTATCACCATCCTAAAGGCTTTGCTACCTCAGTCCCGGAAACTCCTGTTGCCTAAGTGCTTCATATACTGCAATAGCCACCGCGTTCGACAAGTTAAGCGATCTGGCATCTTCGATCATTGGAATGCGGATACAGTTATCTGGATTGGCATTCAGCAGTTCCTGCGGCAACCCGGCAGTCTCTTTGCCAAATACCAGCAAATCATCACTCTGATAAGCAATATCACTATGGCGTTTACTGGCTTTAGTTGTATTAAAATAAAAATTATGTCCCTGATATAGCTTCACTACTTCGGCAAAATTCTCGTACACATGCACTTTGACTAAATGCCAATAGTCAAGCCCGGCCCGTTTTAAATAGCGGTCTTCAATAGAAAATCCTAATGGCTTTACCAAATGTAGTTCGCAGCCAGTGGCCGCACACAATCTTGCGATATTACCTGTATTGCCGGGAATCTCCGGTTCTACCAGTACAATATGCATCAAAATCACTCCAATTATACAATATCTGTCTTTTTCGCCGCTGCTTCAGGGCTTCAGGGCTTCAGGGCTTCGGTGCTTCGGTGCTTCGGTGCTCATTGCCGGTTTGCAACATAATAACAGCCAGTACTACAAGCAGCCCACCCAGCATTTGCAGCAAGCCCATAACCTCATTCAAAAAGAAATAGGCAACAGCAGCAGCAATTACCGGTTCCAAACAAGCGGTAATACCAACATTGGTCGGCGATAAGAAGCGTATGCCGAAAAAATACAACAAAAAAGGTACCACTGTCGAAAATACAGCAATATAAGCAAAGAGCCACCAATTTTCAGCAGTTATAGTCCCCTGGCCCCAGGCTTCCGGTGATACCAGCCACCAAAATAAGCCGGCAAAACCAAACGAATAGGTTACAGCCGTCAGTGGATGGTAACTTCGTACTGCCCGCCGGCCATATACTGTGCTAAATGCCATTGACATAGCCGCTAATAAACCGCTGGTAAGCCCTAGCACACTAATCGAATCCCCGCCGCCGGCATTAAGCATAATCAAAAAACCACCGAAAGTGGCTAAAACAATAGCCATACCACGCCTTATACCTAACCGCTCTTTTTCGAATACAACAGCATAAACAGCCATAAATACGGGTGCCAGATACTGCAAAAAAACAGCGGTAGCTACATTTGTTAGGCTAATGGTATAAAAATAAAAAAACTGCAGCAGTGCCATTCCCCCTGTACCCAGCAGCGCAAAATACGCAATCTCCCGGCGTGGAATAACAAGCAGCCGTCTATTGTAAACAAAAAGTCCTAGTAGCATTAATAAAAATGCCAAAGTCAGACGAATCTTCACCAACAGAAAGGGCGTAATATTTTGGTTAAATAACGCTTTGGCTGCCGAACCACCAATACCCCACATACAGGCAGCAGCAATAACGGCCAAATAACCGTACACTTCTTTGCGCATGGACAACTCCTTAGTAAAAGATCAAAGTAAACTCTATTCTACACCAAAAGCAAAAATCCTACCCCTTGCAGCTGATTTTTGATATACTCACGCAACACAACTCATACATTGTAGAGAAATACCACTGGTAATATCATAAACAAAAGAGGGAGGATAAAAATGGCTGAAGGAAAAATCAGACATCTGTTCCCTGGCGGCAATACTCCCCAAGGCTTTTTTTCTTATTATGATTATGTAATACCCATTGATGCAACACGCATTTTTTTACTAAAAGGTGGGCCTGGTGTCGGTAAATCCACTTTTATGAAAAAGATTGGGCAGACACTTGTTGAACATGGTTATGATGTTGAACATCACCATTGTTCCAGTGACCCTAATTCCCTTGACGGGTTGGTCATACCAGCGCTCAGAGTTGCCTTAATTGATGGCACTGCTCCTCATATTGTTGACCCTAAACATCCTGGCTGTGTTGATGAAATTCTCAACCTTGGCGAATATTGGAACGAAACTAAGCTAATTCATAACAAAACTGAAATAATAGCCTATACCAAAGAAATTAGCAGGCGCTTTCAGCGTGCATATCGTATGCTAAAGGGTGCCAAGGCAGTCTATGACGATTGGGAAGCCGCCAACTGTGAAGCCATGAATTATAATCTGGCTAACCAAAAAGCTGCAAGTATTATCGAATCAATTTTTAGTAATATAACCACTGTTGGTTACGGCAAACAGCGGAAACTTTTTGCTTCAGCCATTACACCTATTGGCCCGGTAAATTATATCGATTCTATCAGTGCCGGCTTCGCAAAACGTTATATTATCACCGGCTTGCCTGGTACCGGTAAAGCAACCCTGCTGGCTAAGGTTGCCGATACAGCCATAGCCAAGGGGCTCAATATTGAAGCCTTTTTCTGCCCGCTTGACCCGCTTAAACCAGAACACATCCTTATTCCTGCCCTGGATACAGCCCTCATAACCTCAACCCCGCCGCATAACCAAAGTTTTACCAACGCTACCGCTGTCATTGACATGAATGATTGCCTTGATACAGACATCACCTTCCGGTTAGAGCCGGTAACTGATTATGACCGAACGACTTTCTGGGAGCTTTTTGGCAAAGCAGGTGCTTATATCCATGAAGCTAAGAAGCTGCATGATGAACTTGAGACTTACTATATACCCAATATTAATTTTAACGGTGTCGATGTGCTCAGAGTAAAAACGTTAGCACGCATATCCGGTTATGCAGCTGAGCAGTGAACCCGTTTCAGCAAAGCTGAACCCTGTAAGTCACAACTTATTTCTCAACTTAGGCCCTTAGCAATCCCAGCCGCGTTAATAGCTGCGATAATTTGGCACCCAAGAAGGGGATTCTGCTAATATCACGATCTGTCAATCCACCAAGCAGTAGTAGAACAACGCTGTAAATGACGGCCGCTAAACACATAACCCCAAATGTCGCAATAGCAGCACTAACTCCGCCTGCTACCGTGAATTGATAGATAACATCAATACTTGCCCCCATAACAATGGCTGCAAGGACACATTTCCATAGTTCCTGCCAGTCCATGCACAAACCCGTGTATTTGGCAACAAAATATAAATTTAGTAATGCAGCAACACCAATATCGGCATTAGTCGCCCAGCCAGCCCCTTGTATCCCCAGACTGGGTATAGCCGTCAGATTCCAATTTAACAGGACTTTGGCTGCAGCCGCAATACCCATATTGATTACCGGCAAAACAGTATAACCCATCCCCTGTAAAACCCCTGTTGTTATCTGATGAATACCTAACAGGTATACACCAAAAGAAAGTACTTGCACTACTTCCCCCGCCTGGGGCGCATGGTATATAAAGGCCGCAATTGGGGTTCCCAGCACCCACAGCCCCGCAACAGCAGGAATTGTCACAATATTGCCAAGCCGCATAGCTGAAGCTGCCCGTTCACGAATTTGCCCGATATTTCCCAATGCCTTGGCCTCAGACACAGCAGGCACAATGCTTGTCGCCAGCGCTGCCGTAATAACGGTTGCAAGGTTAACCAGCGGCACCCCCATACCTGTCAAATAACCATATAATTCAGTAGCCTGCTCGACAGTATACCCAGCTACTTCCAGCCGGACAGGAACGATCAACATATCTAAATTAGCCACCAGTGGCAGCATAATACTGGCTAATGAGACTGGCAATGCCAAGACTACAATGCGCCGCACAATACTGCCTGGAGCTTCCTGCTTCCGCTCTATTGGGCCTGCATGAAATCGTTTGCAATTGCGCTGTAGCCGCCAGTAGTAATAGAGTAATACACACAGTCCGGCTGCTGCTCCGGCACCAGCGCCCATACTTGCACCACCAGCAGCATATTCAATACCTCTGGGAAGCAGCCAAATAGCAAATAACAGCATGGCTCCCACGCGAAATAGCTGTTCTACAATTTGGGACACAGCAGTGGGGGTCATGTTTTGCCAGCCCTGAAGATAACCCCGGAAACTGGAGAGTAACGTAACTAAAAAAACAGCCGGTGCCAACGCCAGTAATGCGTAATAGGCCCGTGGGTCACGAATGACCTGATATTCAATTAACCAACCGGCACCAAAATAAACTAACGTACTTAAAGCAAGGCCTGTCACTGTAAGAATAGACAGCGACAAATAAAAAACCCGGTTAGCTCCCCGGTAATCTTGAAAAGCAACTTTTTCGGCGGTAATAACAGAAATAGCCACCGGAATACCGGCAGTTGACAGACTAAGCGCCAATAGATAGATAGGAAAGGCCATTTGATAGAGGCCGATCCCTTCCCCACCCAACACGCGCGACAGAATGATCCAGTTGAGCGAGCCAATAACTTTTACGACAATACCAGCAACTGTCAACACAAGAGTTCCTTGAAGAAGACGGTTAGGCTTACATATTATTTCCTGTTGCTTCATATCCTGAGCTATTCATCCCTTCCCCAAAATCGGTCTTCAGTCCAGTATACTAATTTTGGTCAGACTGTGTCCTGTTCTTCCAAAAGTAGAATACTGCAACAGCGATAAGCAAAATTGCAACTATCAGACTAGCCTCATGACCCATCGTATTTAACTCGCGCCAATTTTCGCCCAACATTTCGCCGGCATAAATTAAAGCCACTGTCCACGGAAGAGAACCCAACACGGTATAAAGCATAAATTTACCTAGATTCACTTTGGCAAACCCGGCAGGCAGCGAAATAAAGGTACGGACAATGGGTAATAACCGGCTGAAAAAAGTTGCTTTCAGCCCATAGCGGTCAAACCATCTTTGCGCAGTATCAACATGTTTTTTAGACAAAAACATGTATTTCCCATACTTAGTAACAAAAGGTTGTCCACCGTAAAACCCAATCAAATAAGCAACAATCGAGCCTAGCAATCCGCCTGACACCCCAGCAATAACACTCATAGTAAACTCCAGCCTGTCAAGATATACCAGATACCCTGCAAAACCAAAAATAAGTTCACTGGGGACAGGTATGCATGCACTCTCCAGCGCCATGCCGATAAAAATCCCGGTATAACCCCAAAGAGCAATATAATCGATTACAATTTGAAAAACCTGTTCCGCGACAATCGCCTCCTTCGCTTCATATTCTACCATGATTTAGTAGTAAACTGCAAAAACCGCTATTCAAAAAAGAACAGCGGTTTACCTTCTGATTTGTATTACTAATAAAATGTGGTAATATATATTTATATTTCTACTCTATAAATACTATTAGGATTCGGCAGGTGTACACGTTGAAACGATTTTTTATTATTATGGCTCTAACCATTTCCCTGCTTTACGTATTAGAGGTCTCCGAAGCTGTTGGCCTTAAAAGTTTTAAACCACAGCTGGAAATTAATCATATGTCCAATGAATATATTTTACAATGGCAACGATTACCTTATTTTGCTTATTATAAGGTAGAAGCTTTGAGTGTTCCTCCTGACAACGACGCTGAGCAAGCCACTGATACAGAGCTAATTGCCAGCTATCGCACTTGGAAAAGTCAAATGCCAATTGACGAAAATTTCCCTTTTCGCACCTACTGGCGCGTATCAGCCCAAACTCTGTTTCATCAGCCGATAGGCAAATACTCTGACTACATTAACCTAACACAAACCATCAATGGAATGGCCGCCGACTTTAACAATGTAAAGCCAGAGCCCACCTCCTTTTACCCGGACAATGCCCCAGCCTCTATCCGGCCAATGCTAACCTGGACGGTAGTATCAGGCGCGGTATACTATGAGCTCGAATTTTTAACAGAACCACCGGAAAACCCCAACGATGTTTTTTCATCTGACAAACAGGTTCTCTTAACCCGCGAGGTGTTTACCAATGGCTATAATGCTGATTTATCCTGGTATGATGGCAACCGTATCTTCTGGCGCGTCCGCGCACTAAATAATCACGGCAACCCCCTAGGCGTTTTTTCTGATGCCACTGAACTTTACCTTAACCGCGATATAATCCCTGTCACCAGACCGCTGGTCAATGAGCACAAACCGAGCAGCCTACCAGCACCACTCTATCCCGCCTATTCCCTGATACCCGTATTGGGAGCTTTAAGCCATGAAGTTGAGCTTACCCGTCAACCACCGGAAAACCCTGGTGGCATTGAACCCTCCCAATACCGTATTTGGAGTCAAACAGTCACCGGCTTAAACGACTGTTATGACGACCAGCCTCGTATTATTCCCGGAAAATACTATTGGCGGGTACGTGGTATTGATGCCGCCGGTAATCCGGTCGGCGGCTATTCCGACGCCGCTGAATTTAGCGTTGACTTGAGCCGTGGACACTATGCAGCCACCTTTGGTGACAGTATTACCCACGGCGGCGGCGCAATCTCCTATTCACCAGCCGATTTTGATTACAGTTATCAAACCTATCTTAATTTTCCCGCTGTCAATCTTGGTAAAAGCGGTGATACTACGGCAGCTATGTTAGCAAGATTTGATCAGGATGTATTACCCTTCAAACCGAAATATCTACTAATTCTGGGTGGTACCAACAGCCTGCGTGGCGGTATCCCTGCTGCTCAAGTCATTACTGAGCTTACAGGTATTCGTGATAAATGCCTGACAAATGGCATTCGACCTATCTTTTTAACCTTGCCACCAATCAACCCGGATGCAATTAATGATGTCTTCCATGAAGAAACAGTTACCAATTGGCGGGAAGAGTTTGATGCTGTCAATCAATTTATCCGGCAGCAGCGTTACTTTATCGACCTTGAACCTCACTTTCTTGACAGTAACCGTGAGCTTCCGGATTATTTGGCTATTGACGGCTTACACCCGGATATTGAAGGCAAAAAACTCATAGCACAAATTATAAATGCTCATTGGTCAAGGGTTGTTCGCTAGCAGCCTGTTCCAGTAGTAATAACTCATCTCGCCGCTGTTTGGCATTAGAAAAAAATTTATGAATACTTTCCCTGTCGCCTTGACGAACCGCTGCCGCAACCTGGCTGACAATTTGACTAAATTTATCTAAACTGTCGGCAATTGGTTCAACATTTGTCATGCAAATATCAGCCCACATATCAGCATTGGAAGAAGCAATGCGTGTTGTATCCCGAAAACCGCCGCCTGCCAGTTTGATACTGTTTTCCTGGTCTTGCAAATACGTAAGCAAGTTTACCAGCGCGGCAGCGCCAATATGTGGTACATGACTGATTAAAGCAGTACACCAGTCATGCTCGGCAGCATTCATTTCCGTGACTCTGGCCCCTGTCCAGTTAACCACCTGCCGTACTGCTTCTACAGCTGCAGCGTCCCCATCCCTTGTAGGAGTAAGTATATACCACTTATCATAAAAAAGTGTGTCAACGGCAGCTTCAATGCCACTTTTTTCACGCCCGGCCATGGGATGACCGGGAACATAATGAACACCCTGCGGTAATACTGCCGCAATTTCTTGTATTAGATAGGTTTTAGTACTGCCTGTGTCTGTCAAAATAGCACCTGGTTTTAGATAGGGTGCTATTTCTTTTATGAGCGTCGCTATTTGCAGCACAGGCGTACATACAAAAATCATATCGGCACTCGTTATACCGGTTTTATAATCAGCAGTAATCCGGTCAGCAGCGCCGCATTGTTTGGCTTTGAGCATTGACAATTCGTTCGTGTCAATGCCCGTAACTTCAACCTTCTCCCCTTGGGAGGCTTTGATGGCCAAACCGAGCGAACCGCCAATTAACCCCATACCGATGATTGCAATCCGCTTAATTGCTGGCTTCATGCCATTTTCCTGCCAACTGCTGTAGCAATAATACCCACTTCATTCATCAGAGCTTGGAAATTAACAGGAGTCAGCGACTGGCTGCCATCAGACAAGGCCTCTGCCGGGTTAGGATGAACCTCAATCATTAAACCGTCAGCCCCGCCTGCCACGGCTGCTTTAGCCATAGGTTTAACCAGTTTCCATACGCCTGTGCCATGACTGGGATCGACAATCACCGGCAGATGACTCAATTGTTTAAGTGCTGCTACCGCACTCAAATCCAACGTGTTGCGGGTATAATCCTCAAATGTCCGGATACCACGTTCGCAAAACATAACATTAAAATTGCCTTCACTCAATATATACTCGGCAGCATGCAGCCACTCATTGATAGTTGCCGCCATCCCACGTTTTAACAGCACAGGCATACCGCTTTTTCCTACTGCCTTTAGCAGTTGAAAGTTTTGCATATTGCGGGCACCGATTTGTAATACATCGGCATAGGCACTTACCACCGCTACGGATTGGATATCGACAACCTCGGTTACTATTTTTAGCCCAGTCACCTCCCGGGCCTCGGCCAACATTTCCAGCCCCTTTTCTTCAAGCCCCTGAAAAGAATATGGTGAAGTCCGCGGCTTGTAGGCACCCCCTCGCAAAAACTGAGCACCAGCTGCTTTAACAATTTTTGCTGATTCCAGCAATTGCTCTCTGCTTTCCACTGCACAGGGACCTGCCATCACTATCAGATTAGTACCGCCAACAAGTACCCCGCCAATATTAATCACTGTATCTTCGCTCTTGACTTCCCGGCTGACCAGCTTATAACCGGCAGTAACAGATATCGCCTTCTCTACACCAGCCATGGCCTCCAAAGGTAGTTGAGCCATTAATTTTTTTTCACCAATCAGGCCAATAATTGTACGTAATTTTCCTTCTGACAAATGTACTCTTAATCCAGCGTCCATTACCCGGGCAACCACGTTGTCAATCTCTTTTTGAGTAGCTGCCGGGCTCATTACAATAATCATAGTTATCTCCTCCTAAAATTTTCGAAAATAAAAAAAGCCCCATCCCTTAACAGGGACGAGACTTTACTCGCGGTACCACCCTGCTTGCTTAAAAATAGCAAGCCACTCTTTTCAGGTACAGGACATTCCGATACCCTAGCCTCTGATAACGGTGACATCCGGCGCGGTCTACTTGGAATCTATCCGTTCAACCTGCTGCTCACAGGTGTATTTCAATAAGCACGCCTACCGGGTCACACCACCCCCCGGCTCTCTGATAATAGCGCAGCCAATTTACTTATCCCGTTCATTGCATTTATATATGCTGTTGCCAATGAATATATCACACATCAAAATTTCTGTCAATAGCTTTAGTTATTCTAAAGTTTTTTGGTTCGTTAACTGCATTAGCGCCTGAGCCAGCTGGTCAGGACAAGAAGTTGCTTTAGCGCCACATCTTATCCCTTTTAATTTAGTAATAACCGCATCGACTGTCATTCCTTCTGCCAGCCGGCTTACGCCCTGTAAATTACCAGGGCAGCCTGATTGAAAATAAATTTCCTTTACGATATTGTCTTCTACCAGGAACTCAATCTTTTTTGAACACACACCGCTGGGTATGTAAGTATTCATGTTCCGCTCTTCCTTCCTACCTATGGATTATGGAAACATTATAGCATACAACCTGTGTGTTGACATTAATTTTTTATGCCCGGCGGGCAGCATCAATCAAGGGCGGTACAACCTGTTTTTTACGTGACATAACGCCAGGCAAATACCAGGTACCATCTGGACGTCCTTCGCCAAAAGCGGCGGCTATCAGTCCTGCCGGCTGCCCGTAATAGAGCAAATATGTTGCCTCATCTACTATGCCCGTAATAAGCAATATTGCCATATTATACGGCTCTTTATTGCAAAGGGCCTGTAATGCAGCTTCCAGTTGACTTTGTTGCTGAAGCACACCTTCCGGATCCATAACTGAGAGTTGACTTATGGCAACATAATACTCGTCAATCTGAAATTCCTTCAAATCGGCAGTCACAATATCAGCCGGTGTCAGCTTATCAATGACTGAACCAGCTTTCAGCATCGTCATACCAAAATCCTGAATAGTAAGCCCAACAATTTGGGCTAGTTTATTGGCCGTATCACAGTCTTTTTTCGTTGCTGTAGGTGATTTAAAAAGAACGGTATCAGAAATGATGGCAGCTAATAACAAACCGGCAATCGACTTAGGTATTGGTACACTGCGCTGCCAGTGCATATTGGTCACAATAGTAGCTGTCGACCCTACCGGTTCATGCCTGATAAATATTGGTTCACTGGTCTCTAGTCCGCCCAACCGGTGATGGTCAATAATTTCAACAATTTTGGCTTCTTCTATTCCGTCTACTGCTTGTGAACGTTCATTATGGTCAACCAAAATAACCTGATCACGCTCAGGCACAATCAACCGGTCCCGATCAATAAGCCCCACCAGGTTTCCTGCCTGGACAACTGGATAATTGCGGTAGCCGGTACGAATAATACTATTTTTTATATCAGAGACCAGGTCCTCAGGTTTAAAAGAAGCAACATTAGTTTTCATGATGTTCCGCACCGGAATACTCTGGTTGATCAAGCGTGCACAGGTATAAGTATCATGCGGTGCTCTAATGATATAGGTGCCTGCCGCCTGAGCTGCAGTTTCCACCTCAGGTGCAACCTCAAAATCACCGGTGACAATTAGGCAGGATACACCAACCTCAATACAAGCCAGTTGAGCCTTGGTACGATTGCCTACCAGAACGATATCACCAGGCTTAATGACTTTAGTCATCGTCTGGGTATGAGATGCAGCAATTTTCACACGCCCCTCAATGATCCGTGACAATTCCCCACCACACACAAGTGTGCCATTAAGGCAGCGTAAAATTCCCGCATAGTTAACACCCGTTTCCCGTAAATCCTGCATACCCAGTTCACTGACATACCGTTCAGCCAAATCGCTAACTGTGACTATTCCTACTAGCTTGCCGTCATTTTCAACAACAGGAATGGATTTCAGATTATGGGACTGAATAAGCTGACCAAGCTTCCGCAAGGTATTCCAGGGATGAATTGTTATAATGTTTTCATGCATTACATCCTTGGCCCTGGGATATATGTCTAAAATAAGTTGTGGCGGCTGAACACCAAAAAATTCTAACACATATTTGGTCTCGGCATTAATCTTTCCCGCCCGTGCCGGAACTACGTGCTCGCCCAAGGCTGTTTTTAGATTCGCATACGCAACTGCTGAGCAAATAGAATCCGTATCAGGGTTGCGATGACCAATAATATAAATTGGTTTGGGCAAGCTCTTCTCAACTCCTCAATCAATGTATTAAGGTCTGGCACATTCACCAGCTTCCCCTTTCATAATGGCTAAGCCATGATCAAGTGCTGGCAAAATAACTTCCAAACATTCGCGTACCCCCTTGGGACTACCAGGAAGATTGATAATGAGCGTTCTGCCACGTAACCCAGCTACCGCCCGTGACAACATAGCCCGTGAAGTTTTTTCCAGCGACTTAGCCCGCATAACTTCCGGAATACCAGGAACTTGTCTGTCAATTACTGCCAAAGTAGCTTCTGGCGTTACATCCCGGGGCCCAAGCCCAGTGCCACCGGTAGTAAGAATGATATCTATTTTTACATTGTCAGCCATGTTAATCATAGCCTGACTAAGAACCTCACGCTCATCAGGAACAATTACATACTGCTTTACCTCGCCAAGCTCGGCCAGTGTCTCCGCAATAACCTTACCGCTCAAATCCTCGCGTTCACCGCGTGAACCTTTATCACTGGCTGTGATAATGCCAATACTATACATTTTCGATCACCTCAATTGTGTCACCCTTAGCTACCCGTCCGCCAGTCACTACGATCGCAAATATGCCTTCTTTAGGCATAACACAATCACCAGCCTGGTAGTAGATATTACAGCGGTTGTGACACTCTTTACCAATTTGACTGACTTCCATTAGTACATCACCAATCTTTAATTTCGTCCCAATAGGCAACGCTGGTAAATTAATTCCCTCAGTCGTCAAATTTTCAGCAAAGTCTCCCGGATGAACATCCAGCCCTTTTTGCCGCATTTTTTCAATGCTTTCTATAGCTAAAAGACTAACCTGGCGGTGCTGGAACCCGGCATGGGCATCTCCTTCCAAACCAAGTCCGAATAAAAGATTAGCCTCCCCGACATTTTTCTTGCGTTCGCCTTTATTTTCGCTGGTGGAAACTGCTACAATCTTTCCCTGCATGGTTTAGTCCTCCCTTACAAAATTGCCGCTTTTACCGCCTGACTTAGCACGTAGCCGGACATATTCAATAGTCATCGCCTTATCTACTGCTTTGCACATATCATAGATCGTCAAGGCAGCTACTGACACGGCTGTCAAAGCTTCCATTTCCACCCCAGTCTTGCCGGTGGTTTTTACTATCGCCTTAATATTAATAGCATTGGCTGCGTCTTCAATGGTAAATTCAAGGTTAACGCCAGTCAGCAAAAGCGGGTGACACATGGGAATTAAATCCCATGTCCGCTTGGCACCCATTATCCCTCCTACTTGAGCTACTCCTAAAACATCACCTTTGCCCATAGCACCTTGTTTCACTAGCGCAAGAGTAGTTGGCTTCATAGTAATCCGGCCTTCAGCCACAGCTTCCCGTTTGGTCTCATCTTTAACAGTTACATCTACCATAAGCGCCTTACCGGCGTGATTAAAGTGTGTTAATTCTTCCATGACTACCTCCACCATTAGTAAAATATCTTTTATCTATTTAACTCATCCACCAATTTGCGACATTTTCCGAAAAAACTGTGTTGGTTCATCCGGGTTTGTTAAGGTATGGCCCTGCGGCTTTTTAGCAATAGTCTGATAAAAAAGTTCGGCAATTTCATCGTCACTGGCACCATTGCGCAGAGCAGTCTTAACATCAATCTCCTGATTAGACAATAGACAAGGCTTGAACTTTCCGTCAGCAGTCAGGCGGACCCGGTTGCATACACTACAAAAATGTTCAGAAATCGGGGTAATGAAACCAAATGATCCTTTGGCCTGTGGCAAATTATAGTATTTCGCCGGACCATTGCCGCAAATATCAATAGTGGGCTTTAGCTTTCCCCGCCCAAAACTATTAATCATAGTCTTAATCTCTTCAATACTCGGTCCAGGACCAGTCGCGCTTTCGCCTATCGGCATGTATTCGATGAACCTGACCGATACCGGCTCACGGTGTATAATATCAACAAAATAAGCAATATCCTGTTCAGTAATCATATTCGTAAGTACAATATTTAGTTTAACCGGCGTCAGTCCCACCGCCAAAGCGGCTTCAATCCCCTGGAGTGTCTGGGTAAGATCACCGCCGCGGGTAATTTGCCGAAATAGTTTGGGATTAATAGTGTCAAGACTAATGTTAACGCGTGTCAAACCGGCTGCTTTTAACTTTCCTGCCATAGCTGCCAACAGACTGCCGTTCGTCGTCATTGATATATCTGTAATGGTTTGTAATGCGGTAATGTCGCGGATAAATTCAACAATACCTTTACGAATAAGCGGTTCGCCACCGGTCAAACGGATCTTCCTTACTCCATGATTGCTAAGAATTCGTATAATCCGTAAAAATTCTTCATATGACAGAATTTCGTCATGGCTGAGCATTTTTACACCCTGTGCCGGCATACAATAAACGCAACGAAAATTACATCGGTCAGTCACAGAAACCCGCAAATATTGGATTTGTCGGTTATAGCTGTCAAACATACCACTCACGCCTTTGCTGTTTACTTATTTAATACCTTTACTTCTAGAAAATCGGCCATAGCGGCAGGATCATCAAGCGCAAAATGTGGTATTGTCTCATATACAACAGTATCCGAAACCACGGCCAAAAGTTCCGGTTTCACGCCAAGCGGAGCATTAATGTTCCCTTGACGATATACTTCAATTTTACACTTTGTTTCCTGCTTATAACCTTCGGTAAAAATAATATCCACACTGTCTATGTAACTAGCCACTTGGTCAAGCGACAGTTCTTGGTCAGTCTTTTTTATCATGGCCATTTTATGTGGTGAAGCTATACACACTACATCAGCACCAGCTTCTGCATGCCGCCAGGTATCTTTGCCTGGCTTATCTATCTCAAAGTCATTGTGATGATGCTTAATAACTGCAACTTTATAGTCTCGCCGCTTGCATTCAGTAACTAATTTTTCCAAATATGTTGTTTTTCCGCTATTTGATCGCCCTACTACAGATATTATCGGTATCATTATTCTCTCCTTAAAAGGTGATTCTTAAAGCAACTTGATTATCAGCAAAAACCGATCAATTACTCTATATTATGAAAAGTTCTTCATCTGACCCAATTAACCTTCCTCAAAAATTATTATTTACAAATTTTTCTCACAATAACAGCGTTTATCACAAAGGAAAAAAGTGGAAATATTGCATATTCCTCTACCTAATTAGAAACCCTAGACAAAGTATGACCATATTTACTAAATATATATACAAAAAACGTCCGTGGCAAATTTTCATTGACACGGACCGCTTTTTTATAATTTTTTAACCATAGCAATCTCATCACAATTAGGGAATTTAGGACAATTAATACATTCTTTCCACATCTTATGAGGCACGTTCTCTTTTGGCACTTCTTCAAAATCCAATTTGGCAAAAAAACCCGGTTGGTAGGTTAAAGCAAACAAGGTTTTAATACCTAGTTCTCTAGCCTCTTCTGTTAATATTTCAACAATTTTAGTACCTACCCCGGTCTTTATCTTGCTAGGATGGATAGCCAGTGCCCGTATCTCAGCCAGTTCATCCCATATCAAATGCAACGCGGCAACACCAATGATTTGCCCATCTTCTTCAGCCAGGATGAATTCCCGCAGACCTTCATACAGGGTATTGCGTGCCCGCGCCAGCATCAACCCCTGTTCAGCATAATCATTAATTAATTTAAGGATGTCTTCCACATCACTAAATTTCGCCTTACGAAAAATCATATTCATTCCCCCAATTTTTTGTATCATTATACATCCAGGATAATATTTATACAAGATTCATCAGATTTTAATTTTACTACTCGGACATAGATGATTGAGTGGGCAAACGGTACAGGCTGGGCTGGTTGCCTTACAAATCTTGCGACCATGCCAGATTAACCAGTGATGAGCGTCGCTCCATTTTTCCTTAGGTATTGCCCGCATAAGTTCCTGTTCCACTGTGAGCGGCGTCTCACCAGTTGCCAATTTGAGGCGGTTTGACACACGAAATACATGGGTATCCACAGCAATCGCCGGAACGCCAAACAATTGACTTAGCACGACATTAGCCGTTTTACGGCCCACCCCCGGTAATTTAATTAATTCATCGAATGTATTCGGTACTTGTCCGTCAAATTCCCGGCACAAAACTTCGCAAGTAGCTAGAATATTTTTCGCTTTACTCCGAAAAAGACCACAATCCCTAATTTCTTTTTCAAGTCCATTTTGGCCTAATTTAAGAATTTTTTCCGTCGTATTGTAATGAGGAAACATTCGCGCTGTAATAATGTTTACTCTGGTATCAGTACACTGTGCAGATAGAATTACAGCAATCAAAAACTCAAATGGCGCTGTATACTGCAGCGCTGTGGTCGTATTTTTATAATGCTCTTCCAACAACTCCAGCATTTGCTGCTTAATGGCCCTGGTAATACGCACATCTTTGCCCCCAATTTAAGAAAGTTACTGCATTAAGGTAAAGTATATAAGTAAATTATGGCTGCGTCAATTTGTTTCGGTTACGGACGTTGATACACTGGCTAGCTTTCCCATACAGGAAATAACTACGTACATATATATCATTCTTTTAGTACCTTATTTACATTAACATTAAATTTTATTAATATAATTAAACATGCTTGACACCGCCTTATCGTCTGCTATAATGAATACATGATTTAAATACTACACATTAGGTGATATATTATGATAACCAATATTAATTTATATACAAACCAATACTTTTATTTTTTTGCTTGGGCCATCTTTTTTGGCGCAGGCTTATTTATGTGGAACAACTTAATACGGAGTTTGCCTATGAGTCCTTACAATTAATTAGCAATGTTGCGAAAGCAAAACCTAAGGCTCATTGAGTCTTAGGTTTTTTTGTTTTAAAATCTAAAAACTTACAGGAGGCGCTATTCATGATTATTGTATTAAATGCTTCGGCTACACCCGAGCAAATTGAAAAGCTAAAACAGGAGTTAGAAACTTACGGTTGCAGTGTTTGGCCTACTTATGGCCAATTTCAGACGATTTTGGGTATTGTAGGTGATACCGGTAAGCTTGACCGCGACTATTTACTGAGTAAAATGTATGTCGAAAAAGTACTGTCCGTACAAGAACCCTACAAAAAGGCCAACCGGACCTTTCATCCTGAAAACACCGTAATCAATGTTGGCTCACAAACAATCGGCGGCAACAAGCTGGCCATCATTGCCGGACCCTGCTCTGTTGAAAGCCGCGAACAAATTGTCGGTATCGCACAGGATGTTAAAGCCGCTGGAGCTGGCTTTCTGCGAGGCGGTGCCTTCAAACCACGTTCTTCACCATATAGCTTCCAGGGGATGCAGGCTGAGGGACTTGAGCTGTTAAAACAAGCCAAACAAGCAACTGGTCTGCCCATTGTTACTGAGATTATGTCGATATCTCAGTTGGAACAATATCACGAGGATATTGATGTTATCCAAATTGGCGCCCGCAATATGCAAAATTTCGATCTTTTAAAAGCAGCCGGTCAACTTACTAAACCCATCTTGCTCAAACGGGGTTTAAGTGCAACTATCGAAGAACTTTTAATGTCTGCCGAATATATTCTGGCTGGCGGCAACGAAAATGTAATCTTATGCGAACGCGGCATCCGTACTTTTGAAACCTATACTCGTAATACTCTTGATCTCAGTGCCGTACTGGCTATCAAAAAGCTCAGTCATTTGCCGGTCATTGTTGACCCCAGTCATGCGGCCGGACTGTGGTGGATGGTGGAATCCCTGTCTAAAGCCGCTGTAGCCGTAGGCGCTGACGGGGTCATCATTGAGGTTCACCAAGATCCAAGCAATGCCAAATGCGACGGCCAGCAATCTATAAAACCTGAACGATTTGCCGCCCTTATGAATTCCCTGCGGGAAATCGCCCGCATTGATAATCGTACTGTTTAGAAAAATGAGCTAAGTTTCTAGCTATGGAACTTAGCTCGTTTTTTATTTATCTTAGTACGCGAGTCAAGATTACCGCCTCTACAGGCGGCGTCGGTTCAGGTGGAGTTATCCGCGACCTTGCAAATCCACCCAAAATTCCCCCATATCTCTTAATATTTGCTTGCTATTCTTTTGACAATTAAAATATCCTCATCAGACAACACTTTATTATGTTCTAAAATCCAGTTGTTTTCAAATAACTTCACAACGCTTCTGAATATGTTATGATATGGCTCATTAAATATTTCTTTATGTTCTAAATACATTTCATATTCGCTTGAATGCCAACTTGGCGTATGATAATTGCTTGATATGGATGTAAAATAGCCCAATATGCTACAATCAGGATAAATGTGACTTAGCTTTATTCCTGCCTGTAGCATTTCCAAAATTACTTGTTCATAGGAACCAAGCAAGTGTTTCTGCGTTTCTATTTCATCAAGTGCCTCAATATGGAAAGCATTGTTTCTTACAACATCAAAGACTGACGGAATCATTTTTTCTTTTATGGCAAAATGACTGCTAAATTCTTTGAAAAAGCAAGTACTTTTAATTTTTCCAATAATATCCTCTGACAAATATGTTTGAAAAAATTCCACATCTACTGCTTCTGTAATAGCATCAAAATTAAATCTAGCTGAAAGATCTTCATCTGCGAGAACAAGGCTAAGAGGTTCTAAAACAATAAAAAGGATTATGACCTTTCCAATACAGCTTTTTAATAGTTTAAGATAAAATCGTGTTTCTTCCTCTTTATCAAATTTCTTTGAATACTGATGTATTCTTCTAAATGAGTAAAATGTATCAAATCCTTGTTTGTGTATAATTTTATGGGAAAATTTTATAAGCTTATCATGTTCTTTAAAAAAATCCGACAACACAGCCTTAACTTCGGAATAATTAGTATCGATCTTTCCTAACTGCTCTATAATTTTTGTATTCATAGGGAAATAATCTTTACTATTCCATTTATTTAGCTCTGGCTTTCCTTTATTAGAAAGATATAGCATATTGTTTGTAATTTCCGCTGCTTGCCTAATTGAATAAAATGCACAATCAAAATTGCCGTCTTCATAAAGAAAGATAGAGTTTATCAAAAGCTGAATGGCCTCCGTAATAAAGCTGTTACAAAACATTATGTCCACTCGACCCGTCATCATGTTGCCCAATCTATGCAGACAAAACAATAGTTTATCATGCTCATCCAAAATAAGAAGTTGTTTATTTTCGTGTCGCATAAATTCGATAATTTGCTTTTCAAAATCGGTAGTCATATAAGTCCCCCAAGTTCATTCGTTGAGAAAATGCGAACTTCATTCTGACCGGGAATATAGCAAAGCATGCTCTCATATGAAATTTAATAACTGATGTGCATTGATAATTTACGAGTATTTATTGTTCAAGGCTAATTTCTATAACAATTTCAATATAGGTTGTAATATCAACTACTTTAACACTTTTGAGTTCAATTCGAGGCTTATAATACAAATCTAAATAATAAGCGATTTCTTCGTTTACTTTCCTTGGAATATATCCAATCTTATCCTCCCCACAATAAACTGCTATAGCGTTATCGTCATAAAAATTTTTTGCTTCCCTTTCAAGTCTGAGCTCAGTGTTGGGTATAAAATTAATAATCTCTAGACAATGTTCCAGTTTGCATAAATTATACTTAGTTGAAGCAACATGAGTCTGAATCCGGCCTACTAACTCTATATAGCTTGACATATCTTTGAAACTATTAGCCAATGCGGTGATTTTTTTTACCTCATAATCAGTAAGCGATTTTACACTATCCTTCAACATTAAAGGATCAAACTCCATAAAAAACTTCTTAAGTTCGTCCAAATCCTTATATTCAACATATCTTTCAATAAATTTAGCTAAATCCTTTATTGTTTCTCGTGAGTTAAATCCGACTCTTACTAAATCAACTTCAGTCTCCGAATTAAGTCCGAACTTCACAAACATTGGTAAATTTTTCAGAAGATAATATACTTTGATATTATCAAAAATTAAGCCTAGTGAATCACAGCATATTTTCGATATAACTGTAAATATTCTTGGTAACTTATATTCATACATATCTCTTATATAATCAAAACAACGACTCGAACGAAATTCCTCATTAACTTCATGGAAATATTTATCTGCAAGTTCGGTAATGACGATACCATTTTCAACCCAATCAATAAATAAATTGTAATGATTAATTTGGACAGTTCGGGAGGTAGGCGTACTTCTATGAACCTTGAAACATTCACATTCATGAAGGCTTATTATAACGTTAAATTTTTCTTCGGTAATAATATCATGAATATTTGCTACATCCGGCAGATTACTTGCATTTTGCAATATAGTATTAGATAATGATCGCAGCACCCCGTAAGACCTGAAGGATAGCCCACTATGCTGAACTGCTTCTCTTTCTTTGTTATCCCTCTTGCTATAGAAGTTATACGCCCTTCTTGAAGCTTCAACATATGGCATAAGTGCTTCCGTATTCGACTGCCTACCAAATAATGAACTTAAAAATAAGTTGTCTAAATTTTCCAAAGACTGATAACCATAGTTAAAAAACAACAAGAGCGTTTTAAAAAAGCCGTTATCACTAACCTGATCGAGATATCCATCAATTTCGTTTTCTTTTTTTTCGTTTAATATATCAACTAATTTCTTAAGTACATCATCTCGAAAAGCAGCACTCATCACACCATTTGAATATTGTTCATAAACTAAATGAGTCTGGACAATATTTGCTGGATAGAAGTCGACAAATAAAATTTGTCCATATGTACTCTGATAGGCTCTTCCGGCTCTTCCAACAATATTTTTAAAATCCCCTATATCAACAGTCCTTTGTGCTGGATATTTTCTACCTGTATATATAAAATTCTGGATAGGAAAATTAACTCCCTCGACAAGAGTTGTTGTGCAAACCATTACTTTAAGATATCCCTTACGAAAATAATCTTCCAAAGCCTCTCTTACATCTAGAGGTATACTACCGTGATGGTAAACAACACCTTTTCTTAATCCAATTATTAAAAGATGGTTTTTTCCCAACCTTTTTTCTATGAATTTTACTAATAATTCAACTTCATTGATAATCCGAAGGTTTTCTGGAAAGAATGGCTTATATTCACGTATAAATTCTTCACAATCTGCCTTAGTGTTGAAAAAAATTAAGGTCCCCCTGTCTTTTTTATAGACTGAGCTATTCCCATAATAAAATTATTTAGTTTAATATTATTATATATGACGCATTAAAGAGTAAAAAAATATCAAAAAGAAGCAACTATTGATAATTATTATTTGTTAAGAAAATGGTTTTTGGATTTTATGGCGAAATCCTTTGTCAATTAATTCATGACGAAGGGGTAGACACATGCGAGACATCCGCCAATTACCATCAGAAGTAATCCATCGAAGAGTCAAACGCCTCAAAAGAAAAATGAAGTCATGTAAGAATTCGCGGATGCAGGAACGTTATCAAACGATTTACCTGTATTTGCAAGGGTATTCAAAAGAAACAATTTCTCAAATAACTGGGCGGGCTCTTAGCACAGTCTATCGATATATTAATCTTTATGTTAATTGCGGATTAAAAGGCTTACGAATGAACCATTCGCCAGGCCGGCCAACCTTTTTAAGCGAAGAGCAATGCCAACAAGTGTATGATATGGTTGCACATCACGTTCCAAAAGACGCTGGATTTTCGGTAGAAATGAACTGGACAGCTCCCTTACTGCAGCAATGGATTGAGAAAACTTTTGGTGTAACTTACAGTATACGCGGTACGTTAAATTTGTTGCATAGCCTTGGATTTAGCTGTACCCGGCCCACATACACTCTGGCTAATGCAAATCCTCAAAAACAAGAAGAGTTTAAAAAAACTTTATGAACTGAAAGATTCGCTTTTGCATGGTACAATCGACCGTCTGCTGTTTCAAGATGAGTGCATGATTAGGGACTATCAAGCCATTTTTCGGACTTGGTTTCCTAAAGGAAAGCAAAGAATAGTTCCAACCTACGGAAAACACAGTGGTGTAAAGCTAATCGGCGTATTAGATTATGAAACCGGAGAAGTAGTATGTAGTCACTCTACCAGTTATGATGCACAGCAATTTCTCGCATTTTTGCAATTGGTGCTTGAGAAATATCCTGGTCAAAAAATCGTGATGATTTTGGACAATGCCCGCATTCATCATGCCAAACTGCTTCAACCTTTTTTGCAACAAAACAAAGAAGTACTTGAGTTAGTTTTTTTACCCCCATATAGCCCACAACTAAATCCAATTGAAAAAGTATGGGGTTGGCTCAAACGCACCTGCATCTACAATGTTTTTTTCAAATCAGTTGAGGAAATTGCTAATGCTGTATTTGCTTTTATTAATGATATTAATCGTAATCCGCTTAAGACCGTCGACCGCATTTGTGTTTAATTTTTCATTGTTTAATGCGTTGTATATAGTACTAACCTTATTATCATTAATATTGTGATAACGAGGAAATTCAAAGAGTCGAAAGCTCTTAATTATCTTTCCTTGTTGGTCAATGAATTTAAGATTAGCTTGAGCTAAATATCCTTTATAGCCCGCTTTATATAATTTATGATTAGATAAAATCTCCGCCCAACGACCTGCTCTTTTTTGATAACTAAAATCGACTATGGATTTCAATTTTGCTGTAGGCTTCCAATCATTAGTGATTGGTTTCTTAGCTATCGGAACATCATTTTCATTACAATTCAACCAATCCAGTATCTGTTCACCATTATCTAAAATAGCAGATAGAAGCAACAGCTTGATTTTATTATATTTACTATGATTTATTAGAAACCATATAGCCCCTTCTATTGCCCAGCCCCTCTCTGGTTCAGATATCTTGTGTGCCTCGTCGAAAATAATTAAGGCAACATTCTCAAAAAAATTACCAATATCATGATTTAGTAAAGAGCTAAACAGTTTTTCAGGAGTTGTAACAATTATATTAGATTTTTCATCAGGTACGTCGCCCTCAAAGCCATCGGGGGATATTTGTACACTGTAATTCAATCGTCTAAATCGTGACCGCAATCTTTGAGTAACCTCATAAGCAAGTGCATTGGTCGGGACTATATAAATACATACTTGTCCTGTTATCGCCTCTAGTTCTCTAACAATAGCAAGCTCTGCTAGTAAACTCTTACCACCACTTGTTGGTAAAGTAATGACTCCTCTTCGAATACAAATGTCAGAAAAAAAACCATTTGGACTATTCAGTATCTCGATTTGATTAGGCCAAAGCTCGATTACTGAAGGGCGTGATTTAATCAGTTGTTGTATGTACAAATCACTATATTTTCCTTTTAGTTGAGCCCATACACTATTTTCATATATTTTTTTAAGGCACATTTCTAAATATGATAACACCCAAAATTCAGTGATATCATATTTAGATAAGTACTCATGCTGTAACTGCTGTAGCTTCTCAATTCCAAAGTGAAAACTTTGCCGATTTCCAGATTGTAAATATTGTTTCAACAGATTTAAAACTTCTCCAAGGGCTGATTCAGAGAAAGTACTATTAACTTGTATAGTACGATTTAATATTTGTCCCGCAAATTCATAAATCTCAAGAATCCCTGATTGAATGATCCCTAGTTCTTCTATTTTTTTTAGCTCTCTTTGGAACTTTCGAGCAATAACTACACTATTGGGTGGATTATCTCCAAGTGTATAAGCTATAGAAGCCCGCAAATAGTATCTAGCTTTCTTGTATGAAAGATCTTCTGGCTTAACATCTTCCGATATCGTGTGCTCTAAATAATCTCCTAGTTTTTCAAAAGCCATCCCAGCGGTTTCCATTGCCAATTTAACTATCCCATATTCTTTATAAGACCCTAAAATTTTGGAGTAATTTGAGAATAAGAATAGAGATATTCGTTCCGCTAATATAAGACTTTTTATAACATTTTGGGTATCTTTCTTTGCTTCAGTAATGTCCAAATGTATAGTACTAAGATATAGTTCTTGCAATAGGTTGTGCATACTATCAGGATTAACAGAAACTTCTTTTAAAAGCTCTGTCATATTAGCCTTATTTAAAATTTGTTCCATATCGAACTCCTAAGATCGGTTTTAATCTTATCAATGGCTTGTACTATTATGAATTTGACAAGCCGTTGCTCTTTAGTTAGTTCAGGTAAACATTTTTGAAACGTCTTGAATGTGACCTGAGTCGTAGAGTCTTCAGGAATTATCGCACAGGCACCAATCATCATATGTCTATCTCGCTCAAAAACGTGGTAAGGCATATTAGCAATTACTTTGCGTAAATTGGGATTTTGCTCATTACTAAACTCCTCCTGAATAGCTCTCATTTCAGCATCAATATTTTCATCGAAACTTCCGTCTTTTGAAAAGAAATCGTATATCTCAGCTGCCCTTGTGGAGGCTTTATTCTCGGTTGCTTTAGTTTCCCATACAATAAAACGAATATCGTCCATATTTGTTGAATCGCCAACAAAACAAATATAATCTATTCCTGGTTCAGCTGAAGACCTACCTTTTGGGCCGTACCCTAAAAGAAAATCACTTGCGGCTTTATTATAAAAGAAAGCTAATAAATGTTCTCCGATTAAGCCCTTGAGATGATTCTCATCTAAAAAAACACGTCGGAGAGTATTTTTTAAATAACTTTTCTTTTTATCTTCTAATACTCTCCCTTTAAGAAATTCTTGCATAAACTCGTAGGCCATAGGAGTTAATCTTTTTGATAAGAAAAAGTTAACAAACTCTGAGAAAAACATATTATACTGACTAACATCGTTTAGAATGATACTCAAATTCTTTCTAATAAATTGATATGGTACAGGTACATCTACACAATTAAAACAACTATTTATTGTCATATTTTTCACCACTTTAATAATTAAATTACGAAAAACATTTTTTCCGACTTTATGAGTCAAGAAAATCAGATGATGGTTTCTTTAACTCACAATATGCTTTCCAATCTATACCATTGTTTACTATTCTAGCTAAATCCGACAATCTCCTTGTGCATAAATTCGATTGCTGCCTTTTAAGTAAATCATACTTAGTCGTCTCCACCGCCTACACTCCCAATAAACAGCAAAAAAAACGCAATATTCGCAGGTTTTAGTAATTTTCAATTTTCAGAAGAAACAATCCGATACCCAGCAAAAGACAAACTTCCTACACTACACTTCGAAAACAGGTCATCAAATAGCCTAACAAAGGCATAAAAACCTGCTAAAAAAAACCGCTAAAACGGTCCTTTGTCTTAAGTTGAGTCAATGGAATACAAGGAGAGGGGTTTTACTTTTGGCATTGCCCCAAAAGTAACAAAAGGTCTAGGCCCTAAGCCTCCAAAAGCTGAAAAGCCGGGCGATATTCCTAAAATCCGTAAACTCGCTACGCTCAAACAGTACGGATTTTTTAACGGAATACCGCCCGGCTTTTCTCCTGCGGAACGCTTTTTCTGGCAAAGGCCGGAGGGTACGGGAGTTACGGGGATTACGGGGGTTGCCGGGGTACCACCTTATGGGGGCACAATGTCTTTAAGGCCAGGGGGTGGCGTTACTATCTTAGGGGGTTGCATTAACAAGACAATACCACCGTTGCTCAAGCCGGGCGTAAACAGTACGGAGGCACTGGCGGTTGTTATGCATAAGCGGAGGTTAAGCGCCAGCGGCGAAGCGTTGTATGACGACCGCCTGTGCCGGGTTTGTACTTGACACCCCTTGTTTTATAATGCCTCCGCGACTCCCAAAACTTATATTTTCTTTTATAATAAGAAAAGTACCCATACCATTGTGGCATAGGTACTTTTTTCTTGTGACTATAACCAGAATCACTCTCAATCAAAGGTAAGCGTCAAAAATGCCGTCACCTTGACAACAAGTCATTTGGTAACGGCATTAGTTTTACAGTAATCTGGAACAAAACTGGGCATTAGTCGTTGTAGTACCTCAACATCATTTCGTATATCCCAGTTGGGTGCGTTTTTAAAAATATAAGTCAGGTAGGCATATGGATTGAGCCCATTTTCCTTTGCGGTTTCTATTATGCTAAACACAACTGCGCTGGCTTTAGCTCCTCGCGGTGTGTTGGCAAAGAGAAAATTTTTGCGGTCAATCACAAACGGCTTAATGCTGCGCTCGGCGCGATTGTTACTGATTTCCAGCCTTCCGTCCAGTAGATATCGTTCGAGATATTTCCATTGCTCCAACGTATAGTGCACGGCTCTGCCAAATCCGCTCTTGGTAGATGCCTTTACTGTATGAAGGTACGACAAAAACTCGTCAAGCACTGGTTTTGCCAGTTCCTGACGCTTTTTATAGCGTTCTTCCGGTGTACAATCAGCTAGTTGGCGCTCAATAGTAAATAGCTTATCGCAATATTGTTTGCCACGTTGCGCCCCAGAGCCTTCTCGGTCTTTTTCCAAAAGGCCTTTTAGCGCCTCGTCAAATTTTCTTCTGGCATGTGCCCAGCAGCCCACAATGACGATTCGCTCCGGCAAGCTATGATACCCGGCATAACCATCCGTATGAAGGTAGCCGCTAAACTCCTGCAAAAATTCTAAAGGATGCTTTGCCTTCCGGTCTGGCTGATAATCACACAGCACAATAGGTATACTAGCACACCCGCCAGTTCTATACAGCCACATGTAGCTTTTGCTTTGCGCAGATTTGCCCGGCTCGTGAAGTACCTGTAAAATGGTTTCATCTGCGTGGAGCACTGGCTGTATGGAAAGTAGCTCTTTAAAGGCATCATAGATTGGCTCCAGCCAATCTTCAGAACACCGAATTAGCCAGTTAGACATAGTTTGTTTGGAAAGAGCTATGCCCATACGGCTCAAATCTTGCTCCTGGCGATGCAATGGCATTCCATTTGCAAATTTCTGTGTCATAATATGAGCAACTGCTTCTGGAGAAGCAAAGCTTCCTTTGATTACCGGCTTGTCCATTGGTGCCTTGATAATAGGCACGCTGCATGAATTGACTTCACAGTCGCGGCAGGCATATACATAGTCAATATGTTCTACGATAACTGCTTTGGCCGGGATGATCTTCAATTCGCGGCGGACATTTTTACCCATAATATGCAGTTTTGAACCACATTCCGGGCATTCCTGTTCATGTTCCGGTAAAAAATGCTCTACAACCTCTATTGGTAAATCGGCAGGAATGGTCTCTTTTCTTTCTTTGACATTCTTACGATAATGCTTCTGAACTTCAGTCAATTCAGGCTCGGGCACCCGTTCATCTGCTGTTGCCTCCGCCTCGTTAAAAAGATTAAACTGATCGTATTTGCTTTTTTCACTGGAGGAGCCGAACTGTTTTTGTTTGGAAAGACGCATTTGCTCCATCAGCCACTTGACCTGTTGAGTCAGTTCCTCATTTTGTATTTTTAGTGCCTCATATTCAGTACGAGAAACAGAGATCATTTCTTCTTGTGTATTAGTACCGTTCACTAGAATTTTCATGTAATAATTATACCATATTTTATGGCTTTTTTCCATGAAAAATCCGTTAAATCCATTGATTTTGCAGGATATTTAGGACTTTCAGCAAATTAGACGATTTGTATTTTATCGACTTTTTTATGCGCCCTCGGCTGTTGAATGCTTAACCCTTCCATTAGCCAACGAAACTGTTGTGGCGTAATGTGTTTGACCTCTTTTTCATCTTTTGGCCACTGAAAGCCTCCGTTCTCCAGCCGTTTATACAAAAGTACAAAGCCATCGCCATCCCAAAAGAGCGCTTTGATTCGATCACGCCGACGCCGCAAAACAGGAACAGACTGCTGGAGAACGGATCTAGGTGAAAGCATTGCTGTATGGTCGCTGCCAGACCATCAATAGATCTTCTCATATCGGTGTGGCCACAGGCGAGAAAGATATGTTCGATTTTAGATATATCACCTAACATAAATGTTTCAGTGCCAGAAGCGTAGCCTCCACGGTTACCATATCAGCGCCTTGATAGACATGGATTTGCATATCGTTACGCTCAATCGTGATAGCCAATGTTTCCGCACGATGCTTAGGCATCTTCATTTCTGCAAATACCGAACCCTGTACGGGAACAGCCTCGCTGGAGGCAGGGAGACTTACCGAAATTGCCCGGCAAGTCTCCTGACATACAAGTTTCTGCCAATGATAGTATGTTTTCACGTTAATGTTATTTTCGCTGCACCACGTTTTAATGGTTTTGCCACTGTTGCGGCAAGCCGTAACAATATTGCGCCATTTCTCCAATCGAACTTCATGCGTCACTTTCTGTACGCTCATAAAAGTAGACCTCCTGCGAGTTTCTAAGAATCCAAATGACTCCAACAAACTCTATGTGATTCTCTTGGACCTATTGTCTCATCCGGAGGCCTGGTTGTACATGTGACGATTTATTTGACGCTTACAATCAAAGGACGGTTATTGTAAAAGTAAACTTTGATTCGTTCGCCTGCGTCAAGCTTTGTCATGGCTGTTCTATTGATTCATTTTTTAGGTTAAGATACACCCTCCACCAACCACTTTAACATAAGCAAAAACCCGCGAAATTTCGCGGGTTTTAGTCATTTCCAGATTTGCATGGTGGAAGCGACTCTCCATCTGAATTCCTGATGTTTCAGCCGTGCTGAAATGAGTTCACTAGTGGCTCAAGCATATGAGTCACTAACCCATAACTTCTTGAACCCTGCCAACTGTTCCGTCGGTTAACCGTACTTTAATGCCCCGATGATGTACAGCGCTGCTTGTCAAAATATCTTTGACTATCCCTTCAGTTAACTGTCCTGTTCGCTGGTGCGGTTTTTGCACAATTTTAACTTTCGCACCAGGTGTAATATTTTTCCGTTGTGTTCCGTCCATTACTTTATTCTCCTTATTCAGTGTACCCCTGCGGTGATTGCTGCAAAAATTCTAGTAATGTCTTATCACCGACATACAACTGCTCAATAACTCCATAACCGTCTTTAATACGAACAACTGCTATACTTGTTTGTTTACCTGCACTTTCGCGATAAGCAGCTTCAGCCGCAGGAGCCAGGTCTTCCGGCAAATAATACCGCGTAAATGGTAAGTTAACATGAATTGTATTTTGTCCATTCTCGTAGGCTTTCGCTTTTATATAGTAACCTGTTTCCGGACGAGTTACACTCACCCCGCTGATATAAGCTTTGCCTTCTGCATTCTCACTAATAATAGCATATACCATCTGTCCTGCAACCAAATCGGCAGTATTGCTGCGAGGAGCTGTGTTTTCTTTAAACCGCAGTTCAACATAGCGCCCCTTAAACGCATCATAGGGGTCAACCGGGGCCGTCTGCCAGTAAAACTGCCGGCCAGTCTGCAATACATCCTCCCAGCGCCAAGCCATAAAGAGCGGTACAGCTGCCTGCAGTAAAGCGACAATGATAAATATGCCTAACAGCCATTTTCTATTTTTCATGCTGCCACCCCGCTTTGCGGCGCAGTAAAACAATATTTGCCACAAGAAAACCCATACCTACCAAAACAAATACTATGCCGCGCACAACAAAACTTACATCAATATCAAAAAAACGAGCAACAATCAGCGCTACGATCAGCAGCATACCCAAATTTACGACGCCAATACGCTGGCTACGCACTCCTGTGGTCATAATACTGATACTTAGCCACAGCAGGTAACCATTTAATAGGATAGTTGCGCCAGTACCACTGGCATCGTAAAACTGAATTAAGTAAGCGACTCCAATTACACAGGGTATCAGCGAAAAACGCCTGAAGTCCTGCTCGCTGCAGTTGCGCAAAAGAAAAGTACCACCTATTACCATGAATAGCAGCACAGCAGCTAATCCATAAGCCGGCAATGACTCTGAGCGCAAACCTGATGCCATATGCCGCCAAACATCATTAAACGTTAAAATAAAGGTTACCCCGATACTCCCTGTCATGCCTGCCGTTTTGAAGGGCAGGCGCCAACTGTGTTCTTCCTGCTTCGACCATACTACTCCAATCAGATAGGTCATGGCAAATAGCGCGCTATATATGAGTAGCCCCAGCCGGTCCAGATAATTTGAAAAAGCTGCCCCAAAAATAAAATAGAAACAAATAGTTACCACCCAGGATAAAATGACTGTAGCATTGGCCTGACGGCAGTTGGTAAGCATTACCCGGTAATAGGGCAGTGCTAAACCGAATAATACCCAAATAAATTGCTTACTCAGACCATACTGACCGCCACTCCAAGCCGTTACTCCGATAAAATACAGTATCGCTGCCACTACGGAATTCATCAGATACAGCAGCGGCAGTGACAGCAGCATCCAGTTGAGCATAAAAGCATCCATATCCTCCACCAGATGGTAAGTCTGTCCCACCAATGCCAAGGCGGCACCAACCATCAGCATTAGCAAGGTTGCCGCCGCCTCGCGCCATGCCCTGCTGTTGTGCTTAAACCATAATACGCTGCCAGCAATAATTTGCGCAGTTACAAGCAGCCCAACCGAAATCATGAGTCGATGCAGCTTGGTTAATTGCGCCCAGTTATGGGCTAAAATCAAAATAATGCCTAGACCCACCAGGAGCGCACCAATGATTCCAAAGACCAGCACAAAGATCCTGTTACCTGTGTTTTCAGCTACAGACCCATAATGCTCTTTTAGCTTATCAGCACTTTCCGACGGAATAATACCCTTAGCAACAAGTTCTGGCAATTGCTGATATAACCATGCTATTGCTTTCTTATTCATCGGTAATTATCTTTACCCCCTACGCCTTGCCGGCTGCGGCAAAATGCTTACATAAAACCGCCTTAATGGCACCATAGCTCACGCCATCAGGCAGGGCCTCTTTAAGTGGTCTCAATTGGCCTGTGCCAATTTGTTTTATCGCAGCAATAATAAGCTCTTCATACTGGGTGGGAATAAGTCTGTCCCAATCAACAGCATGCCCCTCCTGCGCGCAACGTACCAGATGATTTTGCAGTGTGTTCACCGTTAAATCCCGCGACTTAGCAATGTCCTCTAAGTCAAGACCTTGCTGGTACATAGCCAGAGTTACAACATGACTGGGTTCAGAATCTGCCTTGCTGCTCTTTTTGGCTGCCACCTTTTTGGTTGGCGCCGAAATAACAGCCGTGTCTGCATAACTTACTGCAGTAGCATTTTCTGCCAGATAGGTAGTAATTATCCCCAGAAATTCCCCGCCATATTTTTGCAATTTAAGCTCACCAACACCCTTGATTTGGCGCATAGCAAGTAAGTCTGCCGGGCGCTGCTGGCTCATTTCCCGCAGGGTTGTGTCGGCAAATACAACAAATGGCGGTATATTTTCCCGCTCTGAGATGCGTTTTCGACACTGCCGCAGCAATTCAAATAAGGAATCGTCCTGGACTGGCTGACGTTCAGTAAATACCTTTTGCCAAACTCTAGCCTCGCTGCGCAACACTAAAAATGCTTCCGGTTCTAATTTTACTACCGGATATTCACTCTCAGTCAAACGCAGATACCCTGTGGCCAGCAAGCGTTGCACCAAGGTTTTAATGTCCTGCACAGTACGCTCTGCCATCAAGCCATAGGTCGGCAACTGGTCAAAGCCCAGTTGCTGGACCTTTTTGTTTTTCGAGCCTTTTAGCACATCGGCAATAACAGCAATACCGAACCGTTCCCGCATGCGATAAATGCAGGAAAAAACCTTCTGGGCATCAACTGTAATATCTACCTGTTCGCCGTCAGCCATACAGTTGCCACAATTACCGCAGCCTTCGTTTGTCGTCGGTTCGCCAAAATAATGTAATATATACTGCCGCAGACAGTCCGGAGTGTGACAATAATCCACCATCTCCTGCAGTTTCTTTAGTTCATGTTGTTTGCGCTCCGGATGCTCAACAGACTTATCGATCAAAAACCGTTGTAACAGCGGATCTTGCGGCCCAAACAGCAGGATACATTCTCCCGGCGCACCATCCCGTCCGCTGCGACCAGCTTCTTGGTAATAAGATTCCATATTCTTCGGCATATTATAATGCACTACATAACGCACATTGGATTTGTCGATCCCCATGCCAAAAGCATTAGTGGCCACCATAACCCGGATATCATCATAGAGAAATTGTTCCTGCTGGGTCATACGCTCCTGATCACTTAACCCGGCATGATACCGCCCGGCAGCAAACCCTTTTTTCCTGAGCAATTCATACAGACTGTCAACTTCTTTACGAGTAGCTGCATAGATAATGCCGGCTTGATTAGCGTTGGCCTTAATATATTTCATCACAAACTGCTGTTTGTTTTCGCCGCGTAGGACGGAAAAAGAGAGATTGGGGCGATCAAACCCTGTTATATGGACTTGCGGCCACCGTAAGGCCAGCAGGTTCTCAATGTCATTTTTTACCTCAGGGGTGGCAGTAGCCGTAAAAGCACCAATTACCGGCCTTTCAGGCAAACTGGCAATAAACGTACCCACATTTCGATAGCTTGGACGAAAGTCATGGCCCCATTGCGAAACACAGTGGGCTTCGTCAATAGCCAGCATACTTATTTTAAGTTCACCCACCACCGCTTGGAACCAGTCGGCAGTCAGCCGCTCAGGTGCCACATAGACCAGTTTGTAATGGCCGGCGCGCATATGCTGCAACCGCCGCCCCGCCTCTGCACCTGTCAGCGAACTATTAATAAAAGTAGCAGATATCCCTTGCCCAGCTAGTGCATCCACCTGATCCTTCATGAGCGAAATAAGCGGCGAAACCACTATGGTAATGCCAGGCAGCAGCATCGCCGGAATCTGAAAGCACAACGATTTGCCTGCCCCTGTCGGCATAATGGCTACTGTGTCCTTACCGCCAAGCAGACTACCAATGACCTTAGCCTGTCCTGGCCGAAATTCGTCGTAACCGTAATATTTTTTTAATATTTCCCGAGCCTTTGTTAACATATATTTTTCTCCAGTTTTAATTGATATAGTTGCTTAAAGCCAGCTGCCCCACACCTCAGGACAATACCCAACAGTAGCCTTGGCTCCGTTCCTTACTACCGGCGTTCGAAGTAGCAATGGATGCTCCAGCAACACCTCTTCCACATTGTGTACCAGGTATTTTAAATTGCGTTTGGCATATTCCTTGCCTGTTTTATCAATCAGATTTTCCAGCCCACCGACAGCTGCCCTTACTCTGTCCAGTTCCCCCTTGCTTAAGCCCTTTATATTTAAATCAATAAACTGAAACAGTATCTTACGTTCTTTAAAATACCTTTCCGCTTTCTTCGTATCCTGGCATTTTTTTGTGCCAAATATTTGTATATTCATCGCCTTCCAACCAGCTCCTTTGTTGCCATCAGTTCGCGAACTGGTCCACCAGTTCATTAAGATAGGTCCAGCGTTCAAGCAGTTCATCAAGCCTAGCTTCCAGCTCCTGCTGCCTGTCAGTAAGCTTCTGCAGCAGTTCGAAGTCACTGCCTGCCGTATTAATGCCTGCCGCCACCTGAGCCAGCTCCTGCTCAACGCCGGTGATTACCTCTTCAATCTGGTCATATTCCCGCTGTTCTTTGAAAGACAGCTTGCGAGGCCGTTCTTTGGGTTTGTCCTGCACTGCTGGTTTCTTTTCTGCTGCAGCTTTGCTTTTATCGGCATTTTCAGTTTCCTGCCCACTGATTTTGTCCTGATAATCTGAGTAATTGCCAGGATATTGTGTAATCTTGCCCTGGCCTTCAAAAACAAACAGTTTTTCAACAACCCTGTCGAGAAAATATCTGTCATGAGAAACCACAATCACCGCACCGGGAAAGTCTTCCAGGTAGTCTTCCAGAATGCTTAAGGTCTGCACATCCAGGTCATTGGTGGGTTCATCCAACAAGAGCACATTAGGTGCGCTTATAAGAATCCGGAGCAAAAACAAACGACGCTTTTCTCCGCCTGACAGTTTGGCAATCGGTGTCCATTGCAGGCTGGGCGGAAAGAGGAATCGTTCTAAGAGCTGTCCTGCGCTTATCGTACCACCATCAGCGGTAGGTAAAAAGTGAGCTTCTTCCTTGATATATTCAATCACCCGCAAATCTTGGTTCATTTCGCTGCTTTCCTGCGAAAAATAACCGATTTTAACAGTCTGACCAATCTCCACCTGCCCGCTATCAGCAGTCAACCTCCCTGTAATCAGGTTGAGCAAGGTGGATTTTCCGCTGCCATTAGGTCCGGTAATACCTACTCTGTCATTCTTGAGTACAATATAATTAAAGTCCTGAATTAGCGTTTTGCCATCAAATTTTTGGGTAATACACTCCAGCTCGATAATCTTACGCCCTAACCGGCTGGCCCCCACAGCAATCTCCAATTGTCCGTTTGCTGATTCAGGCGTCTGGGCACTTAGCTCCTCAAACCGTTCAATTCTAGCCTTTTGTTTGGTACTGCGGGCCTGCGCACCCCGCCTTATCCAGGCCAGCTCATTTCTCAGGATATTCTGGCGCTTACGCTCGCTGGCTTCCTGTTGTTCTTCCCGCTCTGCTTTGGATTCCAGAAACTGACTGTAGTTCCCCATATAGGTATACAGATTCCCCTTATCCAATTCGATAATCCGGTTTGTCACTCTGTCCAGGAAGTAACGGTCATGGGTAATCATCAGCAGTGCGCCCTTACGTTTGGCCAGGTATTGTTCCAACCAGGCCACCGTCTGGTTATCAATATGGTTGGTAGGTTCATCGAGGATTAAAAGGTCTGCAGGATTAATTAGCGCACTGGCTAACGCGATTCGTTTGCGCTGTCCGCCGGATAAGGTGCTGACAATAGCTGAAAAATCAAGAATTCCCAGTTTAGTAAGCACTGTTTTAGCGTCACTTTCTAATTGCCAGGCATTGCTGGCATCCATTTGTTGACTTAATGCAATAAGCCGTTTTTGACACGCCTCATCTGCCGGACAATTTTGCACCTGCAGCAAAACCTGTTCGTATTCCCGCAACACCTGCATCACTGGGGAATGGCCTTTGAAAACCTGTTCCAATACAGTAGCAGTAGCATCAAATTCAGGGTTTTGCGGCAAATATTCGATCTGCAGGCTGTTGCCTGTCGTTATTTTACCGGCATCAGCTGTATCCACGCCGGCAATAACCTTAAAAAAAGTTGATTTACCTGTGCCATTGACGCCAATCAAACCAATTTTATCACCCTCGTCAACGCCAAAGGTAACTTGCCTAAATAAGACTTTCTCGCCGTAGCTTTTCGTCACATTCTCTAGAGATAGTAAGTTCATGTTCTAGTCCTTTTCACCATTTTTCTTCATTTTAACATAAATATCAGCTTTATTGAAGAAATACTCTTTACTTTGATGGAAAATAGTAGTATATTAGATTTTTACCCCACTCTGTATACCCTTAGTTTTGCTTGCGCAAACTGAAATAACAGCTATTTATTTGGAAAAGAAGGTGTTTTATTGATGGCAACAAATTTCTCAGCCCTGGGTATTCGCCCTGAGCTGACTCAATTTTTAAAACAATCTGGCATTAGCCAGCCTACTCCGGTTCAGGTACAAACTATACCGGTAGTACTGACAGGCAAAGATGTCATCGCTCAGTCGCAGACAGGCACCGGCAAGACGCTGGCGTTTTTACTGCCTATTTTAGAAAAAATAAGAAACTCGGCCCCGCATGTACAAGCCTTAATTGTCACCCCTACCAGGGAATTAACAATGCAAATCCGGGATGAAGCCGTAAAACTGGCAAACGTACTAAGTATTAACGTGTTAGCCGTATATGGCGGTCAGGATGTGGATGAACAAATTCGCAAACTCCGCGGTCAGCCACATCTTGTTATCGGTACCCCCGGCCGCTTGCTTGACCATGTACGCCGCAAAACACTGGTGCTTTCAGGAGTCTCTAAGCTGGTATTGGATGAGGCCGATCAAATGCTCCATATGGGCTTTTTAGACGAAGTGGAAGAGGTTATTCAGTTGACATCCCCCAAACGGCAAACCCTGCTGTTTTCGGCCACCATGCCGCCAAAGGTACGAGCGCTGGCCGCACGCTATATGACCAAACCGGCAGATATTCATATCCAGACGCAAAATATAACCTTAGATGAAATCAAGCAGATTATGATTGAACTGCCTGAAGCCGGTAAACTTGATAAACTCTGTGCTATGATTGACGAATACCAACCCTATCTAGCCATTATCTTCTGCCATACCAAGGACCGGGCCAAGGCTCTCAATACGGCACTCATTCAGCGCGGCTACAAAGTAGACGAACTGCATGGCGACTTGTCCCAGGCCAAACGCGCTCAGGTTATGAAGCGTTTTAGTGAAGCCAGGCTACAGCTCCTGGTTGCCACTGATATTGCCGCCCGCGGCTTGGATATCGAAGGTGTAACCCATGTATTTAGTTATGATATCCCGCATGACACCGAAAGTTATATCCACCGCATCGGACGTACCGGCCGGGCCGGTGAAACCGGGACAGCCATCACCTTCATTATTCCCGGTGAGCATATGTATTTGCGTTTAATAGAACAGGGCATCGGTTCAACAATTGAAAAATATAAGGCCAATGGACAAAAGGTAATTAAAAATGCCACCAAAAAAGCAAGCGCTACTGCACCTAAGAGATTCATGGAAAAACCAGTGGCCGACAAAAAAACTGCTGATAAAAAAACTGACACTCATGGCGGCAATAATTTAAGAAGCCGTCGCAAACCGAAACCCGCCAGCACCAAGACCTATGGTGCCAAGCGAAAAGTGAAAGTATCCAAGGGCAAGGCGTAATCAGCCTTGGTGAAAATGTCTCCATATCTAAAAAAACTGAGTTGTTCAGCTAAAATTCCTTACGATAAGTCTTTTTAATGCCTGCATACTCACGTTCTCCAGAATGCTAGCTTCCCAGTCCAATAATAGCACTTATATAAAAATAGCAATAGTTTACTTTTTCAATAAACTATTGCTATTTTCTTTACCTACAGTAATATATCCTGCTATATTTTTACTAATCATACAATAGATAAAGACTAAAGAGAGGTTTTACTTTTGGCATTGCCCCAAAATTAGATGCAACGCGCGCTGTAGCATCACCATAAACGAAAACAATGTCGTATAATTAAAGTGTGGCATAAGGTCGATACTTTTTGAGCTAAGAACTCGACCCCAAAATTGATATGACTTCCTGCTTGAACCACATATTGTCCAGCTCATTCGGGCGAAAGGACGTGTAGTAAAATAATAACTTACAGGAAGTCGCGCCATATTTTATCTACAAGGGGATGATATTGTGGACATAACTTATGAGCGTTGTTGTGGGATTGATGTACACAAAAAGATGATAGTTGCCTGTCTAATCTGTGGTGGAAAGCAGGAACTTCGTCAGTTTGGTACAACGACAAAAGAACTGCGGGATTTATCAGCCTGGCTAGTTGAGGCTAGATGTCAAATGATTGCCATGGAAAGTACCGCTTCCTACTGGAAGCCATTGTACAACATCTTTGAACTGTCCGGCTTGGATGCCATGGTAGTCAACGCCCAGCACATGAAATCTTTGCCTGGTCGTAAGACCGACGTCAAAGATGCAGAATGGATTGCGGATCTTCTCCGACATGGGTTACTAAAAGCAAGCTATATTCCAGACCGTGAACAACGTGAACTGCGGGAAATTTCTCGCTACCGCAAGAGCTTGACTGATGAGAGAAGCCGTGAGCTGAACCGATTGCAGAAAATGCTAGAGGGAGCCAATGTGAAACTATCTAGCGTAGTAAGTGCTATCAACGGCAAGAGTTCCCGGCGACTTTTGGAAAGCATTGTCCAAGACAAAAAGCTGGATGAAGACGAAATTTTAAGGCTACTTCATCCCAGCATGCACGGTAAACTCAATGAAATCATGGCTTCTGTTGACGGAGTTATCTCGCCTTTGCAACGCAGATTGCTGCGCAATGTCCTGGATCATATTGATGATATGACAAAGCGTATCGAAGATATGGACAAACTCATCAAAGACTACTTAGACAAATATGAAGCTGCCATCACAGCCATAGATGAAATTCCGGGTGTTGGGAGAATCAGTGCAGAAACCATCTTAGCGGAAATCGGGCTTAATATGAATCGGTTTCCCACAGATGGCCATATTAGCTCTTGGGCCGGTGTGGCTCCAGGTAACCATGAGAGTGCAGGAAAACGAAAGAGTGGAAAAACCACTCATGGAAACAAAACATTAAAAGCCATCTTAATTCAATGTGCTAAGGCTGCGCAAAAAGTGAAGGGAAGCTTCTTTTCAGCCCAATATCAACGGATTGCGGCACGAAGAGGAAGCAGCAGAGCCGCCGTAGCTGTCGCCCATTCCATACTGATAGCGATCTACCACATACTAAAAACAGACGTTCCTTATCGAGAGTTAGGTTCCGAGTATTACAATCGATTTAACCGGGAGAAGAAAATACAATCATATTTGAAGAAATTAGCGGCTTTGGGTTGGGAGCTCCCCACCACAGCTACGGCCTAATTGCCTACATACCATAAATTTTTTGGCCCTAGACTATAAGGCTTGTATTTGTGCGCCTTTTTTTCTGGCACATAGGAGATGTTTTCATAGTAAAGTAACAAAAAGTCTAGGCACTAAGCCTCCAAAAGCTGAAAAGCCGGGCGATATTCCTAAAATCCGTAAACTCGCTACGCTCAAACAGTACGGATTTTTTAACGGAATACCGCCCGGCTTTTCTCCTACGGAACGCTTTTTCCGGCAAAGGCCGGGGGGTCAGCAATATCCACCGCTGCCGGAATCGGCATTTCTTCTAAATCGGCTTTTAAATCTGTCAATAGGCGAGCAGGTACTTTTTCTTGAGTATAATAACCGACATCATAATCTGACCGTTCCCGCACAGTTCCCTGGGCTCGAGACCCAAACAAAAACACATCGGCATCTACATTGGCAAACGTTTGCAGGATACGATTTTTAATCGCTTCTTGTTCATGATATACTCTGTTACACCGTCTTTATCCAAAATTCGGTAACCAAATTTTTTCCACGGTCGCCATTCTTGCCGTCTAACAGCGGATTCTTTGTTGAAAGCCGGATATACGGTTTTATTTCAGCCGGATTCATCATGCCACCTGCTTTCTTCTAAACATTTTACCTGTCCCTCAAGCTTTATCATGGACAAAGGCAAGGCGTAATCAGCCTTGCTCTTGTTTTTTTACTGGTGGTACCGGCATATCAGGTTTATCATTCTTGTCATTATAAGAAGCCCGGCAAGCCGGATAGCGGGAACAGCCCCAAAACTTGCCATGCTTACCATTGCGGAGTTGGAGCACCCCTTTGCGACAGCGAGGACAATGATACTCGCCATTGAGAGGAATATCGGCCCCCCTGGCCTTGGTGCACAGACTGGCCGTAAACCTTGCTTGCTGCATTAAAAAAGTGTCCAGGCTGGCATTGCCTTCAGCCATCTGGTGTAAAATATCCTCCCATAAAGCAGTAAAGTCAGGATAGGTAATTTCTTCCGGCAGTATATCGACAAGCAAATACGCCGGTTCAGTGGGTTTAAGATATTTTCTTTTCGTTTCTTCCTTCAAAAAGCCACGGTCAATCAGTTCTTTAATAATGGTAGCGCGGGTAGCCTCAGTACCAATGCCGGCCACATCTTTGAGCTGCTTTTTCAAGTCAGGATTTTTTACATATTTATGTATTTCCTTCATGGCAGCCAACAGCGTAGCAGCCGTAAACCGACCAGGTGGTTTTGTTGATTTCTTTTCAGCAGATGCCCGTATAAATAAAGGCCGATCTCCCTTCATCATGCCTGGCAGCGTTGTGCTGTCATCCTCTTTCTTTTCTTCGGTGTCGGCACTATAAATTTCTTTCCAGCCCAATTCCTTAACAATGCGTCCATTAGCGATAAAGGTTTCACCGGCATGCTCCAGTTCAGCCCGCGTCTGATCATAAACATGAACCGGATAAAATTGGGCAATATAGGTCTGAGCAATAAGAAAATAAATATTTCTTTCCGTCTCATTCAAACTGGCAAAATTGCATCGTTCCACAGTAGGTATAATAGCATGGTGAGCGGTGATTTTCTTGTCATTCCAGGCACGGCTGCTAATATTGGTATCGGCTTTCGTCGCCCAGCCTGCCAGTTCGTTATTGGCAATCCGGCCTAAATTGCCAATAATTACGCCAGCATCTTCATGCTGAGCCTCAGGCAAAAATTCACAGTCAGAACGCGGGTAGGTAGTCAGCTTGCGTTCATATAGCTTTTGAGCCGTATCTAATACCACCTGCGGATCATAACCAAACTTTTTACCAGCCATGACCTGCAGAGTCGAAAGCGCTAGCGGCAGACGCTGCTGCTCCTTCTTTTCGGTTGTTTCGCAGGAAATTACAGTCGCCGGCTCTTTAGCCGACTTCAGACTTGCCAGTAAATCTTTGGCAATGGTTTTATCAGCCAGCCGGCCTTCCGTATCAAGACCTGGTTGTTCCTCATGCGGTTTCCAATAGGCGGTAAATACAGTGCTATCATGCTCAAAATCAGCTTTAACAGTAAAATACTCCACTTGTTTGAAGCCTTCTATTTCCCGCTCCCGGCGGACAACAAGTGCCAAGGTTGGCGTCTTAACCCGGCCTACCGGCAAGGTTGTGCGGTGACCTGCCTGCTGGGCTGCTAATGTATATGCCCGGGATAGATTCATGCCAATCAGCCAGTCAGCACGGGATCTGGCTAAGGCTGACTGTTTCAAGTCATGAAACTCCTGGTTATCTCGCAGGCTGATAATGGCTTTTTTTATGCTATGCTCGTCAAGTGCATTTAACAAAATCCGGCGGACCGGCTTTTGGTTATTAACATAATCCAATACTTCATCAATCAATAACTGTCCTTCCCGGTCAGGGTCACCGGCGTGAACAATTTCTGTTGCCTGGTCGATCAAGCCTTTGACAATTTCAAATTGTTTTTTGCAGGAATCAGCCACCAACAGCTTCCAGTTTTGCGGGATTATCGGCAAATCTTCTACCCGCCATCGTTCATATTTGGGATCATATTCATCTGGTTCAGCCTGGCGGAGAATATGCCCATAGCCCCAGGTAATTACGCCATCGCCGGTAGTAATATAACCATCCTTGCGGCTTACCGGTCCTGGCAAATATTTCGCAATTTCAGCAGCCATGCTGGGTTTTTCAGCAATATATAACTTCACTTAACCACCGGTCCACGCCAGGCGAGCATACCGCCTTCGATGTTTACTACCTGTTCAAAACCCTTGCTGCGCAGCAAGTTTGTTCCCTGAGCACTTCTTCTGCCACTACGGCAAATAAGCAGCACCGTCTGATCTTGGGGTATTTCATCTAACCGAGTTTCTAACTGATTGAGCGGGATAAGCATTGCATCAGGAATATGACCTGCCTGATATTCCTGGGAAGTACGCACGTCAATAATGACAGCTTTTTGGGCCTGCCACAAAGAAAGCGCTTCCTCGGTAGTCATACTAATTCCTCCTTGACCGGCAACAACCTGGTTGCAGCCAGCGCTGATAGCCACTACTACTACCAGCATTACTATCATCATTATTTTATTCATTTTTACTATTTTCTCCTTGTAACATTTTAACATAACTCTTAGCAACTGTGACAAGTGCAAGAGGAATAGTAAGGGAAATGCAGAATATTTTACATACAAGATTATTTCTTTATCTTACTGCCTGGCTTAGTTCCTGCTTTTGTAGCAAAAATTTTACCATGGGCTATTTCCTTTGGCAGCATTTCTATCTGTAGCTGTTTTTCATAGTGAGTAATTAAAGCAGCTTCACGTGGTGATACTATGGAAATCGCGATCCCACTTTTCCCCGCCCGCCCGGTACGACCGGTTCGATGCAAATAGATGGCCGGGTCTTCCGGCAAGTCTAAATTAACTACAAAATCTACTCCGGGGATATCAAGCCCCCGGGCTGCCAAATCAGAGGCAATCAGCAATTGAAGTTTACCACTCCGAAACCCATCCAGGGCTTTTTTCCGGTCTTCTTTAAGAAAACGCCCATGGATACCGGCGGCAGTTAAGCCATTATAGTTGAGCTTGTCCACCGTTAACTCAACATCATCACTACGATTGATAAAGACCAGCGCTCTGTCAATGGGAATGGCTCGCACTATTTTGCGCAGCAATTCAAACTTATCCCGCCGCTCAGCTACAAAATAAATATGCTTAATATCCGGCTTATTACCGGCTTGGTCTTGCGCCGCCAATATTTCAACAGGGTTATTCATAAGTTCTTGCACCCGCACAAGCGTCACCTGCGGTACTGTTGCAGAAAAAGCCAAAAGTTGTCTGTCCTTTTGCGTAGTCTTAATGACAGCTTTGACACTGTCCGTATTATTATCATCAAGCAACCTGTCAACCTCATCGAGAATAATGGTCTTAACAGTCTGGGTGTTTATCTTCTTTTTCTGCACCAATTCGAGGATACGCCCACTTGAACCGGTAATGATATGCGGTTTTTCCTTTAATTTATCAATTTGCCGCATAATATTGACATCACCGATGATCGGGGTGGCCGTCACCGGCAGGCCGGTATTAGTTGCCAACAATTCAATTTGACGCTGGATCTGGATGGCCAATTCATGAGTTGGTGCCAAAATAAAAGCCTGCGTCTCGCGTTTGGCAGTGTCAATTTTTTGGAAAAGCGGTAAAAGATAGGCCAGTGTTTTTCCTGTACCGGTAGGCGATTGACCGATAATATCTTTGCCAGCCAATGCTGGTGGTATAACTTCAATTTGTATCGTTGTAGGTTCAGTGATACCCGCCTTGGTAAGCCCCTGAGCCAGCGGTGCTATCAGCCCTAATTGTACAAAGTCTTTTTTCATATACTGTTTATTCAACCTCCCGTTACCTAAATCTGTTAGTTATTATCATGCCCTAATTCAACAACAACTACTTGAATCCCTTTTCTAGCAATAACAACCATTCAATAATCTTAAGGAGATGAGCACGTATGAGTGACAACATTTTAGAATTTTACCAATCGCTAGGCTTTGAAGAAACCGAAGTGGAAGATGGGCAACCGGTGCTGGGTATTGAGCTTACGCCAGAGGGGGCTTACGCCTTACTCACCGATGCGGAGGGCCTCATGCCGAAAACTCCCAACCAGGAAATCATCTTTGCCTACTACACGCCGGAAGATTCCTACCTCTGGAGCGCGAGCTTCAAAAATTCCACTGTGTTTAAAAACCTTTGGACAGCGGCAGCAACTATCGAAGACAAACTGGCGGCTATCACCATCCATCGGGAGGCCAATCAAAGGTTTTAGTAAAATAGACCCCAAAAGGCGAGATTGCTTCACTATTGTTCACAATGATTGAGAGCAGGTGCTCCCTGTTCCCAATCATTACGAGCGACAGTACGGCAATCTCGCCTTTTATTTTAAGATAAGTATATGGTTTTTGAACCGCAGAGACGCAGAGTACGCAGAGGGAATGTCTCGATATACATCTCCCCTCTGCGCTCTCTGTGTACTCTGCGGTTAGCCGTATCCTCAAGGGCGCGATAGCGCTTTTTTATTCTAAGTTACTTACCTGCTAATTAGTCAGGCTGCGAACAGGAGCCGGGATTCTCCCGCCCCGGGCAATAAAATCGTCTGACTTGAACTTGCTCACAGGTATAATCGGGCTATAGCCCAACAGTCCGCCGAATTCAACATTATCCCCAACTTTTTTACCTGGTACAGGAATAACCCGCACAGCCGTTGTCTTGTTATTTATCATGCCAATGGCCGCTTCGTCGGCAATAATCGCCGATATGGTAGCTGCCGAAGTATCTCCCGGAATAGCAATCATATCAAGACCAACCGAGCATACACAGGTCATCGCCTCTAATTTTTCCAACGTCAAGCTGCCACGTTCGATAGCGGCAATCATACCCGCGTCTTCGCTGACTGGGATAAAGGCTCCGCTAAGACCTCCTACATGGGAGGAAGCCATCAAACCACCTTTTTTAACAGCATCATTTAACAGCGCCAGGGCTGCCGTTGTACCTGGTGCTCCACAACTTTCCAGGCCCATTTCTTCCAGGATATGCGCTACACTGTCACCAACCGCCGGCGTCGGTGCCAGCGATAAGTCGATAATGCCAAACGGATAACCAAGCCGCCGTGAGGCTTCCTGAGCCACTAATTGGCCAACACGGGTAATTTTAAAGGCCGTGCGTTTTATTGTTTCTGCCACAGCACTAAAATCCTGCCCACGTACATCTTCCAGTGCCCGTTTAACAACACCAGGACCGCTTACGCCTACATGGATAGTAACCTCAGGCTCACCAACACCGTGGAATGCGCCAGCCATAAAGGGGTTGTCCTCAGGCACATTAGCAAACACTACCAGTTTAGCACAACCTAGTGCGTCCCGGTCTTTGGTCTGTTCGGCAGTAAGCTTGATAATCTCGCCCATTTCCCGGACACAGTCCATATTAATACCCGCTTTGGTTGAACCTAAATTGACTGATGAACATACCCGTTCCGTTACAGCCAACGCCTCGGGAATAGAGCGTATCAGTATGCGGTCCCCGTTGGTATAGCCTTTTTGCACAAGCGCCGTGAAACCGCCAATAAAGTTTACCCCTACTTCCTTGGCAGCAGCATCCAATGCCTGCGCCACTGCAACATAGCTATCTGTATGGCAGCTTTCGGCAGCAATAGCAATTGGCGTTACCGAAATACGTTTATTAATAATAGGTATGCCATATTCAGCTTCAATATCTTCCCCGGTCTTAACCAATTTTTTTGCTGTACGGGTGATCTTGTCATAGATATTCTGACAAAATATCTTAGTATCCGGGTGCCCGCAGTCTCGCAGGCTGATTCCCATCGTGATTGTCCGAATATCGAGCTTATTTTCTTCAATCATGCGATTAGTTTCATTGACGTCCTTCATTGTGAACATGTGTATATTCCTCCAAGCTTAAAGACAGTTATTATACGCGGTGCATTACATTGAATATATCCTCATGTTGCACTTTAATATCAAGACCCATGGCAGTACCCTTTTCGCCTAGCAGTTGACCTAAATCTTTCAGACTGATAATAGCTTGCGACATATTAACCAACATGACCATGTTAAAAAAGCCTTCCAGGATATTCTGATTGATATTAAGAATGTTAATATTGTTCTCCGCTAAAATATTACTGATCATGGCAATAATGCCGACCCTATCTTGTCCGACAATTGTTATGACCGTTTTCATAGTATCACACTCCAAAATTTTGTATTATCTGCTTAATGGTATGATAATATTATACTCATTTTCGTGAAAAAGCCAAGCGTATGTACAGAAAAAACACCTGCCGCCCATGACAGGTGTTTTTTTATTCGTGCATTTACTTATATTTCGCCAGTCATCATTTAATGCTCCTATAAAAACTATATGTTAGTGCTTCCTGATCTACTACCATTCTCCCGGCAGTAACATCGGCAACAAATAACGTATGAGTACCCACATCCACCATTTTTTCCGGCAATATGCTTGCTTCGATATACGCAAGACAATTTTTCAGAATAGGACAGCCATTTTTTCCGGCAATATATTCCACACCGGCAAATTTATCTGTAGTACGGCCAGACTGGTAGCCAAACCGGCGGACGGCTTCCGGTTGACTGGTAGTTAACATTGACACTGCCAATACACCGCTATCCATAAGGTATTCATGGGTAAGATTATTTTTATTAAGACATACCGACACCCGCAGAGGATTGCTTGTTAATTGAAACAGAGTATTACAGCATTGCCCGTTAAACTTATTATCTTTAACAGAGGTAACAATATACAGCCCGTAGCTTATTTTATCTACAGCCGAATTAGCCGTATCAAGTCCTGCCGTAAGTACCGCCTCTGTGGTTAGTTCCAAAATCTCATCAAGCAGCAAAACAAATAATTCCGAGCCAACGCCGCAGACAGGACATTTATCAGGTGGTGTATCGCCGGAATGAACATAATCGCATACTGTACATTTCCAGCGCTTACCTGCCTTCTTTGGCGCAGGCGTTTCTATAACGACAGTGAATTCCTCCGGACCAACACCACAAATCGGGCATTTTTCCGGCAGCTCTGCTCCTTCATGTATGTACCCACACACACTACAACGCCATTTATTCATAAGCTTTTCCACCTTTGTCAAAAAATTATTATTCTTTGCTTCTTATTTTCATTCTAACTTGCGTATTTGTCAATAATTTGTTACTATTTTTTATAATACAATGCATTTACTGTGAATAGTAGTTTTTAAAAAATTTTAGGAAAGTGAGGGGAAAAGATGATAACGCCTGAGCTAATTGCCAGAATAAATGCTTTGGCCAAAAAAAGTCGCGAAACAGGTCTTACTGACAATGAACGTTCTGAACAAGCCGAGCTTCGCCGTCGTTATCTTGACAATATACGAACACAGGTGAAAGCACAGCTTGACTGTATAGAAATTGTCGATCATGAGGAAAACTGCAAATGCGACTGTCATAACCAGCACTAATAGATAACGCCGGAGCCATGGCTCCGGCGTTATCTATTATACTCCAGCAAGTGAATAAATTATTTATTTTCTTGAAAGGTTTCACAGTCAGTGTCTGATGTTTTGGAAGCATTAGGACCTGCTACATGAATGCTTTCGGCGTTGCAATAATTGCCATTATCCCAAAATTTGCAGTTATTAACAAAACATTCTACTGCTGGAGTGATTTGTGTACCTTCCAAAAAGGCGGCTGACATAGTACCGCCAATATTGGCGTTGTGGAAAGCACCAACCATATCCCCCATTGTCTTGCGGTGATGAAAAGCCTTGCACAAGGTATCCTGCGGCTTGCCTGAAGTCCCTTTGAGCTCATCATTATAGACACTAATTTTTGCGGCCATACACTGCTCGCCAGGCATATAGTGGGTACATTGATCAACACTGCATTTAACCATTGGATTCGACATATAGTTCACCCCTTCGTTTTTTTATAGTATTTATCTGTTTTTCATCTTTTATGCTCATTAAATCATCACAAATGCTAGTTGGATTCTTGTATCATATTGGCACACAGGACAGTATAGCAGATGTAAACAATAGTCCTCTGATTTATAAGGCAGACATTGAGTATCCATATATGGACTGTATGGTCCAAGATAGCTGCTGACAGCGCCACCATCAACTAGTGTGGCGCCACATTGAGGACATTTTTCTGTAATTTGCTGCAAGGCATTACACAGTGGGCAAATCTTTTCCATATGTTCACCTCATTAAGTTACATCCTGGTTAGTGTGTGCCTGTCGCAGATGATTCATCCGGGAAAACAGGCAGTCAGACAGCTTTATCTTTTTTTACGAATACTACCTATAAAGAATTACATACACTACAAAAGATCTGAACAAAAAACCTCCAAAATTTATATGAGAATATTATATTGGATAGGTGATACATATGCCAAAAAATACCCCTCCTGACCTCAATATCCGTCCAAGAATTCTGTACCAAGTTGCCAAAGCTGCCTGGGAAGGAACATTATTTGAACGCAAAGGAGAAATATGCCATTTATTACAACAAGAATTTACAGATAAAGCTACCCGTCGCTTTGTTGCCAATCAGATTCGCATTGCCATGGGACTGGACCCTACCGATTCGGAAGAAGTCATCAATGAGTATGATGCAGAAGCGCTCATGGGCATAGGCAGCGAACCTGTTGTTATTGCCAATCCAGAAGTTTGCGAAAATTGCCAGGATTCCACCTGTGAACAATCCTGCCCGCTTGGCGCTATTACCCGTGACGAACTGGGACGTCCCTCCATTGACAGAACCAAATGCGCGCATGACGGCTATTGCATTAGCGCCTGTAAATTTGGTGCCTTAGCCGACAAATCCCAATTTGTCCCACTCATTAATCTCCTGCGGCAAAACTCTCATAAAGTATATGCATCTGTTGCACCCGCCTTTGCCGGACAGTTTGGCTCTGAAGTAACTGCCGGAAAGCTGCGCAGTGCCTTGTTAAAATTAGGCTTTAGTGAAATGGTAGAAACGGCCTTATATGCTGACCTTATCACCATAAAAGAAGCCTTCGAGTATGATGATAAGGTCAAAAACGAAGATGATTTTTTAATCACTAGTTGCTGCTGCCCTATCTGGATTAAGTTAATTGAAAATAAATTTCCTGATTTAATGGTCCACATATCACCATCAGTATCGCCTATGATCGCCTCTGGGCGGTTAATCAAAGAACTTGAACCTGAGGCCAAGGTCGTTTTTATCGGCCCCTGTGTTGCTAAAAAGTCTGAAGCACAGCTACCTGAGCTTAAAGGTGCTATCGATTTTGTCTTGACCTTTCAGGAGCTAGAAACTATCTTTGAAGCAGCTGCTATCAAGCCCTCCGAGGAGCCAGATGAAGAAAATCCAGTAGCTTCCTGGGGTGGTCGGGTCTATGCCCGTACTGGCGGCGTCAGCGCCGCGGTTGGCACCACTTTGGAAAAATTAATTCCGCGTCGGGCTGAGCTGTTTAATCCCATTAAGGCAGACGGTATTCCTGACTGCACAAAACTATTAGAAGAAATCAAAGCAGGCAAGCGGGAATTCAACTTTATCGAAGGTATGGCTTGTAAAGGTGGCTGCGTGGGTGGACCTGGACGGCTTCTTCCCCCTGAAGAAGGCACCAAACATGTAAATGATTATGGTAATGCCGCTCCTGCTCATAGTCCAGTTGAGAACCCGCATATATATTCTACCCTAACCAAGCTTGGTCATTACAACGGTATGCCCACCATGACTGGTACAAGTAAAATGGCGGCCATTCTGGCCCGGAAACTTGACTGTATTCCAAAATAATAATACATATTTTGGTTTTTGTGTCATGTATACAGTATTTTTTTTAAAATAATACTGGTAAAAATGCTAATAACCGACTAAAATTTAATTATTCGCATTCATATCATATTTTTTAATACAATAAGGGGGATTTGCATGACTACAAATAATCCAGTAAAAATAACAGAAACCATCCTGCGCGATGGCCATCAATCACTAGCAGCTACACGGATGCGCACTTCAGACATGCTGCCTGTTTTGGAGCAACTTGATGAAATTGGCTATTTCTCGATTGAGGCCTGGGGCGGCGCTACCTTTGATAGCTGTCTGCGTTTCTTAAATGAAGATCCCTGGGAGCGGCTGCGTACGCTTAAGAAGTATTTGAAAAAAACCCCCATTCAAATGCTTTTACGCGGCCAAAATGTACTTGGCTACAATCACTATGCCGACGATGTTGTTCGCGAATTTGTTAATCGTGCTGTTGACAATGGCGTAGGCGTAATTCGCATTTTTGATGCGCTTAATGATGTCCGCAATATGGAAGTTTCCATGCGGGCTGCCAAAGCGGCTGGTGCTCATGTGCAAGGCGCCTTCGTCTACACGATCAGCCCTTACCATAACAATGAGTCGTTCCTCAAGGTAGCCAAAGACCTTGTCAGCCTGGGCACTGATTCTATCTGTATTAAAGATATGGCCGGCTTACTCGCTCCCTACAAAGCATATGAGCTCATCAAGACTCTTAAAGCCGAAATTACTGTTCCTATTCACCTGCACACCCATTACACCAGCGGCATGGCTTCCATGACATACTTAAAGGCCATTGAGGCCGGTGTTGATATCATTGACTGTGCCCTGTCACCATTTGCCCTCGCTTCCTCCCAACCGCCTACTGAAGCCATGATTGCCACACTGGAAGGCAATGAGCGTGATACCTGTCTGAACAAAGAAAAACTTTTCCCAATTGCCGATCATTTTAGAAGGGTAAAAAAAGAGCTTGCTGAAACTTTCCACCTTAATACAAATATTGAAATTGATACTAAGGTATTGTCCTTCCAAATCCCCGGCGGCATGCTCTCTAATCTCTTGAACCAGATGAAGGAACAGGGTATGGCTGATAAATTTCCTGAACTTATCGAAGAAATGCCTAAAGTGCGGGCCGAACTGGGTTATCCGCCGCTGGTTACACCAACAAGCCAGATTGTCGGTTCCATGGCCGCCTTCAACGTTATGCTGGGCCGCTATAAGGTCGTGCCCCGGGAAGTCAAAGACCTGGCCCGTGGCAAATATGGCCGCACGCCAGCCCCTATTGATCCTGCGTTTTTACAATCACTTATTGGTGATGATGAGATTATTACCCACCGCCCGGCTGATGATATTAAACCACAAATGGCTGCGCTTCGCCAGGAGCTAGCTGAAAAAGGCTACCCCAATGCTTCTACTGAAGATGTGCTGTCTTATGCCGTGTTCCCTGAAGTAGCGCTTAAGTTCTTTGAGAGTAACAGATAAGTAAAAATAGAAAAAACCCTGTCGTTTTAAAGACGGACAGGGTCTTTTCTATTTTTACTATTTTTCGAAACAGGACTTACCGATAAATTCGCGCAGTATAGAATTAGGAGGAATTTCATCATCTTCCACTGAATCAAAGAATTCCAGGAAATTTAGTAACCGCCGTGCTTCAGAATACTCAGGTTCTTGACTGGTGATTTTTTCCAAGAGCGGCTCGGCATACTTTTTAAGCACCGCCAATTCATAAATAAGAGCTGAATTAAACATGAGATCAGCTTGTTCCTGGAAAGGAAAAATATTGCGCTCCTCACCACGCCGCACAGAATTCCACATCTTTAGTGTCATTAGCGCATCATGCGAACGAAATTCACTGTCACGTACAATCCTGCGAATAAGACGGGCATCGGTTGTCGGGATACGGTTATGACTGTCTATGGATAATTGTGTTAACGCACTAATATATATCTTTATTTTACAGTGACGGGGAACAGCACTTGTCAGGCGTTCATTTAAGCCATGAATACCTTCAATGATTAACGGTTGACCTTTATCCACTTTAATCCGGTGTCCCCGGTGCTCCCGCTGCCCTGTCTTAAAGTTATAGGTAGGCATCTCCACTTCTTCTCCGGCTAAAATCCGGGCCAAATGAGAGTTGAATAATTGCAAGTCTATGGCTTCAATAGCCTCAAAATCAAAAGCTCCCGTTTTATCAATGGGTGTCTTATCTCGATCAACAAAGTAGTCATCCAGGGAAATAGGTACAGGCCACACACCATTAACCCGTAGTTGAATATTAAGTCGTTGGGCAAAGGTTGTTTTTCCGGAAGAAGATGGTCCAGCTACCAGGATTACTCGCACATCATTATGATGGGAAGCTGCAAAATCGGCAATCTGGGCAATTTTTTTCTCATGCAGTGCTTCGGCTACCCGGATAATATCGCCAATCCCCCCCGCTTTCGTACACTCATTAAGGGTAGCCACATACCCGCACCGCAGGATATTGCCCCACGCCTCGGCTTCCTGTAATACCTTAAACAACTTTGGATTCTCAATAAACTGTGGCAATTTATTGGGATTTTCCACTTCAGGGAGTCGTAAAATAATCCCTGGCGGATAATTTTTGAGCTCAAACACTTGCAAATACCCTGTAGATGGTGTCATCGTCCCGTATAAATAGTCGTAAATCTGTCCACAATAGTAAATGTTTACCTTTTCCCTATTAAGCTGCTCTAACAGACTGACCTTTTCCTTGCGTCCAGCTGCCTTAAACAATTCTATTGCCTCAGTTTTGAGCAATGTTATGCGGATAATGGGACGATCCTCAACCATAATCTGACGCATCTGCTGCTCAAGTTGAGTAATATCCTCAGGCGTTACATCCCGCCCGTGGTGCAACTCACAATATAAGCCTTTACTTAAAGAATGTTCCACTGTCACTTCACAACCGGGAAACAATTCTTGCGCAGCAACAATCATAACCAGCGTTATGCTGCGTTGATAAACCTTCATCCCGTCACTGCTGCGAAGCTCGATAAAGTCTACCCTGCTATCTTGCTCTAACACACTTTGCAAATCTTTAATTTCGTTATTCACTTTAGCAGCCACTACTGGTGTTATATACCTATGCGCAGCATTCCGGCTAAGTTCCAACAGCGTAACACCCTTAGCATACTCACCCGTATGGCCGTTAGAAAACGTAATACGAATTTTCGCTGACACAAAAAGGCCCCCCATCAGGATATACTTCCTTACACTATATTTAATTTATTCAACTATATGCCTCTAATTTCCTGCCACTATTACCCCCAAACTAAATTAGACGTATACCGGAATCCATCATCCATACGGATAATGAATTCCGGTATACGTCTAGTTCACACTCGGAAGATTCATCACGTTCCTATTACCCAATGTTTTGACACTGAAGAAACTCACTTGGCCGCAAAACAGGACTGCCCATTTTTCTGCCTTTCTCCAAAAATAGGAATTGATCGCCTAACGTCTTGGCCTCAGAAAGATCATGGGTTACAAGAACAAAAGGAATATTCCAGATTTGTTGAATTTTTTTCAGTTCTGCCTGTAATTCCAGCCGGGTATCACTATCAAGCGCTGACAAAGGTTCGTCCAGCAATAAAATAGCAGGCTCGGCCATCAAGGCACGCGCAAGAGCAACACGTTGCTTCTCCCCTCCTGATAACCTATCAATAAACCGCGTTATCAGATGCTCAATCCGCAGCAGTCCCAGCAGCCTTTCATAAAGTTCCTGCGACTTATTATCATATTGTTTAACGCCATACCATATGTTTTCCCTTACATTCATATGGGGAAATAAGGCAAATTCCTGAAACATATATCCCACACGCCGAAATTGCGGTGGTACGAATGTTCTGTCCGTGGAAGAGAATAAAATGTGTTCATTATGAATAATGGTTCCTTCATCTGGGCGCAAAAGACCGGCAATCGCGCGTAAGATGGTTGTCTTACCTGCTCCTGAATGACCAAACAAAACCAAAATATTATTTTCAACAGTAAACTCAATGTCCAGCGTAAAATCTGCTAATTTTTTCTTTATCGTTACTTGCAGCACTTAAAACACACCCTTTACTGATTCTCCTAATATCATATCTTTTAGACCAGCCAATAAGCGAAAATCAGATGTTGCTGGTTGGCCAACTGGCTAGAAATAAGCTCTTGACTGCCTTCTGAAGCAATAATTTTAAATCCAATAAATATAAACTAACAAAACATAACATAATCCCTATGGTGTTATTATAATATTTGTTGTATGATATTGGCAAGAGCTTGCTCTTAAATTATTACAACTTTTTTATTGAGGTGCATACTTATGAGTGATACAACTGCCTACACCCCCGAAGAGGTCGCTAAAATCCTGAAAATATCTCGTTTCACTGTTTATGAAATGATTAAGCGTGGCGATCTTGCAGCCTATCATATTGGGCGGAAAGTCCGCGTCGAAGCACCGGATTTAGAAGTCTATATCCAAAGATCAAAAAAGAACAATATGCTTACCAAACAAACCGCTGTCCAACCGCCAACAGATGACCCGGCTACGGAACCCGAGAGTTTCATTATCTGCGGGCAAGATATTGTACTTGATATTCTAATACGACACCTAGAAAGAGCCCTGCCTCACGTTCGCTGTTTTCGTAATTACTCTGGCAGCATCGACGGCTTGTTAGCCCTTTATCGCGGGACTGCTAATATCGCTACTGCCCATTTGTGGGATAGCGACACTGATACGTACAATACTCCTTATGTACGTAGGTTCTTACCAGGACACCGGACGCTGGTCTACAATTTGGCATATCGTAATACCGGTTTCTATGTTGCTAAAGGCAATCCGAAAAATATCAACATTTGGCAGGACTTGACCCGGCCTGACATAACACTTATCAACCGGGAACGTGGCTCAGGTTCAAGGGTCTTACTCGACGAAATGCTTCACGTTCTTGACATTGATTATCATCAGATTAAAGGCTACTCCAGAGAAGAAACGAGCCATTTGGCAGTTGCAAGCTGTATTGCCAGAGGTGAAGGCGATGTAGGTATCGGCATTGAAAAAGCTGCACTACAAGTCAATGATATTAATTTTATTTTTCTGAAAAAAGAGCGTTATGACATTGTCCTTCGTAAGGAAGATATCGATAAACCACATTTTCAAACTCTGCTAGACGTTATTCGTTCCGATGTATTTCGTAACGAAGTGGGCGGCATGGGCGGTTATGATCTGTCCCAAACTGGTCAACTTATGGGCAATAGCTAAAACAAATACGGCCATCTTATCCCTATACAGTATTGGGAAAGATGGCCGTATGAAATTATAGCCAGTCTATATACAGCGCTTACCGCAGCCTTTTGAATAGTCGGTAAGCAATTATTGGTATTGACGCGTTTCTTACCGCCAAACGCATGCCGAATAAAACAAGGAACATGGCTCCCAAAACATGTACCATCCAAAAACCAGTACGAGGAAATTCCAATGAAGTATTCTTAAGTAAGTTGCGGTGATCACATTTCATGAGCATCAAACCTCCTTTTAAAATAGTATTTCCCGCACCTTACTTATCAAACATGTTTTATCTATCCACGTCAGCCATGGCCTGAGCCATTTTGGCTGCCATACCGGTAATTTTAAAGGACGGCACAGCACATACGGCAATGCGAATACCCTTGGCAAGCGGTACAGCAAAAATATGGTCTTCATGTAGCTTATCGCACACAGCATCAGGATTATTAGCCGGAACAGTTAAGAAAAACCCTGCGATATATGGCAACATGTGCAGATTAGCCGCTTTAGCCTCACGGACAAAGATGTCCGAACGGTCACGGATCATATTGTAATATTCATTGCGTTCCTTTTCCACTTGTGTCAATATGGCTTTATCGTTGTAAATGGTCGCTAAGAGCCGCATACAACCGCGGTTGATATTAGACCAGGTAGCTCTGCTGGTAAATTGGTTAATATCAGCAAATTCCTGGACAACATCCTTATTTGGGGAAATACCAATCATAGCACCGGTACGCTGCCCATACATAGTATACCCTTTGGACATACTAAAGCCCAAAATGATAAGCAAATTATCCGGTAAATTGCCGAATTTCTTCATAAAGGTACAGCACGCATTCTTCTCACCTGCATAATCAATATATGCTATGTCTACTAGCAGAATCACGCGTTTGGATTGGTCCTTAGCCGCCATTTTAAGAACCTCCAGCACATTGTCCCATTCACTGTCACTTAAGCTATAACCAGTAGGGTTATGGGCTGGAGTATTAATAATAGTTACTAAACTATCTTGTTTAGTCAAAAGTTCATTGACTTTGCTTGCAAATGACTTACTATTGAAGTTTTGTTTTTCATCAAACAAAGTATATGTATCCAACTTGCGCAAGGCATCCTGGCATAATACCTTGTACGGACCCCAGTACCAGTCAGAAGTCAGTAACGTATCACCAATCTCTGTATAATTCGCAATCGTGTGATGGATTACCCCTGACCCACCAGACGTGGCTACCGCGCTGGTGTAAGCCTCAGGACGGTTATCACCAAAAGCTAAGGCCGTGGCAGCCTCTAAGAACTCAGGTAACCCAGCAATAGGTGCATAGTTTACGACTTCATTTATTGGCAGATTTCGATATACCTTTTCGACTGTAGGCAAACATACCAAAGCTTCCTTATCATCTAAAATTGCGCCGATAGTAGCGTTGACAACCTTATCTTTCCCATATTGAGCAGCATCCTGATTAGCTGCTGCTGAAGCTCCAAAGATTTTGTCAGTAGCAAATTTACCCTTTGCGTGTGTTGCGGCAAGACTTACTGTCATGCTTCTCTCCCCCTGTTTCATTCTAATTCAAGGATACATTTTATGCAGCATGCGCGGGAATGGAATAGTCTCACGAATGTGCTCAAGACCGCATAACCAGGCAACTGTCCGTTCAAGGCCCAGTCCAAAACCGGAATGCGGTACTGTTCCAAACCGTCTTAAATCCAGATACCACTCAAAGGCCTCTTGTGGCAACTTATGCTCGGCAATCCGCTGCTCTAGTAATGCCAAATCATCAATACGCTGACCGCCGCCAATGATTTCGCCATAGCCCTCAGGAGCTAACAGATCAGCGCCTAACACTACTTCAGGATTATCTGGATCAGGTTTCATATAAAAAGCTTTAATTGCAGTTGGATAACGGTGAACAAATACCGGCGCATTAAAGTGGCTGGAAATAATGGTCTCATGGGGTGCACCAAAATCATCTCCCCAGGTAAATTCTTCGCCTGCTTGTTTCAGGATTTCAACAGCCTCTGTATAGCTAATACGCGGAAACGGCAGCTTAATGGCCTTCAGTTTTTCGACATCTCGCTCCAGTGCTTTGAGATCATTCGTGCATTTTTCCAGCACCCGTTCAATAACATAGCTAATCATTTCTTCCTGGAGCTTCATGGTATCATTAAGAGCAAAATAGGCCATTTCGGCCTCAATCATCCAAAATTCCAGCAGGTGCCGACGGGTCTTCGACTTCTCAGCCCGGAAAGTAGGACCAAAACAATATATGCGTCCTAAAGCCATAGCATTAGCCTCATTATACAGCTGACCACTTTGCGATAAATAGCCTTTTTCGCCATGATAGTCAAGTTCAAATAAGTTAGTTGTACCTTCACAAGCCGCTGGTGTGATAATCGGCGCATCAGCCAAGACAAAATCACGCTCATAAAAAAAGTTTCTGAGCGCATGTTCAATCTCAGAACGGATACGTAACACAGCAGCCTGTCGCGGTGTGCGAATCCAGAGATGCCGGTGTTCGGCCAGAAAATCAACACCATGCTCTTTATGGGTAATGGGATAATCTTCGGCAATACTGACAATCTCTAAGCCTGTAATTTGCATTTCATAGCCACCAATTGACCGTGGTTCCTCACGCACCAAACCGGTTACTTTAACAGCGCTTTCCTGGGTTAGCTTTTTGGCCTCAGAAAACAGGACTTCGCCTGCTTCCTGCTTAACCACTACCCCTTGCATCAGCCCTGAGCCATCCCGGACAATAAGAAACGCTATTTTTCCGGAAGAGCGCTGATTATAAATCCATCCTTGTATAGTTACTTGCTCGCCAACATGGCAAGACAAATTTTTTATGAGTGCTATTTCCACCCAATGCCCTCCTTTCCAATACGTGCATCTAGCGTACATATACTAGACACTACTGGGGTTATATGGCTATTATGTACTTATTCTGGATATATCATTATTTTTCCTTTTGAAAGTTGTTAAATAAACCCGGGTACAGCAAAAAAGACAGTCCCTCTTTGTCACACCCGTTCCGTTTTGAAACGGATTTTATAGCCCAATATTTCACCACTAAGGCACTTGAAAGTACTATCGTATTTTTGTTAATAAAATTTACTCCGAATAAAAACATAATGACCGGCACCTAAAACGACAACCATAATAGCTGTAAATAGAGCATGGCGTTTTCGAAGATTTTCCGGTGTTTCTTTAAGAACCAGCTTATAGTCAAAGAAGTAAAAATATACCCCAAAAACTATAAATGCAATGACAAGTTCTATGTCAAAATAATTTTCTCTATGTTTCAAATATAAATCAAATAAATAAAATGGGATAAGTGTTCCACCAGTAAACAAGGCATTATGGTAAGCCAAGTGTTGTCTCTCAGATATAGCTTTTTCTCCATAAAAATAGTACGTACCAAAATAAGCTAAAACTATGAAAAATAAAGGTCCGAAGATGGCTTCCAGAAAACCAAACGTTAATGCAATCATCTAATCCCCTCCAATAGCAACTAGGCTTAGTATAGAGTCGTATTCGTCGAAACATTCTCATTCTCCTCCCAGTGTATGGGAATGTAACCCACTGCAAAAGAGCCTTGTGATTGCATTTAATTAATAATTATTATAATTTTCATGTCAAATCACATAAGAAAAACGCTACGCGTCCTTTGTCTTACGTTGAGTCAATGGAATACAAGGAGCGGGGTTTTACTTTTGGCATTGCCCCAAAAGTAACAAAAGGTCTAGGCCCTAAGCGTCCAAAAGCTGAAAAGCCGGGCGATATTCCTAAAATCCGTAAACTCGCTACGCTTAAACAGTACGGATTTTTTAACGGAATACCACCCGGCTTTTCTCCTGCGGAACGCTTTTTCCGGCAAAGGCCGAGGGGTTACGGGAGTTACGAGGGGTGCCGGCCGCCTGTGCCTGGTTTTGTACTTGACACCCCTTGTTTTATAAGGCCTCCACGACTCTCAAAAACCTATACTATCTTAAAAAAAGACAGTCCCCTTGTCAGGACTGTCTTTTGCTTGATCCTTTACTTGATCCTTTGCTTTAACCGGGAAAAAAGCGGGCGTGAATGGCATTTACAGCTTCTTTGACTCTATCTAATGCAATCAAACATGAAATACTGATTTCAGAAGTGCTAATAACCTCTATATTAATACCGGCATCAGCCAGCGCACCAAAGGTAGTAGCGGCAATCCCCGGGTTACCTAGCATGCCAGCACCAACTACCGATACTTTGGCTACATTCTCATCAATCATCAAGCCGCTAAATTCCATTTCCGTTTTCAGTCTCTCCAAAATTTTCTTAGCTTGGGGAGCATCGCCTTGGGCAATAGTAAATACCATGTCGATAATGTGTTTGTCCATAGCACGAACACTTTGAACAATCATGTCTACGTCAACATTGGCCTCTGCCAAGGTAGAGAATATCTTATAGGCAATTCCAGGCTGATCTGCTACTCCCAGCACAGCTATTTTGGCAACATTAGTATCATGTGTTACGCCACGAATGACAAACTCTTTTTCTTCCATAGTATATTCCTCCCTGATAAATGTACCTGGTTCCTGTGTAAACGTAGAGCGGACATGAATGGGCATATCATAATGCATCCCTAATTCTACTGAACGTGGATGCATTACGCCGGCACCAAGCCGCGCCATTTCGAGCATTTCATTATATGTAATTTCTTTCATGCGCCTCGCAGTCGGAACAACTCTGGGATCTGACGAATAGATTCCATCAACGTCAGTATAGATTTCGCAGTGATCTGCCTTTAAACCGGCTGCTACCGCCACTGCCGTAGTATCAGAACCGCCCCGCCCTAAGGTAGTGATATCACCATTTTTAGTCAATCCCTGAAAACCTGCTACTACAACAATCTTACCGGCATTAAGTTCTTGCCGGACTCTGTCGGCAGCAATGCCGGTTATCTTTGCTTTGTTAAACATCTCATTGGTGGTAAAGCCAGCTTGAAAACCAGTCATAGATACTGCCTCATGCCCTAGTTTGGCAAATGCCATGGCTAAAAGCGCAATCGATACTTGTTCGCCGGTTGCCAGAAGCATATCCATCTCTCGTCCAGTAGTCTGATCTGTAATCGCTTTCGCCAAACTTATTAAATCATCTGTAGTATCTCCCATTGCTGATACTACAACGACAATTTGATCATCAGAATTTTTTTCCTTTAATACCCGCCTGGCAACTGCTATAATTTTTTCCGGTGTAGCTACAGAGCTTCCGCCAAATTTTTTTACAATTAGTGCCATGCCTATCCCCCTTTATCTACGCTGCATATAATTAAGCACGGCAGTTTATATTCTCCATATAAATACAATATCCTTCTACAAGTGGACAAAACAGTAAACTTTTTTACTTCATTACATACACATTGATAAAAATTAAGCCTGCAAGGATAATCTCCCAACAGCCTTTAGTAACCAAAATAATACTATCTTCCTGATTGTAACACCACTCAGTAAAGTTCCGATAAGCGCCTTCCATATCCTGCCATAAAACAATAGTTCCCAAAATAGCAGCAAGCAATGCTACCAACTTAAGCCCAATTGTCTGAAAAGTAGCGCTAATGGCAATAAAATAACACGAAAGGCTCATCCAGGAAAAAAACAGCAACATAAGCGTTAAGCGGCGGGCAACTTTAGCCCCAACGTGTCTTCCCATCCTTAATAGCGTTAGTCTAACCAGGCGACGGCCACAAAGTACCTGACCATTTTCATAACGTCTGTAACGCTGAGGAATGTCATAATTCCAAACAATAGAACAACAAGCCATGACTAATAGTAGTTTCTGCATACAATCAACCTCCCGGTACATTATGATGCAGTTCCCCTTTAAGTCCTCAGCTATATTATACCATTTATTAATTAATCGAACAATCAGACATTTATTGTTTCACTAATCCCCACCACTTTATCTGCTGGAATAAGCAAACCGCTATCGCGGCTTTTTGTCTTAAGTTGAGTCAATGGAATACAAGGAGAGGGGTTTTACTTTTGGCATTGCCCCAAAAGTAACAAAAGGTCTAGGCCCCAAGCCTCCAAAAGCTGAAAAGCCGGGCGATATTCCTAAAATCCGTAAACTCGCTACGCTCAAACAGTACGGATTTATTAACGGAATACCGCCCGGCTTTTCTCCTGCGGAACGCTTTTTCCGGCAAAGGCCGGGGGTTACGGCCACGGAGCACGGAGCACGGGGTCGCCTGTGCCGGGTTTTATACTTGACACTCCTTATTTTATAAGGCCTCCATAACTCTCAAAAACATATACTTCTTATCTTATTAAAAAGGCCAGGGACTAACTCCCTGGCCTCAAGAACATCTTATGTAATTATTCTACAGAAATAGTCTTAGTCCCTTCCCACAAACCATGAATATTACAATAGGATTCAGCAACTAACGTACCGGAGCCGTTAAGTTTAATTACTGCTTTACCGAAAGGTTCGGTAAAGACCGGACCTTTATTAGCACCTTCCGTAGATTCACCGTGAGCTGCAAATTCAAAAGTAGCAACCTCAGAGGCAAATTTAGCGTTATCAGGCTTAAAGTAGAGTTTTATCCAGCGAATATGGTGTTCGGTAGTATTCGGATGAGCAATTTCTTTACCAACACAAACCTCAATACTAACCTTTTCCCCTGCTTTACCTTTATCTGGTGCCTCAATCACCGGTACATGCTTCTCAGCTTTCCAATCAGCACTTTGTACTAAATCTGCAATTTTCATTGAATATTCCCCCTTGAAATTACTTAGCATTCATTGCCAATTATTTTAAGGATAATTATTCTCTATAAAAATTAGAATTCCTCTTATGTGATAATCTATTTCACATTTTTTTAGTATTGGCTATCCCCTATTGAAATATTCGCACCTTCAAACTTTTTAACTCTTGCTTGTCAATCTCTTCCCATTCAGGCGGACATAACATATCTACAGGATAAAGTGCCAGGGAAGTATCACACTCATATATGGCTGCAAATGCCTGTAAAGCAGGAATAGCACTGTTAGCCCGATTAATAGAGGCAATCTCTTCTTTGGGAATTTTTACAGATAAAATACAATCGTCAGTTAGGTCATTTTTTACAACACCGGCCGCATAGGCCTCCTGGAAAGACGGTATATTTGCCAAAATAACGGATACTACCTGTAAAATAATAGCACCACATAGCTCAAAATACTGCTTGTTAAACACCCGTGTATCTTTATCCTGGAATTGAAGACGACCTGAGGGTAACATTTCGCAAGTTTGTTTGGGGATAACCGCTTTTGAAGGCAACCACACCTTAACAAAGGGAATATCAGCAAAAAAATCAATATCCACTTCAACAACTACCGGCAATTTTAAATGACTCAAGACCTCGTCAAGTCTGGCCCTAACCGCACCTGGTGCTCCTGTCAGCAACTGCTGAATTAGTGCCAGCCGAGCGGTTTCTTTTACTTCATGCTGACGCCTCTTTTCTTCATAAACCAGCCTTTCTTGCTCGTTACGCCGCGCCATTTCTTCCCTGGCTTCCCGCTCGGCCTCTTTGATCGCATGCTCCCGGTCTTTCCGGGTAAAGTGCAGCGATACTGCTGCCGCCACTCCCATCGCCACTGTAATTAAAAGAACAATAGGACTAAAGAAAATAACTAATATGACAAATAGAGAGATGATTATTGCAATCCTAATCCCCTGGGGATAAACATAGCTCTCTTCTGTTTTGGTCACTGCTTTATCAATAAGATAACTATGGTCTGTTAAAACAAGCTCTGGGAATGGTTCCTGAACAAGCAACGGTTCATAGTCTGCCGGCTCATAACTTAATTTGCTGACAGCCGCTAATTTAAGCTCGTTGTCTTGATGCTGGATAAACTCCTTACGCCAGCGCTCAAATTGTTCCTCACCCTTAAAATAGCGAACCTCAGCCCGTTCGTTATTCTTAATCTTGTTCTTTTCCCGCAAAGAAGTTGTCTTATCAGGCTGTAACGACATAGGTTGGCCTCCTTATTTATGAATTGTTATCCTGATTGTTTTACGCATAACAACGTAACAAAAGGCCAGTACCCCACCTAATGTAAAGAAGAAAGCGACTGGCTTTATCATCATAATTTCCGAACTGGCAATAAGGCTGAATAAAAGCGCCGTCATATAGGCCAAAAAAAGTTCCCCATAGCGTGGACTATTCACACGTGGTGCAATAATTAGCCACACTAAAAAACCAATAAGAATTATATTACTGTTTTTCATGAACTCCATTGCTTGAAGCTTCACCTACCTACTCTCAAGAATAGCTCTATATTCGCTACTTATTACTTTTTTCCCTGCTTACCAACTATTTCCCTTTATTTTTTAGTTGATTTATCGTTGAAATTGTTAACGGTTGTAACATTATGTTTTTGTTCTTCATATATTGAAGTAGAACAGGTATATAAGAATTATAAGTTTTCCTATAGTAAATAAAGGAGGTCATTAATATTTATGGAAACCAAATATCCGCATTGGTATGGCCCTGAAGATAACATGTGCTGCGACTATCCCGACAAAGAAATGATGTGCTGTGATGATCATTTCATGGAAGAACCCATGTCTTACAAAATGCAACATGATAACTTTAAAGACCGGTTGCTTTGCTTTTTAGGTGACGAAGTCATCCTTGGTACTGACGCTGTGATTGATCGCAGAGGCTCCACTTTCTGTGGTACTGTCTGCTATATTGGTTGTGATTACATCATTGTCAATAGCACCCATTGCCATCGTTGTGTTTCACTGCATGTGCCTATTAAAATGATTCGTTTCATCGCTCCATTTAAAGGCCGTCGGTAATATTGCAAGCCTTGGCATTGGGAGATGATATACCATGAAAAAACTATTCAGCCGTCGCCTGTTAACTGTTGATCCTGCGCACATGATTACATTACATCAAGAAGCGATTGAACAACTTGAGCTTATGAACACAGTCGTAGAAGCGTCAGAACATGCCAGTGATGGGATGCATGATACACTTACCCGGATGGCCGAAAACCACTGGGAAGCCTATTTGGATGTACTCCACATGATAGAGACACAATGTAGAAAAATATCATTGCTACAATTAAACTATGTTAGCAGCTTGGACTACATTTATCATTGAAGCAGAAAAATAGTAAAAGTATTATAATGCCTTGATGAAATGAGTTCACTAAATACCGCAATTTGGGGTATTAAAGCGATGCAAAAGACAGATAATATGGTACATGACATAAGGAGGGAATACTATGAGTAATCAAGTTATATTATGGGCCACATTAATTGTTCCTTGGTTAACCCTCTTTTTTATGCCCAAAGAAGATTTAAAACGCTTTATAGGTGCCGGTTTATTAGGTGGTTTTTTGAGTATAGTCGTTAGTGAGATAGGAGTCGCAAATGGCTGGTGGTATTTCAGAGAGACTACATATCCCCTCGCTATGATGTCTTCATATACCTATGGACTCTTCCCAATAATTCCGATTTGGATATTAAAATTCATCTATGGACGTTGGGGCCTATATTTAGCTGTAGAAGCTGTCGCTAATTTTATTTTTTCCTACTTGCTTTTGCCATGGTTTAGCAGTAGGGGATTTTTAGATTTTAAAGCTGCTTTAATAGCTTTTATTCTATCATCATTACTTGCCCTAATAATTTACAGGTTTCAAATGTGGCAAGATGATATTTTTGTGCAATCAACAAAAACAAACCTTTCGTTGCATTTACAACCAGCAGCATCGAAACCAACCCCAGATGACAATCCTGATGAATAACTGATCAGTAAAAAAATTTTTTTGCACAAAATTACCGCCAGCGGCTTGGAACGCTGGCGGCTTTGTCTGCTCCGACTTCAATTTTGAGGCATGAAAAAAGATCCCGGGGGCTTCTATTTATTAATTTTTTCTGATAGCATTCGCTGGTACTCATTTAATAACACATCAAGCATTTGACTTGCTCGCACAACTTCTGAATCAGTTAATGTTTTCTTTAGAGCAACTTCATTCATTTTACTGCGTAGCTTTTCAATCATTTCCTGAAGCTCAATTAAGTCAGCCATATTATCTTCCTTTCATTCTTGGATAACTACATTGTTCCCAAGAGCGAAGGGATATATAGCAACACCTCACCACCTTGTCCATTTATGCTACGGAATTGTCCGGTTCATCACCGGCCTTTTCCTTACGAGTAGACTCAGTATCCAAAACAGAATCAAAGGCTATGCCTAACCGCTTGATAAACCATTCAGGCGGCTCCGTACTAACAACACCATCACCGGCAACATAGCCTAGAAACTGTACAGGATTCTTTTTTTTAGGTTTACTTGGCATAGTTACCCCCTCCCGTTTAATATATATGCGGCCACAGGTTGTATCCTTGCCTGCTTGCTTTTTTAAAAAGGTGACGTCACCTTTAGTTCCACAATGACGCGATTACCATTTGAATTGAAAAAAACTGTTTCAGCAGTACCAAAAGAAAATGGTAATTTAAGTGGGATACTGGTAATTCTGCTGACATACCAATATAGAAGCAATGTAAAACTTACGGTGCAAATGGTTTAATAAGAGACTAGAAATCATAATCTTCTACTCTCATGAAGATGCTGTATCTGACTCTAGTATGCAAACCGAGTTCATTTAAACATCTGGGAGTGATACTTATGAATGCAGTCTACTGCCGCGTAAGTACAGATGAGCAAGCGCGAACAGGTTATTCACTACAAGATCAGTTACAAAGTTGCCGCCAGCGTTTATTATCTCTTGAGCTTCCTAATATCAGTGAATATGTTGATGACGGCTATTCAGGGGAATTTCTTGAACGGCCCGCGCTTGAGCGGTTACGTGACGATCTACGGGCTGGGACTATAGAAAATGTCTGTGTTTATGACCCTGACCGGCTTAGCCGCAATCTTACTAATCAACTTATCTTAGCCGATGAAATAGAAAAAGCCGGAGCAAAACTACTGTTTGTTACCGGCGACTATGACGCGAGCCCGGAAGGACGATTATTCTTCTCTATGCGCGGCGCTATATCAGCCTTTGAAAAAGCTAAAATTCGTGAACGGACTATGCGCGGTAAGAGAGCCAAGGTATTATCAGGGAAACCGTTATTCGCCGCTCCCCCATTCGGCTATTCTTGCGACAGGGTTGCAGGCCAATACGTTATCGTGCCGGAAGAAGCTGAAATAATTCGATATATATTTGCTCGTTATTCAGAGAAAAAATACGGTATCTTGCCTTTAGCTGCCGACCTTAGCGCCTGCGGGATTGTCAATATTAGGACAGGAAAACCCTTCTCAGCTTCTGTCCTGCACCGGATGATTACCAATGAAATGTATGCCGGCACGAAATGGACTTTTAAAATTTATCAGAAATTAATTGCCCAGAAAAAACGCAAAATACTGCATCGTGATAAATCGGAATGGGTTGCAATTACAATCCCGGCTATAATAGACAGAGATACATGGGATAAAACCTGCGAAGTAAGAGAACAGAATAAAATCATAGCTAAACGCAATACAAAGCATGAATACCTTCTTTCAAGCATTATCAAATGTGCCGGATGTGGATATGCTATGCGCGGCATAACATATCCCAAACGCACAAAGAACGAGTACAGTTATTATGTTTGTACCGCCTATATTAATGAGCGTATATGCGATTGCCGAACCGGAATACCCGTTCAAGAATTAGATGAAGCTGTATGGAATCATATAATACAAACATATTCATCCTCATACATTGCCGCAAATAAGCGCCATAAGACAATAAACAGGCCACGTCACAATGCCGAAGCCCAACTTGTCAATTTAAAGACGCGTAAGGCCACAATTTTAAACTGGGTATCATCTGGTACTATTGACATGGATGAGGCTGAAAAAGAATTAAACAATTTAAACGCATCAATTTACACGGTTATGGAATCACTTGAAAGTAAGCCAAAAATAATTGATATTTCACCGAAAGAAATTGCCAGTGCCAAGACGCTGGAACAAAAACGCCGGGTTCTATTAAAGCTAAAATTCACTGTTCATGCAAAAAAAGAAAACGGCAAGATCTCTTATACCATAAGGGATTCCTGACTTTCCAACATTGTACCCATATTCTCCACATGATCTGCATGCATGAAGAGAGTTTTGCCGCCGTCATGAAAAAACACGGCTTTACAACGCACGACAATGAACCTGTTGACACCGAGCAGCGACAATTCTTTGGCAGCCGCTTACTAATTATGGCACTCCTTTTAGGTCTTATCCGTCGCCACCGGCGTTTTGCCTACTTCTACAGCTTACGGGCAAATCCCATGGGAGACTATATCAAAGAATCTGTAGCGATGGAACGCGAACATATAGTAGAAATTATTAGTATGGTACAAAATATGATGTAATCCCATCATTCGTCCAAGGAGGCAGCTTGCCTCCTGTATTTTTTAAAAGGATTTTTTTACTGGCAATGCGAATAATAGAATATAACCAGTTAGCGCAAGGAGTCACTATGCCTGATTTTAAAGTATCTCCCACCTGTCCCGCCCTGCCAGTAAAAGATTTTTTACGCCGGCAGGCTGGATTATCATTAACACTATGGCGCAAAATAAAAAATAGTGGTAGTATTGTCATCAACACCCGCCCGGCAGCAATAAATGACCTAGTCTACCCTGGAGACATCATTACAGTTTCCTGGCCGAATAATTCCTCTATTACTCCGGAAAACCTGCCGCTTACTATTTTATATGAGGATGAGTGGCTGTTGGTGGTAGAAAAATCTGCCGGTATGCTTGTTCACCCAACGTCTGGTCAGCCCTCAGGTACGCTTGGCAATGCTGTGCTGCATTATTATAGCACACATAACTACCTATACGGCTTTCACCCTGTCAATCGCTTAGACCGCAATACCTCAGGTCTGGTACTAATCGCTAAGCGACCTGATATTCAGCATGTGCTAAATCAAAACCTACAGCATATAACTAAACAGTACCTGGCTATAACTGCAGCAGTCCCGAAACCACCCCAGGGCGTAATTGATGTACCTATTGGCCGAAAACCGGGCAGTATTATTGAACGTGAAGTTCGACCCGACGGTCAGCAGGCAATTACCCGTTATTCGATCCTTGCCACCTTCAGTAATGCCTGTTTACTTGACATCACACTTGAAACAGGACGTACCCATCAGATAAGAGTCCATTTAAGCTATATCGGCTGCCCCCTGCTAGGAGATGATTTATACGGCGGTTCTATCACCCTGCTTAGCCGCCAAGCTCTCCATGCGGCAAAACTAATCTTACCGCATCCTATTACCAAGCAGCAACTTACGCTTGTCAGTCCACTGCCTGCCGATCTCAGCAATTTAATAACCAACTTGGCGAGTAATTTATAGCCAATTGTGCTATAATGAATACGATATATGCTATACTATATGGTTTTCCAAAAAATAAAGGAGGGATTTCAATGCCATTAGTCACTTCGAAAGAGATGTTTAAAAAAGCCTACGAGGGTCAGTACGCCGTAGGCGCATTTAACGTCAACAATATGGAGATTATCCAGGGCATTGTTGACGCCGCCAAGGAAGAACAAGCTCCACTCATTCTCCAGGTATCGGCCGGCGCTCGTAAATATGCCAAACATATCTACCTTGTCAAACTGGTAGAAGCCGCCCTGGAAGACACCGGCTTACCCATTTGCTTACATCTAGATCATGGTGAAGACTTTGAAGTTTGCAAATCCTGCATTGATGGCGGGTTTTCTTCAGTAATGATTGACGGCTCTAAACTACCGTTTGAAGAAAACATTGCGCTTACTAAAAAAGTTGTAGACTACGCCCATGAACGCGGTGTTGTCGTTGAAGCAGAACTTGGCCGTCTGGCTGGTGTTGAAGATGCAATTAAGGTCAACACCAAAGATGCTACATATACTGATCCTGATCAAGCTGTAGAATTTGTAAAACGCACCAATGTCGACTCATTAGCTATTGCTATCGGCACAAGTCACGGTGCTTATAAATTCAAAGGCGAGTGCAAACTTGACTTCGATCGCCTTGAAACCATTTCTAAACTTCTACCCGATTACCCACTGGTACTGCATGGCGCTTCGACCGTACTGCCTGAATTTGTAGGAAAATGCAATGACTTTGGCGGACAAATTAAAGGCGCACAAGGTGTTCCTGAGGATATGCTGCTCAGAGCCGGAAAACTGGGAGTGTGCAAAATTAACATTGATACCGACCTCCGCCTTGCCATGACCGCTTCCATCAGAGAACACTTTGCGAAAAATCCCTCCGACTTTGACCCGCGTCAATACCTCAAACCAGCCCGTGCAGCCATTAAAAACATGGTTCAACATAAGATCCGCAATGTCTTAAACTGTAGCAACCGCCTATAAAATCACGGCATATAAATTCTATAATAGGAAAAAGTAATAGTAAGCCTATTATAGAAAGGGGATTTCTCATGGACGCTAACAATGTCAATTTTGCTACTTTGTCTACTGATGAACTTGATACCGTTAAAAAGTTTGAACAAGAATTTGCCGCTAAATACGGTAATAACATCTTGCTGTTAGCCTTCAAACAAAAATAAGCAACATCATTTCAGCCTAGCTGAATAAAAAAAGACTTGACTTAGCCGTTCAATCCAGGGAAATCCTCTGGATAAAAATAAGCCGCCCATTGGGCGACTTATTTTTTATGCATAAAGAAAGTATAAGTTTTTTGAACCGCAGAGACGCAGAGTACGCAGAGGGAATGTCTCGATATACATCTCCCCTCTGCGCTCTCTGTGTACTCTGTGTACTCTGCGGTTAGCCGTATCCTCAAGGGCGCGATAGCGCTTTTTTATTCTATAAATTTCTCCGTTTGGCTGCAAAAATCCTCAAAAGTATTATTTGTAAAACGAATATCTGTCCCTAAAAAGCGCAGATATCGTTCTTTTTCTTCATCTAGCTTTTCCGCTTTTTTGCCTGGATAATTATTAATCACCGTTATCTTTAGCTTATCAGTCCGGTTGGTCTGAATTCGCTTTATTAGATACTTAATATGCATATCAGCATCAGGAAACGAATACCCACAAAAAATAAGATGCCCAATATCATTAAGGCTCATTTCCGTTTTGTGCCAAACAATAGTTAAAAAACTATTAGACATATCCTTAAAAAACGTTGGTGGCACAATCACAGGAGTTCTCACTGATTGGCATTGGGAACATCGCGACTGTAAAGGATCTGTTAACAAATTAAGAATACCCTGTTGCTCATCAATTAATTTCACTGAATTACAGGTAGGACAATAAGACCAGTTCAGCGAGCCATGCACTTTATAAAGAGTTACTGGCGACACAGTTTTGGGGAGTGATAACAAACCGGCTTCTTTCCTATCCTTAGTAAATTCAATCCCGTAATCGATTGCAATACCGTCTCTAAAAGATAGCGCCCGATCAATCAAAACATCATAATTAGTTGATATAAAAATTGTGTCTGTTAGACAGCCAAATTCATTCAAGTGTTCAACCAATTCACGATGAAATCCCCGGACAACTGAAGTTTTATCTTCCAGTACTTCAGCCATTAGCAGTACTAGATACTGCCTAATATAACCTATCCGATTAGAATTTTGGGCAAGATTCTCAAGATCAAAATTTTTAAAAGACTGGCGCTTGCGCACTGCCAAATCTAAAAGACCAATTGCCTCCTCAAAAGTTGGAAAATGAATCTTATCCAAATCATCCTGAAGCACATCAATATAAAACATTTGTTTAAAGTACGCCCTTAGCTCTCGTACCAGCGTACAGTCACTATAGTTATTTTCTGCGCGGAGTGCTGTAAAATATTTTTGGAAAATCATACTTTGTACTGGTGCTCCCTCCGCCGCTGAAGCACCGCCGCCTAAAAAAATCGCTGTCTTCCTCATACAAATTTTTATACTTTCCCAAGCCGCAGCAAAATATACAAAAAAGTATGGTGAGTATGACAAATGCGAAGAAATCTGTTTTAGTCAGCAGTTGAACATGACATACATAAATAAATATAAGCAAATATAAACAAACCATATTAAACCATAATATATATAAAATACTAATTTAATTAAACTTAAATAAACAAACACTCTTGACAAAACAACATATACAATTATAAAATGTAACCATGTAGAAAAAAATGCCATTTCATGTAAAATATAGTATTTTACAATTAAGCTACAAAGATAATCGTTAAGGATACAAAGAATGTCAAAAAAGAACAGAAGTCTTTGGCGTCATTGGCATTCTGCCAATAAACAGAATACGAAAGTATAAAGAGTAAGGTTATTGCAGCGGCGAGAACTTTCTAAAGGGCTTGAAAAAAGTTGAGCGATCTAGTCTGGTCCGTTTAGAGCTAACTCTATATAATCGAGGCGAAGGATATGTTTTTACGACATTATCGAAGACGCGCGTTATGGGTATTTATTTGGGGGCTGTTCATTTCAACCATGTCGATTGCCGCTTTGACTGCTCCGACGAATGATGGAACGCCCGTGGACGCTGCGAAGGCACCGCCGGCAAGTGTAACTAAGCAAATGTCTAATCCATCGGAACCTTCTCAAACACCAACGTCTCCCACGGGGCCACTACCGGATCAGGCTGTTATGACCGAGCCAGCTACTGCTCCACCAACTGCGTCTGCTACTGCTCTGCCAACTGCGCCAGCTACAACTCTGCCGACTGAGCCAGCTACAACTCCGCCGACCGAGCCAACTACAACTCCGCCGACCGAGCCAGCTACAACTCTGCCGACCGAGCCAGCTACAACTCCGCCGACCGAGCCAGCTACAACTCCGCCGACCGAGCCAACTACAACTCCGCCGACCGAGCCAACTACCGCTCCACCAACTGATGGCATGTCGCCGATGGTCTTTAAGTTGGAATATGTAAAAGCGGATCAGCTTAAACCTGCGCTCGCCACTTTATTTCCCGATAACCAGATTAGGGCAGAAATTATCAATAACATGCTGGTAATCTCAGGCAGTGATGAAGACTGCGCTAAGGTTAAAGCTATGATGGCCAAGCTTGACACCCCACCAAAACAAGTCATATTTGAAACCGAAGCGATTGAGATATCCCGCGATGAGGTCCGGAACATTGGCATCGACTGGGGAACTGTTACCGCCCTGCCGAGTGTGCCGGCTACCGACGGCAGCGCATACAACATCAGCCTCGGTATTCACAATTACCCGGAATACGTTGTTAAGGTCGCGGGCACGATTCACCATCTAATGGAAGATAAAAAAGGCCGGTTATTAGCCAGCCCGCGCATTGCCGTCCTGGATGGACAAACCGCCCAAATCCTCATCGGGGACAAGCTGGCGGTGGAAAGCACGCAAATTTCCAATGGCACTACAATCACCTCAGTAACCTACGTGGAAGTTGGTATCAAATTGGAAGTAACGCCCACTATCCATGAAGACGGTACAATAACGACCCATATCAAACCGGAGGTCAGCAACAAAACAGATACCACTACAGCTGGAAACCCGAATATTCGAACCCGCCAGGCCGAAACAACGCTGCGGGTAAAAAACGGGGAAACAATTGTTTTGGGCGGCATGATCCAGAAGCAGCAAACCAATGATACGGTTAAATTCCCGTTATTAGGTGATCTGCCGGTAATCGGTCAATTCTTTCGCTCTACACATAAGGAGGAAACCGAAAGCGAACTGATTATTATGCTTACTCCGAAATTAATAGACATATGAGGTAGGTGAAAAACCATGAAGCATATCTTACTTACCGTATTATTCCTGCTCGGACTATTGGTTGAACCGGTTCAGGCCGGCACTGTGAGTGATGCGAATATGATTGCGCGGTGGGCACCGGCTATTTTTCAGCAAGATGACACCCGCAACCCCCTGGCGCGGGAAAATGTTTTTACAGTCGTAAACTATGACCGTGACTGGCGGGGGAATAACAATTGGGAGAACCTATCGTACTATCCACAAACCCCGGCCGTCTACTATTCACTGGTGGAAAGTGACACACACTATTTTATCGGGTATTACCTGTATTATCCCCGGCGTACCGGCGGGAACAAGCATGAACATGACATGATCGGAGCACTGACTGTGGTAAAGAAAGGTTCCGAGAAATTCGGGCATCTGGAATTACTATTAGTTTTCAGTGATAATAATTGGTTAACAGTCAAGGGTTCTCAGGTGTGGTGTAAAAATGGATATCCCATCCTGATAGTTAGTGATGGCAATCATAAAATATCGAACGAGCGGGCGCCAGGCCCGGGCGGAGCTTATCCCCGGTCCCCGGTCCCCAGTCAGGATGCGGATCACTGCGGCTACAAGTTGGTCGATTTGCAGGAATTATGGCAGCATCGCAATGATATTGGCCTGAACCGTACATTTAACCGCTGGGGCTACTTTGATAGCAAGTCTTATCTTAATGTAGCCGCGCCTTGGGCGTGGGAATATCGCCGGATCAACTGGTTGGCAAACCCGGCTGAAATGCTGCAACGTATTCAAGGAAGAGCGAAGCAACCCGTGAAGTATCTAAATAATCCGTACTCGGGTACTTAGGAGGAGAAAGGCGCAGACATCCTCCCAGTAAGGGAACCATGAAATTAGTGAAGAATAAGGAAAGGTGATATGAATGAGAAGAGATTACTATATAATTTGGGGATTGCTGGTATTTTGCATTGTGGGCTTTTACAGCGTCAGTCTGTTCATCGCCGATCACAGTATTGATGGATTTGATAGGTTGGCTGCAACACGGGTGCAAAGCGTCCAGTCGGATAGTTTGAACCGATTAGCAGATGTATTAGCTGCTGCGGGTGCGCCGAGAACGGGGGTAAAACTGGCGGTCGGCTTGGCAATATTGGGAATGGGTATGGTATTTTGCTTACGGCGACAGCAATTTAGAACCTTGGCGCCGCAGTTTATTATCATCGCGGTTGTAAATATTGCGTCATTTTACAGTAATTTTTGGCTTAAACATTTCTTTCATCGGATGCGACCAACAGATCACATTCTGTCCTACAGTTTTCCTAGTGGTCACGCCATGGCTTCTTTTGCTTTCTATGTGACGGCTGCCTATTTGTTATGGGGGAACATACCATCCAAAGCTGGTCGTGTGATTATGGCGGTGGCTTGCAGCCTGCTGACACTGCTGATTGGGCTTAGCCGGATTTATTTAAACGATCACTATGCCAGCGACATACTTGGCGGTTATTTTGTCGCTAGCGGCATTCTCCTGGTAACAGTTCTACTATTCCGTTGGCAGGAGTGGCATTTGCCCCATAGTCAACAAAGTATTACTGGGGAAACGCAAAAAGCGCAACCCCCACTTAGGAGCCGATAGCGCTTAATTCAGGCGGATACCCGTAATATCTCCATGATATAAACCCCCTCTACAAAAGGTGTACACCTTTTATAAAGGGGGTTTTATATTTATGAATACGCTATGCAGCTTATCTCTCCTGTTGCCGGTGCAGATTATAATACATGCCTTTCCGGCTTAGCAATTCCTCGTGGCTACCCTGTTCCACAATTTCACCTTGTTCCATAACAACAATACTATCACAACGCCGCACAGTGGAGAGACGATGGGCGATCATGATCATCGTACGCCCTGCTGCGATCTGATCCAAATTATCCATGATAATACGCTCAGATTCATAGTCAAGAGCGCTCGTGGCTTCATCAAATATCAGCACACTGGGATTGGTTAATAGCGCCCGGGCAATAGCAACGCGCTGTCGCTGTCCGCCAGATAGTGCCGCGCCACGCTCGCCAACAGGCGAATTATAGCCGTTGGCTAACTCTGCCGCAAATTCCTGAACACCGGCGATGTTTGCCGCCTTTACAACCTCTTCCAGTGAGGATTCCGGTCTGGCAACGGCAATATTATCGCGAATACTACCATTAAATAAATAATTTTCCTGTAATACCACACCAATTTGCCGTCTAAGCCAAGCAGGTTCTACCTGAACGAGATCTACACCGTCAATCAGTACACGACCTGATTCCGGAACATAGAGGCGCTGTAACAGTTTCGTCAGTGTGCTTTTACCTGAACCCGAACGCCCGACAATACCTACCCGGGAGCCGGGTTTGATAGTAAGATTGATCTGGTGTAATACCTCATTGGTATCGTTCCGGTATCGGAAAGTAACGCGATCCAGTACAATACCGCCCCGGATGGACGGCAGGGTTGTACGATTCGGATTAAAGGCCGGTTCAACGTTTTCGTTAAGTATATCGCCCAACCGGTCAACAGAGACCATGGTTTGTTGGAAATACTGCCACATGTTAACCAAACGCAGTACCGGCGCAATTACTTGTCCGGACAGCATTTGAAAGGCAATGAGTTCGCCAACACTCATCCTGGCATCCATTACAGCATGCGCGCCAAACCACAGAATGCTGAGATTGAAAAGCTGCTGAATCAACCCGCCAATATTGACGGCAATGTTAGCAACGTTAGCCGTACTAAGGGCGGTTTTAGCATAACGTGCCAGCAATTGTTCCCACTTTTGAATAAACTGAGACTCGACCGCCAGCGACTTGACAGTCTGAATGCCGGTGATAGCTTCAATTAAGAATGCTTGTTTTTCCGTACCGGCAACGAAACGCTCATTCAGGCATTTTTTGAACACCGGCGTGGAAACAAGGTTGAGAACAACATAGATAGGCAAAGCAATCAGTGCTACCAAACTCAGAGAACTGCTATAAGTAAACATGACAATAATATATATAATGGCAAATATTGTATCAAGTACGACAGTGAGTGCCGATCCAGTAATGAACTTGCGCACATTATCAAGCTCCTGCACTCGCGCTACTACGTCGCCAACCTGCCAGGTCTCAAAATACTTGATCGGCAGTGCCATAATATGGCGAAACAGTTTGGTGCTGAGCATTACATCAATCCGGTTCGTGGTATGGGTGAATAAATAGCTGCGCAAGGCTGTAATCCAGGCTTGAAAAAGGGAAATAGCCACCATGCCAAATACGAGAATATCCAGCGTATTGAGACTACGGTGTACCAATACCTTGTCAATAATAACCTGCGTAAACATGGGGCTGACCAAACCAAATAATTGCAAGATAAAGGAGACAACTAGCACTTCACAAAAAAAACGCTTGTACTGCATTACTACAGGAATAAACCATGCCAGGCTAAATTTGCGTTCTGCCATTTGTTTGAGATTGAAGCGGCACGTAATAAGTACCAGTTTTCCGCTCCAGATAGTAAGCAAGTTTGTCATAGGAATAGTAAACGGCTTAGTTTTATACGGATCAATAATCAGAGAATTGGTGCCATCTGTCCGCACCAATACTATATAATTGTTATTCTTTAAAATCATAATCGCCGGCAGCGGTAATTTGGGGAATTTCTCCGGCTCAGGCTGTACCAGCCGGGATTTTAAGCCCAACTCTTTCGCCGCTCGTATGAGAGTTGTTGTATCCATGCCCGAGCTGCTCATGACATAAGCGCGCCGCATTTGCCCTTCGTCAGCAGGGATGCCGAGAATTTTAGCTACAATAACAAGACAGCTAAGCGCCGTATCCAATTTACGGACGGCTTGGGGTGGATTATTTCGCTGTGTATTCATGTTTTATCTCTCCCTTAACCCCTCGCTCTGGTATTGACGGAATGGGTCAAGGAAAAATTCAATAATCCGCTTTTGTCTGATTTTAATTTCAGCGGTGACACTCATACCCGGCCCGAGATAGACCTCGTGGTCATTAACCATAACCTTGTCTTTATCCAAACTGAGTGCAACCCGATATACACGACCCTTATCTTTGTCTTCTACCGCATCAGGACTAATTTCGACGACTTCACCATCAATTGTGCCATATTTCTGAAAGGTAAAGGTTTCTACTTTTACTTCGGCCCGCTGCGCCAGTTGAATAAAGCCAATATCCTTATTGGCAATCCATGCTTCCACTTCCAATTTTACATCGTCAGGCACAATTACCATCAAGGGTTGGGCCGCTGTCACCACTCCGCCGATGGTATGTACAGAAAGCTGTGTCACCCGGCCATCAACCGGCGAAACCATTCTTGAGAAGTTATCTGTCTCCTGGGCTTTTTTTAACTGTTCGATATAATCCTGCAATTGTCTGCGGTCATCAACCAGTTTAGTCGTAATATCACGGTTATTATCTGCCAGGACGCTTGCTAACTGGGCACGCGCCTGGCTGAGGGCCGATTCCTGACGAGCAATTTCCGAATCCTGGGCCACTAAGTTTTGTTCGATCTCCATGCGCTTGCCGCGATATTCAAGTACGGTGAACAGTGATATGGCATTTTCATTGTTCAGCTTTTCAATCCGTTCTTCCCTATCTTTGGCAATGTCATACTGTCCTGCCAACTTGATCTTATTCACCCGGGCGGCTTCCAGACTGGCCTGACTCTGCTCGATATTGGACTCGGCAGCAGTTGTTTTAGCTGTAAGCGCACTCATGCGGCTCTGGTAGAGGCTCATATGAAAGGCCAGGTCGTTGGCGTCGATATCTGGTCGAGTACCGACAGTAAAGGGAACGCCATCCCTTTCTGCCGTCAGTCGTTCAATTTCCAGCTTTAAGAAAGCTACCTGCTTTTTGAGCCGCGCCAAATCGGCAGCAGAAAAAGTAGGGTTTAACTCCAGTAACAGCTGCCCTTGTGTTACTTTTTCCCCATCATGAACATAAATGTCTTTGACAACACCTTTATCTTCAGCCTGGATGGTTTTTACATAGCCGACCGGAATGATTTTCCCTGGCGCTATCGCTACTTCATCGACCTGTCCCAGGATAGACCAGAGCAAGCCAACGATAACCAGCGCGAATAAAGTCCATAGCACACTCCGGCCTATTGGCGAAGGCGGCGTTTCAGTGACTTCCATAACTGCCGGTAAAAATTCCGTCTCGGTTTTATTCAGTTGCCCTTTATTCCGGCGTCTAAATAATTTTAATAAAGTAACAAACATTTTTATACCTCTTGTTGTATATATAGCTGATAGTATAACCCCTTACCGGCCATTAGTTCTTCGTGACTACCCTGTTCTATCACCTTCCCCCGGTCGATAACAAGAATCGTATCACAGTGTCTGACGGTAGATAGCCGGTGTGCAATCATTAGCAGCGTACGTCCTGCTGCAATCTGATTAAGGTTTTGCATAATAATGCGCTCTGACTGATAATCCAGAGCGCTGGTGGCTTCGTCAAAAATTAGAATACGCGGATTAAATAATAACGCCCTGGCAATGGCAATTCGTTGGCGCTGGCCGCCGGACAGCGCTGTCCCGCGTTCGCCAACCTTGGTATCATAGCCTTCCGGCAATTCCAGGATAAATTCGTGTGCCCCGGCGACCTCTGCCACTGTAATGATTTCTTCCATCGAGGCGCTGGGACGGGCAGTCGCGATGTTGTCCCGCACGCTGCCGCTAAAAAGATAATTTTCCTGGAGTACCACACCGATCTGTCGCCTAAGCCAGGCTGGTTCGACTTTGGCAATATCAATTCCGTCAACAAGCACCCGCCCTGCTTCGGGCAGATAAAGTCGCTGCACTAGTTTAGTCAGCGTACTTTTACCTGAGCCGGAACGCCCGACAATGCCGACGCGCATACCTGGTTTGATATTCAAATGAATACCGTTTAATACCACTGGTCCATCGATACTATAACGGAACGTTACATCTTCCAAAGCCACTGCTCCCTGCACTGCCGGCAAGCCGGCCTGTCTGGTACTATGCGCTTGCTCCGGCAGCGTATTTAGGATGTCGCCCAGCCGTTCAACCGATAGTCCAACCAACTGGAAAGACTGCCACATGCCTACCAGTCTAAGCAGCGGCGCATTTGCCTGTCCGGAGAGCATTTGAAAGGCTATCAACTGACCTACTGTCATTTTCCCTGCCATAACCATATGCCCGCCAAACCAGAGAATGCTGAAGCTGGACAGCCCCTGAATCAAGTTACTGCTATTGCTAATGACAATATTGAAGGTGGCACTAGTAAAGGTTGTCCGTACATATTTTGCCAGCAATTGTTCCCAGCGGTGATTGAACTGTGGTTCTATTGCCAGGGATTTCACCGTATGGATGCCGGTGACTGCCTCTACCAGAAAAGCGTTGCTTTCTGCACCGGCTGCCCATACGGCATCCAATCGCTCACGATACCTGGGAGTCGCAATGATGTTCTGCAGCAGATAGACCGGCAAGACAAGTAAGGCAATCGCGGTAAGTGATGCGCTATAATAGAACATCACTGCCAAAAATACAATAGAAAAAAATGTATCCATGACTACAGTCATGGCTGAACCAGTGAGGAAGTCGCGAATGGTGTTCATTGCCGCAACACGCATTAATGTATCGCCCACGCGCCTTTGCTCAAAGTATTTTAGCGGCAATGCGGCAATATGCCGGAATAGTTTGGTACCAAAAATGACATCCACCCGATTGGTTGTATGTACCGATAAATAGGTACGCAGAATGGTCATGCCTGTTTGGAATACGGCACAAACTATGAGGACTACTGCCAGTATGTTTAGTGTGGCCACGCCTTTATTTACAAGTACTTTATCAATGATAACCTGCGTGAAAAGCGGGGTTACCAGTCCAAATAGCTGCAGAAAAAAGGAAGCAAGTAAAATTTCTCCAAAAAAGCGTTTATATCGCAATAAAACAGGTACAAACCACGCTATATTGAAATGCCTTTCAGCATCTTTTATGCTGAAAGGACGAACAATTGTCACCAGTTCTCCAGACCATTCATTGATAAAATGTTCAAAAGAAATAACTTCCGGACGACCTCGATAAGGGTTGATGATCGATACTTTTTTATCATTGTTGCGCCCAACTACTACATAAACACCATCCTTCATAAGTGCAATAAATGGAATAGAGAGCTTTGGTAATTCTTCCGGCTGCGGCTGACGTTGTTTTGCCTTTAGCTTGAGATATTTCGCCGCACGCAAAATATCCCTGGTACCTAATGTTCGTTTTTCCAAACCGCAGGCTGCGCGGATTGTTTTCTCATTTGTAGACGTTCCCAACGCCTTGGCTGCTGTCACCAGACTAATTAGTGCTGTGTCCAGCTTTTCAACCCCATGGATATCAGATTGTTGTTTGGCTAATTCTCTTGTCATGCTTTACCTCGATCTAATAACCCTATTACTACAAATAAAATTAACAAAAACAAACTATATTGTACTACGAATTGTAATTTTATTAATTATTTTCGTAGTATTCTGCATTTATATTGAAATACCTGCCTATTTTGTGATAAATTTGAATTTTTCCATCTGCAAAAGGTTCTAATTGTATGCAAATCGCTGAAAAAGGCCATGATTCTCTGTAAAAGCAGAGAGTCACGGCCCTTTTGTTACTTTTTACAATATAACTATATCAATTTAAAACATACTATAATAAATTAAATCAAACAATAACGATCTCAATGGTTTAAAATTTTTCAACATAAACAAATAAACATTGACAAAACAGAACATATGGGGGTAAAATGTAATTACTTGGAAATAATGTTAATAAATTATTAATCTGTAAATAAAGTCTTAGTGTCGAACTTTGTCCAGGCATAAGGAATGGACAAGCCTTAACGCTTGTCTATTGAACTAAAGTTGATCCAAAACAGCTTTAGAAGGCCAATTCTAAGTCGGGCTCTTGCTTTCTGGTGCGAAAAGAGTTACCGGTTGGAGATTAAGCCGCCATGCGCATTTGCATCCCGACTTAATTTTTAATAAGAAGCTGCTACAAAACCCATTGCGGCAATTCATGACTCAATACCACAATATAGTGGGTTACCCAATTAACCCGCTACACAATATCGCACTTCAATAAGTGTCCGGGGTGAGTTTTGCAACAGATATCTGGAAGAAAGAGAGGTGATGTAACGTCCTGGTCCCAATTAGCAAAAATTTAAGGAGGTTAGAAGAATGTTTAATGGATTACTGAAAAAAAGTGCCAAACTAGTTGCCGCGCTCGCACTTGGCGTGGCAGTGAGCCTGGTGGCGGTTCCTAGTTCCTTCGCGCTGAATCGCGATGGCAGCACAGGGGTAAGCGGCCACAAGCCATTGAGCTTTACCGGCTACCAGTATGTGGATAGAACTCACGTGGCTATTTTCATTGACAAAACAATAACCGCCCCAGCCAAACCAGGAGCCATTGACGGCGAATGTGATAAGAGCATGTTTACCATCACACAACATACTAATGGCGCGCCTATTACCGTCACCAACGCCGTGTACAATACTACCGAAAGTGACCACCTTGGCTACAGCGGCTGCATCGACCACGGCCTGGACAAGGGCACGACAATCACCTTAACTCTGGGCTCGCAGTTGTCTTACGACACTCTGTATGACGTAAAGATGCAAAATACTCTCTTCGCGAACCAATCGCTGAATAATTTCAATAATAACCAGTCTGATCCCAATCTGTACGACACTAACTTTACTTTCAGGACACCGACAGCGACTGGAACTTACAGTAATACCACACCTTATGTCACCTATATCGTAGGTGGTGTGCCCACATCCTCATTAAGCGGCGGAGCAACAAACGTGTCCTATGAGTCCAGTCTGACTGTCGTTTTTGACCGGCCCATTCTTGCCAGCACACGTGATACTTTTTTAGCCAACTTAAGTAATAATTACAAAAGAGGCGGAGTAAAAGTAGTACAGGCAACCGGCAACTGCCTAACCACAGACTTCCCCACAGCCGAAACACATTACCCGACCTCTAACAACAAGAATAACGTGAACACTACCTTCTACTTCCCTGGGACAAATTACCCCGGATATTGGAGCACGCACGAAACCCCTGCTCTTAAACAATGGTCCTTTAACAGAAAAAATCCGGGCAGCTACAGCTACACGCTGGCTCTGCCAAGTTTCACCGACACGAGCAACCATACTTTCACCAGCTTCATCAACGCCCGTACAAGCACCGGCAACACTCAGAACTCCACTACCGGGTACACTTTCAGCACAGTAACCGCTGACCTTCCCGGCCATACAAACCAGATCACTGTTGCCCCCACTGCCATTGCCGGCCAGTTATTGGTAACCTGGGATCCCAATAAAATCGAGCCAACCCCAACCGGAGTTAAAATATACGTAACCAGCGGCAACAAGTGGACGTCAACTTATCAGGTGAAAGCCTATACCAGTTCATCCTCGACAAGTAGTAAGGTTATTACTGGTCTTACCTCAGGCACGCTATATTGGGTTCGCATAGCGGCTTACAACAGTATCGGAACGACAGGCTTCTCCCAAGAATTCTCAGGCACACCTCTATAATAGGCACCTCGGTTAAGCTTATGCCCCGGTTCTCGCAGCCGGGGCATATACCCATAATACCAAAATACAAAATTTCAGGGAGGGAATAATATGGCTATCGATTATGGCACCAACGGTAACAATTTTATATTCGGAGGCAGCGAACCTGATGAGATTTATGGCTTAGACGGCAATGACTTTCTTATCGGCAATGATGGCGATGACTATATTTATGGCGGCACCGGTAATGACGTACTCCTGGGCGGGAGCGGCAATGACTTTCTGGATGGCGCCGAAGGTTATGACTTTCTTGACGGTGGTACCGGCAATGACACACTCCTTGGTTCAGACGGCAATGACTTTCTTTTCGGCAATGCAGGCGACGACTATCTGGACGGCGGCGAAGGCGATGACATACTTGCGGGCGGAATCGGCATTGACACGCTTTACGGTAGGAACGGCAATGACGTGCTCTTTGGTGGGAGCGACAATGACACGCTTTACGGCGGCAGCGGTAATGACACGCTTGCGGGCGGAAAAGGCGATGACGTTCTTTACGGCGATGATGAGGACGCTCTTGCGGCTGGCGATGACTACCTGGACGGCGGTGCCGGCAACGACACGCTCTGGGGTTATAGCGGCAATGACTTTCTTTCCGGCGATGAAGGCGATGACTATATTCTTGGCGGCACCGGCAATGACACCCTTTCAGGCGGAACCGGCAACGACTTTCTGACCGGTGATGAGGGCGATGACATTATTCTTGGTGGAACAGGCAATGACACGCTCTGGGGTTGGACTGGCAACGACACCCTAGCCGGCGGTGAAGGCAGTGATAGTCTGGACGCGGGCACTGGCAATGATACCTTGTTCGGCGGCGCGGGCGCTGACACCTACACCTTCCAAGGCGACTTCGGCAATGATATAATCGGCGCTTCTACTGACAACAGTGAGGACAGAATCGATTTAAGCGCATTTACCAGTTCCTCTGCCTCAGTCAGTATCGGCGGCACCGGCGGCGACGACCTCATCATTACCATCGGCACTAACACCGTGACAGTGGCCGACTGGAGTCAAAGTGACGGCAACAAGCTCAACAGCTTCACTTTCAGCGATGGCACCAAGACAACCAACGGCACAAGCTGGTTGTAAGGTAGGAATGATTTAATACAATTTCATAGTACAAGCACGCGAAGCAATCCCACAATCTTAGCAATTAGCAGGGGTTGCTTCGCCATATCTCCTCACGAATAACAGCAAAACCATAGGTAATATATACAAATAAATAGGGAGGCAAAACAATGATCAACCTGTTTAAATTGCTGTTTAAGAACAGCGCCAAAATAACTGCCGCGCTCGTACTTGGTGTGGCGTTGAGCATGGCAGGGGCTCCCAGCGCTTTGGCGCTGAACCGCCAAAGCGATACTGATGGGCCATTTAGCTTTACTGGTTATCAGTATGTGGACAGAACTCATGTGAAGGTCTTTTTTGACAAAGAAATCAAAGAATATGATAAGTGTATGTTTACCATCAAACAACATACTAACGGTGGTCCTATTTCCGTGACCGACGTTGTCAAGTCCTCCGACGGTAGCAGCGGCTGTACCACCATTGGGTTGGACAAGGGCACGACACTCACCTTAACCCTTGGCTCGCAGTTGTCTTACGACACTCTGTATGACGTAAATATGCAAAATACTCTCTTCGCAAACCAATCGCTGAACAATTTCATTAATAACACGACGGATCCCAATCTGTTCGACACCAACTTTACCTTCAGAACACCAACATCAGCAGGAACTTACAGTAATACCACACCTTATGTCACCTATATGGTAGGTGGCGTGCCCAAGTACTCATTAAGCGGCGGAGCAACAGACGTGTCCTATGAGTCCAATCTGACCGTCATTTTTGACCGGCCCATTCTTGCCAGTACACGTGATACCTTCTTAAGCGCCTTAAGCAATAACTACAAAAGAGGCGGGGTAAAGGTAGTACAGGCAACCGGCCTGTGCCAGACCTCAGACTTTCCGCAGGCCGAAACTCATTATCCGGACTCCAACAATATGAATAACGTGAACAATACCTTCTACTTCCCTCAGACAGATTATTGGATTCCCGAACATGAAAAATATGCCTTTAACAGATGTAATCCGGGCAGCTACAACTACACACTGGATCTGCCAAGTTTCACCGACACGAGCAACCATACTTTCACCAGTTTCATTAATGCCCGTACAAGCACCGGCACCACTCAGCACTCCACTACCAGGTACACTTTCAGCACAGTTACCGCTGACCTTCCCGGCTATATAAGTCAGATCACCGTTGCCCCTACTACCATCGCTGGCCAGTTAAAGGTAACCTGGGATTACAATAAAATCGAGCCAACCCCAACCGGAGTTAAAATATACGTAACCAGCGGCAACAAGTGGACGTCGACTTATCAGTTAAAAAGCTATACCAGTGCAACTATTACCGGACTTACCTCAGGCACGCTATATTGGGTTCGCGTTGCACCTTACAACAGCATAGGGACGAGAGGCTTCTCCCAAGAATTCTCAGGAACGCCCCTATAATAAAGTTCCTGCTTCTCTAGTCTCAACTTTCATTATAACAAAGCTTTCTTAAAACTTTCTTAAATGATACGAAAAATGATACTACTTTGTTTTTATTAGTACATCCAACAACAAAGAGTGCGGCAATTGCCGCACTCTTTGTTTATCGTCTATTTTCCGGTAATCTTCTTTAGTACTTCATCAGTGATATCCAGCCCGCCATAAGCGACAATATCTTTTTGTATGACAATCTTCAGTCCTTTCGCTTCGCCCGTTTCTTTAATGGCGGCATTGACTTTGTCGGCGATGGCGATCATTAGGGTCTGTCGCTTCAGTTCGACGCGCTGTTCGAGTTGGGCGATGAGGTCCTGTTTTTCTTTATCGCTGAGATTGGCTGCTTGGGCGGCTAATTCTTTATTCGCCTGCTCGCTTGCGGCTTTTAGCGCTTCATTGGCCTGCGGCATGTCCGGATGACTGGTCATGAGCCGATCGTAGTCTACGACGCCCACCGTGGCTGCCGGCGCGGCGGTGGCTGTGCCGGCAGCCATAATAAGGCTTACCAGGAGTACGACCACCCAGACGGCAGCCGGGTTCAACAGGCTGATTTTTTTCTGGTTCTTTACTAGCTGCATGATAACGGAACCTTCCTTTCCTATTGTTAAAAACTAATATTGGTGCCGAACTCGACATATCGGCCAGGGGCAACAAGATAATATCCGGAGTAATACTTCTTATCCAACAGGTTAGTGACTCTAACATAGTACTCTTCGTTATTTATCTGCTTGCTGACTTTAAGATCAACGGTATGGTGGCCCGGTATAGTCAAAGGCTTTGCTAGATTGGATTCGCCATTGCCATTACCATTGCCGGTGGAGAATTGACTTTGGTAGGAGCCCACATAGTTCATTGACAGGTAGGCATTGACGCCGTCCTGGCCGGTGTAGTTAAAGCCATAAGAGAATTTCCGCGATGCAATATCACATACTTGATGCGCTACAATCGGATCCCAGGCATTGGTGTAGGAATAACTTAGAAACCCTTTGATTCGTTTGCCGATTTTATGACTGACTTCCGCCTCGAAGCCATGCATCTGGACACTGGGTATGTTGTAATAGTAAAGAGTACCCGAATCCGCATAGGCATAAGCTTGTCCTTTAATCATGTTCGTGATGTTTTTGCTGAAATAAGTGACGTCAAATTTCAGCCCGGAATGAAACGTGTGCGTTAGTCCAATCTCCCGGTTAATGGCTTCTTCCGGCAATACATACGTACAAGTAGATGAGGCTTGATGCCATTTTCCATCAGCCCATTTGTACAAAAATTGCGGTGGATCATAAGTTTTACCTGTATAAGGGTCATTCTTAAAATAATCATACTCGTTAGACACTCCGTATGCTCCGCCAGGGTGTAACCTTTCCGAGACATTAGGCCATCGGTAGCTTTTGCCAAACGCACCATGCAACGCTGTTTTGTCAGTTAGCGCATAGTTAAAGTTAATTTCCGGTTTATCAGCAGTCCCTTTACCGCGTTGATCAGGCAAAGCTAGTCTAGAAAATTGATGTATGCTCGCATAGTCGTTTAGATCGTCATGCCTGACACCAAAATTGACGGCCAGTTTGCGGCTGATATTGGCAGTATCTTGCAGATAAAAGCTTTTGGCGGTGCAATCATATATTGAGCGATCAGTTCCCAAATAATAAATGGGGACGCCCCCCGGTTTCGGGTCGTTATACTTCAAAACCGCATCTTGCCGCTGATAATAATTCTTCTCCTCATGGGTATAACCCCAAGTGATGGTGTTGGCCCGGCTTGTTCTAATTATATTTTGTAATTCAAAGCCTTTTACCGTGCCATCTGTATATATGTGGGCCCAATCATGATTTATGTCTGCTACGGCACCCTGTAACCAGCCAAAACCTTTTAAGTGACTGTTTTCATTGGTGCGGTACAATCTCAGGCTTAGATCGCTGTTGCTGGTAAGCTTTTGGTTATAGAGCATACCGACATATTTGTTCTTCCAGGGCTCATATTCCCAATTATAAGTGTAAGACAAATAATCACCTGAGGATACCGTAGCCAAACCACTTTTTCTTAAAATCATGCCGGTGGCAGGGTCAATGCGGTTGGCAATCTGATAGTTTCTTTCGGTATATGATCCTACTATGGTCACTGAAGCTTTGGGACTAATATCAAAGTTGAATTTACCGTCAAAGTAGTCGTCTTTCCCCTTGGCATGAGCAGTATACCCGTCGGTATTTTCTTTCTTGACGTCCACAAGATAACTGAGCTTGCCATTTTTCCCGGATGCGGAGGCAAAAATGCTCTTTTCCCGGTGACTGCCTGTGGTAATGCTTACTGTCTGACCGGCTTTATCCCCGGCTTTTTTAGTGGTGATATAGATGATTCCGCCAGGCGCATTGGTGCCGTAAATAACTGGCACGGCACCTTTGATTACCTCAATTTTTTCAATATTTTCCGATGGAATGGCGCGTAGATCCACCTTGCCGTCCCCCACCGGACTTAGTGGTATGCCGTCAACAAACACCCGGGTATTTTCCGCATCGCTGCCGCGAAACATGGCAATGGCTTTGCCTTGGGCATCATTGCTGGTAATATATAAGCCTGATACATCCTTCAAGGCTTCGGCCACGTTGCGAGCCCCCTGGGCTTTGATCTCGTCGGCATTAACAACCGTGATATTGACAGGATTAAGTTGCTTAATCCTGTCAGCCGTTACTTCTACTTCTTCGACGTCGCTGCTGGTGTTGGCCGCCTCTTCCGCGTTTGCCACTGGCGCAAAACTGGAATATAGCAGCATGACGCTTACGATAACCGACAGCTTGCTTTTTTTCATTGAATTTCCCCCTCATATAGGATTAACTGCCAAGGATGCCAAAGCGCATCCTTGGCGTTAATAAACTCCCCTAAACTCCTTTAACTACGATTTATTTTTCCGCCGCCGGTGCAGCAGGCTCACTGCCTGGTGCCGAATTTACCGAGCCGGTTTGTTGCTCTACCGTGATCTGGCTGGCGTCAACGGCAGCCAGGGCCACGCCGGTGCCGTTGACAGTCAGGAACGGGAGGTTCGAGGTGATAAGACTTGGCACCCTGGTGGTCGCAGCTCCCAGACCCCGCCCTTGGGCATTGTAGCGGTAGGCCTCAGTGATCGCCGCCGAGCGTCTTGCCTGGGATGGCGTCAGTGGCCGGAGGGCTGACGTGAGTGCCGAATAGACAAAACCATTGCCGGTAGCCGGGACTGCTTCGCCATAGGTTGTTCCCCACTGCGTAAAGCCGCCGGTCAGCCCGCCTCGGCCATCATATACTTGATCAATGCCAGCTAAATAATTTTTGAAATAGTCAGCCCAGACCCCGTAATATTCATTGAGCAATTTTGAGTATTTTGGCTGTTCATAGAATAGTATGGAGGACCGCAAAAGATACTGGTCAGGGGCATAAACCAGCCAACGCCCGCTGCCGGCCTTGAGCACATTAGCTCCGCCGTTGTTGAGAAAACCCTTATTGGCGACCAGGGTAACATTACCGCTGGCAGAAAATTGCCCACCTTTGCTGATAAGCAAATTGCGGTCGGTGATGTAGGTAATGTCGCCGCCGATGGCGGTGATATGTGTGCGGATCTCATCAACATCAGAACGTACTTTGTTCTGATCGCCAAAACTCCGTACGTAACTCGGATCATTTGCATAAAAAAAGGCATACCCACTGCCGGGATTAGTAATAGTAATTGAACCATATGCCGTCAGGTTATTGATGAAGAGAGGATGATTATATGCGAGTCCAACGTTTCCGCTGTCATACTCTGGGGTACAAAAAAAATTGTAGCCTTGGAAGTCGCCGTTTACTACTAGGTCTTCCCCTGAATAGGAAAAAACACTGTCCTCTGTCGGTACCGCAGGAATACTACTGATCGGGAAGCTGCCGCCATTGACGATCAGCGTATTGCGGATCAGATTGCCATTGGCTACGCCGTTGCTGCCGTAGCGGTAGAGAGCGTTAGCCTTGTAATTGCTGTCGCCGGTTACATAGTACTCTAGCAAAGTGTTGTCTGGCACTGTAAGGGATGATGGTACAGTCATATAATAGAAGCCGTTGGCCGCGACAGTAGTAAGCTGAATCGTACCAAGTGTAGTTCGTCGAGCTTCATAAAAATGATTATTTGTATCCCAGAGAATAATATCGATAGTTTTGCCGCTACCGCCTCCCTGCACTATTCCGGAGATAAACTTCGGGGTACCATCGAACTGCCAGGTAAGGTAGGGGAAGGAGGTGCCGTTGACAATATTCCAGGTATTGGTCAGATCCCAGCCGGCATAGGTGCTGCGCTGCATCATTTCGGCCATTGTCAGTCCTTTGACGCTGTCCGCCGAGCCGGAGCCGACCCCCTTGGGCTGCCCGGCAATTTCCGTATTCCAATAGCCGTTGTTAATCTTACCGGTACTGCCATTCAGACCGACCAGCGCGCCAACGGTGCTGTTAGAGCCGGTGGCTGATAGCGGGGTGATCGTGTAGGAGTAGCTAATATCGCCGTCGTTTTCGCCCACCAGGCCACCGACGATGTTGTTGCTGCCGCTTGCAGTCAGCATAAAGGTACTATTGTAGGAGTTGGCGATGCTGCTGCCCAGTGCATTCAAGCCCACCAGGCCGCCGACCCGGTTGCCGTCACCGGCGGCGGTTATCAGGGCGGCATTGTAGCAGCCGGTGATGGTGCTGTAGTTTTTCCCGGCCAGGCCGCCCGCCCAGTTATCGGTGGCGTTGACTGTTGTTACCACCGTGCCGGCATTGTAAGAGTTTATTATGCTGCCGCCTTGAAGGTTTTCACCTACCAGGCCACCGATGGCATTATCGGCGGCATCGCTGGTTATCGCGCCGGTGTTGTAGGACTTTATAATACTGCCATAGTTTTTGCTTGCCAGACCGCCGATGGCGCTATTGGCGACAGTAGTGGTGATCGCGCCGGTATTGTAGGAATCACCCTTGATAGTGCCGTAGTTTTCCCCCACCAGGCCGCCGATTATATTGCCGGCGAAATTATTGGTCAACGCACCGGTATTGTAGGAACCGGTAATGGTCTTTTTGTTTTTTCCCACCAAACCGCCGAGAATAGTATTGCTGCTATTGGTGATAACTACGCCTTTATTGTAAGAAGAGGTAATGGTGCCGTCATTTTCGCCGACCAGGCCGCCCACTGTCGTTTCGGCGGCGTAGCTGGTCACGGTGCCGGCAGCAGTGCCGTTCATCCAGTCGGCATCCGCATTGTAGGAACCGGTGATATCACCGGTATTGATCCCCGCCAGGCCGCCGACTGTGCTGCCGACGGCATTGGCGTTTACCATGCCGGCATTGTAGGAACTGGTAATGGTGCCGTCATTTTCACCGGCGAGGCCGCCGACTATGTCCTTGTCGGCATTGCCATTCACCGTACCGCCGCCGGCACCCCACATGCCAGCGGCATTGTAGGAGCCGGTAATGCTGCCGGTATTGCTCCCCGTCAGACCGCCGACTTTGCTGCCCGCGCCCCCGGCAACTGTTTCCACTGTGCCTTTGTTATAGCTGTTGGCAATACTGCCGGCGTTGGTCCCCGCCAAGCCGCCGACATTGCCTGTGCCGCTAACCATACCGGCGTTATAGCTATTTATCATAATCCTGCCGCTATTCAGGCCCGCCAGGCCGCCGACATTGCCTGTGCCGCTAACCATGCCGGCGTTGTAGCTGTTTACTATATCGCCGTTATTCAGGCCCACCAGGCCGCCGACAGTGGTAACACCGCTGACAGTGCCGGTAATGTAGGCATGGAAGATGCTGCCGCCATCGTTATAGCCTGCCAGACTGCCGACATACGTGTTATTAGCTCCGCCGGTGATAGTTACATCGCAAAGGCCGATACTGCTGATAGTCGCGTTCTTAACATAGCCAAACAGACCGACTGCCGCTGCGGCCGGGTCGTTAATCATAAGTCCGTTGATGGTGTACCCGGCACCGACTAAAGTACCGGTAAAGGGAGTGTCGCTGCTGCCGATGGATGCAAAGCCAGTGGTTGTATTCCACATGCCGGACGCCCTGGTAAGCTCGCTCATGCCGATGTTGCTGCCAAGGGTGTAATCGGCATTTAGATCTGCGGCCATTAACTGCAGTTGGTGAGCGTTGGTGATGGCGGAAACGTTCTCTGACCACAGGAAGGGGCGGGTATGACCGTCAATCATGAACCATGTTTTGGTAAAGTCTAAACCATGTTCTGCCAGGTATGCTTTGTCCATCATCTGGGCTGTTGTCAAACCAGTAACACCGGAGTTGCTGCCGCTGCCTACGCCTTCGGCTTGGACAGAGGTTTCTTTATCCCAGTAGGAATCGGTGACTTTGCTGTCACTGCCGTTATAGCCGATAAAGCCGCCGACCGAACTGCCGGCATCGCCGGTAACCTGACCGGTACTGTAAGAATTGGTAATCTGTTTGTCATTTTCCCCGGCCAGACCGCCAACTTTGCCGTTGCTGCCGCTACCGGTGACCTGGCTGGTGGTATAGGAGGTTGTTACTGTGCCGTCATTAAGACCGACCAGACCGCCCACTGTGCCGTAACCACTGACGGCACCGGTACTGTAGACATTGCTGATGCTGCCGCCGCTGTTATAGCCGACCAGACTACCGACATAGGCACTGGTGGCCCCGCCGGTGATATTGGCGTCATACAAACCGACGTTGCTAATGGCCGCGTCCTTAATATAGCCGAACAGGCCCACCTCAGAAGACGCGGGGTTGGTGATGGTTAGCCCATTGACGGCATACCCGTTGCCGTTTAAAGTGCCGGTAAAGGGTGTGGCACTACTGCCGATTGGCATAAAGCCGCTACGAGCCATGATATTGCCACTCATGTCGATGTTGCCGGCCAGGGTGTAATGCTCACTCAGATTCTTGGCCATTAACTGCAGCTGGTGGGCATTGGTGATTGTGGTACTGTATTCCCACTGCAGGAAGGGGCGAGTATAACCGTCCACCATATACCACGTCTTGTCAAAGTTGAAACCGCTGTAGCTGCTGGCTTTATAAGGGTCGCTACCTGCCGCCGACAGGCCGGTAATCCCGGTGATGCTGCTGTCGTCGTAGCTACCGGTTTTTTGCCCGGAAGTGTCGATATCCCAGTAGGAACCGCTGATGCAATTTTCACCTTGAATATACCCGACAAAACCGCCGACCATGCTGCCATCGCTGCCGGTTACCTTACCTGCGCTGTAGCTGCCGGTAATAGTGATATTGTTGGCGTCGTTGATTATCCACCCGACCAGACCGCCGCTGCCCCAGCCACTGTTATTTACCGCACTGGTGCTGTAGCTACTGGTAATCTGGCCGCCGGACATAAGCCCGACCAGACCGCCGCTGACCCCGGCACCGCTGGTTACAGCACCGGTGCTGTAGCTACTGGTAATCTGGCCGCCGGACATATACCCGACCAGACCACCGCTGAACTGAGAATCGTCACCAGTTACTACTGCACCTGTACTGTAGCAATTCTCAATGCTACCAGTGTCAGCATTCCTCCCCACCAAGCCTCCAACCTCCACCTTTTTGGAATTAATGGTCACAGCACTCGTACTGTAGGAATTTTTAATACTGCCATTGCTACTGTTGTACCCCACCAAGCCGCCCGCTGCTATTTCGCCGTCAGTATAAATGTTTTTGACAGGAAAGTTGACTGAGCCTGTGGCGTAACTATTTTCGATGTTGCCGCCTGAGTTGTAGCCGACAAGGCCGCCGACAAAATTACCTATGCAATCAGTACTATCGATGACGCTTTGGATTGCGACCGTACTGTAGGAATTGGTGATATTGCCTTGTGAATGACCCACCAGGCCCCCGATATAAGTACTGTAATTGCCGATGATTGTGCCCGTAACATAGCAATTGGTGATGCTGCCACTTCCTAGCGATCCTGCCAAGCCGCCGACATATGCGGTAGAAGTCCTACTGGTTATGTCTACATTTTTTAGCCCCAGATTACGGATAGTCCCACCACCATTAACGCCAACAAACAAACCAACATACTTTTTCAACTGCGTACTATCATAGGCATTAATATACAACCCGTTGATCACATGCCCGTCGCCGTCAAAAATGCCAGTCATGTCGCTAAGATTAGTGTTAGTCTCGAACCGAGAATATGCCGGATTATACACAGATTCTTCCCATATACCGATTGGTACAAAACCCGCCCCACTGTTCCAACCGCGGGTAGCGCTGGCGTCGATATCTTTACCTAGGGCATAGACGCCATCCATATTGTTGCTGACGGCCTGGAGTTCGTTCACGTTATTCACCAGCATGTAAGCGGTGAGGTTGCCTGTGCCGCCGGCCGTCTTCTGTACATAAGACGAGTAGTCTTTGGGATTCTTATAGTCCTTCACGGTAGTCGCTGCCCCGTTGATCGTGGTAGTAGTTGTGCCGCTGGGGTTATAGTAGATGGACACTGCGCCGTCGGTGGTTACCTTGCCAGCGGTTCCGAAATTGACAGTACCTGTGCTGTCGGCGTCGCTATCCGCCCGCAGTACCACATTACCACTGCCGGTGCTTTTGACATTGGCATTGACGTTGATGTCGTTGTTGGCTTTGAGGGTAAGGGTATTGCCGCTTGTCCAGTTGGTCACATCGGCGGCGACGGTGATATCACCGGTGCCGGCGCCGTCGGTTGCCAGGGTGACGTTAGCGGAGTTTAGCTGGGTGCCCAGCTCGGTGACGTTATAGATATTGCCGCTAGTGGCACCGGTACTGATGGTGTACTCCCCGGGGTCCAGCAGCAGTGTTCCGGTTGTCCCGTTTGGTGCCCGGAGGTCAGTATAGCCTTTATAGAGGAGCGTCTTCTTGCCTGACACTTCAGCATTGCCGCCGTTGCCGCTTACCGCGCCGCCTGCGGCACTGATGCTGCCATAGAAATTGGTGGTATCATCCGCCCACACGACCACTTTGCCGCCGTTGCCGGCAACAGTGGCGTCAGCGTTGATGGTGGCGCCTTTGGCCACGGTGGTAGTTGTGGCGTTTTGTTCTGCGCCCTTGCCTTGGGCATTGCCGCCGATGAGCGCCGTACCGCCGCCGTTGGTGCCGGAGACGTCCACCTTGGCGGTATCAGTGAGGGCAACTTGGCCGCCCAGCACTTTGACCGTGCCGCCTGTCGCGCCCACGTTTTTACCTGAGGCGTCGAGGGTGCCGCTATTGGCTACCAGGCCATTGGTACCGCCGTCCAAAATAATCTCGCCATTAACGTTGTTAACACTCTGAGCCTGGATAATGCCGCTATTGTTGACCACCGTACGAGCCAGGGTGTTGGCCGCTTTGGCCGAGATAATGACCTGCCCGCCGTCTGCCTGGATGAGGTTATGGTTAGCAGCGCCGGCATCCAGCGCTGCCTGGTCCACCGCCAGACTGAGCAGCTTGTCACCGTTCATATCCAGCGTGACAACTTTGCCGGCCGCCAAGGCTACTGTGCCTTTGTTGGCAACAATAATACCTTCGTTTTTCACATCTGAGCCGAGCAGCGCCACATAGCCGCCATTTGCGGCGGTAATGGTTCCTTGGTTGACTACTGAGCCCAGGGTAGTGTCTTGGCCGGTGAATTTATATCTTCCCGCCATAAAATCGCTGTCAGATATATTGAGAGTAGATGCCGCCAGGCCGCCTACGTCAACCTTGGCGCCGGGAGCAAACAGGATGCCGTTGGGGTTGATGAGAAATACTTTGCCGTTGGCGGTCAGTGTGCCATAAATAGCCGAGGCATCGTTGCCGATGACTCGGTTTAAAGCAATGGAACTGGCGCTTGGCTGGATGAATTGCACCTTTTCTCCTGTGCCGATGTTGAAGGTCCGCCAGTTGATGCCCAGCTTATCCGTATTCTGAATGATAGTCATAGATTTGCCGTTCTGGGTAATGGTACCCGCACCGCTGATGATCGTGCCATCAGTAGAATTAGTAGCATAGGTGCTGGTCATGCCGACCAGCAGGATACCAGCCGTTGCCAATGGAACCAATACACATTTGGCCAGTGTTTTTAAAGGATTACCTGTTGAGTTTGGGTTTGTTACTCCTTTCTCCCGCCGGCTTGCTTTGCTACGCTCCCACTCGCGCTGCCATTTTCGTTGCATCTTTTATACCTCCTTTAAAAGTATCGAGTGCCTTTAAGCCACAAACGGCCTGATTTATCGTCATCCGAGGTTGCCCGGGCAGAACCCAGTCTCCAGGCGTAATCCACCCGGATGTCATAGTCTTTCCGGGTACTAATAAGTAGTCCAACTCCGGCGCCGGTGAGGGTACGGTTATTATCGCCCGCACCCGGTATAGGACTTTTATTGATTGTTACCCTGCCATTGTCGACAAAGACGGCCAGTTGGTAGGAAGGCGTCGGCAGATTCCAACGCAATTCGCCGGTTAAGAGGTAGCCCTGGTCGCCTGACGCTTCGCCTTGGGGATATGCTCTTACACCGTTGGCACCGCCGAGATAGATTTTTTCGGAGGAGTCGAGATTTTTGCTGGCCAATTGACCGGAGAAGCCGAGATAGAAGTTTAGCCGGTCATTTATGTATTGCAGGCGATTGAAGCTGAAGTTGCCTTTCGTGTAGGTGCCGGCAGTATTTAGCCCCTCTTTGTCAAAAGTTTTCGCTGAGTTGCCATAGGCATCCCGGCCACCGTCAATACCAAGACGCCCGGTTGCAATTGTCAATGCAAAGGTGTTGATGCCGCCGCCGTGGAATTTATCCTGGCTGTCGCCGCTCAGGCCGAGGATCAAGGAATTAGTATGCTTGCTGGTGAAGGCATTATTGAAGTAGTCGATGCGGTCTTTGAGTTTGCTATGCTCAAATCCGATTTGGGCATAGAGATTGCGGTTGCGGGAGCGGATAAGAGGATATTCGCCGTAGATAGTGGAGGATTTGGCTGTGCCGCTGGCATTAAGATCCTCGAATTCCCGGCCCAGGCTATAGTGCAATTGCGAATAGCCCACCCCCACCCGGGCGCCGCGATTCCCCGCCTGCATCAGGTAGCTGAAGTTGAAATTGTTCATGCCGTCACTTGATTTGTTGCCGCTGAGGTTAGCCATATCGCCTGCACCGCTGAGGTTATTGAAATTTAGGCTGATGTTGCCGCGGTCTTCACCGGTATAGCGGTTGCCGTAGTTGTCCATGGAAAACTCAGAGGTTAACAGGTTGGTGTCATTGATTTCCACAATAAGATCAGAGGTGCCGGTTGTTTTGCCTGGTGCCAGAGTGGCGTTGATACTGATGCCGCCAATATCGCTGATGAGCAGCAGGGTGCGGTCCAGGACATCTTGTTTTACATAGTCACCGATTTTTATTTGGCTGAGAAACCGGTTGGCCGCACTAGAAGAAAGTTTGGAATGATTACGAAGGTCAATGCTGCCGTATTGTCCTGGTACAACGGTGATTTCCACTATGCCGTTTTTGATTTTTTGGGCTGGAATATAGGCGTTGGCCACCATATATCCCCGGTCATTAAAGTATTGGGCAATACGAGCAGCTGTAATTTGCAGTTCATCCAAGTTTAATTCCTGGCCAATGGAGTCTTTTACTAAATCCTGTAGTTTGTCCTCGCTGTAGACGGTTTGTCCGGTGATATGAAAGCCGTTGACTTTGAACTTGATGCCTGCCGCCTGTGGAGGTGCCGTTTTTTGTTCCTGGGTGACTTCAATTTTGACATTGGTTTGGGGAGGAACGATCTTCTTGTGTTCTTTCACGCTGTCCATGATTACACCAGCATCAATTCTTTCGAGGGCGTAGGCCGGCAAGGCGGAACAGACGATAAGTGCTAAAGCCAAACTTAGGCCACGCTTACCAGTACATACTAATCGGTCTTTAAGCATAATCTCATCCTTTCTTGAGTAATTAATCGGATTCGGTTTTTTGCAGAGTCCCTTGGATAACATTCCTCCCCTGATAAATCAGGTGCTGCCGATATAGCTTTTGTTGGCAATGATATGATAACTTAACACCGATCTCACCTCCTTTATGAGTAGGCAGCTTTCTGGTTGCCGCCCATGTAGTTAGCGTTTGATTGCGCTATTTCGCTACTTCCGGGGACAGACGAGACGTATCAATTACGTGTCGAGCTAAAATAAACATAAGCAAATTAAAATAAACAATATTTAATGTTTGTTATCGATTATGTTTATTTATTGTTAGATATTTTTACTGCTTTCTACATTATCAATGAAATTCCTCCCATTTTTGGTATAAATCCAGAAAATTCCCTATTTTGTTCAAATAAAAAGGTCTCAGTTGGAGTCTTTAAAAGTAAACATAAGAAAAGCACCCAATAAATGAGTGCTTTTCAGTTAGCAAGAATATATATAATTATAGTTAGGGACAGTTAGGGACGTTCCTTTTTTATCACAATACAGTTTTCTGAAGGAATGTCTCCAATGTCATCACACAAGGTGCGGGTTTTACTTTTGGCATTGCCCCAAAAGTAACAAAAAGTCTAGGCCCCAAGCCTCCAAAAGCTGAAAAGCCGGGCGATATTCCTAAAATCCGTAAACTCGCTACGCTCAAACAGTACGGATTTTTTAACGGAATACCGCCCGGCTTTTCTCCTACGGAACGCTTTTTCCGGCAAAGGCCGAGGGGGTTTACGGGAGTTACGGGGGACACGGGGTACGGGGTACGGGGTCGCCTGTGCCGGGTTTTATACTTGCCACCCCCTTGTTTTATAATGCCTCCATAACTCTCAAAAACAGGGCAAAGAAAGCGCCGCAAAGAATTCATACATTTCGAATGAATTGCAAGTAAACTAAAGCCACAGACAGGATTTTTTCCTGACCGGTTGCATATTTTTATTTCACTGGGTATAATATAGAAAAGGACTGACGTGCGCTAACACGCCAGCCCCACAGGCTGTCTAACCGGAAAACGGTTAGCCCAAGTTCGTTAGTTATTGAAATAACCGCCGCTTTTGAGCAGGGGCGGTTATTTCTTTTTGGTTGTGACCAATACCATGAGCGTGGCAAATGCGACAGCAAATGTCAATGCTTCATAAATAGTCATCTTACCACCCCCTTCCTAAAAGGAAGGGGCTAACCGTCCCCCGAGCAGCCTGTACGATTATTATAGCATATTCTTCCAAGTGATAAGAATAAATTTCTGCTGCTAGTTTTACACAGTGCTGCCTTCATCGAATGATGGCGGCTTTTATTTTCTTATGCGCACAATCACAGCTCCCTGTCGCCGTCAATTTTTCACTGTAGGAATGAGTGGCTCATAGTGACAGTTAGGGACGTTTCTTTTTTGTCATAAGACATTTTTCTAAATGAATGTCCCCAATGTCATCACACAAGGTGCGAGGTTTTACTTTTGGCATTGCCCCAAAAGTAACAAAAGGTCTAGGCCCCAAGCCTCCAAAAGCTGAAAAGCCGGGCGATATTCCTAAAATCCGTAAACTCGCTACGCTCAAACAGTACGGATTTTTTAACGGAATACCGCCCGGCTTTTCTCCTGCGGAACGCTTTTTCCGGCAAAGGCCGGGGGTTACGGGACTTACGAGGGGTACCGGTTACTTGTGCCGGGTTTTATACTTGACACTCCTTGTTTTATAAGGTCTCCATCACTCTCAAAAACACATAATTTCTGATAAAATAAAAAAGAATCGAACATCATACGTGAGGGAGTAAGAGAACAGTTAATAAAAATATAGACAAATATATCTAATAATGGCATAATATGGACATGGATAAACAATACAAGCCTAATGAGTTTGTAAAACTTATCAATGTTTCAGTAAGAACTTTGCAACGATGGGATAACGAAGGTACTTTAACCGCTTTTCGTTCACCAACAAACAGGAGGTATTATACGCATAATCAATATGTAGCGTATATTGGTCATTCTTCTAAACATGAAGAAAATAAAAGAAAAGTAGTTATATATACTAGAGTGTCTAATCGTGGGCAAAAAGACGATTTGGTTAATCAGGTTGAGTTTTTGAAACAATATGCTAATTCTAAAGGGATTATAGTAGATGAAGTTTTAGAGGACATTGGTAGCGGGTTGAATTATAATCGCAAAAAATGGAATGAGCTTCTTGCAATGTGTAGAAATAGGGAAGTAAAGCAAGTATTGGTTGCACACAAAGATCGGTTTATTCGATTTGGTTATAGTTGGTTTGATGAATTTTTGAAATCATGCGGAGTTGAACTTGTTGTAGTAAATAATGAAAAATTATCACCAGAACAGGAATTGGTTCAGGACTTAATTAGCATAACTGATGTTTTTTCTTGCAGAATTTATGGCCTCAGAAAGTATAAAAAAAGATTGAAAGAGGACAATGATTTATGCTAAGAGCCTATAAGACTGAACTAAATCCTACGACAGAGCAAAAAACTAAAATCCGTCAAACTATCGGTACTTGTCGATATGTTTATAACTTTTACATTGCACATAACAAAGAGATATATGAGCAAGAAAAGCGGTTTGTGTCTGGTATGGATTTCTCCAAGTGGTTGAACAACGAATACTTGCCGAATAATCCAGAATACCAGTGGATTAAAAGCGTATCATCTAAAGCTGTTAAACAGGCAATAATGAACGGTGAACAGGCATTTAAGCGATTCTTTAAAGGCGAAAGCAAATTCCCACGATTCAAGAAAAAGAAAAACCAAGATGTTAAATCTTATTTCCCTAAAAACAATAAAACTGATTGGACGGTTGAACGGCATAGAGTAAAAATACCTACTATTGGCGTTGTTCAACTCAAAGAAAAAGGCTATATACCTACTAATGAAGTAGTTAAAAGTGGAACTGCATCCATGCAAGCAGGAAGATATTTTATATCTGTTCTGATTGATAGTAATGAAAAACCAAAAGAAGATATTGAACCGACTAATGGCATTGGCATTGACCTAGGGATTAAGACATTAGCAACAATAAGCAATAACAAGGTATTCAAGAATATCAATAAGACAAATTCGGTTCGTAAACTCAAACGGAAGTTAAAACGTGAGCAAAGACGTTTATCGAGAAAGTATGAACACAAAAAGGAAAGAGGTGAAAAAACTGCTACTTACTCTGCAAACATTGCAAAACAAGTTAAGAAAATACAAGCCATTCATTACAAGCTAACTACTATCCGTAATGATTACACCAATAAAGTGGTTAATGAGATAGCGAAAACCAAGCCCTCTCATATTACTATTGAGGATTTGAATAGTAGCGGCATGATGAAGAATAGGCATTTAGCAAAAGCAGTAGCGGAACAAAAGTTCTATTGCTTCAAGCAAAAACTAGAGTGTAAGTGCAAAGATAACGGCATTGAATTAAGGGTGGTTGATAGATTTTATCCATCGTCAAAAACCTGTTCGTGTTGCGGAAATATCAAGAAAGACCTAAAACTTTCTGACAGGACTTACACTTGCCAAGAGTGTGGATTAGTAATAGACCGCGATTTGAACGCTAGTATAAATCTTGCAAATGCCAAAATATACAAGATAGCATAATCAAGCTATTGTATATGTGTACCGATGGCTAGTCGGGAATTTACGGCTGCGGAGTGTTATATAAACGGTGGTAGCTTCGGCAAAACCGGACACGATGAAACAGTAATTTTCTTAACATGGATATATTTGTCTATGTTTTAAGTAGCAGACTGCATTTCCTATCGTCCTCCATAGCTGGAACCGCCACCTCCACCACCTCCGCCAGAGGAGAAGCCGCCCCCGCCGCCGGAGTCTGAGGACGACTTGCTTATTGCTTTCTCAGCGGTTTTAATTGAACGCTCCACGACATCTTCTATATCGCTAAAGGAGCCGTGCAAGGCGTCAAAACCGGTATGGGCTCCGTAACTGTACCAGCCATAGCCAAAGCGGTAATTGCCGTCCTGCAGATTGGGGAATACTAGCTCCAGTTGTTTCATGACTTCGCGGGCCACTCCCAGGGTCACTGCGTAAACCAGATAATGTTCCCAGATGATCAGACTGGGTATTTCATAACGCTGCATTTGCGAAAAATGCAGGAGGAAGCGTTTAAAAGCCTGCCAGCGTACGAAATCTTCCTGCCCGGACGGTGAGCGCCGCTTAAATGAACGCGGTATCAGGGCGATAATGGCTGCGGCGATCAGCAGGGACACTCCCAGTATGGTCATCAAGCTATTGAAGATGACGATAGCTCCCAGTGTAAAAAGCAGCAGTCCACTCAAAACAGTAACCAGAGGCATATTGCCGCTGTGGTCAAAAAAGTCGGCCTGCTCCATCTGCTCGTTTATGCCTGCAACCCATGATCGCCAAAACCCGTAAAAATCTCTACTGCGGCTTTTGGCAAAGGCTTCAATATCAGCTAAAAATAAATATTCACGGTCGCCGGCAATCGTATGACGCAGATAGTCCAGCAGATCCTGCTCATGCGCGCGCAGTTCGGCTTCTGCCGGATTCCGCAAAGCACCCGGCTGCGGCGCGTCGAGAAAAGTGAGACGATAGGTTTTTACTTCCCTGTTGCCCAGCAGCTTGCCTACATTGACGTGTTCTTCCTCAATCCGCAAGAATTTGCGCCGGGCCAAGTCCAGTATGGTAGCAGTCAGATCATGCCCCTGCACCTTGCTATAGTTCCAAAGCACACTCAGTTCCGCAGGGCTGTACGGCGCAGGCAGCTCGCGGTAGTAAGTCCCGTCAAACTTGACAGTGTAGGGCCGCCCATATTTGCGCCATAAAAGCAATACCACTCCGCCGGCACATACGATAACCAAAAATGCCCCGGCTATTTCCGCCCGAGCCAGCCAGCGCTCGCGATTGGCTTCTTGAGCCCAGGCCTCTTCTTCCGCTAAGATGCCGGCAAGAGCAGCCCGGTTGGTATAAGCAGCGGAGGAGGCGTTAGGAAACAACGCCGTCGGCATGACAACCCGGCCCTCCACAAAGGTATAGGGAGGAAGTTTTAAAGCCTGCCACGTTATCGTATCAGCGCCGGCAAAGGCCACTTCGCCCTGCAAAGGACCGTGTCCCCAGATTTTTATGTCTTTTCCCTGCGTCAAGCGCTCCGCACCCGCCGGCAGTTTTAATTTAACCCTGACCTCGCGAATCCTTTGCGGATTCGCGCTTCCAATAAACTTGCGGTACAGTTCGGCCACATCATTGTGAATTGCAACCGCATTCATAATCCGGTAAGATACGTCGAAGGTTCGTACTTCATCCTGAGCTGCGATACTCCAGTCAATCGTTATTTGATACCCTTCATCCTTAATCAGGAAGGTGCCGGGGGTGCCGTATTTAGTGCCGGGATTAAAGGTGTAGGGCTGGCCGTTTTCCGAAACCTTTACTTCCCTGACCGGCGTGCCGCTCTGGGGAATTTTTATGTGAAAACCATTCCACTTCCCGGAAAAGTCAATGGTTAATCTTTCCGTTACCTGCAGGGAAGCATCCGGCAGGACTTCCGCCTCGACAACCACCTGCTCCATGCTGAGCGAGCGACTTGCCCGGGCGGTACCCGGCAAAAACAGCAGCAGCCCTAAAAACAGGCAAAACCAGCCGATTTTATGTTTCAGGAAAACGCCATTTCTGTTCATAATTTAAGAAATCTCCTTTAAAAAGTCACCTGCACGTTCTGACGGGCTTCCGCTTCCTCCCGCAGGGTAAAATAATCAACCATCGCAAACCCCAGCATGCCGGCCACCAGATTCGCCGGGAACAATTCTATTTTCGTGTTGAAATTTTGCACCGTATCATTGTAAAACTGGCGGGCAAAGGCAATCTTGCTTTCCGTATCGCTGAGTTCGGTCTGCAACTGCAGGAAATTCGTATTGGCCTTTAGTTCGGGATAGGCTTCGGCCACTGCGAACAACGACTTTAACGCTCCGCTTAGCATGGTTTCCGCCCGGGCCTGCTCGGTCACGCTCCCGGCCGCTATCGCCATATTTCTCGCCTGGGTCACTCTGTCCAGCGTATCTTTCTCATGCTGCGCATAGCCTTTAACCGCATTTACCAGGTTTGGAATCAAGTCATAGCGCCTTTTAAGCTGAACATCGACCTGTGACCAGGCATTCTGAACCCTTTGCCGCAAGCGCACCAAAGTGTTATAGGTAACAATTAAAAATAGGACCACAAGGAGCACTAAAGTGCCGCCGACAATCATTCCGACAAACATTCCCCTTCCTCCTTCTTTGCCTCATACGCCTTCACCCCGCAATCCTTGTTTCATAAGGCAGCCCCGCAATGACCGCAAAACTTTTTGTCCGGGCTAATCTTTCCGCCGCACTGCCCGCAAAAATTCCGCTGCGGTCCGGCCCCGGTCGCCGCCCCTGCGTCGACAGGAACAGCGGCCGCCCGGCGCAAAGCAGTCGTCCATTGCAGCAAAGTCCCTGCCAGTTCAGATGCGTTGGCGGTCTGGTGACGGAAGCGACCTTCTCCCCCGCTGCCGGTTTCAAAGGAAAACAGGTGATTGGTAAAGGCGGTTGCGGCCAGAAATACCCGGGACAGGCCCTTTTCCTCCCCTTTGATCAACGCACTGGCCTGCCAGCCGGTGGCGTTCATCCAGGCGCTGATAAATTCTGTCCCCATCTGCCGGGAGCGTTCCGCCAGCGTGAAAACAGCATCTTTGCTGGTGATAAAGCCCAGTTCCTCAATTTTTTGCAAATGTTCCGGCTTTAAGGCTACTGGAATGCTCTTCAGGCCCGGCGTAATTTCAAACAGAGCCGGCAGCAGCCAGCGCTTATCACCGCTGGCCAGGGCCCGTTTCAATAGTTGCACAAAATCCGCGCTGCTGACGGCTACATCTACTACCCTGCGAAAATCCAGCATGCTCTCCAGATAAAAGCGGCGATACATATCCACGCAATGCAGGGCGCAGATCAGAACCTCGCTTTCCAAAATACCGTTGCCGAATACCGCCGGATAGTCCTCCATACCCGGGGAGGCGTAAGTGCCAGCCCACCATTCCAGAAAGGCTTTTTCCCCGGGGAAATACAACAGGAGCAAATCTCCCTCGGCGTTGCTAAACTGTGCTAAAACCGTACTTGTTGCCTTGGACAGCAGGGCGTAATACTGATCTTCCGCCGCATTGGCCCCGCCGGTATGGAAGGAAATCTTTAAATCCGGCTCCAGCAATTGCCGGGCAATGGTCTGGAATGCGGGACTTTCCGCCAAAGCTTTAAACCAGGCTGACGGACTGCTGACCGCCGCCTGCTCCGCGTTATATCGAAAGACTGACAAAGGATTGCCGGCCAGGCCAGATCGTCTGAACAAATGGTCGATATCCCCCGGCGCCAGTTTGAAAACCTCCACGTTCGCCGGGCCTTGATTCATGTCCATTTTCATGCCTCCTTACCTGCTCAATAATCGCTGATGTTTTCATTTCCCTATTTCCTGGCCGCTCTTAGCGATCCGATGCGGCTGGTCAGTTTATCTACAAAATCCCCCGGGCTGTCATAGCCCAGCTCCGCCAAACGGGCGGCCCGGGTAACCGGAGACAGGCTGCTGTCATTGACCACAGCAAGGCCTTTCTTCATATTTTCCGGCATGTCGACAATTTTATAGCCCATATTTCGATAGCCCTGTTCCAGATTCTGCGCCTGGGATCCAGCCTTGCGCAGCTGCTCCATGGCCTCGGTCTGGCTCTTGATATCGCCCTTTTCCCAGTAATGATCGATTTTGTACTTTTCCATCATGCCCAGTTGTTCCGAATCCAGCAAGGTCCCCTGCCCCCTTTGGACCAGTTCGGAGCCGCTGGCCGGCCGCATTTGCCTGCCGTCAATCGTCACGGTCTCAACACCGCGTGCAATCTCATCCGGTGTAGCCTCAATCATGGGCCGTCCCGGGAGATCGCCGTCTTTTCTAATCCAGGTTCTCTGATTGCTGAAATCCCGGCCGGCTTCCAGATGCGCAACATCGGTGGGACTTTCGCCGTGCAGTTCTCCCCACTTGCGGTACTGTTCCGCCGGAGACATGTTATGCCAGTTTTCATCAGGAAACCTGCGGGCCGCATCCTGGGGATCAAAGCCGGTATGCTTGGCATAGGACTCAAAATAGATATCCTCCCATTCACTGCGGGGTATCTCCACCCATTCCGGACCATTGGGTCCATTTACTTTACGCAGGGCGATAATATCGTTGTCGGTGTTGATGTCCCAGGACTGATATTCCTTGCCGGGCGTCCTAACCGTCTCCACCCTGACTTCTCCGTATTTACCCTTCAGCGAATCGACAACCTCTGTGCGGCTGGGTTCATATACTCTGCCTTCTAAGGTTTCATTAAATTTTTTCTGCACATTGATGGCTCCCGACTCTCCCAATTCCGCTCCCAGGCCATCCATATTCTGCATATCTTTCAGCTTCCGCATCGCCGCCGGATCGGCTTTCATTTTCAGGACATCGTCGACGCTGAGTTCTTCGCCCCGCTGTACTTTGTCGGCCAGTTCCCAGTTTTTCTCTTCGGCTTGCAGCCGATATTCGTCATAAACGGTCTGATCCTTTATGAGTTCCTGCTTTTTGGCCTCAGGCAGCTTATCAAAGTCATCCATCTTCTTTTGCAGAGAATCTTCCGCTTTTGCCACTGCCTTCGGGTCATTTAACACTTCCGTCTCTGTACGGGCGCCCCGGGTCGGTCTATCAGCAGGAGCAGTTTTCCCCGCGGCCCCGGCCGCCTCATCTGCTGCACCGGCCACTTTGTGGCCGGGCAGGTCAGGCCCGTTGACCGCATTGCCGGCTCCTCTGGCCATATCGTCACCGCCGCCTGCGGCCGCCTTGCCGATTGCTTTGCCCAGATCATCACCGCCGTCCGCCGCTTGTTTGCCAAAGGCTTTGGCAAAGTCGTCCGCGCTGGTCACTTTTAGACCCGCCCCGGCAATCTTATCGTCAAGAACCTTTCTTAGCCCGTCGGCACCGATGTCATCAAGCCGTTTGGCCAGGTCCGCCAGCGCCTCCTCGGCGCTTTGTTTGCTGATGAGCCCCAGTTTGCTGCTGGCGATTTGATCGCCGGCGGCAACGGCCAAGCCGATTTTTTCCGCTACATCTCCTGCCTTTTGTGCGAAGTTGGGGAATGTATCCGCAAACTGCTGCATGGCCTTGCCCCCGGCGGCGCCAATTAATTCTCCGGCCGCTTCTTCCAGAATCAGTTGTCCGATAGCTTTGGCAACAGCCCGAAAATCCGTTTCGCCTTTGTCTACCGAATTTTTGATGCGATGCATGGCTTCCGCCACGGTCATGATATACTCTGAAGAACCTCCGGTGGCTGCTCCGATAGCCGCTCTGGCTCCCATCCCCACCCAGGAAATGCTGCCGTCAGCTTTTTCGCCGGTCACTACTTCCCTGGCCGTCTCCGCATTAGCTTTCAATGCCGACTCCAGGTCTTTGTACCAGGGGACTTCTTCCCAGCGATCCCCGGTATCGGCAGTTGTTTTTCCCAGTATGCGGTTATCAATTACCCGCCTGATCTTATCCACTTGTTCCTGGTCGAATTCTCTTCCGGCCAGCATATCATCTTTCAGCTTCTGGATGGCCTTGTCAACATCCCCGGGTCCGCCTGGTTCGCCAATGTTATATTTATCAGCCGCTTTCTGCATTTGCTCCAGCTTTTTCCATTCGGCCAGTTTCTGGTCGACGGCCTGGCTGCGGGCATCCTGGCGCTGGCTCATCTTTTCTATATCTTCCGCGATCCGTCTCCGGTCTTCCGCCAGGTCGTCCTGCCAATGCTCAAATTTGTCCGGGTCAAAGCTGTTGCCGGTTTCTGTATTGACCCATTCGCCGGTTTTACCATCATATTCAATTTCAATGCTGCGTCCGTCCGTTTTTCCTACTAGGATGCGTTTTTCTCCAGCTTGAGGCCATCCCGGTGTGCCGGGCTCCGAGGCTTGCGTATCCTCAGGAACCGGCGCTCCTTCTCCGGGGATAGCCGGCCTATCCGCCCCTTCCGGTTCTGCAGCGGGAACAAATCCTCCCTTCTCACCGGCCGCGGGGGCGTCTTTATCCTGGCCGTGCTGTTTCAGCGTGTTCATAGGGTCCTCCGGCCCGATAACGCCTGAATCTTCCGGTTTGGCAACAGACGGTTTTTCCGGTTCCGGTCGCGGTATCTCATCTGTCCAGGGTTTGGCCCCATATTTTTCCACCGTTTTAGGATACGGATCCCCTAAAGGCGGTTTCTTCGGCTGCCAATCTATTTCACTAATCTCGGTCGTGCCGTGCGGGATGACCTTTCCTTCGCCAAAAGTGCGCTGGGCGTTGCTGGTAAGGACATTGAACGGATTACCGTCTCCCTTATATGGATTCTCACTCCAATGCCGCCCATTGCGGTCGTATCCGTCGGCGTTGTAACCGCTCCAGTGGTAGCCGTCCTTGCCATAGCCCCGTTTGTCATAGCCCCAGGGATCATACCCACTGCGGTTGTAGCCTTCATAATTAAAGCCTTCCCGGTCATAACCGTCCTTGTCGAAGCCGTCTTTGTTAAAGCCTTTCTTATCGTAACCGTATTCGTCATAGCCTTCCCGCTGCCGACCCTGTTTGTCATACCCTTCACGATTATAACCCTGTTTATCATAACCGGACTTGTCATACCCCTGCCGGTCAAAGCCTTCCTTGTTTAACCCGTCCCGACCATAGCCTTCAGCATCCCAGCCCTCTTTATTAAAGCCTTCCTTATCAAAGCCGGCCGCATTGTAGCCCTTGGCATCATAGCCACTGCGATTAAACCCTTTGGCATTATAGCCGTTGACGTCATAGCCTTCCCGGTCGAAACCCTGGGCGTTAAAACCGTTGCGCCCATAACCTTCTTTGTCAAAGCCCGCTTTATCAAAGCCTTCCCGGTCAAAACCTTTAGCGTCAAAGCCCTCTTTATTATAGCCCTCCTTATCAAAATTCGCTTTGTTGAAGCCTTCTTTCTTAAAACCTTCTTTATCAAAACCTGCCTGGTCGAAGCCCTCCCGGTTGAACCCTGCTTTGTCAAAACCCTCTTTGTTAAAACCTTCTTTATTAAAGCCGGCCTGGTCGAAGCCCTCACGATTAAACCCTGCTTTGTCAAACCCAGTTTTATTATAGCCTGCCCGGTCATAACCTTCGGCGTTAAAGCCCGCTTTGTCAAAACCTTCTTTATTAAAGCCGGCCTGGTCGAAGCCCCCACGGTTAAACCCTGCTTTGTCAAACCCAGTTTTATTATAGCCTGCCCGGTCATAACCTTCGGCGTTAAAGCCCGCTTTATTAAAGCCTTCCTTATCAAAGCCTGCGGCATCAAAGCCCGCTCTATTGTAGCCCGCTTTGTCGAAACCTTCTCTGTTAAAGCCTTCTTTATCAAAACCGGCCTGGTCAAAGCCCTCCCGGTTGAACCCTGCTTTGTCAAACCCAGCTTTATTATAACCTTCCTTATTGAAGCCTGCGGCATCAAAGCCCTCTTTATTGTAGCCCGCTTTGTCAAAACCTTCTTTGTTAAAGCCGGCCTGGTCGAAGCCCTCTCGGTTAAACCCTGCTTTGTCAAACCCAGCCTTATCAAAGCCGGCCCGGTCATAACCATTCTTATCAAAGCCCTGTCGATCATAGCCTTCAGGGTCAAAACCACTTTCATCATAAGTTTCAGCCAGTTCTTCTTTATCATCCGGGCCTGCGCCTTCGTCCGCCGTCTGTGGCCCTTTCTCTGCGGCATTTTCAACCGGCGCATCTGTCGCAATTTTTGTTTCAGACCTAATTGCGTCGGCAGCCGGACCGGCAGCCTCAATGGCGCTGGTATCGATTAATATGCCCGTGTCAGAGACGCCTGCTTCCGGCGAAGGCGGCTGTGCGCTTTGCTCTGTTTGAATGAAAATCCCGGCCTCAGCAGCAGTTTCAATTATTATGCCGGACTCCGGTTGAATCCGCAGCGCGGCTTCTTCAGCAGCTGTCTCCACGATTAACTCGGATTCCGAAGCTGCCTGTTTCCCGGTAGTGATAGCCCCTTGACCCATATCAGCCGTATCAATGATGATTTCCGGCTGCCTTCTTCTGCCCAGTTGGCTGACTGTTTGCGCTGCGCCGGGCTGTCCAGTTCCCGCTCCCGGATAAGATCCTCCCGCCCCGGGAAATGAGCCTCCGCCAGTCGGCGATAAAGGCGTTCCTCCCGAAGGCGCAAAGCCCCCGCCTCCTCCGCCCAAGCCGGCCAAAGCCCCCAGGCCGGTGGCGATCAAGCCCGGCACCGCCACACCGACGATTGCTTCGGTGGTATTGGAGGGACCGGGTATGTTGCCGACCGAACCGACTCCGGCCGGGCTTGACGTCCATCCGCCGGGTGACGAACGACTGCCAGAATGGCCGTCGTTCACTGCAAAGTGTGGCGTAGCCTTTACTTCCGCCATGCCCCGTCCGCCGGACTGCGTATTCTGCGCCCAGGTGGCCGGGTCCGAGTCGATAATCGTATAGGTCCCGGCCGAAATAATGATATTAGGCGCTACTTCCCAGTAAGCGTTGGGGACGCCCCCCTGGCCCGGCCGGGAGCCGGCCTGCCAAGGGCCATATACCTTGCCATTGCCGTCCCGCAGCGCGATGCTGCCCGGCGCCGCCCCCCGACCATTATTCCAGTGATAGGTAACTATACCGGTTACCAGCTGCGGCTGGCTGAGGGTAAAAGTTGTCGGTGTAGTAGGCTTGTTATATACTCCGGCAATATTCATGGTATTGGCTACCAACGTAGATTCCTCCAGCGGCTTGCCGGTAACCGCCGTCGAAGGAGCGGGAGCCGACTGGTCGCTGCTCTTAACAGTCTTTTTGGAGTTATCCGGAACTGCCGGTTTCACCAGACCGCTGCGTGTTAGTCCCTCAACCATCTGCTGGATTAAGCTTTTGGCCTTCTGTAAATCGGCCGCTTTACCGCTGCCGGTATTTTTTATGGAGGCCGTAACCAAATAGCCCGGCAACTCTGCCCACACAATAGTGTCATTGGGGAAATTGCGCCGCATAGCCCTCTGCTTTATTTCATAACCCTGCATGGGGGAAACCAATATTTCGCCTTCGCCAAAATCGTGCAAATTAATTAGCACCTGTATGTCCGTTCCTTCAAGCGGTTCATTTATACCAATATGAACACCGCCGCTGCCTCTGGCTGTACTATATCTAAATTTACCACCCGACTCGGTTTCTTCAATACCAGAGTAAGTGCTGGGTGATTTAAAATTTCGGCCGGCCACTTCAGCAACCACATCCCCAACGCTTCCGGCCAAAGCTGTTCCGGGATAACCTGCTGCCAGCAACATAAACACCATGCAAAAAACAACTGTCCCCACCAGATTTTTTTTAATTCGCTTTATATTTCCTGTCAGGTTTAGCATCGACAAACTTCCCCCCCTTCATCTTTACGGCAGCATTGCCACCAGCATCATCCAGCCGGTGGAAAGCACAAACGCCAGGCCTGAGGGGATCAACACGTTTTTGATTCCCTGGGCGCCTTTTTTCATCACTTCTGTTCCGGCCGTGGCGGCGGCTGTCATGATGGCCGCCGAAGCAAACGGCATCACCGCATCCCAGTTTAATAACAGCTGCGCCAAAACCGCCAATGCGGTGAAGGGGATCATAAACAACATGCCGGCGCTCACCGCTTCAGGGGCGAATTGACCGGCAGTTTCCGTCCGCAAGACTGGATTACCACTGTTAAACAGTATAATAAGCAGCTTCACGGTCAGCAGTCCCACGGTCAAAGCAAGCAGAACCGATACTATAACGGTAACCGCTTGAACATCTGATTTACTAAAGGAAATCAACACTCCCAATACCGTAAAGCACAGGTAAGCCGGCCAAAAGACTGTTTTTTTTCCAATCGAAGTACCAGCATAGCCTAGTTGCGTCGCCATGCGCATCAGCCTCCCGAATATCTTTCATTTAACACCTATCTTAACCGGCAAAACGGCCCAGCAAAGACCATCCCATCAGCAGTATGGCCCCGCAGAGAGTGGACATGGCCACACTGAAAGCCGTCCGGTCACCTGACATCTGTTTAATCGTAAACAAAGTGGGACGCAAAGCCCATAAAACCCCGGTAACGCCAAAGGCAACAGCCGTTTTCCAGCCCAAAGCCACCGAGAACAGTATCCCGGTCAGTGCATAAACCAGCGTGGCGGAATAGCCCAGGGCAAAAGCGGATATGGCCCAGCCAATATTGTACCCCTGCTCTCCGGCCTGGGATAACGCCCATACCATTACGGCGAGAAGGGCAATACCGACCGTGCCGTAGAAAAGGCCCAGCATCGTAATAAGAATGACCGTTATTATTTCGATTTGTCCTGAACGCAGCATATCCAGGCCGGTTTGCAAGAAAAACAAGGCAAAGGATAAACCGGATATAAGGATGGAATAAGGCCATGGCACCCGGGACATTTGACTTTTTACCACCTCGCCGGGATTTATTACCATATTCAGGGCTGCTTTCCATTGGGGCCTTTCATCTGTCGCAAATGTATTCATCTTGTTATTGATGTCCCTCCTTTTTAAATAGCGTCGCAGGATCACTTACCTGTATTTCACCGTAACACCGTCCCGGCGGCAATGTTTCAGAATCCATTCTTGCACGAATTCAAAATCCTCCTGGGAAGAGTAAATCAGGTTGCGGGTCATGTCGGAGGCAATCAGCTTTATAATCTTCTTCCGGCGGTCCACCTGGATCTTCCGCACCTTTTTAAATTCGGTATAAAGCTGTTTTCGGGATGTCGCCAGCAGATTGGCGCCCACCACGGTGGGGTTGCCTGCCAAAGCGCCTGCCAGGATGCCCAGCCAAGCCAGCAATTCTGTATTATCCTGCTTCTTGGGCATTTGAATATGGCTGATTCCTTTTTGGTCCATCTCGAAAACCACGGGATAGCGGACACCCCGGATGGGGATGAAGACCAGATAGTAGCCAACGGCGACCAACGCAGTCATAATAGCGGCTACCAGCCCGAACAGACTAAAAATAGAGACCAGGTTTTCAGTCAGATTTCCCTCGGCAATGGCCAGAATTATAGTTAAAGCCAATGGAATCAGACCGCACAGCAGTAAAATTTTCCATACTGTTAAAGGAATGGTACTGTCTTTAAGCAAATTGATTTCCACCAGCCAGCGGTATGTTCCGTGCTGATCCTGCCGGATGCCGGGGCTCACGGCAAGAGCGGACGCTTCCGGCATATTTTCCGGCAGACCGGGTTCCGCGTATACGCTGTGCTTCTCTTCCGGCGGAGCATCGTCCTTGACCGCCGCTGTTGCGGTCGGCGCCAGCCGGGTTCCGCATACTTCACAGAACAGGATCTTGCCCGGCACTTTTTCTCCGCATTTTTCACAAAATCGCTGTTTCATAGGCCATTGACCGTCTCATTTTGAAAATACGGAAACTGCGGCGCACCATTGAGTATGTAGTCCATTTTTTTCTCCATTTTTTCTTAAATTTTTTTCGACTTCCAGGCCCTATTTTAGCAACGGGCATTTACACCGGGGACACACGTCCTCCTCAATATCCCAGATGTCCCCGCAGGCGTTGCAGAAAATGACGCTGTCCTGCGACTTGTCGTATTTCTCATAGGAGTTCAGTCCGGCATGATGCCGCAGTCGGTCTCCAATTTGGAAATAATTGTATCGAGCGTCGTCGTCTTTTACTATACTGCAATACTTTTTTCCGCGCTCATCCTCGACCACAACAACGTATTCCGTGTAATCTCTCCCGTTTTTGTCTCTCCCATAGTTGACCTCTTTGTTCACTACCGTCCCGTCCCAGGTTCTGCTCTTTTTTCTCCCCAGAATCTGCAGCAGAGCTATGACCAGAAACATGCCGCCAATTCCAAGTCCGATGAACATTGATTCGGGATTTTCCATTTCCGATCCGACCTCGCCGGCAATGGTAAAGCCGATAATGGCGGCAACAGCCAGCATACCGGCAAAGATGACCGACCAAAGGTAGGTGTGCCTGACATACCGGGCGAAAGCCGGATCGTTTATTCTAGATGAAAACCCGACAGGACAGGCCTTAAACTTTGAAGAAGTTGGCGATTCCGGTTTTAGTCGGCCGCCGCAGAATGTACAGAAGTGCTCATTCTCCGGGCAGGTCTCGCCGCAATGCGGGCAGTGCATACCAATCCCTCCTTATATTTATTTCAGTCCATTATTACGGGAACTACGCCTGTCTCATAGCGAAAACTTTCGACGATTCTTTTCAATTCACGGCTATCCGGCGCCCCGTAGAGAATACGCGTTTTTTGCGTGCTGAATTTTGTACCATAAATGAGGCACATGTATTCACGCCCGATTTCCACGCCTTTCAGATAAATCCCGTCCAAGTTGAACTTGATAATTTTGCTATCCAGCAAAATGCCGAAACAGGAGATAAAAACCTCTATGCCGCCGGTTGATGACGCGCCGTCAGGTCCGTAGACGCCGGCACCAATGATGGCAGACTGAATATGCAGGATTTGGTTTTCGATAATCAGTTCCGCGATTCTCAGCTTTTTATACTCCTGCATTGACAGGATGGCGAAAAACAGGGTCGCGCATATTACAACGCCCAAAAACATTTTCGGGTGAAAGACAGGGATAACACCGTCCAGCATGAGAATAAGCAGGGAAACCAGGAAACCTGCGCCGGTCGCTATAATCAGCAAGCAGGCCCTCCATCTGATCGCTTTCACCACTAACACCCCTCTTTCCGGTAGTCTTATGCCATTTATTATATCGGACTTCCCGGGCCAACAATAGTCACCTGAATGGGTGATGACCGCAAAAAAACCTCACCTTTTCGGGTGAGGAGGGCTGAAATGCCATTTTCAGAGGGGGTTCCGGCTACTTCTGCGCGGGATATTGATCTTCCAGCATAAGCTTTATAAGTTGAGCCCGGCTTTGAATTTCGTATTTGGCATAAATGTTTTTGATATGCGTTTTAACCGTATTTTCACTTAAAGCTAATTCCCCGGCAATAATCCGGTAAGTTTTTCCTTGAAAGAGCAGAGCCGCGATTTCTTTTTCCCTATCCGTGAGCCGTCCCAGCAGCACAATACTGTTGGCCATACTGCTTTGCGGCTCCGGCGGCATTTCCGGAAATACGGTCAGATAAGCGTGGTCTTTTAACAGGACGGAAAGATGTTTATGAAGCGGGGGAAGAATGACCAGTGTGACGCAGACTACCGCCAGGGCCAGCGCCGAAGAGTTGTGACTGGGTAAGGCGGATGCGGTAATGGCATTACCGATCAGTCCGCCCAGCAATACGCCCAGCACATTGGCAGAAAGCCCCACCCCAAAGATTTTTGCTGGATTTTGCGCAAAATCCAGCATTTCACCGAGAATGCTCCACCAGAACAAGTCGTATATTCCGCAGGCGCCCAGCATCAGGGTATTGACCAGCAGGTAACTGCCTGTCGAACGGTCGACGATCATAAAGCTGATGAAAGCAAAGCCGATCATAGCAATGGCGACATAAAGGATGTAGGTTCGATTCGTTTGCCGCCGCAGGTTCTTCATGACATAAAGAGCAACAATATACGGGACGGCCCAGTACCAGCTCGCCAGCCACCGGTGGTGGGCAAAGGCGGGGTTGATCACTTGATACATCAGACCCGAGTTGATGGTGATGACCGTAATAAATAAGCATAATAAAGCCAGGGGCCTGGCAACACTGACCGCCATTTTGGCCTTACCAGGCGGTGTAACCAGGGCATCGGCGGGAAGTTGAAATGCAAGCAGCAATGCACCGCCCAGCATGAGCATGGACAAACCCAGACCGGCGTAAAGCGACAGATGGATGGCGGTCATATTAATAAAAATCATGAGCATGTTGGAATAAATCAGCACTTCCGCGGCGGTTTTCAGCCGCTCATGGGGCGGCGTACAGCTTTTATAAAAAAAGCCCCAGGCCGCTACGCACCCCCCGGCCAAAAAGGAACTGAAAAACAAAGACGACTGCCAGAGGAGGGAAGGGTTGAAAAAAAATACGCCGGTTGCCGGTATGAAAAAAGCAAAAGAAAACAACATTAGCCGCTTAGCCGCCTGACTAGTCTTGATGATAAATCCCCAGAAAGACAACCCCGCTAAAAGAGCGGCGATAGCGCCAAAGATCAGGTTGCGCGCATCAATCCCAAAGCTGTTGGCCAGAGCGTACAAAACCTGCCCCTCAAAAAGAAAGGCCAACTGCCAGGAGGAGAACAGAGAAAACATAATTACGGATAGCCGGCGCTGATCCAGTTGATCTATGAAAAAAAGACTTTTGCCGCTTTCACCGTCCGCCAACAATACCACCCCGCCGTTCCCCGATATATTACAACTTTTGCCTTTGCCCTTTCACGGTCTTTCGCCGGAGGGCTTTGCAGCGTCCTTGATCCTTTTTTCAGGCTATTTAGACTTAATAATACTATAAGTTGTTATATCTTTCAATAGAGCGGTATTCTAGCCCAGGGCATGTTCATGAAATTTAAATAGGTAAAAAGCAGGAAAAAATGTAAAGATAGAAAATTATAGTAATGAGGTGAAGAAGATGGAAAACATCATTGCTATAATGGAAAAAATGCCCGATCCCAGACAAGCTTGGAAGGTAAAACATAAATTATCGGATATTTTGATTATTTGCTTGTTGGCGGTTACGTGTAATGCCAATAGCGCTTTAGAAATCTATGATTTTGCAGTAGTAAGAACAGAGTGGTTGCAAAGATTTTTATCCCTTGAAAACGGTATTCCAAGCCGTTTGACCTTTGCACGAGTTTTGCAAATCATGCAGCCTAAAGCGTTTGCTGTATTGTTTTCTCAAATCATGTCTCATGTTGAAGTGGTGAGTAAAGGACGGGTAGTTGCTATAGATGGGAAGGCGCTTGCCGGCACCTACCATAATGAAGGAAGAAAAGGATTAATATATATGGTCGGTGCTTGGTGTAGTGAAAAAAAATTTCTTTAGCACAGGTGAATACTCAAGCTAAAAGTAACGAAATTACTGCTATTCCTGAGCTGTTAGATTTATTGGATATAAAGGGCGCTATTGTCACAATGGATGCCATGGGATGTCAGAAAGAACTGGTTAAAAAAATCATAAACGAAAAGAAAGCGGATTATCTTATTGGGCTCAAAGGAAATCAAGAAACAATGCACCGAGAGATTCTTGAATATGCGCAGTCTGTCCTCCAAGATCCGCTGGAAAAAGACCAATATGAAATGTACCGCACCATTGAAAAGGGACATGGTCGGATAGAAGAACGCCATTATTACTTATTTCGTAATTTGGATTGGTTTCAAAATAAGAATCAATGGGCTGGATTGTCTGGGTTACTTATGACAGAAAGCCGCAGGACTGACATTAAAAGTGATACCGAAACACCCACAGAAATTCGCCTTTATATCACGAGCGCTCAAGGAAGTGTGGAAGAAATTGCCCAAGCCTCTCGCTCCCATTGGGGAATCGAAAATAATCTACACTGGGTACTAGATGTGGGTTTTCGTGAAGATCAATGGTTAACACGGTTGAATATGGAAGCGGTAAATCTGTCTCAACTACGGAGATTATCTGCTAATTTATTAAAATTGGACGAATCTAAGATGTCCATTCAGAGAAAACGCTATCGATGTTCATTGGATTTGGCGTATATGGAATCTGTTATTTTTAACCCTAAACTTTTTTCATGAACATGCCCTGATTCTAGCCGAACCATCCTACGGCCTTGCCGGAAAATCCACATCCGCCAAAACGCCATAAAGGTTCCATGTCCGCACTTCCAGCCACCTTCCTTGCAACCAGATAAACAAAATCAAAAGCGCATGCGAGGTTTTTATACCCTACGCATGCGCTTTGCTTCGTCGTAGGCTAAAGCCCAATATCAGTGAACTCGTTTCAGCAAGGCTAAAACATTGGGAAATTCAGGTGGAGAGTCTACTCCACCTGAATTACGCCGCTTGTAGAGGAGGGAGTCTTAACTTGCGTACTAAGATAAAACAAGGAGTGTCAAGTATAAAACCTGGAGACAATTGGGGACGTTCCCATTTTGTCATCTTTAACGGAGACAGTTGTGTGACAAAAGGGAACGTCCCTGTTGTCATTCTTCGATCTGATCCGAATAGTCCGCGTATATCGCCCGAGCCTTCCTAGAGAAACGAAGGTATTTGTGAAAGTCAGCCGACAGAGTCACTAATCCCGAACATTTTATCCTAGCTTCCCAGATTACGTCACCTGTTTTTACACCAGCTTTCTTTGCCATTTCGCTCTTCGCGAGCACTATACCGTGACGGGCTTCGGCATCACCGCATACAGCGACCGGCTTGTCTCGAAGCTCCGGTCTGTGAATTAATTCAACGGGGGCATAAAACGAATTTAGGTCTACATGCAAAATTGTTCGAGACAAAAAAAGCCCCCTTACTCTCGGAACATTTGTTCGGTTTTATTATAGAACAAATGTTCTTGGATGTAAAGAGGAGTTAAACTGTAGTTCTCCATTTTTGGTCAAATCTATTTTTATAGCGATAACACAAGGTTTGCGTCCGTATGTTTTTACTTAGGCTATTAACTTCACAAAAAATATCCAACAATAAGATTAAGCAAACATAACACTGGTATGCCTATAGTAAATAATCTATGGCGTGTCTTATGGCGGAAAACGTGCATGCCCAGCAAAATCCCTGACGCTCCAAAGGCTGCAGCACAAACGAAAAAAGTTTGCTCACGGATGCGCCACTCATTCCTGCGAGCCCGGCGCTTGTCCAGCATAACCATCAGAAATGTAACTAAATTCCATAGAATGAATAGCGCAAACAACGGCGGAAAGCTACTAATCATATCGCCGATCCCCTTTATTGCTTATCTTGCTGCCGTTAAATAAAAATCGTAGAACAGTTAATATTTCAGAAGGTCTCATGTTTTCTTCAAAACCTAACTCTTTAAACTCTGCCCAGACGCTTTTTTGCAATTCTGGTGAAACCGCCGACAGGCTCCGAATTTCAGAAACAACAGCTTTGATTTCGTTATTATCCATTAACTCAAGGATACTTTGGCCTTTTTTCATGCCAAGCATCATAAGAAAAACAGCCACCTTTTTTACCGGTAACAAAAAAACTACCTCCCGGAAAGTTTAATAGCGGATAATTAAACTGCACCCCATAGGTAGCTCGTCGCCTCCTATGACATCCACAGCTGGGCTGACTGAAGCCGTTGCGCTCGTTTCTTTGTTTTTCGCATATGTTTTCTCCCATACATACGATTTGCTCAGCAACTGGCAACTTTCATCTTTCCCAGCTGCTTGTATATTAAAAAAATCTGCCCAACTAAAGTCCGGACGTTACTTTGCGGTGTTTTTATTTTCCGTATTATTGCGGAACAAAATTGTTACCGATATCTCCATCCTCCGCAAATCAGGAACCATCACCTGGATTATACTTGTCTTCCTTTGTCCCCATGAGTTACACTCTCGATAATCGGTAAAACAAATTAGTGAAATTCCGTTGTCAGGCGGAACCGTCCCGATTGGCATCGCACTCTCGATAATCGGTAAAACAAATTAGTGAAATTCCGTTGTCAGGCGGAACCGTCCCGATTGGCATCGCCGATTGGCATCAAAAACCAATCAACAGAGCAAGGGTTAACATACAAATACATGATTTGTGTTTCAACATAAATTTCTCCTATTCAAACCTGATTTGTTTTGCCAATATAATTAATATTGGCAAAACAACAACTATCGACAAATTAGCGCTGAACGATAAAATAGCGCACTAACTTTTTTTAACTAAATCGCCTCCACGTCACCGCCGATACTGCAGTTATTTTTCCGTCATATCGCCAAAATCACTTATTTGCATCCCTGACGGAAGTTTGAAGATATCCTCCGATTGCGGGCCGATCTTCATGTTTTTATACTCAACGATCATCTTATCGTCATTTTCGTCGTTTGTCTCCACCCGCAGCGGAATACCATAGTCTTCCCTCACCCACAGCTTGGACTGTTCTTTATCTTCTCTTACAGACAAAACCTTACATTTCACGCCTTCGTAAACAGTCATCTCCAACATAGTAACTTTGGCAGCATCGACATCGTGAGCATACCGGTCAGGCGCATCAGACTTAGCCTTATCAAACGGTATCTTAACAGCCATGTTTTGCTCAGTATTACACATATAAGCCGCGTTAGCTTCGCCGTCGATAATTGTAACCATTTTTTGATTTTGCACTACCATCTCGCTTCTCATGCTTTTGCCGCCGACCCACATCTTGCCGCTAATTTTACCTTCTTTAGAAGTTATGATAACATCGGACGAAAAACCGGGCAAATTACTTCCTTTTGCCAAAAGCTCGACAGCCGTTTCTTCCTTTACTGGTTTAGTGGCTGCAGATTGTTTTTCACTCCCGCTACACCCCGCAAACCACAAACTAGCTGTCATAAATGCAACTACCAAGAATAGCATCAATAGCCTTTTCATTTATACCCCTCCGTCAAAATTATTGTAAACTCTAAAATAGTATACCTTTATCTGGAACAACAGGTAAACACCCAGCAAATCCAAAGCAATGCCAAAAATGCTGAACGAAAATAGATGAACTACAGCACCCAGCAACAGGGAATATAAGGCTAGTCGCCAACCTCTAAGCTGCCGGCACAACATAAAATAACCGGCGGCAAGAGTCATCACCTGCATAGCCATAGAAAATGCAAAGATGAGCATCAGAAAAAAGCTATATCCGGCGACATATCCCCATCCCACTATCCCGACATAACCGAACAAACCGCTGGCCGAAAGCAAAGCCAACAGGCCAACAGTCCCAAGAACGATTAGAATCCAGGGCATGACCTTTGCCACTATATCCTTGGCATTGCCTGATAATCCCGGCAACTTGTCATTAAAAATTCTACTAAGCTGCTCTTCCACTCCATTCATGCCAATCATCTCCTTTCTTTTTCACCTATCTCAAATAAACACATAGTTTTTAGCTGCCGAGCAGACATTTTAAGGCAACCCAATTAATCTGTTGTAAAACCGCCCGCGCTCGCTCAGGATCGGCATATCGCCCCTACTTTACCCGCACTATTTGCATGCGGCGATCAACTGCTGGAACCACTCATCAGCCTGTCCTCTGGAATCGGGAATGTTGACATCAAGCGTAGCTACAAAATCGCCAACTCGCGTTGCATAATGACATTCGTAATAAATTTGTTGGCTTCCTTCAACAACATGCGTAGTGCGCTGAAACCAAACTATCCCGCCGACCGCTGCTGCCTTTTGTGGCCAGTCGACAGTCGTTGTAGCTACAATATTAGTACAAGTGATTATCCCGTTGTCTGAACCCGCTTCTTTAAACTCTAGGGGCGTTCCCCAATATAAATAAGAACCATTAGCAAACAGCGCTAGTTTCTCCTTTACTGCTAACTCGCTTTGTTCCCTGCAGTAATCCAAAATCTGCTTGCAGATTTTGAAATGCACATTGTACTCTAGATCCGCACCGGAAAGCTTCTCTTTATATGGGATTGTCACGATAATCTCTGAGCCACAATATCCCTCTCCATGCACGTTGAAGGTTGCATTTTCTACAACATTCCCCCCTGGAAACATCGCCGCCAGCCCGGCGCCGCTGATTTCGGCGGCGGCAGTTGCCGCCTGGCATAACAGCAATACAAGCACGACAATCACAACCAACCTACTTCCTTTTTTCATACTGACCTCCTGATTTAAATACCGCTTTTCTTCATCATTGAAGCACGAAAGCGTGCTCTATCTCTTTACCAACTCCACCCGGCGGTTTTTCGCCCGCCCGTCGTCGGTCGAATTATCAGCCACCGGTTTTTCCTGTCCGCACCCCACCGCTTGAAGATGATCGGTGGCAATGCCCTTTTGCACCAGAGCGTTCAGCACCGCATTGGCGCGCTCCTCCGACAGCGTCTTATTGCTGTCCGGGTCGCCGACATTGTCGGTGTATCCCTCAATAGTCAACCGCAAACCGGGGGTTTGATTCAGCAACGCAACTATCTCATTGATTACCGGCTGATGCTCTGGCTTAATAACCGCTTTGCCTGTATCAAAATTTATATACAGCGGTACATGCCCGTTATTATTCAGCGCGCTAAGCAGATCGCTGGCTTTAACGTCCTGACGCATTGCCTCTTTCTCAACGATAGTCACACGGTACTCCCCGCTTGTCCATGCCAAAACCTCCAGCCAGACTTCCTTGCCATTGCTTTGCATACTAGCTGTAAGAGTCCCATCATCATGTGTGTACAGCACCGTTCCACCCTTGCTGACTGCCGCATTGGCATAATTGCGGATGATCTGTAGGACAGAAGGCGGGTTATTTTCGTCTTTGGGAACATATTCAACAATATTTTTTTTGCCCTCAACCCTGACTTCACCACCATCAGGTGTGACGAACACGTGGAAATCATACTCCTGCTGTAAACTCTCGGCTACATAATAGTTTGGCATTCGGGAAAAATAGGGCGCATCCTTACCGTTATCCGGGTTGGCAAAAGCTATAGCAATCGGAAATAAACCCAACATGAACACCAACAAAACTTTACGTAAAATCATCATAATCTCCTCCTTAATGCATTATTGTCTTTATATTACCGAATAATAGGAGAAACATATACCAAATACAAGTGCTTTTCAGTACGAATATTGCTCGATTTAATGCAAAAAGCTTCCGTATGTCCTTACAGGTATACGGAAGCTTTTTGTATATGTGTTCTTTATTTTTGTCCAATCATTTTTCGGTATTGAGAAGGTGTCATACCAAACTTTTCCTTAAATACTCTAGCATAATTTCCATTGTAATCCACACCACAGGCAGAAAAAGCTTCGCTAACGGAAAGGCTTTTGTCGCAAAGTTTATCCTTCAGCTTACTCATCTTGATTTCCTGATAGTAGTTGAAGGGAGTCATAGAGGTATCTTTTTTGAAAAGACGCGAGAAGTGATATTTACTCAAATTTACTGATTGAGCTATTTTGTTCAAGTCAAATTCTTCAAGCCAATGTTTTTCTATGTATTGTTTCACTTTAGCCATCTTTTCCCCATTATTATATAGTTTGGATGTAATGAAAACATGCACCACATAAACCAGCTGAAGATTATCATTATAAATAGGGAAGCATGTAATATTTTGAAAACTAATGTCAGAACACAATTCATTTAATTCAAATCTACGCAATATATTTTGGATAGGCATTACCAAATCATGAAATTGAACGATTTCACCTTGAAATGATCTTAAAATTTGTTTTCTCGTATCTTCTCCCCATTTATCAATAATAGGATCCCTTAACACATTAAATTCCCCAACAATTTTATCTTTTGATGGTATATGCATTACCCTCAAGCATTCTTCGTTGGTTAAAACCATCGTGCCGTCCGGTGCATATACGTGAATTGGATAAGGAAAAAATTCTATAATCTTTGAAAGCATCTCGATATTTTCACCCAGCGATTGCATAGGTTGAATAATGTCATTTTGCTTTTCTTCATTTAATTTATATCTGCTATCCCTTGGTTTACCGACATCTTTGGGGATGATCCAGAACTTTCCGAGCTTGGCGATTCCTTGTATTTTCTTATGTTTGCAAAGATATTGCACGCGCCTTACAGATACACCCCATTTTCCCGCCGCTTCCTGCACCGTCATGTATTCCATATGATCCTCCCCCTTGTATGATTGAGGCAAATGTTGGATTATTATTATTTTAGTACGCATTAGCGTACAATACCAGATATGAATTAAGAAAATTGTATAGCAAAAGAAATCTAATGCTATACAGAGTGTCAAAAACTTTAGAAAGTGTTAAAAAGAGGACCATCTCGACGTAGCTGCCGATAAACTTCCTGATCTCCGGGACGTTTCTTTTACCTGATGTATTGGCGGAACATCCCGAACAGAGCCCGCCGTCCGACATCGCTGATTTCCTTTTGCTGCCGCGAGTCCCGCAGCACCAGGGCCCTCGATGTCCGACTTCTCCCCCTCCAGCTCCCTTGAGCTTCGCCGCTATGGACGTCGCCGCGAAGCCCTTGGCGATGTTGCCGATCTGCTTTTTAGACAATTGTAGACAATAGACAATTGGGGACGTTCCCAGTTTGTCATCTTTAAAATAGACAATTGGGGACGTTCCCAGTTTGTCATCTTTAACGGAGACAGTTGTGTGACAAACAGGAACGCCCCTGTTGTCATTCCCAATAACTAACCCGCTCCAACACTCCCTCATCGAGGAAGCAAAATGAACGTCCCTATGCTTCCTATATTATTTTGTTAATACGGCATGAAACTGCCAATACTCGGCATATTCATTTTAGTGTACTCAGGAGAAATTTCGAATAAAGCTGGATTTGGGGTGGCAAGGCTGATTTTACGATATTCGGTCCACCAGCTTCCGTCGATTGCGGCTGTTTTGACCGCCATCGTTATGCCAGGATCGCCCGAAATCCATTCATAATGTGACTCTTGCTTACTTATGGTTACTTTGTATTTGTCGGAAACATAGCCGTTGATTGTTTCACGAAGAATAAAAACCCGCTCGGTTTCATTGGATACTGGTTCGTTTGAAGGAATATGATACTTCTGTTTTATGTTGTCAGAGTTTAATACTCGTTCCATATACAGCTTTTCTTCAGGCATTAGCACCCAGATAAGTTTTTTATCATGGCGTATAATGCTAATCATTTCTTTTGTTTCCATTCTTACTTTATCCGTGTCTATATAAATTTTTCCGTTCTGTCCGTCGGAGCTGTAGATATCGGCGGAAAAAGTCATCGCCGATGCCGGAGTCGTAAAAGCAAAAAGACATGACAACATCACCGTTACCAATAACAGGCTTTTCATAAAACGCAATATTTCCTCTCCCTTCAATATTCTCACATATATTTACCAATCTTCATTATTGCCTTTCGGGTTCGATCCCAACAGTCGTCCATAGAGTAGTTGGAAGCATAGGAAAACATAAAATGTTCTCCATCTGCCACCTTCAAGAATGGGTCAAAAACCGCGTCAAGGGCAATCGGAAAGTCGTGCAGGCTTTGGGGTATCGTACGTAATGTCCAGGTTTCTCGTTGGCGTAAAGTCTGCCACGTGCTGCCTGCTGCATATGTGCCCACAGGGAAAAGCCCCACCAACAGGGCGAGGGTTAATATACAGATACATAATTTGCGGTTCAACATAAATTCCTCCTTCAAGTCTGATTTGGTTTGCCAATATAATTAACATTGGTAAAGGTTGTAATGACTCCCTACAGGTTGCCGGAGGTTCTATGTTTTTGCAGTCTTACAGGGACAGGATTTTCTAATCTCCAATACTTGATTATTCTTTTATCATATTACCCAAATCGTTAACCTGCACCCCTGGAGGAAGCTTAAAGATATCTGCCGATTGTGAACCGATTATCATGTTTTTATACTCGATAACAGTCTTCTCGCCAGCGTCGGTTGCTTCCACCCTCAGCGGAATGCCATAGTCCTCCCTCACCCACAATTTGGTCTGTTCCTTATCTTCTTTTACAGATAAAACCTTGCATCTCACACCTTCGTAGACAGTCGTCTCCAGCACTGCTACCTTGGCAGCATCGACATCACGGGTATAGCGGTCAGGTGCACTAGATTTAGCCTTATCAAAAGGCACCTTGAATGCCGCATTTTGTTCCTGGTTATAAACATACGCTAAACAAGCGTTACCATCTAGAAAAGTAATTATTTTCTGATTCTGTACATTCATTTCACTCTTCATACTTTTGCCGCCGACCCAAATCTTGCCGTTAATTTTACCTTCCTTGGAAGTTATAATAATGTCGTTTCTTCCTTTGCGGGTTTAGTTGCTGTAGATTCTGGTTTACTCCCGCCGCACCCCGCAAGCCCCAAGCTGACCATCATAAACGTAACTGCCAGGAATAACATTAATAGTCTTCTCACATTTACCCCTCCCTGTAAAAACTATTCCTCACTCCTTTTCCCCTAATAATTACCTGTGCCATCATCTTGGCGTCCTAGCCACCATCATATCCAGCCACTCCCGTATCTGCCCCCGGGAGGCATGAACGTCAAACATCTTAATATCCAGGGTCTGCATCTTTTCATCCGCAACCAGCCATACCTCGTAGACAACCTCCGACTCCTGCGGCCCCAAACCCCCTTTTTGAAGAGTTGTCTTCCACCAGTATACCGTGCATCCCCTCAAAGACTCCCGCTCCAGAAAAACGGTACATTCTAAATCCGTAGACTGCCGATCCTTGACAACCTGCTCGGCGGTATCAGCCAAATCACCCAGCCTATCGTTGTAGAATGGTTCCCTATAGAACCTATGCTTATATTCCAACCGAGCCGTTCGAAGACCTTCCCAAAGCGGCAACGACACATTATTAGGCTTCTCTGCCTCAAATTCCGTCTCGATATAACTGTATAGATCCCTCTGCACCTGGGTTGTCACCGTGAATCCTGATGGACACAACTCATTGACCGGTGTGGCCATTGCCGACCCCATCAACGCAAAAACAATCGCGAACGTCAAAATCAATACTCTACATCTTTTCATAAATAACCTCTACTTCCCTTACCTGTCTTAATTAACCTAACCCTCCTGACCTCCTGATTGAAGTATCGCTTTATTCACATAGCGAAAGTATGCTCTATTTTTTAACCAGCTCTACCCGGCGGTTTTTAGCCCGTCCATCATCAGTCGAATTATCGACGGCTGGTTTTTTCTGCCCACACCCCACCGCTTGCAGGCGGTCAGAGCTGATACCTTTCTGTACAAGAGCATTGACCACCGCCTTGGCACGCTCTTCTGACAGCACATTATTGCTTTCCGAATCACCCACATTATCGGTATGACCCTCAACAATTAACCGTATGCCAGGATTCTGAGTCAATAAAGAAACTATCTCTTTAATTACAGACTGATGCTCCGGCTTTATATCCGCCTTGCCTGTATCGAAGTTTATGTACAATGGTACATGTCCGTTATTATTCAGCGCGGTAAGCAGATCGCTGGCTTTAACGTCCTGACGCATTGCCTCTTTCTCAACGATAGTCACACTGTAATCCCCACTTGGCGATGCCGAAACCTCTAGCCAAATTTCCTTACCATTGCTCTGCATTCTAGCTGTAAGAGTTCCATTATCATGTGTATATAGCACAGTTCCACCCTTACTTAATGTCGCATTGGCATAATTGCGAATAATCTGCAGAACAGAAGACGGGTTATTCTCGTCCTTGGGGACATATTCGACATAAGTTTTTTTCCCCTCAACCCTGACTTTATCATCATCATCCGAAGTGACGAACTCGTGGGAATCATACTCTCGCTGTGAACTATCGTTTACATAATAGCTCGGCATTCGGGAAAAATAGGGCGCGTCCTTACCGTTATCCTGGTTGGCAAAAACTATGGCAACCGGTAATAAAACTAACATTAGCACCAGCAAAACTTTACGTAAAATCATCATATTTTCTCCTTTTAGCTATTGAAATATTACTATTAGGGTCTTTATAGGAATACTCATCTGCTTCCCACGCCTCACCGTTTTTCAAATGTCACTTTGCCGCCTGTCGTTTTGACGACCATCACCGTCTTATAACCTTGAGCCATATCGGTCGGCGATACATTGCTCGCGCCAAGTATGGATTTGTACTGTAGGTTTACGTTTTTATCCCCTGTAGCAATTATTACTTCTATTTCTTTATTATTCATACTTATAAATACACACGAAGCTTCCTTGCCCTCTCTCACATAAAATGATTGAGCAACATACCGTTCGGCAAACGATTTCCGTATAATCGTTGACAAAGGCGGTCAGTGCCGTCTTGGGGTCAAGATAATCCCCGCTGCCGATACCTCCGTTTTTCTGTTTAACCGATGTGGCCTGCGATGAATCGGATTTGGATGGCATTGACTCAGGTTTGCCTCCGCACCCAACAAGCATAATCGCAATAATAAAAACCGTAAACAAAGAAATTACCCTTATCTTCACTAATTATTAACCTCCTCTCAATGTGCCTTTAAACTAAACAGCATTGTCATATTTTGTATTTTTACAGATCACATTGTTTATAATGATTATATACGTTTAGTGAAAAGATAATTTCGCATAAATTGCCCTAGATCATTCTCAAAAATTGCTTTTATCCGCATAAGATAAGACTTGGCTTGTGCCAAGTCCTTTAGGACGCCGGCAGAAGCCTTAGTCGTTCAATCCAGGGAAAGTTATACTTTCCATCTGGATAAAGAAAACCGTCCAACTAAGCGTTGAACGGCGCAAAATCATATAGCATTCTAGGGAAAGGTTACAGCACTCCGCATTTTTTTGTATTCCGACGGTGATATTCCCATATTGCGCCGGAAAAATGAGGAAAAGTGGCCAGGACTTACGAAACCGCACAAATAAGCTACCTCTTCCACGGAATTCGTTCCGTTCCTCAACATTGCTTCAGCCTGCTGTAATCTAATATCCAACAGATATTCATGAGGAGTTTTTCCCGTATGAGCCTTAAACAATCGAATAAAATAATAAGGGCTCAAATTAATCTCCTGGCAAATATCATCTATTTTTATGCCCGCACTAAAGTAGGCATGCATATACTCAATAGCTTTGCGTACATAGTTATGCTCTCCGCCAGTTTTCGCGTGGTCTTTGGCAGCGCTGACACCCGTACCGCGTAATAATTGAACGACCATTTGCACGCATATACTTTCAATCATCAACGGACAATTCCCGTGATAATCTATCACTTCTTCCTCGAATCTGGCTATTGTCTGCAACACCTGCAGGCAACAGGCATGTTCCAGCTTTTTAATTTTGACATCCCTTTTCCCAGTCACTTGCCAGGCTATTTCCTGAAAAAAATCTTTATTGATGCAAAGAGTCTGGTATTCTCGTGTTGGAGTTATGGCTTTGGTCAGCACCGTTACTTCCGGCTCTATTGTTATCATGCCACCCCTATGGAAGTGGTATTCCCGTTTTCCAACCCATGAAGGCGGCGGAACAGATGTTGGAAACCAGAAGTGATAGTCTTGCGACTCCAGTACTGCATTGGGAATGTATGTACTAGGCTTAAGCAACAACACCTTCTCATTGGCAAACCTTTTAACATTAGCCTTATAATGAGCCGGAATTTGATCCATAAAATGTCGAAAGACTGCTTCCAACAAACTTCCTCCTCCCTGGGCAAACAACGAGGGTCAGGCTTGCGTTATCTGTTTTTTTGATTTATTGCTACTTATTATCTTCGTAACCCCCGGCTTTTCAGCTTTTGGAGGCTTAGGGCCTAGACCTTTTGTTACTTTTAGGGCAATGCCAAAAGTAAACCCCTCTCCTTGTATTCCATTGACTCAACTTAAGACAAAGGACCGTGTTAGCGGTTTATCTTATTGCTCAGGGGCGGTAGGTAACAGGCTGGCAATAGCCGGCAAATCATCCAGACTTTTCAACCCAAAGCATTGCAAAAATTCGTTAGTTGTCCCATATAAAATAGGGCGTCCTATCGCCTCTTTGCGACCGATTTCCTTAATGAGAAAACGGTCAAGCAAGGTTGCAATTACTCTATCTGCGTTAACACCACGAATGCCTTCAATCTCCTGTCTGGTTACAGGCTGCTTAAAGGCCACGATTGCCAGTGTTTCCAATGCAGCTGCCGACAACCTGCTGTCTTGTATTTCAGCCAATTTACTGACAATAGAAAACCAAGTAGGCTTGGTACATAGTTGATATCCACCTGCTACCTCAACAATCGTTAATCCCCGTTTTTCATCAGCCATTGAAGCTGCCATGTCACTAGCTAGTGTATGGACATGCTCAATAGAAATGTTGAGTATCCCGGCAATTTTCTCTGGTGGAAGCGGTTGCCCGCTAGCAAACAATAGCGCCTCAATGGCTCCCCACAAATGCCGGTTCGACATATTATCCTGTCACTCCTTTAATGTAAGGCCAATAGGTGCAAACGGCTTCTGCTGATAAATGACTATCTGTTTCAAGCGGATTAGTTCCAGTAGTGCCAAAAAGGCAGCAATAAACTCCGACCGAGAACCTGTCCGGATAATAGTCCGGTTAAATTCCAACTGCCCATTGTTGTTTCGTAAGAGGGTAATAATATCTTGCATTTTATCTTTAACGCTAATTTGTTCAGGGGCAATTTCGGCAAATTCCGGGATAGAACTTTCCCATAGTGCGGCAAATGCCTTCAGGAGATCGTCAAGGCAAAGTCCTTCCGGCAGCGGGAATTGCTTGGCAAATTCCTGAGGAAAGCGGGTAACATACTGCTCCCGCTCGTGCCCTAATTTAGTAAGCAGTAATGAAATTTGTTTGAATTTACGGTATTCAATTAATCGTTCGACCAGTTCTTGCCGAGGATCAATACCTTCTTCGGTTGCTTCTAAAACAACTGGACGTGGTAATAGCATCCGCGATTTTATCTGTAACAGAGTAGCTGCCATAACCAAAAATTCGCTGGCCACATCAATGCTAAACTGTTCCATGGCCTTTAGATAATCTAAGTATTGCTCAGTTATTGTGGCTATGGGAATATCATAGATATCCACCTGATTTTTTTCAATCAGATGCATCAATAGGGCTAATGGCCCCTCGAAAGCGTCTAGCTTAATACTATAAGTCACAAGTTAGCTCAGATGCATAATTGACCGAACTTCTTCCATGGTTGCCGCTGCTATTTTCCGTGCGCGTTCAGCACCGTAAGCTAGTATTTCTTTTATCTTATCAGGTTTAGCGGCCATCTCTTTACGGCGACCGTGAACATCGGCAAGAGTAGTAATCATCTTTTGGGCTAACCGCTTTTTGCAGTCTACACAACCGATGCCGGCATTACGGCAATGGCCGGCAAGCTCACTGTGTTCAGGACTGAAAATTTTATGGAAGGTATATACTGTACAAATATCGGGGTCGCCAGGATCAGTTTTCTTGACCCGCTGGGGGTCGGTTATCATGAGTCTTACCCGGGCCTGCAGTTCATCCGGTTCAGCTGCATAAGGAATTTCATTACCGTAGGACTTGCTCATCTTGCGTCCATCAATACCTGGCAGCAGCGGACTTAAGATAGCCTGAGGTTCAGGAAACACCGGCTTGTACAAATTAGCAAACCGGCGAACAATCTCCCGTGTCAGCTCCAGGTGCGGTATTTGGTCTTCCGCTACTGGAACAGCATCAGCTTTATATAGCATGATATCGGCCGCCATCAGTTCAGGATACCCCAGGAAGCCGTAGGTATTAATTTCTTTACCCATTTCACCCAGTTGCTGTAATTTGTCTTTATAGGTGGGTACCCGTTCAAGCCAGGATAACGGGGTCATCATGGATAATAACAAATGCAATTCGGCATGTTCTTTTACATGTGATTGAACAAAGATAATATTTTTTTCCGGGTCAAGCCCCGCACTCAACCAGTCAAGTGCCATATGTTCGATGCGCTCAGGAATTCTGCTGGTATCTTCATACGAAGACGTAAGCGCATGCCAGTCTACTATCGCATATATACAATCATACTCTGCCTGCATGTTAATCCAATTGGCAAGCACCTGATAGTTCCCCATATGAAAATTTCCTGATGGCTGCATGCCACTAAAAATACGTTTTTTTGCCAAGTGTATCTCCTCCTGTTACAAAATTGTCATAACTATTGCATTAATTACATAAGACAAGCCTTTTTCCAGCGGATAAGTAATCATGCCAATAACGCCAAGATAGACAAGCCCCATTAATATAAATGGTCCATACTGTTCTATTTGTTCAAAAATTCGTCCCTGTTGACCAGGAAGTATGCTTGCCAATATTTTAGAGCCATCTAACGGTGGTATCGGTACCAGATTGAAAATGGCCAGGATGATGTTATAGGTATAGGTCATCCATAAAACCTTAACCCAGCTTCCGTCTAAAAGCTGCATTTTAGCCAAAATTCCAATAAGGAAAGCTGTTAACAGCGCAAGCAACATATTGGACACCGGACCGGCTAAGGACACGATTAACATATCCTGGCGATAATTCTTAAAGTAGCTGGGGTTGATAGGTACTGGTTTAGCCCAGCCAAATTTAAACAGCCAGAGCATAATAAGACCAATCGGATCAAGATGTGCGACCGGATTTAGCGTTAATCGTCCCAGAAGCCTTGGTGTCGGATCACCTAAAGTCACAGCGGCCCTCGCATGTGCATATTCGTGTACAGTCAGTGCAATCAATAGTGCCGGAATCCGAAATATCATATCTGCATCAAAACCAAACAATAGACAGCCTCCTTATAACTTTCGCTTAAACGTACTACTAAATTATACTAAAAAAGCAGTAAAAAGCAAAATGAAATAGACGATTATTTCTATACTAAAATGTGTAACACTTGTTCAGACTAAACATATGTGGCATAATGAATGAATTTTGCCTAAAAAAGAAGGAGGTATTTACTTAGATGCGGCTATCATTACCACTAAAATTTGGTATAATGTCTTTACTTTTCCTGACACTATTTCTAACCGGCTGTGGCTTTTTATCCGGATTGCTGTCTGAACCTGCTCCCAAACCAGAAATAGGTCCGGCAGGTAAACCAGTGGAGTCAAAACCAAACCCACCGTTTATCGAACGTTTTTTTTCAGCACCTGTTGAATTATATGACCTGGAAGCAACCGCCGGTGTTGTATTTGAGGGAATTAACAAGGAAGACTGGTCACAGGCTCAAGCAGGAGTTACTAATCTACAGGCTTTGTGGCAACAAGCTAAAGCCGCAGTCGGCGACAAAAAGGGCGTAAAAGAAGCCGATGCAGCGATGGAAGAATTATCGGCAGCCATCAATAGTAAAAAGGTAACCGGCGCCTACGAAAGTCTGATTAAGTTTATGGGTAGTGTTAGCGATATTGGTAAATCATATAAACTATCCCCGATTGCCGATATTATTGCTGTTAGCAATGGAATTCGTAATGTCAGCTTCTTTGTAGAAGATAAAAATTGGACAAAAGCTGCAGCTAAGGTAAAAGAATTACAGGGAACATGGGAAAAAGTAAAGCCAGGTATGGAAGAAATTGGTGTTTGGGGTGAGGTTACCAAGACACATGCAACAGTAAATCAAATGAAAGATGCTATTAATGCTGAAAACAAGGGAGCGTTTGAGGAACAAAAAGCTACTATCAATGAAAGCATGGGACGCATACGTCAATTTTTCCGAGGTAAGTGAATTCAACTTAAATGCCGCCCAGGGGGCGGCATTTTTTTATTTGTTTTTATTACCCTTATTCTTGTTAGTATCTTTTTGTTCGCCGGCACTTTTAAGTCGATCCTGATCTTGCGGTTTGAGCACCGCCGGACGTAGGATCTTGTTTGGTATCGGCAGACGAAATAATACATCTTTCATGGCACTAAAATTAAAAGGCAGCGCTGGCCATAAATAGGGAATATTGAAGGATTTTGTTGTTAGCATCAATAAGAAGACTGCTAATAACCCACCCAATAACCCTGGTATTTTAAACAGCATCACTAAAATGAGGATGATGACCCGGAAGAGACGTATTGCCATAGCAAATTCCATACTAGGAGTTGCAAAAGCACCGACTGCCGCTACGGCAGTATAAAAAATAGTTTCGTTGCCAAACAGCCCCACCTTGGTGGCAATGTCGCCTAGCATGAAGGCGCCGATAAAACCAAGTGCAGTAGACTGCGCTGTAGGAACATGCACAGTTGCCATTCTGACTAACTCCACGCCGAATTCTGCTAAGAGAAATTGGATACCGATAGGTATTATGCCAGGCTCCTGTGGGCCGAGAAACGCAAGCGACTCAGGCAATAACTGACGGCTTAATACGAATGCCAGCCATAAAGGCGGCAGAATTAATGACAATAACACACCAACTAATCTAATTAGCCGCAGGTAGGAACCAATAACCACATTTTGATGAAATTCCTCGACATGTTGTACATGATGCCACAGTGTTGTCGGCAAAATCATGATATTCGGCGAAGTATCCACAATTATGCATACATGACCTTCCAGCAAGTGGACTGCAGCTACATCAGGACGTTCGGTGTACCGCACTTTGGGTAACGGGTTCCACTTACTGCCACCGACAATGTATTCTTCGATAGCCTTTTCGGCCATCGGTATGCCATCAATATTGATATTGTTAAGCCTGTCTTTGACAGTAGTAATTAACTCTGTATTAGTAATATCTTTAATGTAGCAAACGGCAATGTCACACTGAGATCGCGTACCAACCTTAACAATTTCAAATCGTAGATTGGGGTCACGTAATCGTCTGCGGATTAGAGCCGTGTTAAATACGATCGTTTCGACAAAAGAATCACGCGAACCTCTGGTAACTTTTTCAATATTAGATTCGGCAGGAGCGCGGGCCGGGTAGGCACGAGCATCTAGAACTATAACTTGATCTGCACCATCAACAAAAAAGAGCATTTCTCCTGATAACAGACTGGTTATGGCATCATTCATAGTTGTTAATAGTTTGGCTTGGGAATGGGTTGCACGGGAATAAAATAATTTATCTAAGGTGTTAATCGTCATATCTTCCTGGTTATAGGCAGTCAATTCTTCAAGTACATTTGATAACACAACATCATTGGTCATGCCATTTATGGAAAAGGAAGCCGCACGTTTTCGACCTACTTTGTATTCACGGAAGACAATATCAAAGGTTTCGCCAACCCCCAGTTTGTCTTTAATATAATTTATATTGCTGTCAATCTCTTTGGCAATTTTTTTTTCATCAGCCATGAATAATGTCACTCCGTTTCAGTATCTCTTCAATCGCTCTCCGGGTGATTGGTGCACCCCGGCTAAGATCGTCATGTTTATCCATTTTTCCGATATCGCCTACACCGATAATAACCGGTATTTTGACATCATTAAGTACATCAACAGTATCACCCGTAATCATCGGATTGCAGTCACAATCCTTTTGTTTTTTTATTTCTCCTTTCTTATCAACTGACAGATCAATTACATGCCCCTGGCAGTCAATACAGGCATCCGCATGGACTCCGTCGATACCAGTAGTATTGGAGGCTACTGCTACTGCACCGAGTACTTCGATGTCAGGATGATTAGCAACATATTCAAGCGCCTGTTCTCCCTCCGCTTTTTCGCAGCGACCTTTATCATCAAACATAACTAACACCGGATCATAGGGGACGGTTTTCAAAAGCTCAACAATTTTTTTGCCGCTGATGGGTGTCGGATTGCCTGCTGAAGCTGAAATACATCGTAATCCCAAAGAGGCGCCAATCGCTTCAACTGCTTGCTGAGCTACTCTGTCACCATCGGTAACAAGAATAACACGGATTTTTTTATCAAGTTCAGTTACTTTCTCCAATTCAACACCTCATTGCTTTTGGTTATTTTCTTCTCCTAATAAATTGCTAATTTTATTAGCAATTTTTTCACTCTCACTTATTACTTGTTTGAGACTTTGCAGGCTTGCTTCTAATTCATTGGAAAGCTCATACTGTGCCTGGGATAGTACTTGTGCCGCTGTTTGTACAGCAATTGAGGAATTTTGGTTATTCTCCGTGGTGTTTTGTTCTTTTTGCTGAAGTTGTTGTTTTTGGCTGCTTGCATCTTCCGCTTGTTGATTGCCACCGGAGGCGGTTGCTTGTCCGCCAGTTGTAAGTAAAGTGCTAAATAATTTTTTTAATTCTTGTGACACCTCAGATTCAGCTGTTGAACTGGCAGTTGCTTGCGCGTTTTGCCCGGGTTGTATCTGTTGGCTGATTTGATTTTGCCCTGATTGCGGAATATTTTGCTGGGACTGATCATCGGCATCACTACTGGTAATAGAGCCTTGTAAACTTTCTAGTTTATTATTAATTTGGTGCAATAGACTTAGTACTTCCTGGGAATTATTCGTTTGCGGCTTAGGGTTATTTACCATATTAGCCTGTGTTTGCATAAAAATTTTGGCCATATCTTCGATAACACTCTCATCGATCTGTGAACGCTCCGGACTTTGCGATCGTAACTGGTTAGGCTTAACGTAACTTGCTATTTTAGAAACTCGCTTTGGCACACTTATCACCCCATCATTTACTAAAAAAAGACACTACCCCATAGTAATAGTGTTTACCCTTTCGGATCAAATACTAGTGCTATGGCCAGAGCGAAAACGATTGCAGCCGTTATTCCGGCTGCAGCTGCTTTAACAGCTCCGGTAAAGATTCCCCATAAACCTACTTTGTTTACTTCCTCAATCGTGCCAGATACCAGGGAATGACCAAACCCAGGCAACGGAACGGTTGCTCCGGCGCCACCAATATCAACTAACGGCTGATATAGACCTAAACCGCTGAGAACACCGCCTAAGACGACAAATAATACTAAGACATGAGCTGGTGTAAGCGGGGTGAGATCCATGAGTAGTTGCCCAAGTACACAAATCAAGCCGCCAATAACAAAGGCCATTAGATATGTTTGCAAATGTGGCTTACCTCCTTTACATTTCGAGTGCTACAGCATGCGCAATACAGGGTATAGATTCTTTTTGTTGATACGATGTCGTACTATGTAAACTGCCTGTTCCTACCAAAAGAACCCTATGCAGCTTTTGCTGCATAAGCTGCCGGTAAATATAGCCGGTAAATACTACAGCTGAACTGGCGCAGCCGCTGGCACCGGCATGGGCATCCTGATCTTCCTTGAAAATCATGCAGCCACAATCTTCGTAATTTACCGACAAATCAACACCCTTTGCTTTAAATAGATCAATCACCAGAGCTTTACCGACACTGCCAAGATCACCAGTGTATATCATGTCATAATAAGTAGGCTGGCGACCGGAGTCTTCAAAATGATGCCATAATGTATCAGCAGCGGCTGGGGCCATTGCCGGTCCCATAGCGTTAGGATCTTTTAGCCCCATATCTACTATTTTACCCACTGTTGCTGCTGTAATCCGTGGTCCATTACCAATGACAGAAATAACTGCAGCGCCTGAACCGGTCACTGTCCATTGTGATACCATTGGCCGTTGCACACCCTGTTCTGTTGGAAAACGGTACTGCCGTTCGGCTGCATCATGGTGGCTGGACGCAGCGGCAACAATCTTGTTGGCAAATCCTCCATCAATGAGCGTAGAACCAACTAGCATACCTTCCACCATTGTCGAGCAAGCGCCATACAACCCCAAAAAAGGGCGTCCAACGCCTCTTAGTGCAAAATGAGTACTCATTAACTGATTAAGCAAGTCGCCAGCAAGAACATAGTCAACATCATCAATGGCACTAGCTTCTTTAGTTACTGCTGTTTTTATCGCCCATTCCATCATGGCGGATTCACATTGTTCCCAGCTGGAATTATTATCAAGCGTATCACTAAGTATTCGATCATAAAACTCGGTTAAGAGGCCATCCCCTTCCATCGGCCCCACTATATTAGCTGTGCTTGTTATGACTGGTGGCGAGGCAAAAATAATACTTTGTTGTCCACGTTTTTTATTCATGCTGTTTCCCTCGCTTTTTATAATCGTAACCAATAAATAAAACCAATAAGTATGGCTGTTGAGATACCATATACGAGTACGGGTCCGGCAATGATAAACATCTTTGCGCCGATACCAAATACATAGCCCTCGCGTTTAAACTCCATAGCAGGAGCTACGATTGAATTGGCAAAACCGGTAATTGGCACAATAGAACCAGCTCCTGCCCTGCGGCCCAGTTCATCATAGATACCTAATCCAGTGAACAAAGCACTTAAAAAAATTAGTACAACAGAAGTGGGACCAGCAGCTTCTTTGTTACTAAACCCCAAACTCACAAAATAATTCACTAAAAATTGTCCTAACATACAAATTAACCCACCGACAATAAATGCCCAGATTACGTTTTTTAGGATCGGTGTTTTAGGTTTTAGTTGTTCAAATTTTTCCTGATATTGTTGTTGCTCAGCCTGACTGGCTTTACTCTTAAACATGTGCATGCACCTCCACTCGTGCGGGTACTTTTTAACAAGAAAAGACACCACAAGAGGTGTCTTTCTTGTATTTTATTTCTTAAAGAATCTTAGTGAACCTGAAAAGCAATTTTCACATCAGCTTTGTATTCTGCAATATGCCCCTTGCCTACATTCGCGGTAAAATTGGTGACTTCTACTCCCATAATGTCGTCGATCGTTTTAGAAGCTTCCATAACAGCATTGTCAACTGCCTCGGTCCAATTGTGGTGAGATGTTCCTACTAACTCAATGACTTTTACAACCATCGTATTACCCCCTATAATGATTATAGTTAATTAGCAATACTAGTTTGTGCATTATTATGATTGTTATGCCAAAGAAAAACTTGTTTAGCCCGCAGCGGAGTTTTCTTGGGAATGTCTGAACTAAAATAAAGCCAGGCGGCCGTGCTGGTGACCATCACTAAAAATACTATAAACAGGTAAATGAACCCTTTAATTTTGTAATTATCGATAATACGATCCATTATAATCACCTCTTATTTATTATGCCCGCAATTTTAAAAATAAAAACAGACCTCACTTATGAGGTCTGCAATAGTTTTCTAATTATTTTAAGTGCTTGCTTTTCTATTCGCGATACCTGTACCTGAGATAACCCAATTGTCGATGCAATTTCTGCCTGAGTTTTATCAGCAAAGAATCGTAAATAGATTACAGTGCGTTCCTTTACCGGCAGACGGGTTAATACCTCCCGCAAAGCTAATTTATCAAAATAACCACTATCCTGACCATCTGCTAATACGAGTTGGTCTAGCAGATGGATAGCATCGCCGCCATCACTACTTTGAAATGTCTGTTCATATAAAGATACTTGGGGCTGAACGGCTTCCAGTGCTGAAACAATTTCCTGCGGTGCGAGCGACAGTTCTTTGGCAATTTCAGTAATTGTTGGCTCACGTCCCAGGTTTCCCTGCAACTTTTCCTGTGTCTTATGGACCCGAAAAGCAAGTTCTTTTAACGGACGGCTGACTTTAACCGGATTATCATCTCTAATATATCGCCGGATTTCACCAATGATCATCGGCACAGCATAGGTAGAAAATTTCACATTAAAGCCCAGATCAAAACGCTCAATCGCTTTTAAGAGGCCAATACAGCCGATTTGGAACAAATCATCCCATTCATAGCCGCGATTGGTAAAGCGGTGCACAATGCTTCGTACTAGATTTAGATTGGTCTCAAGAATACGCTCTTTCGCTTGGTCACTTACCGATATGTCGGCAGATTGGGCCTTAGTTAGCAGTTCTTTAAATTCTTCTTCTTTGAGCATGCTCTTCACCTAATGCTCGGTACTTGGTACAAGCAGTTTAACCATTCTTATGGTTGTACCCTGACCGAGTTTAGACAGAACCTCCAGCTCATCCATAAAAGAATCCATAAAGATAAAACCCAGCCCCATGCGTTCCGGATCACTTGAAAATGAAGGTTGCCGCGCTTCTTCAATATTGGCAATTCCATGGCCATAGTCAATTATAATAAACTCAAGTTTATCTTGATACAAGTTCATTACTAATTCAATATAATTTTGCTTATGAGGATCACTACCATAACCATGAATGACGGCATTAGAGACCGCTTCTGAAACAGCGACTTTAATTTCATCAATTTCCGTGAGCGTCAAATCTGCCTGGGCTGAAAAAGCGGCGGTAGCGGCTCTGGCAAATCCCACATTTTCATTAATACTTAGGATTGCGAGCTTTATCTGATTTTTTATTTGGATTCCCACTGGCAAAGCCTCCTCATAGTAAATCTAATGCTTGCTCTTCTGATTGATAGGTTGTCAATATTTTCATTAATCCAGCCAATTCAAATATCCGCTTTATCTGTGGTTCAAGATGAACGACAAGTATTTTACCTCCAAGTTGAGCAATACGCTTGTACCGCCCAAGAACAACACCCAATCCTGAACTATCGATAAAACTAACGCCTTGCATATTAAGTAAGATATGTTTGGCACCTGTTGCAGCAAGCGCCTCGTCAACTGAAGTACGAAATTCGTTAGCCCCGCAAACATCCAACTCACCCTCAAGCCTTACAACAAGGATACCTTGCTTCATTAGTGTAACGACTTTCAACGATATAACCTCCTATGTTATCAGTATTCAATATAGTCAGTTCGATAAAAGGAAAAAATTTCCTGCTAAATAAAAATAAAAACTGCAGAAATTTTCCTGCAGTTCAAGAACAGCTAGATTACGAGCTAGTTAAATACAGTAAATAAATTCGTGATCATCGTCTGAAAAATGCGTATCAATCCAGCTTTAGGGATGGATTTTTCAGCAATCAGATTAACCTTGCCGACTTCTTTACCATCCTTGATTACAACAAGTTCGCCGCATTTTTGACCTTCGGTTATTGGTGCGTTAATACTTGAATCAGCTACTATTTTTTTCTGTAAGTTTTTACTTTGTCCTTTGGGGATAATTAGATTTAAGTCTTCAGAGGCTACCAATTGGATTTCCTTTTCAATACCCTTGTTGACTTTTAGCCGCTCTACTACTGTTCCCTGATTTACTATTGGTACAGCGGCAAAGTTAGCGAAACCCCAATCAAGTAATTTCATACTTTCTCTAAGGTGTGAGCGTGGTTCAGGTGTGGCAAAGACTGACGAAATAAGGCGGAGGCCATCCCGCTTGGCAGTTCCGACAAAACAATACTTTGCTTCTTCCGTCCAGCCGGTTTTTAAACCATCACCGCCTTTATACCACCACAGTAGTTTATTGGTATTAACAAGCCAATTCTTGCCGTCCCGCAGCCACGTTTCTTTAATGCCACACATGTCCATATATAATGGGTGTGTAACAGCCTCTTTAGCAATTAGCGCAGCATCATAAGCGCTCATATAGTGATCGGTTGTCGGTAATCCATTCACATTGTTAAAATGAGTATCAGCCAGACCAAGCGATTCAGCCCGGTTATTCATAGCTTCAACCGCTGACTGTTCACTGCCATAGATATGCTCCATCAGTGCTACGGCAGCATCGTTAGCACTCACAACAGCGATAGCTGACAGCAAATCCTTAACTGTCATCTTTTCTCCTGGTTCCAGCCAAATCTGCGAACCACCCTGACGCCAGGCAGTTTCACTGGTATACACATCGTCAACAAGATTAATGCGCCCTTGTTCAATGGCTTCAACAACTAAGAGTAAAGTCATAATCTTAGTTACACTGGCAGGTGGCAATCGCTTATGGGAGTCCTTCTCAAAAAGCAAAGTGCCATTTTCATCCATGAGAACAGCGGATACAGCACTTGTCTGTAACTGTGAATCTGCCGGTGGTTTTGCTGGTGCTGACGGAGCGCCAAGGACTGTGGTAACAGCAAATACAAATAATACTAATGTTGCCAGCAATGTTTTTCGAATCACTTTAGAACACTCCTTTCCTTTGAATTTATGATTTCCCGGATTAAAAAAGCTTAAACAAAATTAGAACAAAAAAAAATTGACTGGCGTTATATCAGTCAATTGCGAAATCCATGTTTATCAACAATTCCTATTAATAGTGGTAAAGGCACAGCTGGTTGGATATTAATCCGAACAGCCTGCTGAATCATTAAGCTAGCTTCTTCAATCCTTGATTTGTCATTCGTATAGATAGTTGCCAGGGGCTGCCCGCGCCTAATGGCTTGACCCAGCCGGCATTGCATAACAATACCTGCAGACAAGTCAATTGTTTGTCCTTTAAATTCCCGTCCTGCTCCAAGCCGCATTGCAGTATATCCAATCTGAGCAGCACTAATAGCTGTAACATAACCTTGTCCCAAGCTGCTTACTTCTTGAATAAAACGGGCCTGGGGTAATTTAGTATTGTCATGCACAATAGTGGAATCACCACTCTGAGCAGCAATGAATTCTTCAAACTTGGCTAAAGCCTGCCCATTATCGATCAAGGCGGCTAACTGCCGGTATCCATCTTCAGGGGTTGATGCTTTCTTACCTAACACCAGCATATGTGAGCCGAGTGTTAGGCAAATCTCTCTGAGCGCGAGTTCTCCCTGTCCTGATAATAATTTAATCGCTTCCTTAATCTCGAGGCTATTGCCAACAGCCATACCCAAGGGCTGCTCCATGTTTGTTACTATTGCTATTGTTTCCCGGTCAACAAATTGTCCTATACCAACCATCGTTTCAGCTAAGCGAATGGCATCTGTTTTATTTTTCATAAAGGCACCATTGCCGACTTTGACATCTAACACAATTTTGTCGGCGCCGGAGGCAATCTTTTTACTCATTATGGATGAGGCAATGAGCGGTATGCTTTCTATCGTGGCTGTAACATCCCGGAGCGAGTAAAGTTTACCATCTGCGGGAGCAATGGCAACTGACTGACCGGTTAAGGCAATATTATAAGTTAGCAGATTGGCAATAAATTCACGTTGCGTTAGTGTAGTCTTAAAGCCAGGAATCGCTTCCAGCTTATCAATGGTTCCGCCAGTAAAACCCAAACCCCGTCCGGACATTTTGGCTACAGGTACTCCGGCAGCAGCTACAAGGGGGGCAAGGATCAAAGTAGTACTATCGCCTACTCCACCTGTACTATGCTTGTCCACCTTTACCCCCGGTATTTGACTTAGATCAACCATATCCCCGGAAGTGGCCATCGCCATGGTAAGAGCAGCCGTTTCTTTGTCTGTCATGCCTTGAAAGAAGGCCGCCATCAGCCAGGCTGCCATTTGATAATCTGGTATCTCATTACTTGTATATGATTTTATCAACCACTCAATTTCATTATCTGAAAGTTCTGCGCCATCCCGTTTTTTGGTAATTATATCAGCAGCCCGCACTATTCATTCACCTCAGTAGGTCTTTTAGAAAACTTTGTCCATACACCAGCGGTGGTAACCCGAAATTATCAGCTATCGTTGCTCCCAGGTCGGCAAATGTTGATCGTACTCCCAGATTTGTCACCTGTCCCGGCAAGCGTTGGTGATAGGCTAAAAGCGGCACATATTCTCTGGTATGGTCAGTACCTGCCAGTGTAGGATCACACCCATGGTCTGCAGTTATACATAATAAATCATCCTCTGTGAGTGTAGCTTTGAAACCGGCTAAAGCAAGGTCAAACTCTTCCAGTGCCTGAGCATAGCCTGCTGCATCGTTGCGATGCCCGTAAACACTGTCAAATTCTACAAGGTTGGCCATTATCAGGCCATTTGTGAAATCTCTTGCAGCAAGGTCGGTAATAATTTCCATACCTTGCTTATTGGATTTAGTAGGATACGACTGAGTTAAGCCCCGATTGGCATAAATGTCGGCAATTTTACCAATACCAATCACTGATAAGCCGGATTGCTTCAGCATATCAAGCACTGTTGCTCCAGGTGGCTGTAAACTATAGTCATGACGATTAGCAGTGCGGGCAAAACTTCCCGGTTTACCAATAAAAGGTCTGGCAATAATCCGGCCAACAGCATGGTCACCAACGCAAACCTTTTCTCTGACTATTTTGCATAATTCATATAAACGTTCCAGAGGAATTACTTCTTCATGGGCAGCAATTTGAAAAACACTATCCGCTGAAGTATATACGATTGGTTGGCCTGTACGCAAATGTTCTTCGCCTAATTCCACGATAATTTCTGTACCTGATGCCGCTTTATTACCTAAGACATGCAGCCCGGTATAAGTGGTAAACTTTTCGATGACTTCAGATGGAAACCCGTTTGGGTACACGGGGAATGCGGTAAACAGCGGACAACCGGCCAATTCCCAATGGCCACTTGTCGTATCTTTACCAACAGAAATTTCAGCCATCTTCCCAAAAGCAGCAATAGGACGGGAAACTTCCGGAATACCAGCAATGGGTTCAATTAAACCTAACCCCATGCTAGCCAGTACCGGCAAATTCAGCCCGCCCTTATATTCAGCAATATGTACCAGCGTATTGGCTTTCGTATCGCCATAGTGAACAGCATCAGGCATAGCTCCAATTCCTACACTGTCAAGTACAATCACAAATATTCGTTTAAACAAATTTCTATAGCTCCTCTGTAAAGTAATATAGTACTATTATGCGCGCGGATGTGTTTTATCATATACTTCTTTCAAATGATTTTTAGTAACATGAGTATAGATTTGTGTTGTTGATATATCGGCATGACCAAGCATTTCCTGAACAGAACGCAAATCGGCGCCGTTTTCCAATAGGTGGGTAGCAAAGGAATGCCGAAGGGTATGAGGAGTAATGTCCTTGGTGATATTGGCTTCCAACGCGTATTTTTTAATAATTTTCCAGAAACCCTGACGAGTAAGCCGATTACCATGATGGTTGACAAACAAGGAAGACTCTTCATAGGTGCGAACCAGCTTAGGACGGCCTTTATTTATATATTCCTGTGCACATTTGGCAGCAATTGAGCCCAGCGGTACAATCCGTTCCTTAGCCCCTTTACCATAACATTTGATATACCCCATATCAAGATTTACATCAGATATATTGAGATTGATTAACTCTGAAACTCTGATACCTGTAGCATATAACAACTCCAGCATGGCTTTATCCCTAAGACCGGTAGGTTGAATGGTGTTGGGTTGTTTTAATAACTCTTCCACTTCAGCAATACTAAGAATCTTAGGTAATTTTTTCTCCAGTTTAGGAGACTCCAAGTTCACGGCCGGGTCTTTTTCCAGATGACGTTCGCGAACAAGATATTGATAAAATGATTTGATCGCCGCAAGATTGCGTGATATTGTGGAAACAGCCCGCCCCTTGCCTTGGAGATTGTTAAGATAACTTAGGATGGTGTCACGATTCGAGTTCCGTAAAAAATCTAATTGGCTATTTTGCAAAAACATCTGGTATTGCCTGAGATCCCGTCCGTAAGATTCTAGCGTATTTTGAGCTAATCCCCGCTCAACTGCAAGGTAGTTAATGAATTCATTAACATACGATTCCATTTTATTTACCACCCTTTTTTCTTCCCAGATTTCCGGCCAAGACATTACAAGTATCTGGTCTAGCTATTTTATTCAACACTAAGTTTACTTTTCCTTTATTTGTCTGCTATGTTTTGTATAGTTTTAGCATTTTTTTGTAAGAGCTGCTAATCTATGTCATGCCGTAAATGTCAACCAGACTAGAACTAGCCATAACCCGCAAAGGCTTTTCTAATAGATGCTGGTCGCGTATTTTCAGACCAGGACTGTTGTATTCCATTAGTAAGGTAATCAACGCAGGTAGAATATAGAAGATAATAAGCGTTAATAGAATAATCTTGATATATAATTTGGATCTTTTAAGGAAACTTCGCCAATAAAATGTTATTACCATGCGCCTTTACTCCCCTCCCACCGTAATTTGTTTACTCATTGCTGCTTAACTTAATAGTATAACTTATTCACCCCGTAGTAACTTTATTCTTATTTTGTAAATTCAATTATACTTATAAGAGGTAACAAAAAGGCTGAACATAGTTGTCAGCCTTTTTTCATGTACGGATAAGATGTGCTACCAGTTTCATAAATACCGGTGAAACAAATACTTCTATTAGTGCCGCGCCCAGCATTATCACAAGCATAGCTAAACAAAACACCGAATAGGCGATTGAGTTGTAAAGTAGATTATCTTTGCTATGATGCTTACGCCGCACTAACATTAAAGAAAAAGTTGTCGCCGCTACCCCTGTGGCTAAAATAGCGGGCACAGCTAAAAAATTGTGCGGCAACACAGCAACAATAGCAAATAATAACCCTTTCATTACATATTCGTTGACTAAGAACCCAACAGTAAACCCAATAACAAATCCTCGTAAACATACCATAAACAGAACAAATGGTATACCGACAATAGTAAAACCCAGCAACCACATAATACCAATTAATCTACTATTATTACCAATTACGCTAGTTAACAGGGATTGGGTATTACCGATTCCCACTGGTTGTTCCGTCAGACCTTGAAAGAATACTCGCAAATAGCCGACAAGTTCTATTTTTTGTTCATCAGGTAGTGTTTTTACAGCCATAGCTCCAATAACTATGCCGATAACAAAAATAAGTATCATAAAAAAATAAGCCACAATATTCGCGCGAATATAATCGGCGGCATTACGGCGAAAAAGTTTTAGCATGCATGTACCTCCCTGTCAGTACCTGCTACAATATATGTCTTGCTAAAACTGTTTAGACCTATTTGTCCACTATATTTAACATGCGACCATAAATGCCACCGCCGCCAGCACTAATTACTGCCGTTCCAACTCGTGCAGTCATAATAAAATTGGCAATTTTTGTACCAGCCACGGCAGACAAAGCTTCATACGTTACGTAGTGTAGAATATTCATTTCTGTGTCAAATTCTGTTAGCAGTTTAGCCATAACTTTTTTACCTAGTCCAGGGATAAATTCTAAAGGTATTTGATAGCAATACTGCGACCGGTGGGCAGGGGGATGTGGCTCAGCGTAATCGGCTATTTCATTAATACGTTCAAATACACCCTTAGTTAGGGCATTGCTGCAGCATTTTGGGCAGCAGGTATCAATTTTCAGACTAGCCTGGTTATCAGTAAAGCCACACTTGCGGCAAAAAGTACGGTGATACTTTCCTAAGCGGGGGTCAAGCCCATAGTTGGCTATAACCTGACGCTCTCCTGTACGGGATAAGGTTTTAGCTATCTCCTGAAATGACAAGGTTTCCATGGAAAAAATATTGTATTCACGGGCAATTTTATCGAGTGAGTGGGCATCTGAATTGGTTATAAACGTATAGCCGGCTAACTCACTGATTCTGTCGGCCATGTTGCTGTCAGCACTTAGTCCAAGTTCAATTGCCGCTACTTTACCCATATCCTGATCAGACAGAATATGAGATAATCTTTGGCAGCATACGCCAAAAAGGCTTTTGTGGGGAGTGAAAACATGAGCTGGGATGATAAGTGCCTCAAAACCGCCAGCAATCTGAATGAGCTGTTTTAGGGGAATATGGGCATTTTGTGAACTAAGATTAATGTTACGGATATATTGGCTCATATAAGCCGAGAAGGTCGTCATTGTTTTAAAATCAGGCACAAATATCAGGGTATGTGCCAAACCACCGTTTACTTCCCGGGTTTCAATCTCCGCCCCAAGTACAACGAGCGTATTATCCCGGTAGATATAACCACCACCACTAGCCGGCACAAGTACTTCTGCTTCGATAAGCATTTTTAAATCGTCAAGTACCAATGGCGATAAGGCATCGATAATACCGATAATATTCAAGCCTTTACGCTCAGTTGCTTCCTCTAAGATTCCGCTGACCGTTAACCGCCTAGATGTAGGAATTTTTACCCATTTACCGCTCTGGCTCATGCCTACGTGAATGTGCAGGTCAGTAAAATACTGATTTAACATAAATTTACATTCCTGCCAAACACAGTGCCACTAAGCTCTTGGCATCACATAGTTCACCACTGGTAATCATTTCCCGGATTTGTTCAGGTGTAAAGACCTCAGTATGAATAAACTCGTCTTCATCAGGCTGTTTATCTGATTCGATAAGATCTTCTGCCAAATAGATATGAATAATCTCATTGGAAAACCCCGGAGTTGTATACATGGATATCAACTTGCGCAATTTATTTGCCGTAAAACCAGTTTCTTCAGCTAATTCACGCACTGCACAATCTGCGGGGTCTTCACCTGGGTCAAGTTTTCCGGCAGGTACTTCGAGAATAATCCGGCCAATGGGATGACGAAATTGCCGTACCAGGATAATACTGCCATCAGTTGTTACCGGCACAATGGCAACTGCGCCAGGGTGTTCTACCACCTCCCGCATTCCAGTTCGGCCATTAGGAAGAAGTACCTCATCCCGACGTAGATTAATGACTTTACCCTCAAATAAACGTTCCGAGTTTGTTAACTTTTCATAAAGATCTATCTGGGTGTGTGACATATGATAGCCTCCTATTTTTATTAACATATTTGCAAAAATAGTTCAACTCTATTCATATACTTTCGCTTGCTCCTCACCACGCAATACCCGTAAAGCGCCTTCAACCAAAGCCTTAAGTTCGTCTTCTCCGGGATGGACGATCACCGGACCAATAAATTGCACACGACAGGTAATCATTTTGACCAGCATTTGTGAATAAGCCAAACCACCGGTAAGAACAATACCGTCCACCTGGCCGTATACGACAGCGGCCATAGCGCCAATCTCTTTTGCTACCTGATAAGCCATCGCCTCATAAATGAGAGCAGCTTTCGTATCGCCACTGGCAATACGGTTTTCCACTTCCCGGCCGTCACTAGTGCCGAGATGAGCCATCAAACCCGCATTGCCAATTAGCTTCTTCTTGATTTCATCAATGGTATACATACCGGAAAAACACAGGTTAAGCAAACCATAGGAAGGTACAGCACCAGCACGTTCCGGAGAAAACGGACCAAGATCATTAGGATTGGTTACATCAATCATTTTGCCATTTTGCTGCACACCAACAGAAATACCACCACCAAGATGAATTAGAATTAAGGTAAGTGCAGAATAGTCTTTATTTAAATCTTTGGCTACTCGATGGGCAACGGCTTTTAAATTGAGGGCATGAAACAAGCTGCGACGGGGTATCTCTGGCAAGCCGGTAATTCTGGCCAACGGTTCGAGCTCATCTACACTTACCGGATCTACAATAAAAGCCGGAATATTGTTCTGATCAGCGATGCCTCTTGCTAAAATGCCACCCAAGTTGGAGGCATGTTCAGTTTGTACTTCTTGTTTTAAATCATGGACCATTTTATCATTTACCGCATATGTGCCGCTGCCTAGCGGTTTTAACGGACCACCACGCCCGACAACAGCCGCTAAGCTATTCATGTTGATATGGTGGTCTGAGAGAGCTTTTTTCACTAACTGCAACCGGTAGTCATACTGATCATAGATTGTCGTAAAAGGCTTAAGCTCGTCAATACTATGACGGATAACTTGTTCAAAATCAATTACCTCATTAGTATAGACAGCGATTTTGGTTGAAGTTGAGCCAGGATTAATAGCAAGAATCTGATACTGCTGCATACTAAAGCCTCCGTAATGAGTTGAATAAAGATAAGCATGTTGTTATTTTATTCATTGCCTGGCTAAAAAATCCTGCAATAAATAAACAAACCCTCAAGACAATCGTCAAGAGGGTTTGCAATATTTGCTTAGCTAGCCCGCATTTCCATTCGCAGTTTATCGGCAATCATGGCCATGAATTCCGAATTAGTGGGTTTACCTTTATCCAGCTTGATAGTGTAACCAAAGATCTTATTAATCATCTCAATATTACCCCGGTTCCAGGCGACCTCAATAGCATGGCGAATGGCTCGTTCTACCCGGCTAGGGGTAGTCGAGTATTTCTCAGCAATCATGGGATAAAGAACTTTGGTTACAGCTCCTAATAACTCCACTTCTGCTACAATCATCATAATTGCGTCGCGAAGATACTGATAGCCCTTAATGTGGGCTGGAATGCCAATTTCTCTGATAATATTAGTAACTTCCACATCTATCGGGCGAGATTTGACTACAGGCATAGTGGCTGCAGCAGTAACCGGATGCGTCACACTTACCATACCGGCTAACTGCCTGATTCTACTAATAAGTACATCCATATTAAACGGTTTTAAAACATAATAGTCGGCACCTAGCTCGACCACTCGCTGAGTTATAGTCTCCTGACCAAATGCAGTCAGCATAATTATTTTAGGACGTTTCGTATTGTTAGAAAGATTAAGCCTCTCCAAAACGCCAAGTCCATCTAGATGTGGCATAATAATATCTAGAATAATAACATCTGGCATCTTTTCCTCAATAATGGACAATATTTGTTCGCCATTATAAGCTACACCGACTAATTCGATATCAGGTTCTCGGTTAAGACATTCTTGTAAAATATCCGAAAACTCTTTGTTGTCGTCAGCAATAGCTACTTTAATTGTTTCTCTCACCATTACTTCCCCATCCTCCCAGTACCTATTCTATGTATAATAAACACATTCGACAGCCATACGTCAATTCCTTCCTCCATTGGAAGAAAAAACCATATTATTTTAATTTGATCCAAAATACACCTTTAATTATATATGATTCAGATTGTATATGACAAGTAACAACTAATTCTTTAACTAAAAATAAAAAATACTGCCAGAAAAACTAAATAAATTTCTGGCAGCATGACGATCTTTTTTAGGAATTATACCACTCTCCATCAACATCCAATCTACAAAACAGCCATACCCGCTTGTTGGATCATGGACAAATACATGAGTTACAACACCAACAAGTTTACCATTTTGAATAATAGGACTACCACTCATACCTTGTACAATTCCACCAGTTTTTTCAATAAGTCTTTGGTCAGTAACCTTGATAACCAATCCTTTGCTTTCAGGGAATTCCTGGAGATTTATCTTTTGGATTTCGATACTAAACTTATCAATGGTTTGATCATCTACTACTGTTAACATTTCAGCCGGTCCTACTTGAATCTGGCTCATAGAAGCTATGGGAATTGATTCGGGGTATTTTTCATTTACTAATTTTGTATTTAACTCGCCATAAATTCCAAAGGGGGTATTTTTTCTGATGTTACCTAGTAATTGGTCTTCTTCAATAAAAATGCCAATTTTTTCACCGGGATGTCCTCTTTTGCCCTGTTGAATCCCTGATACTGTTGCCAGTACGATTTTCCCCTGATCACAATCGATAGGCTGGTTGGTGTCACTGTCGGTAATAATGTGACCTAAAGCACCATATGTTTTGGAGTCAGGTTCATAAAAAGACAAGGTTCCAACTCCTGCTGCACTATCACGCACAAATAATCCGATACGATAGCGTTTGGTATCATTACATAGAACAGGAGATACTGTGACATGCTGCTGCCCTTCGGTACGTTTAAGCAAAATATCAATATTACGGTTATTTTTACCACTTTCATCAATTATTTCGGCTACTTGGGCATCACTTTGCACAGCTATGCCATTAATGCTGATAATTACATCCCCTACCACTATGCCTGCATCTTTCGCCGGGGTGGTATATTGTCCCTGCATCGTTAATACCGGTGAGTTGCCAACAACGATGACACCTTGAGAACGAAGAACCACTCCAATAGAGTGTCCACCTGGAATCAGGCGGATAGGCGGTAATACATCGACCTGAACACTGCGAAATGGTATAATACCGAACAGTTTAAACTCCACGGTGGATTGTCCGAGCTTGATTGGTTGCAGTGATACGGAGCGTGATAGTGCCATAATTGGTAAAAATTCCGGAGTTTTTACCCGAATACTCTCGCTATCATGTCTAACAGTAACCGTAAGCGGAAAATTTACATCAAATAGCGCTGTTTCTCCTTCAATAATTCTGATTTGCAGGGGAAGACCGTAAATATTTCGGAATTGGGGAGAAAGACAAAATGCAAAGATTGCGCTGATAATCAACATTGCCCCAATTAGCCTGCTGTTGAATAACCGATTAAATCTTGTCATATTTTCCGCCATCACTCCCTTATTACATTCTTCCCCAAATTACTGTTTGACCGCTCACCTCTTAAATTATTTTAGTTTTAATTTACTGCAAAATTAGAGTTTCCCGAATTTAGAGGGGATTATTCCGGAATAATTAGCATTTATTGTCTTGGAAGCTGAATAGTAAGCATTTTTTCAATAAAAATAGCGCAAGCTCACGCTTACGCTTTATTTTTCCAATTTACTTTTTTTTGCTTAGCCATTTCTAGCATTTGAGCGGCATTATCCTTAGAAAGTTGTGTTATTTCACCGGAGGCCATCCTGGCCAATTCGGTTAACTCCTCATCTGGAGTAAGAGTAGTGACTCTGGTCATTGTTCGTTCCTCGGCGATAATTTTCTCAATATATATATGACAATCAGCCATTGCTGCAATTTGCGGCAGGTGGGTTATGCATAATACTTGCTTATCAACAGCAGCAATTCTAGCAATTTTTTCTGCTATTTTTTGGGCTGTTTGTCCGCCAATACCAGCATCGATTTCATCAAATACCATCGTCGGCGTTTCCTCACGCTGAGAACATACTGTTTTGATAGCCAGTGCTATCCGTGATAATTCGCCGCCTGATGCAATTTTTTGTAATAACTTAGGCTCCTCGCCCAGGTTTGCTGAAAACAAAAAAACAATGTCGTTAGCACCAGTAGCCGTGTAGTGTTGAGTCTGTTTAACATCTACTAAGAATTTGGCTTTAGGCATACCCAAATCAGCCAAATGGGCTGATATTTGCTCAGCCATTTCCTGACCTGCTGTCTTTCTCAGGTTAGTAAGTACCTCAGCCAATTGCTCAACTTCCCTGGCAAGGTTAATTTCTGCCTGTTCCAGCTGGGTTAGGCGTTCATCATAATTAGTGATAGCTGCCAGTTCCGCAGTAGCCTGTTCGTAATAAGCAAGTATGTCCGCAACGGTTGCACCATACTTTTTTTCAAGTTTGTGGATTATATCAAGCCGTTCTTCCAGTTTAGCTAACCTGGCTGGATTAAAATCAATAGTTTCCCGATAATCCCTGAGCGCTCCCATTGTTTCTTCCATCTGGTATAAAGAATCGGTCACGGCAACTAACTGCTCATTGATAGCAGTATCATAACGTACCGCCATTTCAAGATCGTGTTTAATATCGGCAAGGCAGGACACGACACCGCTGAACCCCTTATTTCCCTGGCTCAAAAGCATATAAGAACGCGATACGGCATTGATAATTTTTTCGGCATTAGCCAGAATTGTAATTTGACTTTCGAGCTTTTCCTCTTCGCCTACCGTCAAAGTGGCAGTGGCAATTTCCTGTGTTTGCCAGGCAAGCATTTCTTCGCGCTGCAGTCGTTCCCGCGAATCCTGGGTAAGTGAAGCTAGCTCTGTTTTAGTCTTGTGCCACTTTCTATAGGCTTGCCGGTATTCTTCAAGTTTGGGACTAATTTCCGGCACAAAGGTATCCGTGAGTGCCAGGTGGACATCAGGTCTCAACAAGGCTTGGTTTTCATGCTGCCCATGCATATCAACAAGTCTTTCACCGATTTTTCGCAAAGTGGTTAACGTTGCCTGACAGCCATTGATATGAATAGAATTTTTGCCATGCTTGGTGAGACGTCTTGTAAGGATTAATGTGCCGTCATCTTCCTGAGTAATGCCTTGTTCGTCGACAATATCGTTTATCGAATCAAGGTTAGCTATATCAAAAACAGCTTCGATACGAAAGTAATCAGCCCCAAAGCGAATGGAATCAGCGGAAGCTCTGCCGCCAACAATGATCGACAGGGCATCAATTAGAATCGATTTACCAGCCCCTGTTTCTCCAGTCAAAATATTGAGTCCTGGCACAAATTCAATATAGGCTTTATCAATAAGCGCAAAATTGTTGACTGTCAGCGATTTTAGCATCTCTTATCTCTCCTCAAAACGCTACATTCCACTGCCCATGAGTAATTGAAATTTAGCGATGACCGGCAAAACAGCTTCCAGCGGCTTAACCAAAACAAAGATCGTATCATCACCGGCTACTGTGCCGATAATTTCCGGCCATTTTACATAATCAATAGTATAGGCAACTGCCTGTGCAGTACCTGGCAGTGTACGCAAAACGACGATGTTTTGGCTGTAATCGATAGCTACGATAGAATCCCGAAACGTGCGTTCCAAACGGGCCTGGGAGAAAACAATAGTTTGCTCAGCTGGGAAAGCATAGCGATAGCGTCCATCGCCTGTAGGTACTTTAATCAGCATGAGTTCTTTAATATCTCTGGAAACAGTGGCCTGAGTAATAGCAATACCTTGTTTACTTAGTGCATCTGCCAATTCTTCCTGAGTTTCAATTATGTAGCGTTCAATAATTTCTTTGATTTTTGAGTGACGTAGAGCCTTCAAGCTATTCACTCCTTCTTTTTTCAATTACATAGAGAACTGGCGGACTGTTTGTCTGATTTACCATGCCCCAGCTGCCAATCGCAAATGTCTGTTGCCTTAAGCCTGTTAGATACTGGTGAACAGCCTGGCATTCACGCTTACCATGCTCATAACCGGGATACGCAGCGACAGTTAGTAAGCCACCAACAGCAAGCAATTGCAGGATCTGATTTATAGCCTCGATAGTGGTATCCGGACTAGTGCTTAGCGTGTGATCCCCGCCTGGCAAATAGCCAAGGTTAAACATAGCAACATCTACCGGCTGATCAATATAATTGGCAATATTGGCGTGACTATCTAAAATAAGCCGTATTTTATGTTGGAATTGATGTTGCTTTACTAATAGCTCTGTATTGGCAATCGCTTGTGGTTGGACATCGAAGGCAAAAATGGCAGTAGTCGCGGGAGTGTTCTTTGCCAAAAACAACGTGTCTTTACCATTGCCGGCAGTAGCATCAACTACGAGCTTAGCCGCTTGTAACCGGGAAATTATAAAATTATGAGCCATTTGAACGGCATTAACAACTACCATCCCGATCGCCTCGCCGTAGTTTAGTCCTTAGGGTTTCATAATAGCTTTTACCGGTAAATTTGATAAACCGTGCTCGAAAGGCTGAACGCCGCACAACTACGATATCATCAGGCCGCAAACTATATACCGTCTGGCCATCTACCGTAAGCACAATATCGTCATGAGTAGCCTGCATTCGTAATTTTATTTCCTCCCGTTCAGAAATGACCAAGGCGCGCGAATGCAGGGTATGCGGACAAATAGGGGTTATAACAATTACCTTTAATTCGGGGTTAATAATCGGTCCGCCCGAAGATAGTGAATAACCAGTCGAACCGGTTGAAGTAGCAATAATTAGTCCATCTGCCGGATATTCCGCCGTGAGCTCATCATCAATAAATAATTTTAATTTTATCATCCGGGAAAAACCGCCTTTGGCAACAACCACATCATTGAGTGCAGGCGAAATGTAGATGGGACTGCCATTACGGATAACAACAGCATCCAACATTAATCGTTCTTCGATATAGTAATCGCCTTTGACCAACCGGTCCAGGGCAACGCTCAATTCCGGCAACTCAATCTCTGTCAGAAAACCCAAATTCCCCATATTTATTCCACAAACCGGAATACCAACAGGAGCAATTTCCCGGGCCGTATTAAGGAGCGTACCATCTCCGCCTAAAGTAATACCAAAAGTAATTTCGTTTTTCATGCATTCCAGCTTTCCGGCTAGATGCATACAGTTAAGTTTTTGTGCCGCATCTTCCGGCAAAACCACTTTTACATTGCGTTCTTTAAAGTACTGTACAATCCAACCTAGTACAGTATTAATACTTTGCTTTTTCGTGTTAGGAAACAGCCCTACAGTCAACACACCTGTGTTCCTCCGTCATCCCGTTAAGTTGGTATGAGCCTCGGCGACCACCGCCGCAACACTTGACTCATCCATTATTTCCACGGCTGAATAATTAGCCAGATATAATAGGTATTCAATATTACCTTCCGGGCCTTTTACTGGTGAGTAAGTCAGTCCTAAAGGTGTAAGTAGTGTTAATTTAGCAGTTTTTATGACATTGTTAATAACTTCACGATGGATGGCCGGATCACGGACTACCCCTTTTTTGCCGACTTTATCCCGCCCTGCCTCAAATTGTGGTTTGATGAGTGCCACTACTGTCCCCTGAGGGCTCAGTAACGTTTTTACTACCGGCAATACTATATCAAGTGAGATAAAAGCCACATCAATAGAAACAAAATCCAGTAATTCGGCTAAATCTTCCGGACGCACATTACGAATATTCGTACGTTCCATATTTATTACTCGCTCATCTGTTCGCAGCGACCAGGCGAGCTGTCCATAGCCAACATCAATTGCATAGACTTTAGCTGCACCATTTTTTAAAGCGCAATCAGTGAAACCGCCTGTTGAAGCACCCACATCAGCCATAACTTTACCTGTTAAGTTAAGACCAAAATAAGTTATAGCTTTAGCTAGCTTGAGGCCCCCCCTGCTAACATACCCAATATTGTCACCATGAACAACAATATTGGCTTTTGTGGGGACAACAGTACCGGCCTTATCTATTTTTTGGCCATCAACAGTAACAAGGCCAGCCATTATATAGGCTTTGGCTCGTTCCCGGCTAGCAGCCAGCCCTTTTTCCATTACTAATATATCAAGGCGTTCTTTCGTACGCTCTCCAGTCATTTTCGCGCTCCAAACCGGCTGAGAAAAGTTTCAACACTAGCTGCAATGCCTTGTGCATGCAAGCCATATTTATTCAACAGGTAATTACGAGGTCCATGCTCAATAAATTTGTCAGGCAGTCCGAGTCGCAACACCTTTACCCAATTAAGGTGTTGTGAGTTAGTATATTCTAGTACGGCTGAACCAAACCCTCCTGTGATAACATTATCTTCAACCGTTACAATAATACCGGTATCACGGGCTATTTGACGGATCAACTGCCCATCAAGCGGTTTTATAAATCTACCGTTTACTACACCGGCCGCAATTCCCTTGTCAGCAAGTATTGCAGCAGCTTTTTGACAAGGTTCGACCAGCGCCCCGACTGCCAGTAATACTACATCTTTTCCTGAACTCAAATTCTCGGCCTTACCTATTTCGAGTTTAGTATATTCAGACTGTAACTCTACGCCAACACCGCTGCCTCGCGGAAAGCGAATGGCTACAGGGGCGTTAAGTTCAGTTGCCGTATATAACATATTTTGCAGTTCATTTTCATCTTTGGGAGCCATAATGACGATATTAGGAATATGCCGTAAGAAAGAGTAGTCAAATACACCGTGATGGGTGGCCCCGTCTTCACCGACAATACCGGCCCGATCCAGCATAAAAATAACCGGTAAATTTTGCAGACAGACATCATGAAGAATCTGGTCATAAGCACGCTGGATAAAGGTTGAATATACGGAAACTATTGGTATCTTTCCCTGGGTAGCCAGGCCGGCGGCCATAGTAACAGCATGTTGTTCAGCAATACCAACATCAAAAAAACGTTTAGGGAATTTTATGGCAAAATTTCTTAGGCCAGTGCCGTCAGGCATAGCCGCAGTTATGGCTACAATATTAGGATTGCGCTCTGCTAGCTTGACGATTGCATTACCAAATACCTGGGTATAGGAAAGCGGCGCTCCGCTTGGTTTTATTATTTCTCCAGTTTCTACACAAAAAGGTCCTACTCCGTGAAACTTATCAGGATTAATCTCTGCCGGTAAATAGCCTTTGCCTTTGTGGGTCACAAGGTGAACAATTACTGGCCCGTTAATACTCTTTGTTTTATCAAGTACATCCAAAATTAACGGAATGTTATGTCCATCAATGGGACCAAAATAAGTAAAACCTAGCTCTTCAAACAATATTCCCGGAACTAAAAGATATTTGAGGCTGCCTTTAAGGCGGTCAACCGCCTTAGCAACGCTTTCACCGATTGCCGGAATACTACGCAGCAAAAAATCAATATCACGTTTGACTTTTGAGTATGTCGGCGCTGTACGCATTTTGGCCAGGTATTCTGAAATGGCACCAACATTTTTGGCAATAGACATTTCATTATCATTTAGAATCACCGTAAGATTTACGCCAAGATGCCCGGTATGATTAAGTGCCTCATAAGCTTCTCCGCCTGTTAATGAGCCATCGCCGATTACGGCAACCACATTGTATTTCTCACCTGACATATCCCGCGCTAAAGCTATTCCCAAGGCCGCAGATATTGAGGTACTTGAATGCCCGGCACCAAAAGCATCATGCTCACTTTCAGCGCGTTTAGGAAAACCACTAATGCCGTCAGTAGTACGTAGTGTAGAAAAATTGGTCCGGCGTCCTGTTAAAATTTTATGTACATAGGATTGGTGTCCGACATCCCAAATGAATTTATCCTTAGGACTATCAAACATTTTATGTAAGGCCAGTGTAAGTTCTACAACCCCTAAATTAGGTGCCAAATGGCCGCCGGTAGTGGCAACTGTATGTATAAGAAGCTCGCGGATTTCTTCAGCGAGCTTTTCCAATTCGGCCAAGGAATAGTGTTTAATATCCTGTGGGCCATTAATACTGTCAAGCAGTCTACTCAAATTTGTTCCCCGCTTTCTCTGACTGGGGTCAGGTCTATCTTTACCACACATATTATAGCATATCTAAATATTAACATTCATCTATAAAATACATAAAATGCGTAGGCCACAAGTGTGCCATGAAGAGCTCCGGCCAATACTTCAAGCGGTGTATGGCCTAAAAGTTCTTTAAGACGGGTTTCTTTTACCTTATGTTCCACTCGCATCTCGTGTACCAATTTGTTAATTACCTTAGCCTGCCTGCCGGCCGCCCGCCGTACTCCTGCAGCATCATACATAACAATACCGGCCAATATTACCGCTACCGCAAACAGGTCTGATTTAATCCCTTCTCTAAGTGCGACACTGACAGCAAGGCTTACTACTAATGCCGTATGCGAACTGGGCATACCACCGGCACCAACAAGCCGTTCAGCATTAAAGGCACCATGCCGCCAGTATGCTGTCATGGTTTTTAATACTTGCGCTGTAAACCAAGCGGTCAAAGCTGTCATTAAAATAATGTTTTGTCCTATTCCGGCTAGGAACTCGGCCATTGACTACACCTCAGGCTTCCCGATTTATTAGATGTTCTACTAGTTCACGCAGTATAGCAGCTTCAGGTCCAAACCCGCGCAGACTGCTTAGAGCTTCGTTTACTGTTTGCTGAGCTAACTGTTTAGCTCCGGCAAGTGTGTAGAGCGTTACGTAAGTTGCTTTGTGATTTTTCACATCACTGCCTACAGGCTTGCCAATTTTATCCTGAGTGCCAACAATATCAAGAATATCGTCGGTTATTTGAAACGCTAAGCCAAATTGTAAAGCATAACTGGTCAAAGCAGCAAGCTGCTCCTGACTGCCACCGGCTAACAAAGCTCCTGAACGCAAAGCCGCTTTAAATAAGGCTCCGGTTTTAGCCTGATGGATATACTGCAGCGTTTTGGCATCAATGGTCTGACCTTCAGATATAAGATCAATGGCCTGACCGCCAACCATTCCCGCAGGCCCGGCGGCAGCAGCTATTTCATTAACCACTTGGATTAGTATTTGAGGTTCCACCTCGGTTTGTGACAACATCGTGCCAAAAGCAACTGTTAGCAGGCCATCACCAGCTAAAACCGCCATACCATCGCCATATACCTTATGGTTAGTAAGTTTTCCCCGCCGGTAGTCATCATTATCCATAGCCGGCAGATCATCATGAATAAGTGAATAGGTATGAATCATTTCCAAACCGCAAGCTACAGGCAAATAATCACTGCCTTTGCCGCCAACGGCATCTGCGGCTGCCATAAGCATAAGTGGCCGCAGCCTTTTTCCACCGGCAAGCAGGCTGTAACGCATTGCTTCATATATCGTGGGTTGATAGCTGTCAACCGGAATATATTGCGAAAGTGCGGCATCAATCAACTCTATTTTTTGCTGACAGTACTGTCCCAATGTTTCTGCTGTCATAGTTAGTTACCCTCCACGATTAACGGCTGCTCAACTAAACGACCTTGTTCTTGCTGCAAAATTTTATCAATTTGTGTTTCAGCAGCGTTCAATTGCTCAAAACATAACTTAGCGTTGGCTATACCTTCACCAAATTTATCTAACGCTTCTTCCAGCGGTAATTCACCTGCTTCTAATTGTTTTACAATTACTTCTAATTTACCAAGAGCTTCCTCAAAACATACATTATTTTGTTTGCTGCTTGTTTTAGCCATGAATATCCTCCTTTGCTTTACTAACCACAACAGTAAGGCGCCCTTGATGTAAAACTATTTCTAATGGTTGCTCAGGTTTTACCTGGCAGGTATTTGTTATAACTTGTCCCTCCAGAGTACGAACAAGACTGTAGCCCCGGGAAAGGACAGCCAAAGGATTCAATACTGCCAGTTTTTCCGTATTTATTTGTAAGACCTGTTGTTTAGCTGCAAGAATTTTTCGCATTGCTTGTCCCAACCGTTCGATATACGAATCAATACATTGTCTTTTATCAACAAAAAGTTTTTCCGGCTGAGTAAATACTTTGCTATCCCGCAATTGACAGACAGCCTGGCGGCGGTGCTTGATATATAACCGGATATTGTTTTCCAGCATGGATTGGAGTGTAGTAATGTATCTTTTGAGTTCGTAGACATCTGGTACCACAATTTCAGCTGCCTGTGACGGCGTTGCCGCCCGGCAGTCAGCAGCAAAATCAGCTAAGGTATAATCGGTTTGATGTCCGACGGCCGATACAATTGGGATGTGAGAAGCCGCTATTGCCCGCACCACTTGCTCATCATTAAAGGCCCACAATTCCTCGATAGAACCGCCACCGCGACCAACAATAAGTACATCTACACTTTTTAAACGGTTAAAGTCGCGGATAGCCTGTACAATCTGACCTGGTGCATCTATCCCCTGAACCAGAACCGGGTATAAGGTAAGCGGTATACCTGGGTGGCGACGTTTGGCAACTGTAATAATGTCACGCAGGGCAGCGCCGGTCGGCGAGGTGACAATACCGATTGCTTTTGGTAAAAGAGCTAACTTTTTCTTGCGGCTGTCATCAAACAGACCTTCTGCCGCTAATTTCTCTTTTAATTGATTAAACGCAATACTTAGTTCTCCTACACCGTCAGGGATTAGTTGCTCAGCATACAGCTGGTACTGCCCATCTCTTTCAAACACAGTAATCTGGCCAAAAGCTACTACTTTCATTCCATCACGGGGCTCAAATTTTAAGAATTGGGCCCGACTTTTGAACATGACTCCTTTAATCTGTGACCCAGCATCTTTAAGGGTAAAATAACAGTGACCAGAATAATGACTTTTGAAGTTGGAAATTTCACCTTTGACAAAAACGGAAATTAGTTTCGCATCCCGGTCAAATATACTTTTGATATATTTAGTTAGGTCACTAACGGTATAAATATTATTCATAAAAATACTCCATATTTTAATAGCTCTCTGCTGAGGAAAAAAAACCAGACATAAGTCTGGCTAAAGAGTTTTGAAAGCCTTCTGCCTGGCTTTTGTTTTTATTCCCTAAAAGCGGGTGCCAAAATAACGTTGCGCTGCATAGCCACCGACACTTCCCACCACGAACCAGAAAAAATACCCAGGGGGAATTAGATGTCCAATAACTGCACCAATTAACGCACCTGTCAGAATATAAGGTACCATAGTGTCACCTCCAGGCCTATAACCTTTTTGTATTCTATGCAAGAAAGGTGGCTATGGTGAGTTTATATGGTCACTAATCCTGGCTGGCTAAAGCAAAATAAGCAGCACCAGTTGCATTGTCAGGACTATAACTTGGCTCAGGAAAATACAATTTTGCCAGCAAGGATTCTTCAAGCTGATTGCTGAGATATTTTCTGATATATTGATTGGCAGTTACGCCGCCAACCAGCAATACATCAGTAAGTCCAGTGCTGGAGATAGCCTGTTTTATCATCGCTGTCACTGCCTTGGCAATACATAACTCGACGCTAGCGGCAATTATCGCTGGAGCTATACCTTGTGCTGCTAATTTGCGAATATGTGTCTCCGGGCCGGCAAAACTAACACAGGCTTTTCGTACCGTTATGGGAATTTTAATAGCCTGCTCATGGCTCTCTGCCGCTAAGGATTCCAGGTGAGGACCGGCCGGAAACTTTAAACCTAGAAGAACTCCGATACGATCGACCAGTTGGCCGGCATGAATGTCTAGCGTACCGCCCAGAATATCAATAGACAGACGCCGTGAGTCAGGTGCGCTTGCATCGTTAGCTACCCGGACAATTTCTGTTGTACCTCCCGATAAATGAACAGCTAAAAAGCTGGAAGCAACAGGGCCGCCAGCAGACCTGAGTCCGGCAAAAACATGATTTTCCTGATGGCTAATGCGATAAAGCGGTATATTCTGGATCAGAGCCAGCACTTTGGCATAGCCTTCACCTACCAGAAAAGCGGGCATATAGGAATCAGGCAATGGCCGTGGAAAAGCCGAGACCCCGATCGCTTTAAGGCATATAGGTTTGTCTAGCTTTTGGCAGGCCTGCAGAAAGAGTTCAGGCAGATTGCGCGTGTGCTGAAATACCATCTCTGATTGCTGCAGGCCGCGCTTTCCTGCTTTGACTGATAACATTCGCCGGCAATCAGCAACTAGCTGGGCATGTTCATCAAGTATTGCCACTGAAGTAGTATAACAGCTGGTATCTATCCCTAATACAACATTCGTCATAACTCTTTATTTTTTACAATTGACCCTAGAATACCATTAATAAAGCGGCTTGAGTCCTCAGTACCAAAGGTTTTAGCAAGTTCTACAGCTTCATTTATCGCAACCCCTGGCTGCATAGGTTCCGGACTATATTTCATTTCGTAAATAGCCATTCTGGCTATATTGCGGTCAACACCAGCCATACGGTCAATTTTCCATTCCCGTGACAAATCGGATATATATTCGTCAATTGCTGCAAGATTTTGCTTAGTCCCTTCCACCAATGACTGGGCATAAAGTCTGGTAGACTCATTGGTATCTTCCCGCTCACTCAATACAGAATTAAGTGCTTCATCACTGGTAGCACCAGAGTTAAAATCTAATTGAAATAGTGCTTGTACAGCCATCTCACGGGCTTTTCTGCGACTCATAATTTCCCTCTTTCTTTCAGCAACTACCGGTTATAACCTGGCGGCAGCAGCTTGTCCAGTATTTCCAGAATATCTTCTTTTTGATCAATGCGTTTACCAACAATATAACCAACTACAGCGCACAAAACTACAAATAGTGTACGGAAAAAGCCAAAAGATAGGACGAGGATGCCAAAGACGAAACCGAATACTACCCCTAGAAGTTTACCGCTGTGTTGTTGCCAGATTTCCTCCAAGAGTTTAGAATTCAATGCTGCCACCCCTATTCAACACGCTGCTTAGTTTTGAAATCATTGCTAATATTTTCTACCGTGACTTGCACATCGGCTAATTCAATACCAACCGTATTTTTTATGTATTCATGCACACGACTCTGAATGTCGCTGGCAACTGTTGGAACATGACTTTCCGGACTTACGACAGCGTTTAACTTCACCGTTATTTCCTGCTCAACTAGCGAAACTTTGACCTTAATGCCGCGTACGCCACGAATATGCCGTGCTACCTTCTCTACCAAATTTTCTACAGCTGTAAGAGAAATATGCACATCTCCTATGTCATTATGGTGAACAATGGTATCTTTCACTTTGCGGGAACGAAGACCAGCCAAAAGTAGTCTGATACTTACCAGAAAAAAAACGGCACCAACCAGCGAAGCTTCCCATTGACCATATACATAGGCAAGGCTCGTCCCCGCCATTTCCAAAGGAATAAGGCGTAAAGACAGGAGAATAACGACAATTGACAAGAATGCCAATAAAAATGTATAAATAGATAAAATGATGCGGTCAATGATTCCCATAGCGTCTCCTTTCTTTGGCCTTTCCTGATTATCTTACCCTAATATCTTCTTCTTTACCTTCTACGGCAAAACCTACGCCTTGAACATGAATGTTAACCTCAACAACATCAAGACCAGTCATAGACTCAATGCCGCGCTTAACATTTTCCTGGACCCGTAAGGCTACATCCGGTATGCGGACACCATATTCAACAATGATATATAGATCAACAGCTGCTTCCCGTTCGCCGACCTCAACCTTAACACCTTTGGAAAGGTTTTTCTTGCCCAGCATTTCAGCAATACCGCCAACTAAGCCAGCGCTCATGCCGGCAACACCAGCTACCTCTGTTGCTGCAAGTCCGGCAATTATGCCAACTACTTCATCAGCTATCCGAATAGAACCAACATCATTATGCTCAGTTTTTTCCAGGCGTTCTTTCTTTTCCACTCCAACCCCTAACGCTCAGCTACATACTACTAACTATTATATAAAGAGACAGATATCTTATAACTATATATTATACCAAGCTTTTTCCACTTTTACAATTTGGGTTAGAAAAATAAACCATAGCCATATGCTTTAGTTATGGTTTTGCACTAATCGTTATATCGCCAGGTTTAATCCCGGAAATACGACTGATTACTTCGGCCACCTGAACAACCTCTTCCTGGGTAAGTGCCGTTGTCTTAACTACTGCACTAACCGAATTGTCACGGACAAAGACCAGCGCATCAGCAAACCCTTTGGCTTTAATCAGGTTTTCCATTTCTACTTCCCGCTGTTTTTCCAAAGTCATTTTGAGAATTGTTTCCTGGGCCTGTTGTTTGGAATCCTGGGTGGGGGCATTCTGGATAATCTCTCGCAAAAGATCAGACCGTTCACTGCGTATTTTATCCCGTTCCAAACGATACTCGGTAAAAAAATCAGGAGCCATAACCGGTACAACTTGATCAGGAAATACCTGCTTTGTAACCTGCATCGCATTAGACCGGTTAGCCCTGACCTGAAGCATATCCTGGTAGTAGTTCCAGGCACCGCTGATTATCAGTAAAAGTATCCCTAAGGCTACGAGTAACGAGGCGAATTTTCCTAGTTTGTTTATGGAAAAAACGGATATTATTTTCATCTCTTTTAACCTCACTTTCTTTGGGGCAAAACAGTTATTTTATAGGCTGGAATTCCGAGGCCTGCTTCAATGGCTTTGGTTAAATTGGCTTTAACTACTGAGTCATAGGCACCCTCAGCCACTACCAGTACACCTTTAATGACCGGCTTATATTCCTGAACCATTACTGGTTTATCAGCTCCACTTTCTTTGCTTAATAACACTTGCTGCGATTCTTTCGTTTCCGTTGTAGTGCGGATACCACCGGTATTATCTTTTTCCTGAATTGTTTTTGTTTCCTTGGTGATATTTTGAGCATGCTCCTGCTTACCGCTTCTTTCGAGTGTTATACTTACAGATACCGCGCCTGCGCCTTTAATCTGCGCTAGTAAATTGCCTACCTTGCTCTCAAGAGCTTCTTCATAACTACGGTTCATCGCAGACGTATTTTTGACAGTTTCGACTGGAACAATCGGTTTGGGTGTCGCAATAAACGGTTCATAGACGCCGCCAAATACCAACAAGATAATTCCCAATAAGCCCAGCCATAGTAGCCTGGCGTTTACTACCCCAGCTTTTAGCAATTGGCTGGGTATAACTTTTTTTGCTCCTGATAGCCATTCCTTGAGAGAAGTTCCTTGCATACTCATAGCATTAACCTCCTTAATTCATCCACCTAACTTCAACTTGACCAGATCTTAGCTGATAGAGTTCTGTCACTACCCGGGTAACTTTATCTACTACCCCTGCAGGCAGTTTCTTTGCTTCAGGGGCCGCTTCAGATATAGAAACGCCAACAGTTACCTGGGAAATTTTTCGTTCACCGGCAGTAATTCCTGGTTCAAGATATACCACTACATGTTTTAATTTACCCATTGCTTTACTTGTTTTTTGGGGGCCAGTATCGCCATTATCAATAGTTACTACTACTTTAGCGTCAGCAACACCATCGACGGCCATGACAGTTGCTCTAATTTGTCTGGATAAATCTTTAACATATAAATCGCGGGCCAACTGCTCACGTTTTTCGGCAACATTGTTAGTGGCCTGTAAGACATCGGCAGCAGCTAAGTTACCGTCTACCCGTGCTGCCAGTACCGGCAATTGATCAGCCGTTAATTGATGCTCAATAACACCAATGATAGGATTTAATATCGCCAGCATTATGAATAAACCCATAATGACTCTAACAAAGCGTTGCATACTGTTATTAGGTAACAAAAGTTCGAGAAAGGAGGCAAACAATACTACAAATATAATGCCCTTTATCCAAACTGTAATGAAAGCTATCATATCCTATTTTACCAACCCCTATCGAAGCATCATGGCAACACTGCCCGCAGCAATAATCATGGTAATTACCAAAAAAAACATTAAGGCTACTGTAAGTAATGCGGCAAAAACTAATACTAGATTGTTTCCCATGGCATCAAGACACTTTGCCATTTTCTCGTCACCCATAGGCTGAATCAATGCTCCTGCTATCTTCATAACTACGATCAGCGAAAGAAGCTTAATAAGTGGTAGTGCACACAGTAAAGCAATGGCTACCACACCAAAGATACCTACAGCATTTTTTAGTAGCAGCGATGCTCCCATGACCAGTTCAACGGTATCAGCAAACATTTTGCCGACAACCGGTATAAATGTTGCTGTAGCATACTTGGCTGTCCGTAAAGTCAGACCATCAGCGATACTGCCGGCAACACCCTGAATACTAACGATGCCAATAAATACTACCAGCACAAATCCGAGAATCATCATTCCGGCCTGTTTAAGTACGCCGGTCAAATTACTGAGCCGATATGTGCCGGAAAGATAGTTTACACACTCCAACACAGCAGTTAAGAATAGTAACGGCAAAACAATATCTTTCACAATGACACTTGTTACACTAACAACCAGCAGCATAAGTGGAGTTAAGAGCGCCGCCGAGGTTAATGCTCCAACCCCGGCTAACAAGGATAATAAAAGCGGCAGCAGCGCCTCCATAAATCCGACCATGGTACCGACCGTTTCCCGGGCAAGTGTCAGCCCATTATAAAAAGCACTCAGGGAAATTACACATAAAAAAATAAAACACACACTATACGCTAATAACGAGATTGACGATTGTTCAAATGAATTTTGCAGATTTTGTAACAGTGCGCATAGTACCGCTAAAAATAACAACTTGCCCATAAGATGAATATTTGTTGCCAATTCTTTAAACAAACAAGAGAGAATGGTAGTACTCATTGTCTGCCAGTTAAAATTCAGACCTTTGGTGGCAATATCTTTAATTGTTGCCGCAGTTAAAAAAGGGATATCTTCATTCAGTTCCTTATTAATCGCCTGAATGAAATGGTTAATATCGGTAACTGATGAACCATCCAGCAGCTCAATAGGCAATTCCGGGGTGACATCAGGTGCCGCCCAGGCAATATTACTACATAAGATAAACAATAGTGCTAGTATACCTTTTTTCATGCGCATTCCACCTTAAGGAATGAGTCTTACGATGGTATCTAATACTAATGCAATGATCGGTACTGCCAGGACCATTACAAGAATTTTACCAGCAAACTCAATTTTGCCGGCAACTGCACCTTCACCAGCATCGCGACAAACTTGAGCACCAAATTCAGTTACATAAGCGATACCGATAATTTTAAGAATAGTATTCAGGTACATCTGACTGATATTGGCTTTTTCGGCTAAATCACGAAATAAATCAAGCACAACACTAAGCTTACTTAGTACCATTAAAAAAATAATTGCTGACAGTGTGAGCCCGAGCTGTACAGCCAGTTCGGGGCGTTGTTGTTTAATAATTAAAATCAACAAGGTAACAACAAGTCCCAACCCGATAATTTGGATGATTTCCATGGTGCTTACACCCCTTAGAACAACTTAAATACATCCTGTACAGTGGTAAACAATCGCCCCAACAATTGGACAACCCATAATAACACTAGCGCAAAACCGGCAAGCGTACATAAGTGAGCCATATCTTCTTTGCCGGCTTGTTTTAACGCTGTATGAAAAACAGAAATTAAGATACCTACCCCGGCAATTTTAAACAATACATCGATTCCCATTTCCAAGTCCCTCCGTTCTTGGTTACACTAAAATTATGACTATTGCTAAGCCACTGCAGAGCCCTAAGTATCTATACATCTTGACGTTTTGCTCACAGAGCTTTTCCGCCTCATATTGGATTCTGGATAATTGCTCCTGGACCAATTCCAGCGACTTATGCTGTTCCTCGCGGTCCATACTGCCAAGATTGGCACTAAATACCGTAAGAATTTCCCGTTCAGGCTGATTTAAAACAAGCTGTTTTGATTCCATTAGAGCCTGATCCATAGCAGCCTGCGGTGTTAACCAACCGTTATTGAGCAGCAATAATGACATCGTGTTAAAAAAGTCCGCTACTGGTCCGGCAATACCTGAGGTGCATTGCGACAATGCTTCCGGCAACGGTATTGCTGCATAATTAATGTGCGATTGTAAGGCCGACAAACAACTGATTAGCTGGCGGATTTGGCGGGGACGCTCAGCATAGCGTGCCGCAACACTAAAGCCCATAGCTGTACCGGCGACAACAATCAGCAGACTGCCCAAAATTTTCAGCCACATTCTCTCACCTCATTGGAACACGCATATACTGTCTTTTCCAACCGGGAATCAACTATTTCTTCAATTGTTCCCGGTCCAAAACGGTTGCTCAGGATAACATAGCGGTCAAACATTCTTTGTTGTACCAATTCACCAATATACGGACGTTCACGCAGTTCGTTTATTGTCCGGCTATGAACAGTGGCCAGCACACTTACACCGGCATGAATCGCTTCCCGCACTGCCGCAGCATCCTCTGCCCGGCCCAATTCGTCTGTTGCTATTACTTCCGGCGCCATTGAGCGGATAAGCATTAATAATCCGCTCGCCTTAGGACAAGCATCCAACACATCAACCCGGGGACCCAGGTCGATACTGGGAATACCATTTTCGCAGGCGGCAATTTCTGATCGTTCATCAACGAGACCAATTTGTACGCCCACAATGCCTAACGTCGCTTTACCAGTGCTCAACTGACGAATTAAATCCCGCAAAATTGTTGTTTTGCCACAGCGTGGCGGTGAAATAAGTAAAATATTATATATCCTTCGGCTAACACTATCAATGACAAAGGGCAAAATAATATCAGCGCAGCCAGGTATAGCTCTGGCTAAACGAATATTGAGTGAACTAATATGGGTAAGTGTTTTTACCGTTCCATTAAAAGCCGTTGCCTGTCCCGCCAGACCAACCCGGTGACCGCCCTTGATGGTCAGGTATCCTTGCCTTAATTCCGGCTCAAAAGCATATACGGAATTTTTACATAGTAGCTGAAAGGTTTTAAGCAAATCTTGAATGGTACAATAGTAAGCCTGAGCTTGGCTGGTTGCCTGTCCAAAGACATCAATCATAACGTCATGGTTACCTAATACTAATACTAACGGCTGATTTACTCTAATGCGGATTTCAGTTACTTTAGCCAGCAAGCTGACAGGTACTGCCATCAGTATTTGAGACAAATTGGGCGGCAGAAGCGGATAAATATGTTGCGTTAAGATATCTTGTGTATTTGTCATGCGTTTATCATTCCTTAGTTAATATTTCGGGATTGTATTCATCTCCACTATCTTTTCTTTACATAGATATGTTTTTAAAAATAATTTATGACAAAAAGAAAGACTTGGCTGCCAGGCCAAGTCAGTAAAGAGAATTAATTTTTCAAATAATAACTCTGGGGTTTTTCCGTGATTGTCAATGCTATCGGCTTAGAAGGTTTTTCAAATACCAGGATGCATAATATGGTTAGATTGCTCAGCCTGGAGGCTGTCGGTGGCAACAATATCTAAGGTGTTATCGTAGACTGTACCGCCGCAGTAAGGGCAAGTTACCTCAATATCATCATCTTCGTCAAGAATATCAGACTCAAAGGTAACTAGTTCATGACAGTCCGGACAACTTACTTCAACCATATCATCATCAAAAACATCTTCACAGCCGTCGTCGTCAAAAGCATCGTCTGCAGCGCTATCAAAGTCTTCATAAATCTGCTCTTCCAGGTCGGTCAAATCTTCGTCAATTGACTCCACATAATCCTCAAGGTCTACTTGTGCAACATTGACGCTTTGAACCTCATCAGCAAAAGAATCAAGTACATCAATAATATTGATTAAAAGTTTACCCTCAGAGGAATGTTCGCTAACATTAAGACCTTGTGTTAATCCATGTAAATAGGCCACTTTCTCCTTAAGATTTCTCATAAAAAAAACCCCCTTTAGCTATGTTCTGTTCTAAGCATTAGACACTATTTGTAGTATATCCAATGCTTATTAAAACATAACTTTTCGGAGGTTTCCTGGATTTAACTTTTAGGCGCGCTCGATATAGTCCCCGGTGCGGGTATCAATTCTCAGCACCTCACCAATGTTGATAAAGAGTGGTACACGCACAATATGCCCAGTCTCTAATTTAGCTGGTTTATTACCGCCAGTAGCAGTATCACCCCTGACACCAGGATCAGTTTCAACAACTGTCAGTTCAACCGACATTGGCAGATCAATACCGATAACAGTGCCTTGGAAAAACATTACGGCAATATTCATATTTTCTTTTAAGAATTTGGTAGCATCACCCATTTGCTCAGCTGACAATTCAATCTGTTCATAATTCTCATTATCCATCAAGTTGTACATACCGTCACTCATATAGAGATACTGCATTTCGCGGCGATCAACATGCGCTTTGGGTAATTTTTCACCAGCGTTGAAAGTGCGTTCAACGACAGCTCCAGTACGGCCATTTTTCAGTTTGGCCCTAACAAAAGCTGCACCTTTACCTGGTTTTACATGTTGGAAGTCAACTACGCTCCACACATCATTATCAATCTCAACTGTTACCCCTGTACGAAAATCATTAACTGAAATCATTAATATGCCTCCCCATGTTCGGTCAATTACTCTATTTCTAATAAGCTCTTGCTGCTGGCAGTAAGAACTGTGCAGCCGGCAGCAGAAACCACAACCAAATCTTCGATACGTACGCCACCCCAGTCGGGAAGATAAATTCCCGGTTCAACAGATACTACCATGCCTGCCGCCAGTTTACTGTCATTTGCAGGCGATAACCGGGGCTCTTCATGGATAGCAAGCCCAACTCCATGGCCTAGACTATGACCAAAGTACTCGCCATAGCCCTCGTCGGAGATTATTTGTCTGGCAGCCTGATCAATTTCTTTACCTGTTTTACCAGCTGCTACGGCTTTAATGCCTGCCAACTGAGCAGCTTGTACAATACTATATATTTTATGCTGTTTATCACTAGCCTTCCCTGCCACCACTGTTCGCGTCATGTCAGAATGATAGCCCTGATATACGGCACCGAAATCCATGGTAATAAAATCCCCCGCCTCAATGATTTTATCAGAAGCCTGACCATGCGGTAAAGCACTGCGATAACCGGAGGCTACGATAGTATCAAAAGCCGGTTTCTCTGAACCAAGCTTACGCATTTGGTATTCAAGGTCCAGTGCAATTTCCAGTTCAGTTATTCCAGGTCTAATGATGGTTACTACGTGATTGAAGGCGACATCGGCAATTTCAACAGCCTGGTGTAAGAGTGTAAGCTCAGACTGATCTTTAATTTCTCGCAAAGCATCTAATTGGACAGGTTGCCATTCCACCATAGTTAGCTGTGCAGCCTGCTTATGATAAGTGTCCCAGGTTATAAAGTCACTTTCAAAACCAATACGGGTAATTCCTAGTTTTTTAACTGTATCTGCCAGGGTAGCAAACATATCTGCTCCATGACGAACAATTTGATACTCTGGTGATTGTTTATTAGCTTGCTCAATATATCTAAAGTCAGTAAATAATAGCTGCCTTTGTTTATCAATTAAAAGTAATCCGGATGAACCGGTAAAACCACTAAAATATCGCCGGTTTTCCGGTTTGGTTACGATAATAGCATCAAGGCTATGTGTCGTCATAAGCTTACGCAAACCAGTTAAACGCTGTTGTATCATAGATTTGTACCCTTAATCAGATTCGCAGCCGCCTCTAGTGCCAGTAAATAGCTATTTGCCCCAAAGCCGGCTATTTGTCCAATGGCTACCGGTGAAATTACTGAATGATGACGAAATTCCTCTCTACGGTAAATATTGGATAAATGCACCTCAATTGCCGGCACATTTACGGCTGCCAACGCGTCACGCACCGCAATACTGTAATGAGTAAAGGCAGCTGGATTAATTATAATACAGGCATAGTTGCCCGGGGCTTGCTGGATGGCATCAATCAGTTTACCTTCATAGTTACTTTGAATAAAGACGAGTTCCAAACCCAGCTCTACTGCCCGTCCTGTTAACATATCATTAATATTCTCAAGCGTAGTCGTACCATATACTTCCGGCTCACGCTTTCCAAGCAAATTTAGGTTAGGCCCGTGGAGAACCAAAACTCGTTTTTTAAAAGCTTCCATCCCATTCATCTCCAGCGCTTACTTAATTCATGTGGGTACTTGTTGCTAGTAGCAAAAAACATCTTTGTGTACTAACTTTAACATTTTAGCATATATTTTGTATTTTGACTACAGAAAAACTATTTCATAGGTTAGATAGTTTGGTTAACTAGTTTTTAAGAATTTCGGTTGCTATGTCACGAAAGATGGGGGCGGCAACATTGCTTCCAGACATGCCTTCCTCTACAAAAATGACAATGACATACTTTGGATGCTCAAACGGCGTAAAACCAGCAAACCAAGCATGATTTATACCCTTCCCGGTGGTATTGGTTCGTCCTGTTTCAGCCGAACCAGTCTTACCTGCTGAACCAAAGACCTCCACATAAGCAGCTTGACCTGTACCATATTGTATAACAGCCAGCATCATGTTTCTTATTCTTTCCGCTGTTTGCCTGGATATTACCCGTATACCAGGATGGGGTTGAAACTTCTTAACAATAGTTCCATCTGGCGTTGTAAGGAGACTAACAATATATGGTTCAACCTTAAGGCCATCGTTTACAATTGTGGCTACCGTCTGCGCTACCTGCACTGGCGTAGCCTCACAAAAACCCTGACCGATAGCCAGATTAGCCAGATCACCCGGGTATAATTGATCAGCGGCTGGTAAGTTACCTTCACTCTCACCTAAAAAACCAAGATTTGTCCTAGAACCATATCCAAACTTTGCTGCCATATCAATGAGCTTTTCAGCGCCTAATTTCAAGGCAACCTCGATAAACACCGGGTTGCTGGAATGAGCCATGGCTTCCGTGATGGTAAGATACCCTTTGGGCGCCTCACCATAATCCCAGCCTTGAAAACGAACATTATTGACGTCAATATAGCCGGCGTCAAAAAGCACATCATTCATTTTTACTGTTTTGTTTTCAAGTGCGGCAGCAGCTACTACTAACTTAAACACGGAACCAGGCTGATAGGCCGAAATGGCACGGTTTAACAAAGGTGCACTGCTTTGCTCTAAATAACGACTAAGATTATTGGCATCAAATCCCGGCCTGGACGCCATAGCAAGTATTTCACCAGTACTTGGACGCATAACGACCACGGCACCCTTGACAATTGTGCGATCCATACAATTTTCGACCTTTTGCTGAATCTGTTTGTCAATAGTTAATACGATATTCGTTTCGTTATTACTAGCCGAAAGCTTTAGCCGTTTATAGCCCAGACCGGGGATGATTTGCTGACTTGCGTCAACAATGGCAGCAACATATTCAGGCTGATTGCCGCGCAGCAGCTCGTCATACATGCCTTCAATCCCGCTTACTCCCTTATTGTCAGCTGAATTAATGTAGCCTAGTATATGGGAGGCAAGCATTCCCTGTCCATACCGGGTTTTTTCGGCGATTGCTATAATACCTGGTATATGCAGATCATTAATTTTTTTTGCCGTATCACTGCTAATATCTTTAGCTAGTCTAAAGGGGTATTCACTGGTATGCTTACCTTGTAAGAAATACTCAAGCTGTTCGCTTGGTAAGCTTACAATAGCATTAAGTTTGCGCAATAATTGCAGCGGAGTATGTTCAACTTGTCCAGGAAAAACAACAAGACTATATTGTTGAGTGGTATTGGTTAGTGGTAGACGATTACAGTCCAGGATTTCACCCCTGGCAATCTCGACTGGTAATCCCTGAACACGAATATTAAGTCCTTCTAATGCCAATTGCTGCCCCTGGATAATCTGGAGATAAAATAATCGCATTACCAGCAGGCTGGACATGATCAAAAAAAATAAAACCAGTCGAAATATACGTGTACTGGAATAAGCCATACTGCCACCTTCTATTGTTGTTAGATAGGTATAGTATGGCTTACAAAGGCAGCCGGTTATTCAGAGCGTTCAACATAATGGATTTCAATCGGAATATGAGCTAATATGTCCCGAACTTCGTTAGCTGTATCAGGTGTTGCCCGGATTTGCAATATTCCCTCACGCCGGTCCCGAGTACTGACGACTCCTAAATACTCATATCCTTCCATAATTCGATTTACATAATTAACATATTTGGGTTCAACCTGGATATAAATCGGTTTATCTATTGTCGTTGTCATATTAATCGCTCCTGCCTTGCGGCCGCCTGAGCATAGCATAGGGCACCACCGGTTGCGACATTGGAAGGGTCACAATTTGCTGTGGATGAGGCGCTACACTGATCAAATTGCCTTCGGAATCAAACATTTGGCTAATTGTTTGTACAAAGTTGCTCTTACCCGGCTGCATAATTTCAATTTTTTCGCCAACCTTCATATTATTGCGTTGCTCTACTACTGCCATGCCGGTCGACGGGTTATATTCCTTAACAAGTCCGATAAAATTATGGGTTTGAATATAGCTGGAAGAAGTATAAATTTGATCTTGCTCTGTTGGCTTATTAAATGTAAAACCAGTTGTGTATTCCCGGTGCGATACTTTTTGTAGTTCATCAAGCCATTCCTGTTTGAGAGTAAAGAGTGCTGACGAACTGGCATAGCTGTCAATTGCCTCTCGATAAACCTTGATAACAGTAGCAACATAGTGAACACTTTTCATGCGGCCTTCTATTTTAAAACTATGTAAGCCGCTATCCATAAGTTCAGGTATATGGCCGATAAGACATAAATCTTTGGAATTAAATATGTATGTACCCCGTTCATCTTCCGCTACCGGCAAGTATACTCCCGGACGGCTTTCTTCCATGAGATGATATTTCCAACGGCAAGGCTGTGCACATTCTCCCCGATTAGCATCACGTCCGGTTAGATAGTTACTTATTAGACAGCGCCCTGAATAAGACATACACATCGCCCCATGGACAAAGGCTTCGAGTTCAATGTTAACCTTTTGCCTGATAAGTTTTATATCAGTAAGTGAAAGCTCTCGTGCTAACACTACCCGCGTTGCACCCAGTTCTTTCCAAAATTGGGCAGTGGACCAATTGGTGCTATTGGCCTGGGTACTAATATGAATAGGCAGCGAAGGTGCTACTTGCCGGGCAATGCGAAATACACCCAAGTCAGAAACCAGGATTGCATCAGCACCTATCTTGTCAAGACGCTTAATATACTCAGGCAAACCAAGCAAATCATCATTATGGGGAAATATATTAATGGTTATATATGCTTTTTTACCAAGACTATGAGCAAAATCAATCCCTTGCTCAAGTTCAGTATCATCAAAATTATCACCAAAAGCTCGTAAACCAAAAGCCTTTCCGCCCATATACACAGCATCGGCACCATAAATAAGTGCCATTTTAAGTTTTTCCAAGTTTCCGGCAGGAGCCAGAAGCTCTGGTTTAGTTATCATTTATTCGCCTCTCCCTGGTAACGCGATACGGCCATACCATCGCCGGTCTGGTGAACGACCGTGTCAAACCGCGCATCATTAGTAACAAAATCAAGATAAGCCTGTAGACGTTTAACAATTGTCCGAAAACGCCGGGGTGTTGCTTGGTTATCAAGCACCCAGCCTCTAAATAAAACATTATCAGCAATGACAATAGCTCCTGGAGAAAGTTTATCCATAACTTTATACAAATAATCAAGATATTGACCTTTCGCAGCGTCAATAAATACTAAATCAAAACTGTCAGTTAGTCCGGACACAACTTCGCCAGCATTGCCGGCAATAATTTCTATGTGGTCGAGGACACCTGCTTGCGCCAGAAAATGCCGGGCAACCAGTATCCGTTCTTCATCTTGCTCTAATGTCGTTATTTTTCCGCCAGGTGCGATATTGGCAGCCAGAAGTAATGTTGAATAACCAATTGCTGTACCTATCTCCAGGACAGACTTAGGGGTGGCAGTTGCGGTTACTGTCTGTAGCAACTGACCACTTTCCCGGTTGATGATTGGCACATTATGGGCAATAGCATACTCTTCCATTTCAGTTAACAGCGTAATAAAGTTGTCCCTCATAACTGCACCTGATTGATTGCCAGTAAATGTTCGGCATAGGAATTGCTAAAATGGTGCTTGCCTTGTTTATCGGCTACAAAATATAAATAATCGGTTTTGTTAGCCAAAAGCACAGCTTTGATAGCATCAGTCCCAGGATTGGCAATAGGCCCTGGTGGCAAGCCCATGATTTGATAGGTATTATAGGGCGAGACGATTTCAGTGTCCTGAATGGTAAGTTCAGCCTTAGGATAACCAAGAATATATTGAATTGTGGCACATGACTGCAAAGGCATGTTTTGCTTTATCCTATTGGCAAAAACTCCGGCAATGATTGGTTGTTCTTCATTGAGTTTGGCTTCTTTCTCCACAAGAGAAGCCATAATGATAACCTCCCGGACAGAAAGGCCAAGTTCTTCCGCCCGCTGCCTACTATCAGGAGTCATTTTTGCATCAAATTGTTTGACCATCATCGCCAGCAGCTCTTCTTCAGAAGTACCCCTGGCTAAACGGTAGGTGTCAGGAAACAGAAATCCTTCCACACTGTATTTGGTATCAGGATTAGCTGCCATATAGGGAAAAGGGGCAAAGTTTTTAGCCAATGCTTTAAATTTTTCAGGATTTGCCAGTTTCTTTTCGGCCAGCAGTTCAGCAATTTGGTCAACTGTATATCCTTCAGGAATTGTAAATTGTTGATAAGCAGTTTGTCCCTGAGACATCATCGTAAGCATTTGCCGCACAGGCATGGCCGGACTAATGGAATATTCTCCGGCCTGCAATGAATTCTCCAGTCCCTGCAGCTTAACTGCAACCCGAAATACAATCGCATTTTTTATTAATTTTTGATTCTCTAAATCTTCGGCTATAACTTTAGCTGGAGTACCTGCTTTAATACGTACAAGTATGGGTTCTCCTTTGCTGCTAACCGGCTCAGTCAGTGTCCAACCAACTAGTAGCGCGCCAAAGCTGAGAAAAGTGGCTGCCAAGATTCCAATTAGAATTTTTTTGGAAACCGAAATATTTAGTAGTAACATTCACTATCCCCTTTTTACATTCATCTAAGCTAGTACCATTATAATCGATAATGTCTTATGAGACAAATAACGCTGCCTATCCATCTGGAAAAAAAAGAAGCCTGGCGGCTTCTTTTACTCTTCCTCGTCTTCAATCAACTCTTCGTAGGCTTTACGAACTTCTTCAAATTCTTCATCAGTAGGGTCTACGTAAATTTCTTCGCCGCTTTCGTCAACGTCGATTCGGGCAATAAATACGTCAGTTTCTTCACCGCAGCCACAGTCGCAGCTTTCATCGTGGCAGCTACCATCGCACTCCTCTTCATCAACGTCAAATGGTACCAGTATAGCGAAGCGCTTGTCACCAACAGGTACGATCATGTCTTCACGGTAGTAGTATTCATTGCCTTCTTCATCAGTCATGACGACTACCGGCTCATCAAATTCCATACTTTCATCGTTTTCATTTTCAGTCATGTCTTTCACCTCTTTTTACACATACGCAACATAATTCTATCTTAGAAAACATATCCTGTCAAGGGACTCTCTGGAAAGTCAACTACCTCGTGGCAAACTGTCAAGATAGCCTTGTAAAATGAAGACAGCAGCCATTTTGTCAATAACCTGACGTCGCTTGGCCCGGCTGACATCAGCTGCTATCAGCGATTTTTGCGCAGCAACAGTAGACAAGCGCTCATCCCAGAATGTAATCTCAACATTGGGGATAGTCTGTATCAACATGCTGGCAAATTCCTTCACAAGTTCGCCTCTGGGGCCAATCGTGCCGTTCATATTTTTGGGTAACCCAATAACAACAAGCCCTACCTGATACATGGTTATCAGTTCATTGAGCCTAATGAAATCCTTAGTTGGCGATGTTCTTCGAATGACTTCGACCCCTTGTGCTGTTAGCTTAAGCTCATCGCAAACCGCTATCCCAATAGTTTTGTCCCCGACATCAAGTGCTAGTATGCGCATTTATCCTCCCCATTATCACAAAGAACTACTATTAATTAAGCTGTATCAATAAAATTGACCCCTGCATCAAGTGCTACCCGATAACGCTAGCAACCTTCAGCCAACGACCGGTTTGAATGCAAAGGGCCAATAGGAAGTCCGCCAAAACATAATCTCGATACAAAAAGACCTGTTTTCCAAGTAATGATAGTCCATCTTATTTGTCTTTTAGATAGGCACGTACCAATTCCTCAATAATCTCATCACGCTCTAACTTGCGAATCAGTCCACGGGCATTATTATAGCTGGTTATATAGGTCGGATCTCCGGATAAAAGATAGCCTACCAATTGATTTATTGGATTATAGCCTTTTTCCTTCAAGGATTGGTAAACAGTTGTCAGAATTACTTCGGCCGCGTTAGTCTCATCATTATTTACCTTAAACATCATTGTTTCTTGCGATATATTGGTCATGAAGCCTCCTCCTCTCTTATATTATCGACAAAGTATAGATCTATATATTCTACCTATCAGTATATTTTCCTGTTAGTTATGATAAATTTTTACAGGCAGGCCAAAAGCCTGCCTGTAAAATACACTATTTAATTTGTGATTTAATGATTTGCTCAGCCATTTTGAGAGCTTCGGACAATTTTTCCGGCTGTTTGCCACCAGCTTGTGCCATATCGGGGCGACCACCGCCGCCGCCGCCAGCTGCCGCCGCAGTTTCTTTAATTATCTTACCGGCATGAATGCCTTTAGCAACACAATCAGCAGTAGCCATAGCAACAAAGTTGACTTTGTCACCACTAATAGCGCCAAGTACCACAACTCCGGATTGCAAACGATCACGTACCATATCGCCGGTTGCCCGCAAATTCTCCATATCAGCAGCAGCTACCTGGCCCACTACTACCTGAATACCATTAATGGTGTTCGCAGCAGCTAAGAGATCCTGTACCTCATTTTTAGCGAGCTTGGTAGTTAAGCTACCAACTTCTTTTTCCAGTTCCCGGACACGTCCGTTGAGCGTATCAATTCTGGTAACGATTTCCTCAGGACGAGTCTTTAAAGCACTGGCTGCTTCTTTAATAAGTTCATTTTGCAGTTTTAAATACTCATGGGCACCATACCCGGTAACAGCCTCAATTCGGCGCATACCAGCGCCGATACCTGCTTCACTGACAATTTTAAATAGACCAATCTCTGCAGTTGATCCAACATGAGTACCACCACATAGTTCTTTACTAAAGCCATCTACGATGACTACCCGTACCCGTTCGCCATATTTTTCACCGAAGAGAGCCATTGCTCCCATTTCTTTGGCGACAGCTTGTGTTGTCTCAATAATGGCTAAAGTGGTATTACCTAAAATAACCTCATTTACCATTTGCTCAACCTCAGCCAACTGTTCGGCAGTAACAGGAGCAAAGTGGGTAAAGTCAAACCGCAGTCTACTGCTGTCAACAGATGATCCTGCCTGATTAACATGTCCGCCTAAAACCTGTTTTAAGGCAGCCTGTAATAAATGAGTAGCCGTATGGTTGCGGGCAATATGACGACGTCTGGTTATATCAACAGACAATTGTACAACTTCGCCGTTTTTCAAAGCTCCCTCACTAATATGGCCAATATGGTAGATGGTTCCATCTGGTAATTTGCGGGTATTATTGACTTCGATTTTACCAAGGGCGCCGGCAATGATACCAGTATCACCTACCTGTCCGCCGCCTTCGGCATGAAATGGTGTAACATCTAAAATTACAGCAACCTCGTCTCCGTCAAAGGCATCCTTAACTACTTTACCATCTTTCAAGATCAAAACGACCTTAGCACTTTCCGCTTCCGGATTACAGCTTAAGGTATCTATTACCAAACCGGATAAATCAGGTAAGGCCACACTTTCCTCACTGTCCTGGCGGGCGGCACGGGCCCGCTCGCGCTGCTCGGCCATAGCCTTCTCAAACCCCTGTTTATCCAAGGTCATAGTATGTTCACTTAATATTTCTTCAGTAAGCTCCCAAGGAAAGCCAAAGGTATCATAAAGTTTAAAAGCCATAGAACCATCAAGCACTGTTTGACCTGCCTGAGCAAGTTTCTGAACATGCTTGTTTAACAATTCAATTCCTTGTACCAAGGTAGTATGGAACCGTTCTTCCTCTAATTGAATTACTTTTTTTATGTAGTCTTTTTTGTCAGTGATATCAGGATAAGCCTGCGCAAAAATAGTGGCAGCAATATCAACAATATCAGTTAAAAACGGTTTTTCAATTCCCAGTAAGCGACCATGTCTGACAGCCCGCCGGAGAATCCGGCGTAAAACATAACCACGCCCCTCATTGGAGGGTAACACGCCGTCGCCAATCATAATCGTCATACTGCGGCCATGGTCGGCAATTACCTTTAATGAAACGTCATTTTTGGCTGACTGGCCGTAGGTAACACCGGCTACTTTAGCAGCATAGCCGATGATTGGGTACAATAAATCGGTTTCAAAATTAGAGGGTTTGTTTTGCAACACAGAAGCAATACGTTCAAGGCCGGCACCAGTGTCAATATTTTTCTTGGCAAGCGGGGTATAATTTCCAGCCTCGTCCCGGTCAAATTGAGTGAATACCAAGTTCCAAATCTCTAAATACCGGTCACAGTTACAGCCTACGGCACAATCCGGCTTACCACAACCGCGTTCTTCTCCTAAATCGATATGTATCTCTGAGCAGGGGCCGCAGGGGCCGGGACCAATTTCCCAGAAGTTTTCTTCCATTCTAATAATCCGGTCAGCGGGAACTTTTATATCGTTATGCCAGATATCAAAAGCTTCGTCATCATTCGTATAGATAGTAATCCAGAGTTTATCCTTTGGGAGCTCCAGATACTCGGTCAAAAATTCCCAAGCCCAGGCAATAGCATCTTTCTTGAAATAATCACCAAAGGAAAAATTACCCAGCATTTCAAAAAAAGTATGATGGCGTGCCGTCCGACCGACATTTTCAATATCACCAGTGCGAACACATTTCTGACTGGTAGTAATACGTGGGTGAGGCGGTTTCATTTTGCCGGTAAAAAAGGGTTTAAACGGAGCCATACCAGCGCCAATGAGCAGCAAGGTCGGGTCGTTTTCAGGAATAAGCGAAGAACTTGGTTGAATTAAATGATCTTTGCCAGCAAAAAAATCCAGAAACAGTTTTCTTAATTCGTTTCCGGTCAATTGTTTCAAATTAATCAGCTCCAATTATAAAAGTAATCCATTATTCTGGTGGAATTATACTACAATTTGAGATTTAGTGTCAATATTTGGTGTGAAGAGAACTATAATAAAAGCTTAATACTGTGTTGTAGCACTACCTTGCCCACTGCCGCAACCGGTACACCTAGCAGCATGCCCACAACGCCAAATAACTCACCGCCGGCAAATAAACAGAAAATCACAGTAAGCGGGTGCAGTCCTACGCTTTCTCCAAGAATTTTGGGACCAATTACGCTTCCTTCCAACTGATGAATTACAAAAAAAAGTAAAGCAACTTTCCCAGCAAGCAGCGGTGACTCCAAAAGCGCCAGGGTTATAGCCGGCGTGGCGCCAATAAATGCGCCAAAATAAGGAATGACATCAAGTAAACCGGCAGTAATGCCAATTAGTAAGGCAAACGGGACTTTAAAAAAGTATAAACCGACACTAACCAAAACACCGACAATTATGGCAACCGTAAGCTGCCCTCTAATTACACCATTTAATACTTTGTCAATATCTTTAAGTGCCAAAGTAAATTCCTGTCGTAAGTGGCATGGCACCAATAAAAGCAAGCCTTCTTTGATGGCTTGCCAGTCATGCAAGAAATAAAAGGCCAATATTGGTGTAATGGCAAAGCCAATGAAATAGGTGATAAGCCCCAGGATGCTGTTGGCTAAGTCACTGGCAAAGGACTGCCCTTCCTGTTGTAAGGATATTATTGAATTATCAATCGCCATGCGGATTGAGTAAGGTAAAACTGAATTTTGGTAGTGGCTCTGAATGAGATAAAATAATTCCTCACTTTTTCCCAGAATATGCGGTAATTCCTTGCCAAAACTTTCTAAATCTCTAATCAAAACCGGCAGCAGGCGAGTTCCGCCAAGAATAATAACAGTAAATAAAATTACATATAACAGCAGGATCGCTAACACTCTTGAAAAGCCTTTTTTCTCAAGATAACATACTGCAGGGTTGAGCAAATAGGCCAGCAGTAAAGCGATAATGAATGGGTACAAGCCACTGCGCACAAGCCAGAGAAAATATAAAGTTATAACCGCAAATATAAAAATAATAGTAAGTCTGAAATGTTTTTTTGTAAACTGCATATGTTCTCCTTGTCAATAATAAAAAAGCGCTATCGCGCCCTTGAGGATACGGCTCTAACCGCAGAGTACACTGAGAGCGCAGAGGGGAGATGTATATCGAGACATTCCCTCTGCGTACTCTGCGTCTCTGCGGTTCAAAAAACATAAACTTTCTTATCTTATAAGAAAAAGGAGCCTACATAGGCCCCCTATTACCGGACACTAATCCAGCTTTTTCATCAACCGCTTGCGCGCCCGGCGTGCATCCCGCATTAAATCACGGGTGGTATCAGCAACTGCATCAGCACTACATTCAAACAGCGGCTTTTTTTGTGGTTTAGCCCTGGGAACTATGATGGCGCCTAGTGCTGTTCCTACAAGTCCACCAAAAAACAATCCTTGCCAAAACCTGTTGCGCATCATATCACCCCTTTTGTACCTCTAAATTAACAGTACCCTGTGCCGTATCATCATATAGAGTTAACGTACCATCAACCTCAACATTATAGATTTTCAAATCCTGATTTCGTATCATAAACTCTACACAACAATCCCCGCAGTAGTACTGGTCGGCACCGACTTTACCTATATCCCGTTGCCCGCATATAGGACAAGTTGTCATAAACTACACCTCACACCTTATTCGATTCAGGTATAAGAAGATTGGTCATAGCATCGGGAATGATTAAGCGATCCTGACCAACGACTTGTGCTTGCGGCAGCGGCATAATTTTGCGGCCATATAACAAATCCGTAATAAGACCGTCAGAAATCTCATAAGCCTTTATCTCACCGGTAGTACTATCATAAAGAGCGTCCACCAAGATACCAAAGCTTAACCCTGCATCAGTATAAATTTGCTTATCCAGCAAATCACACAGATAATAAACAGTTCCCGGCATCCTAGCCTGTGTTAGCTCTTGTACAGCATATGTGGCCCGAAGCATTAAGGCATCTCTGCCAATCCTAAATACATCTTCAAACACAACGCCTTGATCATTAGTAAACCAATTAGCACCAGCAAGAACAATACCACGAACAGCAGCCTGCTCTAAGTCAAGAAGTACTTCTTTTACCTCGCCAATCTGCGCACCGGTTCCGGTAATTAACACCGGCAGGCCAAATAAATTACGCAGTTTTTGCATTAGTAGGCCTCCCTAACAGATTGTAATATTAGTATGGCCAAAAAAGTGACTGTTTATAGCAAGTATTGTCCTATATAAAAATTTATGGCCAGTTACTTTACTGTCTTTATTATAATTCCCCCGCCGACAACAATATCATCATGGTAAAATACAACAGATTGTCCAGGTGTAATAGCCCGCTGCGGTGTGGCAAATTTTACCTGAACCTGACCATTACCAAGTGGTGTTACCATAGCCTGGGCGGGAGATCCGCTATAGCGAATTTTAGCTTCCACGGCCAGCGGCTCTTCCAGTGTATCAATTGTAATAAAATTGAGGTCACCGGCAATAAGCTCTGAGGAAAAAACATCCCGGTCTGAGCCGACAACCACTTCATTACGTTCGGCGTCAAGTGCGATAACGTATAAGGGTTTACCAACTGCTAAACCAAGGCCTTTGCGCTGCCCAACCGTATAAAGCTGGACCCCCTGATGCTTACCTAGAATACTGCCGGTCAGATCTACAATATTACCCGGTTTCAGTAATTCAGGAATACGATTTTTTAAAAAAGCTTTATAATCATCATTAGGTACAAAACAGATCTCCTGACTGTCAGGTTTATCAGCAATCGATAAACCTAACTCTCTGGCCATTTTTCTGGTTTCAGTTTTCGCAAATTTCCCGAGCGGCATCAAAAAATGACTAAGCGTATGTTGATTCAGGTGGTATAAAGCATAAGACTGGTCTTTAGTGAGATCAATCCCTTTACGCAGAATATAGCGCTGGCGGTCTTTTGCATACATAATCTGTGCATAGTGTCCAGTAGCTACATATTGGGCCCCCAGTGCCAACGCTTTGCTTAGCAGACCCTCAAATTTTACATAGCGATTGCAGGCAATACATGGATTAGGTGTCCTGCCTGCTGAATATTCTGCTATGAAATAATTAACCACTGTGTCCTGGAACATATCCCGGAAGTTAAGCACATAGTAGGGGATTCCAATTTTATTAGCAACCCGCCGGGCATCATCAACAGCTGATAATGAACAGCAGCCTCTACTGTCAGGGTCATTATTTTCCTGATCCTTTTCCCATATTTGCATCGTAGCACCAATTACATCATAGCCTTGATGAACAAGAAGGGCGGCAGTTAAAGAACTGTCCACCCCTCCGCTCATGGCTACAAGCACTCTGGGCTTATCAGCCATTAATGAATCACTTTCCTTTTTTAGCAATATAGTCTTTAATCGCTTCATGCAACGCATCGGCTGCTAAATTAGAACAGTGCATTTTGGCTGGTGGTAAGCCACCTAAGGCTTCGGCGACTGCCTGGTTGGAGATTTCCAGAGCTTCATCTAAGTTTTTACCTTTAACCAGCTCAGTTACCATACTGCTGGTTGCAATGGCGGCACCACAGCCAAAGGTTTTAAACTTTACGTCGGTAATTATATCATTTTCTACTTGCAGATAAATTCGCATAATATCGCCGCATTTGGCATTACCTACTTCACCAACACCATCGGCATCTTTTATTTCGCCGACATTACGGGGATTGGAGAAATGATCCATAACTTTTTCATTATACATAGTTATTCTCTCCTCTAGTGCTAAATTAATGGTGATGACAGCTTGAGCATGGATTGGAAGGCTTGAGCTCAGCTGCACTACCATATAAAGGTGACATACTGCGCAGCTTTTCTACAATCTCTGGTAAGATTTCCAAAAAGTAATTAATATCTTCTTCGGTATTACCGCGTCCAAGTGTAACCCGCAGCGAACCGTGCGCTACCTCGTGAGTTAACCCCATAGCTAAAAGCACATGAGAGGGATCAAGTGATCCTGAGGTACAGGCAGAACCGCTCGAAGCAGCAATCCCCTTCATATCAAGATTCAAAAGTAAGGATTCGCCCTCAATGTAGAGAAAACTAAAGTTAACATTACCTGGTAATCTCAAATCCGGATGACCGTTAAGTTTTACATGCGGGATCTTTTCCATAATGGCAGCTATTACTTTATCGCGCAAACCTTTAATATAGGCATTCTTTTTTTCCATATCCCGCTTGGCAATTTCGGCAGCTTTTCCCAGACCAACGATTCCCGGTACATTTTCAGTACCTGCCCGTAGGTTGCGTTCATGACCGCCGCCATGCTGGATTTCCTCAATTTTTACACCACGACGGATATATAAGGCACCAACGCCTTTGCTGGCGTAGAATTTGTGTCCTGACATGGAAAGCAAATCTATATTTAATTCTTTTACATCAATTGGGCAGCTGCCAACAGCCTGTACCGCATCAGTGTGGAAATAAATTCCCTTCTCTTTGGCAAGTTGTCCAATTTCTTTTATCGGCTGGATTGTTCCTACTTCATTATTAGCGAACATAACGCTAATAAGTATTGTTTGATCTGTGATCGCATTTTTTAAGTCTTCCATACGTAGCATGGCATTTTCGTCAACAGGCAGATATGTAACTGTAAAACCATGTTTCTCAAGATATTCGCAAGTATGCAAAATAGCATGATGTTCAATGGCTGTTGTTATAATATGGTTGCCTTTCTTACGATTAGCAAAAGCCACACCCTTAAGTGCCAGGTTGTCACCTTCAGTGCCACCACTGGTAAAGAATATTTCATTAGGAGTGGCATTAATCAGCGCTGCAACTTTTTCCCGGGCTTCTTCCACTGCTTTGCGGGTTTCCCGGCCAAAAGCGTGGACGCTGGACGGATTACCGAATTTGTCAGTCATATACTCCAGCATCAGTTCGGCAACTTCCCGGTCAACCGGGGTAGTAGCCGAATGATCAAAATAAATACGTTTCATGCTACTCATCTCCTTATCACTTTTCTTTCTCTTCCTTGCATAAATCGGCAAGAGTAATTGAATCCAATACAGCAGTAATACTATCTCTTACCTTAGCCCATACACCACGGGTTACACAGATATCAACCCGTGAACAGAAAGTTCTGCTGGCATCATCAGCCAATAAACAGTCTACTGGGGCAATCGGACCTTCCATAACCCGGATAATATCACCCACCGAAATTTGCGCCGGTTCTTTAGTCAATGCATAACCGCCCTGGGCACCACGTACGCTTTTTACGTAGCCTGCCTTTTTTAGTGTACCCATTAACTGTTCAAGATAATGTTCAGATATTTCCTGACGCTGGGCGACACTTTTCAGTGAAATGGCACCTTGCCCATAATGGAGTGCCAAATCATACATCGCCGCTACACCATATCGACCTTTCGTTGACAGCTTCACAGCATCCTCCCGCCCCGGCTTTTCCATTCCCGACTATTATGATAGGTTTTCTTTAAAATAAATAATAGCAGAAACTAAAACCGTTGTCAAAGGATAATGTGCTAATTATTTTCCTATATATATATCATAAGCGCGAAAGATATCTATTATTTATATAATTGACAGTATATTGTACCCTGTGGTATTTTTTATATATTAAATCATAGGAGGTCTTATATGAGCAATACTAATGGCAACACACAATCGGTAAAAATCGTTACCGCTGATCCAGGTGGCTTAGGTCTGTTTGGGTTAGCAATGGTTACTCTGGTGGCTTCTTCACAAAAACTTGGTTGGACTACCGGCCTTGCTTTTGTCATTCCTTGGGCAGTATTTTTAGGTGCTTTTGCACAATTAATTGCCAGCTTCAATGATTTTAAACACAATAATACGTTTGGCGCAACAGCTTTTGCCGCGTATGGTCTGTTTTGGCTGGGGATAGCCACTAGCTGGTTGATTAAAATGGGGGTTTTTGGCGCAGCATTAGCCGCTGATGTTAATGGTGCACAACTTGGAATTGCATTCATAGGGTATTTCATTTTTACTGTCTTTATGACTATTGGGGCTATGGAAACGCATAAAGTTCTTTTTATTATTTTTTTCCTGATTGATATCCTTTTTCTCGGTTTGTCGGCAGATGCACTTGGTTTTGGGCATATCTGGCACACGATCGCCGCTTGGGCTGAATTTGCTATTGCGATTGTTAGCTTTTATGGCAGTGCCGCCGCTACTCTGAATACACATTTCGGCAAGAAATTTTTGCCGGTGGGCAAACCTTTTGGTATTTTTAAATAATTTACGTAGCAGTAAATAAACGAATGCCCTCGCAACTGCGGGGGCATTCGTTTATTTATTCGCTGTATAGCCCTTCGGGTTATGTTCACCTAAATGCCATTCATTGAAGATAATTTGGTTCGTTTGAATTTCTTCTGCTTTTTTCACCTTCTATTTTACTGTACATAGAATGAACTAGAGTTTATTTAGGAGGTAACTATTCTATGAGTCAATATCTTGATTCGGATTGTTCTTCCCCATACACTACTATACCATCATTAGAATATACGGTTGCTATACCAATTAACCTAGCCAAATCTCTGGAAGGAAAATATTTCGTAGGCTACGCCGATAACCTAACCTTTGGTCGCGGTACTAGCGCATGGGCTAGACTATACAATCCATGCAATTCCGGAGTAATTTTGCACGTGACCGTCTGGACTGTAAGCGATGTGTCTGAATCCACATTTCGAGCCCAAATCTGGTTTAACACCGATCCCCCCGAAAAACCCAAAAAATCCACACTAGTAACTCCCTCTAACATGGCTCTTTGTCCCCTTCCTCGTCCCAAAATAAATCTTCAGTATGCCTCACAGGTTGTTGGTGATCCAGAGGGCGGGGTTAAAGCCTTTGTTCGGCGTGGTCAGCCAGAAACTACGATAGTCGATGATGAACAGGGAAAATTCATGTTCTCACCTGGCGGCTCTTTTCTTATTTTCTTATCTAACCCTGAGTCACCAGAGCTAACAGCTGCCGGCAGAGTAGCTTTCGGCTGGTGGGAAGAGCCGATTGAGTAGTTATGTGAAAAGTGTTATTCAAATTTGATATTAATATCGACAATCTCTGGTTGATTACCAAGTCTTATTGGTGGGCCCCATGTACCAAAGCCGCAGGATACAATAAGTTGATATGCATCTTTTTTCAGATAGCCCCAGTCTTGTTCATATATTCCCTTGGTAATTAAATTGTTGGGAAAAAACTGACCCTTGTGCGTATGACCGGATACTTGAAGATCCACACCTTGTTGAGCCGCCTCATTGATACGTGATGGTTGATGATCTATTACTATTATTGGTTTCGTTTTATCAATACCTTGCATTATATCTGCGAGTGTCCCTGTTCCTCTGGAAGCGTATCGAATAGCAGATAGATCATCGCGGCCTACAATATAAATTGCGTCACCGATCATGGTCCATTGATCTTGAAGGACTGTAATACCGTTATTTTTTAATAATGAAACTGCCAATTCTGGTTGTCCGCTAATATATTCGTGATTGCCAAGAACTGCATATGATCCGAACCGCGCTTTTATATTTCGGAGTGGTTCTGCGATCTTGTTGTTTGCTACATATGCAGCGTCATCGTCAATTTGATCACCAGCATATATGACTATATCCGGACTCAGTTCATTTAAGGATTCTGCTAATCGTTCCACGCGATCAATTCCAACAACTCGCCCCATATGAATGTCTGACACCAAAACGATCTTCAAATGATCGATTCCTTCGGCCCTTTTATTGACTGATAGATCATAGCGGATTATTACTGGGTTGAGCGCATTCCAGGCACCATAAGCTAACATTCCCATAAGGATAAATAAAACTATATAACCCTGGTTGGTCATATCTTTAGCTATAACTGGCAAAAAATTCAATCGCTTATCAACGACTTTTATAATATCTACAATAAGCCACAATAGCACTGACCAATAGGTTATGGCTAACCACCAATCTCCAATAATAAATAAGCCTTCTGTCTTAGCTATACCCGCCCTTGCCAAAATACGTGCGAAGATAGGAGCGGTTGCTGCCAAAATAAAGATACCCCAGTAACATATTGGCGGAACAGATACTACTGTTCTTAACCAATAAAAAAAACGATTACCTATATATAAGTTGGCCAGTCCGTAGACCGCAAAGAAGGTTAGAAGAAATCCCATATTAGCCCCCCCTGAGAAATAATCACTTTTCCATAGTACAACAAATAAATAATAAAGACAAATATTTTAGGGAGTGCAAAAAATCATTACTTTGCTCCCCTTCGGGCTAGTGTCCCTAACGCGGGGGACGAGGGTACGGACGAAAGAAGCGCTATTAAATTGGGAGCGCCGTGCACAGCCTAGGGTGTCGAGGGGACGGGGTTATCGACATTGAAATAGTTGATAGATTGTTGTCAATAACTCCGTCCCCTCGACAACTACATTTAAGTTGCTCCAGCCTTTGAGCAGTCCCAAGGCTGGATACTACTGAGTGGCTGGCTAGGCCTTTTCAGGCGGGATTCACACCCACTACACTCCGTGCGCTTCTTGGCGCACGGGACGTTCCTTTTGGGTTTTGACTGTCTATCTACCGGGTGCGGTCGACGGCCAGCAGATCCATAAAAATGGCGACCGGAATCTCCAGCACCTCGCTACCGTCCCGGTAAAAAATCAGGCGGTATCCATCTGTTGCTACACTTCGGAACACATCCTGACTGCGCAGTAATCCGAACCGCACCGATTGCAGCCGCCGGTGCATATCCAGACGAACCGTGCTGCCGGATTCCATTTCCACCCAAAGGCAGCCGTCCTCCATGGGCGTCACTGCGCGAAAGATTCTGCTATTTTGCATGATAAGCCTCTTTTCCTCCGTTCTTCAGCATGGCGATGAAACACATTTCCAGCATACCGCGGCTTTTCGGCATGAGTATATCTCCCATCGGATATTTATTTTCAGATTTTCTTCGGCCCCAGCCAGTACCGCCTGCACAGAGCCGGCAGCACAGGCATGCCGGATTGCTTCTCCCGTGACTCTTCAGCAAGTGGGCAAGCGTCTCGCTATATTCGGCGCCGTCCGGAAGGGAAGCAAACACATATCTGTTTGTGCTCCTCCTCATAACTTATACATTTGTGTTTACAGTTTACAAGCTGATACCTCAATCCACCGAGACATTAATAGAAAACTCTTTTGTCCCGTCATCTACCGAGAGAGTTCCGGAAATCGTCGCCTTTCCAACTGCAACCGCCTTCACCATGCCTTTCTCATCGACCGAGACCACCGAAGGGTCGGAAGACTTTGCCGTCAGCGTATAGGGCAACTCCCAGGGCAGTACCGCAATAAGCGGACTTGATGAACCGATCGATAATGCCGTGCCGCTCTCCAGTTCTACCGAAGCCAACGGTTCATACGACCTCTCGGAGCTTACCCCGTCTTCCTCGGAACCTTTCGGTGCTTCCCAGCGGATTGTTTCTGCCTCCAGCATCGGTTGGGCGGAGCCAAAAATCAGCACCGGCGTGATGTCATCGTCCGCACGGTAAACAGCGCTAAGATCATTAGCGACCAGGAATTGTGCCAGTACCTTGCCGGTGTCATCAAAGGTCGCCTGTACTGGATAGAACCAGTCTGAGACCAGTGCTTCAGAGTACTGGATGGTGTAGGCGCCCACGTTGCTGTTCAGACTTGTTGCCGCTGTGGGCAGAGATTTGATAATCGAAGTCGCAGAGATATCAGAAACCTCCAGACTCGCATTCGTAAAGATATACACGCCGTCGGGTGAGATGTCCGTCTCACCTGTGTGGGTGACGTTCACCTGCTTCCCATCCTCCGACAGGACAAAGTTGATGGACAGGGGTTTCTCAGCGTCCGGATCGGATTCAAAGCGGCCCACGCAGTTATCGTCCACCAGCATCACAGCGGGAATCACCAGTTCACTCGACGAGGCCGCTGACTCACTGCCCTCCATCAGCCTAAACTCGAACATCACGCAGCTATCGGAGAGGTACTTCATCTGCAGAACGGCGTTTTTGTACTGGCTGGAATCCTGGCGGGTAAAACTACCGGATACCGCCTCCCAAATCTCCGAAGGGGCCCCTGAGGTAGGCTGTGACGACTGTCCGCAACCGACACAACATAGGAGAATAGGCAATAGGAGCCCGAAAATTCTTAATAATTTCTTCATCGTTCTTACCTCCTAGATAATTAGAGTATAGGTCTTTTGAATGCCGCTGGTACCACCCGTATAAAAAACCTCAACGGTATATTGGCCTGATTTGCATTTATGCTTTGAACCTACGTTCGCCCATCCGTCCCATTTAAGCCATCCGACCTCGTTGTCGGTTTTTCGCGCTGGTCCGGTGCCTGAGTAAACAACTTCCCCATTGCTGTCATAGATTTTAAAGGTCAGTTTTTGCCCTTTGAGATTTGTACATTGGATATTGAACCGCTGTCGCATCCCACCCTTTGAGTCTCTGATTTTTTCAAAGGATTTGAAGGAAATTGAGGGGGAGTACTTATGTCTAATCGTATACTTCCAACTCCATCTATCGTTATACTCGTTTTCGGCTGTCAGAATAAAGGTATACATACCTTTGGGAAGACTGGAATAATTGGCTCCGAAATTTCGGTTTTTACTTACTCCGGGCTGGTAGGTATAAGGAGACCATTTAGCTATAGTCTTTCCCGACGAGTTGACCACCTTGGCGCTGAATTTAATCGGCTCACCGTACGATCCTCCGTAGCCTGTCTTATTGGTGATATTTGCCAATTTGAAGCTCATCCAAAACTTGCCGTCTTTCGTATAGCTCTTATTTTGGCTCACAGTTACATGTTTTTTAGAGCTGCCTGAGGCCATTGCCGTTGCCGGTATGTACAAAGACATAGGCAGCGAAAATGTCACTATTAGCAATATAGAGAACATCAATATTTTTTTACAATACTTTTTCATCAAATTCCTCCATTTATTATGTTATTGCCCGATATCGGATCAACCAGGTCTCTTCATCTGATTTTATTAGTCAATACCGCCCAGCAACAGCATGGCGGATGCCAGATAAAACGCCGACAGCGCCGCCATCAGGCAGAAGGTAACGCAGGCTGCCACGGCTGAACCGGTTTGCCTATTTGCCTTTTTTTTCTTGCCGATGATCCAAAAACTGAAGGATGCGCCGGCCAGTCCCAACAGAAAAAGAATTGCTGCCATCCCTATCAGCATCATCTCCGCCTCCTGCTTATGTATTTATTCCTCCTACTATAATATGAATTATAGCAGTCGGGGTCGTATTCCCTTGATCGTTGAGCGTAATGGCGATTACCCTACAGCCAACGGCTCGTAGTATTATTGATAATATCCAGGATGTATATTTTACCATCGTCGGTTACGGCGTAATGTTCTTTCGCCGTAACCTTTTCCGCCGTATTTTTGCCAAAGGAAAAGGTCCAGCAATGTTGTCCCTCCAGATTGCCTTCGCCATTGGCGACAAGCGCTGTTCCTTCCATTATACGGTCGGTCAGCGCGGCGCTCAGCAAATCCATGGCCTTTTTTTTCGTCATGCCTGCGTTTGCATCAATCCCGGCCACGCTTTCGATATAAACAGCGCCCTCTTTCAGTGAATCATACCATCGGGAAGCTTCCTCGGAGCTGCTACATAGGATCTCTACATTGACAATCCAGTCTATATCCACCACCCAATATTGGGCGCAGGGGGTTAACGTCCCGGTTTCCTGATCCATGTCTTTGCTTTTAGCGATGACCACATTCCCTTCCAGTTCTTGTGATTCTTCAGCGCTGAGACGCTTGATAAATTCGGCGGAATTTTCTCCATAGGTGTTGGGTGTGACCCAATACAGCAGCGCCGAGCCATCCTGTTGGGCTGCAAAGCGAAGGATTCCCCTTTTATCCATCACTCCCTTGGCTGAGAACACATTGGGATAGGAGAGAAGAAGCTGGTTTTTCTCGTCTCTGTAAGTAAAATCAACGTCCTTATCGTCGCCCATGTTATCATTATGAGCAGAAAAGAACGTGCTTCCCTCATAGGGCTGATCCACCGGCAATTCCGCAAGCCCTGTCATATCCTTCAATGCAATCGGCTTGCCGCCATCCATGGAGTAATAGACCGTGCGAACCTTCAGGTTCTCCTTGATGGTTCGCGCCAGACTGTCCAGCATAAACCAGTTGAGGCTTTCCGCATCATGAAAATGGAACCCTTCTTTCTGTTTCCGGTCGTCCAGCCCGGCCAACAGGGTGGAGTTCGCCGCCCAGTCCACGGTCACGCTGTCCCCGGAAAGTTTTGCGCCGTTCAGCGCAAAGTCCAGCCCCGACCATTGGGAAAGTCGCTTCGCCAGCACCTCCACCGTCAGAGCACCCGAAACCGTCTGTTCCTCGCTCTTTATCAAACCCTGGTTTTCTGCATCTGCGGAGCCGGCGGAAAAATCGGCGTAAAGGGTGATCTTTGTTTCCACAGCCTGTGTACCTGAAGTGCTGTTCAAGGATGTTTCCTTCGTTCTCCCGTAGGTGCACAGCGCTACGGCAAGCACGAGTGTCACAGCAGTTAATAATAAAGTGCATTTTTTCATATTTGCGCTTAACATAACTCTACCTCCTCTGTTTTCTCTATTTTGGGGAAATGCGGTATCCCTCCTCGTATAATAGTTTTTGCAAGGAAATTAATAGATAGCGCAGGCTACACCTCATGTTCCGGCGCGAAGGGATTAGATTGCGTCCATGCTGGTCGCACATAAAAAAGACGCCGTACTATCAGTGTACGACGTCTTTTCAGCGTAAGGATATCCCCCACCGGGTATTTATTTTTAGATTTTCCCCTCATCCTTCAAGTCCTGAAGCTGCACACGTGAACGAGTGCCCAGCTTTTGAAAGATGCTTTTCATGGTTGTCTTGACCGTTTCCTGTGAGATAAGCAGCCGGGAGGCGATATCCCGGTTGGTCAGCCCTCCGGCGGCCAGCAGCGCGACCTCCCGCTCCCGCTGCGTCAACTGAACGAGCCGGGTGACTTTTCGGATTTTCTCCACTCCCAGCCTGTGCCGCCTGCACAGAGCAGACAGCCCGGTCATGCCGGATTGCTTCTCCCGTGCCTTTAGCAAAGGGGTAAGTGCCTCGCCGTATTCGGCAAAGGGGAGATGAACGCCGTCCGGCAGGGCAAGTGAAAGGGCGCGGTCCAGTGCCGACTCCGCCGCCTCTTGTTGTCCCAAGCGGTGGTGAGCAATGGAGCTGAACAGATGAAAATAGACCTGCGGCAAGATAAAGTGATGCTGCTCTGCCGCTGGAAGTGCTCCTTGCACGATCCCCAGCATCTTTGCGTCCTGTCCTTGGGACAGCAAGCAGCGCAGATACGTCAGCACTCCGAAAGAAACCGCCACATTATACAAAATCCCGGTGATCTGGTCCAAATCCGTGAGCCATTCGGGTACGGCATTCTCTCCAGTCAGGACAGAGACAAAGGACAGCGCCAGATCAGCCATTCTTTTTACCGCGGGTTCAACGCCGGTTTTGACCCGTCCCAGAATACTCTTTCTCACGTTCTCAAAGCCTTCCGCGTCCCCGCGAAGCAGGGCGATCCGCAAAAGGGTCATTTCGGCGGCAAGGCAGATGCTATCCTGCTCCTGGACGCCGGCAAGGTAAATCGCCTTATGGCACAGGGCTTCGGCGGTAGTGTCCTCTCCGCGCATCAAAAGAGCCTCCGCCCGCATGGCGCAGTCCGCCCCGGTCCCATGTCCCTCTGTCAGGCGGATATAGTAGGGCAGGCATTCGTCCATGCAGGCAAGCTCCCGATCAAGCGCCCCGCTCTCGCTCCAGAACAGATACAACACGGAGGGTTGGCCAAAGGTCCATGAATCGTTCCAGTCGGCACGGTTGGAGAAGGGGCCGCCCAGCACCTCCCACGCCCTGCGGTGCAGGGCGCTCATTTTTTCAATGTCGTTAAACGCAGCAAAGGATTGCAGCAGTGCAAGCTGCCCGGTCAGTATCCAGGTGTCCTCATCATGGAGCCCGTTCTGGTCCGGCTGGGAAATCATCCCCTCCATCAGAGAACAGCCTTTCTTGAACGCCGTATAGCTGCCCACCCGAAACATCTCGAAGGTAATCATGGACAATGTCTGAGGATGGCGAACGAGAATTTTCCTGTCACATTCCCTGAACACCCTCTCCAGTACTTCTGCACTGCCAGCCTCCGGATACAGAGAAAAATCCGCAACTTTGAGGGGCAGAGAAAGCAAGGCTTCCAGCTCGCCGGCCTCCAGATAGCCGCACAGGGCGTAGTAGTGCTCACCTACCGCCGCATAAGCGTCTGCGGCGAGTTTTTGCATCCCGCGTATTGCATCGGCAGACAGCCCCTTAAGCTCCTGTCTCAGAAAGCTTTGCAACAAACTGTGCAGCGTATAGGCACCGCTGTCCCGTTCATAATGGAGGAAGGAACCGCTGCCTAGCAACCGAACGATGCCGGCCGGAAGAGTATCCTTTCCTAACAGGATATACGCCTGCTCCACCGTGAAGCGTTCCAGCAGGGAAACGGCAATAAGGAAACTCTGCTCCTCCGGCTCTAGGCGCTTCCAGATGACGGCACGAATCAGGTTGTCCATGCTGTCGGTAGCCTCGAAATCTCCCGCCCGCAGGTAGCGGATCAACTGAAGGTTCAAGGCGGCCACCCATCCCTCGGACAGCATCTGAAGGCTGTTAAGCTCGTCCCGGCACAGTGCAATCTCATTGGCGCGGAAATAGGCGTCCGTATCCTCTTTCTGAAAAAAGAAGACGTCATTTTGAATGAGAACCGCCTGATCAGCCGGTATTGCGCCGACATCCATCGGGTCAATGGATTGGGTAATGACCACGAGATGCAGTCGTGGACAACCGTGGCGGGAGAGCGCATGGAGGATACACTCAGGCAATTCACCTTGTATGTATTGAAAATTGTCAAGGATGACCCATGCGTCCCCATCGACGTCGCACCCGCTCATGATCTCTGCGATATCCACGATGTTTTCCTGCGTCGGATATTCCAACGCCTCCAATTGCTTCGCCGCACTCCTGTCAATATGGGAGAAGGTCCTGCAAATGCCGTTCCATGCCTTGCGGACCGGCTCTCCCATACAGGTATACCAATAAACCTGATGCGCATCCAACTGGCGGAGATATTCACTGATGACCGTGGTTTTTCCAAAACCGGAGGGCGCCTGCAGGACGATAAGCGGATAGTTATGAATAGTTTCCAACCGCTTTAGCAACGCGGCTGGGATATATACAGTCGGTTTGAGTCTTTGGTTTTTATTCAGTGGCATAATTCCCCTCCCTCAATTGGATAGATTGACCCGTCCCCCGAAAAATACACAAGATTTATTTAGAGAAATCGAATAAAATGAGGCTAAGGGGGATAAGAAAACTCAACGACCCTGCACTGAAGTACAGGGGTTATTTTAGCGACTGGAAGTCGCATGTTACGGCTAAAGCCGTTTAAAATTGAGATTGAAAATCTAATGGAGACTAAAGTCTTTAATCTTATTAATCTTCGACCTTAAATATTTCTTTAATATCTTGTTTTTCTTGATTTTCTATATACTACTTTATCGTTTCTTCGGTTACCGCTCCAACAATTCCACAAAAGTAACCAGTTGCCCATAGATGCTGGCCCCAATATTTTTTTAAGTATTGGGAATTCTTCTTGTATTAATTCCCATTTGCTTTTCGTTTTTGCTAGAAGCTACCCGACTGGAAGTCGGGGGTTTTTACCTTGTGCATTGAAAATAATTTATTCCATAACACATCCAAGCTTCAGTGGTGATAAAATCATAGCTACTGAAGGTTTCTTCTTGAGATTAATGAAATACACAGAAAGCATGAACCATGTCATTCTACTTCAATTATGCGTGTAAATAACGTTCGTTTTTTAGACTTTTCCATCAGTGAGGAAATTTATATATTAAAATGAGCTAAATGGTGTCGCGGAGGCCTTTTTGTGCCCCCATAAGGTGGTCCCGGCACCCCCCGTAACTCCCGTAACCCTTCGGCCTTTGCCGGAAAAAGCGTTCCGCAGGAGAAAAGCCGGGTGGTATTCCGTTAAAAAATCCGTACTGTTTAAGCGTAGCGAGTTTACGGATTTTAGGAATATCGCCCGGCTTTTCAGCTTTTGGACGCTTAGGGCCTAGACCTTTTGTTACTTTTGGGGCAATGCCAAAAGTAAAACCCCTCTACTTTTACTTTTTTTGTTTAAGCTGCTTAAGCCGTTCAGCAAAACTAGCTTCAAAGCCATGGGCTGTAGGTTGATAGTAATCTCGCTCGCGTAATTTGTCAGGCAAATACTGTTGCTCAACAAACCCTTCTTCGTAGTTATGGGGATACAGATAACCTTTACCGCTGTCAAGCTTATGAGCGCCGGCATAGTGAGCATCACGAAGGTGCAAAGGTATACTGCCATAATCTATCTGGCGAACATCCTCAATCGCTTTGTCAATAGCTACATAGGCCGCATTGCTTTTGGGTGCGCAAGCTAAGTACGTTACAGCCTGGGCTAAGGGAATCCTGCCTTCCGGCATACCGATGAATTGAACAGCCTGAGCTGCCGCCATGGCTACTACAAGCGCTTGCGGGTCGGCATTGCCAATATCTTCTGCTGCACAAATGACCAGTCTGCGGGCAATAAATTTGACATCCTCGCCTGCTTCCAACATTCGCGCCAAATAATGTAAGGCGGCATTAGGGTCAGAGCCACGCATACTTTTGATAAAAGCCGATACTACGTCATAGTGATTGTCACCTTTTTTGTCATAAGCCTGCAGTTTTTCTCCGGCAACGGCTTCGATGATTGCAGCCGTTATTTCTTTAGGCTTCCCGGACTCAAGCATTGCTGACGCTTGTTCAAGAATATTAATAGCCGTTCGGGCATCCCCACCGGCAATTGCTGTAATCTTAAGCAGGCTATCTTGGTTGCAGGTAATCTCCTCTTGTCCCAGGCCGCGTTCTTTGTCAGTTAGCGTCTGTTGCAAAATACCGATAATTTCCTGTTCACCCAGGCGCTTTAACCGTACTACCCGCATTCGCGAAAGCAGCGGAGAATTTACTTCAAAATAGGGATTTTCGGTGGTCGCCCCAATCAAGATGACAGTGCCGTTTTCAACATAAGGCAGTAAGACATCTTGCTGTCCTTTATTGAATCTATGAATTTCGTCAACAAATAAAATGGTTCGACGCTGCTGCATTCGCAAGCGTTCTTTGGCACTTTCCACCACTTTCCGAATGTCTGCCGTACCGGCAGCTACCGCATTCAGTTTTTCAAAATGGCTGCCTGTTGTTTGGGCAACAATGTGAGCTAATGTTGTTTTTCCCGTTCCTGGTGGACCATACAGAATAATTGACGGTATGTTGTCAGCTTCAATCATTCGCCGTAAAAATTTCCCCGGGCCAAGAATATCTTCCTGGCCTTTGTATTCATCAAGCGTTCTTGGCCGCATTCGAACGGCTAATGGTCTATTATCCTTCAATTGGGGTTCAAATAAATTTTGCGAAAATAAGTCCACACTATCACCCTTTTATTCACTGCATATGTTCTCCTATAGTATTCTATGAAAAAACAAAAAATTCCTTGATGAACAATAAATTAAACATAAATAGACCATCACATCCGGTTATACACCAAAAATGATGGCCTATGCTGTAAATATAGACACTCATTCCCCACTATGCCGTATCGTCTCTGTTTTGAACCTGCCCTCGGCAGGTGGGTGCTCGCCTACTTATTTTGTGTGTCCCCTAAAACCAGGGCATACACGCCATAACCAGAGACAGGCTCCCGCAGTAAAAGTGTTGGCTCAAAACATTGACATTACACGCACACAGCAGGGGTATGAATGCATTTCTTAGTACGCTTTTATAGTATCAAATAAATCACGCAATTGCAATAGTTTCAATATTGGGATATTATTCCACTGTCGGAGTAATCTTATTTTTGGCAACAACAGCAGACTTAATATACAATTCCTTAAGCTGTTTCGAACCGACTTCCGACGGCGCTTGCATCATCATATCGGAAGCACTTTGTGTTTTGGGGAAGGCAATAACATCGCGGATGGAGGCCCGTTTAGCCATTAGCATAACCAAACGATCTAACCCAAAAGCAATGCCGCCATGGGGTGGAGTACCATACTCAAAAGCTTCAAGCAAGTAGCCAAATTTATCTACAGCCTCTTCCGGACTTAAGCCAATCGCTGTAAATACCTTTTCTTGAACGCTGCGATTATAAATACGAAGACTGCCACCACCCAGTTCAATACCGTTAAGTACCAGGTCATAGGCTTTGGCTTTAATCTTGCCGGAATCATTGCCTAAAAATTCTACGTCTTCATCGCGTGGTGAGGTAAACGGATGGTGCATAGCTACCCAGCGTTTGTCTTCTTCATCATATTCAAACATCGGGAAATCAATAACCCACAAGAAGGAGAGTTTATCGGGGTCGATTAAGTTAAGACGACGACCCATCTCTAAGCGAAGCTGTCCTAATGCAGCAGCTACAACTTTAGGTTTATCGGCGACAAACAAGATCAAATCACCAGATTCAGCTTGCGTGGCAGCCGTCATTTTATCAATCGTGTCTTGGCTGAAGAATTTAGTGATCGGCGATTTTAGACCCTCATCAGTGTAGCATATCCAAGCAAGGCCTTTAGCGCCATAGGTTGCAACAAAATTGACTAAACCATCAAGTTCGCGGCGCGGAGCATTGGCGTAGCCCTTGACATTAATAGCTTTAACCTGACCACCATTAGCTAATACTGTATCAAATACTTTGAAACCAGAATTCGTAAAAACACCTGACAAGTCAATTAGTTCCATACCGAAACGAAGATCTGGCTTATCAGAACCGTAGCGGGCCATAGCCTCGTCATAGCTTAAGCGAACAATTGGTGTGGTCACCTCTGCTCCAATACTCTCTTTAAAGATATAGGCAATCATTTCTTCTGTGAGGGATAAGATATCTTCCCGATCAATAAAGGACATTTCAATATCAAGCTGAGTAAACTCAGGCTGACGGTCAGCGCGGAGATCCTCATCACGGAAACAGCGGGCAATTTGGAAATAACGCTCCAGCCCGCCAACCATTAATAGTTGCTTATAAATTTGCGGCGATTGAGGCAGAGCATAAAACTTGCCCGGATTTACCCGGCTAGGGACGAGATAGTCTCTGGCACCTTCCGGCGAACTTTTGGTAAGTATTGGCGTTTCTACTTCGACAAAACAGTGCTTGTCTAAAAAATCCCGCATTGATTTGGTTACCCGGTGTCTAAGTATGAGGTCCTGCTGCATTTCCGGACGCCGTAAATCAAGATAACGATATTTCAATCGCAAAATTTCATCAACATCAATGTTGTCCTGGATATAAAAAGGTGGTGTTTTGGCTGAATTCAATATTCTTAACTCATTACCAAAAACTTCAATCGTACCTGTAGCCATATTAGGATTAATTGTACTTTCAGAACGAACCTTTACAATGCCGCGTACTGCGAGTACATATTCATTCCGAACAGCCTCAGCCTTACTAAAGGCGCCTTTATTAACATCAGGTGAAAATACCACCTGAACAATACCGGAACGGTCACGCAAATCAACAAAAATAAGTCCGCCATGATCACGCCGTCTTGAAACCCAGCCACACAGGGTAACTTCCTGTCCGGTATAATCCTGATTCAGAGCATTGCAAGCATGGGTTCGTTTTAAACCCTGCATGGTATCAAGTTTACTAGTAAGTTCATGATCAACTGTTTCCATTTGTGCCATTACTTCTCCATCTCCTCTAAAATCATCGGTACCAGTGCAGTCCTGGCTATTAGTTCCTGACTGCCTGTCTCCATATTTTTTACCATTACTTTCTGCGCTGCTAATTCATCTTCACCAAGAAGCGCCACAAATTTAGCGGGATATTTGTTAGCATACTTCATCTGCGCTTTCAAGCTGCGGTTCATAAAATCCATATCGGCAGCAATACCTGCATAGCGAAGTTCTGTTAGCAACTGAAAGGCCACAGCCCGGGCTTTAGTTCCCAAAGGGGCAACAAAAATATCAATTGCGGTATTTATTGACGGCAGTAATGCCTGTTTTTCCAAGGCTAACAGCACTCGCTCAATACCGGTAGCAAAGCCGATACCCGGTATTGGTTGTCCGCCGCATTCGGCAATAAGGCCGTCATAGCGTCCGCCGCCACACACTGCACTTTGTGCCCCTAAGGGTGAATACTGAATTTCAAAAGCAGTTTTTGTATAATAATCAAGCCCCCGCACTAAACGAGGATTTATCACAAAAGAAATTCCAGCTGCTGTCAGTAATTCTTGTAAGCCGGCAAAGTGACTGCCGCAGTCCTCACACAGGCAATCAAGCATATGAGGGGCGCCCTGGGAATACTCTGCACAGGTTTCATTTTTACAATCCAGGATACGCATAGGATTACGTTCATAGCGTGACTGGCAATCTGAACATAAATGAGAACGTTTTTCCTGAAAAAATTCTTGTAATTTAGCTCGATATACCGGACGGCACTGCGGGCAGCCAACAGAATTAATCAGTAATTTTAAATCACTTAATCCCAACTTATTGAGGAATGCTACCGCTAAGCTAATGACTTCAGCATCAATAGCCGGCCCCTGAGCGCCAATCGCTTCAATACCAAACTGATGGAATTGGCGGTAGCGGCCGGCTTGCGGCCGGTCATATCTAAACATCGGGCCAATATAATATAGCTTCGTGGGTTGAGGTCCACTATAAAGCTTGTTCTCAAGATACGAGCGAACAACAGACGCCGTATTTTCAGGCCGTAAAGTAATGCTGCGTTTAGCCCGGTCAGTAAACGTATACATTTCTTTTTCAACAATATCAGTTGTATCACCGATACCGCGCAGAAAAAGTTCAGTATGTTCAAAAACGGGCGTGCGAATTTCCTGATAAGCAAAATTAAAGCATACTTCACGAATTATTTTTTCAACATACTGCCAGTGTCCACTGCTGTCAGGCAATATATCTTTGGTCCCCCGGGGGCCGGTTGTCAGCATAGTTAATCCTCCTCATGGTCGCCATACAATCTTGAGAGCAAGGTATGTCTTTCGCTCAGATATATATCTAAATTTTTTATGTAAGAACCAACATCTTTGGCGTTATAGGAACTTTGCAACCGCCAGTTACTGGGGTTTACCGCCTTTGTACCAGCTGCTGGCCCAATGCCGATGATAGTCTGTCTTTCCTCCATAATTTGCATATTATACAGACAATCGGTATCCGGTTTGGCATAGCCAATGTTTTCAAGATTGCCTGTCATATACTTTTGACGATATAAATAATAAGGGTGCATATTCATATTGGCAGTATAATCTGCCGCCGTCTTAAGCATTGCCTGTGTAATTTCTTCATTAGGCAATGCTTGTCCGGTCATCGTACCAGAACTTAGTGATTCTTTGAGAATCGAACCACGTTTTAACGCCAAGGTATGGACCGTAATATTTTCCGGATTAAGCAGCACAATTTGCCGCATCGTATCTTCCATGTCAGCTTGGGTCTCTCCTGGCAGTCCGGCAATGACATCCATGTTTACTATCGGTATTCCTGCATGGCGAATTTTTGCGAATACGTCTATTATATCCTGAACAGTGTGTCGCCGTCCAATCTGTTTTAACGTTTTATCTTGCATTGTTTGTGGATTTATACTAACTCTATTTATGCCATATTGCCGTAAAACATCAATTTTTTCATCGTTAATACTGTCTGGCCGGCCAGCCTCAACGGTAAATTCTCTTGTTTGTGACCCACAAAGTTCTTGTCTTACCAAGGATAAAAGGGTGGACAAATCGGTTCCATCCAGACTGGTAGGCGTTCCGCCACCCACATATATATTCTCTACTGATAAATTAAATTTTGCTAGTAAACCAGCGGTACTTTCAATATCTTTAGTAATTGCCCGCAGAAAGACCTCAAGTTCGCGCCGGTCCGGCAGCACGTAAGCCGGGAATGAGCAATACAAACAACGGGACGGACAATAAGGTATGCCTACATAGATACTTACCTTTTTTCCGCCTGCAGGTTTATCAGGGGTAGCAATGAACGGACGTTGATGAATGGCTATGCCAGTAACAAGGTCAGCTTTCACCGGTGCTGCCGCATATTCTTTTATCAGCTTGGCAGCAATTTCAGAATGACTAAGACCTTGATCTAATAATCGATGAACAATTTTGGTCGGACGAACACCGCGTAGTATCCCCCACGGTCCGGGATTATGGCCGGTTATCTGTCGCATCAGCTTTAATACATTAAGGCGTACCAGTCGTTTTATAAGTCCTGTTAGGTCTTCCCCATCTTTATTTTTCATACTTTCCTGTGGCAGAGAACGACGTTCATATTCTGTCAGCTGATTCAATACGGCGTTGGAATTATAAAAGCTAATAGTTACTTTGACCTCTGTTGTATACTCATCAGATGTAACCGCACATTTTACTAACAAACTATCAGATTGCAGTTGGCTCAAAGAGGCTTCATCCTGCCAAATACCTGCCGCAGTAACATCAAATAGTGCCATAGTATCACGTATTGCGGCTAAAACATCAACATTCGTGCCAGTGGCAGCAGTAATCAAAAAATCCTTAATCATCACGTTTCATCTGGCATTCCTGACAATATCCATAAAACTTTACCTGATGATCTACGATGCTAAAATTGCTGTTTTGGGCGATGATGTTTTCCAGATCTTCCATTAAATCATCCGCAAATTCAATTACCCTGCCACAGGTAAGACAAATAAGATGGTGATGATGATGGGGGCTGCTGGTTTCATTAATTTCATAGCGGCTGCGCCCATCGCCAAAATCAATTTTTTGTAGGATTTCAAGTTCACTTAATAATTCAAGTGTCCGATATACTGTGGCCAAACCAATATCATTTGCCTGCTGACGCACAATGTTGTGAACATCTTCAGCACTTAAGTGTTTATCGCGATTATCGATAAACACCTGTAAAATGATTTGGCGTTGTGGTGTAAGCTTATAATCGCGGTCTTTAAACTTCTGGCGTAAGTTAGATAAATCAAAATTCATACATTTCACCTGTCTTTTTTATCATCATCAAGATACCAAAGGTGGCGAAGCAGCACTTTCAGGAGCGCTGCAACCGGTACTGCTAAAAACATGCCTGTAATACCATAGAATTGGCCGCCAATTAACAGGCTGATAATTATTAGTGAAGGGTGTAAATCTATAGTATGACCCATAATATGGGGAACAATGATGTTATTTTCAATTTGATGAATGATTAAATAAAAAGCAGCTACTTTTATTGCCAGTACCGGTGATACCAAAGAAGCCAATAATAAGGCTGGAATAGAGCCAATGATGGGACCAATGATCGGAATGGCTTCTGTCAGTGTGGCCAAGAGCCCTAAAACTAAGGGATAGTCCACTTTCAGAAAATACATACCGCTAAAGACCAAAAGCCCAATTATAACACTGATAACAACTTGTCCTCTGATATAGTTGCTTACAACGGCCGCCATTTCCTCAATTATATTAACAGCTTGTTGTTGTATGGAACCAGGAAAAAGAGTAACAACACCTTCCTTAAGACTCCGCCAATCTTTCAGAAAATAGTAAGCAAGCACAGGGACAATTAGTAGTTCTATCATCTGTGTTGCAAAAGAAAATACCGTATTAAAAGCATTACGGACCAAACTTACGGCATAGGAAGCTGCCCCTCCCAGTCCATTCTCGATAATCTGGCGGATATTATCAGGTATTTGTGCCAAATCTGCCTGTTGTTGTATCAGCATAATCAGGCTTTGGATTTTGGTCACAAGTCTGGGCAAATCACCAACAAACTTATTAAATTCATTGATAAACGGAAACAAAACAAAAGTTGTTATAAGAGTCAGCAGGAGGCCTGTCAGGAGAAATACTACCAGGATGGCAATGCCACGGGGTAAATGAACCTGCTTTGTTCCCAAGGGGATGGCAACTATGGCATTAACAAACGGATTAAGCACAAAGGTCACAATGATCGCTAGAATGAGGGGAAAAAAAATAGGTGTTATTTGGCTAAAAATATAGCAGCCTACTAGCAAAATAATAATTTTTATTACCACTGCAGGTGATTTAAGCATAGTAGTAATTCCCTTACTGAATAAAAGGGTTATGACTGCGTTCCCAGCCAATGCTGGTTTCCGGTCCATGACCTGGCAATACCCTGACGGTATCCGCAAGATTCATCAACTGACTTTTAATACTGTTGATGAGTTGACTATGAGAACCGCCAGGAAAATCACTGCGGCCAATTGATTCAGCAAACAAAGTATCACCTGCAAGCAGCACCTTATCAGTCAACAGACATATCCCGCCAGGAGTGTGTCCTGGTGTATGCAAGATTTTAAATTCAATATTGCCAATCGAAATTGTATCGCCAGCCTTGAGCAAGCGATCAGCCGACCGGCAACTAAAACTACCACCAATATATGTAGATAGGTTAAGCTCCGGATTTGTTAACATATCGGCATCTTCATGATGAATCAGAACTTTGGCGCCAGTTGCCTGTTGAATAGCATCATTAGCAGCAATATGATCAGCGTGCCCATGGGTATTGATAATATAATCAACAGTAAGTCTGGCCTTGTTAATTTCAGCAAGGATAGCCTCTGCACTTCCGCCAGGATCGATTACACCTGCTTGTAAGGTTTGCTCACAATATACTATGTAACAGTTAGTCCCCAACTGGCCTACTCCTAATTGAATTATTTTCACATCATCACTCTCCTATTAAAACAGCCGCTTACTATCCAGCAGCATTGTTACTGGTCCACGATTAGTCAGACGCACGATCATTTCAGCCTGAAACTGTCCGCAGGCTACCGTTATTCCCATGTTACGGCACAGTTGTACAAAGGTATCATAAAGTACAATTGCAGTTTGGGGCGGAGCGGCAGCATCAAAACTGGGACGGCGTCCTTTACGGCAATCGCCGTATAAAGTAAACTGAGAAACTACCAGCAAATCCCCACTTATATCTTTAAGTGATAGATTCATTTTTCCCGCATTATCCGGAAAAATCCGCAAATTTACAATTTTTTCCGCCAGGTAATTAACATCTGTTTCAGTATCTTCCGGACCTATCCCTAAGAAAACAGTTAAGCCTGTCCCAATTGCAGCAATTTCGTGCTCAGCGACCATTACGCTGGCACAATCGGTTAATTGAACAACAGCCCTCAATTAGACTCCTCCTATTTGAGTAGTGCGACGCACATTATAAACATCGGGAATCCGACGCATTTTATTGATAATGTGCTCCAACTGGCTTAGATTGCCAATATCAATATCCATATTAATGGTAGCGGTTTTATTTTTATGTACCCGGGCATTTAGAGAACCGACATTAATTTTGGCATCTGCCGCCACCATCATGACGTCGGAGAGCAGATTATGGCGATCCATGCCGGTGATTTCAATAGATACCCGATAAAGCGTATCACCAGGAACATCCCAATTGACTTCAATCATACGTTCATATTCTTCCGGATTATTCAGGATATTGAGGCAATCAGCACGGTGTACGGACACCCCCCGGCCTCTGGTAATATAACCCACAATAATATCACCAGGCAATGGATTACAGCAACGTGCTAATCTGACCATAAGTCCTGCTTCACCCTTAACTAAGATGCCATGGCTGACTTTGTTCTTGAGTCGTTTTGGTTTTAGTTCAGCCAGCATAGCCGAAACGTCAGGCGTCGTCGAACTTTTCAATTCCTTTTTATATAATTCAATCAGCTTGGCTATTACTCCATGTAAGGTAACTCCGCCATATCCCAGACCTTCAAAGAGGTCATCTTCACTTGAAATACTTAATTTTTTGGCAATCTCATTGAGGCGGTCACCTTTTACAAGATCACGCCATTCATAGCCGAGCTTTTTACTCTCGCGTTCGATCATTTCCCGGCCTTTGGCTATATTTTCTTCCCGTTTTTCTTTCTTAAACCATTGGCGAATTTTATTTCTTGTTTCCGATGAGCCAATAATATTCAGCCAGTCACGACTCGGTCCATTACCTTGCTTGGCGGTAATGATTTCAACAATATCACCATTAGTAAGCTTATATTCTAAGGGCACAAGTTTACCGTTAACTTTGGCACCGACACAGCGATGGCCTACATCGGTGTGAATGCGATAGGCAAAATCAATCGGAATCGATCCGGCAGGTAAATCAATAACATCACCGCGAGGTGTAAAAACAAACACTTCGTCGGCAAAAACATCCATTTTTACCGTCTCGATGAATTCGCGTGGATCCCGCAAATCGCGATGCCATTCTAAAAGCTGCCTAAGCCAGGCCAATTTTTGATCTGTATCTTTATGGGCAGCTTTACTGCCTTCCTTATAACGCCAGTGCGCAGCAATACCATATTCAGAAATCCGGTGCATATCGAGCGTCCGAATTTGAATCTCCAGTGGCTGTCCGGACTGTCCAATAACCGTAGTATGCAGTGACTGATAGCCGTTAGATTTCGGCATAGCAATATAATCCTTAAACCTGCCGGGTAAAGGCTTCCATAAAGTGTGAACAGTACCTAACGCCCCGTAACAGTCTTTCAATGACTGGACAACAATGCGGATGGCTGACAAATCATATATCTCACTGACATCCTGTTTGTGGTTTTTTTTCATTTTTTTATAGATACTGTAAAAGTGTTTGGGCCGCCCCTGGATTTCAGCGGTTATGCCGACAGATTCAAGACGTTCTTCCATCAACGCAATGGCGTCTGTAATAATCTTCTCACGTTCTTTGCGTTTTTGTTTTACCTGTTCCACAAGCCGGTAGTATTTTTCTGGTTCTAAGAATCGGAAAGACAGATCCTCTAATTCCCACTTTACGTTGGAAATACCTAAGCGGTGCGCCAGCGGGGCAAATATTTCCAGCGTTTCACGAGATATTTCCGCTTGTTTATGTGGAGCCATATATTTAAGAGTTCGCATGTTATGCAGTCTGTCCGCAAGCTTTATTAATACGACCCGAATATCTTTAGCCATAGCCAGGAACATCTTACGATAGTTCTCTAACTGCTGCTCTTCTTTAGATTTATACTCAATTCGATTTAATTTAGTGACTCCATCGACAAGCATGGCAATTTCCTTACCAAAATCTTTTTCCAATTGCTCTAAGGTAACTGACGTATCCTCTACTACGTCATGAAGCAAGCAGGCACTAATTGTGACAGCGTCAATTTGTAAATCAGCCAGTATAGTAGCAACCCCAATAGGATGACAGATATATGCTTCTCCTGATACCCTAAGTTGACCATCATGAGCACTATAAGCAAGTTGATAAGCTTTAGTAACTAATTGTAACGGCGCGTCAGGCTGGTAAGTTTTAATTTTGGCTATAATATTTTCTATAGTTGGTTTATTCCTTTTTGTAACCTGGATATCATTGTTGCTCATGACTCACCTCTTACACTAGTGCTGCTATAAATAGTTAACTATACTGACTCAAGTACTCTTCACGCATTTTTATACTTTCCTGAAAAGCAGGCGAGTTTATTAGGTCAAGCTTTTTCAGTGGTGATGGCGTAAGTTGAATAGTAAAAGTGTCTTGCTCTTTTGGTTCTTTTGTCAGTAAATGTAATTCAGCTAAAATGGTTAGAGCCATAGTAAGAACATGCTCTGATAAAACCACATTATAATTGCTCGAAATTTTATTTACGATAGTTTGCAAAGATAAATTATATTGTCCTAATTTATTATATTCTTTTAAAGTTAAATATACCTGCGCAATACAGGTACGATCAGGGGCAATTCTATTTAGCTCGGCTTGTGTCCGGCTATCTGGCGATTGGCGTACATCATGAGCGATCAATTGTACGTTTTTATGTCCCTGCCACTCATTGAATTTGGGAACAAACACTAAATCTATGGCTTTATCACAGGTAAGGATTGGCGACAGTTCAGCCATATTCCAGGCAATCACATCCTTAATTGCAGTATGTTTCAGTTTGAGTTTCAAATGGCGACTTTGCTGTCCTATGAGACGTTTTTCTTTCATTTCAATGTTATGACAAGCAAATACCGGACTGGGATTACCAAATCCATATGGTTCAAGACTGGCCAATTGTTCAAGAAATGAAGCACTGATCTCTTCGAGGGGCAGTATCGAATCAATAGTAAGAACAGGCACATAATCGACTGCGGATAGTGTTTCGGCTGCCAAGGAATTTAGCCGTTCCCGCAACAAAGGTATGTTTGACAGTGGTATGGACAATCCTGCTGCCTGGCGATGCCCCCCAAACTGAGTTAATAGATCAGAACAAGCAGTTAACGCTGTATACATGTCAAATGCGGGTATACTGCGACAAGAGCCCTTGCCTACTCCATCATGGATACTAATCATAACTACCGGTTTATAATATTTGTCAACTAACCGGGAAGCAACAATGCCAATTACGCCAGAATGCCATTCTTCACCAGCTAGTACCAGCACCTTGGCTGCACCTACATCTACTGTTTCAAGCTGTTCTTCCACTTTTGCCAAAATGCTCTTTTCTATATTTTGGCGGGCTAAATTTTCCCCATCCAGCAAGTTTGCCAGTTCGTGGGCATAATTAGCATCCTTAGTAATTAGCAGTTCCACTCCGGCAGCGGCCTGACTAACACGTCCTACAGCGTTAAGACGCGGCGCAATAACAAAACCGATACTGCCGCTGTCAATAACCTTGCCGCGTAAGCCGCATACCTCAAGCAAAGCTTCTATCCCTAAATTATCAGTAGTTTGCAGCTGTTTTAGACCTAGTTTCACCAGGACACGGTTTTCTCCAGTAAGCGGTACAATATCAGCAACTGTACCGATAGCTACAATATCAAGATAATCAAAAAATTTGGTTTCAAGTCCGTAAACATGTTGCCATAACCCCTGACATAACTTGAAGGCTACACCAACACCAGCCAAATTTTTTTCCGGATATAAACATCCCGGTTGTTTGGGATTAATTATGGCCACAGCAACAGGGAGTTCAACTGGCGGTTGATGGTGATCGGTTATAATAATAGCAAGCTGATCGCCGATAGCCGCAATCTCCTTAATGGCACTAATGCCACAGTCAACGGTAATAACTAATTTTGTCCCAGTATTTATTAGGTTATGTAAAGCCGCTGGATTAAGCCCATACCCCTCGCTTTGCCTGTCAGGGATATAAAACTCAACAATAGCACCCAGTCTGGTTAACGTCTTATAAAGGGTAGCACAAGCGGTAATTCCATCCACATCATAATCACCATAAATGGTAATCTTTTCTTTTATTTCAACAGCTTGAATAATTCTCTCAACAGCAGTCCTCATACCCTTTAGTGCATACGGATCGCCAATATGTTCAGCACCAGCGTATAAGAATTCGTCTGCCGCCTGTTCATTAGTAATGCCACGATTTATCAGTGCCTGCGCAATATACTCAGATATGTTTAGTTTCTGGCTGAGCTCGTTTGCCAATTGATGCCTAGCGGGAAACAATCTCCACTTTTTTTTTAGCTTAGCCATAATAACGTTATAGACCTCCAAAACAATGTACTAGAAACAATTGTAGTATACAGTGTAAATTTTTGCAACTTTACCTGAATTTTTCTCAGTTTTCCTGAGTTTCTGTTTGGTTTTCCGCATCAAATATGATCACACCCATAAAAAAAATATATATTGGATTACTATTCTCGCAAAAACTTCAATATTCCTTTAATATTATCGGCTGTAAAATAAATAAAGAAACCTTGGCTTCTGCCGAGCCTTCAGCGAAAGCCAAGGTTTTCAAAACCCATTATCGAAATATGTACAGATGTATAACGACAATCATAGTAATGCCGCAAACAAACCTAATAACAGCCACGCCGATCAGTCGGAGCAGTACCTGGAATACTGTATCTCTATGCGGCAAAAGTGTTTTACCGGCAACTAATTCCCATAGGAATAGCCCGAGAACAGATCCGAACAGGGCATCGCTTGCCAGTATACCGCCAAAATGACACACTGCACTATTGATGCTAAAATCGCGTGAAACCGGTAAGTTCTCAGTCAAATAGATTCGTAATATTCTTCCGCCTAACTCGCTTAATAGGGAAAGCAGTATCAATAACTTAATTGTTTCCGGAGTAAAATTCACGAAATTAGTTGATAAACCATAAATGACAGCCCCCAGCAGGATGATCAGCGTCCCCGAGAGCTTTACTGACATTGTACAAAAAAGACCTGCTATCATAATGAATGTTACTAAAAGTTCGACCCACAAAAGGCAATTACCCCGTTTCACCCGAATAGTACTGCTACTGTTATTGTAACTTGTTATCTCCTTGTTTATGTAGAAAGTAAGCTATCCAGCCAATGAAAACAATCATTAGTAAACCTGTTACACTCATAATCATGAGAATTAATTCTAAGCTGAACAAGCTGCCGCACCAGACTAATAGTCCTGCTAAGGCTAGCGCTGAGCTAAAATGCATTCTTGTAATTATACTGAGTTGTTTAGCATTGACCAGCATGGCTGGAACCATTGTGTTGAGTAATATACATACTAATATACTATTAAACCCGGCTGCCAGCCATGATCCAAAAACCTGATTGGCAACAATCGACAAAGGCATAAATCCGTATCCTCCGCCCAGTAAGACTATATGGGCCAGCAGCAAAGTAAAAAGCCCCTCAAAAAATTTTGCTAATACGGCTAGATAAATGCCGGCATAGTTTTGGTGGGCAAAATAAGTTCCCGCTTCTACCACCAGTACCGAATGCATGCCACCGGCATTATAGCCAATAAGAGCTAGTACCAGTGCCCAGCCGCTATAATCAAGTGATAGCAAGTTAGTAAAGGATATTGTTGTGAAAGTATCAGGCAGCATAAACACCATAACCCCTATTGCCGGGATAAGTAAGAGTGCTGCATAGTTAGAAATTATCAGTAGTTCCCTGCCATAACCGGCAGCCAACAAACAACATACCATTATACAGCAAGCAACAGTCACTACATAGGGGAGTCCTGTCAGGTGCTCTAGCAATTGTCCGGCAAAATAGCCGCCGGTTAATGCACTGGCTGGCAGTGATACAGCCAATATTGCCAGCGCCAGCAGTACTTTGCCGCGTATCCCAAACAGCCGCTTGACCACTGCGGTTAATTCGTGTCCGCTTTTTGTGCCTATCCAGGCTGACGTGCCGGCTACTATCGAGCCGAATATCATATACGCTAAAAATACTGTTGAATAAATACCTTGGCCGATTAGCGATGCCATAGCTGGAACAACAGCTACATTATCGCCGGCGATATGAACAAGTGCCAACGATAGTGCCGGTAGGATAACTCCCATATATATCGCCCCCTGCCTGCTTATAGGATATTGCAGCAGAGCCTTAATGGTGCAAAAAAGCCTGAAGCAATTTGCTTCAGGCTAAAAAACTAGTTTGCACCTTTGATTCGTTGTTCCATACGGCGTTTTTCGTCGTACTCTCTCCAGGTTATCCAGATTTGGCTGGCATTAAATATTGAAGAATAAGCACCACTGGCAAAACCAATCAACAGAGCCAGCGAAAAATTCTTGGTAGTCTCGCCGCCAAACACATAAAGCGCAGCAGTTGCAAAGATTACAGTAAGAACGGTATAAATGGAACGGGTCATTGTCTGCCAGATGCTGCGATTAACGAGCTCTGCCAGCCCCTCACTTTTCTTGTAGGTTTTCAGGTTTTCCCTGATCCGGTCAAAAATAACAATGGTATCGTTAATTGAATAGCCGATAATTGTCAAAATTGCTGCCACAAAAGTAGAGTCAATCTCCTTTTGCAAAATTGAAAATATACCCAAAACAATCAATATATCGTGCACAAGGGCGGCAATACCGGCAACGGCAAATTTAAACTCAAACCGGTAGGTAATATAGACAATTTCAAGCACCCAGGCCAGTAAAAGCGCGAGACCAGCCTGTTGTGCCAGTTCGGAGCCAATTACGGCACCGACCTTTTCGGCTCTCAAAACCTCAAAAGCTCCCAGTTTTGTTTCTAAGCCTTTAAGTACATTGCGGCGTTCCTCTTCACTGAGCACATGGGACCGGATTAATACATTGTTTGCCTTATCTTCCTGGCCTGTTAAAGCCAGTTGAATGGTACTACCTTCTAATTGATAATCTTTAAGTACCTCTCTTATTTCACTTACTGCCACCGGACGGGCAAATTTTAGGTCAAGCAACGTGCCACCGGTAAAGTCAATGCCTAAATTAAGGCCTTGCGTCGCCATAGATATCAAGCCAGGGATTATGATGAGCGCAGAGAGCAGAAACCACCAATAACGTTTAGCAACAATATCAAATTTCATGTTTTTCGCCCCCATAAACCCCATAAAACTTGCCATTTTTAAATACATTGGCGTTAATCAACATTTTGAGTACATATTTGGTAACCGTAATGGCGGTAAACATACTTAAAATTATCCCTAAGCCTAACGTAATAGCAAACCCCTTAATCGTACCAGTGCCCAAGAAAAATAGTACAGCCGCAGCAATTAAGGTTGTTATATTGGAGTCCAGAATAGTAGCAAAGGCCCGGCTAAAACCAGCATCCATAGCAGCCCTGAGCGTTTTTCCGTTCCGGTATTCTTCTTTAAACCGTTCAAAGATCAGCACGTTGGCATCAACGGCCATACCCACTGACAGAATAATACCGGCAATACCTGGTAAGGTCAATGTAGCGTTAAGCATTTTTAAACAAAATAACAACATCATTACATATAAGATAAGTGTTATAGTAGCGACAAAGCCAGAGGCCCGATAGAATAGCAGCATAAAGATAACAATGCCGGCAATGCCAATCACAAACGCTTGCATGCTCTTGGCTTTGGAATCTGCTCCCAAAGTCGGCCCAACAGTTCTTGTCTCCAAAACTTCAACTTTAACCGGCAAAGCACCTGAGCGAAGCAGTATTGCCAGCCGTTCCGCTTCTGCCATGTCCCGGTTACCGGAGATTACGGCCTTACCATTGGGAATGACTTCCTGAACAACAGGATTTGTTAATATCTGGTTGTCCAAAAGAATCGCAATATGTTTGCCAACACTCTTGGCAGTCAGGTCGGCAAACTTTTTGGCACCTTCATCAGTAAATTCGATCGCTACCAATTTCTGATTGCCTTTGTCAATTTGGGCTTTGGCATCTTTCAGGTCCTTACCTGTCAATACCACTGTACCACTTTCATCCTGAAATTCCATCAACGCCGTTTTACCAAGCATTTCAATGGCTTTTTCCGGATCTTTTACACCCGGAAGTTCGATAATAACCCGTCGTTCACCCTGGCGTTGGACAATGGGTTCAGTCAGTCCCAGTTCATTAATGCGGCGTTCCATAATTTGAACCACCCGCTGCATTGCATCATCATTTACTATTGCTTCAGGCGTATCTGAAGCTTCCATAACGACATGGGTTCCACCCTGCAGATCAAGCCCTTGCTTAATTGATAGAGACAGCGGCAACATATAAAAACCTGCAGCAACGAGAATTGCTAAAACAACCACCAAAAATTTGGCGAAATTATCCCACCTCAAGAAATTAGCCCCCCAATCTTGCATAATCCAATATTCACCTATTAGGACAACTACAATAGTTCATAATCATTAATTACCAACTTAAATTGGCAATCTAAAAATTCGGCTGCCCGCCGGCACATGACCATACGCAGTAAAAATATTTCAAAGTACTCCATGACAGGACAAATTGTCGTATCAATAGTAACAGCAAGCGTTATCTTACGCGATGCCCTGTCAATCAAGAGCTTGCTGCTCTCGGCAGCATAATTTACCCTGTCATGGATTTCAAATTTGGCAAAGTCGCGATTAGTAACCCGTGAGCGATGTACATCCGATTTATCTGCCAGAATGAGTGCTGACGCTACATGATTAACTGCATTACCACGTTCTTCCTCATGGTTACCAATAGCAGATATCACTAGTGCCACTTCTTCCGGGGGCATCCCCATCCGGGTCAGGATGGAAAATGTCATTATTGCACCTGAAACACCGTGATTGTACCGATTAATCATATTGGCGATATCATGCAGATAGCCGGCTATCGCCGCAAGCTCACAATCCCGTGTTGGGAAAGCTAGTTCCTGTAAAACCTTATAGGCCAGGGCCGAAACAATTCCGGCATGTCTGAGACCATGTTCGGTAAAACCAAGGCGACTAAGATATTTGGTACTACGGGTAAGGTAAACGGTTATTTCGTGATCTGCCTTTACTTGCACCAGGGTAATCGGTTGCTCAATAGTAGCTACTGACATTGACTAAACCTCCAGTTATCAAAAGTTAGCCTTTACTGTCAAATTCGTAGCACTATTACTAAGTGACAGCAGTAAGGCAAATGTAACTACTTACATTTTCCCTTACCTGCGTGTAAATATGCCATCTTCAGTAAGTAAATAATTTACTGGCCGGTCGTGGTCGTCAGTCGGTACTTTTTCAAGTATTTGTGCAGCCCAGGCTGCACCGATGAGCTCAGCTTTATTTGCTTGCGGTAAAAACCGGTCATAATAACCAGCACCCATCCCTAATCGCCGTCCGTCTTTGTCGAAAGCCACCCCAGGAACGATAATGAGATCCAATTCGCTGGGGTCCAGGAGTTTTAAGGTTGCCGGATTGGGAGTTAAGAGATTGAACTGCCCTACCACCAGATCGTCAAGATTAGCAATAATGGCAGCATCCATTAATCCCCGTGTCTCCCGCATATGCGGCACACAGATGGTTTTACCGGCACTTAGTGCATGGGAAATAACCTTGTCCAAATGAGGTTCATCAGGCATTGCCAGATAGAGCATAATAGTTTTAGCAGCTTGATATATGGGCCAAGAACATAAATGTTCGGCAAGCCGGGTGCTGCCGGCAGCCACTTCCTCCGGGCTCATTGACCGTCTTACAGCTAAAATATTTTTCCGCAATTCCTGTTTGGCATTTTTATTAGGTTCCATAATAGTTCCCCTCCCTATAAATACTCTCTTTTAACCAATGACGGCAGAAGCCGCCTGTACCTCAAAGGGGTATAGGCGGTAGCTGGTTATCTTTGAAAAGTTATTCAGGTTTCTGCTGATTTTGATTATGGCTTACAGCGGTACGAGCTATATCGACTTCTACTTTATCGGCAATTTTAATTGTAACAGTTTTTTCATTCAATGCCGTAATAGTACCGTACAAGCCACCAATAGTAACAATGCGTTCTCCCTTTTTGAGACTCTCCAAAAGTTCTTTACGACGTTGTTGTTCTTTTTTCTGTGGACGATATAGTAAAAAATAGAAGATTACGCCCATTAATACTATTGGCCATGAAGCCTGAATGGCTTGCATTATTTCGGGTGAAAGTGCTGGCATATATTTATCACCTCCTGTTTCTGTTACATTATATTCCACACGTTTATCATAAATCCTCTTATTATTTGCGGTAATGGGCCCAAAACTCTTCTCTGAAAGCTAAAAAGCGGTCATCAAGGATGGCTTTGCGCATCTCCTTCATAAAGTTCAATAAGAAATGTAAATTATGGGTAGTTGTCAGGCGCAAACCGAAGATTTCTTCTGTTTTAAGCAAATGACGGATGTAAGCGCGGGAGAAATTCCGGCAGGTATAACAGCCGCATTCGGGATCAATAGGACGAAAATCACGGGAAAATTCGGCATTTTTGATAACAAGACGACCACGACTGGTCATTACAGTACCATTACGCGCCACTCTTGTCGGGAAGACACAATCAAACATATCAATACCGTACATGACACCTTCCAGCAAACAATCTGGTGTACCAACGCCCATCAAATAACGTGGTTTATTTGACGGTAACAAAGGTACTGTATGATCAAGCATTTCATACATAAGTGGCTTTGGTTCGCCTACACTGAGGCCGCCAATAGCGTAACCGGAAAAGTCCAAAGCAATAAGATCCTGGACACTCATCGTTCTGAGGTCTTTATACATCCCGCCCTGAACAATACCAAACAGAGCCTGATCCTTACGGGTATGGGCTTTTTTACAGCGTTCGGCCCAGCGGGTAGTTCGCTGTGTTGATTGGCGGGCATATTCATGGTCTGCCGGATAAGGCACGCACTCGTCAAAGGCCATAATAATGTCAGCACCTAATGCCATTTGCACTTCAGTAGCCTTTTCTGGTGATAAAAAATGCTTAGAACCATCAATATGTGAACGAAACGTAACGCCTTCTTCGGTTATTTTGCGTAGAGGACCAAGACTAAATACCTGAAAACCACCGCTATCTGTTAAGATACCACGATCCCACTGCATAAATTTATGCAGCCCGCCTGCTTCGGCCACTAAATCATGACCTGGTCGCAAATACAAGTGATACGTATTACTGAGGATTATACCTGCTCCCATATCTTTAAGCTCATCAGGCGACATGGCCTTAACTGTGGCCTGCGTGCCTACCGGCATAAAAATAGGTGTATCAAATACACCATGTGGTGTATATAACCGCCCCACCCGCGCTCCGGTTTTCGAGCATTGTTTAATTAGTTCATATGTAATGGCCAATAGCTACACCTCTCGTATTAATAAAAATATACCTAGCGGATAAACATGGCATCGCCAAAACTGAAAAACCGGTAACGCTTATCCACAGCTTCCCGGTAGGCGTTAAAAATATGTTCTCTGCTGGCCAAAGCACTAACCAGCATTAACAGGGTGGATTTAGGAAGATGAAAATTAGTAATCAGTGCTTTGACAATTTTGAATTCATAGCCAGGATAGATAAATATCTGTGTCCAGCCACTTTTTGCCTCCAGTTGCCCGCTAGTACCTGCTGTCTCTAAGGTTCGTACTGCAGTAGTCCCTACTGCAATAACCCGGTTACCGGCTGCCAGAGTTTTATTGACAAGGGCAGCGGTCTCTTCAGGTACTGAATAATACTCGCGATGCATGACATGATCTGCTATGGTATCTACTGCTACAGGTCGAAAAGTCCCCAGCCCGACATGAAGAGTTACAAAGGAGAGATTCACTCCCATATGTTTACAGCTTTCCATAAGCTCCCGGGTAAAGTGCAGCCCTGCAGTAGGGGCTGCGGCTGAGCCACGTTCCCGGGCATACACCGTCTGATAGCGTTCCTTATCTGTTAATTTAGTTTTGATATAGGGTGGTAAGGGTGTCTCACCTAACGAATCAAGAATTTCTTCAAAAATCCCCTGATACTGAAAGCGTACTATCCTGCCGCCAAAATCCGTACTTTGCAGAACTTCACAGCGTAGGTTGTCGCTAAACTCAATAATAGTTCCCGGCTTAGCTTTTTTACCTGGCTTAACAAGTACTTCCCAATCATCATTAGTTATCCGGCTTAACAAAAAAACTTCCACTTTACCGCCAGTTTCCTGCTTAGCTCCAAATAACCTTGCAGGTATTACCCGGGTATCATTAAAAACCAGGGTATCCCCTGGTTTTAAATAGTGCAGCAGATTATGAAACTCATTATGCTCAATGCATCCAGTTTCCCGGTCAAGCACGAGCAGCCGTGACTGATCGCGTGGTTCTACCGGCTGTTGTGCTATTAATTCTTCAGGTAAATAATAATCAAAATCAGAAACCAGCATGGTACTCCCTCATTATGGCCTATCAGTAGGCTTTTTTTATTTCTACATCTTGGTAGTAGTGTTTCAAGATATCCTTGAAATATTCCGTGTTTCCGGGTGGAGCCTTTTCTGCCATGGCTTTTGCCCCCCATTGCGAAAGCCCTAAACCATGTCCCCAGCCAAAGCCGGTAATTACAACAAAATCAGTTGGTTTACCAGCGACAAGCGGAGTGTGACTTTTTTTTCTATCCTTACCAGCATAAACTGGCATAGCCAACTTGGGGTGTTCTTTACTTATAGTAATATCAAACAAGGTACTTTTTAAGTTTAGCATGTTTCTTACTTTTGTGCCTGCTAGCTGTATATTCCCGGTAGTTCCCTTGAAGTATACGCTTTTTACCCGTCCTGACACCCCGCGGTCAAAGCTTGCAACCGGCGGACTGGAAAGTGGTGATAATTCAACCGCTTGCAGATAACCAATGTTGTAACCGGCCTTACTGATAGCCTGATTTAGTTCAGCCAGCGTCAGCTTCTCTTCCCATTTATAATATGGGCTGTTTTGATCGAAATCAGCTACACCGCGAAGATACGGCTGCTTCACTGACCAAACATTTTCGCTATTTTCAGTGTAACCACCTGAACTGCTGTGAAAATAGGCGGAAATTAGTTTTCCTTTATAGGTAAGCACCAGTCCCCGTGTTGCATCAACTGCTTGGATTGCTTTAGGCGCTTCACTCTCCCGCCCGCCGTATACCTGGCAATCAGTAGTAGCACACAGTTCAAAACCATCAGCTGTATGTTTATTGTGGTTAGCCAACGCATAAGTACGTGCTGCTACCGCCTGAGCTTTAACTGCTTCCAATGGCCATTCAGGAGAAATTTCATTTTTAATGACCCCATATAGATATTGTTCAACCGGCAGGGTATTTATCACTGTCATCCCTGGCTTACCGATGGTGCGCTGAATACTCAGGCCACCTCGATACCGCCGTTTATTGGCATATAGATATTGTTCACTGTAAACTAAGGAATGCGCTTTTTTCATAACAACAGCCAGGCCAATAGCCTCTACTGGTCTGCCATTAATGGTAAAACCACTTTCGCGTACAGCAATTGTTACAGGTTCCTGGGCAGCAAAATCCCCCATTACTTTAGTGGTGCCGGTACTAACAATAGCAAATTTAGCATCAGCGGAAACTTCAATACTATGCTGGTTAGTTAAAATCCCCACCCGCAGGTTAGGTTCAAAAGCCGACACGACTCTATCGCCTGAATGGGCGTATCCAGATAAGGGAAAAATAAAAAAGGCAATTACCATTAACCATTTTACCATATGTCTACACACTCGCATACCTCCGGCGCCATTTTCCAGTCGGAAAGTACTACTATCTTATCTTGAAATCAGATTCAGGATTATTGTTAGAATAATGCTAAGAATAATTGATGTTACAATAGGAAAATGAAAGCTGAAGTTTCCCCATTCCATATGTATATCACCTGGCAACCGGCCCAGACTTAAGAATTTACCCCCAAAATGAAATATGGCTCCGGCAACCAAGAGGATGAGGCCAAACAGCATCAGTGTTTTACCTATGGAATCAAGTCCTCCGGGCATTAACCTTGCCCCTTTCCTGGCTTATAATAACGGTCTCGCTCGCTAAAAACACAGCCGCAATAAGGCTGCCGGTACATTTCCAGCTCTCTGCTTATCTTGACGCCTTCCTGCCAGCCGGGACGGAAGTCGATATAGCGGAACTCGATTTCTGCGGCAACAGCAGCCTTATTAGCAGCTACCCTTATCAAATCATGCTGCTGGTAAGGGCTTACTAATAGTGTGGTACTAAAACAGTCAAAGCCCTGTTCTTTGGCATAGCGTGCTGTTTGGTTCATTCGCAGGTCATAGCAGTGAGTACAGCGCCCACCTGGGGCAGCTAATGCTTGCCGCAAAAATTCTTCCAGGGTATAACTTTCATCAATGATTAGTCTGGTAAGACCAATTTTATCAGCAAACGTTTTGAGAGTATCCAGACGTTTGCGAAACTCTTTGTATGGGTGGATGTTCGGATTATAAAAATAGCCGGTAATTTCATACTCCGGATACTGTTCCTGCAAGTGCTTCAGGGGAAATACAGAACACGGGCCGCAACAGATATGCAGCAACATACGCATAATTTAGTCACCTACCATAATTTTTCTTGAACGCTGGCTTTATCTTCGTAAGATATATTGAGATGGGTATAAGCAGCCTGGGTAGCTACCCGCCCACGCGGCGTCCTGGCTATAAACCCCATTTGCAATAGAAAGGGTTCATATACATCTTCAATTGTTTCGGTCTCTTCACTGATTGAGGCAGCCAATGTATCCAGCCCCACAGGTCCGCCGTTAAACTTTTTAATAATCGCCGTAAGCATACTCCGGTCAGTTTTGTCCAGTCCGCGTTTGTCTACTTCTAACAGATCAAGAGCTTTATCAGCGATAGCAGCTGTAATTATCCCATCGGCTGTTACCTGAGCAAAATCCCGTACCCGCTTTAAAAGACGGTTAGCAATACGTGGCGTTCCCCGTGAACGTTTGGCAATTTCCAGTGCACCGCGGGGTTCAATGTCTACTTGCAAAATTTCAGCAGCCCGGTTTACAATACATTCCAAATGCTCTGTTTCGTAATATTCCAGACGGCAAATAACTCCAAAACGATCTCTAAGCGGTGCGGCTAGGGCACCAGCCTTGGTTGTTGCCCCTATCAGCGTGAACTTGGGTAAATCAAGACGAATAGAACGGGCAGACGGGCCTTTGCCGATGATAATATCAAGGGCATAGTCTTCCATTGCCGAATACAAGACTTCCTCTACCGCGCGCGACAAACGGTGAATTTCATCAATAAACAGCACGTCTTTTTCACCCAAATTAGTCAAAAGTGAGGCCAAATCGCCTGGTCGCTCAATGGCCGGACCTGATGTAATCCGAAAATTAGCGCCAAGTTCGTTGGCAACAATACCGGCTAATGTAGTTTTACCCAATCCAGGCGGGCCATATAATAAGACATGATCCAGCGCTTCCTCTCTGGCCATTGCTGCCTGAATAAATATAGAAAGATTATTTTTTACTTGATCTTGTCCAATATATTGAGCAAGACGACGCGGCCGCAGACTATATTGCCAGGAATCAACATCCTGTTCATCTGGTTCCACAATACGTTCTTCCACCAGTTAGTTACCTCCCAATTACCTCCGGCCAAACTCCTTTAACGTAAGTCTAATTAACTGTTCTAATGATATTTCTGTCTGAGTTGTACCTTCGTTTTGATAAATTTTCTTAATGACTGGCGTTATCTCGGCATGGTTATACCCTAATGCAATTAGCGCCTGAATGGCCTCTTGCCGGATATCTCCCGGCATAGTAATGTCTGCTGCCATCTGGCCTGAAACACTGGCGTCTAACTCTGTACCGATTCCCACTTTATCTTTTAGCTCAAGAATAATTCTTTCCGCCGTTTTTTTGCCAATACCTGGTAATTTTGTCAAGATAGCTGCATTATTGGCACTAATTGCTAAGCGGAAATTTGGGGGTGTGATGGCAGACAAAATGCCAGCCGCTACTTTGGGGCCAATCCCTGATACCGAAATAAGACTGAGAAAAAGATCATATTCTTCCTGCGTATAAAAACCGTGCAGCGTAAGTGCATCCTCACGTACATTCAGATAGGTAAACAAGGTAGCTGATTGACCAATTGCCAGCTTTTGCCTGGTAGAATTAGGTATGAATATCCGATAGCCGATTCCCTGAACATCCACAAAACAATAATCGGTAAATAGATGTGTAACTACGCCTTTAACATAACCTATCATTGGTTACCCTCATTCTATTTATACTTCCGCAATGTATGGTTGCAATAGCGATAGCTAAAGCATCGGCGGCATCATCGGGATGTGGTTTCTTCGGCAGGCTTAATAATCGTTGGGTCATATAGATAACTTGTTCTTTGGTTGCTTTGCCATACCCGGTTACCGCCTGTTTAACCTGTAGCGGTGTAAATTCATCAATGCTAAGTTCATTTTGAGCTGCCGCCAGTAGGATTACCCCTCTGGCTTGCCCTACAGCCATTACAGTACGAACATTTTTATTCATAAACAACATTTCAACACCCATAATATCTGGCTGATACTGCTTAATCAAAGCATCAATTTCCTGATGGACTTTTCTAAGCCGCATGGCAGCCTCCATGTCGGGGGTTGTCTCAATAACCCCATATATAATGGGCTTTAATCTGCTTCCTTGTGCTTCGACCAAACCATAACCGCATATTGCTGTGCCGGGGTCGATTCCTAATGCAATCATCTGTTTCCCCCTTTTTACTTCCTACTACTTTCGACAACTTTACCATATATTCCTGTTGCAAAAAACAAAAAGAGAGGTTGCCCTCTCCTTAACGTGCCTGCATTCCCTCTAGTGTTCGTAATAATTCCTCTTTAGACTGCACAATTAACCCTTGCTGTAACTCTTGCACATCCTGAGGCATTAAGCTACTCACAGGTATGTTAGTTACTTCTTTTACAATGGCCTTGGGACCAGGTACTCCATAGAATACAGTGACATAGTCGTTTTTGATACCAATAAACATATTATTAGAATGCTCGCGGCATAAGCTATCCACCGTTAATGTCATTTCTACTTCTTTGGTATCAAATTTTTCTATACTCCAACCTGAATAGATCTGCTGTACCTGATTAAAAGTAAGCCCAACTAAATTATCAGGTGGTTTGGTCCGGAATACTTCCTGGTCTTTGCACTTGGTGTAGGTGATTTTTTGTACTAAATCGGTATCTGCGGAAATCTTAATCTTGCTGTCTTTTTTAGCAACCTCACTGCCTTGATGTGGAAGTGGCAGTTTTACGTTCGGGTCTGCTAGCAAAGAATAATAACCGATACCAGACAGTAATAGAATTAGTCCACCAATAAGTACAGGTTTTACAACTATAGATTTACCACAGACTTTTTCCTGATACAGGGAAGACAATTTAGCAATAAGTTTGGAAAACATAGTGACAACACGCCTTTCTCTAGTGTTGTCACTATGTTTTCCAAATAATGCAAGTTTTATTCGTGCTGTTTATCTATTTACCGTTACTATCCAAAATAATACTAGCGGGTCTTTGCCTCCTGCTGCCTGAATAATAAAAATTCTTCCAATACCTCCCCAAATCTCCGGATAGTGTCTGTTGTATCTTTTCCCTCTTTATCCAGCCGATCAAGTTCTTCAGATAGTTCCCAAATTTCATCATACAGCTCAGTCTCTTGTTTCTTACAATCCAGGTGTCTGATATTCATAGTCAGTTAAATCCACCCCTCCTTATTTTATCTGGAGGCTTCTATGTCCTCCTGTAATCACCCATGAATGGGAATTTTACAGGAGGAAATTAAAAAGGATCACATCTGCAGGATTATTTCTACCCTACACATGCGATCCTAATCGATCTTTGCAACAGTATCAAGATACAGAAAGTAACCCAAATAACAGAACCCGTAAGCGTGTCCTGCCAAACCTGTATCAAGATATGATACCATCGAATATTGCATGCAGTCGCACAGCCCCTGCCTTAACGCGCCAATCATTACGCCCCAATTGTAAAAACTTGTAATCCAGCTCACAACCGGGTATAATAAGAGTGTCGTCGTGGACAGTTCGCTGTTACGTGTAGGTGTTGCTGCACCTGCTCGTGCCTATAGGTGTTCCACCACCTATGGGACACGGCGACCTTACTTTTTAATTTCCACCTATTACTAATATTAGTACTCTTTTACATGAATTGCAAGCGTATGAAGGTAAAAAGATTGGTTTTCTATTAAGAAATTTACACCGTCCTTGTCAAAAACTCAAACTGTTATTCCACCGTAAATAGAACAGCAAAAACGGGTCTAATATATATAACACTTGTTCACGCCATTCTATCGTGTCTAGTTTAGGCGCCGTTTCCTGCATAATTCTTTCCACATGCATTATCGTATTGGAAGTCACCAATGACGTAGGTAATTTTTCAGATTCATCAATAATTGTTGCAAACCTTGCTTTAATATCATCCATATGCAGGGATAGTACAGGAGGGTCAATACTGATACCTTTTAAAAACAGATGATAGATGTCCGCTTTTGTTTTATCCTTAAAGGTATATTGCGTTCTTTTATCCCGACCCTGTGCCGGTCCACGAAGAACTTTCTGCAAAATGACATCATAATGAGAATAATTAATCACCGTATCATGAAATGCTTTATGAACTAATTCAGTAGTTACAGCATTGGTTTCGACAACCGCTATTCGATCTGCTAAATTAAAACAGTTTTCCTGCATGAGCTGAGGTGATGCTATGCTTTCTTGTGCCAACAGATTTAAGTCATGTTCATCAATTTTATATCGTAATAAAGCGAAACCCTTGCGACCAATTTCGGTCAACTCCCCCATTGACCACGGCGCAATTTCAATAAAAGACGTTCTGCCAATCAAATCCGGATTATGGCGAATTGCATCATTGGCTCTGTGTGGCAGTGAAATAATAATTGCTTTCAAACCGTTGAACAACTCAGTCTTTAAGATGCGTGCAATATACATTTGCAGGTCATTGGCAAGATAATGAAAATCATCCAAAACCAAGACCTTATGATTGGCAATTAAGTATTCCATAATGGTCGTATTACTGCGAATTTCTTTTTCAGCAATATTTTGCCCTGTAGAGTGATCATAACCAGCCTGACCGCTCAAATCAGCCGCTGCCACAAAAGGAATCTTACCTGATGCGCCAGTTCTAGCATTTATACTCACTTTATTTGCTACCGTCTGCGTAACCTGTACTTCTAGCGGCAAACGGATTTTTTCAGCAATTTGATTCCAAAAATCTGCCTGCGATTGAATTTGCGCTCCGCTCAAATCAATAATGCTGCTTTTATCAATGACTTTATGACATAAAACCGTCTTACCGGATTTTGACGATCCGGTAATGGATATCAATCGTCCAGGGCTTCTAAGCGCCTTCTTCAGTCTTAATTCATAGGTATCATCTGTTGAAATTGCCCGATCAATATATGTATGCTGTGGAAATGAGGTAGGTCTAAATATTTCTTCTATTGCATATTTACTGTCACTCATTACATTACCTCCCACAGATATTTATTTTATTATAACATGGAAAAAAATAGTTGTAAAAGTAAGGCATCACACCTTTTGATGTGATGCTGTTTTTCTTAGTTTTCCCAAATAATGTTTTTCTAACCTGCACAGCAGCAGCCTTTTTTATCTTAGTACGCGAGTCAAGACTCCCGCCTCTACAGGCGGCGTTAATTCAGGTGGAGTAGACTTTCCACCTGAATCCCAATGTTTCAGCTATGCTGAAACGAGTTCACTGCTATAGTTATGGCTGCAGCCGATCCAATTTGTCTACTTAGGCATATGAGGAATAATTATGCCATCTAATGCACACCGTCAGTATCACTGAATACGCTTTATCGCTGAAGTAAGCTTTCTTACGGAGATAAAGCTGCCAAACAGACTAATTACAACCCCTAAAACTATCCAAACCGGAGAACCAATACTTCCCGTTGCTTCAGCTCGAAGCAGCTGATAGTTGATGATGGTAAACAAGAGCAATATAAATAGATTGATCATGCTGATAAAAACGGCACTAAGCAGCCTGATTTCCTTCTTTTTTTCTTCTGGCAACTTTAGCATCTTTGTTTTGTCTAGTGTCGGCAAATTGAGGTATGCCAGTGATCCTGGCGAATAGACGGACCAAAACGTTAAGGCAGCCATTAAGGCAAACACGCCTAGTTGAATCAGAGGCAGTTGTAGCACAGAAAAACGCGGGGACAGGGACTATGTTTCAGGCTTTCCACAGAAAAATGCGGGGACAGGGACTATGTTTCAGGCTTTCCACAGAAAAATGCGGGGACAGGGACTATGTTTCAGGCTTTCCATATCCTTGTGACTGATAACCCTGTTATGCGTGCTATCTGGCGTATATTTGTGCCAACAACCTTTTTCATTGCTTTCAAAATATCGTCTTGTTTTTCTTTCTTTTCATTGCAAATTTTCAGTGCGTCAATTCCGAATTCTTGTCTAACCCTTTGTTGAAGGTGGTCATCACTCACAGTTACTTTGATTCCCGGAATTTCAAGACAGACATCTCCGTTCACTTCTCTTGTGAATTTTGTAAATCGCATGACTGCTTCATCGGGTTTGTCGGAAAACATATTTAAGGCATATTCTTTATCAATAATCCGTCTGCTCTCTGTATATTCTCTATAGCTACTCCATTTATAATCGTTTACATCTTTTACGATTTTTGCCTTTACAGGGTTCTGGTGGATATATCTCAGTACGGTTAAGAAATAGCTGTCTGTTTCTACAGCCTCGCTTTTAAATCTCTCTTGAAATAAATGCCCGCATCGTTCGTGCTTACTATTATACCAGAGAACATAGCTAGAACTGAATCGTTGAATTATCATGCTAATGGGTTCTTGGGTTTCTTGTAATAAGATGTGCACATGATTATCCATTAAACAGTAGGCAAAAATCCGACATTGACTAATTTCTTTATATTTCGCCAAAACCTCGATTAGTTTCAGCCGGTCTTCATCATCTTCGAAAATGCTTTGCCGGTTGATCCCGCGTAATATGATATGATATATTCCACTTCTGCTTTTTTCTCTTGGTTTTCTTGCCACATCTTTCACCTCTTAATCTATTTTATCACCTCTTCTTTTGCGAAACAATGTCCCTGTCCCCATGTTTTCTCCAAAAAAACAAACAAACCCATCCTCATAGATCCCATAATACTTCGAGGCCAATATCAAAATACCTGTATTTCTTCCCATAAAAACGCGGGGACAGGGACTATGTTTCAGGCTTTCCATATCCTTGTGACTGATAACCCTGTTATGCGTGCTATCTGGCGTATATTTGTGCCAACAACCTTTTTCATTGCTTTCAAAATATCGTCTTGTTTTTCTTTCTTTTCATTGCAAATTTTCAGTGCGTCAATTCCGAATTCTTGTCTAACCCTTTGTTGAAGGTGGTCATCACTCACAGTTACTTTGATTCCCGGAATTTCAAGACAGACATCTCCGTTCACTTCTCTTGTGAATTTTGTAAATCGCATGACTGCTTCATCGGGTTTGTCGGAAAACATATTTAAGGCATATTCTTTATCAATAATCCATCTGCTCTCTGTATATTCTCTATAGCTACTCCATTTATAATCGTTTACATCTTTTACGATTTTTGCCTTTACGGGGTTCTGGTGGATATATCTCAGTACGGTTAAGAAATAGCTGTCTGTTTCTACAGCCTCGCTTTTAAATCTCTCTTGAAATAAATGCCCGCATCGTTCGTGCTTACTATTATACCAGAGAACATAGCTAGAACTGAATCGTTGAATTATCATGCTAATGGGTTCTTGGGTTTCTTGTAATAAGATGTGCACATGATTATCCATTAAACAGTAGGCAAAAATCCGACATTGACTAATTTCTTTATATTTCGCCAAAACCTCGATTAGTTTCAGCCGGTCTTCATCATCTTCGAAAATGCTTTGCCGGTTGATCCCGCGTAATATGATATGATATATTCCACTTCTGCTTTTTTCTCTTGGTTTTCTTGCCACATCTTTCACCTCTTAATCTATTTTATCACCTCTTCTTTTGCGAAACAATGTCCCTGTCCCCATGTTTTCATTTTGCTCATTAGTTCAGTGATACTAAGGTCAAGTCCATAATTCTTCATACTTTCATCTTTATTTAAATAAATCATATCGTCTGAAAAATCTATGTCAGCTTTATGAGCTTTTAAAATAAGTTCATAAACCGAATCAAAGTCCAAACCAAAGTCCAACTTATGAGCTATTTTATTTCTAAGCGTATTAATACTCAATAATAAGTCTTCCATCTCTGTAGTTAACCGCCCAACTGCCCTTACTAATTTAACTTTCCTATAAAACATAACTGATATGTCATTTAGTGCTTGCGGCTCCGGGTATGATCTTAGAATTATCTCGCCAAGCAGAGCCTCAAGATAAAGATGTCCCCGAATGAATAGAAAGGATTCTTCTTTTCCCATCTCACCTATAAAATTAATAATATTTCGTTTTTCTTCCACTATATCAGCCTCTTTCATTAATTAGTCGGGGTTCCATTTTGACTATAGCCACTTTCTAGGATTTCTGCGGCTTTTCCCAATTAGGCTATAGTCATTTATTCGCAGTTGACTCCTATGTAAACTCTTTCCATATCAAGCAATCTTACAAGAAAAAAACAAACCCCATTCTCATAGATCCCATAATACTTCGAGGCCAATATCAAAATACCTGTATTTCTTCCAATGAATTCAACTATTGCTTTCTATCCTAAAACAAAAAGAGCCTTTCGGCTCTTTATATACTCTTGCACAATTTCATGTATAAACTAATTTGCATATCTAGCAGTTGACTTGCTTTAAGTACTTTCGGATGGGATACCCCAAAGATAAGGGCATTGTCATGCATTTTAGAGCGTAGTTTTTCAATCCTTTTACAAATTGATACTAACCTTCTGTTCAATACATTCCCCTCCCAAACTTAATTTTCAAAGAGCTATTGTCTATATTTTACACATTCGACATAATATTGTAAATTTCCTCCGTGGAAGAACTATATATCTTTGTTCACTACTTACATTTTGTTTGAACTTCAGGATATTCTTTATCCATAGCGTTTTTGGCCTTTCCCCGGTATTTACTAAATAAGTACTTTTGAGAAAGATACGCTATCAAACAACCGATTATAAGCATAAATAATCCGGTAAAAACAGCAAATAAGTTATAATAGTTACTCTTTTCCATGATTAATACTCCTGTAATTATCATATCGTTGGCCACGTTTGTTTAAAACTAAGGCTGCAATAAACAAAAAGATTTCCAATCCTGCCTCCACAAATGCAGCAAAGATGGGAAAGGTGTATTCGGCAAAACGTATATGTTCCATGGTACTATTAAACGACGTTAAGGCCAGCATCCCGGTCAGCAAGGCAGCAGGGTATATCAAAGGCTTATAAGTGCTTAAATCCAAGATCTGTGACATTCCTAAACTAAAAGCCCAGAGCAAATTGGCTGAAGCAATTATTCCGGCGCCAGTGATAAGCAGTAGCCAAATTATTTCCAGCCTGTCCAAATAATTGCCGTAAGATATCATTCTGGATAGCTCAAGGCCAGGAGCATGAATATTAGCTGCCTGTTCATAACCAAAGACTGCCACACTTAAAACCACAATAATAGTTACAAACACGGCTCCTAGACTGACCGCAATGAACTTGGCCAGAAATCCATTTTCCGGGCGATTGCATAGTGGAATGAACATTGCCATCATAATACAAATTCCGTAAAAAGTCAGCAGTAAGGGTGAGCCAATAAGAAAAGAATACATTCCGTCATCAAACTGCGGCTTAAGTCGGTCAAATTCTGCGCTGGGACTGACCAACAGGCCTATGACAACAATGCTCAGTAAGTATAACGGGCCAAGCACTTCGGTAACCCGGCCAATTACCTCAATTCCTTGACGAGCTGCATAGCCGGCGACAAATAATCCGGGAATCATAATTGCCATTATAGAAGTCGTGGGGAAAAAGTAAGAGTTAACTAGTTGACTGAAGCCGTGAATTGAAAACATGCAAGCCAATAAAAAGAAGACCGGGAACAGAATTCCTACTATTCTCCCCACAGTTTTTCCCAGAATGGTAATACTGTATTGTACAAAATTCTGGCCTGGGAAGCGTAGTCCCATATAAGCATAAACCACAGCTAGCGAGACATCCAATATCCAGCCGCCAATTACTGCTAACCAAGCATCCCGGCCTGCCTGAGTTATTAACAAGGCAGGTACTTGGATCGCGGTAAATGAGGTGATAATAATAAACAACATCCAGACAAACTGGTTTGTATTGATGATTCCTTTTTCTTGCATAACTGCACCGCCTTTTTCCGGGAAATGTTATCTTAGCGTGCGAGTCAAGACTCCCGCCTCTATAGGCGGCGTCAGTTCAGGTGGAGTGGACTCTCCACCTGAACCCCCAATGTTTCAGTTTGGCTGAAACGAGTTCACTTAAAAATTGTCTGTCCAATCGGACCAAGCAGTTGTTCCAACAAATTAATCGGCATTGGCATACCCCACATATCTGCGATTCCCAGGAAAGCGGCTAACCCGATAAGCATACTCAAAGCGCCTAGTTCTCGCCAAAGTTTGTTTTTAAACAGCGGTAATCCTTCATATAGGACAATAAGGATTACCGCCAACAGAAACGGAGCTATCATGAGCTATTCCTCGTTGTTTCTTAAAGTCGCTGAACCCTTGATGATTCCGGCTTTGCGCATTGTTACGTGGAAGGTAATAGTATATTGTATTTCGGGAAAACGTTGATCCCAGTCTGCTTTGATTAGGCGCCATTCAGTTGGATTATAATTGTGGATTTGGTTGCCAAAACCAATGAAATCGGCTTTTAGATCGTGTTGTGACCGGACAATAGTTTGTTCTACCTGCGCTTTTAGTATTTTTTCCGTTTCTTGCTCAAGTTGCCTGTACATCTGCAAATCTTTTAGCTGTTCCCTAAGGTAGCCCGCTTCACGCAGTTCAGCTTCACCTGTACAAACTACTTCCATGGTAATTCCCTTGTCGGTTATATGGGGGATGATTTTGCTGTTTCCTTTTAATATTTCTACAGAAAATTCCTTATCTTTGTCAGCTATTTGGAAAGGAATAACTACTGTATCTCTTTTCAGCTTATTACTTAACCATAGTAAGCCTATCGACTCCTGTTCATTGAGTGTGCCGACCAAACGATTATTCTTAAAAATCGCCATTTTATCCAGATATAGTTTGGCGGAACCTTTTGCTCCCGAACTTTCTCCCGCTTTTCCTGCAGCTTGTTCCTGCTGTACGTAATTTCCCTGGGTCACATCCTGCAAACTCACTACTGGAGCATAACTTACTCCTATGTCAGTTTTTAAATTCAGCAAAAAATCATTGATATTAACCGGATAAATAAATGGTTGATTTTTGGCAACAAGCATGTCGTGCAGACCTAGCGCCGGGAGCTTCTCCATATCCAACTTGGTTTCTAAAACTTCTTTGGCTGTTTGCTCCGCGACCACTATCAGGTTGGTTCGGCGGAATTCCCGATTACGTTGAATATAATCCATTGCTTCAGATACGTCTGAAGCGGTAAAATTTTTGCCTAGCACAACTATTTTATTGTGGGAAAAAAATAATTTACGAGAAGAAGTCTTTGCTAAATTACGCTCCGCGTCTAATAAAGATTTTCCTTGGCTTGTTAAGGTGATAAACGGTGTATCTTGACCGCCGCTTCCTTCACCGCCAGGGCCTTTAGCTGAAGTATTAACAATCTGGACGGTTAAGAGAATGGGTTCTGTTCCAGGTACACGATCAAGGCCTACACTCAGAACAATTGCTAGTTCATCCACATTATTCATATCCCGGCAGCCACCGATAAATACATTCAATAGCACAAACACACTGAATACTATTGTTAAATTACTCTTCATAATTAAACATCTACTTATCGTTGGCATTGGGTATACGGGGTTTTAGAAAAAACTTCTGTCTTTGCCGGTTACTCGTTGGAATGGAATAAGGTCTTTCGGTCATCGCCCACCAGGGAAGCCTGAACATTACATCTTTCATGTCCTGCAGTTTAAAGGGAGCAAAAGGAGCAAAATATGGCACGCCAAAAGAGCGCAAGGAGATGATATGTATAAGCAGTATAAGCATTCCCAGCATTATTCCGTATAATCCGGATATAAATCCCAGGAAACCGAAGACGAAACGCAAAATACGCAGGCTCCAGGAAAGGTTATAGGACGGCAGGGCAAAAGATGAAATACCGGTAAGAGCCACAACAATGATGGTCGCAGGTGAGATGATCCCTGCCCGCACAGCGGCCTCCCCGATGACCAAACCACCGACGATACTGACAGCCTGGCCTACTGGCTGCGGTAAGCGTACACCTGCTTCCCGCAAAGTTTCAAAGGTAAGTTCCATCAGTAATGCCTCAACATAAATCGGAAAGGGAACTCCTTCATGGGCACCAGTGATACTGATCAGCAAGGCAGTAGGAAACATTTCCTGATGATACATGGAAATAGCTACATAAACACCTGGTAGCAATAAGGCTATGGTGCTAAAAGCAAAACGGATTACGCGAACTAACCAAGTGACAGGATATCGCTCGTAGTAATCTTCGCTGGATTGCCAAAACTGAACCATAATGGTGGGAACAATTAAAACAAAAGGAGTGCCGTCAACTAAAATTGCTACCCGTCCCTCTAGGACTGCGGCTGCCACTTTGTCAGGCCGTTCACTGTGTTCGATTTGAGGAAATACTGTATAAGGGGTATCTTCAATTAGTTCTTCAATATAAGCGCTTTCGAGAATTGAGTCAACATCAATCCTTTCGATTCTTTTGCGCACTTCTGCCACAACTTTAGCATCAGCTGTTCCTAATAAATAGGCGAGATTGATTTCAGTTTTGGTTATTCTCCCCACAATATATTTTTCCAGCCTAAGCTCCGTCGACTTGATTTTACGCCGCAGCAGGGCGGTATTAGTACGAATGGTTTCGGTAAAACCCTCCCGGGGACCTCTGACTACACTCTCGGTAACCGGTTCGCCCACATCCCGGCCTCGCCAGCCCTTGGTAATGATTCTTAAGGCCTGAGCCGCTCCGTCTACCAACAAAATGGTATCGCCAGTTAACACAGCATCGGTGATTTCACCAACTGTCATGAGCTCACTAACCTCAACTGCTTCAAGAAAAACTTTGTTTATCAACTTGATAAGAAGCTCTGGGCTTGTGGCTTGCGCCGGTGCATACTGGATTTTCATCAACGATTTCATGATCTGCCCGTTAATGATATCTTTACTCCCAAGACCATCTATAAAAATAAGAATAGCGGAAATTTGCTCTTTGCCAATAACAAATTCGCGGAAGCTTACATCAATGCAGTCACCAAATAAATGCTTCAGCACCTGCCGGTTGTTGAAAAGAGACCTGCTTACAGGTATTGCTTCCGCTTTTTCAGAGGAGTTTGGCATCATCAGTTTTTGAGCAATTTGATTGATTTCTTCAGCAATTGTATTGCTTTCGACGGTTAACTGCTTGAGCGCGTCCAGGTTCTCCCGGGTATCGGCGATTAAAGCCTTCGGCATATGTGCTGAAAGTTTTTTTATATTATCTACACAAGGGTAATTTCTCCTTTTCATAATCCCCTTCCCATCTTTGGGTTATTATTCCTTTAGTATGGTATAAGGTATTAGTATTTATGTATAAAAAAGTAAGCAGACCAAAATAGCCTGCTTACTTTTCACTTCTTTCTTTATGTAGGTTAGCATTAATCAAATGCTTATAAACCCTTGATTTTCCTACTCTTCCTCATCCTCTTCAGGCATGTCGAAGTTAGTGTAAACTTCCTGAATATCATCAAGATCTTCCAAGGCTTCGATAAGCTTCATCATCTTTACTGACTCATCGCCCTCTAGGCTAGTGGTAGTCTCCGGTACCATCGTAATCCGAGAAACCACAGTTTTTATATTGTTTTTCTCTAATTCTTCCTGAACTTGTTCAAAAGCGTCTGGTTGGCTGGTTATTTCAAACTCACCGTCAGTTGCTTCAAAATCTTCTGCACCAGCATCAAGTGTCAGGAGCATGAGTTCTTCTTCGTCAAGCTCATCTTGTTCAACAACAAATAGCCCCTTCTGCTTAAACATCCAGGAAACACAGCCAGTTTCCCCCAGATTACCGCCATATTTAGAAAACAAATGCCGTACATCAGCAGCAGTCCGGTTACGGTTGTCGGTCATGGCCTCAACCATAATAGCAACCCCGCCAGGTCCATATCCTTCGTAATTTATTTCTTCATAACTATTACCATCAATCGCGCCTGCACCTTTTTGAATAGCCCGCTGGATATTCTCTTTAGGTATGTTATTTTCTCTGGCTTTTTGCAATGCCAATTTTAAACGCATATTCCCTGATGGATCTGAGCCGCCCATTCTTACTGCAATAGTAATCTCGCGACTGACTTTGGTAGTAACTTTGCCGCGTATGGCATCTACCTTACCTTTTTTATGCTTAATATTCGCCCATTTTGAATGTCCTGACATGTAAAATACTCCTCTCAGCTAAGTCAATCGCCAATATTGTAACATAATAGAAAGTAATTGGCAAAGATCTATTTTAAAATTAACTCAGAAAATAGTAATAGTAAAAAACCTGCAAAATGAAACCACTTTGCAGGTTCGATTACTTGGTAGAGCTACCTAGACGTTTTCGTTTTGTCTGGTTAACACTGTCTCGAAATCCAAATACCGTTTCATGAGCATAGTGCCGCCGCCTTCCGAAACAATGCGTAGTATGGCATCAGTATCACATACCCGTGATCCAGCGACGTGGGTGATTTTTGTATCCTGGAAGACGTCGCCGCACAGGGGTGAAGAAGGGCCTAGTACCACGGCCGCACGAGGCTCTCCCAGTCCGGCAATCAGTTCGTCAAAGGTTCCATTGATAAGCGACGTGCCGGTAATGATGGCTACGGTACAAGCGCGTAGGGCGTCGCCAGATTTTTCAGGAGGAAGCGTATCGCTGTGGTTATTATTCAGTTCCAGGATGTCGAGCTGACATCCTGTCTTGCGCAATTGGGGTATTACCGGGCCGAAATAGCCAACCATTGCTACCCGGTCATTGTGAGTAATGTGAAGCGATGAGATGACTTCTTCTTTCAAGGTCGGGGGGGACGGCAGCGAGGCAAGCACAGCATTTGCCGTCGCTAGACCGACCGCCCGCGTCAAGTCGGACACCTCGTTGCCGAGCATTGTCAGTAACTCTTTTACCGGACGCCCGATAAGGGTTCCGGCGCTTTCAAAATAGGTACAGGAAGGTGCCAACGAATTCGGTGTCCATGCCACTCCTCCATGACCACTGCCAAGCTTTACGGCAGTGTATCCCAGTCCGATGCGTACATCGCTAATTGTTACGTGCTTTGTATGGGGCAGTAGGAAATCGATCAGGCGTTTTTGTACAGTCAACAATATGATTTCTCCTCCTTTAGGTTAAAACAAACACTAGCTATCAATACTAAAATTAAATTAATATTCAATACCGTTATATTGTGTTTTTCTTGAATATTGAATTCTGCAGCACAAAGGAGAATCCTGCTCCTGGAAAGAATATTTAGTGACTGTTTGTATATAATAATGTTATTTGGCGCAGTCTCTCTGTTTTCCTAAAGTGACTCACCGAAGAGATACAGATAAAAAATTATTTATTGAATGAGAGTATACAAGCCACTAATGAGTTAGATTTTTTTAATACATACCCTAATATATTTATATTTTATTGCCTGATCATAGTAATAAGTAGTATAATCTTATTATAGTTAAAAAAATTATCTAGGAGGACACTATATTGAACGAAGTAAGTGTTGGTATTATAGGCACCGGCTCATATGTACCTACCAGAATTATGACAAACCAAGAATTAGAACAAAAAGTTGATACATCTGATAAATGGATTATTGAACGTACAGGAATTAGAGAGAGAAGAATTACTTTAGAAGGCCAAGCTACATCTGATTTAGCCACAGAAGCCGCAAAGCGGGCGTTGGATAACGCTGGTATCTCTGCCGATGAGCTTGATTTAATCATTGTCGCTACCATAACACCGGATATGTTGTTTCCATCAGTTGCTTGCCTTGTACAAGCTAATCTAAAAGCTACCAAAGCCGCCGCTTTTGATTTATCAGCAGCTTGCTCCGGTTTTGTTTATGGCTTAGTTACTGCGAGTCAATTTATCAAATCCGGTTTATATGAAAAGATATTAGTGATCGGCGCCGAAAATCTCTCAAAAATACTCGACTGGACTGATCGTAATACTTGTGTTTTATTTGGCGATGGAGCGGGTGCTGCCGTAGTAGCAAAAACCCTTCCTGGATACGGCATTCTTGGTGTAAATTTAGGTGCGGATGGATCTGGAGCTGGTTTTCTTAATATGCCAGCAGGTGGTTCCCGGATACCAGCCTCAGCGGAAACAGTAACTAATCGGCAGCACTTCTTACAAATGAACGGACCTGAAGTCTATAAGTTTGCAGTAAAAATTATGGGTGCGTCGGCACTAAAAGCAATAGCTAACGCTAACATGTCTCCTGCAGATATTTCTTATGTTGTCCCCCATCAAGCGAATATCCGCATTATAGAATCTGCCGCAAAACGTCTTGGAGTTTCTATGGACAAAGTGGCAGTTAGTGTTGCTAAATACGCTAATACATCATCTGCTTCTATCCCGATAGGATTAGATGAAGCATTTAGAAGTGGCAATATCAAAAAAGATGATATTGTCGTAGTCGTCGGATTTGGGGCCGGCTTAACTTGGGCAAGCAGTGTTATAAAGTGGAGTATATAAGTCAGAGGTATAATACGATAGCTTATCTACAACGCTTATACGGCGTGAGAATAAAAAGCGTCAATGACTATAGCAGGTTTCCCGTCTTAAAGTCATTGACGCTTTTAAAATTATGAATATGCGATTTGTACAACTATTGTCTTGACTAGAATAAATTTAGTGTTATACTGTAATCAATAATATTACTATTCAGTAACATTATTGATTGAGTCAGGAAACTGCTAAGGAGGAATCTATCATGTTTCAAGACAAAATATTAACCTGCCGTGACTGTGGTGTCGAATTCGTGTTTTCTGCATCAGAACAGGAGTTTTACGCTGAAAAGGGCTTTACCAATGATCCCAGCCGTTGCCCCGAGTGCCGGGCCGCCCGCAAGCGTCAAGGAGGGTACAACGGTAATAGTGGCAGTAGTAGGCCACAAAGAGAAATGTATGATGCAATCTGTGCTGAATGCGGTGCAAAAACCCAGGTCCCTTTCCGTCCTAGCGGTGATCGTCCTGTGTACTGCAGAGATTGTTTCGATAAACGAAATAGACGATAAAAGAAGTTTAACTTCTTCTGGATATAAACCATAATAAAAGGGTTTGCAGAGATGCAAACCCTTTTATTATGTGGTGGAGATAAGCGGGTTCGAACCGCTGACCTCTTGAATGCGAGCCAAGCGCTCTCCCAACTGAGCTATACCCCCACATTACTATTTCAAAAATAAGTAATATTCTCTTTTGCATTCCCTCAAAACCAAACAATGTAAGAGTATTAGACTATCGATTTTCAACCTGCGACTTTCGAAAAAGGCAAGCTTTCTATCTTTCGTCTTGCATCTGCCAAATGTACCGACCTGGAAGTTGATTCGTGTTTATCGTCGAAGATCGAAGGTCGACCTTCGAACGTCGAATCGGTTCTCCCTAGAAAGGAGGTGATCCAGCCGCACCTTCCGATACGGCTACCTTGTTACGACTTCACCCCAATCATCGGCCCCACCTTAGACGGCTAGTTCCATTGCTGGTTACCCCACCGGCTTCGGGTGTTGTCAACTTTCGTGGTGTGACGGGCGGTGTGTACAAGGCCCGGGAACGTATTCACCGCAGTATGCTGACCTGCGATTACTAGCGATTCCGACTTCACGGAGGCGAGTTGCAGCCTCCGATCCGAACTGAGAGCTTGTTTATGCGTTTGGCTTACCCTCGCGGGCTTGCTTCGCTTTGTTTAAGCCCATTGTAGTACGTGTGTAGCCCAGGACATAAGGGGCATGATGACTTGACGTCATCCCCGCCTTCCTCCGCATTGTCTGCGGCAGTCTCCCTTGAGTTCCCGCCTTTACGCGCTGGCAACAAAGGATAAGGGTTGCGCTCGTTGCGGGACTTAACCCAACATCTCACGACACGAGCTGACGACAGCCATGCACCACCTGTTTTCGTGTATCCCGAAGGATAGGAACTAATCTCTTAGCTTTTCACTCAATGTCAAGTCCTGGTAAGGTTCTTCGCGTTGCGTCGAATTAAACCACATACTCCACCGCTTGTGCGGGCCCCCGTCAATTCCTTTGAGTTTCAACCTTGCGGCCGTACTCCCCAGGCGGGGTACTTATTGCGTTAGCTTGCGGCACAGAAGGGGTCGATACCCTCTACACCTAGTACCCATCGTTTACGGCCAGGACTACCGGGGTATCTAATCCCGTTCGCTCCCCTGGCTTTCGCGCCTCAGTGTCAGACACAGTCCAGAAAGTCGCCTTCGCCACTGGTGTTCCTCCCAATATCTACGCATTTCACCGCTACACTGGGAATTCCACTTTCCTCTCCTGCACTCAAGATCTCCAGTTTCCTGCGCCTATACGGGGTTGAGCCCCGCACTTAGACACACGACTTAAACATCCACCTACACGCCCTTTACGCCCAATAATTCCGGACAACGCTTGCCACCTACGTATTACCGCGGCTGCTGGCACGTAGTTAGCCGTGGCTTCCTCCTTTGGTACCGTCATTAGAATGCATTATTCACACATTCCACGTTCGTCCCAAACGACAGAGCTTTACAATCCGAAGACCTTCTTCACTCACGCGGCGTTGCTCCGTCAGACTTTCGTCCATTGCGGAAGATTCCCCACTGCTGCCTCCCGTAGGAGTCTGGGCCGTGTCTCAGTCCCAGTGTGGCCGTTCATCCTCTCAGACCGGCTACTGATCGTCGCCTTGGTGAGCCGTTACCTCACCAACTAGCTAATCAGACGCAGACCCATCTCTAATCGGTAGCATATTCAGAGGCCACCTTTCTTATCCTAGTCATGCGACTAAGATACCACATTCGGTATTAGCACCACTTTCGCGGTGTTGTCCCCAGTTTAGAGGCAGGTTGTCTACGCGTTACTCACCCGTTCGCCACTTGGAGTTACAAGTAACTCCCCGTTCGACTTGCATGTGTTAGGCACGCCGCCAGCGTTCGTCCTGAGCCAGGATCAAACTCTCCATAAAAAAATTTATGAAAAGCCAATTGGCTCTTTAAAGCTATTAAGAAATTGTTTTGGTTTAGTATATCGCAAGCGACATACTACCGCACATCTGGCTTTTTTGATGCATTTCTTACATTGTTCAGTTTTCAGGGAACGGTGCACATGAATGTGCCAATGTCGACTACTTCGGGATTCATTTCATTATAGCGACGACATTTACATATGATATCACGTTGTCCCTACTATGTCAATACTTCACCCGCCGGCGCTGAAACTTTTTAATGCCGAATATATAGTACCGTCAGTAAGAGCAGGATTAATTCTTAGTACTGCCGTTACCACTACCCGCATTATTTCCACTTAGGAGGTCACTATCAAGCGGGAATGGAAATTGAACATACGTATTTGGCACTTCACCAACGACAACGTATTCTGCGATAGGAACCTGTGTGTTGACACTAACACTTTGGCTTACTAGTGGAACTACAATACGGATTTGCGTGGTAGCAGCCAAGTAGACCATATGCCTGGTCTGATTAATACCGGCTTGTTCAAATTTATCAACTACTTTAACCTGGACTGTGCCTACAGGAATAATGGTAACCGTGATTTTAGGTCCCATACTGGCTAGCATCTGACTGCCTAATACCTGACCAATCGGAATATTGATTTTTTCTTCAGTTATCTCTTCCAACGCATCCTGTACCTTCATGGTAGTGTCTGCGGCTAATCGGTTAAACTCCATCGTATTAGGTTGAATAAGTACCACTCGTCCATGTTCATCCAATGTAACATTTACCAGTGTCTTGGGATCAACAGTAAGACTTACTCTTTCATTAATAACATTGTTAATGGCTTGAGTTGCAATTCGAGTTGCCCTTGTTTCAGCAATAGCCATGAGAGTTGGTTTTAAATGCGTTTCCATCCTCCAGAAAAAGAACACCATTAAAATTATCAAAACAGCTGCTATTAATGGGAAGAGTGGTATTACGCGTCTGCGTCGAACAGAAAACCGCATTTCTCCCCCTCCTCCTGTTACTCTTTCTCCGGTTGATTATATATATGGTCAAAGATGGTTATTGGTTACTAAATATTTGATTTATTATAATTTAATTTGTTGAAATGCTATATTGAATTACGATAGTTAGGTTCTTTGGATTTGCACACATAGATATTTGGTCAATGGAATACAAGGTGAAAGCCTTTTACTTTTGGCGTTGCATCACCATAAACGAAAACAATGTTGTATAATTAAAGTATGGCATAAGGTCGATACTTTTTGAGCTAAGAACTCGACCCCAAAATTGATATGACTTCAAAAGGTCTAGGCCCAACGCCTCCAAAAGCTGAAAAGCCGGGCGATATTCCTAAAATCCGTAAACTCGCTACGCTCAAACAGTACGGATTTTTTAACGGAATACCGCCCGGCTTTTCTCCTGCGGAACGCTTTTTCCGGCAAAGGCCGAGGGGTTACGAGGGTTACCGCGAACCACCTTATGGGGGTACAATCACTTTAAGGCTTCCGCGACTCCCAATACTTATACTATTCTATGACAATACGATGATAATTCTTTTTTCCTTTACGGATAAGGAGATTATTATTTTCAAATAGAGTAGCTGTCAAGAGCAAGTCAGGATCAGATACCTTGGTATCACCAATATAGAGTCCACCTTGCTGAATCAATCGCCGCCCTTCGCTTTTGGATGCAACAATTCCTGTACTTGCAAGAACATCTACTAGCTTTGCACCCAGACTATCAGTAGTTATCGATACAGTTGGAACATTATCCAAATTCCCTGCTCCGCCAAACAATGCTTTTGCAGCCTGCTCAGCCTTCTCAGCCTCATCCTGTCCATGAATTAGTTTAGTCACCTCGAAGGCCAGTGTCGTTTTGGCAATATTAATATCTTTATCTTTAAGAGCACCCAGTCGCCGAACTTCTTCCATTGGCAAGAAAGTTAGCAAGGCCAGACATTTTTCTACATCGGCATCATCAACATTGCGCCAGTATTGGTAAAAATCATAGGGGGAAGTCTTTTCAGCATCCAGCCAGAGAGCGCCTTTTTCTGTCTTACCCATCTTTCGCCCATCACTGGTGGTCAATAGAGTAAAGGTCAGCCCATAAGCAGGTTTAGCTTCCTTACGCCTGATAAGGTCTGCACCGTACAAGATGTTGGACCACTGGTCGTCACCGCCCATTTGCATGATACAGTTGCATTGACGGTTAAGTTCCAGAAAATCATAGCTCTGCATCAGCATATAGTTAAATTCCAGGAATGACAAGCCTTTTTCCATCCGCTGTTTGAAGCATTCGGCAGTTAACATGCGATTAACGGAGAAATGCACGCCGATATCTCGCAGAAACTCTACATAATTAAGTTTTAATAGCCAGTCAGCATTATTCAGCATCAATGCTTTGCCCTCGGAAAAATCAATAAACCGCTGCATTTGCCTTTTAAACCGCTCGCCGTTATGGTTGATAATTTCTGCGGTCAACATTTTTCGCATGTCAGCTTTGCCAGAAGGATCTCCTACCATCGCCGTCCCACCACCGATGAGGCAAATAGGACGGTGTCCGGCCTGCTGCATATGAGCCATCACCATCATTCCCAAAAAATGCCCGACATGCAGGCTATCAGCAGTGGGATCAAAACCGATATAAAAAGTAATGTTTTCTTTATCCAATAACTCCGCGATTTCATTTTCGTGCGTTAGTTGCTGAATAAATCCTCGTTCCCTGAGAACATCTAATACAGACATTGTTAAAATCCTCCTCATTGACCGGGTTCAAGCACTGGTAAATAAAGACAAATAAAACCGTCCCTAGTTCGGGGACGGGAGTAAACCCGCAATACTTTCCATTATTTTAATATATTAGTGACCACATTGTCAATTTCAGCAATACTATATCAATAGCTAAAACATATGTAAATTTTAATAGGAAAAATTACCATTTTTAGCTGCATTATAACATAACAAATTTAATATTGCAAACAAAGAAATACCTATCATTAGATTTTTTATGATATAATGGTTAGCGAATCAAATCCTTTAAATCTGCTCAAAACATTTTTTAAGTGTCATTATGATTGAATCTGTAAGGGGATGAAAGTATGCAAGATAAAAATAATGAAAATCAAGAAACTAGTCGGCGACGCTCCCAGAAAAATTCCCGAAGATTTGCGATTATTGCGACTCTCGTGTTCTTGGTTATGGTGATGGGGGCCGGATTGGGTTTTATAACTGCTAGTATTCATACCATGCCCAGCTTAAAAGGCGACATACGCCCCGCCGTTTCTTCCCAAATTTTTGATGCTAATGGAAAACTTATTACCACAATTCACTCGGTTGAGAATCGTCTACCGGCATCTATCAATAAAGTACCAAAAAATCTGCAGCATGCTTTTATTGCTACTGAAGATGCCCGTTTTTATCAACATAGTGGTGTTGATCCTCGTGGTATTTTGCGTGCTGTCTGGTCTAATTTGACAGACAAGGGAATTTCTGAAGGCGGCAGTACGATAACCCAGCAGCTCGCCAGAAATGCCTTACTTTCTCAAGATCAAACAATCAAGCGTAAAATTCAGGAAGCATTTTTATCATTACAAATTGAGCGGCAATATAGCAAAGAAGAAATACTAGAAATGTATATGAACCACATCTATTTTGGGCAAGGTGCTTATGGGGTTCAGACAGCAGCGCAAATATATTTTGGCAAGAATGTCGAAGATTTAAACTTAGCTGAATGTGCTATGATTGCCGGTATACCGAAAAGTCCTAACTATTATTCACCTGCAAGCAATTTAAAAGCAGCTAAAGAACGACAAGGTATTGTGCTTGAACAAATGGTCAAATATGGCTATATTGATTCTCTTTCGGCTGCTAAAGCAAGAGCAACTGAAATTAAACTAGCTGCCCGTCCAAAAACCACTACTACACCTGCTGCGTATTTTACTGACTATGTAATACAAGTTCTTATTGATAAATATGGTGCTGATGCCGTATATAAAGATGGTCTTAAAGTATATACAACATTAGATCTTGAAATGCAAAACAAGGCAGAAGAAGCCATGAAGAAGCTGCCAACAATGAAAACAGATGAGAATGGTATTAAACAACCGCAGGGAGCACTTGTCGCCATTGAGCCACATAATGGTCATATAAAAGTAATGGTTGGTGGTCGGGGCAATGATCAATTTAACCGGGCCGTTTTAGCAGAACGTCAACCAGGTTCGGCGTTTAAACCATTTGTTTATTTAGCAGCTATTGAAAGTGGTTTTACACCAGCGAGTGTTATTACTGATAGCCCTGTTACCTTTGGCAACTGGTCGCCTGTGAATTATGATCGCAGTTTTCGTGGTTCGGTAACAATGCGAACTGCACTTGAACAGTCGTTGAATGTAGTTACTGTTAAGCTGGCGCAACAAGCTGGTATTGATAAAACGTTATACTATGCGCAGCAGATGGGGATCTCTACGCTAGTACTTGATGGTAATACTAATGACCGGAATTTAGCCATGTCATTAGGTGGTCTTACCAGGGGCGTTACCCCGCTGGAAATTGCCAGCGCCTATGGGGTACTGGCAAATAGCGGCATTCGGGTTGAGCCTACGGCCATTGTCAAGGTAATTGATCGCAATGGCAAAGTAATTGAGGAATATGTTCCGAAAGAAAAAATCGTTGTTAATGAACGCAGTGCATTCCTTCTCACCGATATGCTGAAGGGAGTTATGACCAATGGCACAGGTACAGGTGCTTACTTTGGCCGCCCGGCTGCTGGTAAAACAGGTACAACCAGTGATTATAAGGATGCTTGGTTTGTGGGCTTTACTCCTGATTTAGTGGCCGCTGTCTGGCTGGGTTGTGATAATCCGGATTATTTAAACGGCATTACTGGCGGCACAATCCCTGCTAGTATTTGGAAAAGTTTTATGAGTGGTGTTGCAGACAAATATGTGGCGCGTGATTTTGTCAAACCATCTGGCATCATAGCTGCCAGAGTCTCAGCTAAAGATGGTCTGCTAGTAAACGATCCTAATAATAAGGACGGTCGCAGTGAGATTTTCGTTGAAGGTACTCAGCCTACTAAACTGTCAACAGTTTCTGCAACAAAAGATAGTAAGGATGGCAAGGATAATAAAGACGGCAAAGGTAAAGATGGTAAGAATACTAATACCGACAGCACGGCTGCAGGCGAGCAGACTTTGCCACCACCTCCCGCAAGAGGCGATAATACTACGATAGCACCCCCGCCCCCACCTAAACCTAATGATGGGAAAAAGAATTAGAAAAAGAATTTTAAAAAAACACGCGTAAAAAATTACGCGTGTTTTTTTCTGTTTGCGCATATACATTACCATAGTTTTTATTAACCAGTAATCCCAGTATCCTCTTCAACCATAAAGAATAGTAAAATGATAATAATGATAATAATTATCCAACTACTTCCAAATCCACCACAACCGCCAAATCCTCGTGCCATTGTTATTTCCTCCTTCCCATCATAGTTAAAAAGATCCTTCTCTTTAATACAATATATGAACTTTGCTTTTTTGAGGTCACTCTCCCTGGGAGCCAACAATAATGGATCGTAATACCTCATTAAACTGGAAACACGCCTTGTAGCGTGTCCCTAGATGTAAGTAAAAAAATTATAGAGTAGTGTCATCACCTTCAAAGAAGAATAGCAGCAGAATAATGATGATAATCCAAATACCACCAAATCCATGACCGCCAAATCCACAACGAGACATTCAAACTACCTCCTTACCTATCATTAATAAAGGCGAAGTACGGCCCGCCCTTCTACTCCAATATATACATTTTACTGGCAAAGTGTTACTGGTCTAAATTGAGATTTTATCACTAAGGTTCCCTTGTTTCAAATAACCTTCTAATTTGTTTAGGCGCATCGGTAGCCACTTTAACTGATTGCATGGTATTGTTTATGACGTCGGTCATATTGCGAATTTTATCGACAGTCGATGACATGGAAGTAATACCTCTGTCCATGGGAAAATTATCTGAGGCCAAAGTTAAAACAATTATCATTAGCTGAACATTTAGATTGGGGTTTTTCATTATTTTTCTAAATAATGCGGCAGGCCCTCGCGAGTTCAGTTTCTGTGAGTCTTTTGTAGACAGAACTGTAGGTGTTTTTTCGACTATAGGTTTCTCAAAGCCCGTTTCTTGCTTTACATCGTGAACTGGTTTTTCTATCAAAGTTTTTTCGGTGTTTCGGTGATATTTCCGCACACGCATATGTTCATCACCTTTCAAATAACATTTTTCTACTCCAATATATGAAATACATCTAGATTTGCTCTCTCAATGTTTGTTTGGACACTCACAAATTTTGGGTAATTGAATAAATTAGATAAGAAATATAGGAGGTGCATAACAGTGTTTGAACAATTTGGTAATATTATGGAAATGGTAAAAAAGGTTCAACAGAATGTTGATATCGCGCAGGAGCAACTTAAACAAGAAAAAATTGAAGTGTCTAGTGGCGATGTTATTAAAATAACCGTTAATGGACAGCAAGAACTTATCGCTATTCAATTAAACAGCAAATATTTAACTGCTGATAACGCCGCTCTGCTACAAGATTTATTACTTGCTACGATAAATAACGCCTTGGCAAAATCCCGTGATTTAAATCAAGCTGCAATGGGCAAACTTGCCACTGATTTAAATCTACCTAAAATCCCTGGCGTTTTTTAAGGAGGAGGTTTTATGTCGAATGACACCGATAATACCGGGTCTTCGTCACTACTGAGTTCAATAACCAGAATGTTGGACACTAGTATTACCACTGGTACAGGACTGGACAGTATCATAACTATAATATCACTGTTATGTCTATTTTCGATAATGACCCGTACTCAAGCTATCAGAGAGCCACAGCAGATCAAGCCGGCAACAACTAGTAATCCGTTACATAAACTGCTGGGTGATTTAACCAAAGGCGGTGATGGCGGTGGTTTTTCTCCTGATACCTTGATGTCTTTACTGCCGTTATTAAATAACCCCCAGCTTAAATCGAAGCTTAATCCCAGCACTATCGGAACTGTGATGGGATTAATAAACAATCTCGGTGGCCTGGGTGGCAGCAGTCCGCCACATGAAAAAGGGGAACCTGAGACTAAAGGCGAGCCTCACACGAAAGCTTCAAAGCAGCCAACAGAATCAGAACCTCCTCCACCAACAAACGCTGTACAGCAACCGCCACTTAACAAACAGCCTCCTCCCCAGCCAAGTGAAGAAACGGAAGAAAAAAACTATGGGCGATATTTAAACTGGAAAAATAATTTTTAAACAAAAACAAGGGCTCCAAAGGAACCCTTGTTTTTGTTTACCTATCCTAAGCCAATCTAACTACAGTAGCGCCTGTGCCACCTTCATTGAGATCGGCAATGCGTATTCCTTTAATATGCGAATGATTTTCCAGATATGTCTTTACCCCTTTGCGCAAAACACCTGTCCCTTTTCCGTGAATAATAAGTACCTCATTTAATCCTGATAGGATTGCATCATCAATATATTTATCCAGTACAATTTCTGCTTCCTCAATTGTCATGCCCCGAATATCAATTTGTCTTGCTGTAGAATCTCTTATAGTTAAGGTAACATGTTTGGTAGCTGATTGTTCTTTGGGTTTACCTGATTCAGACAGTATTTGGCAAGCAGCAGCAGCTACTGTCATTTTCAAAATTCCCAGCTGTACAGTTACTGTTGAGTCATTTACGGTTAGCACTTGGCCTTTTTGTTTTACTGTCGTAACATAAACATTCATTCCTGGTTTAATTTCGTCTGCCGACAATTCAGTTGAATTTTCCTGACCATCAATATCAAATTCGTTAATTTCCGCAGTGCTTGCCCTTAGCTGCCGACGAGCATTTTCAATAGCATGCTGTCTTTCCCGGCCACTGTGCTCAGAAAACTGTGCTTTTAGTTCGCCAATTATTTCTTCCGCATTGCGCCTGGCCTGGCGAATAACGGCAGCAGCTTCTTCCTGGGCTTTAGCTAATACGGTATTCTTTTTTTCAGCAATAGCCTGTTCTCCCGCAGTGATTTTTGCTTTTACTTTTCCCATTTCCTGCTCCAAACGAGTTAGTTCATCCAATCTTACGCTATAGGACTTCTTCTGTTCTTCCAGCGCATGGAGAACAGTTTCAAACTCGGTATGCTCTTTATGAATTAACTCTTTAGCGCGGGCGATAATTGTGTCTGATAACCCCAGCCGTTGACTGATGGCAAAGGCATTACTGCTGCCAGGGATACCGATCAAGAGCCGATAGGTCGGCCGCAGGGTTTGGATATCAAACTCGACACTGGCATTTTCTATTCCCTGTCTGGTATAAGCAAATGTTTTTAACTCACTATAATGGGTAGTTGCAATGGTTTTGGCACCAATTCTATGGATATATTCCAAAATTGACATAGCCAGGGCCGCGCCCTCACTCGGGTCAGTTCCAGCGCCAATTTCATCAATCAGTACCAAATCACCAGCGCTTATCTGCTGTAGTATTCCAACCAAATTGGTCATATGGCCGGAAAATGTGCTCAAACTCTGTTCAATGCTCTGTTCATCGCCAATGTCGGCAAAAATATTGCCGATAATCGGCATTTCAGAATCAGGTGCAGCAGGAATAAACAACCCAGCTTGCGTCATAAGCGCAAACAAACCTACTGTCTTAAGTGTTACTGTTTTACCACCAGTGTTAGGGCCGGTAATAAGTAAAGTAGTAAAATGGCGGCCAAGCTGTACGTCAATTGGTACCACGTGCTCTACAGCTATCAATGGATGCCGGGCCTGGATAAGATTAACATAGCCTTGCCGATTGATAATTGGCTGAATTGCTCGCATATCAATACTCAGCTTAGCTTTAGCAAAAACAAAGTCCAGGTGAGCTAAAATTGCCAGATTATCTTCGAGGCTCCCGGCAACTTTTGCTATTTGCCCGGTTACTACTGTTAAAATTCGTTCAATTTCATTCTTTTCAGCAGCTAGAAGTTGTTTTATATCATTATTTAAGTTAACGATAGCAATTGGTTCAATAAATAAAGTAGCCCCACTGGCTGATTGATCATGGACAATACCTGGAAAATTATTGCGAAATTCATGCTTAATTGGAATAACATACCTGTCACCACGCATGGTGACTAACGCATCCTGAAAATACTTTTGATACTCACCGGAGCGCAAAATACTATCCAATTTTTCTTTTACCCGGCTTTGGGCTTGTTTTACTTCCCGCCTTAGCTTTAAAAGTTCACTGCTGGCATCGTCACGAATTAAACCTTGTTCAGTAACGGTAGCCTCAATTATGGTTTCGATGTTTCGCAAGACGATGATTTGACTGGCCTGCAAACTCAAAAGGGGTGTTTCAACAGGCAGATCGGTAAAGAAACCTTTTATCCGTCTGGCGGCATAGAGCACACTGCCTACAGCTAAGAGTTCATGCGGTTCTAAGATAGCACCAAGTTCAGCTCTTTTTATTGTGGCCCGCACATCGCGAATTCCCCCTAACGGTACAGTGGGGACATTGTTCATAATCTCGCGGGCTTCGGCTGTTTCGGCAAGACGATCTTGTACTTGTACCCCATCCTTGATTGGTACCAGTTCCTGGGCAAGTTCCCGCCCCATAATGGAACCGGCACGCTCGGCAAGCATATTCCGGATTTTGTTATATTCTAATGTTGACAATACGGCTGCTTCCATATAAATTCTCCTCTAACAAACTATAGTACCCCCCGGAAATAATGTCCCCGGGTAATATTTTCATGTTCGGCACTGGAAATTTCATCTTCCACAAGTAACGGATGATTTTCTCCGAGGTCAATTAATGCGCGATACAATCCAGTAATTCTGGCAACTTCGTTAACCGGACTATATTTAGCCTCAAACCTGAGCCGGTTAAGACCGGCCCGCAAAAATCTGGGGATATGTGGCAGCATGGATAATTCCTTGGCATTTAAAATATGCATCCGGCAAAATTGGTCAGTAACTATCGGGAATACTTCCTCTTTTCTATCCTTTAACCAATACTGACTACGCTGACAGGCATGATTACACTGCTTACTATCCGGGCCGCCTAAAAAACTGCCAGGCATACAATATTCGGAAATCATCAGTGTCAAATGGCCATGTACTAAACATTCCAGCTGAGCCAGTTTTTTCTCAGCTAACTCCTCGACTTGGGCAAAGGTAAGCTCTGGTGACAGAGTCAGACTGGTTAACCCTAATTTTGTTAAATAATTAGCGGCGATGCTATTATAGATATTTAAAGGATAATCACCATGCAAGGGTACTGAAGAAAGTTCCTGAAGCAGCTGGATGGTACCAATATTGCCGACACTGATTGCCTCAGGCTTCAGCTCATTAAACAGCAAGATATTCTCTTTTAGTGCAGCCAGTTGACCTTGCTGCACTAAACGCGGTGTATTAAAAATAATCTTACGGCCATGCTGCCTGGCATAAGCTGCTGCCTGGCGATAATCTTCGCCAGATAATGAACGGTTCCCAAAACATTCGCCGCCAAACATAACAATATCGGCGCCATTATCTACGGCTGCTTTGACTTTATCTATGCTGTCAACATTTACCACCAGCGAAGGTTGGTTTTTGCTTGGTATTGTTCGTACTTGCGGCCATAACTCGCCAATAGATTTATCTTTAATAAGTGGTGCTCGTGCAAACTTAGCCAGCCTGGCAGCTTCCACTTTTTCGATTGCCCGGCGTCTGGCATCATTAATCTCACTGACAGGCACCATTACTTGGCCCTCAATCTGGCAGTCCAATGTAGCAAGTGCAAAAATGGTAGTCCCTAACCGTTCAATTTGTTTTGCTACAGAATCTGGTGTAAGTGGTCTTTTTAGTGCCTTTTCGGCAATAAAAGTAGTTTGGGCCTGACCAGTGAAACCCTCGCTGTCTGTTATGCTAATTGTCAGCGGCTTACCTTCACCAACAGTTACGGTAATATCGACAGGTATCCGGCGTACGGCCTCAGCTCTGGTAAAGTAAGCTCTGGCTCGCTCCATCAGCTTAGCATCAAAAACCTTAAATACCCGGTCATTCACCCGAACCGGTGAACTTACTGAAATGGCTACTGCAGTATGAGCCTGCGCCTCAGTAACCGGATTACCGTCAACAGTCATAGTGTGAACTGTGACATTCACCCTGCCGCCTACCTTAACCCAAAATTCAATAATATCTCCGATGGCAAGTGGTTCATCCAATTTTATAACCGCTATTTTACCGCTATGCTGATAAGAAAGTACCCGTCCAACCCGGACACCACGGTTATTTGGGCGTCTGTCGCTCATCATCGACCGTCCGTTTTTGCCATAAAGGTGTGCGGTTGTAAAATCACGGTTGAAGATCTGCGCTAAATCCTTTTGATCTTGCTCACTAATAGTATATTCATCACCGTTTAGCTGGTAATTGTCAATTGCCCGCCGGTAAGCATCAACAACAACGGCAACATATTCCGGACGTTTCATCCGTCCCTCAATTTTTAAAGATGTTACACCAGCTTGAATCAGTTCAGGAAGTGCTGCTATTGTGTTAAAATCTTTGGGACTAAGCAAATATTCGCCGGCATCTGCTTCCTTTAATAGATCATTACCAGCAGCATCAACAAGCGTATATGGCAGACGACACGGTTGGGCACAGCGCCCACGATTACCGCTGCGGCCACCAATTATACTGCTCATTAGACATTGACCTGAATAGGAAATACATAGTGCGCCATGAATAAATGTCTCTATTTCTACTGGGGAGTTTTTACATATATATTCAATATCTGTAAGCGGTAATTCACGTGCCAACACTACGCGTTTAAAGCCCATATCAGCTAAAAAGGTAACTCCTGCTAAATTGTGAGCCGTCATCTGAGTACTGGCATGAAGCGGTAAGTTAGGCACTATCTTGTTAGCGATTGCGGCAACTGCCAGATCTTGCACAATAATGGCATCTACACCGATCACATATAAATGCCGCAAATAATCAACTAAAACAGGGAGTTCCTTATCATCAACAAGAGTATTCACAGTAACGAATACCGATACTCCGCGTAAATGAGCAAACCGTACGGCCTCTGCCAATTCTTCATCCGTAAAATTGGGGGCGTACTGTCTGGCACCAAACATTCTTCCTCCAAGATAAACGGCATCTGCACCACTTTCCACTGCTGCAACCAAAGCCTCTTTACTGCCGACGGGTGCGAGTAATTCAATCACATGATTCATCCTTTCCCAAAACCTCTATTATTGCAGGCGCAATACCCGTTAAATCAGTAATACCGCTGATTGTTTGTTGTGCTTTTGGTCCAAACGCAATAAGCGGAACTTTATTTACCGTATGGGTCTTAACACTCATATCTTCAAAATTACCATGGTCACTTGTTACCAGCAGCAATGTATCACTAGGCAATTGCTGATAAACTGTTCCAATAAATTCATCGATTGTATTGATAATCTTCTGGGCATATTGCCAATCTTGCTTATGTCCGGCACGATCTGTCTGGAAATATTCAAAGATTGTAAAAGAATATTTCCTGGAAATATTAACCAAATTAATAGCAGCCTCACTTGGCGCCACTTGCGGAATATTTTCTATGCCGAAGCCTGGCAGCATTGCATTGGTAATATCCTGGTATACGGCTTGCCCCTTATGCATTTCCGCTACTGACCGCAGTGACATACCTGTGCTTAATGCCGCTAAGGTAATCGCAGAATGACGGCGTTTACGTTTGGCCACAAGTTCAAAGTAATCTGGCGAATACATATTAGCTGAAGTTACCGTCAGATTACATGTACACAGTTGTTTCATTAGATTATTCTCTACAATAATCTTTGATAACTCAGGGCCGGGAAAAGCCTGAATATGACGTCCCATCATCCGGGAAGTATTTAAACCGGTAAGAATAGCAGCCTGACCGGTAGCGCTTTGCGGCAGGCCGTCTACCCCAAGTGTGGCATCAATCGGCACAATGTAACTCTCTGGCTTCCCAGTGGGGCCAATATTCTCATTTAAAGGGCAACCAAACAACCTGTTGATCGTAGGTAATTCGAACCGGATAAATGGATTAGTCTCAGGGTTACAGCTGCCTAAGCCTATACCGTCAATAAATATCATCACTACCCGCATTTGTTAAACCGTCCTTACAATCATATATAGAGTAAAGAAAGAAGAAGGGGCATCCCTTCCTCTCGTTAATGGAACTCTTTTGCTTTATCAACAATTGGTTGCCCGGCAGTCGTATTTAATCCTTGTTGTTCACGTAAATGGGTAGCCAGCAATTGAACATCATCCATAAATTGTTCAAATTTTGTCCATTTTTCACCAGCCAGACTTAGCGGGTTATCGTAGATGCTCTTGATATAATTTTCAAACTCATTCTTAGTCAATGGTTCATTTTCAGGTGTACGAACCATAGTAAACTCACCGCAGCTTTCCAGGCGAGCCGTTTCAATCATATTCAAGTCAGACATATCAAGGCCTTTTTTATGAAGTTCCTGGCGTAAGTCATCATAGTTAAAATGGGTTTTAGAAAAATTTTCTTTAATAAGGCGACCTCTTTGCACTAAGGTCACAGGTGTACCTTCAAACCATTTGCGCAAAGTTTTATTCTTCAATGCCAAATACCCGATCAACTGCTGCAGTGCAAGTAATATTAATAAACTCTCAATGCCTGACTGTAGTGTAGGATTTTGATCCATAGTGCCTGCGACAATAATATCCCCAATACCGACCATAATAACAAAGTCAAATGGCGATAGTTGACCGACCGTACGGTTACCCATCAATCTGACAACAAGTAAAGCGACTGTACATAGTAATAGCAGGCGAAATAAAACCTGACTTATTGAGGTGCTGTCAAACACGGTACCACTCCTTTTCTGTCTGTATTATTAACCTGACAGAAACGTGTTATACCGAAATAACGACAAAGTGCTATTTGTCTTCTTTTATCAGTTCAATAAGCTCCAGGTAATCTTGCTCTAATCGCAAGAAATCATCGGCGATATTTAATGCTGTCAATACAGCTATTTTGGTTGGCGATAACCTGAGATTAGCTTTAGCTGTCTTATTCATGCGCTCATCCAGCATAGCAGCCAAACGCATAATACGTTCTGGTTCAATATTGCCTTTTAGAGCATAGCTTTCGCCATATATCTGAACAGTTACCTTGTTTTTTTTATCTGACATAGTCCACCTAAAACGATATATTTTTAAAGAGTATACTTCTCCCAACCAAAAACTAATTCCTGCATAAAAAAAGAAAAAGCGGAATAAACCGCTTATATAGTGAGTAAATTGCGTTAGTCACGAAGTTTGGCTGCAAACGTTTTTTCTAAATAGACAACTATATTTTTGTAGTGTTCGTCAATTTCAATATCAGTCAACGTACGGTCACTAGCCTGGAAAGTCAGTGAAAAGGCCAAGCTGCGTAATCCTTTTTCTACTTGCTGCCCAGTATACACATCAAATAATTGAACCTGAGTAAGTAGTGTACCGGCATTTGCCCTGATAGCCTCAGTCACAGTAGAGGCCGCAATAGCTTCAGGCAAGAGAACAGCCAAGTCACGGGTAATTGCCGGAAACTTAGGCAGCGATTGATAACTGGGATTAATGGTCGCATACTTAACTAATGCTCCTACAGTTAACTCAAATACGTAAATTTTCTTGCTAATTCCATAAGCATCAAGTACCTGCGGATGTACTTCGCCAAAACTGCCTAATAACTCGCCGTCTTTTTTTACTACTGCTGTTTTGCCAGGATGCAATGATGAATTTTTTCCTGCCTCCACGCTATAATCACTAATTCCCAGTCCTGCTAAAATGGCCTCAACGGTTCCTTTGGCATCATAAAAATCCACCATATCTCTTGACTGATTCCAGGCAAGGGTATGGCGCTTGCCGATCATGGCACCACACAACATAACTGGTTCCTGGGGTAAATCCTGGAGTGGTAATTCTTCCGGCAAAAATACTGCGCCAATTTCAAATATCTTTAAGTCCTCATTTTTGCGGGAAAGATTACGGACAATAGTATCCATTATTCCCCCCAGCAAGGTAGTACGTAAATGAGGAAAATCGTCGGTAATCGGGTTTAAAACCTCAATAGCATGGCGCAGCGTACTTTCAGATTCAATATTGAGTTTATCCAATGAATCCGGATGGAAAAAACTCAAAGAAAGGATCTCTGAAAAGCCACTGCTTGTCAGCAAATTCTTAATTTTATCAATAGTGCTTAGGGTATTGCTTTGTTTGCCTTGCGCCATGGTGCCTTCAGGTGTAGTTGAAGGAACTTTGTCATAACCATATATTCTGGCAATTTCCTCGCAAATATCGGCCGGCAAGGTTACATCGCCCCGCCAGGTAGGTACTGTCACAGTAATTATCTCTGAACCTGCTTCTACATCAAATTCAAGGCGTTTTAATATCGCGGTCATAGTTTCTGCCGGTATATCGGTCCCTAAATAATTATTTATTTGTTTTGGGGTAAATTGTACTTGTTTTGGCAGCTGTATATCAGGGTATACATCAATAATACCGGAGCAAACTTCACCAGCCCCCATACTTTCAAGCAGACTGGCGGCTCTGTCAAGCGCTCTAATAATATTCACAGTGTCTACCCCGCGCTCAAACCGGCCGGAGGCCTCTGAACGAAGTCCCAGGGCACGCGAAGTCCGGCGAATACTTGAGCCCTTAAATGCGGCGGCCTCCAGTAATACATTTTGTGTGCTGGCGGTAACTTCTGTGGCAAGTCCCCCCATGACGCCGGCAATACCAACAGCCTGAACGGCATCAGCAATAACCAGCATATCTGGCTCAAGCTCCCGTTTAATGCCGTCAAGCGTAGTCAACTTTTCGCCAGGGTTAGGTTTGCGAACAACCAGACTGTGACGGGCAAGCAGGTTATAGTCATAGGCGTGCATGGGCTGACCAAATTCCAGCATCACAAAGTTGGTAACATCAACAATGTTGTTAATGGGCCGCATACCGGCCGCCTGAATACGCTGTTGCATCCAGACAGGTGATGGTCCAACTTTTATGTTTTTTATAATTCTTGCAGCAAATCTTGAGCAAAGCTCAGAGTCAACAATCTGAATATTTGCCAGCGAGGCCGCTTTCTCTGGGCAGGTTTCTTTTAAATTAAGCATCGGTTTTTTCAGGGTAGCACCTGTTAGTACAGCAATCTCCCGGGCAATACCAAGCATGCTAAAACAGTCTGCCCTGTTGGCAGTAAGCTCAAAGGCAAGCACAACATCATCAAGTCCCAGTGCCACGCGAATATCAATTCCCACGGCTGTATCAGCAGGCAATATAAAAATACCATTTCTCGCCTCAGGCGCAACCAGTTTGCTATCAATGGCAAGCTCTTCTGTCGAGCATAGCATACCACTTGACAGCAATCCCCTCAGCTTTGTTGGCTGAATACTCATTCCGTTAGGCAGCTCGGCACCAACGGTAGCTACCGGCACAATATGTCCCTGGCGGACATTGGTTGCCCCAGTAACAATTGTCAGCAGATCGGTGCCAATGTCAATTTTACATACCGACAATTTATCCGCATTAGGATGTGGGGTAATCCCAAGTACCTTACCTGTGACTACACCAGAGATATTTTGCCCTAACTTTTCCACCGCTTCTACCGGAATACCGGCCATTGTCAGCATATCTGCCAGTTTTTCAGGTGACTCATTTATTTCAACATAATCGTTAAGCCATTTAATTGACGCTCTCATAACCTTCCCCTTTCACTATATACAACGTGTTAAATTTTTGCAGGCGAGTACACCACCCGCCTGTGCCTGAAAACTTTTTCAATGTGGAATATATAGCTTAGAATTGGCGCAAAAACCGCATATCATTGTCAAAAAACAATCTGAGGTCATCAATACCGTAAGTTAGCATCGCAATCCGTTCTACTCCCATACCGAAAGCAAAGCCGCTGACTTTATCCGGATCAAAACTGCTCATTTCAAGTACACGCGGATGGACCATGCCGGAACCCAAAATCTCCAACCAGCCTGTGCCTGAACATACACGACACCCTTTGCCATCGCACATTACACAGGAAATATCCACTTCGGCGCTTGGCTCAGTAAACGGGAAAAAACTAGGACGAAACCGTACATTAACCCTGTTGCCAAACGTTTCTTTTAAGAATAACTCAAGTGTGCCTTTTAAATCGGCAAAACTAATATTTTTATCAACTACCAGGCCTTCCACCTGTTGGAACATTGGTGAATGGGTAGCATCATAATCCCGCCTGTATACTTTTCCGGGAGCAATAATTCGAATTGGTTGGTTAGGTTCTGCCGACTGCAATGTCCGGACCTGTACAGGTGAAGTATGCGTTCTAAGCAAGAACTCTTTAGTGATATAAAAAGAGTCTTGCATGTCACGGGCAGGGTGATCTTGCGGCAGATTTAATGCTTCAAAGTTATAGTAGTCTTTTTCCACTTCCGGACCCTCAGCAATTTCAAAACCCATTCGCATAAAGGTGTCTTTAATCCGGTTTAAAGTCAGTGTCAGAGGATGCAAATGACCAATCTCAGTGGAACGGCCTGGCAAGGTTACGTCAATAGTTTCTGAAGCCAATTTGCGGGAGAGTTCAGCCTGCTTCATGGCACCCAGCTTACTAGCAATAATGTCTTCAATCTCATTTCTGATTTCGTTGACCACTTGGCCTATCCGTGGTCGTTCTTCAGGGGTTAATGCCCCAAGCCCACGCAGCATACCAGTTAGTAGACCTTTTTTACCTAAATACTTAATTTTTAGATCATTAAGCGCTTCTTTATTGTCGATTGCGGACAACTCATTAAGCGCTGTGTCCCTTAATGAATTAAGTTCTTGTTCCATACATGCCTCCTAAAGAATATAAGAATAAAAATAAAAAGACTCCCAGCCCCAAGGGGCGAAAGTCTTGATTTCGCGGTACCACCCTAATTATACTCTATTTCCTGTAACGCGGAAAAAACGCCAGACCTACACAAGAATATCTCTTCAGTCCAGGTACTCAGAAGTGAACTTCTGTTAACTGTTTCAGTGCCGCTCTCAATCCCTGGCAGCATCCTCCCTGTAGAAAACGTGGCTAACATACTCTCTTCCTCATCGCACTGCATAAAGTTTATTATAAAATTATTGTAACCTTAGCCGTTTATACCATAAATACGCAGCAATGGAACCTGTAGCTTCAAACAATCTCCAGAAGAATTCGGCGGTCATCATCGTAAGACCACGCCCTCTCTGCCCTAATGGCAATTTCCGTCATTGCTAAACGTATTATATCATAGCAGTTTAGAAATTACAAGGTTGTCCGCTGCCTTACTGCCTCATACAATATTACACCGGCAGCTACGGCAACATTAAGCGACTCGGCATGACCAACAAGTGGTATATTGAGGCAGGCATCAGCGGCGCTGATAAGCTCCGGACTAATACCCTGACCTTCGTTACCTAAAATAATAGCTGCGGGACGGTTAAAATCAGCTTGGAAATAAACGTCTGATTGCTGTAAACAGGTTGCCAGCAGCTTTATGTCAGCCTGCTTGAGGCTTTGTATTAATTCAGCAGAAGACAGGCCTTCCATTACCGGCAGGTGAAATAAAGAACCCATTGTTGCCCGTACAGTCTTGCCGGCATAGATATCAGCAGACCCCTTCAGCATAATAACCCCGCTGCAGCCGGCAGCATCTGCAGTACGAATAATAGTTCCTGCATTGCCCGGGTCTTGAACACCATCCAAAACAACAAGCAAGGGCAGCTTATCTTGTCTAAGAAGCAGCTGTTCAATAGAAAACTGACGTTTTTTTACAACCACCATAATTCCTTGTGGCTGCTCAGTATCTGAAATCTTATTATAAATATCTTCCGATACTACGACCATTCGGCAAGTTGCAGCCCCTAATCGTTCAACGACAGCCGCTGCCCGTTCACGCGCAGCGGCTTCTTCGGTATAAATGCATATCTCTACAGGCCAGGAAGCGTTAGCACATTCTTCGACCAGACGCACCCCCTCTGCCAGAAACATGCCCAGCCTATCCCGGTATTTTCGTTGACGAAGCGAGGCTATTTCCTTAATCAGCTTGTTAGTAGCGCTGGAAATATACTCGCTCACTCTAATTCCTCCAGCTTTTGAATACCTTTAGTTTGCCCTACTAAAATTAGTATGTCCCCTGCCCTAATTTTCTCGTCCGAAGGGGGTGGTACAAGTAGTACTTCATTCCTTTTTATCGCGACAACATTTAGTTCATATTTTACCCGCAGATTGGTCTCTGCCAAACTGTGGCCTACCAATATTTTCGGCGCGGTAATTTCGGCAACACTCAAATCTGGCGACAATTCAATATACTCTAACACGTTAGTTGATACTAAGCTATGGGCAACTCTCAGCCCCATATCACGCTCAGGATAGACAACACGGTCTGCACCGATTTTGGCTAACATTTTACCATGAAGTTCATTAATGGCTTTGGCAACAATGTATTTTATGCCAAGCTCTTTTAAAAGTAATGTCGTTAAAACATTAGCCTGAATGTCTGACCCAACAGCTACAATGACAACATCATAATTGCGAATACCCAATGCTTTTAACGAATTTTCATCAGTGGTGTCTGCCTGAACAACATGGGTCACAGTTTCGCTAATTTTCTGGACTTGCTCTTCATTCACATCAATTGCCAATACATCATAGCCAAGCTTAAATAATGTGGTGGCAACACTGGTACCAAAGCGTCCTAAGCCAATTACCGCAAATTGCTTATTTTTATTATTTTTCATTCAATTTCTCCCTTTAACCAATGAGTAATTTTCCTTCCGGATACTGTAAATTTCCCTTACGGCTTTTTAAAGCCAATGCTAACACTAAGGTAACTGGCCCAACCCTCCCGGCAAACATAGTTATGATGATCCAGATTTTACCTGATACTGTCAACGTCGGTGTAATCCCTGTTGTTAGACCAACCGTAGCAAACGCCGACGTAGTCTCAAATAGTAAATTAATGAAAGGCTGATTTTCCGTAACACTCAACATCATGGTCACAAAAATAACCAAAACAGCTGAGAGCAGCATTACAGAGAATGCCTTATAAATAATGGATTGAGGAATACGCCGTTCAAACAATTCCGCATCCTGGCGGCCTCTAATTAAGGCCCAGGTGGCTGCTGCCAAAACACCGGTTGTCGAAGTCTTAATACCACCGCCGGTAGAAGTCGGAGATGCACCAATAAACATGAGTAGTACCATAAAAAATAAGGTCGCATCAGTAAATTTACTTAAATCTACGGTATTAAAGCCAGCAGTACGTGCTGTCACTGACTGGAAGTAGCTGGCCAAAACTTTCTCCTGCCAGGATAAACTACCTAATGTAGTAAGGTTATTATATTCGAGTAAAAAAATCACAATCGCACCAAAGACAATCAGCACTACGGTCGTTAGTAAAACCACCTTAGAATGAAGCGATAACCTATCAAACCGGCGGTTTGTCCACACATCAGCAATAACAGTAAAACCAATACCACCTAAAATTATTAGCAGCGAAAGTACTACATTAATTGCAATATCATCAACATAGCCAGTTGCGCTGGAAAACTGGCCGGTTACACTTCCCAACAAGTCAAACCCCGCATTGCAAAAGGAGGAAATCGCATGCCAGTAACCAAAATAGATACCTTTCAAACCGAAGTCCTGATACCAGCGGATTGCAAGGAGGGTACCACCAATAAATTCGATCAGCAACGTCACTTTAATGATATATTGGGTTAATCGTACAACTCCAGCAATCGTAAACTGATTCAACGCCTCTTGCATAACCAGACGTTGCCGCAAATTAATTTTTTTGCCAATAAGTATTGCCATTAGCGTAGACATGGCCATTATACCCAGACCACCGGCTTGAATTAAACTTATTATCACAAGTTGGCCAAATAGCGAAAAGTATGTACCGGTATCGACCACTACCAGCCCGGTCACACAAACCGCCGATGTCGCCGTAAATAAGGCATCTATAAAGCTTAAGCCTGTCCCTGCCACCGCCGCAACTGGCAGCATTAGCAAGAGCGTCCCGCTCAATATCAGCCCGGCAAACCCCAATACCAATATCTGGTACGGGGTAAGCTTCCATTGCGTGATATCGAGTAGGTTAACAAATTTTACCCCCAAAATGCTCCACCCCTAAATCTAGTAATACGTAACGATTATACTCAAATTCAGAAAACTAAACAACCCCCCGCTCGCGCTATGCGCCGGGGGGTTATAGGCGTCTATTGTTGTCAGCTATATTGCTTTTGAGATGCAGTCGAAGGATAACATATATTTACGGACTGAATCTTTAACGCCATTTTTAACCATTGACATTAAGTAAATATAATTGGCAGACTGATTTTTAGCCAATTCAGCTTTTACTGTTTCGGCGGCAGCCAGCGACATATCTGTAGCAATATTGATTTTTGTTATGCCAGACTGAATTGAGCTATAGTAATCATCTTTAGTAAGTTTTGAGCCACCATGCATTACAAGTGGTACATTAACCGTACTATTAAGTTCGGAGAGCCGCGAGAAATTTAGTTTGGGACTGCCGCGATAAACCCCATGATTTGTCCCCACTGCTACGGCTAATGCATCCACTTTGGTTTTCTCTACAAAAGCATGGGCCATCTCCGGTTTAACAAGATTTTCCTCATTTATATCTTTTATATTACCATAACAACCAACATAGCCCAATTCACCCTCGACTGATATACCGAGAGAATGGGCTATGCGAGTAATTTCCTTAGTGCGTTTTAAGTTTTCCTCGAAAGACAATGCTGAACCGTCAAACATAACAGACGTAAATCCCCAGCGAATGGCTTTCATCACCCCTTCATAAGTATGTCCATGGTCAAGATGGAGAGCTACAGGCACAGAAGCCTTTTGGGCAGCTCTACTCATAGCAGCACTCAGGGTATCAACATCGACAAATTTAAATAACCGCTCAGGAATGCCAAGCACCAGGGGAGTCTTTAGTTCTTCTGCCACCTCAATAACAGCGCCTAACGTCTCAAAGTTAAATACATTAAAACCACCAACTGCATACTTTCTTTTTCTTGCATCCTGGAGTAATTCTTTCATTGCTACTAGGGCCAAGGTGAACTCCTCCTTTTGTTTTATTAAACAAATTTTAAATTGCCAATTAATTGTTTGTTATATAATGTTTATTCGCCATGAGCCAAAAAAAACCTGCCAATTATCTCAAAAATCAAATTTTTCAAGTCAGCGTCTGCTAACTGGATTTGTTTACTAGTAATACCAATATTTATAAATATTATACATAAAAAAACTCCCGAAAATTCTTCGGGAGTTTTTGTTATTTCAGTTGATCTTTAGCAGCGCTTACTAACTTGCCAAATGCGGGCATATCGTTAACTGCCATGTCGGCCAACATTTTACGGTTAACTTCTACACCAGCTTTTTTAAGTCCGTTAATAAGCTGACTGTAAGAAATACCACTAATACGGGCGGCAGCATTAATCCGGGTAATCCATAGTTTACGGAAATCGCCTTTTTTGGTGCGGCGGTCAGCACGTGCATAGTACAGTGCTTTCATCACGGTTTCGTTAGCTTTTTTGAACAGCTTGCTCTTGGAACCACGATATCCTTTGGCTAATTTAAGTATTTTTTTATGACGTCTATGTGCAGTAACGCCTTTTTTAACTCTTGGCATGACAGATACCTCCTGATGTACTTATAAATTGTTTATAGTTTTAAGCGTAAGGAATCATTTTCACTACGCGATCATGGTCAGATTTGCTAACCAAAGTTGCTTTACGCAAATTGCGTTTACGGGACGGAGATTTTTTCTCAAGAATGTGACTTTTGAAAGCTTTGGAACGTTTAAATTCACCGCTACCGGTTACTCTGAAACGTTTAGCAGCGCTTCGGCGTGTTTTCATTTTTGGCATAGTAAGATATCCCCTTTCTATTTAGGTGCTAGATTGTGTAGTATTGGGCTTAGGAGCTACAATCATAATCATATTTTTACCTTCGAGCTTGGCATCACGTTCGATATTAGCCATTTCCTTAAGTAAGGTAGCCATTCGCACCAGCACTTGTCTGCCCAGTTCAGGATGAGAAAGTTCCCTTCCTCTGAACATGATTGTTACTTTGACTTTGTCGCCATCTTCTAAAAAGCGCTGGGCATTTTTTAGCTTCACATTAAAGTCATGATCTTCAATATTGGGACGCAATTTAACTTCTTTAATGGAAACTACCTTTTGCTTTTTCTTGACTTCTTTATCGCGTTTTTGTTGCTCATACCGGAATTTACCAAAATCCATGATCCGGCATACCGGCGGTTTAGCAGTTGGTGCTACTTCTACTAAATCAAGATTTTGCTCCCCCGCTATACGCAACGCGTCTCTTAGCGACATAATCCCTAATGGCTCATTTGTGCTGCTGGTTACGCGAACATCCTTTGCCCGAATCTCTTCGTTAATCTTTAAAGTCTCTTTGCTAATTGCCGCTCACCTCCTGATATACTTTGTTTCAATTAAAATAAAAAACGGGTGGCATAGACCACCCGCACAATAGCATAACTAAATCGTTTTGCTTACTATAACCTTACCAACAACAGTGTACTGCGCTGTAAGGTGAGAAGTGGATGGCTTCTGCTTAATGCAATATTTAAATCACTTGATTATAATAACATCTAATTTCAGGTAAGTCAAGCTATTTTCGACAGTACATTAGCTTTTGGCAGCAATTTCAGCAATTGCCATTGTAATGAAATCATCAACAGGCATTGCGCCAACATCCCCTTGCCCCCGTTTACGAACAGCCACAGTCCGGGTTTCCGCTTCTTTGTCACCCACCACAAGCATGTAAGGTAATTTTTGCATTTGACCTTCGCGAATTTTGTAGCCGATCTTTTCGTTGCGATCATCTACTTCGACGCGAATATCCTGGTCAAACATACTTTGTGCAAGTTCTCTGGCATACTCAGCATGACGTTCACTTATTGGTAATATCTTAACCTGTACAGGTGCTAACCATATTGGAAATGCTCCGGCATAATGTTCAATTAAAATACCGATAAAGCGTTCTAAACTACCATAAGCTACCCGGTGAATCATTACCGGACGATGTTTAAGTCCATCTTCCCCGATATAATTCAGGTCAAATTTTTCCGGCATCAGCATATCCAATTGAATGGTACCACATTGCCAGGTACGACCGATGGAATCTTGAAGGTGGAAGTCAATTTTAGGACCGTAGAAAGCACCATCTCCCGGATTAATTTTAAAAGGCATTTCCAGTTCTTCTAGTGCTTCTTTAAGAGCTGTTGTCGCCGTTTCCCATATTTCATCAGAACCCATGGCTTTTTCCGGCTTAGTACTTAGTTCGGCATGATAGGATAATCCAAAAACGCTGTATACTGTATTGAAAAGCTCAATAACCTTCTTGATTTCAGCCTTAATTTGTGATGGCAACATAAAAATGTGAGCATCATCCTGGGTGAAGCTGCGTACCCGCATCAGTCCATGCAGTGCTCCTGAAAGTTCATGACGGTGAACAAGTCCTAACTCACAGGTCCGTAGCGGCAGGTCCCGGTAGCTGTGGTGCTGCGTACGATATACCAAAATCCCCCCGGGGCAATTCATCGGCTTAACTGCATAGCCTTCTTCGTCGATCTTAGTGAAATACATATTTTCACGGTAATGGTCCCAGTGACCGGATTGTTGCCAGAGTTTTTGGTGAAGGATAATGGGGGTTTTAATTTCCTGATAACCAAATTTTAGGTGCAACTTACGCCAGAAAGCCTCAAGTTCGTTACGAACAACCATCCCTTTCGGATGGAAAAAAGGAAATCCCGGACCTTCTTCCTGAATACTGAACAAATCAAGCTCGCGGCCTAGTTTGCGGTGGTCACGTTTGGCCGCCTCTTCCATCATAGTGATATAGGCATCTAAATCAGCTTTCTTTTCAAAGGAAGTTCCATAGATACGTTGCAGCATCTTGCGTTTTTCGTCCCCACGCCAGTAAGCACCGGCAATACTCTGCAACTGAATAGCCTTAACCCGGCCAGTAGCTGGAACATGAGGTCCTGCACATAGGTCAACAAATTCGCCTTGCTTATAGAGAGAGATCGCCACATCTTCCGGTAAATCGTGAATAAGCTCCTGTTTATATACCTCATCTTGTGCTGCGAACAGCTGAAGGGCTTCTTCGCGACTAACTGTCCTGCGCTCAAGCGGCAAATTTTCTTTTACTATTTTCTCCATCTCAGCCTGGATTTTTACTAAATCTTCAGGGGTAAACGTATGAGCAGTATCAAAGTCATAGTAAAAACCATTGGCAATTGATGGGCCAATGCCCAATTTTACATCACCGTACAGACGTTTAACGGCTTGAGCTAGAATATGTGAAGAGGTATGGCGCAAAGCAGCTTTGCCATCCTCATCGTCAAATGTTAAGAATTCAACATTAGCGTCATTTTCCAATTTGGCAGTTAGATCAGTCACTTGACCATTTACCTTAGCAACCAATGCTGCTTTTTCCAAGTTGCGACTAATGGATTTTGCGGCTTCAGCCAAGGTTATTCCCTGTTCAACCTCACGTACGGCTCCGTCCTTTAATATCATCTTAATTTTACTCATGTTTTGGTAGCCTCCTTAACCCAAATAAAAAAACTCTCATTCCCTATAGGGACGAGAGTTTATACCCGTGGTTCCACCCTGTTTGGCTAATAGCCATCTCAGACTTTGATAACGGGGGGTATCCCCGGCTAGGCTTACTTGTTGTTCAGCGAAGCAGTTTCAAGGTGGTAATACTATTGGTTTGCGCAAAGATGCTTACAGCCTGCGGCATCTTTTCTCTGAAACGCCTTTCACGATAGTATCTTGTCCTCGGCATTACTGTTGATAACAATGTTTAATTACCAAAGATTATATACAAATCTAGTAAGAATGTCAAGTTTATGACTCAGTATGATTTGACTTGCCGGCATAATCAGTTGAACACAGTTCGCAACCCTTGCAGACTACTACCCGGTCATCAAATACACTTTTTATTGTGTCTAAAAGGTCTTTGTCTCTGAGTCGATTAGTACTATGTATCATAATATTCCGTGGTGCAATAGTTATTAAAGTACTTATTAACATATCTTCATAGTTAAGGCTGTCAAAACTATCGCCGGTTCTATTTGGCAATACCTTATCGTCCATATATTGATTAGCAATTACTTTGCCATGTGAATCAAAAAGGGTAAAAACATTATCCTTGATAACTACATGAGCTTCCTCTTCGCGTGGCTCCTGAACATCGACAAAATAACGTAACAGCCGAATAAACTCCTTATATTCCAGTTCCATCATAAAGTCATCAACAACATTATCAATAATCTGTGATAGCTGCAAGCGGTAATCTTTTAGCCGGAAATTCAAAAAGCCATCAAGTACTAGTTCATGGTGATTCTCAAGATAATCTAAAATTCGGGTTAGTATTAGCTTATAACGGGCCGAACTGCCGGCAAGCACTCTCAAAGCATTTGATTCCACTGTAGCGCGTTCGTCATGATTAAAATAAAAATAGTTGTTGGCAACAATTTTATTTATAAGCCGCTGTTCTTCATTGGTAATAATCCAATCTGCAAGTATTTGAGATACACTGTTTTTTAAAACTGCTTTTATCCTTTCATAATTGCGAAAAGATAATTCGCCATCAATAATATTTATGCCCAAGAACTTGTAATTGCCTCGATCCAGTTCTTCGATAACTACCCGGAAGCCTTCATGAGTCAGTATGTTACAATCCTGTTCCAACTTTTCCTTGATATTCCCGGTCGTTCCATTCAGGCCGATGGAAAGCAAATTCACCACCATCACTCCCTTCTCATATAGTATATGTTTCACAGCTTATTTGCATACAATGACAATGAAGAGAGTGAGATGATTTATATAGTTAGTCAACTATGTCAATCTGTCTTTGAATGGCCTTAAGCCATTCATTACGGCCTTCTACAATAAATTTAAGTACTTTATCTTTGATAGTAACTACCTTAAGCACATTGGGGATAACAAAAAAAGTCTTTTCCGGCAGTACTTCTTTAATATGAGCCAGCGGTATCTCATCCATATATTTGTTGGTAATGTTAAGGACATAGCCGACAAATACCAAACGCTGATCTGTCAGGTAAAGTGCTCCAGTTAAAACTTCTCTATTACTAGCATAACTGGCGAGACATTTCTTCTTAATAACTTCATCAGTCTCTAGCGGAAAGGTATACATAGCCTTATGCCCCCTCAGACCTGCTGTGCGTCTTCAGGCACGACCAGGAATTCTACTTCCGGATTCCGTTCTACCACCCATCTAAGCTGCCACTCATTACTGATTAAGGCAACCGGTCTGTTCTTGATGTCTTGCACCAAAAGACCACTATCCATATTTTTCAAAGCTTTTACATCAAGATTTTCGCCAATAATCCAGCGGGCTATCGAATACGGTAATTTATTCATTAAAATATCTACACCATATTCGTGTTTCAGACGGTATTCAAGCACCTCAAATTGCAATGAGCCAACAACGCCAACAACAAAAGATTCTACAGGATAGTCAGGCTGATGAAAGACCTGTACAGCTCCCTCTTGTGTCAGTTGGGTCATTCCCTTAACAAATTGCTTTCGTTTCATAGTATCTTTAGCTTGAATGCGAGCAAACTGTTCCGGAGGGAAAACAGGAAAGTCCTGGAATGTAAAGACTGAACCTTCCTGACACAAGGTATCACCAATACCAAAAATTCCTGGATCAAATAACCCAATGATATCGCCCGGATAGGCTTCATCAATAATTGTTCGTTCTTGCGCCAGAAATTGCTGGGGCTGTGCCAGCTTTATTGGCTTTTTAGACTGTACATGATACACAGTCATGCCCCGTTCAAATTTTCCTGAGCATATCCGCATAAAAGCCAAGCGATCCCGGTGAGCCGGATTCATATTGGCCTGAATTTTAAATACAAAAGCTGAAAATTTATCATTATCAGGAGCAACAAAGCCTTCGGAAGACATTCTTGGTACAGGTGGTGGTGCCATTTCTAAGAAATCCTCTAAAAACAAACGAACCCCAAAATTAGTCATAGCACTGCCAAAAAACATCGGGGTAAGTTCCCCGCTGGTTACTTTGTCAAAATCAAATGTTTCACCGGCCACATCTAAAAGCGCAATATCATCACACAATGCCTGATGAATTTCTTCCCCAAGCAGTTCTTTAAAAGCCGGATCATCTACACTGCCCTGCGTTGACGGGAGTGCCCACTGTCCATGCTCACCGCTGCGTTCAAACAATTCTATCTTAGCTTGCTTACGTATATAAATGCCTTTATAATTACCATCAATTCCAATTGGCCAATTCATTGGATAAGCGCGAATACCCAGAACCTTCTCTATTTCTTCCATAAGTTCAAAAGGGTTACGTCCATAGCGGTCAAGTTTATTTACGAAGGTGAATACTGGTATCCCCCGCTGTTTACAAACTTGAAATAATTTTTTAGTCTGGTCTTCTACACCTTTAGCCACATCAATCAGCATGACTGCGCTATCAGCAGCCATCAAGGTGCGATACGTATCTTCACTAAAGTCCTGGTGACCAGGAGTATCTAGAATATTAACGCGATAACCATCATAATCAAACTGCAAGACACTGGACGTTACTGAGATACCACGCTGCTTCTCAATCTCCATCCAGTCAGATACAGCATGCTTTTGGGCTTTTCTCGCCTTGACCGAACCAGCCAGACGAATAGCTCCACCATATAGCAATAATTTTTCTGTTAATGTTGTTTTACCGGCATCAGGATGGGAAATAATTGCAAAGGTACGGCGTTTACTAATTTCGGGAACAAGATTTGACATTGTTTCCTCCTAAAGTTAATTCTATTACATTTTATAGCATAACTGTCATGTTAACGGGAAATAATCTTAGCAAGGCTCTAGGGGATTACACTCTTAATAACGTAAACAGTACAATAATTTAATATACACCATTAAATAACAGTAGTCAATGCTAGGTTGCCTTCCAGTAATTACTGGGCTAATTACTGGACCATTTGACCCAAAAGAAATTGACATCTGACTCGCTCTACTATATAATCTACTCTGTGGCAAAAAATCAATATCGCGGGATGGAGCAGTTGGTAGCTCGTCGGGCTCATAACCCGAAGGTCGCAGGTTCAAGTCCTGCTCCCGCAACCAATGCTGGTGTAGCTCAGTCGGTAGAGCGTATCCTTGGTAAGGATAAGGTCACCGGTTCAATCCCGGTCACTAGCTCCATTTACTATTTTTTTATACGGCGGCGTAGCTCAGTTGGCTAGAGCATGCGGTTCATACCCGCAGTGTCCGGGGTTCAAATCCCTGCGCCGCCACCAAAAAAACTTGTCTATATTTACATAGGCAAGTTTTTTTTATATAACCGGTTTATCGAGAAATTTTTCGTACGCTACCGGGCTACACTCACTAGCTTCAATTTGAACTCAGATTCATCTGGCTCAGCCTGCCAGATTTGTACATGTTGAAAAGAATCTGATGTTAAAACTGCCAGGATCTCCTGCTTTTTATTGTTGGTCATTTTACAGCCTAAAATAACTTCTTTGATTGCAGTTGCCGGAAATTGAAAAAGATAAATTGGATAGGGCTGATTCTGAACAATTTTACTATTATCTTGCAGGGGGCGTATAATCCGCCATTCCTGCTCATAACTCCACTGGGTACTCTTTACCAGAAAAACGTCTGTACCTGTCAGAGCTGTAACAGCGAACGCAGGGCGATTTTCACGATATTCAACTTTACGCAAGTAACCTAATTCCGCTTCTGTTCCTTGCTTATCAAAATGAGGATGAGTTGAATCAAATCCCACTACAAAGCCTTCGTGACTTGCTGCATAATGAGCCCACATTAAAAGATTATCCGGCGTTTCAGTTAAAGAAAAAATTCCTAACATGTCACTAAACTTATCCGGATACATCTTTCGAACCACTGGGGTAACCCATTCTTCCATTTGGTAAAATGCTTTTTTAAAAGCTACTCCCAATTCTTCCCGGACTTTTTCATAAAACACAGTAAAGGATATTTGATCTTGTAATTGCCGCGGTTGCAAATCATAATACTCACGTAGCACTTCAGGGATAAGTTCCTCAAATTTTCTAAAGGTTACATGCTCATCTTCAGTAATTTTGGCTATGTAAGGTTTAACTTCAAATGGATCATTAAATGCTTCAGGCTGAGTATATCTAACCATACAATTTCTCAAAACATCTACTCTGTCTGGCGCAAGATATTTATATAGCATCGCAAACTCCCCCTTGTAATCAAACATCCGGAAGCATAACTAATACATATATTTACATACACGCCGATGAATTCCTGCTGCATATGTAAATAAAAAAGCCGCACCCCGGAGGATACGGCCAAAATACTACTATATGTTAGAATTACTCCCTTATTGTAAAAAAATAAGTGCAACTGCTATGCCTAACACAATTATAAAATACCGTTTTCAGTTAACTCTTCGACTATATCATCTCTACCTATTCTCTCTAGCACTTCTTTTACATCTAACAAGGACTTACCCATATCATAGATTGACATTGCTCCATCTTGGAACAAATAAACAGTGTCATGTTTAACAATTGCTTCTTTACTGTCATCATTTATCCAAATAATTTCCATTGGCTCCATTCAATCAACCCCTCTCTTATTTACTAAATTTATATAAAGTTCGACAAAAAATAAATAATTCCTGCAAAAACAAAAGATCCCGAAGGCTCTCATCCGCAGGACGGCTTACCCGTTATAATCATTCATAAAATCAGGGAAATCTTCATCCTTGCCGAAATCTGTTAATCTCTTTCTAGCTTCATCGACAGTAGTCCCAATTCTTGTTGATTCTCCATTTTTATTAATCAACAAAACTTCTCCATTTCCAATCACTATTTGCTCTAAGTCATCCAAACTCATCCAAAAATATTGAGACTCCATACCTTTCTCCTTCACTCATTTTTTTAAGTTATAAAGCTTTATCTGCAGCACTAACTACATTTTACCATGATTTGCTGCGTATTACATCACTCTAACACCTTAATCTTCTATTTTACCCGCCGCCAGAGTTACTCAATAGGCTATAAGTTCAATTAAGAAAACCGAAACACATGCTAACAAGGAAACATTAAATAGACTCTGGCCCCGATACGCAAGAATAACCGCAACTATAAATCCACCCAAAGCCGACCATCGATTTGCGGTAGAATCCAGTATAGCAGGAAATGTCATAACAGCCAGTGTCACAAAGGGCACATAATATAAAAAGGATTTTATATACTTATTCTTGATTTCTTTTCGTATTAAGGTTAAAGGTATCAGCCTTATCAGATAAGTAACTACAGCCATAACCAATATATACAAATAGATATTATTGCTCATTCGGCTCCTCCCTTTTCAAGGACAGGCGCAACGCACTGTCCAAAGTCTTCCTTCTCCTTTTCATTCTCTTCCTCCTTTACGGGGAAAAGCAACGCTGCTATTCCTGCAATTAGTAACGTCAAAATTATGATTTTAAAACCCGCTGAAATATGGGAAAATACCGAAAGCTTGGCAAACAACAGACTCATAAACATAGATATCAAAATTATACAAGCTAATAGCTTATTGCCTCTAGCCGGGGGAAATATTATTGCTAAAAACATACCATAGATAGCAATGCTCAAAGCACTTATTATTCTTTCCGGCAAAATGCTCCCGGAAATAACACCAAGCAGTGTGCCAAATGTCCAGCCTGGGACAGCAGCGCTCATCAAACCATAATTATAAAACGGATTTAATGTGCCGGTTTGGCAAACCGACACTCCAAATATTTCATCTGTAACCCCATAAGCAACTAAAAACCTATGCAGAAAGGGTTTTTTTGAATTCAGTTTTTGCGAAATTGAGCACGACATCAGACAATATCTTAAGTTCAAAATTAGTTGCGTAACTGCCATTTCAACATAGGTTGAAGATGCTCCAATTAATCCAAGCGCGGCAAACTGCCCTGCTGACGTTAGGTTTGTTAATGACATAAAAACGGCTTGGAATGGTGTAAGCCCAGCATTTTTAGCCATAATACCAAAAGTAAACGAAACAGCCAAATAACCAAGACAAATTGGAATGCCGTCTTTAATACCTTTTTTCCAATGTTGAATATTATCGTTCATTTGTTTTCTCCTTGATTTTTTCTTATTTTAACATGCAGATTGACAATAAGTAAAATGAATACTTATAATATTTATATAAGATATTCTAATGTATTAGGAGTAAGCAATGAATCGCTATAACGCATTTATCGTTATAATTGAAACTGGCAGCTTTACCAAAGCAGCTGAAAAACTCGGCTATACACAATCAGCCATCAGTCAGATGGTACGTTCCCTGGAACAAGAACTGTCTACTAAGCTTTTGCTTCGCTCACGCAAAGGCATTGCGCTCACATCGGATGGCGAGGAATTATTGCCTTATATAAGAAAATTGCATAATTCTTACTGTGAGCTTATGGAAAAACGCAAAGAAATGCAAGGCCTACAAAGCGGTATTGTTCGTATAGGAACTTTTACAAGTGTTTCCTGCCATTGGCTGCCGAAATTGATGAAAGATTTCAAAGAACATTATCCATCTGTTAATTTTGAACTTCATCAAGGTGAATACACAAGTATAGCACAATGGATCAAGGAAGGCAGCGTCGATTTCGGTTTTGTTAATCCAGATGCCGTTTCTGATCTCACTACAATACCTTTACGGCAAGATGAAATGCTGGCCATACTGCCGAGCAATCACCCTTTAGTTTCCCACGAAAAAGTTTCTTTAAAAGAATTATCCAATGAACCATTTATCCTTCTGAATGAAGGTGAATTAAGCGAACCATTGGAATTTTTCAAACAAAGTAACTTACAACCAAATATTCAATACCGTGTTATTGATGACTATACCATTATGTCCATGATTGAAAATGAGCTGGGAATTTCTATTTTGCCTAAACTGGTGTTAAACAGAACCAACTATAACATTATCACCAAAGAAATATCGCCGCCTATTGTCCGCACTATCGGGATCGCATTTAAACATAAAATGGCACTGCCAATAGCAAGCAGATATTTTATCGATTTTCTTGTACAGCAATTTGAATGAAATCAGTTCATACTCCCGCTATTTCCGACAATTTACAGGAACAGGCCAGAAAAATGATCGAATGGGCTGGCTTTGGTCCCGATATTTATCTGCAACCAATGAATGGTAAAAAGGAGAACTGACCGGCGTCACCTAATTTATAAAGGAAGATATGACAGACACTAAGGGGGATTTAAGTTCATGCACCATTTATCCTTTTACGAGTTTATTTATTATGGCCTGGTAATTACCAGCTTACTTCTTTACCTACCGCTATATGTAAAAAGACGCCATGAAATTATAGCTGAACGGCGTAATTCATCACGCTGGGGGATAGTAGTATCCTTTGCCATTATTGGCATTATTAGTGTAGCTGCTAACCTGGTTAATTGGTTGCCCGCATTAGTAACGACTATTATCTCTTGTGCAATTGCTTATTATGTAGTTTTTGTTAAGTATAAAGATTAGCGTCTGAATGGGTTCCCGGCATTAGCCGGGCTTTTCTTTTGCTCTATAGTGGAAAGGACTTCGAAAAATTGCTCGACTACTTTTCGGCGGCTAAGTGTGGTGGCTACCGGAGTGAAGACTGCCACTGTCCCATAGATTGTACCGTCAAAACATGCCACAAGGAGCAGGGAGTAGACTTCTGCTTCCAGTGTAGCCAATTTCCTTGTGATAAGAGCCTATTCTCGGAGAACCTCCGTGAGCGCTGGCTGCAAGCCAATAACTGTATGAAGGAAATTGGAACGATGGAATTTTACGTTGAGCAGGGTAAATTACCAAGGTATTAAGATACCCTTTTTTCAAAGTAAACACTAAATAAACACTAGCATTTAAAACCGCTAACGCGATCCTTTGTCTTAAGTTGAGTCAATGGAATACAAGTAGAGGGGTTTTACTTTTGGCATTGCCCCAAAAGTAACAAAAGGTCTAGGCCCTAAGCCTCCAAAAGCTGAAAAGCCGGGCGATATTCCTAAAATCCGTAAACTCGCTACGCTCAAACAGTACGGATTTTTTAACGGAATACCGCCCGGCTTTTCTCCTACGGAACGCTTTTTCCGGCAAAGGCCGAGGGGTTACGGGAGTTACGGGACTTTTTCGGAAAATTTCTCTTGGGATTAAAGTCTTTCTCCCAATACGAAAACACGGAAATTTAGGATTGTTTTTTACCTGCCAGTAGATTTTCCTTACCACGATTTAAGACACACTTAGAACGGCTTAAACAAATATTCTACTTCACTCAAATTATTGGAACCAGCTTCACCCATAGGACTCCCTCCCCCCCAAAGAGTTACAAGAACACAAATATGCAAAAAACTTCGCAGTATAACTGCGAAGTAAGTTTCGGTTTGGTGGGGTTAGGCGGACTCGAACCGCAGACCTCTTCGATGTCAACGAAGCGCTCTAACCAACTGAGCTATAACCCCATGTGTAATTAAAATAAGGGGTAGTAAGGACTACCCCTTACGTTCTAAACATATTATAGTTCAGTCACTTGGTAATAGTAACCTAACCATGTCAACGTAGTACTCTAACCAACTGAGCTATAGTCCCTAAACACATATGTATTATATTACGGTTAACTACTAAAGTCAAGTATCAAAATTATAAATTAGTACAGGATATTATTAGCAATAACCAGTCGCTGTATTTGATTGGTACCTTCATAAATTTGCATAATTTTAGCATCACGCATATATTTTTCTGCCGGATATTCTTTGGAATAGCCATAACCGCCCAGTACTTGGACGACATCAACCGTAACCTTCATGGCAGTGTCAGCGGCAAAGCACTTGGCAATGGCTGATTCTTTGGAATAAGGAACTCCCTGGTCTTTCAACCAACAAGCCTTGTATACCAGTAAACGGGCAGCTTCAATTTGCATAGCCATGTCGGCCAGCATGGCCTGAACAAGTTGAAATGAGGCAATGGGCTTATCAAATTGTACACGTTCTTTTGAGTATTTAACGGCTAGCTCGAATGCAGCTTGTGCTAGCCCAACAGATACGGCACCAACAAATGGCCGGGCAGCATCCAGTGTTTTCATCGCAATTTTAAAACCTTCGCCTTCGCGGCCAATTCTATTTTCCACAGGAATACGTACGTTTTCCAGAATTAATTCGCAAGTATTTGACGCTCTGATGCCCATCTTTTCTTCTTCCTTGCCAACAGAGAAGCCTGGTGTGTTCCTGTCAACAATAAAGGCTGTCAATCCACGGATACCAGCAGTTTTGCGAGTATTGGCAAAAATAATATATATTTCAGCAATACCACCATTGGTAATAAAACATTTTGTACCATTAAGTATATACTCGTTCCCGTCTTTAACAGCAGTTGTTGCAACTGCTCCGGCATCTGAGCCTGCACCTGGTTCAGTTAGTGCAAAGGCGGCCAAATTACCATCATTTATGACACTAAACATTTTGCGTTTTTGCTCTTCGGACCCCAAGAGTACTACTGGGTAGGAAGCTAAAGCATTTGCAGCGGTTGTTGTAGCTACACCAGCACACCCTTTACCTAATTCTTCATAGATGAGAGCAATTGAGAGTGCATCAAGACCTGGTCCATCATATTCTTCCGGTACAGTTAAATTAAGTAAGCCTGCCTCATCAAGCTTTTTCCATAAATCAGAGGGAACTATACCTTCTTTATCCATTTCTAAAGCGTGAGGCGCAATTTCTTTCGCTACAAAATCTCTTACCATTTTTTGCATATCCAATTGATCGGGAGTAAAGTTAAAATCCATGCCTTGCCTCCTTGTGTTAGTACATTACCAAAAAATCCTAATGATAAGTATACCGCATAATTTTTTTTTTGTTAACACCTTAATTAAGAAAAAAATAAAAAAAACTATTTTAATAGCAGTCTAGCACCAACTGCGAGTAATACCAAGCCAATTAGCTGCTTGGGACTGCAAGCCATACGTTCAAGACCAAATCCCCCCAAGTAGTCAATTATGATTGCTGTTAATACTTGTCCAACAATAATGGCCGTAGTGGCATTGGCAACACCGACACTGGGAATGCTGGCGACTACCAAATAGATTATGGCAACACCAAGAATACCTCCTAGCCAGGAATACCATGGTGCCTCCTGCCATGCAGACAGATTGCCTTTGCCCAGATTACCGATAAACAGTAGCATCATGACTAAAATAGTTCCCGTAAGTTGAACAACAAACGTAGCCTCGAGCAGTCCAATAACCTTACTCAAACCACTATTAATCGATCCCTGCACTGCCATTAACACCCCAGATACAAAAGCCAGCACCAACGGCAGCATTTCACTTGAGATAAAATTCAATCCTAACCAACCCCCATGAAATTCTCAAATTCTATCAGTAGTATAGTACTTGATGCTTCTTAATATTCTTGGGGGATAATAACATTAGCTGCTATCAGTAAACAAAAAAAGCAGGCCGCAACCTGCAATTTATCCGTCAACTACATACACAGTTACTCTTTGCACGCCAAAATTCAATGCCTCACGGCGATTATCAAATGCTAAATCGATACGCTGGCCCTTTATTGCACCACCAATATCGTCAGCTATTGCATAGCCATATCCTGGGATATATAGCCGGGTTCCTAAAGGAATAACTGCTGGATCGACAGCAACCAAACCCTTACGCAAAAGGTTTCCGCCATAGGTATAGCTGCCATTACCCGGGTCATACGCAGAGTAGGCCGATGCTTTCATACTAAGGGCACGGCTATACCGGCTTGGCACCCCAGCCAGCCGTCCCAAATAGGCAAAGGTTTCTTTATCAACAATACCATTTACGTTAAGAGAGGAACTATGTTGAAATTCTTTTACAGCCTTTGCAGTAATTGGACCAAATATACCGTCAATGTCTCCTGAATAAAAACCACTGTCAGCCAAATATTTTTGTACAATCCGCACATTATCGCCGCGTGCCCCGAGCATTATAGTGGGTTGCTCCTGTGGTCCCGCAGCCATGCTCACCGAGGGAATGCTTACGGCTATCAGTAAAGAAAGCAAAAAAAAGACCTTTAAAAAAAGTTTTCCCAATCGATCACCTCTCTTTTCAGTATGCCTCTAAGGTTAGCTGTCATGCACTGCAAAGCAAAACACAAAACCTTAAGCATTAGCCTCCGGGGTTAGCTGTCGGATTCGGGCCAAAGAGAAGAGCTTAAGAACGCCCTACCGCGTTAGCGGATTCACCCCTATATGTGTATTGGGTCCCCCGTACCTTATAAGGATTCGGCATTATACATAGAATACACCGGAATATCAGTTTGGTCAAATCCAGTACTAGGTTGTATTTTACACTTATCTGCTATTTTCGTCAACTTCTTGATATTCTGATAGAATTTCTTACTAATTCTATATCCCTAACGCGGCACAAAACTCTTTGGTAGCTACACCGGTAGTGGTAATTCCCTTATCTGCCTGATAAGCCTTAACAGCTTCTTCAGTCATAGTGCCAAACAAGCCATCTGCTCTACCCTGAAAGTAGCCAAGTTCTTTGAGTTTCATTTGTAAGGCAACAACATCAGATCCTGAAGTTTTATATTTAAGGTTTCTTTTAATTATAGCCTTTCGACCATCAATACGCACCGGAGTCCCAATCGGAATCCATTCAAACAATTCTTCAACATCTTTATTACGCAGTCTAATGCAACCATGACTGGCAAATTGACCTATTGACCAGGGTTTATTTGTCCCATGAATGCCATAAGTGCCCCAAGGAACATTTAATCCCATCCAGCGTGTTCCAAATCCAGTTCCCCAATTATAGTCTTTCCATACCACATTCCACTCCCCGATCGGCGTCGGGGTTTTGCTTTTGCCTACTGCAATCCTGTATTTTTTATATATCTGGTCATCATTATAAACTTCAAGTACTTTAGATTGAGTATTTATTACTATACTCACTTTGCCTGTGGGTGCGTTGGTTGGTTGACTGGTGGTATCTATTGATGCCAGTTCTTGTTCATCCATATACTCAAAGCCAATAATACTAAAAACAATACTCAAAATCGCAAAAATTGCTATACCATAAAATATCGGTGATTTTCTGAATCCAAATGATAAAATGGAATTCACTTTGTCCCCTCCTTGTAGATAGCATATTCATTCCCAAATATATGCAGCCACCCAAAGGGATATGAGCAAAGAAAAGCCGGCCGAAGCCGGTTATTTAAGAACATATACTTTCACATTTTGAATCCCATAATCCAGCGCTTCTTGTCTGGTATTAAACGCTAAATCAATACGATTGCCTTTAATCGCACGGCCTTGATCGTCAGCTATAGCTTGACCGTAACCTTCAACCCAAAGTTTGGTTCCCATAGGAATAACAGCAGGATCTACGGCTACTACCCCTTTCTTAACCTTACCGCCTACATAAGTCAGGTCATTCCATTTACCATTATCGATTGAACCTGGACCATAAGCTGTCGCAGTCATGTTAATCAGCTTACTATAGTTTTGCGGCGCACCAGCAAGGGAATTATTATTCTGTACGGCTGTAGGTGTCAGGCTATTATTGCTGTTGAGTAATGTTGACAGCAGAGCAACTTCATCCTGGTATCCTGCCAGACGAGTAGTTACCGCTTCTTTAACCGTTTCATCTACTTTGCTGCGCACAGCCGTTTCTACTGCTTTAACAAGGTTTGCTTTAGCAGCTGCTTGATCTTGGGTTGACAGTTGCTGCGACAAAGCAGTTAAAGTATTTACCATATCAGCTTTTCCGGTATTCTCGATTGCTGTCTTGGCAAGTGTTCCCCATAAAACCTGCTTATCATCTTGTTTGAGAGTCTCACGTAATTTTAGTAACGCTTGTATTTGGTCAGCAGTTGAGGTTCCTGTAACGACTTCAGCTAGTTTATTGTCCCACACTGCGGCTTCTGCCCGGGGCATTGCTGATGAAAACAGCGGCATTGCAAAAACCATCAAAAGGATAGCGACTACCTTCTTTTTCAATAAAAATACTCCTCTCGTGTAATGGGTGGAATCCGAGGCTATTCTATCACATAGCTTACATAAATAATAGCGGTAAAATAAAGAAACCATAGTCCCTATCCCTATTTTATCAATCCTTTTTTCTTTAGTTCACTATACACACCCTTCGTTTTATCTTCTTTATCAGTCAAAATGATTTTGCGAAATAAAGGCTGCAATATAAAATATTTTATTAGCCTGCTGTAAGGATTTTGGAGTGGATACTGTTTTCCCCGAGTTATATCCCGAACAATTTTCCTTCCCAAGTCACGTGCCTTTTTTAAAGTAGCGGTATTGTTTGCAACCTCTTTTCCGCCAAGTCCAACTCCAAGAATACCAGATATATAGCCCCTGTTGAACACTCCTGTTGTTGCAAAACCAGCGAGCTCTTTGGCGGTCTTCTTATGCCCCATGCCAAGGGCGGCTGATATTCCGACGACATACTTGCCCCCTGCTACAGAACAAGTCAAAAACTCAAAAAATCCTAGTCGATCCCAAAGAGTCTTCATAATTGAATTGAAAGTGAAAGCATGCGTTGGCGAACCTAAAATAATCCCGTCGGCATCACACAAAACATTTCGTATCGTTTCAAAGTCGTCAGTGATGTGGCATTTTCCTTCGGCCAAGCATCTAAAACAGCCAGTACAATGTTCAATCCTATATTGGGGTAGAAATATTTCTGTAATTATTGCGCCTTCATCCTCTGCGCCCTTAAGAGCCTCACGAACAAGTGTAGCGGTGTTGCCATTAAATTTTGGACTACTGATAATCCCAGCTATTCTTATGTCTTTTGTCATTAATTTATCCTCCTTGCGTGCACACGTTGTGCGCTTCACATATATTTCACAGAAATCAAAACTCCTGCGTTGCGATGTAAGACAACCGACTAACCTCATGCGAAAGCCGCTGGGGGACGTAGCATGCCGGTAAAGTCAGGATTAGACAGCAAGTGCTATTAAGTAGCCTTGCGAGTCAAGCCATAGATGGTAAAGCCTATGGGCTGAATCCGTCTGTGGCTAGATATAAGCGTTCTTAAGTAAAGCAACGTTAGACTATCCAGCAGGCTTCGCCTTCTCTGCTTCCTCTGACAACCCCACTTTATCAATCATGCCTAAGCCAATCAAATCAATCGCGGTTTCAATCATTTTGTCAAGACTAACCTCTGATCGCTGCAATATACCCGAACGGCTCGAAAAAAACACTCCTTCCGCAACAGAATATAAGTAAATAGCCAATTGACGGGGGGCAATGGGCCGTAGCTCATGACGGGAAATACCTTCTCGGATGATATCCTCCATAATTTGAATCAGTACCTGTGATTTTTCGTTCAGCGTCTCTGCCAGTGGTTGGGGAAGATTAATGCCTGCCATAGGATTTGTCGCTAAATGCATAATTTCAAAGAATTGCGGCTCTTGATAATAAAAAGACTTATACGAATAGTAAATGTCCCGAAGGCGCAAGGCGGCGTGTCCGTTTTTTTGGGCAACCCGATGGATATCGGCAATCAGACAATCAAACGCCTCACTGCAAATTTGAAAGAATACCTCCGCTTTATTGTAGAAGTGAAAGTACAACGGGCCGGTTGAAAGGCTTGCAGCCTCGGCAATAGCCCGCATCGTGGTTTTGTGATAGCCCAACGATAAAAAAAGTTCGCGCGCTCGTTCCAAGATGACTGTCCGAGTATTTTGTGAATCGTCGTTTTCCGTCATAGCGCCTCCGTAAGAGTGTAACTGGTTGTGTCTATACTATAACAATGTTATAGTATAGGGTACATTATAACAACGTTATAGTATGGATGTCAATATGACGAGATATTTTTGTCCATCTTGATCATGAAGAAACAAGAAAGCAAAAATAATAAATTATAAACCATTCAAAGGCAGCAAGGTCTGATCGCAAACCGCCCATTGAACGAGTGGGAACGAATCGTTGCCATACCCCTGAAAAAATTATACATTATATTGGGATTAGAAAAAGCCCGCGTTGCATTGGAGCACTCGGGCTTTTTAAGAAGTTTGAATTTATCTTGGATACGAGTCAAGACTCCCGCCTTTATAGGCGGCGTTAATTCAGGTGGAGTAGACTCTCCACCTGAATCCCCAATGTTTCAGCTATGCTGCAACGAGTTCACTCACTTATGCAGTTATAGCGTTTGCTGCAAATACCGGAGCAACAGCTATTGTGTCTTGTTTCAAACATAAAGCAACATCTTTTTCAAAACCTATATTACATAGATAATCTGCATGTGACGATTGGGATACTCTTGTAAATAAATCGGCAGCAAAATCCCGATACATAGCTTGCACTGCTAATGCTGTATCACTTAGCTCAGCTTCATGACTGAGGCAATCTGCCGCCAGACCGGCACACAAAGCATCTTCTAATGAGAATTTCCCCTCCGAACCAGCGCATACAATAATCGTATTTTCTTGTGCTTGGTGTAGAGCGGTAACTATGGAAGCAGCATTAGCAAAAGCCATTACATATACTTTTTGAGCAGCAGCTGCTTTGTTTAATGCCAATGTTCCGTTAGTTGTTGTCATAACAATTATTTTTCCGGATATACGGTCTTTAGTGTACTCAAAGGGTGAGTTTCCCAAGTTAAACCCGGGAATAAGCAAACCGCTGCGTTCCCCGGCTAATACTGCATCAGGATTTTGAGCTTTTAGTGAAAACGCTTCTTCTACTGTTTTCACAGGTATTACACACTGGCAGCCATTGGCGCACGCAGTGGCAATACTAGTAGTTGCTCGCAGCACATCAATAACCACCGCATGGTAACCATAATAGTCTTTACTAGTAAAATCGTTGGGAGTAAAACAAACATCGATTTTCAAAATTATACCTCGCTTTAAAGAAATAGCTTTTATAACCTATTTGGCTAACTGATATAGGATTTCTGTTAATACATCCAGACCAGCTGCTATGTCATCAGGAGCTGCATCTTTGCAAGCATTGTAGCTAATACCATCATCCTTGCAGGGAATCAATAATACGCCTGCAGGCGCAATATGTGCTATATTCATAGCGTCATGGCTGACACGGCTATCAAGCCGTAAACTGGTTTGCTTTAATTTACAACAAGTAGCTTCCATGATTTGATTTATAGTATCATCAAGAAGTATCGGCTTTTCTGATGACAATACTTCAATTGCAACAGGGGTATTATAATTATCGGCAATGGAACTGACAGCATCTTTAATTTCCTGTAATATTTCAATTACGCTTTCATGCTCTGTACCCCGAATATCTACCCACATTTCAACCTGACCTGGAATTACATTAATAGAGCCTGGATAGGTTTTTAAAATTGTTACAGTAGCCACCGCACCCTGGTACTCATATTCGGCGGCAATATTTCTAACAGCCAGAATAATCATGGCTGCGCTTACAAGCGCATCCTGACGTTCCTCAATGGGGGCAACACTAGAATGACCAGCTGTTCCTCTTACTATTATTTTCAATCTAGTAGGAGCGGAAACTTTATCAACAATACCAATACGAATTCGTCCTTGTTCTAAGACTTGCCCCTGTTCAATATGCAGTTCTACAAAGCCTTTTATACTATTTTTAGAGCGGCTCGCAGTGGAAATCTGTTTAGTCTGAAAGCCGATAGCAGCTAGTTCTGCTGCTAAAGCGATACCGTCCTGATCCTTAATCGCGTTCAGGGTGGCAGCAGTAACCAACCCAGCCATAGCTTTACTTCCTATAGTTGGCAAGTTAAAACGGCTGGATTCCTTAGCGGCAAAAACGATCACTTCCAGAGGATGCCTGATATCACTACACGCTTTTAGACGGTTAATTGCTGCTAAACCGCAGACTATGCCAAGGACACCGTCATATTTGCCGCCTGATGGCACTGTATCAAGGTGAGAGCCTGTTGCAACAGACGGACTACTATCTGTGCCCTCTGGTACAAATCGTCCTATGATGTTGCCGATGGCATCAATATGTACGGTAAGTCCACTTGTTTGCATAAGGCTAATGATATAATTTCTGGCCTGATAATCGGCGGGAGTGAATGCAAGGCGGGTAATGCCAGCATTATCCTGGCTAAATTGGGATACTTGTTCTATCTGTGTAAGGACCGATTTTATATCATATAAATTATTAGCTTGAATAGTAATCGCCCCCTTAAGCAACTCTCTATAGACAGTATAACGCTATTTTGTAAAAATTTCTATAAACCTTGTTAAAAAGATAAAGCGCCTGACGAGCAGGCGCTTTATCTTTTTAATAACTGAGACTTATCTTTTAACCTAATATTCCTTTTTTTACCGTCTCAAGACCAAGACGGTCTATCATCATACCAAGGCGTTCATGCTTACGGGCAGTTTCTTTGTAGTAAGCAATTATCTTATCAATAATCGGCTGTACTTCTTCCTGAGGGACTGCTTCAATTAACAGATCGGCAATCCTGGGTTTAGCACCGGCACAGCCGCCAATTACAATTTTCCAGCCTTTAGTCGTACCAACAAGACCAACATCTTTAACCCAGCTTTCCCCACAGGAGTTAGTACAGCCGCTAACGCCAAATTTCATCTTACCAGGCAATTCCATCCCATGATATGCTTTGTCAAGAGCAAAACCTAAGGTTAGACCATCTTGTTGTGCACGTTTACAGAAATGAGTTGCCGGACAAATTTTCACACTCCGGACACAAAGGCCAACAGCAGCACCTTTATCCATCCCAAGTTCTTCCCATACAGCGTCAATCTTATCTTCAGGAATACCAACAATAGCGATCCGCTGCGCCGAGGTCAGCTTAAGCGCCTTGGCACCATATTTTTCAGAAACATCGGCAATTTTTCTAAGTACATTAACATCAAGAATTACACCACCAGGAATATGTGGAGCAATTGCATATGTTTCTCTGTCACGTTGAACGATAGCACCTTTTTCAAGTAAATCTGTTTTAGTTTCCATTATTAAAGCCTCCCATAAAATAATAATATGTAATAGAGTATAATTATAAATTAGATATAAACTATAAAAATCCTGCTAAGCTATAAAAATTTTTATAAAAAAATAAAATAGCGCTATCGCGCCCTTGAGGATACGGCTCTAACCGCAGAGTACACAGAGAGCACAGAGGGGAGATGTATATCGAGACATTCCCTCTGCGAACTCTGCGTCTCTGCGGTTCAAAAAACTTATACTTTCTTTATGTATTAAAAAACAGCGTCCAAAAGACGCTGCTTTTTGAATTCAATTTACAAACTATCCAGCATTTCGCGAAGTTTTACTACATGAGTCTGTTCTTCTGCTTTTAGCAGATTAAATACATTGCGGGTTTCTTCAAATTTAGCACATTTAGCTAAAGCATCATAAAATAGAATAGAATCTTTTTCATCCTGGATAGCAGCCCGCAAAATTTTGGCAGCGGTCTTTAGCTCAGGGAGTTCTATTTCTGCTTTGTCTTTTGGAAAAATATGCGGCTCTGCAAGAACTGTTAAATATTTTGAAGTTTCCTGGTCAAATAAATAGTCATTGGAATCCGGAAGCTTATCCGTTTTAATTTTATTGTACAGTTGCGTAAATTGATCAAAATGGGTGGTCTCTTCATTCATGAGTAGCATGAACAACGCTTTATGTTCTTTATTATCTGTGTTCGCAGCTGCATTTTTATAAAAATCACGACCACGGGCCTCCATATCAACGGCTATCCTCAGTCCTTCCAGATCACTAAACAAGTTGCCCATATCACAAGCATTTTTTTTCATAGTTGTACCCTCCTTCAAGCTAATATACTGCTATATTCCATATTTCTAGCATAATTCCTGTTGTCTTTATGTCATTTAAATTTATTATTTAATGTATCAGGATAAGCACAAAAAATCCAGTACTGTCTACTGGATTTTTTGCAATTTTAACGTTGAACGTTCTAACAAATATGAATCATATTTTTCTTGTATTCGCGATAAAGCATCTCTAATTCGCCGACTTTAGCTGACATTTCAATTTGCATTTCCGATACGGCATCAAAATCACCAGTTTGAATCGCTTCTTTAATGCGGGTAAACAAGCTTTTTTGCAACATACAGTCTTTCGCTAAATACACGCGAATGGTATTGATTTTATCCCAATTGGTCAAATCAAGGTCACTGGCCGAATCAGCCTCATGTAACGCTTTAGCCTCTTTAACAATGCTCAGGTTTTCTGGAATAATACGGTTTAATAGTTCAGCTTTCCAACGAACCAATGCCCCGGCGGCGAAGGCTTCAATGAGTTCTTGTCGGAAAGCATTGCCGGCAGTAAGCGTTTTAACTTTTTCTGGATACTTTTTAATGTTCTGCATGTTCTCCCAAACAGTTGCCGGCGGTTTAGAAAACAGGCGGTCACGTTCTTCAGCAGAATAATCATCAAAGACGTCGTGTTCGCTACGGTATGCCCGGTTTGTTTCAAGATAAAAACCCTCTTTGCCCGCCTCTTTGGATAATTCTACATCAAGCTCTTCTACCGTTTTACCAGAGTTAACTGCTGCTTTGATACCATCAAGCATACTCATATAGAAGGCTGTTAAGGCAGTATAGGTGTTTGTGTATGGATTAGGAGAACGAACCTCAAATCTAGTAGCCATTGGACTATTAACATCACGCACAAGACCGGCTAAAATAGTTCTGTTACGGGATGGTGTAGCCGGATTATGTCCTAGCGATGTTACAATGCATACAGGCGCTTCAAAGCCTGGTTTTAAACGGTTAAGCGAATCATTAGTAGCAGAGATAAACGGATTTATTACCTCATAGTGCTTTAAGAAACCCATAATGGCACCATAACCAATAGCACTTAAGAAGTATTGTTTCATATCGGTTGGTGAGAATAGGTTGACAATTTTGCCTGATTTAAGTTTTGCAGCAAAACCAACATGTGTATGTTCACCGCTGCCAGCAACACCAATGATTGGTTTTGCTTTAAAGGTTACTTCAAGACCATTTGCCCGGAAAGCTTCTTTAACTAAAATTCTAGCTTGCAGTTCATTATCAGCACATTGTAAGGCATTAGAGAATTTCCAGTCAATTTCAAGCTGTTCCATAACATGATTCAAATGACCGGTTTCATCAATCTGGGCTTTAATGCCGCCAACTTCTTTATGCCCCATTTCTGGTTCAAGCCCGTAATTTTTCATCATCATCAGAGCCTGTTCCATTGCAGTGCGGACATTGCCGCGAGTACGCTGCCAATATTGCTCTTGCATCACCTGTGAAGCAGAAAGATCTTCAACGTCAGCCTTATTCGCAGGGGTTTTTACCCAAAACTCAAGTTCTGTAGCAGAGGTAAAGATAATATCTTCTACATCGGCCCCATTAATATGTTCCAGGCCGGCAATCTTGGCATTCTTTTTAAAGAGGTCTAGCAGCTCACCTTTAATATATTCCAAGCTTTGTGCCAAAATTGAACGCGAATCAACTCTGAGACCATTATGTACCAGATAAGCAGGAATACGAAGTGTGCCGATAGGCTTACCTGTCTCTTCATCAATATGTTCAAAATTATAATCTACAAACCAATTTACACTAGCGTCGGCAAGCATATCTACTTTGGCATTGTTTAATACGGCAATGCCAGTAAGAACAACAGACGAGCCATCTGTTTGTACTGCTGTGCCATTATAGAAATCGTCCATATCCTTAATAAATAATTCGATAGGAATTTTCTCATCAGTATCGTTGCCTGCCAAATCAATACCAACAAGTGAGGCAAACTTAATTTCAGGATGATTTGTGAGCAGGCTTGCAATTTCTTCTTTACCATACTTACCGGCAGGAATTAGATACACTAAATCTTTTACCATTTTCCTTCACCTCGTACACAAAATGTCTTACAATATAGTTTTTCACATTTGTCCTGGTCAATACAACTAAAAACCAAACTCTTCCCACTTTTGTAAGGAAACTTCATTGACTCAGATTTAAAATATGTTTTTATTATAGCATAAAAATACATTTTGTCTAGGAGACTGTCCCCAGTATACAAAGCAGGAAGCGTCAATATCTACGTCGAACGTAAATCTCAAACAATCAGCCCTTTACTCAAATAGAACTTATGTGGAGGTTATACCGATGATTCGCTATCTAGAATACAGTGATTTAACGGCTATCTTAGAAATATATAATGAGGCAATACTCAATACCACAGCAGTCTATGATTATAAACCCCATACCCTTGAAGATAGGACATCATGGTATGAGCAGAAGGTAACAGACGGATTTCCTATCCTGGTGTTTGAAGAAAACAATACCGTCGTTGGCTTTGCCACATTTGGGTCCTTCAGGGCGTGGCCTGCGTATAAGTATACCATAGAGCATTCAGTCTACGTCCACAAAGACCATCGAGGAAAACATATCGGGAGTTCACTACTGAAAGAGTTAATAAAGATTGCTAACACCAAAGGCTATGCTACAATGGTAGCTGGTATAGACGCGAGCAATGAAGGTAGTAGATTAATGCACGATAAATTAGGTTTTAGCCAGTCTGGTACAATCCGGAAAGCTGGTTATAAATTTGGTAAATGGCTTGATCTGATTTTTTATCAATACCAACTCCAGGGACCTGAAATACCAATAGAGGAATGACATATAATATAAAAAAAGCACTGGTTTAAATGCCAGTGCTTTTTTCAATAGGTTAATGCAATTATAGGGGGGTTTTTCATCAAACTAGGCTTGGCCTATATTACAAATTAAATAATAAGTCTCCATAAGTTGGCATTGGCCATACATCTTTATCTACTAGAGTTTCAAGTGTATCAGCAACTTTTCTTAAAGCATCCATCTTTTCAAATACATCAAATCTGAATAATGAAGCTTGCTCGTAAGCCTCTCCATGAGCATTTGAAGCTTTGTCTACAGCTTCCTCAAGAACAGCAATATTTTTCTTTAAGGCTGCAGTTAATGAAGATACTTCTGTAAGCAATTCAGTTTGAGCAGTTAGATCGGCTGCTATTCCTGTAGCTTTGATTGTATTAATTGATTTAGCAAGGGTGGTAGCAAATTTGATAACTGCAGGAAGTATCTGTCTCTTAGCCATTTCGATCATAGTTAACGCTTCAATGTTAATAGTCTTGATATAATTTTCAAGAGCTATTTCATAGCGGGACTCCATTTCTACTCTGCTTAGTACGCCATGTTTTTCCATTACTGCTAAGTTCTTTTCGTCAATTAATGCTTTAGTAGCTTCTACAGTAGTCTTTATGTTGGGAAGTCCTCTTCTTTCAGCTTCAGCTACCCATTCAGCTGAATATCCATTTCCGTTAAATACTACATTCTTATGCTTAGTTACATATTCGGTAAGAATTGCTTTAACTTCAGCACATACATCTTTAGCGGTTTCTAATCGATTGGCAACTTCGCTTAATACTTCAGCTACTATAGTATTTAAAATAAAGTTTGGCTCAGCGATGGAGGCAGAAGAAGGACACATCCTAAATTCAAATTTATTACCGGTAAATGCGAATGGTGATGTTCTGTTTCTGTCAGTTGCATCTTTGGGTAAAGCTGGAAGTGTAGTAACACCTATTTCCATATGACCGCCGGTTTTAGAACTTGTCGCTCCACCCTTTTCAATTTGTTCTAAGATGTCTTGTAATTGCTCTCCTAAGAATATTGATATTATAGCTGGAGGAGCTTCGTTAGCACCTAGTCTATGATCATTCCCGGGATTTGCAGCTGATACTCTTAATAAACCCGCATATTCATCGACTGCTTTTATAACAGAGCACAAGAATACCAGGAACTGTTTATTATCATGTGGAGTAGAACCTGGCTCAAGTAGGTTCATTCCATCATCTGTTGCCATTGACCAGTTATTATGTTTACCAGAACCGTTGATTCCAGCGAATGGTTTTTCATGTAATAAGCATACAAGATCCTGTCTTAAAGCAACTTTTTTCATTATATCCATAGTGAGTTGGTTATGATCTGTTGCAATATTTGTAGTACAAAATATTGGTGCTAATTCATGCTGTGCCGGAGCAACTTCGTTATGCTTAGTCTTTGCAGCAATTCCAAGCTTCCAAAGTTCTTCATCCAGTTCCTTCATGTATGCAGAAATTCTTTCTTTGATTGATCCAAAATAGTGATCTTCTAATTCCTGTCCCTTAGGAGGTTTAGCACCAAAAAGTGTTCTTCCGCTAAATATTAAGTCTTTTCGTTGTTCAAATGTTTTCTTATCAACAATAAAGTATTCTTGTTCTGGTCCAACAGTTGTAATAACTTTGCTTGTAGTTGTATTACCAAGAGCTTTTAATACACGTAAGGCTTGTTTGGATAAAGCTTCCATTGAACGTAATAATGGCGTTTTCTTGTCCAAAGCTTCACCTGTATATGAACAAAAAGCAGTTGGTATACATAAAGAATCATCTTTTATAAATGCCGGTGATGTACAATCCCAGGCAGTATAGCCTCTGGCTTCAAATGTTGCTCTAATACCACCAGATGGGAAGGAAGAAGCATCTGGTTCACCTTTAATTAATTCTTTACCTGAAAATTCCATTATAGCCTTGCCATTGGCAGTTGGTGCTATAAATGCGTCATGTTTTTCAGCAGTTATGCCTGTCATTGGCTGGAACCAATGAGTAAAATGTGTTGCGCCTTTTTCAAGTGCCCAATCTTTCATTATGCTTGCTACGACGTCTGCAACTGCCGGGTCTAAAGGAAGACCGTCTGTAATTGTCTTCTGTAAAGCTTTGTAAGTAGCTTTAGGAAGGCGCTCTTTCATAACAGCATCATTAAATACATTTGAACCAAAAATTTCACCTAGGTTGCTCATCAAAAAAACCCCTCTCAATTTTTCATCTTACCATTAAATTTGAATAATTTATGCTGTAAATTTTTGAAAATATTATAACGTGTTATTTTTATACACTAGCACAATATAAGAAATGAAGAAAAAAATAGACTCCTACACATAACTTAATCATGTGAAGGAGTCATCATTGACTCAGTAATTTAATTATGCTTTTATTATAGCATAAAAATAGCATTTGTCTAGAGAGTAAAATACTTTTTTAAAAATATGATGATAGTAGCTCCTGCAAAAGTGTGTTACCATTACTCGTTCTAGCAACCAAGAATATTTCAACCTAGATAAAAGAAAATACGAAACCCGCAAACAATAAAAAAAGTCTGCGGGTTTTACTATGCTCAATTCTGAGTAGTCAATAAGCCGAGTTCTGTTCCGCTTTTGGCGGCGACGATCATTTATCTGGATTGCCAGTTACCTGACAACTCTAGCGACACACCCGGAAGGTTCAGCGGGCCGCTTCATCCCTTCCCTATTTGGTCTTGCTCCAGGTGGGGTTTACCTAGCCAGCCAGTTACCTGACTGCTGGTGCGCTCTTACCGCACCGTTCCATCCTTACCTGACAAAACGTCAGGCGGTCTACATTTCTGTGGCACTATCCCTAAGGTCGCCCTCGCTGGACGTTATCCAGCACCCTGCCCTATGGAGCTCGGACTTTCCTCAGATGCCTCAAACATCTGCGATCATCTTTCGTACTCAGAAACCATATTATTATAAAATGTAATTATAACACTAACGACAAAACAAATCAATAAGCGGCAAATACATCTTTGCCTGAATTATTAGCAATTATTTCTACAGCCCAACCATTTTCACAGGCTTGTTTATCCAGATAGGCAGCTACACATTGAACCACCGGCTGTTCGGTAGCAAAGTGACCGGCATCAATAATCGCAAGCCCTTGGGCAAGGGCTTGCTGCGCTTCATGATACTTTACATCACCGGTTACCAGAACATCGGCCCCTGCTTTAATGGCATTTCTAATAAGGCTTGCCCCGCTGCCACCACATACTGCCACTTGATTTATTATTGCATCGGCTGACCCAGCCACCTTTATTGAATTAACCATTAATAAATGTTTTACTTGATTACTAAAATCCCGTAACGACATGGCTTCACCAAGTCGTCCAATTCTTCCTAAACCGCAGTTAGGCCCTTTGTTTTGTAATAAATATTCATCATACGCAACTTCTTCATAAGGATGAGCCGCTAACATAGCATTAATTACGCGACAGCGCAATCCTGACGGGACAATCGTTTCAATTCGACTTTCATCAACAAATTCAAGCTGACCTTCTTTACCGATAAAAGGAGTAGTTGCCGCTAATGGCAAAAAGGTTCCGATACCCTTGGCCTGAAAGGTACAATGACTATAGTTGCCAATATGGCCTGCGCCAGCCTCACTCATAGCTATTCGTACTTTTTCAACATGAGATGCTGGAACGAATACTACTAATTTATATAACTTTTCCTGATACACTGTTGATAGCGGCTTACTATCTTTAAGTTGAAATTTTTGGGCTAAAATATCATTCACCCCACCAGGAGCACTATCCAAATTGGTATGAGCGGCATATACGGCTATCTTATTTTTAATCAGATCAAATAGCATGCTGCCTAACGGTAAATCAGTTCGAATATTGGTAATACCTTTAAACAGTACCGGATGATGGGACACAATCATGTCAGCACCTATAGCGATGGCCTGATTGATAGCCACTTGGTCTACATCTAGAGTAATCATGATTTTATGAATAGTTTGCTCAGGACTACCAACTAAGAGACCAATATTATCCCACTCCTCCGCCAAATGCTTTGGTGCTAATTGTTCAAGCTTGGTAATAACTTCATGGCATTTTACAGACATGTGCGCTTGTCCTCCAAATCCTTAAGTTTATCGGCAAATTCTCTATATTTCGCAGAATGTACGGCTTCAGCACTTCCTGCCATCGCCGCCAGCACACCGCGTAAATGCACAATTAACTCCTCAATGTGCAGCAGCAGCAGCGGATGTCTTGACTGCCAGAGCAGCGGACCTATTTCATAGAGTATGGGCTCTAAGGGCTGACTTTCACCAGGCTCTGCCGCAATAATCTGATATAACTTACCATCTTCCTGAATAAGCTGTTCACTGATTATTTGCCAGCCATTGGTCTGCAGCCACATTCTGACCGCCGACGCCGCTATCATAGGTTGTAAAATAAGGCGCTTGAGTGTAGCTGTGACCTCCGGCCGCGAACGTAAGATATCAATAATATTCAAACCACCCATACCGGCAATAACGACAGTTTCAACTTCCCCCAGACGTACTACCTCAAGCCCGTTACCGCGCCTAACTGAGATGAACTCTTCTAACCGTGCGGCAGCAACAGCATTTTTAGCCGATAGATAAGGGCCTTGGTGAATATCGCCGGCGATTGCACGGGCAACAACACTATGGGAAATAAGATATATTGGTAAATAAGCATGGTCGGTGCCAATATCAGCCATGGTCACTCCGACAGGGACCATATCGGCAATTGCTTGTAAACGTTCTCCTATTTTCACGTGCATAGTCCTCCAGTAAATTTCCCTGTTAGTATTTCGCCTTATGGCTAAATACTCCTAATAATGTATGTATAACAAAAACCTGCGAATTGCTTCGCAGGTTTTTAAGGTGTGGTGGGCGATGACGGGATCGAACCGCCGACATCCTGCTTGTAAGGCAGGCGCTCTCCCAGCTGAGCTAATCACCCATAATCGACTCTCGATGTTCGATCTTCGACTTTCGACAATGGTTTATCGAGCGTCGAATGTCTAGTGTCGAATGTCAAGAATGGTGACCCGTGGGGGAATCGAACCCCCGTTATCGCCGTGAAAGGGCGGTGTCTTAACCGCTTGACCAACGGGCCATGTTCGATGGTCGACGTTAGACTTTCGACTGTCGATAAATAAAGTATCGAAAATCGAATGTCGTAAGTCGAATATCGAAATTGGTGGGCCCACCTGGGATCGAACCAGGGACCAGCCGGTTATGAGCCGGCTGCTCTACCGCTGAGCTATAGGCCCTAAAGAGATATTAAAACAGGTTTTCCGAAGAAAGCCTGTTCTATCAGCTAATAACTGGCTCCTCGAGTAGGACTCGAACCTACGACAAATCGGTTAACAGCCGATTGCTCTACCAACTGAGCTATCGAGGAATATCGCCAACGTTGACTATTATAAAACAATGTCCGTATTACGTCAAGAGATTATTGCGTTTTATTCTAGAAAATCTTTTAATTTTTTACTGCGGCTGGGATGGCGAAGTTTGCGAAGTGCTTTCGCCTCTATTTGACGAATACGTTCCCGGGTAACTCCAAAAAATTGCCCGACTTCCTCTAAAGTACGAGCCCGCCCATCATCTAAACCAAAGCGCAGGCGCAATACCTTTTCTTCTCTGGGAGTAAGCGTTTCCAAAACGTCTTCCAGCTGTTCTTTAAGCAACATAAAAGAAGCAGCTTCTGCCGGAGCAGGGGCATCCTGGTCTTCAATAAAATCACCTAGGTGAGAATCTTCTTCTTCGCCAATTGGCGTTTCCAGGGATACAGGTTCTTGGGCAATTTTCATAATTTCCCGGACACGCTCAACAGTGACTTCCATAGCTTTGGCCACTTCTTCCGGTGATGGTTCCCGTCCTAATTCCTGTAAGAGTTGACGCGATACCCGAATCAGCTTATTAATAGTTTCAACCATATGAACCGGAATCCGGATAGTACGGGCTTGATCAGCAATAGCCCTGGTTATTGCCTGACGTATCCACCAGGTAGCATAGGTACTGAATTTATAACCCTTATTATAGTCAAACTTTTCTACAGCCTTGATTAAGCCTAAGTTACCTTCCTGAATCAGATCCAGAAACAGCATGCCGCGGCCTACATAACGCTTAGCAATACTAACAACTAACCTTAAATTCGCTTCGGCCAGCCGCCTTTTCGCTTCTTCATCACCTTGTTCCATACGTTTGGCCAGTTTAATTTCCTCATCAGCAGTTAAAAGTGGAACCCGGCCAATTTCCTTAAGATACATTCTAACCGGATCATCAATACTAATGCCTTCAGGAATGGTGAGATCAATATCTACTTCTTCGGCCGTTGCTTCCATCTCTGGATTCTCAATGAGTTCAGCATCCGGAGCTTCATCAATAATTTCAATGCCTTTATTACTGAATATTTCATACATATCTTCGATTTCTTCAGGGCTCATGTCTTCCGTTTGCATAGTATCCATAATTTCGGTATACGTTAACACTCCGCGCTTTTTGCCTTTATGCAAAAGCTCATTTACGTGCTCGACCGGCGTAGTTTTCTTATCGGCCACAATTCCCCCCCCTTCCTTTGGCAATTAACGGTAGTAGCTTTATCCATACTTGCTTATTAATGATGTAATTTGCTAATTTCATGTTTAATTCGCTGACTTTCCGCTAATTCCTGCAGAAAGTTACTATCCCCCATGCGTTCTAATTCATCGGCCATTAGCCGGTGTTGTTCATATAATACAGTCAAATGTGCTAATCGAATCGTCTTTATACAGTCATCAACCAGTTGGACGACATCATCAAACTGGTTTTCCATCAACATAATCTGTGAAAACTCGTTGTTTGCTTTTTCACTTAAGCTATTTACACCAGCAGTAAACGCTGCTTGCGTTACTTGGTTTTCCATATTATACGCATTAACTATGAAATTAATTATCTCCTGTTGAAGAGTTCCTTGTATTTCTTGTGGTGAAAGCTTAGCTAAAATATAAGGGATAAGTGATAAATCATCGCACATTAATCGAATCAACTGACGTTCTGCCTGAATTACTGCGGGAGTTGGTTGCTTGTATAATAGTGCAATATTTATAGGCTTCCCTGATTTTACATTTTTATCCTTTTTAAATTGAACAATATACTTTCTAATTTCGCTCCGTAAAGCGCTTTCATCAACAGCAAGCACTTGCGATAAACGGGTAATATGGGCATTAACTGCTACAGCATTATCCGTCTCGGCCAGAATAGGTGTCAACTTACCAACAACGGCGATTTTACCCTGAACGGTAGAGTAGTCATCAGATTTTAGCGCTTGGTCTAGTTGGTAATCTAGTAGCGGCTGAGCCGATTGGAGTAACTCCTGGAACGATTGACTGCCATGCTTGCGAACGAATTCGTCGGGGTCTTTGCCATCTGGAATCGTTACTACTTTAATGGTTCCCCCTAACGAGCGAGCAGTATCTAGTGCCCGAACAGTGGCATTTTGGCCAGCAGCATCGCTATCATAAGAAAATAATAGTTCTGCATTAAGTTTAATCAAATTTCTGGCTTGTTCAGGTGTAAAAGCCGTGCCTAAGGAGGCAACTACATTCTTAATACCCTGAGTATAAAGAGTGATAACATCCATATACCCTTCGACAATAACCACTTGGCCTAAATCCCGAATATGTTTATAAGCATTATCAAATCCATACAAAACGTGGCGTTTGTTGAAAACCTCAGTTTCCGGCGAGTTGAGATATTTGGGCTGACTATTATCCAAAACTCTACCGCCAAAACCAATAATCCGACCTCTTACATCACTAATGGGAAAGATAATACGGTTGCGAAATCGGTCATACACACCATCACCAGAATTTCGTGGAGCAGATAAACCGGATTTGAGAAGTATATCAAGGGGAATACCACGCTCACCCAAGGTTAATGATAGTTTATCCCATAACGGCGGAGCAAACCCCAATTTCAAAAAGTCAATGGTTTCAGCAGATATGCCTCGGTTAGTCAAATATTCACGGGCAGGTATTCCATAATTAGTTTTGGTCAAGCAGGCGTGAAAAAAATCTCTGGCTAGTTCATTTACTTGATAGATTCTGGCAAGTTCTAGTTCTTTGGCTTGTTCACGCGGTGTTTTTTCTCTTTCCGGCAAAGGAATATTTAGCTTAGCAGCTAACAGTTTTACCGCTTCAAAAAAAGTAATATTTTCCACTCGCATCAGGAAATTAAAAACATTGCCACCAGTCTGACATCCAAAACAATAAAAAAAACCTTTATCCTGATTTACTGAAAACGACGGTGTTTTCTCACTGTGAAAAGGGCAACAGCCCCAAAAATTTTTTCCTTTCTTTTTTAAGGATACATAATCGGAAACAATACTAACAATATCGCTTTCTGACCGCAATCTGTCGATAAAATCATCGAAAACTGCATCTTTCATATAACTCACCTTATCCAGGCAATGACAAATTTCCCGCTGTGTTTTAGGTTTGCAGAATATGCAAATAGTTCCAAGCTTTGACTTAATTCTACATTCAGGTTAATATTCCTGCCAAAAGTATGTAACTACCTGCAAAGTTATGGACACAGTCTTTATCATCTTTATTTTAATAATTATTATTCAATATAAATGATAAAATTCCTCTTTTACATCTTGACAAAAGTAATAATATTTGTTCAAAATACAAAAGCAGAGCCTATGTAAGCTCTGCTATAATTGGGGTATTCCCCAGGTTGCAGGAATGAATAGTTTTTCAAATTGTTTTATTGCATACAAATCAGTTAGACCAGCAATGTAATCAATAACTATCGTCTGTAATCCCCAGTGCTCTTCCCGTTCCCAAAATTCCTGTGGCAAGCTGCCAGGGTTATCCATATAATATTCGAAAAGCTTACTAACAACATACTTGGACTTTTTTCGATCAGGCTCGAGTTCGGCTGAGTGATAGATTTTTTTAAACATAAACTCCCGAAACTCATCCATAGCCGCTTTAACCCTGCCAGACATAAGTATTTCGTTTCTTCCTTCTGATTCGGTAATAATATCAGAAACCATTACGGTGATCATACTTGATGGATTTGTACCTAAGACATTACTAACATTTTGCGGTAAATCAGAAGGTTTTATCATACCAGCGCGAATACCATCATCATAGTCATGGCACAAATAGGCAATACGGTCACTTCTGCGAACAATGTTACCTTCCAGGGTAAACGGCTTATTATCACCAGTATGGTTAAGTATGCCATCTCGAACTTCTGCAGTCAGATTAAGCCCTTGTCCTCCCCGTTCGAGATGTTCTACTACCCGCAAACTTTGTTCATTATGATTGTAATGACCAATAAGTTCGCGTAATGCATATTCGCCGGCATGGCCAAACGGAGTATGCCCTACATCATGGCCTACAGCAATCGCTTCAGTCAAGTCTTCATTGAGCATTAGACCACGGGCGATAGTGCGGGATATCTGCGCAACCTCCAGGCTATGTGTCATACGCATCCGATAATGATCGCCCGGAGCTATATACACCTGTGTTTTATGTTTAAGACGTCGAAACGATTTACTGTGAATAATGCGATCCCTGTCGCGTTGAAAGGCGGTGCGGAAATCACACAAATCCTCTTCCCTGTCCCTGACGGCATCGCGGCTTTTCGCCGCATAGGCTGATAAGATTTTAAATTCCTGCTCTTCAATTCGTTCACGGACTTTCATGCTAAAAGCGCCTCCTTCCTTAGGTATATTATAACATTATTTGCCTGTGGCATTACAATGTTAATTTTTCATTACAGGCTACGCAGGATTAAAACTTATTTGTTATAATATTTTTCCCGTACCGGCCTAACGATTAACGTTGATAGGGTAGACTTATGTAAACGTTAAAAAAGCGCTACCGCGCCCTTGAGGATATGTTTAACCGCAGAGGACACAGAGAGCGCAGAGGGGAGATGTATGTCAACCATTCCCTCTGTGTCCTCTGCGGTTCGACAACTTATACTTTTTTTAACTATTTGCCAGTTTGTTTTTCTGAACAACTTCTAATATTCGATTGGCTGTCTCTTCGATTGCCTTGTTTGATACATCAATGACCGGACATTCCAACCGTCGCATAATAGTACGGGCATAATCCAGTTCTTCATTGATCCGGCTAATATTAGCATAGCTGGCATCTGGTGCCAAGCCCATGGTTTTTAGACGTTCACTGCGGATTTCATTAAGTTTAAACGTGTCAATAATCAGGCCGACAATACGATGCGAAGGTACTTTGAATAGTTCCTGCGGCAACGGTGCTTCCGGCACAAGCGGCACATTGGCCACCTTTACTTTTTTATGCGCCAAATACATACTAAGGGGAGTTTTGGAAGTGCGTGATACCCCAATAATAACAATATCGGCTTTTAACAGACCTAAGGGGTTTTTCCCATCATCATATTTTACGGCAAATTCCACAGCCTCTACCCGTTTAAAATATTCCTGGTCTAGTTTATGAACAAGCCCTGGCTTCAGTCGCGGTGTCATTTCTGTAATATTTTGAACAGCATGAATCATCGGCCCCATAATATCTACTGTTTGAATATTGTGTTCCTGAGCTTGTTCCAACAAGGCGTCCCGCAAATCAGGTGATACCAAGGTGTGACAAATAATGCAGGTATGTTTTGTTGCCTCCCGCACGGTTTCGGCAATTTGTTCCACCGAGTTGATATACGGAATTCTAATAATATCAAATTCTCCGGAGTTAAATTGACTGGCTGTGGCTCGCGCCACCTGCTCGGCTGTTTCACCAATCGAATCAGACAATGCGTAAATAATCGGTAGGTTAGCTATAGTGTTCTCCTCCTCGTCCCTCGCCCAGTTCAACGAACAATCTGGCGATATTGGTTTTGGTTAGTCGTCCGATTACTTCATAAGCTTTTGTTTCCTGATGATCAGCAATCGCTACAACCGGCAGACTGTCAACTTCATTATCAATAATTTTTTTTGCCGCTGCTAGTACAGATTCATCGGGAGAAATTACCACGATTTTCGGCATAGGTGTCATAAGTACTTTAACCGGCATCTTATGCAGATCACTGCCTCCCAGAGCTACTTTTAGCACATCTTTGCGGGATACCACGCCAGTGAGAATACCTGCCGGCTCAACAATAAAGACTGAGCCAACATCTTCGAGAAACATGGTAACGACAGCATCATAAACACTTGTACTGGCAGTAATAACAACAGGAACTGACTGAATATCCCGAACTTTAATCCTGCTTATTTGATCAGTAAGCATACTCATTACATTTTTTCCAGTATAATAGTAACCTACTTTAGGACGAGCTTCTACCATACCGGACATCACTAGGATCGCTAAATCAGGTCTGAGCGCGGCCCTAGTTACATTAAGACGTTCAGCAATTTGTTCCCCAGTAATCGGTCCTAAACTTCTGACCATCCCCGCAATTTTCTCTTGGCGCGGCGTTAAGCCCAATCAATCTCCCCCCTTTTTGCCCCGGTATACTCAGTTACAAGACCACTATTTTAGTCAAATCAGCAGTCTGAGCTGCTAGTGTTGCTATGGATTTTAATAAAGCTAAGCGATTATTTTTAACCTTATCGTCTTCAACCATAACCATAACTGCACCAAAAAATGCATCAATCGGTGCAGCCATAGCCGCCAGCACAGTAAGTATTCCCTGATAATTTTTTTCCGCATGATAATTGGCTATAACTGTGCGCGCATCAATATAGGCTTTATACAAAGCATGTTCGGCATCAGCAGTGAACAAGCTGACATCAATAGATTCAGAAGTGGCATTTTTCGCAAGATTCCCCACCCTAACAAGGGCCTGTACGGCTTTTTGCATTGCCACTGTACCTCCCTCTACAGCCATAGCATTAGCACGCAGCCAGGTATCATAAATATCATCGTTGCCTGTAGCCAATACAGCATCAATCATATCATAACGCAAATTTTCTTCGGTTAAAATATTTTTAATACGCAAACGGAAAAATTCCTGAATATCTGTTACTAATTTAGTCCTTCGCTCATTATCAGTAATACCGAGCAAATCCATGGCCTGAGCGGCAATGGCACTTAAAGAAACATGATACTTAGCATCAAGTAAAATATTAACCATACCCAGCGCCTGGCGCCTCAGCGCATAGGGGTCCTGAGAGCCAGTAGGAATAAGGCCGCGACTAAAGGTGGCAACAATATTATCCATTTTATCAGCGATACTAATTAACCGGCCCGCAGTAGTCTGTGGCAAACCATCACCGGCAAACCGTGGCAGATAATGTTCAAATATAGCTTCGGCGACCTCGGGACGTTCACCACTCAGCTTAGCATACTCCCGGCCCATAATACCCTGCAGTTCAGTAAATTCACACACCATCCCTGTTACCAAATCAGCTTTAGATAACTGAGCACCGCGCTTGGCAATAGTAAGCTCATCCTGACTAACGCCCAGAATTTGACCACATCCAGTGGCTAAGCGTTCTAAGCGTAACACTTTATCATAAAGTGTACCCAATCCTTCCTGGAATACAATTGTCTTAAGTTTTTCTACCCGTTCTGCTAATGGCAGCTTTCGATCTTCTTCAAAAAAGAAACGGGCATCAGCAAGTCTCGCCTTAAGTACTCGCTCATTGCCATGACGAACAACATCAATATGTTCAGAGCCACCGTTCCTGACGGTTATAAACATGGGCAACAGTTTTCCATCTTTTCCAGTCACCGGAAAATAACGTTGATGTTCACGCATGGGAGTAATAATAGCTTCAGGGGGCAGACTAAGGTATTTAGCTTCAAAATCGCCACATAGGGCTGTCGGATATTCTACCAAATACACTACTTCTTCTAAAAGTTCCTGGTCAATGGTTGCCGTGCCTCCCCGGCTGACGGCTAGGTTCTCAACTTGCTCCCTGATGATCTGGCGGCGTACATCTTGATCAACCATAACGAAATTTTCGCTAAGGCAAATAAAATAGTCTGCCACAGAATTGACAGTTACCTCTGCCTGCCCAAGGAAACGGTGACCTCGCGTAATCTTACCGGAAGTTACTCCCGGTAAAGTAAACGGCACAACTTCATTGCCAAATAACGCTACCAGCCAGCGAATTGGACGGACAAAACGCATATCCAAGTCGCCCCAGTGCATACTCTTAGGAAATGACAGGCTTGTTACTATGTCAGCCAATAAACCTGGTAACAGTTCGGCAACCGGGCGGCCTTTCTCTTGGACAACGGCATATACATATTCATCTTTAACAACCAATGTCGCCGGATCAACACCCTGTCCCCTGGCGAAGCCTAAAGCAGCTTTGGTGGGAGTACCATCTTGGCCGAAAGCAATTTTTATCGAGGGACCTTTGTTTTCACTATGCTTATCTTCTTGTGTGATAGCCGCTTCTTTAACAATAACTGCCAGGCGGCGTGGTGTACCCACAGCCCGAACCGTGCCAAAACTAATTCTAAGTTCTGTGAGTTTTGCTTTTGTCGTATTTTCAAGCTGCGTTAAGGCAGCAGGCATAAACTTGGCTGGTATTTCTTCGGTGCCAATTTCTAATAGTATATCTTTGGTCATGATTACTTACCCCCCTTTAGGAGTGGATAACCCAGCTTCTCACGTTGCTCCAGATAGCCCTGTGCGCATAGTCGTGCTAAGTTGCGGACCCGGCCGATAAAACCGGTACGTTCACTCACACTAATCGCACCACGGGCGTCCAGGAGATTAAAACTATGAGAACATTTTAAAACATAATCATAGGCCGGCAGCACATAACCTAGTTCGATAACCCGAAGAGCTTCTTTTTCATACATATCAAACAGGGTAAATAGCATTGTTGTGTCAGCAATTTCAAAATTATAGTGCGAATGTTCCACTTCATTGCGGTGGAATACATCACCATAAGAAATGCCTGCTACCCATTCGATATCAAAAACATTTTCTTTGCCTTGAATATACATAGCTAAGCGTTCCAAGCCATAGGTAATTTCTACCGCTACTGGCTTAACATCAATACTGCCAACTTGCTGGAAATAGGTAAACTGGGTAATTTCCATACCATCAAGCCATACTTCCCAGCCTAGGCCCCAAGCACCCAAGGTCGGCGATTCCCAGTTGTCTTCAACAAAACGAATATCATGTTTAGCTGGATCAATTCCCAACTGGGCCAAACTGGCTAAATACAACTCCTGGATATTGGCTGGTGACGGCTTCATAATGACTTGATACTGGTGATGCTGGTACAGACGGTTAGGGTTATCGCCATAACGTCCGTCAGCCGGACGACGTGACGGCTCAACATAAGATACATTCCACGGTTCAGGCCCCAATGCCCGGAGGAAAGTTGCCGGATTCATGGTTCCTGCCCCTTTTTCCACATCATAAGGTTGTTGAATAATACAATGTTGCTTGGCCCAAAAATTTTGCAGAGTCAGGATAATCTCCTGGAATGTCATAATTTTACCTCCTAAAAAATAAAAACACCTTGTCCTCGTAACTTGTAATTAAGTTACAGGGACGAGATGTTATTCCCGCGGTTCCACCCTGATTGGGCGTAAAACGCCCCACCTCAAAAATTATAGCAAGTTTTACTTTCTCACAAACTGATTCGAAGCAGCCCAGAGATTTCCTCTTGCAGCTTGGGAAGGCCTTTCACCTTTTGTATTACCAGGCTTTCACTATTCCTGGTTCGCTGCCTTAAAAAGGCTACTTCTTTCCCTCATTGCCGTGATTTTCGACTTTAATCGTTACCTAGTTTTATACTAGCTATAGTATCCAATATATAAAATTTTATCATGGAAATATAGGAAAATCAAGGGCTTACAATGATTCAGCCTAGATTCTCAATTAAATCTGTTAAGCCTACTTTAAAACAGACATCTTCGCAGTGGATTCCACTGCTTTTAACCGGTCATTCACATTTTTACTTATCAGTTTATATATCGTCGCAGTGACCGGAACACCTAGGAAAATGCCAGTAATACCCATCAATCCCCCGCCGATCGTTACCGCAGCGAATAACCATATTTCAGGTAGGCCAATACTTTTCCCGACCACTCTCGGATAAATCAGATTTCCTTCTATTTGTTGAAGGATGATAATAAAAATAATGAACAATACGGCTCTAATCGGATCGATGGCCGCAATCAGCAAAAAGCCCACTATTGCGCCAAGATAAGCCCCCAAAATGGGAACCAAAGCTGTCAGTCCCATCACCGATCCAATTACAGTTGCGTAAGGAAATTGAAAAATCAGCATCCCCACCGTGCATAAAATTCCGAAAATAACTGCTTCTTTACACTGGCCAACAATATAACACCTAAAAGTATCATCCATAATCTTAAAACTTTCAATTAACTTCTCCCTGTGATCAAAGGATAAAAAAGCATGAGCCAGTTTGTTTATTATCCGCTTTAGATCATCTTTGTAAAATAAAATATATATGGCAAATATTATAGCAAATACCAAATTAAATAAGGTTCCAAAAATCGAACCGATAAAAGAAACTGTTCCTCCAGCCCAATTCCGGAGCCAGCCTAAAGACTGGTTTATCATTGATTCCTGATTGATTCCAAGTTGTCTAATTTTAGCTTTGATTTCCGGAATATCATTAACGCTTTGCTGGCTCCATTCGACTGCCTTATTATACATATCGGGAACTCCACTTGAAAGCAGAGATATCGACTGACCGACCTGAGGAACAACAATGTGCAAAAACATCACAAGAATCAGAACGATTGTCAGTATCGCTAATATAATAGCGATACTTCGACGATTACGAAGTAATAATTTATTTTTACTCCTGGGAAAATAAATCATTTCATAGCCGGAAACTAAAATATTTATGATATAGGCAATTCCCAGCCCCAGAAACAGAGGATAAAGAACGTCATATACCTGCTTGACTGCAGAAGCAGCACTGGAAAAGTTCAAAATTATCAGGAGCATGATGCCAGCCAGAAGCATGATTTTGACAATAAATTTTTGCTTTTCCCTATCCAGCTCTTTCATAACATAATTCCTTTCCGTCATGTCAGATTTTTGTTTTTAGTCTTAGACATAACCTATTAAATCTCTGATGATAAATAGTTTTGTATTTTGATTGATTTAACTGGACAACGACCCCAGCCGCGTGACCCAGTTCATGTCTCAGTTTAATTGCTTTTAAAGTATTTTGCAAATAAAAATATGTTCTTTTAACTAAGCCCTAAATTTCAAGGGCAAAATATACACGATAATTGCTAGTAAACAAATTAAATTGAAGGGGTCACTGATGCCACCAAAAAATATTCCCACAATCATCCTCACCAACCAAAATAGAGAAACAGATACCAGCATGCTTTTTCCTAGCTTTGTTGTTATTATTTCATTGGCATGAACTAGTGAAAGATAGGCCACTACAAAAAACACAAAAATAAGACACAAATTTAAACCCTGCATGATAAAAGAGTTTTCGTAGGTTAATAATGCCAACTCCGTTTTCCATTGAAACAACTGCCAGAAAAACACATGGAAAACGCCAATGGCAATATGTAATAATCCTCCGAATATCAATAAATTCCTGTATAACTTCATGATCAAACTCCCCCCTATTAGATAATCTAAAATCTACGTAAAACTCTCCCCCTTTCTGATATTTGTCAAAACACCCATCATTCTGCTGCTTCTTTCACCATTCTTAACATTTCGAGTCGTATCCAGCCGCTAAAAGGTCGTACAATCAACCAATACGGCGGGAACAACAGTTTTGCCAATCCTAAACACAAAACCCTGGTTTCAGTCGACAGGGTTGTAGTACCGTCAGGATTACCGGTTATATAGAAGTTCCATACACCTTTGCAGTAACCTGGAGGACTAAAATTGAGAAATTCTGCAGGGGTAAGATCGCGGATAAATGCAACCGCCGGTTGCCAACACTTGCCGACAAAGCCAAAAAGAATCTCGCAGTTGACGTTTTCGACAAGCGGAATAAAACCTGTTGTAGCTGTTAGCTCAGCTAATGTCCCCACTTTTATTTGGGATAGGGAATTATTCGAGAGAAGTGATCCATATCTCTTACGCATTTTTATAAGTAACTGTATGATACTTGATTTGCCTATATCAAAGTCGTTAACAGTCCGAAATACCTGTTCTGTTGATGCATTTATAATGATGTTATGTGTTTCTGAAAAATAGTATTGAGGTAAATACTCATCCAGTCTTCGATTGGCACAGTTTTCTTTATGTTCATGTTGCATCACTTTTTCTACCTCCGAACTCGATTTTTAGCAAGCCGTCTTCTATCCTGGCGGCAATAGCATTCCGGGCCTGCAGTTTACGGGGCAAGTAAATATTACGTTTGTAGCCTCCTATCCTGACTGTAATCTCGTCACCCTTTTGCGATAGCGCGACAATTTCCTTACTTACAAAAGGCAAAGATAATTCAAGAAGGTAGCCATTGTCCATTCGGCTAATTCTTTGCGATTGGCCCCGGTATAGAAAATCGTCCGGAGGTGTGATGCCGAAACACTGATCACCCATTCTTTCCAAAGCCACAGATCCTATAACTTCCTCAGCAAAAAGAGGTACGGCTAATACAGGTACAGGATGAAACTGTTCTTTTATGTATTTCAGATATGTGATATGTATTTCATTCCATTTTTCGAAATAACAGCCCAAATCAGCGGTAGGCAGCAGGCGATTAACGATTATTGCGTCAGTGTTAAACCCGTATAGATTCAAATACATAAAGCTTCGTTGGGCTTCCTTGATGACCATTTTTTCAGGATTTACCACTAGCCTGATGGAGGTAACCGTATGGTCTGTCAATAGTTCATGCATTTTTCTGACGCGTAGAGCGAGTTCACCAATACTGTCTAGCATTTCGTCGGGTGGCAGCGGCGCGCCGATTAGGGGTTTGGCAATAGGACGGGCAATTTTCAGCAGCAGTTTTTCCACAGGGAAAACTTTCTCCAACCACCATTTTAATACTTCCGGAAAACAGAGCAATCTAAGCGTCTCGCCGGTAGGGGCACAGTCGACAAGGACAACATCGTACTTTCCTTCCTGGTAGTGGGTAAGGATCTCCAGCAGGCAGAAAAGCTCTTCTAATCCTGGAAAAACCATGAGCTCCTCGGTTGTTATATCTTTAACGTTTTGTGACAACAGCAGGTAAGAGAGATATTTCTGTATCTTGCCCCAGTGTTTTTCTGTGCTGGCTAGAGTACTTACCTCCTGGCCCCACAGGTTTTCTCGAATTTTAATTGGTTCACCGGCAAGGTCAAGATCAAAGGCATCTCCCAAGCTATGGGCGGCGTCTGTGCTTATCACAATCGTTTTTTTCCCCGTTCTAGCAGCGGCAATAGCCGTTGCCGCCGCTAAGCTGGTCTTGCCAACACCGCCTTTTCCAGTGTAAAGAATTATTCTCATACCTAACACTTCCTAACATTTGCTTAGGATATTTTTATTTCGTATGACGAAATAAAATTTCAAAAAAATTAAAGCTATTCAATTGTAATACTTCGACTAGGTTGGGCGGGTTGCTGTTCTGATTCCGGTTTCGCCTGCTGCTTTTGCAGTCCACAAATTACTTTTCGCATCAATTCCAGCATCAGTTCAAATTCCTCGTCGGTAACTGTATTGCGTACCCTAGCGATAAGGTTATGGAAGTGGTCTTTAAATTTTACCACTAGTGCAGTGCCTTCTGCTGTCAGGAAAACGGTTACAACCCGACGGTCTTCGGTACTGCTGCCCCGAGCTAGTAGGCCTTTTTTTACCAGTCGATCTGTAACTCCGGTGGCAGTGCTCATTGGCACTGCCATGCTTTGCGCCAAATCACCCATGGTGCTGTATTTCTGGCGTTGCACAAGTAACAAGGCCAAAAGCTCAAGCTTGGATACTGACAGATCAATACTAATAATTTCCTCTGGCATCATGACTTTTCTAATATTATCAAGGACAAACTCATAAATATCATGACTGCTATTCAAGATAAACACCTCCATAAATATATTTCGCAAAACGAAATATCCTTAATATGAAATATATTCCTATTGAAGTGATTTGTCAAGGATAAATTGTGTAAAATCCTGTGTTTTGTTATACATGGGTGTTTCTTATTTTTTATCTAAATTTAGTAAACTCTTTCCAATAAGTCAATTTTTAAAAATAACTCAAGCCTGACCCCACATGCTCCCTTGCTTGAGTCAATAGAGTACAAGGAGCGGGATTTTACTTTTGGCATTGCCCTAAAAGTAACAAAAGGTCTAGGCCCCAAGCCTCCAAAAGCTGAAAAGCCAGGCGATATTCCTAAAATCCGTAAACTCGCTACGCTCAAACAGTACGGATTTTTTAACGGAATACCGCCTGGCTTTTCTCCTGCGGAACGCTTTTTCCAGCAAAGGCCGGGGGGTTACGGGAGTTACGAAGGGCGCCGGCCGCCTGTGCCGGGTTTTATACTTGACACTCCTTGTTTTATAAGACCTCCATAACTCTCAAAAACTTATACTTATCTTATAAAAAAACACCCCTTTCTCGCGAAAAGGGTGTTTTTTTGTTAAGCTGCAGAAATTACGTGTAGCAGTTTATACTACATATTTTGCGAGGACTTGTCCACCTCAGCTTGTGAATCTTCCCTGTCAGTTTCAGGCGGCTCGGTATCTTCGCGTATCACCTCGATAGTACACCGCTTAAACACGGCAACTAAAACGCCCACAGCGGCCAATTGAGGCAGCACCACAGCACCAATGGCGCCAAGAGCTACAGGTATGTCTGCCAGCACCCGTCCTTCATGCTTGACGCGAATCTTATTAACATTGCCTTCGCGAATAAGTTCTTTCACTTTGTCAATGACCTCGGTGGAGCGCACCGAAAATTCCTCGGTCCACTTGGTGCTGCTTTTACTTTTATCTTCAAGTTCAATTAGGGTATCAATTACGTGGCCATCATTACGTTCCAGAGCCTCTTTAGCCTCCCGATACGAAACACCGGTGCGTTCACGAATCAAATCAATATTTTCCAAAGTAATATCCATTGTATACCCTCCACTAATTTAGGATTAGTCTTCCCTGTTTGAAAAATGTTATTCTAATTATAGGGTATTAAGCTTATTAATAAAATCTAATGACTTAAGTGGACGTTCTAACTGGTGTCGTACAAAACCGTACAGCAGACTCTCAGCGACTGACAAGACCGTAGCAGTCACGGCAAATTGACCAGGTTGTCGCAAATCCAAAGATAACAACTTAGCTAAAAAATCCTTGTCAGGCTGATCGAACTTACTTGTGCCGGACGGGCTGCAATGTACACATGTACCGCCGCCTTCGGTAAAACTGAAATAGGCCGGCAAACTCAATTTGGAACCACAGTGCGCGCAACACTCATATTCAGGTTGAAAGCCTGCCAAGACCATCAACTGCCAGGCACCTGCCAGGGCAGCAATGCGCGGGTTGCGCTCTGCCAGAAGCGTTAGCACTGCTAACAGCATATCAAATGCTGCTGACTCAGACTGATGCTGCGGCCATAGCCCTAGCGTTAACTCAGCAATGAAATTGGCATAGGCTAATCTAGTTAAATCTTCCCGAATTTTTCGAAATGAAGTTACAACTTCACACTGCCTGACTAAGTCCATGCCTTTGCCGCCAGCTAGCAACAAGTTTAAATGAGTAAACGGCTGGAGACCACCACTCAACTTACTTTTAGGTTTGCGGGCACCATAGGCCATCACAGTAACAATGCCGCGCTCGCGGGAAAACAAAGTGACCATTCTGTCAGCAGCGCTCCAGTCGCGTGTTGCTAACAGAATGGCTTCTGACGGATACTCTAATGCCATTTAACCTCACGTAATGAATCTTTTGAAGAATATTTTTCTGCAAGTAGTGATTGTGTGGTTTCATCGTCTGACTGCTGTTGGTTGCTACAATGACAATCTGAACAAGCACGATAGGCAAGGTAAGCATCGATATTACCGGTACTAAAAAAAATTTCCCATAAAGTTTCCCGTAATAACACTCGACATCATCCCTTCAACTTATATTGACAAACAGGACTAGCCACATAACCAATTAACTTATTCCAAACTATCATTTGCCGCAGCTTCTGGAAAAAGCGGTACTGCCTTAACTCTTACAATTCGGAAGCCGGTAACCTGAAGTACCTCAAATGAATAGTCACCAATATTTACTATATCACCAGTTTCCGGACGACGTCCCAACATTCCAAATATATAGCCACCTAGTGTATCTTCCTCATGATCTTCCAAACGAATATTCAGAAGTTCAGTCACATCATCCAGGAGAACTCCACCGTCAAATTCATAACTGCCATCAGACAGACGTTGAATTTCAATATCTGCTACCTCATCATGCTCATCCTGAATATCACCAACAATCTCTTCAATTACATCTTCCAGCGCTACAAGTCCGGCTGTACCGCCATACTCATCCGCAACAATAGCCAGGTGGGTACACTTGCGGCGCATAACTTGCAGCAGATGAGCTACTGACATTCCTTCAGGAACTACCAGTACTTCCCGGACAATAGCAGTTAAGTCACGCTCCCCTGGTGCGCACATATCAAAATCCATCAAATCACGAACATGAACCATACCAATTATATGGTCTTTGTCTTCCACACATAATGGATAGCGTGTATGCACGGTTTCCCGTACCACTCGCATATTTTCCTCAAATGGATCGTCCGTAAATAAACATACCATATCTTGTCTTGGCACCATAATTTCCCGCGCCAAACGATCAGCAAAATCAAAAACATTGTCAATAAGTTCGCTTTCCATCTGATTAAGCACACTGCCGCGATGACTGGCACTGACAATCATCCGTAATTCTTCTTCCGAATGAGCCAGGTCAGCTTCACTAGCCGCTTTCATTCCAATTGCACTTAAAAGCAACTTAGCTGTACGGTTAAACAGCATAATAAACGGATAGCTGACTTTGTGGAAAATAGTGAGTAACCATATACAGGACAACACCATACTTTCCGAACGCTGCACCGCCAGTGATTTCGGGATAAGGTCACCTAAAATAATGTAAAAAAATGTAATGCCAGTAAATCCCAGGACAATACTAACGGTAGTAATCAGCCCTTCTGAAACAGGAAAATAATTCATTAGAATAGGTTTTATCAATGAGGATATAGCCGGTTCACCCAACCAACCAAGTGCTAAGGATGATAAAGCAATACCGAGTTGCGTAGCGCCAAGGTAACTATCAAGTGAAGCTACTACCTTTAAAGCTAGTTTAGCCCGGGCATTACCTTGCTGAGCAAGTTCTTCCAGTCGAGTTTTACGAATTTTGACTAATGAAAACTCGGATAATACAAAAAAACCATTAATTAAGACAAGTAACAGAGCGGCCGCCAACTTAACCGAACTGAATAATGGCGAATCTATAAAGCATCTCTCCCTAGTTATTGGAATCATTACTGCGCGGCATAATAGCACCGGCGGTAATAACATATTGCAGTGCGCTTTCGCTTGTTACGTCTAAAGGTATTATGTCCCGACTGGGCAGAATAATATTAAAGCCAGAGGTCAGATTAAGACTCATGGGAACAAAAACGCACACATGTTCTTCTGTAAATTTATCAGCCAATGGCACCGATAATTCAGGCATAACAAAGCCTAATGCCTTAACTCCCGGATGTGGATAAGGTACTAATACTGCATGTTTTAGCAGTTCCTGAGACTCAAATACGGCTGTAGATATTTGTTTTACACTGTTGTAAATAAATTTTACCACCGGTATTGAGCCTACCAGGCGTTCCCCATACCCAATTACTTTTTGCAAAAGCCAATGTGAGGATAGCCAACCGACAAGGACAATCAAAAATAATACGACAATCAGTGACAATCCGGGAAAATGAATCGGCAGATATTGACCTAGCAGCTGCTCAGTAAATGAAAAAATATTAATAATTACAAAGGTTGTAATGGCAATAGGTACAATTACAATTAATCCATTGATAAAATACTTAGAAGCCCAATTCATTTATTCACCTCTCTAACAAATGATACCATTATGCGCGGTATTGGTCAATAATTGAAATAAGCTACCGCACAGCGGTAGCTTGTTTTATTGTTTAAATTTACTCAAAGCCAAAACTTTTTAACACATTAGGCCGGTTGCGCCAATCTTTTTTTACCTTGACCCATAGATCAAGATATACCTTAGAACCCAAGAGATTTTCAATATCACCCCTGGCCAGGCGGCCGATATCTTTAAGCAGGTGACCACCGGCACCGATAACAATCCCTTTTTGCGACTCACGTTCAACATAAATAACAGCTCTAACATACAAATTATCATTAGGTCTGGTAACAATTTCTTCAATGTCAACAAGTATCGCGTGGGGAATCTCCTCTTTGGTTAAATGTAACACTTTTTCTCTGATTAGCTCGGCAATGACAAGACGTTCGGGCTGATCGGTAATCATATCTTCGGGATAATATTGTGGCCCCGGTTCAAGATGTGATTTGATCTCACTAACCAACTCTGCAAAATTGGTGTGATCAAGTGCCGAAATCGGTACAACCGCGGCAAATTTAAATTGTGCTGTATATTTTTCAATAATAGCAAACAATTTAGTTTTTTCAATTTTGTCTATTTTATTTACTGTGAGAATAACTGGTGTACGAACATTTGCCAGATTATCCAGTATATAGCGTTCTCCTGCCCCCATTTCGGCGGTAACATCGACTACAAATAAAATAACATCTACATCCCGCAGAGAGCCTTCCGCTTCCTTGAGCATGTATTCGCCTAACTTGTGTTTGGGTTTATGCATACCAGGAGTATCAATAAATAAGATTTGCGCATCATTTTGCGTAAGGACACCCATAATTTTATTTCTGGTTGTTTGAGGTTTATCAGACATAATGGCCACTTTCTGACCAATTAAATTATTCATCAGCGTTGATTTACCAACATTAGGCCGACCAATAACCGCGACAAAACCTGATTTATAGTTTTCTTCATTCATTATTTTTCCCACCATCTTTTCTAATATCACCTTTGGCAAAACTAAAAGGCAAAAGTTCCTCCATAGTAACCGTCCGCTGCTTACCGTTTAGGTTCGCTAATAAAATTTTTCTAATACCAAACTCAGCCATAACCTGCCGACAAGCACCACATGGCGATACCGGACCGGGCGTATCAGCCACTACGGCTATGGCAATAAGCTCTTGTTCACCTTCGGATACAGCCTTAAAAATCGCAGTACGTTCAGCACAGTTTGATAATCCGTAGGAAGCGTTCTCAATATTGCAGCCACTATAAATACGGCCACTTATTCCTTGTACCGCCGCCCCAACTTTAAATCCCGAATACGGCACATAAGCCTGTTCTCGGGCGCTAATTGCAGCCTTAACCAGTTCCTCCATATCTTCCTCACCTATTTTAGTATTTTGTCCCAAAATAGAACATAGCCAACACCTAAAGCAGCCACTGCCTGAATGAGAACGGCTCCCGCAGCAGCATCTTTGGCTATCTTGGCCAACGGGTGAAACTCAGGTGAAACTTTATCAACAAGAGCTTCTAATGCAGTATTAAATATTTCGGCTGTAATGACGCCGGCAATCGTCAAAAATAAAACACCCAACTCAATTCCGCTTAACTCAAACCGCCATGCTAACCCTAATGCCCCCAGGGCAGCCAGCAAATGAACCTTCATATGCCGCTGGGTGTGTATACAGTAAAAAATACCAGCGATGGCGTACCGAAAAGCCATTATTATCTGCATGGCAGCACCTATTGTTCACGGGTAATACCGAGCAGTGATAAAACGTATTCTTCTTCCTGACGCATTTCAATTTTCTCTGCTTCAACCTCATGGTCGTAACCTAAGAGGTGTAACATCCCATGGACAGTCAGATAGGCTAGCTCGCGTTCTAAACTATGATTGAATTCTTCCGCTTGTCTGGCTGTGGTTTCCAGTGATATTACTATGTCTCCCAGCAAAATTTCAATATCATCAGGAGTATCGGAAATATCAGGCTCATGCTCGCCTGCACACTGGTCATTCATTGCGAATGACAATACATCTGTAGGTGCATCTTTGTTACGGTACTGACGATTAAGCTGATGAATGTATTCATCATCAGCCAGCACCACACTTACCTCAGTTTGCGGCTTGAGTCCATAAACCTCAGCCGCTTTATTTAACACTTGTATCAACATTTGTTCCATTGCAGTGGTTACTATCATCTTTTCCTGCCGGTTGTTTATTACTATTTCCACCTTTAGTTTTTCTCCTCTCAAGCTCTTTGAGAGCTTCGGGATATTCAATTCGACTATGGAACATGCTGGATAATAGTCGAATATACACATCACCAATAATTGTAAGGTCGCGTAACGTTAGGTTGCATTCATCAAGTTGCCCGTCTTGCAGTCTTTCCCTAATGATTTTTCGTACAGTGGCCTCAATGCGATTAACGTTAGGCTTACTAATGGAACGCACCGCCGCTTCACAGGAATCGGCCAACATAACAAGGGCTGCCTCTTTGGTCTGTGGTCTCGGTCCCTCATAGCGAAAATCTGATTCAATAACACATTCACCATGTTCAGTTTCCGTAGCCCGTTTATAAAAATAGGACGCCAGTGTAGTACCATGGTGTTGCTGAATGATATCTACTATTACCTGTGGTAATTTGTACTCCTTACACAAGTCAAATCCATCTTTGATATGGGATATAACAATGAGCGTGCTAAGTGACGGCGCAATTTTGTCATGCGGGTTTTCACAGCCTGATTGATTTTCAATAAAAAAATATGGCCGTTTAAGTTTACCAATATCATGATAATAAGCGCCAACCCTTACAACCACCGGATCTGCCCCAACCGTTACCGCCGCGGTTTCCGCCAAATTGCCCACAAGTACACTGTGATGATAGGTCCCTGGAGCATTTAATAACAGACGCTGCAATAGTGGGTGGTTAGGTTTTGCCAAGTCCAACAGCTTGATTGGCGTAGTAATATTAAAAACATGCTCGAGATAAGGTAAAAGACCGGTAGTAATAACTGCGGAAGCAATCCCGCTAATGGCACCAAGCATTCCCTGAAATAGTACTTCTGTGCCATTAAGCTGTTGGATGAGACCTGTCGAACCAATTACTAAGAAATTAATTACCGCAATCCAGACTCCACCCCGCGCGAGACTATAACTGTGAGCCATTTTGGTTACACTATACACCCCAGCCATACCACCAATAAGCGCAGCAACTACTGCGCGCAAGTCATGATCCACAATCACACCAAAAAACATCGCCATAATCACACTAATTAAGATCCCTACCCGGGGATCAATCAAAATGGCCGTTAACAGTGCTCCAGCCGCAATTGGTGCGGCAAAGTCTGAATAATAATGAGCAACCTTAGCAATCAGCAAGGTAACTAAAACAATTAAACCTAATAAGATTAAATACATATTATTATTATAAATAGAGTTTGCAAAGCGATATAAATAGCCTAAGGAAATCCCCATTACTATAAGCACAAACAAAGTAAGCCCCAAAACTCTTACTTCACTGATATTTCCAGCATATAAGCCTAATTCCTCCATAACATGAATCTGCTCTGTAGTTACGATATCACCACGTCTTACTAAGATCTGCCCTTTGCGAACAGTTTCCCGCACCGATTCAATATTAGCCAGTGCCGATTGCTTACGCTTGTCTGATTCTCGAACATTTAGAATAAAATTAGGCCTAATGAGTGTTTGTGCAATACCAGCTACAACAGCTTCTGCATTTTTACCAAGACCTAATTCTTCTGCGTCAAGCACAACCTGTTTTCTGGCGATATCAATGTCATCATCTCTGATGCCGCGTTGTAAATACTTGCGTAAGATAGATTTCGTATAATCTTCCGTTTTTAATAAGCCCGTATCATCCAAATTCAGCAGCCCGTGAACCACTGTACTAGACAATGCGACTGGTAATTCGCGAGTAAGTTTTTCCATTTTTTGTTCAGCGGTCAGTGATTTGTCTGCTTGAATGGCTTGTGCTGTACGAAAAATGATTTTGACATCATCCTCGGCTTTGGCCATGACAGCAATATCCATATCATAGACATTAGCCACACTGGCCATAACTTCCAACTCAAGTTTCTTAGTTTTTACATTGTCAATATAAGACACTGTTCTCGGTGCAATTACATCCCGGTCACTAACCTGACCAATTTGCAGTGATATTTTTTCCGGAATAAAATCAGCTGATAAACAAAGCATATATAAGGCAAAGAAAATGAAAAATACCACGGTTCGGCGTACTATTGAATGGGTCTGTATATTGACCGGCTGCGCAAATAAATCCCGCAACTTATTATTAACCGATATCATCTTTTCTTTCACTCCATACCACTGCTCAGCGTTTTGTAGGACCAACGCGAGCTATAGTTATTGCTTTTGATCATACTGTGCGTAAGCCTTGATGATACGGCTGACTATTTCATGTCGTACTACATCACCTTCGTTTAAAGTAAGCATTGCAATACCAGGTACCTCTGCCAGCACAGCTTGGGCATGCTTAAGACCTGATTTAACTCCTGTTGGTAAATCAATTTGAGTTATATCACCGGTTATTACCATTTTTGAACCAAAGCCCATTCTTGTTAGAAACATTTTCATTTGCTCAGCAGTTGTGTTTTGGGCTTCGTCCAAGATGATAAAGGAATCCTCAAGTGTACGTCCACGCATATAAGCTAAGGGTGCCACTTCAATAATATTTTTGGCCATATACTTTTGTACAGTATCTATTCCCATGATATCATACATGGCATCATACAAAGGCCGCAAATAAGGATCAACCTTTTCTTGTAAATCCCCAGGTAAAAAACCAAGCTTTTCACCAGCTTCCACCGCTGGACGAGTCAAAATGATTTTTTCTACTTGCTTATTTTTCAAGGAAAATGCTGCCATAGCAACCGCAAGATAAGTCTTCCCTGTTCCTGCCGGCCCTATTCCGAAAGTAATATGATTGCGGCGAATGGCCTCCAAATAGTAGCTCTGTCCAAGGGTTTTAGGCTTAATATGGCGACCTTTGGCTGTGACCAAAACAGTATCGGCAAACATTTGATGAAGAAAATCCGCCTGACCGGCAAGAATCATCTGAATACTATATCGTACATCATGGCTTGTTACCGGATTGCCCTCCCGGTACAGATAACTAAGCTCATTAAACAAACGAGTAAGCTGCTCGACTTCACCATCTTGGCCATCCAAAATTAATTCTGTTCCCCTTGCTGTCATTCTACAGGAAAAATGTTGGTTAATTAATCCTAGATATTCGTCATTCCTTCCTAAAACAGCGATAGCTTCCTTAGTATCTACAAAATTAATTCGTTTTTCCAAAAAAACAATGCCCCCTACTAGAATAATTCACTGGTAAATATTAATAGTTTGCCCAATATCTTCGATGGTTTCCACATTTACTTTTACTCTAACTATGTCCTCTGCCGGAGTTTTTAATACTTCATAATTGCGCGATACTATTTGGGCTGTTTCAGGAATACTACTTTGCACTGCCTGAAGGGCTTTGGCATGAGCCTCATTGCGTGCTTCTTCAAACGATTTTTCTTTATGTTCGGTGTTTATTTCACGGTATATTGTAATAGTTGATTCGACAACTACCTCCCTATTCCTCCATAGTGGCAATTGTTTATATATAATCTCGGTCTCATACTCTGGGTATAGCTGCTCTGGAAGCTCATTAAATGATACCTCAGAGTTGCCAATTTTCATAGCTACCGCTATATGCTGATTACCGGTACGGGTAACTGTAGTTTGTTTCAACTCGGTTTCCGCATAGCCCTCATACCATATCCGGGCTTTGATAATACCTCTGGCGCGAAGTTCTTTTGGTATGTTACTAATTGGCGGCTGACCTTCAAGTGCAGCTGGCGCAGGTTCAAGAAAGACTCCATTTATTAGCAGATCACCTTTCTTGACGGTATCACCATTTTTTACTGCCGCCTGCCCGGCTAAAACAATAATTTCAGTAATTACACCATCTTTGACGGCAACAAGGTGCGCCGGGGCTTTATCTTCCTGTTTAGGCATGGTTTTTTCAACGATTTCTACAACTGCCCGGGTTCCGGTAAAATTAATTCCTACCCATGCTACTTCCGGAACCTGTAATGCTATTTCCCGTTCAACCGCTTTGCTATTAATATTATTTTTTATGGCACCCGCCTTCAAACCATACTGCTCGGCAATAGTTCTTACTTCTTGTTCAGGTATATTTTTAAGACCGGTAATCTCAACAAACCAAATGTAAGAGGACAGGGTATAGAGCAAAGAAAAAAATAAAATAGCTCCTAGCAGCAGCATTTTTCGCTGTTTGATGCGTTTGATAACAAAAGGCAAACCGCGATATGCCAGTACTTTTACTTTGATATGACTGCATATCACTAAAGGTCGAATGCGAAAAAAATCATCCAACCTGATCCAGGCAATCAAATCTTCGTCAGTTTTAGTGATACCCCATAGTAAAATATGTTCAACAATACAAAGGTTAATAAACCGCTCAGGCATAGGACCGCTAAGGCGGATCTTCACGGCGCCACGCAAGTAATTCGCATTAAATATCATAATTAACCTTTTGCACCACACCTTCAACTAGAATTTGCTCAGCCTGGAGATTTCCCAGGGTTAACATTTGACCGTAAATAAACAATTCTCCCTGACTGAGTTTTATCCGAACAAGCGAAGGGGTATATTCAATTATCCCTTTGTGGTTTTCAACTAACAGTTGTTTATTGCCAAGCATCGTTATGCGCGGCAAATCCATCACAATATCTTGTGGTATTTCCAAAAATCCAGCCAAAGATTGTAATCTTCCCTTACGGCGTAACATGTGAAATCCCCCCTCATATACCAATGTATGCCTAACAATAGGCTAATTAGTACATGAGAAGGGGAGTTTCAGTAAAGTACGCAATTTCAAATTGCTAATGCTGATTGTGCTAGGACAACAGGTACAGGTGAGGCAGGCATATCGCTATAAACGCGGGTTAAATACTCCTCAAATTTGTGAACCTTTACCGGAGCAGCAAAGCGCATATAATTTGTAGCGATAATCATTTCCCCGCAATCCAGATTTTTAATTTCATTGCGCTGCTGCAATATATCCTTACGGCACATAGACTCCAGTTTACCTCGATCCGCTTTGGAAGCCAGGCCCAATATAAATAAAGTATTTAGTTGTGACAATACTTTATCTGCTAATAGGCGGGGCTGTTGGTCCACAACACATAACCCTATATTAAATTTCCGGGCTTCGCTAACCAGTCTGGCAAATACATTTTGAGTGCTTTGCTCTTTTTTACCCAGGAAACGATGCGCTTCTTCAAGCACAATCAATATTGGTTTAGCCTCGGAACGCGCCAATTCGGACTTATTGGCATAATGGTGCAGCAGCTTTTTGGACAGCAAGGTTGACAACGCCTGCTCACCGACAGGGGAGATATTTTTAAGTTCAATCAATACCACTTTTCCTTGTTCCAAATCCTTTAGCATTTGCCCAACTGCAGTTATTTCTCCAGAATCATCAATTTCAGTAGTAATATTCAATTCTTGCTCTAAGTTCCAGCAAATACTTTTAATCTTACTGATTGTACGGGATTGAAATTTTTGACCAGTACAACCGGCTATCTCTTCAATAATATCCTCAGACTCATATTTTAAAATATACTCCATCCAGCGATCCTGCCAAACAGACGACAGCTTATAAATAGCATCAAGCTGCGGGTCACTGAAGGTTGCGCAAGCTGTAATATCTTCAGGATCAACTTCATTATAGTTTAATACCAGTTTATTCACATTTTTCCGTTCAGGTTCAGGGTTGGTATTATAAACTACTAGACGATCATTCACTTTAGGATGGAGTGACAAATCGCGGTAATACTCATTATGAACATCGAAAATTAGCAATCCATAGTTGTTGCTGTCAATAATCGAACTGGAAAGTACTTTTACAAGATTACTCTTCCCTGAGCCGGTTGTGCCAAAAATGCCGATATGTTCGGTAATAGCTTTGGAACCAAATATCCCAACAGGTAACTTAAGGACTTCCCGGCCGCTCTTTAAATAACCAACTTCGAGGTCACCCTTCATTTCATCCAGTAAAGCAGTATCATCAGCAGTTAAACCACGAACCTCACAAAAAAAATCCGGACAAGTTTTTGGATTAAATATCTGCCCCTCAGCATCAACATAACAAAGCTGTTCGGCAATACCAATTTTAACAGTATGGTTACCACCCAAGTAAAAGTCAAGCTCTTCCTGGTTAGCCACTTGCCCATTTTCATCAAGTTTGCTCATCAAATAGCTGACACCATTCATTCCTGACCAACGTGACTTAATCTTAAAATCATACGCGCGAATATAGAATCGATCCTGGTTTTTGCCTTCAACAACTAAAATATTGCCAAAATCAACATCTTGATTAGGAGCAACGACAAATTCCATATAGGTGCCTTTTGCATAAGTAAGGCGGCCTTTATACTCTGACATATGTTTTGCCCCCTTAATTTATTATTATTTGCTTGCAATTTTAGTGTGTACGAAAAGCAAAAAATAAAACAGGGGATTATTTCACATAATATTATTTACCAGCAGTTGCATTTTTTGATAAGAAAACTGCTAATGCGATCCTTTGGGCCCCCGTCCCTCACCATAATCACAAATTTAGCAGCTCTTTTATTCTATTGATCGCCCTCTCATAGTTTTCCACATGACCAAAACCATACTTTGCAAAGATAAAAGGAATCTGGGCCATTTGTGTTGCCTCATAATCCCCCTGAGTATCGCCAACATATACAACATCGGTTAAATTATTTCTTTTCATTAGTAGCATGATATTTTCGCCTTTTCCTTTGCCGGTGTTACCAAAGCATTCCCAATCCTTAATATACAGTTCAATACCCGCCTTTTTCATAAACAATTCAATATAGCCTGCTTGGCAATTACTTACAATGAATAAACGATATTTCTCGGAAAGTTTTTTTATGGTTTCTACAACATCGTGAAATAGCAGGTTATCCGTATTTTCTTCCAATGCCTCATGCTCATATATGCAACACTTTTCCATTAGTAACTCTTTAGTTCTCTCATCGGCATCATAAAATAAATTATCGGCGATGACCTTCATCGTCTTACCGAACTCTTTCTTTAACACAGCATCACTTACCACTGCCGCAGTTCCGCCGACTTCAGAAATTGCCTTGTTCCAGGCTTGAGCTACCACTTCCGTTGTATCCCATAAAGTACCGTCAACATCAAATATTATGTTCCGTATGATAAAAACCTACTTTCTGCTTCGTATTCTGAAAGTATAATACAAGATAATGAGCAAAGGATACAAGCAATTCTCTTTTTGGCGATATCTAGTTTCAATACATCCATGTTACGGTTAAAGCGATGAAGGAAATTTCGGGGTTAAGCTTGCAATATTAAGAAATTGCTTTATTATAGAGTGGATCTAACGCAATTCCTTGAATAACGCAAGCCTGACCCCACGTCGATTCCTAATAGGCTCGGCCCCAAAATACCAGACACTTTGCCGGTTTCCCACAGCACAGACAAGTCCCATTGGATCTCTCCTGTTCAAAAGGAATGCACCTTGAAGTAGCGGCTGCCACTTCTTTAACTTTGTCTTCGCAGGCCTGGTCTCCACACCACATAGCTTTACCGAAACCGGACTGATGGTCAAGTTCATCCCTTAGTTCTTCCATCGTTTGTACGGTGAACGTTTTTTCATTTTGAGCCTGACGAGCTTTTTCTAGAAGGGCGATCTGTATACTAATCAGTAGTTCTGACACTTTCCTTTCCACATCAGCCATGGCGACAATCGTTTTTTCTCGAGTATCTCGCCGAACTAGAACCACCTGATCATTTTCAATATCTTTTGGTCCGACTTCTAATCGTAATGGAATGCCTTTCATCTCGTATTCACTGAATTTCCAACCTGGCATTTTATCGGAAGCATCAAGCTTAGTTCTGGCCACTTTAGAAAGTCTGTTCCGGAGTTCTTCAGCCTTTGCCGTCACTCCTTGCTTATGTGTCGCGATTGGTACAATAATCAACTGAACTGGTGCAACTTTCGGCGGTAATACTAGGCCGTTGTCATCCCCATGTACCATTATTAGTGCACCGATTGATCGTGTAGTGAAACCCCAGGAGGTCTCGTGTACATATTGCAGCTTGCCATTCTTGTCCGTATATTGGATGCCGAAAGCCTGGGCGAATCCATCGCCGAAGTAGTGAGAAGTACCGCATTGCAGAGATTTACCGTCGTGCATCAGGCTCTCAATCGTGTAAGTTGCGACTGCACCAGCGAACTTCTCCTTATCAGTTTTCCGACCACGTATCACTGGGATGGCCAACAGATTCTCGCAGACATCAGTATACACGTTTAACATTTGGATGGTCTCGTTTTCGGCCTCCTCGGCAGTAGCGTGAATGGTGTGACCTTCCTGCCACAAAAACTCAAGCGTTCGCAAGAAGGGGCGAGTGGTCTTTTCCCAGCGTACCACCGAGCACCATTGATTGTACAGTTTAGGTAAATCTTTATATGAATGGACAATTTTGGCCCAGTGTTCGCAAAACAGAGTTTCTGAAGTTGGGCGCACACAAAATCGCTCAGTCAGTTTTTCTTCGCCACCATGTGTCACCCAGGCCACTTCTGGAGCAAATCCTGCGACGTGGTCTTTTTCCTTTTGCAGCAGACTTTCTGGTATAAACAATGGCATATATACATTTTCGTGACCTGTAGCCTTGAAAGCATTATCAAGATACTGTTGGATGTTTTCCCAGATCGCGTAGCCGTAAGGCCGGATAATCATACAGCCTCGCACACTGGAATAGTCGCATAACTCTGCCTTTAAAACGACGTCTGTATACCATTGTGCGAAGTCTTTATCCATAGGTGTAATCGCTTCCACTAATTTTTTACCCTTTTCCACGGGGGTTCACTCCTCGCGCTATATTTCGAAAGGGGACAGGGGACGGTGGTGCTGTCTTGCAAACGACACAACCCCCGTCCCTCGTCTACCTCCGGTTGAGTGGATTTGAACCTAGCACCGACCAGTTAGGAGCCAAATGCTCTACCAAGCTCATTATTTTACTTGACAAAAGCTTTGTGCTGACTTGTGTTCTTATATTATGTACCATTCGCCATTTTTGTATTGTACCAGTCCTGCACCTTGCAAATGAACCAGTGCATCGTGCAAAACACTCATTTTCTGATAAAATAACTCATATTCATGCGAAGTCGGAAACGAACTGTCACACATTTCTTTTTGAAAATTCCAATCACTGATGATACTGTTCAGAGCATCCTTAAGTGTTAGCATATCAATCACCTCCATACAAATAAATACTTTCGTTATTTTAAAATTATTAGAACATCATGGCTGTAAGGAGACAAGGTTATTGACATAAATTATACTGGTATATAGTAGACAGACCAATGATGATTTGAGAAACAACTTGACGTTCTCATTAATACTTTTTTGCTATACTAGTCGAAAATGCGAATCCAAGTATCAAGTACCTTTTAAGAAAAAATGGTAAAATAGCTGCCACTGGTTCAATTATCCGCTTTATTTTATGATTTAAGAGAGCAATTTTATTAAAATTTAGAATGTATTTTTTTGCAAATAGATTATAAATGTATGGACTACTAATAACTTTAAATCCATTGTTTTCTAGAAGATCTGTCACTTCATTGTATGTATATTCTTTAAAATGGAATCCTTTAGCTTCCGTTCCTTGAGGATGAAACTTAGCCGTAATATCGGTAGGCCGTAAATGCCAATTGGGAGTAATCGTAATTATTATGCCATTATGGGACAGTTTGGAATAAATCATTTCCAATAACGGATTAATTTCGTCAACTGCAATATGTTCAAATACATCATTCCAGTAAAATATATCAATACTTGAGTCAGGTAACGTACTCAATATTTCATAAACCGCCCCCTCATACACCTTAACATTGTCGGGGAGAGAAGAGGCAAAATCTATAATTATGTCACATCCACTAACATTAATGTTATCTAGTAATGCCAATTCTTTTAAAATTGATCCTGTCCCAATTCCGGCCTCAAAAAATTGTATGACTTTTCGATTAGACTGTAAATCCTTTTGCCTATATTCGTTTAAAACTTTTATGATAATTTCAGAATAGATTTTTCTGGAGCCAAGGTGTAATTTCTTGCCTGTTTTTGTAGCGACTTCTTTCATTATTTCAGTAATAAATTTATATCCTTCTCTCGCTAATAGTAGTCTTCTTTGACTAAAGGGTTGTGCCTTTAGAATCTCATTAGCATATGCTACCTCTTCCTCATAATGAGTTCTGTTTAGATCTTCAATAGATAAATTAGCTATGTCAATTTTTTCTCCCGTAAGCCTTGTAAGAACATTGGACATCCGGTATTCCTCCCTAATTTTTCTAGACTACTTAATTTATAATAAAATTAACCCAGGCAGTTGGAAAGCCGTAAGTACTAAAAGGCTCTTAGATCCTCATTCGCGAGATATCGACTCTTTCTTTCAAATAACCTGCCTCAACTGACAATTGGGGGACGTTCCCGCTTTGTCAAATTTATGACAAATGATAAAAGAGGAACGTCCCCAACTGGCACCCATGAGACGTACCTTTTCTTCTGCCGCCAGCTTTCCTTTGTTCCACATAATTTTACCCCCAGATAGGTCAGTTTTTCTTTTTCACTGTCCTATCTAGGGGTAACATATCAAACCCGGCAGGCGGCTTTGATTCCACCTATTCTTACTTTCTTCCAAAACATTAGCAATTCGTTGCAATGCTTTATAAGCCCGGTTTCCCCATGACTTAATCTTTAATATATTTTTTTATTTTACCCGTAAAAAGACTTAATTGACGTTTCAGTACTGCGTATTTTATCTGTGCCCAAATAATTACCCTTCTATAAAAAGGTTTACAAAAATCATTAGTCTCCCCACGTGCATAAGGCATAAGAACTGCTATTCGAGATACAGCCTTTGCATCAATTAACATATCCGAATATATAAAGGACTTTTCATTTTCATTTTCATCGTATTGAGTAACACCTTTAAGCCAAATTTCAGTATTACTGGGACTATCAGACACCATAAATACCTGTTCCGCTCTCCACTTAGAACTATCCGTCATTGTAATCATAACTTTGTTGTTCGTAACTTCTTTTCCTATATAAATAAAAAACTCATCCCATATACGCTCATACAGCGTAACTCCAGTAATTAGTTTCAAAAAATTGGATTTAGCTAAAACTACACTAAAAATACCCGCAATAAAAGAAGTTACTATAACAATGAAAAAATCTGACCAAAAATCTCTAGTATCAAATAATGGATTATTGATATTTTTAAAATTCACAAAAAAAAATTCAACATTAAATAAATTAATCGGTATAATTGCTAAAGTGGAATATAAAACACAACTGCATACAACACTTTGCGTGACAATATCAACATTTGAAACTGGATTTTTGACTAATGCTTTCCGATAAAAGGATGAAGCTATATATCCAGGTAAAACGAAAAATACAGTCCAAGTAATAATAATAATAATTTTATTCGGATCAATCATTATTTTTATTGGCTCTCATCATAGTATTGTAAAAGCTACTAGCATTGATATACTAATCATTATTAATAATATAGGTATAAGACATCCTCCCGAATCTATAGCTGCTTGTACCACCCTTCCAGTAAAACTCTGTTCATGATCAGACATATTTATCCCCCTTTTTTCCTTAACAATTTTATTAAATTTTTTATATTTTACTCTCAGATAAAATCATAACCTAATATTGCCTTTTTTTCAAGTTTTTCTACATACATTTGTAAGTAGAAAAAATATAAAGCCCCCGGTTTCTCCAAGGGCTACAATCAAAATAATATAAACAACTTAACTTTCGCAGAGTCGAAAACGGGTTAAAGTCACGAAGGGATACAAAGGGACGGTTCTTGAAGGTATCAATCGGAAGTTTTGCGCGCAAAAAGGCTCAATTAACAGCTCCCGGCTGCCAGTTGAGCCACAAAACTATCTACGCGCAAAATTTTTGATTGCCTCAGAAGAATGAAGTCGCGGGCTGCCCAGCTATGGAATTTCAATCTTTTTCTCTTGGTTTTTGATCGTTAATTTTTTCTGTTTTCGTACATTTTTTGTGCTTTACTTTGCTGATTTGTAATAAATTGGGCTTCATTTGTCTTGATTGGACATACCTTCCCCCTCCCCACAAACGGGTCTTGGCAGTATCTATTCAATTTTTGCAACTATTAAGGCGATGCCTCTTTGGGTAACGAATAGCTTGCCTGTAATTTACCTTTTCCACATACAGGACACCTCGTTACATCCCGGCCTACAAGAATGCATAGAATCTCAACAGTTGTAAGACCTTCAAATTTTGGTTTGTAGGTTGGACTTAACGTTAGTTTTCTGCTTAGTTCCAGCTTGGTCTTTTTGTTTCGGTTGGCAAGGAGTCCATAATGCCTGATTTTGACAAAACCTTTGGGAAGTACATGCAGTAAAAATCGCCGGATGAATTCAACGCCACTGAGCGTTAGCGTTTTTGTCTGGTTGTTGTCGTTAGAGTCTCTTACGGTAATTGTCACCGTATGTTCATCCATGGCGACAATGCGCGTATTGGATAAGGCTATCCGGTGCGTGTACCTCCCCAAATATCGGACAACAGCGAGTGGTCCGGAAAAAGTCTTTTTAGAGTAAATGTACCAGTTTTTGGCATAACACTGTTTGAGTAAATCCCGGAAACATTTTGGCTGTTGATATTTCTGGGCATCTCCATAAAACATCAGCAAGTTTTGGCGGTAGTATTGCTTGATGTGGTGAAGAAATTTACCTCGAAACTTTTTAGCTAACACCTTTACTGGAATGAAGAACTTCTTGCTGCTGTTTCGCCATTGATTGTTTTTGGTTAGTCCACCTGCCAATACCACAGTATGGATGTGCGGATGATAGTGCAAATCTTGTCCCCAGGTATGCAGCAAGGAAAAAAGCCGATCTGTGCACCAAGATATTTGGTATCTTGGGAAAGTTCCGCCAAGGTTTGGGCTACCGCTTTATACAACAAGCCATAAAGCAATTCCTGGTTTTGATAAACCAATGGCTGAAGCTGTGATGGTAAGGTAAACACAACATGGAAGTAAGGGGCATTGAGGATATCTTTGCTTCTTGCGTCTACCCAAACTGCCTTATTAATACCCTGACACAAAGGGCAGTGCCGATTTCGGCATGAATTGTAACGAACAACCATATGGCCGCATTCTTCGCATTCAAACGTATGACCACCTAAAGCTGCTGTCCTGCAGCGCATGATATCATTAGCGGCTTTGGCTTGTTGTATGTATGGAGCATAGCTTTGTTCATACTGGGGATAAAACTTAAGGAAAACATCCTGTACCGTAGTCATTTGGAGTTGCTGTTTCCAGTATCAAGAGGGCTCTTAATGCCCATAAGGCTTTTCGATGTCATGTGCAAGTATGTCATTGTAGTCTGAAGATTTTTGTGCCCCAGCATTTGCTGGATAAACACGGGATCGACCCCATCCTCTAAGGCATGTGTAGCAAAACAATGCCGAAGCGTATGGGCAGAAATATTTTGATTTATTTGCAACTGGTTGCGCAGCTTAATCATGGTATTTTTGATGGACTTGACGTTAATGTGCTCGCTTTTGTGTTGTCCTGGAAACAACCAATCGTCCATTTGGTAGCTTGAAAAATATGCCCGGAAGTACTTTCGCAATACATCAAGGGCCAGTTCTGACAAGATGGTGTATCGATTTGTATTATGTTTGGCGTTTTCTACCCGTACGCGCATACTTTTACTACAAATGTCACAAATCTTCAATTTAGCTACTTCGCTGACCCTGAGACCACTACCGTATAGTAATGCTAAAATAGCTTTATGCTTTAGATTCGCAGCTTTATTTAATATTGCCAGCACATCTTGCTTAGGTGGGATGACTGGAAACTTACGTATTCTTTTCATACGGGGAATTTTTAAGGGGTTCCACTCTTTACCTATGATACAGGTATGAAAGAATTTCACAGCGGAAATGTAACAATTAATGGTTCCAGCTGACAGACCCTTTTCCTTTTTGAGATAGAGGATATATTGTTGGATATCGCTATCTGTAACGTTTTCCATGCATTTGTGCTGATTTTGCATATAATTGATGAAGGCAAAGATTCTTCGCAAATAGGATTCCCGTGAAGATTCCGGAGTCCCTTTAAGTTCAAAGTATAGCTCAATCTCTTGTTTATATTGTTGCATAGACATACTACCTCCTGATTTTTTGGTTTTGTGAAGCCAATTCATGGCATCAGGAGGAGCTCTAGCTGTGTTAAAAAACGTATGTATTTCAGTCTTAGGACATGGTATAATCATAAAGTAAAAAGTACGTTTCTCCTTTCTGGTTTGTTTGGTTTGGCGATTAAACAATACCACAAAAGGGCGTACTTTTTACATTTTTCATGAAATTTTTATTTACGGGAGACTACCAAGGCCATCGCGTGAGCGATTTCGTTCTTCTCAAAGGCGTGCGCACTGTTCCTGGACAACCTGTGCAGAAATGAGCAATAAAACCAGGCGCATAAAGCGAATTTTACATTCAAATTGGCAGGAGCATTACCTGCTATGGACTGAATATCGGCAGACCATCCCTAATACTCCGACGTGACTTAAGTAGATTATCCTGCTGAGGTACGAAGCTCGGTGAAGACGGCGAAAAGCAGACCTGTGAAGTGGTTAGCGAAGTAGTCGGGGGCTATAAAGTGATCATGCCTACTCATCAGGAACTTCCGTATGTACGACCCGTAAAGAACAAGATACCTAACTGAAGGTATTTACTCCCTTCGTGGAGTCCAAGCGCAGGAATGGAAATTCCTTTTTTCATTCCTGTTCCAAACCCAATGATAACCCAATGAGGTTTGGAGTCTTACGACCGCCGATAATGGTCAAAAAGATGATTGGCGGGCCAAAGGAAGAGGTTAAAGTCACTATGTAAAGCTAGAATGTAAGAAACAGTGGAACTTCGGACGAGAATGCTAATGCAGATAAAAGCAGATGACTCGAAATGGGAGGAAATGCCCGTTGTATCTGGAGGGCGGCAGCCCGTAGTAATGATGAAATGGAGTAATGTCCATGGAGTGAAGGGGCATAGTCAATATTTATATGAAAGTCAACACAACCTGCTAGGGAAGGCGTGGAGCCATACCTGACATGAAACCAGCTGGCCAAATCGAAAACGAGGAGGCTGATGCTTGGAACAACAATCTAACTATCCCGTCCTAAAAGTTCCTGCCGACGAAAAGGAACTGTATCAATACCTTGACCAGTTGTATACAAAGACCCAGAAAGCAAAAAAAGATAGAAAAGCTATAAAACATAACGGTCTGCTGGAAATCATCATATCAGGGGTTACCATACAAACCGCAGTCCACAATATTAAAGCAAACCGTGGAGCTGACACGCCGGGAACCGATAACGAAACCATGCGGCAAATCCTTGAATTACCCTATGAGCAAGTTATCGATACAATCCAGAAACATTTTAGCCAGTACCAACCTCGGATGATACGCAGAGTGTACATCCCCAAACCGGGAAAAATAAGCCTTCGACCGCTGGGAATACCCGCTGTTACAGACCGCATTATCCAAGAATGTGTTCGCATCGTCATAGAACCAATCCTCGAGGCTCAGTTCTATAGTCATTCTTATGGATTTCGACCCTACCGAGACACACATATGGCTTTGGAAAGAATAGCAGACATCGTCCATAAAACTGGATACCACTGGATCGTCGAGGGAGATATAAAAGCTTATTTCGATACCATAAATCATACCCGGCTGATCAAACAACTTTGGCATATGGGTATCAGGGACAAACGAGTCTTGATGATAATTAAACAAATGCTTAAAGCCGGAATTATGGGCGAAGTTAAGCGAAATCTAATGGGAGCCGCGCAAGGCGGAATCATATCGCCGCTACTGGCAAATGTGTATTTAAATCGATTCGACTGGTCAGTTGCCAATGCCTGGGAAGAAAAGAAAACCCGGTATGCATACACGCGAAAGGATGGTAAGTTACAAGCCTTACGGGAGCGTAGCGCACTAAAACCGGCGTATGTTATCCGCTATGCGGATGACTGGGTACTTGTCACCAACACAAAAACCAATGCAGAAAAGTGGAAATTCCGCCTACAGACAGAATTTATGTCCAAATATAAACTGGCACTATCAGAAGAAAAAACAAGAATCACGAACGTCAGGAAAAAACCAATAGAATTCCTGGGGTTTACCTTCAAGGTCATTAAGTTCGCTAAGGCGCGTAAAGGATACAAGACAAAAACAAGACCCAATCCCTTACGGCTTAAAGACAAAATAAACAGCCTACGCGAACCCATACGGCAGATAAGTAAACAAGGGACGCCAGAACAGACAATAAAGCACATCCATCTGCTAAACAGTCAAATTCGGGGAATCATCAATTACTATGACAAGGCGACTCAAATCACAACGGATATAAACAAACATTCTTGGAATCTTATGTACCTTGCCCGCCGTGAAATGAAGAAAATTGGTGGTCGGTCGATTCCTGCGAATCAGACTGACAATTTATCATCGGTGCATAGTCAATATACAACAAAAATACCGATGCTAGAAGTAAACGGACAGAAAATTGGACTTACCTCTCTGGCCTTTTGCAAATGGCGAAAAACCAAACTGAAAAATCAAGAGGAAACTCCATACACGCAGGAAGGGCGCGAGAGGTATCAACAACGGACAGGAAAGACCAAGGGATTATTTCGCCAAGACAAATTGCTCAACGCGAGCAAAATTGCGAGTCAAACAAACGGTTTAGGGTATAACTTTGAGTATCATTTAAACTGTGCGTATGCATTTAACCGGGATAAAGGGACATGTAGAGTGTGCAAAGTAAAGCTTGGGAGTGAAAATGTGGAATTTCACCGCATTCGACCATCTTTGTCTTTGAAAGACCTTAACCGTGTCCCAAATTTAGCGAGTGTTTGTAAAACGTGTCATGAAAGAATCCACTGGACTGCGGTACATCCGAAATTACCTGTAAAATCGGAGAAAAAGCTTAACAGGATGAGAGAAAAGTTGTTGTTGACTAACCATAAAATATTGATGGAACGCGCGGTGAAGCGAAAGTTTCACGCCGTGTGTGAATCAGGGGAAAAGGGAGTCCGAACGGCGCAAAATGCGTGCGAGGATGCCCCTTACCTACTGGTACTTCAATCGGAAGTTTTGCGCGCAAAAAGGCTCAACTAACAGCTCCCGGCTGCCAGTTGAGCCACAAAACTATCTACGCGCAAAATTTTTGATTGCCTCAGAAGAATGAAGTCGCGGGCTGCCCAGCTATGGAATTTCAATCTTTTTCGACTTATTTCGACGTTTTCTTAAATTATAAATGTATACATTACAATTTTATCTTATCCAGGCTGAACTGTAAATAAGCCATCGCGGGAGCGATTTTGTTCTTCTTCTTGTATCATCATTTAGTGCCCTGATCCTTTTTCTTCATTTCCGATTCTAGCTGGTGGAGGTACTCTAACCCTACCAAAACAGTAAAAAACCCGCGAAATTCGCGGGTTCCAAGTATTCCAGATCTGCGAGCCGTACCGAATCGTATGTACAACTTCCATTGAGCAATATAGAAGAAGACTAAAAATGATTTAGCAATGAGAAGTTCCAACTTACGCCAACTATCATATCTAGCGTTTAATACGTAAGTCCTCACTGCTATTATCCACGAAGTTGAATTCATACGGTACAAGACGATATTCGAATTTACCCTCAAGATTCGGTGGAAGCTCCTGATAGTCCCTGCTACCCTCAATACATACTATTTCTCTGCTCTGACCAGGAGACAGTGGTGGTTCAAGCCGACCATACATTGAAAAATCCCATATTGCATTGTTATCGCCCGCTTCTCTGATGAGTCCCAGGAATCTAACACCTTTGATATCTCGATCAGTCTTGTTGGTTAGTAAAACCTTAGCCCTTAATTCTTTTGTTGTTCTGAACTTATCGTCTTCCACAAACCAAGAAACAACCCTCAAATCTAAATAATCTTTGGACTTAGGGGCAATGGATTCAAAATCAGGGAAGCTCTGGGCAAGGTCAGCCATATGGTTTCTAAAATTTAGTATTGCAGTTTTTAAATCGGCACATCCCGCCACTTCGAAGTGATCGTCATCTTTTTTCATTTGAAATTTTCCGTAAATAGGTTTATTTCTCGGCATCACATAGACCCTCACATTGCTATATATTTCCTTGTTTAGTCTATGAATATCATACTCATCCAAGAAAATTACATACTCTTTATATATTATGCGACGCTGAATTGCTTCGTTATCAACAACGAATTTTCCATTTTGGATATCCTGCAAGATAGTAGATATTATCAGCTCATCGTCAGGCTGTTTCATGACCGTGTTGACATCAACATACTTTGATAACAATTCAGTATCCTTAGTTTTCAAGGCATATGCAATTTGACTCAGAGATTCCTGTGGCGACCCATGTTGTGGAGGAAAATATCTACTGTACTTGGTATATGGTAGTTCATTCCACAACGATCTTGCTGCAAATATAAAGATGATAGCAACAAAGATTGAAAAATCGAATAATATCTTATCATCAGTACCGATTGAGCGTTTCTTTTGCTGGATGACACGGAGTATTCTATTGAACATGTAATGAGATAAAGGGATACAGATAAGCGAAAGTGGGATATAGGCAATAAAGAAATATACACCAGCTGCAAAAGCATCCTGTCCTTCTATCCAGTGGTAAAGAAAAACTATAAAAATTAAGTAAGCAAACTGCGAGAATATGAAAGCATCCAAAAACTCATGTATCTTAATGCTGGGACATTTCTTTTGCAAAAAAACATATCTTCCAGCGGCAATTAAACAGATTATTATGAATGTAACGATAGCATATACCGGCAGCAAGGATAGCAATAACTTCTGAGCAGTCGGACTCATACTTTCAATTAAACCCAGAGTCTTAGCATTAAATTGAACAATGAGCATTATGATGGGATTAAAGGTCGATAAAACATATAGCAAAATAAATCGAGTAAAATTGCCCAATCGTAACATATTACTTCCACCTTTCAAACTGAGCATATCAGTTCCGTTCCCAAATAACAATTTATCTTTAACTGTAAATTCATCCAAACAGTTGAAATTCCTTCATTGACTAATGCCGTAAATTTGCCTCCCTTCGGGCAATATGCCAAGCACACCTGCGGTGTAACTCGGTATGATGCTACCGCAGTTCTTCTGGCATTGGATTTGCTAGCCAATCAATACCACACTCAACTGGAATGGTTATCATGTTTGACAGTAGGGGACGTTCCCGTTTTGTCAAATTTATGACAAATGATAAAAAAGGAACGTCCCTACTGTCACCCCAATGATAAAAAAGGAACGTCCCTACTGTCACCCCTGCCTGTTTTTTCACCACGCTAATCGCGACACACTATTTGTCTACCAGCCTGCAGTTTGCTATTACATATTGGTACAACTGCTCAACACAGCTTTCCACACTATATTGCTCAGTATTAATAACCAGTTCCGGCTGCTCCGATGTTTCATATATATCGTCAATACCAGTAAACTGGCGGACAATGCCTTGACGGGCTTTGGCGTATAAACCTTTAACATCACGTTGCTCACAAGCATTTAGCGAGCAGTTAACAAAGACCTCGATAAACTCCCCTGGCAGCAACAATTCACGAACGCTGTCACGGTCGTTGGCATAGGGAGAAATAAAGGCGGTAATCACAACAAAACCTGCGTCCACAAACAATTTGGCCACTTCGCCCACGCGCCGAATGTTTTCCCGCCGTCCTCCAGCAGAAAAGCTAAGATCCTGGTTCAAGCCGTCACGAATATTGTCACCATCCAATACATAGGTCTGAATCCCGGCCCTAAACAGCTTTTCCTCCAAACCACGCGCCAGTGTGGATTTGCCTGCGCCGGACAAGCCTGTCAGCCATATGACAAAAGAATGGTGGCGATTTCTTTCCCGCCGTTCTTGTAAGCTGATGTAGTTAGACTCGTTAAACGGTACAGGACTTGTCCCTGTAGTTTGCTGTTCATGAAAAAAACGTGTAAAATTCTGCCGTTCACCAGCAGCCGTCGCCAGCACAATGCCGCCCCCGGCAATTTGGTACCCGTCCACCAAAACAAAGCGGCCTGTCGCCGGAATAGACGAAAACTCATCAAACATGATCGGCTGATCCGTCATTAGCAGTCCTTCACCGACAAACCCTGCCGGCACGCCGGCAAGACTGGCATCCTGCAAATTGCCAATATCAATCACCCTGTCAAACCGCTCAAACCAGGCACCGACTTCCTGACAGCCGAGTTTCAGTTTATATCGTCTTTGCGCCCCTGTGACCCGGGGCATCAGAAGTGACAGTAGGGGACGTTCCCGTTTAAGTGACAGTAGGGGACGTTCCCGTTTTGTCAAATTTATGACAAATGATAAAAAAGGAACGTCCCTACTGTCACCCCATTGCAATTGTTTTCCCTTTAAATAGCTGCGTTTTTTCAAATTTTTGTTTGATTAAATTCAGGATAGGCATTCTTTTCTTTACCCATTCAATTTTTTCAAATCCAGAACTAGCCAATTCTATATCACGAATACTTGATTCCTCTTTAAATTCACTCTATTTCCCTACTTTCTCTTAAATAATTCTCTGTACGATTTTCTGTGATTCTTTTAACACTTCCTTTATGTCAAAAGACGTTATCTCCCTATCTTTCATAACAATCTTCCCATTAATAATACTGGTTTGAACATCAAATCCAGAAGCAGCATAAGCTAAATTAGCCTTTAAATTATCAGTCTTAGGATAAAGATGAGGTTGCTCGCTATTAATTAAAATAATATCAGCCTTCTTACCTTCTTCCAAACTTCCGACCTGGTCTGCAATACCAAGCACCTTAGCCCCTTCAATAGTAGCCATCTGTAATATTTTCTCTGCATTAATAGCTGTAGGATCTTCAGTTTTATTTTTATGCATCCATGCAGTAGCTTTCATTTCTTCAAACATATCTAAGGTCGTTGCACTACCTGCTCCATCCGTACCCATTCCTACTGTAATTCCTAATTCCATCATTAACAATATCGGTGTCACACCACATCCTAATTTCATATTGCTTACTGGATTATGAGATACCCCTCCTTTAATTCCTTTCAAGAGAAAAACATCATCCTTCGATAAGTTTACAGAATGCGCTAATAGTACATGATGTTCTAAAAGTCCTAAATCTGATAAATATTTGGTTGGAGACTTTCCATACTTTTCATACATAATATCTACTTCTTCCGAGGTTTCCGCCAAATGAATATGTATAGGAACTTTATGTTTTGTGGCACGTTTCATTACCTCTATTAAGTAATCAGGCGGACATGTAAATGGTGCGTGAGGACCAAACATGCAGGTAATTCTGCCATCTGATGAATTGTTAAATTTTTGAACAAACGCTTCAGCTTCATCAATATTCGTCGTTCCCTGAGTGTTGGAATATACCATCCCTCTGGATAAAGACGCTCTCATTCCTGATACATCTACGGCTTTTGCAACTTGATCCATTGAAAAGTACATATCAGCAAAAGTAGTCGTTCCCGAACGAATCATTTCTGATATAGCTAGCAAAGTGCCCCAATATATGTCTTCAGGATTCAACTTCTCCTCTGCAGGCCATATTTTTTGACCAAGCCAATCCATCAATCTCAAATCATCTGAATATCCTCGAAACAATACCATCGCAGCATGGTTATGACAGTTAATTAATCCTGGCATTGCGATCATACCAGTCGCATCAATTACTTCATTCGCTTCTTCAAATAAATCTTTCCCCATTTTTTTTATTATTGATCCTTCGATGAAAATATCTCCCTGAAAAACTTCTTGAGAATCAACCATAGTAACAATTTGTGCATTTTTAATTAGAATTGACATATATATCCTCCCTCTCATCCCTAAATTATTAGTGACAGTAGGGGACGTTCCCGTTTTGTCAAATTTATGACAAATGATAAAAAAGGAACGTCCCTACTGTCACCCCCTATTACCAACTCCAGCCCCCAATCCTTGACAATACGATCCCGATGCGCAATCATTTCTGGGATTTTAAAGGTAGTATCAATATGTATCAACGGCAGCGGGCAATAGCCAAGAAACGCTTTACGCGCCAGCCATAACAACACTGTCGAATCCTTGCCAATAGACCACAAAATACCCGGCTTACGGAATTTAGCATAAGCCTCGCGGATAATATAAATGCTTTGCTGTTCCAGTTTATATAAGCGATCATTTCTCATGCCCTAAATCTCCTCGTTTTCTTTATCTACTGCCGCATCAGCAAACTTCCCTACGATAGTAAAACGCTCCAGCCCCTTGCCCCCGGTTAGGATTATTTTACCGCTTCTCAACCAGGCATGGGCAATCAACGCATTCCTTTCGTCCTTGCCTACTCCCAAATACAGCGTATTTGAAATACCCTGACGACGAAGCAAAATCTTACCCACCATAGCCTGAACAAGACATTTACTTTCCCAGGGCGTATACCGGCTTACTCGTTCCACCATCTTGCCAATCTGCCTGGCTTCATCCTGGTTAACTTTTACTTCTTCGGTTTTAGATTCCTTCCTCGACAGCCCAAGCACTGGCTGCAGCCATCGAAACGGCAAAACTAAAATAGCCAGCCGAACTACACCTGTCATAAAAAATACTACGAAAAACAATCGCTTTTCACACCATGGCAGGCTGAAAAATTTTTGTAGCTGTTTAATCAATAGTGAGGTCCTCCATACGCATCTGTTTTGTGCTCCTGTTTTTTTACATTCTTTATAATTATTTAAAAACCTGCATTAATTTTACCAGTAAGGAATTTTAAACCAGCCAACCTCCGTATTTCTCCTCAATTCAAGAAATATCTGTTCTATTAACCTGCCGCGATTACATCTCTAAGTATAAGTCTCTTTGATAATTCTTTGTGGGGTCATAATCTTATCGGACAAAATTGTTTACATTTAATTTCCTAAACAACACATCAGAACAGGCCTAATCGCGCCTTACGTACTCATCTTCGAAATGTGATACTAATGTTGGACATAAAAAAAAGACTCCTAAATTAGCGAAAGTTTGCTAGTTAGGAGCTTTACGTGTCGGACGTGTCGGGGGGGACGGGGTTACTGACATAAATTGTACTAGTATATAGGAAACAGACCGATGATGATTTGAGAAACTTACCCACAAATTAGTTTTTCTGAGCTGCAATAAGTTCTGCAATTCCGGTCTCTTTTACTATTTTCGATAGTTTTTTATTATCCTCTATCCATCTGTCACTAAAATCCTCAGGCCCCATATACTGAACTGACATTCCCAGTTTTTCCATATTCTCTTTGAATTCAGGGTCATTGACCATTTCCCTTAGTCCGGATATCAGTCTGGCCTTTTCGGCTAGCGGCATTTCTTTGGGAGCCGCGATTCCACTCCAAAAATTGAAAGCAACATTGATTCCCTGTTCCTTGAAGGTTGGCACATTCTCAAAGCCAGGGAGGGTTAATCTATTTTCCTCTGCTACCCCCAGTATTCTGATCGTACCGCTTTGTACATGGTCTTTTAAAGCTGCCGGATTATATACTCCAATAAGCTGCACATGCCCGCCCAAGAGAGCCGCAATGGCTTCCGATCCACCCCGGAACGGCACTTGCTTGATCGTAATACCGGCTTCTCTGGCAAATATTTCTTCTGTAATATGCACTGACGTACCCAGTCCTGAATGACCAACCTTGATTTCACCAGGATGCTGCTTGGCATAGCTAACTAATTCACTCAAGTTTTTCCATGGTTTATCAGCAAGAGTAGCCAGCATTACAGGTGAAGATGCAACATTAACCAAAGGTTCCAGGGCAGAAGGATAATGGTATCTTGTCTGCCCATAAAGCGGTTGCAATATTACGCCCGTACCAACCATTCCAATTGTATAGCCATCAGGTTTGGCACCGGCAAGTTCATTCATGCCAAGGGTGGCTCCGCCGCCAGGCACATTGACTACCACCAGCGGCTGACCCAGATGCTTATAGGCTGACTTTTCCATCGCCCTTGCTATTATATCTGTGCTGCCGCCAGCGACAAACGGCACAATTATCGTAATGGGTTTTTCCGGATATTTTTCAGCAACCATACTTTCTTTTGCTCCCATGCTACACCCTCCTAGCGTGATTGTCATACCTAACAGGCTGGTAATTCCAATAAGTAAAATCCGTTTTCCATTCATTAACCTAATTCCCTCTCCTCTTATAATGGCTTTATGAAATGCTTTTTCTTGGGGATTCTCTCACTTAGCATCACCTCTTATTAATTACTCATTTCTTGCAAAATTGTGTAATATTATAATTACTACCACAAAATAGCAGTAAATTCCTGCTTTTGACAAAAAATAAATAAACATGGAAATAGCCGGGATTGATCGGCTGTTCTTAGCCGAATCTGTCGGGTACAGCTTTTTTTGTTTTTGAATGCCTTGATTAGCTGGTTTTGAAATATTACAATAGTATTAAACCATTACTAGTAGTATAGAATGAGTAAAACCGATGATAGAAAGGAGCGATTCCATGAAAAAATGGAGGATTTTATTTATTACCTTGTTAGGTGCTTTTTGTTTTTGTAGTAGCACATTGGCATCATCATTTCCCCAGAAATTCGATGATCGGCCGCTTGAGCTTATCCCGGGCAAGATTATAGGCTATTTTTTGTGGCAGGATAAAGAAGGCGTGCATTTGCGAATGACAACTGATGGAAGCGCGCATAATTTCAACGGAACTATCAGTACTGATGGTAATTTTGAGGATGTTTTTGGTAAGTACAACAAAGACAATAATGATTGCTTTCAGATTAATAAGAAGGGCAAAGAAATCACCTACAAATTTACGACTTCAGGAGATGAGCGAGCAATTGACTTTCACATATCAAAAGGAAAGTATGTGAATTTTAGGCTGTCTATGGATGAGAACGATGTTGATCCTAAATACATAACTATTGGCAAAGACGGCTGGCATCCTATCAGTAACGAAGTTGTTTTACGGTATAAAAAGTACAGTGAGCACGATGAGCCGAATGTAGTTATTTTTGAGCGAGATATCTGGTGGCCTTATGGGTATTACAATCATAGGTATTACCATCATAGGTATTGGCGCGAACCGAGATTCCGTTAAAAAAATAGATGATCATACCTGTATAGATTTTAAAGGGGCACAAATAATGCTAGAATTACTAGATCTAATAAAGGACTATCTTATGTGGGCGGCGATTATTTCTGTTGCTGTAATTATTGCTAAATTTAATAATTTTCGATAACTTATCTATATATTTAGGCCCCTGGCGTATACCGGGGGCCTAAATATTATAAAACTTGAAGATCTTTTAAGATTAATTTCGTAATCTCTCTGGCCTTTCCGCCAGTTGCGCCATCTAATGCTTGAATATTGGTGGCGAAGAAATAGCGATTTCCCGGTTTTTCCACACAGCCCACAAACCACCCTAATAGCCATTTATCTTCCTGGAATCCCGAACCAGTTTTCCCCATGAATCGCACATCATCATGCTCCGACAAAGTAATATTCTTTTTCACTATCTCCACATTTTGGGGAGAAACCGGTAATTTCCCCGAGTATAATTTTTGCAACAAGTCCACTTGTTCACGCGCTGAAATCTGTAATGAAGACCGAAGCCAGAATGTGGTCAATCCGCCTGAAATGTCCCGATTCCCGTACTCTAGCATATTAAGATATGTCTGCATTCTATCTGTTCCAATCCGGGATGCAAGCTCTTGGAAATACCAGACAACCGAATCCCTCGTGGCAGATGCCAATGTTTGATCATGGTTCCAAGCAGGAAAGCTATATTGCGTTCCATTCCATTTAAATAAAGTATATACATCTTCCTGGTCTAAGACACCTGTTTCCAACCCAGCTAACGAATTATATAATTTAAAGGTGGAACACGGTGACAAGCGTCTTACACTTTGAGGTTCATTGAATACTGTATACTGGTCATTGGTCTCATCGTACATAACAAACGTACCAGTGGCAAATTCCGCAAAGTACTTTCCAAAGTCTGCCCTTTCCACGCAAGCCGCTGCATTGGCATTAGTCAATGAACCAAAATTAACAAGGACAATAATCAATACTACTAAAAACCATCTTTCCATTTCAAACATCCTTCCCTATTCTAATTGTAATCGTTTAGTAACAATCGGGTTTCTTTATTCCATGCGGCGAGTATTGGTAAGAAACCAATCATAGATTTCATGGTTTTTATATACACCAGCTATGTAGTGTCCCTGTTCAGGCAAAATCGTGAACCGTGGCGTACCTCCCTGTATGCGTAGTGCATTAATCATTGCTTCATCATTTTTCAATGGATGAATGGGATCTTTTTCACCATGAAAAGCCCATATTGGCATAGCAATCAGCTGTTTATTCCAACTGTCGGGAATTATTGGTTTTGAGGCTAGCGGGGCTATTGCGGCAAAGTATTCTGGATGTTGACCAGCCAGACACCATGTACCATTCCCTCCCAAACTTGTTCCAGTCATATAAACTTTATCTTGATCTATACGATATTTTTTATAAACATCATCAAGTAGTGCAGCCAAAATATCTGACTTATTCATCCAATCTTCACCCTCGGCACATTGTGGTGCAAGAACAACGAATGGAAAATCTGTGTTTTGTTCTGCAACCCAAGGAGGCCCATAATTTTTTACCAGGTCTAAATCTTGTCCGCACGAAGACCTTCCATGTAAAAATAAAATCAGCGGCCAGCGATTTGTAGTTTGGGTGTATCCCGCAGAAAAAATAAGCAGGTATTGAATTTTTTGATCGCTATACGTAAAAACACTTCTTTTTTCTACATAAGTACCTGCCGGTTCAATTGATTCAGAAGTATTTGGCGTAAGCATAGATGGTTCACTAACTTTATCCTTTTGCTCGCTGCTATTTAAAGCCGTCACCTCAAAACAAAATACTATTACAATTACCAGACAGATAATGATCCCGATTACTTTCTTCAAAATTAGCCCTCTTACCAACATAATCTCCCCTTATTCAATGATTACATTTGTAGTCCTTATATTAAATATTACACTTGTAATCCTTTACTGTCAATATAACCACCTAATTGTTATAAAAAATTAGGTGGTTATTAGTCAGGCCCTCTATACCTATAAAAAACCTGGGGAAGAACAATGCCGGCTTCTAAACAGAGAAACGTGTGGCAATACCCACACGTTTCTCTGTTTACGAATTTCTATAGAATATTTTTATCTTTAAGGATTGAACACGTTATATTTTTGGCATTTGCCCCGTCTGCCCGATCTTTTCCCTGAATATTTGTTGCGAATATATAGACCTTACCTTCACTTTCCACATACCCTACAAACCACCCATTGATGCTATTGCCGTTCACAATTCCGGTGCCGGTTTTCCCATATAAAATTCCTCTGTCCTGCTCCGACACTTTGATTACCTTTTTAACGATGTCGATGTTCCTGCGAGAAAATGGCATTTCATAAGTATATAGCTTTTTGAGCATCTCTACCTGTTCTATAGGTGAGATTTCCAAAGAAGATTCCAGCCAAAAATCATTAATGCCGCCAGAAAGATCATAATTGCCATATCCAATTTGTTTTAAGTAGTTCTCAATTATAGTTTTACCCACAATAGAGTCAACTTTTTGAAAATACCAGCTTACCGAGTAAGCCATTGCGGAAGCTAGTGTTTGGTCACTGTTCCAGCGTTCGATGGAATAAGTAGTTCCGTCCCACTCCAATCGAGTAGTTTCATCTGTCAGAACTCCGGTCTCAAGACCAACTAAAGAGCTGATGATCTTATACGTTGAATTGGGAGATACGAGCTTTCTGCTGTTGTCGTCATTATACACCTGATAGCGATCTCTTTCCAGGTCAAGTAAAACGAAAGTTCCATTGTATCCCCTAAAATAACTGCTCAAATCTTCATATGCAATATTTTGATTTAGCTTTAGTGATTTTCCGGTCTGAGCTGCACCATATGTTCCCTGTGCACTTGTGAGCACAAAACACCCCGCCAATAGAAATAGAAGTATTCCCCAGATGACTCTGGCTACAGTCCCTTTTTTATAGGATGCAATCATGGCGATTCTGTTCTTGATATGACCTTTACCGCTTGTAAACCCGGCTATCGTGTAACTCCAAGCTGGATATGAGTATTTTTCTAACAAAGAGATAATCGTAGCGCCATAGCTTTTATACTCATCAGGTTTTAGGGCAGAAAGCACATATGCGTCGCAGGCCACTTCCCGATCCTGTCTCATTTGGTAAAAGGCATACCAGATAAGTGGGTTAAACCAGTGAATGATCTGTAAATAGACTATAAGCCAATTGATGTAAAGATCTCCACGTTTAAGGTGGGCCAATTCATGCAATAGAATAAATCGTAATTCGGATTTGCTTAAACTATCGATAATTCCGCTCGGCAGTATGATATGCGGCCCAGTTGCTCCCACTGCCATCGGGCTTCGTATTGCCGCTGATTCAACTAGCAATGGACTGCCTTTAACGTTAATCGTGTGCTTACACTCCGCAAACAATCTGATAATGCCACTATCCTTTACTCTGAGGCTATTCTTAATAATGACTTTCTGTTTGATGGTCATTTTAATCAAGTAAGCGGTTAGGCTTATTACCCCAATTAACCAGACCGCAAATACAACACCATCCCCAGAGTCGAAGAAAGTTCTGTTTACCGATAATGCATAATCGTCAGAGGTATACCATAATTTCGTTATCGGGGACTGTTTATCCGTATTCCGCTCTATCTTCTCAGTATCCTTGGTCTCAAAGTAATACCCGGTGGTTAGATGATTTAAGATGTTGAACACGCTAAAGGAGCTTTCAGGTGCATAGGGAATTAGTAACTTGAAAATTAACAAAAACCATATCAGGTATTGCCAATTAGCACCCATCCTGTTTTGGAAGACCAATCGAATAACTATGATGAACCCTATTAAAATACTCCCCATAAGTGAAGAGTATAACAACCAGGAAATAAAGGAATTCAGTCCCATGAAGAGCCCTCCGTTATTTTTCCTTTTGTTCAATGATACGCTTTAGTTCCGCTATTTCTTCTGTTGATAATTTTTGTTCTTCCAGGAAATTGGCAAACATCACATTGAGGGCTCCGGAGAATACTTTTTCTAAAAAAGACCGGCTTTCCGCTTTCACACACTCATTTTCTGTAACGAGCGGGTAATAAACGTATGCCCGGCCATCCTTATTAAACGCAATTGCTTTTTTCTTAACCAGTCGCCCAAGCAGCGTTTTCACTGTCTTTGGCTTCCACGACGTAACACCTTCACATTTCTTAATAACTTCGTTGGCGGTAAGCGGTGCGCTTATCCATAAAATCTTCATGACTTGCCATTCCGTATCAGAGATTTGTGGTAATTTATTCATAGATTTCACCTCCTAGGATTACAAGTGTAGTATTATAATTAATATAGCTGTTTGTTACCCACTTGTCAAAAAAAATTTGGTATTAATAATGCAGCCATCAGTTTAATTTGATGGCTGCATTATCTTTACTAGTTCAGGTAGGTTCTAGAGTTCACCCGTTACTTAGCAGTTTCGGCACTCTGGGTGCCCTTAAATGCGAAGGTATTTGTAATCCAGACCCCAGTAAAGGCCTGATATATAATCTAAAGGCGTCTGTGACATGGTTGCCTTCCTCATTAATAAACTCATCTGCCATAACCCTTGTTTTTGCTGCAATTTCTTCCACCCCAGCCAAGCGATAGTCAACCGAATAATTGCCGGTTCGCTGAATAGTGAGTGATCCATTAACATTATTCCAATAAGCCATTTGAACGGCTCTTTCACCTACTTCCCTCGCCTCGTGTTGGTCAATATCGGAAACACAATCCACAAATGATCGCTGCAGGTAACCGAATGTATCACTCCGAACCCGGGAAATTCCCAGCCGGGCCTTCACTTGCTGTGCCAATAAATCTCCTATGGCACCTGTGCCGGAGAGACTTACATTACCATGAGCATCGATTTCGAGATCCTTGCGCATAGTAGCGATAATCGGCACACCGCCAGCATCACATATTCCTTCTGAAACAGCGATAATACACATCCCATGACGGTCATACATCTGTTTAACATCTGCTAAGAACTTTTCCATAGAAAATTCCCGTTCCGGAAGATATATAAGGTGTGGTCCATCATCCGGATACTTTTGGGCAATAGCGGAAGCCGCGGTCATAAAACCCGCGTGCCGCCCCATCACAACACCAATATAAACGCCTCTCAGGGCTCTAACATCCAAATTGATTCCCATGAAGGCCTGAACTACAAATCTAGCCGCTGAACCGTAACCAGGGGTATGGTCGTTTAGCACTAAATCATTATCAATTGTTTTTGGAACATGAATAGTTCTTAAATCATAATTAACCTTCTTGGCCTCTTCGCTCACGATCCAAACAGTGTCAGCAGAATCGTTGCCTCCAATGTAAAAGAAATACCTGATATCGTGGGCTTGTAATACTTGAAAAATCTCATGGCAGTATTTGCTATCCGGCTTTATCCGCGTAGACCACAAGGCTGACGATGGTGTCATTGCAACCTGTTCCAAGTTATGACTCGTTTCCTGCGTCAAATCTAAGAAATTCTCGTTAACTATACCTTCTACGCCATGAATCGCTCCATAAGTTCGGGTCATTTCTCCATATTTTCTCGATTCTAAAACAATGCCTGCCAACGTTTGATTGATAACCGCTGTAGGACCCCCGCCTTGCGCAATCAGCACTTTTCCTTTCAACATCATCATATCCCCCCCATTTTGTTGTCGCATAATGCATTTAACAATCTTTTATTGAACTACCACTACGCAAAATTGAAATCCGTTCTGCACAATGACCATCTCACTTTGCTTATTGCAACGGCAGGCTACTTGACTGATTGCTGCGCGTACAACCGGTATGGTGGAAACTCATGAATTCAGTTTCTGAGCAATCACAGCGAACAGGATTATCAGGCCGTACTCCCCAAATATCCATAGCATATTTGGTAAATACCCGATCTGCGGCAAATCTCCCCGAATGAGCAATGTTAGCAATACACATTTTTGACCACACTTTACGATCCTTATACCGGCTGTCAAGCAAATTCTGAGCTTCAACATAAGAAGCAAAATCTTTGAGCATAAAGTAACGGTCGTTGTGATAGAACAAGGAGTCGTACAGCACTTTAAACTCTTCCCGTCCCTGCGGAAAAAAGCCATTAATAAGCTGCTCGGTAACGGTTTTGATTCTTATATCGTTGTTGTAGAGATCCCATGAATTGTAGCCGCCATGCCGGTAATAATCCAGTACTTCCCGGGCAGTAAGTCCAAAAATAAAAATATTTTCATCGCCCACAATATCGCGAATCTCAATATTGGCTCCATCTAATGTACCAATGGTAACGGCACCGTTCATCATTAATTTCATATTGCCGGTACCGCAAGCCTCCCTGCTGGCAGTAGGAATCTGCTCACTGACATCAGCTGCAGGAATAATAAGTTCAGCCAATGAAACGTTATAGTTTTCCATAAATACCACTTTTATTTTGTCACGAATGGTTTTATCGTTATTTACCACATCGGCCAGTGCATGAATTAGTTTAATTGTACATTTTGCCTCAAAATAGCCTGCAGCCGCTTTTCCTCCAAAAATGAAGGTTCGTGGCGTGATATCAAGCGACGGACTATCTTTTAACCTGTTGTATAAATCCATAATATGCAGCACATTCATAAGCTGCCTTTTATAGGCATGGATACGTTTTACATGCACGTCGAAAATGGAATTGGCATCAACATTTACACCATATTTTTCTTTAATATGCCGAGTCAAATTTAGTTTGTTCTGAAATTTGATTTTGGCAATATCCTGCTGCAAACCGGCATCATTGGCATAGCTCATTAACTGCTCCAGATCGCAGGGATATTCAATCCAATGCGACCCAATCTTATCATTTATCAGTGCAGTCAGCGACGGATTGCTCAGTATGAGCCAACGTCGGTGAGTAACACCATTGGTAACATTTTTAAACTTAACGGGTGAAAAATGATAAAAGTCTGCCAGAACCTGCTCTTTGAGAATTTTGGTATGAAGTTTTGCCACCCCATTTACGCAATGACTGCCTACAACAGCCAAATGAGCCATATGAACTTGTTCATCGGCAATCACTGCCATATGGTGAATATGCTCCCATTCACCAGGATATTGGCCCCACAATTCCCGGCAATACCGCTCATTGATTTCGTTAATAATCATAAATATGCGCGGCAACAAAGTTTTCACCATTTCGACCGGCCACTTTTCCATGGCCTCCGGCAATATCGTATGGTTAGTATAAGATATGGTCTTAGTGGTAATATCCCAGGCTTCGTTCCATCCCAGTCGCTCTTCATCCATCAGTATCCTCATAAGTTCAGGAATAGCCAATGCCGGATGCGTGTCATTGATATGAATAGCTATGTGATTAAATAATTGACCGACATCGGTGTTTACAGCCTTATAATTCCGGATAATGCTTTGCAACCCGGCTGATACCATAAAGTACTGCTGCTTTAGCCTGAGAACTTTACCTTCATAAGTACTATCGTCAGGATAGAGGATAGTTGAAATAGTTTGCAATGTTTGGGTATAATCAACTGTTCCCTGACAATCATCACGACTAAACCCGGAGCATACCAAGTTTTGCAATTTTGCTTCCGCACTCCATAACCGTAGCGTGTTAGCAATATGATTATGGTAACCGACTACAGGAATATCATAGGGAATCGCCATAATTAATTCGTAATTTTCATGAATGTACTCGGTTTTTCCGTTAATCTGTATTCGTATGTTGCCGCCAAATTTAACTTCCACTGCTTCATCCGGTCGTCTGTATTCCCACGGATAGCCATTTTTTAACCAGTTGTCCGGATACTCCTGCTGATATCCGTTAACAATCTTTTGTTCAAAAAGTCCGTATCGGTAACGTATACCGCAGCCATGCCCCGGAATATGTTCAGAAGCCATAGAATCAAGATAACAAGCGGCTAGACGGCCAAGTCCCCCATTACCAAGTCCCGCGTCTTCTTCCTGAGCTTCTATTTGCGCCAAATTAATCCCCAACTCATCCAATACTTCCTGGCAAATATCTTTTATTCCCAAATTTAACAGGTTAGACCCCAATAGTCGGCCCAGCAAAAATTCTATGGAAAAATAATATACCTGTTTGCTATGCGTATCCGCATAATGCTGTTTGGTGGCAATCCAGTCTTTACTGATATAGTCCCGCACTACACTGGCTAATGCACTATACCTTTCCCAATCAGAAGACGCGGCTAGTGTTTTTCCATGCAGACTTTTTAATCTATCTAAAAAATGCGCCTTAAACCTTTCTTTCTCAGTCTGGTTTTTCAATTCACCCAATTCATTTCCCAAACCTTCCATGGCTAAAGTTGTCTCTGTTTCTACAACCGTCTTTCCATGCCGCTCTTTGCTTTTAATCATCTTTTGTTTCCTCCTGTTTCTAAATACAAGTTGTCGTGTAGCAATTGATATTGCCTTGCCAGCCGCCATCAATAATCCAACGCCATAGCGTTTTTCATCATTCATGTCCAGACCTCGCTTTTACAGACCAGTCTTATTTTTGCTTGCCTTCAAGTATTTTGGCAGTATTTGTTTCATCTTCTCATCAAAGAAGGACTGCCAAAATCCAATGTTGAATTGCTTTTTATTTTAGATATAGTCTGTTTTACCTTTTCGCGACTGTCGAGTGCATATGGCAAAACATCAGGAATGGTAGAATTCTCACCAGCTACTGCAATCCGCGAATAGCCATCAATATCCCCCAATAAGCTGTAACCATCTCTAATATATGCCCCAGGTCCAACAATCGCTCTCTCAACACATGCCCCCTCACCAATTACAGTTCCGGGCATAACTACAGAATTTTTAATACTGGCATTTTTCCCAATATATACGTTAGAAAAAATAACTGATCCATTAATTAATCCGTTAATTGAACTACCGCTATGTAAAAGCGAATTTCTTTCTTTATCAAATAAAATAGCAGTCTGTGCCACATCTCCTGTCATGGCAGAAAAAACAGGCCAGCTGGCATCTACGAGAGTAAGTGCGGGTGGCTCTCTTAGCAGGTCCATATGCGCATCATACAAACTTTCTACTGTCCCCACGTCTTTCCAATATCCTTTGAATGAATAGGCATACATTTTTTCTTCCTGGCTCAGCATAGTCGGGATAACATCTTTACCAAAATCATGGCTGGATTTTTGATTGCAATCATCTTGTAAAAGATATTTTTTCAAAGTTGCCCAAGTAAAAATATAGACCCCCATAGACGCAAGATTGCTTTGGGAATTAGTTGGTTTTTCATTAAATTCTGCGATAGCTCCATCTGTCTTAGTAGTCATGATACCAAACCGATATGTCTCAGCCCATGGAACAGTCGTAACTGCAACGGTTGCCACTGCTCTTTTTTCCCTGTGATAATCAAGCAGCTCAGTATAATCCATTTTATAAATATGATCACCCGATACTATTAAAATGAATTCCGGGTTGAATTGATCAATAAAATCCGCATTTGCATGTACAGCATTAGCAGTTCCAGTATATTCACTACTACTTTGCAATCTATTCATTGGCGGTAAAGAATAGATTGTCGAACTGGCATCTTGCCGTTTAATTAGTTTTGGAAGCTTAAATGGTTTAGCTGGTGTCAAGACACCTATCGTATCAATATGGGAATTGAAACAATTGCTCAGTGTGAAGTCGATGAGACAATGATTTCCGCCAAACGGTACTACCGGTTTGGGAATAGCTAAAGTTAATGAGCTAAGGCGGGTACCTTTTCCTCCGGCAAGTACCATAGCAATACAATCTTTTTTTTTCATATGCAGCCTCCTCACAAAATAATACAACTGCCAATATTGTTCCCACTGAACTGAAAATTTACATGCACTGTTTATTTTTCTATTATTAATGCTTACCAGGAATCTACAGGAATGATGGAATTTGATTTTGAAATACTAAACTATATGCGATAGAAAGGAGATGAATTATTGAAACGCCAAAAACTCAAGAGCTAATCACCAATAACGGTCTCTTGTATCAAAATGGCACCTCCGAGGTCTATGCTCACGTAGGTTTTGTCCCTTGATTATGAAGCTGAAATATGCAAAGTATAAGGAGGAAATACTATGATCTTTAAGGCAAACAGCAACGAGTATTTAGCGAACAGTGTGATTATCAGCCCTACCAATCCCCGTCCAGGTGAAGATGTGAAAATCTGCTATAACGGATTATTACCCCAAAGTGGTGCTTCCTGTGTTCATGCCCATATTGGCTACGGCTTTGAATGGCAAAATCCTCAGGATGTGCATATGACCAGAACACCTTCTGGTTTTGAGACTACTGTCACAACTAACAACCATGATACCTTATGCGTCTCCTTTAAAGATTCAGCAAATAATTGGGATAATAATAACGGTCTGAACTATAATTTCAATATTCATCAATGATCTCCAAAAGGGGCTGTCTTAGTGCGACAGCCCCTTTGTTTGGTTGAAAAATAAATACAAGAGGCGGATTCTGCAGAACCCGCCTCTTGAGTGTGCCTAATTAATCTTTGTGTGCCTTTAGCATGCATTCACGGAGCTATAACCTTAGACTTCGTCGTTCTTCCCGGTTTAAACCAGCCGTTTTTTCTTTAAACATTGCCTCCCACCGCTGCTGAAAATGGCGGTATATCACCGGATATCGTTTCTTTAAAAAAATAATACCGGCAGCATACTCTTCATCCATATCTGAAATTTTCTCGCCTAACTCCGGTGGTAGCCAATATTTCATGTCTTCCAACTCATCTTCCAGTATGTGGAATTCTTCACTCACCCAGCGCAATGCTTCAATTACAACACCTGGAAACAGTTTTCTATCGTCAAAAATACGCTCATACTCCCGTATTATCTGCACTACCGTTTGAACTTCCAGCGCCTGTTGCTGTAAATCCGAATTTTTCCGGTCTGCCATAATGGCTAAATCAATGAACAGCTTAGCACCCTGATATTCACTTGCCTCACGGCATTTTTCATATTCTTTACTAAAGATCTTTGAAATACCTGCCAAATCTGACAGATTAGTAAAATTCTTTAGCCACTTTTTCGTGGCACTCAACACTCTGTCCGTTTTTTTTCCGCTCTCGTCGAAAGCAATTATCACCTGAATCCAGGCTACATACAGCTCAGCATTAGCCTGTTCGGGTGTCTCAATAGCTTTTATAGCCGCTTCAACCTCTGCCAGCAGCAGCTCTTCTTCTCCTGCCTCGCCATAGACATTTATGTATACAGGCCAAATTTTCTTAATAGCATCCGGCTGCCTTGCGGTTACTTTTTGCAATTCATCAAATGCAGCTGTTATCCGTCCCACTTGCAACAGCTGTGTGATTTTGCTTCCCATTATGTTAAGCCACTTATCCGGCCCGGCCTGCCTCATAAGTTCGAAAAACTGTCCCTCAAAAGCAGCTACCTCATCACGGTAAATATGTGCATAAGCAAGTGCCAAGCGGGCCTTGGTATGCAGGGGATCAATCTTAACTGCCCGTTCCAGCAGCTTAACCGACTGGGCTGTTATTCCCCTTCTACCAATTGCCTCATCTAATAAATCTTCAATTGATTCGCCGTATTGACGTACAATATCATATTCTTTACGTTGCGCAGCATCCCGTAATGTATCATAGGCTCTGCGGATCTGTTCAAACTCTGCCGGATAGTTCTCAGGCGGGTACTGCCTAAGCTTTTGCAAATATCCCCGCTTGATATCCGCAACTTCCGCATCTTGGTTTATCGCCAGCAGTGCATAATAATCTTCTACCTCACGGTTGGCCTTTTTACGCCGCCTTACTCCCGCCTTGCCGCCTGGCTTCCCGGTAGCAGTCTGTCCGGAAACAGGGCTTTCCTCTTGGGGAAGCAACTCTGCAAACAGCACTTCCTGCTTTGGCATTATTCTTCAGCCTCCATCTCCAAATCAATCAACAGATCTGTCGTCTCGTCGAGAATTTCTTGGATGTCTGCTGTAGTTTCCAGCAGTTTGGCCTCTTCCAGTCTGCGTGTAAGCTTATCCAATTTTCGCCGTTGAAGCTCGTTGCTATCTTGCATTATTACTGCTAGCCGGCCCTGCAGGCTGCTTAGTTCCTCGCGCAGTTCTTCGATAGAAGCCTCTCCTGCCTCATCCTCATCATCTTCCTCAATATCAAAATCAGGTAAATAAAATTCACTTTCCTCATCTATTTCCTGTTTCGGCGCATTTTCATACAAGGCTTGCAGCTTGTCCAGACTTTGCACAAATTGCTGCTTGGAATCCCTTGCTAAAGCATCATGGACGGTCAGTGTCGCTTCCCGGTCATTGCTGACACATTTAGCAGTAACTTCCAGGATGCCATTCAAATTATAGCGGTAGGTGATATCAATAGGCTCCACTTTCTTATAATTAGCCGGAATATCTTCCAGCAAAAACTCTCCCAAACTGTGATTATATTTTACCAGTTCGTGCTCTCCCTGATAAATATCAATCTCAACGGCGGTTTGCCCTGGCATGGCTGTATAAAACCGTTCGGTACGCGTGACTGGTATAGTAGTATTGCGGGGAATGATTACACTGAACAGACCATCGCGGGTTATCCCCTGACGCTCGCCTAGAACACTGGTTCCTAACGAGAAAGGAGCCACATCAGTAATAATCAAACCACTGTCTGCTAGCTCACCTGATTTTAAACCAGCCTGCACCGCTGCCCCTAAAGCCACAGCTTCGTCAGGATTAACATCACAACGCGGTTCTTTGCCAAAAAACGCGGTCAGCAGCTCGCGCACACGCGGTATGCGGGTTGAACCGCCTACCAGCAGAATTTCCTGAATTTCAGACACGTCTACCTTGGCGTCAGCTATAGCTCGCCGCACACAGTCCACAGTTTCGGTAAGCATGCCCTCAATGAGGTCAACAAAATCTTGCCTGGTAATTTCGGTGGACAAACCCACCGGACGGTTATTTTTCATCAATACTAACGGCAAATGGATGGCTGTTTTTTCGGCAAAAGACAATTCAATCTTAATCTTTTCGGCCTGTTCCTTAAGCAAGCTCTTAGCACGGATATCCTTTAGCGGATCAATTCCATGGCTTTTTTTAATCTTACTTGCCAGCCAATCTACTAACAGCCAGTCAAAATCTTCCCCACCCAGTTGATTATTACCGGTTGATGCTTTTACCTCCAAAATACCACTCATCATCTCTACAACCGAAACGTCAAAGGTACCACCGCCTAAATCATATACCAGGATATACTTGTCTTCCTCAAGCCGTTCTAATCCAAACGCCAAGGCGGCTGCCGTTGGTTCATTAACAATCCGGTCTACCACAAATCCGGCCAATTCCCCCGCTTGCTTCGTTGTCCGGCGCTGCTCGTCAGTAAAATAGGCAGGCACAGTAATAATAGCTTCTTTTTCCCCTTCACCAAACGCACTATCCACATAGCTTTTGAGTTCCTTTAAAATCATGGCCGAAATTTCCTGGGGCGAAAAAGCCTGCTCTGCCATATATACCGGTTCATTAGAGCCCATTTTTCGTTTAACTGCCGCTACAACCCGATCCGGCATAGCTACTTGTGACGCCTTTGCCGCGTCACCGACAATAATTTTACCCTGCATATCAAGCAGAACTACCGAGGGAATAATTTCCTGTCCCTGCGGCGACGGAATGATCTTCGGTTTGCCGTTAACTATGTATGCTACTGCCGAATTTGTCGTTCCCAAATCAATACCTACTACCGGACGTGCTTTATCATTCATTGGAACCTGTCCCCTCCTGATATGTAATCACCTGTGCCTTACGTAATAACTGTCCTTCGCCAGTAATAAAACCACGTTTTACAACTTCTGCTACTTCATAGGGAGTGACAGCCGCCAATTCCGCCGGTCTGGTCACACTGCTCACCCCAACAGCCATTTGAGGGTCAAATACCTTGCCCAGGACAGGAATCTCATAAATTCCCATTTCAGCCAATGCGGTTATTATTCGCTGCGCCCACTCCTTAAACAACGGTTGCCAGGCATTATCTTCAGTATGAATAAGCCCGGCAGAAACACTATCAATGTCATCAAGCTGCGTCAGTAATACCTCTAGTGCATATTGACGCTGTTGCTTTAACGCCGCAACACGTTCTTCACTCGCAACAGGCTGTTGCACCGCCAGCAAGCCCTGGGCTAATTGCTCCAGTTTACTCTGCGTTTCCTGTCCGGATTTATATTGCAGACGCATTAATTTTGTCAGTTGCCCACGACTCTCTTCCTGCTGCTCCCAACACTCAGTAACCGTATTACTCACATCAAGCATTATATTTTTTATTTGCTGCAGACTTTCATCCAGCTGCTCTATTCGGGTATCCATTTCCTTATAGTTGTTGCTTTTCCAAAAAAACCAGTTCATTTATACGCCTTCCTTTTCTACAATTGTGCAGAACTAAGATATAGTATACCATATTTTTAAAAGACATTTCACCCTATAAATGCCTGATGTCAAGGTCAGCAGGATACAACAAGGGACATTTCATGAAAAAAATCTCATTAATGAAGGTCTGGCACATTCACTACCAGTTTCCAAAGATACCGCTGGAAAATTCCTAATAACATTTAGATAATCTTCAATCGTTTTGCATGAGCTAAATTGACAGATAGTTGAAACCATAACCTCAATACAGTTTTCATATATCGTTTTTAGAGATTCCTCAATTACTTTTCCTGATGAAGGATGTTGATACCATTCCGTATTGTCAAACAATTGACGATATGTAGGTTCAATCGACTTAGGATAAAATAATGCACTTATTTTTTTCATTTCATCGTTCGCTAAGCCAACAATACGCAATAGGCATTTTATAAAATAATTACTGAATAAACCTTGATATTTAATGTAATTATTTAAACAGTTCTGAGTCATATCAACTTCTTTAACTCCTGTATTTCCAAAATACAACAGAGCTAAGATTGTTATTAATGTAGGTCTATGTAATTGTTCAACTATCACTTTGGCACTTACCGGACCAGTGTATCCTGTCTTTTCTAAATAATACAAATCCAGGTGGGCTTCTATTTCCCTATGTTTAATTATCGCATGGTTTCTTTTATTACTGTCAGCTTCATAATAACCTGTAAAAAAATATATAAAAGGATGAAATTGGCTATCAATTATGATATGAGTAACGCACCCTAATGCGAACGCAATTACCGTTTCACGGCAATCATCGCCATAACTTTCAAGTAATTTTATAATCGGTTCCCAAACATCACAAGTTTTAACACCATGAAGTTCATTGGCTTTTTCTGTGAGAACATGACTATATTTTCCTCTACCGAAATATGGAATATCATAGGCAATTGCCCCAACTAAGAATGAAGCATAGTTATTGCTAATCAACCTTTTTATGTGTTCATCCCGTAGCCGGTTACTAATTTCCGATGCAAGTATCCAATGGGTTTTATCTTTCGGCATTCTACTATTCCTCCCAAAATTCAGTAACCTAAATCTATTTATTTGCATAGCGCACGGTTTTCAATATTATAAAAATGGTATATTATAGAAATGGATGTACTCTGTATTATATAACCAAAGTATAGCGAGTAGGAAGTGAATATTGATGAAAAAAATAATACGGGCACTGTTTTGTGTATTGGCAGTAAGCCAAGCCATCTGGATGCCGGGCATAGCTGCAGCAAAAGACGCTGCCGACCAATCGCAAGCGCAGAAACCAACTATCTGTGGAGACTACGCAGGAACCCTCGGCCCCCTGCACATAAAGCTACATCTAATCGTCGATGCAGCAGGCACAGTGACAGGCACTCTTGACAGCACCGATCAAGGCGCTATCGGGCTCCCCTGTTCCGACTTTTATCTCGACGGACAATCCATTACCTTCTCTGTTCCCGCCGTCCAAGGGACGTGGAAGGGCATCGTCACAGCCGACGGACTCACTGGTACCTGGGACCAGGGAACACCACAGCCCCTGAACTTCGTTCGCGACACTTTTATTCCTGCCGCCAAACCCGCCCCCGTCGATGGCATCTGGTTGGGGACCTTGCAGGATAACGGTGCTGCACTGCGCATCCAGCTACATGTGAAGAGCGATAGCGCCGGGCACGAGTTGTGCACCCTTGACAGCCTGGATCAGCACGCAATGGGTTTCGAATGTGCCAATGTTGTCTTCTCGGGTGACGCTTTCTCCTTCGATGTTCCAATGGTTCTTGGACACTGGAACGGTAAACTCTCCGCTGACGGAAAGGACTTGATTGGTACATGGAACCAGGGCAGCTCGTTATCGTTGAACTTCACACGCCAGTCGGTCGAACTAACCGCCACTCCCATTCCTCCGCCCACCTACGACCCTGCTCTATCCCCCGTAGCAGTGGCCGACCTTCAATCGGCCTTGAGGCCAATCTTCATCCTGCAGCCTTCAAGCCCATTGCTAAATCCACCGCGGCAGCCACACTCTCCGCCGCGCTCACTCAGCAACATGAACTGCGCGCTGATGCCTTTCCTGGAACACGCATCGCACTTGCCTGGTTCTACGATACTGAATCAGGAAACTACTGGCACAACGGCGCAACCGGCGGCTATAGTTCCTATGCCTTCTTCAATACCAAAGGCGACTATGCCGCCGTGGTATTGCTCAATACTTCTATCGGCAGCACTGGAAGTTTTGCAGACCGTTTGGGCCAACACATCAGCCAGAGATTGGCTGGCACACCTGCCATATCCCTCACTAAATGAGCAGTTGAGCCTAGCTTTTTCAAAAGCCGTCATATTATAATATTTATAGTAAACCACAAAAGAAAAAGCCTATAACCCTAGAAATTACAAAAGGTTATAGGCTTTAATTCATTTACTTTTTCCAGCAAACTATTTAGGTCGCCGCCAAATAGGACGATAGGCACGCGGCGGCTGAATTATTTCTGAAAAAATCAGGCCATTTTCCACCATCTGTGGTGAAAGCTTGCCTTGCCATGGTGAATCTGCAGCTGTGATGTGTGGTACGTTTACAGGCGCAGGCATCGTTATCGCTGGTTTTGGAGAAGCAGCCCAGCTTTTCGGAGCTTCTACGCTAACATCCGTTATTGGTGCAGAAGCAGGCTTACTAATTATATCAATTGGTGGTCTATGAGATGGTTGAGGCACTTTATCCGGAATATCAGGATATTTATAGTCTTTAGGATTTTTTCGCCGTTTTAATAACTCAGGTACAAGATACAATACCAGTAGTAACAGCAACGGAATTAAATTTTCCATAGCTTCACCTACCTATTTTTAGGTTCATCTGTCTTTGGCGCAGTCGAGGTTTCTACCGGCCCTGCTTGGGCAATGGTTTCGCGCATTTGCGTATCTGCCAGCACATTGTTCATATTATAGTAGTCCATCACGCCAATACGGCCTTCTCGTAAGGCCACTGCAAGCGCTTTAGGTACATCAGCTTGTGCTTCTACTACTTTAGCCTGCATTTCCTGTGTAAAGGCCTGCATTTCCTGTTCCTGGGCTACTGCCATAGCGCGGCGTTCTTCGGCCTTGGCTTGCGCAATACGCTTCTCGGCTTCCGCCTGGTCGGTCATCAATTCGGCGCCAATATTGCGGCCAACATCAACGTCAGCGATATCAATGGAGAGAATTTCAAACGCAGTACCGGAATCCAACCCTTTATTCAGTACAGTATGCGAAATAAAATCAGGATTAGCCAATACATCCCGATGGTCCTCTGTTGAGCCAACGGTAGTAATAATACCTTCACCAACACGGGCTATAATTGTTGCTTCGCCCGCGCCACCAACCAACCGGTCAATGTTAGCCCTTACAGTAACCCGTGCTTTTACTTTGAGCTCAATACCATTTTTAGCTACCGCTGACACAAGCGGAGTTTCAATAACTTTGGGGTTAACGCTCATTTGAACAGCCTCAAGAACGTTCCGCCCAGCTAAGTCAATGGCCGCAGAACGTTCAAACGGTAACGGAATTTCAGCACGATGAGCGGCAATCAGAGCATCAATTACCTTATCAACATCACCGCCTGCCAAATAATGGGCTTCAAGCTGATTAACATTTACACTAAGGCCTGCTTTGTTAGCCTTAATCAATGGAAGTACAATATTACTTGGTGGCACCCGTCTGAGACGCATGCCGACAAGGGTAAAAATACCAACATTTACTCCAGCCGCTAACGCTGAAATCCACAATCCAAGGGGAACAAAATGCAGAAACAAACTGATAGCAACAATCACTAGCACTACAATAAACGCACTACCTAATAAAGCTGACAAATACATTACCTCCCACTATTTTATTATTTAACAAGTCGTACTACAATACGATTGCCGGTTATACTCACCACCTTTACTAATTTATTAGGCGCAATATACTGGCCCTCAGAGACTACATCAAGTTGATTGCCATCAATTATTATCGTTCCGGCAGGACGAAGCCCTGTAAGGGTTATTCCCGTTTTATCCAGGTATAGACTATAATCAAGGCTGCTGCTAAAACCAGCACTCTTAGTCTCACTTTCATTTAAAATAAGCTTTGACCACAATTTACTTGAAGGCAGACGTTTTACCAATACTAAAAAAACGATAATGGAAATCACTAAACTAATAGCTAAAAGATTAATGGCGGCAGCATTGGCCCCTAATGTCAAAAACAAGCTGGCAAAGATCGCAATAATGCCGCTAATTCCAAATAGACCTACACCTGGTGTATAAAGCTCAAGGAATACCAGCAGAATACCTCCCAAAAACAGAAGGATCTCCAGCCAGCCGGCAATACCGGTAATCCACTGGCTGCCAAAAAACAGTGCCGCCGCCAGTATCCCAATAAGGGCAGCTACCCCCAGCCCCGCGGTTTTAATTTCTGTCAAAACCGCTAAAAATATAATTGACATTAAAAAAGATTTAACTGTCGGATCAGCCAGCCAGCCTGCCGCTTTTTCCTGCCAGCCTAATGAATATTCTATTACCGGGCTGCCTGCAAACCCAAAATGCGTTAGTACCGCATCGCGATCAGAGGCCACGATATCAGCAAAACCAACCTTAGTTGCCTGATAATCAGTAAGCGCCAGTATTTGACCTGGTTCGGCATAACCTGGGAAGCCTAACGATTTGTCTACCATGGCTTCAGCTACCTGGGGATTACGACCGGTTTTGTTCGCTGTTGCAGCAAATTCAGCTTTTAAGGCAGCCACCGTTTTCTCTGTAGTCGGTATTGGTTCTGCTGCGCCAATACTACCACCAGGTGCTATCGCAATATGCTTATGAGAAATAGCAATAAGTGCTCCTGCCGACCACGCCCGATTTTTTATATAGCAAATGGTTGGCACCGGTGAGCTTATAATCATATCCCGAATACTAACAGCTGCGTCAACCAAACCGCCAAAGGTATCAATTTCCATTAAAATAGCCTGTGCCTGTTTACTTTCAGCATCAGCCATAGCCTTGTGAACAAGAGCGGCCTGCCCGCCATTAATCTCTCCTTTAATGGCGATGCTAATTACTGGTCCGGTTCCAGCTGCTTCAGCCGGCCTGTCCACAATAAATGAGAAAAACAAAGTCACTAACAGTACAAATAAAATTTTATTTACAACGGTATACCGCATAGATTCACCTCACCTTTTGTTGATTGTCTTGCCTTACTAGTATATTCGTCAGCAAATAGCAGCATTCCTGTTTTTCCCTAAAATGTGTTTTGTCGAAAGTTTGAAAATTTTAACTTATTGTTCGCCTATTGACATGTCGATTATTGTATGTTATTGTCTTAATATAGTTTGAGTGAAGCCTTTGAATCACTTTTTTAGCAAACCTATCTCTATGATTGCCCAAATTAAACATAGCCTATATGTAGTAACTGTCTCTGGTACCTGTACAATTTAACACAGCCTTTATGTAACAACTAACTCTATCACTTATAGAACGTAAACACAACTATAATGTTGCAGCTATACTAGCACTTTTATACTCGCTTTTAAATTATGTCTATACTACTACTAATGAAATAACGTACTACAATTCCTACCACAAGTTACAGTATCTGTTATAGCAACAACATAGAATTTTGCTTCGCTAACTATAAAATAAGACAAGCTTTTGCTTGTCTTATTTTTTTGATACCCTACAGCTGGCTACAAAATTTCTGCCAATCCCCCCACCTGCCTGCATCTGTAACTTCTTACTGGAAATAGTAAACTAAAATCCGGCGCTTTTAACGCCGGATTTAAATCTGTTCTACTTATTTAAGAACTCGCGCACAACGGTATTTACTAACTTACCATCAGCGCGCCCTTTTACTTTTGGCATCAGCACAGCCATAACCTTGCCCATATCTTTAGCGCTCACAGCTTGAGACTCTTTTACAGCTTCAGCCACAAGCACACGTAACTCTTGTTCGCCTAATTGTTGAGGAAGGTACTGCATCAGAATATCGATTTCGTGTTCAAGGTTCTCCACTAAATCAGGACGATTGCCTTTTTTGAACTCTTCGATCGAATCCCGCCGCATTTTGACTTCTTTAGCCAGTACATCGAGAACCTCCTCTTCAGAAAGTTCTCTTTTTTTGTCAATCTCTACATACTTGATATTAGCACGAACCATACGGATAACAGAAAGCCGTAATTTTCCGGCTTCTTTTGCCTTCATGGCCAGCTTCATATCTTCAGTTAATCTGTCTTTAAGAGACATGAAATTACTCCCTCCGAAACTAGTTAAACTTACGTTTACGTGCTGCTTCGGATTTTTTCTTGCGTTTTACGCTCGGTTTTTCATAATGCTCGCGTTTTCTAACTTCTGCAAGCACCCCGGCTTTTTGGCAAGTGCGCTTGAACCGGCGGAGTGCGCTGTCAAGCGTTTCATTTTTGCCTACTTTAACTTCAGACATCTGATCTCCCTCCCTCCACTAGAACCATTACGAGGAAGTGTACTTGAATAACATACACCTAACTATTATACACTAGCGCACTGATTTTTGTCAATATTAACCTGGAGGCCAAGTCATGAATTTACCGCCCAATACGTGGAAATGAAGGTGATAAACCGTTTGTCCACCGTTATCTTTGGTATTGATAACGGTGCGAAAGCCATCCTCTGCTAATCCAGCAATGGTTGCTATCTTGGGAATAGTCGCCAAAATATGTCCAAGTAAAGCAGTATCTTCAGGAGCCGCCTCAAGTATATTGTCAATATGCTTCTTAGGTATTACCAACAAATGTACCGGTGCCGCGGGCTTTATATCAGGAAAAGCAATAAGATATTCGTCCTCATAAACGGCATTTACCGGAATGGTTTTCGCTGCAATTTTACAAAAAATACAGTCCTGCTGCATGGGCATTCCCTCCGCAGTAGATAGTAATATACACTTACTATCTAAAATATTCTGCTTAATTTTATAAACTCCTGCTGAAAATATGGTATTTAAGAAAAATATTCCGTTATTTGACCCCAAAGACCATTTTGATAAAATTGTTCCAGCTTAACCGCAGCAATTCTCCCAATACTTTCCTGGTTACCAACTGCATATATGCGTGCATAATTGCCTGTTAAGCCAGAGATAATCCCCTTAGCCTCTACGGTATCAAATAATACATCCAGCTTTTGTCCCAAAAATGCCTGGTAAAACTCGCTACTCTGCTTGTCAGCAAGCCGCTGCAAGCGGTGTACACGAATTTTCTTATCTGCTGCCGGCACCTGCTCCGAAAACTCGGCAGCAGGCGTACCAGTACGACGAGAATAAGGAAATACATGAATTTTGGCAAAACCTATTGTAGCAACAAAATTCAAGGTATTTTCAAATAGTTCATCAGTTTCACCAGGAAACCCTACAATGATATCTGTTGTAATAGCAATTCCCGGCACCTGGGCTTTTATATTGATAATTAATTCCCTGTACTGAGCTGTAGTATACTGTCTGTTCATGGCCGTTAAGATCTGGTCATCACCGGATTGTAATGGCAAATGCAGATGCGGACAAAGACGGTTATCGGTTTGCATTAAAGAAATCAATCGATCAGAGAGCTCTATCGATTCCAGTGAGCCCAGTCTAAGGCGCATGAGTCCTTTGACGCCTGCCGATAACACCGTCTCAACAGCCTCAGCCAATGTGATTTCGGCTCCATTATTATATACTAAATCGCGGCCAAAAGCGCCAAGATGAATTCCGGTAAGCACGATCTCATTAAATCCTGCTGCCACCAGTTTTTCAGTCTCAGCAGCAATGCTGGCAAGTGACCGGGACCGCAAAGGACCACGGGCATAGGGAATAATACAATAGGTGCAAAAATTAGTGCAGCCTTCCTGGATTTTCAGAAAAGCCCTTGTTCGCCCAGGCATTGAAAATAATGGTATATCTTCAAATTCCTTAGCCTGCATAATGTCGGCAACAACGTTAACCTGGCAGGTACGGTTATTGTTAGCAGCCTCTTCCACCAGTTCAACAATCCGTGTCCGGTCTTGTGTACCGACAATAACATCAACACCGGGAATTTGTGAGACTTTATCAGGCGAAACCTGCGAGTAGCAACCAGTAACAGCAATAATAGCCGCTGGATTTTGCCTGCCGGCGCGTCTAATAAGCTGACGGGATTTTTTTTCGCCAAGATTAGTAACCGAACAAGTATTAATTACATAGATATCGGCATGTTGGTCAAAGTCCACTACTTTGTAACCACGTACCTTAAACAGGCCTTCCATGACCTCAGTTTCGAACTGATTTACCTTACACCCCAGCGTTGTAAACGCCACTTGTGGCATAGTTAGCCCCCCAAATCGCCGCATTCATACATAACCGCAGAAATAGCTGCTAACGCTGCAGTTTCTGTACGCATAATACGCGGTCCCATGGTTACAATTCTTATGCCATGTTCCTGGCATAAGTCAACTTCAGCCAAACTAAAGCCACCTTCCGGACCAATAAACAGCAGATAGGTCTGACTGCTGGAATCAGTAAGCGCCTGTTTTAATCCCTGGACGGCTTGTCCTTCATACAGCATGATTTTATTGGCTGAAGAAAATTCGTTATTATCCAATACTTGCGCCAGACTAGTTACCGGATAAACTTGCGGAATATAGCTCCGGCCACACTGTTTGGCTGCTTCCCGGGCTATTTTCTGCCAGCGCGCTACCTTATCTGCCTGTTTAGCAGCATCGTAGCGAACTACTGAGTGTGCGGCAGCAACCGGAATAATACCATACACACCAAGTTCTACTGCTTTTTGAATAATAAAATCCATCTTTTCGCCTTTAGCTAAGCCTTGAACCAACCAAATGTTAATCGGCGGCTCGGTTGTATCTTCGAGAAATTCAAGCAGCCTAAGCTCAATAGCCTCTGGATTTGCCGCCATGATTTCGGCCTTGCCCGATTTACCGTCCTGATCAGACACCAGAACAGTAGCACCGGCACTAAGCCTAAGCACAGAAGCTATATGGCGGGCATCGGCATTCGCAATAACCATATGCTCGCTAAGTGGTGCATCAATAAAGAAACGACGCATAACAGCGTTACCGGCTGACGCTGTTAGCTACAATGGCTACCCAGCCGCCTTCTTCAATCACTTTATCAATAACAAACTCATTTTCAATCAGCGCTTGGGTAACATCGCTTAAACGTTCACAAATAATACCGCTGGCAATGAAGACACCGGAATTAGCCAGTCGGTTGCGGACATCTGGCAGCATTTTTATTATTATGTTAGCAATAATATTGGCAACAATAACATCAGCCTTACCTGTCACACCTGTCAATAGATCTCCCTGGATAATCGTAACAGTATCTACAACCTTGTTAAAGGTAACGTTTTCTGTTGCGACCCGTACTGCCACCGGATCAAGATCAATCGCATGAACCAAAGATGCGCCCAGCTTAGCTGCAGCTACTGACAAAATACCGGAACCGGTACCCACATCAAAGACAGTATATCCAGGTTTAATTACATCCTCCAATGCGCGTATACACATTGAAGTGGTATGATGGGTACCAGTACCGAAAGCCATCCCCGGATCAAGTTCAATAATAATGTCATCTTCAGCGGGCAGATATTCTTCCCATGATGGTTTTATGACAATATGCTCACTTACCCGCACTGGATGAAAATATTCTTTCCAGGACGAGGCCCAATCCTCCTCCTGTACTTCCCGGCAATGTATACAGCCACGCCCTTTGTCAAGATCATGTTCCTTTAGACTGTTGAACCGTTCTTCAAACACGCGCAGTTTATCATCCAAGAACTCGTCAACAGGCAAATAAGCCTTAATAGTTACAACTTCAGTCTCCAGTTCTTCGGGGATGTCGCAGTAATCCCAACTTCCTGAGCGCCGGTAAGTATTAATCAATTCAGGATCTTCTATTACTACCCCGCTTGCCCCTAGATCATGGAAGATATTAGCTACTGCTTCTGTAGCTTCATGGGAGGTTTGAATGCTGATCTCAGACCATTTCATGCGCCATCGCCCCTTAAACTTCAATTAATAAGCCACTACCATTTACAAAACACCGAAGACGTCTTTAAACTTTTTAAAAAAACCTTTTTCCTCGGCAGTAGGATCAGCCCCGCCGGCATTCGCAAATTCCCGCAACAGGTCTTTTTGGCGATTGGTTAATTTTTTAGGTGTTACGATCTTAACACGCACATGTTGATCACCACGCCCGTGCCCTCGTAAATGCGGAATGCCTTTGTCTTTAATGCGAAATACAGTACCGGTTTGTGTCCCTTCAGGAACTTTAAGCTGAACTTTACCATCCAGAGTGGGAACTTCAATTTCATCACCCAAGGTAGCCTGCACAAAATTAATTGGTACTTCACAAATGACGTCATTGCCTTCACGTGTAAACAGTTTATGCTGTTTTACAAAAAGATAAACATACAGATCCCCGGGAGGACCGCCACGTTGCCCGGCTTCTCCTTCATGGGTCACTCTAAGCCGGGAACCATTATCAACACCGGCAGGAATTTTAATTTTAATTTTGCGGTTAACACGCACTTTTCCCCGTCCATGGCACTCTTTACAAGGTGATTTTATAATTTTACCTTCGCCATGGCAGCGATCACAGGCCTTAACGTTAACCATGCGACCAAACGGAGTATTCTGCGTTACCTGAACCTGGCCTGTGCCGCGGCAGTCAGGACACGTTTCCGGATGCGTTCCCGGCGCAGAACCTGAACCCTGGCAAGCACTGCAATCTTCGGTACGAGGTACTTGAATTTCCGTATCTAATCCGAAAGCAGCTTCCTCAAATTTAATTTCCATGTCGTAGCGTAAATCAGATCCACGTTCAGGTCCTGGATTACGACCGCCACCAAACCCTCCGAAACCAGACTGGCCAAAAAACATATCAAATATATCAGAAAATCCACCAGCACCGCCACCAGCGCCAAATCCACCAGCGCCAAATCCGCCACCACCGTTAGCAGCATCAAACGCAGCATGACCAAATTGGTCATACTGCGCCCGGCGCTCGGCATTAGATAGAATTTCGTAAGCTTCGTTGACTTCTTTGAACTTTTCTTCGGTTTCTTTAGGATTATCGCGGTTAACGTCAGGATGGTACTGGCGGGCCAATTTACGGTACGCCTTTTTCAACTCGTCTTCAGATGCTGTTTTGGCTACACCCAGCACTTCATAATAGTCTCGCTTACTCACTTCACACCATCCCAGCTATTTTATTTCTTATCTTCGTCTACCACTTTATACTCAGCATCAACTACTTTGTCGTCCTGTGGAGCAGCGCCCTCAGGAGCTTGTTGACCGCCTGGCTGTGCACCTTCGGCTTGCGCCGTTGCCTGATACATAGCAGTTGATAATTCATAGAGCGGCTTGGTAAGAGCTTCGGTATCAGCCTTGATCACTTCAATGTCACTGCCTTTTAACGACTCTTTAAGTTTGTTAGCAGCTTGTTGAACTTGTTCTACCAGCGCTTTGTCGGCCTTATCACCAAATTCTTTAATAGTTTTTTCCGCATTATATACCAAAGAGTCGGCATTGTTGCGTACTTCTATTTCATCTTTGCGTTTTTTATCTTCAGCGGCGTGGGATTCAGCCTCTTTAACCATTTTTTCTACTTCATCTTTATCCAGACCGCCGGAAGAAGTAATAGTAATCTTCTGTTCTTTACCTGTACCTAAATCTTTTGCCGATACATGAACAATGCCATTGGCATCAATGTCAAAACTGACTTCAATGCGTGGTACACCCCGGGGAGCCGGCGGAATACCTGAAAGTTCAAAACGTCCCAGGGTTTTGTTATAGGAAGCCATTTCCCGTTCGCCCTGAAGGACATGAATATCAACAGAGGGTTGATTATCGGCAGCAGTTGAGAAGGTTTGGCTCTTGGAAGTCGGAATAGTAGTATTGCGTTCAATAATTTTGGTGAAGACCCCGCCCAGAGTTTCAATACCCAAAGACAGTGGGGTAACATCTAACAGCAGGACGTCTTTGACTTCGCCGACAAGTACACCGGCTTGGATAGCTGCGCCAACAGCCACGCACTCATCCGGGTTAACTCCTTTGTGTGGTTCCTTACCTAAAGACTTTTTAATAGCCTCCTGAACAGCAGGAATACGGGTAGAACCACCAACAAGAATAACTTTAGCAATATCGCTCGCAGATAATCCGGCATCACTTAATGCCTGACGGGTTGGTCCCATAGTAGATTCGACAAGATCAGCTGTCAATTCATCAAATTTGGCACGAGACAAGTTGAGATCAAGATGTTTTGGGCCAGTTTGGTCAGCTGTTATAAAGGGTAGATTAATATTGGTAGTAAGTACCCCTGACAACTCGATCTTAGCTTTTTCAGCAGCTTCTTTCAGACGCTGCATAGCCATACGGTCACTGGACAAATCAATACCCTGTTCTTTTTTGAATTCACTTACCAGCCAATTTACAACGCGCTCATCAAAATCATCACCACCAAGACGGTTATTACCGCTGGTAGCCTTAACTTCGAATACACCGTCACCTAACTCAAGAATAGACACATCAAATGTGCCGCCGCCTAAATCAAATACCAACACAGTATGGTCATTACTTTTCTCCATACCATACGCCAAAGCTGCTGCTGTAGGCTCGTTAATGATACGCAGCACTTCCAGGCCGGCGATAGCACCGGCATCCTTTGTGGCTTGGCGTTGACTGTCCGTAAAGTAGGCAGGTACAGTAATTACTGCCTGACTTACTGTTTCACCAAGATATGCTTCGGCATCGGCTTTAAGTTTTTGCAAAATCATTGCCGAAATTTCCTGGGGAGTATAGTCTTTACCTTCAATAGTTACCTTATAAGTAGTACCCATATGACGTTTGATGGAGCTAACAGTACCGTCAGGATTAGATACTGCCTGCCGCTTAGCTATCTGCCCAATAAGGCGTTCACCATTTTTTGAAAAACCTACAACGGAAGGGGTAATACGACTGCCTTCAGGATTTGGAATAACAACAGGTTCGCCGCCTTCCATTACAGCCACACAGGAGTTAGTAGTACCAAGGTCAATACCAATTACTTTTGCCATTATCGAATTCCTCCTTAAGTAAAAATCTTGTTAATTAGTTTCCTACTACTTTTACCATGCTGGGACGGATTAATCGTCCCTTTACTTTGTAACCCTTTTGCAATTCTTCAACTACCATGCCATCAGGCTGAGTATCATCTGCAACCCGCATGACGGCTTCATGCTGGGTTGGGTCAAAAACAGTACCAACCGCATTGACAGACTCTACACCCATTTGGGACAGAGCATTGTGCAATTGTTTGAAGATCATTTGCACTCCTGTTGCCAATGTTTCAAGATCTGTGGCCTTACTGGCCGTTGCTCTTTCAAAGTTATCTACCACAGGCAGAAGCTCACAAACAATTTGTTCAGCTACGACTGTTGATAATTCTTCCTTCTCCTGCCTGGTACGCCGCCGAAAATTATCAAAATCGGCCTGTAAACGTTTATACCGGTCAGTCATTTCGTCAAGCAATCGACTCTTTTCATCTAACGCAGTCATAAATTCATTTACATCTTCAGGCACAAAACATATTTCAGGATTTTCGTCAGCAGTTGTTGCATCAGAAACGCTTTCCTGTTTTGCCTCAAGTTGCTCTTGCTCGGTTTCCTTTTGTGTCACTAACTTTCACCTCCACATTAAAAATCAGGCATGCTGTTATCGGCGCCGCCCGCTTTCTGGGCATTGGCTCCTTCTTCTTTTTTCTTAATAATAGTATCAATACGCAAAATAGCCACAGCCACTTCACCAGCGGCCTTGATAGCATGAAGCTTGACTGGGACAGGATCAATTACACCCCGTTCCAGCATATCGACTACTTCACCAGTATCACAATCAACACCTAACGAATCTGTGTTTTGCGCCGCTTGCACAGTCATAATTTCTTCTACTTTTTCCAGTGGATTAAAACCGGCATTCTCTACAATTTGCGACAATGGCTGTTTCAGTGCATTGGCCACACAGTCAAGACCATAGGCAGCCATGCCTTTGAGATTCTCCCGGTATTTGATAACCTCGCGCGCCATAGCAATTTCGATTGAACCACCCCCTGGCACATAGCCGCCTTTCACTGCCGCCTGTACACTGGATGCCGCATCTTTAGCAATACGCTCGCGTTCTCCCACCACCTCTTCTGTAGCTGCGCCAACCAAAATAGTGGCCATAGGTTTTCCATTACCACCAATGACGCGCACTTGTTCAAGCTTTTCATCCTGGTATACCTTTTCTGCAGTACCCAGGTACTTTCCAATATCGGCAGAATCTTTTTTAAGACCTGTGCGTTTAATCATGCGTGCACCTGTGTGATCGGCTACCCGCCGCAAATCCTTTGAGGATACACGCTCAATAACCATTATATTAGCATCTGTAAGTATTTCTTCAGCAGCACTATGTACACCCCGGTCCGCCATCACTACGCTGACACCAAGCTCGACAATTTTCTGCACGTTTTTCTTAAACTCATCTTGCAGATCAATATAGCGTTTAAAGCCGGTCTCGGTACTTAAAGCTTCATCTTCAATCTCTTCCGGTTCAAGCGCATCATCAACAAGCAGTAACTTGGCATCTACTATTTTTTCCGGCATTTCCTGGGACATACGTTCTTGATCTACAATAACGCCCATAAATACTTCATTGTTGGCACTAGCCTCGGCGGTGATAATTTCAGATAACTTGAAATTGTATTCATTAAGTTTTTCCACACCGATCAGCTTAGCAGCTTCTACAACTAAATCGGCAATATCCTCATGCTCCCGTCCAGCAATCATGGCAATACTCCGCAAAATAGGGTCATTAACATCAGTAATGCTGCGTGAACGCTCGCGTACACCCGCTAAAATCTGGGCGATACCATATTTCACACCTTCAATGACTCTGGCGACCGGTACGCCGCGCATGACTTGGTTTACACCCTCTGAGACCAGACTGCCGGCCATAATTGTGGTTGTGGTTGTCCCATCACCAACTTCTGCCTGTTGCGCTTTGGCTGTATTTATAAGCATTTTGGCTGCTGGATGGTTAACATCCATTTTATCTAATATAGTAACACCATCATTGGTAATAATGACTTCACCAAAACGGTCAACCAGCATAGTATCCAGTCCTTTAGGACCGATAGTGCCTTCCACAGCAGCAGTTATTGCCCGTACAGCATTGGCATTTGTTAATAGCGCGGCTAACCGCTCATCAACATCAGCTCCACTGCCGGCTTGCTTCAAATTCATGTAGTTCCTCCCATCTATAACACTTTATACTGTTTCAAAATTTCACCTAAATGACGTTGCATAAACTTAAGCACCGACATGGTTTTACCATATTCCATTCTGGTAGGTCCAAGCACGGCTACAGTTCCTACTACCTGACCATCGATACGGTAGGTGGCCTGAACAACACTGCAATCATGAATGCCAGTATATTTATTCTCCTGACCAATTGTAACAATCACACCATCACTATTGGACATGTGGAGAATATCACACAGTAACCTGTCTTCTTCAAGCATGGTTAAGAGGCCTTTGATTTTATCAACATCCCTGAATTCAGGCTGATTTAGCATTTGCGTTGTGCCGCCAAGATACACCTTCTCATTTTTTTCAACAGTAAGTACTTGCTTTAAAAGTGTGATCGCCCGCTCATACACTTGAGGATCAGGCAAAATATCATTTTGTATATCTTTTAGAACCGGCGTTGTGATCCGGTCAATAGCCAACCCTCCCAGACGGGAATTTATCGCATTGGCCACACGCCCCAAATCCTCATGATTAAGCCCCTCAGGTATGGCAATAATTTTGTTTTCTAACAGGCCTGTGTCTGTAACGATGACAACAATCGAACGTCGTTCATCCAGTGGTAGAAACTGAATGTATTTAAAGGTACATTGCGACACTTGTGGTGCTAATACCATGGATACATTACTGGTCATGCGGGACATAATCTTAACAGTTTCCTGAAAAACCTCTTCAATTCGACGCGCTTTAGTATGATACCAATTATCAATGATTGCGATATCTCTATCGGAAATCTGAGGTGGAGCCAGCAAGCAATCAACATAAAAGCGGTAGCCTTTGACTGATGGTATTCTGCCGGAGGAAGTATGTGGTTGTTCAAGATAGCCCAAAAGTTCCAAATCTGCCATTTCATTGCGAACGGTGGCCGGACTAATACCTAAATCATACTTACGGGCAATCGTCCGTGAGCCAACCGGTTCGGCAGTAGATATATAATCATCAATAATAGCCTGCAAAATTTTCCGCTTTCTTTCATCTAATATGGGGTCCACCTCCCGCTTGTTAGCACTCGCGTCAGTCGAGTGCTAACACCTACTAAAAAAATACCACTCATTGGAGTTAATGTCAAGATAGTAAATGTGTATTTAATCAGGTAAAAACGAACGAAATACAATATTGCCAAATTTCATACCGCGCTCAGTTAGCCATATCTGTCTAGTATCTGCTGCCACTAAACCCTGACGGTTAAGCTTATCCCAAACCTCACCAAATTGACTGAAAAAATCAGTCGCAAAATATTGGTTAAATGCTGCTACTCCCATTCCTTCTACAGTCCGTAAGGCTAAAAAAATATATTCAGCCATCGACTCGTTTTTCGTAAGCTGTTCTTTCATCGCAACAGATGAACTTTTGGCTGCTATCGCTTCAATATAGTCCTCAATCCCGGTTACCTGGCTTATCCTCTCACCCTGTAAAAAAGAATGCGCTGCACAGCCAAGACCCAAATATGGCTGATATTGCCAGTATTTTAAATTATGGCGGCATTCGCTTCCCGGGCGGGCGAAGTTTGAAATCTCATAGCGCATGAGACCGTGAGCGGGTAAAAAATCAGTCATACGATCATACATGGATTCTTCCTCTAGCTCATCTGGTAAGACAAGTACGCCTTGGTCATAAGCAGCAGCCAACGGAGTGCCTGCTTCCAATTTAAGACCATAAACTGAAATATGACTGGTATTCAGTGCTACTGCCTGCTCAAGTTCCTGGGCAAAACCGTCACTAGTCTGTCCTGGCAAGCCATACATCAAATCAAAACTTATATTAGTAAACCCAGCATTGTAAGCAGATTCTATCGCCGCAAGACTATCTGGCGTTCGGTGAATTCGTCCCAGGCAGGCAAGCAATTTGTCATTAAAAGATTGAATACCAAAACTGAGCCTATTTATACCCATAGCCTTTATGGCAAGCAGTTGCTCTTTGGTAACTGTACCAGGATTGGCCTCCATACTAATTTCCGCCCCAGGCTGGATAGTGAAGTTTGTAGTCAAGCTTGTAAGTATTTTTTCCAACAAAGGTACAGGCAGTACACTGGGTGTGCCGCCACCAATATAGACTGTGTCAACAGTTGGTTTACACAGCATACCGCCCTGATCAGCAATCTGCTGACACAAGGCGGTAGTATAGGCATCAAACAGATGCTCAGCCAGAGCATAAGAAGAAAAGTCACAATATAAACATTTTTGCCGGCAAAACGGAATATGCACATATAGACCAAGCTTACTCATAGTTATTTTGTCCTTAGTCCATTTTCAAAATTGCCATAAAGGCTTCTTGGGGAACTTCCACATTACCCACTTGTTTCATGCGTTTTTTACCCTCTTTTTGCTTTTCCAGCAGCTTTCGCTTGCGGGTAATATCGCCGCCATAACATTTCGCAAGTACATCCTTGCGCATCGCTCTTACTGTTTCGCGGGCAATTATTTTGCTGCCAATAGCGGCCTGAATAGGAATCTCAAACATTTGACGGGGAATAATCCCTTTGAGTTTCTCGGCAAGCTGCCGGCCGCGATGAGCAGCCCGGTCCCGATGAACAATTACACTCAAAGCATCCACAGGTTCGCCGTTAAGTAAAATATCCAATTTTACAAGCTCTGAGGTCTGATAGCCACAAAGTTCATAATCCAGCGAAGCATACCCGCGTGTCGATGATTTCAGCTTGTCAAAGTAATCAAAAATAATCTCACTAAGTGGCAAATGATAGGTTAGCGTAACCCGGTTCGTATCCAGATATTTCATATCTTTAAATTCGCCGCGTTTTTCTTGTGAAAGCTCCATAACCGGGCCTACATAATCATTAGGTACAATTATGGTTGCTTTTACATACGGTTCTTCCACATAGTTAATTTCTTGTACTGTCGGTAATTTTGACGGGTTTTCAATCTCGATAACCTGGCCATCGGTTTTAAACACACGATAAATTACACTTGGTGCAGTAGTGATAAGGGTTAGATTATATTCGCGTTCCAGGCGTTCTTGAATAACATCCATATGAAGAAGTCCCAGGAAGCCGCAGCGAAAACCGAAACCAAGCGCAATGGAAGTTTCCGGTTCAAAGACCAGTGATGCATCATTTAACTGTAGTTTTTCTAAAGCATCCCGCAAATTATCATAGTCAGTGCTGTCTACCGGGTAAAGTCCGCAATACACCATCGGCGTAATTTTGCGGTAGCCAGGCAAAGGTTCAGCTACTGGACGTTCGGCCCCGGTAATGGTATCGCCCACCCGGATATCGATTACATTTTTTACACTGGCAGCAACAAAGCCGACCTGGCCTGGCCCTAATAAGGCAACATTAGCCAGATATGGCTTGAAAACGCCAACTTCTGCTACTTCAACAATCTTATTAGTGGCCATCATTTTAATTTTCATACCTGGCTTAATACTGCCGTTCATAACCCGTATATAAGCGATTACACCTTTATATGAATCAAAATGAGAGTCGAAAATTAAAGCGCTTAAAGGTTCGTCAACCTTACCTGCAGGCGGGGGAACCTTTCTTACAATCGCTTCAAGAATTTCTTCAATACCAGTACCAGTCTTGGCACTAGCCAGAACTGCATCAGAAATATCTAACCCAATTACTTCTTCGATTTCGGTTTTCACTCGCTCTGGTTCGGCACTTGGCAGGTCAATTTTATTGATAACAGGAATAATCTCAAGATCATGCTCAAGAGCTAAATAAACATTAGCAAGCGTCTGTGCTTCAATCCCCTGCGCTGCATCAACAACTAACAACGCACCCTCACACGCGGCTAAGCTGCGGGAAACCTCATAAGTAAAATCAACGTGTCCGGGGGTGTCAATAAGATTGAGCATGTAGATTTCGCCGTCTTTGGCTGTATAAGACAGCTGCACAGCCTGGGCTTTGATTGTAATGCCACGCTCCCGTTCAAGGTCCATATGATCTAATACCTGTTCTTCCATCTCACGGGCAGAGAGAGCTCCTGTATACTCCAACAACCGGTCTGCAATGGTAGATTTACCATGGTCGATGTGGGCTATTATTGAGAAATTACGTATATGTCCTGTATCCATATAACTGGGGCTCCTCCCTGGTATAATAAAGCTTTTTTACATACTTCTATAAATTATACCATTACCAGCCCGCAAACTGCAAGTTTTACCTATATTCACGAATATACTCATCCATTTGCTGCACCCCTTGCCAGGTTTTTGTTCTTAGATTGTGCATAGCAGCTTCAACATAAGGCTTACTTTGCTTCCAATATTCTCCAGCTGCCTTTTTAGCGCTAAATGCTTCATCAACAAATTGTTGCTGCCAGATAGTAAGCCAATATTCTAATCGCGAAAAATAAGTTTCAATTTTCATCGGAACAGGAATTAAATAATTGGCAATAGTTACTACGACACTATATGCAAAAATGTCCTGTGCCGGACGATGAGTCAGTGTTGCCATCTGGTATTCAACTATCCCTACACCAACGGCAATAATTGTTAGCAATATAAACAGACCACGAATAATCAACCTTATATCTGGTGTCACCACCTGTCGGAACATGGCAATCCTCCTTACTGCAACTACCGGTTTTCAGCAAGTATCTCGACCAATATGTTTCCCAGCAGTTCCATGCTCCGTATTGCTTCTTCCTTGCTGCTTTCCTGCGAACCTACCTCAAGTAAGAGAGCACGCGGATGAAGATGTTGGTTATACCGCCATTCCTCAAGCAGAATACCACGACATAAACCAGGATATTTTTCATTGAGTTTAGCCTCAATTAATTTTGCAAAAGCGTGATTCTGCTGCCAATGGGGCTGGGGTAAATCCTGATGTCCGGTAGCTACAACAATAGCAATTTTGGCTACTTGTATGCCATTGATGATAGCTGTCACATTTTCACGTTTTTCAGCATCTCGATGAATATCAAAAATCATTTGCAGCGAGGGGTTTTCACCTAACATTTTTTGGACTGTAGCTTCTGAAGGTCCATACGCTTTCATAAAGCTGGGATAATCATGAATAGCCCGACTATGGATAGCTTTAACACCAGCCTGTTCGAGCTGGCGGGCTAAAGCTTCACCTACTTCTACAATATCACCGCATTGACCGCCTGGCCGGTGGGCAACACCGGAATCAGGAATAAATGATTCTGCCGTATGAGTATGATAGATCCCCACTAATGGCTTTTCCTGGCTTGCACTTTGAGAGTCAAATTGGGGGAAATTCGGTAGAGTTGCAGCACTGACAACAGGCGTACCTGACTTTTTAAAAGCCAGCATAAAAGGAATCTCTTGGGTAAATAAGGTGCGTAAATCCCTAAAATCGATATTTGTCAATAATGACACTAAGCGATGACTGACAGTCCTGGAAGTTACTTCAGGCGTTATTTTTACTGCATTTTGCGTCCTGGTTACCTCAGATAACCCTGGTACACCTAAAAATAACACGGTTTTCGCGTTAGGCCATAAGGCTGGAAGACGTTGACCATAATAGGCTGACCCGCTTACAGGAATGGCACTGGTTGTACAATTAAGATAAGTACTAAATGCTAATCCTGCTGCCATCGCCATCATACAACTAATAAATGCTATATTTATTAGTTTAGAGGTGTTGTATACTCGCAGGAAATTGATCCAAATCCTATTGGTATTGCTTTGTTTTCGCTCTTTTCTTGATACCATTGCTGCCTCCACCAGACTACCCTGTTGGAATTTTGTTTACATACAATCTATATGCCTGACAGCAAGGCGATAGTACACTTATTATCGGACTAGCTATATTATTAATGTAAATACATATGAATGTTCTCATAATCAATATTAGGATGCATAGCTTGATTGATACCACCGGCCACAACAGCAGCAACATCCTCAATAAGCCGGTCAACTTCTTTTGGCGTTACCATGAGGTCGCCGAGCATTTCCGGCAACACTTGCCGAACAATAGTGTGACGGTCCTGATCAGACAAATTTGCCATACTTTTAAAATAACGGCCAAAAGCAGCATGTTCTTGTAAGGCATTAATGGTATCCATAGCGATTGTGGTGGCGTGAACTACAGTTGGCACTCCAATCGCGACAACAGGCACGCCTAAAGAAGCTTGTGTAAGACCAAAACGTTTATTGCCTACACCTGAACCAGGATGGATACCAGTACTTGCTAATTGAACTGTGGTAATTACCCGCTGACTTGACGCCGCAGCCAGTGCGTCAATAGCAATTACCAACCCAGGCTTTATTTTACTTACAATTCCCTGAATGATTTCACCTGTCTCCATACCGGTTATACCCAGGACACCGGGAGAAATAGCACATACCGAACGCACACCGTCTTTTAGTTCAGGGGACAGCATATCCTGAAGATGACGAGTTACAACAATTTTATGTGCCGCCCGTGGTCCTAAAGCATCAGGAGTAACGTTCCAGTTGCCAAGCCCCACAATTAAAACAGTGGCATTACGTGGTAATTTGATCATGCTAACAAGCTCATTAGCCAAAAAATTCATGATCTTTTGTTGCAGCGGGGTATTTTTGTAGCGGAGGCCTGGTGCTTCAATAGTAATGTATTTCCCTTGCATTTTGCCCATCATTCGTTCGGCTTCCGGTGTAGTAATACTTACACGGGTTATGCTTGCATCCTCATCTTCACTGGTTTCAATCAAAACACCGGGAATGTCTTCGCGCACCCTTTTTGTCAACATTTCACGCGCTTCTAAGGCCAAGTCGGTCCGTACTGTAGTAACGATTGGGTCCATATATGTTCTCTCCTTTAGTGCCCAATATATCTTAAACCTATCTTTTCCGAAAAAAAAGGCACCTATACGAAGCTATTTATTATGGTGTTTTGCTTGCTTTTTCCTGAATGCCATGCTAAAATGTTTTAGTAATATATACATAAGGAGGTGAATTACTTGCCAAATATTAAGTCATCTGAGCGTAGCGTAAAAACTGACGCTGAACGGCGTGCCCGCAATTATTCGGTAAGATCAGCAATTAAAACTTCTACCCGTAAGGTGGAGGAAGCTGTGAATGCTGGTAAAGCAGATGAGGCCAAGAACCTCCTGATTACTGCCGCAAGCGTTATTGACAAAGCAGCCGCCAAGGGCGTTATTCATAAAAATGCCGCTGCCCGTAAGAAATCCCGCTTGGCTATTAAAGCCAATGCTACTCAACAAGCTTAATAAGTAAAACCCTGTTCGCCAGCGAACAGGGTTTTCGTTTTTTTACTCGCACAGTTCTATGATTATTTTTTCCAATACTACCGGTCCACTCTTGCTTGCTTTTAAATCCCGGTCAGCGGCCGCTAGACTAAGTAGAGCGGCTTTCAATTTACCTTCATTAAAACTACGGCTTTGTTTGACCAGCTTTTCACCAATAAAACCAGGAACTTTGAAAAAATCGGCAACTTCCCGGCTGCCACAGCCCTTATGAATGAGCTCTTTAGTCTGCCAAAGCTGTCTAACTTGCCGGGCTAAAAGAACCAGTATCCGTAGCGGATGTTCACCTGCTGTCAATTGCTCTGCAAGTAACGCCAGGGCCTGCGGCGTTTGCCTTTGACTTAATGCTTCCACCATGGCAAAAACCGATACTTCCGGCACAGTTGATAAGATCTGCAGTAAGTCTTGCCGGGTAATGCGTGACTTGCCTGCTGTATATAAAAGGACTTTTTCTAACTCATTATTCACAAAATCAAGTGAAACCTGCGGCATCATGCTGACAGCCGCCAACAAATGTTCCTGGGCATCAGAAGCCATTTTTATGTTAAGCTCTGCCAGTCGCTGTGTCAGCCAACTCCTCAATTCTTTGCCTTTTAATGGTGCTGCTTCCAACACCACACCGTTTTTTTCCAACACTTTAAAAAGTTTGCGACGTTTGTCAGGTTTATCTGGTGTAATAAATACAACATGACTATAGGCAGGCATGTTGCCAAACAATTTAATTAACCGTTCGGTGGCAGCATCTGTTTTATCTTGAACCTCGCTAGTGCCTGTTTTGCGGCCAGTACCAAACAGCCCGGTATTGCGCACAATAATCAGGTTCTTTTCGCCAAGGAATGGTATTGTTTCAATTGTATTAATAAGTTCTTCTCGCTGCGGATCAGACTCAAAAATAATAAGATTCATATCCCGGTCTTCTACAGGCACGACACTGACAATAAGCGCCTGCTCAACCTGACGGATGTAATAGGTTTCCTCACCGTGCAAAAGATATACTGAAGCAATTTTATTCTGTTTGATACCGTCAAGCACTGTTTTATAATCCATGTTTCACCACATTTTTATTATTTAATATAAGGTTCAACCGTTAACTGTTTGCCGTCTGAGGTAAACACTATCGCACCCTGTTTATCTGTGCGATACACTTCAATTTTCCTTGCGGCAAGCCGGTTTAGCGTTTCCGGGTGCGGGTGACCGAATTGGTTACCATAGCCGGCAGAAATAACCGCAAATTTAGGATCAGCAGCTTGTAGAAAAGGCTCGGTAGTGGATGTTCTTGAGCCATGATGTCCTACCTTTAATACAGTACAAGATGCAAGGCCTTTTGTCAAAAGTGCCGCTTCCCCCTGTGCCGGCAAATCGCCGGTAAGCAAAAAACTATGCTGCCCATAGCTCACCCGAATTACACTGGACACTTCATTTCCACCAGCGACACGCAAAATGGTATCAGATTCGTCCCCGGCCTGCTCGATACTTACTATTACTTTGTCAAGCTCAAAGCATTGACCCGTATAGGCAGGAATAACCGCTACCGGTGGTTGGGTACGAAGCAAGGCTTGTACTGCCGGTGAATATTCTTCTGGCGGCAAGAGCACGTTAGCAACCCTAAGAGCACTGGCAACACCAGTTGCTCCACCTGCATGATCCTGATGTCCATGGGTCAAAATCAGATAATCAATCGCCCGCACACCGTAATGCTTAAGATAGGGAGCAACTACCCTTGCCCCGATATCGAAATCTGACTCTCCCATAGTTCCGCCAGTATCAACCAAAACTGCTTGGCCATGGGGAGTAATAATCAATGCTGCATCCCCCTGCCCCACATCAATAAAGTGCACTCTCAGGGGGTTCGGATACCAGGTATACACTGACACGGTGATACTAAGCAGTACGGCTGCCAAACTACAGCAGCGCGGCCATTGACGAACAACCTGCCCCGGCCCTAGCAGTTTAAACAGACGCCAGCCATAAACCCAGGCTAAGACTAAATAATACCCGGCACTGCCTATTATCCCAATTGCGGGTATATATACAGTACTATAAGGTACTGCTGCCAGTAGTTCTGTAAGCAGCATAACAAGACCGATTAAGAGACTGCTAATCACAAAGATTACATTGCCGGCAAACGGAACCATTGTATAAATAATGACCCCGGCCAAACCCAGAATAATTACCAGTTCAATAACCGGCAAGACAATCATATTAGCTGCAAAAGAGATCAGTGAGAAACTATTGAAATACCAGGCAATTACCGGCAATACACAAAGCTGCGCCGCAAGCGTCACTGCTAACGGTCCTGCTAGCCAGGAAGGCCAGCGTGACAGATAATCTACCGTCTGCTGATACAAAAAGACCAACCCGGCGGTAGCGCCAAAAGATAATTGAAAACTGATATCAAATAATAACAGCGGCTGATAAATGAGCATCGCTAATGCAGTAACTGCCAAGGCTGCCGGGGCATAACTCTCCCGTTCAAGTATTACCGCCAGCAAGCTTATAAGCCCCATAAGCGCAGAACGTATGACTGGTGGCGTTAGCCCGCTCATGCAGGCATAGAGAATAACTGCCATCGCAGCTAAGGTTACCGTAAATAAGCAATTCCAGCGCAGTCGTCTGCCAAGCCAGGTTATCAAACCAACCACAAGCGCGATATGCGCACCTGATACAGATAAAATATGGATTAACCCTGTTGCTGCAAAATCACTGATAACATCCTTATTTATTCCCTGATAGCCGCCAAATAGAACAGCTGTCAAAATAGCGGCATCATTTACCGGCATTACTTGTTGCAGCCCGGTAATCACCCTGTCTCGCCAGTTAGCCAGGACTACCTGCCAGGAATACCCCTTGTAAGGAGTAAGCACCTGCAGCATTTGCTCTTGTCCGTTCATGCGGGCAGTGATCCCCTGCCGTTTAAGAGCGGCAACCATATCAATCTGACCTGGATTATTGTAGCCATGAAGTTCTAATAATTTTCCAGTAACGGTTACTTTGTCGCCATAGGCTGCCGGTTTACTCTTTGCCTCTTTATACTGGATATTTATTCTGATGTTTCCCGTCACATAGCAGGCAGCCTTTGCTCCTGCGGGTGTAACCTTTTCGGCTTTGAGCAGATAGCGTACCCGTCTTTTTTGTCCGTCAATCGGTGTTATTTCAGGAACAGCCACCAGCGTGCCTTCGATATTGACAGTCTGCCCTGCATAATAGCCAATATCATCAGCTCGTACCATAACAGCCTGATGATAGCAAAGCATTCCAGCTACAAAAAACAGGGCGATAACAGGCCAAAAGCTCTGCTGATAATTACGACTAATTCGCCATAATGAGGTTATTACCAATAAAACGGCCAATAGTGCAAGCGTGGGAAAATGCCAGCTATATAATGCCGCCTGCCAAATGCCTGCGGCAAAAGCAACACAGGCAAATAAAAGGATATTGGTTAGTTCCATGGCTACAACGATATCTTATCTTTAAACTGATTGTATTTGGCTTCCCCAATTCCCGGTACTTTTTTGAGGTCAGCAAGATCACTAAATGCCCCGTTTGCCGTACGAAATTGTGCAATCCGTTCCGCCAGTGCCGGACCAATACCTGGCAGCTTATCAAGCTCAGCCGCAGAGGCGGTATTGATATTAATTTTATCATTAGAATTGCTGGCAGACGCGCCTGAATTAGGAGTACCATTACCAGCAGCAGTAACCGTATACGGAACATTGACTTGCATCTCATCTTTCAAATGCAATGCCAGATTAATTTTGGCAGGATCTGCACCAAAGGCAAATCCGCCTGCCGCAGTAACCGCATCAACGATCCGGCTGCCCTGGGGAAGTTTATATACACCAGGTTTATTCACTCCACCACTAACATAGACGACAACCTCGCTACTTAAAGAGCTATTCGCAGTAGTATTGGCGGCTGGTAAATTTCCTGGAGCAGTTGACACCGCGCTCTCCCCCGGGTCATCAGGGTCTTTTTGCCAAAAGCCATGGAAACTATAGACTACTATCCCGCATGCCAGCAGAACCACAATAAGCAGCTTTTTCTGCAGAATCCCCATATGTCCTACCTCACATTATGCTTTTGACAGTACTATTTCAACATATTGCGTCAATATCCTGCTGAGTTTGTAATATTTGTAAGTCATTTTACAGATATCACCATTGACACTTTTTGCCTAATTGATTACCATAAAATTTGTAGAATTGGTTTTGGCTTGGTAGTGTAGGATGGCAGGATTGTATAGCCCGGAAAGTGAGTAAGTTGTGTGTAACCGGCCAATAACTAGGTTAGGTGTAGAAAGGTAGGATGAAATATGTCGATACAATTTTCAATCGTGGTTCTGTATATTTTTATGCTTTTTGTCATTAGTCTTTACGCCAAACGTAAGGCCGCAGGCGGCAGTATAAACTTTTTATTTGGTGGACGGCAGATGAATACGCTGTTAGTTGCTGCCAATGTTACCGGTTTGGCCGTAGGCGCTGCCTCGACTATTGGCGTTGCTGAAAATGCCTTCACCGCAGGTATTGCCGCCGGTTGGTACAATGGCGCCTGGTCGGCAGGTGCCCTGGTAATGGGCGTACTGGCAGCCGGTAAATATCGTGCAATGAACTGCACTACTATTCCTGAATTATTTGAGCGCTATTATGATAAAAAAGGCCGTGTAATTAGTGTTATTGGTTTAATTACCATCCAAGTAGTCATAACTTCCATGCAATATCTGGCCGGCGGAGCGATTTTATCTTCTCTGCTGCCCGAGATCTTCTCTTTTACCGGTGGGATGATTACGAGCGCCGTTGTTTTCATTGGTGTAACTTTGATCGGCGGGTTATGGTCTTCAGGCCTATCAAATGTCGTTAGTATTATTCTTATCTATATTGGTGTTATTACGGGAACCATCATGACCGTAAACCAGCAAGGTGGGTTACCCGCCATCGCGGCCAAATTACCGCCTGGCACCGATTGGTTTGGCCCGCTCGGCGGTCTGGGACTAGCTACTATAATTGCCTGGTTTGCGGTCATGATTACTCAGTCAATAACGGCGCAGGGCCCGGTACAAATTGCTTGTGGCGCTGCTAGTGCCAAAGCTTCAAAACACGGTTTTATTTGGGGCGCAGTCCTAATTTTGCCGATTGGGTTCCTTTGTGCCGTCATGGGTCTTGCCGCCAAAGTAGCGATGCCTAATGTTCAGGCAACCTTGGCAATGCCCAAGATTATTATGGGACTTGATCCCATAATCTCCGGTACCACCCTTGCTGCCTTATGGGCAGCCGATGTATCAACAGCCTGCACCCTGCTGCTCGGCGCGGGCACCTTGTTTTCCCAGGACATCTATAAACGCTTCATCAACTCTGAGGTTACGGAGAGTAAATATGTGATAATTAATCGCGTAACCATTTTAGCCCTTGGGGTTATTACGCTATGGCTGGCCTTTAATGCAGTAGGAATTTTGAAAACTTTATTACTGGGCTTAAGCTTAACAACAGCTTTTACACTTGTATTTCTCGCCACCCTCTTTGCACCAGGCTTATGTCGCCGGAGTTCAGCTTTCTATACAACACTTGCCGGCATCCTGGCTTTGCTAGCGTGGCAGTTCATCCCTGCAGTACGAATATTTGCTCACCCCATCTATTTAGAATGGTCAGTCTGTTTGCTGACCTTTTTGACAGTGGCACTCGTTAATACGCGAAAAATTACTGCTAAAGCAGCCCCGTCCATTCCGGACTAGTAAATAACAGGAGGACACGTAATGCATGAGGATATAACCAGTATTGATGTCGGACGAGCTGCTTTGCGAATGGCGATTAGTGACAGCCGACAAGATGAACAAGCTGTCCGCCAGTTGCTTACAAAACAAAACATGCAGGCGGTAGCCGTAGATTTTGGTGGCGAGTTTATTCCCTCAGTGAAAAAAATTATTGAACGGGCGGCTGTGGCTGCCCAGCGTCAAAATTTAGTACCCTCCAATCATATCGGCGAAGGTGCTGTTGCCGGTGCTGTGCATGACGCCTTAGAGCAAATTGCCACTAAAGCAGTAGGCCTTAATGTGGGCGGCAAAATTGGCATCGCACGTTATGGCGAGCATCTTTGCGTCGCTGTTTATTTTGGGGTTGGCGTATTAAACCTAAATGAAGTTGCCATCGGACTTTCTCATCGATCCTTACCATTAGGCTAACAAAAAGAAGGGTGTCTCAAAATAGGTTTTTTACCTATATGAGGCACCCCCCTTTTTTGTTTTGGTAAGCAACGAGCACGATGGCTTACTACGTAAAATTAAAACTTGCTCTCTATGCCAAAATAAACCCCTTTCGTGACTAAATCTAAACCTTTAACTGGATCCTTCCAAGTATCAAATTCGTGATTCTTAATGTTTTGGTATTTTGTATATCCATATCCTAAATTAAAATTCGCATGAGTTAATCCAATCTTATACTCTTGAAAATCATGACCAGCATCAGCCTTGATATAAGCATTTGTTTGCTTCGTTAATTCCTTTTCTGCAATAAAACCAATAACCGCCGTATTTTTACTGATGTTATCCCTTGTAACTGCCGAAAGCGGATTGTCAGTATGATAACTCCAACTCCCTGAGGTATGCCTTATACCAGCAAAAACAGCAACATTGTCCGCTATTTGTTTTTGAATGTTTAGATTAATTGAATCCAACTTTGGCCTTGTATATTGCTGGCGATTATCATCGAAAAAATCATACCGGTAAGTACCAACACCTATATTCACGGCATAATTGTTTTCGGAGCCAACATTTACGCCGTACTCCAAGGCGTAACCATCGACGTTTCTATCTTCATGCCAACCATGTCCATTATATGTTTCTTTGTTATGTGTATTTTGGTAACTAAAATCTACCTGGATATCACCCGGGGCAATGTTTACATGGGGAGCAGCTACAGCAATATTGGATATTAAAAATACCCCTGCAACCCCCAAAAATATAGCACGTTTTACCATAGAACTTACCTCCGCCTAATTTAAACTTTATTTTATTTTACCATAATATATACTAGAGATAAGTTAAAGATTACCTAAAGATTCCGAATAATGACTACTTACGAATCACTGACATTCGCTGTTGCGTTTGCTACGTTGATAGTTTTGGTTATAAAAGCAAAGTAACCGCCCTGGCTCAATAGTGCGGTTACTTTCTTTAATCTCGCATTTTGGGCTAACCGTTGGTTAGGCAACCCAAGGCTGGCATGTTAGAGCATGTCAGCCCTTTTCTATATTGTACCTAATTAAAGAAAATTATTCAAGCGTATTGCTTAGATATTTTTTGGCGTTAGTCAAAACTCCCTGCTGCCAGCTTTTGTTCCTGATAAGAAGGCCCCACCACTGAGAAAGGCCTGCCAATGACCGGCACAGCGCCAATTAACTCCTTTATATAAGGATGCAGCGGCTGCAGCATAACATCCTCTACCGCTCCCAGCTCCACAAAATTTCTGCTCCATAATCCAGGCTCCTCGAGGTAAATAGTTACAATTATACCATATTATACAGATCTCATTTGCAGAATACTTACACTTAGTTCACTCAATATTTTCCATCTCCAAACAAGCAACCTGGTGTCCTAAAGCATATTCCTGCAACGTTACCGTTTTTTCCAAACAATGTTTCTTGGCCAGCGGGCATCTTGAGTAATACAGGCAACCGGCAAAACTCCCTGCTGCATGCTTTTGTTCCTGATAAGAAAGATCAACCTCTGATAAAGGCCTGCCAATGACCGGCACAGCGCCAATTAACTCCTTTGTATAAGGATGCAGCGGACGCAGCATAACATCCTCTACCGCTCCCAGCTCCACAATTTTCCCGAAATACATGACGGCAACCCGATCGGAAATATACTTGACAACAGATAAATTGTGAGAAATAAAGATATAGCTAAGACCTATGTCAGTTTGCAGTTGCTGCAGTAGATTCAATACCTGGGCTTGCACGGAAACATCCAAAGCCGAGGTAGGTTCATCTAAAATAAGAATTTCAGGATCGTTTATTAACGCACGGGCAATTGACAGGCGCTGCCGCTGGCCGCCGCTGAATTCATGTGGATAGCGATGCAGATGTTCTTTTGACAAACCAACTAATTCCAATAGTTGTACTACTTTTTCATCAATTTCACAGGGCTTCCATTTCCCTATAACCCGCATAGGTTCTGCCACGATTTGCCTCACAGTAAACCGCGGATTTAAGGATGAATAGGGATCTTGAAACACAATTTGAATACGCGAGCGCAAGGGGCGCAGCTGCGCCTCAGAAAACTGAGCAATATCAATACCAGCAAGCAAAATTTCGCCACTTGTCGGTTTTTCCAAACGAAGTATCAGGCTGGCTAGTGTGCTTTTCCCACAGCCGGACTCGCCGACAATCCCGAGTGTTTCCCCTTTGTACAGCGTCAGGGAAACACCATCGACAGCACGAATGGTCCGCGTCTTTTCTAATATAGACCTTTTGGTAAAATGTTTCTCTACCATTTTTAATTCCAGCAAATTGGTCATTGGTATCTCTCCTTGGAAGCTTGCCAACAATTAATGCGATGGTTTTCCGGCAATGTTATAGCAGCCGGTTTTTGTTTGCTGCAAACTTCCTGGCGTTCAGAACACCGTGGATGGAAACGGCAGCCGTTCACAACTGCCCGTACATCAGGAACAGTACCGGGAATAGACGTTAATGTCCGGCTTTTGGTAGAAAAATCAGGAATTGAATGCAACAACGCCTTAGTATACGGGTGCTTTGGATCTTGCAGAATGGTTTCGACCCTGCCACATTCGACAATTTCTCCGGCATACATTACAGCTACTCGCTGACAAAGCTGAGAAATAACACCCAAATCATGAGAAATGAAAATGGCTGACGATCGCGAATTTTTAACTGAAGCACGTAACAGGCGCAGAATTTGCGCCTGAATGGTTACATCCAGGGCGGTTGTTGGTTCGTCGGCAATTAACAGCGAGGGTAAACAGGACTGGGCCATGGCAATCATTACCCGTTGCCGCATACCGCCGCTTAATTCATACGGATAACTTTGAAAAATCCGCTCAGAATCAGGTATATGTACTGCTTTGAGCATGTTCAGCGCGTGTTGGATGGCCTCTTTCCTGGTAATGGCCTTATGGGTGCGAATAATATCAACAAACTGTGACCCGATTGTAAATACCGGGTTCAGGCTGGTCATTGGTTCCTGAAAAATCATTGCCATCTCTTTGCCGCGAATAGCTTGCATCTGCGCCGGTGTCTTGTTTACTAAATCCTGTCCTTTAAACAAAATCTTTCCGTCGGCAATGGCTTTGCTGCCACCTGGCAATAGCTGCATAATAGCTGCGGCAGTAACTGATTTTCCTGAACCTGACTCACCGACAAGTCCGAGAATCTCGCCGGGAAACACGTCAAAACTGATATCATGCAATACCCGGCGTATTTCACCGCCTGACAGCAGCTCCACGGTTAAATTCTCTATCGATAAAATGGTTTCTTTCATACTGTTCTCCTGTTCAGTTTTTCGAGCGGGGATCAAGCAAATCCCGAATCCCATCGCCTAAAAGATTAAAACCAACTACAGTAATAAAGATTGCTATGCCGGGAAAGGCTACATACCACCATTGGTCAAGCGCATAGATTCGCGCTGTACTAATCATGGCCCCCCATTCCGGTGTTGGCGGTTGGGCACCAAGACCAATGAAGCTAAGAGAAGACGCAGTCAAAATGGCTTCCCCAATACCAAGCGTAATCTGAATCAAAACCGGTGCCAGGCTATTGGGGATAATATGACGAGACAGAATCCAGGCTGGGGATGCCCCAAAAGTCCGGGCCGCTTTAACATAAGGCTTTTCTTTTAATGACAGCACCTGACCGCGAACCAGCCGCACATATACAGGAATCTTTACAATGGCTACGGCCAACATGGTATTATACAGGCTGGGTCCAAGGGCAGCAGCCAAAGCCATTGCCAGCACAAGAGAAGGGAACGACAGCAAAATATCAGTTACCGTCATAATTACCTGATCAAGTAAACCACCCTGATAGCCGGAGATACTGCCGACAATTGTTCCCACAACCGCTGCCAGCAAAACAATATAGAGGCCAACCTGGATTGAAATGCGACAGCCATATACTACACGGCTGAAAATATCCCTACCGATCTCATCTGTACCAAACCAGTGCGCAGCACTTGGGACCTGCAGTTTATTGACAATATCAATAGCGACAGGATCATAGGGAGACAATACCGGTGCCGCCAAACCAATAAATAACATGACCAGCACAATAATGCAGCCAATTAGGGTTAACGAATTTCTTCGCAAAATCGAGTAGACCGAACCAAAAGACTTCATGGATTATTCAACCTCCCGAATTTGCGGATCTAACACACGATATAATAGATCAACCAGTAAATTTATCAATACATAGCTGAGAGCTACTACCATCGTAAAGCCCATGATAGCGGGAAAATCCAGGAATGCAACTGAGTCAACTACATATTTTCCCATCCCCGGCCAGGAGAAAATGGTTTCCGTAATAATAGCTCCCCCCAATAGTTCACCAAAAATTAGTCCGGCAACGGTTATGGTGGGAAGCAACGCATTTTTCAATGCATATTGACAAATGATTTTGCGATTAGAAAGACCAAAGGCTTTCGCAGTACGAATATAATCCAACGATAATACCTGAATCATACTTGCACGAACCTGGCGGGCTATAACAGCCAATTGTACATAGGCCAGACAACTTGCCGGCAAGACTAAATGTTCAAAGGCACTTACTACCACTCTGCCATCGCCGGCCAGCAGTCCGTCAAGCAAATATAACCCCGTTACCTGCGGCGGCGGTGTGAGAAATGTATCCAATCGTCCGGAAGCCGGGAATAATTGCAGCCATTTATAAAAAACAATCATAACCAGCAACCCTGACCAAAACAACGGGGTCGATACACCCAACAGAGAAATAAATCGACTCACATGATCCCCCCAGCGGTCTCGCTGCACTGCCGCTAAAACACCAAGGGAAATTCCAATAAGTAAAGTTAGCAGCATACTAACAAGTGTTAGTTCTAAGGTCGCCGGAAAGTATTTTTTTAGTTCACTGGCTACCGGTTGTTGGGTTCGAATGGATGTTCCCATATCACCATGCAGCAAATCCCCGGCATAGCGGAAATATTGTACATAAATCGGCTGATCCAGACCAAGATCCGCCCGTATTTTGGTCAATGTTTCCTGGCTGGCCTTTTGTCCGGCCAGCATCCGTGCCGGATCACCGGGAATCACATGCGATATGGCAAACGTAATAACAGATACACCCAAAAATACAATCAATAACCGTGGCAGCCTTTTTATAAAATATCGCAGAATAAACATTCCGGACGTCCTCCAACATAATGGTTACGGGCAGGAGTTTCCCTGCCTGTAACCCGCTAAATTTAATTATGACTTACGCTTAATTCTTTTTCATTGATTCGAAGTTGTACATATTTTCCAGCATAGGATTAAATACAAAACCTTGTACATTTTTCCGCATAGCTGTCATAATATCGCTTTGGAATAATAAGATATAAGGCGCGTCCTCTAAAACGATTTGTTGGGCTTGCTGATACAATTTGACACGTACCGGCTGCTCGCTGATGCGTTCAGCCTCCCTCAGCAGTGTATCAACTTGATCATTTTTATAGAAGGCCCGGTTTCCTGACAAACCGTGCATCCGCGAATCATAAAGATAGGTCATAAACATTTGCGGATCAGCATAATCAGGGCTCCATGCGCCAAGACAAAGATCAAAGTCTGCTTTATCTACCTTTTCACGGAGCGTTGCCCATGCAACTTTTTCCAGTTCCACCTTGATACCGACTTTACTCAAGTTATCCTGGATAAGCAAGGCTTCACTTTCCCAATACGCTTTGTAATCCGAGTATAATAATTTTAAAGTTAAGTTGGGACCTACACCGGCTTCTGCTAGTAAATGTTTAGCCTTTTCTACATTTGTACTGTAGCTTTTCAGATTGGCATCATAACCCCAGAGGCCTTCCGGAACAGGTCCTTTCAACTGAATCCCTTTACCTTTGATTGCTCCCTGAATAAGCGTTTGATAATCGATTGCATAGTTTAAGGCTTGTCGTACTTTTACATTATTCAGCGGAACTTTTTTATTATTGATGTATACCAGATTTGCGTTCAAGCTGTGAAATTCTGAAATCTGAATATCGCTTTTTCCTTTAAGTGCATCCAACTGATCAACAGGAATACTTTCGGCAATATCAAGATCGCCATTTTCCAATTGCAGCCGCTGGGTAGACGCATCTTTTATAAATTGAATCAGGATTGTTTTTAATGCTGGATTTCCACTCCAGTATCCTTCCATTGCCTGCAATTTGATATTTTGTTGGCTATTCCATTCTTTTAGATCATAGGCACCACTGCCCATTGTATGGGAAGCAAGATATCCGGAAGCCAAATCACCATCTTTTTCATACTTCATAACAGCCGGATTTATAATGCTTGCTGCGTTGGTTGCCAACGTATACAAAAACGGTGGAAATGGTTTTTCCATTATAAATTTAACGGTATAGTCATCAACCACTTCAACTGTTTTCAAGGTCGGAAAATAATCTGCAGGACCTTTTCGAATTTTTAGCACACGATCAAAGCTGAATTTGACTGCCTGGGCATTAACTGGCGCACCATCATGAAACTTTATGTCTGTGCGCAGTTTAAAGACCCATTCCTTTCCGTCCGGACTAACTGTCCAGGACTCTGCGGCCATCGGTTCAACCTCGGTACTGCTTTTGCCATCCACTGTTTTGTACTTCACAAGGCGATCATAACAAGGATAGGTAATTTTCCATGAGGCATTATCCATGGTTGCTGCCGGGTCAATTGTTGCCAGATCAGCAGCCATACCAATAACCAATGTGTCTTTAGGGACCTTGGCCTGCTCTGCCGGTTTTCCGCCGCAGCCGGCTAATAAAAAGCAGAGCATAACCAGCATCAAAATTTTTTTCATACTAACCCCTCCAATAAAACATATATGAAAAGCTGCCTTCTAAACAGAATTACTGTAAAGAAGGCAGCTTTACCTTTATATTTTTAAAATTTTCTCTAGTTATTCAATATTATCCCTTTAAGGACGTTTGCCGTTAAGTATTTTATCCGCTTCTTCGGCGGAAAGATCATAGTTGTAAAAAGTTTTAAAGAAATCTATTGTTTCCTTAACCATATTGATCTGTTCAAATTTATTGGGGTGTAAAAGCTTGGCCGCCCATTGAATCTGCAATGCTTCTTCCGCACCATAACGATCCCAGAAAAATACCCCTTCCGGATTGATATATACCTTGCCATCTTTTATTGCTCTTATATGTTGCCATGCCGGATTCTTCAATAGTCCGTCAATATTTCCACCTTTCATAAACGCTGTATTTCCCAGGATGATAATATCCGGATTCCAGTTGCTCACCTGTTCCAGCGACACTTCCTTGCCGTTGCCGTCCATGTCCGCCACATTGGTGCCACCGGCTACTTCAATCCAGGAATTTACAATGGTATCTTTGCCATCCACCATCAAAGGAGTCAATGATGTAATATGCAGAACCTTCGGCCGCTGCTCCCGGGGAATTGGGGCTGTTATTGCGGTTATCCCGGCAAGTTTGCCATCCAGATAGGCTATATATTTTTCCGCTCTGTTTTTTGCCTGCTCACCAAGAATTGCGCCGGTAATTCTAACACACTCTTTCAAACTATCAAAATTGGTAAAATGCAGTTGAACAACAGGAATACCCAACCTTGCCAGCGTTCCCGCGTTCTTGCTATTGGCAGTAATAAAAATAATGTCCGGTTTTGCCTTTACCAATTCTTCCATATTGGTACCTGCTGTATCAAAAACAGCTACCGCATTGTTCAACTGCGGATTTATTTTTCCCATCCACGGCCTTTGCGCCGTTGCTGTCGTAGCTACTACCTTGTCACCTTCACCTAAAATACATAGTATAGCGTGGTGCGCAGGCCATGAGTCGGCAATTCGGTCAATTGCTACAGGAATTTTAACTTGTGCCCCACTCATATCTGTGATGGTGATGTCCGGTTTTGACTCCCTTGCGGGTGAATTGGTGACCTGCGCACATCCAGACAGCAAGAATACAATTAGTAACATACTCCCGAGCATTATATTCTTTAGATATTTACTTATCCTCATCGTTTCACATCTCCTGTAGTCTCTATAGCATTATCTCCTCCGGTCGCCACCACATTACAAAAGTCTTAGTCTTTCTTAGAAGTTTAAATCCCCCGTCTTGCTTTGGTATCAAATAACGATCAATATTCCGACGGTATTGCTCTTCAAACTCCGGCAGAATCTCGCCAACAAAATGCAAATCTGCATAGGCCTCTTCTCTGGAAACATAATCCCGCTCAAAGCCGTCGTCCACCACGACAATATTCGGATTTGCTCCCATATCATATACCATATTAAACATAATATTATAGCCAAACATGCGAGCATACGGATCCTGCGGCATTTTTTCCTGCACAATGCCCTCAAGAAAGTCCAGTTGTATTTCCCGAAGACTTGGAGCATTTGCCCAGCCTAAAATATAGACATATTTCCTGGCAATAGCATTGATTTTTACTATATCGGAAAATCCCACTGAGCGTGATGCAATTGCGATATCATGTTTGCCAACATTTTCAACCGCGTCATCTGACAGCCAATTAGACCTTAGCGGCGTAATATTGTCAACGCCTTCACTCCTGGCATTTTCCATACACTTTGCCAGCATCTTTTCGGAAACATCCAGCGCTGTAACACTCTTTACTTTTTTTGCCACAGGAACAGACAATCGTCCTGGTCCACAGCCGATGTCCACTACCGAATCCTCAGCAGACAACAGCATCTGCTCCACCTGGTTCTTAGTAAAATTCTTTTCCAGCTTCGCCATGCCGTCATACATACCGGCAACACTTCCCCAGCGTTTTTTTTGCGAGTCCTCATCCATATTGGCAAAGGGCATCTTCCCGCGCTGGTGCAAAACCTTCCAATTGATCAGTCCATTCATCGTTATGCCTCCATATCATACAAAAATACTTTTCCATAACCACTTGGTCGTAAAGCTGTCATTCTTTCCTCAGTTAAGCCCATCCCTTTCGCGTATTTAAGAGCAAATACAGGAAAAATGGCGCCCCAATTATGGAAGTCAAAATTCCTAAAGGAACTTCCACAGAAAACAAGGTTCGCGCTAAGTTATCTACCATTAACATAAATATACTACCCATAAGGCTTGATGCAGGAAGCAAAATTTTGTAATTAGGTCCCACCAGCAACCGGGACAAATGAGGCACAACCAGCCCCACCAGTCCGATCACGCCGCTAATTGCCACCGCCGAAGCCGTTATCATTGTTGCACAGATCACAACGCAAAATCGCAATCGAACGGTATTTATCCCTAATGCTTTTGCTTCTTCATCGCCAAAAGACATGACATTCAGATTCCAGCGCAGCAATGTCAGCACAAACAATCCTATCAGGATCGGAGCAGCCGCCAGATACACATCACTATCGTTAACAGAAGCCAAACTACCCATCAGCCAATAGGTAATAGCTGGCAGTGTGTTATTGGGATCAGCCACATATTTTATCAACGAAACAAATGAGGTAAATAAAGTTCCTATTATAATACCTGCCAAGATCATCATCAGAATGGTTTCGCCTTTTTTCCCCAACCAGATTGCAATCATGTATGTTATCATCACCGCCAATAATCCAAAAGCAAAAGCAGACGCCTGAATGCCAACCGCATTTAAGGACAGCAATATTGCTAAGGCTGCACCAAAACTGGCACCGGATGTCACTCCTAAAATTCCGGGAGAGACCATTGGATTGCGAAACATGCCCTGATAAGCGGCACCAGCAGTGGCTAAGGCCGCCCCCACCAATATAGCAGCCATAATTCTTGGCAACCTGATTTTTAGCATGACAATTTCCATATCCGCTGGCCAAAATGGTGTCATGTGAATAATTTTTGATACAAGAATTCCAAAGGCAATATCTGGTGCAATCGCATAACGGCCTACCGTGAACGATAAGAAAAATATACCGATTAATATCATGATTAATATGATTATTTTTAATGATTCAGCAGACTGTTCAATTACTTTTGCCATTAAAACTTCTTGCTGAGCTCAATCCCATACTCAGCGCCAGAATCATAATAGTTCATGCCTTTGACATAACGTTGGTCGGTGATATTGCGTCCATATAAAGTAAGTGTTGTATTCTTGTCCAATTCTTTGCTGATGTTGGCGTCGATGGTAGTGTACCCACCTAAGATGCTTGACGCCGTCCAAGTGTCACTCAAATTATTGGCATTTGTCGTACCTGCAAACTTGCTAACATGCAGCAGCATGATATTGGCCGCAATATCCCTGTTTTTATAGTTAAGTGCCAGATTATAGCGGTTATGGGGAGACTGGCTGTCATCTAGCGCATTGCTTGAGGTGAAATAGGAGTAGCCACATTTATAACCGAGCTGATCGGATAAATTGCCATGAAACGCCAGTTCAAATCCTTTGCGCGCCAAATCTTTGCCTGTATAGATGGACGTAGTATTATTATCCGCATCTTTATGTGACCCTACAGCAACCCGGGCCTCATTGATATCATAATAGAATGCTGTCAATGAAGCATTTAGCATTTTATTATAGTTTGCTACAATACCGGCCTCATACTTATAGCGTTCTTCCGGATCAAGTTTTTCATTATTTTCCGTAAGGAGATATTTGCCGGCCGGTTGGCGCGAATATCCCAACCGTGAAGACAGCTTATAGACTGAATCCAGTTGATAAGCACCTCCCAGAGAAAAGCTGGTTGAATCTCCCTCCCATAACTCCCCATAACTATTATCATATGCTATACCACTTCCACTGCCATTATTAAAATATTTAGCCACCCCTTTGGTAATATGTTTTTTATCCAACCGTGCCCCGGCATCCAGTGTCAGTTTATTATTAACTTGCCTTTCCCCGTACAGATAGGTTCCGTACAATTCCTCCTGACGCTCATAGTCGGCCGTTCCCTGCACCCCAGTTGGCGAATGCCACCATATAGCCTGAGTGCCAAACTTCAGCGTATCCCGGCCAAAATTCAGCGTATGCATCAAATTCAATTCGCGAAGGTATTCATTTTCTTCTACGCCTTTTCCTGTTTTCAGCGTAACTCTGGTTGATCGTACCGAACTGTAGCCGAAGCTGAAGGAGGTTGTATTATGTTCATTCCATTGTTTAGCTGCATTAGTCGTGAATAGTGTCGTATTAATGGGATCCCATTTGCCAATAGTGCTTAAATTCATGTAATTGCCATTTGCGTCAAACCAGGCTTGCTGGTCATTCCTGCCACGGTTGACCATCAGTGTCATATCAGCAAACCAGTCCGGGCCTTTGTCGCCGACTTTCAGAAAATAAGTGTCAAAATCCCTGCCGTTATTCCAACCACTCTTGCCGTCGCTCCTGTCTTTCGCATAGCCCATTGTATAATAAGCCGTATCATTGATTTGATCACCATGCACCAAACTCAATTTTTCCGTGTCAAAAGTTCCGTAACTTATCTTGGCTTGGTCAATCGATTTAGTGGCTTTCAGGGTTTTAATGATAATGTAGCCCTGATTGGGAGCACCGCCTTTGCCGAAATTGCTGGCAATCGAAGCCACTGGCCCCATTGTCAGAATGGACGCATCCCTGACAAAGGTGATGGATTCGATAATGTCAACAGGTAAGTTGGCAATTACACGCGAAGCCTGAGTTTCGGGAAAATAGACACCATCAATGATAAACCCGACACTATCGCCACCACGGGTCTCGACTTTGTAATAGCCTTTATTACCCCAGCGCATACCAATAATCCCTGACCCGCTTTCGATTAATTCCATTACATCCTTGGGGTGCATGGCCTCAATTTCTTTCCTGGTAATGATTTCTGTTGCCGCCTTACTGCTTTCTGGAACAGTCAAACGATCGTAACCAGGTGTTGTTTTCTCTTTTTCCGGCTTTGCTGCCGATACCACCACGGGATTCATTTCGCTGTCAGGCACCGGCTCTACTGCAAAGGCTGATGGCGATACAGTGAATAAAGAGGATACGACGAGAGCTGCAATTGCTTTCTTGGATTTTCTAATTTTCATAATAATCTCTCCCCTGAATTATTTTGTTCTTAGGCTGATTTATTGCAATTTAAATATAACAGGTACAACAACCCAGGCGGGAACCGGCCGCCCGCCTTGATAAGCCGGACTGAACCGCCAGCGGCGCAATCCGCTGATAGCCGATTGATCTATGCTGTCATAACCAGAGTTTTGCACAATTGCCGAATCACCGACGATTCCATTTTCGAGGATTAAGACCCGTATGCGCACTGTTCCCTCCCAACCATGAACTCTGGCTTCTTCCGGATAAGATGGCGGTGGACCGTCAATGACATAGGGAAGCCTGCCTGAGCCGCCGGATGGTGAACTTTCGGCGGTGCCATTACCGCTATTACCGCTACCTATCTGACCGGTCGTAGTCGTTGCAGAGCCATTGCCGTCAGCGATTCCGTCCCGTGTTGCCTGGCCTTTGAATGCCGGTTCTGTGGCAGTGGCATTCGCCTGTTCGAAAGTGGGTGCAGGCTGAGCAAGAGCGGAAGCCTTCTCGGCTGGAAGTCGGCTGTCTGCTGCCGCTTCAGCATGGCTAGGCGGTGAGGCAGCCGCCGCTTGCACTGGTGCATCGGCATGGTTGTCGTCACTTATATATTCGCCCAATTCCACTTCAATGGGAATCAGAGGCTCTGGCAAAATCTCCTGTTGTTTATCCTGAATGTATATAAGCCCAATGCCGACAACGATCATCAGATGAATAATAGCGGACAGTGAAAATGCAATTCCCCAACGTTTTTCTATCATTGTAGCCATTAATAAAGCCTCCTTTATTGTTGTACATCGTCGGAAGTAAGTGCATAAATCCTGTCAAATAATAACCGGACGCTTCCTATTTTTTACAAGAAAGCGTCCGGTTATTATCATTAAAATAGTCCGGATAAATTACATTTTCGAATAGAAAATAAGTCCTGCTTTTTGAAGTCACAACTTTTATTGTAAATTCAGAACCTGGCAATAATATATAACTATCCTGTAATGTAATTTGTATGCTCCTTTTCAAAAAGAAGACGCCGCCTTTTCCAGCTACACCCCTCGGTTGCCTATCATACGTTAGTGGATTAGATAAACAATTCAGAGTTACATAAAACTTAACGGAAAATGAGAAAAGATATAAATTTAATTTAGTCTGTTCACGTTTTAACAAAATTTCTTAAACAAATTCCATTTTAGACATTTTTTCTTTTATTTCTACATTATTATATACTATAACTACCAAAAATGTAAAGTAGCATATATGATCTATAGCTAATATAAACATAATTATATAATTTTTATATTTGTTTATGTGTATTTATATTTGATATTGTATATTTTAACTTTCTTTTAAGAAGAAGCCCGTTTATGTAAGTACACCCATTATTTACTTTATCAGTAATAGCATGTGTACCACATACCTTCGCCGCCCGCTTTTAACGATACTGAATGTCGATTACCAGGCTCCAACCCGGCAGAAGGCAAAAAAATACCCAGCTTAGTGCTGGGCCAAAAGAAAGTGATTGAAATTTGACATATAAATTATATATCTTTATGGTTGTAATATCAATCATTATGTACCTTTTTCAACTTTTTTATTGTTATTTATCTAAGTAGCCAGTTAATTCATTACATGCAATTCGAGCCTACACATATCTAAAATTATTTATGACCATTACATAACCATCAACATATTATACATTGATCCCAGAAGGAGGTTGCATAATATGGCTGAAACTGAAATAGATAACTTTAGAGACTATAAATGTTTATACAAAGAAAAACATCCTGCACAAGTACATGGGCGAACCTGTTTCCGGCTAGAGGAGACGGCTCCTGACTTCTGTTTGCCTGCATACTATCGTGGAAAAGAAATAGAAGTTTGCCTGAAGGATTTCCATGGATGCTGGCTGCTTCTTTTCTTTTATTCCAGTAACTTCACTTTTGTTTGACCAACGGAATTGGCGGCAGTTGCCGCTGCTTATCCTTGCATCCGTGAACTTGGTGCGAATGCCATAGCAATCAGCACTGATAGCGTTTACTCCCATAAAGTATTTGCTGAAACCTCGCCCAGTGCCAGGAAAGTAATGTACCCGCTCCTATCTGACCGTAATGGTAAAATTTCATGTGCCTACGGTGTATTAGATAAAGACAAGGGAGCAGCGTATCGTGCATCTTTTATCATTGATCCGAGTGGACGAATTCGCTATTATTCTGTCTATCCTCGTGAAGTGGGACGAAATGTGTGGGAAATTATCCGCACACTTCAAGGTATTCAGTATGGTGAGGCAACCGGTGAAGGAGTTCCTGCTGGTTGGGAACCGGGTGAACCAGGTATCAAAAGGGATTTCAGAAAAGTTGGTACCATATAGCAGAACCAAACCACCCGATATATATGGGTGGTTTGGTCATGTGCCTTATACAAACATAACCTTAAGCAATGTTTGCATCCCTGTTTGCCAGCCCCTCTTCAATAATTTTTTAGTGGCATGCTTTGTATATAAAACTATCCAAGTGTAGCCGTAGATACAGTCTTATCCAAATAATTGCATTATAATAGGACTGTAAGTAAATGAAATAAAGGGGTGGTCGTGTTAAAATGAAAATTCTAAATCTATTTTGCTCTTGTACAGGCAATACCAAAAAAGTTGCTTTGCAAATCGAAAAATCAGCACAATGTCTTGGACATGATGTTACTACTATTGAAGTAGTTGCTAAAACTAACGAGAATGTATTTAATTTTTTGGATTTTGATTTTGTGTTCATTGGATCAGGAGTGTATTCATGGCTACCACCAAAGTTTATGTGCGATTTTCTTGCTGCAACGCTGAAAAAGCATATTAAACAAGGCGATGTAAAAGGATGTGCTCCAAGAATTGCTGGAAAAAGAGCAGTAGCGTATTGTACATATGGGGGTGCACATACCGGGATAAATGAAGCTGTTATTACTCCGAAATATTTAGGTCAACTACTTGATCATCTCGGCTTCGAAATAGTAACAGAATGGTTATTTGAAGGTGAATATAATAGTGAAGGTTACGCCCACTGGTCTGTAGACGGACGCCTGGGAGATATTACCGGTCGACCAAACGTTGATGACCTGCGGAAGGCTGGAGCTTTGGTAACCGGTATTTTAAAAGTATAATCTTGAATCTGCATACAAGTAGTTTCATGAGGCTGAATTAGCGATTATAAGAGGTAGCTTATTCGCTTTTTATTTAATTCAATCTGCCTAAATAAATAAATTTAACCCAGAATCGTCTGTGGCAGCTAAATAAGAAGCCACCCCAGCAATTTCAACACCATCGATAAACTCTTCTTGTTTTATGCCCATTAAATCCATTGACATAGAGCAGGCTACAACCTTTACACCCATATGCAAAGCATTCTTTATGAGAGTTTCTACATCGTCTACGTTGTTCTTTTTCATAATATATTTAATCATCATAGGACCCATCCCACCCATATGCATGTTTGATAAAGGTAACTCACCTGCATTGTTAGGCAGCATAACATCAAACATTTTTGCAATAGTATCCTTAATAACTACTGGCCTATCTTTTCTCTTAAGAATATTGAGACCCCAGAAAGTAAAGAACATAGTAACATGTTTCCCTAACGATGCTGCCCCTGTAGCAATAATAAAAGACGCGATTGCCTTATCCAAATCTCCGCTAAATACAACGAGCGTTGCTCCCTCTTTGCCTTTTTTACCTGCAACGGAGTTATTGTTCGCAGTATCATTTCCGGTATTTTTATTTCCCTTCTGAATTAGCGTCACTATTTGTTTTGTATCTCTTTCAAACTCGCCTTTAAGCAAAGTATTCCCCGTTTTATTACACCAAGCAGAAATATCTTTTTTAAATCCTGGGTCTGTGGCTCTTACTTCCAGTATGTCACCGTCCTTTAATTTAGTCATTTCTTCGAAGACCCTTCGGATTGGGCCGGGACATTGGAGACCACAGGCATCAAGTTTTACAGTTATTTTGGTAGAATTCAGAACCTCAGTTACCTCATTATCTTGTGTGTTATGCCAAACTTTGTCCCCCTTATCACCATTAATTCCTTTTACTAAAGCATACGTTTTATATCCACCATCTATATTTTTGCACATATACCCTAATTGAGTAAGAATCCTACAAGCTACGTAACCACGCAGCCCGACTTGGCAATATACATATATAACTTTATCTTTTGGCAGTTCGTTTAACCGACCACGCAGCTGGCCAAGAGGAATGTTAACAGCATTCTCAACCGTACCCAAATCTGCTTCAAAAGGCTCTCTTACATCAAGGACTAATCCACCATCACGAATGATGTCATCCACTTCATGCCATTGGATAGTGTCAACTAAACCCTCTATAATATTAGTGGCAACATATCCTGCCATATTTACAGGGTCTTTTGCCGAAGAATACGGTGGTGCATAGCATAATTCCAAATCAGGTAAGTCAAACACAGACAGCTTACCTTTAATGGCGGCTGCAATAACATCTATACGTTTTTCTACCCCTTCAAAACCTACCCCTTGTGCTCCAAGTATTTTACCTTCTTTCGCGGTAAAGATTAGTTTCAATGAGATTGGGAATGCCCCAGGATAATAAGCAGCATGAGAACCTGGATGGATGTGTAAAACGCGATAGTCAATACCGACAGCGTTGAGGGTCTTTTCATTATTCCCGGTTGCAGCAACTGTTAAATCGAATACTTTGGCTACAGATGATCCTAAGGTACCGGGATAGTTAGCAATTCTACCTGCTATATTATCGGCAACAATTCGTCCTTGCCGGTTGGCCGGCCATGCCAACGGAATTAAAGTGGAGTTACTATTTATATAGTCCTTGACTTCTACAGCATCTCCAACTGCATAGATGTGGGGATCAGATGTTTTCATAGAAGAATCAACTATAATTGCATTTCTGGCATTCAGTTCAAGACCGGCATCTTTTGCAATCTTAGTTTCCGGCTGAACTCCGATAGAAAGAATAATCATTTCCGTATCAATTTCCCGGCCACTCTTTAATGTAACTTTTCTGCCATTATTACTAAAAGATTTCACACCATCTTCTAGTATCAAATCTACGTTCTTGTCCAGCAGATGATCATGAACAATACATGCCATTTCATAATCAAGTGGTGCCATGACTTGGTTAGCCATCTCTACAATAGTTACATAGATACCGCAAGCATGCAGGTTTTCCGTCATTTCAAGACCGATAAATCCCCCGCCAACCACTACAGCGCACTTAGGCTTGTTGGTATCGATGTAATTTTTTATTGCATCTGTATCTGGAATATTTCGCAGCGTAAATAAATTTGTTGCTTCTTCTATACCGGAAATTGGTGGCTTAAGCGGGTTCGCTCCTGGAGAAAGCACCAAAATATCGTAAGTCTCGTGATAGCTTTCGTTAGTTCTTAAATTTTTTACGGTTACAGATTGATTAGCCGTATCAATTTGTATAACTTCACTCAAAATTCTTATGTCAATATTGAACCTGGCACTCATTTCCTCAACTGTTTGTACAATAAGTCTGGATCTATCCATTATTGTTCCACCGATATAATAGGGAAGACCACAATTTGCAAATGAGATATATTCGCCTTTTTCAAACATAATAATCTCATAGTTTTCATTGAGTCTTCTAAGACGAGCAGCAGTTGAAGCACCACCAGCAACGCCACCTACGATAACAATTTTTTGGATCATATTGGATTCCTCCTGTTTTCCACGTTATGACTACTGCAGTACCAATGACGTATACTATTTATAAAGATATTGTCCATTAGTTTCGATGTTTATATGCGTTTCATTAGCACTTACGTTTTTTGACGTATAGAAAACAGGGTACCGGCTGACCAGTACCCTGTTTTCATAGTATATTTAATTCATCTATCAATATCGATTATCAATAACTCTGGCTGTTTTCTTTTCACTACGCGGCAGCTGTCCGATACTGAGCGCCTGAGCATTAATTGTTAAACCCACTTTGGTTTTAAAATACTTTTTCACACGCAGTTCCAGGCTATTGGCATCAAAACCCTCTTGCTGCTCAAACCGTAGCAACATAGCATCCTTGCCTTCTTCGCGGTCTATGATAATCTGGTATTCACTGCTAATGCCTTCAATATGTTTTAAAACATCTTCCACTTGACCGGGATAGATGTTTACCCCCTTGACCTTAACCATATCATCAGTTCTGCCCAGAATTAAGTCATGGCGGGGATGGGGTAAACCGCAGGAGCATTCTCCTGTCAGCATCCGGGTAATATCCCTTGTCCGGTAGCGAAGTAGCGGTGCCCCTTCTTTGGTCAAGGTGGTGATAACCAATTCTCCAAACTCTCCGTCAGCAACAGGCTTGCCTGTCTGGGGATCAATAACCTCAAATAACAGATAGTCATCCCAATAATGCAGGCCATTACAGGCACTGCAGCTTATAGAAATTCCCGGTCCATATATTTCAGTAAGTCCATAAATATCATATAACTCAACACCCAGTTCCTCACGTATTCTAACACGCATTTTGTCGCCCCAGCGTTCAGAACCAAGAATTGCTTTTTTTAGTTTGATATGTTCTTTCAGGCCGCGTTTGTAAATTTCTTCCGCTAACAACAATGCATAAGAAGACGTCGCGCAAATGGCTGTTGACTGTAAATCCATCATCATCTGCAATTGTTTCTCGGTATTTCCCGGTCCCATTGGAATCGCCATCGCCCCTAATCGTTCAACACCAGCCTGAAAGCCGATACCAGCTGTCCATAAACCATAGCCTGGCGTAATTTGCACCCGGTCTTTGGCTGTCAAACCAGCGACGCTCATACAACGATGCATTATCTCGGCCCAAACTGCAACATCTTGGGCAGTATAGGGAATAATTATCGGTTTTCCTGTTGTCCCCGATGAGGAGTGGATTCTAACAATTTCTTCATCAGGAACGGCTTGGATATTAAGCGGATAGGCCTCACGTAATTCCTCTTTAGTGGTAAATGGGATTTTGGCAATGTCTGCCGGGGTTTGAATATCAGCTATATCAAAGCCGGCAGCTTTAAATTTATTCTGATAAAAAGGACTTTTTTGCTGCACTCGCCGGATTAAGGCCTGTAACTTGGTAAATTGTTCTGCGTTCATTACTCAGCACTCCCTTATTTATTGCACATATTGCTGGAAGTTGTAGCCAATTTCCAGTGCCTTCTTATTTAACTCCAAAAATTTCGCTGGCAAATTTTCTGTAATTGTCTGTAAAACTTCTTCCCGCGAAAAAGGCAATAACTGCTCCTTAATGGCAACTCCCAGCATAATAACATTTAGTACCTTGGCAGTACCGGCGGCAGCGCACAGCCTTTGTCCGTCGACAAATACCACCTGCTGCCTAGTGCTTTGCAGATAATGAATCATTTCAGCTGCCTGGTAGCTGTTGCCTCCCAGGGAGGATGTCACCGGGATAATTGGTTTAATATTGACTAATAACTGACCATCAGGTTTCAGAAATCCAATATTTCGCAAGGCTTCAGCTGGTTCAAAACCGATAATTAAATCTGCCATCCCTAGTGGAATGGCCGGCGAACAGTTTTGATCACCAATGCGCACATGACTAACTACACATCCACCCCGCTGCGCCATGCCAATAGTCTCCGAAGTTCTGGCAAAACACTGGTTGCTAATGGCTGTCTGAGCAATTATTTTGGAAGCAAGCACAGTTCCCTGACCACCAACACCTGCCAATAAACAATCTAATCTCATCATTCTAACCCTCCAATTGCCTGCGCCGGACATATCTGCCCGCACAGCTGACAGCCATAACATAAATGCGGATTAATTGTTACCTTATCCTCGACTGCACTCATGGCCGGACAGCCAATCTCCTTAATGCATTTCTTACAGCCAATACAGGTTTCTTTTATTTCCTGAATAGTATTCGGTTTGATGATCGCAATACAGGGAGATTCAAATATTACAACAGATACACCTTTATAGTTTACTGCTGCAGTTACTGTTGCGATTGCCTGCTCTAAATTTAGCGGATTGGCCTTGGCAACAAATGCCACACCACAGCCCTTCAGCACATTTTCGATACTAATTTTTTCCGAGATATTTCCCATCATGGTTTTGCCTGTGCCAGGATGAGGTTGATGGCCGGTCATGGCTGTTGTACTGTTATCGAGAATAATAACTGTGATGTCATTTTCATTGTAAACAGCATTAATAATTCCGGGAATACCTGTATGGAAAAAAGTTGAGTCGCCAATAAACGCAATTTGCTTCCGATCCGGTTCAGCCAGCTGCAAACCCTGGGCAATAGTGATGCCAGCTCCCATGCAGAGACAAGTATCTACCATATCCAGCGGCTGGGCATTGCCTAAGGTATAACAGCCGATATCCCCGGTAAATACTGCTTTTTGTCCGGTCTTTTTCAGGGCTTGCTTTACACTGTAAAAGGAAGCCCGATGCGGGCAGCCCGCACAGAGTACTGGCGGTCGCACCGGTAACTGCGGCAGCTCAACCGGCTTAGGTAATGCCGCCTGCGCCTGCCCGAGGAATTTACTGATGGCTGCGGCTACAATTTCATAGCTATATTTACCAGCTACCGGCATAGCCTTGGTCAACTTGCCTGTTATGCGAACGGCAAGACCTAGCTTACCACATAATCGAAGTAAATTTTCCTCAACCACCGGATCTAATTCCTCAATCACCAGAACCTCTTCCAGGCCATGCAAAAACTCAAGAGCCAAGTTGTCAGGAAAAGGATGTGGTGTTGCCAGCTTGAGCACCTTAACAGGAGTATTAATCGTTGCTAGCGCTTCCGTTACATAAGTAAACGAAACACCACAACCAACAATGCCCAAGGGACCCTGGCCACTAATGTGGTTATAAGGGGAAACCGAAAAATCCTGACTGATTTTAGCTTCATTAGCATCAATTTTTATATGATTTTGATAAGACAAGCGCGGGAATATTACCCACTTGGGGTCTTTTATAAAGCCTGCTATTTTGTTGCGATACCGTTCATCATCAGTTTCAACACTGGCGCAAGCGTGGCAAACCTGGGTTGTGGGTCTAAGCAGTACCGGTGTATTATATTTCTCAGACAAAGCAAAGGCCTCGCCAATCATGGTATAGGCTTCCTCCGGCGTCGACGGATCAAAAACCGGCAGATGCGCATAGCGGGCAAAATGCCTGGTATCTTGCTCAGTTTGCGAAGATATCGGGCCAGGATCATCAGCTACCAAGACAACCATACCGCCTTTTATGCCGATATAGGTCAAACTTATCAACGGATCGCTGGCAACATTAAGACCTACCTGTTTCATCGTAACCAAGGTCCTAGCCCCGGTATAGGCCGCCCCGGCAGCTACCTCCAGGGCAACTTTTTCATTGACTGACCATTCTACATATATATCATTATCCCGATGCTTAGCAATGGTTTCCAGTACCTCGGTCGAAGGTGTCCCCGGATAGCCACAAACAACGTTGACACCAGCTCTGATAGCACCAAGCGCGATTGCCTCATTACCCATAAGAAGTTTGGTCTTCATGTATTCTCCCCCATCTTTTCTGGACAAATAAAAAACACCTATCCTTTTTACAAGGACAGATGTCTAACCTGCGGTACCACCTTGGTTGTCAAACATTGTGTTTGACCGCCTCATAAGAATGCCATCACATTCTTGGCTCGGTAACGTAAGCACACGTCCAAAGCTAGTCAGTCCAAAAAACTTTTCACTCCACCCTCAAGGGTCCATTTGTTCAGTCCGCATTTCTGCCAAGTTCCCAGCACTCCTGGCTCTCTGTAAGCGCGCGAATGATTTAATCTCCCTATCATCAGTTTACAATATTATATTGGAAACTAAACTTTACTATAAATATATTTAACCACACGGCATTCTTATTGTCAATATGTACTTAGGTGAAGCGCTCCTCCCTGAGCGCTTCACCTACTTAATAGTGTCCATTAAAGAGATTCTATTAAAGACCCGTAAGTAACTGAGCTAATATCTTATACTTAGCTTCACGGAAAATCTGATCATAGTCAACAATGTACCATTCCCCATTGATTTTCTCAAGACCTACTGGTTTAAATACAAGATTAATTGAATTTTGTTCTGCTTGCATAGTTGCCAGGGCTGCAGCATAATTACCTTGCTGTGCCACAATCCTGACTGAGAGTAAATTAGCGTTTTTTATAGTAGCGCTGCTCTGCCCAGTCACAAACTTTAGGACTGTTTGCGTATCCCCAACAGATGTTGGCGACACATATAACGCAGCCTCATTCATACGATTGCTTTTGGCAGCATCAAAGAAATTTTCGATTACCGCTTCGGGTGATAGATTAGCCTGACGCGTAAGATTAGAACCGTTACCGCCGCCACAACCTGCTGTAATTAGCAAAGCCATCATAAATACTGCAACTGCAAGAAATTTTTTGTTCATGGTTAGTTTACATTCATCCTTTCGCTCTAATATTATGGTAACAGGATACGGTTTCATTATAGCACATTGCAACTGCCTTTTTATCTGGAAATTTCCACCATCAATAAATACAATGAGCGCCCCCCTTATTGGTTGGCGCTCATTGTATTTTAGTTCTACCGTTTGCTTTGCAACTCCCTGGTAAAAGCAATCAATTTATTCGTTACTGCCACATCACCCATCCCCATTATGTGAAGTCCATTTATTTGCTGATAAATCTGACTGATAAACTCACAGGCTACCTCAAAACCAGTTTTTCCCTGCTGCATTTCAGTAAGTATATTGGGGGGTATGGTTATCCCGGCCACATTCTTGTTGACAAATTCAGCCATGTACATAGTCCCTCCCAAGAAATTGCTATTATTGTTCATCTTGGGGATGATCTTTCATAGGAACTTTGCCATTGATCATATCGTCGACGTGATTTTCCATATTAGCTTTTATTTGCTTAGCTTTATCTGCTGGAATTCTGCCTTCTTTTACATCTTGATCAATGCGTTGAGCCATCTCTTCCAGCATCAATTTTCTAAGACTCTGTTCGCTAACACCATGCTCTTTCGCAATTGTCAGTAAAGATTTCCCTGATTTCATCTCCGTTTTCAGAGTTGCTTCATCTATGTTAAGTAGACTTAATAATTTTTCATTATGGAACATGTGACCCATAGGCCCATGTCCATGCATGGGAGCATTGCCATTAATAATGTCTGTTACATGCTTTTCCATATTGGCTTTCATTTGTACTGCCTGATTCTCCTGGATACAACCTGCTTTTACATCCTCATCAATACGCTCAGTCATTTGTTGGGTCATGAAAGCCGTAAGTTCTTGTTCGGAAACATTATGCTCTTTCGCAATCGTTAGTAAAGATTTTCCGGATTCTCTCTCCGTTTTCAGAGTTTCTCTGTCTATGTTAAGTAGATTTAATAATTTTTCACTATGGAACGGACTGTGACCCATCGGCCCAAATCCATGCATGGGAGCTTTGCCATGAATCATATCTGCTACCCGTTGATCAGTATCAGCTCTCATTTGCGTTGCCTGAGCATCAGACAGCCTACCTTCTTTTACCTTTCTGTCTATATGTACAGATAGTTGTTTAACCATAAAATCTGTGAGTTCCTGCTCTGAGATACCTTGTTCTTTGGCAATGATCGCTAATGTTTTGCCATCCTTTATATTGGCCTCAAAGGTTTTAGCATCGACTTTCAGGAACTCCAGTAAGGCTTGCTTATCCTCATGAAAGCCGTTCATCCCACATCTTTTAGGAAAATCACCTTTTTCAAATTGAGTCTGTTGCAATTTGCCTGTTGAATTATCTTGCTTATCTACAGTAGTAGCAGCCAACACAATTCCAGTTGCTGTAACCATTGTTGCCACACTGATTGCTAATAACCACATTCTCTTCTTATTCATTTTATTACCATCCTTTTCTTTTCATTTAGCCTGGAGGCTATAGTTGTATTATGAGCTCCAATTTTTTGAATAACTTTTGAAAATATTAGAAAAAAGTAAAGGACTATAAAAAACGCAAAAAAAAGAACCCGGCTGGATTTTAGTTAGCTGCAGACATCCGGGTGCCGGGAAGACCATTCAACAGTTTAACACAGTATTTACCACTATCACCTACCAATATATTTGTACAGCAATAGTCTTGTGTGATGCGAAAAAGATTTTCTATAGGCATACCAAGAACATGACACAACAATAGTCTGTTGATTCCGGCATGTCCAACAATAAGAATATTTCCTTGGGTAGTATTCACGATGTCTGTGAATGCAGCAAGAATCCTTGACTGGCATTCGGCAAAACTCTCAGCTCCGGGAATACGATAATTGGCAATATTGTTCCCCCGTTTGGCGTACTCTACAGGATAGGCCGCTGCAATTTCCCGGAAGGTTTTCCCCTCCCATTCACCCATGCTGATTTCCCGCAGTTCGCGCTTACTTGTCAGCTCGATATTTAATTGCTCTGTAATAATTCTGGCAGTATCAACCGAACGTATCAGATCACTGCAAAAAACTGCCGTAAGCTCTTGCCTGGCGAATTCTACTTGCAGCAATTGGGCCTGACGCACCCCCTCAGCAGCTAAGGGAATATCAATATGACCAATATAGCAGCGCTCCTGTTTTTCCATGACTATCTTACCATGGCGAAGCAGATAAATCCGTCGTTCCTGCCTGTTACCTGCCACTTACGGCATCCTCCCTTGGTCCAATTACGCTAATACTTCGCTTACCAGGAGGTAGTGACAAATCACAGGCAATTGCTGCTTCAAGCACAATACTTCGTTCTTGTTCAGCTTGCCGGATAACTGGTAATTGTCTGACAGCCTGTAACACAACCGCTTCATCCAGTATTTTCTCCTGGGATAATACTTCTACAACAAGCTTTACCTTACTAGGCTGGCCGCTGAAAACGGTAGCTGTAAAATTGATAACCTCAGGCAGAGGCAACAGTACTTCATCAAAATCAGCCATAGTAATCATACCGGCTTGCCCCAGGCTTATCCTTCCATCCTTCCGGCAGCGGACGCATTCCAAGCGCCGCAATATACTGCCGCAGGGACATAGCTCAGGAATAAACCGCGAAATATCCCCTGTGCGGTAGCGAATTAGCGGCATGCCCTTCCTTGTCAGAGTAGTAAATACGACCTCGCCATACTCTCCGTCTGGAAGCACGCTGGTAGAATCAGGATCAATAATTTCGAAGTATAAATCAGCTTCCCGTAAATGATGTCCGGTATGGGCACTGCATTCCATTCCGCCACCTAAACCCATTTCGGTCATGCCATAATGATCGTATATTTCACAATTCCAGATGCGCCTTAGTTCATTCACGACAGCAGCAGGTACATAATCAGTACTTAATAAGCCGCATCTTGGCGCCCAGCTGCTCTTGCCCCATTTTTCCCAATAACGGGCCATTGCCAGAACTTGTACCGGAATACCAACAAGACTTGTTGCCTGTTCCAAACACATTTTCCGGACAGCATCTGCGAGATTTTGCACAAGGCCGTAAGCAACAGGCACTACCCCAATACCAAGCAATCCTTTTAATAACAGATCACCTACACTACCGGGACGCTCGCCAGGCAGCAAAATCAGTGTTTTGTCACCTGGTCCCACTAAGGTAGACATACCACAACCAAAATGCTCAATTGTCAATTGCTGATCATATTTACTGAAATAAACCCGCTTGGGATTGCCGGTAGTACCTGAGGTAGCAAGCGTCACCACCCGGTTGATTTCGCTTTGGGAACCACATACCATCTCAATGGCATGCTCAGTCACATCATCAGCTGTAGTAAAGGGATATTCAGAAAAATCTTCCAGGCGTGTAAGGGCTGCTACTTTTTGATCGGCCAGACGCCGCCGGTAAAAAGGACTCAGACTCTGCACTCTTGTTATTGTGTCCTTTAACCGGGCTAGTTGGTAGTCAGACAGTTGTGCCTGGGTCAGTTGCCCGCCTACTGCCCCTATTTTCGCCGCTACCAATGCATCTAATGGTGTTTTCTCCACTCCAGCTGTCATTGTCCCCTCCGATACAAAGCCTGCCCCTGCCGGTTAGTAAGATTATAGGCACAAAAAGGAATCAGTTTATTATCAGGCCCCACCACATGAATAAAACACTGTTTTAACCGGTCTAAATCCAAGGTCCAGGCATCCTGAAATGCCATTCCTGATACAGCCAGCTTATAGGTACTTACTCGTTCCAAAAACTCATCAAGGCTGGCTACATTACCCATACCGGCTTGTGGCCCGGGTTGCTGTTTACGCTGACCTGCTTCTGAGTGAGCTGACGACCATTGCCTGGCAACAAACTGTCTGGCACGTTTTGCCCCATCGGCTATAGGTTCACTCTGACAGCAGCAAGCACTCGTATTTTCTTGTACCAAAGGCTTTAGATGTCCTCCAGGCATTAAGACAAAGTTACCATGAAAAGAACAATGGGAATGTTCACCACCCGGCGGCCTAAAATGCGCTATTTTCATCTGTCCATCTGTCTGTTTCTCAATTTCCCGCAGAACTTGGGGAATAGTAATCCTGTCAGTATCTTTCGGTTCTACCGGATATCTGCCAAAATAGCTTACCGGCTGAAAGTGAACGCCCCGTACAGCAGGTATCTTGCTTATAGCAAAGTTCAGGATATCGCCAATCTGACTGTCATTTACCCCTGGTACCAAAGTAGGCACTAGCACAATCCCAATTTCATGGGCGGCACAAACCTCAATGGCTTTTTTCTTGATATCAAGTAATGCTTTCCCGCGCAATTTGACGTAGACATCGTCGCTCATTCCATCAAATTGCAAAAAAACACAGTTTAGACCTGCCGCTTTCAGTCTGCTGACATACTGTTCATCAGTTGCCAGCCGCAGGCCATTGGTATTAACCTGAAAAAAAACCAAGCCTAACTTTTTTCCCAAGGCAATGATTTCTGGTAAATCATCACGGACAGTCGGCTCACCGCCTGATAATTGAATATTATAGGGACCGCCGCTGTTCATGAGCATCCGGTACCACCCCTCAATAACTTCAAGTCCTGGCTCGTCCTTAGCCACCGGCGAAGTGGCGGCAAAACAGACAGGACAGTGTAAGTTACATTGATTTGTCACTTCCAGCAGCACACAACAAGTCTGCTGACGATGCTCCGGACATAAACCACAGTCAAACGGACAACCCTGGCTGACTTCGGTTGCGCACACCGTCGGCGAAGTTGGTATTTTAGCATTAGTCCAGCCTAAATAGCTGGGCTCTCCCTCCCAAATACAAACTTGGTACTCGCCATGCTCTGGGCAATGCTTCCGCAAAAACACCTGATTGCCTTTTGCCACCCGGGTTGCCGGAACCCGCGCCAGGCATTCGGGGCAAACACTTTCCGTTGTAGAAAGTACGATTTCTTCTGTTTTTTCAATGGCATCCATCAGTACTATCTCTCCCTGTCAGCAGTCTGCTGTTTAAGCAAATCTTCTAAAAAAATTTCAAAGTTAGCTTTGCTTTCCTGTGGGTTGCTGTCTGGAAAGCTAACCTTAATCACCGAATCCGCAATAATTCCTTTGACTGTTGTACCATCTGTTAGAGTGGCTTGATAACAAGGCCGCGGAAAATTCTTATGATATTTAATAACACCAAGCGGCGCAAAACATTCAATAAACTCTTCCTTGGCTTTTATGGGCAGCCGATACTCATAAATATTGGCACTGCTAAAACAATTTTCGACTCTCTTACATTCATACTGTTTCATGTGTCAGTGCATTGATTGCCTTAAGACAGTAATCAATGTCCTCATCAGTAGTAAACCGTGATAAGCTCAGCCGTATTGTGCCGGCAGGAGCTGTACCCAAATAAGTATGAATCAGCGGCGCACAGTGGAGACCTGTGCGGCAGACGATCTCAAAACTTTTTTGCAGCACTTCGCCAGCGTCTTCTACCGTCCAGTCCTTTAGTGTAAAAGAAATAACCGATGTTCGGGGTGGCTCGACATTAATAACATTCGCTCCGGCTGTCACCAGTCCGGTGGCCAACCGCTCGGTCTTACTTTGCAGCGCACTGACGTTTAGAATATGCCCGTCACTCCACTTTAGGGCCGTTGATAGTCCGGCGATTGCAGGGTCATTGGCTGTACCGGCTTCGAAACGGATGGGCATAGTTACCGGCATCTCGTCAAGATCACTCTGGACGCCTGTTCCACCTACCCATACAGGTTCCAGATCAACTTCGGGAGCTATATATAAGCCACCTGTGCCAGACGGACCTAACAAATACTTATGGCCGGTAAAAGCTACTAAATCAATTCCCCAAACTTCTGGTAGAACTGGCACAATTCCCAGGCTTTGCGACGCATCCAAAAGCGTAACTGCGCCTGCCTGTTTAGCCAGCCTGCCAAGCAAAGCGGCGTCATTTACTGCGCCGGTAACATTAGAAGCATGTGTAAAAACAACCACTTGCGGCTTATATTTTGCTAATGCAGTTTCCCATTCCTCCGGGTCAACCCGCCCCAGCTTATCCACGGGAAGTATATGAACAGCTACCCCCTTAGTTTTTGACAGATAGTGCAAGGGGCGCAGTACGGAATTATGTTCGGCAGCTGTAGTTATCACCGCGGCCCCCGGTTGCCAGTGAATACCGTGCAAAGCAATATTTAAGGCATAGGTAGCGTTTGATCCCAGAACAATTCGGGTGGCATCTTTTACCTGCAGCAAATTAGCCAATAATTTTCGGCATTCGCCGGCAATATCCGGCCCGGAAAAACCAGAACGTCCGGCATGATAGGGCACGCCACTAACATAAGAAGCCACTATTTCACCAACTTGTGGTGCCTTGGGCCAGGAAGTCGCAGCATTATTTACATATACCTGCATTACAGATTCGCCCCCTATTGTAATACTATTTTCTCCAAACTGCCTATTCCCACCAGGGCTGTTATCCGGTCCCGGATAAATTCTGCCGTCTGCTGTCGACGCAAAACCGCCGCTAGTATTTCAGAATTTCCGGAAAACTTTGCCAGCGGCAAACTAAACCGCTCGTTTAGCGATACCCGCCTGTCACCTTGTACTAACTTGTCAGCAAGAAACAGCACCGCTGCTTCATCAATTGCCTGCTCTGCTGTTAATTCTAAATCCATATGTGCAGCTACAATACCAGCTAAAGCTGAAAAACCATTGCTGGTAACCAAACGTCCCCCCCGCAGGGGATGATTAGGTTTACCTTTAGCAAGATCATGCAACAATCCCCCGGCGACCACCAATTCACTGTTAAGCTTTAAACCAACGCCATTAAGCAGGTCCACCAACTGCTGCGCGACCGCAGCAACAGTCTGCCCATGGCGCAATACCTTATCGCCGGTCTGATACTTATCTAATAAGGCCAGACATTCGTCATATGTCGGTATATTCCGTTTGACATAAAACTTGGCGAGTTGCCGATAGTCATCCAGAGTATCCATATCCATCAGTATACCCTGATCAGCAACCGGCACAACCACACTGTCGGCAGCAAACTGTTCTAAAATATGGCGAAGCCCACCAGTACCATCCCCGCTAAGAATGCTGGCGAAACACTTGTCACTAATCACCGGCGGATGACCACGCTTACCGTTAAAAGTTGGATATACCACGGCAGCACCTGTCTGCCGGTATTTTTTTATCAGTTCCTTAATACTGCTGCTTCTTATCAGCGGGGTATCGCCAGGCAGCATCATAAAGGCCTCTGCATCTGCGGCCAAAGCTCTAACACCAGTAACTATAGAAGAAAACATGCCTGACGCATAATTTGGGTTTTCAATAATGCTGACAGACAAACGTTCTAATACCGGATATAATTCGGTCGCCCGGTGTCCAACTATCACCCGGATATCATTTACCCCGCCCAGTCGCAAACTGTCTACTGCCGTTTCAATTACTTTTTTTTCCCCTAAGGGCATCAGTGGCTTGAATGTTCCCATCCGGGAAGAATAGCCTGCAGCAACAATTAATCCGGTTATCCCTGAGCTATACATTTTTCCCGCTCCACCCTGGCTTTTATCAATTCAGCGACAATGCTTACCGCGATTTCCTCCGGAGTTTCCGCATAAATGTCAATGCCAATTGGTGAATAGACTTGTTGGAGCTTGGCTGCGCTAACGCCTTGCTCTTGTAATATCTTATATAAATGATCCCGTTTATTTTTGCTGCCAATCATCCCAATATAGCCTGCCTCAGTTTCTAGCGCTTGTTCTAGCACAGTTCTGTCGTGAAGATGTCCGCGCGTTACAATGACTAGATAACTATCTTGGTCAATAGGCAATTTTGCCATACACTCAAAATTGTCTACAACCATAATTTCCGATTGAGGAAACCGTTCCCTATTGGCAAAAGCCGGTCGATCATCAATAACTACTGTTACAAATCCTACCATTTCTGTCAGTTTGGCAATTTGCTGGGAAATATGACCAGCCCCAAATAGATATACTGTACTAATCGTACGGATAGGATCAACAATAAAAATTCGGTTCTCGTTCGCATCAGCATGAATAGAAATTTTGGCCGGACCTGAAGACATCTTTTCCATAAACTCCGGTTCACAGTGGAAGTTTCCGATAATAGTACCATCCTGCATAACAAGGCATTGCTGTCTTGTTTGACCAGCCACCGGTTGGCTGCTTAATTCTGTCATTAGCCATGCCTTTTGTGCCTTATTCATTGTGGCGAGAATGGCTTCATAAATCAGTCGATTATCGTTATTGACCGCATCCAGATAATCCAGCAGGATTTCGCCTTTACCGCCACAGATCATGCCCAACCCAGCTGCATCTGCACCTGTCAAATCAAAAGGCAATATTACCGATTGACGGTTTGCCAACACTTCTTTTGCTAATTCAATTGTATCGGCTTCTACCCGCCCACCGCCAACTGTACCAATAATGGAGCCATCTGCACAAATTATCATCTTGGCTCCGACGGAACGCGGAGCTGACCCAGCACTATGAAAGATGGTAGCCAAAACAACATTTTCGCCAGATGAAAGCAGCTTAACTAAGTTTTGGTATAGCTTTTTCATGCAAGCCTCCTAACATTTCTTAGATACAACATGTTAAACAGGTGGTATGTTGGCAATACACCACCTGACTATATCTATAAGTTTCTTTTGTGCGCGAAATAATATATAGGAGGCCTAAATTTCGAGCCGGCCTGAGAGGTCATAGCCATTGGCTTCTAGGATTTCCTCAACTTTATCAAGCGTCTTTAACACAAGGTCCGGGCAGCGTGATGCCCGGTTTTGCGGGTTCTTCTCTAAGATGATATCACAGGTACTGCCGCTATATTGAGAACTTGCTTCCTGCTCAAACCATTCCGCAAACTCTCTTATCATATCATTGACACGACTGTCTTCCATTTCTTCGACTGATCCCTTACCGGCATATAGACCGATCAGACAGGCCCCGCCAGTCAAAGCGCCACAAGTCCTGCCACTGAACCCCAGGCCGCCAACAAGTCCTGACATAGCCCGCACCAGATCAGGATTTTCTTTTCCCTGGGCTTCCAGCCCAATAATAAGTAAGATTTGGCTACAGTAAAAACCCGCTTGTGATAACTCAAGCAACTTTAAAAATCTGTCTGTCATATTTCCAGCCCTTCCTTTCGCCTCATCATAGCTTATATGACCTGAATAAACACTTCCATGATTCCTCCGCAGACCATCCCTTCATCTGCAGCCACATCATTCAGCATTCTAACTGTATACATCTGGGATTGCTTATTATCTAGTGCTATTAACGCCTGACGCCTAACATCTGCTTCCCCACAGCCACCGCCAATGGTACCACAAGATCTGCCATCAGGTAAAATCAGCATTTTACTGCCTGCCTTACGAGGAGTTGAACCACGGGTTTCCACAATAGTGACTAAGGCTGCCTGTTCCCCTTTGCTCTGACATTCACAGATATACTCTAACAAATCCCGATCCATTAGAACGCCTCCTTATGCCCACTCAGTGGACAGCCGGACCCACCACGAAAAGCCGCTACCACTTCTGCCGCAATACTAAGTGCTATTTCAGTAGGCGTTTCTGCTTTTATATCAAGACCAATAGGCGCGTGAAGCCGTTTTTCAATATCTATTGGTGCTCCTTCTTCCTTCACCAGATTAATAATCTCTCTAATACGTTTTTTACTGCCAATCATTCCCAGATACCGGGCATTGCTTCCCATAGTAGCACGCAGACAATCCAAGTCATAGCGGTGTCCGCGGGTGACAATAATAACAGCCGTACCATTGTCTATTGTTAGGTTTTTCATGGCTAGCTGAAAATTATTACAGACTACCTGGTGAGCGCCAGGAAATCTGGCTGTATTGGCAAATTCCGGACGGTCATCAATAACCGTCACGGCAAAATCTATTAATGACAGTATCTGAACCAACGGTTGGCTAATATGGCCGCCGCCAAATACGATAGCGCGCAACTTTTGGACAATTCTATCCCAAAATAGTTTGTATGTATTTTTTTGCTGATCTTCAACTAAAATAATTACCGGCTTGGTCCAACTCGTTGTCCGCACTATATCCAATATTTTATCCATCACAAATGGCTCTAGTTGTCCATCCATTTTTGTTTCTGTTTTGCCATCTGATTGAATAATAATCATTTGCCCAAGCAGGCTAGCCTGCTTGGGGTTACAATCTATCACCGTCAAGGTATCTATTACTCCGGCACTATTGCTATTCAACGCTGACAGCAATTTAGAAAAACTCATCCCTGCTCCTCCTCGTTGTCACAATGGGACTGATCAGGGCCTTTTCCAAACAAATCAGTGATTTTAGCTATGGCGGCATCAGATAAAAAGTTAATTTCTGCTGGCTTGCCGTCAAAGGTCTCTCCCGACAAGATTATGCCGTTACCGGTTTCCAAATATCCCAGCGGCAGGTTCCGTCTAAATAGTTTGCCTGTGTTTTTATCAATAACTTCAACAATAACCTCATCTGCCTCAATTTTTTCTAAAAGCTCTGTTTCTTCTGTCATTATTCGTGCCACCACACTTTCTTATTTTCCCGTTGGAACGATCAAGCGCGGCCCCATATTACATTTAGGACATTTCCGGCCATTATTGCTCTCTTCACAATTTTTGCAATAATAGGTAAAACACCTACAGCATTGATACAAGGGGGCATTATTCGTTAGTACACTATTACAGCGAGGACATGTTTTTTCGTCCAAAGTATTTCATCCTTCCATTTGCCTTTTTTTAGCCACTAGTAAAAAGTATCCCGCCTTAATCTTGGGAATGGATACACATTGCCACAGTTCTTCCACTGATCCGCATTCCATAATATAGCAGGCAATAAACTCCCGCAAAAATGCCGACTGGTCTTCCCAAACAACGATAGTAAAGCCGGATTTCTCCAGCATTTTTTTTAGTTGGTTTCTATTCAGATATCCAGCCGTACTATCGGAAACCGGTAAATAAACATCTGTTATCGCCAGCTTTCCTCCCGGCACAAGAACACGGCTAATTTCAGTTAAAACTGTACCGGCATCTTGCATAACCGACAAACTACATTCAGTTATTACGCCGTCAAATGAGACATCGGCAAACGGCAGGCTTTCGCCTGCTGCCTGAATAAACTGCAAATATGGCGAGCACATCCTGCCTTGCTCCAGCCGGGCCTCAGATACATCGACTCCTACTGCCTGTAACCCACAGGCATCCTGCAGATACTCCATAGTTACTCCGGTGCCGCAGCCGACATCAAGCACTTTTGCACCAGGCATAAATGCACAGTACTTAATAACCTGTTTGGTTAATGTCAGCCCGCCCGGATGTTGGTGAAGCATCATTTATCCTCCAACGCTGCTTCCACCTTTTTCATTTTGCCATTAGCTAATTCCTCAGGAATATAAACTAAGCCACACTGCGGACATCTATACAGCTCAACCGGAAAGTTGCTGCCAAGATACGACAACTCTACCTTTCCCAATGTCAGCTTAATGCCACATGTAACACAAACAATATCTAATGGTTCTTCTAACAGTTTGCTCATGTTTCCTCCACTATCCTTCAATTTCTATTCTGTGACAATAAGCATTTTGAACGACAAATCCATCCGCCTGCGGCAAATACTCTACCCAATAGGTCACGCTGGCCGGCTTAAAATATGCTATATAATGGCCGCTCCTGGCGTCCTTGAGTTTACTGCCGGAACTTTCCGCATGGGCAATAACGTTAGTAACATCATCGACAAGAATCCGCCTATCCTCCATCAGTTGCAATACATCAGCAGGAATAGTGACCTTGACCTCAGCTTGCGGCTGTGCCACCTCTTCACCCCAAACTTCTCTTAATAATGTTTGTTTCAATTTGGCACGGTTTTCCTGACGCTTTGAATAACCAGGCCCTGGTTGCGCAGCCAGATTTTCCTGGCCACCACCCAAAATCAAATCAAGGAGATGGTATGTACGTTTTCCCTGACTGGCAAAATTATCCCGGCACATGCTACAGTACGCGAGATAGTCTAATTCACTTTCATTAATTCGTCTATCTATAACTTTATGCGCAATCTCCTTGTTGGCATAAAGCATTAAACCTCCATAACCGCAACATACTGTAGTTTCACGGCTTAAAGGCAACTCTTCAATTTGATATCCCAGTCTACCCAAAAGGTTTCTTACACTGGTCTGAATCTCAGCATCATGCCTTGTGGTACAGCTGTCATGTATCGCCAATTTTTGCTGTGTCTTGGCTAATTGGGTGCTGCCTTCCGGCAAACCAATACGTTCCAGCAATGTCCATAAGTTTTCCACCGGCATGTCAGGTGAATCATTTTTAAATAGGCTCAAACAGGTAGGACAAGCCGTAATAATCTTGGGACTTCCCAAACTACGCCAGTTGCTTTCCAGATTATTCCTTGTCTCCCGAAACACTGCCTCCTGTCCTGCCCAACTGGCTGGTGCTCCACAACAACCTAATAGTAACCCGACACCACCGTCCAGCTTTTCACGTAAAAAACTGTACATCTGTTGCACATATTGCGGTGATGAGGCTGCTAACTGGCAACCGGGATAAAATACCCACTCACTTGTTGAAGTGCCAGGCTGATTTCTAGTCAGAGCACATGCTTCGCTATTGCTAAATTGCATATCCCTTAAAGCAAAATCGTGAGTCGATGGTGGCATTTTCCCCTTATTTACCATTATTTTTCTTGCTTCATGGCAGATTTCACCCATATTCAAATTTCCCGGACAAATTTGTTCACACAGACCACATAAACTACAAGAGTTAATCATATTGTTAGCATGGTGGATTCCCATAACAATGGACAAGTTATTGTATACCTCGCGTGCATACCGTTTGGGGTACCCCCGATAATGTGCAAGATATTCACAGGCTTTCACGCACTCCTGGCACTCACATAACAAACAACGATTAGCTTCCTGCACAGCTTCTGTTTTACTGTAACCGCTGTCACAATCACCGGCAATTACCATGGGTTCAGGTTTTATCCCTTTTATATTGGTATAGAGGGCAGTCTCATAAGATCCCTCTTTCTCTCTATTAGCAGTAAGGGATGCATTTTGAAACAGCCGGTCAATCGAAATCGCGGCGGTTTTACCATCAGCTATTGAAGCAATCGGCGATGGATGTCCGTATTCACGGCGAAGACTGCCACCGGCGAACACTTTGCTGTTGCTTGTTGCTAACGATGTCAAATCAACCTTGATTTTGCCATCTGACGCTAACTCCAGACCTAAGTCTGAATTGTCAGTTAGTTGAAAACCTGTAGCCAGATAGATCGCATCATACTCCGCGCTCAAACTATCTAAGGCATTAATAGCTGTATTATAGCGAATCTCTATAGGAAATTTGGCGATAATCTCAAAATCATTATGAATCAATTGCCGTGGCAGCTTGTTTTCCGCGATATCCCAGATGCTTCCTCCCAAACGGTCTGCAGCTTCAAAAACAGTCACTTTGTACCCTTTGCGACTAAGCTCCAACGCTGCGGTCAAGCCGCTCAACCCGGCGCCAACAATAGCTACCTTCTGACTTTTAGCTTTCGGTAATAGTAACTTGGGAGCAGTATTGTTGTTGTTATCAACACAAATTTGTTCTAAACCCCTGATAAAAATAGATTCGTCAATTTCATTACGCTTACAGGTTTGCCGACAGGGTTGATCACAAATTCTGCTAATAATTCCGGGAAAAGGGACCATTCTGTTAAATAAGGCAAATCCTGTCGCGTAATCTTCTTTCTGTACAGCTTTAGCCATACCCCGGGCATCAACATGAACCGGACACCCCGCAGTACAAGCCGGTGGATTTTCCTGAATACATTTTGATTCCCGTTCACGCAATAAATTTTGATCCATTTGATCCATTTGAAACACCCTCTTCCTGGTATAGAAATCCTAAAACGACCGGAAAGCGATACGCTTTCCAGTCTAATTTTAGAATACTACATTTTTTATATTCGCTTATTTACCGCTAATTACTTTTTAGCAGCGAGTGCGTCCAGGCCTGCTTTAATTTTTTCCGGCAATGCAGGTACTGAGTAAATACGTACGCCGCAGGCATTATAAATGGCGTTAAGAATAGCCGGATGTGGAGCTGTCAACGGTCCTTCACCTACGCCAGCTGCACCATATGGTCCGTTCTCACGCGGGGAGATATTGTAGATGATTTCCATATCATCCGGAATATCCTTAATAAACGGCAGGCCGCAACCAACAAGGCTGGTATGTTTTTTGAGGTCTTCAAAGTCTTCAGTAAGAGCAAGACCGATACCTTGGGCCAAACCGCCGTAGACCTGGCCATCGCAGGTTGTTTTATTGGTAAGTGTTCCAATATCCTGAACAGTTACAAACCGGACTACGGTTGCCTTACCGGTCTTCATATCAACTTCTACTTCAGGCATAAAGACTGCATACATGTAAATGGCAAATGGGTCACCTTGCATGGTTTCCAGATCGCAGTCAGTGCACATGGATGCCGTCCATGAACCATCATAGTGGAGAGGAATTTTTTCAGCTACCATTTCGTCGTAAGTCCGGAACGTGCCGTCAGGTTTACGCATAGCATTGACCAGCATTTCACTGGCAACCCTCGTGGCGTTACCAGTCATAACGTTTTGACGGCTGCCGCCGGATGGACCGCTGGCTGGTGTAAAGGCCATATCATTCATGACAAGCTTAATTTGATCAGGAGTAATCCCCATCTGACGGAAGGTTTCATGAGCATGTGTCAAAGTTGCAAGGTCGGCACCTTGACCATGATCCTGCCAGGAATTACCAACAGTTATTGTGCCGTCCGGATTAAGTTCTGTCCAAGCATGCGAACTGTCCGCGCCATCCAGACCGCAACCATATATTCCGAGTGATAAGCCAACGCCGCGTTTCTTTTCAGGGGTTGAAAGTTCTTTACAACGTATCTTGGCTTCTTCCCAGTAAGGACGGATTTTATCAAGCATTTCCGGCAGGCAGAATACTTCCGGTACCTGGCCGGTTGGTGTGGTAGCACCAGGGCGATATACATTCTTATAGCGCAATTCCAATGGATCCATGCCAAGTTTTTCGGCCAGCTCATCAATGCAGATTTCTGATGACAAGAAGGCTTTAGGCGAGCCGTAGGCGCGGAATGCAGATCCCCAGCCATGGTTGGTGCACACGCACTGGCCTTTACCGCGGATGTTCGGAATATCATAACCAGCACCGGTAAACTGACCTTGACGGATGCAGTTCAGGTCACCGAATTCACTGTACGGACCATGATCCAGCCACCATTTGGTTTCCATTGCCAAAATTTTACCTGTTTTATCAGCAGCCAGTTTCGTTTTAACAAGTGCAGGTGAACGCTTGCCTGTATAAGTAATTTGCTGGAACATATTGAAGACAAGAGAAACAGGCTTACCATCGCAAGCAAGACAGGCAACACCCAGTAAAGCTTCATTTGTTGGACTAAATTTGTAGCCAAAAGTAGCACCAGTCGGGTTAGCTAAAAGGCGGCATTTCTCCGGTTCAATACCAATACCGGCGACAATCATGGCATGATGCAAGTGTAATGCAATACTCTTAGAATGAATAGTCAGGCGACCTTCTTCATCAATATAGGCACTGCCGCAATCAGGCTCAAGCGGAAGATGCGGCTGACGGCTGCAGTAGGTTTCGACTTCTGCAGTAACAACATCTGCGCGATCCATAAATGGTTTAGTGTCTTCGCCTTTTACCACACCAGTCTCAAAGTAAATATTAGGAGTTCCGGGATGGATTTCAATAGCATCAGGTGCCATTGCGGCAGGAGCACTCATGTATGCCGGCAATACTTCAAGATCAACCTTTACTGCTTTAGCTGCTGCTTTGGCATGTTCTTCCGTATCTGCGGCAACTATGGCAATAGCATCACCAAACTGGAATACTTTCTCATCGCAAAGAATGGGGCGATCCCAGCCGTCACCTTTATTAGTCGGGAAAGTGATCAGACCGGAAATCCGGTTTTTACCTTTAACGTCTTTATGGGTGATTACTTTATATACACCAGGCATTTTCTCGGCTTCCGAGTAGTCAATGCCTTTAATATTCGCATGAGATACCTCTGCTTGAACAAGAGCTAACCGCAAAGTGCCTGTAGGCATTTGCAGCGCAACATCGGCGCCAAAATCCCAGGTACCGGTAACTTTCTGCAAGGCAGACGGACGAATATAGGTTGTGCCGTAAATTTTGTTGCCGACAGGTTTGAAAATCAGTTCTTCTTTGCGCATTTCCCCGCGAAGAATACTAGCAGCTGCCATAACAGCATCGACTAAAGGTTTATAACCTGTGCAGCGGCAGGCATTGCGGTGTTTTTGGAACCATGCGCGAATATCTTCTCTAGTGGGGCTGGGATTCTCATCAAGCAATACTTTCGCTGATAAAATAAATCCAGGACTGCAGAAACCGCATTGAGCGCAGCCATAGGCCATCCAGGCAACTTGCAGCGGATGGAGGTTAGTAGGTGTAGCCAATCCTTCAATGGTTGTAATATTGGCTTCATCAGGAACCTTTTTCATCTTCGTGACGCAAGACCGTATTACCCGGCCATCCATAATAATTGAACAAGTCCCGCATTGCCCTTGATTACAGCCAACCTTGCAACCAGTCAACAGCAGTTGTTCCCGGAGCACACTAGCCAAACTGGCATCCAGATCAACAATTAGCGTTCTGGGCAAACCATTGATAATCAGAGTTTTCTTTTGCATCTGCTCTCTCGTCTCCCTTATTATTCAATAATCTATATTTCAGGGGATTTCTTCATCCCCGAAATACGCATAACCTTACTGTGCAGCTATTAGTAACCTTTGCCAAAGCTGCATTCGGGATAGCGGCATTCTTCACATACAAGACACAACCCGCCATAGCCAAACTTTGTTATATCTTTCCTGGACAGTACTTCTCCAGCCAGTATGCGGGGGACCACTAAATCAAATATCGTACTTTTATGATACATTACACAGCCAGGCAATCCAAGAACCGGAACAGTTCCTAAATAAGCCAGCATAAACATTGCACCAGGCAGAGTAGGTGCTCCATATATAACAATCTCACCGCCTGCCGCCCTGATACCGGAAGGTGTTACATCATCCGGATCGACAGACATGCCGCCGGTAGTCACAATCATATCGGCGCCTGCGGCGCGCAAACTATGAATGGCCTCTGCAATCATAGAAATATCATCCGGTACAAACACTTGCTGTAAAATAGAACTGCCTAACTGTTCAAATTTATCTGTCAATACCGTGCCGAAACAATCCTTTATTCGACCATGATATACTTCACTGCCGGTAGTTACCACTCCCACCTTGCAGGCCTTTAAAGGTTTAACCTCCACAACCGGGTAATAGTCAATACCAATCTGCTCAATTTGTCGAAGCTTAGCTGCGTTAATCACCAATGGAATAATTTTACAGCCCGTAACCTTTTTCCCTGCATTCACCACCTGGTTAGTGTGTAAAGTAGCTGCAGCCACTTGGTCAATATCGTTGATTTTTTCCAGGGCTTCGACATTTACTTTTAGCAGTCCAAGAGTATTGGCTCTTATTTCAACCTTGCCTTCTGAGGCCTCATTCAAGGCCAGACCTGGCCCGGCTACGGCCTTAGCAAATCTGGTTGCCGCATCATTTTCATGAATTGTCTGCGCATTTACTTCCCAGACATAAATATTTTCCTTGCCAATATCCAGTAGTCGCGGAATATCTTCCTTACAGATTACATGGCCCTTCCTAAATGCTTTGCCTTTACGTTTTCCTGGGATAATTTCAGTAATATCATGACAAAGAACCATACCTTCTGCCTGATATACAGGAACTGCTCTCATTGATCTTCCTCCTTAGCTAATTCCAATCTGCATATATAGCCTCTTGCAACACTAGAGCGTTCTAGAATGTTCCAAAATGTCCTAGAATTATTTTAGAGCAATTTCGAAATTATATAATTGCAAGATTTATGCCAATTTTGACTATTTTTCAAAAATACAATCAGTGCCATTTATTCTCTATTATTCACCTCCTCTCCACACGGACATTTTTTTTATTCGGAATACATTATCCCATATTTATGGCTATAAGTAGCTTTTTAAGCCAAATAAATTACTTTAATTACCATTAATTTTTCTTTGCAAAATAATAAATATAAGCGTGTACTAGACACATAATAACAATACTTCTCTCTCTCTCAGTCTAATATGTGTACCTAAATATGTGCATAATTGTGATGCAAAAGTGACACTTATGCACTATTTGTATATTTCATACTGTTTCATTTTTCGGTACAAGGTATTTCGCGAAACTCCCATGCTGCGCGCTGTCAGACTAACATTTCCTCGATGGTTGAAAAGCAATTCCAGTATTTCCTGTCTTTCATGCTCTTCAAGCATGAAGCGTCGCCCCTGTCGCCCCTCTCTCCCGCAAAAAGATTCTGCAGCATGATAATTTGAAGAAACCACATTTTCGCTATCTGTATTTGCTGGTTGCCAATTACAAATTTCTTTCGGTAAATTCCCGAGATTTACCACCTGCCCTTCTGTCAGACTAACAATTCGCTCCACCACATTCTGGAGTTCACGCACATTTCCTGGCCAGTCGTATCGTACAATTCGGTCAATAACCTCCGGACTAACCAAAAAGTTCCGGTCATGCTTATCCTGCTTTTCTAAAAAATAGTTAAACAATGCTACGATATCATCGGAACGTTCCCGCAGCGGCGGTATTGTGATCGATATAACATCTAACCGATAATATAGATCTTTGCGAAAGGTCCCCTTTTCTACTTCTTTCAATAAACTTTTATTGGTAGCACAAATCACCCTGACATCAACAGGGATTACCTTATCACAGCCAATTCGATTTACTTTTCTCTCCTGCAATACACGCAGCAACGCTACTTGCTGTTCCAACGGCATATCGCCAATTTCATCCAAAAACAGCGTTCCGCCGCAGGCGAGCTCGAATTTACCTGGCTTCCCCCCACGCTTAGCCCCAGTAAAGGCACCCTCCGCATAGCCAAATAGTTCACTGCCAATAAGTTCCCTGGGTATAGCCCCGCAGTTTACAGCTATGAAGGGTCCGGTGTTACGTTCACTTCGATTGTGGATAGCCTGAGCAAATATTTCTTTTCCTGTACCGCTTTCGCCTTGAAGCAATACGCTGGATAGTGAGTTTGCGGCAAGTGAGGCTATCCGGACAGCTTCCAGAATAGCTTTACTTTCGCCAATAATGTCGCTAAACTGTAAAGTCCCATAGTTTCCGCTAAACCGGTTCACCAAATTTTGAATTTGTTTAATGGGCCGTAGAATAATAACACCGCCTGTCACTGCTCCCTGTTCATCGGTAACAGGCTCCCCTGATGCCCAAAAATGACTAATCTCACCGTTGATGTCAAGCATGATTTCAGTGTCTGCGCAGGATTCTTTACACATTAGCATTCTTCTAACAAAGGAATTTTTAGCTCCTAAGATGCTTTCTACCTGAATTCCACGCGTATCCTCAATGTCATTTATGCCAATGCCAAGTATATTTTTGGCAACAGGGTTCAGTTCGCTAATAACACCATTATTGTCAACCATAATTACGCCATCAGACATAGTATTGAAAATACTTGTCAACCGATTATTAATTACACTTAGTTCTTTATTTTTTTTTCTAATACCTAGCTGAGCCATAATTGCTTCCGCTGCAGCCATCACCATCCCCAGTGTATGTAAATGAGCAGCCTCTGATTTGCCTGAAACATCAAGAATTCCTATAACTGTCCCTTTCTCGTCAATGATCGGGGCTGCCGAACAGGTCAAACAGTGATGTTTGCGGCAGTAATGCTCAGATCCTGAAACCTGAATTGATTGCCCTGTAATCAATGCTGTACCAATAGCGTTAGTACCAGCTTCGGCTTCACTCCAATTCGCACCTTGAAAAAAACTCGCCGTCATTGGGTTTGTCAAGGTATCCTTATCGCCAAAAATTTCCATAATATAACCACGTGTATCGGTTAGTGCCACAACAAAACCAGAGCCTGCGACAATCTGGTACAAGTTTTCCATAAAGGGTTTGGCAATAATAATAAGATCCCGGTTTTTTCGCAACATAACCTGAAGACTGGCAATTTCCAATTGGCGATGAATGCTATCATCATTGGGATTAACCTTGGCTTGACGGCACCTTATCCATGAATCCCAAATTTCTGGTCTGATAGAATAATTATAATTCTTGTCAGTACTTTTTAGCGTGGCTGTAAAATTTAGCCATCCGTCCCAGGTACTATCAATAGAGTTTTCGGCATACACAGCCATAAGTCACCCTCCTGTCTAAATTTTAACGTAACATCAGGTCCTGCAAATAAAGAAAATACGGCTTGTGCCAATCTTTTTACTAAGCAGCAGCCGCTGTTGTCCTCGTTCCGGTTTTAAAAAAGTTATGCTTATAGGGAAAATAAAAAGACAGAGCACGCAAAAAAAGGAGAGCGCTCTGCCTCAAATAGTAGCACTTACTCCTTTCCGCAACGGGAGGCTTACCGGTTTCCTGGTAAACCCAACGATCTGGTTGTCGTAGTTTCCATTAGACTACCAGATTCGGAGTTAATGAATATTCTGTTATTCATCAATATTATTCGTTACTAGCGATTAAAATCCTGCCTCATCGATGAAATATTCTCCAACGAGTTACATTTATCTGTCTAATGCGATATTTGAAAATTATAACCAGTGTGCATAGTGCCATTTCCCTTTGCTGCACTTTGCTTTTTTATTTATAATATAAATAGTACAGCTTGTTCTAGGTACTTTCATAATTATAAGGAGTTGAGCGGATGAAAGTCGTATCAGTATACGAAGCGGAAGGTATGGTAATGTGCCATGACATTACAGAGATTGTTCCCGGAAAGTCAAAAGGCCGGGCATTTAAAAAAGGTCATGTAGTAAAGAGCGAGGACATACCTAAACTACTAAATTTAGGGAAAGAGCACTTATATGTCTGGGAAATAAATGAGAATGCTTTGCATGAAAATGCTGCAGCAATTAGAATCGCCGAAGCCGTTGCCGGCCAAGGCATTACCTTGACAGAGCCAGTGGAAGGCAAGGTTGAACTTAGAGCGAAAATGGCGGGTCTGTTAAAAATTAATACCAGTGCATTAGAAAAAATAAACGACATTGATGAAATAGTGTTGGCTACCATTCATTCAAATCAGATGGTCGGTGCCGGAGACGTTATTGCCGGCAGCCGGGTTGTTCCTCTGGTAATTAATACTGACAAAATACGCAATGTGGAAAAAATAGGTGAGGCGTTTTTCCCAATCGTGGAGATCAAACCGTTAAGATCGCTAAAGGTAGGAGTCGTTACCACCGGCAGCGAGGTTTATCATGGACGCATACAAGATCAGTTTGGCCCTGTTATACAGAGAAAAATAACGGAATTAGGCAGTCAAATTTTACGGCAGATCTTTTCTGATGATAATGTTGCGATGATTTCTGAGTCCATCCTAACGTTAATCAAAGAAGGGGCCGAAATGATTATAACCACCGGCGGGATGTCGGTTGACCCGGATGATGTAACCCCTGCGGGAATTAAAGAGGCCGGCGGCTGTGTCATTGCTTACGGAGCACCAGTACTTCCGGGGTCAATGTTTATGCTTGCCTGTATCGGCGATATTCCGGTATTAGGTTTACCCGGTTGCGTGATGTATCACAAAACAACAATATTTGATTTGCTTGTTCCTCGTATTTTAGCAGGAGAGGAAATTACCCGGAAAGACATTACTCGCTTGGCCCATGGGGGATACTGTTTCAATTGTGATTTGTGCCAATACCCTCATTGCACTTTTGGTAAAGGCAGTTAGGTGATGAATGTCAATTTTTACTCTTTGCAACTACGTACCATCGTCCATCTGCTTTAGCGAAGGTTACCGGTATCTGGGATTTTGGTGCTGATGTTATGCTTCAAATGCCGCCTGGAACACTTTAGGCGCGACTTCACCGGAATGAGCGAACTAACCAAACTTACAACGAAGTTAACCCAGGATTAAAATATTATCCTCGTTATAACCTTTTAAAACACTAGCAACCCTTTGGTTAACATTAATTGATAACCAAAGGGTTTGCTAGTGTTTCAGTTCCGGACTGTATAAGAAACTGTAATTTTGAATTTCAGTTATTCATTTTTCCACCTTGTGTATTCTCAGCAACGTTTCCGCCAATTCCTCCGGTGCTACGAAAAATGGAGAATGGCCCGTATTTAATTCACACACTAGTGTATTGGGAAATCCGGCAAGCATTTGTTTTTGCAAATCAGGAGGTATTGCATTATCTTTAAGAGTTTTAATATACACTTTGGGAACACTCCCCCACTTTTGAGGGGTTATATTAAGGGGTTTAACAAAGACCTTGGGAATGTTAGCACCTGTTACATGTACCTGCTCACTCAGCGCCTCTGCCGACTCAGCTGAAAGGTGATTTAAGGCAAATTTTATATCCTGTTCTACACAATCATTATAAAAGAGAGATTTTGCATATTCTGGCTTTAGCGTCATACTCTTTCCATCTGCAGATGGTATAAACGCCCGCATATATTCAGCAGCCAAGTCAGCAGGCAACACAGAACTTATCGATTGTCCATTTTGTAATAAAAATGCTGCAAGGTATACTAATTTTTTTATCTTGTGCGGTCGATATTCAGCAGCCTCGGAAATAATACAGCCTGCCATACTATGTCCGACCAAGATAACCTTTCCCGGCTGTTCATCAATAACTTGAATGACTTTATTAACATATGTTTCTAAATTCTGGTCGGCAATAGGGGAATGGTCTTGACCATGTCCCGGTAAATCAATTGCGATTACTCTATGACCTGACATTCTTAAAATTGGTACTACCTTGTCCCAACACCATGCTCCATGCCATGCTCCATGGACTAATATATACGTTTCATGTTGCTGTCCGCTTGACAAAGGCGGGGACGTTGTACCAGTCATGGCTGCGAAGCCAGTCACTGACTGGAAGATAAAACACAAGGCCACGATTATAGCTATATCTCTAAAAAAATTTTTAACCATCTCTACCACTCCTTGTATGATTAAGGTCAATTCAATGTCAACCTGCAACAGTGGACGTCATTCTCCATGTTCAATTTCTTCAGATAAGATCACCTCAGTGCTATTCAACCACTGCCCACGCAAAGTGCATATTCTCCCACGCATAATAACCATCTGTGCGTCCCTGGAAGTAACGCTTTTGGATATCGGCCGGGCTTAAGTCTTGATGGAGGTGGAAGCCCAAAGGTGCAAGATCTGCGGCAAGCGTGGATGGGTCGAATCCCGTTTTTATCGGTTCACCCTGTTTCTGGGCATACTCTAACATAGTTCGAATACGTTTCGGAGCTCTCTCAGGATAAAATGCGTCAGTATCTAAGTAATCAAAAACAACCCCGCTGCCCGCGGGAGCGATTTTTGCGATGTCACGCAACGTAGTGAATATCTCGTCGCGGGTCAAATATATGGTGACTCCCAACCAACTAAAAAAGCTTACGATCTGCGGATCATACGCTGAGTGCGCGAGTGCCGCTACTAGATTCTCCTGTGTAAAATCCACCGGTACAAGGTGCAGTTGCGCCGGTTGCTCCCAGCCCAACGCAGCAAGGCGCTGGCGCTTAAGGGCTTGTGTGGCGGGATGGTCAACCTCGAACACCTGAAGTTGTTTCAATGTCTTCAAATGTCGAAACGCGTATGTATCCATTCCCGCCCCTAGAATTACATATTGTTGTACTCCCTGCTTGATAGACTGCTCAAGGCATTCTTCCGCATATTGCGAACGACTGCAGGCAATGGACACGGGTAAAAAGGTTTTCATCGCCCATGCCAGGGCGGTGGCCGGATCATGGTACTGAGCAGAAATTCTTTGGACGGTTGACGTTAAACGCACGTCGAAGTTTGCACATACCTCATCCCCAATCAATTGATGGGCAAGAAAGTCATCAAATATCTTGGGGGTGTCATGTACAGCATGATAACCCCGGCAGTAGGCAATAAGCAGTGCCATACGGCTGGCCTTGTTCTCTTCCATTGCTCACCCTCCTCATTACATATTCAGCAAACTAAATTAAACAAATTTTTTTATATAATACTTGGTATAGTGACTCTTATTCTACCTAACGTATTCCACATTCTATCGGTAAACACGATGTTTTCAGTGTCCTTCTCAATAAATTTCCTTTTTTTCATATCGTCTAAAACTTTAAAGTACAATTCATTTATGGATGTATTAAAGTATTCAAAGAATCTTTGTCCAACTAATTTTTGAAAATTTGCTGCCGAACGATGCATATATATAATTCTATATAAAATAAACCGTTCGAAATTCTGCTGTTGCGTCACTTTGTAACCGGCCAACACAGGAGAATTGTTTTTATTAAGAGCGGCAATATACTTTTTGACATCATAATTATTATAAGTCTCTCCCTCATCAATCATCGTTCCGGCACCGGCACCTAAACCGACTACTCTCGTTTCTGTTGAAACATATTTATGTAGAGTAGATCTCTTATTATAGAACATAGGATGTTCTTCCCTCGTATATTGGTGTGCCGTTAGTTTTTTTTCTGCTAAGGCATCATATTCTAACAACCTTTTATAATGAGCCGGCACCGTAAAGTCTTCTTTTTTCTGAAGTTCTTTACTCAAGGGAGTATTTTCAACAATTTTCAGTGCATATAAAGTCAATTGCTGCAAATTCTTAAACTTACATAATTCATCTAAATCCTCTTCAAACTCGTCTTGAGATTGCCCGAGTAATCCATAAATCATATCAACATTGACTATAAAACCATATTCCAATAACAAATTAATAGCATTCTTGGCTTTTTCCGCAGTATGAGGGCAACCATTTTCTTGCAGTAAATGATCGTGGAAAGTTTGAATTCCCATGCTAACCCGATTAAATCCAGCGCTTTTTAAAGCATCTGCCTTATTTTCAGTAAATGTTGTCGGATTCCCTTCAAAGGACCATTCCGCCCCGCTTTCAAATGAAAAACTGTTTAGGATAACTTCAGAGATTCTTTTAATTTCATCAACACTAAGCAAGGTTGGAGTTCCGCCCCCAAAGTGCAGAAGACTAAATGTGGTTGATTTAATATAAGGAGTATCTTTTATTGCCATTATTTCCTTTTCTAAGGCAGCTAGATATTCGGATACTAATGCCGGATTATATGGATCGGTATAATAGGGACAATACTCGCATCTGGTGTGACAAAAGGGAATATGCACATATAGGCCATTTTTCGTGTGTGGATATTTATTTTCTTTACTAAACAGTATTTCTCGGAATTTAGGTATTACATTCATTGACCAGTTCAGTTGTCCCAGGCGCGAACGAATGTCAAACATTTCTGTATAACTTTTTTTCGCAAAATTCTCTAAAAACTTTTCCCTTTCCACCGGATTTTCAAGATTCATTTTAAAATCCATTTTAACACTTCCCTTACATAATTTTTATAATTATTTAATTTTTTATAAGGTCGGTTAAGTACAATTTCATATAATGATTTACTTCCTCATATTTTTCGATAAACGAAGCATGACCGCAATTTGCTAGTATATAATGCGTAGAATTTTTTATTTTGGCTACAATTTCTTCTTGGCAAGGCAGGGGAAAGATAAAATCCTTTTCACTGCCCATGATCAAGGCCGGAACGGATATTTTTTCCAATACAGCTTCTAAATCCGGATGGTTTTTAATGGCCTTCAATAATGACTGAAAGGATTTAATATTTTGATTGTATTTTGTATAATAGCGAAGTACATCCCTTTCCATGCTCGAAACTTTTTCAAGATATTCTTGCGAATGATGCCACGGATAAATAAACATAAATAGATTTTCCAAGCTTACGCCTTCCTCTAAAAGCAGCGATAAACCTCGGACCAGTTTTTCAGCGTGCATGTATGGTTTTACTCCGGTATTTAATAAGATCAAACCATTAATGTCCTCTTGAAATCTGTACGTAAACCAAAGTCCGATCATGCCGCCAACAGAGTAACCCACTACATAAATCTTCTCAAATCCTTCTTCATCCACAATTTCCCTGCCGGCGTTAACTATATCTTCAAATCCAAATTCTTGTTCAGTTTTTTCAACTGAGCCACCCATTCCGGGATAGTCAAAGAATATCATTTTGTAATTATCGCGAAAATACGGATAGCGTTGTTGTTTGATCCACGATTCATTGCCAATATAAAGACCATTAAAAAACAACAGGCAATTTGTAGAGTTTTCATTACCGCATACATAATAACTTATTGTTCTTTTATCACTTTCCTTAAATTTTTGACTAACATTTTTTCTCATTTTTATGACACATCAATTCTTTTTTACTATTAATTCCAATTAAATATGTTACTGTTCTTTAATTGTTTGCCCAAAACCGCCATCAATAATAATATTTGAGCCGTTTTCAAATACATGATTATTATTCGTTAAAAATGAGATAAAATCAGCTATTTCCTCAGCTTTGGCATAGCGTCCCAGCGGAATTCTTTGCAGCGATAGTCATTATACCATGGTGATTTTTTTATTAAGTCGGTTGCCACCGGTCCGGGAGAAATAGCATAATACTTGATTTTATCGCCGTTTTTATCACTACTTATTTGTTTTGTCCATTCTATAAGCATGGCTTTAGAAACAGATAGGCTAATTGACCCTTCCGCGGCCTAACTCCCGATATACTACCTAAATTAACGACAGTGGCAGAATTTGAGGCTTTTAGTTTTTCCACAAAAGCGTTATACACTGCTACAGCACCAAAGTAGTTGGTCTGAAGAACCTTACACCAATCCTCTACCTTGATCTGGTAAATTAAATTATCTTTTAACACGCCGGCATTATTAACAAGTATATCCAGTCGTTCGAACTGGAACCTTCTTGCAGCTTCGTCAATTTGTCCTCTGACAGTAACATCAAATTCAAGAATTTCACCTTTCCCACCGGCACACACAATATTTTCCAATAGAGGGATAGCACTATTTTTATTGCGGCAGTTGATATAAACATAATGCCCGTTTAAAGCCAGCTTTTTGCTGATTGCCGCACCGATTCCCCGATTTCCCCCTGTTATCAACGCAATTTTTCTATTTGTATCCATTCTTCTTTTCCTCTCAGATGGATAATTCCTGGGCAGTTACATACAGATTATTTTCTTCAAGTGTCCATAGCAAAAAAGATTCTAATTTTTTATAATATTTTTCTTTGCTGATTTTGATTATATTAACGTTAATTGTCTTTTTGGCCAACTCTAACGCGGTTACTTTCCCGATTGTCTCCAACCCGGCACTAAAAGAATGCAATTGGCGAATATTTTCCAGATTTTTATAACCATCATTTTGCAAAATTAACGGAGTTGTATCTAAAAGCCATATTTTACTTACTCTGTGACGAATAGTAGGCAAATAAATCATTTTTATAAAGATGAAGATTTTTTGTAAAAGATTGTCTAGTTCCTTTTCCGCCACGCCGGTCGAACATTTATATAATAAGGGGTAAATAATAATGTTGGGGATCGGCATAAGGCTGGATATTAACTCCTGGATTGTGTCCCCTGCGGCAAGATTAATAATTTTTACGTTTTCCATGGATGAAGGACCATTTACCGAATTCATACCGTCCTGGTCGAATAAACAAAGAGTATCCCCTGAGTGGAATTAGCGGGGAGAAATTCAAATTCTTCTTCCGGGCTACCCAAAAAAACATATAAAAATTTTATTTTCATTTTTCCCTCCCTTCACCTACCACCACTGGAACGGTTCTGATATATTTTCAGTAAGCATTCTGTCGAAGTCTTCCCGGTCCACTAATTTATGATAGGGTGATTTTCGCACGATAAACTCCTTAGCATGAAAAATGGCTCCTGCCGAATCAAAAGAATAAATATTGCTTACCATATCATCATTGATAGCAACACATTCCACAAATACCTTTACCTTTCCTAATGCGGGATGTGTTCTGTAAAATTCTAATTCCTGGCCGCCGATTGGCAGTCTGCCAATAAGATTAATGATTCTTGAAAAAAACACCGCTGATTGCAAACAGGAGTCATTGCCAAGGGGAGAGGTTAAAAAAGCCGACTCTTGCCCGAGAATATAGTTTCTTTCTTTGTCAAGACAATCGTACTCGCCAATAAAATAATTTTTGTTCTCGCTCACGGCAAAACGAGCACATGAACTTTGGAACAAAGGCCCCAGAGACGGGAAATATTTCACGTAGTACTGATTTTTAGGCAAATGATAATAATGATAAGCGCAATCAGGTATATTCAGCTTACGCGGTTGCGGGGAAACAGCGGAAAGGATTACTTTGGAGACGGCATTAAGCCTTGTTCCAATAGCTATATTAGACTTATTAACCCTTGGAGAGGTAATTTCAATTTCTAATTCAATATCCTTACCCCTCTCAGTAACTTGTTTGAACACAAATTCTGCATTCAGCGCCCCACCCGGCGGCATAGCCAACGCACGTAAAATAGAAAAATCAATAAGTCTCGCCGGTTTTAAGTCTTTTACATCCTGGTTCCTATAATGCTCACAATAGTACAATGCCGCTTCAAATAAAAGTTCCATGATCATGGTAGCGGGAACAAAGGAATTAGTTCCAAAAACATGATCTTTCAAATAAATGTGATGAGAAGAATCTATATTTAAATGTAAACCGATTGTTCCCCCATAATTAATAAAACTTCCCACTTTGTTTTTTAAATGCGGATACTTATCTGCATTTAAAAAATGATTATCAGAGTATTCTTTAACTTGGGCAATATCATACATATTACAAGTTCCTTTCAGGCTTATTTAAATTTAGCATAGAGAATAGAGGTGTTTTGACCGCCAAAGCCAAAACTGTTGGAAAGTGCATACTTTACCTTTACTTCCCGAGGTTCTCCAGGAACATAGTCCAGATCCAATTTAGGATCACGGTTCCGCCAATTTCTCGTAGGATGAATAACGCTTTCGTTAATACTTTTTATACAAACAATACCTTCAATCGCCGCACTGGCCATGATTGAATGACCAATCATAGATTTGGTGGACGAAATAGGTATGGAATAAGCGTAGTCTTTAAACACATTTTTTATTGCGACTGTTTCTGTCATATCATTCATTTTTGTTGATGTTCCGTGGGCATTTATATATCCAACAGCGGTAGGACAAACTTTTGCCATTTCCAGACAGGCCGTTATGGTAGCCGTACTGACTTTGGCTTCTGGATCGGGATCGGTGGAACGGTAGGCATCGCTTAAATATCCGTATCCCAGAATTTCCGTCAATATATTGACATTTCTTTTTTGGGCTGACTCAAGACTTTCAAGTATCAATATGCCACAACCGCTCCCCATAACGAAGCCGTCCCGATTGGCATCGAACGGTCTGCAGGCTGTCTCCGGATCAGGATTTCTTGTTAACGCTTCCAGACGGGTAAACCCAATCATTGCGTTCAAATTCCAGTTATAAGCACCACCGGCGATAGCCATATCAATATATCCGTGTTTTATCTTTAAAAATGCTTCACCAATGGCACTGTTTCCGGATGCACAAGCTGTAGCTATGCTCAATTGTGGACCGGTTATGTTGTAATTCCGGGCAACAAAATGATTTATGGAATCCGGGTCATCAAACAGTGCCTCTTTCCCAACTTTTTTTGTTTTAAGTAGCATATAATACTTATCATTATTAAAAATGCCATTTTCAGTAGCCTCCGCAAGCAGCGGAGCATATTGATCAATATATTCGATAAAACTCATTTCCCTGTCAGCAATACAAGTTGCAATGCCATCGGTGGATTCCATTTTTCGCGGGTCAAGCTTTGCCTGTCTCAGTGCCTCATACACGGCAATAGAAAATTTTCTAACATCATCATCCTCCGGGATGCGAGAAAAAAAGCATGGATCTTCTTCGCAATAATGCCAGTAGTCAACTTCCGGCAAACAGCCTGCAATTTGCACTATTTCTCCCGTAATTTTTTTACTATTTATTTTTGTAATTCCGTTTTTATTTTTTAAAAGAGAATCCCATAGTAAGTTAACACCAAAACCAAATGGAGTTACCGCTCCCATTCCCGTTACCACTACTCGTCTCATTTTTTTACCTCTTTTTAATAATCAGACTGCAGGTTTCTCCCAAATAACTAAAGACATTAATTAAACAGACTTTATTCTCATTTTCAATTGCTTTGGCTTTGACATACCGTAATTCATCGTCCAAAAAAAGTCTGTCAAAATATAACTGTGGAGCTATAATATTGGCTTGAAGTGCCAAGCAGGCAAAGGCTACTGAGATCGCCCCGGATGCAGCAAGAGTATGTCCTACGTAAGATTGAGCAGTAGTTATAAATGGATTGTCACCAAATAAGTTTTTAATAGCCAAAGCTTCAGCAAAATCCAAATCTGTAATACCACTGGCACTCGCCTGAATAAAGTCAATATCCTTATACTCGATTTTTGCCATTGCCAGGGCCCGGACCATACACTTTTCGAAGTGTTTTGCAATATCTTTAGCGCTATTCCTATTCTTTTTCGTAAAATTAGGTATGTAATAATTGCTATAGCCGATAATTTCGCCATAAATTCCGGCTTTTCTTGTTTGTGCTACGTTTTCTTCTTCAACTATACACAGGCTGCTGCCCTCACTGCATGAAAAACCTTTGCTGTCAAAACAAAACGGCTTCGAATCGGCAAACGACTCACTGACTAAGCCATTTTCACTCAGTCTGCAAAAATAGTCCGCATAAATTTCATCTTCAATACCACCGCAAACAACTCGAATAGCCCGCTCATCTTTTACAGCCAAAAAAGCTTCGCCTATTGCGACAATTCCGCTATTGACTCCATTTACCAGCGTATTACTTAAGCCATGCAAGGAATTTTGAATTGATATTTGTCCCGCCGTAGTATTAGGCAATCTAGTCAGCATCCACAGGGGAGAAAGCAAACGATATCCCTTTGATAACCGGGCATCACAGATAGCAAGCTGTGCGGCAGAACACTATCTCCACCAGTCTGTTAAACTCTAGCAAATACTATGGATGAGTTATATCCCCCAAGGCCGCTTGTGTTACTTAAGCAATAGTCTATTTTCACATCGCGGGCAGCATCTTTTACATAATCCAGATTGCAATTGGAGTCGCCTTTCTCAAAATTCCTATTTACATGGACTTTTTGAGTTGCAAGACTTTTAGCGCAAACAAAAGCTTCGATGGCTCCGCAAGCGGCAAATGTATGACCGAGCATCGATTTTGTACTATTAATAGGGATCGAATATGCCTTTTCGCCAAAAACTTCCTTGATGGCGGCGCTTTCTTCAGCGTCATTTGACTTTGTGGACGTCCCATGAGCGTTGATATAGCAAATTTCATGTGGCAAAAGTTTCGCGTCCTCCAATGCACCTTCCATTGCAAGAATTTTTCCTTTGCGAGATGCATCGGTTATACTGACACCATCCATTGCACACCCATATCCCACAATTTCCCCTTTCACATCGGCCCCTCTTTTTCTTGCGTGTTTTAATGATTCCAGCACCAAAACGCAAGCACCCTGTCCAATCACAAACCCGTCCCTGTTCTGGTCGAACGGCCGCATGGCATGTTCCTTGTCGCTGCTTGAGGTTATCATACTCAGGCGGCTGAATCCAGCGGCATGCACGCCCGTCAGTTTATTATCCACTCCTCCTGCTAATATAATCTGCACTTCCTCATGTTGAATCTTTCTAAAACCTTCCCCAATTGCTTGATTACCGCCAATACAAGCTGATGCGATTGTACTGCCATATCCTTGTAAAGAAGCAACAATGGAAAGATGGGAAAGGAGAAGGTTAGGATAGGTCTCAAGAAACCACTTGGGGTTTCTTTCCTCCACTGGTATTCCTTCGTATTGCTCGCAAATTGGGGCTCCACATGCGATAATTGCACCAATATTATATTTCATCGTATCCTCAACAGGGTGCAAATTGGCATCTTCCAAAGCTTTGAGACCAGAATAAACAAGCATTTTAGTCGCTAAATCCTGTTTATTGAGTTTAGCTTTCTTTTGCCTGTCAATATTCCCAAAATCATTAAAAGAAAAATCATGGGCTATGCCGCCAAGAAAAACATTGTATCTTGTCAACTTTGCATAATTGCCTTCCAAACGGCGAATGCCATTCTCTCCAGCTATTAGCGAATCCCAAACTTTGTTACAATCGCATCCAAGCGGGGTCACCAATCCGATACCTGAAATGACAACAGGTTCCGCCTTAGCCATTTGCCAGTCTCCATTCGGCAAAATACACTAAATTTTTGACCTTTAATAAGGATTTAAAATTTTGTGTTTGTTTGATCTCATTCAGCAATTCATCCTTAATATGCGGGTATTCTTTTAACCTGTTAATTTTTTCATCCTTACTTTCACTATTTTCTTCCTGTAAGAAAGGTGGAAAAATATCGTCTATCGAAACTTTACCCAAATTGAAATCTTTTTCCAAACGAAAACAAATATCGATAAAATCAATTGATTCGGCGGCCAAATCAGCAATCAGATCAGATTCCATGGTTATCTCATCCATTGAATCTTCTAATCCCAGCACCTCGCTTAATAGTTTTTTTACTTTTTGCTCAATCTGTTTATTCATAATTCATAATTACTCCTTTCGAATATTTAGAGCTTATCCCTAATATAAGGCTTATCGGATATATGTTGGAATATATTATTTCCCTTAATTATAAAATATAGGTAATTATTTAATCAAGTTCAATATTATACCATTTTATACAGAAATAACTTGTATATCTAATAATTACCTAATTTATATGCCAAACTCTCTATTTTATACTAAAACTTTACTAAAACTAATATCCCAAGTTTGGCAACATATTTTTCCAAGTCATTATAAATCAAAATAGCTGTCCCCCGCTATTTCGGGAGTTTATTCCGAAGCCTGACTCAAAAGAGAATTATGAACATCCATTAACTCGTACCGAACGAGTTAATGCTCATGTCACTGTTTGCATTTTGGCCTATCTTCTGCGAAATACTATGGAGATGATGCTAAAGAAGGCTGGATATTCAATATCTCCCATAGACGTTTTGAAACAAACACAAAGTTGCCAGTTAAATCAAGTAAGTATCAAGGGCTCACCTGGTTATTCTCTTACCATATTAGAAATGACAGAGGATCAAATAAAATGGAAAAAACTCTTCAACTGTGAAAATTTATTGAAACCAAAGACATTAGAGCAAATAACAACATTTTTGAAAAATGCGTTGTAGTGACAAAAATACTATTGATGCATGACTTAAAGCCTTGCTACGCTTAGTTCTGGAAAATTTTACGCCAAACTTGGGCTTTAATGGATTCGTATCGATATTTCTCGACAAACTTAATCTTTTCTTCTGGATTTATTTTTGTCTTTACTGGCATAAAAACTCCCCCCATAGGAGACAATTTATTTTTTATTGTCTCCTATGGGGGGAGCATATCAGAATGCGACAGCCCCTTTTTCTCTCTATAAAATACTAATTCCGGCTCGTGAATAGATCATTATGGAAAGGCGCCTGCTTATTTTATGCAAGCCTGATAGCCGTCCACTACAACTTCAAGTTGTCCTGTATGGGGATTAAAAATCAAACCATGAATAGGTACATCCTTAGGGATAAGTGGATTATTGCGAATTTTTAAAACTACTTCCTCTATGTTATCTATGGGATGATGAAAGTGATCTATCCAATTTCTCAACTCTGCTTCTATCATTTTGATAGCATCTGGTGAAATTTTGCGTACTAACATTTTTTGAATAAGGCCCTCAGCTGTTGTATGAGCCAAACCACAGTCAAGATGACCAATCACCATTACTTCTTTTACACCTAATTCGTAGATACTAACAATTAAACTGCGAATCGTAGATTCAAATGGACCAGTAACCGAATTACCTGCATTTTTTATTACTTTTGCTTCACCGCGTTTGATACCCATTGCCGGTTCTAAAAAATCTACCAATCTTGTATCCATACACGTAAAAATGGCTAAATGCCGGTTAGGCAATTTGCTGTTCTCAGGACAATAGTGAACACTCTCAACAAAACGTTCCATAAACTGACCATTAGCTGCTAATACTTGTTCTAAAATATTCACAACAAATCTCCTATCATACTATTTCTACTATATATTTAGTATAACATAACAGCCGCCGTCATCGTATAGGCATAACAATTTTCGTCAATAGTTCGCTCTCAGAAACTTCTTGTGGAGAATTGAAGTAATATTCATAAGAAACGCCTGTCGCAGTATAGCCGTTTTCCTCAAGCCACTTGGCCATCTCGCAATAAGGCTGTTCCATGCCGCTGTAAGGGCCTTTGTACATACTGGAAATCACCTTACCTGCAGGAAGTTCGCGAGCCTTCATGTTGCCTTTTTCCGGCAGCAGTTTAGCAACAGGGAAGCCCATCTCAACATCAAGGTTTTGCATATCCAGGTTATGATAAGCGGTAAACGGAGCAAATACGGGTTGCTCACCAAGTTCCTGCAAATAGGACATAATTTTCATATAGCTTTCACCAATGACGTGGGGAAGTAATTCCAGAGTGGTAGTGGTTCTGATTGACACTACTGGTTGTACCTTTTCTTCACTTATTTCAATTAACATTTGTTCTCTTACTCCTTCACAAACCTGTTTTTGCTGCTTAAACTTGTGTGCTCTTTAGCTTGGCCACCCTGTCGTCAATTGATTTTTGGTGTGCTTCATCACTTAACTTCGGGTCTTTCAGGGTAAACCAGGTTTTACAGGGTAATTTTGCGCAATCACCGCAATTTTTATAACCGTTTTCCACTACACACTGGTAAACCGGGCACACAACGGCATTAATATGCTTTGTCCAAAACACCCGGCCTTGTAGGGCTTCACATCCCCCGTTACATTCACTGTCACGGTAGGTGCACCCAACACAACTGGCTCCACAAACACATAGCATTTTTCTATCAACTCCTTCCATAATCTGCTAATAGCATAGTGACCTACCATAGTTATAACATAAAGCTAAGGAATACGCATGCTAATAATGCCTTTTATATTTCGCTTTTTATTCGTTTTAGATATAATTAAATAGAAAACTTTGGTGATATATAAAGGAGCACTATGAAAATACTGATTGACGCTGACGCCTGTCCCAGGGCAGCATTACAGTACTGTTTGGAATCAGGAAAAAGGCATAATATCCCCGTTTGGACGGTAGCAAGTTTTAACCATACTATTCTGTCCGATCACCATGTAACGGTGGGCAATGCGTCACAGGAGGCCGATATAAAAGTCATCAATCTAACTGAAGCCGGCGATATCATCATTACCCAGGACTGGGGTCTGGCTTCGATGGTATTGGCTAAGTCGGCCTATTGCCTTAACCCAACAGGTATAGAATACTTACCAGACAAGATGGACTTTTTATTAGAAGAACGGGAAATCAAGGCTAAATTTCGCCGGGGCGGCGGACGAACAAAGGGACCCAGCAAACGAACCCCAGCGGATGATTCACGCTTTGCCGCCGGGTTGGAAAGAATTATTTGTACCACAAAATGAAAAGTAGGCATAAATCCCTAATTACATAAGGATTTATGCCTACTTTCTATATCCTCTAAGTACGTTATGCCACTTTCAGAAAAAAACATTCACATATAAGTAAGTTTTGGCATTTTCCCATCCATCAGGGAGCTATAATTTGTTCTCTTCTCCCATTATTAAGATAATCTGCGATAGCCCTATGGAGCGCATCAGCTGCAATATTTGAACACCTCAATTTATTAGGCGGCAATCCGTCTAAGGCTTCAGCTACATCTTCATTACTTATCTGAAGCGCTTCGTTAAGTGTTTTGCCAATAGCCATTACTGTAACCATGCTGCTTGCAGCTATAGCGGCAGCACAGCCGAAGGTTTTAAATTTGACATTAGCCAGTGTATTGTCTTTTATTTTTATATATATTGTTATCCTGTCACCGTCTACAGGATTGCCTACACTGCCTATCCCGTCTGCAGCTTCTATTTCTCCTACATTTCTGGGATTTGAAAAATGATCAAGCACTCTATCATTATACATGTTATACATGATTTTCGCCTCCTGCTATGCAGCTGTACACGCTTATGTTTATATATGATTCCACTGCAAAAAGTACCCTGCAAATATTTCAACGATTATAAAACTTAACCACCGCCTACTGGTGGGAACAAGGCAACCCGGTCACCATTGGTTAATAGCTTCTCAAGCTCACACCCGATGCCATTTATCATAATCAAGTGAATCTCTGTCGGATCAATTTCAATTTTTTTAACTAAATCAAGTACAGTCATGCCCTCAGGTATATCGACCATTATGACTCCATGTGGGCTTGATGGCGCATAACGTCTCAATGTGGCATATAAACGCACTTCCAATACCATACAAAAATCCCCTCCTCTAGGATTATTTTAAAATTATGCTTATATATTATCATACCTATCGACTCTAAGCAAAACTAAGTGATAAAAAGCCGGGCAATCAGCCCGGCTTTTTATCCAGATAGAGAGGTTAACTTCCCTGGATTGAACGACTAAGGCTTCTGCTGGCCTCCTAAAGAACTAGTCACAAGCAAAATTGGCTAGAAATTGTAGACTTCGTCGATTTCTTCAGGCTTGAAATCCCAAACTTGGTTATGTGGCGGGCAAGGCTCATATTCAAAGAATTCCGGCAGACGATCATGAGCGTTAGTAAAACCAGCTGCTGCATTAAAGTCCCGTTCAACTTTAAGAATTGATTTTCCGAGGGCAGTTACGTCGTCTGCTGTCAATGACAGACCATAGCGGGCATTGATCATATCGACCAGAGCGTTGAAGCCTTCCGGAATATCCAGGATAGCGAAGGCAATGAAGAGACACATACCAGTGCTGTCAACAGCAGCGGTAGCGATTTGCAGGTTACGGGAGAGTTCTACTTGTCCTTCCTTCTGGAGCGGATCTACATAGCCGCCAACTTTCAATATGTTTGTAGCAATAGTGTAACCAGAGGTGTGGTCTGCTCCCATTGGAGAAGTCGCATAGGTCAGGCCGATCCCCTTAACGTTACGTGGATCGTACGCCGGGATAGCCTGATCCTTAACTATAGGAGTCCGGAACAGACCGCAAACCTTACCAACAATAGCTGTACCACCACCAATGATTCGGCCAAGTGGAGTAGGCGTAGCGATTTCCTTGATAGCAGCCAGAGCAGCGTTGCCATCACCCCAAGGCAGTAAACCACCTTCAATAGCTGTAGCTACGGCAACAGAAACATCGATAGCGTCTACACCGACATCATCCATTGCCCGGTCAATATAAGCGATGGCATCCAAATCTTGAATACCGGCGTTAGCGCCAAGAGCCCAGATAGTTTCATACTCAAAACCACTCGTAATGTAATTGCCTTCTTTGTCCGGATACCACTGTGAACAACGAATGATGCAGCCAGTGTGGCAGCCGTGAGACACTTTGCCTTGACCGCCACGCTCACTGATCGTGGCATTCAGGGTTTCACCGGAGATTTTGTCATTCCAGTCGATGCGACCAGTAGTGAAGTTCTTGGCAGGAAGACCGCCAGCTTCATTCAAGATGTTAATCAACACGTCCGTACCGTACGCCGGCAATGCCTGACCAGTAACCGGATGAGTAGTCAACGCCTTGGCAAACGCTTTGGCTGCCGCTCTGAATTCCTCTGGTTTCGCAATGGTAACGCCTGGTGCGCCGGTATCATCGATTATCAGCGCTTTTACCTTCTTTGAACCCAGCACTGCACCCAGACCGCCACGGCCGGCACTTCGAATGTTGCCTTCAGGATCTTTAAAGGAAATATTAGCGGTAGGCAGGCGATATTCGCCAGCCGGACCTGCCAACGCGATACCAACTTTTGCACCATATTTCGCATTTAAGACAGTGATTGCTTCGTAGTTGCCACAGCCGCCAAGTATTTCAGCCGGAGCCTCATCGATGGTTACACCATTCATATCAATTTTCAGTATATAGAACTTGTCTTCTTCAGGCATTCCTTCGATAACCAGAGCTTTGATACCCATTTTGGCCATCTTTTGAGAGAAAGTTCCGCCAGTGTTACTTTCCTTGATGGTACCGGTCAGCGGACTCTTACCACCTACAGAGAGCCGTCCGGACTGAGCAGCAGTAGTACCGCTTAGGAGGCCGGGAGCAAAGATCAGCTTGTTGTTTTTTCCCAGCGCATGGCAGGTGGGCTTGACTTCATCGTTTACGAAGTATGAAGTAAGAGCGCGACCTGCTAGGGCTGCGTACTTTTCTGGAACCTCACTTGTTGCAACTTCCTTGGTTGTCATGTTTATACGGATAAATTTGTCCATGAAAACCCCTCCTAAATAATTTTTAAAAATAATAGAGGCGAATTCGCGGGCGCGATAATTGCTTATCACACCTTAACATTTATTATCTCCTGTAAAATGATAATAAAGCAGCAGGAAAATATTAATTTTTTGTCTCGAACTTACACCACATATCATACACAGAGTATCAGAGCCAAGTACTTTCTCATGACACCAAGACAGACAAAAGGCTCTCTTATCCAAAGCAGCGGATAAGAAAGCCTTTTTGTCGTTCCGGCCATAGCCTGTGACAGCAATATTTATTTCACGGCAACATCTTCAAGAGCAAACACCGTTTCTTCTTCAATAGGCTTGTTACCCCAATAGCTGGCTAATACGCTGCCTGTAATGTATTCCCAAACAGTCATGACTGCAGCTGGTAAAGCTGCCATCGGATCCAAATGCGCTAATGCCAGGGCAACGGCAAGACCTGAATTTTCCATACCGATTTCAAAAGTAATTGCCCTGGATTTTTTCTTTGACATGCCAACCACCCTGCCGGAATAATAGCCAAGAAGCAGTCCGGCTATATTATGAATCGCTACGGCTACACACAGAACCAGCGCCACTGTCGCTAGCTTAGCTGCATTCAACGCCACTACGGCAGCAATGATAGAAATAATACAAGAGACCGACACAGCCGGAACCACCTTGGTGAGTTTCTCCACTAAAGCGGGAGCCAGCATATGCAGTGCAACTCCGGCAGCTACCGGAACTAATACAATTTTGACTATGTCCATAAGCAGTGCGTTAACATCAATAGGAATCATGGCCCCTGCCAAATAGGCAAAAATATAAGTGGTAAGTACCGGTGCCAAGATGGTATTAATACTTGAAACTGTGATAGAAAGAGCTGTATCCCCTTTGGCAATATATGTCATAACATTAGAGCCAGTACCGCTGGGGGCGGCTCCCAAAAGAACCATCCCTGCGGCCAATGCCGGTGGCAAACCAAGCATGTGGGCTACACCAAAACCTACCAGGGGCATAATCAAATAGCGAAAAAAGACTCCATAAAATACATCTTTAGGCCGGGTTAACACCAGACGGAAATCTTCGAATGACATAGTAAGACCCATCCCCAGCATAATAACTCCAAGGAGGTACGAAATATTCTTACCGATCGGTTTAAATGGTTCCGGATAGAAAAAGGCAACTATTGAAAAAATCACCACCCAAAGCGTCATATTCCGACAAATAAACTGAGCCAATTTTTCCAAATACTTCATCACTAATATCCTCCTGCAAAATAAAAATCCTCTTGCCCTTCAAGTCAATAGACTTAAAGGGGCAAGAGGCAATTCTCGCGGTACCACCCTTTTTACAGATAAAAACATCTGCATCTCATCAGGTCAAACAACCCTAGCAGAATAACGACTGCACTCCCGGCGGAGCCGAGACCGGCAAAGCTTACTTTGTAGTTCAGCTTTGCTGTTCAGGAGTGATGTTTGTATTCCCATCGTACTGATTCGCACCAACCATCAGTTCTCTTAAACGACATAGAAAGCAAGTTCTCCTTCATCACATTTATCATATTAAATTAATCGTATTTTCAGGTTATATATACTATACCCTTATAGTTTTCTCCTGTCAACATAATTTAGCATTCTACTTAGCTAAATCTTCCACCTTTTTACCTGCATCTGGTACGAATAGCGGCTGACCATATTTACTTACGCCGAAATCCTTGATGATGGCCTGGCCTTCATCAGACACCATGAAATCAGCGAACGCCTTGGCTCCGTCTTTATTAACTTTAGAGAACTTCTCAACGTTTACTTCCATTACATGATAAATGTTAAGCAGCGCGGCCTCTTTTTCTAAAACAATATCCAAATCCAAATTCTTTTTCTGAGCGAGATAAGAAGCGCGGTCTGTTAATGTGTATCCCTTTTTCTCAGAGGCAATCTTCAGCGTCTGTCCCATACCGGCACCGGTTTCCTGATACCATTCACCTTTAGGGGTTATAGCTGCTTTTTTCCAGAAGCTTTTTTCCATTTTGTGAGTTCCCGAATCGTCACCACGCGAAACAAAGATTTTTTCAGCTCCTGCAATTTTTTTGAAGGCATCTACTGTGGTTTTTAGGCTTTTAACGCCTGCAGGATCATCCTGGGGTCCAACGAGTATGAAGTCATTATGCATAACCAAGCGTCTGTTAATCGCGGCCCCACTGTCAACTACTTTCTTTTCCGCGTCAGGAGCATGAACAAGCAACACATCAGCTTCTCCCTTTTCTCCCATAGCCAGGGCTTGACCAGTACCTACAGAAATAGTTTTAACTTTATAGCCGGTCTTTTTCTCAAAAGCGGGGATGATTTCATCAAGCAATCCGCTATCTTGGGTACTTGTGGTTGTAGCAAGAATAATGTCTTTATTAACTGGAGCAACCTCAGCTTTGTTCTGTTTCGTTTCATTTGAGGAGCAGGCCGCTATTGTAAGTGAAAAGGCAACTAGCAACACAAGCATTATATAAAGCAGATTTTTATTTTTCATTGTTAACCTCCAAAAAATTTAATGTTATTTTAAAAATTACTTTAGACTCTTTCCAGCCGGCGAATTCGGGAAAAAGAGCGGTTCACCATACTTATCCTTGCCAAAGTCACGAATAATTTTTTGCCCTTCTTCCGAAGTTACCCAATCTACAAACTTCATGACCTCAGCGTTTTTTACGCTGGTGAATTTTTCCGGGTTGACGGGGATAACCGATATGTAGTTAAGCATAGACTCGTCCTTCTCCACCATTACCTGCAGTTTGATAGTATTCTTCATAGTAATACAGGTAGCTCTGTCCATGATGGTATATCCCTTTTGTTCATCTACGTATTTTAATGTTTTGCCATTGCCTTCGGCACCCTTCTCGTAGACACGATACCATTCCCCTTTAGGCTGAAGCCCTGCAGATTGCCATAACTCCATTTCTTTTATATGAGTTCCAGATTTGTCGCCGCGGGAAATAAACAGGCTTTTGCTGTCCATTATTTTCTTCAAAGCAACGGCAATGCTCTTCTCCCCTTTAACATTAGCAGGGTCTTCAGCAGGACCGACTAAAACAAAATCATTATACATGACATCATAGCGCTTGGTACCAAAGCCACCGGCAACAAACTTTTCTTCCAAAGCCTTGGCATGAACCAAGACAACGTCAAAGTTACCGCTTTCCGCTAATTTTAGCGTAGCTCCTGTACCTGCTCCCACATGTCGGATAACAATACCTGTCTTTTTATGAAATTCGTTTTCTAAAACATTTACAATTCCTGCATCAATTGGTCCAATAGTGCTTGCAAGCAAAATCTGCTGCTGCGCATCCATCTTTTGCACTGACGGTTGATTTCCGCAGGCTGTTAGCAGTACGGTCAGCGATAGTAAGAAACAAAGCACCCAGGATTTTCTCCACCTCATCATCGCACACTCCCCCCCAATTACCATCAAAAATCGCTGTCCAACAACAAAATCTTCCCTACTACATGTTATCCACCGTTTCCAGACTTCAATAAAACTCCTCTCTAAAAAAATAGAAACCAGCTTCTCACCCCTTTCGCTCCTAGGACGCATGCCAGTTTCCCTGCAAATGTACAACCCTGGAAATCATAGTTCTTATTATTAGATAACCAGAGTCGAAGCAAATACAAGAGAGACATAACATGATTTCCCGTCTATATTTCTATATAGATATATATTATCCTTTTATTCCTGAAGATATTTCTATATTCACTTCCCTTTCACCTTGGCCACCAATATGTTCTTTCCATTCTCATAGCTGTAGCGGATACTGTCACATGTGCCTTTTATAAGCATTAATCCGATATCATCGTCTCGCACGCCTTCCTCAAGCGGGTTTACAGAAACTCCCACGCTTTCAAACACAAATTCTAATTGCCCACTTTTTTCTGAATAGGCAAAGGTAAGTGTAATATCGGAAAACTCTGTTTGCAAGCCTAAAACTTCCTCAACAAGCAGCAGAACATTAGTAGAAATTTTTCTTGGTAACAGATGTTTTGCACAAAAGGCTTCAATTTCTGCGTTCATTGCATACAGATCATAGTTTTTGCTATTAATATGGTAGTTAAAGCTACGTATTCTATTAATAAATGCTTTTGTTTTTTCCTTTTGCGGATTTTCAAATATCTGTTGTGGTGTACCCTCCTCGTAAATTATTCCTTCGTCCATATAAAATACACGACTTGAGATATTGCGGGCAAATTCCATTTCGTGAGTAACAATCATCATCGTCATACCAGCTTTGGCAAGACCGCGGATAACCGCTAAAACCTCACTTACCATTGTCGGGTCCAAAGCTGATGTTGGTTCATCAAATAGTAAAACCTCCGGGTCCATGGCAAGGCAGCGGGCAATGGCTACCCTTTGCTTTTGCCCCCCGGATAGTTCATCAGGAAAGCTGTATGCTTTCTCGGCAAGCCCAACCAGCTTCAGCAGTTCTAACGCTTTGCTCTCTGCAGTGGCTTTGCTTTTGCCCAGTAGTTTGACCGGTCCTATCGTAAGATTATTCAACACCGATAGATGCGAATACAAATTAAACGACTGAAATACCATTCCGACTTTTTGGCGTATTTGGGGAACATTGGTGGTTTTTGCCAACAAAGGGGTATTGTCAATAAAAACACTGCCGCCGCTGGGAATTTCCAAAAGGTTAATACAACGTAAAAATGTGCTTTTTCCTGTGCCGGAGGGCCCGATTATCGAAACAACCTCACCTTTTTGTATTTGAGCGCTTACATCTTTTAGCACCATAAGTCCGCCATAACTTTTAGAAAGATGTTCGGTTTTAATCATTTGCCACCCTCCTTGCTCTACGATTTCTCTTCGGATTACTTCTTGCTTCCATATAGTCCAGAATAAGAGCAAGTGACCATGAAACAAGGAAGTAAAGCACAGCTACCATGATAAGGGGGAAGAACGCATCGAAAGTACGACTCCTGATAATATCGCTGGCCTTTGTCAAGTCCTGTACCGCAATGTAGCCAACGATTGAAGTCATCTTTACTAAAGAAATTAATTCTCCTTTATAGACAGGAAGCACCCGCCGTATTGCCTGCGGCATTATAATATACAAGAAAGTCTGGGTTTTGGTAAAGCCGCCTGCAATCCCGGCTTCGGTTTGGCCTTTATCTATACTTTCAATTGACATCCGAAACATTTCGGAAACATAAGCTGCAAAATTCATACCAAAGGCCAAAACTGCCACAAGGATAGGGCTAATATCTACCGAGGCAAACACCACATAGAAGATAATCATAAGCAGCACAAGTACCGGGATTCCCCGCATGATGGAAATATACAACCTGGCGATAGTATCTGCAAGCCAGTTTCTGCTCATTCGCATAAAACAGACCAAAGCACCAAGCAGAGTACCAAAAATTGCAGCCACCAGAGCAATTAACGCAGTTGTTTTTAAGCCATCAAGGATAAGTAAATAGCGATTTTCACGGATAATATTGTTATGAAACCTATCGGACAGATTTTTTATTAATGGTATGGCAACTACTGTATCTGGCTGTTCAGCATATTTGGCAATATTCTTTTTAAGGGCAAACACACTTGCCCCCAATTCATAATAAGGGTCAGAAAAATCAATTTGCTGCTTTCTTTCTTCTGTTATCATCATGGAACTGGCAATCATGTCAATCTTTTTGGTAGCAACAGCGGCAACTAAGCTGCCAAACTCTGTATCTACCAGTTTAAGTTCTTTTCCCAGATAGGCCGCGAATCGTTCGGAAAGTTCTACATCAAAACCTACCATCTTATTATCTTTAACAATCGCGAAAGGCAGTCCTTTATCACTTACCATACCTACGATAAGGACACCGTTGGTTTTGGGATTATCAATCACCGGCATATCGGTAACACCATTATTGATCCAACGATTAACCATATCGTCATACACGCCGTTTTCTTTGCTTTGTTTTAAAAAAGCATTAAACTGCTCTCGCAAACCGCTATTTTGCTTATTAAAGCCAATACCAATAGGAACTGAATACACTCTTTCTTCCAAAAAAGCCAATTCATTGTCGTTCCGAAAGATTTCGATCAGTGTTTCCCGGTTATAAAAAGCGGCGTCAACTTTTCCAGACTTTACGCCAAGAATTAGGTCTGGTGGACTTTTATACTGCAATAGCTCCGCCTGGGGGTATGTTTTTGTTGCGTATGCATCGTGAATAGAACCGAGTAAAATCCCAATGCGTTTATCTTTTAGATCCGCAGCTGTTTTTAGCTTACTGCTCTCAGTTATTACGGCAGTTTTTGTATCACCCTGGATGGCCGTTGACAACTCTGTGGGTTTTCCGTTTTCGCCATTACACCCGACGAGCGACAAAAGTATAATAAAAAGCAATACTACCATAACTGCTTTATTTTTCATAACTTCGCTCCTTTACTTATAAACTACTTCGCAGCATTAAACAGATAAACTTCTTTACCACTCCGGCAAGTGGGCCGCACACATTCGCCTCCTTTACCTATACATAGGCATCTGCTTCCATATGATAATAATTATGAGAAAAATAGCGATAACTTACTAAAAAGGTAAGTTATCGCTATTTTCTCTACATTTAATCATATTTCCTGCTATATATGACATAAAAGGAGCCAAAAATGTGGGTTATATACAATTCGGATAGTACATAACTTATTACAAACAAATTCAGTAGCAGATGGCTTGTCCCTCCTTTGTCTTACGTTGAGTCAATGGGATACAAAGTGAGGGGTTTTACTTTTGGCATTGCCCCAAAAGTAACAAAAGGTCTAGGCCCTAAGCGTCCAAAAGCTGAAAAGCCGGGCGGTATTCCTAAAATCCGTAAACTCGCTACGCTCAAACAGTACGGATTTTTTAACGGAATACCGCCCGGCTTTTCTCCTACGGAACGCTTTTTCCGGCAAAGGCCGGGGGGTACGGGAGTTACGGGAGTTGTCGGGGTAACCACCTTATGAGAGCACAATTTCTTTAAAGCAAGGAGGTGGCGGTACTATCTTACTAGCCTTATTTATACTAGGCTAGTTTTCGTTTCATCCACAGTATGTTGAAAATTTCTATAGGTTTAAAAGTATATATATATACTATTAATAATTTGGCAATTGACTAAATGAGTTCTTTGAACATTTGAACATTTGATACCATTCTTCTATTTGAGATTCAGGATAAATTTTTAGGAGCTCAATTATGAGACGAGCAAACTCAACCGAGCCTCCACCGTTAGCCGTTATTATATTACCATCGCGAACTGAAAAATCAACAACATAATCCGATTCATTACAATAATCAGGTACAAATTGATCTAGAAAGCCAGGTGCATTGCTTGTATGTCTAATGCCTCTTAAAAGCCCGGCTCGGGCCAGCGTTATTGTAGCTCCGCAAATTGCTGCTATTGGCACCCCTTGTTTATGAAAGTCAATTAACATACTTTCAAGAGTCTCGATATAATCAAAGTACTTCCTAAATTCAGGTTTTTTCTTTTGCCACATTTCGCCGCCTGGTAATAGTAATAACAGTGTTTTATCATAGCTAATCTCTGATAAGGTTATATCTGGCGTTACCTTTAAGCCACCCATAGTAGTAACTGACTCTTTTGAAAAACCAACACTGACAACAGAGAGTTGTCCCCGCCGTCTTAATTCACAAAGAGCAATAGCCGGTTCCCAATCGGCCATGCCATCAAATACAAGGATATAAACGTATTTTCCGATATGCACATTTTTTGATCGTTCCTCGTTTATAATACTAATCATTTAATTTTATTTTTCCCTTGAAATAAGTCTCTTTGACCTTGTGGGCCTTTTCCTCTGCCCATTTTTCTAGCCCCATTTTTTTTATTAGACAAGAATTAAACACTTTTGTATTGTGCGGTCTTTGGTCGGCTTGGTCAGCGTAAGGGTGCAAGTAGTCACATGGAAAGTCGGTGCAATCGTAACAAAAGCTTATCCCTTTTCGCTTAATACATTGATAGATGTAACAAGGTTGATTTCGTCCAATGGCAGCGATTACTCCAGATACGTTGCGGCACCCGTGGCACACGGCTTTTTCTGCTGGAACATTAAGTCGCAGGCCAATAGCTTCTCTCAAACTCTCATCGGTGTTTGCCAGATAAATGGGGCAATTAAAACAGTCTAATCCGCAGGGCGCAGTCATGTTTTGATAGTCCATACATTACCATCCTTTAATCACTTATTTGATTTTCTACAATCAGCAATAATCGGAAAAGAACTTTTAAAGCTACCATACATTGTGTTATATTAATTATAGAGTTAACATTAAAAAAAAGGAAGTAGTTACATTATTTGTAGCTACTTTACCAGGAGAAACTATGGAGAAATGTTGTACTTGTGAAAAATGTAATGCCGCATTAGAAGAAACGCTCTCTATTATTGGAAGTAAGTGGACGTTTTTGATCTTGTGGAATCTTTATGAAGGGACGAAACGATTTAGTCAATTACAAAAGTCTCTACAGGGAATAAGCCCTAAGACGTTGTCTTTACGATTGCATGAATTAGAAGCCAAAGGAGTAATCATAAAAACTGTCTATCCTGAAGTTCCACCACGTGTTGAATACTCTATGACTGATAAAGGCAATAATTTAAAAGATATATTTGGCGAATTAATTAAATGGAGTAATACTCATTCTTCTACAAAGCACGATTAGGTGACTTGAGGCTACTCTGCTCATCTCACCTACTTTACCGCTGATGGTTCTTTACAACAAGAAAAGCACTCTCTTATGAATGAGAGCGCTTCAACGGCAGGTTTACATGTAATAATCCGTTATTGGTTCGTAAGACAAAACCGCACCTGGCTGAATATCGTTTCGCAAATAATCCCGTGGGTCAGTTGACAGTATCCGAACTATTCGATATTCATTATCAGCGGTTTTCTCAACCATCATTTTTGTTCCTGCGTATTCGATTTCTTCATAATTCGGCTGATACTCCTGGGAAAGTAGTATTTCCATTGGCATAACTGTCCACAATACCATTACTGCTTCAGCCCCTTAGATTCTTTCTTTGCATGAATCATATCCTGCAATGTAGTCATGGCTTGAGCAATACCGCCAATTTCGTCAATAAGACCATAGTGAACTGCGTCTCTGCCTGCTAAGGAAGTACCAATATCCCGCGATAACTCACCTGTCTTAAATAATAATTCTTTTAACTTTTTCTCCGATATATTAGAATGTGAAGTAATAAAGTTATTAACACGATCCTGCATTTTTTCAAGATAATCGAAAGAACTCTGCGCACCTATTACAAGCCCAGTCAGACGTATTGGATGGATTGTCATCGTAGCACTTTCGACAATAAATGAATGAGTAGCTGATACAGCCACCGGTACGCCAATACTATGCCCGCCTCCCAGTACAATGGAAACAGATGGCTTCGACATGCTGGCAATCATTTCAGCAATTGCCAAACCAGCTTCCACATCACCACCAACTGTATTTAATAATAACATAAGTCCTTCCACTTCAGAACTTTGCTCAATAGCTACCAGTTGCGGCATTATATGTTCATATTTAGTAGTTTTGGAGTTTGGCGGTAATACCATGTGGCCTTCGATTTGACCAATTATTGTCATAACGTGTATATTGCTTTTCGCTATTGGCACTTCCGTAGCGCCCAATTCCTGGATAGTTTCCGTTGGGCCTACTTTTTGGGCTTGTTTGCTTTTTTTAGGAGCCTCCGTCGGAGACGGCTGTATTTGTGGCTCTTCAGGATTAGTACCGGGAGGAGCAACTACCGGATTATCATTCACTATCATATGAATATCCCTCCAGCTAATTAGCTAGTCTTTTTTACCTTAACAGAAAGGTTAACTTTCCGTTAAGCACCGATAAGAGCAACATCGACTTGTGCTTTCGCGAAAGGCTCGGCTCAAGCCGTATTTTCTTTATCATACATAGTATTGGCACTGACGGTGATTTCATACAGATATAAATTAAAAAGCCCCAGCTTACCAAACCATCTTGCAGCAGGTAGGCTCAAGGCTTTCTTAAATGTATCAGTATATGTTTTTGAGAGTTATAGAGGCCTTATAAAACAAGGAGTGTCAAGTATAAAACCCGGCACAGGCGGCCCCGTACCCCGTGCCCCCGTACCCCGGCCTTTGCCGGAAAAAGCGTTCCGCAAGAGAAAAGCCGGGCGGTATTCCGTTAAGAAATCCGTACTGTTTGAGCATAGCGAGTTTACGGATTTTAGGAATACCGCCCGGCTTTTCAGCTTTTGGAGGCGTAGGGCCTAGACCTTTTGTTACTTTTGGGGCAATGCCAAAAGTAAACCCCCGCTCCTTGTATTTCATTAACTCAACAATAGGATTCATGGATTTGGGTATTGGATAACTGATGTGCTCAAATCCAAAGGACGCGAAGCGTTTTTCTTATTATACTTCCATAATAATTGGCAATATCATAGGCCGGCGTCGCGTACGTTCATATAAGTATTTGCCCAGCGTATCACGAACATTTGATTTAATTGTCGCCCATTCGGTAACACCATTAAGCTCACATTTATCCAGGGCCTGTCGCACTCGATCTTTGGCATCATCCATTAGTTGCTCAGATTCGCGCACATATACGAAGCCGCGGGAAACAATATCTGGCCCGGCAGCTACTTGACCACGCTGTTTATCCATGGTTACAACAACAATTAGTATTCCATCTTGTGAAAGTTGACGGCGGTCTCTCAGTACAATGTTGCCGACATCACCAACGCCGAGACCATCTACTAAGACATTGCCAGATGTAACCTTGCCGTTAATTATACCCTTTTCAGCAGTAAATTCTAGTGATTGTCCGTTTTCAGCAATAAAAATGTTTTCCTTCGGCATCCCTAATGCTTGTGCTAATTGGGAATGTTTGATTAAATGCCGATATTCTCCATGCACGGGAATAAAGAATTTAGGACGTATAAGATTGTGCATTAATTTAAGTTCTTCTTGACTGGCATGCCCGGAAACATGAATACCGGAAGTTGACTCATACACAACTTCGGCTCCTTGCCGGAAAAGAAAATCTATTGTGCGTGAAACTAACTTCTCGTTACCAGGTATTGGCGTAGCCGAAATAATTACTGTATCTCCTGGAACAATCTCGACCTTTTTATGATCTGACATAGCCATTTTGGTTAGTGCCGACATCGGTTCACCTTGGCTGCCGGTTGTTAAAATAACAATTCCTGATGCAGGATAATTATTAATTTCATCAACATCAATAATCACGCCTTCTGGTACATTCAAATATCCTAGTTCCAGTGCAATAGTAACAACATTGACCATGCTGCGACCAAGTATAGCCACCTTGCGCCGATACTTGCAAGCCGTGTCAATGGCCTGTTGAATTCGATGAATATTGGAAGAAAACGAAGCAATAATAATACGTTCCCGCGCAGTACGAAAAGTTTCATCAAAAGTTACACCAACCGATTTTTCACTCTGCGTATAACCAGGGCGCTCTGCATTGGTACTATCGGCCAAAAGCACTAGCACACCCTGATCACCTAACTCAGCAAATTTATGAAAATCGGTCACCTTGCCATCTACTGGAGTTTGATCAAGTTTAAAATCACCAGTATGAACGATCACCCCCGCTGGGGTCTTTATCGATAACGCTACTGCATCAGCGATACTATGACTTACCCGGATAAATCCTATCTTGAAATTGCCAAGTTGAATCTGGTCACCGGATTGTACAGCATACAAATTATTGGCAGCAACATTATTTTCCTTTAAACGTCCTTCCAAAATTCCAAGTGTCAATCGAGTTCCATATACAGGTACGTTAAGCTGTTTTAACACATATGGCAAAGCCCCAATATGGTCTTCATGCCCGTGTGTCAGCACAATTGCTTTTACTAAATCACGATTATCCAATAAATAGGAGATATCAGGAATAACCAGATCAATGCCCAACATGTCATCTTCGGGAAACATCAAACCGGCATCAATTACTATTATCTCATCACCGTATCGGATAACAGTCATGTTTTTACCAATTTCCCCCATCCCGCCCAGGGGAACTATCTGTACTTTGTTTGGTTGTCGAGCCAAAAAAACATACACCTCCAGAATTTAAAAATTCAATATAAATTAAGTTGTAACCGCCCGTTCATTAAACCACTGAAAAAAACCGGTAGTCCTGCCCACTTGTCAATAATTATAACCTATTTAATCTCTGACAACAAGTGGTACTGCTCGCCAGCAATATTATATGCAATAGACATATAAAAAAACCGGTAGCATCCGCTACCGGTCGACTGTAGTTATATAGCGCCTATTGATTTCATTACCTTTTTTAGTTGTTCCTCTTCACTGGCAGTAGGAGGAACCAATGGCAATCTTACTGGTCCGGTATTTATCCCCAGGATATTTACCGCTTTTTTGATCGGTATAGGATTGGTAGTAACAAAAATAACTTTAAAGAACGGCATAAGTTCAAGATGCAATGCCTGCGCTTTATTCATATCACCAGCCAAAAAGGCGGTTATCATCTCCTGCATGCGTTTACCTACAACATGAGCAGCTACACTAATTACCCCGTAGCCACCCACAGACAAGCTCGGCAAAGTTAGTCCATCATCCCCGCTATATACCAAAAAATCATCGGGAGTTATACGGATAATTTCAGAAACTTGATCTAAGTTACCACTTGCTTCTTTAACTGCAACAATATTATCTATTTCGGCCAGACGTGCAATCGTTGCCGGTAAAATATTAGAAGCTGTTCGCCCGGGAACATTATATACAATAAGTGGCAGACTTGTTGATTCGGCAATGGCTTTAAAATGCTGGTAGTACCCTTCTTGCGGCGGCTTATTATAATAGGGACCAACGAGCATTGCGCCATGCACACCAATTTTTTCCGCCTCTTTAGTCAATTCAATAGAAGCTCTCGTATCATTTGATCCAGTGCCAGCAATAACCGTAGCCTTATCACCTACAGTCTCCATTACTATTTTGAACAATTTTAACTTTTCATCGCGAGTTAATGTAGCTGCTTCACCAGTGCTGCCGGCAACAACCAGTCCGTCAGAACCGTTATTCACAAGATAATTCGCCAAATTGGCCACTTCACTATAGTTTACACTATAATCAGCATTAAACGGGGTTACCATTGCGGTTAAGACTCGCCCGAAATTCTTCATTACACTCGCCCCTTATTAATTTGATAAACCAAATTTCTCATGAAGCGATTTAACAGCAGCACCAACATCACTTTGCAGCACAAGCACTGAAATAGAGGTATGAGAGTCTACTGTCTGGAGAATAGCAATTTTATTGCGAGACAGAGCTTCAATAAAGCTTGCCATCACACCTGGTACTTCTCGCATTCCGCCGCCAACAACGGATACTTTTGCACAATCTTCTACTATTTCAAATTCATAATTTAAACGTTTAAGTTTTATTGATGCTTTTTCGGCATGGTCAGCATTAATGGTAAACATGATCTCGCCGGGATGAATATTAATTAAATCAACGCTAATACCATTATCAGCCATAGTTTTAAACACCTTAAAACTTGCATCAGTTCCCATAGTATCGTCTAGATGAACTTTAACCTGAACAATATTGGTCAAGTAGGTTACGCCTGTTGCAACACGGTCAATTACTGCTGAACCACCGGTGTCTTCTTTGGCAATATTAGTAATAAGTGTTCCGGGAGCTTCAGAAAATGTTGATTTTACTACAAGGGGAATATTTTTTTGCATGGCAATTTCAACTGCGCGGGGATGTATAACCTTGGCACCTTGATGAGCCAGTTGACATACTTCCCCATAACTTATGCAATCAAGGATTTTTGCATTCTCAACAATTCTTGGATCAGCTGTCATGATTCCGTCAACATCTGTATATATTTCAATAATATCAGCATTCAGAGCCGCCCCCAAGGCTGATGCACTAGTATCACTGCCGCCTCGTCCCAAGGTGGTAAATTCGTTTTCGCCAGTCATACCCTGAAAACCACACACAACAGGTACCTTTCCCTGTTTTAACAGATTGATTATCTTTGTTGGATCACACTTTAAAATGCGGGCATCAGTAAAATGTTCGTCAGTAATAATACCCGCAATTCCTCCTGTCAACATTACTGCGTCCATACCTGCGGCCTGCAGCATACCGGCCATAATCACGGCTGAGATTATTTCGCCACAACACATAATCTGATCAAGTTCGCGATCAGCAATATTCTTATAGGCTGACCGCGCGATATCAATTAGTGTATCGGTAGCGTAAGGAGCCCCCTTGCGTCCCATAGCCGATACTACAACTACCGGATTAAAGCCTTGATCCCGCGCCTTTTCAATTTTGCGCAGTGCAAGTTCCCGCACTTCGGGTGACGCAACAGATGTGCCCCCGAACTTCTGGACAATTATTCGCATTTTGTACACCTCAAATTAAATTATGCTCAATCATATACTCAGCTATTTGCAGAGCATTAAGCGCTGCACCTTTTCTAATTTGATCGCCTACTACCCACATGTTTAATCCATAAGGTACAGTTTTATCGGCCCGAATACGACCGACGAACACTTCATTACTGTCCGAAGTATATAACGGCATAGGATACAGCATTTCAGCCGGGTTATCTTGTACAATTACACCCGAAAATTTAGAGAGTACCTGTTTTGCCTCTTCTGGAGACAGCGGGCCATTCAACTCGATGTTAATAGATTCAGAGTGACTGCGATATACTGGTACCCTAACTGTCGTCGCAGTTATCCCGATGTTATAGTCATTGAATATTTTATGGGTCTCATTTATCATTTTCATTTCTTCTTTAGTGTAATCTTCCTCAACAAATACATCTATCTGTGGTAAGAGATTAAACGCTATTTGATAATGCTTGGGCAAGCTGGCACTTGGTAAAATATTCGCTTCTACAGGACGATTTTCTACAACCGACCTAACCTGGTCAGTCAGTTCATCAATGCCTTCTTTGCCGGCGCCCGAAACAGCTTGATAAGTAGAAACAACTATGCGCTTGATCTTTGCTGCATCATAGACAGGCTTTAATGCCATAACCATAATAATTGTTGAACAATTAGGGTTAGCAATAATCCCTTTGTGATTTTTTATAGCTTCAGGGTTAACTTCCGGCACAACCAAAGGTACTTCCGGGTCCATACGGAAAGCACTTGAGTTATCAATAACAACCGCTCCCCGTTTGGCGGCCTCAGGAGCTAATGTTTTACTAATTGAACCGCCTGCAAATAAGGCAATCTGCACACCATTAAATGAATCTGGTGTTGCCTCCTCAACGATGTAGTCTTTACCCATAAAGGCAATAGTTTTACCTGCTGAGCGTTCAGATGCTAACAACTTCAATTCGTTAAATGGAAAATTACGTTCTTCAATAAGTTTTAAAAATTCTTGGCCAACTGCTCCAGTTGCCCCTAAAATTGCTACATTATACTTTTTCATTTAAGTTTTCCCCCATTCAATAATTCAACTCATAGTTCTTGCAGATCAGCATTCTTTGGCACGCTCTAGCCCATTATATGCTCAAGACCCAAAATCAGTCCATCAACGGTTAGCACTTTCTTACAAGCCAGTACTACTCCCGGCATAAAAGATTCTCTGGATATCGAGTCATGGCGAATTGTTAGCGTTTGTCCCAAGCCACCAAAAATTACTTCCTGATGAGCTACATAGCCAGGTAACCGAACACTATGTAATCGAATACCTGCTTCCTCGCCGCCACGCGCACCAGGTAATTTTTCTTTCTCATCGGGATGGCCTTGCTGCATTGTTCCCCGTACACCGGCAATTAATTCGGCAGTTCTGAGAGCTGTGCCAGACGGAGCATCAAGTTTTTGGTCATGATGCATCTCAATAATTTCAACATGCGGCAAATACTTAGCAGCCTCTTGTGCAAGCTTCATCATAAGAATAGCGCCGATGGAAAAATTAGGTGAAATAACCGCATTAACTTTAGAAACGGCACATAGTTCACGAATATCCTCAATATCAGGTTCCGTTAAACCGGTTGTACCTACAACCGGACAGACGCCATTTTTAATTGCAAACTTAATGTTATTTAAAACTGATTGCGGATTGGTAAAATCAACCATAACCTGAGGTTTCGTTTCATTGATAACAGTAAGTAAATCATTGCCAACTGTTACCCCTGTTTTACCTGCACCGATAATATCACCTACATCAGCAAACTCGGAATTTATATCTACTGCTCCTACTATGCTTAACTGTGGATCATTATGAACGGCTCTCAACACTTCCCGACCCATTTTGCCATAGGCACCACATACCATCACTCTAATCAAGCACTATCCACCTCCTGTTTAATAAGAAAAGAAGCCTTGTTCAATCCAGAGAAAGTAAACTTTCCAGCTGGATAAAAGATAAAAAGCAGCTGGTGAGTACATTTCTCACCAGCTGCTAAACAGCATTTTCTGACCTTAGGAAAATATATGCGTATATATCGTCCCTGACCAGATGAGATAGCACTCCACCAAGTACTGGTGACAGTCTTAAATCTATTTGATGTAAGACCAGTAAGAAGATTTGGCGTTCTTTCTTACTTCGGCGGTTACCCCTTTTCTTTCAGCTCATCGATTCCACTCTCACTGAAAGTACTCTTGACTCCCGCACCTCTACTTCATCCTTTACAGGATGTTGCTTATTCATTTTATACACATTTTATACCAAATGTTCCTGCATTGTCAAATAAATATTGAGAGTTGTTTATTTTATCACCCAAAATGCTTCTGGTAAAAACACATTTTTAGGTTAATGCATGAGTTTCAACATCTTTTGCTCCGTTTTGACGCAGAATTTGAGCTGCTTGATTCGCTTTAGCGGCATCAGAGCGGATTATTGCCAGAATCCCGCCTTGTACTACATGTTGTTCATAGCGCCTGCCTGCTTCCGCCGGAATACCCCAATCAATAAGGCCACCCGTAATACCGCCTGCTACCGCCCCACTTAAGGCAGCTGCTATTGGCCCTGCGGCTAATACAGGTCCTACACCAGGAATAGCTAAAGCACCTGCCCCCAAAAGCAAACCGCCAATACCGCCTAACGTGCCGCCTGTTAGGGCACCATCGGTAATATCATCCTCAACATATTCAGTTTCCCGGCCTTGCTGCTTTTTATTCTTGGAAACAATATTTATTTCTTCTGTTGTGAACCCTTGCGTTCTAAGCGCATTTACCGCCTGCTCAGCCTTATCATGAGAATTAAATACACCAATTACGCTCTTTACTCCTGTTGTGCCTGCCTGCATTGCAGACGGCTGAGTCTGCGCCGCCGAACCCGCAACCGGTATCTGAGCATTTGCAGTTTGCGACTGGGTGCTTGTATTACTATTTACCAAAGCATTCTCTGTATGGCCTGAGATTTGAGTTGTTGGCTGACTGCCAGTAGTTCCTTGCAAAATAGAATCGTTTGTTATTGACATCAATAAGCCTCCTAACATTAATCTGATATACAGTTTACTGTTAGGGTTGACAAGTACCGCATTTTTTATGCTAGATGGAAAGGTAAAGAATAAAAGACTTGACACAAACCAAGTCTTTTATTACCCAAACTTAGCTAGAATACATGCGCTCATACGCATTATCTAAGTCAACAATAACAACTTCATCCCCAATGCGTTTGATTGCCTCCCATGGTATTATTACTATCTGATTGTCACCTAAAAAATTAAATACTGTTTTTCGTTTGGGGAGAATTAATCCGCCAATAACACCGGAGCAACTGTCAAAAGTAAGTTCACACTCGCCAACGATACCTAAACGCGCACCGTCTCCCAAATTAATAACTTCTTTTCCAGTCATTTCACTTATCCGCATGCTTTCACCTACTTGCTATCAAATAATTTACTAACAACTGGTTGAACAACCGCCACTGCAATCGCCGTCATGGCCAGAGGATCGAAAGTAATTATACTGATAGTTATCCGTTCAGGCAGCTCCAGCTTTAAAAATGAAACAATCATTACCAAAGAAAGATATACGCCGCCGGCAGTGGCAACTAAATCTTGTACAGCATGGGAAAAGGGGGATGTTTTTGGCTCAATATAGGGTATATTGTCCAAAGACATGCGCAAACGGCAAACACGCAGCCAAACAGACCCCATAACCACCAAGATAATTAACACTAATGTCGCCCAGGTATACATAGTAGCCCTCCCTTAACCTGCTTCTACCTATGTATATGGTTAATAAGAATAAGTTATGAAAAAAAATCACCATCCGTTACTGACCGGTACTCCCAAAGCCGCCTGAACGAACAGTATCAGCACAATCGTTATCTGCTATAAGATACTTATAAAAAATCGCCTGTGCTAATCTGGTTCCTTTGGTAATTGTAACAGATTCTGACCCATGGTTAAAAACGGCAATTAAAATATGTCCCTCATTCTCCTTATTATTATAATAGTCAGCATCAATAATCCCTTGCCCATTAATTAAACTCAAACTATGCTTAACAGCCAAACCAGAGCGAATATGAATGCCTAGGTATTCGTCTTCCTCCATATAAGCTTTAATGCCTGTCGGAACTAACACAACCTTTCCGGGAAACAAAGTAACATCCTGGGCAATTGTAAGATCATACCCGGCACTTAATGTAGTCTTGCGAATAGGTAATTTTATATCATGCTCTCGATATTGACTAATTACCTCAAAACCTCTTGCCATAAAATTCCTCCTTAAAAACTAAAATTAGTATTAATAGTTAATGAACCAATAGGGCCCAGCGCAGTAAAGCATAGTTTTTCAGCAACAAGCATTTGCTCAATCATCTGATTCACATCAGTTAGCGTCACCTGGTCTATCTTGTTTACAACCTCATCTAAAGAAACAAATTTTCCCAAAGTAACTTCCATTTTTCCAATACGGGACATCCTGCTGCTTGAACTCTCTAAGCCCAGCAGCAAACTCCCCTTTATTTGCTCTTTGGACTTAATCATTTCTTGCTCACTTATGCCTTTACTTCTAAATTCCCGCAAGTTTTCTATTATAAGGTCCAAAACCTGATTTACATTTACAGGTCGAGTACCGGCGTAAATTGTAAGCAAGCCGGCATCCTTGTAGCTATTTTGATAAGAATAAATGGAATAGGCCAGTCCACGTTCTTCGCGAATGGTTTGGAATAATTTAGAGCTTATTCCGCCACCTAATAGATTATTAAAAATATAAACTGGATAGATCTTGGGGTCCTCCTGGGGCACACTCAATGTTCCTAAGCAGATATGCACTTGCTCGGAATCTTTGCAAATAATTGTTCTGGCCGACTCAAAGGTCGGGGGAGTTATCGCTAATTCTCTTTTTTGTCCTTTAAAGCCATTAAAATAACGGGTCGCTAATGCTACTAATTCTTCATGCGTTATGTTTCCGGCAGCAGCAATTACCATATTATCAGGCGTGTAAAAATCCTGATAATATTTCAGTATAGTATCTCGATTAAAGCGTTCAATTGAATCAGTCGTACCCAAAATATTTCGCCCTAGTGGATGAACAGGCCACACAGTATCCAGATGAAGATCATGCACCAATTCATCTGGGGAATCTTCATACATATGTACTTCTTCCATTACTACTTGGCGCTCACGTTCTATATCTTCTTCGGCAAATTTTGATGACAGCAGCATATCGCTTAGAATATCCATCGCTAAATCAGCATGAGAATCCAAAACCTTCAAATAGTAACAAGTACACTCTTTAGCAGTAAATGCATTCAACTGCCCACCAACAGCATCAACTAGCTCAGCAATATCCTTGGCCGAACGCCGGGCCGTTCCTTTAAACATCAAGTGTTCAATAAAATGAGAAACTCCATGATTATATTCTTCTTCAAGCCTTGATCCTGTTGCAAGCCATACGCCCATACTAACTGATTTCACATAAGGAATCGTTTCAGATACAATGCGAATTCCATTTGGCAATACTGATTTTTTGTACATAAATCTCCTTTTCATTACAGCAAAAATAATGCCTTCGTATTTTACTACAAATTGTTCTTATTGGTAACCATTTCAAAAGAATATGTTTCCAGGTAGTATAAACCTTATTATACCTAAATTTGCTAAAGAAAAAAACAGAGATATTCGCACTGCGTTTATCTCTGTTAAAAAACAAACTAACATTACTAGTTGTTAAAGTATTTTACTACACCATTAAAAATACCCTGCGCTATTTTATTCCGGTAATTATCTTCCTGCAACTTACGGGCCTCGCTCGCATTGGTCACAAAACCCATTTCGACCAAAATGCTCGGCATGGATGTATTGCGCAGCACATAGAAAGTTGCCGAGGAAGTTCCTTTATCTACAGCACCGGTTTCTTTAATGATACTGTTTTGAACCTCAAGTGCCAATTTGGATGATTTGCCACTCGGATAAAAAGTCATCGTTCCATATATGGAAGGGTCGGGATTGGAGTTCGAGTGGACACTGACAAAAATATCTGCATTATTCGCTTCAGCAATATCCACGCGTGCTGCCAACTCCTGACCTAACGAACTGCCTTCAGGTGCAACAGTGCGATCACTTTCCCTTGTCATAATAACTTTTGCTCCAGCTTTAGTCAGCTTATCTCTCAATTTGAGACTAACTGCCAAGTTGTTATCTGTTTCTCTGGTGTAATTAGCTACCGCACCGGGGTTGCTACCACCATGACCAGGATCAACAACAATAACTTTACCGCGTAATATACCGCTGTCTACAATACCTGTAGTCCCTTCATCAGCAGGAAGCGGTGTCACTTTTACCGGATTTTCGGGTAAGGTGGTTGCTGCTTTGCCACCACTAAAAATATTCAATATTGGCCCGAGTATTTTATCAAATAATAAGCTAAATAGCTTGCTAAATACGTCTGACCCGCCAGCCCCACTATTGGTGGATGAAACAGTCGAAGCTGCCAGAGTATTGATAACATTGTCCAAAGCTGCAGCATGACTTACTTGTACTGGTCCTGCTATATTAAATACCAAGACCAAAAGCATGGTTACTATCAATATTTTTTTACTATACACCATAAACCTCCTGTATTGAGTTTTATTCATTTGGAATCACTTGCGAAACTTATCCCGCAGGATTGTCCAAACTCCGGGATCTTCTTCGCCAAGCTTCCACATAGCTGCACCAGCAATGTCATATTTAGTAATAAGTGCCAGCTTATGTTTTATACTTTCGCTGCTTTCAAACCAAACGGTGTGAGCAATACCATCAGCGGCAGTATAACTAAAATACGGAGATTTTGCTGCATCATCCCATTGTACTGCTTGTCCATAACGCTGGGATAGATCCATTATCGCCTTATACTCTAACGACTGTGTTCCCTGGGCTGACCAATCATACCCATAGGCAGCAATACCAAGGTATAATTTATTCTTAGGGATAAACTTGAGTGCATATTTTAGGTTGTTTTCTACCCAACCAATATCCGCAATCGGGCCGGGCCCACTCCACATGCCATGATTGTCATAAGCCATAATCATAATTTTGTCAGCATAGTTAGCCAGCTCTGCATAGTCATAGGCAGCGGCCACATCATTATTTTCATTTTGTTTAGGAAAAACATCAATTGTAACAAGCAAGCCCTGTGGTTTGAGGCGAGCAGAAAGCTCCCGCATAAATGCTGTCAGGTTATCGCGATCTTCAGCAGGCACCATTTCAAAATCAACATTAATACCGTCAAGATTATACTTCTTGATATAGGTCTCAAAATTGTCAATCGTTTTCGTCCTAAGTGCCGGATTTGCCAGTACGGTATGAACTGGCGCAGAGGTGTTGTTGTCTTGTTTGGCATTATTAACCAGCAGCAATACTGTCATATCCTTCTGCTGAGCAGTTTTAACCACTGCAGCATGGTCATTGCCGCCGCGGTCAATCACTGTGCCATCAGCCTGCATTGTAGCCCAGAATGGGGCAATTGTTTTAATTACATCAGTGTTTTTTACCATGGAATTATAGGAAGAAGTATCAGCTCCCCACCATTCGGCGTAAAAACCCACAAATTCTTTCGGTGATGAACTAATTAATCCACCGGCAGAGTTATTTTGCGTTGCCGCAGTGGTAGAGCCGTTATTGCCCAAAACTTTGCCTAGTAATAGGCCAAGTAAAATGTCTAGCATACCTTTACCAGTACTCGTGCCAGCCGATACACTAGAGTCATTAGCCGCAGTAGCTTGTCCTAGTAAATCAGCTATTGAAAAGGCGGCATATGCAGGGGTAACAGGCAGCATAATGGTTATCATAAAAACCATTATTACTACCCAGGATAGTAAATTCTTGTATTTGTTCATATCGTAACCTCCATTCCAAAAAGCATAGCTTACTTACAGCCTTTGCGAAAAGTGAAAGGCTGTAAGTAACTTAGTTCTCAGCTAAACATAATAAAAGGTTTTCCGCTTATGTAAACATAATACTATCATAGATGACGCAATTAGGCAATAAAAAAAGCAAGCTTTCGCCTGCCTATTTATTCTATTTTAGTATATCAGATACACTTGTTATCGTATATCCTCGTTTCTTTATTTCAGCAATTAACCCTGGAAGAGCCTGAGCTGTTGGTGCTGTCGGATGCATCAGAATAATAGCACCATTATGAAGTTTTTTTAGCACCCGCTCGGTAATAACTTCAGGGGGCGGGCGCTTCCAGTCAATTGTATCAATGCTCCACATAACAGTAGTATAGTTGAGTTCTTGTGCAGCTTGCAGTACTGTATTGTTGTATTCACCATAGGGCGGTGCATATAAATTTGTTTTTATCCCTGTAACGCTATTCACAAGCTCCTCTGTTTTTACTATCTGTTCTTTATTTTTTTCTTTACTTAAGTTATTAGGATGCGGATGACTATAGGTATGGTTTCCAAGTTCGTGGCCTCTATTAGCCATATCTTTAAGTACTTCCGGATATTTGTTGGCCCAGCTTCCACCAATAAAAAAAGTAATATGAATATTATTTTCATCAAGTGTTTTCAACATGTCTGGAAGATATTCCTCTCCCCAAAATACATTGCAAGCCAATGCAATCTGTGGCTGAGATGGATTACCTTGAAATACCGGCGGCACTGCAGCAGCTAGCTGCGTAGTGTTTACTAATGGTTGGAGACTGCCTGCCAGCATAGCGACTACCATAAAAACGCCAATAGTAAAATATACATACCAAGCACGAACTTTTCCTACAGTTACCACTTTACACTGCATATAATCAACTCCCGCTCACTACTCTTGCGTAGTAATACAATGTATTACTATTACCTGTATTTTATGAGCCAAAATAAAAAGACTTGGCTTATTGCCAAGTCCCAGCTGATTATCTGCTATTTTCCAGCGTTTTCAGGCTGATTTTCCTTTTGTTCGGCCTTCAACAATTCTTTACGAGACAAATTAATACGTCCCTGGCGGTCAATTTCGGTCACTTTGACCATAATTTCATCGCCTACTTTAACGACATCTTCCACTTTGGCAATACGCTCAAGTGCGAGCTGCGAGATATGCACAAGACCTTCCTTACCAGGAATAATTTCGACAAATGCACCAAAATTCATTAACCGGGTGACTTTACCAGTATATGTGGCACCAACTTCGACACTGCGTATTAAGGCTTCAATGATGCTCACTGCCTTCTGGCCAGCCTCAACATCAACTGCTGCGATGAAAACCTTACCATCATCTTCAATATCAATGCTAACGCCGGTCTCTTCAATAATTTTTTTAATTGTCTTGCCACCTGGTCCAATAACATCTCGGATTTTATCCGGATCAATTTCCATGGTAATAATGCGTGGTGCAAATGGGGAAAGTTCTTTTCTGGGTTCTTTGATCGCCTCAAGCATTTTGTCTAGTATATGCATCCGGCCACGTTTCGCTTGTGCCAGTGCGTCTTTAAAAATTGCTTCCGTAATCCCCGATATTTTCATATCCATCTGCATAGCAGTTACACCTTTAGTAGTACCGGCCACTTTAAAATCCATATCTCCAAGCGCGTCTTCCATACCTTGAATATCAGTTAAGATTGTGTAATTGCTGCCATCTTTAACTAAGCCCATAGCAACACCAGATACCGGCGCTTTAATTGGAACACCTGCATCCATTAGGGATAAGGTACTGCCGCATACACTGCCCATAGAAGTAGAGCCATTGGACTCTAGTACTTCTGATACTAAACGAAGGGTATACGGGAACTCCATCTCGGAAGGGATAACAGGTACTAGTGCCCGTTCAGCTAACGCGCCATGTCCAATTTCACGACGTCCAGGCCCACGTGAAGGTCTAGTCTCACCAACACTAAATGACGGAAAATTATAATGATGCATATAGCGTTTGGATTCCTCAACCCCAAGACCATCAAGAATCTGTTCGTCGCCAATAGCTCCTAACGTAGTGATAGTAAAGACTTGTGTTTGACCACGGGTAAATAGTCCAGAACCATGAGTACGTGCCAACAAACCTACTTCACAGGTAATAGGACGTACTTCGTCAATCTGACGGCCATCAGGGCGAATTTTATCTACTGTAATCATTTTCCGCACAATCTCTTTGAGAATCTTTTGGAACATATTATTAATATCTTTTCCGTTCTCAGGGTAAATTGACAGGAAATGCTCAGTAGCTTCATTTTTAATCTGTTTGATATTTTCCTCACGTACAAGTTTGTCCGCATTAGCTACAGCAACTTTTAACTGTTCGGTTATGTACTCACGCATAGCCACGTCAATTTCGGCTGGCACTTCATAAATCGGTTTTTCTTTCTTAGGCTTGCCAATTTTAGCAATAATAGTTTCCTGAAAAGCCACTATCTCTTTAATTGCAGCATGCCCAAATAAAATCGCTTCAAGCATAGTATCTTCAGACAATTCATTTGCTCCTGCTTCAACCATCAGGATAGCATCTTTTGTGCCTGCTACAGCTAAGTTAAGATCGCTTTTTTCTTGCTGCTCTATCGTAGGATTCAAAATAAATTGATTATTGATCAACCCGACGCGAACGCCACCAACAGGCCCGTTAAAGACAATGTCGGAAATACTTAAAGCGCAAGATGCACCAATCATAGCTGCAATATCAGGCGGGTTATTTTGATCCACCGACATTACTGTCGCTACTACATGAACATCATTACGCAATCCATCGGCAAACAGTGGTCGAATCGGGCGATCAATTAAACGACTGGCTAAAATAGATGCTTCACTTGGACGCCCTTCCCGCTTAATAAAACCACCTGGAATTTTACCTACCGAATATAAGCGTTCTTCATAATCAACTGTTAACGGGAAAAAGTCAATACCTGGTCTCGGTTCAGCTGATTGGGTTGCTGCGACCAGCACTGCAGTATCGCCATAACGCACCAACACCGCACCGCTGGCTTGTTTAGCCATTTTCCCTGATTCAATGATCAAGGTCCGGCCACCTAGTTCCATCTGGAATTTTTCCATATTTTATTTTCCTCCTCTGTATAAGCCCCTTTTCTTTTAGCAAAGATTAACTGTTCGACATTTTTCTTATTATTCCCTTTTTTATTTTCTTTAACCTAAGAAAAAAATAAAAAGCGGAAAATCCGCTTTTTACTTATTTTCGTAAGTTAAGTTTTTCTAAAATTGAACGATAACGCTCAATATCGCTTTCACGCAGATAATTCAAGAGACCTCTGCGCTGACCAACCATTTTTAGCAGGCCGCGACGGGAGTGATGGTCTTTTTTGTGTTCTCTCAAATGTTCAGTTAGGTAATTAATACGTTCTGTAAGAATAGCAATCTGAACTTCAGGAGATCCAGTATCATTTAAGTGTACACGATATGTTTCAATAAGCTTTTGTTTGTTTTCAGGTGTCAACACTGTGGTTCACCTCCTTTTTCTTGTCTATCCCCATTAGCCAAGACATCGCCGGAGACTCGATTATCCTCGCTACGGTTAATGATGTAATTTACTCACTAAAAAATATTTTACCATAAAATTAAAAACATGTAAACCAAAACAATTAAAAATAATGTTTACGAGAAAATTCAATATCTGCCTGCATTTGCTCTTTAAGTTGCCTAACGTTAGTAAAAGCAATCTCACCACGAATTCTATCGATAAATTGGATCCTTAGCTGCTGCCCATAAATAACGCGGTCAAAGTCCAATATATGTACCTCAATACGGTGGGTTTGACGAGTAAAAGTAGGATTATTGCCAACATTGGCAACACCATTATACTTAGCACCGGCTTCATCATATACATAAACAGCATAAACTCCGTCACTCGGAACCAAAAACCCCTGTACAATCGCCAAATTTGCTGTAGGAAAACCGAGTTTTCGCCCGCGTTGGTCACCTTTACTGATTTTACCGGATATAGTTATCGGCCGACCAAGTAAGTTTGCTGCCTGCTTAACCGCACCCTCTGTAACCAGTTGCCTAATGACGGTACTGCTTACAATAACCCCGTCCCTATCCACCATATTGACCACATCGACAGTAAAACCGTGTTTAGCGCCAGCAGCTGTTAATAGCGCCGGCGTTCCAGCCCCCCGATATCCATAAGTGAAGTTAGCACCAACAATTATATGCCGAAGATTAATGTTAGTAACTAATTTCTCAATAAATTTTTCAGGAGTTAATTGTAAGAATTCGGTAGTAAAGGGAACATTAAATAACATGTCCACACCCAACTCGGCAATTAAATTTACCTTTTCCTGATTAGTTATAATAAGTGGCGGACAGCGGTCAGCATCAATCACGTCAAGCGGATGATTACTAAAAGTAAAGACAGCACTGCAACAGTTGTTATTTTTTGCCTGTTGCAGTGTACGCATAATGATTGCCTGATGTCCAATATGAATACCATCAAAAGTGCCTAAAGCCATATAGACAGGTGGATGGTGCTTCACGTTCTCTATCTGGTTAAAGACTTTCATTCTTTTTCTGTTTCTCCTCATTACCCGTCTATGTAAGAATCCGGACCGTTACTGGCCCGGACCTAATATCTTCACGGGAGTTAGTGTTACATGCCCGCCCAGTTGACATGTTTCTCGACCAATACCAATGAATGTGCTTTCCCTGTCATACATTTTTATTAAATCAGAACCGCTTTGCTTGCAGCAGATACTACGCCCATTTTTTATAGCCTGGGCTTCTTGTTCTGACAACACGATCGCTGGCAGATGAGTCAAAACACTATCCGCAGTTTGAATAGCTTGCTCTTTATTAGCGGCAATTTCCTCAAGAGTTAAAGCCTGCTCTAAATGAAAATTTCCTACTCTTGTCCTGACTAAAAAACTCATTACTGCCAAGCAATTTAACCGGTAGCCGATATCAGCACACAAGACCCTAATATAGGTTCCTTTAGAACAGGTTACATCAAATACAATACCTGTTTCGCATTCGGTTACAAGTGAGATATTATTGATTATAATTTTACGCGGTTTTCGCTCAACAACCTGACCTTGCCTGGCCAGTTCATACAACTTTTTACCACCAATTTTTATCGCAGAGTACATCGGCGGAATTTGCTCATTTTCGCCGACAAAAGAAGCAAGTGCATCCTCGATCTCATTCAAATTAGGCCGACTATATGAGCGACTATTTATAATTTTTCCGGTATCATCACCTGTATCTGTTTCAAAACCAAAGGTAAGCTCAGCCCGATAGCTTTTATCTGCGTCAGCCAGGTATTCAACAAGCCTTGTTGCATTGCCAATAAACACAGGTAATACGCCTGCTGCTGCAGGGTCCAAGGTACCCGCATGCCCAACACGCTTTATGCTATATTGCCGCCGGATATATGATACAACATCATGTGATGTCATGCCCGGCGGTTTAAGTACATTAATTATCCCGCTCTGCATCATCGACTCCTAATCCTTTAACTAACAGTTGTTTGGCCGCGTCTATAATCAAAGTTTTAGCTCTGCCAAGAGTTTCTGGCACCGTACATCCAGCCGCCCGGGCATGGCCACCGCCGCCAAAGGCAAGTGCAAGCTGACTTACATCTACCATTTTTGAACGTAAGCTAACCCTAACACTGTGAGTATCGGCTTCTTTAAACATAATGGCAATTTCAATGCCTTCAATATTGCGGGGATAGTTAATAAATCCTTCTGTATCGTCTTTGAAATCAGCTAATATTTCTTGACTCAATGTCAAGGCTGCAATTTTCCCATTTTGACCACCTTCAATAATCTCGAGTGTTTCAAGCACTTTGGGTAATGCCTTAATCACAGCCAGTGGCTTAGCATCCAGATATTCAGAAATAGTATGAGGCTTTGCACCCAAAGCTACTAGTTCTGAAGCAAGTTTTAGCGTTTCTGCTGAAGTATTGGCAAAGCGAAAGAAACCGCAGTCAGTAGCTATCGCCATAAACAAAGCTGTAGCCATACCGCTAGTGATAGCTGCATTCATTTCTTTTAGCAGTTTAAAAATCAATTCTCCTGTTGCCGCTACTTGACTGTCTACATACCAATACTCAGCAAACTTGAGATTAGATATATGGTGGTCAATATTAAGGATAGGCGCTTTAACAACATCCTTTACTTTACCAATCCGTTCTAAGTCGCTGGAATCAAGCACTACCAGCAAATCGGTCTCAGGCATTGCACTTTGAGGCTGTTCGATTTTTTTCCAATCAGCAAGAAATCTAAAAGCACGAGGAACTTCATCATCAAGTAGCATCTTGACATTTTTCCCTTGGGCTGATAAATAGGCATAAAGCGCCAGCATTGACCCCAGTGCATCGCCATCAGGATGGATATGGGCAGTAAGCACGATATGATTAGCCTGACTTAACAGCTTAGCGCTGTGTTTAATAGACACTTCCATATTGTTACTAGTTGCCTTCTTCCTGCTTGATTTTTAAAATCAATTCCTGAATGCGCGCACTATACTCTAAGGTTTCATCAAGATGCAAAGATAGTTCGGGAGTACATCTCATTCTAATTCGTTTGCCAATTTCCGACCGCATATACCCCAAGGCTTTAGTCAACCCGGCCCAAGTCTCTGCTTTTTGATCATCATTTCCCATTAAGCTGACATATACTTTAGCACTTCGCAAGTCACCAGTAGCTTCCACTCTGGTTACTGTTACAAAACCAATGCGCGGATCTTTAAGCTCAGACAGAATGATTTTACTGATTTCTTGTTTTATGAATTCCTGCACTTTTTCTACCCGCAGTTGTCCCATCGTAATTCCTCCACCATCTTGACATACCGTTTACGCTTAAGCCTTAGGAGCGACCTCTTCCATGGTAAAGGCCTCAATCGTGTCGCCTTCCTTAACATCCCGAAACTTTTCAATGGTTATACCGCACTCATATCCTTGTGCGACTTCTTTAACATCATCTTTAAAGCGGCGGAGTGATTCAAGCTTTCCTTCATGAATAACAATACCATCTCTAATCAGTCGAACTTGTGCAGTACTTGTTATTTTCCCTTCAAGTACATACGAGCCTGCAACTACTGCTTTAGGAATAGAAATAACTTGCCGTACCTCTACACGTCCTAGTATAACTTCTTTAAACTCGGGTGCCAGCATTCCAGTGATAGCAGCTTCTACATCATTAATGGCATCATAGATAACACGATAAAGCCTGATATCAATTTTTTCACTATCAGCAGCCTTACGGGCATTCCCGGCAGGCCGAACGTTAAAGCCAATAATAAGTGCGTTGGAAGCAGCTGCCAACATAACATCAGATTCATTAATAGCTCCGACACCGGCATGAACAATGTTTACCCTGACTTCCTTGTTTTTGATATTTAACAATGATTGCCGAAGTGCTTCAACAGAGCCCTGAACATCTGCTTTAACAACTATATTGAGGTCTTTTATGCTGCCTTCCTGAATTTGATTAAACAAATCTTCCAGCGAAACTTTCTGCGATTGTTTAATCTCGTCAGTACGTTTTTTGGCCACACGTTTTTCAGCCACAGCTCTGGCTGTCCGCTCATCCACAGCTACTAAAATATCTCCGGCTGCCGGGACATCTGCTAAACCAAGTACCTCTACCGGAGTAGAAGGCTCAGCTTTCTTTATCTTTTCGCCCCGGTCATTTGTCATGGCTCGAACTTTACCATAAGCTGTTCCGGCGATAATTGTATCACCGACCCGCAGTGTACCTTTTTGTACAAGCACTGTTGATACTGGACCGCGTCCTTTATCAAGTTTGGCTTCAATAATTATGCCATATGCAAGACGGTTGGGGTTTGCTTTAAGGTCAAGCATTTCAGCGACTAGTAAAATCATTTCAAGTAAGTCACTAATACCTGTCTTTTGATGAGCAGACACCGGTACCATAATGGTCTCGCCGCCCCAATCTTCAGGAATTAACTGGTGTTCTGCCAACTGTTGCTTAACTCTGTCAGGATTCGCCCCTGGGCGGTCCATTTTATTGATCGCTACAATAATTGGTACTTTCGCTGATTTAGCATGATTAATAGCCTCTATAGTCTGAGGCATAACACCATCATCAGCTGCAACTACTAAAATGGCAATATCGGTAGCTTGTGCACCACGCGCACGCATGGCTGTAAAAGCTTCATGCCCCGGGGTATCTAGAAAGACGATTTTCTTTCCTTTGCACATCACCTGATAGGCGCCAATATGCTGTGTAATCCCGCCAGCTTCTTGCGTTGTGACATGTGTTTGACGGATAGAATCTAAGAGTGAAGTTTTACCATGGTCAACATGACCCATAACAGTAACAACCGGTGGCCGGTAAACCAAGTCCTTTTCCTCATCTTCGATTTCAGGAATCTCTGTTGGATCTTCCTCAGGTGGAATTGCTTCTACCTCAACCCCGAATTCTCCGCCTAAAATACAGGCAGTATCAAAATCAACTTCTTGATTAATATTCACCATGGTTCCCAGCATCATCAGCTTTTTGATAATTTCGCTGACTTCGCGGCCCATTTTCCCGGCAAGATCTTTAACTGCAATTGATTCGCCAATCCGAATACTCTTCGGTTTGGGCATCTCAACTTTTACATGAGGAGCCTGATTTTTCCCAGGTTGGTGTCTGTGTTGATTAGAACGCGGATTCCTATTTCCATGGCCTGGACCACCGCTATTGCGAGAGTTATTAGTAAAGGGACGACGATTATTGTTAGCCGTCTGTTGTCCTTGCTGACCAGCCCCCGAACGCTGTTGGGTATTCGGGGTTTGCCCTGCTGGTTGCGGACGATTATTAGATTGTTGTTGATTAGTATAGCCTGGACGATTAGTTGATGGCTGCTGTTGATTATTGTAGCCCGAACGGTTATTAGATTGTTGTTGATTGGTAAAGCCCGGACGGTTAGTTGACTGTTGTTGATTGTTATAACCCGGACGGTTACCTGTTTGTGGCTGCTGATGGTTATAGCCCGGACGGTTGGTTGATTGCTGTTGATTATTGCTATAACCCGGGCGGTTACCTGCTTTTGGCTGCTGATGGTTATAGCCCGGACGGTTGCCTGCTTGTGGTTGACTATTGTTAGATCCCGGACGGTTGCCTGCTTGTGGTTGACTATTGTTAGATCCCGGACGGTTGCCTGCTTGTGGTTGACTATTGTTAGATCCCGGACGATTGCCTGCTTGTGGTTGATTATTGTTAGAACCCGGACGATTACCTGCTTGTGGTTGATTATTGTTAGAACCCGGACGATTACCTGCTTGTGGTTGATTATTGTTAGAACCCGGACGGTCACCGGTTTTTGGTTGCTGATGGTTAGACTGAGGACGATTTGGCTGCAAGCTTACAGTTTGGGCTTCCTTTGCCGATTGCAGCACATTCCTTGGTTCGTTCTTTTCAGATTGAACAGGCTGCGCAGCCTGTGTTGGTTCATTTGTTCCAGTCTTTCTGGCAAAAGTCCGTTCAATAGCAACTTTGGCATCATCATCCACACTACTCATGTGATTTTTAGCAATAATGCTATGCCGTCCTAAAATATCTATGATAACCTTGCTGGTTGTATTATGTTCTTTAGCTAATTCATATACTCTATATTTGGACATTGATCCACCCCCATTTTCTTTCTCTCCCATAGGCAACAATTACTCTTGCAAATTCAAGATAATTGGCTTGACAAAACCTTCATCAGTTATCACCACAGCAGCCCGTAATGCTTTGCCGATAGCACTACCTAACTGTTCTTTCGATAAAACACAGAAAACAGTGATATTTTTGGATGCTGCCAAATATTGATACTCTTTTTTAGTACTCTCAGAAGCATCAGCAGCAATAATAAGCAATCTAGCTTTACCTGATTTAATAGCTCCTTGTACAGCAAAATCACCAGAAACAATTTTGCCTGCCTTTTGAGCCAGCCCCAAAAGCGACATTAGTTTTTGTTGATTCATTCTATGATCCCAAGTCTAAGCGCAGCATAAACCTCTTCTCCAATCGGATGTTTCAGTGCCTTTTCCAGTCGTTTTTCTTTAAAAGCTTTTGTCAGACATTGCTCACTACGGCACATATAAGCACCTCGTCCGGCCTTTTTACCGGTCGGGTCCAAAACAATCTCGCCTTCTGGCGTTCGAACAACTCTCAGCAATTCTTTTTTAGATTTCATATCCTGACAGCCCACACACATTCTGAAAGGAATTTTTTTTGGTTTCACTCCAATTCCTCCTGCGCCAAATTCACTGGTGCATTCGGCAATTGCGCAGCTTGCGACTCGCTCTTAATGTCAATTTTCCAGCCAGTAAGCTTAGCTGCCAGCCGCGCATTCTGCCCTTCTTTCCCGATTGCCAATGAAAGTTGATAATCAGGCACAACCACCCTGGACATCTTTTCTGCTTCCTGAACCTCTACTGAAATTACCCTGGCAGGACTTAACGCATTGGCTATATATTTTGCCGGATCAGTATTCCACTTAACAATATCTATTTTTTCACCTTTGAGCTCATTGACGATAGTCTGTACCCGCATACCTTTATGACCTACGCAGGCCCCTACCGGATCAACAGTTTCATCACGAGAGTAAACTGCAATTTTAGATCTCATTCCAGGCTCACGTGCTACTGATTTTAATTCAACTACACCATCATGAATTTCTGGAACTTCCAACTCAAACAAGCGCTTTAACAATCCGGGATGTGTTCTGGATACAAGTATTTGTGGTCCCTTAGTAGTTTTTTTTACTTCCACTATATATGTTTTCAGTCTATCATTATGTTTATATATTTCATCAGGAATTTGTTCAGACGGTGCGAGAACAGCTTCCGCCTTGCCCAAATCAATATATACATTCTTTTGTTCAATACGTTGTACAATACCTGTTACAATGTCGCTTTCCCGATTAGAAAATTCTTCATAAATCATGCCCCGTTCGGCTTCTCTAATCCGTTGAACAACAACTTGTTTAGCTGTTTGGGCCGCAATTCTCCCAAAATTCTTCGGAGTAACTTCAAGTTCAACTACATCCTCCAGCTCGTAGCGTGGATCGATTGCCTTGGCTTCAGTAAGAGATAGCTCAAGCCGGGTATCACTAACGTCTTCAACAACATTCTTGCGGGCATAAACATGTATTTCTCCGGTAGTTCGGTCTAAAGCTACCCTTACATTTTGTGCCGAGCTAAAGTTACGTTTATACGCAGAAATCAAGGCTGCTTCAATTGCATCAAACAGAATTTCCGGCGCAATACCCTTTTCTCTTCCTAGTTGTTCAAATGCCTGCATAAATTCTGCATTCATAACAATTCCCCCTTATTCAATTTTCAATGCTAAAATTCTATATGAAGTCTGATTTGTGCAGTCTTTTCTATTGGGATAGTAACAGTTTGACCATCTATATCAATCTGAACATTACCATTGAGCAAACCAATTAACGTCCCCACTAGTAGTTTCTCTCCGTTAATAGGCTCATAGGTTTTCACTTCTATCTTATCACCAGCATGACGGATAAAATCCCGGTCTTTTTTTAGCGGACGATCAAGACCAGGAGAGGAAACTTCGAGATAATAATGATCTTTTATTAAATCACTTTCGTCCAGCTTAGCTTCAAGTTGTTCACTCACCCACTGGCAATCATCAATCTCAATACCTGATTCTTTATCAAGAAAGACTCTAAGATACCAGTCCCGTTCCTTAACATATTCAACATCAACCAATTCGAGTTTACTATCAACAATAATATCTGAAACAATGGTTTCCACTATTGCTTCTATTTTTTCTCGCAACACAACAATTAACACCTCCAATTAGGGCTTAATAAGCCGTAACAGTTCTTACTTTATATTGTTTCCTAATATCCTACCTCTCATACCTAATTATGGTAAGAGCGACTAGTGCTAAAATACGATGAAAGAGTGGGTGCTCAATACCCACTCTTAAAAAGTCAAATACCTTTTATACACTCAACTATTATACCACTAAACTGGTAATTTTACAACCGGCTTTTCACTCGAATTTCACTTCAGGCAAACAATTGGATTTGATCTGAATCATCTAGTCCTGCTAAACAGCCATGATTTTTCAGAACATCAATTACAGTTTTAGAAACTCTGCTGCGCGAGCGTAAATCCTCAATTGACGAAAAATCTCTGTCTTCGCGAGCTGCTACGATATTATGAGCAGCAGATACTCCTACCCCTTGCAAGGACCCAATTGGAGGTAAAAGCCCATTATCAAGAATTAGAAATTTTTCAGCGTCAGATTTATATAAATCCACCCGGTGAAAAACAAACCCGCGCAAGTACATCTCGTGCGCTATTTCTAAAATCGTTTGGATACTCTTCTCTTTTGTTGAAAGAGCATTTCCTTTTTCCTCTAACATCACAAGCTCATCTTTAAGTACTTTAGCACCTTTGACAATTAAGTCTGCATCAAAATCGGTAGCTCTAACGGTGCAATAGGCGGCATAAAATGCCAACGGATGATGCACTTTGCAGTAGGCTATCCGGAAAGCCATCATTACATATGCTACGGCATGTGCTTTGGGAAACATGTATTTTATTTTCTGACAGGATTCGATAAACCACTCGGGTACATTTTTAGCCCTGATCTTTTCGACATCATCAGGTTTTATCCCCTTGCCTTTACGCACACTTTCCATAGTTTTAAATGCCAGCAGCGAATCAACGCCTTTCTGCATGAGATAGACCATAATGTCATCACGCGTAGAAATGGCCTCAGAAAGTTTAGCAGTTCCACTGCGAATAAGATCCTGGGCATTATTAAGCCAGACATCTGTCCCATGAGAAAAACCGCTTATTCGTATCAGTTCACTAAAGGTCTTTGGTTTCGTATCCTCAAGCATTTGCCTGACAAATTTAGTCCCAAATTCCGGTATTCCGAAGGTGGCAACTGTACTGTTAAGTGCTTCCGGCGTAAGCTGTAGTGCGGTTGTCGAAGAAAATAGGCTCATCGTCGCAGCATCATCAAAAGGAATTGTCTTGGGATCAATATGTGTCAAGTCTTCCAGCATTTTGATCACTGTCGGATCATCATGTCCTAGAATATCAAGTTTGACCAGGCGACTACTGATTGAGTGGTAATCAAAGTGAGTAGTAATTGTTGCTGAGTTCTTATCGTCTGCCGGATATTGAATTGGTGTAAAGTGATGCACATCCATATCCCTGGGTATAACCATAATACCACCAGGATGTTGACCAGTAGTTCGTTTTACGCCGGTACAACCTCCCACAAGCTTATTTATATAAGCATTACGGGCGGTAGAGCCTTTATCATTCAGATAATTTTTAACATAACCATAGGCTGTCTTGTCGGCGATAGTGGCAATCGTCCCGGCCCTAAATACATTATCACGGCCAAATAATTCTTCGGTATATTTGTGGGCAACCGGCTGATAATCACCGGAAAAGTTTAGGTCAATATCAGGCACTTTATCACCATGGAAACCCATAAATACAGCAAAGGGGATATCATGGCCATTTTTCTCCATATCAGTCTGGCAATGAGGACAAACTTTCTCCGGCAAATCGAAGCCGCCACCATAACTGCCATCAGTAATAAATTCACTGTATTTACAACTGGGACAGCGCCAATGCGGTGGTAACGGATTAACTTCGGTTATCCCGGTCATAGTAGCAACAAAAGAAGAGCCTACTGACCCCCTGGAGCCTACCAGATAACCATCATCCATCGATTTCTTTACCAGTTTATGGGCAATAAGATATAGTACAGCAAAACCATGATTAATTATCGAATCAAGTTCATTCTCAAGACGTTTAGCCACAATCTCCGGTAATGGAGTTCCATAGAGTTGTTCGGCGTTTTGATAGGACATAATCTTAATATCTTCTTCTGCCCCAGGGATTTGCGGCGAATACAATTCTTCCGGAATAGGCTTAATGCTTTCAATACTGTCATTAATACGCTTAGGAACCTCAATTACTACTTCATGGGCTTTCTCTGCTCCCAGGTAGCTAAACTCAGCCAACATTTCGTCAGTTGTTCGAAAAAAGAGTGGCGGCTGCTTATCCGCATCATCATAACCCCGCCCAGCCATAAGAATTCGACGATATACTTCATCTTCAGGATTTAAAAAATGAACGTCACAGGTAGCGGCAACAGGTTTTCCCAATTGCGCACCAAGCTCGCAAACTTTTTTGTTGATAACGCGCAATCCTTCTTCATCGGCAATCTTACCTTTGCGTACTAAAAACTCATTATTGCCTGTTGGCTGAATCTCAAGATAGTCATAATACTTAGCAATAGTAAGTAATTCTTCCTGGCTGGCACCATTTATCATCGCGTGAATTAACTCACCCGCTTCGCAAGCTGACCCCAACAATAAGCCTTCCCGATAATCGTCTAATATCATCCGTGGTATGCGCGGCGTACGATGCAGATACCTAAGATGGGATATCGATACCAACCGGTATAAATTGCGCAGGCCAATATTGTTTTGGGCCAAAATGATAATATGACGAGCCTGATTGATATCGTCATCAAACAGATAGCCTTCCATGCCATAGATCACTTTAATACCAGCACTGGCAGCTTCCTCATAGGCTTCCGGGAAAGCTTGCACTACACCATGATCAGTAATGGCAATGGCAGAGTGCCCCCATTTAGCAGCCGTTTTTACTAAATTTTTTGCAGAAACCACAGCATCCATAGCACTCATACGAGTATGGGCATGTAGTTCAATCCGGCGTATAGGCGCATTGTCTTGGCGCTCTTCGACTTTTTCTGCGCGACACATACTGTCAGTAAATAGAATTAATTCATTAGCAAATTTATCATATTGAACTGTCCCTTTAACTGTCGCCTGCATACCGTTTTTAATAGGTCCTGTTGCTTTATCAAACTGCTCTTTATTATCAAAAAAAGCTTTGCCGCTAATACCATCAGTAGAATCAACCAGATCAAATGTCAACAAAAACCGGCCTGATTTCAATTCTTTTACTTCATGGTTAAGAACCTGACCAGTAAGAACTACATTACGTGCTTCCTCCTGGATGGCATTGATCGGCTGAACAGCGACCGCCGCTCCGCGAATATTACGACCAAATAGTATTGGGCTGTCATTTGCTGCTTTTGGTCTATCCTGAGATATAACAGCCTCCTTATACGCGGGAGTTAATAATGCCTCATCACAGTTAATTACTTCTTCCATCTCTGAATAAAGAAATTTCACTTCACAACAGTGACCAAAATTCCGCATAATGAAAGCTTTTATTACCTGCTCGATGCCATGCTCAGCCAAAATTGCTGTTGACAATCCCCCAACAGTTTCAATGCTAAGCGTTTCCCCATCATACGACCAACTCGCTTGCAAAAGCAAATGTTGAATACCGTAATGACCTTCCGTAATTTGTTCAACAAATTGTGGCCAGTTCTCCACCAGATATTGCTTCAAATCTTTTGTCTGCTGAGTAAAACGAACAGTAGTTAAAGCACATTGTTGACATAGATGCTCTGCTATCATACCAATAGTCTGTTCAGAAACAGGTTTAGCTACGGTTATAAATATGATCCATGTCTTAGCAACCGGGTTTACCTCAACTTTAGTAACTTGCGCTGCCTTCACTAATTCCCGATTAACCGTATCAATTGGTAACTGTTCGACAAATTGGAAAAAACTTTGGCAGTTTTCTGGTATAACACAATAACTAGACATTTAACCTCTCCCATCAATAACAGGTCACCACTATTTTACCACGGTTTATCAAGGGATAGCACTCCGTCAATTTCGGCTAGTTCGGCAAATATCTGTATCATATCAGCATTTGCCGGGATTATTAGAACAAACTCAAGGTTTATCACTTTTTGTTCGGGGATATGGTGCATGGTTATATTCTTAATACCAACATTATGTTTTCCAAAAAATATCCCCACTTGACCAATCTGGCCTGGCTGATCGCGCACAATAATTTTTATTTTATCACGACATTTATTACTCCAGTGACGGCGCTCCACTTGCCCAAATAGTACCAATGTTAAAAATACCAGTGCAGTACCGGCGATACCGGCAAAATATAACCCACAGCCAATAGCCAGGCCAATTCCGGCAACAACCCACAAACTGGCTGCCGTTGTAAGCCCTGTAACAGTCAACCCTTCTCGCAGAATAGTACCGGCACCTAAAAAGCCAATCCCACTTACTACTTGTGCCGCAATCCGTGCAGGATCCTTGGTAACAGCATCAAAACCGGAGAACCCATAAATAGACACAAGCGTCATTAATGTCGACCCTATACATACCAATATATGAGTACGCAAGCCAGCCGGACGATCCAAACTCTCGCGTTCAAAACCGATTAAACCGCCAAGAATACAAGAGATCACTAACCGTAAAGTAATATCTATTTCACTGATTGGAGCCACCTTCTCACCTCACATACTTTCCCATATAGTTAAAAAGACGTGATCATCATTATCACGCCTTTTAGTATAAATGGATTATCGTGTTACAACTTTATTAAAAGCTCTTTGACATTACTAAGATATTCTGCTTGGCTAAAATAAAGCACTTCCCCTGTACGCCGGATTTTAATCTCAATTAAATTTTCATTAATTGCCTTGGGACCAATTGTGATCTTAATAGGATAACCAATAAGGTCTGCATCTTTAAATTTAACACCGGGTCGCTCATTGCGATCATCCAGAATAGCCTCTATCCCATTCGCATTTAACTCAGTATATATTTTTTCTGCTAAGGCCATCTGCTTTTCATCTTTACTGCTGACAGGAATAACTACAGCATGGTAAGGAGCAATAGGTGCAGGCCAGATAATACCATTTTGATCATAATTTTGTTCAATAGCCGCTGCCATTGTACGGCTGACGCCAATGCCATAGCAACCCATAACCATCGGTTTTTCTTTACTATCAATATCAATAAAAGTAGCCTGTAATGCCGTACTATATTTGGTAAATAATTTAAATACCTGGCCAACTTCTATTCCCCGGGCAGTTTTAACAGGAGCACCACAGTGAGGACAAGGATCATTTTCTTTTATCAGACGAAGATCTGTAACAAGGAATGGTTTAAAGTCACGGCCAGGATTGACGTTAATATAGTGAGTATCCGGTTTATTAGCGCCGCATACCGCATTACTCATATTCATAACAGTTGCATCGGCAACAATGATAATATTCTCATTATCGTCAAGCCCAACAGGACCAATATAACCAGCTCGACTACCTAATGCATGGGCAATAGCTTCTTCATTAGCCATATCCAGTTGTATACAGCCGACTTTGTTTAATAATTTAATCTCATTTACTTCATGATCGCCGCGAACAAGCGCTAGTACAAGCGTACCAGTATCTGTCCGGTAAGCTAATGTTTTGATCGTCTTTTCCGGTGTAATGCTTAAAAACTGACTGAGATCAACAATAGTCTTCATTCCCGGAGTAGTTTTTTCGTCTAGCGGCAGCTGTTCTTCTCGTGGAAGACAAATCGGATGCAATTCGGCTTTCTCATCGTTGGCTGCATACTCACATTTTTCACAATAGACAATACCAGCTTCTCCTGATTCAGCAATTACCATAAATTCGTGTGAGCCACTGCCGCCAATAGCACCAGAGTCGGCTTCCACGGCGCGGAATGTCAGACCACAACGGGTAAATACGCGTGAATAAGCATCATACATTTTGTTATAGCTTTCGTCAAGACCTGCCTCATCGCGATCAAAGGAGTATAAGTCTTTCATAATAAACTCACGACCCCGCATAAGTCCAAACCGCGGCCTAATCTCATCACGATACTTATTTTGAATCTGATAAAGCATAAGTGGCAGCTGACGATAAGAGCGAATATCCCCACGAACAAGGGTCGTAATCATTTCTTCATGAGTAGGTCCTAGACAAAATTTGCGATCATGACGGTCTTGCAAGCGAAACATTTCTTCACCATAAACGCTCCATCGGCCAGTTTCCTGCCACATTTCGGCTGGCTGAAGAATTGGCATTGCCAATTCTTGTCCACCTTTAGCATCCATTTCTTCACGTACTATTTTTTCAATTTTTTTCAGCACCCGCAAAGCCAAGGGCAAATAGGAATAAACTCCACCTGTAGCTTTACGGATAAGTCCTGCCCTGAGCATTAATTGATGGCTTACTACTTCGGCTTCAGCCGGGGTTTCTCGTAATGTAGGTGCAAATAATTGGGAAAAGCGCATTAAGTATTAGCCTCCTTACTAATTTTATCGATTTCAGCAAATAATGTACTTACTAATTCACCTTCAGGCACTTTACGAATAATCTCGCCTTTACTGAATAACAGACCTTCCCCTTTACCACCGGCAATACCAACATCGGCATCTCTGGCCTCTCCAGGTCCGTTCACAACACAACCCATTACTGCTACCGTAATGGGGGTTTTCATGGTTTTTAACTTACTGTCTACCTGCTCAGCAATTTCAACCAAATTGATTTGGCAACGCCCACAGGTCGGACAAGATATAAGCGTAGGACCATACTTGCGTAGTCCTAAAGACTTAAGAATCTCATTGGCAACATACACCTCTTCGACAGGGTCACCAGTTAATGATACTCTGATTGTATCACCAATTCCCTGAGCTAAAAGCGCGCCAATGCCTACGGCTGACTTAATTACCCCTGAGCGTATTGTCCCCGCCTCAGTAATTCCTAAATGCAATGGATAATCTACAGTTTCTGACATAAGCTTATAAGCACTAATAGTAAGCGGTACATCATGTGCCTTTAACGATATTTTAATATCATGAAAATTAAGATTTTCCAAAATTGCAATATGACTTAACGCGCTTTCGACCATAGCTTCCGCTGTAGGATGCCCGCCATATTTAGCAAGTATTGCTTTACTTAGTGATCCGGCATTAACCCCAATGCGAATCGGAATTCGCCGTTTTTGGGCCTCTTTAACGATTACGGCCACATGATCGACCTCGGCAATGTTCCCTGGATTCAAACGCAACCCATCAATGCCGCGCTCCATGGCCGCAACCGCCAAACGGTAATCAAAGTGAATATCTGCAATAAGGGGAACATCCTCTACGGCGGCTTTTATCTGCTCGATAGCCTGAGCGGCAGACATATCAGGTACAGCAACCCGAACTATATCACAACCGGCATCAATAAGCCGCTTAATTTGCGCTACAGTATCAGCAACATGGTCTGTACGGGTATTGGTCATCGATTGTACCGATATAGGGGCGCTACCACCTACCACCACTTTGCCAACTTGTAGCGGCTGTGTTTTCTTACGCTGCATATTTCATCACCAGCTTAAAACAAATTTAATCGCACTATATCTTTGAAGGTTGCCACAACAAATAGCAGCAGTAACAACGCTAAGCCAATCATCTGAATAAACTGCATTTGGCTATCACTAAGCGGTTTACCTCTAATACCTTCAACAGCCAGTGTGACAACATGCCCACCATCCAATACCGGCACTGGCAAAAGATTAATTAATCCTAAATTGATGCTTAAAAAAGCGGCAAATTGCAGTAATGGAATAATTCCCAATTGGGCAACTTCCCCTGCCATTTGGGCTACACCAATGGGGCCGGCAACATCGGCTGCTGTTTTACCGGTAATCATTTCACCAATACCAATCAACATAGCTTGCGCTACAGTAACTGTTTGTTTTGCAGCCAGACCAGCCGATTCAATTATTCCAGGCTGGTAGTTATCAATCTGGGGAATGACACCAATAACTCCGCGCTTGCCTTTTTCATCATAATCAGGTGTAAGCACAGCTATTTTGTTAGTTTCCAAAGCGCGGGAATAGGTTATCGTAAGCTTGTTTCCTGCATTTGTCTGGATAACACTAACAAAATCCCGCCAGGAATCTACAACTGTTCCATTTACTGCTGTTATTCTATCACCAGGCAGCAACCCGGCAACCGCAGCTGGCTTATCCGGAAAGACTTTACCTATTATTGGTTGGTTGGAGGGACTGTCAATACCTGCGCTCACAAATACAATAAAAAGCAAGAGCACAGGTAAAACAAAATTCATGACCGAACCAGCCACAATTACTAACATCCTAGCCCAGATAGGCTTAGCACTAAATGAACGCTCATCCTGCTGTTCGTCTGGGTCCATACCTGCAATTTTATTAAAACCGCCAAGTGGTATGATACGAATAGAGTAGATGGTCTCACCAATTTTTTTACTTATCAACTTAGGACCAAAGCCGATGGCAAATTCATCCACCCGCATACCCACGCTTTTCGCTGTAATAAAATGTCCTAGCTCGTGAAATAAGATAAGTAAACCGAAAACAAAAATAGTCGCAATGACTGTAGACAAATTTCCACCAACCTTTCAAGTATTGGTTCATTTTTTTAAATCATTTACTGCCAGAAGTGCCAAGTGACGTGCCCATGCATCAGCAGCATCAATCTGCTCCAAATCAGGAGTTGCAATCAAGGTATGTTTTTCCATAGTATATCGTATTACCTGAATGATATCAAGAAAACTAATTTTGCCATTTAAAAAAGCGTAAACCGCTACTTCGTTAGCTGCATTAAAAATACAGGGCATAGTTCCGCCTGCTTTCCCTGCATTATAAGCTAGCTTTAATGCAGGGAAATTTAGCGTATCAGGTTCCGCGAAAGTCAGTGCCGCTAATTTTGTCAAGTCTAAACGAGGGAACTCAGATGATAAGCGTTCAGGATAAGATAACGCATATTGAATCGGCAGTCGCATGTCCGGCATTCCTAGTTGCGCCATAATACTGCCATCAATAAATTCAATCATCGAATGAATTATGCTCTGAGGATGAACACAAACCTCAATATTGTCATAATCAACACCGAATAGCCATTTGGCTTCAATGACCTCTAAGCCTTTATTGGCTAATGTAGCAGAATCAATGGTGATTTTTCGTCCCATTGACCAATTGGGATGTTTTAGACAATCTTCAACCGTCACATTGCGCAATTCTTCTATCGTACGCCCGCGAAATGGTCCACCAGATGCCGTTAAAATAATCCGCTCTATCTGCTGTTTATTTTCTCCATTCAAACATTGAAAAACAGCACTATGCTCGCTGTCAACCGGGGAAATGCTAACATTATATTCCTTTGCTAATGACATCACTAATTCACCGGCAGCTACTAAGGTTTCCTTATTAGCAAGCGCTATATTCTTCTTTGCCTTTATCGCAGCAACCGTTGGCTTCAAGCCTGCAAATCCAACAAGTGATGTCAAAACAGTATCTGTCTGATAAAAAGTAGCTGCTTCCAGCAACCCTTCCTCACCAGCCAAAATTTTCGTTTTACCTCGATAGGCAGTAACCATGCGATCAGCTGCCAATTTATCAATTAGTACCGCAATCTTCGGCTTAAAATACTCAATCTGCTCGGCTAATAATTTCTCATTTTGATACGCAGCTAAGGCAGTTATAGTATACCTATCGGCATTAGCTGCAATCACAGTCAAAGCCTGAGTACCAATTGAGCCGGTACTTCCTAAAATAGCAATATGCTTCATCAAGGAGTTCTCCATTCTAAGTTTCTACACAATAATAAATGCCTTAATATAATAATAAACTACTGGTACAGAAAACATAATGGCGTCAAAACGGTCAAGTATGCCACCATGCCCAGGTAAAATATTACCAGAATTTTTTATGCCGGTAAACCTTTTTAATACTGATTCGGCAAGATCGCCCAAAGGAGCGACAATACCGATTAACAAACCGAGAAAAGCCATATGCACTAGCGGCAATCCGCACAAATGTCCTACAGCAACTACACCTGCGATACTGCCAAGTAAGCCGCCGCTAGCTCCTTCAATGGTTTTTCCAGGACTAATATCCGGACACAACTTGTGCCGGCCAATTAATGACCCTACAAAATATGCCAGCGTATCACTGGCCCAAGTTCCAATAAAAGCTAGCCAAAGATAGACGGCACCTGCTGATAGATTGCCAAGCGCCGTGTACATATAATCATATTGATCTGTAAACCGAAGCAGTAACAAATGAGCAAATGGCAAACTGATATACATTGTGCCCAAGATAGTAAAAGCGGCCTCAGTAACCCCGAATGTCTTATATTTTAGTATTGTTTGCGCCATAGTAACTAATACAACTAACAACATTACCATAACCAATTCCTGCGTGTTGCCAAGCCAAGCACAACCTGATGCCAAAATAATACCAATAAGACCAATATTGTACTGAATTTGAATATCTTTGGCCTGCATCATGGTAAAAAATTCATGCCAGGCAACCAATGCGAGCGCTACTACTGTTGCTGCAAACAGCCAACTGCCATAATTAATAATAACTATAGCTATTGGAATTCCAATAACTGCTGTCAAAATACGCATACCAAGCAATATAGGCACCTACCGTTACTTTGTATTTTTAATCCCGCCAAATCTTCGTTCCCGCTGCTGGTAATCGCGTATAGCCTGCAAGAAATTCTCTGATTTAAAGTCCGGCCAATTAGTCTCTGTAAACCAGAACTCAGCATACGCAACTTGCCATAATAAAAAGTTACTAATACGAAAATCCCCACTCGGCCTAATTAATAAGTCTGGTGCTGGAATATTCGCTGTATATAAATTTTCTTCAATAATTGCCTCATTGATATCTTCTAATGCCAATTCTTGATTTAATACTTTTTCAGTAATTATTTTAACAGCACGCGTCAACTCAGCTCGTCCACCATAGTTTACAGCCAGGTTTAGAATTAAACCGGTATTTTGAGCAGTCTGCGCCTGAGCTTTTTCAATTTTTTTTCGTAAAGTTAGTGCCAGTTCCTCGATCTTACCGATAAACCTGATTTGCACATTATTTTTGTCCAACTCATTAATCTCATTATCAAGATACTCAGCAAGTAAACCCATAAGCAACCTAACTTCATCAGCTGGCCGCCGCCAATTTTCCGTAGAAAAAGCATAAGCAGTAAGAACTTTTATGCCGATCTCCGAAGCTGTCATAACAATTTCTCGTAGCGTTTCCGCGCCAGCCCGGTGACCAAACGCACGGGGAAGACTTTTCTTTTGAGCCCATCTGCCGTTTCCATCCATAATGATTGCCACATGGCCCGGAAGTCTAGTCAAATCAATCGAAGTATAATCATTTTGCTTATTAACAGCCTTATCACTAAACCACTTTTTCCACACACTAAGCCCCTCCGCCAAACTGCAGCATAGTTATTACCAAAATTATCTCCAAAATCCTGAAAAGTTAGCCAAATAAATATAAATTTAAACCCCCTCTTGCGAGGGGGATTTAAATTACTCTGGAGCTACTATTGCCCCAGTAGGGCAAGCTTCAGCACAAGAACCACACTCAACACACTCTTCAGCATCAATGCTGTAAATTGGTTCCCCTTCTTTAATAGCTTCAACCGGACAGGTTGCAGCACAAGAACCACAAGCAACACACTCATCTGTAATCTTGTAAGCCATTTATTAAAACACCTCCTTTCCCATTTTAGCAGCAACTATTAAATTATAAATACCATCAGCATCTAATTGCTGCTTGATAACATAAAGCTTATCTTCCAGTTGGAACAGTTCGCGCGAAGGCTTAGTAACAGTAATGTTATATTTGCATTTCGCTTGTTTCAACCTGCAGATAACTTTAGACAACGGCTGCGCAACTGTATCCACCATATTACACTTCCATTATGTCTTTTTCTTTTGCAGCCATAACCTGATCTACTTCTTTAATATATTTATCTGTTAATTTTTGAATATCGTCTTGCGCTTTTTTGGCCTCATCTTCAGAAACCGTTTTGTCTTTTTCAACCTTCTTTATCGCCTCATTGGCATCACGCCTGAGATTACGAATAACAACTCTGCATTCTTCCGCTTTTTTATGTATAACTTTAACAATTTCCGAACGGCGTTCTTGCGTAAGTTGCGGAATAGTCAATCGAATGATAGCGCCATCATTAGTAGGCATCAGCCCTAAATCCGACTTTTGAATAGCCTTATCAATGGCGTTAAGCATCGTCTTTTCCCATGGTTGAATGACAATCATCCTCGGTTCAGGAACTGAAACATTGGCTACCTGATTAACTGGCGTTGGTGAACCATAATAATCAACCATAACCTTTTCCAGAAGCGAAGGAGTTGCCCTGCCTGCACGCAGACTGCCATACTCTTTCCGTAGGACTTCCAAAGCCTTCTTCATTTTGTCCTCATGGGCAGAATGAATTTCCTTAGTTGCCATTTTTTTCTCCTCCGACGATAGTTCCAATATCTTTGCCTAGCGCAGCTTGCAAAATATTGCCTGGCTCATCAATACTAAATACTACAATTGGAATTTTATTATCCATACACAGCGAAGTAGCTGTAGAATCCATAACTCCTAACCCCCGCTGTAAAACTTCAATATATTCAAGTTCTTTAAACTTCTTGGCATCAGGATTGTGGCGTGGATCAGAATCATATACACCATCAGTGTTCCTTTTTGCCATCAAAATTGCATCTGCTTCAATTTCGGCAGCTCTTAGTGCAGCTGTCGTATCTGTTGAGAAATAAGGATTCCCCGTACCTGCGGCAAAAATAACTACGCGTCCTTTTTCCATATGTCGTATAGCCCGACGACGGATGTATGGCTCAGCAACTTGTTGCATATTAATAGCCGTCTGCACTCTTGAATCAACACCACAATGTTCAAGCGCATCTTGGAGTGCCAGTGAATTCATAACAGTTGCCAGCATTCCCATATAATCAGCAGTGGCACGATCCATGCCTTTCGCGCTGCCGGCAAGGCCACGCCAGATATTCCCGCCACCAACAACAATGGCTACATCCAAATTACTTGCTTTAACCTCTTTTATTTCTTTGGCAATAGAATCAACAACAACAGGATCTATACCATAGCCCTTATTACCAGCCAAGGCTTCACCACTTAATTTTAAGACAACGCGTTTATATTTACCAGCGACCAAAAGGGAAACCTCCTTTAAAATATATGTTTCTACATTTTGCGAATAAATCCTTTATTTCACAAAATATTTTTTTTGAAAAAAGAGAACACTTAGTGTTCTCTTATTTATTGACAGCCGCCATTACTTCAGCTGCAAAATCATTAGCCTTTTTCTCAATACCTTCCCCTAATTGATATCTGGTGAAACGTCGAACTGAAATATTTTCACCAATTTTTGATACTCGTTCAGTTATTAATTGAGTTATTGTTTTATCAGGATCTTTGATAAACGCTTGCTCCAATAAACAATTTTCCTGATAGAACTTTTTCAAACGACCTTCAATCATTTTTTCAACAATATTAGCGGGCTTCCCTTCGTTAAGCGCCTGCGCCCGCAGGATTTCTCTTTCGTGATTCAGTATTTCTTCTGGCACTTCTTCACGAGTAACATAACCAGGGTTAGCGGCAGCAATCTGCATGGCTATATCTCGCACTAGTGATTTAAAATCATCAGTTTTAGCAACAAAATCAGTTTCGCAGTTTACCTCAACAAGAACACCAATACGTCCTGCTCCATGTATGTAAGATTCAACAAGTCCTTCAGAAGCTATACGGCTAGCTTTTTTTGCTGCTGCAGCCAAACCTTTTTCCCGCAAAGAGTCAACAGCCTTTTCCATATCACCGTTAGTCTCACTTAAAGCCTTTTTACAATCCATCATGCCGGCACCAGTGCGTTCCCGTAGTTCTTTAACCATTCCTGCAGTTATCATTTAAAATCCTCCTAACTATTATTAAAGGTAAGAGGGCCGAAAGCCCCTTACCTTTAATGTGCACATAATAGTTTACTCTGCCATCTGTTCGCCTTGGCGACCTTCCAGTACAGCGTCAGCAACCTTTGCGGTAAGCAGCTTAACAGCGCGAATAGCATCATCATTACCAGGAATAACATAATCGATTTCATCAGGATCGCAGTTGGTATCAACAATCCCAACAATAGGAATACCTAAGTTACGAGCTTCTGCCACAGCAATGCGTTCTTTGCGCGGATCAATAATGAAAAGTGCGCCTGGCAGTTTGTGCATATTTTTAATTCCACCAAGGAATTTTTGTAATCGTTCCATTTCGTGGCGTAAAGTAAGGACTTCTTTTTTAGGCAATACTTCAAACATACCTTTAGCTTCCATATCTTCAAGCTCACGCAATCTGTTAATGCGTTTTTGAATTGTTTGGAAGTTTGTCAACATACCACCCAGCCATCTTTCATTGACATAGAACATTTCACATCTGATAGCTTCTTCTTTTACAGCTTCCTGCGCCTGTTTTTTGGTACCTACAAACAGCATAGTTTGCCCTTGAGCAGCTAAGTCACGTACAAAATTATACGCTTCTTCCACCTTTTTTACTGTTTTTTGTAGGTCAATAATGTAAATACCATTACGCTCCGTAAATATGTACGGAGCCATTTTGGGGTTCCACCTTCTGGTTTGGTGACCAAAATGTACACCAGCTTCCAAAAGCTGTTTCATAGAAATAACTGACATAAATACACCTCCTGTTAAATTACCGCCGCAACCCGCATCTTTTGCCTTCACCAGTTTTGGCACAGTAGCAAAATTGGATTGCGTGTGTGATACACCGAAAAGTAGTATAGCATAACTTTCCGCTGATAACAAGTCAAATTCTCTCATAATTTCTTGCTTTTCGCTTTTTATTATACCAATTGCCTTACTTTTTATTCAATTGCAGGAGCAGCATAATTTCGCCCTTGCCCATACCTGTAGCTTTGGCAATTTCCGTCACTGTATAATTCTGGTCTGCCATAGCAATAATGTGACGATATTTTTCAACATTTACTTCTTTAATAGTATGTTTATTCTCTTCGGCCTCAATTGCCAGTTCAGCAATAGGCTGAACTGGCTCAGGCAAAACATCATCTGCAACCGGTAGCACGGATGCATTACCAATCTCGGCAACAACTAGTCCTGTATCCTGTTGCTTAGCTATGCTTTGTTTTTCCTCTAACGCTGACAACTGCTCAATCATCTTATTAGCATACTCAACTTGCTGGTTAAGCAGGCCAATTTTCGTCTCCGCTTCTTCAAGTAATAGCTCAAGTTGAGCAGCTTCCTCTTCAAGGCGTCTAATAATAGCATCAGCTGTTTGCTCTAGTTGCGCTGTAAATTCATTAGCTGGAGCAGACATCTTTAACATAAACATTTTAACAATCATATCTTTTTTATATAGTAATAAAAAAAGAAAAAGAACGATTGCCAGTAAAACAATACTAACACTAGCCGGCAAGAATATCACCTCCATAATACTACGTTTTAATATCGATAATATGTCCTAATACCGGATCTGGAGGCATTATCTCTTGCTCTGAATTTTCTGATTCTAAGGATTTTTGGGAAACTACATTGTGATTTTGGTTAAGGTCACTACCACCGCGTTTATTATTTTCTTTTTTATCATCGCGTTCAACCTTGCCACCCTGGCCTTTTTCTACACTCTGAACCTGATGCTGACGTATCTGGGCCGCCTTTTCCATCTGTTCAGCAAATTGCTGTTGCTGAAGTGTACCTTGATGGGCAAGATTATTTTGTTGCGTCCCGACTTCTGTCGCCTTTGGAATAATTACCTGCATATCAATTGGCCTGATACTCATTACATCACCATCCAACCATAAAAGTAAAAGCTGATTGGTAGTTAATCACTATTTATAAGAGCCTGTTTTAATTTCCCCGTCTTCAGCATAAAAATTCGCAAACTTAGTTGCATCCCGTACTGGTTTCACTAATGTTCCGATAACTAGCTTGACCCCAGGGTAAACTGTATCTGCTACTTTAATGTGACCATAGCGCATTTCTTCCAGAGCTATTTCTATTTCTGCCAGTCTGTTACGCATGGTTTCAGTCTGACCAATTAAATGAAACTGAGCTTTCGTCAATTTAAGCAACATTTCGTGTTTATCCGGAGGCATCGTACTCTGGTTCATTGTTCGTAATATATGTAAAGCTTTTTGCGCTTGCTCTAAATCAAATTCAAACTTTTTAATTTCTTTGCGTAATATTTGGTATTCTTCCCGTAATGCCGGATTTACTCCGACCTCAATATCAGTATTAGTAGCAGAATAAGTACCAATAGTCTTGGCCTTAATTTCTTCACCTGCAGATATCTGTCCACCAACAATAAGACCACGCCGTTCGTCAACAATTACTCTTTTGCCGGCGCTCACTTTACTATGTAAAACAACATCACTGACAATGACGTCTTTTCCTGCTAATACTGTTGCATTTTCAATATACTTTGTAACAACATTCTCACTTGCTTTGATATATCCTTTGTTCATTCCCTGAATACCCATACGAACAGTAACATTCTTGCCTTCAACAATACCACCACTGACATTACCGGCTATCTCTACATTTCCTTCAGCCTTTACTGTAAAACCAGTCTGTACTGAGCCTTTAACGATTACACTACCGACAAATTCAATGTTACCTGTTGATAAATCAACATCACCTTTTATTTCGATAAGAGGAATAACACCTATTTTCTTGTTCACAACAACAAGTTGGCCGTCTTGTCCCGCATATGCCTTTAATCCCTCGACAGCATAAACATTTTTACCTGTTGGCAATACTACATCTTTTCCTGGTTTAGCCTGAACTTCATTCCCCAAAACATCAATTCCCTCGGTTCCTTGTGTTGCAGGCACTTTTTCAGCTAACAACTCATCTTTGTGAACAACGGTAAACAAATTAAGGCTTTTAAAATCCACCCTGCCGTCATCTAATTCTACAGGACGCCCTTTGTTTTCTAAATCAAGGAAATATGTAATTTCGGCATTAGCTCCATTAACAGGTGGCAATCCTTTTGCGCAGACGACCATGCATCCCGGTCTGGTGCGTGCTGCTTCAATTGCCGCGCTGTCAATTCCATAAACTATACCAGCCTGTTTAATTTTATCCATAATCTCATCAATAGTAACCGGTCGACAGCCTTTCGGCATATCTACCTGCAGAGTGGCCTCCATTCTATCACGAGAGACAAAAACCTGAATAACCGGTTCTGTTTCAACTAGTTTCTCTGCTACTTTAATGGGAGTACCTAACGCCTCTTTTACTACACGGACAAGCAAAGCATTCTCTACTTTATCAATGCCGCGTTCTCTCAAAAGATCAGTAATTTGAGGTACTTTTACAGGCTGTCCTTCACCTTGCGGAGAATACACAGCCAGATAAGTACCATTTTCATCTGTTGTAATAGTAAAATATCCATCAAGTGAACTTACATTATCCTCTGCCTGTTCTAATAAGCGTGCATCATCCATACGCAATCTCCCATCACTAGCACTAACGACTAGGTTTGATTATTAAATAAAGCTTGATTTTAGTCTTGACAGAGCACCTCGTAACCGGAAAATAGCTTTAGTATGAAGTTGAGATATACGAGCTTCTGATAATTTTAATATCAAGCTGATCTCTTTTAATGTCAGTCCTTCATAATAGTAAAGACTAACCACCAAACGCTCTTTTTCTGGCAACTTATCAATACTTTTGGCTAACATATCTTTTACTTCTTGCTCTTCTATATGTTGTGCAGGGTTCGGCGTATGCTGCGAAGCTGTCTCTGTTCTGGCAAATTCTTCAAGTGGAATAAGTGTGCTGGCATTTAGCTGATTAATAAGCTTATACAGTTCACTGAGTGGAATTTTCATTGCCATCGCAATTTCTTCATCTTTTACTGAGCGTCCCAGCGCATGTTCTAACTTGGCGACTGTTTGTTCATATTGTCGTGCTTTTTGTCTAATGGTAGCCGGAACCCAATCTTGAGCTCTAAGGGAGTCAAGAATAGCTCCCCTAATTCTTACAACTGCATAGGTTTCGAACTTAACTCCTCTATCAGCATCAAAGCGTTCAATTGATTCCATAAGACCAAAAAATCCATTACTAATCAAATCATCTTTATCTACATGCTGAGGAAGACTAACTGCAACACGGCCTGCCACTAGTTTTACTAAAGGCAAGTAGTTCTCAATAATTTTCTCCCGAATCTCCGGGCTTTTGTTATTACTATACTCCCGCCAAAGTTTGAGAGTGTTAGCAGCCTTCTCTTCAGCATTATTATCTGCCATTGGCGCTTACCCCTCCATCGTTACTTTTGCGTTAGTGTTATATTCTCAAAATTCTTAGGATTAAGAGGTTCAAAATCTGCCGCCGGTAACTCATCTCCCTGTATGTCATCGCTACTTGTAATAGAAACATCCACACCCTTAGGTTCCGATTCATCCAGGGTTTCTTGAAAATAGCGCTCAGCAAATTGACCACAAACATATCCAATAATGGCAAAAAGAACTAACGATACTAATGTTCGGTATACCATAGCAGTTAGTGTAATATTATTATGCACACCTACCAATAATGTTAAGCCACTGGCAATAAGTGCCACATATAAACTAATCCGCAACTTTAGTGTCATAGTTCTTCCTCCAATTATAATTCTTTTTCACCTTTATCAATGGTTTTGACGCGAAAAATGCCAGTGTCCAATTTTAACTCAACTGTACGTCCATAATTACCACCGGTATCTTCAGCTATTAATCGTATCTCCAGCTTCTTTAGTACTAAACGCACAGCTTCTGCATTACGCTCACCGACCCGCATAATATCAGTAGCATTAGTAAATGTAAACATTTGTGCGCCGCCGGCAATCTTCGCAGTAATACGCGACTTGCTTGCACCTAATTTTATTATATCATTAAGCATGGCTGGTAAAGCCGTATCCGCAAATTTTGCTATATTCTCTGCTGAGCGGGCTTGCGTACTGTCGGGTAACATTATATGGGCTAATCCACCTACCTTAGCAACCAAATCAAAAAGTGCGATACCAACACAGGATCCTAGTCCATAACTAATCAGGCTAGCCGGATTACGCCCAACCTTGTAATCAGCCATTCCGACTTTTATTAGTTCAGCCATTATTCTGTCACCCCGATTGCAGCCAAAATTGTACTCAAAGAACCGGGATCAGGAATAAGGAAAAAGTGACCCTTAACGCCATCATTATCAGTGGTAAATTCAGTTTCGATTACCAATGCGTGATCGCCCATTTGACCTAACTGACTTAAGACAACGCTTAATATAGCACCAGCCATATCAACGGCTAAAGCCGGAATAGATGGTAATAATGTCAGTTTAGTAAAGTGAGAAAGCGCATTCAAATAGGCACCTGCCAAAATATTACCAATTTCCATCAGTGCTGATTCATCCATAGAATTAAGGAGTTGAGTTTCACCTTGGCTGCGCCCCATTAGCATATCAACCAAGTAAAAGGCACTGTCACGAGGAAGCAAAAATAAGATACTCCCAGGTGCCAAGCCAAAAACTCTGAGATAAACACCCGCAACCATAGCATCTGGGCCACCTACCACCTCTGGTACTTCACCAAGAGGAAGAATAGCCACTTCTGGTACTGTCATATCAATTTTGTTATTAATGATTTGAGATAGCGCAGTTGCCGCATTACCAGCACCAACATTACCTATTTCCCTCAACGCATCTAACTGCAATGGTGATAGTTTTAAAATATCCTCAGACAAGTTTTGCCACCCCTTTGCTATCTACACCTAACTATTAACTAGCTTTAACTTCTTGACCCACACCAATAATTGCATCTGTATTAAGTAATATTAACAGCCGATTATCTAATTTACCTACACCACTTAAATAATCTCCAGCAATACCACCCACCACCGCTTGCGGTGGTTCAATATTATTTTGGTCAATTGTTGTTACTTCAGACACAGCATCGACAATCATGCCAACAACTATATCTTCAACTTTTATAATAATAATTCGCGTATCTTCCGTATACTCTTCCGGAGGTAAATTAAGTCTTTTCTTCAAATCAATAACAGGCAAAATACTACCGCGTAAATTCATTACACCTTTAATATAATCAGGTGAATGAGGAACCCGGGTAATCTCCGTTATTCGCTTGATCTCTTGAACTTGCAGAATACTGACACCATACTCCTCGCGCCCTAATTTAAATACTACTAACTGAATATCATTACCAGAATATGTTAGTTCAGACACTCTTCTTCCCTCCCTTTTTTACTGTTTTAGCGCCCCAACATCTAAGATAAGTGCTACTTGACCATTACCTAGAATAGTAGCGCCGGCAATAACCTTAATTCCAGCTAATAATTTCCCCATAGATTTAATTACTATTTCTTGCTGCCCAATAAGCGTATCTACAATGATCCCGGCACGCTCTTCCCCAATATGAACGATTACTACAAATAATTCTTCCTGACTATGCTGGCAAGTATTAGCAACATTAAGTACATTTGCCAAACGAACTATGGGAATGATTTGGCCTCTAAGTAAGATAACCTCTTGATTTTGAATTGTTTTTATATCCTGGGGTGTAATATTAATGGTGCTATCAATGGAGCCAAGCGGAATGGCATAAATTTCTTCACATACTTTTACTAATAATGCCTGAATAATAGCCAATGTTAGTGGCAGTCGAATCTTGAATTTACTACCCATATTAATTTTGGTCTCAACATCTACCATGCCGCCTAATGATTCAATTTTAGTCTTAACAGCATCCATGCCAACGCCACGTCCTGAAACATCTGTTACTGTTTCAGCCGTCGAGAAACCGGGCAAAAACACAAGCCGAACAGCTTCAGCTGCTTCAAGCTTATCAGCTTCAGCTTGCGTAATCATCCCCCGCTCCACAGCCTTTTGTTTTATAGTATCAGCATTAATGCCTTTTCCATCATCTTCAACCATAATAATAACATTATTACCTTCATGACGGGCAATCAGGCGAACTTCACCAACAGGATTCTTGCCTTTGGCTTGCCGTTCAGCCGGATGTTCAACACCATGATCAATCGAGTTTCTCAAAAGATGAACTAAAGGATCGCCAATTTCATCGATTACAGTACGGTCAAGTTCTGTTTCCTCCCCCTGAATAATGAGGTTAATCTCTTTATTTAATTCGCGTGACAAGTCTCTAACCATTCGTGGAAAACGATTAAACACCTGACCAACAGGAACCATCCGAACTTTCATGACTACTGACTGCAAATCTGTTGTTACCCTATCCATTTGTTCAATCGTTTCAACAAGATCAGTAAGTCTGTGTGTTAACCCAATTTGCTCCAGCCGGGTCTTGTTAATAACTAATTCCCCAACAAGGTTAAGCAAACTATCCAATTTATCAATATCAACTCTTACTGACTGACCACTTTTAAGCTTTTTATCATTATGTTGTTCATTAGCAACCGGTTTGTCACCAGAGACACTTTTATCCTGTTTGCCGACAGTTGGTTTATCTGCTTGAGCCTCTGGGATTGCGGCTGATTTTTCGGTAGTTTCCGGAATTATCACTGGAATAACAACTACTTTTTCAACCTCTGAAATATTGAGAACAGCTGTTTCAATATTCTCCGCAGTAACACTTGTCAAAACACTAACTTGGAAAGAATTGTCGAAGTTTTCTTTTTCCAATTCTTCAACAGTTGGAACACTCTTAATAACCTCACCAAGTTCTTCTAATGCGTTCATTACCATATATGCCCTGGCAGATTTAAGGAGACATCCTGTCCGCAAATCAATATGAACTTCATAACACTCAATGCCTTGCTTTCTTGCAGCTTTAACAACATTGAGCTCTGTTTCATCAAGATTGACGTTTTGAGCTGAAATAGATTCCGCTTCCGGCGTCGCGGCAACCTGCACAGAGTGTTGTTCAGATACCGAACACGGCTCACCTTTAGCAATTGCTGTGAGTTTGGAAATGAGCGGTTTAATCTCAATAGGCGTATCAGAATTCGAGGATACGTTTTCGACTAGCTGCTCCAAGGTATCAACACATTTAAATAAAATATCAGTAATATCATCATTTGCCTGCAGTGTCCCTTTACGAAGCAAATCAAGTACATTTTCCATCTCATGTGTAAGCTCCGCAATAGTAGTAAACCCCATGGTAGCAGACATACCTTTAATGGTATGAGCACTTCTAAATATTTCATCAAGTACATTTAGATTGCCAGGATCATTTTCAAGATCAAGCAAACAACTATTTAAGGCTTGAAGGTGCTCACGCGATTCTTCTAAAAACATTCCCATATACTGATTGATATCCATTCATCTACACCCCCGTATCACGATTTATGTTTATTGTTTAGCCAAAGCTCTAAGAATTTCAGCGGTTATACCAGTAATAGGCGCTACCCTATCAACTACACCTGCTTCAATAGCTGATTTAGGCATTCCAAATACAACTGCCGTTGATTGATCTTCCGCAATTGTCTTGCCATTTTGACGTTTAATCGCTTGGATACCTTTTGTACCATCATGGCCCATACCGGTTAAAATAACCCCGATTGCCTTACTGCCAAAAATACGGGCTACTGATTCTAGTAAAGGATCTACTGCTGGTCTATGTCCGCTAATGGGAGGGTTTTGGTTAAGCTTAACAAGTACCTTACCACCTTCTTTTTCAAGCAGCATATGATAATCTCCTGGTGCAATCAACACAAGTCCTGGGCACACAACATCATTATGTTCGGCTTCCTTCACTGTTACAGCAGATAAGGAGTTCAGCCGTTCCGCGAGTGACTTAGTAAATCCTGGCGGCATATGCTGGACTATAACAATTCCACAGGGAATATTGCCGGGAATTTTAGTTATAACTTCTTGCAAAGCCCGCGGTCCACCTGTCGAAGTGCCAATAGCAATTATTCGTTCTTCCGTTTGTACACCTAGTGACGAATACACCTGTTTCGTCGTCGGCATATGGTTGATAGTTTGCGTTTTTGTAAGCTGCGATACATTCGCTCTAACAGCAGCCCGACATTTTGCAAGTATTTCAGCTCGCACATCCGTTATATTAGAGATAGGTCCTGCCGTTTTAGCAACAAAATCAACAGCACCTAATTCAAGTGCCCGCAAAGTAGCAATAGCGCCTGCCTTCGTCAAACTACTGATCATAACTACCGGGGTAGGGCATTCTGACATAATTATTTCTAAGGCCTTAAGACCATCCACAATCGGCATCTCAACATCAAGAGTAATTAAGTCAGGCTTCAGGCGTTTTGCTTTATCAATTGCATCTTTACCATTGCGTGCAGTCTCAATAACAGTAAAATCAGCTTCATTAGAAAATAAATCACCTAACAGCTTACGCATGAACACAGAATCATCAACAACCAGCACTTTTATCAAAAAATCACCACCAATACCTTTTAGTTATTCCAACTCTTTGCGGCGCTGTTCAAGTTGTTTTTTAAAAATAAACTTGATAATATTACTACGGTCTTTTTCGGCAATTTCCAGAAATCTTATCCCCACCCAAAATACCGCAAGCTCATGCTGTGGCTGAAACACCCTAACCACTTCACTTTTAAAAGTAAGAGCACCAATCTGTGGATAATGAATTGTCACCATCAATTTAGTTCCAATAGGCCATTTGTGACCAGTAACAATTTGCACACCACCACCACTAATATCTTTTGTTGAAGCATTAATTATTGTATCATCAAGCATTTCATTAGCATCAATCGCTCTAATTTGAACAAGTATAGTCAAATCAATCCTGACAAAAGCCCTTTGCTGAATTTTTTTTATATTATAAGGCAAGACAATCGTCCATACAGGCAACGGATTCATCTGTCTGCTGAGCAGAGAGCTGGTAAATTCAAAAGCCATGTGGTTAATCACTGTCCGCCCGAAGAAAATATCACCTTGCTGTAATCTGACAGGAACGCCCTTACTCATTGGCATAGCTATCACCATATTCTCAGCAGTTATATCTTCAATCCGACTGCGGTATTGCTCTGCAAGACCACTTCGGTCAGGAACAATTACTTTAATACGTTGATTAATTTTAAAAATATCTCTTGACTCGATACTAATAACGACACCCCCATTTGAGGACTACTACATATATTCTAAAAACTTATAAAAAAATCCTTTCATTCCGCGGGGCTTTTGCTGTACATTTTCACCATGAAGTATTTGTTGTGCGATATCTTCAATACAACGGGACGATATCGCTTCAGGAAACGATATCAACAGTGGTATTTGGCTTTTAACAGCCTTTACCAGATTACGGTCTTCATAAACATATCCAAGATGCTCAATGGCTACATCAAGAAATCGCTGAGAGACTCGCATTAATTTATCAACAACCATTTGGCCTTCATCACGATCTACAATTCGGTTAATCACCAGTTTAAGTGGTGCCGTCCCCTTTTGCCCGGCATAGGCTTTTACCATCGCATAGGCATCAGTAATTGCGGTGGGCTCTGGTGTCGTAATAATAATAACTTCATCAGCAGCCACAACAAAATTTAAAACATTGCGGCTGATTCCAGCTCCTGTATCAATTAAAATAAAGTCAGCCCAATTATCAAATAAAGATATTTGGTCTATTATCTGGTTTAAATGGGCATCGCTTAAATTTGCCAGATGATAAATTCCTGAACCGCCGGCCATAAACTTAATGCCGCGCGGACCTTCTGTGGCAATATCAGCAATCTTCAAACCGTCTTCCAATAAATTAAGAATAGTATAAGTGGCTGAACAACCCAGTACCACTTCAACATTAGCCATCCCTAAGTCAGCATCAATTACCAATACCCTTTTGTTAAGTGCGGCTAGAGCAAGCGCGAGGTTTACGGTAAAATTTGTTTTTCCTACACCGCCTTTACCACTGGTAACTGTGATTACCCGGCTTTTTTTAGCACTGTGCTTAATTATCGGACTTGTCGGAATTGAAGAATGTAGTGTCATTTGACGCAATTTCTCAGCTTGATCACTCATTTTAATCCCTCAAAATCATATTTGCTAATTTGGTTGAACTAATTAACTCAATATCATCGGGAACACTTTGTCCTGTAGTCATATATGATAAAGATGCCGGAAAATGATATACCAAATTTAAGATAGTTCCCAAATTACTTGCTTCATCCACTTTTGTAAATAAAATTTTTTGTGGCGAACAAATCGAAAATTTATTTACTATTTCTAAGATGTCACGATATTTTGTTGTAGTACTCAAAACAAGATGTGTTTCAATATCCGGATCAACTGACAATAATGCCTGAAGTTCTGCTAATTGACATTGATTGCTGGGACTGCGGCCAGCAGTATCCACTAATACCAAATCCTTATCCCTATGCCTGTCAAGTGCAGCCTTAAATTCATCAAGGGAATATACAATTTCAATTGGTACACCAATAATATCACCATAAGTTTTTAACTGCTCAACAGCTGCAATCCGATACGTATCAGCGGTCAAAAGTGCTACCTTATATCCCTCTTTTAAAACAAAATTAGCAGCTAACTTAGCAATAGTTGTCGTTTTCCCAACACCGGTCGGGCCGATCAAAGCCACCGTTTTGCAGTTTGAGGGCATTATATTAATTCCATCAATTTTTGGGAAGTAATTAACAATACGTTCAGCTAAAAGCTTACGAACACTCCCATGATCGCCGCCAACAATCGAGTTTTCATCTGGCAATCCCTTAATTAGGCTGGCAGCAATCACTGGATCAATATCATTCTTAATTAATAAGTCCATCAGCGGTGATAATTCGTTACCACTTTTAACAACTTGACCTACCATTTGTTCTATCATTTTTCGCATAGTAGCCATTTCAGTCTGCAACGCCGTTATTTTTGTGTCATCAATATTGGCTACAAGCGGAGTAGTAATGATGGGCTGTTTTTTCTCGACAATCGTGGTTTGGGCAGTGTCTATGGCTGCCATAATCTCTACCATTTCTTTGCCGAAAAAGCCAAAAATTCCCCCTCTTTTAAACCGGCGGGTATGCAAGATAACAGCCTCTCGTCCTAAATCCTGCTTTACCTGAGCCATTGCTTCCGGCATGTTGTATGCGGTAAATAGTTTAACTTTCAACTTACAATTTCACCATCCCTAGTGCCTGTACTTCAGCTTTTGGATCTAATTCAGCATAGGATAAGACCGTTAAATTTGGCGCTACACGTTCTGTAAGTTTGCGGAAATATAGCCTGGCGCCCGGATTTGTAAGAACTACCGGCTGATAACCCATATTAGTCAGCTTAGAAAGTTCATTGGTAAGAGTAGTAATTACAGCTTGCACCACTTTGGGTTCTAATGCAACATAGGAACCTTGTTCAGTGCGCTGTACTGAATTAACGATCATGTTTTCCAACTGCGGATCAACCGTTAAGCAGGTTAAAATATTATTATTTACAAATTGACGGGATATTTGACGAGAAAGCGCATGTCTAACATACTCAGTTAGAATCTCCGTATCTTTTGTTAATTGAGCATAATCAGCTGCTGTCTCAAAGATTGTTACCAAATCTCTAATAGAAATTTTCTCACGTAACAAATTTCCCAATATTTTTTGAATTTCACCAATTGATAAGAGATTAGGTGTCAATTCTTCGACTACAGCTGCATTATTTTGTTTAACAGACTCAACCAGGGTTTGTACTTCTTGCCGCCCTAGAATCTCAGCAGCATGGCTTCTGATAATCTCAGTAAGATGTGTTGCCAAAACAGACACCGGGTCAACTACCGTATAACCCGCAAGCTCAGCTTGCTCACGATAAGTCTCTTGAATCCACAGCGCCGGCAGCCCAAAAGCTGGTTCCACAGTCTCAATTCCAGGCACTGATTCAAAAGCCGCACCTGAATCCATCGCTAAAAAGTGATCTAACATTAATTCGCCTCTGGCAATTTCAATCCCTTTTAATTTAATAACATAGATACTAGGTTTCAATTGAATATTATCGCGAATTCGTATTGTTGGCACAATAAGCCCCAGTTCTAATGCACATTGGCGACGAATCATAACCACCCGGTCTAATAAGTCACCGCCTTGGCTAACATCAACAAGCGGAATAAGACTATAACCAATCTCCAATTCCATCGGATCAACCTGCAGCAAAGCAATGATATTTTCGGGCTTACGGACCTCTTCTTTTTCAATTTCCTCTTGTTGCGACATTTCTGTTTGAACATCTGTTTGTTGAGTTTTAACGAGCGCATAACCAATGACACCAGTAAGCAAACTGACCGTCAAGAACGGAATACCAGGTAACCCTGGAATTAAGCCTAAAAGCAATAATACCCCGCAAGCGATAAAGAAAACGCGGGGATTATTGATAAGCTGACGAGTAAGATCTGAGCCTAGATTAGAATCGGAAGCAGCTCTGGTTACCACTATACCAGTAGCCGTAGATATTAATAACGCCGGTATCTGATTAACCAAACCTTCTCCTACAGTCAACAACGTATAGGTATGAAGCGCTTGCAGCACATCCAGGTCACGCTGCACCATCCCAATAATAAAACCGCCGACAATATTTATTACAATAATAATAATAGCTGCAATGGCATCGCCTTTAACAAATTTACTGGCACCATCCATCGCACCATAAAAATCAGCTTCCCGCTGAATATTACTGCGTCGTTCACGCGCGTCCTTATCCGAAATAAGCCCGGCATTCAGGTCAGCATCAATGCTCATTTGCTTACCTGGCATAGCATCCAAAGTAAAACGTGCGGCAACTTCAGCGACACGTTCGGCGCCTTTGGTAATTACAATAAACTGAATGATAATCAAAATAACAAATACAATAAAACCAACTACCGCATTACCACCAACTACAAAATTACCAAAAGCAGCAATGACTTCCCCCGCATGGCCCTCAAGTAAAATAAGACGAGTAGAAGATACATTAAGCGCCAACCGGAATAAGGTAGCAATTAAGAGCAATGAGGGAAATACTGAAAAATCTAAAGGCTCAATATTATAAATAGCCACCATTACAATAATTACAGCCAACGTAATATTTAGTGTCAATAAAAGGTCAAGTAACATTGTTGGCAGCGGAATAATCATCATCCCGACAATAGTAATAATAAACACAGCTACCATGACGTCACTGTATTTTTCTAAATTTGCAAAAAATTTGGATTCTCGAATAACAGCCATCTATTTTATCGCTCCTTCTACTAGGACAAGCGTTTCTTCAAGCGATATACATAAGCCAGAACTTCTGCAACCGCTTGATATAACTCAGCAGGTATAACATCGCCAATCTCTACCACAGGGTATAAGGCACGGGCTAACGACTTATTCTCTACAACGACAACTTTATTATCCCGTGCAATTTGTTTAATACGCTCAGCCAAAAAATCCTGACCTTTAGCCAAAACTACCGGAGCTGCCATACTTTTCTCATATTTAAGGGCAATCGCCAAATGAGTAGGATTAGTAACGACTACATCGGCTTTGGGAATTTCTTGCATCATTCGCCGCATCGCCATCGCGCGCTGCCTTTCCCTGATTTTACTCTTAATTTGCGGGTCCCCCTCTGTTTGTTTCATTTCCTGTTTGACTTCTTCTTTAGACATCTTTAAACTTTCATTATGTTCCCACCATTGATAAATATAATCAAATATTGCCAAAATCATCATAACCGTAATAATTTGAAAAGCTAAATCAATAATTAGCGAACCTGTTAATCTAAGCGAGTCTATTAATTCCATGCTAATTAGTTTAGAAATATCACTTATTTGAACAATAGCAAAGCGATAAATAAAATAACCAATAATACCTACTTTAAAAAGGGCTTTTGCAAGTTCAACAAGTGACCTTTTCGAAAATAGTCGTTGAAAACCAGATAGCGGATTAATTTTACTAAAATCTGGCATTAATACTTCGGTTGAAAAAATGACTCCTACCTGCATAAAATTAATAACCACTGATATTACCATAATAACTAAGAGAATTGGCAAAACTGTTTTTACCATAACTAATCCCACATTAAAGAATAATAACTGAACAGCATTAATCGTCAAATCTGTGGCAGTCAGACTAGACAAAATGGCTGTCATATAGCCTGCTAATTCATTATATACACCAGTACCTACCAATTTGAGCGTATAAAAAGCAGCCAGAATGACGAAAGCAGAACTAATCTCAGAACTTTTGGCGACTTGCCCCTTTTTCTTAGCATCCGCTTTTCGCTTAGGGGTAGCTTCTTCGGTTTTTTCGCCATTAAACAACTGCAAATCAAAGGTATTCAGCTTATACCGGCTATCTTTAACTTGGGGCAAAGCTTTCCAAGAGGCGGTACATATTATGAAAGCCTTCACTGAAAACCACCTCCAAAAATGCTATATAAAACGGCAAAGCCAACGATAGTACAAAAATGCCGACAATAATTTTGCCCGGCATACCAACAACAAAAATATTCATTTGCGGCATAGTGCGGGCCAAAATACCTAACGCAACATCAGTAAGCAGTACTGCTACCACTACTGGCAAACTAATCTTAATGGCAATGATAAAAATATCTCCAACCATATCTACCACAATATTGGCAAGTTCGGGACGAAACAATCCGCGAGTTACCGGAATACTTGCAAAACTGTATACTATTGCTGATAAAAAAAGATGATGGCTGTTACTAGTCAAAAACACTAGTATTGCTAAAATGTATTTAAAATTGCCAACAAGTGGTACCTGCTGGCCAAATTGAGGATCTATGACATTAACCATTCCAAAACCAATTTGTGTATCTAGTAAGGTGCCTGCCATCTGTATCCCGTAAAAGATAAATGAACAGGCAAAACCCATAATCAAGCCAATTAAAAATTCACCAACTACTACCGCTACATAGGTGAGTACGGCATCTGGGATAACGAGGTTGGTTTGGATTAATAATGGTAACAAAATATAGGATATTAGTAATGACAACCCAGCCTTTACTATTAACGGAACATTTTTAGCACCAAAAATAGGGGCTGATGAAAAAATCCCACTCAATCTTGCAAAAATCAACAGGAAAAAACCCAACTGGTTTTGCAATAAAGTAAACAGATCCATGCTTTCTTACCACCTATCTATTGGTAGAACTACCCCATCTTCTCCGTTAACGAACCATAGTAGGCAGACTCAAAAACAAGTCTCTGGTATAGCTAATCAATATACTCAGCATCCATGGACCAAAAACAAGAACAGCAATAAAAACAGCAATAATTTTAGGGATAAAAGCAAGTGACTGCTCTTGTATTTGAGTTGTCGCTTGAAATATGCTGACCGCAACACCAACAACCAGTCCCAGAATAAGCATCGGCGCTGACACCAGCATAACCATTGCTAAAGCGTCACGACCAATCTGAATAGCCATATCACCAGACATAAGCGCCCCCCTAAATAAAGCTACTGATTAATGACCGTGTAATCAAATGCCAGCCATCCACCAATATAAATAATAATACCTTAAAAGGTAAGGATATCATTGACGGTGGCAACATCATCATCCCCATAGCCATAAGGGTACTGGCAACGACCATATCAATAACAATAAACGGAATATAAATCAAAAAACCAATCTGAAAAGCAGTTTTAAGCTCACTAATAATAAAAGACGGAATTAATACTGTTGTAGGAACATCTTCCGGGCCATTGGGCCGGGGCATCTCTGATAAATTCACAAATAATGCTAAGTCGTTTTCGCGAGTTTGCTTAAACATAAATTCACGCATAGGTTTCACAGCCTCAGTCATTGCCGTTTGTTGATCCATCGTCCCAGCCAACATAGGCTGCAAAGCATTTTGATTCACCTGATCGAAATAAGGAGACATCGTATAAAAGGTCAAGAACAGCGAAAGCCCAACTAAAACTTGATTCGGAGGCATCTGCTGAGTTGACAAAGCACTGCGTAAAAATGACAATACTATAATTATACGAGTAAATGAAGTCATCATAATCAAAATAGACGGTGCCAGTGAAAGCACCGTTAACATTAACAGAACTTGCAGGCTAAGCGCAACATCCTGAGGACTATTTGCTTGTTCCACACCAACATTAATATTGGGAATAGGTATCAGCGGCGCGGCTCCAGCTACAGCTGGAAAAGCTAGTACAATAATTATGGTCAAAATCAAACCATGTTTTTGCCATGATTTTACATAGTTAATCCATTGTGACACTCTATTTACCTCTTCCTACTATCGGTATCCTGCTCCTTCGCGTGAAATTCGGGAGTGTCTGAAGTAAAATTAAAAAGGGATTTTTTTTGCATTTGCCTAAGCATACCAATTTGTCGATGAAAAACACTGCTAAATTGTTCCGGAGGCATAGCGCTATTTTGAGTAGCTTTAAGTTGCTCAATTTCTGATAAAGCGGTAATCTCATTGAGCATCGTAATACTTTGTTCGGTTACCCCCAATACCATATACCTGCCTGCTATTTCTATTACATAAATAGCACGGTTAGGCCCCAAAGACAAAGTGGCATAAATCTTACCGCTACCAAATCTACCACCATTAGTCATTCTTTGTCCTAAAAAACGCGAAGTAAGATAAGCAAGAGCAAGAACTAATAAAAACGTTAATAGTAACGATACAATATAACCACTGGTTGCAAGCCAGGATGAGGTTGCTGGTTGAGGCTCCTGATATTTTAAATATTCGCCCGTGTCAGCAGCAGCCAATACCTGACCTGTAAACAAGAATAACCAACTAACAAATACTAGGATACTGCCGTGAACGCGCAAATTACCAAACATTTACAAATTCACCTGACTAACCAACCGCTTTGCGGACAGCTTCCAAAACACGATCAGGCTGAAATGGCTTAACAATAAAGTCGCGGGCACCTGATTGAATTGCTTCGATAACCATAGCCTGCTGTCCCATTGCGCTACACATAATAATGATTGCACCAGCATCCATCTTTTTAATTTCTTTTACGGCAGCAATTCCATCCATTTCCGGCATAGTAATATCCATAGTGGTCAAATCCGGTTTAAGTTCTTGATACTTTTCTACCGCTTTGAGACCATTTTCCGCTTCGCCAACTACATCATACCCATTTTTAGATAAAATATCTTTAATCATCATTCTCATAAAAGCGGCATCATCAACAATTAAAACTTTAATGGCCATTAAATTTATCTCCCCTATCTCAAATAAAATTCGGAATTACTACTGAAGATGGCTAGCCCGTTCCAAAGGAGTTATTATATCGGTAATCCGTACGCCAAAGTTTTCATCAATTACAACAACCTCGCCTTTGGCAATTAGTTTCCCATTAACCAGAACATCTACCGGTTCTCCCGCCAGTTTGTCCAATTCAACTACTGAACCTGGTGTCAATTCCAAAATATCGCGAATTAGTTTGCGAGTCCGCCCTAGTTCAACCGTAATCTGTAGTGGAACATCCATAATAAGGCCAATATTGGCATCCACACCCGGCATCCCTGCCGGTTTTAAGGCAGAAAACTGCACAGGCTGTACAGCGACATTTTGCACTGGTGGCTGTTTCGGTTGGGGTGCTGGTTGAGCGGCGGCAGGAGCGGGTTGCGGCTGAGCTGTTGGCTGCGGTGCAGCTTTTGGAGCGGCTGCTGTAGGTGTTTGCACCGCATTTAACAGATTTTCAACCATTTCTCTAGCAACATTAATAGGCAATATCTGCATAAGCTCACTGTCAATAAGATCCTCCACTTCCATACGGAAAGACACCCGCACTAACGAATCATCACCTGAAACGATGCTATCAATATTAGGATCAACAGCAAAATCCAGCAGATTGACTTTTGGTGGCGCAATATCAACTTTTTTCTTAAACATAGTCGATATGGAGGTTGCCGTTGAACCCATCATTTGATTCATAGATTCACTAACAGCACTCATATAGAGTTCATTTAATTCTGTTGGTGGATTAGTGCCATCCCCCCCCATCATTAAGTCTGCGATAATTAACGCATCCTGCTCGCGTACCGCCAAAATGTTAGTACCTAACAGGCCTTGTGTATAACCTACCTCAATGACTAAATACGGCAGCGGATATTGGCGTTTAATTTCATTTAAGCTAGTTATCGAAACCTTAGGTGTAGTAATAGATACTCGTCTGCCTAAAAGCACAGACAGCGTCGTAGCCGCAGTACCCATAGATATATTGCCAATCTCACCTAAAGCATCTTTTTCAATATCAGATAAATCTTGCCCAGCCGGAGATGGCGAGGCTGCTACTGGTTCGCCTCTTAGCAAAGCGTCTATTTCTTCCTGGGACAGGAATCCATCACTCATTATTATCATCTCCTTGGGAAATTACTTGAGTTATTTGTACTGCATTTCTGTTAGCAATAAGGCCTGGTTTACATTTAAATTTCTCTCGGCTGCCAATCATTAGGCTTAGGTCATTTTCCGCTTTTGTCTCCAGCTGCAGTACATCCCCCACACCTAAATCCAATAGTTCATGGACAGTAACTGTGGCCCGCCCAAGCTCAACTATAAAAGGAATCAGCGTTCTTTCAATTTTTCGTTTTAATACATTCATGGTTTCCGGTGAAGCCTGCTTAGCAGTTGCAGCAGACACCCAGAAGGTTGTCGTCAATTTGGACATAATCGGTTCAAGTACCAAATACGGAATGCAAATATTCATCAAACCTTCAGCCTGACCAATCTTTGCTTGCAGAGTAATAAGTACAACCATATCATTAGGAGGAACAATCTGGGTAAACTGTGGATTGGTCTCTAAAGCCTCCATGCGGGGTTCAATCGCTACTACCTGTTTCCAGGCATCCTGCATGTTCTCCATAGCTTTATTAATTACTTTCCTGATAATCGCTTCCTCAATATCAGTTAAGGAACGTGGCTTAGCAGGTGGTAACCCTGGACCGCCAAATAACCGGTCAATGATAGCCAGTACAATATTAGGATTTATCTCTAATATTGCATTACCTTTAAGTGGTCGCATCTGAAAAATACTAATAACACTGGGGTTTGGCATTGACCGGATAAACTCCTCATACGTCAGTTGGTCAACAGAGGCCACATCAATATGAATAAGTGTCCGAAGATGCGCTGACAGGTAGGTATTAAGCAAACGCGCAAAGTTTTCATGCAGCATATAAAGAGTACGAATTTGATCCTTAGAAAACTTATCAGGGCGTTTAAAATCATATATTTTAATTTTCCGCTGTTTTTCTTCGGTTTTAATCTCTTCAGCAGTTACAACACCCGTAGATAAAGCTGACAAAAGTTCATCGATCTCAGATTGTGATAAAACATCGGGTCCTGCCAATCCTCCCCCTCCTTTCACATAAAAAAGTGTTATGTTACTACACCTTAGCTACTACTAGCTGTTTTTTATTATACTAAAAACATAAATGTAAAGCTACTGTAAAACAAAATTGGTTATATAGATATCATATACACGATCTTCGCCAAGTGTTGTATTAATTTCATTTTTTAACATTTCTTTTAACTGTTCCTGCTTAGTTGGATCAAAGTCTTCGATCTTTTGTGAACGCAAAACATAAACAGCAGTATCTAGTATCTTTATTTCTTCAGGTGAGAGCGTTTTCCCTTCCTTGGTCGCTGTATTTTTACTTGGTTTCAATTCCACAATAACGCCAATTTTAAGGTAGCGTCCACTATTTACACCACCAATATTAAGAATCAACCCGTCTTTTGCATCACCGAGCTTAATAAACTGACCTGGCTCATGCTGAGAATTTTTTTTCTCAACCGTTTGATCTGATACAACCCTGGTTGCGATCAAATATGAAATACCACCAGCCAAAATTAAGCCTACCACAATTAAAATGATAATTACCATCATCGACATCTTTTTGGGCTTTTCCTCTTCGGCCACTGGCTCACCTCCATTATACTATATTTGTGCTGCTCATCTTGCCGTCAGTCACAAGGCATTGCATGTATTAGCGCATATTTCTGAATAATGCCCGGCGGTAATCCATTACCTTACGCACAATTTCATCCATAGCTTCTTCCACAATAAGCTTCTTGCCGCTAGTTAGGGTAATTACTGTATCTGGTGTCTCTTCAATGGTTTCAATCAATTCGGCATTCACTACAAAATCACAATCCTGAGACTTAAGTTTGGTAACCTTGATCATGTCTATCCCTCCCTTACTATTGTTTCAAAAAACAGGTAGCGGAAGGGAGGCCTTCCCCCCGCTACCTTTCCCTGAGATTATCGTTTCAGATTGGCTATTATCTCTAACATTTCGTCAGAAGTAGTAATATCTTTAGAATTCGCCTGAAAACCACGCTGGGTAATAATCATATTACTGAATTGCTCTGCTAAATCAACATTAGACCCTTCCAGACTTCCTGGTTTAAAAGCGCCGTCAGATATAATCCGGCGTTCGCCTGAGTTAGCTGATTTAACATAGTAGTTCTGACCTGATTTTTCCAGACCGCCGGGATTACTAAAGGTAGCCAAGGCCACCTTAGCCAGCGTCATTGTCCGATCATTACTGAAGGTACCAATAAGCTCTCCGGAAGTATTAGCCACAACATTTTTCAACGTGCCGGCCGCATAACCATCTGTTTTGGTAGCAAAAATCGTGGACTTGCCACTATGTTGGGTAAGAGCCGGAGTGCCATCTTCCTTAAAGAGATTCATTGTCACCGGGAAGTTGGTAGCGCCAGCAATGCCGGGTACTGTAATCTGTGGCCCACCATTAGCTGAAGCCGGTGAAATTAAGACGCCCTTGGAATTAAAAGCAATTTTATCATTAGTAACGTCAGCCTTTTTACCGTCTACCGTGGCTGAAACAATCCATTCACCTGGTACACCGGTTTTGGTATAAGTATATTCCACTTTGTGAGCTGCTCCCAAACTATCATACACATTGATCGAGGCATTAGCGGTATCAGCCGTTTTAGATGTAATGCCTGACATGTCTAGCGATAATCCATTTACTGCAATCGTAGAAGTATTAACACCACCAACGATATATGTAGGAGTAGCAGTAGCAGGAGTAACAGCAATAGTACTAGTAACGTCCTGCACTGTACCGCTGGCATCAGTATAAGTAGCCTTTGTAACTTTCCATTCGTTTTCAGTTGTATTATTAGTTTTTGTAAGCGTTATTGTATATGGTACACGCTGGCCACCATCAATAACCTCAATAGTAGTCTCTACAACAGTACCTTCTTGGGCATCCGCAGGTAACACGCCAGTTAGTTTAATTCCAGAATCATCGGTTACTCCAGTCAAATCGGTTTCCCCTTTTAAAGCATCAGTTGCTCCCGCTATAATACCAGTGGTATCGACAGTAACCGGCATAATTCCGCCTTTACCATTGTCAATGGAAAGTGTAATCGGTGAAGGTGTTGTCCCTACCGTAAACGACTGTCCGCCAGTTGTGCTGTCACCGGTTGTAACACTCCAGGTATTCGTACCAGGCTCGCCCGTTTTTTTGAAATTAACGGTAACAGGCACCTTTGCACCACTTGCCAGATACGTTTGCACCTGAAATGACACTACTTCACCTACAGCTGTATCGGCATTCAACGTTCCTTCAAAATTCATTTTCGTATCAGCGGTAGCAATACCTGCTGCTATCCCATAGCCATCGGCACTCAAATTATTCTCAATGGCAATCTTGGTAGATACTTGAGGCGGCATCGAGGTTCCTTCCGGAATCTGAATAGCGGTAAGTGATCCTGTTGCATTTATCTCACCGGAAGCGTCTGCCATCCAGCCCATAACTTTAAGACCTGTGCCAGTAACACCATAATTGCCACTACCATCAAAATCAAAATTCCCTGCCCTGGTATAATATTCTTGTGTACCATCGCTAAGAATAAATAAGTTTTTACCTGTGACAGCTAAGTCGGTCATCTTGCCAGTCGACTGATAAATACCATCTGTAAAGATGGTATCAATACTAGCCACACCCACACCCAGTCCAACCTGCAGTGGGTTAGTACCGCCGCGATTTCCTTGAGCAGCACCTGCCCCTTGCATGGTTTGGCTTAAAACATCCTGAAAATTAACTCTGCTGGCCTTATACCCGGTGGTATTAACGTTGGCAATATTATTACCAATAGAATCCATCGCTATTTGATGGGCTTTGAGACCTGATACCCCGGAAAATAATGAACGCATCATAGTGAAACTGACCTCCAATTTATATCTAATTTATATTTAGTGACTGCGTCTGTCATTCAGCAGCCTGAGGGCTCCCTCAAGAGGTCCAGCCCTAAATAATTACCGCACTATCAATATTGGTAAATACATTGTCCTTAATATTGGCACCATCCATAGCTGTTATGACAGTCTTATTTTTGACACTAACAACAAATGCCAAATTATCATTCATCAGTATTAGCGACTCTTTAGCCCCTTTTTGCGCGGCTTTCTCTACTGCTTGGCTCAATTTGTTTAATTGGGTACTGTCAAGCTGGATTTTACGGCTATTTAAGCGTTGTAAGGCATGCTGGGAAAACTTAACTCCGGTTATTTCCTGTTGTAACAGTTGATCAAAGTTAGAACCATTCGTTGTTATATTAATAGCCGAATTCGCTTTTGTTGTGGTAGATGCTTGACCGGATGAACTAAGCTTAGGCAACGGCTGGTACGAATTATAGATACGATTATCAGGCATTCGTATTTACCGTCGTAGGGAATTCAACCCCGGTTATTTTGCTTAATTCAATCGAATCAGATCCAATTACCAACTTAGGCTCACCGTTTACTAACCGTACGGAATTAACTACACCTGTCTTCACTTCAGCACTGCTGCTATCTGTCCAAGTCACTTTCATCCCGATCATGTTGCTGGCCTGCGTCATCTGCATCGACGAATTCATGTTCTTCATTTGTTCCAAACTCGTGAACTGCGCCATTTGCGAAATAAATTCCTTATCTTCCATGGGATTCATTGGATCCTGGTACTGTAATTGGGTGATTAGTAGTTTTAAAAAATCATCTTTACCAAGGGAATCACTCGCTTTTTTGGTAGTTGTTGTGTTAGTAGTGGCCGAAGATTGACTATTGGCAGCAACTGCATTTGTATTAGCCATGTTAACACCTCCTTTTTTTTAAATACGGTAATCTACCCCGGATTGTAAGCCCATTCCAGAAGTATTCCCGCTAGCTAATTCACCATCAATAGCTTCGACAAAATCATCGGCAGCTTTTTTATTAGTAAATTTCATTAACTGCTGGCGCGAGTTTTGACTTTGATCCTGATTGGGCTGAAATTGGCTAAGGCCAGCGTAAACACTAACATTATCCACTTTAATCCCCGTACTAGCTAATTCTTGTTTGAGCTGAGACAAAGACGCTTCAATCAAACTGCGCACTTCAGGATTATTGGAATGGAAGCTGGCATTTACCACGCCATTTTCAACAGCTACTTTCAGGGTAAGTTCACCAAGATGCTCTGGTTTGAGTTTCATAATCATTTCAGTATTTTGTGGTTTGGCAATAATTTTTGTTTGCTCCACAATTTGATCAAGGACTTGATATACATCAGCAGTAGGAGTTGTTTGCGATTGAGTTTCAGTAGCTTTAGCTGACATCGTTAACCCATTTGCAGATACTAGTGCGGCATCTAAATTCTGAGCGAACGCCGAAAAATTCATTACTTCATTATTTCCAGTGGATAGAACTTGTGTACCCTGGAATGAACTGGTATCTGTTAGATTATCCTTTTGACCGCTAAGGTCTGATCGTAAAGCTTTGTCCTGCTGGCTTGTTCCAACTGCCGGTATAGCTATTTGTTCGCCAGTTTGTTGCACTTGCTCGTTAGCTTTGCCGTTAGTATCTTGGGTTGTTTCTACTTTTATGGCTTGTGCTTGCAGGCCTGTTAGCGCTTGCGGTAAAATTGTGCTGTTTGCAGTTGGCATTGCTTCTACCTGCACGGCTTGGGTTTGTTGCATATTTGTTGTTACTTGCGCTACGGCTGTGCCATTTACAATTGGTGTTGTTTCTATCTGCATCGCCTGAGTTGGTAGACCTGCTGCCGCTTGCGCTGCAACTGCGCTATTTACTGTTGGTGTTGTTTCTATCTGCATCGCCTGAGTTGGTAGGCCTGCTGCCGCTTGCGCCGCAGCTGTGCTATTTACTGCTAATGTTGTTTCTATCTGCATTGCCGGGGTTAGTTGTCCTGCTGCCGCTTGCGCTGCAACTGTGCTATTTACTGTTGGTGTTGTTTCTATCTGCGACGCCGGGGTTGGTTGTCCTGCTGTCATTTGCGCTGCAGCTGTGCTATTTACTGCTGGTGTTGTTTCTATCTGCATCGCCAGGGTTGGTTGTCCTGCTGCCGCTTGCGCTGCAACTGTGCTATTTACTGTTGGTGTTGTTTCTATCTGCGACGCCGGGGTTGGTTGTCCTGCTGTCATTTGCGCTGCAGCTGTGCTATTTACTGCTGGTGTTGTTTCTATCTGCATCGCCAGGGTTGGTTGTCCTGCTGCCGCTTGCGCTGCAACTGTGCTATTTATTGCTGGAGTTGTTTCTATCTGCATCGCCGGAGTTGGTAGACCTGCTGCCGCTTGCGCTGCAACTGTGCTATTTACTGTTGGTGTTGTTTCTATCTGCATCGCCAGGGTTGGTTGACCTGCTGCCGCTTGTGCTGCGGCTGTGCTATTTACTGCTGGTGTTATTTCTATCTGTATCGCCTGAGTTGGTAGGCCTGCCGCCGCTTGTGCTGCGGCTGTGCTATTTACTGCTGGTGTTATTTCTATCTGTATCGCCTGAGTTGGTAGGCCTGCCGCCGCTTGTGCTGCGGCTGTGCTATTTACTGCTGGTGTTATTTCTATCTGTATCGCCTGAGTTGGTAGGCCTGCCGCCGCTTGCGCTGCAGCTGTACTATTTACTGTTGGTGTTGTTTTTATCTGCATCGCCTGAGTTGATAGGCCTGCTGCCGCTTGCGCTGCAGCTGTGCTATTTACTGTTGGTGTTGTTTCTATCTGCATCGCCTGAGTTGATAGGCCTGCTGCCGCTTGCGCTGCAGCTGTGCTATTTACTGTTGGTGTTGTTTCTATCTGCATCGCCTGAGTTGATAGGCCTGCTGCCGCTTGCGCTGCAGCTGTGCTATTTACTGTTGGTGTTGTTTCTATCTGCATCGCCTGAGTTGATAGGCCTGCTGCCGCTTGCGCTGCAGCTGTGCTATTTACTGTTGGTGTTGTTTCTATCTGCATCGCTGGGGTTGGTAGGCCCTGTGCCGCTATTGCGGTAGTAACTTGCTCTGAAGACACCATAGACTGGGCATTCACAAGTGATGGATTTGCCTCTGCCATAGCAAGCAATATTTGTGTGGTTAAAACAGGATTCATAAGGTTCATTGACAGATCTTGAGCAAACAGTGCGTTTTCTTCAGACTGGTTTGTATCCTCCTCAGAACTCTCGTTAGAATCAGCTGACGTTTGATCATTGGCAACAGTATCCTTATCCTTAAACGCATTGGTTAGCACAGCATTCATAAGATTTCCCGCAGTAAACTGTTCCTCCGCTTTGACATTTACTTCATCAGTCTGGGAAACAGCATTGCTAAGCACATTGCTAAAGCTAGTCTTGGATTTACTTTGGGAATTGTTACTTGAGCTAGTATTAGTCGCCGTTTGGGATAAAGTAGCCTTGGTAAGGAACAAATTAAGCGCTAGATTCATTTTTTCACCTCCCTTCACTGATTTGCTTTGCTATATCACGCTATAACCTGGGTACTTGTGGCTGACCTCTAAGCATATCCTGGGTTATGCGAGCAGCACGCGTGGAGTCAAATAAAGCTAAAATTTTGGAAACTTGCTCTTCTTCCATTTTGCCCAAAATAGAAATAACAGTGGGATCATCTAATTCTTTCATAATCGCTACCGCTGCCTCTGGTTTCATTCCCCCATAGAGTCGTGCTAACTTTGAGGTACGCTTAGCTTCTTCTTGACGTTTAATTTTATCTTGTTTCTCTAACTCTTCCTTGGTAATAATAGTGGTTCCTGGAAGTTGCGGCGTTGGTAACAGCGAAGCTGCTGGCAACTGAGCCTGTTTGGGATCACCCGGAGCTATTGGCTGATTGGTTGCCACATCATCTTCCAGCTCGACCGGCTCAAAGTTCGTTTTCGGAAAAAAATGAGCCACTACCGGGTATTGCGATAAGTTCGCATCTCGGGTAAGTTTCTCTATATCAATCACTTTTAAATATACTCCGGCAGCAAAACATATGGCTATCAAAATACACAGCGCGACAAGGATGGACAATACTTTAAAAATCCCACTAAATTTTGGTTTGGGAGCCTCTGCCTCTGGAGCTGTCTTAGAAGCCACTATGGATGCTTGTTTAGTTTTGGTGGCAGGAATTTTAGGTTTTTCAGCCATAATTAATTATAGACTCCTCTACTTAGCCAATGATAGAACTTTGGCTACATAGTTACGGGTTTCACTGTACGGCGGAACACCATTGTAGTTTTTTACTGCTTGTGGTCCGGCATTATAGGCAGCTACCGCTTTAGTAACATCGCCATCAAAAGTATTCAGCATCTGCTTCAGATATTGAACACCACCATCAATATTCTCACGCGGATCATTAATATTACGTACACCGAGTGAGCTGGCGGTTTCGGGCATAAGCTGCATTACACCGACTGCGCCAACAGGAGAAACAGCCTCTTGAGATAGTCCTGATTCAGCTTCAGCAACAGCCATTGCCAGTTTCGGATTAACACCATATTTCGCAGCAGCTACCTGTATCATCTTTGCAATGTCGCCGCCTTGAGTGCTACTGCCGGTTGTTGGGCTTGGGCTATTAGTTGATAGCTGGGCATTAGCGGCTGAAAGGGTTGTAGCAAAATCATTGCTGGATTGAGTTGCTGGAACTGTTGGGGTAAAGCGCCGTTCTATGGCGGCAATCCACTGAGTTACTTGGTTGACACTTGACATCATGGTTATTCACTCTCCTTGTTACGCATAAAAGCCTGCGTTCCAAGCTCATCAAGAACTTTTTGTTCTTCTTGCAGTAGTTCGGTATGATACTGTTCTAAACGTTTTTCCCGTAAATTATCAACAAGTTTTCTTTGTTTCACGGCAGCTTCCAGGCCAACAAGGCACTCTTGACGGTAAGTTTCTGCATTGGCAACTTGTTCTTGCTGATGAATAATTTCGCTCTTAATTTTATCGATATAATAGCCGAAAGTCTTAAGAGTTTCAATGGTTGGAGAACCAGACTGTTCTTGGCTGAGTAAATCAAGACTGACTACTAAATTATTTTGCAATTGATTCAGTAATTCTTGTTCTTTGGATAAGCGGATACTGGCCTCAGTCATCTTGAGCTGCGCCTGTTCTTCTTCCATTTTTCGAAATTTAAGCAGCGTCTCCAGGCGAAACCGGAATTTCTTCATGGCCTACCACCTCAGTAACCATTAGGCAACAATCATTTTTAACCGTTTAATAGTCTCGGACATAGGCATATTCTCATCTACATCCTGTTGCAGAAAAGCTTTAATTTGATCAATGACTGCAATGGCGCGATCAATGTTAGGATTACTGCCTTGGGCATAAGCACCAATATTAATTAAATCTTCGGCTTCGCGATAAGTAGCAAGTAAAGCCCGTAGTCTTTGAGCACACTGTATATGTTCTTTATCGACAATTTCCGTCATTACCCGGCTAACACTATTTAATATATCAATGGCCGGATAATGATTTAGTGCCGCCAACCCTCGAGACAACACAATATGTCCATCCAAAATACTGCGCACAGCATCAGCAATCGGTTCATTCATATCATCCCCGTCAACTAATACGGTGTAAATGCCAGTAATTGAACCTTGATCACCAGTACCTGAACGTTCTAATAGTTTTGGCAACATGGAAAATACGGAAGGGGTATACCCCCGGGTAGCAGGTGGCTCACCTACTGTCAACCCCACTTCACGCTGAGCCATGGCAAAACGTGTTACTGAATCCATCATCAGCATGACATCCATGCCCTGATCACGAAAATATTCAGCAATGGCAGTTGCTGTCATTGCCCCCTTAATTCTAACAAGGGCCGGTTGATCAGATGTTGCCACAACAACTACAGAGCGTTTAAGGCCTTCTTCACCTAAATCGCGTTCGATAAATTCCCGTACTTCCCGGCCACGTTCACCAATAAGAGCAATTACACTAATATCAGCCTCTGTATTGCGCGCGATCATACCTAACAGCGTACTTTTACCAACGCCACTTCCAGCCATAATTCCTACCCGCTGACCCCGTCCAAGTGTTAACAAACTATCGATAGCTCGTACACCTACGCCAAGCTTTTCTTCAATGCGCCGGCGGGTTAAAGGCGGTGGCGGCATAGTACTAAGCGGATAATCAGTATTGCTAAATAGCGGACCTTTATCATCTATCGGATTACCAAGCCCGTCTAAAATGCGTCCTAATAATTGACGGCCTACGCTTACCCTGAGCATTCTATGAGCTGATACCACTTCGCAGCCCGGACCAATACCTTGCAGATCACCAACAGGCATCAGTAAAATGCGGTTCTCTCTAAATCCCACAACCTCAGCAGGAATTGGTTCTCCTTTGCGAGGATAAACATAGCATAACTCTCCCAAATTCACATTAGGTCCTTGTGATTCCATCACTAAGCCAATTATTTGAGTAATCTTACCGTTTAGTTTCATGTTATCCGCATTAGCTATTGCAGACAAATAGCGAGAGGAATCAAATGTTTTACTCATGGTAATACTTCCTCAAGGGCCTTGTGAACTAGTTCTAACTTAGTGTCTAATCTTGCATCAACAGTACCTAACGCGGTTTCAATAATACATCCACCTATGGCTACCGTATGATCAGCAGTTATCGTAATGGTATTATCCCGTTTGAGCATTAACTGCAAATCACGTTTGGCCATTAGCACCATTTCATAATCTTCAGGATTAACTCTGATTGTTATCTGCTCCTGATCGCTAACCTTGTCTAAGGCTTCCTTAAGTATTGGCAAAATTGTTGTCGGATTATCGGCAATCTCTCTCGCTACTATTTTACTGGCTATGGCAAGTGCAATTTCAACGATTTGCCGTTCGGCATCAAGAAACATTTTGGCAACTTCTTGTTCAGCTGTTTGAATAAGATGTTGGGCTTTTTCAAGTGACAACTGCATCGTTTGTTGCATATCAGCAAGTGCTGTTTGATTACCTTGATTATATCCTTCTTGATAACCTTGCTCACGGCCTTCCTGATGGCCTTGGGTGTGAGCTTCATCGTAAGCCTGCTGAGCTTGCTGAGCTATTTCTTTTGCCTTACTTTCAGCCTCACTCAAACACTGTGTAGCGGTTGTCTGAGCCTTAGCCATAATAGCTTCGGCTTCACTGCGAATTGCTTCCAAATCTATTTCTGGTAGTAGAGCAGGCAGTGGCTGTTTCTCTTGCACTATTACCGGCTCAGGAACAGATAATGGCCTGTGTTTAATGATAACCGGCGGCTTTCTTTGACAAAGCACACTTTTTATAATCTTAGACAATTATTTCGTCTCCTTTACCACGCGAAACAACGATTTCGCCTGATTCCTCGAGACGACGGATATTATTTACAATTTTCTGTTGAGCTTCTTCCACATCTCTTATGCGTACAGGACCCATATATTCGATTTCTTCCTTAAGCATTTCAGCAGCCCGTTTGGAAATATTCTTATAAACCTTATTAGCCACTTCACTGGCTGTTGCTTTTAGGGCCAATGCCAAGTCTTTATTATCAATTTCTCTAAGCACAAGCTGGAGTGATCTGTCATCCAACAATACAATATCCTCAAAGACAAACATACGTTTTTTGATTTCTTCTGCTAATTCAGGGTTTTGTACTTCCATATTTTCAATAATGGTTCTCTCTGTAGTCCTGTCAACACGGTTAAGTATTTCAACAATGGAGTCTACACCGCCAGCTGCTGTAAAGTCTTGCGTTACCAATGATGATAATTTGCGTTCAAGTATTCTTTCCACATCCCGAATAACATCAGGCGAGGTTCGATCCATTGTGGCAATCCGCCGTGCAACATCTACCTGCCGCTCCGGCGGCAATGCGGAAACAATAGCAGCAGATTGTTCTGGTTGGAGATAAGCCATGATCAACGCAATTGTTTGGGGATGTTCATTTTGGATAAAGTTAAGCAATTGGCTTGGATCAGTTTTTCGTGCAAAGTCAAACGGACGAATTTGCAGACTAGTGGTGAGACGGTTAATAATTGACACTGCTTTATCAGAACCTAGCGCTTTTTCCAAAATCTCACGCGCATAATCTAAACCGCCGCTGGAAATATATTCTTTGGCTAAACACATTTGGTGAAACTCATTTAACACTTTATCTTTTTGTTCTTGTGACAGTTTACGTTGATTAGCAATTTCCAGCGTCAGCTTCTCAATTTCATCTTCCTTCATATGTTTTAATACTTGGGCGGAAATGTCAGGCCCTAAAGCAATTAATAAGATTGCTGCTTTTTGCTTGCCTGTCACTTCATTTGACTGATACATAGCCTGGTGCCTCCCGTCATTCTTCTGCTAACCAAACCTTCAGAATCTGGGCCACATCCTCAGGGCGCGATTTGGCAAATTTCTCAACCGTACTTCTTTGTTCAGCCCGTTCTTTTTCCTGGGCATTCATTTCTTCTTGAGCAGCCTCTGTTTCATCCATTATAGGTTGCGCTTCCAGTGAAATAGCTTCCAGCATTTGTTCTTCTTCTTGCTCGCGACGGCGAGCATACCGTCTATACAAATAGTATAGGATAGCACTAATAATAAGAACAGCTAGTCCAACTTTCAGCAAGAATGCCTGTTGCTGTTTGTTAGCATATTCTTCGTCTTCTTTGCGTTGTTTATCAGCCAATTCTGTATTGAACTGTATTGGTTCAACAGCAATTATATCTCCCCGGGTAGGATTAAGTCCAATGGCCGAAGCAACAGTTTTATTTAAGCTTTCTTGCTGCGCTCTGGGCATCGCTGCGTCTACAAGTACTGCTACAGTTAGCCGCCTGATAGCACCAGGGGTACTTACTACTTTTTCCTTGGTTTCATTAATCTCGTAATTACGGGTTGCTTCCCGCTTTTCATAATTGGATTGCGAATTATTATTATTATTAGCGACATAGCCAGGAATATTGGTTGTCGTTCCGGGAACACCCCCAGGAGCTGCAGCAGAATTCCCTTGATAACTCTCGTTAGTCTCCTGTGAACTACGGATAATACCTTTGTCATCGACAACAGGCTCAAAAACTTGGCGATCCATAGTTCGTTGGTCAAAGTTGAGTTCAACATTAACCCTGGCAGCAGCCTTACCAATACCCAGAGTCTGATCAAGTAAGGATTGTACGTTCTTTTGCAGGTCTTCCTGTACTTTTTTGGTCATTTCAAACTGAGTAATCGCCGCAGTGCCGGCCAGAGGTGGCGTTTCTGAATCTGACTGGTCATTTAAAACCCGTGCCAAACTATCGACAACAGTAATATTCTCCGGTTTTAACCCCTGAACACTATGGGCGACCAAATTAACGATTCCTTTCACTTGTTGCTGATTCAATTTTGCATCTGGTTTAAGTTTAAGCATAATGGAAGCCGTAGCTGGTTTTTCTGTTTTTTTATAGAGGCTATCTTCTGACATTACAATGTGAACTCTGGCTTTTTCCACTTCTCCCATTTGTTCAATTGTACGTGTCAGTTCTCCCTGAACGGCTTGCAAAAGCTGCACTTTATTCTGAAATTCTGTTGCGCCAAACTTATTTTGTTCAAAAATTTCAAAGCCTTTATTTCCTCGTGGCAAACCCTGACCTGCTAATTCCAACCTTAGCTTATGTACATCTTGGGCCGGAACTAAAATGACAGTACCGTTACTGCCAGTTTGAACTTCATAACCAACCTTCATTTCTTTCAGTTTTGCAGTAACTTTAGCTGCGTCTTCGGCCTCAAGCGTAGTAAACAACGGTACATTGTCGGGGCGACTTCCCCACCAGTAACTCCATGCTAGAATAGAAATAAATACAAATGCCACTGTACCAAGGATAATGTACTTATGTTTTTTATCTAATTTTTGCCAAAGACGCAGAGACTGTTCTTTCAAGTCAGTCATGTCTCCACCCTTTCAGTTACGGAAAAATAATTCCAATTAAACACCCATTATAGTTATCTATTCGCTTATCTTAATTATTTTCAATTAAACATTAAACTTGCATTCTCATAATTTCCTGATAAGCGTCGACAACTTTATTGCGGACCTGCATCGTCAGTTGTAAGGCCACTGTCGCTTTTTCGGCAGCTATTGTAACTTCAGCTATATCCTGAATTTTGCCTGTAGCCAAATTTATTGACGCCTGGCTGGCTTCGTTTTGCAGCTGATTTACATTGTTTAATGCTTCATCTAAAAATTCGCCAAAGGTTTTTTCAGGCTGTTTAGTACTTTCAGCGATTTCAAGTATCTTGCCGGTAATAGGCGCTAATTTTAAAGCTTCAATTTGCATTATTCCTCCTATTTCCCAATATCTAAGGCCTTCATGGCCATACTCTTGGCTGCATTCGCAGCAGTAACGTTAGCCTCATAAGCTCTAGAAGCAGTAATCATATCCACCATTTCACTAACTATACTAATGTTCGGCATCTCCACATAGCCTTCCGTGTTAGCATCCGGGTGGTTAGGGTCATACATAAGCTTAAATGGTGTCGTATCTTTTGTGATTCCGGTTACCCGAACACCATCGCCTGTATCCATTTGCTTAGACAGTATCTGTCCAAAAGAAGCTTGTTCAGAACGTGGTTCAAATACCACCATTTGCCGGCGATAAGGGCCACCCTCGGCAGTACGGGTAGTATTAGCATTAGCTATATTATTAGAAATAACGTCCATCCGCAGGCGTTCAGCAGTCATACCGGAAGCGGAAGCGTCAATGGCCTGAAATAATCCCATAATACTCATTTCCCTCCGTTAATTACAGATTTGAGATTAGAAAAATATTTATTAATCCGATCAGCAACTGCATTATAATAAATCGAGTTTTTTGCCAAGCCTGCCATTTCGCTGTCAATATCCACATTATTGTCATCATTACGAAAAGAAGTAGTAGTAATAGTGTTTATCATAGGTTCTACATCATTTATTCCGGTTGATTTTACTGGCAAATGTCGTTCGTGAGTTCTGGCAATTGGTGCCTTTTCAGAACTCATAGCTAACTCCAACTGATTTTCAAAACTTACTTCACTCTTCTTAAACTTAGGAGTATTTACATTCGCTATGTTATTGCTAATAACTTTATGCCGTAATGAAGCAGCGCTTAACGCTTTTTCTAATACAGACACCTGCGATGACTGCACAAGTGAGTTAAGCATTTTGCCAACCCTCCTTTAACTTGATCCAAACTATTTACTATAATAATTTTGTCTATATAATTATATAGTATTTCTACAAATCACATACTATTATTTCTACAAAATACATGAAAATCCTCTAACTTTTTTGTGAAAAATGTTTGCCAATGCTTAAACTTAGGACCTTCGGCCTATCCCGTCTACATAATACTTTCTAGTTCAAACTTTTCTATTGTAAATTATTGTTAAATTGTTTTATTACTCAAAAATATGTCGATTACTATCCCTTTTACTCCGGCATAATCAATGGAATTAAAAAAAGATGACTCCATTGCAGGAATCATCTTTGTAAAACTACATAGTCTTTTTTACGTTTCTCACCAAAGGGTACCTATTACTCTCAAAACTCGATTTATGATAAATTATTTTTTTAGTTTTTGTAATTCTTCTAATAATCGTTCGTTAAGAACTTTTATATATGTTCCTTTCATTCCAAGCGATTTAGATTCAATCACACCTGCACTTTCAAACTTACGTAATGCATTGACTATTACGGAGCGGGTAATACCAACGCGATCAGCAATTTTACTGGCAACCAACAAGCCTTCATTGCCTTCTAGTTCGCTTAATATATGCATAACTGCTTCTAATTCCGAATAAGATAATGTTCCCAGGGCTACTTGCACAGTAGCCTTTTTTCTAGCTTCTTCCTCTATTTTTTCGCTGCGGTCTCTGAGCATTTCCATGCCAACAACCGTTCCACCATATTCAGCCAATATTAAATCATCATCAACAAATTCAACACTAAATTTAGCTACAATTAATGTTCCTATACGTTCCCCTACGCCATGGATAGGAACAATGGTAGTAAATTTATCGTTAAATAAGCAATTGGTTTCTGCACTAAAACTACATAATCCGCCTTCCAAACGAAGGTTAGGAGATGTCTGCTCAATCTTGCGCAACCATGCTACATACCGTTCAGGAAACCTTCCTGTTTGAAGCACTTTATCCCGCATAAGATCACACTCAAAATCATCAAGTAATGCATAGCCCAAAATACTACCATCTTTGTTAACAATATAGACGTTAGACGCCATAACGTTGCTAAGCACTGTCGCGACTTCGCTATATTCGACTTTTTCTGATTTCTGAAGCAATTTATTAATAGTACGTGTACGTTCTAATAATGACATTTACTATTCCCACCTTCCATAATGTGAAACAAAGCTATAAAATGTAATGACTTAGATCTTGATTTATAACTATATGATCCAATTTGGATTTAACATAGTCACGATTAATAATGACCTGCTTTTCAGCAACATCAGGCGCATCAAAGGCTAGATCTTCCAAAAGCTTTTCTAAAATAGTGTGTAGTCGCCGGGCACCAATGTTTTCAGTCTGGCTATTCACTCTACAAGCGATATCAGCCAATTCATCAATAGCATCCTCGGTAAACTCAACTTTAACATCTTCAGTTTCCAACAGGCTAATATATTGTTTGATAAGTGCATTAGCCGGTTCAGTCAGTATTTGCCGAAAGTCTTCTTTGGATAGATTAGTAAGTTCAACCCTAATGGGAAAACGCCCCTGCAGCTCTGGTATCAAGTCAGAAGGCTTAGAAACATGGAACGCACCTGCGGCAATAAACAAAACATGATCAGTTTTTACTGGGCCATATTTAGTAACAATTGTAGAGCCCTCAACAATCGGCAAGATATCACGTTGAACGCCCTCGCGGGAAACATCAGGTCCTGAACTTTGACCTCTGCCGGAAATCTTATCAATTTCATCCAAAAAGATAATCCCATAGTTTTCGGCTACATCAATAGCACAAGTAATCACTTCATCCATATCAATCAACTTTTGCGCTTCTTCCTGCGTAAAAATTTTTCGGGCGTTGGATACTGTTACTTTACGTTTCTTCTGTTTCTTTGGTAGTAAATTACCAAGCATATCTTGTATATTCATGCCCATTTCTTCAATTCCAGTCCCAGCAAACATTCCCATCACTGGTTGAGCACCATCTTCTACTGTAATTTCAAGCAATTCTTCTTCAAGTTCACCGTTAAGCAGGCGTTTGCGCCACCATTCACGGCCTGTGTTTACTACTTGCGGCTCTTCTTCTACTTCTGGTGGTTTATCTTGACTTGTTCCGATCCCCCCGGAGAATAGCATTTCAAATGGGTTGCGGGACGATTCTTTTTTTACCTGTGGAACAAACTGATCAAGAATGCGCTCCTCTGCCAATTTTTTGGCCTTATCGTTAACTTCCAGCATCTTCTGGTGCTTAACCATACGAATGGATGTTTCAACTAAATCACGCACCATGGATTCGACGTCACGACCAACATAGCCTATTTCCGTAAACTTAGTTGCTTCTACTTTTACAAAAGGCGCGTTGACAAGTTTGGCTAAGCGGCGGGCAATTTCAGTTTTGCCAACTCCTGTAGGACCAATCATCAAAATATTTTTAGGGATAATTTCTTCTTTAAGTTCTGCAGGCAGTTTCTTACTACGCCAGCGATTTCTAAGTGCCACAGCTACTGATTTTTTTGCTTGCTGCTGACCAATTATATATTTATTCAATTCCTTGACTATTTCTTTTGGCGTTAGTTCCAGCAAAATCATCCCCCCTTTTTTTCTTATAACTCTTCGACCGTAATATGGTCATTCGTATACACACAAATGTTGGAAGCAATTTCGAGCGCCGTGCGCACAATATCGGTGGCGCTTAATGGAGAATGCAGTACTAGGGCTCTGGCAGCAGCAAGTGCATATGGTCCGCCAGAACCAATCGCAGTAACGCCGTCATCTGGTTCAATTACTTCACCATTACCAGATATAATAAGCAGATGGTTATCATCAATTACAATAAGCAGCGCTTCCAGTCGTCTCAGTACCCTGTCCTGGCGCCATTCTTTCGCAAGTTCGACAGCTGCTCTCATCATATTGCCATTAAACTCTTCCAGTTTTCCTTCAAACTTCTCAAATAGCGTAAACGCATCAGCCACTGAACCGGCAAATCCAGCCAATACTTTACCGTGATATAATCGGCGGACTTTTTTTGCATTGTGTTTCATTATTGTGTTTTGACCAAAAGTAACTTGTCCGTCACCGGCAATAGCTGTCTTCCCCTGATGGCGAACAGCAACAATCGTTGTGGCATGAAACATGAATATCACCTCCCAGGAAAATCAAGCACGCGGATGAAATTTCCTGTAATTTGCTTTGAGTCCTTCGGTTGTTACATGAGTGTAAAGCTGAGTAGTAGACAAATTAACATGACCTAAAAGTTCCTGAACAGTCCTTAGGTCAGCACCATTATCTAATAGATGGGTCGCAAAAGTGTGGCGAAGGGTATGTGGACTGACATTTTTTTCAATTGCCATTATCTCAACATATTTGTCAACAATTCTTCGAACGCTCCTGTCAGTGAGTGGTCCTCCCCGACTATTTACAAATACATAGTTATGAACCTTATCTATTTGATGGCCATATTCCCCCGGGTTCGCACATAACCCAGGGCGTGTATTAGCTAGATAAAGTTGCAAAACTTCAGCCGCCGTCCGTCCCATCAAGACAATTCGCTGTTTAGCACCTTTACCAGATACAACAATTGCACGTCCGGAAAAATCAATATCTGCAAGAGTAATTCCAGTAAGCTCACTGACCCGAATCCCTGTTGCATATAGCATTTCCAATACAGCTTGATCACGAATTCCCAGCGAACTGTTGCCTGGCAAAGTGATTAATTCACGAATTTCGTTTATGTCAAGAAAAACAGGTAATTTTTTGTCCAGTTTTGGTGTGCTAACCACTTTACAGGGATTTTCCTTTAAAATATTTTCCCGGCATAAAAATCTGAAAAACGACCTAAGCGCCGCAATCCGTCGCATAATGGTCGCTTTGGCATACTGTTTCGATTTTAAGAAAGCCAGATAACTGCGGATTATAAGCGGGTTGATATCAGCAAACAGAGCCACACCACTATCCTGGTTATCCACAAATTCTACAAACCGCCAAATGTCACATTGATAGTTGCGAATAGTATGTTGCGAAGCATTTTTTTCAAGTTTTAGGTGTAAGACAAACTTCTCTACTAATTGGGCAATACCATCAAATGCTTCGCCTTTTGAGAGCATTTTTTTATCATTCTTTCCGATAATATTTACTCTTGTGCCATTCTGGCGGAAATTACTATTATACTAACACACTTGATAGGATTGCGCAATATTATTGTCATATTATTCAAATAAATTCTCGTAATGCCGCTAATGCTCTGTTGGCAATAGTTTGATTCTTGACCTTCTTATCTTTAATCTTATGCGCTAGTGGCGGAAGCAGACCAAAATTTATATTCATTGGTTGAAAATGTGTCGGATCAGCATGTGTAATGTAATGACACAAAGCGCCATGGGCAGTTTGCTCGGGAAATACCTGCAGTTCAAGTCCTTGCAATAGCCTACTGGCATTAATTCCAGCTACCAGACCGCTTGCTGCTGATTCAACATAGCCCTCAACACCAGTAATTTGACCGGCAAAGAATACTTGCGGCTGCACTTTCATTTGTAAGGTAGGCAGCAAAATCTGCGGTGAGTTAATAAAAGTATTCCGGTGCATTACCCCATAGCGGACAAAATCCGCATTCTCCAAACCGGGAATAAGTCTAAAGACACGCTGCTGTTCAGGCCATTGTAGATGGGTTTGAAAACCAACCATATTATAAAGTGTTGCCGAACGGTTGTCTTGCCTTAGTTGGACTACAGCATATGGCATTTCGCCGGTCTCTGGATGCCGTAAGCCAACAGGCTTCATTGGCCCAAAGCGCATGGTATCAATCCCGCGGGCAGCCATAGTCTCTATCGGCATACACCCTTCGAAAACTACTATCTTTTCAAAGTCTTTGACTGGTGCGGTCTGAGCACAGGTAATTTCCTGCCAAAACAGTTCATATTGTTCTTTGGTCATAGGGCAATTTAGATAGTCATCGTCCCCTTTGCCATAGCGAGAAGCGCGGTAAATTATATTCATATTAAGTGAATCAGCGGTAACGATAGGCGCCGCCGCGTCATAAAAATAGAGATATTCATTGCCAGTGAGACCCGCAATGGCAGTAGATAAGCCTGGAGAAGTAAGTGGCCCAGTCGCAATAATTAAGGGACGCTCAGCAGGTACTGCCAGAACTTCAGTATGTTTAACCGCTATCCGTGGATGGTTACTGAGTGTATTGGTAATCATCTCACTAAAATCATTACGATCGACTGCCAACGCCCCGCCTGCGGGTACACAGTGAGCATCAGCCGCTTTCATAATTAGTGAATTTAGTATTCTCATTTCCTCTTTTAAAAGTCCTACCGCATTTTCTATTGCGGCCCCTCTAAGCGAGTTGCTGCACACTAGTTCGGCAAATAAAGCGGTATGATGAGCCGGCGTCATCACCTGAGGGCGCATTTCATATAAGTCCACATTAATACCGGCTTCGGCCAGTTGCCAGGCAGCCTCACTGCCAGCCAAACCAGCTCCTAGTATAGTGACTTTATCCATTATTTTTCCTCCGGTTAGCTGCAAGTTTCTTTTTCGCCTTTGCCTGTACTTCTTTTTCTTCTACGTCCGTCGCAGTTTCATCGCTATCAGTTGCTTGACGGGACGAGCAGTTCTCATTACTGCAAATGCTAGAAAAACCACCATTTTTAAATTTATGTCTGACCATATATGCCCCACATACCTGACAATTCTCTTTCAACGGCATATCCCAGGTATTAAAATCACATTCCGGATATTTCTCACAGCCGTAAAAGACTCGCCGGCGTTTTGTGTGACGTTCAACAATAGAGCCGCCGCATTTGGGACACTTAACACCAATATCTTTTAAAATCGGCTTAGTATTGCGGCAAGCCGGAAACCCGGGGCATGCTAAGAAATTACCATATCGCCCCTGTTTTACGACCATCATTTGACCACAATTTTCACAGGGAACATCAGATACTTCGACAGGTAATTCGACATGGCCAATCGCTTCTTCAGCCAAACTTAGATCTTGCGCAAAAGGGGCATAAAATTCTTCTAATACATTTAACCACGAGGCATCACCTTCGGCAATATCATCTAACTTATCTTCCATTCCAGCAGTAAATTCAATATCTAGAATCTTTTCAAAGTATTGCTTTAGAAGGTCAAGTACCACAAATCCCAGCTCGGTAGGATGAAATTTTTTCTCAATTCTCTCGACATATCCCCGGTCAACAATTGTCTCAATTGTTGGTGCATAGGTGCTGGGACGTCCAATTCCTTTTTCCTCTAAGACTTTGACCAATGATGCCTCTGTGTAGCGAGGCGGTGGTTCGGTAAAATGTTGTTTAGGGTCAAGCTTGTTAAGTTTCAACACTTGTCCTGCTAGTAATACAGGTAGAGTGGTTTCCTTATCTAAGTCACTATCAGCAGTTTGTTCTACCTCTTTACTCTTACCAATTGCGCCACTAAACGCGGCTAAAAATCCCGGGAATTTTATTTGTGATCCAGTAGCTCTGAGTTTATACCTTCCAGCAGTAATCTCGATAGTAAGTGTATCATAAATCGCAGGTGTCATCTGACTAGCTATAAATCTTTCCCAGACAAGTGTATAGAGCTTTAACTGATCTTTGTTCAAGCTAGTGGCAACAGCATCTGGAGTTAATTCCAGGGTAGTAGGCCTAACAGCTTCATGGGCATCCTGAGATTTTTTATTAGCGTAGGCTGGTGCCTTCGCCGGCAGATAATTTAGCCCAAATTTATTCTCAACATAACTTCGAGCTTCCTGTTGAGCAATCTCAGCCACGCGGGTAGAATCGGTACGCATATAGGTAATAAGACCAACTTGCCCCATACGGCCAATAGTAAGCCCTTCATACAATTGTTGTGCAATTATCATGGTCTTACGGGAAGTAAATCCCAATTTACGGGCAGCCTCTTGCTGCAAACTACTGGTAGTAAAGGGCGGTTGAGGATTACGCTTTCTTTCCCGTTTTTTAACATCACTCACTATATATTCCGCTTGAATCAACTCGCTGACAATGCTTTGGGCTTGCTGCTCGCTATTAATAGCACTTTTTTGACCATCAATAGCTACTAATTCAGCATCAAACGCTTTTGAATTCGTCTTTTCTTTAAGTTTGGCTATTATCGTCCAATATTCTTCCGGAGTAAATGCCTGTATCTCTTTCTCTCTATCACAAATTAGCCGGACGGCAACTGATTGTACCCGGCCAGCACTTAATCCCTTACGCACTTTCCGCCACAGAAGTGGACTCAGCTTATAGCCCACTATCCGGTCTAGAATTCGCCTGGCTTGTTGAGCGTAAACCCGCGGCAAATTAATGGGGCGTGGGTTTTTGACAGCTTGCTGAATGGCCGTTTTTGTAATCTCGTTAAATTCAATCCGACAGGTAGTTTGCTCCGGAATATTGAGGATGTGCGCCAAGTGCCATGCAATAGCTTCCCCTTCGCGATCCGGGTCTGTTGCTAGATAAACAATATCGGCATTTTTGGCTGCTCCTTTTAGGCTTTTTATAAGATCGCCTTTACCTCGAATATTAATATACTTTGGTTCAAAGCCATTTTCAAGATTAACACCAAATTGACTTTTAGGCAAATCACGCAAATGTCCCATAGAGGCTTTGACTGTATAATTTTTCCCAAGAAACTTTTCTATTGTCTTGGCTTTAGCCGGGGATTCTACTACAACTAGAGCTTTGCTCACTTAATTCCCTCCCTGGCGGTACAGGTATAGCGCTGACCGCTATGTTCGACCGTCAAACCCCTTAATGAAAGTTGTAATACTATATATGCAGCCGTTGCCGGCAATACATTCAATTTCATCACAATTTCTTCAATTCCTATAGGCTTTTCATAATTTAGTAAACTATACACTTGCTGTTCAGCCGGAGAAAGTTCAGGCTCAGCTTGATTACCCAGACTTGTCTCCCAACCATACTCTTCTAAGATGTCCATTGCACTATCTACTAGCTTAGCTCCCTGTTTTATAAGACGGTTTGTTCCTTTACTATTATCTGCAAAAATGCCGCCAGGCACAGCAAAAACATCTCTGCCTTCTTCTAGCGCAAAATCAGCTGTTATCAGCGCTCCACTTTTTTCTGCAGCTTCTACGACAATAACACCACGCGCAAGACCGTTAATAATACGGTTGCGGGCTGGAAAATGCCCTGGATGAGCAATGACACCGGGTGCATATTCTGAGAGTATTACTCCTCTTTCAGCAATACTGGCTAACAGTTTGGCGTTCTCTGGCGGATATGAAATATCCACACCTGAGCCAAGCACAGCAAGGGTATAGCCCTGTTCCAACGCACCTAGATGAGCAGCTGTATCAATTCCTCTGGCAGCCCCGCTAACAATACCTACTTGCACAGTTGCTAATGCTGCTGCCAACATACCTGCAACATTTTTCCCATAAGTTGTGGCTTTACGTGAGCCGACAATAGCTACCAGCTTATCATTTACCGGTAACGTACCGCGGTAATATAGAACATATGGTGGATTAAAGGTATTACGAAGCAGGGTGGGATAGTTTTTATCCAATAAGCAGCAAAGACCAATTCGTTTTTTTGTTAATAATTCAGCCAACTTATGTATATCTATCTTATCCCGCTGACCAAGTAAATTATTACAAATTGTGTTATCAAGACACTTGGATAAAAATAAATCGCCCTGGTCAGCCAACCAAGCCTGCCGGGCGCTACCAAAATAATCAACCAAGGCCTTAATGCGTGAACTGCCAATACCTGGTACCCTCTGCAACGCAGCCAAGTAAAATTGTTCCATATCCAGTTCCTCCACATTTAGCTAACATTGAAACGCCAATAGCACATAGTAAATACTTGGAAAATTGTAGGTAATAGCAATTATACCTGGAATAAAATCTAAAGGTCAAGGGCCTAAGGCCCTATTTTTAAGATTTTTTATAATAATTTAGCTTTTTTAACAATAATTTAATAATAATTTAGCAATATCTGCAGCTGCATTAGGTCGACCAAGTAACGCGGCCTGCTGACGTAACGCGGATAAATCATCATTATCCTCAAATAGTAACCGAGTTAATATGGCATACAATTCCGGTAAGGAATCTGCCCTGAGAGCAACATGACCATCCAATAAAAATTGTGTGTTTGCTTCTTCCTGTCCCGGTATAGGACGGAAAATAACAAGTGGCACTGCCTTGGTCAGAGCTTCTGCTGAGCTCATCCCACCAGGTTTGGATATTAATAAATCGGCAACACTCATATACTCGTGCACATTATCGATATAACCCAGAACCTTGACTGGATGCCTGGCAGTGGCTGCAATTTGAACAAGTTTCCTGTAAAGCGACTGGTTTTTTCCCGCTATAGCAATAAGCTGTAACGGTCTGTTAATTTGATTACATAAATTTAATATTTTATCTATTGGTAAAACGCCTGCACCGCCGCCCATAATCAATATATTCTTGCGGCCCTGAGAAAGTTTAAGCTTAGCCATTAGCTTTTCTTTACTATTTGGTTGACTAAACTTATTGCTAACAGGTATTCCTGTAACGGCAATGGAGTCAGCAGCAATGCCATACTGACGCAAGTAATCAGCCAAAGCAAAGTGAGCTACAAAATAGTAATCTATTTCGTGGCATACCCATAGACGGTGAACAACAAAATCTGTAACGATAGCTACCGTTGGAACAGTAACTAGCCCCTTTTTCTTTAGCCATGCAACTAGTCCTGCCGGAGTTGCATGCGTACATACAATAACCGCCGGCTGAAACTCATTAATATAATTAAGCATGCGTTTAGCAAGAAATCGACTAATTAACTCTCGTCCAAACAGCGCCATGCGGCTTTGGTTCCCCCAGCCATAGGCAGTTCCATAGAGCGCAGGAAAAACAGTAAGAATTTTTAAGTATATTGTAAGTATTGCCTGACCAATAGCGGGGGGAATGAAATCAAATACATTGCATAATTCAGTTTCACACGCATGCCTCATCGTAAGAATTTGACTAACTGCCTGCGCTGCCCTGATATGACCTGCACCTATCGGAGCACTAATAAATAAAATTCGCTTATTACTCAAGCGTAGCCGCCTGCTCAGAAGATTTTATCGCACCATATACATTGACTTGACTGTCATCAATTGTGGACAACAACAGTTCTTGTGCAGTCTTTCCTTTGTATACTGCTATATGGCCTGCAATCTCCGATAACGGAATTAAAACGAATTTTCTCTCAGGCATGCGTGGATGCGGGAGTTCAAGCACAGTAGTAGTCATCTCTACGTCATGATATAGCAAAAGGTCAATATCAATGTTACGCGGGCCCCAGCGAACTTCTCGAACCCTTCCCATTTGCCGTTCAGTTGCCAGGCAAATGGCAAGCAGTTCTAGCGGCGGCAAATCAGTGTTAATTGCAATCACAGCATTTAGAAAACTAGGCTGCTCTTTTAAACCCACCGGTTCCGTCTCATATAAAAAAGATACTTTTTCAATCGAAATTCTGGGATGATTACCTAACAGTCTAATTGCAGTAGCAATATTTTCTTCCCTGGTATGCATAATATTGCTGATATTAGAACCCAGTCCCAAAACGATCATTGTTCACGTCTCCGTACAGATTCAACTTCCACATAATCAAGTGCAGCCGCAATTGGCACCGAGGGTTTGCGCACCCGTACGATCACTTCTTCTACAAGGGGGTGCAACCGCAAAACCTCCCCGGCAATATGGTAGGTTAATGCTTCTAAAATCCGAAAACGATGGTTTTCTACAATCTCTTTAGTTTGGTTATATATAGATACATAGTCTACCGTCTCTTGAAGATTATCGCTTTTGCCAGCCTGGCTTAAATCAGCCTTCATATCAAGATCAACATAAAAACGCTGTCCCAACTCCCGTTCAAATTCATATACCCCGTGAAAGCCGTAAAACACCATGTTTTTTAAAGATACTCTATGACTCACTTTGACTCCCCCTACTTGTATTTCGCATTGAGCATTGCATCGGTCATACGAGCAACGCGGGCGATGGCTTTTACATCATGTACTCTAACAATATTTGCACCTTTAGTAATTCCTAATGCTACAGTAGCAGCTGTTCCTTCCACTCTGTCATTAGCTGGAGCATCTAAGATATCGCCTATAAAGCGTTTGCGCGAAGTACCTAAAAGTACCGGGCAACCAAGAGACTTAAGTTCATCTAGCCGGGCCATGATAACTAGATTATCTGAACCCTTTTTGACAAAACCGATACCTGGATCTACAATAAAGTTATCTGGCCCTATGCCGGCAGTTTCACCAATCTGCATACTACGCCGTAAAAATTCAAGCATATGAGACATAATATCCCTTTGATACTCAGCCTCGCCTTGATTATACATAATGACCACAGGAACATTATACTCGGCTACTACTTTAGCCATTTCAGGGTCAAACTGCAGACCCCAGATATCATTGATAATATGAGCACCCACTTTTAACGTTTCCCTGGCAACACTTGCTTTATAAGTATCGATAGAAATCGGTATACTAAAGGCATCAAGAACTTTTTCTAATATAGGCATTAGCCTTTCCAGTTCTTCTTCAGCTGAAATTTTATGCGAACCATATGGCCTGGTCGATTCGGCACCAATGTCAATGATATCAGCACCATCTTTAATCATTTGTTCGACATGTTTTAAGGCAACATCTATATTGTTAAACTTTCCGCCATCGGAAAAGGAATCTGGTGTAAAGTTTAAAATACCCATAATCAGGGTTTTTTCCGGAGAAATTGATAGCGTATGAGCTCCAAGCTTATAACTACGCTGGGGAAATTTTTCATCAACCGCTATTATCGCTTCCAATTTCTCAGCTAATTTTTTCAGTCCCCATGGCTGAACCTTCAGTTGGGGAATACACTGTTTGAAATGTTTTAAGCTACCACTTAGCAGCACATCCGTATATTGGCTGCTATTATCAGCTGCTCCTCTTGAGACTGAGGCCTCACCGCCTTTAGAAAGAAATGTCTGCTTTAAAATAAGCGCAGCCTTACTTACTACATTTTCAACTTTTATCGTCTTATAAACAGCCTTATTTGACATGATAGCTGCTCCAGCAGGATCACAATTAACTATTGCCACTTCTTTTTGGGCCTGCTCCCGGTTTTTTATTTCAATTATTCGCATATTATACTGCATTTGCACCCTCCCCTATTGCGGAAAAATATGATTTTATTGTATCATAAAATTATGTAGAATAAAGATTATTATGCAAATTTTAGAGAATTACCATTAGATTTGCAATATCTAGGAGGCATATTATGAGACAACGCCTATCGCCTGATCATTTTAATCTCCCTGTTGAACAGATAAAAAGTGGCTATTTCAGCGACAGTTATTTTTTACGCACCCAAGAAATTCTAATCAAAGACAACCATCGTCCTCGAGTAGTAATGCAAGTGTTTCAGCGTCAACAAGCCATTGTATGTGGTATTGATGAGGCTATTGCCATTATTAAGAAATGTGCCCATGATCCTGACAATTTACTTATTCATGCCTTGTATGACGGTGATCCGATTGCCCCCTGGGAAACTGTTATGACTATCGAGGGCGATTTGGCAAATTTTTCGCATCTGGAGACTGTTTATCTGGGTTCACTCTCCCGCCAAAGTAAAATTGCCACTAATGTGCAGCGGGTAGTACAAGCGGCTAATGGTAAACCGGTTTTATTTTTCCCTTCACGGTTTGATCATTATGCTGTCCAGGAATCTGACGGTTATGCGGCTCATATTGGCGGTGTATTTGGTGTTTCTACGCCTGCTAATGGCTCACTCTGGGGCGCTGATGCACTTGGCACCATTCCCCATGCTTTAATTTCTGCTTATGGCGGCGATACTGTTCGGGCCACCAAAGCCTTTGATACCCATACAGATCGGAAAATAGGCCGAGTAGCGCTTGTCGATTTTTCCAATGACTGTGTTGCAACAGCTTTGGCCGTAGCCAGAGAAATGGGTGATACTCTGGGGGGTGTTCGCCTTGATACGGCTGATACCCTAATTGATGCTTCGGTACTCCCTTATATGGGTACATTTAAACCTACTGGTGTTTGCGCACAGCTGGTTATAAATGTCCGTCAGGCTCTTGACCGTGAGGGATTTAGTCATGTAAAGATAATGGTATCTGGCGGTTTTAACACTGAGCGTATCAAGCAGTTTGAGGCGGCTAATGTGCCTGTTGACGTTTATGCTGTTGGTAGTAGCTTATTTAATGATAATATCAATTTCACGGCAGATGTAGTTATGGTAGATGGTCAACCTTGTGGTAAAGTTGGCCGAAGTTACCGTCCAAATCCCCGTCTTGCTTTAGTAAAATAATAATCAATAAAAAGGTGAAACAACCAGATCGGTTGCTTCACCTTTTTTGTTCACTATTATTAATTACCACTTTCGGCTCGATCCGCCGCCACCACCGGAACCTCCGCCATAGCCGCCACCGGAACCTCCACCACCGCCACCACGAAATCGCAGTAACGAAAGAATAAGATAGGTAAAACTTCCGCCTAGAAATAGCCAATCACAGATAAATAATGCTAATGCTCCTGCTACCAGTGCAAGCTGTGCCCACCATGGCAGAGTATCTAACCAAGATTGATTGGCAGCAGACTGTGCCTTAACTGGCTTGGCATCAATACTTATATCCAGATTATACTCTTTAGCTGTTATATTAACTAACGCCTGATAGCCATTCCAAATACCTTTGTTGTAATCATTGGCGGCAAAATATGGTATCATGTACGTATCTTGAATGGCACCTGTTTTGGCATCATTGAGGGCACCTTCCAAGCCATAACCTACTTCTATCCTGGATTGTCGGTCATTTACGGCAACTAACAGTAGCACACCGTTATTTAGCTGTTTATCACCAATACCCCACTGTCTTAGAACCTCTAAGGCATACGTCTCCACTGGGGTTTCCTCAAGCGAATTGATTGTCAACACCACAATTTGCGCTTTGGTTTTAGCCGCCAGTTTACTGCCTAAGCTATTAATTTTGCTCTTGGTTTCAGAATCCAGTACGCCAGCATGGTCTTGAACATATATACTCTGCGTCGGTGCCGGAGGAATTTGAGGCTGAGCCCAAGCACTTGCTGCTAGTAATATATACCCTACCAAAACTAGCCAAGCTAACTTTTTATTCATAAGCTATCCCCTCGCTTGGCCAATTAGAATTTAACCTGTGGAACTTGTTTTGCACCTTCTTCAGCTTTAAAATATTCTTTGGGTCCAAAACCCATCATGCCAGCAAACAGGCTTGTTGGCAGGGAACGTATTTTTACATTATAGCCTTGCACAGCATCATTATAATCTTTTCGAGCCACGGCAATCCGGTTTTCGGTACCACTAAGTTCGTCCATAAGTGCCCGGAAATTTTGGTCCGCCTTAAGATTTGGATAATTCTCGACGACAACCAATAGTCTGCTGAGAGCTGAACTCAGTTCAGCATTTGCCTCTGCCTTACCAACCGGGCCTTGCGCTCCTGTCAGCTTTGCACGTGCATCAGCTACAGCCTGAATCGCCTGTTGTTCATGGGCAGCATAGCCTTTTACGGTATTAACCAAATTGGGAATCAAATCGGCTCGACGCTGCAGTTGATTTTCAATCTGACTCCACTTACCATTAACACTTTCATTCATGCTAACCAGCGTGTTATAACTGAACACAGCACTTACTAGTAACACCCCAACTATAGCAATAACAATCCATACTGTCTTATTCATTTATAATCCCCCTTTTTTTATAGACTTCCTATTTTTATTATTTCTAACGTGAATAAATATATCATTGATAAGGTATTTATTTCCTGGAAATTGTTTGGAAGTCATTGCGAAATTGAATAGCTTCCGCAATATGAGTTGCTTCAATTTGCACTATGCCACTCAAATCTGCAATCGTCTGAGCTACTTTTATTATTCTGTCATAGCCTCGCGCACTGAGATTCATCTTGATAAACGCTTGCTTAAGAATATCTATCGAAGCAGGAGTCAGCTTGCATAATTTTTTTATATGTTTGTGCTCCATCTGGGCATTTGCATACAAGCCGAAGCTTTGAAGCCGTTTGTGCTGGATCAACCTTGCGGCCTCCACACGCTGTCGAATAGTAACCGATGACTCTTGCTCTGTATTTCTTATCAAATCGTTATACTCAAGCCGTGGCACGTGAATGGTTATATCTAAACGGTCCAATAATGGTCCTGATATTTTCTTTTGATATCGACGAATGTCACTATGTGTGCAACTGCACTCCCTTGACGGATCAGAACTAAAGCCGCACGGACATGGATTTAAAGCAGCTATGAGCATGATCTTGGCAGGATAAGACAAGGTCGCGTTAACTCGCGAAATAGTCACTTCGCCATCCTCAAGCGGCTGACGCAGGACTTCTAGTACGGTTCGGGGAAACTCAGGCAGTTCGTCCAAAAATAGCACACCATTATGGCTTAAGGTAACCTCCCCTGGTCTCGGCACACTTCCACCGCCAATCATGCCTGCGGTTGACACTGTATGGTGTGGACTGCGAAATGGTCGATTGCGAACTAACCCAATATTATTCTTAAGCATGCCGGCAACGCTATAAATTTTTGTTACTTCAAGTGCCTCTTGTGCTGTCATATCTGGCAGTATTGATGGAATCCTTCTTGCAAGCATTGTTTTCCCTGAACCTGGCGGTCCAACCATCATGACATTGTGAAAACCAGCTGCAGCTATCTCCAATGCCCGCTTGGCAACGATCTGACCCTGTACGTCAGCAAAATCAAGTTCAGCATTAAGGTTTTGACCTTCGGATAAGTTCGGAAGCGCTGCGGGCAAAATCTTCTCACCCTTAAGATGCGCAACAACCTCTGTCAGTGTTTCCGGTGCATAAACTGTCAAATTTCCAGCCAATAGCGCTTCTTGCACGTTTTCTGGAGCTACAATCATTTCAGCGATATTATTATTTTGGCAGTTCGCCGCCATCGATAATATTCCGGCTACCGCTCGCAAACGGCCTTCTAAAGACAATTCTCCGGCAAACACCTGTCTGCGGCAATTCGTTGGTTTAAGCTGACCGCTTGCAGCTAAAATGCCTACGGCAATAGGCAAATCAAGTCCTGAACTATCTTTCTTAATATCAGCTGGTGCTAAATTTACAGTAATGCGCCGGGCAGGAAATTCGAAACCACTATTTTTAATCGCAGCCCGTACGCGTTCCCGCGATTCACGCACAGCAGTGTCCGGCAAGCCCACAATATCAAATGCTGGAATACCATTGGCAATATCTACTTCAACATTTATTAATATCCCGTTTAATCCTAATGTTGTTGAACCAAATGTTTGCGCAAACACAAATTACCCTCACCACCATTCAGCCAAACATGTAATTTATTGTATGTAGTGAAAACTCCTGTTGCGATAATAAAGCCATAATCTGCGCCGCTGTCATCTGCGTTGTGTCCAAGGGTGAAATACCACCAAATTCAGCTGTTTTAGTTATTCTTGATAATTGCTGCAAATCCTGCCTATTAGGGCTTTCGCACTAAGAAATTAATGTCGCGGCCTCTTTTGCGCAAAAAACCTGCTAAGAAAAACAAGAACTTTCTTAGCAGGTTTTTTGCCAATTTGAAATTTACACAAAATCAGGAATACACCCTTTGCGGACATATTCGCCTCCTTCTGATTATAAACATAAAAGCACTCAGCAATATACCAATTACTTAGTACTCTTACAATAGCCATCAAAACTTCTTTTCCAAAAATTAAACGGTGAAAGACTTAGCCTCCGTCGTTTTGCAGATAAAAACATGCTTTCCCCCGAATCAAATTACCACCTTCGTCTTTCTCTGTGCCGGGCAAAAACCATAAATCCCAACACTCACAAGTTGTAGCCGGACCATAATCGTCAAGATCAGCCGCTTCCGCATGTGTTATAACATGATCTATGTCGATGGTTAAATCTAATGCTTCACAAAGTACAGCCACAATCTGTGCCATTGCTTCAATTTGTGCCTTGGTTGGCGGCTCTGGCCCAAAATCACTAATATCTGCATTATAGCAGCATTCTAATACAATACCAATCGCCCCAGAATTTCGGTTCCACGTATGAGTTTTTAGTTTAGACAAATCATCAGTGCTGACATAAATACTGCCATCTTGGTCAACGTTGATATGGTAGTTATAAAAAAACTGACCATAATGACTGGCAGACCAATGCAGGTACAGGGTAATATCCCTATTTACCAAATGCGCCTTCATGCGTAAATCATCCTGGCTATTTATTGCAAGTTGCTTTAATTGTTCCAAGGTAACTTTTTTCATATAAAACGCCTCCTTGGTTATGTTATTGTCGCAGAAGTAATTTTGTGAATTAGTTATTTAACCCCTGCGGTGACAATACTTTCTCTGACAAAAAAAAAAAAAGCCACCCACCAGGCGAACCCGTCAGGCGCCAAAAATAAAAAAGCCCACCCGCCAAAACGACTGAGAATGGACTAAATTAACAAAACCGGATGTTATTCATATGCACGGTTATTTCCCCTACGGGATGACTGTTTTTAATGTACTTATGTAGTTAGCCGCTCTATCCTTAGGGATGGGTTAGGATGTACTAGTTCTCCTAAAAACAGCCCCCGGCATACGCCAGGGGGCTTATTTATGTTCAATACACTATTGCACACGTAATACATAATTTACAATTTTGCATTGCGGCATTTTAGAGCAAACTGAATATAACTCTCAAGACTCTCAATTATTTCTTGTTCTTCTTCTTGTGAGATGTTTTCCAACGTAGTCGTACCTATAGTATCTTTAACTATTTCATGGATTTGATAAAGGGGGTACCCTAATTTACTCAGTTGATTAATCAAATCTTTTATCAGTTTGTAACCCACTCCTAAACCTCCTCTTTTTTCCCGAATAAAAATAGCCAGATTGCATTTTATTGCAACCTGGCTGTCATAGACTATTAAATCCTTAGATCCATGGCTTTGCGTCTCTTCCTTTCAGAAGGTTTGCCAAATATTTATATTATATATTTTGTATTATATACCAACATATAATATATTACTAGTATGTAAAAATTATACTAATCAATTTAATGTCAACCATTTACCCTCGCGCAATCTGTTTGCGTTTCGCGATCTGTATAACACATCGTGTCCGAATAATCAATTATCTCGATTTATGGGATATTTTTGCAACCCCTACTTAAAACTAAAATTCAGGTATTAAAGATATGTAAGAAACAGATAATATGCATAAAACATAAGGAGCAATCACATGAGTAATCAAGTTATAGTATGGTCTATGTTAGTTCCGCCATGGCTAACACTTTTCTTTATGAAGCGACAGGAAATTAAAAGATGGATGCCTGCAGCCCTGTTTGTAATAGTAACAACTACGATAATTCATGAAGTAGGATTCACCTGGGGAATCTGGGAAACACATGAAAATACTTACCCTCTTGGTCATATGATAAGTTTTACTTATGGTGCATTACCGGTTGGAGCAATGTGGATTCTTAAATATACCTATGGACGGTTTTGGCTATATGCTGCTGTTCAGTTAGTTGGCAGCTTAACACTTGTCCTTTTAGTTCAGCCATGGCTTCATATACGAGGTATATTCGTGTATATCGATCAAAATAATGCATTGGCAGGTATTGGAGCATTCTCGACAACGCTAGGGCACTTATTGTTAGTTTACCTTTACCAAATGTGGCAAGATGAAGGACTAGTTCTCCCAAAACAAAAAAGTTCTTCTATAAGTCTGCAACCTGCAGCAGCAAAACCAGATCCAGATGATAAGCCCGATAAGTAAATGCACCTATCACAACTTCGTACCCTTTATATTCGAATAATACCCATTTCGGCAATACGGTTTTTCCAATCAATTCTAATAATATCTATCTGTCCAATATATTCCTCTGTCTATCAGCAATAACAAAATGCTTTTGCGTTTTTTACTCTCCTTCAAGAATCTGATTACAGAGTTATTCGAAGTTATCGTTAAGCTAGCAAATTGAATTGCAGTATAATTTTCCGGCAATGTGTGTCTCCTTCTGTTTTTGGTAAAAGAAAAGAGCCCGTGTTGAGGGCTCAATTGTATATATACATTATTTGCAATTCACAACTAACTGTTTACTTTTTCTAGCAAAAGAGATATAGCTACCTAAGTATTCAATTAGCTCTTGGTAATCTTGTTTATTTAGTTTTTCAATTGGTTGATCTCCAGTTGCGTCATGTATAAATGCGTTTACTTCTTCTTCTCTGTAACCCAAGTCAATTAATTGTGCTTTTAAAGAATATATTTCTTCAACTTTCAATTTTATCACCCTATATATAATTCTACAAAACATACCCATAACCCTTTGTTTCTAATCCGGTACTATTTGTATAAGAAAAACGTGGCCCTTCGTCTTACGTTGAGCCAATGGAATACAAGGTGAGGGGTTTTACCGCCGGCTTTTCTCCTACGGAACGCTTTCTCCGGCAAAGGCCGGGGGGGTTACGGGTTACGGCACGGGGCACGGGGGCGCCTGTGCCAGGTTTATTCTTGACACTCCTTGTTTTATAAGGCCTCCATAACTCTCAAAAACATATACTTTCCTATCTTATAAGAAAAGCGCCCCGAAGGATGCTATCGCTTAAAGTAACCCTTTAATATATAAAATGATTCATCTTGTAACCTAAAATCCTTGTTAAGAAGGCGATTCAAATCATTAGCTAAATCAAATTCACCTTTATATATTAATTCCTGGACCATGCTTCTTATTTTATCCCGGTCTTTTGTTCTAAGATCGTCAAGCATCTTATAGGCAAATTCCTGTGTAGATATCTTCATATAATCCCCCTCCTCCACCTGTCGTTAACAAATACTATGCTTGGCTTATATTATTTATGCCGTAGAAGAGGTAAAAGAAAAGAGCCCTTCTTATAGGACTCAAGCATAAATCAATATTTGTAATTGCTCTTTTTTACTTGCAAAATGCGTTATATCCATTCAAGTGATCAATCACTTCAACACAGTCTTGCTCAATTAACTGTTCAATCAACTTCTAGCACATTGTCCTGAATGGATAATTATGTTAAAATGGAGAAAAAGTTGTTTGGAGGGTTATACATTATGAGCCACATAATTAAATTCTGTTTAGCCTCACTAGTATGCATCTTCTTCTCAATAACCGCGTTGCCTTTGGCTCAAGCTGCATCTCAGGCTACAATACAAGTAAATGTTGAAATTAGCGACTCTAAATTTTGGGATTGCACTTTTATCAAAGAAGCTATCCCTAGCAAGCCATCAACTGTTAAGGTTGAATGGAGTTTTGGAAATAATGGTAATAACCCAAAGGATGCAACCATAATTTCAGCAGGAAAGACTAAAGGTCAAGTAGCTATTGTATCTGCAAGGGGGGAATTAGTAAACCTTAGTATTTGCGTAAAAAACGCAAAAAATGAGACTCTCGGTAAATGGGGTATGCAATTTACTAATAAGGGGCAAAATGAAAGCGTTACGATTTCACTTCCTGAAACAATAGAACCCTTGTTTAAGCGGGAGTCTTGACTCGCGTATTAAGATAAAGCAAAATCCGCCGTTACCCCACTGAGTACGGGATAGGCGGATTTTTATTATATTCCCCCTTAATTAAATTTCTACTATCTCGCTATTGGAACTCTCATCAGCCGTGCACTAGCTCCTGAAAAAATCGATTTGTCCGTCAACCATAACAATCTCCGGGTGAGCAGAAACAATCAATGGGTCTTCACTCCATACAACCAAATCGGCATCCATTCCTGGTGCCAGACTGCCAACACGGTCATCAATGCCTAAAATCTTGGCGGCATCGCAGGTGATCATTTTTAATGCCTGATGAGCCGGTAGGCCGTACCGGGTAGACAAACCGGCATATAGTGACAGAAAACAGCTGGGTGTTACCGGATGATCGCTCATCATGGCAAATGATACACCATGCCGATATAACAGTACTGGCGATTCCATGGTCTTATCTTTTAACTCCACTTTTGACCTGGTGGATAATGTTGGTCCTAAGATTACAGGAATTCTTTCGACTGACAACAGTTCTGCGATAAGATAAGCTTCCGTACCATGCTCGATAATGATATCAACATCAAATTCCTGGGCGATCCGTACTGCAGTAATAATGTCATCGGCCCGATGAGCATGTGCCCGAAGCGGCATCTCCTTACGCAGCACTTTGGCGATTGCCTCCATTCCCATATCATATTTGCAATTTTTTTCTTTCTGACTCGCCAGATACTGACGGGCCTTCCAGAAAACTTCCCTGATTAAAGCGGCGGTTGCCATGCGTGAGACCGGCATTTTTTTTCGATCTGCCCCGTAAACACGCTTGGGATTTTCCCCAAAGGCAATTTTTAACCCCGCATACCGCTTCAGCAGCATCTGTTCTACGGTGGGTCTGGGCACCGTTTTAAGAAGAACGCATTGTCCACCAATAGGATTGGCACTGCCAGGAGCCACCATAACGGTCGTTATGCCCCCCTGGTAAGCTTCCAGGAGGCCAAGATCTGCGGGGTTAATTGCGTCAAGAACATGCATGCCGGGGGTAACCGGTTCACTGCGTTCATTGACATCAGAACCGGCCCAGCCCATACCTTCGCTTTCGATGCCTAAATGGGTATGAGCGTCAATGATTCCCGGGGTTATGATCTTACCGGTTACATCGATGATCCGGCATCCGGTCGGGATGTCAATATTTTTGCCAACTGCCCATATTTTACTGTTATGAACCAGCACTGTGCCGTGATCCAGACTTTTACTGCACATTGTCAGGATTTTACCGCCTGTTAATGCAATCATGTTCATCCCTCCTAGTAGATATGATAACTCATATCTATATATATTCAGGCAAAAACTTAGAACTATTATGTTGCAGCAGGATGCATGCGGGTGCTTTTTCCCCTTTTCTTCATCTAAAAAACGAACTAAAATCTCATCCTAACACTTTCCTACCTCAATGTTACTTTTCTCTGTTACCAATGTACGGATCTTCCAGACTAATCTTAAACGCATTGACCAAATTTCTCCTAATTACAGAAAAACCATAATTTCTAAAGAACAGGAAAAAAGGCAAGAGACCTCCCTTCAATCTGGAAGATCTCTTGCCTTTTACCTACTGTTTTGGCCGTGCTTTTATGTCTTTCATTTGCGGAAAAACTTTCCCAGCGTCTTTATTGCTAAGATGATCGGTTTCCTTCCCTCCGTAGGGTCCCTGATGCCGTTGCTCAAGACCACTTGGACCGTGAGCTGACTTCGAATTATCGTCGTAAATATTACCCATTTTAAAAACACCTCCTAAGATAGTATTTAAATATACACCACAAATATCCCGTAATTAATTACCAGTTATCTTGTTTCTTCATATGGGCAAAATATTGCTGGAGGTGATTCTATGAGAAACGAAAGCCGTAGCAAAAATAACAAACTGTGCCATAATGAGAGGAACCCACAGAATCTTGAGTTTGGCTATGAGTTATCAAACGTAGAAGAATGCCGCAATGAAAATAAAGCGGTGGTGGCTAGGGCTATAAACGGTAAAGTTTTTAAATAGATCAATCTCCAGGGACGGCTTTTTATGGCTGTCTCTTCCTATTCAATGTTTTTCCTATCGAACGAAAAACCCGCGATATTCGCGGGTTTTATCGTTTATCCTATCTATTACTGCCAACTACCAACACCTTATCGGGCCATCTCTACTACCCCTTTTTTCGCATAGTCAAGACTGTACAGCCCGGTATTCAGCCAGCGATACTTTCCTTTATTCGCATCCAGACGGTAAATCCGGTAATAGCCAATGTTCCTGTCGCCGTTTTCATCCATGGCAACCAGTCCACTAACCCCCCGGAAAACCGAGTTTTGGATAAATCGATTAACCGTGTCCCTGTCAGCCAAAATTCCCTTATCAAGATAGGCGCAGCCAATCATCCACAAGGCATCAAAAGCGCTAAGCGAACTTTCTTGCAACGGATGAGCGATTGTATTCGAAACCCGATAATTCATTACCCGATACAAAGGGTCAAAATAATTGCCATAGGCGCTATAGGCGAGCGCAGTAAATTGCACCCGCGCAGCTGTCTCGGCCGCTTGCCGGTCATTAGCCAGCGCACTAGTTAATGCGGTGCTGTCTGTGCCGTACCAGCGTACCCCGTTTAAATGGCTTCCCGTTGGAAGCCGCAGCAGCTTCGCAGCTTCATCATAAGCAACCAGCAGCACCGCCGTGTGGTCTGTGCCTGTTTTCTCAACCAATTGCTCGGCCTGCTTCAAAATCCCGTCAAAATTCCGGACATCTTTCTTGTAGCTCAACGGAATGACCTTGCCGTCATATGCCGTACTGAAAGCTTCCGTCAAATTCTTTCCATAGATATCGTCGCGATACAATACAATCACCTGGGTAACCGCATCCTGTTTCATTAAAGCCGCCAGTGCCTTGCCCTGGTACTTGTCATTCATAATCAGTCGATAAATATGATCGTTTTGACATAATGACGTGGCCGTTGCCGTGGGTGAGATGCAGGAGGCTTCAGTTGCATTCACCAGGGGCGCCACTGCGGTAAGTTCGGCACTGCTTATAGGACCAATAAAATTCCTGACCCCCTCAGCCAGTAGTTTTTTTGCTGCTGTCGCTGCGGTTTGCGGGTCGCTTGCGGTATCCTCGATCTGCAGTGTAACCGTTAATCCGGAGCCGTTTGCCGCCGCATACTGGTTAAAGGCGGTCGCCGCTTCCTGCAGGACAGTCTGGACTTGGCGGCCAAATTCACCTGTAGAGCCCCGCAGAGACAGCAATGCCCCGATCCGGATTTCGCCGCTTTCTTTCTTTATTTTAGGTTCCAGTGTTTGTATAATCGGCGGACTGATTACCGGTTTTACATAATGTCCCCGGCAACGCCACACATAGCTCCCTTCGCCTTCTGCGTAAAGCTGATAGCGCAAAAAGCGGGCGCTGTTAGTATCCCCATTTTCATCCATAACATTAATCAAGCCAAAGGAATTACGGTATTGTCCAGCGGTAGCCATCAATTCTGTCTTCAGACTCTCTATGTCCGCCTGCGGACTTCTGCGACAGGTCTCGGCAAGCAGCCAAAGACTGTCCCAGGCGGGAAGGGCATATGGAGATACCTCAGCCGCCCCGTTCAGAGTGTAATTGATATATGGCATTACATCCAGGGCAATCCCCTGGTAGCCGGTAGCTATGCCTTCCATTTGTACCCCGGCGGCAAATGCGGCCACTTTTTTGTCGGCAAGTAACTCCTTACTGGTGGCAATATCCGCACACGCAAACCATTTCATGAACGCCAGCGGATTATTGGGTTCTATGTGGCGAATTATTTCGGCTGCATCCTGCGCAGATCCAATCAACATAATTGCGGTTTGGCTGCGGTCTTCCTTAGCTGTCAGACTGGTGAGTTTTTCCACAGTTGCCGCAAAGTTGCCTGACGCTGCAGGGAGAGCAATACTCCCGGCCACGGTATTGCCACAATTTACCGCCGCCTTCTGCAATTGCTCACAAAAACCCCGGCCAAATGCATCATCCCGGTAAACGACAATAAACCGGGAAAATCTTTCTGTTGTCATAATTTTCATGAGACCTTCTGCCTGCTTCCAGTCATTGGGAATTACCCGAAAAAAATTATCTTTTTTCGCCAACTCTGTCGCAGTGGCCGACGGACTTAATAGCAGCATGGAATGTCCTAAGGCAAAGTCATTGACTGCATTTGCCTCCTCACTGCTCATTGGACCAATGACCAGTTGTATCCCCTGACCGGCAAGCAAATCCATCTGGCGTAATGCTTCCTGCGGATTTCCCGCTGTATTGCGGATATCCAATTCGAACTTCAAACCGGAATCAGCCAGATAATGATTGACTTGATCCAGCCCGGTTGTGAGCGCTTTCTGGGCACTGGTGCCGTGCTCGCTCCACTCACCGCTCAGTGGCAGCAAAGCGCCGATTCTGATAGTCTGTTTTTCTTTGGCGCTGCATACCGGCAGGCCAAACGCTGTCATAGCCACCGAAAAACACAGAAATATTGTCAGCAGCCAACTCAATTTTACCCTAGTCATTCCACAGCCTCCTCAACTATTTATATTTACCTATAAATTCTTCATATTGCAAGATTATCCTTTCACAATTATGGATTATCATGTATTTAATTCTTTATTTTTGGAGGGAAATACTCCGCAAACCACGAATACTGTTACAAATCTTCGAACTATATCGAAAAAGTTGTTGCAGAAAGTGGTGAATCTATGCCTTCTCATACCAAAAAGCATACCTGGCACAAGTTGCTCTTAAGACTGACTGCCTGCTGTGCACTGACCTTCCCGATAACACAGGCCATGGCGACTGAAGTAAAGTCAGTTCCGGAATATGCGCTCGAAACCATTTATGTAATGGGTACAAAAACAGCTGAAGACCTTGAAACCATCCAAAAAACGACCGTGGACGTCAAGAAAAAAATTGATGCCGGACAAATTAACAATGTTACCGACCTTTTGCGTGACCTTGTCGGTTTTACCGTACTATTCAACCCGAATTCCGGTACCCAGATCACGCTGCGCGGCGTAGGCGGCGAACGGTTTCTGGTATCGGTTAACGGTAATGTTCTGCAAAATCAAGGCGGGTTAATGCTGGGCCGCGGGTTCGCCTGGGATTCCATTCCAGTTGCCACTATCCAAAAAATAGAGATTATTCGCGGTGCCAGTTCAGCAGCCTACGCCGGTACCTGGGGCGGTGTTATAAATTTGGTAACTATCCAAACACCCGGGGAAACCGGGACCGAAAGCAAAGTTAGTTATGGCAGCTTTAATACCCGGAAACTGACCCTTACCCATCAGGGCACTACGCCTGACGGCAAGGTTTCCTGGGTCGTCGGCAGCAGCAAAAATACGTCTGACGGTTTTTACCGCAACAACTGGAGTGACGATAAAAATGCCAACCTTGACCTAAATTACAAAATCAATAAGCAGGATACCCTGTCTTTTACTTTAACACATGACATTCGCAAAGAAGGAATTATCACCGGCAATAACGCAAAATCACCCAACGGGTATAATCCCGATTATCCGGTTGTTAACGATCCGCCGAAATTATTTGAGACGACAGGTCTTGCCTGGATTGACGGCAGCTACCGCTTCTGGCGGACAAACAATTATGCCCTCAACTACAAAACCGCTGCAAGCAAAATAAACCTGTACGAAAATACGCAATTCCGGACCGAATGGGTGCGCACGGCTGCCGACCCTGCCTTGAAACAAAACTGGGAATCGGATTTGAGTAACCGCGGCTTTGACTGGCAGCAGTCGGTGACGGCTGGCAACCATCATCTGGCGTATGGGTTACAATACCAAACAATGAAGTATGACCTAACCTCTTCCCAATCGGTTTTGGATCACAAATTCAGCGGCCTCTTTGTTCAGGACAACTGGAACATAACGCCGGACTGGACCATTGGACTAGGCGCACGATACGACTTCTATAAATTTACCATGAATGTATTCGACACAACAGTGGCAGCAAAACCCTATAGCAATAATACAAATTATTTCAGCCCCAAACTCAGCATTACCCACGCCCTCAGCAGCCGGGATACTGTCTATGCCAGTGCCAGCGCCGTTTTTCGCCCCCCGACACCGGCCGATTATTTCCGGTGGAGCTATAATTATTCTAATTGGAGTACGGGCAGCAGCCCCAGATTACTGTCGGCAGCCCTGGGTTTTACCTCCCAGTCAGAGTGGCAGCAGGCTTTTGGATACCTTGAGCCAGAACAGGGAAAATCGTTTGAACTTGGCTGGCGCAAACAGGCTAGCGACCATTTTTCCTGGCGCTTTACTAGTTTCTATAATGACATTGATAACTACATCAATATTCTGATCTCCCGGTATACCACCAAAGGCTACTATCCGACATATAATATTGACAATGCCAAAATTAAAGGGTTGGAATTCTCTGCCGATTATATTTTTGACCCTAACTTCAGTATAGCTGCTACCTTTTCCCGTCAAAAAGGCACCAAGAGTGGTGACCGCCTGGATGCCTCCCCCAAACTGAAGAACCTGCCTGAGAACACCATTACCTGTGGTCTGCATTATCAAAAAGACGGATTTTTTGTTGCCCTTGATAGCCATTACACCGGACAGCAGTATGCGGGACCGCTCCGCCTGGCAGGTTATTCCACGACCGATTTATCTTTCCGGGTAGAGCGCGGACAATCAGCCATCAGTCTGGCCTTATGCAATCTTTTTGACAAGGAATACCAGGAAGCCGGATACACCATGCCGGGAAGAACCTACAATGTATCCTGGCAGCAAAAGTTCTGACTGTCAGCAAAGGCTGCAAGGTAAACTAGTTAGGGCCTACCCTCACAAGTGAAATTCATGTAAACAGACTTCGTTCTTTTTGCCGCCGTTCAATTTCTTTATCAAAAATATATTTTGCAATTTTATTGGTCATTTTAGCGTCTAGTTCGCAAAACTTAATTGATGCAAAATGTTTCTGGGATGCTGTTTTGGGGTATTTAATACGAACAAATTCCCCTTTCACTTTCAATGTTGATTGTTCCCACAAGGATAACGTAACCATAACCTTTGAATCTGCAGGTGGTGCTACTGGCATAGCAACCTGCAATCCACCAGCACTAAAATCTTTTGTGAATGTTTTTATTACTTTTCTTTGACAATGTTCATCTAGAAATTCCAGTAGAACCTCTAAGCAAATCTTTAGTCTTACATATTCACGCATTTGAGTCCGTTGAATATCAACTGGCAGAGAAATCTCCCACAAAGAAATTACATCCCACCTATACCCAAGCAAAATAGCTTTTAAAAAATAGGCACATTCCTCAGCCGTAATTCTCGCTTCGATTATATCACCAATGTGGGATTGCATTTTCTTGTCTTCTCGAAATGGAGACAAGATAAACATAGACTTTTCGCCAATCGAATCAATGAAGCTCGAATAAATAATTTCTTCTTGTGTTTCCAAATCATTGTATCTAATATCTATTTTTTCTAATGCACTCAAAATGCTGATGTCCATAGATCCCCCATAAATCTTATCAACTCATAAAAAATCACTAATCTGTCTGCGTCACAATTAATATTAATACAGTTCACTCCCTGGGCCTACTTCCTAGTAATTTATGGGTATTTCTTTATATTGAACCGTTTGTCCTGCTGCATTCTTACATTTCTTAACAAATCTCTGCATCTTTTCAAGACAAACTAATCTATCCCCTGTAAGATATAGGGAATTCAAAAGAGTTTAATAAAACGCCATTCCTATACTGCAGAGTGGCGTTTTTACGTTTAACACGGCCCCTTTTTTATCTTCCTTAAAAAAGTTCAAATGTTATTTTTTTGTGGTAAAATTAGGATATATATTAAAGAAGATAATTCTATTTCTGAAATCAAAAGGAGTTCCTATGATTAAATGTCTATATTGCGGATATGAATGCCCCGATACTGCTAATATATGCCCCAACTGCGGTAAACCAATAATTAAAACAGCCAGCGGTAATCAACCTACTTTCAATGATATTAAAGAAGCTCATCTCCGAAAAAAACAGGCATAAAACAAAAAGAAACAAATTCAAAGAAACAAGTTATTATTGCTGCTTGTGTACTTTTAATATCAGCTTTACTAATCTACAAATTTATGTAGGAAATGCCGTAATAGTTGGTGGCACCAATGATACAGCTGTTTTAACGGCGATAAACTTGGCGGCCAGTGTACGCCGCCGATGGGTTTGGGTGGCGAAAAAGTAAAAACATTTTTGCATAGAGGTGATATCCCGTGCCGCTTACACGAAAGGAGAAACAAAGAATCTACGAGGAAGAACTCGAACGAATAAAAGCCCGGGAACGCATCCAAGCTGCACGTACTCGGCAGCCGAAATCTTCGGGTTTTATGAATTGGGTTATTGTCTTAGGTTTTTTGCTTATGCTTTATATTGTATTGGGTGGTAAGTAATACTTATCCCTATATCCTAGGACTTTTTTTGCACCAGACCCAGACAATTCTCATTACGATGTGCCGGAGCGATCATCTGATAAAAGAACAGCAGTGCACCTGCCTCACCGAGCAGCATGATGATTGCCATCGGCATTGCATTGCTGCTCCCGGCGCTACCTACGAGCGGAGCCATAATTCCGCCCGAGATCATCGAAAAAAAACCGATGAGTGCTGAAGCACTGCCTGCATTCTTGCCATGTGCCCGCATCGCAAGCGAAAAGCTCGTCGCACCCATAACGGATATCGTTGGAATCGTAAAAAGCAGCGCGATGAGCACGATACCCAGCGGAGCCTTCCACCAGAAACAGCCCAGGAGAAGAATACTGCCCATAAATGCCTGCACGAGCGATCGCCGTAGCATCGTTGCGTCCGATACACGTCCCGCCAGGCGTCCACTCAACACACCGCCTATCATGATGGCCACACCAATCCCCCCGAAAATCCCGCTATAGACCTGCGCTGAGACACCATAAATATTCTGAAACACAAAGGATGACCCCGAAATATAAGCAAAGAACGCTCCAAACGAAAAGCACTGCATGAGGCAATGACCAAGAAAATACCGATCACTCAGCAGTCTGCCAAAACTCATGAAGCTCGACTTGATACCTGCGATACGCTTTTCCGCGGGCAGCGTTTCCGTAAAGATAAAAGATGCGACAGTAAGCACCAAACCGATGCATCCGAGAAAGGCAAAGATTCCCCGCCATGAGGCCACAAGCAGAATCTGTCCGCCGACAACCGGCGCGAGGACCGGTGCCAATCCGTTTACGAGCATAAGCATCGAGAAAAATTTTGTGAGTTCCGGGCCCTCGCAGACATCACGTGCAATCGCACGTGCGATGACAATGCCGACTGCACCGGCAAGCCCTTGAATAAAGCGAAATGCAAGGAATACCCAAATGGACGTCGCAAATACGCAGATAAGCGTCGAAAGCGCGAAAACAAAAAGACCAACGTAGAGCGGTCTGCGGCGGCCTTTCATGTCGCTGACCGGGCCAGCGACAATCTGCCCGATGGCCATACCCGCCATCGTCGCTGTAAGCGTGAGCTGGACCATCGATGTAGCAACGCCAAATTCATCCGTCATAAGCGGTAGCGCGGGTAAATACATATCCATCGAAAGCGGTGCAAGCGCTGCAAGTAACCCTAAAAGAATTGTGAGCCAGACCTGACTCTTTTTATTTTGTACTGTCATAAAATTATCCTCCTAAATCAAAATGTTAGTTAGCAATAACTAACACAGAATCGCTAAAAATATTACGGCTGTATTCCACGCGCAAAACACTTTGCGCCAAAAATGATTTCTTTTTTTTTGCTGATAGCACTGATCGGACCATATACATCCAACATTTTGTTACAGAACAAACCAAAGTTAAAACTCATGAAATGAATTGCAAGTTTCTCATTATCCGCCTTGAGAATCTTGCCCTGCGCGTACATCTCGTCAAAATACCACACGAGAAACTCCTTGAGCAAGCTCGGATCCCTTTTTACATCGATATTGCAAGCAAGCAAATTCTTACTTTCCTTGAAGCGGATAAGGATAGCCTTTTCATTGCGTAAATTAAAATAATATTGCATCTCCGCCAAGAGCAACAGATCATGCTCCAATTCCCAGATCAACTGCTCACGAAGACCGTTTTCTATAGGATACTCAAAGGAATACTGCTTCATGATCGCTACAAGGATCGCCTTTTTCGAGCCGAAATGGCGAAATACCGACATCTCGCTCACACCGGCGGAAGCTGCAATATCCTTCGTCGTCGTCTCCTTAAATCCTTTATCCACAATAAGCTCCGTCGCCGCCTGCAAGATTTTCTCCCGGGTTGATAGATTTTCTGTCTGCATATAGCCCCCTATTAGTTAGTACTAACTAACATTGTAATATTTCAGGAAGATTTGTCAAATAAATATCACCTATTTTCAACGCTTTCCTGGAGTAATGTCTTGGCTTGCCGCGTAGCCCACTTGATTTCATTTGCCGTTACAGCCACTTCAAGTAACCCATGCAAATAATAGCTGCCTGAAAGTCTGGGTTGCCATTGCTCAATTGCCTTAGTTAAGCTTTCCCAATACTCTTCACTGATTTCCTCCGGGTTTGCGGTACCGCCATCAAGAATAACAGATCTAATTTTTCCATTGACACGAATAACTATTGTGCAACCGCTTTCTAATAGTTGTAAAATCGCTCTAAATTCCTCACTGATAGGTGGAGTACCAGATTTAATTCTTCGATCCAATCGTGTAGGCAAAAGATCAAAGATCCGGTCACCTTTCTTAGTAATTGATTCATTGTACTCAAGTAGTTTTTTAGCTAATAAAACCCACTCTCTGTGTTCAGATGATTCAGCGACCACTTGGCGCTCTCTACTAAGCAAATCCAACAGTATTCGTGCTTCCTTATTTAGTTTGTTAACCCGCTTACATTGTTCTGTATCTATATGAAGCTCACCGCTGTCAAGGCCAACATAATCCTGTACCGCCCGGCAAAAATAAAGAACTGCCGCCTCGTTGCTTTCTCTCAGTTTCTCTTTAAGTAGTTTGCTATACTTTGGCGGCCATAACAATACGTTGATAAGCATAGCCGAACCAAGACCGACAAAAATTACTCCTGATCTGGCAAGGGCATGAAATAAAAACTCTTCTGTGCTAGAACTTAAAACAAAAAGAGCAGCAACTATACCCATGGTTATGCCGCTATGTAGTTTAAACTTTATATATATTGGTATAAGTAAAACTACTATTAAGCCTGCTGATAACGGATTAACCCCAAGAAAATAGCCAAAAAAGAAACCTGCCGTAACCCCCAGTAGATGGACCAAAATTTGATCCCGCGCGGCCCTCAAGGTCAAAAATATTGATGGTTGTATATTTATCACGGCAGAAACAGCACCAAAAAAAGCTGGTTCCAAACCAAGATATTTGCAGATAAACATTGTAATTGCAACAGCTATACCTGTTTTAATAACGCGTGCACCAATTTTCATTTTTCAACTCAACTCCTACCACTATTATCCGTTCAGCTGCCAAACGCATTTATTATGTGATTACATTGAATTGATTCTTTTGTTAGATACACTTCCAAAATATCAAACCTGCAGGCACAATCGGTGATTTTACGCTGATTTAAAAAACATAATGCAGTATTTATTATTTTCTGCTGTTTTCTAAAGTTAACGGCTTCTGCCGGAAACCCATAAATCGTCGAACGTCTAGTCTTTACTTCCACAAACACTAGGCAGTCTTTATCTTTCGCAATGATATCTATTTCGCCAGTTTTAGCACGATATTTGGTAGCAATAATTGCATATCCCAGTTTACTTAGATAACTGGCAGCAGACTGTTCGCCTTTGTCACCTGTCGCGATATGATTCATTATCTCCTCCAATAACTTTAGAACTGCCGATTGCCTAAACGCTGGTCTAAACGATAAATATACGCTAATACTTCAGCCACCGCTTGGTATAATTCCGGCGGTATTTCTCTGTCTAGTTCAACAGCCATCAGCATGCCTGTTAATGTTTTATTCTGATATATAGGTACCCCATGCTCCATAGCCGAATGTATTATTTTCCCAGCAACAACACCTGCCCCTTTTGCTACAACTTTAGGCGCAATACCGTCCTGTTCATTATATTTAAGTGCAACTGCTTTAGGTAGTTTGTCACGCTTAGTATCTGGCATAGTCTCATCTCCTTAGTAGTACAACAATTACTCTGCACAGCCAGTTGCAATCGCAACAGCTTTAACCGGGGCAAAGCTCTGCCGATGGTATGGACAAGGTCCGTATTTAGCAAGCGCTTCCATATGTTCTTGAGTACCATATCCTTTATGACGGCTAAATCCATACTTTGGATACCGGCAGTCAAGCTCATTCATGATTTGGTCCCGTTCTACTTTCGCGATAATGGATGCCGCCGCAATAGAAGCACTAACCTGATCGCCACTGATAATGGATTTCGATGGTATAAGCAATTCAGGTAATGGTACCGCATCAATTAATACAGCCTGAGGTACTGGTAACAAACCAGCAATCGCACTATACATTCCCCTTATTGTAGCTTGATAAATATTAATATCATCAATTATTTCAGGGCTCACTGCACACCGATTTACTGCAATCGCGGTATTTTTTATTTCTTCATACAATTTTTCACGTTGAGACGATGTTAATTTTTTGGAATCATTTAGCCCTGGCAAGTAACAATCTGGCGGTAAAATTACAGCAGCAACCATTACAGGGCCAGCCAATGGTCCCCTGCCGGCTTCATCGACTCCGGCCACCAGACTGTAACCGTCATTATTTAGCTGCCGTTCATATTCATATAGAGCTGCAATCCGTTCACGCTCGCGCTGAGCCTGCCGAAGATGAGTCTCCCATCTATCAATAAGACGCTTTACCGAAATACGGGCATCCATTTTAAGTCTGTTTATTGTTTCTAATGAAATTTCCTGCTCTGATAATAACGCAGTAATTTGCGCGACTGTCATCTGTGCCGTGTCCAAAAGTAAAATACCTCCAATTTCAGATGTTTTAGTTATTCTGCGGTGAAGACTGCAAATCCTGCCCCACCTCTCACGGCAATCAAAAAAATAGCCCAGCTAAGTCGCTGGGTTGGAGAAGTGTTCATAATAGGTATGGTATAGTTAGAATTATATATCCCTATTTTTAGAATTTCCTTAGAAATGTTTGGAAAATGAAAATAGCCGTTCAAGCTACAGTCCGTATACCAACAGTTAATTATTTAAGGAATATAAATCAACCCAGCAAGAAAAGTATTACCTTGGTTGAGTAAAAAAATCTTAAACTCCTGCAAAGCATTAAATACTGGTGTAAACTTTAGGCGCAGCCAAAAATGAAAAAATGTATGCGTCCCGCCCCCGAAAATAGGAATTCGATTTAAGGTATACATTGTAGAATTCATCCTATTCCGTCCAAAATTCACAGTAAAAGCGGCTCGATACCCAGCTTCTTTTGCTAACTGAATAATTCGTTGGTCGTATTTTCCTCCCGGATAGGCTAAGTATTCAACTTTTTTCCCAAGCCTCCATTCCAATGCCTTCTTAGAATTAACCAATTGGGCATAAACCTCTTCATCTGAAGCCTTGGGCAATATAATATGACTTAACGTGTGACTTTCAAAATTAATACCGTTATCACTCATTTCCCTTATTTGCTGCCACGTTAAATATCTGCTATATTTCCCCGCGAAATCAGTAATTAAAAATATCGTCGCTTTAAAATGATATTTTTGCAGAATTGGATAGGCTACTTGATAATTATCCTCATAGCCGTCATCAAAAGTAATCAAAATCGGTTTATTGGGAAGCTCTTTTCCATATTGCAAATAGTCCGCTAGCTGTTCTGGTGAAATAGCGGTATACCCCTCTTGATATAAATACTTGATTTGTGCTTCAAACTCGGTATCACTAAGCGTTAATACGTTATGGTTTTCGTTATTGATTTGATGGTAATTTAGAACTGGTATACCTTGAAAATAAGTTAAGGCGATATAACTCAGTCCCAGGATAAAGAATAAAATTAACGTTACTACTTGGTTCATTTTCTTTGAAAATAAGTGCAAAAAAAAAGCATCTCCTTATGTGTTTTTAACTAAGTGTCCAACAAGTCTGCCCTAGGTCATAGGAAGTTCTCCATTTTTCCCTGACTTATTATTATCACGGGATTTTTTAAAGGATCCAGCCATTCCAGCAATTCAGCCAGGTCTTTCTCGCTCATCGCAACACAGCCTAATGTAGGACTATCATAACTCCGCCAAATATGTGCGAATATAGCACTTCCCTTGCCTGCTGCTCTTGCTTCAGTATTATATTCAATCACAAAGCCTATTTTATATAAATTATCATCTCGCTTCATCTTCTCGCATGATCCCAAAAATGGACGTTGCCGTACCAATCGATTATAGTTTGCAGAAGCCGGATCATCAACCCAATAATCATTTTGAGTCAGATGAATATATGGCAGTTTTGTAATAAATGTGTCATAGCCAAATGCGCGTTTAATGTCATAAACGCCACCCGGTGTATACCCATCCCCTTCTTTCTTTTCCCCAGATGAAAGTATCCCATTTCTTCCCAGCGATGCTTTTATTGTTGAAGATATTTGTTTCCATTCTCCTTTTTGTTTCTCCCAGGAAGTTACTATTCCTTGCATTTTTTCATTTTCTCCCGGTTGAACCAGTATTACTTGGCAAACTCTCTCGTCTATTACTACCATAGCAAACGTCACCGTTACGCAAAAACTTATAAAACTTTATAAAAAGTTTATGTTTGCTTCCTCGTTCAACGCATCCGACCTCGGCAAACCTACTATCGTTTGATGTGATGCTCCGGAGGCTTAAATTCCCGTGTAAACTCACAGTACACCTTAATACTGTCGTTTAGAAGGCTAATATTAAGTTACGTTTCTCTCCTTCCCTGTTATTCATCAAATTAATGTTTTTATTATGTCTCTGCGTCCAGTGGACAATGATCCTCGGAATAACCCTGTTCCCAGTCTTATTACTTCTTTTACTACTTTCGTATAGATGGGAATTAATAATCCCCTCCACCTGAACCGATCTTAATCAAATTCTTACCCAACTTTTCCAATTTATAACTTCTTTTAAATATATAAAATTCCTGCCAAATTCAGCTGAAATTGCAAAAATTATTATCTGAATAATCAAGTGATTAATGGTTAAAATTACCACTTAGCTTGGTATCTTGCCCTCATTCTTCGCGGAAGTGATTTATATACCAGATCATAGGAATGGTCGATTAACTCTCTTATTTCTCTTTCTGGAATACTACCGTCGATTATTAACGTATTCCAGTGGCGTTTATTCAAGTGGTAACCAGGAGTTATGCTTGGATATTGTTCTCTCAAAATCTCCGAATAGCCAGGATCACATTTTAATGAAAGATTGTCCTGTCCATTTTTACGTGATAGTAGTGCAAATATTTTGGCTGCTACTTTAATAACAATGACATCGGGACCGAAAGGATAATCCTCTACGGCACCTGGCTTTGTTAGGCAATATGCAAATAGGTCTTTAGAATCCATAATATTCCTTTCTATAGTCACATGGTTACTTAACGCCCCTGTGAGGCTTGACACCTTGCTCTCAAATCCGACTCAGCGCAATATCAAGTGCCTCTGCAGCAGTATTTGCGTAGTCCAGTTTAACCCACTTTCGCTCATCCAGATAGGAACCCTCGTAGGCCATCCCCCGTACTCTTGAAGCCCACCCACCAGAAGCTTCGACAATTACGACAGGCTTACGGTTTAAATAGGCTGCAGATAACTCGCCTAGAGTACCATTGCCTCCGGCTATCATGATTATTACATCAGAAGAATGCACTAAGATTAGACTTCTGTAATCGAAACTCAGTCCCGTCGAAATAGGGATATCTATAAACTCATTCGCAACTTCCACATTATCGCCAGGAAGAATACCTACGACCAGCCCATTTGCTTGTTTCGCTCCCCGTGATACTGCACCCATTACCCCACTTGTCCCGCCAGTAATAAGAATTGCACCGCGCAACGCAATTTCCTTACCTATTTCTTCAGCTAATACACATGTTTCTGCTGGTATTTCGCCTGACTGTCCAATTACCCCGATCCGTATCAAAATCAACCCCGCCCTTTCAACTTATTGTTTAGTATATTATTCCACGATATTACAGCTGAGCCCTGCAAAATCAAGCAGTATCTGCCATATTCCTACCTTGCCGCCAGGAAGGATTCTACATTAAAACAAAGAATTGTTTTAAGAGGAGGAATGTGTAATGAAAAAATTTTTACTTATGATTATTTTTGCCATGGTAACCAACGTATGTTTTGCCGAAGATGTATACACTGTTACAGAAAATGGTTATACTAAGTATCTTCACACCGAATCATTAAAAGTGAAAGTTATTTCTAAGACTGAGCAAGAATCATTTTTCGAAATGACATATACTTTAATCTGCATACCAGATAAAGATTCTTTAGCCAACTTAAGAAGTCAAACCTTTGATAATAAAATTAACTTTGAAAAACAAACTTTCACTTTTAAATGCTCTTTTGGTAAAAATAGTAATCAATGGAACCAAGACGGATCTGTTTGGCTAATTAGTGATCAACTTTGGGGCGATTCCCCGGAAAAATGTTTGTATGAATCACACGGCAACATGCCAGGTGGAGCCTATTATGGAAACACTCCTGAAGCAGTCTTTAATAGAAATATTATTATCGCCGCTTACAATTATGTTATTGCCCATAATTTAATTGTATATTATTGAATCTAAGAAAAGACTTGGCACAAGCCAAGCCTTTTCTCTTATTACAAGAATACTATTTCATTTATTAGAACATTTCTCTGTTTCAGGATTTTCTACAGGAATATCCAGTGTGAATTTCCCCAGCTTTCCTGAACGAAAATCAGTAAGAATCATTCTTCTCGCCTTCTCACAGTCTACTGTACCGCCGCTCCGCAAACAGCCCCGTTTGGCAGCGATTAAAGCAAGCAGCTCATTTGTATCTTCAGTTAACTGCTCTGGAGTAAGTTTATAACGTTCACATAAGCGGTCACGGTAACGCGCATTAAGTATTTCGAGTAAATTCAGGATAACTTTCTCCATATCATAGATATCATCTTTAATTGCACCCGTTACAGCTAATTTAACAGCAACTTCCTGATCATCCATCCTCGGCCATAGTACACCCGGAGTGTCCAGTAATTCAAGATTTTTACCAATTTTTAGCCATTGCTGCCCGCGTGTCACACCGGGTTTATCCCCTGTTTTCGCTGTTGCCGTACCTAACAGACGATTGATAAGTGAAGATTTGCCTACGTTGGGAATACCTAAAATCATAGCTCGTACAGCGCGTCCTTTTATCCCTTTGGCAGCTAATTTAGCAATTTTTTCACTGGCCTCTTGTTCAACTTTATTTGCCAGTTCTTTGGTTCCTTTACCACTGGCGGAATCAAGCGTTACTGTTGTAAATCCCAAATGGCGGAAATAGCTAACCCACTCGACTGTCCGTACTGGCTCTGCAAGGTCGGCTTTATTTAGTGCCACTACTTTAGGTTTGCCCTCTACAAGTTCAGCAATAATAGGATTTGCACTACTTAAAGGAATACGGGCATCTAATAGTTCTATTACAACATCAATCAGCTTCAGCTGCTCGCGAATCATACGTTGTGCTTTGGTCATATGACCGGGAAACCAGTGAATGTGCATTGTATCACACTCCTTACTTGAAAAAACAAATACTATCTCTAGTGTATAGCTACGGCAATGTTTTTATGTGGTCAAGAGGCCAAAAAATAGTAACTGCTTTTCCCTTTATGAGTTCTAGCGGTACAAAACCGACATCTTTAAAACGGCTGTCTTCGGAATTGTTGCGGTTATCGCCCATTACATAAATATGCCCTTGTGGAACAGTTGCCGCAGGATAAGAACCCTTAATCCGTTCTAATATGTAAGGCTCATTTAAAAGCTGCCCATTAAGAAATACTCTGCCGTCTTTTATCTCGACAGTATCCCCAGCTACTGCTATTACCCGTTTAATAAAATCGCGGCTGGGATCACGAGGATAGCGAAATACCAGTACTTCGCCTCTTTCGGGTGTTTTAATACGATAAATAAACTTATTGACAACAAGACGTTCGCCATCTACCAACGTTGGTCGCATCGACGGTCCTTCGACCATATATAGTTCAACAATAAAATACCGGATAAAAAACGCCAGCAATATGGCTATGATAATAGATATTACCCAGTCTTTTATTTCCTCACTAGTATTACTCACAGCCTTCCTCCTTCGAATAGAGATGGTGCCCCTGTGGCGATATAAATTCTGTTAGGAGAATTAAGAAAAGGGACTGAAATCAGTCCCTAAACACATTGAATTAGCGTTTTTCTTTGATACGTGCTGCTTTACCAGTAAGATTACGCAGATAGTATAACTTCGCTCTGCGAACAATACCGCGACGCATTACTTCAATTTTTTCAATACGGGGAGAATGTACTGGGAAAGTACGCTCTACACCAACATTATAGGAAACGCGTCTTACAATAAAAGTTTCTCGTACACCGCAGCCTTGACGGTTAATGACCACGCCTTCAAAAACCTGAATACGTTCACGAGTGCCCTCAACAACTTTTACATGTACGCGCACGGTGTCACCTGGCTTAAAGGACGGGATGTCCTGACGCAATTGTTCTTGTTCCAAAATTTCAATAATATTCATTTGATTTTCCTCCTTATATCAGACGTTCGTACTATATGCAGAGGATATATGCAGAGGACCGTCCGTATTTCACAAAACGTATTATATCACATATTAACCAGCAACTCAAACTAAAAAACTGTGATTTACGTGTTTTTCCACCAGTATTCACCTAACAGGCGGTCAAGAATGATCGCGACAGCGGCACGAACAGGCAAGTGATTATAATTTCCTGGCCCATAAATAGGTTCTAATATATAATCAAATTGCTTCATTACTGAATTCTCTATGCCCCAACCAGTACCAAACAAGAGTAAGAATGGTCTATCGGTATCACTAAGTTGCTGGCGAAGTTTAGCATAGGAAACAGTATTGTCATAGTTACGGGCATCGGTAGTAACTATTATGGGCGGCATTCCTTCCTTTGCTGCAATATAATCAACTGCCGCCGCAATATCTGGAATAACTTCCAGTATGCTTAGCGCTTCTTTACGATCAGGATTATACTGTCCCCCATACCCTTCTTGCCAATAACTAATAATTTCTTCAGCTAGAGCCTTTTGTGCCTCAAGGGGATGAATAATAAAATATTTTAGCACGTTATAAGTTCGAGCCGTTCGGGCAATATCATGAATATCAAAATTAGTAATAGCAGTCGTAATTATCTCATTATTTTTATTATATATCGGATAATGTACTAAACCTAAATATACAGGCATTGCCATATTCAGCCTCCCGCCTGTTCAGACTTTATTTCCTGCAAAAGTTTATCATCAAGAGGATTTAGCTCAACGTTATTCATTAAATCCGGTCGACGTTCCATAGTTGCCCGCAGCGATTCTTTACGTCGCCATTTTTCAATTTTAGCATGATCTCCGGAAAGCAGTATTTCCGGTACTTCCCAACCGTTAAATTCACGCGGGCGTGTATAGTGCGGATATTCCAGCAAGCCATTATAAAAAGAATCGTGCTGCGCACTATCGTCAGCGCCAAGAACACCTGGGATCATGCGAGCCACGGCATCAGTAATTACCATAGCAGGTAGTTCGCCACCTGTTAGTACATAATCGCCAATGGAAATTGCTTCATCAACCACATGTTCACGAATCCTGGCATCAATACCTTCATAGTGACCGCAAAGAAATATCAGTTGTTCATACCCGGCAAGTTCCCGGGCTTTCGCCTGGTCAAATGACTGTCCTCCTGGGCACATAAGAATTATCCGCCTGCGTAAAGCGTTATTAGCACTTACTACACTTTCCACTGCACGGAATATTGGCTCAGGCTTCATAACCATACCTGCTCCACCGCCAAAGGGGGCATCATCTACAATACGATGTTTGTCATAAGTAAAATCCCGGGGATTTGTTACATGAATAGCGATAAGCCCATTGTCCTGCGCTCGTTTTAGAATGCTATGACCTAGCGGACCTGTAAACATTTCGGGAAATAGTGAAATAATGTCAATACGCATAACTATCCTCTGTTTATTCCATTTCTTCCTGCAGTTTAACTATCATTTGCTTACCTAAAATATCAATTTTCTTAATAACTTCTTTAATGGCAGGGATTAACAATTCACTCTTGTCTTGTTGCTTAACAACATAAACATCGTTGCTGCCTGGTTGCAGTACATCAGTTATTGTTCCCAGTAAATTGCCTTCTTCAGTAAATACATTGAGCCCAATAATATCAAAAATAAAATAGCGGCCTTCAGGCAGTTTGACGGCATCTTCACGCCTAATTTTAATCAATTTGCCACGTAAGTGCTCAATATCATTGATAGAATCAAGCCTCAAAAATTTGAGTAAAATAAACTTTTTGTGTTGTCTGGCCGACTCTAATGTAAGCTCACCAACATCATCAACAAACACCTTAGTAAGATCATAAAATCGGTCGGGAAAATCGGTCAGCGGTACTATACGAACGTCACCCCGCACACCGTGCGGGGCAACAATTTTACCGATGGTAATCAACTCGGCTTTAGGCATATTAGCTGCGAAAGGCAATGACTTTGCCATCTTCAAGCAAAATTTCAGTTGCCATCAGTTTATGAAGATCATCGCCAATGTTTATAGTAACGACTCTATCCATAGTACCCTGAACAATTTCCGCACCGATTTCCAGTTGGGCTGTGTCTTTCAACTTATCCAACATATGGTTTTTAAATTCAAGGCGTTTTTGCCGCTCAGCATCAATCTGCTGACGAAGACCAACAAGACCTTGAGCATCTTGCTTTGCCTGTTCACTCATCATACGTTTAGCATGAAAATCAATTTGCTGAAGTTCCAGATCCGCCTTTTTAATGGCTTCCTGAATTTCAGCTGCCACTTGTGCTTTAAGATCTTCGGTTACTTTTGCTTTAATGGTCACCGGACACTTAATTGTCAAGTTCTCGATATTAGCCATTTGCTCCACCCCTTCGGTCATCAGATTAACAGTTTACTTATAGTATTTCTACCATTACTCGTTTGTTTTCCCGGGTGGCAGCAGCTTTAACTACAGTGCGAATAGCTTTGGCGATACGTCCCTGCTTACCAATTATCTTTCCCATATCTTCAGGGGCGACATGCAGTTCATAGACTGTACCCGCATTATCATTTGTCTCGTTAACATTGACTTGTTCCGGGTTTTTCACTAATGCCTTGGCGATAACTTCGACTAATTCTTTCATGTAGTTATCACGCCTCGTTTCTATGCTTCTTTCTTAGAGCGCTTTACTTCATCCCATTTTTTCAGGATGCCGGTTTGGCTGAATAGATTTTTAACAGTATCAGTAGGTTGAGCACCTTTTTGGAGCCATGCGATGGCTTTTTCCTCGTCAATCTTGATTACTGCTGGTTCAGTAGTCGAGTCGTAATGCCCCAGATTTTCAATAAACCTTCCATCCCGCGGCGAACGAGAGTCAGACACTACTACACGATAGAAAGGACGTTTTTTTGCGCCCATACGCTTTAAACGAATTTTAACTGCCATTATAAGTCACCTCCTTTACAGAATATCTAACTATTTTGAGAAAAATCATTGCATAAAGGGAAGTTTAAAACTTGGCTTTTTGCCACTTTTTTGCATATCTTTCAACCGTTTCATCATCTTTTTAGCCTCAACAAACTGCTTTAACAGGCGATTGACATCCTGAACCCTTGTGCCACTGCCGATAGCAATGCGCTTGCGACGACTGCCATTAATAATAGCTGGGTCACGACGTTCCTTAGTCGTCATAGAGTGAATGATGGCGATGATATGCTTGACTTCTTTATTATCGATATCCAATCCCTGCAGCCCTTTGAGCTTACCCATGCCAGGCAACATACCCAGGATTTGATCAAGTGGCCCCAATTTGCGGACTTGTTCTATTTGCTCCAAGAAATCATCTAAGGTAAATTCTTCTTTACGAAGCTTCTTTTGCATTTCTTGTGCTTTTTCTAAGTTAATGGTTGATTCAGCCTTTTCAATAAGGCTGAGAACATCGCCCATACCCAAAATTCGTGAAGCCATACGATCAGGATGAAATTGTTCCAACGCATCCAGCTTCTCGCCCATACCAGCGAATTTGATTGGCTGACCGGTAACGGCCTTGATCGAGAGAGCAGCACCACCACGGGCATCACCATCAAGCTTAGTCAGGATAATACCATCAATACCCAGGTCATTGTTGAAGGACTCAGCAACATTAACTGCGTCTTGACCAGTCATAGCGTCAACTACCAGCAGTATTTCGTGAGGCTTAACTGTTTGCTTAATGGATTTGAGTTCACCCATGAGTTCTTCATTAATATGCAGACGGCCTGCCGTATCAATAATCACGATATCACGAGCCATCATCAATGCCTGATTAACAGCTTTCTTGGCAATGTTGACCGGATTATCCTGCCCCATAGTAAATACGGGAATTTCAAGTTGTTCGCCTAATACTTCCAGCTGCTTTATGGCGGCCGGACGATAGACGTCAGCCGCTACCATAAGCGGTCGTTTTCCCTGACGTTTTAGAAGATTTGCCAGCTTTCCGGCGGTTGTCGTCTTGCCTGCCCCTTGCAAACCAACCAACATAATAACTGTCGGCGGCCGTGATGCAATAGCAATACGACTTTGGGTCCCCCCCATTAAATTAGTTAATTCTTCATTTACAATCTTTACCACATGTTGAGCAGGTGTCAGGCTTTCCAGCACTTCCTGGCCAATAGCCCGCTCTTTAATTTTAGCAACTAAATCTTTTACTACTTTAAAGTTCACATCAGCCTCTAAGAGGGCCATCCGCACCTCTTTAAGTGCCTCTACAACATCACTTTCAGATAATTTTCCCTTACCGCGCAGCTTCTTAAATGTCTGCTGAAGTTTGTCAGCCAAACTTTCAAAGACCATATATATGTCACACCTCCCGGGTGTCTTCTAGCAACGAATTTAACGTAATTATTGCTTGATTTAATTCAGGTAATATCTTCACAGAATGTGGTAATTGCTCTAAACTACCAACAACCTCAACTAGTAGTTTTCGTTCTTGCCTGTAACGAGCAGCCAAACCTAGCTTTTGTTCATATTCTTCCAAGGTTTGTTCCGCTCGCCTTAAGATATCATGTACTGCTTGCCTTGATACACTGAATTCTGCAGCGATTTCTGCCAACGATAAATCCTGTAGATAATGCATATTAAGACAGTCACGCTGTTTTTCCGTTAAAAGTGCATTGTAAAAATCGTACAACTGTCCCACTCGCAAAACTTTATTTAACATGTGGTCCATACATTCACCTGCTTACCTGGCAAGTAAAAATCCTTTACATTGCAGATTATATCAAAAACAAAAAGTTGTGTCAAGTAAAATTACTTGTCAGAAAATAAAGCAGCAGCAAATTCAGCAGCAGCAAATGGTCGGAGGTCATTGACCCCTTCACCCACTCCTATCCATTTGACGGGCAGACTAAGTTCATTATTAATGGCAATTACTACCCCACCCTTAGCAGTACCATCTAATTTAGTTAGTACTACACCAGTAAGGGCAACCGAGTCACCGAATAGTTTTGCCTGACTAATTGCATTCTGACCGGTAGTAGCATCTAGCACAAGTAGGGTTTCGTGTGGTGCCGCCGGTATCTCTTTTGCTATTACTCTATTGATTTTCTTCAATTCTTCCATCAAATTTGCTTTGGTATGCAAACGTCCGGCAGTATCAATCATTACAATATCTACTTTCCGGGCTTTGGCAGCCTGAACAGCATCAAAAGCCACTGCTGCCGGGTCTGATCCTTCGGCATGCTTAATAATTTCCGTACCGGCCCGTTGTCCCCATATTTCGAGTTGATCAATTGCCGCTGCCCTAAAGGTGTCTGCGGCAGCAATAAGTACCTTTTTCCCGGATTCATGATAATAGTTGGCTAACTTACCAATAGTTGTTGTTTTGCCAACTCCATTTACGCCAACAATCAGTATAACAGTCGGTGGATCATTTTCTATTGGTTCTGCGTGGTGTTTGCAAAGCAACATAGTATTAATTTTATCTTGTAAAAATGGTTTTAAATCATCAGGAGAATTAATCTGTTTATTTCTAATTCCATTACGAATTTCTGTCATTAATTTGGTGGTGGTTGACACCCCGACATCTGCAGAAAGTAAAACTGCTTCCAAATCATCCAGTAATTCGTCTTCAATGGTAGCATAACCGATAACTAATTGTTCTATTTTTTCCGTAAAACTTTTTCTCGTCTTTTCTAATCCAGCTTTCAATTTATCAAAAAACCCCATTGTCATTTCCCCCAAACTAATAGTATATTTTATCCTGCTTTTTCAATAAATTTCACCGAAACTAATCGGGATATTCCAGATTCCTCCATGGTTACACCATGTAATACACTCGCCGCTTCCATAGTACCCTTGCGATGGGTAACAACAATAAACTGTGTACTTTGAGCATAGTCTTGCAAAAATTCGCTGAACCGCTCTACATTGGCCTCATCAAGTGCTGCGTCAATTTCATCAACTACACAAAACGGGGCTGGGCGAACCGTTAAAATAGCAAATAGAAGCGCTATTACAGTAAGCGAGCGCTCGCCACCTGATAAAAGTGCCAAGTTTTGCAACTTCTTTCCTGGCGGCTGCACAATAATATCGATTCCTGTACTAAGAATATTGCCTGGCTCAATAAGCACAAGTTCTGCTCGTCCGCCACCAAATAGCCTAACAAATACATCACCGAAAGATAGGTTAATGGCCTTAAATGCCTTATTAAACTGCTTTGACATAGTTGTATCAATATCGCTAATTATCGATGTCAGATACTCTTTAGCTCGCAGTAAATCACCTGTCTGTTCATGTAAAAAAGAATATCGTTCTTGTATCTTATTGTATTCATCAATAGCTGCCGGATTAACAAAACCAAGAGCCGCAATCTGACTTTCCAAATAAGTTATTGCCTTAAGCAGTCCATCGATACTGTCTGTTCTCTTTAATGCACGAGCCTCCTCAATAGTCAAAGCAAGCTGTCCGGCAAGTTGCTCACGGCAATTCTCTGCTTCATAACCATATTTGGCGATAAGCAGCTCTATTTCATGAAGCCGTGCCTGAAGCTCATTACTCTGACGGCGTAAATCTTTAGTTTCTTTATCTAATTTTTGCATACCTGACAATAGCTCTAGCTTGGCAGCATACTGTGCCTGACGAGTATCAGTTAATTGACATTTATCACGCTGCAGCTTTTCCTTGCATTCTGCCAATGAGGCAAGCTCGGTTTGCGCCTGGCCAGCCTCAGCTTGAATTTGTTTTTTCTCATTTTGGAGACGAGACAATTGCGTAGCCATCGACACTAGAGTTTCTTTAACCTGCTGACAGGCTGAATCAGTAACTGCTATCTCTTGGGTAGCTGCACTCAGTTTACTCCTGGCATCAGTTAACTCTGCATTCAATACCTGCTGTTCATATTTCATCGACTTAACTTGGTTTTGCCAATCAACAACCTGAGACTTATGACTAATTTCCTGGTTTTCCAAGCGAACAAGAGCTGACTTACTTTGCGTAATTTTATCCTGAAACGCAGCAGCCTGTTGCTGACACTCGGCTATCTCGCTGCTAATTGTTTTAAGTGCCAACTCACATTTTTGGGCATCAACTTGATTTCTATCAATATGAATTGCAAGTTCGGTTTGACGAAGTTCTATTTCTTTTAGTCTAACTTCAACACAGCCAAGCTTGGAATTAACTTCAGCCATCGCAGTACTACTAACGTTTTTTTCCTGTTGAAAATTTATCCGTTTTTCGCTTAATCTTTCTAAGCTGTGTTTAAGTGTATCTATTTCATTGGTTCTGGCAATAAAACTGGCTTCTTTCCTTCCCCTGCTTCCACCCGTCAATGACCCGCCGGGGTTCACCAACTCACCATCCAAAGTTACAATTCTCACTGAAAAGCCACTATTACGGGCAATTTCCAGCGCTGCATTAATGGTTTTGGCAATAATTACCCGTCCCAGCAAAAAGTTAACTACAGGCTTATACCGCTCATCAGTACTAACTACCTCTGCAGCAAAACCTAACGCACCTGGTTGACTAGCCGCTAACAATTCCGAATCTCTGGGTTTAGTGATTCTAATTGTATTTAAAGGTAAAAATGTTGCCCTCCCCAAATTTTGTGATTTTAAAAGCGTAATCGCCTGTTTGGCTGTTTGATCAGTATCGGTAACAATATGCTGTTGAGCGCCGCCTAATGCTACTTCAATCGCATTAACATATTTATCAGGTACAGAGAATAACTGAGCAATCGCACCACAAATACCACTTTTCCAAGAATACTGGCTCTTTAGTATACCCTTAATGGCCCGGCCAAACCCTTCTAGTTCATACTGCATACTTGTTAAAACAGTTAACCGGGATGACTGCTCCTGGATGATACCGGCAATTTCGCGCTCCTTCTCGCTTATAGTAGCAAGCTGGTTTTCCAACTGAGTTGCATCCTTACGCAACAGCACAGTCTGTCCTTGCAGTTCTTTTTGCTCTGTCGCCAAATATTCAGCCTCATTATGCAGTTGACTTTCCTTAGTACTAAATTCAGCCTGTTGCTTTAAATAAACATGATATTCTTTAGCAAGAATATCCTGTTTTCCCATTAACGCGACCGCATCACGTTCAAACATGCGTAGCGAATTGCGCGCATTTACTACCTGCTGTAAATGATCGAAGGTCTGCTCCTGTCCAGCCTCTAATTGACTTTCCATTTGCTTAATACTGGTAAGCAGCTCATCATTACGAATATCCTTCTCAGCTACCCATCCCTGGATTATTAGGACTTGTTGCTGTTTGACATCTAGGTCGCTTTGCAAATCAACAAGCTTCGAGCCTGCCGCCACATATTCGTTTGTTATTCGGTCAACTTCACCACTAATTCTTGCTTCCGCCTTATGAGCCTGCTCAATTCGTTCTGTTAGTATTCCACTTCGACTGTCTATACGCTCACTTTCGGTGGCCATTGCCGTTATTGCCTGGTCACTATAGATAAGTCTCTCTTCCGCTTGAGCAATTTGCAATGTCAATGACTCTTTTCTATTATCGGCTGAGGTTAACTGGGTAGTAATGGCAATACGCTGATCGGTCAAATGGGTCTGCTCAAGATCAGCACTTTCGACCAACTTGTCGGCTTTTTCTAACCGTTCCAAAAGCACAGTCGCCTGACAGGCTATTAGTTCTGCACGTAATTTATTAAAAGTAACCGTCCTGGCGGCGCTTTCTTTTAAAGGTTCAAGCTGGGTTTCCAGTTCCGCAATAATATCTTGTACCCTGGTAAGGTTTTGTTCCGCATCCTCGAGTTTACGTAATGCATCCCGTTTACGTTGCTTATACTTAGTTATTCCTGCAGCCTCTTCAAATAACAACCGTCGCTCCTCTGGCTTACTACTCAATATTTCATCCACTTTATTCTGACCAATTACCGTCATTGACTCGCGGCCTAACCCTGTATCGGCCAGCATTTCATGGATATCCTTTAATCTGCAGGCAGTCTTATTAATATAATATTCGCTATCTCCTGATCTAAATACTCGTCTGGTAATGATAACTTCATTAAACGCCAGCGGTAGTTGCCCATCACTATTATCAAAAACCAAGGACACCTCGGCTACTCCTAATGGCCTGCGTTTAGTACTACCGGCAAAGATAACATCTTCCATTTTTGTGCCCCGCAAAGTACGCAAACTCTGCTCACCGAGCGCCCAACGAATAGCATCAGAAATATTGCTTTTTCCACTGCCGTTCGGGCCTACGATGGCTGTAATTCCTCGCCCAAATTCTAATTCAATTTTCTCGGCAAACGATTTGAAACCATAGGCCTCAAGTCTGCGCAATAGCACAATAATCACCCTTACCTGTAATTTAGATCAATCAAAATTTTACCACGGGCAGTAAGGTAATACAAGTGATATAAAAAAGCCTGCTGCATATGCAAACAGGCTTCTTCACATTAAATTCCCTCTAGTTACCGGGGCTCAACAATAAATTTAATTGCGGTACGCTCTTCCCCGTCAATCGAAATTTCCGCAAAAGCGGGTATGGCGACCAAATCAATGCCATTGGGAGCGACAAAACCACGTGAAATCGCAATAGCCTTAATAGCCTGATTAACCGCCCCTGCACCTACTGCCTGCACTTCTGCGGTTCCTTTTTCCCGCAAAACTGCTGCCAGAGCGCCTGCTACGGATTTGGGATTTGATTGTGAAGATACTTTAAGAACTTCCATTTTTCGCTCTCCTCCTTTGAATTCCAGGGCCTATACTATAAAGGTATTCTGCACATTTCCTAAAAATTCCTTCTTTTACATGATTTTTAAATACATTTTATCAAATTTTTATTAAAGAGAACTACCCGGCCATGATGTTCAAGCAACAAGCAGCCTTTTTTTACAGAAGAATCTGCATAGAGAGTAGCTTTTGTTATGTTATAAGCAGCCATAAGCTTATTAATATTATTATTGTATTGCCCTCTCACTTTAGAACAATCCTGTGGATGATGACGAATAATTAACTCATCTTCTGAAGCTCTCCATTTTTGTTCCATAAATCCGGCTACCATTAAATAAAAGATATACGAATCTACCAGTTCGCCAAAAGCAGGATGATACGGGCCGGAAATAACATTTGTTTTGTTATCAAGTTCCACTGAAGCCTGCAGTCCTGTACGAATAACCTCGATACCTTGCTGTTCAAATACCAACTTCATATAAGCCGAGCGCGCCACTGCCTGTTGCAAAGACAACGGTTGATAACGCCCTTGACTATATAATCCGGCAAGCACAGTATCAGCAATAACTATGACCGGATAAATACGAACAAATTCTGGGGATAGTGTACTCACCTGACGCACAGTCTTGATTAGGCTGACCCAATCTTCGCCTGGTAACCCTGGCATAAGCTGCAAGCCACAATGTATTCCTGACTCTTTTAATAATTTTACCGCATTAGTCACTGTTTGACTATCATGCCCGCGTCTTGCACTGGTAAGTACATGATTATCCAGTGATTGAACACCTAATTCAACAATAGTTACTCCACGGCGAATTAAATTGGCAATAATATCTTTATTGATACAATCAGGCCTTGTGGAAAGGCGAATAGCATGAATAGATCCATTTCGCAGTGCCTGACTGGCCGGCGCCAGCAATTCGTTTTGAATATTTTCGGGCAACGCCGTAAAACTGCCACCATAAAAAGCCACTTCAATCCAGCGCTTTTGGTTAATGGTGTTCAACCGTTCACAAATCATTGTACTTACCTGGTTAGCCGTAACCGGTGTTTGACAACCAGTTATTTTTTTCTGATTACAAAAAATGCACTGATGTAAACAACCTAAGTGGGGAATAAACACTGGGATAATATAATGTTTCATAATAACCTCTACTAAAAAGGACGACCAAGCTGGCCGTCCAAATCTATTGTTATTGTGCTAACGTTCCAAGCTTTACTAATGCCTGCTTAGCCGCATGCTGTTCAGCTTCTTTTTTACTTTTACCCCAACCCGAACCCATACGTTCGTTATTAACGAGTACAGCTACTTCAAACGATTTGTCATGATCCGGACCGCGTTCGCTTATCACTTCATACGCAATTTTGCTGTCGTTATTTTTTTGCACTATTTCCTGTAACCAGGTTTTATAATCTTTTAAGTAATCACCACGTTCAACCAAAAATAATTCTGACTTAAGTTGATTTAACACATATTTAGCAGCACTTCTAAAGCCGCCGTCAAGATATACAGCACCAATAACAGCTTCAAACGCATCGGCAAGAATTGATATCCGTTCCCGGCCACCTGACAAAGCTTCCCCTTTACCTAAGAGAAGGTACTCTCCTAAGCCTAATTCCAATGCCCGTTTGGCCAATGTATGTTCACATACAACTTGAGCCCTGGCCTTGGTAAGTTCGCCTTCTGGTAATTGTGGACACTGGCTAAATAAATAGGAGCTAATAATTAAATCTAACACAGCATCGCCTAAAAATTCCAAACGTTCATTATGCCTAATAGTAGCACCTTTGGTTTCATTGGCATAAGAGGTATGGATAAGGGCTTGGTGCAATAATTTGTAATCGCTGAACACAAATTCTAGCGTTTGGCACAACTCGGATAATGCCTGTAGGCGGTTAGCATCCAGCATTCCTTTAGCGTGTTTCATAAAAGCGTTTACGCCTGGTATTTTTTCACCAGGATAGTTGCATTATGGCCGCCGAATCCAAATGAGTTTGAAAGCGCCACATTAACAACTTGCTCCTGTGCTTTATTAGGTACATAATCCAAGTCCAATTCAGGATCCGGATTCTCCAAGTTAATCGTTGGTGGAATAACACCATTTACAATGGCAAGTACTATTGCAATTGCTTCAATACCGCCAGATGCCCCTAAAAGATGCCCTGTCATCGATTTTGTTGAGCTAACCTTAAGTTGTTTGGCATGCTCGCCAAACAATGATTTTATTGCCAATGTCTCATTTTTGTCGTTTAGAGGAGTCGATGTTCCGTGAGCATTAATATAGTCCACTGCGCTGGGCTCAATTCCAGCATCTTTAAGTGCCATAGCCATACACTTAGCTGCTTGAACACCCTCGGGAGCCGGAGCAGTAATATGGTAAGCATCCGCATTTGAACCATAACCGATAATCTCAGCATAAATTCTAGCCCCACGTGCTACAGCATGGTCAAGTGCTTCCATAACAATTATACCCGCACCTTCCCCCATAACAAATCCGTTACGGTCAGCATCAAAAGGGCGAGAAGCCTTTTCGGGCTCATCATTATGAGTAGACATAGCTTTCATTGCACAGAACCCGGCTACAGCTGTTGGTGATATGGCCGCTTCAGTTCCGCCGGCAACCATAACATCTGCATCACCACGTTGGATAATTTTAAAAGCATCACCAATAGCATTGGTTCCTGTTGCACAGGCAGTAACTACACAACTGCAAGGGCCCTCTAAGCCAAAAGTAATTGATGTTTGGCCGGCAGGCATGTTGGCAATCATCATCGGTACAAAAAATGGGCTAATTCGTCCAGGACCTTTATCAAATAAAGTTTTAAATTGGTCATGCAGCGTATCCATGCCGCCAATACCAGTACCGATCAAAGTACCCATACGACTCCGGTCTTCTTGTTCAAAGTCAATACCAGCATCCTCAAACGCCATTTTTGCAGCTGAAACAGCAAATTGAGTGCATCGATCCATCCGTTTAGCTTCTTTTTTCTCAATATACGGAGTAGGATCAAAATCTTTTACTTCGCCCGCAATCTGCGTAGTATATTCACTAGGATCAAAACGGGTAATACGACCAATACCTGATTTTCCAGCAATCAAAGACTGCCAAAAGGCAGCTGTTCCAATACCTACAGGTGTAACGGCTCCCATGCCTGTAATTACAACTCGGTTCTTCAAAAAGGTCACCTCACTAGTTTATTTCTTCAACTTCTTTAAGAAGTCTTGCGAAAATTTCTTTAACAGGTAGTATTTTATCTATTTTATGAATATACTCGCCGGTGAATACCAGCCCGGTATCAACATCACCCTGTTGGGCCCGAATCAGTGCACTGATTATGCAAAAGTTCCTTGCGCAATGTTTTAGACAGGCCCCACAAGTTTCAGGCTCATCAGCTGTACATTCAAGAATTTTCTTAGCAAAAGGATTTTTTATCGCCCGCCCTGGCAATCCTACCGGGCTTTTGATTAATACCACATCTTCCGGTCTAGCTTTTAAATAAAACTCCTTTAACGCTGGAGCGGCATTTGACTCGTCACTAGCAGCAAATCTTGTGCCCATTTGCACACCATCTGCCCCAAGTTTTATTACTTCAGCAATATCCTGGCCAAACATTATTCCACCGGCACCAATAACAGGTATACTCACTGATTTTTTGATATCAGGTAAAATATCTCTTAGCGATTGGTCTGTTCCTAAGTGCCCACCAGCTTCCTTGCCTTCAACAATGATGGCAGCAGCACCTAGTTTTTCCGAAATTTTGGCCCCTTTAACTGTTGATACAATAGGCACGATTGGAGTTCCAGACTTTTTCCCCATAGGAAATACATCGCGAGAAAAACCAGCTCCTGCTACTACCAAATCAATTCCTTCATCAATAGCAGTATTGACATAACGTGCAAATTCCCTTGCTGCCACCATAATATTTATACCGATTATTCCCTTAGTTAAACTGCGTGCCAAACGGATTTCGTAACGCAACTCATCAAAGCCCATGCCAGATGCCGCTATAAGTCCGATCCCACCCTCTTCAGCCACTGCTGCTGCCAAGCGCGCAGTTGATAATCTTATGGCCATACCACCTTGGATAATAGGAATCTTAGCAACATGTTGGCCAATTTTAAGCTCCGGAAGTTTCAAGTAACAACTCCTCCAATCAATAACCATACCCTTAGCTACATCCTGCCATTACCTTTAAGAAAGTCCCGCGAAAAAAGTTTCCACGGGACTTTCTTCATTGTCGTAAGGTAATGTCATTAATTATGACACCAGCAAAGCAGTGTTACGCTTGTTTTTCCTTGTCTATGTACTCCACAGCGTCTTTTACTGTTTTGATTTTTTCAGCTATTTCATCCGGAATTTCGATACTGAATTCCTCTTCAAAGGCCATAATCAGTTCAACAATATCCAGTGAATCAGCGCCAAGATCGTCAATGAAAGTAGAATTGATGGCTACATCAGCTTCATCAACGCCAAGTTGCTCAACAACGATTTCTTTAACCTTGTCAAAAGTTGTCATGATGGTGTTCACCTCCTTCCAAGGCATGTAATCTTAATTTTTTAAAGTCATATATTACATTACCATACCACCGTCAACATTTAAAGTCTGTCCGGTAATATAATTTGCAGATTCTGTTGCTAAAAATACTACAGCGGCAGCAACATCTTCCGCAGCACCTAAACGATTAAGAGGTATTTTGGCTATCAAATCAGTCTTAACTTGTTCAGCTAAGGTATTGGTCATATCTGTGGCAATAAACCCTGGTGCAATAGCATTAACGGTAATGCCCCGTGATGCCAATTCCTTGGCCATAGATTTAGTAAAACCAATAACCCCGGCTTTGGCAGCGGCATAGTTTGCCTGTCCGGCATTGCCAGTAATCCCAACAACCGACGTCATATTGATTATTCTACCACTTCTTTGCTTCATCATAATCTTAGCTACTGCCTTCGTGCAATAGAATATGCCTTTAAGATTAGTATTTATTACAGCGTCCCAATCTTCGTCCTTCATGCGCATTAACAGTGTATCCCGGGTTATACCCGCGTTATTTACCAAAATGTCAATTTTCCCATAGGCTTCGATTGTTGCTTTTACAAGCGCTTCAGTCGCCCCATTATCTGAAACATCGGCCTGAAATGTAAATGCCCGACCGCCAGCATCAGTAATGGTTTTACAAACCTCTTCAGCAGCCTTGGCGTTACCCGCATAATTGATAACAACCTTTGCGCCAACTTTCGCTAAAGCAATAGCTACTGCCCGGCCAATTCCTCTTGAAGCCCCGGTAACAATTGCCACTTGTCCATCTAAATGCATTTTAGCGAACCTCCTTGAAATAATCAAGCACTTTTTCGCAAGAAGCCACATCTTCAATATTCAAGGCTGCCATTTCTTTTACAATCTTTTTAGTAAAACCGGTAAGAACTTTACCAGGACCAACTTCAACAAAAGTAGTAGCGCCAGAATTCACGATTTGAGCAATACAGTCTTCCCAAAGTACTGGGCTAGCTGCCTGTTTGACTAGCAATTCCCGTAATTCTCCACCTTGAGTTACAATCTGCCCATTAACATTTACAACAACCGGAATTTGAGCATCTTTAATGTCAACTTGAGCAAGCTCGGTTTCCAGTTTCCTGGCTGCCGGTTGCATGAGTGTACTGTGAAAAGGAGCACTTACAGGTAAAGATACTGCCCGTTTAGCGCCGGCAGCTTTTAACAACTCATTCGCTTTTTCAACAGCTTGCGCCGTACCTGCGATAACAATTTGGCCTGGGCAATTAAAGTTTACTGCTTGCACAGCACCGAGTTCGCCTTCCACTTGCTGACAAATCTCAACAACTTTACTGCGTTCAAGTCCCAGGATAGCTGCCATGCTGCCTTCTCCCAGCGGCACTGCTTCTTGCATGAACTGACCGCGTTTTCTTACCAACCTCACAGCATCAGTAAACGCTAACGCCCCTGCAGCCACCAAGGCTGAGTATTCACCTAAGCTATGACCGGCCACAATATCCGGTTTAATACCTTGCTCCTTTAGTACCTCATAGCATGCTACACTAACCGTCAAAATAGCCGGTTGTGTATTATATGTCTTTTTTAGTTCTTCTTCAGGACCATCAAAACACATGTCAGTAATTGAAAAGCCAAGTGCCTCATCGGCTGACTTGAATATGGCCCGAACCGTATCAAATTGTTCATATAGGTCTTTACCCATACCTACAGTCTGAGAACCTTGTCCAGGAAAAACAAAAGCCAGTTTTCCCATTTATTTCCCTCCTTATGTATCTATCTATATTTTCTGTGAAAGTTCAGCCATTACTTCAGGAATGTGCTGAACTATATCCTGCATAATTTCATTTACCGGGCGTATAGTAGTAATCATACCAGCCACCTGCCCAATCATTACTGAACCATAATCCACATCGCCGTCGCGCACAGCTGCTTTGAGCTTTCCGGCACCCAGACGTTCCAATTCTTCTGTTGACGCACCGCACTTTTCTAATTCAGCAAAATCGCGGGTTAACTTATTGGCAATAACTCTAACAGGATGACCTGTTATGGCACCAGTAACTACAGTCGAGCGTTCTTTGCATTTGATAATGGCCGCCTTATAATTGGGGTGAGCTGTACACTCCGTCGTGGCTGCAAATACTGTTCCCAACTGAACACCTTGAGCGCCCAGAGCTAAAGCCGCCACAACGCCGCGCGCATCACCAATACCGCCTGCGGCAATAACCGGCACACTAACGGCATCAACAACAAGTGGCACTAATGCCATTGTTGTTACTTCACCTACATGACCGCCGCTTTCCATGCCTTCAGCAATAATCGCATCAATACCTACCCGTTCTAATCGTTTGGCAAGCGCTACGGAGGCAACAACAGGAATTATCTTTGTTCCAACTGCCTTTAAGGCTGGGATATATTCTCCCGGATTACCTGCCCCAGTAGTAACAACAGCTACGCGTTCCTCAATAACTACCTGCATTACCTCTTTGACAAACGGCGACTTGAGCATAATATTGACGCCAAAAGGCTTGTTTGTCAGCTTTTTGGCCTTGGCAATCTCCGCTCGTAGTGCGTCAGGCGGCATATGTCCCGCACCAATAATTCCCAAACCACCGGCATTAGACACCGCGGCTGCCAATTCAGCTGTAGCTACCCAGGCCATTCCACCCTGCAGGATAGGATATTTTATCTGTAACAGCTGGCAAAGTTTGTTATTTAACAATTAGTATTGGCCTCCTTGCCCCATTTCATAACAGCAGAGGCCCACGTTAACCCAGCGCCAAAACCAACAAGCACAACATTATCACCTTGTTTAATTTTGCCGCTATGCACAGCCTCTTCCAGCGCAATGGGGATAGATGCGGCTGAAGTATTGCCATATTTATCAACATTGACTATTACTTTATCCATCGGCAATTTAAGCCGTTTGGCTGCCGACTGGATAATACGAATATTGGCCTGATGCGGGATTAAACAATCAACATCGGCAGCACTAAGACCAGCAGCTTCCAAAGTCTTATTGGCAGCTTCCCCCATTATTTTAACGGCAAATTTAAATACTTCATTACCACTCATATGAATAAAGTGCATTCTTTGGGAGACAGTTTCATCGGTTGCCGGATTACGTGAACCACCAGCAGGAAGCTGTAACAAATCGCCACCTGCACCATCAGCCCCCAGTTGCGAGGCTAAAATACCATAGCCTGGTGACGTCTCAGCCAGTACGGCCGCGCCAGCGCCATCCCCAAACAAAACACAGGTATTACGATCCGTCCAGTCCAGTATTTTGGAAAGAGTTTCCGCACCAATAACTAATACTTTTTTATATAAACCGGCCTTAATAAATTGACTGCCGGTTACCATTGCATAAACAAATCCGGAACATCCTGCTGCCAAATCAAAAGCAGCAGCGTTAGTAGCCTTAATATTGGCCTGTACCAAACAAGCTGTAGACGGAAAAAACATATCCGGTGTAGCTGAAGCAACAATGATGAGATCAATTTCTTCAGCAGTAACACCAGCATCATCAAGAGCTCTTTGTGCCGCCCGGCTGGCTAGATCTGAGGTCGCGATATCAGAAGCAGCTATCCGCCGCTCACGAATACCAGTTCGATCGACAATCCATTCATCAGAAGTTTCTACAATGCTTTCTAAATCTTTATTTGTTACTATCTTATCCGGTAAATAAGTACCAATACCTATAATACCAACTGCTATATTATCACTCATTAGTCACAACCCCTTCTTTAGCAATGGTTTCGCGAATATGGGCAACAACTTCTTGTTCAGTAAATTCTTTAGCTACTCTAATCGCACTCTTTATATCCTTTGCCCGTGAACTACCATGACAGATAATAAAACCACCGTTAACACCTAATAGCGGCGCACCGCCGTATTCGGCATGATCAAGCTTTTTCTTTAATCCCCGCAAAGTAGGCATTATAAGCATAGCAGCCAATTTTGTCCAAAGGCTGCCGGACTTGATTGATTGTTTAAGCAATTGCAAGATAGCACTGGCTAAGCCTTCACCAAACTTTAAGACAATATTCCCAACAAACCCATCGCAAACCACAACATCGACAGTACCTTTCGGAATGTCCCGTCCTTCAACATTACCAATGAAATTTACACTATTAAGTTGTGTTAATAGCGGATATGTAGTAAAAGCTTGTTCATTCCCTTTGCTTTCTTCTTCACCAATATTTAAAAGACCTACCCTCGGCCTTGGAATGTTAAGTACATACTCAGCATAAATAGAGCCCATAATAGCATTTTGCACCAAATGCTTGGGTTTGCTATCAACATTAGCACCTGAATCTAAAAGAACTGTTGTACCAGTAAGGTTAGGTATCGGTGTCGCAATAGCCGGCCGCTCAATACCTTTTATGCGGCCTAATCCAAATAAGGCAGCCGCCACTGCACCACCGGTACTGCCAGCTGATATTACTACATCACAATGTCCTTGTTTCACTAATCCAGTGGCAACAACTACTGAGGCATCCTTTTTTTTCCTTACAGCGGCACCCGGTGAATCGTGCATATCAATAACTTCGCTGGCATGTTGAACAGTAATATTTCCCTCTTTCCACTTACCATGACGGTCAAGCGCTTGAATAATTTGAGCTTGGTCGCCGACTAAAACAATTTCAATGCCTTCTTGTTCATATTCCTGAGCAGCTTGAAATGCGCCTAGAACAATCTCGTCAGGCCCATAATCTCCACCCATAGCATCAACGGCAACCCTCATTTGGTATCTCCCCTCACACAACCGACAAAATACAAACTATTGATCTTTATTGCTATTTATGCAAATTAGCTTCAAGTGATACCATAATAAATTTGGCACGAAATACTTCCTGTTTATCATTTCTAGTTTTTACCCAAATAAAATATTTATTGCCTCTTTTTTTTATAATTTCAGCTTTTGCTACCAGTTTTTCGCTTTCATGCACTGCAATCTTATATTTGACATTTGCGACCCCAGTAACGGCTATGGGTGCATCTATAATTGCTAGTGCTAACGAATTGGCCTGAGCAAAAACATAATGTCCCCGTGCAACTTTCGTTTTTTCAAATACCATATCAGGTGTTACTGTCATTAGCGATATACCTGATCTGCCTAGTTCAAGATCAATCAATTCACCAACGACATCGGCACTGGAAATAGACTTGAGCTTGTTCCGTGCTTCTTCCGCCATCAGCTTAGTACGCTCCCTAAGTTCGGGTATACCAAGTTCCAGCCTGTCAAGCCGGATAGTTTGCACACTCACATTCAAATGTGCAGCTAATTCCTCATCAGTAAGAAAAGGTGTGTTTATCAGCTTTTCTTGCAAATGCTCCTGACGTATTTTTTTTTGAATTCGCGCCATAACATCACCTAGTTTTATCAACAAGTTTTAATACCATATGCTAGTATTAATTATAGCTAGTTACTACTAATTATGCAAGTAAAAAAGTGAGCAAGATAAAATTGATCGTCTTTTATCTTGCTCACTGCTTATTTTTTTATTCTGCTTGAACCACAACTTTACCATTATAATGACCACATTCAGGACAAACACGGTGAGGCATTTTCTTTTCGTGACATTGGGGGCATTCTACTAATCCAGGAATAGTAAGTTTCCAATTAGCACGACGTTTATCACGGCGGGCTTTGGACATTTTGCGCTTAGGTACTGCCATTTGTTTCCACCTCCTTAACAAAATTGGCTAACCTGCATATCTCAGTCCTTCGACAAGAGTTTTTCTAAAACCGCAAGCCTTGGATCAGTTTTAACTAGGTTGCAGCCGCAGGTATTTACGTTTAGGTTGACTCCGCACTTAGGGCATAAGCCGCGACAAGTCTCGCTGCACACCGGTTTAATGGGCTCGGCCAACAAAAGAGTTTCGCGAACAAGGTCGGTAATATCAATTTCATCGCCTTTAAAATAGTCAATTTCCGAATCTAAAACATCTCTTGATTCTTTGAATTCAACTTCGCGGTATTCTTCACTAAACACAGCAGTAAGTGAGGTAACCATCTCTTCCAGACAACGGCTACAGCATTGCTTTAAGCAAGTATTAATTTCGCCGGTTACCTCAAAAACTATTCCTTTATTGGTAACCAGACCTTCAACTATTACACGCTCTGACAAAATAAGCTGCTCTTTACCAAGACCTAGTTCTTCGGCTGAAGTTCTAAAAGAAAAGGATTGGGTGCTACCAAGCTCTTTTTTGAGTTGAGCTATATTAATTTTCATCATTTTCCACCAACCTTCATCTATTATATCGACACGCCGAATGTTTGTCAAGAAATAAGCAAAGCAGGGAACGAATGTCCCCTGCCTGTCCTACGAAGGCTCATTAGCAATTATGCAAGATTGCCGCAGATTGTCTTAGTATCGCGGGCGATAACAAGTTCTTCATTGGTCGGAATAACAAAAATTTTGACTTCTGAACCGTCGGCACTGATTTCTTGCGCTTTGCCCCGAATATTATTTTTGGCAGGATCGATGCGAGTGCCCAAATATTCAAGACCATTACAAATTTTCTCGCGCATAGTAATCGAGTTTTCGCCAAGACCAGCAGTAAATACAATAACATCAACGCCACCTATAGCAGCGACATAAGAACCAATATATTTACGAACTCTATAAGCAAAGATATCAAGGGCCAGAGCCGCCCGCTCATTGCCTGCATTAGCGGCTTCCTCAATATCACGGAAATCACTGGATACACCTGAAATACCAAGTACGCCCGATTTTTTATTCAAGTAGTTATCTATTTGCTCGGCAGTCATTTTTTCTTTTTTCATCAGGAAAGGAAGAATCGCAGGATCAATTCCACCGCTGCGAGTTCCCATTACAAGACCATCAAGTGGAGTAAAGCCCATGCTGGTATCAATACACTTACCATTTTTAATAGCTGCAATACTGGAACCATTTCCTAAGTGGCAAGTGATTATACGCAAATCGGATAATTTTTTGCCCATAAGCTCAGCCACTTGTTGTGAAACAAATTTATGGGAGGTTCCATGAAAGCCATACCGTCTAACACCATATTTCTCGTACGCTTCGTAGGGAATAGCGTAAAGGAACGCCTCTTTAGGCATTGTTTGATGGAAAGCAGTATCAAAAACAGCTACCTGCGGAACACCAGGCATAATTTTGGAGCAAGCATTTACACCCATAATATTAGGCGGATTATGCAGCGGCGCCATTTCAATACACTCTTCCAAAGCTTTCATAACGTCAGGCGTAATCAATACGGAATCGGCAAATTTTTCTCCACCATGAACAATCCGGTGACCAACAGCGGCAATTTCTTTCATACTGGCAATTACACCATGTTTAGCATCAGTTAACGCCTCAATAACTAGTTTAATACCAATGCTATGATCGCTGATATCAGCATTAATAATTACTTTGTCTTTACCTTCCGGCTGATGAGTTAACACCGAACCATCTAAACCAATACGCTCAACTAGACCCTTAGCCAAAACGGACTCATCGTTCATATTAACCAGCTGGTACTTAATCGAAGAACTTCCACAGTTAACAACTAAAACTTTCACAGCAAAATCCTCCTTATTTTTGGGGTACATAGTAGTAACCAATTTTTATGTTTTCGACGCCTGACTAATTTTCCCTTCATTCAGGAACATTATTTAATAAAAAATTTCACAAATAGCGAATATAGGGTAAAATAACATAGGGTGAAGTGTAATGAACGCAGTAGGTATGATCGTTGAGTATAATCCTTTCCATAATGGGCATTTATGGCATTTGAACGAAGCTAAACGAATTTCCGGTGCACAATTCGCTATTGGTATTATGAGCGGTAACTTTTTACAACGCGGCGAACCGGCAATAGCGGATAAATGGTCACGAGCGGCGATGGCCGTTCAGGCCGGTGTTGATTTGATAATCGAACTGCCTGCCGTCTTTTCAGTACGCAGCGCACAATATTTTGCAGCAGGAGGTATTCAGCTGCTCAGTCGTCTGGGAATTGTCAGCCATGTCTGCTTTGGAACCGAAACGCCAGACTTATCTCTGCTGGCTTCTGTCGCCAATGGTTTAAATAACCAAGGTGTTATTGACAGGATGCGCCAACAAATGAAAACAGGTCAAACCTATGCCGCCAGCCTGGCGGCAGCACTATCGACAGAATCAGGTATTGCAGCAAGTCTGATACAAACCCCAAATAACCTTTTAGCCATCGAATACTTACGGGCAATCACAGCCTATGCTCCCCAGCTTAAGCCTCTTCCCATACAACGCCTGGGTGCTAATTATCATGATAATCAGGTTACCGCTACTATTGCCAGTGCCACTGCTATTAGAGCAGCCCTTTTAGAAAATAGTACGCTTTCTCCCAACAGTATGGCCTGGCAATCACTGCCGCCAGCGTGTGCCAAACAAATTAATTATTTAGTTTCGATTGGCAAAGTGCCGGTTACATTACAGGCCTTCAGCAATATGATTTTGGCCAAACTCAGGACTATGGGCCTTGATGAGCTGGCTGCTTTACCAGAGGTTACCGAAGGACTTCACAATAGAATAAGCGATGCTGCCCTTAAGGCAACATCGGTTGAAGAATTACTACTTTATAGCAAAAGCAAGCGCTACACATTAACCCGTCTACAACGAATTATTATCTATGCGCTATTAGGGATAACCAAAGATAAGCTTACACAATTTGACCAATCAGGCCCACTCTATGCCCGCGTATTGGCCTTTAACCGCAATGGGCGGACACTACTAAAAGAAATCAGCAATCAAGCTACTGTGCCTATAATAACAAAAACAGCTCATTTCCTTACTAGTAAACAGCGGCAACATAGCAACTTACCGCCCTTGCAAGTTATGTTAGCTTATGACATTGTGGCAACAGAAACATATGTACTTGGCTCACCTAATGGTCAGTGGCGGTCAGGTGGTCAGGATTATCAGACTTCGCCGCACTATATACCGGACTAGACAATAATTTCTTAATTTCCGGAATGACTGCTTCAGCGGCCAATTCTCCTGCTAAAGCACACTCATCCATTGTATCAAAAGAACTGGGTGACAGCTTACCCACAGCAGGCTGAATAAGAATATCACAATCAGGCTGGCGCTGCCTGCATAATTCTCGTTCCATAATATCAATGGATTGAATGATTACGTCAAACATGTTACTGATATTGCAAACTGTACCTGCATGCGCCAAATCAACAGCAATCACAACATCTGCGCCCATATTCCTCACCGTATCAATAGGGGTCGGATTGATAACTGCACCATCTATGAACAGTACATCATCAATAGCAAAAGGAATAAACACTCCCGGTACAGAAATACTAGCCCTTACTGCCTTGGCAACATCCCCTTCGGTAAAGACAACTTCCTGTCCACTGTTTAGTTCGGTTGCAACAATTGCCAACGGAGTTGTTAAATCTGCAAACGTCTTTTGTTTTGTTAATAGACGAATTGTCGCTAGAGCCCGTTCGCCGGCAACAATTCCCATCTGCGGGATTACAAAATCCAACCAGTGACGTTTTTTTAAATTTTTGGCTAATTTTAAGATAGTTTCCGGATCAAGCCCTGCGGCATATAGTGCGCCAATTAAACTGCCAATACTACAACCAGCAATATAATCTATCGGTATCTGATGATTTCTGAGTACCTTTAACACTCCAATATGCGCAATCCCCCGTAAGCCGCCAGATCCTAAAGCCAAACCTATTTTTGGTAACACAATTTATCCTCCTCCAATACAACTAAGTGTATTTGATACTTCATTTTAGTTATATTACCGCTTGCCTATCAATATATATATTATCAAACCGCACGGCTTGGAGGAGGAGATTAATATATGCGGACTTGGGGCAGTGGCAGGCGTTATCGTTCACGACTACTAGTATATTTTATGGCCTTTTGTACTGTATTTATTACCATTACTATGGTTACGTATCCTAAAGAAACCTTTGATTCGGCCATCATGGGCTTGAACCTATGGTGGAATGTAGTTTTTCCCGCTCTGCTGCCTTTTTTTATTTTGTCCGAGATACTTATGGGAATTGGTGTTGTTCACTTCATCGGCGTTTTACTGGAACCGTTGATGAGGCCTATTTTCAATGTCCCCGGCGTTGGTGCTTTCGCCATGTCCATGGGACTTGCATCAGGCTACCCCATGGATGCTGTAATAACCTGCCGCTTTCGAAAAAACCAACTATGTACAGCTGTCGAGGCCGAGCGCCTGCTATCTTTCACTAACACTGCTGATCCACTATTCATGTTTGGAGCTGTAGCAGTAGGTATGTTTGGTATGCCTGAATTAGGAGCAACTATTGCCTTGGCCCATTACATATCAAGTTTTCTCGTTGGGGTTGCTTTCCGATTTCATGGCCGGAGCAGGGATAGCTATGCCCTCGATACTCCAGCAGCAAGCGGCAATATCATTATTCGTGCCTTTCGGGCCTTATATAATGCCCGTCAAGAAGATAAGCGCTCATCAGGGCAATTGCTTGGTGATGCTGTAAAATTATCCATGAATACCATTATATTGATTGGTGGCTTTATCATTGTATTCTCCGTATTTATTCGTATCATGACGATAGTTGGCATTACTGATATCCTGACTGACGTATTTGCATCAGCACTAAGCTTGATCAACTATAATACCAACCTGGCTCCGGCATTGGTAAGCGGTTTCCTGGAAATTGATTTAGGAACACTAGCAGTCAGTCAAGTAGCGGCTCCTCTAGTTGAAAAAGTTGCTATTGCCAGTGCCATCATTGCTTGGAGCGGTCTTTGTGTCCACGGCCAAGTAGCCAGTATTGTTATCGAATCAGGTATTCGTATGACTCCTTACATAGTAGGTAGACTGCTACACGCCGTACTCGCAGCTATCCTCACCGTATTACTGCTTGGATCAGGACAACGCCTTACCACACTAATGGTTATTCCCGCATCCATGACTATGAGCCAAAGTAATAGTTTTATTTTTTGGTTGACTAGAATTGAGCAGACTACGTATCAAATTGGAATACTGCTTAGCATCCTGATTGTAATGTCAATTGCAGTTCATCTGCTAAGAGGAATCTATCGTTATGCGAATAGAAAAGGAGCCTAGCTCCTTTTCTATTTTGTTAAATTATTTTTATTTTGCTGCAAATCACGATGTCCCTGCCTAACTACTTCTAGTGTTTGCTCCAGGTTATTCAAAACATGCTTAAATACTTCGTCTGCATAATTGACAGCATCATTTTGTAGGTTTTTAGCAGTTAAACTAGCTTGCGTCATAAGGTCATTTGCTTGCTCCTGTGCCTGTTTATTAATAATATTTTCATCAGTAAGCTTAATAACATAGGTTTTAGCTTGTTCTACGATATTTTGTGCTTCTTTTTGTGCTTCATCAAGAATACGCTGGCGATCAGCGATAATCCGTTTTGCTTCCTCAAGCTCTTTAGGGAGCAGTTCACGGAAGTCATCTAGGAATTTTGCCAAATCATCTTCTTCAATAACCCGCTTATTCGTAAAGGGTAGGCGGGTCGCCTCAACCAGTATAGTTTCCATCTCATCTAACAACTTGTCAATACTCATAATCTTCTCCCTTCCCCTTCAAACAATTCTAGCTTTTTTCACGAATTCTTTTTGTAATTTTTTCTTCTAAGCATTCAGGTACCAAACCAGTAATTGGTCCACCAAATTTAGCCAATTCTTTAATACTACTTGAACTAACAAATGAATACTCATTACTTGTCATCATAAAAATTGTTTCTATTTCCGGAACTATTTTTTTAATGAGCAAAGCGCGTTGAAATTCATATTCAAAATCACTCAAAGCTCTTAAGCCCCGAACAATAAAACTACTATTTTGCTGCAGCACATAATCATATAAAAGACCGGAAAAACTATCAACCTTGATATTAGCAATATCCTTAGTTGCCAGATTTAACATTTCCACCCGTTCTTCCATGGTAAATAGTGGTTTTTTGTTAGGATTATGAAAAACAGCTGCAATGACTAAATCAAACATTTTACTAGCCCGTGAGAATATATCCACATGCCCGTTTGTAACCGGATCAAAACTTCCAGGGCAAACCCCTATCCGCATATCAGCTTCCTCCTGAAGTAATTTCGTAATATCGCGTTAAGATAAGACTTGGCTTGTGCCGTCCTTTAGGACGCAGGCAGAAGCCTTAGTCGTTCAATCCAGGGAAAGTTAACCTTTCCATCTGGACAAAAAAGCCACCAATGTTTCCCCATAACGTTCGTTACGAACTAGCTTCAAGTGTTGCCAATCCGCATTTAGTTGTTCATGTTTAGAGTATTCAACAACAATTAGTCCGCCGTTTTCAACAACATCAGTATTATCAAGTTTTTGCAGCACAGCATTTACCAATCCCTGATTATATGGAGGGTCTACAAATATAAGCGTGAATGACCGCCCTGATTGGGCTAATTTATCCAATGTTTTTAGAGAGTCACCACGGTAAACTTCAGACACTTTACTTAAATCAGCATGATTAATATTTTCTTTTGTTGTCGCAAGACTGACCATACTATGGTCTACAAATAACGCATGGACTGCCCCGCGGCTTAATGCCTCCAATCCCAAATTACCTGTACCGGCAAATAAATCCAGTACTTTTGCACCCATAATTGCATTTCGATCAACTTGCACTTCTAAGTTTGCAAGAATATTAAATATAGATTCCTTAACCCGGTCAGCCGTAGGACGCACATCAAGTCCTTTAGGTGCTTTAAGCTTGATTCCTTTGGCAACTCCTGTAATAATCCGCATACATACCTCAAATTGTAATTTAAATTCACTTAACATTAGTATTTTAGCACATTTAAACAACCACAGCACTTTTTGTGAAAAATAATATTTGTCTACTAGTATACCCGCCTCAAGAGTAGACAAACAAAAAATAACCGGATAACCGGCTATTTTTTATTACCGCTATATATAAACAGGTAAAAGCGGAATATATATTATCTAACTATACGGAAAGCTCCTAAAAAACGCGTCTGGTAATAGTCCTTAGACATTGCAGTCAAAGTTACTTCACTGGCACCAGAACTAGCATGGATAAATTGCCCATTTCCCACATATATACCAACATGTGAAGGACCAGGGGTATAGGTACTATAGAAAACTAAGTCACCAGGCTGAATGTCATTCATTGACACCCTTCGCCCATAATTATATTGTTCATCTGCAACCCTTGGCAACGAGATACCATATTGGCTATACACATAGTAAACAAAGCCGGAGCAATCAAAACCACCGGGAGCAGCCCCTCCCCAAGTATAAGGCACACCTAGAAACCCTTGGGCAAAATTAGCAAGTTGCCGTCCAAGTTTTCCGTTATAATTACCACGACTTGATTCAGCAGTACCTGTAAAGCTGCGAAGCGTCTGCCATGTTTCGAAACCAACAATGCCATCAACTTGAATTCCAATCATCTGTTGGAATTCAAGAACAGCTTCCTTAGTATCTGAGCCAAATTTGCCATCCACATCTGACTGATAAAAACCTCTTTTTTTAAGTTCTCTCTGTAAGGTGTAAACAGCATCATTAGCGTCTCCTATCCTTAATACCGGCATATCCTGGCCTGATGCAAGAGCTGAATTACCAGGAGTTAATAGCAATGCAACTACAAAAACAACCATAACAAGAGTAATTTTGACTAACTTCAAAAACATACCTCCATTTACTTTAATCTGTCTTTTCTCGATTTCGACATTTTCTATAAAATTCCTGTGGGACTTAAGACTCATAATGTACCATTCAACAAACCATATAATTTACACTTTTCCACTGTTGACAACAGTATTATGAATGTGTATACTTAATAAATGTGAGCCGGGGCGTAGCGCAGTTTGGTAGCGCGCTTGGTTCGGGACCAAGAGGCCGCAGGTTCGAATCCTGTCGCCCCGACCAGATAAACCCAGTAATATCAGGTATCCCGAAGACTTGATAAACTTCTAACAATAAAATTTAAAGCAAGCATTCTAACGCCATTTACAACCTCTTATTTATATAAGAGGTTTGTTTTATTATTTATTCATGTTTCCTTCATTATTATAATATGTAAATGAACTTACATCCGCCATACGATTCCGGCAGTAAAAACAAAAAACCACCCCCAACCGAAGCTGAGAGTGGGCTACATAAACAAACCACACGCCCCCTCCTGATGATAGAGCGTCTATTTAGCCGGCTTTCTTATATACAGGATATTTTACATTTACAACTTCTTTAACTTTTTTCTTAGTGTGCCCAAAATGGGGATTGATCATTGAAATAACAAAAAATACTATACGACCAAGCGCCTTAATCATAAAATCATCCCCTTATCAATAAATAATTATAATTATTATTTCATTTCATTTTCATTTCTACATTTCCTTCCAAAAACCTTTATTTCCGGCAGATGAAAATAAAAAAACCGCCCAGGGACGAACCAGACAGACGGCAATAAAACATAACAATTCATCATACTCTTGCTGCATTAGGGCCTGAAATTGCTGAATAGACATGATAGAATATGTTTTATTGGACGTGCCAGAGCAGTTCAGCTAGTTATCCTCCGGAGGGATTCCCGAGTGGCTAAAGGGAGCAGACTGTAAATCTGCCGTCTTTGACTTCGGTGGTTCGAATCCACCTCCCTCCACCATAATATGATATAAGAATATAATCATGTTAGTACAACAATAGTACTAAAGCAGAGCGAACCGCTCTGCTTTTTGTTTATATTTCGAAATCCTTATTCTTGACACACACCACATCTTTTACACCCTGCACTACATGGCGGGGTGTATTTTTCTGCTTGCGCTTGATGATATTCAGCCAATAGATATGCTGTGTCGAAACCCATGCTCAAGTTATCCCATGGCAAAACCTCGTCCTCACCTCTTGGACGATATAAGTAAAACTCTTCACTAACCTGATGCGCTTTAAGAGCCTGTTTCCACCCCTTGACACCACCATTAGCCGCAGCGGTAAACAGTACTTGCCCTAACCTGCGATCACCTCGCGCCAAAACACTTTGGATATAAGCCTCTTTAGGTTGCTCAATTAATACCTCTACACCTTTCCTTTTTTTCAAAATGGTTTGGATGTATTTCAATCTGGAAGACACTTCCTCCATCGAAGCCATCGGCAACCACTGAAATGGCGTAAACGGCTTAGGAATAAAGGGATTAATACTTAATGTTAACATTGCCCTATTTCCTAAAGATTCCATATGCTCCTTGACTCTGTGGACCATTTCAATAATAGCCTCAACATCCTGATCACTTTCTCCCGGTAACCCAACCATGATATATAACCGAACATGGGGAATTCCGGCTGTTGTCGCAGCAGCTATAGCTTGATATAAATGCTCATCAGTAATTCCTTTATTGATTACCCGCCGCATTCGCTCACTGCCGGCTTCCGGTGCCAACGTAATGGTTTTGTGGCCGCTGGCAGCCAAAGCCTCTACCAAGCCAGGCGTCAGTGAGTCAGCTCGAAGTGACGCAACCGACATCGTAAGCCCCTCATTTAGAATCAGCTGGCATAATTTATCAATTTCAGGATAATCGGAAATAGCGGCCCCCATCAAACCGACTTTTGCCTGGAACATCTTAGCTTTCTCAACACCTTCGGCAATCTGTGCCAAAGGCCGAACTCTGGGATTACGGAAACAATAACCAGCCATACAGAAACGGCAATGCCTGCCACAACCTCTGGCAACCTCAATTAGGAACATATCCTTAAACTCAGTTTCCGAGGTAACAATCACCGTTTGTGCAGGATATTTCCCTAAATCCTTAATAAATCGACGCCTCACCTTGGTAGCTGGCAGTACCGGATGCCGTTCATAGCATTCAATAATGCCGTCATCAGCATATACAGGCTGATAAAAGCGGGGAACATAAACGCCTTCAATTTGCGCCAACCGCAACAATAGTTCTTCTCTTGGCAGCCCTTGCTGCAAACTGTCATAATAACTATCCAGGAAGTCCTGGATTACTTCTTCTCCCTCACCAATTATACAAGCATCAATAAAGTCTGCCAATGGTTCAGGATTAAAGGTAGCACATGGACCGCCGATAATTACCAACGGATCACCGTCTCCCCGGTCAGCCGCCAATACCGGAACTTTTCCTGTCAGTAAAATAGTAAGTAGATTAAAATAATCCATCTCAAATGAAACAGCAAAAGCAATCAACGGAAATTCATATAATGGTAACTGATTCTCTAGCGTTAATAAAGGTGTGTTTGTTCGAATATACTCGTTTAGCATTTTTTTATCAGGCAAAAACAGCCGTTCACAGGCTGTATCGCCCCGGCTGTTTATCTGTTCATAAATAATATGCATTCCAAGGTTGGACATTCCAACATGATACGTATTAGGGTAAACAAGAGCCATAGGCTGGCGGGAACCCGGCGCATAGACCAAAGTTCCCTGCTCAGCAGCCACAATTTTTTGCAGGCGCTCTTTTAAATGCCATGACATTTTTATCACATCCACCTGTAATGTCTGCCCATAATCGCAAGTATAGGTGACACTACAATAGTATACCAATATTTCATTAAATTATCTGATGACAAGTTACCCTAAGAATTCGCTTCGAAAAGCAGAAGTGCTTTACGCCCAGCGTTTTTGTAAGCTATCTTCCCATAATACCACTCGCCCAGCAGCTATTGTTGCTGCTACATCAATCAGACGCTGATTCCGAGAACCGCGAAAGGCCAGCCCTAAATCACGTTCAGCGGCCTGATATAAACCGTCTATCAAAATGTCGGTTTGTTTAAGCAAATCTCCAATGCTTTTACGATTGACCGTCATTGCTGCCAACTGTTCAAAAGTAAACCCGCTATAAGTAACTATGTCCAGACCCAATACCTTTAATTTTTGAGCTAACAAGGACAGCTGTTTCGCTTGGAGAAAGGGTTCTCCACCTGAAAAAGTTACCCCCTTTAATAATTTATTACGGATAAAAACTTTTTCAATATAGAGAAACAGATCCTCAACCTCAGTAGCATAACCGCCATTGATATCATGTGTATCCGGGTTATGACAACCTTCGCATTTGTGTGAACAGCCTTGGGTAAATACTACCAGTCGTAATCCCGGACCATCCACAATACTTTCTTCCGTTATCCCAGCAAGTCTAATTTCCATTTTTTACTCCTAAATATGGCATACGCGCTGGTTTAATTCCTTTAACTTGGCATCATTAAACCGGTCAACAGTACTTAAATAACCGGTAATACGGCGAACACGCCGAATACTGGTAGTCCCGCATGATGGGCATTCATCAGTGTCAATTACCCCTAGATGTCCACAACCTTCACAGAAATCAACGGGAAAATTAAAGCCGGCATAGCCAAAATCACATTTACGCATATGGCGAATAATTTCCTCTAATGCTCCTAAATTATTGACAGGAGGTGCACCAAATTCAACATAGCTGATATGGCCGGCATTAGTGTACTTATGATATACGCCCTCAATACGAATTTTGTCAAAAACGCTTATCGGATAGCCAACAGGAATATGGAATGAATTGGTGTAGTATTCTTTATCGGTAACACCGGGAATAATACCATACTCCCGGCGATCCATTTTTACAAATCGTCCTGATAGACCTTCAGCCGGTGTTGCTAGTAACGTATAGTTCAAATCATAATGCTCAGCAGCCCGATCAAGCTTATCACGCATAAAAGCAATGATTTCTTCTCCCATAATCTGGGATTCTTCATTTTCGCCATGATGGCAACCGGTTAAAGCTGTCAGCGTTTCAGCCAAACCGATAAATCCAGCTGATAACGTACCCTGTTTTATAACCTCTTCAATATAATCATTAGGATTTAGCTTGTCCGAATCAATATATAAACCCTGTCCCATCAAAAACGGCATATCACGTACCCTTAGCTTAGCCTGCACTTGAAAACGATGATAAAGCTGCTCACAAGTTAAGTCAATCAGTTCAGCCAGACTTTCATAGAATTTCATAAAATTACGCTCGGCTTTAATAGCCAAACGCGGCAAATTAATTGTAGTAAAGCTCAAATTTCCGCGTCCATCAGTTACTTCCGGACCGCAGCGATTAGCCATTACCCTGGTACGACAGCCCATATAGCCAACTTGATCCCCATAGGCTTTATTAAAAGAGGAATCCATAAAACTAAAAGTAGGATTAAGCCGTTGAGCCGCAACCCGAATTGCCAGTTTGAACAAGTCATAGTTAGGATCACCAGGATTAAAATTAACCCCTTCCTTAAGACGGAAAATTATATTCGGGAAAATAGGATTTTCACCCCGTCCTAACCCTTTTTCATAAGCTAACAATACATTTTTTATCACTGCTCGCCCGGTTGGAGAAGTTTCAGTCCCGATATTAAGACTGGAAAATGGTACTTGAGCACCTGCCCGGGAATGCATACTATTTAAATTGTAAATCAACGCTTCCATAGCCTGATATACTTCTTCATTACTGGCCTTTTCCATAAATGGTGCAATATCACGGTCGAAAAAAGCAAACGACTGCCCCCCATGCATATCGTTCTGTGAACTCTGCAAGATAATGGCCGCAAGAGCAGTAGCTGATGCAGGGCGTTTGGGAGAACGAATATAGCCGTGCCCGTTGTTAAAGCCACTGTTAAGTAGTTTTCCCAGAGGAATTTGGACACAAGTCAATGTTTTTCCATAAAAGTCCAAATCATGAATGTGATAATCCCCTTTAACATGAGCTTGCGCAAACTTTTCTGGAATAAGTCGGTTTAAATAGAAGGCCTTGCTGGCAGCACTGGCAATTTGCAACATCTTCGCAGATGGTGAATTAGAAACATTCGCGTTCTCACGACTGGTTTCCACCAGAATTTCACCCACTGCGTCCATTAGATCTGATTTAGCGTCCCGCAAGCGATTACGCTTGTCCCTGTACAAAATATAAGCCTTCGCGGTTTTGGCATGGCCTGTTTCAATTAATACCTTTTCAACAGCATCCTGCACATCTTCTACTCCAAATAAACCACCATTATATTGCTGTTTTAGAAATTTTAGTACATTAAGCGTGAGTTCTAATGCCAGTTCCCGGTCTGCCCCGCCTACTGCCTTCGCCGCTTTATATATTGCTTCGGTTATTTTACTTTCATCAAAATCGGCTTCTCGTCCATCACGTTTCTTTATCCTAACAAACATTCTCTTTCCCCCATATTGATTAATCTTTATGCTGTGTTTTCATAAGTAACTCAAGTTCCTGCATAAAATTATTAATATCAGCAAATTGCCGATACACTGAAGCAAACCTTACATAGGCAACCTGATCAATCTCTTTTAAATGCTGCATCACAGACTCACCAATTTGCCGGGTAGAAACCTCTCGTTCCACACTATTATAAAGATCTCTCTCGACTTTGCTGACAGCTGTTTCAATCACATTAACAGGAACCGGTCGCTTTTCACAGGCTCTTAACAGGCCGCCTAGTAGCTTACTACGATCAAACCTCTCCCGACGTCCGTCTTTTTTTATAACCATCAGAGGTATTTCTTCAACTACTTCATAGGTAGTAAAACGACGGACGCAAACCGAACATTCTCTTCGCCGGCGAATAGAATTTCCTTCGTCGGCTGCTCTTGAATCAACAACTTTACTATCAGCTGCTCCACAAAAAGGACAGCGCAAATTTCACTCACTCCTTGATTACTCTAGTAAGTATGTTATACTATTTGTAGGTCATTACCTGCAGTACTATATATTGTGCCCTGCATACTATATATACGCCACATGTTGTGTTTCTCCTGCCTGATAGGAAATTTTAACATAAAAACTCTAACCACTACCGGTTAGAGTTTTTACGTTATTCATGCTTTAACCCGCCAATGCTTGCGCCTTCAACCAAAATTACATCCATTCCGATTTTATTGATCTTATCCCACGGAATAACCACATCTTCATTACGTCCAAATAGTCCTAAAAATTTCCCCATCCCCGGTACAACAATAGCGGTAAGCCGCCCAGTGTCAACGTCAATTTCTATATCAGTAATATGTCCCATACGTTTACCATCAATTACACTTATTACCTCTTTCAACTTCAAATCACGCGTATTACCAACAATGTTTTTATCTGGCATAGTTAACACCTCCCTGATAAATATCTATGATAAGGTGAAGATTATTATGTTTCCTCATAGAAGAAACCTCCTGTCGCAGTTATCCTACAACAGAAGGCTTTTTGTCTCAATGTCCATTTTGATGGTGGATTCTTCACGGCTTCTAAGCTGGACGGCTAAAGGAAGGTTAGTCTTTCTTCGATGCGGCAGGTGCTACATGAAAAATTATCCGTATAACCCATAAAAGTATAACCGCTCCGACAGTACTTGAAATGATTGATCCGATTATTCCATATGTGGATATTCCCATATAGTTAAATATACTTCCACCAATAAAAGAACCTATAACACCTGTTACCAGATCGCCCCAGAAACCGAATCCCCCGCGCGAGATCATGCTAGCAAGCCATCCAGAAATCAGTCCAATTAATAAAAACCAAAGCATTATAATACCACCCTTTCCTGTAATGATTCTATAATTTCCGTTTTAGTTTCATTATATACAGATGGACGTACTCAAAAGATGTGGCCGGAAGATAAAAGTAAAAACCACTCCTATTGGAACGTCCCAAACAGCAGCCTTAGTAGAATTACCGCAAAAATTTCACTGTAATATCAGGCAGATACCTGGCAAAAGCACTAATTAATTCAGTAGTAAGTTCTTCATCCTTAAGCATACGCTCAATTGCATTTATCTCTATTACCCCGTACGGTTTAACCAACCCCAGCAATGGGTGGTGTACTCCCGAATCTAGTTGACCAGTATCTACACTTTCTACACGTAGTCCCTCCAGATGAAATGTATACTCGCCAATAACTTGTCCATTCCGGGTCACCTGAAGACCAGCTTTGTTTTTACGGCCAGCTAGGAGGCTATCCGCTATAGAGTATAAATAAGGATGTTTTTCTTTCACAATACTGAGAATTTTTTCCCTAAACGGCACAACTTTTTCTTTTATAAGTATGTCTGTTTCGGTCATATATACATACCTCCCTATCGTATTCATATATAGTATTTCCACTTGCATGATTTTAATTATGAAGCCGTTGATGATTATCCAAATATCATCAATCACAATCATCGCTAGCCCCTCATACCTCAATTTTCAAATTTTTACTGCCGTATTTCCTCTCACCTCGGAAATACTAATTGGGAGGTGATTTTATGGACAAAAAACATCCTGATCGTACTAATGAATGGAGGAAACAGCAACAAATTTTAAAAGAATACAGTAATAAAAAATCAGCAACTAAGGACACGGATGATATAGATAAAAAGCATAGTTAAAGCAGCAATTTTTCAGGATAAACTATGGCCTAAGAGGTGATTTTTATTTCACTGTATAAACAAGACATAAAAGCTAATTCAAAGAAGGTTACCTTCGGTGATCCAAAATATAATTCAAATCGCGATAGCGCTAAGGAAAAGAATACGCAAAACAAACCATACTTACCGGATAAATGATGTTACTAGCTTTACTAGTCGGCTTACAATAGCCGGCTTTTATCTTTTTACGCCCGCTTGTCCAGTTATTAGACAGTCGGGAATTACCCGACCTAATCTTGCTGTTGCTCGTGTTTTTTGAAGTATCCCTCTAGCCACCCTTGTTCTATGGCTGTTTTAATCTCGTCTGGCAGGTTGTCTGCCGGGTACTGTTCTGCCGGGTACCATATATCATCAACCTGGCAGCCTTTGAAGATGAATTTAAGTTCCCTTTTCGCCACCCTATCACCCCCGGTATAACTCTATGCGGGATAGCTTGAAAACTTACCCCATATCCCCGGTCATGCTTTGTAGTATTTTACAATGAGGGGCTGCGCATAGGAAATTTAGTAAAAAATTTTCTTACCTTCCCGGGTTATTGCCGTGTTATAAATTCAGACGATGTACATATCTTTATGGAAGAAAGGATGGGATGTCTCTATGAATGCAGTGTATGTTCGTGTAAGCTCAGAGGAACAGGCTAAATCCGGGTATTCACTTGGAGACCAACTACAGGTTTGCCGCACCCGCCTGCTAAGTATGAAATTTACAGACATAAAAGAGTATATTGATGACGGCTATAGCGGCGAATATCTTGATCGTCCCGCCCTTGATGAGCTTAGAAGTGACCTTCGTGCCAAGCTTATTCAAAACATCTGCATCTATGATCCAGACCGCCTGAGCCGTAATCTAACCAACCAGTTACTCATAGCCGACGAAATTGAAAAGTCCGGTGTCGCTCTCTACTTTGTGACCGGAGACTATGATGCCAGCCCGGAAGGCCGTTTGTTTTTCAGTATACGTGGAGCCATCAGTGCATTTGAAAAAGCAAAGATCCGTGAGCGTACTCAACGGGGCCGGAAAGCAAAAGCTAACTCCGGTAAAATAGTCCATAATGCCCGACCGTATGGGTACAGCTTTGACAAAGAGACTTCTATGTATATCATTAATGAGGCTGAAGCCACCGTAGTACGAATGATTTATGATCTGTGCATCAACCAAGGCATGGGTGCCAGAACAATTACCCTGAAACTGGCACATATGGGAATTCAGGGACGTAAAGCTGGTAAGCCCCTTTCGATCAACTGTGTCGAACGGGTCCTGACACGCGACATGTACTATGGTCAGCACTACTTGTTCCGCCAGTCAGTTACCAAGACCGGACAGAACACCCGGGAAATCAAGAATGTACCCCGCGAGGATTGGATACCAATAGCAATCCCCCCCATCGTTGATTATGATACCTACCAGCAAGCCCAGAAGCAACGGCAAAAAAATAAGCGCTATGCAAAGCGCAATACAACCCATAATTACTTGCTGCAGGGTATCCTCTACTGTGGATTATGTGGGCACTCTATGACGGCTTACGGACGGCCAGGGGCCCGTAAAAAGACAGATCCTAAGATGTATTACTATTACTCCTGTATTACTAAAGAATCAGCTATCTATATGCTTGATGAACCTTGTCAATGCCGCAGAATACCGGCTACTATTTTTGACGAATTTGTCTGGACTATTTTTGTTAATTCGGCTAAAAACAGTAACAGCCTGGACCAGTATATTAAAAAAGATGCTGTTAAGGATTACTCAGATGAAATTGAAAAAATGTCAAAGCTTGAGGCGGCTTTATTTAGTAAGTGCACTGAAATTACCACCTGGTTCCGCGAGGATTTAATTGCTGCCGACACAGCAAAAAAAGAACTACAGAGTATTAATAGGGAATTGGCTTCTGTTACAACAGCCCTTACTGCTCTGCGCCACGCTCAAAGTAAGTTAACTATACCCGGCCCTACCATCTTACCAGCGGAAATTTTAGCTGCTAAAACCTTTGCTGATAAGCAAGATATCCTCCGTCAATCAGGTATAACCGTCTATGCTGTACGCCTTGGGGATTCGGTAGAATTTGAATTTAAGCTAAGAAAAGACTAGGCTTGCACCAAATCCTTTAGGATATGGTGCAAGCCTAGTCTTTCCAGTCAGTGATAATTATACTTTCCATCCGAAAAACCCAGGTCTTAATTTTATCTACATTATTACGTTTATTATTGTACTTCTGATTTGTTTAAGTCGCTAGTCTTTAACATTCTCCCCCTCCTCTATTTAAAACTTCACACATGCAGCATCAAGATTCTACAATAATTATATGAAGGACAAGGGATAACTGTGCTAAGTATATTTTTTTATTTTTTCAGTGCTCACCGATGCCCGGATTTCCTGGAGTAGATAATTCTACACCTGATTTCGTATTAAACACGCAAACTTGATTACCTCCGGCCTTTTTCGCCTCATATAATGCTTCGTCCGCATAGTTAATTAATGTCTCCAAATCAAATGAAACTTCATTTTGCATGGATACTATCCCAAAGCTGGCAGTAACAGTTATTTTCCTTTCTCCTGCAACAAGTATCATTGACTTTACGGCCCGCTTAAGACGCTCAGCCAGTTCAACTGCTTCGGGAGTATTACTATCAGGTAAAATAATAACAAATTCATCCCCGCCATAGCGTCCAAAAATATCTTGGCTGCGTAAATTATTCTGGCATGTCAATGCAAAATGCCGCAAAGCAGCATCGCCTATTATGTGCCCGTATATATCGTTCACTTGTTTGAACTTATCCAGATCCGCAAGTATAATTGCTATCGAACCATGTTTACGGCAAACCTGAGTCAATAACGCTGTTCCATCCTCCGAGCCACCGGTTCCGGTTCCATGCTTTAGTTAATGGATCAATAGCCGCTTGCAGTTGAAGGCTTTCCACAATATTTGAAAAATGGGTAATATCCCGGCAGATTACCATGAAACCGACAGTATGATTTCTGTTATTATATAGCTCAATGCGCTGTAACTGATACGTGCTCTTTTGGTCTCCCGCTTGCAGCGTCATTGTTTCCTGTTCGTTAACAGAATCAGCAATAAGATTCATCAAAATTGGATAGTCCCGGAATAACTCGGAGCCATTTTTCCCTTTTGCATCATTTTTCAACTTTGGAAACACCTTACAGCCGGCTGCATTAAAGTCGACCAGGCATCCTTCCCGATCAAAAACAAATACACCTTCGGATAGTTTTTGAAACACAGCCTGCCGTGCAATTGGAGCAATTTCAAGCATTTTTAAGTCAAATACAGCCCAGGCATATAGAAGTCCCGGAACTAGAAACGAGACTGGAACTGGATCTATTCCCCAAGGAATAATTCTCAACATGTATGCAAGAAATACAACCCAGGGAAACATAGAACCTAGGAAGATAGCAAAAGCTTGTTGTTTTTTATCCTCTGAAGCGTTTTTCCAGGCACGGGTGTAGAGTATATTGCCAATAACGATTGCTATATTTGTGAATACATTATGGAACCAATACCATGGCCCTGCTACAAAATCCACTACGGGAAAAGGAGCTTCAGAGTTTAGTCGCATATCAACATAATGGAGATGGTGTAATTCTGACGTATTACTGATAATAAACGTGATTGCCGACAGCATCAAAAATAAAGCTTTAACTTGAGGCCAATATTTGAGTTTCATTTTAGTAAAACGGACAGCAAATATAACCCAGGCAGTTGGTATGAAAGCAATACCGATAGATTCTACATGAAGCCAGAATCGAACCTTCTCCAAGGTACTGCTAGCAAACTCAAACATGTAACCAAAGGTATAAATGGTCGTTAGAAAGATTAAAAGGAAAAAGGCTTGCCCCAAGGGGCTCTGTCTGCGCCGCCAAGCAACTAGTGACAGAGTTCCCATAATCAAAGTACTTAACGCAAGTAGAACTATCAAAACCGATTTTTCCGCATACACCGTATTCACCCTTTAAATTATATATACACCATGTAAGCCAATGGAATTTTATCATTATTTTAGCAGTTTAGCAATAACCAAACCAAATCGTACAAAGCATAGTCCTTATTTTCTTCGTTCAGGAGTAATTTTTCTTCTTGTCATAAGAAAAACCTCCAAGTTGATGCTATTTTGCATCAACTTGGAGGTTTTTTCAATTTATCGGTCAATCCCCAGCTACTCCTAAACCTTCATTGGATGAAAGAGCTTTTGAGCTAGTTCTCTCAGAACCGGCGAGCAACGAGCCGGCTCGATGATCATTCCTTTAGCCATACCCTGCCATGAAGGGGCAGGTTCTCTAATCTATGAGCCATACCGCCATTGTCATCAGACGCAGCATAATAGATTTTTTTCACACCTGAGTTAATTATATGTTGTCTGGCGCCCGCCAATGCTTCCTTGAGTGTAATCAGAATAAACGGATCATCCTCGTAGCGTGGATCAAGCGCATAGGTATCAATCGCCTTTGCGATTTCGTCTAAATCGAAGAGTTTATCAGTCCGTTGTTCTTCAGCGGCAGCAGCCAGTCCACAATTGATAAACAATGTACTGGCCACCATAATGATAAATATTTTTAAAATCCAGCCTAAGTGCCAATATCTCACATTGCCATTATTCATCATACTCACTCCTTAGTTACTTTCGAACCAACCATCGCTGCGTAAGATTGCGGGCCGACACGATGAAAATTTTCTCATTCTCATTCCAGCCTTGGCCGTTGAAATGGCAATCAACCGTGATCTGGCTTCATCCAACAGTGTCATAATATACTCCTCCTTTGACAGACCTTGTGGGAGCCTGCTTATGTATGTTTGTGGTTATAGGTACGCGGCTCGCTGCTTATTGTTTGAACGGCTTTATTAAAGCTTTTAATTCTGCCGGGATGTAAGGCAATTCCCTGGTGCGAACTAACGGATTCATAGAAATAAAACCTGCATCATTTAGATATTTTTGTCCATCTGTCAAAAGAAAGTGTATGAATTGCAGCGCTTCCTTGGTATGTGGTGCGTTATTCACCAGAGTAAGACCATAAATTATTGGTTGTCCATAAACTTGTTCAATGCTGCCTGTTTTTTTGCCAGTAAGCGACAGTGTTGCTTGCTTATAATAGTTCACATAATCCAAGGAAGAAAAATCGAGTTCAACCGGCAAGGTTATATAGCGATAGCCGCCTTGTTTGGCTGATGACTCATAAAAGAAAAAGTAATCCAACCGACCTGAATTCAGCATTTCTTTGATAGTTTTTCCATCATTAACGGTGCTAGACTCGTGAAAATTATTTACCAGCTCTTGATACAAGCCTTGTTTATGATAGTATTTTTCGGCTAACTGCAATGTTAGGACTGCCCGGTAGCCGCCAGGATCCAAATTCGGGTCGGTATGACCATACTGCACATCTGGCCTTGATAAAATATCATACCAATTATCACTGGTAATCTCATTAGCATACTTACTTTTGTCAGTAAAGGCTACAACTGTTTTATTACGGGCGAAAAATATATTAAACTTTGCATATTCAGGCATCATCAGATTATCAATAGTTTCATAGTCAGCAGAAGCAACCACGTCACAGGGTCTCTTCAGTTCCGTTACTTTCCGGGCGGCTTCCCGGCTGCCACTTCCCTCTAAAGTGATTTTGGTATCCGGATGAGACTTTTCATAAGCTTCAGCCGCTTTCTGGAACGGTCCGCTTAAACTGCCAGCATGAAAGACAATAACCTCTGTAATTGGGTGGTTTGGACTCTCTTGGGCAAAACTGCTTTGTTGCCCCAGGCCAATGAGTACTACACATAGAAAAAGACCCATTAGTTTCATTAATTTACGATTCATATACATACCCCTTTTGCTAATATTTTACAAGCTGCTTTTGAAAACAAATTTATCGCGATATCAATTGCTTTATTGAAATAGAATAAAATTAAAGTAATATAAGCTAACAAATGCAGCAATACCCTGATTCTATTATAGTATTTGTTTATTTATACTGGCAAGAGTTTAATTGACAAATCAATTTAACCCCTTTTTATAAAGACGAAAAATCAGCTCTAATCTTAACCTCGCAAAAAATTTTTCTAACCAACATATACCAACCATATTGATTTATACACCGTCAAACAATATAATAGTAATTAATTGTTGATGTTTGTTTATGTTAGTTTTCATTATCAAAATACCTCTTATTATAATTTCATAATCGGATAGTCTGCTCCCTTAGCCGATTTACCTAATCCTTTCGTGGTATGGTATCCGGCCGATCGGTATAGCTGAAAACGGCTATATCTCCCTTTTGGAAAGGAGCAATATTTCAAGCAGTGCAAAATTTTGCTCTTGTTTTATGCTTTATTACGTTCGCTTGAATTTATTGCCAAGCCCTTTCCGTTCTGGAGAGGCTTGGCATATTTTTGTTTAAGCTTGTTGCTTCAATTAGTCTATAAAATGTTCTAAGGAGGAAAATTATGTATTCACGAATCAATGATCACAGTGATGTTTTAACCAATGGGAAGATCATGCTATTTACCGACAACGAATCCGGTTGCTATACACTAACTGACTTACAATACTCTGAACATGCATTTCAAGAACTCCTTGTAGATACCCATAAAGCAATTCGAGAAGCTACCTTGTCTAAGAACGACTATACGTTTGATGCCTATGTTAATATTCTGGTAACGTTAACAAATAACCTAAAAAACATTACAGAGTCTCTGCTTGCAGTCAAAGCGGCAATACAGACAGCCAAAGGCGAGCGAAGCACGACAATTGCTGCGTCTTACCAAATAGAAAGTGTCGAATGTATTACAAAAAAAGTTGTGTAAAGAAATAGATTGTTTTACTTTAAATACAAAAAGGATGGTGATACCGCATGAAGATTTCAGATTTCATATTAGTAGCCAACAATATCCCGGTTGATACGCTTCCTCTTTTTGTCCAGCTCGCTGGCGATACATCATCGGCATACAAAGAAATAGACTTGCTTTATGAAATCGATAAAACCCGTTACCAGACCGCAGCCTCTCAGTCTTCTTATGCTAATCATCCTTTGTTCACTACCAGCGGCATTGATCGACAAATTTATGCCTTAAAATACTTAGGAATGTTGCTTGTGGCTATGGAAGATGGCCCTTGTTCTCCCTTATTCGAACAGGTAATACACATTCTGACAAAACGCTGGAGCAATTTGTATGGCTATATTAAAAATTCCGAAACAATTGATTTATCAAAAGCCGTCCAACCAGAGTATTATGCCGAATCCATAAAAAACAGTCAATACCACAATCTTCTTACTGGCGCCACAATACAATATCTTCAATATTTTATTGCAATGTATCCAGCTATTGATTTACCACCTCATGCCTCCCTGAAATTTGCCATGTTTATTACCTGTATTTTAGGCAAAAAAGCAATCATACCCGAACCTGAAACTTTATTTGTTGTGCAAACACTTGCCAGCAAACTTGATAACACCGGCGATTTTCAACAATTAAAAAGCAGGCTGAATAAACCAGCAATAAAAAAAATGGCCCGTCAACTTAAAAATGCGATATATCAAAAGGTATTTTATAATTATCTTGAACCCTGGAACGGCGACCACTTCTGGGAAGGAATGGCTCACTGCACCGCGTATCTGTCATCATCAGCCGGAATATCCCTGGCTTCACCAAAAATTCTGACAAAGATTAAAGAACGAGATGTTGAACTACTTTGCCGCCTCTATATTATCAAGATGACATCAGAGTTATTTCGATCCAATCATAAGCAAAGCCAAGAGGATCTGGAATCAAAATGTGCCGAGTTTGTAATGCTCGGCTTAAGTTTACTCGAATTTATACGTGAGTATAAAAAAACGAGAAAATATTATTTTGAACAAAACAATCCTTTTATATATGCCGAAATTGATAATCTCAAAAAACAACTTCAAGCCTACGAAATAGAAGTTCGCAGAATGAGTGCGGATTTGGCAGCCAAAACCGATTTACTGGCCCAGAAAGAAGAGGAGCTTAACACCTTGGTTCTCAAACAAAAGTTCGTGGTAAATGCCTTAAGCAAAGAAACTGAGCTACTTCAAACTAAACTCACTCAAGTGGAAAATCGCCGAAAACAAATTAAAGACATAGAAAGCTCTGATAATATTATAAATTTAGCAACATCTAATCAACACTACAATATCGAGGCAGCTTTAAACACTTTAAGCAACATTCACGCCCTGGTTATCGGCGGTGCTGAAAACTGGCAAACCAAGTTAAAGACCCAGTTACCTAATTTTGTTTATCTCTCCGGCGATGCAAATGGCTTTGATGAAGCACTTATCATTCATGCTGATATTATCTTTGCCAATGTTCGCTGCAAATTCAGCCATGACTGTTTTTATAAGATGATCAAACTAATTCGCTATTACGACAAACGTTTAGTGTTTTTGTCCAAAACCAACATTCCCCTTACCATCCAACAGATGGCCAGTGCTGCAGTTCCTTCCTATTCATCAGTAGAAAAAAGCGTTGTAACGCAAAGCAATATCAGACGCGTTGTCGAAGTATAAATAATCTCAGTAAAGTTTCCTACAGTGAAGGTACTATGAAACGCTAAGGCTTGTGCCGGCATCCTAAAGGACGCCGGCACAAGCCTTAGCCGTTCATCCAGGAAAAGTTCAACTTTCCCTCTGGAACAAAAAGAGAGCTACTTAATTTGTTAGCTTTCTTTTTAGTTTATTCATAGGAATCCATTGTATTTTCGCAGAGTTGAGACTGCTTTTTACCTGTTGCAACAATTTATTATCTAAAAATCTCAACTAACTTCCAGCAAATTTTTAGGGGTTTTTCGCCATCCTCCTGCTGAGTATACTCATTGGAAGAAGAAACTGGGGCTAAAGTCGTGTTAGTACCATCAATAAAACATAGGGGTGGAAATAATACGCACCACCAATTTTGCCCGGCACCCTCTCCCAGGAGAATGCGAACAGCCTGATACTCTCCCGCAGGCAACACTAAGCTGCCGTAGGAACGCACCGGAAATTCAAAACTACCAATTTGGATAGCTACAGGATAATCAACGCCGTTTTCCGCCAGCGTGTTTTTAGCCACCAGAACAAGTTCCTCTTGGCGGTTAGCTATAATGTTTTTAGCTGCTTGGGCGTTACTCACATCTTTGACATGCGGAGTTAGATAGGCAATAACTGCATCGCGAACCTTTAGTTTAAGCTGTTGGTCTTGCACGCTATCACTATTAGCTAAAATATGCAATCTAACATAATCACTACTATTGGGTGTCACCGACACCCCGTGTTTTTGCTGATAAAGAAGTACATTCCAACCACCAGCAATAAGACAAATTACTAAAATTATCAATATTCGCTTACTCCACAAAGGTAAACTTCTCTCCACTACACTGCCTCCCTGATAAATCATAAACTCTATATGTATTTGCGCATGTGGCCTAATGCGGCCTTTTCCAACCGTGACACCTGTGCCTGGGAAATACCGATTTCATCTGCAACTTCCATCTGCGTTTTACCCTCAAAGAACCTAAGAGTGAGTATATGTTTCTCACGATCACTCAGTTTGCGCAGAGCTTCTTTGATCGCCACTCCCTCAAGCCAACTTAAATCTAAATGTTTATCATCACTGATTTGATCCATTACAAAGATGGGATCACCACCATCATGATAAATAGGCTCAAATAAGGATATAGGCTCTTGGATTGCATCCAGGGCAAATATTATTTCTTCTCTTGGCACCTTAAGTTCATCAGCAATTTCATTAATTGACGGCTCCCGTGAAAACCGACTGACTAACGAATCCCGTACTTGCAGCGCTTTATAGGCAACATCCCGCATTGAGCGGCTTACCCTTATGGGGTTGTTATCTCTTAAATAGCGCCGGATTTCACCAATAATCATTGGTACTGCGTAGGTAGAAAACTTTACATTCTGTGCCAAATCAAAATTATCAATGGCTTTCATTAAACCAATACAGCCAACCTGAAATAAGTCATCAACATATTCTCCCCGATTGTTAAACCGTTGAATTACGCTAAGCACTAATCGGAGATTGCTATAAATCAGCTGTTCCCTGGCGGCTTTTTCGCCCCCCTGCATTACCTCAAACAACTCACGCATTTTAGTGGCAGAAAGCACCGGGAGCTTTGCTGTATTTACACCACATATTTCGACTTTATTAACAATCACATTATTACCTCCCCAGTTTTTCTAAGCTACTAAAACAACTTGCCCCACACAAGCATTATTGCCATGGGCTGACGATTTTATACTTTGCAGTGCAAGAGAAGCTTGCCGTTTTTTCAAAAAAGATCAAAAACCGCTATTGCAGCCTTTTGATCTTCAGCCAAAAAATAGTAATGCTATAGTCCACAATACCGTTATTCCTTTGCGTACTTTGAATACTTTGCGGTAACAATTCTTAAAATGGGTGGAGCTTGGCTTTTGGCTAGTTCTTTGGATTTGCACACATCAGATATTTGGTCAATATAATACCAGGTGAGGGCCTTTTACTTTTGGCATTGCCCCAAAAGTAACAAAAGGTCTAGGCCCCACGCCTCCAAAAGCTGAAAAGGCGGGCGATATTCCTAAAATCCGTAAACTCTATATACCGCAAAACAAAAACCGCACCCCGGAAGATGCGGTTTTTACGATTAATTTATAAATCAACTGCCAACAAAAGGCATTATACAGTCTTTCCAATGAAATACAAAAAACCCACCTTAACCAACGGCTGATAGTGGGCTAAACAAGAAACTGACCCACCCGAAGAAAGGGCGACTAAAAATGCATTTAACAAAACCTTACTCCATGCGAGATATCTCTTTACGCAGCCTTTTTATTATCCTCTTTTCCAGCCTAGAAATATAAGACTGGGATATCCCCAGCATATCAGCTACTTCTTTTTGTGTACGTTCATTACCATCATCATTAAGGCCAAACCGTAGTTCCATAATTCTTCGTTCCCGCCCTGACAACTTGCTCATGGCTGTGTATAACAGGGTTTTATCAACCTCTTCCTCTACTGACTTATAAATAATATCATTATCTGTACCTAACACATCAGAAAGTAACAGTTCATTACCATCCCAATCAATATTTAATGGTTCGTCAAAGGATACTTCGGCCCGGGTTTTACTGTTACGACGTAAATACATTAAAATTTCATTTTCGATACATCGTGAAGCATATGTGGCCAGTTTAATCTTTTTAATGGGATCAAAAGTGTTTACTGCTTTGATTAAGCCAATCGTACCGATGCTAACTAAATCTTCGACACTTACGCCGGTATTTTCAAATTTGCGGGCAATGTAGACGACAAGCCGGAGGTTACGTTCAATGAATACACTTCTGACAGATTTATCCCCTTTTTGCAAACGGTTAAGCAAAAATATCTCTTCATCACTTGATAAAGGCGGCGGTAAAATTTCCGCGCTACCAACATAAAATACTTCATCAGGCTTCAGCCAACCAATCGCCTGAAGTAATGATATGATCCTTAGCCTTATATACAATTTAATTATTGGCCAGGTAATTCGCATGTACTTTCCCCCTTGGTTCTATTGATGTCTGTTATAAGCGCCGGATGTAAAAGTGCCTGACAATCACTACCATCAGCAAAGGTACCATCGTAAATGCCGATGAGTACTTCTGAGGTATAATACGAGCCTACCTTACTCATCACGGTAATACTATCTGGTCTAAAGCCAAGTAACATATTGCAGCCGCCAACCGACTGGCAGGGAATAATCTCCACCCTGGCTAGCCAAGCTGAGTCCTGGCATTCGTCAAGATTAGCTAACCAGGAATCTGGCCGGTTAGCTGTTAAGAATGCTGCAACCTGCCGGCCCAGTAATTGAAGTGCAGATTGCAGGGACAGCAGAACTACCGGTTTACGCCCCAGCAGCGAATAGAGGCCATTGCCAGTATCCATCATACCCGTAACTTCCTGCAACTGCCCGGCATATTCTATTCTTGCCTGATAAAAAGTCTTATACCGGTACATTCTGGCCAGCAGTCTTTTGACAACCAGCAGGATGAGAACTATGGCTATAACACTGCCTGCCACTAAATGGCCCCAGGAGAGTTTAATAGTAGTACCAGCTCTAAAAGGCGCTTCAGTCTGAATAAAATACATCCAGCCCAACAAGGCCCCACCCAGGATAAAAGATACTATAAAAAAAATACCGGTAAGTGTTACTGTCAGCTTTACTGACCTATAGCCAAAAGCCAATAAAATAATCACCACCGACGCCAAGAACTTTCCGGGAATACTATATAATACAGCCATCTCCGGAAAAATACCGATTAATGTATATACGCCTCCCGCTACAGCCGTCATCAACAAGCGTTTCCAACAAAAAGAAATGCCTGCGGCATAAGCTGTTACTACTAAAATAATACTATTCATAATAAAATTGATTAACAATACTACATCAGCATAAATGCTCACAGTTTATACCTTCTTGGATCATATTTTATATATAAAAACATTATACACATAAGACTATATGCCTGAAATCAAATTGTTATTCTAATTATACAAAGTATTCCTTTAATAAAATGTAATTTCCTGCCATTTTAATAGTTTCAAAAATAGACATAAAACCCGGCTCGTAATGAGCCGGGTTTTATGTTACATTCCTTATTTACTATATGTCTACCGCCGCATCCAAGCCGGAATATCTAAATCCCGCCCTTTAAACGGTTCAATAACCTTAGTTTCGCTTTTACCTGCACTTACCTTCAATGGCAGGGGATCAAAACCAGTAGCAATGACAGTTACTCGAACTTGGTCTTCAAACGCTTCATCAATGGTTGCACCAAATATAATCGTAGCTTCCGGATCAGCCGCTTTGGCAATAATATCAGCAGCCTCATTAACTTCAAACAATGTAGTATTAGGACCGCCAGTAAAATTAAGTAATACACCTTTAGCGCCATCAATTGACATTTCTAAGAGCGGACTCTTAATCGCCGCTTCAACAGCCGTAATTGCGCGGTTATCCCCTGTACCAAAGCCAATACCCATAAGTGCCGAACCAGCATCGCTCATAATAGTCTTAACATCGGCGAAATCAAGATTTATTAATGCAGGCACAGCAATAAGATCAGAAATCCCTTGCACACCTTGACGGAGTACATCATCAACAATCTTAAATGCTTCCATGATCGGAGTGCGTTTATCCACAACCTGTAGCAATCGGTCATTAGGGATAGTAATCAACGTATCTACTTTTTCCTTCAGCTTGGCAATTCCCCGTTCAGCTTGGAGTTGACGCTTGCGTCCCTCAAAAGAAAAAGGTTTAGTAACAACCCCAACCGTTAAAGCTCCTACTTCCCGGGCACACTCAGCTACTATCGGTGCCGCCCCTGTGCCAGTACCGCCACCCATACCAGCTGTAATAAACACCATGTCTGATCCTTTAAGAACCTTAATGATATCATCCCGGCTTTCCTGAGCGGCCTTCTCACCGATATCAGGATTAGCCCCCGCTCCCAAGCCTTTAGTTAATTTCTCACCAATCTGAATACGATAAGTAGCTTCAGATCCAATCAATGCCTGTGCATCTGTATTTATAGTGATAAATTCTACACCCTGCAAGCCAGCGCCAATCATTCGATTGACAGCATTATTGCCACCACCGCCCACACCAATAACTTTTATTGAAGCAAACTGGTCCAAGTCCATGTCAAATTCCAACATTACTAAGTTTTCCTCCCTTACCATCTATCAAATTTTCAATAATTTTTTCGCCTTACGGATAAACGCATTCCAAGCACTGTAGCCTTCTGCAACTGGCTCACTTGTTGAAATCCTGGCTCCATGGCTTATAATGCCATAACACACAGTATTAGTTGCATAAGCATATTCATCAGCCAATTGCGCTGGTTTAATCGTTTCGGTATGTATCTGAAACACTTTGGCTATGCAAGAGCCCATACTGGGCATTGTCCCTGAACCACCCGTCAAATAAATGCACTCCAAAGTTTCTCCATTTACGGTTAGATGCTTGTCCAGAAGCGGCTTAATAAAATCATATAGCAAACCAACAATTTCATCTACTCTACTTTCAATAATATCATATAAAAAATCAAAAGAAATATGCTTATCTGTAGTTCCGTAATCATTACAGTCCAGAACCACTCCTTGATTATGCAAATCAGGCGACAACCGGGAATAATAACGCTTAATTTCTTCAGCATGAACTCGGTTAACACTCAATCCCTGCATCAAATCACTGGTTATATAATCACCGCCCAAGGGTAATGAGGCTGAAGAACAAAGCTTACCACCAACATAAATAACAACATCGGCCGTACCTGCCCCAATGTCCATAAAAATAAAGTTATTACGCTCATCAGATAACTCTTTCCTCAACGTTTCTGCGGCCACAACACCATTAGCAACAATTCCATTTAATTTAAGCCCGGTTTCGGCAAGCGCCTGGGTTAGTCCTTGCACAATTACCTTCGGCGCCGATATTATGTGAGCTTCTACCTCAAAAGCAGCGCCTGGTTTGGCGACAGATTCTCTAGTTGAAAACACATGTAAAATTTCGTAATCATTATCGGCAACGGCAAAGGTTGCTGCTTTACAGGCGCGTCCAACATCTTCGCGTGTCACAGTTCCTGCAGTTATTGGAGCAATACTACCAATACTATTTTGCATAACAAGTGATGAACCGCTAATACCTAAGTATACACAACCTGTCTCCTGGCTGTCAGCTGCCATAAGAACACAATCTACTGCCTGTCTTATAGAATGAGTCAAAGCGTTACTGTCAGTGATAACCCCTCTATCGTAGCCAACTGTTGGAGCAGCACCACTACCTAAAATGTCCACATTGCCATCAGCCAGCCTTCTTCCAACAAACACTTTGATCATACCTGTGCCAACATCAATAGCTAATATAGTTTTTTTATTCATAACTCCCTCGCAGCACAGTATTATGTTTCTTCAAGAATAGTTTCAACAAAAGTGCCATTTTCCCTTTTTTTTAACCGAAAAATCTATATTTATTTTACATTTAAACACAAAGAAAACTCCAAAGCCAAAACGATACTAGGATGACTTTGAAGCTTTCTTATTATTTCTTTAAAAAATAACGACGAATAATTGCTAAATTTTGAAATATTCGCAAGCCAAAAGCCAATAGGGCAACATAATATAAATCAATTCCCAGACGGTCGCCAATATATACCAAGCCTGCGGCCAACAATGCATTTGTAAAAAAACCTGTGATGAATATCGTATTGTCAAATTTTTCCTCACTGCCGGCTCTTAGTCCACCAAACACAGAATCTAGCGATGCCAGCAACGCCACCGACAAAAACTTAGCATATTCTACAGGCACTGTAACCGGAAAAAATATACCAATAAGCACACCTATAATAAGTCCGGCAATCGGCAATGCCATACTAAAGACCACCTTCCTGCGCCGGCTTGGCGAGTTCAAACCGAAAAGTACCCTTAAATGCCGGAATTTTTACTGCCTCTTGCGTTTTGATTGTTACTTGAATACCCCAGAATTGTAAGGTTTCAACTACTCCGCCACGCATTTTTAGTGCATTCTCCAACGTTGTTGGCTCACCAATAACACGAACTTCATAGGGTGGTGAATAGCGCGAATTATTGACTGATAACGTTGGCCCGGCACAACGAATTTCGGAACTGGCAATAAGCCGTTGTTCGTTAATCGACATAGCTTCCGCACCGGCTGCCCACAATTCATTAATCACTTTAAGAATATCATCATCATGAATTAGATACAAATTAGGGTTTTCCCCCGGCTTAGATGGCCGCTTACTATCATCAATCGTTACAATAATACCAGGTCCTTCGACAGCTACTACACCGGCTCCCATTTTTATCCTCTCAAATTCCTTAGATGCGGCTTCAGCACCTGAAGTACGCTTTAATTCATGAACTTGATTAACTAACGCGTCCCGCTCCTTTTCAGTCTGACTTAGCCGTTGGGATAAGTCCTCAACCCTTTGATAGGGAATACTTGACTTAATGTCTTGCGTAGTACGGAATTGCACCGCCAACATAATGCCCAATACAACGCAGACCAGGGCAATGGCAAGCTGCCCTTGCTTGATGGGTAACAAAATATCGTCTCCTTTCAAAATTGAACCCTATTTACTACGTATTTTAATAATTGGGGAGGTATAATTTAGATCGACATATTCGACAGTCATTTTTTTAGCAGCTATTTCCTGTAAGATTTCAGCTGTCAGCTTAGCTTTTTCTATAAGACGCTGATTATCTCCAATCCGGATGCAAACTGAATTTATAGTGTAAACAACAAGCTCATCCGGTGATTTAATGTTTACTTCCGATAATTGGTTTAATGCTCCCTCATCCAGTTCAGATAAATAGGTTAAAACATTAGCAAGCCCTGGATCATTTATCTGATCGCCAACATAAACATTCCCCAACCGAACACCAGTAATAACAGGCACTTTTACTTGCTTTAGGTTTTTAAATGCAACCATTACTATACCCTGTCGGTCAATTTCTACAAAACCATACTGGCTGGCAACAAAAGCCAAAGGCTGGCGTTCCTTGATATGAATAGTAATCGTTGCCGGAAAATTTCTCTCAACCTTAACCTCATCCACGCGCAGATCACCAGTCAGCCGCTCTTTAATTTCTGCAGGTTTTAGTCTAAAGATATTTATTTTTTCCGGAACTCCGGCTATTCGCAGCACTTCTTCAACAGTTACATACTTATTGCCCTCAACCACTACTGTCCCTACAATAAAATAGGGAGAATTAATAAATAAAAAAATAGCTATTAATGCTACCAGCGCCGCCAACCACAACGCCAGTATGGAAGCGCGCCGCTTTCTAGCTGCTCTCAAGCGTTCTGCGGTCTGCATACAATCACTCCTGTAGACATCTTCTGCAGTAATTATACAACGTATTGTCCACTAAATAAATAAAAAAATGAGCAGTAAACACTGCCCAATTTTTTCTAATCAGTCACCATCTGCAGTATCTGCTCACACAATTCGGCAAAACTTATGCCAACAGCAGCAGCAGCTTTGGGTACTAAACTAGTAGCTGTCATCCCTGGAATTGTGTTAATTTCCAAAACGTATGGCTGATTAACGTCACTGAGCATTACGTCAACCCGCCCAATTCCCCGGCATCCCAATAACTTATAGGCGTCAAGCGCAATTTGCTGGATATGCTCCGCAACCTTGGCTTCTAGCCTGGCTGGTACTATATACTCTGTCGCACCTTTAGTGTATTTAGATGTATAATCATATCGTCCTGATTGGGGCACTATTTCGATGATCGGTAGTGCTTTCGGCTCTTCACTACCAAGTATAGAAACAGTCAATTCTTTTCCTTTTATAAATTCCTCAACAACAATATGACCGCTATATTTAAAAGCCTCTGTTACTGCAACTTCAATGTCTGCAGCATCTTCAACGATGATCACGCCAATACTTGATCCCTGCGCAGCCGCTTTTACTACCACAGGTGTGCCGAATACCTCTTGAATCTCTTTTGTCACCACAGCAAGGTCAACATCCTGTTTACTGTATAGCCGTGACCGCGGAGTAGGTATTCCGGCTGACATAAACAATCGTTTGCTTACTGTTTTATCCATTGTCATCGCACTAGCCAATACACCTGAACCAGTATAAGGTATACCTAACATTTCCAGCGTGCCTTGCAGCAAGCCATCTTCACCATAAAGACCATGAATAGCATTAAATACAACCTCGATCTTCTCTTGTTCCAGTTGTTCAACAAATTTTCGGGGGTCAAGGTCGATGCCAACGGCATGATAACCTTTCTCTTTTAACGCCGCTAGAATGGCCCGCCCCGTATTCAAAGATACTTCCCTTTCTGCAGACGGTCCACCCATAACAACTGCAATTTTTTTATCTTTCATAAAAAGTCCCCCTTTATCTCCCTTACACCTTTACAATATTTGCTCCTAATGCTTGCAATTTTTTATCTATACTTTCATAACCACGCTCAATGTGATATACCTGCTCAATTTCCGAGGTTCCTTCTGCTGCTAAAGCGGCTAATACCAACGCACTGCCAGCCCGCAAATCAGGGGCAGCCACAATGGCACCAGTCAATTTCGCCACCCCGCGAATAATAGCTGTTCGTCCTTCAACCTTAATTTTAGCTCCCATCCGGGTAAGCTCATCAACATGCTTAAACCGATTTTCAAAAATAGTTTCCGTAATAATGCTAGTACCTTTAGCAATGGTAACCAATGACAACATCGGTGCTTGCAAGTCGGTAGGAAAACCGGGATATGGCAGCGTCTTTATATCTACACCCCTGAGTTCGCCAGCCTTTATCCTAATATAATCCTTACCAGTTATTATTTTCGCCCCAATATCCTGCAGTTTATCTGTAACTGAGAATAAATATTCAGGAACGACATTCTCAACTACAATATCACCACGTGTCATAACGCCTGCGGTTAAAAAAGTACCAGCCTCAATTCTATCACTCATTACTGTATGTTCTGCCGGAACTAGCCGGGCTACGCCATCAACTCTAATCGTATCAGTACCTGCACCATTGATTCTTGCTCCCATTTTATTTAAGATAGCCTGCAGATCAACAATTTCAGGCTCACGCGCTGCATTGCGAATAATCGTAGTACCCCTGGCCAGCGCGGCCGCCATCATCGCATTTTCTGTAGCACCAACACTGGGAAAATCAAAATTTATTTCACCGCCGGTTAACTCTTTCGCCTCAGCATCAATAAAACCAAAACTTTCATCAACAATTGCACCGATTTTCTCTAATGCCTTGATATGTAGATTAATTGGCCTGGGACCGATGGCACAACCACCTGGATAGGACAGTCTGACTTTGCGAAATCTTCCCAAAAGAGGCCCCATCAAAAAAACTGAAGCACGCATTTCCCGCATCAAATGTTCAGGTATTTCAACCTTACTCACATTGCTGGTATCGATTAGCATGGTATGACCTTGCCTGCTTATCTTAGCGCCAAGCAATATCAAAATATCCTGCATGGCTTGGATATCGCGCAAATACGGAACATCATGGATAACACTGATACCAGAACACAGAAGCGTTGCTGCCATAATTGGCAAAGTAGCATTTTTCGCCCCGCTTATCCGGACGTTGCCACTTAGTTGTACTTCTCCTTTGACGATAAATTTCTCCATCGTCTTCCCTCCCAGAAAAGTACAATCACCCTATACTCTTCTCTAATATAATCTAATCTCTAGCTAACTACACATTATTCGCTTGCGTAAGTTTTTCTACCAACTCTTCGCCTACCTGATAAATATTGCCGGCGCCCATAGTCATTACTAAATCTCCCGGCTCAACAATTTCAAACAAATAACGCGCAATTTTACCTTTATCTGGTACATAAGTTACCCGCTGATTGGTTTGCTGTTCAATTTCATTCTTAATCGTATCCCCGCTAACTCCGGGAATAGGCTGTTCACCAGCTGAATAAATATCAGTAAGAATTAACAAATCAGCTTGTAAAAATGCCGCACCAAACTCTTTTCGCAGAAAATTCGTACGGGTATACCGATGCGGTTGGAAAACACAAATTAGTCGCTTAGGTTCTGTTTGGCGTGCACCGAGTAATGTTGTACTGATTTCAGTCGGATGATGGGCGTAATCATCCACTACCCATACGCCATTAACCCGTCCTTTTGTCTGAAACCGGCGTTTTGCTCCCTGAAATAGGCCAAGACCTTCGACAATTTGGGCAAAACTTAACCCGGCATAAATACCTACAGCAACCGCAGCTAACGCATTAGATACATTATGGATTCCCGGCACACAGATTTTAGCTGTGCCTAAAAGATTGCCTTGATAGTATACATAAAAGGTTGAAACTGGACCGTCGGATTTTATATTGCGGGCGATAACATCTGCCTCCTGCTCAAGCGCATAAGATATATAGCGTCTTTCAAGCTTAGCAGCTATATTTCTTACATAGGAATTATCGAAACATAGAATAGCTACCCCCTCTGCCGGCGCAAGCTTATGCAAGAATTTTTCAAAAGTACGCAATATATTATCCATAGTTTTGTAGTAATCCATATGGTCGTTTTCAATGTTAGTTACAATGGCAATCTGTGGTGAAAATTTCAAAAAAGAGCCATCACTTTCATCAGCTTCTGCCACCAGATAGGGACCGTGACCAAGTTTTGCGCTGCCGCCTATTGATTCTAGCTCACCACCAATGACTATGGTCGGATCTATACCTGCCCGTTCCAGCATCAGGGCAATCATTGACGTCGTTGTAGTCTTGCCATGAGCACCAGCTACAGCTATGCCCTGCCGTTTAGACATTAAAAATGCCAGTACATCGGCCCGGTGATATACAGGTATTTCCTTGTCCCTGGCAGCCTTTACCTCCGGATTGGTCTCAGGGATTGCAGTAGAAACAACTACAGCTTGCGTATCACCAATATTTTCGTAACTGTGGCCAATATGCACTCGCGCGCCGGCTTGAGCAAGTTTGGTGGTAACGGCTGATTCCTGAGCATCAGAACCAGACACAATATACCCCATTTCCAGCAGTACCTTCGCAATAGAGCTCATACCTGAGCCACCAATACCAACAAAATGAATTTTTTTTATATTATCTAACAACAGTATTTCTCCCCTTTCTTGCGCACCGGTAACTCCAGCGCCTATATCTGCAGAAAGAGTTATTCCCTAGCCCATCCGGCTGCCGCTTTGGCATACCATAGTGTATGCACTCTCCGCACCCGATGTTACCTTATTAGTAAGATTAAGGTTTTTTCAGACTAAGTGCCAGCCGGGCAATTGTTTCTGCCGCTTGTGGGCAACCTAACTCTTTACTTTTCTTAGCCATACTGGAAAGTACTTCCGGATTACCTAGCAACCTCTTGATAGTATCTATCAGTTTACTATCTGTCAGTTCTTTGTCGATAATTACTACTGCTGCCCCCTGCTTTTCTAAAGCTCTGGCATTAAACTCCTGATGATTCTCTGCAGCAAAGGGGTATGGTATCAGAATTGCCGGAATGCCGCGCGCGGTTAATTCAGACAAACCGACTGCCCCAGCTCTGAAAATAGCTAAATCAGCAGCCGCTAAAGCTAACGGCATATTATATAAATATGGTTTGATGATAATATTACCAGCACTGGATAGCTCTATACCAGATTGCTTACTATTGCCAACCATGCTATTATACTCGCTTTGTCCTGTGACATGCAATATTTGAATCTGTGAATTGCCGCTAAAATAGTTGTACACACCAGACATCGCCTTATTGATACTGCGAGCCCCCCGGCTTCCTCCAACTACCAAAACAGTGAGTTTATCCGACGCAAGTCCAAGTTCAGTCAAACCTTCTTCCCGTTTAGCTGACATGACCTCCGGTCTAATAGGATTACCGGTAACTACAATTTGCTCAGGCCTGCACTTAGTAAAATAGACTGCAGCGTCTTGATAGCCTAAAGCAATTTTATCAACAAACCGGGATAAAATTTTATTCGTGATGCCAGGTATAACATTTTGTTCTTGAATAATGGTTGGTATTTTTAGCAAGCTAGCCGCCAAAAGCACCGGACCACATACATAACCACCAGTACCAATAACAACGTCAGGGCGAAATTTTTTTATAATTTGAGCAGAATTCCAAACACTTCCTACGGTAGTAAAGAGTGTTCGGACATTCTGCCAGGACAACCGCCGTTCCAGCCCACGTACTTCGATAGTAGCAAATGGAAAACCTTCCTTCGGAATGATATCTGCTTCCAGCCCATGTTTCGTCCCCACAAATAGTATCTCGCAGTTATCGGCTAACTTGGCTACCTCTCTGGCGATAGTAATGGCGGGGTAGATGTGCCCACCTGTTCCCCCGCCAGAAATAATGATTCGCATAACCTTTGCCCCCTACATTCATTTCAAGCTGACATACCGGGAAATATTAAGGAGTATACCCACCGCAGCCAACGTGAAAATCAGGGCTGAACCACCGAAGCTAATGAAGGGCAATGGGATTCCTGTTACCGGCATTGAGGCTGTAACTACTGCAATGTTCATAAGCGCCTGCAGTACAATCATACTGGTTATGCCTCCAGCCAGCAGGCTGCCATATATATCTGGCGCTGATATAGCTGTCTTAAAACCTCTCCAGGCAAATAGAAAAAATAGGATTACAACTGTGGCTGTACCAATAAAGCCAAGTTCCTCACCCAAAATAGCAAAGATAAAGTCAGTATGAGGTTCAGGCAAATACAAGAATTTTTCCCGGCTGCGCCCCAAACCAACACCGAACAGACCACCAGAACCGATCGCATATAAGGACTGAATGATATGGTAGCCGCTATTTAATGGATCAGCCCACGGATCACTAAAGGCTAACAAACGTTTTAGCCGGTAGGGTTCGGCAATAATTGCGGTAATTATGCCGAGCACACCGGCAGCACCCAGGGATCCCAGGTGCGTAAGCTTAGCACCTGAGGCAAACAATAGAATAAAAACCGTTCCACTAATAACAAGTGCGGTCCCTAAATCAGGCTCTTTCAAAATTAATCCAAATACCAGTATCAGTATCAATAATTGGGGCATGACCCCCTTAACAAAGTTACCAATTTTATCTTGTGACCTTGCCAAACTATTAGCAGTAAACAATACCATACTTAATTTTGCAATTTCTGACGGTTGTAGATAAAGTGAACCAAACCCCCCCAGCCAACGTCTGGCACCGTTGACTACCTTTCCTAAACCAGGAACAAGAACCAAGACCAATAAAAGCAAGGTGATTATCATAATCGGTTTGGCTAATTTGCGCCACACGTGATAATCAATATTCATCGTAAACAACATCGTCAGTATTCCTAGTGTAGCCCATATCAACTGTCGTTTTAAAAAATAGAAACTGTCATTATAGTTTACATATGCGGAAACAGCACTTGAACTATAGACCATTACTATCCCGAAACCCAACAAGCCCATAATGGCAAAAAAAACGACATAATCGGGCGACTTAGGCCTGACTCCCATCTTACTCCCTCCTTACCCTAACTGGCGCACCAAGTCCTTAAAGGCTTTCCCCCGTTCCTCGTAATTATTGAACATATCATAACTGGCACAGGCAGGCGATAATACTACCACCTGTGGTGGCTGCGCCAACTTATGTGCCAGCGTTACTGCCCCGGCAAATGTGGCCACCTGATGAATATTGTTTACACCCTGCTGCATCGCTGCCTCAGCGAAACGCTGCCGGGCCTCTCCAAGCAGAATCAGATGATCCACACGTTCTTTTGCCAGCTTCATAAAGGCGGTTAAATCTGTATTCTTATCCCGTCCACCGGCAATGAGAATAATATGACCGTCAAAGGCTTCCAGCGCTTTTATTGCCGATTCAGGATTAGTGGCTTTAGAATCATTATAATAGGCTATGCCGGCAATTTCAGCCGTAAACTCAATCCTGTGCTCCACACCGGAAAAAGTTTTAAGAACCTCTGCCATTGCTTCAGGCCGAACTCCGGCAAAATAAGCAACTCCACAGGCAGCTAATGCATTTTCCACATTGTGGCCGCCTTTTATGTTAATATCATTAACAGCGCAGATCTCACTACTATTACCATCCATGTTCATTTTGATCTTGCCATTTTCGACATAAAATCCAGCATCAAGACACTGCTGCCGGCTAAAATATACTACTTTTCCCTTGGCCCGCTTAGCCATACCGCGCACAGCCATATCATCATAGTTCAAAATTAAGTAATCGCTAGCTTCTTGCCTGTTAAATACTTGCTCTTTCATTTGTTGATAAACTTCCATCGTATGATGCCGGTCTAAATGATCAGGAGTCAGGTTCAAAATGGCAGCAATATGGGGGCGAAACTCGATAACACCCTCAAGTTGAAAGCTCGATATCTCGGCCACAACAAAACCATCCGGTCTGGCCGCAAGCGCCTGCTCTGACAATGCAGCTCCAATATTACCCCCTACCCCAACTTGGTGACTGGTAGTTTTAAGCATTTCGCCAATTAAAGTTGTTGTTGTTGTTTTACCATTAGTACCCGTAATCGCAATCATTGGTGCCTCACTCAAACGGTAAGCCACCTCCACTTCGCTCATAACACAAATACCCCGGTTTTGTGCAGCCATAACCAGCGGGATATAAATCGATATACCGGGAGACACCACAAGATAGTCTATGTCATCAAGTAGTTTCTCATTCTGGTGTCCCATCACAAAAGTAATACCAGCCGCCTGCAATTCAGAAAAGTCCTGATCAAATTGATCCATAGCTTTAGCATCACTTAAGACAACACTCGCGCCTAACCGCTGCAAAATCTGAGCTACGGAAAGCCCGCTAATACCGGCGCCTAATACGAGAATTTTTTTATTGGCGAATTCTGTTTGTCTAATCAATTTATATTCCTCCAGCCCGGCTAACTGCCAAGATACTTAATGCTATAGCGGCAAACACTGTCCCTGCCAGCCAGAATACTGTCACAACTTTTGTTTCCGACCAACCGGATAATTCAAAATGGTGATGAATAGGACTCATTTTGAATACCCGCTTTCCGGTTGATTTAAACGAAATAACTTGGATAATGACCGACAATGCTTCAATTACAAATACACCACCAACGATAACAAGCAGGAATTCAGTTCTAGTCAATACCGCCACTGCAGCCAGCGCCCCACCCAATGCCAGCGAACCGGTGTCACCCATAAATACTTTGGCTGGATGAGCATTGTATCGTAAAAAACCAAGACAGGCTCCCGCCAGGGCTACACAAAAAACGGCTAAGTACGGTTTACCAAAATACAAAGCGATTACCGTATAAGCTAGCGCGGCCACAGTGGTCGTACCTGCAGCCAAGCCGTCAAGTCCGTCAGTAAGATTAACCGCATTAGTCGTTCCGACAAGCACAAGAAAAATCAATACATAATATAAGGCCCCAAAGTCAACACTTGCCCCGAGTACTGGTATCCATAAATCTGTGCCACGACCAAAATAAATACTGGCAATATAAGACAAAGCTAGTGCCATAATTATCTGCCCCAGCAACTTTTGCCGGGCTTTAAGACCCATTGAGCGTTTTAATACCACTTTAATAAAATCATCCAAAAATCCAATTAGACCATGCCCAAAGGTAACAAATAAAGCCAATAATACTTCCGGATTGCTACCCGCAAAAATCAAACTGGGAATAACCAGTGCCAGCAAAATCAATACCCCGCCCATAGTGGGAGTACCGGCCTTGGCATAATGACTCTCAGGTCCTTCTTCTCTGATACTTTGCCCGAATTTCAGCCGCTTCAGCATGGGAATAAAGAGCGGCCCTGCTGCTATGGCAATGACAAATGCCATAGCAGCAGCATACAACAATTCCTGCATGGTAACCTCCTAAATGTGTATAACGATTTAAAGCCTTTTGCAGGCGGGTGGTGTGGTTGACTATATGTCTTGAAATGCCTCCAGCATAGTTTCCATCTTCATGCCACGGGAGCCTTTAAGTAAAATATAATCCCCTGGCTTTAGCAGCTTGCGCAGGGCGTCAATCGCCGCTTTATGTTCGGTAAAGGATTGCGTAGATTTTACACCCTGTTCGCTGGCAGCAGCAGCAATATGTTTTGCTAGTTCTCCAACCGCTATGATACTATCTACACCCTGCTCTGCGGCTTGCCTACCAACCCTGCGATGAGCCTCAACCGCAGCATCACCCAACTCTAACATATCACCCAGCACGGCAATTTTACGGCCCTTACTGATATTGGCCAATGTAGTAAGCGCGGCCGCCATTGACAACGGACTCGCATTATAAACATCATTGATGACCGTATACGGGCCATACCTATTTATTTCGAGCCGCATAGCCCCAGGGACAAAACTACTAATTCCGGCTTGTATTTCACTTGGCTGCAGGCCTAGCTCCCAGCCGACAGTAATAGCTGCAAGTGCATTATAAACATTATGAATACCGACTGTTGGCAATGTAACCGTAAAAGAACCGCGGGCACTGCAGCAATCAAAGGTAGTACTCAGTTCAGCACTTTTCCCGGTAGTTATATTCTCAGCCCTGACAAATGCATTGGAAGCTATACCATAAAATACGATTCTTCCTTGGGTTTTGTGCTGCATATTACGTACCTGCGGATCATCAGCATTGAGCACCACTAAATCATCAGGTGCAATTGCCTCAACAAGTTCTGCTTTGGCAGACGCAATATTTTCAATTGATCCGAGAATTTCCATATGTGTTTCGCCGACATTTGTCACTACGCCTACTGTGGGCAATGCAATTTCAGTCAGCTCGCGGATTTCCCCGCTGGCCCGCATGCCCATTTCAACAACAGCAACCTCATGACTGGCTTCAAGCTTTAATAGTGTAAGTGATAAACCTATTTCATTATTAAAATTAGCTTCCGTCTTAAGCACTTTGAACTTGCTGGATAATACAGCGGCAAGCATATCTTTGGTCGTAGTTTTACCATTAGATCCTGTCACGGCGATCACCGGAATAGTGTATCGCTGCCGATGAAATCTGGCCAGAGCCTGCAACGCCGCCAACGTATTTATTACTTGGATTACAGTGACATAGTCAGGCACATTTACCGTCTTACTGACAAGTAGAGCTGTTGCCCCTTTAGCCACAGCCTGAGCGACAAATTCATTGCCGTCAAAATGTTCACCAACCAAAGCAACAAACAAATTCCCGGCCTGAATGCTCCTGGTATCAGTCGAAATACCTTGGAACAGCTTGCTATCACCAGCATTAATCAATTGACCGCCAGTAGCCTTAAGCACCTCAGTTAAACTAAAATCAGCCATTGTTGCTCATCTCCTTGATGACTTCACGCGCTACTTGCCTGTCATCAAAATCAATTGTTTTATCTTTTAAGATTTGATAGGTTTCATGACCTTTACCAGCAATAAGCACAACATCATGTGCTTTTGCCAATCGAATAGCGTGCGTAATTGCCTGACGGCGGTCAGGAATTACTTCATAGCTTTTTCCATTGTTATCTGCACCTAAGGCCTCTTTGATACCCACTTCTACATCTGCCAGTATCTTTTCCGGGTCTTCACTACGCGGATTATCTGATGTCGCAAGGACAACATCGCCATATTGAACCGCCAGTTTACCCATAATTGGTCGTTTTGTACGGTCGCGATCACCACCACAACCAAAAACCACAATTATTCTTCCCTGGGCAAACTGTTTTGCCGTTTTTAGCACATTTTCCAAACCATCAGGCGTATGGGCATAATCTACAATCACCGTAAACGGTTGCCCGGCCTGCACTAGTTCAAACCGTCCCGGTACACTAGTAAAACTCTCCAGGGCCTGTTTGATAACCTCGGGGGGAACTCCCTCGGCCAAAGCCGCCCCCACTGCCGCTAAAACATTATAAACATTAAACATGCCTGTAATGCTAAGCGATAGCTCCATAGTGCCAAATGGGCCTTTTACCTGGAAACTCGAGCCAGTTTCTCTAACAGCAACGTTGCCGGCCGTTAAAACTCCTTCTTTATTAACAGCATAACTAATTACCGGGCAAGCTGCATTCTGGGCCATAATGGCCCCGGCACTATCATCAAAATTGACGACTGCTGTTTTACCTTGCTTCGTATTGGTGGGTTTGTTCAAACCGCGGAAGAGTTCGGCTTTGGCATCAATGTAATTTTCAAAAGTCTGATGAAAGTCTAAGTGATCCTGAGTCATATTGGTAAAAATACCGACATCAAACTCACAGCCAGCCACCCGATTAAGCGCCAGGGCATGGGAAGAAACCTCCATAATAGCATACTCCATACCACTATTGACCATTTCCGCCAGCGTAATTTGCAACTCAATAACATCAGGGGTAGTGTTTTTTATTGGTAGTGTCTTGTCATCAATAAGAGTCTGGATTGTGCCAATTAATCCGACTTTATGACCATTTTTTCGCAAAATATCACGAATTAAGTAAGTAGATGTGGTTTTACCGTTGGTACCAGTTACACCAATCATCCGTAACTTCTGTCCAGGATAATCAAAAAAACACGGTACAATGGCCTGCATTGCCACCCGGGTATCGCCAACCCTGATTATCGTAATCGTAGCATCAGCTACATCTGACACATCTCTCTCAACTACCACAGCGACTGCACCACGCCGGGCAGCCTCAGCAATAAAATCATGCCCATCAACATGAGCACCGCTAAGACAAAAGAACAATGTCCCTGGAACCACTTTGCGGGAGTCATGCGCCACTGCTTCAATGGTTTGATCAAGCTTTCCCAAAATCGTAGCATCTGCTAATAATGCCGTTAATTGTTTTAAATTCTTGGCCATCCAAAATCCTCCTGCCCAAATTACAAAAATTTTCTAATCAATACGCTGCTCTTATTATTTTTACCATTATTCCCTATTCTAACGCTTTATTCAAAATAGATAGTAATGCTTGTGCCTGATAATACTTTACTCCCTGCTAACGGATCCTGCTTAACAGCCTGACCGTTTGTTCCTACCGGTTTAATCGCCAGACCTAGTTCAGCCAACGAATCTGACGCTTCCCGCAGTGTCCGCCCGGTTAAGTCTGGAACAGTAACTTCACCAGATGAATATCTAGGTGTCATAGTATAGAGTAGCACACCGCCGCCGCTAGGTATAAGGCTACCCGGTTTAGGAATTTGGTCGGCAATCCTATCACCAGTCTCCTCAATGCGCGGGATTAATCCGGCCTGTTGTAATTCCTTCATTGCTTCAGGAACACTCAGGTTTATAACACTAGGAACCAGCACATGCGCTTGTTCAGTACCAGCTTTGCTATTTGTCGATAATTGCGGGTTAACCTTAAGATACTGCAATACATCCTTCATTACTGCGCCAAATACAGGGGCAGCAATCTGACCGCCATAGTATAGTCCAACAGGCTCATCAATGACAACCAGCATAGCTACCTGTGGGTCATCAGCAGGCGCAAACCCAACAAAGGATGCGACGTATTTATCAGGCAAATAGCCACCTGCACCAACTTTTTGTGCAGTACCCGTTTTGCCGGCAATTTTGAAACCTTCGATATACGCATTTCTGCCAGAGCCTTGCGATACTACTGACTCTAATATTTCTTTAACCTGTTTTGTGGTGGAAGAATCAAGCACTTGCCTGACAACATCAGGCTGAAAGGCTCTAATTACTTGCCCTGATTTATCCTTTACTTCTCTTACAATCTGCGGCCTTAGCAGTTTACCATCATTAGCTACAGCCGCCGCTGCCGTAACCAACTGAATAGGAGTAACAGCAATACTTTGCCCGATAGACATTGTCGCAATATTAATAGGCGTTGCTTTAGCTCTGTCAATCGTTATGCCTTTTGCTTCTCCCGGCAAATCAATATTGGTTTGTTGCCCAAAACCGAAAGCATCAATATAGCGATAAAACGACTCACGGCCTAACCGTAATCCTACATTAACAAATCCGACATTGCAAGAGTTCTGAACCACTTCAGCAAAAGTCTGACTGCCGTGCCCGCCATGTTTCCAGCAATGAATCCTGCGCCCTTGTACTTCGACTTCCCCGGGATCAAAAAACTTTTCGTCAGGCTTAACAAGATGTTCAGACATGACAGCAGATGTAGTAATGATTTTAAAAGTAGACCCTGGCTCATAGACATTCGATACAGCAATATTCCGCCATAACTTAGGGGAAAACTCACTGAATTTATTAGGATTATAGTCTGGTCTGTTAGCCAAAGCCAAGATACCGCCATTCCTGGGATCAATGGCAATGATGGTAACTGCCTTAGCCTGGGTTTCCTTCATTACACGATCCAGCTCACGTTCGACAATCTGTTGGATAACCAGATCAAGGGTAAGATAGATATTATGACCTTCAATTGGCGATAAAAAACGATGCGAAGCATTCGGTATTTCCTGGCCTCTGGCATCATACTCAATGACAATACTGCCAGAACGGCCTTTTAAGTAACTGTCAAAGGTCATTTCTACTCCGTCAAGGCCCTGACTATCAATACCATTAAATCCGAGGACATGAGCAGCTAAATTATCATAAGGATAATAACGCCGGTTTTCCTGGGTAAGACCAATACCAGGAAGATTAAGCATTTGTACTTGGTGACCAATTTCTGGTTCAATCTTGCGTTTTATCCAAGTAAACGCCTGACGTTTTTTTAACTTGCTTGTAAGTTTGGTTTCATCTAACGCCAAAATAGCAGCCAGTTTGGCTGCTGTTTCTTCAGGATTACGTATTTCGGCAGGTATTGCGTAGACAGATTCAGTACTAACACTAACTGCGAGCTCCCGGCCATTCCGATCATAAATAATACCCCGTTTAGCCTCCACCGGAATTTCGCGAATGCGTTGATCAACAGCATTTTCTGATAACCAGACACTTTTGTAAAACTGGAGATATAGTAAGCGACCAATCAACCCCATCATAATTACCGATATAACAAGAAAAAGGAACGCCACCCTTTTTCTGATGGTAACATGCGAAACAGCTGCCACTTATTTACCTCCCCCATCATCCAGATTACCGCCCTTTATTCGCCTCCGCCGTGTGTACTTTGATTGCGCTTAGCACTTTATCAGCAATCCCGTTATTATTATCAACGGCTGCTGGCTGAGAGTGACTGCTGTCAGGCATAACTGTAGTTGCATAATAAGCGTTTTTGGGCACAACCATTCCCAAGTTCTTGGTAGCATACTCTTCAATACGTTGTGGTGATTTTAGTTTCGCAATATCAAGACGTAAAATTTCATTTTCTTTTTCAATTTTTGCTACTTGACTTTTTACTTTTACCAAATCATAGCCTGCTTGAATAATGATAGCACTCTGTATGGTTGTAACCGCCGCCATTACAGCAGCCAGAATTACTAGTATCAGACACTTGGCTCGCAATCGTTTATCAGCTTTTCGTACAATCTTCGGCGTAGGTAAAGCGGATTCTTGTTCATAAGCAGGTATCTCCCGCTTTTTATGTACTAACATCTTTATTGTTCCTCCTTACTATTTAGAACAATTCATCACGATAACTTTTCCGCCAACCGCAGCTTAGCACTGCGGGCTCGTGGATTGTGCTCAATCTCAGCTAACGATGGCAGGGTAGGTTTTCTTAGAACCTTAACTTTGGGTTTAGTATTACACATACACACTGGTAATTGTGGTGGACAGATACATGTTTTAGATAACTCTTGCAGCGTTTGTTTGGCAATCCGGTCTTCCAGTGAATGAAACGTTATTATTCCAATACGGCCCCCCGGTTTTAACCTTTCCACCGCAGTGATGAAAGTATCCCGTAAAATCCCCAGCTCGTTATTGACTTCAATTCGAATGGCCTGAAACGTTCGCTTGGCCGGATGGGGTCCATCCCGGCGTGCGCCAGCCGGAATGGCCTTTTTGATAATATCGACCAGTTGCCTGGTTGTATCAATAGCAGCGTTTTTCCTGCTTTCCACAATAAATTTAGCAATTCGTTTAGCCCAGCGTTCCTCACCATAGCTGGCGATAACTTCTGTCAACTGCTTTTCATCGTACGAGTTTACCAGTTCACAGGCCGAAAAATCAGCCTCAGGATTCATACGCATATCAAGCGGCGCATCCTGCATATAGGAAAAACCCCGCTCGGCAACATCCAACTGATGCGACGAAACGCCTAAATCAAACAAAATTCCATCTACCAGGCCAATCTCTAAACGGTCAAGTATGGCACCTAAATTACGAAAATTATCCTGCACAATGCTAATCCGGCAAGCGGCCTCTGCCAACCGTTGCTGCCCCGCCTGAATAGCTGCAGCGTCTTGGTCAATACCAATCAGCCATCCCGCTGGTGCCATACGGGCAGCTAAACAAGACGAATGACCGCCTCCTCCTAACGTACAATCTACATAAATACCCTGCGGATTGGAAAAAACCCCGGCAACACTTTCTTCCAACAGTACGCTGGTATGCTCAAATTCAAAACCCTGCATTTTTCAACAACTCGTTTCGATTATAATTAAATACCCAAATCGGCGAGATTTTCAGCAATTTCAGCAACCGTGGGGCTAACTTTCTGGTTATATTCATCCCAGGCAGCCTTGTTCCAAACCTCAATTCGAGTCGACACACCAATTACTACTACATCTTTATCTAAGCGCGCATGCTCGCGCAAATTTGTCGGCAACAACACTCTTCCCTGTTTGTCACATTCCAATTCAGCAGCTCCTGAAAAAAAGAAGCGAACAAAGGCTCTGGCTTCAGGTTTTGCTAACGGAAGCTTTTTTAATTTTTCTTCTAGGATAGCCCACTCACTGCGGGTATATACAAATAAACAATTATCCAGTCCTTTGGTAGCAATAAATACTTCTCCCAACTCATCCCGAAACTTAGCGGGAAAAATCAGCCGGCCTTTATTGTCAATGGTATGCAAATACTCCCCCATAAACACGGCTGTATCACCACCATCCAGAAAAATTCAACCACTTTGCACCACTTTATACCACTTTTAAAGTCTATTCTTGGTAAATAAAAAAAATCCTGCCTAAAACTCGCAGGATTCTAAAAAAACAAAAATTTGGACTTAAGTCCTATATTCCATTACATTAATTTCTTATCAGACCAAAGCGTTCCAATACAGGTGCCGCGTTAAGTCTGACAAAAAAGCTTCGAAACGTATGTTGTCCTCTAAATATAGGTATACGTTCAAGTGCGTAGGGGTTACTTCCCGTACCGGCCTGACCATAGCGAATGGTAAAGGCTGCTTTATAGCCTGCCTGTTTAACCATTTCTTCAATCTGGTGATTATATACGCCGGTAGGATAGGCAAAATATCGCGTTTTAACCCCTAGTTGCCGCTCCAGTTCTTTGCGTGAGTCAGTCAGCTCTCTCATAGCCTCCTCACGTAATAACTTGGTAAGAGCGGCGTGGGATACCGTATGTGAACCAAAAACAAAACCGTCTTTTTGCATTGTCCGTACTTGATCCCAGGACATAAAGTTTTCCTCATGTCCTACTTTATTGGTCACTAAAAATATAGTAGCCGTAAAACCATACTTTTTCATGATCGGATAAGCGTTGGTGAAATTATCCAAATAACCATCATCAAACGTAATCAAAATGGGTTTTTCCGGCAGTTCCCGATCATGATTGAGATAAACCATTAACTGGTCAGGTGTTATTGTCGTAAACCCATTTTGAGCTAAATATGCCATTTGCTCTTCGAATTCCTCTGGTGGTATTGACAATGCATGATAAAAGTTGTCCACTTTATGATAATTTAAGATAGGCACATCAGCAAGTGAACTCCCTGCAACACGATTCGTATTGCGTCCTGCCACTACAGCAGTAGTGCTTACTACAGAAGCTGATACTATTAGTAAAAAACCAAGGCCCATAATGAGAAACCATCCCTGACGTCGACTAATGCGAACCACCGTCTCGCCTCCCTAAAAGACTAAGCTGGATCCTGCTTTGCGCTTATAGTTGCGCCACAACATAAGTACTCCGGTCACTATTATGGCAATGACGCTAACCAGTTGCGCTAATCGCCACACTCCAAACATTTCACTATCAAGCCGCAAGCCCTCAATGACAAAGCGACCTGCTGAGTACAAAATAATATACAGCAAAAACACACTGCCGGCTGCTGACTTACTTGGATATTTAGTAAGCAGCCAAGTCATAATAATAAGTATACTAAATACAATTAAGTCCCACAAGCATTCATATAAAAAAATCGGATGAAAAAAATCAAACTGTTCATAGCCTGGCGGGCGATATATATAGTCAATGTAGATGCCCCAAGCAACATCAGTCGGATATCCAAATACATCCTGATTAATAAAGTTTCCCCACTGACCTATAGCCTGCCCCAAAATAAGTCCTGGTGCCAGCATATCGGCCCATCGCCAAAAAGAAATTTTATTAACTTGGCAATATACCCAGATTGTCAAAGTGACGCCGATAATAGCTCCATGGATAGCCAAACCACCATGCTTTACTTGCAGTATTTCATTGGGGTTAGCTGCATAAAGCTGCCAATTTACAATAACGTAGTAGGCTCTGGCGGTCACTAAACCTACAGGTAAACTATAGAGTGTCAACTCTAACAATCTGTCTGAATTTTCATTACGCAGACGGACATAATACCAGCTAATAGCCACTGCTATAATTATAGCAGTGGCTAAAATTAGCCCAAACCAGTTAAAATTAATTGTCCCAATAGAAAAAGCAATTTTCTCCATATAAAGCTCCTAACATAACTCTGATTTCGTATAAAAAAACATAAATCAGTTAATAAATAATAGCATAATTGCCATTCTCTAATTTCATAATAAAGTCATGACAAATATTAGTCAAGTATGCTATAATAATTTATATTGTCAACATGTTCCACTCTCAACAAAAGGAGGTTGTTAAAATGACTATCACTAAAGACATGAGTATTGTTGATGTTGTTCAACAATATCCCCAAACCGTAGAAGTATTTCGCAATTTTGGCATGGGTTGCTTAGGTTGTGCCGCCGCCCGCTTCGAGAATATCGAACAAGGCGCTGCTGCCCATGGTATTGATATACCGGCTCTGATTGCCGCCTTAAATGAAGCAGTAAGTGCATAATTGCAAAAACAGGGCAATACAGCCCTGTTTTTATTTTTTTTGTTTGACTGCCACCTTAGCCACGGTAATACCAAACGCCGCTTCAAAGTCAAGGGCCAGCTGGGTATTATCAATCTTAAGAACATAAGCCGGAAAGGTCTGTAGTACCTCGATCTCCCTTCCCGGTAACAAACCAAAAATAATAAGTTTTCTCATGTTTGCAGCGCTCTGGCCGTGTATGGCTATAACTCTAGCCTTCTCACCTGTTCTAAGTTCGGTTACAGATTGTTCTGTCATACCACCCCTCACCTTCCTATGGCTAACAAGGTAAGCACATTATGGATGAGTGCCGCCGAACCATAAGCAATCATAATTATTACCACCACCATAGCTAAAGATATTCCCAGCCCTCGTTCTTTAACCATGACAGCCAATTGAGCCACACAGGGAACAAATAAGGTTAATGCAATTGCTGCAGTAAGCAATTGCGCATCTGTTAACTGCCCTGCCACCGCAAGATCATAGAGTCCTGCTGCTCCATAGTCACGCCGGAAAAAGCCCAGTAAAAATGCTTGCGCTGCTGCTGGTGGTAACCCGATAAGCATCATAAAGGGCTTAACATAGCTTATCATCTGATCTAAAATGCCGCTACAATCGCCAGCCCATAATAGAATACTGGTAATAATAAACACCGGTAATATCTCCATAAAATACCAATACATGCGGGCATATGCTTTCTTCAAGACATTACCAACAAGCGGCAATCGTAATGGCGGTATTTCCATATAAAATGCGCTTCTGCTTCCCGGAATAAACTGAGCACTCAACCAGCCCACACCGGCAAAGACTAGCAGCATGTACGCGCTCCAGATAATAACAATCGTTGTGTTATGAGAAAGTAATGCCAAGACTACTCCCAACTGAGCGGAACAAGGTATCGTTAAAGCCAACAAAAAAGTAGCTAATAATCTCTCACGCTTGCTCTCTAATGTTCGTGTTACCACTACCGCCATGGTGCCACACCCCAATCCCAGCGTTAGCGGGATAACAGCACGGCCGTTAAGTCCAAAATACCGAAAAACAGCATCAACCAGCATAGCCAGTCGCGGGAGATACCCAGTATCCTCCAAAAAGGCGAACACCAAAAAGAATGTCCCGACAATGGGTAAAATAATTGCAGCCGCGTACCGAAATCCCATCGTAAAGATACCATATTCACCGGCTAGCAGCGACCTTAGCCACTCCCATGGAATATAAGCATTGGCACCCATTACCACCACAGGATTGATGATGGGTACAAATACACTATCATTAATATAGTCAACAAGATATCCGGCCCCGAATTTTCCCACAAACTGGTATAATCCAAAATAAAGCACCAAACATAAAATTGGAATCCCGGTTAAAGGTTCTCTGGTTATTTTGCCCAGCCAACCTGCCATGTTTTTAAGTGGCTGACGCTCAAAGCTTGCGTATCTGATAACATTAGCCACTATTTTATCAATAATAGCCTGCTGCTCTATTGCCACCAGAGCGTCAAGGTTATTTTTATTTTTCAATGCTAAACAATCAATAATGGCAACTATCTCCAACCACGCTTTTTCGGTCTGTGCAGCACTATTGAGTACCATCGGATCCCCTTGCAAAAGCAGTAAGGCAGTAATCCTTTTGCTCATACCATAGGAGCAAGTTAACAGAGCGCTTATTTTAGTTATCGCTTGCTCAAGCTCATCATTCAGTTTAAAAATACCTGGCTGTAGTTGTTTATATTGACTAATTGCTTTTCTTAACCCTTCTAATCCAACCTTATTGACCGCCGAAGTCGCAATTACCGGAATCCCCAGCATTTTTCCGAGAAGCTGAATATTGATGAGCAACCCCATATTCTGAGCTTCATCCATAATATTCAAATTAAGAATAACCGGCAACCCTGCATCAATAAGCTGAATTGTCATATTAAGCATCCGCCTTAAGTTTTTTGCATCAACAACATGAACAACAACATCTGGCAATTGCCTGGTCAACAATAGCCGAGTGACCCTTTCCTCCTCTGTCAGGGGAATTAATGAATACATTCCGGGTGTATCAATAATCTCAAAACGCTGCAGGCCATATTTAAAATGGCCTGTGGAAATGTCAACTGTCGTACCTGGGTAATTGGACACAGCGACATAGCTACCTGTCAAATAATTAAAAATGGCACTTTTGCCAACATTAGGCGAACCCACCAATACTACTTTTACTGCCTTATCCCGCACCACTATATCCTCCGCTGCTTCAGAAATACTCATAATATTTCCTATGCCATTGTATGAGGGGATATGCGTTACAGGACAAATAAATTCCCGGCCATAAGACCGGGAATAATGGTTATACCAGCTTTTGGAGTTTAGAAGTTATGTTGGCTTTAGGCAGATAACCTGTCAGTTTCTCTAATTGCTCACCGTCTTTGAAGACAATCATTGTAGGCAAACTCATCACACCGTATTTTTGGGTTAGTGAACGATTTTCATCAACGTTAACTTTTACAACTTTAATTTGGTCACTCATTTCTTGCGCCAATTCATCCATAATAGGTGCAAGCTTATTGCAATAGCCACACCAAGGAGCCCAAAAGTCTACAAGTACCGGCTTAGCAGTATCAAGCACTTCCTCCTGGAAATTGTTATCGTTAGCATTGACTACAGTTGCCACAGACAGTCCCCCTTTTCACTTAACTGAAGTACATATCTACTTGTGGTTGCGCAGTTCAACCAATATACAGTTTTGATCAACCACAGTAAGACCAAAATTGTTGGCTGCCGCTACTACATTAGCGGCATTGGCCCCAGGCTGCAGCCATACATTTTTAATACCAAGTTCAGAACAATTATTCATAATTTGTTCCCCGACTTTCGGCGGTACTACAACATTCACAACCTCAGGCCTAACAGGCAAATCCTTAAGGGCTGGATAACATTTATCGCCAAGTATCTCGTTTATACCGGGGTTTACCGGATATACACTATAACCGGCGTCCTTGAGCGCTTTAAATATCTTATAGCCAAACTTCTCTGTGTTGTCGGTAGCTCCTACAACAGCCCAGTTTTTCATTTGGAGCATAGTCTCAACATGAGTCACAGATTGCCTCCCTTACGTCATTTTACGACGTTATCAGTTAAATCATTCCTCACTAATGGTAACTTTATTCATTATGTCGCCTTGGCTAATTTGATCAACAATATCCATACCGTCAATAACCTTACCAAACACTGTATGTACACCATCTAAGTGCGGCTGAGGCTCATACACAATAAAGAACTGACTGCCGCCAGTATTAGGGCCGCGATGCGCCATTGACAGCGATCCCCGTTCATGTTTGTTCGGATTGCCTTTGGTTTCACAAGGAATAGTATAGCCAGGACCACCGGTACCATTACCATTCGGGCAACCACCTTGGGCCACAAAACCTTTAATTACTCTGTGAAATTGTAAGCCATCGTAAAAACCCTCTGTAATTAGCTTTTCAAAATTAGCAACCGTCTTAGGTGCGTCTTTTTCAAACAACTCAATAACAATCTGGCCTTTATCCATCTCAATAATTGCTTTTTTCAAGTTTATCCCTCTCTTAAATAGAATTATTTTTATTATAACATAGTGGATGCCCTTTGGCAAAATTGGAAATCGCTTTACACGCAAAAAATACTCTTCCTACCGAGAAAGAGTATTTTTAAAAAATATTATGTACGCCCATGGTACCGTGCTCTCGTATGTTCATACCCGCCGCTAAGCAGGTGGGCGTTTTCTAGTTAGGCTTTTGCCTTCCACTCCAAGGAGGCATGGCAGCTACATCACATCAAACTCCCCAAGTAAATGAGTAGGTTGAACATATAAGAGTGTAACGAGCACCTCAGGCATTAATTTCTACTAACATTATGTATTTTATCATGGTTATACCTTTACCTCAAGGCTTAAAAATAGTCAAAAAACTGGGGTTTTGGACTATTTCTTTTAACCCTCCCGGATCATTCCTTTTCGTCCTTGACCTCACGCAATCACTAAGCGTTTGACTTTTTATTATCATAGCCTCACTCAGTCTTTCTGCGTAATCAATGATGTATCTATCCTGGGTTTGGCTGCAATACTCTGCGTCAAATAGGCGGAAAGCAAAATTTTCATTGCCTTCTACCAGAAAATCCGGCGTCACCTTTTTTCATCAATTCCGGCGGCAGATTAATTTGGCAAATCAGAACGCTTACACATTCTACATGATACACTGTTGCTTCTTCGTCGAATAGAGAAAAGGCACCAAAAAATTCAAGTGTGAAGAGGGGGTTAATGGGAAAAAGCCGCCCATCCATAAGAACAGGCGACTTACGGTACAACCGATATCTAAGTGGGCCGCACTTTAGATTTAGTTGTGGATTTTACTACGATCGAACTATGTTAGCAAACCGTGCTGCAGTCATCATTGAAACAGAAAAATAGTAAAAGTATTATAATGATGATTATAATACAGCTACTATCACGACCTCCTCCGAAATTACCAAATCCCATAAAGCATGCCTCCTTCATTACGTATTAGGGACGTTACATACTATGCTATACAGGATGGGTTTGCTCCAGGAACATAACAAAAAAGCCGCCCACCAGAACGAACCCGGCAGGCGGCAAAAAAAGAGCACCCCAACCGCCAGGCTGAATTGGTCAAATAACAAAAACTGCTCCAATCCCGAACGACAGAACGGCTAAATCAAGAAATTATGGCATCCAATTAAAAGCATAAATCAAAGAGCATAACGTAATAGCCGCAACGGAAACAAATCCGCAAATAAAATCCCAAAACATTACTGATCCCTCCCTTTAAAAACAAGAACATTTACAGTATATGAGGGAGGGTTTATTTTGATTCCTGAAAAACATGCCAAATAGAAATGGAAAAAACCGCCCGCCAGGACGAACCCAGCAGGCGGACGAAGCACAGGGACGGTTCTCAAAGGCGTGCGCACTGTTCCTGGACAACCTGTGCAGAAATGAGCAATAAAACCAGGCGCATAAAGCGAATTTTACATTCAAATTGGCAGGAGCATTACCTGCTATGGACTGAATATCGGCAGACCATCCCTAATACTCCGACGTGACTTAAGTAGATTATCCTGCTGAGGTACGAAGCTCGGTGAAGACGGCGAAAAGCAGACCTGTGAAGTGGTTATCGAAGTAGTCGGGGGGCTATAAAGTGATCATGCCTACTCATCAGGAACTTCCGTATGTACGACCCGTAAAGAACAAGATACCTAACTGAAGGTATTTACTCCCTTCGTGGAGTCCAAGCGCAGGAATGGAAATTCCTTTTTTCATTCCTGTTCCAAACCCAATGATAACCCAATGAGGTTTGGAGTCTTACGACCGCCGATAATGGTCAAAAAGATGATTGGCGGGCCAAAGGAAGAGGTTAAAGTCACTATGTAAAGCTAGAATGTAAGAAACAGTGGAACTTCGGACGAGAATGCTAATGCAGATAAAAGCAGATGACTCGAAATGGGAGGAAATGCCCGTTGTATCTGGAGGGCGGCAGCCCGTAGTAATGATGAAATGGAGTAATGTCCATGGAGTGAAGGGGCATAGTCAATATTTATATGAAAGTCAACACAACCTGCTAGGGAAGGCGTGGAGCCATACCTGACATGAAACCAGCTGGCCAAATCGAAAACGAGGAGGCTGATGCTTGGAACAACAATCTAACTATCCCGTCCTAAAAGTTCCTGCCGACGAAAAGGAACTGTATCAATACCTTGACCAGTTGTATACAAAGACCCAGAAAGCAAAAAAAGATAGAAAAGCTATAAAACATAACGGTCTGCTGGAAATCATCATATCAGGGGTTACCATACAAACCGCAGTCCACAATATTAAAGCAAACCGTGGAGCTGACACGCCGGGAACCGATAACGAAACCATGCGGCAAATCCTTGAATTACCCTATGAGCAAGTTATCGATACAATCCAGAAACATTTTAGCCAGTACCAACCTCGGATGATACGCAGAGTGTACATCCCCAAACCGGGAAAAATAAGCCTTCGACCGCTGGGAATACCCGCTGTTACAGACCGCATTATCCAAGAATGTGTTCGCATCGTCATAGAACCAATCCTCGAGGCTCAGTTCTATAGTCATTCTTATGGATTTCGACCCTACCGAGACACACATATGGCTTTGGAAAGAATAGCAGACATCGTCCATAAAACTGGATACCACTGGATCGTCGAGGGAGATATAAAAGCTTATTTCGATACCATAAATCATACCCGGCTGATCAAACAACTTTGGCATATGGGTATCAGGGACAAACGAGTCTTGATGATAATTAAACAAATGCTTAAAGCCGGAATTATGGGCGAAGTTAAGCGAAATCTAATGGGAGCCGCGCAAGGCGGAATCATATCGCCGCTACTGGCAAATGTGTATTTAAATCGATTCGACTGGTCAGTTGCCAATGCCTGGGAAGAAAAGAAAACCCGGTATGCATACACGCGAAAGGATGGTAAGTTACAAGCCTTACGGGAGCGTAGCGCACTAAAACCGGCGTATGTTATCCGCTATGCGGATGACTGGGTACTTGTCACCAACACAAAAACCAATGCAGAAAAGTGGAAATTCCGCCTACAGACAGAATTTATGTCCAAATATAAACTGGCACTATCAGAAGAAAAAACAAGAATCACGAACGTCAGGAAAAAACCAATAGAATTCCTGGGGTTTACCTTCAAGGTCATTAAGTTCGCTAAGGCGCGTAAAGGATACAAGACAAAAACAAGACCCAATCCCTTACGGCTTAAAGACAAAATAAACAGCCTACGCGAACCCATACGGCAGATAAGTAAACAAGGGACGCCAGAACAGACAATAAAGCACATCCATCTGCTAAACAGTCAAATTCGGGGAATCATCAATTACTATGACAAGGCGACTCAAATCACAACGGATATAAACAAACATTCTTGGAATCTTATGTACCTTGCCCGCCGTGAAATGAAGAAAATTGGTGGTCGGTCGATTCCTGCGAATCAGACTGACAATTTATCATCGGTGCATAGTCAATATACAACAAAAATACCGATGCTAGAAGTAAACGGACAGAAAATTGGACTTACCTCTCTGGCCTTTTGCAAATGGCGAAAAACCAAACTGAAAAATCAAGAGGAAACTCCATACACGCAGGAAGGGCGCGAGAGGTATCAACAACGGACAGGAAAGACCAAGGGATTATTTCGCCAAGACAAATTGCTCAACGCGAGCAAAATTGCGAGTCAAACAAACGGTTTAGGGTATAACTTTGAGTATCATTTAAACTGTGCGTATGCATTTAACCGGGATAAAGGGACATGTAGAGTGTGCAAAGTAAAGCTTGGGAGTGAAAATGTGGAATTTCACCGCATTCGACCATCTTTGTCTTTGAAAGACCTTAACCGTGTCCCAAATTTAGCGAGTGTTTGTAAAACGTGTCATGAAAGAATCCACTGGACTGCGGTACATCCGAAATTACCTGTAAAATCGGAGAAAAAGCTTAACAGGATGAGAGAAAAGTTGTTGTTGACTAACCATAAAATATTGATGGAACGCGCGGTGAAGCGAAAGTTTCACGCCGTGTGTGAATCAGGGGAAAAGGGAGTCCGAACGGCGCAAAATGCGTGCGAGGATGCCCCTTACCTACTGGTACTTCAATCGGAAGTTTTGCGCGCAAAAAGGCTCAACTAACGGCTCCCGGCTGCCAGTTGAGCCACAAAACTATCTACGCGCAAAATTTTTGATTGCCTCAGAAGAATGAAGTCGCGGGCTGCCCAGCTATGGAATTTCAATCTTCTGTTCTCGGTTTTTGATTGTTAATTTTTTCTGTTTTCGTATATTTTTTTGGCTTTACTTTGCTGATTTATAAACGAAGACAAGGGGACGGTGGTTGCGTCCTATAAGACACTTTCTCCGTCCCCTCGTCCTATTTTGGTTTCTACGCCATTAGCAGAATTAGTTTGTTGTCAATCAGAACCGTCCCCGGTGGCACCATGGTGGTGTTTTTGAAAAGTCAAGTTTTATTTTCAAATCCAAATTATTTCCCCTGATTTGGGGAGGTAAACAAAAAAAGGCCCTCTTGCGAGGGCAGGAAATTCAAGACTTGAGAGTTTATGAAAATACTCTCAATTTTAAGGGAGGGGCCGAAAAGATTTAACTCCCATAAAAGTTTTCAGCCGGCCGCAGTTTAGTACAATAAGATTTATGCGACATTGGCACTTGGGAAGATTGTATTCTTCTCAGGCGCTTTTTCTTGCCAATCTCGCATAAATTCCTACTCATTTTGCGTAAAGGTTTGACGCCCTTTATCGCAAGGGGGTCAGTTTCCAAATAGCCAGAGGACTTATAGTCACTGAATTACTTCGTTTCGTTATTATTTAACACCAGCATATCGTTCTCGTCAAACGACCAGTAAGGGTTATATGCAACCTCCCAATAATAGCCGTTTGGGTCGGTGAAATATCCGCTGTACCCGCCCCAGAAAACCTTCTGCGGATCTTTGGCGATAACCGCACCCGCTTTTTCCGCAAGTTCCATGACTTCGTGCACCTCGGCCTCGCTTTTCACATTGTAGGCCAGCGTAATTCCAGCAAATCCTTCGGCAATCTGCAGCGGGATTTTCTCATTAATGTCCTCTGCAAGAAGCGCCAATGGATACAGTTCAAATTTTGTGCCGGTGGTGTTAAAGAAAACCACCTTCGGGTTATCTTCTTTTTCATCGGTGGCAAAGCCAAGTCCATCGCGGTAAAAGCGGATGGACTGCGCCATATCCTTCACACCAAGGCAAATTATGCTAATTCTGTTCATAGTAAATTTCTCCTCGTAAATTGATTTTTAAAAAGGCACACGATAGCATGCTTCAGCTTATAGTCATAGTGTTGGATAAAAAGCATATGAAATCATCCTCGTACCTATCGCAGGGAAGGGATCGCTGTCAGCTCCATTTTAGACCTAATTACCATTATGTATGCTAAACTAAAGGTTACCGCCTCAGCCAGGGGCGTTGTCAGCCATATTCCCGTATCGCCTATAAGGTTAGGCAACACTGCAACAAAAACTACCGTTAGTATAAGACTGCGCAAGCTTGATATCAAGACAGCTTTTTTAGCTTCGCCGATAGAAGTAAAAAACGCTGCTGCCATCATGTTGTAACCATTTATTATAAACGCAGCAGAAAAGAATCTAAGTCCGATTGACCCAATATGTATAAGCTCCTGATTGTCTCTGGCAAACATACCAACAATATTTTCTGATAACGTAAAGGCCACTGCAAATACAAGCACTCCTACAATGAATGCTGCCACTGCCGCTATCTTAAACATTCTAAATATTACACCGATGTTTTTTGCGCCAAAATGAAAGCTGATCAGTGGATGAATGCCAACGGCCATTCCGGTTAGTATCATGCTCTCTACAAACATTACATAGCCAATAATGGTAAGCGCCGCAATGCCATTGACCCCTAGTCTCGTAAAAAGTACCTGGTTAAAAATATACGTAGTAATTGAAATCGAAATCTGCGCGATAAACTCTGCCGAACCAAGGAACAGCATATTTTTAAAGAGTCCAAGATTTATGCCAAATGCGAATATTGTAAATACCGATTTTTTACTTAAAAAATACCATGCCCCAAATAAAAATGGCAACAACACGGCTATCCCAGATGCTAATGCGGCCCCACGCATTCCCCAGTCTAAGTTTATGATAAACACATAATCCAGTATCACATTAAGTATATTGCCAGCTAATCCAAAAAACAAAGATAACTGCGGCTTTCCTTCCGCTCTGATAAACATCGAGAAAGCCATGTTCATCATCATGAAGATATAAAAATATAGTATTACGCCAAAAAAGTCAGCGACATATCCGTAGACATCTCCCGTTGCTCCAAGCAAAACTACTACATCCGTAAAAAACAGCCTAAGAATACCGATAATTACAGCAACAACCAGTAATATCGCACCTAAAGAAAACGAGAAGTAATAACTAGCTTCCTCCTTTTTTCCAGCGCCCAAGCTCTGTGCAGCAAGTGTTACACCTCCAACACCGATTAAAATAGTAATCGCCAACAAAATATACATGACCGGCAACGTAAGGTTAATGGCCGCAAGACCGTTTTCTCCTACCTGATAACCGATAAACAGCCCATCCACGACAATAATAAGCGACGTAAGAAGCATACCGACAATACAGGGAATGGAATAGCTCAAAAATGTTTTGACAATATGTTCATCCTGTATGTTTGTATTCATTCGAGTTCCCCCTTTATATAGTTTCCTTTGTATTCTACCTGTTTATATAAAAGGGAACTTCTGAATTCGAGCTTTTTTTAAAACTCTTGTATCGGTATGCATATTTCAAGCTGTATTTTACCTTTTTCATCCAATTCAGATTTATAAACTTCCAACGCAAAGCGGTTATCCAGCTTATATTTACAAAAGGGTAGTCATAGTACGAAAATTTCGTTAAAAGCAAATATAAGCTTATCAAGCGTATCATAAAAGGTATAACAGGCATACATTCCCGGCTCAATCCAGCGTATATCCACACCGGATGTCTTGTCAACCAGCATGCACATATCATACACGCACCTATCTTCATCCGCTATCAACGGATCATCATACGATATACCCACAAAAGTTGAAAGATGCCCGCCAAATCGCTTCTCCATATCTATGCAAAAATTTTCCCACGCTGATTTTAAATCTCGTTGATAGTTGCAGATAACCCGCTTATACACCACATTCATGCCAGCCAATCTTTTTATCTTAATTTTTCTGTCGAGCGAATCAAATATGTTATCATCTTTTTGAAGACTTTGAATATGGCCGGTTACAGCCGCAAATGTGTCTTTATATGGAACCACATTAAGTTTACGATATTTTGAGGCGCTCACTCCAAAATATTGTTTGAAAGCCGATGCAAAATTAGACGGGCTATAACCCATCTCAATAGCAATCTCCATAATAGATTTGTTTTTTGCTGCCCGCAGTTGAAATGCAGCACATTCGAGTTTTATCCTTTTGATAAAAGAATATATATTTTCCCCAACAATCGCCTTAAAGATCCTGTTAAAATAATACTTGGAAAAACAGCACTGCTCTGCTAGCTCTTCCACCGCCAGCGTCTTATTCAGATTCTGATATATGTAGTTTAAGGCCTGGTTAATACTCATAATATAGTCACTTTGCAAAATATAATTCTCCAATCTGTCTTTTTCCAATTAACTGTATATGAGCAAAATCAATCGCAAGTACATCTTACAATATTTAACTATACCATAACGCCGCAAAAATCTCTATTCCACTTAAAAAACTAAAGACGAGGGGACGATGGCATTGTCTCCCAAGACACTTTTCCCGTCCGCTCGTCTTCATTTGTTACATCTTTGGCAAACCATCTACGCGTTTAACCGGATACCGCAGTATGGTTTTCATTTTTGTTACATCAATTTTTCGAGGGTCGGACAGATAAATTTCATGATGACGCCTTGTATCAGACAAATCGCTAGCAAGTCCATTTTCATCAATATACCGTTTAATTTTCCCAAGTGTAGCTGGTTCCTCATCAAAGGTGCCAATATGCATGCATTGCACACATAAGCCTTCGGAAAAAGTAGCCAGTCTGGCCTTGGATAAATTAAGGCTCGGCTTTTTCTTTTTAACTATCTGAAGCGCTAATGAGAATACTTCATCGGTCACAAACTCCGGCTGGCGGATCATAGCTGTCCAACAAAACTTGGATTTATCGCTGTAATCAAACTCTTTGCCGCCACCCAGCCACCATAAACCCTCGAGTGGCGGCACTACATAATCAAAATATCCTTCCGGCGTCTGCCCATTTTTAGGAGACATCTTGATGGCATAAGCTAGTGCGTAAAGTGTTTCTACGGCAAATGGATATTCACCGCCTGGTTCATTTGGATTGCCACGTCCATCAATCTGAATAAAATTCATCTCTGCAACTTCTATTTCACTAGGCTCGCTTTTAGGCTGATACAAATCTTTATATACTTTCTTATAGTCAAATTTATCCATCTAATCACTGCTCCTTTTCATTGAAACTCTGTACAAAATTGGCGACTGCGATGTTTTACCCGAATTCTTGAACTACAAGTATTTCTCCAATAATCTTAACCTGACATATTCTTCGGTTTAGCAATTAACAAATTTTATAATTAATTATAACATAAAGCCTCCAACTAATAGCAAAATGCCGATCAAGGTGATTTCAAACACCCCAACCGACTCATTATTTTAAACACTAATCAATTACACATTCTATGTCTGTACCATCAAGCAAACTCACAAACAACCTAACGCCATCAAAAACCGTAACTAAATCAAAATCGATCATCGCCACAGCATCCGTTATTATCTCCATAAACTGCTTGCTCTTATATCGCTTCAGCAAGTTATCGTTTTTCACTCCTTGTCGCCACTTTCCGATAAAATCCTTATTTTCAACCATCGCATTAAACACGTTTACAAAAGCTTGATACAATACCCCATCATCAATATGCTTGCTTTCTCAGCCCTTTTCCGGCTACTTGCCGTTGCATCGCCATATGATCCGCTAAACCGGAGTTCCAAACCTCCCGGTCAAAAATCTGACCGCAAGAGCCTCAGGTAATCTATTGCAAAGTCGATAATGACGTATATGTAAAGCAGCGTCAACTAAACAATGTTTAGCTGACGCTGCACTCTAGCAAACTAACCGAAATTCGCCTGAAAGGTAATTACGAAATGCCCTAAGAACATCTGACCGTATTTCTTCTTGTGTAACCAGCCAGTCTGCAAATCCTTTTAGTACACCAGCCTTATTAGCCTCATCGACAATACGCCGGATATCACTTTTAGAAAGCTTTGCAGGAGTTTCTGCGACTAAATTTAGTAAACTACGATAACTGATGTTAGAAATGGCCTTACGATTAATTTTAGTCATTTGTATCAGCCTCCAGTTATGCGAATATGTACTTACATTACTATAGTTATAGTTCTTTCTCGATTCGACTTTATCCTGCATAATAAAACTAAATATATCCATCGCACAATTCCTAAATTAACATAAACTATACGATTGTTAAGAAAAGTATCACAAACCTCAAGACACTGCGAAAATGCTGGATTTTCTATTTACAGAATTACTTATTATCGGACAAAATATCATTCATATGTCTTTTATGCAAAAAACACCCATCACTTACTTTTCAGTAAACGATAGGTGTTTTTCTGGAGCGGGTGAAGGGAATCGAACCCTCGTAGCTAGCTTGGGAAGCTAGAGCTCTACCATTGAGCTACACCCGCATATATAATTGGTGGCGGCGCAGGGATTTGAACCCCGGACACTGCGGGTATGAACCGCATGCTCTAGCCAACTGAGCTACGCCGCCGTTTTGGTGGAGGGAGGTGGATTCGAACCACCGAAGTCAAAGACGGCAGATTTACAGTCTGCTCCCTTTAGCCACTCGGGAATCCCTCCAAGTTAAATGGAGCTGGCGAGAGGAATTGAACCCCCAACCTGCTGATTACAAGTCAGCTGCTCTACCTATTGAGCTACGCCAGCGTGTGTGGTGCCTCAGGGCAGAATCGAACTGCCGACACGAGGATTTTCAGTCCTCTGCTCTACCGACTGAGCTACCGAGGCATTAATAAATGGCGACCCCGGCAGGATTCGAACCTGCGACCTTTTGATTCGTAGTCAAACGCTCTATCCAGCTGAGCTACGGAGTCGTATATATTTAAAACAGCCTTCCTTAGAAACCGTAAGCCAGTTTCTGTTTTAGGAAATCATTTATCTAACGCACGAAAGTGCGCTCTTCCCTTCGGTTCTTATTCCTTACAGGAAGCTCCCCTACCAAATTTGGGTTTCTGCCTCGTGGAGTTTACCAATTTTCACTAGGTTGTTGCCAACCTACTCATTCTCTGTGCACTTTATGGCTACTTTCGGCTACATGAGTCGATTTTGCCGTCGTCAGAGCATTCACTCTGCCCCACCTTGCGATGGGCACGAACATTACGACCATCACAGGTCGTGGCAGTCTGGACTTTCCTCAATACCGCAGTCAATGCCGTACCGCAATTTCCCGTTTCTAAAGAAGACTGGATTTTTTGGCGACCCTGAACGGATTTGAACCGTCGATCTCCGCCGTGACAGGGCGGCATGTTAGACCGCTACACCACAGGGCCGTATCGGGTAAATGGTGGGCGATGACAGGATCGAACTGCCGACATCCTGCTTGTAAGGCAGGCGCTCTCCCAGCTGAGCTAATCGCCCGATAAATAGATTGGTGACCCGTGGGGGAATCGAACCCCCGTTATCGCCGTGAAAGGGCGGTGTCTTAACCGCTTGACCAACGGGCCAGATGGTGACCCACCCGCGACTCGAACGCGGGACACCCTGATTAAAAGTCAGGTGCTCTACCGACTGAGCTAGTAGGTCATTAAATAATGGCGGAGTAGGTGGGATTTGAACCCACGCAGGCCTCACGACCTCTAACGATTTAGCAAACCGTCCTCTTCAGCCACTTGAGTACCACTCCACATTGGCAGGGGCGGCTGGACTCGAACCAACGCGTGACGGAGTCAAAGTCCGTTGCCTTACCGACTTGGCTACGCCCCTATATCATTAAGTTGGGGTGACTGGAGGGTCTCGAA
>NZ_CM170492.1:450000-975000 GCF_057319775.1 Sporomusa sp. 246TCP1 | reverse complement strand
ACAAGGTTCAGTAATCTATAAGACCCCTAGCCCTATCAGTGCTCTACCGTCTATACTCATTACCTGAGGCTAGCCCTAAAGCTATTTCGGGGAGAACCAGCTATCTCCGCGTTCGATTGGCATTTCACCCCTATCCACAACTCATCCCAAAGCTTTTCAACGCTCACGGGTTCGGTCCTCCACGCATTTTTACCTGCGCTTCAACCTGGCCATGGATAGATCACTGCGGTTTCGGGTCTACAATAACTAACTTTCGCCCTATTTAGACTCGCTTTCGCTTCGGCTCCGTGTTTTCCACTTAACCTCGCTAGTTACTGTAACTCGCCGGTTCATTCTTCAATAGGCACGCCGTTGACCACATATGGGTCTTCGACTGCTTGTAGACATACGGTTTCAGGTTCTCTTTCACTCCCCTCCCGGGGTGCTTTTCACCTTTCCCTCACGGTACTATGCGCTATCGGTCGCCAAGGAGTATTTTGCCTTGGAGGGTGGTCCCCCCTGCTTCCCACAGGGTTCCTCGTGTCCCGTGGTACTCTGGATTCTGATCCTCAAGCTCGGTCTTTCGCTTACAGGGCTGTTACCTTCTGTGGCCTACCTTTCCAAGTAGTTCGACTAGGCCTAGCTTGATTGTTATCAGTCCTCAACCCCGAATCACCGAAGTGATTTGGTTTGGGCTCTTCCCCGTTCGCTCGCCGCTACTTAGGGAATCTCAATTGATTACTTTTCCTCCGGGTACTTAGATGTTTCAGTTCCCCGGGTGCCCTCCTAACCTAAGTTAGGTGACGGTGCATTACCACCGCCGGGTTCCCCCATTCGGAAATCCAGGAGTCAAAGCTTGCTTGCAGCTCTTCCTGGCATATCGGAGCTTACCCCGTCCTTCGTCGGCTCTTGGCGCCTAGGCATCCGCCGTATGCCCTTAATAACTTGACTTATTTTAGTCTTGTTGCTAATACATTGTCGACTGTCTATCGCACATCATCTGCGTTGTTGTCAGTCCGGGCGCTCTCTTCGACGTACTTCCAGTACGACTCCGTTCGCGTCCTCCTTCCGCCTAGCATCTGATGCACGCTAGCCAGTCTCTCGGCTACATTTTACTGTGCCGATGATTTAGCTTACGTTTTGCCTTCAGTTAAATCCTAATTGCGCTTCGTTAAGTTACTTCACATATTTGCATATGAGAGGTAATTTTACTTTGCTTTCTTCTGTGCAGTTTTCAAGGAACAGCGGAACATCTATATTATCAGAACTACTTGCGTATCTCAACAAGTAAGTTCTGGCAACTTTCGTTCCAAAACCAGCAACTTCCTAATCTCCCAGGCCGTTTCCAACCAAGTACCTTCGGCGTTTGTGGGCTTAACTACTGTGTTCGGTATGCGGAACAGGTCACACGTCTTACCGCCGCTAAGTATATATACTACCTCACGGCTTTGACGAAGACTCTCTTTACACTACAGAACACACAGTGTAACATTCAAAGGTACATGAGTACCTTCCTTCCCACAGCTATCGTCACTGGATATGTTGTTTTCAGGAATATCTATGTTACCATAGTCACTTGTGTATTTCAACAAGTAAGTTTTGGTAACTTGCATTCCCTCAAAACTAAACAATGTAAGAGTATTCGACTATCGATTTTCGACCTGCGACTTTCGAAAAAGGCAAGGTTTCTATCTCTGTCTTGCATCTGCCAAATGTACCGACCTGGAAGTTGATTCGTGTTTATCGTCGAAGATCGAAGGTCGACCTTCGAACGTCGAATCGGTTCTCCCTAGAAAGGAGGTGATCCAGCCGCACCTTCCGATACGGCTACCTTGTTACGACTTCACCCCAATCATCGGCCCCACCTTAGACGGCTAGTTCCATTGCTGGTTACCCCACCGGCTTCGGGTGTTGTCAACTTTCGTGGTGTGACGGGCGGTGTGTACAAGGCCCGGGAACGTATTCACCGCAGTATGCTGACCTGCGATTACTAGCGATTCCGACTTCACGGAGGCGAGTTGCAGCCTCCGATCCGAACTGAGAGCTTGTTTATGCGTTTGGCTTACCCTCGCGGGCTTGCTTCGCTTTGTTTAAGCCCATTGTAGTACGTGTGTAGCCCAGGACATAAGGGGCATGATGACTTGACGTCATCCCCGCCTTCCTCCGCATTGTCTGCGGCAGTCTCCCTTGAGTTCCCGCCTTTACGCGCTGGCAACAAAGGATAAGGGTTGCGCTCGTTGCGGGACTTAACCCAACATCTCACGACACGAGCTGACGACAGCCATGCACCACCTGTTTTCGTGTATCCCGAAGGATAGGAACTAATCTCTTAGCTTTTCACTCAATGTCAAGTCCTGGTAAGGTTCTTCGCGTTGCGTCGAATTAAACCACATACTCCACCGCTTGTGCGGGCCCCCGTCAATTCCTTTGAGTTTCAACCTTGCGGCCGTACTCCCCAGGCGGGGTACTTATTGCGTTAGCTTGCGGCACAGAGGGGGTCGATACCCTCTACACCTAGTACCCATCGTTTACGGCCAGGACTACCGGGGTATCTAATCCCGTTCGCTCCCCTGGCTTTCGCGCCTCAGTGTCAGACACAGTCCAGAAAGTCGCCTTCGCCACTGGTGTTCCTCCCAATATCTACGCATTTCACCGCTACACTGGGAATTCCACTTTCCTCTCCTGCACTCAAGATCTCCAGTTTCCTGCGCCTATACGGGGTTGAGCCCCGCACTTAGACACACGACTTAAACATCCACCTACACGCCCTTTACGCCCAATAATTCCGGACAACGCTTGCCACCTACGTATTACCGCGGCTGCTGGCACGTAGTTAGCCGTAGCTTCCTCCTTTGGTACCGTCATTACCCTGCATTATTCACACAAGATACGTTCGTCCCAAACGACAGAGCTTTACAATCCGAAGACCTTCTTCACTCACGCGGCGTTGCTCCGTCAGACTTTCGTCCATTGCGGAAGATTCCCCACTGCTGCCTCCCGTAGGAGTCTGGGCCGTGTCTCAGTCCCAGTGTGGCCGTTCATCCTCTCAGACCGGCTACTGATCGTCGCCTTGGTGAGCCGTTATCTCACCAACTAGCTAATCAGACGCAGACCCATCTCTAAGCGGTAGCATATTCAGAGGCCACCTTTCTTATCTCAGTCATGCGACTAAGATACCACATTCGGTATTAGCACCACTTTCGCGGTGTTGTCCCCAATTTAGAGGCAGGTTGTCTACGCGTTACTCACCCGTTCGCCACTAGGAGTTATAAATAACTCCCCGTTCGACTTGCATGTGTTAGGCACGCCGCCAGCGTTCGTCCTGAGCCAGGATCAAACTCTCCAATAAAATATTATTGAAGCCATTTGTTGGCTCTATAAATCAATTAAATAGAAATTGTTTTTGGTTTTATATGTCGCAAGCGACATACAACCGCACATCTGGCTTTTTTGATGCATTACTTACATTGTTCAGTTTTCAGGGAACGTTGTCGTTTACTCAACGGCGGAATGTTATAATAGCATTTTCATTTGTTTATGTCAACACTATTTTTTTCCAATTACTTCCGCCACTCATAGCGACTTTTATAGATTATCACGTTACTGTTATTACGTCAAATGTTACTTATTGGTAATTAATTATTAGTTGCCCAAAATGTCGTCTCTTTGTATGTCCAAACCTGCACCTAGCAGGTGGGCATCCTTAAGTTTGTTTTTGTCCTCCACTCAATCGTGGCTCGACAGCTACATACCATTGAATTCCCTATATAGTAAGTAGGTTGGACATAGCTAAGATAACATGCATTCCAGGAATTTTTTTGGAGGCGACACCCAGATTTGAACTAGGGGATCAAGGTCTTGCTAACCTTAGCCTTACCACTTGGCCATATCGCCATCATTTCGGACTTATTACTATATCAGATTATTTTAATTATGTCAACTAATTATTTGACGGTAAAAAAGATTCAGCTTTTCTGATCTATAATGGTATCTGGTCGGAGCGGCAGGATTCGAACCTGCGACCCCCTGGTCCCAAGCCAGGTACTCTACCAAACTGAGCCACGCCCCGATTATTATACTGTAGGATGTTCTTCGCTACCGCTCAGAACTAAGCGATTCGTACCAATCAGATCTTCGCCTATGGCTCGTCTTCTTGGACTCTCTGCTTATATGGCAGGGGCAGAAGGACTTGAACCCTCAACCAACGGTTTTGGAGACCGCTACTCTACCAATTGAGCTATACCCCTAGATATATGGTGGATCTACTAGGATTTGAACCTAGGACCAGTCGGTTATGAGCCGAATGCTCTACCAAGCTGAGCTATAGATCCAAAGTTTGGTGGGGTTAAACGGGCTCGAACCGCTGGCCTCTTCGATGTCAACGAAGCGCTCTAACCAACTGAGCTATAACCCCAAATACTATATACAGATATGGTGCCGGAGGTCGGACTCGAACCGACACGAGGTTGCCCCCGGCAGATTTTGAGTCTGCTACGTCTGCCAATTACGTCACTCCGGCATTTATTGGTGCGGGAGACAGGAATTGAACCTGCACGCCTCGCGGCGCTAGGTCCTAAGTCTAGTGCGTCTGCCAGTTCCGCCACTCCCGCGTCCTCAAAATTAATACTATACCAGTTGTTTTGATTATTGTCAACTAGTATACGACAATTCAATTTCTTATCCCGTTTTTTACGAATGTTACTATTAATCTATAAAAAGCAAAAGCCGGTTGAGGTGGATTTCACTCCACCTCAATCGGATCATTGTTTTGTCACTATTCAATGGACGCACTCAAATTCTGTCCCATCACCAAACTCACTATTAACCTACCGCCATCATAAACCGTTATCTTTTCCACCAATGCAAAATACAAATCTGTATACCAGAAAAGAGATTACTTGGTGGATAAGTAGGTACCTACTAATTCCTTATAATTAGCCTTGCAATAAACACCAGACCAGGGTAGATAAAAATATTTAAAGAAAAGTCCTCTACCATCATAATCATACATGCAAACAGAGAACTTCTTTTTGAATCTTAACTAAGATGGTACTTACTTTATCCAAAATGATTGATTCACTGTAGATTATTTTATACGAGATAATAGCTTTCCATTTTCTTTTAACCACTTTCGTTGGCACGGTATGAAGGCAACACGGATTGGACAAGCCCCAATGTTTTGCGGAATGCGGACTAGAAGGTATACTCCTCCATATCTTCAGGGATTAAAAGCTTTTCAGGAAAAATATTATTTGCTTCAGCATACTTTCGCAAATTTTCGCGGGTGACGGTCGCATGATCCAGCGAATCCATATGTGTGGCAATCACTATGCTATCAGAGGCAACCTGGCATAATTTTACCGTTTGGAGAGCATCCATCACAATGGGAACATTATCTCCCCATACAGCACCACATGAGTGTGTGATAATAATTTTAGGCTGAATTTTCTTAATAACGTCCATAACAGCTTCACACCAAATTGTATCCCCTGGCCAATAGATAGTCGGTTCATTTTTTGCCTGGAAAACAAAGCCAGACGCATTCCCCATCTCTTTCAAAACCTTGCCACTTCCATGTTCACAATGGGTACGGGTAACCGTAATTTCGTTCCATGTTATCCTGTTTGGTACAGATATTACATTAGAGAATTCCTTGGCTTTAATTGCAGGCTCATCTTCGGGTTGGCATAGTATTGGCATTTCCTTTGGCAATAGGTTTTGAGCAACAGGGTCAAAGTGATCGGAATGCAAATGCGAAATAATAGTCATATCCGCTCCCTCTATCACTTCATTGGGGGAACATTTTAAATTCACCAGAGGATTTAGTGATTTGCCTGCATAGGAAGGCATAGTATGTTTTGCTGCTAAGTACGGATCAATGACCAATCTCTTTCCCGCATATTCAAGGCGCAGCGTTGCGCTACGAATAAGTTGAATGCGCATAAATTCCTCCTCCTTTTTAGCCCTTTCAATGTCTGCTTGCTGGATCATAGTGATTGCCAATCACCGTATTCCATATATCGAATGGTTTTATTGACAATTGCTTCTCCGTGAATTTTTTTTACTATATGAAGGGATAGATCAATACCGGCGGATATGCCGCCTGCTGTCATGATATTTTTATTGTCTATGAAGCGTTTGCCTTGGCTAATAATGGTGTTAGGAGCTATCTCCTTTAGGTGTTCAACAACTTCATGATGGGTAGTTGATTCAAGGTGGTCAAGCAAGCCAAGGATGCCAAGGATTCTAGCGCCCGAGCACACTGACATGGTAATTTGGGAGTTTTTGCATGTCTTATTTATCCAGTCAAGAACTTCCCGTTTGTTAATTTCTGCTCTGGTTCCCACTCCTCCGGGGATTACAAGAATGTCGATGGGGGGATGGTTAGCAAAGCTGAAGTCAGGCACTACTCTTAATCCATTTACAGATCTTATCTCGTAGCCATCACTGGATATAGTGAAGACCTTGAAGAGTTGATACTCATTTAGTTCAGATGTTACGGAAAATACTTCGTACGGACCGGCAAAATCGAGAAGTTCGATATCGTTGAATAAAAAAATACCTACGTTATTCATAAATAAGCCCCTCCTTATTAAACCCCATTAAATGTTTTACTTTATAGCAGTTTTCCGGCGATGTCAGCATCTCTAGCAAAGTAAACGCCACATTCAAAGCAGTGAATAAACAAGAAGATGTTATTATATTTTTATCGATCACCATTAATTGGTCAACTATTTCCACTCCGTAAGACGCTAATTGATCTTGTCGATAACCATTATTTAGATGATATGTAGTTCCTTTGCGCCCCTTCAGTACGCCGCTTCTGCCTACCGGTAAAGCTCCAACGCATATGGAGGCGATGATTTTGTTTGCCCGGTCAAATTCACGAATGACAGAAAGAAATTCATCGCTGAAAGCATCGGTGTAAAAGCCGGCTTCCTCAAAACCGCCGGGAATAGCCAGTGCGTCAAACATATTCACGTCAACTTCCGAAAGCAACATTTCGGGAATAACGGTGAAATTCCAGGTACACTTCAATTCCTTGCGGCCGCCGCAGGTTATTACCTCGGTGCAGCCGTCACCCTTCTGCTTATTCCAGCCCAGTACATCCGTAAAGACGCTGGCTTCATAGGCTTCAAAACCGTTGACAGCAAAAGCAACACTTTTTTTGTTTTCATCAGATCACCACCTAATTTTCTATAGCAGTTTCTTGTGATTTATCTTATCATAGACGTAACAAATGATAAAATTGAATAATTAGAACGTAACATTCGAAATTACTGAACCAAGGGTGATGATCATGGAACTTCGACAACTCAAAACATTTGTAACTATCGCAAAACAGGGAAGCTTTGTGCAGGCGGCAGATGCGCTGGGATATGCTCAGTCAACCATAACAACCCACATTCAGAATCTGGAAAACGAGATGGGAGTAAGACTGTTTGAACGGCTTGGACATCGCATATGTCTGACTGCTCAGGGAAAAGCTTTGCTGCCATATGCTGAACAAGTAATCAAGCTTACTTCGGAAGCTGCGAAAGTGATTGCCAATCCCGATGTTCCGCAAGGCGCTTTGACCATCGGAACTAATGAATCGTTAGGAACTTATCGCTTGCCAGCATTGCTTCAAGCGTATCGAAAGGCTTATCCCAAAGTAGAAATGGTCCTGAAGTTTGTAAACTGCGATGCAATTTATGACGACATTCGCAATAACAGAATCGATGTTGGGGTAATTATTAATAACAAGGTTTGGGAGTATGATCTTATTGCAGAAGATATTTCCCGCGAACAAATGCTGTTCCTGGCAGCTCCAAACCACCCGCTGGCTCAGAAGGAAAAGGTTAGACCGTATGACTTGGCCGAAACATGCGTAATTCTCACTGAACCGGGTTGCAGCTATCGTTTAACGCTGGAAAAATTCCTCAAGGATTTTAGGACAACTCCGCAATCCATCCTCGAAGCCAGCAGTATCGAAACAATAAAGCAACTTATCATGCTTGGTTTGGGAATATCTATGTTGCCTCGTTTTACGGTAGAGAAGGAATTAGCCGAAGGGCAAATACAGCCTCTCCGATGGGACGAGCCTATTCCCAATTATACTGTGCAGTTGTTGTACCACAAAGATAAATGGATATCACCTACACTCCGGGCTTTTTTCCAGGTGGTGCGTACGCGGCAAACAGACGATGGCCCCACTACGCATCAGCTATATCCCTGACCCTGCCAAATTCTTGCCGAAAAAACATAAAAAACCGGTCAAGGTGATTCATTCTACACCCCAACCGGCCTGTTTTCTATTTCTGTTTAATTTCGCATTCTATTTCTGTACCATCAAGCAAACTTACAATCAATCTACTATCGTCATATACTTGTACATTCTTGTTGTTGCTCAAACGGTGCTAACAGAATCACTCAACGCATAAAGCGTTAGTTGAAAAAATGTAAGCGATTGCCCTAGAGATTATTATAGTAGTAATAGATACCCGCTCTTATTCGATCCATCTATTAGCAAACCACATAGCATAATCACTACTGGTTGAAAATTCCTACTTGTTTTTTCGACCAGTTCAAGATCGCAAAGAGTCCAGATGTACTTTCTTCTACCAAATCTTACAGCGACAAGTATTCCATACTTATCATCTATAATCTCTTCTATTCCCGTAACTTTCAAGATATTGCCAATCATCAATGGGCCAGGCTCATCAATTATTTCCGCTTCAAAAGGAAATATAAGTTCCTCTTGAAGCCGGTTTTTCCACGCTTCTAAAATTTGTTCATCATCTTCATATCCGCAATTTCTGATGAAATCCTTGACACGCTGCTCCTGTTTATCGTAACGTTTTTCCGCACGTTTGAATTCCAGCGATGATATTGCTGGCGTTTGAACATTAATATATTCAATTTTGACGTTGATCAGTTGGCTTCTTAATATTTTTTTAAATTTGTTCAAGTCAATTTCTTTCTTAATTTTTTGCAACCGCACAAGCCCGTCTGCACCCAAAATTTCAACAATAGCATTCCTGTTCCGCGTAAATTTAACTGAATTAATACTGCCCCATTCAACAAACACCCTATCATTACTTAGCCCTGAAGAAATAGAGAGGCCTTTATCAAACAATTTAACAACTGCATTCATAATAATCAGGAAAAACACAGGGACAGGAGATATGTTTCTTAAAACAATATCCCTGTCCCACGTTTTCTTCTGTATTTTATCATGGTTATCCTTGACCTCAAGGCTTAAGAATAGTCAATAATTGGGGTTTTCGACTATTTCTTTTAAACCCCCGGATCATTCCTTTTCGTCCTTGACCTCACACAATCACTAAGCGTTTGACTTTTACTATGCTCAAAGGTTTAACACTAATCTTCCATGAACAGCCAGCCAAATACATGGCGGTTGCTTCGAGGTATAGGAAACCCGATGCCGCTTATGAGCAGGAATACAGACCCAATCACCGGCTAACAGCTTTTGTTCGCTCCCATTTTCCCATTGAAGAGCGGCCTCGCCTTGTAATACAACTACCCATTCGTCCCGTTCCTGGTCATACCAAAAATCTGGCGGCGATACTTGCCCTGTTGAAATAATTCGTTCAATCAAAACCCCCTGGTCAGGCAGCAGCGTTTCAACCAGTTCTTCCGCTGGCAATATCTTGGGCAAATCAAATAAGTTCATCGGCCTCACATCCCTATAATGCTCCCTATTCTACTAAGTGGCGAACACAATTTAGTAACGTAATTGTCGGCCGGCCATCATAGTATTCAATGATATTGACGGCTGTGTTATCCTGTCTGATGCTCCACACATGATTCAAATGAATGCCAAGCATAGCGCATAAAATTGTGCCAATTGTGCCGCCATGGGCCACTACTGCTACCGTCTGGTCCGGATGCGCTGCTACAATTCTTTCGATAGCCGCATAAGCTCGTTCTTTGAGCTGTTGAAAGCTCTCCCCGCCTGGTATTTGAAGTTCATCGGGAGTTGTCCATAACTTACCCAGCAGCCCTGGCCATTGCGCAGAAATTTGTTCATAATTGAGACCTTCCCAGTCACCAAACTTTATTTCCCGTAAGGCAGGAACAACACTTACCGTTAGACTGTGCCTGGCCGCAATGCATTCCGCTGTTTTGAAAGCGCGCGATAAATCACTGGCATAAACGGCATCAATTTTTTCATCAGCTAAACGCGCGCCAACGGCCTCCGCTTGCCTGAGCCCCTTGTCTGTCAGCGCAATATCGCTGTGTCCCTGATATTTTCGTTCTAAATTCCACACTGTCTGCCCGTGGCGTACTACTATTAATCGAGTCATAGCTTCACCTCAATACCTGCTCTAACCATTGGAGCAAAATTTTGTTTTGTTCATTGAGCTTAACAGCTACCCGCACATAACTAGTAGATAATCCCGGATAATTACTACAATCACGAATTAAAATACTCTGGGCAGCGAGTACCTGCCGCAATTGCGGTGCAGTCCAGCCACTTGGGCTTATATCTATTAAAATGTAGTTAACAGCCGGCACAAATGGCTTTATTCCTGGCAGGGCTTTTAGACTGGTATAGAATCTATTTTTTTCAACCTTCACAGTCTCCCGGCTCTTTATTTGATACTCCGTATCTGCTAAAGCAGCCACACCGGCGGTTTGTGCCAATAAGTTAACATTCCATGGATCTTTAGCAGCATGAAGCTTAGCCGCTAAACCAGGATGAGTCAACGCAAAACCAAGCCTAAGACCGGGAATAGCATAAAACTTTGTCAGTGAATGGATAATTACCAGATTATCATATTTCGTAAGCAATGGCCGGCAAGTATAGTCCTGATCACCGATGATAAAGTCCATAAAGGATTCGTCAACAACGACGATTGTTCCCGTCTGCCTGGCTGCTTTCAATAAGCAATCTATTTGACTGACAGTCACTAGCGTACCTGTAGGATTATTAGGATTGCCGATAAAAACCATATCTATTCCATTTAGACGGCTGCCTAACCCCTCTACATTGATGGTAAAATCATTTGCCGGTACTAAATAGGCATACTCAATTGCTGCACCAACCGCCCTGGCAGCCCGCTCATATTCGCTAAAAGCAGGCGCGGGAATTAGTACCCGCTTAGGACGCAGCGTATGTGTCAACACATATAACAATTCAACAGCACCATTGCCAGCCGTAATTCGCGCAACATCCACATGATAGTGCCTGCTTATCGCTGCTTTCAACAGCGCAGCCTCTACATCCGGATAATGAACCACCTGGCCTACTGACTGAATTATAGCTTTCCGAACACTCTCAGCCAAGCCCAGCGGATTGATATTCGCACTATAGTCTAGTATATCTGCTAACTCACCAGCGCTCTCTCTGGCCCAAGCATGCACATTACCGCCGTGAACAAAGCTATCTATCTGCTTTTCAGCGATCACTACCATCATCTCCTGTTATGATAAGCCCACCGGCAATTAACCGGACAGTCTTGAGATAGACTACTGCCGAGCAGACACGACCTATTTCCTTGATACAATTTTCATGGCCGTTCATGGCAGTTGCACTAAACATAACACCCAGAACTGTGCCACTATGAGCGGCGCAAACGCCGACAGCTCCAAAATCCCGACTGATCGTTATAACCTGCTCCAGACAAGGCTTATATAGTATCGATTGATTAGCTACAGCACTCATCGTCGCTCCCTGGCCAATGAGCCGCGCATCACCAGTTTCCAGGCCTTTGGCCACTAATCTAGCGGCAGCCATAATTTGCGGCTCTTTCGCTTGATTTAAAACGGCTAGATCCTTACGGTGGTTAAAAGCCAGTGTATCTACTTGACCGCCAACATCGAAAACAGCAATATATATTGGCGGGGGATTGCCTAAAGAACGGCGAATTTTGCCTTCCACATGATCAAACATAATAATTCCCGGATAGAAAATCCCATCAGTTGGTTCAATGGTTAAAGCAATATCGGCAATCTCGTCACAAGACAAGTGCCGGCCTGCCACTGCCAGTGCAGCAGCCTGACAAGCAGCACTAATATCAGCACTGCTTGATGCCATACCTTTGCCTACCGGCAAATCAGATTCCACAGTTAAACCAAGGTTTCCTGAAACAGTAAGATATTCAAATGTCTTAGATACAGCTGTGGCAGTCTTAGGCTCAGTATGTACCATACTATCACCGGAAACTACGGTAACTTCAGAATACCAATCCACCGGACAGGTAATTAAGAAGTTGATGCCATTTATTGTGCCCTGCACTAATTCGCCGCATGAGCCGGGTGCTTTAACTTTAATCGTCATTGAAAAGTCTGCCTTTCAGTGATTGAATCTTATTTCCTTTAGATTACAAATAGGAGCAATACTGCTAATTCGGTCAATTCAGTAACAGCGCCATAGGTATCTCCAGTTAAACCACCCAAAACGTTAGCCAAATAACGAGCTGTCAATATTCCGGCCACAACAGCTCCACCAGCACTAATTGAGGCCCGGATGCCTAATGCAGCAACCACTGCGATAGCGATAGCAGCAGTAATACCTAAGGTAGCACGACCGGCATATTGCGCGAAGGCTTTCCCCATACCTTCAGGACGTGCATAGGAAAACGAAGTAATACTGATTACCATAACCATGCGCCCTGCCACCGGCATAGTAATAAGTGCAGCAAATAACATTGTCGGTGTCATATCTATAATAAGTGAATACTTCAGCAGCAGTAATAGACCAAAGGCCACTACGCCGTTCGCACCAACCCGGCTATCCTTCATGATCTCCAGCATGCGTTCCCGGGAACGGCCGGAAAATACGCCATCAGCCGTATCCATAAAACCATCACAATGCAGCCCGCCGGTAAGCACAATCTCAGCGATAATAAGGACCGCTGCCAGCACATGGGACGGTAAGAACTGACTAAGAACATAATTCAGTCCAGCTAAAATCAAGCCAATAATAGCACCAATCAATGTAAAATATTTAACACTACGCCCAAAGCTATCTGGTGACCAATCATTTTGCTCAACCAGCCGAATGCGGGTAAGAAACTGTAATCCGGTAAAAAAGTCTTTCAACCTTTATTCCTCCACCTCGAATGGCTGCCTATAGGTAAGCAAACAACCATTTACAAGCTAATGTCCCTGCAATAAACAAAATTGTCACCATATACATAATTTGGATCGTATTCTCAATATGTATTGGCTCAAGCTCACACTTTGCCTCACCCATGTAAGAACGCAACGAGGCCACCCCACCATAATAATTAAGTCCACCCAGTCTAATCCCTAATGCTCCGGCCACACCAGCTTCAGAATAACCACTGTTGGGGCTGGGATGCTTAACCGCATCGCGCTTGATGGCCTGAAAAGCGCCACTCGCATTCTGTTTGAGCAAAGCTGCTGCCAAAATAATCAGTAAACCGGTAATTCTCGCGGGAATATAGTTAAACACATCATCAACCCGGGCAGCAACCATGCCAAAATCCTGGTATTTTTCGTTTTTATAGCCAACCATCGAGTCCATAGTATTAACCGCACGATATAAAAAAGCCAATGGTACACCGCCGATTGCAGCATAAAAAAGCGGTGAGATAATGCCATCTACAATGTTCTCTGCCACTGTCTCAACAGTGGCCCGGGTCACTTCGGCAGTATTGAGTTCAGCGGTATCCCGCCCGACAATCCAGCCCACCTTATAGCGGGCCTGTTCCATATTGCCGCTACTCAGAAAGCCTGCTATCTCCCGTCCGGCTTCCGCCAAACTTCTTGTTGATATCGTAAACGATAGCAGCACTGCACCGCCAATATAACCAGCCCAGGAATGAAGCGAACTTAAAGCCACCATAACCAGCCACACTACGCCATATACTACTGCCAGCACACTAAGAACGAGAACTGCACCAGCCAGCTTTTTATAAACCGGTGCATGAGTGGCCTGCAAAAGCCGTCGTTCCAACCAGGCAATAAAATTGCCGATAATAACTACCGGATGAAGTGCTGTCCGAGGATCGCCAACCAAACGGTCAAGGATGACTGCTCCGACTATTACATACTCTGTCATAGCTATCTACCATTATTTTCGTTCATAATCCGGTAGACGAGATCCATATCCAGACTCTGCCGGACAACGTCAGCCAACCGGTTATAGGCGGCATCTTTAAGCGCCTGCGTATCCTTGATTACTCCTAACGGCGCTAACCCTTTGCGCACTCTCAGCGCATCCAGCACCGCCCGCCGATAGGTGTCATTGTCAAAAATTCCGTGGATATAGGTACCCATAACCAAACCGTCGGCAGAAATAGCGCCGTCAGTCAACTGTACTGGCTTACCTGACCGGGTGGCAATAGTAAAAGCAGCATCTACCGGGGATAAAAACTGGGTACGACCCATATGAATTTCATAACCGGCCAAGTTGTGACCACTATAATTAATCCCTAAAAACTTATGGTTACACGCCGCCACCTTAACTTGATGGGTTACTTTATTGGCTTCAAAGATCGTAATACTGTCGATAAGACCTAAGCCCATAACTTTGTCCAGGTCTGACTCTGTATGTTCAGGGTCTTGTACCTCCCGCCCCAACATCTGATAACCACCGCAGATGCCCACAAGCGGCGTACCGCTTTTAGCCAGCTTGATAAGCTCCTGTTCATAGCCATTGTGGCGAAGATACAATAAATCTTCCGTGGTATTTTTACTGCCTGGCAGGATAATCAGATCTGGTTTGCCAATAGCTTCCCCCTGGCGCACATATCTCACCTGGACATCACTTTCATTAGCTAACGCATCAAAATCAGTAAAGTTGGATATCTTCGGCAAACGCAATACGGCGATATCAAGCTCGCTGACTTTCTCCGGCTGCTCTTTATCCTCCAGTGATACAGAATCTTCATCATCAATCCCCAGCCTGTCAAGATGTGGCACAACGCCAATAACCGGCTTACCTGTCTTCACTTCAAGAAAATCCAATGCTGGTTTCAGTAAGGTAATATCGCCCCGGAATTTATTAATAATCAGGCCTTTGACCAACGCACGTTCATCCGTGTCTAGCAATTCCAGTGTCCCGACAATGGAAGCTAGGGCTCCGCCTCGATCAATATCGGCAATAAGCAGAACTGGTGCACCAGCCAGTTTAGCAACACGCATATTAACAATATCATTGTCTTTAAGGTTAACCTCCGCCGGGCTGCCGGCTCCTTCAATGACAATAGTATCAAAGTCTTTGTGCAGCTTTTGGATACACTCGGTCACTACCCCCAGAGCCTTCAGACTATAACCGGCATGATATTCCTTTGCTGACATGTTACCCACAGGCTTGCCCATAACAATGACCTGTGAGCAGGAATTACCTGTCGGTTTTAGTAATACCGGGTTCATTTCGACAGTCGGGTCCAGTCCGGCTGCTTCGGCCTGAGCCACTTGTGCCCGACCCATTTCGCCACCGGTTTTGGTAACATAAGAGTTAAGTGCCATATTTTGTGCTTTAAATGGGGTTACCCGCTGACCATCCTGTTTAAAAATCCGGCATAACGCCGTAGTTAAAATGCTTTTGCCAACATGGGAGCTTGTTCCCTGCAGCATAATTGCTTTAGCCATTAAGTTCACTCTCCTTCAGACTAACGGCTATTTTTTTTAGCTCAACAGCCAAACCACTTACTACCAAATATACTTCATCCGCATTAGCCGCTACCATTTGATTGACAAGCCCCGCCACATCACGATATTCGCGAGCCAACGCATTATCTGGCACAATTCCTAAGCCAACTTCGTTAGAAACAAAGATCACATCACAATTTCCCTGTTTAGCACTTGCCAGTAATTTTTCAATGCTGCCAAGCACAGCTTGCCGGCGTTCTTCCCTGTCACTTGGTGCCTTAGGTGCTAAGAGTAAGTTACTTGTATAAAGTGTCAGACAATCAAATAATACAGTGTCTGCACTCAAAGCTGCTTTTGCCATGGCCTCGTCGCCATTATAAGGAGCTTCAAAAGTCAGCCAGTTGGCGGGACGGCGGCTTTGATGGATACTCACCCGTTCTTTCATTTCCTCATCATAGATTTGAGCAGTAGCAATATATGCTACCCTCCGTCCGCCGCGAGCGGCTATCTGTTCAGCAAATGTACTTTTACCACTGCGGGCACCGCCGGTAACCAAAACAATTTTACCTGCCATCGTAGCTACATCTCCAGTCCTGCTAGGTGTCTATACTGAGCGCACCGCGTGACAAACTGCTCAGCAGCTTGTCTATTGCCCGCAAAATGCATATGCAGATAAGATGCTAATACATTTCCTGCCGCATAGCCGCCCTGATAAATAGCACCTGTCCGCATTTTTTTAAAGGCAAAAGCCCACGGAAACTCTGCACTGCTTACCTCAGGCAACATCCGAGAAAAATGAAATTCATGCCCCCGCAGACTTTCCCCAGTCGTACATAGTACATTGTTGGTTAATGCCTTAGCTTCCACATAGCCTACTGTTTCCAGTTTAGACTGCATCTGACATACTGCCGGAATAATGCCAGCCATATCATATGTCCGGCCATCAAAATCTGTAATCTGCCGTGCCAGGTACATCAGTCCGCCACACTCGGCATATATCGGCATACCTGCCTTAGCAGCCTGCAGTATATCCTGCCGCATGCCAATATTGGCTGATAATTCCCTGACAAACATTTCTGGAAAACCACCGCCTAATATAATACCGTCAACTGTAGGCAATTGTTTATCCATAAGCGGGCTGAACGGAATAATTTCCGCACCAAACTCAGCTAAAACTTCCAGACTTGATGGATAGTAAAAAGTGAAAACATCATCCTGGGCTACGCCAATACGGATTGGTGTTTGATTATGTTTGCTCTTTGCCGGTGCATGATGCTTGGGAAGCGGGCCGGCAGTTTTAGCCACAGTCACCAGCTTATCTAAGGCCACCTGCTCTGCCACTTGCTGTCCTATTTTATCTACCACAGCTACCGCATCCTGCTCAGTAACTGGTGTTAAACCAAGGTGGCGTTCTGGCATACTAAGCTCATTATTGCGGAAAACTGTGCCAATAACCGGAATCCCCAGTCTATCCATTGCCTCACATACCATCAGCTTATGACTTTCTGAGCCAAGTCTGTTAATAATGACCCCAGCCAAATCCACTTCTGAATCATACAGTTTAAAGCCGAGCGCAATAGCCGCCGCGCTCTCGCCCATTGATTTAGCATCAATTACCAGCACTACCGGTGCCTTTAACAATTTAGCCACAGTTGCCGTGCTGCTAACACCAGCGCGCCCGCCATCATACAGCCCCATAACGCCCTCAATAATGGCAATATCGTTTTGGGCCGCCGTACTGGTAAATATATCTGCCAATAATTCCGGCGGCACCAGCCAGGAATCAAGATTATGCGCACTTTTACCACTGGCTAAACGATGGAAACCCGGATCAATATAATCAGGACCCACCTTATAGGATTGGACTTTAAAGCCACGCTTAGATAACGCCGCGAGCATCCCGGTTACGATGGTTGTTTTACCAACACCACTATTAACGCCAGCAATCACAACTCTTGGAATATTCAATTGGTCCATGCGCACCCCTCCTACGGCAGAATAAAGATTACTATAAACTTGTTTATTGGATTGCTTATCGTTTAGCGGCCTAACATATACATGACGGCATTGACAGAGGCGGCCGCGATCGGACTGCCCCCCTTATTGCCAAGCACAGTAATATACGGCACAGGTGCAGTCGCATGCAGCAATTCCTTCGATTCAGCGGCACCAACAAAACCAACAGGCACACCAATAATCAGTGCTGGTTTAATATTATCTTCTTTAATCATTGTCAGTACTTCAAACAGCGCGGTTGGTGCATTGCCAATAGCCACAATGGCACCATTAAGCTGCATACCAAATTTACGCATCGCCGCCATCGAGCGGGTAATACCGGCTGCCTTAGCTTCCTTAGCCACTGTCTCATCTGCTACCAAACAAAACGCCTGGCCGCCAAATTCGGCCAATCGTCGTTTATTAATGCCTGTACGCACCATTTCAACATCACAAAAAATATTACAGCCGGCCTTAAGTGCAGCAATACCTGCGGCGATGGCCTCCGGATGCACTTTTATTATATTCGCATAATCCGGGTCGCCGGCAGCATGAATAATTCGCGAATACACCTTGATTGTCTGTTCATCTAAATGAAAATCAGCCAGATAAGGCGCAATAATTTCCATACTGCGCGTCTCAATAGCCATCGGATCTTTTATATACGGCATAGTGCTACCTCCCTAGTAAATTAACATTACCTGTTGTCATTCCATATTCTTTACCATATCGATTACTTGTTCTTGTGTCTGGCATAAATTTCTATAGCTGATATCCGGTCTACCAATTACAATAATTGGTAGGTTTAATTCAATGGCTGCCGCTATTTTAGTATCTGCGCCGCCGATTGTCCCGCTATTTTTTGTTATAATGACTTCGGTATCATATTCCTTAAATAGTGCAGCATTAAGCTGTTGAGAAAATGGCCCTTTGATGGCCACAATGTCACCTGGATTAAAACCTAAGTCAACACACTCTTGCACAACGTCAGGTTGGGGCAGCACACGCGCAATCAGGCGACACTTCGCCAATAACGGTTCGGTTTTAAACATTTTGAGCGTGCGGCTGCCGGTAGTTAAGAATATCACCTTGCCCAGACTGGCAGCCAGCTTGGCAGCATGAGCAGCATCACTGGCAACATATAATCGTTCATACTCAGGCACACAAACTTCGGCACGCTCATACCTTATATATTCAATACCTGCAAGTTCACAGGCCTGCATGGCATTCATCGAACCATTGACAGCATAAGGATGACTGGCATCAACGAAAACCGTAATGTTCTGGTCGGCAATTAAATTCTGCATACCTTCTACTGTCAATTGCCCGGTGTGAACACGAATACCCGGTAATTCAGCTAGACTTCGCCCGTACTCGCTAATTACTGCAGCCAGCACCTGATGTCCGGCTGCAGCCAAATGCACAGCCAATTCCCGGCCATCAAGCGTTCCAGCCAGCACTAAAATCATAGACGATAGCCTCGCGGTGTCACCATTTTTCCATCAGCTACATAAGTCTGACTATTGCCAATGATGACCAGCGAAAACATATCAATATGCTCATTCGTAAACTGTTCCAATGTTGAGATCTTCCTATTCTCTTTTGTACGACTGGCGTGATGAACAATACCGACAGGAGTTTCCGGACCCCGGTGCTTCAGTGCAATTTCGCGCACTGTTTCAATTTGACTTGTCCGCCGGATACTTTTCGGATTATAAATAGCAATAACAAAATCACCGGCAACTGCCATCTCGACTCTCTTTTGAATAACCTCCCAGGGAGTCAACAGATCGCTCAAACTAATGACAGCAAAATCATGCATTAACGGCGCACCCAAAATAGAAGCCGCCGCCCCAACAGCGCTAATACCAGGAACAACACTAACCTCAGGCTGAACAGTCTCCGGATATTTGGCAACAAGTTCAAGCACCAGGCCGGCCATACCGTAGATACCTGGATCACCACTGGAAATAACGGCAACCTGCTTTCCTTCCATTGCCTGTTCTACCGCTGCCTGGCAACGATCAATTTCCTGCATCATACCTGTGCCGATAATGGTTTTTCCAGACACTAAATCTTTTATCAACTCTAAATAAGTATCATACCCGACAATGACCTCAGCACCTTCAATAGCTTGCCTGGCGCGCGGTGTCATATCAATCTGACTGCCAGGCCCTATTCCCACCACCGATAGTTTACCTGCGTGATAGCCACAGTCACTTTGGGATACTTCGCTTTCGGCAAAATCAGGTTGTTGCTTTTCCCCGCTAGAATTGCTGCTGGTTCGCATACATTTCCCACTCCTATCTTTTCTTTAACAAAATTTGATAACGACAAGTCATATTGTTCAATACACGCTTGCAATTGCTTATTAGAAAAAAACTTAATCGGCACTGCCAGTTGCCGAGCTGCTGCCAGTAGACCGATTTCGTCTTCCTTAACCACTGTACTCCCAATTATGGCCACACTGTTACTACTGCGTTTAACAGTCAAACAAGCCTGACTGATAGCTGCTAAAATTTCAGCACTGGTCGTGCCGCGCCGGCAGCCAAGACCTATGGCTAAACTACCGGGACGCAAATACAGGTGTGGTTTGGGGATACTTAGTTTCCTGTCGGTAATTACAACGGCTGCATCATATTCCTCGCTAAGAGCTAATCCACTACTATCAGCCAGCACGACCCCCTGTTTTGCCGCCAAACAAATATATTGCTCCTGTCCGGCCAGCTCTCTATCCAGGAAGAATTTTACATTATCACCATTTACAATGGCCGCGTTAATTGTCTTTAAAGAATTAAATGGTTCTATCACCAGGTTAAGTTTGGCGGCAAGTACATCGGCAGCCGGTAATTTTGCAACATCTGTTGCTGTCGTAATTACAGGCGTGGCCCCGGCAGCACTCCCCACCCGCTGCGCCAGCTCATTGGCACCGCCAATATGACCTGACAGCAAACTAATTGCAAAATTGCCGCCATCATCCATAACCACTACCGCCGGGTCAACCCGTTTATCTCTAACATAGGGTGCAATCACTCTCACAACAATACCTGCTGCCATAATAAAAAGCAAACCATCATAATTTGAAAATAGTTCACCGGCCAAATCACCTAAACAGCAGTAGGTATGAGGTTCATTGCACGGATTTCGCCCAACCTTTGCATATATATCAACTTCAGGCCCGATAAGCGGCGCTATCTTGCTGGCTAATTCAGCGCCTTTATTAGTTACTGAAATGACTGCTACTTTCACAGCCTACTTGGCCTCCCTGAACATATGTCCAAATTCGGGGGCGTAGAGTCTGGATAAAGCATACTCTGTGCTTAAAACCTTGCCAACAACAATCATAGCTGTACGGTCAATGTTATTTTCTTTAGCAAGCTGAGCAATTGTAGCCAAGGTAGCACGAAAAATCTTCTGATCAGGCCAGGACGCCTTTTGCACAATCGCTACCGGCGTTTCCTTTGTATAGCCACCGTCGATTAGCTCTTGTACCACATCGTCCAGCATATGCACACTCAAAAAGATGCACATAGTTGCCTCATGACTGGCCAGCTTAATTAGCTTTTCTTTTTCAGGTACAGGCGTACGACCTTCCAGCCGGGTAATAATCACCGTCTGAGATACATCGGGTAAGGTATATTCCTGTTTTAAAGCAGCAGCGGTAGCCAGAAAAGAGCTAACACCCGGGATAACCTCAAAAGTAATATCTTTGACTGCCAGCTTATCCATCTGTTCCTGGATAGCACCATAAATGCTGGGATCTCCGGTATGAAGTCTGACTACCAACTTGTTTTCTTTAACCCCTTGTTCCATAACAGCAATAACTTCATCCAAGGTCATAGAGGCGCTATTATAGATGGCAGCACCATTTTTAGCCAGCGACAGCAGTGCTGGATTGACCAATGAACCAGCATAAATAATAATATCCGCCTGTCCCAAAAGCCGCTGACCTTTAACAGTGATTAATTCAGGGTCGCCCGGACCCGCTCCAACGAAAAAGACATTCATGTTACTATCTCCCTTCTTCTTAGGCTGTTACATCCAGCCTGAACCTATTTACTACACGCGATTATGTATATCGGATTAAGTGCCTTGAACATATTACTGGCACCTACTGATTGAATTCGGGTTACCTGCACCGAGCAGGCATCGACATTGTATTCCTTTTTCTCTCTCAGTATATGAAGTGCAGTAGAGAGCGTTTCCACTGTAACTGCTGTTACAACCAACCGTCCACCCGGTTTAAGCAATTTGTCGGCACAAGCCAGTATATCTGGCAATTTCCCGCCACTGCCACCAATTAAAATAACATCAGCAGCCGGCAATCCTGCTAATGCCTCCGGGGCTGCTCCCAGTATCGGCTCAACATTTTCCACTTTAAATTTAACGGCATTAGCCTTGATTAAGTCAAAACCTTCTGCTTCACGTTCAATGGCAAATACCTTGCCATGTTTAGCTAGCAAAGCTGCTTCTATTGACAATGAGCCGGTACCTGCACCAATATCAATGACAGTATCATTAGCGCCAATATTAGCCTTTGCTAAGGTTAATATCCTAATCTCCTGCTTGGTCATCGGAATATTGCCCCGAATAAACTGACTGTCTGGAATCCCTAGCCCCTGTGTCATGCCTTCACCACCATTACACTATGTTCAAACCCGGAAATTGACCTTGTCTCAGCCAACGTTGCACTGACTATTTCCTCATTATCATAGGACAGATTGGTGCATAGCCACACACAAGCAGTCACCGGCCAACCGTGAGCTAATAGAATACCGGCAATCGTTGCCGGATTATGCTGAGTATCTGTTAATATCCCCACCTTATATCCGGGGCGATAGCATAATACATCGTCAGCAGCCCTGCGGCCATGCATACTGATTAAAGCCGCATCCTGCCAAACCTCGGCCACTCGCGCAAAAGCAAGCTGCACTGAACTAATTCCCGGAATAACAGTAAGGCGCTTAGCGGCAAAACGCTTTCTCAGTGCAGTCAACATACTGTAAAACCCTGGATCACCTGATACCATAACAACTACATCCTGACTGGCAAACTGCTGTTCAATAAAATCAAGCACACCGGTAATATCTTTGTCAATCACCCTGGTAACCTGATTATTCGTCGCAAAGGTATCAAGCGACCGTTGACTACCGACCAAAACAGCCGCCGCCGTAATTGTCCGGCTGGCTATTGGCAACAGATAATCAGGCGAGCCGGGACCAATACCCACAACAATTATTCGATAGGTACATTCCATCCTAAATGTCCTCCAATTTCCCGGGCCGTCTGATCAAGCCCCAGTATCTCTCCCTTTAAAGTTACAATAACTGTTCCCACTGTTAAATCACCAAACACATACCGCATGGCTCTGCTGCTGGCCCTTTCAGCCAATAAATTATACACCTTGTTCATATTATAGCGGGCAATAATCGGCATAGCTGCTTCGGTTGTAGTCGCAGACAACACCTCTTCAATGGCTGCCTGCGGTGCGCCGCTAACGGCCATATAGGCAGCTATTGTTTCCATCCGGGCATCAGCCATTCGATTATGCGTATGGAATATTCCTGCCGAAACTTTACCGATTTTCCCCAGATGACCAAATAAAAGCACCCGTCGCATTTCATACTTCACGGCATTTTCCAACATATGTCCGATAAAATTACTTGTTTGCACAACTGTTTCAGCTGGTAAACCATAGCGATTAACGGCAATATCCTGTCCAATCTTTCCGGGGGCAAATACGATTTCGTCATATCCCAGTGCCCGCACCACACTAATTTGGGGTACCAGCGAATTTTTAAAGGCTTCTTCAGACATGGGTTCAACAATCCCGGTAGTACCAATAATGGATAACCCGCCCACTATTCCCAGCGTTGGATTAAGCGTTCTAGCAGCTATTGTCTCCCCATTGGGAACGGAAATAGTAACTACAGCTCCTTTACCTGGCGGCAAACAATCGTTAACCGCCTTAGTAATCATGATACGCGGTCCAGGGTTTACAGCCGGCTCTCCTACCGGCATAGCCAGACCCGGTTTTGTCACCGTACCGACACCCTCACCGGCCTTGATCATAATTCCCGGCTGATCGGTTATAATTACTTCCGCTACAATTTTAACCCCATTCGTAATATCCGGATCATCGCCGGCATCCTTAATTACCCAGCCAATACCGCCATTAGCAAGCGCATGACTGGCAGCAATCGGCGCTGTCAGTGTTATGCCCTGCGGTGAAATTACTTCAACGACTGCAGCCTGCTGACCTTGCCAGGCCAGTACTGCCGCTTTGGCAGCTGCGGCCGCACAAGTCCCGGTAGTTATTCCTTTGCGCATTGGTATTGGTATATCAGACAATAGAAAAACCCCCTTAGCAGGGGGTATAACACCAAACAATATATGCATTTTGCCTGATTATTGTACCCACACCTGCCTATCTTCCGTAGGTCCTAGCGGCGTGTGTTAGAACAGGCAGGTCTCCTGACTCTGGTTCATCGCCGCCCTAAGCCTTCCCGGTTTCCCAGTGGCAAATTTAGGAAGCATCCCCATTACAGTGGCGGGACCGTGCCGGTATTACACCGGACTTCCCTATTAAGCACAAAGCACCCATTCCCTTACACTATCAAATTATGTTAGTGGTATTATTCCATATAATTGGCTCTTTTCCTGCTAGCAAGACGATAATTATCAAAATTAAATATTTTAATTTAAATTATAGCAATCACCCTTTACTGTTATTCATCCCGGCAAATGACACGAGTTTAATATTCTCTTGTTCCAAACGCTGAACAACCCGGCAGCTAGTAATTGCACTCAGTTCCTGCTGCCAATGGTATTGCCAGTTAAATACGCTATTGAGAGCAACCTCATCTAAGCCAGGATGAACCATAACTTCTGTTATGCCCTCAGACAGATTATCAATAATAGTAAGTAGTAACTTTTCCTCCATACTGCCGCCCGCTACCATTCCATAGAAATGATCCGGTGCCGCTAAACCAGCCTGTCGCGCCTTAAAACGAGCCATACCAGCCAAAATACTAAGACCGGAGCGGCCAATTATCCTGCCTGCTCCCGGTTTAAAACCACCTAAGAACACCAGCGATTCAGCCGGTATCCGTATAGCCCTGATATTAAATTCTTTGGCAATACTTAGCACAATATCAAGAATCCCCGGCACCACATGCAGGTGCTGATGGCTGTCAAGATGAGTAATCGTAATGCCAGCCGACAATATTCTTTTAACCTGTGCCGTTAGTTCACGGCGCACATCGTCTAAGCAAATACCTGCCAAACAAAACTTTTTCAAAAATGCCGGATAACTGGTACACAACATCCCCTCAGTATCAACTAAGGAAGGAATAGACCCCGGATCAGTTACCGACATTCCACCCACAAGTGTAAGATGAGCACCAATCCCCAATTGCGGATGTTCGGCAGCTAACGCTGCCGCATGATTAAATGCAGGTCCACCGGCCATAAGTGAAGTACTCGTAATACAGCCTCGGATATGCCCTTCGATAATGCCAAGATTAATGTTTTTATGTAACCCAAAATCATCTGCATTCACAATTAACTGTTTCATATTATAACCTCAACTGGGATTTTTTATATGAATTGCTATTGGGCAAAAAATCCCTGGTATGACTTGATATATGTTTTCTGATACTAATATTGGTCACATGGCCAAATTAAAATTCAGGGAGGTAATCACATTATGGAACAATCCAAACAAAGCAAACAAGCAGCAAGCAAAAGCGAATATGGTACCTTGACTGCCAAGATGGATGCAAATAACGATTACTCCAGCAAAGCCTCCGGAATGTCCGGAACATCCGCTAGTTCCGCTAGTTCCGCTACTTCCGGCACAGCTTCGGCTACCTCTGCAGATATGAACAAGTTAAGCCAACTTGCTAAACAATCGCAAACAAGCAGCAGCACTACCTCAGCGACCAATTCGAAAAGCGCTATGGCCAACCAAACCTTAACTGCCAAATATGACGCAAATGGTGACTATTCCGCTGAATAGTCCCAAAACCCAAATGCGGCGCCGGACTAGCCTACTGGAGTCCGGCGCCGCTTTATTAGCTTTCTACACACTCAATATGCGAGGCATAGGCGCTATGGTTATGAATAGATTCATAGTTTTCACACTCAATTTCAAACCATTCAATACCATCAATCTTACGCAACGTTAAGACTAAGTCCCTGAGTACATCTTCAACAAATTTAGGATTTTCATAGGCCTTTTCCGTAACATATTTTTCATCCCCGCGCTTTAACAAAGGATATACCTGACAACTTCCTTGTTCTTCCATCATTGCTGCCAAATCTTCAATCCAGATAAACTTTCCCGGCTGTTGTTTAATCTTCGCCTTCATAATCCCCCGCTGGTTATGCGCCCCATATTGCGATATCTCCTTACTACAGGGACATAGTGAGGTAAATGGTACCGTAATACCAAACATCAAGTCCAAATGCCCGCCATGCACTAAGTTACCTGAAAATACACAATCATAATCCAGCATGCTTTTAAAGCCACTCACTGGTGCCATCTTTTCGATGAAATATTTAAAATTAATATCAATATGCGCTCTTTTGGCCTGCAAACGGTCAATTGTGTCTGTCAACATATACTCAATTTCCCGGTAGGACACCGGTTTTTGACTCCAATCGCTAAGAATTTCAATAAACCGGCTCATGTGTGTCCCTTTGAACTCTTGCGGCAAATCAACGGTAAGCTTAATTTTGGCTAAAACACTTTGAAAGGAACCGCTTTTAGTTTTTATTAAAAACGGCAGATGCACATCACTGACTCCAACTTTTTGAATTGCAATACCACGTTCGTCACAGCTATTTTGGACATCTTTAATTGTGCTATTAGAACTACGTCCCTGGGTAGTTTGCCTCATAATTGTTCACTCCTAGTATGATACAAAATAGGATCAATCCGGCCTGCCTCAGCATAGCTAAGAAATATACTCCCCTTATCGCATTAATATTAGTTAGGCTCTAGCGATTTTCACAATTCGCAACGTTTTGTTACATTCTAAATCAATATATTCCTTATCCTCAGTAACTACTATTGGCCGTGATGCCATAAATTGTCCCAAATAAATTACTTCCGCTTGGCGGCCATCACTTAATTCAACAATATTGCCGATAAAATAATCACGAACATTATTTAAAAAAATTGCACCAATCTCAGGATCAAGCTTTTGAAACATTTCCTCAACAATCATTCCGACTACTGCAAATGGTGAGATTTTACGATGATAAACGCGATCCGAAGTCATAGCATCATATATGTCGGCAACCGCAATAATTCGCGCATATCGATGAATTTGATCGCCATAAACGGCAAGAGGATAGCCACTGCCGTCAAACCGTTCATGATGCTGGAGAATTCCATGAATTACGCCGTTTGGAATCCCCTGCTTCGTGGACAGCAGTTTATATCCCCTGGTTGTGTGAAGCTGCATAATCTCCATCTCGTCAGACGTAAGCTTGCCTGGTTTATTTAATATTTCAAGTGGGATTTGGGTTTTACCGATATCATGAAGCAATCCGGCTAGTATCAAGTCCTTCCATTCTGCACCTGTATACCCAAGCCACTTACCCATTACTCCGCATATAATGGCTACATTAACAGAGTGATGAAAGGTGTAATCGTCCTGTCGGCGCACCAAATTTACATGATTAATTACACCAGGCGAATTAATCAACGGTTCAATCGCATTACTAGCCAACTCCTTCATGGCATCCAGCGGAACCTCTTGAAAAAAACGAGTTTTGGCAAAGGCTTCCTTCACAACACTGACAGTATTATCATAATCTGCATAGAACTTTTTCCGGACAACAGTTTCAGGAATAGAAAAATCAATACCTGGCTCAGATGGCAATGCTTCTTTAATAAATACTGTGGTAATATTCCAAAATTCCAAGCCGTGCAGCATACTGTCTGTGAGAATTGTACCTTCACTTAAAATAACCTTGTCCTCTGGGGTTAGTACCATCCGTCCAATTTCCATGCCAGGTTTTGCCTCACTCAGCGAATATGGTTTGATACAATACCTTACCGCCACGCTTCTTCCCTCCCCTGCGAGCCATTTATTTAATTATGAAAGTTACAATATTAACAATTATAATTTTACATATTTTCAGTTTTTCCTGCTAACAAAGGGTAAATTCCTTTATATCTGCTCAAAACTCTTAAAATACAGCCTATAAACTTGACTTAATTCATCTTTTCATACTTAATTTATCCATAACATAAATATCTTTAACAAATTGACATGGCTTCTTTTAATGCCAGCTGCTGGACTACCTTAAGCGGTATTCCCGACTTCGCCGCAATTTTTCGACAATCCTCGTATTCAGGCGCAACATTGCATATTTTGCCCTGATAAGAACTGACTTTCACTCTGACATCCCCCCAGGGTAATCCGATAACAATAAATTCACGGTCAGCCATCGTTCTTGCTACCGGATAACAGCGCATACCAATCGATGTTGTTTCCTGCAAGATTATTTCTGCGACCTTATTTTGACAATCTGGAGCAGCCAGTACCGACAATTTGGTTGCCGGCCGATTCTTTTTCATAATAATGGGGGTTAGCCAGACATCCAAGGCACCAGCGGCAAATAATCTATCCATTATATACCCATAGATTTCGGGAGTTTGGTCGTCAATATTGGTCTCAATTACCAAAAATTGTTCATCTTTTGGATTCTCATCTTGCCTATTTTTGCTAGTGGCTGTTACCTCACCTAAATAGAGGCGCAATACGTTAGGGATAGCAATATTCCAGGTACCGGCACCATACCCAATTTTGCTGCTAATAAAACCGACCGGCATGCTGCCAAAACCAGTACCAAGTGTTGCTAAAACAGCGGCTCCAGTCGGCGTTACCAGTTCCTTTTCAATATCACCCGGATAATAGGGAATGCCATGCAACAGTTCGGCAGTAGCCGGTGCCGGGACAGGAATAAGCCCATGACAGCACGTAACGAAACCACTGCCAACACGAAGTCGCGAAGCATATATATGTTCAATATGGAGATAATCAAGAGCCCACGCAATACCAACAATATCAACAATGGAATCTACTGCGCCAACTTCATGAAAATGAATTTCATTAAGCGGCATACCATGGACTTTGGCTTCAGCCTGAGCCAAACGAGTAAATATAGCTTTACTGCTTTCCTTTACAGCAGGTTTGAGGGTGGACTGTTCAATAATAGCAATTATATCAGCTAAATTACGATGTTCTTGTACTGCTTCATCGACCTGAACATCCAGGTAAAAGGCGTTTATACCACCCTTATCAACCCTTGACAAGTTCAACCGATACCCTGTTACTGCCAGTTTGGCCAGTTCAGCCCGCAACAATTCTGCTGGCGCACCGGCATCAAGCAAGGCTCCAAGCAGCATGTTGCCACTAATACCGGCAAAACAATCAAGATAAATGGCATTACATTTTATATCCATTTGTATATACTCACCTCATGTGGTTAATCATACTGGCCATCCGGCCTGCGCCAAAGCCATTATCAATATTAACAACAGCCACTCCGGCTGCACAGCTATTAAGCATACTTAACAAAGCCGCCAGGCCACCGAAACTTGCGCCATAACCAATACTTGTCGGCACCGCAATAACCGGTTTGGCTGCCAAACCACCGATAACACTTGCCAGCGCACCTTCCATGCCGGCTACCACCACAAGTACATTGGCTTGTTCAATCAACTGGTGCTGATCAAGCAACCGGTGAATACCCGCCACTCCAACATCATACACCCTTTTCACTTCATTGCCCATCATTTCAGCAGTAATGGCAGCTTCCTCAGCTACCGGAATATCGCTGGTTCCGGCACTCATAACCAAAATAAACCGTTCCTTATCTACCGGCGGTTTCTGCCGTTCAACAGTAATAAGCCGTGCCAATTCATGATACCGGGCGTCAGTCACGACTTGCTTTACCGCATCATACATCTGTTTAGTAGCCCTTGTCGCCAAAATACTGTGATTATACCTAGCCAGCCTTTCCATAATAGCTTGTACCTGCTCCACTGTTTTCCCCTGACAAAAAACAACCTCAGCAAACCCCTGGCGCAACAATCGATGATGATCCAGCTTAGCAAATTCCAAATCTTCATAAGGCAGTATTTTTAGCTTGTCCAGAGCTTCGTCAAGTGTCAGATCGCCTGCCTTAAACTCCTCAAACAGGCGACTCACATAATCTATATCCATTACTACACCTCGAAACCTTCCTTTTTGCATAATAGCATCTCTGCGCCCTAATGGCAATAAAGTCATCGTTCTTCTTTTAGAATTACTCGCTGTTATATAATAGCATAAAGACATAATGTCCTCTACGGGCATTATGTCTTTAAACTATTCCATAGCCATAGTAAAAATCCTGTTTTTCACAAACTTTTTTCTAATTCTGCAATTTGGGAACAGGCTGAGATCGTTCCAAAAGTTCTTCCAGACTCTCAATAATCTTTAACTGAGTCTCTTCCATTAGTAGAATCCCCTGATTTAGCAGAATTATTTGTGGATGAAACCTAGCCTGCATCTCCCGAACAGCCATCTCCAGATGGCCAATGGCAAGTTCCATTTGTTCAGCAGCAACTAAAACCTGACTATCCAGCAATCGCTCCAATAAAATATAATGGTAGATCTGCACCAACTGCGCAGCTTGGCTGTAGCCTTCACTGTTATAATGATAATGAGCAAATTCGAAAAAATTATCAACAAACATGGTGAATTCATGATTGTTAGCCAGCGTCAAATCAGTAGCGGCGGCATATATTAGCTTGTTTAACTCATGAATATAACTATTTTGCAGTCTCATCAATGCCAGTAGATTATTCACGGCTTCTGTCCGGTTAAACAATATCATCCCCCCTAAGCCGGCGCATCTCACACATTACAATGTATACTATTCAGTTTCCAAATATTATGTCACTATCAAACAGCAAGCCGCCGCAGAGTTTGCTTTTTAAAACTCTCTACGTGAGGAGGATATTCACCCTTACTACCGAATAGTTGTGTAGCAAACTAGTAAAGGAGGCTCCTTTAATGGCAATGCTTACAATAACGAACAAGGCGCTTGCATATATTAAGTCCCACGGCAAACCGGTCTATCTTGAACTATTTCCGGTTATTAGCTGCTGCATTGATATCCGTGAAAGCCCGTCTGTACGCCTCGGGCAACCACATGACCCTCACAACTACAGTTGCGAAGAAATTCAGGGAATTATGGTTTATATCCCGCATGAGCTGCCTGCAATACCGCTGACCATTACTCTTAGTAATTTTTTTGGATTCAAAAAACTGGTTATTGAAGGCTGGTCATTAGCATAACAACAGGAAGAAGCCCTAGCATTACTCGCTAGGGCTTCTTTCTGTTATATCCAGTTTAACTGGCCTAAAATAATTTTGCAGTCTATCAACAAGCAAATATACCAGCGGGATAATGACCAAAGTCAGGAAGGTTGATGTTATTAAACCACCAATTAACGCTATCCCCATTGATGAACGAATTTCAGCACCTGCACCAATACCGAGTGCAATCGGTGCCATGCCAAAAATCATCGCCATTGTTGTCATTAAAATGGGACGCAGTCGTACTGACCCGGCCTCTACCAGCGCATCAACAACAGGCATTCCCTGCAGTCTGAGCTGATTAGTATAATCAACCAGCAAGATAGCATTTTTGGTTACCAGACCCATCAGCATAATCACGCCAATCAGAGACATCATGTTAACAGTACTGCCCATAATTAACAACCCCACTATCGCTCCAATCAAAGAAAATGGTAATGATAACATAATTATCAGCGGATGAATAAAGCTTTCAAACTCTGCCGCTAATACCATGTAAATAAGGATTACTGCCAATAATAGTGCTTTGGAAATTTCTTTAAACGAGTTTTCCATCATTTGTGCCTGCCCTACCAGCTTATGGGTATAACCCATTGGTAAATTAAGACCGGGGATAAGCTCTTTTACTGTATTAATTACCTCCCCGGACGAAGCTCCTACCGCATTGGCATAGACAATTACCTGACGTTGACGGTCCTCACGATCGACCTGAGTCGGACCTGACGACAACTTAACTTCGGCAATATCACCCAAGCGCACGAAACCATTTTTGCCACTAATTCGCAGATTTGCCACATCCTCTAAGCTCAGCCGATTGGACTGCTTCAGCTGCACCCGGATATCGTAATCACTGTCAGCCACATTATATTGGTTTTTGGCAGTGTCACCCAAAAAGGCAGTTTGCACAGCATTACCGGCAGTTGTCGCGTCAAGTCCAACATCACCCAACCGGGCTGGATCAAGTTTCACCTGTACCTCTGGTTCTGACTGCTCACTGGATATGTCAACATCAGTTGTACCGGGAATTTGTTTTATCTTGTCAGCCAGTGTATTTGCATACATATTCAGCACATCTAATTCCGGCCCGCGTAAAGCAATTTGCACTGGACGAGAATCACCCTTACCCGTGCTTTGACCTGTTGATACATTTACTTTCAACCCATTAATATTGCGAAACTTGCTGCGAAGTGAATCCATAATCTGCATCATAGAACGAGATCGCTTGCCTGAATCAATCAACCGTACACCAATCAGCGAACGGTACACCTGACGATTGGCACCAACAACCAGGTAGGCTGATTCTAATTCAGGAATAGCCATAACCTCTTTTTCAACCTGAGCCACTAATTCTTTATTCCGCTCAATGGACGTTCCTGATGGTGCTATCAGATTGATATTAAATTCGCCTGAGTCATAGGTAGGCTGAAACTCGGAACCTAAGAAAGGCAATAATAATGCATTAAGCAGCAGCGATAGGATAGCCAGTGCTACCAGTTTTTTCGGTCGCTGCAGCGCCCAATACAACACTTCCCGGTAGTAACGGCGAAAAGCTTCAAAGCCCTGCTCCCACTTATCCAGTATCAACTCCAGCCAGCCTATCCGTAGGCCTTGTCCTGCCTGACCGGTTTTTAACCAATACGCCGACAACATTGGCGTAAGCGTAAAGGCTACAAATAGAGAAAAGGCTACAGCAAAAGCTATCGTTAAGCCAAACTGTTTAAAATACTGACCGATAATCTCGCCCATGGTACCTACAGGCACAAATACGGCAAGAATTGAGAAGGTTGTCGCCAGAACAGCCAGAGAAATCTCTTTCGTGCCGTCGCGGGCTGCCGACATCGGGCTTTTGCCTTGCTCCATGTGACGGAAAATATTTTCAACAACAACGATAGCATCGTCAATAAGAATTCCCACAGCCAGACTAAGCCCCATCAGTGACATGTTGTTAAGGGTAAAATTCATGACCTTCATCAAAAAGAAGGTCGATATAATCGAAGTCGGAATGGCAATAGCACCTATTATCGTAGCTCGCGTATTACGCAAAAACAGGAAGGTAATCGCCACCGCCAACAAACCGCCAAACACCATCGACACCATGACATCATCAACGCTGTCTCTAATATAAACAGAATTGTCCCGTACTTTGGTCACTTTCATATCCGGAGGCAACACATTTTGCTCTAACTGCTGCATCGACTGTTTTACTTTTTCAGCAACCCCTACCGTGTTGGTACCTGACTGCTTCTGAATACTAATAATTACACTTGGTACACCATTGGTTGCCGCATAAGTTCGTTCTTCTGCCCAGGTATCTGTTACACTGGCCACATCCTGCAGGCGCACTAAACGACCTTGCTGATTGAGAACAACAATGCTTTTAATCTCATCAACACTTTTATATTTACCAATAGTTCTAACGGTTAGCTCAATACCCTGTTCCTTAACATGCCCACCCGGCGTATTGACATTATTATTATTAACCACATCAATTAATTGCTGCAATGAAACACCATAAGCTTCAAGTTTAGACGGATCAGCCAATATCTGTATTTCTCTCAGGGCTGCCCCATAAATACTGACCTCAGCGACCCCTTCTACCTGTTGGATCTGATCTTTAACAATATCTTCAGCAATTTTACGGATTTCTCCCCGCGACCGCGTCTCTGAGGCTAAACTAAAGCTGAGAATCGACTGAGCGGTGATGTCAAAGCGCTGTACTACCGGTTCATCAATTTCATCAGGCAGGCGCTTCCGGACACCGGCGACTTTCTCGCGCACATCATTGGCGGCCATTTTGGGGTTTGTACCCAATTCAAACTCAATGGTCGTCTGGGATACCCCTTCCCGGGACACAGAAGATAGCGTCTTTATCCCCGCAACTGAGCTTACAGCATCTTCAATTGGTTTCGTAATAAGACTTTCCATCTCTTCCGGTGAAGCACCTGTATAAGTAATATTTACTAATACGATGGGAAATTCCACATCAGGATAAAGATCAACACCCAGACTTGGATACGAATTAAGACCGAATACTACCAGCAGCATAACCAGCATGGTAGTAAATACCGGGCGCTTGATAAAAATATCAATCATTTACTGCCAGCCTCCCCAGGCGCCCCCAGTTTGACCATTGAACCATCTCTCAGTTTATTTTGGCCGGCAATAACGATTTGCTCACCGTCTTTAACACCATCAAGCACCTCAGCCCAGCCACCGCCAACAGATCCCAGCTTAAGCGCACGCTGCTGCACTTTGTTGTCAGCCGTAAGTACAAAAACTGTTTTGATATCCTCCTTCATTACCAGTGCTATTTCCGGCACCACCAGCGCCTGTGCATGGATCTGAATAGGAACCTCAACCTTAGCAAACATACCTGCCTTCAAAATGCTTTGCGGATTAGGAATCGATATTTCCGCAATAAATGTCCGCGAAGGCATAGCTGCTACCGGCGAAAGACGGGTAATTGTACCAATAAACTCCTGCCCGCCTAAAGCATCGATCCTTACTTTAACAGCAGCGCCCAGCGTCAGCTTTGCAATCTCGGCCTCGCCAACAGTAGCTTTTGCCAAAAGCGTGGTAATATCAGCAACGCTAACAATAGCCGTACCTGCTTTGGCATAATAACCTGATTGCAAATAGCGTTTAACAACTACCCCGCTCCGCGGTGAATTTATCGTAGCACCTGTAAGTTTGCTATCATATAAGGCTAGTGCCCCCTCAGCCGCGCGAACTTGACCAGCAGCCAAATCCCGTTTAGTCCTGGCCGAATCAAGGGTTTGTTCTGAGATAGCGCCCTGACTGGCAAGCGATTCCATTCGCCTAAGATCAAGTTCGGTTTGTTCAAGATTGGCTTTGGCCTGGAATAAATTCCCCTCAGCCTGAACTACCTGGGCCGAAAGCTCCCCCATGTCCAGGATAGCTATTGTCATACCATCTGAAACGGTATCGCCTTCATCAACCGTAAGTTGTTCGATACGTCCGTCCACTTTACTGGAAATATCTGCACTCCATATCGGCTCAAGACTAGCAGAAAAGGTTAAAACCGGCGTAATATCCCGTCTGGTTATAGCTGCTACTTCAACAGTAACCACCTGCCCCTGGGACGCCCGCGCAGCCCGCTCTTTATTTGCTTGTGTATTACTATAAATTCGGTAGCCGACAATTCCAGCCAAGACTATTGCAATAACAGATACAAGGATAATTGCTCTTCTCTTCCTGCTTGCCACCTGCTCATTCCTCCAATTTTTTTGATACCCACTTTTTATTCGACAAACCCCCACTCTCTCCTGCCTTTATAAAATAAATTATGGGACATTCAGACAACCCAAAATGGGCTGCTTTAAAAGCAGCCCTAACATTTAAATGTGACTGTTGTTTTCCGGCCTACGCAGAAATGATCTGTTAATCTTTTAAGGCGGCAGTTGCCAGCCTACTGCCAATGTCATAGTAATAAGCTGTCTCAAAATCGACCGGCATGCTTGTATGAAATCTGAAATCCGCCGCGTCCATATCCTCAATCCGCCTTACTTCCATGTTGTGTTTACTGTACCATCACAGCGGCTTGGAAACATACCGGGAGGCCCGCCTGTGTTTACAGCGGCCTCCCGGCAGATACCCATCAATGAACCCGTTTCAGCTTTGCTGAAACATCGGGGTTCTGGTGGAGAGTCTATTCTACCTGAACTAACGCCGCCTATAGAGGCGGGAGTCTTAACTCAAACGCTAAGATAAACAGGGCTTTGGCTTTGGCAGACTCGCGTATCCAGCTTGTAGTCTTATCTTCCTCACGGCGCCCAGGAAAACGTGCCGGTACTTTCATTTTCCATATACAGGCGGTCGAAGGATACCTTGCGGCGGTTGCCGCCTGGCGGGCAGGTTTCGCCGTCATAATATTTGAAGCTTTCTTTAATGACCGTCCGTTTTATTGCGTCTTCGCCGATGCCGCCCCAGGACGCATCGCTGGTATGGGCATGAAGATAGAGGAAGGTCCTCTGGGTGGAGCTGGGAAATTCCAGGTGCCGGGTGCTGTTGGCTTCAATCTTGTACCAACCTCTGGTTACCCATTTGCCGGCCGCATCCTCATAGTATACGAGGGCAGTCCACATGGTCTGACTATAAGGGTTTTCGACGAAGATATCGAAGGCTGCCGCCGGCTGCGGAATGATGACCGCCAGTAAAAGGAATAAACCCAGGATTGCTTTAGATACGTTTTTTTTCATTATATGTCACCTCTTCACTAAATTTAAAACCGCTGAAACCTGATCCGGCATCCTCATGGCCGCCAGTAAACTATGCCGCTATTTTCCACATACCACCGGTCAAGGTGCACCTGCCGGCGATTGCTGCCCGGCGGGCAGGGTTCGCCATCGTAGTATTTAAAAGCTTCTTTTATCACCGTCCGCTTGATCGAATTTTCGCTGCCTCCCCAGGACGCTTCGCTGGTGTGAGCATGGATATACACGGAATTTTTCTTGGTTGACGAGGAAAAATCCAGTTTCCGGGTACTATTGGGGGCGACTTTGTACCAGCCTCTGGTTACCCACTTACCGGACGAGTCCTCAAAATATACGATGGCTGTCCATAAGGTTTGACCGTAAGGATTTTCGAGACTGATGCCGATGGCTGCCGCTGGTTGCGGAGCAACAGCCACCGCCAGCAGGATGAATAAACCGAACAGGATTTTGCATGCTTTATTTCCCATTCAACTCACCTCCTCCATATAAGTTTTTCGCAGTTTGCCTGTCTGGCGACCGGCTCCCGCCTCCCGTTCAGGCCGTTACACCGACTTTTCCCGGTAGAAAGTCGCCGACAGGAATATCGGGGGCATCGGTCAAAATGGCCTTTTCCGGCAGTAGTTTAGCTTCCACCGCCCGGCTTTTTTGCCTGTCGCAGCCTGTCTATAAGCGACGTCAGTTTAGGTGGAGTAGACTCTCCACCTAAACCCCCGATGTTTCAGCTTTGTTGAAATAAGTTCACTCGACATCAAGTGTGTTCAGCATTTTAACCAGGATAATACCGTCGCTGATACCTGTCAACTGAGCGCTGACCACTCTGTAATGCTTGCCGTTGATATTAGCATAGTAAAATGTGCCCCTATCGACCGGTACGCCGTCAAGCACGCCGGTGAACGGCCTGCGATAAAAATCATACCCGTTTAGTGTCGTTTGGTCGGTCGAATAGGCCCATTCTATTTTTCCCCGACTCAGAGGCTCTTCGCACAATGCCTTTTCTTCCAGTTCGGTCTGAACCGCCCGGTCAGCCAGATTATCGACGGCGTTCCCCAACCGGTTCACAAAAACAAACCACTTTCCGGCCGTAACTTTCACGCCGTCAGTAGTATCCCTGGCGACGGCGCCCTCAGGCAAAAGGAGGGAAAAACCCTGCACCGATTTGTAAACCGTTGCGTTGGGAAAGGGCATGAAATCCAATTCTTGATCTTCGGCTTTCAATTCCCCCTGTTCCTGAAGAACTACCTGTTCACACACCAAGTGTTTCTTGCCTTTTTTATCCAGGCTATACTGTCTGGCTATTATTAAATTCCCGTCTTTGTCATATGCCTGCTCAATGATTTGCAAGGGGCTAAGCTTACCGCTGCGAAGGAAAGTATAGGTTGCCTCCACACTGTCGGTGGCGCTCACATGGGTAAAAGAATGCACGGTCTTAGCACTGGAATCAAATACAGGTGACGCAAGGTTGCTCAAGCCCTTATGGAAAACGAACTCTTGTCGTTTTTGATCCCACAGCCAGCAGTGATAATACACGTTGGCATTGCCCTGCATCGCCGTGATTTTTAAATCTGTATAACCGTCAAAATTCATATCCTCCGGCGTAACCCGCTCGCTGTTATCAAGTTCGGGCAGCAAGGCGGCATCATACGGAATTTCCTGCAGCAACCTGCTGGCCGGTCCGGCGGTATAAACAGCGATCTTGTCAGGCGTAATCGTCCAGTTTACGCGGGGTGCGTCCTTTCCTACGGCAAGGCTGCCTTCCTCACACGCCTGCACCAGTGGCAGGCTAGCGCAAAAAACCGGCAGGACAATCGCCCACAGTGCCGCCATGAATAGAAAACGCATTGGCTCCACTCCTTTTTTTCAGCTCTGCTGAAACGAATTTACTTCCCTGTCCCGGTTCAGCCCCCGGTCTGGGGATTAATCCAAATATCGCGGGCAATGACCATGCATTCCGGCTGGCTGTCAAGGTAATGCCGGTACAGCCTGTTGCCCATCCGCTGCAGTAAAAAAAGAAATTCCGGCGTCACAATGTCCCAGGAGGGAAAAAGCCGTGCAGCGGCCTGCCGATGGCAAGGTTCATTCAAAATACACAGGGAAACCTCTTCCGCCATAAGAATCCGCGCGCCGACCTGGGCGGAACCGAATTGGCCGGCGTACATGCCACGATACACGATGGTCTGCAATTCTCGTTCGGCGTACAGGACTGTAAGCAGCAGCGTGCCACCGGCTTCGTCTGGCCGAACCTCCCGGAGAATCGCATTCCCGTATAAAAAACGGCTGTACATAGGTTCGTATGAGGTCCTCCCAGTCAAAAAGAAACCTCCCTTCTCCTCCTATCTACACCACTATACACCGAAAAGGAATATCCACAATAGCCCCGAAAAGTATCCTTTTGCGTCAGTAAAAAACGCACAAATTTTCCTCTTAGCGACGGAAAACTTGTGCGTTTTTACTTGTTAAAGCACTATTCACATATACCGCCGTCAGGTAAAAAAAAGCTTTACCTCACTGCGTTTTCCGATGTCCAGCCGGTCGAATACCCGGGACACCACTTTTTTTATATAGGCGGGGGAGTAATTTAGCAGCCGGCTGATTTCTTCGTTGGTATACCCCTGCGCCACCAGCGTGGCCACGGCAAATTCGGTTTTAGTCAGACGCTGCTGCATGGTAAGCAGCTTATCGGGCTGCAAACCGCCGATGCCTGTCTGGTTCTCCCGCAGCATATCCAACTGACAGCGTCTTTGTGCATGGTTGAGTTGAAGGGAAATGCGGGCCAGCAAAACATCCTTCACCACAGGCTTTTTAATGTAATCCATAGCACCCAGCCGCAGGCCGTAAGCCTCGCTGTCCGGGCTCACAATGCCGGTCAGGTAAATAACAGGTACCTCTGTTTTGGCGTTTACGGCGCGCAGCTGCAGCAAGGTTTCAAAACCATCCATATCCGGCATGTCGATGTCCAGCAGAATCAGATCCGGGCTGCCGCCCTTTTCCAGGAAGCGCACGGCCTGCGGCCCCGATTTGGCAAGGCTCACTTCGTAATACTCCTTCAACAGTTCCTCCATAACCTTCAGCAGCATGATGTCGTCGTCCACCACAAAGATCTTACTTCTCTGATGCATGGGACACCGCCTCCTTCCTTCGTGCATTGCAGAATTGCCCAAATAGGACCTCCGCGTCCTCAAAGCTAAGATTATCCACGGCAGTAAGAGCCTGCTCCAGCAGCAGCCTGCAGCCCTGGTCCTGCTCCAACGAGAGCAGCAACATCAGCGCCTGCTGGCTTTCCGTGCAGTGATAGCCGGCAATGCGGGTCTGCGCCAGGGCAGTCAGCGCTGCAAAATTCATAGAAGGAAGCGGGGAGGATGGTGACTCACCGGCGGCGACCACACCTTTGGTCTGTTGCAGAAACTGCGCAAGTCCCTGACGGGTCGCCGCCAGTTCATGGCAAAAGAGCGGCAGTGCGGTTCGTATGTATCCAGCTTCCCCGGAAGAGCACTTTTGTTCGATCCGCCGGGCAAGAGCGGAAAGTTCCCCGGCCCCGACGAGGCGGGCCAGAGTTTTGAGCGAATGAGCCAAATGGGAAAGTGCCGTAAGATCATTCTTCACGGCAAGCCGGGTCAGAAGGTCTGCGGTCTGCCGGGTGTGGGTGAGGAATATCCCGGAAACGATTATGTACTGGGACAGGCTCTGACTCAGAAACTGAAGCCCGGTTTCCAAAGAAATATCATATTTTTTCAACTGCTGCCGAAATTGCTCCGCCGCATCCGGGCAGGCGTTCCCAACGTTTACGTTGGTGCGCGTCACCAGCTGTTCTGGCAAATAGGAGAGCAGGCTCTGTTCCAGTCTAGCCCAGGATACAGGTTTGGAGAGATAGTCGGCAAACCCTGCGGTTAGGAGCTTCTGGCACGTCCCAGCGGTAACATCGGCCGTCAGGGCAATGACAGGAATGTGACAGTTCATTTGCCGCAGCCTGTGCAAGGTTTCAATTCCGTCCAGTTCCGGCATCATATAATCCAGCACAATAACATGATAATGGCTTTGACATACCTGCTCAAGGCATTGCCGACCGCTCAGCGCAGTGTCGATTTGCAGCAGGGTCCGGGCCAGCAGGGCTTTTATCACGCCCAAATTCCCCTCATTGTCATCCACGACAAGGATTCGTCCCTGCGGGGCGAAAAAGCTCTGTTCGGCCAGCGGCGCAATAGACCTGAGAGTACAGTCAGCCATCCCGGCGGCGTAACGCTGGGGAATTTCAGCCGTAAAGGTGCTGCCGCTGCCATATTCGCTTTGCACCAACAGACGGCCTCCCATCAGGTTCACCAAATTCCTGACAATGGCAAGCCCCAGCCCGGTGCCTTCGATTTTAAGGTTCCGGACCGCTTCGCTGCGGGTAAAGGCTTCAAAGACGGAGTCAAGGTTTTCCGACCGGATGCCTATTCCCGTATCGGTCACCGCAACGGAAAGCAAAATGCCTTCCCCTCCGGGCATTTCCTTGGCAGTAAGGGCAAGCCTGACTGAACCAGCCTCGGTGTATTTCACGGCATTGCTCAAAAAATTGGCGACAATCTGACGAATATGCAGGGTATCCCCCCAAAGCATAACCGGCAGCCCGGAAACCTCGGAGGAAAAGGAGAGGCCTTTTTTTTTCGATTGTTCCCGGCCCAATTGAATCAGCCGCTGCACCAGGTCATCGGTATAATAAGCTTCCTCTAAAAGCTCCATTTTGCCGGACTCGATTTTGGAAACATCCAGAATATCGTTGATGAGAGACAGGAGCATTTGACCGGCATCCTGCGAGCAAGCGATATAACCGGCAACCGCCCGGGAGGGCTGTTCCCGCAAAACCATCTCGTTCATGCCCAGCATGATATTGATGGGAGTGCGGATCTCGTGGCTCATACTGGCAAGAAACATGCTTTTCGCCTGATTAGCCCGGATAGCCTCCTCCCGGGCCTGCTCCAGCTGCCGCTGCTGGCTGTTATACATGCGGAAGCTGAGGTGCATGGTGATACCCAGCGCCACGCTGACAGAAACAAAGCATACGATGACATCTGCGAGAAACTGCCCCTCGGTCTCAATCCAGACAATATGCCCAGGTGCATAATAGCCATAAACACAAAGTCCGACGTAAAACAGCAGTTCCAAAACAGCGACGGCAATCATCCGCCGGCCTTCCAGCATAAATACGGTAAATATGATACCAAAAATGAAGAACGAAGGAAGACCGCTTCGATATCCTCCGCCGGAAAAAAATAAAAAGGTAAATCCCACAAAGAAGATAAGGAAAATGGTGATCAAATAACACCGCTGGTATTGTCCGCTGGTGTAGGAATAGTAAAGCAGCCCGAAGGAAAGTCCGGCAATAAACAAATTGAGTACAGCCATCTGGGAGCCGCCGACGACCAGCAGCGAGAATACTACCGCCAGCAGACTGTTGATGGTGCCGGCCATGGCGAGCAGGTTAAACAGCCGTACGCGAAAATCCAGTTCAGGCCGAAAAAAAGGATTTATTAATTTTTTCAGCAAACGCTTCATCTGGCACCTCCGAGTACAGCGATAAGTTCTCCTTTTTAAGGGAAATTATACCATGCTGTTTAAAAGAAAGCAAAGTACTAGTATAACTCAATCCGTATATATTCCCTGCCAATCAATTTCCTTTACAGATTGCAAAATACCAGAAAAAAGACTGCTGCGTTGCCTCTTTCCGTTCAACACAGCAGTCTTACTTTTCCCTTATCCTTATTAAGCACGTTTAATGAGCATAGGAGACTATATTACCCTAATATAGTCATTGTGAAGATGTACTGCGAAACAATCTCATTTCTTATGGTAGTTGATAACTATGTAACCTGCTCTAATACAGCCTTAATAGCATCCTCTGTAACTTCCTGGGTTATTTCCACATGACCAATTCTGGACATTAACACCCAATTAATCTTGCCATTAACCACTTTCTTATCTCTGACCAAATAACTGAGCAGTTGCTCTGGATGGTAACCTGGTGCTGTAAGTGGTAAATCCAGCCGGTTAAGCAGTTTTTTCAGAGCAGTTACCTGACTTTGTTCACACAGTCCGATATGCTGACTGATAAGTGCGGCCGCATGCATTCCTATAGCTACACCTTCACCATGATTATACTCAGAATACCCACCCTCGGCCTCGATGGCATGTCCAATCGTGTGGCCAAAATTCAAGATCATACGCAGCGAACTCTCCCGCTCATCTTGGGCAACAATATCGGCTTTAAGCTGACAGCACTTACCAATAACGCGTGTGAGCACCACCGGGTCACGCGCTAGTAGTGCTGAAGCATTGTCTTGTAAGTAAGTAAAGAAATCACCATCAGCAATAACGCCGTATTTGACAACTTCAGCCAAACCTGCCTTCAATTCCCGGTCATTGAGTGTGTCTAAAACCTGCGGATCAATAACTACCATACGGGGCTGGTAGAAAGCGCCAATTAAATTTTTTCCCAACTCATGGTTAACGGCTGTTTTACCACCAACGCTTGAATCAACCTGCGCCAGTAATGTCGTCGGTACTTGAATAAATGGCACACCGCGCAAATAACTTGCCGCCACAAAGCCAGCCAAGTCACCAACAACACCGCCACCTAGCGCAATAATAGCCGACTTACGATCAAGCCCGCTAGCGATAGCCTCTGTAAAGACGATATTTGCCGTAGTAAGTGACTTTGAGCTTTCTCCTGGCGTTACAGCTAAAACAGTAGGATTAAAACCCGCGGCCACCAAACTGCGAGACAGTGTAGCCGCATAAAGTGGACAGACATTGTCATCTGTCACAATAAGAATCTTATTCCCTAATGATAGCGTACACATCAGCTCACCTACCAAGCTGATACCACCAGTAGTGATATGAATGGTATAGCTGTGTGCATCCAGATTGACGTTAACTTCGGCCACGCAAATGCCCCCCTTCCCTAAGAAATACAATAATTCTCTCTGTCACCTGCTGTGGCGACATACAACTGGTGTCGATTGTATAGTCAGCTTTCATGTACAGACTGGCCCTATCCTGAAAAAGTTTGGCTACCCGCTCAGCTCGGTCTTCACAGTCTAGCAATGGCCGAATACCAGGTCGCGCTGTTCTCTCTAAAATAATTTCCAGTGAGGCCATAAGCGAAATAATTACACCGGTATTTTTGAGTCTAACCATATTCTCCTGTTTGAGCACCACCCCGCCACCGGTAGCAATAACCGTATTGGTATAACGGGCCACGCGGGAAATAACCTCCCGTTCTATTTGGCGAAAATGGTCTTCCCCATAAAGCTGAAAAATATCACTAATGGCCAATCCTGTTTCTTGCTCAATCTTTTTATCAACATCAATAAATGGGCGGTTAAGGCGTCCTGCTAATAACCGTCCGGTACTGGTCTTACCTGTACCCATGAAACCTATTAAAACTATGTTTTTCACTTGTTCCTCCAAAATAGTAAAGCATAGCTATTTTACGATACGTGGAGTAAGAAAAATGACCACTTCTGTATCGTTTTGGGATTTGTTAAAATTCTTAAATAGAGCCCCAATTATTGGTAAGTCGCTAAAAAACGGTACTGCCTTTCTAGCTTCATTGGCTGTAGACCCAATTAAACCACCAATTACCATGGTTTCGCCATCTTTTAGCCGTACCGTGGTCTCAGCCTGACGAGTAGTAATCTTATAAGCCTTTATATCAGACACTAGTGTTGCACTGCTAACTTCTGTACGGACAGCTACCGTTATTAACCCATCAGCATTAATCCGGGGCGTATAAATCAATTTGATACCAGCATCTATATACTCGGTACTGGTTGTTGTTATCCCATTTGTCAATGTTTGAACCTGCACCGGGATACGATCACCAATAAGTATCTGTGCCTGTTTACCATTGATCGTGGTAACTTTAGGTTTAGCCAGCACCTTAGCATCACCGTTGCTTACCAAAGCATTAATCGTTGCCTGATAATAAAACTCATACGGATTTCCTTCCGGATTACGTCCAAACTGAATTACGCCCTTACTACCCGTGCGGGTAACAGTAACAGTTCCATTATCGTCTATAGTTCTCTCTGCATATTGCGGTGTTGCTTCCCACGACCATTCAATCCCCAAATCTTTTGTTTTCTCTTTACTAATTGCCAATACCTCAGCTTCCAGTGATACCTGCTGATAGGGTATGTCTAGTTCAGACAATAATTTTTGGATCTGTGCCGCCTCAGCCTCAGTACCAAAGAGAACTAATGAATTTGTTGCGTAATCGATCGTCAATCGGTCTAACTCTGTTGATTTTTCGCTAGCTGCTTCACCAGAAGTTGCTGCCGCACTAGCTATAGTGCTCTTTTGTGAATTGGCACTGCTTACCGCCGTCTTTGTTGCTTTCTCGCCTTTTTTCTCACCAAATAAGATAGAAAAAATTGTATCTTTCACCGAATCCGGATTAATGAATTTCAGTTTAAATATATGTACCGAACCAAATCCTCTGCCGATTTGATCAGCAACCCCTACGACCATAACGCCATCAATAATCTGGTAGGTAAGCCCTTTGGTCTTGCACACCAAATCTAAGGCCAGATCGTACGGAATATTCGTAAGTTGAATGGTAATCGTGCCTTTGACCGAATCATCCATTACCATATTTACCTTGCCAACAGTCGCCAGCGCGGTAAGTACATCCCGTACTTCGCCATTAATCACCTTCAAATTTACTTGGGGATTAGCCACTGCAACGCCGGTTATAGTAAAAGAACAAATCCACAACGCTACCAGTATTGATTTTATCAGACAGCGCATTGAAGATTTCACCTTTCTAAAATCAAAACTTTTTCACCTTGTGGTCCCCCAAGAGTAACTGATCTTTCCCTCACTGCCAGCAGTTGATATGGTCCAAGATAATCCTTGATTTGATAGGAACCACTCTTGCCGGCACTTTTAATTATCGCCACTTTTTGCCCGCCACCGCTCACTATACCAACAAGTTCTAATGAGATTTCCGGTATTGCAGACGGTGGCAAACCAGTGTGGGGAACACTGGGGTAATTCTTGGCCGGGGGCGATAAAGCCGGAACAGATGCCACTTGCTCAAATTCCTGGGGAACGGCAAACGGATCACGCATCGCCGGCAGTGCCGAATAGCCTATAACTGGCTGAAGCATCTCTTGTGAAACACTGTCTTGTTGAGCGGTGTCAGAATAACTGCCTGAAGACGCAATCAGCCCCGGCGCCCAGAAGAAAAAACCTAGTGCCGCTACTAGCAAGCAACAGATAATTAGTAGTCGAGCACTATGTTGCCGGAGGTTAAACCTCGCCACCATTTATACTCCTCTCTTCGAAAAAACTCACTACATGGCTATTCACTCGTTAATTCGTATTCTATAGCTATTGATCGCCAGCCGCAAGTCCTCAATGCTGTCACCGCCAAATTTTTCGAGCAAGGACTCAGCCAGCACAATAGCCACCATGGCTTCGGCAACAACGGCCGCAGCAGCAACAGCACACACATCGCTGCGCTCCGTATTGGCCTTTATTGCTGTTTTATCTGCTATATCTACAGTAGCAAGAGGTTTCATCAATGTCGGAATGGCCTTCATTACCGCTTTGAGAATTATCGGCTCACCATTACTAATACCGCCTTCAATACCACCGGCATTATTAGTACGGCGATAATATCCCTGCTTGCTTTCATAATATATTTCATCATGCACCTGACTGCCAGGCAAATTGGCATAGGCAAATCCGGCCCCAAATTCTACCCCCTTAATGGCTTGAATAGACATAACTGCAGCCGCCAAACGGGTATCCAGACGCCGATCCCACTGCACATGACTACCTAATCCAGGCATAACCGGGGAAGCCATAACCTGAAATATGCCGCCAAGGGAATCGCCGGCCGTCTTAGCCTTGGCAATCGCTTCGATCATTTCCGTCTCAGTTTGCGCACCGCCAATATTTAAGACGCTAGATGTTATGGTAATACCAGCCACAGCAATAACCTGTTTGGCGATCGCTCCTACAGCCACACGGGCGGCAGTTTCACGGGCACTGGCCCGTTCCAGAATATCCCGGATATCTTGCCGCTGGTATTTTAAAACACCCGGCAAATCAGCATGTCCCGGGCGGGGTGCAGTTATCTCAGCTCCCTGCGACTGGCCAAATACAGCCATTCGATCCTGCCAATTCTCCCAGTCACGGTTAGATATCACCATTGTAAGAGGACTGCCTAACGTACTGCCAAACCGTACACCTGATGTTATTTCGGCTTTGTCTTTTTCAATCTTCATGCGGCCACCCCGGCCAAACCCCTGTTGTCTGCGCGCCATGTCCGCATTTATTTGGTCATAATCTAATTGTAAGCCGGCAGGAATACCTTCAATAATAGCGGTAAGCGCCGGTCCGTGTGATTCACCAGCTGTGAGAAATCTAAACATGCATTGCACCTCTTTCGGGAAAATTACTTTTTAGTCAATGGGTCTGAATTTTGTAACGACGACTGCTTGGTCTCCCCAGCAACTCCGAAGCTGTAGATAACCATAGTAAGTTTGACTTCCAACATTCCTTGTTTGGCCTGAATATTAGTATTACTAATAGATGTGAACCTTTGGCTGCCCTCAATTGCCTTAATAAATTCCAATAGATTGGTAAATGAACCTGTCAGCAGGATTTCTATGGGAATTTCCCGATAACCTGCTTTTTCAATAGCGGCAGCCGGCTTAATCTCAGCAAGCCGCATACTGCTTAGCTTGGATGCTTGTTCGATTTGCTTGATGAATTCACCAAGTTCCGGCTGATTCGGTAATTTAGCATCAATTAGCGTAAGCTTTTGGTCAAGCTCCTTTAGATATCCGATGGAATCAGGATGCTTTTTGGCATAAGCTTCGATGACTTTTAACCTTTCCCGCTCAGTTTGGTTTTGATCTGTAACCATGGCAATAGCCGTCCGCTGGGGGATGACTACCCCAATATAAAAAAACATGGTAACAAGTAGTGCACTAACCCCCAGCACCCAGCCCTTATACCGGACTATTGCTTTATATTTTATAAACGAAGTACCCAGCCATTGCATTTACACTATATCCCCTTACGCTTTACAGTCATCTCGAATTTGGTATAGTTTAATTTACTGTCTTGTTCGGCTTTAATGAGTACCGGTTCTGTTATTAGCTTATCTTTTTCCAGACTGTAAAGATAGTTAGCCAAATCAGGATAAGTCATAGCATTACCTTTTAGTAAGATGCTATTTTTGTCGCTGGCAGCAAGTTCTGTGAGCCATACCTGCGGTGGTGTAATTATAGCAAAATGGCTAATCACAGCATACCAAGACTTCTGTTCGCTAGTAATTGCAACTAAGATATTGTTCTTTTTATCAATGGCCTGCTGTTTACTAGCAGCCAGTTGCATATTGTCCTCAGTAGGACGCAACAGGCTGTAATGTTGACGTGCTGCTGCAAGCTCCTTTTCCAGAGACCAAATAGTATAGCAATTATAGGAAAAAATACTGCCATATAACACCAGCAGTATTATACTACATAGTAAAACAGTTTTTTTGAATAGCCATGTTGGCATTCGCTCTGATGGGGGCAGCAAATTAATCGTTATCATGGCTTACCTCCGCGCATAGCTAAGCCAATTGACAGCGCAAACTGCAAAGCCATATCTTGCAGGTAGCGGGTATCAATACCTGGCGATAGCGTTACGGCAGTTAGCGGGTTATGCAGCAAAACCGGTACCCCGCCCAGCTTTGCCGCAATATGCTGTGGTAAATTAGTAAGTTTGGCTCCACCGCCGGTAAGATAGAACTTATCTACAGCTGCTTCTCTGTTTTGAACCTGATAATATTCAACCGTTCGCCGCACTTCGCGAGCCAATTCATCTACCAACAAGTCAATTTGTTGATACCTAAATAGCTGTTCACCTTCAAAGTCAGGGTTTTGACCAGTCTGGCACTTCTTCAACCGTTCAGCCTCAGCATAGTCAAGTTCAAGCGTTCGCATAATTACCTCAGTAAAACTGATTCCACCAATGGGAATAAAGCGGCTGACGACTGGCGAAGCTCCCTGAAACAGCATTATGTGTGATATATGACTGCCAATATCAATGATCATGGCATTCTCCGCATCACTCAGTGAGCGATATATAGCCAAGGGTTCAATATCAACAGCAATTAGCCTGCAATCAGCCTGCTTTATAACAGTGACAAGGGTATTAACCAGTTCATGCGGTGCGGCTACCAGCAGTACTTTTATCTCTAGTTCATTGTTACCTGGTCCAACAACAGCAAAATCATAATAATAACTACCAGGCTCGTAGGGAACATATTTTTCCATATCCCATTTTATGGCTTCTTTAATTTCGGCCTGATTCATTACCGGCAGCATTACCTCCCTAACGAAAACTAAACGACCGCTGACTGCAACAACAACCTCGCGCGAGACAATGCCGCTATTAACAAACAATTGCCGGATAACCTCTGTAATGGCTTTGGCATTAGTAATAAAGCCCTCTTCCATAACGTTCTTAGGCAAGTCAAGTACGCCTACTGCTCTAAGTTCTTTTTGTCCATTACTAAATGAAATTTCCGTTGCCTTAACACAGCTTGAACCAATATCAATACCAACAGCACTTGCTGGTTGTTTGATTAACCAGTTACCCAGCTTGCTTGCAATAGTAGCAAACCTATTTGGATCCATGATGTGGCTGACTAGATACAAGGTGAATCGCGTGGCTAATGGCTGTAACGACATCCACATTAAACTGTTGTTCCAGCGATTTTGTCTTTGCAAAGGTTTCGCCCTGGCTAGTCACAACATACCGCGGCGGTAAAAAATTGAGAGCAATTGCGGCAATGTCATAACGGCATCTTTCACAAGTACAAACATTTCTATGGTTGTCCAGCACCTCAGCAAGCCGCTGAAAAACTAAATCTTCCATATAATTTTTAACATGCATAACTATACCTCCCTAATGATAATTCCAGGAAACAATATTGATTTGGGGAACAACGGTAGCTTTTACTACAATTTTGCGAACTGCATTATTGACAACACCTTTTGCTTCTATAATGGTTGGGGTACCTGCAATAATTGTTAGGCTATAGTTTCCGCTGCCTTCCTTGTAGGGATTGACAGGCTTCCAGTTGGGATTTTTAGATAATTCGACAATAGACCGGCGTGCTCCTGCTTCCGCCAAGTACTGAGCAGCTATACCATCACGATAATTTGCCGCCATATTCACTTCTGTACTGCTGACACCAATAAAAGCACTACCCAAAACGCCTAAAAACAGCATCGCAACAAGGGCTACTATACTTGCTGAACCATGCCGATTTTTACATCTGCTCCAACCAAAATGCACTCTTAGTTCACCTCCGTGACGTGTTAAATGCCAAAGTGGCCGCCTCCATAGTATAATCAATACCAGTCTGTTTGTCCCTAATAGTAAGCATAACAGTAACCAGTTTTATATATAGCAGTTTTCCATCTTTATCCCGCATAGCTACCTCTTGAACAGCAAATTGTTTTTTATTGTCTGGATTTTCTACAACTATGATTGTTCCTTCTGCACCGCCAATACCATTGCCAGTAAGCGGGTCTTCAGCAGATCCATTTACACTCATGCACAGAGCCTTGCTCTTAGGACTAATAGCAAACTTTATATCCCAGCCATTTCCATCCTTTATCACAAGTGTATCGCCAGCATCGGCCAACGACACATTACTAGCATAACGCACATGCTGGGTAATTCGCTCAATTACCAGTCGTGCAGTCTGCTGAATTTCAGCTTGCGAGCGGCCTAATTGCCAGGCTTTAACGGCAGTTGGCATCATCAGTGCAATGCCTGACATTAATAGTACAATAATTGTCATTCCTGCAATTACTTCAATAAGCAGCATACCCTTTTGCTCAGAAATATATCTCCTCATAACTACTCCACTAGTTGGCAAACTGCGGCAGCTCCCGCAGCACATAAGTAACCATACTAATTTCACTTAACCCTTCAACATTCACGGTTACTTTAATAATCCGCTGCTTCACCGGATACTCCGGGTCAAGTGGACTAAGCTCAGCCTGAGTAGTTCTTTTATAAGTAACCTTATTCATAGAAATAAATTCGGTCGCAGAGTGATAAGGAAAACTTAGACTATTCCAGAATAGGTCATCTTTTATTTTCATTTGTTCCATTTGTTCTTGAACTAAACTGGCAGCAACCGTATCATTTGCTGCACTGGCAGTGGCCTGTAGCGACTGGATAAACATCCCAAGCATGGCTACCAACGCTACTGTTATAACTACTATAGCTACTACTGCCTCGACCAGCAAAAAACCGCGTTGACTCTTGACTAAATTCATAAAAATTCTCCTCAACTAGCCCCATCGCTGATTCGTACCCGTCCGGTTACAGGAGCCAGCTTGATATACAGAGATTTACCCGTAACTTTACTCTGAAGTTCAATTGTTTGCTCGCCTATAAATGGCATTCCATCCAGCCTAAATACAATATCGTCCGGATATCCCATCATCTTTACAGAATTAGGTAAATAAACCTTACGTATGGTTTGCGGTCCGGCAGTAAAATTGTAGCGAGGTTCAATATCATTAATAAAGCGGAGTTTATATGCAGTATCACCACCGTTAATTGACATTTGTTGCATACCACGTATATCGGCAGCTAACAGCAGCGCCGCTCCGTCCAGTTCATTTTCGGCAACTGCCTGATTCATTTTAGGAATAGCCATAGCTGCCAATAGCCCAATAATCGCCATAACAATGATTAGCTCAATTAACATAAAACCACAGTTTTGCTTATCACCGGCAGCCATATCCTAAAGTTTCCTCCCATCCCTACTTGGCAATTGTAAGCAAATACCACCAAATAAGCTTTCTTCCATACAAGATACTAATAAAAGCTCCGATCGCCAAAAACGGCCCAAAAGGTATAAAATCTTTGCGGCCTTTCACCTTGAAAAGAAGCAAAAACGCACCGCCGATACCACCAATAATAAATGCTAACAGCAGCGCAACGATTACCAGCTTTACTCCTAACCATAGACCTAGCACAGCAACAAATTTGATGTCACCGCCGCCCATGCCACCTCTGGTAAGCACGGCGACAAGGAGCAGCAACCCACCACCGGCCAGCGCGGCAATAACCATATCAGAAATGTGGGGATAACCACTACCTAGATTTATGGCAACCCCAACTCCGGTAAACCATAGTAACACCTTGTCAAGGATAAGCTGGTGATCGTAGTCAATGAACGTAATGACAACAAGAAACGCTGTAAATATAAGTACTTTAAGCAAGTCCGGACTCCAGCCAACAATCTGATAGCACCATAGAAATAAAAGTCCGGTAATGAGTTCCACTATAGCATAGCGTGATGAATAAGGCTTAGTACAGTAGCGGCATTTGCCGCGCAAGAGAAGATAGCTGAGGATAGGAATTAAATCCCCAGCTTTAAGCTTAGTATTGCAATGTAAACAGTGTGATGACAAGGTTACAATTGATTGATTTTGCGGCAGACGGTAAATGCATACAGTAAGGAAGCTGCCGATTATCATGCCAAGTACCAGTATCATAAAATCAAGCATCATAAACTCCTAATTTCAGCTATTTAGTATTTAAATTACCAAGCAGGAGTAGTAGTGTCTGCAAATATTTTTGTACCAGTTGTTATTTCAATATACGCTCGATAGGTAGGTGAAGTCCCCCCGTTATCAAGTTTGTATGTTAGACCCGAACTACCCTTATATGGACTAGGCACACTAGGTACTGCTACGATAAAATCGGGTGCTAATTTTAGCAACGAATCCGGATACTTACCCTCTTTAGCATAGTACATAGAAATAGCACTATCTAATGTTCTTAAATCGGCCTGTATCTTGGCCTTATTAGCTGAATCAGCGGCAGAACCAAACTTCGGCACGGCAATTGCAGTAAGAATGCCAATTATGGCAATCACCACCATTAATTCAATCAATGTAAACCCTTTTTGACTTTTCATTTTATTTTTGATGTTTATAATGATTTTCACCCCCTGGCATACTATTATACAATTTTGTTGAAATTAGTAAGAACATCAAACATAGGCAGCATTACTGCAATCACGATAAAACCAATTATCACTCCCAAAACGCCGATCAAGACGGGCTCCAACATACTACTCAACCGATTAACCATGTCCTCAACATCACTATCATAAAAATCGGCGATTTTCTCCAACATAGTATCCAATTTACCGGTTTCTTCGCCAATAGCTACCATTTGCACCACCATCGGAGTAAAAACATTGCTGGATCCTAATGGTGCTGCCAAACCCATTCCTTCACGAATACTATTCTGAGCCATAGTTAACGCTCTTATCATACTGAGATTACCTGAAGTCTTTTTTACTACCTCAATAGCGGTAATAATAGGCACCCCGCCCCGCACTAACGTTGAAAGCGTACGACTAAAGCGGGCGATGGCTACCTTACGCCACAATAAACCAAACACTGGTAAAACAAACAACAGCTGATCTATAACAAGTCGATACTTGGGCTGCCGTTTTAATACTAATAATCCATAGCTAACCACTGTTAAAATAGCAGCCATCCACACACCGTAATTAGTAATAAAACCGCTTAGATCTAGTAGAATACGTGTCGAAAAAGGCAAGTCAACCTTCATATTCTCAAACAGCTTCATAAAAGTCGGCAAAACAAAAGTCAAAATAAAGGCAACCGCTGCTAACGCCATACCAATAACCACTACCGGATAAACCATGGCAGATTTAATCCTTTCATTCAGCTTATGCTCTTGTTCTAAGTGAGTTGCCAACCTGCTTAATACCTTGTCAAGCACACCACCTACTTCCCCGGTTTCCACCATACTGATCATGATCTCGGGAAAAATATTCAAGTACCCATTCATCGCCTGTGACAGCGTTTCGCCTTCCTGTATCTTCTTATAAATAACCTGCAAAGCAGCTTTGAATTTTGGGTTATAGGTTTGATCAATTAAAATACTCAGACAGGCTACCAACGATAATCCAGCATCCACCATTGTGGAAAACTGTCGGCAGAAAACAGCCAGCTCTTTTATACTTACCCATTGCAGGCTTGTCAACAACGGTTGGGTACAGCTTACTGATTTTTGCACTTTAATCTGAGTAACGAAATAGCCTTTATCCTGAATATAGGCGGCTACTGCGGCTTCGCTTTCGGCCATGATATTGCCTGACAACAACTGACCGTTGCGGCTTTTTGCCCTATAGATATATGTTTTTGCCACCTAGCCACACCTCGCCGTTTACCAAGTGAATAAACAGTGAACTTGTTTCAGCATAGCTGAAACATTGGGGATTCAGGTGGAGAGTCTACTCCACCTGAATTAACGCCGCCTGTAGAGGCGGGAGTCTTGACTCGCGTACTAATAAACAATTAACCGTTTACCAACCGGGCAAATGTTTCCTGATCCATCGCCCGTGCCAGTGCTTCCTCATAGGTCACAGTACCTTTCCAGTATAGATCACGCAGCGACATATCCATAGCCTGCATGCCAGTCTTAGCCCCTGTCTGGATAACTGATACAAGCTGCTGGGTCTTGCCTTCACGGATTATATTGCGCACCGCGGGTGTTGCCATCAGCACTTCCATGGCGGCTACCCGGCCTGAATCGTCGCGGCACGGCAATAGCTGTTGCGCCACAATTCCCTGCAGCGTAAGTGACAACTGAGTCCGGATTTGCTGCTGCTGGTAGGGTGGAAATACATCAACAATTCGGTCAACAGTCTGCGCAGCATCGCTAGTATGTAAGGTAGCAAACACCAAATGTCCAGTTTCAGCAGCAGTTATGGCAATACCAATTGTCTCCGCATCGCGCATCTCACCCACCAGAATTACATCCGGATCTTCCCTAAGCGCTGCCCTAAGCGCGTTGGCGAACGACTTGGTATCAGTATTAATCTCGCGTTGATTAACAATACTTTTTTTATGCCTATGCAGATATTCAATAGGATCTTCTAATGTAATGATGTGACAAGCCCGCTCGGTGTTAATTAAATCAAGCATGGCTGCCAATGTAGTTGATTTACCGCTGCCGGTAGGCCCAGTGACAAGCACCAGTCCTCGCGGCTTACGAGCCAACACTTTTAATACTTCCCTATGCCCAAGCTGTTCTAATGTAGGTATCTGCTCAGCCACCACCCGGATAGCTATGGCACATGAACTACGCTGCCGGAAAGCATTAACACGAAAACGACTCAAACCCGCTATGGCATACGAAAAATCAAGCTCACCCAGCTGCTGAAATTTTTCTTTCTGCTCAGCATTAGTAATTGCCGTAACCATTGCTTCGATATCTTTATCGTCAAGTACCGGATGTTGAGTTGCAGTTAAAACGCCTCTAATACGAAAAATTGGAGAAACCCCGCTAGTAAGATGAATATCAGAGGCTTGTGCCACTACGGCCTCTTGCAGCAGATTATCTATATTTAGCATAGGTTCTCTCCTCTCCCCGATTCATGTTCCGGCATAGGCAACTCGCATAACCTCTGACACTGTAGTAAGTCCGTTATATGCCTTAGCAATACCATCCTCACGCATTGATATCATACCTTCTTTTGCGGCAAGCGTTGCTAACATGTCATTGGATACTTGTCGGTTAATAGCCTCGCGCACAGCTGAGCTGACAGACATTACCTCATGGATGGCCATACGGCCAAGATAGCCGGTATGACTGCAATAGGAGCAACCGGCGCCCTGATATAAGACAATTTCCCGCCCGGAATCACATCCCAGAAACTGCCACTCCGGTGAACCAACCTCAGGCACATATTCTTGCTTGCACTCCGGGCATATCACCCGTACCAGGCGTTGAGCAACAATTCCAAGCACCGAAGAGGCTACCAGAAAGGGTTCAATACCCATATCAATTAGCCTGGTAATTGCTCCAGGCGCATTGTTGGTATGCAGTGTGCTAAATACCAAGTGGCCAGTAAGCGCCGCACGAATGGCAATATCGGCTGTCTCAGCATCCCGTATCTCACCGACCATCACTACATTAGGGTCCTGACGCAGAATAGAGCGCAAGCCATTGGCAAAATTCAGGCCGGCCTTATGATTTATCTGCACCTGATTGACACCGTCCAGTCGATATTCAACCGGTTCTTCGACAGTGATAACATTTTTGCTTGGAGTACTGATTTCGGCCAGAGTCGAATATAAGGTTGTTGTTTTGCCCGATCCGGTAGGTCCTGTTACGAGAATCATACCATAGGACTGGGAATACAACTTCCGATATCGTATTAAATTATGGGAGGTAAAGCCTAATCCCTTAATATCACAAATAATCGAATTTTTATCAAGTATCCGCAAAACAATTTTTTCACCAGTTATTGTTGGCAAGGTCGACACCCTAAGGTCAATCTCCCGCCCAAATTCCTGAACCTTTATCCGCCCATCCTGCGGCAGCCGCTTTTCGGCAATGTCCAGTTCGCTCATAATTTTAATCCGGGAAATGATGGCCGCATGGGTATGGCGTGGAAAAGTAACAACTTCTCGTAGCACACCGTCAACTCTGAACCGGACTCTAAGCGACTTTTCCTGTGGTTCAATGTGAATATCGCTGGCACGTTCTTTAATGGCTTGACTGATAATGGAGGTAACAATACTTACTATTGGTGCATCATCTGCCAGTTGAACTTCAGCAATACCACCGGATTCATCTGCTTTCAGCTTGTTAACAGCCTTCTCAACTAAGTCCTGCACACCATAAGACTGATTAATGGCCCTTATAATTTCACGTTCGGTGGCGATTACTGGTTCAACTTCGCAACCGGATGCCATCCGCACATCATCAATAGCAAAAAAGTTTGTGGGATCAGCCATGGCTAATGTTAACTTACGCCCCATTTTTTTGATCGGAATAACCTTGTAGCGTTCAGCCAGGGAAATAGGTATCGTTGCAGCAATTTCGTGCGGGACATCCATAGCCACCATATTAACATATGGCACACCGAGCTGGAATTCCAGTACTTCAATCATATTGGCTTCTGTAATAAAGCCTAAATTAATAAGTACCTTTTCCAGTCGTTCACCCGTCTTTTTTTGAATGTTTACTGCCTGCTCCAGTTGTTCCTGTCTGATATAGTTAGCTTCAATTAGCAAGTCCCCCAAGTGTTTACGGCTATTTAACATGCTGTTGTCTCCACTCAATATATAAAACACGGCTTGCCTCAGGGCTTTGGCAAAAGCCAAAGCCGATGTTGATCCTGGTTAAGAAAGTTTACTCTCTGGTAGGGCAAAAAAAGCAACCGGCATAGCAAAACAGAACTTGTTTTGCGGATTGTCGGTTGCTTTTCTTACTCAGCCTGAACTAAGTGCCATAATATAGTCTCAAGCTTCATTGCCACATATATTTACCAGTTATTACAATTTATGTTTTATATTGACTGTATTCGCATTTCAAATGAAAATTCCTGCTGTAATACACAGATTTTTTAATAAAATTTAAATAAATTTTCACTAATTTTTATTAAGAGTTTCTAACCCTGCTAGCAGTGCCTGACGCATTACCTGCGTGTCTGCCTTGCAGCCTGTCCACAATTCAAATGCCAGCGCTCCCTGCTCAATTAACATACCTGCCCCGTCAACTACCGTATGTCCCCGACGAGTACCCTCAGCTATAAAACTAGTTATCAGCGGATTATATACTAAATCAGAGATTACCACTGACTGTTGCAGGAGATCCCAAGGAACTGATGGTTGATTGGCAATAGCCGGATACATGCCCAAGGGGGTTGCATTGACCACAAGATTGGTCTGAGACAATGCTGCAGCAAACGTACTACTATCCCAAGCGACACCATTTACAGGTACAGTTCCGGCAAATAACTGCGCAATGCCATCAGCCTTGCTTTGGTCACGAGCCCCAATAGTTACTGAGGCAATATTGGCACCGACCAATCCAGCAACTACCGCCCGTGCAGCACCACCTGCTCCAAAAACAACGGCAGATTTACCAGCTACAGTAATGCCTGCTTGCTCAAGGGAACGGATATAGCCGTCAGCATCGGTGTTATAACCAATTAGGCGTTCTTCTTTAACTACTATGGTATTGACAGCTCCGACCAACTTCGCACTGGTATCAACTTCATCCAAATAATCCATTATGGCAACCTTGTGCGGAATAGTCACATTCACACCGACAAACCCTAGCGCCCTAATCCCCGCAACCGCTTGTGACAATAAATTCGGCGGCGTAGACAACGGCAAATATATGTAATCCAAGCCACTAACAGCAAAGGCGGCGTTGTGCATGGCCGGTGATAATGAATGACCAAGCGGCCAGCCTAGCAATCCAACTTTTTGGGTTTTGGCAGTTATCTGCATACTCATTACTCCTTCGGTATCAAGTTATACTTATCCACAAACTTTGCTTTTCTATAGTCGCCCAGTCACTTTTAATATGTGTACGGCCAGCTTTTCCAGTTGGCGGGTAACTTTTGTACCAATAAATTCCTTAGTAGTCAATGGTTTAACCCAAATAGTAACCATGCCGAGCCGGTTACCACCTAATATGTCTGTAAAGAGTTGATCCCCGACAACAGCAACTGTTTCCGGGCGTAATCCCATAGTCTGAGCCGCCTGGCGAAAGCCGCTGCGCAATGGTTTTAGCGCCCGGGCCACGAAGGGAACGCCGCATTGTTCCGCTATTTTTCTCACTCGTCTATTGCCATTATTAGATACGAAACACAGTTTGAAATCCTGGGCAGCCAAATAATTCAGCCACGCCAATACTTCCGGACAGACATCCGGGCTATTCCAGGGAATTATGGTGTTATCAATATCAAACGCTATACCGCGAATACCATGTTGCTTCAATTCAGTAAGCTTGATATCATACAAAGAATTTATCACCATACAAGGCACTAATAATTTGAGCAATTGTCCCTCCCACTTCACTTCGTGTCAATTAATAAAAATTATAGCATGATGATAAAAAAAACAAAAGAAAAAAGCCGTAACCCGAAGGCAAGACGGCTAACTATCCTAACAAACTATTGATCAATTATTAAACTGCTTTGTGACTCATAGTTGTAAGGCATTCTTTACAAACATTTTTCCCCTTGAATTGTACTACCTCATTAACACCTTCGCAGAATACACAAGCAGGCTCATGTTTCCGCAAAACGATTCGGTCATTTTCGGTATATATCTCAAGACCATCTTTTTGTTCGATGCCAAAGATACGACGCAATTCAATAGGTAGTACTACTCGACCAAGCTCATCCACTCTTCTAACAATTCCAGTTGCTTTCATTTTGCATTTCTCCTGTTCTGCCATATTCGACAAAATATTACAAGTTAAATATACCAATTTATATAATACTTGTCAATCATCTTTTTTCAGGATAATGCATAAAATAAAGCAAAAACCGCCCACTTGAAGGCAGACGGCTACATTTCCTATTCAACACGTTCCATTACAACAATTACTTTTATTCGCCACTGCCCATTAACACGTTCAACGTATTCTGCAGTGGCAAAATGCTCTAAAACCTGATTCAAGGCTTCTTTGGCGGCAATTAATTGTAATCCTCTGGATGGTGTTGTATTGGGATCATCAATTTGCTTGACAATGCCATTATACTCATTAATGATATTCAATAGGGCTGTTTTGAGTTTCCGTTCCATAATAACCTTCCTCCCAGCCATCTTTTTGCTATTACTTGGGATTTTCATTCTTTTTTCCGGTTATTTTATAACCTAAATACAGGTATAAGAAAAGCACCCGCAGGACGCTAAAACAGTATAATTATTTTGGAACTTACTTGGGAGTGCAACTCCTTTTCTAACAAACTCTTGAAAGATATTTTTGGCTTTTTCCTTGCAGAATATGTAGATTCAGTATATTGGTCTTGTATATTTGCTTTTTGGCTTGGTAAAATAGGGACAACCTTAGTAATTTTCAAGATATTCACCATCCATGCTTCTACAGATATATTCTCCAATTGGTTACTTCTATTCTACTAAATTTGGTATTTAATAGCAATGGGGATGAGTGCCTGAAAAAAATAGCCGCCAACTTATCATCGGCGGCATTAACCATCTACTTCCAAACCCAAAAACCATGTTTTGTCCGCTTAACTTCTTCAGGATGGTTTCTGAGAATCTTAAAATACTCACGTCTGTTTATGTGCGTCATAGTCACCCTCCTTTATTGAGTCTCTATGACAGCATGTGTTTGTATTCGTTAAAATATTCGAACCACCTAATAAGGATGGCTGGTTAATAGGATATTAATTCCTATTTTATCTAAGCATGGAAAATAGCCAGTCGCTCTTCAACCCATTATTTTCTGATGTATATAAATACTCACACGGGAACACTAAACTAGGAGGTGTAATTAATGCGTAAAAAATCTCAAATGGAATCATTTGCAAGTGAATATGCCATGAGTGCTGGTGACAACGGGTTATCGCGCAAGGAAATCAACAAATCCATTGTTTCTGAAGCTATGACCAATGAGCATAAACACAGAGAAGCGTTTGAAGAGTTTTTAAAAGATGAGGCGGCAGACTAGCCGCCCCTTTTTATTTTTAATACTTCATACACCCATTTTTCCCGGGCTGTCAGACGCTGGATTTCACGGGTCAATCTTTCCTGCTCACATAAACTTTCTACCGCTTCACCCACAATGTCAGGAGCTGTGCCCAATACATCAATTAAAGTATCTCATTAACCCTTAGTATTTATATGTAATTATATGGGGTTCCTTATATGTAATACTAACTGTTTTTTTCAATATTTACTCAGAACAACAACTTTTTTATAAGGACATTTAGGTATGTTCCGTTTCGACGACTTATTCTTTACAACGGTTAAATTTTTAACAATACAACTTGCTGATTGTTCATTTATTCCCTCTATTGAGAACTTAATTTCTTTAGGTATTAGGATTAATCCATTTACATCAATCAGCTTTTCTTCTTTACTATGCGATAGTACTACTCTTACCCTTCCTTGTAATACATAGATTACCCGATAACCAGCATCCGCAAGATTATTATAGGTTATACCGTATAATTTTCTTATACATTCAAGATGCAACTCCGGACATTCAATGCACTCTTTAATACTTTCATCATTAGCATCTTTAGCATAAAGTGGCCCATAAGAACACAAACACTGCTCTGAAAGCATAAGTTTAGAAATTAAAAACATAAATGACTTCCTCCACCGACCTTTTGAATATATTTTTAATCATAACATATTCTAGGACAAAAGTCCTAGAAATATCGATTGTTTAATAAATGTTTTCGTTAGGTTTTTGAGCATATTGCTTACACCAGTGAGCCATGTTACACTCTTGTTTTTCCCAGCTTAGCATCATCTTCGGCTATTAATACTCTCATCCAGATACATTCCTTTCCCAGCGTCAGCGACGCGGTTATTCCGTAATTGATAATAAGAGAATTCTCTGCTATTTTTTAGCAATTGATAATTAAACTTAGCTACTTCTAACAGAAATTGGTCTGTAAAGGGCAGATATTGAGTTACCACTAGCGAAAAAAGCCGAAATAAACGGCTATCCGCAGGAAAAGTAATGATTAATACGGTTTTCCCACGTCATGATTTCTTTCCTTTCAACGTTGTTGTTTCATTAATTAATGACCCAGGTCAGTTATGTGGTAAAAAAAGCTGCGCATTTCCTACGCAACTTAAACTATTTCTTTCCACTCCCTTTTCAAAATGGCGTATTCAAACGTATTTTCGTACTTCGGTGTTCCATCTGAGTTTTGAATAAAAGATATAAACTCTATAAAGTATGCTTCTCTACGCATACCAAGCCGCTCACAACGTTTTTGTGACCGAACATTATAATCTTCCACGTAAGCATAAATCCGTCTTGCATTTTTATCATTAAATAGAAAATTTAGAAATGCGCACGCCGCCGCGCGGGTCAGCCACGTCGCCAGCAAACCGGGGAATCAAATAGTGCCTGTCCCCTGTCCATTTCTTCGTAGTAGCTGACCTTTGCTTCGTAGCTGTATGCTTCAAATAGTTAACCAAACTATTAGCGAAAGGAGTTCCCATCGTTCTAACGCTGGAAACTTCTTATTCACAGTATACATTGTAATAATTTCGTCACGGCTGCCGCAGCCTTATGCGGACAGATGCTCAACTACAAGCTCATTGCTGACGCTGCCGGTACTGACCAGATTACCGCCAAAAACTGGCTTGGGATTTTAGAGAGACTGGGGATAGTATTTTATCTCCACCCATATTCTAACAACATGCTTAAACGCATGGTAACCAAGCCAAAGCTCTATTTCTATGACTGCGGGTTGGTAGCATACCTGACCAAATGGAGTAACAGTGATACTCTGATGAACGGTGCCATGAGTGGTGCGATTCTTGAGAATTTTGTGGTATCTGAGATTGTTAAAAGCTATCAGAATTGCGGCTGGGAATCCTTAATTTATTACTATCGAGATAAGGATACTAAGGAAATTGATATTCTACTGGAGGATAGCGGCAAGCTATACCCTATGGAAATCAAGAAAACTGCCACACCTCAAAAGCAGCTCACTCGTGTGTTTGGCGTAATTGACAAGGCTACTTTGGAGCGTGGAACAGGAGCGTTGCTTTGTACGACTGATAGGCTGTCAGCGTTTGACAGCCAGAATTTGATTGTGCCTATTTGGGGGATATAAATAAATGCCTTTGGTCGTTACTTCGGTAACAAATTATCAAGGACTTTTTCATCAAAAAGCCAGCTATGCAACAGATTGATTCACTGTTGCATGGCTGGCAGAAAAAACACAAATGATGAAACTATGATTCTTTCATCATTTGATAAATGGCGGGGGGTGCAGATAAAAATTTCTTTGAAGAGGTATTAAAAACCTCATATTGTAAGCCAGATGCAAAGATGCAGAACTTAAAAGAGAAAAATGAAATAACAGCAAGTAAAATCAAGCAGTAATCTCTCTATTTCTTTATAATAAATGTAGGGTGGTTGAAACGAGGTGAACAGACGAATGTATGAGTGGCAAAAACAAATTCAAATAATCGTTGATGAAATTGACAAATGTATTAAAAATTATAATGATGAAACCTTGACACTACGCTTTCTTTCTCGCAGGCTGGGTTATTCCGAATTTTATACAACGAGAAAATTCAAAGAAATATCGGGTATGCAATTTAGGGATTATCTGCGGCATAGAAAACTAGCCTTTGCACTAAAAGAGGTACGGGATAGTGAAAAAAGCATTTTGGATATTGCTTTTGATTATGGTTTTTCATCACATGAAGCTTTTACCAGAGCTTTCAAGGGAACATATGGTGTAACTCCAAGTGAATACCGAAAAAAGCCTAAGCCTGTCGTTCTTCGTACAAAAATAAACCCTTTCGACCGCTACTTTTTCGGATTTGGAGAGATTGGTATGATGAAATCTACGGATGATGTTAAAATTTATTTTGTAACCATTCCCGCACACAAATTTTTGCACATTAAAAACTATGAGAGTAATGGGTATTGGGATTTTTGGCAAAAGCAAAGTCTTATTCCGGGACAGGACTGCGAAACAATTTGCGGCTTACTCGATAGTATCAAGGGCAAATTGGATGACGATGGTGGGAGCGAATCTAACAGCGGTAGCGGTCAGATTATTGCGTACATTAATGACCCAGACGGCAGACTCTGCGATTGGGGTATTCCACGTACAGAGTGTTATGGTGTACGTCTTCCTTTTGATTATAAAGGCGAAGTACCACCACAAATGCTTATGATTGATGTTCCCGAAGCCGAGTATATTGTTTTTGAACATGGGCCATTCGATTATGAGCAGGAAAATCGTAGTGTAGAGGAAAAGATGGAAAAGGCAATGGCAACTTTTGATTTTGCAGGCACCGGTTACTGCTTTGATACTTCCCCCGGTAGAATAATTTACTTTTCATTTAATCCGGAGCGGTTTTGGAAGTATATCAGACCCGTGCGGAAGTAAATAAAATCGACTGCCTATCCACTATAGTCAATGACCATATGAAGTCATGTTTATTTTATAAGGAGTTATTGAAAGAGTAGTTTCATAGTGCGGGGTCGTAGCATTTTTATAAGTAAACACAATACGATTTAGTTTCCAAAGACGATGTAACTTCAGGCCAACTTGTCCGCGCAGCCGATGCGACCCGGACGGGTTATTAGCCATCCTCCGCGAGAGAGGGCGATTTTTCGTAAAAAGTCCGGTGCTGATGCTGCTTACGGCTAAATTGGCCTTCACCAACGCGCTGGCGTGGGGATTGATCTGGCTTTTCCAGCCACTTTTGGCAGATGCAGGACTTCCTGTTGCTTACTATGGCGTAGTTCATGCGGCGGCCTGTATCGGCCAGATATTTTTCCTAAGTAATGTTGAGCAGTTAGAAAGACTGCTGGGGTCCGGATACCGAGTTTCAGTGCCTACATGAATAGGTACATTCCTTCCGACAAGCGGGCGACGGTACTATCCCTAACTTCGATGTGCCGTACACTGGCCATAGTGGTAATAAATCCGCTCATCGGGTTGCTGGCAGACTGGTCCGTGGCGTCACGATGATTATTCTCGGTGTGGGACTGATGGCTACGAGATTCTTTTCGAGGATAGAGGAACGGCATCTCGAAGGATAAAGCCTCGTTCATTTCACCTTCTTACGCTAAGGCTTTCCTTCTGTTTTTACAATTAAATTTTGTTATAAAGCCAGTCCGGTAAAATCTTAAGTAACCACGCTATAATTCGCCAGCGCTTCGTTATATATGCACGACTTCTTTTATTTACGATTGCCTCATAAATCTGTTGTGCCGCTTTCTCTGGCGTAGCGATCCAAAATAGTCCTTCCCCTTGAGCCATAGCGGTATTAACAAAGCCGGGTTGAATATCGGTCACAGTTATAGGAATACCCAATTTATATGCCTTTTTTCTTAGTCCTTCCATATAGTTCGATACAAAGGCTTTTGATGCACCGTATGCCGGAGCCTCAGCACTGCCCCTAAGTGCTGCAATTGATGATACTGCTACAATATGGCCTATACCTTGAACACAAAAATGTTTGAAAGCAACATTTGCCATAGCAGCATAACCCAATATATTAACATTAATGGTTTTTCTCTCTTTGATAAAATCCAAATCAGGATTTAAAAAACCGCATCCCGCGCTAATTACGATTAATTCTACCCCATTCATTTCTTGAATCAATGCTTCCAGTGAACTCTGTGCTTGCTCCAGACGCGATATATCAAAGCTGCTGATATACGAGTCTCTAGTAATTTCATTCTGTAGTTCTCGCAAGAGTTCAATTCTTCTTCCAACAAGCCCCACTACATAATCGTTTTCTGCCAATACTTTAGCTAATTGCCTCCCTATCCCCGATGATGCTCCAATTACTATAGCCTTTTTCATATGCGTCTCCTCCCCGACCCGTCCTCCCTGCATGCTCCTACGCTGGGTCGATGCCCGTAAGGTAAAATTCAACTTGACTGCCCCGGCTCTGGTATTATCAATGTGCTCGAAGTGCGGGATAAAACCTTTCTAATAACGATTATACTTTTTTCCGATAATATCGATTCGTTCTGTCCATATGCAACCATTGTATCCATCTGGTATTTCCTTTAACTCATCCTCATTATCAAAACCTCCGCTCCATTGACCCCGGCTTTTTACTAAAACCAGTCGGGAATTAGCTTCTTTCACTCTATCCAGAAAAACTGTTGGCCACCCCCATAGGAATCTAGCATATTTTACCGGTAAATGGATATCTAAGTTCTTCATGTTTTCCGGAATAATGCCCAACCTGGCGACTCATATTCAATCAGTCCTGAAGTATCATCAATGATCAAGTAACCAATATCGTTCATGTACAAAAAGAATTTTGTTTATCGGCCAATCAATTTCTTTAGATAACCCTCATTAAGCAATTGCACTGTTTCAAACTTGCCTCTATAAAAAACAGCCCAATTATTAAAAATGCAAGGAAGCTCCTTGGCTTTTTCCAAAGTATCAACCTTTATCAAATCAAGCGGGATATTATTTGCTTTGCAATAGGCTTCAATTTGCTCAATACAATTTGGAATATACGGGCATTGTAAACCATAATAGATTGTCAGCGTTTCATTACTTATGGTTCTTTTTCTAGCATTTTCCGCAAACTGCGGCTTTGTACCATTAAAAGAAAGCGCTAAAAGTTCATATTCATCAACCATGTTCACTGTTTCAAAGCCATATTTCTGCATGAACTTCTTCTCGGAAAGAAACGGTTTTTTCTTTGTAGAACTGAGAATGCAAATACCGGACTTGTTGTGTTTTTTTGCATCGTCTATGCAATATTCAATCAAGTCCTTACCATAACCCTTGCCCTTAAAGCTGCCAGAAACCCAAAGACAATAGATATATAAATAATTATCGCCAACAACCGGCACCCATGCTTTTTCCAGCGGCGCATATTCAATAAAGACTTTCCCTTTTTTATTTAATTTTCTGAATACATGCCCTTCGCCAATTCTGTCATCAAGCCATGCTCTTTTGAGAGCAACTCCACATTGATGTTTTTTGTCGGCAATAGCACAACACAGATGCTCGCTTGCAACATTATCGGCAGTTAGATTAATAAAATCCTTATCCATGCTTATCATACTCCTCACAGGATTTGATTACATAAAGACTATCTGTCTCTCACAGCAATACTCCTTGGAAATATCTTATATTTTCCATATAATTATAAATTGCATTCGGTCTCAATTCAAAATTTCTACATACCCTTCCGTTCACTCGGATTTGTTGCCCATCTTTTATCAGTTTAGTAGCATTTTCTACTCCGACAACTGCCGGCAAGCCATATTCACGTGCGATAACAGCTCCATGGGTCATCAGTCCACCAACTTCGGTGACTAGCCCCTTTATGGATACAAACAATGGTGTCCAGCTAGGGTCGTACCTTTTGCATATATTCTATGCCCTCGCATTTTGCTTCGTAGAGGTTGCTATTATATTTGTGCGCCCTTTTTTCTGGTACATAGGAGATGTTTTCATAGTAAAGTAACAAAAGGTCTAGACCCCAAGCTTCCAAAAGCTGAAAAGCCGGGCGATATTCCTAAAATCCGTAAACTCGCTACGCTCAAACAGTACGGATTTTTTATCGGAATACCGCCCGGCTTTTCTCCTGCAGAACTCTTTTTCCGGCAAAGGCCGGGGAGTTACGGGAGTTTCGAAGAGTGCGACCGCCTGTGCCAGGTTTTATTCTTGCCACTCCTTGTTTTATAAGGCATCCATACGCCCCTTATTCTGCTTTTTTATGACTTCATTAGCCTACAGATCTATTTAAGTGTAGTATCATTTGCAGACAGTGTCTTCCCTAGTTTGGTAATAGCGTGTTTTTCTATTCTACTAACATAGCTGCGAGAAATCCCCAAAATTTTGGCAATATCTCGCTGGGTTTTTCGTCTGCCGTCAGGCAAACCAAAACGCATTTCAAGCACCCATTTTTCCCGGGCAGTCAGACGGTGGATTTCACGGGTCAATCTTTCCTGTTCACATAAACTTTCTACCGCTTCACCCACAATATCAGGAGCTGTGCCCAATACGTCAATTAAAGTTATCTCATTGCCTTCTTTGTCGACCCCAATCGGATCATACAAACTAACTTCTGTGCGAATGCGCCGGGTGCTTCTCAGGTGCATGAGTATTTCATTTGCTATTCTCACCTAACGTCTCAGTAGTGTTCTCCTCATTTTCAGCAAACTCCCCGCCGTTACCCTGCAGAAAATCATCCGGCGGCAATTCAATACCGCCGCTATCATCAGAGCCAAATAGATACACATGAACATTCTCGCCGTCCCAAACCACCTTTTTCACAAAGGTGCGTAAAGCGGCGCGTTTTTGTTCAACGCTCATGTCGTCCATCGTATGCTTGAAAGTTGTGAGCATCTGACGGATAATATCAAACTCAATATTAGAAAGGGCATGACTGGCTGTAAGGCTTTCCATTTCAGCAATACGGCTTCTCATTATTTCACCCTCGCCGTGCAGCTCTTCAATTTTTTTAATGACATAGCCCTTGGCTACTGTACTCTCCGCTACAGAGAGTGATGCTACCTGCTCGGCAATCTTTTTTTCATTCTCTGCAAGCACACCGCGCAGGCGCTCTAAATTATCGTCATATTCTTCACGATTGCCTTCCAGTTGTTTTTTACCAAGCTCAAGCTGACGGATAAATTCAGAACTGTCTGCGCCAAGTCTTTTTATTTCTTCACACACAACTCTATCAAGCATATTTCCGTTGGCGTTCTTCATCTGGCAGGAATGAGAACGGCTCTTTTCTTTCATGGCACAAAGATAAGAATAAATAAACTCTCCTTGTGCATCCACCCGTTTGCTTAGTTTCGGACGCATATAGTCACCACAGGTGCAAAATAAAAGACCGGAAAGAAGCGCGACGTTGCTTCTGGGTTTACGGAAAGACTTAGACCGATTCTGTTCTAAGTATTCCTGTACCTGAATCCATTCCGTGCCCTTGATCAGACCTGTGTGCTTCCCCACAGCCACAATCCATTCGTACATTGGGCGTATTTTGTTAGCCTTACCGGATTTTTGAATCGTACGGTTATATGCCATAATGCCATGCTCGCTGTCAAAATCTTGATTTTCGGCAAACAAATCGACCTCGTTTTCGATTAAGTAACGATATGCATCCTCGTCAGCAATCATATATACAGGATTGGTAAGGATATTACGAAGAGCAAAGCGAGTAAACAATTTCTTGTTTTTCGTTTTATAGCCATTTTGAATAAAGTAAGTTTCCGCTCTAGTCAATGAATTTGTTTCCAAGAACACTCTGTAAATCTCTTTAACAATTTCTGCTTCTTCGGGAATGAGTTTCAACTTACAGGCTTTTTTTGCTTTCCCGTCTATTCTTATATTCTCCACTTGTTCAGAAACATAACCTGTGGGCGATGTACCACCAAGCCAACGACCGGTTTTGGATAACTCGTGCATATTATCGCGTATACGCTCGGCTATCGTTTCACGTTCCAACTGGGAAAATACAGAGGAAATATACATCATGGCCCTGCCCATAGGAGAGGACGTATCAAATTGTTCCTTAATAGAAATAAAAGAAACTTTCAAGCCGTCCAATTCTTCAATCAACTTGGCAAAGTCACCTATGTTACGACTTATGCGGTCAAGGCGATAGCAGACAATAGCAGAAAAGGTATTTGCCCTTGCCTCAGCCATCATCTTCTTAAATTGAGGACGCTCCGTATTGCCGCCCGAAAATCCTTCATCTTCATATATCAAGATACCTTCGTCGTTGCAATTGGGGTAATGGGTACGGATATACTGTTTGCAAAGCTCGATTTGATTTTCTATACTTTCCCCCTTACCTGTGAATTTAGATTTACGGGAATAAATCGCAATCTGCTCTGTATTTTCTTTTGTTTGCTTCACTTTATCGCATCAGTCCCTCATGTTCTATATTATCATTTATTATAACACAGCGTCCCCAATATAAACAGGACAAAACTAAAGGGGCTGTCGCGCTAAAACAGTCCTTTCAACAACAACGGGAATATATTCAAGTAACCGCTCAAGCACTCTTGAATTCGTTTCTATAACATGCCACGAAAGAAACGAAAGTCCAAGGCCCAACAATACTGAGCTCTTTATATGCATCCCTTTGTTAATTTAAAAGATTCACCTACTCCGATTGAGAAAAAATAGATTTACGCGCTTTCCAGTCATAAATAAGTGAATAGACGACAGGTACGACTACCAGTGTGAGCAGAGTCGAGGTAATCAGGCCGCCGATGATGGCATGTGCCATGGGAGCACGCGCTTCCGAACCTGGCCCAATGCCTAATGCGATAGGAAGCATTCCAAAAATCATCGCGACACTGGTCATTAGTATGGGACGCAAGCGGATGCGAGCTGCATCTGCCAATGCCTCATTACAAGGGACATTATCTTGCATTCGTTGTTTGGCAAAGTCAATGAGGAGAATAGCATTTTTGGTGACAAGTCCCATTAGCATCATAATACCGATTGCCGAAATCACACTGAGAGCGCTACCTGCCAAGAATAATCCAATCAAGGCGCCGATGATGGCTAAAGGCAAGGAGAACATGATGGCAAACGGTTCAATGTAGCTTTCAAACTGCGCTGCCAGTATCATGAAGATGAAGGCAACAGCAAGAGCTAGGGCGACCCCCATGCTGGAGAAGGATTCATCCATATCATCTGACTCGCCGGCAGCACCGATCTGATAGCCTACAGGTATAAGGATGTCTTGTATACTGGGGTAAAACTGATTATCAAAATCGCCGAGGGTTGTTTTCTCCAAATTGGCGGTCAGGCGGATTTCTTTTTGCCGGTCATAGCGATTAATTTCCGCCGGGCTTGTCGTATATTGCCACTCGGCTACCTGGGACAGCGGGATGAGCATTTTTTGTCCGTCGGCTTTTGTTTTTTCGCTGGGTACATAGATAGTATTCAGGCTTTCGGGGTGGCTGCGGTCCATCGCGGTCAGGCGCGCGCGGATATCGACACGCTCGTCGCTGTCGCTGTATTTACCGATGACCGTTCCGGCCAGCAGCGTTTGCAGACTATTGCCGATGGTGGCAGTGGAAACAGCCAAATCATTGGCCCGCTCTGTCTTGATTGTAATATTTAGATTTGGGGTGCCGGGACGGTGACTGGTAACAATGTCTTGCACGCCAGGTATGTTTTCCATTCTTTGCTGCAGTTCATTGGCGATTTCCCCTAACTTTTCCACGGAATCGCCTGTTATCGAAACAGTAACGGGTTTACCGTCTCCTTGCTCTATGTCAATCCGGACACCGGGAAGACTGTTGAGTTTTTGGCGCACTTCACTGATAACGTCAGCTTGACTGCGCTGCCGTTCTTTTTTGGGCACCAGTTTGACAAACAATGTTTGTTCTTCGTCGGCCGAAGTACTGTAAATATGCTGGATTTCAGAAAGTGACCGGAGTTCTTCTATCATCTTCTGGGCGCTATTATCCAACGCCTCCACTGTTGGACCGGCCTGCCTTTTTATCTTCACGGTAAACTGTGCCTGGTCAGTGATAGGCATGAAGGAGGAGCCCAGATACGGAAACAGCATCATGCTGAGCATAAACAAGGCGAGTGCTCCCGCCAGTACTTTTTTCTGGTGCTGATGGAGCAGTTTTTTCAGTAACACAGCGTAAGCGTCTGTAAGACGTTCAAACCAGCCATTCCACTTGGCCCACCACTGGCCCAAACGGCCTGAGGCATGCTGCTGACCCACTGGTAGATATAAAGCTGCCATCATCGGTGTCAGAGTAAAGGAAATGAAGAGAGATACCAGAACGGCAAAGGCAATCGACAATCCAAATTCCTTGATAAATTGTCCACTTGCACCGGACATAAAGCCGACGGGGAAAAATACAGCGACGACGGTAAAGGTTGTGGCCATAACTGCCAGGGCAATTTCTTTGGTTCCTTCCGCAGCGGCCTCAAGGGCCGGCTTGCCCATTTGCCGATGGCGGATAATATTTTCAATGACGACGATGGCGTCATCAATCAGGAGACCGACCGACAGCGACAACCCCATGAGAGACATGCTGTTGATAGAAAAATTGGCTAATTTCATAAAGAAGAATGTGGACATAATGGAGGCGGGAATGGCTATAGCGCTGATGACGGTACTGCGCCAGTCGCCCAGAAACCACAGCACGGTAACAACGGCAAAGAAGCCACCGATTATGAGATCGAACCAAACTTCATGAATAGAGTCCTCAACGCGCTGGGCATCGTCGCGAACCATATGTAAGGCGATACCCGCCGGCAGGCTTTGCTGAATTTTTTCCAGTTCGGCTTTTACTTGTTTGGCTACGTTTACGGCATTGGCGCCGGATTGTTTGCCGATTTCAAGACCGATGGCCGGTTGGTTATCGTAACGGGCAATTGTCTCAATTTCCTTGATCGCATCCTTGACGGTGCCGATTTGCCGGTAATATACCGGTGCGCCGTTTCTGGTGCCAATTACGACGGAGCGGAAATCCTGAGGATCTTCGAAATTTCCTGCTGTGCGTACCGATAAGTTCTGCTTGGTTGCCGTAAGCTTACCGGCGGGAATGTCCTGGTTTTCCTGCTGCAAGCGCTGGGTAACTTCCGGTGTGGAAAAACCGAAAGCAGTCAGTTTGTCTTGGTCTAGCAACAACTGAATCTCGCGTTTCTGGAGGCCCGTTATTTTTAACTGGCCGACGCCGGCAATTTTTTGCAAACGGGGTTTAATCACGTCATCTACTAAAATACTTAATTCACGGAGAGTGACGGTTTCACTGGTAAGCGCAATAGCGACGACCGGAGCCGCCTTCATATCGAAGCGTTCGATAACCGGCTCTTTAATATTGTCAGGCAGTTCGCTGCGAATGGCGCTGACTTTATCCCGGACATCCTGGGTAGCCATGGCCGGATCAATGTCCAGATTGAATTCAACGCCAATCTCCGCTCCGCCGTCTCTAGAGGTAGATCGAATATGTTTTACTCCTTTGGCTTCGCCGACCGCTTCTTCCACCTTTTTGGTAATCTGGGCGTCAATTTGCTCCGGCTGCGCACCTTCATAGATAATGCTGACCGATACATAAGGGAGAGTTGTATCTGGCATTTCGTCCACGTTCATGCGAAAGTAGCTGACAATGCCCAATAGAATAAGGGCGAGAAGGGTAACGGTGGCAAAGACCGGCCGCTTGATGCTGATTTCTGGTAAGCTCATCGGCTGGTACCCCCTTCATTCAGTAAGGCATCACCGTCTTTAATTTTATCCAGATTGTCGATCACCACAGCCATACCTGCCTTGAGTCCTGCTTTGACCTCAATCAGATCGTCGATCAAATCGCCGGTTTCCACCAATGTTTTTTTCGCTTGACCGTTTTCAGCAACATAGACATAATGCAAGCCCTTTTGGGCCATCATAGCGGTTCGCGGTATCGCCAAAACGGATTGCGGCTCACCCGATGTCAAGGTCGCCTGTGCAAACATGCCTGGTTTTAACAGTTGTTCGGAATTATCGACTTTGATTTTAACCCGGAACATACGACTTTCGTTGCCTGCCACCGGATTGATAACAGCCACCGTTCCGGTAAATGCCTGGTCGGGATAAGCGTCTACTGTAACAGTTACAGCAGTTCCCAGTTTTGCTGCGACAATGTCTTTTTGTTCAATATTTACCACAACATACACTTGGTCAATTTGTTCTATGGTAAGGAGTGCAGTGCCGGGTGAAACGACCTGACCGATGGTGGCCGCTTTATTGGCGACCACACCGGTTACCGGGCTTATGATGCTGCCGTCAGCGATTTGCTTTTGGGCATTATTCAGATTGGCATAGGCATTGTCGACTTCAGTACGGCTGGTAATCATTCGGGCCTGGGCACTTTCCAGCTGTTGTTTAGTAACGGCGGTTTTCGCATATAGGTTATAATAGCGCTGATAATCGGCCTGGGCGGTATTGAAATTGGCCTCAGTCTGCCGGACGTTATTTTGGGCGATGCGTTCGGTATTAGCCAATTCTACGGTATCCAGTGTCAAGAGTGTCGCTCCTTTAGGAACGGCCTGGCCGTCTTCGACGAGTATCTGATCGATTTTGCCGGCAAATCGGCTGCTGATGATAGCGGAGGTTAGGCCTTCCACTGTACCTGCTAATTTGAGTGTGTTTGGCTTTGTCGTTTGTCTCACTGCAGCGGTAGTGACCGCCAGGGGCTGTATCATCAGGCTGGCCTGCTGCTGAGCATTGTAGATTCGCCAGGCGACAGTACCGGTAAGCAGTGTCAAAATCAGTATAATCATCAACATTCTAACGCGTGGTTTCTTTTTTATCATGGATATAAACCTCCGTAATAATGCCCATAGCTTGTGCTAACTGTATAGTATACTTGTTGTAGTCATAGCAGGCGTTAATGTAGTTGAGTTTAGCTGAAGTCAGTGCACCCTGTGAGTCGATGACATCCAGGTTGATGCCAATACCAGACTGGTAGCGGACCTGAGCAATCGCGTAATCTTCTTCCGCTTTGTCAACAACCTGAGATGCAATGTCTAGAGCCGTGCGGGCATTTTGCATATTGAAATAGGCTTCTTTGGTTTCTAACGTGACTTGCTCCGTTTTTTGCTGCAGGAGCTCATGTTTCTGTGCGGTTTCCCACTCGGCCTGTTTGATTTTGGCTTTGGTTTTGCTGCCGTCAAATATGTTGAATGATATGGCCACCTGAGCGGACCACGGATTAACGGAGGCCTCCTGATTTTGCCAATCTTTTTTGAGCGACAAGCTTACCGTAGGCAATTGACCGCTTTTGGCTATTTGTATGCCCTGATGGGCGGCTTTTTCTTCCTGATAGGCTTGTTTAAGGTTTGCTCTTTGCACTAATGCGATTTGAATGGCCTGGGCTACAGGACCCTCATAGGCTGACACTGTGCCGGTGTCAGCTAATGTTATCTCCAGATCGTCAGAAAGTCCGAGCAGGGTAGTAAGCTGGCTGTTAGCCAGTCTGAAAGCGTTTTGAGCTTTACTTTGGTTTTGCTTGGCCTGGGCCAGCTCGACTTCAGTCCGCAGCACATCGCTTTTTATTACAGTTCCTTCAGCGTATTGCGCCTGAACGACGGACAAATGTTGTGTCAGGCGCTGAACCGCCTCAGTGGCGAGGCCCACGTTTTTTTCGGCCTGCAGGACATTATAATAGGCCAGATATGTATTGGTGATGACTTGCTGTTTGGTATGTGCGAGATTATACTGTGCACCTGTGTAAAACTCCTTAGCCTGGGCAGTGAGACCTTCGTTGAGCCCGCCGCTGTATAAGGTCGTTTTTGCCTCGATAAATGAAGAGCGAGAAGTGGATGGCGAATCAGCGGTGCCAGGGTAATTCTGGGTTTGCACATGGTTGGCACTGAAAATGGGCAAATAGGTTGAGTGATTTTCTTTGATCAGCCAGGATGCTTTGGCTGTTTCCGCTTCGACCGCTTTTATCGCCGGACTATGCATAAGAGCCAGCCGGATACTGTCTGCTATCGTCAATTGCGCCGGTTGGGCATAGGTTAAGTTGGGCATGCCGCAAAAAATAAGGGTCATCCCCCATAAAATCGATGTTTTTTTTAGGTTCATGAGTTATTCCTTTCTATTGTAAAAAATGTTTTATGTATTGATACTTGTCAGTACGGGAAATACAGTGTCTATTACGAATTCTTGCAGACATCCTGGACCTCCAGCTTATAGCCAAGGCTCCGAGCAGTTTTTATGGCAACTACATCCTCAAATGCATTGAGTTTTCGCCGCAGCAGCCGTACATAGGCATCCAGGTTATTGGACGATACATCTGTTTTAAATCCCCAAATTCGTTCTAAAATAACATCGCGCGGAATTACATGATCCCAGTTACGAACCAGCAGATCAAGCAATTGAAATTCACGGCTGGTAAGCTGTATTTCCGTATCACCCCGCGGTACGCAATGCGTCAGGCCATTAAAGATTAAGCTGCCAACCTGCAGGATATCTTCTGTTAACCCCACTCTACTGCGCTGGCCAAGGCGCGAAGCCTAGCGAACAGCTCCGCAAACTCGAATGGCTTGACAAAACAATCATCGGCTCCCGTATCTAAGGCCAGTACCCGGTCATCAACAGAATCTTTTGCGGTCAGTATCAAAACAGCACCGCTATATCCCCCTTTACGCAGTTGGTCACAGACGGCAATGCCAGTTTTTTCGGGCATTCTCCAATCAAAATCCAGGATTAACACATCATACGGATTCTTGAACATCAGTATCATCACCAATTGGTTACTCGCCTACTGAACAGGGTCAGTTAAAAGGCAAAAAATATTACGGCGACAAGTAGTGTATCAAAGTCCGAACAGCATCATCGGTTAACGTTACTCTTTTCTCCGCCTGCAAGTCAGTATATAGACACTGCGTATTCTGGCGATAAGCTGCTGCTTTCAGAGTCTTTTTCTGCCAGCCCTTATGAAAACACCGGATTAGTTGCGAACGTATCTGGTATGCTTGTTATGCTTTAACAAAGAACTATGAAAGGAAGAAGAACTATGAAAGGAAGAAGAACTATGCCTCATATAATTAACACGGTTTTCCCACGTCATGATTTCTTTCCTTTCAACATTGTTGTTTCATTAATTAATGACCAAGGTCAGTTATGTGGTAAAAAAAGATGCACATTCCTACGCAACTTAAACTTAGGGAATGGATAATTCGAGTTTTCCCTCCTCGATTCCCAGAATTCGTTCCAGCACAGATTCGGTAATTTTTGTTTTCATAAAAAAGATTTCCGCTGGTTCCTTTAGATCACTAATTTCTAATAAGCAATCTACTGTACTCCAGAAAAAAGCAATAGTTTCCTTTATATAGTCTACATGCATGCTTCCCTCTTGATTTCCCTGCTGGATGATATCACGCAAAAGCGGGTTAAAGACAGTTTCAACCTGTTTCTGCCAAATTGTATAAACTAAATTAAATTCTTTTTCGTCCCATAGCCTGTCAATAATAACATCCACTTGACTAGGAAGTGTTAATTCCAAAATAAAGATTTGCAGTTTTTTTATTGCTGTGTGCGATTGACTTTTTATTTGAAAGGAGGCTGCCATCTCGGAGGCCCAGCGCGTACATACGGCTTCTAAAACGGCTTCCTTGGTGGAAAAATAGTAAAAGAAGGTTCCCTTGGCTACACCAGCCTGTTTGACTATATCAACAATCATTGTTTTTTTATAACCGGCAGAGCAAAATAGCTCTAAGGCTGCATCAATCAGCTCTTTTTGCCGAACTTTGGGATCTTTCCTGATTCTCATAATAAATATTACCTCCTAACTAGGTCAAACCTACAAATAAGAAGACTTTCTCCCTGCTTTAAAGGAACCTCACTATCCCTTAACTCGTCCTTCTCACAGAGTGTGACCTCTTCTATACTGCAGTTGATGCGAACTGGTTATTGTATAAATCTGAATAAAAGATATTTGGTTCCAGCAGTTCGGAATGGGTTACTGTTGGAGTATCTTTATAAATAGAATTTATCGTTTCATGACCTTTTCAAATCTAAAGAAATCTTCGCCTCCTGGTAAGTCTTTGTTAATTGGTGTATGCGAATCAGAGTGATGTTTATTGAAATATTCTACGATTTGAAAGCCACATTTATTTACATAAAAATGAATATTACGTTTTTCAAAGTACGGTGTGTGAGTTTCCCAAATTTGGGTTTTAGGGTACTTTTCTTCAATAGCCTTCCAAGCTTTTAAGCCAATACCACGACTGTGTTCAGTTACTGCTATAAAAAAAAAGTCCAACGAGTTATGTTGTGTCATTTCATCGATAGCAAGTACAACACCGCCTGCCTTTTTCCCATTTGAGAGAATATGATAAACAACAGCTCCAGTAGCATTGAAAGATTCTTCTATATCTTTATCAGAAGGAATTAGCTCATCTAAGTTAGAACCAAATGTTTCAACCACTGCAACTGCAAATGCTTTTTGCATGTCTTTTTTAAATTTTGTCAATTCCTCTCTTTTTGCAACCTCTAATGTAACTATATTTTCTATGTTAGCTTGTATCATAAATTTTGTCTCCTATACGTGTATATTACTAAAAATTCCCATCTTAATCGGTATTACTGATTCTATTGTCAAAGAGATTTAAAATAGTATAACAATAGCATTGAAACTGACCAAAGTCAGTATAATTTTATAGAATAGCATTTGTAATGTCAAGAAAAAAGTTAAGTGAGGCAACCTAACGGAATTAGGCAGACCCGTGAAATCCTGCTTTTGATACTTTCCATACTACTTACATTTTCCCACTCCCTTTTCAAATAACCTAGACAATGAAAATATATTTGCTAGACAGCCTGATGTACGGTTCTGTTATCCCGTTAACGGGATAACAGAACTTATCCCGCAAAATGCGGCATCCCGATTATCGGCATCACACCCTCATATAAAGCCCTTCTTTCATGATAATATCGGGATAATATTTAGCGACTCAGTCCGTAAAGCTGCCTGATTAATTCCTCATCATCTTCCCATTCAAGATATGTGGTTTCTCCAGACACCAGCGGGTTCAGCTTTGAAGTAACTTTCTGGATGGCCTCTTTCTTCATTTCCGTATCAGCATTCGCATAAATCAAGGTCGATGAAATCTGCGCATGCCCGAGCCATTCAGCCAGCAATACCATTGGCATACCACTTCTGTACAAGTGCATGCTGCGGCTATGGCGAAACATATGGCAATGAAGCGACTCAGGAACTTCAGGATTCATATTATGAGCAGCGACACCGTATTTCTTGATGAATCTTTCTGTGTTGTCTGGCGACATTGCAAATCGGCGCCCTTTACGCTCAGTGTAAAAAAGATAATCGTCAGAAGTGTGTTCAGGGTAAAAAACTGCAGCATATTTTCTGAAATGATCAACGGTTTTGGGCATTACCGGCACCAAACGCGTTTTTCTGCCTTTTCCGGTAATGACAACGTAGGGAGATTTCCCTTCGAAATGAATGTCACTTAGCTTGAGATCCAGCAGTTCTTGGTTTCGGGCTCCGGTATCATACATCAGTATCATAAAGAATAGGTTTCGCAACTCTTTCTTCTTTCTGGTATCTGGCTGCTCAAGTATTGTTTTCAACGCAGCTTCACTGAAGAATTTAATGACGGTAGTCTTTGCTGCCCTCTTTAAAGGGATAGTACACAAATCTTTGACGTATGCCTGAACACCAATATCCCTGGCACCGGCATATTTAACGAATGACCGGATACATGCGAGCCGATGATTGCGCGTGGAAACACTGCAATACCGTTCTTTTTCAAGATACCCTAAATAATTCTCGACAGTCTCCTTGGAAAGGCGCTCAAAGCTGAGTTTTCCCAGACTGATCCCATTTCTATCGCAAATGTAGCGTAACAACTGGTTAAGGCATTCACGGTATGATTTAACTGTATTGACGCTCACAGCTTTTTGATCGGGGAGATATACCGTCAAAAAGTCTCTCACCAACTTGAAAAACCGAGTGCTCTTCTCATTCATCTTCGGCCACCTCCGGGATCAAATCCGAAAAATGGCTCCAGTCAATAGCAGTTGAACGAATGAGCCTTTCGGGCAAAAGGTGGATGTAATATGCCGTGTCCGAAAAGTGGGTGTGGCCCATGTACGCACTCAGGTACGGGAGCTTGGCGTAAAGGTTCGCGCCTTCGTCCAGCCATTTCATCATCATTGTCGTAGCGTAGCGATGTCTAAGATCATAAGTAACAGCGCTTGCTTCATTGCCAGTTCCCCGGGCTTTACTCCAGATCATTTGAAACTGTCTGGCAAGCCAACGCCGATTAAATGGCGCGCCGTTTGTTGATGGAAAAAAGTACATATGGTTGGCGAAAATCTCTGCAACAGTTGATTGATAATTCTTGCACATCTGTAATACATCGTCGGACATGGCGACATAGCGTTCTTTGTGGGATTTATTTTTTCGGATTAGCAGTATGCCTTTGTCGAAATCAATATCGCAGCCCTGCAGTTCCCGACCTTCGTTCGGGCGTAGGCCGCAGAAATAGATCAATCTCAATAATACAGGAAGAATCAGATGCCGATGCGGAGAACAAAGATTAGGTGGAAGCCCGTCGCATTCCTTGAAAATGCTCAACATCTCTTTATCTGTGAAAATATATGGGGTTCGTGTCTCTTGCCTGGGGAGAAAACTTGATGGGATCACATAACAATCGACTCCGATTGCAGATAGGTACTTAAGCAGCTCCCGAATTGATTGAATCCTTCTTCTTGCCCCGGTCTTGGACTCGTTTTCCCGCCGTGAGCACCAGTTAAGAACTACGTCTTCCTTGAGTTCAGACACATTCAACTGCTTTGACTCTATGAATCTGCAAAAACGATCTAAATCGTACTCGTAGGAACGTCTGGAATAACCAATGGACTCTTTGTAGAGGAGCATATCCTCAATATATTCGCTGAGCGTTTTCATAGTCTGGAGCCCTCCTCAAAAGAGTCAAACCCCAGTGCGCATTCGCGTAAGCCCTCAATATCCAAAGAAATATATGGTCTTGTCGCGCCGGTGTTTTGATGACCAAGTATCTGTGTGACCGTTGTGATGGGTACCCCTTCCATTGTCATCTGGGTTCCAAGCATCCTTCTGATGCCGTGCATCGTTTTCCCATCACCAAGCCTATGTGAAACCCCTGCTGCTTTCATACGTCGGCGCAAGACGCACGCTACTGAAACGCCATCTTTAAAGCTTTGAAAAGGTGCAAGGCTTCTTAAAAATATCTGTGGAGATTCCGATTCCGGACGGCTGTTCAGGATATAGTCTGCCAACGCTGCGCCAACGGCTCTTTGCAGTGGAAGGCTAATTGGTATCTGGGTTTTTCCTTGGATTATTTGGACCTCGCTTTTACGCCAGTCAATATCCGACAGTTTAATCTTCGCAATGTCCCCAGCACGCATCCCGCTGCTTGCTGCCAAAAGCAAAATGGCATAATCGCGTTTCCCTATCGCGGTGCTTCGATCAATAGACCTGATGACTAAGTTCAAGTCATCCAGAGGCATGCACGGATATATTTTTCTCTCTCTTGCTCTCGGCACCATCAGTAAGCCTGCATACGGAAGTCCTGAATCCCCTGAACTGGTGAGATAATGATCCAGTTTACGGAGTGATCCGACAACATCGTCCATGCTTTTTGCGCGTGTCTGCGAAATATCGCTCAGAAACATCTGCACATGCTCTGCCTTAATTTGAGAGATATCGCTGATTCCCAAGCCAGTAAGCGACAGAAGAAAGCGCCTGACTATGGTTTGGTTATTACGATTTCTGAGTTCTGAGTGACTATCATCAGCGACACCGGCGATAATGCGCTCAAAGTTCTCCGATAAAGCGAAAGTATCTTTGTAAGCGGGGCCTTTCCAAACGAATCTGCCCGTCTCGCCTACTTCTCGCAGTATCCTGATTCCTCGGGTGCGGAGATTGAATACATTTCGGGAAATCGCTCCGGCCTGCAGGTTCTCTCTATAGAGTTCCTCAAGTTCGTTTATCAAGTCTTCACTGTAAAATTCTTCTTGTTTTACCTTGAAGAAAGCAGAGATTGGCTTAAAACTACGTGATGCAATCACTTCAAGTGAAGATGGGGCTAATCCTACTTCTTTTTCCAAAATCATTAATGCTTGTTGGATGATTCCAAAAATCGTACTATCTTTCATGTAAACCTCCTATTGAATTTGATAAATTCAATATACAGCATACTGAAAGAAAAATATTATCCCGATATTTTTACGGAAGAAGGGCTTTATATGAGGGTTTCAGATCAATAATCGGGATGCACGATTTTACGGGATAAGTGGTGTGAGAGGTCAAGGCTTAAAGAAGATATTGGACAAAAAGCAACCTCGCGGCAAAAAATCACGAGGCTGTTTTCAATCCTGCAGCAGGCTCAAATACTGCGAAAGTCTTTCCTTTACATATTCACCCACCATGTTCACCATCGGGGAAGCGTCGCTATCCCGATGATAACTGTCAAAGCAGGCGTAATATTTTCTCCTGTCCAAAAACTTCACATTGATGGGCGGGTAACCCGCCTGCATCAGCATAAGGTTTAATAGCAATCTGCCGGTTCGCCCATTGCCGTCGATGAAAGGATGGACTCCTTCAAAATTCAAATGGAACAATGCCGCCGTTTCAATCCTGTGTCGGCTGTCGCGGGGCAGCTCTGCAATCAGCTGCTCCATCTGAACAGGGACAAGGTAGGGCTGTAGAGGTTCGTGGTGCGCACCCATAATTTTCACCGGAATTCTCCGATATACTCCCTTGTCCTCCGGCCTGTTCATCAGGACGAGGGAGTGAATTTCACGGATGACCCTTTCTGAAATCGGCACCTTAGTACTAACAAGTGAAACGCCATAAAGGAACGCATCGCGGTGACCCACCGCCTCCAGATGGTCTTTAAGCGGCTTTTGGTCAATCGTCATGCCCTCCAAAACAAGTGCGGTTTCTTGCAGGGTGAGCGTGTTACCCTCAATGGCATTTGAGTTGTAAGTAAATTCCACGAGGAATTCTTCCTGCAAGCGTTTTAGCTCCCCGCTGGTCAATGGGCGCCGACGGTCAAGCTCCGCCTTCATCTCGTCAACAAATGCAAAGAGCGCAGCGTATTGTTCCGGAATCTTCTTGCCCCGCAGGCTGCGCCCGTCAATCGGTTTTAATGTATCCAACGGAATGAGGTAGGAACGTCCCTTTTGAATGACGCCCTCTATCCGCCCCTCCGAACAAAGGACACGAACGCGGCGGTCGGATATACCCCACCGCTCCGAAGCCTGTTTTACCGTAATGTATTGCATTATTTCACCACCCTAGCCCTTTTTCATAGTATAGCACATTATAGGAATAATATAAATGATTTACTCTGTGTAAAAGCTTATATTATTCCTATGGTACTACTACGAGAGTAGCGGTTATTCAATTGTTCTAACTAAATTGTAAATCGGAATTGTATTTTCATTTTTTGAGTATTCTTTTTAAGTAGTTGACATCTAACAGCAAATTCACTGTCTCAAAATTTCCTTTATAAAACACACCCCAGTTATTGAAAACACAAGGCAATTCCTTTGCTTTTTGTAGCGTATCTACTTGAATTAAAGATACAGGAACATCATTTATTTCACAATACTGTTTTATCATCTCAATATTTTGATAGACATAGGGGCATTGCATATCATAATAAATTGTTAGCTCTTTGCTTTCAATTTTTTGGGTTTTAGCATTTTGTGCAAACTTTGGTGTTGTCCCATCAAAAGAAAGTGCAAGCAATTCATATCCATTATCGGTAGTATCAACAACCTCAAAGCCGAACTTTTTCGCAAATGATTGGTCAGTAAGCTTCATACCCTCCCGGATACGAATTATATTCTTCCTATGAATATCCGTAGTTATGTTTCGGATATTAATCCGCTGGCAAATATTTTTTAAACTCCTCAGTAATACCATGACTGTCATCAATAAGCACGTTTTTCAACATTATCTTCATCGTCTCCAGCGGCGTAGATTCATCCGTCCCCATCACCACTTCCACATGAGGGTACGTCGCATTAATAATGCTTTTGTACTTTCTGACGAATGGACAAAGTTTAACCATGCAGCTTGAAAAATGAATGGTATCCGCTTTACTGAGTTCAACCAGGGGCTTTACTTTCTTTAAAATTTTTTCCAGCGCATAGAGTGTCGGACAACCGGCACAAGTAGCGAAACCTACGATTTGTGATTCTTGATCCTCTTTATACCGCTCAAACATTCCCTTGCGATTATTGAATGATTTGAAACAGCCTACTGCTGAACAACTAAGTTCATTCTTTACATTGCCACAACTCATGATTGCTATTTTCTTCATAAATTCTTACTCCTTTTATTCATTTGATAATTTTAATGGCATACTTCCAAATTTATTAATAATCTCGCGAGTCAGCGGTCGGTTTAGAATACTAATGTAGTACCAACATTGTTTGGTATAAAAGCTTTGGGCATTGACTGTGCTATCTTGTGAATAGCGGACCAACCAGTACAATGCCCCGGCATCAAATAGGTTGGATTAATTTTTTGTAATTCAGTAATTGTAGCAGGAATAATTTTTTCAAATATCCCGCCTGTTAAGTGAAAACCGCCTAATACGGCATAGACTTTTTGAAAATTAGTCAATGTTTGAGCATAGTGAATAGTATTAATAAGTCCAGAATGACAACACCCGGTAATCACAACCAACCCCTTTCCCCGGACATTCACAATAACGCATTGATCATCCTTTACTGCCGGATCATTTTCCCACTGCCCTTTACGTTTTGTATAGTGGATGGGAAACCCTGTTTCAAAATCAGTAGTTCGAGCAATTTCGCCAGAAACAAGAATCATGTCATCACCCAAAAGGGTTGGATCGACTGTATTAATAAAAACAATTTTCTCCTGTTGCGAAGCGGTCAATTTAGGAGCTGAAACATTCACCTCATAGCCCCCCGGCATTATCAATTTTCTACCTAAAAAAGCATCAGGATGACATATAAGAGGTATTTTATGCGATTCTAACTTCTCAACCAGACTAGGCAACCCCATAGTATGATCAACGTGACCATGACTGATTATAATCGCTTGTATGTCATTTATATCAATTCCTAAAGAACTCATATTATGTAAGATGCCATTAGGGCTCATACCTGCGTCCAATAATACAGTTGCTTGTTTATTTCCATTTTTAACCTGAATCATCGTTGAAAAACCATGTTCTGCTATAAGTGCTGAAAAACCATCATCTTTAGTAAGTGGGGATTTAGAACTGTCAAATCTATGTACAATTTCATTACCTGTCATAAATAAGTCAATTGTATTATCCATAATTAGCGTTATTTTTACTTCGTCAACTTCTAACAATGGTATATTTTTTATCATATAAAATCCACCTTTCCACACGTTAGTAATTAATTTAAAGAACTATGCAAAAAATTCTTGTAAACACCTCCTGCTATGAAATTTAAGTCCAGTAATTGAACATTAGAGATATCACCTCACTTCATAAGACTATAAGCAATAACTTATATTCTTATCATACTTTTACTATTTGCACTTATTATTATAAGAACACTGGTCACAAGAAAAATTATACTGACATTTCTCAAAGGCTTTCCTAAACAATTCGTTTATATCTTTTCTATATTCTTTCAAAACATCCGAATTAATTGTATAAAAGACTCTAAAACCCTTTCGGTTCTCTTCAAGAATACCGATATTCTTTAATACCTTTATGTGTTGTGATACGGCAGGTTGAGAAATACCAAGCTGCAGAGCCACATCCGAAACGCAAAAAGTTTCATTACTATTTGAAGCAAGCATTTTTATTATTTTTAATCTTTTCTCATCACCGAGAGCTTTAAGGACGACAGCCATTTCTTTAAGATGATCTTGCATTAATATACCTCTTCCACATAAGTCTATAAGTATTGTCTTATAATCATATCTTTTTGTCAAGTTATATTTCTTGCTGTACCATTTCCACGTCCATTGTCTCATGCATTTTTTATGAGCCTGATATGCCGTTACTCCCTTTTCAGTAAGCGATAAAAGTATCTCTTTACTATAGGCTATATTACGGACTTTATGAACGTAGCCTTTTTTGTGAAGTTTTAAGATAACCTGATACCGCTCCTTTGGAATATAGACAAAAGCTTTTTGAATAAACTTTATCAGCCACCAAAAGGAGGAGGTATTTTTGAAAGTAATCGTTCACCCTCCTCGAAGCCCGGAGGGATTACGCGATTTGCAAAAAAAGGTTGCAGCCGTTCATGCTGAAGCGGTTTTGAAGTACATAACAAAGCTCTCATGCTCTAAAGAACAGAAAATACAATTGGTTTCCAGTATCCAAAATTCTTTCAAGTAAAATAAGTAAGCGAAGCAATTAGAAGACTGCTTCGCTTACTTATTTTATATTGTACGAATACGTTTTAGAAAAACTTGTTGTAAATTTTCGCAGTAGTAAGACAACTTCCTTCGTTTGGATTTTCATGGTATAATTTTTATCAGAATTAGCGGACGTGACCCTTGGCAAAAATCAGCGCAAGAGATGCTTCGATACATTGTTGCCATAGGTCATGGAATCCCCTACTCTATATCAACTAGATTTCCTGCGGATATGGTAAACACTATCTCAGAAAGGAGTGTCGAGTTATCTGCTCGACTTGAATTTTATGACCAAGCAAGAATTATTTAATAAGGCAGATCAGTATAAAAAAATTATTCAAGCGGCACGTCCATTAAAACCGGAAGAAATTAAGGAATTAGATGCCTATTTCAAAATTGGCTTAACCTATAGCAGTAATGCCCTAGAAGGAAATACCCTTACGATTTCTGAAACGAAAATACTATTGGAGGATGGGCTGACAGCTGGTGGTAAACCTCTGAAAGACAGTTTGGAAGCAATAGGTCACGCAAAAGCATATGATTTTATGCTTCAGATTGTCAGAGAAAAACCTTTTGAAATTACAGAGCATATTATTTTAGAATTGCATCGCCTGTTTTACGAAGGGATTGACAAACAAAACACCGGAAAATATCGTGATATTTCCGTCTATATTACTGGAACCGATTATCTACCACCAGAGCCAGAACAAGTTCCACGGCTGATGAAGGAATATATAAATAAAGTAAATCAATTATCAGGAAAAGTGCATCCTATTGAACTGGCTGCGCTTGCTCATAAATGGCTGGTTGATATCCATCCCTATGTTGATGGTAATGGTAGACAGCGCGTCTGCTGATGAATCTATTTTTGATGCATTATGGATATGGTATTGTATCTATCCCGCCTGTATTGAGGATGGAATACATTGAGGCGCTTCGTATATCACAATGTGCTAACCAACCGGATGCCGAACCATTTATCAAATTGATTGCAGAATGTACCATAGAAGCCCAAAAAGATTATTGTAGGCTTTTACGCATAAATACGAATTAAAACAAACGATGCTAAAAAACCTCTGCTTGCTATTTCAAGCTTTCTACTCATAATCTAACCATTCTAACCAAATGAGTTGACAAAACTGGTTAGAATGGTTAGATTTTTAAGCCATTAAAGCCTTTTTAAATTTTTCCCAGAACTATCATTACCTAAACAGATTTATTGAAAAGGCCGATAGCATGTGGTTTTCCCCTTACCTTCCTGAATAAGCTGCCCATTTTTCATCATTTTCTTTAACAGACGGCCACTGGTTGTCTGTCCGATACCTAACAGCTTTTCAACTTCCTGCCGTGTAACCATACCCTGTTTCCTCGCGAGCTGGATTACTTTTTCCTCTTGAGTGTCCCTTTCATCGCTTAGCTGTTTCTTCTCAGTCTGAGCGTTGAGATTCGGCAGGATAATCTTAAAAGCGTTATCTGATGTTTCAATCTGCGGTTTCTTTCCACTGCCTTCATAAATATCCATAATCTTTCGTATACCTGTTCCGTAAGCTTCAATCAGTTCCAAACGATAAAACACGTTTGCCAGCTTTGTGTTACGGCAAACAGAAATACCCATCAGCACATCATTCAATGTTACCCCGGAAACAAGACCGCCAATCGAGGTAAATTCCATTCTGTCGCCATAGATACTGATGAGCGTGCTGGCTCTGAACGAGTATTCCCGATGTACAAGGGAATTTAAGAGGGCCTCTCTGACAGCCACCTCCGGGTAATCCCTAGTATCGATACGCCGCAACTTATCAAAAGTGGATCGGGTTTGATTATGAAAATCGATATAATCATAAACCTCTGCCATCTGTTTAAACAGAGAGCCGGAAAATTCTTTCCGGTCTTTAAATACACTTTGATTGGTTCCCTCAAAAACAGCAGCCTTAATAGTATGCACACATTGCTCGGAGAGAAGTAGTCCAAGATTGGTATATATACCATCCTGATTTATAATTCCGAGTGTTTTCATCTGAATCGGCCCAAACAGAATATTTCTTTCTGAGAATTCTTTTTGTGCCGCCTCAAAAGTCAAATCCTGCTCTAGCGAACGCATTTCCTCAAAGCTGTCTCCATCGGTTTCTTTAATCATTCGCCGGATTGCCGTATCTGTCGCTGGCACAGAAGAATAGCCCTGCCGAACATAAACACCTTCAGGGCGCAATCCTTTTTTTGCAATATAATAAGGACGTTCTGTCCCGCGCTGAATATCAACAGCAATTATGCTCTTTCCCTCTACCTTCAAGGTTTCATAATGAAGAAACATTGTCAAATCTGGCTTAATCGCGTCGCGAACCATGTTACTGATCTGAAGCGCTGCCCCATCTGGATCGTCCATGCCGATAACTTCACCATTATCTTGAACGCCTATGTAAATTTTTCCACCCTCGCAATTTGCAAAAGCTATAATCTCTTTTTTTATATCGTCTACAATGATAGTTTTTAATTCTACAGTTTCGCTTTCCCGAAAATCCATCCATTTACCTCCTAAAAATTTCCTAGCTATATTCTAACCGTTCTAACCACTTTTGTCAATCACTTGGTTAGAATGGTTAGAATCTTGGAGAAATAGGCACTGGATGGATATGAAAAAGCGGTTTCACATGTTTAAAATCCAGAAGAGCGTAATTGGATGCTATTTTTTATTCATTACCAAACAATTTTACCCAGCTACTTTTCAAAATTTGAATAGTATCATTTTCCCATTTTTAACCGTATATGCATGAAAACCATATAGCTTGACAAATTCTTCTTTAGTCAGCCCCAAACTTTGGCGAAAATCCCGTATTTGTCGGCCTTGTCCATTGTATAAAAAAAGATTATAATCATCAAGTAGGTCTGTGATCTCAACGCCAAAAAGCTCGGCAATTTTACTTAGCTTGTCAAAAGGATAAGGGATTTTCTGTCTTCCTGTTCATAGCCGCAATAAGCAGCAATGTGAATTCCAGTTTTTTCAGCCACAGCCTTTTGCCGCAACCCTTTTTTATGTCTGTAATAACGCAGCTTGTCTGATACTGTGGCAATTTCAGAAGGACTGGTATATTTAATATTAAACCGTTCCGCTTCAAGCAATTTGCGTGGCTGCAGTAACTGGAAGTTGTGAATATATAAGGGCGCATACTTAACGCCTCCGATACAATGCCAGCTCATTATATACATATGGTTACCAAGACGTATAAACGGGTGCCATTTTTCATGATAGCGAATCTGGTTAGTATAATTCAAATCATTTTCAGCCACTGTGTGAGTATAGCATTCTCAATGCAGCGGGCAGCATAAGTGGCCAGTCTAATTTTTTTGGCTGGATCGAAGGTGTTAATCGCCTTAATAAGGCCAATGGTGCCGATGGAGATTAGATCATCAACGTCTTCACCTGTATTATCAAATTTTTTAACAATATGGGCTACGAGTCTCAGGTTACGTTCAATTAATACACTACGAGCGCCTTCATCCCCGCCTTTTAGCCGTTGCAAATAGACACGTTCATCTTTCTCTGACAACGGTAAAGGAAATGTATTATTGGCTATGTAGGAAGCAAGCAGGGTGATGCCTTTGATTATTGATGTTGCTAATACCGTTAAAAACGTAATAGCCATTCAGTCATTCACCCCCGAAAAGTCTGTCGATAAAGCTTATGGGACGGACAAGGTGAATGTGCCTGGCAACAAAAAATATTTATTACTCATACCTTGCACAAAGGCCGTAAGTAGCCTATAATCCAAATAAGAAATGGTTGCTATTCAAGGGGGTATGGCTTGCATGGAGCGTTATATTGCCGATATTGGCATATTCTTTGCCAGCACATTGGTAGCACTATACATACTATGGGACAGATTGTTTCCGGAAGATTAACACAACTAAAGAACGAGATTGCTTTTTAGGCAATCTCGTTCTTTTTTCTTCACCTTATTTAGCAACTGATTGCGTACACGTGGGTATGTTCTTAGCAACTACCGTATGAATGGCCTCACTAATGGCTTCACCGATGACTTTACTGAGTTTCATTACTTTAGCTAAAGACGTGCTTTGCAGATCCAGATAGCCAATCTGACTTTGGGCATTGACAACACCGATAACTGAGATATCACCGATAGTAGGCAGTCTGTTGCCTACTGCAATCCCTGCGGCCAACCCCCCCTGCCAGATTTCAATATTACCGACTTGATGACTTTTGCCAAGGCAAGCGTCAATGGCAATAATGAGTGGATGATGATGATGGTGAGTTATCCGATTTAACGTCTCCACAAAGTTACCTGCATGAACAGGCTGTTCTAGTGTACCATACACATTACATTCGTTTTTTCCCTCAAGGTGGGTACCAACTAACGGCCCTAAAGCATCGCCTGTATAACGATCAGAGCCAATACAGAGCGCCACAAGTGGTCGCAAACCGATCCCTTCCTGACGTTTTAAGAGTAGTATCAAATGTTCATATAATTTGTTCCGGATATCGATGTCATGTAGATTAACAGTAAGCCTATTAAGGGCATTTTTTGCCATGCTCTCTCTCCTCTTAGCTATCTCGTTAATCTATATGCACCTTTTATCGGGTTTATGTTTGGTATTCATTATTCGATCAACGGCAATTCCTGGTATTCAGGCATTTTCACAGCCTGGGCCAGTGCCTTGATAACAAAAGCAACATGTTCTTTAAAGTCAATATTCATAGCTTCAGCACTTGTTGTCAGTGTTTCACGATTGACAGCACGAGCAAAGGCTTTATCTTTGAATTTTTTCATAACTGATTTTACTTCTAAATTGTCCAAACTCTTATCAGGACGCACCAGAGCGCAGGCAATAATAAACCCAGTCAGTTCATCCACTGCTAATAATGTTTTTTGCAACAGTGTGCGCTCTGGCTGCCAATCACGAGCATGAGCCTCCACATCGGTAGCAAACTGACTGTCATAGCCAGCGGCAATAAGAATTTCTCGACCATGGTTTGGATGATCTTCAGGATATTTCTCAAAATCAACATCATGAAGCAAGCCTACGGCCCCCCAATATTCAACATCTTGTCCAAATTTTGCGGCATAGGCGCGCATGGCAATCTCAACTGCCAGGCAATGTTTTAAAAGTACTTCGCTTTGAACATGGTTACGTAATAGTTTCCAAGCACCTGATCTACTATAGTCCATCGTAAGCCTCCTGGTTTATATCATATAATTTACGGGTTTATACGCAGTTCAAGTTCATCAAGCCGAACTGCCCGGGCATATAAGCCCCCCTTGTCAATAAGCTCCTGATGAGTACCCGTTTCCGCAACCCTGCCACCCGTCAAATACACTACCCTGTCTGAAGCCATAATTGTCGACATACGGTGGGTAATAATAAAGACTGTCCGTCCCGTGCTGGCTTGCCGAATGGCTGACATAACCTGTTTTTCGGTATGAGCATCAAGGGCTGCAGTCGGTTCATCAAAAAGCAATATGGCAGGTTCCATAATAATCGCTCTGGCAATAGCAATCCGCTGTCGCTGACCACCAGACAGATTTCCGCCCAATTCTCCTACTATCGTATCATAGCCTAATGGCAAGGCCATAATAAAATCGTAAGCATTGGATAATCTAACTGCTTGCTCAATCTGGCTTATAGTTGCATTCGGCCTGCCATAACGGAGGTTTTCCAGAATAGTGGTGTTAAATAGAACCGGTTCCTGCTGAATAAAGCCAATCTGCCGCCGCAGATCACCAATTTTAAGTTTTTTAATATTTATTCCGTCTAAATAAACAGCCCCTTTGTCTGGATCGTAAAAACGTAAGAGTAAATTAGCAAATGACGATTTACCTGCCCCGCTGGGGCCAACAATAGCAATAACCTCTCCTGGCTTTGCATGAATATTAATATCTTCCAGTACCGGCTTGCCAGCCTGGTAAGCAAATGACACATCCTTAAACTCGACTAATCCCTCCGCCGTAGGAATTTGTAAATAACCATCAACCACCGACGAAGTATGTTCGTTAAGCAAGCTGTTAATACGCCCCCAGGCTACTGCACCAAGCTTCAGATAAGTCAAAGCCTGACTGATTTTGCGTACAGGCATAGGTATATTGATAATATACACCAGAAAAGCAAACATCCCGCCAATACTCAGATCACCCTGAATAACCTCCCGACCACCATACCAGACAATAATAGTTAAACCGATAGCGGCAAGAAATTCTACCAATGACACCAAAATTGCACTTAATCGCTGAGCTTTTAGCAATTCGTTTGCTGCTTGCTGAATCTTTTCACTGAATTTTTTGTATTCATAACCTTCCCGGACATAACTTTGCACGACTATGATCGATATGAGCGATTGTTGAATAATGGCTGTGACTTTCGCCAGCGTATGTTCAACAAGCACTCCTAACCGGCCAACTTTATTATTAAAAAAACTGATGGCAATGATGATAAATGGCAAAGTTGCAAAAGTCACGATCGCCAGCTCCCAATCAAAATAAATCATAATTGCCATGATAGCCAGTAGATTGAGTGACTCAACAATAGCATCAGGAATACCTACCGTAACGGCCTGTTGAATAAACAATAGATCATTGGTAAATAGAGAAATAAGCTCACCTGACGGAGTTTTCATGAAATAGGCATAATCTAGTGACTGCAACTTACTGAACATATCCTGCCGCAGTTTAGCCAGCATCTTATTGCCGGCTTTTGCCATACTGCATCCATAAAAATAAGAAAATAATCCACGAATGAAGTATAGAATTATGATACCCGCAGTAATCAGATGCAAAAACGCAATATTGCCACTGGTCAGCGCATCGTCAATCAGCAGCTTAACTACCAGCGGCGCCGCCAAGCCCGCTAAACTTGCAACAATAAAACACAGTACCGCTGTTAAAGCTAATAACCAATAGGGTACTATGAACTTTCGCCAATAAAAACTAAACATAATAATATCTCCACTATAATAATGCTTGACTTTACACTTATATTGTCTCAGTTCCTATCGTTAAATACAAGTACCCAGGGGCAATAAAAAAGGAAGGCTGTCATGCCTTCCTTTCTTACTTTACATCACCCGGCGAGCACCGATGTAGCACGAACCCCAGTAACCACTATCTAGACTGTCAATTCTTACACCACTACTAGACGTAGCACTGATAAATCTACTATCACCAATATAGATGCCGACATGAGATGCTCCTGAAGTGTAAGTGCTAAAAAACACCAAGTCCCCAGGCTGAAGACGACCATAAGATACATGCCGCCCAACTTCAAATTGTTCATCAGCCATTCGTGGCAAATAGACGCCGCTCTGAGCAAAAACATAGCGAGTGAAGCCAGAGCAGTCAAAACCATCAGGACTTGTCCCACCAAATACATACGGTACACCTCTGTAACGCATGGAAGTCTGAATGATACGCCTTACCGAAGCAGTAGAGGAATCACGACTGGCTGGAATATCGCGTCCCATCAGAGCACGATAGGTTTGCGCTCCAATCACACCATCTGATTCAAGACCACGCTCTTTTTGGAAAGATTTAACGGCATTAAGCGTTAAGTTTCCAAAATCGCCGTCTGCTGCACCGGCATTAAACCCCAGATTATTAAGCTGAGCTTGAATAGCGGCAACATCATCTCCCTGGTCGCCAACCTCATATGTACCCGCAGCGTGAGCAAAAGCAGCTGTCCCTAAAAAGAGGCATAAAGCGACAATAAACCTGAAAAACTTTTGCAAATAGGTTTCTCCTCTCACTTGCCTCCGAGGTTAGCTGACGGGTTAGGGTTGCAGGCACCCTACTTGAAAAGCTGACGCTTATCAAGTTTCACCCCCTTAATTGGTTCCCCCGTACCAGAGCTGGATTCGGCTTTCTATAATGCTCTAAAACTATTATTCGGCTTAGATTTAGAAATTCCTTCCCAAAAATCGTGTTTTTTTTTACATTTATTAGGTCAAGTTCCTTTTTCGCCAAATGTCGCCTGTTTATCTTTTGCCACTTGCGTGCCGAGCTCAGCCCGCAACCAGTAAAGAGGACGCTGCTTTACTTCTTCAAATATCCGGCCAACATACTCTCCAATAATACCAATTCCCGCCAATTGCAAGCCGCCTAAAAGCAAAATACTGGCGGTAATTGTCGCCCAGCCAGGAACTGCTTCGGCGGTAAAAATTTTAATATAGAGAACATGCAGGGTTAGGCCAATGCTTACAGATCCCAACAGAATCCCGATGTAAAATGCAAAACGAAGTGGTGTTTTAGAATAAGCAGTAATCCCATCAAGGGCAAAATGCAGCATTTTTTTTAAAGAGAACTTAGATTGACCGGCAAACCGTTTGGGAGCAATAAATTCGATGTTCGTTTGACGGTAGCCAATTGCACTAATCATACCACGAATAAATCTGGCGCGTTCCCGAAAACGTCGAAAACTGTCTACAACCTGCTTGTCTAATAATCTAAAATCAGAACCACCCTCGGCAACCTGGACATTCGATAAGGCATTCATCAACTTATAAAACATACCTGAGGTGAAATTTTTAAACCAGGATACTCCTTCGGTATTTTTCCTGACTGTTTGGACAACCTGAAAGCCTTCCTCCCATTTACTAATTAACAACGGTACCATTTCCGGCGGATGTTGCATATCACCATCCATAGTAATTATCGCATCTCCCTGGGCATGGTCCAGGCCACAGGTTAAGGCCACCTGATGACCAAAGTTACGCGCCATAATAAGCGCCCGTACCCGCTTATCACCAGTAGCTAACCGCTCCAAAATAAGCGGCGTGGCATCACTTGAGCCATCATCGACAAAAATAATTTCAAAACAATAGGCCAGTTGTTCCATATGTTTAACAACTTCACTATAGAAATTATCAATATTTTCCTGTTCGTTATATACGGGCACAACAATAGATATCAGTTTATTGATTATATCCATCAACTATGCAAGCCTCCTTGTTACCACTATATTATTGCACTGCTGGCGAATGATTGCAAATACACACGAGAAAAAGTAAGCATAAAACCTGCTTTGCAAATTACAAAGCAGGTTTTATGCTAAAACGATAAGTCTATCGTTATCGCTAACTGTCTTGACGTAAACTGGCAGCGCCATGTAGGTAGACATTCTTAATGTCTTGCTGCCTCAAATCAGTATTCCACAAAATCAATACGCGAACACAAAGTGCCGGCGCATCAGGGCACTCGATTTCTTGCGTCCCGAATAGTGGTACTTGCGTCCAACCAAACTTTCTTGCCCCGGCTGCCGGAAAGGCAGCGTTTAAGTCAGGAGTCGAGCTAAAGATTACGGCCCCAATATCTTCGGTATTCAGCAAGTTTTCCCGTGAGATTGCCGCAAGCAGTTCGGCTACACATTCAAATATTTCTTCACGATTATTAGTTGTAACAGTTGTTGCACCACGAATACCGCGTAATATAATCACCACTCCTCAAGAAAGAATTAAGTAAAATCCCTTATATAATATACGCATAAATTAGCATTTTTCCTGCAAGCTTTGTACATTGTTTTGTAATTAATCCTGTTTTAGCGGTTTATTGCATCGGCAAGAACCACAGACATGGCACCGCCACCAACCGCATTCGGGGCAAACAGTATCTGACTGATTAAGTTCTATGTATTGTCCCTGCTCATACTCCTGCCAGCAAAAAGTGGCTCCTGATACCTTTTTTAACTTCACTGCCCGGGTATCTACCCAAAGCTTCTGGTCAAAAACTATTATTAATAACTCATGACAGCTATTTTCCTGGTTATACCGGTAATCCTCGGCGGGAAATACCTCTGGTTCTTCGCTCAGGGTAAGAATAACATACAGAACACGGTAGTTCAAAGCCCCACCTCCCGCATTTGTAAATTACTATGTGTGCGGAAGACAGTTTATACCCCAGGAATTCAAAACAGTAATCGTTCGTAGTACAGCCTGATCAATAGCCGGTTGCACAACCTGACTCAGTTCAAGACCAATATCAATCACGGCAGGCTGAACGCCCAAAACGACTATCTCTTTTACCGGCTCTCCTAAGAGTTCAAGTGCTGTCAGCACATCCTGAACCCCTAACTCGTGCATAGATACCTTTTGTTTAAAATAGACCTTAACTTCTTCATTGGCAAATTGATAAAACTCGCCAGGCATGCCGCCACCGTTTACCGCATCAATAATCAGCAGGTAATCGACACCGGCAATAAAGCGTAGCAGCTCCATCCCGAGAGTGCCGCCATCAAGAATTTGCACATGTTCCGGGAATGTATAGCGCCGGGTGATTTCTTCAACCACCCGGACACCAAACCCCTCATCTTGCATTAAGATATTGCCAACACCGAGAACAACGATTTTTTCCATAGGTAAAACTCCTACTTTGCCTTGCATTTCCTGGTATCTATCAGATCTCCTGCATCGTCAGGCTCTTCTTCCATATATTTAAGACCCGAAAACATAGCAGATACCTCGCCGCCTTTTTCCGTAAAATCTGCCCTGATGGCCATATAAACATGGACAATGACAAACAGGATGATAAACCAGGCGACAAAATGATGAATCATATGTACCACATATTCATTGACCAGCCAGTTATTAAAAGGGCCAAAGATCTTTGCCAAAAAACGGTTAGGTTCAACCATGTAATACATGGCAAATCCGGTTATGATTTCAATTAAAAACATGAAGTACACCGCCAAATAACCTGACCTGGCTAATGAATTTCTTAAATAGGGCCGGTGTTTGCTGCGCAAAAACATATAGTGCAGCTTAGTATCTATCATCCCGGTCCAATACAGTTTCGTCCAGGGCTTAGGAAGCAGCCTGTCGCCCGGATTAATAATAAAACCATAAATACGCGGGATAAAGGAGATAACAAGGATATACGCAGCGAGAAAATGGATATATCGTATCATCTCCATTGCCATACCATTAGTAACGGCAAAAGTGGGTTCCATCCCCTGTGTCCCCAGGAAAAAGGGGTTACCGATGTACAGTCCGGTAACAAACAGGATAAATACACATATTACCATGACCCAGTGGAAAATTCGCGTCCATGGGCTAAACAAGTAATAGGGTTTCATAGCTCCTTGGCGCATGACCGGTATCCTCCTTTTTCTATAAATACGGGTCTGTGCGAACGACAGTAATTTCCTTACCCTCTTTATCAAACAGATGGGTCGCGCAGGCTAAGCATGGATCAAATGAATGCAGCACCCGTAGTATTTCAAGTGGTTTTTCAGCAATCTTTACTTTGGTTTCAATCATGCTGGCTTCATACGCACCATATCCGGCCTTGCCGTCCCGGGGACAAGCATTCCAGGTAGAAGGAACAATAGCCTGATAGTTGTCAATTTTTCCATTCTTAATTGTTACCCAATGACTAAGACCGCCGCGCGGTGCTTCATGTAGCCCCACACCTTTCGCTTCCTTGGGCCAGGTTGCCGGGTCCCATTTAGCCGAATTAGCCACTGTAGTATCACCGGCTTTAATATTATTTACCAGTTTATCAAAGAAATATTTATTTATATAGGCACTCAGTTGGGCATCCAGTCCGCGGACGGCTGTCCGTCCTACCGTCGTAAGCATCCAGGTTTCCGGTGGTACATTAAGAAGCTTGGACACAGCATCAACTTGCTCGACCATAAGCTTTTCCGCCCAAGTTGGCTGCTGAATAATACCTTGTTTAACCTTAGTATATATAACAATATACTTAGCCAGCGGACCAACCTCCGCCATTTTACCATTCCATTTAGGAGTCTTTATCCAGGAATACTTGCCAGTTTCATCAAGATATTTCCAGTTGGTCTTAGTTCCTTCCTTAGGACCGGTAAATTGTGGGTTGGTAACACCGCTCCAAGGATGAAGATCCTTACCGGCTTCGGGATAATTGTACCAGGAATGTTCAACCCCTTCAGCCAATACATTCGGATCAGTTAAATCTTTGCCCTCCAGCGGATAGAACGAAGCTTTTGCCACACCCTGATTAAAGTTTTCGACAACACCGCTCGAATTGACTAATAAATTTTTAAAATACTCGCCGTTAGCAACACCACTATAGCCTTCTTCCGGATAGTCCCCAAAAGATAATACCCTCTGCCCGGCCAAGCCGCCACCATCTACATAACCTGCCTTAACAAATAAATCGCCAATTACCAGTAAATCAGGAATATAAAAATTATTTACCAGATCTATACCCAGATTAACTGAGGTGTCCACAAGTGCTAGGCGCTCAGTATTGACTGGTGCATTCATATCATTCAGGGAGATAGAGCAAGGCATCCCTCCGACAATATAGTGGGGATGGGGGTTTTTGCCGCCAAAAACGAGATGCGAGTAAACTAACTCCCGCTGACGGTCAAGCATGTTTAAATAATGAGACACTGCCATAAGATGTGCTTCTGGCGGCAATACGTTGTAATCAGGATGATCCCAGTAATGGCCCGCAAAAATGCCAAGTTGTCCACTCTCGACAATGGCCTTGATCTTATTTTGAATTTCTCTAAAATAAGCGGTAGTCGCTTTGGGGAAATCCTTAGGATAGGCATTGGTAGCAAAACTAACAGGGCCTTCAACCTTAAGACTGTATTTTTCCAGCACGGTATTTTGGAGAGCTGCCGCAGCCGCTGGATCGGCCTTGAGCGCCGCAACCGGGCTTACCCAGTCTAACGCATGCAGGTGATAAAAATGGACAATATGGTCATGAATCATTTGGGAAGCAGCAATTATATTACGAATATAGTTGGCGTTTTTGGGGATTTCTATGCCCAATGCATCTTCAACCGCCCGCAAACAACCTAAAGCATGTACGGTTGTGCATACGCCGCAAATCCGTTGGGCAAACAGCCAGGCATCCCTTGGATCGCGGCCCTTCAAGACCAATTCAATCCCCCGCCACGCAGTACCGCTGGATAGCGCATCCTCGACTTTGCCGGTAGCTTCATCTACTTTGATTTCTACCCGCAGATGACCTTCAATACGGTTTATTGGGTCAACAACGATATGTTTCATCTAAGCCGTTCCTCCTCATCCGCTATTCATTATCCTGGCCGCGCTCCGGCTTATGTTCGTCAGTGTTTTCTACTTCTTTCTCAGCTTTAGATTCGTGCATTTTGTGTTGGACATAGGATGCTATGCCATGAGTCACTACTCCGGCGGTAGTCACGCCAGCCAAAACAGCCCCGACTTTGTCGGCATTGACAATAGTATTAGGCATTGGAATATTGGGCAGCCGTTCGTAGAAAGGATCATTATCCCAGAAGTTATTGGCAGCGCAAGCTACACAAGGGGCACCTGATTGGATAGGATAGCTCATGCCGTTCCACCACCGCATATTACCACAGGAATTATAGGCTTCTGGCCCCCGGCAGCCTACCTTATACAAACACCAACCAGCTTTACTTGCCATATCATCAAACTTCTCCACAAACATACCGGAATCAAAGAAAGGACGCCGGTAACAGGTATCATGAATCCGGTTGCCAAAAAATTGTTTGGGCCGTCCCTGACTATCAACAGGCGGTAATTGACCAAATAAAACATAGTGCATAATTGTGCCTGTCAGCACTTCAGGAATTGGTGGACAGCCAGGCACTTTAATAATGGGCTTGCCGCTAATCACTTCACTAACAGACACCGATTTAGTGGGATTGGGCCTAGCGGCCTGAATACCACCCCAGGCAGCACAGGAGCCATTTTCAATAATAGCGGCAGCACCTTTAGCTACATGTTTCAGTGTCTCAATAATGGGCTTACCGCCCACCATGCAATATATACCACTTTCTGCTTCCGGAACAGCCCCTTCAAATATCAGTAGATACTGACCGGAATATTTTTGCATAGTTTCTTCTAAATGCTGCTCTAACTGCTCACCGGCAGTAGCTGCCAGTACGTCCATATATTCAAGAGCAATCATATTAAGTACCAGGTCTGAGGCCAACGGTGACTGGGACCGGATAAAAGTTTCATCACAACCTGTACATTCATGCCCATGAAGCCAAATCACCGGCGGTAATGGTTTTTTCTCAGCAGCCTCTATGACTTGCGGTAGTAGTTCAGTGGATAAACCCATCATGCTAGTCAAGGCCACACATGTTTTAAGAAAGTCACGCCTGCTGATATTCTTCTTCTGAAATAATTTCCAAAGAGTATCCCGCTTTTCCATAGTCGCCCCCCTTTAAAAAATAATACTACTTACTAATCCTTATTCTGCTATTCTACTTTTTTCCTCAGTTTCCTCTTAATTTATCAGAATAATTACAGTTTTATTACTTTTCTCTAATTCCCCGACTACACCAGGGTTCTTCCGCAAGGTAATCCCCATCTGAATAGAAGTAGGCTCTGGCACGGCAGCCGCCGCATAAGTTACCAAACCCACAGGAACCACAGCCGCCTTTAAGCGGCCCGTTGCGAAGCTCGTTAAATACCTGACTGGTTTGCCAAATAGTGTCAAAGGCTGTCTCACGTACATTTCCGACTTTCAGTGGCAGATATGGGCAAGGCTGAACATCCCCATTAGGTAATATTACGCAATAGGCTGTTCCTGCCAGACAGCCGCGGGTATACCTCATCGGTACGCCTCTTTCTTTGGCAATCCGCATGAACTGGGGAGCACAGGTAGGTTTTATCTCAATAGCAGTAGTAGCCTGTTTATCCAGAATACGGTTCAATACGGCTTCATACTGATTGGTCTTAAGTGTCGTTTCTTCAATGTCTTTTCCCCGTCCGGCAGGCACCAGAAAAAAAACATGGTGGGCTACAGCGCCCAGTTCAACTGCCAAATCAGTAATATCAGTCACTTCCTGTTCATTCCAAGTAGTGACTGTAGTATGAATTTGAAACGGCAAGCCAGCTTCCCGGCATGCTTTGATGCCAGCCATAGTTTGCTGCCATGCGCCTTTCACGCCTCTAAAGGTATCATGGCGCTCAGCATCACAACTATCCACACTAATACCGGCGCACATCAAGCCGGCCGCTTTAAGTTTGGCAGGTACATCGCCAGTAAATAAAATGCCATTCGTACCAAGAACAGGACGCAGGCCGACGGAAACAGCATAAGTGATGAGTTCATAGATATCAGAACGAAGCATCGGCTCACCGCCGCTTAATATCATAATCTTGAAACCGGCTTTAGCGATCTCACTAAGCAATTTTTTGCCTTCGACGGTACTTAACTCATCAGTACGTTTGGCACCGGCATCGCGATAACAATGTACACAGTTAATATTGCACTGCTGGGTAGTATTCCATGAGATTATCATTCCATTACTCCTTGTAATCAGTAATCTTACGTATTATGCCAAGCAATAAATTCGACACTTTTCAACATCTTCCCTGCTGACCTTTGAAACTTTCCTGGCATTAAGCAGCAGATCGATTTACAGTGTTTACTGGCATAATTTCGATAAAACGCTTATCAACAGTAGCATTAATGACTTTCGTCTTCGTTACAGCCTCTATCAAGCAATCCCGAAGTGGAAGCTGGGTGTCAATCAGATGTTTTCCCTGGCTAAACGTGGTAAAGCCATCACCGCCTTGCGCCAGAAAATCATTTGTTGCAACCTTATATATCTTAGTAAGACTGAGTTTACTGCCATCGGTTAAGGTTACTTTGGTTATTCTCTTACCGGCAGGTAATAACTTATCATAGTCCACCTTAAGACCGGAAAATTGCACCATACCGATTTGTTGATTATCGATACCATGTTCAAGAACCTCCAAAATCTGTTTACCGCTTAGCTCTACCGTAACCAACGTATTATCAAATGGTACTACTTGATACAGCGTGCCTAACGTGATAACGCCAGCCGGGATACTGGCCCTCAGACCCCCGCCATTCTCAAAAGCAATATCTGCTTTAACTTTCTGGCGCATGCTATCTGTTACCCACTGCCCTAAAACAGAATGAGAGTATTTTTCATGCTTCAACTCATAAACAGTATGGCCCAGCACCTTGTTTTTCATCGGCGCTACCTCTTCCTGTACCTTATCCACAATTGCTTTTACCGCTGGGTCAGCAACTAAATTGGCAGCTGCTACTTCAGTGACATTGCTCTCAGCAGCTACTACTTTCCTGTCCATTTTAGAAAAGGTTAAGCTAAGATTGCCTACGGCCCGTCCATTATAAGCCGCCTGAACGATTGGTACTGAATTCACCGCACCGGACACTTTCTGATGAGTATGGCCCGAGATAATGGCATCAATAGCAGTGACTGCACGCGCCAAATCGGCTGCTTCTCCTTTAATTTGCCCGGTTAACGGATCAACTTCACTGCCCAAATGCGACAATACAATAATTATATCGACTCCTTGTTGTTTTAACTCAGGAATATGCTGGGTTACTGTTTGGGCCGGATCAGCAAAAATATAGTTTTTACTGTACTTAGGGCTGGTCTTATATGCTGTTTCTGGGGTTGCCAGACCGATTATGGCAATTTTCAACCCGTTTTTCTCAACTATTATATACGGTTTGACAAAACTCATAACCTGACCAGTTGCTTTATCAATAATATTGGCTGCCAGGTAGGGAAAACTTGATTGTGCGATCCGTTCCCTTAACACCTGGGTGCCCCAGTCAAATTCATGGTTGCCAATAGCCATCGCCGAAAATCCAATCTCATTCATTGCTTGAACTACCGGTTTGCCATAGAGCATATTGGATTCAGGCGTTCCCTGAAACATATCACCCGCACTGACAATAATAGTTCCTGTGGGATTCTTAGCCACCTCCGCCTTCAAAAAAGCAGCAAGTTTTGCCATACCTGGATTCTTGCCGCTCTCGGACAATGCACCATGGAAATCATTTACTGTAAGAATATTGATAACTACGTTTTCGCTTGGTTCTCCTGCTGCCAAAACTGATGGCAAAAAACATAGTAGACTAATACATATGATAGCAATAAATACCGTTAACTTTCTAGCAAACATCTTATTTCCCGCCCCTTTCTTTATTATAGTTCTAATTATGACAAAGCTTCCATATAAATACAAGTTACTATGCAAAATAAAACTCCCGGATACTTACCGGGAGTTTATATTTTATAGTGCCTTTTCTAAGATATCGGTAATGTCCTTTTGTGGACGATAACCGGTAATCCGGCCAACTTCACTGCCAGCCTTGAAAACTATTAATGTAGGAATACTCATAACATTGTACTGGCTAGCCAGGTCCTGCTGTTCATCAACATTAACCTTTGCTACCACTGCCCGGCCATCGAAGTTTTTGGCTATCGCCTCCACTTCCGGTGCTACCATCTTGCAGGGACCACACCAGGGTGCCCAAAAATCAACCAGAGCAGGTTTGTCGGACTTAAGTACTGCCTCATTGAACTCTGTTACGTTTGTGATGGAAAGCATACTTATCACCCCTTATATTAATTAACTTTATTATCCCTATTTGACAACAATATTAACCAGCTTCTGCGGCACTGATATTACTTTGATTACTGTTTTTCCCGCAATAAGTTCCTGAACTTTTTGCTGCTTAAGAGCTATCTTTTCAAGTTCCTGGGAAGTTCGGCCCACGGGAACAATAACCTTATCCCGAACTTTACCATTAATCTGAAGAACGATCTCAACTTCCTCCACTTCCAGGGCAGAGGCATCAAAAACCGGCCATGTCTGTTTATGAACACTACCTTCAGCAATGGTCTCTTGCCATAGTTCTTCCGCAATATGCGGTGCAAATGGTGCCAGCATCTTCAGCAGACCAGCTACCACTTCCCGGGCCAAAGCTGCACTTGGTATTATATTCTGCTCTTTAAGCGCATACATAGCATTAACTAATTCCATAATGGCACTGATGGCTGTATTGAAATTGAAACGTTGTCCAATGTCTTCAGTAACCCGTTTGATCGTTATATGCAGAATACGGCGCAGTTCCTTTTCGGGTTTGGTTAGTTCGCTGGGTTCATCGCTTGCTGCTTCTGTTTTAATTAGTGGCACATAATGATCAATAATCCGCCACAGCCGGCCTAAGAAACGGTAGGCACCTTCTACGCCCTGATCGCTCCATTCCAGATCACGCTCTGGCGGTGCAGCAAATAAGATAAATAACCGGGCCGTGTCAGCACCATATTTACCAATAATTTCTTCAGGTGAAACTACATTACCTTTAGATTTGGACATTTTCGATCCATCTTTGATGACCATCCCCTGAGTCAACAGGTTTTTAAATGGCTCATTGACATTAACCAAACCAGCATCTTTTAACACCTTGGTAAAGAATCTCGAATACAAAAGATGTAAAATAGCATGCTCAATACCGCCGATATATTGGTCAACAGGCATCCAATAGTTGGCTTTGTCAGGATCGAACGGCTCATCTGCACTATGCGGACTGGTATAACGGAAATAGTACCAGGACGAACAAATAAAGGTATCCATAGTGTCGGTTTCTCGCCGCGCTTTGCCGCCACACTTAGGACATGTGCAATTGATAAAATCCTCTGCTTTTGCCAGTGGCGATACTGAACCGCTGGCAAAGTCGATATTTTCAGGCAAAAGAACCGGAAGCTGCTCTTTCGGCACAGGTACTGTGCCACAATCCGGACAATAAATAATAGGAATCGGTGCCCCCCAATAACGTTGACGAGAAATAAGCCAGTCACGCAAGCGGTAATTAATACGGCGTTTGCCAATTCCTTGGTTCTCAAACCACTGGGCAATCTTCACCTTACCTGTTTCATTGTCCAGACCGCTAAACTCCCCGGAATTAACCATCGTCCCCTGACCATCATAAGCTTCGGTCATATCATCAATCGTAAGCTCTTTATCAACAGGCCGAATTACCACTTTTTTAGGTAATCCATACTTACCGGCAAAGTCCCAGTCACGTTGATCATGAGCCGGCACACCCATAACTGCACCTGTACCATATTCTACCAATACATAATTAGCAATCCAAATAGGCACTTGTTCGCCAGTAAACGGATGAATGGCATAAGCACCGGTAAAGATACCTTCTTTTTCTGTTTCATTGGAGGTGCGGGCAATATCACTTTGATTACGAACGCGTGCTATAAACTCTCTTACCGCAGCCTCTTCTGGTTTGCCTGCAATGAGCTTGTCCACCAGTGTATGTTCTGGTGCTAAAACAATATAACTAACACCAAACACAGTGTCGTGCCGGGTAGTATATACGGAAATCTTATCATCAATCTCAGGTACAGCAAAGCTGAACTGTGCACCTTCACTACGGCCAATCCAGTTTTCTTGCATGGTTTTGACCCGGTCAGGCCAACCTTTTAACTCATTCAAATCAGCTAAAAGCCGATCCGCATAATCTGTTATTTTTAGAAACCATTGTTCAAGGTCTTTTTTTACAACAACCGAGTCACAGCGCCAACAGCGGCCATCAACTACCTGCTCGTTAGCCAGTACGGTATTACAGTCATTACACCAGTTTACAGCAGCTTTCTTTTTGTACGCCAAACCGCGTTCAAAAAATAGTAAAAACAGCCATTGCGTCCAGTGATAATACTTAGGATGACAGGTAGCAACCTCACGGTCCCATTCATAAGATAAGCCCAGTTCTTGCTGTTGCCGACGCATATTAGCAATATTATCCCATGTCCAGGACGAAGGATGAATGCCATTCTTGATGGCAGCGTTTTCGGCAGGCATGCCAAAAGCATCCCAGCCCATGGGATGCAGCACATTATAACCTTGCATTACTTTAAATCTGGCAATAACATCGCCGATAGAATAATTACGTACATGGCCCATGTGTAAATTTCCCGACGGATAAGGAAACATTTCCAGGACATAATATTCTGGTCGCTGGCGGTTAATAGTTGTGCTGAAAGCATCGTTTTCGCCCCAGAGTTTTTGCCATTTAGTCTCAATCTCATTCGGCGTGTATTTTTCATTCATCGAGTAATCCCCCTCGGACAAATAGTAAAGGAAACACGGCTTACGCCAAACCATTGACGAGCACGAAAGCCAATATTGCGTTTATACCCGTAGGGTATAAAAAAGTCCCGTGGCTAACGCCAGGGACGAGATTCTCGCGGTACCACCCTGTTTGATGACAAATGTCATCCACTCTTTGCCTATAACGCAGGCTTACGGCGACTGCTAATCCTTCACAGCCACTCCTCCGCAGCGAGTTCAGCTATCACCCAGATTGGCTCGCAACATCCGCCAACTTTCTGAACTGTGCTATAAGCATACTATTCTGCCTCTTCAGATTTGTATGTTCCATTATATAGCAACATATTGTAAAAGTCAACTTAGCCTGCGTCTTAAAAACTGTTCTATCTCAAATAAATAGTCATACAATAGTTCATAAGGAGGTGCGTCATGTATAAGCTTATTATCGGCAATGTAAGAGTAACTGTAGATGATGACAGTATTAAGCGGGAGCAGGCCGCCGCTTATGCCAAGCAGGCTATTTCCACCGCTGGCCAGCAAGGTAAATTGCTTTCTCATGTCGGCCTTAGCGCCGGCCCGGATGGCATAGAGGTTGCTACTACAGAGAAGGCCGGTTGCCGTATGATCAGAAAATCCATCAAACAAAGCATGCTTGATGGTATCTTGGATGCTGCTCAGGAAAAAATGTACCCCAGCGGAACTTTTTCACAAAAGGATTCATGGTTCGACAGTCAGACAGGGCAAGAATGGCGTGGTACAGAAGTAGAAGATGCCCGAACAGAAGTATTGGCCAAGTTAGAGGAGTGGATTAAATCAGCCAGTTCTACTAATTAAATGAATGCGAGGTCAGCCAATAAAACAAATACCACCCAGAACCCGTAACGCGGAATCTGGGTGGTATTTGTTTATCAGGACAAGGGGACACCTCTCTTTCACATTAGACGCAATTTTTACCGTATCTTCAAAGAGCTCTTTAAATGCCTCGTGAAATATCTTTTGCCGTGCTTCTGAGAATGCTTGTTTGCTGATAGAATCCATTTCCCCGAGCATTTCCATAAACAAATCAATTTCTATCTGAATTGACTTTCTCACAAAATTCAGGATAAAAGTAAATAAACCTACAAATCCGATTTTCCCCTTTTGACTAAAATTCTTAGAACTCGTCTTGCTGTACACATAAAAGCATAACTCTAAAATCCATATTATTACATGTTAGCTCGATGACATTGCTTTACTATCTACATAATGAAATGGGCCAGGGCGAACCCTGACCCATTTCTGTTTGAATTAGCAGTACTACAAACTCTGCTTACCATTTGCAAAATACATTTCCACAGAATCATACTTTTTCTTTTCTACGAATACTGGAACATCACCAACTGCGGCAAGAATTGCCTTTTGCCCCTCAGTTGCGAAACTATCAGTGTACAAAACATTTGTATTGTTCGGCCAGTAAACCATTGTCCCAAAGTCGGCTGCGTCCATGCCGGCATAATTAGAAACTTCACTGGCAATTGCTGCTCTGACATCAGCAATAGTATCATATTTAATACCTAAGCTATTTAGGGTTTCGACTAATATTTGCAGCGTAGCTTTACCCGTTTTAGGTTGAATTGCCGCACGCACTGCCTGGATGCGACGGTCGCTCCGGGTATAAGTGCCATTTACTTCAGCACTGCTTACCAGTGGAACTACCATATCAGCGGCAGTTGCTGTCTTGGTCATGAACATGTCATAAACAACCAGGAAGGACAGTTTTTGCAATAAGGCAAATTCTTGCGGATATGCGGCCGGATCCTCGCCAATAACCACCAATGCCTTAATTTTACCGCTTTCAATACCCTGAGCTACAGCGCTGACTGGCATCACAAAGCCCATGTCAACTGCACCCTGAGTATTGTTTTTGGTTCTTACAAGTATAATTCCACGATATGCAGCACCAATTTTACCAGTTAACACTGCCGCATAAGCCATTAGTTTTACCGCTTCTGCACTGACAGTGTCCTCATCAATTACAATGAGTGGTTTTGCTGCTTTCGCATATTTTTGGGCCAAAGCCTGTATTTCTTCACTGACCTTAACATCAGCCAGCGATGCTTTTAATTCGGCAAAACCTTCGGTTTTTTCAGCTACTTTGTTCTCATCCACACCCAAGTTCAGCAGCGCCTTAAGGAATACCTTCATATCTGCAGTATTTGCCAGTGATTGAGGCCAAGCTACGCTACAAACACCTGACAGTCTGATTTTGAAATCCAGTACTGGATGGTTTTCTTTAACATTGCCTAAAGTTAACACAAAGTCGCTATTATCAAGTTCGGCATAACTATTTGTGGAGGCATCATATCCTAGTACAGAACCCAGACCACTGCCACCATCGACACTGTATGAAGTCTTAATGGTTGTATTTACGGCATCAGCAAGCTTTCCAGCCAAGAACAATTCTTCATTGGTTAGCCGCGGAGATACGACTACACCAACACTGTCTTTACCATAAGCAGCGACAACGGCCTGCAGACGTTTAACCACTTCCAAATTGGCTTCGTTCCAGTCTACTTTGACATACTGTCCGTTACGTTTGATAACCGGTGCTGTCAGTCGGGCTTTATCATTAGCATAACCAAGACCGAATTTACCGCGCTGACACAACCAGCCATCGTCATTAACTCTGTCTGGAGTAACACGGAATACAACGTCACCTTTATACTCGATATTAACATTGCAGCCTACGCCGCAGTAGCCGCAAACCGAGGCCATGCTATCCATATTGGCCGGTATTTGCTTATAGCTGACTTGTTTTTCCATACAGGCACCAGTCGGGCAGACATCGACACACTGGCCACAAGATATACAAGCTGTCTCACTCAGCGGCAGTTTAAATTCCGGCATAATAACTGAATCAAAACCGCGGCCTACCAGGCCAATGGCAGTTGCACCAACAACCTCTTCACAAACACGGACACACAAACCGCATAATACGCATTTGTCCGGATTACGCTCGATGAATGGATGATTATCAAATTCAGTTGTTTTGTGGCATTCAACCTGGCTGTCTTTTTCCGTATTAACGCCATAATCCTGAATATATTTAATAAGCTGACATTCAAAGTAGTCACGGCAACCGCATTCCAAACAACGCTTGCTTTCGCGCAGAGCTTCTTCTTCAGTAAAGGTTTTTGCGACTTGCATGAAGCTCTGGTTTCTTACGTCAGCGTCTTCCACTGTCAGGCTAACCCTAGGCGCCTTGGCTCTGTCGGCCAAGTCAGCTGCAGTTATGTCCTTTTGAGTGAAATACTGACTATCGGCATGTGGTACCAAGCAGCCGTTAAGATAACTGTCAATTACTTGGGCAGCGTTTTTACCTTGGGCAATAGCATCAATAGCGATCTTCGGACCAGTGACAGCGTCGCCGCCGGCAAATACTTTGTCCTTATTAGTAGTAAATGCACCGCCGTTGACAATAATATTACCGGATTTATCGGTAGCTATATCTTTTATATTGCCGATCACTGTTTTTTGACCGATTGCGGCAATGATTCTATCGGCTTCATATACAACAGTTTCACCGGTAGGCTCAGGTTTTCTCCGACCGGAAGCATCCGGTTCACCTAACCGCATAATTTCACATTTTAAGGCTTTGGCCTGACCATTTTCACCCAATACTTCGACCGGCGCCACCAGCAACTGGAATTTAACGCCTTCTTCCTGGGCTTCATGAATTTCGATTTTTTCAGCCGGCATTTCATCAATGGTTCTGCGGTAGATAATGGTTACTTCTTCAGCACCCAGCCGCTTTGAAGTACGGGCCACGTCCATAGCGGTGTTACCGCCGCCCACTACCAATACTTTGCCGCCTAAGGTAATATTGTTATTCATGGTGACTTCCCGCAGAAAATCTATGCCGCCAAGAACGCCTTCCATGTCTTCACCTTTGCAACGCAGTCCCTGACTCTGCCAGGAGCCAATTCCCAGGAATACAGCATCATAGTTGTCATGCAGATAATCCAGACTGACATCATCGCCAATCTTGGTATTATAAATAATCTCTATGCCCATTTTCGTCATTAGCGCCACTTCAGCATCAAGCAAAGCTTTGTCTAACCGGTATTGCGGAATACCGTAACGCAGCATACCACCGGGATGAGGCATAGCTTCATAAATTACGACCTTATGGCCATCACGCGCAAGAAAATAAGCAGCAGTGAGTCCAGCAGGACCAGCACCCACAACGGCGACTTTTTTACCAGTCGCCGGCTTCATCGGCGGCTGATATTGGTTTCCATTGAGGTCGACCTCAGCAACAAAGCTCTTTAATTGAGCAATAGAAATTGGTTCTTCCACCAATTCGCGCCGGCATGCTGTTTCACAAGGATGTGGACAAATTTTCCCAATACTGGCCGGAATCGGCATTTTATCTTTAATGAGTTTTAACGCTTCTTCATACTGTCCATTAGCAATAAGGCCAACATAACCCTGGCAATCGGTTTGCGCCGGACATGCCAGCATACATGGCGGTCTGCAGTCACCACGATGGTCTGAGGCTAATAATTGCAAGGCAGTTTTCCGAGCTACAACTGTTCTGCTGGTATCTGTTCTAATAACCTGACCGTTTTGCACAGAAGTTGCACAAGAACGGACGAGTTTAGGGCTTCCTTCCACTTCTACCACACAAAGTCCACATGCGCCATATGGCTGGATTCTTTCATCATGACATAAATGCGGTATTTCTATTCCATGTTCAGCAGCGGCCTGTAGAATTGTTTGTCCTGCCGACACAACTATCTCACGGCCATTTATATTTATACTAATTTTGCTCATTATTCACCACTCCCTTCTACTCGACACAAACTGCGTCTAATCGACAAACGCTCGCACAGTTTCCACATTTGGTGCACAATGCCTGATCAATAACATGTGGTTTTTTCTTTTCGCCGGTAATAGCTTGTACAGGACATTTTTGAGCACATAAAGTACATCCCTTACAGTTATCTTGATTAATCGTATATGTTAATAATGGTTTGCAAGATTTAGCCGGACATTTCTTATCTCTGATATGGGCTTCATATTCATCCCGGAAATAACGGATAGTTGTTAATACCGGATTGGGCGCTGTTTGACCAAGACCACATAATGACCCGTCTTTTATGCTAATAGACAGTTCTTCTAATTCTTCAATATCACCTTCACGGCCTTCGCCTGCGGTGATTCTTTCCAGAATTTCAAGCATTCGCTTCGTGCCGATACGGCAGTAGATACATTTACCACAAGACTCTTTGACGGTAAAATCCAGGAAGAATCTTGCCATGTCAACCATACAGGTAGTTTCATCCATAACGATCATACCGCCGGAACCCATGATAGCGCCGGTTTTATTGATTGAATCGTAATCAACAGGAGTATCCAGTAATTGTTTGGGTATACAGCCGCCGGATGGTCCACCCATCTGTACTGCTTTAAATTCCCTGTCGTTGAGAATACCACCACCGATATCATAAATAACTTCCCGCAGTGACATCCCCATCGGTACTTCAACCAAACCGCCATTTTTGATTTTTCCGGCAAGTGCAAATACTTTAGTGCCTTTGCTTTTCTCGGTGCCATAGGCTGCATAGGCACTGCCGCCATTATACATGATCCAAGGAACATTAGCAAAGGTTTCAACGTTATTAATATTGGTAGGTTTTCCCCAAAAACCAGACTGGGCCGGGAACGGCGGTTTAAGACGCGGCATGCCCCGTTCGCCTTCCAGCGACGCAATCAATGCTGTTTCTTCGCCGCAGACAAAAGCTCCGGCTCCTTTTTTAATTTTCATATCAAAGGAGAAGTTGGTCCCCATAATGTTTTTGCCCAACAAGTTGCGCTGTTTGGCATCAGCAATCGCAATTTCCAATCTTTTTATTGCCAGAGGATATTCGGCCCGGCAATAGATGTGGCCTTCATTGGCACCAATTGCATAACCGCAAATAGCCATGCCTTCTAAAAGAGCATGCGGGTCACCTTCAAGTACGCTGCGGTCCATGAAAGCTCCTGGATCTCCCTCGTCAGCGTTACATACTACATATTTGATTTCGCCTTTTGATTGTCTGGCTGCATTCCATTTGAACCAGGTCGGGAAACCTGCGCCGCCACGGCCACGCAAACCTGCTACCTTGATTTCTTCAATAACTTCTTCTGGAGTCATCTCTTTAAGAGCTTTCGACAACGCTTTGTAGCCATCATTTGCCTTATATTCATCCACATTTTCCGGATCTATTACTCCACAATTTCTTAACGCAATCCGCACTTGTTTGGCTAATATGGCATATGGTTTTTCTGTTGTGGATACAATATATTGAGTAAGAGGTTGTCCACCAATGATATGACTGTTGAATATTTCTGTAGCCATATCGGCAGTTACGTTAGCATAACTATATACCTTGTCACCATCAAATACATCGACAATAGGTTCATAAAAGCACATGCCAATACAGCCTGTTGGCAACAGTTCAATTTCTTTACCATGATTTTTAATTTCTTGGGCCAGTCTGTCCATTACTTTACGACCGCCGGCAGCAATGCCGCAACTGCCAAGACCTACTCTAACCTTCACTTACAACACCGCCTTTCTCGGCTTCTGCTATATCCTGTAAAATCTTTCTTACGCTGGTTGGCGTAAGTTTGCCATAAGCTTCACCATTGATCATAATTACCGGTGCCAAGCTGCAGCACCCTAAACAAGCAACATCCTCCAGGGTAAATAGTCCATCAGCAGTTGTTTGGCCGGGAGTAATCCCGAGTTCGTCGCAAATAGCACTGCCTATCGCCTTGGAACCAAGTACATGGCAGGCTGTACCCTGACACTGCAGGATAACATATTTGCCGACAGGATTTAACCTGAATTGCGAATAAAAGGTCGCTATCCCATAAATCTTGGCCCGTTTATTATCAGTATTATCTGCTATTGCCTGCAATGCGGCTAATGGCAAATATCCGTAGATTTCCTGAGTTTTTTGCAGTATCCCGATAATACTGCCGGCTTTACCCGCATATTCTTTGAATACGGGTTCGAGCAATGTCAAATCTATTTTATCGGCGGGAAATTTTGTTTCGAGCTCTTTTTCGCACGAATTACACATAATTCTACCTCCTCGTAATTCCCAGTATCTTACGCCTCATATTTAGTTGTATATACAATATAACATAAATAGTTAGTGAGGTCAGCTGGTTTCAGCTGACCCCACTACTAGGAAACGGCTTCGTCTGAAAACCTAAAGTATATATTTCCAACTACAAAGTAACATTCCCTAACTTTATACTTTTGGCCTTGGTAAGAATCCAGCCCCTTTAACAATGTCCGGTAAGGCTGCTTCCCAACCAACAGGCATGATTACCTTATTGTATCTTTTTTGGCAACCTTTGACCGGAACGTTAAATTAAAACCACCGGTTTAATCAAATCTTTCGGTTTATCTTTCATGAGTAAGAGTGCTTCTTCAATATGGTCAAACCCTTTAAACACATGCGTAACTAATTTGCTTAAGTCAACACGATTGTATCTTACAAGATCAATCAACATTTCCATTCTTACACGTCCACCCGGGCAAAGTCCTCCCATTATCTTTTTGTGCGCCATTCCACATCCCCATGCTAAACGAGGTATCGGAAGATAATCTCCTTGCCCATGGTAATTAATATTAGAAACAACTCCACCAGGCTTAACCATAGTTACGGCTTGTGCCATAGTCTCAGTAGTGCCGCCGGCCAAAATAACACAATCAACACCTTTACCTTTGGTTATTTCTGTAATCTGATCAACGATATCTCCATTTCTATAGTTGACAATATCTGTTGCACCATAGAATTTTGCTACTTCAACACAAGCAGGCCTGCTGCCAATACCAAAAATTCTGCCGGCACCACGTAGTTTAGCTCCCGCTATTGCCATTAAGCCAACCGCGCCAATACCGATGACAGCTACACTAGATCCCAATTGAATGTCTGCCATTTCTGCGCCATGAAACCCTGTAGTCATCATATCGGTTATCATCACGGCACTTTCTAAAGATATATCATCAGGCAAAAAGGCCAAGTTCATATCTGCATCATTCACATGAAAATATTCGCCAAATGTACCATCCTTAAAATTAGAAAATTTCCAACCGGCCAGCGCTTCATGGTCATGTTGGTGAAATCCTCTTTGAGCCCCTATAGAACGCCAATCAGGGGTTATTGCGGGAACTACCACTTTGTCGCCAGGTTTAAAGTCTTTTACTTCACTGCCAACTTCGACAACTACACCTACAGCTTCATGCCCTAAAATTAGGTTATGTCGATCGCCAAGTGCTCCTTCAAACACCGTATGAATATCAGACGTACACGGAGAAACGGCTGTCGGACGAATAATAGCATCATATGGACCAGCTGAAGGCCTTTCCTTTTCAATCCACCCTAATTCATTGATACGTAACATCGCAAAACCTTTCATTATTCATATCCTCCCTTTAATATAAATTGGATCAGTTGTATTGTAACCTAAACATACAGCCGCCCCCAGGCTCTAATAACGCAAGTTTTATGCCAAGTTATATAATTTAAGCTTTTTTTATCACTATTAATCCAAAACCGCCGTCCAGCCTTCTAACACTTGCAAAACTAAATCATTTTATGTAGTAACAAATACTTCTTCATTAGCACACAAAAAATATAACGGTGAAAATATTCACCGTCCTCAGTAAATTTCAATATTTTTTAGAGTCACCATTGATGCATTATTTCACCGAATTGGGTGAAACAATTTACCTTGTCCACATCAATTATATTAGTTTCTTTGCCAATGCAATAAATCAATACCGTATTTAGCCGCTTTTTTAACAATCGTTGAATGATCAACCATAATTTTTTCAGCTACTTTCCGTGTAGATCCATATGTTTCAATTGCCTTCTGAAAAAATTGCAGTTCAAATTGTTCTTTTGCCTCTTTATAGGTCATAACCGGGTCATACATGTGATTTGTCCGAGTAATAGTCGTCAAAAATTTTTCCATTGTTTCCGGTAAACATTCCACTGTAATCAGATTGGATTCCGTAGTTACAATTAATCGTTCCATTAGATTCTCCAATTCACGGACATTGCCTGTCCATGAATATTCAGTAAAAATTCGATAAACTTCCGGTACCAGCGTTTTATGTGTATGATATTTTTCGTTGTACTTCTTCAGAAAGTATTGCGTTAAAGGAATAATATCACTCGATCGTTCCCGCAGTGCAGGAATATAAATTGTTAATACTTGCAGTCGGTAGAATAAGTCTGAGCGAAATTCTTTGTTCCGCACCATAGTTTCCAAGTCTCGGTTTGTTGCAGCAATAATCCTGGTATTAACTTTAATCAGCCGATTTCCGCCGATTCTATAAAAATCCTGATTCTGGACAAAACGAAGTAATTTTACCTGCAACGACAGAGGAAGGTCCCCTATTTCATCAAGCAGCACAGTGCCATTATCCACCAGTTCAAAAATGCCAGGTTTGCCACCTCGCTTCGCACCGCTAAAAGCACCTTCTTCATAACCAAATAACTCCGACTCCAGTAATGATTCCGGAATGGCCCCACAATTGATTTTTAAAAAAGAAGCATTTTTGCGATCACCCAACTCATGTATTAGATCAGAAACCACCTCTTTGCCTACTCCCGATTCACCGGTAATGAGAACAGGCGCATCAACTTTGGCATATTTTTCAATGAGTTTCACCAGATTCTTCATCTGCGGACTTACAAATGACAGGTTTTCGCACAACCCCTGTTTTTTTGTGAGAGTATCGACTATCTCACGATATCTGTTCAACTTTTCTTGGGATTCCCTTAATTTTTGTTTTTCATGCTCAATATCCCGTATTGTCCCAGCTAAACGCACTGGGACACCCTGTTCATCCCGTAAAGTAGTGCCTGTAGCATGAAACCAGCGATACTCGCCGTTTTTAAGGCAAAGGCGATAATCAATTGAATAAGGTGTATTGCCGGAATAGTCATTCAAATGATCAAAAAAAGCTTTCAATGTCTGCTCTTTGTCCTCCGCATGTAATCTGTCGATCCAACTACCTAATATATTGGGAAACTCATATTCATCATTATAGCCTAAATTATTTCGGAATTGCGGCGACCACCAAATTTCATTGTTGGGATTCATGACATTACCTGCAAAAATTTTCATATCCCAGGGGCCTTCTGTCAAAGCTTGTCCTATCAGTTCATACCGTATTAGCAAAGACTTCATTTCTTGTTTTTCCATTTTCTTTTTGTGAATATCAAATAAACCGCCAATAAATCGCACAGGCCTTCCTTTTTCGTCCTTGGTAGTCGTACCGGTAATCCTAAACCAGCGGTACATGCCGTTCTTCAACCTTATCCTGCATTCTATATCGACGCTGCTAGTCCCACCTAAGGACTCCGCTATATTCGTAGTAATAGCTTGCAACACCTTATCGTTATCGTCTGGATGAATTCTTGATGTCCAGCTCACAAAAACATTGGGAAATTCTGTTTCGTTGCTAAAACCAAGCATTGTGCGAAAACCACCAGTCCAAGCAACCGTATTGTTAGGATTTACCGGATCCCCCTCTATGACATCCATCTTCCATAACCCAGCATTCACAACTTTGGTTAAAAACTCAAAACTTACGTCCATGTCTTGTATAGATTTTTTTAAGACATCGTTCTCACAACTTAGTTGTTTGTTATTCTCTATTATTAGTTTCATCGTACTATCGAGTAAATCAGACTGTAAGATCAGACCGAGAAACCCTTTAAACTGGTCTATTAAAACCGGTAAAAATATTACCGTTCCATATTTACTATGAACAATCGTATTATCAATATCACTAAGCTCTATGTTGAAAAGTTCCTTGATGTTGGTGCCGGATTTAAAAGATTCGTGAGACAATAATGGATCTGCAAAAAGAATATTTTGATTTTCTGAGCATACAAAAAACATGTATCGTGCATTATTTTGCATTATAAATCCCCCCTTCGACCTAAATCATAAGTGAATGATAAATTTATTGCCAAAAAGCTCGTGCTTTTCGACTTAAAAGGTATTCCTTCGACAATATTCCCCTCTAGACCATGTACGACTAGATTCATTTTAGCCAACGAATGGTGGTTTCTTTCTTTTCCTGATCGCTTACAGCCTTACGACCTGACTCTTCCAGGAAGTGAAGACGATACTAATACACGAAAGGAGTTTCATATTTAAAGCCAGCAGATTCGTTTGTCCCGCATGCTACCAATAACAGTAACAATCTGCCCTATTTGTCGAGATCTGTCTCCCAGTTTTTTCCACTTCAGAAGATTCACTGACTGTACGCCGAATCTCCACCATTTGTTCTGTTGCTTCGTGCATAGCAGTACGTCCTGACTCAACCGCATAGGATGTTTCGATTGACATCGCCGCATCTTGTGATTTCATGACAATGTATCCACTCGTCAATACAAAAAACATCACTATAATAAAACATACACCTAAAATTTTTCTGCCAACTGCCAATCTCATAAAACTTTTTCCTCCCTATTTTTGATCCATGATTGCAGGTATCCGATGAACTTTTATATAAGGCTTCACCGTCTAGAACAGGTTAGTAAGCCTAGCTCTCTCTATCTGCTGCTCCTCAAAAAAACCATGAAGATACAGAGCCTTTTCCAGGTTCTTTACCTTCATGGTTTTTTTGCACTATGCTAACAAGGTGGTGTTTTTGATTACAGCCTTCGTAGCCGCATTATCCAATAATACTACCGTTTAGAATTTAACAATAGTAAACTTCTTTATTGTAGTAAGTTCTACACCGTACAATTCAGCTAATTTATTGTTAGTAACGATAGCTTCCGCCTGACCGAATTTCAACAATTTCACAATTATTATGTCATACTTTATAAAAATTTGTCAATATAGTAGAAGCTCTCTAAGTTCAAGAGTTTGCTACTGTGAACTTAAACCCAATTGTTAGACATATCTACTATTAGGGGTGCAGTTCAATCCGGTTTAAACAACTGACCGCTTCTTTTTTATTTCTGGTCGAAATAATATCTCGTACCTATTCTCTTAAAAATTTGTTCGATACTTTCTTTTCCTTCTTTAGCTTTGGTTTGCAGGACTACCTAGTTATATCAAGGCTTACCTGCCTAATTTAAACAAATACCACCCAGAACCCGTAATACAGAATCTGGGTGGTATTTGTTTATCAGCGCCTAGCAATATGGATATTCTTTTGTTTGGCCGGTATCGCAGCGCGCTATTACATAACCATATTTACGGGCATAATATTGTCGCTGGGCGGCTATATGTGATAATAGGTTCAAAAAAACATCAATCTCCCGCACAGTATAGGTGCGGGAGAGGGGGTCTGCTTGCCATTGCTTTATACAGAAAAAGCCTAAAGCGTACAAGCCTAGAATAATCTGCCGGAAAAAATAAGAAAGCCGAAACATACGGCGTGAGCTGTAATTACTACCGAACAAACCCGGTTCAGAGCCGCATTGGCAATGAGAGGCCTTTTACCCCGTATCCCGGAAAATATTTCATAGACGACCATCAGCATTGCATGGTACAGACCGTAGGCGATATAATTCCAGGTTATCCCATGCCAGAGACCCATAAGCCCGAACAAAACAAAATAACCGGTAATAACCGGGGCATATTTTGCGGTAAATACTTTCCGCCGCGTAAACCAGATTATCAGCCGCATAAAGACAAAGTCCCGAAACCAAAAGGACAAGCTCGTGTGCCAGCGATTCCAGAAGTCTTTAATATTCCGGCTGAAAAACGGATAATTGAAGTTTTCCGGGGTTCGGATCCGGAATATGTAGCTGAAACCGATGGCAAACAAGCTGTAGCCGGCGAAATCAAAGAACAGATAAGCACTGTAAGCGTACATATAGTTCCAAATGTTAATCAAGGTTTTCGGCTGGCTTTGCAAAGGTAGCAGCCAGTACACATTCACAATGTGTCCCAAGATGTATTTATAGAGCAGACCGAGAAATATTTTCCGAATACCCGTATGAAGCATCTCAAGGTATTCCCGTGAAGACGGAATAGTGTGAAGGTCCACGAGAAATCGCCTTGACCGGTCTATCGGCCCGGAACTAAGTGTGGGAAAAAACAGCAGAAAACTCGTATAGTCTAAAAATGACAGTCTTTTGATCAATCTGTCGTGGCTTTCGATAATTAGCTGGACGTTGCGAAAAGTAAGGTATGAAATGCCAAGAAAACCGATATTGGTTAGATGGAAATAATGATATTCATTGAGAAAAGAGGTGACCTTGACGGCTATCAGCGGCAGGAGTGATAAAAGCAGGCAGCAGTAATACAGTATTTCCCAGCGGTCGGTTTCTCTGAATCGGCGATAAAGCCACAATACGAGCCACTGCAGAATAAAGTAGTCAATCAGGATGTATAATTGGCGACGGGGGATGCTGCAGGTATAATACACGGCAAAAACGATTGCCAGCAAAAGATACGGTCTGATGCTTTTCTCTTTTAGTCCGAAAAAAACCGCGGGAATTGACAAAACCGACATAAACAGGAAATAACTGAAATCCGCATATGGAATCATAGCAAGATCTCTGTGACTTTCTTGCGGTCAATTTTACCGTTGTTAGTTATTGGTATAGCGTCCAACAGCAAAATTTTGTGCGGAATCATATAATCCGGCAAAACTGCCTTCAAGTCCTGCTTTATCGACAACGGGGTAATGGTTTGACCCGCCGCCGTGTCTTCATTAAGCATAATGCCGGCAAATAAATATTGGTTTTTGCCGTCTGCCAGAGCCTTAGGAATTACTACCGCCTGTCCGACATAGGGAAGGGTGGTTATCTTGAACTCAATTTCTTCCAATTCCACGCGAAAACCATGAATTTTTATCTGATTATCTTTTCGCCCGCAGTAAAACAGCAATTTATCGGCGAAATAGCCACAATCCCCTGTTTTGTAACCTCTTTTACCATTTATTGTAGAAAAACGTTGCCTGGTTCGCTCGTCATCATTTAAGTACCCTGGGCTGACACAAGGACCGGATATTATTAACTCTCCCTGTTTGAAATCCTCCGACACCGCCACTTCATCTTCAACCAGGCTTATCCTGTTATCGCCTTTAACATATCCGATAGGCAAAGGGTTGTATTTCTCCAGGATTTCATCCGTTACCTGGACGGATGTTACCATAACCGTGCTTTCGGTAGGCCCATAGGTGTTGAAAACCTTTGCCGCTGGGAAACGTTGCCGAAGTTTATGGGCACAGTCGTTAGTAAGCACCTCGCCGCAAAAAATAAAAACCGCAAGCTTGGGCAGAAGTTCAGCTTCGAAACTGCGATCGACAAGACAGTATTCTGCAAACGATGGTGTCGACACCCAGACGTTTAGCGGTGTCTCTCTGAAGCCATTGAATAAATCCCTGGGCCTAGCGATCATATCTTTATCAATACACCACAGCGTGCCGCCGGTGATTAATGATAAATACAAATCCAGGACCGAAAGGTCAAAAGAAAATGGCGCTTGGTTCATATAAGTCTGGGGTTCGGTTTTGCCGCCGACGAATTCTTTAACGATCCAGTCTGTAAAACTCTGCAGACATTCAAGCGTAATCCGGACCCCTTTAGGACTCCCGCTGCTACCTGAAGTATAAATGATGTAGTAATCGTCTTGCTGCTGTACAAATGTCGAAAAGTCAGCCAATAATTTATCCGCCTGATAAATATTAGCCAAGTCAGCTTGTTTATAAACAGGCAGCGTCTGCGGCCAGTCGGCGGCACCGTCGGTAAGATCTATCAACAGCACCGGTTCGGCGCCGGCAATGATCTCCCGCACTCGCTGCTGCGGTGTCGAATAATCAATAGGTATATAGGGATGACCGGCCTTGACGCTGGCGAGAAACGATATTACCATGGCGCTTTCTTTGTGCCCATAGACAATGATCGGTTGTTTGTCGCCGGGTAACTCAGCTAAAATCCTGGCCGCCAGGGCGTCGGAACGTTTCTTAAGCTCGCGGTAGGACAGTTTATCATTGCGGTGGACAAAAGCAAGGCTATCCGGCCTTACTGCCGCCCAGGCGTCGATCTTTTGGATGAAATGCATACTATTCACACTTTCTAAAAGTTATTGTAGATGAACGGCTGAGGCGTGTTTTCGCCGTTAAGGATATAAACCCAGTAAAGAATTAAAAGAATACCCAAATAGAACACTGTTGACAACAACCAGTTCAACCTGGGTTCAGCGAGTGCTTTGCATATAGAAACGGTAAATTGCTTCATCGATGTGGGCCCAACCTTTCCATCCCAGATGCATTTTTTCAAGCAGGAAGTATTTTTCATATTCCCGGTCGGAGAAATCGGCGATTTGAAAACCGCCCCGGCTGATTATGTCCCTCGTCTTTTGGTAATAGGCACGCCGCTCTTTTGGGGGCACGCTTGTATAATCCGCCCATGGTCCACAATCGGGAACAATAACAAATAAGGGATCCATCTTCAGTTCCTTTAATATTTCAACAAGGATTCCTAAATCCTCATACTCGGGAGAAGCACTGTAGGTGGTGCTTTTTGCCGAATCCTTCAGCTGTGCATAACGATAACCGATACGTTCCTCCCAGTATTCGTCAGTAAAGCCATAATCATTATTAGTGCAGCTTTGTCGTCCATCCTTTTCCGCCTGCTGGCGGAGCAGTTGCCAGTTGCCGCCCGCCGGGAAGGTGCTTTGGTGCTCATTGCCTAACGGTGGCTTTTCGTTCTTAAGGGCTCGATAGGCATAGATATAGTCGGTTTCCTTTAACACCAACTGCAGAGGATATCTTGACCAGGCGCCCAACGAATACAGAAATTTATTGGTATGAGCTGCGGCATAAAGGTTGAGAGATAAAACCGGATCAATTTTAATAGCGGTAAATTGCAGAAGCCTTGCGGCCAGACTGGCCTTAAGCCCTGGCGACAGGCGCGGATTATCAAGAGTCTGATAGATTTGCTGCCGGGAAAACCAGCGTTCAAAGTCTTCCGCGGAGATTCCTTTGCGGTTGAACCATTGCTGGGAAAGAATGATGACGACTTTCTTTCCCTGAACGGTGCCGCCAAGCGCACCGAAATGCAGGGAGTGAATGAGGGATTGATTCCCGCCCGCCCCGATCAGATAAGGCAAGAATGGACTTTCCGGCCCTTTAAACACAACGCTGGGGTGCTCGGCTAGGAAAACATAACCTAATTCCGACGACCCGTAAATTGGCAGCAACCGGCTGTCGGCAATCGCTTTTTCCTGCAGGGTGAGACTGTCGGCGTTTGTCACGCCAAAAGTGCTATGAGGTCTCACCGAATGCGATAAAACGAACGGAACAACGTAACTTGTCTGTACTGCTATTACCACCATAAGAAAGATAATAACAGCCGTAAGTAGCGGACCAAACCGTTTCATGCCTGTTGCAGCCTGTCCCAGACGTGATTATTGATTTGCTCAATAGTTGAGAATGTTTCCCGCTCCAACTCGGTAATGGCGATATACAGCTTCAGTTCATCCTCGATTGCTACCAATAAGCGAACAACACCCAATGAATCCAGCCCGGAATCATAAAGATTGTCATTATCATCAACATCTGTTTCGATTATCTCTTTCACAATATTCCGAATAGCTGTTTTGACTCGATTATATTCCATAGAAGAACCTCCCTGCTATTAACCTGGCCCGGGGTTGTACAGATGAACTTTCATCCGAACTAAAGCCTCGTCCAGAAATGAGACTACATTGGTTATGAACCCTTATTTTAGGTATTATAACAGCAGAAACTGGCGAAGTTTGTCGAACTTAATTAGAAATAAATTAAGTTTAGCATGGAATTTTCCATAGCTCAGTGCTGGGACCATAGTCCCCAAAAAATATGACCGCCGGGCCGGTTGTTAAGGCGGAAAAAGTGGATTAAATGAATACAGAGTCAGCCAATAAAACAAATACCACCCAGAACCCGTAATACGGAATCTGAGTGGTATTTGTTTATCAGCGCCTAGCAATATGGATATTCTTTTGTCTGGTTGGTATTGCAGCGCGCTATTACATAACCATATTTATGGGCATAATATTGCCGCTGGGTGGCGATATGTGACAATAAGTTCAAAAAAACATCGATCTCCCGCATGGTATTATATAAGCCAAAACTAATTCGCACCAATCCTGGTATCGTTTTATCATCATGGGTCTGATAATAGTTAATTTCTTCTGTACTTACATTAAGTAAATTTGCTACATACGGATGGGCGCAGAACAAACCATTGCGAACAGCAATACCTGCTTCCTTAGACAGTATCTCAGCTATTTGACTATGGTGCAGCCCCTCTAAAGCAAATGATATCAGACTCACTCGTTCTTCGCTGTTATTCCCCATACTGTACAATGTAATACCCGGTATTGTTGACAAACCATTAATGGCATAGCCAATCAATTCGCGCTCATGCTGATAAATAATGTTAAGATCTAACTTAGATAATGTATCAATTGCCGTAGTAAGTGCTAACACACCCATCATATTAGGTGTCCCGGCTTCATACTTGGCAGGTGGATTATCCCATTCTATTGTTTGATGCGAAACCAGGCCAACAGCTCCACCACCCTGATATACAGGAACAGCCTTCTCAAACGTTTCTTTGGGCCCAATGAGGACCCCTGTTCCAAAAGGTGCATACATTTTATGAGCAGAAAAAACCAAATAATCAATGTGTTCGGGAGAATTAACCGGTTTCATGTCCACAGGCATATGTGGCACCCACTGGGCACCATCTACCAGAATCTTTGCTCCATATTGATGAGCCAGCCGGGCAATCTTGTTGATGGGATTAACATAACCGGTAACATTGGAGGCACCTGCTACAGTTACAAGTTTAACCTTGTTTTCATAGGCCTGAAGTTTTGACTCCAAGTCTTGTAGTGACAACCTGCCAGACTTAGTTAGTGTTATATAATCAAGCATGAATTTATCCCGCCAGGGCATATCATTGGCTAAGTGTTCCATGTATGTTGACAAAACAACCTGCTGCTCGCTCTGATTGACTAGTGCATAGGCTAACATGTTGATTGATTCTGTGGTATTCTTGGTAAAGATCACCGCGTCACTTTTATCTGCTTTAACAAATTTTCTTACCACATCCCGGCTATTCTCATAATATTCAGAAGTAAGAATAGACTTATAGCCTTTGCCACGATGAACAGAGGCATACCAAGGAGAAAATTGGGCTATTTCTTTCAGTATAGAGCAAAGTGGTGGCGTAGTAGCCGCATTATCAAAATTTATGGCGGTAACATATTTGCCATTTGCCAGCGGTATCTTGGTTTCTGTTCCGGCCACTAAGCTCCGGAAATAGCTATTCCTCTTATGGTAGCTCATGTTTCAACCCCGCTTTACATTATTCTAGCTATCTGCCGTCTCTACACTATATGCTGCATAATGATATATTGGGAATAATAATGCAGGATTTTTACTTGTAACAGGATAATTAATACTAATTGGATTACTGATAGAAACGTGAAAGGAAACTATGAATGTTAGCAGATGAAACAATTAAGTATGAAGCAGATTCTGACACTTCCTATATACGAGGCTGCCATTATTATCACAACAACTGTGTCGATAACTTACATTTGACGCGCCAGGATAATACCTTTGAGGCCCGGGTTCGCGGCCACTATTTCTATATCGTATCCGTGACCTTTAACGGTCAGGAGAAAATCAAAAATTACGTCTGTGATTGCCCTGCATTTCATCCTCGCAAAGGCGCCTGTAAACATGTTGTTGCCGTTTTAAAAGCCATACAACAATCTTGGTCAGACTACTTTGGTATAGTAAAACCAGTGCCGCTAACACGTTCCACTCAGGAAATGCTCGATTTTTTCCAAAACCAGGCTACCGCCGGAACTTCTGAAAAACCAGGCTCAAGTCAGTTAGTAAAGCTAACTCCAACCTATGGTTTCCAGGTACATAATACGAGAAAAATAAGTTACTTAGAATTTACCATTGGTTCTGACCGCATGTATGTCCTGAAGGATATTGTGCAACTACTTGTCGCCTTAGATACCAACCAGGAAATTGTTTTTGGCAAAAATTTGACTTTGACTCCTCAGGACGTATTGTTTGATGATTTGTCAGCTATGTTACTAAAAATGCTGCAGCAGGCTTATAAAGAAGAAAAGGAGCGCATCTTTTGGAATCTTCCCAACTTTTCAGGCTCTGCGTCACATTCAGCCTTTAGTGATTCACGGCACTTTAAACTTACTAATACAAATCTGTTACATTTTTTAACCGCTATGGGCTCTGAGCCATTTACGGCAATAGTTAACGATCAAAAAATAACAAATCTCACTATTAATAATGGCAGACCACCTGTCAAGCTGGCTATTACGGCTATCAATGGCGGCTTAAGCCTAACCATGAATTTGACAAATGACGTATTTTATGGGCTTGATGCTGATTTTCAATACATCTTTCATAATAAAGCCATCTATCATGTGGATACTGTTTTCGCACAATATATTAAACACTTACTGAATTGCTTTAGTGAAAATCGCAAACCTGAATTATACATTCCTGCTGCCGCTGTGTCAGAGTTTGTATCAGCTACCTTACCGGCATTAGAAACAATTGCCGCTGTTACCATTGATTCAGCTGTACATAAGAAATTCCATAAAAAGCACTTGCAAAAACGGGTATATCTCGATAAATATGCCGAAGGCATAAGTGCCAAAATTGAATTTTGCTACGGCGATGTGGTTATCCAGTATAATGCCGGCACCACTCCGGCACCAACTGCTGTTAACGATAAATGGCTGCTGCGGTCAGCCATTGAAGAAAAAATACTAGTAAACATTTTTCAGCGGCATGGTTTTGTCTGGGCAGCTGACAAGTTCATTTTAGCCGCAGAAGAAGACGCCTACACCTTTTTGCAGCAGGCTTTGCCGGAGTTGCAAGATAGTGCTGAAATTTTTTATTCAGACGAATTTAACAATATGAAAATCCAGTCTCCCGGAAAAATTGCCGCCGGTATAAGACTGAATACAGCTACCGACATGCTGGAGTTTTCCCTTGACCTTGAGGATATATCATCAAAAGAGTTAATTGAATTATTAGCCGCCTATAAGTTAAAAAAACGGTATCACCGCCTCCCTGCAGGCGGGTTTATACCGCTTGATTCCCCTGAATTCCAGACGGTTGCCGGGCTTATTGAGGAATTAGGTCTCCGTCCCGGGGATATTGAAAAACAAGTTGTTGAACTACCCAAATACCGGGCCTTATACTTGGATAACCTGGCAAGAGAAACAGCTGACTTTTCCATTGAAAGAAACAGCGCTTTTAAGCGCATGGTGCAAGATATCCGTGAACCACAAGATATTGAATATGCTGTTCCCCCGGGAATTCAGGGAAAACTGCGAGATTATCAGAAAACAGGTTTGAAGTGGCTTAAGTCACTGGCACATTACGGTTTGGGAGGAATTCTGGCTGACGACATGGGTCTGGGAAAGACCCTGCAAGTACTCACTTTTATTCTTGCAGAAAAAGAACATTCTCCTGCACCAGCACTTGTTATTGCACCAACCTCACTGGTATATAACTGGCAGGAAGAAGTAGTAAAATTTACCCCTAGTCTAAAAGCAGTCGTTATCTCTGGTCAGCCTGCAGAACGGTTAGAACAGTTCAAAGCTATTGACAACGCCGATTTAGTTATAACCTCCTATGCCCTTATCAAACGCGATATCGAATTCTACAAAAAAAGAAACTTCTCGTACTGTTTTCTTGATGAAGCGCAACATATCAAAAACCCCAACACCCTAAATGCCAAATCGGTGAAACAAATCAAAGCCAAAAGCTATTTTGCTCTTACCGGTACCCCTATTGAAAATACACTGACAGAGTTATGGTCAATTTTCGATTTTTTAATGCCAGGCTATCTGCGCACACACAAGGTTTTTACCAACCGGTTCGAAATTCCGATAGTCAAAAATGGCGACCAAAAAGCTTTGCAAGAGTTAGGCCGTCATATTAAGCCTTTCATTTTGCGGCGCATGAAAAAAGCAGTTCTAAAAGAACTGCCGGAAAAAATCGAGAGCAAAATGGTTAACGAAATGACCGCCGACCAAACCAATTTATATGCCGCCTGGCTCCTAAAAGCCAGGCAGGAGTTTGAAACTGAAGTCAACACCAAAGGCTTTGAAAAAAGTCATATTAAAATATTATCCTTATTAACCCGCCTGCGCCAAATCTGTTGCCACCCTGCCTTGTTTATTGAAAATTATCAGGGAGGCAGCGGCAAACTTGAGATGCTGCAGGAATTATTGAAAGACGCTACCGATGGTGGTCACAGAATTCTGCTATTCTCACAATTTACCGGCATGTTAGCCATAATTAAGCAACAACTTGCGGCCATGAAAATTAACTACTACTATTTAGATGGCGCAACTAAGGCTGAGGATCGAATTACACTGGTTAATTCTTTTAACGCCGGTGAAAAAGAGGTCTTCCTCATATCGCTGAAAGCAGGTGGAACCGGCCTCAATCTTACTGGTGCCGACATAGTTATTCACTATGACCCGTGGTGGAATCCGGCTGTCGAAGATCAGGCTACCGACCGTGCTTACCGAATTGGGCAAAAAAATTCTGTCCAAGTCTATAAGTTAATTACCAAAAATACGATTGAGGAAAAAATATACCTGCTGCAGCAGAAAAAGAAGGAAATGATTGACTCTCTCATTCAGCCTGGTGAAAACCTCCTGACTAAGATGAATGAAACTGAAATCAGAGAGTTATTTACTTTATAGTAACGCGTTCTTGTATTGCTTATCCATTTGCTATTCATTCAACTATTCGCTAAAATATATAGATGGTAAGCCTTGCTAAATAAACATACGAAGGATGCTTTCTTTTATGAAGATATTTGCCATAGCCGACACCCACTTATCAGGCCAACCAGTCGTCAAACCGATGAGCATTTTTGGCAGCCATTGGGAAGGGCATTGGGAAAAAATCAAAACAAGCTGGCAAAAACAAGTAACTGCTGAAGATGTTGTCTTGCTTGCCGGCGATATTTCCTGGGCAATGAAACTTTCGGACGCGCTTGTCGATTTGAATGCCATTGCCAACCTCCCTGGACGAAAAATCATAATTCGCGGTAATCATGACTACTGGTGGCAGACGGTAAGCAAGATGACCACAGCCACTGAAGGCAAATTTGAATTTCTTAATAACAATTTTGCCATTGCCGGTGAATGGGCAATTTGTGGCAGCAGGGGCTGGACCTGCCCGGAAGACCCCCTATTTAAGTCTAAGGAGCAGGCAATTTTTAACCGCGAGCTCTTGCGCGTTGAAGCTTCGCTCAGCGCTGCCCGCGCTGCCGGTTTTTCGCAAATCATTCTTATGCTCCACTTTCCCCCGTTCTATAACCACCAAACGAAAACAGGCTTTGCCGGTCTAATTAACAATTATCAGGTAATTCACTGTGTTTATGGTCACTTGCACAGTGAATCATCCATAAAAACTGCCGCTACCGGCATGATTAATGGCACCACTTACCATCTGGTATCTTGCGATGCATTAGATTTTACCGTGAAACCACTTATCTAAATTAAGCCCTTTTAATAAAACAGGCCTGAGAATAATCCCAGCACCTTCTGCAGCAAATCAAAATAGATCAGCATACCTGCCATAACAAGTACAGCTCCTGCTGTCTGTTGAATAAGCGGCAACCACTTATATAGCCCTTTTATTTGGTTAATATAACGATTTATCACGATAGCTACGGCCAAAAAGGGCAAACAAAAGCCCATAGCGTAAATAAACAGCAAAAAAGCGCCTTGAGCGACAGTGGCCGCAGAACCAGCATACATTAGTACGGTAGCTAAGATCGGTCCTGTGCAGGGTGTCCAGCCGGCAGTAAATGCCAATCCCAGCAAAAAAGCCCCACAGGGACCAGTAAATGTTCCCTGTAATGGGAGACGATATTCGCGCTCCAGACCGGGAAGCTTTACTACCCCCAGCACCTGTAAACCCATGAGTACCATGAAGGCCGCCCCTACTTTACGGATAACCTCCTGATAATTTATAAAAAGCTCGCCAATATAAGATGCAGTAGCCCCCATAGCGACAAATATCAGGGTAAATCCGCACAAAAAACTAAGGGCATTCACAATGAAATTCCAGCGATTAGTACTTAGATTTAGCTGATTTCCAGTACCAGCTAAAAGAGCCGTATAGGTCGGCAGCATTGGCAGCACACAGGGTGACAAAAACGAGACTACGCCTGCCCCAAAAACTGTTATGATAGTGAGGTTATAATCCATTCAGCACTCCTTCCAGTTCAGCCGCCGTAACCGGCCCTGACTTTCGATATTTGATAATTTCTTGTTTATCAATTACCAAGGTTGTCGGAATGCTGTTAATATGAAAGGCCTTGGTCACCTCCCCGTCTTTATCAGTAAGTACATTCATGGTGTACTGGTTCTGCACCATAAATTCAGTTACTTTATCAACAGGCTCTTGAATATTGATGGCATAAAATGTCAATTTCCCATTATGCTGTCTGACAAATTTGTCAAGCTCAGGCATCTCCTGGCGGCAGGGTGGACACCATGTTGCCCAGAAATTGAGCACAATAATTTGGTTATCCGTGGTAACTTTGGTTTCCTTGCCATTTAAATTGGCAAGGGTAAATTCTGGTAACCGCTTTCCAACGGTTACACCCGTATCTACTACTGGTTTACCGGCATCAGGCCCCGAAAAGTTCTCCGGCTGCATGGCCATAAAGCCCATAGCGACAGTCAGCGCAATCATTGCTATCGCTAATACGATAAATCTTCTTGGCATTCTCTCCCCGCTCCTCTATGAAAAATATATGTTTGACAGTTTACGAATATTAATTACTAATGGAGGTTTCAACAGCCTATGCATCAGTACCTCTTTTTTATTGGCGATTTTCCTATCCGTGCTTATGGGTTAATCTTGAGTCTAAGTATTATTCTAGCTACCGGCACCGCTTATTTTCTTGCCAAACAAGACGGACGCTGGCACCAGCATGTACCAGACATCGGAATTTACTGTGGGTTAGCCGGTATTGTCGGCGCCCGACTATGGGATGTTTTCTTTTTTGACTGGGAGTATTATCAGCACCACCTACTAGAAATTCCTTTTGTCTGGCAGGGTGGTATGGCCATCCAGGGCGGGGTTTTACTAGGCGCAGTTGCTGGTATTATCTATACCAAAATCCACAAAATTGATACCTGGGCCTTTGCTGATATTGTGGCTGCCCCAGCAATTATCCTCGGACAAGCCATTGGACGAATGGCCAATTTAATGAATGGCGATGCCTTCGGACACCCCACAGGCGGTAGTTTTGGCATAATCTATCCTTCAACCACCTTAGCCCACCAGGTATATGGCGATAAGCCCCTGTGGCCAGCAGAAATTTGGGAAGGGCAGATTGATATCATTATCTTTGCATTGTTATTGATCTTTAGAACAACCAATCATGCCAAAGGGCAGGTTTTCATCCTTTATGCCATTTTATATTCGACAGCTCGCTTTTTTCTGGAATTTCTCCGGGGAGACTACGGTACACTTATGTTTGGCCTAAAATCAGCCCAACTTACCAGCCTGGCAGTTATCCTCATCGGGCTTATCCTGTTTATCTGGCAAGGTTATCATGCGGAACGCATCGGGCTGCCAGATAAAAAAAGTAAGTAGTATAAAAAAGCCGAAACCTGTTATTCCATATATTTCTATCAAGATCGAAAAAGGGTACACAAAAGAAGAGGAACATCTCCTCAAACTTTTGTGTACCCTTGTGTTATTTTTATGCTACTTTCAGTGGATGAAGATGAGACCCACATCTTCCATTTTGTATTTTGTTAGGCAGTTTATCTTAGAACGCGAGTCAAGACTCCCGTTCTACAGGCGGCGTTAATTCAGGCGGAGTAGATTCTCCACCTGAATCCCCAATGTTTCAGCTTGCTAAAACGAGTTCACTCACAGATACCTAAAGTACCTGCTAGAATACTATGTTGCGACGATAATAATCGCTAATATGCTCTTTCACCATAGTAATCTTATCGAAAAGGCTCTCTAAACATTGCTTTACCTGAGTTCCGTCCCCGGTAACTAAGAGGTTTTCAAGGCTAGCAGCCATTTCAGCAATTTCGGTCAGTCTTAGATTATTTGAAGACCCTTTTAAACTGTGTAGCGCTTTAGCCATCTCAGCATATTCTTGTTGATTTGCCGAATTTTTGCAAACTGACAAAATGTCAATCGTTTCATCAAAATAAAGATCAAATACCTCTTTCAATTCTTCTACATTTAACATAAGTTCATCTGCCGTAGCTTTAACGTCATACTTAATCATTTCTTTGAACCTCCAATACTTATGCTAACCAGTGTTCTAGTATTTGTTGTAACTGCTTCGGATTAATCGGCTTACTAAGGTAATCATCCATACCAGACAACATGCATTTTTCCCTATCACCGTGCATAGCGTTGGCTGTCATAGCTATAATTGGAATGTGCTTCCCGGTAACTTTTTCTGCTTCCCGAATCGCTAAAGTAGCTTCGAAGCCATCCATTTCAGGCATCTGGCAGTCCATCAATATAAGAGAAATTTCCTCTTCGCGCGCTGCCAATACTGCTTCCCTGCCATTGACCGCAGTATTCATCTTATAACCAAACTTTTTTAAGAGCAACATAGCCAATTTTTGATTAGCAGGGTTATCTTCAACAAGTAAAATGGTGTAAGACTCTGGATTGTTGGGTGCAGTGACTGTTGTTAAAGTTGCTGCAGTTTCTTCTCCACGTATAAGATCACTAGATACTGACATTTTACTCATGGCGACGGCAATACAGTCAAATAGCTGCGATTGTCGTATGGGTTTTAAGATATATCCATCAGCACCTGCCTGAATCGCTTCTTCCTTTTGACCTGGAGTATCAAACGGAGTCGTAAGAATAATTTTAGTTGCGATCAGTTTCGGTTCTCTCTTAATCTGGGAAACAAGCCTCAAAATATTATCGAAATCAGGTAAAATGTCCATAATTACTAAGTCATAAGGATCTCTCGAAACTTCCTCACTCTTCAGTTTGGAAATAACCCCTTGTCGAGTGGCAGTACTTCCGTTACGCATGCCCCATGCCAAAATATAATTATGCATGATTGCTTGACTTTCAAGACTATTGTCCACTATCAAAACCCGAAGACCTGCTAGACTATTTTGGGATATAGACTTATCCCTACAACTACAATCCTTAGTCATGGGAATAGTAAAATAAAACAGAGAACCGTTCCCCTCAATACTATCAACCCCAATAGTACCACCCATTAGCTCTACCAGACTCTTGGAAATTGATAACCCCAAACCAGTGCCACCGTATTTACGAGTTGTCGACCCATCTGCCTGAGTAAAAGGCTGAAACAGCCATCTTTTTGACTCATCAGAAAGCCCAATACCGGTATCTTTGATTTCAAAACGAATAAAGTTCGCTCCCATAGATTCTGCGGGCAGAGCGCGGATTATAATTTCTCCTGTTTCGGTAAACTTTACCGCATTACCCGCCAAGTTTAACAGCACCTGCCTCAAACGCCCAGGATCTCCAGAAAAAGTGGAAGAAATAACGGGATCAATAAACGTCATCAGTGCTAATCCTTTATCTCTAGCTTTCCAGGCAATAAGATCAGCAACATCCTCGATTAGTACGGTAAGATTAAATGAGATATCTTCTAGCGCCATTTTTCCAGCTTCAATTTTCGAAAAATCTAATACGTCGTTAATTATTCCCAACAAAGATCTGCCTGCACTTCTTACAGTTCGCAGCATTTCCCGCTGCTCATGTGTAAGTGAGGTGTCTAACAGCATTTCAGTCATTCCTAAAATGGGGTTCATTGGTGTACGGATTTCGTGACTCATATTAGCCAAAAACTCACTCTTCGCTAAGTTAGCAGCTTCAGCTGCATCCTTTGCTATTATTAACTCCTGTTGTATTACATTACGCTCATTTAATTCCTTTTCTAACGTTTGGGCGACTAACTTCTGTTGGGCAGTTACCCGTAGCAATATTGTGATAAATACCAAAATGATTACAGTAACCGCTATTGCGACAATGTAATAGAGTTCTACTCGCTCACGCCAGCTGCTAAGAACTTCTTCTTCATCCACTCCTACTACTACCACAAAAGGATAGTCGCGTAAGGTTCTATAGCTAAAGATACGCTTTTGGTTATCAATTAAACTTGCTGCTGAAAATGATCCAGTACTCGCCTTTGCTAACAGATTCATAATCGTACTTTGACTTAAGTCCTGCCCCACTTCTTCGTTATTGTCAGATTGGCGCGCCCGTACTATCCCGTCTGTTCCAAGCAACATAACAGCTGACCGTTTCCCCAAATCAACTTGCTGATAAAACCCGGTAAAGTAATATGGATTAACCCCGACCACCACTGTGCCGCCGTAAGAGCCATCAGGTTTATTGATTCGCCTAGTCATGTTAATAGACCACTTACCTGATGATCGCCCAATAATAGGCTTACTAATGAATAGTTTACCTGTGTCTTCTTTAACATGAACCATAATATGCTCACGATCTGCCAGATTTGAAGGTACATGAGGCTCTTGGTTACTAATTATCCAATTTCCGTTTTCATCAGCAATTCCCATCAAAAGAAAAGTTGGATTCCAAAATGAACCGCCTTTTTTAAAAGGGGACATGTCTATTGCTGTACCCACTTTCTCGTACTGAGTCTTTAGCAATAACAACACTTGATCTGCATTCATAATGGTACGAGTCGTATTTTCTTCGAAAGCTCTGGCAAAATTTCTGGTTTCCCGTACTGCACTGTCAATCTCAACTTTCCGTTCGCTATTAATTTTATAAAATAAGCCTGCCCAAATGATGCCAAGCAAAAGAAGGCCAAAAACGATAATAATACTACTAATTTTACGAGATGTTGGCTTTTTCAAATTTCACGCGCCTCCTCCCTTCAAAAGTTTAAATAATTTATACTTAACAACAAAAATAACACTTACTCCTGCATCACCAGTTTAGCAAATGAAGTAATTATACGTTTTGACAAGATATGCTAAATTCCTTTATTTTTTTATAGGAAATAATACTATTTTTGAAGGAAAATTATCACGCAATCTCGAAATTATCCATACTAATATTTGTAAATTAAGATTGGAGGCTTTTTTCTTGGAAGGACCAAGTAAGGACTCTCCCTTTTCACAAACTTTGTTTCGTGACCGTAAAAAAAGAATCTTACTGGTTGATGACGCTCCTAGCAATACAAAGTTGATGAAACTTATTCTCGCACAATACGATTGTGATATAGCCTTCAACGGACGGGAAGCATTGCAAAAACTTCATGACAATCCTCCGGATATTATTCTTCTTGATGTTATTATGCCTGACATGGATGGGTTTCAGGTCTGTAAGGAAATAAAGAAAAATCTCAGTTTTCAAAACATTCCTGTCATTATTGTGACTGCACTAGATGATCCTCATTCCAAGATAAAGGGGCTTCAATCCGGAGCAAATGACTTTCTGTCAAAACCTATTGATTCTTCCGAATTAGTACTTAGAGTCGCTAATATGTTAAAGATCAAAGAATATAGTGATTTCCTAACTCACCATAATGACATACTTCGCAACAAATTAGACAAAAGAACCCGTGAACTCGAAAGCTCATATCACGAAACCATCCAACGCCTTACTATAGCTGCTGAATTTAGGGATATGGATACTGGCAGTCACATTAAGCGAATTAGGTATTACACAAGACATTTGGCTTTACTTCTAGGGTATGCGAATGTACATGTGCTGGAGTTAGCAAGTCAAATGCATGATATTGGAAAGATTGGTATTCCCGACCATATCCTTTTAAAAAGAGATAAACTAACACCTGAAGAATTTGAAATAATGAAAACTCATACGTTGATTGGTGGTAAAATACTTGATCATTCTGTGTCACCTGTGTTACAAACGGCAAAAATAGTTGCCTTACACCACCATGAACGTTGGGATGGAAGCGGATATCCTTTTGGCCTTGCTGAGGAAACCATTCCTGTAGAAGGCCGAATTGTAAGTATTGCGGATCAATATGATGCTCTACGTATAAGTAGATCCTATAAACCAGCATTCACTCACGACAAAGCTTTCTCAATTATTACGAAAGGCGATGGACGAACTCTTCCCAACCATTTTTGGCCTCTTGCCCGTGAAGCCTTTATGGATTCTCATCATGTTTTCAATGAAATATTTAATACCTACACCGATTAATAGCGAATCCCTACCGACTTGATTATTATTGACAGTTAATAATAACAAGGAAACTCACTCTTCTTAAAGAAGCAAAGCGATTTCTTTTGCTTCTTTGGTAAGGCTCATGCTGAACACATGGGGACGACCAGATAAAAAAATAAGTAGAAGTAAAAAAGCCGAAACCTGCTCAAAGGTTTCGGCTTTTTTATCCAGCTGGAAAGTATAACTTTCCCTGTGGATTGAACGACTAAGGCTTCTGCCGGTGTCCTAAAGGTGCCGGCACAAGCCAAGGCTTATCTGATTTAGGAATACACAGCGATCACTTCAATTTCCACACTGACATCGCGCGGTAACTTTGCAACTTGAACGCATACACGGGCGGGTGGCTCATCAGTAAAGTATTTACTGTAGGTTTTATTCATTACCGTAAAGTCATCCATGTCTTTCAAAAATACTGTTGTCTTAACGACGTTAGTAAAACTTAGACCCTCTTTTTCTAAAATTGCCTGAAGATTTGTAAGTACCTGACACGTTTGAACCTCTATGCCACCAGGGACAATTTGTCCGGTAATGGGGTCCATTGGAATTTGCCCTGACACAAATAAAAAACCATTGGCCTTAATAGCCTGCGAATAGGGACCAATGGCCTGCGGGGCACGATCAGAAGCAACCACTGTTTTCATGCTGCAGCCCTCCAAAAATTATATTCTCTTTGGTCTTTCTACATTTACTTGTAAAAACCTGTTTATTTTTTGTTTCCAAAAATTTTTTCCGTCAACGCCAGGGCGGTAGGTGTTATCGCCAAACCACCCTGGGCTGTTTCTTTGAGGGAACAATGCATTGACTGACCAACCGAATCCATGGCATCAATAACTTCATCAACCGGGATGACGCTTTCAATCCCGGCGAGTGCCATTTCGGCAGCAACAATAGCTTGGGATACAGCCCCGGCATTGCGTTTAACACAAGGTACTTCTACTAAACCCGCTACTGGGTCACACACCAGGCCTAGCATATTTTTAATAGTAATGGCCACAGCGTTCCCAACCTGCACCGGTGTCCCGCCTAATAAAGATACCATCGCAGCAGCGGCCATAGCCCCTGCCGAACCACATTCTGCCTGACAACCGCCAGTCGCACCGGCAAGAGAAGCTCGCGAAGCAATAACCATGCCAACGGCTCCGGCTACTACCAGACCTTTGGCTAAATCAAGCGACTTGACATTATACTCCTCTTTAAGAGTAAATAAAATGGCTGGCAATACGCCACTTGAACCAGCCGTGGGTGCAGCTACAATCCGGCCCATAGCAGCGTTGGCTTCACCGACTGCCATCGAATAAGCTACGGCTTTACCGATAAAACTTCCCAGCATGCTTTGTTGTTTACCTGCCAGATATCGCTGTAGCTTTTCGGCGTCACCCCCTACCAGACCACCTTTGGAACGTGGGCCTTTAAGTCCGGCGGCAATAGACTCTTCCATCACCGAAAGCAGGCCTTCCATACGGGCCAGTACTTCTGTGACTGTTAATTCCAACTCTTTACTTTGAAACTCCACACAAAAATCCGCAAAAGAAACCGCTTGCGCTGTAGCTGCCCCAATCCATTCCTCAAGTGATACTTTGGCTAACGCCATGCACTACACTCCCTATCAGCTTATTGCATTAATGCGCCGTACTGATCGAATCAGCGGCAACCCTGTCACAGCAGCAATATCAGCATCATCCACCGGTTGGTCGGTTTCAAGCACCATGTTGGCCAACCCACCTTTGTTTCTGCGGAAGACACGCATTTGGGCAATATTCACACCGCGCTTAGATAAAATGCCAGTAACCTCAGCTACCGCACCCGGACGGTCTTCATGCAATGTCAGGATAGTTGGAAAATCTCCGGTAAATTCAAGTGAAAAGCCATCCACTTCGCTGATAACCACCCGGCCGCCACCGACAGAAGCGCCGGCCACCTGACTCTCATTTCCCGTTTTCCCTACCAGCTGAAATTTAACAAAATTGGGATGAGCCGCATCACCAGCATTAATATTCTTAAAAACATAGTTCAAGCCGGTTTCTTTGGCATACTCAAAGGCTTGTGGAATCCGCAAATCATCAGTAGACCAGCCCATTAGACCTGCTACCAGTGCCAAGTCGGTACCATGCCCCTGGCCGGTTTGGGCAAAGGAACCGTGCAGCCCGATGACAGCATTAGCCACTGGTTCTCCTAAAATAGCGCGGGCAGCATTCCCTAACCGTACCGCTCCGGCAGTATGAGAACTGGACGGGCCAACCATAACCGGACCAATAATGTCAAAAATATTCATTACCTGCGGGCCTCCTTCAGCCGGTCAAGTGCCAATAGCAGCCCGTAGATAAGCGCCGCCGGACGCGGCGGACAACCTGGCACATAGATATCAACAGGTACGATTGTATCAGCAGCACCACAAATTGCGTAGCTGTCGCCAAAAACCTTACCGCTAGCGGCGCAGGCACCTACCGCCATCACTAGTTTAGGGAAAGGTGTCGCCTCATAGGTCATAGTAAGGGCTTGCAAAAGATTGCGGGTCACTACGCCAGTAATCATCAACATGTCCGCATGCCGCGGCGACGGTACAAAATCAATACCATACTGCTGTAAATCGTAAATAGGATTATTCAGCGCCGTCATTTCCCAATCACAGGCATTACAAGAGCCGGCATCAACATGTCTGATATGAAGTGAACGCTTAAGCACTGACCTAATTTTACCGGATAACTGATTCTTCATTTCTGCCAACTGGTATTCGCCCGTATGAGCGATTGCATTATGTTCACAGGCAGCAACACACTGTCCACAAAATATGCAGGCAAAGTGATCAATTGTCAATTTCCCATCGCTAAATCCAATAGCGCCTGTAGGGCAGGCACCAAGGCAGCGATGGCAATCCTGACATTGACTTTCCGTCCAGGACACTTCGCCCCGAAAACGGGGCGGCACACTGCCGCCGTCATAAGGCTCAGTAACACAACCTGTTTTTATAATTTTTCTTAGAAGGTTAAGCATACTATTCCTCCTTTACCGATCAAGGCACGCATAGCATAATTCAAAACTTTTATTTATCAAGGGAAAATCCGGAATAATATTTCCCGGAACAGCAACTGTAAGTGCCGGCCAATTCGTATATGAGGCCGAACGGACAAAATAACGGTAAATTGTGTTATTCTCGCCAGCCATGAGCCAGTGCAAATTAGAGCCACGCGGCGATTCTGTCACACTAAAGGCTGTCTGGTATGGCTCAACTGAACCCAACTTACTTGTAAGCTTGCCACTTGGTAACCCGGCAAGCAGCTGACCGATAATTTTGATGGACTCGACTGCTTCATCAGCTCTCACCCACAGGCGAGCAGCCACATCACCTTTAGTATATACCGGTATGTCAAAAGTAAGACGACTGTAGGCAGCATAAGGGAAATCCCGCCGCACATCAACGTCAACGCCTGACGCTCTGGCCGCGACGCCGACAACCCCCAGATCAAGTACTGCCTGCTCAGGCAAAATACCTGTCGTGTTAACCCGGTCTAAAAATGCATCATTATCACGCAGCAAACCGGTTAACTCACCAAGCTCGCTCATAATTCCGGCAAGCAGCCGCGAAATATCCTGCACTAGCTCTCGCGTTATATCCATCGTAACCCCACCCAGGGTAATCCAGCCACGCAAGAAGCGATTTCCTGTCAATCGCTCATTCAGCCGCATTAACTGCTCTTTAAGACGAGACCCATTGCTGGTACCGGGAGCAAAGCCTAAGCCAGCACACAAATTACCAATATCACCAACATGATTATATAATCGCTCCAACTCAGCAGCCAATACTCTTACATACTCAGCCCTTGCCGGAATTTCAGTACTAGCAAGACGTTCCACTGCCTGAACATAAGAAAGTGTATTGGCCACTGAGCAAACACCACAAATACGTTCCGTCTGAAATAACGCTTTGCTAAAGGAAAGACCTTCCACTGATTTTTCAATACCTCGATGTGTAAAAAACAGTTTGGCTTCAAGACTGATGATATTTTCACCAGCCTGGCTAAACCGGAAATGTCCTGGCTCAATGATACCGGCATGAATAGGTCCAACAGGTACTTCAAATACCCCTTCTCCCTGAACAGGCGGCACTGGATATTGGGTTCTTTCTCCAGACTCCAGGCTGACAGGATCAAAATCCTTTCTAAGCGGATATCGTCCCTGCGGCCAGTTTTCATGCAGTACCAGCGGTCGTAAATCCGGGTGTCCCACTGGTGTTAAGCCAAACAAGTCATGAATTTCCCGTTCATACCAGGCAGCAGCTGCCATAAGCGGTGTAAGTGAGGGAAACTCCAGCGGTTCATCCTGATTTATAATGGCCTTGATTGTTTTATAAGCCGCATCTTCCTTGCTAAAAAATATGGCATAAATAGCAAAATTACCGTTTATCACCCGTTCATCATTAGCAAACATCGCTGTCAACTGATAGCGTCCACCATGACGGAGCACAGTGGCCGCGGCCCTGAGGGTTGCTGCCGGTATAACCTGTAATGTCTCGATCATAATCTCCCTCCTAGTATAATAGCTACCGCCTGCTTAATAAGCATATCAAGCCAGGGAGGCAGATATATTCCACTAACAATCATAATCACCATAGAAACCGCCACCGCTGCCATAGCTGGTTTGCCCAGCCGGTAGTCACCGGTTACTTTGCCTGGTATTGGACCAAAACCAACTTTCAAAGTATAGTAAATCATACCGGCAAAAATAGCTGCCATCAACAGCAATATAATCGCCCCCAACCAGGAATTCCCTGATTGAAACGCAGCCCAGACAATGGTCAGTTTGCTATAAAAGATGCTAAATGGCGGTAACCCCGCAATCGCCAGCACGGCCGCAACAAACATTGCACCAATTACCGGCATAGCGCTTACCAGCCCCTTAATACGCATAATATTCTTTGTCCCATAGTGCTGAATAATAGCCCCAGCCAGATAAAATAAAGTTGACTTTGTTACCGCATGATTAATAATATGCAAGAGTGCGCCATATAAGGCAAGCGGGGTTCCCAGCCCCAATCCCAAAGTAATCAGCCCCATATGTTCAATGCTTGAATAGGCTAACAAGCGTTTAAGATCCTGCTGTACTAAAATAAACGGCACAGCGATCACAATCGATAATAAGCCAAAGCCGATCAAAAACTGCTCAGGAAAAGCAGGCCCTACAGCCCCTTTTACAATAATAACCATGCGAATAATACCATATAAAGCACAACTCAGGAGTCCTCCTGACAACAGCCCGCTAACAGGCGACGGGGCTTGACTATGAGCATCAGGCAGCCAGGTATGCATTGGTGCTAAGCCAGCTTTTGTACCATAGCCGATCAATATAAATACAAAGGCTAACTTAATCATGCCGGAATCGAGTTTATCACTAACCGCCAGGATTTCCAGCCAGCTTAGTGCCCCGCCTGCGCCGCTAAGATCAGCATTCACTTGCGCATAATACAAGAGAATAGTCCCTAATAAGGCCAAGCATATGCCGACTGTACACACCATAACATATTTCCAGGCCGCTTCCAATGCCGCCCGGTTGAAATAAAACGCTACCAGCAGCGCTGAACTAAGAGTAGTAGCCTCAACAGCCACCCAGAGCAATCCCATATTTTCTACTACAGGCACGCAAACCATCGTAAAAACAAATAAATTAAATAACGCATAATAGCGTTTTAGCATTTTTAAGGAAACCTTTCCCGCCAGGATTTCCTTTTCCATATAAGAGAGGGAAAACAAGGTAGCCGTACAGGTAAGAGTAGCTATAACGAGCAGTATAACGGCACTCAAAGAATCAATATAGAATTGACTGACATGAATTGTCCCATTTTCCACTACATGATGTACAATGATTATCAAATTGATACTCAATAGTATACTGCCTATCAAATTGATAACCCGAATCGCTTTTTGCCCTGACTGGGTCATAGTAAAAGCACCGGTTATAAGCGGCAAAACAAGCGCTACCACGATCAAATGCCCCATAATATCATCCCTTTAATTTTTTTAGCATACTGGTATCTGTAGACATAAAGGAGCGTTTGAGCCGATAAGTCAGGATAACCAGCACCACTACCGCCACTAACACATCCAAAAATACACCCAGTTCAATAATGAGTGGCAATCCTTTGGTTACCGAAAGTCCTACTAAATATATGCCGTTTTCCATAGTGATCAAACCAACAATTTGGAGTACTGCCTGTCGCCGGGTCATGATCATTGTCAGACCGATTAACATCATAGCTACCGCCGCCGCCAGCGCATCCCGGCTAACAATTCCTGGCAATGCCCGATCAATCAGTCCATAGGACAGAACAATCATAATACCGGCAGCCATAACCGAATGGTTAGGACTTATAATTGGATTAACTTCCCGTTCGCGGCGCAGCATTCTTACAATACGGAAAAGGGCGTAAGGAATAAGCCCGGCTTTAATACTAAGTGTAAGGGCTGCTGCAATATACGTATGCACCGCTCCCGTTTCGGCAGCGACAAATGCACAGGCCAATGCCACCAAAGCGGATTGAAGCAGTAAAATATTTACAGCCGTTTTAAGACTGGTGACCCGGCTTAACAAAAGTGACAGAAACAGCAAAATAATAATCAGTAAATTCATAGCTACACCCCCTTCTTACTGTGCCACTAACGCGAGCAGTGCCAACATGCCCGCTAGGCCTATAAATCCCGGCACTTTAAATAAACGCAATTTATTAGTACTGGTCTCAATCACTGCCAAAGCTACTGCCGTAAGTAAAACTTTAGCAACAAGCCAAAGGAATGTTAGTAAGGGCGACAAGCCCTCTGGTTGCCATGGTAAAAACAGCATTGTAAATAAAAGGATAAAAACCAATTGTTTGCTGGCAGCTGCTAAAAAAATCAGTCCCAGCCTGCGGCCTGAATATTCAAGTACCATAGCTTCGTGGATCATCGTTAATTCTAAATGTGTATCCGGATTATCTACAGGAATTCGTCCGGTTTCTGCTACTAATATAATTAAAAAAGCAACAGCGGCAAAAATATATGGCAATGAAAACGGCGTAATGGCAGCAGCAGCCGACATAGCGGCTAACTGAGTCGAACCAGCCCTTGCTGCCACCGTAAGCATCGTTACTAATAGCACGGGTTCTACTAACACACTAATATACATCTCGCGGGAACCGCCCATACCGCCAAAGGTGCTGCCGGCATCAAGTGAAGCCAGCGCCAGAAAAAAGCGACTAGCCGCCAAAAGATATAAAAGCGCAAATAAGTCACCAGATGTCAGCAGTGCTGCTGCACCAAAAGCGCCGGCAAAATAAATATACGGTGCGAGGTTGAATACCCACGAGGTAGTGGGTGACACAATACTGTCTTTCTGTAATAGCTTAAACAAGTCATAATACACTTGCAATATTCTCGGCCCACGCCGGTTTTGCAGCCTTGCTTTGCTAACCTTGATAATTCCCGCAACTAATGGCGCCGCCAACACAAGCGCTAAAGCATAACCAAGCGAAATTACTATTGTAGTCAATTGTTCCATATTGTTCACCACCCAGTACTCAAGATAAGAGCTATCACAGTAATTGCTGTAATATACCCGATATAAAGCTGAACACTACCTGCCTGAATGGCTTTCATAAACTGAGCCGCACGAATAATTCCGGTATTAATCGGCCGATACATAGCGCTAAAAATATCAGTAATACTCATATGATAACTCAGCCGCCGGCCAAAATAACGATTGGGAGTCAAATCAGCAACCGTTTCGTGTTGTGGCCGCAATATAGCCTTAAACGCCAGCCTAATCGGTTTAGAAAAACCAGTAGCGGTATACTCCATCCTGGCAGTCGGCACAATACCACAAGTCCAGGTTTCCCCTTTATGCAGCTGCTCTTTTCCATATAAGCTGGATAATACCCACGCACCCATTACTCCAACTAGCAGTAAAACTGCCACTACAGGCATTTGCAGACTGCCATTAGCTGTGCCGGCATGAACTTCAGCCGCCTGCCAGGTAGTTCCGGCAAAAACCTGCGTTGGATCAACTCCAGCTATGCCTGACAAGACTTGCCCAAGAATACGGAGCACCAGCTCAGGCCAGAGTCCAAGCAGCAAACATAATCCCGACAGCGCGGCCATTGCACCAAGCATAGGTTTATTGGCTTCCCGGGCTTCTTCGGCTTGGCTGCTCCGTGGCTTGGCCAAAAAGATGATGCCAAAAGCTTTAACAAAACAGGCTGCTGCCAATGCCCCTGTAAGGCCCAGTAAGGCCAGTAAAAATCCGCTAAATACCTTCCCCAAAGCCCCAGCCATACTTTGTGGCAAATAAAATAAAGCCTGAAAAGTCATCCATTCACTAACAAAACCATTAAGCGGCGGCAAAGCGGAAATAGCGGCTGCACCCACCAGAAACCATACTGCAGTATAAGGCATCTTGCTGATAAGTCCACCCAAGCGTTCAATATCTTTAGTATGAGTTGACTGAATCACTGCCCCTGCGCCCATGAACAGCAGTGATTTAAATATAGCATGATTGAGCACATGGTATAGTGCCGCTGTCCAAGCCAGCGCGGCCAAAGCGCTTTGCCCTTTGGCCATAAATACTAAACCGGCGCCGATTCCTAAGAGAATAATACCAATGTTTTCCACACTATGGTATGCCAGCAGACGTTTCATATCATGCTCCATTAGCGCATAAAGCACACCTAAAACCGAAGATGCAATGGCAAGACCAAGTATAAGTACCCCCCACCAAATCGGGCCCACTCCTAAGAATTCAAGATAAAACCGGCAAAACCCATAAATAGCAGTTTTTATCATAACACCTGACATCAGGGCTGATATATGGCTGGGTGCTGCCGGATGAGCCCGCGGTAACCAGATATGCAAAGGAATAATGCCTGCTTTGGCACCGAAACCAATAAGGGCACATAAAAAAACAGCATTTTTGGTCCAAGTATCAAGACTGCCTGCACTTTGCAGTAAGCGCAAAAAATCTAAACTACCGGCCTTATTTGCCAGCAGGAAAAAAGCGGTAATAATAAAAGCTGTCCCTACATGAGTCATAACAATATACACATAGGCGGCCTTACCGGCTTCATTTTTTTCATGCTCATAATTAACTAACAAAAAAGACGTCAGGGCCATAATCTCCCAAACAATAATAAACGCGGCGGCGTGACTGACACAGACTACTAAAATCATAGACAGTAAAAACGCATTATACAGAGATGCCATTACCCGGTAACGACAACCATCCCCAAGGTACTCTCTGCTGTAACCGATAGCATAAACACTCGCAGCACAGCCGACCACTCCGATTGTCAGCAAAAAAAAGGCTGCCAAATAATCCAAACGGATATAGACAGGCTCTGCAAGCAAAGTCCAAGGCGTAATTATTTCAATCTTTCCACTGTAAAAAATAAAAATAGCACACAGTACGGCCGCCAAACATCCTAGCGCTGCCATTCCATGTGCAACATAATTGACTATTTTATTTTTGCTAGTGAAAAATGGTGATAGTACACCTACAATATAGAAAATCACCAAAAAATACAATAATAACTCAACAATCAAAGCACTCGCCTCCGGTATATTGGTAAATGGGTAACATTTTGATATTATACCACACTATTATACTTATATGAAATAAAAATATATCTGTCTCTTACTATTTTTATAAATTGTTATATATTATGCCTGAACAAAAAGGAAACAGAAAGCCACAGGGGACTTAAGTCCCCTTGCTTTCCATTTCCCATTGTGCTAACTATTCGCTCCAGGTTGAAAAACAATAGCCTAAGCTCCGTGCGTATCCTTACTGCCAACCTGTCCACGTTTTTTCTGCCAATAGCCAATCGCCAAAACAGCTGCCGTAACCCCAATCTCAAGCATAAGTGCATATGGCTCAAACCATACGCCAAGCTTCTCATCAGCAATCATCATCTTAGCAGCCGTCCAGGCAAGAATAGCTGAGCCCGCCCAAATAATAATGGGAAACTTATCCATAAGTTTCATTAACATCTGACTACCAAATACCACCAGTGGTACACTCAAGACCAAACCAAATACTAACAAACCAAAATGTCCATCAGCTACCCCGGCAATCGCCAATACATTGTCAAGACTCATTATCAAGTCAGCAAAAATAATGACTTTAATTGCTTCCCAAAAGCTGGCTGCACCTTCACAGGCGACTTCTTCCTGCTTGTCTCCCAGCAAATTCACGGCGATATATACCAAAGCAAGTCCCCCAAAAAATTGCACATACGGGATTTTAAGCAAAAATGCGGCAACTAGTGTAAGTAAAATCCGTAAGATTACAGCACCGGCACTACCCCATATTACAGCTTTTGTCCGCTGCTCAGGAGGCAGATTTCTACTTGCTAAAGCTATGACAACCGCGTTATCACCACTTAAAATTAAATTAATCAGAGTAATACTACCTAACGCTACCAATAATTCCATTTCCATCAAAAAAACCCCCTACTATATATGATACTTGTATCTGACATCTTCTTATACCATAGTATGCAACCTTGGTACCCACCTCCATCACAAATAAACAAAGACCTTATCCGTCAGCAACGGTAAGGTCTTTTTAACATAAAAACAAGACCTTGCTATAGTATATACTGGTCATTCATATACTAAAGGTCTCACTATTGGACTGATCCAACGGCACAACCATGCACTAATGCGCAGAATTGTTGACTGTGCCTGCCAGTTACTCCCCTTTATAGTATTCACTTTTACTTGCTAAATACTAATGCAATGATAATATAAATTCTTATCTAAGTCAATATACTTTATCTAAATGTATCTAAATCAAATTCGTTTGTCCACCAATTACCATTAGACCTCCTCCCTACTTGTTGTGATATAATTAGTAAGTATTTTTTAATTTATGTCAACTAGTTTAGGAGGTCCCGTTTCTATGGACGCTTTATCACATGCTTTGCTAGGCGTTGCTGTTGCTGGTTTATCTGGTCATCCCCTAAATCTTACTGACCCTATTTACTTAGCCAGTGTACTCGGTGCTCAAGCACCTGATTTAGATATCATCTCCATAGTCCGCGGCAATTTTGCTTTGCTCAGACAACACCGCTCTTTCTCACATTCTATTCCTGGCATCGCTATTTGGTCAAGTTTAATTGCCGCTATTTTTTTTATCGTTTACCCTGGGGCAGCCTGTACGGAAATATTTATGTGGGCCTTTTGGGGCGGACTATCCCATATTGTTTTGGATTTTTTCAATGCCCACGGTGCAGCTGTTCTATGGCCGTTTAGCCGGGAACGCAAAAGCTTTAGCTTGTTAAATGTGTTTGATCCCTTCCTGTTAGCCATCATGCTTACCGTCTTTATGCAGCAGCTGCCTGCCCGCGAAACTTCGCTGTTATTTTTCCTATCAATTAGCCTATATATTGGTATACGGTACTTACTGAAGCTACAGACCATCGTGCGACTAAACCAATATTTCGCTACCTATAGTCTTATTCGCCTGCTGGTTATGCCTTCACTCAAAAGCGTACTTTCCTGGGATTTTGTTGCTGAAACCCAAGACCGGTATTATGTCGGACAAGTCGGATTGTTACAGCAGTGTTTGACGATTCATACCAAATTTACTAAACAAACATTATCTCCTGCCACTCAAGAAGCGCATACAACAGTTTTAGGCGAATTCTTTTCTTCCTTTACACCATTTAGCTATTTTACCGAATATCAGGATAATGAACACGCCGGCAGGCATGTTCACATTTATGATTTGCGCTATTTTCTTAAGCAAGACTTTCTCCATAGTGCCACAATTATTTTTGATTGTGACCAACATCCATGTGATTCTTATATTAAGACATCTGGACGCATCATAAAAATACCTTGTTAAAAAGCTCTTTTTTAACATTACAAATTGTTTTGTGGCTCCTTGTTACCAGATTGCTTGCGGCCGGCAAGCAGCGAACCAATAAAGACAACAATAACGGCAAAGGCTACCGGTATAGCCCAATGCATCCAGGGATATGGCGCTAACAAGGGCTCCATTTTTTTATCAGCAGTTGCCATCTCACCACCAGTCCAACCCAGAAAAGCTGCACCGATTGTAATTATTATTGGCCACCGTTCCATTAGCATATTAATTAGTTTGCTACCCCAAATAATAATCGGAATACTAATTACCAAACCAATAATCAGTAACGTAACATTCCCTTTTGCTACGCCGGCAATGGCCAGTACATTATCAACACTCATAACCACATCAGCAACAATTATTGTTTTAATAGCCCCCCATAAATTACTATTTGCTTGCATCTCATGGTTTTCTTCTTCACCTGCCAAAAGCTTAACAGCAATCCACAACAGAGCTAAACCGCCAATTAGCTGTAAGTAGGGAATCTGAAGCAATACTATCGCAACAAAGGTAAGAACAATACGGAGCCCAATAGCCCCCGCCCCACCCCAGATCATCGCCTTTTTTTGCTGATCAGGTGGCAGATTGCGACTGGCTAAGGCAATAACCAATGCATTATCGCCGCTTAAAAGCATGTTGACAGTAATAATACTCATTAGCGCTACTAACCACTCCACAAAATCATCCCCTAACTGTGTTCGAAATACTAACAGTATTAGTATTTCCGTTTTTTAAATAAAATGTCCCTAACAAAAATAGCCAACCGTATATTCACAAAATACGGTTGGCTACTTCTGTTAATTGTTCTAAATTGCGACATTCAAATACTTGTTGGCAATACGGCTGGTATTCTTTCATGAGACAGTCGCCTTCAAGCCATTCCTCTTCCGGCAGGGGGTTGAGCCAATAAATGGCCTGTGCCTGTTCAGCAATCTTAGCCAACTCGTCAGCTCCGCCCGGATGCCAGTTGTTGCGTCCATCGCCTAAAATAATCAGCTTAGTCCGGCCACCAATGGCCGCAAGTTCATAACGAGCCATTTGTTCAAAAACCAAATCATAGCGGGACAGTCCTACGCGACGGTTAAACCGGTCTCTAAGATGCCTCGCCTGCAAAAATGCATTAACGTCTTGACTTTTAAACCAATCAGTTACTTCCACTGCTTCATCAATAAAAACAAAGGATCTAATGTTAGCGTAACGCCGCTGCGCCGCCTGGACTAATTGCAGCATAAAACGGCTAAACCGTTCAACTGAATTGGAAACATCACATAAGAGCCATAAGTCTACTTTGCTTTTCATTTTGTCCCGGTATTTCAGATGTAATGGACAACCACCGGTTCGTATTACTTCCTGAAAAGTACGGCGAATATCTACCTTGCCACGTTTGGCCCGACGCAGGCGAATTCCCGGTCTCTCAGCCATTTTTTTTGCTAGTTTGCCAATTTCCTGTTCAACAGCTATTATTTCTGCTGCTGCCAGGCAATCAAATTCCCGGCGACGAATATTGGCGTGCTCTACCAGTTTAAGAATATGCCGGCGACCAAACTGTTTGACAGCCTTGCGCTCCAATTCACGACGAAGGAGCGCTTCTAGCTGGGCAAATATTTTTTGCCATTTTAGCAACGTCGCTTCCTTCATCTTTCCGGTAGCATAGTTACGTTCAACCTTATTGACAGCCTCAAACCATCTTAGATTTACTTGAACCTGACGCAGCTTTTGCGAAATCTCTGTCGGCTCGGCATTAGTAAGCGGTATATCGGCCGTAAATTGCCTTGCCAGTTCTTCCAATATGGCCGCAGGTTGATTATTGATGGTTTCCAGCAAGCCCTCGGCATCGCCACCGGCACCTGACGAACTACGCCCGCTGCCATCAGCAGTCGCCCCCTTAATCGTCAGTACTGTCGACTCAGAGTTAGCTTGCATTACCGGGGTTTCCGGCGCAAGATCAAAATATAGTTCAAATAACGCAGTAAAAACAGGGCGCTCCCAAGTGCTTTTCACCAGGGTGGTTTCCAGCACGCCCCGCAGTAAGGCAGGGTCAAAACAAGTAAGCTCAGCTGCCTTTAATGCATCCACAGCTTCCATTGTTGTTACAGTTAACCCCGCTTGGCGCAACAGCCGGATAAATTCAACAAGTAATTGTTTCATGGCTTTAGTAAAAATGGCAGTTTATCAGTGACAAGCTCGCGGTCTTTGGTATATTTGAGCAAAGCACTAAGCGTAGCACGAACTGTATCTGTAGTTAGCTCGCTGCCAAGCAGTGTCATTGATGCCACCCAATCAATAGTTTCTGTAACACTAGGAGGTTTTTTGAGCGACTGCTTGCGAATAGTTTGGACAAATTCGACAAGTTGACTGGCAAACTTTCGTTCAATATCGGGAACATTTAATTCAACGATGGCCAACTCCCGCTCAAATTCAGGATAGTCAATATTAAAATGCAAGCACCTGCGGCGCAAAGCATCACTAAGTTCTCGCGTACTATTGGATGTCAAGACAACATAGGGACGGGTAACCGCGCTTATCGTACCCAGTTCAGGAATCGTAACCTGCCAGTCAGATAACGCTTCTAGCAGAAAACTTTCAAATTCCTGATCACTTTTATCAATCTCATCAATCAACAATACCACAGGCTCCGGGCTGGTAAGCGCCGATAACAGAGGACGTTTTAGTAAAAACTCCTGGTCAAAAATTTGTTTGCGTCCTGTATCCCAGCCTTTTTCCGTCAATGCTGCGATTTGAATATATAATAACTGTTTTTGATAATTCCATTCATACAGTGCTTTACTCTCATCAAGACCTTCATAGCACTGCAGCCGGATAAGCCGCCGCTTACGCAGGCGCGACCACGCCTTTGCCAATTCCGTTTTTCCAACACCGGCCGGTCCCTCTAACAGCAGCGGTTTTTCCAGGTTCTCCGCTAAATATAGGGCAGCAGCCAAACTATCATCAGTAAGATATCCATTTTGGCCAAGCCGGGCCTTAAGATCTTCAATTGCTTCTATCAATAGTATCAACTCCGTTGCTGTTGTTTTACGTGACCGGTCAACTCAATTATGGAAGATACTCCTGCCCGTCTTTAAATACTTTTACGACATTTTTTATACAGTTGATATCTTGTAACGGGTTACCTGCCAGAACCAATAAATCTGCCCGCTTGCCTGCAGCCACTATCCCAATTTCCTGTTCCAGCCCTACTGCCTGGGCAGCAAGACCAGTGGCAGCATGGAGCGCGGCTGCCGCCGGCAGACCACATTCCACCAATAAAGCAAGCTCCCGCCATATATCACCATGCCCAACACCTAATGCGCCGGCATCAGTACCAGCGACAATGTTAGCCCCTGCCTGATAAGCTCTTTGTACCATGGCATGATGTTGCCGGTAAACAGCCTCAACACCCGCGGCCGGTAATGTTCTGGTCTCATGAGTGCGTCCATAGTCCATCATGCGTTCAAAGGGAACTAACGTAGGTATCCAATATACCCTACTTTCGGTAATCATATCGGTAGTGGCTGCATCAATGAGTGCGCCATGTTCAATCGTATTCACACCAACTGCCAGACTCTGGCGCACACCGTCTACGCCGTTGGCATGTGCCGCCACCATTTTTTTCAAATGTCGTGCTTCAGCAACAGCCGCCTGGGCTTCAGATAGTGATAATTCAACAACTCCCGCATCCTGGCGCACAAAATTAACGCAGCCGGTCATCATGATTTTTATACAATCAGCACCAGCCTTAGCCTGCTCCCGCACAGCTTTAACTACTTCGTCTGCCCCGTCAGCTTCCCGTCCGCCCGCATAGTAAAAGTGCCCGCCGGTGATGGAAATGGCCTGACTGGCACTAAGCACACGCGGCCCGGTAACAATACCCTGCTTAACTGCCTTTTTTAATAATGTATTAATAGCAAACGGACCACCTAAATCACGTACAGTAGTTACCCCGTGACGAATGGTTCTAGTCAGGTTGTTGACAGCTCGCAGCAAGGTTGTCTCTTTATCCTCCTTCCACCGTAACGTGCGGGATTTTAAATCAGAAATTCCCTCTAAGAACAAATGCACATGGGGATCAATGAGCCCCGGCATCACGGTGTATTTAGAATAATCAACAGCGGTCGCCACCTGCTCAGCCGCAAAATCATCCGCTTGGCCGATACCAGTAATATACTCATTTTCAACCGCCAGATAACATGAATCTTGTGGCGTAAAGCCTGTCCCGTCAATCAACAGGCCAATTTTAAATAAATGCATAATTGCTTCCTTCTTCCTTACTCTAATCTCAAAGTATTCTGCATACTATAGATAAGTACCTGCTATAATGGTTTGATTTAAGAAAAAATCTTGACATTATGTTACTGTCTAAGTATAATTAATATGTATTTATGGGGGTATAGCTCAGCTGGGAGAGCGCTTGAATGGCATTCAAGAGGCCAGCGGTTCGATCCCGCTTATCTCCACCAACACCAAAGCTTGCGATGGTTTATCTCGCAAGCTTTTTATTTTGCTTTCTTTCCTTCTTAGCGCATTCTTGCTGCTCCTTACTTCTTGACTGAAGTACTACATGTAAGCTAAACTATTACTATCGTATCGTATACTTTATTATAATAATGACAATCTAAAAGAAAGGAAACATAGTAATGGAAGCACTGCTGGCAATACTCTTAGAATGGGGTCTTACGGGCCTCTTACTTGCTGCTTTCACAGAGTCCTTTATTTCACCGGTATTACCTGATCTGATTCTCATACCACTTGCAATAGCCAACCCGCAAAATGCTATTTTTTACGGCTTGGCAGCTACTGTTGTTTCTATTTTGGGTGGCTTAATTGGTTATCTGCTCGGCCTAAAAATTGGTCTTCCGGCTGCCCGTAAGTTTATTCCTTCCAAATATATGGACAAAATACAAAACACGGTACAGGAAAATGCCCTGTGGGCTATATTTTTAGCATCTTTGTCACCCATTCCGTATAAGTTTGTCTGCATCACAGCAGGCGCTCTAAAAATCAATATGACGGTATTTTTCCTGATCTCCTTCCTGGGCCGTGCGAAGCGTTTTTTACTGGAAGGCGTACTCATTTACTATTTTGGATCGCAAGCTGTTGAAATGTTTACACAGCATAAATCGGATATGCTGATTATTACACTTATAGTTATACTAGTCGCAGGTGTCATTTCTTATGCTACAAAGCGAAGTAAAAAAGCGGCGGCAGCAGTCAATAAATTATAATCAGACTACCCGCTGCTGCTAAGCTAGCGGGTAATTTATTAGCAAGGAGAGTGCTATCTTAATTTTGGATACAGGTTCGATTGGCACCGAAATTATAATTATCCTAATTCTGATTTTTGCAAATGGACTATTTGCCATGACCGAAATGGCTATTGTTTCTTCCCGTAAAAGCCGGTTGGAGAATATGGCAGCTACCGGCAACAGAGGCGCGCAGGCTGCACTAAAGATGGCGGAAGAGCCTACAGCGCTGTTGTCTGCCGTACAAATTGGCATTACTCTTATTGGAATTCTTACTGGTGCTTTTGGTGGTGCCAAGTTAGCTAACTATCTTGCTTCTTTTTTGAATGCAATTCCTATTTTGCAGGGATATAGTAATGCTATTAGTCTTGCTATTGTCGTAAGTATCATTACCTATTTGTCACTGATAGTCGGCGAACTGGTGCCTAAAAAGCTGGCACTTAATAACCCGGAACCCATTGCAGCCGCTATCGCCAGACCAATGTCCGCCTTTGTACGTATCAACCGGCCACTAGTTCATTTATTAGGTTTTTCTACTACTATGGTCATGAAGCTTCTGGGCACTAAGCCGCCGGCAGAACCACCGGTAACAGAAGAAGAAGTAAGAGTACTGATTGGTCAGGGAGCCCAACACGGTGTCTTTGAAAAAGCTGAGCGGGAGATGCTGGAAAAAATTTTTATCCTTGGAGATATGCGAGTAGGAGCACTTATGACACCGCGGACTCAAATCAAGTGGCTGGATCTAGAAGATAATGACCAGTGCAACTTACGGATTATTCGCAGTACCAACCATCTGTTTTTTCCTGTAGCCCGCGGCAGTTTAGATGAAATAGTGGGTGTTATTTATTCCAATGAAGTCTTAGCTCACTATATTCCCGGCCGCCCCTTGGCACTCGAAGAGGCCTCTCGCCAACCTCTTTTTATTCCCAAAAATACACCGGCTTTAAAAGTTCTGGAAAGCTTTAAAGATACCGGAATCTATGTCGCATTGGTAGTTGATGAATATGGTGGCATGTCAGGCATGATTAGCCTTTATGATATTGCTGAGCACATTGTTGGCGATATGCCATATCTTGGCGAGGATGAGGAACCTGATATCATCCCCCGCAGCGATGGCTCATGGCTGGTAGACGGTATGTTGGCAGCGGAAGAACTCAAGGAACTGCTGGATGTTGATCATTTTCCTGGTGAAGAAAGAGGCTATTTTCAGACGCTTGGCGGATTTATTGTTTCTTATCTTGGTCATATTCCCAGTACCCCCGAGAAATTTGAATGGAATGGCTATACTTTTGAGATTGTTGATATGGACAAAGCGCGGGTTGACAAAGTACTCATTACCCGCAATTTACCTTCAATAGATGGTGACCATTCCTTGGAGTGAGTAAACTTATTTACCAAAACCCCGCTATAAAAAATGACGGGGTTTTGGTATTTTTTAAACGCTTACAGCTAGCAATCATTGTCGCTCATGCTAATTCATCATCTGGGAAAACTATATGTAGCCCAGTATAAAATTCAGCATGTGAGGTGAATAATTTGGCAAATAAAAAACCACCGCTTGGTAATGGCACTCCACGCTCAAGCCCCACCCAGTCAAACTATCAGGAGGTAAGCAATGACACTATCTCTGCAAATGAGCTCCAGTCTTCCAAAGAACTTAGCAAAGCAGATGGCTGACCGCCCCGCGGATAAGCTGGCAGCTTATCTAACTAATAATTTTTAGGAGGGATTGCTTATGGCTGCCAAAAATTTGTCAGGCTCAACTACTGCCAAGAATGATAAACCGGCAACTACCATGACAAACACGAACAAAGACAATAAGACTGAGCAGAAGATGCATATGCCCTGTAAAAATTCTCTGCCAACATGAAAAAAATAACGAAGATGGCTTACTTGCCATCTTCGTTATTTTGTAAATATGTCCAGCCCTCTCTTTGTTCAACGAGCCGGTCTTTGAGCAGACGTCCCATAGCCCGTTTAAAAGCCGCTTTACTAATGTTAAACTTTTCCTTAATGATTTCTGGCGGCGATACATCACTGTATGGCATCTGGCCGCCTCTGGTGCGAAGTACTTCAAGTATTTTGGCAGCGTCAACATCCATTGCATTTTCTTTGATCGGGCGCATAGATACATTAAGCCGGCCATCTTCCCGTAAATAGGTAACCCGGACAGTAAGTTCGGCCCCAACACGCGGACGTTCAAGCATTTCATCATTGTGCAAAAAAGCAATAAAGCGCTCTTTGGTAAATAGGAAGGCCCCTTGATCACTATAGTTATAGACCGAGCCGGTGACAGTATCGCCGACTTTGATGTTCTCAGCCGGACGGGAAGCCTGTCTAAGTTCATCCTCAACTTCCATAGTAACTGCAGGGCGGTCAGACTTATCACGATACAGCTTGACCCACACCTTTTCGCCAACCTTCGGCAAGCCTCGCCGGCCAGCATGGGGCATGAATACCCCTCGTTCAGCACCAATATTAACAAAACTACCATCCCGTGTTGTATTAATAACCTCTACTCTCGCAACCTGTCCTTCTTGCATCTGTGGCAGATGCATACTGGCAGTTAACCTGCCCTTAGGATCTTTATAAAGGTATACCTTAACCGCTTGTCCAACAGCAATTTCTTCCGTTTGCTGGGCCTTATGCAATAAGATATCATCATTGGTATTGCCTGTACCGGCATCCAAAAAAACTCCCAACTCACTTTTCCGGACAGCGATTAGCTCTACTACATCACCTGGTCTGTAATTATGTTTTATATTATCCATTATTACACCTATCCTTGATAAGACACTTGTTTGGCATCACCCCATAACCGCTCAAGGTTATAGAATTGACGATCCTCTTCCACAAAAATGTGGGCCACACAGTTGCCATAATCCAAAAGAACCCACCGTGCTTCCCGATAGCCTTCTCTATGCAGTACTTTAACACCTTGGGCTGCGAGCTGTTCTTCCACATTATCAGCAATCGCTTGAACCTGAATAGTCGAATTAGCACTGCAAATAATAAAGTAGTCAGTCACCGGTGAAATACCCGCCAAATCCATAATAATGATATCATGTGCTTTTTTGTCACTGGCGGCTTTGGCCATTAGCTCAGCTAACTTGCTGTCATTATCAATCATCAATTAACAAATACCTCCTGCAAACTCTTCCTATAGCTTTTTCTTTCCAAAAATATTTTATTCGGACTAGGCAAGTTTCTTAAGTCTCATTTTATATTGGCAGAGACATTATTCCCCACTCCTTTTACTTTAGAAGCAGACAAAAACATGGCTTGGACTAGCTGTTGCGTTTGTTCCTTATTAGGAATCCAATAGCTTAATTCATCAATTGTCGCAAAATCTCCTGGCAGCATCTCAGCTACTAGATTATTTGAATTAAAGCTCTTGAGGCTATTGCCAACTTTAATCATGGTCATTGCCGACATATCAGTTTCAACATACTGATCAAGCGTATTAACTAACGCAGGAACCTTAAAAATAGTGCTTACTTGCATCGTCTCATTAGCCAACTCTTTTAGAAAACGCTGCTGGCGTTGTACCCGACCAATATCGCCAAGTTCATCATGGCGAAACCGTACATATTGGCCAGCCTTTTCTCCATCCAAATGCTGATAGCCTTGGGCAATATTAATATCAAGATCTGCATAAGGGTCTCGATATTTCATATCTTGTTCAACGTAAAGATTCACACCGCCCAGGATATCAATTACCCTGATGAATGCTTGCCAGTCAATGACTACGTAGTAATTAATCGGAACTTGCAAAAACTGCTCGACTGTACTTTTAGCAAGTTGCACGCCACCGTAGGCATACGCATGATTAATTTTATCATAGCCTTTACGACCTGGAATGGCAACCATGGTATCGCGCGGCAAAGACAATAAGTTAATTGTGCCATCCTCCGGGCTTATACTTGCAACCATCATAGTATCCGAGCGTCTGGAGGTATCACCGGGTATTTCCTTATCCTGGTCATCAACCCCCAATAATAGAATATTCACCCTGTTCGTCAGTTTCTCAGGAGGGTTCTCCTTCGACTTGACTACCTGCACAGCAGGCGAGACACGAGCCATGTTAAGATAAGCATACACAGTAGCTCCCGCTAATGCCACTGCAGCAACTAACAGTATTACCAGCATAATAAAAATTCTGTCCCACCGAATAATTCTTCGACGCCGTTGTCCTGCTCTATCTTGTACCTTTTTCATGGCATCATCTCCTCTCCCCAAAGATAATACCCTACATTAAAATTACTTGTTTTGCTGTTGTAATAAATAATTACGGCCTTCAATAGTAGCCGGATGGATAAGCAAACCCAGCTCAATAACATAATGCAGGGATTGATCAAAAGCGGCAAGCATCGCCGCATCTAAATCAGTAAAAGCTAAACTGCGCAGCCTGTCTATACCGGGAAACTCCCGGCCTGGCTCAATACAGTCAGCCAGATAAACAATCTTAGCAAGTGTTGCCATATCACGCCCACCAGTGGTATGAAGCGCGATAGCCTGCAAAATTTGCGGATCATCAACGCCATATTCTTTTCTGGCCAAATGAGCACCCAGTGGCGCATGCAAAAGTACGGGTTGGCAATGTTCGACATCATTCACCACTATAGCAAAGGCTTCGGCCATTTGCAATAGGTTATTGCTGGATAACGCCCGGGCACAATCATGAAGCAAACCAGTCAACTTAGCCTTCTCTACATCTACTCCGAACTGAACCGCAAGTTCTGCTGCGCTCTGGCTAACACCTAAAGAATGCTGGAACCGTTTAGCTGACAAAACCTGTGAAAGCTTGTCTAGTACTTGATTATAATCCATCATTTTACATCACCTGTCTTCCAGTACTAAAATTCGGCAGTTTCCTGCAAATATCCTCTTTTACAGAAATAAAAAACCTCCTGCGACAGGAGGTAAATTTCATACATAGTCGTTGACAAACTAATATATCTTAAAAATTAACCTTGACGCGGTTTAGCTTCATTAACAACGATCTGCCGACCATCAACTTGCGCGCCGTTCATGGCCTCAATCATTTTATCCGCGTCAGCATCTTCTACTTCTACAAACCCAAATCCACGGGACCGTCCTGTTTCTTTGTCTGTAATAATTCTGCTTGAAATTACAGCACCATGGGGACGAAAAGCGTCGGCAAGAGTAGTGTCTGTAGCACTCCAGGCTAAATTACCAACATACAGCGTTTTTGCCAAAGGAAATCACCTCCGTTACTCAAGCTACTTAAACCAGAATAAGTTTACGTTAACATTATCTGCAAAAAACCAGGATTTATGCTTGACTGGTACTGCCTTTATCTGCCACATTACCGGGCTTAACGATACAAGCCTTCTTTGTAAATATAGTCTTCCACACTTTCTGGTACAATGTATTTAATGGAGCGACCCTTCCTTACCCGTTCACGAATATCGGTTGAGGATATCTCTAACTCCGGCGTCGCCAGGCGCTGAATACTCCGGCGGCCTTTGGCACCAAATTGTTTTATTACCTGGTCAATATAGCTGATACAGCCTGGGCGAGCTGCTGCTACAAAATAACACAAATCCAGAAGTTGATCAATCTCCTGCCAACTGGGCAAATCCTTCACAGCATCAGCACCAGTAATAAAATAAAACTCCGTACTGGCTCCATAACATTCGATTAAATCCTTAACCGTATCAATTGTATAGGATAAGCCAGAACGTTCAAGCTCAATACCAGATACAAAAAAATGACGGTTGGAATAGGTTGCCATAATGGTCATGATATAACGATGAATGGCCGGCGTAACCAGCGAGTCCTGCTTATGGGGTGGGTTGCTGGCAGGAATAAATAAAACTTTTTCAAGATTATACTCAATACGGACAGCTTCAGCTGTTACCAAATGCCCGACATGAATAGGATCAAATGTTCCGCCCATAATGCCTATCTTAGCTTTTGCATGTAACATACTATCTGCCTTTCAAATATCCAAAAAATTCTAATCATTTTCATTATATCAAATATTCGTCAATGTGAAAAGAGTTACATGTTGCGCCACCACTTTATTGCCCCAATTAGTATTGCAGCAATTCCCATAATTATAACCGCTGCCCGTATGTAATCAACAGCATCATGCCGCCCTTTTGGTGTACGCAAATAGTTGTAAATAGCATAATAGTAACCCTGCCACTGTTTTTGCTTACTCATTTTACTTTCGTATTTGCCCATTACCATTGATAACGTATTTGATACTGGTCAGTTCCGGCAAACCCATCGGACCACGGGCATGAAGCTTTTGCGTACTGATACCAATCTCAGCACCAAACCCAAACTCAAAGCCATCCGTAAAGCGTGTTGATGCATTAACATAGACAGCAGCAGCATCCACTTCCTGCTGGAAACGTCTGGCATGTTCATAGTCGCAGGTAACAATGGCCTCTGAATGACAGGTACTATAGGCAGTAATATGTTCAATAGCCGCCTCTAAACTGCTTACCACACGTACTGCAAGAATGAGATCCAGAAACTCTGCCGCCCAATCTTCAGCTATAGCCGGTTTAACAGCTGCGTGGTATTTTATGGTTTGTTCACAGCCTCTGATTTCAACGCCAGCCTGGTGATAACGCTCAAGCATTGCCGGTAAAAACTGTGCTGCCACGGCCTCATGAACCAGTAACGTTTCCATAGCATTACATACCCCTGGCCGCGAAACCTTAGCATTAAAAGCAATTTCCTGGGCCATCGCCAGATCAGCAGTCGCATCGACAAAGGTATGGCAAACGCCTGTGCCTGTTGCGATGACCGGCACCGTACTGTTTTCTACAACCGTTTTAATCAGTCCCGCCCCGCCCCGGGGAATAATAACGTCCACATATTGATTAAGCTTCAACATAGCCGAGACTACTTGCCTGTCGGTAGTTTCAACAAGAGCAATTGCTCCAGCAGGCACACCAGCTGCATAAGCTGCCCCGGCAATAATTTCAGCAATGGCCTTATTAGAGTCAATAGCCTCAGAACCGCCACGTAAAATAACGGCATTACCGGCCTTTAAACACAATCCGGCAGCATCCACTGTAACATTAGGACGAGCTTCATAGATAATGCCAATAACGCCCAGTGGTACACGAATTTTAGTAATAGCAAGTCCGTTAGGCCGCAGCCAGCCACCGAGTACCTCACCGACCGGATCTGGCAGAGCTGCAATCTGCCGCAGGCCTTCGGCCATGGCTAGTATTCTGGTTTGATTTAATAGCAGCCGGTCAATAAGCGGTTTGGGCATACCATTTGCCTGTGCTCTGTTAATGTCTTGGGCATTAGCAGCAACAATAACGTCTTGCTTTTTTTCTAAAGCAGTGGCCATGGCTAGTAATGCCTGATTCTTCAGAGCTGTTGACATTGTCGCCAGTTTACGAGCTGCTTGTTTTGCGTCCTTGCCTTTTTCTGTTAATTCACTTATGTAGTCCATGCGTTAGCCCCCTCTTATACTAACAATACCAGGTTATCGCGATGTACAACCTCGTCATAAGGCTTAAAACCCAGTATAAAACTAATTTCATAGGTATGAGCACCCTTGATTTTTTTTAAATCATCAGCGCTATAATTACTAATACCGCGTGCTAATTCACGCCCAGAGCCACTTATGATACTTATGGTGTTACCTAACTCAAAATCGCCGTCAACAGCCGTTATCCCAGCTGCCAAGAGACTAGACCCATCCTTTAGAAGTGCCTGCTCACAGCCTTTATCCACACAGACTTTACCGCTCACACTCGCGCCAAATGCCAGCCACCGTTTGCGAATTTGCAGACGATTTTCTTTGGAAATAAAGATGGTTCCCACTTTTTTTCCCTGTACAATTTCACGAACTGCCCCCTCGCGCCCACCAGAAGCAATTACCATAGTTACACCCGAGTTAACCGCAATTTTTGCAGCCTGAATCTTAGTATACATGCCGCCTGTACCCCGTGCTGTCCCTGGTCCACCAGCCAATTCTTCAACAGCTGGTGTAATATCGGTAATTTCACTCAATAACGTCGCACTTGAATCTGTCTGAGGATTTGCGGTATAGACACCTTCGATGTCTGAGAGAATGATGAGTAAATCAGCATCAATAATACTGGCGACCATCGCCGAAAGTGTATCGTTATCGCCAATTTTAAGTTCGTCAATAGCAACCGCATCGTTCTCATTAATAATGGGAATGACGCCCTGATTTAAGAGCGCCATTAGTGTGTTGCGAGAGTTGGTATAACGCTTGCGATTGACTGAATCGGCACGGGTCAACAACACCTGCGCAACAATTTGTCCGTATTCTCCAAACATTTTTTCATAAATATGCAGCAAAATCCCCTGACCGACAGCGGCAGCCGCCTGCTTCTCTGGAATAGTCCTGGGTTTTTCCTTCAGTCCAAGGCGATCCATCCCGGCACCAACTGCACCTGAACTCACTAAAATCATTTGTTTGCCTTGGTTGGCAAGATCAGATAGCTCACGAGCTAGTTTCTCGATGCGTAAAAGATTAAGTTTACCTGTCGAGTGAGTTAATGTGCTGGTACCAACCTTAATGACAATGCGTTTGGCATTGTTTAGATTTTCTCTGGTAAACATACGCAAAGCTCCCCCACAATTATGGTAATTCCAGCTTGGATTTTTCTTCATTTTTTTTATATAACAAACCATTACGGCCAATCACCTGCACTAATTCTGCGCCAGTGGCGTTAGCCAGAGCAGTAATGAGTGTTTTTGGTTCCTCCGGACTGTTTTGCAATACCCGGACTTTGATAATTTCACGGGCAGCCAGTGCTTGACCTGCACTCTCAATAACAGTATCTATTATGCCGCCTTTGCCGATTTGCACCACAGGATCAAGAGTACTGCCAAGGGCTCGCAAATAGCGTTTTTGTTTGCCTGTTAATGGCGTTTTTGTTTCTTCTAACATAGTACCTCCTATGGTCTAAACTCAAATTCCATATCGCGAATGCGGACAGTCTCACCTTCTTTGATGCCACGTGCCCGGAGTTCTTCATCAATTCCAATTCGCCGCCAAATAGCTTGGAAACGAAGCACACCTTCCTCGTCATCAAAACGTGTCATTGCCACTAATTTCTCAATCCCGGCGCCTTCGACGACAAAGGCACCATCCTCATCCCTTCTGACAGAAAAAGCATCCTCAGGTTTAGCTTCATATATCTTAGCCTCTTCAATTTCTTCGGGTTCTTCCACATAGTCAGCCAAAAGCTGTGCTGCCCGCTGCATCAAAACAGTCAGACCATCACCGGTAGCGGCCGAAATAGGATAAATCTCATGACCGAGTTCAGCCATATAGTTAGCTACTCGCTCATAATTTTCCTGTGCTTCCGGCAAGTCCATTTTGTTAGCTGCAACAATTTGCGGTCGCTTGAACAGCTTTTCGTTATATAAATTGAGTTCATTGTTGATCTTGTGAAAGTCATCAATAGGATCACGGCCTTCCAGCCCTGACACATCAAGTACATGAATAAGTACTTTGGTACGTTCAACATGGCGCAGAAAATCATGCCCAAGCCCCACGCCCTCATGTGCACCTTCAATCAGCCCCGGGATGTCTGCCAAGACAAAATTCTGACCCTCACCAATACTAACAACCCCGAGCACCGGTGATAATGTCGTGAAATGATAAGCGGCAATATCTGGCTTAGCTGCTGATACCATTGCTAAGATGCTCGATTTTCCTACACTTGGATAACCTACGAGGCCAACATCAGCAAGCAGCTTAAGCTCCAAAGTAAGCAGACGTTCTGCTCCTGGTTCACCGAGCTCGGCAAAAGTTGGTGCCCGATGGACACTATTAACAAAACGCGCATTGCCGCGTCCACCACGACCGCCTTTGGCAACTACTATGGTTTGACCTATTTCTGTAATATCACCAAGTACTTGCCCAGTGGCTTCATCTTTAATAATAGTACCTGGCGGAACTTTAATCAAGAGATCTTCCGCTCCCCGGCCATGCATATTGCTGGATTGACCGTTAGCACCATTATCAGCCTTAAATATACGCTTGTAACGAAAATCAAGCAACGTATTCAGATTAGAATCCCCAATCAGTACTACATTGGCACCACGGCCGCCATCGCCACCACTTGGTCCACCGTTAGGAACAAATTTTTCCCGCCGGAAACTGGACATACCGTTACCGCCGTTACCGGCCTTAACAGTAATTTTAACTCTGTCAATAAACATTAAAATCCCCTTGTATTTTTATATGTAATATGCGCTTTTACGCTCATTTTTACCCTAACATTAGCTAAAAAACACTAAGCCACAAAGTCATAGATAGTTATATACACTCGTTTTTATATGTTGCGAGCACATTTGATATCATCTCAGGATCATGTGCCAAATTCTCGATATATTGCAGCGCCTTTTCGTTACGCCCCAATTGAATCATAGCATGAATAACCTGCAGGTGATTTAAAAAATCATGACGCTGAATGCGAAGTAAATTCATTACGTCCGGACATGATGCAACTTCAGAACATGGCGTGCTTATCATACTATCATCCTTCCAACATGTTGCAGAATGGTATATCTTTCGCTTCCATTAGCCTAAATACCTGTCTGATTTCGACATTTTCAGTGAAATTAATTTAAAAAACCTGCGGCTTTATGGGCCGCAGGTTTTTTTTATCCCAACAGAGCAGGATCAAGATCGGCTGTCACGTTCGCCAAGGCTTGACACAAGCCGTTTCTTTAGATAGCTTCTTCAGCTGCAGGATATACACTAATTTGCCTGTCATAACGTCCTTTACGCTCGAAAGCGACCTTGCCAGGGACTTTGGCAAATAAGGTATCATCTGAACCAATGCCGACGTTATTACCAGGATGGAAATGGGTACCACGCTGGCGCACTAAAATGCTGCCTGCAGTAACAACTTCACCGGCATGACGCTTAACGCCCAGGCGTTGGGCCTCACTATCGCGACCATTGCGGGAGCTACCCACACCTTTTTTATGAGCAAACAACTGTAAATCAAAAGAATTCAGTTTGAAATTTCCCATCTTGCTTTCACCTCCTGTGCTCAGTAATACGAACACTCTTAGGGTATAGTTTGGCTATTTCGTTTAGCCCCAGCAGCATTGTTTCAAGAATTGCACCTGTAAGACTGTCTGGTTGACCTATAAGTCTCATCGTAATACCGTCATCATCCTGCCCAAAGTCAATATCCCGCCCCAAATGACGTTCAATTCCCATAATGGCTGACTGAGCAAGCGCAGATATACCGGCACATACAATGTCCTGTCCATGTGGTGCCGTCTTGGCATGACCGCTAATGGCAAAACCAGTAATTGCCTTGTTTTTATCACGAACCAATGTAACCGTAATCATTTTCTGTCCTTAGGCATGAATCTTTTCAATACGGACTTTAGTGAACGGTTGACGATGACCCTGGCGACGACGGTAATTGGCTTTGGCTTTGTATTTGAAAACCAAAATCTTTTTACCTTTACCATGGGCTACTACTTCAGCAGTAACTTTTGCATTAGCTACCAGCGGTTTGCCAATAACTACTTCACCGTCTTTTACAACAGTCAAAACGCGATCAAAGTCAACAGTTTGACCTTCCGTTACTTCAATTTTCTCAATTGTGAGAACATCACCTTCAGTAACGCGATACTGTTTACCACCTGTTTCAATAATAGCATACATTATAAACTTGCACCTCCCCCATATAAGGACTCGCCAGATTCGGTACACTGGAACGGTTTACAAAAATGTAATCTATGACTGCATTTTCAAGTGCTCCAAGTGTTTAAAAGAACCTCTCCGCGCGGTTAGAGTAGGCAAACGCCTACTTCATGAAATTTTACCATACTGATCATAGTTTGTCAATCAGGTTTCCACAGCAGGGAAAATCTCTCCGGACTAATATTGGCAGCTGATTCTACTACAATTGTTCTGGCTGTTTCCCGTTCTAGACGTTTGAGTTCTTCCTGCCTGCTTAGATAATCAGCTACCTGAGGATGAACTTGTAATAGCAGCCGTCCTCCTGAGCGGGAGCGTTTATTTAATTTTCTCAACTCCCGCTTAATATCTATTGCCACGGTTTCCGGTGATTTGATACGGCCCTTTCCCCTACAGTGCGGGCAGGGACTGTATAGCATATTGGTAAGATTCTGCCTGGCCTTCTTCCGTGTCATTTCTACTAACCCCAGACTAGTAATACCTAATACATTTGTTTTAGTGCGATCCTTTTTCAGCTCTAGTTCTAGTCCGGAAAGTACCGCTGAGCGTTGCTGCGCTTTATCCATATCAATAAAATCAATGATAATGATACCGCCAATATCCCTTAACCTAAGCTGTCTGGCGATTTCGGCAATGGCCTCTAAATTAGTCTGAAATACAGTCTCTGACAGATTGGTATTACCAACAAATTTACCAGTATTAACATCAATAACTGTCATAGCTTCTGTATAATCAATGACAATATAGCCGCCACATTTCAGTTCTACCCGCCGTTCACGCAGACTTTCCAGGCTATCCTCAAGATTGAACCACCTGAATATATCGCTGTCCTTAGCGGTTGGCTCATAGAGTGTTACAGAGTCAATTAACTCTGGTGATATATATTGCAATAAATCAACAACCCTGTTATATGCTTCCTGACTATCAATAACAAATTCATTCACATCACTGGTAAAATAGTCACGAACAATCCGTACCACAAGATCAGCATCCTTATAAATAAGCGCAGGCGCATTGCTCCGTTTGGCCCTGGCGCTCAAAGTTGACCACATGCTTGCTAGATAGGCTATATCTTTCATGAGATCATCCTGACTCTTATCCTGGGCTACTGTCCTAACAATAACCCCCATACCTTCCGGACGGATTTTCTCTGCAATCTGACGCAAACGTTCTCGCTCTGGTTCAGATTCAATACGGCGCGAAATGCCAATATAATCGACAGTTGGCATGAGTACAATATACCTTCCAGGCAGTGTCAGACTAATAGTGGCTCTTGGTCCCTTATCACCCATAGGATCTTTAGCAATCTGCACCAATACATCCTGGCCAATAGTCAAATGCTGACTGGCAGCCTGACGACCGGCATCTCCCATATATAAAAAAGCATTTTTATCTCGTCCAATATCAACAAAAGCAGCTTGCATACCTGGAAGGACATTTTTAACCCGGCCTTTATAAATATTTCCAACTAAGTGCCCGCTCTCGCTGCGTTCCACCGAGATTTCCATGAGTTCATCGTCTTCCAGGAGTGCAACTCGAGTTTCTTCCGGCATAACGCTGGCAATTATCCTTTTATTCATAGTTCGTTCCTTCTGTTTTTTATCTGTCATTGTCTACAATTCAATCGGTGATCTCCATACTTTACCGTTAGTCACAAACAGCCCAATACGATTAATTAACGCCGCGTCTTTATCAACAGGCAAACCATAGGTATCTGTTAGCACAGTAAGCACCTCAACTGGCTTAACACTGCCACCGGGCGTAATTTTTATCGCAAGGTTTAGGATCAGTTTTTGGTGATTAGCAGGAAGTGGTTTAACAACTACCGGCTCGGTCAGATATTCTTTAATATCGATTTCCCGACGACCTTTAGGGGTTTGTTTGATATAAATCACTTCAACTTCACGATTAAAATTATCTATGCTGGTCTCCACGGCATCCCAAACCGCACCCGGAGCTAGTGAACCGATAATATCATAAGTGGCCAGGTTAACAACCGCCATCAAGGCTTTGCTATGTTGCTCCACATATTTTGCCGCTCTAAGTTCAATCCCAGCAGGTAACTGTGGTGTAAGCCTGGCATCCAGCAAAGCAATATCTATTGCTTCGGTCAGTTCAAGATCAAGATATTCAGCCTCACTTGTTACTCCTACTGCCAAAGCCGAAGCAAAGGCTAACTTCATATGAGGGTTAAAGCCTTCAGAATAGGCTGCCGGCAGTTTGGCACGACGCACAGCCCGCTCAATTGTGCCGGCAAAATCCAAATGAGAAACAAAGCGAATTGGATTTCCCTTGGTTATCTTAAGCCGTAATTTTGCCATTATTCCTCCTGCCCCCAATCAACAACGTTAGCATCAAGAGCCTGGCAAACGCCACAGGCACCGCAGTGTTTATGACGGCAGTCAGCGGTGAGAGACTCTTGCTGTGCAGCTTGCCACTCCTTAGCCAGGAAAGACTTGTCCACCCCTGAGGATAAATGCTCCCAGGGTAAAAGTTCAGCAAGTTCCCGGCCACGTCTGGCATAAAATTCAGGGTCAATCCCCACGGCTTCAAAAGCCTCCATCCAAACCTTAAACTTGAAATGTTCAGACCAGCCGTCAAATCTTGCCCCCTGCTGCCACGCCTGGAGTAACACCTTTCCAAGACGTCTGTCACCACGGGCAAATACGCCTTCAAGATAGCTTGTCCGCGCATCATGCCAACTAAGCGAGATGCTACGGTCTTTAATTAGCGACCGTAACAACCTTTGCTTGCGTTCAATTTCCTCGACCGAGTTTTGTCCAAACCATTGGAAAGCAGTATGCGGCTTGGGAACAAATGATGACACACTTACAGTCACTTTGGCACCTTTTCTGCCTTTTATCTGCTTATATAAATCCGCAACTTTCTGAGCAAGCCTGGCAATTCCGGCTACATCTTCGTCAGTCTCGGTTGGCAATCCGATCATAAAGTAGAGTTTAATGGTTGACCAGCCGGCTAAAAAAGCAGCACTTACTGCTTCAATAAGATTTTCCTCAGTAACGCCTTTATTAATTACATCCCGCAGGCGCTGCGTTCCGGCCTCAGGTGCAAAAGTCAAACCACTCTTTCTCACTTGCTGCACTTGTTTTGCCAATTCAATGGAAAAGCTGTCAACCCTTAGTGAAGGCAGCGACACACTTACCCCCTGCTGCTTAAAGCGGGTGACTAACTCCGTGATTAACGGGCTTAGACAAGAGTAGTCCGCTGAACTCAATGACACCAGCGAAACTTCGTTATAACCCGTATTTTCCACAAGTTCCTGGACATGGTTAATCAGTGTCTCCATTTTGCGTTCCCGTACAGGGCGATAAAGCACCCCGGCCTGACAGAACCGGCACCCCCGCGTACAGCCACGAAATAGTTCCAGCATAATACGATCATGCACAATTTCAATAAATGGCACAATGGGCTTAGTAGCAAATGTCACTTGATCCAGATCTTTTACTAACCGTTTGACAATAACAGGTTTAGCTGCCGGCACCAGTGGCCGCAAGGCGTTGACCTGTCCGGCTGCATTGTACTCTTCTTCATAAAAACCCGGAACATATATGCCGTCAATTATCGCAAGCTGCTGTAATAGGGCGTTTTTGCCGCCTGGTTTGCCTGCCTGTTTCCACGCAGCAATAGCAGCAGCTATCTCACCAACTGCCTCTTCGCCCTCACCGAGGATAAAGAAGTCAACAAAATCCGCCATAGGTTCCGCATTAAAGGCGCAAGGCCCACCGCATACCACTAGCGGTTGATTCTCATCACGCTTCGCTGCCACTACCGGAATACCGGCTAAATCAAGCATATTGAGCACATTACTGTAGCTCAACTCATACTGCAAAGAAAAACCGATAATATCACATTCAGCAACAGGCCGTTTGGTTTCCAGGGTATATAATTTAATATTAGCGGCTCTCATCTCGGCTTCCATGTCTACCCAGGGAGCATAAACACGCTCAGCGAAGGTATCTTGACGGTTATTTAATATCTGATACAATATTTTAAGCCCCAGGTTGGACATGCCAACTTCGTAAACATCAGGCATAGCCAGCACAAAACTGACTAAATCGGCTTTAGGGTCTTTGGTCACACTGTTCCACTCATATCCAGTGTAGCGTGCCGGCTTTATCACTTTGCTTAAAATAGCAGGGCTGACAGGATCTATAGGCTGCATATATACCTCCATATTTATAGCTATAAAATTTATTATGTATTTTTTGGGTGGAAATATCAAGACTTATTTTTTCCAGGTAGTACTGATTTTTTCAGCTATGCTGAAAAGAGTTCACTGATTCTAGACTTTATCCCCTTTTTAATTAACCCCTCCCATACCTGGGTCTCAGTCAAAGCCCCACATAATTTGAAATTTTGATCAACAATATGGATAATATAATATTTTTCCGGACCAAACAGGCGAATAATATCACCAATCACTGCACTCTCCATCGCGGTAAGGTGACTGGTAGGCATAATCTGGCTGGAAATCAGCCCTGCCTTTTTATTGGCTAAGATACGCATAGCTCGAAACCCGGCTAAATCTTTTTCAGTTCGGACAGTAAGAAGCAAAAAAACGGCTGCGACCAACAGCGTTAAATTTATCGTATTATAGAGCCAGTACCCTACACCTGTACAAATTACCAGCATACAAATAATACCATGACTAATAGTAACAACAATAGCTGTGGCATCACGATAATTACGCCGGTAACTTAAAATAGCCCGTAAAATTCTCCCACCGTCCAATGGCAATGCCGGTAGTAAATTAAAAAGTGCCAACATGAGATTTACTTCACCATAAAACTGACATACATCCTGCCAGTTGCCTGCCTCATTTATTCCGATATAACAGACAGCCGCCAGACCCAAACTTGCCAGTGGCCCGACGGCGGCTATCATTAGTTCACTTGTCGCCCCTGCATCGGCAAGACCATCTACCCGCGCCACAGCCCCAAACGGCAATAGCTCTACCTGTTTAACCTTATAGCCTAAGCCTATAGCCATGAGCAGGTGTGCCAGTTCATGGCATACAACAGCACTAAACACTACCAGCACTTTGCTCACAAGGCCAGCGGCCGCAAATAGGGCAATGAGTCCAATAAACCAATTATTCATTACTAGCTCAACGCCTGCTATCTTTCCGGCTCTCATAATTCACATCCCATATTAGGTAGATTCACCTTTAATTCTAGATAACGGATCCACGGCTTTGCCGTTTTCCCGTAGTTCAAAATAGAATTCAGACCCGGCAGTCGAGCCAGCTTTGCCAATATGAGCCATTACCTGACCCTGACTCACTAAATCGCCTTCTTTAACCAGAATATCGCTTACATGTCCATATATTGTTTCCACATTTTGTCCGTGGTCAATAATCAGCATTTTACCTAACTGAGCACTATCGGTAACAACTTTTATTCGTCCGTCGGCCGCCGCCTGTACACTTGTTCCTATGGGAGCTGCAATAACAATTCCTTCATGCCAAATCGCCGGTTTTGGCGCCGGATTGGTCTGCCAGCCATATTGTGTTATTATCTGCCCTTGAACTGGCTTAGTCATGTAGCGTAAAGGATCAGCAGAGCGCGAAATTGTCGTCTGAACCTGCTTTAAAACAGGAATACCTGGCATCTTGACCGCATTAGGCCAATGAACCGTAACATACTCGACCACTCTTTCGGTATAGTAAGCAAAATCAGTCTGCGTAGCCAGTATTTGACGAACGGCTCCAGAGACTTCCTGCCCAATTCTGGTATTTGACACATGAGCACTATACACCAGCGCAAAAAGTGCCAAAGCCGCCACCGTCCTTTTGAGCCAGGTATAATCTGTTTCCTCTTCATAGTATGATTGCCAATTATTCTCATTAGTGCGGTTACTAAACTGCCCGCCATTTTTCAAACGATTCCATAACTTCGTCATCGTAAGCCCTCCATAATACCAGTCCGGAGTATTCTTACGGAATATATATGACAAAACTATAAAATTATAACCAGTGAAGTGGCACCTTTAGGCGCTGAAGAAAAAGAAAACGGAGATAGTTGCTTTTAAATTAAAAAGCCCTTTATCTCCGTTTAAAATAAATCAAAATAGTATCTTTTGTCGTCGCATATAAATGTTTAATAATATCCCAATACTGATGAGATTCGTAGTTAATGCACTTACGCCATAACTCATAAGTGGCAGCGGAATGCCTGTCACCGGCATAATTCCTGCTGTCATGCCAACATTAACCAGTAGGTGAAATGCTATCATTGAGGTAATGCCTGTTGCCAGAAGTGTGCCAAAGTTGTCCCGAGCTTCACTTGAAATTTTAACACCACGGTAAAGCAAAATAAGATAGAGCAACAGAATTAGACTAGCTCCAATAAACCCTAACTCTTCTCCAATAACGGCAAAAATAAAATCAGTATGGTTCTCCGGCAGGAAATTCAATTGGCTTTGTGTGCCGTTGAACAGACCTTTACCAAAAAGCATTCCTGAACCAATGGCAATTTTAGACTGAATAATATGGTAACCCGAACCCAAGGGATCGACGTTAGGATCAATGAACACAGTTAAGCGTTTTTTTTGATAGTCTTTTAAGAAATGCCAAAAAATCGGCAGAAAAGCTATCCCTACACCGACTATCGTCGCTAAGTGCCGCAAGCTTACGCCTGCTACAAAAATCATGCCAAATAGTATGGCTAAAAATACTAACGAAGTACCCAGATCGGGTTGCTTTAATACCAAAATAAAGGGTATTCCCACATAAAGAAACACCGGAATTATTTCTTTAAAAGAATTAAGTTTGCCAGCACGCTTATCTAAAATTTGCGCCAAAGAAATAATCATAATAATCTTAGAAAACTCTGAAGGCTGTAAACTAATTGGGCCAAGCTGTATCCAGCGTTGAGCGCCCAGTGCCGAGTGGCCGACAAACATAACCGCAAGCAGCATTACTAAGTTCAAAATATATAAAAATCCCGAAACTCTTTCTAGCGATTTGTAGTCAAAATTGAGCATAACAAAAACAATAAGAATATTCGCTACAGCAAATAAGCCCTGGCGCTGTACAAACCAGTATCGATCCTCACTGGGATTATTGATATGTGTGGCGCTGCCAATAATAACAAGACTAATAAGAACAAGTAGCGCAGTAACACCAATAAGTATGACATCTAAATTACGCAAGAGGCGCTGGTTAAGCATACCTTACTAACCTTCTCTCAATCAATATCTTGTTTATTATAATAGTATTTTTCACTCACGTCTAGTATCTTTCCATTAGCATAAAGAAAAAGCAGAGCAAGTATTCTTGACTCTGCATAAATAAATAATTACTCATTCACCTGAGAGGTTGCGTTTCATACGATTAACCGGAATATTAGCCACTAAAGCTACCTGGGTGTTGCTTCTTGTCAGATTTATCTCCATCTCTGTTTCGTTAATATCCATATAGTTAGAGATGACTTTAATCATATCATCTTTAATGGCTTCCATATATTGCGGCGATACATTGACGCGGTCATGCACCAGCACAAACCGGAGTCGTTCTTTGGCGATATTTTTCGATCCTTTTGGTTCTTTGCCAAACAGTTTCTGAATAAGTTCTAGCACCTTGCTTCTCCTCCTAGACTACTAATTTAAAATCCTAGCACTTTTTTGAATTTTCCCCACAGACTGTCATTCGTTTCAAACGTCATTAACGGAACATTCTCTCCCATCAGCCGCCTGACAATATTTCGATAAGCCAAACTGGCTAGGGCTGCAGAATTAACAACTGCCGGCTCACCACGATTAGTAGAAATAACAATATATTCATCCTCAGGAATAATCCCTAGCAAATCAACAGCTAAAATTTCAATGATATCATCAATATCCATCATATCGCCCTTTTTAACCATCAGCGGTCGAATACGATTGACAATAAGTCTAGGATTGTGCTTTCCTTCTGATTCTAGCAAACCAATAATACGATCCGCATCGCGAACCGCAGATACCTCCGGTGTAGTAACGATAATAGCACGATCAGCCCCGGCAATAGCATTTTTAAATCCTTGCTCAATTCCAGCCGGACAATCAATAATTACATAGTCAAATTCCTCTGCCAAATCCTTACATAACAGTTTCATCTGCTCCGGACTAACTGCATTCTTATCTCTGGTCTGCGCCGCCGGTAACAAGTACATTGTTTCATAACGTTTGTCCCGAATCAATGCCTGTTTTAGGCGGCAGTTACCTTCGGTAACATCCACTAAGTCATATACGATCCGGTTCTCAAGGCCCATAACTACATCAAGATTTCTTAACCCGATATCGGCGTCAACCAAAACAACCTTTTTGCCTTGAAGTGCAATACCAGTGCCAAGATTAGCGGTTGTCGTTGTTTTGCCAACTCCTCCTTTGCCTGACGTAATAACGATTACTTCTCCCATCTATGTGTACCTCCTATTTATCAATCATGCCGGTTCAATGACAACGGCACCATTAGCAATATGGGCTATCTCCCGACATGCTGGTTCAACCTGATTATCAGGTGCCCTGGCAATCAGGCCGGCAATTCGTAACTGGCCTGCAATCAACTTATCAGCCGTAATTGTAGCTGTTTGATCGCCGTTAACTCCGGCATGAGCTATACCACGGCAGGTTCCCTGAACGGTAATATTACCACTGGCAATTACCTCAGCTCCAGGATTCACATCCCCCACAATGATAACAGAACCATTGAATACTATTTTTTGACCGCTGCGCAGCATTCTTGAGACAATTAATGTTTTTCCACCTTTAGCCTCCTGACGATATTCAACAGGACTATCGCCAATATGAATGTCAGTATCCTGAACAAATTCCGGCGGCAACACCTCTGAATCGGGCTGTTCATGCAAGGCTAGTCCATAATCGGCCAGTAAGTTAATCAGTTGCCTACGTTCATCGCCTGTTAACGAATTTGCACCAGATATTACTCTGATGGCAGTACTGCCAATAAAAAAATTGGCAGCCGATTCTAACTTATCCCTTAGTTGTTCCAGAATATCAGTAAAATCAGCCGCTTGGTTTATTACTAATTCGAGGCCGCCTTTACTTCCTTTAAACAAAACATCCTCCCGCATATCTACTCCTAAATTTTACCATAAATAATTATCTATATGTCAACAGGAATTCGCCTTACTTCTAAAATTTCCTGCAGGATACACAACTATCTATTTAAAATTGTTCTCTCCGGCTTCTTATCCATATTAAAGCGGGGTCAGGCTCATTTATTGAGCCTGACCCCGTTATTATAGCGCCGTATGCGGGCTATATATCTTCGCTGATTCAGAAGGAGGCTGATTAATATTAAAAGCAGCTTCCAGAATCTTTTTAGCGATAGGAACAGCCGAAGAGGAACCATACCCACCCTGTTCAACAATAACAGCTACTGCCACGCGCGGGTCTTCGTAGGGGCCATAAGCGACAAACCAGCCATGATCCTTACCATGCGGATTCTCTGCAGTACCTGTCTTACCAGCAATGGAAATTGGAAAGTCCTGAAAAGTACCTGCTGCAGTCCCGCCTTCTTGTGCTACTTCACGTAGAGATTCACGAATAAGATTTAGATTATACTCCGAAATAGTAACGTTACCTACTTCTTCCGGAGAAAATGTTTTAATAACTTCGCCGTTAGACCCTATTATCCTGCTGACAAGATTCGGCTTATAACGGTGACCGCCATTAGCAATTTGACCCATAATCATAGCCATTTGGAGTGGCGTCGCTAATTGAAATCCCTGCCCAATAGCAGCATCAAAGGTTTCCGACAAATACCAGTCTTCGCCATACACTTTTTCTTTATAGCGACGATTAGCTACTAAGCCTTCCGCTTCCCCTGGCAGATTAATGCCAGTAACCTCTCCCAGCCCAAATAGGCGGGCATATTTTTCCAGATTATCAATACCTAAGCGATTACCCATCTCGTAGAAATATACGTTGTCAGACTTAGATAACGCTTCCCGGAAATTAATCCACCCCAGCGCTTCCCCCCCAGCATTACCTTTAGGGATAATCCAGTGAGTACCTGCATCGAGAATTTTTTCCTCTGGTGTAACCTTGCCAAGTTCTAAGGCCGCCGTACCAGTAATAATCTTAAAAGTTGATCCCGGCGGATATTCACCTGAAATAGCCTTATTATCCATAGGATGGTAAGGATTTTCATTGAGCAGATTCCACTCCTTAGATGAAATACCGCCGTTAAATAAATTAGGGTTAAAAGCAGGGCGGCTTACCATTGCCAGAATTTCACCTGTCTTGGGATTTAAGACAACAGCTGCTGCTGCTTTTGCCTTGACAAACTCAGTTTTTGTTTGAAGATAAAGAAGTTGTTCATCAATGGCAGTTTCAGCAGCCTTTTGAATCCGATAGTCAATTGTCAATACCAAATTATAACCTGGCACCGGATCTTTTTTACCAATTACCTGTACAGGACGGCCATTTACATCAACCTCAACCTGGTTACCGCCATCAATACCGCGAATTTCCTTATCATATAACTTTTCCAGTCCAAATTTACCAACAATATCTCCCGACTTATAACCATTCGCTTTACGCTTTTCCAACTCGACATCATTAATCTCACTCACATAACCAAATATATGGGCTCCAAGCTCATTATTAACATAGTTTCGCAGTGGTTGAATTTCAATAACCACCCCTGGTAGTTCAGAGCGACGTTCTTCGATTTTAGTAACAATATCAGGACCGACATCAGTTTTGACTCTGATAGGTTCAAACGCACCAGTATGCTGTGCTAACTTAACTTTTATCTCTTCTGCATTCATACCGAGGATACCAGCCAATTTAGCAATTACTTCATCAGAAACAGGGCCGCTTATTGCTAATACAGATACCGTAAAACCCGGACGATTGGACACCAGCATCACGCCGTTCCGGTCATAAAAAACACCACGTGGCGACATGATGGGAATAAGTCGGATGCGGTTGCCGTCGGCCAGACGATCATAGTATTGACCCTGTGCCATTTGCAAATAGGCAAGACGAATTACTAATGTCATAAAAATAAAAACAATGATCAGACTCAAAATATCAAGTCGTCCATTTGATCGCTTAACAAGCATACGGCAACCTCCTTTCTACACTATATATTTTGCATAAAATTTACAGACATGTGGTAACACAACATCTCCTTAAAATTGACTTTTATCACCAAATGTAAGCCGATAAATCAGCCTATGCACCGGAATGCAAAATAAGATATTATAGCCTAATGAAACCAACATTTGCTCTTTCAGCATTGACATCACTTCAACCTTATACCCTAATAAAAAAAGCAGCGCCTGCATGATTACGCCATTAAAAAAAGTAGCTAAAATAATTGCCAAAACCGGCAATACTACACTTTCTTTAAATACCTTTCGTTCAGCCAAACCGGCAACATAGCCTATCGCCATCTTTGATAAGGTGTTTAACCCAAAAATATTGCCTGAAGCAAAATCCTGAAGTAAACCAGCCATAAATCCGACTCCAATGGCATGCTCCCGTCCGGCCAACAAACCACAGGCAACCACAATAATCAAAATAATGTCAGGCTTAGCCCCTGGCGAAAATATAAGTGGTAATAATACGGCTTGGACAGCAATAGTGACAATCAGCAGGCTGGTCCAGACAAGTATCATTTTCATCGTCCAGCCTCTTTCGGTTGGGCAGGCTGCTGATTAGTTTTTCCCGGTGTGGCCGGCGTGAGAACCTCTGGCAAAGTTTCACGGGAGCGCACAATAACCAACACTTCTTCTAGTCTATCAAAATCCACAGCTGACTTCAAGACAGCATATTTTAACAATCCGCCTTCTTCATTAACAATATCGACAACCTCACCTACCAGCAGTCCCTTAGGGAATATACCACCAAAACCTGAAGTAATAATTTTATCACTCTTGATGATATCAGCATCACGGGCAATATTAACCATGTGCGGGGCCTGTGGATTCGCCGTACTGCCTTCAACAATGCCTGCAACCCGCGACTCAGGCCGCTGCACAAGACAACCGACAGCACTGCGTGGATCTAAAATAAGCTGTACTTTGGCAGAATTATTATAAACGCTGACAACACTGCCAACAAGACCCTGTGTCGCCACTACCGTCATATCTTTGGTAAGCCCGTCGGCTGCACCTCTGTTAATCATAATAATGTTCGTCCATGTTCCCGGATCACGGGCAATTACCTGTGCTGCTACAAAATCAAACTGCTGAGCCGCTTTTTTGTAATCAAGCATCGCTCGCAGTCTTGCATTCTCGGCCACAATCTCAGTTGTATTAATATTGTTTTGACGAAGTTCCTCATTTTCAGTTTTTAGCGTCTGGTTATCGCGATACACAGTCATAATTTCACTGGTAAAAGAACCTGTGTGACGTATGCCGTAACCAATTTTGCCTAATACATATTCAACTGGAAATAACAGCGTAGCTACAACCTGTTCCGTAAAAACAAATTGATACTTTCCCTTCGCAACTGTACTAGCTAGCAAAAAGACGGTTAGTACCGCCACGATAAGGATAACCGCCTTTTTGTGAATGAATCGCACTTTCTGGGCCCCTTCCTTACATTGATTAATTCAATTAACTATTTTACCCTAGTTAAGCTTTTTGGTAGTCATAAGTACCCGTTTCAACAAATCTATGCTTTCTAAAGCACCACCAGTACCTGCAGCAACACACGACAAAGCATCCTCGGCAATATGTACCGGCATGCCAGTTTCTCTGTTCAGCAGTAGATCAAGTCCTTTCAGCAGCGAACCGCCCCCTGTCATAACAATCCCCTTATCCATGATATCAGAGGCCAGTTCTGGAGGAGTTTTTTCCAGAGTTACTTTTACAGCTTCAATAATACCGGCTATCGGCTCACTAAGCGCCAACCGCACTTCACTTGCTTTAATTGTCAGTGTCTTCGGCAGACCGGTTACCAAATCGCGGCCACGCACATCAAATTGCTGATCATCCTTTATTAAGATGGCAGAACCAATTGTAATTTTAACTTCTTCCGCTGTACGTTCACCAATCATTAAATTATAAGTACGTTTAACATACTGAACAATGGCCTCATCCATCTCGTCGCCACCAACACGGATAGAACGGCTGGTAACAATGCCGCCTAGCGATATAACTGCCACCTCAGTCGTGCCACCGCCAATATCCACAACCATATTACCAGTTGGTTCATGCACAGGTAAACCAGCCCCAATGGCTGCAGCCATTGGTTCTTCAATCAAATATGCTTCCCTGGCTCCGGCCTGAATAGTTGCATCAATAACTGCCCTTTTTTCCACTTCGGTAACCCCGGAAGGGACACCGACAATTACTCGCGGTCTAATAAAAGACTTTGAATCCATAGCTTTTCTGATAAAATATTTAAGCATAGCCTGAGTTACGTCAAAATCAGCAATAACTCCATCTTTAAGTGGCCTAATAGCCACAATATTCCCCGGCGTACGACCAATCATTTGTTTGGCTTCCTCACCAACAGCCAGCACCTCGCCGGTATCACGCTGGATAGCGACTACTGACGGTTCTCTGAGAACAATTCCTCTGCCTTTCACATGCACTAATGTATTGGCCGTACCGAGGTCTATACCCATGTCACGTGATAGTGAACCAAATAAATTTAACATAGACTTTAACCCCTTTCATTTAGAAAACCTATTATATTATTCCCTTTTCTTTAAAGCTCACATACTTGCCATCACCGATTATTACATGGTCAAGTACAGAAATAGTAAGCAAATTTCCTGCCGCAACCAACTGTTTGGTCAGACTAATATCTTCCTGACTTGGCATAGGATCACCACTGGGATGATTATGAACCAAAATAACAGCGGCAGCACTATAACTAATAGCCTCCCGAAACAACTCTCGCGGATGTACAATAGAAGCATTTAAGCTGCCAACAGAGATAATTGCCCGGGCAATAACATGATTCTTAGTCGATAAAAGTAATGCCACAAAATGTTCTTTGTTTTCATACCTTAGCTCAGCCATCATTAAATCAGCAGCATCACGCGGACTTCTAATAATCGGACGTTCACCCGGCTCCTTCAGGCTTAACCTGCGCCCCAGTTCAATGCCAGCAATCACGGTGACGGCTTTAACTAAGCCAATACCAGTGGTTTTACTTAATTCGGGAGGCGATATGCTTGCAAGTCCCGACAATTCATACTTAGCTATAAGTTGTTCGGCCAGACGATTAACCGGCAAATTTTTCGTGCCTGTACGAAGAAGTATCGCCAGCAGTTCTGCATTACTTAAGGCCTTAACACCTTTTTCGAGCATTTTCTCGCGTGGCCTTTCGGTCTCAGGCAATTCCTTCATCATTAACTGCTTGTCCCTGGTCATAGCAAATCTACCCCTATTTGCCGGAGTAGTTCGGATAACTTAACAAGTGGCAAACCTACTACATTATTATAACAGCCAGTAATACTCTCTACTAACAATGCGCCCCGGCCCTGAATGGCATAAGCCCCAGCCTTGTCCATCGGTTCGCCGGTAGCAACATATCGTTCAATCTCACTTTGCGACAGCGGCCTGAAAGTAACAGTAGTAGTACTAAAACCACTAACAACCTTCCCCTCTTTAGCCACTGCCACTCCAGAAATTACAATATGATCCCGTCCGGCAAGAACAGTCAGCATTTGCCCAGCTTCGCTACGATCTTTCGGTTTGCCAAATACTTTGCCATCAACCACCACAATAGTATCAGCACCAATAACAACCGCATTGCCTGAAACTCGCTTGCTAACATCAATTGCTTTATCAATTGCATGGGCCATAGCCAGTTCCTCAGGCAGTATATCTTTGGTATTATCTTCTTCTACTTCACTGACCATAATTTCAAAATCAAGATCAATTAGTTTTAAAAGTTGTTGACGCCTTGGTGATGCTGACGCTAAGATTATTTGCATGCCCTCCCCCTCCTAAAAGCGCCGAAAAAGCAGGATGGCTGCTATAATTCCCAGGACGCTCATCAAATTCGGGTACAAAGCAAAGCCAATGACCAATTTTATTACATACAGATTAATCGCCACTGGCGGCAAATCAAATACCGGGAATGGTTTAATAAGATAAGGGGCTACTCCTGAGAGCAAACTGGAGCTGGCAGCAAGTTCGCCTAAAATGCCGCCAACTATTGCCCCGGTAATTAGAAATAAAAACATCATTCCCATACTTTTGCCGGCTGAACTGCCCTTATTAGTGCCAGTTCTCACCTTACCCCCTCCTTAGAAATAAAAAGTGTTGCAGTGAAGCTGAACCATCGGAAAATCAGGTGGGGATTCTACCCCACCTGATTCGACACCGCCTATAGAGACGGAAGTCTTGCCTCACTACACTAAGATAAGAAACATTCTCGTTTTTTACAAGTAATTTTAATTCTTGAGTCCATACTTTGCTGGTGCTTTAGCAAAACAGTAGTTAGCCGTCAAACCGGTAAATAAGCCAGTGGGTACCGCAAATAAAAGCAAATACGGTAAATACCATAGTAGCCCTGCGCTATGGACAAGCAAGGCTGCCAAAATCACTTGGGTTATATTATGAACAGCTGCGCCTACTAAGCTAACACCAGCAAGCGAAAATACCTGTTGGTAATTTTTACTGATATAAGCCATAATAAAAATGCTTGCAAGCGCTCCACCCATACTCATAACAAATGCCGGTCCCAACAGGGAGCCACCAAATAAAGAGCCTAGCAAAACACGCGCAACGGCAACATACACAGCAGCCTGCCATCCAAGCATAAGAATTGCCAGTAGTGAAATAATATTGGCTAATCCCAGTTTTACACCAGGTACAGGCACAGGAATTGGTAACTGACTTTCCAGAACATGGAGAGCCGCAGCCATTGCTACTAATAAAGCTAATAGAACCAAGCGCTTTGTTTTACTCACAACTACCTCACAATATCGTCAACATCAGTAGAATTATCAGCTACAACTTTAACGACTACCCGATTAGGCAAACATACAATCTGCTGTGGTGGAATACTGATCCAACCTGATTGCACACATATCTGGTCAGGGCAATCGGCTTCCTTCATGCGTACGCGCCCATCTTTATATTCAATAACGTTAAAGCCGCTATAACTGTCAATTCTAAATTCTCCTGTATAACCTTGACGCAACGGAAAAGTCTTAATCATTTGGCCATCAACAGTTATAACTATACTGCGGGCTTGACTGCTTTCCCCTGATATATGATAGATATTTAAACCAATACCTGATAATGCGAGTAGTACTAGTACAACAATCAGCCACTTGTCCGCTTTTGTCAACATCAGCTTACCACCCTGCTCATATTCTATTCCATTTTACATTATAATATAGGTTAATGCAAACCATAGGCCATAAAAATTGATAAAACCATAATAAAAGAGAAGGGGTCCCCCCCTCCTCTTTTATTGGCAAATAAAGTGTTATTAAGCTACCGGATCTTCACTGCCAGGCACTACACCAAGTATAGCGTGCCGAATAGCCTTTGTTGGACATTTAGCCAAACAAACAGGATTATCGCATTTTTCCATACACACTTTAGCATCAACTACGGCTAGATTATTATCCATCGTAATGGCACCATGCGGACATTCCTTCTTGCATAATGTGCAGCCGATGCAAGCAGCACTACAAGCTTTTTTAGCTACTGTGCCTTTGTCATGTGAGTTGCAGTTAACACGGACAGCAGCCCCAATTGGCATCATTGCAATAACATGTTTCGGACAGACCGTTTCACACTTACCACAACCGGTACATTTATCCGGATCAATAATCGGCAAACCATCTGCACTCATAGTCATAGCACCAAAAGGACAAGCTTTTACACAAGTGCCTAAACCTAAACAGCCATATTTACAGCTCTTGTGCCCCCCAAATAACAAGTTGGCAGCTACACAATCCTCTACCCCATGATATTCATTAGCTTTAACAGCTTTAGTATGACTGCCTGCACAGCGAACCTGAGCAATACGCGGCTCAACCTCAGCTGCAGCTTTACCTGTCAACTGACCAACAAGTTTAGCCACCGCATCTTTTCCTGGAATGCACAAATTAGGCGGTACATCAGGGTTAATTACCACGGCTTCAGCGTACGCCATGCAGCCAGCATAGCCACAGGCACCACATTGTCCTTTGGGCAACACGTCTTCGACAACGTGAATTAGTGGATTAACTTCAATAGCCATTTTTTTATTGGCATAAGCCAGAACAAGTCCGAATATAACGCCCAGACTTGTCAGAACCGCCAGTATTATCAGCGAATGTTGAACAACTCCATGCATTTATTTCTCACGCCCCTTTCTATTCACCTATAGCGGAATCATACCTGAAAAACCCAGGAAGGATAAGGCTAGCATCCCAGCCAGTATAAAGGCAATTCCCAGACCTTGCAAGGTTTTGGGGACATCCGCATACTGTAGTTTTTCCCGCAAACTAGCCATAAGAATAAGCGCAAGGGCAAAGCCTACGCCTGAACCAAAGGCATTGACAACACTTTTAATAAAACCATAGTTTTCGGTAGCGTTAATCAGCGGTACACCCAAAATAACACAGTTAGTAGCAATTAACACTAAGTAAATACCCCACATCTCGTAGAGTGCAGGTGCATATTTCTTAATAGCAATTTCTAAGAACTGCACGCAAACAGCCATTAATACCACTATTACTACAATTTTTAAAAACACTAAGTCATAAGGAACAAGAATAAAGTTATACACTATCCAAGCAAGCGACGACGATATAGTAAGAATGGAGGCAACTGCCATACCCATACCGATAGAAGCGCTTAAGCTCTTAGAAACTCCAAAGAAGATACACAAGCCGAGGAAACGTGTTAGTACGAAGTTGTTAACAATTGCCGCACCCATAAACAGAGTAAAATATTCCATTATACAGCCCCACTCCTTTGCATAGTAAGCTGCGATACCGCTTTGGCTTTGGCCGCTTGCTTATCCTGATATTCGCCAATAACATTAAACATGCCAATCATCAACCCGATTACCAGGAACGCACCAGGCGCAAGAATCATAATCATAGGGCCGTTATACGTCTCAGGAAACACCTGCATTACCATGGAAGTACCACTAAATAGTACACCGGTACCAAACAATTCACGAACTACGCCAATAAACAACATAGCCAGTGCAAAACCAGCACCCATACCCAACCCATCAATAGTAGAAGCTAATACGCCATTTTTCATAGCAAACACTTCAGCCCGAGCCAGGATAATGGCAAATACCACCACTAATTCCAAGTAAAGACCTAGTTCTTTGTAAACAGCAGGGGCATAGGCTTCAAGAACCAGGATTGTCAAAGTAACAATAGTAGCGATGATAGTGATAAACACAGGTACACGGACTTTAGGATTAACAAAGTTTTTCATGATTGATACAACTGCATTGTTAGCAGTAATAACTGCCATAACTGCAAACCCCATACCTAGTGAATTAAATACTGTTGATGTAACCGCCAGCGCCGGACAAAGACTTAACGCAAGGCGGAATATGGGGTTCATTTCAAAAATACCTTTTTTAAATATTTCCCAATAATTCATATTCACACACCTCACTTCTTCTGACTAGCTGAATAAGCGGCAACAGCTTCTACTGCTTCCCGCATGCCTTTAGTAACAGCCCGGGAGGTAATCGTTGCGCCTGTCAGCGCCTGGATGTTTTTATCAGTGGGAACTTTGACAACTTCCATATCTTTCGACTCTTTATTAGCGAACTGTCCCCGAAATTTCGGTTGCACCATCTTATCACCAAGGCCGGGAGTCTCAGCATGCTTTAAAACCTTAAAGTCCATTGCTTTACCATCAGTTGTTACAGCAGCAAGCATATCGATTTTACCGGCATACCCCTTACCACTGGCAGGTACTACATAAGCAATAACCTTGCCTCCTTTTATCCCCGCATACCAACCTTCTTTGCCATCAATAGGCTTAAAGGATTCGGCCTCTTTAACAAGTTCCTTCATTGCATCATTTTTTGCCTTAACACGTTGTTCAGCAGCGACTGGCTCGGTGATAGCGAACGCAGTCGCTAGAATGACCCCTGAAAGAAAACATGCTACGCCTAAGTTCATAGTTATTTTAAACACACTATTATTTTTGTCGTCATGTGCATCATGTGCCATGGTCATTTACCTCCTAGCCCCAAATTTCGCAGGCTTAACCACCAAGTCAATTGCCGGCGTTACACAGTTCATCAGCAAGATTGCATAGCAAACGCCTTCTGGATAGCCGCCTAGTAAACGGATTAACACAGTAAGCGCACCGGCACCAACTGCAAATATAATTTGACCCTTAAGGGTAATCGGAATGGTAACCATATCAGTAGCCATGAAGAAGGCGCCGAGAATAAGTCCGCCTGACATCATATGCATAATCGGATCATGTCCGAAAGCTGCAGTTAACAGACCGACAGTGCCAATCATACATACCGGAATCTGCCACCTGATATATCCGCGATAAATTAAGAATACACCGCCTAAAATTAATAGCAAGGCCGAAGTCTCACCCATACTGCCGCTGCGAGAACCGATAAAGAGGGATTGATACATTGTTACCTTATCACCAAAAATCGCAATAAGACTTTCATAACCCTGGAGTTTTAAAATGCCTAAAGGAGTAGCTGAAGTAACTCCGTCAATTTTACTTGCCATTTGTGGCCAGGTTGTCATCGCTACCGGCCAAGACGCTAGTAGGATTGCTCGTCCCACAAGAGCCGGATTAAAAATGTTGTAACCCAATCCACCCATAGTATGCTTGGCTACGGCTATAGCTGCCACAGTACCAAATACAGGCATATACCAGGGCAATGTCGCCGGAATATTCATAGCCAGTAAAAGGCCGGTCAAAAAGGCGCTGCCGTCATTAACAGTAATCGGTTTGTTCTGCCATTTTTGAATAAGATATTCTGTTCCCATAGCAACAACAATACAGAGAATCATAGTAGTTAATGCTGGCATACCAAAACGGTATACCGAAAAAAGAGCTGCAGGCGCTAATGCCAGATTAACTGCCCACATAATTTTAGCGATAGATTCGTCGCACCTGATGTGCGGTGATGCCGAAACTGTTAAGGTACCAACGTCAAGTTTTACTTCTGCGCTCATGCCGCCCACCTCCTATTTCTTCTGTGCAGCCGCAGCTGCCGCGTTTTGCGCTTTAGACAATTTAATATAGTGAACAATATTGCGCTTAGCCGGACATACATATACGCATGAACCACACTCGACGCAATCAAGAAGGTTGTACTCTTCCTTGGCAACAGCAAATGCATTTCGCTCGCCAAGAATACTCAGCATACTTGGTACAAGTCCCATTGGACAGGCATCAACACAGCGGCCACAGCGAATACATGGCTGCTCTGGACCAATGTTAACATCAGCAGCGCTTAACGCCAAAATACCAGACGTGCCTTTGATTACAGGTACATCAAGAGTTTGCTGCGCCATCCCCATCATCGGACCACCCATAATAACTTTAACCGGCTGCTCTTTAAAGCCGCCGCACATAGCTACAGCCTGAGAAAAGGTTGCGCCTACCCGTAGCAGTACATTTTTGGGTTCAGCAATAGCACCACCGGTAACAGTAGCCACACGTTCAATAAGCGGCAAACCTTTTTCTACGGCATCAGCTATGGCTACTAAAGTACCTACATTTTGTACAACAGCACCTACATCCATAGGCAAGCCGCCTGAAGGCACTTCTCTGTCCAGGATTACTTTAATTAATGTTTTTTCGGCCCCTTGTGGATATTTGGTTTTAAGAGGCACTATTTCGATACTGGAACCAGCGCAAGCTTTGCGCATAATTTCAATAGCATCTGGTTTATTTTCTTCAATACCAACATAACCTTTACTTACACCGATAATTTTCATGGCAATTTTCATACCAGTAACAATACGTTCGGTTTGCTCTAGCATAACCCGGTGATCAGCTGTCAGATATGGTTCGCACTCAGCTCCATTGAGAATGAAGGAGTCAATGGGTTTTTCCGGCGGAGGCGACATTTTTACATGTGTCGGGAAGGTAGCTCCCCCCATCCCTACCAGACCAGCTAAGCGAACTATTTCTTTAAGTTCTTTTACCTCCATTGACTGCCAGTCACGGTTTAGCGGCAGACCTGGAACCCACTCATCCTTACCATCACCTTCAATGACAACTGCTTGACAGGTGCCAAATACGGGATGAGGATATTCAGCAATTTCCACTACTTTACCTGATGTTGAAGCATGAATCGGACTGGCAACAAAGGCTTGTGCTTCAGCTATTACCTGTCCTTTCTTGACCAAATCACCCACCTTGACTACAGGGGCGCAAGGCGCTCCTATATGCTGCCTGGTAGGAATGATGACTTTTTGCGGTATAGGTGCCACTTCTATAGATTTAGCAGCTGTATACCGTTTGCGGTCGTCGGGATGAACCCCCCCGCGAAAGCTTTTTGCCATATTTTCACTCCTTTTATTTGGTGCAATCTAATCGCTTTATCCTAAAACAGCTATGACAGAATGCGAGTTATGACTGGTCGCATAGTATCATCTGTCCTGGCATGGCGATCAAAATATCTAATATAAATCAGGGAAATAACAACTGCAGCCACCCCGCCAGCAACCTGGTACCATATTGGGTCAGTCACCATTTTGGTAGTTGCCAGGTAAGTACCGGCAAAAGCTCCCGCAACAGCAGCTATAAGCGGTAACATATAAACAATAAATGCCGCTTTTAGCATATTGACTTCTTTTCCCTCAATGATCACCCGCTGCCCTCTTTTAGCTCCCACCGGGTTCAGCACCTCAACCACAATGGCATCATTTCCAGGGCAACTACCACAATTTTCACAATCACTATGGCGGCTGGCCTTTACTTTGGCCATTCCATCAAATACTTCCAATACAATGCCTTCTTGTTGCTTTCCCAAAGGTCCTCCCTCCTTTTCTAGAGGATTAATTTAGATTAGATATTTTTTGCTAAAACAGGTTATATATTCGCTTTATCATAAACATTTACCTGCATATTGATATAATTACTTTTTTCACTATCATTCCCAGTATTTTTAATATATTTTGCGAAATTGCATCGTATTTACACAATACCAGATTTCACGCAAAAATACTATAGTTTTTCAAAGAATCTTTACATAAATCACATGGTTATTTATAGAAACCACGACTTGCCGCGCTGAGCGATTATCCTACCTTTAAAATAATTTACCTACTAATTGGAAAAAAAGTCTCCCGAACAATAATTTGTAATGTACGGAAGACCTAACTTATTTAATTTTTGTTTACTTATATATAATTTTTCTATAAGTAGTTACTCATCCTTAGATTTACTCAATACCGATTTAATAACTTGCTCCTCAGACATTATGATCTTGCCTGGCAACTCCTGTAGCGCCATCAGAAGTTTTGCTCCAGGTTTAAAGTAAAAACGCCTGTTTTCAATTATTCCCCGCAAACCCACAGCAGTATACGCCAGTGTCCATACCTCCCGCCCATCAAGCGCTGAATGAAAACGATATGTCCGCCGAAATTTTAAAACACCCATCAACTGAGGCTTATAGCGATAGACACCCAAAATATCGCTATAGGGAACCTCATGGATGCTCTTGCCTAGCAGCCCGCATTTCGTCAGCCTAAGCACCTTTTTATCCATTTCATAGGTGTATTTGGCAGACGTGCGTTCAATTAGAACAAATAATACTAATGCTTCTGCCATTAATTCTAAAGGTTGAACTACGGTAAGAACAAACCATTTGTAGAGCGACCAAATAACAAGAAGTGCCAAAATGGCTACGGAAACTGTCATAATCTTAGCGTTCTTTTTACTGACCTCAGACCGTGCTACCAATTTGTCCAAATTAATCGAATCCGCTGTCATGGTGATAGCAGGCTATTCTTCGTCTTCATATTCTTCTTCCTCTTCTACTGGCGCAGGAAATGCGGCATGCAAGGCTTTTGTAGCCACAATGAAGACACTGATGACAGCAAACATAGTAGGCAGCGCAACTGTCATCAATGTTACAGCTTTAGAAAATGCACTTTCCATTATTATTCCTCCCTTATTTCGCCAGCGCCGGAATCAGGGCAAGTACTAAGCCGCCAGCCACAACAGAAGCAACCTGTCCGGCTACGTTTACCCCGATAGCATGCTGAATAATGAAGTTTGTAGGGTCTTCTTTGAGTGCCATCTTAGCAATTACCCGGCCAGACATCGGGAAGGCCGAAATACCGCAGGCACCAATCATCGGATTTATTTTAACCGGACTGAACATATTTAAAAGTTTGGCAAACAGTACGCCGCCAGCAGTATCAAATACAAAGGCGACTGCACCAAGTGCCATAATCAAAAAAACATCGAAAGTCAGAAAACGTTCAGCAGACATCGTACCGCCGATGGTGATACCCAGTACCAGAGTAATCAAATTAGCAAGTTCATTTTGAGCAGCGTTGGAAAGATTTTCAACAACACCACTTTCCCGCAGAAGGTTACCAAACATCAAGCTGCCGATAAGAGCAACAGAGATGGGAGCAACAATGCCGGCGATAACCGTAATCATGATTGGGAACAGAAATTTGGTAGTTTGAGAAACAGGTTCTTCCCCTTCAAAGCCCATCTTAATCTTACGTTCACTTTCAGTAGTCAATGCTTTAATAACAGGTGGCTGAATTACCGGTACCAACGACATGTATGAATAAGCAGCAACTGACAATGGACCTAACAGTTCTTGCGCGAAACGGCTGGCTACATAAATCGTAGTAGGACCGTCGGCAGCGCCAATAATACCGATAGAGGCAGCATGTTCAAAAGAAAAACCTACCAGTGTTGCACCAATGGCTGTAGCAAAAATACCAAACTGAGCAGCGGCAGCAAACAACATTACTGATGGCCGGCGAATCAACGGTGTAAAGTCACACATGGCACCAATAGCAATAAAAATAAGAACCGGAAACAATTCGTTAGCAATGCCGGCATTGTAAAGCACAACAAGAAACCCTTCCTCTCCCGGAGTAGCGGAAACTGCTGACGAATGTGGAATGTTAGCCAAAACCGCACCAAAGCCGATAGGGAGAAGAAGTGACGGTTCATAGTCATGTTTTACGGCAAGATAGATGAGCAAAGCACCTATAGCCCACATGATTACATGCTTCCAGGTAAGACCGAGGAAGCCCATGAGCAGCTCATCGAGCCAAGGATACTGCTGAATCAATACGTCCATGTGTGTTTTATACCTCCTAACCTATATTGGGAATAATAATCTTGCTCGGTTCACCGGTTACTATCTGGAATTAATGCGACGTCAGCTTAGCCGCACTAATTCCAGCTTGGCTGGCATTAACCGATAACAGCCATAACTTCACCCGGCTTAACACTTTGACCGGCGTTTACATTGATAGACTTAATCGTACCATCAGCAGGAGCACCAATTTCGTTTTGCATTTTCATCGCTTCAAGAATAAGGATAACATCACCTTTTTTCACCTTTTGGCCAACAGCAGCAACTATCTTAGTCACTTTTCCCGGCATTGGGGCATTTATCGGGGTATCACCGGCAGACACTTGAACAGGAGCAGGAGCAGCGGCAGCGGCTTTTGGAACCGCAACTGCGGCAGGTGCCGCAGCAACCGGAATCACCGGTCGAGGTTGGGCGGCAATAGCGCCCCCTACTTCTTCTACCTCTACCTCATAGGTATTACCATTAACTGTCACATTAAATTTTTTCATCCTAGCGGACCCTCCATTCATTGATGGTGTTCGTATTTTACTTAGGCAAACTGACGACTGTCCATAATCTTTTGCCGTCCCACACTTCCCCACTGGTTGCTGGTGCGAGTAATTCTAACGGCTAGGTTACCTGTTCCCATCATTGCGTAGATACTGGCAGTAATAACAGCAACCACTTCCGGGCTAATATTCTCTGCCGCTACCGCCATCGAAACTGAAGCCGCCATTTCGGTAGTTACTGTTGCATCTGATCTTTTCTTTTTTTTCTTAGCCTTAGGCGGCTCAGGCTTTCCAAATAAGGAATTTAAAAAACCCACATTAACTATCCCCTTTCTTTCCCGATATGAAAGTTCAACGAGAATTATAGCGGAATGTTACCATGCTTTTTGGCTGGCCGTTGTTCACGCTTACTAGCCAGCATGTTGAGTGCGGTAATAACCCGCGGCCGGGTTTCCTTCGGCTCGATAACTTGATCAACGAAGCCTCTTTCAGCCGCTTTATATGGAGTTGCGAAATCTTCCACATATTTCGCTGTTTTTGCTGTTGCGTCAGCATCATTGCGAAAGATGATGTTGGCAGCGCCAGCTGGTCCCATAACGGCAATTTCAGCGCTTGGCCATGCCAATACCTGATCAGCACCTAGATCCTGGGAACACATAGCCAGATAGGCACCCCCATATGCTTTGCGGGTAATGACTGTAACCTTGGGAACAGTTGCTTCACAATAGGCATACAACATTTTAGCGCCATGACGAATTATACCGCCATACTCCTGATCAGTGCCAGGCAGGAAACCCGGAACATCAACAAGGTTAACTACCGACAGGTTAAAAGCATCACAAAACCGAATAAAGCGGGCAGCTTTATCAGAAGCATTAATATCAAGGCAACCGGCCATAACATTAGGCTGGTTGGCAATAATACCTACAGGTTGTCCGTCAAAGCGGGCAAAACAAGTAATGATATTATTGGCATAATGAGCATGCCCTTCGTAGAATTCACCATTATCCACAATTGATTTAATGACATCTTTCATATTGTATGGTTGATTAGGATTGTCTGGTAAAAGAGTATTCAGTCCCTCATCCATCCGGTTAGCATCATCACCAGTTTCAACAACCGGCGCATCGTCCAAATTATTACTTGGTAAGAAACTTAAAAGATAACGAACTTGCTGCATACAGTCATCGTCATTTTCAGTTGCAAAATGAGCCACACCAGAGGTCGCGTTATGGGTCAGAGCACCGCCTAACTGTTCAGCAGTTACTTCTTCAGCAGTAACTGACTTAATAACCTGTGGGCCGGTAATAAACATTTGACTAGTGTTCTTCACCATGTAGATAAAGTCGGTAATCGCCGGCGAATATACTGCACCACCGGCGCAAGGTCCCATGATAACGGAAATTTGGGGAATAACACCTGAAGCTGCAGTATTTTGATAAAATATTTTTCCATATCCAGATAAAGCATCTATGGCTTCTTGAATCCGTGCACCACCTGAATCGTTGATACCAATTAAAGGAGCTCCCATTTTAAGAGCCAGTTTTTGTACTTTTACAATTTTGTTGGCATGCATTTCGCCTAATGAACCACCAATGACAGTAAAGTCTTGGGCGTATACATATACCAGGCGACCATCAATCGTGCCATAACCTGTTACTACGCCTTCGCCGGGAGATTCAACATTTTCCATACCAAAGTTGGTGCAACGATGACAGACAAACTGATCCAATTCAACAAAGGTACCAGCGTCCAAAAGTTTTTCAACACGTTCCCGGGCCGTTAGCTTGCCACCGGCATGTTGTTTATCAATACGCTTTTGACCGCCGCCTAATTTAACCTTTTCCTGGCGTTTTTTCAGATCATCAATTTTTTCCTGGATTGTTGCCATTTAAAAAACACCTCCATTACTTAGAAACTACTTGCGTTCAGACAGTTCTAACAAAATACCACCGGTTGCCTTCGGGTGAACGAAAGCAATGCTGGCACCACCAGCACCATAACGCGGTGTTTCATCAATTAGTCGAACGCCTTGTTCTTTAAGATCAGTGAGCGCAGCCTCAAGGTTGTCCACACGAAGTGCAAGATGTTGGATACCCTCGCCATTCTTTTCAATAAATTTGGCAACCGGCCCATCAGGAGAAGTTGATTCTAACAGCTCAACTTCGCTGTCGCCACAGGGAATAAAGCAAACTTTTACTTTTTGCTGTTCAATAACTTCTTCGCCCGTCGCTGCCATGCCAAGCACATCAGTGTAAAACTTCTTAGCTTGTTCCATATCTTTTACCGCAATCCCGATATGGTCAACTTTAAGCACTTGAAATTTGCGAGCATTAACACCGCAATTACAATCTTGACACATATTCCTGCCTCCTTGCTACAATTTTGACTGACTAATCTAATCTTTATATATAATACCATATTTTAATATCAGGTACTATAAATTCCTATTGTTTTTTTAAATTTCATTAACGCAGTACTTGCCGTAATAAATCAGCAACAACGCTGTATGGATCTCTTTCCCGTCTTTCAACAGCAGCTACCACAGAATCAAAATCCCCACAGACTATAACATTCTGAAGCACATACCGGCCAATTTTTTCATCAAGTAATGCCAGCAGTTCATTTCGGGTTCGCTTTGTGCGCTGAATAGATAGTTGACCAGAGCTGTGCAAATAACTGCTATGATCTTCTATAGCATTGTACAATTCAGTCAGTCCTTCTCCTCTACTGGCGGCAGTTCGTTTGACTGGCGGCCGCCAATCAACTTTGGTTTGATTCAATTCAAGCATCATTTCAATTTCGGTATTTAGCCGTTCAACGCCATCCCGGTCGGCTTTATTGATTGCAAATATATCTGCAATTTCCAAAATACCCGCCTTAATGGCCTGGATATCATCGCCAAGACCAGGTACCAGTACAACAATCGTAGTATCCGCAGCCTTGATAATATCAACTTCAGACTGACCAACACCTACTGTTTCAATAAATATAATATCTTTACCAAATGCATCCATAATTTGGACTGCCTCAGCAGTCTTGCGGGACAAACCACCCAGACTACCTCTTGTTCCCATACTCCGAATGAACACCCCTTCATCTAAGGTAAGTTCATTCATACGAATGCGATCTCCTAAAATTGCACCGCCGGAAAAAGGACTAGTTGGATCGACGGCAATTATCCCCACCGTCTTGCCTTGAGATCTGTACTCCCTGGCCAGCTTATCAGTAAGCGTACTTTTACCAGCGCCTGGGGGGCCGGTAATACCAATAACATAAGCTCTTCCGGTATGAGGATAGAGCAGCTGCATAATTTCAGCCGCTTCATCGAAATCATTTTCTACAGCAGTGATAGCGCGGGCCAAGGCCCGTTTAGACCCGGCCAGCACTTGTTCAACAACATTCATCCTTTATCACCTGTCATCTAGCATCTTAACTGCTACTATTTTACATTAGCCTTGATGAACTCAATAATAGTACCAGTCGTAGTGCCAGGCGTAAATACTTCAGCTATCCCGGCTGCTTTAAGACCGGGTATATCAGCATCAGGAATAACGCCACCACCAACAATAAGTACATCACTCATATCCTTTTGCCTGCATATTTCAACAATGCGTGGGAAAAGGTGGTTATGTGCACCAGATAATAGGCTTAAGGCTATTACATTTACATCTTCTTGCAATGCTGCTTCTGCAATTTGCTCCGGTGTCTGCCTAAGTCCAGTATAAATTACCTCAAAGCCAGCATCGCGGAGAGCGCGTGCTACGACTTTGGCGCCACGATCATGACCGTCCAGGCCAGGCTTTGCAACCAATACTCTAATACGTTTTTCCATCATTGTTCCCTCCACTTTAGCTTATAGGCATACATGCGCTTCGTATTCGCCGAATACTTTTCGCATTATGCCACAGATTTCTCCAAGAGTTGCATAGGCCTTAACGGCATCAAGAATCAGCGGCATAAGATTAGTGTTTTCATCTTTACAAGCAGATTCCAGTCGAACCAAAGTAGCTTGAACCGTCATATTGTCACGGTGAGCGCGCAGCTCTGCCAGCTTCTTCTTCTGTAGTTCACCAACAGAAGCGTCAACCCGCAAGAGCCCTGTAACCGGCTTTTCTTCAACTTGAAACTGATTAACACCAACGATAATTCTTTGCTTGGTTTCCACTTCCATTTGCCATTTATAAGCGCTTTCTTGAATTTCACGTTGAATATAGCCTTTTTCAATGGCTACGACGGCGCCACCCATACCATCAATCTTTTCAATGTAGTCCCAGGTTTCTTTTTCTATTTGATTAGTAAGCGCCTCGATATAGTAAGAACCTGCCAATGGATCAACTACGTCAGCCAGACCACTTTCGTAAGCCACGATTTGCTGAGTACGGAGCGCGATACGTACTGAATCTTCGGTAGGCAAAGCCATTGCTTCATCCCTGGAGTTAGTATGCAGCGATTGAGTACCGCCAAGTACAGCAGCTGCTGTTTGCAATGCCACACGGACAATGTTGTTGTCAGACTGCTGCGCAGTAAGCATAGAGCCGGCAGTCTGGGTATGCACGCGAAGCATCCAGGACTTAGGATTAGTAGCACCAAACCGCTCTTTCATTACTTTAGCCCATACCCGGCGTGAGGCACGAAACTTGGCCACTTCTTCTAATACATTATTATGAGCATTCCAAAAGAAGGATAGTCGTCCGGCGAAATCATCAACATTTAAGCCGGCTTTAATAGCGGCGTCAACATAAGCAATACCATCAGCAATGGTGAAGGCAATTTCCTGCGAAGCTGTGGAACCCGCTTCACGGATGTGGTAACCAGAAATGGAAATAGTGTTCCAATTCGGAACATTTTGGGAACAATATTCAAAGATGTTAGTAATAAGCCGCATCGAGGGCTTAGGCGGAAAAATGTAAGTGCCCCGGGCAGCATATTCTTTAAGGATATCATTTTGAATAGTACCTTTGAGTTTATCAAGACTAACACCCTGTTTTTCAGCCACTGCAATATACATGGCAAGCAGTACCGCGGCTGGGGCATTAATAGTCATTGAAGTCGATACTTTACCAAGGTCAATGCTATCAAACAGGATCTCCATATCTGCCAGAGAGTCAATAGCAACGCCTACTTTACCAACTTCACCTTCTGAAATGGGATCGTCAGAGTCATAACCAATTTGAGTTGGCAGATCAAATGCACAAGATAAACCAGTTCCACCTGACTCTAAGAGATATCGATAGCGTTTGTTAGATTCTTCTGCCGTTGAGAAACCGGCGTACATACGCATAGTCCAGAATCGCCCGCGGTACATAGTAGGCTGTACGCCGCGGGTAAACGGGTATTGACCAGGAAAGGCAAGATCTTTTTCATAATCCAGATCTTGAACATCAAGTGGCGTATAAACTCTGTTTTGAGACAGATTTTTGCGTTCTGGAAATTTGGCCAGTGCCTTTTCCACCTTGCCGGTGTACTCAGCCATTTTTTTTACCAGGCTATCTGTGTTAGCTGTGCACATATTATATAATTCCTCCCTTATAAGTATGTATTCCTTAGTCATTAGTACATTTGAAAGAAGTCCTATAGAAAGAAAAAACCTTCTTCCCATTTTATTTTCATACTGCCTGTTTCCAGGAAGCGAGTATGCAGAATTATTATTGTAGGAAAATGGCAAAAAATATACTAGCACGCATTCTACGCACAATAAAAAGCACCTATGGGTTCATTTTGTATTAACAAAACAAGCCAAGGTGCGCTTACCAGTCATCTATTACGGGGCATGTAACAGACCATAATGGCGTAGTATAAGCTATGCTTTTAGGATCAAAATGCCTGTCACCTGTCTGTATACTATGAATTTTATACGATTGTATTATATTATTCTACACTAAATCATAAATTCCTGCTTTTTTGTTAACACAGGGTTCTTTTTCCAAGTTAACAAGTTAATTAACTGTTTTGTCGCGAAAGGTAGTAAGAAATGCTGCTTAACCCTATTGATAAGTCCTCGCTGACAACATAAATATTAGCAGGAACATTTATTTTCATTGGGGCAAAATTCCAAATACCTTTAACGCCGGCTTCAACTAGACGATTCGCCATATCTTGCGCATAGGCAACAGGTACAGTTATGATGCCAATTTGGATATCGCACTTCTGGATAATTTCTTTCATATTGTCAATATGAAAGATTTCTACCTCATTAATATAGCGGCCAATTTTGTCATCATCAATATCAAAAATTGCCCGTATCTGAAACCCCTGCGAAGAAAAATTTGAATAATTTGCCAAAGCCCAACCCATATGGCCAACACCCACAATAGCAAGATTCCAATTGCGATTTAGCCCGAGTATCTCACCAATATTACGCATAAGCTCCTGCACATAATAACCTACTCCTTTCTTACCAAACTCACCGAATGCCGATAAATCTTTACGAATTTGTTCAGGAGTAACCCCGATCTTCCGACCCAATTCATCAGAAGATATGATTTCTAACCCTTCTTCCTGACTAAGTTTAAGGGTGCGAAAATAAAGTGGCAACCGATCAACCGTTGCTCTTGAAATTACCGCATTTTCTTTACTTTCCTTCATTAACAACTCTCCCTAGCAGTAGTCCGCGCTCACATAAGCAGCTTCTATTTTAATTTAAATTAATTTATTATTAGTAGTTTATTCTCACTTTGCGGTAAATTTCCTTCTTAAATATTTCAAAAAGCACCCTATTTGTTATATCTTTTCACATATTATTATAAATTATAATAAAAATCTCAAAAAAGGGACTGTCTTAAAGACAGTCCCTTTCTATTCTTAGCACTTTTCTTGCTTGTGATAGTGGGTATGGAGAAGATGATGTGATTTCTCACCCAGCGGTTTCCCAAGGAAAGTATCATACAATTCCTTAATTGCCGGATTATCATGTGACTTCCGAATCTCAGAAGATCGATCACATTCATAAATAGCATCCAAACGTTTTTGCCGTTTTTCAGCCGAAGTAATAATTGGCTGTCCACCACCACCAGAGCAGCCACCAGGGCAAGCCATGATTTCAATGAAGTGGTAATCAGCTTCACCAGCGCGAATCTTATCAAGCATCACCCGCGCATTTGCTAGTGTATGGGCGATAGCAACCTTCGCAGTTAAGCCTTCTTTTAACTCAACCGAGGCTTCTTTGATACCAGTCATACCGCGTACAGCTTGAAACTCTATATTTTCAAGTTCTTTACCTGATACCAGTTTAGCAACTGTCCGGAGAGCGGCTTCAGTTACGCCACCAGTAGCACCAAAGATTACGCCAGCGCCTGAGCCAATGCCAAGCGGGGCATCATATTCAGACTCAGCCAGCTTAGCAAAGTTAATGCCTGCTGCACGAATCATGCGGCCTAATTCACGAGTTGTCAAAGCATAGTCAACATCCTGATAGCCGCTGGAATTCATTTCAGGACGAGCGGCTTCCGCTTTCTTCGCTGTGCATGGCATGATTGATACGGAAACAATATCTTTAGGATCAATACCAGCTTTTTCAGCATAATAGGTTTTAGCTATTGCACCAAACATCTGTTGCGGCGATTTAGCAGTTGACAAATGATCTAACAGGTCCGGGTATTTTAATTCAATGAAGTTAACCCACCCTGGACTGCAAGAAGTAATCATCGGTAGTGTACCGCCATTAGTCAAGCGGTCAATAAGCTCTGATCCTTCTTCCCAGATCGTGAGGTCAGCACTGAAGTTGGTATCAAATACCTTATCAAAACCCAGTCGTTTTAACGCAGTCACCATTTTACCGGTAACAATAGATCCATTAGGCAAGTCAAGAGCTTCACCTAAGGCTACGCGAACAGCTGGTGCTGTCTGCACAATTACATGTTTTTTCGGATCGCTGAGAGCTGCCCATACTGCCTCGGTATCGTCTTTTTCGACAATAGCGCCGGTCGGACATACGATAGCACATTGACCACAAAAGGTACATGCCACTTGATCTAACCCTAAGCTAAAGGCTGGTACAACAGTGGTATTAAAGCCTCTGTTAGCAAAGCTATATACATGTACACCCTGACGCTCGCTGCAGGCACGGATACATCGACCACACAAAATACATTTATTCTGGTCACGAACTAAACACGGGTTTTTATCATCAAGCGGATAGTTTTTCTTTTCGCCATCAAAACGAATTTCTCTAACACCAAGGTCAGCCGCAATATTTTGTAATTCGCAATTTAAATTACGCTGACAGGATAAGCAATCAGTCGGGTGATTGGCCAGTAACAGCTCAACTACGGACTTACGTGCCTCGCGAACAGCAGCAGTATTAGTACGAACAACCATTCCCTCATTTACCGGATAAACGCAAGATGCAACCAAGCTGCGAGCACCTTCAACTTCTACCATGCACACCCGGCAAGCCCCTTCAACACGCAGCTCCGGATGATAGCATAGAGTCGGAACTTTTATGCCAAGCGAAAGTGCTGCTTCCAAAACAGTCGATGTTTTCGGCACAGCTACTTGCTGTCCATCGATTGTTAAATTAACCATTTCCATCGTCGTGTCACCCTCTCTCTTCTCAATAATTATTAGGCAGCATATTACCAGAAACTAACTGGCAAAGTTAGCTTTTAGCAATTGATTCGAATGGACATTTACCAAAGCAAGCACCACATCTAATACATTTAGCAATATCGATTACATGCTTCTCTTTCTTTTCACCGCTGATTGCCTCAACCGGACATACCTTTTTGCATAAACCGCAACCTTTGCAGGCATCGGTAATGCTGTAATTCAAGAGTTTGGTGCAGGCACCGGCCGGACAACGTTTTTCCTTGATATGGGCTTCATATTCATCGCGGAAATAGTGCAAGGTAGACAATACCGGATTAGGAGCCGTTTGACCCAAACCACAAAGAGCAGTAGTCTTAATGTTTTTGGCCATGGATTCTAATAACTCAATATCGCCTTCACGGCCTTCCCCTTCAGTAATCCGGGTGAGAATTTCCAACATACGTTTGGTGCCTTCACGACAAGGGGTACATTTACCACAGGACTCAGATTGCGTAAAGTTTAAGAAAAATTTGGCAACGTCAACCATACAAGTGGTCTCATCCATTACGACCAAACCACCTGAACCCATCATGGCACCAACTTTAATAAGTGAATCATAGTCTACTGATAAATCTAGCAGACTTTCAGGCAGACAGCCACCAGACGGACCGCCGATTTGAACTGCTTTGAACTTTTTGCCACCTTGAATGCCGCCACCAATCTCATAAATAATTTCGCGCATGGTAATACCCATAGGAACTTCAGCCAGACCAGTATTATTAATCCGGCCAGTAAGTGCAAACACTTTCGTGCCTTTACTGCGCTCAGTACCGATCGAAGCATACCAATCAGCACCCTTAGTGATGAGTTGCGGTACATTAGCAAAGGTTTCAACGTTGTTAATATTAGTAGGTTTACCCCACAAGCCGGAAACAGCTGGGAATGGAGGACGAGGACGAGGCATACCGCGTTTACCTTCAATTGATGCTATAAGTGCCGTTTCCTCACCACATACAAAGGCACCGGCACCTTCTTTGATTTTTAATTTAAAGTTGAAGCCTGAGCCTAGGATATTCTCACCTAACAAACCCAGTTCCTCGGCTTGCTTAATAGCTAGTTTCAGCCGTTTGATAGCCAGTGGATATTCTGCACGAACATAAAGATAGCCTTCATCGGCCCCAATTGCGTAGCCGCAGATAGCCATACCTTCAATTACACGATGGGGATCGCCTTCAAGTACGCTGCGGTCCATGAATGCACCAGGATCGCCTTCGTCCGCGTTACAAACAACATACTTTTTCGTACCCGGTGAGTTACTGGCAAAACCCCATTTCATACCGGTTGGGAAACCGCCGCCTCCCCGGCCACGCAGACCAGCTTTTTTAACTTCTTCGACCACGTCTTGCGGTTTCATTTCTGTCAAAACTTTACCTAAAGCTTCATAACCGCCCTCAGCTATATATTCATTGATCTCTTCCGGATTGATATGACCACAGTTGGCTAATACAAAGCGCATCTGCTTTTTGTAAAAATCCATATCGCTGTACTTAGGAATTTTTTCCTGGGTAACAGGCTCTTTATATAATAACCGCTCAACAATGCGACCTTTGTAAAGATGGCTTTCAACCAATTCAGCCACATCAGATTCCTGAACGCGAACATAGAAGGTGCCTTCAGGATAAACAATGACCAGCGGACCCATTTCACAAAAACCATGACAACCAGTTTCAACAACCTTTACTTCTTTATCCAAACCCTTTTTGACCAATTCTGCCTGGAGTGCAGCTTCAACTTTTTTTGAGCCTGCAGACCCGCAACCAGTACCGCCACAAATAAGCACATGTGCTCTAATATGATCCATATTATCCCCTCCTGTACTCTACAAAAAATTATTCGACGATTTTTCCAACAGCCAGCTCGGCGACAATACGCCCGTTAACTACATGTTCGGCAATAATTTTGGGGACATCTGCCGGCGTAACTCTGCCATACGTTATCCGCGGTTCACCGGGGCGTACAACATCAAGAAGCACTTCTTGTTCGCACATACCGATACAACCTGTTTGCCAGACTTTAACATCTTCCAGTTTCCGCTTGGCAACCTCTTCTAATACTGCAGTCATAACTTGCCTTGCTCCGGCAGCAATACCACAAGTACCCATACCAACAATTACCTGTGTTCCCCCGTCATGACGCAGGTTGTTTTTACTTTTAAGCTGTTCCCGCAGACGTTTCAAATCTTCAATTGTTTTCATCTTCAGCACCTCCGTACAAATTGGCTATGTTTTCTGACAAGTATCCGTGCAACCAGATCAATACATCCGGCTGCGTTAATGGTATACCATCCAAAATATCGGTTATCTCGTGGGAAGAAATTAAGAGACTTTTGTTATTAACGGTATGATGATAGGAAAATTGCAGTACCGGATTCGCAACAAGTATGCTCTTAATTGTTTCCACTAAATTTCCCATTGGTGGCCTATCCAAGTGGCTATGTTGGTACATCGCTTCAATCACTGTTCCCTGACCTTGTATTGAATCAATATTCAAATACCCGCCACAACGCTTAGTAGACATGTCCATTAGTGGTAGCCCCAATCCTACTCGGCGGGTAGTCCTGGTGGTGATAAAGGGGTCAATTACTAATTGCCGCATTTTTTTATTCATACCCCGACCATTGTCAGAAACCCTGATAATCATACTATTCCCAATTATATCTTCAATAATTTCTAATTTGGCGGCTGTCGCCCCAGCTTCAATTGAATTCTGAACTAAGTCAAGAATATGAAGTGATATTTCGCGCATAAGCCAAATGCTAGGCGTATTGGGCCAATAACTTAGGAATTGAGTCAGGGGTCAGGCGACCATGAGTATCGTCATTAATCATCAGTACCGGAGCCAAACCACAAGCACCGATGCAAGCCACGGTTTCTAATGTAAAAGTAAGATCAGGAGTGGTACCACCAGCTTTAATCTGCAGGTTGTCTTCCAGTGCTGCAAGAATAGCCTTAGCACCACGCACGTGGCAAGCAGTTCCCTGGCAAACACGAATGATGTTTTTACCACGGGGATTGAGATGGAATTGAGAGTAGAAAGTCACTACACCATAAATCTGGCTAACCGGGATTTTCAATTCTACTGCAATAGCCTGAATAATTTCTCGCGGCAAGTAACCGTAAGCCTCTTGTGCTTCCTGCAGCACCGGAATCAGAGCTCCTTTTAAGCCCTGCCATTTAGTGAGAATTGCATTCAATTGATCCAGAGCCAGCTTACCTGCTTCCCCGCCACCGCAGCAGCAGCAGTCATTAGTTTCTTTTTCGCTGTTCATGTTAACTCCTCCTTATGAAAAAAATCACATTTATACCTGAAAAACCAATAGTAAATAGTGGTTAAACCACCACCTTTCGCAAATTTTGAGCTAATAATGCCTGTCGGATTTCCCCCAAAGTCGGTTGCTCAATATAGAATACTGTCTTTGGACCATGAATAAAATCATCCATTACATGGGCATCCGAGGCTGTTATTATAGGAAAGCGTCCAATAGTGGGAATACGCTGTGACGCCTGCTCTACACTCATATTTTTGGACACTTCCACCGCGTCCAATTCAATATCAGGTGGAATAAATCCCAGTTGTGAAATTATACTATAGGTTGCCCTGTCTACATGGCTGGCAATACAAATTCCACCAAGTTTTTTCACTTGTGCCGTGATTTCTGCAATACCGGCAGTCAGCGATGCTAATAGCATTTCCGTTTTTTCAGCAACAAAATTATCGTCAGCATCAACAATAAACTGCGCACCAAAACGTTCAGCGTCATTAAGGCGTCCTGACATATGTTGCTGAACAAATTGTTCCCAAGCTTTAAGTTGCTGCATGTTTTCGAATAAAACAATAAGATGAACTTCTTCTTTACTCTCAACTTCCATCCCCGGCAAAATGGTGACAGAAGTAGCTTTTGCTGCCTCTAAAGCGGCAGCGACATTATCACAGGCGTTATGATCGGTAATGGCAACTATATCAACTTCATGTTGCGCTGCATGCCAAACAATATTACTTGGCGTCATTTCAATTTCAGCGCAAGGCGATAACAATGTGTGTACATGAAGATCGGCCACAAACCGTCGCATCATTCCCCCGTGACACCTAACTGATATAAGCGGCCAATCACTTTATAAGCAGAAAGAGTTGTAGTCAGTATAACTATTTCTTCTGTTAGGGCCTTTTGTACAGCCTCCGGATCTGGTTCCACGCCGCCGGCAATAACAATAGCGCTCAGTCCGGCCAGTAACGCTACAGCCACAACATTTTGGTGGCCCTGCATCGTAACCCATATATTACCTGCCTGTGCTTGACCCATGACATTACTCAGCAGATCTGACGCATATCCACCGCTGACCTCCTTATCGAGGTTAGACTGGCCAGATATTACTTTGAAAGGTAAGGCTTTCATTATTTCCTGAATAGTCATAATTATTCCCTCCAAAACTGAATACTATTCTTCTTTCTCTTTATCAAGCGGCGGCGGTAACTTGGCAGCCAGATTAACCATTTCATAGGCCAAATCCCGCACCTTATTGCGCAAAAGAAATACACAGTCAGTCAGGCTGGCTCGTCCCTGGGCAATGTCTTCAGCCAATGCCTTGCAATTGGGCGAACCGCACGAACCACAATCAAGACCAGGTAAACTTTTTAATGTTGCATCCATTATTTCGATTTTGGACATAGCTTTAGAAATATCGGCATCAAGACGCAGCGCCGGTTTAGGTTCAATGGCCCGGCGCCCGGTTAACCCGAGTTCAAAATCAGTGCATGCAGTGCGTGGCAATATACCGCGCTTGGGATCCTGAATTTTTTTCTTTTCAATTCGCCGTTTCATACGATGCTCAGCTACAAAATGGTTTTCTACTGTTAATGCTCCGCCAATGCAACCGCCGGCACATGCCAGCAGCTCAATATAATCAACGTCTTTGAGTTTGCCTAAGGCCACTTGCTCCAATACATTCGTAACATGATTAATATCATGTACTATTAATACGTTATCAACACCAATAGCTGATGTTTCGCCGCCTGATACCGCCCAACCGACACCTACCCAGGAAGCTTGCCGTCTGGCATCCTGAACTTCAGCAGTAACTACTTTAAATAAATCATGAAAAATCTTATTAATGGCAATGGCCCCGCTAATACTTGATTTTTCGATACCAAGAGGCTGGTATACTGCCGTCATTTTCGCCGGACAGGGCGTAATAAACCATACACCGATATCTTCAGATTTGAGACCGTGCAAGCGTTGAGCTTCAACCCTCGCTAACCGGGCTGCCACCTCAACCGGAGCGTCAAAAGGTACTATGTTCTCAATGAGCTCGGGGAATTTGACCTGAATAAGCCTGACAACAGCCGGACAAGCTGAAGAGATTGCCGGGCGAACAACATCCGGACGCTTAAGGTACTCTCTAATTGCCAACGAAATAATTTCTGCGCCATGCGCTACTTCAAATACTTCGTCAAAACCCAGTTTTAACAAACCAGATAAAATAGCTCTAACCGGGATATCAGCATTAAATTGACCATAAAGTGCTGGCGCCGGCAATGCAATATTATGCTTATATTTTTTAAGGTTCCATAGTTCATCGGTCACAGCAGTTTTAGCATGTCCTGGGCAATGCCTGATACATTCACCGCAATCTATGCAGCGAGAAGATGTGATATAGGCTTTGCCACCACGAATGCGGATTGCTTCCGTTGGACAATGTTTCGTACAATTCACACAGCCCTGACACAGTTCAGGTGTAAGCTGCACAGAATGAAACCGTTCCTCCGCCACTTCCATCACTTTCACCACTCAATCTATACAAATATCAAACACTTATAATTAGTGGTAAATAATCATACTAAGCTTTGTTCCAATATCTTTTTCACTTTTGATGTCAAACTTATCTGTACAGCGCACCATATTGGGTAAGCCCATGCCGGCACCAAAACCCATTTCGCGGATATGATCGGGAGCCGTAGAATATCCTGCCTGCATTGCAAGCTGAACATCGGAAATCCCCGGACCTTCATCATCCACAACCAACTCAGTACGATCAGAATAAATTTCTGCCCTCATCACACCGCGGCACGCATGAATAATTACATTCATTTCAGCCTCATAGGCGCTGATAGCGATTCGCCTGATAACATCAGGACGTACTCCAAGTTGCTGCAATGTGCGCTTGATCTTGCTTGATGCTTCTCCTGCACTGTCAAAATCTGCAGCCTCTAATACAAATTCTAGTTCTATTCCTTGTTCCGGCAACAAAGGGGTTCCTCCTTTAGCGTACAACCCGCAAGACCATCTTGATATAACAAACCGCAAGCTTCATACATCTGTTTTCTAGTTGAAAGCAAAGGAATTTCCATGTTCTTAGCCATTGCAACAACCTCTGGCCCTGGTCTTTTACCGCGTACAAACAATATGGCAACTAAGTCACTCACTTCAGCGGTACGAATTACTTGAATGTTTGTCAGACCAGTCAACAAAAGCCCATGTTCTCTAGTAAAAGCCAAAACATCACTCATTAGGTCTGCGCCGCAAGCGCTTTTAATTTCTCTGTCAAGCCATTCTATACCGCAAAGTACCTCAGCATCCAACATAATTTTTATTTGTGCCAGTTTCAACGCGGCACCTCCATGAGCCAAAATTAACTCTTGTTCGAAATTTCACTAAATTCTGCATAAAAAATTAAGGGGCTAATCCCCCTTCTATAATTATAAGAAATAACTCTATATTTGTATATATTCGCGTTATTTTTTATAAATCCTGCTGCGTCTTTAAAATAATTAGGTCTCCTCTCAAAAAACACATGGTATCCGGCAAACGGAAGCAGTAGCTAAAAACGCAGATATATTCAAGGCTTACCGCTGCAAATTGCTCAATTGTTATTAGTTGCAGCGGTCGTTTCCTTGCCATATGGTAATAATTACTGCATTCAGGAGCCAAAACAACATCGACATCTGCACATTAAACATAATATAATCAGTAAAACCATTGACTGCCAAACCTAGAACAGCTGCCACTATGCCAAGCATAAGCCCGGCTACCCAACGATTGTTGGTATGACTTAAAATATCCATTGCTTTCTTAGTATGTCCATAAATAATAATTAAAAAAACAAGCAATCCTGGTATCCCAATTTCAGCGGCAATATGTAGATACATATTATGAGCATGAACAATCCGGGCGGCAGGGTTATTCAGGAAAAAATCATACTCAGGATACACTAGCCAGTAGGCTCCCCAGCCAATTCCGAACAGTGGCTTATCCCAAATCATGGCAATTGTGCTTTCCCATAAGGCTATTCTCAAAGTTGAAGAAGTATCTGTGGGATTAAAAATCGACATTAACCGTTCCATTACTGCATCCTGGCCAAAAAGTGCACCCAGCGGAATTAATAAAAAAAGCCACAGCAACTTGCGATTATAGAACCGCCCGCAAATAGTTGCAACTGCTACTATGCTTAGCCATGCACCACGCGAATAAGTAAGTACCAGACATGTTCCCAGTACACCAACCAGCACAAACAACAATATTTTGTTGCCGATCCTTTCGGTATATAATCCCTGTCCAATCGCTAAGGACATAACAACCACTAAAAAACCGGCCAGTAAATTGGGGTTTTGCAAGGTGGAAAAAATCCGGACTTTTAGGTCTGGAAACTGTTCACCATCCACCCAGTGAAACGTGGAAATATCTACACCGTGTACATATTGATAAAACCCATAGGAAGTTACCAATAAAGCCGAAGCCATAACCGCCCACACTAATCGTTGTACTTGCTGCAAAGAACTTATATTATTAATAACAAGATAATATAGTAATATATATCGTCCCATAAGATGATAATAATTGTAAAAACTAAAGCCCGGGTCTGGTGAGCCACTAATAGACGCTGCTGACAAAATAACCAACAAAGCAATGCTCGCATCAAATGGTGTCCGTTTAAACAACAGTCTCTTCACTGCTATCATCTTAACTATCCATAAAGCAGTTCCCACTCCGAGAAATAAAGTAGCGGCATCCAGCGACATCGGTAAAAAAAAGGCTACAGCCAAAATGCAATGTTCTATGAGAAAGTCAAGACGATATTGGGTTTGACTGTTAAACGAATATGCAATATACACATTTTCACCTACGGTTCAAAAAATTCCTGGTTCGACTTACCTTTTCCTGTTAGGTTTTACAGTTATACCTTTCGCATGCAAAAAGTATAATGAATAGTGGCGCTTGCATTATGCCCCAAGCGCCACTATTCATTATATACAATTATAATTAAAATGTCTACTTATTAAAGATAATCTGACGAGCCTCTCCGATTAAGTATAGCGAACCTGCCACACAAACAAGCCCATCAGAACCAGCCAATTGCTTAGCACGCTCAATACCAGCCTCAATTGTGCTGGCAGCCTCCACATGACGCGCTTCTATTTCCCGGGCAATTTCCTCTGGAGTTGCTGCCCGGTAGGAGAGCGGCTGAACAGTAACAACCGTATCGGTCGTACGAATAAGCTCACGAATAATTCCTGCTACATCTTTATCTCGGAGAATACCTAAAGCAAAAGTAATCTCTCGTCCGGGAAACACCAGATCAAGATTTTTTCGCAACACTCTGGCCCCATCCGGATTATGTGCTCCGTCAATAATAATAACCGGACTACCAGGAACAATTTCAAACCGGCCTGGCCAGCATACTGTAGTAAGGGCGCTTTTAATTGTCTGCAAAGTAATGCGAGACTCCTTAGTCCCCAGAAGGAGTGCAGTCATAACGGCAACTGCACCATTTTCCACTTGGTGACAACCAATAATATTTAGTGCAATTTCAGCTTGACCTAAACCACCGGCATCAATAGACATTTGCTGTTTGCCATTGGCTAACCCTTGAAACTCACTTGAAAAATCCTCTTCTTTCACATACACTCTGGCACCTTTTGCAGCTGCTGTCTGCTTAATAATAGCAAGTGGCTCGCCTTTTGCGGCCGTTACCACCGGCACGCCATCTTTAATTATGCCGGCTTTATGGCGAGCAACATCAGCAATCGTAGAACCGCAACGATCAGTATGTTCCAGGGTAACATTGGTAATTACCGAAATCTCCGGAATAATAACATTCGTAGAATCCAAAAGCCCGCCCAGTCCGACTTCAATAACAGCATACTCTACACCCACAGCAGCAAAATAGTAAAAAGCAGCAGCCGTAATTACTTCAAATTCTGTGGGTTGCTCGAAACCCTCTGCCAGCATCTGTTCAACAAATTTATTAGTATAAGTAATTGCCTGCGCAAATTCATCTTTGGTTATTTCCTGTCCATTGACGACCATGCGTTCCGGATAGTCATGAAGATGAGGAGACGTATACATGCCGTTTTTAATCCCACTGGCGGTCAATATAGCTGACAGCATAGCTGTCGTGGAACCTTTGCCATTTGTGCCGGTAACATGAATAGATTTAAAACGTTGTTCCGGATGCTGCATGAGCTCAAGCAAGCGCTCAATACGAGCCATTCCCAGATTAATACCAAACTTACTCAAATTTTCAAGATAGGCTAATGTTTGTTCATAATTCATCTGTTGCACCTCCGTTTTTTTCATGCACCGACCTTACTATAGCTGAGCCAAATATGCCAAGCGTTCTCTAATAGCTACTTGCTTTTCTACGAATTCGGCCTGTTTAGTTTTTTCCTTCTCAATGACATCAGCAGGAGCCTTGGCGGTAAAGCCAGGATTACCTAATTTACCGCTAATACGTGATAACTCTTTATCCAAATTGCTGAGTTCTTTGTTCAAACGAGCAGTTTCTTTTTCAACATCAATAAGTCCCTTAAGCGGCAAATAAATTTCAACACCACTAACCACCGCTGTCATGGCATTTTCAGGAATGACATCACTAGCTGCAAGAATAGTTATCGGCTCGGCAGCGGCTAACGTTTTAATATAGCCACTATTATCCTCCATTTTCGCTTTGAGCTCACAGGAAGCCATTTTTAAAATTACCTGGCTCTTTTTCCCAGGATGTACATTGACTTCGGCCCGCATATTGCGCACTGCCTTAATGGTTTCCATAATGACGCCCATCAGTTGTTCGTCCTCATGGTTAGTAAGCTTCGTATCTTCCACTGGCCAGCCAGCTGTCATTATGCTAATTCCCTGGTGCGGCAGACTCTGCCAAATGGCCTCGGTAATAAATGGCATAAAAGGATGCAGCAGCTTTACTATATTACTAAGAACATAGTGTAAAAGATATTGCGCCACTTTGCGGCTTTCGTCATCTTCTTCATTATAAAGACGGCTTTTGGCCAATTCAATATACCAGTCGCAGAACTCATCCCAGATAAATTCATATACCATACGAGCCGCTTCCCCCAGCTCAAAACGCTCAAGATTGCGTGTTACATCAGCCACTGTAGCATTATAACGACTCAAAATCCAGCGGTCAGCCAGTGTAAACGCCTTAGAATCAGGCGTAACGTCCTGCTCAAAGCCTTCCAAATTCATCAATACAAAGCGTGAGGCATTCCAAATTTTGTTGGCAAAGTTCCGGCTAGACTCCACTCGCTCCCAATAAAAGCGCATGTCATTACCAGGAGTATTACCAGTTATTAACATAAATCGCAGTGTATCTGCACCGTATTTATCAATTACCTCTAGCGGGTCAATGCCGTTACCCAGCGACTTACTCATTTTCCGGCCTTGACTATCACGCACCAAACCATGAATAAACACATGCTTAAAAGGAATATTTTCCTGAAACTTCAGCCCCATCATAATCATTCTGGCTACCCAGAAGAAAATAATGTCATAGCCGGTTACTAGTACACTTGTGGGGTAAAATTGTTTGAGTTCAGCAGTATCCTCAGGCCAGCCCATGGTGGAAAACGGCCATAACCCGGAACTAAACCAAGTATCAAGCACATCTGGGTCTTGTTCAACCTTACCGCCGCACTTAGGGCAAACGGTTATATCTTCCCGGGATACAGTAACCTCGCCACATTCGCAATACCAAGCCGGGATACGATGCCCCCACCAGATTTGACGGGAAATACACCAGTCCCGAATGTTTTCCAGCCAATTGGTATAGATTTTTGTAAACCGCTCGGGAACAAATTGAATTTGGCCTGAAGTTACGGACTTAATAGCTGGTTTGGCTAGTTGCTCCATTTTAACAAACCATTGCTTGGATACTAATGGTTCAACTACTGTGTTGCAGCGTTGACAATGACCGACCGCATGACTGTGTTCATCAATTTTTACCAAATAACCTTGCTCTTTCAAATCATTTACCAAGGCCTTGCGGCATTCATAGCGATCCATACCCGCATATTTACCGGTCTCAGCTGCCATTGTACCATCAGGATTTATAACGGCAATTTCAGCTAACTTATGTCTAAGCCCCATATCAAAGTCATTCGGGTCGTGAGCGGGTGTAATCTTTACGGCCCCGGTCCCAAACGAAGGATCAACATATTCATCAGCTACCAGCGGCAGGCGGCGGCCAATAAGGGGCAGAATTAAATATTTGCCGGCCAAATGTTTGTAGCGTCCGTCATCAGGATGGACAGCTACACCACTGTCTCCTAAAATAGTCTCGGGCCGCGTAGTTGCTACCGTAACATACTCACTGTCAGTACCTTCTACCAAATACCGGACATGGTAGAGATGACCCGGTTGTTCTTCATGCTCAACTTCAATATCACTTAAAGCAGTATTACAACGCGGACACCAATTAGTGATGCGGTGTCCCTGATAAATAAGCCCCTGCTCAAACAAACTGACAAAAACCTCGCGTACGGCCTTAGAGCAGCCCTCATCCATAGTAAAGCGCTCTCGTTCCCAGTCACAGGAAGCACCTAGCCGCCTGAGCTGATTAGTTATCCGGCTGCCATACTGCCTTTTCCAATCCCAAACCTGACTAATAAATGTTTCACGCCCCAGATCATAGCGGGTTTTACCCTCCTTAGCCAATACTTCCTCCACTTTAATCTGCGTAGCAATTCCGGCGTGGTCAGAACCTGGCATCCATAAGGTATTATAACCCTGCAGACGTTTAAAGCGAATCAGAATATCCTGCAGGGTATTGTCAAGAGCATGACCCATATGGAGCTGCCCGGTTACATTCGGCGGCGGTATTACGATACTAAATGCTTGCTTTTGCGGGTCAACTTCAGCATGAAATAACCTGTTATCTTCCCAAAATTTATACCACTTGGCTTCCACTGCCTGTGGGGCATAGACGGTTGAAATATTGTTGGTCTGTTCCTGTTCCATAGTTCCTCCTTGGATAAATATAAAAATCTCTTTCGTCCTCTAAGGACGAAAGAGATTTTGTTTCTTCCGCGGTACCACCTTTGTTTCCGGCATAAACAACAGCCAGACACTCACATTGCCATTACGTGGCAAAACCGGCTGTACCTACTCAATTTTTCAACACAGCAGTTCCCGGATGACTTTCAGCTTGCGCACTGAGAAACCTTGCAGCCAAAGGCTTCCTCTCTGAACAGTCGCATTAGCGTACTCTTCCGTTCATCACTATTCATCATATATAATTGACCTTATTATACCTATCACAGTGGACAGTGTCAAGTTTTAACCGGTTCATTTTATAAGTGCTCAGCCTAAGTTAAATCTTTTGTGAAACTTAGTACAAATTTTTTTCTAAAAAGAAGGAAAATTAATTATAATGTTGAAGTTCATTATTGAATATTAAAAATATTATGTTCTTATTATCCGTTTTCCCTAGTAGTTTCTATACTATCACAAGGAGTGTGAACACAGTTAATGGTAAAACTTACTATTGATGGACAAGTCATCGAAATTGCCAAAGGAAGCACTGTCTTAGAGGCTGCCCAGCAAGCGGGAATTACTATTCCTACATTATGCCATCTTGCTGATTTAACCCCTGAAGGGGCCTGCCGCGTCTGTGTCGTAGAAGTGGAAGGAGCCAAAGGACTGGTTACCGCCTGCACCTATCCGGTATCTGAAGGGCTGGTTGTACGCACCAACTCGGCAACCATCCGTGAAGCACGCAAAAGTGTAGTTGAGCTTATGCTTGCTAACCATCCACAAGATTGTCTGTCCTGTCAGAGCAACCTGAATTGTGAGTTGCAGTCATTGGCAAACCAATTCGGTATCCGCGAAGTTCGTTTTGAGGGCGCTCGCCGTAAATATGCTGTTGATGACAGCAATCCCTTCATTATTCGGGATAATAACAAATGTATTCTTTGCGGACGTTGTGTCCGTGTTTGCCGGGAAGTACAATGCTGCGATAACCTTGAATGGACAAACCGTGGGTTTGATACCAAGATAGCACCAGCTTTTGACGAACCCATGATTGATTCGGCGAATTGCTTATTTTGCGGAACCTGTATATCGGCTTGCCCAGTAGGTGCTTTGACCGAAAAGCCTATGCATCATGCTGGCTTGCCTGATAAAAAAGTTAAAACAACCTGCCCCTTCTGCGGTGTAGGCTGTAACTTCGATCTAAATGTAAAAGACGATAAGGTCATTGGCGTTACCTCCAATCTAAGCAGTCCGGTTAATGGTCGTCTTACCTGCGTTAAAGGACGTTTCGGTACTGACTATATCCACAGCCCTGAACGCCTTACCACACCATTGATTAAGAAAGACGGCGAATTTGTTGAGGCAAGCTGGGATGAAGCACTTGATCTAATTGCCAGCAAATTTGGTGAAATAAAAACTACCTATGGTGGCGACGCGATAGGAGCACTTAGTTCTGCCAGATGTGTTAATGAAGATAACTATATCATGCAAAAATTTATGCGCGCAGCGATCGGTACCAACAATGTCGATCATTGCGCCCGTACTTGACACGCTCCCACTGTGGCCGGTCTGGCCACTTCATTCGGCTCTGGAGCAATGACTAACTCTATTAATGAAATTCCCCACAGTAAAGTTTTATTTGTAATTGGAGCTAACCCAACCGAAGCCCACCCTGTCATTGGCGCAAAAATGCGGCAAGCCCTTCGCAACGGTGCTAAACTCGTAGTAGTTGATCCGCGAAAAACCGAGCTGGCTGGCAAAGCCCATGTTTGGCTGCGTTTGAAACCAGGTACTGATATTGCATTAATTAACGGCATTATGCGCATCATTATCAAGTCCGGCTGGCAGGATAAAGCCTTTATTGAATCCTGCACCAACGGGTATGAGCAAGTTGCTGAAACAGTTGAAAAATATACCCCCGAATATGTTGAAAACATCACCGGCGTACCAAAAGATTTACTGCATGAAGCGGCTAAAATCTATGGTACTGCTGAAACAGCACAGATTTTTTATACCCTGGGAATAACCGAACACGTATGCGGTACAGATAACGTTATGAGTTTAGCCAACCTTACCTTACTGACAGGTAACATTGGCAAACCTAATACCGGTGTAAATCCGATGCGTGGCCAAAACAACGTACAAGGTGCCTGTGATATGGGTGCTTTGCCGAATGTTTATACAGGCTATCAGAAAGTCAATCTCCCAGAGGTTCAAGATAAATTTGAAAAAGCATGGGGAGTTAAACTATCGAACAAAGTGGGACTCATGATTCCAGATATGTTCGATAAAGCCGTTAGCGGCGAACTCAAAGCCATGTATGTTATGGGCGAAGATCCGGTGCTAACTGACGGCGATGCTAATCATGTACGCAAAGGACTCAAGAATCTGGATTTCCTTGTTGTACAAAATCTGTTTCTCACGGAAACAGCCAAGTTAGCTGATGTTGTTTTACCAGGAGCTTCCTTTGCTGAAAAAGACGGCACCTTTACCAATACAGAACGTCGCATTCAACGAGTTCGCCAAGCCATCAACCCGATCGGCAACAGTCGTGCAGACTGGAAAATTTTAGTCGATTTGTCTACACGGATGGGCTATTCGATGTCCTACAATGATGCGAGTGAAATCATGGATGAAATAGCTTCTCTCACCCCAAGTTTCGCGGGTGTCTCCTATGATCGTCTGGAAGAAAAGGGTCTACAATGGCCGGTTCCGGACAAAAACCATCCTGGTACCCAGTATCTGCATGCCAATGGCAAATTCACTTGCGGTATAGCCAACTTTAAGGCTATTGACCACCAACCGCCTGGCGAAGAACCAGATTCTGAGTATCCGTTCCTGCTAAGCACTGGCCGAATTCTTTATCACTACAACATAACTACCCCTGGTTACTCAAAAACACTGACTGACTTCCGTTCTGAAGAGCAAGCCATGCTGCATCCTGATGACGCAAAACGTCTGGGAATCCAGGATCAAGAAATCATTAGTGTGTCCTCACGCCGCGGCAAAGTACAAACCAAAGCGTGGATTACAGACCGTGTACTGCCGGGAGTTATCTGGATGTCCTTCCACTATCTCGCAACCCCAACCAATGAACTTACCAGTGGTAACTTAGACAAAATAACCAAAACCTACGAATATAAAGTATGTGCAGTCAAAGTCGAGAAGCTTAATTAGTAGTAAAACATAAAATCTGTGGCACTTAGCTAAGTGCCACAGATTTTTTTATAGCAGAGGCTATTATTACCGCAAAGTACGCAAAACACACTAAGGTTCTTTGTGGTTTTACAAACCTAACCCCATAGCCCAAAACCAAACCTATGAATACCTTTTCCTTTTCACACATTGCATTCCATCGACTACTTCAGCATACAAATCACATTTGTATGCTATTTTTTGACAACTACTTGCACTAAGATTCATCCTGCATTTATAATGGAACCTGTATATGCGATTAGATAAAGAAAAGAGGTAATTAATACAATGATTCCAGTAATATCAATTGTGGGACGGTCTGACTGTGGTAAAACTACCTATTTGGAAAAATTAATTCGCGAAATAAAACTGCGTGGCTACAAGATTGCCACAATAAAGCATGATGTTCATGGTTTTGACATTGACAAGCCTGGTAAAGATACCTGGCGTCATGCGCAAGCAGGGGCCGATATTGTTTGCATCTCCTCACCAGAAAAAATGGCAATGATAAAAAAAGTAAACAAAGAATTACTGCTTGAAGAAGTAGCCGCCCATATTAATGGGGTCGATATTATCTTTACAGAAGGCTACAAGCGAGAAAGTAAGCTTAGGATTGAAGTATTCCGCAAAGAAGCCTGTGAAAGCCCGCTATGCTCAAAAGAAGAATTACTGGCAATAGCTTCTGATACAACTATCTATGATGATATTCCTCATTTTTCAGTAAATGATCCTGCTCCTATGGCTGATTTCTTGGAAAAAGAACTCATGCAAAAAAATAAATAAATCCTGACTCGTATGCTAGATAAATTCAAGATACAGGAGGAATATGACTCAAAACCGCTTAGAATGAATAATTTTAAGCGGCTGTTTCTTTCTACGAAGATATTCTCTTTCCCTTTAAACATCTGCCAATAAGATAATCTCAACCTCGGTACCTACCCTTAGTGGCGGCGAATTCTCCGGAATAACAATCAGCGCGTTGGCGGCCATAGCCGATTTTAACATACCATTACCTTGAGCACGTGATGGTTCAACTAAAATATCTGTATCAGCCTGCCAGCACCGTGCCCAAACAAAACGTTTGTCACCTGTCTTTTTCTTAAAAGGAGAAGCCAATATGCCTTTAATTCTCGGTCGCCACCACACCTTACGCCCGGCCATTTTCATAAGCATAGGACGCCCCAATTGTTCAAAAGAAATTGCTGCTGCCGCCGGGTTACCTGATAAGCCCAGAAAGAGTTTTCCATCACGAACCCCGGCTAACACAGGCATTCCAGGTTTCATGCTCACTCTATCAAACAGCAAGGTAACGCCTAATTTTTTGTATACTTCACCAATAAGATCGTAATCCCCTACCGAAGCACCGCCGGTAGTTACAAATACATCACAGTCGGAGGCACTTTCTAATAAATGCGCAATTTCATCAATATTATCGGAAGCGTTACCTAAGAATACTGCCTGTCCACCTGCTTCAGCTACTTGCGCACTAAGCATATAACTATTGGAGTTACGAATTTTACCTGGTGCGAGGGGATAATCAATAGGTATAATCTCACTACCTGTAGCAATAAGTGCTACTCGTGGTTTACGAAAAACATAGGGCTGGCTTTTACCGAGGACGGCTAACATCCCCATTACCCCGGCATTTATGATCGTCCCCTGGGCAACAACCTCTTCCCCCTGAAATATTTCATCTCCCTTTAAACATATGTTTTTTTCTAGGCTTCTGCCATCTAAAATACTGACACTATCGCCATTTACAATCGTGTCCTCTAAACGAATTACGCCGGTAGCTCCAGGCGGTATAGGTGCACCTGTCATGATGCGACTGGTTGTTCCGGCACTAATAGTTTTACTAGGGTTTCCGCCTGCCGGAATATAGTCAATTTGCTTGAGCATTACTGGATTTTCGGAAGATGCAGTAGTCACTTCCTCGGCAATCATAGCATAACCATCCAGCGGCGAGCGATTAAACGGTGGAAAGTCCATGTCAGAGGTTACTGTTTCTCCTAAGATACGTTGCCAGCATTCTTGTAATGCCACTCGTTCCTTGGGCATTACTGTAACTAAATTTAATAAAATTTCCTGAGCAATCTCCAGTTTTACTGACACTAGATTATTTCCTCCTTTATTTTTCACGAATTAACCTGCTAAATTCCTCTGACTCGTTCCGGATGGCTATATACGTTTAAACGTTCACCCCGCGCAAAGCCAATAACCGTTACACCAAGTTCTTCAGCCATATCAAGGGCCAAAGTGGTAGGAGCTGAGCGAGCAATAAGGACCGAGATATTCATTTTACTGACTTTAAGCAATATCTCTGAGGATACCCGTCCGGAAAAAACCAACACTTTATCCTGAGTACTAATTCCTTCCATTAGACAACGACCATACAACTTGTCAAAAACGTTGTGCCGCCCAATATCTTGACTCCAACAAATCAACTCTCCACCAGCGGCCAACGCACCTCCATGCACACCGCCGGTGAGGCGAAAAGTTTCCGACGCTGCCTCTAATAATTTGGAATAGTGCATAGCCTCGCCAGGTGTAATTGTTAAATCTGTCGCCACTGTCTTCGCGGTCAAAATATCATTCACAAAATAAAAGGCACTGCGCCCTTTACCACAGCAAGCAGTCAGATACCGTTTTAAAAACATCTTTTCGGCGGCAATCTGACCTGAAGTTGTGGTAACATGTATGACACCTTTATCTGTATCAATAGCAAGAGTTTTGATATCATCAACCGCCTGGATAATACCCTCTGTAGCCAGAAAACCTACCACCAAATAATTTTCCTCACCAGCGGCAGCTAACATGGTAACAAGTTCCTTGTCATTCAAATAGATCGTAAGCGGTATTTCTTCGACAACCGGTTCCTCTGTCTTGATAATCTCCTGTCCACGAATTTTAATAACTGGATAATTACTCGTTCCTTTGAGTGCATCCATAAGCTCACTCCTTTTGGGTACGTTCCCGGTACAATTCCTTTAACCTGGCCGTAAAACAGCCAGGCCCAATTTGCTGTCTGCCAATTGGGCGGTCGTCAAGCATCTTTACCGGAATCACTTCCATAATAGAACTTGTTAAAAATATTTCATCAGCCTCGGCTAGCTCTTCAGGTTTAACTGGCCTTACTTCTACAGGCATTCCTGAAGCCTGTGCCATTTCAATAATACAATTCCGGGTAATGCCAGGTAAGATCCCACTATTTTCATCTGGTGTAATCAACCTGCCTGCGGTAACAAAAAACAGATTACTCATTGAACCTTCGGCTACAAAACCGGCAGTATTGAGCATAAGGGCTTCCTGAGCCCCCCGCGCTTTGGCCTCATTTTTAGCCAGAATATTGTCAAGATAGTTAGCTGACTTTATCCTTACCAGGGGCGAAGATAAGTTGCGCTGTAGCGTAACCGTAGCTATGCTCCAACCCTCTGGCGGCAGCGGCGCCGGCAGCGGCAAGGCAAACAAAATTATTGCCGGTTGACCGCAACTGCCAGGGTCAGGCCGCGGGTTGCCGCTTCCTCTTGATACAGTCAGACGTACTGAAGCATCTGTTAGCTGATTCTCGTTTAGCACGCTCGTAATAGCCGCCTTGAGTTCAGCGTGCGAAGGAAGTGTCGGCCACAATAAGTAATCTGCTGCATCTTTCAGGCGATCTAAATGTTCTTTTAATCTAAACACCCTGCCATTATAGACGCGCATAGTTTCAAATAAACCATGTCCATAAAGAAATGCATGGTCTAAGGGAGAAACAGCATATTCGTCGGCTGAAATAAGCCGTCCATTGAAATAAATAATCATTCTATCAGCCGCCTTTCGCGTTAGACCTGATAACCTAATGACCGCATAAGTGCCCGTGCCTTATCCAAACTTTCTTCATACTCAAGCTCTGGTATAGAATCGGCTATTATGCCGCCACCCACCTGATAGTACGCATACTCACCTTTAATAACAAAAGTCCGAATAACAATATTTAAATCCGCATCGCCGTTAAAATCAATATAACCAATAGATCCAGTATAAATGCTGCGACGTACTGTCTCAAGCTCATCAATAATTTCCATCGCGCGTACTTTTGGTGCGCCGGTAATAGAACCTCCGGGAAAAGAGGCCATAAGTAAATCAACAATATTTTTGCCTTCAGATAGTTTGCCGACTACTGTCGACACCAAATGAAATACTGTCGCATACTCTTCCAACCTGATTAAATCAGGCACACGGACACTGCCAAATTCACATACTCTCCCCAAATCATTGCGCTCAAGGTCGATAATCATAACTAATTCGGCTCGATCTTTCTCACTGGCAAGCAGTTCTTCGCGCAATAACCGATCAGCCTCAGGATCTTTGCCCCGCGGTCTTGTACCTTTAATTGGCCTGGTCTCTACCCGGTTACCAGTAACTAACAAGTAGCGTTCCGGCGAAGAACTGGCCACAATTACTTCGCCAAAATTCAAATAGGAAGCAAAGGGCGCCGGGTTAATATGCCGCAAATACCGGTATAACTCATAAGGCGGAACCGTTACCTTGGCCTTAAATCGCTGAGTCAGGTTAACTTGAAAAATATCGCCAGCGGCAATATAGTCGATGCCCTTTTGTACCATTGCACAGTGGCCCTCACGGGTAAAGTTAGATTGATAATCACCCTCAGGCACTTGCGGCTCAGGCACAGGTAAAGGTTTAGCCTGAGCAACTAGTGCCGTTAACTCTTCAATACGACTCTCTGCATGCTGCTGCCGGAGCAGTTCATCCTGCTCCGGAAAACCATTAGCGGCAACATAAGCCTTATTAGTATGGTGATCAAAAATCAGTACAGTATCATAAAAGCCTAACATACAATCAGGATTATTTAGGTCATCTATACTAAAATCCGGAATAGTTTCCAGTAAATAGCCCATATCATAACCAAAATAGCCGATAATTCCACCTGTTAAGGGTGGTAACCCGGAGACCTTTTTGGTTTTATATATTGCAAGCAACCGCTTTAACTCAGCAAAAGGATTACCCGCAAAAGTGCGGTCGCTGCCCTTTTTCTCAATGTGTATTGTCTGTCCTTTACTTGAGAACACCAGAAATGGGTCACGGGCAATAAAGGAATAACGCCCCATACCATGAATGTCCTTGCCACTGTCTAAAAATACACTATAAGGCTGCTGTGCAAATAGCACAAACACCTCAGCAGGCGATAAAGTAAGAGTTATTTCACGAATAATTGGTGTCGGTTTCATTTACCGGCTGGCCCCTTTCTCTGGCTTGTCCAGTTTGGGTTTGAAGCGAGGAAGTTAAGTAACATGGCATGTCCATTTTCGGTAAGAATAGACTCAGGATGGAATTGTACACCTTCAATCGCAAATTGTTTATGACGAATACCCATAATTTCGCCTAATTCGGTTTCGGCAGTAATAGCAAAGCAATCAGGCAGAGACTCTTTTTTTACAATTAGCGAATGATAACGAGTAGCTGTCAGCGGACTTTTTATGCCGCTAAAAACGCCTTTGCCATCATGATAGATAAGTGAGGTCTTACCGTGCATCAATCGTGGTGCCCGAATTACATCACCGCCAAATGCCTGTCCAATAGCCTGATGTCCAAGACATACGCCAAGAATCGGAATTTCACCCTTAAAATGATCAATAAGTTCAAGACTAACTCCAGCTTCATTCGGTGTACAAGGGCCAGGTGAAATAATAATATGGTCTGGCGACAACTCTTTGATCTGAGGAATAGTAACTTTATCATTACGAAAAACCCGAACATCTTCTCCCAGTTCGCCAAGGTATTGAACGAGGTTATAGACAAAAGAATCATAGTTGTCGATCATTAGTATCATCTGCCATTCCTCCTCGGCATTATTATACCAGAATTACTACTAAATTTACTATCTCATAATGAAATGGGCCAGGGCGAACCCTGACCCATTTCTGTTTGAATTAGCAGTACTACAAACTCTGCTTACCATTTGCAAAATACATTTCCACAGAATCATACTTTTTCTTTTCTACGAATACTGGAACATTACCAACTGCGGCAAGAATTGCCTTTTGCCCCTCAGTTGCGAAACCATCAGTATATAAAACATTTTTGTTGTTCGGCCAGTAAACCATTGCCCCAAAATCGGCTGCGTCCATGCCGGCATAATTGGAAACTTCACTGGCAATTGCTGCTCTGACATCAGCAATAGTATCATATTTAATGCCTAAGCTATCTAGGGTTTCAATCAATATTTGCAGCGTAGCTTTACCCGTTTTAGGTTGAATTGCCGCACGCACTGCCTGGATGCGACGGTCGCTCCGGGTGTAAGTGCCATTTACTTCAGCACTGCTTACCAGTGGAACTACCATATCAGCGGCAGTTGCTGTCTTGGTCATGAACATGTCATAAACAACCAGGAAGGACAGTTTTTGCAATAAGGCAAATTCTTGCGGATATGCGGCCGGATCCTCGCCAATAACCACCAATGCCTTAATTTTACCGCTTTCAATACCCTGAGCTACAGCGCTGACTGGCATCACAAAGCCCATGTCAACTGCACCCTGCGTATTGTTTTTGGTTCTTACAAGTATAATTCCACGATATGCAGCACCAATTTTACCAGTTAACACTGCCGCATAAGCCATTAGTTTTACCGCTTCTGCACTGACAGTGTCCTCATCAATTACAATGAGTGGTTTTGCTGCTTTCGCATATTTTTGGGCCAAAGCCTGTATTTCTTCACTGACCTTAACATCAGCCAGCGATGCTTTTAATTCGGCAAAACCTTCGGTTTTTTCAGCTACTTTGTTCTCATCCACACCCAAGTTCAGCAGCGCCTTAAGGAATACCTTCATATCTGCAGTATTTGCCAGTGATTGAGGCCAAGCTACGCTACAAACACCTGACAGTCTGATTTTGAAATCCAGTACTGGATGGTTTTCTTTAACATTGCCTAAAGTTAACACAAAGTCGCTATTATCAAGTTCGGCATAACTATTTGTGGAGGCATCATATCCTAGTACAGAACCCAGACCACTGCCACCATCGACACTGTATGAAGTCTTAATGGTTGTATTTACGGCATCAGCAAGCTTTCCAGCCAAGAACAATTCTTCATTGGTTAGCCGCGGAGATACGACTACACCAACACTGTCTTTACCATAAGCAGCGACAACGGCCTGCAGACGTTTAACCACTTCCAAATTGGCTTCGTTCCAGTCTACTTTGACATACTGTCCGTTACGTTTGATAACCGGTGCTGTCAGTCGGGCTTTATCATTAGCATAACCAAGACCGAATTTACCGCGCTGACACAACCAGCCATCGTCGTTAACCCTGTCTGGAGTAACACGGAATACAACGTCACCTTTATACTCTATATTAACGTTGCAGCCTACGCCGCAGTAGCCGCAAACCGAGGCCATGCTGTCCATATTGGCCGGTATTTGCTTATAGCTGACTTGTTTTTCCATACAGGCACCAGTCGGGCAGACATCGACACACTGACCACAAGATATACAAGCTGTCTCACTCAGCGGCAGTTTAAATTCCGGCATAATAACTGAATCAAAACCGCGGCCTACCAGGCCAATGGCAGTTGCACCAACAACCTCTTCACAAACACGGACACACAAACCGCATAATACGCATTTGTCCGGATTACGCTCGATGAATGGATGATTATCAAATTCAGTTGTTTTGTGGCATTCAACCTGGCTGTCTTTTTCCGTATTAACGCCATAATCCTGAATATATTTAATAAGCTGACATTCGAAGTAGTCACGGCAACCGCATTCCAAACAACGCTTGCTTTCGCGCAGAGCTTCTTCTTCAGTAAAGGTTTTTGCGACTTGCATGAAGCTCTGGTTTCTTACGTCAGCGTCTTCCACTGTCAGGCTAACCCTAGGCGCCTTGGCTCTGTCGGCCAAGTCAGCTGCAGTTATGTCCTTTTGAGTGAAATACTGACTATCGGCATGTGGTACCAAGCAGCCGTTAAGATAACTGTCAATTACTTGGGCAGCGTTTTTACCTTGGGCAATAGCATCAATAGCGATCTTCGGACCAGTGACAGCGTCGCCGCCGGCAAATACTTTGTCCTTATTAGTAGTAAATGCACCGCCGTTGACAATAATATTACCGGATTTATCGGTAGCTATATCTTTTATATTGCCGATCACTGTTTTTTGACCGATTGCGGCAATGATTCTATCGGCTTCATATACAACAGTTTCACCGGTAGGCTCAGGTTTTCTCCGACCGGAAGCATCCGGTTCACCTAACCGCATAATTTCACATTTTAAGGCTTTGGCCTGACCATTTTCACCCAATACTTCGACCGGCGCCACCAGCAACTGGAATTTAACGCCTTCTTCCTGGGCTTCATGAATTTCGATTTTTTCAGCCGGCATTTCATCAATGGTTCTGCGGTAGATAATGGTTACTTCTTCAGCACCCAGCCGCTTTGAAGTACGGGCCACGTCCATAGCGGTGTTACCGCCGCCCACTACCAATACTTTGCCGCCTAAGGTAATATTGTTATTCATGGTGACTTCCCGCAGAAAATCTATGCCGCCAAGAACGCCTTCCATGTCTTCACCTTTGCAACGCAGTCCCTGACTCTGCCAGGAGCCAATTCCCAGGAATACAGCATCATAGTTGTCATGCAGATAATCCAGACTGACATCATCGCCAATCTTGGTATTATAAATAATCTCTATGCCCATTTTCGTCATTAGCGCCACTTCAGCATCAAGCAAAGCTTTGTCTAACCGGTATTGCGGAATACCGTAACGCAGCATACCACCGGGATGAGGCATAGCTTCATAAATTACGACCTTATGGCCATCACGCGCAAGAAAATAAGCAGCAGTGAGTCCAGCAGGACCAGCACCCACAACGGCGACTTTTTTACCAGTCGCCGGCTTCATCGGCGGCTGATATTGGTTTCCATTGAGGTCGACCTCAGCAACAAAGCTCTTTAATTGAGCAATAGAAATTGGTTCTTCCACCAATTCGCGCCGGCATGCTGTTTCACAAGGATGTGGACAAATTTTCCCAATACTGGCCGGAATCGGCATTTTATCTTTAATGAGTTTTAACGCTTCTTCATACTGTCCATTAGCAATAAGGCCAACATAACCCTGGCAATCGGTTTGCGCCGGACATGCCAGCATACATGGCGGTCTGCAGTCACCACGATGGTCTGAGGCTAATAATTGCAAGGCAGTTTTCCGAGCTACAACTGTTCTGCTGGTATCTGTTCTAATAACCTGACCGTTTTGCACAGAAGTTGCACAAGAACGGACGAGTTTAGGGCTTCCTTCCACTTCTACCACACAAAGTCCACATGCGCCATATGGCTGGATTCTTTCATCATGACATAAATGCGGTATTTCTATTCCATGTTCAGCAGCGGCCTGTAGAATTGTTTGTCCTGCCGACACAACTATCTCACGGCCATTTATATTTATACTAATTTTGCTCATTATTCACCACTCCCTTCTACTCGACACAAACTGCGTCTAATCGACAAACGCTCGCACAGTTTCCACATTTGGTGCACAATGCCTGATCAATAACATGTGGTTTTTTCTTTTCGCCGGTAATAGCTTGTACAGGACATTTTTGAGCACATAAAGTACATCCCTTACAGTTATCTTGATTGATAGTGTATGTTAATAATGGCTTGCAAGACTTAGCCGGACATTTCTTATCTCTGATATGGGCTTCATATTCATCCCGGAAATAACGGATAGTTGTTAATACCGGATTGGGCGCTGTTTGACCAAGACCACATAATGACCCGTCTTTTATGCTAATAGACAGTTCTTCTAATTCTTCAATATCACCTTCACGGCCTTCGCCTGCGGTGATTCTTTCCAGAATTTCCAGCATTCGTTTCGTGCCGATACGGCAGTAGATACATTTACCACAAGACTCTTTGACGGTAAAATCCAGGAAGAATCTTGCCATGTCAACCATACAGGTAGTTTCATCCATAACGATCATACCGCCGGAACCCATGATAGCGCCGGTTTTATTGATCGAATCGTAATCAACAGGAGTATCCAGTAATTGTTTGGGTATACAACCGCCGGATGGTCCACCCATCTGTACTGCTTTAAATTCCCTGTCGTTGAGAATACCACCACCGATATCATAAATAACTTCCCGCAGTGACATCCCCATCGGTACTTCAACCAAACCGCCATTTTTGATTTTTCCGGCAAGTGCAAATACTTTAGTGCCTTTGCTTTTCTCGGTGCCATAGGCTGCATAGGCACTGCCGCCATTATACATGATCCAAGGAACATTGGCAAAGGTTTCAACGTTATTAATATTGGTAGGTTTTCCCCAGAAACCAGACTGGGCCGGGAACGGCGGTTTAAGACGCGGCATGCCCCGCTCGCCTTCCAGCGACGCAATCAATGCTGTTTCTTCGCCGCAGACAAAAGCTCCGGCTCCTTTTTTAATTTTCATATCAAAGGAGAAGTTGGTCCCCATAATGTTTTTGCCCAACAAGTTGCGCTGTTTGGCATCAGCAATCGCAATTTCCAATCTTTTTATTGCCAGAGGATATTCAGCCCGGCAATAGATGTGACCTTCATTGGCACCAATTGCATAACCGCAAATAGCCATGCCTTCTAAAAGAGCATGCGGGTCACCTTCCAGTACGCTGCGATCCATGAACGCTCCGGGATCTCCCTCGTCGGCGTTACATACTACATATTTGATTTCGCCTTTTGATTGTCTGGCTGCATTCCATTTGAACCAGGTCGGGAAACCTGCGCCGCCACGGCCACGCAAACCTGCTACCTTGATTTCTTCAATAACTTCTTCCGGAGTCATCTCTTTAAGTGCTTTCGACAACGCTTTGTAGCCATCATTTGCCTTATATTCATCCACATTTTCCGGATCTATTACTCCACAATTTCTTAACGCAATCCGCACTTGTTTGGCTAATATGGCATATGGTTTTTCTGTTGTGGATACAATATATTGAGTAAGAGGTTGTCCACCAATGATATGACTGTTGAATATTTCTGTAGCCATATCGGCAGTTACGTTAGCATAACTATATACCTTGTCACCATCAAATACATCGACAATCGGTTCATAAAAGCACATGCCAATACAGCCTGTTGGCAACAGTTCAATTTCTTTACCATGATTTTTAATTTCTTGGGCCAGTCTGTCCATTACTTTACGACCGCCGGCAGCAATGCCGCAACTGCCAAGACCTACTCTAACCTTCACTTACAACACCGCCTTTCTCGGCTTCTGCTATATCCTGTAAAATCTTTCTTACGCTGGTTGGCGTAAGTTTGCCATAAGCTTCACCATTGATCATAATTACCGGTGCCAAGCTGCAGCACCCTAAACAAGCAACATCCTCCAGGGTAAATAGTCCATCAGCAGTTGTTTGGCCGGGAGTAATCCCGAGTTCATCGCAAATAGCACTGCCTATCGCCTTGGAACCAAGTACATGGCAGGCTGTACCCTGACACTGCAGGATAACATATTTGCCGACAGGATTTAACCTGAATTGCGAATAAAAGGTCGCTATCCCATAAATCTTGGCCCGTTTATTATCAGTATTATCTGCTATTGCCTGCAATGCGGCTAATGGCAAATATCCGTAGATTTCCTGAGTTTTTTGCAGTATCCCGATAATACTGCCGGCTTTACCCGCATATTCTTTGAATACGGGTTCGAGCAATGTCAAATCTATTTTATCGGCGGGAAATTTTGTTTCGAGCTCTTTTTCGCACGAATTACACATAATTCTACCTCCTCGTAATTCCCAGTATCTTACGCCTCATATTTAGTTGTATATACAATATAAGATAAATAGTTAGTGAGGTCAGCTGGTTTCAGCTGACCCCACTACTAGGAAACGGCTTCGTCTGAAAACCTAAAGTATATATTTTCACTACAAAGTAACATTCCCTAACTTTATACTTTTGGCCTTGGTAAGAATCCAGCCCCCTTAACAATGTCCGGTAAGGCTGCTTCCCAACCAACAGGCATGATGTGAATACCAGCTACTCCTGGAATTTTCTTGAGTTGGTTGCACAATTCAATCGAAACCTGGATACCCTCTTTTTTCGGGTCCTCTGCTTTCTTCATGCGCTCAATCAAGCTGTCGGGGATTTCCATCCCAGCAACGTCTTTCTTCATGTACTGCAACGCTTTTACCGAACGTACAGGCAAAATACCAGCAGTAATCTTCGTTCTTTCATGAATACCACGGGCTACTACCATTTCCATGAAACGGGCAAATTTTTCAACATCAAATATTGCCTGCGTTTGAATAAAGTCAGCGCCTGCGTTTACTTTCTTTTCAAGACGAATGGCCCGGAATTCAAACGGATCACCAAACGGATTTTCTACGGCACCGATAAAAAACCGTGGTTCATTGGTCTTAATAGCAGCATCAGACAGGAGTTTTTTCTCGTCACGCATTTTTTTAACCATGGCAATTAATTGCACAGAGTCAACATCATATACATTCTTACAGGTCGGGTGGTTACCAAACGATTGATGGTCACCGCTTAGACACAAAACATCACGAATTCCTAAGCTATAGGCACCAAGTAAATCGCTTTGCATTGCAATGCGATTACGATCCCGGCAAGTCATCTGAATAATCGGTACTCCGCCGCCCTTCAAAACATGAACACCTGCCGCAATACTGGATAACCGTACAATAGCCGTTTGGTTGTCTGTGAGGTTAAAGCCATCAACAATATCTTTAAGTTCAACGGCATGATGCTCTAATTCATGACCATCAGAATGTTGCGGTGGTCCAAGTTCGCCTGTCACCACAAAATGCCCCAGAGAGTACAGTTTTTCCAATTTACTGTCTGTTTTCAAAACAGCTTGTTTATCAATTGCTACTTCGCTCATAACCGCACATCCTCCCTCACAATTTTGCGAGGACCGCCGTCTCTGTTTTTTGACCAGTCTTTAGCCGGTAATACTTCTGTCATCATGTCCAGACGTCCTTGGCCTTTTAGGCGGTCATAGATAAGCTGCCATGCACAAGGAGTATCTTTGCTTACTTCACATACCCCATTCTGTGAACCACCGCAAGGGCCGTTTAAGAGACTCTTAGAACATCGGATTATAGGACATACACCACCTGTTTTGGCAAGCACACACTCGCCACAAAGCATACAGCGTTCTTCCCAAATACCGTGTTCAACAGTAGCACCCGCAAATTTAGTATTTTGACCAGGAACAAAGATGATGTCAGGATAGGTTTCCGCCATGAACTGCACGCCAACGCCGCAGGCCATAGACACAACAACATCTACATCCTTGAGATGCTCTTTAAACCTGACCACATATTCAGGATCACATTGACGCTCATAGGTAGCTGTTTCAATTTTCACAGGATGCCCGTCAACTTCCATCTTCATTCGAAGAGCACTGGCCATAATATCAGTTTCTTTCTGTCCACCGGACAGACATACAGTAACACAGCCGCCACAACCGGCAACCAGTACTTTTTTTGCGCCTTTTATGGCTTTTATGGAATCAGCAATTTCTTCAATTGGCTTGATTTCTGCAACTATCATATCGCTTGACTCGTCTCCTTTCTAGGCCTTCCGGGCCTTAAGCGGACTCGGACCTAACTTTTCAAGCAGTCCGGCCATATCCCGGGCGATCTGGGCGAAACGTGGACCATGAGTTCCAGATACATTATACATAACTAGGCGTTCTCCGCCAACTCCCACTTGATCCAAAATTTCTTTGATGTGCTCCAAACGTTTCCGGGCACGGGAACTGCCTTTCACGTTCATGCACTCATGCTCAGGACAGCCAGCGACAAATACAGCGTCAGCGCCTTTTTCAAACGCCTCTAACAGCAGTCTGCCGTCAACTTTACCAGCACAGGGTAACTCGACGGTCTCGATGGTAATGCTAACATCAGCTGGTGGGCCAAGGTCAGAGCTAATTAGTGCGCACATACGACAAACAAATCCTACTACTTTAACATCACTCATAGTTAACCCACCTCCGTCAACGCGGTCTTAACCCGGGCCAGTACCTCATCATCTTGATAATGATGTACGAAAATAGCCTTATTCGGGCATTCTGATGCACACATGCCACAGCCGCGGCAATCGGCAGGAGAAATGTAGGCAGCGCCCATTTCTTTTTTCTCACGCGTAATTTGCGGAATTGTATAAGGACATGTCCGCACACAGGTTAAGCAAGCTGCGCATTTTTCCCAATCTACTTCAGCTACCATACCGCCCATCATTAACGCAGGTTGAGCTAAGATACGAGCAGCACGTCCAGCTACCCCTTTGGCCTGAGTCAAACATTCGACAACTGATTTTGGACCATGAGCCGCACCAGTAATAAAGATGCCGCCACCGGGGAAAGCAATTGAGCCAAAATTAGAGTGAGTTTCTGAAAGGAAACCATCGTCATTTACCTGGATTTTAAAGAGATCGGCAATCTGAGCTGCTTCCGGAGTTGCCGTTTGAGCAACAGCCAAAATCACTTGGTCAGGCTTTAGGTTTAGCTCCAGACCAGACTGCGGATCATTTATTTGCATCGCGAGATTACCAGCACTATCTTTTACTAATACCGGCTTATTAGTTTCTTCATAGTGAATAAACACTACACCCGCTTTACGTGCTTCGCGGTATTTCAATTCAAGGTAGCCTGGTGTACGAATATCGCGTGACAAAACATACACTTTAGCTTCAGGATTTTGCTCTTTAATTTTAGTCGCCGCAAATACCGTTTCCCCGCAACAAGTACGGCTACAGTATTTATGCTCCTCATTACGGGAGCCAACACATTGTACAAAGACGTAAGTAGCTTCCCCTTTAGCCGGTATACGCCCGTCTGCCAAGCGATGCATAGCCTCAACACCGGTAATCACACGCTGATCCTGACCATATAAATATTCAGAAGGAACATAGGAGGTAGTACCAGTAGCCAGAATAACTATTCCATGCTCTACTTTTTTAGTTGTTTTTCCGGTCGCAACTGTTGTAATGAAGTGACCTTGGCGACCACTAAACTCAACAACCTCTGAATTGATTAGAACCTCGATCTTGTTATTTTTCCGAACTTGATTTTCCATTTTATCAATGGTCTGCTTGAGCTCTTTGGTCTCTAAACAACCAGTAAGATCACGAACATATCCACCAAGCTCAGATGTTTTTTCAACAATAGTACAACCAAAGCCGCGGTCAGCTAATGCCAGCGCAGCAGCCATACCTGAAACACCGCCGCCAACGACAAGTGCACGAGATACTACAGGCTCAGCATGCCATTTAAGTGGCTTATATGTTTTGACATCACTCACTGCACGGGTAGTAACCTGCATAGCAGCACTGGTAGCCTTATCTGTTTTTCCTTCCCAAACTTTTACGGGCACAGCAGCCATTTCTACAAGCATTCGGTTTAAACCGGCAGCTTGTATAGTTTCTTGGAACAGGCTTAAGTTATGCTTTAATACACAAGGTGCAACAACAATACGATTCAGTCCTTGTGTAGCAATCAGTTTTTGCATTTTGGCTATCGCCTCAGGCTGACATACTGCTTGCTCACATTCCACCACAGTTACATCTGCCTGTTTTTTAGCAGCAGCAATCACCGCATTAACATCAGCACCCATGGCGGCTAAACCGCCTTTACAGAGGAATACACCAACCCGTACAGGTTCCTTACTGATATCACGCTCCGGTACTGGTTTGCGAGTTGGTCGCGCTTCCCCTTTTCCAAGAGCTTTGGTTGTAGCCGCAGCTGCTGCACTTGCCAATGCCATGGTTTCAGGAACATCAAGCGGCCCTTGGCTGCCACCAACCGAAAAAATACCTGGTTTCTTAGTTACCACTGGATCAAGCGGATCTGCCTGAACAAAACCGAACTCATTCAATGGTATTTGCAATATTCCAGCAGTTTCTTTTAAACGGGCAGATGGACGAATACCTGCAGCCAACACAACCAAATCAAATTCTTCCTTAACCGGTTTACTAGCCGCAGCATAGTTAATTGATAATCTTTCTGTTACCGGGTCTTCTTTTACTTCAGAAATCATAGTACGTATATATTTAGTCCCTAACTCCTGCGCGCGCGATAAAAAGGTATCAAAGTTTTTGCCGCATGCTCTTAAGTCAAGATAATAGACGGTAACGTCAGTTTTGGGAGCAAATTCTTTGGCCAGTATGGCTTCTTTAGCAGTAAACATACAGCAAATAGCTGAACAGTATTCACCTTTGGATACTACATCCCGGGAACCTACACACTGTATAAAAGCAATTTTTTCCGCACATTTTCCGTCTGACGGGCGTCTGATACAATCTGAGCGATAGCGGCTTTCGGATAAGAGATGTTCAAACTCTAGGCTGGTAACAACATTTTTATAGTACCCGTATCCTAATTCGCCTTTTTGGGAAACGTCATACATGCTGAAACCGGCTGCCAGAATAACCGCTCCGACGACAAGTTTTTGGGTAAGCTTGCCGGCTTTGGTATCGCTGATGGTAGCCTGGAAGTGACCTACATCCCCTTGTAATTCGACCAGCTTAGCACTGGTATAGATATGCACAAGTGGATTATTAGCGGCGCGGGTAATAAGTGAACCCAACACCGTACTGGATGCATGAAGATTGCCACCTAAATACAAAGCAGAAATATTTACCTGATCGCCCCATACGCAAGCAGACTGCTTGCTTTCTGAAGAATCAACTAATTTCCCGCCAAGATTTACTTCATCTGTTACCAAATGAACAGGGTATCCTGCCCCAGCTAATTCCAGAGCCGCCTGCAGACCGGCAATGCCACCGCCAATAACGAGCACATCCTTTTGCATGGCTCTCACTGCCTTTCGCTAAAATATCCTATTTTGCCATCATCACCTAGCTGATATAACCATAGAGAAACCGGACATAGCTATCAATATAATAATAGTTCTGCCGGTTTCCCTAACGTGGTTACAACAGGTGCAATGATGTCAAGAGCGGTATGGGATCAGTAATATGTTTCTTCATCCATTTTTTTGCTTGAGGATGTCCAAAACTAATCCCTAACAATTCGGTGAAGAAAAATATGGGTATTGGATTTTGAATTTCTTTCTGCCGGGTTTCCAAAGTCATCTGGCATAAAGGGCACGCAGTTACAATTGCATCGGCTCCTGCTCGTTGCGCCGCTGTTACCAAATTTTTAGTTATCTCATAAACGACATCTGTACGTGGCACCGTCAAACTACCACCGCAGCAGTCCGTTTTATATGACCACCGCTTCACGTCGGCACCAACTAAATTCATTAGTTGATCCATAGCTTGCGGTTGCTCAACATCGTCAAAGGCTACATAAGTAGGCCTTGTAAGCAGACAACCATAATAAGGAACAACTTTGAGACCCTTGAGTGGGTTCTTAACCTGAGGCTTAACTTTACCGACAATCTCTTTCCTCATGATAACTTCCAGCGGATGTGTAACATGGACTGTACCATTATAGGACGATCCCATTATGTTTTTCAGTTCTTCGTTAGCATCTTTAGCTTCCGGAGTACCTTCACGCACATAATGGTCAGCAGCCTTCACAAGGTTATAGCAAGCAGCACAAGGCAAAACTAATTCCTTTTGCTGTTCGACTTCAGCGATGACAAGGTTTCTGAGCGGCAAAGCAAGCGCGAGAAAATGATCCGTGGAGTGACCTGCGGAAGCTCCACAGCAATTCCATTCTGGAAGTTCAGCTAATTCAATATCTAAGGCATCAAATACAGCCTCAGTGGCCATATTATATTCTGCCGCAGTCGAATGAAGTGAACATCCCGGATAATAGCCTAATTTCATGGCGCTTTTTTCTCCTTTGCTCTCTGGAATATTTTCTTGATTTCACCCTTCCGCCGCTTAAGGGCATTATGAGGCAAAAATGGCATCTTGCCACGTTTTGTCATTTCCTTGCCGAGATCCATGTCCGCAAAAAAGTCCCCAGTGCAGAATTTGTACAGTCCCATGAGGCCAAGTTCATAACCCCGGCCTTCGCCGCCGATTATTGGAAACCCTTTCATGGAATCAAGAAACAATTCGTAGAATAATTTGATGTTGTAATGACTGGCCGGAATTTTATCTTCAGCAATGGTTTCCATTTTAATGGCTTCCATAACTTTAGAAGTGTCAATACCGTTCGGACACCTTACAGCGCAAGTTTTGCAACCAACGCAAAGCCAGGGAGTATTGGATTTATAGACTTTATCCTTTTCTCCCAGCTGAATCATCCGCAATATCTCGTAATTGTTATGATCCATAGCAAAGTTTATTGGGCAGCCACCAGCACATTTCATGCAATGATAGCATGAACTAATTGGTTGATGCGATTTTTCTTCAATTTCCTGACAGAAAGAAGCTTTCCCTTTAGTAGGTTGGTTCACTGTTGACATCATTGACCTCCTTTCCTGGCGTAAACCCAGCGATATTACCGCTGTCTGAACACCTTAGCATAGGAGTCGCAGTAAATATCTTGATTAAGAATTAAACGTGCAGTAGCAATAGCATCAACTAAAGCTTCGTCATTAGCATCGCAAATAGCTGAATCTAAACCAGCAGTCATAGCCATTACAGCAAAGGTGCGGTTAATAAGCGGACGAAACGGACTTTTTTGTGAAATGTTGGAAAGACCAACAGTAGTTTTCGGAGGAGGATTAGAAATCATTTTAATTTGGCGAATAGTTTCTAAAGCTTCAACGCCATGTTCCTGAGCCACGTTAACTGGCAAAATAATCGGGTCAATAAACAGATTATCCGGTTGCAAACCATATGCTTCAGCATTAGCAACAAACTCCATGGCCATAGCAACACGATCTTCAGCACTCTTAGGAATACCGACTTTATTAATGCACAGGCATACAACATCGGCTTGATATTTAGCAGCCATTGGGAAAACGCGATCAATTTTTTCTTGCTCGCAGCCAATGGAATTAATTAATGCACCGGGTTTACCATAAGCTATAAGTGCAGCTTCCATAGCGTCATAGTTGGTGGTATCAATAGCCAACGGCAGATCACTAACTTCTTTTACAACATTAATCATCCAAGGAAGATCGATAGTTTGATCTTCGGAGTTAGGTCCAGTGTTTACGTCAAGATAGCTAGCGCCGCCTTCTTTTTGTTTAACAGCCCATTCTTGTAGAGGTTTTGGGTCATGCTCCCGGATAGCTAAACCGATATCTTTGAACATACCATTAATTCTTTCGCCAATGATAATCATTGTAATCCTCCTCGATAATATTATTTTTTTTGGGAACTTTTAATTTAAGATACTTTACTGGAATCCTAATAAAAAGATATTGATTAAATTTCAGGTTTTACCATTAACGCCTCAGCATTAGCTTTGAAGAGACGAACAGCTTCTGGATGCCGCAGTACCATTATATGCGCACCGCCTTGTAATAGACCAGCTGCAGTCATTGCTTCCCACAAGATAGCACGTTCTGCCTGGTTACCCCAGTTAGGGAAATCTTCTTCAGAAGCATTAGCTTCTTTAGCACGCCATGCTTCATAGCCAACTTGGCAAATTACAGGCTGGGACAGCATTTTATCGCCTTGAAGAGCGCCCAGACGGCCACGTTCAAGGATGGAGTAGGTATATTCAATACCATAACCAAGAGCTGCAGTTGAAGGGTCAATAATTACATTTTCCGGACCGAAACCTAGTTCTGAAATAAGAATGTTAAGCTGTTTACAAATGTTGATGTCAAGTGGGCTTTGAGCCAGTACTTTGTGCTTGTGAACCATAGCAGCAGCAGTAACGGACTTGTAGTTGTCTTGCTTAGCCAAGCCAATTAACAGATTTTCACCTGTAGCAGCTTCTGCAACAACTGGCAAAACAGCGTTGTCTTTTTCTTCCTCGCCGCAACCAACAACAATAACAGGTACACCAACAGCTGCCAGTACATCTTTAACTACTTTAGCGCATTCTTCAGGGCTTTTATTGCCACTGTCAGGATGAGCACCGGCAAGTTTAATATAAATCAAATCAGCGCCGAATTCTACGCATTTTTTTGCCCAAGCAACCGGATCATTAATAACATCGGCATACACTTCATTTAATACAGGATGCCATTCAGGATTAATATCCTGAATCTCCATTGCCACAACTGGCTTTAAAGGCATTTCACCTTCAAAATGGAGGAATGGCATAGTGGAATCGCCACCAACGGTTACAGTGCTAGTACGAGTGCCACCCTGTTCTTTGGTTGCACCAATGGTAACGGTATTAATTTTACCGGAATATCTTTCTTTCAACATATTAGTTGCCATAGTTACGCTCCTTCCAAACATTTAGATTTGTGCTTCTTTACAAATGGCGTTGACCGCCTGTACAGCCAGCGAATTATCTGGTAAATCAAACAGTGGCTGACTTAATAAATCAAATTTAGCTACTTGCGGATCATAAGGAATTACACCGATTAATTTAAGACCGGTTTTATCAATCTCTCCTTGCAAAGTAGCAAGATCTTCGTCATTTTGCGTCTTAGTGACAATCAAATAAATGTTTTTCACATCTGATTTGAGTGTATCCACAAGATGACGCACCCGGCCTGCAGACCGAATACTCCGGGCCGAAGCATCACTGACCACAAACATATAATCAATATCCTGAGTTACCCGGCGGCTAATATGCTCCATGCCGGCTTCATTATCCATGAGTACATAGCCATAATTTTTGCCAAGCTTATCCATATAACCTTTTAGAAGGTTGTTGGGAAAACAATAGCATCCAGGACCTTCAGGACCGCCCATCACCAGCATATCAACATAATCTGATTCAACTAATGAGGCTTGGAGTTTATATTCAATATATGTTTCCTGTGTCATGCCGGCAGGAATATTCTTAGGATCTTTGGTACTGGTTAACAACTCAGATATTGTCTGCTCTACTTCCATACCCAGTGCTTCATTCAAATTGGCATTCGCATCAGCATCAACCGCCAGAATAGAGCCTTTATTGTTTTTAACCAGATATCGGATAAGTAATGCAGTAAACGTAGTTTTACCAGTGCCGCCTTTGCCTGCCACTGCAATTTGTTTTGCCATGTCTTGAAACTCCTTTCAATACGCCCGAACTTCAGTTTTAAATCAATTAAATACTGACATTAGGGAATAAAGTTAAATCAGTATGAGGGATAAACAAGGATGAGACAAATTCGTCCATAAACAAATTTCCAACCGACAATTCAATGTATGTCATTTTACCTGCCAGATTGTTAGCTTCCTGCCACGCCTCTTGGGATAAAAGCGCCATACAGGCACCTTTAGCCGAGGTATTACCGACATATTTATATTTTTCAACAGGTATATCAGGCAATAGTCCAATAGCGATAGCATCAGGAATGTTGAGATAGTTGCCAAATCCGCCGGCTACATAAATGTTTTCAATACTTTCAAGCTCAAAACCGACCACATTTAAGAGTGTACGAATTCCGGCAAATACCGCCCCTTTAGCTCTAAGCAGATTCTTGACATCGGCTTCACAGATAACGATATCACGGTTAATATCAGTATCTTCGCGCCACACAAGCACAAACTCAGGTCCTGTCTCTCCAATACGCATCCGTTCCGTAGGCAGGCTGGTTTGAAACTTGCCTGCACGGTCAATGACACCAGTACTTCTCAGCTTTGCCAAGCAGTCGATAAGACCTGAACCGCAGATGCCAATTGCCTTACCATTGTTAATTGTGGTATAAGCTACTTCATAGGTTTGAGGATCTATTTGCATCCGTTCAATAGCGCCATGCATAGCCCTCATACCAAACAGTATCCCTGACCCTTCAAATGCCGGGCCAGCCGAACAGGAACAAGTTACCAGCCAATCACCGGCTCCTAATACCATTTCACCATTTGTACCAATATCAATCAGAAGTGATATTGGTGCATCCTCATTGCCCATGCCTGTAAACAACGTACCGGAAACGATATCACCGCCGACATAACTGGCTACTGACGCATAGCTAAATACTAAAGCGTCAGGGTTAACTTTAAGCCCTAATTCCTGAGCCTTTACAACCGGATAGAAGTTGGCTGTCGGAATATACGGTTCCAGGCGAATGAACTTGGGATTAATCCCCAGGAACAAGTGCGCCATGGTCGTGTTGCCAGCTGTCATCATAACGCGAATATCAGTTTCTCTGATATGTCTTTGTTTCACTAACAAGTCCATAATGAGTGTGTTTATGGTGCCGATGATACTTTGATGAACTGTATTAAGTCCATCAGGTTCCTCGACAGCATACACAATACGGCTAATGACATCATCGCCAAAGCGTGCCTGGCGGTTATGAGTTCCTGCCGTATCAATAACTCTACCTTTTTCGAGATCAAGGAGGTAGGCTACTACAGTAGTAGTGCCAATATCGACAGCGATACCATATAATGGCTGATGGCCATGACCTGGCTCAACAGCAATTATTTCCACCTTACCACCGACCTCAGATAACAGTACAGTCACTTTAAACTGATCAACCCTGAGGATTTCTCCCAACTTCTGAATAATCGAAAGTGGAACATGAATGTCCTTACAGTTAATTTCTTTCTTAAGAGCCATTGTCAGGCGGTTTAGGTCATCACGGTTATCCTGCAGGTTAGCTACAGGCAGAGTTAGCCGGACACGTCGGCAAAGCGGATTAAGCGGATAACCATTAAGCGGGCTTTCTTGCTTTTCCAGAAGTAATTCTTTAAGCTGCCATACATGCAACAAATAATTACTTAAGGCATCTGAAACACCAGCGCCTACTGAAGCATTTTCACCTAGCACCTGATGCTTGCTCATGGACGAGGTATTAGGTATTTCTACCACTAGATCCTCATCTTGGACTAAAGTCTGACACGCTAGATTAAATCCTTTCTCAGCAATTCTTGTTGCTAAATGACTATCTCTTCTGGCTTTAACATTACCACTCTTAATTCGAACCGCACATTTGCCACATGTACCATCACCACCACAAGGGGCTTTTATCTCGATATTAGCTTTACCTGCGGCAGTAAGGAGATCCGTACCTGGCTCTACTTCTACTTGTACGCCTGCGGGAAGAAATGTTACCAACCTGTTTTTCATCCGTAATTTACCCTCCTGACTAGTTGCCCAAGACTGTTTTCTCATTTCAGACAGCAAGGTTGTAAATAGTTATTATTTCATGAGTTGGGGGTAACGAGCCTTGGCAAAAGCAGGAATACCAACAGCTTCTTGTGGTCCAACAATTACGTCCAACCCAGATATTTCTTTGAGTTTGCCGGTGATAATGGCAACATATCCTGGGATAACGATGTTATTATGATTAACTTTATCCATAATGCCACATGCTTTAATAGTCTCATAAATAGGCTCAGCAACGAATTTACCTGCAGCCCAAGCTGTAAGAACAGAAGCACCATCAGTATCAACAGCCACAATGTAGCCGGGGATTTTACTGCCGACAACTTCACCTTCAACAGCGAAGTAGGTAAGAGCAAAGTTAGTGCAGACATATACAGGGCAATCAGGACCAACTTCACCGATTTCATAAACTTTAGCTTCAACAGCCATTGGCTTTTGTGGATCAGTGTAGATGTTCATGCGCCATGCCATTAAAGGCAGTAAATGGTGTTTTTCGTCAGCTTTTAGGCATACGATGCTAGCATATTTAGCAACATAAGTGACTGCTTCTACCACTTCTTCTTTTGGATCAGCAGCTAAAGCGCAGGCAAGCATCGGATAGCCAAATGGACGGAATTTCTTTTTGATAGCCAAACGACGAGCATTAACCATATCACCAAGAGTTTTAGCCGGTGCAGTATTGCCAAAATCAATGACAATTTCTTTATATTCTTTAGCTACTTTTTCTACTAAAGCAGCAACATCATCAAGACCATTGCCTTTTACTACTACCGGGCAATTATTAGCTTTAGCAAGAGCTACAACCTTCTCCCAGTTTTCAGCAGTAGCAGCATGAATAAGAGGCTTCTTAGCAGCTACTGCAGGAACAGCAGCTTCAAGACCAGCTACATCAGCAACCAATAATAACGCAAAGTTAGCTTTAGCAGCTACAGCTTCAACAGCAGCCTTAAAGGTAGCAGCATCGCCGGAGCAATTAGTAATAGCAATCATATCAACAGCTATTCTTTGTCCAACACGATCCATTACCAAAGCGTTAACTTTTTCAATTTTGGCATCCAGCTCAGCACCGGATAATTTGTCGGAAATCTGAATTGCTAAAGCAGTAGGATGATAAAAAGTTTTATCATGACGGAAGAGGACGGTTTCGTCACCCAAAACTACTTCTTGCTCACCAACGCCGACCTTTACAGTTTTTACTGGTGGTGCAGTAGCAGCACCTAATGTTTCTTTAGCGGCCTCAGTTGCATGCGGGCACATATCAAGGGATGCTTTACCATTAGCCATTGCCATTGCAAAAGCTAAGCAAGTAGGTGAACCACAGTCTTTACAGTTTGTTTTGGGCAGTTGTTTGAAAATATCCAAACCGGTTAATGCCATTTTCTCTTCTCCTTTCGAATATAAGAACTTAAAATAAATATGAGAATCGGAACACATCTGATCATTATTATTTTTATCATAATGTGTTCCGAATTCTGCCTTAAATAAATACGTGGGACTTATTACATCATTGGATCTAATGTAAGAGCCGGATGTTGTTTTTCTTCCAGGAATGGCAGGATTTCATCCTCAGTAGTGCCAACAGTTTCGTCAGCAATCTTATCCACGAAATCTGCACCCAGACCATCAGCTACTGCACAATCAATAAGGTCTTGACCTAAAAATTCTTTGAGTTCTTTCGGCATCCAGACAAGACGTGCAAGGCCGCCGTCTGCTTTGATAAACTTTTTACTGGTAATGTACCGGCGACCAAGACCCATAAAACCTGGAGTCTGCATACCGCCACCGCAAGTACCAGCCAAAGCGGAGAAGGTCATGCCGCAAGGAGTATCGCCACCATGTTCACGAGTTGTAATCATGACACCATTACACATCGGCAAAATCGCCATAATGGCTTCAAAGCAACCACAAGAAGTCATCGGGTATTCCATAAGAGTATAGAAGTTTACGGCTTCGACCGTGTTATGGGAATTAGCATAAATGAAGTCATTCAGGTTTTTCCACTGACCTTTAACAGGATCAAGACATTCCCCTTTTTCAATCGGCTGATTTGGGCCAAGAGGATTGATTTCGTTAGAAGCTTTTGCGTCAAGCCAGCTAACAGCGCCGCATAAACCTAAGCGTTCTGGCGATACTACGCACACATGGTTTGGTGCAAAGGACTGACAAAGCAGGCATGAATAATATGTCTCAACATCATCAGTAAGATCTTTGAGTCGGGCATCACGGGTAGCGTATTTTTCAATAGCAATCTTGATTTTATCTTCAATAACATCTTTATCGGTAATAATGGTAACTTGTACGCGGTCAATGATCGCAGGGAAATCGGATTTAAATTTGGCAATCAGGATTTCTCCAAAATCTCTGATTTTGAAACCGGCGGCATGGGCATTCTTACCAATACGCACCCACATCATATTACGTTGGGCTACATGCCACAAGCCTTCACCATAGTTCAGGTTGTAGTGGATACGACGTTCGAGCACGCCTTCAAAGTCTTCCTGCATTTTACGGCCATAGATGTCAATCATAAAGCCAAGTGGGAAGACACTGCCTTCCGGCATCTCGTCAATTTCTGGTCCGATAACTTCAATTTTACCATCTTCAACTTCATCAACACCAACCATCCGAACAAGCTCAAAGCTGGTGGAGCGACCGCCACCGAACTCAACCCAAGCATCTTTCTTACGGATGGTTTCGCCTTCGAATGCAGGTCCAATGGTAATAGGTACAGGGATATCAACAATCTTAATTTTTACACCGCGGATCTCAAGACCCAGTTTGCCGATTTTTTCATAATCAGGCTCAGATTGATACCACTCAGGAATTTCTTCGGCTACCGGCTGATCGGTAACTGTCGGGAAGCCCATGAACATGGCACCAAATTCAGCAGCAGTTTTAACAACATCATTAGGTCCAAGCTGAATGACAAATGCAAAAACGCGTTTCAATTGATATTCTATAGCCCGTTCACGCTGACCGGCAGGAATACCACCGAAAGCGAGACCAGCCCGGAAAGCGAAGTTAACAGCATGGATAACCTGGGTAAAGTTACCGACTGGGAAGGTAATGAATTCAGAACCGATTTTAACGTTTTCTTCAATACATTGCTCAATTACTTCATTAACCAAGAAAATCATAATGCCTTTGGACTGAAGTTCTTTTACCAGTTTGGCAGTGGATTTGCTGTCTTTACCTTTACCAACAATAACGGCAACACCAGGAATTGTCTGGTCAACCAAAGGTACGCCAAATTTACGAAGAACAGGGTCAGTAACGAAGCCGCAATACGGATATACATCCGGTTTTGCGCCATTAATATAGCGCAAAGCTTCAATAATTTCTGCCGCATAAAGAGTTGCTTCACCATTGAGTTTAGCATTTTCCAAAGTCAGTTCTTCCCTGATATTGGAAGTACGAATTCTATTAAGAATTGGTGCAAGATCACCAATGGTATTTACTTCTTCACCGCTTAGAGCAGTGATTACAGGCAGTCGGTAGGCAGTATCAGGATATTTAACCGGGCAATCAGCACCGTGCACCTTAATAGCTTTTGTCAGAAGAATTTCTGCATAGCTGGTAGCTGTGACAGCACCTTCATAGGCGCCTTTAAAAAGCTCCATAGACATATTATTTTTCGTCCTCCTTCATAGAGTCAAATTCTCATTATCTATATAATAGCTAATAACCTCGTCCAAAACGTTAATTAGTTAGCTTCTCGTGCATCACGGGCTTTTTTACGCATAGCATTCTTCCAGTTACGTTCGTCCAGAATATCGACAATTCTGGCAGAAGCTTTATGCGCATCTGGTTCCCAGAAGAAATAACCGCCAAATACATCTTCCGCAATTTTGGTAACAACATCATTAACAAGTTGGCTGCCGACAGTCGGCGCAATTACGCCAACATGGGTTGGGTTACCATAAGCAACGTTCCAGGAACCGATAGCAACAGCCTTTTCAGACATAGCTTCCGGAGCACTGACAACATAAGGGATATCCGCATTATCCACGCCCATTTCATTAGCCATAGCAGTAGCGAAATCCTGGATACGACTGTTGTCAACACAAGAACCCATGTGGAACATCAACGGCAATTCTTCAGTTAAATCTGCTGCTGCGTTTAAACGAGCATAGAATTTTTTCAGTCCTTCACCGGCATATTTTTGTACAGCTTCGCCATTCATCATACCAGCTAAAGCATGGGCTTGAGCAGAACAACCAGTAGCAAGCAATAATACATCATTTTGGGCCAGTTCTTGCGCCATGGTAGTATGATTGAAGTCATGAGTGCCTTTAAGGTTATTACAACCAATAAGAGCAGCAACACCCTTAATTTCGCCAGCTTGAATTGCGTCAATTACAACTTGCATTGGTCTATCAGGGTTAATTTTTTTGAAGATATTAAGCATTGCCTCAAAACTGAAACCTGCTACAACCTTATTTCTAATATCAGGAATGCAAACTTTTGCTGCATCACGGGTTTTATAAGAGTCAATTGCCAGACGAATGATCTCTTTGGCACTATCCATAGCATGAGTCTCATCAAATGCCACATGATAAGAACCAGGAATCTTCATAATTGGCATGGTAGTAACAATCTTGGTATGATAGCACTCTGCTGCTGAACGAATACTTGGCATAATGCATTGAACATCAACAACCATGGCATCTAAAGCGCCTGTCATAATAGCTAATTCTTGGGTAGCATAGTTAGTGGCGATAGGAACACCTTCACGCATAAGCACTTCGTTACCAGTACAGCAAATACCAACCAAGTTAATACCTTTAGCGCCGGCAGCTTTTGCTTCTTCCTGCATCTCCTTAGCCGCATTAACAACAATTTGACTTAAGAGTGGGTTATGACCATGAAGAGCAATATTTACTTTATCGGCTTTAATAGCACCTAGATTGGCTTCCGTAACAACAGGAACCCCAGTCCCAAACAGAATATCTGATAGATCGGTAGCAAGATGTTCACCGGCTACGTCACTAAGTGCAGCCTTGAGTCCGCCAAAAATAATATTAACTGGGTCAGCATCCACACCAATATGAGTTTGATGCAATAATTTGGCCAAGCTAAGATTGATACCAGCAGGCATAATCGTAGTATCCCGGAACTTTTGATTTCTGGTATCATTCGAGTACTTGGCAATCCAAGTAAGCTCCTTGGTTTCATCTACCTCAGCAAATTCTTGTAATGCAAGTTTGCCAATATCTTTAGCAATTGCCAGTACTTCCCGGCCTTCGGTTTCAACACCAATATTTTTGGCTACCTGCATAAGTTTATTAGTATCAGTGATCTTATAATCTTTTACTTTGCCTTCAGCGACATGCATAAAAGTTTCCGCAATTTCGCGGCCATGGTCAGAGTGAGCAGCAGCACCGCCGGCAATATAACGCACCGTATTACGGGCTACAATAGTGTAATCACGCGCACCACAGATACCTTTGTTGCCACCAGGTTTCTTAGGCAGTATACGACAAGGACCTGCCAAACAAATCCGGCAACAAATACCAGTATTGCCGAAGGTACAGCGAGGCTCTTGTGCTTTGGCACGGTCAAATGTTGATAAAAAGCCAATTTCTTTGGCTTTGCCGAGCATTTGGGTTGCTGCCACATCGATTGTGTTGTATTCGGACATTCTTCTTTTCCTCCCTATGTTCATCATAGATGTTTTTCACTTAGGTCCACTTACCAGGAGCTTAGCTACCAGAGCATGTGATATTTTGAGGATTTTTTCACAAACTCTATATACAGGTATTCGCCCTTAGGTGGACGAATACCTGCAAGCTTTAAAAAAATTTTACACAGTAATCAGATTTTTTTGTTTGGTTTATATTGGATTAGAACAAGCCACTAACTTTCCCGGTTTTAACGTCAACATCAATGCGACGATAAGCAGGATCAGAGCTAGTTCCTGGCATCAAGCTGATTGCACCAGCCATCGGGCAGAGGAATTTGGCGCCGCCATAAACAAGGATGTCACGGATCGGCAATCTCCAGCCTTTTGGTACACCTTTCCAGGTAGGTTCATGCGACAAGGACAGGTGACTCTTAACCATCATGGTGCAGAAGTCGGCATACTTAGGATCAGACTCAAATCTCTCAGCTTTTTCCTGAGCAAGAGGAGCCCAATCAACACCATCAGCGCCATATACTTCTTTGGCAATCTTCTCAACACGCTGACGTAATGGCATTTCCAGCGGATACAGGAATTTGAAATCAACTTTTTCTTTACAAGCATCAATAACTGCGTCGGCCAAATCAAGAGCACCATCGCCACCGCTCATCCAATGCTGAGAAACAGCAGCGCGAGCGCCGGCCTGTTCGGCAATTCTCTTAACCAAAGCATGTTCAGCAGGAGTATCAGTGTAGAATGCATTGATGCAAACAACTGGTTTGATGCCAGATTTTTTGATCATGTTGATCAAATGTACCATGTTTTCGCAACCTTTTTCAAGCAGACCAAGGTTTTCTTTAGTATACTCATCAGGCAACGGACGACCTGGGATAACGGTAGGTCCACCACCATGCATTTTGAGGGCGCGAACAGTTGCTACCAAAATAGAAACGTTCGGAGTTAGTCCACTCAGGCGGCATTTAACGTTCCAGAATTTTTCAAAGCCGATATCTGCAGCAAAGCCAGACTCAGTAACATGGTAATCAAAGCATTTCAAACCAATACGGTCGGCAATAATCGATGATTGACCAATAGCAATATTAGCAAACGGACCAGCATGGACAAAGCAAGGTTGACCTTCAACAGTAGCACAGAGTGTCGGATTGATGGTATTACGCATCCAAGCAGTCATAGCACCGTCAACTTCAAGATCACCGGTGGTAACCGGGTTACCTTGTTTATTGTAACCAACTACAATATGTTTGAAACGTTCCCGCATATCGGCCAAATCTTTAGCTACAGCCAAGATAGCCATTAGCTCAGAACCAACAGCAATACCGAACTTGGAATGCATCATGAAACCATCTTTTTTACCGCCAAGACCCATAATAATATTACGAAGACCTTGAGCGGCAAAGTCAATGATCCAGCCCATTTCAATATTTTTCGGATCAATGTCAAGTCTTTTCAGACCTCTTTTAGCCAATTCAGCATCAGTGTAATTTGCTTCATGCTGCATTCTGGCATTTAATGCAACCATACCCAGGTTATGGGCATTCATAATATCATTGATATCACCAGTTAACCCTAGGGAGAACTCAGTCATTGGAATAAGTAAAGCGTTGCCGCCGCCGGCAGCAGTACCTTTAACGTTCATGGTCGGGCCACCGGAAGGCTGCCGTAATGCACCACCAACATTCATGCCGCGTTTCCCAAGACCTTCCATAATACCAATTGAAGTCGTTGATTTACCTTCACCAAGCGGGGTAGGAGTAATGGCTGTTACCTCAATATATTTTCCATCAGGTTTATTCTTTAGGCGGTCAATTACCTTTAAGAAGTCAACTTTCGGAGTTTTTCCGTAAGGAATGATTTCATCTTTTTGCAGACCCATCATTTCCTGATACTTCTCGGTAGAAGGGATATTACCCTCTGCTGCTTCAGCTATTTGCCAATCTTTCAATACTGTAGGATCCCATGCCATAAATCTAAATCCCCCTTTTTTTATTTAGCGTCAAGACTTTGCATTATTGCTTGTCTTTTCGCCGCTAAAATGAATAACACGCCGATAAATTTCTTCCATGCTCGCTTTGAAGGCTCCGGTAAGTATGTCTTCCTCGTTTCCGAGAGCAACATCCAGCAGTTCATCATCAAAACGAATGACGCCTAACAGTTCTTCCGCAGTAAACTGAGCTTGGATAAATGCTTCTTCTTTTGATGAATGTATTTTATTGGCAATTACTTTTGTTACTTCAATTCCTAAATCATTAGCTAACTGCATTACTACCCGTGCTGTCTGAACGCTGGTCTTGCTTGCTTCAGTAACCACAATCATAAGATCCATACCCTTAGACGTGCCACGAGTTAGATGCTCAATACCTGCCCCCATATCAAGGATGACTACATCATCTTTGTCAAGGATTAAGGAATCAACCACTGAAAACAAAAAAGCATTTTCACGACAATAGCATGCTGAACCGCCTGGTTTAATGGCACCCATTCTTAGGAATCGGATGTTACCCACGCTAATGGAATACTCGTCTAATATGTCGTCAACATCCGGATTAAGACTATAAAGTAAGCCACCACCGGCACTCTTTGCCTTAATCACATCTTCCATTTCAATTAAAGGAATTACTTTAGCCAAGATATCATCTGAAATTCCCAAGGCTAGTCCTAAACTTGCGTCCGGGTCAGCATCTACCGCGTATACACGACGGCCTTCACGGGCAAATAATTTAGCCAAACTGGCAGAGACAGACGTTTTACCGACGCCGCCTTTGCCGGAGACTGCGATTTTCAAGTCCTCACCTCCTTAAATAGACTTTTTTCTGAAAATTAAGTATTGTATATTATATATGTAATTGTCTGTCAAATTGTTAGACGTATAATCTCAACTAACTCAGCGTTCGGGATGTTTTATTTAGCAAGCTGGCACCAGCTGCTGCTGCGACTACCAAATCTTCAGTAGGCAGGTAATACTGGGCTGTGGCGTCAAATAATGCTGTAGCATTAGCAGGAAACTCTTCATCTCCCTCCCAAATGACGTAAGTCACTGGAACCCGAGGCAGAATATCCAATGTAATAGCCGCATTACCAAATGTAGCGGTATGACCACCAATTTTTTCGCCTGCTCTGATTAAAAGACTTGCATTTTTTCCAAAGAAAGCTTTAAAACCGCCAAGAACCCGACCATTAAATGGCTGTAGATAAATCATGCCACCCGGTATCTCTTTGAAGGATATCCATTGTCCGGCTAAAGGCTGTCCTTTTGCTGTAAGCAAATAATGCAACAATACAATTTTTGCTGGTATAGGAACTTCTTCCTGACGATCAGCAAACTTTACCTCACCTGCCGGATAGCTGATAGTGTAACCATCATTTATATAGTTAAGCGTAAATAGACCTTTAATCTCATCAAAAACAGCTCCACTGTTCGCGGCCATTTCCGCCGGGTTTCTGGCAGCCAATTCAGCACAAGCTTTTTCATATGCCAACTTATACCCATTCTGCAAACGCTGTGGGATAATAGTATCAGTTTCCATTAGATGTGCCTCCTAGTGCGCTAAAACAAGAATTACAGATACTCGAATACTCAGGTAAGCCATATTTTATACCAAACCGTTTTGCATCTCACAAGCCTGAATAGTCTGTTTACAAAGTACAACTGTGGTGACAGATCCAACTCCGCCCGGAACCGGGGTAATTTTAGCGACAATTGGTTCAACTTCTGCATAATCAACATCGCCGCAGTATTTTCCAGGATTATCCGGATCTTCGTTAATACCTACGTCAATAATTACTTGACCTGGCTTAACAAAGTTAGCTTTAACCATTTTTGCCCGGCCTACGGCAGCAATAAGAACGTCAGCATCAGCGCAAACAGCCGGCAGATTATCTGTCCGGGAATGACAAATGGTTACTGTAGCATGCTCCCTTAAAAGTAACATAGCAACAGGTTTGCCAACTACTTGTGAGCGGCCTAATACTACAGCCTTCTTGCCCTTTAATGGAATATTATAAAATTTGAGAATATCCATGCAGGCAGTCGGCGTACAAGGCGGGAAGCCTGTAGGATCATCTGTGTAAACTTTAGCAGCACTGCCGATAGTCATGCAGTCCACATCTTTTTCGACAGGAATGAGATTGCGAATTTTCTTTTCATCCAGTTGTTTGGGCAAAGGTGCAAACATCAAAATACCATTAATTTCCTTGTTTGCCCCAACACTAATTACAGCCTGTTCAAAAGCAGCCTGCTCTATATCGGCTGGATACTCGAAAACTTGGTAAGCCATTCCAATAGATTCACAGGTTTTCTTGGCGCCGCCTTCATAAAAAAGATCATCAGGACGGGCACCGACCCGGATAATTCCTAGTTTAGGGGTAATTCCCCTGGCTTTAATGGCAGTCACCTTTTGGGAGAGTTCTGCTTTCATAGCATCAGCAACTGCTTTACCGGCTAATCTTTCGGCCATTATCCAATCCTCCTATTTCTTTATTTTACCAAGAACAAGTGCTAAGGTAGCATCAGCAATCTTCGAGCCATCAGCTAACAATTGTTCCATTTCTGCCCGGTTTTTACTAACATATTCTTGGTCTTTTATCGTATTTAAGTTGATTACCACATTTAACATTCCGCTAATAAGCGCTGATTTCAGAAATACAACTCCGCAGCCCACATCAGAAATTGCCAGATTAGTTCCTATCTGTCCCATACGTTCGTGAATTTTTATGCCCGCATAACAGGTACGCATAATCTTCATAGGTCCTTCACAGGCATCTTTGGAGCATTTTTCCATAACTTGTTCTTTATAAGCAATCTGCTCCGGAGTGTCTTTAGGTAAGCCATATGCTTTAGATAGAGGTTCAAAAACTGCAGCATCCTCATCCACCAAGTTTTTTAACTCCGCAATTAACTGTTCACCTTTGATAATTAACTCTTTAACTTCCCCTTCTACTTCGGCATATTTCTTTTTACCCACAGTTAGATTACCAACCATGTTGGAAAGAGCCATCCCAATGGCACCACCAAGGGCTGCCGCACCACCGCCACCTGGCACTGGAGCTTTAGAGGCCAATACTTCCAGAAATTCGGAGCAAGACTTATCAAGCATACTCATACTTTTGAATCCTCCCGTTTCGTCTTGAATTTAACTACGCCTATAACCACTATAATGCTGCGTTTACTGCTGCTGATAAAATTAGTTTGTTATTTCACATACATTCTATTTGGAAAAATTCGCTTTATATTCTGAAATTCCTGCTAGTTTTTCATTATTCAAAAAAAATATTATTGTCAGCTTTTGTCGAAGAAGAGCAGTGTACGAAAAAAGTGCCTCTTGCACTGGGAAAGAAGGCACAAAAAAATAATGTAAAAGATCATGGATTTCGATACAGTAAAGCAATTATTGTAAATATGAATAGCAAGATTCCTACCAGACCATTGCGCATAAAATACCGTTGAGTAACTTTACTTAAATCACCGGCACTAATAATGATATGCTGGTATATAAGAACAATTCCAGCCAGTGTTACGCCGAAATAATAAGTGAAATGCAACTGCAAAAGCACACCCACAAGTACAAAACCAACAATACTAATACTATGCATGATTTTTGACAGCCGCAATGCTCCCTGGACACCAAACCGCACCGGCATGGAGTTTAGTCCATTTGCTTTATCAAAAGCTACATCCTGACAGCCATAAATAACATCAAAGCCAGCAATCCATACTCCTACTGCCAAACCTAAAAACAAGACGGCAAGCGATATGTCTCCCTTAACACCTATCCATGCACCAACAGGCGCGGCTGCTAGAGCTAATCCCAAAACCAAATGACATGTCCATGAGAAACGTTTCATATAAGGATATATAACCAAGGGAATCAAAGCAAGTGGCCAGAGTGTCAGGCAGAGCGGCTGCAACTGGGCTGCCGCCACTAAAAACAACACCAAACAGGAAACAATAAGAATAATGGCTTCCCACGGTTTAACAGTACCTTCAACCATAGGTCTTTTGGTAAAGCGTGGATGTAGTTTATCGTACTTTAGATCAATAAAATTATTAAGTGCCAGCGCTGCACTGCGAGCCCCGATCATAGCTACGGTAATCCAGATAAGGTCATGTCTGCTTGGCACAGAACCGGCAGCCAAGAAAGCCCCCATATAAGCAAATGGCAGGGCAAAAATTGAATGGGACAAAGCAATATTATCAAGATGGGCTTTCAACTTATTCAAGGCCCAGTTCCGCCCACTTGGCATCAACCATTTTTTTTATATCTGCGGACATGACTATTTCATCAGGCCACTCACGGGTTTGGCCTTCCTGCGGCCAGGTTTTGGTCGCATCAATACCCACTTTTGTCCCCCAGTTGGGCATTGGCGATGAATGATCAAGAACATCCAGCGGCCCGTCTACCATGACAATATCCCGTTTGGCATCAATGTTATTAAATACTCGCCACCAAACTTCATTCATATCTTGCACGTTAACATGATCGTCAACAACGATAATCATTTTGGTAAACATCATTTGTCCCATACCCCAGATGGCATGCATTACCTTTTTAGCCTGCTGCGGATAGCTTTTTTTTATCGCAACAACAGCGCAATTATGAAAAACACCTTCCAACGGCAAATTAATGTCAATAATTTCCGGTAATTGAGATTGTAATAGTGGCAAAAAGATGCGCTCAGTGGCTTTGGCTAAGAAACAATCTTCCATTGGAGGTTTACCGACAATAGTTGCCGGGTAAATCGGATTTTTACGGTGAGTTATACAGGTTATATGAAAAACCGGATAGTTATCTGCCAGTGAATAGTAACCGGTATGATCACCAAATGGCCCTTCTATCCTAAGCTCATCCATATTTACATAGCCTTCAAGTATGATCTCCGAACCTGCCGGTACCTCAACATCAACAGTTTCACATTTGACCATCTCTACCGCCTTTTTACGCAAAAAGCCAGCAAACACCATCTCATCAATATCACGCGGCAATGGTGCCGTAGCTGCATAAGTTATCGCAGGGTCGCCACCAATGGCAACAGCTACTTCAATTTTATCTTTGCCTAATTCTCTGTGTGCCCGGAAATTTTCAGCGCCATTTTTATGAATATGCCAATGCATACCTGTTGTCTGCTGATCAAATATCTGTAGCCGATACATGCCTACATTGCGTTTGCCAGTAAGGGGATTCTTTGTAAATACCAATGGCAGAGTAATAAAGCGCCCGGCATCTCCCGGCCAGCACTTCAGAATAGGAAATTTGTCAAGCGATGGCTTATCTTTAATGATAACCTCTTTGCATGGAGCATTTTTTACATACTTGGGGAAATTAATTGCCCGTTTGGCCGTTGGAATAATCTTAACCAAATCAAGTTTATTCTGCAGTGAAATATATGGCAATTTCAAAATTTGCCGTATTTCTTGGGCAATATCGTCAATTTTCTCCACCCCAAACACTAACGCCATACGTTCCATGCTGCCGAAAGCATTCATAAGCACAGGCATATCATACCCGGTAACATTTTCAAACATTAAAGCAACATTCTTATCTCCTTGCATTTTGGAGACCCGGTCAGTAATTTCAGTAATCTCAAGTTCACAGCTAACCGGTTGCGTAATCCGCTTAAGCCAGCCCCGCGACTCGAGTGCGGTAATAAACTCCCGCAGATCATTATAGGCCAAAACAATACTCCTTTCAGCAGAGCAGTAGTATATCTATTTCCGCAATATATATTTTACAATTAAGATGCTAATTTCGTATAACAGAATCATTGGCACTGCCACCATTGTTTGTGAGAAAACATCTGGTGTTGGTGAAATAAAAGCACCAATGACAAAGGATAGAAACAATACCATTTTACGTTTGGCCACTAAAAATTCCGAACCAATAATCCCCAGTCTAGCCATAACGAATATAAATAATGGCAATTCAAAGATGAAGCCAAAAGGCACTAAAAAGGAGATAACAAAAGAAAGGTATTGCCCAATGGAAAACATAGGCTGCAGGTTCTCCGTAGCAAACCCCATAAAGAATTTAATCCCTGCCGGCAAAACAAAGTAATAAGAAAAAAATAAACCAATAAAAAATAATACAATAGATGATGGAACCAATAACAGGCTGGCCGTGCGTTCCTTGTTAGTCATAGCCGGTACGATAAAAGCCCACAGCTGATACATAACTATTGGTAACGCCAATAAAAATCCTGCAAAAAAAGAAACCTTCAGATAGGTAAAGAAAGCCTCGGACGGGTTCATATAATATAATTTCCCTGCTGGCGCCGTTATGAAGGCAGTTATTTCAGCAGCATAAACATAGCAGAATGTACTGCCGATAACAATAGCAGCAATTACCACAATTAGTCGGCGGCGAAGTTCTTCCAGATGATCTAATAGCGACATTGCCCTTTCCGGCTGCTCTTCCTCGCTTGACTCATTGTGAGTTACATCTTCTGCAAGCGGTTCAACCGCTTGCACTATATCTTCCCGTATTACTTTGTCGCTATAAATTACACCTGAGCTTTCTGCAGACTCCGGTATAATTTTTTTATTGTTTTCATCATGCTCTGGCATCAATCAAACAACCTCACTTTTTCTCCTCAGGTTGCTTGCTATCTCTCTCTACCTTGGCCTCGACTTTTATCGGTTCTTCTTTGGGATTCATCATTTCATTGCTGGCCCGACGAAATTCCTGCATGCCTTTACCAATAGCCTTACCAACTTCCGGCAGTTTACCCGGACCAAATACAATCAGTGCAATAACCAATATTACAACCAATTCTGGCATACTAAAACTAAACATACTTCCATCTCCTTTGTAGTTTGTCTACTAGTTCTATTATACCTGTACGTTCAAAAAAAAACAATGCAACAAAATTAAAGCCCAAAAAACGGCTACCTGATATAGTTAGCAAAAGACACACTATCAGGAAAGCCGCAGTTTTTACCGCTGTTAATATTTGCGCAATCCCACAAAATCAGCTATTGACAGCAGGGCCTCGCGCACAGGGCCGTTAAGCGTTATTGGCAAACTATTGCGTGCATGTTGCAAATACTTACTCACTTGTGTATAGCTATATTCTACAGCATCTGTTTCATAAAGAATTTCCAGACCACGTCTAACATCATCATTAGACATATTTTGGTTCACAATGATACGCCTGAGTTCGTCACGGTGGGAACTTGTTTTTAACGCATAAATTGCAGGCAAAGTAACAATTCCCTGGCGTAAGTCATTGCCTACCGGCTTACCTAATTGTTCGGCTGATGCAGTAATATCCAAAATATCATCCGTGATTTGGAAAGCCATACCAATCGCATAGCCATATTCTCGAACTTGCATAACATCCCTGTTATCCAGTCCTCCGGTCAAAGCACCAAGTTCACAGCTGGCAGCAATAAAATCCGCTGTTTTTTGGGCTACCCGGAGACGGTAATCAGCCTCATCCTGCTCAGCGTTAAATGCTTCTTGCAGTTGAATTATCTCGCCTTCACACATGTTTGAAATAACATCAGTTAAAATTTTCAGCATATTCTGTTTAGCCCCTGTGGCTATGGCTGAAAATGCTTTAGCCCATAAATAATCTCCAGTCAATACCGAGCTATGATTACCCCAACGGGCATTGGCAGTCGGATGCCCCCTCCGAGTATCCGCATTATCAATTACATCATCATGCACCAACGTAGCCATATGAATAAGTTCAATGGCTACAGCCATGGGAAGTAATTCGCTGCTGGGATTAGGGTTGCCACCGCGGGCACATAAGAGATACAAGGCGGGCCGTAACCGTTTACCGCCCGCCTGTACCAAATGAACACTAATATCATTGACCAAATCTACCGGCGATTGGATAATAGAATACAGTTCTTTTTCGACAGCCATGAGATCTTCTTGGACTATATCAAATATCTTATTCGGGAATTTATTCACTAGTTAATCACCTACAAGACAAAATCTGTTTCTATAATACACCATTTTACCGGCACTAGTCTACAATATTAGTTGGTTTTATTTATTTTTTTCTACTCGAATGGCGCAATCCGGGCAAACCATCTGACAAATACCACAGATAATGCACTTTTTCATATCGGCTTCAACCCTTGGTGTGCCATATACTCCAAGATCCTCTGACCAGGTTATACATTTTACCGGGCATTTCTCGATGCACAAGCCACACCCTTTACATAAACCAGGAAAATTGGCCCAGAAGCCTTTTTCGCTGTCATAGGTTTTCGATTGCCAATTATCTTTAGCCATTTGTTCCCCTCCTTACATTGCACTCTTAATAAGTTGATAGCCGCGCTCAAGAGCTTTAAAATTCATGTCGCGAAGTACCGGATTTTTCTTAAATTTGTCACCAAGCTTAGTTTCAAGTGCTTTCTTAATAGCGTCCATAGGCAATACTTCTGTTGCCGCAATTACCGCGCCGAGAATAATGATATTGAATACACGTGGATGCAACTCATTTTTTGCAATATCGTTAGCCGGGATGGCCAGAACTTTCTTAACTTCCGGAATGTCACCCGGGTCAACACCAGGACCTGGTTTTGAAAATGAGCAGGTCTTGGGTTCTCCGGCAATCATATCCTGGGGTTGGTCATTATTAGGATGATCGGCAGTTGGACAAGGCGGAGTTACATCAAAATATTGCAGTCCCACAATGTTATCATTTACTTCCCCCTCTTGGATGAGCGAATTGTCATAAATATATACAGTATCTTTGCCTGCATACATAGCGGTCCGCTTCACGGCCCGCGGACTTACCGGAATAAGAATATCAGCTTTGGGGAATTTAGGAAAACCAATTTCATCTTCGCTTATTTGTACAAAAGCGATAGAAACTCCACCACGCTGTTCTACACCGAAGTTAGGGATATATAATGCATTTTTACCTTCTTCGTTAGCGGCTTCAGCCAAAATTTCAGCAATAGACTGAACACCTTGCCCACCTTCGCCGGCTATAGCCACTTTAACCACTTTTGCCATAATTTAGACCTCCTTTGCTTGCGGTGCGCGAAGTTCGCCGACTTTAAAGTATTGAGTCATATCTTTTTCTATAAATTCCCAAGTCTGCACAGCATTAGTTCGCCAGTTAGTTGGGCAGGAGGACAAGCACTCTACAAATGAAAAACCGTTGCCATCCATTTGATTTTGCAAAGCCTTTTTGATGAAACCTTTGAGTTGACGTGGATTAGCTATAGTACCACGGGCAACATAAGAACCTTCCGGAGCAACGGCGGCAACCATTTCCGGACCTTTGGTCGGGGGGCCAGTCTCCTCTATATCACGACCATAAGGCGTTGTTTCAGTTTTCATACCTGGCAAGGTAGTTGGTGCCATTTGGCCGCCAGTCATGCCGTAGTTACCGTTATTACATAGAATAACAGTTATTTTTTCACCACGAACCGCTGCATTGAAAAGGTGCTGCGAGCCAATAGCATAACCACCGCCATCGCCCATATATGCAACACCGATAATATCTGTATTGGCACGCTTCATACCGGTAATTACCGGAGTTGTCCGACCATGATGGGTTTGAACAGAATCAACATCAAAAAAATCCCAGGCTAGTAATGAACAGCCAATATCACAACCGAAAACTATTTTACTTTTGATGCCTAGCTCATCAATTGCCTCACCTAGACATTTCAGAATAATGCCATGACCACAGCCTGGACAAAATTTATGCGGTTTAGTAGCTTCATACCAACTGGTAGGCATAGCTGGCTGAAGAACGTTATCTTCTTTGAGTTCTTGCATGGTAATCCTCCCTCTTGTTTCTACTGCTTGTTATATTCATCAATAAGTTCTTCTGTAGTGATACCTACACCCGGACGAAGCATGGGCACAATTTCTATTGTGCTGCCAAATATTTCATGTTCAACCAGCTTCATCAACTGACCATATGCGGATTCCGCAATAAGTAATTTTTTCGCTCCTTTAATCGCATCTTTGAGTTGTTTGCCAGGGAAAGGCCGCACTGTGATTGGGCGAAAATAACCAACTTTCTTTCCTTCGGCTCGTAGTTGGTTATACGCGGTTAAAGCAGCCCGGGATACAATACCATGGGTTAGAATGATTACTTCAGCATCTTCACACCCCTTTGCATCCCATTCAACGACTTCCTCCGCCATTTTGTCCCAATCACGCTGATTCTTCATAACTACTTCGTAAAGCTCATCTTCTGTATTATACGTATTACGGAGGTGTCTGCTTTCCCGTTCGGGCTTTTCGGTGTTACCAAGCAATGCCTCCGGACTAACCAGTTTCTTGCCTTTTATTTCAGGATCATAAATTGTCAACGGTTCACGCATTTTAGCCTGATAACCATCACCTAATACAAAGGTAGGAAAATAGTAAGTCCAGGCAGCATTAAATGCTTTAATGGTGTAGTCGAACAATTCTTGGTGACTGGCTGTTGAATATACAATCCGATGCCCCTCACCATTGCCGCCAAAAGTAGTTAACGTAGTTTCTTGTTGCGCATAAATGACAGTAGCTGTCGACGGGCCGCCCCGCTGCTGGATAATGTACACGATGGGAAGCCGCATCATTTCCGCCATACCAGCCGATTCCTGCATCAGAACATTTCCCGGACCAGCAGTAGCCGTAAATGCCTTTCTGCCTGACATTACGCCGCCAAGAGTCGTAAAGCCGGCAGATATTTCATCCTCGGTCTGCAAAAAGCGCTTACCGTGCTTAGGAGCAAGCCTTGTCCAATAATGCATTATCTCGTTTTGGGGTGTGATTGGATAACCATACATAATATCGGCTTTAGCGGCTACCGCAGCCCAGGCACACACCTCATTGCCTGTCATGAATACTCTCTGTTCACCTTGCAGTGAAACTTCAGCCATATGAGCACCTCCTGAAATATGTATCCTATATAGTTTAAAGAAAATATAAGAATCTTATACAACAATAGGAAGGTAGGGCTATTTTCCCTACCTTCCTATCATACAGTACACTATAAATTTATATATTCTGCAACTGTTAAGAAAGTAACACTCCTAACGCAATCGACATAAGTTTTGCTTCATAGGTATCAGCCCGCGATGTTACTACCACTGGTTTAGCGGCACCTAAAATCAAGCCCGCCATCTTACCTTTGGCAGCATACACCAACGATTTTCCCAGTATATTACCTGCTTCAATATCAGGGGTAACTAAAATATCAGCAAATCCAGCAACTGGACTGATAATTCCTTTATGACTGGCCGCCTCCAAGCTAACGGCATTATCAAATGCTAACGGGCCATCAACAATAGCACCTCTAATTTGACCGCGGTCGGCCATTTTTGTCAAGGCGGCAGCATCCAGGGTTGCCGGCATATCTGGATTAACCACCTCAACCGCAGCCAAAATGGCTACTTTGGCTGGACTAATTCCTAATACGTTAGCCAGCTGTACACTGTTTTGGATAATATCTGCTTTTTCTTGTAATGCAGGGGCAATATTCATGCCGCCGTCAGTAATCATCAACAACCGCTGAAAACCAGGTAATTCATACACTGCAATGTGGCTTAGTACCCGCCCGGTTCGTAAGCCTACTTCTTTATCAAGTACTGCACGCAGCAAGTCGGCTGTAGTAATTAGTCCCTTCATCAGGACATCCGCTTGGCCACTAGACACCAAGGCTGCTGCCCGGTATGCAGCTCTACGGTTATCAGGTTCATGAATGATGGTAACCCCATCTAGATTAACGCTAAGCCGATGGGCAGTGGCTTTTATTTTGTCAATATCACCTACCAAGGTAAACTCTGCAATTTTTTGTTCACGTGCTCCACGAACAGTCTCAAGAACAGCATCGTCTTGAGCTGCCGCGACGGCTACCCGTCTAGGTATTTTATCTTTTACGGCATTTAGTATATCATCAAAGCTTTTGAGAGTTTTTTCCGGCAAAATTCCGTCACTCTCCTCCAGCATATTCGGGAAAATAAGTCATACTGGTTTTTTTCCATTCACGGGTACTAAATAGCAATTGGTAGTTTTCAAGTCCGGTTGCCTCGGCCAGTTCAGCGGCTAACGCCTGGCATTCCACCCTCGTATGCGCATGAAGCATTGTATAAAAATTATAAGGCCATTGTGATTGGGGAATACGCGAATAACAATGGGTAACTATTGTATAGGCTGCCATAAGCTGCCCCACTTCTTTAAGCCTTGCTTCAGGTACCAGCCATGCACAAAGTGCATTTGCAGCATACCCGACCTCCCTGTGACGTAACACAACCCCCATTTTGCGCAATTTTCCCGTTTTACGGTATTCTGTTAATTTCTCCAAAAGTTGGTGTTCCGTAATCCCAATACGCTGAGCCAGCTCTTTGTATGGCTCAGCTACCAGGGGAAACTCCCCCTGCATAACAGCAATAATCCTTTTGTCCAGATTATCTAACATAAAACACCTCACCAACGCTAAGTCTCATATTATAGATTGAACGCGACGCTCACTTTATACTTTTCAATGGCAGGCAGGCTAATAAGCGCCTCTACCCCAGGCAAACCGCCAATAGCAGCCAATATCTGATCCTGTTCCAGTTGATTTGCTGTGAGAAGTGTAAACCAGAGGTTGTACTCTCCATCCCGTTCATAATTATGTGTAACACCAGCATAGGCATTAATCGCCTGGGCAACTTCAGTCATCTGTTCCGGATATACTTTTGCAGCTGCCAGTGTACTGACATAGCCCAGATATGTCGAGTCAAAAAAAGCACCAAATCGTCTGATATAACCATGGTTTTTGAGCCAGGACAATCGTTCAATCACAGTGTTCTCATCAACTTCCAGCAACTTTGCCACTATCAAAAATGGACGTGATTCAAGCGGTAACCTTGTTTGAATAAGATTAAGTAACTCTTTGTCAAAATTAGTCAGCATATACGCCTCCTTGACTTAGGGAAACAAAAGGAACAGCCGGCTGACTGTTCCCCCCGTATAATATTATCATTTTAGCAAAATATTCTTGATAACGTCAAGAAGATCATTTCTGCCTACACCACTTACTATTGAATAAGGCAGAACCCGCCCTTCAGGATTGAGATTTAACATATCAAGGCCTTTATAAATTTCCTGACTATGTTTCAGAATATGGCTTTTAGGAATTTTATCGGCTTTGGTAGCTACTACCTGAACAGTAAGCCCATGCGCTACTAACCACCGGTAAACATTGCAGTCACTTTCCATTGGCGGATGGCGAAGATCAATCAATTGGCATACTAGTTTTAGCCGGGGTGATGTAAGCCAGTATTCTTCAATAAACTTTGACCAATTCGCACGGGCTGTCTGGGCTCTTTTCGCATAACCATAGCCGGGTAAATCAACCAGCATAAATTCCAGCCTGGATTCATCAGGAAGCTTGCCGGTAAGGGAAAAGTAATTAATGGTCTGTGTTTTCCCTGGTGTACAGCTGGTACGAGCTAACCCATTATAACGGCATAATGAATTAATCAATGAAGATTTACCAACATTAGAACGTCCAATAAAGGCAATTTCTGTTAACTCTCCCGCCGGATATTGGCTGGAATTAACAGCAGTGGCGACATAACTGGCTTTGATAATCGTAAAAGATGCAGTGTCAGACATTTACTCTGTCACCATGGCTGTTTTTAGCACTTCATCCATATGTTCCACCAACACAAAATCAAGACTACGTTTTATGTTTACAGGCAGTTCGTCCAGATCACGTTTATTTTCTTTAGGTAACATCACTTGTTTTATTCCCGCCCGGTGAGCAGCAAGTATTTTCTCTTTGATACCGCCGACAGGCAATACCCGGCCACGCAGAGTTATTTCTCCTGTCATAGCGAGCCCGCTCTTAATAGCTTTACCTGTCAGAGCTGATACAAGGGCAGTAGCCATAGTTATCCCTGCTGATGGCCCGTCTTTAGGAATAGCGCCTTCCGGTAAATGAATATGGATATCCAGATTTTCATGAAAATCTTCTTCGATACCCAAATCCTTAGCCCGTGAACGAATATAGCTAAAACCTGCCTGCGCTGATTCTTGCATTACGTCGCCCAATTGACCGGTTAGCAGCAATTTTCCTTTCCCTTTCATCGTTGAAGTCTCAACAGGCAACACCTCACCGCCGACTTCTGTCCAGGCTAAACCGGTGGCAACCCCTATTTGACTGCTTGCTTCGGCTTGTGCATGACGATATTTTGGGGTTCCCAGAAAGGTGTGCAGATTTTGCGCCGTAATTTTAATAACTGGTACCTGGTCCTGGACTATTTTGCGGGCTGCTTTACGACATAGTTTGGCAATATTGCGTTCTAGATTTCTCACCCCGGATTCCCGGGTATACTCACGAATTATTTTTTGAATGGTTCCTTCAGAAAAAGCAATTCGGTTGTCGGCCAAACCATGATCTGTTGTTTGCTTGGGAATTAAATACCGTTTGGCAATTTCTGCTTTTTCTTCCTCAGTATAGCCGGCAATTGAGATAACTTCCATGCGATCCAATAGTGGTCGTGGAATATTATGCATTCCATTAGCAGTAACTACCCATAATACCCGCGATAAATCATAAGGTAATTCGATATAATGATCACTAAACGTATTATTTTGTTCAGGATCAAGTACTTCCAGCAAAGCAGCTGACGGATCGCCACGAAAGTCAGCACTCATTTTATCAATCTCATCCATGAGGAAAACGGGGTTCTTCGAGCCCACAGTACGCATACCTTGAATAATGCGTCCTGGTAATGCACCGACATAAGTACGGCGATGACCTCTGATTTCAGCTTCGTCACGAACTCCACCTAAAGAAATACGGACAAATTTACGCTCCATAGCCCTGGCGATTGAGCGAGCCAACGAGGTTTTCCCAACACCAGGCGGCCCAACAAGACAAAGAATAGGGCCTTTCATCTTGTCAGTAAGTTTCCGGATTGACAAATATTCTAAAATCCGCTCTTTAACTTTTTCCAAACCATAGTGATCTTCGTTAAGAATCTCTTCAGCAACAGTAATATCTAAACGGTCATCTGTTTCAGTATCCCACGGAAGTGCCAACAACCAGTCCAGATAGGTACGAATGACACCGCTTTCGGCCACCATCGGCGGCATTTTTTCCAGACGATCAATTTCCTTGTTGATTTTTTCTGCTACTTCTTTGGGGAGATTTTGCTCTTTAACCCGTTCCCGATATTCTTCCACTTCGGCTGTACGTTCGTCTTTTTCACCCAGTTCTTTTTGAATTGCTTTTAGCTGCTCCCGCAAATAATACTCTTTTTGCGTTTTCTCCATTTGTTTGCGCACCCGAACATGAATTTTTTTCTCAAGTTCAAGGATTTCCATCTCACGTCCAAGAATTTCACACAACCGTTCAAGGCGTGCAGCAATTCCCACTGCCTCTAATAAGGTTTGCTTATCTTCAATTTTCAGTGATAAATGACTAGCAATAAGGTCTGTCAAGCGGCCTGGTTCCTCAACTACCACTACTGATACCAGTGTCTCAGGCGGTATTTTTTTACTCAGTTTAACCCATTGTTCAAATTGATTAATTGCCGTACGGGTAAGTGCTTCAATTTCAGGCGTCTTGGCCTCGCCCTCGACAAATTCACGAATTTGAACTTGGTAATAGGGGGCCAAGCTGATAAATTCCTCGATTTGACCACGATATAGGCCTTCCACAAGCACCCGGATTGTGCCTCCTGGTAATTTCAATAGTTGCTTTATTTCAGCAACAGTGCCCACAGAAAAGATATCCCCGGGTTGAGGTGTATCATTTTGAGCATCTTTTTGTGTAGCCAACATAATCAGCCTGTCTTGCACCATAGCTTCTTCTAAAGCACTGATGGATTTTTCCCGGCCTACATCCAGATGAATAATCATATATGGAAAAACTAAAATGCCCCTCAACGGTAAGAGTGGTATTGTACGCCTTTTTTCTTCCAACATTGCTTCCTCCCTTCGGTAACCCTGCAGTTATTTAAGTCGATTAACAGTAGTTTCAACACCGTTATATAAAATATTCTAACTACCTGCTAAAAAATCCTTTTATTCCCCAATAAAACAGCCGGGTTTAATTACCCGGCTAAATATTTTACACCTTATCAACACCAGCAGCCGCCAAAACCTTGGGCATAGCCGGCCCTACATCCAGCCTTACTGGTTCACCGGTTTTTACCATAGCATATTTCAGCACTTCTTGCAGTGTTTCAACAGGAATGACTTCGACATCCATATTCTTATATAAATCCTGCCAATTTTCACTAGGAATGATAATACGCTTGGCCCCCGCTTGTTTGGCTGCAACTACCTTTGCACTCACTCCACCAACCGGCTTTACCAACCCCCGAATAGAAATTTCACCTGTCATGGCAACCGTATTATCAATAGGTATATTGGTTACAGCCGAATAAATGGCCGTAGCCACCGTCACACCAGCCGACGGTCCATCGACAGGAATACCGCCTGGGAAATTAACATGTATGTCATAGTTATGATACTCAATACCACACTCTTTTGCTAATACTGTAAGTACATTATCCAGCGACCCTTTTGCCATACTTTTACGCCGCATGGTGCGCCCAGGCGAGCCAAATTCCTCTTCATCAACAATACCAGTAACAGTAAGTTTTCCTGTACCGTAATTATTAGGAACCGCTGTTACTTCCAGTTCCATAAGCATACCGATATTGGCGCCATAGACCGCCAAACCGTTAACTACACCAACCTGGGGGATAACCGGAATTTTTTTCTCAGGCCGTGGACTATATTGGCCAAAGTTAATAACCCATTCGACATCAGCTTGTGTAATGATTCGTTCCTGTTTGACTGTACTTTGAACAATCCCAACTGCTATTTGTATGATATTAACAGCCTCGCGCCCATTAGTTGCATACCGCTTAATTACCTCTAAGGCACCATCATCAAGACTATAATTAACCTTTTTAGCTGCCGTTAAAGCCACTATAGTAATTTCATCAGGCAAAAGCGGTCGAAAAAAAATCTCAACACAGCGTGAACGTATAGCCGGCGGAATGTCCTGTGGCGTCCGGGTGGTAGCACCAATAAGCCGAAAGTCTGCTGGCAGACCATTTTGAAATATGTCATGAATATGCTGGGGAATGTTGGTGTCTTCACTGTTATAATAGGAACTGTCCAGAAAAACCTTCCTGTCTTCCAACACCTTTAATAGTTTATTCATTTGGATATGGTGAAGTTCCCCAATTTCATCAATAAACAGCACTCCACCATGTGCTTTTGTTACCGCCCCTGCTTTTGGCTGTGGAATACCTGCCATTCCCATTTGGCCCGCCCCTTGGTAGATAGGATCATGTACTGTGCCAATAAGAGGATCGGCAATACCCCGTTCATCAAAGCGGGCTGTTGTTGCATCAAGTTCAATGAATTTTGCCTCAGGCTGAAAAGGAGAATAGCCATTTCGTCTGGCCTCATTGAGTATTAATCGAGCTGCCGCTGTTTTACCTACTCCAGGTGGTCCGTAAATGAGAACATGTTGTGGATTACCACCACACAGAGCTGCACGAAGTGCTTTTAACCCTTCCTCTTGACCGACTATTTCCGAAAAGTCAGTAGGGCGGGTTTTTTCAGCCAGTGGCTCAGTTAAGGATATTTCCCGCATTTTTTGCAGTTTATCCATTTCTTTTCTGGATTCGCGCTCTACCGCCATCTTATTACCCTGTTGTGATTTTAGCAGGTTCCAGAAATAGAGTCCAATAACCACGGCGAAAAACAACTGAATCACACTGATAATGTTAACAGCATAATCCAAAATTCCACGAACCTCCTTCCCGGGCAATCTTATAACTGCTTTTACTTTGTAATGAGTCTAGTATTGGCAATGACCATTATTTTATCCTGGCAAAACCCGGCAAGTTAGTTATATAAAAAAAAGAAGCCTTACGGCTTCTTTTAAGCAGATTCTTCTTTCTTCTTGTTTTTACGCTCAACAGCCACTAGCACTGGTTCCTCTTTGTTACTAATAACTTCCTTAGTAACAATGCATTTAGCAATATCAGTACGGGATGGAATGTCATACATAACATTACGCATTATGGTCTCAATGATCGCTCTAAGACCTCGAGCACCGGTATTGCGTTTTAAAGCTTCAGCAGCAATTTCTTTTAATGCTTCATCTTTAAATTCAAGCTGCACATTATCGATTTCCAAGAACTTCTGATATTGCTTAACAAGTGCATTCTTGGGTTCGATTAGAATGCGCACAAGTGCATCTTCGTCCAGAGCATCAAGAGTAACAATTACAGGTAATCTGCCGACAAATTCGGGAATAAGTCCAAATTTAAGGAGATCTTCCGGTAAAATACTGCGAAGCATTTCACCCACCTGTTTTTTCTCCTTGCTACGGACTTCAGCACCAAAGCCCATCGACTTTTTCCCTGTCCTGGCACCGATAATTTTATCAACACCGTCAAAGGCACCGCCGCAGATAAAAAGAATGTTGGTGGTATCAATCTGAATAAACTCCTGATGTGGATGCTTACGCCCGCCTTGCGGCGGTACACTGGCAACCGTACCCTCTAGAATTTTAAGGAGAGCCTGCTGCACACCTTCACCAGAAACATCACGAGTAATTGAAGGATTTTCCGACTTGCGCGCAATTTTATCAATTTCATCAATATAAACAATACCCTTTTCGGCTTTTTCCACATCATAATCGGCAGCCTGAATAAGTTTTAGAAGAATATTTTCTACATCTTCACCTACATATCCGGCTTCAGTTAATGAAGTAGCATCTGCTACAGCAAAAGGAACATTGAGAATTTTAGCTAAGGTTTGCGCTAACAGCGTTTTACCACTGCCAGTCGGGCCAAGCATGATGATGTTAGACTTTTGCAATTCCACATCATCCATTTTTGCACCAAGATTAATCCGCTTATAGTGATTGTACACAGCCACTGCCAGGGATTTTTTAGCTTCCTCCTGGCCAATGACGTACTGGTCAAGAATATCCTTTATCTCTTTAGGCTTGGGAACATCTCTGAGTTCGACATCTATATCCTCACTCAGTTCCTCTTCGATGATTTCATTGCACAATTCTATGCATTCATCACATATATATACTCCCGGACCCGCAACAAGTTTTTTCACTTGCTCTTGCAGTTTACCGCAAAAAGAACATTTCAGTTGACCCCTGTCATCACCGAACTTCAACATATTACCACCTCTCTACTTGGGAGTCTCCTTGTGTCTATCACCCCGCACCACGACAGCATCAATAAGGCCATATACTTTGGCTTCCTCGCTGGACATAAAGAAGTCCCTTTCGGTATCATTTTGGATTTTTTCCATCGGTTGGCCAGTATGGTGGACGAGAATCCCGTTTAAATGTTCCCGCATACGGATAATCTCCCGTGCGTGAATTTCAATATCGGTAGCTTGCCCTTGGGCACCACCAAGCGGTTGATGAATCATAATCCTCGAATTCGGAAGTGCATAGCGTTTGCCTTTGGCCCCAGCGGTAAGCAGCAGTGCACCGGCACTGGCTGCCTGCCCCATGCAGGTAGTAGTTACATCAGGCTTGACATATTGCATTGTATCATACATTGCCATAGCAGCAGTTACTACGCCTCCAGGGCTATTAATATATACGTGAATATCCTTGTCAGGGTCTTCAGACTCCAAAAACAACAACTGCGCAATAAACAAATTTGCTACATTATCGTCAATAGGGCCACCAATAAATACAATACGGTCTTTTAACAGTCGCGAGTAGATATCATACGCCCGCTCACCACGGTTAGACTGTTCTACAACAATTGGTACATAGGGCATTACAAATCACCTCAAACCTAAAATTTATTTTTTTGCTACATTATCGATTATAAACTCAACAGCTTTTTTACGAAGAACAGAAGCCTGGAGAGCCTGGAATCGATTAGTCTCACGAATTACCTTAACAATTTCTTCAGCTGTGGTCTGATAATTCGCTGCCATAGTCTCAATTTCCTGCTGCATTTCCTCAGGCGTAGCAGTAAATTCTTCAGCCTTTACAATAGCTTCTAAAACCAGATCGGTTTTAACATTGTATTGCGCAGAATTGCGGTAGTTAGCACGCAAAGCTGCCATATCCATTTTAGTATATTCAAGATATTTATCAATTTTCATACCACGTTGCTGCAAATTGATGTCAAAATCCTGAATCATATTGTCAATTTGGTTTTCAATCATAACGTCCGGCACATCAACTTCAGCGTTGTCAACTGCCAATTTGATAGCTGCAGTACGGAAATCGTGTTCGGCTTTGGCACTAGCAGCCTGTTCTAACTTATTCTTAATATCGGTTTTTAATTCCGCCAGAGTATCAAATTCACTGGTTTCTTTGGCAAAATCATCATCAAGCTCCGGAATTTCCTTACGCTTTACATCATTAATCTTAACATTAAATACAGCTGCTTTACCAGCCAATTCAGCAACAAAATACTCTGCAGGGAAAGAAACGTTTACTTCCTTCTCTTCACCGGACTTAGCCCCGATCAATTGGTCTTCGAAACCAGGGATAAAGCTGCCTGAACCAATTTCCAGCGGATAGCTCTTACCTTCGCCGCCTTCAAAGGCAACGCCATCGACAAAGCCTTTAAAGTCTATAATAGCTAAATCGCCTTGTTTAAGTTCAGCCTCTTCAACAACTACCATTTTGGCATTGCGGTTACGATTTTTTTCAAGCTCGGAATCTACCTCTGCGTCAGTGATTTCAGCAATAGTCTTTTCTATATCAAGTTCTTTATATTGGCCTAAAGTAACTTCAGGCATTTTTACGACAGTAGCTTTAAATACTAACGGTTGATCTTCTGCCAATGTTACAACTTCGATCTCTGGACGGCCAACCGGGTCAATGTCCTGCTCTTTAAGCGCTTTGGCAAAAGCCTCAGGAGCCAGTATTTCAAATGCCTCATCCAGCAGTGCTTCTTTACCAATACGTGCTTCTATAACTTTGCGAGGGGCCTTACCTTTACGAAATCCAGGGATGTTGACTTGATTAGCCAGCTTGCGGTAAGCCTTTTCCAACGCCTTGGCTACCTCAGTTTGGGGTATTTCTAAATTGAGCATCGTTTTATGATTGTCTATTCTTTCCGCTGTTACCTTCATTTATGTATTTCCTCCTTATGAAATTAACTGCTGACACAGCTTATAACTGTCAACATAGTCCCTTGCAATAGTATTCCCATTATTGACATATATTTCATGGGCGTTCTGGTTTAACCATTATTTTTTTCCAGTATCCACAAATTGCAGCAATGTCATGCATAATATCATACCACACTTAAAAACCAAAGACAAGATATGAGCAAAAAACCCAGCAGAATATGCTGGGTTATATGTGATATGGAGCGGAAAACGAGATTCGAACTCGCGACCCTCGCCTTGGCAAGGCGATGCTCTACCGCTGAGCTACTTCCGCACATGTCTTAACAACGAATTTGATTATATACCATAACCCAATCATTTGTCAACTGTATTTTTTTTGCACGCGAGTAACTCTATAGGCGGCGTTAGTTCAGGTAAGTAAATTATCCACCTGAACTAGTGTTTTAGCTTTATTTTTGAAAACTAACACATATTTAGTGGCTTGCATATTATGTATAAGACACATAAAAAAACCTTCTCCTAAAGGAGGCTGTTCAATTGCATTACTACTTGAAAGAGGAATGCGTACTTGTCGAAGGCAAAACACGCGGAGCTATCTATAATCTAGACTCAGGCCGGGTATATTCAATTAACCGGGGAGCGGTCGATCTCTTAAAAGCATGTCAGGACACAGCATTAGAAACACTACTAGATATAACTCACAAGGATAATAAGCTATACCTGTCCTTCCTTGATACCTTAACTGCCAAAGGATTAGGCGCCTTCTATACTGATCCCCAAACAAACACAAAGAAACACTATCCCCCCCGCTATCAACCGCAATTAGAATTTATTTGGCTAGAACTTACCTCAACCTGCAATAACCGGTGCTTACATTGTTATTCTACCAGCAGCCCGGAAGTACCAGCCGGTTGCGTACCACATAATCGTTGGCTTGAACTTATTACCGAAGCTCGCAAGGAGGGTGCCTATGGCCTCCAGCTTATCGGCGGTGAACCACTGCTCTATCCCAAATGGCGGGAACTAGTAATCAAAGCCCGCGAAGAAAACTATGACTTAATTGAAATATTTACCAATGCTACTCTTGTCGATGATGATTGTATTAATTTTTTCAAACAGTATGATGTCAGTATTGCCACCACGCTCTACGCTAATAATGCTGCAACCCATGACAAAGTGACCCTTCATCCTGGCAGCTTTAAAAAAACCATGACTGCAATAAATAAAATTTTAGCCAAAAATATTCCCCTTCGTATCGCCTCCATTCTTATGAAAGCCAACGAACACGAAGCCGAGAATATTATGGACCTCTGTACTAAACTTGGTGTAGAATCTGCACCTCCAGATGTTGTTCGCCCTACCGGACGCGGTAATGACCAGGATCTATTACCCACAGCCTATACCAAGCAAGCAATCAAACCACCTTTTTTTACTGACCCGGAATCCTTTGTCAAAGCCAAACAATTCCACAGTTGTTTAGCCGGACGCCTAGCCATAACTGCCAGCGGTGATGTTATACCTTGTATCTTCGCCCGCGACCAGGTTTGCGGCAACGTGTTAGCTACATCACTTCATACGATACTTAACGAACAGCCGCTGAAAACATGCTGGCAGACAACCAAAGATTGTATAACTAAATGTCAGGATTGCGAATACCGTTACGCATGTGCTGATTGCCGCCCCCTGGCACAAAGCATGGACACTCACAAATGCTGGACTGCAGCTCCTGCGGACTGTTCGTATAATCCTTATACAGGAAAATGGGAGGATGAATAGCAATGTCTGACGATAACTATAAAAATCCCAAATGGGAAATTCCAGAAATGAATGAATGGGATACCGATTTTGAAGAGGAAGAATTCGGTGAACGCATCACTAATGTTGGCTGCCGCCCTTCCTGGAGTCCTTGCCAGCCCACCTCGGCTCCCTGTTGGCCCCGTCACTGTTTTCCTCGCCAATGCAATCCGCGTCAATGCCGTCCGCGTTTTTGCTGGCCACGTCAATGTCAACCGCGCATGTGTACGCCAATCGCTCATCGCCTATGTAACCCGCTATAAAACAGGACTCACTTCAGGTGTAGTTTTTGCCCCAGTTGAAGTATGACAGCCAACCACATTACCGAAGATTGTTGTTTAAGTTTCCTACTAATATAATTGTTACATGAACAGCAGCTAACAGCGACCCCATTATGTCAGCAATCAAATCAAGATCCGTATCCAGCAAATTAGGTTGGCTTGGCATGCTTGGTTTAGCTATACTATCGCCCAGGAACTCACCAACTTCATATAATGCTCCCATACTGAGTCCTAATGTAAAAATAAAGATAAACGTAAACCCCCGCCCGATCATCGGCTGAGAGAGTTTACAAATAATACTATAGGCAAACAGCGAAAATACGTAGCTGCCAAACACATGCAGAACTTTATCAAAAATTGACGATATAACATAAAAATCCAAATATAAACCGAAATAACAATCACTAGTAAGTACTGTCATTACACTAGCTCGAATATAGTTACTAATTGCAATGCCTGACTTTACTTCCCAAAAAGTATATATTACCCATACAACTATTTTTATAGCTATATTCTGAGCATAGTCGTAGCGTCCCTGTTGCACTAAACTCCAAGCTATAGACGCCAAAACAGCTAGGAAAGTACCAGTAAGAATAAGCATTTTTTTCTTTTGCACAGTCAAGTACGTTTCCCCCATCTTCAGCGAAGTAGAGTTATATTGCTAACTCACGATTTTCATATCCTATTTAGTTTGTCAAATTTTATATGAATTATTTCATGAAACGAGGGAACAGGTAGTGTTTTCATAAAACACTACCTGTTCCCTCGTTTCTATCACGTACGTAACGCAGAAAAAGACTCGTATAACTACGAGTCTTTTTGAATTTGATGGTGCGGGAGACAGGAATTGAACCTGCACGCCTCACGGCGCTAGATCCTAAGTCTAGTGCGTCTGCCAGTTCCGCCACTCCCGCATAGGCTATTACTTTGTGCTGCAGTTGTTATATTACCATAGTTATTTTGCTATGTCAATATCAAATCAAGGAATGTTATGTATATTAGAAGAAAGAGATATTTGGCTCTTTGGTAAAGTGTCAAATATCTCTTTCTTTGCTTATCATTCACTCGCACACAATCAATTTTGAATATTTTTCAAGCTAAATTCCTGGATTACAGTGTCTATCTCCCGCTTCAACGCCTCAGGCAACCCCTCAATGTTCACATTAAGAAAGCCGCGAACAATTGTAGCTACTGCTTCTTCCTCATTCTGACCACGAGCCATCAGGTACTCAATTTCTTCGGGAGCAATCTTCCCGACTGCCGCTTCATGGCTGAGCTCCGCATTACCAGTCCGGGCTTCCAATTCCGGCACGGCATGAATGACTCCTTGTTCTGACAGCAGTAAACCATGGCACTCCAAATGCGCCTTAGTTTCTGGTGACTGTCCCAGCAAATGTCCGCGGTTAATCACCACCCCACCGGTACTGAGCGTACGGGCAATAATCTCAGCCTTGGAACCCGGTGCCGCTAGGATAGCACGCCCGCCAACATCCATATGCGAACCTGGCGGCGCAACCAAAATCGAATTAATACGGGAAACCGCCCCCCGCCCAACCAGCTTAGTCGTCGGATACATTTGCAAATCCCTTACCGGCTGCATACAGATATAATTTGAAAGGTACAAACCGTCTTCTTCAACGATAACACTGGTACGCGGCCTAACCGCAATTTCTTCACCCCAACGATGAATCATGGTAAACGTCAGTTTTCCGCCTTTTTTCACATAGAACTCGCTGATACCAACATGCATACCCTTCTTTACATGGGGATCAGTGGCGCAACCTGTAATAACATGTAGTTCCGCCCCTTCTTCCACAATGATAATATTATGTACATCCTGGATGATATCTTCCTGACCAATATATAGACAAGCCTGCACTGGATGATCTATCTTCGCCCCCGCTAAGGCTCGAATAAAATAGCCGTGTTCCTGATGCAAAGCCGCCCTGGCAGTGTATTTATCAGTATCTGGTTCAACCGCCTGCCACCAATAATCACTCAGCCAATCATACTTTTTCAGAGCCTCATCGGTACTAAGAATCTCTACGCCGTCACTGGCAACATTACAATGCACAACCGAATGATCAATCTGCATATACGTTCCTGATCGTTCTTCTCCCGCTATTTCCATGCCAATACCCTCTAGTTGGGTTTGTTGTTGCATAGAAAGCTGAGCGGGATCGGAAAGATAAGCTTGTTCAATACCCTTGTCAGCAAAAACCGCAAAATCTATATCCGCACCCAGCACAGCCTTTTTCTCAGCTGCGGCCTGCGCCTTGTCCCTGATGCTTGCCTCGTTCTTCATATTTTCACCCCCTCTAATGCGCAATTGATACATTCTTCATAGCCTTTGTCATGAATACAAGCCAGCATTTCCTGAGGATTGCCACTGCACGATAAGGTTCCCTGATACATTACATGAGCCATATCAGCAGGTACATAATCCAAAATGTGACCAGTATGTGTAATTATCAGTCCCGACTTTTGCCGGTCAAGCCGGCGTTTTTTGATAGTTTGACCGTTCTTTCTAGTACCGCGTTCCAAAATATAATTGGCAGCTTGTCCAACCACAGCGATATTATCAATGTCAACCCCGGATTCCGGTTCATCCAACATTAGCAACTCCGGCTGCTGCGCCATCAATTGTAACAGTTCGGAACGTTTGAGCTCACCACCGGAAAATCCTTCATTTACACCTCTATCCAAAAATTCCAGCATATTTGTTTTGCCAGCCAGTATTTCAACATCAGCCTGGTTTTTTCCACAAATATTTACCATTTCCCGCACGGAAAGTCCCCGTAAAGTCGGCGGTCTTTGGATCATAATGCCAATCCCCCTGCGGGCGCGTTCATCTATTGGCAGGTTCGTAATATCCTGTCCTTTAAAATAAATCTTTCCAGCAGTGATTGTATACCTGGCAAAACCCATAATTGCACCAATCAATGTAGATTTCCCAGTGCCATTTGGACCAAACAACACATGTACTTCGCCCTGTTTAATATGCAGGTTTACATCATGCAATATGGGGCGATTATTAACTGCCACCGACAAATTTTCCAGTTTTAACAACAGCATCTCCTCCAACGGCGAGAATAACTTCTACGCATGAATTCTACTCACTATAGTCTTATGACGTAAATAACTACCTTTGTAAACTACTTTAACCATTAAGTAAATAATGATATTATCATTATAACTTCGTTTTTATCTTATATAATCCTTCCAGCAGATTCAAATATTTTCTTTCTTGACATACTAAAATATTATATATTTCACAATTTGAAGGGAAACACTATGCCCCAATACCGGTATTTCCGTGTAAAAGTACATCCCCCCTCAAAAAAGTATCGCCTAAACATAAGTCTAGGCGAAAATAAGGTGCAATACAAAAGCTACGCCTTCCAGCGCCATTTACTGCTCGGCTTACCAAAAGAGCGGTTACAATCAAGCACGTTAAAATTCAAATTATAAAATTCCCTATAAAACATTTTAGCTTCGGAAATTATATCAAAACTAAACATTTCTGGATGTAATACATTGGCAATATACATGAGTCCCAATATCCATCTTGGACTGCCAAAATCCCAGCATGGCCCAGGATGAGTATAAATTCGGTGATTGTTTACCGCATCAATATCAAGCATCTCCTCAGGAAACTCGTGATAAAAATCTTCAACCGTAGAAGACAGAAAAGATGAAATAAAAATCACTTCTGGATTTAAAGACTTTAATACATCATAAGTTATCCCCACTCCCGGCCTGCCACTGCCGCTGATTTTCTTATTCTCGCTAATCCCACCGGCGACTTCAATTAATTGATTTTCAAAACGCTCGCCATTTAGACAGAAGTTTGGTTTGCCCATGGCATAATAGACCCGTGGTTTTTTCTTTATGTCGACAAGCGCTTGCTTAATAACCGTCAGTTTCGTTTCCATATAGACAGCAAGTTTTTCAGCAGCAGCATCATGTTGAATTAATTTTCCGAAATGGCGAATCAAACTAATATACGTTTCCGGATTTTGAATATCATGGTGCAGTTTCATTAAGCCGTTACCGGAAAGTACCTCTTCCCAGGCTCGCAACACCTTTTTCTTATCATCTGCGCCAATTGCAATCAATATGGCTTCAATCATCTCCAAGGCTCTAGTAAAAGGATAACCGCCCTGAAAGCCCTCTTCCCGATATAGTTCTTTCGCTCCACTCCCTGTAAAATTAAGCTTACGCCCACAATTGGGGCAAGTATTGCCTTCAGCCAGCCCCACTCCCGCAGCTCGCAATTTGGCACCCATAGGGCCATAAAAATCCCGTTTAAAGATCACCTCGCCACATTCCGGGCAAAAAGTACTGAGATACTCTGTCCCGGGAGAGTTAAAAACATAGACATAAGCCAACTGTTTCACTAAGATATTCCGCAACTCTTCCGTCTCTCTAATTGCCGGTTCCAATAATGGATCAGCACTTTCCAACGGAATAAACCGCATAATCTGTAAAGGGATTTCCCGGGAGATTTCAGATATTTCCCGGGAAAGGCTTACCAATTCCTCCTGATTATGATTGCAATGAATACAGGAAACCTCGACATGTATTCCCCGTTCATATAAGGCTTTAATGTTTCTAAGCACAGGCTCCGGCGTACTACCGCCACACTGCCGGTAAGCCTGATCTGACAGGCCTTTAACACCTATATTGACAAAATCTAATACCTCTGCAATTCGGTTCAGCGAATCACGGGTAAAATAGCCGTTTGATGAAAAGCCTACCAGCAGACCATGTTTTTTTGCGGTTTTGGCAACTTCTACAAAGGTTAGAAATGAAGCTAACGGATCATTCATTAAAAACACAATCCCGCAACATTCGTTATCCACCGCTTTTTTAATCACTTCTGCCGGTGATAATCTATGTAAAATCTTGCTGGCGGCGTCCATTTCCCTGACAATTACCGTAGAAATACAGCCGGCGCATTCAAAATTGCAGCCTGCTGTACTGATCTGTAAAAACTTCCCCCCCGGATAAAAGTGCAACATAGGCATTGTTTCTACAGAAATTGGCGTTGTAATCAGATATTTGTCGGGAAATAATTCAGTAATTGTTTCTTCTTTATTACCGTACATCCCACAAGCACCTATGCCTCCAGCCGGAATTACACAACCTCGTTCACAAATACTGCATTTCATTTCTTCATCACAACCCATAGACCGGCGTCATCCAGAATGATTTCAAACGTTGCTACGCCCGCCCGCTGCAATTCACCACGAAAAAGCTTCTCATTGTCTTTGCTGATATTTTTGCCAACCTTAGCCTTAAAATTTCCCGTCTCAGAGTTTTTATTTCTTTCCTCAATTCTATCAATAATTTCCCTTTTTAGTTCAGGGGTACCAAAACCTCCACCGACAAACGCCATGCCTCCCGGCGTGAGCACCCGATAAATCTCACGGAATGCCCGGGAACGATCCTCCCAAAAAAATATTGATCCCCTGCTTACAACCAATTCAATTGATTGATCGGAATACGGAATAGCGTGCACATCCCCCAATAATGTACGTGCCTTAGCTGTCAGGCCGTTATCACTAATCTTCCGGGTTACGAGTTCTAACATTTCCACAGACTGATCAAAAAAACAAATAGTTAAATCGGTTATTTGGGCCAACGCCAATCCCAAATAACCGCTGCCACAGCCAACATCCAGGCATGTTCCTTTGGTTATACCGGTTTTTCTTTTTATTTGCTCAGCAATAACAGGATAAATCGGAGCAAACACTTCCCGAGCAATTTCATCATATTTTTTAGCATCAATCTTCATTTTGCAAATTCCTTCTTTCCCTTTTTTTATTTCTGAACTATCTCATAAAAAGGCTAGCGCCTATACTATTAATCCAAATAAAATAACAGCTTTACTATTTTCGCATAATAACCCAAAATCCACCTTGCATTGATATCTTAAAATCTAAAATACCCGCCGCCATCAGCGCTTCTATAATTTTTTCGCCAAAATTTTCTCCAGTAAGCTTTTTTCTTTTCTCCTCCCATGAATCGTTGCTTTCCTTCCTTTTTTGCTCAATTTCAGCACGCAACTCGTCGGTGCCAAAACCACCACCTACATAAGCAAAGCCTCCGGGAGCAAGAATACGATATATTTCCGCAAACGCTTTCGGCTTATCTTTCCAGAAGATAAAAGAGCCGCGGCTGATTACCAAATCAACAGCTGAATCATTCAATGGAATATTATGAACATCGCCCTGCAAGGTCTGCATCCTGTTTTCTAATCCCTCTTCAACGATTTTTTTAGCGGCGAAATTCAATGCATTTTCCGAAATATCAAATAAACAAACATCCATCTCGGTAATTTTAGCGAAAGCGATACCCAAATACCCCGGTCCTGTACCAATATCTAAACATTTCCCCTTGGTTTTACCTGTTGTATTTACGATCTGTTCCGCAATCACGGGATAAATGGGAGCAAATAATTTTCCAGCTGACTCATCATAGGCATTCGCATCGAACTTATCCACAAAAAACAACTCCCTCTATTTTATACTCCAGCTAATACCGGCAAAAGAGTGCAGCATGTTAAAACTTCTTGCTCCATTCAACTCCGTACACGGCGCCGACATCATAATAATAGCCACTATTATATGTACTCACATACCTTTGGTCTGTAATATTGCGACCGTAAATAGTCACTTTTGTCTCCGGGTTGAGCATTTTGCTGAAATTAAGATCAACCCGCGTATAGCCTCCTAATGAAACTATTGGGGCATTCTTGGTGGCTTTAATAGCGTTTTTATAGGAATCCACTGTTCGTAGTGTTAAATTGGTGTCAAACGCCTTCCCGTTATGAGTTAACCGCAGTGAATAAACATTATGAGGCATTGTGGCATTATCTGAAGCATTATCTGATCTAATATAAGAATAACTCAGATAATATTTCAATCTATCCGCCAACTTTCCATCCAAACTCAGTTCCATCCCGTGCTGTTTTACATCAGCAGCTGTATAGACATTCACAATATTCGGGTCAGTACCCACCGTATGATCCACTATTTTATAGTCGTCAATATTGTGCTGGAAAAGTGTCAACCCAGCATGGAGATTTTTACTGTAATCGGCATTAATTCCAAGTTCGTATTTGAACCGCACTTCTGGATCAAGCGATGCATTGTTCACCGTGCTCATAAATGCATCGGCCGGCTGTCTGGAATAGGCTACTCTGGTTGACAATTTATACACAGAATCAAGCTTATACGCCGCCCCCAGCGCATAACTAGTCGCATTATTCATCCACATATCACTGATTACCTGCGTACTGGTTCCGGATGGATTATATTTGTCAATTCCTTTGCTAATATGTTTCCGGTCAATTCGCGCACTGGCATCCAAAGTTAATTTATCATTGACCTTTTGCTCGTCGGAAATATAGTATCCGTAAAATTCCTCTTTCCGCTCTTTTCCTGCATAGTATAACTCTCCGGTCGGAGTGTGCCACAAGATAGTCTGGTTGCCAAATTTCAAAGTGTTTTTTCCTGAATCAGAAATAATCGTGTGTGACAGGTTAAATTCGCGCAAATAGTCACGTTCAGGAAAAGTCGAACCTTTCGCCGTTGTTGTATCTGAATGCATGTCATCCCAAGTCTTGCTAAACCCATAGCTAAAGGATGTTGTATGGGCTTTATCCCATAACCGATTTATATCAAAAGAGAGCATTAATGCATTCAGCGGATCATAACCCCAAAGTGAAGTTGACATCACACCGGTGTTTGTAACACCGCGTTGGAAATTTCTTGAGCCGGTATCATAAAATAAGGAAAGATTGCTAGTTAAACCTTCATCAGCATAACCACCTTTTAAATAAAGCGAACTCGAACTAGCATCATTGTACCAATCATCTTTTCCCGCAGTGTGATACCTGTTAAAATCCGCTACGAAATAAGAATTGCTCGATTTCTCGCCATGATAAGTGTTGAATGAGTAAGTCTGATAAGTGCCGTAACTGGCTTTCACTTCAGTTTCCGCCTTCGTCGGTTTTCTGGTTTTAATAACAATAAAGCCGCCGTTTGGCGATCCCTGGGTTGAAGTAAAAGCAGAAACCGGACCCAAAGTCAACATGGTTGGGTCCCGCACAATTTGAACAGATTCCACAACCTCAAGCGGGAAATTTGCTAACTCGCGACCAGCTTGGGTTTGCGGAACATATATGCCATCAATAATCAAACCCAGACTGCCATTGCCGCGAATCTGAAAGAAATTTAAATTTTTCCGGCCTTGAAAAGTCGTCGTCACCCCAAGACCTTGTTCAATCACATCAATTATGTCCTTGGGATGCATCGCTTCAATGTCTTTGCGAGTAATCGTTTGTGTGCCTGCCTCACCACTTTGCGGAATAGCCAGACGGCTATATGCCGGTTCCTTGCCAATTGGTTCCTCAACAATATCTTTTTTAGCTGTTACCAAAACAGGATTCAGTTCTGTACTTTGCTTATCAGTACTCTCTTCCGCCACCGCAGGCAATGTTGCGCTGAATAGCATTAGTGTAACCAATGCCGGAAGCAGCTTTTCCTTTTTCATCATAATCAACTCCTAACTTAAATAGTGTCATGTTAAGCTAATCCTTCCAAAAAACACCTCCCACCCAAAGAATACAACCGCAGTTTTACCGTTGAACGTCGCCATTTCGCAGAGAATTTTTTAATAAATTTTCCACCTCCTGATCAGTCAGTTCATAGTGATAAAATAGTTTATAAAAATTTTTGGTTTCGCTTTTTATATCTATTTTGACGTAGTCAGGATATAAGAGATTAGCCAGCCAGCGAATTCCAAGAAGACGGTTTATTGACGGCGGACGGTCAAACCAGTTGAATGGCTGATTAGGTATATCATACACTTGCCCTGCTTTAACAGCCTTGATATTTTCCCATTTGGAATCATTGCGGATAAAATCATAAAAATTATCGGAATCGGTTGTTTTCGCATATGTAGCGATAATTACATCAGGATTCCACAGCATGATCTTCTCCACAGAAACAGCGGATTGACCAGAACCGGGATTCAACGGAACCTGTGCAACATTGATCCCCCGGACAAAATCAAGTACTGCGGTATGCCGCGAACCGGCGGGATCGGTTGCAAGCCCTGCCGGGCCTTCAGCATAATACACACGCACTCGTTTTTCTTCCGGAACTTTCTCCACCATTGTTTTCATTTCTATAATCGTATTACGGCAATAATCGGCCAGCATCTTAGCCCGTTCTTCCTGCCCCATTAATTGACCCATAAATTCATACGCTTTGTCCAGACTGGTCAAATTCATATTGATCACAATCACCGGTATTCCTAATTGGCTCTGCAGCCTGTCGGCAGCAGTAACTTCGGTAGCATTGTCTATATCTGACATTGTTGCCGAAATGATAATGTCCGGAGCCGTTTTGATAATTTTTTCCATATTAGCACTGGCACCTTCAGAGCCAAATGTTCCACCTACTACCGGTAAGTTCCGGTACGTCTCCGCTATATATTTTGCATTACTCGCCACAGCATTGTTTTGCCCGGCAACTTTGCCCGGATCAAAAGAATACACCATGATTGTACCAATGGGACTCGTCGAATACACTTTCTTTAGGTTACGAGGAACAGTCACTTTTCGACCAATCATATCGGTCACTTCCACTGTAGACCCGCTGACTTGCCTTGAAACCGCATATTGCCCGCACGCAGTCAACAGTAATGCCAGTACAGCAATCAGAAAACCTATGAGCAATTTTCTTGGCACAAATATACCCCCCTTATCTTGTAGCAATCAACTGCACTTTTTTCCTATTCTTAAGCCCAACCTTTCTTTTTGGAATTGATCAATAAATATAGAAAAAAAGGTGCACCAATCAGTGACGTAAGAATTCCCAGAGGAATTTCAACAGCATACAGTGTTCTGGCCAGATTATCTACCAACAGTAAAAAACAGGCTCCCAGCAACATCGCTGCTGGTAACAACACTTTATAATCCGGACCAACAAGCATTCGCGCCAGATGAGGCACAATCAACCCGACTAAACCGATCATCCCGCTTATCGCGACAGCCGAAGCAGTCATCATGGTGGCACACAGGATGACCACAAATCTCACCCTGCCGGTGTTTACACCTAATGCGCTTGCCTCTTCTTCGCCAAACGACATTACATTCAGGTTCCATCTAACTAGCATTACTGCGGCTAACCCCAAGACGATAGGGATACTGGCCACTTCCACATCATTTATGTTGATCGAAGCCAAACTGCCCATCAGCCAATACGTTATCGTCGGCAATTTGGTATAAGGATCTGCTGCATATTTAATCAAAGAAAGAAATGAAGAAAATAGCATCCCGACTATAATCCCGGTAAGAATCATTACCAGCATGGTGTCACCATTCCGGCCGAGCCATACACTTATGAAATAAGTAATCATTACAGCAAGCATTCCGCCAATAAACGCCCCCAGTTGAATACCGACAATGTTATACGAAAGCAATATTGCCAATGCTGCGCCAAAGCTCGCGCCTGCTGAAACTCCTAATATGCCCGGAGATACCATCGGGTTTTTAAACATACCCTGGTAGGCAGCGCCGGACGTGGACAAAGCTGCCCCAACTAATATAGCCGCAATAATTCGCGGCAGACGAATTTTAAATACAACAGTCTCCATGTCGTTTGTCCAATAGTGCGGCAGAGAAATAAATTTTCCCGCGATAATAGCCAAAACCGTTTCAATGGAAATCGGGTAACTGCCAACAACAAAAGACATGAAAAATACCACTACCAACACAACAGGCAATAGTAACAGCTTTAACGTGGCCCCCTCTGGCTGGGAAACGGCTTTTAACAAATTGTCACCCCCGGTTCCGCCGGTATTAGATCAATGCACCCTCCGTTACGCAAGATATCCCGAATAGAGGATAGTTGATGATCCAATTTCTCCAACAAGACCAAATTATGGCGTTCTTGTTCTGAAGTCACAATGACTTTCTTAATTCCACCGTTTTTGATCACCAACCGCTTATCGCCCGTTAATGCCAAAATCGGGTCGTGAGTAGCCATCAACACAATTTTTTGTCTGTCAACCAAAAGTCGGATTGCCTTTTGCCGGTCAATTCCGGCATTTTCAATCTCATCAACAAGTATAATTGGCGATTTGCTCAAATAGGCCGCATCCGCGATCATCAGAGATCGGGACTGTCCGCCGCTTAAGGAAGTAACCGGCGTACCTGGCAAAAACTTCTCACCAGCTAATTCGTTCGCTTTCACAATAATGTTCGTGCAAACTTCGGCCGCATTTTCCACCATTCTGCTTTCAGCATGCATCAAAACAAATTCCTCTGCCGTCAAATCCATGATAAAATTCATATTCTGCGAAAGTTGCGCAACCAGCTTATGTTCGACGGAAAAGCGCCGTTTCACATCAGGCACCTGATTATTAATCAATATCTTACGTTTGGTAGGTGTATCCCGCTGAGCAATCCATTCAATATCTGCCAACAAGCGGCTTTTCCCTGAACCAGTCGGTCCCACAATGCAAATTATTTCACCGGCATTAATTGTTAATAATATATTTTCACGCTGACCGTCTTTGTCTTGTCCGCCAACAATCGTAACAGACTTGACCAACTCCTCCTCAGTCTGCATTTGCTGCATCTGAGTCATAAAAGCGACAAACTGTTCGATAAGATTCTGCCGGTCCATTCCTACATCCTGTGAAGTTTCTTCATCTATAGAAAAAAAATAATCACGAACCCGGTCAAAATCTTTAATTGGCAATGGTAAAGCTTCGAAAAAATCAATCGCATATGGATATGCTGTAAACAATTCTTGGATAGTCATAGAAGACAGCTTTTCCCACACTTAAAAACCAGTCCCTTCTCAGTCCAAATCCATTTTTTTAACGTTGCCCATTTGGAAGTCTTCGCCAATACGAACTTGTCCCAAACAGTAAGAACAAGTGGCTGCAGGCATGGAAAATCGCAACTGACAGCCTATAAGACTTTCAAACGCCGCGGCTTCACAAAGCAATTCTTTCGCTTCCTGAGCCCCTTGCCCGGTAATACCATTGAAGTGAACAATTATCGCTCTAGGATTAGCCTGTTTGACGCGAAAAGCAAAAACTTCCCTTTCTCCTTGTGAGACGATGTCCCCTTTGGTAATTACCACAATATCAGCCAATTTTAGCATGGGCCCGATTTTTTGCGGGGTATTAACACCGCTCAAATTATCAACCACACATACCGCCAAAGCCCCGCGGATATGTGGCGAACAACGGTTACACAGTCCGGCACTCTCGCTGATTAACATGTCAAAGCCTTTACGGTTTGCCCAAGCTACACAATCTTCAATATTGCTGACGAAAAAATGATCTGGGCAAATGTTACCGGAAAATCCAGTCTTGGCAACAATACCTTTTTTTTGATAAAATTCTTGATCCTTTGTCGACAAACAGTCAAATTTCACAACCGCCACTTTTATTTTGTCATGCTGCAAGATTTCAGCAATCTTAGAAATCACTGCCGTTTTCCCTGCAGAGGGCGGACCAGATACAGTAATTAACTGCATGATTCTCACCCCCATCATATACTCTGTGTATTTAAACTTTCCTTGCCGGGATTACACCCACAAGCTGGAGACGAATTGTTCTCCTGACCGCCCTTGGCAGAATAACTCTCCCAACACTGCTTATTTAGTTTCTCTACCAATTCTTCAACATCGTTTTCTTTTATAAAATCCCATCCCAACCATTTAAACTTAGCATTGGCTGCCAATTTATTATTAACATCTGGATGTAGGGAAGGAAAATAGGCATCGGCACAAAGCTGTCCAAAGCGTGAACTGCTTACAAAATCAATTAATTCTTTCAGCTTTTTTGCTTTATCCGCCTTCACCATAAAGAAGAGCGGCATTACCAATGCCCCGTCTTCAGGCCAAACAATCTCTATATTATCTGAAGTACTTATGGCGTTAGCAAAAAAATGAGACATAATGTAAATAGGCGGCACATCCGCCTTGCTGCTCGTCATCCCTTTAATCATCTGCGCGGCATGTGATCCGCTATGTATTGCCCTGCCAAGCGCTTCAATTCCAGCATCACCAAATTCCTTATAAATGTTTAATAATACAACATCGCTAAAAGTGTCCCCGTAAGTGTTCATCAACACCTTGCGCTCATATTCAGGCTTTAACAAATCGCCCCATGTTCTTGGCATCGGCAAATCACCAAGTCTTGACTTATCCACTACCATAACGTTAGTAGTCAGACCGACAACATGATAATTTTCTTCTTTATCAAGCATATCAATGCCTGTCATTTGGTTATTTATCATCTGTCTTTGTGGCGTAACAAAATATCCGGGCTTAACAAATCGTTCAATGAAATTTTTGTTGAAGAAGTGATATCCTTTTGTCAGCACCATATCCGGTACTTCGTCAATGTTCAAAAAATGGGGTATCCATTCATTGAGATGGAGTAAATCGTTGCAGCATGCTCCGGTGTAATAGTTAATCGGTTCTTCACTATTTTTTTGGACTTGCTGGAAGACCGATTGCAGTTCCCGTTCTAAAGGAACTTTTAGACCACAGGGAATCTGAGCGACAAAGTTGAATCTTCCGGAATTGCTATCAACCATAGAGGTGAGAAGATTGTTAGTATTGGTGACATCGGCAATTTTTTCATCTAGTAGATTTAAAAAAGCTTCAGCCCCTATTTGTTTTGCTCGCAACGCAGTCTTGAGCTTAAGTATTGCTCCTAATTCGTTAATAACTTCTACATCGGCAAACGCTTCAAAACCGTTATTGCTAAATACCTCCAACGTCTCAGGATATTTTGTGACAATGTCCTTAATAGTCCAATCAAGCATATTTTCTTTCATTTTGTCCTCCTCCAATACTTTTCTACAACAAAAATAAACATAAATAAACACATTTACTTTTTTAAATCGTTACTATTCATTATTGTTTGTTTTTGTTGCAAATCATTGTCGATATATAGTATACTCATTTATAAAGCTACTGTCGGTAATCTCGATTACCAATCGAAAAAGGTTGTGATAATATTGCAAGAAGACTTAGTCAAACTAGTTTCAAAATTTGCTATATTCTCCGGCATTTCTGTTGATATGTTAAACACGATGTTTGCCTACCTTAAACCAGAATTGTTACATTACTCAGCCGATTCCTATATTATTAAACAAAATGAAAAAATAACTGAATTAGGTATATTAATTCACGGTAAGGTGTCACTTATAAAAGAAAACCTAACAGGCAAATGCATATTATTTAAAGAATTTGAAAGTGGGGATTGTTTCGGAATTAGAGCTATATTTTCGCAGCAAACTAATTGGCCAATATCTATAGTTTCCAAAACTGACTGTACGGTGATGTTTTTATCGCGTGCAAAAATTGCAGACAACAAAAATACTTTTTTAGGGCTTGAACAATTATTACGAAATATGTTAATGTTGGTATCAAAAAATGTTTGTTTTCTCCATCGTAAGCTGGAATATTTTGCGCTCAAAAGCTTGCGAAAAAAAATTTGCATGTATCTTCTGGAACAATATGAAGCTAAAGGAGAAAAAACGTTTACCCTATTATTAAACCGCAATGAATTAGCTGATTTCCTGTATGTCTCTCGCCCCGCTTTATCTAAAGAAATTTCTCGCATGCGCAATGAAAATATTATTGACTTTTATCACACATCTATCACGCTTCGTAATGTGGATATTTTAAAAGAAATCTTAGAATGTCCAGACTAGATTAGCTAAACAGCTTATCTTCCTCAGGGGAAGAAACATTAATTCAAACAATGGTATATTTTTTATGTGTTTTATTTGAGTATTTAAACTAAAATTGCCAAGCCCTGTCCTCGTGGATAGGCTTGGCAATTTTAGTTTAAGCTTTCCTTAATCGTTGATGTTACTATCTAAATACGATTATTCAAAAATTAGTCGAAAACTATATTATCTGACCAATACTGTCTCAAAATTCAAATATCGCTTCATGAGCATGGTGCCGCCACCTTCCGAAACAATGCGTAACACGGCGTCTGTATCAAGTACCCGGGATCCAGCCACATGGGTGATTTTTGTATCCTTGAAGACGTCACCACACAAAGGTGAAGATGGTCCTAACAACACAGCCGCGCGAGGCTCTCCCAGTCCGGCATTTAATCCGTCAAATGTTCCATTGATTAGCGACGTACCAGTAATGATGGCTACCGTACAAGAGCTCAAGACATTGCCGGCTTTTTCAGGGGGAAGCGTATCGCCGTGCTTATCATTTAATTCCAAGATATCAAGCTGACATCCTGTCTTGCGCAATTGGCCTATTACCGGTCCGAAATATCCAACCATAGCTACCCGGTCATTATGAGTAATATTAAGCGACGAGATGACTTCTTCCTTCAATGTCGAGGGGGTTGACAGAGACGCAAGCAAAGCATTTGCTGTCGCCAGGCCAAGCGCACGCGCCAAGCTAGACACCTCGTCGCTAAGCATAGTTAACAATTCTTTTACCGGGCGCCCAACAAGCGTTCCAGCGCCTTGGAAATGGGTACAGCTACTCGGCGAAGATTTTGGAGTCCACGCCACTCCTCCATGACCATTTTCAATCTTTACTGCAGTATACCCAAGCCCAATGCGTACATCTTTAATTGCTATCTGTTCCGCATGGGGTAGCAAAAAATTAATCAGTCGTTTTTGTACAGTCAACAATATTATTTCCTCCTTTATGTAACGATTAGGGATTAAGCAACTACCTCGCTTTGAGGACTACACAGATAGGCCAAATGAACCGTGTTTAAAGCCGGGTGGAAAGCTGTGGTCGGCAATTCGCATTCATTCTGGCAAAGGAGACTGTTTTTTCGACGCATAGCCAAAAAAGTACCCCGGAATACCGGGGCAAAGAGAGAAGGTTTTATGGCATATATTTTATTAAGAGATAACTATTTGAAGAATTTACGCAAATAAGTTGACAGTTCTTCCCATAAAGTATATATTATATACGGTAGAAATTATGAAATATATTTCAAATAATTAGAGGGATTTTCCGATATCAGGGCCTGGGGACGTTACTAATACTTCTTCAACATCAATAGTTATCACGCCTTTAGCTGTTAACTTAAGGGCGGATGCCATCGTATTACCCTGATCAACAAGCGGGCCTTCACTTAAATATGTAGCAGTCCCTTTAAGCTGGTACCCTTGAAGTTTCTCTGCATTATATACTGCAACTGCTACTTTAGAATTATTTTTAATGTTTTCAAGTGTCTTTTTCATAAAAACATCAACAAGCATCAACCTGTTGTCATCAAGCACCTTGGTAAAATATATAGGCACAGCATTTGGGGTATTTCCCGCAGTTGCAAGTACCCACATTTTATTTGCATCAAGAAAAGCCTTAACTTCCGAATTTAATGCTTTCATTACCTATTTCCCCTTTTATTATTTGTTTTTTCTATTTAGGCAGTTGCTAACATTATAATATACCTGCAGTTCCACAAAAACAAGTATGCACTTTTTGGTAACATAGATAACCAAAAGGTAATTAAACCTACTAACTTAGGTTTCACACATACAGTATAATAGGAGAACAATTTATGGAAATAACAAAATGCCCGATAGAGATAACCCTCTCTCTGATAAGTGGAAAATGGACAATTCTCATAATTCGTGAACTACTGGAAGCTGGAAAGCGCTTTGGTGAATTACATAAAAGTATTCGGCCTATCAGCGCAAAAATATTGACACAACAGCTTCGGGAAATGGAAACTAACGGACTTATTGAAAGAAAAGTATTTTCAGAAATTCCACCACGGGTTGAATATTCATTAACTCCTTTAGGTAAAAGTCTCTTACCAATTATGATTGCTATGAGAAATTGGGGACTAAACGCCACTAGTAAACACAAAACCAAATGCCGCTATTGTAAACAATGCGATCCAGTTTAACATTTGACTCGCGCCCAACATGCGTTTTTTCAATTCATAATAAATTTTGCATAGAAGAATATTCCTTGACATACTGGATAGAATATTATATATTAATTATGAAATATATTTCACAATTTGGAAGGAGCACTATGGCTCGCCCACACAAAGAACGTCGCGTTGAACAACTACCACCAACTACTCACTACAAGCCTGCAGGAGTTCCTTTACACAATCTAGAGGAAGTTACCTTAACAATTGAAGAAATGGAAGCTATTCGTTTAGCTGATATCGAACAACTCGATCAAGCCGCAGCAGCGGAACGCATGGAAATCTCCCGCCCCACCTTTCACCGAATTGTCAATACGGCGCATCAAAAAATAGCTGCCGCCCTATGGGGAGGTCATGCGCTTCGGGTTGACGGCGGAACTTTTCGCATCGACCGCCACTGCCAAACCGATCTACGGTATTTTGTCTGCCAAACCTGCGGTCATAAATGGACGTTGCCGCGTGGCAATGGACAACGTTGCCATGATCTCTCATGTCCCGCATGTCAAGCAACAACTGTCAGTCGCGACGATGAATAATTTATTCAAATTATGTAAATTATGTAATATGCCTCATGATTTACAAAGGAGGAAGCTACGTGCTTATCAGCATTGCCAGCGGCAAGGGCGGTACCGGCAAAACAACCTTAGCCTTATTGCTTGCTGCCGCGCATTCTCAGATCACCCTGATTGACTGCGACGTGGAAGAACCGAACTGCCATTTGTTTCTCCAGCCGAAGTGGCAAGGCCCAGGACAGGATATCACCATTATGGTGCCTCGCATTGATAGTGACCGTTGCAACGGTTGCGGCGCTTGTTCAGCTGTTTGCCTGTTCAGTGCCATCGCAGTTTCCGGTAAATCAGCCCTGTTGTTTGACGAACTATGTCATAGTTGCGGCGGTTGCCTGCTTGCCTGCCAACAAAACGCCATCTGCGAAGAGCAAAAGATAATTGGCACCCTTATGACCGGAACAGCTGCCGCCCAGCCTGGCATTCACCTTATAAACGGTACCCTCAAAGTGGGTACTCCCAGCGCTGTGCCGCTCATTAAACGAATGAAACAAGAAAGCTCACAGCTTACAGGCGATATCCTGCTAGATTGTCCCCCCGGCACCTCCTGTTCCATGGTCACTGCCGTCAAAAACAGCGATTTTTGTATCTTAGTTACTGAACCAACTCCTTTTGGCAAACATGATCTGGAATTAGCCATGAACATTACCCACCTGCTCCAAATACCAACTGGTGTTGTGATTAATAAAAGTGATGCTGCTGCTGGCGACGAAAATATTGAAGCCTTTTGTTCAAGCCGTCAAATTCCAGTCTTGACCAAAATTCCGCACAGTCTTTCCTTTGCCAAACAGTATGCTGCAGGTTGCATACCAGCTGACTTTCAAAACATCGCTGCTGCTATCTGGCAACAACTTGAAGCTGAAAGGAGCGCGAGAGCATGAAAGAATTAGTCATCGTCAGCGGCAAAGGCGGTACAGGCAAAACCAGCATCAGCGCAGCTCTCGCCTGTCTAGCACCGCAAAAGGTAATGGTGGACTGCGATGTGGATGCGGCCAACTTCCATCTGGTTAGCGGCGCTACTATCAAGGAAACCCATGTATTTACAGCCGGATTTCAACCACATATTGATATACAAGTCTGTACACACTGCGGCAAATGCACCGACCTATGCCGGTTTGGCGCCATTACTGCCGGTGTTATTACCACACCGCTAGACTGCGAAGGCTGCGGTGTATGCGCCTTTAACTGCCCCGAACACGCTATCGCCATGCAGGAAAAACAAGCAGGCCACTGGTTTATCTCTGACACTCGCTTTGGCTGTTTAATACACGCTGAACTCGGCCTTGCGATAGAAAACTCTGGCAAACTGGTTAGCAAGGTTCGGCAAGAAGCTAAAAAAATTGCTGCCGCCAGGCAGTTTCCCCTTATTATTACTGACGGACCACCTGGCATCGGCTGCCCGGCTATAGCTGCCTTATCTGGCGCCACTTTAGCACTGGCTGTCGTAGAACCATCTTTGTCTAGCATGCATGACTTAGCACGATTAACAGATTTAGTTGCCCACTTCCAATTGCCCATAGCCGTATGCATCAATAAAAGTACGCTGCACCCGGAAAATACGGAGCAAATAAGAACCTGGTGCCACGGCAAAGACATTCCGATATTTGGCCAAATCCCCTACAGTGACACCTTCCGCAGTGCTATTCAAGCCGGAAAAACAGTATTAGAAGTGGTAGATGGTAATGTCACTGAAGAACTGACCGGGCTATGGCAAAACATCGCAAGCCGATTAAACATCCCCCCAAATGACAGAAAATTTGACTCGTTCCGTCGGAAATTTAATATTTTCCGTTAATAAATACATTTCCAGGGAGTCTAGGCTGCTCCCCCTGTGGAACCGGCCATTCACCTGTGAGAAATAGTGCCATACAAAAAATTCTTAAGAAAGCGAGGAACCACACCATGAAAATTGCCATTACTGCGCACGGCGAAGACCGCCAGGCAACCGTCGATTCCCGTTTTGGCCGAGCCGATTATTTCGTCCTTTATGATCAAGAAAATGATACCTGGGACACCGTATCCAATACGCAAAATCTGGAAGCCGCCCATGGAGCCGGCATCCAGGCAGGACAATCCCTGGCCAAAACCGGGGCCAGCGTACTCATCACCGGCAATGTAGGCCCCAAGGCGTTTAAAGTAGTGAATGCAGCAAATATTGCCATGTATTCAATAGGCACCATGAATGGTACTGTTGAAGAAGCTTTAGCAGCTTTTCTAGCCGGTAAATTAACGCTCATCACAGCACCAGAGACTAAGTGAACTAGTTTCAGCATAAAAATAACATTACTATCAAAATATCAAGGAGATGGATTCTGAAATGGCCTGTAATAGTAGTGATCAAGAATTACAAGCACAAGATCAAAAAATCAACAAATTTTTACAAAATGTCAATCACAAAATTTTAGTCATGAGCGGTAAAGGTGGCGTCGGCAAAAGTACAGTTGCTACTAACCTAGCAGTCTTCTTGAGTAATCAGGGCTATAAAGTTGGCCTGCTTGATGTCGATGTGCATGGTCCCAGTATTGCCGGACTCTTAGGACTTACCGGTCTAAGACTTAATACCATTGGCGACCAATTTCAACCGTATCAATATAACGAGAATCTAAAAGTGGTGTCTATTCAAGGCTTATTGAATCAGCCTGACGATCCCCTTATCTGGCGCGGTCCAGTAAAAATCGGCATTATACGTCAATTCTTAGCAGATGTAAATTGGGGGGCACTTGACTTTCTGATTATTGACAGCCCTCCCGGAACAGGGGACGAACCACTGACCGTAGCCCAGACAGTAACTGATTGCCAAGCTGTCATCGTAACAACTCCGCAAGAAATTGCCTTAGCAGATGTACGCAAATCCATCCAATTTTGCAAGAAAGTCAATATGCCGGTTTTAGGCATTATCGAAAACATGAGTGGCTTTGTGTGTCCTTCCTGCGGCAATATGCATGCCATCTTCAAAAGCGGCGGCGGCGAAAAAACTGCAGCTGATTATAACCTTCCCTTCTTGGGACAACTACCGATTGACCCTAGCGTAGTTACCGCCGGTGATGCTGGTCAAAATATCGACACTTTAACCAGTCATACCAAAGAGAAAATGCAACATATTGTTGAACAGTTTCTGCAAAAACTTCCTAATAAACAGAAGGGTGTTGAAAAAACTATGAAAATTGCTATTCCCATAGTTCAAGGAAAACTTTGTACCCATTTTGGTCATTGTGAACAATTCGCTATCATCACTATAGCTGATGGCAAAATCGTCAAGCATGAGACCCTAACCCCGCCCCCTCATGCACCTGGTGTCATTCCTAACTGGGTAGCCGAGCATGGCTGTACCGACATCATAGTCGGCGGCATGGGCGAAGCCGCACAGGCTATTTTAGAACAACGCGGTGTAAAAGTATCATGCGGTGCCCCTTCAGATACGCCTGAAAACCTGGTTGCTGTATACCTACGCGGCGAACTTGTCGACTCCGGCAACACCTGCGACCACGAACACGGCGACCACGAACACGGTCATGGCTGCGGCGGTCATTAAGTAATTCATTCTCTAAGGCCGGGCGTAACTAGCTTATTCTAGTTGCGCCTTTATTTATCCAGATGAAGAGTAAGCAAATAGGGAGGATAGTATGAATATTGCGGTAGCTGCTGATGGGCAAAATTTAAACAGTGAAGTATCTGAACAATTTGATTCATGCAATTATTTACTAATTGTCAATATGAATAACTTAAATGTCATAGCTATTAAAAATGGAGATGATTTGTCAGAAGAAAAGCTTGCTAATGAAGTTATTAACTATGATTGCGAAGCCATTATTACCGGAAAATTAAATTCAACAGCCTTTGAAATACTAACAGCAGCCTGTGTAACACGATTTTTCGGGGTAGGCTACTCTGTAGAAACTGCACTTGATTTAATGGAACAACAATTATTAAAGTATATTAAAAATCCTGAAGGGACAGATAAATGCGAGGGGCATCATCATAAGCATTAAGAAACCTGGTATAAAAGATGGAAGGAAGAATTACGACAATGTATAAAGAAATTGAGTTTTCTGAAAGTCAAAAGGGATTTGGCTTAGCTTTTACTGATCCTTCGACGGGAATTAGGAACTTGGTAGGTATATTTACTACATATGAAGAAGCTAATAAAAAAGGTCAAGAGGGAAGTAAGCAAGCACTAATGATTAGACCGGAAGTTATAATATGGGATAGAAAGAATTACGAAAAATACGATTGGGTATATAATAAATAAGAAAATAGAGGAGGACACTATTGGAAGAGGCCAGAACAAAACTTACTCAACTAGTAACAACCCGCAAATGGAGTGAACTCGTTTCATCATTTAGGTGGAGATCTACTCCACCTAAATGATGAACGCTGCCTATGGAGGCGGGAGCAACATGAGCCCCCAAAGAATTTTCTTGACATTCCCAGTTACGTATTGTATATTTATTATGAAATATATTTCATAATCTGTATGTTGCTCATATACAAACATCAAACTTAAACCGACCTATCAAACTGCTACTGTTTGTCATGATAAGTAGTAAAAAAATTTCGTTAAATTATGAAATATATTTCATTATAACTCAGCGTATACCTGCTCCAACTTTATGCAACGATTGTAGCCTCTTGTTTTAATTTATATGATCAACTTATCAGGTGGCTTATTTATATTTTTTATAAAAGGAGGTTTCTTTGTGAATGAAACTATCAACTCCTTAAAACAGAATACAGCTCAACTTTCTGTGATCGCCACTTCTTTGCTGTTAATTTTAAAACTACTAGTCGGTATGTATACCAGCAGCATCAGTATCACTTCTGAAGCCATTCACACGGCAGTCGACTTACTAGCAACTCTTATCGCCTATTATGCCGTAAGAAAGTCTTCTTCCTCTCCTGATGCCGATCACCACTACGGTCACGGCAAATTCGAAAATCTGTCTGGTGCTTCCGAAGCATTACTTATCATCACTGCGGCTTTGTGGATCATATATGAAGCTTATGAAAAATATAACCATGCCAATTTCCCTGTCTATTTAGAATACGGAATGATCGTTATGCTCGTTTCTATTATAGTAAATTACTTTGTTTCCCGTAAAATGATGCTAGTCGCCAAACAAACTCGCTCTCCTGCCCTGGAAGCTGATGCACTGCATTTACAAACTGACAGCTGGACATCTGGCAGCATTCTAGTTGGTTTATTTTTTCTCCATCTAACTGGCTGGTCTTGGATTGATTCAGCAATTGCTATAATAGTAGGCCTGGTAATTTTAAAAACAGGCTACTCAATGATCAAAAAAAATCTATCTGAACTAACTGATATCTGTTTACCCCCAAATGAAGAACAAATGATTTCTGAAATCATTAATCGACATGATCAGGTGATATCATTACATCAATTACGCACTCGGCATTCTGGAAGTTATCGGCTAATTGATATGCATCTTATATTAGATAAACACATGCCATTAAATAAAGCTCATGCCATCTGCGATCAATTAGAAGCTACCATTAAACACCAGCTCGGTACATGTGATGTAATAATTCATTTAGAACCTGATAAAGGAAAATCGTCTTTTATACCTAACAACTAAAGCACCGAAAGGAGGTGATTTATACAGCTTATTCCTCCTGCTTACCTTTCTTTCTGCATTCCGGACAGTAGCCATAGACATCAAGCTTATGTCCGGCAATTGAAAAATTCGTTTCTTTTTCAAGGAATTTTTCATAAGACTCTAGCGGACAATGATTGATCGCCAAAATTTTTCTACACCTTATACAGACCAAATAGTGCCTATGCACCATTCTGTTGTATTCAAACAGTGTCCTACTGTCACCTACAATACTAAGTTTTGTTACCAGACTTCTATCAGTCAATGCCTCAAGAGTTCTGTAAACAGTAGACAAATTAATAGATATGTCCTTCTCCTTCAATTCAAAATAAACCTGTTCTGCCGCTATCGGCTGCTCGCTTTGCTCCAAAATTTCAAGTATAATAGTTCGGTTTTTCGTGTTTTTTAACCCACTATGTTTTAAATTATCTCCATAATTAGTATTTTTCTTCATAAAAATACACCTCTAATAATCATTACAACCGCCCCTAAATTGTTACAATCTTTTTTTTCTTAATTTCATGCCTAATGAAACACATCGCACACGATAAAAGATAACATATTACCGATAGAATTACTATAGTCGCTCCTGATGCAATATTAATTACATACGAAATCCACAGTCCTGTTATACAAAAAACATTCCCAATAATAACAGCATACATCATACGGTTTCCAAGTTTTGAAGACAGCATCCCTGCGATTGCCGCCGGAGCTGTAAGCAAAGCAAGCACCAAAATAATACCAACCACCCGAATCAAAACTACCACCGCCATTGCGATAAGAACTAAAAGCAGATATTCCAGAAAAGCAGTTTTTATGCCAATTATTGCGGCGAATTCCTCATCAAAGAGATAAGCTTTCCAATCATTAAACAAGACAAGAATTACGAATATCACAATAAGTGTTAAGCTGATGATTAAATAAAGATTTGATTTTGTCACTGACAAAATATTACCAAAAAGATAAGAACTTAAATCAGGAGGATAACCTGGCATCAAGGCAATAAAAAGAATACCCAGAGCCATTCCTAATGACCACAATAATCCTATTACAACATCAGAACGTGCACCGCCTCTTCTTTTAATAAATCCTATGCTCAATGCGGCACATATGGAAAATAAAAAAGCACCGATAATTGGCTCAAATCCCATAAGATATCCTAAACCAACTCCTCCGTACGAAGTATGAGCTATACCGCCACTCATCATAATCAATTTTTTTTCTACTATAACAACACCGATAATTCCACAGATTATACTGCCAAAAATACTTGCATATAAGGCATTTTGCAAAAATTGATATTCAAATATTGCCTCAATCAATTGGTTTCAACCTCCTTATGCTCTTTCAATACCCTGTGAGGCACTCCATGGGCAATCAGATCAACCGAACAGCCATAAAGACTATTTACAATATTCTCCGTAAGTTCGGGTTCTCCATGATAAATCAGCCGGCCGTTTAGGCAGGCCAAGCTGCGGACCTGTGACGAGATAGCGAACATATCATGTGTTACAAGTATAATAGTCATTTTTTTATTCAATTCTGCAAGCAGATTATATATTTGGTCCCGAGAATTTGTATCCACACTGGCGGTTGGTTCATCCAAAAGCAAAAGTCTGGGGTTTACGGCAAGAGCTCTCGCTATAAGCATTTTTTGAAATTGCCCTCCAGACAGTTCCGATATCTGACGCTTAGCAAGATTTGCGATTCCAACCCTTTCAAGAAGCTCATAGACTATGTCTTTATCTTCTTGTGTAAACTTCAAAAAAGGAGACAACCCTCGCTTTAACCGTCCTGTTAAAACAACTTCGAACAACGATATTGGAAATCGTTTGTCTAATGCAGCAAATTGCGGAACATACCCCACTAATGTTTTATTTTTCCCCGGACTATTCCCATAAACTTCTACAATCCCTGAATTTACAGAAACAAGACCAAGAATAGTCTTTAACAGGGTAGACTTTCCTCCCCCGTTAGGCCCTATAATTCCCAAATATTCACCATCGGTCACATCAAAACAAACACCTGCAATTGCAAGTGTTTGCCCATAATATACTGACAAGTTATCTATGTGAATAGCTGTTTCACTCATTGCATTACCTCTGCCATCGTTTCCGCCATTTTTTTAAGATTTTCAATGTAACTCGCATCTAGTGGAGCAAGCTGTATCGCCTTTCCTCCAATTTCCTCAGCAAATGCCCTGGATTGTTTACTGTCGATTTCTTTCTGATAGAAAATAACCTTAATGTTCTCTTTTTTTGCAAGATCAACCATTTCTTGTAACTGTTGTGCCGTTGCTTCTTTACCGTTCTTCTCCAATGCATACATTTGCAGTCCATAATCGTCGGCAAGATATCCAAAGGCTGGGTGATATACAATAAACTTCTTACTTTGCACACCATTAAGGGCTGATGTTATTTGTTTATCAACTTCGTCAAGCTGCTTGATATATGCTGCGGCATTTTTAGTGTATGTTTCTTTGTTTGCTTTATCAAAATCGCCCATCTCCTGAGCAATTGTTTCTACCATTACTTTAACTCTCTTTGGTGAAAGCCATATATGCGGATCCCTTTCGCCAGATTCAAATTTTCTATCGGAATAAACCGAAGCAACCTTATCCTGAAAAGAAATTACTTTGACATTTCCGATGTTAGGCAAAATATTTGCTTTTTCTGTCGGAACTCCAATAGAAAAATAAAGCGCAGCTTTACTAAACAGTTCTTTCTCTTTTGGGGTCGGCTCATAGTTTTCCGGGCTATTTCCTGGGGGAACCATGGTAATTACCTTCACCAAATCTTTGCAAACTGCTTCCACAAAAGTTTTTTCCGGAATAATAGTTACTGCAATGATTGTTTTTTCACCCGTTTGTTTTGCTGCCTGTTCATTACTACTACAACCGGTCACTAAGAAGAAACAACATACAATCACTAAACTCAACACAGTAAATATAACGTTTTTTGTTTTCATTCTTATCCACCTTTTACAATTAATAAACGCAAATGCAAACTATTTGCATTTATTATATTATACCAATAACTATATGTCAATATTTTCTTTGGTATATTTTTACAAGAAAAAAGGCTAGTCTTATATTTAAAAATCCCATTTCATTTCTTGACATTCACCACTCAGTATTATATACTAATTATGAAATATAGTTCATAATTAGTATGGATATATATAAGTCCCTCCACTATAAAGAACTCGCTTTAAACACTAGCCGCCATTCGCTTGGCGGATATCGAATAATTGACTCAGGCCACAGGAACCGAACAAATGGAAGTATCCTACTATTCATTATATTGTATTATATTGTTAGAATGATTCTGTTACACCATACAAAAGCAACACATCGATTGCGCACCAATGAAACACATGTTTTGCTTTGCCTGCAAAGAAAAGAATAAATTAAATTTTTTCGCCAGATTATGAAATATATTTCATTTGTTAAATATGAGGAGGAGGTATTTAATGTACTCCAAAACAGTTATGGAGCATTTCACTTCACCCCAAAATGTCGGACACATGCCAGATGCAGATGGTGTGGGAAACATAGGAGAACCCGGCTGTGGTGACAATTGCGTAATCTTTATCAAAATTCGAGAAAATACCATCCACGACATTAGTTTTCTTATTTTTGGTTGTGTATCCGCCATCGCTTGCGGCAGTATGACGACCGTACTCGCCAAAGGAAAAACCATCCGGGCAGCTCTAGAAATCACCGAACAGAATATTATTGATGCCTTAGATGGCTTACCCGAAGCGAAACAACACTGTTCTAATTTAGGGGTAGCCGCTCTACAGGCAGCCATCCAAGATTATTTTATCAAACAGGAACAAAGTCTGAAAGAGCACTATTAATTTTCCATCATGCTACATTCCCATTCCAATTCTTATGAAAGGAGGTGATTTTTATGCCAAGAGGAGACGGAACAGGCCCTTGGGGCACTGGACCACAAGGCCGTGGACGCGGTGGTTGCCAACGAATGGGGTTTGGCAATGGCTTTGGTCGTGGTCGCGGCCGCGGCATGCAAGGCGGCTTTAGCTTTACTAGTAACACAACTCCCTTAGCGCCCGAAACCATGGAAGCCCAGGCAGAACGCTTGGAAGCACAAGCAGCTAACCTGCGTAATCTAGCCAAGCAAAACCGCAAGACCGAATAGTCATTGAACCCTAGCTCTTCGCTATTGATAAGCACAGAGGATTCATTTCCCGCTTCCCCATCTGTCAGCTTACGTAGCGAAGAGCCCTTCATTATACATCATATTAAGGAGCCTAAAATAATGACCAAATATATCCCACATGGCGTATGCTGTAAAGAAATATACTTTGATGTTGAAAACGGTCTCTTAAAAAATGTGAAATTCATTGGTGGTTGTCCGGGAAATCTAAAAGCCATCAGCAAAATAATTGAAGGAATGCCGGTAAAAGAAATCATTGCCAAATTCAAAGGCAATCTGTGCCGCAACCAAACTTCCTGTGCCGATCAATTAGCACAGGCATTAGAAAATTATGGAAACGAAGTACGCGATTGAGATACTAAACATCGCCGTCAAAACCATGACCCAATCTGAAAAAAGCGAGGAAAAATAAGATGAAAATTGCCATTACAGCGCATGGCGAAAACCGCCAGTCGGCAGTCGATTCCCGATTTAGCCTGGCCAACTATTTCGTCCTCTATGATGAGGAAAGTAACACTTGGTCGTCCCTAGCCCTAACTAACATACAAAATCCAGAACATACCCAAAGATCAAGCATCCAATCAAGCCAGAACTTAGCAAAAACCGGAGCTAAGGTTCTCATCACCGGCCATGTTGGCCCCAAAGCCTTTAAGGTATTACAGTCCGAACAAATCGCCCTGTATTCTGTAGGCGAAATGAATAGCACCGTGGAGGAGGCTCTGGCAGCATTCCAATCCGGCAAACTGTCAGACCTCAATGTGCCAAATGCACTAGACTTTAAAAAATAATGTATCGTCATATGCAACAAGGTATGTACCTATATATTCATTTTGGCCACTGCAAACATTTGTCTACCGCAACTGTAGAAAAGTACAATACTATAACCTAACTCCGCACCATCACGTACAAGCGTCACCCTCAACTGGGCAAAAAAGCAAGCACATTTCAGACAAATAGTAATGTCTAAAATGCGCTTGTTGTTTTATAACCCTTTTTTCTCTAACCACCGAAATAAAATAACAGTTACCATTAAAAATGGATACAATAACCAGCTAATAATTAACCCCTAATACTTATTATTTTTCGGAAGAAAATGGCCAGGAAATAATCCCGCCTTCCATGACCTTCACATTCTCAAAGCCGGCACCTTCCAGGATTCCTTCGGCATCATAACCCCGTAGACTGATTTTGCAAAAAGCTACAACTTCATCTTGTTTGTTCAATTCCGCCACACGGTTGCGCAGTTGTCCTAAGGGGATATACTTAATACTGGGACTATCTGACAAACGTATCTGCTTGCATTCATCAGGAGTGCGAACATCAAGGAAAACTGTTTTACCATCTTCCAGCTTTTCCTTGGCCACCAGCGGCGAAATACCTTTGAATTTTCCTGCCAGTTTGTTCATGACGGCATTGGCAGCCACCGCTACATTATCAATAGGAGAATTATACGGTGGAGCATACGACAGATCAATATCAAATAAATCGTCAATAGTTCCGCCTAAAGTCAGCACTGCAGCCACCACATCCACACGTTTGGCAACTTCGCCTTCGCCTACTGCCTGCATCCCGAGAACCTTTCCTGTTTGCGCCTCGGCAATTAATTTTACAGTAATCGGCTTGGCACCAGGCATATAATGGGGCTTGTCATGACCTGCAACCATTGCTGTTATGTAATCATAACCAAGCTGTTTGGCATCACGTTCACTTAAACCGGTTTTACCAACAGTAAGATTATGTAGTTTAGCCACAACCGTGTTGAGCACACCTTTAAACTTGGCATGACCACCGCACAGATTTTCACCGATAACGCGGCCATGTTTATTGGCAGTTGAACCCATGGGAGCAAACACCTTTTGTCCAGATAAACGGTTGATATTTTCTATACAATCGCCACCAGCATAGATATCAGGATCGTTAGTGCGCATTTCCTCATCTACCACAATGGCACCAGTAACACCAATCGTCAAACCTGCGGCTTTAGCCAGCTCCACATTAGGCCGCGCACCAATTGCCAGAATAACCAGATCGGCGGGAAGTGTATGCTTGTCGGTTTCAACTGACTCTACGACGGTATTACCGTTAAAGCGAGTCACATTTTCTGACAATAACAAGGAAATCATTTTATCTTGTACATATTTACTTACGATACCAGCCATTTCTGGATCCAGAAACTTCCCAAAAACCTGCCCTTTTCTGGCTATGACTGTTACGGGGATGTTCCACTTACTCAGAGCTTCGGCCATTTCCATGCCGACCAGTCCGGCCCCGATAATAACAGCATTTTTGAACCGTTTCGATTCCAACCCTTCCCGAATTGCTTTAGCGTCATCCGGATGCCAGAGTTGATAGATATTGGCCAAGTCCACACCCGGCAACGGCGGTTTGATAGGTGAAGCACCTGTGGCAATAACTAACTTATCATAAGGTATAGTATCTGTTTCACCCGTAGCCAGCTTCTTCACGGTTACTACCTTGGCTTGCCGGTCAATGGCAGTTGCTTCTGTTTGAATTAAGACATCAAGGTCCTTAACATTTTTGAAAAAAGCTGAACTGCGTACAATACCTACCGGCGTTTTCATCAAATCTTCAATGTCATTAACGTCTCCTCCCACATAATATGGCATGCCACATGCGCCATAAGAAATGATTTTTCCTCTTTCCAGCACGGTAATACTTGCCTGCGGATCACCCCGACGCGCTTTAGCGGCAGCTTTAAGTCCGGCAGCCACTCCACCAATCACAACAATTTTTTTCATACAAATCCCTCCCTATTTATGTTAACATTGCAATACCTTTTCTACACCGACTGCATTTCAGACAATCGCTGCAAACTTGTAATTAACTGTTCTTTTCAGATTTTCTTTACCATAGCAAGCATTGTTTTGGTTAAATTCTCAATTCGCTGACGTACGTCAGCCTCAATATTAACATCATTCAAACAGGCTTCGGTATAACCTTCAAGAATATGCGCACTAAGCTTGTTGACTGCCCCCAATACAGCACTCAATTGAAAGAGAATATCCTCACATTGCTTGTCGTCTTCAACCATTTTTTCAATACCCGCAATATGACCTTTGATCGTACCTAATCTTTGAAGTACGCTTTTTTTCATCTGCTCACTAGCCATAACTCATACTCCTAACCGAAATAATGTTTCATATAGATTATCCACCCCCCCAGGGAGGGGGTTTATTAATACTATACTATATAAAATAGTTAAAATCAACCAAAATATAAAATTTAAACTAAAGCCCTGTAAGCGTATTTTTTCCTCACCGGTTGCATATTTTTCCGTCTATGGGTATAATATAAGAAAAGGACTGACATGTTGGCAGCACGTCAGCCCCACAGTTTGCCTAACCGAACGGTTAGCCTCAGTTTAGGTATTTCAAGAAATAACCGCAAACCTTAGCTAGGGGCGGTTATTTCTTCTTTATGTGCGCACTGTTCTTGAACAATCTGCTCCGAAATGAGCAATAAAATCAAGCGGAATGACAGTAAATCCGAATTTTGCACTCCAATAAACAGGAGAATATCCTGTAACGGACTGGATACCGGCAGACCGGCCCTAATACTCCGACGTGCGTTATGAGAGGTATCCTCATGGGGTACGAAGCTCGGTGAAGTCGGCGAAACGCAGACCTGCGAAGCGGTTAGCAAAGTAGTCGGGGGGCTATAAAACGACCATGTTTACACACCAGGAACTTCCGTATGTACGGCTCGTAAGAAATGAGATTTCTAAATGAAGAAGTCTACTCCCCAGTGGAGTCCAATCATGGAAATGAAGATATAAAACTTGCATTTCTGTCCCATATCAGTAAAGGTATGGAGTTTTTCATCCTCCGGTAACGGATAAAGAAACGGTTGGCGGGTTACAGGAAGGGACTAAAGTCGTCATGTAAAGCCAGAGTGCAAGAAACAGTGGAACTCCAAAAGAGAATGTAAACGCTGATACCAGCAAATGTCTCTAAGCAAGAGGAAATGCTTGCTGAATTCGGAGGGCGGCAGCCCGTAGTAGTGATGAAGCGGAGTAATGACCGTGGAGCAAAGGGGCATAGTCAATCCTTATCGCATTTTTCCAAACAGCCTGTCAGGGAAGGCGTGGCCCATACCTGACATGAAACCGGCAGGCACAATCCATGAAAAGGAGGAATGCCGGCCTGGAACAACAATCTGACTATCCCATCCTTAAACCACCAACTGATGAAATGGGATTGCAACACATTCTGGATCAATTGTATGCGAAGACAAGAGCAGTTCTGGAACAAAACAGACTGCCCAAATTTCACAGCCTGCTTGAATTAATCTCATCATCGGTGACCATTCAGACGGCATTTCACAATATTAAATCTAACAAAGGCGCAGACACAGCCGGAACAGATCATCTCACTATGAGGAATCTTTTGGAACTTCCCTACCCGCAAGTAATTCGTACAATACAACAATCATTGGAAGGTTATCATCCAAAGCCAATCCGCAGACAATACATTCCTAAACCGGGAACCCGCCAAATGCGCAAATTAGGAATTCCAACAGCAACTGACCGTGTGATCCAAGAATGCGTCCGTATGATACTAGAACCCATTCTGGAAGCACAATTTTTCCCGCACTCCTATGGGTTTCGCCCCTACCGCGACACCGCCATGGCTATGGCCCGTACAACTACCTTGGTGCACAATACAGGATATTCCTGGGTTGTAGAGGGTGATATCAAACAATACTTTGACACAATTAACCACACCAAACTAATAAAACAACTTTGGCATATGGGCATTCGTGACCGCCGCGTCCTCATGATCATCAGACAAATGCTCAAAGCTGGCGTTATGAACGAAATTGCGGTAAACCCAATGGGTACTCAACAAGGTGGTATTATTTCACCGTTGCTTGCCAATGTCTACCTCAATAGCTTCGACTGGTTCATTGCTAACTCCTGGGAAAACAAGCGTACTAAAACAAACTATGCTTATCCACGGGGACGCATTAGAGCGTTGAAACTGCGCAGCCATTTAAAGCCGGCGTATTTGATCCGCTATTGTGATGACTGGGTACTGATTACCGATACAAAGGTCAACGCGCAAAAATGGAAACAGATCATTCGTAATAAGCTTGCCACTCATTTCAAGTTGACTTTATCGGAGAAAAAGACCAAAATAACCAATCTCAAAAAGAAGTCCATTGATTTTCTGGGGTTTACTTACAAAATCATAAAATCAACGAAAGCGAGATTTGGTTACATTACCCGCACGAAACCCAATATGACCAGGTTAAAAACCAAAGTCAAAGAGATTGGACAACAAATTCGCCAGTTGTGCACCCATTCAGAGGCAGAACCAAGCGTTAAGAAAATTGAGCTGATTAATAGTAAAATACGGGGTATTATCAACTACTATCAGACGGCTACTCAAGTCATTGCCGCTATGAAGAAATATGCGTGGATTCTGGGCTATCTGTCTTACCGTGAAATGTACAAACTGGGTGCAAAGAAAATCCCGGCTAATCAAACAACCAACCTGCACAAGGTTCACCAAAAGTACAATAGCCACATACCTGCAGTCTTCATTAAAGATCAAATCATCGGACTCACATCATTGCTGTTTTGCCATTGGAAGAAACCGGAGCTGAAAAACCAAAAAGAAATACCCTATTTGCAGCAAGGGCGTAGTTTATATCAGACGCGCACCGGTAAAACTCCGCTTCTTCCTCGTCAAGATGAATTACTCTCTGTTCATCTTAACCAAAGGCTAGGAAAATGTCAGCACAGTTCCCAATATACTTTCGAGTATTTTCTCAACCGTGCTTATGCTTTGAACCGGGATAAAGGGAAATGCAGGGTTTGCGAAAAAACATTGGCCAAAAATGATATTGATTTCCATCATGTTCGTCCTCTATTGCCTGCTTATAGGCTAAACCGGGTATCTAATCTAGCCAGTGTCTGCAAAATGTGTCACGACACAATTCATTCAAAACTGCCGCCGAAAAATACTGCGAAGATCAATCGCAAAATTATAAGGATGAGAGAAAAGCTGTCACTGGAAAGTCATAAGGATTTGATGGAGCGCCGTATGAGGCAAAAGTCTCACGTACGGTGCGAAACAAGGGAAAAGGGACGCCGAACGGCGTATAAATGCGTGCGCGGACGTCCCTTACCTATTGTTGCGATCAAAACAACGAGTGTTGCAAATGCAATCATGAGATACATAGCCTCAAACATTGAAATCATCATACCACCCCCTTCTACAAAGGGAATGGCTAACCGCTCCTCGACAACCTGTTACGTTAATTATAGCATATTTTTCCAGAACGAACAAAATTTTTGTCGCTGGTTTTTATCAGATCACCATGCCGCCTTCTCAACACAAGGGCGGCTATTTTTATTTCTCCGCCGCGCAGCACCCAAAAGCCCCGGATCACGGTGGAAACATCCGCGCTCCGGGGCTTTTTCGTTCACATTGTTGTACGGTTGTTGTAAAAAGCAAAAAGCCTCCTGGAACCTGCGTCCAGAGAGGCTTGAATTTACTGGTGACCCACCCGCGACTCGAACGCGGGACACCCTGATTAAAAGTCAGGTGCTCTACCGACTGAGCTAGTAGGTCAGAAATAAATGATGTGGTGGTGCTTGTGTTAGCAGAGATTCCCACTTCTAACATCCCGCATCGCACATCTCAAATGGCAGGGGCGGCTGGACTCGAACCAACGCATGACGGAGTCAAAGTCCGTTGCCTTACCGACTTGGCTACGCCCCTATTAATATGGGGTGACTGGAGGGTCTCGAACCCTCGAATACCGGAGCCACAATCCGGCGTGTTAACCGCTTCACCACAGCCACCATATTATTGTCGCTAACGACAGAATTTATTCTATCATACCAATATCCTTATGTCAAGCACCCTATTAATCATTATTTGTATGACAGGTTCTGGCAATAAAGAACAGCCGATAATCACAATGCAGTGGTATCAATAAGGCATTATTTAATACGAACACGGTTAGTTGGAGTGGCAGCCAGAGGATTATCAGGCCAAAAATGTTTGGGATACCTACCCATTAAATCTTTTTTTACTTCAAAATAGGTAGTACGCCAAAAGCTGACCAAATCCTGTGTCATCTGCACCGGTCGCCTTGCCGGCGATAGTAGCTTCAGGGTTAACCGGACTTTCCCGCGCGCTATACATGGTGTTTCCTGGAGACCAAACATTTCTTGGATTCTTACTGCCAACATCGGACAATCAGGCTGGCTGTAATCTATAGGAACGTGTTGCTTACTCGGCACAATAAGGTGAGTCGGAGCATACTCAGCAAGCTCCTGCCGTTGCTCCCAGGTAAGCATATTTTCCAAAATAGCAGCAAGATTCAATTGCGTCAATTCTGCCTGGCTTGTTAAACCGTAGGCATAAGGCCCAAGCCAGGTATCCAGAGTGGAAAGAAGTGTCTCATCGGTAACATCCGGCCAGCCTGCTTGCCAGTGGTGAATGAATAGCAGCCGCTCATGCAATTGCCGCGCCGTTCGCGTCCAAGGCAATATCGCTAATCCTTCCTGAGCAATCCCGCTAAGCAAAGCCCCCAAAATGTCTGCTGGTTTGGGTTTAAGGCAAGGGCTAACCTTTAAGGTTAACGAACCTAATCGTTCATACACTCTGGCCCGCACGGCCTGTACCGCCCCATCCCAGGCAACTGTGGTTTCATTTACTATCTGCTGAGCAAAATGGGTTCTAATTTGTTCTATTTCAATAGGTGCCGCAAGAAAAATCCGACTCTCAGTACCCTGTCCATCAAGGTTAGCGGCAACAATATAATCAGCATTCGCTACCAGTTGCCTGTCAAGTAGTACTGCACCGCGTCCACTTTCCAGCAGGTATCTTCCCCCACCCCGCTGTTGCCCAATCCGGTCAGGATAAGCCAAGGCCACTAACAAACCACAATACGCAATATCTGCAGAGCAACTAACCAAATTACCAAATCCCTGTTTCAGGCGGTCACTTTCCTGTTTAATCTGCCAGCATAATGCGTTATCACTAGCTTGCGTTACCATCCGTTTAGGGTTAACCTTTGCATCATCAAGATTATGGATAGTTTCAAGCCGCAGACGCAAATCACTATCTGAACCTTGCAAAAAATCCCGTTCACTAAGAATAGCGGCAAGCTCACAGGCTATCCCGCCCAAACCGAGTTCTGCTGACATAAGTACCATGTGAGCCAGACGTGGGTGTAAACCTGTCTGCAGCATTTGCCGTCCATGTTTGGTAATAGTGCCACCCTCTGCTAACGCCCCCAGCTTGCCAAGCAGCTGTCTGGCCTGCAAAAATGCCAGTTCAGGGGGCAAATCAAGCCACTTGAGTTGCGTAGGGCTGGCAACTCCCCAAGCAGCCAGTTCTAGTACCAGCGGCGTCAAATCTGATGACAAGACTTCGGGAGTAGTATTGGATTCAAGGTAATGATCCTCTTGTTTTGTCCAAAGCCGGTAACACATTCCCGGCCCCAGGCGCCCTGCCCGGCCGCGTCGCTGATCAGCGGCAGACCTTGAGACCCGTATGGTTTCGAGAGAAGTAAGACCGGTACGTGGTGAGTAACGCGGAACACGCATTAACCCGCTATCAATCACCGTCCTGATACCCTCAACAGTTAGGCTTGTCTCAGCTATCGACGTGGAGAGAACCACCTTACGCCCGCCAACCGGACTAGGCAAAATAGCTGCATCTTGCGCAGCTATCGACAAAGCCCCATATAGTGGTGCAACTTGTGCATACCGGGCGATACCGCTTGCAGCCAGTTCCGCCTGAACCCGGCGGATTTCACCCGCTCCTGGCAGAAATACCAGTATATCGCCACTACTGTTGGTTAGTGCGCTAAAGACAGTTCGTACAACACTAGCCTCTATGCCTTCTTCATCCCGTCTTTCAAGATAATGTGTTGCTACCGGAAAGACTTGTCCTTTGCCGTAAATAAGCGGCGCATTGTTGAGCATACCGGCTACCGGCTCAGCTGCAAGAGTTGCCGACATAACTAACAGTCGCAAATCTTCCCGCAGAATGGCTTGTGTTTCCAAAGCCAGCGCTAACCCCAGATCGGCATGAATACTGCGTTCGTGAAATTCGTCAAAAATAACCATACCTATTCCATTAAGACCTTGATCAGTCTGAAGCATACCGGTAAGCACACCTTCTGTGATTACTTCAATCCGTGTCTTAGAACCGATACAAGTATCCAGCCTAACCCGGTATCCTACCGTTTGTCCTACTTGTTCTCCCAGCAGCTGCGCCATATAACGGGCCGCAGTGCGGGCCGCCAAACGCCGGGGTTCCAGCACAATGATGCGCTGCCCCTTGAGCCACTCTTCATCCAGCAGCGCCAGCGGAATACGTGTTGTCTTACCAGAACCGGGTGGTGCTACCAACACAGCGTTTACCTGTGAACCAAGCGTCGCCTTAAGCTCAGGCAGTATTTCATCAATAGGCAGGCTATCCATTTTCACGTTAGTCTACAACCTCTCCTGCCAGATAATCAATAAACTGTTTCGCAATCCGACCCGAACGGCCTGAATGTGACATCTCCCATCGCAAAGCTTCTGCCCTAAGCTCAGCAACCGACATGGGGATGCCGCTCCGGTGTGCAATTTCCTCAACAATCCGGAAATACTCTTCCTGATTAGGTAAGGTAAAGAACAGCGTAATGCCAAACCGATCAGCCAGGGATATTTTTTCATTGATCGTATCCTGACGGTGCAGTTCATTGCCGCTGCGATCATCCCAGGTTTCTTTGATCAAATTCCGCCGATTAGAGGTAGCATAAATCAGAACATTGTCAGGCCGCACCTCTATGCCACCATCAATCAGCGACTTTAAAATTTTGTACTCTGCTTCAAATTCCTCAAACGACAAATCATCAATAAATAGAATGAATTTCTTGCCCCACTGCCGCAGTGCCGCCATAATTTCGGGAATGTGCTTAAAATCAGTTTTGGATATTTCAATAAGTCTAATACCTTTATCAAAATAACGGTTGGCTATCGCCTTAACTGATGATGATTTTCCGGTGCCTCTGGCCCCAACCAGCAGCACATTGTTAGCCGGTTTGTTATTAATAAAAGCCTCGGTATTGCGGACAAGCTCAGCCTTTTGATATTCATAGCCCACAATATCCTTTAGCTGTACCGGATCGGTATATTCAATACCAGCAAGCTCCCGCCGCTCTAAATCCCATTTGAACGCACCATAACCGGCTAGCCTGCCACAGCCATAACGGTCATAATAGCGGCCAAGAGCCAGCACTACCTCTGCCGGCGTATAGTTTTTTGTCACATCAAAAAACAAATCCCTAAGCGTAGACAAGTCCTGGAACTTACCCGGTTTTTTACTTGGGCTCTCCTGGATAGGATGATAGTCATTAATAACTGCCTGGAGTTCCTCACCAAATTGCCGGCTCAACCCTTTGTTTAATAGCGCCTTCCATATTGTTATATCATGGATAGCTGCCTTTAACAGACTCCCTCCCGGCTGACCACCAGTTTTCCCAGCCGTACTGCTGAATATATTTTCATCACAGCCAAGCTGGAACAACAAATAGTTCTCTGCGATATTACCTGCCATACCAGTTTCTTCAGCCCAAATAATAAGACTGGCCGCAAGTGCATACTCATCACACTTTGCAGCCCCCAGTACCCCCAGAGTTTGTAGTTCTTTAACTAAACTATCGTTTAATAAATTGCGATAAACCAGCAATTTGCTAAGGTCAAAGCAAGTATCTGTCACAACAATACCTCCTGCATAAAATCAAAATCTGTTACATGGTAAACCACACTCTACTCCACAACTATTACCCGGATGACGGCCCGGTAAAGCCAGCTTCTTTCTGATTTCGTATAAGGTTTCAATTTGAGTAGTGGATAATTCATGAGCTGTGCCTAATTGTGTTGACAAAAACGTCAGCTTGGCATAAAACTCCACCGATTCCAGCTTATGATAGGCAGTAAGTAAATCCCGCCCCCAAGCTAATGCGCCATGATTTGCTAACAATACTGCATCAAAGTGTTCCAGGTAACGTGCCACCGCATCAGGAACCTCATTGGTGGAAGGAGTGCCATACTCTGCAACAGGCACGCAGCCAAGATTTACGACAGCCTCGGCAATGAGCGGTTTATCGAGGGGAGTACGGGCAACCGCAAACGTAGTGGCATACGGCGGGTGAGCATGAACAACCGCTTGTACATCAGGGCGCTCCTTATATACTCGTAAATGCATCTTTAGTTCCGATGACGGACGCCAACTGCCGGCAGCAGCCAACACCTGGCCCTCGCTATCCACCTTCACTAGCATTTCCGGCGTCATAAACCCTTTACTTACCCCAGTTGGAGTGGTAAGAATCTCTTTCGAATTTAGCTTAACACTGATATTTCCGTCATTTGCGGCAACGAAACCACTGTCATACATGCGCTTGCCGATTTGACATATTTGCTGTTTAAGTTCATTTTCTGTCATTTTTACTGCGGCCTCACTTTGCCAGTTATATGCTTGATAGTAATTTTTATTACGGTTGTTTTGTCCTCACTGTTTTCAATATATGCTTTTCCTTTTTCCAGATAAGCAGGCGAGTATTTAGCCAGAAACGCAAGTAACGCAGCCTTTTTTTCTTCTCCGGTTACTTGACTTGCCTGCCCAAAGATGACAACGCTTTCATAGCTTGTCGTAAATTTTTCTGGCAGTGACTGTTTCCCGCCTACAACACAAAAAGAAACGTTGTGGTTAGCGGCTATATTATCTAATTTGTGTCCTACGGCAGCGCTATGGAAGTAGATACTGGCGTCCTTATAGACATAGCTCAGTGGAACACCATAGGGATATCCGTCCTGGCTTACTGTGGCTAATATGCCATACTCACTTTTTTCGAGTATAGCAACTGCGCATTCCTCTGTACTCTGCCGCTCCTTGCGCCTCATATTTTTAAACATGGTATGCCCCCTTACTGTAGTCAGAAGTCATACCTATATTATTTTGACATTATTTATAAAAAACCTACTAATGTGACGAAAAATCTTATAGCGATGTTTTCATACTTTTACTTGCCGCTGCGTTTTGTGACCTTGCCCTTACTGTTTCTTTACGTTTTTGAGCCGCTGGGTAAAGCATCAGATAATAGGCTGAATCTCTCTTAAATCCAAGCTGCTCTAAAGTAGCTTGTTTATTGGGATCATCACTATAAATAGTACAACTTATTACCCCTTGTTTATAGCTGGCTTCAATCATATCAATGGCCTTTTTTAGCAGCGCAGGACGCAGGTATTCATAGGAGTGGTGAATGATAAGACTGATTATATGATTTTTGGTTTTAACATAACTATTGATTGTTACTAATGCCACTATTTTATCAGACTGCTCAACAACGTAATTGCTTTTCTGTTTACGCATCAAATAGTTTTTTGCCCAGTCCAAATGCCTAACCAGCATGCTGGGATTAAACTCCCGATAGCTGCGTTTAATGACTCGCCGCAGACTAGGTGGTACTGAGGCCTTATATAACCGGTATAATTGGCCTCGATCCTTCGCCGTAAGTTCCCGAAATCCAGGCAATTCATCATCAAGTGACGGTAATGAGCTGGTAGTACCGCCTAAGATCATTTCATAATGCAGTATTTCCGTTACCGCCCTAAATCCCAAACGCTGATACAATTTGTACGCCGGATTGTCAACCCGAACTTCAAGTACAACATCCTGATTATTGGCATCAGCAACAGTCTCAAGCAGCTTAGTTAGAACCCATCTGCCCAACCCCTGCCCGCGATATTGCTTACTAAATGCAATGTAATCAATATGCAATTGTGCAGAATTAAGATATGATAGCTGAATAAATCCCACTACCTGCCCGGCGATTTTTACAGCATATACATCGAAATGGTTTTTTATCCAGCCAGAGAACTTACTTAACGGCTGCAAAATATGATAAAACTGCCGAGCTCGACGGATGCGGCGCTTAATTTGCTGAATATCAATTTCGCCGGCAAAGGCGGTGGCGAATAATTTTTCCAGTTGCTCTAAATCAGAACGCTGTACTTTTTCGATTGTCACATTAGTAAATGGCTTTTTTGACATAGCATTCTCCCTAATAATAGTTTTAGTGCACTAAAATTATTATTAGTTAGAACCGGCTTTTTTACCCTAACAGAAAGCTTACTTTCTGTTAGGGTAAAAAAAGATTGCTAAACTATTGTTTTTGCAATGACAAGTAAGTTACCCGGAGTCATCGTGCACAACAGAATAGCAATCTCTGCTTTTTAATGCTCTATTATTTTCCGTATAATACCGCTAATTGCTTTTTCACGTCAGCATTATCCAAATATTCATCATAAGGCATCTGGCGATCAACCACACCGTTAGGGGTTATTTCAATAATGCGGTTGGCAATTGTTTGAATAAACTGATGGTCATGAGAAACAAACAACAGGGTACCCTCAAAGTTAATTAGTCCGTTATTCAGCGAGGTAATTGATTCTAAATCCAAGTGATTTGTTGGCTCATCCAATAGCAGAACATTGGCGCCACTTAACATCATTCTTGACAACATACACCGGACTTTTTCGCCACCAGACAAGACATTAGCTTCTTTTAAGCTTTCTTCACCGGAAAATAACATTCTTCCCAGAAAACCTCTAATAAATGACTCTTCCTGATCGCGTGAGAACTGCCGTAACCAATCAATAAGGTTAAGATCTACGCCGTCAAAATACTCGGCATTATCTTTAGGAAAGTATGCTTGGCTTGTAGTTACCCCCCATTTGAAAGAACCACTATCTGCTTCCATCTCTCCCATTAGAATCTTAAAGAGAGCCGTTTTAGCAAACCCATCCGGACCGACAAAAGCAATCTTGTCGCCCTTGTTTACGATAAAACTGATATCAGTAAGAACCTGCTCCTCTTCAACTTTTTTACTGATACTATCCACAGTGAGCAGCTGTGCACCTGCCTCGCGGTCAGGCTTAAACGCTACATAAGGATACTTACGGGAGGATGGTCTAATATCATCTATCGTTATTTTTTCTAACATTTTTTTACGGGAAGTAGCCTGCTTGGACTTAGATGCGTTAGCACTAAACCGCTGGATAAAACTTTGTAAGTCCTTAATCTTTTCTTCCTTCTTTTTGTTAGCCTCTTTAGCCAATTGCAAGGCAAGCTGGCTTGATTCCAGCCAGAAGTCATAGTTACCGACATATAGCTGGATATTTTGGAAGTCGATATCAGCAATATGAGTACATACCTGATTTAAAAAATGCCGGTCATGGGATACCACAATAACCGTGTTGGGAAAGTCGGCCAAAAAATCTTCCAGCCAAGTAATTGAGTCAATATCCAAATGGTTTGTTGGTTCGTCCAGCAGCAGAATATCCGGACTTCCAAACAGAGCTTGTGCCAACAACACCCTTACCTTTTCGTTGCCACTGATATCTCCCATCTTAAGTTGATGGAGTTCTTCTTTTATTCCCAAGCCATTTAAGAGTTTAGCGGCCTCGGTTTCGGCATCCCAACCGTTTAATTCGGCAAAATCGCACTCTAGCTCTGATACCCGGATACCATCTGCGTCAGAGAAATCCGGTTTAGCATAAAGAGCGTCTTTTTCTTCCATGATGGCATATAATCGGGCATGGCCCATAATAACTGTTTGTAAAACCTCAAACTCATCAAACTCATAATGGTTTTGTTTGAGCACAGCCAAGCGTTCCCCTGTGGTAATAGCCACATCGCCGGCAGTCGGCTCAACCTCACCGGAAAGCACCTTTAAAAAAGTTGATTTACCAGTACCATTGGCACCAATAAGACCATAGCAGTTGCCTGGCGTAAATTTTATATTTACATCTTTGAATAGAATGCGTTTGCCAAATTGCAATGTCAGGTTACTTGTACTAATCATTGTTATACCTATCTTTCTTAAATATTTATTATAAAGGTTAATAATAACATATTATTGAATAAAAATAAAGCCTGCCGTATTTGCGGCACGCTTTTATTTTTAGAACAACCTACTAACAGCCCATTACTGCCATACCATTGCAACGATATCTCCAGTTGCGGCACAAGCTTATGTTTTTGCCGTTGTTAGATACAAAAAATAAGTGGCTGCTAATAAATCGGCAACGCCGCCAGGACTAATATTACGTTCAATAAAGCTTTGATCAAGGGCACTAATTTTCTTCCTGCCAACACTGGAAAGCATACCGCCCTGAGCGATAATTTGTTTAGCCTGGTTTTGCACAGTTAGCAAAACCTCCATCCCATGACGGTGTAAAATGGTAGTATCCTGCACAACTGTCATCAAACTCATGAGAGTATGCACCAGCGCATCATTGAGCGATAAACCTTGTGCTAACGCTGCCGTTAATACCGGCAGCCCATACTCTCTTATACTGGGCAGACCGGCTTCTATTTCACCCCTGATACCGGTCACGCCATACTGTACATATAATTTTTCTCCTGCTGTCAGTTTAGCGTTACCTTGTCCCTCAGCAAGCGGCGCAAGCTCGCGCGCGACAATTCCCCTTGTAATGGCAGCTGCTGTAGCAAGAATTTGTGCAGCAGCCACACTACTTGATAGCTTTATCGTGTAAGCACTGGCCGCCGCAAGAATACCCAGTAAAAATACAAGTCCTTTTTGCGTATTAACCCCGCAGGTAGCGTGCAGCATCTGCTGTTCACCGTCTTTACCGACATAACGCAGCACTGGTAGTAAATCCTGGAGCAAGCCTTGATGCTGATAACCGGCAGCAGCACAGCGAAACATCGTACCGGCAAGGGCGCTGCTGCTCTTCAGAAACGTAAAAAAGTCCATATCCTGGTGAGCACCGGCATTATCGCGGTCTACCAACCCTGGTGATGGTGTACATGCCGCTTCCATCAGCATAGCCTCCAACGCCCAGGAGCCAATATCTAAAACGGCTTTCGGCCATGGATTAGTCGCTGCAGCGGCAAAGGAAGCTAACCGCTCACCAACATTATTCATAATATCCTTACTGGCGTGGGTACCTAAGCGCCGGCATAAAGCTGCCGCTTGCTTGCACAAAAAACAAGTACGTTCCGTTAGCCCTAAATCGCGGCGGGAAATTTGCCTGCCGGCGCCATCAAATACATCGAGATCAAAAAGTCTGGCAAAATATCCTGACTCTTCAATTATGATGCAAGCTAGTTTTAGCTTGTCCGGGTCACCGGCAACAGCCAGCACAGCAACTGGCCCAGTTAGTGGATAAATAAATCGTTCTTCAACAATAGAAAAGCCTTGTTCCCTGGACATACTCCTTACCCGGTCAACAGCCATCCGCAACAGACTCCGGCTTTCCGGACTGTCTTTGACTGCCCCTGGAATATTGGTGGTAATACTGATAATAGGAATATTATGAAGTCTGCGTAATTCAGCCTGAAGAGAAGCCAGTCGCTCTTTGGCCCCTAAAACGTCTGCTAACGTTACTTGCTGCAACTGCCCATCTCCCCTCATAAATCTCCACCAATTTTACCACAGTTGTGCAAAAATATAAAATTCTAGCCCCGTTTCTTCTCGATATCTTTAATTCTGGCGAAAAACTTTTCCACCTTACCTACCTCGCCGGTTACTTCATATTCATAAAGCCAGCCTGCAGTCTCACTGCGGCTCTCTACAAACCGGACAACTACCAGACATTCTTCACCCAAAATACCAGCACGTCGCGGCTCAAGCGGAGTAAAAATACTTTCAGTAACATTTACAAATTTGCGCATAGTGTAACCTCACTTACTACAACTTAAATTATAGTTACTATTATAACAAGGATACCTGCCAGCAACCATCCTTTTACTATTAACCTTGACTTTTTTTCACTTTCATATTACATTGGTATTGTCGAGATTTATATACTAATATAAATATGATAGGAGTGAAACACTAATTAATGTCTGAAAGAATGAACTTGCAAGATGTTCTGAGAGAGTATGGTATCCCACTCGCAACCCTTAACGTGACAGCATCCCAGCAAGATAGTCTAGCCCTTCGTGAACGCCTGTTAGCAATTAGAGACCTCAGCCAGGGTAAAGAACAGGGATACTTGGAAGTAGCTTGTTCCTTTTATATTGATGTTCATGATATTGACCGTTATTTATCAGGAGAATTGCCCGGTCTGGCTGAAATATACACTTTTCCTGAAGATGTAAAAACCCATAAGGAGGAGTAACCACTACATGAAAAAATTATTATTGCTTACCTTTGTATTCATGTTTGCATGTAACGCAGTAACTTTTGCCGCTATTGGCGGCTCAAAGTCAAAAATGTCAGCCCCTAAATCAAAACCATCAACAACTCAGACATCGCCAGCTCAAAGCGGCTCCAGCGATTATAAGCCTTCAGCACCAGCTCAAAGCTATAGTGAAAAAGCTCCGGCAGCCGCAGCTAAACCTAATACACAAGCGGCGACACAATCAAACAGCGGCGGCTTTCTCCGTACTGCCGGCCTCTTGGGCGGCGGTATGCTGTTAGGCAGTATGCTTGGTGGCATGTTTGGATTCGGTGGTTCAGGTATGTTTGCTAACATTATCGGCATGTTATTCAATGTTATGCTATTAGCCGGAGTATTTATGGCCGGACGCTTTTTGTGGAATAAATTTAAAAACAGAGACAAAGATACTAACCAGCGATATCGGTAATTAGTAACCGGGATGCAAACTGCATCCCGGTTTTTTTGTTTTTTATATCTTTTTCTCAATTGCTTCAATTACAGACTGAATAACCTTGACTCTGGCATATTCCTTGGAATTGGCCTCCACCAATGTCCAGGGTGCATAGCTTGTGCTTGTGCGGAAAAACATTTCATCCACTGCCGCCTCGTACGCTTCCCATTGTTCCCGGTTGCGCCAATCTTCCCCTGTTATTTTCCACTGCTTACCGGGATTAGCCAAGCGTTCTTCAAATCGTTTCTTTTGTTCCTCTTTATCAATATGCAGCCAACACTTGACAAGTACGACCCCAAAGTTTGCCCATTGTGCTTCCATTTCGTTAATCTCTTTGTAGGCCCTTCGCCAGTCACTTTCAAAGCAAAAACCTTCCACCCGCTCAACCAATACCCGTCCATACCAACTGCGATCAAAAATGGCGATATGACCCGCCTTCGGAACATTACGCCAGAAACGCCATAAATAATGATGGGCTTTCTCCTCATCTGTCGGCGCACTGGTAGGAATAACTGTATAACCGCGCGGGTCCATATGCTCAGTAAGGCGACGGATTGCCCCCCCTTTGCCGGCAGCATCCCAGCCCTCAAACGCAATTACTACCGGAACGCGTTTTTGATAGATAATGTGTTCCAGTTCTCTTATCCTTGTCTGGCACAACTTGATTACTTTCTCATACTCTACATCCTTTAACGTTTTTGTTAAGTCCGCCCCGGCAAGAATAGAGGATGTGAATATTTTGGCTGAGGCTAACCCGGACAAAGGGTTGCCAACAATGGCAACGTCAGGACAGCCAGCCGCCTCAGCAAGCGCAAACTGTTTCTCGATAGCTTGGACCACAGTTGCAATAATCTTTAAGATAGCATAACGCCGGTCATGAGCCTCAACAATAGTCCACGGAGCACTCTTGGCATCTGTCTGCTGCAGCATTTCTTCTATAACAGACAGATACTTATTATATTGCCGATGCTGTTCCCAGTCAACTTCTGTAACCCGCCAGGCAGCAGCTGGATCTTGCTCTAATACTTCCAGCCGTTTGCGCTGTTCTTTCTCACTAATATGTAAGAAAAATTTGATGATAAGCGTCCCGGCATCTGCTAGCTGCCGTTCAAAAGCGATGCTGTCATAAAACCTTTTTTCGGTTTCCTGGGCGCTGGCACTCTTACTTACGCGTTCAGCTACTATTTGAGTGTACCAGCTTCTGTCCAAAATAACCATCCGTCCACTTTGGGGGGTTTTGTTCCAGAAACGCCAGAAATAAGGCCGCATAGCTTCTTCTTGATTGAGTTCTCCGATCGAGTAGACATTAAAGCCACGCGGGTCAAGCGATAAGATAAGCTCATTGATTAAGGTTCCCTTACCTGCCGAATCCCAGCCCTCAAAAACTACTAGCACCGGAATTCCCAAATCCCTGGCCTGACGCTGCAGTTCACCCAGTCGCTCGCGTAATCCGTCAACCATACCTTTATACTCAACTTTACTAATCTTTTTCTTTAAGTCCACCTTTTCCAGCATACTGACGCCCCCCATTCCATGTAAGCTATGATACTTATCCCTATTTTACCAAATTCACCGATTCCCGTCACAGGTTAATGCGAATAAATATAGTAGTGGGCTTCTTTTTACCATAACGCTGAGCGGCATAGGTTACCCTATGCCGCTCAAGACTCGCTATGAGTGAAGCGTCCCTCCTTGTACAGTTTTTTTTTAAAATTTTGTGCTTAATTCAATTCCATAAACAGCACCAGGGTCATAGTAAAACCCTTCTGGAGTGCCGGTTCCTTTTTCTGAAACGACGTACTGGGTGGCGTAATGTTCATCTGTAATATTACGGCCGAACAGAGTAAGACTGGTAGCAGCATTTAACGTTTTTGTAACATTCACATCTATGGTCGTATAGTCACCTAAGCATTTACCATATTTGGAGAAGGATCCCACGCTGCGGGCGATAAGATTGCTGTCCCAGTCTTTTACATGATGGTGTAGACGCAATGTATAAAGATTATGGGGAATCTCTCCGTTATCTGTCACATTGCTGGAAGTTATGTAAGAATAACCAAGACTATAACTCCAAACTGGTGATAACCTTCCATAAAAACCGAGTTCCAAGCCTTTTCTTATTACGTCGGTATTATCGTATATATTAACCGTATCAGAACCTGACTTTTTGGTGCCAACAGAAACTTTATAATCATCAATATCATAAAAAAATGCCGTTAAGGAGGCGTTAAAAGCGTTACTATATTTCGCAGCAATCCCTGCCTCATATTTTAATCGAACTTCCGGATCTAAGACCTCATTATTCAGTGTCGTCAGATAACTATCAGTAGGTTGTTTGGAATAAGAAATACGAGTCGATAGACAATACACCGGATCTAACTTATAAGAGGCTCCCAGCGCGTAACTTGTTGCTTTTTCGGCCCACTGGTCTTCAAACCGATCGGTACCCTTGTTGCCGGTCACTAGGTAACGGTTGATACCTTTGGAAATATGTTTTCTATCGACTCGCATACCACCATCCAGAGTGAGCTTGTCATTGACATGGTTTTCATCATAGATGTAAAACCCGTATAATTCTTCCTTACGCTCAATTGTCTCGTAATAAAAAGCTCCTGTTGGCGAGTGCCACAGTAGAGCCTGTCCACCCAATTTTAGTGTATTGTTACCGGAAGTTATGGTATGGGATAAATTGAATTCACGCAGGTAATCTTTTTGATTATAAACGATCCTGCTTTTTTTGGAAAAGTATTCCTGGATAAAATCATCCTCAACCTTGCTGAACCCGAAACTAAACTGGGTTATATTGCGATCATCCCATGGTTTAGCCAGATTGAAGGAAAACATCATGGTTTTCAAGGGATCGTATTTCCATTTTGCATCTGACAGGGTAGAATCGACCGCCCCCCGCTGGAACTGTCGGCTCCCTCGATCCATATACAGAGATGTGCTGTAGGTAACATCTTTCCCCTCATAGCCGCTCTTTAGCAGGAAGCTGCCCGCATCACTGCCATTATACCAGTCGTCCTTGCCGTTCGTACTGGAGCGGGCGTAGCCTATGCCATAATAGTGATTATCTAGTTTTTCGCCATGAAAGATACTAAATTTCTCAGTATCAAAGGAGCTATAGCTGATTTTAGCTTCTGTAGCTGTGGTAGATGGCTTTTTGGTCGAAATGATAATAAAACCTTGGTTGGGTGAACCCAGGTTGGAGGTAAAAGCAGCCAGGGGGCCGACGGTCAAAACGGTAGAGTCGCGTATCAGTTTGACAGACTCGATCCATTCGACAGGCAGATTAACCAATATGCGGGACGACTGGGACCAGGGTATATAGATGCCATCTACGATAATTCCAATGGCATCGCCAGCCCGGCCCTGGACATTATTGAAGTCCTTTCTTCCTCTATAGGAAGTCATTATACCCATTCCCTGCTCAATGATTTCAAACACATCTTTTGGGTGCATGGATTCAATTTCTTTGCGGGTAAAAGTCTCAGTTGCAGTCTGACTGCTTGCGGGAAGAAAAAAACGATTATCGGTTTCTTCCGTTTTATTTATTTCCTCCACTCTGTTTGCCGATACTTTTACCGGGCTTAGCTCCGGAGGACTTTTTTCGGAGTTTTCTTCCGCAGTTGCCTGTACGGCTGAAGGAACGGTAAACATAGCCGCTAATAGCAGGACTGTCAGTATTTTCTTCACAAAATCACCTTCCTAACACTTGAATAAATTAATACTCTTATTTTCTTATTGCCCAAGTTTTCTTCATGTGCATCGACCTCCAAATTTTTATTATCAACTTAGCAGGGCCGCAGTAAGATGCTCCCCACAACGCAGCTGGTTGCGATAGTGAAGTAAAGTTGCATCCAGTGTCTGTAAGTGACTTAGAAAGGATTTTTCTTCTTCTGTTGTATCTATAATTTTATAAATTCCACCATTTTTGATTACAATTCGTTTATTTCCCATTAAGGCAAGAATGGGGTCATGGGTTGCCATCAGGACAATTTTTTCCCGTTTCAACAGTAGTTCTACCGCTTTCTTCCGGTCAATGCCGGCATTTTCGATTTCATCGATCAACACAATGGGCGATGTGCTCAAAAAAGCGGTGTCGGCAATCATTAAAGCACGGGACTGACCACCACTTAAAGCGGTTATCGGGGTGTGAGAAAAGATTTCTTCCCCGGCTAGTGAGTTAGCAATATAGAGTATGGTTTCGATCTTCTTTGCCGGATTCTCAATCATCCTACTTTCGGCGTGCATGCGAATAAAATCCACGACATTCATATCCATGACAAAATTCATGTTTTGGGATAGTTGAGCCACTAATTTATGTTCCAGTGAAAATCGCCATTCTTTTTTGGGTACACTGCCGTTAATAAGAATTTGTCTACCAGTCGGCGTATCATTCTGTGCCATCCATTCAATGTCGGCCAAAAGCCTGCTTTTCCCCGAACCGGTCGGTCCTACTATCGAGAGAATTTCTCCCGCCTTCATCGTCAAGGTAATGTTTTCCGCCTCACCAGATTTATTTCGCCCACCGATAATAGTAACAGATTCAATTTTAAATTCTACACCTTGATGAAGCTGCGACATATGCTGCATAAACAGGCAGAACTGTTCCTTCAGTTGTTCTTTTTCCAGCCCTTTGTCTTCCAAAAGCACGGGATCAAGGTTATTGAAGTATTCCAGCAGAGTAATGTCCTGTTCGGTCAACGGTAGTACCATGGTTTGAAAAAAATCTTTGGCATAACCATATTGTTGCAGAATACAAGGCATCGTCAATTGCAGTAATTTGGGCTCCGTCCTCATGACAAGTCATCCTTTTCATCAAATTGCATTTTACGTACATTGCCTAATTGAAAATCACGGCCTATTTTCGTTTCGCCGAGACAATAGGAGCATAACGCCGCCGGCATGGAGAAGCGAAGCTGACTGCCGCTTATTGAGTCGATATCAGGACTGTCCAGCAGGAGTTCGCTCAGTTCATGCCCGCCTTGACCTGTGATGCCATTTACATGCAGGATGATGCAGCGACCATTGGCCTGACGCACCCGAAATGCGAAAACTTCCCGCTCCGCCTGAGATACCACATCACCTTTGGTGATTACCACTATATCAGCCAGTTTGAGCATCGGCCCGATTTTTTTTGGCGTGTTGATTCCCATCAGATTATCAATTACGCAGACAGCTTTCACATTCTTGATGTGAGGTGCACAGCGATTGCACAGACCAGCGCTTTCCGAAAGCAAAATGTCAAAGTTTTTTTTCATTCCCCAGCGAACACACTCTTCGATATTACTCACAAAAAAATGATCAGGGCACAAATTACCGGAAATTCCGATAGCGACGGGAATTTTTTCCTGTTTATAGAGCAAATGATCATCGGTGGTGAGACAATCTAGTTTTATGACTCCGATAGCAATATTTTTTTGTTTAAAAGCTTTAATTGTATGTAGCAAGACTGAGGTTTTGCCGGACGAAGGCGGGCCAGATACGGTAATAAGTTTCATGCATTAATCCCCCGAAACGATTGAAGAAAAACCTGGTTCAACGTTTCTTTTAATTTTTCGATATCATTTGATTTTAGAAAATCCCAGCCCAACCATTTTAATGATGCATTTTCGGGTAACTGATTTTGGGCTTTGGGGTGAATACTGGGGAAAAATGCACCAGCGAAGATCTCGCCGATTTCCCTGCCGACGATATATTCGGCCAACTCCTTTAAATGAGGCGGCAAACCTGCTTTGACCATCATAATTAATGGATTAACAATGGCTCCGTCTTGGGGCCATATCAGAGTGACATGTTTCTTTTCCTTAACTAATTGAGCAAAAGAATAGGGCATAGCGCTTACTGCCGGAGAATCGGGGTTACCTGAGCCGATATATTTCACCATTTGAGAAGGATGCAACCCGGTTTTTGTTGCCCGTCCCAGCTTTGCGATTCCGTCTAAACCTTGGTCTTTGTAGGTGTTCATTAGAATACCCTCACAAAAATCATCGTCCGTGTGTCCCCGCAAAGCTAAAAGACCGGTATATTCCGGTCTTAGCAAATCAGCCCATGTCTCCGGCAGCGGCAAGTCCCGGTGCAAGGTCCGGTCAACAACTAGTACAGTTGGATTGAAACAGGGAATGGTATACTGGTGAAAAGCGTCGGGAATACCAACGCTTTTTAAGGTTTCATTAGTTTCATAAGGAATAACAAATTGAAAGAACCCCTTGTTGACAAACCGCTCAAGAAATCGCCGGAAAAAGAATCCGCTAAAACCCGGCGCCATCATGATATCCGGCAGTTCTGCTGCATCTTCACACAAAGCCAATTTAGAAAAAAAGCCAAGTTGTTGTGTGGCATTAGATACAATTTGATAATTAAGATCAACAGAATGAGTTCGTTTTAACCCCTGTACAAACATACTGACTTTTTGTTCGAAAGGGATTTTGAGCGGACATGGCATTAAAGCCAATAAATTTGTGTTCACAGTATCATTCTCTCCCCTCAATAGATGGTGCTGTAACGGTACCAGCATCAATACGCAGATTAATGGAACTCAAAATCATTTTTTGACCATAGTAAAAACGCAAATTTTTAACTTCAAGCAAATTAATGCACCTTCGAAAATATTTTCGGGGTATTATTTTAACAAAAACTAACTCATTAAAACAAAACCATGCTATTTGTTACTTCAATCACACTAATCATACTTATAAACAAAATATAACCTAATATAACTTAACTTGTCAATATTTTTCATTTTATACCTTAATTCGTCGTTATTGTTAAACTAACACATATTACAAAAAATTATGTCCTACAATTCAAAGGAATTTCCAAAGAATACTCTGGATATAACAATGGATAAATTACATTGAGGAGGAATAGAACTTGCGCATTCAAAGTGAAGACTACTCTCGTCTCTCAACAATTCAAAATGGAACTGAAAATACATCTTCTTCCACAGCATCACAGTCTGCAGCAACTCAGAGTAAAACTGATGAAAATAACTCAGACGCCTATGCTAAGAGTATTGATGGGGATACCGTTGAATTAAGTCAATCAGCCTTGCAAGCTTCAACAACAGGAACGCAGCCGCAAGCAAGCACAGCTGCTAGTTCCAATACTACAACTACACAGAGTACCGCTGCCGGAACTGAAGCAACCAATATTGATGGGGATACCGCCGAATTAAGCCAACTAGGCATGCAAGCTTCAATGAAGGGAACGCAATCGCAAACAAAACCAACAGACACCAGTACTACAACAGATACAACAGAAACCGAGATTGAAAATCTAGAAAAGAAACAAGATGAACTAGAGAAACAATTAAGCCAAATTCAACAACAAGCTACAACAGATGAAGAGACACAAAAACAAAAGGTACAAACGTTGAAAAATCAGATCCAGCAAATTGAGGCTGAGCTTCAGCAGTTAGAAGCTCAAGCGAGTGAAAGCGCCAATTAGTTCGGGTAACATTGAAATTAATAAAGACTCTGATGATGAGTTAAAATCGTTATCAGAGTCCTTTTATATGCAAGACCAGCATTGGCCGGGAAGAAATAAGTGACTTTTCAAAAGTATTGCTTTACAATTAAAGGTAACATACATAACTATAAAGATAGACAGAAGGAGCTTGTCTATGAGAATACTTTTAGTTGAAGATTCCTGCCGCCTGTCAGAAGCATTAGCCCATATTCTAAAAAAACATGGCTATATCGTTGAGACAGCCTTAGACGGCGAAACAGGTTTTACTCTGGCAACAACAGAAGCTTATGATATTTTAGTCTTAGATCGCATGCTTCCCCAAAGAGATGGCCTTGACATCGTCAAGACAGTTCGTAAGCTCAAAATTGACACTCCAATATTACTTTTAACAGCCAGGGACTCTACCCAAGACCGGATAGACGGTCTGGACGCCGGCGCTGATGATTATTTGGTTAAACCTTTTTCCACTGATGAATTACTTGCCCGTCTCCGTGCCTTAGCCCCATTTGTATATTCATTATCTGCGGAAAAAACTTGAAACTACCTGTATCAAAACTGTTAGAGGAATCGGTTATTACCTCATAAATGAATAACAGAGACGCTGGAATAATTATTCCAGCGTCTCTGTTATTTTCACAGCTTTCCCAATACCTGATAGACTTGCGCCACAACATCTTTTGGCTGCACACTGTTTATACATTCACTTGTCCCGATCCGGCATTTTGTCTTGTGACAAAATGAACACTGGCATTCGTTAACCACAAAGGCATTCTGATTACCAGGTGGCGTGTATGTGGCAGGATTAGTCGGCCCAAAGATTGTCACTGTTGGTGTTTCCAGGGCAGCTGCCATATAGAGTGGACCGGTATCACCGGCAATTACTACTGCCGCCTGTTCAAGCAGCGCCGCCATTTCTAAGAGGCTGGTTACGCCAATAGCATTGATTACCGGCACACCAGCCTTAATGGCTATCTCCCGCCCCCTGGCGACTTCACTCCGGCCACCACACAGCATAATTTTGAAATCCCGGGCAAGCATTCTGGCCGTTGTCGCAAACAGCTCAGGCGGCCAGTTCTTCGTTGGCCAGGTAGTACCAGGAACTACTATCGCCAATTTGTCTTGCACTGATACCCTTTCCCGGCTTAAATAGCTTTGGGCAAATTGCTTAGCGTTAGCAGGTACAGCAAGTGTCATCTTCCGAGTTACAGGAGTAATACCTAACGGGGATAATACGCCCAGGTACCTTTCGACAATATGGTTTCCCAGCGATTTAGCGGTCTTGGTCATCAGCAGCGGATTTAGTTCTCTGGCATCTTGCAGGCCAATCCGCAAGCTAGTCCTGGCCTGCCTGGCAATCATCCCAGTGAGAAAAAGCCCATGAATATCAAGCACCACATCATACGTTTTTGCTGCCAACTCTGCTTTCAAACGCCGCCACAGCCCAAAGGCCTGGGTAAATTCATAAGCCCGTAAATGTTTTTCAAAGCGTTCCCGTGACCAAATCATCAGGTGATCAATATCGGGATTATCTTTTAGTAGATCAGCACAGACTTCACCGACAAGCCAGGTGATTTTACAATCTGGCCAAGCCGCCTTCAGCGCTCCGGCCACCGGCGTACAATGAATAACATCACCGATTGAACTGAGCCTAATAATTAATATTTCTTTAGCCACAAAACTCCCTGCCTTTGACCATTCGGATAAGACTCCCGCCTCTATAGGCGGCGTTAATTCAGGTGGAGTAGACTCTCCACCTGAATTCCCAATGTTTCAGCTATGCTGAAACGAGTTCACTTCAGCTTTATTTTAGCAAGTGCTTCCGCAAGCGCATTATTGAAAGGCTGACCCTCTGTCTTTTGCTGCTGGTTCAGATAGCGTGACACATCTTTTTTGGAAATCTTGGTCTCGCCTTCTTTCTTTTTACGTTCAGTAAAGACCGCCAATTTTTCCCGGTAACCACAAACACAGGCAAAGGAACGCGCATCGCCTTCCCCCCGCAATTCAAGTTTCTTGTGACAGTTGGGACAGCGGGCGTTGGTTGTCAACGCAATGTTTTTCCGGTAGCCGCATTCACGGTCCTGACAGACAAGCACCTTGCCGCGCTTACCATTGACCTCCAGCAAGTACTTGCCACATTCAGGGCAGCGGGTACGGGTAATATTGTCATGCCGAAACTGTTCCTGACTGTTTTTTATCTCGATAATAATGGCTTTTGTATAGTCTCTTATCTCAGAAATAAAGGCTTGTTTTTGCAGCTTTCCTTTAGCAATCGCACTTAGTTTTTGTTCCCAGGCAGCAGTTAACGCCGGTGATTTCAGGTCAGTAGGCGCCAAGTCTAAAAGTTGCTTACCTTTGGCTGTAATAAAGATATCTTTACCCTTTTTCTCAATAACAAAACTACTAAATAGTTTTTCAATAATATCGGCTCTGGTGGCTACTGTACCCAGACCCCCGGTTTCACCGATAATTTGTTTAAGGGCCTGGCTCTCGCCTGACATATATTTTGCCGGATTTTCCATGGCAGATAGTAAGCTGGCTTCATTGAAAAGCGCCGGCGGCTTAGTTGCGCCCTTAGTCTGGGTAACCGTCGTAATCGGTAAAATATCACCTTTGCTTAGGCTAGGCAGCAGTTGCTCCGCAATATCATCAGTTTCTTCGTCCTCCAGGTGGTTGTTATATAACTCTTTCCAGCCAAGAGACAGCACTACCTTGCCCGTGGCAATAAAAGTTTCACTGCCAATTTGCGCTTGCACTGTTGTTTGCTCATATTCAAAAGGTGGATAAAGCACCGCCAAAAACCGTTTAACAACTAAGTCATAAATCTTCTTTTCCTTATCAGATAATGAGCTAAGCACTACTGACTGTTCAGTAGGAATAATGGCATGATGGTCTGATACCTTGCCGTTATCGACAAAATGACCGTTTGCCCTAATTGGGCTTTTGAGGACTTTGAGGATTTGTTTCGAGTAAAGACCGGTGTCACAAGCTTTCACCCTGTCTTTTAGTGTCTCTACAATATCTGTAGTGATATACCGTGAGTCGGTACGCGGGTAAGTCAAGGCTTTGTGGGTTTCATATAGCTTCTGCATAACTGATAGCGTTTCTTTGGCTGAAAATCCAAAAATTTTGTTAGCATCACGCTGTAACTCGGTTAAATCATACAAAAGCGGCGAGAAATTTTTCTTGTTCACTTTATGTACAGCTACAACCTCTGCCGATTTCCCTGTTATTGTACCCATTATTTTGTCACAGTAGGTTTTATCAAACGTCTTACTTTCTTTGGTCTTAGTATCTTGCCAGGTTAACTTGAGCCGCTCGGCAATTGCTGTAATGCCATAATAGGGTTGGGGCTGAAAACTCCGGATTTCCGCTTCCCTGCCAGCGATGATAGCTAGCGTAGGTGTCTGTACCCGCCCGCAAGATAGTTGCGCATTATATTTGGTAGTTAGCGCCCGGGTAGCGTTGATGCCGACAAGCCAATCAGCTTCTGAGCGGGCAACCGCTGAGGCGTAGAGATTCTCATAGTCTCTGCCAGACCGCAGCTTACTGAACCCTTCGCGAATAGCCTTATCTGTGACCGAGGATATCCAAAGCCGCTTTACTGGTTTATTGATATGGGCTTTCTCCAATATCCAACGGGCAACAAGCTCCCCTTCCCGTCCGGCATCGGTCGCAATAACAACTTCACTGACATCTTTTCTGCTTAACTGTTCTTTAACAGCATGAAACTGTTTGCCTGTTTGCTTTATTACCACAAGTTTAAGCTCTTTTGGCAGCATAGGCAAATCCTCCAGCCGCCAAGCCTTATATTTTTCATCATAGGCCTCCGGATCAGATAGTGTTACCAGATGTCCAAGTGCCCAAGTGACAATATATTTTGGTCCTTCAAGGTACCCGTTGCCTTTTGTATTACAATTTAATACCCTTGCTAAGTCCCGCCCAACAGAGGGTTTTTCAGCTAATACAACTATTTTACTCATAATAAGACCTCGCTAAAAATTATATAGCTATTATTATACCCGCTATTTGCCAATTTTGAAAGCTCAAGAAAACAGAGGCTTGCAGCAAGCCTCTGAATACTTTCCCCCTGGACAAGAGATAACTGCCGGTGGAAAGATCCCCCGGCAGTCTCCGAATAAAGCAAGATCTATTATATTAGTAAACGGGCTACCGGCGTACCGCCCTCGATGTGCTCTTCCATTATGGCCTCCACATCATCAGGCGTTACCGAGCCATACCAGACATTGTCCGGATAGACAACAACAATCGGTCCCTTATCACAAATTCCGAAACAGCCGGTGTTGGTGACAAAAACTTCTCCTCCTAGTTCTCGCTCCTCAATCTCCTCCATAAAGTTTGCAACAATTTCTACGCCGTCTTTAGTGTGACAATGACCTTTTTGCTGACCATTAGGCCGGGAACTTGTACACACAAAAATATGATATTTGGGCTTATTCATAGTTTACTCCTCCTTTTAATTAAAAAAAGTCGCTAACCCATATCTCTGGGCAGCGACTTCTACGTCACAAATTATATTATTCTATTTATATGAGTATACATAAAAATATCTTTAATGTCAAGAAGACGTTTTCTCTTCCCCATTGTTTTGTCCTTTATACAAGCCGATAATCCATGCTTCGGCCCTCACAAATGGCTGAGTTCCGGCTAAGGAAAATATGGTTAACGCCAGCCAGATTAAGCTAAATGATACTAGGTGAACAATTGTAAAAGGTTCATGATATAATACTACACCTATCGCTAAGGTAATTGTCGGCGACAGATACTGGATGAAACCCAGCAAGCTGAGCGGCAGGCAGTTAGCCCCACTGGCAAATAAGATAAGCGGCGTTGCTGTAACAGCACCGGCACCCATTAAAAAACCGGCTGTAAGCAAGGAAGATAGACTGAAAGAGCCACTTCCCTGTCCCTCAAGATAAAATAGATATAGCAAAGCGGCAGGTGACACAATCAGTGTTTCCAAAGTGGTAGCTGTTATCGCACCAATTTTTAACATTTTTTTGCACATGCCATAAAAAGCAAAAGAAATAGCCAGCGACAGCGAGACCCAGGGAATAGAACCAAAGCTTAGCGCCATATTCATAACACCAATACCAGCAAGCACAAAAGACACACTCTGCCATAAGGACAACTTCTCTTTCAACACAGCTACACCCAAAAAAACATTGACAAGTGGATTAATATAATAGCCAAGACTTGTTTCAACAACTCTGTTGGCATTCACGGCCCATATGTAGATCAGCCAATTAGCACTAATAAGCAGAGAAGCAATGACTAAACCCAATAGTTTTTTAGGCTGGTGGCTAATGTCCGCAGTTTCGTTACAAAACTGCCTTATCCCGCGCGTTACCAACAAAATAACAACCATAAATACACAGGACCAAATAACGCGATGAGCTAAAATCTCATAAGCAGGAACCTGGGACAGTTGTTTCCAATAAATAGGCAATACGCCCCATAGCAAATAGGCACCAGCAGCTGATAACACACCTACCATTTGTTCGTTTTTCTGTTTATCGTCAGTATTCATAACTTTGACCCCCACCGATTACCTAAACTTCGTGTTCTGCTTCATGCTGACCAATTGATTTTCGCCGCCAAAAGTAAAACGGATCATGTTCAATATCCTGGGCACGTCTCCCCATGATGTTAAATGCCCACTGAATGGACGGACCTAATGTAAAGGCTACAAGCAAAGTGCCAATACCGATAGGTCCACCAAGCAGGTAGCCCAAGGCTGCAACTGTCGCTTCCAGTATTATTCTTACCTTCCACACTGGCCACCCTGTTTTCCGAATTGCCCCGACCATAAAACTGTCGCGCGGCCCAGCCCCAAACGCAGCTGATAAGTAAAAGTAACTAGCCCAGCCAATAAGCCAAGTGCCGGCAAACAACATCGCCAGCTGCCCCACCCAGTTATCTGGTACAGAAATCCAATTGCCAGCCATAATAATATCGATAAACAAGCCAATAAAGTACATGTTTGCTAAACTGCCCCACCCTGGCTTGATTCCTAAAACCCAACTAAAGCTTATCACAATAATCCCTGTCATCTGTGAAACCTGCCCCATTGTTAAAGGCAGATAATTGGTTAGCCCCAGATGCAAAACATCCCAGGGCGCTGTCCCTAGGTCACTTTTTACTGTCAGGACTATTCCCAACCCAAATAGCCATAGACCAAAAAACAATCGGAGAATTCTCTTTAGCATCTGAACAGCTCCCTGAATTAACTAATATCAAATAGGTATTAGTTAAGCATATCACAACTCTGAAATATTTTACAGGAATAAAAACATTAGCGTATAGTAAAAAATACTTACCACCCTATTACAGACAGATACCTACTTCTGTACAAATTCTAAAAAAACACAATAACTTCTATAAAAATCCAATAACATCTGCAAGAAATTTCAAATTATAATTAAACTAACATTGTACTTTTGCGAAATGAGAGGCAAGTTATGAAACCTTCAGGAGACACTAAAAGTAATTTCAGGTGAAAAAATACATTTGCTATCTTGCCTAAAAGTAGGTATAATTTAGGCAAGATAAAGGAAGAATATTTATTAGTGGGGTGAGAAAATGGCTACACCAGTTATCAGACAGGTATCCGATATGCGAAAACCTGATGAAATCAAGGAAATTTGTTCGCACAATACTCCGGTCTTTGTCTTAAAAAATGGGGAAGTTCATTTTGTGGCTATCAGCCAGGATCAATTTGAGGATTATGAAAACTTGAAAGCACACCGTGAATTGCGAGCACAGTTGGCTATTGCGGAGGCGGAGAACCGCACAGGTGCACCAACAATAGAGCACAAGGAATTTATGGGTACTTTGAGGAAAAAGATACATGGCGATAAAACCATATAAAATTAGATATCTCCCCGCATCCCAAGCCGACTTACTAGGGATATTTGAGTATATTTCTCCTCTAAACATGTCCGCTGCTAATCATCTATTAGATGCCTTCGATAATGAAATAGCAAAGCTCGGGAGTATGCCGAGATTGGGCAAGGTAATTGATGATTATGAGTTAATGTCAAAAGGATACCGTGTATTGGTTGTAGAAAAACACTATGTCTTTTATGTGATAGATGAAGATGATCTTTCAGTCAAGGTTCACCGGATTTTATCAAGTCGACAAGAGTATTTACAGTGGCTTAATACAGCGATTATAGAGGATTAAACAAATATAAAGCCATCTACCAAGCCTTTGGCCGGATAGATGGCTTATTTATATAATGGAGAAATTGCTATGTCAAGTACCGCAAAAGGTTCGGTAAGGCCGGGTTGATGTTGATGGCTCAGGCAGTGTAGCGTAATCAACTTGTTCGGGGGAGTGCGCGTAAGGGCTTGCAAGAACCGCAAGAAGCCGCTCCAGCCTGCTGTAGTCTCCTTGTTTCACTGCAGCTTCCAACACGGCTTCTACCTGGTGGTTGCGAGGGATTATCGCCGGATTGCTGTTTTTCATCAACTGATGCGAGCAGACTTTGGTTTCCTGTTGCCTGCCTAACCTCGCCTTCCACAGCTCATACCACTGAGTAAATTCTGTGGTGCCAAACAGTACCGTATCCTCCGGCGTATCAGAAGTTAATGCGCGGAAAGTATTAGTATAGTCCACAGAATATTTCTGCATCATACTGAGGAGCCCTTCAATAAGAGATTCATCCTGGGCCTCCTGGTTAACTATTCCCAGTTTTGCTCTCATTCCCGCGAGCCAATTATTGCGATACAACTCCGTAAAATCTGCAATCGCCTCCTGGGCTAATGTAACAGCCTGTACCTGATCAGCATGCAATAACGGCAGCAGGGTTTCAGCAAATCGTGCCAGATTCCACCCGGCAATATACGGCTGATTGCCATAGGCATAGCGGCCTTGCATATCAATCGAACTGAATACCGTTTGGGGGTCATAGACATCCATAAAGGCGCAAGGACCATAATCAATAGTTTCTCCGCTAAGTGCCATGTTATCAGTATTCATTACCCCGTGGATAAATCCAACCAGTTGCCATTTGGCAATCAGGATAGCCTGACGCTTGATCACTTCTTTAAGCAGGGTAAGATATTGATTCTCATCAGCTGCAACATCCGGAAAGTGGCGCTTCAGCGTATAGTCAGCCAGAGCTCGTAAATCCTCAATAGTGCCCCATGTTGCAACATACTGAAAAGTTCCGACACGCAGATGACTGGCAGCAATGCGGGTCAGAATTGCCCCAGGCTGATTGGTTTCGCGGATTATTGACTCACCAGTTGTTACTACTGCTAAGCTGCGGGTAGTGGCAATACCTAGCGCATGCATTGCTTCACTAATGATATATTCGCGCAGCATCGGTCCAAGTGCCGCCCGCCCATCACCGCGGCGAGAGTATGGTGTTTTGCCCGAACCCTTGAGCTGAATATCAAATCGTTCCCCTTGGGGTGTGATCTGTTCGCCAAGTAACAGCGCCCGACCGTCCCCTAACATCGTAAATTGCCCAAATTGGTGGCCCGCATAAGCTTGCGCAAGCGGCACAGCGCCTTCAGGAACCCGGTTGCCGGCAAGCACTGCTACGCCATCTTTGCTTTGCAGTTCCTGGGTATTCAACCCCAGGGAGGCTGTCAAGGGATAATTAAGAATGACCAACTTCGGTGAAGGTACCGGGGTTGGCTTGAGATTACTAAAAAACAGCTTTGGCAGACAGGCATAACTGTTGTCTAATTTCCACCCTGTTTCTATTGTTGTTTTTTCTTTTATCATCTTATCTCCTTTTACTTGCGTACTTGTGCCTGGTAATGGGTTTGCAGTAGATGATGCGATTTCTCGCCTAATGGTTTTCCCAGCCAGGTATCGTATAATTCCTTAACTGCCGGATTTTCGTGGGACTTGCGAATAGCTGCCGCCTCATCGCATTCATAAATCGCGGCCATCCGTTGTGTACGAATTTCAGGTGATGTAGAGATTGGCTGACCACCACCGCCGATACAACCTCCAGGACAAGCCATGATTTCAATAAAATGGTAATCAGTTTCTCCTTTACGGATTTTGTCCAGAATGATGCGAGCGTTGGCCAACGTATAGGCGACAGCTACTTTTATCGTTTTTTCACCAATGGTAACTTCTGCCTCCTTGATGCCTTTAAGTCCACGCACATCATGATAGCCACTAGCACTCATCTCTTGCCGACCAGACTCAACCTTTTTGGCCGTACATGGCATTATTGATACAGACACAATATCTTGGGGATCGATTTTTGCTTTCTCCGCATAATAGGTTTTTGCTAGCACGCCAAATATTTGTTGTGGTGATTTTGTTGTCGATAAATGCTTGAGCAAGTCAGGATACATAAGTTCGACAAAAAGGCGTTACGGTAGTATTAAATCCCCGATTGGCAAAGGTATACACGTTAACCCCCTGAAGTCCGCTGCAAGCACGGATACACCTACCGCAGAGCACGCACTTATTCTGGTCGCGAACCAGCGCCGGATTCTCAGCATCAAGCGGGTAATCCTTCTTTTCTCTTTCAAATCTGATGTTGCGAATACCGCAATCAGCAGCAATTTTTTGTAGCTCACAATCCAAGTTGCGTTGACAAGAGAGACAATCTTGGGGATGGTTGGCTAATAGAAGCTCAACCACTGCTTTACGAGCTTCACGTACATCAGGGGGTATTCGTTTTAACAACCATCCCCTCGCTTACAGGAAAAACGCATGAAGCCACAAGGCCTTTTGCACCCACGACCTCAACCAAACATATCCGGCAAGATCCTTCAGGTCTATGCTCAGGATGATAACATAAAGTAGGAATCTCTACCCCAATATCTCTTGTGGCTTCCAGAACAGTTGCATCTTTCGGCACCTTAACTTGTTGTCCGTCAATCGTTATATTCACAAGCTCCAAAAAATCACGCCCCTTTGCGCAATTTAGCACTAACAAAAAAGAAGTTTTAAACCATTTATCTACTACTAGTATTTTGCTGATAAATTGATTAATACAAGGTATAATCTGTATCATGCCAAAGGCTAAATGTGTGGAAAAACTTGGCGATAAGTCAAGATCCAGTCCAACATTATTGCAATAAATAGCGCTTATGCGCGTAAAAATACCCACAACTTACTTTTTCAGTAAGCTGCGGGTATTTTCTCTGGTATGATCATAACAAAAGTTTCGCCACTGTCTACGCTTAACTACAAGCATTACCAATGCAGTCTAAGACTTACTATAAATGGCGATTATTGGTATGATTTATAAATTGTGAATACAAATTCATGTTGCTACCCCCAACGAAAGCAAGGCTTCAAGCACGCCCCCACCTACGGCCCTAGCTTTATCAGAAATACTAAAGCAATGTTCAAAACGGCAACGCGGATCGACATCGCCCACTTTCATTCCCGTATAAACCGCTAACCCATCGCGCAAAATACCGCGGAGTACGCCTGAGATTTTTACTTTAACAGGCATTTTATCTACGTAAGCAATAACATCGTTTTTACTAACGATGTCGCCGATATTTCGACGTGCCTGAAATATACCTTCGCTAGGAGCTTTTATAACCCTTTCATGAGTATAGCCGTCGATATTTCCTGGCACCCCGGTGTTAGGTAAAGCTTTTCCTTTGGTTATAACTCGCCCAAGGTCATGACCACGTACAGTTTCGACAACTGCATGGACATCATGTCCGGCTGTAAAACCAGGACCAATCCCAATTACAACGTCGGCATCGGTAATTGAAGTCCCCGTATTTTCCTTGGCTAAAATTGCATCTACGAGTGCCCATGGCTGAAGTAGATGTACCAAATTTGTCTTAGGGTCTATAAGCAGTGGAACTTTTCTTAAAGCCAGTAATTCTTCAATATTCTCTTTCTTCGCTAATCTTGCTTCAATGCCTTCGACTGAAGAAATGCCTGTATACACCGCTTCGGCAAAAGCTACCGTCCGTCTAATAACTGTTGGTTTATCTAATTCGGTAATAACAACGTCAAAACCGCTGCGAAAAAGTCTATGCACAATACCTGTGGCAATATCCCCGCCGCCTTTAACAACGACTAATTTCCTCATTAGCTTACCCTCATCCGCTATCATATTAGAATTATGCGTTTTGCTCCCAATCAGTATATACTTGGCCTATTGCCTGATTGAGCACTCTATGCACTAAGACAGGACTCGCCTTTTTTTTATATACGGCCGAAGCACGCTGCCCAAGTGTTGCGGTAATTTCCTGAAATGCCGCACTCACACTTTTCTCTACCGCCTCAACTGTTAATTTAGCTCCCAACAAAGCGTTTTCAGCATTCTGCATTCTAAAAGGGTTTTGAGCTAGTGAACCGGCTGAAATCCGACAGTCAGTAACAGTATTGCTTTCAAGTGAGTACCCGACTACCGCAGCCATACTAATTCGCGAAATTGCCAAGGCATTACGTCGGCCAAGCTTAACAAAAGCACTGCCACAAGTTTTAGGCAAGGCATCAAACGTAATCAATTTAACAAATTCGTCAGCTTCAAGTTTGGTCTTGCCAATACCTAGATAAAAATCTTTGAGCGGTATTTGCCTTTCTCCGCGCGCACTGGCTATCGTTAAGACGGCATCCAGCGCCATTAAAGCCGGCAGCGTGTCTCCAGCCGGCGAAGCATTTACTATGTTCCCACCCACCGTTCCAGCATTTCGTATTTGCGGCGAACCAACAGAAGCAGCAGCTTGGGCAAGCAAAAGTGCTTTTTCTCGAATTAAAGGCGCTTCCGCCAATTCAGTAAATGTAGTCATTGGCCCTACCTTTATTTTACCAGTTTGCTCTTTTATGCCTTTCATTTTTGTAATAAATTTCAAAGAAACTATGCATTCAGGATTAATACTTTGTTCACGCAACTGTATGACAACATCAGTACCACCAGCAAGAATTTTAGCTCCGGATTTTTCCCTTGCTAATATTTCAGCTAATTCTTCAATGCTTTTAGGCGCGTAATACGCCATCGATTCCATATACTTTTACCTCCTTTATTAATCTTGAAATTCTCTATTCCTCTTCAATCAATAACTCATAAGAACTAATGCTGCCAGATAGCATTACTCTCCCTTAATCAAATTTTCGGCCATATCATTAAGCTGTTGAGCTGTACCATTCACTTGCTGTACGGCCCCCGCAACCTGAGTGGAGGCTTGAGCTATCTGCCCAATTACGTCGTTTACATGAACTAACTGTTCATACAGTTGCCCGCTGTCTTTTTGTAATTCCCTTAAAACAGTGCCAATTTGTTTTGTCGAATCGGCACTGTTAGCCGCTAACTTTCTAATTTCTTCAGCAACAACCCCGAAACCGCGACCGGCATCCCCTACTCTGGCAGCCTCAATGGCTGCGTTTAACCCTAACAAATTAGTTTGACTGGCAATATCGTTAATAAACCGAATCACCTGATCTGTTTCGCCAACACGTATTTGGGAATTTTTTGCCACTTGGGAAAGAGTGTTGCTGACTGCAGCTATCTCTTCAGTCTGCGCTGAAATTTCCTCCGTGTTACTAGCTAGTAACTCCAGATTTTCCGCCAAATTTCCGGCCATGTCCCGCAAGAATTCTTCCCGTTCAATTGTCTGGGTAACTGCCATTGAACCAATTATTTCCCCATTCTCGGATTTAATTGGCATAGCCATAGTGATATATGGCACACCGTAATGAGACTTATCTACACGTCCAACTATGCGGTTACCTTCATGTACTGCCCGATAAATTCCCGTTCCCGGCAAAATTTTATCACCAGACTGACATTTTAAATCAAGTTTTTGCGCAGGCATATAAATTATTATTTGTTCACAATCAGTAAGTGTTACACCAATTTGACCGCCAAAAAGATTGTGCACTAACGGTAGTACACGGTTATAACAATCCAATTTGCTTGTAGTTTCCATGTTTTTCATCTCCTGAACATTACCATTATTTATAAAGCAATTATACATGGTTAGCTATGCTATATTATTGTTTCTCAATACTACTACTTTATAGCATTTTAATATCAGGTTCAATCTGAACATGGTTAGTAAGCTGCGCAAAATGATTTGGAATAAAAGCTCCATAATTATTAATAAAAATAGCTGCCCCTTTGATTTTCCCTTTGCTAAACCATTCCTGTGCTTTTTGCCAACCGTTGTTCAAAGCTGCCTCGACAATCTCCTGCGGCAGCTTGCCAACGTTAGCGACAACATAGTGACCTTTAATATCAATATTTGGGTCAATTGATTCCGCCAGCACCATTTGAATATTAGGATGAGGCGCATACGTAGCGTTACCTAAACTGGTTGCACAAGCATCAGCAAAGGCAGCGGAGCCTGCCGCAACTATAGCTGCTGTCGCTATTCCCTTAGTAAAACTGCGCCCACCAAGTCCGCTAGTTGTAATCCCGCCAATGCCATCGTGAGCGGTTATTTGTTTAACATGAGTAATTGATGCCCCAAGTGCAGGAGCCAATCCCACTGTTACACTTTCATCGTTCATCAGGCGAACAGCTATATCGCCGCCGTTATTTACTATTACCTTAGTCGAACCTTGTTCAACCAAATAGTCGGCAACAAGATCAGCAAATGAACCGGCAACTGCCGCCATCGGAGTAAGAGTTTCATCGCCTGATTCACGGACAGCGGCTACCATTTTTTGCAACACTATTGGAAATGCGCTTGTATCACCAATTCTTTCTTGCGGTTGCGCCGCAATATGCTTATATTCAGCTAATTCGTCAAGTAACTTCATCGCCCTCTGGGCAGCCGCCTTTTGGCATTCAATGAGCGGCTGTCCGTGGCAGCTTGCTTGAATATTCATTTGTATCGGGCCATAATCCAACCTTATCAGGCTTGAATTCAGCACTTCTATCATTTTTTCTGCTCCAAAACAACATCAACCAGTGGGCGAATTTTTTCCATATGACCGCCAATTTTCTTGTAAGTTTCTTTTGTTAACGTATATTCGACCGGAACAACGGTAGCTGGTGTAGCCACCCAAGTAAATGCTTTGGGAACAACTTTTTCGACATCTACCATAAAATTAATCCCGCCTCCTGGCAAAATAAACGTTGGCGCTCCGCCAATGGTCAGTTTTGCTTCGTTGGCGTGAACCGCTTTCGACAGCTTAATTGGATAGTTGGTAACACCGGCACGGGCACTTCCGCCTGTTCCACCAACGTAGACAGCAGCCACTCTGGCATCTTCACAATTAGCAGCAATCAGATCAACAGCCGCTTGAACGTCTGATGTCATAGTGATTTCTTTTACTGTCCCGTTAGCTTGCACTTCCACCAGGCCAGCCTTCTGACCAGTAGTTTCGGTAACGAGAATTTTCATGCCTTCATGTGCAATTTGCATATCAACTGCTTTGACTGCCTGAACAGGAGTTTCGATGTGTGTGCCACCCCATCCGTGACCAGCTTCTCCAAAATAGCGGCCACGGGTGCTCTTCCGTCCATTTACGACAACCCCGCTGAATTTCATACCAACTTCTTCACCAGCACGATGTTCAGACAGCAGTCCAATTACGTGATAGTCTAAAATAATGGCCTCCTCGACAACCTTGCACAACTGACTGGCAAACATCCCTATTGTGGCACTGCCACAGCCCACACGCATTTTTTTCTCAGCTACCTCGTCAATGACAGGAGCATGACCTACCTGCAATTCAAGTTTGCTACCATTTTCAACTTGCAGTGTTACTCTTTCGCCATTTGCTATTTGTACTATTGTTTTAGCTGCCATGAACCCGGCTCTACCACTGCTAAGAACATTTGCTCCGCCAATTGATAGCATTTTTGCCCCATATTCTTCCGTATCAACCATGCCAACAGTTTGGCCCTCACGGCGAACATTGGCTCCCTCAGCACCAATATGCTTGTTACAATCAATTTTAACCTTGATCCCGCTATAACTTAACGGTGCCTCAGTAACGACTGTTACAACTTCAACGCCGTCTACCGAATCTGAGACAATATATGGAGCAGGTTTACAACACGGATACTCCGTTCCGGCACCCACTGCAGTTATGAGTGGCTTAGCGGGAACTTCCGGATGCGGGTCGCCAGAATTCTCGTTATATATTACAAGCGGCCTAATCCGTACAAGTTTGCCGTCAATGTTGGTATAGCGCCTGCAAGCTCCCTGAAATTCCGGCTTAATCGCGCATTCAACCGGACAAGAACGACAGACGACCACATCAGCGGGGGTCTCTTCATTTTTTGTTACAGCGCCAACCGGGCAAACACGTAAGCAAATACTGCAACTTGCACACAGATCATAAATTTTTGCTTTTTTATCAACAATTTTTATTGCTCCAACTGGACAGTTCTTAACACAAATTCCGCAGCCTTTACATAGCTCTTCATTAACTAAAATCATTAAAGCCCCCCCTTAATCAACGTTGTCAGCGAAATAGTTAGCATGCTTGGGCAAAGAATATTTTCTTTGCCCAAGCATGCTATTCATTTTTATTTTAGCAAGGCTTTGACTGATTATCCGGTGCTTCCAGCGATTTGTTCATTGTCTCTTCACCCAAGACCAACACGTTCAACCCAATGAAGATTAATACACCGGCGAACATGGCAAATACAAGTGAAAACTTGTCCGGACCGGTAAACATAGCACCAACTATTATTGGTGCCAGCATACCACCGACACGTCCGAAGGCTCCTGCCCAGCCAGTACCGGAAGCACGTGCCTCGGTTGGGTACATTTCTGGTGTATAAGTATACATTAAACCCCATGCACCAAGGTTAAAGAAGGACATCAAGCAACCCCAAATCAGAATCTCGTTCCACGCAGTTGCAGTTCCAAACATATAGGCCGTACCTGCGCACAAGATGAGGAAGGCAGATATAGTCGGTTTACGACCAATTTTATCCACAAGAGCTGCAGCGGTAAAATAGCCGGGAATTTGGGCCAATGTCATCCACAACACGAATTCAAAAGACTGAACCATACTATGTCCTGCTTTAACAAGCAATGTAGGTAGCCACATGAAAATTCCGTAATAAGAGAATACTACGCCAAACCATAATATCCATAAGCATATCGTCTTTTTGAGATAAGGACCGGAAAACAATTGAGCAAGAGAAAATACACTTTTGGTAGGTGCAACCATGTCTGATGCTATAGGTGGTTCACCGCAAGCCACACCAAGTGAGCGTTCAACTTCACACACCAATTCATGTGCTTCTTGGAGTTTACCTTTTTTTATAAGATAATGTGCAGATTCCGGTACATGCCTCCATAAATAAAACACCCAGATTACAGGAAATGCACCTACATAGAAAGCAAGCTGCCAACCATACTTAGGAATAATAAGGTAGGATATAATTGCAGCTGCCAACCAGCCGAGTGCCCATGAACTTTCTAAAAGAACGATCAATCGTCCGCGATATTTGGTCGGTGCATATTCACTCATTAAGGTAACAGCAACCGGTACCTGACCACCAAGACCAAAACCAACGATAAAGCGAAATACCAATAGTGATTCGTAACTCCAGGCAAAACCACATGCGCCGGTACCAAGACCATAAATAAGTAACGTTGCCGCAAGTACTTTTTTTCGACCCATGTAGTCCGCTAAAGTACCTGCCAGAGCAGCACCCACGGCCATACCAACTAGGCCCATACTACCAATAAAACCAATCTGTGCCGGAGTCAATTTCCAAATAGCCATCAATTTGGGAAGTACAAATGAGACGATACCCGTATCCATTGCATCAAACGCCCAACCTACGGCAATAATACCTAATAAACGCCAATGCCATTGTCCCAGTGGTAAATTCTCTAAACGTTGAGTAACACTTGCCATTTTTTCTCCTCCTTATATCCGATTATCAAAACAATTTACTTTTTTTCCAGATGCAGTTTTTAATTCCTCTAGGGCAGCCAATACCTTCTCCGGCGAAATCGGCAAACTATATATTCTAACGCCGATAGCGTCATACACTGCATTGGCTATAGCAGCGGCAGTAGGAATCAACGCTGGTTCACCTACACCCTTAGCCCCAAATGGGCCAGATGGTTCGTTGTCTTCAACAATAATTGTTTCAAAATCAGGCGAATCTAGAGCTGTTGGAATAAGATAAGAATCGAAGTTGAGATTTTTTATATGGCCGTTTTCCACGTTAAGTTCCTCAAGCATACTAAAACTCATGCCCATCAAGCTACCGCCTTCAATTTGGCCTTCAACCAACAAGGGATTGATAGCTTTACCGACATCATGAGCAGCTATAACTTTGGTAACCTCAATCTTACCTGTCCCTGTGTCAACTTCAATTTCCACAACTTGCGTCGCGAAGGCATAGGTTCCAAAAGGCCGGCCCTGCCCGGTTTCCGGGTCAAGTCTGGTAGTATCAGGATTAAACCAGCCATGCCCAAGTGTTAAAATCCCTTTGCTACGGCAGGTTGCTATAACATCTTTAATTAACAGCTCGGTTTTATTACCATTAACCCAGACACATCCATCTGCAAAGCTAATTTTCTCTTCAGGTACAGCTAGTTGCTCCGCAGCTTCACTTATTACATTTTTTTTTGCCTCTTTTGCGGCCAATCTAACAGCATTCCCTGAAATATAAGTTTGACGGCTCGCCGATGTAGCACCACCTTCAGGAGTAACTAACGTATCAGCGGAAATAACTATTATCATTTCATAAGGAACCCCTAATTCTTCCCCTACAATTTGCGCTAATATAGTATCCGAACCTTGTCCTATATCGGCACAGCCTACTAAGACATTAACTGAACCATCACTATGCCATTCCACGTAAGCACTGGCCGGATTAGGAAGTCCGGTATTTCCAATACCATACCACATACATCCAATTCCTACTCCCCGTTTTTTCATTTTTTCACCTCCCTCATTACTGCCGAGCTTAATAGCCCTGCCTTCTCGGCGGCTTGTTCAAGAGTACCTTTTATCCCAACACTGTCCTTTAGCAGTTGTCCGGTTGCCGTAAAACTACCATTAACTAACACATTACGAAGACGAATTTCCACTGGAGTAATGCCAAGTCTCTCCGCAAGTAAATTCATTTGCGACTCATGGGCAAAAGCTACCTGTGGCACACCAAAACCACGCATGGCTCCTGCCATAGGATTATTTGTATAAACGCCATAGGCATCACCCCATACGTTAGGCACTTCATAAGGCCCCGTAGCGTGTACTGCCGCCCTTGTCAAAACACCAGGGCCATACGATGCATACGCTCCCGTATCGGCAATAATCTTTACCTGAACGGCAGTGAGTTTGCCGTTCCTAGTCGCCCCGGTTTTATATTCCATATAGTAGGGATGCCGCTTACTTGAACTTACCATTGATTCTTCCCGAGTATAGACAATTTTTACCGGACGGCCAGTATAATAGGCAAGCAAAGCAATATAACAATGGACCGAAATATCCAACTTTCCACCGAACCCTCCGCCGGTAACAGTCTGTACTATTCGCACATGACTGACATCCATGTTTAAAGTACGGGCGACCTCACCCCGGTCGTAATGAGCGTTTTGGGTTCCCACCCATAGGGTAATATCAGACCCATCATATTCCGCTACCCCTGCTTCAGGCTCAATGTATGAATGGGCAACTTGCTGAGTATGATAGACATTTTCAACAATTATATCTGCCGCAGCAAACCCTTCTTCAATATTCCCTTTACGAATTTTTTGTAAACACAGAATGTTACTTTTATGAACAAGAGGAGCTCCCGGCTTCATTGCTTCTAACGGATCAAACACCGCCGGCAGTTTCTTTAGTTTAACATCAATTAATTTTATTGCTTCTTCCGCCGCTTTTTCTGACTCTGCTGCAACCACAGCGATAGCATCTCCGATACGACGAATCTTGTCGTTTACTAAAACCGGCTCATCTTTAACAATAATGCCATTATTGTTTGTTCCTGGGATATCGTCTGCCGTTAATACCTTCACTACTCCAGGGTATGCAACGGCTTTTTTTATATCTATTGCTTCGACAACAGCGTGAGGAACCTTACTACGCAGCACCTTTGCATACAACATACCCGGACGCTTTATATCAGCGGCAAAAACTGCTTTTCCCATTACCTTGTACAGCGCATCTTTGCGAATAACAGAAGTCCCAACTCCCGTTTCACCCATACTATTTATTCTCCTTCCTGAGCATTGGCAACGGCTTCTACCGAGTCAACTATTTTCTTATAGCCGGTGCAACGGCATAGATTTCCTGAAATTGCAGTTTTAATTTCTTCCCGTGTTGGATGAGGATTTTTATCTAACAGTGCTTTTGCTGACATCAACATTCCCGGAGTACAAAAACCGCATTGAACAGCACCATGGTCAAGAAAGGACTGCTGCAAAGTGCTAATTTCTCCTTTACTAACCCCTTCAACCGTAGTAATTTCAGAACCATTAACCGTTGCAGCCAATACAAGACAAGAATTAACCGTTTTTCCATCCATAATAACAGTACAAGCGCCACACTCACCGACGCTGCATCCTTTTTTTGTACCAGTTAGATTGAGATCATCACGCAAAAAGTCTACGAGTAATCGATCTGTAGACACTTCTGCTGAGACTTTTTGACCATTCAGTATAAAACTAATTCTACTTTTCTCCATTTTCACATCTCCAATATTAAATGATTAGATTATTGAAAAATTGACATCTATGAAAGCGCTACTCATATATCTTTTGCTTGCCCCAAAGCCTCATCTCAGAAGTGAATACACGGTTTCTTTATTTTAATGGCTTGTAGGCAAATACTCATTTTCTAACTGCCGAATTTGCGGCAAGCCAATAAGTTCATTAAATTGACTGAATGGAATCATTTTATCAATAACTTCTTGGGTTGTTCCCTTTTCTTTCAATTCATTCATTAAATTAAACATCGCCTGTGCTGTAACATAGATTGATGCGGTGGGGAAAATAACCAGGTTATAGCCAATATTTTCAAGTTCATTAGCATTTAATAACGGAGTACGGCCACCTTCGACCATATTTGCCAATACCGGAACCTTGAAACTGGAAGTTATCATTTTCATTTCTTCAATGCTTTCCGGTGATTCAATAAACAGAACATCAGCACCAGCCTCTTCATAAGCTTTACCGCGGCGGATAGCTTCCTCTATACCCTGCGTTGTCCTAGCATCAGTGCGTGCCAAAATTACAAAATCCGGATCTTTACGGGCCGCTACTGCCGCTTTTATCTTGCCAACCATTTCCTCAATAGCAATAACCTGACGACCAATCATATGACCACATTTTTTAGGAGCTACCTGGTCTTCCAATTGAATAGCGGCTGCACCAGCCTCCTCGTACATACGAACAGTGCGCATTGCTGTTACAGCATTGCCAAAACCAGTATCACCATCAGCAATGACCGGTATATCTACAGCGTGCACAAAATTGCGTACACGCTCCACCATTTCAGTCATCGTCAATAATCCGACATCAGGCATACCAAGGTGACTTGCGGCCTGCCCATAACCGGTAAAATATACTGCTTCAAAACCAACCTTAGCAATAACTTTTGCCGTAAGAGCATCATGAGCACCCGGGGCAATAAGTATTTGTTTATTGGTCAATAGTTGTCGTAATTGTGTAGTTTTTTTCATAATTTAACTTCCTTTTAATTTTATATTTTATTACTCAAACCCAAAATGTCTCTTAACAAACCGCAATGCTTGCGTAGGTCGGTATTCAGCTAGTAATCCAATTGCATACAGCAAATAGGCTTTATCAATTATTACCCGGATGTTTGCTGTTGGTAACAAAGATATGCCGGGGGTGCTTATAGCGTCTGTTATAATTGTGGACGCTTCTTCGTTCGATAAGCACGTAAAAATCCCGCCAACCGCAATTACCGTTTTTATTCTTCTTAAGTCTCGTCCAACTGGAGTACCTGGAACAACGCCTATTACTGGATCAAAATGCTGAGCTATATATCCAGCATGGCGTTTGAATGCTATTTCCACAGCGGTCCTTGCCATAGCCTGATCAAACAATTTTTCCTGTTCAGATAAAGCCAAGTATTCAGGATTCGCCTCAAGTTGTATAGCATAGTTATCTAATTCTTTTTCCAATTCTTCTTTTTCAAGACCGCCACGAACTAAAATAGCCCTTTCTCCAGCAGCCTCTATTATTCCCCGCGCGCTTACCCTTAGGCCTAAATTACCTTCAACCGTGCGGTATGACAGTTGTTTCTCATTTGTTACTACCAAACCCTTTTCTTCTATTGACAGTTCATCAAGATAGGGTAAAACTGAGTGAATATCGGTCGTTGCTCCGCCAAGATCAACAATAGCTAAATTGCCAATGCCTTTTTCCTCGCGCGTGCCTTTCGCCAATAGTTCGGTCGCCAAAAGTATGGCTCCCGGTGTTGGAATGACTTTACTGACAGTCAAACGATCCATTAGTTTGCCAAGGCCCTTGGCGTTCGTAATCTGATGAATAAACTGTTCATGAATAGCCTCGCGCGCAGGCTTGACGTTCAAATTATGAATATTCGGCATCACATTAGCAACGCGTACTGTACTAATTCCCGCCTTCTCTAGGATCATCTGCACTTGCGGCTGTATGCTGACATTTCCGGCAATAACTACGGTAGCTTTAACTTTACTAGCTACAATTAGCTGTGCATCTTCTATAAGCGATTCTTGGTTGCCGCCATCGGTCCCCCCCGCCAAAAGAATAATGTCTGGCCGGATTTCGCAAAGCATTTCTAGTTTATTTTCAGGTTTATCTTCAAAAGACATAACCTCTAGGACTCTTGCACCCGCGTTCATAGCCACTTCTTTGGCAGCTTTCGCAGTAACCCTCGGCATATAGCCCATTGCAACCATGCGCAGGCCACCCGCAGCGCTGCTTGATGCCTGCACATTGCGAGCCATAACTTTTTCCGTTCCTAGAGCTGCTGCCAACCCATTCAATACCCCACTCAATCCATGGTCAATATCTTTCACGGTTGTAGGTGCCTGAGCTCTGGCAAGCCATACCAACTCACCATTTATGCTATCAATTGCGGTTGCTTTAGTAAAAGTGCTGCCAACGTCAAACAAAATTGTGTCAACTATCTTTTCATCCATTGCACTCATATATAGCCCCCGCTTTATTTAATAACGTATACGTTTCCGTCCATTATTCGTCTTGCAGTCCGGGACATCGCTGCCCGCGTGAGAACTATATTATTATCCTGATTATTGGTTGCTACTTCGACTTCAATTACACCGGCGGGGTGACCAAACCGGATCAACGGTTTATCAGCAGCACTAATCACTTGATTAACTACCGTGCCGGGAATCTTGGCAGCTACGCCTGTGCAGATTGTGCCTGTTCCGGCATAAGTTTTATGCATAACTTGCATAAACATTAACCGCGACACAAAATCAACTTCAGCTGCTTTTATAAGATGGCCTGTAGTAAAATCATTATAGTCAGTCGCTGAACTTACGAAAGCAATCATCGGAAAAGCTGGAATACGCTTCAAGGCATCATCCAAGTCTTTAGCCATACCAATTTTAACCGCAGCCGTACCGCGAATTTTTTCCAGCAAATTGAGCATATCTGGCCGATTGCTCAGTTCCTTCGGAGTTTCGATTCCTGTTAACCCTATCTCTTCCGCCTTTATAAAAATAACAACATTAGCCGCGTCGACTATACTCACAGTAACTTTACCAAAACCATCTACAGCAAGCGTATCTGTACTGTTTCCAGATGGCAGCAGTTTTCCTGTAACTGCACCAGCGGTATCTGAATAATCAAGCATAATTTTTGCACCTGTTCCAGGCACACCTGCAATAACATGGTCCCCAATCACCGCAGCCTTTCCTGCGACCGTTGGTACCTCTGCGACAATAATCTTACCAGTATTGGTATTATGAATACGAACTGTAGTAACACCTTCAACGACGGTAACCAGCCCTTCATCAATGGCAAAGGGGCCTACACCCGCGGAAATATTGCCGCAATTGCCGCTATAATCGATATACTTTTCGGTAAAGCTCACCTGCCCAAAAGTATAATCGACATCCGCGTCCGGTCGGGAAGCGGGGCCGATAATGGCGACTTTACTTGTAAGCGGATCGGCTCCGCCAAGTCCGTCAATCTGTCTGACATCAGGACTGCCAAATATCTTACAAATTAATGTATCCCGCTCGCCTTTATCCTTTGGCAAATCGACAGCTTTCAAGTAGATGCCTTTACTAGTACCACCCCGCAGAACAACACAAGGTACTTTTATCGTCTGGTTCATTATTTGTTTACCTCCTCTATATGCTTTTGCACCCATTGCACAATATCAGCCGGGTCGGTTCCAGGGCCAAAATAGGCATCTACACCCAAGAAGCTCGTCCCTTCCTGCTTAATTTTCTCTTCTACTGCTTCGTGCTCTTCCTCTTTTTCAGCAATTCGCCCACCGGAAATTAATGCGGTGTCTTTTCGTATACCAAGTTGTTCCATTCTATCATTAACCCTCGGATAAAGCGTAGTTCCCATTCCCAACAGATTGGTCACACCTATAACCTGCGCCTTTGCTTCTGCAGCAACTTCTGCCACCGTCTCCGGAAGATTCATACCCCTCAGATAAATTACCTCAAAACCAGCTTTTTGCAACGCTTCGCGAACAGTATTTATACCAACGAGATGAGCATCAGCCCCAACTGTTGCCAGCACAATTTTTGTCTTTTTGCTAACTTGTACCGGTTTTTCCACTTCTACTGGCTCTTTTGTAAAAGTAAGATATTTTTCTTCGATATCGGTTGGACCATAACCTGGCACATAACGACGAATACCATCTTCATCGCGGTGCGTACGCACTCCGCGCTTAAGATCCCAACCACCAGCACGTGGTGCATCCATTACACCATTTTTTCCTGCAATAACAATCATATCAATTAATTCTTTGGCAGCATAATTACGCCAAAAATTCGGTGTAATATCTTGCGGTGCAAGCATGCCATCGCGTTGTAATACGGCAGTAAGTACTGCCATCGCTTCGGAAATAATATTTTCTTTACGTGTATCAATATAAGAGTGCTGAATATCAATCTTGGCTGTATTGGTAAATACATTGTGGGAAGCCCAGATTGCTTTTGCCATGGAAGCACCTGTCGGTATACCAACCGACTCAGCCGCTTTCGGCCGGTAGAAATTGGCTCCACCTAACCGTGCACTGATAGCCATACGGGCAAAATGAGCCTGTTCCGCGATAAGATCAGCTGGAGGGTTTTGGAAAGTTTCCGGTACAACAATCAAAGAACCACTCAGCATCGTTTCTTTGAACGCCCGCATTACTGCGAGGTCTGCAAACAAATTGATCCCCGCAACATTCATCTGCAATGCGCTTAATTCTTTTGGCAAGCCCGCTAAGACACCCAAACCTTCGGCCAATAGGCACATTGCTAAAGCCATTCCATCTGTGCCACCGATATTATTTAAATGCTTATGTGAATCAGTCTGGACAAAGATATTGTTTTCCGCACAAATTTGTAAAGCCCGGTACCCATTGAGCACTTTCGTCTTATAATCGTGAATTCCCCGACCGCCAAAATGGACGTGAATTACCGGGCCGATATCTGTACCGTCAAAGCCGGCAATAAGTGCGTTAATAATGGAAAGGTGTGGTGTATCACCAGTTGCGTTTACCCGCATAGGATGTTTACTACCCCCACCCAACTGCACCAATTCTCGTTCCCCAGCAGGTGTAATCCCACCTTTGCCGCGTGACTGCTCGATTAGTTCCTCTCCATCAAGCGGGTCTATGTGCCGAGTAGCTTCAGAGTGAACAAAGTGAAAGATGGTCTCCCCAAATTGTTCGGCTCCTTTGTACATATCAAGTGCTTCTTTATATGTTTCCGCTCCCGAATTACGGCCAAGAATCGGGTTCATCACCGGAATACCCGTCCGCTCTGCTTTTTGAGCCAGTTCCCAAATACGATAACCGCTGCGTTCTACCCCAGCCACAACGCGCGGATAGGGGTCCGGCAAACCGGTTACATCTCCGTCCTTAGTCACTTGCGGCATTGGTACTTTGAAAACCTTTTCATAAGCCCGAACCCGTTCCTGATCAGCAATGATAATTTCTTTTGTTTTTTTCTGCATATGCTTCTACTCCCCCCGCTCTTGTTGCATTTGCTGCTTAACCTTAGGTATCAGCCCTCCAGCCTCTAATATAGTCAACACATTATCACCCGGACGCTGCCCCTTGATAACGGTTTTATCAGGCAGTGTAACTTCACCGACCGCAAGGTCTAGGATAATTTCGTCACCGTCCTTAACTTTGCCGCTAGTATCAGCACACATAACCGGCAGTCCTATATTTATAGAGTTACGTCGAAAAATTCTTGCGAATGATTGGGCAATAACCGCCCCCACACCTGCATCTTTCAACGCTACCGGAGCCTGCTCACGACTAGAACCCGCACCAAAGTTATTTCCGGCAACAATTATATCGCCAGGCTTTACCCTTTTGGCGAAGTCTGAAATCACGCTTCCGGCAAGAGCATGAAACTTAAGCTGTTCCTGCGGATAGGCCATAGCATAGCCAGGAAGTATTTGGTCCGTATCAACGTTATCGCCCAAACACCACACTCGGCCACGAACAGTCAACTTGCTATCCATGATTATTCACCCCCACCAGTGGTACTGCCGTACCAGGAAAAACTATCTTACCGCAAACTGCTGCTTCAGCAGCAGCACGGGGTGACGCCAAGTAAATATTGGCTTCTTTTGCACCCATGCGCCCGGGGAAATTACGGTTCGTGGTAGAGACAACAACATCATCCGCAGTAACAAGCCCCATATGTCCCCCATAGCACGGACCACAGCCTGGGCTCAGCACTGTCACTCCTGCTTCCCGCATAATATGCGTCAAACCTTCTATTTCCATCGCCTGAACCACTCTTTGTGAGGCAGGCATCACAATGCAAGTGACATTAGGATGTACATTAGCCTTGCTAAACACCTCGGCAGCGATCCGCATGTCGCTTATCCTCCCATTGGTACAGCTGCCGATTACTACTTGATTAACAGTCGTATTTAAAACATCCGCAATCGACTTGACATTACCGGGAGAATGCGGACAAGCCGTAACCGGTACAAGCTTATTCACTTCGATAATTTCAGTCTTACTCACCGGACCTACAGCTTCGCTTACTGAAAAATAACTAAGCATAGCTCCCATTTCTATAGCCATATTGCTAATCGTCATCTTTTCTTCAATATCAGCGGTTTTTACCCAGCTACCAGCAAATATAATTCCTTGATCGGTAAAACCGTCTGTACCAAATTTCCCAATAAGATGAAGTATAATATCTTTTGCATAAACTCCCGGGGCCATCTTCCCTTCAAGCCGTATCAACTGGATTGGCGGCACTTCGATGTCAAGTGTGCCTGTAGCCATGGCTGCAGCAATTTCTGTTGAGCCAACGCCAAAGGCCAACGCTCCATAGGCACCGGCAGTGCAAGTATGCGAATCAGCTCCGATAAGTACCGATCCCCTAATTAAACCGCCTTCTTCGGCCACTAATTGGTGAACAACGCCTTCACCCTTACCAAAACAGCGCACCTTATACTTTTCAGCAAAATCCATCAATTGTCTATGATTGTGACGAGCCGGAATAGTAGGCGCCGGAAAAACATGGTCAAATACAAACATAACTTTTGCCGGATCAAATACCCTGTCTACCCCAATTTTTTCAAATTGGCTAATTGCCATAGGCGCTGTCACATCATGTGCTACAGCTAAATCAATGTTAATCGTAATATCCTGACCTACGCTTACGGATTCCAGTTCTGCCGCGCGCGCCAAATAATTTTCAATTTCATTCAACGCCCTCACCCTTTCTAGTCAACAACCTCAATATTAAGTTTACGGGCAACAGATTTAGCCTCATCAATAGAACAGGAAGCATTGCGGAGAACAACCCTGCCACCGCCTCTGTTTAAAGCTTCCACAAACGATCCCTGTCCGGTCGCAAAAACAGTTATTCGCTGCAGTTGATATTCCTCAACTTCACAAATTTCAATTTTAAGCTTTCTCTCTTTAACCCTATCCATAACACTGCGATACAAATTTGCGTTGTCAGTCCCTGCGCCATATATAGCTGCCATAAGGATTCCCGGCACGTTGATACCACGCCGGACAAATAATTCCGGGTACAGTTCAATTTTTACACCAGTAATATCGCCTTTTACCAACTCATGCGCTATACGAGCCGTATTGGTGGGAGAACCTACCGCCTGACTGCTGCCGCCGACAACTGCATCACCAAACGGCTTCACTATTGAATTGGCCTTTATGGCTAAGGCCTGCGCCTCTAACGTGGCTTCCGCAATTGTGGCTTTTATTTGAGCGTCTTCCTTATCCTTTACTTCCTGTTGGACATAATTTTCTACCGACTCATTTGTTCTAAAGAAAGGTTCCATATATTTAATAACAACAGGAACTATATGTTTGGCAGATTCCGGATGTACCGCCACCGCCATAGAAATCATTACATCCACTGGTACGTTTACAGGTATCGATGTTTTTACTGCAAGCTTTGCAGCCAAATTACCATTCAAAATGGCACCACCGATATGCGTCGCGCATAAACCAGCAACCATAACCCTTGGTGTGCAGGGCACCGCTATCGTCGGCGACAACGCCAATACTATGGCTTTGCCAACCTGTTCAGGCGTACCGCCAAGCATCTCAGCCATTACTGCTGCTGTTGCCGCTGACCCGGCTCCAAACCCTTCCAGGTTGCAGCCTGTGCTTGTTTTGCCTACTCGGAAAATTGTACCTACTTTTAACATTAGCGCGGTTAAACAAGCTACCGTTTCTTTATTGTCGATAGTTTCAAGCATTGCTCTGAGTAAACCGGAATAAGGGCAGGAATCCCCAGTCCCGGCACATGGCTGCAGACCGACACAATGATTTCCGACCTGCGCCGCCAGTGTGTAACATAGCGCGTTGTTTATAAAAGTGTCCTCATTTAATTTTATGTCCCCTTCGACAAGCTCTTGGCCTACCTGCCCGAGGAGAAAGCTCGCACCATTTGTAATGCCCATCTCCACAGCATACAGATTGTGGCTGAATGCAGACATTATTGCTGACAATACTTCTTCCCGAGTCATTTTGTTTACTTCAATAGCCTCAGCGATTACAACCTCACTGACACTCGTACCACACTCACTAGCTAAGTCGATGCACTGTCCGAGGGTAAATCCTCCGATTGGATAACCTTTTTGCCGGGCTAAATCTAGCAACTTCTCCATGTTTAAATCTAGCAACTTCGCCATGTTTTAGCCTCCTATATTACTTTGCTAGTACCATCGCCAAACCCGCAAGTGCGCTTGATGCTCAAAAGATGGACACCAAGCGCACCCGGTTCCGTAATGCCCCTAGTTTAAGCAGCTAAATTCTATTTTCTTACTGTAACCCCAGCTAATTCTTCGTTAAGTGTTATAACCGCTGATATATCTTTTTTGCCAAGCCCTTTAGCCCTAGCCGTTTCATAGACCTGTTGCGCGAAATTAGCCATAACAAGCGGAATACCTAGCTCTTTTGCAGTCTGCACAGCCATCTCCAGATCCTTATACTGGAGATTAACTGTGAAGCCTGGATCAAACTTGCCTTTAAGTACAAAGTTTGGCACTTTCGCTTCCAGTGCGTAACTACGACCGGAACTGCTGCTAATAATCTCGAACAGCACTTGAGGATCAATCCCTGCTTTTACTCCTAATGTCATGGCTTCTGCTACAGCTACCATATTTACACCCAAAAGCAAATTGTTAACAAGTTTAATGGCATCACCTGAGCCAACTGGCCCCACGTGGTAGATTTTTTTGCCAATAACTTGTAATACCTCTTGGCAACGATCGAGGGCTGTTTTCTCACCACCAACCATAATTGTAAGAGTACCGGCGTCAGCTCCTGATACTCCGCCGCTAACCGGTGCATCAAGATAATCTACACCTTGGGCGGCTGCCAGCGAAGCCATTTTTTTGGTATGACTTGGCGTAACACTACTCAAGTCGATAAGAATCTGCCCTTGATGACTTCCTGTCAAAAGACCCTCTTTATCACTGACTACTTCTTCAACAATTGAGCTATTAGGCAGGGAGATCAAAACAACATCACTATTAAGTGCTACTTCCTTTGGTCCATTAGCAGCTTTTGCCCCTCTGGCCTTCATATCTTCAACAGCAGCAGCGACCACATCGCATACAGTTAAAGAATATCCTGCTTTTAAGATATTACTAGCCATTGGCCGGCCCATCGCGCCTAGTCCAACAAATCCAATTTTTAACATAAGTTTACCCCCGTCAAGTGTCAATTAACGCAGTCCGTCTTCACCTTTTACTTCTTCCTTTTTCAAGCCGCCAACCCGTGGAAGTGGACGTCCACCACTTGTAACTACAACAGCCAAAGCTATTTCGTTAGCACGCGGCCCATCTGAAACCCGGACTTCCATTGCATCAAAATGACTGCGTACAAAAGCTGCATCTTTAAAACCAAGCGGCACATCAAGAGCTGTACCAACACCACCAACTTTTTTGGCTGAAGGAATAAGAGCTTTACCGCCACCGATATTGTCGCGCATAGGCTTGCCAAGTTTCGGATGCATTAAAGCCGCAGCATGTTCTAGTTCACCATTTTCACCAACAATAACGCCTTTACCATAGCTTTCAACTTCCTCCGGAGCAATCTCCAGTGCTGCAACTGCTTTCTTCGTAAGCATATCACCAAGCTCAACGCTGGCATCAGTAAGTGGTGTCAAGTCTTCAATAAATTTACCCGCAAACGGATTTTCAAAAACCGCAACTGCTGCTGCCTTGCGTATCGGTTTTTCCAAAGTTTGACCCATTTCCATTTTTGCTTCCTCTACGATTGTCACGATCTTGCGAATTTTCATTGTAAAACCTCCATTTACTCCTAAAATTTGTATTTTTTTAGAATTGTTGTACCTACTCACTATACTTTTACATTACAGTTACCTTACGTTCCGCGGGAGGTGTGTTGCGACTCTTAGTAAACATAATTTCGCCATTGACAAGCACCATTGAGATACCCAATAGGTCACCGGCTTCCAATGCTTCCAGCGCATTGCTACCTACGGAGCCCATCGGTTTATCGGCAATAACCAAATCTGCCTCTTTACCCACAGCAACCATGCCTGTATTTAAACCAAAGGTCTTAGCAGTATTGCCTGTTGCCATTGCGATGGCCTCAGCTGCGGGGATTCCAGATATGCCAGCAATTTGGGCGATATTTCTTAGAATGCCGAGAGGAATAACGCCTGTTCCTGAAGGTGCGTCGTTACCGAAAATTACACGATTTAATTGTTTTTTTGCAGCAAGCTTTTTCACTACCATATCAGCGACTTTAATATTGCCACATTGAACAATTTCCAAAGTTAGATTAGTTTCGTCGATCAGTTTATCTACTTCTGCGGGAGAAATGGCGGTAGGTCCGCCGTTTACGTGTGAAACAACATCAGGGTTAACTGCAATAACATCAGAAGCCGTTACGGTTGAACTTCCAGGAATAGAAGTCCCACCAGTATGCATAGCAACTTTCATGCCGTGTTTCTTAGCCAACTTAACCATAGGAGCAGCCTCTTCCGGCTTTTTGATTGCTCCCAGTCCAACTTCGCCAACAAGCCAAACGCCAGCTGCTGCCATTTCAGCAAAATCAGCTTCCGTAAGGCCTTTTTCAAGAATAACAGCACCACCATGGAATTTAACTCCGCCCGGTTTAGCGATTTCAAATGATTTATGAGCCAAAATTGCTAACGCTTTTACCCCTGCCGGGTCTTTGGGCCTGCCGGGAGTATGACACTCGCCAGCTGAAATCATGCTAGTTACACCGCCATGTAGAGCGCTGCCGATAAAATCAAGCATTTTTTGACGGGGAGTAAAATCACCAATAACTGGATGAACATGGGAATCAATAAATCCAGGCATTACAGCCATGCCACCAATATCAATTTTCTTAACATCTTTTTCAGCTTTAACCTGATCCAAAAGCTTTTTGTCCCCGATTGCTGCAATTTTACCATCTTTAATTAAAATGGTATTTCCTTTTAAAATCGGATTATTGATGTCCCCAGATACGAGGATACCAATGTTGGTTAGTACTGTTGTCATATAAATCACTCCTTTATATTTTTGAAGGAACTTGCAACTTCCTTATGGGTTAAATTACAAATGTCGGTATCGTGTCCGCGGCACAACAGCAATGTAACCATTCTTTATAATCAATCACATTATTTACTATAAGCATGTTTCATGCCAATTCATAAAAAGCAAAAACTTTACTATTTTCTCAATATTCAAAAGCCATTGAATTCAAGTATTCAAAGTATTTTTAAAAAAGCGGCTTGTTAAGCATAGTAGCAACCGCACCGCTAAGAAAGGAAAACTTTTCAACATTGCAAAGTTTTCCTTTCAAACATGAAATATATCTTCAAATTAGCTACTTTCATGTACTTAAACGCGCATATTTAGAATAAATTCATTTCAATTTTGCAATATTCCTAGGCACCTCATCCCAATGACAAAGTGTCGTCAACTAATTCCTTCTTTCCGGTAAACCTAGAGATGCTCGTTCCCACTCAACAGATATGAACTTCTGCCGAGCGGAAACGAGCATCAATCTAAGCACCCAAATCCAATTATTTTATACCATAAAATCCTGCCTGCATACCTGAAACCCATAGAATCTCAACAGTCGAAAAACCGACTTCTTTTAGAAGATTTATATGTGCTTCAATAGTAATAGGCAAAATTTCAATCCCATACCGGCTTATATGCTTATCTACCGCTTCAGATCTTTTTCCGTTCAGCAATTGGGCATTCTGCCAGCGTTGAAGGCCAATCTGCGTTCCCAATTTATTGTTTGGTCTGATAGTCTCAAAAGTAACGTATACACCGCCTTTTTTAATCATCTTGTAACAGTTTTGAGTTGCTTTTCTGCGCATCTCATCATTTAAGTAATGATGAGCCATTATGGCGGTCACAACATCAAAGCTGTCATTACAGCACAAATTTTCACTGCCTTCTACCATGTATGTTATATCATTATTTACTAGCTTCTCTTGTGCAATCCTTATCATACCCTCTGCCGGGTCTGCTGCTACAAACGTTATTTGTCCAAAACATTTCAGTGCTTTTAAAATAAGAGTTCCTGTGCCGCAGCCAGTATCCAGCCAAGACTGAGGTTTGGGCACAGCTACTTTAACCAAGTCCAAAGTTTCTTCGTGAAACAAATGATACCGTGGAATAGTTTTATGGACATTGGCATCATACTCGTTTGCTGCCTGGGAGGTTTTATTGTCTCGCATATATTCATCTACTCCTTTAAAAAATCGGTGCTTATTGCAAACCCTGTCCTCGGGTTTCACTTCCCAAGGTAGCTACTACAATACCGGCAAATACGAATGCACCAGCAACAATGGCAATTGCTCCGGTAACGCCAATAAAGTTAAGGGCATAGCCGATGACTAACGGAGCCAACATAGACCCCGCACGTGAGCAAGTCGCCGCCATACTTGTTCCTGTTACCCTTATACTGGTAGGATAAAGTTCTGGCGTATAGGTATAGGTGATCCCCCATATTCCTGATACGAAAAAGGATGTTACTACTCCCAAAAATATAACAGAACTAATTTCCAAAGCACCAAAGCCTAAGGCCCAACCAAATATCACTGTAGCTACTCCTGCCAACAGCAGATTGGCTGTCAGTAGTTTTTTTCTTCCAACTTTATCCATGCCATATGCGCACAAAATCTGATTAGGTACATAAGCTAACTGCATAATAACCATATAGAGGAATGACTTGACCATGCTATGACCAGCCTTAACCAACAATGAGGGTAGCCAGGCAAAAAGCCCATAATAGCCGAACATTCCCAAGAACCATAGTACCCAAAGCATTACCGTTGTTTGCCGGTACTTCTCTGAAAATAAAGTTCCAATAGAGCCTTTACCTGCGACGGAAACAGCCGCCAAATTGGCTTCAGTTACCGGTGGAATAGCCTTGGTTTTCGCTATCTTTGTCTCTATCTGTTCTACAATTTCCAAAGCTTCCTTATCTCGCCCCTGCAGAGCAAGCCAACGGGGGGATTCTGGCAAATTCCGGCGAACTACCCAAATATAAAGTGCTGGCAAGGCCCCGGCAACAAAAGCCCAGCGCCAACCATCCTGAATGCCCGGAATAATAAAGTAGGAAAGAGCTGCGGCAGCAAGCCAGCCTAATGCCCAGAAAGTATTAATCAATCCCTGAACTTTCCCCCTGTCGCCTGCCGGAATAAATTCTCCCATTAATGCAGTAACGACAGGGGTTTCTCCTCCAAGCCCCAAGCCAACTAAGAAACGAAAACAAATTAACGAAGTAAAATCCCAAGCCAACGCGCAACCCAATGAAGCAACAGAAAACAGCAACATTGTCCATTGAAAAACTGCCTTACGACCAAACCTGTCTGCTGCCGGACCTGATAAAAAAGCTCCAGCCATCATACCGAACAAGCCTGAACTCAATAAAATACCAACCTGAGCCGAGCTTAAATTCCATGCCTGGATCAGCGCAGTCGCAATAAAGGTTACCAATCCAACATCAAACGCATCAAAGGCCCAGGCGCACCCATTAATAGTTAGTAACTTGTAGTGAAATCTGGAAAGGGGCAGCCTATCAAGCCTTGCTGCTACAGTTACTGGTGTTCCATAGTTATTCATAATAACACCTCAGATTAATTTTTTATGGATTCCAGTTCTTTGGAAAACGCTTAATTCTTTCATGCATTTCCCATCTTGCTGCACCATGTTCATTTTTTCTCAGTTATTATTGCTATGGAGTCTAGCAATGAATCTATCTACACACCAACCACAGCTTAGCTTAGACGTCATCGGCTATAGCTATGATGGGCGGAACTCAAATGGTCTCCCCACACCTTTACAGTAAGGATCTCTTTTAACGCAACTGCCCGTTTTCAATCCTGCTCTATACACAAGCATTTTTCATGCCAATTCTAAAAAACTTTTTATATTTTTCCAATATTCAAAAGTCATTTGATTTTTAATATTCAAGGCGAATAAAAAAAAGCGAGCTCACTAATGATACTAGCAAACGCACCACTAAAAAACTATATACCTTGCAATATTGCAAAGTATATAGTTCAAATATGAAATACATCATCACGATTACTACTTTTTTCTACATAAACACGCATATTCACAATAAATACATTTCAATCTTGCATAATTCCTAGATCCCTCATCCGGCGCCAAAGTGTCGTTACACTAACTCCCAGGCGCTTAGCAACCTTATTGCGATTACCCCTTTCCTCTTCCAGGACGCCTGCAATAATTTTCCTTTCAGCGTCACGCAACGCCATTCGTAAGTTGACATTTGTTGTTTTGTCAGTAACATGGCTGAAATGTTGAGTAGAATGAAATTGCGAAGGAAGGTGCCTGACAGTCAAAGATTTGTCACTGACACTTGCCATATTTAGTGCGCTTTCGATACAATTTTGCAACTCCCTAACATTACCGGGCCATTTATAACTACAAAATATATCAGTTACCTCTGGAGAAATCTTGGCAATATATTTCCCTAAAACTTGATTATATTTCTTTATAAAATGTTTAGCCAAAAGAATAACGTCATTAGACCGATCCCGCAAGGGCGGAATTTTCAATTCGACAACATTTATACGATAAAACAGATCCTCACGAAAACTTTTCTCTTCAACAAGACGTCGTAAGTGTTTATTTGTCGCACAAATAATACGAACGTCGATCGGTATTGGTTTCGTACTTCCGATACGGGTAACCTCCCGCTCCTGAATGACGCGCAGCAGCTTTACCTGTAAATCAAGGTTCATTTCACTAATTTCATCAAGAAAAACCGTTCCATGGTTTGCCCCTTCAAAAATTCCCGGACTTCCACCTTTTTTCGCGCCGGTAAATGAGCCTTCAACATAACCAAATAAGTTGCCCTCAATTAAAGAAGCCGGCAAAGCACTGCAGTTTATCGCCACAAATGGGCGATCCCGGCGATCGCTAACGTTATGAATGGCTTGGGCGAACAATTCTTTGCCAGTACCAGTTTCCCCATAGATAAGCACAGATGATATATTCTGAGCAATGTACTTCGCCATGTTTTTGCAATGCCCGATACTATCACTTTCACCAATAAGGTCGTCAAAAGTGTAACGGGCATATTGATACTTTTTCATTTCATCAACAAGCTTGTGCTTTTGTGAAACAAATACTTCATTGTTAAAACCCAACCCATATGCCTTGGTAATAGGAATACGCACCGCCATAGCACCAGGCACTGATATCGATGCTCCAATCATGGGGGTTTGTGTTGCCATAGCTTCACGAGCACTTTCACTCATTTTTCCAATAAAATTTTGCTTATGCCTGCCGTTATGATCAACACTGTCCAATCTCTGTCCATGTTTGTCAAACAAGACTGCTTCACCACCTGCGACTCTAGCAATTAGTGGTAAAGCATTTGTAAGTGCTTCCAACAGTTTTTTATCTCTTTCCACACGTTCAATATTGCTACAGGCAACAACATATTCACCAATAGATATTGCCAATGCATCAGCGCCTTTAATAAACTGCGACTCCCCAAAAACTGGCATTTGACTTTGCGAAGCTTTTACCGCAAGATCGTAAATCTGTCCAATATATTCCGGTTCTTCCTGCCCATTCGAATCCACTGTTTTTAACCTATGACCAGCAGCGTCGGTTACAGTCGCAAACCCCCCGGAAATACGTGCAATAACCGGCAACATTTCAAATAACTGCTTTAATAACTCCCGATTTTTCAATACATATCTCCCCTGACCAAAAAATCTTGTAGAACTATAGTATTTTTCTTGCCAAGGCACGAATTAACTAAAACCAATTACGTTACCACTGCATTCTTGGCGTTACAAGTTTATTGAATCATATTCAATGTATCTGTCAAGTGAAAATTGTACCACCCTAAGGCAAAAAAATTATTGAGCTAACACTCCAACCATTCTTGGGTTTCCTTTAGTCGATATGAAGATAGTAATGTATATAAAATTTAATCTTTCAACAAAAAATTACATTATAGCTATATATTTGCCACTTTTTGCTAAAAACCTTCAAATTATTTTTCATTTTGTTATAGGGTAGCTTTGCTTTGCCTTTTTTTTACTCAATATATTAATCCTCTTCTTTTTCTTCAGATGATTCATTTTTAGTCACTTGCTTTGCTATTCATTTCTTGTTTTTGGGGCTTTATGAAAATACTCATGCGCCCTTATTAATAATTAGCATCATTCATGCCAAGCCTGCTTTACTCAGTACCACAGCAGCACTTTATTTGTTATAACTGCGGTTACTATCAATCTCGTGTCCACTCCACTCAACAAAAAAAAAGCCGGGCAAGGTGATGGCAAATCCACCCCAACCGGCTCATTATCTGTCACTATAAACTCCCCCAAAGAGGTCTTAACAATTAATCATCTTCGCGCTTACAGTCCTTATGATCGTGATCACAGTCTTTATGATCGCAGTCACATTTCTTTTTTTTATCTGGCGCAGTGTCTGTCGTACCGTTGAAGGAATGTGTATGCCCAAGTACACAGCTTGTTTCACCGCAGAATTGATGTGTGTGTTCATCTCCTGCCACTTCAATAGCTGGCCCTGTAACCACATCAACTACATGCCAATGAATTGGTCCACCTTTCGGATCAGAAGTAGTAAGAACACAAATACGATGAAAATGACTGTGGCCTGAATAGATGGCCGGACCGGTTGTTCCCAGAATGCCATGTTGGTGATCGCGGGCTACATCCGCGATAGTGATAAAGGCATGATTGTGCTCTATGCTTTCGCAAGTGGGCTCTACATAATAATGCTGTCTCTGAGTTTCTTCACTCAAAATTTTCACCTCCTTTATCAACATAATATTCATTATATTTAGGATAAGTGATTACATAATGCCTTTTTTTTTGTATAAATATATATTTTGTTTAAGGTTCGACTCGTTCTTTGCCTCCCTGCTGCCTGAATAACAAAAATTCTTCTAATACCTCCCCAAAGCGCTGGATAGTGTCCGTTGCATCTTTTCCCTCTTTATACAGCCGATCAAGTTCTTCAGATATTGACTATTACACCACTGCATATTTCCCGGGTTCTGGTGCGAGAGTTATACAAAGACAAAGAACCCCCATCTTTTACTAAAATATCAAGCCGCGTTACCCATAACCTTGTTTATAAATTCAACCTCAGAAAGGGACAAATTGAATTTCTTCAACTTGTCCCTTTCTAATCATATCTCAACCATTATTCTATAACTGAGTGGTTACTTAAGGTACCAGCGGACGCAAACATTATGTTTCCACTTAAACAAATGCTGAGACATCATCTTACCATTTTCAAATTTCGAGTAAAATTATATCATGGCTTGGTTTTTTGTACCAGAACCATGCTTATACAATAACATCGTCTTCAATGTCTTTTCTACTGGCTGCAATTTTTTTTCTGGCTTTTTCATCAATAGGTGTCAGGGGGACGGGGTTATCGACGTTCAGCAGTCATCATCTCAATTAAAAAGTTGTCTTTCTTCGATTTTATACCATTCTTATATTGGGGAATGTACTCTTTTAGAATAATGGGAAACAACTCCCACAATTCTTTCAATGACATTTCTGATAAATCTTTTTTCATGCTTACCACCTTATCAGTAGGTTTGTAAAAGGTTACTACTCCAAGAGATGATTTTATCATAATATAAGACTAAATCCGTCCCATCCATTGCAGTTAGCTTTTTTCTATCCATACAAATATTCAGTATCTCTTTATCTATCCCATTTAAATGTTTTTCCAGATCTGTCTTGCTGCTTATATATTGATTTGTTTCATCAAAATATTTAGCTTGCAAAATAAAAAATGCCGACTTGTAAAGTGCCGATAACATTTCGGAACTATCTTCATAGATGAAATTATGGCAGCACGCATGATACAAATTGCACGCACCTATTTTTATCGCACGTTTAACATCCTCTTTGTTAATAAGCGACAGTAAATAGTCTATGCTGCCATAGATTGGCTGCGTATCATAATAGAATTGAAATAAATCAGATTTTTCCCAACTTGAAATTTCACTTTGTCCGGAAATAAATCCACAGGCTTTTTCCTTATAAGGCATTTGGGAAATTATAGCTCGATATTTTTTCAGATCTTTCATAGTTAGCTCATTCAGGATAACTACAATATCTATATCACTGCTATCACTTGCTTCTTTTCGTTTGTAGCTTCCTTGTAAGCCGATAAAAGTAACCCTATCTCCATATTCATTTTTTATTTTTATTACAAGTTCATCTATCCAATCATCTATAAAAAAGGACATCTTCTCACCTCGTAATTTATTCAAGGTATTCCATCCAAGCATACATTGTCAGTTGAGTACAAGATGCTTAAATTACCGCCTGTTCTACTGCATGGATGTCAGGGGACGGGGTTATCGACATTCATAGTTTTCATTGTCAAAAATCCCGTCCCCTGTCCCATTCCACCAGCCCAACCCGGCAGAAGGCAAAAAAATACCCCAGCTTAGTGCTGGGCCAAAGAAAGCGATTATAACTTGACATATAAATTATATACCTTTATGGTTATAATTACAATCATGATGCACTTTTTTCAGCTTTACCTTATAGTCCGATTCATAAATTTTTATAATATTGTGATGATGATATTTTTTTAGTGACTCGACAATCTGTGCTGCATGCCCATTAACTTTGACTTTTCGGTAAATATCTCGGATAATGCCCTCCTGATCAATTATAAAAGTAGATCGTTCAATACCCATAGTTTTTTTACCATACATATTCTTCTCTTTAATCACTTCGTATAGGTTACATACAGTACTATCAATATCACTAAGCAGCGTAAATGGCAGAGAGAATTTTGTTTTGAATTTTTCATGTGATGATTGACTATCTCGGCTAATCCCAATGATTTTTCCACCGCAAGCAGTGATTGCTGCATAAAATTCAGCAAATTGTTGAGCTTCTTTGCTACACCCTGCCGTATTACCTTTAGGATACTGTCCCGCTGTCCCACAGAATACCTTCAAAATTCCTAAAAACATATATTTTCGTCAAATGAATCCTGAATTTGCTGAAAATGTTGCCAACGATATTTTGATAGTTCCATTTTGATCACTGCTTCTCTAGGTGCAATATCCCAATCAGAAAAACTCCTATAGCTCTCTATCAATGGAATATGATCGCCAGTTAGAGGCTATCCTATTAATAAAGAAAACAAACCGTATCAGCCCAAACTTAGGGAGTGTTATAGATGGCGACTGAACATAAACCCCCGTTAACTTCCGGAGAAATTGGCATACTGTGGAGTAACTATCAGATTGACTCCATGTCGCTTTGCGTAGAGAAGATGCACGCAAAGCATGAGCAAGATGCACAAGTGCATGCATTAATAGTAGAATCCATAGCTTTTCTAGAAAAAAACATTGCCGAAATGCGCCGAATATTTGAGAAGGAAGAGTTGCCTATACCGGTTGGCTTCACTGATTTTGATGTCAATTTCGATGCTCCAGCCTTATACTCAAGTATATTCCGTTTACAATATGTTAAATCCAAAGTCAATATCAGAATGGTGGCTAACGGCCTTGCGTTAGCAGGCGTGACCCGCGCTGATGTCCGCAACTTATACCGTGATGTTACCATTGCCGTTTTGGATTTGGATGACAAGGCGACTAAGCTTTTATTAGATAGGGGTCTTTACATCCGCGCGCCATATATTGCTGTGGACAAGAAGCGTGAATTTGTTCAGGGGCAAGACTTTATGGGGTCATTTTTCAGTGCTGGAGAGCGCAACCTGTTGGCACTTGAAATCGGTGTGCTAAATACGAACATACAGAACAATATTATCGGTAAATCTCTGTTAACAGGTTTTGCCCAAACGGCAGAGTCAGCTGTGGTCCGTCAATACATGTGGCAAGGTGTAGAAATTGCCAACAAGCATATCGACATATTATGTTCTATCTTGCGCAAGGAAGATATTCCCGTTCCGGCACCTTGGGATTGGGGTGTAACAAGCTCAACTACTGCCCCGTATTCCGACAAACTTATGCTGAGTCATGTAGCCTTCTTGAACCAAGGTGGAATTGCGGCTTGTGGGATAAACACGGCTACTGCCAGCCGGAAAGATCTCCAGACAACGTATCTGCGTTTGGCGGCAGAAACTGGGCAATATGCGGCAGACGGGGCGAAGCTTTTGATCGATAACAAATGGATGGAAGAAGCGCCCAAGGTAGTTGATCACCAGGAATTACAAGCTCTGCACTAAAAAAATATGCCAGGCCAGGACACACCGAAGAAAAAAGCTGCCACCCTAAATTTTTAGTGCGACAGCTCCTTGTTTCATCAAAACATGTTTACAACTATATATATATATATATATTCTCTTATTCTGAATTACAAGAACACAGTTTCATCCTATGCCTTGCTTAAATTACTCCCTAACACTTTGCATTTATCAAGGCCTTGGTGATCAGGTATTTCCATAATAATCAGGCCTTCCCCCAAAACTTTTGCACCGCTGCCCTGCATTCTTTGTACCCAATCCTGCATCCACTCACCATTTCCCCAACCGTATGAACCGAACAAAGCTAGAGGTTTACCAGAAATTACTCCTTCAATTGACAATACAAAGGGCTCCATTTCCGATTCTTCCAAAACTTCAGCCCCCATAGACGGGCACCCCAGTGCAACAGCATCTGCATTTATGACATCTTCAATAGAAGTTTCCGATACGCTAAGTAAAGAAACTTCAGTATTTTCATTTTGGGCTCCTTCGGCGACAGCCTTGGCCATTGCTTCGGTATTCCCTGTCCCGCTCCAATAAATAACGACTATTTTTTTCATTTACATTTCCCCTTTTATATAATCAACTGCTAGGTAAATCCCATCAGCTTTACCCTCTAAAACTTTTTAAAATTCCGCAAATAACCAGTATTAATATAATGAGATATTTATATTTAAACAATAACTATGGACTATCTCCGGATTGTTTATTCTATAATAACCACCCTTTTTTTATTTAATTTATCTATTTTTTATTTTATAAATGATATTAATACTCATTCTCAATATGTAGTTAAATTTTTTTCTTTCCTGTACCCTGTACTTCTTAACACGTTCAAACTTGACCTCTTTCAAACCGCCCAGATTACAAAATAACCCTAATAGGCAGTATACCAAACATCAGCAAAGCAACAAGTAATCTCTATATTTCATAGTCACTACACCCACTTTGAGCCTGCCTATTGGTATACAACACTCAAATCGTCATTTTATCAATTAAGAATGATAATCATTCTTAATTTCGTTGTTTATATTATTACAAACATTCATCGTGTTGTCAAGAATTTTTTTCGGGTATTGCTTTCCCTTTAAGTCAAATTATTTTGGGAAATTTGCTATTTTTGGCCAAAGTGAACTCGTTTCAGCATAGCTGAAACATTGGGGATTCAGATAGAAAGTCTACTCCACTTGAATTAACGCCGCCTGTAGAGGCGGGAGTCTTGACATCTTTTGCTTGCAGTGCTTTTACCTCAATTGGCAAACTCTCTTCATCCAGTTATTGGGGCAAAAAATTCAATTTTGTTAGGTAATAGTTCCTTTAATGTGCAAATACCAATAACAGCATCGTCTGGCAAGACAAAATTTTTAGCAGCTACCCTATCGTCGCCCCGCAATAAAGCCAGACAATCAATACAAGCCAATCCCCCGCTTAATCCTTCACCGGTATATTTTAAATAGCTTTCTTTGACTGTCCATAATTTCAGCAACGCAGCATTCCGTTCCTCTTCCGGCATCATCAGCAGATGATTATATTCATTGACTAAAAAATGTTCTTTAGCAATCGCCATATCGATTTCCTGAGCAGTTTCAACATCGACGCCATTTATAATTTTGCCAATACTGCACACAACCCATTTACCACTATGCGAAATATTGAATTGAAACTCACTCTGCCTGCAAAACGGTTTGCCAAGTGTATCACGACCAAATGAAATATTTTCTATAGCCACACCGGTTCTTTCCGATAATAGATGTCTTGCCATCAACTCACCAAAGGCCGTCCGGTTGCGATCAGCGTTAAATCGAAATCTTAAAATTTCCGCCTGGCGATCCCGCGTAAACAAAGGCAACAGCTCGTCCACTGGTCTATCCAATATCGCAGCGATGGACATCGCATAAACTTCCACTTTATCCATTTTATTTAATCACCATGAAGTATAGGCACTCAAAAATTGAGTGCCTATACTTCTCCTCCACTGTTGTTAAGATTTATTCTGCATTCACCCACAAACGGGTAGATATTTTTAACTGGTCATGTACTAAACTCAATAAATTAATTTTCAACACAGCATATTTGCTCAGTAATTCCAGTATAGTAAACCGCTCCAACACTAAAACCTCAACATTGTCTGAAAATGCTGTAACTTCCCAAAAGCTCTTTGCTTCGTCAATGATTGCGTCAAGTCCAACCGTATCTCCGGCTTTAAGTATCCGTACAGGAGTTAGCCAACCTTCTAACGATTTAACCGATAGTTCTGCAAAACCGTTTAGGATAACCATAAATTGCTGCGGTTTGCCATCAAGTTTGACAATGCGGTCATCAGCTGTATAACTTCTCACTTTAGCCATTTGTAAGATACGTTTAATAACCTCATCCGTTAATCCGGCAAATAACTTCATTTCTTTTAATTTGCCAACCACTTGCAGACGTTCAAATTCTTCATTTTTTTCAATCTTCCTAAATGCTTCCATTGAATCTGTTTGTATCTGACTGATTGGCATGTCCGAATTATCACAAATTTGTTCAATTACGCGTACGAAATTATTCTGCAATAATTTTATTGTTCCAGTAGAAAAGGTATTCGCGTTATACACAAAATTTGCTTGCAACTTATTTTTTATTGTTACTAAATATACACACAAATCAGAAGCCAAATAATCAAAACTCTCTGTTCCCACTAAGGATATACCCGGTAAATCAGGCATTTTTCGCATATCAGCCGCTCCTGCGAAATTTTGAAAATTAAGCAAATGGTCAAATAGCGGCATTTCACGTCCTAACCATTTTTTGATTTCATTTGGTGAACAGTGTGCATTCTCCATCGACTCAAAAAATTGTTTGCGTACCTGGCTAACTAAATCTTTAAATAACAGGGAAGGATTTGCTTTAATTCGTACCGGAATTGCATTCACCATACCACCCAATATATGGTTTATATTTTCAACCGCACCTTCCCGCCCCGACGAAATCGCACCAATTGTAACATCTTCCATTTGGTAAATTCTCTGTAACATTACACCCCAGGCAGCTTGTATAACATTATTCAGCGTGGCCTTCGAGCGGGCTTGTACAGTCTGCAATTTTTGGCTAATCGCTTCATCAAGCACCACCGCCGAGCTGGCTTTCACAAATTCCAACGCACATGGCTGATGACCCGGAATCGGTCGAAACGCTGGTAAATCTGTTAATAGCTCAACCCAATACTTTTTTTCTTGCTCCTTATCGACCGTTGCCAGCCAATCCATATAATTTGTATATCTACCGGCAGCAATTTCTTCGATCGCCTTTCCTGATTCATTAAAAGCATAATCAACAAATAATTCTTTAAAAAGAATCATTGCGCTTACACCGTCAAACGTAATATGCGGCAGGGATATTAATATGGCCGACGACGCTTCATCCAATTTGTAAATTGCAATTCGAATTAAAACATCACGTTCTAAATCAAAGCCGCGGCGTCGGTCAGCCAACATTTGCTGTTCCAGTAAATCATCAATTTCAGATTCATCCTGCTGCGAAAAATCACGCAATAACAATTCTGCCTGACGCGATTTTAAAACTACTTGATATGGCTTGGTTAAACCAGTATGCACAAAAGCTGTACGCAAACCATCATGTTTATTAACAACTTTATCTAAATTTTGCCTAAAAGTTGCCACATTAACCTTGCCAACAATTTTCATCAGTGCTTGAGTAAAAAATGTCGAAGTTACCACTTGCGCTTCATCAAACATCCATTGTTGCCCAGGACTTAGTTCATAAATATCCTGCACATTTAAGCCATATAATTCAGTTATCTTATCCAAGGCAGCCGCATCCAAATTCTTAGCCGTAAACTTAGATACTTCCGCCAATAATGGATTGGTTGGTTTGGGCGGTTGCTTTTTTTCCGCCGCCATCGGCTGATATTTCATCGGCGGGGCTGAGCGTGGTGGCTGCTGAAATGCCGGTGGATTTACATAGGGAAAATTGGGCATTGCATAAGGAGTTCCATATAAATTGGGCTGCCCCATCATCCGACTACGCATGATATTTTGGTACATCAAAAACAGATACGGATTCATCATAAACCGCCAACCTGCCTTCTTCTTATATATTACTCTGCCGCCAACTTCTTAGCCAATTCTATTATCGTCGGATTACTTATTACATCTTGCATTGTAACCTGATAACCTTGTTCCCCACAACGTGTAATTATTTGCATAACATTAATTGATGTTAACCCTATTGCAAAGAAATTTTCAGACTCTTGAACCGGACGGCCAACAATGCTTTGTAAAACAATCGCTAACGCTTTTTCCGGAGAATTTACTTTTTCCCCTAATTTAGGTTTGTTAATATCTACTATTACAGGATTTTCTACCGGTGCTGCCGCATATTGCAATCCTTTCAACAAACCGTTTTGTTGTGGCATCTGTGGCTGCATCATCATTTGTTGCTGAGCTGCCATCTGTTCTGGCATGCATAACTGAGGCTGCATCTGCGGCGTGCATAGCTGTTCCTGCATTTGCGGCATGCATAGCTGTGGCTGCTGCATTTGTGGCATGCATAACTGTGGCTGCATTTGCGGCGTGCATAGCTGTGGCTGCATTTGCGGCGTGCACAGCTGTGGCTGCATTTGCGGCGTGCATAGCTGCTGCTGCGTCTGCGGCGTGCATAGTTGTTGCTGCGTCTGCGGCGTGCATAGTTGTTGCTGCGTCTGCGGCGTGCATAGTTGTTGCTGCGTCTGCGGCGTGCATAGTTGTTGCTGCGTCTGCGGCGTGCATAACTGCTGTTGCATCTGTGGCACACCTTGCTGTTGCTGCATTTGCGGCGTGCATAACTGTTGTTGCATCTGTGGCGCACCTTGCTGTTGCTGCATTTGCGGCGTGCATAACTGCTGTTGCATCTGTGGCGCACCTTGCTGTTGCTGCATTTGCGGCGTGCATAACTGCTGTTGTATCTGTGGCGCACCTTGCTGTTGTTGCATCTGTGGCGCACCTTGCTGTTGCTGCATTTGCGGCGTGCATAACTGTTGTTGCATCTGTGGCGCACCTTGCTGTTGCTGACCATTCATTGCCATTCCCTCTGTCGAACCTGGTTGTAAAGGAACAATTGGAGCCATTTCTTCCAAAATATCCATCTGCTCTTTAACTGTCGACGCAGAAAAAATCTTCATGATTTCGAGTTTAATGCCTTTTTGCATCAACCAGGTAACAATTTGAACCGCTTTTACCGAATCTCCTCCCATTTCAAAAAAATTGGACTCTTCCGTAATGTCGTCACTTTTAAAAACCTCACGCCAAGCTTTAATTAACTCTTGTCCCATTTCTTGTTTTGTCATGGATTAAACCCTCTTTCTTAGTCTTTTAGTTTTTAAATTGCTTTATATATATATTATGTTCCTTCATTACAATCAAACTTCCTTCAACAATTTATACACTTTGTAATTTTTTTCTAAACACCTTTGCTATATTTTGTATCTGTTCATAATTGTGATAACCACTATCATAGGCTATTGCTATGATAAGATTAGTACCTGGCACCACCATAACATTCAAGTGATGTATACTTTTATTGTGAGCACTCATTGCACTTATACCAGGTTTACTTTCCATTAACGGCGTATTTTGAAAAGTTAGAAAATGGTCAAAGGCTGCATGCCCTAACCTAGCCACTTGCTGGATTTCTCCTAACGATAAATACGCATATTTTTGTAGTTGGATAGTATCTGCCTGCAATTGCTGTAATTGCTTGTTGCCACTTTCTCCTACTCTCTTTATTCTAATTGGTATCGTATTGATAAAATTACCTACCATTTTTTCGATGCCAACTACTTCTTCCGCTCTTCCCGACAGGGTATAACCAAAGGTTACATCCTCTGTCCCATTCATCTCCATTAGGCTGCTTGCCCATGCGGCCTGTACATAGGTGCTTAAGGTTATATCATGCTTTTGGCAATAGGTATTGATTCGGCGGAGTTCTAGTTCATCTATAACCATTTTCTCTGTACATTGCCGACTAACTCCATTGGCTGTCCTTGGTATGATTGTCGCCTGCTTTGTTCCTCCCAGATATCTTCGCCAAAACTCCCGCGCCTGTTCTTTGTCCTGCCGCATTAACCATTCCGTATATTGATGATTCGACGGTGAATGTTCTATTTTTTCCTCTTTGCTCAATAGCTGACTCATTAGTATACTCATACTCCAACCATCTAATATTGCATGGGAAAAACAGATCATCAAGAGCTGTCTGGTTTCATTCAATTGTACTAATTTGACTCTAAATAATGGCGCCTTAGCAAAATCAAAACCCTGCTTTCTATCTAAGGACTGCAATGTTTCTATATAGCTTTGCTGTGCTTTTTTACTAAAGCTGCTGATATCTTGATAAAAGAAATCAATGGTATCGGCTTTGTTTACAATCTGCATAGCTTGGCCTTCCTGCGAAAAATCGAACCAGGTTCTAAGCACTTCATACGCCGCGGTTACTTTTTTCAGCCGTTCTTTTAGTTGCTGTGCATCTACAGGATCGGTTATTTCATACAGCGTCTGTTCATGATAATACGCCTCCGTACTATTCTTTGCCAGATACACCATGCTCTTTTGTACGCTGGTCATTGGATATACAGCTGCAATAGTAGATTGATTATACGTCGTAAACCCTTCTGCCTTGCTTTCTATAGGCATTGATTCTTGGCAATAAACTGGATTATCAAAAACAAAACTGTCAATATTGCTTACTTTGGCAGCGATTACCCGTATTGTTTTTCCTTTCATAATATCAGCTACCGTTACTTTCATTCCTTGTTGACGCAATAACGATGCTATGCGAATTGCTTTAATAGAGTCACCACCAAGCGTGAAGAAACTGTCATCAATCCCTACGCTTTCAATCTGCAATAATTTGGATATTGTTTGCGCCAATACTGTTTCAATTTCATTTCTGGGCGCTGCATAGGTTGCGTTAGCTAGCAACTGAACCAACGGCAATGCCTTGCGATTGATTTTCCCGTTTGGTGTTAACGGCAGTTTGTCAAGCTGCAGATACGCCGTGGGTACCATGTAATCAGTGAGCGTCTCTGCTAAGTAACTTTGCAGGTTCTCCGTATCAATTGCCTGATTAGCTGTAAAATACGCGCACAAGTGCCGCGTATCATTGATTTCTTTTACTTCGGCAACGGCTGACGTAATACCGGAATATGCTGCTATTCTGCTTTCGATTTCACCCAGTTCGATTCTAAACCCGCGCAGTTTTACCTGGCCATCGATTCTGCCGATGTATTCCAGTTCACCGTTTTCATTCCAGCGTACTAAGTCACCTGTACGATAGAGTTTATCATCAGCTTCGCCTCTTTGGTACGGGTTGTCCACAAAAACTTGTTTGGTTAACTCTTCCTGGAACAAATATCCTCTGGCTACCTGATTGCCACTGACACATAATTCTCCTGCCGCGCCGATTGGCTGCAGGTTTAAATGCTGATCCACAACATAACAACCAACATTTGCTACCGGTTTCCCGATCGGAATATTCTTATATAATTTATCTACGCTAAAGGCGGCAGAGACAACCGTATTTTCCGTCGGTCCATATTCGTTGACGATTTCATACGGTACAGGTTCGTAATGCTTTAATTTTTCCCCGCCGATGGCCATCGCCCGTAGCGAATTAATATTTTGGCTGATTTGCATGAACATTTCTGCAAACTGTGTCGGGAAGATACTCAGCGTAACTTCATGGCTTTCGATATATTCTTTGATTTTTTCGGGGGATAACCGTAGTTCTTCCGCCAGGATATGTACACTGGCGCCACTGAGCAGCGCAGGGAAAAGTTCACGCACTGAGCCGTCAAAACTGAAACTAAAATAAGCTGACTGCGCATCCTTTTCGGTCATGACAAAGCGTTCTTTTGCCCACAGGGTAACATTCAGCAAGTTATGCTGTTCCAGCATAACGCCTTTGGGTTTTCCCGTGGAACCTGACGTGTAAATTATATAAGCCAGGTCATGTGGCTGATAGGTTCTCTTTTGTTTAGCCCCACTTTGTTTAAAATCAAAGGTTTCTAAAGCGATAAATTTATTAGCAAAACCGACAGCTTTTTCTCTATATTCTTCGTGGCTGATTAGGACAAGCGCCCCACTGTCTGTCAGCATATACTCTATCCTTGCCAACGGATATTCGGCATCAATCGGCAGATACGCGCCTCCGGCTTTCATAATCGCCAAGACAGCAATCATATATTCGACCGTCCGCGGCAGCATAATTGCAACAATGCTTTCTGCCTGTACTCCCTGTTTGCTAAGTTCCCCGGCAAGTACATCAGCTTTTTCGTTCAATTCCCGGTAGGTCAGGGACATCGTCTTATCAACTACGGCGATATTTTTCGGTGTTTTTGCTGCCTGTTCTTCAAATAATTCGATATATGTCCTATCCTGCGGAATCGAATCATCTACGCTTTGGAAATCTATAAATAAGGTTTCTTTTTCTTCGTCTGCGATAAAATCTATATTTTTAAGCGCACAGTTTTTATAGGCAAGGACATCCTCGGTCATAGTTTTTATGCAATATTTCCAGTTTGCAATAAATCGCTGGATTGTTGCTTTTTCATATAGATTCGGATTATACTCCGCACCGATGAGATATGAATCTTTTAAGGGAAGCACCATAAATGTAATATCGAATTTCGCGTCTTTACCTTGCAGTGCTTGTACCTCAATCAGCAAGCTCTCCTCATCCACATCGTTTGTTTCAACATTTTGATAGGTATACAGAATATGAAAAATTGGCTTTTGCGAGCTTCCTACTGCACTTACCAATTCAGAATAAGAGTATAAACTATGGGCGATACTATCCTGCAAATTTTGCTGCACGGCAACTAGCAAAGTTGTTGTATCCTGTTCCATCTCGATTTTTTGATATAACGGTATTGTTCTTACAAACATACCTACGGTTTGGGCATACTTTTTATCTTCTCGTCCGCTTGTTACTGTTCCTAATACGACTTCTTCACTATTGGTATATTTAGCCAAACAATAGTCCAAAGCACTCAGGAATACGGCATTTTCGGTGATGTGAACCTGACGGCTAACCCTCATGATTTGTTCATGCAGCGCCGACTCTACGCTGCTTTCTACGGCAACGTTCCCTGTGATTGCTGCTTTTTCTTTTTTGTCATAGATAAGCTTTGTCACAACTTCCTGCTGCGAAAATCGTTCGACGAAAAACGCTTTGCATTCCTGATAATGCTGACTGCTGCGCATTGCGCTTTCCTCGATAGCCGCCTGAGCACAAGTTGCCTTATTGCTATTTAATGCATTTCCAGCTAATGCTTGCTGCAATTCCTCGAAGATCACAAACATAGAGGTCCGGTCATAAATAATATGGTGAATTTCGAACAGGACTTTTACGATATTTTCCACACAATGGATTTCCAGATGATATAACGGTCCTGTCTGCAAATCAAATGGTCGTGAAAATTCTTGTTTGTGCAATTCATAAGCAGCCGGTGTTTCTTCATAGATGGGAATAGCTGCAGCCTTATCTACTGCGACAAATTGCAGGATTTTTCCGCTAATTACCTTAAATGCGGTTCTAAAGCCCGGATTAGCCTCAATAACAGTTTGGAATGCCCTTTTTACTTTCTCCGGGTCGATCGCTGCTTTAAAGGTAATTTCACTGGCTTCGTTGTACTTCACAGAGTCTTGTTCTATCTCACAAGCTAAGTAAATTCCCTTTTGACTTTCCAAGCAGGGGGAGCAGCCGGCATATTCTTTGATTTTTTCGATATACGCAGACATATTTTGATAAAACCCTGCCATCCATTGGTTGATAAAGGCGGCATCCAGTTTATTGGCATCATAATCTACCGCAAACTCAAGATTTCCCTGTTTAACAAGTCCGTTCAGCGATAAAATATCGAGCATATGATTCTTTTCACTAGCCGGATGTTCTGCGTCAATTTTGGAATTTTTTAAAAGGTCATTCTCAATATTGGCAACTTCGCCGAGATAATTAAATGCAATGGTTTCTATTGGTTCTTTTGACAGCTTATTGGTGTGATAGCGCAACGCGCCATAAGAAATGCCATGATGTGGCACCTGTTGTAATTGACGTTTAACAACTTCAATCTGCTCTTCTAAATCCGACTTCGCTGCAAACACAAGCGGATAAATAGAAGTAAACCAACCCATTGTCTGGCTGATATCGAGATTATCAGCAATATTTTCCCGTCCATGCCCTTCTAATTTGATCACCAAATCTTGTTTGTGTGTGAGCTCTGCATACGCATGAATCAACGCACCCAAAAGAATCTCGTTGACTTTTGCCCCTTGCACTAAGTAACTATCTTTCAGCCACAATACTGCCGCTTCAAATACAAGTTTCTTGCGCTCATGTTTTTCTTCAACCAGGCCTGTCGCTATTCTACCCGCTAAACCGCTTGCTGTGTATTTTGCATCTATATCCTGCCAATACCTTACTTCATCTTCTTCAAGCCTTGCTGCAATGTTAAAAACTTCCTCACTCCATTGCCGGTAGCTGGTTCTTTTGGGTGCGTTTTTCTCATAGGAATGATTTTGCAAAGCTTGATAAATCTTAACAAACAAATCTGCAAATACCTGCCAGGAATACCCGTCGACTGCCCAATGATGGATGGATATAAATAGATACTGTTTGTCCTCCGTATCTTTGAACAAAACGCCTTGCAATAAGTTTCCTTCGGAAAGAGAATGTGTCCTCTCATAGGCATTCAATACAGATTTTATATCTTCGACAGGCTCTATAATGGATTGGAAACCAAAATTCACCGCTGCAGAATAACAGGATTTTTTCCCGTCCAAGCACAATCGTAGCGCATCCTGCTGTACTACGATTTCCTGCAAAGTCTGTTCTACCAAAATTGCATCTAGCGGATGCTTTGTTTCGAATAACAGCGACTGATTAAAATGATCGGGATCTTCCAGGTGATGCTCGACAAACCATTTCTGAATTGACAATAATTTTACGTCGCCTGTTAAAACTCCCTGTTCCGCCAAAATCTCCTGCTGCTTAGCCGATAACAAAGCGGCCAATTCATTGACATACTGTTTCTGCATGATATCTTGTACGGTAATATGATGTCCTTTGTTTGACAATGCAGCTACGATACGAATCGCCGACAGAGAATCCCCGCCAAGTTCAAAAAAGTTATCGAAACGCGTAACTGCTTTTACACCAAGGACACTTGCAAATACGTCGCAGATCATTTGTTCTTTCTCATCAATTGGCTGTGCATCTTCCTGATTATTTTCAGCATAGCCAAATTCCGGTTTTGGCAGTGCCTTTTTATCGATCTTGCCGTTCGGGGTTAACGGCATTTGCTCCATTTCTATGAATTTCACTGGCACCATATAATTCGGCAAAGTCATATGCAGCTGGCTTTTAATTGCTGCTTCGTCAATATTTGCAGTTTTTACATAATACCCGCAAAGATAGCTTCTGCCATGCTCGTCCGCAAAATCCACTACTGCTGCTTCTTTAATTTCTGCTATGTCCAGTAATGTTTGTTCAATTTCACCGATTTCTATCCGAAATCCATTGATTTTTACCTGTTTATCTATCCGGGAGATGTATTCCAGATTTCCATTTGCCAACCATCTTACCAAGTCTCCTGTACGATAGAGTTTATTGTCAGCTTCGCCTCTTTTGTACGGATTGTCCACAAATACTTGTTTTGTCAATTCTTCTTGATGCAAATAACCTCTGGCTACCTGGTTGCCACTGACACATAATTCTCCCAATGCGCCAATTGGCTGCAATTTTCGATTCTGATCCACAACATAACAGCCTACATTGGCTACAGGTTTGCCAATCGGGATATTCTTATATAATTTGTCTACGCTAAAGGCGGTAGAAGCAACCGTATTTTCTGTCGGTCCATATTCGTTGACGATTTCATACGGTACAGGTTCGTAATGCTTTAATTTTTCCCCGCCGATTGCCATCGCTCGTAACGATGTAATATTTTGGCTGATCTGCATAAATATTTCGGCAAACTGGGTTGGGAAGATGCTCAGCGTAACATGATGGCTTTCGATATATTCTTTGATTTTTTCAGGAGATAACCGTAGTTCTTCCGCCAGGATATGTACACTGGCTCCACTGAGCAGCGCAGGGAAAAGTTCACGCACTGAGCCGTCAAAACTGAAACTAAAATAAGCTGACTGCGCATCGTTTTCGGTCATGACAAAGCGTTTTTTCGCCCATAAAGAAACATTCAGCAGGTTGTGCTGTTCCAGCATAACTCCCTTGGGTTTTCCTGTGGAACCTGACGTATAAATCACATAAGCTAGATCGTGCAGCTGACGGGTTCTCTTTTGTTTAGCGCCACTTTGTTTAAAATCAAAAGTTTCTAAAGCGATAAATTTATTAGCGAAACCGACAGCTTTTTCTCTATATTTTTCGTGGCTGATTAGGACAAGCGCCCCACTGTCTGTCAGCATATGTTCTATCCTTGCCAACGGATATTCGGCATCAATCGGCAGATACGCGCCTCCGGCTTTCATAATCGCCAAGACAGCAATCATATATTGGACCGTCCGCGGCAGCATAATTGCAACAATGCTTTCTGCCTGTACTCCCTGTTTGCTAAGTTCCCCGGCAAGTACATCGGCTTTTTCGTTCAATTCCCGATACGTTAATGATATGGTTTTATCAACTACCGCGACATTTTCCGGCGTTCTTGCCGCCTGTTCCTCAAATAGTTCGATATATGTCTTATCCTGCGGAATAGTGGCATCTACGTTTTGGAAATCTTGCAATAAAATTTCTTTTTCTTCTGCGGCAATAAAGTCAATATTTTTGAGCTTTCCTTCCGATTTTCGGATTGCCGCTAAATAGCTCTTGAAGTTTGTTAGCAGCCGCTCTATCGTTTCTTCTCTGAATAAAACACTGCAATAATTCATATCCAGACATAAGGTTTCTGCCTGATCCAAAACCGTCAGTGTCATATCAAATTTACTTTGGTTATAGTCGGCCGCAAAACTTTGCAGCGAAATTTTCTCATATTTAATTTTCTGATTTGCCGGCAGAAAATTAAATATGATATCAAAAAGCGGATTGTGCGCCGCGTCTGTTTTTATCCCTAGTTTTCTGACAAGCCTTTCGATAGGATAATCCTGATTTTCCTGCGCTTTTTGCATCGTATCCTTGACTTCGTGCAGATATTCAGCAAAGGTTTTCTCTCCAACTGGTTTTACACGTATAGCCTGTGTACTGACAAACATGCCGACCATACTTTCGGTATCAGGATGCACTCGTCCGGAAAACGGTACGCCGATAACAATATCTTCCTGCCTTGTATAACGGGCAATACATGCCGCATACGCTGCAAAGAGTACGGTAAATAACGTTGTCTTCTCTTTTTGGGCGATTTGTTTTAAATCCTGCGTCAAATTCCGGTCAATTTCAAACAATATATCTCGGCCTGCATCGCTGCGTACTAGTGGTCTCGGCTCATCCGTTTCCAGTTCCAGTACCGGGACCTCATCTTTGTAGACCTCTAACCAATAGGCATCTTGTTTTTCGAATAATTCTTCTGCGATTCGTTCATTTTGCCACACGGCAAAATCTTTATAATCCACACGCTTTGCTTCCAGGGCTTTTCCATGGTACAGCTGCATTAATTCTTGCATCAATACAGTTACGGATAAGCCATCAATAATAATATGATGGGTATCTAAAAATACAATCGTGTCTTCCGGGCTGATTTCTATCAAACCCAGCCTGAAGATTCCGGGTCTGCTTAAATCAAACGGCTGTATCCAGGACGCAATAATATCCTTAGCCTGTTTTTCGGTTTCGGCCTGTTGCTGCAGAATTTCATATTGAATATGGTCGGCAATTCCCTGCCGGACATCTCCTTCTTTTTCAAAAAAATAGGTACGCAAACTGCTATGTCTGGCCACAATTGACGCAAAAGCCTGCTCAAATTTTATTTTTAAGAGTTTTCCTAGGATTCGGTAAGCTATCGGAATATTATAGTTGGTTGCACTGGTTTCGGTTTGCCTTAAAATATACATCTGACGCTGTGCAGGCGTCGTCAGATAGCTTTCTGCGTCCGGTGCAACCGGCAGCATTTCAGTTGCTTCCTTTTTTTCTAAAAGTTCCAGTATCATCCGCGGCGTGGTATACACAAATAAGTCGCTGATTTTTAGCTGCTTTCGCATTTGTTGATAAATCTTCAATTGCAGCTGAATAACCTTAAGCGATGTACCTCCCAGCGCAAAGAAATCATCATTCATACCTACTCGCTTTATGCCCAAAGCCTCCTGCATAATTTCACAGAGTTGCTCTTCTTCTTTGGTCGTCGGAGCTACGTATGCTGTTTGTAAATTTGCAAGGTCTGGTTTTGGCAATGCCTTTTTATCGATCTTACCGTTCGGGGTTAAAGGCATCTGTTCCATTTCCATGAATTTCGCCGGAATCATATATTTCGGCAAAGTCATTTGCAGCCGTCTTTTAAGCGTTGCCTCTTCAACCTGCTCATTCTTCACATAATACGCACAAAGATAGCTTCTGCCATGCTCGTCTGCAAAATCCACGACCGCTGCTTCTTTTATTTCCGCTATGGCCAGTAAAGTCCATTCAATTTCACCGATTTCTATCCGGAACCCATTGATTTTTACCTGTTTATCAATGCGGGAGATGTATTCCAGATTACCATCTGCCAGCCATCTTACCAAATCTCCTGTCCGATAGAGTTTAGCGTCAACTTCGCCTCTTTTGTACGGATTATCTACAAAAACTTGTTTTGTTAATTCTTCTCGATATAAATACCCTCTGGCTACTTGATTACCGCTGACACATAATTCTCCGGTCGCACCAATTGGCTGCAGTTTTAAATGCTGATCCACAACATAACAGCCTACATTGGCTACCGGTTTCCCTATCGGAATATTTTTGTACAGTTTATCCACACTAAAGGCGGTAGACGCCACTGTATTTTCTGTTGGTCCGTATTCGTTGACGATTTCATACGGTACATTTTCATACTGCTTTAATTTTTCTCCTCCAATTGCCATCGCTCTTAATGAGGTAATATTTTGGCTGATCTGCATGAGAATTTCGGCAAACTGGGTTGGGAAGATACTCAGCGTAACATGATGGGTTCCAATATATTCTTTAATTTTTTCCGGCGATAAAAGCAGTTCTTCCGCCAGAATATGCACACTGGCTCCACTGAGCAGGGCAGGGAACAATTCCCGCACTGAACCATCAAAGCTGAAACTAAAATAAGCTGACTGCGCATCCTCTTCCGTCATTGCAAAGCGCTTCTTCGCCCACAAGGCGACATTCAGCAAGTTATGCTGTTCCAGCATAACGCCCTTAGGTTTTCCCGTGGAACCTGACGTGTAAATCACATAGGCCAGATCGTGCGGCTGATGGTTTACCTGTTGTTTAGCGCCGCTTTGTTGAAATTCAAAGGTTTCTAAGGCGATAAACGTTTTAGCGAAGCCGACAGCTTTTTCTTGATATTCTTCATGGCTAATGAGGACAAGCGCCCCACTGTCAGTCAGCATATGTTCTATCCTTGCCAACGGATATTCAGCATCAATCGGCAGATACGCACCCCCGGCTTTCATAACCGCCAATACGGCAATCATATATTCAACCGTTCGCGGTAACATAACTGCAACAATGCTTTCTTTTTGCACGCCCTGGCAGATTAGCTCCCCAGCAAGTACATCAGCCTTTTCATTTAATTCCCGATAAGTCAGTGATATATTTTTATCGACTACCGCGATATTTTCCGGCGTTCTTGCTGCCTGTTCTTCAAACAATTCAATATATGTTCTATCCTGAAGAATCAAATCATCCACGTTTTGGAAACCTTTCAATAAGGTTTCTTTTTCTTCCATAGCAATAAAGTCAATATTTTTGAGCTTTTCTTCCGGTTGGCAAATTGCCGCTAAATAGCTCTTGAAGTTGGTTAGCAGCCGCTCTATCGTTTCTGCTTTAAATAAAACACTGCAATAATTCATATCCAGGCATAAGGTTTCTGCCTGATCCACAACCGTCAGCGTCATATCAAATTTACTTTGGTTATAGTCGGCCGCAAAACTTTGCAACGAAATATCCTCATATTGGATTTTCTGATTTGCCGGCAAAAAATTAAATACAACATCAAACAGCGGATTGTGTGCCGCATCTGTTTTTATCCCTAGTTTTCTGACAAGCCTTTCGATAGGATAATCCTGATTTTCCTGCGCTTTTTGCACAATTTCTTTCACTTCATGCAGGTATTCGGCAAAGGTTTTATCACCAGCCGGTTTTACGCGAATAGCCTGGATACTGACAAACATGCCGACCATACTTTCCGTATCAGGATGCACCCGCCCGGAAAATGGTACGCCGATAACAATATCTTCCTGTCTTGCATAACGGGCGATACATGCCGCATAAGCTGCAAAGAGCACGGTGAATAAAGTTGTCTTCTCTTTTTGCGCGATTTGTTTTAAATCCTGCATCAAATCCTGATCAATTTCAAACAAAATATCTTGGCCTGCATCACTGCGCACCAAGGGTCTTGGCTCGTCAGTTTCCAGCTCAAGTACCGGAATCTCATCTTTATAAACTTCCAGCCAATACGCATCTTCTTTTTCGAATAACCCCTCGGCAATTCTCTCATCCTGCCACACGGCAAAATCTTTATAATCAACCCGCTTTTCTTTTAAGGCTTCCCCCTGATAAAGCTGCATTAATTCTTTGATCAATAAATCTACTGATAAGGCATCAATGATAATATGATGGGTATCTAAAAATACGATAGTGTCCGCCGGACTGATTTCTATCAAGCCCAGCCTGAAAATGCCTGGCTTGCTTAAATCAAACGGCTGTATCCAGGACGCAATCATTTCCTTTGCCTGTTTTTCGGTTTCGGCCTTTTGCTGCAGAATTTCATATTGGATTTTATCAACAATTACTTGCCGGACATTTCCATCTTTTTCAAAAAAATAGGTACGCAAACCACTATGTCTTGCCACGATTTCTGCAAAGGCCTGCTCAAATTTTGATCGCGAAAGTTTTCCTAGGATACGATAGGTCATCGGAATATTATAGTTGGTTGCACTGGCTTCGGTTTGTCTTAAAATATACATCTGCCGCTGTGCCGGCGTTGTCGGATAGCTTTCAGCACTTGGAGCAACCGGCAAAATTTCGGTTGTTTCATTTTTTTCTAATAGTTCTAGCAGCAGCCGCGGCGTGGTATACAAAAATAAATCGCTGATTTTTAGCTGCTTTCGCATTTGTTGATAAATTTTCAATTGCAGCTGAATAACCTTAAGCGATGTACCTCCCAGCGCAAAGAAATCATCATTCATACCTACTCGCTTTACGCCCAAGGCTTCCTGCATAATTTCACAGAGCTGCTCTTCTTCTTTGGTCGTCGGAGCTACGTATGCTGTTTGTAAATTTGCAAGGTCTGGTTTTGGCAATGCCTCTTTATCTATTTTGCCGTTCGGAGTGACCACAAAGGTTTCAACCTTGATAAATACTGCCGGTATCATGTACCGTACTAAACTTTTTGCCAGATAGGCTCTTAATTTTTCTATATCAACTGCCGCTTCACCCTGATAATACGCACAAAGATACTCATTAGCCGCAATGCTTTGCACCAGGACAACCGCACGTTTGATTCCACCAAAACTCTGTATGGCATTTTCAATTTCTCCCAGTTCAATCCTGAGACCATTCAATTTTACCAGGTCATCTACCCGGCCTTTGAAGGACAATCTGCCATCTTGCCGCCAGGCGGCAAAGTCACCAGTCTTATACATTCTTTTGCCTTGCCACATGACAAATTTCTCCGCCGTAAGTTCCGGACGGTTATAATAACCGCGGCCTACACCGGCTCCTGCAATGCATAATTCTCCGTATACACCAAGCGGTACTTCATTGTCATAGGCATCTAAAATGTGAATTTCCACATTACTAATTGGCCGGCCAATTGTCACCAGATCGCCGGTAATCTCATCAAAGCTTACCCCGATACAACATTCACTCGGTCCATAACCGTTCAGTATTTTGGCGGTTGTCAGGCTTCGTATTTGCGCCAGCAGCTTCGGCGTAAATACTTCTGCCGCTGATAACAATACTGTCAGGTTTCCTAACGCTTTTCTAAAGGTACCGTCTTCTAAAAATGCCAACAATCTGGACGGCGTAATTTGCAGTACATCCACTTTTTCCGCCAGCATCAAGTTTCCGAGTGCAATGGGGCTGCGAGTCTCCTCTTCATCCGCCAATACTAAAGTCAAGCCATTAGCAAGCGCCGGAAAAATTTCGCTCAGCGCGATATCAAAGGCAATGGTTCCAATCGTTACTGCTGTATGGCCAAGTTCAGCGATGGATTTTGTCAAAAGCTGCTTGGTTAATGGCTGACTAAAATTAACTGCATTTTTATGCTCGATCATAACGCCTTTGGGTTTTCCCGTGGAACCCGATGTATAAATCATATAACATAAATCTTCCGGCCGGATATTACTATCTAAATCACTATGATTTTCTTCTGCCAATAACTCGGCAATATCGATATAATTGCCACTGGCAATTTTTTCTTTGTCGGCATCAGCTATCACAATATATTTTGCCTGGCTGTCTGTTAACACATGGGTAATCGGCTCTAGCGGATATTCCGGATCAATCGGCAGAAAAGCCGCACCGGCCTTCAATATACCAAATAAAGCACACAGCAAATTTGCCGTGCGCGGCAGCATAAAAGCAACAACATCTTCCCGGCCAATACCTCGTTTCTTTAAAGCCTTTGCAATCCGGTTTGTCTGTCTGTTCAGCTCAGCATATGTTAAGCTTATGTTGTTGCATTTCACGGCAATTCTATCCGGATATTTACCTACATTTTTTTTAAATAAATCTACAATTGTCAACTGCTCATCATATGCTTCCCGGGTATCATTAAACGTATGGAGCAGCTTCCTGTCTGTTTCATCCAGGACCCGGATGTTAGCTATCGTTACCGACGAGTCGGCAATTATTTCGCGTAACACCGCCAGATAGTGACGCGCGAATTGTTCCATCGTCGCTCTTTCAAACAAGGCTTTACTATATGTCAACTCGATATAATAAGACTTAGGCATTTTATTTACCCGGAAAGTAATATCGGAAACTGCCGGATCAACATCATCACGAACAAACTCCATTGATAACGCATCACTCTGCACTCCACCAATCGCCGGGATAAAATTAAATGCCACATCAAACAGGCTATTATGGGATGTATCGGTTGGTATCCCTAAAGTTTCCACTAGTTTTGCCAACGGATATTCTTGATTTTCGTTCATCAGTGCTTTCTTGGCATCAATTTCTTTGATGAAATTGTCAAGCGTTTTATTCGCAGACGGTTTCACTCGCCAGGGCAGATTATTAATAAACATGCCAATCGTTCTTGCATATTTTCGCTGCATACGTCCCGCAAAAGGCACGCCGATGACCATATCCTCTTTACCTGTATACCTGGACATTAACACACTATAGGCTGCTAACATCACAGAAAATGGCGTTGCCTTATTTTTTTTGGCAACTTGCTTGATTCCACTTGCCATCGCTTCATCCACATCAAAAACCATCCGGCGGCCCTCATGCTGTAAGATGGCAGGGCGAGGCAGATCTGTCGCCATATCCAAGGCCGGTACACCGTCTTGATATTCGGCAAGCCAGAACTTTTCCTGTTCTTCTAATAGACCGGATTTATGGCGTAAGGCTTCTTCCTCGGCAAAATCAATTGCCGTAACCTCTAATGGTTTTAACTCTTTTCCCGAATAAAAATCCAACGTTTCTTGAAACCATTCAATAACCCCGATGGTATCAGTGATCGAGTGATATACACAATAGAAAAAATACAGGTCATCTCCCCATTCAATTAAAGCAACTTTAAATAACGGTGCTTTGCTTACATCAAACGGCGTATTCAGCTTTGCTTTTAAGGCATATAATTCTTCCAGGGAATCGACCTTATATAAAGGAGTATCATAAGTAACTTTGGCCGCTATTTTTTGATAAATTTCTCCTTCTTGCTCTACAAAAAAGGCCCGCGTTTCAGGCTGTCTTTCAATCACAGCCTGATAAGCTTGCCAGAATTTTTCTATATCAATTGGGGCTTCACTATGTAATTTGAACAACCCCCACAAATTATACACTAGTGAGTCTGAAAGCAGTTGTCTTTCTAACACCATAGCTTTTTGTGATTTATTCACTGAATATAAAGTATCTTCTTTATACATTGGTTTCACCTCTGTTACTGATACAACGTATCTGGTGACATAACTTCAAGCCTGATCTATATTATCAGTATAGCATGCTTTAAGCAGCTATATTTTAAAGATTACTTAAAGTTTTGCTCAAAAGATTGCCCCCACCAAAGCTAATTTCATCGCTACGTTCACTATTCACTATGTTAAACGGCTTCATAAGCCTTCTCCAACTACCTAATTTGTGCTGCGAAAGTTGAGTTCCATAAATTTACATGAAAAAAAGAATAGTCGTCTAGAGCAATGTCATAATCTGCCTGTTCAAGGAAAGTTCCACCAGTCATTGCCCCAGCGTAAAAAGACGTTGCTGGGGTGATTTCTGGTTGGTTTAATGTGCAAATTAACATTATCTATTTATTACGTTTCTCGATTACCGCCGTACTTCCTTCAATAATTTATAAACTTTGTAATTTTTTTCTAACTATTTTTGCTATATTTTGTATCTGTCCATAATTGTGATAACCACTATCATAGGCTATCGCTATGATAAGCTCAGTACCTGGTACCACCATAACATTTAAGTGATGTATACTTCTATTATGACCCCTCATTACACTTATGCCAGGTTTACTTTCAATTAACGACATATTTTGAAAGGTTATAAAGTGGTCAAAGGCCGCATGCCTTAGCCTGGCCGCTTGCTGTATTTCTCCTAACGATAAATACGCATATTTTTGTATTTGGATAGTATCTGCCTGCAATTGCTGTACTTGATTGTTGCCACTTTCTCCGAATCTCCTGATTCTAATTGGTATCGTATTGATAAAATTACCTGCCATTTTTTCGATGCCAACTACTTCTTCCGCTCTTCCCGACAGGGTATAACCAAAGGTTACATCTTCTGTCCCATTCAGCTCCATTAGGCTGCTTCCCCATGCAGCCTGTACATAGGTGCTTAAGGTTATATCATGATTTTGGCAATATGTATTGATTCGGCGGAGTTCTACTTCATCTATAACCATTTTCTCTGTACATTGCCGACTAACTCCACTGGCTGTCCTTGGTATAATTGTCGCCTGCTTTGTTCCTCCCAGATATCTTCGCCAAAACTCCCGCGCCTGTTCTTTGTCCTGCCGCATTAACCATTCCGTATATTGATGATTCGACGGGGAACGTTCTATTCTTTCCTCTTTGCTCAATAGCTGACTCATTAGTATACTCATACTCCAAGCATCTAATATTGCATGGGAAAAACAAATCAACAGCAGCTGGCTGATTTCATTCAACTGTAATAATTTAACTCTAAATAATGGCGCCTTCGCAAAATCAAAACCCTGCTTTCTATCTAATGACTGCAATGTTTCTACATAGCTTTGCTGCGCTTTTTTACTAAAGCTGCTGATATCTTGATAAAAGAAATCAATGGTATCCGCTTTGTTTACAATCTGCATCGCTTGGCTTTCCTGCGAAAAATCAAACCAGGTTCTAAGCACTTCATGCGCGGCAGTTACTTTTCTCAGCCGTTCTTTCAGTTGCTGTGCATCTACAGGATTGGTTATTTTATACAGCATTTGTTCATGATAATACGCCTCTGAACTATTCTTTGCCAAATATACCATGCTTTTTTGCACACTGGTCATTGGATATGCATCGGCAATAGCAGCTTGATTATACATAAACTCTTCTGCCTTGCTTTCTGGTTCTATAGGCATTGCTTCTTGGCAACAAACGCAATGTGTAATTATTGCTTGCAATTGCTTGATAATAGTACTGCTTAATTGCTTTATAATTTCTTTTGGATATTCAGCCTGCTCATACCTTACAATAATTATCATTTGTTTTTGGACTATCACTGCATTGATCGTAATATCTGTACCCAAATGATTACGATCATCCACATCTTTGCCACATTGTATTTTATTTTCTAAAACAAATACCTGCCTGTCTGTTAAGTTTTCGCTTAGGTCTCCCAGGTAATTAAATGTTATGTCTGCCTGTTTTTCTTTTTTATCCGTTACCCACACCTTTTCCGGCCTGATCCCATAACCAATTCCATGCTTTGGAATCATTTCCAGTGTTTTTTTGACATTTTTTATATCTGACGCTACGTCGCTGCCAATATCTTGTATTATTACAGGATACAGACTCGTAAACCAACCAACTGTCCGGTCTATATCCAGCTTGGCATTTACTGTTTCGCGTCCATGTCCTTCTAAATTGATGCTAATTTGTTTCTGACCGGTTAGCTGGTTTATGCTTCGGCTTACAGCGCATAGCAATAAATCATTTATCTCTGTATTATAGGCCTTAGATGTTTGCAACAGTAATTGCTGCGTCTGTTTGTCTGATAGCTGCACCGTAATTGTGTTGATACCCTTTAGTCGTATTGGCTCCGGCTTAACTTCCTTTATTACTTTTTCCAGATTTTCTTTTAACCGTCCGGCTGCTGCTTGGCAATCTACGGCTTGCCAATACGCAGTTTCTTTTTGCAGGTTTTCACTTTGGCTATATTTTATAATTTCCCGGCTCCATTCTTGAAACGAGGTTGTCTTTGCCGGCAATTGTATTGTTTGATTGTTTATAGCTTGCTCATAAGCTCTATTAACATCTTCGATTATAATTCGCCATGATACTCCATCTACTACCAGATGATGTATCGCTATAAACAGCAGCTCCTTTTCCACGGTTCTTATGATAGCTGCTTTCACGATTTCTCCCTTTTCTAAATCCATACTTGCTTGCAGATCTGTACAAGCTTGGTTCACTTTTTGCTCCAAATCTTCCATATCCTGATAGCTTAGTTCCAGCAGTTCATAATATTTCTCGCCTGTTATTATTGGTCTAATCACTTGTTTCTTTTCTCTATATACTGCTCTTAACATATCGTGGTGCTCTGTTAACGCTTGCAATGCTTGTTGCACTCCACAGTAGCTGATTGGCTCATTACTTGTAAGCACGATCGATTGATTGAAATGATTTTCAACCGGTAAGTTTTGAGCAAAGAAATATCTTTGAATAAAAGTCAATGGAACTTCACCGCTTATTGGGTTATTATCAGCAACTACACTGTCAATATGGCTTACCTTGGCAGCGATTACCCGTATTGTTTTTCCTTGCATAATATCAGCTACCGTTACTTTCATTCCTTGTTGGCGCAGTAACGATGCTATGCGAATTGCTTTGATGGAGTCACCGCCAAGCGAGAAGAAACTATCATCAATCCCTACGCTTTCCAGCTGCAATAGCTTGGCCATTGTTTGCGCCAATACTGTTTCAATTTCATTTCTGGGCGCTGCATAGGTTACGGTAGCTGGCAACTGAACCAACGGCAATTCCTGGCGATTGATTTTCCCGTTTGGTGTTAACGGCAGTTTGTCAAGCTGCAGATACGCGGTTGGCACCATGTAATCAGTGAGCGTTTCTGCTAAGTAACGTTGCAGGTCCTCTGTATCAATTGCCCTATTAGCTGTAAAATACGCGCACAAGTGCCGCGTATCATTGATTTCTTTTACTTCGGCAACGGCTGACGTAATACCGGAATAGGCTGCTAGTTTGCTTTCAATTTCACCCAGTTCGATTCTAAACCCGCGCAGTTTTACCTGGTCATCGATTCTGCCGATGTATTCCAGGTTGCCGTCAGCTAACCATCTTACCAAATCTCCTGTCCGGTAGAGTTTTGCGTCTGCTTCGCTTCTTTGATACGGGTTATCCACAAAGACCTGATTTGTTACCTCTTCCTGGTACAAATAGCCTCTGGCTACCTGACTGCCGCTGACACATAATTCTCCTGCCGCGCCAATTGGCTGCAAATTTAAATGCTGATCCACAACATAGCAGCCTACATTAGCTACAGGTTTCCCAATCGGAATATTTTTATATAATTTGTCCACGCTAAAGGCGGTAGAGACAACCGTATTTTCCGTCGGTCCATATTCGTTAACAATTTCATATGGTACAGGTTCGTAATGCTTTAATTTTTCCCCGCCGATTGCCATCGCTCTTAGCGACTTAATATTTTGGCTGATTTGCATGAACATTTCTGCAAACTGGGTTGGGAAGATACTCAGGGTAATACACTTGGTTTCAATATATTCTTTGATTTTTTCGGGAGATAACCGTAGTTCTTCTGCCAGAATATGTACACTGGCTCCACTGATGAGGGCCGGAAAGAGTTCCCGTACCGAACCGTCAAAGCTTAAACTAAAATACGCGGATTGTGCATCGTTTTCGGTCATGACAAAGCGCTTTTTCGCCCACAGGGCAACATTCAGCAAGTTATGCTGTTCCAGCATAACTCCCTTGGGTTTTCCCGTAGAACCTGATGTGTAAATGACATAAGCCAGATCGTGCGGTTGATGGTTTACCTTTTGGTTAGTGCCGCTTTGTGTAAAATCAAAGGTCTCTAACGCGATAAATTTGTTAGCAAAGCCGGCAGCTTTTTCTCTATATTCTGCATGGCTAATTAGAACAAGAGCTTTACTGTCTGTCAGCATATGCTCGATCCTTGCCACTGGATACTCCGCATCAACTGGCAGATACGCACCTCCGGCTTTCATAATCGCCAATACGGCAATCATATATTCGACCGTTCGCGGCAGCATAACCGCAACAATGCTTTCGGTTTGCACACCCTGGCGGATTAGCTCCCCGGCAAGTACATCGGTTTTTTCACTTAGCTCCCGGTACGTCAGTGATATATTTTTATCAACTACCGCGATATTTTCCGGCGTTCTTGCCGCCTGTTCCTCAAATAGTACGATGTATGTCCTATCTTGAGGAATGGTAATATCTACGTTTTGGAAATCTTTCAATAAGCTTTCTTTTTCTTCCCGGGAAATAAAATCAATATTTTTAAGCTTTTCTTCCGGTTGACGAATTGCCGCCAAATAACTCTTGAAGTTTGTTAGCAGCCGCTCTATCGTTTCTGCTTTAAATAAAGCACTGCAATAATTCATATCCAAGCATAGGGTTTCTTCCTGATCCAAAATCGTCAGCGTCAGATCAAATTTACTTTGGTTATAGTCGACCGCAAACCGTTGCAGCGAAATGTCCTCATACTGAATTTTCTCATTTGCCGGCAAAAAATTAAATACAACATCAAACAGCGGATTGTGCGCCGCATCTGTTCTTATCCCCAGCTTTCTGACAAGCCTTTCGATAGGATAATCCTGATTTTCCTGCGCTTTTTGCATAATTTCTTTCACTTCACGCAGATATTCAGCAAAGGTTTTCTCACCGACCGGTTTTACGCGAATAGCCTGGATACTGACAAACATGCCGACCATACTTTTGGTATCAGGATGCACCCGTCCGGAAAATGGCACCCCGATAACAATATCTTCCTGCCTTGCATAACGGGCAATACAGGCCGCATAGGCTGCAAAGAGCACGGTAAATAACGTTGTCTTTTCTTTTTGGGCGATTTGTTGTAACGCCTGCGTCAAATCCCTGTCAATTTCAAACAAAATATCTCGGCCTGCATCACTGCGCACCAGTGATCTTGGCTCATCTGTTTCCAGCTCAAGTACCGGAATCTCATCTTTGTAGACCTCCAGCCAATAGGCATCTTGTTTTTCGAATAAGCCTTCTGCAATTCTGTCATCCTGCCACACAGCAAAATCTTTATAATCAACACGCTTTGCTTCCAGGGCTTCTCCATGATAGAGCTGCATCAATTCTTTCATCAATAAATCTACCGATAAGCCATCGATGATGATATGATGGGTATCTAAAAATACGATAGTGTCTTCCGGGCTGATTTCTATCAAGCCCAGCCTGAAAATACCTGGCTTGCTTAAATCAAATGGCTGTATCCACGACGCAATAATTTTCTTGGCCTGTTCTTCGTTTTCGGCCTGTTGCTGAAGAATCGTATATTGGATTTTATCAACAATGCCTTGCCGGACATTTCCTTTCTTTTCAAAAAAATAGGTACGCAGTCCCCGATGTCTTGCCACAATCTTTGCAAAGACTTGCTTAAATTTTTTTCGCGATAAATTCCCCAAAATACGATAGGTCATCGGAATATTATAGTTTGTTGCACTTCTTTCGCTATATCTTAAAATATACATCTGCCGCTGCGCCGGCGTTGTCGGATAGCTTTCTGGCGCAACCGGCAGCATTTCGGTTTCATCATTTTTTTCTAATAGTTCCAGCAGCAACTTCGGCGTAGTATACACAAATAAGTCGCTAATTTTTAGCTGTCTCTGCATTTTTTGATAGATTTTCAATTGCAGTTGAATAACCTTAAGCGATGTACCCCCAAGAGCAAAGAAATCATCATTCATGCCGACTCGCTTTACGCCCAAGGCTTCCTGCATTATTTTACAAAGCAGTTCTTCTTCTTTGGTCACTGGCGCTACGTATGCTGTTTGTAAATTTGCAAGGTCTGGTTTTGGCAATGCCTCTTTATCTATCTTGCCGTTCGGAGTGACCACAAAGGTTTCAACCTTGATAAATACTGCCGGTATCATGTACCGTACTAAACTTTTTGCCAGATAGGCTCTTAATTTTTCTATATCAACTGCCGCTTCACCCTGATAATACGCACAAAGATACTCATTAGCCGCAATGCTTTGCACCAGGACAACCGCACGTTTGATTCCACCAAAACTCTGTATGGCATTTTCAATTTCTCCCAGTTCAATCCTGAGACCATTCAATTTTACCAGGTCATCTACCCGGCCTTTGAAGGACAATCTGCCATCTTGCCGCCAGGCGGCAAAGTCACCAGTCTTATACATTCTTTTGCCTTGCCACATGACAAATTTCTCCGCCGTAAGTTCCGGACGGTTATAATAACCGCGGCCTACACCGGCTCCTGCAATGCATAATTCTCCGTATACACCAAGCGGTACTTCATTGTCATAGGCGTCTAAAATATGAATTTCCACATTACTAATTGGCCGGCCAATTGTCACCAGATCGCCGGTAACCTCATCATAGCTTGCCCCGATACAACATTCACTCGGCCCATAACCGTTCAGTATTTTGGCGGTTGTCAGGCTTCGTATTTGCGCCAGCAGCTTCGGCGTAAATACTTCTGCCGCTGATAACAATACTGTCAGGTTTCCTAACGCTTTTCTAAAGGTACCGTCTTCTAAAAATGCCAACAATCTGGACGGCGTAATTTGCAGTACATCCACTTTTTCCGCCAGCATCAAGTTTCCGAGTGCAATGGGGCTGCGAGTCTCCTCTTCATCCGCCAATACTAAAGTCAAGCCATTAGCAAGCGCCGGAAAAATTTCGCTCAGCGCGATATCAAAGGCAATGGTTCCAATCGTTACTGCTGTATGGCCAAGCTCAGCGATGGATTTTGTCAAAAGCTGCTTGGTTAATGGCTGACTAAAATTAACTGCATTTTTATGTTCGATCATAACGCCTTTGGGTTTTCCCGTGGAACCCGATGTATAAATCATATAACATAAATCTTCCGGCCGGATATTGCTGACCAAATCACTATGATTTTCTTCTGCCAATAACTCGGCAATATCGATATAATTGCCACTGGCAATTTTTTCTTTGTCGGCATCAGCTATCACAATATATTTTGCCTGGCTGTCTGTTAACACATGGGTAATCCGCTCTAGCGGATATTCCGGATCAATCGGCAGAAAAGCCGCACCGGCCTTCAATATACCAAATAAAGCACACAGCAAATTTGCCGTGCGCGGCAGCATAAAAGCAACAACATCTTCCCGGCCAATACCTCGTTTCTTTAAAGCCTTTGCAATCCGGTTTGTCTGTCTGTTCAGCTCAGCATATGTTAAGCTTATGTTGTTGCATTTCACGGCAATTCTATCCGGATATTTACCTACATTTTTTTTAAATAAATCTACAATTGTCAACTGCTCATCATATGCTTCCCGGGTATCATTAAACGTATGGAGCAGCTTCCTGTCTGTTTCATCCAGGACCCGGATGTTAGCTATCGTTACCGACGAGTCGGCAATTATTTCGCGTAACACCGCCAGATAGTGACGCGCGAATTGTTCCATCGTCGCTCTTTCAAACAAGGCTTTACTATATGTCAACTCGATATAATAAGACTTAGGCATTTTATTTACCCGGAAAGTAATATCGGAAACTGCCGGATCAACATCATCACGAACAAATTCCATTGATAACGCATCACTCTGCACTCCACCAATCGCCGGGATAAAATTAAATGCCACATCAAACAGGCTATTATGGGATGTATCGGTTGGTATCCCTAAAGTTTCCACTAGTTTTGCCAACGGATATTCTTGATTTTCGTTCATCAGTGCTTTCTTGGCATCAATTTCTTTGATGAAATTGTCAAGCGTTTTATTCGCAGACGGTTTCACTCGCCAGGGCAGATTATTGATAAACATGCCAATCGTTCTTGCATATTTTCGCTGCATACGTCCCGCAAAAGGCACGCCGATGACCATATCCTCTTTACCTGTATACCTGGACATTAACACACTATAGGCTGCTAACATCACAGAAAATGGCGTTGCCTTATTTTTTTTGGCAACTTGCTTGATTCCACTTGCCATCGCTTCATCCACATCAAAAACCATCCGGCGGCCCTCATGCTGTAAGATGGCAGGGCGAGGCAGATCTGTCGCCATATCCAAGGCCGGTACACCGTCTTGATATTCGGCAAGCCAGAACTTTTCCTGTTCTTCTAATAGACCGGATTTATGGCGTAAGGCTTCTTCCTCGGCAAAATCAATTGCCGTAACCTCTAATGGTTTTAACTCTTTTCCCGAATAAAAATCCAACGTTTCTTGAAACCATTCAATAACCCCGATGGTATCAGTGATCGAGTGATATACACAATAGAAAAAATACAGGTCATCTCCCCATTCAATTAAAGCAACTTTAAATAACGGTGCTTTGCTTACATCAAACGGCGTATTCAGCTTTGCTTTTAAGGCATATAATTCTTCCAGGGAATCGACCTTATATAAAGGAGTATCATAAGTAACTTTGGCCGCTATTTTTTGATAAATTTCTCCTTCTTGCTCTACAAAAAAGGCCCGCGTTTCAGGCTGTCTTTCAATCACAGCCTGATAAGCTTGCCAGAATTTTTCTATATCAATTGGGGCTTCACTATGTAATTTGAACAACCCCCACAAATTATACACTAGTGAGTCTGAAAGCAGTTGTCTTTCTAACACCATAGCTTTTTGTGATTTATTCACTGAATATAGAGTATCTTCTTTATACATTGTTGCCACCTCTGCTCTCTGTAAAATTTATCTCGTTTTAAAAAGGAAGTAAGCAGCCATCCCTAATATTAAAAAAGCAACTCCATTCATAAATATAACATTCTTAATTCCCAAAGAATCACTCAGAATTCCCGTCAGCGCCAAAGCAACCGGTGCAACGAGCAGTGCTCCCATCATACCCAAAGAAAAAATCCTGCCTTTGATTGCATCCGGAATGATTTTTTGCATTTTAGCCATAACTACAGCATTTGTCACACTGATACTCGATCCCATTAAAAATAGCGCAATACAAATAAAATAAAACTCTTTACTTTGTGAAATTGCCAGCAAAACACCGCTGTTTAGCAACATAGTAAAGGGTAATATCCGCTGCAAAGAAAATTCTCTTTGCCAACTTCCTAATATTCCACTCATAAAAACCGCCCCTAATGCCAAACTAAGTTCCAAAAGTGACATATCAAATGCAGTTCCATTAAAAACCTCTATTGTAAGAATCGGAATAGCAATCATAATTGGTGACATAAAAAAATTTGCTACGCAAAAAATGGCAACTAACCGTAGAACCAAAGTATTTTGCGTAAAATAATGGAATCCTTCTTTGATATCTTTCCACATACTTTGTTGTGTTTCTGGTTTAACTTGCTCTACGTGTAAATTACTTTTTATACGCAGTAAGCATAAAATTGCGATACCATAAGCTGCCGCATTCACATAAAAGGCTCCTATTACACCCGCAAGCATAATAAATGCCCCTGCCGCAGTCGAGCCAACTGCCTGTCCAATAAAAAGAATTCCGCCATCCATCGCAACCGCTTTCGCTATATCATCTTTATGCACAACTAATGGAAGACTGCTTGTTGAAGCTGCCATCATTAACGGTAAAAAACTGGCTATACAAAAATGAAACACCCATAAAGAAAGTAAATGCTGTTCTACCCAAGGAAAAACTAAAATTAACCCAGCTACAATAAACATTGGTATTATCGCAGCTGCAAGCATACATTGCTTTTTATTATATCTGTCTGCATAAACACCCATAACCGGACCAAATACAATCCGCGCTACAGTCGCTGCCCCCATAATAAAACCTAATAAACTATTGCTATTTTCTACCGGGCTATGCAGTACCCACCAGGAAACCGCTATCAAAAAGAAGCGTTCCCCAATATTGCTGACTAGTTTTGCAAGATAAATTCGGCGAAAGTCGGCAAAAACAAATACCGGATTCTGAAAAAACAAAGCATCACCTTTTTTCATTTTTTGATTTTTACTCCTTACATGAAATAAATGGAAATTTAATTCAAGAGCTATCTCAAACGATATAATACGCTCTTTCACTTCTTACGTAATACATTTCGGTAAAAATTCCTTGATATCCTTTTTTTGCATTAATACAAAAGGTAGTAACTCAAAACTAAGCTACTACCTTTTTCACGTTTGCATATTGATCTTGAATTTAATCCAAAAAATGCCCGGATTTAAATGTGCTTCAAGCGGACCTAAATGAGTTCCACCTATCCAACCTGCTAAACGGGTTTGCCCGGTTATTTCAAAACCTCTCTGTAGTGTATTGACTAATCCAGAATGACTGCACCCGCCGATAACTACTAATCCTTTATCGCTAGCATAGTAAAGGGATGTATCGTCTGGAATATCATCCTGGCAGTCACAGCCGTTTTCAGCACAAACAACCAGCTTAGTGTCACCTTTCTCAAAGTTTGTTTTTCTGGGCATACTGCCACTAAACCATAAATTTGGTGCTATTTCAAGTGGATCATTTGTTAATTTCCAATTAGCCTCAAGACAAATACTTTCTTCTTTCTCAAAAGAAATTCCAATGTGTTCTCGTCCCCCACCCGCGAGCGAATAACGCACCCCAAATATCTGGCTATGAGCATAAATGGGCATGGGTTTACGCCGATGCCTCAGAATATGCGGTATACCTCCGGTATGATCGTAATGCCCGTGACTAATCGCAATCGCATCTAGCTGAAGCGGATGAACGCCGAGCAGGCTTAAGTTATGGACAACAGCAGATGATTGTCCCGCATCAAGCAGAAGTTTAAATGAGCCCATTTCTAGCAAAAACGATAGACCATGCTCACCTAAAAAAGGTTTCGAGGCACTAATAGGGACTGAATTATCGACAACCACAGTTACTTTCATTAGGGTTACCTCCTACACAAGTTGAGTTTAGCTGACAAACTGACTGAAGATTAACAGTGTAATAAGTCCAACTACAGATGCTATTTAATTAGCCATAAATTCTTTTCCAATCACATCTTATCCTTTATAATAATGATAGGGTTCATCGGAATGTCAATATTATGGATAGAGATAGGATTATCATTGCTACCGGTCATCCGCACCGTTATAAGACACTGCATAAAGGAGCAAAGGATGTTATAGAAACTAGTACTATTATCGAAATATACCCAAACCAATTGTTTCTTTATCCTGGTGCTTTACAGGGGGTTAACCTACCTATTATATTTGATGAACAAATAGTAGGGGTTGTTGGTGTATTCGGGCATCCCGATAATGCAACCTAAATATAAATGCTACCGCCCAAATTCTTCACATTCACCGCAATACCTTGCTTTACAGATTAAGCCGACTTGAAGCTGAAACCGGACTAGCGCCATGCCATTCTATAGATGATATGATATTATGCCGCCTTTTGTTGCAGCTTGTGGGTCAAAGTAGCGTATTACCATAAACAAAATGTATCGAACGGTTAAAGAAGCAATTAGAGATTTAGGTGGAAAGTCTACTCCACCTGAATTAACGCCGCCTGTAGAGGCGGGAGTCTTGACTCGCGTACTAAGATCAAACATTGTATGAAAAAATGTTAAATACGAGTAGGAGGTAGAGCGGTATGATTATTGCGATTGAAGATCAAGCTATAATATATATTATGCGTAAACTAGAACAGCCGATCATTAGCATTAGTATTGAGGAACGCCCTAGGTTTGTTTGAAGCAGCGGCAACTGCGGGGCAACGCCCCATGCCCTGTCCGTGCGACTGGGAGTTACTGAAACAACAAGGAATTATGAGCAAACAGAGATTGACGGAGTTAAGGTCTTTTATCAAGCCGCAGTTGAGTCAAGCTTTAAAAAAGTGACAGTGAAGGTTGAAAAAGTATTGATCTTCAAGACTTTGGTCGCAGTAGGTAAAAAATAAGTAAGTTAACTATGACGAAAAATAAAAATACCCAAGTGGGGTTTCACGTTCAGCCCACTTGGGTTTTTAATTTTTATATAACTGATTTTCGCTGCTTCATCTCTGGGACGACACATGATTTTACAGTAACACTCTTCCTTGTTCCCCATATTATATAGCAGAGGGTTAGAATTTAGGTGTTAGCTGACGCTAACCATTTTTTCGCACTGGATGTTAGCTGCTGCTAACCTTTATTTATCCACTTATGTTAGTCGAAACTAACATAGTAGGTACGGTACTCATTTCAGCAAATAGCAAGGAGGTTATAGTATGCATACCCCTGAAAAATTATCTTCTTTGGCAGACCTTACGGTCGGCACTACCTGTAGAATATCGTCAGTAGAACTTCATGGGTTACTCAGAAGACGGGTTCTGGACTTAGGCATGGTACCAGGAACGCAAGTAGAGTGCATCCGTAAAAGTCCAGTTGGTGACCCTATTGCGTTTCGCGTGCGGAATACGACCATTGCACTGCGCAGCGATGACGCTAGCTTAATTAAAGTATACCCTATGTAAAATATGGAGGCGAATGACATTGAATATGCAAGTAGAAAACCGTGGCCGAGTACTGCGGGAACATTTTGGTATACCCGCTGCGCCGGGGCAATATGTAATCGCTCTGGCCGGGAACCCTAATGTTGGCAAAAGCACTGTCTTTAACTCCTTAACAGGTTTGCGCCAACACACCGGCAACTGGCCGGGCAAGACGGTAGATAACGCTCAGGGTACTTTTACTTATCGGAAGAAGCCTTTTCTACTGGTTGACCTGCCGGGAACCTATTCAATACTGGCACACACTGTGGAAGAACAAGTAGCTCGCGATTTTATCTGCTTTGGTCAGCCGGATGCGACTCTCGTAGTGTTAGATGCCACCTGCCTGGAACGCAATTTAAACCTGGCTCTGCAGGTGATGGAGATTACTCCAAATGTCATTGTTTGTGTCAATCTCATAGATGAAGCCAAAAAAAAGAATATCGCAATTGACGTTCCGTCCTTGGAAAAGGAACTCGACGTTCCCGTCGTGGCCACGGCTGCACGTAGAGGAGAGGGATTAGATACACTCCGGGAAACGCTCTATCAAGTCAGCACAGGGGTGCGAAAAAGCAGACCACGGCAGCTTGTCTATTCACCAACCGTAGAAGAAGCCATTGAGCAGCTTATGCCTTCGGTTCAACGCCTTATTGACCACAAACTCAATCCCCGATGGGTGGCTCTCCGCTTATTAGATGGAGATAAGGCCTTTATTGAAAGTATCAGCCGTCATTTAGAACTCCAACTAAATCCAAAAGCATTGCAGGAGGTAGCAGTCCTATGAGTGGAACACTTAAACCTATGACAACGCTAGCTAATATCTGTACTGAGGCGGATAAAATTCGCTTCAGTTCGGATAACACATTGGGAGACACTATTGTCTCTGACATCTATGCTAATGCAGAGCAGATTGCACGCAAAGTGGTTACTCATAAGAAACAGGAGCAATCCTCCTCCTGGGACACCCGGCTGGATGATATCCTCACCTCTCGCCTGTTTGGCTACCCGATTATGCTGGCCCTATTAGGCACCATCTTCTGGCTAACCATTGAAGGAGCTAATGTGCCTTCCAGTATCATCGCCGATGTACTGTTCGCCTTTCAAGACCAGCTCACCGAATGGTTTACACTAGCAGGGGCTCCTGTCTGGCTGCATGGAGTTCTGGTTTTAGGGCTTTATCGGGCTCTGGCCTGGGTTGTATCGGTCATGTTGCCGCCTATGGCCATCTTCTTTCCGCTGTTTACCTTGTTGGAAGACCTCGGCTATTTGCCGCGAGTGGCCTTTAACATGGATCATCTCTTCAAAAGCTGCAAGGCTTGCGGCAAGCAAGCATTGACGATGTGTATGGGGTTTGGCTGTAATGCAGCCGGTATCGTGTCCTGCCGAATTATTGATTCGCCGCGTGAACGGCTCATCGCTTTGCTTACCAACAACTTTGTTCCCTGTAATGGGCGTTTTCCCACCCTGATCGCGATAGCTAGCATTTTTGTTGGCGGTGCATTCGCGGCAGAATATGAAACAGTTGTTGCCTCGCTGGTCATCACGACCATCGTCTTACTCGGTATCGCCACTACCTTCGCAGTATCCTGGCTGCTATCTCATACCATCTTAAAGGGTGAACCTTCTTCTCTGGTATTAGAACTGCCGCCTTACCGTCCGCCGCAGATTAGCGCGATTATCTATCGCTCGCTGATTGACCGCACGCTTTTTGTATTAAAGCGGGCAGTAGTGATGGCAGCTCCCGCCGGTGCCATCACCTGGATACTTGGTAATGTTTACATAGGAAACCTGAGTATCCTTGGCCATCTTGGCGGCTGGCTGCAGCCGCTTGGCTATGCTCTCGGACTGGATGGGGTCATTCTCCTAGCCTTTATCTTAGGTCTGCCCGCTAATGAGATTGTTGTGCCCATCCTGCTTATGAGTTATCTGTCCACAGGTCAAATGATTGAGCTTAATAGCTTGGATGAACTCCGGCAAGTTTTACTTGACCACGGCTGGACCTGGCTCACTGCCGTCTGTTCGATGCTCTTTTGTCTGTTGCACTGGCCGTGTACGACCACACTGCTTTCCGCATACAAGGAATCAGGAAGCATTAAGTGGACTTTCCTCTCTTTCCTTATCCCGACCCTTATCGCTTTTGCTGTCTGTTTTGTCGTAGCACAAACGGCCAGAGGCCTCGGTCTTGCCTAAAAGCTAACAGGGGCACCCGCCCCTGTTTATCTCTCCTTATTTTTCCGCTTGTTTTCCTGGACGTAATCAACAAACCGCTGATAGATTGCCGGATGTTCTTTCATGAAGACCGTGAAACGTTGTATCGACACAATGGTTGATTTCGATAAGTAATGCTCCATCGCTTCGGCTTCTGCAGCAACATCACAATCAGCACAAATTGTCCTGAGAAACTCCTGTAAAAGCGTATTTCTTTCTACAAGGTACCCACCTGTCTGTCTGCCCTTGTCGGTCAGCCCGATCACACCATACTTCTGATAGGTAATATAGCCGCCGGCACGAAGTTTCCCCATTGCTTTGGTTACCGAGGGCAGTTTGACATTTAGTTTTTGGCTGATGTCCGTAACTCGTACTATATCGTGACTGACTGAAAACCTGTAGATTTCCTCTAAATAATCTTCCAGGCTAGGCGACAGCATAGGTTCACCCCCAAATCACCCAATCGTCACTGACGCTTGTGAATATCATTCTCATTTGTTCTTAAAGCCTATTACATTTCTATGCAGCATATCGTGTTTTATGTCTAGTGGAAGAGAAAAAAATGCACTTGCGCCATCATGTTACTATTAATCCAATAATTAATGTAATCTTCATCAGTCCAAAGTACACTGGATATGTATTCCTGTTTGCATTAGATTCTCAACAGACCTTTATCCTTAAGTCCTTTCACAACACCAACTGTCGATTCGCTTCTATCCATAGTATAGAAATGTAATCCGCTGACTCCTTCTTTAATAAGCTCTTCGCATTGATTACTCGCATATTTTATTCCAAAATTAATAAGCGCCTTAGTATCCCCTTCAGGCAGTTCCGCAATACCCTTGCGCAATTTATCTGGTATATTGGCTCCACAGTTTACTGCCAACATTTCCATCATCTTGATACTATAAACTGACATTATTCCTGGCAAAATAGGAATTGTAATGCCACTTTTCCGACAACGTTCCACAAAATTCAGGAAATAAGCATTGTCATAGAAATATTGTGTAATAATGAACTCGGCGCCTTGATCAACCTTATGTTTAAGATTTTCAATATCCTTATCCAAACTTGGCGCTTCAATATGGCCCTCGGGATATCCGGCAACCCCCAGACAAAAGTTATAATTCTGACGAATAAACGCTGTAAGCTCTGAAGCATACCTGAAACTGTCTGCCGGAACCTGATTAGTGGGTGTATTTTTGGGCGGATCTCCACGCAAAGAAAAGATATTCTCGATACCAAGATCCTTATAATGATCTAAAACAGTAGTTATCTCGTTCTTTCTCAAAGCAAAAGCTGCCAAATAAGCGATAAGTTCTTGTTTTTTTTCCTTTTTAAACTTTTTTACCAATTCATATGATCCATCTTTCGTAGAGCCTCCAGCCCCAAAAGTTACCGTAACAAAATCCGGCTTTAATTCGAGCAACTCATCAATAGTTTTGTTAAACTTTTCAGCCAATTCTTCTGTTCTGGCAGGAAAAAACTCAAAAGAAATAACCGGCTTTCCTTTTTTAAAAATTTCTGTTATTTTCATAATCAGTCTCCTTTTATTTACTTAATCTAGGTATTATTGTTTCATTAAATACACTTATCCCTTGATACGTTGGCAAATATCTTCAATCAGTTCGGGAGTTATCGTAGTTTTGCCCTTTTCCAGCCCCATTTCTGTCAACAAATAGTACTTGGCAGAAATCCCCGCATTCTCCATGACTTTGCGTGCACAAGCCGTGGGACAGCCATCAATCACGATGAGTTCATCCATCTTCTGTGCCGCTTCAATAAATGGTTTCAGATTAGCGGCGATCCCAGTAATGCAGCTCATGGGAGTTTTTGCAAATCCTTCCCGCCGCAATTTCCGACAAACTTGATCCGTCACTTCCCCTACATCCGCAGCGCCAGCGCAAGGATATACATATCTTGATACCGTTTTTTCTCCATTCATACAATTTGTTCCACCTTTCGTATTTATCATTATTTTTCGCCCATACATTTTGTTAAATCTTCTACAAATAACAAATATCCGACACTCAATTAACTACTATTCACTACCTGCTTTCACGCCATAACAGCAGTGTTTTCCAACAAACCAAGGTGCATGGCCCATTAAAATCCCCATAGTACCCCCTTATTTATGAACTATATTTCATTACCAATGTATACTGTTTTTTGGAAAATGTCAAGATGATGAAGCGGTGGTGTTAAGAATCTTCATTTCTTTCATACGTTTATAAGTGAATCATTACATCGCATATGCCGCATAAAAATTGGGGGTCTGGTTTGCAAACCCTATTTAACCGCACTATTCCCTATTTGGATAAAACGGACAATCACTATGTATACACATATTATTGTTAATAAACTGAGAACACTCGTATCTACGCTCTCCAAAATCGTTAAAAAATCTGAAATTCTTTTTGGCAGTCTCAATAGCAATCATGGAATCTCTTTTGCAACATCGGGGACCACCAAACTTACTAATAGCCATCAGTGCATGTGCCGTCATCCGGTTTGCTTCTCCCCGATCCTCTTTTGAGTACGGGGTAACTTTTTGGATAACCGAATACGCAATCCCCACACCGATGCATGCCCCGCACGTTCCATGAGTACCACATATTCCACCAAATATTGCCTTTCCCCGCAAAATGGCCTCTTTGATGGCTGGAATATCTTTTTTATTTATACTATTCCCATAGGCGGAAACTAAAACAGCCGGTACAATGCTGTGATATTCCGGTCCGTGCATATGTAGCTTCTTCAAATCAAAAATACATAATGCCAGTTCAACCGGGTCGGTTAAATCAGAGTCAATGCAAATTTGCTCAACAATCTCCAATACATCTTTTCGGTGGCATTCATCGCATACATAGTGACCGTCAAGGCAAAAAACGTTAGTGATATCTTCTTTTCCGCAGTAAAAGCAATTCGCTCGGACAGATATTTCAGGGAAATAACACAACTCTCGGCCGCATACCATGCAGCCGGAAATATGATCTGCATTTGAACAACAGTTATTATCATGATCCATTTACTTCACCTACACATTATCGAATTTCCAAACCCTAACAAACACAGGGCTGATCAAATCACTGGTCTATAAAGACCCCCTTATCCATCAACCATTATAACCCACTTCCAAAGTTGAATAAAGCATTAACCCTCTTTCCTCAAATACACTTTCCGGAGTCGCTTTGTCTGTTACAATCACTTCGATATTAGCATCAGAAAACACATAAGAAGGCCCCTTGCTATGAAAACCGTTTTTTACCAAAACAAAATCAACCATCTTCTTTGCCATGAATTCAGCCGACAAAATTCCTTTGCCCTTTTCAGTTTTGCTGAAAGGATTCTCCACGACATCTATCTTTTTTGCCGTTTTATTCTCTATATCAAAGGTTACAAACATAAAAAACAAGGCTTCGCCAAAATGACTGCTGATTGAAGATTGATCCTCGGTTAACGGCAGCGCATAGACAATCTGCTCCTTCTGTACTGGTTCATAATGAATAAGAATCTGGTCAATATTTTTAACCTGCTCTTTAATACGCCCTTCTATTTTATCTGCAACAAAATGCGCTTTATTCAAGTTACGCGTCTTAATCACTATGCTGGTTTCAATAAATTTAAATCTTCCGGAATTGCGTCCAGTTAACGCCTTCACGCAAACTACTTGAGGTGTATCTATAATAATTTTCTCTACTTTGCTGAGCGTTTCATAATCCAAGGACGCGTCTAAAAGCACCCTGACCCCATCCTTTAATATTTGAAAACCTGTTTTTATAATAAAACCAACAATGATAACCGCCGCCATTTTATCTAAGTGATAGCCTATCATACTTGAAGCAATAGCAAATAAAACCACGACGTTACTCAATACGTCAATACGAATGTGTGTTGCATCGGCTAGCAAAATTGGCGAATTGATTTCTTGCCCTATCTTCATTTCATAACTAGAAAACCAAAAAGTAAGCGCTATAGAAACTAACAAGCTTGCTATGGCAAGCCACAAATCTTTCAAGCCCTCTTGATTGTTATTAACCGCTTCTAAAACAATTTCATAACCTGAATAAAGAATTACTAAAGAGATCACCACAGACATTAGATTTTCTATTTTATAAAGGCCATATGGAAAAGACTTTGTTTTTCGCTTAGCAAGCTTTACCCCTGCAAACACAGTTACAGCCGCAATAAAGTCTGCAAAACTATGAAACGCTTCCGCTTTTAGAGCAATGCTCCCAGAAGCAAGCGCAGACAAATACTTTATTCCAAATATAACAAGGTTTATAGCAATTGAAAGCACCGCTACCCTCTCGCTTGCATCCATTTCAGTCAACCCCTTCCTAACGCCGAGGATCTTTTTCAATCCGGCAACTTTCCTAAGACAGTAACTCCGCCTTTTACGTGATCGCCTTTTTTAACTAAGATTTCAACCCCTCTTGGCACAATAATTTCTGTACAAGATCCAAATTTAATCATTCCGTACAATTGTCCCTGCTCTAATAAACTGCCTAAAGTAACCCAAGACACGATGCGCCTGGCCAACACTCCGGCAATCTGCGTAACCAAAATGCGCATATTGGCACTTTCCATACCAATAGTATGACGCTCATTTTCCCAGCCTACAGAATCCTTATACGCCGGGCGAAATCGACCACAACAATACTCTTGATATTTAATTTCCCCGGCAATTGGGCTACGGTTCACATGGACATCCAATACCGATAAAAAAATGGTGATTTTTGTTCCTTCACCATTCAAAAATTTTTCTTCAAACTTATCTGCAATACTCATTACTTTTCCATCAGCCGGCGAAAGAATATTCCGGTCATTAAAATCTATACACCGGCGTGGATTACGAAAAAAAAAGACCATAAACAAAGTGAGCACACCCGGAAATATACTCCAGTAAGGGCCCAGTAAAACAGCAGTAAGACCCGATAAAACAGCAAGCGCTGCAATATATATATAACCATCTTTAATAATCAATGATTTTATCTTCAAAGCAAGTTCCCCCTATATACAGCCCTCAAAAACTAAAGGGATTCGTCATATTTCCGACCACTTCTTTGCACTGACAGTCAAAACAATCATATGCCCTTATCCGCTTTTATAAGCTGAATGATAATAGCACACTCAATTCTCTTTTTTTGAAATGTACAGGCAATGTGATTCGGCTCGGAAATACTGCCATTTGAAAAATAGGCATTGGCGTGGCAGCCTCCGGAACAAAACAATTTAGCCCAGCAATCCCTGCAAGCTTCTTTGGTCAGAATATTATTTTTCTTAAACATCTCATACATTTCATTATTATTAATGCCAGTTACCACATTCCCAAGCACAAATTCATCTTGACCTACAAATTGATGACAAGGATACAAACAACCGTCAGGAGATACCGCCAAATACTCATAGCCGGCTCCACAAGCTGTCACTCTTTTATATAAACAGGGGCCGTTGTAAATGTTTATATTAAAGTGATAAAAGCTAAGCTGCTGATCCTCGGATAGTCGCTTAATATACTGCAATGACAAATTTTCATATTCTATCAGTACATCGGAAACATCCGACTCTTTAAAATGCAAGCTTCGACCGAAACCTACCACCGGCTCCACGGAGATTTCTTTAAATCCCTGATCAAAAAGATACATAACATCCTTAGAGAAATCTTTATTTTTAGCGGTAAAAGTACCACGTACAAAATAGCTTTTCCCATTTCTGCCGGAAACAAGATTCCGGGCCAAAGGTATTATTTTGTCGTGACTTCCACGCCCCGCCCTGTCATGGCGAACAGCGTCATGCACTTCTCTGCGGCCATCAATGCTTATGACCACATTGTCCATGTTATCATTGATATAATCAATTTTTTCTTTATCAAGCAATGTTCCGTTTGTTGTAATTGTAAAATAAAAATGTTTATCTATCGTCTTTTCAAGCTGCCTGCCGTATGCAACAACGTCCCTAACCACATCAAAATTCATTAGTGGTTCGCCGCCAAAAAAGTCTATTTCAATGTTGCGTCGATCCTGCGATCCTGCAACAAGATAGTCCACAGCTTTCAATGCAATATCCGTGCTCATTAACTTTCGTCCGCTGTTATAATCTCCTTCTGACGCAAAACAATATTCACATCTTAAATTGCAATCATGGGCTACATTTAAGCAAAGCGCTTTCAAACTATGATTAACCGATTTAGCGCCAACCGCAGCTTCCAAATTACTTGCCGAAGAAAACAGCATTCCATTTTTATGTAAATCTTCAATTTCATTATAAGCTTCACTAATTTCGTTGACGTCATATTTATCTTTAAGTTTTTCTTGTACACTTGTCAACGAGGGCATTTTCTCTTCACCCTTCAATAATCCAAAAGTAACACCGTCGAGCAAATGTATTGCCCCACTGTTTCCGTCCACTGCAATATTATATCCATTCAAGGAATACGTATGAACCACTAATTCTGCTCTCCTTTTCGTGCACTGCCACCTGCTCCAACGATAACTTCAATGTTCTTTTCGTTAAAAATATCCTTCTTGTTACAGAAAATTAATTTTTGAAAAATCGATATTTCCTTCGGCATCTACTAATTTTGCATCGGCATGAACATACTCGATTTTACCGATAAACATCTCATGTGATCCCGTCATAATCGAATCAACGATCGTGCATTCGATATTGACCGGACAATCCGGCAAGATTGGCGCATTGACTTTTTTACCGTCGGCAAGTCTGACTTTCGCCGCTGCCAATTTATCATCATCGCGTTTACTATGACTCCCCAAATAAGCAAAAGTTTCCTGATAGCTTTTATCAACAAGGTTTACCACAAAGCAACAGGACTCTTTAATCAGCTGATATGAATAGCGAGTCGGAACAATACCTACCATTACCATCGGCGGGTTATAACTGCAATTTCCGCAATAAGCTACCGCGAGAACATTGTTTTCGCCATTTAAACCTCGGCAGGAGACCAGCACTTTGGGCAGCGGTTGAAGGCAAGATTTCATATTTGCCGAACTTTTTTCCATGTTATTCACATTCCTTTTGTTGTTTATTTAACCCATTACATTTGAAGCGAATTATTCTATTATTTCCGTTAAAACTTCTTCCCTTCGCATCTGTTTTTGTCCGCATCTTTGTCTACGGCATCCTCCGCAGCCATGCAGTTGTTCACTTTCGTCGTAAAGCTTATAGTCTCCGCCTTCAATCTTGAGAATACTTCCATTAACCAAGGAATCAGCAAGCTTGCCTCGTGCATCATTATAAATCTTCTGAACGGTCGCACGTGCGACATGCATCCTTTCAGCGCACTCTTCCTGCGTCAAGCCGTCAAGATCGATAAGACGGATAGTTTCATACTCTTCAACTGTCATCGCAATAAATTCACTGTCGACATTTGGCCTGTTTAGCGGCCCATAAAGGTTGCTCTCCGGCAGACAACAGACTTTTTTCCATTTTCTAGGTCTTGGCATATAAGTACACCTCGTTTAAACGCCATGAATTAAAGCCTGTGCAAAATCCAGACCTCTTCCAACCATCGACCTGCACCCATTGGGCCTATTCCATCTCTTCCCAGCGTTTTAAACCTTCCCCTTTCTATTTAATCTCTCTTCCTGGCATGCTTATTCTCTCACATATTATTGACATATGCTATTTGTGCTTTCATTATATCTCTTTTTTGGCATATGTCAATAATCATTTTTTCTTGCACTAAGTGAACTCGTTTCATCATGCTGAAACATTGGGGATTCAGGTGGAGAGTCTACTCCACCTGAATAAACGCCACCTGTAAAAGTAGGAGTCTTGACTCGCGAAACAAACCAAACTGTCCACCCGTATCCTACAACTAGTTTAGCAACTATGCTATAATTAATTGAACATTTCATTTGATTGGGGGAAATTCATGTCCTATAGTGTCGAAATAATACAGCAGCAGGATCAAACTACCAGTAATTGGTCTGGCGGCACAACAACGCAAATTGCCATTTATCCCAAACAATCCGTTTATGCTGAGCGCAATTTTATTTGGCGTATTAGCTCGGCCCACGTTGATTTAGATAAATCGAATTTTACTTCCCTACCAGGAATCTGGCGACTAATCATGGTACTGGAAGGAGAAATGAGACTTGAGCATACAGACCACCATAGCATCTATCTAAAACCGTTTGAACAAGACAGCTTTAGCGGTGATTGGACAACCACAAGCTTCGGGAAAGTGCGAGACTTCAATTTAATGCTGGCAGAAGGCTCTTCCGGAAAATTGACAGCGATTACCCTAGCCCCAAAAACGACTCGTGCATTGGACATACACAACCCTAATTCTGACCATTTTTTACATATGACCTCAGCACTCTATTGTGTTGATGGAGCACTAACTATCCGTATTCCCACTGGTGAAATTTACAAGCTAACCGCCGGAGATATGTTACTGGTAACTACTAGTCAACCAATGGAAAACCTGCCTGTTACCTTATCTAATGCGGGAAATAACCTGACCCGTATAATTATATCAGACATACAGTATCGTTAAAATTAAGAAAGCACTATTTGTCTTAGTTGACAAATAGTGCTTTAGCCAGGCTTATAGGAATTTTTTCTTTCCTCAGCATCTTTGGCAGTTTTCTCAAAGAAAGCTTCAGCATGTTCCGGGAATTTATTCATTATTCTGAACGGCAAATGTCAATGGTTCCAGATCAGATGAATTTGCTTATTATCTACTGATAAATTCACCTTTGACCCTACTCTTAAAGCAAGTTTTTGCCATTCATTCCGTGATACGGCTACATTCCAACATCCGCTTCCCCGACAGATCAACTCAACATGCGTGCTATTTATCATAACTTTTTCGATGCTAGCTTCCCATGTATTAGGTTTGTTTAAAGACAAAATATTGCTCAAAGCTATCTCTATCTGTCCGGCATGAAGCATGACATAGACATCATTTTGATTTCTGCCCAGGACCAGCTTCTCAGGCAATGGCCCCAATGACCACTCGTTTTCCCTATCTCTGAACCGTGATATACCATTAATAGTTTCGATTATTCCTTTGATAATATTTTCACTTTGGAGAAAACCAGCTACAAAAAGCGAACGGGGCTGTTGAAACACAGTCAAAGGTTCTCCCCGCTGCACTATTTTTCCGTTATTCATCACAATTACCTGCGTTCCAAGCTGTAAAGCCTCATTAAAGTCATGTGTCACATGAATTATTCCCAATCCTTCTGAACGATGTACTTCTCTCAGCAATTCCCGCATAGAATGGCGTGTCTGAGGGTCCAACGCAGATAATGGCTCATCTAGCAAAAGAACAGGCGGATCAACTAAGATTGCTCTAGCTAGGGAAACCCGCTGTTTTTCTCCCCCGCTTAAGTCGCGTGGATACCGCTGCAGAAGATGAGAAATCCCCATTGCTTCCGCTAGTTTGTCTAGTCTTTTTAGTGTATTTGTTTCTCTGTGCTTTTTTTGAGCTCTGGCTCCGAATAAAATATTGTCTTTTACATTTAAAAAAGGATAGAGTAAGCTATCCTGGTAAGCAAATCCCAATCCCCTTGCTTCTGGAGGCCATGTGGTAATATTATTATTACCCAAAAATATTTGCCCGCCAACCGGTTTACGCAATCCTGCCAAAGTCTCCAGCAACATTGTTTTTCCGCAGCCAGTAGGACCTAAAATAATTAAATACTCCTTACTGTGCAAAGAAAAGGAAATATCTTGTAAGTCAAACTCCCCAGCCTGGACGTAAAGCTTTTCAACTTGAAAAAAAGCTGTTTTCATACCTGCACCTCATTTCGCAGGACCATTTTTAAAATAATAAGCAGCACCAGGGCAATAAAGAGCATAACAATAGCCGTTGAAATAGCAAATTTAATATCGCCAATTGACATATTAAGGAAAACTGCCACAGAAAGTGTTTCCGTTTTCATCCGGGTGATTCCCGCCAGCATAGCAGTGGCTCCGAATTCTCCCATAGCACGCGACCAAGCCATCATAATTCCGCTCATAAGTCCATTTTTTGCTAAAGGCAAAGTAACCTTGAGAAAAACCATTGGAGGAGAAAACCCTAAAGTGCGGGCTACTTTCTCCATCCGTTGGTCAATAGAAGCAAACGACTGCTTAAAGGTTTTGATAGCAAAAGGCGTTGCAATAAACCATTGAGCGACAATAACTCCTAACGGAGTAAATACAATATTTATACCAGCTTGGGCCAGATGCTTCCCCCAAAACGGACCAAAGAAAATTAATAAAGCAATCCCGCTGACCAAGGGAGGAAGAACAATTGGCATATCCAGTAACGTATCCAACAAGGCACTGCCGGGTAGTTTATATCGAGCTAAAAGATAGCCGCAAGGCAAGGCTGTAATCGTCGCAAAAATTGTAGCCAGTAACGATGTCTTCAACGTAAACTGTAAAGCAAAGTAAAATTCTGGTTGATTCAGAACATTAAAAAGTGTACCGATATCACTATAAGACAATAATCCAATGATTAGTAACAGGAAAAACGAGATGATAAAGGCAAAAACTATCCACAACGCACTAAAAAAAGTAGTATTTTTCAGTTGATTAGGATTATTTGGTCTTGAATCCATATTTTTCAAAAACAGCAGGGCCATTCTCCTTCATGTATTGCATAAAATCTGCTGCCAGTTCTTTGTTGGTTGAATAGACTAAGGAAGCAACCGGAATCTGCTCCACTTCATTTACTTTGGGGTCAATTGGAATGACTTCTATTTTTTCTTTATCTTTAAAGGTATTGCTATATTCAACAATACCTGCATTTCCTTGCCCCATGGTGATTACAGCCAATACCTTAGCAGGACTCTCTAAATTGGCAATAATATTATTTTCTATTTCAGCACTTTTTCCTGTTTTATTGAAAATCTTATATGCTGTTCTGCCAATAGCAGTAGCATCCTTATCAGGGATCACTAATTTTACACCTTCCTTGGCAAGGTCTTCAATCCCCAATACCTGACCAGGGTTTCCCTTTGGTGTAATGATCACCGGAGTATGATAAGCAATCGGACCAAGCACCTGATCAATAATTCCTTTTTGCTTAGCTTTTTCTACAAAAGATATTCCACCTGGCATATAGATATCGCCTTTTTTCGTTGTGTCTATTTGATTCATTAACGCGCCCGAATTGTTAAACGTAAGTTCCACTTTTACTCCTGTTTTTTTCTCATAGGTTGCTACGAGATCGCTAACCGGATCTTTGAGGTTCGCTCCGACATAAGCTAACAACGTTTTAGGTTCTTCATGCTTTTGCAGGACTTCTTTGCTGCAACCTCCAAGTAACAATAGACTCACAGACAGAATTGCAATAAAGATCATACTTCTTAGTTTAACATTATTATCCATTATCCCATATCCCCCTTATGTAATAGATACAGATCTTGCTCACCAAGTCCAAAATGAGTTACTTCAGGTTATATCAAGCGGCATATCATCGCATAAATTCTAATTTACCGGTACAAAACCGCTCTTTTTAAATACAGCATCCCCAATTCCGATTGACTGTAAAACTTCAATGCCATGGCCAACAGGCGTGGATGTAGCATCGGCTATCCCATAAGATTTACGGCATTTTTTGTCAAATCCTTAAAACTGGTTAAACCTAGCGGTAAATTTTTTGCCACATTATTTCCTCATTAAACTCATAATATTACATGGACAAATATAAGTCAACAATATCAAACTATTAATCGCATTATTATTTATATTTGTTCATTGTTATAGCATTTAGTGAAAAAAAGACAAATATAATTAACAAAACAAGTTCGACTTTAAAAATTTTCCAATTTACTTTACTAACATCAAGCCAAATTCTTGACATTCCCCTTTGAATATTATATATTAATTGTGAAATATGTTTCATAATATTGTATCTTGGCCATTCGCTTGTGATTAAGAATGAGCTAATTGATACTTAACAAACAATCAAGTCCACAATTGCATTGGAAGTATGTCTGCAGGCAAATGGAACCTACTTGACTGCTCGCTTACCTCGGTGATGCATATATACTATCAAAAAAGGAGATTTATATGACACTTTTAGAAGAAGCAAAAACAAAGCTTTCACAGTTAGCTAAAGATCATAATTGGGCATTTAATGAAAAAGTTATGATCGTATCTGCACGCAATCTTACGCCTGAAGAGGCAATTGGGCAACCGGATCGCGATGATTATCCTCTACTTACTGGTAAAGAAGTCATGATGGAAGCACGATTGCGTGATGGCGTAGGACAAGCCTTCACTGATCAACCTGGAAAATTCGAAGGTACTCTTGAAGATGTATTACAACTGCCACTTGATACCAACTTTCATCGTGCAGTGTTTGTTGCAACTCTAAATGCAGCGATGCGAAGTTTGCAGATGATGGAAGCAACAGTCCACTGCAAAGATAAAGAACCGGCCCTTTGTGCTAAAGAACTGCCTGCCTATATTGAAAAAAAATATGGGAGACCCAAAATCGCCTTTGTCGGCTTACAGCCGGCCTTAATTGAAGCACTAAACAATGCGTCCTTTGAACTTAAAGTCACTGACCTAAATCCGGATAATATCGGTCAAATCCGTTGTGGTGTTCGTATCGAGGATGCAGCCCTTAATTCTCAGCACGCCCGTTGGGCAGATATCGTTTTATCTACAGGAAGCGTCTTAGTAAACGATACTTACCACGAATTGTCGCAAGGAAAACCCGTAATTTATTATGGTGTAACGGCAGCGGGACTAGCAAAATTATTTGATTTGCCAAGATTTTGTTTCTGTGGCCGCTAAATGACATCCCGCCATCCAACTGACTCTGTCACCTTCTAGAACCATATTATACACATTTCAAATTCTCACCGTTAATTTTCAAATTGGAGATTGCAATATATTAGGTCTCTGATAGCTAGTCTATCAGAGACCTAATTAAGCCCGCATAGCTCATGTTTTATTATGTCCGAGTACCATACCCGAAAAAGAAAGCACCCTTGCCCTACCTAGGTAGGCAAAGAGTGCTTTCTTTTTTGACTATCTTTTCAACTATAGCTGAATCTTCTTAGCAACTGTCGGCTGTTGCTGCTTACATATCCTTGGCCAAACGCTTATAGGAATTCCTTCTTTCCTCAGCGTCTTTGGCTGTTTTCTCAAAGAGAGCTTCAGCAAATTCCGGGAATTGCTTTTTGAGTGAAGCATACCGAACTTCGCCCATGAGGAATTGTTTAAAATCAGCTGTCGGTTCTTTGGAATCCAGGCTAAACGGATTCTTACCTGCTTCTTTAAGAGCCGGGTTGTAGCGATACATATCCCAGTAACCAGCCTCAACAGCTTTTTTGGCTTCAAGCTGGCTATTGCTCATATTGATACCATGGTTTATACAAGGTGCATAAGCAATAATGAGAGACGGACCAGGATAAGCCTCAGCCTCAGCAATGGCTTTGAGGGTTTGGGCTTTATCAGCACCCATCGAGATTTGTGCTACATAAACATAGCCATAACTCATGGCTATCATGCCCAAGTCTTTTTTCTTAGTAGTTTTACCGCTAGCGGCAAATTTAGCAATAGCTGCAGTCGGCGTGGATTTAGAGGCTTGCCCACCAGTATTAGAATATACCTCGGTATCAAATACCAGAACATTAACATCTTCGTTGCTGGCCAGTACATGATCAAGGCCACCGAAGCCAATGTCATAAGCCCAGCCGTCACCACCAAAGATCCACTGCGAGCGTTTTACGAAGAAATCTTGATTATCATAGATATCATTTAACAGCGCATTATCGCCCTTTTCAGCAACCAATAAACCAATAAGCTTATCGGCGCGTTCGCGGGTACCACTGCCATTGTCTTTATTAGCCAGCCAATCTTCCATGGCAGCTTTGAGAGCGGCACTGCTAGTAAGCTTGATAGCTTCTTCTACTTTAGCAGCTAATGTATCACGAACCTTTTTCGCGCCAAAGTACATACCCAGACCATATTCGGCATTGTCCTCAAATAAGGAGTTCGCCCAGGCCGGGCCATGACCCCGGTGGTTTTTGCAGTATGGCATTGAAGGTGCGCTAGCGCCCCAGATGGAAGAACAACCAGTAGCGTTAGCCACCATCATACGATCACCGAACAGTTGCGTAACAAGCTTAGCATATGGGGTTTCACCACAACCAGCACAAGCACCAGAGTACTCTAACAGCGGCTGCTCAAACTGGCTTCCTTTAACTGTCAGTTTATTCATCGGATTGGATTTCGGAGATACATTCATTGCATAATCCCATAAAGGAATTTGATTATGCTGAGATTCCTGAGGCTTCATGATCAGTGCTTTTTCTTTAGCCGGGCACACTTGAACGCAGTTGCCGCAACCGGTGCAATCCAGCGGAGAAACAGCTATCCGGAAGTTCAGGTCATTTATACCTTTACCATTCTTAGCAGTAAAGCCTTCCGGAGCTGCTTTGATTTCTTCCTCATTTACCAAAATAGGGCGAATGGCAGCATGCGGACAAACATAGGCACATTGGTTGCATTGGATACAGTTATCTGGTTGCCATTCGGGAACATCAATGGCAATACCGCGTTTTTCAAAAGCTGCAGTACCTGTTGGGAAAGTGCCGTCTGCCATGTCCACAAAGGCACTGACAGGTAGGTTGTCCCCTTCCTGACGGTTCATAGGAATAAGGATCTTCTGAATAAACTCTGGAACTTCGCAAGCAGCGGCAGCCTCGTCCTCAGCTTGTTTCCAAGCAGCAGATACATTAATCTTAACAATAGCATTAACACCTTGATCAATAGCCGCATTATTCATATCAATAATTTTTTGGCCTTTTTTGCCATAAGAATCAACAACAGCCTGTTTAAGATACTTAACAGCATCTTCCAGCGGAATGATATTAGCCAGCTTGAAGAATGCTGACTGCATAATCATGTTAATCCGGCCACCCAAGCCAATACTCTGGGCAATACCAACAGCATCCACTGTATAGAACTGTATGTCATTTTTAGCAATAAACTGTTTCATCGCGGCAGGTAATTTCTCATCAACTTCCTGCTGGCTCCAAATGCAGTTTAAGAGGAATACACCGCCTGGCTTCAAGCCATCCAGTACATTATATTTATAAACATAAGACTGATTATGACAGGCAACAAAATTGGCTTTATTAATAAGATATGGTGATTTAATCGGAGTTTTGCCAAATCTTAAATGAGATACAGTTATGCCGCCAGACTTCTTGGAATCATAGGAGAAATAGCCTTGGGCATACATATTGGTGTGGTCGCCGATAATTTTGATAGCACTTTTATTAGCACCAACCGTACCATCAGAGCCTAAGCCCCAGAATTTGCAAGCCGTTGTGCCTACAGGTGTAGTGTCAATATCATAACTAAGAACAGGTAACGAGGTATGGGTAACGTCATCGACAATACTTACCGTAAAGCCATCTTGGGGTTTGTCAAGACGAAGGTTTTCAAATATAGGAACAATATGTGCCGGAACCACGTCTTTTGAGCCTAAACCGTAACGACCACCAACAATAACTGGCTGGAATTCTTTGCCATAAAAAGCATTCTTAACATCAAGATATAATGGTTCAGCAATACAACCAGGTTCTTTAGTACGGTCAAGCACAGCAATTTTTTTAACTGTTTTAGGAATATATTTGAAGAAATGCTCCAATGAAAATGGGCGATACAGGTGTACCGTCAACAGACCGACTTTTTCGCCTTTCGCATTCAGGTAGTCAACCGTTTCTTCAATAGCTTCACAGGCTGAGCCCATAGCAATAATCATGCGGTCGGCATCTGGCGCACCATAGTAGTTGAAGAGATGATAGTCGCGCCCAGTCAATTTGTTAATTTCCACCATATAGTCTTCGACAATAGCAGGCAGATTTTGGTAGTATTTATTTGCTACTTCCCTTTCCTGGAAGTAGATGTCCGGGTTTTGCGCAGTACCCCTTACTACCGGATGGTCAGGATTAAGTGCGTGGCGACGGAACGCAGCAACAGCATCCATATCCACAAGTTTTTCTAAATCGGCATAATCCATTACCTCAATTTTTTGTACTTCATGAGAGGTGCGGAAGCCATCAAAGAAGTTAACAAATGGTACTTTCCCTTTAATTGCTGCCAGATGAGCTACGGCACCTAAATCCATAACCTGTTGAACACTGCTTTCAGCCAGCAGAGCAAAACCAGTTGCGCGAGCTGCCATAACGTCTTGATGGTCACCAAAGATATTTAAGGAGTTTGCTGCAAGTGCTCTGGCACTAACATGAAATACACAAGGTAAAAGTTCACCAGCAATTTTGTACATATTAGGAATCATGAGCAGTAGGCCCTGGGATGCGGTATAGGTAGTAGTCAATGCCCCTGCTTGCAAAGAACCATGCACTGCACCGGCAGCACCACCCTCAGATTGCATTTCTACTACTTTGACAGGTTGCCCAAAAATATTCTTTCTGCCTTCCGCAACCCACTCATCAACGTGCTCAGCCATTGGCGAGGACGGTGTAATCGGGTAGATAGCGGCGACTTCAGTAAATGCGTAAGAAATATGAGCTGCAGCAGTATTTCCATCCATTGTTTTCATTTTTGCCATCGGGATATCCCTTCCTTTACATATAAAAATATATTAGAAATAGTAATTACTAGTTCTTAATGACCTAATAACCACAAATGAGCCACGCAAAATTGAAATTCTTAACATTACTGTTTTATACATTCTTTTTAAAAAAGCAGAATCCTGCTTTTAAAGTATTTTTTGTGCAAAAATACTTATTTTTTTTTGTTTTTCAACGTTTCACAATTGCAATTGTTTGTTGATTTCATAATTGAAATATGATACAATGTATTCTGATTATTTAAAATTAATGTTATCTTTATTTATGTGAAATTTTTCTTTATTTTTATCCCCTCCATTTCATCCTAAAAGACATTACCAACTATATTTTATAAAGTTTTTATCCTGCGATTTATAGCATGGTGGGTGCGCCACGGAATCAACAAGGAGGAACTCTCTCATTGAAAAAAGATAACTACCATGTTCTTGATTCAACCTTTGCTCAATCGCTTACAAACATTATTGCAGCCGAACTTAACCAAAACATAATTATTTGTGACCACCACGGCGTAATTATTGCGGCTTTTGACAGAAAGCGCATATCCCAGGTGCATGAAGGTGCCGCTAACATGTTAAGTTCAGGTAATATCCGCGAATTTTCGATTAGCTCTACTGATGAAAAGCTCTTAAAAAATGTGCGTAGAGGATATGACGTGCCTATTGTAGTCGAAGGACGTTGCATCGGTGTTATCGGGGTTACTGGTGAGCCGGAAAAAGTGGCACTTTATGCCCGATTGGCGGCTCGCTTTGTACAAGCAACCTTAGAATCTAATTCCCGCCAGCAAAAGTTAGTCCAGGCCTTAAAAGAGAAAGAAGAATTGCAGTCAATTTTGCTATATAAAATGATCGATGTACAGGAAGAAGAGCGCAAAAAGATTTCCCGCGAACTGCATGATGAGATTAGCCAGTCACTTACCTCAATTATCGTTGGTCTCAGAGTACTTTCTGAGCAGGTCTGTGGCTCTAAGGAACAAAAATTCGTACTGGAGATGCGGGATGTTGTATCCAAAACACTAGATAATGCACACCGGCTGGCGGTAGAGTTGCGTCCGGCACTACTTGACGACCTTGGGCTGGTTGCCGCAGCCCAACGTTATATCGAAAATTATTCCCGCCAATATGGCATTACGGCGGACATCAATTTTTCCGGGTTGTCGCGCGAACGGTTCAGGCCTGAAATTGAGATTACGCTATACCGAATTTTGCAGGAAACGCTGACTAATATTGCCAAACATGCTCAAGCTACCAACGTTAAGGTAGGTCTGAAAAAAACGCGCCTGGAGATCCATTTTAGTATCACTGATGACGGCATCGGCTTTACTCCTAAGTCCTTGCGAACAGCCTGTGAAAACAGCAGTCTCGGTATATACGGCATGCGTGAACGCGTTGCTTTACTTGCCGGTAAGTTCACCATTCAATCATCAGAAGGAGCCGGAACGACTGTTACAGTTGTGATTCCACTCAAAGACACAAGAGACAATACCATCAGCATCAATAGCTAACACTTTTTTTGTTAGTACCAGCTTGATAGGCTTTATCCAGCAATTGTACGACATGGAAACACTCCTGTTGCATGCTGTTTTGTACCAGGCCATCGGTTATATGCATCCGGCAAGAACCGCAGCTGGTGGCAACGGTATCAGCATTAGTGGTCTTAATATCAGCAATTTTCCGGTCATTAATTTTTCGTGAAATTTCATAATTCGCCAGACTGAACGAACCACCGGCCCCACAACAACGGGCCGGTTCTTTCATTTCCACGAGTTTTAGGCCGGGGATGGCCTTGAGGATTTCCCGTGGCTGCCTGGTAACCTTTAGGCCTCTTGCCATATGGCAGGGATCATGCACAGTTACGGTGGAGTTGACAGCTCCCAGGTTGTCTGTACGAAAATGAAGTACATCAGTAAGAAATTCACTAATTTCATAGGCTTTAGCCGCTATATTTTTGGCTTGTTCATACACAGCCGGATCGTCATGAAACATTTCAGGATATTCGAGCTTGAACGCCTCGGCGCATGAACCACAGGCTGCTACGATATAGTCCGCGCCGGTTTGCGCGAAAGTCTCAATGTTATGCTTAGCAAAGGCTCTCGCCATTTCCACATCACCTGCCATATAAACCGGTGTTCCGCAGCAGTGCTGCAATGCAGGCAATATAACCTCCACATCATTAGCTTTGAGAACATTAATAACAGATTGTCCAATATCGGTATAGACATAATTTATGGTACAACCGGCAAAAAAGGCCACTTTCATTTTGGGATTAGATACTTTTACCGTTGTAGGAAACTGCCCCAGGAGCGGCGTAGCGGCAAAGGGAGCTAAGACACGCTTTCGGTCAAGGCCAGGTACTGGAAAGCGAGCTATAACAGCCATCCTTCTGGGTAATTTTTTCATCTGTAATGGACCGAATAGCCCTGCCATACGCAAAGTGAAGTCAAATAGTTTTCGATTAGATAATAACTTGAATATATTTTTTTTGATCGGGTGCAGACCGCGTGCTTTTACAGCAGCCTGACGGCCACGCAGGATTAATTCGTCAGCTTTGACACCACAGGGACACTTATCTGCACAGGCCTTACAAGACAAACACATTGCCATGCGTTTATCAAAACCATCTGAAATATCAGCCTTACCTGTTAAGACCGCCTCTATAAGGGCCAATTTTCCCCGGGCTACTTGTGACTCAAGGTTTAGCTCCTTATAGACGGGACACACTTCCATGCAGTTGCCGCACTTCATGCAATTGGCAATAGCATCTTGAATATCTGTCAGCAATTCTTTATCCTCAGTCATCTCTAACACTCCCCGACAAGTTTTCCTGAATTAAGGATACAGTTGGGATCAAGTGCCTTTTTGATGGTTTGCATCACATTCATACCGTCAGCACCAAACTGGTCTTTCATGTATGGAAGCTTACCAAGACCGATTCCATGCTCACCGCTTAATGTGCCACCAAGGGCAATCGCAGCAGCAAAAATATCGTCCATGGCCTTGTGAACACGGATCATTTCTTCTTGGTTTCGCAAATCACAGACAATTGTCGGGTGCATATTACCATCTCCGGCATGACCGAAGGTGCCAATAGTTACCTTATGCTTAACAGCAGCGTTGTTTACCGCCCGAATCATATCAGGCACTTTGCTGCGGGGAACAGTAGCATCCTCGACGAAAGTAGTTGGCCGCAGTTTGGCCAATGCTGGCAAAGCAGCACGACGGGCAGCCCAGATTCTGTCACGCTGGACAGCATCCTTGGCAACCTGAATATCGTCAGCTTTATTGGCTTTTAGTACTTCAATAACTTTTGCAGCTTCCTTTTCCACTACTTCGGCAATTCCATCGACTTCAATAAGCAGTACAGCTTCTGCCTTCACAGGAAGACCAACATGGGCGTAGTCTTCTACTGTGCGAATAGTGGCGTTATCCATAATTTCCAGGGTAGCCGGGATTACCTTGCTGGCAATAATCGCTGATATGGCGTTGCCGGCATTTTCTAGCTTAGAGAAAATCGCCATCATTGCCTTTTTAGCCTCAGGAGCCGGAACAAGTTTGACAGTAATTTTAGTAATAACCCCCAATGTCCCCTCGGCACCAGTAAACAATTTCGTCAGATCATAACCAGCTACGTCTTTAACATTTTTACCACCGCAGTGAATTACTCTGCCATCGGCAAGAACAACTTCCAATCCCATGACATAGTGTTTGGAAACGCCATACTTGAGACCGCGCAGCCCCCCAGCATTCTCGGATACTGTCCCACCAAGGGTGGCAGTGGCCACAGTGCCAGGATCAGGCGGATAAATAAGACCAAATTCTTCAACAGCCTTATTCAAATTGCTGACCACTACTCCAGGTTCGGCTACTGCTACCAGGTTGGCAGCATCAATTTCGATAATGTCCCGGAAGCGGGTCATAAGTAAGACTATGCCGCCCTTCATGGGAACAGTACCAGCACTCAGGTTAGTACCTGAGCCGCGGGGGTAAACTGGAATTTTCTCCTTGTTGGCCAAAGCCAACACTTTGGAAACCTCCTCTGTGTTGCCTGGAGATATGACCACGTCCGGCATATGCGAATAACCTGGGGTTGCATCATATGAATAGCATAAAAGATCTTCCTTGTTTGTCAGGACATGTTCGTCACCAACAATTTTTTTAAAAGCAACGATAAGTTGATTTTTCATTATCTCTCCCCTTTTTCTAAAGATCGAAAATACTGAAATCCCAGAAAATATTGAAATCCCTAAAAACTCTGATCTGTTTATTATTATTGCCTCGAAACCGCCTTGCTGTAAATCAGGCGAAAACAGTAAAAAAACTGTAGGAATATCCCCACTATGCTGAGGGATAAATTCCTACAGTTTGCAAAAAATTTCACAAGAAAGTCACACATACACAAAATGGCATTTATGTATTAATTAGTTTATACTTTATCGCATAATTCACAAGCTCCGATTTACGGCGTACCTTTAGCTTATCCATAATGCGCGAGCGGTAGGTGTCAATCGTTTTGGGGCTGAGTGAAAGCCTTGCGCCAATTTCACCATTGGTGTATCCTCGGGCCAGATATCGGATAACTTCCCGTTCGCGACTACTAAGAAGATAATAGGGATCTTGATGGTCTGGACCTTCGTCCGAAGCCCGCAAAAGGTTTTCCATCAATTTTTCCGACAGATTTTCATTCAGAAATTTCTTGCCGGAATGAACCCTGAGAATGCCTTCAATAAGCTCAGTGTCTGCCGATTTCTTTAATATATATCCATCTGCCCCTGCCCGCATGACTTCTTTGACATACTCCTCATCATCGTACATAGTTAAGACCAATATCCGGCACAAAATCCCGCGATGGCGAATTTCCTTAACACATTCAACACCACCCATCACCGGCATTGCTAAATCAAGAATAAGTACATTAGGGTGGCACTTTTCCATCATATCTAAAGTTTCCAATCCATTGGCGGCCTCACCTACGACTTCAAACTGGGGATGATAATTTAACATTGCCTTAAGACCGGATCGTAAAACAGTATGGTCATCGGCAATGGCAATACGAATTTTTTCCATAATTTTCTCCTCACAATGCAAGCGTTGTTAGTTATCAGGCCGTTACAAACTTTTGTAACAGCACCAAAAAATACCATGTATAATTTAAAATATCACAATTTTCTTAATTAGTAAATCCCGAAATGGTAAATTGCAAAAATGCTGTCATTAATAGTAAACTATCTGAAAATAACATGCCTTTGGTGAAATTTTTCTTTAATTGTAAGAAATATCCTACAAAATTCATAGGATATTTCTTACGTTATTTTTACTGTGTATACCTGATTTACAACGACCATGCATAACGGGCATAATTTAGAAAGATTAGTCTAACATTTCTCAATATTCTGCAGACATATATTGTGATCAAATTAGCTGTTTTTGACAATATTATTTCCACTCGCAAAGTCTTTCATTCTTTGCTGCACTACTGGATATGAACTGATAGAAATGAGCAACTCTACAAGCCTCCAGGACTATCTGGAAATAGTTGATTGGTGAATCATAATTTGAAAGGGGGGATCTGTCTACAATTTACGGTGGGAGCACTATTTTAATACGCAAAATAATTTAAAGGGGTGTATGTACATGACATGGATTCAAGATTATAATCCGTTGGGAAACATCGGTCTCTCGGCTCTTATCGCCGCTATCCCGCTATTCATCTTACTATACATGCTGGGTATCAAGCGTTCAAAAGGTCATAATGCCGCATTTTTTGGTCTATTTTCAGCAATTTTAACGGCTATTTTTATCTTTAAAATGCCAGCCGCCCGAGCACTCAGTGCTACTCTTAATGGTGCCTTGGTAGGTATTTTCCCAATAATATGGATTGTTATAACTGCCATCTGGGTCTACAATATGACGGTTGAGTCCGGTGAATTTGAAATCATCAAGAATTCGCTTGCTTCAATCACCGATGACCGCCGGTTGCAAGCACTCTTTATTGCCTTTGCTTTCGGCTCGTTTATTGAAGGTACAGCCGGTTTCGGTACTCCGGTGGCCATCACGGCTGCCATGTTAGTAGGTCTCGGCTTTAACCCGGTATACGCAGCCGGTATATGTCTTGTTGCTAATACCGCTCCAGTTGCCTTTGGTGCCATCGGTATCCCAGTAGTCGTACTTGGACAAGTTTCCGGTATTGAACCAATGACCCTGAGCAAAATTATTGGTCGACAACTACCTTTCCTCTCTTTTATTGTTCCTTTGTGGGTAGTTGTGTTGATGTGCGGCTGGAAACGAGCTATAGAAGTGTTACCGGCAGTCCTGGTAGCAGGTATCTGTTTTGCCGGTACCCAGTTTTTTACTTCAAACTATATCAGCGTCTACTTGCCAGATATAACCTCTGCCGCTGTCACTATCATTGGCCTGCTGATTTTCCTCAAGCTATGGAAACCATCTAAAGTCTGGCATTTCCCCGACGAAATACCCTCCGCTGACGGAAAAGTTCAATTACAGTACTCGATCAAGGAAGTTTTACGCGCTTGGGGTCCTTACATTTTGTTAGCCGTCTTGGTCTTCATGTGGGCTGATGATAAATTTTTCGGCTTTAAGAACATTCTGGTAGGTTGGGAAAAGTCTTTAGGTTTGACATTCTTTGCTTGGCCCGGCTTGCACAATCTGGTTATTAAAGCGGCTCCAGTTGTAGCTAAAAATACTCCGTACGCAGCCAGTTATGCCATCAACTTCCTATCTGCCGCCGGAACTGCTATCTTCCTTTCTGGTATCTTGTCGCTGTTTATCATCCCTAACTATGGCCCTGGACGGGCAGCCTCCTGTTTCTTCAAAACAATTAAAATGCTCATTTACCCAATTTTCACCATTGCCATGATTCTTGGTTTAGCCTATATTATGAACTACTCCGGCATGAGTTCAACATTAGGTCTGGCATTTACTGCCACCGGCTCAGCTTACCCATTTTTTGCACCATTTCTTGGCTGGCTGGGAGTGCTTCTTACCGGTTCAGACACCTCGGCCAATGCTTTATTCGGCTCAATGCAGAAGACAGCAGCCCAGCAGATTGGTATTGACCCTAACCTTACTGTAGCTTCCAACTCGTCTGGCGGTGTTTGCGGTAAGATGATTTCTCCGCAAAGTATTTCGGTTGCTACTGCTGCTACTGGCTTGGTAGGACAAGAATCAACCATCTTTCGTTTCGCGTTACCCAGTAGTATTGCCATGATTATTATCATAGGCATTCTAACTTATCTCCAGTCAACTGTATTACATTGGATGTTGCCATAGCGAATAACTTCACCATTTTGAGGGCATCCTACTTCCTAAATGATTTTGGAGGTGACGGGTATGGGCGATAAGAAACCTGGTCGCGGCCCTAAGAAGAGTGACAAAAAATCCTCAATAGCTAGTCCTCAGGAAAGTGCGGCAAAAAAATAAAAATATAACCTGCAAAAATACTCCCAACCTATGTTAGTTGGGAGTATTTTTGCAGGCCAGAACAACCTTATGATGCGGCCCCGCCCAAGGCACACTCGATAATTCTAATGAACTCAGCCAGCAAGCCGCCGTTGGTAACTTATCACCGGCTAGCCACTCACACTGATAAAAAGAAATATCCCATTTTCGATGACTAAAAGTATGTATATAATGAAATACGCTTTTTCCAACACGAATATCCTGCCTGAACTCCTGTAATAGCCCAGTCTGCAAACGTTCAACAGCGCCTTCACCATCAGCCAGTTCCACGGTAGGAAACTCCCACATCCTGGCTAACATTCCTGTTGCTGGTCGCTGATGCACCAAATAGCTGGCATTCTTCACTACTAACCCGGCCGCCAGCCTGATCAGTTCCGGAAGCTTTTTAGAAGGCCGCACCGGTAGCGTATCTTGCACTTCCCGCATATAAGCTTCGCACAGATTGGTCAACGGGCACCTTTCACACCGCGGCTTCCGGGGAATACACACTAAGGCACCTAAATCCATTAACGCCTGATTAAAGTCACCGGGATATTGAGTAGGCATGTGCGTAAGTACCAGGCGCTTAACCTCCCGCTTGGTTGCCTGCTTGGTAATGTCACCAGCCAAACAAAACAGACGGCTAAAAATTCTCAGGACATTACCGTCGATGGCCGGAGCCGGGCGATTATATGCAATACTAGCAATCGCACCCGCCGTATATTCACCCACTCCCGGCAAACTCTGGATCGCAGCCTGGTCGTCTGGTACTCTGCCTCCATAGGCTGCACATACTTCCCGGACACCGGCTAACAAGTTACGCGCCCGGCTATAATAGCCTAGCCCCTGCCAATAGTTGAGCACCTCTTGCTCTGAGGCTTCCGCCAAAATCACCGGTGTGGGAAACCGTTCTATCCACCGCGTATAATAGTTTTTCACCGCTTCAACCCTTGTTTGCTGCAGCATAATTTCCGAAACCCAGATCTTATAAGCATCTTTATCTGCACGCCAAGGCAATTCCCTGGCACTTTGGTGATACCAATCCAGCAATTGCGCTGCTAATGTCATAGTTTTTTCCTTCCTCTTTAGAAATAGTTATTTTAAAACCTTCTTTATTATAATCTATAATCAAAGCCTCTTTCTCACGCAAAATTTGCCAAATCGATATTTTTCATTTATATTAAATTCATAAAGTAAGACCAATCAGGAAAGAAGGCTGCCTTTTGAAATCTTTTCAGACCCACAAAATTTCTTCTGAACAGGCTGGGCTAACTGTCGAAAACTATTTGAAACAGATCCTCCATCAATCTGGGCGAACAATCCAAAAGCTGACTCGCAAAAAAGGTATTTTTTTGAATGGCAAACCTGTTTTTTTGCAAAGACCGCTCAAAACAAATGATAGTTTACGTGTCCTGGTTTTGGAAGATGCGTCTTACGGAGTTCAGCCTGAGCCAGGTACTATTGAAATTCTTTATGAAGATGCCTATTTGCTTGTCTTAAATAAACCGCCTTTCCAGCTTGTCCATCCCACAGGCCAAACAACAACCGGCACCTTAGCCAACCATTTAGCTCATCATTTAGCTGAGCAAGGCGTAGTAAGCACGGTTCGCGCTGTCCACCGTCTGGACAGGGAAACATCGGGCTGTGTAATTTTCGCTAAAGATGCCCGCAGTCAATCCTTGTTAGAACAGCAATTGCAAGCCAGAACCCTAAAGCGCACCTATTGGGCATTAGCCAGCGGCCTTGTTGAACCGCCCTCTGGAACCATTGATGCCCCCATCGGCCCACACCCAAGTTTACCTAACCGACGTGCTATCAGCCTGCAAGGCGAGACAGCGGTTACCCATTACCAGACTATCCGCAGTTTTTCGGATACATCGCTGCTTGAGCTTACGCTGGATACTGGCCGAACCCACCAAATACGAGTACATTTAGCACATCTTGGATACCCCATCCTGGGCGATAAAATGTACGGATTGCGCTCCCCCCTTATATCCAGGCAAGCATTGCATGCCACTTCAGTAACCTTTGAGCATTTAGAAAATAAACAGCCAGTAACTGTTGCTGCCCCCTTACCTGCGGACATGGTACGAATAATAGATTTTAGCGACAGTAACGAACTCAACTAAAGCGAAAGCACTATTTGTCCCAATATAGACAAATAGTGCTTTCGCCTTTTATCTTTTTTATCTCCGACTGCCAAAATTCTGCTATTCCTTTATAGTAATTTATAGAGTAATCCCAGCCAAGGAAAGTACGAGGTGTTTTTATGCTATAAAAATTATCATACTCAACAAACCAACTTAACGACCTTCAGTTTATTCTGATTCATAATATCAACTACCTGGCCATCAGGAAACCTAATTAGACACGTTTCTTTCCCGTTGCGATTCCAAAACACAAGCTGCCCGGTACTGCCGTCATTTAATGTTACATACCGTCCAATCAGTGTTTGGCACAACTCATGAAGAAAGGGTGTAGAGTATTTAGGTGAAAATTTGCCCGCAAAAGAGTCTGCCTGGATGGTATCTAATGCTGCAAATGGCGATACTTCTTCACCATACACCTTTTTGGAGGTCATTGCATCATAAACATCAGCTATACCAAGTACTTTGGCAATCGGGTGGTTCTTAGCACCAGCGGTTTGTAGCGGATAACCAGAACCATCGTCGCGTTCATGATGCTGGAGAACCCCCAAACGAACACTTTCCGGAATCTCTTTGAAGCGACGAAAAAACTTAAAGGCAATAGCTGGATGCTGGCGAACCATATGCAGTTCGTCTTCATCTAAGCTCCCCTTCTTATATAAAACATGTACCGGTATCTCCAGCTTGCCAATATCGTGCAAAATGCCGGCTAAAATTAGGTTTCTCTGTTGACTTGGCTTAAAGGCCCCACTTAAGTTTCCAATAACATTTGCTAAAATACCAACATTAATAGAATGATGGTATAAATAATCTTCGGAGCGAGTTGCAGTATTTAGCAAAGCGGTAGCGCCAATCCCCCGCTCAGAAAGGGTAAGTAAAGCATCGACGATAGAATGCAGCAATTCACAATCCAAATGCTTTTCCAGGCGAACAATTGTGAAACATCTTTTTAAATCTTTCACCACATTGCCATATATACTTGCAAACTCCGTTTCCTGTTCCGATACAGTTGCAGCCATATCTGCTTCGTAATATTCGTGACTAACAATCAATTCTTCCGGTTCAGCGTTCCCCCTCTTCCGTTGTTGATTAGTATCGAAACCCGTTCCAACACCTGACTGAAATTGCCTGACGCGAACACCATCGCAATTATAGTAACTTAGTTTTTCGATATGCTTTTCTGTTAGTATTGTGCCAGCATACAGCAACACTTTTCCATCAGGAGCTAATACTGTTTCTCCAAGCTGCAAACCCGGACGAAGCTGAGAAATAAGATATCTAGCTATACTATAATTGTCAGACATATGCTTTTTCCCCTTTGAACATTGCAACTACAAATACTATCGAGTTAAGTTACATAATATTCTCACTTAATTATATTATTGATTATATCATGACGGAATTTTCTAAACAAGAACAAAAAAGAACACATTATAAATCAGTCGGCTGAATACGGCCATAATTGGCAATGTCTACTTCCGTAATCTCTTTAATTGAAGATTCAATAATTGTCAGCATCTGTTCAAGTTCATCAACAGAGCTAACCAGCGGCGGCATGAAGACAACCACATCACCAATCGGACGAATCAAGAGTCCGTTCCTGCGGGCCTGCAGACATACACTAGCACCCATAGCTTGTTCCCAAGAATACGAAACCTTGCTGTTTTTATCTCGCATCAATTCAATACCGATAATCAGACCACATTGGCGAACATCACCCACATGGTCAAGACTGGCTATTTTTTGTAGCTTGGCTGTAGTGACTGCTATCTTGGGAACAAGCCCTTCTAATACCTTTTCTTCCTGGAATATTTTTAAATTAGCCAAGGCCGCCGCACAGGCCAGCGGGTTACCAGTGTAGGAATGACCATGGTAAAAGGTTTTTTTATCACTATAATCACCTAAGAAAGCATTATATATTTCATCAGTGGTCAGTGTCGCTGCCAGCGGCATATAGCCGCCGGTTATTCCTTTGGAAAGTACCATCAGATCAGGGGCTACACCTTCATGCTCACAGGCAAACATTTTTCCCGTTCTACCGAAACCTGTGGCCACTTCGTCAGCGATGAACAGTATGTTGTATTTCCGGGAAATCTCCCTTATTTTAGCCAGATAGCCGGGAGGTGACATTAGCATGCCTGCCGCCGCCTGCACCAGCGGTTCAACAATCAAGCCGGCAATCTCCTCATGGTGCTCAGCCAGTACCTGTTCCAGCCTGGTGGCACACTGCATTTTACAAGTCACCGGATCTGTCGCCAGCGGGCAGTGATAACAGGATGGAGTTGGGATATGGGCCGAGGTAAACAGCAGTGGCTTGAATATCCGGTGAAATAAATCAATCCCGCCAACACTTACTGCCCCTACTGTGTCCCCATGATAGGCCTGCTCTAGGGCGATAAATTTTTGTTTACCCGGTTTACCCTGCTGCTGCCAATATTGGAAAGCCATTTTTAGAGCAACCTCAACCGCTGTTGAACCGTCATCTGAATAAAAGACCTTACTTAGACCGGCAGGAGCTATATCGACAAGCTGCTTAGCCAGTTCGGCAGCTGGAATGTTGGCCAAGCCCAGCAGTGTCGTATGCGCTACTTTGCCAAGCTGGTCAATAATAGCTTGGTCAATTGCCGCCTTGCGGTGACCATGAAGATTGACCCATAAAGATGATACGCCATCATAAAACTCGTTGCCCTCAGTGTCAATAAGCTTAATGCCGGCAGCAGCGGCAATAACCTTTTGCGGTCTTGCGGCCCATTCCTGCATTTGAGTAAAAGGATGCCAGACATACTGCTTATCTTTTTGTTCCGTTTTCTCCAAAGCTTGTTCCTCCTTGCATCAGACTAACTAATTCGTCAATAGCCACATGCTGTTCTGCCAATTGCCCCAGTCGGGCCAGTGATGCCGAATCTGCAGCAACTGCCGCAACTGAGGGAAACCGCCCTAACACCGGCAAACCGGTGAGCCGTTCGATGTAAGCCAGATTACTGCGTTCCAATACGGTAACCTGGTCTTCATCCCAGCGGTTAATAATAATTCCGCCTAACTTGATGCTCCGCTGCCGGGCATATGAGGCAGTAAGGGCAGTATGATTAATTGTCCCTAGATTAGCCCTGGTAACAAGGATTGCCGGCAGCTTAAGCTCCAGCACCATATCGGCAACAAGATAGTCTTCCCAAATAGGTGCTGCGATACCACCCACCCCTTCAACCAGCGTTAGCTCCGCTTTGGTCAGCATACTCCGGCAAATAGCAATTAGCTTTGCCCTGTTTATCGTCACACCACTCACAGTCGCTGCTACTGCCGGCGTCAGCGCCGGAGCCAGACATACAGGATTAACCTCCTGCCGCCATTCTTCACTAAGCCCGGCAGCTGCCATTAAAAAGCTGGCGTCTTCCGATACCAACTGCCCATTTATATTAGTTACGCCGCCGGAGGCTACTGGCTTTACCACGCCAACATTCATACCCCTTGCCTTGAGTGCGGCGACAATAGCTCCACTAATCAACGTCTTGCCAACATCGGTGTCTGTTGCCGTAATAAATAACCCTTTTTGCATTCCTTTACCTCACCCTCATTCCAGGCTGACTAATCGCAGCAGTAATTATGTCCACAGCCCAAGCCAATTCATCCCGCTCATGCGCTGCATTAACAGTCAGTCGTAGTCGACTTGTGCCTGCAGGCACTGTCGGTGGCCTGATAGCAGTAATGATAATGCCCTGCTTCTTAAGCTCAGAAGCCAGCCTAACGGCATCTTCCTCTGCCCCCGCTATAATCGGTATTATTGGCGTCACACCGTTAACTACAGGCAGCTTGGCTGCCTGTAGCAGCCTTCTTACATATTGAGTATTATCAGTTAACCTTGTCACCATTTCTGGTCTGGTCACCAACTGGCGAAGTGCTGCTAATGCCGCAGCAATAGTTGCCGGCGCCAAGGCTGTTGAAAAAATAAAACTACGCGCCTTATTCTTTATGTAATCAATTAACTCCTTTGACCCGGCGACAAAACCACCTTCTGCACCAAGCGCTTTACTCAGTGTGCCAATCTGCACCTGCACTTTATCACTTACACCAAAATGCGCAGCCGTCCCTTTGCCGCCTGGCCCAATCACACCAGTAGAATGAGCATCGTCAACAACAATAATTGCATCATATATCTCACCCAAGCGAGTAATTTCCCCCAGGGGGGCTAGATCACCATCCATGCTAAATACACCATCGGTGACTATCAGCCTCTTACCCTGGCATACTGTATTTTTTAGCAATCTGTGTAAATGCTCCACATCAGCATGCCGATATACAGCGGTCTGCGCCCGGGAGAGACGACAGCCATCAATGATACTGGCATGATTGAGTTCATCGCTAAAAATAATATCCCTGGGTTCGGCCAGGGAGCTAAGAACACCCAGATTAGCCATATAGCCGGTATTAAATACCAGAGCCGCTTCGGCTTCTTTGAACCGGGCTAGTTCCTGCTCCAGTTGATCAACAAGCAGATACGTTCCGGTAGTTAACCTGGCACCGCCTGACCCTGTTCCATACAAGCGTATCGCATCAATGGCAGCCTGCTGTACTGCCGGGTCATGCGTCAAACCCAGGTAGTTATTAGAAGCCAACATTAGGTAACGCCGGCCATCCATTTGTACACAAGTCGGACTAATCGGATTGTAGGTTACCGTTTTTCGATACAAATTGCCTGCTTTTGCCTGTTCTAAATAATCAGTCAAAAATTGCATCAACATTGGCCTCCTCTGCGGGGACATTGATAAATACAGGCTGATATTGCAAATAATGCACCAGTTGCTCCAAGTCAGTCTTTTCCTTTATGAAAAAAATCCGGCCTCCAATAGGACTACCATAAGGCTTCAACTGCGTGAACCGGGTATACAACGTTGGTGTGGCTACATAGCCTGTTACATATTCAGGGTCATCTGACCAGCATAACTCGGCAGCTACCCCAGGTGCCGACATAACCTTAGAAGCCAGCACTACTGCCTCCTGAATATGGATATTGCTGTGCCCCTGACGGCTCAGCCAACATAAATAGGCTTGCTCATCAGCAATATCCATCCGGGACACACGAATTCCCCGTTCACCATTATCATCAAGTCTGACACCAGTTTGAGCATCAACTAACATAGCGCCCCTCAGACTTCCTTTTAATCCTGCTAAGGCTTTTATCCCCGCAGCCACAGCTGCCGGTGCCACACCGGCCTTAATCAGTTCAACCTGTGCAGCCTCCCGGCCTGCAACTACACTAGGAACAGCAACAGTTGCAATTGGCAGGCAAGTTACTGCTTGTATGTTTTCCTTCAGTACTGTCTCGACAGTAAGATTGATAAAATCAGCCGTTCCCCGACTATGAAACAAGGCCCGCCTGAGCATAGCTGCCGCTACAGCCGGCAGTTGTTCCTGCCTTACCAGCCGCTCGGCACCCGAGATATGCTTGCCGCCCTTCTCATGCGCATCACCTTGGGCTGCCCGCATTCTAACGCTGTACAACATGACGCATTACCTTCTCCCTTTGTTCTTTCACCCGTTGCAGCAAAGCTGTTATAGGATAAGCCAATAAAGCTGTATAAATCATTCCTGGAAAAGCTGCCAGCAAAAGTGGAATTACCGCCTTACCAATAATTCCACCCAATACCAGTCTGCCAATCGCCGAACCTATCGGTCCAGCCAGCACAATTACCGGCCAGGAGCGTCCTAATAGGCCCACCAGCATGCCGACAATGACACGAAATACCATGGCAATAAACACATTTAGCAGTGACTGGGTACCAAGCATTAAGCCCACCACACTGGACAGCAAACCTGCCGTAATATATTTGCTAAACCCAAATACCACACAGATAGCTACAGCCAATGGCGCTGATAATTGAAATTCTGTTCCCGGCATCAGTCCTGGGAGCTTGAAGGCGCTGGTTATTGTTATAAAAGCGGCCAACATACCAACTTCAGCTACCCAGCTAACTCTACTTTGCATCTTTTGCCGCTAAGGGACTAAGCCCCAAGTCTTCCACCATAGCTACATCCATTTCATAATTGCGGCCGCCTGTTGTTAGATAACCACCAATCAGCATCCCATTAATTCCACCCATTAAACTGATGGCCTGTAAATCCCGCAGGTTAACTTCCCGCCCGCCTGCGGTGCGAATTCCCTTATCAGGCATAATAAACCGGAACAGTGCAAAGGTTTTCAATATTTCACGTGGCGGCACAGGTGGCTGCCCGGCTAAAGCGGTCCCTCTAATGGGGTTTAATATATTCAGCGGCACAGAATGAACACCAAACTTCTTAAGTTCAAAGGCCATATCTATTCTATCCTCCATGCTTTCACCCAAACCGATAATGCCGCCTGAGCATACCTCCAACCCCACTTCATGAGCAATAGCAATAGTTGCAGCCCTGTCATTATAAGTATGAGTTGTACATACCTTAGAATAAAAATTACGGCTACTCTCCACATTATGATGGTAACGACTAACTCCGGCGTCTTTTAGTGCTTTAGCCCGTTCCAGTGTCAATGTACCAAGTGAAGCACACACTTTCAGGTTAGTTTCCTGGTTAATGCGCTTTAGCGCACTAACCATCTTGGGAAAATCGCGATCCTGCTCTACACCTCTACCGCTGGTAACTATACTAAAACGCAAGGCACCTCCGGCCTCGGCCTGCTTAGCAGCAGCAATAAGCTTTGCTTCACTAAGAAGCGGATATATTGGAATATTGGCCTGATGATGGACTGACTGTGCGCAAAAACGGCAGTTTTCAGAACACATACCTGAGCGACCATTGACAATAGCGCACAAGTCCACGTCGTCCCCCACAAACTGCTGTCTGATTTTATCAGCCATTGCTAACAAAAACGGCACATCTTTATCCTCAACTGCTCCTAGTTTCGCCGTATCTTCCTTTACTATTTCCCCACCCAGAAGCACTTTGGTACCGATTTTCATGATAAACTCAATGTTAGTCACTGCTACTCCTCCCCGCTTATTGTTAACTGTTTTAAATTTTATTAGTTAACAATAACTTTATCAGTTAACGGTTCGTAAATTATATGGTTAACAATTAGAATTGTACTACAGTTTTATCTATCATGCAAACAGAAAAATAACCAAGAGTTGGATAGTATTGCGATAAGAAAAGCCCCAGCTTTGAGCTAAGGCCTTACCGAATCGTGTCATATTGGTCGGAAATGTTTCAGCTATGCCGAAACGAATTCACTCATTATTAGGAATTCGCGCCGCTACTTTGTGCCAGGCAGGTTTCTCCAGGAAGCTGCCTGGCACATTGGCTTCCATTTCCTTGAACATGACAAGCGGCACACTAAAGGATAACAAATCAGCATCAATAACTGGTCTTGCCGAAATATCAGTACCAATCCTGCCATTTGCAAAATTAATGGGAGCCAATTTTAGCACATTAATCCTTAGTCCCAAAATGCATGGCCTTTTTGCGTACCTCTTCATCAGATAATTCCTTATTCCCTTTTTCGTTCTTGACTTCATGCTCAATGCCAAACTTATCAACCCCTGTTTTAGGTACAGGCATTTTTATCACCTCCACCAATAGTCTTACCTTATTACCATTTTAAAAACCCCAGCCGAAAATCCGGCCAGGGTTTTATGTATATGGTGCTTACTATATGCGCATTTATCAATTATAATGTTTCGCAATCTCGTTTCTCTTCGAGGACACCGCTACACAACTAGTATACCCTCTTAAGTTATGTTATATACATGTGCCTGATTTTTTTCAAAATCAACTCAGAGCCATCAATTTCCCAGCATCTGACAAATCATATCCACCAAGCGCCTCAACTTGCTGCCGAAACTCTGGCGACTGTAAAATCTTTATAATTAACGCGGGCCTTTCATCTTCAGGTGCAAAATTCAAAATAAGATCATACCGCTCTTGAGCTACCGGAATAAAATCCAGTCCAAGTGCTTTAGCTGCAGCACGTATACCCATACCAGTATCAGCAGAACCGCCTGCAATTGTGGCTGCTACTGCCATATGAGTGCCAACCTCTTTTTCATAGCCGACTATTTTACTAGACTCTATATTCATTTTTTGCAGCTGATAATCCAGTAACATTCGTGTGCCAGCGCCCCGCTGGCGATTAACGTATTCAATATCTGAGCGTACTAAATCACCCAGTCCCTGAATTCCTTTTGGATTTCCTGCCAAAACCATTAACCCTTGATCTCGCATAGCTAAATGCACCAATCGCCAGGATTCATTATTTTTTAAATAGCGATTTACATAAGAAACATTAAATTCACCAGTTATTTCATCAAGCAGATGTATCCCCGCAATATGCGCCTCATTATTGCGTATCGCCATAATGCCACCCATGCTGCCAACGTTGGCACAGGACAACGAAAGGCCTGCCTGCCTGCCTAAAAATACGCCCAGAATCTCGAGTGCAAGGTCATGACTGCCTATTGACAAAATATTTTTACTAGCCTGTTGTCTGCCAAATAGTTTAACCTCTGTAACAGTTCCCGCAGCCAGACCATCTTTAGTCTCTTTAATAACCACCATCCCCTGAGACTTAGTTAAGGAACTTATTAAGCCAGCTCCGCGTCCTAACGGTGCAGCAACAAATTTTCCCTGAACTTCGCCTAGTGACACCCTAACATATTCTTCTACACCAATATGCGAGTAAACTTGTCTGGACATGGTGGCTGCCACTGTTTTAACCTCCGGTTGAGGCAGTTTCTGCCTCGCATGCAGCACTTTACGAACAAATAGATCAGCTGTCAACATCGCTGATACCGGATATCCAGGAAGCCCGATGACAGGTTTTCCCTGGCAGATGGCCAGTACTACCGGTTTACCTGGTTTAATTGCTACACCATGTACCAATACTTCACCGAGCTCTGAGAGTATATCGGCAGTAAAATCTTCCGTACCAGCTGATGTTCCAGCATTAGTAATGACCATGTCACTGACTTTCAAACTATCAACAATAGCTTTTTTAATCTTTTGGTAATCATCATACACGATCTCATGGCGTGTCGGCTCACCGCCCCAATTGGTTACAGCCGCACACAACATATGAGAATTAACATCTAAAATAGCCCCTGGCTTAAGCTCCTGATGAGTTGCCACCAATTCACTGCCTGTAGGAATAACTGTCACTTTGGGCTTAGCGACAACTGCTACACTATCCAGTCCTGCAGCCAGCAAAGCCGCAATATCCGAAGGAGTAATAACATGATGCTCTGCCAATACCATTTCATTAGCCACAATATCTTCGCCAATAACACGAACATGCTGCCACGGCGCAGCAGCCGCAATAATATCAGCATAGCCATATGATAAATGTACATCCTCAACCATTATGACCGCATTAGTACCAAGTGGCATTAAGTCACCTGTGTCTACAATATAGCAGCCTGCATCAACAAATGGCTCGCCGGCCTTCAGCACCAGCAATTTTTTAGGGGTAGTTTCTCCTGCCCCAAAGGTATCCTGGGCCCTTACCGCAATACCGTCCATTGCCGCCCCATTATAATGTGGCACTGACTGCCTGGCATACACGCACTGAGCCGTTACCCGTCCTAACGCATCACTGATACTAACTTCTTCCACTGGAAAATTGGTGAAATAGTCCACAGCGAGAAGTTTTTCCCACCATAACTTCTCAGCCTGATCCCGGGGCAGGCTATCTAAATATGCTTTAACTTTATACAAAATGCCTCATCCTTACTGTTTTGTAATAAGCTCCACTTGCACCATTTCCTCACTATATAAGCCGCCTTTGTCAGCTGCAATATGTACAATGCCGTCAGCCTCAGACATGGTACTAATTAAACCCGATTTTCCCAAAACCGGCTCAGCCCAATATTCATTAGCCTTCTTAATTAATTGCACTCTAATATAATCATCTCTGCCCGGTACCGAAGCCATACTGCGCAACATCCGGGCTGGTATAGTATAAACATCTTTAATCGTCTGACCAAGAAGTATTTGTATTGCTGGTTTTACTATTTGACTACATACAGTCATCGCAGCCACTGGATGCCCTGGCAAACCAAATACCGGCACTTTTCCAATCATACCAAAAATAGTAGGCTTACCAGGTTTTATTGCCACCCCGTGAAACACTACATCAGACTCGCCCAGCTCTTTAATGACTCTAACAGTATGATCCCGCACCCCAACCGAACTGCCGCCTGATACAACTATCATATTACAACGGTTTACCGCCTGCGATAAGGCTGCTAACAAATACTCATATTGATCTTTTACTATTCCATGACGCTTAACTATACACCCGGCGTCTTCGAGCATTGCTGCCAACGCATAGGAATTAATATCACGAATTTGACCGCTTACCGGAGTACAAGCCACATCCACCACCTCATCACCGGTGGAAATAATTACGACCTCAGGCTTCTGTCGTACTAACACTGCTGCACAACCGCAGGCGGCCAACGCCCCAATATCCTGCGGCAGAATTTTTTGCCCTTGATGCAGCAAGTGGCGTCCTGCACTAATATCTTCACCTTTAACAACTACATTTTCTCCGGGTGCAACTGCCTTTAGAACTAGCAGACTACTACTATCAGGTCGTTCTGCATGTTCCAGCATAACGACAGCATCTGCTCCAATTGGCAACATACCACCTGTAGGTATAGTCACAGCCTGTCCAGGTTTTAACTGAACATCGGTCTGCTGCCCCATAGCCACTTCACCCACAATATCGAATAACGCAGGTACACCTTCACCCGCCCCAAATGTATCCATGCCACGTACTGCAAACCCATCAACAGTTGACCGGCTAAAAGGCGGCAAATCTTCTTTACTAACAACATCTTCCGCCACAATGCGTCCTAAAGCTTCAACCAAAGAGACTTGTTCACTTGCAACTATAAGCCCGTCTAATTTGTTCACTATCAATTGTTCTGCCTCTTTTAAAGCTATACAATTAAAATACTCCATAATTAACGCTCCTTATACTTCCCAAAACAGCCTAACTGGCAATCGTTAATTCTTATCCCAGCTTCTACAGCCACTTTGCCTATGATTACTAGCGGCACACCCTCAGACTCAGCTAACTGATGAGCTTCTTCACAAGTTAGCTTTCCTTGTTTCGCTAACTCAATAATTTTATTTTTAAGCTCTTCATGGTTTGCAATTGATTTCATAATAATCGAAAGCCGTTACAAGAAACTCATCAAAAACTTATAGCTTCGGATAACAAAATTACACTACCTGGGATAAATTTTGTTAATTTCCCCTTCCAGTTTAAGTAAGTTTGCGCTCTTATTTCGGCTTCTCAACTCCTTTATTTTTAGATAAAAACGGCTTACGCGTCTTTGTAACCGTCTCGTTTTTCACTAGCTTTCTTCGCTGCTTTGGTATTGAATAGTTTCTGCTCTCTGGTTATCAGTGGTTGCGACAGCAGTTTCTATACCTACAGATATAAACTGCTGCAAACCATCAAATGTTATACGCTTGTTCCATTATACCACAAAATAACATTGAAACGACCTGTTAACGAAAAATCAAATGTCATATTTTACTATACTCGTACTCACTGAAAATTAAATCAGGTTGGTTTATATCATACTATGATGAATATAAACCAACCCTTTTTACTAACAAATGGTAACTATTTTAATTTTCTTTGATTATATAATTCTACTTAATTAAATAGCAGCTTTGTAGATACCAGTGATTTCTTCAGGAGTAGCTTGTTTAGGATTAGTAAGACCGCAAGCATCTTTAAGCGCATTGGCAGTAAGTGTTGGAATATCGCTTTCTTTGAAGCCTCTAAGATCTTTCAGGCCGGCAGGAATATTGATGTCAGCAGAAAGTTGGCGAATAGCAGCGATACCCTTAGCAGCAGCATCTGCAGCAGATAAGCCGGCAACATCTACGCCCATAGCTTTAGCAATATCGACAAATCTTTCAGGAACAACTTTGGCATTGAAGTCCGAAACAGCCGGGAGCAAGATTGCATTGCAAACACCATGTGGAAGATCATAGAAACCACCAAGTTGGTGAGCCATTGCATGTACATAACCTAAGCTAGCATTATTGAATGCAATACCAGCAAGATATTCAGCATAGGTCATCATTTCTCTAGCTTCAATATCTTTACCGTCTTTAACAGCTCTTCTCAAGAAACCAGAAACTAATTCAATAGCTTTGATAGCTGCGCAGTCAGTAACAGGGGTAGCAATTATGGAAACATAAGCTTCTACTGCATGAGTCAAAGCATCCATACCGGTAGCAGCTGTAAGGGAAGGAGGCATAGCAAGCATTAAATCAGCATCATCAACAGCAATAATAGGAGTTGTATGCCAGTCAACGATAGCCATTTTAACGTGTCTGGTTTCATCGGTAATGATACAGAAACGAGTCATTTGGCTAGCAGTACCGGAAGTGGTATTAACTGCAATCAAAGGCATTTGCGGTTTAGCTGATTTGTTAACGCCTTCATAATCTTCGATCTTACCGCCGTTAGAAGCAACAAGAGCGATACCTTTAGCGCAGTCATGTGGTGAACCGCCGCCGAAGGACATTACAAAATCGCAACCATTGTCTTTGAGTATTTTCAAGCCAGCATTAACGTTACCAACTGTTGGGTTTGGTTGAGCGCCATCAAAAATAGCATAACCTACGCCAACTTTATCAAGAACATCGGTAAGTTTTTTGATAAGTTTGATTTCAACAAGTACTTTATCGCTAACGATTAACGCTTTTTTGAATCCCATAGGTTTAATGTAATCAGCTATATCCTCAAGACACCCAACGCCCATGATAGCTACTGGCGGATTAAAATACCCAAATGATTTTTTTTCCATACTTAACAATTCCCCCTTAATTTTTTATAAATAGGCTCAAACGAAGTTACCCTAAGTTTCGACTCCTTAGTTTTAAATTCAGTTTATCCTAAAGGTAATCGCCTGCCCACTTAGCTATTTGACTTTCCACAATATAGTATCGCAATTGTTATGCCAACTATTCAAAAAATTTAAAATAAAGTGAAATTGGTCTTAAACCCGGCAATTTTTGCCTATCTTGGGGTTGGATTAATCCAATGCGCTATACCAGCTGCTATTCAGCTGCACCATAAGTGTTACCTTGGAGTGTGTAAAACTGTGCAATAAGGTTACACTTTTTACACACTTTAAGGTAACACTTACTTTAGAGCAATTAGCAGCCTCTTGATTCAGCACATAATAAGAGATTGGCCAACATTGCTTTAGCTAATTTTTGATAGCGTGCAATCGCATCTTATTATATAAAGTTTTTCGAGATATCCCTAATTCTTTCGCTACCCGGCTAACATTTCCAGCAAAGGCATCAAGCTTACTAATTATCTTATATTTCTCCGTAAATTCCGCCATCTGCTGTCTCTGTTCCCTGCTAAAAATAGTTTCATCTATTTGTGGTGATGCTAGTACCATGCGTGATTCTGGTGCAAAAAGCATTTCAGGTAAATGACCAACCGTAATAACTCCATTTTCTGCTAAACATGCCGCATGTTCGATTACGTTTTGCAGCTCGCGGACATTACCTGGCCAGTGGTATCCAGTTAAATAAGGAATGACTTCGTCTTCCACAGAAAATTCGCATCCCTGCTCGCGACTTAACTTTTCTAAAAAGTGTTCAAAAAGCGGTTGTATATCCTCACGGCGCTCCCGTAACGGCGGAATAATAATTGATAACACATTTAATCTATAAAAAAGATCAAGTCGAAAGGCCCCTTTTTCAACTTCTTCCAGCAGATTCTTGTGTGTGGCACAAATCAAACGAATAGTAACCGGAATCATCTTATCACTGCCAATACGCGCCACTTTTCTTTCTTGTATCACTCTTAGTAAAGCGGTCTGCTGTTCAAGTGGCATATCACCGATTTCGTCCAGGAAAAGAGTTCCACCTGAAGCTAGTTCGAATTTACCTGGTTTTCCGCCTCGTTTCGCCCCCGTAAAAGCCCCTTCCTCATAGCCAAATAACTCACTGCCAATCAACTCCCGTGGGATTGCCCCGCAATTGACAGCCACAAATGGTCCGTTATGTTTGCAACTTTGATTGTGAATGGCCTGAGCAAATATTTCTTTACCTGTACCACTTTCACCATGTAGCAAAACATTTGATGTCGTGGCCGCAGCCCGTGTTGCAACATGTATAGCTTCGCGTATTTCAACACTTTTGCCAATAATATCGCTGAACTGTAATGTTGCATAGTTGCCGTTACTATGATTTAGATTTACCATATTTTTCACTTGTATACTATGTCTGAGAAAAATAATCCCACCAGTTATCACGTCATGATCATTAATTATAGGCTCCCGGGAAGCTATAAAATGGCCGTCTCCTTTAGTATCTACAATTATTTCGATATTATGATACCGTTTACTGTTAGTTAACAGCGCTCCCGATTTATTGTCAAATAACCGCTTAAGTTCTATCCCGACAACATATTCCTCCGACTTTCCGAGCATAGCTTTGCCGGCAGGGTTTATTTCAACTACTACCTCATTATTATCCACGATAAGCACACCATCAGAAACAGTATTAAAAAACTTGGCCATCCTTTTGCTAAGCAGATCCAATTCACAGTTTTTTTGCCAAATTCCTAACTCTGCAGTAATAGCTTCAGCAATAACTGCTACAATTCCCAATGTATGCAAATGGGACACACTGGACGCGTAGGATATATCCAGAACGCCAATAATCCGGCCATTAGAATCAAAAATTGATGCTGCTGAACAGACAAAAGAATGGTTTTTTTTACAATAATGCTCCGCACCCGATACCTGAAGTGGTTCTCCCAGCTTGAGTACCGTTCCAATGGCATTAGTCCCTACCGCTTCTTCCTGCCAGCTGCTGCCAGGATAAAAACAGCTGGTCATCGGATGCTGCCGCGTATCTTCGTCGCATAACATTTCTAGAATGCACCCATTTTCGTCAGTTAATACAACGATAAAGCCCGCTCCTTTAAAAAATTCATGAAGCTTAGACATAAAGGGTTTTGCTATCTCAATAAGTTTTTCTTTTTCTTTTAAAACTTTATGTAGGTTCAACTCATCCAACCTTTGGAGAATTTTATCATCATACGGATCTACTCCCCCATGATAACACCGTCCCCACGATTCAACAATCTGCTGACGAGCGTTGCACTTATAAGGATTACCTGTTTTTAGAAAATTTTTCCATTCAATATAAGCAGGGTCCATCATGGGCAAAGCAACAATCGTCATACAATCCACTCCTTTCTTATTAATCATTCACTTATGCTATAATTTAACGGCTAGCCGCCACCTACTGGTGGGAACAAGCCAACCCGATCGCCATTACATATTATCTTCTCAAACTCACACCCTATACCATTTATCATAATCAAGTGAATCTCTGTCGGATCAATTGTAATTTTTTTCACTAAATCAAGCGCAGTAATCCCATCAGGTACGTCTACTGTTATTACACCATTCGGACTTGATGGCGTATAACGCCTCAACGTTGCATATAAACGCACTTCCACTACCATACAAATCCCCCCTATACTTATTTTAATAAAAAGCCGGGCCTAAGCCCGGCCTTTTATCGGCTAGAAATTGAAGACTTCGTCGATTTCTTCCGGTGTGAAGTCCCAAACAGCATTATGTGGTGGGCATGGCTCATATTCAAAGAATTCCGGCAGCCGGTCATGCGCGTTCGTAAAACCAGCTGCGGCATTAAAGGCCCGTTCAGCTTTAAGAATTGATTTTCCAAGGGCAGTTACGTCGTCTGCTGTCAATGACAGGCCATAGCGGGCATTGATCATATCGACCAGCGCGTTGAAGCCTTCAGGAATATCCAGGATAGCGAAAGCAATAAAGAGACACATACCAGTACTATCAACAGCAGCTGTGGCAATTTGCAGATTACGGGAAAGTTCTACTTGACCTTCCTTCTTAAGCGGATCTACATAACCGCCGACTTTTAGGATGTTTGTAGCAATACAGTAACCTGATGTATGGTCGGCTCCCATTGGAGTAGTAGCATACGTCAGACCGATACCTTTAATGGCACGCGGATCATAGGCCGGGATAGCCTGATCTTTAACAACAGGAGTACGGAACAGACCGCAAACCTTGCCGACAATGGCTGTACCACCACCAATTATCCGGCCAAGTGGAGTAGGAGTGGCGATTTGCTTGATAGCTTCTAAAGTAGCCTTGCCATCACCCCAAGGCAGCAAGCCACCTTCCATAGCGGTCGCTACAGCAACGGAAACGTCGATAGCATCTACGCCGACATCATCCATGGCGCGATCGATATAAGCGATATCATCCAGATCCTGAATACCAGCGTCAGCGCCAAGAGCCCATACAGTCTCGTACTCAAAACCGCTCGTAACGTATTTGCCGTCCTTGTCCGGATACCACTGTGAACAACGAATGATGCAGCCGGCGTGGCAGCCGTGAGATACTTTGCCGTCCCCGCCACGCTCGGTGATCGTGGCATTCATGGTTTCACCGGAGATTTTGTCATTCCAATCAATGCGGCCTGCAGTAAAGTTCTTCGCAGGCAAACCGCCAGCTTCGTTTAAGATGTTAACCAGCACGTCTGTGCCGTATGCCGGCAATGCCTGACCAGTAACCGGATGAGTAGTCAACGCCTTGGCAAACGCTTTGGCTGCTGCTCTGAATTCCTCTGGCTTCGCAAGGGTAACCCCAGGTGCGCCAGCATCATCAATTACAAGAGCCTTTACTTTTTTTGAACCCAGCACTGCACCCAGACCGCCACGGCCGGCACTACGGATGTTGCCTTCAGGATCTTTAAAGGAAATATTAGCAGTAGGCAGTCGATATTCACCAGCCGGACCTGCCAGCGCGATACCAACTTTAGCACCATATTTGGCACTTAAGACTTTAAGCGCTTCATAGTTGCCACAGCCGCCGAGAATTTCAGCCGGAGCGTCCTCAATAATTACACCATTCATATCAATTTTAAGCACATAAAATTTGTCTTCTTCAGGCATTCCCTCAATAACCAGAGCCTTAATCCCCATTTTGGCCATCTTTTGGGAGAACGTTCCACCTGTGTTGCTTTCCTTGATGGTACCAGTCAGTGGGCTCTTGGCACCTACTGAGAGTCGACCCGACTGGGAAGCACTAGTGCCGCTAAGAAGACCGGGAGCAAAAATCAGCTTGTTGTTTTTCCCCAACGGATGACAGGTAGGTTTAACTTCGTCGTTAACAAAGTTTGAAGTAAGCGCACGACCTGCTAAACCTGCATACTTCTCTGGAGCCTCACCTGTTACAACTTCCTTGGTTGTCATGTTTACACGGATAAACTTATTCATAAAAAACCTCCTACATAATATTTAATTTTAGATATAAAAAAGAGGTGCTAAAAAATTTTAGTACCTCTTCCTTTGCGCATTGGCGGGCATGATAATTGCTTATCATACCTTACGGTTTATCACCTCCCAGTGGGATAATAATAAATCGGAAGCAACTATTAAGTTTTCTCGTCTCTGACTTACATCACATAATATTCACAAAACATTAGTCGCATGTCGGATAGGATAGTGAACTCATTTCAGCATAGCTGAAATAAACAAAGGAAGTCCGTGTTAACGGACTTCCTTTGCGCAATGGCTGGCACGAAAATCCCTTCTCGCACCCACGTTTACTATCACCTAGCTGGCGATAGCAACTCGGAACTCTTTAGTGATATATATTCGCTGTACATTTTTATATTCCTGCAAACCTTTTATAATATTTATAATTTTTTAATAATTACTTATAATTTATATTTGTTTACGGACAAGCAATGATTTGTCTAGCCCAAAGGCAATCAGAACATGACGGACTGTTGGCCCAGCAATCCATTTCGTTACTTTCTGTATAATTACAACCATCCTGAAATTTGCAGTCCGTACAGGAAGGGAAGTGATTTTCATCGACAGTCTTTCTGAAATTGACGTACCCGGAATCCATCCATATATTTTGAAGTTTTTTTTCATTAATATTACCTAAATAATACGGGTACATTTGTTTCTTTCTTCCGTAGATATAACACTGATAGGTATGCATAAAGGCATAACAGGGGCTGACATTGCCTTTATAGTTGATGCACAACGATTTATCCTTCACAAACTTACAGTTACGTTCTGTCCTCAATTTCATATTCGACATATGAGCCCGGATAGAGGTCAACAACGATTCATGACCAAACAGACACCCCGTGTCATCAATATCGTAGACTATTTCATCCTTCATGGATTCGTGATAAGGTAATAAGTTAGACACAATGACCTTGCTGGCATTTAGTTCCCAGGCCATCTTGATCAACTTTGGCAGCCTGGCATAATTCTTTTTCATCGCTACAAATTCTATTCCAAGCTCCGGCTTCTGAACCTTTTGTTCCTGCTTCATCGCTTGCAAATTTTTTACATTATAAAAAACGTCCTGAAAGTCGCCTCCTGGCCGGATTTGGTTATACTCTTCGGCCTCAGGGCTGTCTAAGGAAGTAAATAGAACATCCAATTCTAGATCAATCAATTTTTGAATCGTTTCCTCACATAAATAAGAACCGTTAGTAATCATTTCTACCTTCAGTCCAAGTCCCTTCACTGCTCTTATCATGTCAAAGATCCTTGGATGCATCAACGGCTCACCAAAACCGCCAAAGTGAACCGACTCTAGCTCCGGCAATTCTTTGAGGTTTTCCATTATGGTTTCGAAGGTTTCCACTTCCATGTGCGCCAGCTCATCTTGCCAGGAACTACGAATACAAGTTATACAGGAAAAATTACATTTCGTAGTAACCTCAATATATACTCTTTTTATATCCGTTAGTAGCGGGATTAGCCGATAACCACCTTCTGTTTGAATGAATAGTACCTCTTGTTCCTTTTCCAGAGATACAGGCAACTTCACACGGCCATCTTTAGTAATCCGAACCTTCTCTCCTTCAGCAAAATTGCTACTTCCCTTATATTCGAACGATTTTTTCATGCTTTATCCCCCAATGATCAGTACCTTGCTGCAAAATCATAGAAATTCTCAATTGCTGTCTTTATCAACATCATCCGGACACATAAATACATATTCCTGGAGCTCATGTATAGTCGGGTCTGCGCCGCATAACGGACAGGCATTGTTTTTGTTTATTTTTATGGTACAAAAATCAGTAAACAGTCCATCAAAGAAGATCATTCTGTCACTTAAAATATTTCCCTGACCTAATAAGAATTTTACAGCCTCAGCCGACTGGATAAAGCCCATTATTCCTGGTACCGGCCCAAGCACGCCTGATTCGGCACATGACGGTATACTGTCTGAAGATGGAATTTCAGGAAGTGTACAGCGATAACAGGGGCCTTTTTGAGGTAAAATGGTTCTGAAAGTACCGTCAAATCTGATTACACCTGCATCTATCATCGGTTTTTTTGCAAAAAAGCAGGCATCGTTTAATAAAAACCGGGTTGGAAAATTATCAACTGCATCAATTACAACATCATAGCCTGCAATAATATCAAAAATATTATCCTTACTTAGACTGGTGTTGTAGCGATTTATAGTAAGACCCGGATTCATACTTTTTAAAAATGTGGCGGCAGATTCCACCTTAGGCATTCCAATTCTTGACATAGAATGGAGTATTTGACGATTGAGGTTGCTTATCTCAACAGTATCATAATCGACTAAACCTATTGTTCCAACGCCTGCTAGTGCGAGCGCATACGCGGCAGGAGATCCCAGTCCGCCTGTCCCCACAATTAACACTTTGCGATCGCCTAATGCAGCGTCTAGGCAATCTACCGGCTTCAGAATACATAGCTCATGTAATGTATGTTCAAGTTCATCTTTGCCGGATTTTACAAATTCCATAGTTAGAAGATTGAAGTATAAAAAATCATCTACTGATCCGCCGATACCAAGTAAAAGCTTTATAACTTCCATCGCGCATAGCGCACCTGAAACACAGTTTGAGACTATATGCCCATTGCTAGTGCTATCCTGCAATTCACTTCCCGCTCTTTGCTGGACATCGGCTAGCTTTGATACAAAGAATTGAAAACAATCCCTATTTTTAAAATATTGCAGGCCTCCCTGCCAGCCTCGACAAAGAGCTATTACTGAAGGTACAAAACCAGTATCTACAAGGTCTTGTTTGTCGGTAATAAACTCCGGCCTACCTAAAAAAATCCGGAAATCACTATTGATACCGTCTGATAATCCAATAGTAACATCCTCATTTAAATCGTGTATGTTGTCAAATAGCCTGTCAAGCCCTCTGGCGTCCTCAATATGACAGCCTATATGACCTACACCCGCTGCGGCAAGGTAGTATATAGCAGGGGCAGTGTCGGTTACATTTTCTCCACAGACGAAAACTGACGAACCCAATATTTTTTTCTGGCCCGGACCACTTATTTCAGGTATTAAAATATGCCTTAAATATCTATTTATTTGTTCCCGCTCAAGTATCACCTAATTGCCTCCCCTCTAGTAGTTATTATACACTAAAAACCTTATAAAAAGCCGGGCCTAAGCCCGGCTTTTTTAGTTAACTAGAAATTGTAGACTTCGTCGATTTCTTCCGGCGTGAAGTCCCAAACAACATTATGTGGTGGGCAAGGCTCATATTCAAAGAATTCCGGCAGTCGGTCATGCGCATTCGTAAAACCAGCAGCGGCATTAAAGGCCCGTTCAACTTTAAGAATTGATTTTCCGAGGGCAGTTACGTCGTCTGCTGTCAATGACAGGCCATAGCGGGCATTGATCATATCGACCAGCGCGTTGAAGCCTTCAGGAATATCCAGGATAGCAAAGGCAATAAAGAGACACATACCAGTACTATCAACAGCAGCTGTGGCAATTTGCAGATTACGGGAAAGTTCTACTTGACCTTCCTTCTTAAGCGGATCTACATAACCGCCCACTTTTAGGATGTTTGTAGCAATACAGTAACCTGATGTATGGTCGGCTCCCATTGGAGTAGTGGCATACGTCAGACCGATACCTTTAATGGCACGCGGATCATAGGCCGGGATAGCCTGATCTTTAACAACAGGAGTACGGAACAGACCGCAAACCTTGCCGACAATGGCTGTACCGCCACCAATTATCCGGCCAAGTGGAGTAGGAGTGGCGATTTGCTTGATAGCTTCTAAAGTAGCCTTGCCATCACCCCAAGGCAGCAAGCCACCTTCCATAGCGGTCGCTACAGCAACGGAAACGTCGATAGCATCTACGCCGACATCATCCATGGCGCGATCGATATAAGCGATATCATCCAGATCCTGAATACCAGCGTCAGCGCCAAGAGCCCATACAGTCTCGTACTCAAAACCGCTCGTAACGTATTTGCCGTCCTTGTCCGGATACCACTGTGAACAACGAATGATGCAGCCGGCGTGGCAGCCGTGAGATACTTTGCCGTCCCCGCCACGCTCGGTGATCGTGGCATTCATGGTTTCACCGGAGATTTTGTCATTCCAATCAATGCGGCCTGCAGTAAAGTTCTTCGCAGGCAAACCGCCAGCTTCGTTTAAGATGTTAACCAGCACGTCTGTGCCGTATGCCGGCAATGCCTGACCAGTAACCGGATGAGTAGTCAACGCCTTGGCAAACGCTTTGGCTGCTGCTCTGAATTCCTCTGGCTTCGCAAGGGTAACCCCAGGTGCGCCAGCATCATCAATTACAAGAGCCTTTACTTTTTTTGAACCCAGCACTGCACCCAGACCGCCACGGCCGGCACTACGGATGTTGCCTTCAGGATCTTTAAAGGAAATATTAGCAGTAGGCAGGCGATATTCACCAGCCGGACCTGCCAGCGCGATACCAACTTTGGCACCATATTTGTCACTTAAGACTTTAAGCGCTTCGTAGTTGCCACAGCCGCCGAGGATTTCAGCCGGAGCGTCCTCGATGGTTACACCATTCATATCAATTTTAAGCACATAGAATTTGTCTTCTTCCGGCATTCCCTCGATAACCAGAGCTTTAATCCCCATTTTGGCCATCTTTTGGGAGAACGTTCCACCTGTGTTGCTTTCCTTGATGGTACCAGTCAGTGGGCTCTTGGCACCTACTGAGAGTCGACCCGACTGGGAAGCACTAGTGCCACTAAGAAGACCGGGAGCAAAAATTAGCTTGTTGTTTTTCCCCAGTGGATGGCAGGTAGGTTTAACTTCGTCGTTAACAAAGTTTGAAGTAAGTGCACGACCTGCTAAACCTGCATACTTCTCTGGAGCCTCACCTGTTACAACTTCCTTGGTTGTCATGTTTACACGGATAAACTTATTCATAAAAAACCTCCTACATAATATTTAATTTTAGATATAAAAAAGAGGTGCTAAAAAATTTTAGTACCTCTTCCTTTGCGCATTGGCGGGCACGATAATTGCTTATCATACCTTACGGTTTATCACCTCCCAGTGGGATAATAATAAATCGGAAGCAACTATTAAGTTTTCTTGTCTCTGATATCACAGAATATTCACAAAACATTAGTCGCATGTCGGATAGGATAGTGAACTTATTTCAGCTATGCTGAAATGAACAAAGGAAGTCCGTGTTAACGGACTTCCTTTGCGCAATGGCTGGCACGAAAATCCCTTCTCGCACCCACGTTTACTATCACCTAGCTGGCGATAGCAACTCGGAACTCTTTAGTAAAATATATTCGCTGTATATTTCTATATTCCTGCAACCCTTTTATAATATTTATAATTTTTTTAATTATTATTTTTTTCAGTATACAAGGCAAATTTGGTCCCATGCGTACTACTATCAGGGCATTCCTCTGGCTATGATAATGCTGTTATTAAACTTCTAACATTATTTTGATAATCTCTGTATCAGTAGTTCGCATACCGTTGCAGGCTATCCGGCCTACAGCTGCAATAGTTTCTTCTATATCGTTTTTTAAAATACCATTACCAGCCTGATAATGCCTTCCATTCACAGCTAACACATGAGACATATAGGCAGCCTCCAAGCAAGAAGCTATTTTAGCGGCACAAGAGGGTTTTGCACCGTCGCAGACAATTCCCACCACATTAGCCAAAGTATTGCTAATCGTCAAATTGATCTCTTCTAAACTGCCGCCTGTGAGATAAGTAAACGCCGCTCCGCTAGAGCAAGACGCACTAACTGCTCCACAAAAAGCTGATAAGCGGCCAATCAAAGTTTTCTGATGAATTGTCAGTAAATTCGAAAATACCAGCCCTCTATACAACTTTTCTTCCGATAGGCCATGCTCTCTGGCGAAAACAATAACAGGAATTGACGTTGCGATGCCCTGGTTGCCGCTGCCAGAGTTGGTTATAACCGGCAATGCACAGCCACTCATCCTGGCTTCAGAAGCAGCCGCAGTATAGGCTATAATCTTAGCACGTAATGGCTCATTACGCCCTAGATCTAGTAATGTTTGACCGATATTTATACCGTAATCGCCCGCTAAACCTTCCTCGGCAATTTGGATATTGTAATCAATTTGCTGCGCAATAAGATCACGAACTTTTTCCAAAGGAACAGTGTTAGCAAATTCATAAATGCCCCTTACCGTTAGTACGCTGCGATCGGTAAAATTCCCCAAATACTTTGTAGAGTCAGCATGATTTTGGTAAATTACGCTACCATTTTTTTCTATTTTGCAGATATTGGTATGAGTGTGCTGGATTTCTACTGTCACACAGTCCGACTTTGCCATTAATCGCAATTTCAGGTGCAGATTGATATCTGTTGCTAGCAATCGAACTTCACCAAAATCACTATCCAACAGGTTTTTAACTGAAATAAGATGCTCACTGCTCATTTCGGATAGAACTTCCATTCCCTTATCCGCTTTACCGCCAACCAGTCCTGCCAACATACTGGCTCGTATTCCCGTCAATCCTTCGGTATTAGGAACAGCAACACTTTTGACATTTTTTACAATATTACCACTACATTCCAGCAATGCTTTTTCGGGAAAAACACCCAATATATCTCTGGCTTTAGCTACCGCATAAGCAATAGCAATAGGTTCTGTGCACCCTAATGCAGGCACCAGTTCTTCCTTCAATATTTCAATATAACTGTTGAATAATTTATTTTCCATTGCGTGTTCGTCTACCTTCACTCATTATTTATGCATACTTGCTTCTACTGCACCTTACCTTGAAAATCTTTACTTTTTGGTGACAACCATTTCACAATAATCTGAGCCATCAGCAATGGTACAATTAAATTTAAGTTTTAAAGGATATGAACTTACCAATCCATAATCACCCTCGGAAGCTATTTCACACAAAAGCTTAACCTCTTGAGGAGTACAGCCAAGTTCCCTCCAGGCATCACACAAAGCACATTTATGGAACCTGTACATGCCTTTATCATCCTCAACCTTTATTTCTTCCATAGCAAACGCCAAACGAGTATTTTTTGCTGCTAACCAGTCAAAAAACTCCCGGGGTGTTTTAAGTATACCGGTTTTAGCACCTTTTAACTGGCCATACTTAAAAATAGCTTTTTTCCCAGCTTCATCCGCATCTACACTCAGCTTTTTTGCTTCCTTTAATAGTAAGTAAAACCAGGTAGCCCGATCTTTAATACACCCTCTTATTGCCTCAGTTAATTCTTGATTATCACAACAGTTTGACATTATAAATCCCCCTTAGAATGAATTTTATATTATTAACTTCTTTCCATCGTTAATGTAACTTACAAACTACTACTCACCCAAATATGCCTTACGCACGACGTCACTTTCCAAAAGCGCTTGCGCTGCATCATCAAGTATAATTTTTCCTGTTTCCATCACATAACCGCGATGAGCAATCATTAGCGCCATACGGGCGTTTTGTTCGATCAATAGCACAGTAGTTCCCTGGGAACTAATCTCCTTTATCAATTCAAAGATAGTATCAATTAGTAGTGGCGCTAGACCCAACGAAGGTTCATCCAGGAGCAGCATTTCCGGCTGAGACATAAGAGCCCGGCCAATAGCCAGCATCTGCTGCTCGCCACCGGAAAGTGTTCCCGACTGCTGTTGCCGACGATCAAAAAGTTTGGGAAATAAACTATATACGCGCGCAAAATTATTCTTAACCTCAGCGCTGCTTGTACGGGAATATGCTCCCATTTCCAAATTCTCCAGTACTGACATAAAAGGAAATACCTGCCGCCCCTCAGGAACCAGGGCAAGTCCCAGCGGCACCAGCTTATTGGCACTCAGTCCGGTAATATCATTACCACGGAAGAAAACCGTGCCTGATGTCGGCTTTAACAAGCCGGCAATGCTTTTTAAAGCAGTGGTTTTTCCTGCACCATTACTGCCGATTAAAGTAACTATTTCACCCTTTTTTACTTCCAGATCAATACTCTTAAGGGCGTGAATATGACCATAATGCGAATTTAATCCCGTTACCCTGAGCATTGTGCAGCCCCCTTACCAAGGTATGCCTCAATAACACAATCGTTATTTTGCACCTCATGCGGCAACCCTTCGGCAATTTTTACACCGTAATCGAGCACCACAATCTTCTGACAAATATTCATAACTAATTTCATATCATGTTCGATAAGTAAAATAGTCAGCCCCTTGGCATTCAGCTTGCCGATAAAGCCAGTTAATTCCTTAGTTTCCTGTGGATTCATACCAGCAGCCGGCTCATCGAGCAGCAACATCTCTGGCTCACTTGCCAGTGCCCGGGCAATTTCCAGCTTTCGTTGCAACCCATAACTAAGATTAGTAGCCAGCTCATCCTTGCGGTCTAACAACCCCACATCAGCCAACAACTCCAGTGTCTTATCCCTTATTTCGCGCTCTTCCTGTCTGGTTTTTCGATTATAACTTAGCGCTCCCCACACGCCGGCAGTTCCCCGGCAATGCCGCCCTATGCGCACATTGTCATACACACTCATCTGATTAAATAGCCTGATATTCTGAAATGTTCTGGTTAACCCGGCTTGAGTTATCTTAAACGGTGGCCTGTTGGTGATAGCCTGACCGTTAAAAACAACCTGGCCTGATGTAACAGAATAAAGACCTGTAAGCAAATTAAAAACCGTAGTTTTTCCGGCGCCATTTGGCCCAATTAGTCCTGTAACTGTCCCTTTTTCAATAGTAAGAGATAAACCGTCAACCGCTGTCAAGCCACCAAATTTTTTACTAACCGCATCAACCGCCAACAACGCCATGTTCACCACCACCTTGTTTCGTTGCTTTAGACTTTTTTTTGCTGGTGTCATTATTTTTGCCTAAAAGCCCCTGTGGTCTTATCAGCACAACCGCCATCATCAGCAGACCATAAACAATCATGCGATATTCAGCCATGTCCCGCAGTAGCTCTGGTAATAACGTCAACAGCACTGCCCCGATAATCGCCCCGGGAATACTGCCCATCCCGCCTAGTACCACCATTGCCAAAATAACAATGGATTCACTAAAAGAAAATGTATGCGGATCAATAAAAGTAGTATAGTGAGCATAGAAACTTCCGGCAATTCCGGCAAAAAAGGCACCAATAGCAAAAGCAATAACTTTGTACCGGACAGTATCAATTCCCATACTTTTAGCTGCCAACTCATCCTCACGGATAGCTACCAACGCACGGCCTAGCCGGGAGTCAATAATCCGTACCATCGCCCCGATGCTTGCAACTACTAACACAACCATGAAATAATAGTAAAAATACTTATTATCAAGAGAAACACCAAACAAGCTGGGTGCTGGTATACCCGGTAGTCCCATAGCTCCGCGAGTCAAACTAGTCCAGTTCATCAAAATCAAGCGAATAATCTCGCCAAATCCCAGAGTAGTAATTGCTAAATAGATATCGCGCAAACGCATGGTAGGAATACCTAACACAACACCAAACAATGCGGCAACAATACCACCCATCGGTAAACCCAGCCAAAAACTCCAGTTTAGCTTCAATGCCAACAACGCTGAAGTATATGCCCCAATTCCATAAAAAGCAGCCCACCCCAGGCAAAATTGTCCGGCATAACCTGTTACCAAATTCAGCCCCAGACTTAGGATAATATAGCCCCCGGCCACCACTGCAATGCGGATAACATAATCATTAGTAATAACTAGCGGCAAAATTAAAACTGCTGCCAAAATAAATCCATAGATCACCTTGCGATTCACAGTAAAACCAGTTAACAACCTCACCACCTACACTTTCCCCTGAAATCCCCGGCCAAAAATTCCCGACGGTTTAATCAGCAATACCAAAATCAGAATAGCAAAGGCAATTAAGTCCCGGTAACCAGAAGAAATGTAGGCCGCCCCTAAATTTTCAGCAATTCCAAGAATAAGGCCGCCGAGCATGGCGCCAGGGACGCTCGTCAGCCCGCCTAACACAGTCGCGGTAAACGCTTTCAAACCAGCCATAAAACCCATCGTCGGGAAAAATGCGTTATAGTATATCCCCACCAGTACACCTGCAGCGCCGCCCAACCCTGAACCCAACGCGAACGTAGCTGAAATAATCCGGTTGATATTTACCCCCATCAATGCGGCCGCTTCTTTGTTTTGTGCCGTAGCTCGGATCGCCTTACCCATTTTTGAACGGTACAGGATAAACTGCAGTGCCGCCATTAAAGCTACCGCAACACCAAAGATAATCACTTGCGACCCAGATATCTGCGCTCCGGCAAATGGAATAACCATGCTATCAATAACATCGGGTATAGATTTGGTATCACTGCCCCATATCAGCATAGCTACATTTTGCAAAACGACAGATAATCCTAACGTGCATACCATCGGAGCTACATCTGGCGCTTTTCTAAGTGTCCGAAAAGCAACCGCCTCAATAATAACTCCAATAACCGCCGAGCCGATAATTGCGATAATCAGGGCTGAGAAAATATCCAGGTGAAACGCCGTTATGAGAAAAAATCCGAAAAATGCCCCCAGCATATATACCTCACCATGCGCAAAATGCACCAGTCCCAAAACCCCAAAAATCAGCGCAAAACCTATTCCGATTAATGAATAAATACTTCCTTGCGCTAATCCATTAATAACTTGTTGCAGTAGCATGAAATATCTACCTCCTTTTCGGGGTTAGCGCGGCATTGATTTAGACATCTACCGCGCCTAATCATTTAAAGTTTGTAGGGGATGTATTTACCGTCTTTAACCATCAGCTTAAACAGGCCTTTATCCACATCGCGGTTTTCATCAAAAGAAGTACTACCTGTAACACCAGGATAGTTTTTTATTGCCGTCAATTTATCACGCAGCGAACTACGGTCCTTAGCCCCATTTTTAAGTGCCTCGATAATCAGGCCGGCGGCATCATAAGCCTGTGCCGCAAACATGGTTGGTGCTTTGCCATATTGTGCTTGGTATTTGCTAACAAAATCCTGCACTTCCGGGCGTTGATCCGCCGGATAAAAGGAGCAAGTGAGATACAATCCTTCAACTGCACTGCCGCCCAGCTTAAGCAATTCCTCGGAAAACAGCGAGCTGGTTCCAATAAGCGGTACATTCATGTTTTGTTTGCGCATCTGCTGTGCTAATAAGGCCGCATCGGTGTACATCATGCCCAGATAAACAATGTCTGGTTGTTGTTCCTTTACCTTAGTAATAATAGCGTTAAAATCCTTACCTTGCTCCGGCAGGAACGACTCAACAGCAACAACATTGCCACCAAGATTTTCCACAGCCTTCTGATAGTTTTCCTGCGCAACAATGCCCCAGTCATTTTTAATATAAACAATAGCTACCCGCTTTTTATTTAAGTTATTAACTGTATAGTCGGCAACAATTGGTCCCTCTTTTGCCTGTGTGGCAATGTTACGAAAAATATAATTACCCTGTTTCGTAAAATCCGGGTGCGACGAAGTAGGTGATAATTGCACTAAACCACCCTTTTGATAAATAGGTGCACCGGCTAAGGCTGAGGTAGTGGTAAAATCTCCAATAACAGCCATAACACTAGCATCAGATACAAACTTTTGGGCAATATTTGCTGCTTCTTTAGGATCATTCTTACTGTCACTGACTACCAGTTTAAGCTTCTTCCCATTAATGCCGCCGTCGTTATTGACCTTGTCAATAGCTAGTCCTACAGCATTTTTGAATGAGTTGCCGTATTCGGCATAATCACCGCTCATTGGCGCGGTTAACCCCAAAACAATTTCATCACTCTGCCCCTTTGTTGATGTGCCACAACCTGATCCCACCAAAGCAAACAGTAACATTGTAACTAAGGCAACCAATTTTCTAATCATTTTTTATCCCTCCAATAATAAATACTAACCCCAAAATCCGACTTGAAATTCCCTCCTTTTCCAATAACAATCCACGAAATTAGGATACTGCTTTGTGAATGCGAATAGCAGCGATAGACGGGTAGGTAACCTCAGACTGCTTCACTGATAGCTTTAGAGATTAACAGAAAAAGGCTAAGGTTTCCCAAGAGAGAAATCTTAGCCTCATTGCTAATAGTAACCAAAGCAACCATATGAAATTCACTTGCTTATAATTGTTCTTAAGTACTTTATGTGTTATATTATACACAGGTGCGTTATATTGTGCAACCTTTTTGTGCGTTATATTGCATAAAATACTTTATATTGTATTGTGAGGTAATATAGTGAACGATTTAACTGTAGTAATCGGCAATAATCTTGCTCAGCTTCGCCGCCAACAAAAATTAAGCCTTGACAAACTGGCTGAGCGCTCTGGTGTCAGTAAAGCAATGCTGGGGCAAATCGAACGAGCAGAATCAAATCCAACTGTCAACACTTTATGGAAGATAGCTTCCGGACTCCGCGTACCTTTCAACAGACTTATGGCTACCAATAAACCTCCAGCTGAATTGGTTCGCCTCAATGAAATTGAATCCATCAGTGACGCTGATGGGATGACCATATTTCCACAGTTTTCCTTTAATCAGGAAAATCACTTTGAAATATTCCTCATCACGTTAGCCGCGCAGTGTTCACATTCTTCCGACCCTCATGACGTAAATTCCGAAGAATATGTATTACTCCTTGATGGACGCCTGGAAGTTGAAGTCGGAGATCAAAATTATCAATTAACCACTGGCGATGCCATCCATTTTCAAAGTGATCAGCCACACGCTTACCGCAATCTTACAGATAAACTGGTACGTTTTCAAAATATTATCTATCACCACTAATACACTTTATGCTTGGTTTTTATACTCTAAGATGTGATACAACACTACGTAACTCTTCCGCCATTTTAGCCAACTCCTGGCTGGACGATGCAATCTCTTCCATCGAAGCCAGTTGCTCTTCGGTAGCGGCAGACACTGTCTGCGTATGCATTGATGCCTCTTTACTAATTATATTGATCTCTTTGACCGACCCCACTATATGCTGACTACTAGCAGCCATTTGCTCAATTGCCGCTGAAATATCATTCACCTGATCTGATACGCGCCCAATCAGGCTCACAATTTCATTAAAAGTTCTGCCAGCCTCATTGACCACTTCGGTACCTGTCTTAACTTCCTGCGTTCCCTCATTCATCGCATTTACCGCCTTATCGGTATCCTCCCTAATTTGACCGATAAGCCCGGCTATTTGTTTCGCCGCGTCTTGTGATTGTTCAGCTAGTTTTCGCACTTCTTCAGCCACAACTGCAAAACCACGTCCCTGTTCTCCCGCCCGAGCTGCTTCAATAGCTGCATTCAGCGCCAAGAGATTCGTTTGCCCGGCTATACCAGAAATTGTATCAACAATCGTTCCTATTTCTTGAGAGCGGTCACCTAGTTTGCTTACTAACTGTGCCGAATCATCAACCGTTTTTTCAATTTCTGCCATCTGGCTTGTTGCCTTCTGTATTGCCTTACCGCCTTCCTGAGCCGCTGTAGATGCCTGTTGAGCCGTAGCAGCGACATTACCAGCATTAGCAGCAACTTCTTGTATACCAGCAGATAATTGTTCCACAACATTGGTGGTTTCATTTACTGCTTTTAGTTGATTTGTTGCCCCTGTTGCTACCTCGGTAATAGCCTCTGCCACCTGGTTAGCTGCCTGAGCCGCCTGTTCAGAACTAGCGGTTAGCTGTTCAGAAGAAGCCGCTAATTGCTCGGAAGAATGAGAAACCTGACCAATAACACCCCGCATCGCTTTAAGCATGTTATCCATAGCATGCGCCATAATACCTATTTCGTCTTTCTTAGTAAGAAATACTTCTGGAACAGTAAAGCTGTAGTCACCTTTAGCTAATCTGGTAAGGTCATCCGTTACCGCCCGTAATGCGCCAACAACTGAACGGCTTATAACAAGTCCGATGCCGATACCTGCCAGCAAAGCAATTACGCTAATTATACCAACCATAGTACGTGTATAATCACCGGTTGCCTTCGATTGCGCAAAAGCATTTTCAATCTGTTTTTCTCTAAACACTACATATTCTTCCACTTTACCATTTAGCGCCTTGGCAACAGGAGTCGCCTGATCCCGCAGTAGTATGATCGCTTCCTGGTCTTTACCTGCTTTTTTCAAAGCTACAATTTTTTCGATATACTGATCATACTCATTGTCCAGGGTTTTCAATTCCTGGGCAAATTTTCGGCCTTGTTCTGTTATTGCTTTTTTATCTAACTCATCCTCAATCTGCCCAGCTTCATCACTATACTTTTTATATTCCTCAATATAGCTGTCTTGTCCTGTTATCAAATAAGCGCGAAGGGTCGCTACCTGATTAACGCTAAGCTTAGCAACCTTGGTTGTCTTCATCATCAAAGGAACTGCATTTTCACTGATTTCTTTCGTTGTCGCATTCATTTGCCCAATCATATAGAAACTGATTCCAGAAACTAATAGGGTAAACATTACTACAAGTAAAAATCCGCCAACCACTTTTGTTTTTAATGTCATGTTCATAATTTAATAGCCCCTCCTTAGATAAGTGTCACAATATGTATAATTTTATATAAAAATCTCAAATTCCTGCTTTTCTAACTTATTTTTAAGAATTTTCCCTATTTTCGGTGAAATAATGAATTACGGCAACTACAAATCCAAGAACAAACAAAATATCGAATCCACAAACCTGCATACACTAGGTTTTATGCCCTTCTTCGCGGAAAACTCATATGGTTTTGAATGAAGTAGTAAAAGCTCCACTATAGCCATCAAAGATCATTATTGAACCAGCACAGTATCAACACAAACCGTAATTGTCTGGGTGCAAAACCGCAGGCTATCTGCTAGCAGAAAACACTTCTTGGATTATTAAGGGCTATGGCTAGAAAGCCGAAGGGGCCGTGTTGAACGTAAAAGTTTCAACACGGCCCCTTCTATAAATGGGGAGGAGGTTTCTATATAACCGAATGGTGTTACCGTCCGGATCACTTTATCCATCTACTCTTCTGACCTTTAGCCTTGCAATTACATAAATATCAATAATTTTGGAACCAACGTGTTTGATATCTTTCACAGCAGAAAATCTTCACCCATGTCCGGCGAAGCCTTTCTTGTCAAACATCAAGATACCTTTTCCTTAACAACATTCTCATTCAATTCTTGGAGGATAACCGGTAGATCACGTAGCAATTCTTCCATTTCTTCCGGTGTTATTTCAATATCTAGCTTATTCAGATCAGTCACTTTCACACACTCTCTTCTATTCTTATTCATCATGAAAGTTCTCCACGTAGCCGAGCCAACTCTGCTTGACTCTCCATATAGTACCAGCGCACCGACTTTCCGATAGCACATTGTACCGCATGAAGCTTTCCCTCTGTAGCCATTTGTCTCATTTTTTCTAAAGAAAAACCATTAGAAGCAAAATAATGTGCTGAACTAAAGCCCCGTTGATTTAACCATTTCCGATGCCGGTTAACTTCTTTATTATCGACTTCAACTCGCCAAATCGCCATAGTTTCACAGCCTTTCTTTAAGTACTTAACTTTATTTTATATGGTCTTTACATTTTATGTGTTATCAATATGTAAAACTACGGTAAAATTATTGTTCTAAATTCAACTTCAGAAAGGCACATTGAATATCTTCAACCTGCGCTACACGTACAATCCATGTTCTAAGATAATATTTTCGTGTGAGTCAGTATGCTACGGGACCTGCCTGAGACTTCGTTGGCTTGTCCTCCTTTATCTCAGCCGGATTAACCGGCTAGTTAATTTTTGATACGCCTGTTTAGTGTCATTTCCATTCGTTTAACCGCTGATTTGGCAATATTCCGCTTAGAATACGTCATCATTCCCCTGCAGTGCGCTATGTAGGTATTACCTTCAGGTGTTATCGGCACAATTTCAAACCCTTCTCTGCCGATGCAGATAATAGCGAAGTGAGACAAGTTAGTGGCCTCCTTATCTAGCAGTAATCTGCAATATCCTATTCATCTCACGGCTAAATTGAAAGCGCCAATATGATTAACCAGCATTTTTTTTGTAAAACATGGAAGAGCCATCACTCAACAGTTAAGTGAGGATGGCTCTTCCATGTTTGCGCAGGTAAGTTTCCGCTTACATCAAAGAATCCAATTTGAGCGCAGGATGTTGTTTTTCTTCCAGGAATGGCAGGATTTCGTCTTCGCTAATGCCAACAGTTTCATCAGCAATCTTATCAACAAAATCTGCGCCCAAACCTTCAGCTACTGCAACATCAATAAGGTCTTGACCTAAGAATTCTTTGAGTTCTTTCGGCATCCAGACAAGACGTGCAAGGCCACCGTCTGCTTTGATAAACTTTTTACTGGTAATGTACCGACGACCAAGACCCATAAAACCAGGAGTCTGCATACCGCCACCACAAGTACCAGCCAAAGCGGAGAAGGTCATGCCGCAAGGAGTTTCGCCAGCATGTTCACGAGTTGTAATCATGACACCATTACACAGCGGCAAAATCGCCATAATGGCTTCGAAGCAACCGCAAGATGTCATCGGGTTTTCCATAAGCGTATAGAAGTTTACGGCTTCGACCGTGTTGTGGGAATTAGCATAAATGAAATCATTAAGGTTTTTCCACTGACCTTTTTCAGCATCAAGGCATTCCCCTTTTTCAATCGGCTGATTTGGGCCAAGAGGATTGATTTCGTTAGAAGCTTTTGCGTCAAGCCAGCTAACAGCACCGCATAAACCTAAGCGTTCTGGCGATACTACGCACACATGGTTTGGTGCAAAAGACTGACAGAGCAGGCAAGAATAATATGTTTCAACATCATCAGTAAGGCCTTTGAGACGAGCATCACGGGTAGCATATTTTTCAATAGCAATTTTAATTTTATCTTCAATAACATCTTTATCGGTAATAATGGTAACTTGTACACGGTCAACGATAGCGGGGAAATCAGATTTGAATTTAGCAATAAGAATTTCACCAAAGTCTTTGATTTTGAAGCCGGCTTCTTTGGCATTTTTACCAATACGCACCCACATCATGTTACGTTGGGCTACATGCCACAAGCCTTCACCATAGTTAAGGTTGTAGTGGATACGACGTTCGAGCACGCCTTCGAAGTCTTCCTGCATTTTACGTCCATAGATATCAATCATAAAGCCAAGTGGGAAGACACTGCCTTCCGACATCTCGTTAATTTCTGGTCCAACAACTTCAATTTTACCATCTTCAACTTCATCAACGCCGCACATCCGAACAAGCTCAAAGCTGGTAGAGCGACCACCACCAAACTCAACCCAAGCATCTTTCTTACGGATGGTTTCGCCTTCGAATGCAGGTCCAATGGTAATAGGTACAGGGATATCAACAATCTTAATTTTTACGCCGCGGATCTCAAGACCCAGTTTGCCGATTTTTTCATAATCAGGCTCAGATTGATACCACTCAGGAATTTCTTCGGCTACCGGCTGATCGGTAACTGTCGGGAAGCCCATGAACATAGCACCAAATTCAGCAGCAGTTTTAACAACGTCATTAGGTCCAAGCTGAATAACAAACGCGAAAACGCGTTTCAATTGATATTCTATAGCCCGTTCACGCTGACCGGCAGGAATACCACCGAAAGCGAGACCAGCCCGGAAAGCGAAGTTAACAGCGTGGATAACCTGGGTAAAGTTACCGACTGGAAAGGTAATGAATTCAGAACCGATTTTAACGTTTTCTTCAATACATTGCTCAATTACTTCGTTAACCAAGAAAATCATAATACCTTTGGACTGAAGTTCTTTTACCAGTTTGGCAGTTGATTTACTGTCTTTACCTTTACCAACAATAACGGCAACGCCCGGAATTGTCTGGTCAACCAAAGGTACGCCGAATTTACGAAGAATCGGGTCAGTAACAAAGCCGCAGTACGGAAATACGTCAGGTTTTGCACCATTAATATACCGTAGAGCTTCGATAATTTCAGCAGCATACAGGGTAGCTTCACCGTTAAGTTTCGCATTTTCCAAATTCAGTTCTTCACGAATATTGGTGGTACGAATCCGGTTAAGAATCGGAGCAAGATCACCAATGGTATTTACTTCTTCACCGCTCAGCGCAGTGATTACAGGCAATCTGTAGGCTGTATCGGGATATTTTACCGGGCAATCAGCACCGTGTACCTTAATCGCTTTAGCCAAAAGAATTTCTGCATAGCTGGTAGCTGTGACAGCACCTTCATAGGCGCCTTTAAAAAGCTCTATAGACATATTGCTTTTCGTCCTCCTTCATAGAGTCAAATTCTCATTATCTTCTATTGATAGTTGATAATATAGTCCGAAACAGTGATTAGTTAGCCGCTTTAGCATCACGGGCTTTTTTACGCATAACATTTTTCCAATTACGTTCTTCGAGAATGTCGATCATTCTAACCGAAGCTTTATGGGGATCTGGTTCCCAGAAGAAAAATCCACCAAATACATCTTCCGCAATTTTGGTTACAACATCATCAACAAGTTGGCTGCCAACAGTAGGACCACTAACACCAACATGCATAGGATTACCGCAACAAACATTCCAAGAACCGATAGCAACAGCCTTTTCGGACATAGCTTCCGGCGCACTAACAGCATACGGAAGTTCAGCAAGATCTACGCCCATTTCTGCTGCTAACAGATTAGCAAAAAGCTGCATGCGGCTATAATCAACGCAAGAGCCCATATGGAACATCAATGGTAGATCTTCAGTTAAACCTGATACTTCATTCAGGCGAGCAAAGAATTTCTTCAGACCCTCACCAGCATATTTCTGTACAGCTTCGCCATTCATCATCCCGGATAGAGCGTGAGCCTGGGCAGAGCAGCCACCGGCGAGCAACAATACATCATTTTTAGCTAATTCTTGAGCGATGGTGGTGTGACTGTAGTTATGGGTAACTTTTTGGTTATTACACCCAATAAGAGCAGCAACACCTTTAATTTCACCAGCTTCGATAGCATCTGCGATAACCCGCAATGGATGTTCCGGGTTAACTTTCTTGAAGATATTGAGCATAGCCTCAACACTGAAACCTGCAACAACTTTATTTGTAACATTAGGAATGTTAACTTTCGCCTGATCACGTTGTTTATACGCGTCAATTGCCAAACGAATGATTTCTTTCGCACTATCCATGGCATGAGCTTCATCAAACGCATAATGGTAAGATCCAGGAATTTTCATAATTGGCGAAGTGGTAACAATCTTAGTCTGGAAACATTCAGCTACTGAACGTAAGCTTGGCATAATACACTGAACATCAACAACCATCGCATCCATAGCACCTGTCAAAACTGCTAATTCTTGGGTAGCAAAGTTAGTGGCAATAGCAACACCCTCACGCATAAGAACTTCGTTACCGGTACAGCAGATACCAACAAGGTTGATGCCTGCTGCGCCGGCAGCTTTAGCTTCTTCCTGCATTTCCTTGGCAGCTTTAACAATCATTTGCGAAAGCAACGGATTATGGCCATGAACGGCAATATTCACTTTATCAGCTTTGATAGCCCCCAGATTAGCTTCCGTTACTACAGGTACGCCTGTACCAAAAAGAATATCGGATAAGTCAGTAGCAACATGTGATCCATCAAGGTCACACAGTGCAACCTTCAGACCACCAAAAGTAATATTAATGGGGTCAGAATCATTACCAACATGGGTTTGATGCAGTAATTTTGCCAGACTAAGATTGATACCAGTAGGCATAATCGTTGTTTTACGCCAAATAGCAAGAGTGTTCTCAGGAATATACGATTTCAGCCAGGTAACTTCTTCATTTTCATCAACGCGCCTATATTCCTCCAGTGCAGCGTTAGCAACATCTTTAGCTATAGCATTTATTTCACGGCCTTCGGTTTCAACACCGATATTTTTAGCCACATACATAAGCTTGTTAGTATCAGTAATTTGATAATCTTTAAAATGACCTTCGGCAGTATGCAAAAGAGCTTCAGAAATTTCACGGCCATGATCGGAGTGGGCGGCAGCGCCGCCAGCAATATAACGAACCGTGTTACGGGCAACGATAGTGTAATCACGTGCACCGCAGATACCTTTGTTGCCGCCTGGTTTCTTCGGCAGTATACGGCAAGGGCCTTGCAGACAAATACGGCAGCAAATACCGGTATTACCGTAAGTACAACGTGGCTCTTGCGCTTTTGCTCTATCAAAAGTAGTTAGAAATCCTAACTCTTTCGCTCTATCCAGCATGGGATAAGCCGCTATATCAATCGTATATTTTTCAAATTCGGACATTTTCTTTACCCCCATATATTCATCATTGGATATCAATTATCAATTAGAATTCCATTTGAAATTACGTATCTATTCAGTGCCATTTTTTTGCATTTAGCTAGTTTTCACTAACCATAATCCAATTGAGATCATAGGTAACTTTCTAAAGGGTGCTACTTGGTCACAAAGGCATATCACATATGTTAAGATACTGGCTCCGACTGTCAGTACCTCAACATGTGCTGCAATAATTTCTGAATACATTACAACAGTTATATGGCAAGGTAATGCCGGCTCCAACGGCAGTACCTTGCTAAAAATGATGTTGTTACCAAAATTGCTGAAAATGGTACAACCCTACATGCTAAGTTACTATCGGCTCCTAACGATAGTAACTCAACATACTTATGACCGAAATCAAAGAAACGCAGTTGGCGGTTTCCTCATTCGGGAGAGTTATTATCCTCATATAACTCTGATGTGTCAATAGGCAACTGAAAACTATTAACACTGTGTAAGTACACGGTTCAGGCCACACATAAAATTTTTTTGAACCCTAGTGAACATAGGAAGGGACAAATCGACGTGATGCGCAAAAATCCTTGAGCTTATACCTCCCTTTAGAAATTACTCTCATATACTCAATACCCGGGATAATAAGCATATTTAAGTTAGTTAAATTATACACAAACTTTATTTCATTAAACTTTTCATAAGCGTAACAGATGCAAAACAAAATATAAAAGTTAGGTATTATTTCCCTTAACTAATCATTACTCAATCTTGCATTTAGCTAAACAGAAGATTGTAGAAACATTATCAGCAGATAAGAAAAATGTCATTTTATTTAAGAATACAGATAGGAAGGGCAGCTAGTCATTGACTATTGACTCAGCCTCTGCTAAGATATGGGCATCATAGTTACGTACAGGTATTGTCAATATTGATAGAATTGGTTACTGGCCTGAAACCAAACTTACCTATTCTGTTTAGCTAGCTTTTTTCGGGCAATTCCGGAAAAGCTTTATTTATTTAGAAGGTATATATCCAAAGGTGGCAAAAAAATGCTAAACCGAACGCGTCTTAACACCCAAATTATGATACTTCTAACCACAACTATAACTATATTAATGTTACTTTATCTTGCCTGGGATAGTTACGTTCAACGCCAGCAAGCATTAGAGGATTTACATGAAAGCACTGCGGTACTGGCTAACTCCTTACTTTCTACCCGGACTTTCATCGCCCAAAAGCAAGAGTTAATCAACAAAGACCAAAATGGCGCCCTGCATTTTAAAAATCTTAATCCATCTGTTGCTATTCGGAGCATATCTGAATTGTTTAACGGTACAATGGGATATACTTTCAAGCAAACTAACTTAACTGTACGAAATCCTCAAAACTCGCCAGATAAATTTGAAGTGGAAATGCTAAAAAAGCTGTCAGGTGATAGAAATCTTGATGAAGGATGGGCTGTTGATACGCTGAACGAGAAAAAAGTCTTTCGTTACATGCGCCCTTTATACTATGATAGTAGCTGTTTAACCTGCCATGGTGAACCCGCGGGGCAACTAGACATCGCTGGTTTCCCTAAAGAAGGCTCAAAAATAGGAGATTTCGCCGGAGCAATAAGCATTGTAGCGCCAATGGAACAAATGGAAACTAATTACCAAAAGATGCTTACCGGCCGCTTACTGGCCATGTTTGCACTTTGGCTGACTCTGACTTCTATAACCTACCTTCTTATTCGAAAAAGTTTCGTTAAACCCATCGAATACATGACAGCGCTAGTACAAAAAATTGGGCACGGCGATCTAGATGTTCGTGACCCGCGAGCAATAGGAAACTTCGAAATCCAAACGCTGTATGATAACTTTCAATCTATGGCTATGAACCTTAAAGAACTGCACGATAATCTAGAAAATAAAGTTAGTGAAAGAACAAATGAATTAGCTTCAGCATACCAAGTCCTGCAAGCACATCAACAACAATTGCAAGATATTAATAGAAAGTTGGCCGAAGCAAGCGAAGTTAAATCCGAGTTTATTGCTACTATGAGTCATGAACTGCAAACGCCGCTTACAGCGATGATTGCCTATGCTGAAATCATCCTGGAATACGGAACAGAAAAACAAGAAGTAACAGAATATGTATACGACATCTATCAAAGTGCCCACCATCTACTGGATTTAATTAGAGATATATTGGATTTGTCAAAAGTGGAAAAAGGGAAATTGCTTCTTCATCCTGTTGTCTTCGATATAACTGAAATTACTGCAGTATTGGAACGAATTTTCCAACCTCTAACCAGCAGAGCCGGTTTGACTCTTACTACTGAAATATCTAATGAACTCCCAGTAATTCAAGCTGATAAAAATAAAGTAAAACAAATCATAATGAATTTATTATCCAATGCCGTAAAGTTTACACCAGTTGGTGGAAGTATTCATTTAAAAGTAAGCTATCTGGACGATGAGGAGAAGCTATTGGTTTCTGTGAAGGATACTGGAAAGGGACTGTCCAAAGACGATCTTGCGTTTATCTTCGATAAATTTTTCCAAGTCGATTCCGGAACTACCAAGGAATATGGAGGAACTGGCTTAGGCTTGGCAATTACTAAACACCTGATCGAACTTCATGGTGGAACCATTGGGGTAGAAAGTACACTTGGAAAGGGAAGCACTTTCTACTTTACCTTACCGATACAACAAATCCCAACTGAAGCTTAATTTGTTTTTAAATTACTGGTATGTCAAAAAAGGGGCGATTCTGGTGCCTACAATTTTGGTTGTAGATGACGAACCAAAAATCTTGAGAATTATTGAACATTGTCTAACGCGAGAAGGCTATGAAGTTACCACTGCCATTGACGGTCAGCAAGCCATTGAGCAATTTCAACGCCAGGACTATGACTTAATTATCCTTGATCTTGCGCTACCTAAAGTGGATGGTTTCCAGGTATGTCGGACCATTCGCGAAACCTCTTCTCTACCAATCATCATCCTCTCTGTTAGAAATCAAGAGGTAGATAAAATTCTAGGATTCAATTTGGGCGTTGATGACTATTTAACAAAACCATTTAGCCCAATCGAATTATGCCTAAGAGTAAAAGCTATCCTTCGGCGTACTAAAGTGGAAAACCATTCGTCAAGTATTGACGGCTCGAGCTACAGTCATAATGGATTAACTATCAATCCTACATCCCGGGAAGTATACTTGGATGATCAGCCTATTGAACTAACCGCTAAAGAATTCGATATCTTATGGTTTATGGTAAAACACCCCAACAAAGTATTTACGCGAAAACAATTGCTATACCAAATATGGCAAAACGATTACATAGGAAACGAAGATACTGTTACCGTTTTAATAAGCCGATTACGGGAAAAAATCAAACGAACAGATTCTCAGTTTTCTTTTATTCAAACACTCCGGGGAGTAGGCTATAAGTTCGTAATTTAGAATTAACCCTATCCCCTCATAATAAAAACTCCCCTTAAAAGAGACAGTTTATTATTTCAACTGTCTCTTTTAAGGGGACATATCACTTGCAATAAATCCTTCCTGGCAAATGCCTGGAAGGATTTATTTTACTGGAGCGGACAACGGCTCCAAACTTGTGACCCACAGCATGGAAATTCGATAGATCAATAATTAGAACAATTACTTAATTTTTGATTTTTCTCCAAACGATTTCTGGCTACACCATTCATAAAATACAAGGCTAAACAGGTACCAGTATGTGCTGAAACATGTGCACCGGAAGTTTCCGGATAAATTTCGACAAAATCAAAGGAACCTGCACCGGCATATGCACACTCATTCACCATCATAGCCAATTCAAATGAAGTTAAGCCGCAGGGATCTATAGGTCCTTGTGGATTGAAAGCTCCATCCAATACATCGGAACATACCGTTACATATAAGACATCTGTATCCTTCTTAGCAATTGACAAGGCTTTTTTTACGGAAGCCATATACCCATTTTCCTTTATCTCTTTGGCCGTAATCACCGATGCACCATACTTACGAGCCTCCTTACGTTCTTGTGGATGATTTCTTGCTCCCCGAATACCAATATGAACGATTTTAGTCGGATCCATATTTTCATCCTGATATAATTGATTAAAGGGTGAACACCGAGAATATAAATCATCACCAAACGCCGGATAATTATCTAAATGAGCATCAAAATGGATTACACCTACTCTTTTTTTATGCTTTTTGGCCAGCGTCTGGATAAGGGGATAGGCTATCGAATGATCTCCGCCAAACACAATCGGAATTTGTCCACCTTCGATAATATCCGCATATTTTTCTCGTATCGAGTTAAAAGTTAATTCATAATTTCCATTCTGTACTACCGTATCACCATAATCACAGCCAGTTAAACTGTCAAAAGTATCAATATCATAATCGGGTAAATAGCCGGTATATCTCGATGATACGGACCGAATTGTTTTAGGTGCTATTACGCAAGAAGAATATCCTCCATAAGTGCATCCACCTTCCCAGGGAACACCTAAAATAGCGAAATCATAAAGTTTTAAATCCTCTTTATTTTTTGCAACCGGCAGCCCTAAAAAAGAAGGAACGCCACTGTAAATTTCTCTTGACTTACTAGTAGGATCATAAATTACAGGTCTTGTTTCCATATCTCTCACCCTTCTGACTCAAATAACTACATTTTCATTATTTCATTTTGAAACAAAATGTGCATTTTTTATCATCATACATGATTTTTTCATGCTTACACTCTAAATTTTCATTATATCCGTAAGCAATAGCCGGATCGATATTGTTGCAATAAATTCTCCCATATTTCTCCTCACCGGCTTCCATCCATGTTTCTGCAAATATACATTTTGTAAATTCCTGAAAAACGCAATCTGGTTTGTATTCATTGGTATAGCCGAAAAGTTCACTTCTTTCCATATCATAGTTGTCCAAATAATTTTCTACTGTATTCTTTTGGCCGCGGGCTGCAGCGCGACAGGCAATATCCTTTCCTCTCATCACACCGAATTCCTTTACAGAATCCGCTAAAACATCCAATCCCTTTTGACCAAATTCTTTCTCTAAATGTTTAGCAGTAATAGAAAACATCTGCGCAAATAAAACAAACATTGATACCGGATCTTTCATTTTTTGATCTTCCATCATTACATCTCCCTTATCTAATTGTTTATTGGCCCAGATATGATTTTCTAATAAAATCATCATTTTTCATTTCTTTTGAATTACCACTATAGACTATTTGCCCTGTTTCCATGATATACGTACGATTGGAAGCCCATAACGCCATTTGCGCATTTTGCTCTACAAGTAAAATAGTCATTTTATTTTCTTTATTTAATTTTTTTATTGTCCTAAATATATTTTCCGTAATTAACGGAGAAAGTCCCATTGACGGCTCATCTAAAAGCAACAGCTTGGGCCGCGACATCAACGCTCTGCCAATCGCTAACATTTGCTGCTCACCACCGGACAATGTACCCGCAAGCTGTTTTTTTCTTTCTGCCAGCCTGGGAAATAATTCATATATAAAAGCAAAGTCCTTAGCAATTTCGGCTTTATCATTTCTTAAATAAGCCCCTAATTGCAAATTTTCCAAAACACTTAGATTGGAAAATACACCTCTGCCTTCCTGTACTTGTGATATTCCCCTGGCCACAATTTCATGTGCCGGATTATTTGTTATATCTTGCTCCTGGAAGAATACATTGCCGCCACTTTTAGAAACGATGCTGGATATCGCGTGAAGGGTTGTCGTTTTTCCGGCTCCATTGGCGCCAATAATCGCAACAACTTCACCATGCTCAACAGAAAAAGATATCCCCTTCAGTGCTGGAATAACCCCATATTTAACTTGTAAATTTTTTATCTCTAACAGTGCCATACTAATTCACTTCCTATTCATCATCAGGAATACCCTTGCCTAAATATGCTTCTATAACTTGTTGATTGTTTTGTATCTCCGCCGGTACACCTTCTGCTATTTTTATACCATGGTCCAATACTACAACCCGATCAGAAATCCCCATAACGAATTTCATATCATGTTCAATTAGCAGCACATGTTTCTTCAGATCCTTGGTAATATAATGAATCACTTGTGCTAATTCGTCTTTCTCCATACTATTCATTCCTGCACCAGGCTCATCAAGCAGCAGAAAATCTGCTCCTGTTGCCAAAGCTCTGCCTATCTCAAGCAGGCGCTGTTTTCCATAAGGAAGATTGCATGCCAATTCATCTATTTTATCTTGCAGCTTAAGAGTTTCAAGAATCGATTCACATACAGCTACTACATTTCTACGTTTCGCCTTTAATTTTTCTCCCCCAAAAATTGACTCAAAAACACCCTCATCCTTACAATCCGGATTAGCAATTAAGAGATTTTCTAATGTAGTCATATCGTTAAATAGTCTTATATTTTGAAACGTTCTTGAGATACCTTTTCTGACTAATTGATATGGTTTAAGCCCTGTAATATTTTCACCATGATAAAAAATTTGTCCGGACGTTGGTTTATAAACACCAGTCAAAATATTAAAAAGAGTAGTTTTTCCTGCGCCATTGGGACCTATCAAAGATAAGATTTCTCCATCGTTTTGCGTTATATTTACATTATCAACCGCAGTTAAGCCGCCAAACTGCATTGTAATAGTAACTGTTTTAAGTATCTGATCCATGATCAGTACCTCCTGCATTGATTTTATAAATATTTTTTCTTCTTTTACTGGCCCCCCAAAAGCCCTCCGGCTTGTAAATCATCATGAATACCATCAGCGCACCAAAAATCAGCATACGATAATCACTCAAGAATCGTAACATCTCAGGTAATATAGTTAATATAGTCGCTCCCAGTATCGATCCAACGATACTTCCTAATCCGCCTAATACAACCATGGTAAGAATCGTCATCGATGTATTATAAACAAAAGCTGTTGGACTTACATAACTAAGATAGGAGGCATAAAAACACCCAATGATACCGGCAAAAACCGACGATATAACAAATGCCAGCAGTTTATATTTTCGAGGTTGGATACCAATGGCTTCAGCAGCAATTTCATCATTTTTTACTGTTTGCATGGCCATACCTACACCGGAATTAATCAACTTAACCATAAAGAAAATTGTAAAAACCGTTAAAATCAAGGCCAGATAATAGAATGCGGTACGTCCATTTAACGTAAATCCTACTATTTCAGGAGCCGGGATACTAGGCAGCCCAGCCGGTCCGCGTGTAACAGCCTTCCAATTTACAAATACCAAACGTACGATTTCACCAAATCCTAACGTTACAATGGCTAAATAATCGCCGCGCAATCGTAAAGCCGGAATTCCTAAAAGAAACCCGAAGATGCCTGTCACTAATGCACTCCCTACTAGTGCTATAAAAAAATTGACATGAAAAACCAACATTAACAAGGCGCCTGTATATGCCCCAATTCCATAAAATGCTGCATGCCCTAATACCAATTGACCGGCATAACCTGTAACTAAATTTAAGCTCAAGGCTAATATAATGTAAATACAAACTGTAATACAGATATGCAAATAATATGAGTTGGTAACAATAAACGGCAGCACCAATAATATTACAGCCCCTAATAACGATACGATTTTTTTATTTTTCAAAATAAATTGCTGCACTTTATCCATTGTAGCCTCCATTCTGCCCCGTCAAGCGGCATAAATACAATCAAAACAAAAAAAAATTAACTCATCATACTTTATCGATTTCTTTTTTACCTAAAATACCGGCGGGACGAAAGATTAATACAATGATTAAAATAGCAAACGCAAATGCATCTCTATACCCGGTGGAAATGTAGGATGCCCCAAGAGTTTCGACAATACCCATTACAAAACCGCCAAGCATTGCACCTGGTATACTGCCAATTCCGCCAAGAACAGCAGCAGCGAAGGCCTTCAATCCATAAGAATATCCTATTAACGGATATACCGCATCATAATAGATCCCAACTAACATACCAGCTATACAAGCTAACGCGGAGCCAATTCCAAAGGTAAAAGAGATAATTCGATCTGTATTAATTCCCATCAATTTTGCGGATTTAATACTATGTGATGTTGCCCTCATAGCAACACCGATTTTCGTTTTATTTACGATAAAATACAGGCCTATCATCAGCAAAATAGATAAAACAATAACACCAATTTGGATATTAGATAAAATCACCTTGTTGAATTCGTAGGTGGTGATTGTAATACCGCTTATGCCGCTGAAAGCATGGGTACCGGTTCCCCATAATACCATTGCCAAATTCTCTAAAAACATGGATACTCCTAATGCACTGATCATAACCGCAAGACTATCCGCCACACGAATAGGGCGATACGCAACACGTTCCATAATGATCCCCATAACCGCTGTTGCAATAGCTGCTACGGGGAATGCCACCATATATGGCATTCCCAATACCTGCATGCAAAACAATCCTAAAAATGAACCCATCATAAATACATCGCCATGGGCAAAATTTACTATTTTCAGTATTCCGTAAACCATAGTATAGCCGAGGGCAATCAATGCATAACTCCCACCAACAGTAATTCCATTTATCAATTGTTGAAAAAACATGTAGAGCTCCCCTCTAATACTATTTTTCAGTTATAGTAAATTTCCCATCTTGTATGACTAAACGTAATGGTTGTTTAATAACATCTCCATTTTCATCAAAACTATTGCTCCCGGTTGCCCCTTTTAAATCCTTGATATTAGCCATATAATCCCGAATTGCTTTGCGATCAATACCGGCTTTTTTGATCGAATCAATAATTACCAAGGTAGCATCATATCCATACGCAGCATAGGTGCTTGGCGTACTATTATAAGCTTCCTTATATTTACTAACAAAATTTTGTGTTACAGAATCCTTACTTACTTCTGAGAAATAACCTGTCAGCTTAATACCATTTACTGCAGCTCCTCCTAATTTAATCAACGCATCAGAATAAATTGCATCAACACCCATGATTTGCATTTTACTTAAACCATAATTGTTTTTCTGTTTTGCAATCAAAGCAGTTTCATTGTATAAACCACCAACAATAATAACATCTGCATTGCTATTGGCAATCTTAGTTAAAACAGTGCTAAAATCAGTTGAGCCAACTTCATAAGCTTCTTTGGCGACAATATTAGTACTTAAATCAGCGGCAGCTTTGGAAACTACATCTGCCAATCCTGCACCATAATCTGTATTTTCATATACGATAGCAATATTTTTATAACCTAAATCTTTTACTGCCCAATTCATTAATGAACTTCCTTGCACTGCATCTGTCGTAATTACACGAAAAGTGTAATCTCCAGCTTTGCTGACTGCAGCTGCACTTGAGCCAGGTGATACGTTAACTACCCCAACTTGGTTATAGATTGGCGCAGCAGCTAATGTGCAAGAACTATTAAAGTGACCAACAATGGCAGAAATATCTTTGTCTTGCGCTAATTTATTAGCAACTGTTGCCGCTTCCGAGGGATCTCCTTTATCATCTTCCACTACTAATTCAATCTTTTTACCATTAATTCCACCCTCATCATTAATTAATTTAGTGGCCAATTTTACACCATTCTTAATGGCTTCGCCGTCTTGTGCACTAGCGCCGGTTAACGGAATTGCAACACCTATTTTAATCGAATCGGATTTTGAAGAACTGCAGCCAAATAAAAACAGGGAAATAATCATTAAACATGCTGACAATACTATTAAAGTTTTTTTCATAGTAACATTTCCTCCACTAATTTTCTCCTGTATCCATTGTTAGAACTAGTATTTACTGGTACTTAGTATAGTCACCTCCTAAAAATTTTGACGACAATGTAGTTTTTTTGTTTGCAATATCGTTTGACAAGTTTGTTATACCATGCTACATTATATTTGTCAATAAATATTTTACTTCTTTACCACGGCAAACGGTAGCGGTCTTGAAAATTCCTGTGGAAACAGTCGATACAATGGACTTTTAAAAAAATTGTGTATTTTTTACATTATTCAAGTTATAATCTGTGTAATATTTCGTTTATTCTTATGGGGAGGTATTTTTATGTTAAATCAGTCGATAAAAATAATTCAATCAGTTCAAAGATCCATAGATATATTAAATTGTTTCAATGATACTTCACATCATTTATCTTTAAATGATATAAGTCAACGGGTAAAATTAAATATCAATACGACACGTGGTCTTATTAATACATTAACAGTCAATGGATTATTGATACATGACAAAATAAATAATTTATATAGCTTAGGATTTTATTTTATTGGCAAAGCCAATATTATCCAGAAACAAGTAGAAAGTTATATCACCTCTGCCAAATCCTATGTGGATAATGTTGCCGAAAAATATCATGTTACTGCAAGTTTACAACTAGTCAATCAACATCAAATTTATTCTATATACTGCGCTTATCCAAGCAATACAGCCTATACCATCATTTTATCTGAATATTCATCGTTACCCTTATATGCTACATCTTCGGGAAAACTACTTATACTCTACAACCTTTATGATAATAATAAGCTATCAATAAAAAACCTCGAATTCAAAAAATATACACCTCATACGATTATGTCTGAAGAGGCTTTACTAAAAAATCTTGACGAAATACGCAAAAACAAATATGCTTCTGAAATTGAAGAATTTGAACTTGGTGTCAGTAGTCTGGCTGTACCTATATTGAATCAAAGCAATCAATTAATCGCAACAGTTAGTTCAACCTTTTTTGTTAACAACCTTATAAATATTAAAGATAGTTTACTTGCAGATCTTTCAGAAATTGCAAATCAAATATCAAATAATTTTTTAAAATAAGGGAGGTTAGAATGAGCATTGATTTAGCGCAAATTCGGCAATCTTTCGAAAAATTAAAAGTTATTGGTCAAAATGAAGCAGGCGGAATTACCCGGTTATCTTTTTCTCCTGAATTTAGGCAGGCACAGGTATTGATTAAGTCCTTTATGGAAACCGCCGGTATGAAAGTTGAAATCGATTCGATTGGTAATTTAATTGGAACCTATGCAGGGCGCGACCAATCTTTGCTTGCTGTTGTCAGCGGTTCACATCTTGATACTGTTCTGAACGGCGGAGCTTTTGATGGAGCATTGGGGATAATTGCTGCTGTGGAATGTGTACGTAGTTGGCATGAACAGAACTGGCGTCCATCAAGAACCGTAAAGGTGATTGCCTTTATCGAAGAGGAAGGAACACGGTTTGGAACGGTTTGTTTTGGCAGTCGGGCAATGCTTGGTGAATTTAGCGGGAAAAATCCCGAAAGTTTTGTCGATGCTTCCGGTCATTCGCTTTTAGGCTTTCTCAAAGAGATGGGATTGGGAGAAAAGCCATTTAGTAAGGACTCCTTTTTTCAGAACGGTTTTTGCTTTATTGAACTTCATGTGGAACAAGGAGGAAAACTTGAAAATGAGGGTATTGCTGTCGGCGTAGTGTCTGCTATTGTTGGTATCAGCCGGATTGTCCTGATCATACGTGGAAAAGCCAATCATGCCGGCACGACTTCCATGGATCTTCGCCAGGATGCTTTAGTTGCAGCCGCTTCTCTCATATCTTATATATATGATCAAGCTTTGGTATCAAAGGGAAGTTATGTTGCTACTGTTGGCAAACTGGATGTTTGGCCTAATGCTGAAAACGTGATTCCGGGAGAGGTTAGGCTGACTATTGAAATTCGGTCCGAAGATGTCGTCAGGCTTGAAGGAGTTCGAAAAGAAATCATAGGGAAATTGAGAGAAATTCAGAAGGATTATAAGGTAAATGTGGATATAATAACAGAAAATCAAGTACCACCTATCCCTATGGATGATAAAGTGATACATTCTATTTGCAATATAGGGAAACAGTTGGGAATAACCTGCAGAAAAATGCCCAGTTGGGCGGGGCATGACGCAATGATATTTGCCCAACATATACCTACAGGTATGATTTTTGTCCCTAGTATAGGAGGTATTAGCCATTCTCCTGCAGAGGAGTCCGATTGGGACGCTATAGCAAAGGCTGCGCAGATATTGGAAGGTACCCTAAAGGATTTAGCATCAAACAGCGAAGACTTATGATACCTAAAATGGCCCTTTACTGTATTTATTGTACATAATCGTGTTTAAGATTGTTTTTGACCATCAGGATCTTCAAAGAAGCATAACTGCCATTTGGCGGCTTATGCTTCTTTAAATTTTGCTATTTCCTCAATACTAGTAGTCAAACCCATATCTGTAATATTATTCTATAAATTGACGAATACTATCGTGAATACTGTCTGCAGGGGAATAGTCACCATGAATGCATCAAATAACTTTGTTACGAAAATAGCTATGAGCACAAGTTCCGAGACCTTAGTTTTTTTTTCATTGGAGATCTTTCGCTTGGTCAATATATAATCCAAAACGACCCCTACATCTGTTCCTACAATTAGACCAATCAAGCCCCAGATTTAAACCAGAAACCCAAGTGACTTATCGGGTAGCATTTTTTTGTTGTAGAGATTTTATAGTCTCCATGATAAATTTTAGCGTTACTGCGATGAGAGTATATAGGGGAAAACTATAATAATACTTCCAATTCAATAGTTCATAGATACCCATCCAAACTAAAATTGGTTCAGCTATAAACGCACAACATGCCGCCACGATAAGTGAAGCGATTATGAATGCCTTCCATTGTGAATAGGACTGATAAACCTGCATAAATATAATCGGCAATATGGTAATGTCTATGGACAACATATGAGAAAACTTAGGAATCAATCTAATAGGGTACGTCCATACGCCATTGGCTACTCCTGCTGTATCTGCTGCTTGCACTGCAATGAAAGTCATCGCGCCATAACACCAGATTTCTAACAGCCTCCTTTTGTCTACCATTAGCCACCAAAAATACCAAGGAATTACCAGAATAAGCAGCAAAATCCACCACTGCCAGGTAAACAAGGCATGTTGTATCCAGTAGTTATAGCTAAGCTGCAAATATAGAGCATGAGCCTCACCAATTTGGATGAGTAAATCCCGCGCTACTTCCATGGCATCTTCTCTCCTATCGAATCTATCCATGTCTTTTTAATAGCGAATTATAAACAATCCGCCGTGTCACAATTGCTCATTACTTAATTCCATGACTTATATACACACTCGTCTAAAGGTAGTATAACCGTAAAAATCGTACCTTTTCCGACAGTACTTTCAACTTTTATACTTCCACCCTGAAGGGTAGTGTATTCCTTAGATATTGCTAATCCCAGGCCTGATCCCCCACTATGAAGAGTTTTATTATTTTCTCCCCGGAAGAAGCGATTAAAAATATGTGGTAAATACTCTGCTGAAATTCCCGACCCATTATCTTTGACGGAAATTACAGCTGTCTTTTCACTTTTGTTAGCGCTCACATAAATACTACCACCTGGGACTGTATAACGCAGGGCATTATGTAAAAGGTTAACAAATATTTGTACGGTTCGATCCGCATCAACGTAAAGTAGAGCATTCTCCAATAAAGGATCTATATTTATCCCAAAATTGACCTTCTGTCTTCTGGCCACTTCGAGAAAGGGTTCTTCTATCCTGGCAAGAAGATCGCTAACCAAAAAGAGTTCCTTATGGAAGGTAAGCTGTTTATTTTCAGCTCTACTCAATTCGAAAAGATCGGAGACTAATCGATTCATCCTGTTTGTTTCTTCTTGCAGTGATGACAATGTTTTTTCATTCCAACTGATTACCCCATTTTCCAGAGAATCTAAAATAGCCTGGCTCACGGCTAACGGCGTCCGCAGTTCATGCACAACGTCGGCTTGAAGTTGTCGCTGCAATTGCCTTTCTTCTTGTAGTCGATCTGCCATAAAATTAAAGTCTGCCGACAATTCTTCAAGTTCATCATGAGACGTGATGCTAACTCTATGGTCCAAATTGCCGTTGGCAATCTTGCGAGCAGCTTCTGCCAATAACTTAATTTTTTCCATTAAATAATTGGAAAAGAAAAAAGCGATAAGAAAAGCCACCATTGAAGCAATAATAATCGTCCAAATATTGCGAAATACTAATGGCCCTAATAGATAGTTACGAGAAAACTCTAACACGCTGCTGTCCTTGGGTATAATCCATAAGGTGCCAACAACTTTATCTTGTATTATTAAAGGATAGCCTGGCCCCACATGGCTGTCTGCTAGATCCTGACCTAAACGAATATTCCCTTGCTCATCTTCAAGCAAAACACGCCAGATACCATCAACATGAACCTTGTGGATAGTAATTTCTCTATTAAGAAAGTGCTTAGAAAGTTGTACGTGTACTTCTTTTTGCAATATGCTCTCATCATTGATGTTATCAAAAGAACCATAAGTCTGATAGTAAGTAATTAATTGATTTATAATAGCTTTAGAATAAGCATCTTGTATAGCATTATTAAAGTATTCTACGGAACGCTGATTTAGATAATAATTAATCGATATATTAGTCATAGAAGTGATCACGATTAATAAAATAAGATATTTATGAATTCGCTTTCGCAATCTCATATCATGTCTCCAAATCGATATCCTATTCCGAAGACTGTTTCAATATAGCGGGGTTTTCCGCGATTTGATTCAATTTTTCTGCGCAAATTAAAAATATGAGTATCAATGACTCGCTCATAGTTTTCATAAGATTCTCCTATTGCTCCCTCTAATAATTGCAACCTGGTAAATGCTCTTCCCGGTTCTTTAGCCATCATACTCAGTAATCGAAACTCCGTTGGCGTCAGAGATATTCTATCACCATTTTTTAGTACACGAACAGTTTCAAGATCTATCGTAAGTTCACCCAAATACAGCACCTTTTTTAAAAATTGTGCCGGTAAGCGACGGCGCAGCACCGCTTGAATGCGCGCCACAAGTTCCCGCATCCGGAATGGTTTTACAATATAATCGTCAGCACCTTTGCCTAGTCCGGTAAGTATGTCCTCCTCAGAGCCCAAGGCAGTCACGATAATAATGGGAATGTCACTATCCTGCCGTACAATTTGACACACCTGAATACCGCTTAGTTCCGGAAGCATGATATCAAGTATCATTAGATCAGGTATTTCCGCTTTAATCTTCTTTACTGCATCCATTCCGTTATCAGCGCTGCAAACAGTAAATCCTTCACTGATGAGAAATTTTTCTACACTAATTCGCAACTTTTCCTCATCTTCGACTACTAATATTTTCGCCACTCCGATTCACCCCTATACAATTTTAGTATTCCAGCACGACCTTAGAAACCCTTTAGCCAGTTTAACCTATGAATTTATTGTCTATTAAGGAAAGAGGCCGACCTAAATTTTTTTAGGTCAACCTCTTATATCACTTATGGTTACATCATGAAAAATCGATGTTGATCATGAAATCCTTTATTATAAAAAGCTGTTCTGATATTTTCCATAGGTTTTATTGGGAAATTATCAAGATTTTTGAAGTATTAACTGTTTTAACTTAGTACTTATTCCCAAAAGAGTAAACCACCTAAACATTGGGTATTTATCAAAAAATAAAAAGATAATCGGAATCGCAATAAGTGTAAAGAAAGTAGATGAAAGCAGGCCGCCAATTATAACCCATGCCATACTGACTCTCGTTTCCGAACCAGCTGTCATTGCTAAAGCCGTTGGCATCATCCCCGAAATCATTGTTAATGTCGTCATACAAATAGGCTTTAACCTGGTTTTTCCCGCTTCAATGATGGCATCCTGGGCATTCATCCCACCTTCCATTAACGTTAAAGTATAATCTAACAACAAAGTACCATTTTTAGCCACAACGCCGTCCATAACCAAAATACCAATCAACGAATACAAATTGATCGTATTATAAGTAATTGCCAAAAAGGCTAATGAACCAATTAAGGGTAAAAGCGGCAATTCCTATGCAAAATATAATCACTATACCTATGAGCATCATAAGTTTTGTTCGTTTCCTGTTTGCGAAAAATTGGCGTACCATCTGTTTATGGCCTTCTTTCATCCCTTTTCCGGTGCATTGCATTAAGAGTTGAACTTTTGTTTTAAGATAACAAATATTAATCCAGATTTTATTTATAAATTATCAAGATTTTGTCAAGATTTTTTGTTCATCCCACGAATTTGGAACTTGCCCTATACCTTGGCTGCGTTTCAGTGCCCTCAATAGCAGTACGCTGACTGGTCGCCGCTTGTTGACCACCATCGACAAAGGTTGAATCTGTTCGTTGTTCCTTGCTGGTTATTCCGGTTAATTCAAAAAAATGGCGTATTCCAACGTTAAATGAACCACATCCACGCTGAAATATGGCTTGATAAAAAATCCCATATGCGAACAAACTATAGGAAACAACAAAAAAATCAGGCTAACCGCTTAGAGATAACCGTTGAAAAGAAAGTTGTTTTTTGAAAAAAATGGGGGGCAAAATGATTTGGAATTTTATTAAACAAATCGTTGAACTGGCTCAGTTTCTTATCCAAGGAAAAAATGTTCTGCCGCAGAGCAAAGCCGTTTTTGAAGCGTTAGCAGAAGCAATCGTACCACATACCAACAAAGTTACTGAAAAACAAGCTGCTGATAACAATAATGGAGCGTTGGAATTACATACTGATCAATTTCAAATATATATTCTGGACCATTCTATTTCGCTTAAACTTGTTCTAATAAATGTTCCGTTCTATCTCGCCAATATAACTGCATCATTGCTTAATGAAGCTGCCAGACAACTCATTTTTAAAGGGGAAAATGAAAAACCGGTAGACTCCTTAGCAGCGTCTGAAAAAGGTATATTTGCCGCACTTCATACAGAGGATCGCTGTCGAGCAATCCTGCTATTGGAACAGCTAGAAGTTAATCTTGCAAACTTACCCATCCCTTTTCGCAATAATCCGGGAGCTGTACTTGCCACAATCAGTATCATAACCATGCTAGCCACAAGCGGATACTATTCAGAATGGTCCGGTTATGGTTCCAGCCGTTTGGAGACGCCTGAAGAGCGTGAAATGGAGCAGTTCCCCGCAATCTGGAGGCAAATTGGATATCCAGGTCCTTCCATGGGCTATCATGGCTATCGAGGCCACTTAATCGATAACTTTACTGAATAGGAAGGGTACAGATGACATATGACGCTGATGTTATCATCATTGGAGCGGGTGGAGGCGGTCCTGTTGCTGCCAAAGAACTTGGTGAAAAGGGCCTAAAAGTATTATTACTTGAAGCAGGACCGTGGTATGGACATAAACAATGGCCTAATCCAAATAAGGAACAAGGTGCTATTGGCGATGCCGATCCGGAAAATTTAAGCCATGAACTCTTAGCTAAACACTTCACAAATCGCGAAGATGATATGAATAACTATGTAACAGGCAGATTTCGTTGGGGCCAGGCAGATAGAAAAAAACCACCTTGGTTGCGGCATGTTCCCCATGGCGGGTTTATCTGGCAAAGCGCCGGAGTTGGCGGCACCACACTGCTCTATTTCGGGAATTCACCGCGGGCGTACCCAGCTGCCGTAGAAAATACTTGGCCTATCTCCTATCGTGAACTGATCCCCTATTATGAAAAAGTGGAAGCAACACTTCCTGTCACGATTGCACCAATGACAGCCAAAGAGGAATTATTCTTTTATGGTGCTCAAAAAGCCGGGTGGTCACTTTTAAAAACACGAAATGTGACAAGTCCGGGATATCGTCCCCAACCAAATGCGATTTTACCCATTGATCCAAATATAAACGATCCGACTTTTACATTTGACGGTAAAAACCTAGGGTGCACGCTCTGCGGTCACTGTATTAACGGTTGTCACATTGGTCCCACAGTAAAAAAAACGGCCAAACGCTCAACATTGGTCAGTTATATTCCCCTTGCTTTGGATACAAGGATGGTAGCGGTTAGGCCAAACACCTTTGTAACAAAAATTTTGACCGAAGGCGGAAAAGAGGGGTTAAAGGCTGTAGGTGTCAGATGCCGGAATACATGGACAGGAGAAACGGGTGAGTTCAAGGCAAAAACAGTTATCGTTGCCGCTGGTGCCGTTGAAACTCCTCGTCTTTGGTTGAATTCAAAATTACCGGACAATCCGTGGGTTGGAAAAGGACTCACAACCCATTGGTTCGATTGTGTATCTGGCGTATTTGATGAGCAGGTTTTGCTAAACATATTAGGCACGCTTGATGTAAAATCATATGTGGGACAAAATTCAGCTGTAAGATTTGATTATCCGGGTGTCGGCGTTATTCAGGGATTGGGGTTAAGTCCGGGATTGTTTTCTTCATTACAATTTACCTTAAGTAAAGAATATAATTTTTTACGCCGCCCAAAACCAGAAGAGCCTTGGGATATCAAAGGGAAAATCGTCGGTCAGGAACTGATAGAATTGATGTTGGACTATCCAAGGATGCTAAGTCTTTTGATATTTACTGATGATGAAGTTAATCAGAAAAATGAAATTACTCTTACCTCCCTGCTTAAGGATGAGCACGATTCAATACCAACAATTAACCATCGACCAAGTAACAAGGATAAACAAAAAAGAGATACGCTGGCTACGATTGCAGCCGATATCCTCAAGAATGCGGGCGCTAAGAAAATTATTCGTTCCGACTGCGCCCCTTATCTATTTGTTCATATGCAAAGTACGATGCGTATGGGATATGTTGTTGATCGCAATTGTGAAGCTCTTCAAGTAAAAAGGCTGTTTATCACAGACAATAGTGTACTCTATAACGGCTTGGGTGGGCCAAATCCTACACTGACAACCCAGGCGCTATCAACCCGTACAGCGGAAAAATTGGCAGAAATTTACTTTAGCGGTACATAAAAATGTCGAACAACAAACTTCTTCTTCCGCGCACTTTAAGCAGTAGTCCCAATCGATATCATCATAGTGAGCAGCCATCATATATTGAGCCCATTCTTCTGGATCACCCCAATACGTAACGGCTAACAAACGATCTATGATAATATCTTCAATGGAGAGCATATATACAATTTCCCCAGACTCTAGTACCACCGGTAGCACCTTATCCCACGATCCACCTAGAGGGCTCCGCGGAAAATCGACGATAATCGTTGGATCTTGTTCAAATACCCATGCACTATCACATTTTTTAAATCCTAATGCAGGTATTATTTCATTTGCATAAGAATCACCGGTATGACCATGTCAATATCCTGAGTAAGGTAGCTGGATAATGTATAAAATTCTACAGCTAATCCGCCTACTACGACCGGGGTAAGTTTATACTGTTTAAATGCTTCGCTAATTATCCCGGCAACCGTCATTTGTTTTTGCAATATCTCATGAATCGCTTCGCACTTCAAGAGTAAAATTCCTAGAATGACTTAAAAATTAGACCATTTTTCAATGGTTTCCGCCTGTCCCCATGTCCCTTTAAGTTACTTATATTTTATTCGCAACCACATATGCCCATGTCAAACATGCTTACTCTTGCACATCAAATAAGCACAAGCCTTAGTATAAGTCGCCAGTAAACAGACCGCCTTTACAATAATAAGTTTTTCTCAGTTTCTTGATCAAATAAATGAAAAGATTCCGGGGTGAAGGCAATATTCACACTTGTACCCATAGAAAACGCTACGTTTTGAGTTACTCGCGCAACAAGCGGCCTGTCACTTATTCCCCTAAGATACAAGTACATTTCTGAACCAAGGTTTTCAACTAATTCAATGTTCCCAACAAAAGTATCCTGCTCTGGCTGTAGATACACCTGGATATTTTCAGGACGTATACCGAGAATAACCTTACGATTTACAACGCTTTCTCGAATAATATAAGCAGCGTTTTGTCGTGGAATCTCCATTCTGAAAGATTGGTGCTGGAAGTATAGCTCACCATTTTGTTCACTCAACTCCCCTTCAAGAAGATTCATCATCGGTGAACCAATGAAACCAGCCACAAACAAATTAGCAGGCGATTGATATAGTTCGATCGGCGAAGCAACCTGTTGAATCATTCCGTGTCGCATGACAACAATCCGATCACCCATGGTCAGGGCTTCGGTCTGGTCATGCGTTACGTATATGGTTGTCACTCCCAGTTTTCTTTGTAGTTTACTGATTTCAGCACGCATCTGAACCCGCAGTTGCGCATCAATATTTGAGAGGGGTTCATCCATCAAAAAAACCTGTGGCTCCCTTACGATAGCTCGGCCCAATGCCACCCGCTGCCGTTGTCCCCCGGAAAGTGTTTTTGGTTTTCTTTTCAGCAGATGGGCAATATCAAGTATCTGGGCAACTTCATTTACTCTTTTATCTATTTCCTTTTGAGGAGTTTTACGTAAGGAAAGTCCAAAAGACATATTATCATAAACACTCATCTGAGGATACAAAGCATAACTCTGAAAAACCATGGCAATATCCCGCTCTTTTGCTGGCACATCATTAACACGACGGTCACCAATATACAGTTCTCCCTCCGAAATTTTCTCTAATCCGGCCGTCATCCTTAGCATGGTAGACTTACCACACCCAGAGGGACCAACCAATACCAAAAATTCATGGTCGTTCACTTCCAGGTCGAAGCTTTTGACCGCAATCATATTATTGTCATAATGTTTGCAAATTCCCTTATACTTTATAGATGCCATCATAATCGCCTCACTTATTTATAAAAACTGGATCTAAATGCTCTTCCCGTTAGAACAAATACTATTCAATTTAACAATTTATTTGCTTCTATGGCTGCATCGCTCAATGCCTGTGTTGCAGTTTTCTGTTGAGCAAGGGTTGCTTGAATAGCATCCTGTGTAATTTTATAAATGCGTGTACCAGTTTTTCCCGGGAAATTATACCATTTAACCATGTCATTTACCTGGAGATAAGTCGTATTAGCCGGAGGATTTTCCTCTCTCAGATACTTGCCTAGCATTTGGTCGTCGTCAACCACACTTTTACGGGAAGACATATACCCCATCCCTTTCGCCATAATTCCGTAGCCGTCCTTAGACGTAAGGAATTTCACAAATTCCCAGGCTGCCTGCTCTTTTTCTGGTGTCGTTTTTAAAATAAATAAGCTATTACCGCCTGCCGGAACTTTCCTTTTATGAACTCCATCTACCGGAAATACAGTTGTGGCTATGGTAAATTTGCTATCTTTCTGCAGTTGAGGCAAATACATTATTGTACTAACAAAAATACCTAACTTGCCACTAGTAAAGCTTTGCATAGCCTGCTTACTATCAATGACCGGCATAGATTGATCAGTAACTAAGTCATTCCAATACTGCAGGGCATTTACGCCTGGCGCTTGATCAAACATAACCGTTCTCCCGTCGTCAGCGATCATCTGTCCACCCATAGTTTCCACCATCGCCTGAAATAGCCAATTACCGCTTATAGCATAATCAAAATATATGCCTTTCTGATCGCCTTTAGTCAACTTGGCGGCAGCATATTTAAGTTCAGCAAAAGTTTTCGGAGGATTTTCCGCATCCAGACCAGCTTCTTGAAACATTTGCTTATTGTAGTAAACTACTGGAGTACTTACGGCAAAGGGAAGGCTATAAAGTTTCCCATCTTTTCCCTTGCTTAGTCCGAGCATTGTCGGATAAAAATCAGTTAGATCCACTTTATCCCGGTCAATAAGGGGTTGCATGGAAACAATCGGCATATTTTCTTGTATATACGATGTATAAGTAAATCCCACCTCCGTCAATACCGGAAGTTGTTTTGTTGCAGCTTTAGCTTGCAGCTTTTCGATGATTCCTTCATACGTCCCCTCAATAAATACCGGCGTAACGTGAATCTTATTTTGCTTTTCGTTAAACTCTTGCGCTAGTTTCTTAATTACTTCCCCATGCACTCCACCATGAATGTGCCAAAATTCTATTTCAACAAGATTTTTTTTATCGGCTGCAGCTTCTTTTGATGTAGAACTAGAATTGAAGCAACCAGTGAGAGTGAAAACCATAATTAACATAATCATTAACAATACAAAAATGCGTTTCATGTCTTTTTTCCTCCTTCATCTTCGTAAAACCTTACCCTTTAAGACCGCTGTTAGTGGACCCTTCGACAAATTTCTTTTGCGTAAATAAATAAAGAATCAATACTGGAATCGTCGACAGGGTTGCAACTGCCATTGTTGGGACCCATTCCGTAAAACCTTCGCTCTGGAAATGAACTAAAGCAATCGGCAACGTTAATTTTTGTTCATCTGTAAGCACAAGTAACGGCCAATAGTATTCATTCCAATGATTCACAAACAAAATAATACTAAGCGCCGCCACTGCTGGAATCGCCGCAGGCAGGTATACGTGCCAAATAATGCCGAGTTCTCCGCAACCATCAACAGCTGCTGCATCGGCAAGTTCTTTGGGAACGGCTAAAAAAGACTGCCGCATTAGAAATATTGCATAACCACTTGCCAGGTACGGAATTATAACTCCGGCAAGTGTGTTAATCATGCCAAATAAGTTAATAGTAATAAATGTAGGAATCATCAGCGCCTGAACCGGTATGATCATGGTAGCCAAAACAAAATAGAATAATATGTCTCGTCCCGGAAAGTTAAACCGTACAAAAGCATATGCCGCTAAAAAAGCGATGACCACTTGTCCGCAAGTCGATACTCCCGCGATGAACATACTATTGTACATCCAAGTAAAAAACTGAGTTTCCTCAAATACTTGCCTGTAACCGTCCAAAACAATTGTTGTAGGAAAAAACCACAGCCCCCCTTGAAATACTTCATTCGTTGGTTTAAAAGAAACGCTTACCATCCATAAAAAAGGTAGCAACACCGCTATGGTAATGAGAATTAAAAAAAAATTGTTAACTATCCCTACGACGTATTTGCCTTTCATTTGGTCCTCCTACTGATAATGAACTTTGGATTCACTAAACCGTATTTGCAAAATGGTAATTAGCAACACCACTATAAACATCACCATAGATAGTGCACTAGCTTTGCCAATATCAAAAAACTGAAACGCTTCCTGCCATACTTCATACACTAAAACATTGGTAGCGTTATTTGGTGCACCGTGGGTCATTATATGAATCGTAGTAAATAACTGAAAAGAATTAATTATACTTACGAGCAACACGAAAAAATGGACTGGTGACAACATTGACATCGTTATAGCTGTGAACTGCTTCCATTTCCCGGCGCCGTCCATTTCCGCCGCTTCATATAATCGCTTATCAATACCTTTTAAACCGGCAATATAAAGAACTATGTTATAACCTAGCGCTTTCCATACTCCGATGATCATTAAGCTCAGCAAAGCCCACTGGGGATCATTTAGCCAATTAGGCCCTGCAATCTCCAGATAAGCTAATAGGGCATTGATTAGCCCATTCGTAGGGTTCATAAGCAACATCCACACATAGCTAGTCACCGCAAGCGAGGCAACCACCGGAATGAATAACAAAAATCGGTAAACTTCACGATAACGTCCTGCACCTTCAACTAATACTGCCAATCCCAGCCCCAGCAACATGGAAAGGGGAACCGTAACAACTACATAAAAAGCCGTGTTGGTTAATGAAATCCAAAAAACTTTATCAGCAAACAGGTTTTGATAGTTTTGCAAACCAACAGGTTCAATATCCGGGCTAATTAAATTCCATTGCATAAAACTTAAATAAAAAGTAAAAAAAAACGGAAAGATAAAAAAAACTCCATAAATAACCAGCGCCGGCAGCAATAACAACACTGGCCAGAGTAGTTTTTTTGTTTTTATCATATCCAGTAATTTTACCGGTTTCCACACCTTTCTTCCTTTAAGCAGGACAATTTCTGCTCCCCCCTCCATAGCTCTCACTCCTTAATTGTAATAATTGATTTCAGAATTTTGCCATCGGCAATCGCAATTTCTATGCCAAAAATACCAGCGATAGTCGGCGCAATATCAGCAATATTGCCTTCGGGAACAACACAACTTGGTTTAATGCTTGGGCCGCAAGCTACGAGTATTCCCTTCATCTCATCTTTTTCCGGTAGGTATCCATGAGTTGCCTTTTTATCAAATTGCCTACTCACTACCTGATTATCTCCGCCAGCATCTTGTATTAAATAACCAGGAGCAGCTTCGACAATAAGATCAGCTTGATGCGGATGGTCTTCAACATTTGGTAATCCCAGCCTCTCAAAATGCTGGTTTTCAAAAACTCCTGCCACACCTTCCGTTGCCAGCAGCAATTTCTTTATTTCTTGCACCAACTGATCCTTATATTCTTCATCAAAAACATATATATAACCTGAGCCGTCATTGGAAATTGCGATAACTCTGCTCTGTTCAGGTGAAAGCGAATTGTACCAGCCTTGTTGCTTAAACAGCACATTGGGGCGAATTGCACTATGAGCATCCATGAAACCATGATCAGATATCACAAATACATCGGTACTGTCATACAACCCCTCTGCTTTCAATTTTTCGATAATCTGCCCCAAACGTTCATCCAAGTATTCCAGCGACCAAAACACTTCCGGACTACATGTCCCATAGTCATGCTGAAAGCTGTCAGCTAGCAGAAAATGTGCTAGGATCAAACCGGGTTTCTGTTTGCCTATCAAGTATTTTACGACTTCGGTTGTTAACCAATCCTGCATTTGTCCCCGTGAATGCTCTTTACTCCAAGGGCCATAATTGTTTACTAGTATCCCTTGTTCTTTGAGTTCCTGCCAGAAAAGCGGCGTAGAGTGCTGCTCAAATAGTTCCTGTTCGTAAAACTCGGGAATATTAAAATCGATATGTTTGGCACCACGGGTAAGCGGCCAACAAATTGCTGCAGTTTGAATACCCTTTTGATGAGCTAGATCATATAATGTTGGAAACTTGACCACATCTTCCTTCTCAAATACCCGATCTCCATAATACTCCTTAACATGACGCGAAGACTTTTCAACTACCCAGTTGCCAAGTATCCCATGTTTGCTTGGTGAAACACCAGTTACAATCGTAGTATGGGCCGGCCAAGTGCAAGAAGGATACGTAGACGTCATTTTTTCCACTTTTGCTCCTCCAACAAGCAGACTTCTTAAATTAGGCATCTTGCAGCGATCATCGCTTAAGTAATATGCTGCCATCCCATCAATACAAACTACTATAACTCTTGGTTGCATTCTTCAGCCTCCTAGCTTATCGCTTATTTGGATTCACAAGTTCGTCCAATAACTCGCCGATGGTATTCACCACAATGTCTGGTTTACATTTAGCGTCCCTGGGAAACTTATTTCCGTGAGAAATCCACACCGTAAACATTCCGGCAGCGTGAGCCCCCTGCATATCAGTATAAGGATTATCACCAACCATCACACATGCTTCAGGGTCGACTGCTATCTGCTTAGTAATCATCTCGAAAGAGTAAGCAGCAGGTTTTCCTATTGATTCCACTTCACTAATACCAGCGACAGCCTTTATGGCTTCAACGAAAGCGCCTGTCTCCGGAATTCTATGGCCGCCTTCTCCTGGGTGATAAAAATCAAGGTTTGTAACTACCAGCTTCCCCCCAATAGCCAGTTTCTGTGAGCAATCGCAAAGTTTCTGATATGTAAACGATTGATCGAGACCAACTACCAAAACATCACATTTCTCCTGACTTCCCAAAGGAAACACCCGATGCCCCACTTGTTGCAAACACTTTTTAAGCTCTTCCGAGCCTACGGCTTGAAGTTGTAAAGCACCGTACTTATCCATTAAATATTGGCCAACAAGTTCCGTTGTCGCCAAAATTGGTGCACGTTCTACCGGCAATCCCATGGATAATAATTTTTTACGGATTGTATCTGAAGTTTGCCAAGAATTGTTACTGAGAAACAGCACGTGTTTGCCAACCCGCATTAAGCTGTCAAGCAATTCCTTAGCAGCGGGATATACCGTATTACCGCTATATATGCATCCATCCAAATCAAAAATAAAAGCTGCATATTCGTCCATAGATAAATTCATTTAATATCGCACTGCCCTTCTATAATTCGTGTACGTCTACAATACTAATGTCCAAAGCTGCCGTTCGCCTATGGCAACCGCGTAGGCTCCTGCATCTAAAGCCTGAGCTATTTCTTCCTGCGTTTTTATTAATCCAGCGGCAACGATTGGGCAGCCAACAGCTTGACTCAGCTGCCGGATTATCCGCGGCATAAGACCAGGCATTATTTCAACCATATCAGGCTTGGTGTCTAAAACGTTTTTTATAGCGATCTCATAAGCCTGTGTATCAATTAAAAACACTTGATGTATGGTAAGTAATCCTTCCTTTTTTGCTGCATGAATCAGCTGATTTTTCGTTGAAACGATCCCATCGGGTTTTATCCTTTTCGCAATGTACCTAAGCCCTTCTTTGTCATTGGCGATTCCCTTAATCAAATCAATGTGCAGAAAAATTTTTTTTTGATATTTCCTCGTTGCAGCGACGCACTCCTCAATTGTAAAAATGTCCCCGGACATAAGAAAGATCACCTCAACCCTTGATTCAATGGCCTCTTTCATGTGGTTTACATCTCTGACCGCAGCTATAATAGGATACTCAAGCTTTTCCATTTGTTAATCCCTCTTATAATTAATAAAAAATACCCTCGTACAATACCAATAATTCCCAATACACAGTTAAAAGTCCACAACTGTGTATGTTGTTCGGCTGCATTGTACATGGGTATTCTCATAAACTCAACCCATTATTCAATTTGTCTTGTTTTCATTTTATCAAAGATTAACACCAAAAGTATTATGCGTAAGTTAAATGTTTGTAAAGTTTCATTTTCCCTGGTCTTACTAAAAGTCCGCAAATCACAAACGCAGGGACAGGGACTCGTCTGACATCAAATCCCAGTCCTCTTTTCTGTTTTTAAGGTTCGTTTTAATACTATTATCGGTCCCACACTTAGTGCCTGGCCAGAGAATGATCATGATACCCACCCAGAATTATTAAAGCCGTGGATTGCTCCGACCAACGCGAGTAACATATCCCAGTGTGTATCCCAAACATCGCCTTGGGTTCCAAGAAAGACTTGCGCGGCTTCCCCTGTGCTAGAGCAACGCCAAACTCGATTAACTCATAGCTTGCACTAATGGCCAAACAAATACAAACGACGATAAAAGCAAGCCATTTCCCCAGCTCTAAAGGCGACTTTCGCAACAATATCTCCCTTGCAATAATGGCAGAAACAAAGCCTTGCGCGTGGATCCATAGTAAGATGTAAGCAAGGTTAGTAAGCCTTGAACTTACTATAAAACGGCAACTTGACATAATTAAAGGACTTGTGATGTCCACAAACCCTTGATTTCTCTGGCAAGCCTGGAAGGAATTGAACCTTCGACCAACCACTTAGAAGGTGGAAACATTGCTTTTGTTTACGTTTTGTTATGTTTGAAAATGCTTGTTTTATACGGGTTTCAAGGTTTTTGGTTCTTAGAACATTTGTTCTTTTTTGAGCTCTTTTTTGAAAATAAACGGCAAATAAACGGCAAGTTTACATAGTTGTTATGTGGCGTATTGCTTGGATTTATAAGGCCTTGAAAATAATAATAAACGGCAGGATTATATCATCGTCTTGAACTTAACAATATGTCAATTTCAACTACTCTATTCCTGCTCAAGAGATTTTAGCAGTTTATAAAAGTACTGCGGATCCTGCAATTTATGAATCTTGTACCAACAATCCAAGGTTTCATCCGAAAATACGGATAGTTTCTTGAAAACCTGATAAGCCAGTTCTAGCGGAGCCATCCCTCCAGCAGTAATCAGATTGCCATCACTAACCGCGCTCTCGAATCGATAGTTCTCTTCTCCTTTATAGTCTGGACAAACCTTTTTTAAATACGGAAGATCATTGCTTGTATGCCGGTAAGTATCCAAAACGCCGGCTGCTGCAAGTGCCATAGTCGCACCACAAATTGCGGCGACAGGAATACCGCAAGCCAAAAATTCTTTCGCCTTTTCCAACACTATGGCATGAGTTGACTCCAGCCAAGTTTCGCCACCGGGTAACAGTAATAATTCGCAATCCTGAGGGCCAATTTCATCAACGCCTAAATCAGGTATTATGCGTAGTCCGCCCATGGTCGCAATCGGTTCCTTAGTTAGAGCAAAAGTCTTAATCGTAAATGGAGGAATTCCTTTCTTGAAAAACCGTCCGGTTTTCAATTCAGCAGTTACGTATCCCCACTCCCAATCGGCCATAGTATCAAGGATGTACATGTATACCGTGTTTTTACTCATAACGTCATCTCCCGTATTCTAAACTATCGTTTTTGGTAATTTCATTGCTCTTAGTTAGCATAAGCTTCAAAACTTCTCTCTTTTTTCTACTTTCACAAATTTTGATTTATCACTGTTAGTCTACCAACATTTTGCATTTATTCACCATCTATTTTCTTCTTAATATTGTGTTTCCCTTTAAATAAAATCGTACACCAGGTACCTTTTTTATAGTAAAATAGCGCTTATATCTCTGGACAATTTGGACATTTTGCCAAATAAATGAGTAATCGACGGTAAGTTAATCCCGCCGATATACATACAACCTGATCTACTTTATTTAACTAAAGCATTTTCACGACTTCTTCATGTTTATTTCTTCTAATTTTTTTAATAAAATCATCAACTATTTCCATAGTTAATGTAGTATTTTTCTGGAGATTTGTTACATATTTATCATTTTCCACTAACAATGCACAATGATATGGCGTTCCTAATACATGGTATTGCTCTGTTAATTGCCTACTCCTTTCTATTACATCAACATCCTGAAGCGAGTAAACTTTATCTTCTAATTCTACATATCCAGATCTAATATCATTACTATCAACTTTGTATTTACCATTAATTATTGAAATATCATAACACTGCTTCCCATCAAGTTCATACTCTTCAAGAGGACTTAAATCCAAAATTAGTACATCATCATATTCAGAATCTCCTATATACACCCACACTCCATTAAGCAACGCTTCTATCTCATTCATAACTAAAATTCTACTATCCGAATTATATTCTAATTGTAATTCAGAAATATACATGTTCCCTGTTCCTGTGTTGAACCAAAGATATTTACCAAATTCCTTTCTTAAAAGATTTTCTATTAACCGCTCTAAGATTTTAGGATCACTAACGTACGTTATCTTCTTGTAGATTTTGGGAAATGATGCTCTTAGAGCATCGTTAAATTTATAAATTGAATCCCATGGATCTTCCTTAATCTTGCTCTTTTTTAATCTTTCATAAGTCTCTATGATTTCCTCAATACTTTGGAATCTTTCATTCTGATCCTGCATAATGCATTTATTAATAATTAAATCAAAAATATCCATATCTTGCTCTTGCATTATTGAAGTAAGTTTTTTTCTTCCAGTCCCCTTATGTGTTGAACTAGTAACAAACCATTGACAGACTTGCCCTGCAGCATAGATGTCCATATTCGGATGTGGATCCTTTGGCGCACTATTTTTGTAATACTGTTCAGGTGCTGAGAATTCATAGTTTCCAATTCTCTCACCCTTTCCAGTCTCCGCCTTTATTAGATATCGTTCCGAGTCATAGCCAGCAATCCCGAAGTCAGCTAAAACAAACTCTCCATCCGCATTTACTAAAATGTTTTCTGGCTTTATATCTCTATGAATTACCCCATGTGAATGTATATATTTTAAAGTACGAATTAAAAACTTGAATAGTTTAACAAACTCGGTATAGTTAACATCAAATTTTTCCTTATATTTTGCTAACGAACAATCATACTTTTTCATCACGATAACTGGAATTAATTTATCCTCTAGCTTATATTCCTCATAGTTTATATACTTAACAATATTTTTATAATTATTAATTAAACTTATATTAAAATATTCTGCCTTAAACCTTAATAATTTTTGTGAATCCTCCTGAACTAAAAATTTTATTGCTACATCATGACCATTTTGTTTACCACCATATACAAGACTATTTCCTCCTTGACCAATCTGGATAAGCTTATCACACTCTCCTAAAAGCAAACTCATATTATTGTTATTCTGTTTAATGTGTTTACTAATAATACTTGCTAACATTGTATCCTCCTGTTTGGGTAATCCTTCCATATTCTTTATAGCACTTGAGTCTATGAGCCTTATGATGGGAATACCATAGCTTTAATTTTTTATTTTTACCTTAAATATTTTTGCTTTGAGGAAAATATAGTCGCCTATTCTCTTAATGTCACTATAAATTTTAACACTTCCACTACTTCCTCACGTAATGTCGATACTTCGCCAACAAATTTGACAATCTCAGCACCGTTAACATATCCACCAGTAGCTCTTGCTGACGATATAAAACGCGCCAATGAATCAAACCATAACACAATTGTATCTTGGTGCTCAACGGAAATGTAATCAAGTAAAATGGCTAAATGCTTATGCCATTCTGAATCATAGATTGTATGTTCAACATAGAACAATTTATCAAATAAGTTGTTTGTTGTGACTTGTTCATATAATATATCAATTTTAAAAAGACTGAATTCAATTTGCCGGTGTAATTGAGCTTGAGCAGTAAATTCTTGTACTCTTTGTGTGAAAAATATGTTTCGCTTAGTAGCATTAACACTGCCAAAGTAGCTACCTATAGCACCTATTAATCCTCCAACCAAGGCACCTAGAAATCCAATCCATGCAGCACTAGTAGCGTCCAAAGTATACTTCCCCCTTAGCAAAAGCCCCATATTCGTTTTCTAGTTTTTATTATAAATCACCAAATCTTTGTATCACTCAATTTATAACAGTCCGTCTTGAATTTAATTCCACGCCTACCAATAAAGCCCTGCACATAAATTCTTTTTTGCGTCGCTTACATGTGTAAATCGGACAATTACCAAATTAGAAAGATCGACGAGAATTAACCCCGCCGATCTTTCTAATTTGCTATCTTTTTATTTACTGGCACAATCACCGCTGCCGCTAGGCGCTCAATCTCCCTGGCGATTGCTGCCGCTTTCCCGCTCTGCATACCATGCCGCTTACCGGCCACCACTTCTATAAGTATTGTTCTAAGACAAAGCAGCTCTGCCCAAACAAATCTTTCATCCACTTTTAATTTAGGCACCGCTCATACCTCCCCTTTTAGCCTGTTCCGACTTACCCCAGGCTATCAAATCATCAGCAAACCTACTGCTATCCCGAGAAAATCGGAATGTCGTATTATCTTTAAGTACTACGGCCATCATTTTATCTTGCCATTCGTCAACTGTCGAAGCACCTGCAATAAATACCCGGCTTTGCTGCTCATCCGCAGACATAACTATGATTAAGTTTGTTGATTTACTCATTTCGCGCCTCCCGGCCAACGCAATCCTTTAAAGAATCGCTAAAGCCTTGACCAACAGCATTAAGAATATCCCTTACGTCCACAACATCCTCAATACGCCAGCACCTGTGGACATCCTCGCCTGGTACCGTTCGGGCTATCGCCTTTAATATGCACGACGATCCCTGCCGATCAAAATCTACTTTTCCGACCGGTAACATTATATAAGTGGGCGTATACTTGCCATATTGCCATACTTCTAAAGTACCGCCTCTATTTAAATGCTCTTTATATGTAAGCCCCGCTATATCCAGCATGCTATCGCGCATTCCATCACTAATGACCATGCTACACCCTCTCCCCACCTGTATTTTAAGCACCAATAGGTATCTTTCTCTCATTCATATATGGAATGGCCTGATTATAGGCGCTGTAATGCCGCGCTAAAACATTCCGTCCCTCCGGCTTTATAATCACATCATTTGCAAAAGGTTTCCGTTCTATATACCCGTCAGCCATCTCGTTTATAGCGCAGTTCTGGCATACAAATACCAGCGGTGTAGGCGAACCAGTAATAACCGGCGGCCACGACCAGGTAACATGTAGACGGTGCCCACATACAGGGCAGGTTTGATTTGATAAAAACATCTTATTGCCCCCCATCAATATTCATTTGGTGATTTACCACAGTTAGTAATTCAACCACAGCCCTAGCCAAAGCACCAGCAGCAGCCTGCTGTGAGTTCTCTGGGTACCGCAAACCATCGGTAATGACAAACAGCCACTTTTCTGCATCGGCTATATACCGGTCAAGGCGTTGACGCTCAAGCTCTTTCATGTCATGTTACCTTCTTTCCGGTTAGAGTCTCAATGATAAAGTGTATTCCATCAGAGAATCCATATTTATACATGGTATCAATTACAGTGCACTCAAATACCGTGGCCTGGTTACGCAAATTCTCAATCTCTACTTGTTTAGCGCCTGTTTCAAGTAATTTATTTATCATCTCTTGCAATTTATCGTAAGCTTGCTTCCATTCCGGCAATTTGCTCGGTTGATATGTGTTTACTGCCCTATCTGCGCCAATCGCTGCTAGTAATTCAAATATTGATATGTTGTCACGGTTTGAAGGAATATTACTAGTCATAGCATCACTCTCCTATCATTTGACTGGTTCCCCGCCGCCTGATAGAATGGACTTGACGGCGGGTTTCTTGTAGGTTCCTTGCTTGTCCTTGGCTGCTGAGTGGTGCAAACACTTAGCGGCCTTTTCTATTGCTTGACTGGGAATACTCGCGATTCCTTTAGAACGTATTGCCCATACCTCACAATATCGACTGCCCCCGCCTCCCTTAGTTTTATAAGTAGTTTCTGCGCTGCATTCCTGCCCCGCCCGGTTATAATCGCTACTTGCTTTGGCGTTAGCGGCTTCCCGGCGTTGCTTAGTGCTTCTAATACAGCTAACCGTTCAGGACTTAACTTGTTCTCACCCCGGGCTCTGCCTTTATATCTAGGCTCTATTTGCCTGGCATTCGGCACAGAAGTCAGCAGGTGCTTGAAATCTTGGAGATCATCCCCCGTTTGGCGCTCAGTTTTTGCAATCGCAGCCATTAAGGCTTGCTGCTCATTCAGACCCATAGCCTCAGCGAAGGCTTTACCTGTGAGTATATTCTCTTTAAGTATGTCGGCTGTGGTGCCTGGTGGTGGGAGTTGCTTTTCTTCGCCCTGGTCTTTGGCCCGGAAGTAGCTTTTGACCAGCATGCGTTGGACTTTCCAGGCTAGATCGTCGTGGAAGGATTTAACTACCATTAAGTAGCCGGACTCAGTAAGTAAGATAACTTTCTCAGGCGTGCCACCCTGGGGACGCTCCAAACCAAGCGTCCGAATTTCGGACGGCTGGTTAACTTCGAAATAATCCTCCTCTTTTATAAAATAAGTAATGTTGTCATTAAACCTCTTTCGCGCCGTTCCCTCCGGGCGCTGATGCACCGCATCAATATCCCGAAAGGTTATCACTCGCTGCCCCCTGTCCTTTTCCACTGGCAACTTACCATTTACCAGTTGCAAATTCATTGATCACACTCCTTTCATTACCGGGCGAGACCACCGCCCAGAGTATAACTAAAATTAAGCCCGTATCTTCCGCTCACCCCCGCCCGTAATGCTCTCCAGTGTGGCCACCAGTTTTCCGCCGAACTTGTCCAATACCCGGGCTAACAGGTTGGCGCCTTCTTTCGGCAGATATCCGGCCTTGTATTGCCCTTTATCGGCCACCGCAACAACCACGGCCACCGCGTTGGGATCTACCGGGTTATTGCCCTCATGCATCAGGTACACATGGACCAGTTCCCGTCCGTATTGCGCCAAGCGCATAAGAGCTTCCTGACGGCTGCCGATAGTCACGCCGACAGCTTTGGCAAAGAATCTGTTTTGCCGGGCCATACGCCAGGATTTTTGGAAGGCATGCGGGCGGGATATACCGCGCTTTACCAAGGCATTGCCAATAGTGGCTACGATAGATTTTAACATTTTTAACCCTCATTCCTGCTCATTCTAGTTATCATTTTGCTTGCTTGTACTATCTTTATGATAGCATGTCTGCGCATGCAAGTCAATACATTTTGCTCAATACGTTGCGCATTTTACAAAAATCATGGTACAATATGTTTAAAGGAGTGATTGTATGGCGATTAAATGTCATCTTAGCCGAATATTAGGCGAAAAGAGAATAAATATATCTGAACTATCAAAAATGGCAGGCATAGCTAGAAATACAGCAACAGCACTATACCATGAGGATGCTAAAGGTGTTACATGGGATGTATTAGAGAAATTATGTGCTGCCCTCAGCTGCCAGCCAGGGGATTTGCTGGAATACATACCCAATATGGGTGATGATAATGGCCGACCAGAATAATTCTGCTTCTCAAAATAACACTATGAGCACTGAAGATAAAGGTAAAGTAATACATTGCTTCCATTGCGGAAATGAAACTTTTGCCCATTTAATTGCTAACTATAACAAAATGAGAGAGTATGATTTAATTTGGCTGGATGATACTTGGAATTTATATTTATGTCCTGTTTGCTATAAGGTAACTCTGGAGCACATTTTTGTTGAAAGTGAAGATTGCGATTATGAATATGACCCCATTAATGATGAGCAGGTTATTAAACCTCGCACTGTGATTTTGTATCCTATTAATCCGATCAATTCATTGCCCGAGCCCCATAAAGATTTGCCAAATGAATTAATTAATGACTATGAAGAAGCACGTTCAATTGCAGACCTTTCTCCCAGAAGTGCCGCTGCTTTACTAAGGCTACTTGTAGAAAAGCTATGTGTCCATTTAGGTGCCAAAGGTAAAGATATTAATGATTACATTGCTTACCTGGTACGTAATGGCTTACCTGAAAATATACAAAAGACTTTTGACATTGTCCGCCTCATAGGAAATAATGCGGTACACCCCGGTACAATTGATCTAAAAGATGATATTGAAACTGTCAGCAAACTCTTTACCTTGATTAACAACGCTGTTGAATATCAGATAACCCAGCCAAAACTAATTGCAAAACTTTATTCTGGATTACCTCAACAAAAACTAGATGCTATTGCCAAAAGAGATGGTAAATAAATAAGTATTTGTACCGCTCTCAACTGCCAACCTGGCGACCTTATTGAATACATACCCTCTAAAGAGAGTCCTTAATGACCAAATTGGCGAGGTGATACCGTGGAACGAGTTGAACCTATCCAAGCAATAAGAAAAATTCTACCTGTTCGCAAAGCAATGCCGGATTACTTTGATTTTGAAACACAGTATCTACCAAGAAAAAAAAGGCAGTTTAGAGCCAAAAAATCCATAAAAAATAACTCCAAGCCTGATCCCTATAAGCAGCGCTCTATCGTGGATGGCGTTGGAGATCGGGTTGATTATAAGGTTTAGGTCCCGGTATTTACCGGGGTTTTTCCTTTTTTAGTCACAGTAAAATATGTCAGAATTTGTGAAGAGGTAAATGCTGCTAGTTGCCGAAAGGTGTATATAAATGGTAATACAGCAGATTATTCTTTTGGTTTGGAGGAAAAAATATGTTTCGCAGTCTAAATTTAGGTGATTTTGAAAAATTCATATTTTCATCTTCGCACTCAAAAAATTGGATAGATAGTCTTTCACATATAAATTTAATCGTTGGTACAAATAATTCTGGTAAAAGTCGGCTTCTTCGAAAAATCTTTCAAATTGATAATTTAAAGGGACTAAATTATACAATTGATCATGAAAAAATAAATGAAATAATTTATAAATATAAACAGGCTATAGGTAACTGTATTGGATCACGCAGAATAAGAGATTATAATAGACTTCGCCATACTTTAGATGTTTTGAGTGCAATTCCTTCAGGAATAAACAACACAGATTTTGTAATGCCATATATACAATTTATAGATTCTTTATTAAGAGATTCATCTCAACTAGATCGCGAATATCCAATTGATTCAGATGGAATTGGATTAAACGATCCTTCAAGCCTAAATTCGGAACTTCATAATCTTGCATCATCGTTTGAAACTGATTTATTTTCTGCCATAAACACTACATGCAATTGTAAAAAAGTATATATTCCAACTCTTAGAGGGCTGCGAAATCTTGCAAACAATATCGATCTTTATAAAAAGCGTACAATTCAAGACTATTTTCAAGATCATCAAGATCATCAAGAAAGTATTTTCACAGGATTAGAACTATTTAAACAAGTTCAAGATTTATTACTCGGCACATTAACAGAAAGAGAAAAAATTTCCAATTTCCAAGACTTCTTAGGTAATAACTTTTTTGATGGCCAAAAAGTAGCGTTAATTCCTCGTAATGGCTCAGATGTATTATTTGTAAAAATAGGTAATGAAGCTGAGCGTCCTATTTTTGACTTAGGAGACGGTATTCAATCAATAATCATCATAACCTTTCCTTTGTTTGCTCATTCTGAAGAAAGTTTATTAGTTTTTATTGAAGAACCCGAAATATTCATGCATCCTGGGTTGCAAAGAAAACTATTAGAAACGCTTACACGACCAGAGTTCAAAAATTTTCAATATTTTATTTCTACGCATTCAAATCATCTATTAGATATAAGCTTAGATATCGATAATATTTCAATCTATTCAATAAAAAAAGAGTTTGAAGAAACTAATTCTAAAGAGCTTGAACCTAGATGTATTGTTGAAACGGTAAGTACTGGTGATAATCAATTGTTAAGTCTACTCGGTGTAAAAAAGTCTTCAGTTTTTTTATCTAATTGTACAATCTGGGTGGAAGGCATTACAGATAGGCTTTATTTGCGTCATTATTTTAAGATCTATCAACAGAACTTAAAAAATGAAACTGTATATAAAGAAGATATACACTTTTCATTCGTAGAGTATGGAGGAAATAATATAACTCATTGGTCCTTTTTGGATAATGAAGAAGAAAGTGATTTATTATCCACTATAAATGTTGACAGACTATGTAGCAAACTATTACTCATAACTGATAAAGACAGCGATAAAAAACTAGGCCGACAAAATAAATTAAAAGAAAAACTCCTTGATCGTTATTATTGCTTACCATGTAAAGAAATAGAGAATCTATTAACTAAAAATGTTTTAATCAAGGTAATCGAGGAATATGAAAAAAAACCTCCTCTTTTCCATATATCGTTTGCCGAAAAAGATTACTCAAATAAATATCTCGGCAAATTCATTGAACAAAATTTAAGTGATAAAAATAGACATGGCTCCTATGCATCAAAGTCAGGTACAGTTTCCGATAAGCTTACTTTCTGCAAAAGATCACTTCATCATATTAATAATATTAATGATCTTACTCCTGAAACCATAAAGCTTTGCCAAAAAATATACGAGTTCATAACGGCGAATAACAAATAGATATGATCTGGGTATTTCCATTACCACCTGGGAACACCATCAAATACTTAGGGCGGGATCTTAGTCCCGCCCCTTTATACTTTGCATGAATATATTGACCCTATTCTGAGCCAGCAACTACCTTTCTCGGCCTGCCCCGCCCGACAGCATACTTATTAAACCCACATTTCGGACATGAAGCACAGAAAGACAGTTAATAACGATTATTGATAAATACAAACTCTATACAACCATTTTATAGTGATTATTTGTCGATTATATGCTCTCTGTCCGTATTAAAAGATCATACGTATATTCTAAATAGACATAAATTGTTGTAGATTTCTTGAGTCAATGATCGTTGAATATAAAATAATATGTAGTTTAACCAAAATCGCTTTGTACTCCCCAAAAATATTTTTGTCTATTGCAGATGGTATATGAGGCGATAAAGTCTGAAAAAGTGATTAATCTGGTAATATAAATTTATGCTACTTATTAATAATTGTTATTAACTATAAGAAATTTTTCGACCTCCGAAATGTGGGATTAAACCAGCCCGGCCGCCATTGCAGCTTATAAAGCGTAACCCCATGAATGCAGATAATCCACACATTCCTGAGGTTTACGACTCAAATGAGGGAAAGGACATAATATGATTACTCGTGATGAAATCGAAACCAGGTTCCGTGAGCTTGGCTTACAAAAAGGCATGTATATTGAAGTCCATAGCTCTCTCAGCAGTTTTGGTAATGTCGATGGTGGCGCTGAAACAGTAATTTCCGCATTGAAGAATATTGTTACACCGGAAGGCGCAATTATTATGCCTTCATTTCCCATGTCAAAACCATTTGAACTCACAGATGATGATAAGCAAAAAGGTTTAACCTGCAAAATAAAAATATTAGATCCCAATTCTAGCGAAAGAACCGGCATGGGGATTATTTCAGATACGTTTCGGCAAATGCCTGATGTAATAACCGGCAAGGGAATGCATAGAGTGTCGGCCTGGGGTGCGGAACAGGATAAGAATAGTGAAGGATTATCAAATCTACACGTTAAAGATGGATATGGCTTATTATTAGGCGTCGATATATATAAGCTCACTAGCATGCATTATGTAGAAGATAATCTTCCATCTGAAATCCAAGACATTTTTAGGCCGACAGCGGAAGTTCAACGTTATTACCCTAAAGAGCAATGGTATATCGAAACGGGAAAACCTCCCGAAAAGGCTTGGTATAAAATACAAGATCAAGCATATGCCAGAGGCTATATAAAAGATATCACTATCGGAAAAGCAAAGTGTATGTTTTTCAAAGTTAATAATGTAATAAATCTTTATAAAGATGCATTGGCAAGCGATGCTTTAGGTTTATATGGAATTAAGAAAAGTTCTCGGCATTAGCCGGTTTTTTCTTTTCCGGCCACAGAGGATAATGTCGGAATTTGCGAAGAGGTTTTTCTCTAATAATTCTCGAAAAACTATTAGCAGGTAACTATATATCTGTTATAAAAGCATCAGGAGACAAAAAATGAAAAAACTTATTGCCCTCACATTAAGCCTTCTTCACTACTGTAAAAGAACTGGGGATTGGGAGCCAGAATCAATAGCTCCCGTTGTACTAAACCTATTGGAAGTACTATCCACACACATTGATTTTGATAGTGTTTTTGAAGCTGACATTGCATATGCGGTGATCTTATCGGTATTATCACATGTAGAAGAACAACTTCCAAATGAATTTACTAATAATGATGCAACTAACTTCATTGAACATCTGAAGCTCAATCTAAGTGTCAACATAGATGACCATTGGATTATTATCCCTTTAAGGCATGCGACATTGAGTAGTAGTATTGCATTTAATAACTTTCACTTCATTACCGGTTCACGAGATGACAAAATCACGCTATTAAGGGACCTATGTCAAATAACCACTGAAACAGCTCACGATCGCGCTAACCATACTGAAAAATCAAGATCCCCAGGCTTTTTTGAACATCCACTGCTAGCAATCAACGTACGGCACCAGACCGGGTACGTGTCGAGAATCGCTCATTCTTTCGCATACGGTAGTATAGTCGCACTTGAAGCGCTCTATTGGGCTTGTGTATACCCAAATTACCCTAAATCCCTCTCCAATCATATCGTTCGTCAACCGACAAAGCATTTAGCAGTTTGGGCTCAAGACAACTGGCGCTGCAGACATGAATCTTTGAACTTTAACAACGCATGCCGTTTGAATTTAGATTGGTTAAGTAATACGGACTTTCAAGACCAGTTTTATAATGTATTTAATTGCTTGATCGCGAAAAGATCTGCAGATGGCTTATCAAAGCGTTTTTATAAATCTATAAGGTTTTATGGAAAATCTATTGCTACCCAAGAAATTAAAGATCATTACGACGGTTTAGGAGTTACTATTTTATATTTGATGATTAGCGCTGAAAGTATATTGCTTGACGGAGATAGCGAAAAAAGATCACGTCTCACCGCATTGTTACCGCGTCTAGCCCCGCTATCAGATATGTCCATAGAACATTGCGCTCAGGCTATAGACTGGGCGTACAGAGCCCGCTCGGATTACGTCCACGCCGGTAACGAGACCTATCCTGACTGGGATGAGGATTTCAACGACGGAGAAAACCAACAAAAAGCAATCATCGTGCAACGTATGGTTGCTAAACTCATAGTTGATTCACCGCAACATATTGAAATTGCCAAATCGAACTGTGAGTCTGATCCAATTTCAGCATGGATAAAACTATTACGGTGGCAATGGACTAAGATTTTATACGGCACCGAATAAACTACATAGGAAAACATTCTAACTCGGAGGTACTAATGGAAAATTATGTGGAACCACAATACGGATTAACGGGATTTACTTGCCCCCATTGTCAAGCATATACCCAGCAATGCTGGAATCACGAGCATGGGCCTTTAAATGAATGGCTACATAATTTATTTGAAGGCTTAGAGTTCTCTAAATGCTTAAGATGTAATGGTTTTACAGTCTGGGTAAATCAACAACTTGTTTATCCTTCGTGTAATGTAGCTCCTCCGCCACATCGTGATCTACCAACTGAATTGATGCAGGACTATTTAGAAGCACGTTCTATAATCCATCAATCTCCACGGGGAGCAGCAGCAATCTTACGACTACTTTTGCAAAAACTTTGTAAACATTTAGATGCGAAAGGTGAAAATATCAATGACGATATCAAGTATCTAGTAAGCAAAGGACTACCCCAAACATTGCAGCAAGCATTTGATATCGTTAGAGTTATAGGTAATAATGCAGTCCATCCAGGACAACTTGACTTAAAAGATGATACTCAAATCGTAAATAAATTATTTTCCCTAATTAATATAATCACGGAATACATGATTACGCAGCCTAATGAAATTGCAAAGCTTTATTCGGAACTACCACAAAGACAACTCACTGCGATTGAAAAACGAGATAAAACTGTATCTAACGATAAATAAAGAGAGATGCCCTAACAGTCAAGTAACCGCGCTACACGCCAATAACCGGATGAAAGAGATTGGTCCATTGGAGTATTATATTGAGTAGAGTACGCTGCCAAGGTATTAGATATATAAATAACTTGAGGTGAATCCAATGATTTCTGTTTTCCTAAGCTACCCCAAACCACATCTTGCTAAACAACAAGAGTTTATTGATTTATTATGTAGCTATCTAAAAAGCCGAGATTTCTGTCCGCGAACATTAGGTGTTACTGATTACGATATGGATGAACCACTAATTGCAATCCGTCGACTAATGCTAGAATCAAATGGACTGCTAACAGTTGCTTTTCGACGAGCTTATATAACCAACGGAACAGGAAAACTCAACTCTGATATACCCGGCATTGCTACTTATGATATATCCGGTTCCTGGCTAACGAGTCCGTATTGCCATATTGAGCCTGCGATGGCTTTTCAACTTGGCCTGCCAATATTGATATTCAGAGAAAATGGAGTTCTTGATGATGGTATTTTACAGCATGGCGTTACGGGCACCTACTTACCTGTATTTGACTTGGACAAACAACCTATAAAAGATTATTTTACTTCGCCAGAATGGACTCAATTAATTAATAAGTGGGAATCTTTAGTGCGTAAGGTATCAGACAATAAAGGACGCCCGCCAGTACTATATTAATTAACTCCATTGTAATCTTTGACTGAATATGTCTCGCATAATTTTAAAGTATTATAATCCGGGTCGAAAAACATTTTAATGACTACGTTAGGCTCGCATGGTATGCTTGCCTAATCTTATTTCAAAAGGAGATGTATGCGCATGTTAGATTTAAACTTAATTAGTATTGTTTGGGTATATTTAGGAACTATGTCTACCCTACGGCAACCAGTATACTCAAAAAAAGCCAACCAACAATCGCTATGTTTGGATAATAAGATTCGGCAACGTGTGGAGAAGCGTTTATTTGGACTTTTGGGCGCACTGTTTATAATGTTAGCGTTTTTGTGCCAAATGTTAAACACTATAGAGTATTGGAAGGTGCCTATTCCCAATTGGTGGTTATCACTAAGCTTTTCTCTAGGCGTATGGCTATTCTTCTTAGAAATAATAGAGCGATTGCAAATATGCTTAATCTCGTCAATAATGAAGCGGCATCACCCTTGTTAATTTGTACTTTCGCCAAAATCACGGCAATTGATATTTACACCTTGGAATAAACTCTTAAGTTAGTTCCTTGAACAACAGCCTTCTTTGTTCTGCCTCGCCCAACCGCATACTTATTACCAACCGGCCCGCCCCTTGCCGTCGTGATTGCCGGCGGCATTGATTTTTAACCAAGTTAAGGCCGTCATCATTTTTATTCGATATTAGTATTGTAAAAGAAAATCTAGGACTAACGAACCAACTCCAACCGGAGGGAAATAGCTTTGACAAACGAAAGAGCCGCTTGCCCATGTTGTGGTTACCCCACATTGCCTAGAAGAATCCATCCTCAAATGCCTCAGTGGGATATTTGCGTTTTGTGTAACTGGGAGGATGATGGTCAAACGGATACTGATGCTGATAGGGTATATGGCGGAGCAAACGGAGTATATTCTCTAACCCAGGCGAGGGAGAACTTCAAAAAGTATTTAATAATGTACTACCCCGACAATGACACAAGAATTATGCCTGGCAATTGGCCCGGGGAGTTAGATACTAAACAATTATTAGTTAAATACTTCGAAGAACTAAGAGCAACGGATGATGAATTAACAAAACAATCACTTTGGCAAGAAGTCCTTAAGCTCGAAGATAAACTACACAGCATTACCAGCGAAAAAATCAGAGAATACGAAGCACGGCTTAAAAGGTGAAACATGAGTATTGATTCGAATATCGTATTAAGGGCTTTCGTCAAATGATATACATGTGAGTTTGAAGTTAGTGGAATTGCCCCCTCAGAATAGCCAGTTAAAACTGCTCAGATAAAATGGGAGAGAACAATGGAAAAGATACAAGGATTGGATTATTACTTACAGAGTTTTTCTTGCAGAGATATGATTGCTGATAAATGTGTGTCTTTACTCCAAGGCGATATTTCTGGTGGACGCCTTACTAAAAATGATATTGATAGTTTAAAGGATTGCGATGCAACTGAAATATGGATTAGTGGATTAACTCAGGATACATTCGAGTACTTTATTGAAACTTATGGGCAGCAATTCAAAATTATATATTTCTGGAAGTGTCCTTTAATAACTGATTTCAAAAAGCTTGAGACCCTTAAGAATATTGAGTATTTGATATTTTTTTGGAATCAGCGAGTCACACATCTTTGGGATTTATCAAAAAATCCGAAATTAAGAGGTCTTAGTTTTGATGACTTTACACGGATGCATACGTTAGAGGAAATCCCCTTGGCACCTATTTTAAAAGAGTTGTATTTCGGAAATATGATATGGAGTAACTATATTTTAGATTCTTTAACACCGCTTTCACGCACAAAAAAGTTAAAGAAACTTATTTTTTCAGCTAAAAAAATTAATGATAATGATATTACTCCACTTGCCAAAATTGCGAATTTAGAAAGGTTAGATTTTAATAGTAATTTGTTTTCAACTGAGCAAATTGCTTGGTTGACAGCAAATACTGCTAATATCACTTCATTTGTACTTGCACCTTACAAAAAAATTAAGAATCCGCTTAAAACCAAGGAAAAGACAAAGGATGTTTTAGTTATTGGTAAACGAAAACCATTCTTGAATTCGCAAGAAGATAAGGTACGTCTTGAAAAGTATGTAATGGAATTTAATGACCTAATAAACAAGTACCGAGGATGTGAAAGACCGTAATTGACATTTTCCAAGACCAAATGACGGCCTTTATTAGCAATTTCTCCATTGGTAGTAAACTCTTTCCCAATTTCTTGGGAAGGCCAGCATATGAATATTAATACTTAAGGGCGGGATCTTAGTCCCGCCCCCATTTATATGCAAAAGTATGCTTACTCCAAGCCGGCTGCCGGTATTTCCGGTCGGCCGCTCCCTGAAAACGCAATCATTCACAGCGCAATCAATCGTTGCGTTTTCTTAGCGGTCGCCCCGGGCTACATTCCGTAATTGGCTAATATTAAACCGGTATTCCTTTCAGCCCGGGCCATCTTAATCGCCCGCCGGCAGTACAATAAAATATTATCAATCATAGCAATTACTCCTCGCCTGCCTTAGTATAAATGTTCAATCCAATCTTATAATCTGTCTCCGCAATAGACTGATTGCCTTCGCTGCTGGCCACAATCACATTCTTGCCGCTGCTGCTCTTGCCATAGCGTTTGGACAGGTCAACTGTGATCGTCAGAATATCGCCGGTTACTTCCATCTTTACATTTTTCATGAATATCTCTCCCCATTTTAAGCCCATGGCGGGCTTTTTATATTTTACTGGACAATTTACCTATACTTAATAATTCGCAGCTTTACGGGCGGGAAACGCACTCAGGTGCATCCTTTTTTTATGCATCTTATTTGCATCCAGCCAGGGTGCATTTTTGGGTTACAAAGTATACAAAGTATACATGCAAAATTCATCACCGCGGCCTACTGCAGCTGGCTTTTCAACTTCAAAAAAACCATAACTTTTCATAACTCAAAATACCATATTATTTGTGTCGGTTTCTGAAATTCGCTAACACAATTAGATGCATCACTTTTTACACATTCATAATGAAAACCCCGTTAATATCTGCAGCCTGACCGCTCCTAATATCCCCACAGCGCTCCTTTATTTATTACGGGAACGCTCCGAAACGGAATGTTTTTTTGGAGCGCTCCCCTATAGTACTGCTTATTTGTTGTACTCCAAATTAATGCAGGGCAACAATCCCGTTGTTACTCTTGGCGTTACCAATAACATTACCAGTTAGATGACCGCGTTACCAATAAACGTTACCGAAAAAACGAGCGTTACCATTAATGCAGGCCTAGTTTATGTCGGCTTATCCACCTTCCCTTTCCTCACCTGGCCCTTCTCGAACCGTAGCACGCCTTTCCCCCGCTTTAATGCTGTTGCCCACAGATCAGTACGGCCTTTAAGCATTTCCAATACCTCATCCTCGCTCAGCGCGATAATCTGCCGCGGCCGCCGAATAATGATTAGATTCATGCAACCATCCCGCCCGTTTTCAAATATTCACGTAGGTGATAGTAAAATGTGTGATAAATGAAGTTTCCTGCACATACAGCAGGGATAAAGTTAATCCCTAACCCATCTGGCTTCGTAAGTTTTTAACGCAGCTAAGAAGGCCTTTGGCTCATACTGCGTGCGGTACTTATGGCCCACAATATCTGCATAGCTGGCATCCTCGATCAAGAGCAGCAGCTTTGCTTTATTGGCCCGGATAAGCTCAGATTCAAACCGCGCCCGGTCCTGCGTCAAATTACCGCTGAGCTCTTCAAGGCCCCCTTTACGTTCAATGACAATATCGCCAACAAAGTAAGTGTCTCTGACTATACCCAGGGCGGGACTGGCCGGCAGCATAAGACTGTAATCGCCAAAATCAAGTTTGCGGCTAATATATATAATCTTCTGCTTATCAAAGTAGCTTATTATATGGCCATTCTCCTGCTCCCTAGTATCAATCAAAATGACAATACTCCTTAAAAGTTGCTTTAATTCCGATTCGCTGTAATGATATTGCATCATCTTCCTCCTCACGCTACGCCGATTACGCCGTTAAAGGCACGTTTGACATTAACTACCGACTGCAAACCTTCTATTTCCTGCAAAGCGGTTTCTACGATTACCTTGAACTCTTCCACAGTAAAGACCAGTTCCTGCTCAGTATGCCGCTTTTTAGCCGCAGTTTCCATCTTTGCACACACCCAGCACGCTTGTCCCAAAATTTCCTGATAAGCCGGCAGAACCGGTATTAAGGCGGCCCCCTTAAAAGTACCTTCATATATCGCCCGGATAACATCTTCCGCCGTGTTATAAGCTGGTGTTGACCGGGTATCCTGCCACCGCAAATACTCTATAATTCTCACCTTATTATCTCGAAGCGCCTGAATAAGCAGCTTGTCCGGTTCACCATGAAAGGAAACTTTTAGAGTCCCATTATCATTTAACGTTAAATTCCATATTTTTACTCTTAGCCATATCCAATAATACCTCTATAGAACCATCCATATATATACCCCCCTTATATATAAATAAATATATATATATATTCTCTTCTTATAGGCATAGTAGGCTATGTAGGCGTAATAGGCAGAGTTGGCAGAGTAGGCAAAATAGACTATTTTGGGTGTAAGTCTGCCTGTTGGGGACTAAAGTCTGCCTGACATTTTCTAGGGAGGCAGACTTTAAGCCCAGTATTTACGCGGGTTCGCGGGAACTCTGCCTACTTTGCCTGTTTGTACTAGAGAAGTACAGTTTTTTGCTGTTCAAAGTCTGCCTGAAGTCTGCCTGAGGCAGACTTTGAGGCAGAGTTCGAGGCAGAGTTTTGCTCTTTTGCAAGGTATTTACCATAGCCAACATTAGAAGCTAACCCAATTTCTACTAATTTTATTAGCTGCTTTGTAACAGCATTTGTCGTCTTGCCAATTGCCGTAGCAATATACCTTGGTGTCAAAGGTTCATTACTTGTCCTAAGTATTTCCAGAACATCCCTCCGCTCTTGGCTTTGCTGCACCTCGATTGCACTGCCAAGAAGATTAAACTGGCAAAATTGCTTATCGAACTTTAACGCCAGCTCTTTTTCCTCAACATCGCGCCCGGTTATCGATAGAGTTGCCGCATCGTCCATCCTGGCCCGTTTGAGTACCATCATTGCATCTGCAGCACCGCTTAAACCAATACTTCCGGATATCTGATTAAAAATATCTGTCTCACTACCTTTTTTTAAGTGGTGCACTAAAACAACAGCAACACCGCATTTATCCGCAATCTGTTTAAAACCACTCATGGCCGTATAATCGCTTTCATAAGCGTTTTCATTACGTCCAGGCTTGCGCTTGATTTTTTGCAATGTATCCACGATCACCAGTCGGCAGTTATTATGTTCCAGGAGCCATTCGGCCAGTAAGGTTAAGCCGCCCTCTCCATCACCTGGCCATTCTGTAAAAAGATGCAATCCCTCCGATCCATTGTCTCCCCCTAACACTGTTTTCAGCCTGTTTTGCAACCTTCGTTCTGTATCCTCAAGCGCCAAGTAAATAGCCTCTGCTTTAGGTACCTGTTGGCCTAAAAATACGCCGCCGCTTGTCACAGCAACACATAGCCCAAGGGATAGCCAGGATTTACCCATTTTCGGCGGACCGGCAAGTATGGATAGACCGGCCGGCAATAACTCCGGTACAATCCATATCGGATCTGGCAACTGCTTTTTAAGCAATTCTGCAGCCGTTATACCCTTAGGCTTTTCCCTTGCCGGTTTTGGCTTAAACTTACCGCTTTCAATAACTACACCTGTTTTTGTCGGCTCACTAATAGATTTACTGACCGGAGCTGTAGGATTTATTCCTGCTTTAGCCAACTCCTCAGGAGTTAAGCTATGCAAAAAACTCAATTCGTAATTGTTCTTCGATTTATGCATTCCCGGATATCCTCCACCCCACATAATCCCCTGTATTGAATTACAACGTCATTTGAATATATATAATCAATTAGTATTTCAACTTTGCCTAGAGTTTGAATAGCTCCAATTACATCAGGCTTATCTAAATCCGCAGCATATTTTGCCTTTGTTTTAAGGTCTTTTTTTATAATTTCATAGAAATTTCTTAGAAATCGTGAGTCTTCTTTAACCTTTTTTGCAAAATTATCAACTTGCACTTTCTTTTGTCTTGCATCATGAATTTTCTCTAGCGTCTCACGCCGGGCCTTAAAATCATTAGGTATCTTAATGCCCAAATCCTCAGCTAGTAATTTAATGGCATCTGCTAAGGACAGTCCCAGGACTTTAGCCACTAGATCTATTGCATCACCGTGCATCCCGCAGCCAAAACATCTAAAACGGCCAGTATCCGGAAGAATAACAAAGCTTGGTGTTTTTTCACAGTGAAAGGGGCAACAGCCCCAAAGTTTCCGACCACGCCGCCTAAGTGTAAGACCGGGTATGTAGCGACTTATTACGTGCTCAATAGGCGATGATTCTTTTATGGCTTGTATTAAATTAAAATCGGTAGTCATTTGCATGTATATCGCCGTCCTTCACTGATCGGCTAATTTAATCAATTCTCCTAATTCCATTGACGGCTGTCGTTGCATTTCCCGAAAGAAAATTTTCAATATCACATATGCGAAGTAAATACCGATTACCCAATTTAGTAACCGGAACGTTCCCGGAACGCGCCAAATTATAAAGCGTGGTATAGCTTTGAAATATCTTAGATAAACCCTCCGCTTTCGCAATTTTATTAATTTCTCTAATCGTATAAACATTATCTCTGTAACTCATTATCCCGCCCCCTATTTATACCTTTCCGTTTAAAAAGTTATCTAAAGCCTGTACCGATATTAGCCAGCGCCTTCCTGCCCTAACCGCCTTGATCTTGCCTGTTTTGATAAGCTTTAAAACAGCATCCCTTCCTAACCCCGTAAATTCTTGTACCTCTTTTGTGCTATATGCCTTTTTCTCCATTCGCTTTCTCTCCTTATTGTTGGGATACATAAAAATAAACCAGGCTAAATAACCTGGTTTTAAGTGTTAGAAAATAGAAAAACCAGGTTTCCAAAAAAACCTGGTTTTTGTTGCTGCACTGAATGGTTTTTCAACCGTGTAGATAACAATATAACTAATCAGGTTTTTTTTATATGCGTTATAACTTTGAGGTAAATAAAACAGGCTTTTTTTTACCTGTTTACCTCCAGCTATTACGCATTATTAAAAACCTAGATATACTTGTATGTTACACCAAACCTACGTTCGTGTCAATACTGTCTAAGTTGCCTTATACTTTAGTAGTCCGGCAATGATTGAATTAATACGTTATTGGTGATATAATTCCCTCAAACTACTTACTAGAAGGTGTTAGTATGGCAGGTACGAAACAATACCCCGGCGTCCGACAGCGCGGAGATTACACTTTTGAGTTAACCATCACGGATGGCTATACGGAAGTAGACGGCAAGAAACAGCAACGGCGATATTATAAAACTGTCACTGCTAAAAATGCCAAAGAGGCTGCTGACCTCCGAGCAAAATGGATTGTTGCAGTTAAGGGCGGGGCAATATTATCTAATACTAGAATGACACTCAAAGAGTTTTATGATTACTTTAAAAAGCACACAGAGAAATTAGCCCCTAAAACACTATTAGCCTATGATGGTTTTTTTACTCGCATTGAAGCGGCTATTGGCCATAAGCAGCTTGACGATATAACGCCTAACCATATTCGGGCTTTTATTAATAACCTCAGCGAACCAGGAGTTTATAATGGCAGGCGTAAAGGTCAAGACAGGTTATCTGATACCATGATACAGAAGCATCACAAGTTACTGAGTTTGCTCTTTAATCGCGCTATTAAATGGGGATTAGCTTCTACAAACCCTTGCGAACGTACCGACACACCAAAAGCTACTTCACCCCACATAAGCGTATATGACGAAAAAACATTATCCGAATTTCTTGCTAAACTGGACACCGAAGAAACAAAGTATCAAGCCTTAATGCTGCTAGCACTATCAACAGGCATGCGGCGAGGCGAATTATTTGCCCTTAAATGGAATGCTATCGACATTGAGCACAACACAATAGAAATACGCCACACTCTGCAATATGTACCAGGCAAAGGTTTAACACTAAAAGAACCTAAAACCGAATTATCTAGCCGTAAAGTATCAGCGCCGCCAAGTGTTATGGCAGTATTGAAACGACACAAAGTAGAACAAGTTGCTCAAAGATTGAAAACCGGCGGCACTATCGAAAAAGGCGGTAAGTGGGAAGGCGCAGAAGAACCAGAAAATGATTTTATATTCTGTACCTGGAATGGCAAGGCCATGCACCCCGACACACTAAATAATTGGCTAAGTAAATTCACTAAAAATAATAACCTACCACACATCAGTCCCCACGCCTTCCGGCACATGGCTGCCAGCTTCCTAATAAAAAGCGGCGTAGATGTTAGAACCGTTAGCGGCAAACTAGGTCATGCCCGAACCTCTACCACTACTGATATTTACGCTCATGTAATTCAATCTGCCGAACAGCAGACCGCCGATATAATGGCAGGTGTATTAGCCGACATCAAAACCAAGGGTAAAGAGTTACTAGAGAAACAAAAAAAGCAGGCCAATAACCTGCTTGACTTTTGAATAAATTCCTCAGCATGGGTCTAAACTAGTGTTATCTGCCACTTAGCTAAGATCCGTCTTTGTATTTATAATTTCGAATGGATTGTCCGGTTGATTGCGATCCCCTCCACTTTGATGATCATAAGTAAAATTATTTCTACTAACGACTTTGTCAAAAAATATTGTATATTAAACTAATTAGGGACACCCTCCTTATGACAGGTTGCCCCTTTAATGTATTTCTATCGATGCCAAATAATTAATTATAATATAAATTCTTCCCAAGCATTGCTTTCCTTTGAGAAATTTAATAAAGAATTCACTATAATCCGCCATTTCTTTCAGTTTTTTAATTGTTCTCTAAATTCCCATCTGGAGTCAACTTAACTACTGAATGTAAATTTACTTTGTGATTTGCTAAAGTGTATCTAGCATTTTTAATTGTCGGTTCAAATAAAACTACACAGTCTGTAACTTTATACCCAAACGAACGAAGATCCTTAATTACCTCAATAATTTTCGTACCTCCAGTTGTACTATCATCTAATAATAACGCAGTACTTTCCTTTGGAGGAGCCTCTCCCCAAAAGTCAAACTTCTGAGAGAAAAGTTGTTTTTTGGATGAAAATTTTTCTTTTCCTGTATGTAGTGCCAAAGGCTTATTTACAATTTTTGAAAACTCATACGCAAGCAATGGACTTCCGCTCTTTGGTGTTACAATAAAGTTGTACTCTGGAGTAGCAAAATTCCCCCCCTCTAATACTATTCGCGACAGGAAAGTACTCAAATATCGTGCATACAAAATCGCACAAGACTCCTTTGTAGTATGTCCCATAACATCTACAAATCGAGTGCACGGACTTTGACTTACACTACCAACGGAAAACTCACCTTCAATTGTTACTTTAACTAAATCCTTTTTTACACCGTCACTTAATTCTTCACCTTGATAATAACTTGGGGTATCACTTGATATATTTTTTCTTTTGTGCTTATCTATATCAATCCCCATTTCTTTAAGTAGCATTAGACTAGTCATCATCTTATTACGATTTATTATTTTAGATATGCGAGCAGGCATGAAACCTGATGCTTCAATAATAAATACTATAGTCGATATGTTTAAAATCCACAAAGCTGTTTCACTTAGATTACTTGGTAATAAACTGACAAATTTCTCCCACATATATTACATCCCCTATTTTTGATGAGTAAGTTGGGAGTAGAAATTGACAAAAATTAATCAGACACATATTTTATGAAACCTACTCTTTAATCTTTCTCCTCACCCTTGTTGTTACTCTAATAGACTATTGGATTATTTAATATTCTATCGCGCATCTAGATTTTCGCATATAGTTTTTGTCAGATTGTTCAAATCTTCCTCACTTTTTGCGTAATCTACTTTAGAAACATCAACATTGATTATTTTTAACTTATTCCTTTCAGTTTCTAACCAGTCACTATAAAACTTTTGCTGACCTATATACAACGCATTAAACAATGAAAAATTAAACACAAATGCGGTCGACGGTCTTAAGCGGATTACGATTAATATCATTAATAAAAGCAAATACAGCATTAGCAATTTCCTCAACTGATTTGAAAAAAACATTGTAGATGCAGGTGCGTTTGAGCCAACCCCATACTTTTTCAATTGGATTTAGTTGTGGGCTATATGGGGGTAAAAAAACTAACTCAAGTACTTCTTTGTTTTGTTGCAAAAAAGGTTGAAGCAGTTTGGCATGATGAATGCGGGCATTGTCCAAAATCATCACGATTTTTTGACCAGGATATTTCTCAAGCACCAATTGCAAAAATGCGAGAAATTGCTGTGCATCATAACTGGTAGAGTGACTACATACTACTTCTCCGGTTTCATAATCTAATACGCCGATTAGCTTTACACCACTGTGTTTTCCGTAGGTTGGAACTATTCTTTGCTTTCCTTTAGGAAACCAAGTCCGAAAAATGGCTTGATAGTCCCTAATCATGCACTCATCTTGAAACAGCAGACGGTCGATTGTACCATGCAAAAGCGAATCTTTCAGTTCATAAAGTTTTTTTAAACTCTTCTTGTTTTTGAGGATTTGCATTAGCCAGAGTGTATGTGGGCCGGGTACAGCTAAATCCAAGGCTATGCAACAAATTTAACGTACCGCGTATACTGTAAGTTACACCAAAAGTTTTCTCAATCCATTGCTGCAGTAAGGGAGCTGTCCAGTTCATTTCTACCGAAAATCCAGCGTCTTTTGGAACGTGATGTGCAACCATATCATACACTTGTTGGCATTGCTCTTCGCTTAAAAAGGTTGGCCGGCCTGGCGAATGGTTCATTCGTAAGCCTTTTAATCCGCAATTAACATAAAGATTAATATATCGATAGACTGTGCTAAGAGCCCGCCCAGTTATTTGAGAAATTGTTTCTTTTGAATACCCTTGCAAATACAGGTAAATCGTTTGATAACGTTCCTGCATCCGCGAATTCTTACATGACTTCATTTTTCTTTTGAGGCGTTTGACTCTTCGATGGATTACTTCTGATGGTAATTGGCGGATGTCTCGCATGTGTCTACCCCTTCGTCATGAATTAATTGACAAAGGATTTCGCCATAAAATCCAAAAACCATTTTCTTAACAAATAATAATTATCAATAGTTGCTTCTTTTTGATATTTTTTTACTCTTTAATGCGTCATATATAGAACAAATTCGAGAGTCACATATTTTTCATAGTTGCGCGCTCTTTGTCGTATTCGACTTAATATAACGTCAGCGGGAGCATGTAAATGCAAAATTAAATCTGGTTTTCTATCTACATTTACTGATAAAAGATCAAAAACGTCCTGTAATAAAGACATATCTTTGGAATTAATGTTGCCAATATCATAAAGATGTTTGGTAAAAACGTTAAAACAATCAAATATACTTCTTTCTTGGATAATGTTTCTCGTTTCCTTGTTTAATATTAAGTGTTGCTTAGAAAATTGGACTAAAAAGAATAATTGCGAATGAAAAGCCCATTTCTTAAAGTTTGCAAAAGCCTCTTCTAGATAAGGGTTTTCCACAAAAGGTTCGTCAACAAATTTAGCTTCGAATTTACTTGCTAATAAATTTGCTATTGTTGATTTACCAATCCCCGTACATCCACAGATAACAAGATACAAAGTGCATCTCGCCCCCTTTAAGTATTCACTTTTGAATCGCCTAAGTTTGTACGATTCCAGTGGTATGCAAAGTAGATAGTAAATCTCTATAAATTCCTCCAGATTTCAGTTAACATCCTAGATTAATACAACTACTCAGTTGAGCTAGTAAATCTATATCACTTTCAAAACACAACATACCATTTTCTTCGGCTACTTTTCTTAATTTAATTCTATAATCGGTTTCGCAAACTAGCCACGTAGGGTGATTCTCAAGCCAATTAACAGTCCTCGTTGTAACACTATATCTATCTTTGATATACAGCTTATAAAAATCCGATTCTTCATCTAGGTACAAATCACCAAATAGAACATGTTTCGAATAACGGGATGTGTCCCGAATTATCTTGACATATTCCTCTATAGGTATGAAAGGCAGAATTGGTTTAATAGTAACTGCACGTGGAATCCCATAGTTAGCAAGTAAGCGTAAAGAATCAATTCGTTCCTCATAGTTAGCCGTACCTAACTCTATTTCCTGTATTCGTGAAATATTACTAAACGAGATGGCGAACTTAATATAGCCTAGCTGACTTTCTAGCATTTTTTGGTTCAAAATCGCTAATGATGCAACATTCTTTTCAGATAGGCGACTTTTTGTTGACATGCTAACTATAAGCTTTTTCTTACTTCGCCGAACGAGATTAACGATTTTATTTACTTCTTTTTCACTTAAAATTAGTTCAGCGTCGCAACTAGGGTATATTATGTCACAGTTCCCTATTCTATCTTCCGAGCAAGTAGGTTGAGAATTGTACTTATTCCAATTTGCAAAGCAATACAAACATCCGAAAAGGCACTTGCTTTCCCCGGAAAACAATACTCGCTTCATCAAATCATCCTTTCTAACATCTTTATATTATACAATTTCTAATCTTAAATTACACCTATTATTTCAAACAATACCAGATATAGTCTAGTCACGATACTAAAAAATATATACTCGTATCTATCCATCGAAGCGATAGAGCAGTTTCATGTGTCGCATGTAACGTACACACAGAATTCAAAGAAACACGTCTCGAAATTAAGCATATTGAAGGAACTCACAATGACTAAATTTAGTAACGTAACATTCAACAACGGACAAGCAGCGGAGAGTTTTGAAAAAAGGACTACAATGTATTAATCGACATGGACACCATCTTCAGAGAAGGCGTCCTCAATTTTGAGTAGGTTTTCTTCCAGACAACATTCTCTGAGGCTTGTGGCAGAGACAATGGGTATTCTCATAAACCGGTAAATTCCACACGCTCTGGGGTTTGCTGGTTCCAAAGCGATACAACGGAAACTGAGGTACATCTAGGCATTCAACGAGATGGAGAAGAAAATAGCCTTCGCACTCTCTAAGAGATACGCTGAAGCAACCTAACAAACTAAAAGCAGGGCAAGTAGCCTGCTTAACTTTTTATATCTTTATATCTTTATATATTTTTACTGTTTATTTGTGGTGTTTTTTGAAAATAAACGGCAAATAAACGGCAACTTGACATAATTAAAGGGCTTGCATCACCCGCAAACCCTTGATTTCTCTGGCACGCCTGGTTGGAATCGAACCAACGGCCAACCGCTTAGAAGGCGGTTGCTCTATCCGCTGAGCTACAGGCGCATAATGTTATTAGACATAAAATGGAGCGGGTGAAGGGAATCGAACCCTCGTAGCTAGCTTGGAAGGCTAGTGCTCTACCATTGAGCTACACCCGCAACAATGACTTTTTTTATCCTAAGATAAAGTGGTCGGAGCGGCAGGATTCGAACCTGCGACCCCCTGGTCCCAAGCCAGGTACTCTACCAAACTGAGCCACGCCCCGTAGTCACAAAACATATTATACTGATATTTCATTTGTTTGTCAAGCAGGGTTTCAAGGTATTTTTTGGATGCCGCCAAGCCTTTGGTTTTGCGGCATCCAAAGATTCATTAGCAATTGATAGTACGGTATTTTTCTTGTCCTTGTTCATAGAAGTTTCGACCTTCGCTGTCAATGACAACGATTGCCGGAAAGTCCTCCACAGTTAAACGGGCCAGTGCCTCAGGACCAAGGTCCTCATACGCCAAAACCTCATATTTTTTTATAGTTTTAGCAATCAGGGCAGCCGCACCACCGGTAGCTGCAAAATATACGGCACCATGTTTTTTCATAGCCTCAACAACAGCCGGGGAACGGTAGCCCTTACCGATCATTCCACGCAAACCTTCCTCAAGCATACGCGGCGCATAGGCATCCATACGACTACTGGTAGTTGGTCCTGCTGATCCAATTGCCTGACCTGGTTTGGCAGGAGTTGGGCCAACATAATAGATAATTTGATCTTTAAAGTCAACCGGAAGCTTTTCACCTGCGGCCAAGGCTTCAACCATGCGTTTATGAGCGGCATCCCGTGAAGTATAAATGGTGCCGGTAATAAGAACAAAATCACCGGCTTTAAGCTTACGGGCTTTATCCTCGGTCAACGGAGTGGCAATTTTTATTGTATTTTCCATCTCTATTACCTCTCTATAACTCAACTTCAGCATGGCGCGTGGCATGACAATTGATATTGATCGCCACTGGCAAGCCAGCTATATGAGTTGGATAGTATTCGATATTAACAGCAAGTGCCGTTATCTTTCCGCCAAGCCCTTGCGCCCCTACTCCTGTTTGATTGACTAGACTTAGGAATTCTTGTTCAAGTTCAGCATATTCAGGATGGGAATTTCGCTGATTGACAGGGCGAATTAAAGCTTTTTTCGCCAAAAATGCCGCTTTCTCCATCGTACCGCCGATACCAATACCAACAACAATTGGCGGACAGGGATTAGGACCCGCATTAAAAATAGTGTCTACAAGAAACTTCTTAATTGCCGGCAAGCCATCTGAGGGCTTGTACATTTTGAGTGCACTCATGTTCTCACTACCAAAACCTTTAGGGGCCAAAACAATCTTAATTTTATCACCAGGAACGATAGTGGTATGTAATACTGCCGGCGTATTGTTGCCGGTATTTTTACGGTTAAACAATGGTTCTGAAACCACTGATTTTCTTAAATAACCTTCGGTGTAGCCCTTAGCCACTCCCGCATTAACGGCATCAGACAAGCTGCCGCCAACAATGTGAACATCTTGGCCAATTTCCATAAATATGACAGCCATTCCCGTGTCTTGGCAAATAGGAACTTGTTCGTCACGGGCAATGCAGGCATTTTCTACCAGTTGTCCAATAATAGCTTTCCCCAGCGGCGACTCTTCTTGCTCCTTGGCTGTTTCTAATGCACTGCGCATATCGTCAGACAAATAATAATTAGCATCAACAGCAAGCTTGGCAATAGCCTCTGTGATTTGTGAAGCATCAATTGTACGCATTCTTCCTCCTAACTTAACGGTTATGCTTAATCCGTTCAGTTGTTCTTTTACGAATTTCTTCAGGATCAACTTTGATCCGGGCTACCCCTGTCTCCATAGCAGCCTTAGCTACAGCGGCAGCAACAGCAGGTGCAATACGTGGATCGAAAGGATCAGGCACAATATAGTCTTCTCTGAGCTCATTCTCAGGAATTAAACTACTAATCGCCTTAACGGCCGCAACCTTCATAGCTTCATTGATTTGACGGGCCCTTACATCAATAGCTCCCCGGAACACACCAGGAAACACAGTTACATTATTTACTTGATTGGGAGCATCAGAGCGTCCTGTCCCAGCTACTTTGGCTCCAGCAGCTTTGGCATCCTCATAGCTTATTTCAGGTATCGGATTAGCCATGGCAAGCACAATAGAATCCGGGTTCATGCTTTGGATAATATCTTTGGTAAAGGCCCCTGGAGCCGACACGCCAATCAATGCATCTGCATGCTTGGACACAAATTCAAGATTGCCTTCTAGTTTAGTTAGATTGGTGACCTTAGCTAATTCAGTCTGAACACGGTTAAGGCCTGTCATACCTTTGTGCAGCGCGCCGTGAACATCAACCATAAATACATTTTTTGCACCGGCATTGACCAGCAACCGCCCAATGGCAGTACCGGCAGCGCCAGCACCATTAACAACAATCTTAGCTGTTGCCAGCTCTTTTTTCACAAAACGCAGTGCGCCCATCAGCGCCGATACAGCAGCAATAGCTGTTCCATGCTGGTCGTCATGAAAAACCGGAATATCCATTTGTTCTTTCAACGCATCTTCAATGTCATAGCACTTTGGCGAGGATAAGTCTTCCAAATTAATTCCCGCAAAAGTAGGCTGCAAAAGTTTAACTGTTTCAATGATTTTATCAGGATCTTTGGTGTCAAGACAAATAGGTACAGCATCAATATCACCAAACATCTTAAATAAAACAGATTTGCCTTCCATTACCGGCAGAGCTGCCTCCGGTCCAATGTCACCCAGACCTAAAACGCGGGTACCGTCAGAAACAACGGCAATCATATTGCCCCGGCAGGTAAGTTCAAACGACAACTCCTTGTTAGCTTTTATTTCCATGCACGGTTTTGCAACTCCTGGCGTATAAGCCAAACTAAGGTCATGTCTGGAGGATAATGGTACTTTTGAAGTTACTGCCAATTTTCCTTGATTATCACGGTGAAGTTTTAATGCTGCTTCGCCTATATCCATTTATTATAAGCCCCCTATTTTGGTAACAATTCGTGTTTTCTGCTAGAGTAAGCAAATTACACATTATATATGCTATATTGTACCTGTCATTGCATTAAATTTCAATGCCGCGAATCCAGTGCTTTAATAGTAGCAAGCACCGGCTGAGCTTCTGGCGAGATTAGATACTTGTATGTAGTATCAGGAACCAGTTCTTTAATTGCCGGCCAGTTATCCTGACGGATAAACTCCCGTACCTGTGATGCACTGATAACCTTGCCACCAACAGTAATACGGGGTATAGTCTCAAGACCAATCCCGTATTGTGGCAGGATATCAGACAAGGCGTCATTATAGCTGCAAGTCGTTACGCAATAAGGTTCCTCTCCCACATAACGCCTGGTGATGCCCAGAGCTGGTGCAATGTAGCGGGCAAATATCGTGGCATCAAGACGTGTCTGTGCCATAACAGTAGCTTCTCCACGCGTAAAGTAGCCAGGAAAGGTTGCTGCGGAAATAATGTATTTACCGGCAGGCAAAACCAAAATATTGTTGAATTGAGCCAGTCCCTCCTGCACCAGGCGAAAGCGGACAGCAAAGGGAAACAACGAGCGTTCTTCGCTGACAACAAGCACAACAACGGCTTGATTATCTTGGGCTGCTTTAGAGATTACAGCCTTGTGCCCCAACGTAAATGGATTACAATTGACTACTAATGCGGCCCTTGAACCAGACGGCAAGCCTTCGACTTTTCGGGATATTTCCCGGCAATACTCGTCAAGTGTGCCTATCCCGGCCTCCAGTAGAATAACATGTGGCTCACTACGGGCTAGCTCCTTAAATCCTAACGCAGTAAACATAGGTGCAGCACTGGGTTTTGTATAGATGAAGTAGTGATAAATACCGCGCTGCCCGGCTTGCTGTATCAGACGGCTTACCACATCAGCGGTCAAACCCTCGCCTTGCATTTGAGGAGAAACAGCAATATTCCGTAGCACTTCCCCCGCTAGCGAGCCGGTAGCAATCATTTCATTATTTTGATAAAAAGCAATCGTGTAGTCAACAGTAGCAGTAAAAGTAAGATTAAAAGCAGCAAGGAAGGCACGAACACTTTCTACTTCTCTGGGACTATCCAGGTTAATTTCCCGTATATCATAGTTTTCCCACATGCCAGCGCCTCCTTAACTGCCAGGTGTATTTACTTTGTTTGACGCACTACATCAATCACAGTACCGTCACGGTATTCGACCACGGCCACAATTTTTTCTCCAGTAGTAATAGTTTCAGGTATACCCGCCATTTTTTCAGCCAATTCCTTGAGTTCTTCTACTGTTTTTATCGGCAAACCTGCTGCTTTAAATTTTTCATAGAGATCTGTACGGTTCGGATTAACTGCTATGCCGCGTTCGGTAACCAGCACATCTACTGTCTCGCCAGGAGTAGTTGCCGTTAACACTTGACCCTTGATGATCGGCAGACGACCGCGCAGCAAATTAGCGACAATAATGGTCATCTTGGCACCGGCAGCTGCATCACTATGTCCGCCTGAGCCACCCATAACAACACCATCAGAACCAGTAACTACATTAACATTAAAAGCTGTATCAATCTCAGTGGCCCCAAGCACCACTACATCCAGCTTATTTACAGCAGCCCCCATAGTAAAGGGACTGGCATAAAAGTCGGCGCCTACTTCCAAGTGTTTGGGATTGGCCGCTATAGACCGCACAGCATCAAGATCAAAGCTCTGCACATCAATCAGCTTTCTAAAGAGTCCAGCCTCTAGCATCTCCACCATATAGCCGGTTATACCGCCTAAGGCAAAGCTGCCCGTAACACCCGCTTCTTCCATCATCTGCCGGACATAATAGGCAGCTGCGAGTGACGCACCACCAGCTCCTGTCTGAAAGGAAAAATCATCTTTAAGCAAACCAGCGGCTTTAATAACTTTGGCCGTTGTTTCTGCAATTTTAAGACCGACAGGATCGCGTGTGATTTTCGTCGTACCGGAGACAATACCTTTCGGATCACCGATACAATCTACTTTAACAATATAGTCGACACGTGTCTGCGGAATAGAGATAGGTGATAGCGGATAGGGCATCAGATGATCTGTAATGGCGACAACATGGTCGGCATACTGGGCGTCAGGAATAGCATAGCCGAGTGAACCGCAGGCAGCAGGACCTTCTACGCCATTCACATTGCCATAATCGTCAGCCGCAGGAGCAGCAACGAAGGCTACGTCAATTTTCAACTGCCCACATTCTATCGCTCGCGCACGACCACCGTGGGTCCGCATCACTACAGGTCGAGGAAATATGCCGTTCGAAACGGCTTGTGCTACAGGGCCCGACATATAGTTTGTGTCAAGCCCTACAACCACACCCTTTTTAACATATTCCACCAGCGGAGCATGTACCGGAAATACCGAGCTCACTGCAACGGTTAGGTTCTTAAGTCCCAACTTAGCAGCAACAGCAAGCACCAGGTTGACAACGCCATCGCCATTTCGTAAATGATGGTGGAAAGAGAGTGTCATGCCATCTTTTATCGGAATTCGTTTAAATACTGTCTCTATATCATTTACCAGTTTTTGCTCACCAGGCAATGCCCGTTTTACCTTTGGTGCCTGGCGCGGCATATCAGGCAGTGTGGCAAAAGCACCGGCAAAAGGCCGCACCTTACCATATCCTTCAATAGATTCCGGCAGGTCACGACCAATTGCATTTGTTAATTTATTCATAATTAAGCCTCCTCTGCCAAGCCCAACAAACGGGCCAGATACAGTATGAGTTCCGCTCTGGCGACAATAGGAGCATCTACCATCTTACCATCAAGCGAAGCTACCCCTGCGCCTTCTGCTTCCGCCTTACGGATCGCTTTAATTATCCGCTCAGCCCAGTTAATATCTTGCGCAGTCGGGTTAAATATGCTATGGATATCGTCTATTTGCCGTGGGTTAATAGTCAGCTTACCTTTAAAACCAAGCTGTTTAGCAAGTTGGGTATCTGCCACAAGCCCCTCACGGTCATTAACATCAGTAAACGGGGTATCAATAGACTGGATTCCGGCGGCAGCGGCACTATTCACTACTATTGTCCTGGCAGTAAATATTTCGGTACCTTCTTTTGTACGTTTAGCCCCCAATGACGCCGTATAGTCTTCCGCCCCAAAAGCCAATGCTACTACCCGTTTATCTGCTTTAGCAATTTGATAAGCTTCAGCAATGCCACGCGGGGTTTCTAACAGAGCAATCAGTTTTACCGGTGCCTGCCCTGTTTTTTCAGCAGTTGCCACTAAGTGAGCTACTTTCTGTATATCTTCCGGACTTTCTACCTTTGGTACCAAAATGGCGTCCGGACAGCAAGGCACAATGGCCGGGATGTCTTTACGAGCAAACGTATCTAACGGATTAATCCGTACTACCTTTTCACTGGTACCATAGTCAACAGTTTTCAACGCCTGGGACACCAATAGCCGTGCAGCATCCTTTTCCTGAGGAGCAACAGCATCTTCTAGGTCAAGAATAATGGCATCAGCCCCGAATACACCACCGTTTTGGAGCATGCCCGGATTATTACCAGGCATAAAAAGCATAGTTCGGCGCAAATTCATTATATCAACTCCTTTGAGGGAATGACGCCCATCCGGGCAAGAGCAGTCAGAGTTCGAGCCTGAATGGTACAATCAAGCGCCCCTCGATCAACCGCTTTGATATATATATCAGTAACGTTTTGTTCTGCAACGACTGCAGCAATTGTTTGCTTTATCGCCAGGCCGTACTGCGCCAATACAATGCTTTCAAGATCCATAACGACGCCGCTGCCCTGAGCACCTGGCGCCATTGTTATCATAATATCATTTGACTCAAGAGTACCGGCTTGCGCCGGTTTTAGTTCATTCATAGTAACCTCCCTTAAAGAAAAAAAACTGATTAAAAGCTATAACAGCCATCAGTCTCTTGTCATTGATGGCGTGCTAAAGCATAAAACCATCAAGCGTATCAGACACGGGGCCAACAAGACCAATAATCAGGTATGTCCGGGTCTTAGGGTCATATTTATATTCAGGAATGAGGCGAAAGTTTTCTATTTCCTCCGTATTACGCACATGGGTGCGCGGACCCGAGCAACTCCACGTCATCTCGTCAATTTTAATATGTTCTTCATCACAATAGCTAATGTTGATACCTTCGTCAATCATCCGTTTCACCTTGCGTTCAATTTCCGGTAACGCTACCGATAATTCCAACGGATATTCCAGTACAAAGCCGTGGTGAACGTCACGATGGCGAAATTCCAAGATAGCACCATATTCTTTAACTAAGATACGGTTAGTAAGGTCTTCTGCCGTATGGGCCATTTTTCGGTATTGCAAGGTTTTTACAACAACATCACGTATTTCCTGCGGTATAGGACCAAATATCGTAGGACGTACAACAATAACCTCGCCGCCAACGCCGATAAGTACATCGGCGTTGGTTTTGAGTATGGGGTACAAAAGATCAAAGTGCTCCACAATAACCCGTTTACCATGATCCAGTGCTTGCTGAACGACTTCCGCTAAAACATGAATTTGTGTGAATGCCAGTTCAAACCGGATATCCACATGGTAGGTATGGCTGGAAAAAAATCCTCTATCAATATTCTTTAAGAGCGGCAGCGGTCGGATATTGACACCATCATCATCATTGGTGAGTTCCAAACCAGGGAACATACCTTTTACCAACGAAGACTTACCGGCACCGGCGTCACCAATGACACCAATTAGCCGGTCGAGCGGCGATAAATAGCGTTCGCTTATTTGCTGCCCCAGAATATACATCCGATTGCGGCCACGCGGGGCAAAATAACTGGCATACATAAGTTGGTCGCCAAGACCCATAGTTACTGTGGACTTCATCTAACAAGTACCCCCAAATTCTCACATTACTTCCGTGATTTTCTCACTGCAAGAATACGTTGCATTTCATTATAAACAATCATATAGCCTTCATCTACGCCCATGCCTGGCTTAGCCAGCATTTGTGCCGGTTTGGTAGCCATAGCCACATGCACACACACTTCTGCCGAGCGGTTAGTCTCGTTGCAAGTACCGCCCTGGTAAGCACCAACACCTTTTTTCTGGCAATATAGTACTGCTTCAATAATATTGTTTATGCCACCAAGGTCAGGTGTTTTGATTTGCAGCATGTCGCCTGCACCATTGTCCGCAAAGTCTTTAATATCTTGCAAAGTATTGCACCACTCGTCAGCCACAATTTCAACGTTAATGTTTTCTTTGTGAAGGCGGGAGGTAATTTCAGCAAGTACTTTAATCTGCTGTTCGCGTTCTTCCACGTCAACAGGACCTTCAATGCGGAGGTGTAAAGGTGCAGCAGCTTTTTCTAACTGACGGAAATATTCCACTATGCGGTCAACGTTATTTTTGAATGCCAAACCAATAGTTCCATAAACGTCAATGTGTAGTACAGGTGCATAGTCAGACGAAGTTTTAAGCTTCATAATACGATCACGAAGCCAGCCAACATATTCTAATAACAGTTCACCGTTTTCGCCCAATTTTTCCTTAACATTATTGATAAGGCCATGAGGCAATACCTCGGCATGTTTAATAATCATCTTGTCAACATTATTATATCTGTCATCACCTGACTGAGTAAAGATAGCAATTCCGGTTTCACTTACTTGCGTCTTATATTCGTCAGCAACAACCTCACACATAAGCTGTTTTTTGGCTTTAGCAACAGCGTCAAGAATGGCTTGAGTCACGCCATAGCGTAGTGCAGTATGAATACGGTTGCCATTTTCGTCGTCTAAATTGTCGATTTCTTCGGCCAGTTCTTTAAAGGAATTCAGTTCGCGGCCAATTAGGCGAGGTTTAATCATTTTCTCAATAACCGGGATAAAGTCTTCCGCCAAGAACAACGGGTCACGTCCGCCAGCACCGCTGTACTGAACAGCTGCACAATCACCATAACCGATTTGGCCATCTTCCACAATGATCATAACCGACACAGCTTCACCAGCTTGACGTACCGCTTTGAAACCGTCAGTAACCGGCTTTCCAATATAGGTAAAGCCATCATGTCCGGCACCTGCTTTAATAGCCCTTTGATCATCAAAATAAAAGCCAGTACGGCCTTTTGAACAAACTACATCAAGTATTTTCATTATCCAAGCTCCTTTATTTCCTTTTATTTAGTAAGCAGGCGAGATGCTTCCCCCGATTTTCCCGCCTGCTGTTTTTTATAGTTTCAACTATGGATAGGTGATTCTAACGCGGACGACCTACCAAATGGCCTTTGGAAATGGCATAAATATCATCAATAACCATTTGGAAGCTAGGTGCACGCCCTTCGGCTTTGGCCCGTTCTGCCATTTTTCCCTGGTGGAAAGCAACAAGGTCGGGAGTAAATGGCAGGTTACCAACCTCGAACAAACGTACAGCACCGTTATTATCGCGGGCAGGCAGGATTTTATTTAAACTGAATTTGCTTGGCGCAAATGGTACATCAAGAACACCGGCTTCGAAAGCGCGAACTGAACCAACCGCATAATCGCCATTACCCAATTCAAATACCTTGTCAAGAATGCAACGGGTTTCCGCTTTAATGATGTTAATTTCTGTCTGCAGCTCACTGGTCAGCGGGAAGGCCTGATCTTTGAGCATATTGATCATTTGCTTGGTGGTTCTAAGCCCCTGAGCATTGGCCTCTTTCGTAGGAATACCCAGCGCCTCATGCGGAGTTTTTACAATAACCTTGGTAGCTTTAGCCAGTATTGCCGTTGCTGCGCCCCAGGAAATAACACCAAAGGCTTTGGCCTCATCCTGTGGGAAACCGCCCATCCACTGATGGAATACGGTAGTAAGTACACAATCGGCATAGCCATGTTTGAGCATATATTCTTCCGCAAGCTGTTCAAGGGCTTTAATAGCTGCAATATCCTGAATTAAATTGCCACATTGACCATAACCTAAGGTAATATTCTTTACCCCTTGTTCAGCGGCCAAAATACCTTCGATGATAGCAACAGCATGAGAAACGCTAGGCGGTACCAACGTACCAGTCAGTGGACCAAACGGCTCCCGGTTAATCTCAATCCCATGTTCAGCATACAATCCAATCATGCGATCGCAATACTGCCAATCAAAAATTGTTTTTTCCAGTGAAACACTCTTAGCATAAGGGATATTATAGGAAATACCGCCGCCTTCATAGGAAGTATAACCAGCAGCAATCGTAATCTCGCCTAAGAGACGGGCATCCGGGGTACCATGACGAACCTGCAGCGGGGCATCAACACTTTCAACAACCCGGCGCACGCCGGCTACACCATGATTAACGGCCGGAAAGCCATTTAATAACGAACGACCTGCTTTAAGACTTTCATCAATGCCTTTTTGACAAGCTTCATATTGGTTTTGACGAGTGTAGCTGTCAATGGTGGTTGGCAGCAGGTCGGCTTCCCCTTCTTTTTTCAAGAAATTTAATAGATTAATATGTTCATCAATAAGAGCAACACCCGCGCGCGGTTGGGTCAGTGTTTCACCATTTTTCTTAGCCTTAACCAAACGTTTAGCAAAATGACGCTTGGCAGGAATGGTTTCATGATATTTTACAGCTTCTTCAAAATTAACGTCTTTACCTGTCGGCCATTGGTTGAGAACCTCTTGGCGAATGGCATTAAACTCGTCATGAGTCCACTTTTTATTTTTAAGTTCCATGTGGAAAAGCCTCCTCTAATCTCTATTAACAATATATTTTTTCATCATTCGCACAGCCACTGCTGGATATTCTTCGCCCAACAGTCCCATTGATGCCATAATGTAGTCCTTATCAATAAAAAACTCAGGCTGCTGAGGCTTAAGTACTTGAGGGGTGGTCTCATCAAACACAATGCCCTTCAATATTTCCTCAGGCTTATGATGGTTGACAATAACTCCGCCAGTGCCAATTACAGTGGCCACTTTGGTCAAATCCTTACCTGTCTGGACAAGGCTTGTACCAAACGGCGTAAAATAGGTTTCCAGATGACCAACATGCCTATCTGCGCTCAACCGCACACAGGCTTTACCCATAGCAATCTCAATATTGTCTTCTGTATCTGTTTGTGGCAGATGGTCAATATCGGCTTCCACTTTAGCAATATAGGCAACTACTTCTTCCGGCGAAGTTCCAGCATAGCCGGCAATCATCTGGGCTCCGGCTGCCTTTAGGAGCGCCCCGGCACTATATCGCATCCCCAGATCACCTTCAACCGTACGTTTACCAAAAGGCTCAGACAAACCTTTGAGCGATACCCCGCCGGCTGTAGGATCACCTTTGGCAATAGAATACACATCAGTAGTAGCCCCGCCAATATCCATAACCATCAAATCGCCCAGTCCCGGCTCTCCGTCCCCGCCTTGACTTAAAAGTTCAGAGGCTGTAAGAACGGCGGCTGGTGTTGGCATTACCAACCGGTCAACCATTTTATTCGCACGATTTAATCCTTTTGCTTCAGTTATTCGCTTCAAAAATATGTCACGAATAGCAATACGAGCGGGCTCAATATTGAGTTCATCCAACTTAGGCATGACATTTTCAGTAGGCCGGACTTCTGTAATCTTTTCTGATAGAATTTTGACGACTTTGGGTGTAACTGATTTATTGCCAGCCACCACCACTGGTACATCCATTTTCAATCCGGCAAGCATTCCGGCATTATGCATAATAACTTTCTGATTGCCACCATCAGTCCCGCCGGCAAGGAGAATAATATCAGGCTTTAGTTCTTCGATTTCTTCGATCTCATATTCACTTAGTTCATGAGTAAATACCTTTAGCACCTTAGCACCAGCACCTAATGCGGCTCGTTTGGCTGCTTCGGCAGTCATCTCCGGCACTAAGCCAACAGCTATCATTTTCAGTCCACCCGCAGCGCTTGAACAACCTAACACTTGACTAAATTCGAGCTTACCTGTTTTCGCAAACAAGGCCGACAGCGCCTGATTGAGACCATCCATAATATCTGTTTCAACCGTTGTGATACCCCTGGCTGTGCCTAATACTTTTTCTCGATCAACATCTACTGCCGTAATTTTGGTATAGGTACTACCAAAATCAATAAGTAAAATGTTATTCAAAGCACAAGACCCCTTTTATTTCAAGTCCTCTTTCATGTCTGCAATCACTCTGTCAGGTAATGTACCTGGTTCATACACCCGATTATATCCCATGTCGAGGAACTTTTTCTCAACCTTTTTAAAGTCTGTTTTACCAACAACCAAGTTACCACCAACATAGAGCATAATATCTTCAATACCGGCTTCGCGGCAGCGATCTCTTAGTCCACGACAATCAATTTCACCATGACCATAAAGCGAAGCTACCAGAATTGCTTTGGCATCAGTTTCAATAGCTGCGTTAACAAATTCCTCCTGTGGAACCAGAACACCTAAATTAATTACTTCATAACCGGCTGCTGTTATAGCATGGTTGAGGATTTTGTTGCCAACAGCATGACAGTCAGCACCAATTACGCCTAATACAACCTTTACTTTGTTTGCCATTTTTACTACTCCTTTGCTTTATCAGTCTCGGCAACCAACCGGCTAGCAACCTGTTGGAGCGATCCCTGGTCGATTTCATAATAAAAAGTGATGATATCCTGTGTAGCAGTTGCTACCTGACGCACGACATTCTGCAAATCCCAGGCAGTAATAACCGCATTATAGTTGACTATAGCTGCCCTTATCTGTTCCCGGTCTTCCCCGATATAAGACGTTAGCTTAACACCGTTACACCCAATCTTAGCAAGAAGCTGTTCCAACGCATTAATAAAACCCTGGGTTTTGGCAATAACAGCCACCTCGCTGCCAATCGGCAAACGAGCCAACTTGATTACCGCCTCCAGGTTTGGCGTGGTAGCCACAGCCATCAATTTGGGACTGTTGCCAAGAATCTCAGCAACTGCGGACTGATGATCCATCGTTGTTACCACTAAATCACAAGCCTCAAGATACTCAGTTTTTACAGCACCTGTTGACAATTGGAGTAATGTTACCGCTTCAAAATGTGCATTAGCTACTTGCCCAAGCTGAT
>NZ_CM170492.1:325000-442500 GCF_057319775.1 Sporomusa sp. 246TCP1 | reverse complement strand
CAACCCAGTTTATTGGCTGGACTGCGGTAAACACCTTTATTGCTGCCATTTCAGTCAGTTTTATCTGTAAGGAATGGCTAGGTATGCCGGCCTTTGGTGAACCGGGCGGCAATACAACTATGCTCATTGGCATCGCCGTCATGAGCATCCTGCATCTGCTCTCGATTGCTACCGGTCATCGTTCAGTCAAAATAGTGGAACGGATTGGTGTATTCCTAGTATTGATTCTTGGTGTTTGGGAAACAATTGTCGTACTCCAAAACATATCGCTGGAAGCTATTATGAACTGGCAGCCACCAGTGGACAAACGCATGCCGTTAGGTTCGGCAATGGATGTTATGGCTGCCTTTAGCCTCGGCTGGGTACCGGCAATCGCAGAATTTACCCGCTATGGCAAGACAAAAGCCACGGCAACTATTGCACCGATGATTGGTGCAAACTTAGCTTTATTCTGGTTTGCCTTTGTCGGCATCATTGGCACCATTGGTATGGCAATAACCACCGGCGTCTATGACCCCAATCACTCTGACCCCAGCACTATTGTTAGCAAATTAGGATTAGGCAGCGTAGCACTCCTCGTCATCATTATCACCAGCACCACTGCTAATGCTGTAAACCTTATGGCTGCCGGCATATCGCTTACTAATATAACAAAAAAGCTTTCCCCGATCACCTCACTCTGGCTGGTAACCTTTGTGGCCGCTGGGCTTACTGTCGTTCCCCTGTTTCTTTCCAGCTTCCTCCACTCTTTTATTCTCTTTCTGGATTATATCGGTATGGTCTTTGGCCCAATCTTCGCAATCTTAATTGTCGACTACTATTTTATCCATAACAGGAATTATGACCCGGCGGCTTTAGCTGAACACCGTGGAAAATACTGGTACAGCAATGGCTTTAACAAAGTGGCACTCACCATCTGGGTTACCGGCGTAATTGCCTTTCTACTACTGCAAAAACAACCGCTCTTTGTAAGTAGCATCGGCGCTACCTATCCTGTAATTGTTCTGACTGGAACGCTTTATTATATTGCTGCCAAACTGCAGGCTGCCGCTCATACCGGCAGTACAGCCAAGGAGGACGCAAATGCTTATTAAAAACGCCCGCCTGCGTGATCAGCAAGGGTTGTGGCAGATTCAAATTGAAAATGGTACTATTCGTTCTATCTCCCCCAATACTAACGACCAAACATTCTCTGGCAATATCCTGGATGCCGAAAATGGCTTAGTAATCCCACCGTTTATTGAACCGCATGTTCATCTGGACACAACATTGACAGCAGGACAGCCGCGCTGGAATGAAAGCGGCACTCTGTTTGAGGGCATTGAACGGTGGGCAGAAAGAAAACAGCTGCTATCGCCGCAAGATGTTAAAGAACGAGCAATAACCACCCTAAAATGGCAAGCGGCACAAGGGATTCAATATGTACGAAGCCATGTTGACATTACCGATCCTGCCTTAACTGCACTCAAAGCTTTGCTTGAAGTAAAAGCCCAAATTGCGCCTTGGATGGAGCTACAGCTCGTCGCTTTTCCACAAGAAGGTATACAGTCCTATCCTCAAGGAGCAGCACTGTTAGAAGAAGCGTTGCGTCTGGGGGCCGATGTTGTCGGCGGCATTCCTCATTATGAATTTACCCGTGAATACGGGGTCGACTCAGTCAAGACAATATTTAAACTCGCTACAAAATATGATCGGCTGATAGACATCCATTGTGACGAGATTGATGATGAGCAGTCTCGGTTCATAGAAGTAGTCGCCGCTGAAGCTTATCGCCACGGGATGGGCAATAGAGTAACCGCCAGTCACACTACAGCCATGCACTCCTACAACAATGCTTACACTTTCAAACTGTTTAATTTACTAAAGTTATCTGGCATCAACTTTGTTGCCAACCCGCTTGTCAATATTCATCTCCAGGGCAGATTTGACACGTACCCTAAACGCCGCGGCATCACCCGCGTTAAAGAATTGTGGGAAGCAGGCATCAATATCTGCTTTGGCCATGATGATATTCTTGACCCTTGGTACCCGCTAGGTACAGGCAATATGCTCCAGGTACTCCACATGGGACTTCATGCCTGCCAACTAATGGGCTACAGTCAGCTTAATAAGGCCTTAGACTTAATAACAGTCAATAGCGCCCGCACCCTTAACATCAGTGACCGGTATGGAATTGCTGAAGGGAAACCTGCTAATTTGATCATCCTGCCTGCCGACAACAGCTACGATGCACTTCGCCGCCAAGTACCAGTACGTTACTCACTACGCCAAGGACAGATCATTGCAGAAACAAAGCCCAGCACTACAACTCTTCACTGGAATACTGAAAAACCGGAGACAATTACCTTCAAAACTAAATCTTGACGTATTTGTCTGTGGTATTTCCGAATAGGTTTCAATTCCTTATAGGTAGACCAATTACTAAAAGTTAGTTATGTATTTTGATAGCATAGTTTATCTACAAGAACTTGAAGCATATAGTTAGACATGCTGTTAATTACCTGCCTGTAGGACTTCCTCCAGAATCACGCCTCTACTAGCGTGGTTTTGCCTTTGTACCTGCAAGCAACCCATACCCTGTGAATTTTTACTTCCCAAACCACAATCTACTGCGATTTGCAATAATTTCTGAGGTCCAGTCACTTGCAACAAGCCGGAGTATCCTTTAATCACCGTTCCCTTGTACTGATGCACATTCAGTTTGACTGCCCCTTTTGAACTGACTTTTACTCGCCCGGCTGGGGCTTCTTGCCCATAAAATGCTTTATATTTTTTTTGCAGATTAGCAGTAATGAGCGCATCATAATCTGGATCGCCCGGCTGAAAATAAACCGTATATTTCCGGCCATCCGGTCGCAGCACGGTAGAGTACATTACAACCGGCGATAAAGTCTTCACAACCATGCTGTCATTTTTTACTTTAATTGACTGAGCACTTACACTTTCAATTGCAATGACATTAGCACCTAACCGTATTTCTCCCTGCTGCAATAACCCATCAGCCAATGACTCCACAAAAGCACTCACTGGTGAAGTAATTATCAATTGTATGTTTTGCGGAAACAGTATCCTGCCAGAGTGCCTGTCTATATTATAAAAACCGTTAAGCCGGGAAAAACAAAACAGCCTGTATATACGGCCATTCACAATAAAACCTTGCTGATGCAGAAAAGATGCCATACTATTATCCATTACATTATATATGGCACTTTGGACAATATGGTTGTAATCAACCGGTAAGTTCACTGTTTGTCGGGGTTTCATAACAATAGTAATATGCATATTTTTTATCCTTTAATATTAAATTGTACGAAAAATTTCGCTATAACCATGTATTTGCTACTTTTTGCCAAATACCTTCTTGCATAACCTGAAATTTATTCAATACATTATAAAAGGAACTTGCAACAACTATTTTATCGTTGCAAGTTCCCTTTATTTAGCCTCTAACAGCATTGATTCATTCAACTCGAGCTGTTGCTCCTTGCGGGCTTATATTCCTTTTTTCATCAAGGTATTTAAAAATATTTGGAATTATCGCCGCAATCGGCTGTTGGAACAACATAAGTAAAGCAATGGGAACCGCCACCGCTGGCGGAAAGTATGTAACTGCGATGACAAGCCCGCAAGTGGCATTGCGCATACCGACACTATATATCATGGCCATCGTAATATCACGAGAACGATTAGGCACGCATAAAGAACCTACATATCCTAGAGCGTAGGCGGACACGACCATAATCAACGCAACCGCTGTCATTTGTATAATATCCCATGACAAATGAATGGCGGGTGACACGAACGCACCGTTAAAAAATATTACAACAAACAAAGCCAGTTTAGAAGTTAGTCCTCCAATACCTTTTGCAAAGGCAGCTGTTTTGCCGCCTGTCCAATCATTAAGCACCATTCCTAGTATACTCGGAATGGTCACCATCAACACCAGTTGGATAATCAAGGAGGTATAATTAATCATGACCGCCTGACCTACTATAATTTTATAGTATACTGGCAATAGCGCAGGAACAATAAGTGTATCAAGGGTAACTGCCACGAGAGATATTGATACATTACCCTGGGTAAGAGCTGTCCACATAACTGATGTAACGCCTACAGGAATGGCGGCCGCCACTAATAACCCCAGTTGCATTTCGGGCGAATCTGCGTAAAGCAGATTGCCCAAAAACCAGGCAGTCAACGGCGTCATAATATGTATAAGCAGTATCACCCACAATGGAATCCATGGTTTACCCATCACCTGAATAAAGCTTTTCAAACTTGTACCAAGCGCAGTAACAAAAGTCATGTAAGCAAACAATACAACAAGGAGATAACGGACATACTGACTATCCGGAACTCTCATTAAAAAGCCCAATACGAGTGCCGTTACGACCACTAAAAACATTCTTTTCCCCAACCAGTTGTTTATTGCAGCAATCTCTATCTTCATCACAATTCCCCCCTTCAAAATTCATTTTTTTCAGTGGCCCTAATTAAACCACCCTACCCAATTCGGGTTACTGGAGCCCTTAATCTCACTCGATAACAACGCCCCGCTCTCGAAGAGCTTGGTCAACCCATGTGCGATCCCACACCATATTGGATATATCTTCCACAACTTTATGCTCCATGCGAGATTTAGCTCTGGATTTTTCCAGCAAACTTTCGGCATCACGCGGGTTAATGACGACAATACCATCCTCGTCACCGACGAGGATATCTCCGGGATGAACAACAACTCCGCCACAAACGACAGGAACATTAAGTTCCCCGGGTCCGTCTTTGTAAGGCCCGGCCGGTGTAACTCCTGCCGCATAGATTGGCATACCCATTTTTTTTAACGCTCCAATATCACGAATGGCACCATCAATGATAAAGCCACCAATGCCTCTTTGCTTTGCCCATAAAGCCATTAATTCTCCCATAATGGAATTAGTCAAATCACCTTGGGCATCAACTACCACAATATCGCCGGGTTGGGCAAGATCAAGTGCTTTGTGAAGCATAAGATTATCACCAGGACGTGACTTTACAGTAAAAGCAGGTCCAAGCAAAGGCACGTCATTAATGGGACGAATTTTTGCATCCATGCACGACATACGGTTCATATTGTCTGCTATATTGGCTACCGGAAGTCCTGCAAAACCATCAATTAAAGCTTTAGGCGGCCTACTGATATGCAAAAAAATACGCATTCCTACATTTGACATTACTCATCACTCCATTCTTATCATTTTATTTATGCACTCAAGATACCAACTTTTTGTTATATTGAAAACTTATTAACCGCACCTTGCAGCTCATCAGCCGTTTCCACCAATGCCTGACTAGCCTTTTTTATTTCCTCTACAGAGGCAACTTGTTCTTGGGTGGCGGCTGAAACCTGCAGAGTCTGATTGGCGTTGCTTCGACTCATACTGTCAATAGCCTTGATTGCGGTCTCGATTTTTGGGCTACTCGCTGCCATGTGCTCTATCGCGGCGGAAATACCCTGCATTTGCTCAGACACCTGATTGGTCATGGAAATAATTTTATTAAACGTCTGCCCAGCCTCACTTACTATATCAGTTCCTAATTTCACCTCGGCGTTACCTTTGCTCATAGCTACAACCGCTTTATCGGTATCTGTCTGTATTTCACCAATAATGTGAGCAATTTGCTTAGTTGCACTTTCTGACTGTTCGGCTAGTTTTCGTACTTCATCGGCCACTACAGCGAAGCCGCGTCCCTGTTCACCAGCACGTGCCGCTTCTATCGCCGCATTTAATGCCAATAAGTTAGTTTGATTTGCAATACCGGATATAGTGCCAATGATTTTACCAATTTCCGTAGAACGTTCAGCCAATTTCGTCACCACTTCGGCCGAGGTTGCGACGCTGGTTTCAATGTTGCGCATTTGAACAACGGCATTTTCAATTGAGCTTCCACCGTTTGCAGCCAACTGTGCGGCTCCTTCTGATACCGATGCAACAGTAGCGGAGTCAGAAACAATTTGTTGAATGTCCGCAACAATCTGCGTGACAAACCCGGTAGTCTCATTGGCTAAATCGACCTGCTTTTCTGCACTATCGGCAATCGCATCAATTGCGCTTGTCACTTGTTCAGCTGTAGCAGCTGATTGTTCTGCACCGGCAGTTAATTGTTGGGAAGCGGCAGAAACAACTTCAGCAGAAGTAGTAACATGCCTAAGCAAGTCTTTGAGCCCGCTAGCCATTGCGTTGAAATTTTGCGCCAATTTGCCAATTTCGTCATTTCCTGTGTTAGTAATATTTACATTCAGATTCCCGTTTTTTATGGTTTCTGTCGCAGTTACCAATTGCGTGATGGGCTTAGTTAGCCGGTTAGAAAAAACAATACTAATGAAAATGACCACAGCCATCGTAATCGCCAGAACAATCAGATTGCTGATCAGCATCTCTTTAGTAACGGCATTATATTCTTCATAATCTTTTTCCATACAAATAGTCCAATGTGTTTGTGGATCATAACTATAACTTACAAGTTTGCGAACACCATTTTCTCCCGCTATTTCTTCCGTACCGCTTTGCCCCGTAATCGCTTTCTGGACAAAGGGAATACGACTCATATCTTTGGCCTCGGCTGATATGTTGTCATTCGGATGAACAATAATGTGCCCCTCCTGATCCAGTATGTACGCTGTGATACCATTGACTGATCTTTTCGTAACAAAGTCTTTAAAAGCATCGAGGTTCATTGCTGCCTGTAATACACCGGCAATGGTTCCGTTATCTGAACGTACAGGTGTAGCGAGTATCACGATAGGCTTGCCGGTTGTTGTGCTTACAAGCCATTTTGAGGCAACTTCTTCCTTACCGTTCATAGCTTCTTTATAAAACTCCCGCTCGGATACTTTCCCCAGCTTAATGTCATCACCTCTTACGACTTGGACCCCTTTAGCATCAGAAAGTGCCATCCCGATATCGGTATATACTTTTTGAACGTCTGCAAGCTCTTGTTTAGCAGCCTGTAGATCGAAATTTTTTACGGGAGCGGTATGGGAAACCGCTTTAATAATCTCCATATGCTTGTTGATATAAGACTGTGTCTCGGTTTTGAAAACTTCAGCTTTACCAGCATTAACCGCATAATAATCGGCCTCCAGCGGCTTGATAAATAGAAAATGAGAAATAAATATCGATACGAGTAAAGGAATTCCGCTAATGAACATGAGTAGTATAATGATCTTTTTTTTCATTGCTGTATTGCCTCCTATGGAAATGTGATAATAAAATAGACTCTTCCATATCAATTGCTATAGTTAGAGCAGCTATTCACTTATACGTAGAGTAGGGCTGATTCTCAATCGCCCTATTGCCACTGAGAATCTCTTGGGAATAAATATTAAAAACCCAGTCAAATGCCAGGGTTTCAATACCTATTTTAGGGCAACTTGGCAGTCATAGACCGATAATCCTTAGACCCATAGCTTTGCGTCCTTACTTTTCAATAAGTTTGCCAAATATTTTTTTAAATATCTTTGACAGGCGGACTTGTCTCGCATTCGCCTTGAAAAGCCCAGCATGCAGCCTTGGGAATCTCCATAGTCCTTGTTAACGTACAGCGGACCGCCCGGGTGACTGAGCAACATTTCTAAAATACTCCTATTCCAGCAGTACATCATTAACTCAGCGCTAACTTTCAAAGACATAGATCACCCTCACTTTCATTTTACCAATTGATTACAATTTGAGTTTAGCATAGTACAGGGAAAAGTATTTTAAGAGTATGTAAAAATATCGTTAAGTTATGTGAAACGGCATCCATGGCCGAATTTGCATCAGTATTTAATACATTAAATGTTTTGGTTGTCCGGGCAGTGAAAAAGGCACTCTTTTGAATGATAGATTCCACTATTACTTTTCTTTCTTGCAATCCTTGGCATTTTCTCCCTCCGCTATCCTTTTTCTCCAGTTTAGCATAAAAAAAGGAAGCAATAGAACCATCCCTGAACTTCTGGGCTGGTCATAGCGATAGTCTTAAGTGCTGCTGCAGGTGGTGCAGCAGCACTTAAGACTATCGCCAACAAAACTAAAATAAGCATGAATTTTCTTGTTACTTGTAACAACATCTTGTACATTTTCTCCTATAGAATCTCAGGAATGGTTATCCTGATTCGCTTTCTAACGAGAGCTATTAGACAAAAATAATACAAATTCTCACATGTTGGAGAGCAACCCAAAACCAAAAATTACTTTGCCCCCGCATTAGTTAGGACACTAATCATTTCCTTATTATTTTCTTGTTTAGCAAGAGAAAGGGCTGTAGCATTATTTTTTGCTTTTTTATTGACATCCGCCCCCTGTGACAAAAGTTCTTTTGCATTTTCAACATTATTGTTGAGCACCGCCATCATTAAAGCAGTAATTCCTGTACTAGCGTCAACCGCATGGATATCTGGTTTTTTTGCCAATATCAATCGGACAATCTCAGTATCCTTTTGCGCCACCGCCATCATCAGCGGTGTTGCTTCAAAGTCTTTTGAAATAAAACGCGCATTCACATCCGCACCTTTATCCAGCAAAAACTTAATAGTATCCTGCTTTTCTTTTACTTTCCCGTTCCCGAGAATCGCAGCAAACAGTGGTGTCATTTCGCCCTTAACCTTGCTCTTAATATTTATATCAGCCCCTTTTTCAACAAAAAGTTTGACTATTTCCAGATTACCGCTTGCAGCTGCAGTTACTAACGGACTCCCACTGGCATCCGTAACATTCGGACTCATTCCTGCCTCGATAAACAGCTCAACAACATCCATATTTTGGTCCTCTACTGCTTTTACAAAGCTTTGTTCATTATATTGAATTTTTTTATCGGATAAATCCTTCTTGGCATCCTCTGGGCTTCTTGCACACCCAGAAAGCAATAATGCCACCGCAAGTACTCCCACCATCAATATTCTTATTCTCATACTTTCCACACTCCATCTTATATTTATTAAATCGGTTTTATTGCTTGACATCAAAAATGGTAACACATAATAATCCTTGGCGATACTATCCGAAAGTATATACTTAGCTTTGTGACTTGGCCGAAGGTTTTCAGTCAGCAATATGAAACTTGGCTAGGAGACACTTGGGACGTTCCTGTGCGCCAAAAAGTGCACAGGAACGTCCCTACTTGTCCCCCTAGCGCCGGACAGGTTTAGAATTTGCCTTTAACTAGCGGGTCTTTGCCTCCCTGCTGCCTGAATAAGAAAAATTCTTCAAATACTTCCCCCAATCTCTGGATAGTATCCGTTGTATCTTTTCCCTCTTTATACAGCCGATCAAGTTCTTCAGATAGCTCCCAAATTTCATCATATAGCTCAGTCTCTTGTTTCTTACAATCCAGGTATCTTCCAAACAAACTTACCACCCCTCCTTATTTTATCTGGAGGCTTCTATGCCCTCCTGTAATCACCCATAAAGGGGAATTTTACAGGAGGAAATTAAAAAGGATCACATATGCAGGATTATTTCTACCCTACACATGCGATCCAAATCGATTTTTGCAACAGTATCAAGATACAGGAAGCAACCCAAATAGCAGAACCCGTCAGCGTGTCCTGCCAAACCTGTATCAAGATATGATACCATCGAATATTGCATGCAGTCGCACAGCCTCTGCCTTTCGCGCCAATCAATCATTACACCACGATTGTCAAAACTTGTAATTCAGCTAGCAACCGGGTATAATAAGAATGTCGTCGTGGACAGTTCGCTGTTACGTGTAGGTGCCTGTTCACCTGCTCGTGCCTATAGGTGTTCCCGCACCTATGGGACACGGCGACCTTACTTTTTAATTTCCACCTATTACTAATATTAGTACTCTTTTACATAGATTGCAAGCGTATTTTGTCTCGTTAATATAAATTATTTTCCAACCGGACAATTGCATTCACACTGCCGGCAATATTTTATCACTTTCATTACGCGCTCATAGTCGGCAACCATTTCTGGCTGCCCCAACGCCTCATCAATACCCATCTGGACATTGCAGGCGATACGGCTATAGTTTCCTTTACGGCCAGGCAATTCATTTCTGCCATATTCCGCGGGGGTATACAAAATTTCCGCAAACGCCTGCTGGGGACAGCTGCGAATGCAACGTTCGTCGCAATTTTCACAGGGATCAAACTGTAAAGGGCCTGTTGATGGCAACACCAAATCAATTATGAACGCCCTCAATCTAACCCGGGAACCATATTCGGGCGTTAGTAGCAAATTGTTTTTGCCAATACAACCTAAACCAGCCAGCACAGCTGCATCTTTCAAAAAAATCCCGCCATTATTAATATGGTATTTTAAATGCACCGGATTTAACGCGTATTCTGTTTTTAGCCATTGGCAAAGTTTATCAACAATTTCTATTAGTTTTTTATTGCCAAGCGGACTAATGTTATCATACCAATAGTCTAACTCCGGTTGCTCTTCCGGATGTACATAAGCTACAACAATTACCGATTTTGCTTCTTCCGGCCATGCTACTTCACTTGTATTTTGAGATTTTTTCTCACCACTGCCAACACCTTGGTATGTAGGCATTTTAGGTGTTACCGTAAATGAAGGAGCTGTTTTTAATGCCGCAACAGAAGTAATTCCAACAAGACTAGCGCCAAAGTCCTTGGCCTTTTTCAATATCTTTGTAGTTAGTGCTTGCGTTTCAATCTCAGTCATAAAGAATGTCCTTTCGATTTTATTAGAGAACAAAGACACACCATAGTTGTGTCTTTGTTCATTTGTATATGCTTATTGCGGCGGCTTTTTCCCGAACCACTTTACATAGATTTTTTCATATTCACCATTTTTCTTCAATTCATCCAATGCTTTATTTACTTTATCGCCCAGTTCAGGGTTTTTCTTAGAGGTTGCAATTCCGAGGGGTTCTGAATTCAGCGACTCACCTACAATTTTGGCATTATTACCGCCTGCATGGAGAATATAATATTCATTTACTGGTAGATCGTTAATTACAGCATCCACGCCGCCAGTATTCAGTTCTAAAAAAGCTTCTGCAATTGTGTTAAACTCGGTAATTTTAGCGTTATTAATCTTTCTAGCTTCATCTGCACCAGTAGAACCAATTGACACGGCAATGCGCTTACCTTCCAGGTCTTTGACGGACTTCACTGTATTATTATCTGTCCTTACAACGATAGACAAGCCAGCTATATAGTACGGTTTGGAAAAATTAACCTTTTTAGCTCGTTCATCATTAATTGTCATATCTGAAATGGCTACATCGATGCTTCCGCCATCTAACGCCGGAATCAAACCATCGAAATTCATGCTCTGAATTTGCACGTCGTAACCAGCCTGTTTGCCAATTGCTTTGATTATATCAATATCAAAGCCGATATACTCTTTAGTTTTTTCATCTTGAAAACCAAAAGGAGCATAAGTGGTATCAGACCCCACCTTCAATATTTGCGTTTTAGCTGCAGGTTGTGCCCCGCACCCGACTAGTACTAGCATTAGTACAACCACGCATAAAGCGACAGCAGTAATATATTTTTTTGACATTAAATAGCCTCCTAAAAATATTTTCCCCTTTTTCATTTACTAAAACTATAATTCATATACCACCCCATTAAAGTCCTAGATATATTAAAGGCCAAAGCTTTACCTTAAAAGGCGAAGCTTTGGCCTTCAGTATATCTGATCAACCAAATTAGTATTAATTTTATTAATTATAGCAATTAACTTATGTACTTGTCAATAATCACCTTATTTGTTAGAAACCTTTGAAAGTTTACCCCATTCCGATCATATTTTCGACTAAAAAAAGCTACGGGACGGTTCTTTTGCTCCTATGCCTTAAACACAAGGCTCTGATTGAGACCTGTTACTCTTGCTATTTGGCGTTGCGTTACACCTTCGATACTTTTAATTTTTCGTATTATCTTATCCCGACTGGCTTTTTCCATTGATTGCAGCTCTCCAAGTGATTGCCCTTTTAAGATTTTTTGTATTTCTTTATACAAACGTTCATCTTTTATCTTTTGCAGCTTCTCCTCTATATCAAGAAATTTATCATCACTATCCTGTTTCATAAACGCTTGCCATCTTTGTCGGGCTATCTCTTCGCATTCGTCAAATATCTTTAGAATAAATTCCGTATTAACCATATCCCCAAGATATTTATTCGAGTCGCTATACTTTCTACAACTACTCCACATATAGTCTTCTGCCTGCAATACCAGTTGTGCATTTACTGGATTATTATGTATATATCTTAACACGCTTAGCAAATATGCGTCACTGTCTATAGGTTCACTCTTATACCTATCTTGAAATACATGTCCGACCCTCTCCTGCTTTTTGTTATACCAGCTAGCATAGCTAACTCCTACACGCTTCATTATTGACTCCAAACTCTCTACTTTTTCATGCAGCAACAAATGTACATGATTATTCATTAGGCAATATCCATATAGCTCAAATTTACTTATGTCTTGCGCTCGCTTCAGTCCTTCTAAATACTTTGTATAGTCTTCCTCTTCGTGAAATAAATCCTGACGGTTTATTCCCCTCACTATAACATGATAGATACCGCTTTTACTTTTTTTTCTTGCAGTTCTTGGCATTTTCTCCCTCAGCTATCCTTTTTCTCCAGTTTAGCATAAAAGAAGCAAGGAAGCAATGGAAGAACGAAATCGCTCACGCGATGGCCTTGGTAGTCTCCCGTAAATAAAAATTTCATGAAAAATGTAAAAAGTACGCCCTTTTGTGGTATTGTTTAATCGCCAAACCAAACAAACCAGAAAGGAGGAACGTACTTTTTACTTTATGATTATACCATGTCTTAAGATTGAAATACATACGTTTTTTAACACAGCTAGAGCTCCTCCTGATGCCATGAATTGGCTTCACAAAACCCAAAAAATCAGGAGGTAGTATGTCTATGCAACAATATAAACAAGAGATTGAGCTATACTTTGAACTTAAAGGAACTCCGGAATCTTCACGAGAATCCTATTTGCGAAGAATCTTTGCCTTCATCAATTATATGCAAAATCAACACAAATGCATGGAAAACGTTACAGATAGTGATATCCAACAATATATCCTCTATCTCAAAAAGGAAAAGGGTCTGTCAGCGGGAACCATCAATTGTTACATTTCTGCTGTCAAATTCTTTCATACCTGCATCATAGGTAAAGAGTGGAACCCCTTAAAAATTCCCCGGATGAAAAGAATACGTAAATTTCCAGTCATCCCACCTAAACAAGATGTACTGGCAATATTAAATAAAGCTGCGAATCTAAAGCATAAAGCTATTTTAGCATTACTATACGGTAGTGGCCTCAGGGTCAGCGAAGTAGCTAAATTGAAGATTTGTGATATTTGTAGTAAAAGTATGCGCGTACGGGTAGAAAACGCCAAACATAATACAAATCGATACACCATCTTATCAGAACTGGCCCTTGATGTATTGCGAAAATACTTCCGGGCATATTTTTCAAGCTACCAAATGGACGATTGGTTGTTTCCAGGACAACACAAAGGTGAGCACATTAACGTTAAGTCCATCAAAAATACCATCATTAAGCTGCGCAACCAGTTGCAAATGGACCAGAATATTTCTGCCCATACGCTTCGGCACTGTTTTGCTACACATACATTAGAAGATGGGGTCGATCCCGTGTTTATCCAGCAAATGCTGGGGCATAAAAATCTTCAGACTACAATGACGTACCTGCATATGACATCGAAAAGCCTTATGGGCATTAAGAGTCCTCTTGATACTGGAAACAGCAACCCCAAATGACTACTGTACAGGATGTTTTCCTTAAGTTTTATCCCCAGTATGAACAAAGCTATGCTCCATATATACAACAAGCCAAAGCCGTTAGTGACATCATGCGCTGCAGGACAGCAGCTTTAGGTGGTCATACGTTTGAATGCGAAGAATGTGGCCATATAGTTGTTCGTTACAATTCATGCCGGAATCGGCACTGCCCTTTGTGTCAGGGTATTAATAAGGCAGTTTGGGTAGACGCAAGAAGCAAAGATATCCTCACTGCCCCTTACTTCCATGTTGTGTTTACCTTACCATCACAGCTTCAGCCATTGGTTTATCAAAACCAGGAATTGCTTTATGGCTTGTTGTATAAAGCGGTAGCCCAAACCTTGGCGGAACTTTCCCAAGATACCAAATATCTTGGTGCACAGATCGGCTTTTTTTCCTTGCTGCATACCTGGGGACAAGATTTGCACTATCATCCGCACATCCATACTGTGGTATTGGCAGGTGGACTAACCAAAAACAATCAATGGCGAAACAGCAGCAAGAAGTTCTTCATTCCAGTAAAGGTGTTAGCTAAAAAGTTTCGAGGTAAATTTCTTCACCACATCAAGCAATACTACCGCCAAAACTTGCTGATGTTTTATGGAGATGCCCAGAAATATCAACAGCCAAAATGTTTCCGGGATTTACTCAAACAGTGTTATGCCAAAAACTGGTACATTTACTCTAAAAAGACTTTTTCCGGACCACTCGCTGTTGTCCGATATTTGGGGAGGTACACGCACCGGATAGCCTTATCCAATACGCGCATTGTCGCCATGGATGAACATACGGTGACAATTACCGTAAGAGACTCTAACGACAACAACCAGACAAAAACGCTAACGCTCAGTGGCGTTGAATTCATCCGGCGATTTTTACTGCATGTACTTCCCAAAGGTTTTGTCAAAATCAGGCATTATGGACTCCTTGCCAACCGAAACAAAAAGACCAAGCTGGAACTAAGCAGAAAACTAACGTTAAGTCCAACCTACAAACCAAAATTTGAAGGTCTTACAACTGTTGAGATTCTATGCATTCTTGTAGGCCGGGATGTAACGAGGTGTCCTGTATGTGGAAAAGGTAAATTACAGGCAAGCTATTCGTTACCCAAAGAGGCATCGCCTTAATAGTTGCAAAAATTGAATAGATACTGCCAAGACCCGTTTGTGGGGAGGGGGAAGGTATGTCCAATCAAGACAAATGAAGCCCAATTTATTACAAATCAGCAAAGTAAAGCACAAAAAAATGTACGAAAACAGAAAAAATTAACGATCAAAAACCAAGAGAAAAAGATTGAAATTCCATAGCTGGGCAGCCCGCGACTTCATTCTTCTGAGGCAATCAAAAATTTTGCGCGTAGATAGTTTTGTGGCTCAACTGGCAGCCGGGAGCTGTTAATTGAGCCTTTTTGCGCGCAAAACTTCCGATTGATACCTTCAGTAGAGTAGAGGCCTACCTCACGGCGGCCCCCCTCTCAGAACCGGACGGGCCCAATTAAGGCATCCGGCTCTTCCACAGCATTCACTTACAGTTAGCCATACATATCTACATAGATTCTTGCCTCGGCAATTGCGAATCGCTCCTCAATCTTTGCAAACCCATCCCAGTTCACGCTCTTCTTCTGGCTCCTGCGGTTGAGGACCTTAAACAGTTTTCGCCGTACGAAATACCGGAATGCTTTGATTCGCTGCAGGTTGCCGGTAATCCCGTAATAGCGAAAATGGCCAATTAGTTTGGCATTTAGCTGCTTGATTAAGTCCCCAAGCTCGGTATGCATATTCTTGCGGACCCATTCTGCGAGGACTTTTAGCTTCACAATGAATTTCTTCTTGCTTGTTTTCCGCTTGACGCTGTAGTTCCCAGGCTTGCCTTTGCTACAGTAATGGCTGAACCCGAGAAAGTCAAAGGTCTCCGGTTTGCCATCGCCTCGTCTGGCTCGTCTTTCTTCGGCAAATCGGCCAAATTCGAGTATCTTCGTTTTCTCTTGGGCAATCTCAAGGTTGAATTTCCCTAGTCTGTCTATTAGTTTCCTATAGAAGGCTTCTGCGTCGTCTTTGTATTGAAAGAAGCAAACAAAGTCGTCGGCATACCGGATGATATGGGCTTCGCCTCTGCTTTCACGCTTTATGTTCAGAGTGAACCATAAGTCGAGTACATAGTGCAGATAGACGTTTGCAAGCGTTGCAGACACGACCCCGCCCTGCGGCGTTCCTGTATCTGTCTCGTATTCTACGCCTTCTTCCATAACGCCCGCCTTGAGAATCCGGCTTATCAGCCGCAAAAGGTTAGGGTCTTGTATGCGTTCTTGCAGACACCGCATCATCCACCCGTGGTCGACGTTGTCAAAGAATCCCTTAATGTCCGCGTCTACCACATAGCTGACCTTCTTCGTCTCAATAATTCTGCCGACTTCTTTTAGCGCATCATGGCAGCTTCTTCCCGGCCTGAATCCATAGGAACAGTCGAGAAATTCTGTTTCGTAGATGACTGTTAGAATTTCGTTAAGGGCTTTCTGCACCACTTTATCCTCGTAGGACGGAATACCTAGCGGACGCATCTTGCCGTTTCCTTTTGGGATATAGACTCGCTTGACAGGTTGTGGTTTATACGCTTGCCGTTTCATTCTTCCCAGAAGATCGTTGATGTTTTCTTCTAGCTGCTTGCCATATTCCTCTTTGCTCATTCCGTCTACGCCTAGGGCTTTACCTGCTTTTAGCGCCTGATGAGCGGCTTTCAGGCTTTCTTCGTCAATAGCATGAATCAGGGTTTGCAATTTGACTTTTGGTCGCTGTTTGGCTAATTCGGCTATCCTTGTTAGTTTAGTTCCCAATGGTTTCTCTGCCTCCAGTGCAGCATTGTTTCCCTTTTCAAGGTCACTGCTTCGTAGCGCCCTTCCCTCCGCAGGCATTACCCTGCATCCTCAGTATTATAGCGCATTCCGACTCCCTGCCGTCTATTTGGCCTCCTCGTCTTCGACTTGTCCGCCATACTCTCGTTAGAGGGCGGCAGGGTCTCCCAAGTTCACACAGAGTAATGATGTGTAGCATGCCAAGACCTTTGACCCCGGGGAGCTGAATTTAGCTCGCCTTTTATCGCTAAACTCAGTGTTGTCTTCTGCTGGTTCTAAGGCATCGACCTACCCATTTGGGGATTTCGGGGCTCTACATCTTCAGCTCTCGCTTTCGGCCTACTACCTTTCTTGCCTACGCTTAGACCTGGCGTTACCGCTTCAGTCCCAAGGCTAGATACTGAGTGGCTGGCTAAGCCTTCTCAGGCGGGACTCCCACCCGCTATACTCTGTGCGCTTCTTGGCGCACAGAACCGTCCCCGAACTTCTCTAGAAACAGATCGCGTGTATCGGATCAAACGGCAAAATTTGATATCAGAATGAATACTTCATAGAAATAGCTGCGGCTCCATACACCACATTACCATTTTTATTTCCACCGCCTGGCAGGACGTCGATATTGAATCCAACCGGAGACTCATTGCCAGTAGTAAAGTGTAAGGCTCCAATGATAGGTTTTACCGGATTGACTGAATTATATCCTCCACTTAAATCAAGACCTATGACAACGCCAGTATGTAACCCTACTACACGAAATGGCGTATATATACCGCCTACATAAAAGGTATGTTTTCTAAGGGAGTTGTTAAATAATCCAGCCGTTACGACAACATCTTTTCGTAATATATACTCCAATCCAAACCCATGATTATGTTCATTCAAATCAGGACTTGAACTAGGAAAGTGCTTTGTAAACACAGGTATAGTAACCGCCATAGAATTCTCCGCAGCTTGTACAATGCCACATGTAAAAAAAATGAATAATACAAGCAACAGCGAAACTCGCATAGTAAACCTCCTTAACTTATAACCCAATATCAAGTCTCATTCTAGCATCACTACAATTGTTTGCCTACTGGTATATAGCGTCAAATTTTCAACTGGATAAGTACAACCATCGGCTAACGCTTTCACCAAAGACCCGACGTTAGCCGGGTTTTCTAATGGACCCTTCATTAATCTGCTTTATGCAGTTTAAATTCCATCCCTTCATAAACCCTGACCGATTTTCCCCGCTCCAGTAATTCGTGTTGAATCCACATTGTTTGTTTCAGCAGCAGCTCTTGGGCAATATTTTGCTCCATAATAATTTCGTTCAACCGAATTAGCGCCAGCTTTTTATTCATCCACATATAGTCTTCTGCCTGCAATACCAGTTGTGTTTACTGGATTATTATGTATATATCTCAACACGCTTAGCAAATATGCGTCACTGTTTATAGGTTCACTCTTATACCGATCTTGAAATACATGCCCGACCCGCTCCTGCTTTTTGTTATACCAACTAGCATAGCTAACTCCTACACGCTTCATTATTAACTCCAAACTCTCTACTTTTTCATGCAGCAACAAATGTACATGATTACTCATTAGGCAATATCCATATATCTCAAATTTACTTATGTCTTGCGCTCGCTTCAGTCCTTCTAAGTACTTTGTATAGTCTTCCTCTTCGTGAAATATATCCTGACGGTTGATTCCCCTTACTATAACATGATAGATTCCGCTATTACTTTTCTTTCTTGCATCCCTTGGGATTTTCTCCCTCCGCCATCTTTTTTCTCCAGTTTAACATAAAAGAAGAAAGGAAGCAACGGAACCGTCCCTGAACTTCCATCCCTGACTGGTGTATGAAGTTTGACAATACCGAGGGAGCCGCAAATCAGACTAAGCTGTTCATTAGCATAGGTAGAACCGTTGTCGAGATACAGTTTGATACAAAGTCCATAACGTGCAATGGCTTCCTTTAAAACCAATTGGAAGTTGAATGCATTGTCTTCATAAAAGAAACGTGCGCCTACGATTAGGCGGGAATGGTCATCTACAACATGAATGAGATAAGTACGCCGAAGCTTGCCATCTTCGCGGATGTAGGATGTGTAGCAGGTGTCGGCCTGATACATAGCGCCCGGGTAAGCTTCCTCAAAAGCTTTGCGATCCTTCTGATTGGGATTAACGGCTGACTTCAAGTCATTATGTTTGATGAAACGCTGGACGGAGGAAAGTGACACCTGCGACTGGTTGAGGAAGCCGTCTTCAACGAGCTTGTGGTAAATGAGGGTAGCGTTAATCCTGGGGAACTTTTCTTTGAGGCGATAGATTTCATCAATAGCAGAATCGTTGAGTACACGGGTCTTTCCAGAATCAGAACGTTGTCTTGGCATAAGACCATCCATGCCCATTTTCTTGTAATACTCTTCCCATTTTTCAAGGGTTTTAGGGTTGTAGCGAATGGTCTTGCCGCTTGGGAGTGTCAGATCGTTTTCAGTAACCCTGCGGTAGTACGCGGTTTTGGTGGGGTCAGAAAATATGCTTTGGATGACAGGAGCAATCAAAGCAAATCTGAAGTATGCCGCGTACCCCGTTTGATGGACAGTAGAAACACATAGTATACTGATATCAGAGAGGGGATAGAAAAGATGAAGCAAGCTAAGAAGTACAGCGCAGAATATAAGATGGAAGCAATTCGACGATTGGAGCAGACGGGTGAATCGGTCGCTAAAGTGGCTGCTGATCTTGGGGTTAATGAAAATACGATGCACGGATGGATAAAGCGGCACCGTGAAAAACCGGTAAATCCTTTTCCCGGCAGCGGCAAGCTCAGCGACGATGATGAAAAGATGCGTAAGCTGGAACGAGAAATTCGTGAGCTGCGGGAGGAAAATGAGATTTTAAAAAAGGCGGCGCAGTACTTCGCCAAGAACCTCAAGTAAAAAGGTTCGAGTTTATCGCAGAACACCGCCATGAATATCGGGTAGCGAAGCTATGTGAAGTGCTCTTTGTTGCAAGAAGCGCTTATTACGCATGGGAAAAACGCCCGGCAAGCAATAGAACGCTTGAAAATCAAGCATTAGCTGAAAAAATCAAAGAAATTCATGAAAGAAAGAATCGGACCTGTGGCAGCCGGAAGATGACCCGGGAACTACGACGACTCGGCAATCATGTAAACCATAAGCGGGTCGAACGAATCATGAAACAAGAAGGAATCCGCTCGAAAGTAGCCAGGAAGTTTAAGGCCACTACGAATTCTAACCATACCCTGCCGGTAGCTGAAAACCTCTTAAATCGTGAGTTCACAGCAGAAAAACCTAATCAGAAGATGGTAAGCGATATTACCTATGTATGGACTGAGGAAGGTTGGCTATATGTTGCTGGAATAATGGATCTTTGCGGACAGAAGATAGTAGGCTTATCTATGGGGGATAGAATGACGAAAGAACTAGTGATAAACGCTTTGAAGAGCGCTTATTTTCGGGTGGGCCGGCCAGAAAACGTATTACTTCATTCGGATCGAGGCAGCCAGTACTGCTCCCACGACTACCAAAAGCTGCTGAAAAGATATAAGTTCACTTGCAGTATGTCGCGGAAGGGAAACTGCTGGGACAACGCGCCAATGGAGTCATTCTGGGGGAAAATGAAATACGAATGGCTCAATGAGCATCGGTTTAAGACAAGAGATGAGGCAAGAGCTGCCGTCTTTGAATATGTTGAAATATTTTACAACCGACAGCGCTTGCATGAAACCAACGGCTATCTAACTCCGGAAGAATATTATTCAATCGCCTTGGCGGCGTAGGCAATTGTGCAAAACATTGCGAATGTAGAGACTGATGATTGTAGTGACTATAAACATCGGCTGTAGTGACTATATTTCACAAGAGGTTGTTATCATGTTTATACGAACAATAAAACGCAAGCTCAAAACCGATACGGCGTTTGATTTCAAGCTACTTGAATCTTATCGTCAGGCCGGATCGCCTCCCAAGCACAAGTTTATCAAAGGTTGGACGATAAAGAAGTCGGACATTTGGGCCATGGGCGACATATTCGTAGACGACATAGAATTTGATCTCGATTTAGCCGGGATGAGTCGTAGCGAAATCAGGAAAATTATCGCGTCGATACGAAAAAAGTTAGTGACTTTGTTGAAATAATGAGCATGGCTTTGAGATATTGAGAAATTCTTGGGTTTTTCCTGTCTATTTTGCGGGGGACGCCCCAGTATGCCGTCTCAATGGCTGAATTTGGATCAAATTGTCTTTTCATATTGAATACACCTCCGAGAATCATGATAATACACCAATAGGTCGGAGGCTATTACGGAAGTATGTGAGAAGGAGAAACCTTGATTGGGATTCAATCAAGCAGAACTTAAAAATGCGGTTTTAGAAACGCCTTGAAGAAAAGAATGACCATGCTGCTCAAAAAAAGAACCAAGGTCGGTAGATGTGTTAATGGATGGCATTGAAGATAAGAAATCAATAGCAGTTTGGTAAATATTCTCAAGAATGCCGAGCCAGAGCGCTTTGTGAATAAGAAAAAGACGCTTCCAGGCATAAAGCGTCGAAGGGGCAATTTGATACTTGTTACAAAGTGCATGAACTGTCAAATGGGATAAATAAAAGTCGCGCAAGACTTGGATGACGAAAGGGAGACTGTAGGAACTATACGGAATAACGACTTCCGGAAGAATTGCATGAGTATGGTTACAAGAGGAACAAATAATTCTGGAAATGTCTATCTCATGCGTAACGGTGCTGCCCCCTTCGAAAGAAATGAGATAACGCTGATAGGAATCGTGATAGGACCAAACCGGATGTTTTGCTCCACAAAAAGGACAGGGCATTTTCACATATGAAAAGTCCTGCATAGCAGCCAGAAACAAGTCCTTGGCAAAAAGTTTTTTAAAATTTAGCTTGCAAAAAACCGAAAATACTCTTATCATAATTTCTAGGTATGATGCGTATTTCGTACGCATACTCAAAGAGAAAGAGTGTTTGGCGGGCAGCGAAACGGACTCTTTCTCTTTTTATGTCCAATCTTTTTATATAATGATACAGAATTAAAAATGACAGGTCAATATGAACCGATGATAATGTGACGATATTTATAACAGGATATTATCGGGCTGAAGGATAGCAAAGGAAAACAATTTGCAGTATTTGGGCTATGCCGGGTAAAAACAACTCGGCGCACTACACTACGCTTGGTTCTGGAAAATTTTTACGCCAAACTTGGGTTATGGATAATAATACTTTTATTGTTACTGTTTACCATAAAATCTAAAAATCCTGCAAAAATTTGCAGGATTTTTAGATATCATTGTTGTTTTTGATAATTATTTAGAATTTAACCTTAAAACTTGCTTGGAAAATTCCAGTTCAATAAAGCACAAAAAAAGCTGTGGAATACTTATCTCTAAGCTTTCCACAGCCCCCTACGACTCACTATGAAGGATTTGCTTTTCTCACCCGCACTTACTAAACCCGCAATTCCTACAAATTACGCAGCCGCTTTCATATTCAAGCACCTTGCCGCATTCCGGACAGGCATTGCTGGATATGCTGCAGCTATTATCTACTTCAACTTTCTCGCCACTTTGGTATTTCATTACCTTTTCGATAACCCTACCAATAGCATCAGGACAGGATAATACCTTCAAGTCATTTTGCCTGATTGTGGAATGGCACCGTATTCCTTTTAGCTGATCAATTATCGAATTTACATCCATGCCGGAGCGTAATGCGATCGAAACCAGCCTGGCCGTAGCCTCAGATTGCGACGGGCAGCCGCCTGCCCGGCCGGTGTTGGTGAAAACCTCGCAGATGCCGTGCTGATCATAATTTACCGTAATGAATATCGAACCACAGCCTATTTTGACTTTTTCCGTAAAGCCGGTAGTGATATCCGGTCTGGATCTTGGTGCAAAAAAGCCTTTTTTTGTGTCAACAAGGGTATTTTCCTGTTCGGTTGTTTCTTTGACATTAACTTTACCGATATTAAGCACCTGCGAATCCCGGCTGCCATCCCGATAGATTGTTACCCCTTTGCAGCCAGTCTGATAGGCTAAGTTAAACACATCGGCAACATCTTCCCTAGTTGCCTTACTACTGAGATTCACGGTCTTCGAGACAGCATTATCTGTATATTTTTGAAATGCTGCCTGCATTTTCACATGCCATTCCGGGGAAATGTCATGGGCGGTAACAAAAACGTCCTGCAGATATTCCGGTATTTCGGTCAACCCTTTTATTGTTCCTTTTTGGGCAATTATCCGCATTAATTCATCAGTATAGAATTGACCCTTTATGGCAGCTTGCTTGAAAAATGGATTTGTTTCGATTAATTCGTCATTATCCATAACATTTCTTATATATGATAAAGCAAACAAGGGTTCAATACCGCTGGAAACACCGGCAAGGATGCTTAACGTGCCTGTTGGTGCTATTGTGGTTGTGGTTGCATTGCGCAGCCTAATCCCCTGCTGCTGATAGCTGCTGTTCTCAAACTGCGGAAACACACCTTTTCGTTCGGCTAATTCTATTGACGTTTTTCTTGCTTGCTCCTGAATGAAGCCCATCACCTGCTCGGCAAGTTCCAGGGCCTGCTGCGAATTATAGGGGATATGTAATTGACAAAGCAGGTCTGCCCACCCCATAACACCTAGGCCAATCTTTCTGGTGCTTTTGGTCATCTCATCAATTTCGGGTAGGGGGTATTTATTCACATCAATGACATTGTCCAAAAAATGAACCGCTTTTTTAACAACAGTGCCAATTCGTTCAAAGTCGACCTCAGGCTGGTTCGTATTCTTTATCATCAAACTCAAATTTATCGAGCCAAGATTGCAGGCTTCATAAGGAAGCAGCGGCTGTTCACCACACGGGTTGGTGCTCTCAAATTCTCCCAGAGCAGGTGTTACATTGGCCTGATTAAGCCTGTCCAAAAATATGATTCCAGGTTCGCCATTACTCCAGGCCATGTCCACAATTACATCAAATACTTCTCTTGCGTTTAGTTTTCCGACAGCTGTCTTATAATGAGGATCTATTATTTCATATTCTTTATTCTCTTCTACCGCTTTCATAAATTCTTCCGTGATTCCAACACTAATATTAAAATTTGTAATATCGGCGTTGTCTTTTTTACAAGTGATGAAATCCATGATATCAGGATGATCGACTCTAAGAATCCCCATATTGGCGCCTCTTCTCGTACCACCCTGCTTTACCGCTTCTGTCGCAGCATTAAAAACTTTCATAAAGCTAATCGGACCACTGGCAACTCCACCTGTGGAATTCACTGCCGCACCTTTAGGCCGTAATCTTGAAAAACTAAAACCTGTTCCGCCACCGCTTTTATGAATCATGGCCGCATTTTTTATTGTTTCAAATATATCTTCCATTGTGTCTTCTATCGGCAGTACAAAACAAGCGCTTAATTGTCCCAAAGGCCTGCCGGCATTCATAAGTGTTGGCGAATTTGGCAGAAACTCCAGACCAGACATCATTTCATAGAATTCAGTCTCAAGAGCCTGCAGCTCGGCTGCTGAAACATACGCAGCATCTGCACCGGCGACAGCTTTAGCAACTCTGTGGAACATCCCGTTAACATCTTCTAACAGCTGACCATTTTCATCTTTCGACAAATACCGTTTTTCAAGAACCTTAATAGCATTAGCTGATAAACTCATAATAACCCCCTGGTATAACACAATATTTAGTGTTACTATCCATATTCGATACTATATATTGTATATATTATCAGTAAACCCGTCAAGATTTTTTTGGCTCTTTAAGGAGTCCAAAACTCATAAAAAGGCCACGGCTTACACAGAGCCTTGAGCCAAGTGCAAGCCAGTATTGCCCCTTATCGTACCTTTTACTTAACTCTAACCACCACAGTCCCAGCCAGCTTATCTCCTAATCGCTGATTGCGCTCTGATGACCATACAAATATTGCAGCTACTAAATAAGCAAATAAGCCATCGATAATCCGACAAGCAGTGCGCATGGCAGCAGCCGAAATGTCACAGGCTGTGCCATCGCTTTTTTCGACGCGAAGACCACACAGCATTTTGCCAGGTGTGGCACCTGTCTTGCCTTCAAAATAAGTGTAGTAACAGAAACCAACAACGAGTGACCAAAGATAATATGTGCCACTGACGTGGCCATTGCTAAAATCACTGCCCAGCACCGCGGCTAGTACCCCGCCGATAACAATTAAGATAATCCCATCCATAATTGTTGACAAAGCGCGAATACCCACACCCGCCCCCCTGGCAGGAATAGTAGTGTTATCTGGTATATCCACGTTTTTCACCTCCTATTTGCCCTGATGTAGTAATATATGCGCCACAGTTCAAGTAAGTGAAAAAAGAAACCCCCGCTTATGGCAGCGAGGTTATAGCTCGATTATCGTTCCTTCTATTGCAGCGTTTTCCTTTATCTCCAAAATGGCAAAACTCGGATCTGAGCCACCCCGGGGTAATCTGAGGCTGCCGGGATTAAGCAGCAAAATACCTTCATGCCACTTGTTATACGGAATATGAGTATGACCAAAAACGACTACACTGGCAGCATACTCTTTTCCCCAAAAGGCTAGTTGCGCCATTCCATGCTTTACATCATAACGATGACCATGAGTTATCCAGATAGTTTTACCGGCAACCTCGACATATTCATCGGCTAATGCAGCATTTGTCCGGTCACAATTACCGGCAACAACGGTTACCGGCAGGCCGGTTAGTTCTGCTAACCGCAAACCGTCCTGATAGTAGTCACCGGCATGAAACCATTGCTCAACCGGACCAGCGGCGGCAATCACTTTTTTCAGTATAGCTATGTCGCCATGAGTATCACTGACAACACCGATTCTCATTTTTCCTGGTCCGCCAGTTGCGTTACTAATTTTTTCAACGCCCGACCACGGTGGCTGATTTTATTTTTTTCTTCCGGCGACATCTCGGCAAAGGTGCGGTCCATTTCGGGAACAAAGAGCAGCGGATCATAGCCAAAACCATTAGTTCCGCGCGCTTCAGTTAGGATAATGCCTTCCACTGTACCATCAGCCTTATACCACAGCTTTTCGGCATCCGCAAGTACTAATACACAACGGAACCGGGCTGTACGCTTTTCTGGTGGTACACCAATCAACTGTTCAAGCAGCTTTTCGTTATTGTCCTGATCACTGGCGTTTTCGCCGGCATACCTGGCAGAGTAGACCCCTGGTTCGCCTTTTAGATAGTCCACTTCCAAGCCGGAATCATCAGCCAGACACAGCTTGCCTGTTAAACGCGCATAAAACTGTGCTTTGGAACTGGCGTTTTCTGCAAAGGTTTCCCCTTGTTCAGGCGCTTCCGGGAACTTTCCTAAATCGGCTAAAGATAACACCTTATAAGGCAAGCCGTTTAGTGCTGCCTTAAATTCAGCAACCTTACCAGCATTTTGGGTAGCCACAATAATTTCGGTTATCGTTTTTTCCAACGTTATCCCTCCCGGCCTACTTTCCACGATACCGGCCCCAGTGTTTCTTTTTGAATATCAAGTAAAACCTCAATACCCTGACTGGCAACTGCCAGCATCTCATTTAGCTGTTCCTGGGAAAAAGTTCCTTTCTCTCCAGTTCCCTGCACTTCAACAAATTGCCCACTCCCGGTCATAACCAGGTTCAGGTCAACAATAGCTGTGGAATCTTCGCTATAGCAAAGATCGAGATACACGCCTGCAGGCAAGATGCCCACACTAATTGCAGCTAAAAAGTCTTTAACCGGAAACGGCTTTGTACTTTCGCCCCAAATACTGTTAATGGCGTCTACAAGTGCTACAAACGCCCCGGTTATGGCGGCAGTCCGGGTACCGCCATCGGCTTGCACAACATCACAATCCAGCCATATCGTCTTTTCCCCCAAAGCCTTAAGATCAATAACACTCCGTAAGGCCCGGCCGATTAAGCGCTGAATTTCATGAGTACGGCCTGTCTGCTTCCCTCTGGCTGCTTCTCTGACATTGCGGCTTTGAGTAGAACGGGGCAGTAAGGAATACTCGGCACTTACCCAGCCCTCGCCGGAACCTTTCAGAAATGGCGGCACTTTTTCTTCAATGGTAGCTGCACAAATAACCTTGGTATCACCGAATTCAACAAGTACAGACCCCTCGGCATATTTTAAATAATTACGAGTTATTTTTACTTTTCTCAATTCATTGGTTGCACGTCCGTCTGCTCTGATCATAATGGCCTCCTTAATTATAGCTATTCTTAGATTTGTTCTAGTGTATCCAATTCTTTGTCCTGGAGGATGCAGTAGTCATATTGACCTTCTTGTTTCGCTTTATGTACAGCATCCCGCGCCTGGCTCCGGCAGGTGCTGCAACTATTTCTGGGAATCATGGCGGCAAATGCTGTTTTAACTCCAAACGAATTGCCCTCAGCCTCTGTCGCAACCGTCTGATAACCGTGGCAGTGAGGACAGATTCTTACAGTCTCTTGCTGATGCTCTTGAATACCGCTATCATCATAATAAATGCTGCGCCGCCGCTGCCAAAAGTCTCCGGCCTGGGCTACTGCCTCACGCCTAAGCTCATCCCGCTGACGCCAGATGTCCTGCCAATTGGTAACTAATTGAGCAATATACCGGGTGTTAGCCGCCGATTGCCGCGGACAACGGGCAATGTCAGGCTCTACCACCCGGCTATAATCCAGACCGGCCATAGCCAGAATAATGCCGGTATTGACGTATGGCAGCGCATCTTCAATTGAGTAGCCACCTTCGAGCACAGCAATATCAGCGTTTAGCTTCTCAGCTAACCGGGCATACCCCTGCGCCGTAATAGCCATATTAGCAAGCGGATCACTATAATGATTATCCTGCCCGGCTGAGTTAATAATAATGTCTGGCTGAAAATCTTCCAGTACAGGCAGAACAAGGTTATCCAGCACATAGTGAAGGCCATCATCTGTGGTGCCCGGTGGCAACGGGATATTAATGGTTGAGCAGAGTGCACTTGGACTACCGAGCTCTGTCACAGCTCCCGTTCCGGGGTAGAGTGTCCGTCCGTCTTGATGAAAGGAGATAAACAAGGTGTCTGGATCATGATAAAAAATATCCTGCGTCCCATCCCCGTGGTGAACATCAGTATCAACAATGGCAATACGGTTAAGTCCGTAATGCCGGCGCAAGTACTCTATCATGATAGCTTCAATATTGATGGTGCAAAAGCCCCGCGTACCCTGCACTACCCGCATGGCGTGATGTCCGGGAGGACGTACCAGGGCAAATGCATTTGTTACTTCCCGGCGCATCACGGCTTCGGCCGCGGTTATGGCCCCGCCTGCCGACACGAGATGGGCGTCGGTAATGAGGGAAGCGATATCCGGCACACCAATATGGACACGCTGCGCGTCCTGGATTGTTGCCAGCTTAGGGCGGTACTCCCTGATAGCAGGTAAATCCAACAATCCTTCTTCAACAATCTGATCCCGCGTATAGAGCAGGCGTTCTTCCCGTTCCGGATGTGACGGGGTAATCGCCCAGTCAAAAGCCGGAAAGAAAACTAATCCCAATGATTTATTATTCATTTCCTGCCTCCCCCGCCTGTACCGGCATGAGCACACCTGGTTTTAACTGCAGCTTGCAAGTCATGATTTTGCCGATAGTGTTAAAGCCGCGAATGACATTAAATTCTTCTTCATACACTCGTTCACTTACCTGTGCAGCGTCAGTTATACCGCCTGCGGCCGCGCGCTGCGCGAGATGGGCTTCGGCCGCCGTCCAGGCAGCTGCCAAATTAAACTTGCGTTTGTCCACCGACTGCTTGATGCCTAGCTCCGGCACCGTATAATAGCCCTCGGCACTGTCTGCTCTGAGCGTAATCTCTGTCGTCGGCCGGGCAGAGGCCGCGCCGATAGCATTTGCCACCATATGACCGGGTGGTACTTGCCAGGGGATACTAAGCTGCTCGGCAACCAGTGGTGCCAGGCCTTTCGCCGCACCGCCAACACCAATAAGCAGTTCCGGGGTAAATGCCTCACCATGAACAATATCTTCCACTTTATACACAGGTCTTGCGGCCTGTTCACTCAGCATAGTGCCTATCGCCTGACACACCGTATTGACTGCCACCCGTAAGGTCTCCCAGGCAGCATCTTCCGGAGTTTGGTTACTAGCAGCCACACTAGCCATGGCCTGTCTGGCCAGCGCCTCGTCGCCGTAATCAATCAGCCCGGCAACCCGCAGTGCATCGGTTACAGCAGGTTCTGCACCACCGCTGGCCATAGCAGGGCCGCGGCGCATAGGACCGACCAGCAAGCCAGTGTCTTCACGACGGCGGACATAACTATCGCCGCCAATCCCCACTGAGCATAGCCAGAACGAGCGTACTGCCGTAGGATAATTGTTGACACTGGCGCCGCCCGGAGCCAACAAGGGCACGCCATTTTGCCACAAAGCAATATCGGTACTTGTACCGCCAATATCTAATGAAATGGCCGATTCCGCCGGATTAGCCAGCGCCATAATGCCTAACACACTGGCTGCCGGTCCGGTAAAGATGGTTTCTACCGGCCTATTTTGAGCTGCGGGCAGCGGCAAGGTGCCGCCATCGGCTTTTAAAATATAAACAGGAGCAGCAATCCCTCGTTCCACAATGGCTGTTTCGATGGCTGCCGCAAAGTTGGTAAAGATACGCCATACCGCCGAGTTATAATATGCCGAGTTGATCCGCCGGAGGTAGTTTAGTGAACCAGATAACTCAGCTCCTGAGGTTATCTGAGCAGGTTTTAGGTATTCCTGAACCCAACCGGCTACCTGCTGCTCCTGCGCCGGATTGCGCACTGCAAACTTGCCCACAACGGCCGCGGCTTGCATACCGCCAAGCTCGTGACAGACAGTAACTACTTCTTGCTTGACAAGTGCCGCTTGTTCCCGGCCCCGGTGATCGGTATAGCCTGACAAGAAATGTGGCTGTCCTGGTGTCAGCCCCTCCAGATTAAGCCCCGGACCTGGCAGCAGCAACAAAGCTACCTGGTCGATTTTTCCTTCTATCAGGGCATTAGTCACAATGGTTGTTGACAAAGCCACCCGCCGAATGGCAACTCGATCGATATTGGTAAGCACCTTGTCAATAACCGTTATAATCCCTGCTAACAATTCGCCATGTGTCGTCGGCGTCTTGGCAGAAGCCAAAACATGACCATCCTGGATAACTACAGCATCAGTAAATGTCCCGCCCACATCAATTCCCAGCAACATAATTCTTCGCCTCCAAACCATTTGGGATCAGCTATTTGCCAGTGTATACAGCGCAGCCGATGGCGCCGTTAAGTTGGGGATGCTCAGGCACAATAACCTCGATGTCCATTTCCCGGGTAATAAATTCCTTGATAGCGCCACCAAGGGCAACGCCGCCGGTAAAAACAAGTTTATCGCTCTTCAGGGCCACAAGCATGGGTTTTATCCGTTTAAAAATGGTATAGTTTACCCCGGCTGCCAACGCAGCGGTGCTATAGCCCTCAACAATCCGCCCGATCAGTTCTGATTCGCCGAAGATGGCACAGGTGGCGCTAAGTTCCACTGGATTAGCGCTATAGCCTGCCAACTCCTCCAAACTGATATCAAGCACCCCTGCCATATTCTCCAAATAACGTCCAGTACTTGCGGCGCATTTGTCATTGGTCTGAAAGTCTACCATTCGCCCTTTGCGGACCTTGATTACCTTACTATCCTGACCGCCTAAATCCAGCAACGTAAAATCAGTTAACCCCGTCTGCGATATCGCGCCCAGCATATGGGCCTTTAGCTCAGGAATGATGGTTGCACCGACAATATCGATCGTATTGCGTCCATAACCAGTGGCTGTAAGATGAGTAACATCCAAATATCCGATAGCAGCAAAATCGACTACCAGCCCCGAATCAGTCCGCTGGCCATAATCACGATAAAATTTGGCTGTTTCGTAGATGCTTGCTGTCTTAAGCTGTTTTGCGTCATCCATCATGACTATCTTAACACTACGACTGCCCAAATCTATACCACAGCGCATAGTCATCCTCCCATCTTAACGCAGCATTTCCAAAAAGCTTTCCATTCGCAGTCTGGTTCTGGCATCTATTTTTCCAGGCTTGTCGCCTTCAATTGTCAAAATAGGTATCGTAAGTTTTTCCCGAAAAATCATGTCCTCAATTTGACGAAAACAAAAACTCTGTACATAGTGAATCAGACCATCCAGATTACGCCGTTCAATTTCAGTCTCAATATCATTAATCCGGCCAAACACACCATAGGGATATGTATACAGGCGATATTGCTCAACAATATCGTCTGTGGCAAATGGCATAGCAAACTGCCGTTGCACCTCGTTATATACTATTCTTGCTCCCATCGTTTCTAAATAAGGGTATAAATCAGTAAAAATAGGCGGCACACCGATAAAGCCCAATCTCAGGTCGTCGGTATACTCTGAAGCATTGTCTGCTTGTTGCAAAAAACTATCGACATCACTGGCAAACGTCTCAGTATCACTATTAAAATCACTGCAGCTTACCTGATACAAATGGTTGTATAAACCGCTCACGGTATTTTCCTGCCAAGTACGTCGATCAATCTCTGCTACGTTAAGACGGAGTTTGTCCAACTGGCGCTTGACGCCATAAACCGCCTCCCAGTTTGTCCCTAATGTAGCCATCAGTTTTTCCATTTGCAGTTTCAATAGATCATAATCGCGATCAAACGGATACGCAAACGGAATGGTTTCAATGCCGGCCAATTGGTAAGTCTCCATCAGGGCATGGGTATTACTGCAATCGCCTTGCGTAACAGCAATAACTTTATCTATACCGCCAAAACTGGCGTTAAATTCCTTATTTACCATCACTGCATATAATCCCTTTATCCAGCCACAAATATTCCGGGGATATCCAGCCTCCTCGGCTGTTTCCACCATGCGACCGGCCGCAGGGCTAGTAATAAATATATTGTTAAGATCAACAGGAATATGCCCTGCTGCCAAAATAATCTCAACCGGCACAGTAGTCGTTATGCCGATGCGAGCCATAGTAATCCGCCTCCCAGATATTTAAGACAGAGGATAGTAAGTCTACCCTCTGTCTGTGAAAAAGTTCAAGTTATTGTGCGACGGTTTTTTGTACAGCTAAACCATAGTTTTTAATAATAACGATCGGCGTTTTTTGACTGGCATTCCCAAAAGGGTTATTAATAAGGATTTGGGCAATCTCCTTCGGAACTAATCCTTGGGTCGCTCCCAATACTGCCGCCCGCTTCAGGTCATTGACATCAGCAACAACAGCTCCATAACAGCCTAAACGCTGTTTTATGGCTTCAGCCACTCCATTGGGATCAGCCGGTCCATATACCAAACACTTATCAAAGGGGGGCATCGTACCGGTAACATCGTCAATCAAGGCCGTTTGTCCACCTGCCAATTCATAGAACAGGCCGCTTCGCCCCACCAATTTACCTAGAAAACCAACAAATAAAGCCCAGGTTATCCGCCAACTGCCTTCTGCATTCATGGCTGTCTGCATACCGTAGGCGCTTGCCAGGCTGCCTTCTTTCGCGATAAACCGGCAAAGTACCCGGGCCAGCAGTGACGGCTGCAATTCTTCCGGTCGGACAAAGCGTCCCTGGGTAATCGCGACAACGCTTTCAGCTACCGATACCACATCCTGCGGACCAATATCCTCTTTGACATATTTCTCAATCACATCAACAATGTTATCTTTATCAGTAAGTATACGAGTAGGTACTGGTTTTAGTTCTAATGCCTGCTCAGTCATATTCTGTTTCCTCCTATCTGGCTGCAGCACCTTCACTAGCAGCAAGTGCCTTATGTATTTCATCAGCTGTCATAATCAAGCGCTCTTTAGCAATATACCAGAGACTACGAGCGACTACCTGATATACAATATCAATCGGCATATCCACCATGTCTTTGAGCACGGCCCTAATGTCCCCTGACTTGGCAGTAAATTTTACTGTTAAAATAATTGATCCACCAGTAGTCACAGGAATAATACAGGCCTCCCAATAACCATCATTCCGGTTGGCACGATCAAGTGTCAAGCGTGAATCGGTGTCTACAGCATCAAACTGTTCACAAGGCAAAAAGTGACGGGGAAAAACATCCATCAGCGTACCGTCTTGTGAGCCATTGTTGATAAATGGCACAGTGGTTGAAAAGGTTGCTGTCTCTTTGGTTATTCCCGTAAGCGTAAAATTAGTCCGTTGGTCCACAATAAACTTAAAATTGGCATCTCCCTGCTTGGCAATGTACAGCCACACGCCAACAGCTGCCCCTAGCACAACAATAAGTAAAAAAATTAAAAATCCCACACCATAGCCTCCGTATCCGGGTATCGGCAAGAAACCCTGTTATTCAACTTAGCCCCTAAAATCCTGTACGATGACGCCGCTGTTCAAATTAGTTTCTCTTAGCGACATAGATAATATGCAGCAACCGTAGCTGCCAGTAATCGACAACACCAACCAACCTTCTTCTTAAGAAGGCTTATGCAGCTTATTAAAATACTTGTCCGGCAGACGAATTATTTTTCCCTGGTTGTTAGTAAACACATTTTGTGTACTCCCCGTAGCCAATAGTGTCCCATCTGTTTCTTTAAGAACACGGTAAGTAAACACCAGTTTTACTTTGGATGCTTCCGCTAAAACAGCTTCAATGAGAATATAGTCATCAAATCTGGCTGATGCACGGTACTTGCAGTCAACACCGGTAATTGGAAAAACAATATCATCGGCCATCATATCAGTAAGTAAAACGCCAACCTGCCGCAAATACTCAACCCTGGCCATCTCAAACCAGCGAAAATAATTAGAGTGATGTACCACCCCCATCATATCGGTTTCCACAAATCTTACTTTTTCTCTTACAGTAATCATATACCTTTTCCCATTCCTTAATTGATGGTAAATAAAAAAGCACGCTATCAGCATGCTGGTAGAAGAATTTACTTATTTATTGTACTCTTTCTTGGACATTATTGTCAATGCCGGATTGCTCTATATACAAGTGTTACCGATTTTTGCAGACGAATGGTCGATCTTCAAACTCTAACTATTATGATTGCACCCCTAACATGCTCCTGCTATAATTAAGTATACACAATTTCCCACAAGAAACCGCTATCGCTGCCTTTTGATCTTCAGCCAAAATAATAGTAATGCTATAGTCCACAATACATTTTACCCTTTGCGTACTTTGAGTACTTTGCGGTAACAATCCTTAAAATAGGCTTTGTTTTGGGCTATGAAGTTAGGTTTGGAAACCACAAAGAACGCAAAGGGTTACGAAGGGTAGATTGTTTAATAAAGAATCTTTACGTACTTTGCGGTAAACTCTGCATCTTTATACTTTAATAATAAAAAAAGGAGACTTTTATGGCAGATAGTAACACTGTACAGGCCCTCGCACTACCGGCACGTATTGACGCCGAGGCCGCTATTATCTTAAAATCTACGTTGATTAAGCTCATCAATGGCGGAGCCAGGAAAATTATCTGTAATTTTTTTGCTACTGAGTTTCTCTCAGAAGAAGGAGCAGAAGAATTACTCCAGGTAGCTCGTTTTCTGCATAAAGTTGGGGGCGAGCTTGGGGTTTGTCTGATAAAACCGGATGTTAAAGCCAATATATTGCAACCGCAATTTTTTAAGTTTTATAGCGTCGAAGAATCAGTAGCTTTAGTCGCCCTAAGGAACCTAGTTACCTATTTTGATCTGTATGAAGATATCTTAGATCTTAAGGTTCGCATGGAGAACACCGTTGCTTATATTGAGATCTATCTCGGTTTTGACGCTAACCAGACAATGGTCCAGGTACAGAAGACGGTGGAACTTATTCGTCATAGTCTGGAACAAGAACTCACTGACGTTCATGTGCTCATCGTTCCAAGTACCACAATTGAGGAAAGTTCCCCTTCCCAGCCTGTGGAACAAACAAAGCAAATTGTTTTTTCCAGTCAGTCCCATGCGGTTTGGCAGCTTGCTCAAGCTATTCAGCAAACAATCCCGGAAGATATTCCCTGTAGTTCTATTAATGAGGCCTCTGCTGCCGATAGTTTTGATTTAATTTCGATTGTCTTTCTTATAGATCAAGCTACAGCTGACTCTGAAGCAACACTGTATCTAAAAGAATTACATGATCAAAAATTGGCTTTATTTGCCGTCACCGAAAACTATCCCTACTCTGGTTACGCCGGGGAGTGTATGAAAAATATCACAGCCCTGCTGGACACCAGCAATACTATTGTAGGAAAATTCATCTGCCGGACTACTGACAACCAAATTCCCGACACTGACTTAATGCGCGCACGAAATAAATATTTCGATATCATCCAGGAAAATACATAAAATATAAAGTCCTCGCCAAGCTGCGGGGACTTTTGTATTTACCAGCTACTCACTTTTTTGGAGAAATACACCCATAGTACATCTTGAAACACAGATGATATTTCCGGTCTCATCACTGATTCTAATATCCCATACCATAATTGTTCTCCCGCGATGAATAGGTTTTCCCACTGCTGTAACCTTCTATCGGCTTTCACCAAATCTCCTGGTAATCTGTTTACTATAAAAAGTAGAAAGAAGGGTCATCGGCTTGACACTGATGACCCTCTGGCATGTCCATAGATTCCTTAGGATTAATCGAGATACTCTAAGCGGCCACCATGTTTAATAGTCAGGCGGGAAATGGTAATGCGCTGTACGGTGGGAGTACCTTCTTCTAACCACATTGCGCGGGAATCGCGGTACAGGCGCTCAGTAGGACCATATTCACAATCTTCGAAGTACCCAACACCACCAAAGATCTCCAGCATCTCATCACCGCACACTTTGGTAACCTGGATACTGAACAGTTTGCACATCGCAGCTTTTTCTTCAATGTATTCTCCATTGGGATCTTTTTCATAGTCTTTCGCAAAATCATAAACCATAGTACGCAGGGCATGGATATGAGCAGCCATGTCGGCAATCTTCATTCTGATAGCCTGGCGTTCAATGATAGGTTTGCCAAAGGTGACACGATCATGAGCACGTTGGAGGGAAATTTCCAACATACGCTAAGCCATGCCCAAATTGCTGGCGGCGATGTGGACACGCGAAACAGACAGAGAGTGAATCGAGATATGAAGACCATCGCCTTCTTTGCCAAGCAGGTATTTTTTGTTGACTCTCATGTTGGTGAACTTTAAGCCAGTATGACCTGATCCGCGGCACCCCATCATGTGAGGCATAGGAGTAACTTCGTAGCCCGGAGTGTTGCAAGGAACCATGAAAGTGGAGAGACGGTTTCATCGCCGTCTTTTACGGCTAAGGTTTTAATATCGGCACCAGTTCCGCCTGTTTCTTCGGTAACAGCCCAACAGGTAAAGACTGATCTATCCTGGAAGCCAGGCATTAACTCTTTCTTAAGCTCTTCACTGCCAAAGTCATACAAGGGGCGCCAGTTTAAATCCATAGCATAGTGCAGATGCATACGCATTCCGCCAGGGCCACGACTAAATTCCTCCTGAACCTTCAAAATTTCCAGCTCGGAAAGGCCCCAGCCACCGTATTCTGTTGGCAGTGAGCAACGATACAGGTTATTTTTGATACCCAGTTGATAGAACTCCTCGGGAAACACATTCGTATCCTCAATTTCTTTTTGCATCTTATTATAAGTAAAACCACATTGTTCATAATAGTTTCAGCACGGAATAATCTCAATGAATTACCGCAAATAAAAAAAAACCCGCCTAAACTCATCGTTTTAGCGGGTTACAGGTTGCTTTATTCAGTCACTAATCACTCTAAACTTGAAACTTATTGACTGCATCCCGTAAATCCATTGCAAGATGGGCTAAAGCTTGGCTGGAGGCAGCTATTTCCTCCATCGATGCGGATTGTTCTTCAGTAGCGGCTGAGACGCTTTGTGCTTCGCTGGAAGCTTTTTTACTCAACTCATCAATTTGTTGTACTGAGCTAACAATCTGCTGACTGCCAGTTGCCATTTGATTTACTGCCAAAGACATGTCCTTAATTTGGTCTGATACTTGTGTTACCAATTTTGTAATTTCATTAAAAGCCAGACCTGAAGCATTAACTATCTCTGCTCCCATTTTAACTTTCTGAGAACCTTCCCCCATGGCAATAACCGCTTTGTCGGTATCGCCTTGAATTTCTCCAATAAGTGTAGCAATTTGCTTGGCAGCTTCCTGGGATTGCTCAGCCAACTTACGTACTTCTTCTGCTACCACAGCAAATCCGCGTCCCTGCTCCCCAGCCCGTGCTGCTTCAATGGCGGCATTTAAGGCCAGAAGGTTGGTTTGACCAGCAATACCAGCAATCGTATCTACAATCTGGCCTATTTCTTTAGACCGTTCACCTAGTTTGGCTACTATCCCGGCAGAACTCGTAACCGTCTGTTCAATATGTGCCATTTGCTGCACCGCTTTATCTGCTGCAATATTACCTTCGTTGGCCTTTTTAGCGGCTAAGACCGATTGTCCGGACACGTCACTGGCGTTAGCGGCAACTTGCTGAATACCTGCCGACATCTGCCTTATGACTGCCGAAGCATCTCCGGTTATACTCAACTGTTCTCCCATGCCTTGTGCCACACCAACAATGGAGCCGGCCACTTGGGTGGCCGCCTGGGCTGATTGGTCAGCGCTAGCCGTCAACTCCTCAGAGGCTGCAGCCACCTGCTCAACAGACACGTCAATTTTCTTCATCAGCGTACGGACATTGCTGCGCATAGCTACCAAAGAATCTGCCACTTTTCCGATTTCATCTGTTCTGATAGCCCGGCGCGACTTATCACGAAAATCACCATTGGCAAGTTCATCACAAACTAAAGTCAACTCATTTAGCGGTTGAGTTATAATTTTTGTTATGTACCAGCCGCTCAAACCCAATACAAAAAAGGCCGCCAACAGAATTCCCAAAGTAATTTGGTTAGCATTTTCAAAAGAGGCTTGGTTATCCTCGTTCATTTTTTGGGATAATTCTGTATAATAATCGCTAAACTCGCGCATTAGATCAATATACTCGGCAGCCTGCTTATCCACATTAGCATCATATAAGGCATATGCTTCGGCATTTTTATTTTGCAAAGCTAAACTAATAACTTGTTCCCTTGCATTACGGTACTTTTCTCTGGCCGTGTTCACTTTGTTCAACAAATCCTTGGCCTTAGCATCTAGATGAATTTTTTCAAGCTCTGTCAGATTAGCAGCAGCTCGTTTACCGGTATCCTCTATGATTGCTTTAAGTTGCTTATTTTTATTATCATCCGTTGTAAGCATCAACTCCATGGTTGCCGCATTAGCTCTGGTAATAAACATGCGATTTTCGTTTAAATCCCGGACAGGGATTAGCCTGTCCTTATACATGGTATTTATTGTAGTATTAGATTGCTGCAGGTAATAATACCCTGTAAAACCGATAACCCCTAACGCGAAAAAAGCGATAAGTATTAAAACTCCTAATTTGTACATTACTTTCATATTGTTAAAAAAGGTCATATTCTTTTCTCCTTATATTTTTCTATATCTATTTTTTTCAAAGACTATCAACATTTCGAGTTCTTTCAAGATTTCAGGAAGTTTCTTAATTAATTCCTCCAATTCTTCTTTTGTCAATTCAAACTCTTGCTTATCTAGCATAAGCCTCCCTCCTATGAATTAATAAAACAAGACTGCCAGGAACATCGCGAAAATCGTACAATTCTCTGATGCAACCTGGCAGTCATCGATAATAATACCTTTAGACCCACGGCTTTGCGTCCTTATTTTTCAATAAGTTTGCCTTTGATAAACTAGTTATTCAATTGAATGTATACCCCATAAGTTAGTCCAGTACTGCAAGATACGGACCTTTTCACTTTGTAAACTCCACGAAAAATCTGCAAGGGACCATTTACAAAATAAAAGCCTCATATTTCTCAATGAAATTGATCAGAAAAAGCTAGCCGAGATATTCCTTTTGTTTTTTCATTAAAGCTCAAACTATGATTTGACCATAAAACAAACATTTTTATACGGACTAAACACTAAGGATTTATTGCGTCCGGTTCGTTTAACAGAATATAAAGCGGCATCAGCCTTTCGAATCAAATCATCTTTATCCGTTACATCCCCTGAAAAACAGGCGATTCCAATGGAAATCGTAACTTTTCTTTTGGGCATTTTTTCACGACCATAAAAGGATTTTTGTTCAATTCTTACTCGTATTCTTTCGGCAATTTTGAGTGCCTCGTACGAAGAACAATCAGGTAAAATAATGGCAAATTCCTCACCGCCATAGCGAGCAGCAATATCGTTTGGACGAATACTATCTTGAAATATTTTTGCTACTTCTTTTAATAAGGCATCACCCGCTTGATGTCCAAGATTATCATTGTATTCTTTGAAATAATCCAAATCAAGCAATAGTAAAGAAAGATATCTTTTACTTGTTCGCGCACTCTCTAAGACTTGGGATAATTCCTGTTGAAATCTATTATGATTATAAAGCCCCGTCATGCCATCAGTATCCGCTTTTATACGAAGTGCTTGATAATTCTGCTGGCGGTTAATAATGGTTTTTATGGCATGATCATAAGCAATAGCCGCCAGCGAATTACAAACTAATAAAGCAAAGGTAATCTTAAGATAATTATCTAAGTTGGCAAAAGGAGAAAAGTAGACAAAAGCATTAAAATATTGTGCAATTAGTGCAAAAACCATTGTTGATGTTAATGTGCAAGCCACACTTGCCATAATTAACCCGATTGTGCGATTCCTTACTTGTTTTACAATACAATATGCCAGCGGACCACATAGTAAGGCCACGGGCAACCAAGAGATCCAGCCTAAACCTCCGAACATTAAGCGATATACAATTGTCATAGTGCCAACCAAAAATGAATTTAATGGCCCTAAGTAGGCACTTGCCAATGTGATAATAGCTATTCTGAGGTCAACAACAATATCAGGAATTTGGATAAAGCGAATAGGTATTAACATTGATACTAACGCAAGTACACTAAAGAAAATTACTCCCCTACTATGTATTTTTCGAGCGCTATATTTCAAAGAACCTTGCGTTACCATCGGCATGAATAAAGAAATAAATGTATACAGGAGAGCTAAGTTTTGTAATAATTCATACACGATAGGAAAAAGATTAATATCATTAAATAAAATCATTGTTTTCGCTCCTAATATATATCCACTAGTACATATATAATCGTACAAAACAAAGTTCTTCATTAGCGAAAATTATCGAAAATTATCATTTTTACATAGCAAATCTTTTTTAAAAAGAATATGACTAAATTACTCTACGTCCTTCGCCCCGAAGAACTCGAATAATGAATGCTCCGCTTCCTTTCAGATGCTCTAATTTCTCCGTTATTAACACCCTTCTTCTCGCGATACTGTGTAATAATTTGTTTTGTGATAATTTGTCCATATTGCTGAGACTTTGCTGTTTCCACTTTGTAGTCATGTTTCGTCTTTAACTTTATGAAGTTATTCATTTCTACTCTCCTAAAACAAAAAACCAGTGAAAACTAACGCTACCAGCCATAGCAAGTACAATAGTAACTACCATCTTGTCTGGTGTCCTAAGTATCGTCACCAAGTCTTAACAGGTAGAATTGAAGCCTATCTGAAAAAGCTGATTTACAATATATGCGGTCATTACAAGTACGAAGTCCTGAGCATGGAGGTAATGCCAGACCACATCCACCTGTTTGTATCTGTTAAGCCCTATGTCAGCCCCACTGAGGTTGTTAAGACTCTCAAAAGCATTACAGCGGTGTGGATATTCAAGGCTTTCCTGACCTCAAAAGGCGTAAGTTCTGGGGGGCTGGACTATGGAGCAAAGGCTACTACGTGGGAACGGCTGGCGCGGTATCGGCAGAGACAATCCAAAAGTATATTGAGAATCAGAAGTTAGTCTAATCGTATATGTGAGGGGTATCGAACCCCTCACATATACCGCGCTTACATCCCCGGCCACAAGGGCGCGGGGTTTTACGCGCGACGTTATAAAAAGCTCCTATTTAATCTTGCCAGTAATTTCCCGGTATCCTGCCCTCTGATGTAGTCCCAGCCAAGCCACTTTAAAACTGCTTTGGCTGGTAGGTTATGAGGTACCTGCGGATGAAGCGCGGGAAAATAGGCACCAGCACAAATGCGACCAAATTCCGGCCCGTTAAAATAGTCAATTAACGCTTGCAATTCTTCGGCCTTTGAGGCTTTTACCAAATAAGACAGCGGTGTTATTGGTGTTCCATCCTCCATCCAGATAACTTTTGCCTCTGCCGGTGGTGAAATCGTATTGGCAAAAAAGTACGGCATCACATAGATGGGTGGTCGGTCATGATTGCTGCTGGCCATGCTTTTGATCATTTGGGATGGGTGCATGCCAGTCCGGACCGACCTCCTTAAAGCCGCAATGCCGGCATCGCCATATTGCTGATAAATGGTTAGCAGAATGATATCATCAAAATCACCGCTGCAACCATTCAAAACCACCTTCTGTTCATATTCCGGCTGCAGTAAATCTCCCCACGTTTTCGGAATCGGCAGACGGCCCATCTGCCGACAGTCAATTACCACCACAACCGGGTTGATGGCAACAACATTATACCAGCCCTGCCTATCAACAATACCAATATAGTTAAGAGTACTATTTATCGGTTTCGGTTGTTGTAATGAAGTGGTGTACAACCCCTTATTCATAACCTGTTCGATAAATTTGCTATTGAACAAATTGTAATCTGTAGTTACTATCAAGTCTGGTACGTCATTAAGATTTTCAACCTGCTGCAGATATTCCTCAAAAGACAACACATCATTACTGCATGACCACATGTAATAATTAAGCTTGATATCTTTTTCTACCCGCAGTTTCTTTAAAATAGCTTGCAAGGCCCAGTTAAGCGGCAGGGTGAGAGCACATGGCAGTTGCGCAACAAAATTAAATACCTCATGGTTATTCATTACAACTTCTGGCAATTGACGATACTGCTCCGCATCTTCAATTTTGTCAACAAGTAAACTGATAAATAATTCTGGATTAATTTTTTTAATGCTCAGTAATGTTTTTAGTCGTAAAACCGCCCCTAAGCCTTGAGCTAGCTCTTCTTGGGTAACTATATTAAAGCCTGTAAAAATATCCATTGTTTCCGGATATTTGTCGACAATCCCCTGTATTGTGCACTCCAGTAAATTTTTATTCATAGACTACTTTTCCTCCACACGACTAAACCAAGTTTATGGCATAAACATTGATAATTGTTCCGGTTCCACATACCTCATCACATTCTCATCTTCTTCAACCCGCACATCCTTAACTACTACTCTCATCCGGCCATCCTCAAGGATTTCCTGGTTTAAAAGATAGCTAACTCCAAACCTTGAAGTGATTTCCCTCGGAATTCTGTGCCCGGGAGCTATGAGTTGGACATCATTTTGTTTCAGTATTTTGAACATAGGATCCCATAAATAAACGGCAGTAGTAGCGCCAAAGGGGTTGTCAGCAATAATAACCTTCCTGGTTTTTATGGAAGAATTAGTGATGGATAGCATCCTAATAAAGGAAATCAGGCAGGCTGCAAAAATAAAATACAGCGAATTATTTTGTCCTTCTGAGCCAATGGCATTTTCCCAACGGTAGAATTTTGAGTTTTCTGCGACGCTTTCAATCTTATACAGCCTAACAACCGCTTTCTCCATATCAGCAATTTGCGCCAATAACTCTTTTACCGCAAGCTTGGCAACAATGCGCTTTCGATCGATGGCTCCTTCCTCACCTATTTCCTTGACAATTCCATTAATATGAGCCTGCATCCGCAAATACTTTTCTTTTTCGTCAAATTCCTGAAGCTTTAGCTCAATCATATTAATCCGTCGGCCGTATACTTCGATCCGTGAGAGCGATTCAAGCTTTCTTAAATGCCCTAATACAATTTCCGCGCGCTGGATACACCTGCGGGTAAAATCTTGCTGATAGCTTTCCAGTTGGACAATATCGCTGCTAATTTTCCTCATTTGTTCCTCAAGATTAGCAGTATACTCAGCAAACGCCTGTTGTCTGCCAACACATTGCTGCGAGGTTGCAGGGTGTTCTATTTTCGCCAACTCCTCCAAAGGCTCGCGAATAACAAAACTGCCGGTCTCCCCGCCAACTGTTTTAATCCTGTTATCCCATTTCTCGCACTGCTGCTGGATATCATCCCTTAATGTATAGTACTCTTTTTCAAAAAGCCTAAAATCTTTTGTTTCCTGTGCCAGAGTCCCCTCAATAACTACTTTTTCTCGCTCGATAAACACATCATAATCCTCGGCCTGGCCACTTAGTCTATCAGTTTTTCGTCTGATTTCTTCTAGTTCTTCTGTTACAGTTGCAATAGCTTGTTCGTAACTTTTTATAAGCTGCTCGACAGTTTCTATTTCCTGCTTATACCGATCCTCGCTGTTATACACCGGCAAGTCACTTTTGGCCTCTGCGGGAAAGTCTTTTAACAGTTCTTCCAGCCGTACTTCAGCTCTTGTTATTTCGATGCTGATTCCCTTAATTTTTTTGTCTGTTGCTTTTAGCTCCGCATTATTCTGGGACTCATTCAGCTGTGCCGCTTCGATCATTGTTTGAGAAGGAATGGTAATCAGTTCTCTGTTTTCTTCGCTGTTTTCAAATTCGTCCAAATCCCTGCCGTAATCCCGCTTAATTCGATTTTTAAGAGTATTAAGCCTTTTCGCACAGTCATTCAGCTGGCTTCTAAGCTCGTTCTCCTCAGCCACTTTGCCGCTTACCGCTTCATGCAAAGCCTTATATTCTGCCTGTGCTTGCGTCATAGCAAGGCTGCTTTCGATTTCTGTGAAACTAGCTAACTCCTCTTTAACCTTATTTATATCATTTAGTTCGATCAGTAATCCTGTTATTTTTTCTTCTATCGCACTATACTGCCGGGTCAGTTCATCAATAGCGGCGTTACTGCTTGTTATCGTATTGGTAACAGCCTCCTGCTCCTTACGCTTGCCGCTTAGTTGCTCTCTGATGTTTGTCAGGCCGTTTCCTGTTTGGATAACTGCTATAAGTTTATCCCTATTTTCCCGGCAATCCTCGGTAACCTTTAACAATTCTCTGTTTTTATCCTGTAAGCAACACTGTTGTTGTTCGTGCAGGCTGATCTCAGCGTCAATGGTCTCGCTCTGTTTTCTCAGCACTGTTAGTTCATTAGCCAGAGTTTCCACGCTTTTCTTAGCGTTTTCAAGCTTATCGAGGGGATATTGAGCATGAAAGACAGCCACCTTGGACAGAGCATTACCTAATTCTTCTATTCTTTTTTCTATAGCGTCAATTTCGCTGTCAGTCGCTGCCAATACATTTTCAATACCTTGAACATATTGTTCATAACAGCTATTATGCAGCACCATATCTGCAAAGCTGCAAATATAATATACATCGGCACTTTCAGTGGCATCCAGTAACCGTACTGACTCAACATTTACAACCGGCACAGGATAGTCGGAAGCGAAATCCAGCTTCAATCTCCCGGTTTTTAGTTTTGCAAAGGATTGTCTGTCAACAAGTACGGAAAATGGCAAATAGGGCAATGTACGCAAAATATGTTCTTTCTCGTGAAGATCGGTCTTCGCGATCCAGTCAATTCCTGGCTGAACAAATTCACATTTGGCATCTAACTTTTCGGCCAGTGATACTATCGCTTCATTGGGTACATAATAGCCTCTCGCCTCAGACAGTTGTTTTTTCTGCCGCAGTCTACCTGCTTCTATTTCCTTTTCCAGCTTGGCCAGTCGTTCCTCGTTAAGTAGTAGTTCCAAGCCTTCATGGTATTGTTCAAGCGTACTTTTACCAAACGCAGCCGCCTTTTGCTTTAACCCGGCTAGTTCGTCTTGATATGCTGTCAGCCATTTCTCCTGCTGCTGTTTTGTTCCAAAAAGTTTGTTGATTTCGCCTTGTGTTTTTACACCCTCGATCTTCAAACTTTGAACCTGAGTGTCTATTGATTTTATTTCCTCATTATTTGAACCGGTTTGTCTTATATATTCCGTTAAATTATCTTCAGCTTGTCCTAAAAACTGCTCAGCAAAAAGAAGTGCTTCTGTCTCGCCGCGCTGTAAGAAGAACTTGTTCAATTCCTGTTGCTTATCTACTAAGGACTGCTCTTCCTTCTTCAAGCTAGTAATCGCAGCTGCCAATACGGCTTCTTGTCCTGTTGCTGTAAGCAATGTCTGCTGGGTTTGCTTTTGCTGAGTGGTAAGTCTTACCTTTTCAGCCATGCATTTTTTGTTGGCCTCTTCAAGCTCTGCCAACCGCCTATTCGTACGAAACTTTAGCTTGCCTCCCATTATTTTGTAATCAGCCTGTAAAGTATCCCCGTCTATTGCCATTATCTGGAGTTGTTTTTCGATTTGCTTGAGTCTTTGCTTATCAGTACGATAATCGCCATAAGCCTCCAACGCAAGAAGGTGGTCAAGCTGCTGTTTGAGTTCCCCTTGCCTGGCGGCCAATTTATCCCCTACTGCCTGCCACTGCTGTTGAACTACCAGCAGTTTCTCTTTTTCATAGTTAACCAAGCCCGCTGCCAGCAACTTCTTTAGGTTTTTTCCTTCATTGCTGCTGGCAGTATTATAATTAAGACTCGTGATGGCTGTTGTTTTTTCCTGGTCCAGTTGGGTTAGCTCGGTACCAATCCGGTTCCGGATGGCTGCAGCTTGCCCTTTAACCGCTTCGTATTCCTGGAATGCGCCCAGCAGATCGTCATTTCGGCTGCTGAATTCCGTGTAATAACTCTTTATCTTTTCATATTCAGCCATATGCCCCTTTAGTTTGAGGTACTCATTAAGCCTGCTCCTGATTTCGATAAGGGTATCTGCCAGCAAAACACTCTCATTATTTTGTTTACTGCCCTTATTCATGGTTTCCATATCCTCTACAATCTTCACAAATCTGTTTTCGATCAGCTTTCTGGAGGTAGCGTCCTGGCGGAAATAAGACTCAATATTATTTTCGCCGCTATTGATTCCCCTGATGATATTCCATTCGGCAGCAATAAGACTTTGGGCAGAAATATAGCGCTGATATTGCTCAATTGTATCAAATACTTCGGCCGGCAACCCTTTTTGCCTCAGTTGTTGTACATATTTTCTGATATCATCAAAGTTCGCGTAAGTTTTTCTACCAGACTCCCCGGTAACCAAAGGCACTGCTTTTGTCCCGGATATTTTGTCATCATTATAGAAAACGCACCAATTTAGGTGCTCAATATCTCCTGCCTGCAAATTCTTCTCATCTTCAGACGCCTCTGCCAACGGTTCACTGGCACTTTTTCTTTTTCTGGCTGAAAACCCTGTCAGCAAATAGTTGTAGCCGCCGCCCTCTTCTAGTATCCACTCAACAGCCACATGAGATGTTCTGTCCTTGCCGCCCTGAAACAACAGACTTACCGGTTTCTCCCCCCGAAGGTAGGTCTTCGGCAAAACAGTCTGCAGAATCATCAGCAGCAAAAGAGATTTCCCGCCGCCGTTTTCCAAATCGTAGGTAGTATTCTTGCCACCTAGTTCCATCATAAAATCATCATAAAACTGGGTGGCATTATTAAAGTGAACATTGACAAGCCTCACACTTTTTATATGTGGCATCAGCAGCTTACCTCCAGACTTTTAACAAATGCCAGCAGGTCTTTCCTGTTATCTCTGTCCTCATAATAGTTCCAGATTATAGCCTTAAAGCGATCAGTCGGATAAATTATTTTTTGCACCATATCTAACACAATGAGTCTTTCGTTATGGAGAAATCTGCAGATGTTTTCAATAAAAGCAACCTTGTCATTCTTGCCACCTGCGACCCCTTCTCTGGCATCAGGCAACCGTTGCCAAACCTTGCAAATTTCTGCGAAATCAAACTGATTTTCCTGGCTGACCGCCTCTAAATCTTCCGTTTTTACTAAGGAATCCAACCTCTTAGCAACACTTTCAATAAGATCCTTTACTTTGATATAGGCCACCGGCGTATCCGGATAAGCCTCCCGATAAAACATGGTAATAAGGGTCATGATGATAAAATAGCCAGTAAATAACTCGCTGTTATTGGAAATATAGCTAATCTTGTCCCTCAACTCCTCGTTCGTCCACCCAAAAAGCCTACTTCCGGCTTCCGGACAAAGAACCAGGCTGTCGTTACCGGAATAAACTCTTAGTTCCAATTTGCCGGCAATATGAACAAGCATTTCTTCTACCTCAGTACTGTACCTGTACTTTTCATATAGAAGCTCATTCTTGCCTTTGCTCACTTCTTCTCCCTGCAACAGCACTTTAAGTATCGCCAAAGCATTATCCAATACTTCCATAGTTCCTGAATTCATGGTTTACTTTCTCCTATAAACAGCATATTCGTTATTTTTAACCCCGGCAAAAGTTCAACTTCCGTTTCAGGAAAGCTTTTAACAGTAACTTGATTTATCTTTCCACTACTATGTATCGCAAGTGCAGCTTTTAAAAAAACTGCCTCAATTGATTTTAATTCTTCATCAATCTGTATCTTGGCGTCGGCAAAACTAATTGTTCTCGAAAGCTCCCCGATTTTCTTGTCTCTGTTCATTTCAATAACAAAACTAATAAAATCTCCGTTATAGACGCTATCTTCCGAGTATTGGTCCACAAGACTGCGGCAAAAATCCTGTAAATAAACCTGTCGTTCAGGCTTATCCAGTTCCTCCAGTAATTTAGCCGCATAGAACACAAAATTCTTTTTAACACGGTTGCTCGTTATTGCATCAATGGTTACCCTGTCGACCCAAACATCACTTGCCTGGTCTTCTGTTTCTTCCTGCCTCACCTTTGCTACCCGCTGTGGCTCAAAGGCTCTTACTAGATTAAAGCTTTTTTTCCTATTGGGATTCATTAACGGCTCAAATAAAAACTTTAAGGCTTCCGGTCGCTCATTGCGGTTGATAAGATTTTCAAACTCGCCCTGAAAATTAAACCTTTCCGTAAATATGGCTTTTCTTCTCACGCTTAGCGCGTTATCATACTCCCCGGTAAAGCTCACTGCTTCCTTTAATAACTCGGTATGCAATGTCTGAGCACGGCCAATTTCTTTTTCAATAATTTTTATTAAAATAAAAGTACGCGATTCTTTTGTGCTAGCTTCACCCTTATGAATTCTATCAACATATTCATTAAATGCAGTGCCAACATTTTTCACTGCTGTTTTAAATAATTCGGCTTCTTCTTCAAACTGCAACACAATACTTTGATGATAGCGATTATAAGCCTCACCAGAATCTAGTTGTCCATACATCATAGCTTCCAGCAAAGAATATTTTCTATCTTTTTTCTTTTGCACTTCCATGTTCAATCTTCTTACTGTTTCATAAGCAAAACCAAAAGCACCCTTTTCCATTTGCTTTTGAAACAAGAGAAGGTTAATCGTAATCTTTGTTTCGTCAGGAAACTCCTTGGTCTTAAGATAAAAGTCAACGCCCTGCTCAGTGATGTAGTATTGAAGTACATTATCTTCAGACCGCTTAATTTCGAGGAGTTTTACATACTTTTCCCTGAAATTACCTGTTTTAAAATTATACGTAGTTAAAGTAAAATTCTGGCCACCGTTTTGCAACCCATCCAGGATTTCTGTCATGAGCCCCCTTACACCCGCCGCAGTTGGCTGTTTCATCGGGATTTGCTGCAAAACCTTGGTTAGAAATACTTCCAAAACTTGAAACGTAATTCTTTTATGTTTAAGCTTTCCTTCATAAATCAGATAGGAAAGCACCACAAAACAGAGTTCCGGAACCAACCTTAAGAACTCATCTTCCAGCTTCCGTTTGCGGAGCATGTCTATTATGGGAACGTATATTTTGACTTGATCTAACCGTACATCAAGTTCTGCAAAAAAATCAGCAGCAAGGGCAAGTTCCAGGTCTTTTCCGCCGGTGTTTTCCTGGATAATTTCGCGGGCCACTATGTCGTCCTTATCGTTTGTAAAGCTATTACTTCTTAGATCCACCATTTGATTTACTGCCAAACCTTTCTCGCATTTCGGTAGCCGATAAGGCTTCCTGCGGTATATAGAAGCCACCTTCAAGATGCTTTTTGATTTTTACAGCCTGGGACTGGGGAAATTTTTCAATAAATCGGGCAATGTTCTCCGGCTTGAGCTGCTGTTGTTTGGGTATTTTCACAGCTGATTTTCTCAGGCCAATCTCTAAAATAGCCTGATAGCCACTATAAAATGGGACTATTTCATACTGAGGATATTCATCGGCAAGCTCACAGTAAATATTGATACCCTCAGGATCCAAATCACCAAAATAGCAAAATTCATCTGATTGCAGATCAACTTCATATTCATCCATAAACTTGAGGCTACTAAGGATTTTCCTTCCTTCACCGTAAACAAGCATATCGACCTGGATACTTGATGAATCATCCATAATATTTTGTTTAAAGGACCAAAAGGTATCCTTGTTTTCGATAATGTAAACCTTTCTTGCCGCCCGCAAATGAAAATCCTTTTTTTGAAAGCTAAAAAAGGGTTCTACCGTTTCTTGACAATCAATGTCTAAAAAACTAAGTCCCAGCCTTTTGAGGACAGTTTCTCCATGGCTTCTGGTTTTCCCCGCTCCTTTAAAAAACTTTTCATCACCAAAAAGCTCATAAGCACGTTCATTCACTGTAACCAAGCCACTGCTATGCTGTCTGAGAAAGTTGGAAATAGTATCGATAATTCCTCTGTCTTCCACGAAATCCTGCGGATGTTTAATATAGTAATCCAGTGTTGCCGGCAGAAATATGCTTTCAATTATTTGCGAAATTAGCCTATTATCCTTTTGCTTACCTTCTTTATTTACTCTGTATTTTTGATATAGCCCACTGATCGTATTCGGTTTCTTACCTACAGGCGCTATGTATTGCTCCGAAACAAGTTTACTAACCGCAGTATTAAATGCAGCCCGCCCTTCCGGGCTTTGAAGAACAACCGGCATATCATAATTAACACCTTCAACGGCGGAAAGCATCTTTTCTAAAAGAATATAGCTACGCCGGATACTGATAATTTCGTTTTTTAACTTTAGGTAGATTTCATCAGTATTTGTGTCTTTATTGTTCATTATATACATACTCCATTACGATAAAATAGGATATAGTTTCTATATTTATTTTACCATATTTCAAGCTTTCGTAGATTTTACAACCCTCATTCCTGCTACTTTGAAATTTTCCAGGGCTTCTTTGGCAATTGCCGGAAAATCGGGGCTGCCTGCTGTTGGTTGGACAGGTGACATACAATCTTCAAGGATATAAATTTTATTTTCTTTAAAACCACGCGCGTTATTAGGCATAAGTTTCTTATCTTTTTCAATGACCTTAAGCATATCTTCCAACGTCGATTTTACGCAATGGCTCGCTGCTTCCCCTGCAACATATACCCGATCAAACTCCATCAACTCTGTCATCAATTTTTCGTTGAAGTTTCCAACAATTTTTAGTGAACCATCTTTAAAATATAGCTTCGAAACTTCGGGCGATAATACGCTGTAATTTTCTGTCCAGAGGCTTTCCCCTTTAGTGATCCATTTTATTTCCTTGCCGGTCATCAAAGAGTAGAAAAATAACGCTTCATACAGCATTGGAACCACCGCATTATCGACAGAACCTTTCTGCGTGTGATACTCCCAGGTGATTAGAATGTACTTTTCACCGGTCTCAAGCTGTTCAAGATAGCTTTCAATGAGTTCAAGCGGAATCCATTTAGCATAGGGTCGCCACTTTTTCTCTTTTACATTTTTTAATGTAATAATCGAAAACGGATTCGGATTTTCATTTTGATCGTTTACCCAAAATCCCGGAGTATGGATTTGAAATACGGTGTGGGTATCAAGAGACACTCGAATTTCATCAATCCGCTCCAGATTGCGGTAGATAAAATTACAAATTCGTTCTATATCTTTCTCAGCTCCATTGACGTATAGGCTTGCACCAGGGATGCAAAATCCCACCTGTGGGTCAACCAAAAAGAGAACTGTCTTTTCACTACTAAAGGCAGTATTACATTTTTTTCGAAGTTGCCGTACTTCATTTTGAATTATGTCATATCTGGGTAAGTATAAATCTCCAGCACGGTTAGGAGAATAAAAACCAGGAGTTTCCACTTGAATTCATACCCCTTTTTTAATTATTCATCAGATTTTGAGATAAGTTTCACTAATCTTCTACCCAATCGGGATTGAAACGAAACATTCTGGCCGGCTTATAAGGCTTACCGGACTCCCATTCATCTGTCTCTATTACCATTTTCTTCTGCTTCTCCATTTTATCGCGAAAATTTCTACTATAAATGGCCTTCCCGGTGATAACTTCATACAGTTTCTTTAGTTCTGTTAAAGTAAACAATTCCGGCATAAGAGAAAAGGCAATATCGGTATATTCTACTTTGTTCTTTAAGCGCTCAAGAGTATAAAAGATAACTGTTGTGTGGTCGAAAGCAAGCCCATAGGGATTATCCATGCATTCAAAATCAACTTTAGAAGTTCTGCCTTCCATCTCCTTAGTTACAATTACAGTATCTTTTATTTCCTGCTCGCCATTTATCAAGGATAGCTCATACGTTGTTCTGCGAATATAACCTGTTTGGGTTTGCGTTTTTATTTCTTCAAGCATTGTGGCTTTTACATCAAACCAACAGGCATCCTCAGCATCATCGCCGGCTTTTACGTTTAGTTTAGAACTATCTACCAGTGCCATATAGGAAGTGCTGATAACTCTACGGCGCAAGTCACGGTAAACCTTGCCCCAAGTATAAAGTTGTTCCATGTAAACATTAGAAACGTTAGTTTCTTCTTCCAGCTCCCGGATTGCCGCAGTATCAAGGTCTTCAAAGTAATTAACGAACCCCCCCGGCAAAGCCCATTTACCTTTATATGGATCAGTTACATCAACAACAAGGGGGTCCCCCTTACGTTTAATAAGCAGGACTCGTAACACTTTATCCGGAACTGACCGAGCTTTGGTTTCAATATCAACAGCAGTCAAGATTACCATATCTACAGTAGTAGACGGTTTTTTAAATTTACTGTCATCATAGTCTTTAAGAAATTCTTTTTGTTCGTTCATAATTCAATCCTTCCTTTTCGATCCCAAATTCCGAACATTCAGTCGTTTAACATCATAATGGTTCGCTTAGTAAGTAAACATTATTGCTTTTGATATACCAATACACAGCTTCAGGAAGCAAATATCGGGGATCTGCGCCGTTCTCAAATTCTTCTCTTATGTAACTAGAACTAATTTCGTTAACTATGCCTTTATAAATCAGGCTAAAATTCCGATGATATTTACGGAGCATTGGGGTTTTGGCGATTATTTCACCCATAGGAATATTTTGTCGTTCAATTACGATAAATTTAGTAGCTTGAATGAATTTTTCTCCATAAGTCCAATTAGGCAACTCTGCTAAAAGATCTGCTCCCATCAGAAAAAACAATTCATCGTCCGGATATTTTTCTCGAAAATATTCCATAGTAAAGTAGCTATATTGCTTGCCGGAGACAGCCTTCATTTCATGGTCATCAATCTCAAATATATTACTATCAGCCACAGCTAATCTTAGCATTTCCATCCGGTGAAGATCTGCTACCTCTATATTCTTATCAGTGCGTTTGGATGAAGAAGGAAGTAATATAACCTTATCTAATTCTTCTCGTTGCGCGATTGTGTTTGCTGACCATAGATGCCCATTCGTTGGAGGATTGAAGGAAGAACCATAAATGCCAATTCTCATTATATCACCCGACTTGTTGGTATTTTACTATTAAGTTTTTATGCTGTTAGTATATTACCACTAAGTAAGAAATGCAAGTATTATTTATAGTGTTAACCAATAGGTGTTTGCAGGAAAAACATCCGAAGTCAGCGAAGAATACTTCTGTTGCTCTAATTATTCCAATTTAGGATGTGATATTATGGAAAAACAAACATCTCCCAACTATCAAAAGCCGAAAGTATTAAAGTATCTATGTAAAACCTGCAGTAAATGTATTCTGATATGCCCTTCGGAAGCGATAAACTACGAAAACGATAACAAAGCTTTTATTGACACTAAATTATGTACTGCCTGCGGTACATGCAAACATATTTGCCCTGAGTATGCCATCCGGTCAACGTAAACGAGCATGCTAAACAACATTCAATCCGGGTCAAAACGCGGTCAAAAACACAATTATTCCATAATCTTAATAAAAAATAAACTTCACGCAAACCTGCGTGAAGCCTTGATTTCTCATTTTTTATGTATTGCCCCACTAAAACACATCATTGCTTCTTATGATATCAGCAATAAAGACTTCCGTAAACCCAACAAAAGCTAGTGCATTATCCAACTGCTGCTGCGCTTCGATTTTACTAACAACGTAAAAATCATAATAGGATCGATTGATGGAATTCGCTAGGCGATTCTCTTCAAATGCATCTATAGCATCAGCCAAACATTCTTGCTTTCCCTAAACGGTACTTAGCCAATTCCAGCATCTCAGCTTGCATAATATTCAACACCTTCAGTTCTTACATTCCGATAGAAAGGCAAAAACGGCACCCAATGATGGAAATGTTCATAATTTTTATCGATAATTGACGGGAATACCCCATATTTGAGTGAAACATCAGTGATAACCCCAGCAATCGCATTATTATATTGACTTAACTCGGAATCGCTTAGATCAACCAAAACCATTATGTCCATGTCTGAATATTCTTCTTGCTCTCCACGGGCATATGATCCAAAAAGGATTACCTGACGAAGTTTATTACCAAAAATATCCTTCATACTATATACTATTTCGTTCATAATAGCATTCACACAATTTCTTTTATCTTTAGCAACAGCCACCGTCATAACCTCCCTATCCCCTGATTCTTACCTACACATTATCATTATAACCAAAGTAAAGTCAAGTTAATTCCCATACCAAAGTTTCTGGTATCCAACAAGCTTGCAATGCCCATTATATACGCATTAATCAGTATGCCGAACAATGTGGCTTAAACAATTGCCAAATGACTTATGACACAATCATTTTCGATGGGGATTTAACAAATGCAATATATATGACCCATTGGATGATTATGAACTCTTTTTTCTTGTTACAGGTTTTCTAAATTACGAAATCGACCTTTTATCCCAAACTGACCAAAATTTAGCAACAGTAGTTCTTTCCAATCAAAAACTAATCTATGAGTTCATTGATAATTTTTGTACGGATGTCACAAATACAATTACTATTCCTGACAACGAGACTTTTAAGCAATTTAAAAGCGCCAAAGCAATTAGGGATAACCGCTCTACAATTCACTTATTTCAATACATTCTATAAACATTTCCAAAACTGGATGCAAGCAAAATACAAAGACATTCTTTGCTGTTCATTCTCGTCGTTTAGAAATATTTTGTCCGTTAAATACAATCCAAGCAGTTTAAAACGAAAAAAGCCTTCCAGCGAAATCGCTGGAAGGCTTGATTTTCTTATGGTGCGCCCGGCAGGAATCGAACCTGCGCTTCCAGCTCCGGAGGCTGGCGCTCTATCCCCTGAGCTACGGGCGCATTATATTGTGGCGTAACCACAAAAATGATTATAGCATATTAGGTGTATCTGTGTCCAATAAAATTATCATGTTTTTTCTTGTAAATTTTACAGCCTGCTTTAGCCTATTTGGTTTCAATAGGAGTCTGGCAGTAAGGACACACCCGCCATTCACGATTAAGCTCTTTACCACAGGAAGGACAGACAGGCTTTAGCGTAAATCCACAGTAGGGACAGAGCTTGAACTCCTCTTTGACTCTACCGGAACACATAGGGCATTTAATCGTCTCTTCATCTACCAGTGTTGCCTCTACGTCAATAATATCCTCATTACGGCGCGGTTTCATGACTGACTTACGACCAATAAGGAGATACAACGGCAAAAAGATAATCAAAGCAGCAGCTGTTCCAACTGCCCATAGTAATGCTGATCCCAAATCATGACCACGCCCTCGAGCATCATTATATACCCAATAAGCGGCAACAGCCCCTATTAACAGACTAATAGTCATCATGAATTATCTTCCCCCTTGCAAATTTACTATGCATCAAATTATATCATGACCTAGCCAAACTAGCAAAAAAATACTAGAACGATACCCGTTCTAGTATTTTTTGCTCACTATTTACTTATTTCATCCAAAGCTTTGCCTTTGGTTTCTTCACCAAATAGCCACACAGCAATGGCAACTACCAGCATGACACCAGTAAACATAGTAAATACATGGGAAAAACCTTGCGACCCCGCGACCATGTAACCGACAATAGTCGGTGCCAGGATTCCGCCAAAGCGTCCGACCGCCGCCGCCCATCCGGAACCAAAGGCCCGTATCCGCGTAGGATAAAGTTCCGGTGTATAGGTGTATACAACCCCCCAGGCACCAAGATTAAAGAAGGACATCAAACTACCCCAGAGAAGCACAATTTGAGCACTGCCACCTTGACCAAAGAAATACGCACTAACTGCACTCATTGCCAAATAGCCTGCCAGCGTTGCCTTCCGGCCAATACGGTCAACCAAATAGGCGGCACTAAAATACCCAGGCAATTGAGCCACTGTCATAATTAATACATATTCAAATGTCTTGAGAACAGTATGTCCTTGCTGAACCATAAGCGATGGCAGCCAAGTAAAGATACCATAATAGGAATATACAATACCAAACCAAATTATCCATAGTATAATCGTCCTCTTGGCAAATTTGCCAGTCCACAATTCCTTAAAGGCTATCTTATCTTCAGTAAAGTTTGCCAAATCTGCGTTGCTTGTTGCCGCCGGCTGAACAGGCGCTTCAATCCCAGCGGACTGCTCTATTCTTGAAATAATTTCCAGGGCTTCAGCATGACGCCCTTTATTAATAAGATAACGGATAGATTCAGGTACTCCCATTCGAATAAAAAATACATAAAGTGCCGGTAATGCGCCTATGAAAAATGCCATTTGCCAGCCAAAGCGGGGAATAACAAAATACGAAATAAGTGCCGCCGCTAACCAGCCAACTCCCCAGAAACTTTCCAACAAGACAATAAAACGGCCACGCCTTGCCGGTGGCGAGTACTCTGTCATAAGTGTCGCCGCGACCGGCAACTCACCGCCTAAGCCAAAGCCTACCAAGAATCTAAACACAAGTAATGATTCATAATTCCAAGCTAATCCACACAGTCCGGTGGCTATACTATACATTAGCAGTGTGACAGTAAATACTGCCTTACGACCATATTTATCAGCTGCCATACCTCCCAGTACTGCGCCAATAGCCATACCTAGAAGACCAATGCTGCCGATAAAACCCATTTGGGTCCCCGACAAACTCCACTCCTTAGCCAATACCGGCAATACAAAAGCAATAATCCCGGTATCCATAGCATCAAACAACCAACCTAGCCCCGTCAATACCAGCAATTTGTAATGAAAGCGGCTGACTGGAATTTGTTCTAACCGTCTGATAGTGTCCATATCTCTCGACCTCCTATGTCTTTACAGCTGTCTTGTCATTACTATGTATTATACTGGCCTTGTCGTAAGATGGCAACTACTTTTTTCGCCTATTGCTATTCGTATTGGCTCGGCGAGATTGGCAAAAAAAAATTGCTACCGGTTTTAATACCAGTAGCAATTTTTCTATTCAAGCAGTATCCCCAACGCCTTAAGTTCAGCGGCAATATTCTGTAAAATTTCAGCTGTCGGCGCTTCAATGGTGTGTAAATGCACCCCACCAGTAACCAGCGAAAGCGGAGCCGCATCACTTTCGGCTGATTTATGTAGAAAATCGGTCAAGTCCCGCCGGGATGCTAACATTAAGTTGGCTTTAATCTCGCCATACACAGGATGCTCAACACTAACATCAAGTACACAACCGCCATTATCAATAATTACGGCAAGTTCGGTCTCTATACGTTTACTATCATGACAGCAGGCAAACTTCGCGCTAACAGTAGTCGGGGCAGCCGCTTGTAAAATAACATAGCCTTGAGGAGTTGCGTATATATCAGCACCAGCTGCCCGTAAAATAGCAATATCACCAACGATGACCTGCCGGCTTACCCCTAACTTTTTTGCTATTGCTGTCCCCGTTATTGGTTGCCTGCTTTGCTGCAACAAACTAGCAATCTGATCACGCCGTTCTTTTGCTTCCATAACCGAAAACACTCCTTCCGGTCTCTCATCAACCTTATTCAAGATATATTATATACCAAAACCACTTGTTCATCGATATTTCTTCATCAGCAGGATAATGAAAAAAAAGCTTACAGTTTTATCTGCAGCTTTCTTTGTGGTGGGCGATGACGGGATCGAACCGCCGACATCCTGCTTGTAAGGCAGGCGCTCTCCCAGCTGAGCTAATCGCCCGTACGTATTCAATTTTCGAATAGCATTATCGACTATCACTTGTCGCTTATCGCACTTCGAGATGGTGACCCGTAGGGGATTCGAACCCCTGATACCGCCGTGAAAGGGCGGTGTCTTAACCGCTTGACCAACGGGCCTTTGGCTCCTCGAGTAGGACTCGAACCTACGACAAATCGGTTAACAGCCGATTGCTCTACCAACTGAGCTATCGAGGAATTTTCAATAACATAATGAATTATATAATATGTCTACTCAAATTGCAAGTACAATACACATCATTTTATTGATCAAAACCAGGTTTTCAAAGGATATTCTTATTAAAACATCAAATACTGATAGTATATATCAATAACCAAACTTTAAGGAGGTACTACTTTGGATCCACGAATAAAAACTCTCGCCCAAAACCTGATTGGTTATTCTACCAGTCTTGCACCAGGCGAAAAAATATTAATTGAAATGTTTGATGATGCTTTACCGCTAGCCAAGGCACTTGTAGATGAGGCTTACGCCGCAGGCGGTATTCCTTTTCTTGAAATTAAAAACAGCCAATTACAGCGTTCACTGCTTAGGAAGGCTTCCAGTGAGCAGCTCGCACTTGCCGCCTCTTGGGAGCAGGCTAGAATGAAAGAAATGAATGCCTACATTGCCATCAGAGCCAGTTTTAATATTGCAGAAATGGCTGATGTCTCTGATGCCCAATTACAAAGCTACCAACAATACTGGGTAAAACCAGTGCATCTTGACGTGCGTGTCCCCCATACCAAGTGGTGTATCTTACGCTGGCCAAACGCTTCGATGGCGCAATTATCGAATTCCAGCACCGAAGCTTTTGAGGACTTTTATTTCAAGGTGTGTAACCTTGATTATGCCAAAATGGCTAAAGCCATGGACCCGTTGATTGCGCTTATGGAGAAAACCGACAAAGTAAAAATTACCGGACCTGATACTGAACTTACTTTTTCTATTAAAGGAATACCAGCGGTAAAATGCTCAGGACTGAGGAATATACCTGACGGTGAAGTGTATACTGCTCCTGTAAGGGAATCGGTAAATGGTGTCCTCAGTTACAACACGCCTTCAGTATATCAAGGATTTACCTATGAAAATATTCGCCTTGAATTTAAAAATGGTAAGATCGTCAAGGCAACTGCCAATGATTCAGAAAAAATCAATAAGGTTTTTGACATTGATGAGGGTGCCCGCTATATCGGTGAATTTGCACTAGGAGTAAATCCTTATATTGAAAAACCAATGAAGGATATTTTGTTTGATGAGAAAATCAAAGGAAGCTTCCATTTCACTCCCGGCAATGCCTATGATGCTGCCTTTAATGGCAACAAATCTGTCATCCACTGGGATCTTGTCTGTATTCAAACAGCCAAATACGGTGGTGGCGAAATCTGGTTTGACGATAAACTTATCCGCAAAGATGGGCAGTTTGTACTTCCTGAACTAGCAGGCTTAAATCCAGAAAGTCTAATTTGACACTCCCGACGGCTAAAGCCGTGGGATTCTTGGGTGATAAAACGCCAGGTAACTGATAAAAGCGAGATTGCTTCCTTTGCGCTTATGATGACTGTGAGCACAGCAGCTCTTCTTTATCATCACAGTCGCCAGTGTGGCAATCCCGCTCTTTTCTTACCTTACTAATTTCTTCACAAAATTCGGCAGAGCAAAGCAGCTCTTTTGCAGTTCCCGGTTATAATAGCGGGTATTAAGGTTTTCTGGAATGCGGCCAATATCAATACTAAGCGGATCATACTTTTTAGAACCAATGGTAAAACAATGCAGCCCGCCCGGATACAAGGGAATATTCGCCAAATATAAACGGGTTATCGGAAACATTGACGTAATGTCTGCAGTAAGCTGCTGGATAAGATTCTGATGATAAAAAGGCGATTCTGTCTGTTGCACAAACAAGCCGTCAGATTTTAATGCTTTGTGCACATTCTTATAAAATTCGTGAGTAAACAAGCCTTTTCCAGGACCAATTGGATCAGAACAATCTACAATAATGACATCATATTTATTCTCTACTTCCTGCATATGTTTGATGCCATCGCCAATCTTAAGCTGTAGCTTGGGATGGTTCTCGTTTAAGGCCGAACTGATTTCCGGTAAATATTTTTTACTAACCTCCACCACCAGGCCGTCAATCTCCACCATCTCAGCCACTTCAACCGACTGGTGCTTGACTACCTCGCGTATTGTACCGCCATCTCCACCGCCAATAACCAAAACTTTTTTGGGATCAGGATGAACAAATAAGGGAACATGCGCAATCATTTCATGATAAATGAACTCATCAAATATCGAGGTCTGAAAAACACCATCAAGTACTAACATCCGCCCAAACTCGTATGCCTCAACTACTGCAACCTCTTGAAATTCCGACTTCCCTGAGTATAATGTTTCCTTAATTCGGGCAGCAAGACCTAGATTCTTAGTTTGGTACTCTGTATACCATAGCTCCATTTGTATAATCCCCCCTACTTATCTTAGCTTCTACAGCTTGTCTAACTTATATCATTTATATAAAAGAAAATTATACCACAAATATTACCATAGTAAAAGCTTCCTTCACAAAAGAACAATAAGAGCCTCTTTTTTAAAACAAAAAACCATCAGAACACTATCTGACGGCTTTTTGTTGGGCAAGTATACTATTCTTCGTCTGGACGCTTTCCATATTTATACTTGTACTTAGGTAGGGTTTTTACCGGCATCTCGCAAATTTCTTCACACGGATCTTCAATGTCTTCAACGCACTCATCTTCGTATTCTTCTTCACATTCATCCTCTGTTTCCAGGTCACAACATGGTACAAGACCAGTAGCACCGGTAAAGCTATGACAATGACACTCATCTTTGCTAGTCATGCCTTCAAAGAAGTGAACATGGTTGCCGTCCGGCATTTCAATCTCTGGTCCTGTCATAACATCCTCGGTATGCCAGTGACCGCCTTCCCCTTCTTCACATATAAATGAAGTCCGGCCATGTATCCGGTGTACATGACATCTTCCTTTGTCTTTTGCCGGACCGCTCACCCCCATAATAATATGCTGATGTTCATCTGCCACATCAACTTCTGTTATATAGGTATGAACATGTGGCATCATCTCCTGTTCATCAGGATGGTGATGCTGATGCTTGGGTTTGCGATCTTCTTCACTAATAGGCATAGTCTCCTCGCACCTCCAAAATGTTTTCACATCATATCTTATGCCACAATAGCCCTCTTTGCCACCTATCTTATCTGCTGACCAAACTGTTCGCTAAGTCTCATTTTATATTATTTTTGATATTTAACTATTTTCTGCGTTACTTCTGGCTATCTTAACCGTTTATATGAGTAAAGGAGTTGATGACAATGTTCAAATACGTCAAATCGTTGAGTTTAGCACTGCTGCTAATGGTAGTTGCACTACCTGCTGCTCTAGCCTCTGAAACAAACCCTAATGCTACCGAAGTACAGGTAAGCGGTAGTTACCAAGAGGAAATCGCCCCCGACATTGCATATATTAATCTAGGTACAGTAACCGAAGCCGAAACCGTTGCTGCCGCCCAAGCCAAAAACGCGGCCGCCTCTACAAGCATCCGTCAACAGCTAGAAAGTATGGGAATAAAAGATGAATACATAAAGACAGCGCATTATGCGGTAACGCCAATTTATAAAAATGATGACACTGGCCGCCGCACACCGACTATTAAGGGTTATCAAATTACCAACAGCATCCTGGTGACCACTGTGCCAGATAAAGCGGGCGAGGTTATCGATACCGCCCTCAATGCCGGTGCTAACCAGGTCAATAACATTCGGTTTGGCAAAAAGGATGAAAATGAGGTTAGAAATGCCGCTCTGGCCCAAGCAGTCCGCGATGCGATAAGCAAAGCCGACGCCATCGCCGCCGCCCTAAACAAACAAGTAGTCCGGGTCAAGGTTGTAAATGAAAATGGTGTCAATTTTTATTCGCCTGAGGCAACAACCCGCCTATACGGTAAAGGAATAGCCGATAATCTGGCAGCAACGCCTATCTCCGCCGGACTGGTTCAATTATCAGCCAATGTTCAAGTCACCGTTGAATTAGAATAAAAAAGCGCTACCGCGCCCTTGAGGATATGTTTAACCGCAGAGGACACAGAGAGCGCAGAGGGGAGATGTATGTCAACCATTCCCTCTGTGTACTCTGCGTCTCTGCGGTTAAAAAAACTTATACTTTATCTCCAGGAAATCAACCTTTTTTCCAGCCAATTGAGGGAGTAATTAAAAGTTCTCCAATTCCCAGCCACAAAATAATCAGCGGTAACAGTGCAATCTTCGGTATAGGGTATAGCGCGTGAACAAGTGGATTACCCACTGCCTCCGCCAAGCGAAAGAAACCGGTGGCAAGTCCTAGCAATATACCAGCAGCACTGCCAATAAAAAATCCCCAGCCAATCCGGTACAGACTGGCTGTAGCATTGGTTAGTAGCTCCCCGCTGACAAGCATATCCCAACTGGTAACCACTAGTCCCCCTTGTCTTTCGTTAAATAATTATGTCCAAGTTTATTCGCCAATAACATCCCGGACACTAATTGGAATACTTTTGTACTTTTCTTCACTAAAAGGTAAAATCCTTCCTTAGCCCAGTTGCTTACCTTAAAAAGCGCATAGAAAATACCGGCAGGAATCCTGCCGGTATTTTTTATAAGATAAGTATATGTTGTTGAGAGTTATGGAGGCCTTATAAAACAAGGGATGTCAAGTATAAAACCCGGCACAGGCGGCCCCGTGCCCTGTACCCCGTGCCCTGTACCCCGTGCCTTGTACCCCGTGCCTTGTACCCCGTGCCTTGTACCCCGTGCCTTGTACCCCGTGCCCTGTACCCGTGCCCCCGTAACCCCTCGGCCTTTGCCGGAAAAAGCGTTCCGCAGGAGAAAAGCCGGGTGGTATTCCGTTAAAAAATCCGTACTGTTTGAGCGTAGCGAGTTTACGGATTTTAGGAATATCGCCTGGCTTTTCAGCTTTTGGAGGCGTGGGGCCTAGACCTTTTGTTACTTTTGGGGCAATGCCAAAAGTAAAACCCCTTTGCTTAATGTTTAAAATGTCTCATACCTGTGAATACCATGGCAATACCCTGTTCATCTGCCGCTTTAATCGAATCTTCATCATGAACTGAGCCGCCTGGTTGGATAATAGCTGTAATACCGGCTTCGATAGCTGCCTTAACAGTATCTGCAAACGGGAAGAAGGCATCTGAGGCCAATACTGCCCCTTTAGTCTGTTCCCCGGCTTGCGCCAGCGCAATGCCGGCTGCACCTACACGGTTCATTTGCCCTGCTCCAACACCAAGTGTCTTATTATCATTGGCAATTACAATGGCATTGGATTTGACATGTTTAACAACCTTCCAGGCAAATAATAGCTGTTCCCACTCTGAAGCTGTCGGCTGACGCTTAGTAATTACTTTCATAGCAGCTTGCGGTGCGATGGTCATATCAGCTTGCTGCAAGAGCACACCTCCAGCCACTGATTTTACATCCAACCGTGTGCTGTCCGGCTCAGGAAGAACAGCCGCCAGTAGGCGAACATTTTTCTTTTGCGTTAAAATGCCAAGTGCCTCCGGACTAAATGCCGGTGCAATAACAGCTTCGGCAAAAAGTTCACTAATAAGCTGCGCCGTCTCTTTATCTACTTCCCGGTTGAGGGCAATAATCCCGCCAAAAGCAGAAAGCGGGTCAGCCTGGTACGCTTTATTATAGGCTGCGGCTAAAGTAGCACCAATGCCTGTACCGCAAGGATTGGTATGCTTAATAATGGCAGCAGCCGGCTCTGCAAACTCAGCAACCAACGCATATGCAGCTTCTACATCAACAATATTATTAAATGACAGTTCCTTGCCACTAAGCTGTTTGGCATTGGCAACGCCAGGCCCGGTATAATATTGTTCACGATAAAAGGCTGCAGCCTGGTGCGGATTTTCTCCATAGCGCAGATCCTGAGCCTTTTCATAAACCATATGCATCGTCTCCGGGAAAAGCCCCTGATCCAGCTGTCCGCTTAGATACCGCGAAATATAAGCATCATAAGCAGCAGTATGACTGTAAGCTTCCTGCGCAAGCGCCATGCGGTTTTTAAATTCAACCTCACCACCAGCCGTCAGTTGGGCGATAATTTCCCCATAACGTTCTGGGTTAACAACAACAGTAACATACTGAAAATTTTTGGCCGCCGCCCGGATCATAGCCGGACCACCAATATCAATGTTCTCCACAGCATCATTTAGCGTCACACCTGGTTTAGCAACGGTTTGCCGAAACGGATATAGATTAACTGCCACCAAATCAATGCCGGTGATGTTGTGCTCAGTCATTGCCGCCTGGTGAGCAGGATTGTCTCTGATAGCAAGTATGCCGCCATGAATATAAGGGTTAAGGGTTTTTACCCTGCCATCCATTATTTCCGGAAAACCAGTAATTTCACTGACATAGGTTACAGGTATACCAGCCTCTTTGATGACTTTCATGGTGCCGCCGGTCGAAACCAGCTCCACGCCAAAACTGTGTAATGCTTTAGCAAACTCAACAATACCGGTTTTATCTGACACGCTTAACAGCGCCCGTTTGATTTTCATCTGTCTCCCTCGCTTATCACTTATTCAGTTTCAATTATCCGTACACGCCGCCCATCTACCTTCAGCCGTCCTTCACAATATAAGGCCAGGGCCCGGGGGTAAAGAATATGCTCCGCATGTAAAATACGGTCTGACAGTGTCTCTGCTGTGTCATCTTCTAAAACAGGCACAGCCTCCTGCAAAATAATGGGGCCGGTATCCATACCCTCATCCACAAAATGAACCGTACACCCCGAAACCTTCGCACCATAGTCCACGGCCTGCTGCTGGGCATTCTCACCCGGAAAGGCCGGCAGCAGTGCCGGGTGGATATTCATGATTTTTCCGGCAAAACGGTCAATGAAATAGGAGGTCAAAATGCGCATAAAGCCAGCCAGAACAACCAGCTCCACATGACGGATATTCAATTCTTCGGCAACCGCAGCCTCAAATTCATGGCGACTGGCAAACTGCCGCCTGTCAATACAAAGTGTCGGAATATCAGCGGCAGTCATGCGCTTTAAGACATTGGCCTCCGGGTTATCACTAATAACTGCACCAATCTTGGCATTAAGGCGGCCGGCCTCAATGGCATCTACAATAGCCTGTAGATTACTGCCCCGTCCTGATGCCAGTACACCGATTACCGTTTTGTTCATGAAGCAGCCCCCCTACTTAAGTTCAACCAGATGCTTTTTGTCTGTTACTTTGCCAATTATATATGACGTTTCGCCCCTGGACGCAATGTCGGCCTGAATAGTTGCTGCATCTTCGGCGGCAACTAGGAGAATCATACCAATACCCATGTTAAAGGTCCGGTACATTTCAGCGTCAGCTACCCCGCCCCATTCCTGTAAGAGCCCAAAAACAGGCGGCTTAGGCCAGGCAGCTGTATCTACTGTCACGCCACAATCTGCTGGTAATACACGGGGGATATTATCATAGAATCCGCCACCAGTGATGTGAACCATACCATGAAGATCAAATTTTTCAATCAGCGGCAAACAGGTTTTAGGATACAGGCGGGTAGGCTCTAACAGTTCATCTCCCAGAGTGCGGCCTAGTTCCGGGATATAAGTATCAACACTAAACTGCTTTACATCAAAGCAGATCTTACGCACCAGTGAATAGCCGTTAGAGTGAACACCACTTGACGGCAACCCTATTAGCACATCGCCTGGCTTAATTTTTTCCCCGGTTATAATTTTATCCCGCTCTACAACGCCTACGGCAAACCCAGCCATGTCATACTCACCGTCAGGATAAAAACCAGCCATTTCAGCCGTCTCGCCGCCAATAAGCGCACAACCTGATTCGCGGCAAGCCATAGCCACACCGCTGACAATCGCAGCGACCTTTTCGGGTTCCAGTTTACCAACAGCCAGATAATCCAGGAAAAATAGTGGCTCAGCCCCTTGCACCAAAATATCATTGACACACATCGCTACACCATCTTGTCCAATCGTGTCATGCTTGTCCGCCATAAAGGCAACTTTCAGTTTGGTCCCTACGCCGTCTGTCCCGCTTACCAGTACCGGCTGGCGATACTTACCGGAGTTTAATGCAAACAGACCGCCAAAACCACCGATATCACCAAGTACTTCCGGGCGATATGTGGCCCGAACATGGTGTTTCATCAATTCAACTGCTTTATTGCCGGCATCAATGTCCACACCGGCATCACGGTAAGTAAGCTTAGGATTCTTTTCCTTATCGGCCATTCTTTGACCTCCTGCTGTATTTATTTACTTTTGGCTTCAAACAAGAATTTATTGTTGGCGCAATCCCTTTCACAAGGAATTTCTGCCGGATAATCGCAGTTAAAGCACGCATTACATAACGTTTGTTTCGGGATGCTGCCAATAGAGGCATATAAGCCTTCCAGGGACAGGTAATGCAAAGAGTCAGCACCGATATACTCTCTGATTTCCTCTACCTGTTTGGATGCGGCAATAAGCTCTTTCCGGGCTGATGTATCAATTCCATAGTAACAGGGATAACCAATCGGCGGCGAGCTTATGCACATATGGACAGCCGTAGCACCGGCTTCTTTTAGCATGCGGACAATTTTGCCGCTGGTCGTGCCCCGTACAATAGAGTCATCCACCATAACAATAGATTTACCCTTCACTACTGATGTAACAGCATTGAGTTTTATCCGTACACCCATATCCCGTTTTTTCTGTTCTGGCTGGATAAAGGTACGGCCGATATACCGGTTTTTCATGAGTCCTTCGGCAAAAGGTATCCCTGATTCCTGGCTATAGCCAAGCGCCGCCGTAGTCCCGGAGTCTGGTACTGAAATAACAAGATCAGCCTTATAACCGCTCTCTCTTGCCAGCGTACGTCCCATACTAAGCCTGGCCTGGTACACGCTCTGACCATCAATGACACTGTCAGGACGGGCAAAGTAGATATATTCAAACACACAAGCAGCGCGCCGGTCAGTCTCAGCAAACCGCCTGGTTTCAATACCCTTATCGTCAATGCTTACTATTTCACCTGGTTCAATATCACGCACAAATTCAGCACCAACAGTATCTAGTGCGCAGGACTCAGATGCCAGTACCCAACCATCGCCCAGCCGTCCCAAACAAAGCGGCCGGAAGCCATGTGGATCACGTACACCAATAAGCTTGTTTTCTGTCATGATAACCAGACTATAGGCCCCCTGGACATCAGTCAAGCTGTCGATTACTCTTTCCTCCACCGTCTGTTTGGTAGAACGGGCAATTAAGTTAACAATAACTTCACTGTCGATAGAGGTTTGAAACACATGTCCTTTTTTCTCCAGTTCTATTCTCATTTCATGAGCGTTGGTCAGATTGCCGTTATGAGCCAGACTAATCTGTCCCCCGGAATAGCTGACCAATAGTGGTTGTGTATTACGCAAAAGACTTGACCCGGTTGTTGAATACCGGACATGACCGATGGCAATATGAGCCGGCATATCAGGCAGTTCATGGCGAAACACCTCATTGACCAGTCCCATACCCCGCTGCACATCCATAACACTACCGTCGGTAACAGCAATACCGGCGCTTTCCTGGCCCCGGTGCTGCAATGCATACAGGCCCCAATACGTATTTAGTGCCACATTCTCCTGACGGGCAAAAATACCAAATATCCCGCACTCTTCCCGCCATTTGTCGCTTTGTATATCGTAAAGCACTTAGTTTCTCCTTCCTGTCAGTCGGTACAATACCTCTTGATAGGCTTCCTCAACATTACCTAAATCGCGGCGGAAACGGTCTTTGTCAAGCTTTTGGCTAGTCTCGCTATCCCAGAAGCGGCAAGTATCAGGTGAAATTTCGTCTCCTAAGATTACTTCCCCTTTGTGCACGCCAAATTCAAGCTTGAAGTCAATTAATTCTATTTTTTTCTCTTTCAGGAAAGTAGATAACACTTCATTTATTTGCAGCGCATATTTTTCTATGATTTCAACTTGCTCCGGGGTAGCTAGCCCTAGTGCCTTGATATGATAATTATTAATCAACGGGTCGCCCAGTGCATCATCTTTGTAATAGAGCTCAACAACCGTACTCGGCAATTTGCGGCCTTCCTCCCAGCCAATGCGTTTTGCCAGGCTGCCGGCAGCAATGTTGCGGACGACAACTTCTACCGGCAGGATAGCAAGTTTCTTAACCAGCATTTCCCGGTCATTAAGCATTTTGATAAAATGATGCGGAATACCTTTTTCGCTTAACAAATTAAAGAAAAAAGTCGAAATTTTATTGTTGAATACACCCTTATTACCAATCGTGCCCTTCTTTTCACCATTAAAGGCAGTGGCATCGTCTTTGAAATATACCAATAGTTCATCAGGATTCTCAGTTGCAAATACTTGTTTAGCTTTTCCTTCATACATAGGTTTTTTAGTCATGGGGTTAGCCTCCTCGTAAATTTAAATTAGTAAGTGAGATTGCTCTTTTCCATATAATGGTGAGCAGTCTCACTTTTTGGAACTTTAAATGCAACTACTTAGTGGCAGCCAGCTTTTGCGCCAGCCGCGCATCTTTTCGCTCAACTTCTTCGGCCATAGTCTGCCGGTGTGCTATTAGCTTAGCTGCAAGTTCAGTATTATGTACCGCCAGTATCTGTGCGGCAAATAAGGCTGCATTTTTTGCCCCGTTAATGGCCATGGTGGCTACAGGAATACCTGCCGGCATTTGAACAATGCTGAGCAGTGCATCCATACCGGCAAGTGGCGTAGCATTTACCGGAATACCAATAACCGGCAGCGTAGTAAAGCTGGCAATCACTCCCGGAAGGTGAGCGGCGGCGCCGGCAGCAGCAATGATAACCTGCACCCCGCGTTCGCTGGCACCAGCTACAAATCGGTGCACCTTATCTGGCGTGCGATGAGCTGATGCTACTAATACTTCTGTTTCAATACCAAATTCGGCTAGTTGGCTGGCAGCCGGCTCAAGCACCGGCCAATCCGAATCACTGCCCATAATAATTGCTACTTTCATATCCTCATCCTTTCACTCAATAATGCACCCATAGGTTAATTTACCAATGAATGTTTTGTTATAAAACCCAGATATTTTAATAAAATATCTGGGTTTAGCTTCCCCGTTATTCAGCCAGGAATGCAAACCGGAAGACAACGAGAGCCGCTAATATGTAGACAATCCAATGCACTTCGCGCCCTCTACCGGTAACGAGTTTTAACAACGGATACATCACAAGACCGGCAGAAATACCATTGGCGATGCTATAGGTGAACGGCATCAGGACAATGGTTAAAAAGGCTGGCAGGCTTTCTGTGAAATCATTAAAATCAATCTGACGGACTGACTCGAGCATCAATGCGCCAACAATAATAAGCGCCGGCGCAGTTGCAGCAGTGGGAATAAGGCCTGCAAGCGGCGCAATGAACAACGATAACAAAAAGAGTATGCCGCATACGATTGCTGTCAAGCCTGTACGTCCGCCTGCACCAACACCAGCAGCACTTTCCACATAGGAAGTGATCGTACTAGTGCCAAGCAAAGCACCAAGACTTACACCAGTGGCGTCTACCAGCATGGCTTTACCAATACCGGGAAATTTTCCTTTTTTGTCCATAAGGCCTGCTTTGGATGCAGTACCAACAAGTGTACCCATAGTATCAAACAGTTCAACAAAAGTAAACGTAAAGATAATCGCCATTAGGCCCATATTTAGAGCGCCCTGAATATCCAGTGCAAAAAAAGCATTATGGCTAAAATCAGGCATAGCGATTGGGCTAAAGCCAGCAGGGATAGTAACAATCCCCAACATAATACCTACAATCGTGGTAGTAAAAATACCAATTAAGATAGAACCCTTTATTTGGCGTGCCATGAGTACACCAATAACTACCAGGCCAAATACGGAAAGCAATACTTCGGGATGAGTAAATTGCCCCATCTCAATAATAGTTTCAAAACTAAGCGGTGTACCATTGCCCTTAGCGGCGACAATTTTCTCCAAAGTAGGTGGAATCAAAGATAACCGAATGCTCATAATACCGGAAAGTTTCAGCCCAATAATGGTAATAAATAAACCAATACCTACGGTAATTGCATGTTTTAGCACGGTAGGCATACCCTCAACCAATAATTGACGAACATGAGTTACTGTAAGCAAAATAAAAATAAGACCAGAAATAAATACCGCACCCAAGGCCACCTGCCAGGTAATCCCCATACCGATAACAACGGTAAACGCATAAAAGGCGTTAAGTCCCATGCCAGGAGCCAAAGCAATCGGATAGTTAACAAACAGGCCCATCATGATTGACACCACACCGGCACCAATGGCAGTAGCCAGTAATACGGCGTTCTTGTCCATTCCTGCTGAACCCAAAATACTAGGGTTAACAAACAAAATGTACGCCATGGTCATAAAGGTCGTAATACCTGCGACTACCTCAGTTCTCACATTTGTTTTGCGGGAACTAAGTTCAAACAGTTTTTCCAGCATTTTCTCTTCCCCCTTAGTCGTTCATCCAGGGAAAGTTTTACTTTCCATCTGGATACGATAACCTCTTCTTACAGTGTCACCGCTAGTACCATAGCGTATTCCAACAACACCAAAAAACCCTGACAGGGAAATTTCGCATGAACATCATAGAGCGAAACTTCCCCGCCAGGGTTTTTATCCCATCGGTGTAGTGTTATCCGGTAACACCTGTGCCACTTGGTCACAGCCACACCACGTTGTGTTATGCGGAACCCTAGGCACACTTTCACCCGTAGTCGGGCGATTTACGGTCGCCTGGTAGAAACTTTTGAGCCATATCCTCAAATATATACGAGCATTATGTATTTATTTGTATTGTACCAGCAGTGGGTAAAAGCTGTCAATGAAAAAATCGAACTTTAATTACATATTTGGAAATATTGTTCGGATAGTTCTGACTACTTTAACAACGACATTTTAATTTTTACCACAGCTTTTTTGACAGCAGCAGCCTTATTCAGTATACAGTTGGGGCGGTGTACATCCCAGGGAAAGAATATGGCATACATCCCCTCTGTCATTGCCAAATCAGTCTCTTGTTGCACTGTTTGATAAAATATCACGTCTTTAGCCGCCAGCTCATCAGCTAAAACTTCGTTATTTGCCGCCAACAAGCTATAAGCAACCATTTCCTGGCCGGAAATAATATATTGAATGTCCAGATAATCAACATGAGCTTCTGCACTGCGAACTTCCCGCGGCTGGGTTTCATATTCATTAATAGCTACATAGATATCTTTACCTTCAATTTCATACTTACCTTTAGGCAATGCCGCCAAATCAGTTTTAGCAAGATACGCAAGCCCTTTAACAAGAATTTTATGAAGGTGTGGTACATCTGCTGCTAATGTTGAAATATGTCCAAAAATCATAAGTACGCCTCCAAATAGTTTAATTAACGATTCGCTTGGCGCCGAAATAACGCGGCTTCCAGTACGTTTCGTCCAGTCGGCTAATCATTACACCCCGGCTGGAGGAAGCATGAATGAATTTACCACTTCCATAATAAATGCCTACATGTGAAGCTCCCGCGGCATAGGTTGAAAAAAATACTAAATCACCCGGTTTAAGCTTGCTGCGCTCAACCTTTTTTCCCTGCAGATACTGAACATCGGCTGAACGCGGTAATTTTTTACCATTCTTATCATATACGAATTTAACAAAGCCTGAGCAATCAAACCCTTTGGGAGATTCACCGCCAAACCGATATGGCGTTTTAAGATACTTTTCCGCTGTTTTAATAATATTATCCGTCTTTACCGCAGTTGGCTTGGCCGAAGCAGCAAATACCGAAGTATTCACCAAAACAAGCATCAGAACCACCAGGCATACGGCCAAAGGCTTTGGGGACAGCCGCATAAAATTTCACCCCTGATTCAATTATTTTAGCTTGCCATTATTCTTCGGCAAAATTCGAATAATTCCTTTATTTTCTTGTATATAATTCCCTTATTTGACTATTTGGGCACGGGCAGCTATCCGTTTTACAGCCTGGTTAGCCTGTTGCCGTACCTCTGTCTCATCAATAGTAGTAAGCTGCCGGTTTTCCATGACTACTTGTCCATTTACAATGGTTGTCAGTACCTGGCTGCTTTGCACCTGATAAACCAGTTGTGTATAAATACTAACCCCTGCTGTTGGGGTTGTCCGCAAGTCACCCAGGCTGACAATGGCTATGTCAGCCTTTTTCCCCTGTTCAATACTGCCAATTTGATCACTAAGTCCCATAGCCTTAGCCCCACCCAGGGTTGCCAACTCAAATACCTTGTTCGCCGGCATGGCAGTCGGACCATAAAAGGGCTTTTGGATTAACGCCGCAAGCCGCATTTCCATAAACTCATCAAGATTATTATTACATGGAGCCCCATCGGCGGCAATAGACACAGCAGCACCTTTATCGATAAGTTCGGGGATTTTTGCAATGCCTGAACCGAGCTTGAGATTGGAGGACGGACAATGAACAATGTTTGTCTGACTATTCGCCAGTACCGCCATTTCCTCCTTTGTTAGATGAATACAGTGAGCCAAAATAAGGCTGGGACCTGTTAAACCCAGTTTATCAAGATAAAGAATATTGCGCATCCCGAAAAGCTTTTGTACATATTCAACCTCACTCCGGTTCTCTGAAGCATGGGTGTGAATGGCAACTTTATACCTATTGGCTAGTTCTACCGTCTTAGTCAATAGTTCTTCCGTACAGGAAACGGCAAAGCGCGGGGTAAACGCATAACTAATCCGCCCCTCACCCGCGCCGTGCCATTTTTCCAGAAGTTCGATACTTTCCTCAAGGGCATTTATCGTGGTATCTTGTAGCGCAGCCGGAACATCTGTCCCAAAATCCATCATGCATTTGCCGGAGACGGCCCGAATACCGCTGTCATAGATGGCTTGAAAGTTACTTTCGGTATGATTGACTGTCGCCATATCAACAATAGCGGTCGTACCGCCTTTGAATAATTCACCAATGCCAAGTAGAGCTGAATAATAGATGGATTGTGCATCATGGGCTGCTTCTAACGGCCAAATCTTTTGTTTTAGCCAGTCTAATAATTCCAGATCGTCCGCCTGACCACGAAACAGTGTCTGACACAAGTGAATATGTGGTTGAACAAGCCCAGGAATCACCAATTGCCCGGCAGCATCAATTACTTTGTCTGCAGCCATGGTGAGCCCGGCACCGATTGCTTTGATTCTACAGCCTTCTACATATACATCGCCCTGAATAATTTCTCGGCCTGCATTCATGGTTACAATTGTGCCATTTTTTATCAGCAGTGACATCTTTTCCACCCCTTTGCTAATTTCCCCAGCGTTTGAATAACTCATGCTCGATAGCAAAGATATCTAATATCTTGCCGGCCATGAAAGCCACTATGTCATCTACTGTGGCCGGCTTATGATAAAACCCGGGAGCCGCCGGCATAACTACCACGCCAGCGCGCGCCAGCCTGAGCATATTCTCTAAATGAATCGGCGTCACCGGCGTCTCCCGGGGTACTACCACAAGTTTTCTTCCTTCTTTGAGAGTTACGTCGGCCGCCCTTGTCAGCAAATCCCGCCCGCTGGCACCTGCCAAGGCTCCTAATGTCTGCATAGAACAAGGCGCAACCACCATGCCGTTCATCTTAAAGGAACCACTGGCCAGCGGTGCAAACAGATCTGCGTTATCATACACAGTAGCATATTTTTGGATGACTTCTATATTGTGACCGCATTCATATTCTAGTACCTTGCGGCCCATATCGGTATAAACGGCGTGGACTTCGATACCCAAATCATACAAAGCTTTAATTAGAGTATAGCCGTATATGGCGCCGCTTGCACCGGTAACACCCACAGCTATGCGCATAAGTATTCCTCCAAATTACACTACAAATTTTACGATTAAATATTCATCATAATAAGTAAACCCCAGGGCTTGATAGGCTCTCAGCGCCGGAGTGTTATCTTTTCGTACCATTAATGTGGGAATCTTGCCGGCGGCCTGAATCTGCCTGCACAATTCAGCAACCAGAGCCTTACAATACCCTTTACCCCGACTTTGCTCACTGGTATAGACACCACCGATCTGATTAATCCGGCCGGTAGCTACCTGAATGATAGCCTGAGCCACAGGCACTTTGTTTATCAGCAAAAAAAGCAAAGTTTCTTCCTGACCTCGATCTTCAATAAGTTTGACCGCCAATTCTTGGTTAAAGCGGCGCTTAAAGCCCTGCCTATAGGCCTCAACCATAAAGCTAAGTGCCGTCTCCCGGTCTACTGCTTCCACAGCAGCAATTTGGTGTAAACAGGCGAGGGAATATGGCCTTAGTTCATGGTTTACCAAATAATAGCTATTCTCACACTCCCGCACTTTTTTATCGGGAGCCAGGGCCAAACATAAAGGCTCCACCAGCCTTTTCATACCAACCAATACTTCAAATCTACGTTGGCGCATGATTTCGATAAAGCTGCCAATAGCCTTATCAGCCTCAAAATGCGGTACTACATTTCCCAAGTTAAAGAAGGCGAGTATTCCTTCTAATCTGCCCGCAGAAAAGTATCCATAATAATCACCAGCGCGGCGGCTCATTCTGTCATTAGTAATCCCGCATCTGGCCAGATTACCACTGAGTAAAGCGGTTTCCATATAGTTGCGTTCCAAATAGGCTTTGACCTCTGGATTGTCGTCACCTGTTAATAACCGAATCATCATTATCGCCTTCCACCAAAACAAGAACTAAACTTACATACTACTATAAAGGCAAATAGCAATCTTTTCAAGTTTTGTCATTATTCTCATTAAAAAAGCGCTATCTCGCCCTTGAGGATATGGCTCACTAACCGCAGAGTACACAGAGAGCGCAGAGGGGAGATGTATATCGAGACATTCCCTCTGCGTACTCTGCGTCTCTGCGGTTCAAAAAAACTTATACTTTCTTTATGTATCAAAAAAGCCAAGCCCTCTTTATAAGGACTTGGCTTTCCCGCATTACCCCACGTGTTCGCGCAGCACACGTTTTAATATTTTGCCTGTCTGATTTTTGGGCAAAGCATCCACCACATGGAAATCACGCGGAATTTTATAAGCGGCAATATTGGCATGAAGATATTCTCTAACTGCCTTCTTATCAAAACGCTGACCTTCAGCCAGCACAATATAAGCACGCGCTACCTGGCCGCGCAGTTCGTCAGCGACACCAATAACACTGGCCTCAATGATCCCTGGGTACGCATAAAGCAACTCCTCAATCTCTCGCGGATAAATATTTTCCCCATTGGAAATAATCAAATCCTTCAAGCGATCAACAACAAAGAAATAGCCTTCCGAATCCTGATAAGCTAAATCGCCCGTATAAAGCCAGCCATCTTTAAGCGCGTTAGCCGTTTCAGCCGGTAAATTAAAATACCCCTTCATGACAATTGGCCCCCGCACGACAAGCTCACCAACCATCCCTGGCGGCAAAGTCTGCCCGCCCGGGTCAGCCACCCTTACCTCTAAGCCGGGGAGAGCTTTGCCAATCGAGCAGTATTTGGGTTTCAACACCGGGTTAAGCGCTACTACCGGCGAAGCTTCTGAAAGACCATAGCCTTCAATAATTTTATGACCATATTTGTCTGAAAACTGCTGCGCTACTTTTTCAGGCAAAGACGCTCCACCTGAGATAAAGTGTTTAACACCGGAAAAATCCTGATACTGCCCAACACGGGCAAAAAGATTATACATAGGCGGCACTCCGTAGACAACTGTCACTTTATAGTCTTTAATCGCCGCAATGGTCTCTTTGGGTGCAAAGGCATCCAAAATTGTAATTGACGCCCCGCTAAGCAGAGAGACAAGCACAGCGCACGTCCAGGAAAAGCAGTGATACATTGGAAGCACGCATAATACATTATCTGAAGCAGCCACCGGCAGCATTTCCCGGAAAGCAACTGCATCACTGACAAGATTTTTGTGGGTCAACACAGCCCCTTTGGGAATACCGGTTGTACCTGAAGTATATATAATAACACAAGGCTGATTTTCGTCAAAACCGGCTGTTAGCGCCGGAGCCGTCGAAAATTCCTCCTGTTCTACTATTAATTTAATGTCAGCTATAACAAGCTGGATCACTTCCTGCTTATAGCCCTGTTGGCCAAGCTCGGAATCAATGGCTAAGCACTCCCTGGTAATGAGATGGCTCATTTTAGCGTCTTTAACAATGAAAGAAGTTTCTCTGACAGTTAATTGAAAATTAATGGGAACAACGATAGCTCCCAGACTGACAATAGCCATATAGCAGTATATGAACTCAGCCGAATTGTGAGAAAACAACCCTACATTTTCACCTGTCCGAATGCCTGATGAATAAAAATAATTGCGATATTTCCCTACTTGCTCTTGCAGTTCACCATAAGACACCTTATCTTTACCGGCAAAAGCCGGGCTGTCTACTGTTCCATTAAGAATAAGATCATGAACAAACAATACCTGCACCCCTTCCTTTCGTAGTGCTGAAAAACAGCTATAACTGTATAATTATAGCTCAACTAGGCAAATCTGTCTATCTATAGTATGGCCTAATAGTCAATTCTTTAACAACAGTAAGTAGTAAAAGAGATTGCTATACTTTTGCCGCCAAGACGTAAGAAAAAACTTTTCCCACGTCATTGCAGCCGTTAGCATAGCAATCCCGTTATAGTATACAGCTTATTTTAGATACTGATCTTCGCGCCCAGTAGATCAACAAAAGCTTTTAACCATGCAGGATGATTAGGCCAGGCTTGGGCTGTGACCAAATTGCCACTAATAACAACCGGCTCGTTTTTCCATTCAGCACCAGCCAATTGGCACTCAGCGGCGCATGCCGGATAGGAAGTTACTGTTTTACCAGCCAATACTTTCGCCGGAGCCAGTAACTGAGTACCGTGACAAATGGCAGCTACCGGCTTGCCGGCAGCAAAGAAATCCTGCACTAGTTTGAGAGCCTCATCATACATCCTAATATATTCAGGAGCACGACCGCCAGGAACTACCAGCCCGACATAATCTTCAGCCTTTGCGTCTTTGGCTGCAATATCAACCGGAATCCGGTGACCAGTCAATTCAACATAGGTATCTAAACCGATAAAGTCATGTACAACCAACTGAACCATGTCGCCGGCACTCTTATTAGGCACAGCTACATCAACTTGATAACCAAGCATCATCAGCGCTTGTTGGGGAACCTTAACCTCATAGTCTTCTGCACAGTCACCAGTCAGTAAAAGAATTTTCTTTGGCATTATATGTAACCTCCTTAACTTATAGTAGGTTACACATTCTATATTAGTAATACTTTTCCTGCACCAATACACTCCTTTTTTGCTTCACTTAAGCTATGTTGTTTTTTACATAGTCATAACCGCGTATAATAGCGGCTTTGTTGGCCTCAATGACCTGCGGTTTAGAAGCAAACTTTTTGGCAAACGCGGTAAACAGCGCTTCCATTTCAACGGCAGCGGTAGCGGCAATAAGTGCGCCCAGTGCCACCATATTGGCCATTTTCAAGTTGCCCATCTCAATCGCTATATCATTTACCGGCACACGATAGACCTTGATATCCTGCCTGGCAACGGCTTTGTCAATTAATGAGCTATTAACAATCAAAACACCGTTTGCCCGAACGGCAGCTTCAAACTTATCGAGTGATGGTAAATTTAGAACAACAACTGCTGTCGGCTCTTCTACCATCGGAGAACCTGGTAACCCCTCAGTAATAATAACTGAGCAATTGGCTGTCCCGCCACGCATCTCGGGACCATAGGAAGGAATCCAGGATACGTGTTTTTCTTCCAGCATACCTGCATAGGTTACTATCTGACCCATAAGCATAACGCCCTGACCACCAAAACCGGACATGATAATTTCGTGTCTCATTTTGCCACCTCAGCCGCATCTTTATAAACACCAAGCGGGTAGTGTGGCACCATGTTTTCTTCCAGCCATTTAACGGCTTCAAGCGGCGTTTTTCCCCAGTTTGTCGGGCAAATTGACAGTACTTCTACTAAGCAAAATCCCTGGCCGCTGAGTTGAAGCTCAAATGCCTTTTTGATAGCGGTCTTTGCTTTATTCATATTAGCAGGTGTATTGACCGCCACCCTGGCAATAAAGGCAGGGCCATCCAGAGTAGCCAGCATCTCCGATACCCGAATAGGCATTCCTGCAGTCTCCAGGTTACGTCCGTAAGGAGATGTACTGGTAACTTGACCAACCAGACTAGTGGGAGCCATTTGACCGCCGGTCATACCATAAATGGCATTATTAACAAAGATAGTCGCTATTTTTTCACCCCGCGCAGCCGCATGGACAATTTCTGCACAACCAATAGCCGCCAAATCCCCATCGCCTTGATAGGTAAATACAACAGCGTCAGGATGCACCCGTTTGACACCGGTAGCTACAGCCGGTGCACGACCATGTGCAGCTTCCAGCATGTCAACATGGAAATACTCAGAGGCAAGCACTGAACAGCCTACCGGCGCAACCCCAATTGTTTTTTCCTGAATATCAAGTTCATCAATTGCCTCAGCTACCAACCGGTGAATAATACCATGATGACAGCCTGGGCAATAGTGAGTAGGTATATCAAATAATGCTTTCGGTCTGGAAAATAGCCCTTCTGCCATATTATTTGCCCTCCTTACCATCTAGAATCCTGGTGACCTCCTGGTAAATTTCCGTGGGGGTCATTATCATGCCACCGGTACGGCCATAGAAGTATACAGGCTTAGCATCATGAGTAGCCAGCCGCACATCTTCAATCATTTGTCCAGCGCTTAGCTCAAGCGTTAAAAAGGCCTTGGCCGTTTTTGCCAACCGGGAAAGTGGCGGCTCAGGGAATGGCCACAACGAAATGGGTCGTAACAAACCTACCTTTTTACCATTCTTTCTGGCTTTATCGACCGCCGACTGTGCAATACGCGCTGTAATTCCGTAAGCAACAAGAATAACCTCTGCATCCTTGGTGTAAATTTCTTCCCACCGCATTTCATTTTCCCGAATGAGTGCATACTTTTTTTGCAAACGATTATTATGGTCTTCCAGCTCCTTGGCTTTTAGGTATAACGAACTAATAATATTGGGCTTAGTACGCCCATGCATTCCAACAGCAGCCCACGGTTTTTCCACAGGCTTAGTATTGTTCTCTTTTATTTCAACCGGTTCCATCATTTGACCGATAACCCCATCGCCTAGCAGCATAACCGGATTGCGATATTGGTCAGCTAAGGAAAATCCCAACATAGTGAAGTCTGCCATTTCCTGAACTGAATTCGGAGCCAGTACAATAGTATGATAATCGCCGTGACCACCACCCTTTGTAGCCTGAAAATAGTCACTTTGTGCCGGTTGAATACCACCAAGTCCCGGACCGCCACGCATAATATTTACAATCAGACAGGGTAGCTCCGCTCCGGCAATATAAGAAATACCCTCTTGCTTTAAGCTAATTCCCGGACTGGAGGAAGAAGTCATAACCCTGGCCCCTGCGCCGGCTGCACCATATACCATATTAATAGCCGCGATCTCACTCTCTGCCTGCAAAAACACGCCGCCAACCTGTGGCATACGTTTGGACATATATTCCGGTATCTCAGTTTGCGGTGTAATCGGGTAGCCAAAATAATGACGGCAACCAGCAACAACTGCCACCTCAGCAATAGCCTCATTGCCCTTCATGAGCACTTTTTCTGACATGTTCACCACTCCTATTACATCTCTGATGACTAACTCGCTCTAAGACTTCCAGCTTCTACAAAAGCAAGCTAAGAGCAAGTTAATCCTAAGCTAAGTCTACTTATGAATCTCAATTACTATATCCGGACAGGATCGGGCACACAGACAGCAACCAACACATTCCGAGGCGTCAGGACATGTGGAGAAATTATAACCCTTACCATTAAAAGTAGTAGACATTACCAGCAGCTTTTTAGGACATGCTACCGTACATAAAGCGCAGCCTTTACACCGTTCTTGGAAAAATATCGGTTTTGGCATAATCGTCACTCCTCAACTATATTTGTAGAGAAGATATAACATGGTAAAATGATACGAGCTACAGATTTACATTTTTCTTTCTTATCATATGCCATTCTCCATAAAATATCGAAGCCCTTTTGTTTTTCTTTTTTGGTTGGCTGTTTTTATTCAAACCTGTCCATAATGGCAATAGTTTTATTATATCCCATCACCATACCTGCCTTCCACGAAGGTATCATGACTTTTCTGGTTAAAACTCACTACTTTTCCATCACGGATAATAATAATCACCTCATTGCTAGCTGACCGCTTCTCACTGGTTATCAAATCACCTGATTCATCATACACCTTGCAGCTATCTGCCATATCTTCATTCCTCTTTTCTGTCGCTTGATAAAAAATCAAAATAACAAAGCCCCTTTCCGAGGAAAGGGGCTAATTTACAGGCGCCTTCCTCTTATCTGCCAGGATTTCTCCTGCTGGAATTAGCACCACTGCAGCATAGCTGCCGGTTGCCGGGTGTCATCGGGCCAGTCCCTCGACCACTCTGGATAAGAGTCATATGAAATTTAACATATTTTAACATGGACAACTAGAATTTGTCAATACAGTATTTTGTTTTAACAACATGCCCCACCTTATTAGGCATTTTTCATATTGATATTCGTTCTTCTTTCACGGAAGTGAAGCTTACCTGTCTCTCAGCACAACTGACAGACTTCCCCTCGTCCTCACATAAATGTGGACTCTTGCCAGCAAATATAATCTGACTGGGGTAAACACTGCGATGACCGGAAATTAAATAGCTAATTGAGCAGCTAACCGCTGCATAAGGAATAATATCACTGCCAAATAATTCAGCAGCCATAACTACGGCTGCTACCGGAATGTTTACTGCTGCCGCTAAAAGCGCAACCATACCAAGCACAGCATACACCGCTATATCCAGATTTCCAAATAGTTGCCCAAATAGGTTGCCCGTCACAGTCCCAACAATAACAATTGGCATGATGATTCCCCCGGTTCCGCCACAGCCAAGCGTTATCCCTGTAGCCAGTGTTTTCCAGAAAAAGGCAGCCACCGCAACAGACTGTCCACTAATCCCATTTTCGAGCAGTTCTAATCCTAAGCCTAAATATAGCGGACTCACAAAATATCCAATCAGAATAAGCATAATACCACCAACAAAGGCTTTTGCCTGTTGAACTATACGTAAACAGATAAAACCATGTTTACAAAAGTTGATTGTTTTGATAAAAAAAATAGCTGCCACGCCGCACACTACTCCCAACATAATGGATTGAAAAATAAAATAACCTGTAGGCTCGACGTGAATTTGCAAATAGAAGTAGGGTATTCCTGTGATATGACAAATATAGTAACCTGCCAACCCCGCCACAAAGGCAGGATAGAGTGTATCATAAAGAATTTTCCCAATAAACAGTACCTCAATCCCGAAAATGGCGCCAGCAACAGGTGTTCCAAATACACAGGCAAAACCAGCACTTAAGCCGCAGGTAACTACTTTGCGGCTGTCAGCCCTGCTGACTCGTAGAAACTTTGCCCATGCTGACGCGAGCGTAGCACCAATTTGAGCTGCAGGACCTTCCTTTCCGGCTGACCCGCCGGCAGCAATCGTTATAATTGTTGCTGCGATCTTTACTGGCATTTCCGCTAGCTGCAAACAGCCATCTCGCTGATGAATGGCTTCAATTACTTTATCACTGCCGCCTGCTGTTTGAATCGCTGCCAAACTCATTAACCAGCAATTCAAGCATAAGATCACCGGCAAGAAAAAATAATAGTACCACACTTGGGTCCATACCGCAATCGCCCAGGCCATCATTTTTAGAAATACTGCCACACCGGTTCCGACAATTACTCCTGTTGTTATACCCAGAAAACTCCATCGAAGAATATAAATAAACAAGACTTTTTGTTCAAACAAACTAGCCTTCCACCCAAACCACTTGCCAGCAGGATTCATATTGCTACCACCAATACTTGGGGTATTGGCGCTTGTCGGCAAGATTATTCACCACTATGCCTACAAGTACCAAAATACAGATACCTACTCCTACCGGCAACGCGATAAATAGCCAGTCTTGTTTGGTAATTACAGCAATCAAAGCTGTTGCCCCGGCCGGCGGATGAACAGTCCTGGTTCCTACCATAGTAGCTACAGCTAACCCTACACTTAGCGCTGCCGTATACCAATGAGCACCGGCTAACTGATAGATAAAAACTCCAATTAATGCAGCAAGTAGATGTCCTGCGACAGCATTTCTGGGCTGGGCAAACGGAGCTGCCGGAACCCCATAAATCAGACACGCCGATGCTCCTAACGACGCGACAAGAACCGGAACATCCCTGATCAGGCTTATGTAAGTTACCACCCCAATACCCGCAAATGATCCAACAAACGCCCAAAAACATTCCGACAGTGGTGGACTAGCTACATCACACCGGCGTGTTGTTTTACATTTTTTTAGGTAAGTTTGACAATATAAAACGATAAGTTCAGCCTTTATCGCTGGTCTTTGCGTAGACGCTTCTTTCGGATCACCGCTAATCATGGTACCACCTCTCAATAGTCTTTCCGCTAACGTATATGAGTGGAATCTTTTATTGAAAATGGGGAAATGCCGCTAAAAACGGCATTTCCCTGACCACTTATTTTTTTGTAACCAAAGGAACCAAACAAGCCAGCGTAAATATCATGTACGACAAACTAATCATTATTCCGTTGTTGGTCACGCCGCCTTGGTGTGCTAGAAAGAATCCTATCCAAAACCCCCAGAAGGCAGCATTCATCAGTGGGTTACGATATTTCTTTCTCCAAGACACTTCTGTGGTAACAACATTAGTATTCGCATTAGGCACAGGATTTGTACTCATTACAATACCTCCTTTGCTTATTTCGCAATTTTATTGACTTAAGGAAGATCCTTAAATAGCATGCAAGCAAAAATCCAAGCATTAATGCCCACAAGTAGCGAAATGATTAAACAATACGGTATTGTCCGATTCATTACCTCGCCTTCGCGACCCTCAAGACCAACAGTTGCTGAACCAATCAACACTTTCGACGGAGCGATGGAACAGCCTACTGCACCGCCGACAGACTGCACGGCGCACATGATAACCGTACTAATTCCCAATACCTTGGCTGTCTCAAATTGCAACGCGCCAAACATGACGTTGGAGTTGGTGTTACTACCGGTAAGAAATGCTCCTAACACACCAATATACGGGGAGAATATGGGGAACAAGCTACCAGTAGAGTTAGCTATTCCTTGTGCCAGCAACTTTGTCATACCCGTATCGTTCATAATCAACGCCATCATAACCATGGTAGTTATCCCAATACTGGTGGGAACACATTGTTTAACCGTGGCTTCAAACGCTCCACTAAAGGCACCCGGTTTCCACTTATGAGCCATTTTGAATATAACAAAAGCGCATAATGCTGCAAATAGCAACAAAGGAGCCGGATGCGAAAAAATATTAATTTTAGAATACATTTTTTCGGCTTTTACTGCGAAGCCGGCAGCAGTTGTCATAGCCGGATAGCTAAGACCCCAGGTATATGATGCAAAAATTTTCGCAATAGATTTGACCTGCGTCATGATGCATAATGCGATTAAGATATAGTAGGGGGAAAACGCCATATGAAATCCCATATATGGCTTTTCGTCCTCTTTTTTAGTCCCATCTGCTTCGTGACGATAAATTGTTTTGGCCAATATAGCCATAGTTCCGCAACCACAAAGTGCCGGAATTAAAGTAGCCAATTGCGCTGCACCTAGTTTATTCGTAAACCAGCACATGAAGGCCATTACGGTACCAGTTATCATAACTGCCGGTAAACCTCTTTTAACAGCGGGGAAACCGCCATAAATATGGCATACGGCAAGACCTGTAGCATAAATTGGAATAGCAAACAAAATCGCCATCCAGGGACCGATAATATCGCCGGGAATCTTAGTAGCCAGTTGAATAGTATAATAGGATGAACCCATAGACCCAAAGCTAATTGACCAAGAGTGTCCTACTAGACAGGTAGCAGCCGCAACAGCTGGTTTGAAGCCCATAACCAGCATAATCGGCGCAACAACGGCAACAGGCACGCCAAATCCGGCAATACCTTGCATAAAACTGGCAAAACACCATGACATAAGTAAACATTGTAATAGTTTTTCTTCAGTCACATTGATCATGGTATCGCCAATTACTTTAATAGCACCATTCCTTTCAACAAAATTATAGAGGAAAACCGCACCCCAGATGATGAGCAACACATACAATGCCATTGCCATACCTTTACTATTGGCTAAAGCCAATATTCTAGAGTCGCCACCAAAGACAAACATACCTATAACTACTGCCGTAAACCATGAAACTGCTCCTGATTTCGGCGCGCCCCATTTAAACAGTAAAATAGTGGATAGCAAGACTAAGATAGGTAGGAAAGCGAGTATCCAATTTGTAAGAGTTAAGGCAACACCCTTATCCATACAACCAAGCCTCCTTCCAAGCTTCTTTGTTCATGGTGAACAAAGAGTGCTACATTAGTAAGTCCCTGGTTCCTTTTGTTCACAAGGGACCAGGGACTTACGGCATAATGCCTGTTTAGCTTTTAGGCAACTTTACTTAGCTGGTGGAAGCGGAACCTCCATGCCAAGTGTTTTCGCACGCTTGTTAACGAAACTTTGAATTTTAACTACATGCTCAGGCTGCAGGTGGCTGAAACGTCCCTGTGTTTGGAGGTACTCGTCAACAGGCTTAAGTTTCTTCGGCACATTAGTGAATTTCTTATTAGCCCAATCACCATCTTCAACCTCATATAGATTCCACATACCGGTTTCTACGGCTAGTTTAGAGATCTCAATGGTACGGTCAGACGGGAATGACCAGCCCTTCGGACACGTACATTGCAGATGAATGAACGCCGGGCCATCTTGGGCAAGGCCTTTCCGAACCTTGTTCATAAGGTCAATGGGATAACCAATGGAAGCAGTTGCACCATACTTGATATACGGATGGCCGCCTGAACAGAATATAGCCATCGGATCTTTCAAGTTATGTTTCTTAGCTTCCGGAATCTCCGGACCAGCTGGGGTAAACATCGTAGTAGCACCGTACGGAGTGGACGGGGAAACCTGAATACCAGTGTTGGCATAAGATTCATTGTCATACATTACGCAGAGAACTTTATGTCCGCGATAGAACATAGCTGACATTGCCTGCAGACCAATGTCGGAACAGCCGCCGTCACCGGCCATAACAATAATATTTGGGAATTCGTCCTGGATTTTCCCCTTCTTAATCATCATCCGAAAAGCTTCAGCAATACCGGAAGCTACAGCACCGGCGTTGGTAATTTGTGCATGAGTCCAGGGTACAGCCCACGGACCGCAGGCATAACTAGTGTTAGCAACATACATACAACCAGTTGGCCCAACAAAGATTGTATTTTTACCAGCAGCTTTAGCTACTAGTCGATACGCAAGAGCCGGGCCGCAACCTGCACAGGTACGATGACCTGGGACATACGTGTCCACAAGATCTGTAGTCTGCGCAATTGACTTAACTAATTCAGCAACTGCCATCGTTTACTCCTCCTTATTATTTACTGGGGGCAGCTTCGGTTTTAGCAGTATTAATTTGGGAAGCACCTTCATGATAATCATTGAAGTTAACCCAAGTACCGCTTTGAATAAGTTTGCCAGCATTTAATGTTTCTTTCATCATTTCAGCCATAGCGAAGAACTCGTCATGGGTAATAATCTCGCCGCCTAAACCGGAAGTAAAGCTTTGAATGATCGGCTTGTTCTTAATTTCAGACATCGCAGCTTTAACTTCGTTCGAGAGAACGCCGCCAGCGCACGGAGCACCGTAAGATGTTCCAGTATCAATAACACCGGCCACCTTGAACTTGGTCAAGATTTGAGCAATGTCCTCATCCGGGAACGGACGGAACCAGCGTATTCTACACATACCGACCTTGTAACCCGCTTCACGGAGATATTTGATGGCACTACGGCAAGTAACCGCGTGCGCACCTTGCAGCACAAATACCATGTCAGCATCGTCTGTCATATACTCTTCAACGAACGGAGCATAGGTCCGGCCAAATACTTGAGCAAATTCTCCTGTTGCCTGCACAATTTTTTCTTTAACTTTTGTCATAACAACATGGCGGTCCCACTCCAGAGGTGGTCCCATTTCCGGCTCGATCTGTGGCCCCATGATAACAGGGTTATTCACATCAAGACGGAACTTCGGGTTGAATTTAGGCAGGTATTTGTCAACTTGTGCTTGATCAGGCATTTCATAATCCTGCGCAATATGGGTAACAAAATAACCATCCATAGCAACGATTTGCGGCAACATGATTTCAGGATCTTCACCAATCCGAAAATATATTAGGCTATTATCTAACGATTCCTGGGCATCTTGTGCCCAGCCATAAATCCAGCCATTATCACGGAGAGTTAAGCAATCCGTGTGCTCAGAACCAAAGTCACCGGGGGGGTCAAGCGTACGATCGCCAACAAGGGCCTGGATTGGGCAACGACTGCCCGCAATTGGTGAATACGTTTCAAAAGCATAGGTAACGCCTACACCGGAAGAACCGGTAGTGGCACGAGCACCAGCCATGGATGCGCCGTGAGCAATACTGAACTGCGCATGTTCGCCCTCACCATGAACCATTTCGCAATTCATAGCACCGTTAGCAATCCGCTTCGCTAATTCAGCCATAACCGCTGTATACGGGCGAATAGGATATGATGCTGAGACATCGATATCGGCAAGCTGCCAAGCATCTGCAACCGCAGTTAACCCTGTACCTTTTTTCTTGATTGGCATCTCATTCACTCCTTATTCATCAAAATCGAGTTCAGGCACGCGACTTACGGCCCCAACCGGACAAACATTACTGCAAATACCACAACCTTTACAATATTTCAAATTAAAACTGATTCCTTCGTCCTTGGAGTAATTAACACAGGCATCTGGGCAAAAAATGTAGCAAGTTTTACACTCGGTACATTGTTCTTTGTCAACTACCGGACGGAGAAACCGCCAATTCCCTGTAATCATACCCTCGTTTTCGGTTTGAGGGGACGGAACAATAGCAGCAAACGGCACTTGCTTATAAACTTTTGCCATGTTTACACCTCCCTTAAAATTACCAACTACTACAGATTAACAACTTGAACTGCGTCCCAACCTTGCTGAACTGCCTTTTTGTTGTCAGCAAGTTTGATTAAGGACTCTAATTTAACGATTCCACTTGCTTTGGCAACAGCAGCAGCCATAGCTGCACCAACACCGGCACCAATCTTGGTATCGTCAATACAACCTTCGGTTCCATCAAAGGTATGGAACACGCCAGCACCCAAGGCATCAGCATCAATAGCGGCAACAGCTTTTACTTTACTCACATTTTCTTTAGGCGAAAGGTACTTAATTAGCTTGTTGACGTCACGTTTTGTATTGATTACAACCACGCAGCCATCTTTACAGCCTTTAAGAATGTCGTTGCCCTTGACCAGTGTTTCTTCAGCCAGCACAACAATATCAGGGCGGTAATTCTCATACTCATAAAAGGTTTCGATAGGTTCCGGACTAAGCCGGGCATAGCTCTTAACAGGAACATTGATCCGGTCAGGCAGATCAACATAGTTATCGAAGGATTGATTGTACTTTCCCTCGAGGCTACCTGCCTTGGCGAGCAGTGTAGCAGTGTCGCGAGCTTCTTTGGCTAGAGTTACACCCCTAGTCCATACAGTTACTTCCTTCATCTTAGCATCAACAGCAACTGCTAGTGTCATTTTCTCTCCCCCTTTTAAATACTTAAGATTGATCAACAGGTGACCATTAGAACACTTACCGTTCTTTAGCCATCACCTCCATTGGCAAAGTTGCCTTTACTTTTTTAGAGATATTTGACGCAGACCATAGCCAAAATCCTCATTTAACACTTTATAGATGTGAGTAACTATACTCTGCGAATCACTAACATAGCGTTTCATAGCTGATAAAGCTGCGTACTTACAGATGGCCTCAATATCAGATCCCACCGCACCCTCGGTAGAAATTGTTAGTTCATCCAGATCAACACCGTCTGCTAAAGGCATTTTTGCGGTATGAATCTTAAATATTTCTAATCGTTCTACTTTGTTAGGTAATGGTAGTTCCACAATATAATCAAACCGTCCTGGCCGCATAAGTGCCGGATCTACCATATCAGGCCGGTTGGTGGCAGCAACAACAATTACATTAGCACTATCCATTAAACTATCTAGTTCCAAAAGTAGTTGACTTACTAAGCGATCTGTTCCATTTCTGTCGGTTAGCACTCGCACAGGCGCTAATGCATCAATTTCATCAAAGAACAAAATGCAGGGAGCGATTTGCTTGGCTCGCTTAAAAATGCGGCGCAGACCCTTTTCGGCTTCACCGAACCAGCGGGAATTAAGTGTAACGGCATCTACCGATATGAAATGAGCTTCACTCGAACCAGCCAGAGCTTTTACTATTAGTGTTTTACCTGTTCCCGGCGGTCCTGTCAGCAAAAATCCTTTCGGCATATTGTGCTGCATCTCTTTAAACAATTCGAGGTGCTGTAGCGGCATTTCAACCATTGCCTGCAAATTTCTCTTTATATCAGCCATTCCCCCGACTTGTTCCCACTTGGTATTAGGCCGTTCTGAGAAAAATTCCCTGGTAGCAGTTGGCTCTACTTCCCGAAATGCAGCATAAAAATCGTTCATGTTAATTGTCAACTTTGCCAGGTCTTCTTCCTTGAGTTCTTCCGAGAAATCAATCTGTGGTAACAGCCGCCGCACAGCATTCATCCCGGCCTCCTTGCAGAGGATGGCAATATCTGCGCCAACAAAACCATGTGTCATTTGGGCAAGTTTTTCTAGGTTTACCGAAGAATCAATTGTCATTAAGCGAGTATGTATTTTTAATATTTTTAATCTTCCGAATTTATCAGGTGGATTAATGGAAAGCTCGCGGTCAAACCTTCCTGGACGGCGCAGCGCCGGATCGACCATGTCGGGTACATTAGTAGCACCAATAACAATGACTTGCCCCCGATTCCTCAGACCATCCATCAAAGCTAATAGCTGAGCAACAACACGTTTCTCAACATCCCCAATTACATCTGTTCGTTTGGGAGCAATGGCATCAATCTCATCAATAAAGATAATGGCCGGTGCCCGTCTTTGCGCTGTCTCAAATATTTCTCTAAGCCGGGCCTCGCTTTCCCCATAGAACTTATTGATGATTTCCGGACCATTCACGTGCAGGAATGCCGCATTGGTTTCACTGGATACAGCTCTAGCCATTAGGGTTTTACCTGTACCCGGTGGACCATAGAGTAATACTCCTTTAGGCGCTTCAACCCCTAACTGCCGAAAAACTCCGGGGTACTTAAGTGGCAGCTCAACCATTTCGCGAACACGCTGGAGTTCTTTATCAAGACCACCGACATCTTCATAGGAAGCCCGAAAACTCCGGTCTTCTGATGCATCCGCTTTAGTCACTTTTAGTTTTGTAGCCGCATTAACTACTACGGCACCCTGCGGTGCTGTACCGATAACAGTGAAGTACTGGCTTCTAACTCCAGCCAGATTAACCTTAACCCTGTCACCAGTAATCATTGGAAGTCCACTCAAGACTCGTTCTAGATGCTTACTATCTTGAGCATCACTAAAATCTATTGTTACATCTAAGGGACTCAAAACTAACGTTTGTGCTGGTTGACGCGCAATTTTTTTTACCGTTACCCGTTCGTCTATTCCGACGCCGGCATTTTCTCTGATTATAGATTCTATTTGCACTATATTTTGATTTTTGAATTGACTAAAACAGGGAACAACTTTGGCAACTGTCGTTTTTCTCCCTTGAATCTCGAGAATATCACCCATAATGACTTCCATTTTTTCCATGTCGGCGTTATCAATCCGGATATATCCTTGACCAACATCTTCCGGCATAGCATCGGCGACTCTAAAGGATACGGCTTTTTCCATAATAGATTATCCTCCTTTAGAAGGTGGTCTTCCTTGGAACATCTTACAGTTGTAATTATAAGATACACGCTCCAGCTTGGCTACCATATGGTAAATAAGGATAATTTTGTTAATATAATTCATGAAATTATCCTTAAAATGGATAAAAAAATAGATAGTAACCTACTCGCAAGCGAGTTGTTTACTATCCATTGGCAAAAATTATAAGAAAAATAGATCATCCTTAGTGTATTTATGCAATGGTCTTCCCACTGGTCCGTACGAGAGGATGCCTTTCAGCCAACCGTTATCAGTTAAATAGTTTAAGTAGCGCCTAACAGTAACCCTTGATATTCCAACCAATTTTGCTATTTCACTTGTAGTAAAATAATCAGACTGTTTATTTATAGTCATAAGAATAGCTTTCAGGGTCGCTTTGTCTAATCCCTTGGGAATATTTTCTGTTAATTCATTTAGGCTATTAGGCATGCTTTCCCCTGGAGTTGCTCCTTTCAAACAGTCAATATCTTTTTGGCATAGCTTTTGTGTTTTGCTTAATCGATCAATATACTGCAGATAACTCTTTAGTGCTTTTTTGAAACGTTGAAGTGTAAATGGTTTTATAATATAATCCACTACTCCGCACTGCATTCCCTGTTGAATTGTTTCTGAATAATGGGCTGCCGTAACTAAGATAACATCAATGTTAATTCCCTCAGCTCTTACTCTCCGTAACAGCTCAATCCCGCTTTCCCCCGGCATATAAACATCTAGAATGACCAACCGTGGTTTAATATTAACTATCATATTATAACCATCTGCCGCATTAACCGCTTGTCCTACTAAGCGGAAACCCTTAACTTGACTGATATATTGCCGGTGAAGTTCCATGACCATCGGATCGTCCTCAACAATAACAATATCAACTCCCATTCCGGTTCCCTCCTCTTTTCTATGTATCCAGGTTTACCGTATTGGTATTTTTATACAAAAGGTACTACCCTCGTTTTCACATGAGTGAACAGAAATTGTGCCGCCGCAGATTCTTACCTCTTGCATGACTAAAGCTAACCCAACTCCCCTACTACCTTGCTTAGTGGAAAAACCGCGGTGATAAATCTTCTTCCGGTAGGGTTCAGGTATGCCTTTACCTAAATCACTGACTTTGATATTCAGGTATTTCCTGCCTTCAAAGATATATACAGTAATAATTCGTCGTTCAGCAGGCAAACTAGCAACGGCATCCATGGCATTAGTTATTAGATTACCAAGCACTGTAACCATAGACAAACTACTAAAACTGACAGGAAGCGCGAGGAGTTTACTTCGGGAATGGAGTCGCAAAGAAATCCCCTGTTCACTGGATTCGCTTATTTTTCCAATAATTAATCCTGCCGTCGCCTGATCTTTAATCCGCCTAACAATAGAGCTAACCAGATCCTGCTGTGTTTTATACATCAATGTTATTAGTTCAACGACTTTATCATACTGTTTCATCTGAATCAACCCGGATATAGCGTGCAATTTATTGGTAAATTCATGGGATTGTGCTCGCATGGATTCCAGGAGGCTTTTCAAGCCTACCAATTCTGCTGCCAGGATTTTAACGTCCTGTTTATCCCGAAAGGTAGCAATAGCCCCAATGACAGCGTCATTGACTATCAGGGGTACCCTATTAGTAATAATACATTTATCCCCCACTTCCTGCTCCTGATCGTATTCAGCCTGAGTGGTTTTTAACACAATGGGCAAACGGGAGTTGGGTATAACCTCCCAAATATGTTTACCAATAATATTATCCTGGCGGCCCAAGAGACGTTGCCCTTCACTATTCACCAAATCAATATAGCCGTCCGTATTAATAGCAATTACGCCTTCACGCATACAATGCATAATGGCCCGTTTTTGCTCCAGAACAACAGTTACCTGATGTATTCGCTGCTTAAGTTTTAAATCGGCATCACCATATAATTGAGCGTTGTGGACTGCGATGGCTGCATGGTTAGCAAAAGTCTCGAGCAGCTTTTGATCAATGGGTGACATCTGCTGCATAGAACGAAAGCCGATAATCAATACTCCAATATCAAGTTCGTGCAAATAAAGCTTTATAAGCTTTACCTTAGATAAACTTTCTTTTTTAAAAACCGCCCTCATCTGCTCAGATATTAAGTCTTTATATTCTATGTCCATCAGGCTTGTTGTACAGACTAACATCTCCGAAATAGCGGCAGCTGAGTGAATATCCTGCCAGCCAGTTGTAATCGACTCGTGCAAATTACTAGTCTCATCCAGCAGCAAAATACTGCCACAATCTGCATGAAATAAACGCAAGGCGCTTATCACTATAAAATTCAATACTTCATATAGGTCAAGAGAAGAAGTAAGATAGACAGCTATTTCGTTAATGGTTCTTAACTGCTCGAACTGTTTGTAGACTGTTTCTTCGTACAATGTGAAAAAGTACTCTGATACATATACCCTTGCCCGATCTAATAGCGCATCAATCTCCCGCCTGTAGCGGTTAAGGCTGACCAAATCATCTTTTAGAAATTGAGACATAGCATCCTTGAGCGATTTTTCGTATAAATCAAAAAGCAGCATGATGTCTGCCAACTTAACACCCTGTTCGAGCCGAAGCTTGCATACCCAGCTGATATAAACTTTTAATGGCATAATGTTTTCATCTTTTACTGACTCTATAACGGCTTCAGTAAGTTGAATAATTTCTTTTGCCAGATCGCCTCTTGGCATTTCAATATAGCAAACTGGTGCCCCTTCGATCTCCAATTCACAAATTGTGCCTGTATTTGTTTCCTGTTGGATAGCTTCAATTATTGATGCTAGGTAATTCATCTAACCACCTTGCTTCATTTTTTTTTATTACTTTATTTTTTTTTGTTATCGTTTGGTTGACTAAACAGCATCTCAATACTTATTATATAACTGAAATACATTATTTGCCATTCAATTTTCAGATTTGTCGAAATTTCAGAATTAAAAAACATGTCCAACCGCTTATTAGTTATAGCTAGGGGTGCCCAACGGCTGAGAGGATAAACTCCAACCCTCGAACCTGATGTGGTTAATACCACCGTAGAAAAGCATTCATCCCAATTACATTGGAGCTTGCCTACCCTCCACCTCTGCCTATGACTAAAATATAATTATGAGGAAGGGGAAACTAATCATGTATACCACACAAATGGATGCTGCTAAACAAGGCATCATCACTGAACAAATGCATATCGTCGCGTGGGAGGAAAGTCTTAGTCCCGAACTACTTCGCTGGTTAGTGGCAAACGGCAAGGTTGTTATCCCGGCTAACCGCCATCATACCAGCCTTATCCCTAAAGGGGTCGGTGAAAAACTTCGGACCAAAATTAATGTCAATTTGGGTGTTTCAAAAGACCACTATGATCCAGAGCTTGAATTAGCAAAAGTCAAAAAGGCGATTGAACTAAAAGCCGAAGCCATTATGGATTTAAGCTGCTATGGTAAAACCCGGGAGTTTCGGCGTAAATTAATTGAAATGTCCCCTGTGATGATTGGCACTGTGCCAATGTATGACGCTGTTGGCATGCTTGATAAGGATTTAAAAGATATCACTGTTGATGAATTTTTTTCAGTTGTGGAACGACATGCCGAAGATGGTGTGGATTTTATGACCATTCACTGTGGTATGAACTTGCAAACAGCCGAACGAGTGAAAAAAAATAAGCGGCTCACCAACATCGTTTCCCGTGGTGGTTCGCTGCTCTTTGCCTGGATGGAATTGAATAAACAAGAAAATCCATTTTATGAATACTATGACAGACTGCTCAATATTTGCGAAAAGTATGATGTGACCATCAGCTTGGGAGACGCCTGCCGCCCCGGTTCCATCAATGACTCTACCGACCCAGCACAAATCGAAGAACTCATTACCATGGGCGAGTTGACTAAACGCGCCTGGGCAAGAAATGTGCAGGTTATGATCGAAGGTCCTGGTCATGTGGCTATTAATGAAATAGCTGCCAACATGTTGCTAGAAAAAAGACTGTGCCATGGCGCACCGTTTTATGTGCTTGGCCCACTCGTTACCGATGTCGCGCCTGGTTATGATCATATTACCAGTGCAATTGGCGGTGCTATTGCGGCAGCTAATGGTGCTGATTTTCTCTGTTATGTAACACCGGCCGAACACCTTCGTCTTCCCAATTTGGATGATATGAAAGAGGGAATTATTGCTTCCCGAATTGCTGCCCATGCAGCTGATATTGCCAAAGGAATTCCGGGGGCACGAGAATGGGATAATCAAATGAGTGCCGCCCGTGCTGATGTAGATTTCCCACGAATGATTGAACTAGCTATCGATCCTGAAAAAACAAAAGCCTATCGGGAAGAATCAAATCCGGAATGTGAAGATACCTGTACGATGTGCGGCAAAATGTGTCCGATGAAAAACATGAAAAAGATTCTTAATGGTGAAGACTTGAGCATTATATAGGACTCGTTAACTAGTACATACAGATATACGGGAGGCGATGATTTATGGATGCTTATCAAGCATTAGAAAAGCTCCTCGCAGGAAATAGGCGCTATGTAACTGAAAAATATGCCAAAACAGACATCGGAATCAAAAAACGTGCTGAACTTACCAAAGGTCAGGAACCTTTTGCCATAATCCTTGGCTGCTCAGATTCCAGAATTCCCCCTGAAATTGTGTTTGACCAAGGTCTGGGCCAGTTATTTGTTGTACGAACAGCAGGGCAAGTAGTGGATGATATTGTGCTTGGAAGTATTGAATATGCGGTTGAGCATCTTGAGGTTAGGTTAATTTTAGTATTGGGTCATGAAGATTGTGGTGCCGTTAAAGCAGCACTTAATTGTGCGCCAGCTCACTCTCATATTGATTCACTTGTCCACTCAATTGCTCCTGCCATTGAAATTGCCAAAAACCGTACTGGCGAAATGCTATCAAATGCAATTAAGGCTCATATTGATTTTACTATTCAAAAACTCCAAGCAACAAGCCCTATTATAAAAAAGGCGATCAGAAGCAAAGGTCTTCAAATCATAGGTGCTATTCACAATATACATAACGGCAATGTAATCTTGGATTATACTTAAAATTCATACACATTGTTTCTAAATTCTTCACATTTACTCCAGGGCAAAATGATCGTTGTCATCAATATGAATCCAGTGATAACATACCGCATACTCTGCCAAGGATTCATCCGCAACGGCCCGCTTTGGAGCATTTAGTTTAGCCTGAGCATCTTCAAGAGTAGTAATATTGCCACGCAAGGCAAAAACTCCGTATGACATTTCATCCATAAATATATGAAATAGGGTTCTCCCGTATTCGCTTCCTTGGCCCTGCCCCTCATAAATTATACTTGCTAAAGAACCTGTTGGAGCTTTTACCGATTCTACAACTATCATTCCCTTTTCTAATTTTGTCATTGCCTGCATCCCCCTTTGCCTTCTTTACCATTATTATACAATATTGATTAGGCATCCTGCTATTTTAGTAAATAAAGTAAACCGAAAATATTTTTAAAAAAGGAACTACCTGAAAGTAGTCCCTAAATCGTACGCTATATAGAGATATATATGACGCATTAAAGAGTAAAAAAATATCAAAAAGAAGCAACTATTGATAATTATTATTTGTTAAGAAAATGGTTTTTGGATTTTATGGCGAAATCCTTTGTCAATTAATTCATGACGAAGGGGTAGACACATGCGAGACATCCGCCAATTACCATCAGAAGTAATCCATCGAAGAGTCAAACGCCTCAAAAGAAAAATGAAGTCATGTAAGAATTCGCGGATGCAGGAACGTTATCAAACGATTTACCTGTATTTGCAAGGGTATTCAAAAGAAACAATTTCTCAAATAACTGGGCGGGCTCTTAGCACAGTCTATCGATATATTAATCTTTATGTTAATTGCGGATTAAAAGGCTTACGAATGAACCATTCGCCAGGCCGGCCAACCTTTTTAAGCGAAGAGCAATGCCAACAAGTGTATGATATGGTTGCACATCACGTTCCAAAAGACGCTGGATTTTCGGTAGAAATGAACTGGACAGCTCCCTTACTGCAGCAATGGATTGAGAAAACTTTTGGTGTAACTTACAGTATACGCGGTACGTTAAATTTGTTGCATAGCCTTGGATTTAGCTGTACCCGGCCCACATACACTCTGGCTAATGCAAATCCTCAAAAACAAGAAGAGTTTAAAAAAACTTTATGAACTGAAAGATTCGCTTTTGCATGGTACAATCGACCGTCTGCTGTTTCAAGATGAGTGCATGATTAGGGACTATCAAGCCATTTTTCGGACTTGGTTTCCTAAAGGAAAGCAAAGAATAGTTCCAACCTACGGAAAACACAGTGGTGTAAAGCTAATCGGCGTATTAGATTATGAAACCGGAGAAGTAGTATGTAGTCACTCTACCAGTTATGATGCACAGCAATTTCTCGCATTTTTGCAATTGGTGCTTGAGAAATATCCTGGTCAAAAAATCGTGATGATTTTGGACAATGCCCGCATTCATCATGCCAAACTGCTTCAACCTTTTTTGCAACAAAACAAAGAAGTACTTGAGTTAGTTTTTTTACCCCCATATAGCCCACAACTAAATCCAATTGAAAAAGTATGGGGTTGGCTCAAACGCACCTGCATCTACAATGTTTTTTTCAAATCAGTTGAGGAAATTGCTAATGCTGTATTTGCTTTTATTAATGATATTAATCGTAATCCGCTTAAGACCGTCGACCGCATTTGTGTTTAATTTTTCATTGTTTAATGCGTTGTATATAGATATAAAAAATAATTGGAGGCGACACCCAGATTCGAACTAGGGGATAAAGGTTTTGTTATAATTGTACCAGAACTCACTTAGCTAGGTAATGTTACAATAAAAGTACTGCCAACGCCAATGGCACTTTCCACTCTAATTGTCCCGCCATGAGCTTCTACTATCCATTTGGCAATAGATAACCCGAGGCCTGTACCACCAGCTTCCCTGGATCTTACTTTATCTATTCGGTAAAATCGTTCAAAAATAAGTTTTTTCTCTTGGGGGAGAATGCCTATCCCATTATCTTGCACAATAATATTGATAGTCCCCTTCGAACCAGTCAGTTGTTTGACAGTGAGGATTACTTTCCCTTCATGCTGCACATACTTCAAGGCATTGTCAATTAAAATCACCAACAACTGGCTAATTCTTTCTCTATCTGCTTGAATAGAAAGATTGCTTGTCCCGGCAAACTCAAGCTTAATCCCCTTTTCAGTTGCTAGCGGTTGAAAGGAACGGATGATCTTCTCGGCAATCATATTGATATCAAATTTTTCTTTGATGATAGCAGTTGCGCCGGCATCAGCTCTGGCAAGAGTCAATAAATCGGAGACAATTTTAGTCATTCTCTTGATTTCACCTTTCATATCATCAAGCACCTGCACAGAAAATGGCGAAAATCTATTTTCGTCATCTGTTCGAATTGCCTCAACAGAAGTCAACAGAACACTAAGAGGAGTACGAAGTTCATGAGACGCATCAGCAACGAACTCGCGTTGCCTGGCAAAAGAGTTTTTAATCGGGACAATTGCCCGTCCTGCCAGTAGATGTCCAACAAAAGCGGCAATAATAAGAAATAATAAGCATCCCAGGCTAAGAACTAACAATAGCCTTTTTAACATCACGTAGTAGGACGTAATATCTTTACCCACGAAAACCGTACCGAGCGCCTGCTCTCCTTCATAAACTTTCATACGGCATAGCATGAAGTAATTTTTTCTGTCACCCGAAAGATGCAGTTTGGTTAATATTGCTTCCCCGTCAGCACCTTGCCAATTATGGATGTTTTCCAGAACAAGAGCACGTACTTCGCGAGCTGGTTCACTTGAGGAAACCTGCTGCCCATTTACATCAAATGCATAATGGAAGAGTTTCCCATCGTTTTGCTCATCGTCTTCCCCTAATGACGAATTTCCCGACAATTGTATTTGTCGAAGCAAAGTAATGTGTTCGCGAGCTTCTTCTTTGGCGAACGCCTCGATATCTTGTTGTTCTTCCCGGTACAGTACCCAAACCAGCCCTGTATAGCTTGACACTACGAATGATATTAGAAAACACACCATAACCGCAGAATAGACCATCGTCAAATGGTTGCGAATTTTAGCAAACATGATGAGCCTCTAACTTAAATCCTATCCCTCTGACATTTTGAATTACTACATCGCCCTCAGGCAAGTTAATTTTTCTCCGCAACAAACGCACATGAGCATCAAGGTTATTCGTTGATACGTCGGCATCTAACCCCCAAACCCGATCTAGTATGACTTCCCGTGGTACCACCTGTCCTTTATTTTGTACAAGCAAATCTAACAGTTGAAATTCACGGCTGGTAAGCTGTACCTCGGTTTCGTCAATACGAACACTGCGAGTCGAGCGATCTAAAATAAGATCGCCTATTTGCACGATATCTTCTTTCAGCTTAGCGCTGCTCCGGCGCGATAAAGCCCGGAGTCTGGCAAGCAATTCTACAAACTCAAACGGTTTTACAAGGTAGTCGTCGGCTCCTGTATCCAGCCCTAACACCCGGTCAGTAATATCGTCTTTTGCTGTAAGCATCAAAATAGCGCCTTGATAACCATCTTTACGCAGCTGAGCACACACATCGATGCCCGTCTGTCCTGGCATCATCCAGTCTAACACAATTACATCATAATAAGAGCATGTTGCGTACTCAAATGCGGTATCCCCCCGTGTTACCCAATCAACCGCTACCTCAGCCTTTTCTAACATGCGTTTAATTAAATTACCAAGTTTAGTATCATCTTCAGCTAATAATATACGCATCTGTATCCCCCTCCACCTCAAGCCCAGAGCAACAATCGTCAGTCTCCAAAATGATAATAGCTAAATCTGTCAGTAGTCTTCAATAATTGAGGATTGCTATTTTTTATCTCTTCCAAAAACTGCTTTCGTTTCTGTTCAGGTACTATAATCACTATACTATTTTTTTTAGAATTCGTCACGAAGTTGACTAATGATTCAGTAGGCATCGTGTACTTGCTTGACCAACTTAATTCGGTCTGTGGTGATACCACTGGTTCTGAGGAGGTAAGTTTCACTGCCGTTTTACCACTGTAATAAACTGCCGAAGTACTATAAAACTCGTAAAGGCCTAGGTGAGAATCACTATAATTTAGCAAGTCTTGCGCAAGCTCTTTTTCAGATCTGGTATCAGCCATGGCAGGAAGAATAAAAAGTGATAGCATCATATACACTGCAACTTGATAAATACAAAGTAACTCCAAAATATATTTTGGACGTTGTTCTTTTATTTTCCGCCAAACAAATACCATGATCAGCATCAGACTGGCGACAACAATCCACAGGTTTTCAAGATAACTCTGAACGGCAACAATATAGGCTAGCGTCGAAACTATCATGGGAATGGCTACCCAATAGATAATTGTGTTTTTCTTATTCTGAACCAAGAGCTGCTCCAGATAATTCCCCGTTAGCATCGCCAACGGAAAAAGCGTAGGAAACGTATAGGTAAGATATTTTGTAGCCATAAGTGAGTAAAAAATGAAATATACTCCCGTCCAGATGAAACTAAATAACCATAGCGGTGATTTTCGCAGCGATTGGTCTTTCCAGGTAGCAACCATTGCCTTTAGCGCCAGCGGCGCCCAAGGCAGCATACTGAGCAAAAATATCACAAGATAGTAATAGATTACATTGTCTTTTGGATGCTCTGAAACTGTCGCGCGCAGATAATTATGCACTCCCAAAAAGGTATCAATAAACTCGGAGCCATGAACATAATACATGGCGCTATACCAGGGAAATGCAATCACCGCAAACAATACTAAGCCTGTCGGGATTGACATTTTTCTAAGTTCTGCCCAATTACGCTGTACAGCGATAAAAATTGCCATCACAAAACCAGGAAGCAGCAACCCAACAGGCCCCTTAGTTAAAACGGCCAAAGCCATACTTGCATACATAAGCAAATACCACCGTTTACTTTCCTCCACCTTGGTATACCCAAGGTAAAAAAATACAAGTGCTGCACTATTAAATACAAACAGCACCATATCAGTAATGACAAATTTTGCAAGAAGAACATACTCTAATGACGTTCCCATAACGAGAGCCGATAATAATGCTACTGCTTGACTTGATGTCTTGTTCAAAAACCAATAGATCAATACCACCCCTAATCCGGCAAACAAAGCCGGAGCTAGACGTGCCGCCAGGTCGGAAACTCCAAACCATTTAAAGGCCAAAGCGGTAAGCCAATAAAAAAATATAGGTTTATCAAACCATACGTGGCCATATATTTGGGGCGAAAGCCAATCTCCACTTTTCACCATTTCTTTGGCGGTAAGCACATAATTAGATTCTACAGGATCTGTAATCGGCACAAGATGGCTAAACAACAGATAGGAAACAAACGAAACTAAGAATAATCCTAAGCAAATCTGCCTAGAGCGAACGGCTGCGATAGATAGTGAAACGGCCACCAAAATTCCTCCTTAAAAAGTTAAATTGTTACCTTTAGATTTTATCTTCGGTGTTAGTATTTCCCCTTCCAATCACACAAACAATAACGACTGCTTATTTCTTAGTAATTATAGCAATTGATTCTGAAAACAGAATGAAGAACGTAAAAAAAAAGGTAAAAGCCTGCAGGAAATTCCTGCAGGCTTTTACCTTTTTTTAATATTTAGTATCACGTTGGCATTCCCTCAAAACTAAACAATGTAAGAGTTTTCGACTATCGATTTTCGACCTGCGACTTTCGAAAAAGGCAAGGTTTCTATCTCTTGTCTTGCATCTGCCAAATGTACCGACCTGGAAGTTGATTCGTGTTTATCGTCGAAGATCGAAGGTCGACATTCGAACGTCGAATCGGTTCTCCCTAGAAAGGAGGTGATCCAGCCGCACCTTCCGATACGGCTACCTTGTTACGACTTCACCCCAATCATCGGCCCCACCTTAGACGGCTAGCCCCATTGCTGGTTACCCCACCGGCTTCGGGTGTTGTCAACTTTCGTGGTGTGACGGGCGGTGTGTACAAGGCCCGGGAACGTATTCACCGCAGTATGCTGACCTGCGATTACTAGCGATTCCGACTTCACGGAGGCGAGTTGCAGCCTCCGATCCGAACTGAGAGCTTGTTTATGCGTTTGGCTTACCCTCGCGGGCTTGCTTCGCTTTGTTTAAGCCCATTGTAGTACGTGTGTAGCCCAGGACATAAGGGGCATGATGACTTGACGTCATCCCCGCCTTCCTCCGCATTGTCTGCGGCAGTCTCCCTTGAGTTCCCACCATTACGTGCTGGCAACAAAGGATAAGGGTTGCGCTCGTTGCGGGACTTAACCCAACATCTCACGACACGAGCTGACGACAGCCATGCACCACCTGTTTTCGTGTATCCCGAAGGATAGGAGCTAATCTCTTAGCTTTTCACTCAATGTCAAGTCCTGGTAAGGTTCTTCGCGTTGCGTCGAATTAAACCACATACTCCACCGCTTGTGCGGGCCCCCGTCAATTCCTTTGAGTTTCAACCTTGCGGCCGTACTCCCCAGGCGGGGTACTTATTGCGTTAGCTTGCGGCACAGAAGGGGTCGATACCCTCTACACCTAGTACCCATCGTTTACGGCCAGGACTACCGGGGTATCTAATCCCGTTCGCTCCCCTGGCTTTCGCGCCTCAGTGTCAGACACAGTCCAGAAAGTCGCCTTCGCCACTGGTGTTCCTCCCAATATCTACGCATTTCACCGCTACACTGGGAATTCCACTTTCCTCTCCTGCACTCAAGATCTCCAGTTTCCTGCGCCTATACGGGGTTGAGCCCCGCACTTAGACACACGACTTAAAAATCCACCTACACGCCCTTTACGCCCAATAATTCCGGACAACGCTTGCCACCTACGTATTACCGCGGCTGCTGGCACGTAGTTAGCCGTGGCTTCCTCCTTTGGTACCGTCATTGCTCTACATTATTCACATAGAACACGTTCGTCCCAAACGACAGAGCTTTACAATCCGAAGACCTTCTTCACTCACGCGGCGTTGCTCCGTCAGACTTTCGTCCATTGCGGAAGATTCCCCACTGCTGCCTCCCGTAGGAGTCTGGGCCGTGTCTCAGTCCCAGTGTGGCCGTTCATCCTCTCAGACCGGCTACTGATCGAAGCCTTGGTGAGCCGTTACCTCACCAACTAGCTAATCAGACGCAGACCCATCTCTAAGCGGTAGCATATTCAGAGGCCACCTTTCTTATCTCAGTCATGCGACTAAGATACCACATTCGGTATTAGCACCACTTTCGCGGTGTTGTCCCCAATTTAGAGGCAGGTTGTCTACGCGTTACTCACCCGTTCGCCACTAGGAGTTATAAATAACTCCCCGTTCGACTTGCATGTGTTAGGCACGCCGCCAGCGTTCGTCCTGAGCCAGGATCAAACTCTCCATAAAAATTTTATGAAAAGCCAATTGGCTCTTTAAAGCTATTAAGAAATTGTTTTTGGTTTTGTATGTCGCAAGCGACATACAACCGCACATCTGGCTTTTTTGATGCATTACTTACATTGTTCAGTTTTCAGGGAACTCACGTGCATGAATGCACTAGTGTCGAGGGCATATCAGACGATACGCTTTATCCTGTATCACTTTTATCGTTCTCATTCTTGCGGAGCCGACATTTATAAATGATAGCATGCTTGTTTGACAATGTCAACATAAAACTACAAATAAACTTATTACCTACCGCCTATATATCAACCAGCGTCTTGGTCATCGGATAAACTTACGTTTCTCTGCTAAACCTAAATTCTCATAAAGATAATTCATGACTTTGGCCTTATATAGGAAGTAAGCAATAATACTTCCCCCCACAGTACTGACTAAGAATGGTATAATAAAGAAGAATGCGCCAGCTTGGGAACCGACAAAATATTTCGCCACAGGATAAGCCAGTAAGGCCCCAAAGAACCCGGTACCAATCACCTCGCCAATAATCGCACCCCAGATACTATTAGTTTTCTTATAAACTAAACCAGCTAGTGCTGCGCCAACCATACTCCCGGGGAAGGCCAATAATGATCCTGTTCCTAAAATATTGCGTAATAAGGATATTCCAAATGCAGCACTAACCGAGTAGCGTGTTCCTAACAGCACTGCAAGCAGTATATTGATAACATGTTGCAAAGGAAAGCACTTAGCAATGCCAACCGGAATATAGACTAAGTGGGCGGATAGTACACCCACAGCCATAAATATAGCTGTATAAGCCAGTTTTCTACTATTCATATATTGGACTTCCTTTCAATATATATAGCATATATCATTTAATTAAGGTAATACGCCCAGCAATGCTCCGCCCTATTACCTCGACAATTTTACAGTTACATCTTCGTCACTGGCAACAGTACATCCTGCTAAATACCTTAACATGAAAAACGAAAGATTAAATTCTTATTATATCTTGTGTTTTTTGTAAATCAGTGGTAAATTAGCAATTACAGTTGTTTGTTTACAATGTACTTATACCTTGTTTTAGGAGGAGAATTACGATGAAAAAAATCCAAACGGTGCTTGTCGCCAATCGTGGCGAAATTGCTATTCGGGTTATGCGAGCTTGCAATGAACTGGAAATACGTACAATTGCTATTTATTCTAAAGAAGATATATTCTCGTTGCACCGCTATCGAGCTGATGAGGCCTACCTGATAGGTGAAGATAAAAGCCCTGTTGACGCTTACCTGGATATTGAATCCATACTGCGCATAGCCAAAAATCGAAAGGTAGATGCCATCCACCCCGGTTATGGTTTTTTGTCTGAAAACATTAATCTAGCCATACGCTGCAAAGAAGAAGGCATTACCTTCATTGGCCCAAATATTGAACATTTAGCCATGTTTGGTGACAAAATTAATGCCCGCACCCAGGCAGTTGCCGCAGGTCTGCCTGTCATACCAGGAAGTAACGGTTCAGTCCATAGTATAGAAGAAGTCAAGGATTTTGCTGAACAATACGGCTATCCATTCATTATTAAGGCAATATCAGGCGGCGGCGGTCGCGGCATGCGCATCGTTCGTTCAGCCGATTCCCTCGAAGATTCCTATTTACGTGCCAAATCAGAAGCTAAAGCCTCATTTGGCGACGATCAAATCTATCTTGAACAGTTGATTGAAAACCCCAAGCATATCGAAGTTCAAATCCTGGGAGACCAACATGGTGATGTCATCCATTTATATGAAAGAGATTGTTCTGTGCAACGCCGTCACCAAAAAGTAATTGAAATCGCGCCTAGTATCTCCCTGCCAGAAAAATTGCGGCAGGAAATTTGCGCCGCTGCCGTCAAACTGATGAAAGCAGTTGGCTATATCAGTGCCGGTACAGTAGAGTTTTTAGTAACACCTGATCAGAAGTTTTACTTTATTGAAGTAAACCCCCGCGTCCAGGTAGAGCATACAATTAGTGAAATGATTACAGGTATTGATATTGTTCAAGCCCAGCTACATATCGCCGACGGCGCCAGCCTAAGCGGTGACGACATCGGTATTCCCAGTCAAGACTATATTACCTGTAATGGTCATGCCATCCAATGCCGGGTAACCACCGAAGACCCAGCAAATCAGTTCATGCCTGATACCGGAAAAATAGCAGCCTACCGCAGCGGTGGCGGCTTTGGCGTGCGGCTTGACGCCGGCAATGCTTACACTGGCTCAGTGATTACTCCTTATTACGATTCACTGCTGGTTAAGGTCTCTACCTGGGGCCTCAGTCACAAAAGCGCTATTGCCAAAATGAAACGCTGTCTTAGTGAATTCCGGATTCGCGGGATAAAAACCAATATACCCTTTCTTTACAATGTTGTTAACCATGCGGACTTTTTAAGCGGTCATTATTATACTACCTTTATTGATACATCGCCAGAATTGTTTATATTTTCACCACCCCAGGACAGAGGTACTAAGCTGCTTACCTATCTGGCCGAAACCACGGTAAATGGGTTCCCTGGAATTGCCAAACGTCCCAAACCAAGTTTCCCACCCCCCCGCCGGTTACACGCCCCTGATGCGCCTCTTACTAACGGCACCAAACAAATCCTGGACAGCCAGGGACCGCAAGGTCTGGTATCCTGGATTAAAGATCAAAAAGAGGTTCTATTGACAGACACTACGCTGCGGGATGCCCATCAATCACTCTTGGCTACCCGGATGCGAACCCATGATATGCTCAACATTATTGCCCCTACTGCCCATATGCTGCCTAATTTATTTTCTCTGGAAATGTGGGGCGGAGCTACTTTTGATGTAGCCTACCGGTTTTTAAATGAAGACCCCTGGAAGCGTCTGGAGGCCTTGCGAGCCCAGGCCCCCAATATCTTATTCCAAATGCTATTCCGTGCTTCCAATGCAGTTGGTTACACCAGTTATCCGGATAACGTAATTCGCGCGTTTGTTGCCCAAGCGGCGTCAGCAGGTATCGACGTATTCCGTATTTTCGACAGTTTAAACTGGCTTGATGCCATGATCGTTTCCATCGATGCAGTACGCCAGTCCGGCAAGGTCGCAGAGGTTGCCTTGTGCTATGCAGGCGATATTCTGGACCCGTCGCGCTCTAAGTATGACCTGAAATATTATGTAAATATGGCAAAAGAAGTTGAACAAGCCGGCGCGCATATTTTGGCCATCAAAGATATGGCTGGATTATTAAAACCTGAGGCCGCCTACAGGCTGATTTCGGCCCTTAAAGAGGCTGTAGACCTGCCTATCCACTTGCATATGCATGACACCAGCGGTAACGGAATTTACACATACGCCCGGGCCATTGATGCCGGTGTAGACATTGTAGATACTGCCATCTCCTCGTTAGCCGGCATGTCATCCCAACCCAGCAGTAACAGCTTATACTACGCCTTACAGGGCCATGACAGGCAACCCCACGTGAATATTGACAGCTTAAATAAATTATCCCACTACTGGGAAGATGTTCGCACCCATTATAAAGATTTTGAAAGCAGTCTCCTTTTCCCTAACCCCGAGGTTTATCAGCATGAGATGCCTGGTGGTCAATATAGCAACCTCAAGCAGCAAGCCAAATCGCTAGGGCTAGAAAGCCAGTGGGATCGCGTCAAAGAAGTATATCGTCAAGTTAATGACATGTTTGGCGATCTTATCAAAGTAACTCCTTCATCCAAAATCGTTGGCGACATGGCCCTGTTCATGGTTGAAAATAACCTGACAGAAGACGACATTTACAAAACCGGTGATAGTTTAGACTTCCCTAACTCTGTCGTGGAATTCTTCTCCGGGCAGATTGGCCAGCCATACCAGGGATTCCCCCAAGAACTGCAGCGCATTATACTGAAGGGTAAAGCGCCCTTAACCAAACGTCCTGGTGAACTACTGGAAGATACCAACTTTGACCAAATCCGTAATAAACTATCCGATGTTCTGACTCGCCCGGTAACCGAAAAGGATGTGCTTGCTTACTCCCTCTACCCCAAAGTATTCTTAGATTGGGTTAAATTGACTGCAATCTATGGTGATGTGTCGATGTTAGATACCCCAACCTTTTTCCATGGCTTACTCCCACGCGAGGAACTCCAAGTCGATATTGAGGAAGGTAAAACACTTGTAATTAAGTTTATATCTATAGAAGAACCACTTCCTGACGGCACGCGGATTGTCAACTTTGAGCTTAACGGCTTACCACGCGAAGTTATTGTTAAGGATCGAAGCTTCAAAGCCATTACGACTACGAAAATAAAAGCGGAAAGGGACAATCCTGGCCAGCTTGGTGCTTCTATGACCGGAAAAGTAATTAAAATTATGGTGAAAAGAGGAGATCCTGTTAAAAAAGGCGAATACTTACTTGTTACTGAAGCCATGAAAATGGAAACAACGATACAATCTCCATTTGATGGTGTAGTTAAAGAGCTTTATGTAAAACCTCAGGATTCTGTAGAAACAGGCGATTTATTAATCGAACTCGTGAAGATAGCAGAAGCATAAAGCGTAGTTCCTGTCATAGTTATAGCTAGGGGTGCCAGATGTGGCTGAGAGGAATTCAATTCCAACCCTCGAACCTGATGTGGTTAATACCACCGTAGGAAAGCTTTATACCAAACTAAAAGAAGCTTGCCCACGTTTTCTCCCCCTCTGCTATAACTAAAAATACACTCATAGAGGAAGGGGAAAAATATGTATACTACACAAATGGATGCCGCGAAAAGAGGCATTATTACCGAACAAATGCGTATCGTAGCTCAGGAGGAAAATATCGATATTGAGCTATTACGCCAACTAGTAGCAAATGGCCGTGTTGCTATTCCTGCCAATAAGCAGCATACTAGTCTTAGTCCCAAAGGGGTTGGGGAAAAACTACGCACCAAAATCAACGTCAACCTTGGAGTTTCCAAAGACTGCTGCAACCTTGAACTTGAATTAGAAAAAGTAAAAAAAGCCATTGACCTCAAAGCGGAAGCGATTATGGATTTGAGCTGTTACGGTAAAACTCAGGAATTTCGGCGCAAATTGATTGAAATATCCCCCATCATGATCGGCACTGTACCTATGTATGATGCCGTCGGCATGCTTGATAAGGAGCTAAAGGACATCACCGTCGATGAATTTTTCTCGGTTGTTGAACGTCATGCTAAAGACGGTGTGGATTTTATGACCATTCACTGTGGTATGAACCGCCAAACAGCCGAACGGGTGAAAAAAAATAAGCGTCTCACCAACATTGTTTCCCGGGGAGGTTCACTTCTTTTTGCCTGGATGGAATTAAACAAGCAGGAAAACCCCTTCTATGAATATTACGACAGACTGCTGGACATCTGTGAAAAGTATGATGTGACTATCAGCTTGGGGGATGCCTGTCGTCCTGGTTCGATTAATGACTCTACTGACGCTGCCCAAATTGAAGAACTCATTACCCTTGGCGAACTAACCAAACGCGCCTGGGCCAGAAATGTGCAAATCATGATCGAAGGCCCCGGCCATATGGCAATTAATGAAATTGCTGCTAACATGCAATTAGAAAAACGTTTATGCCATGGTGCTCCCTTCTATGTGTTAGGACCACTAGTCACCGATGTCGCCCCCGGTTATGACCATATTACCAGCGCGATTGGTGGTGCCATTGCTGCGGCAAATGGCGCAGACTTCCTCTGTTATGTTACTCCGGCTGAGCATCTTCGCTTGCCCAATCTTGATGATATGAAAGAAGGCATCATCGCTGCCCGCATTGCTGCTCACGCCGCCGACATTGCCAAAGGAATTCCTGGTGCCCGCGACTGGGATAATCAAATGAGTGCCGCCCGGGCCGATGTAGACTTCTCCCGCATGATTGAATTATCGATTGACCCGGAAAAGGCCAGAAAGTATCGGGAAGAATCTGTACCTGAATGTGAAGATACCTGTACCATGTGCGGTAAAATGTGCCCTATGAAGAATATGAAAAAAATACTCAACGGGGATGACTTGAGTATTTTATAAGTTAGTGTACACTAATTACCTCAAAAGCTCTGTATTCTGCATTTAGCAGGTACAGAGCTTTTTTGCAGCTTAAGCCAAGGTTCAGGTTCTGAGTCAACCCTCCGCTTAAGCTTCTCTATTCATATATTTTTTCTCAAATGCTACTACAATTGCCCTTAATCTTTCATCAAGCTTCTTGATAGCCATCTCGCGGATGTCATCAGGAATACCAAAAAAGGCTTGCGCAATTCCCCCTGCTATACAGGCAATTGTATCACTATCCCCGCCTACAGAAATAGCATTTCTTAAAGCGTCTTCATAATCCCTGGCCTCTAAAAAGGCTATAATAGCAATCGGAACTGATCCCTGACAGGACACATCAAAACCATAATTAGGACGAATATCACTAATCTTTTGGTGAAGATCATAATCAAACTGCTTGATAATAAATTCTTTTATTTCGTTCTTCGAACTGTTGTTTCTCGCTAAATAAATAGCTGCTGCTGTTGCCTGGGCTCCTTTAATACCTTCAGGGTGATTATGGGTTACTGCCGCTGATTTTTCCGCCTCCCCCATAACCTCTGCCAAATTATTAAAAGCAAAACCGATAGGACTAACGCGCATAGCCGAGCCGTTTCCCCAACTATTGTACGAATCAGTACTATTTGATCGAGCCCAAGCTGCAAACTTCGGCCCATATCCTACTGTTGGGTACAGACTATAGTGCTCTTTAAACTTCTCAACATAGGATTTTCCGGATAATAAACTATCTGCTACTGCACAAGTTAGTACCGTATCATCTGTAAAAACAGATGCCGCTTGAAATAACGGAAATTTCTTGTCCTTTCGATTGTTCCACTCGTAAACTGAGCCAATAATATCTCCGGCAATTGAACCGATCATTGATTTTCCCCCCAATACGGACCGTACGCTCTCGGAAACCCGAGATATTATATGGATCAAGGCAGTTAGCCTTGGTCTTTTTGTATTTTCCTCCACCGAAATATACATTTTAATAATAATACTTGACAAATCAGAATCACCCCAATAATCGCGATGGAAGCACTTATTAGCCTACCTTCTCTGATGGTGGTGATTTTTTTGTTGAAAATGACTCGTTCTCATCAACAATTTCAGGATTTTCTGAAAGAACAATTGCAAATCCACTACTTAAAACGTGGTTTTTTAGAGCCGGTTTTGCTCCAACAAAAAGCCCTAGCCAGTATTTGGTGCAGCGATTTATCAAGAGTCACGGAAATTGTCGCTCATCGCTATTCCAAATCTTTCGGTCCCATTGCACGCGACCCGACCGATATGTTCCGCTCTTTACTGCTTATGGAATTACTCCATGAACGCTCCATTGACACTGGGTCAATTCCATGCGTTCGACGCCCATTTTTGCGGTCCTCAGCGGGTTTCTACCGGATGATGTTCCGGGGGTTGGTACTTTCTATGATTTTATCAAGCGCCTGTGGCTGTCTTCTTCGACACATCTTGCCAACATAGTCCGCAGGCCCCGGCGAAAACCCAAGAAGGGTAAGAAAAAAGGAGAAAAGTCACCACTTAAAAAACCTGGCGTCGTCAAGCGATTGATCGACCGCTATCTCGAACACCCTCCTGATTTTCATTCGCGTCCGCAGGACCTCTTCCAAAAGATTTTTAAAGAGTGTTTTGTAGTCCCCTCTGCAAAACACGGCATCTTGGGAGACATCTCTGCTCTGAGAATCGCCGGGGACGGGTCCTCTGTCCGCACGGGCGCTAGCCGTTACGGCAAGTTGATTTGTAATTGCAGAAAAAACGGCGTCTTTAAGTGCCGTTGTCCCCGCAAATTCTCGGACCCGGATTCTTCTTGGGGCTGGGATAGTTATCGCGAAGAATATTATTTCGGTCGTACTTTGTACGCCTTTACCGCTGCCGACAGTCCTTATGATTTGCCTGTGTATCTCAATTTTTTCAAGGCCTACCGGCATGATAGTCTTGCTTTTGTTTATTCCTTTTTTGATTTCATTCAATTGAATCCGGATTTTAAAGTGACCCAATGTCTACTTGACTCGGCTCATGATGCCTACGCCATTTACAATTTGCTTCATCGGTATGATATTGCTGCTTTCATTGACCTCAATACTCGTAATGAAGGAAATTGTTCCCATCAAGATAGAATCTCGTTTTCTAAGGAAGGCATTCCGATTTGTCCTGCCAAGCACATCATGGCCTACCATGGTTTTTGCAAGGACCGCCAGCGTCATAAATGGCGTTGTCCCTTGACTCGTAAAACCTGGAAGGTTTCTTGTGATTCACCCTGTTCAGATTCTCCTTACGGCCGGGTTTTTTACACCCGCGAACAAGATAACCTCCGGTTTTTCACCCGTGTCCCTAGCGGTTCTGCTTTGTTTAAAGCCCGTTATCGACGACGTACCGCCTCGGAACGCTGTTTTAAACGCCTGAAAGAGGATTATTTCCTGGAACGAAAGACCAAAACCCGTAATTCATGCAATTGGTATTTCCGGGCTTATTCCACTGCCATGTGTTTACATATAGATGCCTGGGTAAAACACCTTAACATCGATATGCGTCCCCTCATTTCTGAATGGTCGGCGGAAGTCTTTCCTGTAACCGCTTAGTCCATAAGTGCTTAACACTACATCTCTACACCCTTAGGCCTAGTTTTTTTAGGATTTGGCTAGGTCTGTTTGCTATGCTCTCTTTTGAAACTCCCTTTCCTCATCCCTTGTTTTTGGCAATTTACTTCTGATTTTGCTACTCAATACCCTTAAAATCCCATTATATGGGACTAAGTTTCCGAGAGCCTACGGACCTGATCAGATACTACCTGAATCAGTGGCACATTTTTTGCATAAACGCTGATAAAATAATTTTTGAGCATAACTTAAACTGCGTAATTAAAGCTAAGGCAATCTAATTTATTCAATATCGCAACGAAAAATCCTGCCAAATTTTTAAAAATTGGCAGGATTTTTGTATGTTTACAGGAAAGTTAAACTATGGTAATTTAATGTTGGCAAAAAACGGATACTTGTATTGGAAGAAAGCTTATGAAAGTAAAGAACCGGATATTTATGCTAGCACTAGCTCTTTTCTTTGTTTAACTTCTATAGTATTTGCTGCGAAATTTAGCAGTGATGATGTAAAGTGCATAAAGGTCAGCGCAATGGAGGGGGAGGAATACGGCTGCATTTTACGCAGCAGCAGGAAATGGGTAATTCCGCCTCAGTTTTCTACTGCTAGGGAATTTCAGCCAAACGGTTTGGCAACATTACGTTTAGTGAACAACTTGGCAGCAGTAAGCCCTATAACCAGCTGGTCTTTGCTATTAAAAAGCCATATTTGCCGTTTATGCTGCTGCCGGAAAACAACAAGATGTGAAGCTTTCCAGTGATAATGTTATTCCTGTTCCTTTGACTGCTGAAAGCGGGACTAAATTCGGTTATATGCATTGGATACAGGCCGCTGGGTCATTTTCCCGCGCTTTGAGAAGGCTGGAAGCTTTAAAGACGATCTGGCTAAAGTTAAGGAAACAAGGAAGTGTCGCTAACTACTAAAAAGTAGTTTTGCGACACCCCCCATGGAGTAAATGAGAATGACTATAGCATTCGCCCAATCAGGGCACCATGTTGAATAGCAGAAAAACCGTTTGCAGTGTTTGCATATGAATCACCGACTTCGTATACCGCCGGTACTATGTCCTTAATATATTTAGTAATTTTGTTTTCAGACTTGACACCTACTGCCATTACAAAGGTATCAAAATTTCCGAGGCTTTCATCTTTGCCATTTTTGTGGATGATGAGCTGATTGTCTTCGGTAATCTTCTTAACCTGTGATGAAGTGAAAACTTTCGCGCCTTTTTTTGCGAGAGTTTCCAGTATAAAGACCTTACGGGCAAATTTTTCATCACGAGCAATCTCTGGAAGCATTTCGACTACCATTACCTTTTTACCCTGGTCGAGGAGATAGTTAGCTGTTTCTACGCCACAGGCGCCTCCACCGATAACGGCAACATTTTGCCCGATCTTGGTTTTGCCGGTCAGCGTATCAGCGACATCGGTTACATTATCTTTATCATACCCCGGGATGGGGAGCATAATTGGGACGCTTCCGGTTGCCACTACAGCGATATCTGGTTTGAGTTCCTTCACATATTCAGGTGTTACCACTTTGTTCAATTCAAGCTTCACATTATCCATCTTCTTGAGTTCGTGTACTCGCCAATTCACGATGGCATTGAATTGAGTCTTGCCCGGTGGGATTGCTGCGAGGTTCCACTGTCCGCCGAATGCGTCATCCTTCTCGCAAAGGGTGACCTTATGACCACGTTTAGCGGCAACAACTGCTGTTTCCAGACCGGCGATCCCGCCGCCGATAACAAGGACATTCTTGGGATTTTTAACCTGTTCAAGCTTGTATTTTGCCTCTCGGCCCACTTCCGGGTTCTGGAGGCAATCCACGAAGAAGGCAGTCAGTAGATTGTCAATGCACCCCTGGTTACACCCGATGCACTGCCGGATATCCTCAGAACGCCCTTCCTCGGCCTTCTTGGGCCAATCGGGATCGGCAATCAAGGTTCTGCCCAGGGCAACCATGTCACACTTGCCTGCCTCAAGGATTTCCTCGGCCAGTTCCGGTGTCCGTATCGACTGCACGCCGATCACCGGAACATTAACAACCTTTTTGATCTCGGCTACCTGGCCAATAATAGGGGCTGGCCCCGCCTCTGCAATCGGCATCATATAATTCAAACCCTCTACCGTAATACCGCGTCCTGTGGTTACATGGATGGCATCCGCGCCGGCCATTACCGCCATCTGAGCCGTCTGTTTGGATTCTTCAAGTTGTATGCCGTCGTCAATGCCCTCACTTGCACACATTCTAAATAAAACAGGATAATCCTTGCCCACAGCAGCTCGTACTTTTTTAATTACCTCGATCGTATATCTCATCCTGTTCTCAAAACTGCCTCCATACTCGTCAGTACGGTGGTTAAAATGCGGAGACATCATCTGTTCGATGAGGAATCCCTGAGATCCGTTGATTTCTACCGCATCCGCGCCGGCCTTCTTGGCCCTGACAGCGGCATCGGCAAATTTCTGCGCTATATCTTTGAGTTCCTCAACCGTGATCTTTCTCGTCATGAAAATGCTCTTTTCCAGATCGGGGTGCCCGTGGAACATTTCATTAATTAGTGTCCATATGCCTCCGTCAGGTGAGAGCTGTTGGCCTTTTGACATAATGGGAAATCCCTCAAGACCGCCGAACATAAGCTGAACAGCCAGCTTGGAACCTGCCGCATGGAGCGCGTCAGCCAATTTTTCCCACCCCGGGGTGAAGGTGTCGTCCCAAAGTGAGTGCATAAAGCCTACTGGTTTCCCTCTCTTATCGACCGGCGTGATTCCGGATATAATCAACCCGGTATGTCCTTCAGCACGGCGGACATAATAGTCAATCGCCCGCTGGTTCAAGTAATCATCGCCTTCGGTATATCCGCAGCTCATGGGCGCGAGGGCGGTTCTATTCCGCAGTTTCATCCCATTGATTGTGATGGGCTCACAGAGCTTTTTGAATTGCTTACTCATTGATCCATCCCCTTTCCAAGGCAGTAATATACTCAACAGGTTCTTCACCGTATAAGGCCATCCTGACGAGGTCTGCCGCCATGACCGGCATGATTCCGGCTGCCTTGTCATCTTTAGCCAGTGCCGCATAACAGAAGGGACACAGGAACATCATGTGATCGGCGCCGAAATATTTGGCATCAGCGATATTCTTATCCCGGGTCTCTTGTGAGAAGGTTTGGTTTTCTATAAGGCTATCAGAGCGACCGCCACCGAGTCCGGCCATTGCGCCGCAACAGATCTGGTATCTGCGGTCATACTTGCGCTCTACCAGTTCAACGCCGATCAGATCGAATAACTCTTCAATCCATATATGCCGGTCCGGCCCGCACCGTATTGAGCAGGGGAGCTGTATTGCAGCTCGGACCCCAAGTTTTTTGACATCCTTATAGTTTTCTTTTACCACCCTGATCAGCCATTCCAGCAGATGGACCGGCCTGAAATTGGGCTCAAGTTTCATATCCTTGGCGTAACTGAAAAATGGAGCGTAACATTCATCGTGGTAAAGAATTATTTCATCGGTTGGCAATTTATTAAGATGATCGACATATGCCTTCATGTTCTCGAAAACGGCTGTATCCTGCCTGCCGTGAACCATGCCGTTTACACAGAAATAATCCCCGCCGCCTGCAATGTTCACTCCTTCAAAGAGTTTGCTGTCCCAGAACAGATGCGGCTGGAAATATTCCATGCAACAAATACTCATCCACGGCGCGCCCTTCTTAGTTTTCCTGACATAGTTTCTGGCCAGGTTAAAACAGAAAGTGTCAAGAAGGTTTGTTGCAGCGCCCATTGCAAAAGGTGAACTAAATTTTTCCATTTGATGAATTATAAGGTCAAATGGCTGGGCGCCTTTGTTACAATACGTGTTGCAAGCACAGCAAGTTATACACTTGTCCAAAACTTCGCTGTGTTCACCCGAAATAATTTTCTTCATCTCTTTTTGGGCGCGATCGTGATCATACCCAAGGTACAAACAGGATTCGAGACATTCTCCACAAAGATCACATCTTTCTGGTTTCCACATAATAATCCCCCTTTTTTTATATGGGTGAAGGCCTTCGCTCCCGTTGTTACTACTATAAACTTAATGTTAAAATATTGAAATAGAGTAAACTATCTATATTTAATGAGTATTTGCCCTATTTTTTAGAAAGGATTATCCTAGATAAACTCGGTATTGGGGGAGATGCCAAGCTAACCATAGTGGGTAAGTGTGTAACTTTGCAGATGATGTCTATATTTAACCAGAGCATGAGGTTCTTTTTTATGTATCCGCCTAAAAAAATAAAACTGCCGGGTTCACCGGAGTTTGTTAAAACGGGACACTATGTTATCCTGCCCAGAAATGCCGAAAGGGGTAAAACTCATGTTGCTACAGGGCTTGGGATCAAAGTAGAGTTTTTAGATTGTTATCTGGGGGAGGTTTCAATTGACAACTACAAATGAAATAAATCAAAATCAGCAAAAATGTACAAAAAATGAGGAGTGCATTGAGAAAATAAATCATGAACTTGGCGTGAGCTATAACAAAGAAAAAAATTATGATATAACAAAGAAAAAAAATATTGAAACCTTATTCCGTGAAAGTGAAAAACGACGTCTTCTGGCCCTTGAGACAACCAGCGACGGGATATGGGAATGGTATATCCAAACTGGTCAAATTATAACATCTCCCTCGTATTTTATTATGCTAGGATGTACTCCGTCTGAATTGGATATGTCATATCCGGAATTTATTACGTCGTATGATGAATTCATTAATCTGCTGCATTTAGATGACAGGGAATACGTTGACAAGTGTATGCGTGAGCATATTACCGGTAAAAAAAAATGGTGTGAGATTGAACTGCGCCTGAGGACAAAATCCGGCGGCTGGAAATGGATCCTGAAAAGAGGCAAGGTGGTTGAATGGGATGAACACGGGAATCCGGTCCGCATGATCGGTACCCATATCGATATCCATGAAAGCAAACTGGCAAAAGATGCGCTAAAACAAAGCGAAGAACGCATCAGGGCTCAGTACATGGGCATGCCCATACCTACCTATACCTGGCAGAAGGTTGGTAATAACATTATCCTCATTGACTATAATACGGGTGCCTATGAATTTACAAACGGAAAGATTTCAGAATTTATCGGCAAAGAAGCCCATACTCTATACAAGGAAAATAAGGAAATATATGACAGCATCATAAATGCGTACAATAACAAGGCTATTTATAAGCTTGAAACCCTCTACAATATGTTTACCCTGAAAGACAAAAGATACGTTGACTTTACGTGTGCCTATGTGGCACCTGATATGATCCTGGTGCATATGGAAGATATCACAAAGCAAAAGTTGGCTGAGAAAAAACTACAACGCTCAGAAAGAGCTTTGCGGGAACTGACAACGCAACTATTCAAGGCTGAAGAAAATGTGAATAAATACATTGCGCAAGAGTTGCATGACAGTATCGGCCAATACCTAAGTTCCATTAAGTACATTGCAGAGGAGATCATCAACCAGATACATGCCGGACATCTAGAAAAAGGATGTTCTTCATTGGAGATGATTATCTCGATAATCCAAACCACGATTGATGAGGTATCCAGAATCTCCATGGGCTTACGTCCTTCGACCTTAGATGACCTGGGAATCCTCGCTACCATCTCCTGGTTTTGCAGAGAGTACCATCGCGTTTACCCCAATATTTACTTGGAAAAGAAAATTGAGATTGAGGAAAGTGATGTACCTTTCACTATTAAAACACCTTTATTCAGGATACTTCAGGAATCCCTGAATAATGTTGCTCGTCACAGCCAAGCAACTAAGGTTCAGGTTAGCCTGGTAAAAACAGGGACTGGGATTGAAATGTCTATCACTGACAACGGTATCGGTTTCAATGTTCAGGGAAAAATCCTTCCTTGTCAGGATAACCCCAAAGGTTTCGGTCTCGTAAGTATGCAAGAGCGAACCAAATATTCAGGTGGTGTGTTTTTCATTGAGTCAACCAAAGAAAAGGGAACGATAATACAGATATCATGGCCTTTTAAGTGACCAACTATCTGCATATCAGCCCCTGGTCAATGGCATAGGATGTCAGAGCCACCACATTATGCAAATTGAGCTTTTTCATAAGATTATCCCTGTGTGTTTCTACTGTGTTTACACTTATACAGAGATACTTTGCGATTTCTGCATTTTTATATCCCTCGGCAATGAGTTTAAGCACCTCTCGTTCTCTTTTCGTGAGCGTACCCCAGCGAGATTTTTCTTTTTCCTTCGTTTTTCTGTTCAGGTACCCTTCGATTATCCTATCGGATATGCCTGGATCAAGGTACGGTTCTCCGGAAATAACATGATAAATAGCATTCAACAGTTCTCCATGGGACGATTTCTTCAGAAGATATCCATCCGCTCCGGCCTGGAGACAGGCACGGACATACTCCTCTATTTTATGTACCGTCAAGATTAACACCTTGGTTTCAGGAGAGATGGATTTGATGTCACCGATAGCCTCCATACCATTCATTTTTGGCATCGTAAGATCCATCAGGATGAGATCCGGTTTAAGTTCATCAACAATTCGAATGGCTTCAAGTCCGTTTTCGGCTTCGCCCACAATCTCGAAATGAGGGTTAGCGGAGATAAGGGCCTTGATACCATCTCTGACGATAATGTGATCTTCCGCAATAACAATCCTTACTTTGCTATCCATTAGCATATCCCTCTCTTTTGTCAATAAATCAACTGCGGCTGAGTCCGATACCCCGGTAAGAAATAATATCAACTAAGCTGTATAGTTAACCTTTCGTGATTTGTATAATATTACAGAATAATCAGATATGTTAGCTTCTTGTATTACCATTTTTTAATTCTTTGGTATATCTCTTACCTTTCTGTCCTGTTCCCTTTCTACCAGCCATCTCAGTCGATAGATCTGCTATATCTTTATTATAAAGAGTTTTTTATTGTTTTCATAGGGTAATTGTAAATTTAACCATTTTTGACGCTTTTCAGCAAATTTTAAGTATTGATTTTATTCAGCGAGTAAGACTCCCACCACTATAGGCGGTGTCAGTTCAGGTGGAGTTAACTCTCCACCTGAACCCCCGATATTTCAGCTTTGCTGAAACGAGTTTACTTAAATCCGAGCAGTGCTGCGTTTATCATTTTATGTT
>NZ_CM170492.1:0-320000 GCF_057319775.1 Sporomusa sp. 246TCP1 | reverse complement strand
CTACCTTGTTACGACTTCACCCCAATCATCGGCCCCACCTTAGACGGCTAGTTCCATTGCTGGTTACCCCACCGGCTTCGGGTGTTGTCAACTTTCGTGGTGTGACGGGCGGTGTGTACAAGGCCCGGGAACGTATTCACCGCAGTATGCTGACCTGCGATTACTAGCGATTCCGACTTCACGGAGGCGAGTTGCAGCCTCCGATCCGAACTGAGAGCTTGTTTATGCGTTTGGCTTACCCTCGCGGGCTTGCTTCGCTTTGTTTAAGCCCATTGTAGTACGTGTGTAGCCCAGGACATAAGGGGCATGATGACTTGACGTCATCCCCGCCTTCCTCCGCATTGTCTGCGGCAGTCTCCCTTGAGTTCCCACCATTACGTGCTGGCAACAAAGGATAAGGGTTGCGCTCGTTGCGGGACTTAACCCAACATCTCACGACACGAGCTGACGACAGCCATGCACCACCTGTTTTCGTGTATCCCGAAGGATAGGAGCTAATCTCTTAGCTTTTCACTCAATGTCAAGTCCTGGTAAGGTTCTTCGCGTTGCGTCGAATTAAACCACATACTCCACCGCTTGTGCGGGCCCCCGTCAATTCCTTTGAGTTTCAACCTTGCGGCCGTACTCCCCAGGCGGGGTACTTATTGCGTTAGCTTGCGGCACAGAAGGGGTCGATACCCTCTACACCTAGTACCCATCGTTTACGGCCAGGACTACCGGGGTATCTAATCCCGTTCGCTCCCCTGGCTTTCGCGCCTCAGTGTCAGACACAGTCCAGAAAGTCGCCTTCGCCACTGGTGTTCCTCCCAATATCTACGCATTTCACCGCTACACTGGGAATTCCACTTTCCTCTCCTGCACTCAAGATCTCCAGTTTCCTGCGCCTATACGGGGTTGAGCCCCGCACTTAGACACACGACTTAAAAATCCACCTACACGCCCTTTACGCCCAATAATTCCGGACAACGCTTGCCACCTACGTATTACCGCGGCTGCTGGCACGTAGTTAGCCGTGGCTTCCTCCTTTGGTACCGTCATTGCTCTACATTATTCACATAGAACACGTTCGTCCCAAACGACAGAGCTTTACAATCCGAAGACCTTCTTCACTCACGCGGCGTTGCTCCGTCAGACTTTCGTCCATTGCGGAAGATTCCCCACTGCTGCCTCCCGTAGGAGTCTGGGCCGTGTCTCAGTCCCAGTGTGGCCGTTCATCCTCTCAGACCGGCTACTGATCGAAGCCTTGGTGAGCCGTTACCTCACCAACTAGCTAATCAGACGCAGACCCATCTCTAAGCGGTAGCATATTCAGAGGCCACCTTTCTTATCTCAGTCATGCGACTAAGATACCACATTCGGTATTAGCACCACTTTCGCGGTGTTGTCCCCAATTTAGAGGCAGGTTGTCTACGCGTTACTCACCCGTTCGCCACTAGGAGTTATAAATAACTCCCCGTTCGACTTGCATGTGTTAGGCACGCCGCCAGCGTTCGTCCTGAGCCAGGATCAAACTCTCCAATAAAATATTATTGAAGCCATTTGTTGGCTCTATAAATCAATTAAAAAGAAATTGTTTTTGGTTTTGATGTCGCAAGCGACATACAACCGCACATCTGGCTTTTTGATGCATTACTTACATTGTTCAGTTTTCAAGGAACACTTTTTGTTGTTCGCTTTCGCGCTGATCTTAAGCGCTGCGACGTTTCTATATGTTATCACGTTTATTACATCGTGTCAACATAATATTTTCGGATAGCTATTGAACCATTTTGGGATATTTTGTCGCATCAAGCGGCGACTTATTTATATTATCATATTCATCATTTAAATGTCAACACACATATTGTATATAAATTGTTGGAAAATAATACGCCCCCGGAATTTTTTCAGCAATACCCGGGGGCATATTGATTATTTCATTTAAGCTTATCTTGTTCCGATATTTTCACCATCACTAATAGCCGCTTGAGCTGCTGCCAATCTAGCTAATGGTACGCGATATGGTGAGCAACTAACAAAGTTTAAGCCTATTTCATGACAGAATCTAACTGAACTAGGTTCACCACCATGCTCGCCACAAATACCAATCTCCAGCCCTGACCGAATCTTGCGTCCACCTTCGACGGCCATGCGCATAAGTTTGCCAACACCTTTTTGATCAATTGCGACAAAGGGGTTTTCTTTTAAAATTTTACGTTCAAGGTAATGCGGCAAGAATTTCCCTTCCGCATCGTCTCTGCTAAATCCTAGCGTAGTCTGAGTCAAATCATTAGTACCAAAACTAAAGAAGTCACAGAACTCAGCCAATTCCTCAGCCAAAAGGGCAGCACGAGGCATTTCAATCATCGTACCAATAGAGTAATGGAAGGTAACATTGGCTGCTTTCATAGTTGCTCCCGCAATCACTTCAATTTTTTCTCTAAAGAACTTCATTTCGTTTACATCAATGGTTAACGGGATTTCAACTTCTGGCAATACTTTATAGCCTTCTTTAGTAAGTCTGGCCGCCGCATTAAAGATAGCTTGCATTTGCATTTCATAAATTTCCGGAAAAGTTATACCCAGACGGCAACCACGATGACCAAGCATCGGGTTGAATTCATGTAAAGCCCGTACTTTCTTTAACAACAGTAATTTTTCTTCAAGCAGTTTAGGATTTTTTTCGGTTATTTTAAGTTCAGTTGTTTCCACCAGTAATTCCTCTAAACTGGGGAGGAACTCGTGCAGCGGCGGGTCTAACAGACGAATCGTAACGGGAAATCCTTCCATAGCTTGTAGTATTCCATAAAAGTCTCCTTCTTGCATCGGTAGAAGATGGGACAATGCTTTTTGACGCTCTTCTAGAGATTCAGCTAAGATCATTTGTTGCACATATGGCAGCCGGTCTTGTTGCATAAACATATGTTCAGTTCTAACAAGACCAATCCCAATAGCCCCAAACTCCCGGGCTTTTTTAGCATCTTCCGGGGTATCAGCATTGGCTCTAATCCCAAGTCGTTTACATTCGTCTGCCCAACCCAATAAAGAATTATATTCCTTAGATATCTCCGGGTCCTTCATGGGCACCTCGCCTAAAATTACCCGGCCAGTAGATCCGTCAATAGAGACTATGTCGCCCTTTTTAATTACTGTTGCACCAATATTGAACTCTTGTTTTAAATAATCAATATGAATGGCTTCGCAACCACATACGCATGGTTTACCCATCCCCCGGGCTACTACTGCAGCATGGCTGGTCATACCGCCTCTACTGGTCAAAATACCTTGGGCCATAATAATACCGTGGATATCATCAGGTGTTGTTTCGGTACGTACAAGCAGTACTTTTTTACCAGTTTTGCCCATTCGCTCAGCCTCGTCAGCATCAAAGACAACCTGTCCCGAAGCCGCTCCAGGTGATGCGGGTAAGCCTTTTGCCACAACATTCAACGTAGCATTACCGTCAATCTGCCGATGCAATAACTGGTCAAGCTGACCGGGTTCAACCAGTAGTAATGCTTGCTGCTTGGTAATTAATCCTTCCTGTGCCATTTCAAAAGCAACACGTACACTGGCTTGCGCTGTTCGTTTACCGTTACGCGTTTGAAGTATGTATAACCGCCCGCGTTCAATCGTAAATTCAATGTCCTGCATGTTTTTGTAATGGCTTTCTAACAATTGGGCAATCCGTGAAAACTCAGTATATAATGCAGGCATCTCATCATTAAGCTGCGCTATCGGGCGCGGTGTACGGATACCGGCAACTACATCCTCCCCTTGGGCATTGGTCAGGAACTCACCATATAATAAGTTTTCACCAGTCGAAGGATTACGGGTAAAAGCTACACCAGTACCCGAGTCATTACCCATGTTGCCGAACACCATAGACTGAATATTTACCGCTGTCCCCAGGTCGTGGTCAATCTTATTAAGATTCCGGTATACTATGGCTCTGTCATTATTCCAGGAACGGAATACAGCCTCAATAGCCATAGCCAGTTGATCCAGCGGATTTTCCGGGAAAGCACTACTGGTTTTCGCTTGCACCAATTCTTTGTAACTGTCAATAATTTTGCGTAATGATTCCGGAGTAAGTTCCTGGTCATATTTCACACCTTGCACATCCTTTTGTCTGTGCAGGATATCTTCAAACTCATATTTTGGAATTTCCAATACAACATCACTAAACATTTGAATGAAACGACGGTAAGCGTCATAGGCAAACCTAAGATTGCCTGTATTTTTTGCTACAGATTGGACCGTGTCTTCGTTAAGACCCAAATTTAAAATAGTATCCATCATCCCTGGCATGGAAAACATCGCTCCAGACCGAACAGATACCAATAAAGGATTTTTTAGGTCACCAAACTTCTTCTCTGCTTGCTGTTCAACTACTGACAAATTGCGTTTAACCTCATCCATTAGGCCTTCTGGTAATTTTCGACCCAACCGGTAATATTCGGTACAAGCTTCTGTAGTAATTGTCATTCCCGGAGGTACAGGCAAACCAATATTGGTCATTTCCGCTAAATTAGCCCCTTTACCGCCTAATAGAGCTTTCATATCGGCTCTGCCTTCTTTAAATAGGTAAACAAATTTACTCACTTGTCACTACTCCTTTACGATAAATGTCCAGCACATATGCTGCTGTCTCTTCTACAGATTTGTTAGTTACATCAATAACAGTGCATCCAAGCTTCCGCATAATCGACCAAGCATACTCGTACTCTGTCGATATTTTCTCCATACTTGCATAGTCAGTGTCTACGGATAAGCCCATTGTCCTTAATCGCTGCTTGCGTATTTCCTGTAAAATTATTGGTTTAATTGTTAACCCAATAATTTTATTTCCTGGTAAATTAAAAAGTTCATCTGGTGGCGGTGCTTCGGCAACAAGCGGCACATTGGCAGCTTTAACCCCTTTATGGGCTAAATACATGCATAACGGCGTCTTGGAGGTACGTGATACTCCAACTATCACTAGATCAGCCTTTGCCAGCCCGCTGGGGACTTTGCCATCATCATACTTTACGGCAAACTCAACAGCCTCTACTTTGGAAAAATACTCCTTATCCACCTTCCTAATTAGACCTGATTCATTACGTGGTGACAAACCAGTAATACTTTCTAGTGCCGCAATGACCGGGTACATGATATCAACGCTGATTATACCAAGCTCTGCTGCTTTAATCTCCAAACACTCTTTTAAATCCTGGCGTACCAAAGTATAGACCACAACAGCACCAATCTGCACGGCCGCCTCTAAAGCACACATTATTTCTTCCTCTGAATTAATATGAGGTTTGCGCTTAAAGTTTATCTTGGCACCAGCAAATTGACTGGCTGCCGCTCTTACCACAAGTTCCGCGGTTTCACCAATGGAATCGGACATGATATAGACTGTTGGCATATTATTGGCTGAACGTATAGCCATTACCCCCCCATTGCCGTTGATTACTCATCCTGCTACTTGCAAATCAGCCCGCACCATTAAATATAGTATACTAAATACGATTTAAGAACTTAATAGCATACTCTAAATAAAGTCTATTCAACACAAATTGCATTTTTCCTTCCACATTAGCAAAAAAACTATGGACAGGTTTAGTATTCCATAGTTTTCGTATTCTGGATTATTCCCATCCAAGTTTCCTTTTAATCTCCGCCGATACATCCTGCGCTTCTTGGCAACAAATAGAGCCTTGTTTAGATTTTGCTAACTAAACGTTTATAATTTTTTAAATTTAGCTCAGTGTTAAATTTAGGCTCGAAAATAGTTTCATCTGCGCCTTTACTAAAATCCAGATGGACCGAATAATACTCTATATCCGGATCAGTAAATTTGTCTTTTATAGGAACTTTAAGTTGCTTTTGAATTGTTACTATATCTGATCTTTTACGCCGCTCAATACATATATTACTCAAACCAAAACTAGCCTTAATAAGTTCTTTTGCTGTTAAGAAGAATACTGAACAATTGTTATTTTCCAATATCTCTTGGTCTATGTTGATTTCTTGGATAAAAAACTCAACATCGCTTTCTCCGGTATCTTTTACTATTATCGATAATCTACGCGGAACCCATATTGGTAAACCTTTAATTGCAAATATGTCGGCAAGAACCACAATTACCAACTCCTCCATTCCCATTTCCTAACATCTTCGGCAAAAGAAAGTAGATTCCTGCTTACTGGTAACAAAGCTCATGCCTGGCTTTTTCTTTGAACTCTAATCAGGCGCAGCAATAATGCCGACGCACCAACAGCCAGCCCGGCAATAAAGCCAATCCAGTAGCCAAACGGACCAAAAGCCTTGTGATAGGACAGTAGATAACCAACCGGCAAACCAATAGCCCAATAGGATAGTAACGCCACAATAAAGGTTACTTTTACATCTTTGTAGCCTCTCAGCACGCCCTGGATAGGTGCTGCCACAGCGTCGGACAACTGAAAAAAGGCTGCATACAATAAGAAATGCTGTGTTAATGTTAGCACACCATAATCATTCGTATATAAGCCTGCTACTTCCTTATTAAACAATACTAATCCCACTGCAAAAAAGATAGCAGCAATTATCGCCAAACCCATACCTAAATACGTATAATGACGGGCATCCCGAAATCTTTTTGCCCCTATTTCAAAACCAACAACAATTGTCATTGCCATACTGATACTTAGCGGCAGCATATATACTAAACTCGCAAAATTGATAGCAGCTTGGTGCGCGGCAATTGTAACAGTACCAAATCGCGCCATTAATATTGCCACTGCACCAAAAACGCTTGTTTCACAGAAAATAGCAAAGCCAATCGGTATGCCGATGTGTAACTGTTCCTTCCAGGCTGCTATCGAAACAGGATACACTTTTTTTAATATACCATAGCAGGTAAACCGCCGCATTCGTAAAATAGTTAAGCCACTGACAAACAGCATAATCCAGTAGGTAATCGCTGACGCATAGCCTGTTCCTACACCTCCTAAACGGGGAAAACCGCAATTGCCAAAGACTAGCAAATAATTAAGTACCACATTAATCGGCAGTGTCCCCAGCACAATTAGCATCGTTATGCGGGTATAGCCAAGTGTATCAATAAAACCGCGCAGCACCATACTGAGAAAAAACGGCACCACACCAAAGGCAATAGCCGCTAAAAAACGGTAAGCAATATCAAACACAGCCGGTTCAAGATTCATAGAAGAAAGCACCGGGCGAATTAAAAACATACCGGCTATAATGACAATACCAGCAAGTGCCACAGCTAAATAACCTCCCTGCAGCACAATAAACGGCATCTCCTTATGGCGTCCTGCACCGTTAAGCTGGGCAATTATTGGCGTAAGCGCCATCAGTATGCCATTAACGCCTGTAAATACCGGCATCCAAAGATTCGCCCCAATCGCCACCCCAGCCAAGTCATTCTGACCGGCATGACCCGACATCACGGTATCAAAAAAACTTAAAGAACATAAGGTTAGTTGTGAAATAAATATCGGTAATAAAATAATCACTAACTGTCGAATTTTTTCTTGCAGCGTATATGTTTGCTTCACTATCGGCCACCTCAATATTCATAAAACCCTGGCAGTTAATGCATTTATACATTAACTGTCTGCCTATCACCTGCACTATATCGCTAAATAAGTAAATATTACCATATATATTGGAATCATCACCATTGCAATTACTGTAGTAACCGTTGTCATTAGCGCCGCATACTTATAATCTGCATTATATGCTTTAGCAATTATAGATGCACTAGCAATTATCGGCATTGCTGATTGGACAATAAATACTTCTTTCATCAATGAGGGCACCGGTATTAGTAAAGTAAGTAGAAATACTATAAACGGAGCGATGATAAATCTCCCCAAAACCAGAGCAACCACATCTTTACTTACGTGAATTTCATCAGGCTTAACACTATAAATCGATATACCGATAAACAGCATCGATAATGGAGTCGTACAATTCCCTAAGTATTTACAAACATCTGAGATAAACGGTGGTAGTTTACTATCAGCTATTACCAACAATATACCTACAATAAAACCCAAGAGCGGCGGCGAAAATATATGTTTTAGATTCTGATAACTAAATAATCTGGGGGTACTGTCGCTGCCGTCGCAGCTAATAAGGTAAATTCCAAGTGTCCAGAATAATGTTGTATTGGCTATATAATACAATAAAACATAAGGTATACTTTTATCACCAAATAGGGCTAAATTTATTGGTAAACCAATAAAGATGGTATTAGAAACAAAAAACATACAATTAAACACACCCTGGTGTTTAGCTTCAATGCCGATAAGCTTACTGATTAGCCAACCAACGCTATAGCAAGCTAACATTGATATAAAAGGAATAGTTATTCCACCAACTAAATGCAACAATTTTTCCTGGTCAAAAGTATTTGTGAGATTCCAAACCATATAAGCTGGCAAGGATATTTTAAGAACCATCGTAGTAAATGCTTTACCCGTATTTTCATTAAAAACTCCCCTTTGGGTCAAAATATAACCAAGAAATATCATTATGATTATGCTTAAAATGCTTTCTAATGAATTTATAAACACCATAAATACGTTTTCTCCTCTTAGCTTTCTCCCTGTTCCTGGGTTAACCATTTTGGCTGGTTATTCGTTTTGCCGCTGTTTTTCCATAGTAAAAAAGACCATCCGGTTTATACCAAGAAGGTCTCTAGCTTCGTTATACACACCTCACAATTTGGCAAAACATGGCTTAGGGCTAATACTCGTCCTTTGCATAAACATTATATCAAATTAAAATGTAACTGTCCAAAAAACAGAAAATAGCCGTTAACCATACGCTTACCGAAAAAGTACACCCGCAGAACCTTGATAAATCAAGGCTTGCGGGTTTCTTTCTTATTCCCATTCAATTGTAGATGGTGGCTTTGAGGTAATATCATAAACAATCCGATTTACACCTTTAACCTCATTAACAATTCGTCGCGATATGCCGTCAAGTACCTCGTAAGGAAGACGTACCCAGTCCGCTGTCATGCCATCTTCACTTTCTACGATTCTGAGACCAATAGTATATGCGTACGTCCGCTCATCACCCATGACCCCGACGCTCTTCATAGCAGGTAACACGGCGAATGACTGCCAGATCTTGCGGTACAAACCGGCCGCTTTAATCTCCTGATATACAATAGAATCAGCTTCACGCAGGATTTCCAAACGTTCCTCAGTGATTTCGCCAATGATTCTAATAGCTAAACCCGGACCGGGGAATGGCTGACGATATACAATATCTTCCGCCAGGCCAAGTTCAAGGCCTAGTGCCCGGACCTCATCTTTAAATAAATCTCTGAGTGGTTCGATCAGCTCAAATTTCATATCTTCCGGCAAACCACCTACATTATGATGACTCTTGATAACAGCAGCCGTGGCGGTTCCACTCTCAATCACATCAGGATACAATGTCCCCTGTACCAGATAATCGAGCTCACCTAGTTTAGCCGACTCCGCTTCAAATACACGAATAAACTCTTCGCCAATAATTTTCCGTTTTTGCTCAGGCTCAGTCACACCTGTCAGTCGCTTCATGAAGCGGTCGACGGCATCTACATACACCAAGTTCATTTTAAAGCCATCACGGAAGGTTTTCACAACTTGTTCAGCCTCGCCTTTACGCAGGAAACCATGATTAACAAATACACAGGTTAACTGTTCCCCCACAGCACGATGCACCAACACAGCAGCAACTGAGGAATCGACACCACCACTTAATGCGCACAGTACACGCTTATTCCCGACCTGTGCCCGAATCCTGGCAATGGCCTGATCAACAAAAGAACCCATATTCCAATTACCGTTACAGCCACAGATGGTAAATAAAAAATTCTTAAGCATCTTCATTCCTTCAGGAGTATGTACAACCTCAGGATGAAACTGTACACCGTAAATATGCCGTTCTTGATTTTCCATCGCCGCTACCGGGGTACTATTGGTATGTGCGGTAATAGTAAAACCTGCCGGCGGCTCAGTAATATAATCGCCATGGCTCATCCATACTTGAGTTTCAGCATTAATTTCTGTAAAAAAGCCTTCGTTTTTATCAACTAACAGTTTGGTGTTGCCATATTCACGCGAATCGGCATGGGCGACTTTACCACCCAGGGTGTGGGCGGCCAGCTGCATTCCATAACAGATCCCCAAAAGCGGCAAATTAATAGCAAATATCTGTGGATCACATTTAGGTGCACCCTCGCCGTAAACACTGGATGGACCGCCGGAAAAAACAATACCCTTGGGAGCAAGTTGGTTAATTTTATCAATACTGGTGTTAAATGGCACAATTTCGCAATAAACCCCGCACTCGCGGATTCGTCTGGCAATTAATTGGCTATATTGGCCGCCAAAATCCATAACCAAAATCATTTCTTGTTTTTCTGTCATCATGTATAGAGACCTCCACCTCGATAGTTCGGTAAATTTAGTTATCGACATAAGTCTGGAACTTTATGCAATCTCATGAATTTCGCCAAATATCGCCAAATTCCTGCCAAGCAAGGTAATTAAGTACAAAAAAACAAGATTGCTTCACCTTGTTCTGCATGACGATTATCTATCAAGTCATTGCAAATACAAGCTGGCAATCTCACTGTTTTAATGCCGCTGTACCCCTTTTTCGCTACACTTTTCTAATAGTTCTCCCACTGTAACAAAGCTGTAGCCCTCGGCCTTGATTTTCTCAATTAGAATGGGCAAAGCATCTGCTGTCTGCACCGGGGTATCGGAAGCATGCATCAAAATAATTGCCCCAGGTTTAAGACGTTTCATAACTCGTTCAACAATGACATCCCTGCCAGGATTTTTCCAGTCCAGCGAATCTACATTCCAGATGATTGTTTTATACCCAAGCTCATCAGTTGCTTTTAACGACTTTTGACTATAGTGGCCATTAGGTGGACGCAAAAGGCGGGGCTCTACGCCAGTAACTTCTTTTATTTGTTCATGGGCTTTTGTAATATCTTCCTTTACCCATTCTGGCGACCTATCGCCATAGTTTTCGTGCCGATAACCATGACTGGCAATCTCATGGCCATCTTGAGCTATACGCTTAGCTACCTCGGGATATTTCTGGGACCATGGCCCCATGATAAAGAAAGTGGAATGAATATCATTTTGTTGCAATGTATCTAAAATTGATGGTGTAAATTTATTGCCCCAGGAATGATCAAAAGTAAGTGCTACTACCTTTTGGTCAGTACGAGTCCCGGCAATTGCTATTGGGCCGCCGGAAATTACATCAGCGACCTGCACATACATAGCTGAAATAGCAAATAAGCCAATGATGCTATAGAAAATATTACGGTGATGAAACAGGCGGTGCAAGCTAATAATCATAGTTCTCCCTCCCTCCGCAGTACAATAGTATCTATGCGTCAGGCAGCATGATTATGCTCTTCCACCATCTCCAACTCTAATTTTCAAATTTTAACTGCCGTATTTCATCTCACCTTGGAAATACTAATTGGGGAGGTGATTCTTTTGAAAAGCTCATTTAGCGGCAGCAAATTATCCCGATCAATTGGTTACACTAGATACAACACTTCAGGTCAAGATGGAATTCAAGCTTCACCTAGAAAGAAAAGACAGTACACTATTGAGGCGCCTAAAGTTTCTACTCAACATTTTTAGTCGGCATAGCCGGCTTTTTTATTGACCTGTAGTACAAATCCCGCCTACCTGGATGAACCCGGCAGGCGGCCAACTATTCTGATTCTGCCTGCTTAGATTAATTTTGTTGTAATCAACACGTTGGACTACAAGGACTGCAATCATCATTAAAACACCATAACAGTAAGATAATTATAATGATTATTATAATCCAGTTATCACCAAATCCTCCACCGCCACAAAATCTATGTCCCATTTTGTATGCCTCCTTTGCTATATACTATTACATAATATGAGGCACAAACCTATTTTGTTCTAGTTTCATTGCGGGTCCGCCTGCCAATAATTAATTTGCAAACGGTCGCCGGCAATAATGAGTCCATGCGGATAGCGGTCTTTAAAAACCCGGTCATAATTTAACTCGATAATACCTTCCCGAAATTCCCGAATGTCCCGCTTTACTGCTGATTTCTTCATAAATTGGTATGAGATATCAGTTAAGGTGTCACCTGATTTCACGGTATACATTTCAGACACTAAATGCCCCTTCAGTTCCGCATTCCCGTAACTCGCTGCAGCCGCGACTATTAATCCTGCCAGTACTAACTGTTTAAACATCTAAATCCCCTCCTAGTTTGAATGCTTGTACATTCTATGACTAGAAATTCATTTTCATGCAGCAGTTTTAACTAGTTTCGTGAAATAATGAAACGATTAGGACACACTAATAGCGACACCCAACAAAGCGAGTGCAAGTATACCTGCAGATAACAAAGACATGAAAAAAGAGGCCGCCCACAAGTTTACTGCACTCATGGACAACCTCTAATTTTTCAACTGTTTTCGGTACTAAAATGGTACTAATTGCAGTTCGGCACTTGCTAGACCCAGTAAAATCAGGGGTCTGCAGGTATTCCTACATCATGCCGCCCATGCCGCCCATACCACCCATGCCGCCCATGCCGCCCATGGCACCAGCACCTGCACCGGCGTCTTTTTCCGGCTTGTCAGCAACAAGAGTTTCTGTGGTAAGAACCATAGCTGCGATACTAGCAGCATTTTGCAATGCAGAGCGAGTAACTTTAGCTGGGTCAACAATACCAGCAGCAATCATATCAATATATTTTTCATTCAGAGCGTCAAAGCCCTGACCTTTACCGGCTTTTTTAACATTCTCAACAACAACTGAACCTTCTAAGCCAGCATTGTTGGCAATTTGACGTACCGGCTCTTCAATGGCGCGTCTAACAATTTCAACACCAGTTTTTTCGTCGCCAGTAAGTTTCAGGCTGTCTAAGCTTGTCTGAATGTCGATGAAAGTAGTACCACCACCAGATACAATGCCTTCTTCAACAGCAGCGCGAGTTGCATTCAGAGCATCTTCAATACGCAGTTTCTTTTCTTTGAGTTCCACTTCAGTAGCAGCACCGACTTGAATAACAGCTACGCCGCCAGCCAGTTTAGCCAAACGCTCTTGCAATTTTTCTTTGTCAAAATCGGAAGTAGTTTCTTCAATGTGAGCGCGAATTTGGTTAACGCGTTTTTTGATTTCTTCAGTTTGTCCACTGCCATCAACGATCGTGGTTTCTTCTTTAGACACACGGACTTGACGAGCACGACCAAGATCTTCAAGAGTTACGCTATCAAGCTTGCGTCCCAATTCCTCAGTAATAACAGCGCCGCCGGTAATGATAGCGATATCTTCCAGCATAGCTTTTCTGCGGTCGCCAAAACCAGGAGATTTTACAGCTACAGCACGGAAGGTGCCGCGGAGTTTGTTCACAACCAAGGTGGCCAAAGCTTCGCCTTCCACGTCTTCAGCAATAATTAGGAGTTCCTTACCTTGCTGAACAACCTTTTCAAGTACTGGCAGCAGATCGGCAATGGCTCCAATCTTGCGGTCAGTAATAAGAATATACGGATCATTTAAAATGGCTTCCATTTTATCAGGGTCAGTAACCATGTACGGGGAGATATAACCACGGTCAAATTGCATACCTTCCACAACATCAAGGTCGGTACCCATGGTTTTGGATTCCTCAACAGTGATAACACCGTCTTTACCCACTTTTTCCATAGCTTCTGCAATCAGAGTGCCAATTTCTACATCACCGGCTGAAATAGAAGCAACTTGAGCGATAGCATCTTTGGTTTCTACTTTTTTAGAGCTTTTCTTAATTTCGTCAACAAGCACATTTACTGCCTGTTGAATACCTTTTTTAAGAATCATGGGATTAGCACCAGCAGCAACATTTTTCATGCCTTCACGAATCATAGCTTGTGCCAGCAATGTAGCGGTAGTAGTACCGTCACCAGCAATATCATTAGTTTTGGTAGCAACTTCTTTTACAAGCTGTGCTCCCATATTTTCAAACGGATCTTCCAAATCAATATCACGGGCGATAGTTACGCCGTCATTAGTGATCGCCGGAGCGCCAAATTTTTTATCAAGCACTACGTTACGGCCTTTAGGTCCTAAAGTAACTTTAACAGCGTTAGCCAGTGCGTTTACGCCTCTTTCGAGTGCCCGGCGTGCTTCCTCGTCAAACAAAATTTGTTTAGCCATTTATGTATTACCTACCTTTCACTTTATAATAAATTAGCTGATTATTAAATTATAGCCAGGATGTCTCTTTCGCTGATGATGAGGTACTCTTTGCCTTCAACCTTGACTTCTGTGCCGGCATATTTTGAGAAAATAATGTTGTCGCCAACCTTAACATCCAAGGCAACCTTTTGGCCATTTTCCAGAGTTTTACCTGTCCCAACAGCTACAATTTTACCTTCTTGCGGTTTCTCCTTGACGGTATCAGGAAGAACAATACCACTCTTAGTCATCTCTTCCTTTGCCAAAGCTTCAATTACTACTCTGTCGCCTAATGGCTTAATCATGTAAAGAACCTCCCTTTATAGTGTGTTATATAAATTTATTTGGTTGTTGTTAGCACTCGCTTAAGTCGAGTGCTAATCCCATAATTTATAATATAAAATTATCCGTGAAAAATCAAGGGGATTTGCGCAAAAAGTAGATAAAAATTTAAAAAATTTCTAGAAATAATAAAAGCAGAGACAATATAGTCTCTGCCCTGGCATCAAAAACGGTCTATTTATCTTTTACGGGTAGCAGACTCCACAATGGCTGCCGCTACGTCCCTGATTGATTTTCGTTTACTCATGCTGTACTGCTGAATACGGCGGTAGGCCTCAGTTTCAGATAAACTGTAGGCATCCATCAAAATACCCTTAGCCCTGTCAAGTATTTTTCTGGTTTCCAGTGAGTTTTTAACTTCCTCCAGTTCCCGCTCTAATTCTGCAAATTCCTTAAACCGCGACAAAGCAATTTCCATTGCGGGAAACAGGTTAGCCTCTTTTACCGGCTTGACCAGATAGGCGAGTACCCCCGAGTCTTTGGCCTTTTCTACAATTTCCTTCTGACTAAAAGCAGTTAAAAGCAGTACAGGCGCCAGTTTTTCATTGGAGATAATTTTAGCGGCAGTGATGCCGTCCATTTCAGGCATTTTGATATCCATAATAACAAGGTCAGGGTGGCATTTGCGGGCCAGTTCTACCGCTTTCACACCGTCAGTTGCCTCACCCACTACAGTATGCCCGGCTTCTTCCAGTATCTCTTTAAGGTCCATCCGTATGATTGATTCATTATCTGCAATTACTATCCGCAAAGTGTCCATGTTATACCTCCTTGGCCTCTTTAGCGCCTTCCATTAGGCGGGGAATGGTGATAAAGGCATGCGTTCCGGAACGGGAAAAAAGGCGGAATTTTCCCCCAAGATCATTTTCGATCAGTGTCCGGACAATCTGTAGACCCAGACTGTTGGTATTTTCAAGGCAAAAATCCGCAGGTAGGCCAATACCGTCATCATAAATATCAATCTGATAATTCTCCGGTGTTGTCGCAATATCTACGCCAATAAGTCCCTCTTTACGCCCCACGAAGCCGTGTTCAATCGCGTTTTGAATGAGTTCATTTATGACTAAGGCCAGACTACTGGCCTGTTCAGACGGTAAAATAACAGTTTCCCCATTAAGCACGGTTTCAATATTAAAATTAGGTTCCAGCATATTCTGAATTACCAGATCCAAAATATTTTTGGTAACTTCAGCCACATCAATAAAGCCTCTGTCCTGTTGAGATAAAAACTCATGCACGACCGATATACTCAAAATCCGGTTAACGCTTTCTCTTAGTGCCGCCTTAACTTCTGGCGTCTTGGTTCGTCTGGACTGCAATCTAAGCAAACTAGCAATTGTTTGTAGATTATTTTTAACCCGGTGGTGTATCTCTTGAATTACAGCTGACTTTATCAGTAATTCTTTTTCCTTTTTTCGAATTTCAGTAACATCGGCAATAATAAATACGGTACGTGACACCTGACTGTGAGCAAAAATTGGAATAGCGCGCTGTACCAAAATCATATTACCGGATTCAAATTCTTTTTCCATTAACTGCCCTGTAGATAGCGCCTGTTGGGCCAGCCGCATATTGACCTGGCGATCAGATACCCGCCGTCCAATAACCCGGTTGATACCGAGAACTTTGTAAATGGCATCAGCTGCTGAATTGGCAAACATAATATAACCGCGTTCGTCAATGATAATAATGCCGTCACGAGTACCCAACGGTCGATACAGCTTATGCCCCAGCGGTTTACCAACTGTTGCCATTGTTAAAAGCATAGATGCTGTTTCTACCAGCAGACCATGTCCATCAGCGCCAGCCTCCTGGTTACTGGTCTCAAAACTTGCGGCCGCAATAAATTTCCCTGTCCCATCTTGTATGGGATAGACCCGCATTTCGAGTGCATCCATACCAAGTGCCCACTCACGCTGCCCGGCAATAGGAGTACCAGAGGCAAGCGTTCGCCATATTAACGGCTCTTCTCCTGCTTGTACCGTACTACCAAGAATGTTGGTTTTAAAGGCAATATAACTGGTATTGGGTTTAGCCTGGGCAACAATAGCCAAAAAATTTTCACTGCGCGCCTGAGCATACAGCGTAACCTGTGCATGAGCAAGATCAGCTGCTAATCCCAGTACACTTGCCGCATTCGCAATCACTTGTATTTGCTCTGCGCTTAAAACAGTTATTTTTTGGCAAACATCGACAACTACGCCCATAAACTTTCCCCCGTTCAAAATTGAACTCTAAGCCGTTAGTCTTTATGTATTCAACTGTACCGTCAAAAATTCCTTGTTAGCTGGTACCAAGTTGACTAAAGAACGCGTCAAGATCTTAATCCACAACAAACAGCCGTGTTATCCCAAAGTTATCCACATTATCCACAGACTTATGCACAGTTAAACTGTCGATATCCAACTGTAATTGCCCACTTTGCACAAAGTTACCCACAATATCCACAATTGTCGTTTTATTGTTTTCCACATTGGCTGTGACCCAATGTAAGTGTAGGCACAGCATTAAGATTAAGATCAGCAAAATCCCCCACCAAATACTGATAATAGGCACGGCAGGCAATCATTGCTGCATTATCTGTGCAAAGCACCGGCGGTGGATAAAAAAATCCAATTCCCTGCTGAGTGGTCGCTGCGGTTAATTCAGCTTTCAGATATGAATTGGCGGCCACCCCACCAGCTAGGACTAACTGCCTGGCACCTACGTGCCGGGCTGCGGCTATGGCCTTCATGACTAATACGTCTACAACAGCGGCCTGAAAGCTAGCGGCTACATCAGGAATACTAACTGTTTCTCCACGCTGGGCAGCAGTATGTAAATAATTTAATACTGCTGATTTTAACCCGCTAAAGCTGAAGGCAAATTTATTTTCTCCTGTTAGATCGGAAAACGCCCGGGGAAAAGCAATAGCGGCAGGCTGGCCTTCTTTAGCGGCATTATCAATATGCGGACCTCCAGGATAGGGAAAATTCATAACCCGGGCAATTTTATCAAAAGCTTCCCCTGCCGCGTCATCGCGGGTTTGACCTAAAAGTTCCAGTTCATTATAATCCTTGATGTGAATGAGTGAAGTATGACCACCTGACACTACCAGGGCCACAAAAGGCGGTCTGAGTTCATTATGTGCCAAAAAATTAGCAAAAATGTGTCCCTCTAAATGATTGACGCCAATCAGTGGTTTATCAAGAGCAAAAGCTAAAGCCTTAGCTGTTGCTACACCCACTAAGAGCGCACCGACTAATCCCGGGCCATAGGTAACGCCAATGGCGTCGACGGCCCCAAGGGTAATCCCAGCTTCTGCCAAAGCCTGATCAATAACCGGTATAACATGTTCAATATGTTTGCGCGAGGCTATTTCGGGTACAACACCACCAAATTTTTGATGTGTTGGCACCTGCGACGAAATAATATTAGCTAAAATTGTGCGCCCGTTCGCAACAACAGCAGCCGATGTTTCATCACAGCTTGTTTCTATAGCCAATGTTAGACTTTGCTTCATAAGGACAGACCTCCATCATATGTCTGCTAATTATTACATGATCAAAATGATGTATTTAAATCGCAAAAGCGAGCCACATTAAAGCCAAGGACAGCAACATACAGTCCGCGAAAGGAGGTGCATGTAAAATGGCACGCTCGAATAAACCTGTAAACCCAGGAGCTGAAAATGCTCTCGACCAGATGAAAATGGAAGTGGCTAATGAATTAGGGATTTCCGAGCGCGTTCGTAGCCAAGGTTGGTCAACGATGACTTCTGCCGACTGCGGCCGCGTAGGTGGTCACATGGTTCGTAAAATGATTGAGCAGTATGAATCTACTCTCCGATAGATTTTATCACACAGGGCGGCTCTGGCCGCCCTGTCGCTTTATCTTATCACCTTTGGATGTACCGGTGCATATGTTACATTACACAATCACCCTTTGGGGGCTGCGAATACATCACGCGGCCCCCGTTTTTTCCTTGCCATAAACGCCCATCTGCGCGATGCTGTTACAACAATCCTACTGCCAGCCAATTGCCGTAAAGTAGTCTCATAGGCGACGGTGTTGCTCTTGCGGGCGTTCCCTTCGACGTACTTCCCAGTACGACTCCGGTCACGTCCTCATCGCGCCTCGCATCTGGACATTTCTAGCAAGTTTCGGGAGAGTGCCATTTTATAGTTTGTCCAGCCACATGATCAACGCATCTTCACCTAATTCGGCATAATAATTGGGCCGAAGACCGCGTTCAACAAAGCCGCGGCGCGAATAGAGTTTGCGGGCTGGTACATTGGATGGACGGACTTCGAGCGTCATACTGACTGCCCCTAACATTTTAGCGGTAAGAATCATGTGTTCTAAAAGCAGCGAACCGTAGCCTGCTCCCTGGTGTTCAGGCAAGAGAGCAATATTAGTGACATGTGCTTCATCCAGCACTAGCCAAAAGCCGCCATAACCTACCAGTTTACCATCCTCCACAACTACCAGGTAATACGCCAAATCATTAGTTATTTCTTCTTCAAAGGCGGAGCGCGACCAGGGAGTAGTAAATGCCCTATTTTCTACAACTAATACAGCATCAAGATCTGACTCCTGCATCCGTCTGATACTTATTTCAACCACTAGCAATGCTCCTGAGCTTGCCGCCGTTCCCATAATACTTCTGCCTCTGAACGTCTGATATATAGCGGCTCCAAGGCAGCTACATCATGCCTGATACCCTGAACATACATAACTTGCGCCATAACGGCTACGCTGCCGGCTCGAGGCATAATAACATGGGGCGGTACAGGGTGAACAATATCTGCTTTATGCATGACAGCCGCCTCCCCCAGCATTAAAGCCGGCTTCTCCAGTTTACCAAGCTCAGCCTGAGCCGCCGCAAAAGCCATCACCCGGGGTGGCTGTACTTCATAAACTGCATCCTCACGCCATTCATAAAGTCCTAAATATACATTGCCCTTTTGGGCATCAAGCATCGGCGCCAAAATCACTCCCGGAACCGGGCAGGAAAATGCCAGCGCTGCCAGGGTAGGCACACCGATAAGCGGGATATTCAGCGCATACGTCAGCGCTTTTGCTGTCGCTAAGCCAATTCTAAGACCAGTAAATGAACCTGGCCCAATGCTTACAGCAACTGCCTTCAAGCTAGTCTGTGTTATTTCAGCCATACTCAACAAACTGGAAATATGAGGCATGAGCCTCTCTGAATGGGTTTTTCGGGTCTGAATTGTAAGTTCAGCCACCAACGTGTCCGGTGTGGCAATGGCCACACTAGACACAAGGGTGGCTGTATCAATAGCTAGAATCGGCAACCTGTTTCAACTCCTCACACAGCGTTTGATACCGCTCCCCCTCGGCCTTGAGATTAATAACCCGCGCCTCTGGCAACTCACCATAGTCTAAGGTCAGCCATAAGCGCTCTTTTGGCAAAAACTCAAGAAATTTCCCGGGCCATTCAATAATAGCAATTCCACCGGCCTCTACATAATGGTCAAAACCAATATCATCAAGCTCTGCCGGATGTTCGAGACGGTATAAGTCAAAATGATAGATAGTAACGTCTTGTCTGTCAGCGGTCTGACCATCGTAAACATTAAGAACAGTAAAAGTAGGACTGCTTACAACATCAGCGACCTGCAGTCCTGCCGCAATCCCCTGACTTAGCAAAGTCTTACCGGCGCCAAGATCGCCGGACAAACAGATAACATCACCCGGCTTGAGATACTTGGCCAACGCCTGTCCAAACTCATAAGTTTCATCTGCCGACGTAGTTTTGCCTGCTAGTATAGCGGAGGGCTCCTCCTCGCGGAAGTGGTTATAACCTCTGGCTTCAAGGTCCTGCACCCCGCCTGCTTCATCAACTAAGGTCACACCCTGACTACTGTCAACAATCTCACCAATTTTGACTAGCTGCAACTCTGGCTGGGTAATCAACAGTTCCTCATATTTTGGGGGCTCCATGGTAAACAAGAGTTGAAAATCTTCACCACCATATAGTGCGTAATCCAGTGCCTGCTTATCTAGTTTTGCAGCAGCTGCTTTTAACTCAGGTGCAAGCGGAATTTGTGCAGCATACAGCTTTACACCCACCCCACTGGCTTTGGCAATTTCATGCGCCTCGCTGGCTAGCCCATCGCTAACGTCATCCATACTAGTGGCTCCGGCCGCAGCCAAAATAGCTCCGGTTTTAACCTGTGGCTGAGGAGATAAATGGGCAGTAACGAGTGGCCAGGCAAAATCAAAATCCTCCCACTCACCAACTGACAATAAGTCCAGCCCTGCCGCTGAATTTCCCAGCCAACCAGTAACTGCTACAATATCGCCAATCTGAGCCCCTGAACGTCTCACTAAATTGACTGGCGCAACCTCGCCAGTTACTGTAACATTGATCACAAGCCCCTGGGGGCTGGATACAGTATCGCCACCGACAATATTAACACCAAATTCATGGCAAATCTCTTTCATGCCCTGATATAGATTTACAACAAAATCTGCCGATGTTGACGGAGGCAAGGCCACCGATACTACAGCATGGCGGGGTACACCTCCCATAGCGGCAATATCACTTAAATTAACAGCAATTGCTTTATAGCCAAGCTGCCAGGGAGTTGTGGTAGCTAAATTGAAGTGTACAGATTCAACTAGCATATCAGTAGTCACCAGCAGCAATTGCCGGGGTGTCGGCAGTAATACGGCAGCATCATCGCCAATCCCAAGTACCACGCTGCCATGGTCACTAATCGTATCTTGTTTTATTAAATCAATCAGACCAAATTCCCCGAGTTTTGTAAGCTCATTCATTGAAACACCACCTTCTCTGGCTGCGTAATGCTTCTAATAAATTCTCTTTTATGCAAGTATTTCCTGCAAGGATAGTATGCCACACCGCGAAAAAAAGTTGTATGCTAACTAGGATTATCCCTGTCAATACCAAAAACAGCAGTCTTCTGCTGCGAAGCACTGCTGTTTTTTACTATTTTTTAATAATTTTTTCTGAACGGCTCAGCGGTTCACTTGTATCCATATGACCGGAAATGGTCTCAATTTTTTTGCCGTTAACCAGAATCTGTACCTGTTGAATATCCGGAAACTCAGTAAGAGTATTCACGATAGCACCTACCAACAATATTTCGCTGGCAGAACCACCATCATTTTTCTTGACTAATTTGTCATTAAAATCCGCATAAGCAATATGCTCTTTAACAGTTATGTTTTTTATTTGGGTTCCCGCCGGCATAACGCCAACCAACTCAGGATTTTTTGGCCCCGCCTGTAACAGTTCAATCGCTGTACGGGCCGGATGACTGTTGACAGGTACCTTGTGTGTTTCCGGTACAAGATACATCGCATCTTTAGTAGCATGGTAAACAACAAGCTGCATTGTCGACTCCGGCTCAGCAGCAGCATTACCGGCTGGTTGCGATTGTTCAGCCAACTTATTATCGGGAGTTGCCGGTGTCAGTTGACTGCCGGGAGCAGGATTATCACACCCTGCAATCAAAAACACTAAGGCCATCAGCGTAGCCATTAACAACATTCTAATCGTTTTCATCATACCCACCTCTTTAGTTTAGCTTGGCAGCCTGGTCAAAAAACCGTTCCAGCCCCCGTACTATTCCTAGAGACATTTTCTGTTGAAACCCGGGTAAGCTTAAAAGTTTTTCTTCATTTGGATTAGAAATAAAGGCCAGCTCCACAAGTGCTGCCGGCATCTGAGTCCGCTTAATCACATAAAAGTTAGCTGTTCTGGCCCCGCGATCCTGCAAATCCCCAGCTTCAATCAGACTTGTTTGCAACGCCTGGGCCAGCATGGAATCATACAGCGTTTTTTGATAATAATACGTTGTCGTTCCACCTGCAGCAGGATTAGTGAAAGAATCGGCATGAATACTTAAAAATATATCAGCCTTACGATTGTTACCTACCGAAGAACGGGCATTAAGCTCCTCAACATCAGTTGCTCCCGGACCAAAAACATCACAGTCATCCTGGCGCGTCATAATAACCTTGGCTCCTGCTTCTTCCAATAAATCCTGTACATTTTTGGCCACCGCCAAAGTCACCGTTTTTTCCTGATATCGAGTAGGACCAATAGCTCCCGGATCACTGCCACCATGGCCGGGATCAAGTACAATTACTTTATCCTTAAGTCCTGCCGTAAAAGAAAAATCAGGCAGCCCAAGGGGCTTATTGATATCCACAACCACCCGGAACGGTCGATTTGCTTTCGCATCACTAGGCAACGTAAATACCTTGTAATCGCCCGCTTCAACCTTCAGCGGCAAATCAAAAGTCACCGTGGTATCCTTACCACTAACATCAAAGCTGACCTTCTCGACAACTTTTCCGTCAAAAGAAAGGTCTGTAACATCTGTTCCCGGGGTTGTCCCTTTAACGGTCACAACCAGACGAGGCGTAGGCGCGTTAATAACTACACCACTGGCCTTAACAGGGCCGGACACATCCATAACCAGCCGCAACTTAGCAACGCCGGTAATAGCTTCCGTATGATTAGCCCAGCGAACTTTGCTAAGTTTTAAACCGTCCTGCCCAGGCGCTATTGCAGCCGAAGCAACATATAGACCTGTCCATGAAGTAACAAGCAGGGTAAGCATCAACAATAACACTATTTTTCGCAATAAAGGCACCTCCAAACCGCGAAGTGTCTTTATAGAATTCGTGTTAATTGTCAAAATTCCTGCAGGACTGCAGTCCCAAATCTATTAAAATAAAATTTATGCTCTACATTTGTAGAATATTACAGTTATTGACTGCCATTCCCCTGATTCTGTCGAGTAATCTGTTCAAAAAGTTCATCCACTTCGGCCTGGGCCTGCTTTGTAGCCTCAACATCAACAGTTATCTCTATCGCCAGGACATCTCCCTCTTTAGCTGCCGGCAATAGCTGGCTAGGCCAATTCACACTGATCTCCTGCTCTCCAGCCAAAAGCACTGCCTTACTCCCCTCAAAACGATCAATTACCGCTCTAAGCTTCATGTCTAGCGCTCCTTCGTAATTGTGTACGCTTTTCCATCACTGACAACCGTTAGCGTGCCATCAGTATCCGTACGATATACATCGATTTTTTTATCTTTGTATTTCTTTAACGTAGATGGATGCGGGTGATGATAGTCATTGTTGGCACCGACTGAAATAAATGCTGCTTCTGGCGTTACAGCCTGCAAAAAGGCCACCGAAGAAGATGACCGGCTGCCATGATGACCACTCTTTAACAGTGTGCTTTTTAGCGCAGAGGCATCTTTTTTGAGCATACGCTCTTCCGCTTCACTTTCGGCATCGCCAGTCAGTAATAGGGAGAAATTACGATACACCAGTTTAGCCACAATGGAGTTATTATTCAAATCAGGCTCACTACCACCAATAAAGGGGGCCTCAGGCGCCAACACCTTAAGCAGTATCTCATTTCCCAAATCAATTGTCATACCGGCACTAACTACCGTAAAAGGAATACCCTTTTTTTGAATCTGGGTTAAATATTGTTTGTATAAGTTTGATGTGCTTTTCTGGCCGCTATCATATATTTGCTTAACCATGAATTGCTGAAATACGGCTACTGCACCACCAATATGATCAGCATGTGGATGGGTAATAATCAATTTGTCGATCGTAGTAATCCCCTGGCTTTTCAGCATACTAACAAGTTTATCTCTAGCCGGGACATCACCTGTATCAACAAGTACTACCTGATCCTTAGCACGAATAAGAATAGCATCTCCCTGCCCAACATCTAGTACCTGAATGGTAAGCGGCGCGCTTGCTGCCACCAGGGCATTACTGCCAGACTGTACATCTTTACTAGTACCACCGCTGCACCCGCTCATAAAGACCAGTGAAAAAACGGTCACAACCAGAACCAGGCATGACCACTTGCGAATGATGTTCATTTTCTCTCTCCCCCGATATGTAACTATTCTCTTCTAAGTCTCCCCTGCTACTTAGAAGTGCCCAGATGCTAGGCGCACCGGAAAAACGCGCAGCGCCGCGTACTGGGTGTGTACGCAAGCAAGCATTTTGAGGAGCAACGACGCAGATGGGTGCTTATAAGTAGCAGGCTAAACTAAAAATAGGCAGTCGCCCGCCTATCCCCCAGTCAAAGTTGAACCAAGCCAATGCTTATCCGTACTGCCTCGTCCACTTTATTCATGATTTCTTCACTTAAATGAGTTACCTTATCCCGCAGACGCCGCTTATCAATCGTACGCAGCTGTTCTAATAATACAACAGAGTCTTTTTCAAGATTATATTGTTTGGCGTTTACTTCAACATGGGTGGGCAACTTCGCTTTAGAAATCTGCGAAGTAATGGCTGCGACAATTACTGTTGGGCTGTATTTATTACCAACATCATTCTGTATAACCAATACCGGTCTGTGGCCACCCTGCTCTGAGCCTACCACCGGACTAAGATTAGCATAATAGATATCCCCACGTTTGACAATCATGCTTATTCACGCTCCGCCAGTAGGCCAGGCATTAGCTCAAACGTGTCAACATCTGCCAATAAGCCTTCCTCTGCTAATGTCAGGTTAATGACTGCCATTTCCTGATAACCTTTTTTCATCATATCACGTACGGCTTTTCGCTTGCGGTCTTCAATATAAAGACGCATGGCATCCCGGACAAACTGACTTCTGCTTAATTTGTCCATAGCTATTATGCCATCAACTTCCTGTAACAATGCATTTGGAATACTTATCATAATTCGCCGTAATTCGGCCACACCATCACCCCCGCCAGTATGGAGCATATTAAAAGATAATATTATTATATAAGCACCGCTATACCAGTGTCAACTTTTTTATATACTTTAGCAGCTCTTTATGCCATACAATGCCGCCGGCACAGCTTTAATCAAATCGGTTGCCGCCATTCCCACCATCCCAGCCTGCGCCGCAATATCTCCGGCCAAACCATGAATATAAACGCCGGCTACAGCGGCGTCATGGCTTGACATACCCTGAGCAATCATCGCCGCAATAATACCAGTAAGCGCATCACCAGTACCGCCAGTAGCCATACCGACATTGCCTGTAGTATTAATATATACTTCACCATCAGGAAATGCAACAACTGTATGTGCTCCTTTTAAAACAACAATGCTGCCCCATTCTCCGGCCGCTTGCCGGGCTATCGTTACACGATCAGAATTTACCTCCTGCGGCGAAAGTCCTGTCAATAACCCCATTTCTCCGGGGTGTGGCGTCAATACCGGCAACGCCGTACACTCAGTTAGCAAATCTGTATAGCCAGCCAAAGCATATAAAGCATCAGCATCAATAACCAAGGGACACTCCACTGTAGTAATCGCGGCTCGCACCGCTGCCACTGTCGCTTCGTGACGGCCAATTCCGGGACCAATTGCCAACACATCATTCTTCGACGCCAGCGCGGCAATTTCGGCCACAGCGTCCTGGCTCATACCGCCGGTTGCAGTTTCGGAAAGTGCCGTCGTCATGACTTCAGTCAACTTCACAGCTACTACATTTTGAATACTGGCAGGAGTAGCCAGTGTAATCAGCCCCGCTCCTGCTCTGAGAGCAGCCTCAGCTGTCATGGCTGCTGCCCCGCTTAAACCGCGTGAACCAGCCACTACGGCTAACCGCCCGTTTATCCCCTTATGCGCATCTGGGCTGCGCTGCGGCAGTATTGTACGGATAGCACCGGCCATTAGTATGTTTTGTTTAATTTGTTGCCTAGTCACAACCGCTGTGGGAATGCCAATATTAGCTACCATCAGTTCGCCGGCAAACTCTGCTCCGGGATATAAAAACAGCCCTGGTTTCGGCAGACAGAAAGTTACAGTATGGGCGGCCCACACTGCTTTTCCACAAATCCGGCCAGTATCAGCCTCTACACCAGAAGGAATATCAACAGCGACAACCAATTTCCCGGCAGCATTAATACTATCAATAACCCTGGCCATGTCTCCGACAACTTCACCACGAAACCCTGTGCCTAATAGTGCATCTACTAAACAATCCGCAAAAGTGGCCGCTACTCTAACCTTATCCCAGTCGCGCTCACTTGCAATCTCAATAATATCAATATTCATCTTATCAATTATGTCAAGATTGATGCGGGCATCGCCACTTACCGACGCCTTTTCACCAAGCAAAAAAACCTTTACTTTCGCACCTTGATTGACAAGGTGCCTGGCAATAACATAGCCGTCACCACCATTATTTCCTTTTCCCGCAAAAATACAAAACTTTCGTTCTGACAATACTTCCATAATTGACTCCAAATATCGTACAACCGCCACTCCGGCATTCTCCATTAATACCGTTCCCGGAATACCATAGTCGCTAATTGCAATCCGGTCAATCTCCCGCATTTCCGCCGCTGTTGCTGCTTTCATTTCTTTTTCCTCCTTCTAAAACCGCCTGTGCGGCCGCATATTCCCGGGCATGTGTCAACGAAATATGTAAGCCGGTAACACCTAGCCCGGCAGCTAATACAGCAAAACTACCATGTAAAATAATCCCCGGCTTACCCCCATCTCCGATGGTAACTTCAATATCCCGGATACTCCCGCCGGCCAAACCACAGCCAAGTGCTTTGGCTACTGCTTCTTTAGCCGCAAATCGTGCAGCAAACGAAGCCGCCTGCTGTACACCACGGCTAAAGCAATAAGCCGCTTCATCAGCCGTAAATACTCGTTTTATAAATGAATCGCGGGCAATAGCCGCCTTGATCCGCTTTATCTCAATAATATCAATACCAATACCAATAACCATGTCATCACCTGCCACAAAATTACAACTATAATTATATACCAATTTTTTAAAAAACCAAATAGAAAAAGTGAGACTACCTCACAACCATGCGCCACTGACGAGAGAGACATCCATCTCCCTCTAGTCAGTGCAAACATAGCGTGGTAATCCCACCTTGCTTACTATTCTGTTACTATAGCCTCAGCTCATCGCCCACACTACGCAGCAGCGCGGCGCAGCAGATATAAGCCTGGCACAAGTGCCGCAATATTAGGCAGCCATGCGGCAAGCATCGCCGGTAGAACACCATTTTGCCCCATAGTTGTACCGATAGTCATAACAATATAATACAAAAAAATGATAATAATACTATAACCCAGCCCGCTGGACGAACTGGTCCGCGGCGAACTTAATGCCAGTGGTGCGCCAACGAGAGCAAAAAACAGACAAGCTGACGGAATAGCAACCCGTTTATTCAATTCTACCAAATAAACATTTTTTTGGCGTTCACCATCAGGCAGCTTGGCGGCAGCGCGTTTTAGTTCGCGGATTGTCATTTCTTCGCTGCGTTTTTGCTCAGATACCTTAACAGTTTTATTTTCAACAGGAAGATACTGCTGGTTGAAAAACATGGTCCTCGTACTATCAGATGATACAATATCCTGGATAGCGCCATTTGTAAGAGCCATACCCCCATCATAGCGAACTGCTGTATCAGCAGTCTCGATACGCACTGGACGGTTATTTTCAAATTCCTGAACAGTTACCTGTTGCATAACCGCGCTAGTTTCATCGTAGCGGCGGGCATAAGTCAGACGCCCAATACCATCCTTGGATTTTTCCAATATCACCATATGTTCCTGACTTTTGGGACGGGTATTGCCTTTAATCTCAGTACTGATAGTTGCATTATAAGCCTCAGTAGCTGCAGGAACCACAGTTTCATTAAAGACTACCGCAAACGTGCTAATAAAGAATGCTGTAATTAAAACAGGCGCCGTCAGCCGGTAAAAGCTCAGTCCCGCTGCCCGCATCGCAATAAGCTCCGACGAAGCAGACAGCCTGCCATAACATAGTAGCGTTGCCAGCAAGGTAGACATGGGAAATGTCAGCACAATAACCCCAGGCAAACTGTAGATAAACAACTTAGCAACAACAGCCGTTGATGCACCAAATTTACTAATATACTGCGCAATTCGATACATTGTACCGCCACCGATAAACATACTGGAAAATGCGCAAACACCAAAAATGAACGGCCACATCAACTCAGTAATAATGTACTTATCTAGTATTCTCATGGCATTGTCCTTTCTGGTAAGATAAATGAATCATGCCGCTTAAGCCAATTATTTACCGCAAACCAAGCCAAACCTATACCAAAAATAACGCCAGCTGTTACTTGCAAACCCGTATGAGAACTTGTTTCGATCCGTGACCAGGAAATAACTACTGCGCAGCCATACCACAGCCAGGCCAGCCGCGGATAAAACACAGATAACAAAAATGCCATGGCAAACGCGTGGGTAGTATGCCCACTGGGAAAGCCACTTGGAATACCATTAGGACGCAAAGACCATTCACCTAAATCAACATATTTGAGCGAATGAACAATCAACCATACTGCAGCATCCACTTTGACCACCAGATAAAAAAGGCTTTTACACTTCTTTTTATAGGCCACCCAAAACAAAATCCCATTACTAAAAGCCAAAAATACATCATTGCCAATACCGCTAAATAAGTTAGCGACAATTAAAATCTCATTCATGCCGCTTTGGTTAACCGTAAGAGCAATCAAAATCATAACCAGGCCAACAATAGCCGCAAACCTCATGTTTTGAAACAAAAGGCTGTTGCGGCCGGAAACCATAGCATTCTCTTTCAAAATAAGTACCTCCATTACTTATTGCCGCTAAAGCCATATGGTAAAGGATACTGTCCTTTAAAATTCTGTCCATAAAAAATTGCTACATCAAATTGAGGCTGCCCCTGTCGGTAAATAGGAACATTACCCTTAAACTCTATCGTCTCAAAGTACGGAGCCAGCTCTTTGGCGACATCAGCCATATTCTGCCGGCCAATAATCAAGGCATTCTTACCAGAGAAATCAGCAGGATTATGCATAAAGGCAAAGTGATGCGGTTCATTTGTCAGACATAAGAGTGGCAGCGTACCACCCATAACGTAATCAATCTTACCCGCATCAATCCAATGTCTTGCGATAAGAAACTCTACCGTAAGTGAACTGTCCAAAAAGCCGCGTTCTGCCAGACTTTCCGGCAAACTTGCCCAATTAAGCGCCTCCCAGGAAGGATCACCCTGAGTAAACCAGTCTGGTTTTGCCGTCTTCAGCCAGCCATTAGCCGTATGACTCCCCAAAACAACAGCAATAACAACAAAAACAGTAACGGAAAAAATCAGCCAACTACGCACTAAGCGACGACCAAACTGAAGCCAGCCGGCAACAGCTTGACCCAAGAGCGGAAACACCAATAAATATCCTGGTGCCTGCCAATGGAAAAGCCCCTGTGCTCCCCATATAGGTGCAATAGTAAATAATAGGATCGGCCCTGAAGCCAGGCAACACAAAAACCAGCGTTTATCCTGCAACCCACTAAACCTCGACCTGGCAGGACCACGGCTAATTCCTTTGACAAACTGCCAGATAAGTGGCAGCCAAATCCACGGCAGTACCCACACTGCCTGTCCTACAATATTAGCAAGCATCTTGCCTGGATAAAACCCGCTAACTGCCCCACGGCTGCCTTGAAACACAAAAGAAACCCAGTCATGCTGAGCATTCCAAATCAACACAGGAGAAAAAACGGCAACAGCAATACAAACAGCCAGATACGGCCCTGGTATTGCCAGGACCCAGCGACGATCCCGGCTGGTGATTAAGTAAATAAACAAACCAAAGACTAACAGCACCGCATGATATTTACTCAAAAGCCCCAGCCCTAAAAACACCCCGGCAATCAGCCACAAAGCTAACGATTGACCGCGGTCCGGCGGGAAAAACAGCTTACTGAGTAAATAAACTACAACCATCAGGCAAAACATCAGCGGACCATCAGGTAATAACCAACCACCGCCAGTCAAACCAAACACAGCTGACACAGTAAGCAGCAGCGCTGCCCACACACCAGCCCATTCACTAAACAGTCTGGCAGTAAGCCGGTACGAAAACCAAGTCGTCCCCGCAAACAATAAAATAAACGGCAAGCGCAAAATCACTGGATTTTCACTGCCAGTTACATATGTTGTCAACCAAATTATCCACAGATGTAACGGCGGATGATCAAAATAGCTTAGGCTTAACTGCCTGGCAACGGCTGTGACATAGGTCTCATCAACCCCCAGGCCAATGGTTGCACCTAACGCCAGACGTACCACAAAGCCGGCAATAATAATCAGCCATACCGCACTAAACGGCGAGAATATAATCGGCATAGAAATCTCCTTTAAGGCTTAATCGGTTTGATCCGGGCAGTTTTCATACTTGCCTGGGCCGCTCTAAGCTTAAGCACCATCCATATCGCTTCCCGAAAGATGGACGAAGACATCTTAGACTGACCTTCTGCCCGCTCTTCAAATACAATAGGAACCTCTTTAATGGTAAAGCCTAATAAGAAGGCTCGATATGTCATCTCTATCTGAAAAGAATACCCGTTTGACTTAACATCGTCAAGGTTAATTGTTTCCAGGACCTTGCGACGAAAGCACTTAAAACCACCAGTAAGATCATGAAAAGGCAAGCTGAGAATAGTACGGGAGTACAAACTGCCGCCCAGACTGATAAAACGACGGAGCAAACTCCAGTTAGTTACACCGCCGCCAACAACATAACGGCTGCCCAAAACAACATCACAGTCAGTAATAGCTGTTAAAAATTCAGGCAAATACCTGGGATTATGCGAAAAATCTGCATCCATTTCAAAAATCAAATCATATTTCCGTGCTAACGCCCATTTAAAACCAGCAATATAGGCAGTACCCAAGCCTAGCTTGCCTGAACGTTTTAAAATAAATAGACGCCCCTGGTATTCACTTGCCATAAGGTTTTCGATCAAATCACCCGTTCCGTCCGGTGATCCGTCATCAACCACCAAAACGTGGCTATCGGGAACATACTTATAAATCAGACCTAATAATTCACGAATATTATTCTTCTCATTATAAGTTGGAATAATTACAAGTTTCATGAGTAGTTGCTGCCTCCTCGCGCTTGCCACGTCTGTCATTAAACGTAATTGCATAATTAAGCGCAAAATTAAGAACCCCGGTCGCAGCAATGGCAATAAGCTGGGCCACCATCGCATTAATGCCAACTTGCTCAACCAAGACCTTTAAAATTGCCAAATTGACAAGTAAATTAATAATACTACAAGCCACAAATAAAATATACTTGCGCCGCAAACTCTTATCAAGCGCCCTGCCTTTAAAAGTCCACAGCAGATTCCAGATAAAATTATTGGTAACAGCCGCCAAAAATGATACCACTGCCGCAGTCATATAGTTTATACCCATCGCCATTAGTGGGACATATACGGCCATATTAACGCCCACACCCGACAGCCCAATTACAGAAAACTTGACAAACATTTTAAAAACCACAGTCTTGGTTCTCCTTATCCGCTGAATAGCCTGTCTATCCAATACCTATATTATATCCCAGGACAAACATAAGTCATTATAATGTTGTTTATCCCTATAGACAAGAAAATTATAGCAAAAATTGTCTAACAAATTAAAAATGAGGCCATATTACTGCCTCATTTAGCATAAACTAATTATTTACTTGTTGCAATAGTTTCCTGAAGATAAGCAACTTTGAAATCATCAACTAGTTTCTATGGCCGGTAGTTACGCTGGATAAGTATCTCAACCCGCCGGTTAGCCGCCCGGCCTGCTTCCGTATTATTGCTGGCAATGGGTCGATATTCACCGTAACCGGTAGCACTAAACCGTTCTGCCTTAAGTCCGGTATCCTGAGCCAACAAAAATCTCATGAAATTTACCCCACGCTGGGAACTTAGTTCCCAGTTAGAAGGAAATTCTCTGGTATTTATTGGTATAATGTCCGTATGCCCGGACACCGTAACTTTTTGTGTAAGCGGCTGCAAAAGTTTGGCTATCTGTTCACCAAAGCGGCGTGATTCCGGTCTAAGCGTTGCACTTCCTGATGGAAATAATGCGGTATCTTTTATGCGAATCATCAACCCATCATCAGTCAGCAAGGTTACCAAGTCATTGCCTAAACCATTTTCGGCAATATACTTATCCAGTTTCTTCTTCGTCTCAACCAGCTGAGCTGTTTCCTGCATATACGCTTTCTTTTCATTAGTCGCACCCGCATCTATAACAGTCGGTAAATACGGTACCGGTGGAGCCTGACTGCCCTTTTCCGGCTGAGGGGGTTTAGGATTGTCCAGCAATGCCGGACTACCGCTGAACGCTACATTGAATGAAGCTCTTAATTGATCAAATTTTTTCGAGTCAACCTGGGCAGAAGCAAACAGTACAATAAACAACGCCAAAAGTAATGTCAAAATGTCAGAGTAAGGAACCAGCCAAGTCTCATCCGCATGCTCCTCATGATACTCTTTTTTTTTCTTTCTACTCATTATTTACCCTCCGGTTTAGGCTTTAATAAATCCCGGACCTTCTGCGGAATAAATACCAGCAGCTTGGACTCAATAGCCATTGGTGAATCACCGGCTTGCAGCGATAGTATGCCTTCAACCATCATTCGCTTTAATTCCACTTCATCTTTGGATATTAACTTAAGTTTATTAGCAAATGGATGCCAAAGCACATACCCGGTAAATATACCAAGCAACGTTGCCACGAAAGCGGCAGCAATCGCATGGCCTAACGCTTCTATATCGTTTAGGTTGCCAAGAGCCGCAATCAGGCCAATTACCGCACCCAATACACCGAGCGTAGGTGCATACATACCAGCCTGGGCAAAAATGAGCGCCCCTGAGCGGTGGCGTTCTTCCATGGCCTCAATATCCGCATCAAGTACATCCCTAACAAAATCAACATCCATGCCATCAATAACCATACTCATACCATTTTTCAAAAATGGATCATGAATTTCTTCCAACCTGCTCTCTAAGGCAAGAATACCTTCCCGCCTGGCAACCTGAGACAATTCGACAAACAAGGTTAGTAAATCAGATTTAGAAATATGCTCATCCTTTTTAATCAATTTTTTGCATAATACCGGAAAGTTCTTAATTTGATCCATTGGGAATGCATTAAGTAACGCAGCCACTGTACCAGCAATAATAATTAAAAATGCTGCGGGGTTTATCAGAGCCGTTAGACTAGCGCCCTTAAGCACCATACCGACACCAATGGCCACAAGCCCCAATATTACACCAATAACTGTTGATTTTTCCAATGAAAGCCCTCCCTATAACATGTAGGCAAAGTACCACTATAATATATATCGCATTTTTTTGGGCGTAATTAAGGAAATTCTCTAAACATAAAAAAAATCCTGCCATTTATGACAGGATTTCCGAAATTATGGTAAACGATCTGACAAAATACCTCTTAAAATTACACATTAGCTGTCGGCGGCTGATACGTTCTGGTAGCCAATTCTTTGTCCAAATAGAACAGCCCCGAGCTTTTATCACCAACCATTTTAAGTTGTTCAAGAATTCCACTGGCAGTAGACTCTTCCTCCACCTGTTCAGTCACAAACCATTGTGCAAAAATTTGAGCAGCAACATCTTTCTCCTCAACAGCCACTTCGTGAAGCTTATTAATGAGATTTGTAACATGCTCTTCGTGAGCTAAAACCTTTTCAAAAACCTCAACAGGCTTGCCAAACTCAGTCGGCGTAGCGTCAATTTCCTTAAGTTCAAGCTCACCACCACGCGCGAGTATATAATCAACAAACTTCAGCGCATGCATAGTTTCCTCCTGGTACTGTACCCGCAGCCAATTAGCAAACCCCTTCAGACCTTTAGACATACAGTAGCCAGACATAGCCAAATATAGATTGGCTGAATACATTTCCGCTTGAATTTGGTTATTAATTGCTTTTTGTAATTTTACACTAATCATTTGTATTTGCCCCTTTCCCTTTGTAACTTTCGATTATAGTAAATCATTTTTCCAGGTATTGCTTAAATTCTTCCAAAGTCTGAACCGGGCGTTGACAAGCAAAATTTTCACAAATATAGCCGGTGGCCCGGCCACCAACAGCTACTTGCCCGGCAGCTACCGGGATTAATTCCAAATTGTCGGTTTGGTATTCCGGATCATTATAAATAACAGTCGTTCCCGGCATAAACCGCTGTCTCGCTAGCGCCAGCATAGCCTGAACCTCAGTGTCTTCTTTGTCCCCGGCAATAACAATATGGCTGGGTGCTGACAGGTAATAGTCAAGCGCCAACAAAAAGAAAGTATAGGCCCGGGGATAATGCGTGACTTCAGCACTAAAACATGTAAACATCTTTTCTACCATCACATTATATTCATTGTTATCTGTTAAGCGTGCTAGCTTGAGCAAAGCCAACGCGGCCACCGAATTACCCGAAGGCATCGCACCATCATATATTTCCTTGGGCCGCAGCAAAAGTTCTTCACTATCATGCCCGGTAAAATAAAAGCCGCCATCCCAACTGTCCCAGAACAATTCCTTAAGGTCCAGGCTGATATGAATCGCCTGCCGCAAATACTTTGGATTAAAGGTTGTTTCATAAACCTCCAGCAGACCCCAGAGCAGAAAAGCATAGTCATCAACATAACCCTTATAAGCCGCATCACCATCCCGGTACCGTGCCAACAATCGTTTCCCGTCAGCAGCAGTCAGCTTATTAAAGATAAACTCAACAGCCCGCTCTGCAGCCTGCGTGTAATCCTCGCGCTGCAGCACTCTGGCAGCCTTAGCCAATGCCGCAACCATCAGACCATTCCAGGCAGTTAAAATCTTGTCATCTTTAAACGGATGGATTCGCTGCTCACGTACCTGATACAATTTTTCCCTGGCTGCAGCCATTTGAGACTCAAGCTCATTAATATCAAGATTGTTCTTGGCCGCATAATCATATAAATCGTGATTAATCAAATTTATAATGCTTTCCCCTTCAAAATTGCCAGCCAGGGTGACATCGTAAACCTCAGCAAACAACTCGCCCAGTTCCGGACCCAATATCGCAAGAATCTCCTGGCGAGACCAAACGTAGAACTTGCCTTCAACGCCTTCTGAATCTGCATCCTCTGCTGAATAAAACCCGCCGCCGGCGTTAGTCATATCCCGCAGGACATAGGTAATGATCTCTTCGGCAATACGGGCAAAATCCGGATCAGCAGTACACTGGTAGGCTTCCACATAACCATAACACAACAGTGCATTATCATACAGCATCTTTTCAAAATGTGGTGCCAGCCATTTATTATCTGTTGAATACCGGGCAAACCCATAACCAAGCTGATCATAGATCCCGCCCCGACTCATGGCATCCAACGTCTTTACTACCATAGCAATAGCCTTTTTATCCTCTGACCGCCGCCAGTAGCGTAATAAAAACAATAAATTATGCGGTGTTGGGAACTTAGGCGCCGACCCAAACCCGCCATAAGCAGGATCAAAATCATGTAAAAGCTGAGAAAATGCCTTCTCCAGTGTAGCCTGCGACAACTGTCCCTTCTCCGGCTTAACCGTCTGCGGCCTTAACGATTGAGATAACTTTTCGCCAATCTCCTCAATCCTGTCCCGGTTCTGATCCCACTGTTCCTTCAGCATTGACAACACTTCAAGCAGCCCCGGTCTGCCCATCATAGCATGCTTCGGCAAATAAGTCCCCGCAAAAAACGGCTTCTTCTCTGGAGTCATTACAATCGTCAGCGGCCAACCACCCTGCCCGGTCACCGCCTGACACACCGCCATATAAATATGATCCACATCAGGCCGCTCTTCCCGGTCAACCTTGACTGCAACAAAATAATTGTTCAACAACGCAGCGACTTCCAAGTCCTCAAAAGATTCGCGTTCCATAACATGGCACCAATGGCACGTACTATAGCCACAACTAAAAAAGATCGGCTTGTCCTCTTCTCTAGCCTTCACAAACGCTTCTTCTCCCCACGGATACCAATCAATCGGATTATGCGCATGCTGCAATAAATACGGACTCTTCTCATTCGCTAGGTGGTTAACATGCTTCGTCGACACTAGCATCACCTCTTTTTTATAGCTACCATTTAGGATTTGCTTCATGCTGGTTTTACATACGTTATTTAATTGATAATTGTTATTTGTTAGGATTAGTTTTTATTATAATTGGTATGTTGTGGTAATGTCAAGGTGATATGAGGATAAAAATAGAAAACCAGCATCAATTTGATGTTAGATTCTTTTTCAGGACAATACCTCCGTCCCCTTTTCTAAGTTATCGATCGTTCCATGAACGTCCAAATAGTTCTTCTCCATCCACAGATAATTCTAACACTTTTGTTTGTTTAAATATTTTTTGGCTATTTAAACTATATGCAGAAATCTTATCAAAGGAAATAAATATTTGTTTACCAGAGCTTTTATATTTCAAAAAAATTCTTTCAATAGCTACATCTGATATTTGCTTTAACACTACGGAATCATGTATTAAAATCGGTAATTGTGTCAATTCCAATATACTCAAATCATATACCACCATGCTTTTATATGAAGTACCAGTACCAGTATCATCTATCGTTTGAAATATATATTGATTATCATCGAACGTAATAATAGGTGGTTTCTTCTTTCCAGAGTATATATAATCATTAATTTCTAACATCTTAGCATTGATGGTAGTTTGTAATTGTTGTAGCTGTTCCAACTTCATTTTATCTCGCCGCTGTTTTGCATCACTCTTAGATTGCTTTAATGATTCTAACTTCTCAAACGATCTATTCTCGTTTTCCAGAAGTTCAATTCTCTTTTGAAGATTTGAATATTTCATTAATATTACTTTAGAGAAACTAGAGCATTGAACAATTTCCTTAATATGTTTTTCTAAATCATCAACCTGACTTTGTGCAATTGATAGTAGTTTATTTAATTCGGATTGTTTTTTCTTTAGCTCAGACTTCAATACCTGACTAATCTCTTTGTGAAATTCTTCAATCTCAGATAAATCTCTAACTGCTGCGTTTGGAAAAAATGCTAATAGGTCATCAAATTTCTCTGCTTTTAAATTTATAGTTTCATCAATGTTTAAATTAATCATTTCCAATTGCGAATAAATTCGGCTACGATGTCGTTTTGCAATTGATAGGTCATGTTTTAACTTTAGTAATTCATCTGTTTTTACAGAATCTAAATCTAAAAGATTGCTATCTAACGCTTTGGGAATCTGTTCTTTATCGATATTTAAAGAGTCTAATTCTTTCACATTTAATTTATACTGTCTTATCCCTATAGAAGATAAATAATTGTATTTTTGAGCGTTCTTATATGCACCTTAATCCGTGGCACGGAAATACAAATGACATAGGAAAAGAGAGAAAAACGTCGAATTATAAAGGTATTGAGATATAATCAGGGAATAGTAATTCACCTTGGAGGTGTATCAATGAAATACCTTTTAAAACAATCAAGTGAAGAACTTACTACCTATTCGGGAATGACTTTAGTAGGCGCATTGCTCGCCAAGACTGAATTATATAAACGATTGAGTAAAACTCAGCTTAGCGGCGTAATAGCTCCTGAGCTTTCGCATGGTGATATAGCTATTTCATATATCGGTTTGTTATGCCAAGGAAAAAGCGATTTTGATTGCATTGAAGAATTCCGAAAAGACAAGTTTTTCCGGCAAGCTCTACGTATCTACCGTGCTCCCTCAAGTCCTACATTGCGTCAACGTTTGGATGCAGGAGCTACCCAACCGGCTTGGTCGAGTATTGTTGCTGAAGAATCCATTGCTCTACTCAAAGTCTTACAAGTTAGCATTACCCCGGTTACCCTTTCCAGAACGACTGAAGAAAACCAAGTGCAGCAGGTGAGATACATCCCAATTGATTGTGATGTATCTCCTTTTGATAACTCAAAAACTAAAAAAGAAGGGGTATCAAGGACATATAAAGATTTCGACGGCTATGCGCCCATGTTTGCTTATATAGGATTAGAAGGATATGCTTTGCATGTAGAGCTTCGCCCTGGTAGTGACCATTGTCAAAAAGGGACACCACAATTTTTGCGCCAGAGCATTGAGTATGCTAAACAATTAACATCTCTTCCAACCCTGATTCGTATGGATTCGGGTAATGATAGTATTGATAATTTGGCTATTTTTCTTAGACCGGAGACCAATACGGATTTCATCATCAAGCGCAATCTGCGTAGAGAATCTCGTGAACGCTGGTTAGAGCTAGCAAAAGCGGAAGGCATCTGCGTAAACCACCGTCCGGGAAAACGCGTATACTGGGGGGCGACCCAATTATATAGGGAAGAATTGGGGCAAAACGTGAGAGTCATTTATTGTATCACGGAAAGAACCATTCTTAAAAATGGGCAAATTCTCTTAGTTCCCAATATTGAGGTAGATACCTATTGGACGTCTTTGCCGGATGAGCCGCAAATCATTATTCAGCTCTACCATGAACATGGAACAAGCGAGCAATTTCACAGCGAAATCAAGACAGATATGGATTTGGAACGATTTCCATCTGGCAAATTTGCTACAAATGACATAATCTTAAAGTTTGCTATGTTGGCGTACAATGTACTGCGAATAATTGGTCAACAACTCGCAAACCAAGAGCATTCTCCATTAAAAAAGAAAGCGTTTCGGCGCAGAATTAAGACTGTCATTCAAACCATGATTACATTTGCCGCCCGTCTAGTTCATCATGCTCGCAGATATGAATTGCATTTTGGTAAGGATAGTCCATGGTTTGAAACATTTCGAGCAATTTATATGGCGTTAGTATAAGACAATATCATTATATTTGGATTGTACCATGCTGAAAAAACAGTCTACGCATGAGGTGTGTTAAGGTTTGCCTTCTTGAGGGTGATCCCTCGTAACATACGCTCAGTTATGTCATTAATGCCTATCATGACTACTACTGTATTTCTTAATTTGCAGTTTAAACGCTTATCAGTGTTAATGCAAAAAATGTGCCACCGATTCAGGATGCACTTAATTCCGATTCTTTCCCTTTCAATAAATAGTCTAATTCTGCAATAGCACTGTACAAATCAAATAACATTAATAATGCATTAGTTGGATCACCGGCTTTTTCATTGGGTACTATATTTAAAGGACGTTTCTCATCTAAATTATCCTTTCCGTATATTCTAGAAAAACGCCCAACAATATTACGAAAACTAATATCATGTAATGAAATTTTATAATTATTCTTAAGAAAATTACAATACTTGTCAAGACTCGTTTCAGATTGTATATTATAATTCTCATCGCACTTATTTACAATTTCTAAGTCGTCAGTATTTCTCGAAAAGTAGTATTTCCTTTTATCAAAAACAAAACAAATTTTTATTATATGGCTTCCAACATTTTTCTGTATATCAGATGATGCCATAACATAGTCTTTACCACCAAAAACAAAATCAATAATCATTAAAAAAGTAGATTTACCAATCGAATTGCTTCCGAAGTTATCTCCCAAAACAGTATTAAGCCCTGCATGAAATTCTATTCGTTTTTTCTTGAATTTGTCACAAATAATTTCATACAGCATTTCTGATTCTCCTTAATTCATTGTCATAATCAATTTTTCCAAGAGCGTATAAGCACTCCAGTACCTCTAAAAACTCAGATATATTATCAAACTTTCCTATTACATTCATATATAGTTGGTAAATTGTAATGTGTTCATTTTCAATTATTTCACTTAAAATAACAGGCAACTTACTAATTGTACTCTCTTTATAGGAAAACAATTTATTTGGTAATTTCATGAAATACCTCACAGTTCTGCACAAAGTATGATATTACAACTTCACAAGCTTCTATAGAAGATCCTTTTATTTGCGATTGCAACCAACTGACTAATGAATAAAATATATCACTTTTATTAGATAATTCTTTTTCGCATTTTAAAAAGCTTGTCTTTATTTCACTTGCAATAATATTGAAATGGACTTGGTCAGTTTCTTCTAAGTTTTGAAAAGTTTCTTTAATGAAATAATAATAATTGCAAGCGTATGATTCAATTTTATTTTTTAAAATCATGTAATTGCTTTCAAATTTATCTGCTATTTTTACTCCATTATATTTCAGTTTTAACCTTTGTATAGTACTTTCATCTATAGTGTTAAGAGCTTCTATGACTAGAATTATTTCATCTTCCAAACTCTGATATGAAGTAGATACCTTCGCATTAGACAAACTCATCAGTCTTTTTTTTACATCCAGCAAACTTAAATACTCGGATTTAGTCACATGATCATCATATATACCATGACAGTCTTTACATAATGCAATTTTATTTTCAAAATCTTCACATGTAGCCCCTAGACGTTCTAGCCCGTATAATTCTTCTATTTGTTCTGTGAGGGGGCTATTGGGATAAATATGAGCAATTTGATAAAGCTTAGTTTTGCTATTTGCTTTTGTAGCTAATAAATTCTTACCACATAAAGGGCATAGTCCAGTTACTTCTAATAAATATGCATGATCCATATTTCTAGTTATCGGAATTCGAGCATCCAAATATGAATCTGATTTTTTTACTTCTTTCAATTTAACCCCTCCTAACCAACTTTTATAACAAAGTTGCTATTTACAAGTTTACTCCATTCGCGGGGACGGCTCCGCTGAGTCAGATACATAACATTTTATTCTCTAATCTCAACATTCTGTTAACAGGCTAAAACTCCTGCCAAATTAATACAATTCAGTAGGAGTTTTTATCAGATTGACTCACTTCGAATTCTTTGATAATGCTCAAAACTTGCCATTACAGCGCATGAACCTCTGTCAATCACCTGACAAAGGTTTATGCCTTGCCATATATTATGTTATTAATACAGAAACAAAGTTCAATGTCACAGGAAATTGAAAAAGTTATTAGAAAAGCATTTGAAATACGTCATAAAGTGATACATGATGCTAATTTTTATTTCGATTTTGACGCTATGGAAATGACAAAGATGGAAGAGTGCTTAATCATGTTTCCTCAATTTCTAATGGTCTGGTTGACTCATAAATATCAACAAAAAGGTCTTGTTTTTAATTATAAAGAAACATATATACGATTGACAGATTCACCAACAAAAGATGAAGGTTGGTATATAGTTGGCACAAAAGAAATGCGTCAGAAGGATTGGAAAATTGTTAATTAATAGATTAATTTAAGTTCTATATAGATATTATATGCCCTATTTATATAGATGTTAGTTACTATTTTAAAGAATATTTGAATAATCCAAAAAGAGATATTGAAAGAATCAGAAAATTTATGGATCTAAATAAATCTAAAGTATCTATAGTATTAATTATTGACGGTTTTGATAACAATGAATATATCAAATATAATTCAGAAATAATTGGAGATTTTATCTCGTTATTACATTCTGATAGAATAAAAAAAATAATAGGAACAAGGGGAAATGTTCCTAACAACATATATGAAGATAGTTATTTAATAACGTTTTCAGGTATTTCATCAAAGAATGAAAATTTCGATATATTCATTAAGTCATTTTTAGATACTTCAACCTATTCTAATTATGATTTTAATTCCGTTAGTAAGTTTATAAAAAATGCAATGGATAATTTTAAGTTTCCACAAATAGATATTTTAACAATTCATTTATTGGTTTCTCAATATGAAAAAATAAAAGAAAAGAATGAAAAAATAAAATTAAGTGATATATATTATGAATTTTGTTGCGACCAAATAAAAAAATATGACAATACTACAAATTCCCATTCTTTATTATCAGAATTAGCTTCGTTAGCTTACAATAAAACAAAAAATATTTATACTAATCATATTCAAAAATGGAAAGAATTGCTTATTGATTTACATCCAATCGTTAATGATTATTTAATTGCTTATCATGTTGTTGAAAATTATTTACAGTATGACAAAAATAGAGAAATAACTACTAATGTATTCAATGAAGTTTATAAATATAAATATAATAGATTCATAAAAGAGATTATAAACGATAAAACAGTTGACCAAAAACATTTGTTAGATGTAATTGAGATAATATTGAATGATGATTTAACTTGTTTAAATTGTGATCAAAAAGAAAAACTTAATTTAAAAATTGGTTCTGCATACATAGCAGGTCGATTAGAAGGTGGAAATTATCGCCATAGGGCCTTAAATATTTTAAATTCTGTAAAGAATATTATATTACAAAATAATAATATTGCCAGAGATGAAATTATATTTTATATTCGCACCATTTATATTAGTTTAATATACTTAGGTGATAATAATACAGCTAATGAATATATTGAGAAATTAATAACAAATCCACAATGGGATGATTTAAATAGAGGATTTCATTTGCAATACTATGGAGATATTGAGGTATTGAGTTTAGTATATCATATAGATGATTTAGGAAAATGTGATAAAACATATACGCATTTATATATCAAAATCACTAATCAGCTTAATAACAGCACTTTTGATAATGGTTTTGAATTGGATATATATACATTACTATCTCTGGGAAAGAGTAGATATGTTAAGGGTAAGCTAGAGAATCATATTCTAGAAAAAACTAAAGAATTAATAGATAATATTCTTGCAAAGTCTAGAATAACAGGTTTACTATATCGCTATATTAATTATATAAAAGAATTATTTTGTAAACCATATCTTGCAGGAAATTTGCTTGCAGAACTTTACGATTTAAAAGAAACGCCTAGATCTGGATGGATACATCGTGAAATATATTATCCGGAATCTGTTGCAGAGCATACTTTTGGTGCATATTTAATTGCATTACTTTATTTACCTGCAATTGATACAGATAATGACAAATATGATAAAGAAAAAATATTAAAAATGTTATTTATTCATGACTTACAAGAAGCGTATACAGGAGATATTCCTACTCCACAAAAACAGCATATTAATATAAAAAATGAAAAAGATGCATGGGAAAAAATTGGATTTAGGAATACCCAAGACATTCATACTTGTGACTTAGCTCAATTATGGAAAGAATATGAAAAAGGAGATACAATTAATGCAAAAATAGCAATAGATATTGATTCCCTAGAGAATTTGATACAATTATTTTTGTATAAAAAGTGTGGATGGAAAATTGACGACTATGATACCTGGAAAAACGATCTTATTCATAAGATTGATACTGAACATGGACAAAAGATTCTTCAAATTGTAAAAGACATTGAATTTTTACCGTTAAAACAATTAAATTAATTGTTACTTTAATGTACATGGCACCACTGGCATGTCAGAAGTGGAACAAAAATCTGACCCTTGAATTTACTGGCTTCACAGGCATTTTCTAGTTCTAGTACATGCGATTAATCCGTTCCAGTACATGTCATTTAAGGTTACCAAGAATCCATATATTATCTAGCTTTGCAGCTTCATAAGCATGCTCCATAACATGCCACGAAACATCCGTCAATAAATTGACCAAAGTCCCTATTTACAGCGTAAATCAGAATCACCCAGAGCCCCTAGAAACATCTGAAACAGTAAGACCAATATAAATATATTAACTGCAAATGAACAGTTTCCTCAATATCACTGAAATCATTCAGACTTAGCTACCGTTTAGACTTGTGATCATACCTAGATGGTTTTATGATTCATAACATACTACTGCACTGATTTCCAGCATACTTGCAATGTATTTGGCTACTTCGGCATGTACAGGATGAACAATATATGCTTCTAAATCTTCCATGGTATTGTATTGTGCGATCATCAGGATGTCATAGGAGGATGCTCCATCACGTATGTTCGTTTCGACTTTCAGATCACGAAGAAATTCAATTTTCCCCTGCATACTGAGCAAAACCTCCCGCACCTTAGCGATATTTTCAGAACTTCTATATTTTAATTTAAGCAGTTGATTGTTCGTGATCATTTTTTATCTCCTTACTATCCTATGTTTTCCTGGATAATGCCGGTGGTCGTCAACTCCTTCCGTCTATGTTTCATAAGCTAATTACTCGCCTGTTAAACGGATGCTTAACTGGCCGATTTTACCTTCGCTGATCGTAAAATGATAGTCGAGCAAAACCGGGCTCCCCTCAAAATTACCGGAGACTTGGGCGGTAAGAACAGTCTCGTTGTCACGCTCAGCAAGCTTCTCGGCAGTAACAGTAATCTGGTACTTTGCATTGCTATCCTCAATCCATTGTTTGATGACGGCTGTACCTCGCATTTCCCGCCCTTCGTCCTGGACAACGGCATGATCCGCAAAACAGGCGACAAATGCGGTACTATCATGATCATTTTTTGCCTGAAGAAACGCGTCAATGACCGGCGGTAGTTTTATAGACATGGTAGTTTCCCTCCATTTTATATTGTTCATAGTTTACCTCATTTGGAAAAGTTTAAACGAATCCTAAAAAGCATGAAGTTGTTTCCGTTTATTGCCAAATAACTTGTAAGGGATTTCTGTCCACCAACCGTTGATAGGTATATCTCGGATAACCAACCATCATTCCGCTGGTCACTTGCATGTTTTTCGGCAGGTTTAGCAGGTTAAGGAGCGGTTCATGACCGGAAGCGGCACAGTACTCAAATAAACCCGCCCAGCACGTCCCCAAGCCCATTGACGTTGCGAACAACTGCAAATAGGCAAACGATATATAGGTATTATCCCGGCCAACAGCAAGGGAGTTTTTATCGGCTGTAGCCACAATTAAACACGGGGCAGAGCGCAGGGCAGTATCCTCCCCTATTCGCTGGTATATTTCCACCATCATAGCTGTATGGGGCGCATATTTTGATGAGGCCATCGCAGGAGAGCTATTTAGTTCAGCTTCTGTCCAGTCAATGACGGCTGCCGCAATCTGACGCAATGTGTCCGGATGATCCACCACGTGATAAGCGACTCCTTGCGAATTGCAGGCAGTAGGTGCTATCCGGGCGATGTCCAGCAACTGTCGTACCTGATCCCGAGGCACAGCCTTTTGCTGATAGTTTCGGATGGACCGGCGCGAGTGCAAGAATTGAGCCGCTGAATCCGAATCAAGAACAGCGTTTTCCCCAACAGGGATCTGATTGGCCAATGGAGCATTTGTATTATCCAGTGCCCCTTCAGGGCAGACAGCCACACACTGGCCGCAGCTCACACAAAGATCCCTTATTGCCTGCGGTCCATTGTCACCCATACCAATAACACCTGGACAAACCGTAGCACAGACGCCGCACCGGGTACATTTGTCTTGATCGACTTGAATAAAATCCATAGTCATAATCGATTATCACCTCATGTTTTTTCTTTATTATATACAGGGCAATAAGACAACAGTATGTCATATTAGAATTAGGACTCATAAATTTTTAAAACTTGTCTCATTCGTTCTGCAATGGATTTTCTGACATGTTCCGGTTCCAATACTTCAACCAAAGCACCAAAAGATAGGATGTAGCCATAAATCCATTCCCCGTCGGGAAGAGCAACCTCTAAGGTAAAGCTGCCGTCATCATTTTGGATAATATACGAGTCGTCAAAATAATCGTATAGCCGATTTAAAGCCGTTGACTGAAAGCGAAGTTTTAAATGCACAAGCGGTTGTGAAAAGTCTTTTGCTTCGGTATTCGGTTCGAGAGGTAACTTTTGTTCAAATGATTCCGCCAGTACTTCCAGCTTTTTTAATCGTGAAATCCGAAAAGTTCTATACTCTTGACGCTGTCGGCAAAAGGCCACTAAATACCACGCATTATCTTTAAAAATCAGTTTTTCCGGTTCAGCCAATCGACTGCTCTTCTGCCCTTCGGCATTCACATATTGAAAACGAATGACTTTTCGTTGCAGCATGGCCCGCCTTATGTCGTTGAACTTATTTTTTTCGTTTGGCATGCTTCCCCAAGGAGAAAAATCAACTTCGACCCAATCGTAGCTAGAAGCGCTTTTAAATATTGCCCCTAGCTTTTCAAGGATTCTATCTAATTCCGGATATTGAGTCGCCTGCAGCGCTCTTATTGCCAGCAGCAAACTTTCGCTTTCCTGAGTGGAAATAAGGGTCCGGTTAATCACATAGTTTTCCAGAAGATATATACCGCCGCCGTTGCCTTTGTTCATATACACGGGTACACCGGCTTCAGAGAGAACATCTATATCGCGATAAATTGTCCTCGTCGATACGCCGAAACGCTCAGCAAGTTCTTTGGCAGTGATTGTTCCTTTATTAAGTAAAATAGTCGTTATTTCAAATAACCGGTTCATCTTCATTTTTTATCACCCAAAACAATTATAGCATTAAATATGACGTTGCAATGTCATATTTAATGCTATATATTACCTTATTCACTTGGTATTAAATACATCTCATTTATTGTTTTGCTCCCTTTATTATTTAACTAATTCTGTCAATATTGTGATTATTCCGCACGATTCGTACCGCGAATCGCAATTATAGATACTGTCTGTCCATGCTAAGCGTACTGGTAGTCCGCTGGTCAGTACCGCTCCGAAGAGCGGTACCCAACACAGCTTTTTTGTTACTCGTTAACCTTTACCTTGCGCATATTCAGATCGCCGGAATAAATCCGAATGGAATTATTCACAATGCGGTCAATGATCGCATCCGCATGGATTCCACCACCAAGGCGTGTGTGCCAATCCTCAATTCGATACTGCGTACAGAATACGGTGCTTCTGTCAGTATAACGACGCTCAATCAGTTCGAACAGGAAATGTTCCTGCTGGCGTGACAGATCATCGATAAGCCATTCATCCAGAATCAGGAGTGTGTAACTCTCAAACTTCTTGAGGAGTTTTGATACGCCAGTGACAGTGGTAGCGGCTTCATCATGCAGCTGTAACAGATCCGGCATCCGGATGTATCTAGTTCTGTATCCCAACCTGCAGGCAGCTTTGCCAAATGCGCAGGCTAAATAGCTCTTGCCTGATCCCGTGAAACCGTCAATAATGATATTCGTATTGGAATTCAGGAACTGACAGCTAGCAACGCCAAGTACCTTGTCCCGGTCAAGATGACGGTCTGTGTAGTAGATATCATCGACATTGGCCTGTGGGAAGCGGAACTTTGCAAGTTTCGTCAGACGTTTCACTTTGTTTGTATATTTTTCCTGGTATATATAATCAACCAGGAGCTGCATGCGTTCCTCAAAAGTGAGGGTCTGGCAGCTCTGTTGACCGGATTGGAGCTCCAGTCCACGCATCATTTCGCTCAGATTGAGTTCTTCCAGTTTGCGGCGGGTTTCCTCATTTATCATCATCGTATCCTCCATAATAAGCGGCACCGCGGACATATCCGCGCACCTCACTATTCTTTTGACGGATTTCGCTTTCTTCTTTCTGGGCAAGATAGATTTTATCTTGATTGCCGGAAAGAACGGCTTTAAGATGATGGTAACGGGGCACCCGTATACTGGACAGGACGATTTCACATGCGGTTTCCAGACGCTCTTCGGAATACGTCTTTGCCAGATGTAACACCGACAGGGCCGAATTATAGCCCTGCTCTTTTATAGTTACGCTACGGAAAATACGGTCAATGACTTCCGCCGTACTTTCTCCTATGGACGCAGCCCAGCGTTTGATGCGGTTTTCATCCATTTCAGGCTGATTGTATGCATCCGGCATATCCTCCTTGTGCGTGCTCCATCCGTTGCTCCGGTAATCGGGGAACTTTGGATGGGTGGCAATGCGCTCGTGATTGTAATAGATTTCGAGAAGCGTATCCGTGATCCGTACACTTACTTCCTTGCCGCGATAATGAAACGGGCAGGAATAATGATTTTTCCAGAACACGATATGGCAGTCAGGATAAACCTTTACCCCATGCTTCCACTCGCAGATCTCATAAGGAACTGCCGGCAGTTCATGCAGATAGGGTTTTTCCTCCACATACACGAGGTAGCGGCTGCCTTCCCGCTTCTGAAACGGCGCTTCATTCAATTCAGCCAATGCTTTGCTCACTGCAATCCTGAGTTCACCGAAGGAATGGAATTCTTCATTCCTGAGCTTTGCGATGACCGCAGTGGCAATTTTACCGACCGTCCCTTCTACAGAGGCTTTCTGCTTGGGTTTGCGGACGCCGGTAGGCATGATAGCGGTGCAGTAGTGATTGCCAAGTTCCTCATATGCGCTGTTAAGGAGGATGTCTCCTTCTTTTGGGTGTTTGATAACGCCCGTCTTGAGGTTATCGCATACAGTTCTCACAGGCACACCGCCAAAGAATTTATACATGTTGATATGGCATCTGAGCCAGGTATTCAGTTTCATATCAAGGCAGGGCTCAACATAAGAATACTGGCTGTAAGGAAGAGTCGCTACAAACAGGTAAACCTTTATGAGCTCACCAGTGTCCGGATCCATAAATTTCATGGTAGGTCCGCTCCAGTCCACTTCGCACCGGATTCCCGGCTTATGGATAAGATGATTGGTAAGCGCCTTCTCTGCAACGTATTGGCCGTAATCTTCGCAATACTTGGAGTATCCGACTGGTATTCTTCCGTTTGCTTCGCACTCGGCTTTGTATTCTTTCCAGAGAAGTTTTAAGGTAACACCTACCTTTTTGAGTTCGTCATGAACCTGATCATACGACGGTAATTCATAGAGCTGGCTTAGATCCGAGTATTTGTTGGGGAAGAACATCTGATAGACTTCATCTTCAGCCAATTCTTTAACATCGTCATAGCGGATCTGTTTCTCATCAGCGATGTGGCATACTTCGCTGACGGAGGATTTTGACATGTTTCGAGTGGCAGCAATGCTGTTCTGAGACATGTGTGCATCCCGCAGTTCCAAAATCAGTTTGACTTTGATTTTGTTTGCCATAGTGATGGTCTCCTTTATCTTAGATTTGAACCAAATGGTTCTTACTAGTAAGATAAAGGAAACCGGTATCATTGTCATGGACTGATGGTACGATTGCGGTAGATTAGGGAATCGAAGTGGTGGTATCATTGCCATGGAGTGCCGGTATCATTGTGCGGATTAGCGGTACGCCACGCACGGAATATTCAATATTGAATGTTACTTTAATGAACATGACACCAATGGCACGTACTATAGCCACAACTAAAAAAGATCGGCTTGTCCTCTTCTCTAGCCTTCACAAACGCTTCTTCTCCCCACGGATACCAATCAATCGGATTATGCGCATGCTGCAATAAATACGGACTCTTCTCATTCGCTAGGTGGTTAACATGCTTCGTCGACACTAGCATCACCTCTTTTTTATAGCTACCATTTAGGATTTGCTTCATGCTGGTTTTACATACGTTATTTAATTGATAATTGTTATTTGTTAGGATTAGCTTTTATTATAATTGGTATGTTGTGGTAAGTCAAGGAAAAAAATACACCAGCATCAAATAGATGCTGGCTGAATGTTTAATTGTATAGATTTTTGAACCTCTTTTATTAGCTCACTACCCTTTGCAACTTTATCGGTTCCCCCTATCTTTTGGTAGAGGTCAAATATTTCTTGAGCGCACTCTAAAATAAAGGATTCTGTGAATTGCTGTAAATCAATTGTTGCTAACAAGTTGCTAGTTATTTTTATTTGATTCGCCTTCTTACAAGCTGTCATATAAATAACATAAAATAATATGTCTGCTTTTTGTGCCGTCGTATATTGGCTGCTTTTTTTCAGAACGTTTTCAACTTGTTTCCCAATAAATGCAGCTGCATAAAAAGTATTTAGATTTTGGTTATCAACATATAGTTCTTTATATGCACGATCATCAGTCAAAAGAGTTGAAGGTCGTGCCCTAGCATAATTAGGCATCTGGAGTAATAACGACATAAGACATTGGGCAAGAAAAGAAACACTCACAATTTGAGTTGCCTTTTTGCCAAGATTTTTATAGTAATTCTTACGACGATCATAGTACAAATTTCTTGGCTTAAAGAACATTTCAATCTGTCGATGAATACTGTCAGTTGCTCTTAAAGAAGACTTGGGTATACTGGTCTGGCTATTTGTAGCCAAAATAATTCTATCTCTTGATTCATCACTATCAGGAACAATAATCCGAACAAGTATGTTTCTACGCTCATCAGACAACTTATTCTTATGTTCTGAAAAATAATTGAATATCTCTGTTGACGTTTGTAAGCCATTAACCACTTCCGGGTCTGTTATACATATTTCTTTTCCTGTAGTCAGATTAGCCTTAGACGCTACAATAGTTACTCCATTGTTTAGCCACCAAAAATCTTCTACATTATTACTTTCTAATGATTCTTGGATTTCTTTGTTTACCGTTGTATGCCCTTGATAATCTCGTACATTCGATTCAAATATATGCTTGATCATTTCTTGTTTTTCATTTGTTATAAAATAGAAATATTCAGCTAAGTTGACTAATGTAATATATACTTGCTGAGATGATATCGTAATCGGAGCTTCAGTTAATTTCAAAAAAAACTCATTATTTACTTGTGTCCCTACTAAGTCCATTAACATATCAGCCCCAACAAATGAGGTGCTAACGGTTACCGTAGGACTAGGAAACAATGATTTAATCTCTTGGCACAATTCATCAGCTTGATACTGCACATTTTGATGTACCTCGTTACCCTTAGATACATATTTAAACTCTATACTTAGTTTAGGTTTTTTTCTAATCAATTTAATGTAAGCATCTTTAAATAAATCGAAGGCTTGAAGAACCTTTACATCATATCTGGCTTTAAATGATTCACTAGAATTGCTTAAGTCTAGTAAATTTTTACATACCGTTTTCCATTTCATAAGAGGATCTTCGTTAAAGGATGTTGCGTTTTTTGCCTGAATAATACATAATACAAACTTAACATCTTTTTTATACTTTTCAGCAACGTCATCTTCTTCATTGATCAAATCACCATTAACAAAAACATAAATACCATCGCAACCACCATCTAAACTTGTTCCTGTTAATCCTTGTTCTATCTCCTCAAAACTTAAATCGTAATCTTTTAAAACTTGCTGAGCAGCAAAAAACTCAAAAAAATCGTCTTCTCTTACGAATTGTGGATTCTCTTGATGCTCTTGATGGATGATTTCATTAAGCAGTATTTGATTATTCGTCAAGTTTTTCCCCATAGTTAAACAGCCTCCGCTATATAATGCTGCTTTAGCATATAAAATTTCAACTATACAATGAGATAGTTCACCTTTATTTCTTTCGCCACCATTAACGCAAGTTTTCTTATTTTTTGCTTAATTCGCCATACAAACACCAAGCTAAATTGATACAAAATTAGCAGGATTTTCTCTTTATTGCCTCATTTAATAATTCATTTGTATAAAACCTCCGTCAATGATTTGCCTAATGTTCGTTAAATACCACTATTAATATGTTTCGTACTCAAATTATTTAAAAATGCAAGTTTTGTACCTAGTTTTTGCAACTTTTGTCACAATTTTTGCAGGTTTTGTACGTGACATAAGAAACAAGGGGGGTATTTGTTTCTCTCATAGAATTCTCCAAAACGAAAACGCAATCCCTATCCCCCTATTTTATTCATGGAAAAATTGTCCATGCAGGTTCTTGCAACTAAAGTGATAATAAATTTAAATTTCTCAATTGTTATAAACAATTCTTTGTAAAGATATTTTTAACATATTCGACTTCTTTTTGGAGCAAAGCCTGTTGTATGTATATTTTTCTGGTTTTCCACCTTTAAATCATCTAAACGATGGATAATCTCTGTTGCAAGTGTACTTAAATTATCATTATTGAAACTTATATAATCAGAGCAAATGTTTCGAATTAACTCATAACTATTTGCTCTTTGCTTTCCTCCTTTTAATTCACTATTCAAATATTTAGGATTATATTTATAATGATTAGAAAAAACTGCTTCATGCGCAAGTGATATTGCTTCCCGCTGATAATCATGCCTGACATGAATGTCTTTTTCTAAATTATGCAACAAACAACATATTAATGCCGTTGAAAGTGCTGCTTTAGTCTCATTGTAGGCCAGCCATCAACATAAGCTTTTTTAGCATACCAATAGGCTTTTTCCAATTGGTTTTGTTCTGTTGGTAGTAATCTATAAATACTTTTTGCTCTTTGTAACCAATAATGCAAACTATCATTTAATTCTGGCTCTAATGCTTTATAAACCTCAAATATAAGATTACCAGCCCCCTGTTTTCCGCCAAAAAGTTGGTTTAGTGTATCAAATAAAATAATTTCAATGTATATTCTATACCTAGTTTGATCTCTTTTTATTTTTCTTACAACATGCAGAATACCGTCAATAATTTCTGTATTACTTAATGATCTAAGTATTGAAAACAGTACCAATTTACTGTTATGTACTAATTTTGTCGAAGAATGGGTAACTGCTTCTCCATGTTCTACGTTTACTTCTTCAATAACAATAGGAAATCTTTTTATCAAATCATTTATTTCAGTTACAGACATTCCTAAAGAAATCGCATCAGCAACAAATACTTTATCTATTGCGCATAAAAGTAATATGATAACTCTTTCATATAGAGACAATGTACCTTTTTGTGAATACTTTGCTAAATTAGGTATTGGTATTCGTTGTTCATCCGATAATTTTTTTATATAATCAATATTTGTTTCGCGCCTATTTCTTTTGATTATTCCATATTTGTTAGACAAATTTTTATTTTCTTTTAATTCATCATCGTCAAATTGATTAGGAATTTCTATTAATCCCGAACGTAACGAATCCAACATAAAATTATCATTGGAATTAATTGCAATAATTACCTTATTATTTCGCTGTCTTAAAATATCATAACTATTTACAATTAGTTTATAAGTATTTGCAGACAACGAATTACTGTCAAAAATAAATAATGATGATTCCTTAACGTTAATTAAATGAAAAATAAATTGTGCATCAGTTAATGATGTCGATGGGAAGAAGTATATTGAATACTTTTTTTGTTTTTCACAAAATTCACTAAGCAAACTTGTTTTTCCGCTAAATCTTCTTCCTTTTATTATTACACAATCATTATCTTCTAGCTGTTTTTCCAAGTTATCAATACAACTTCTACTTACTTGCATCCCTCCTTTATAAAAAGCATTCTTTTCGTCATCAAAAATTCTTGTTCCAGCTAAATATTTTATTGTTTCATCTTTTTATACTTTAACAAAAACTTTTGGATTTTTAAATTTATAATCATCAATTTTATTTGTTAGTTCAGCCTTTTGAATACTTCTTACTAAATCTTTATAAAACAAATCGTAGTCATCAATCAATATAATTTGATTAATACCATACTTTTTCAAATCAGTTACTTCCCTAAATGTTGGTCTTTCAGATCTTAATAAAATTCGATAAGAAGTATTTAACGAAGAATTAACTTTTCCAAATACATATTCAATATCCATTTCATTATGCAAACTACATCCTATAAATAGTAGGTTTTTTTGCAAAAAATCGGCGTGAAGGTGATTTAATATATCACAATTCTGCTCACTAGTAATTGATTGCAAATATTGTTCTTGACTAAAAATGATATTTTCATTAGTTTTATAAGTAATCTCAGTAAGAGCATCTCCATGTAATTTAAATAGTAACTTAATAGAAGTATCCGGTCTATTCAAATTTTTATATGGTAAAACGGGTTGAAAGAATTGTGTTCTTTCTATCCCATCATCGATATTAATAGTATAAGCATAAGGCCAAGATAATTTAAGCAATTCTTTTCTAAAGCCCTCTATTTTTACATTTGTAAAATAATTTCTAAAAAATTCTCTTCTAATGTCACTAGGAACAAATTGATAAAAGTATCTAGACATTTCGTTAAATTTACAATCATCTAGTTCATTGTTTCTAAATTCAGTACAATTCTCCAATATATATGCTTTCATCAATTCAGTAGTGTTTGGCCCATCAGGTACAACTCCATCATACGATTCAGATCCTTTAGTAAAACCAGACCCAAAAATTGGAATTAAATTACAATCAACAAATAATCTTAATAACTCTTCAATCCCTGCCTTTTGCTCTAGCATTGTGATACTCACCTAAATCCCCTCACTCACTATCACTTTAATTACTTTGTATTGCTATTATTTATAACGGTTATGCTTAATTAATACTATATAACTAGAAGAAATCCTGCCAAATTAATACAAAATATAGCAGAAGTTCCCCATTTATTACTTTATTTAAAAATTATTCTAAGCTTTGTCTGTCCATCCAGATAGGGGACGGTTCATCCTGTTTCCTTTAGGCCACCGCTAACGCGAATTCTCTTATTCTTGCTTAATTTGCCATACAAACACCAAACTCCTGCCAAATTGATACAAATTTAGCAGGAGTTTCTCTTTATTGCCTTATTTAATTCATCTGTATAAAACCTCTGTCAATGCTTTGTCTAAGGTTCGTTATAAAACCTATTCCGTTTACTCTACATAATCGAGTGAACTTAATTTTCAAATGGCTTATTAAAAAATTATCATTTAATGATATGAATTGATTTATATCATTAAATCAGCGACATTGCAATAAATTCTATTAAAATCAGTTTTCTTTAAATTAATGAAGTATTGTACTATACCATTACCAAATATGCACAAAATCCCAGATGTCATTTGGAAGAATCTAGAATGTCATCCGAAAAAAATCCCAAATGTCTTGCATTACTAGATTTAATTATTACTAGAAGTTACTATTTCTCACTACGTTCGAAATAGTAACTGCGAGACAAGCTCGCAGTTAAAATTGCGCTTCTTTTTTTAAAAACAAACTAGCTGTTAATCACTGGACAGAAACTGGAACGATGTGCTTAAATGATTATCATTTAAAGACGTTATAAATAAATTCGTATTGGCCCTAGTTATTAATTTTTTAGTTTAGTTAAACGTTTAAATTATCACTAATATAAAATTTGTTACCGGAAATATGTTTCATTTCAAAGTTTGGCGGCTTACCCTCTTCCCACGTAGCTTTACCTATTTTATGTAGCCATTCATAAATTTCTTTTTTTATAAGCTCCCGGCATGTTGAATTCCAAAAAGTATCTTTATTAATATTTATTTGTACGTCCTTATTTAACTCCTTCAATGTCAAAATAATAAATTCCGTTTCTCTCTTAAAGTATTTATCTCTATCCTGAGAAGATATTTTAAGTCCATATCCAGAACCAGAGTTAGTCCAAGCTGTAACTATCATATAGTACCACCTATCTTATTATCAAATTCAGGCATAATAGCACTTCCCCAAAGAGAATTATAAAAATTCATAATACAATACAGCTTATCTTCCTTAATAATTATGTAAGAAAATACTTTTTCCTGAATATGTATCCAATGTTCCAGCGGATATCTTATCATAATTTGCTCTGGTATAATGCCTGACCAAACTTTAACTGAATTGATACTATCCCATTCTGGTATTTTTTTGTATTGTCGCATGTATAATCCAAACGCAGTTTTATGAACTATTCTTTCTAATCTATCAGTTTGTGGATTCATATAACATCTTCCTGTATCTGTAACATTTACACTTTCAAGGATTTGTTGATCTAACGCAGGTCTCCTACCTAAAGCCCTATCAATTTTCCCTACATCTTCTGCGAGCTTTCTATAAAGCAGTTCATTATTACCAATATGAGCCAGTATCGTTTCAAAGTACTGTTCATCTAGTGAAAACCCCTTATTACAACGTCCACATGCTGGTACAGTAAACAAATTATTAGGATACGGCTTTTCTAAAAGACATTTTGAAGGAACATGATCTTTTGTATCCGCTATATCTCCACAGTAAACACAAGTACTCACTTATATCACTCCGTATTAGTACGTTACTTCATTTATAACCATATTCTCGTATACGTTCAACAAATCTATTAGATAATTCCTCAGCTTTAATACCTATCTCTTGCAATTTATCTCTTAACTGACCGTTAAATCTAAGATTCGCTATATCTGCTGTTCTTGCAAGATATTCAATTGCTGGCAATAATACTTTAATATCTTGAATAATCCAATCATTTCTATCTTTAAGTTTAAATGTCGCATCTTCAATTGTATACTCGTTAGCAAAACCATTTGGCATTACATGTGCTTTTAGACTAAGCTCGTGATAAATAAACTTCAAACATTCCCTAGAATAGTGTTCTCCAACAGCTTGACAATTAACTTGGTCAATATTCTTGCTAACTTTATTTATTATGCTAGTTTTGCTTTCTCCCCAAGAAGGATTGAACCATTCTCCACGAGGCAACTTTTTATTACCTAAATTTCGTCTTACATCCTTAATTTTATCTTGTTTTACAAATTGCATACAATGCTCTTCTAATTTTTCTAAAAGATATTCAATGTCCTCTTGGTTAACCGTAAATCTATTCTCTAATTTTTGCTGATATGTTCGAAGTATATCAACATATTGATACGCAGCCCATTTATCAGCATATGTATCATCCTTTTTGGTGTAATATAAATGGGACATATTTTCTAGCATTGCTCTAGTTAAAATACTCATTGCATTAAAGTTTCTATGTCCACTTAATTTTATGACCGAATCTAATAACTCAATCTGCCTAAAAAGAAATAAAAAGGCCATTGTACAGTTATTATTTCCGCCGTTTTTTTCAAGACTTCCTAAAAATTTCTTTGATATGTCAATTAAATCCAGAGACATCTTTATAAGTTCGGCATATATTTCCCGCAATTCCTCATCTATCATCAATACCCCTCCCATTTATATTTTAAAGGGACCTGATAATGTCTGTCACTAGTCAAACCTCCGACAATGATCATTAATTATACGATAACCTTTGATATTAGTTTAGCTAAGTTAAAATTACCTATATATTACTTCCAGCGTCATACCATTATCTAAACGATCATGAAAATCGATCGTGGCTCAATCGCACTAGAACATAAAGCCTTAACTTCTAAACCTTCTTAGGAGAGCACAAGGCACTTTATATGATCTATTGATAATACTCCAGTAATTTTTCAACAGTAATCTTTATTTTCGCTTTAGCCAATCTCTCTTTACGTTTATTAAATAAATCCAATAACATATCTTTCTTATCTTGAAACGTTGCAAAGTGTAGCGTACGATGGCACACAGGACAAAGCGATATAATATTTGTAAATACATCAATACTTTTTTCAAATTCATCTTGAAACCTCATAGGTATTAGATGGTGACACTCCACATAGTTACGACCTGTGCTATTTGAAATAAAAAAATTATGATTGCTATCATACTCACATTTAAAATCTGCTTGCACTATAGCTATTTTCCCTTCCTTAGGGTCTCTCCCCCATTTTTTTTGTGTTGCAGATATGGGAGCCAGTTTAGGTTTAGATACATCTTTTATATTTGTAGCGTCAACAGCAACTACATTTACCTTTTCTTGATACGTCATTTCATTCAACTTAAGTTTTTCATCAAGTAATTTAAGTAGATTCTGTAAGATGTCAATGTTTACATACTGTTTAGATTGGTTAAACTGCATTATCTTTGGATCTAAATTTCCCAACTCATTTGCTCTTATGGGTTCAAAAATAGAAACCGTACCGCTATCTAACCATAAGGCTCCGTCATATTTTCCCCCATGTTGGTTTTTCCCAGGAGCTTTATCGTCTTGTTCAAATTGAGCTGAAGCGATAATTTTATTATCATACTGAAAAAGTAACAATGCACCCCGTTTACTATCAATTCCCTTCCCATCATAAGTATATTTACATTCACGACGCTTTTTGAGATCTTCAATAAAATATTTTTGTTGAACAAGCTCTGTCGGCATATTATCAAATACTTGTTTATCCATAGGAATAATTCTGATTTCAGGTACATTACTATCTTTTTTAATAAACATTACTTCCCCCTTGCCAATACGCAGATCAGCCTCAACCAAGAATTATTATTGATAATAATTCTTTTCGCTAATTTTTTTTAGTCTTTCAACTGCATCATTCTATTTAACGCATGATTTGACTCTTCACATTACAATGTATATCCATGAGCAATAAGCCGCTTTCTTGCTTCATTAATTTCAATTTCAGTAAAAAGTACATTATATTCTGGTTTTATCACATGTGCCTCCATGGTAAGGTCAAGGCGATTTTATTTCCACAGTACGTCAAATCCGTATTGTATGTCTTTATATCGTAGTAGTTGTTTCGCTGTTTCTACTCCTCCATTATTAGCAACCATTCCACGAAATATCTTTGGATTATATCCAAATTCTTTTTTAGCCACATTACAAATTTTTATCATGTCAAAATAAAATTGTTTCTCTAATTCTGTCACTATAACACCTCACAAATTACTATACAGAGATAACTCACAGATACGGTTCCGCCGATTCAGATACATAAATTCTATTCCCTAATCTCAACATTCTGTTAACAAGCTAAAACTCCTGCCAAATTAATGCAAATTTAGCAGGAGTTTCTCAATTTATTACATCATTCAATTTATTTATACAAAACTTCCAGCCTTAAACCATTATCCTCTCGATCATAAACAATCTTTTCAATCAACAATCTAAATGCCCTATTCTGCTCACTAGAATCAACAGCGTTAATCCATAAATTTTTAAACTCGTTAATCCTCTTCTGAACCATCTCTACTGTCACTAGATTAACCTGAGATGCCAAAGCCGTTTTACACTTCTCTATCTCTGCTTCTAGCTCATTTTTGTTCTTCTCATGCCCAGCAATCCGATCACTTAACCGCTGTTTTGGCATCTTACCATCTTCATAAAGCTCAAATAGATTTTCTATTGCTTGCTCCGTCTGTGCTAACTCCTTTTGCTTCATCTTACGAAATGCTTCAAGCTCCTGATACTGCTCATTAATTTCATCAACTAATTCAAGTGTCTGCTCGTCAAGTTTAGTTATCTTCTGATACAAAGCTTGATAGAAAGCATCATCAAGCTTTCGACCTACCTGATCACATTTTGTACCATCTGGATAGGTATAGACACACATAGCAGTCCAATAGCCCCCATTCTTTGTATCTCTTCGCTTAAATTGCATCCGTCTACCACACTTGGAACAATATAAGAGTCCTGATAATGGCAGTGTCCCCACTCGACATTTCCGGGGAATAATCGTATTTTGTGCAATTCTAGCCATTATCTGGTCATGCTCTTCTTGCGTCTTAACTGCTTCATGCTCGCCCTTTACCTTTATCCAGGCTTCCTTATCGATTAATTGAGCAGTAAGTCTTTGGGCAATATCCGTTGTATCTTCCCCGCTTTATCCAGTCGATCAACGAGAAGCAAAATATACGTCCCTTTGCTTCTTTATATTCTTCTTACCAATAAGTGAAGACAATTTTCAAAAATATCGAATCGATAAATAAACCAGTTGAGGACGAGTACCTCAACTGGTTTATTTTAAGAAAAAAGGGCGACTCCCGTTAATTTTCTTTAACTATTCTTTAACTGTTATAGACAGCTATAGTGGTATACTATGGTTATAAACTAAAATCGTATGTCATGTTAAAGGGCATAACTAAGCAGCTATCATCAAGAAAGAAGCGAACTTTAATGGATTCAAAAAACCTTATATTTAAAAATATCAGCATAAAACATAAAGAAAAAATTGAATCTCTGGCTTTACTGGACGGAACTAAAAGTTGTCAACATACTTTTGCAAACATTAATTCTTTGCAGGAAATATATAAAACACAAGTAGCTTTTTATAATGAAATGGTGATTTTAAGAATACCAATAATGGATGAATTAGGCTATGAAGCTTATAGATTTCCCTTTGGCAGTACAAAAATTTTAGATACCGTTCAAAGAATACTTGAGTACACTAAAAATCATGATAAAAAATGCTTATTTTATAATATCACTGATGGTCAACGTCAATTATTAGAAAGTAAAATGAAAAATAAATGGAATTTTGAGGAAAATAGAAACTGGGCCGAATATATTTATAAAGCTGAGAAATTTAATGCATATTTAGGTGATAAATTAAGGAAAAAACGTCAACATCTCCAAAAATTTATAAAAATTTACGATAAGCGATATTTAATAGAAACAATTTCTAAAAATAATATAGAAGAAGTAAAGTTTTATCAAAAACGATGGCTATATGATAAAGTAGAATCTCAGGAAAATTCTGTAGAATTACGCACCACAAATTTACATTTTGAAAACAAGAAAATATTCAAAGAGTTGGATAGTTTTTATGAATTAGGATTGCAAGGGATTACATTAAGAATTGACGGAATTATCCGAGGATATTGCTATGGCACGGTTATAACAGATGATACAATTGATTATTTAGTACTAAAGGGAGATCGAGATATACAAGGAGCATATACGATGCTGACTCATTCATTTGTCTTAAAGTGTTATAATCAAGGTTATAAATTCATTAATTTCGAGGAAGATATAGGCTTACCTGGTTTACGACAAATGAAAAATTCTTATGTCCCTGACTTACTTTTATGTAAATATGTAGCCAGAGAAGTTTAGGACAGAAGGGATACTTAAGAGTTATGAATAGGCTGGAATCAAATATTGTTTTGCTCAGTGTTAGTTTTTTGTGGGGAATACAATACATTTTTATGAAAGATGTAAAAAATGAAATTTCAACTTTTGCTTTTTTAACACTTACGTGTGGCATTGGTTTTTTTATATTAATAGTTCCATTTTGGTATAAATTAAATAGTTTAACAATAAAAAAAATTTTTCAAAGTTTGATTTTAGCTCTATTATTAGTCGGATTTAACATATTGTTATTTGAAAGTCTTCAACTTTTGGAGGCTTCTTTTGTATCGTTTGTTGTTAATGCTGCTTATCTTATTTTTATAATGTTGTTTACATTTATTTTAAAAGGATCAATAACAAAAAGTAATTGCTTTGGCATATTAATAGTAATTGGTGGATTAGCATTAATAACTGGCCGTATTGAAAGCTTTGAATCGTGGTTTGGTTTCGCAGAAGTTGTCGTTGCTGCTGCCTTATTTGCTTTACATGTACTACTTGTAGATAAGATAGCAAAAAACGTTGATCCATTGTTATTATCAATCGGCCAAATGTTTTTTTGTACAATATTTTGTTTTTTGGGGTGGTTTATCCTACGTCCGGATACTTTTTATCAAATAAATATGTCTGGACATTTTTGGAGCAATGTATTGCTAATTGCTATTTTCATTAGAGGTTACACAACGATTGCTCAAATTTATGCTCAGAGATTTGTTTTACCCATAGATGCATCATTAATTTTTTCATTAGAAATCGTTTTCACTTTAGTTACTTCGACTTTTTTACCATCATTAATTGGAAATGCTTCAGAAGAGCTGAGTTTTCATAAAGTAATTGGCTGTTTAGTAATACTTTTGGGATTGATTGTGTCATCTTGTGGGTTATTCGAGAAATGCAAAGACAGCTAAAAGAGAAATGTGATGGGGGAAGCTAGGGACACTAGGGGACGTTCCCGTTTTGTCAACATTTTGCTACAACACCACGAGATATTCCAGTTGCCCTCTCAATTTGGCGAATTGAGAGGCATTCTTTTTCTTTTAGTCGCCTAAGCAATGCATCTCTTTCCGGTTTAGGCCATGCGGCTACTTCATGGGGTTCCCTTCCCTCTGTACATTGCAATATCCTGCGTCGTATTTCTTCCTCTGATAAATTTTTCTTTCCAGACACATCAAAATCGTCGTTTCTAATAATCTGATGCAATCTTAACCACTCATCTCTTCCTAACATTTTCAAAGAAAAGGATGTATCCGTCATGTTTCCACCCTGCACATAATCATTATAACTGCTAAACCTATATTCTTCAGGTTTTTTGACTATTCCAGCCCTAATGGGATTTTTGTGTATATAGCACATCAAAGGAACAAAGTATTCGTCAATTTCTACTGGCACACTTTTATACCTACTAGCAATTAATGCGCCGCTTCGCTCATACTTCCGATTAAAATACATTACATACTTCGTTAAAACTCTTTTCATTATTACTGAAATATCGCCTATTTGCTTTTCCCTCATAAGTAAATGGACATGATTACTCATTAAGCAATAGGCATGTAACTCAAACAACATCTCTGCTTTTAATTGCTTCAAGCTTTCAATAAAATATAAAAAGTCGCTCTCTTCCTCAAATAAATGCTGCCTATTAATTCCTCGAAAGACTACATGGTAATAGCCTGTAGTACTCATCTTTCTTGCCTGTCTTCCCATTCCATCACCTCTTTTTTTATCTTACCATCTTTATGACAAAAAGGGAACGTCCCCTTTGTCTCTTCCGTGCCGATCGCAAAGTTTCTATGCAGAAACTTGCCGAAGAAATCGGCTTAAAAAACAAAGGAACAATTGGACAATTTGAAACTGAAATAACAGTTCCATCTGCAGATACACTTATTAGTCTCGCAGACTATTTCAATGTGTCAATTGATTACTTGGTAGGGCGTTCCGATAGCCCTATGAGACGATAAATTAGGGGGACAAGGGGACGGTGGTAGCGTCCTGTTAATTAGCGGGCACATCACAAGACAGAACCGCCGTCCCTTTTACCATAACAAAAACCTTTACGTTCCATGGTACTGGCTTCAGTTATCTTTGGTTATTAATTTGGACTTCTGTCATATCAGTAATAACTTTAGGTCTATATTTTCCACGGGCTTATTCCGCCCTGGAAAGAAACACGGGGACAGGGATATTGTTTCATTATTTGACATTGCAAGGAGACATTTCCTTTTCTAATCAAGTAGCCAATCAGCCAAATAGGGACTGTACTGTTGCGTCAGCCTATTATTTCACGGAATCATCAGTACCGTCCCCGCGATTCCCAGCGTATGAACCTCTGTCACTCGCCTGACAAAAGTTTCGCCTAGGACTTGTTAAAAATACTCTTCATATTCCTTGAAAAAATCGAAATATATCTTAACGTTCTCTAAATCATACCAATTTCTAACTTTAGCAGGAATAGAATCAAGGTCGTAAATTTGTGCACCATCAACTGACAATATAAACGGTGAATGTGTTGCAATAATAAATTGACAATTACAATAATAAGCACAATCGATTATTAACTTCGAAAGTTGCAACTGGAATTTTGGAGATAAACTATTTTCCGGCTCATCTAAAAGATATAAACTATTTGTTTGAAACTGTTTATCAAAATAAGACAGAGCTGTTTCACCATTTGAAAACTGTTCGATATTACGACCAGCACGGTCAGTAACAAAGCTGGTTTGAGTTTGTCTTCTGGCTGCATTTTGAACTTTTAACCGTTCATAATCATCCATTGATTTAAACTGAATTTTCTCTTTATTTATATCAGTTAGTTCCTGATATTTTTGTTTCTGTAAAGCTTTATTCTTATTTATACGAGAATTCTCATTGCGGATGGTAAGTATGTGGCTGAAGACGTCTTCACTTGTAATTATTTTACTACCAAGAGGTATATCTAAATTCAACCCATCATCATCTGTGTCGGTGATATATTTACATTTTGTTTTAACATATTGACCGAAAAGTGGGCTAGAATTAAATGGAGTCGTTCTCGGCAAATTCAATTTTTCTGCAATTAAATTTAAAAGGGTTGACTTTCCAGAACCATTTCCTCCATAAAAAATGGTTATTGGCTTAAAACCGATATTTTCTAATTCCTTAAAAGGGAATATCCCATAAGGATATGCACGCGTCGTTGAATTACCAATTTCTTCCTCATGTAATGACGGCAATATAAAATGTTGCAGAAAAACCATTGCAGAAACACCCTCCATTCATAAAAGTTCATCACAATATCCTACTGATGCGTAAAATCAACAAAGTGGAGACTCGCAGGGACGGTTCCGTCGAGTCAGATACATAAACTTTATGCCCTAATCTCAACATTCTGTTAACAAGACAAAACTCCTGCCTAATTCATACAAATTTAGTGGGAGTTTCCCTTCTACCATCCTTCATTCAGTTATTTATACAAAACTTCCAGTCTCAAACCGCATTTTTCCGGTCATACACAATCCTATCAATCAACCACCTAAATGCTCTATTCTTAAATTCGTCAATCCTTTTGACTATCTCAACTATATTGTTATTTCTCTTAATAATGTCACTAGTCAAACCTCCGTCAATGAATTACCAAAAGTTCCGTTATAAATACCACTATTATGTACTCAAATTATTTAAAATCATCACGTTTCGTATTGTAAAATAACAGTTCAAGCCTCCAACGTTTATAATGGCATCATCGGGACTACCAAAAAGCGCAACTATCGTTCGGACATTATGTACCTGGTCAATGGTGCTGCTATAAACCTGGGAGTAAATTTCATTGCCTGTATCTGCAATTTGTTAAAAATCCCGGCAATAACCACGGATTTTCCGTCCATCAACGCACGATATCCCGTTTGTGCTACAACGTTCCCATTCATAACGCCGATATTAAACAACCTGGTCCGAGTCATACCTGCTTTAGGGGCAAATTCTGTTTGTGTCGCACCTGGGCAAAGGCAAGTAACAGTGATTCCGGTACCATAAAGTTCTTGTGACAAGCCTTCTGCAAAACTCAAAATATAGGCTTTGGTAGCACAATAAATTGCGTCATAAGCTGCAGGCACAAATGAACCCGTAGAGCCAATAAACATGATTTTCCCACGCCTACGTTCGAGCATACCAAGCAAAAATAACCTTGTTAGATGGGTAGGAGTAATAAGGTTGACTTGGATGAGCTTTTGCTGCTCCAACAATTCAGTTTGATGTAGAGAACCATAGACGTTAAAACCGGCATTGTTGACAAGAACGTCGACTGCTATATCGCGCCGTTGAATCTCCTCAAAAATCTTCTGAGGAGAATTATGTTCTGATAAATCCGTTATTATTCCAATGGTCGACAATCCGTCTTTTGTTTTAATTCTTCTTCCAGTGCATTAAGCTTTTGCTTATTTCTCGCTACCAAAACCAGATTATAACCGTCCTTGGCAAACAAATAGGTTAACTGGCGTCCAATCCCGCTGGTCACTCCCGTAATTAAAGCTACTTTATTATTTTGCTTTTTAGTCTCCATTTAGAAAACCTCCTAAATTATAAATTTGGATTATGTTTTTCAAGGCGTAAATGACTCCAGGTCATTTATTATGCAAAAAAATTATCAACCTCCTCTAGCTTTGAGTCCCTCTAATATGGCTCTTATCGTAACACAAAAAAAATTATCAAAGTTAACGCGAAACATTCCCAGTCGTTCATCACTGATTACTTGCTTTATAACTGGCGCAGGTTCCGATAAATGCTGAATACCAATTGCGAGCGCCTGCAACTGCAACAAGACCATTTCACCCTCACTCTGCCGCAAGAAAGGAAGAACTCTTTCAAAAAGATTCCCAGTATGTTTTACTTGTTCAGCAAGCATCAATTTAAACTCAAGCGCAGTGACATAGTTTATGTTTTGTTCTAGCATGACACTATTGATGGCAATTAAGCGCAATAAAACCTGGTTCTCCGTAAAGGCGCTACGCAATATCTGAAGAAATTCTTCGATAGAACAATTCGTAGACAAACTGAGATATCTACTCAATCCGGTGTTCATTTCTTTAAAACACTTTTGATATTCTTGCCAGGAAAGAGCAAGGAATAATTCTTCCTTTGTTTCAAAGTAGAGAAAGATCGTCCCTTTAGCAATACCGGCATCTGCCGCAATTTGTGCCATACTCAGGGAGTTATATAATGTTTCTTGAAAAAGACGTTGTGCCGACTTTATAATTATCTGCCGTCGTTCTGCTTTTTGCTCATCAGTAATAGCTCTCTGCTTAATACTCATTTAAATCACCTATTTATAATTATAAATGACTTTCGGTCATTTGTAAGGCTGAAAACGAGCATCTATTAAAATGCTAGAACTCCTCGTCAATGTTTTTCAAAAAAATGCAAAAAAGTGTTACTTTAACTTTGTCATAAAACTACTGGATTTATATAATAACAAACAAAATCAAATTATTGAGCTGCCTTACCTGCCGGTTTGACTTCTTTGGCATTGTCTCGCACATCCTGAGGAATCTCTATAGGATCTACTTGATTATATTTCGAATACGTTACCTGCATATTCAATGTTGATTTTGTTAAAAAATCTTCGATTGCAATTCTATCCTTTGGATTAGCTATATCCAAAAGCGATCCTGCCCCTTTTCGAATCGGTTCCGTTAAATCCATATCTATTTCTTTTACCATCTTAGTCGCTTTATCAACTTTAACAATATATTTTATATCGCCAGCAGCTAACAACCCAAGCCGTCCTACCGCAACCAATCTCAACATGTCCTTATCCTGCGCATTATTCAGTTTGACAGCTGCATCTATAGCATCAGTTATTTTTAAAGTATCCAAAGTTATTTCCATATATTTGTACGATGGTGTTTCCCTTTTCAGTTTCACAGATTTCATCAACTGCAACATATTCATCCGAGCAGCGACCTTTTCGTCTGCTGAAAGTTTTATATTCAAGAAAGAACCGATCGGCACAACCTGTTTTATCCATGTTTTATTACCTAATAAATACACCACTAGATTGTCTTGGTTTTGTTCTATATACTGCTTTAGCATCACTGTATTTTCTTTATTCTGTACGTCACGATAGCAAATGTTTATATCGTTCTTGAGGCTCAGCGGTTTTTCCTGGACTTCCCCGTTGATTGCAGCTTGCACTTCTCCCATCGGGGTTTCAGCTTTGATCGCTATGTCATAATGCAAGCTGTTTACATCCATCATATTTTTATATACATCGTTCAAATATGCCTTTTCCGGTGGTAGTTTTTCAACGGCAAATGCAAACGAACTGTTCATCGCCACAAACAACAATCCCCATACTAAAACAACTCCCCAATTGATCTTTCGCAAAAATCCCATCATACCATCAAACTCCCCTTAACAAATTCCATTACAACTATATATTGCTATTTTCTTCTTACAGTCATAAAATCCTTTAAAAATATTAACATCCTGCTACCCGCCTAAGGTTGCAAGCTGCATTTTTATCTCTTTCTCGAACTGTTATGTTTTAATGCTGTCTAACAAAAAGAAGCAGAGAGACGTTTATTTAAATCTGAGTTTTCATAAAGTAATTGGCTGTTTAGTAATACTTTTGGGATTGATTGTGTCATCTTGTGGGTTATTCGAGAAATGCAAAGACAGCTAAAAGAGAAATGTGATGGGGGAAGCTATGTCGAGTAAAGGCGGAACTCACGTTCCAGCCCCGCTCAAAGGCGGACAAGGGGACGGTGGTATCGGTCTTAATCTCAAGACAGTTCCTCCGTCCCCTTGTCCGCGTTCTGGGTTTGCACCTCTTGATTTTACTTCCATAACATGCCACAAAGCATTAAATAGGACATCCGTCAATAAATTGACCAATGTCTTTTTAAGGCGTGAATCTGAATCACCCAGAGTCCCCTGGAATATTTGGGGAACCAATGTCAATTACCTCAGATATCTATATTTCAACTAAAAAGACACTCGAATCCAGAATCATACACTGTGCCTATCAATATAACACGTGTCTTGGCCTATACCTTTATAAGCCTGTATTCCGTACTAACCTCAACATTGTTTTTACACGCCACCCATACGGGGGATAATTCCTCAGCTTGTCTGATTGCGTGCTGAAGGTCCGAGTCACCTGCATCCTTTGATTCTAAAACAACTTCAAGATAAATTTTTTGAAGCGATAAGGGGTGAATTCTATTTATGCCTTTTGCATTCATCTTAAACCCTGAAATGTTTTTTCCCATCTTTCTCAATAAATACACAATAGTAGTACTTACACATCCGGCAAAACTCATGAGCAATAATTCAAGACCTCTATACCCTTGCCCATCACCTAGCGGGGGTAGATAATCAAATACAATCGGATGATCAAAATTTGACGTTGATACTCCGATAAATTGAACTTTTTGATTCGTTAAATTAACAGTAATTTCCAAATTATTATTATTCATAAAATAATCTCCTCTCTTCTGTTTCTAAATAATTAGATACAAGAAAAAGAGAAAAGTTACAAAAATATTCGTCATGTTAGAATTTTTAGCATTCCCGTTGAAATAATATCTCTTATTTTTACAATGAATTCTTCACTGGATGCATGTTTTGGCTGATTATCATATAATTTAGTTATTTTTCTTAAAAAATCTATTTCTGATGATATTAAATTCATATCGGCATTACTTCTCTTTTTCACAGGATTATGAGCCGTTATGTTGTCTATTTTTCCCGTTTCGATCAGATATCCCCGCCAGTTTGCACATTGACAGGGATTTTTAGGATCAATGAATGAACATCGTCCTTCTATATTGTTTTTTAAATGCTGCTTTGCACGATAAACATTTACTTTAACAGCACTTTCGGATATATCCATAATCTTGGCCACTTCAGCTGATGGCATTTGCATTAATATCTTCAATGTAAAGGCAATTCTTTGTTTCTTGGGCATGCATATAAGAAATAATTGAATGCATGTTTCACGGATATCTTCAATTATTGCGCTTTCTTCTACAGATTCATTTGATTTTATTGATTCCCAAAAAGCAGCTTCGGGTATACCACTTTCGGAAGTGATTATTTCAACCGGAAGCTTGTCTCTCTTCTTCATATATCTATAAGAACAATTTAGCATAATCCTATATATCCATGTACCAAATGAACTTTTATAATCAAACCTTGAAAATGCTTTAAAAGCATTTATATATGTTTCTTGAATGACATCTTCCGCATCTTCCTTACTTCCAGTCAGGCGGAATGCTGCTATAAAAAGTTTCTCATAATATTCTTTATAGAGATCCTCAAATTTAAGGTTTAATTCTTCCAGCATCTTACTTCTCACATTCATCGTGTTATTTCTGTTCAGAACTTTATCATTACAGCTTATTTGCAACTTTTAAATAAAAGAAACGGTTTGACGATTGGTAGTTTTGATGGCCTACATATAATCTCTTTTTCGTTATATTATATTTATTTTCCTGCAAATTTCAAATATGAAGAAAATATTTGTTTCCTTGACGGCTGCTCCAGACAGGTTCCTTGTCCCACTAGATTCTATTAATTACACTTTTGGGTATCCCTGTTATTCTTGCTATTTGCCTTATTGTAGCACCCTTGCCATTTCAGGGACAACGTACTTGTCCCCATGTCCCTTATTTTGCCTCCCATAGCAAACGTCACTGACAATTGCAGTAGTGTTTTTGTCAATGGTAGTTTATAATTGAAAGTGCCCCATTATCCGGGGTGCTAATGAAAGAAATTGTGACAGTGGTCGTAGTCCATAGAGTGCGATAGAGTAGCAAGAAAGAGTGATAAAGTGTTAATAACAAAACTAAAACAACATGATGAATATTCTGATAATGAACGAGCAGCATTTACAATGATACGACCAATTTTACGCGGTTTATTATTTGCATTAAAATCGGATGTTGTAAGTTGGTTTGGCGAATACAAAGATGTATCATTATGGCAATTAGCACGAGTCTATAGAGAAGGTGATGGTGATTGTGGAATTTGTTTTGAATATGCTGTTCATGATGCCATACAAAGAAATGATCCTTTAGTAATGGAGCGTGTTTTAGAAGCGTTAAAGATGTGCAGAATACCAGGCCACAAAATAGATTCCCTGCTTTTCGGTGTCGAAAAACAAGGTGCTATGCAAGTTATTGATAATACTAAAAATATTCTTACAGATGATTCCAGACTATTAACAGGTAGCAGAGCACAGCCAGCAAAACTAAAAAAGCATATCGATATGGTTGCAGCAGCATTTAGGCATCCCAAGGAAAGGATGAAATTACCATCAAGTATTTATGGTTTATGGAAAGCAGATTTATTTATTGGAGACACTGATACGGATCGATGGGTTGCTGCAACAGTTAAAATGAATAGATCTAAATTAGAAGGGGCGAGTGGATTACGCATAGGATTTTTCCCAGAAAAGTATGGCAAAGAAGATAAGGTACACTACGATGATAGATACAATTTAATAATATGTCCAATTCCTTATAAGCAGAGTTTTATGGAAGTCTTTTATAGCTCTTGGACTTTAGTTAAAGGCTTTATTAATAGTGATGCAGACGTCCCAATTGATAGCAAATACTTTCTATATCGAGAAATATTATACTACCTCGCAAGTAAAAGAGAGTGGCCTGTTCTTAAAGTAGTTGAAGATCTTAAAAATTATGCTTACCCCAATCTTCTTGAAGTAAAATTCCACAAACCCATAATTGATAATATAAATAGCTCTCAAGTTTCAAATATTCAGTCCATTTTTACTACTATTTGACGAATTAAGTTTAATTATCGTCTACTTTAGAAATTGTACCCAACTCATATTCACCACAAAATAGGGTAGTGCAGAATCACAGTTCTATATTTTGACGAGTTGTTCATGATAATATAAATACATAATTGAAACTAGGAAGGGATTATGATGAAGATCGGTTTTTTTGACTCGGGTATTGGCGGCTTAACTGTTCTTGGTCACGCTTTAAAAATACTACCGTTTGCTGATTACACTTACTATGCTGATATTGAGCATTTGCCTTATGGTGAAAAGACGAAAAGAGAAGTAAAACAATACGTCCAAAAGGGTATGGATTATATGGCTAAAATCAAAGTAGATGCCGTGGTGATCGCTTGTAATACGGCAACAAGTGTTGCTGTTGGGGAATTGCGAAAAAATTATAGTTTCCCGATCATTGGTATGGAACCTGCTGTAAAACCAGCTGTTGCTTATTGTAAAGAAAGAGGTAAAAAGGTTTTGGTTTTGGCAACTAGTCTTACTTTACGGGAAGAGAAATTTCATCAATTAATTCATAGACTTAATGCAACAGAAGTGGTTGATACGATGGCATTAGGCGGCTTGGTAAAATTCGCCGAAGTGTTTAAGTTTGACACTTCAGATGTATATCAGTATTTGCAAAAGAAATTTACGCCATTAGCGATACCTGATTATGGTGCTGTTGTTCTTGGCTGTACACATTTTCCATTATTTAGTAAAGTTTTGCGACACTCGTTTACAAAGGAAACTGTTTTTTTCGACGGAAGTGTTGGAACCACAAATCACTTGGCAGATATATTAAAGCAAAAAGGAATAGCACCTAGTGTAGATGATAAAATTAAATTTGTAATTACAAATGGCAAACTCCCACCAAATGATGTTGATTACAAAAAAATATTACAAACTTATTTGCATAGCATATAGAGACTGTTAAGGAAGTGTGTAAATGGTAATAAGCTCCATAAAGAAGATGTTACAATATGCATGAACGAGAACAAGAATTAGTAGGCCTGTTATCCAAGCAATACACAAACATGGAGGAAGTTCACAAGCTACTGAAATCGCTGTTTAAAGGTACACTTGAGGAGATGCCTGAGGCAGAAATGGACGAACACCTCGGTTAGGCTGTCTAAGGGTCTGACCTGCCATTCCTGCACCGACTTTAATTAGCTGGTCTATGTCTTCTGCCGTCCCTTGACTCTTTAGCAAACAGAAAAATTAAGTTATCCATTGTTTAGTGTCATCATATAGTTTATAAAATGTATCAGGTGGGTAGCCCATGGAAGAATCAATTCTCTTTTCTCTTGACTCTGAGCAGCAGGTACTGCTCGCAGCTTTACTAGCGATAATAGTATCTGATAAGCTTAACGAAAACCAACTAAATATTTTGGGGAACTTTGTAGAATCATTAGGGCAAAACATCCTGCTAATACAAGCGATAGTATCGTCTAATCCGCCATCAACAAAATCGGACAGTTCCTCAAATACACAAGTTCAAAACCTGCAAAAAAGCATTAATATGTTACATCAGGATTTAGAAACCATGAAGGCAAAGATTGCTGCTTTAGAAGGAAAACAACAATAGCTATTATCACAACAAAATAAGAGTGTTTCTGATTTAGAAGGGGAGCAACGGGACGGTTCCACTGCTCCTTTTATTTTTAATGCGCATGGTAAAAACCACAGACTTCCAGTCCGTACCGCTTCCAGGATAGACTCGGCGGAAGAACGAAATCGCTCACGCGATGGCCTTGGTAGTCCCCCGCAACCAACAATTATGACCACTGGCTTGAAGAATTCATTTATTCGGTGAATACAAAAGGCTAAGCGGTATTATCTTATGTATTGGATCTTATATTAAAGATATACCGAATTCTCTCATTGACTACTGCAACTCTCATGGATTGCCGCTTCTCATCATACCCTGGGAAATACGCATGGTTGATATTATGCAGGATTACTACGATGATACCATTAAAGAGAAACAAGAAGCAGAATATTTTAGCAAAATATTCTCCAATGCCATGTTTAACAATACTATCGACAATGAATTTATTGCTAAACATGAAGACATGAAACCGTATTCCTATTCCACCTATGGAATTATCGCTTTCAAAAATATCGCTAACGATAAATTAACTGCTGTTCTAATATCGCATTGCCAAAATCAAAAAATTACTCCAAAGCGACTTGTCTTCCATAGAAGAACGTTGCCGCATTCAGCTTGCCTTTTGTTTTATGATTTAAAGCACCAAACCGATATGAAAAAGGGCTTAAGTGAATAGATCAAATCAACCACACAGTAAAATATCTTATTATTTCTCACTACGTTCGCAATAGTAACTCGAAACAAGCTCGCAGTTACTATTGCGCTTATTTTTGAATTAACGCCGCCTATAGAGGCGGGAGTCTTGACTCGTATCCAAGATAAAATATGGGGACTTTTAATTTTACCGATTTAAAAATTTGTCACAAAACCCAATGAAACGCCATGGGCATCATACCCGGGATTATGAGTTTTAAAACCGTTAGAAACATGCATTAGCATATACCCGACATTTACTGAAGAGTTATCGTTGAATTTATAAATGAATTTAGGCCCGACCCGCCACATAAAATCATAATATCTTCCTCCCGCTGGAAAAGGTTTGTCATATAAAATAACTCCGCCGCTCATATCTAATGCAGCCAATAGCTTGCCAGCGTAGGGCTTTTCAGCACGAATCATGTATATTGGTCCGATGCCGACTGCGGAACTGTCTTGAGACTGTGTCTGGTGCTCGAGAGTTACGTTTCCAAGCGGTCGAGTGATTGTAATACCTCTATATATAGACTTATTTTTTGTTTCCGAAATTTTCTTAAGTATATGTAGTGATACCGTATCAAGATCGCGGTCATTTTGGGATGTAGTCAAGTAATCCCAATCCAGTTCAAGCTTGGAGTCAGCCGCATAGCAATATGACTTTCCCGGCATAAAAGTCAGCAAAAAACTAATGAAAATTATTACACAAATTATTCTACGCACAACACGACACTCCTATCTCTTTATATGAAGATTTATCTACAAATTGCTCCGTTAAACACAGTATTTCATTTTAATACCGTATATTGAAAAAATGATGCAATAAAAGTCTACACATTACTTCCATTTTTCCGCCATTACTATCCAAAAACTCACGCTATCACTGGTATCTAAGGTCGAGTAGAAGCGGACTTCACGACCCAGCCCGCCGGGTAGAGAGACCACCTAATTCGGGGCCCACCCCCCCCCACAGACCCCGGCGTGCGGATTTCCCGCACCGGGTTCTTCAAAAATCGGCTCACAGCATATCGTACATTTTCAATCTACTGTAGGGTATTGTTGACACCAGGACACCAACATTTTGCTACAACGCCACGCGATATTCCAATTGCCCATCAATGAAACGAAGTATTCGTTAAACCTTTTTTAGTTTAATTAATTTAATATGCTGTTTATTTTATTAACGATTTCCGTAGCGCTTATATCATTATCCGCAGTGGTGATAATCTGCTGTTCACCAATGTAAACCGCCCCGTTATCGCCAATATAGGCAGCAGCCAACTCGTGATTATGATAGACCTGGGCAAGACGTCCCGCCATCAAATACGCTCTTTCTTCGCCGAAATGATTATCCGTTTTTACAGGAGTCATAATTTCCTGGCCATCAATCTGCACCGTTTTATCGTTTTTGACTGTAATATGTCCTTCACTGTAATTCATCATTTTTTTTGCGAAGTTATTGATTCGAGCAGTGGTCTTAGGATGATTGTTAGGATTCACTGTTCGTGCCAGCCCCTCGTGCCATAAATCACCTAACAAAAACCGCAGCTTCACCATAGAAGCGGCAGGACCTCCTGGATTATACCCTGCGGCAGTAACATACTCAAAGCCATAGTTATCGGCTTCCCATTCCTGATCCATCGTAAACATTTCATTATTAATGTAATTTCCGGCAATCCCGGATAAAATATAGCTGGCATTATTCTTATTGCTTGACAAATAGATATCAACTGCTAAGCCTATGCCTACCGCTTTGGTAACCCCCTGCACCGGATGTTTTGCTTCTCCATGCCGCATTTCATGAGCGATTACGGCAGCCAGCTCATCATCGTCCAAACTGTCCAGAGCACCTTTATTTACACTAATCACATGTCCTAATGTACAAAATGCATTAAACTCCTTTTTAGGATTGACATAAATGGCATAATTCTCCTTAATCAACCCGGAACTTTTTAGACGATTGGCGATAGTGTAAAGTCGCGTATTGGCCTGCTCATCATTATACACTCCGGTTTGCTTCTTTGTATTGGCAAGTATATCTTTTTGTCCATGATCATTTAAATGATTAAAATATGTATTAACAAGTGTAACCGCAATACCTGCATATAATAGCCGCTGCCCTAAACTTGCCGCTTCTGCCACTTTATACTGCGCCATCATAGACATTACAAACAAAAGAGCAATCAAACAAATTACAATTCCCTTTTTTAACCGCATTGTGACCTTCACCGACATGCACAAACCTCCTTTTAGACCTGTCCTGTTCAATTCTTCCATAATGGTCTTTATTTGATTTTACCATAAAAATACATGATTATGCATTAAGCGTCCAATAAGAAGGTGGATGGAAGTACAATTTAGCCTGTGAGCCTCATAATATTACTCCATACGGACTTATCCCCATATTCACTACCATTTGATGGAATTCTGCCGGAGGCATGTCTCTTAGACTACCATGAAGATAGCAGTTTATATAAAAATCAATATATTTTATTACTATTTTATGTGCTGAAGTATAACTTTCAAAATCATTCTTAGCGTAGCAGTCGCGTTCAAGAATACTGTAAAATGACTCTATATGAGGCTAAAAGGAGAACATGGTATAATCATAAAGTAAAAAGTACGTTTCTCCTTTCTGGTTGTTAATAAGCTAAAACTCCTGCCAAAAGTATAGCAGGAGTTAGTCCGCTACAGAAAGATATTCGTAGGTTGCTATAGCGGCATTTTTCGCTGAGGGGAATGTCATGGATGCGGGGTTATTGACATACGGCTGTCGGTGACCCCGCCCCCATAACAGATAAAACGAATACTCTCGAAAATTGTTTAACCCAAAGCCGGCTTAATTACCTTTATCCAAGTTATAATCGTATCAAGAACTAGTTTGGCATTTCCTGCATTACAATGATTTTCGGCACTCTCCTTCTCAGTAAAAAGCCTGTATGTCAATGACTTAACATTATGTAGGCAATCAATAATCGGCTTATAGAATTCTACTGGAATAAAATGGTCTTTTTCAGCGCCCAATAACAAAAAATCCTGAGTTATTTTCGTTCCAATATCTAAATATTGAAATTGGTTGATCTTCCTTAAGTATTCATAGGGAGTATGTACGCCCATATTATGCATTCCATGATTAATTGCCCATTCGATCAGCGGCTCTTTTTCCATTAAACTTTTTATTAGCAGATTTAAAAGATTTTCGTCACCGGTTGTCATCAATAAGCGAATTACATCTTGAAACTTCTTTGGCATATCATATATTAACAGATCAAAAAGATTCGGCAACAAACTCCATGCTACAACCCGTTTGATCCGATTTTCGAATGCCGCAGCCCTTGGTGCTAACATTCCGCCAAGAGATAAGCCAATAATCGTTACATCATTCAGATTGTAGTAATCCAATATCTCTTTTACCGGTTTTTCCCATTCAGGAATAAACGTTAAGCCTTCTTTTCTCAAAGCGCCCCCTTGTCCTGGCCCTTCAAAAAGATACACTGCAAAGCCATTTTCACGAAGGTAAAGCATCATTGGTACAAATTCTTCCATATAAGAATCATATCCACCATGTAACAGGATAGTATCAATATATTTTTCTATTTCTGGTTCAGTATATAATACTGGAAAGTGTGCTGTTCCAAAAGGCACCGAATCTTTCTTTATGATTCCTGATTTAAAAAGGTCAGCGTGATAATTATAAAAAAGATTGACGGCTTTATCATACGTCTCTAATTTAGCAGGATGACCATCATACATAAAAAATTCCGCCATACGAAAATAGGCTATAGCATGTTCTATACGTTTTTCCTGCAAAGCTTTTTCAGCAATTTGTAAAAATTCTTTCTCCCAGGTCTCAGCATTTGTAATTCTTTTAGCAACCGCTTTAAGCTCCTCCAAATCACCATTACTCCAAGCGTAGGTCCGGTTTAATTGGTAATTAAAATTTGGATTGGGATGAAAATTAAAAGTTCCTTTTTTAAAATTAATTTTACTTTTCATATTAATCTCCTCGTATATTTTTATATCAAAAATTGATTTACTTTAAAACTTTGGCAAATATCGTTGTGCTACTTCTTTTGTTACATAAGTTTCACCTCTTTGCAGTGCCTTTTTTGTAATAGTCTTTTTGATAATTTCCTGCACTGCGTCAGGAATAACAGCTTTTAAAGCATTAATAGATTCGTTGTCCCAGTTTAACGAATCTATTACACCGTTTAAATCACGGTCGATTTGATAATCCTCTTGCGGTAAAACATCAGAATTCCAATAAGCTTCCAATCTTTGACTAATTTCTTCACTAGCCAGCATTCCCCCAATCACATTATCAATGATATGCTTTTTATGCTCAATCGCTCCTTCAACGGAAAAACGATTGAAACTAGCAAGATTATTATCTGGCGTACCCTTCAAATCCCTACCACAAACCATGCAAACCAATCGACCATCTTTATAAATATGAAATGCATCCGCCAAACAATGGGGACATACCAATTTTGATTCATATTCATTGATGTTTGATTTTATACAATGTTCTGTTTTGATTGATTGTATAAGATTCTTACCAAGTTCATTCACTAACTTTAGCTTACTTGGAACTAATAAGACTTCACCCCTATTAAAGGTATGCCCAATGGTAAATTGACCAACAATTTCGCAATTATATAATCCAAGGAATAGGCTGGAAAACATTCGCTGTAGTGAAAATTCAAATGGTTCTCCTCCTGCAACTGAAACTGCCACTCCATATTTTTTTTTCTTGCTATTAGCCATTATATTAATCGCCCAAGCAGCCGAACGATCCATAATTGCTTTTAATGTAGATGGCGTAGAAAGATAATAGCAAGGTGAAGCCAGTGCAATCGCATCTGCTGCTTCGATTTTGTCCTTGACCATTTCCAGATCATCTTTTAGAACACATTTGTATGAACTGCTGCAACCAAAACAACCTTTGCAAGGCAAAATTTTTAATGTTCCTAAATTTAATATTTCAGTCTGATAGCCCGATTCTTTTGCAGGCCGCAACAGTTCATTCAAAATAATCGAGCTATTGCCATTTCTTCGACCGCTAACACAAATCCCCAATACCTTTTTGCACTTTGTCATAACTTTCACTCCTTGTTTGTTTTCGGTTTAGTTGCTAAACTAAAAATAAAAAAAATATTTATGTGATTCTTTTAATTTTTCTTTCCTAGCAGTATGTATTTATTAACTTGTTTTTCTAATTGAATCAACATATTTTGAAAAGTCAGTAAGTCCTCATCAGAATAACCACCTATTAACTGTACCATTTCCACGTCCATTGTCTTATGCAATTTTTTATGAGCCCGATAGGCCGTCATTCCCTTTTCAGTAAGCGATAAAAGTATCTCTTTACTATAGGCTATATTACGGACTTTGTGGACATAGCCTTTTTTGTGAAGTTTTAAGATAACCTGAGATACCGCTCCTTTGGTTATACCAAATTTTAAACTGATTGCGGTAACTGTATCACATTGATCCCCAATAGCATCGATTGTATGAATTTCCGAAGGGTAAAGCAATTCATCAGTGCCAAAATCAATTGGAGTACTTTCAAGTTCAGTTAATTTATAAGCTAGTTTTACAAGCTGATCCATTAAATTAGTAATCATTTTATTTCTCATAAGCTAAGTATAGTAGCTAAACTGATAATTGTCAATAATTGCTTTTATACAAGTTTTCTAGTTTTTACGAGATATAATTATAAGCACACATTAGTCTAATTTTATTGTGAAAAATATTTATGTTAAATTAAGTTTCTTCCGATCAAAATAACTTTTGCTATCCTTTCCCTTACACCAAGCTTGGGATACATCGTATTTAAACCTTGACAAAAAAAACGAAAAAGATTACTATGTAAGTAATTACTTAGCAATAAGGAGAAATACATTGATTACCAAAGTACGCCTTAATGGCGAAGATCGCCGTGCACAAATTATCGAAACTGCGTTAAGCGTTTTTTCAGAAAAGGGTTTTAGCGGAAGTCGAATAAAAGAAATTGCTGAGCTGGCCGGCATAAGCGAAACCCTAATTTTTCAGCACTTTGCCTCAAAAGAAGAGCTGTACCGGGTCACTCTTCAAACATTATTTAGCCACCATCCGGTGTTGCCAGAAGTTGAAGCCGCGATACAAACAAAAAATGATAAACATGTTTTCTCTTCAATAGCCGCCCATTTAATAAATCACGGTCAACAAGATCCAAGGATTATTCGTTTGGCTTTGTTTGCAGCTTTAGAGAAACTGCAATTCAAGGAGATTACTCATAATGGGGCTGAAACAAGTCTAACACTGACTGATCTTTTGGCGGGCTACGTCCAGCAGCGAATCAACGACGGTGTTTTCCGGAAAATCAACGCAACAATAGCTGCTCGTTTATTTATTGAAACTGTGTATATGTATGCTTTTGATCAACACGCGGCCATAAGCGGACCTGCCCTACCTAACCCAGGCGACGAGGTTATGGAAACATTGACAACCCTCTTCTTGAATGGCCTCAAATCATAATACATGCTATGGATGATGGTTACTCCAATCGAAGGAGTAACTTACTTTTTAAAACTTTTATTAGTAAGTACTTAGTTATTTTTTTAAAGGGGAAAGGAGCCCTGCATTATGACTAAACAAATAAGGACCTACTGTGGGCAATGTTATAATAATTGCCCCGTTGTTGCCCACGTTGAAAATGATACCTTTGTAAAGGTTACCCCTGACAGAAATCACATTTACTATCGTCCAATCTGCCCAAAGGGTATTGCTGGCCCTGAACTGGTTTATAACGAGCAACGTATACAATATCCCATGATGCGAACCAGACCCAAAGGTGATAATAACCCCGGATGGGTTCGTATTAGTTGGGATGAAGCTCTCGATACCATTGCCCACCGACTGACACAAATAAAAAAAATCAATGGCCCGGAAGCTATCGCCGTCAATCAGTCCTTTGCAGGGTCACCTTTATGGGAAATTGGCTGCTATGTACAAAGGTTTTCCAATCTTCTTGGCACCCCGAATAATATAACCACGACACATATTTGCAATTGGCACCGTGACTTTGCCTCAGCGCTCACCTTTGCTAAGCCCGGTGTTGGTTTTCAATCAGGTTGGCCGGAATTTGAAAAAAGCAGGTGTATCCTTATTTTGGGGAATAATCCGGAAAACACTTTAAATTCTTTCCGCTGGAAAATTAATAATGCACATAAAAATGGGGCCAAATTGATTGTCGTTGACCCTCGTAAAACTGCATTAGCTTCCCAGGCCGATCTTTGGCTCCAGGTAAAACCGGGAACTGATGGAGCATTGATTCTTAGTATGATTCACATCATATTAACGGAAAATCGTTATGACTTGAACTTTGTACGCGACTGGACCAATGCACCCCTCTTGGTCAGGATGGATACTGGTAGTCTGCTCAAAGGTAAAGACCTTGGCCTGTCTGCAGACGAAAATACCTTTGTTGTGCTGGACGCTGAAACAGAACAACCAAAACTTTATCGTCCTGGAGCAAGGTTGTTTTCAGTCCCACTATTGGAAGGCGAAATCACTGTACAAATCAGTAAACAGGCAATTAAGTGTGAAACCGTCTTCCAATTACTCAAAAAAACTGCCGAACAATACCATCCGGACCGGGTAACATATCTGACTGGAGTTGATAAAAACCAACTCCGAGAAGCGGCCCGGCTAATAACTCAACATAAACCCGCTTGCTGGTATTCCTATAACGGTGTTGAACAAAGTTTCAATGCCACCCAAACAAATAGAGCCATTTGCATTCTTTATGCTCTCACAGGTGATTTTGACAAATCCGGGGGAAATGTGCTCCTATCTCCGTTTCCGCCACTAAACTACCCATATGGCTTTGAATTTGCCACTCCAGATATGTTTCAAAAAAACCTTGCCCTCCATGATCACCCGCTGGGACCTGCAGGAACAATTATGTCAGTTCCCCCTTACCTTGCCTATGAAGCAATTTTTTATGAAAAACCATATCCGCTTAAGGCACTGCTCTGTTTTGGGGGAAATTTAGCTATCTCCAATCCAGACAGTTACTTTGCCAAGAAAGCATTACAAAAACTTGACTTTCAGGTGAATGTAGACCTTTTTATAAACCCCACGGCAAATTTTGCCAATATTGTACTCCCGGCGGCCAGTTTTTGGGAAGTCAATCGTTTGGGGTATATCCCCAATTATCAGGGTAATGAATCAACCCTACAGTGGCGGCCTACTGTTGTTCAGCCCCAGGGAGAAAGTCGGGACGATTTATGGATTATCTTTCAACTAGCTAAAAGACTTGGTTTTGAGAATCAATTTTGGCATGGGGATATTGAGGCTTCCTTCGAACACCAACTTAAACCTTTGAATATCACTCTAGCGGAGTTAAAAAAAGCGCCCGGCGGCATCTTGATAAAACACGACATTACCTATCAAAAATATAAAACTCAGGGTTTTGCAAATTTGACCGGACGGGTAGAAATTTTTTCACAGCCACTTAAGGATATCGGCCAGGCTCCGTTACCCAATTGGCAAGATCCCTATATTCAGTTTTCAGACAGGGGTTGGACAGAACAATATCCGCTTATTCTCATCACTGCAAAATTAAAAGAATTTTGCCATACACAAAACCGGTCCATGCCTTCCTTGAGAAAACAACATCCCCATCCCTTTTTGGAGATCAATGACCGTCAAGCCGCACAGCTTAACATTCAGAATGGCGATTGGGTAACATTAGAAACTGTTCAAGGCGCAATTACCCTAAAAGCCAAAATATCACGCGACATCGCTTACAATGTCGTATGCACACAGCACGGCTGGTGGCAGTCTTGTCCCACTCTCAAGCTTCCAAATTACGATCCCTTTTCAACAGCAGGAGCTAACGTAAACTTATTATTCAATAACGAATTAAGGGACCCAGTAAGCGGGTCAATTCAAGCCAGAGGATTTCCCTGCAGAGTTAAAAAGAAAACTGGACACAGCCAAGAAGGGCTTAAATCTAAATAATTATTATCGTCAAGCTTACTTGATAACTAGTCAAGTTGTCAAACTGGAAACGAGGAGAGTTTCCTTACTTCCAGTCTGCCCTCCATACCAATGAGCAGTTTTCACCACCCAAGTTTCGGAGAAACGGGTCGCATGATATGGTTCTCCATATCATTGGTCACTTTTGCAAACTTAAATGTATGCTATCTACTCATACTACCAAAACAGCATAAATGATATGTTGCCAGTTCTTTAATAACTTGTAAGAAAAGCAACCAATAGCAATGTAGCTAAGCAAGAATTGTCCTGTTCTTGGCATACATTCACCCCAAAACCTATCTTATTTCTCATTTATTTTGTTGTCAATAACTCCCGTCCCTTTGACACTCCGTCTATGAATTAATTATACAGACCTATTTTAACAGTCTCTCATATAACCAATTCCTATCAATATGTACAGCTTTCTTAGGACATAACTCATGGCAACAAAAACATCGAATACATTTCTCTACACACACTACTGGTCTGCCATTCAGCATGCTAATAGCTTTTGGTGGACAACTCTCAGCACACAAACCGCATGAAATACATGTAACGTCATTAAATACAGGTTTAGGTCTCATATGATTTAACACGAAATTCTCAACAAACTTAGGAACTCGCCCTCCCATTGCACTTACACCATGGGTAACTGGATATTTGAATGGGTTCAGCTTAATTTCTTGCAATTGTACACCTTCAACCTTAATATCTTCTAAATTTCCGCTGAAAATATTCCGTCTCTTGACCTCACGCATTATTGGAACATCCATTGGATTTATGCCAATGATTTGAAGAGCTGCCAGATCGAGGGCGTAAGGACTTTCTGAGGCTATGACGAGTCCAACATGCCGCTTATCCCCTGCTGCCGGGCCATCCCCTTCCATTCCCTCCACAGCATCAATCACCGAAAATAGCGGTTTCACATACTCACATATGTCCACCAGAAGTGCCGCGAAGTTATCCGTATTATTCATTTTTAAATGGTAATCAATTTTAGTACGCCCGGGAATGATGCCAAACAAATTCTTAACAGCCCCCGTGTAAGTCATCATAGCATGGGTCTTCAATTTAGCAGCTGATACAACAAAATCAACATCATTGATTACCTTGATGATTTGCATGTTTGGAGCAATCTTGGCGGCTTTATTTACAACTTCAATAACCGAACAGTCATAATTCAATTCACAGCCAGTGTTTTTAGCAACACCCAACATTCCAGTTATATTATAAACCGAGTGTAATAGTTTTTCATTAAAATTCAAAGCTGACCCTGGACTATCACCAATGATCACCGAACATCCCAATGCCTGCAAATATCGAACAATTGCCTCTACTACACTAGGATGCGTCGTAATAGCCTCTTCTGGACTGTTTCCTCGTAAAAGATTAACCTTGACTAAAACTCTGGTTTTAGATTTTACTTTTTGTTTTATCTCTGGAATTTCATCAAGGCACTGAAATACTGATTTTTCGACATTATTATATTGGTAATCAGTGCATCTGGCTATACTTACCTTATTCATTCTAATACCCCCTACACTATTAAATTGATTTTGCTTCAGATAATCCCCAATTCCATTATGAATCTCCCAGTTAACCATCACCATATTTTAAAAGTTGTTGAATTTTATAACTATCAAAATATCAAATTAAAAAATTTAAGTCTTGCGTAATTGATCAACAAAAATTTTATTCACTTCCGCCACGGTTTCTTCTTTGACCTTAGCAGATAGATATTTTCCTTTTCTTTCCGTCATGATCAATCCAGCATTCTCAAGCTCCTTAATGTGGTGTGAAATAGTAGGTGCACCAAGTTTAAGCGAATTGATCATATCAGTAACAAAGCATTCACATTCACACCCTGTTTCAAAATCCACTTCACGCTTTTCGGCAATTTTAAAAAACAATTCTAAGCGTTTCGGATGGGAAAGCGCTTTTAAGACTTTTGCCAGCTTGACCGTATCCATCATATTCGATTCCCTTCATAATTGCAATAATACATTTCGATAACTATCAAACTAATAATAACTAACCTTTCTTCACTTGTCAAGTTACTTTCAGTTTTATTATCTGTTAATAAAAAATGTTACTTTAATGAACATGGCACCAATGGCATGTACTACAGGCAAGTAGCACCCACTACGTTGCAGAAGTAGAACAAATAACTCCCATACAAAATTCCTACAACTGCTAGTTTATGGTATTATATAGACAATGCTTTTTTTAATCACAGTTCTATATTTTGACGAGTTGTTCATGATAATATAAATACATAATTGAAACTAGGAAGGGATTATAATGAAGATCGGTTTTTTTGACTCTGGTATTGGCGGCTTAACTGTTCTTGGTCACGCTTTAAAAATACTACCGTTTGCTGATTACACTTACTATGCTGATATTGAGCATTTGCCTTATGGTGAAAAAACGAAAAGAGAAGTAAAACAATACGTCCAAAAGGGTATGGATTATATGGCTAAAATCAAAGTAGATGCCGTGGTGATCGCTTGTAATACGGCAACAAGTGTTGCTGTCGGGGAATTGCGAAAAAATTATAGTTTCCCGATCATTGGAATGGAACCTGCTGTAAAACCAGCTGTTGCTTATTGTAAAGAAAGAGGCAAAAAGGTTTTGGTTTTGGCAACCAGTCTTACTTTACGGGAGGAAAAATTTCATCAATTAATTCATAGACTTGATGCGACAGAAGTGGTTGATACGATGGCGTTAGGCGGCTTGGTAAAATTCGCCGAAGAGTTTAAGTTTGACACTTCAGATGTATATCAGTATTTACAGAAGAAATTTACGCCATTAGCGATACCTGATTATGGTGCTGTTGTTCTTGGCTGTACACATTTTCCGTTATTTAACAAGGTTTTGCAACAATCGTTTACAAAGGAAACTGTCTTTTTCGACGGAAGTGTTGGAACCACAAATCACTTGGCCGATATATTAAAGCAAAAAGGAATAGCTCCTAGTGTAGATGATAAAATTAAATTCGTAATTACAAATGGCAAACTCCCACCAAATGATGTTGATTATAAAAAAATATTACAAACTTATTTGCATAGCATATAAAGCAATGAGACAATGTCGTATTCAGTGAATTTATGAATTAGCAACTTTTCAAAGATGACTAATTTTCTTCGGCAGTTAGACTGAAGCATAAAAATTTTCGAAGCAGGCACGACCTGAATTTCGATGTACTTCCTACTATCTTTTCAACTGCTGTTTGCAATCTATTTGATTAGGAATACCAACACAAGATTTTAATATTTCCATCATATCTTGTACATTACCCTTATGAGTACCTTTTACGTTTGTTTCTTGTTTATTTGTTGCTTGACCCAAAGAATTATTTTCACTAGTTGTCGCTAATGTATCTGATTGGCTTAGCTGTTCAACAGGAACTTGGTTAATTAGTATTTTATTTCCTTCTGAATCAATGAGATACGTACAGTAAAAATTCCCCTCCACTTGGGAACAAACTGTTCTTTTCTGCTTCGTACCTTCTTTTTTATCGTCAAAGTCAACGGCTTTCTCCGATTGGTTGGAGTACGCATCCGGAATGGCAGACCGCTCTGCCTCCGATTGGATATAACTATCAAATTCAGTCTTCTGACTGGCTGTTTGTCTAGCTGCTTGTGTAAAAACCCCGCTCAAATTGTTCATCACTGTATTGCCATTAACACTTTGTATCAAAGTATCACCTCATTAGAAAAAATTAGTCTAATAATTTATCGTAATAATTTCGACATTTCTTAAATTAGGATAATATTCCTATAGACTTCCGGCCTCTCCTTGGGCATAGCGCTCGATAGAAAACACAGAAGGATACAAAGAAGGATACAAGGGGACGGTTATCAAAGGCGTGCGCACTGTTCCTGGACAACCTGTGCAGAAATGAGCAATAAAACCAGGCGCATAAAGCGAATTTTACATTCAAATTGGCAGGAGCATTACCTGCTATGGACTGAATATCGGCAGACCATCCCTAATACTCCGACGTGACTTAAGTAGATTATCCTGCTGAGGTACGAAGCTCGGTGAAGACGGCGAAAAGCAGACCTGTGAAGTGGTTAGCGAAGTAGTCGGGGGGCTATAAAGTGATCATGCCTACTCATCAGGAACTTCCGTATGTACGACCCGTAAAGAACAAGATACCTAACTGAAGGTATTTACTCCCTTCGTGGAGTCCAAGCGCAGGAATGGAAATTCCTTTTTTCATTCCTGTTCCAAACCCAATGATAACCCAATGAGGTTTGGAGTCTTACGACCGCCGATAATGGTCAAAAAGATGATTGGCGGGCCAAAGGAAGAGGTTAAAGTCACTATGTAAAGCTAGAATGTAAGAAACAGTGGAACTTCGGACGAGAATGCTAATGCAGATAAAAGCAGATGACTCGAAATGGGAGGAAATGCCCGTTGTATCTGGAGGGCGGCAGCCCGTAGTAATGATGAAATGGAGTAATGTCCATGGAGTGAAGGGGCATAGTCAATATTTATATGAAAGTCAACACAACCTGCTAGGGAAGGCGTGGAGCCATACCTGACATGAAACCAGCTGGCCAAATCGAAAACGAGGAGGCTGATGCTTGGAACAACAATCTAACTATCCCGTCCTAAAAGTTCCTGCCGACGAAAAGGAACTGTATCAATACCTTGACCAGTTGTATACAAAGACCCAGAAAGCAAAAAAAGATAGAAAAGCTATAAAACATAACGGTCTGCTGGAAATCATCATATCAGGGGTTACCATACAAACCGCAGTCCACAATATTAAAGCAAACCGTGGAGCTGACACGCCGGGAACCGATAACGAAACCATGCGGCAAATCCTTGAATTACCCTATGAGCAAGTTATCGATACAATCCAGAAACATTTTAGCCAGTACCAACCTCGGATGATACGCAGAGTGTACATCCCCAAACCGGGAAAAATAAGCCTTCGACCGCTGGGAATACCCGCTGTTACAGACCGCATTATCCAAGAATGTGTTCGCATCGTCATAGAACCAATCCTCGAGGCTCAGTTCTATAGTCATTCTTATGGATTTCGACCCTACCGAGACACACATATGGCTTTGGAAAGAATAGCAGACATCGTCCATAAAACTGGATACCACTGGATCGTCGAGGGAGATATAAAAGCTTATTTCGATACCATAAATCATACCCGGCTGATCAAACAACTTTGGCATATGGGTATCAGGGACAAACGAGTCTTGATGATAATTAAACAAATGCTTAAAGCCGGAATTATGGGCGAAGTTAAGCGAAATCTAATGGGAGCCGCGCAAGGCGGAATCATATCGCCGCTACTGGCAAATGTGTATTTAAATCGATTCGACTGGTCAGTTGCCAATGCCTGGGAAGAAAAGAAAACCCGGTATGCATACACGCGAAAGGATGGTAAGTTACAAGCCTTACGGGAGCGTAGCGCACTAAAACCGGCGTATGTTATCCGCTATGCGGATGACTGGGTACTTGTCACCAACACAAAAACCAATGCAGAAAAGTGGAAATTCCGCCTACAGACAGAATTTATGTCCAAATATAAACTGGCACTATCAGAAGAAAAAACAAGAATCACGAACGTCAGGAAAAAACCAATAGAATTCCTGGGGTTTACCTTCAAGGTCATTAAGTTCGCTAAGGCGCGTAAAGGATACAAGACAAAAACAAGACCCAATCCCTTACGGCTTAAAGACAAAATAAACAGCCTACGCGAACCCATACGGCAGATAAGTAAACAAGGGACGCCAGAACAGACAATAAAGCACATCCATCTGCTAAACAGTCAAATTCGGGGAATCATCAATTACTATGACAAGGCGACTCAAATCACAACGGATATAAACAAACATTCTTGGAATCTTATGTACCTTGCCCGCCGTGAAATGAAGAAAATTGGTGGTCGGTCGATTCCTGCGAATCAGACTGACAATTTATCATCGGTGCATAGTCAATATACAACAAAAATACCGATGCTAGAAGTAAACGGACAGAAAATTGGACTTACCTCTCTGGCCTTTTGCAAATGGCGAAAAACCAAACTGAAAAATCAAGAGGAAACTCCATACACGCAGGAAGGGCGCGAGAGGTATCAACAACGGACAGGAAAGACCAAGGGATTATTTCGCCAAGACAAATTGCTCAACGCGAGCAAAATTGCGAGTCAAACAAACGGTTTAGGGTATAACTTTGAGTATCATTTAAACTGTGCGTATGCATTTAACCGGGATAAAGGGACATGTAGAGTGTGCAAAGTAAAGCTTGGGAGTGAAAATGTGGAATTTCACCGCATTCGACCATCTTTGTCTTTGAAAGACCTTAACCGTGTCCCAAATTTAGCGAGTGTTTGTAAAACGTGTCATGAAAGAATCCACTGGACTGCGGTACATCCGAAATTACCTGTAAAATCGGAGAAAAAGCTTAACAGGATGAGAGAAAAGTTGTTGTTGACTAACCATAAAATATTGATGGAACGCGCGGTGAAGCGAAAGTTTCACGCCGTGTGTGAATCAGGGGAAAAGGGAGTCCGAACGGCGCAAAATGCGTGCGAGGATGCCCCTTACCTACTGGTACTTCAATCGGAAGTTTTGCGCGCAAAAAGGCTCAACTAACAGCTCCCAGCTGCCAGTTGAGCCACAAAACTATCTACGCGCAAAATTTTTGATTACCCCAGAAGAATGAAGTCGCGGGCTGCCTAGCTATGGAATTTCACCATCCCTTTGTTTCTTTAATCCCCTTTTGCTCATTGAGCGATGCTAAATCTTCCTGGCCTTTATGATAAATGATAACGGGAACTTCTTAGCCTTGTATGGTGTGTAATAGCCAGATGAAAATTCTGCTGGCCGCGTTAATGTTACATCGTTAGTCTCTTCGACAAGTTGTTCAACCATAAATCCGGCTTCTACAAGGGCGTTTATGTAGGTTGACAGCTTGCGGTTTTTAATTGTGACCGAATTGCCGCGTTGAATGTAAGAAAAAATATCTTCGTTGAGATAACAACCTTTAAAAATAATTTTATCGTCTTGAACTTCAACACAATGCATGAGCGGGTGATCCCATGAGAAAATGAAAACGCCGTCTTTTTTAAGATATGACGCAATATTATTGTATGTCGTCTGCAAATCCACTGTCCAGCCAATCGCATAAATTGAATATACAACATCGAAGTATTCCTTTGGTAATCCACAGTCCGCTTCCATCGGGGAGTTGAATAGTGTCGGCGCGTATCCGTTTTCGTTCAAAAACCGTCTTGCATTTTCAATTTGCTTTATCGACATATCAAGGCCCCATAGCTCAGACACGCCATTATCTCCGCACCATTTCAGCGAATGGCCGCTTCCACAGCCAATGTCAAGTACCTTTTTACCGCGCAGGTCTGGGAATAGCTTTAATTCGTCCTCGGTCGGGATAAGGCAACCGTATGTGGGCAATGCAGTTGTGCCAAACCAACTGTCGGCCATAGCATCCCAGCTTTTCTTGTTTTGAATTAGTATGTTGTCAGCCATATTATCGTCCTCCGCCTAATATAAATAATCTGAAGTTCGTTAGATACAACGGAACTTTTGCTCACTTGGCTCAGTCGCATTAGTCCACAATGCCTTATACTCAACAAGCCTCTTTTGAAATCTTTTAACCGAAGGTCTAGTCAACCTCCGTCAATGATTTGCCAAAAATTCCATACGTCTACCTAATTTTAGGTTTTGGAGAAGTTCTATTTTTTTCTGACCAAAAATTCAATACCCCTAACCATCCACTATTCACCTTTTATTCTCATATTCTCTAACTTGAGTCCAATTCCTTTACGAACAATCCTTTGCAACTTATCCGTCTCTCAATTACTAAAAAATTATTACCACCTCTTGTCAAATTTACGTTTACAGCTATGCTTAACAGTGCTGTTGAAGCCACTTGAATTGCTGTTAAATAGATACTTTTCCCTGTGGCGGGCGTCCACGTTATAGAATTACCTGCTGTTAACGTTTGATTTAAGATTTTATTAGATGGACCTTCAACTATATATAATGGAGACAAAGAATCATTAAAGATTTTGAAATTGGATCTCATGTACTTTTTCATGACTTTCATTCCTCTTTCTCAATATGTGATTTCACTGCGAAAATAAGCCCTCAGATAAAGGAAACCATGCTGAGCACACACAAAAGGCCAACATTAGTCAGCAAATTGACTAATGTTGGCCTAGTTTTTCCTATTGACTATATCCACGAACAGCAACAGACGTGAGTCCGAATCACCCAGAACCCCTAGAAAGTTACCAGCATAGAAGCACTAAATCGTAATTAAACTCAATATACCAAATCCAGCTATTATAAACCCCGAAAGCTGATTAACCCATTTAAGACGCTTTTGGTCAAATTTTGAACGCAGTAGATTTACCGATGCACTTAATGTTAGCCACCAGAGCATTGAACCCACAAAAACACCAAGAACTAATAATCCTGCTGGTATGTAGTCTCCACCAGTTGAGCCTACTCCTAGTCCTGCAAAAACTGCGGCAAAAGACATTATAGTCATCGGATTCGTCAACGTTAAGAAAAAAGCAGATGTATAGGAACCTAAAAAACCATTACTTCTCTCGTTCGCAGTATTTTCTGCTGGAATAGATTGAAATGTTCTATAACCCAAATAAAGTAAAAACAGTCCTCCAATCAGACGCAAATAAGATTGATTATCTAGTAAAAAAGCAGTAACAACTGTTACACTAAACGCGGCTATACAACCATATATGGCATCAGCTGTCGCTGTACCTAAACCTGAAAGCAAACCATTTAGCATACCATTGGACAGAGTACGCCTAATACAAAGTACTCCAATTGGTCCCACCGGTGCAGCTATAGAAAAGCCTAATATTAATCCTTTAATCAGAAATAACCACTCCATCGCCCTTCTACCCTCTTTATATTTTTACTCCTGGTAAATCCAATATAGGATCTACCAGGAGTTTTAAAACATTCTCCACCGTTTTTGTCGCTCAATTACCAATCATGCTTGAGCATAAGCGACGCATTCCAATTATAGCTATTGCTGCCTTTTTCTCCGCCAACCCGGCCGCTGATGCTCCAGGTAGGATTTACTAATCCCTCAGCGTTTAATTCCCAGACCAAATATTCCCGATCCTGCCGACCACCGTCAATTGTGAACTTATCATCCAAATTGCCACCGTAGGCGACTGTCATTTGCGGATCATAACCACCCAAAACTCTTTTATAACCCACATTAAATCCATAATGGCCTTGTTTTAAGGAGTGCTCCCACTCCAGTCCTATCTCGCCGGTACTGTACGTATTGTGCGAATGATCAGCCACCTGATTATAATTGCCGGCTCCTTGTTCGCGGAAACTGTCTTGCGTATAACGGGTAATATCCACACCAACGTAGGGACTAAGTGTAACGGGAGTTTTTCGCCCTTCATACAAATTGTACTTTTCTTTCAAACCCAGGCTGATAGTATGGCTGCCATAATGGCTGTCCGCCGTTAAACCTAATTCTCGTAAATAGCGTGTGGACGCATTGGTTTGACGGCCGCAGGCAAGATAGACTTGACTATCGAAAGCACCCTGGCTATAGTCACCATAAAAACCCAGCCGGTAATCATCAGCCTCGCTGCGAGCACTTGCCGAGGAATTATCGCTGTTTTCATAACCAAACATCCAGCCTGCCCGCCAGTTCGGGGTGCTTTGCCAATCCCGGCCTACAACAATGCCTAGCCCCTTGGATTTCATTTCGGGTTCATCGGCATAAGCATCTCTCGAACCTCCGCTGCGAGTAAACTTCATCCACCAGCCATTGTCTGTATCCAAATGCAGCGGAATCACACCCTTAGCCGCCAAATCGTTTTCTGACAGATTGCCAGCCGATCCACTGCTTTCCTCCTGGTTGTTATGGTTTAGATGATTGAAGCGAGCCGTTATCGCGTTGCTTAACAGATCGCTGCGTTGAATAAGCAGCGACTGATTGATTTGAGCGCCGCCGTAAATTTCATTTAAAGCCAGCGCAGCGGACAAAGTATTCAAATTATACAGTGTATCCATTTGACGTTGGGCATCCCCGGCCAGCGCATCATACATTGCGTTCATATGCAGATACGCTGTCTGCTGCCGCAAGTTGGGTGAAGCAATATTATTTTGGCGGTTCACTTCTAAAAAAGCGCTGGTGCCATTTTGCGAACCGTGAGCACTCAGTAAACCGGAAACAGCCGCTGTGCCGGAAGCGAAATTACCGGTAATATTGGACGCAGTCAACACAGTATAACTGGTATCCGGCCGGTAAGTATTGCCCGCGGCAGTAGTCAAACTAGTGCCTTTAATATCTGCCTCGCCGACTACGGCAATTTTGCCGGCAACATTATTTTGTACTGCGACAACAAGCTGGCCGCTGCTGGTTAAATTGCCGCCGACACTAAGAGTACCCGGCATTCCATAGCTGCCGGCCTGCAGGCTGGCACGGTTGGTCAAATCACCGGCGATAGAACCGGAACCGGCAATTGTGCCGCTAAGAATACTATAAGCGCCTCCGGCCACCGAACCGTCAATCTGCAATACGCCGCCGGCAGCAATACTACTGCCGCTATAAGTATTTTGGCCGGTAAGCGCCAAAATGCCATTACCTTTCTTGTACAGTCCAACAGGCAAATCAAGCAGTCCATTGGCTATAGCCTTGGCATTGTATGTATCAATATATTCCCGGCCACCTGAAAGACCCAAACCCAAATCAGTTCCCAAATAATAGTTGTAAATTGACTTCAAATCAGCATAGGTACTGGTGGGGGACAGCAAACCGGCCCGTTTTTCAGCAATGTTGTTGCTCCACACACTATTATAACCTTGCGTATCAATAGAATATAGCGCCTGAGCCTGACCAAATTCATTGGCCGGACTATAATTGCTAAAATCCATCCGCCGGGCATTGAGCAATCCCGGCCCTTTTACCGCTTTCCCCACATCCAATAGACCCTGGCCAAAAATAAGTTCCCGCGGGGTATTCTGGTAAACCCAAGCTTGATTAGCAAACTCGTCAGCTGTTGCATAGCCATACTGTTGCAAAATAAAGCTGTTTTTATTGTAATAATCCACTAAATCGTTCACGATTTCATTTACAGACGATACATTGCCGAAATAATAGATATTAGTGGTATAAATGGGGTTTTCTTCATCGCCATCTTCTTGCACAGTCAATGTATACTTTGGCAATGTAAACGTATTGTTAGCTGTCGATAGCACCGTATCCACAATCTGACTGCCGGTCATATAGGGAAAGGCTTCCTGAACCAGTCCGGCTGAAGCCGAAACATAAGGTGTAGCCATCGATGTGCCGGACATGGTTACATAGCCGCCTGTGCCTGAATTAGCTGAATTAATAAACAAACCTGGGGCTGAAATACTATTTTCCTCCACATATTTGGACAGATCGCTAAACAAAGCGACAGCATTAGTACCTGTCGTCGTACCCTTAAATGCATCACTGTTCAGAGCTATTACATTAATAAAATTACCAGCCGCTTCCGGGTATAGATAAGGAAAGAGCGCGTCTACATCCGGGGATGCATGGCCGGCATTGCCGGCAGCAAAGACTAATACTTTGTCATAGTCCAAAATGCTGTGCCGCATGACTGAATACTCATCATTATCGTTATTCATCAAATAACGGATATCCTCTTTTCCTAACGTCGTGGTATCAATGTAAATATCTCGACCCCAGCTGTTGTTGATAATTTTTACACTATTATCTTGATTAAATCCACTATATACATCACCAATATTATTATCAACAAATAAATTACCGGAAAGAAGATTCGCGTCAAACGCTACGCCATGCATCCCGGTATTGTCTTTGGCAGCAGCCATAATGCCGGCTACATGAGTAGCATGATTATTTTTTGCCCAATCATAATCACTTGGTGGCACACCAATATACCCGGAGCCCGTTTTACTGCTAAATTCCGGATGATAAAATTGCACATACTGGTCACAAACTCCCAGCTTAATGCCCTTGCCAGTATAGCCTAATGCATAGGCGTCCGCCGCGTTAATCAGATTGAGTCCTGTGCTGGCGAAATATTCCTCCGTTTTGAAAGAAGCCGCATCAGCACACCAAACGTCCTGTTCGCTCATCCCCCATAACAATCCTGCGACAATCAGCCTACGCAGCAGGTTGCGGTAAAACGTCCTTGTTTTCATCTCATCACCTGCTTTTATTTTTTATATTCATTTAACGTATTCTTAAGAATGTATTTCTTATTTGACAATTTCACCCCCTGCGTTATCTTATCCCTTGTCAATAATCCCGTCCCTCTGACACCTCACCTCCTTCTCGAATAACCTGCAATAAAACACAGTGAACTCATTTCAGCTAAGTTTACAACCACATTATACCACTTTAGATGTCTATCATAGTTAAAGATTAGCTAAAGAAGCTTTTGCACCTTCGAGACTGGAAGGAAAACAAGTTATATTGTCGAAAGAAGAACTGTAATAAGAAATTTTTGTATTTTCATCCAATTTGAGGAGGATCTTATGGCTAGAGATTCTAGCAATGAACTTGCAATTTTACAGAAGTGTCCTTCCGGAATCGAAGGACTTGACGAAATAACATGTGGTGGTTTACCGCTAGGTAGGGCTTCGCTGGTTTGTGGTTCAGCAGGTTGCGGCAAAACCATGCTGGGTATGCAGTTTTTAGTTAATGGTGCCCTCCAATATAATGAGCCAGGTGTCTTTGTTTCATTTGAAGAAACCGAGGCAGAATTAACCCAAAATTTCGCATCTTTAGGTATTGATCTTGATGATCTTTGTAGTAAAAAGAAGATTATGATGGATTATGTTTATATTGATAAAGATGAAATTGAAGAAACCGGCGATTATGATTTAGAAGGTCTATTCTTAAGGCTTGACTATGAAATAAACGCTATTGGTGCTAAACGTGTTGTGCTAGATACAATCGAGGCATTATTCTCCGGACTCTCTAACACAAAAATATTACGTGCAGAGCTACGGCGTCTCTTCCGTTGGCTAAAAGATAAAGGAGTTACTTCTATAATAACCGGAGAGCAAGGCAGCGGAACTTTAACTCGGCATGGAATTGAGGAGTATGTCTCCGACTGCGTTATTTTGCTTGACCACAAGGTAATTAAGCAAATTTCTACTCGACGGATACGAATTGTAAAATATCGAGGTTCCGCGCACGGAACGAATGAGTACCCATTCCTCATAGACGAACAAGGCATTTCTATAATGCCAATAACCTCAATAGGACTAAAAAGCGAAGCATTAATTTCTAGAGTATCAACTGGTATTCCAAGACTAGATACAATGTTAGGTGGTGAAGGGTTTTATGTTGGTAGCACAGTACTGATTTCAGGAACTGCCGGAACTGGTAAAACCAGCGTGGCTGCACATGTCGTAGATGCAGCTTGCCGCCGGGGAGAACGCTGCCTTTACTTTGCTTTTGAAGAATCACAAAGTCAAATCATTCGCAATATGCATTCCATTGGTGTTGATTTAGATCAATGGGTTTCCGAAGATCTCTTAAGATTATACGCATGGCGGCCAACTAATATCGGGCTCGAGATGCATCTACTTTCAATGCACAAAAAGATAGCTGAGTATACCCCTGCTATCGTAGTAATTGACCCAATTTCAAACTTGACTGAAATCGCTAATGAGACTGACGTAAAAGTTATGCTGATGCGTCTAATGGATTTCTTGAAAATGAAAAATATAACTACAATTTTATTAGATCTTTCTGATACCTCAAAACTTGAGTCAACAGGAGTCGGAATCTCCTCTCTTGTCGATACTTGGATTACCCTCCGGGATATAGAACTAAATGGAGAACGAAACCGCGGTCTACATATTATTAAATCCAGGGGTATGGCACATTCCGATCAAATACGCGAGTTCGTATTAACCGGTGAAGGAATATTACTGAAATGAAGGGCTGACTAACGAGGGAGTGATACCATGATGAATAGTAATATAATGGAAAGTCTAGATAAAAATCAAGACAGATGGATCCTACGACTATATGTTGCAGGACAAACACCAAAATCTATTCGGGCTTTTGCTAACTTGAAGAGAATATGTGAAACTCATTTGTCTGGAAAATATACAATTGAGGTTATTGACCTTGTAGAAAAACCGCAGATAGGTAGAGAACATCAAATCTTAGCCATCCCTACACTTGTAAGACAATTACCTATGCCGCTGATAAAAATTATTGGCGATTTATCAAATACTGAACGGGTACTAGTGGGGCTCAGTATTTTACCTAACTAGGAGGCTATGTAATGGACTATGTTAGTTCTGCTGATAACTTTGAACTATCCGCCGTCAGGGAAAAATTCCAACCTTGCTTATTACAACTATATATTGCGGGATGTTCTCTACACTCACAAAGAGCTATCTCTAATTTACGAACACTTTTTCAAGATCATCCAGAGATAAAATACCACTTGGAAATTATAGATATACTACAGCAACCCGAACTAGCTAAAGAAAACCAAATAATAGCCGTTCCTACACTGATAAAGAGAAAACCGGTTCCGATTCGGCTATTTATAGGAGATATGTCTGATATAGAAGTAATTATAGCTAAGCTAACTGCGTAAGTAAGGAGTTCTATTATGCATAACCATGAAGACCTTAAAAAACTGAAGCAAGAGGAATTACTAGAGCAATTACACGAAGCAAATAATGTTCTCTCTGCTATTAAGAACGGTGAGGTAGATGCCTTACTAGTTTCTCATCATCATAAAGACCAAGTGTATATTCTAAAAGGAGCGGACCACGTTTACAGAGTACTTGTAGAAGAAATGCAAGAAGGCTATTTGACAATTGATACAAACGGGCATATCCTGTTTTGTAATAGAAAATTTGCAGAACTTATCAATGTTCCCCTTAATAAAATCATTGGTTCACCGACAAGTTTATATTTTCCCTTAAGCGATTTATCTGCTATGAATAAGACTTTAAATGCGGGACATGCTCGGTACAAAAAAGAAACATGGATTAAGACACAACAGGGAAAACAAGTTTCAGTAAATATTTCTTGCGCTCGTCTCACGTTGGATACTGATATGTTTGCTTGCATAGTTGTTACAGATCTTACAGATCAAAAAAGGCGCGAGAAGTTAACCAACCTCGTTCTTGATCAAGCAACAGAGGCTATTCTAATATGCGATACTAACGGAGCTATTGTAAAAGCTAATAATATGGCGACTAGTTTGTTCGGTGAACAAATAGTTTCTCAGCAGTTCGATAGTGCAATACCTCTTTACTGTGAAATTCATCATAAAAGTCTTAATCTCGAATCCCTATTACGCTACGAAAATGATCTAAAACAAGAAATTTGTTTCAACGGAAAAGATAGTACTTTCTATTTTCTCGTTAGTGCCTCAATGTTACTTGACAAGGAAAACGGTGAAGCGTTTGGTTCAGTTGTAATGTTGACTGACATTACTGATAATCTTAAATTTAAGAAGGAAATGAACCGTCTTGATCGACTAAATATAATTGGTGAAATGGCAGCAGGTATAGGCCATGAAGTTCGGAATCCAATGACAACAGTACGGGGATTCTTACAACACTTTGTTCATAAGGATGAATTTAAGAAACATCGAGCCTCATTCGATTTAATGATCGAAGAGTTAGATCGAGCAAATTCTATTATTACTGAATTTCTTTCATTAGCAAAAAATAAGACTGTTGAACGTCACCCAGTTAACATAAATAATTTAATAAAGAATATACTTCCACTATTGCAAGCCGATGCTCTTAGATTAGGTCATCAAATCATATTTATGGGGGAGTCAACCCACGAGATACACGCTGATGAAAAAGAAATTCGTCAATGTATTCTTAATCTAGTTCGTAATGGGCTAGAGGCTATGAAAATAAATGGAACTTTATATATAAAAACGTTAGAGCAGAATGAAAAAGTATGTTTAACTGTTATTGATCAAGGTGAAGGCATTCCCGATACTATCATGGATAAGATAGGCACCCCCTTTTTTACTACTAAAGATAATGGTACAGGTCTAGGACTTGCAGTATGCTATCGTATTGCTGAGAGACACAATGCAAAACTGGAAGTTAAAACAGGGCCCGATGGCTCTGCATTTAGCTTAGTTTTTATTCCATTTGAGGAGAAAGAAATGTCGGACTAACAGGGTTGTTGACGCGAAATTAAACCATTTCATCTGCCAATATTGCATATTCATACGTATCATTCCAAATAGGTTTTCTTTCTTCGTCATACTTAAAAAATATGTTTTTTTGTAAATGTCCCTCTCTTCGCATATTTAACCGTCGTTCTAATTATTTCAAATTCTCCACATACCTTACTGGTGATTACTTCTTTATTTATAATCCAGCATGGAAAACAAATATCCTCCACCTTCAATCAACTTGTTGTATATTAAGCACTGAGCCATAGCTATCGAAATAGTAGCTATGGCTCTAGTTCTATACTTTACTTATTTTTCCTGCAATAATGTTAGTTAATGTACTTGAGATAATGAATCTGTGGTAGAAGCTAGTCGGATTAGTGGAGAAGGATGTTACATGCTGAAAATTCAGGTTAATTCTCAAGATGATTTGAACTATTTTTTAGATTCGATCTTGGAATATGGAAATTACCGAGTAAATATTTCTATCAGAAGGGTCAAATAACAACTACTCCGACCTAAGTTTAAAAAGCAGTTTAGCAAAAAATCAATTGAGTGCCTTTTTTGAGTATCGGTCGCATTTGAAAAAGGCTTGTTTGCATTGCTCATTTTACTTTGAACAAAAATTGTGATTGGGGGCTTGACTTTAATTACCTACCAGCAATATCTGCGCTTCTTTCTTTTTGCTCTTATTCAATTCATGACGTTGTCGTCCTTCTTCAAATCTTATCTTTTCTTCTTCAGTCTCTAACTTCAAAGGAGATATACTCAGTGGCTTCCCTCCAACATTCAATGCAACCATTGTAAAATAGGCTGTTAGCGCACATTTTCCTGGTGATTCGCTAAAAAGATTTTCTACTTCTACCGTAACTACAACTTCCATCGAAGATCGATTGACAAAGGTAAGAAAAGCATGACAGGTAACTAAGTTTCCAACATAGATAGGTTGATGAAAAATCAACTCATCTACTCTCGCAGTGACAACGTTTGTGCGTGCATGTCGCTGTGCGACAACAAATGCAGCATTATCCATTATTTTCATAATCTCGCCCCCATGTACATTACCCGCAGGGTTAGCCTGGTCTGGCTGCATAACCACTGACATTATCAATGCTGAACTTGCAACAGTTTTCCCCTCCATATACCCTTCTCACCCTTTCCTTTGCTATTCTTTGTATCTTACCGCAAAAGCAGCAGACAATATATTTACTATGCTAGTAAGATTAAAATCATTCCAATTTTTTTCAAAGTATTTTCAAAAAAATCAGGGGAAAATCCTTTTCAATGCAAAAAAATAGTCTCCGCCTTGCATTTTTGCTAAGGACGATGCTATTTTTCTCCCTTATAGATCCAACGTTTTACCCGGTTTTCATTCTGCTAGGTTAATTTACTTAACGCCTGTTCCCATTCTTTGTAAAATTTCTTTATAGATTGAAATCGCAGTTTTCTCTCTGGAAAAGTCGCTTTACATGCAAGTTCATATAGTTCTTTTGATCCTTCCCATCTTTCAAATGACCGATCAGATTCACCACCGATCAATCCAAACAAAAGTACTCCCATTGTATAAACATTTGTTATTGAATCTATAGGTGCCCCAAAAATATATTCTTCGGGTGATTTAAATCTTTTTGGTCCCCAAAAATTTTCCCCAATATCATTCACTGTAGGTTTCTTTCTATAAAAATCGATATCACATACTTTGGTTTCATCGGTATTAAAGTCATATAGAATACTTCCATCATAGAAATCAATTGCTGCATAATTCTTTTGTTCAACAAACAATAAAAAATTAAAGATTGCACTTATAGATTTCAATCGTTTTTCAAAGCTCAATCTTCTATATTTATAATAGGGTGAATTGGGGTGAGTATATCTGTTCCATTTATCAAATGTCCAATGAGCAAATAAACACTCGCCATTAAACCATTCAAACACGAGTGCTACTCCATCAGCTGTCGTTATTTTTTTTACAAAACTAATCAAATTTTCATGTCTTAAATCCTGATATACAGTTATCGCTTTATTAAGATTATCTATTGCTGTTTGCGTATTTCCTTCATACTCAACTGTTTGCGCCCCTGCGTATTTTACAAAGTATTTTTTCTCGTCATTTTGTACACCAAAGGAAATATTCCCAGAATCTTGCTGATCAAACACGCAGAAAACAGTTCCCAGTTCCTTCAGCCATCCGAAATTTTGTGTCTTTTTTAATTCAAAAGACACATTATCAATAATAGTTATTTCCATATATATTTTCCCCCATTGTCCTGTCAACATTGGAACATTTTGTTCCATATCGTGTCATTAAATTGTTCCATAACGTGCCATTACAATATCCTTTAACCACTCCCATCCTCAAATATTATATTATTGCTATTAATTCCCTATTTACCAAAAATTCCCGTTAAATTCATGCAACATTTAACAGGAATTTTCTATTATGCCATTAAAATGATTTTTTCCAGCTATAAAATTAAGTTACTTTAACAACATGGCACCACTGTCATGTTAAAATTAGAATAGCCTGACTACACCTAACGGCATGATTATTGCAATTAAAACTTATTAAAGGAATTAGTTTTTGGAATATACTGGAGGTATGTCTTTGAAAATTACCCGGATTACGCAAAAAATGCTAATATTTTCGATAATTATAGGACTAGCCACAATTATGCTTACTACTTGGTCTATGAATCAAATTGTTTTAAAGTATATTGATCAATTGGAAACTAATCTAATAGAAAAAAAATTCAACGAACTAGATTTAATACTTAGCAGAGAAACAAAGAGTCTCTTAGGAATATCCCGAGATTGGGCTTGTTGGGATGATACCTACTTTTACATGGCTGGCGAACTAGATGGTTATGAAGAAAAAAATCTACAAGAAGATATACTTAAGAAGATTAATCTAAATATTATGCTTTTCCTTAATACTGATGGTACTATTGTAAAAAGTGTACGAGCTGATATGAACGATGATAGTTTTAACGCTTTTGAAGAAAAGCTGACAGATAAAGTAAATGACCTATTGAATTCTGATGATAGCGAGGCTGCACATACTGGCATTATCAATATTGATGGAGCTATTTTTATCATTTGCATAGCGCCCATTACTACGAGTGATGAAACTGCTATTAGCAACGGCACTTTACTAATAGGGCGAAAAATTGATAAGGAAATTATTTGCTATATAAGCAATCTTCTAGACGCTGCCATTGTTATTTCAGAGAATCCCGCTGCAACCATCGAGCACAATATAGTTGTTGAAAAAACCGAGAAAAAAATTGACGCCCACAGCGCAATAAAGGATATTAATGGAGCTTATGAAATAAATGTTGGTATTTCAATGCCGAGAACGGAATACTCTTTAGGAAAATATTATATCCGCTTATTTATAGACAGCTTTTTAATTTTGTTTACTGTTATCGTAATCTTTGCCGTAGGTATGACGCAAACACACATAATTAAAAGGTTAAGCTTGATACACAATTTTATTAAAAATGTAGCCAAAACACAAGATACGAGTAAAATGCTCTCTGTTCCTTACAATGACGAGATTACCGACATTTCTAATTCAATAAACTTGATGTTAGCAGAGCTGACAGATGCTTATAAAAAGAAAAAAGAAACAGATGTAAGGGTGCGGACAATCTTAGAATCAATTGATGACGGCTATATAGAACATAATCTTAAAACCAATGACTACTATATCAGTCCCAAATGGAGTCAAGTGAGCGACGCAGAAAAAAATCAGCCTGCATTTGATCCGCTGGCAGCTTATTTTAAAAGAATTAATCCTGATTTTTGGCCGGAAGCAAATGCAAAACTAAAGGCATTGATTGAGGGTGAAAAAGATTATGATGAAATGGAATATACACTTACTACATTGACCGGCGAATTAATCTGGGTGCTTCATAAGGTCAAAATTGTAGAAAGAGACCATAATGGCAAAGCCTTGCGAATGGTTTGTTCTTTATTGAATATAAGTGCAAGAAAAGAATTTGAAGAAAAAATAGTAAAGCTTAGTTATTATGATGCTGTAACAGGGCTTTGGAACCGGCACTATATTGAGGAACAACTAAATGAATTAGCCTATCATCCGGATTTAGACTATTTTATAATCATGGGTGACGTAAATGGGTTAAAATTAGTAAATGACACTTTTGGGCATAAAGATGGAGACAGCTTAATTGTGAAAATCAGCCATATTTTATGCAGCGTAAGTGAACCCGACGATATCATCGCCCGCTGGGGCGGGGATGAATTTGTACTGTTTATTAAAAATAAAAGTGACAGTTATGTAGCGCAACTTATCGAAAGAATTCAAGAAGAATGCCGGAATGTGAAAACATTTGGGTTTAGTATCAGTATTGCTTTAGGCAGCGCCAGTAGTAAAGAACGGCCTACTCTAGAAGCTGTTATGAGTCTGGCAGAAGAAAAAATGTATCGAAATAAGATGACAGAAGAAAAAAGTGTGAGAAGTGCAACTATTGTTTCCTTAGAAAAAACATTGTATGAAAAACATAGTGAAACAGAAGAACACACCCAAAGAATTAAAAAACTAGCTTTACGATTAGCGGAAAATCTGCATCTATCAAATGACCAACTGCATGAATTAGAGCTTTTGAGTCTATTGCATGATATTGGTAAAATTGGCATACCTGAACATATACTAATGAAACCCGGCAAATTAACAAATGACGAATTTGCAACCTTAAAAGAACACACAGAAATAGGTTACCGTATTGCTAAAGCAACACCTGGTTTATCTCATGTGGCCGAAGAAATTTTGAGCCACCATGAAAAGTATGATGGTACCGGTTATCCCCAGGGACTAGCCGGAACCAATATTCCTATTTTGGCAAGAATCATCAATGTTATAGATTCTTTTGATGTTATGACTCACAAACGGATTTATAAGGAAGCAAGTACCTACGATTACGCCATCAGCGAGTTAATTCGGTGTTCAGGATCACAGTTTGATCCGATGATTGTAACTGAATTTCTTAAATTACTGGAAGAACAGAGTAATCCATTTTAAGTTACAACTAGTATATATATAGCCGAGTAATAACATGAATTAGACAGCTTCTATGACTTGCCACTTTAGGAATTAATAAGTTTTTCACATTATATTCTTTGCAGGAAATTACTTCCTTTTACCGAAGTAAGTAAAAAAATGGAATATAAGGAGATGAGTATAACATGGATACAGATATCAATAATGTGTTTGAAGGCTTACTAGACTGTCCACAATTAAAAGGATTTGTAAAAGTAGTTGGTATTTGGGAATTAATATTAAAGGAACAAACGGTTAAGATAAAAGTGACTTATGATTATAAGACAACATATTATAGTTATGCAGTAAGTCATTATTATCAAGGACCTACAGACGATAGGCCTAATATTCCACGTAAAATAATTGATGACACTTCAAATGGAATACTGAAAAGAGCAGTACGGATTATTCTCAGTGTATATGATACTGATTATGTAGGTGGGAAATGGGTAACAAATAAAGAGTTTTGATAGGTATATTTAGCGTCCTTTTGGGCGCTTTTCTTTTAGTACATTATAAGCTATAAAAAATATTCTCCTGAATAAAAATAATACATTGCCATCCTTTTGGAGATTATATTCTTTCTCAGTTAATTTCAATACATCAGTTTCAAATTCACACCTAAGAGCTTCGTTTGGTAGTTTATCAAGGTAAGGTCTCATTCCTGTTGATTTATACCAATCAATTATACTCTGGTGATTCTCCATCACGTGGCAGTAATTTGTTTCCCATAAATAAATCTCCGATGTTAGCGAGCATAGAATGTCATAGTATACTTGTGGTGAATCATAAAAAATTTCAGTAGTATTTGAGTTTAAATATGTATTCCACCTTTTATCTTTCACTGTTGTTTGAATAGCTTTATTGATACCCATATCAGTCACATTAGGAATTTGTATCGCAAGTATCCCATTTTCATTCAACATAGAAAATAGTTTTGGGATTAATTTTTCATGGTCTGGAATCCATTGAATTGCTGCATTAGAAAAAACAATATCAAATTTTCCCAAATGTGATAAATTTGCCTCTGCATCTGCTATCACCCATTTTAAATCCGGTATGTTTTCCTTGGCCTTTTTTATCATAGTACAAGAATTGTCAAGTCCAATAATTTCAGCTTTTGGCCATTTACTTTTAAGCTGTTTTGTACTATTTCCTGGGCCGCAACCGATATCAATAATTCGCGCCGGTTCGTCTTTTTCTATTCTGGAAATTAGATCTTTAACAGGTTGTGTACGTTCCATCTCAAACTTCAAATATAAGTCTGGATTCCACTCAGTCATAAAAATGCCCCCTATAATTGGTAATTATTACTCAAACTTTTAATTCGGATCATATTAGCCTAATCCCTCCTGCTCTTGAATAATTTTCCTTTTGCTAACTGTAATTATAAATCCACATATGTATAATTAAAATATGAAATATTCAATAAAGCCCTTATGGTTGACAGTGGGCTTAAATATAAAGGTAAGCCTTTACAGATTCTCCGTAAAGCCTTACCTTTATGCATTTTATATTCCTCAAAGCTTTTTTCAGTCGTTCGGAAGTTATGTTTGTGGCTTGTAAAAATTAACCTAAACTGATAATATAAGAAAGTAATTGTAGAATTTTATTATGTAAGCAAGTTTTTGAGGTGACACTATGTTATTTAATTCGTATGAGTTTATTTTTATTTTTTTACCAATTACATTATTGATTTATTTTACGTTAGCAAAATACAAGCTGACCAAGCTTGCGACAGCATCGCTCGTGATTGCCTCATTAGCATTTTATTCCTATTGGGACATACGATATTTACCGCTGTTATTGGGATCAATAGTATTTAACTATACTGCTGGTTCTTTTATAGAAAAAACGCGAAATAAATATTTACTCGCGTTTGCTATTGTAACCAATTTATCTCTATTAGGTTATTTTAAATATACTGGTTTTTTTATGCGGTCTTGCAATGATATATTAGATACGTCACTTTTGGTTCCCGAGATAATTCTGCCACTGGGTATTTCATTTTTTACGTTTACGCAAACTGCCTATTTAGTAGATGCTTATCGTGGTGATACCCAAAAATATAGTTTACTTACATATAGCCTATTTGTAACGTTATTTCCCCATTTGATAGCAGGGCCTATTCTTTATCATAAAGATATGATACCTCAATTTTCAAAGTTGAGGAATTTTGTCTTTTCACATAAAAACATGGCTTTAGGAATATCAATGTTTACCATGGGCTTGTTTAAAAAAGTTGTAATTGCAGATACACTGGCACCCTGGGTCAAGGTAGTATTTGACAATGCGGATAAGGTTAATTTTATTGATGCCTGGGCTGGAGCAATAGGGTACACACTGCAGTTATACTTCGACTTTTCCGGTTATTCTGAAATGGCAATTGGCCTTGGTTTTATGTTTAATTTTGTTTTACCAATCAACTTTAATTCGCCGTATAAAGCGACATCGATTATTGACTTTTGGCGTAGATGGCATATCACTTTATGTATATTTCTAAAGAACTACCTCTATATACCGCTAGGAGGCAACAGAAATGGTGAGATGAAGCGAATCCGGAATTTATTGCTTACTATGCTGCTCGGAGGACTATGGCATGGAGCAGGTTGGACGTTTGTTATCTGGGGCGGCTTACATGGTTGTTATTTGGCAGTAAATCATATGTGGCAGAAAACTGGGTTTTCTATGCCAGCATTGGCAGCATGGTTGCTTACATTTATTTCAGTTGTGATTGGATGGGTATTTTTTAGAGCTAATACTATACATGATGCATTTGCGATTTTACATGCGATGGCCGGGCTTAAAGGTATTATCCTTTCCATATCACTAGAACCAAACTTTGCATTTTTAAATAGATTCGGTGCCGATATAGATGTATTCCGTTTATTAAAAGCTGGCGAGATAGAGCTGATTGTGCTAGCTGTACTTATGCTAGTAGTCACAACGGTCAAAAATCCATACCAGTACATTGTGAATTTTAATCCCAACTGGAAATGGGTACTATCTATCGCGATAGCATTTGTGATAGCATTATTGGAGTTAACACAGGTATCAGAGTTTCTGTATTTTCAATTTTAATTTTGAGGAAAATGGGGTTTAGTTGTGAACAGATATAGAAGCTATAACCTAAAACTATGCACATTAGTATTAGTACTAGTTAGTACCATTTGTGTGATTAATATACTTGTTGATCCTTTTGGCATTTGGAATGTATGGAATAATAAATCCGTCAATGCCTGCAAGTCAGAACAAGAAACACATGAACGGTTATGTAGGGCTATTGCAATAATTAATATAAAACCATCAATTATTTTTATTGGATCATCTAGGGCGCGTATAGGGTTAGATCCTGGCTATTACGCGCAGATATATCCTGAGACGATTTATAATACAGGCGTGTCTAGTGTTACGATGAACGAAATGTTATGGTATTTTAAACATGCTTTACAAAATCAACCTGAGTTAAAACAGGTAATTATCGGTATAGACTTCTATGGATTTAATCGTAATTTTCCCAACGGCGAGGATTTCCCAAATCAACAGATGGGGAAATCACATCTTACTTGTAAGAGCTTTCTTGAGACCGCGGCATCATTGGATGCGTTGAAAAGTACTATGATAACAGTTAAAAATAATTTGGGTACGCCTGTGCCCAGCTTTTTTGAGCCTAACGGCAAGACTTCTGAACCTGCCATCCAAAATATTTATGGCAAAATTGTCGATATCGAAGGTTTTACTATGATCAACAGATTCAACATTAATACCAAAGAACATTATGCAAACTATGAATTATCGCCAGAGCGTATTGATGAGTTTCGCGAACTGGTTACCCTCTGTCGAGAAAAAAATATTACATGCAAAGTTTTTATCTCTCCCTCGCATGCAACAGATATGGAAGCAATTCATGTGGCCGGGAAATGGCAGGAGTTTGAAAATATGAAACGCCTGTTATGCGCCATTACGCCAATTCTGGACTTTTCAGGATATAACAGTATTACCACTGATCCAATAGGTAGCGAAAGGCGGTATTACTGGGACGGTTCTCATTATAATAAAGAAATCGGAAATATGATTTTGGGGCAATTAATTGGCACCAGGGGGGATAGTCCTGCTGATTTCGGCGTAATTATTACGCCGGATAATATTGAAGAACATCTCAGTTCTATTCGACAGGCAAGAGAAAAGTGGGCCAAGGATAACCCCAACATTGTTAATTACGTTCAGTCACTTAAGAAAACACAAACTTAATCTGTGATAGACAATTGTCGCTGAACGCTTCTAAAGGTTAGAAAATTTTAGCTAGTTCTGTCACTTCACATACCGCCTGTTCAAAAATTTTCTCCGTTTTGTTAGGGTCTGCTTCAATCCCTTCACATATTATTGTCTTAAAATTAGTGATTCCCAACAAATTGCAGATTGATTTTAAATAAGGTACCGCGTGATCATATGCTTTGGCTGGACCATGCAAGAAAACTCCGCCGCGAACATGAATAAGCAGCACTGGCTTATTCGCTACCAATCCCTTCCATCCGGTTTCTGTATATTCAAAGGTCTTTCCAGGTACGGTGATGTTAGCAATATATGCTGTAAGCATGGGAGGAAACTGTAAATTCCACATTGGAGCAGCAATAACTACCTTATCAGCTGCTAAGAACTGATTTGTAAAGTGATCAATTTTATCTAATAGAGTTTTTTCTTTAGCTGTAAGTTGTTCTTCTGTTTTATTCCAAGCCTCCAATACTTCACTATCAATTACCGGGATTTCCGTTTTATATAAATCCAACTCACTAATTGTATCAGTAGGATTATTGTTCATATACGCCTTAATAAATGACTGCATAAGTCGAACTGTATATGAGTTTTTTCTTGGATTTGCTATAATTGCAAGAACATTAGCCATAAAACACCATCCTTTAACCTGCCGACGCCGCAGACCAGCAGCTTTTTATTGGTAACAATTTGGTTAATTATGAGTTCGGTATGGTTTATTCCTTTTCCTGCTGAATGTTATCAACTGTCATTATTTCATGTATAATCGTGGAAATTCCATTGCCAGAAATTAGTATTGTGATATAATCATTCCAAAAGCATTTTTGTACAATACTGGAGGAATGATAGTTGGAAGAGCAGGATACTAAGAGACAATTAAATCGGGGGCTTAAAAACCGGCATCTGCAAATGATTGCCCTTGGGGGAATTATCGGCAGCGGCTATTTTTTAGGCAGTGGGTATGTGGTTGGCAAAGCCGGCCCGGCATCAGTACTGGCCTACCTGTTAGGCGGTTTGATTGTTTATGCTGTTATGGTATGTTTGGGTGAATTGGCGGTGGCCCGGCCAATTGCCGGTTCGTTTATCAGTTACACCCGTGACTATATATCACCGGCCTGGGCGTGTGGTGTGGGCTGGTGTTACTGGCTAACCTGGGTAACGTATGTACCGTCCGAAATGATTGCTGCCGGTATTATCATGAACGGTTTTTTCCCTGCAGTGAGTGCAATGTGGTGGGCGGTACTGTTTGGCTTAGCGATCACATCTATAAATTTATCCCGGGTTAATCTGTTTGGTGAAATGGAGTTCTGGCTGGCGCTATTTAAGATTGTTGCTCTTCTAATTTTTTGTGGTTTAGCTATCATGATTTTTTTTGGCGCTATTGGTGGCGGGGATTATCTAGGAACTAGTGTTCTGTTATCTAACGGCGGTTTTGCACCTGAAGGGTATTGGGCTGTGCTGCTGACGATGGTAATTGTTCTAGTTAATTTTCAGGGCTCGGAAATAATCGGTCTGGCAGCAGCAGAAAGTAAAGAACCGGCCAAGACAATTCCATCTGCCATCAGACAGATCACTATGCGGATTATCTCGCTCTATATTATTCCCATGCTGTTATTGGTCACTATTTTCCCCTGGGATAAAGCCAGCTTGGAAACAAGTGTGTTTGCGGCAGCATTGAGCGCTTATAATTTGGAATGGGCAGGAACTATTTTCTCGTTTGTTGTTTTAACAGCCGCTATTTCCTGCTCAAATTCTGGTTTATATGGCTGCACGCGTGCGATATATGCACTAGCACAGGAAAAGATGGCTCCCGAATTTCTGGGACGTCTCAACAGTCAGGGCGTGCCGCAAAATGCTACGGCCTTATCCATTGTGGTATGTTGGCTTGGGGTAGTGTTATATACCTTTGATCAAGATCAAAGTATTTATACCTATCTGCTGGCTTTATCCGGCTTTACCGGAGCAATTTCCTGGATATCGATTTGCTGGAGTCAATACAATTTTCGGAAGCAGCTTAGCTCGGCTGAAGTAAAGAAACTAAAATATAAAGCCCCGTTTTTCCCATATATTACTCAATTTGGCATTTGGGCCCAGATTGCTTGCCTGATTTTTGTCGCTTTTACCGAAGAACTCAGAACTTCATTATATCTTGGTGTGCCGCTACTGATTTTGCCAATTATTATTTACCGCTGGACGACGATGCGTAAGGAAGCAGTTACTGAATCATAGGCTTTGTTGTATGTGACCAATAAACAGTAACATATGCCCAGAATTATATCTTTTCTTGTCAAAGTTATAATTCTGGACATTTTTTCTAAAATAATTATAAAAGTTGAGTAATATTATAAAATAAACAACATACTGTTTTTATCCCCCAGACTTTTCAGCTTCAATGATCGTATAAATTTATGCTGTACTACACAGTTATTCTCAGGAGGCATTTAAATGGAAAAAATACTTGATTTGTATAGAAAAAACCATTCTATGTACAATGATTTTACCCATGAAATGCAAGATTTAGTAACTAATTTTTTAATGGAAAAAAATATTCGTATTCATTCTATCGTATCACGTGTTAAAGGAGAAACTAGCCTAAAAAATAAAATAATCAAAAAAAATTATACTAAATTAGAAGGAATAACCGACCTATGCGGCATTCGCATTATTACATATTTTTCGGATGATGTTGATTTAGTTGCAAATATCATTCAAGAATCTTTTACTATTGATCCGATAAACTCGGTAGATAAAAGAAAGCTGTTGCCGGTAACTCAATTTGGTTACTTATCCGTACATTTTATAGCAAGTTTGACTACCAGCCAACTACAGTTGCCTAACTATAAAAACTTTGCAAATTGTAAAGTTGAAATTCAAATTTGCTCTATTTTACAGCATGCTTGGGCAGAAATAGAACATGATTTAGAATATAAGTCGCAAGCCACTATTTCCTATAACGTACGACGTAAGTTCTCACGTTTGGCTGGATTATTGGAAATAGCCGATTCAGAATTTGTAGTACTTCGTGATCATTTGCAACCTTCTTCTGTATTAGCAAAAAAAGCGCTCTTTGCACCAGAATTATTTCCTTCAAAAACATCTACACCGCAAACCCTTTCCGAAAAACTCAGGCTGAAATTTCCTTTTGTCGAAGCTTTAGGTTCGACGATAAAAAAACATATCGATTTTACAACACTAAAAATTGGCTCTACCTATACCGCCATGGGCATGATCCTAGCATTGTTAATCACTCATATGGTGAATTTTCCACATCTTTTTTCCGCTATCACAGCTTACATCCATACAGAAAAGCATGTATTATTTTCATTAATCAGCATCTATTCTGTATAATATTACAAACCAAAAGGTACATCAAAACAATAAGTAATCCTTTAATGAACATGACACAGTGTCATGTTTATAATTGCTTCCATAGCGTATCACTTTTGTCCATTTTCGTGGCATATAAAAGCCTCCTGTCGTAGTTATCCTACAACAGGAGGCTTTTCATCGTAATATCCATTTTGTTGGATTCGAATCAGATGCCTGGGAGGCTTGATTTTACAGGAGCGGGCAACAAGATTCGTTGTTGCTGTTGCCGGCAAGCATCAAATTTGGTTTGCTGTTCTGTTGTAAGCTGTGCACGAATAGTCTTTGTGGAATCTTGCTTTATTTTTTTTATTTGCATAGCCTTTTGCTCATTTGAGAGTGTGCTATCGCCTAAAGCATCCCATGTTTGAACTTTAGATTGTTCAGTCACTTTCGCAATTTCTCTTTTTTGTTGTTGCGTTAATTCTAAGCTTTTCAGCATTTCAATTTGATTTTTACCTGCTTCCTTCATTTTTGCAGTAATTTGATCAAATGATGCCTGTTGGGTTGGATTCAACTGATTACGTACATTGCTCAGCGCACCGGTTCTTATTGTCTGGATTTGCTCAACCAAATCCTGTATTTGCTGTTTTCTTTGTTTGCCGGCAAATGGACTCCGGCTAATATGTGCATTGGCCTTTAGTTCTTTTATTTGATTATTAGCCTGGCGAAATATCACCTCAATTTCTGCTTTTTGTTGACTGCTTATATTCAGATCTTTTACCGGACTTGCCTGAGCTATTCCTAGCATTCCGGTCGGATTGCTGCTACAGCTTACAGTCATAAGTCCCGTAAGCATCATAATTCCGACAACCGCAGTCACTAACTTTGTAAACAGTTTTTTCCCAGTTTGAATCATTGATTTTACCTCCCTAAATTAATGATTTTATATTAGCCATACGTTCGGCAACAAGTCTTATTATAAAGGATCAATATGGCAGCAATATGGCAAAATTCTTGGTGAAAAAATTATTATATAAAAATATAAAACCTGCCATATCTATGCCATTATTTTGTATTATACTTAAAAAAAGAAATTAATAAATCTTCCTTAATATTTATAAAAAAGGGTGAAATTAGTTACATGTTAAAGATTCTTATTGCCGATGACGAGAAAGATATAAGAGACATCGTTACCTGGTATCTTAACCGCGAAGGCTTTCAGGTTTTTGCGGCAGCAGACGGAAATGCCGCTATGGATATCGAGACATCCCTATCACCTGATCTTCTAATACTGGATGTGATGATGCCCGGCTTATCCGGCTGGGAAATTGCCAAAACAATTAAGCGGAATGTACCCATTATATTTTTGACGGCACTAGGAGAAGAAAACGACAAAATAACTGGCTTCAACCTGGGTGCCGATGATTATATTCCCAAACCCTTTAGTCCACGGGAGTTAGTTGCCAGAGTACGCGTTATTTTGCGCCGGAACGGAAAACTGGCATTGACGGGAGATGTACTACAATTTTCTTCCTTGTCAATAGAGCCAGGAACACAAAAAGTTATTATTAATGACGAACGTATTGAGTTATCTACCAAAGAATTTGAATTATTGTATTTTTTGGCCCGCCATCCCCATACTATTTTTACCAGGGAAAATCTGACGATTAATTTATGGGGCTACGACTTTGATGGGGATGAACGTACTGTTGATACTACTATTAAAAGAATCCGCAAAAAACTTGGCATGGCCGGCGATTTTATAAAAACAATACGCGGAACCGGTTACAAATTTGAGGTGGACAAACAATGATAACCCGTTCCCTATTCTTGCGTCAGTTATTCAGCCATGTGGCAATTATCATCTTTATGGCCCTAACCTTGCTATGCTCGGTTATCTACTTTGCCTATCAAGGCAATAAAGGGGACTTAGCAATAAGGGTTAGTAATATTGCCACCTTTTTTTCAGAGGATTTGAAATCCGGTCACATACCCAACCTGCGGGAATGGCAATTAGCAAGTCAGGCTACGGGAGCAATACTCTGGTTGGAAAATAACGACGGACAGGTTCTCCAAGGACTCCAGCCGGATCATTTGTACGCAGAATCCAATAAAATCTATAATTCATTTGATTATTCCCGGCAAATCCTTCTTTCACCCGAAGGGCAAAATGCAATCATTATTTCAGTACCAGTGACAGTAGAGGACAAGCCAGGACACCTACTAGCCTATTATTCGATTAACTCTCTGCATTCTATTTGGGAAAGAGTACTCCGCTTCTCTCTCTTTCCTTTTATCGCCGGACTTGTATCAGCCTTATTACTCGCACTACTGTTGTCGCGCAAATTAACCCACTCGATTGCCGACATTGCTGCTGCCGCCAAACGCTTCTCTGCAGGAGACTATGCAAGCCGTACCCGTTCCACCGGTAAAGACGAAATCGGAGCCTTGGGAAAAACGTTTAATGCCATGGCCGATGCTATTCTTCATACCCAGCAAACCAGACGCGATTTTTTCACTAATATTTCGCACGAATTAAAAACACCACTAAGTTGCGTTAAAGCAACAACAGAAGCTCTCATTGACGGCATTGCAACAAATGATCAAGAAAGAACTCAGTATTTGGAAAAGATATTAGCTGAGACAGACCGAATGACCAGATTAGTGCATGACATTACGGATACTGAGCAATTGGAATCCGGCAAAATGGTTATCAAACAGGAACGGATTGATTTAGCATCATTGCTTATAAACCAAGCCGATAAGATAGAATTGCTGTTAAAGAAAAAAAATCTTTCGCTGGTGCTGCGTCTAGAAACTGATAAGCGCTACATTTTGGGCGATACTGATCGATTGGAGCAGGTTCTCGATAACCTTCTAAGCAATGCAAGCCGATACGCTCCGACTGGTTCCCGTATCTGTTTACTATTGACCGAAGAAAACGGATGGCTCCAAGTTTGCGTATCTGATCAAGGAGAAGGAATTGCCGCAGAGTATTTCCCCTTAATATGGGAGCGCTTTTATCGGGTTGACAAATCTCGTAACCGCTCTACCGGTGGAAGCGGCCTAGGCTTATCCATAAGCCGTGGTTTAATAGAAGCTATGGGCGGAACAATTTCGGTAGAGAGCAAAAAAGGAGAAGGAACTACTTTTACAATACGTATCCCTTGGCAAAAATAGAGCCTTTCATTAAACATAAAGATGCAAGCTGCAATCAGCTTGCATCTTTTATTTATAAATTAGTTTATCAATGGTTGCCATATTCATGACACTTTGCCAATTTATAATGGATTTAGTTTTACATCGCAGACTTTAGAAAAGATATTTCCACAACGGAGGATTATGCAAAATGCTTGTTACTGTTGCCAAAAACGCGGAGCTACTCCTACATCATGCGCAGGTTATGTATGGTCTATTGTTTGTTCTTACGACCCTGCTCCTATACTTAATTAATATTCTTAGCAGAGCTATCGCGGAAATCTTGTATTATGTTCCATACCCATACTAGTAAATTAAGAAGTAAGCAAATCTTTAATTAGCAATCACACGGGAGAGGATTTTTTGATGAAATTCAATAGGAGTCTAAGGTTTTTGGGGTTAGCAATCGTATTTGCCTGTATCATTAGCTTTGTTCTTTATGAGTGGGGTGGCTTTGGACCACAAAAGGTAGTTGCTGAAAAAGTTAAAACAGATACTCTCAAACCAACCGTGTTTGGAATAGGTACAGTACAGGCGAAAATGAATTACAATGTAGGGCCTACCCAAACCGGTAGAATATTGAGACTCTATGTGGATCAAGGTGATGTGGTAAAAGCAGGACAAGTGTTAGGGGAAGTTGACCCGGTCGACCTTGAACAACGCATCACTGCCAGTAACGCCGCGTTAGTTGGCAGTCAACACGCTGCAGAAACAGCCAAGGCACAAATTGAAGATGCTAGGAGTCGTAATCAATTAGCGCAGACAACAGTAGCCCGCTACACAGAGCTATTCCGAAGCGGGGCTATCAGTAAAGAATTATTGGAAGCTAAACAAAATGATGCCGAAGTTGCCCAGTCAGCTTTAGTTTCAGCATTATCTGCTTTTCAGGCATCACAAAGCAAGGTAGATCAAGCTTCCGCCGACTATCAAGGCCAGCTCGATCAGAAGAAAAACCTCCTGCTGATCAGCCCGGTAGATGGAATTGTAGTTTCCCGTCAGGCAGAAGCTGGCAGTACAGTCATTGCCGGGCAAACTGTTTTTACTATTATTGATCCGAAAACACTTTGGGTACAAACTAGAATTGATCAAACCTGTTTTAGCGGGGTTGATCTTGGACAAACGGCAGAAATTGTACTACGCTCTAATCAAACCGAGGTTCTGAAGGGAACGGTTGATCGTCTTGAGATCCAAGGTGACACGGTTACAGAAGAACGTTTTGTTGACGTAAAGTTTGAAACTGCTCCCGCTACGGTTTTCTTGGCGGACTTAGCTAATGTAATTATACATTTGCCTACGGCAGCCAATTCTTTATATATTCCGGCTGTGGCAATAAAAACTAACAACAATGAAGCTGGAGTCTGGGTTATCCAAAATGGCAAAGCTTATTATAAGACGGTAAAAACCGGAGTCCGAACCACTGATGGCAAAGTCCAAATTATCACTGGGCTAGAACAAGATGAAACCGTCGTCCTTAATTGTAAAACACAACTCACCGAAGGAGCGAGAGTAAGGCTGGTGTCAACATTGTGATCAATTTAGCGATTCGGGATATTCGCTATAGCTGGTGGCGTTATTCTCTTACCGGCATGGTTTTAGGATTATTAATTGCAACCACAATTACATTGTGTGGGATTTACCGCGGGATGAGTGCCGATGCACTTTCGCTGCCGGCTACAGCGGGATCAGATATTTGGGTTGTGCAAAAAGATACCTTGGGACCTTATGCGGAAGCCTCCTCCCTTTATGCTGATGAATATCGCGGATTAGCCGGTTTTCCCGGAGTCGCAGAAGTAGCTAATTTAATAATTTTCTCAAGGCAAGTACAATGGGGAAATAGCGATGTTCGGATAATGATCACAGGATACGAGGATGGTAAAATGGGACAACCAACAAATATCATAGCTGGCCGGCCGATTATTCAATCCAAATATGAAGCAATCGCGGATAAAAAGAGCGGCTTTAAAGTAGGTGATAAAATTCATATCCGTGGCTATGAATATACAGTTGTCGGATTAACGGAACGGATGGTAAGTCCATCAGGAGATCCCGCCCTTTTTATTCGATTAAAAGACGCACAAGAAATTCAATTTAAAAAAGACACTACGTCGGTTTATAACGACCGAAAGAGACAAAATGCGGCGGATGATAATAACCAATTTTCCAAGTATAAAACCAATGCAATCTTGGTTAAGGTGGCACCGGGATGGGACGTACATCAGGTAGCAGCAAGTATCAAACAGTGGAAACACTTTGAAGCCTACACATACTCGGACATGGAACATCTACTTTTATCAAAGATTATCGATAAAGCAGCCAAACAAATTGCCTTTTTTTTAATCATCTTGGAAGTTGTCGGTGCCGCTATCGTTGCGCTCTTGATTTATACAATGACTATGAGTAAATTGAAGGAAATCGCCGTTTTGAAGTTGATTGGCGCTAGCAATGGTCTGATTACGATGATGATTTTACAAGAAGCCTGGGGGATTGGTATTATCGGTTATGCGATAGGGTATATTGTATCTGATCTTTGGGTACCAATTTTTCCGCGATATATCGCATACAATACGGATATTCGAGTGTTTTCCTTTGTACTAACGATGGCAATATGCACTCTCGCCAGCATTATCAGCATTCGAGCGGCAATTAAAATTGAACCGGCAGCGGCGATTGGGGGATAACTATGGATACTGCGATAGTAATGGAAGAAATTAAAAAGCGCTATGGCACAGGCGAGAAGACTGTTGATGCTCTGCGCGGCGTAAATATGACTGTCTATTCCGGGGAAGTGATTGGCCTCATTGGAGCAAGCGGCTCAGGGAAAACAACCTTACTGCAATGCCTGGGTGCCATTATTGACCCTACTGCTGGTCGGATTGAGCTTGGTGGAAACGTAATCTTTGATAATGGCTGGTTGATCCACGATGTCCGCACGCTCAGGCGAGACAAAATTGGCTTTATGTTTCAAGCTCCCTATTTAATTCCCTTCCTAACAAATATTGAAAATGTCGCCCTGCCCATGTTATTGGCGAGACAGCCCTACGAAAAAGCACGGCAGCGGGCGTTAGAACTATTAACTACCCTTGATATTGCTGATAAGGCAGAGTTCAAATCCTACCAGCTTTCCGGCGGTCAGGCGCAACGAGTATCGATCGCCCGGGCGTTGGCCAATAATCCTCCGGTAATATTGGCTGATGAGCCAACAGCTCCCCTTGATAGCCACCGTTCACTAGCTGTAATCAAGTTATTGAATGAATTGGCTAAGCAATATGGAACAGCCATCATTGTCGTAACCCATGATGAAGTGGTTATACCGACCTTTAGACGGATCTATCGGATGCGGGATGGTCTGGTTTTTGAGGAAAAGGAGAAGAACGCGATGTCTTTACCGGCAAAATAGCAAAAATGCTGCTATTTTCGTCACAAGCCAGAAAAATTGGTATCCATTGTATCACATCACCCAACATGTTTTTGTACAAATTTGCCGATATTATTGATTGCCTGCTGCGCCTCAGGTACAATTGCAGCAAAGGCGTGAAATACATGCCACATGTTATCCCATACTTCCAAGGTAACGTCCACGCCAGCTTCTTGAGCCCGCGCTGCCAAGCGGGTAGAATCATTCAGTAATACCTCATGGTCGCCGACCTGAATTAAGAGACTGGGTAATCCACCCAGGTTTTGGTTTATTGGAGATAAAATTGGTGGTTTTATCGCAGAAGTTTCAATATAGTAGTCTGCGGATAGTTTGCATCCGCTTAGACTACATAAGGGATCTAATTCCGCTCGACTTACATAGGACTCACCGTCAAAATATATTAGATCCGACCACGGCGATAACATAAATGCGGCGGCAGGTAACTGATAACCAGCATCACGTAATGACAGTAAGGTCATAAGCGTAAGACCACCACCTGCAGAATCCCCGCCGATTACAATATTTTTAGGCAATATACCACTTTCAATAAGCCAACTGTAAGCGCTAATTGCATCATCATTGGCACTGGGATATTTATGTTCCGGTGCCAACCGATACTCCACCACCAGGACGCGAACGGCGCTCGCTGCAGAAATACTGGCCGCTAAAGCGCGATAAGTATCACATGAACCGGAATAAAAACCACCGCCATGAAAATAGAGAATTACCTGTTCATTCCCTGTAGGGACATTCGCTGCCGTAACCCACTCTGCCGGTAAATTATTTACCATTACCTTATCAACAGTAGTACCACTGGGGAGTTCCGCCTTAATAGCCACTGCCGTCCATTCCCGGCGTATCTGTTCAACTGTATTTTTCTCAAGATCAAATTTTTCCTTCATAGCGATAAGATAGTCTCTTATAAATGACATGGTAACCCACTTCTCTTTTTTATAGATTTTCCAAGATATCTTTCTTTATCCGTAAAGTAAACTCCTGCCATAGCGCTCTGTTTTATCGTGGATAGTTGTGGTATTATAAATTAGAGTAGTTAATAAATATAACTTATGAATCGGCAAATTTAAATATTATGGATGTGATTTTAGCATGTCAACAGAAACCAATAATAAGTTACTCAAGATTGGAGATATTGCCAATCTTGCGAAAGTCACTCCACGTACAATCCGGTATTATGAAGAACTGGGTTTATTGACTCCTTCTGAAATAAGTTCTGGCGGTTTCCGCCTGTATACTGAAACCGATTTGCTACGGTTAATATTTATTAAGCGTTTTAAAGATTTGGACTTCTCTTTAGAGGAAATCCGCAAGCTGCTGGAAGGAATCGATTTGACACAAAGCAAGGAAGAAAAAATAAAAACAATCAATCACTTGCTGGAGGAAGAATTCCGCCAAATTAGTTGTCGAATGGCGGAATTGGAAAAATCACAGTTACGTATAAAAAAAGCTATGTCCTCGCTCGAAATATGCAAAAATTGTTCTCTCGCAATTTGCCCTTCGGAATGTGTGCATAAAAAATCGTTGCTTGAATAACTGCCTGAAAATTTCAGGTGTTTTTTTTATTTTGTATATTGACGTTAACGTTAAGGTGATGTAGTATGATATATAGATTGGAAAAAATATAAAACAAGGAGTGATTACGATGAAAATCGTCGGCTTAGTAGGTAGTCCCCGAAAAAACGGTAATACGGATGTGTTGCTGCAAAAGGCTTTGGAAGGAGCAAAGGCTCAAGGCAGCAACACCGCTATCTATTACTTAAATGAAAGGAATATACGCGGCTGTCAGGCATGCGGGGGCTGTAAAAAAGCTGGAAAGTGTGTAGTCGAGGATGATCTGACTGAAATTTTCACAGCCATTGACGAAGCAGATGGGGTTATAATAGGCTCTCCAATTTACTTTGGTCGTTTTACTGCCCAGACTGCTCTCTTTATGGATCGGTTATTCGGGTATCTGAAACCTGATTTTAGCAGTAGCCTCGGTAACGGCAAAAAATATGCCCTGATATTCACCCAAAATCAACTAGATAACACTACATATACAAATACCATCAAGGCTACAGCTCAAGTATTGGAACGTGTTGGTTTTATAAGTGGTCCTAAGCCATTAGTGGGAACCGGATTGCCTAATGCCGGCATGGTGTATGAAGATAAACAACTTTTGCAAAGCGCCTATGATATCGGCCAAGAATTGGCACGCCGGTAATTACACAATCCCAATTCCATAAAAAGGAAAAGCACCTGCCAAATTATATATATTTTGGCAGGTGCTTTTCTCAGTTCTTATTAATTGGTATTATTTTAATCGTTACTTATACAAAACCTGTCATATAGGTTATTGTCTAACCCCCTGCATTATGCCGTAAGCTTCTCCCATATAAATATGTTTATACGAATCGACATCAAGTACGGGAGCGGTTAATTCAAAGCCTGCCTGTGGCTGGAAAAGCATTACAATATCAGAGCCGCCAAATAGAAAGTAACCGAGCGGATCACCTTTTTTGACTTTGGCGCCGACTTTAACGCTTTCTTCGAAGTTAACAGAGGAAACTTGCGACATGCCGATTGGCAAAACAGCAACTAAACCATATTTTTCCGTATCGATAATAACACAGGAACGAGTTTCAATAGACTGCCATGCAGGATTTTTAGCTTCTAACACATACTTATGAAGTTTTTCATTCCAGAGAGTAATCCCGCCTACGGCATCATCAGCAAGGATAGTGCGAACCTCTTTGATTGTTCCGCTTACAGGGAAATGATAGCGGTGATAATCATTTACATCTAGGAAAGTATGTGTTAAAATCCCATTAGCGAATGCGCCGGCATAAGCGCTATCCCAACCGAGAATATCAATTACGGAGTTAAAATTAGCTGATTTTAACTGTACACCTTTTTGCTGTCCAATGCGAGAGTTTTTATCAATTTTCCATACACCCTGCGGTGTGGAATCTGCAGGAGAAATAACGACAGCTTCATTCGTAGTTTCAGCAATAGGACGAGCAGCTGGCGAACTTAAATAGCGGGCAAAAAAGTCATTAAATGTAGCCCAATTTTGAGGACTTTCATACCAGCCATTGTTCATACCGAATCTTTCATCAGCACAGGATTTTTTATAAAATTCTTCATTCCAGGAATCTTTAGTACTTAAATATTCACCCCAGTGTTTAGTGAAGTTTATCATCCAGGAACGGTAAGGTTCTACGTATTGAAGTGAATTGTAGTAGTAACCCTTACCTTTGAGTCTATCTAATGGCTGGTCGATAAGAAAATAGAAGTAGTCTAAACTTTGATCAATGCTCTCGTATAATTTGGGATAGTGTTCCGCTGAAGGCAGGATGTTGAACGGCATAGCTGTTGTTGACCAATCAATGAAATCGTAATATTCTTCTAAAGATTGAACTGGATTAGTTTCCCGGTCAGGATTAATCTGTTTGGCCTGCTTAATAGATTGAATAAGCATGCTTTTGAGGTCGGCATTGTGTTCTACAATTGTAATTAGCTCTTCAGTATCAGGTGCATGCTTTTTGATGCTTTCTGCGGCAGCAACGTTGTTAATGTTAGAAAAAAGCGCAACATTGAATAATAGTAAAGCAATGATAAAACTAAAGATGCTATTAGGACATTTCTTTAACATAGAGTAGCCTCCTTTATTTGGAATGTGATATTTTAGATTTTTCTTCGACATTGCGTCCCATAATACCTGTCACAGTCTCTTGTAAAACAGGAAATTGAAGCTGCTTCATAGAATACATATTTAAACCTATTTGCATGTATATATGGAGGCGAACTATTTTGCAACTTAAGAAAATAACTGTTATTATGACTATTTTTACCTTTCTGACGATTTTTGCCCATGCCCAGGCAGGAAAAATCGAATGTTTATGGCCCAATGCGGAGGATGCTGTGATGTATGAGTTAGAAATTGCTACAATCGCAGTGAATGAAGATGTCCGGGCAATGCCAAAACAAGTAGTGTACACAACAACCAGCGTTTTCACGGCGGGTATTCAATTACCGCTTTCCTTATTTGAGGGACAAGATCTCAAAAAGCTCTATCTTCGGACCCGGCCATTAGATTTAGATAAAAATCCAATAGGCCCTTTTTCCAAACCGAAAGCTCTCAGTAAGATGAGCCTGAATCCGTCCAAACCAACACCTACATCCCTTTATACTGACGGCCCGCTACCCTTATACCCTGTATATTCTTGGATTCCGGTAGAAGGCGCTGCCAAATATGAAGTTGAAGTCACTGACCAATGGCCTGAATCACCAAATGGAACAGAACCTTCAAAACATAGAATACGTTCCTATTTTATCCAGCAGCCGGGATTTGATTGTTATGATCCCGAACCGCTAATAGATAAGGGAATTTACTATTGGCGGGTTCTTGCCTACGATAAAGACAACCAACCAATCGGCCTATATTCAGATCCTGTTTTATTGCAAGTCAAAACTGGCAGTTATGAATGGGCGACCTTCGGCGACAGTATTACCCATGGCGGGGGGGCAATATCCAATCCCCCATCTGATGCTCGTTTTGATTACTCAAGCTATTTGCCATACAAAGCAAAAAATCTGGGCAAAAGTGGCGATACGGCGGAAACATTGGAAGAACGCTTTGACCAAGAAGTGCTGCCGTTTAAACCTAAATACTTACTTATTATGGGAGGCAGTAACAGTATTAGGGGAGGAACAAGTGCAGATGATGTAATAGAATCATTAGCCGCTATTAATAAGAAATGCCAGAATAATAATATCAAGCCCATTTTTTTGACCCTTCCGCCAATAAACCCTGAACGAATTCAACGCGTTTTTAACGAAGCAACCGTTTCTAATTGGAAGACTGAATTGGCTAAGGTAAATGCCTTTATTAAAAGCCAGCCTGCTTATGTCGATGTATACCCGTCGCTGGTTGATGAGCAAGGATTATTGCCGGTAAAATATGCGCAAGACGGCTTACATTTAGATATATCAGGGAAGAGGATTATTGGACATAAAGTGTCTGATTATATTAAGGAGCATTCTTTGTAACTTTTTAATCAGCCATCTCATAGATGCAAAAAACGCTATTTGTCTATTGCCAGCAATAGCGTTTTTTTCTATGAAAACCATAATTAGAATCTTAACTAGCAAGAGGTGCGTGACTTGAAATTTAATCAAACAAGTTTAGATAAAGATATAGGTGATATTCTGCCATTACTAGATAGTTTTAGTACCCTCCACCAAATTTGGCTAAAGTTTGTTAGTTGTAATGGGGACTATATTGTTACCCCTAAAAAAAAGTCTCAAAGTGAATATTGCCACTTCATTCGTTCTTGTCCGGAAGGTCTTAAACGATGTCGAGCTTCTGTTACAAAATGCATGTATTTTGAACCGGATAAGCACCATATATTACCTTGTCATGCTGGATTATTTATACTCGCAATTCCTCTTCACAGTAACTCAAATTGTATTGGAGCTCTTGCAACTGGCGAGATAAGAATTAGTGGCACTTTTAATCAGAGTAAACTAAAAGAGAAAGTCCAGGATTTAAATTTGGATACTAAAAAACTGCTCAGACTTTATGAAAAAATTCCAGTAATAAAACGTGAAAAGATTATGATTCTAGGTGAATCCATACATACTATCAGTAACTGTCTAATCAAATTAGGAATTAAAAGCGAAACTGCTAGAATGGTAGATCAAACCATTCTAGAGGATATAAATGAAGGAGACCCTTTATTACCCAAAAATATTTCATTAGAATGGTCTCATCAAATTGTTCAACAAGCAAGTAGGTATATATATAGAAATTTTAAAAAATCACTTTCTCTTGAAGAAGTAGCTAACTATGTTCATTTAAGTCCAACATATTTTTCTTATCTATTTAGTCAAGTACGAAAGCAAACCTTTTCCAATTTCTTAATGGAGACTCGATTAGAAAAAGCAAAGGAACTTTTAGAAAAATATCCCAACATTTCAATATCCGAAATATCTAGCATAGTAGGATACAATGACTCAAATTATTTTTCACGAGTTTTCAAGAAAAAGATAGGCGTTTCTCCCAGCTCTTATCGCCACGTCAATAGCTAACTTACTCCGCCTTGATAAGAGGCGGTTTTTTATTTCGAAAATTAATCCAGATAAATAAAAAGATTATGTAGAGATCTTAATGATTAAACCAAGTAAAATGATTAAAGGTGGAAAAAACAGTATTACAAGGAGTGATGGAGTTTGCAAGTACAATCCGAAGTAGATTGTCAAAATCAATATTTTTCGCAAGTGGTAAGAAATCTTTCACCAGCCTGGTTTGCTTCTGTTATGGGAACAGGAATTTTTGCCCTTGCTAGTAAAAACTACGCATGTTATTGGGCTGGACTTAATAGTGTAGCGGTATTTTTATGGGGCATAAATATACTTCTTTTTCTTGGTCTGATAGTTCCGTGGATTCTGCGTTGGTTTTTTTATAAAGACTATGCGTTAAGAGATCTCAATCACCCAATTACAGGACAGTTCTATGCTACAATGCCTATCGGGTGTTTAGTGCTAGCAGCGGACTTTATATCATTCGGACCTAGTTATATCGGGATAAATCTGGCATTAACTATCGCTAAGGGTTTGTGGATTACCGGCGCTGTATTGTCGTTGACAGCAGCTGTCATCATTCCAACCCTAAATTATTTCAATAAAGTAACGATTGAGGATATTAACCCGGTTTGGTTTATGCCTCCGGTAAGTTTAATAGTGGTTCCCATTGCTGGAGCATCCCTCATTCCTTCTTGGCCCCAAACCATTCAAAAAGTTATGCTTCTAATAAATTACATATCTTGGGGAGTAGGTTTCTTCCTTTTTATGTTTATGGCGGTAATCTGTTTCTATCGACTTTTTGTGGCCCCAATACTGCCTGGTTCCTTAATTCCTACCCTTTGGATTTATCTAGGGCCTATCGGGGCAGGAACAGTTTCCCTTTTGAATTTAGGACATGCTGCTAGCTTGCAATTTATGAACAGTGCTTTGATCCCTGTTCTCAATATTTTGGGATTGATTTACTGGAGTTTCGGTTTTTGGTGGCTAATTACTGCCAGTGTTATTACTATTACCTACATCCTTAGAAATAACTTACCCTATGCACTTTCATGGTGGGCATATACCTTCCCCCTTGGTGCTTACACAGTTGCTACTTATTTAATTTCAATTAACTTAGAGTGTGAAGAGATTAGAGTTTTCGGTTTTCTTTGCTACTGCCTATTGGCATTTTGTTGGATTACAGTATTTTATAAAACATTTTCCCAAGTTTGTATTGATTTGGGTGTCAAACCACCGAATAATTTAAATAATCTTTAACTTTTCTATTTCCTAAACATGGTATAATTACTGATAATATAACGAAAGGGAGTGCTTAATTGTCACATGAGCAAAAAATTACAAACCTCCTTTTGCGGAATTCAGTTAGAAAACCCTTGTATATTATCATCAGCTCCGCCAACGCAGAATAAAGAGGGAATTGCCAAAGCGCTGCAATTAGGCTGGGCTGGCGCAGTGACTAAGACCTGCACTTGTGATGATCTCATAACAGGCGATACTGCCAATCGCTTTGCCGTCCTGCGGCATAATGACGGAAGTATCACCGGATTTGAAAATATTGAAGGGCTAACCCATTATCCTATTAACTACTGGGAACAGGCAGTGCGGGAACTGAAACAGGAGTTCCCCAACAAGGTGATTATCGCTAGCATCATGGCCGATGATCGATGTGAAAAGTGGCAGGAGTTAGCCCTGCGTATGGAAGCTGCCGGGGCCGATGCTATCGAACTAAATCTATCCTGTCCGCACTTTCGGATCGAGAGTGCTATGGGAGCCGAAACCGGCAAGAATGAAGATCAGTCGGCACACATTACGGCCTGGGTGAAAAAGGTAGTCACCATCCCTATCATCGTCAAATTGACTCCCAATGTCAACCATATCCAGAACATTGCTGAGGCTGTCATTCAAGCCGGGGCAGATGCATTGTCAACCATCAACACAGTGCAGGCTTTGCTGGGGATTGATATTGATACATTTGAACCATTGCCAATCGTTGACGGGTACAGCGCTTTCGGCGGTTATTCAGGACCAGCCATAAAGCCAATTGGACTGCGTTGCGTAGCACAACTGGCGCAGGTTGCCAAGGTGCCCATTCATGGTATGGGGGGAATTTCCAAATGGCAAGATATTGTTGAATATATGGCTGTTGGCGCCTGCTGCGTACAAATAGGCACAGCTGTTATGCTGAATGGCTATCAAATTATCACTACTATTCTTCAGGGATTAGAAGAATATGTTGAGCGCAAGGGTATTTTGGATTTGAATGCTATTATCGGTGCATCCCTTGCCAAAATAACAGTCCGAGAGCGCCTAAACATGGCATGGGGGGCTCGATCGGCAGTCGCAGTACCGGAGAAATGTACAAATTGCGCCAAATGCATTATCATATGTTCCGAAAGTGGTAAAGCCGCCATACAATTCATAGACAAACGAATCACCGTCAACCGGGAACTCTGCGACGGGTGCTCGTTGTGCACCCATGTTTGCCCGCACGGAGTGTTAGCTTTGCTATGAGTCACAGGTATATAAAAAGGAGCTGTTGCTGAAACTCAACGTTCAACACAGCTCCTTTTTTCACTTCATTTTATTTTTGACGATTTTACAAGATCTTTCGCTCTTTTGTTAGACTCTGCCTATTAAATTTCGTAAGCGTCAAAAATGCCGTCACCTTGACAACAAGTCATTTGGTAACGGCATTAGTTTTACAGTAATCTGGAACAAAACTGGGCATTAGTCGTTGTAGTACCTCAACATCATTTCGTATATCCCAGTTGGGTGCGTTTTTAAAAATATAAGTCAGGTAGGCATATGGATTGAGCCCATTTTCCTTTGCGGTTTCTATTATGCTAAACACAACTGCGCTGGCTTTAGCTCCTCGCGGTGTGTTGGCAAAGAGAAAATTTTTGCGGTCAATCACAAACGGCTTAATGCTGCGCTCGGCGCGATTGTTACTGATTTCCAGCCTTCCGTCCAGTAGATATCGTTCGAGATATTTCCATTGCTCCAACGTATAGTGCACGGCTCTGCCAAATCCGCTCTTGGTAGATGCCTTTACTGTATGAAGGTACGACAAAAACTCGTCAAGCACTGGTTTTGCCAGTTCCTGACGCTTTTTATAGCGTTCTTCCGGTGTACAATCAGCTAGTTGGCGCTCAATAGTAAATAGCTTATCGCAATATTGTTTGCCACGTTGCGCCCCAGAGCCTTCTCGGTCTTTTTCCAAAAGGCCTTTTAGCGCCTCGTCAAATTTTCTTCTGGCATGTGCCCAGCAGCCCACAATGACGATTCGCTCCGGCAAGCTATGATACCCGGCATAACCATCCGTATGAAGGTAGCCGCTAAACTCCTGCAAAAATTCTAAAGGATGCTTTGCCTTCCGGTCTGGCTGATAATCACACAGCACAATAGGTATACTAGCACACCCGCCAGTTCTATACAGCCACATGTAGCTTTTGCTTTGCGCAGATTTGCCCGGCTCGTGAAGTACCTGTAAAATGGTTTCATCTGCGTGGAGCACTGGCTGTATGGAAAGTAGCTCTTTAAAGGCATCATAGATTGGCTCCAGCCAATCTTCAGAACACCGAATTAGCCAGTTAGACATAGTTTGTTTGGAAAGAGCTATGCCCATACGGCTCAAATCTTGCTCCTGGCGATGCAATGGCATTCCATTTGCAAATTTCTGTGTCATAATATGAGCAACTGCTTCTGGAGAAGCAAAGCTTCCTTTGATTACCGGCTTGTCCATTGGTGCCTTGATAATAGGCACGCTGCATGAATTGACTTCACAGTCGCGGCAGGCATATACATAGTCAATATGTTCTACGATAACTGCTTTGGCCGGGATGATCTTCAATTCGCGGCGGACATTTTTACCCATAATATGCAGTTTTGAACCACATTCCGGGCATTCCTGTTCATGTTCCGGTAAAAAATGCTCTACAACCTCTATTGGTAAATCGGCAGGAATGGTCTCTTTTCTTTCTTTGACATTCTTACGATAATGCTTCTGAACTTCAGTCAATTCAGGCTCGGGCACCCGTTCATCTGCTGTTGCCTCCGCCTCGTTAAAAAGATTAAACTGATCGTATTTGCTTTTTTCACTGGAGGAGCCGAACTGTTTTTGTTTGGAAAGACGCATTTGCTCCATCAGCCACTTGACCTGTTGAGTCAGTTCCTCATTTTGTATTTTTAGTGCCTCATATTCAGTACGAGAAACAGAGATCATTTCTTCTTGTGTATTAGTACCGTTCACTAGAATTTTCATGTAATAATTATACCATATTTTATGGCTTTTTTCCATGAAAAATCCGTTAAATCCATTGATTTTGCAGGATATTTAGGACTTTCAGCAAATTAGACGATTTGTATTTTATCGACTTTTTTATGCGCCCTCGGCTGTTGAATGCTTAACCCTTCCATTAGCCAACGAAACTGTTGTGGCGTAATGTGTTTGACCTCTTTTTCATCTTTTGGCCACTGAAAGCCTCCGTTCTCCAGCCGTTTATACAAAAGTACAAAGCCATCGCCATCCCAAAAGAGCGCTTTGATTCGATCACGCCGACGGCCGCAAAACAGGAACAGACTGCTGGAGAACGGATCTAGGTGAAAGCATTGCTGTATGGTCGCTGCCAGACCATCAATAGATCTTCTCATATCGGTGTGGCCACAGGCGAGAAAGATATGTTCGATTTTAGATATATCACCTAACATAAATGTTTCAGTGCCAGAAGCGTAGCCTCCACGGTTACCATATCAGCGCCTTGATAGACATGGATTTGCATATCGTTACGCTCAATCGTGATAGCCAATGTTTCCGCACGATGCTTAGGCATCTTCATTTCTGCAAATACCGAACCCTGTACGGGAACAGCCTCGCTGGAGGCAGGGAGACTTACCGAAATTGCCCGGCAAGTCTCCTGACATACAAGTTTCTGCCAATGATAGTATGTTTTCACGTTAATGTTATTTTCGCTGCACCACGTTTTAATGGTTTTGCCACTGTTGCGGCAAGCCGTAACAATATTGCGCCATTTCTCCAATCGAACTTCATGCGTCACTTTCTGTACGCTCATAAAAGTAGACCTCCTGCGAGTTTCTAAGAATCCAAATGACTCCAACAAACTCTATGTGATTCTCTTGGACCTATTGTCTCATCCGGAGGCCTGGTTGTACATGTGACGATTTATTTGACGCTTACTAAATTTCTTCTACTGACTGAATAATCCACTCACCATATTGTCGCTTGTTATTCTGTTTATTATCGTTTTGGTGTTGGTCTTTCATACGATCCTGTTTGAGTCCGGAGTCTTGGTTTTGATTCCGATCTTGTTTTTGATCTTGTTTTTGATCTTGTTTTTGATCTTGTTTTTGATCTTGTTTTTGATTATGATTTTGCCTTTGGTCGCGGTTTTGGACATGATTACTATCTTGCTTCTGATTGTAATCTTGCTTTTGAATACGTTTCAAAGTTACTTTAAAGTTGGAACCGTCATGACTAACTTTAACAACAGCGGAAGTAGCTGTTTCCTTTTCTACCTTAAAAACATCAGACTCTGCATCAAATCCTAATTTGCTTGCATTGGCCTTAACTACTTCTACTGGGCTTTGACCATGGTAATATTGCAATTGTCCGGAATCTCTTTGGCTATCCATCTTGGCATTGTTATTATAGCTTGGCGCTGCTTTATACTCATTTGCATATACAGTTGTTGCCAGCGGCGCTGCCACAAGAAAAGATGCACTTAGGATACCAACTATACTGTTACGAATCGATTTTTTCATTTTTGTTTTTCCTCTTTCAAATTAGTTTATATACCATCAGGTGGTATATCTGTATAATACACTCAAAGATTTAAATTTTTCTTAATTACCTATTTCCTTTTTTTGAAGAGGAAGTACTTTCTAGATAACTATGTCTGATGTTTTCTTTGTATTGGAATAGAAACCGTAAAGTTTGTTCCTTTTCCCAATGCACTTTTCACATTGATTATCCCGGCATGCTTTTCGACTATCCACTTAGCTATAGATAGGCCCAAACCTGTTCCGCCGGAATTTCTTGATCGAGATTTATCTTCACGAAAAAAGCGGTCAAATATGCGTGAAATGTTCTCAGGAGCTATACCAACTCCCGTATCTCGCACGCTTATTATGGCGTTCCTATTAGATATATAACAATCAATATTGACCTGCCCGCCTGCAGGCGTGAATTTAAAGGCATTATCAAACAAAATTACGATTAATTGATGCACTCTATCCTTATCGGCTACTACTTCTACATTGGATTCAATATTAGCTACTAAACTGATATGATTTATCTCTTTAAACACTTCAAAATGGCTGATAACCTCATTAACAACATCACTTAAGTTAATCAAACTTAGGCTTATGTCAGACTTACCGGCATCTGATCTCGCCAGTGTAAGTAAACTTGATATTAGCTTGATCATTCGCTTTGTCTCTTGCATTATAGTATTGATTCTATGACACTCTTCCCGGATAGTCTCGTCTGGATGCCGCAGCATCAGCTCGGCATTGCTATATATTCCGGTTAAAGGAGAGCGCAATTCATGTGATACGTCCGAAACAAATTGTTGCTGTTTTTCCCATGCTTCCTGAATAGGAATCATGGCCCGCTTAGCAAGAAAAAACCCTGCTAAGCTAATACCAAATATACTTGTAACTCCACCACCGATAATAAGCCACAAAAAGTTATTGAGCAATTGCACTTCCGAATCTACAATGCTTATTACAAAGACAGATTCTATGCGGAATTTTGTAGCACTGTCGTAAAGATCTTCTTGGTATATATATGGCCATCTCATTATTCTATAGACATGGCCTTCATAATCTTTTGTCTTCAATTCGCCAGCTTCAATGTTGGAAGTAATCTCATCAATATTTTTTAATTCATTCTCGTGAAAAGGAATCGGATTTACTATACGTCCATCTGTGCTACGGGCTAATACAAAAATTCGCGGATCAAAAATTGGACGTTTTACTGGAACAACGATCCCATTTGCTAATCTAAATCCACTTGCGTGCAAACGCATGGCTTCATCTAATCTATCGAATAGCCGGTAAGAAAGATATCCGTAAAGTATCAAAGTAAATAGAAAGTATACAATGAAAAAAACGAATGAATTTATAACTGTCAGTCGAGCCAAAGTACGCTGAAACATGCTAACTCTCCTTCAGCATAAATCCAACACCACGAACGGTTTGAATCAAAGTATCTAAGCCATAAACAATTAATTTTTTGCGTAGATAATGTATATATATATCAACAATGGTACTCGAAGTATCAGAATCCAATCCCCAAATCCGATCAAAAATCTGATCCCGTGTAACTATCTGTTCTTTATTCAATGTTAAAAATTCTAAAATTTCATATTCCTTGTTAGTCAGCCCCAGAGGCTCATCGTTAACGAAACCATCCTTTACTTTACTATTCAACGATAAGTTACCGTAATTTATCTGGTCCTCGATAATTAAATTGCCCTTACGGCGTATAAGAGCTTTTATTCGGGCTAGTAATTCCCGCATAGCAAAAGGTTTCACCAGATAGTCATCTGCGCCGGACTCCAAACCAATTACACGATCATCGACACTATCCTTTGCTGTCAGAAGCAGTATCGAAATAGCGCAACCACTTTTTCGCAGACTTTTAACAATCTCCAAACCGCTAATCCCTGGTAACATAATATCCAGCACAATTAAATCATGTATTCCTTGCTCGGCCAAATACAATCCCTCATCACCGGTCGATGCTTGATCCACTATATAGTCTTCTCCGGATAAAATTGATACCGTTGCTTCTCTCAAAATATTGTCATCTTCAACCACAAGTATTCGCATCATTAACCCCTTTAGTTATTATTCTATACCTAGTATACTCCCACACCATTTATTTTTAATCTTATTCTAACCTTCGTTTAATGAGTATTTAATCTTTCTTAGTTATCCTATATTTATAGCAAGGCAGGAGCATCATGAATAATGATGCACACTATAAAGGGGGAATAATCAATGAGAAGATTTACATCAATTATACTTGCATTAGCTTTTATTCTTGTATCAATAACAGGTCTGCAAATGACTGGGGGTGGCGGACGTGGCCCGGGAGACAACGAAAAATATCAGGCGGTACAAAGTCAACAAGCTGGAAGTACTATTGCGGGTAACAATTCTGCAAAATCACGTCAAAAATCTTTTTACCCTAAAGTAGCACATGAGTGGGGAGGATATGTATTTATTATTGCTGGTTTAGTACATCTTGGGCTCAATTTGAAATTAATGAAGTCATACCTGATGATAAAATCGTAATTTTTGTGATATAGAAAGCAAAAAGTTTTACTTTTTGCATTGCCCCAAAATTAGATGCAACGCGCGCTGTAGCATCACCATAAACGAAAACAATGTCGTATAATTAAAGTGTGGCATAAGGTCGATACTTTTTGAGCTAAGAACTCGACCCCAAAATTGATATGACTTCCTGCTTGAACCACATATTGTCCAGCTCATTCGGGCGAAAGGACGTGTAGTAAAATAATAACTTACAGGAAGTCGCGCCATATTTTATCTACAAAGGGATGATATTGTGGACATAACTTATGAGCGTTGTTGTGGGATTGATGTACACAAAAAGATGATAGTTGCCTGTCTAATCTGTGGTGGAAAGCAGGAACTTCGTCAGTTTGGTACAACGACAAAAGAACTGCGGGATTTATCAGCCTGGCTAGTTGAGGCTAGATGTCAAATGATTGCCATGGAAAGTACCGCTTCCTACTGGAAGCCATTGTACAACATCTTTGAACTGTCCGGCTTGGATGCCATGGTAGTCAACGCCCAGCACATGAAATCTTTGCCTGGTCGTAAGACCGACGTCAAAGATGCAGAATGGATTGCGGATCTTCTCCGACATGGGTTACTAAAAGCAAGCTATATTCCAGACCGTGAACAACGTGAACTGCGGGAAATTTCTCGCTACCGCAAGAGCTTGACTGATGAGAGAAGCCGTGAGCTGAACCGATTGCAGAAAATGCTAGAGGGAGCCAATGTGAAACTATCTAGCGTAGTAAGTGCTATCAACGGCAAGAGTTCCCGGCGACTTTTGGAAAGCATTGTCCAAGACAAAAAGCTGGATGAAGACGAAATTTTAAGGCTACTTCATCCCAGCATGCACGGTAAACTCAATGAAATCATGGCTTCTGTTGACGGAGTTATCTCGCCTTTGCAACGCAGATTGCTGCGCAATGTCCTGGATCATATTGATGATATGACAAAGCGTATCGAAGATATGGACAAACTCATCAAAGACTACTTAGACAAATATGAAGCTGCCATCACAGCCATAGATGAAATTCCGGGTGTTGGGAGAATCAGTGCAGAAACCATCTTAGCGGAAATCGGGCTTAATATGAATCGGTTTCCCACAGATGGCCATATTAGCTCTTGGGCCGGTGTGGCTCCAGGTAACCATGAGAGTGCAGGAAAACGAAAGAGTGGAAAAACCACTCATGGAAACAAAACATTAAAAGCCATCTTAATTCAATGTGCTAAGGCTGCGCAAAAAGTGAAGGGAAGCTTCTTTTCAGCCCAATATCAACGGATTGCGGCACGAAGAGGAAGCAGCAGAGCCGCCGTAGCTGTCGCCCATTCCATACTGATAGCGATCTACCACATACTAAAAACAGACGTTCCTTATCGAGAGTTAGGTTCCGAGTATTACAATCGATTTAACCGGGAGAAGAAAATACAATCATATTTGAAGAAATTAGCGGCTTTGGGTTGGGAGCTCCCCACCACAGCTACGGCCTAATTGCCTACATACCATAAATTTTTTGGCCCTAGACTATAAGGCTTGTATTTGTGCGCCTTTTTTTCTGGCACATAGGAGATGTTTTCATAGTAAAGTAACAAAAGGTCTAGGCCCCCCGCTTCCAAAAGCTGAAAAGCCGGACGATATTCCTAAAATCCGTAAACTCGCTACGCTCAAACAGTACGGATTTTTTAACGGAATACCGCCCGGCTTTTCTCCTGCGGAACGCTTTTTCCGGCAAAGACCGAAGGGTTACGGGAGTCACGAGGGTTGCATCATAAGCGAGGTTAAGCGCCAGCGGCAAAGCGTTATATGATGGCCACCTGTGCCTTGTTTTATAAGGCCCCCGCGACTCCCAATACTTATCCTTTCTTATGCTGCTATTTAAGAAAAATGCCTTTAACCCCCGTCTCCCTTGCTAAAGGGGGATGTCACCGCAGTGACAGGGGGATTGAAAAGCGAACGATACAGAAACGAACGAACAAAACCGGAACCCAATCCCTCCGGCGCTGCGGCGCCACCTTCCTTTAACAAGGGCAGCAAAGATAAGACAACAGAGCAAAACAGGGGCACCACACTAATTTCTTAGTGCGACAGCCCCTTTAAACTATCGCCGTATGTCTGTGATATTCCGTGCCTTTTACTGCCGCTTCTGTATTCTAATTTGTCAAGCTATCCAACCGTTGTCCACGAGACACACGCCGGCCAGATCCTCGCGGTCCCGAAGAACCTGCGTATTTACTTTCTGAAATTAGGTCAAAATTTTTATATGCTTCTACGGGGTTGCTTTTCAGGAGACGCTCCGCTGCTTGTTCTGGACTAGACCAGCCATGTTGTTGCATAGCTATGAAAAGAGTATGGACATTATTATGAGTATCAGCCTGTAAACGCTCAATAGCGTCGCTTACCACAGGTGTGGTAGCTTCCAGCACACAGTGGTCATATAAGCTCGATAAATGTTTTTCAGACATCATCAAATCCAACAACATATCGTGGTCTGAAAGTCGATTCCTGGTTGCTGTTGAAAACTGCTTTTGGCGACTCATTATTTATTTCCCCCTCACTGTTGATGTTGCCATTCGGGCTTGCCAAGCTCTTGTTTAATGATATTGGCATGCTGACGTTTATCTTTGGTGATACGAAACAGCATGTTTTTCAGTTCATGGTCTGCACATTGATCAGCATAAACACTACATTTAGCAATACAAAGATTCTCCATCTGTAGCGCGCCTTCTAAGTAAGCCCGTTCTTTTGGGCTGAGATTATTTTGCCGCAACTCAAAGCACCTCCATTTGTTGAACATATTGTAATTTGAGCTAAATTAGGCAAAAATATACCACCCAGCTATTCCCTCATTATATCAAAATCTTCTTTATTTCGTAGTTGATTAGAATACACGCCAGCATATATGCCTCCTGCTGCCAGTAAGTCACTGTGACTGCCCTGCTCAACAATCTGACCATTTTCTACTACCAAAATCCGGTCTGCATCCTGGATAGTGTTGAGCCGATGAGCGATAATAAACGTAGTACGCCCATTCATAATTTTACGTAAGGCATCCTGAATAAAAAATTCTGTTCGAGTGTCTATGCTGCTGGTAGCTTCATCTAGAATGAGTATCGATGGCTCTGCCAAAATTGCCCGGGAAATAGCGATAAGCTGCCGTTGGCCCTGACTTAGATTACCGCCGTTTTCTAAAAGCCTGGTATCATATTGTTCTGGCATACGGTTAATAAATACAGCGGCGTTGGCTAGTTTAGCTGCGCATTTCACATCGGCGTCCGACGCTGTTGGTCTGCCGTAGCGAATATTTTCCTTAATAGTACCGGAAAATAAATACGTATCTTGTAACACAATACCAAAGCACTTACGGAGACTGTCTCGCGTATATTCACGGATATCCCTGCCATCAAGCAGAATCCTTCCATCGGTAACATCGTAAAAACGCGCCAGCAAATTAACAAAGGTGGTTTTACCCGCCCCGGTAGAACCTACAAGCGCGGTGCTGCTGCCTGCTGTAGCTGCAAAATTTACATTTTGTAGTATCGGCACATCTGGCCTGTAACCGAAACTGACATTTTGGAAAACCACTTGACCCTTAGGCGCTACAAGTTCAACGGCCTCCGGCAGATCAGGCGGTTCTTCAGCCTGGTCTAAAACTTCAAATACCCGTTCAGCACCGGCAACCCCAGATTGTACTGTGTTGAAAATATTGGCAAGCTCATTGACGGGGCGGACAAATTGCCGTGAATAACTAATAAAACTGGCAATGGTACCAATAGTGACTAAATCATTTACCGCCAGCATACCACCAACAATGGCAATGGCCCCAAAGCCGATATTAGTAATTACATTCATTATTGGCATCAGAAAACCGGACCAGATTTGAGCACTTGTTCCTACTTCACACAGTCTACGATTTATAGCCTTAAAATCGTCAATGGCCTTATGCTCATGGTTAAAAGCCTTGATCACTGAAATACCTGAGATAGTCTCTTCTACATGGGCATTTAGATTTCCCAGCTCAACCTGCGTTTCTTTAAACAATACTTTAGTTTTTTGAGAAATAATGCGGGTCAAAAAAATAACTAACGGCAGCGTAATCAGAGCAGCCAGTGTAAGCAACGGACTTAATACCAGCATCATCACAAATGATCCCGTAATGGCGATGGATGACGACATAAGGTGTGAAATTGAATGAGATAATGTACCACTGACATTATCCGTATCATTTGCTAATCGGCTCATTAATTCACCGTGGGGATGGATATCAAAGTAAGCAAGTGGCAGTTTTTGCAGTTTGGCAAATAGTGTTGCTCTTAGCTGCATTACTACCCGCTGTGAGATACCGGCCATCAACCACCCCTGCCCCCAACTCAATAGACCATCAGCCAGATACGTTACAACCAAAATTAAAAGCAATACTTCCAGCCTTCCGCCTCTAACCGCAGGTTCTGGTGCAACCATGCTGTCAATCGCTACCCCGATTAGATATGGACCTGTCAACACCAACACCGAATCGGCCAAAATTAAAGAAAAAATGATGGCAAGCATTCTTTGCTCCTGCCGAAAATACTGCCATAGCCGCTGCAGTGTTTGAGTAAATTTCTTAGGCTTTACACCACGCCTGGAACGTCGCCCTCCAAAAGCTCTACCGACATCAGGCCCGCGCCATGTCTGGTTAGCCGCTGTACTGCGACGCTCGTTATCTCTGCTTTGTTCATTACCTTCAGCCATAACAGTTATCTCCTTCCCCGCTGGGACTGGACAATCTCGCGGTAAACATTGCTGGTTTGTAATAACTCAGTATGGGTACCGCACGCAGTAATAGTACCATCTTCCATAACGGCAATTTTATCGGCATCCAGGACAGTACTAATTCTCTGGGCGACTACTAGGCAAGTAAGCTGACTCGCATACTCATTCAATGCCTGTTTTATTTTTTCTTCAGTAACAATATCAATCGCACTCGTACAATCATCCAGGATAAGTATGGCAGGCTTCCTGATAAGGGCTCTGGCAATGGCTAGTCGCTGCTTTTGTCCGCCAGACAAATTGACGCCTCCCTGCCCCAATTTGGTGTTGTATCCTTCAGGAAAAGAAATAATAAAATCATGTGCCGCTGCCAGTTTTGCGGCTGCTTCTACCTCCTGAGCAGTAGCATTTTCTTTGCCCCAGCGGATATTATCCATGATGGTGCCGGTAAATAGAACTGCTTGCTGTGGCACAAGAGCAATTTTTTCTCGCAGCTGCCCGGGATTAATCTCGGTAATATCATGCCCATCCACTTTTACGGAGCCTGCAGTCACTTCATAGAAGCGCGGAATTAAGTTGACCAGGCTAGTTTTGCCGGCACCGGTTGCACCGATAATACCAACCGTTTGTCCGGGCAGGCAAGTCAGGTTGATATCGCTTAGTACCGTTGGCCCGCCTAAACCAGCATAGCTGAAGCTGACATTTTCAAAATCGATACGTCCTTTGTTAACTGGCTGGAATGCAAAATGGTTTATTATCCACTTGGCATCATTATGCTGTTTAAATACCTCACCAATTCGTATCACCGAGGCTTTTGCCCTGACAAAGTTATTAAATATCAGGAATACAATCATTAACGAAACCAATATCTGTGACATATAGTTTATAAACGCAATAATATGACCAACTTGTATTTGCCCGGTGTTAACCCCTAATCCCCCTAGCCATAGCACCATGACGATACCCAGATTAACAGTGAGTGCTATGCTAGGACTAAAAACAGACATTAGCCGGATAGCACCAACCGATTTTCCCTGCAGTTCCTGATTGGCTGATGCGAACTTTTCCTGCTCATATTCAAATTGCTTAAAAGCTTTGACCACCCTAATCCCGGATAAATACTCCCGCATAACGGCGTTGACCTGATCAAGTGCAGTTTGGACTTGGGCAAACCGGGGAAAACCCACCTTAATAGTAATGACTATTAATAACAAAATAATAGGAACAATGAATATCAATATAACTGCTAAATGAGGATTAAGATTTATCGCCATAATTAGACTGCCTATACATAGAAGTGGTGCTTTCAGCGATATTCGCATTAGACTGTTCACCAATAGCTGCACCTGATTAACATCATTTGTAAGCCGGGTTACCAGAGAAGTCCTGTTAAGGTTATCAATGTTAGTAAATGACAACATTTGAATTTTCTCATATAAATCGCCCCGCAATTCTGACCCGAAATTTTGTGATACCTTACTGGCAATTACATTGCGGACGGAAGCAGCAAACGCGCCAAAAGCGGTAATTAAAACCATAAGGGCACCTTGGCTTAAGATGTAATCAGGCCGCCTGTCGGCCACACCAATGTCAATTATTTTAGACACGATGGTGGGCTGCAAAAGATCAAATATAGCTTCAATTGTTACAAACGCAGCAGCAACCAAAAATTGCTTCCAATACTTAGTTCTATATTTATGCAAAAACGCCCAAGTGATCATCCTATACGCCTCCACCTTGCTATGTAGGTAACACACCGTTGATAATTCCTAATTATACCATAGTGTGTAAACAAAATAAGAAAGAACCATAATCCATCAGTAAAGGGAATTATGGTTCTTTCTTCGTTGTTGGGATTACGCTGGCTTACTCAATATCCTGCGAAAAAATATTGATGTCATTTCTTTTATGAAATCCAATATACTGCCAGAAGTCCATACCTTGATGATTATTGGCAAACACAAATAAATGACATTTACTTATACCTTCTTCTTTAAGTTTATCCAAACAATTGGCAACTAATCTTCTTGCAACTCCGTTTTTTCTGTAAATAGGACTCACAGCTAAATGGTGAAGATATCCCCTTCTCCCATCATGTCCGCAAAGTATGACCCCGACAATCTGTTGCTCATTTTCAGCGACAAAACATAACCCGGCATTTCGTTTTAGGAACCTTCTTATATTTGGTTGCGTATCCGCATTACCAAGCGCTAAGCCTTCAATGCTTGACCAAAGCGCCATAACCTTTGCATAATCCTCAATACTCATTTCACGAATTATAATGCTAGCATCCAAGTACCCATCCCCTTTATTGATGTAAATATAGAACTTTCCACTATAGGCCATTTTATAGTTCTTTTCTCATATAGCACACGGGAAAAGGAAGATGGGCAAATCGTTTGGTAGTAAACTCGATAAATCCTAGTCTGCGATACCATGATTTTAAAATCCCATGATCCCCAATAACACCAATTAACACCGACTTTCCGCCCTGGTCAGCAACATATTCTGTCACATACTTAACAATCTGGCGACCATATCCTTTATGCCGATATTCAGGCAATACTGCCAATCGTTCCATATAAAAATCCATGGGTTCATTTCTTTCAATGGCAACAAAACCAATCTGTATCGTTTCACAAAACACCCCGAACATTGCAATTCCCTTGTCCCGCATTTTCTGCAAATGCCGCATTTCTATAAATGCTGGGTTTGTGGGAGCTTTCTCCTTAGTAAGATTGAATTGTTCCGCTACTGTAGCAAAAGATTTCCGGATGACATTTATACTGACTGTCAATTCTTGCTCAGTACTCACTGATTTATATAGCAAAGCCATATAATTCATCGCCTCTCCCTCAGAAAACTATATCATACTCCCTGACACATTTTTTGAGATTTTCAGATTTTGGCTTTAACAAGCAGTCGGTCATTAGATATGCAAGGAGGACAGCTACTTAACAGTCTTGTTTCGTCCGCTTTCTTTTGCAGCATACAACTTTTTATCTGCTTTATTAAGAAGTTCACTAATCTTTTCTCCACTATATTCTTCAATGCCCATACTAACAGTTAAATGAATTTTATCCACAAATTCATATAACTCGATGACTCGCCTGATTTTTTCTGCAACTATAAAACCTTCATTTAGATTTGTATCTACGAGCATAACCAAAAATTCCTCGCCACCATACCGTCCAACAAGATCAGTTTGCCTAGTACCTTGTTTAAGAATATTGGACAGTTCTTTTAGTATTTTATCTCCTATTAGATGACCGTAGGTGTCGTTAATCCTTTTAAAAAAATCAATATCTACGAGCATTACAACAAAATGACAATTGCTCCGGCTATATCGCTTAGCCTCTTCTTCTAGACGTTCATATATATATCTGTGGTTGTAGAGTCCTGTTAGCGCATCGATTGTTGCCTGGGTCTTTAAGACGTCATTTCGCTCAAGCAGCTCTTGTTCCTTTTGCTTCATCTCCCTGAAAATAAAATCATACGGTTCTTGTATTCCTTTGACAATAATCGTCTTATAAATTAAATAAAAGGAAAATATCTTAAAATAATGCCCTACTAGGTTTGAAAAACCATAGTTATCGATATATATGGTAAAAGCGAGCTCCGAGATAATAGTACAAACCATCGATAAAAGTAAATATCTATATACAATTCCTTCAAAATAAGATTTATTGTTATTAAGAATAATTATTGCTGCAAACAATATCAAACAAATAACATACTCACTATATATTTTAAAAGGTGTAAGACCTACCCCATCCACAAAACATACAGGGAATATTTTCCATGCAAAAATCGAACTTAGAATTAACGTTGTAATGATAGTACAAATAGCAAAGAGTGCATATGGATTAACCTTTATTTTGGATTTTACAAAAATGAAGGAAATTAAGAGGATAATACTTTCAAAATAGCGGGCAGCAATCCACAATTGATTAGCATAATAGTCATAGTCCTTGAAAATTTGCATACCTTTGTATGACATCGTATGGAATAAGTCAATAAATGCAATGAAAAAATAGGCTATGCCTATCAATTTGAGATAGTTATTTTCAATATAGCGCATTGAATTCCAGGAAATCAAAAAAACAGTAAACGCAATGCAAATACTAAATATTTCGGCAATGGTATGAAAAAGCAGATAATTATATAAGCTACTAAAATATAGCAAGATAAGGATAATTATAATAAAAATAATGCTAACTGTTTTTAATAATAGATTTCTCATTGGATTCTCCTCAAGTCTGTATTTTAAGCTATTAAAATAGTAGGATCGTCCTTGAAATTCTTTTTGCAGACTAGGTTAATTGCTAGCATTGCTTGGCGAGAATTTACATACCTTTATAGATAATCGTTATTTGTTAGTACTATTTTTATTATATTTAGTATCTTATGGTAAGTCAAGTAAAGTTCATTAAAAATAAAAAAAAGCGCCTAGGAGCCGTTCAAAAGCTAGGGCCGTGTTGAAACGCATGAGTTTCAACACGGCTCCTTTGGTAGTTTAGGCGTCAGAACTTAGCTGCCAATTTAACTTAGCTTGGCAATTCGCCCTTTTAGAAACTTTTAATGCAAGGAGCCAAACCTTTGGGCAAAAGCTTCTTTCGGGATGCTCTTATAGTTAAGCACCGATTTTTTAAATAATTCCATATTATTTTTTCCCATAATAACCCCCATATAAATCCGTGGTATGGAAAATCTGGCCTCATGATCATAAAGTCCCTGGTCGCTAACAGCAAAAGACGCTTTATACCCAGCTCGCTCGACTGCATCTAAGACACTTTTATTATAATAGCCAATGGGAAATGCAATCATCTCAGCTTGTGTTCCCGTCAACTCTTCAAAAAACTTCTTTGATCCTGCTACTTCAGCTTGCAATTGCTCGGCGGAAATTTTAGTGAGGTCTGCATGAGTCAAGGTATGTGACTGAATGGAGAACAATGGATCTATACTTAATTCTTTGATTTGTTGCTCATTCAAGTAAGAATAGCCTGTCAGCTTGCCGCCAATACAATTTTTGATAATAAAGAAAGTCGCCTTCATACCACGCTTGCGAAGTTCCGGTACAGCATATGTATTTACTCCATCATAACCGTCATCAAAGGTAATTAACACGCTTTTTTCCGGAAAAGGGATATTGTTCGTAAGGCATTCAACAAATTCATGAGCAGACAATGTTTTATATTCATGGGCTGCCAACCAATCCAGTTGTTGACAAAAATCCTTTACGGAAACATCAAATCCATTTATTTCTGTTTCTTTGATATCATGGTACATCAATACCGCCGGGAAATCACTACGTTTAAATTTATCTGTTCCACTACAAAATCCATAGCTGGACAGACAAATCATTAGTAATGTAATCATTACTGGCATCCATATTTTTATTTTCATGTTGATAACCAACTCCTAGCTTGTTTCAAGAATAGAGTGCGTTACTATCGCCGCAACGCATTGTAGAGTTTTGCTGATACATTGGCAATAAAGTCACTGGAATAGCTATGGTCACCTGTGCGGGTGTAAAAACTGATTAAAATTGGGTCATGTCCGTCCTGAACGACACCCACATCACAAAGCACATCATCCAGTTCACCAACTTTATGAAATACCGGTACTTGCATATAGCGGGGAATTTCATCCTGGAAGATTGTGTTGGCCAGATCGTCTTTTAATCGCCGCACATTTTTTTTGTCTATATATTTTTCCCTGTATATAGACTCAAGAACCTTGGACATTTCATAAGGCGTTGTTACACTATGATAACTGTATTTTTCAAACGCCTGCTCATCATGGATTTCCGTCTTACGTAACCGCAAATCCCGCTCAACTTTATCAAACCCGTCTTTTTTGGTTGCATCAAACTCATTCAGTAATGCAGCAAACGTATTGTTATCACTTACTTTTATCATCATATCAATATCTTGATCATACTCATTCTGCTTGTAGGGCGGCGCTTTTGGATAAAGAAATTTATATGTAGCCAAGGCCACAATCAGCTTACTTGTAGAAGCGGTAGGAAAAACAGTATCCTGGTTATATTTTATCGTTTTTCCTGTTTTTAAGTTCTTGGCAAATACGCCAACTTGTCCGTCAAACTGTTTTAAATCACTGGTTATTTCCCTTTCCAAAGCCGGTGATGCATTAGCTGTTACGACTGACAAAGCAATAATAAGTGCAGTACATGCTGGGATAAGTTTTTTTAGCATCAGAATTCCTCCTTTTAACTGGATATGTCTATTTTATCATAAAGCTAAGGGACAGGTTAGGAATTTTCCGCTCACAAAACTTGCTGACGGTTCCACCGAGTCAGACCCAATTCCCTACTTGGGTAATATTTACCATAAACACAAAACTCCTGCCAATTCATACAAGTTTGACAGGAGTTTTGTGCGATTAGTAAATTGAACAGATAACAATGCAGCTACGCACTTATTTATTCAATTTTGTTAATATCGATATTTCCACCCAAACGCCATATGCTAATGTTATTTACACCCTGCTCCTTAGCTATACCAATCCAGTAATTTAGCGTTTCTACATCAGCATACCAAACCTGGTAGGAAACGCCCCTATCTTGATACTCAAAAACTAGGCACTGGCTTTCTTCATCCCTTTTGGTTTTACTGTCCTGTGTCATTGCAAGCGTTTTGGCTTCGACTTCTGAGAGAAGAGTTCTCTTACCATTATCACCCCATAAGCAGCCGCCGGTTGCAAATGCAATAGAGGTTTCACCTGGTAAAGCTTTCATTTGCCCTACTGTTTTTTCAATAAACCCCCGATTGGCCTTTGGGCCTGGCTCGCTATGCAGCCCGTACAGGTTATAAAACATGACTATATATTCAGGTCCTTGAGGGAGATTAGCAATGGAAAATGGTGTCCCCGGTTCAAGTACCACCCGAAGTTTTAATTTATTTTTCCCGGCTTTTTTGTAAAGTTTATCAACAAATATTGAAAATGACTTGACTATTTGTTCATCATTCCAGATACGTTCATAATCAATTTCAATGCCGTCATATTTACCCTTCAAAGTCAGTGCAATAAGATCATCAATATGTCTGTCCATAGATGCAGGTGTGACAAATATCCGGTGAAGAACTTCAATGTCTTTCAGGACAACCGATTCATCAGCATTCTGCTTATCATTTACAAAGGTAAGATAGGTTTCATATTGTTCTTTTTTCGCTCTTAGCTCCTTTCTCTTATCGCTAAGTTCCTTAGGAATGAAGATGCGGTCCCGGGCATCAAAATACGCACCAAAGTAAGACAGTTTACCTAATTTTTCACCTATCCGCTGCAAGTCTTTTCCACCTGCATCCAAATCCCAATAAACCAACCATGCCGACTTTTCAATCGTTTCTTTTGCATCGGCCTTACTAGTCAACTGGTTATTAAAATTACAGCCTGCCAAAAGGACAAAAGCAGCTATCAGCAGCACCATTTTAAAAATTTTATAAGTTATACCCTTCACCCAGTTGCACCTCTCTACTGCCTACAAGTATTTAACAAAAAAATCCACGAGGGCTTCCCATAGCTGTTTCACTTTAAATTTGACATTATCGAATCCTTCCAATTTGCTGTCAAACAAAATTCTTTCGTGTTCTGCTCCCGTATTTTCAGATATTATCAATTTATCAAATACACCATCATATACATCATCTGCCAAATTTCTTTGACTTTGCCCGTAGCCCCCCCATGCACTTTCAAGAAAGATAGCGCCGCCTTTTGTATCCATTACTTGCAAATCACTTACGGCTTCCTTGTCATCCACTATAATTGTTAGCTTATCTCCTTTAAGAGACAACGCCAAGCGCCGGTCACCCTTGGCATGAACACTGATTTCAGGTATATAGGGTTCTGCTCCCTCTGCCACGGTAGGAGCTACTTCCCGGGTTTTATTTTCCAACCGTACTGCATAGGCTTTTGCTTTTTCAGGTGAATTAGCGTATTGCAGAAGAGTTGTCAGCGCAGTTTGTTCTGCGGCCTTTTTATCCTCAGGAACAGATAAAATTGTTTTGCCGTCATGCTGATCTAAATTTAACTTAAACAACTCTTTTTCGGCGCTGCCATTTTGTTCTGTAACATATAAAACATTGTTAAGAATATATACAGATAAGAAATTTTTTAGGTTTTCGTCTGTCCGCATATATATTCTCTGTAACCCAAATTTATTGCCTTTTAGCCTTACGCTAAGTTTTATATCTTCAAAATCATTGCTATTCTTCAAACGTACTAATCCTTGGTCTTTTGGCAAAGATGTCAAAATCATCGTTTCATCTTTAATCTCCAATGCCCCTTTACGAGTATCCCAGTCCCTCTGTTTATTCAAATTGCCATTGACAAAATCCAAATCCTGATTAATATCATATTTTATCCGCATCAACAGATGATTGGTATACCAATAAGGCTGCGGCTGCATCCGCGTTAAATCATAAATACTGCTGTTTCTCTGATTAAACGTAAATCCTTCCCGGTTAAAGTTCATTTTAAACAATTTTTTAATCCAATCTTCATTTACAGCACTGACTTTGTCATTATTACCAAACTGGCCTGTATTGGAGTGCATGAGTATATACGTTCCCGGTACATAGCCAATAGACTGAGCATATATATCCCGCATGGCTTGATAATCGTGGGAAATACGTTCTTTCATCCTGGTATAGCTTTCTTTGGGAACACCATATTCATCCCGTATATAATCCATTAAATAGTGATTGTATTTACGACCTAAGTAAGGTGCAACTCCGGCATGTTCAAGTGGAACTAATTCTCCCAGATAGTTTTCGTAGCGGTCAAACACGTTAATAAATGCCAGTCTGTAACCATTGGTACCCATTTCCCAATACGTCGTTTTTTCCAGCTCTGTTAGTTCTTCAGGTACTAAAAATTTAGGGTCTTTTTTATCGAATTTTTCGGGATAGGTCAACATTGTTGCTTTAAAATTCAACTCTTCCAGAATTTTTTGCGAAAAAATAGCCGTATCCCTTCTGCCGTCTTCAAAGATCAAAAACAATGATTTTTCAGGTAACTCTTTTCCCGACTGATAGTAGTCTAAAATATCTTGCTGCGTAATAGTTACATAGCCCAAATCTTTTAGCGCTTGCAAATGTTCCTGCAAACGCCCGATGCCAATGATATTTTGTTTACCTATCCTTTCCACACCAAAATAGGAAAGAGCAACAAAACCTTTATCGCCCGAAAACTTTGTACTCTGCTCGGTATAAGGTTTATATGCTTTCAGAGTAAGCAAAGTGACTACAGCTATCGCAATTATCGCAAAAATGAATAGTAGTTGAAACACTACTCTTACCATTTTCTTTCTGTCTTTAAGTTCTGTAAACTTCGCATAAACAGCTGTTTTTCTATACCTACGAGCAATGAAATTAGTTGGCGTTGTCATTAGCGTATATCTCCACGTATATTATCTTTCTTTTTTGCCATTTCCAAAATATCGGCCGGAGTCAACCTTGTTCCCCAGGTAGTTTTCCAAAACGTAACCCAGGCAATAGGCATTTGCCATAAGAGCACGGCTTCATAGTAGAAACAGAACCATAACCCATACAGCCATGTTGAGCTTCTCCGCAGAAATAGTTGAGCCATGCTCATCAACAAAGCCATCAGAAAAATACCAAGGATAAAAGTAAGCGGAAATACCCTGTGCACAAGTGGAATGTAAACCAGATTATAAATAACGATTGCCGGCGCCAACAACGGTACAAGCATCCCCATATAAAAAGATAATGACATAAAGGGTTCCTTCTTCCACATAAACCAGGCTGCTATCATCGATTCTCTTAGCCATGACCGTTTCCAGCGCATTTGCTGTTTCAAAAAAACGGAATATTTATTTGGCACAATGGTAGTGCATATTGCCGTATCCTGATACGTGGTACGATTGTTTCTTAAAATGAAATTTGTCATACTCCGGTCATCACCAAACGTGGCTCTCTCTCCCAAAAATTTTTGGTTCAGCCAGGCATCCATATATTTGAGGACCAGGTCTTTCCGATAACAAGAAAGCGGACCTGATAAGCAGGTGACGGCATCAAAATAGCCTTCTGCTGCTTTCATTATCCGAAACGCAATATAATAGCGGACAGCCTGCATCTTCGTAAGTGCATTGGTATAGGTATTAGCAACATCTGTTCTGCCTGATACACCGCCCATTTTTATATCTTTGAAAGGCTGCACAATATTTCGAATCGCAAAAGGATCTAGAAAACTGTCAGAATCAACAAATACCACTAATTCATGTTGTGCCCTTGTTGCTCCTTTAGCCATAGCTTCCCGTTTGCCTGCGTTTTTCTCCTGCCGGAAATAATGCAATCTTGTCTCAACGTCATAGCGCTTTTCTTTAGCCTTTAATTCTTCCGCTATTTCTACAATTTTTGCAAAAGACTTGTCATTGGAACAATCATCAACTACGATTACCTCCAGCTTATCGACAGGATAATCCTGATTGATGCAGCTCACAATCGTTCTTTGTATCCACTCTTCTTCGTTAAAACAAGGGATAACAATACTGACACCTGGTGTGAACTCGTTATCAATGGGAACAGGCCGATAAAAAATAGCGAATAAATAGCGGCTCAGCAAAAAAGTTGCGGCAATAAGACTATACATATACAGAATTTTATTAAATTTAAAATATAATATGCTTTCTGCCCGCATCAACAGGATACAGGCACAAATAATGAATAGGAACAGTGAGGCACATGAAAGCATATACCAATTTTTCTTTCTATTGGCATACTGAGCTAATGATTCTAAAAATAGCACACCACAGCGTGTTTGTCCTGCTGGAGTTTTTTCAAGCCGGACATATCTAGCCTCAATATCAACTTTCATCTCATAACCTTCCGGCATAGTACCGGGCTCGATAGTGAACTTCAAGCGAACATTCCTGGCGTGGCTTAACTCCTCCGCCACTTCAGGGGGAACTTCCAGTAACATCCCGGTTGTCGATATATCCACACATTTTCCGGTATGTTTTACTGTTTTTCCCGCCAAAACGTATGTAACGGCAACAATATACTCAACCAAATAGCGTTTGCCCATATTTTCAGATACTATACGGGTTCCAAGGTCATTTCCAACCACATTATTTCCTAATGCCTGGCGTCTATCCACATTAGTACGCCCGCCCTCTTTATCCGGCACCTTAGAAAGCAGCCTACGGTCAGGTTTAACGGTAAACAAAATATCTTCTTTATCTTCTATATCATCTTTAAATCGTTTATCCATAGCCTACCTCCCTGGCGATACATGTGATTTTGCTTTTTACTTGTGAACGTTACCAGCGCTATGCAATAATCTCAAGGTTTTTTTGGGATTGATTTGCGAATAACCATCAAATAAATAATCTGATAACCTGCCCACTTTAAACTTCGATGGATCAGAATCTGCCTTTGCTTCATTGGCTGTCAGCAAAATATCCAAAGCCGCTGGGGTGTAGATAACACTATCGCCCATGTGCATGACCAGGATAGCGCCTTTTTTGACTTCACCGTATTGGGTATAAACGCCTTCTTTGAACGTGTCTACAAGTTGAGTAATATCTTTGGCCTTGTAGTCATTGGTACTTATCGAACCGGAAATAATATAGTCGTAACCAGCATCAAGCAACGCTTCCATGCCCATTTTACTGATTGCCAGCGTGGGGGCACGAAAATATCTGGTCAAAGCCGGTTTCCCATTAACAGTTACATCGCCTGTAACCTCCCGCAATTTTTGATAAGAGATTGTCAAGTCTTTGAGATACTCTTCTTTTTCTTGCGTTTTGACATACTTATGTGTTTTGGTGTCCATAACTGCCATCGGTTTATGCTTATCTGAGTGACTGCCAATTTCATGGCCTTCCACAGCAATTGCCCGGAGCAGATTGGGGTTATACAAAACATTATTTGTAAGAATAAAGAATGTCCCCGGTACATTATGTTTGCGCAGAACGTATAGCAATTTATTTATTGCGGCATCTGATCCCCAGTCATCAAAGGTTAAAAAGATAACATTATCTTCGGTGTGTACAAAGCCGGTTTGATCAAGGCGCCGTTCATCCATTTTGGAAAACCCTATCATCCGGTCCTCAAGGTTAACGCCGCTTTGCCCAATATAATGCTGAGAAGTTGTTGCTAAGAAGTTGTGACTGTCAATAGCTATTTCCGGTCCATCATGCCTTAGATGAGGCGGAACTTTTTGCAAATCTACTGGGTATTGGTAAATGAACTTCGTATTATTGAGAATTTCACCAACCGGCTTAATCATATACTGCGAATTATTGGCCCGGTTGTTAATGGGATTATCATAAAAGGTTGCATAGGCAATATTGTCTATTTTATTTTGTTTGATTGATTCCAGCAAACCGCCGACGATCTGGTCATCTGTATAAAAATCCATTCTAAAAAACAGAATTTCTCCCCTGGACAATGAAATTATGCTGGTGCGAAATAGTTCTGCCATAATCGCATCTACCGAGGTATAATCTTTATGTTTTAGCTGCACAATATTGATTGATTGACCAATCAACTTATATTCTAGACTGCCAACTGCTTCCCTGGTAGTATCTGATACCGCGCCTGATACCTGTTTTACCAAATTCGTATACACACCAAACTGCTCTTTCAGCAGGCGCGACGAAGACATAATACTTTTGCGGGTTTCCTCTACGCTCTCTCCAGCCTTTGGTCTAAGGGTAATACCGACTTCATGCTTATTGGCAATGATTTTACGTACTATTTGCGGATATTTTTTCATTTCTGCTTCCGACACAAAGAAGGTTGCTTTAATGCCAAGCCTATTCAATCTTTCAAGAACATCATTTACTACCGATTCCTTCGTTAAACCACCAAAGGTGTAAGAAAGAGCCTGCTCTGTAGTATAAATTGTCTTGATCTCAGTTGCCGGCTCCCCACTACCTTCAGCGGCATACGCTATTGGGCAGGTAAATAGAGCCATGATTTGCTCCTGCAGAAAGGAAGCCGCTTTTGTTACCCACGCAAAGTTGTTGCTGTAATCTGGCCCCAAGGCCGTTTTAGTGCTAACTTTGGAATAATCCTCTACATACACGGTGCTATATTGGGCCTTCTGCAGTGCCAGTAACAGTTTTTCCACAATCAAAGCAATCTCTGGTTCTCCCAGACCTTCTGGTGACATTTCTTTTAATCCTGGTTGTTTATCGATAGCTGGCTTCAAATCAGTTTTTCCTGGTTCATATCTAATCAATTCAATATTTGCTAATAATTTAACAGAAACAATACTACCTGGCCGAAGAGCGGCAACAAAAGCATCCGCGTCAATAGCTGCCGCGTTGCTTTGTCTCACGTCTAAAACAACATCACTTTGTACAACATTTTTAAACCCACACGCCTTTGCGACTTGCAGCAATTGATCTGTATATTTTGTGTCATTACATTTTAGCAAATTAGGCTCTTGCGTAGCATTTTCTTTAACAATTTTTTCGGCACGACAAAAATCCTTAGCCAGTCTTTCGATAGGCAGATTTTCCATTTTAGGCATACCCACTAGGGTAAAGTTTTCAATTTTCTGCCCTGCATTTTTAATATCGGCCAAGGTTTGTGGATCCTCAACAGTGTGCAGTCCATCCACAAAAAAGGTTGCCTTACTGTTATATTTTTTCAACAAAACCAATATTTGCTGCATAGTATTGCGATCTGTTAGTCCGTCAAAGGTCAAGGCAATCTGCCGGGAACTGCCTTGAACGCCGGTAACGATTGTTGCCTTCTCCTGACTTTTTTCCAGTTGTGCTAAGGCTTGGGCCACTTCCTCGTCCGCATTATAAAGATCGTCAAGGGTTATATAACTGTGATACTCCCTCACTGGCTGATTTTTTTGATAGTCTTTATAAAAAAATACAGTGGCCAGGGAAACTCCGGTAATAAGAATTAATACTAATACCAGCGTACGCCCTTTCATGGATACCACCTCTCCTGACTAAAGATTCCAGTAAGAATAAACCTCTTCTTCCAGTTCTTTCTGATCAATTATATTCTTGATGTCAATAATCACATGCTTCGACTGGTTATCTTTCTGTCTGAACATTCTTTTGATATCTGCTACCCCTAAATCCTTAAACTGTTGATGCCCTACCAAAAATATCAGACAATCGGCATTGGAAACATCTTTTATTTCCACAAGCTCCTGATGTAATTCTCTTTTGTATTCTGTTTTATCAACAACTGGATCTACTACTTTTACTGTGATTCCATATCCGGTAAGTTGCTTACAAAGCTCTACGGCTTTTGAGTTGCGCATATCAGGACAATCCTCTTTGAAGCTGATTCCCATAACATATATATTGGATTTATTAACATCTTTACCTGCTTGAATCATTTTTTTGATTACATTATGAGCAATAAAAGTTGCCATGCCGTCATTGACTTTTCTCCCAGCGGCAATAATTTCTGAATGATATCCGAGTACTTCAGCTTGATAAATAAAATAATATGGATCAATCCCAATACAATGTCCGCCTACTAAGCCCGGATAAAACCCCAGAGCATTCCATTTGGTATTCATGGCATCAATAACATCTTTGGTGTTAATTCCCATTCGGTCAAAAGCCATTGCCAATTCATTCATAAAGGCAATGTTAATGTCTCTTTGGGCATTTTCCGATAACTTTGCGGCTTCTGCTACTTTAATGCTCGGTGCTTTATATACGCCGGCATGAATAATTAGTTCATACATTGCCGCAATCTCTGCCAGTGTTTCTTCATCTATACCGGAAACAATTTTGGTGATGTTATCCAGTCGATGTACTTTATCTCCGGGATTAATTCGTTCAGGAGAATAACCGACTTTGAAATCCTTGCCACATCGCAAACCAGATTCTGCTTCCAAAATAGGTATACAAATATCTTCCGTTACACCCGGATATACTGTGGATTCAAAAACAACAATACTTCCTTTTGATAAATTTTCCCCTACTATTTGGCTAGCATCAACAACCGGTGACAAATTTGGTGTTTTATCACCATTAATCGGCGTTGGTACGGCAATGATAATCATTTTAGCTTCTTGCAGTCTTGCAGGGTCGGTAGTAAATTCTAATGTCGAGCTTTGGATACTTTCATCACCAATTTCGTGGGTAGGATCAATCCCCTGTTTGTAAGTGTCAATTTTTTCCTGATTAATATCAAATCCCAGTGTTTTGAATTTCTCAGCAAATGCCACTGCTATTGGCAACCCTACATAGCCCAGACCTACAACAGCTACATAATCTTTTTTTGCCTTTATTCCGTTAACTACTTCCAATGACATGCCAATTCACCTACTTATAAAGTTAAAAATAATGCGTCAGTTGAGTCCATATCGTTTTTCCTTTTTCGCCGGAAACTTTGTCAGATAGATCATAGTATTCTACACCCGCAACCAAGTCTTTTGCCAATGCATAACTTACTCCTACACCATAGCCTTTCATGCCTTGCATGGAATTGCCTTTGCCGTTCATTCCATGGTCAATATATGTTCCTTGCGGCTGATTGTAATATTTTGCAAACATACTATAGGTTCCCGGCCTGTATGTACGTAGGTCGCCATAATTAAGACTAAGTACATAGCCATCGCTGTTCCCTTTGCGATCTTTTAGGCTAGAACCCAAGTACATGGCCCCAATGCTGAAATTGCTAAAACTATAGTTACCACCAATATTCCAGATTGTGTTGGTTTTATTAGAACCGTCATCCAGGCGGTAATGATACACACCGGTTTCCAGATTGTAATCGAAATCCTTATACCGTGCCGTTGCTATATATGTTGTTTTTGTATCTTCGGTTTCCCCATAGCTAAGCGAGTATTTTATCGGATCACCAAAATCAATTTTAACACCGGTAAAGCCGCTATCATAAATATTTCCTTCTGCCATCAGGTAGCCGAATTTACCCGCCTTCACCGTAGATGCACCTACTTTTCCTTCCAAATACAGACGGGAAAGTTCGAGCTTATTGTTATAATTTTTTATACTCTTTTGACCTTCCAGCATGCTAAACAACTGCCAATCCTTATTGATTCTTGTATCGGCACCAAGATAAAGCCGGAGTCCTGATGCATCTTTATCCCATTGCGTAGAACCGCTATTTGCTGCGTAATGAAAGCGAATTTCCCCGTCAACATTGATCTTGTTGTTTTTATGCTTGCTGCTATCACCAACCTGCATCAAATCATCCATAAGGCTATTATATGTGGCTGGGTCAACATCGCCTGAAGCACTTGCTTTGGGACTATCGCCGCCGGTTTTGTTCGAACTGGCCAATGTTTGAGACTCAATGGTATCATTTTTCCTTAAAGTTGTTATTTTTTTATCAGCGGTGGTTTTATCGATACGATTTACCACTTTTGTTGTAAGTTGTGCAAATTGCATTTTAGCTTTTTTCACATCTAAGTTTTGATCATTAATTACGTTCGATGTGATCTGTGCCATTTCATAAGTAAAGTCGTTTCTTTGTTCGCTAGGTATAAGCGGCATTGCTTTGGCCGTAATGGTAGAAATGGCAAAAGCAAACTCAATTTTAAAATTTTCAGTACTGGTTACAGGTGCAGCTAAAAAATTGGCGGCAAGTTGCGCCATTTCATAAGCAAACTCATCTTTGGCTATTTCTGTATTGCCTTTTACCGCAGTGGCACCAGAGTTACCCAAACCAGCTGGATTCTTCAATTCAGCTATAGCATATGCCGGACTTGCTTGGGAGGTCGCCGCACCTAATACCCGTGGCTCTGGGCCTTGATAATCCTGGCGTTCAGCAGAGGTTGTTTTGGGCTCAAGAGCTGTAACGGCTTTACTCCGTCCATACTTACTCGTAATTGTATCCAGCGCCTGGCGGGAGTTCGAATAATCACCTAACGCGCTGGCTGTGCGAGCCATACCTGATAATCCATCCAGTTCCCCTTCCGGTTGAGCAGATAACAATTGGTATTGCTTGTAAGCTGCACGGTTGTGATTTTTCTTTACTAAAACTTCGGCATACTGCCGGCGATACGCCGGATTTGGATACTTGCTTAGCACTAATTCAAACAGTGATTTCCCGTCAATATACTTATCTGTATTGATAAGAGTTACAGCATCCGCGATCACTGCATCCGCACTGGCTGGTGCTGTGTCGAGTAGTTGACCGTAATAGCTAAGTCCTTCTGCTGTACGGCCATTCAGCATTAACTGGAAAGCCAACATCCGCCGGCTAGCATTGTCACTCGGCTGCAGCCTGGCAAGATAGCGATATACAGCCAAAGCTTCTCCCTGTTTTCCAAGGCGAAGGTAGCTTTCAGCCAGAGACCTAAGTCCGGAAATTGGTACATCTGTATAAGTAGGCCATAGCCGCTCTCCCTCCCGGACTGCCAGTTCATACTGAGAGCTATTGCCAAGTGCTATTATATAGTCGCTGGCAAGTGAACCTTCGACAGGTAGGGTTTTGGTATAATTAACTAAAATTGAAGCCGCCTTTTGGTCTTGACCGCTATTCATATAGGCAATGGCCAAATTATGTTCCAACTTAGTCAACCGATCAGCCTTGTCCGGGCATTCTGGCAGCAGTCTCCGCGCCCGTTCTAAATCCCGGGCCGCTTGTTTGTAATCTTTTATCTGCAAACTCAACATCCCACGGCTGAAATACACCTCATAATCGTTTGGGTTCAGGGATAATAGCCGCTCATAATAGGCCTGAGCGGCTATAGTATTACCAGAGCGTAAGTTCATTTCCCCAGCCCACAAAAGTGCGTCCCTCTCGCCACGAAAAATTGCCGGTTGCAGCACAGCCAGGGCCTTGTCATACTCTTGCAACTGAAAATATGCGGTACTAACGCTTCGAATCACAGAAAAAGGCATACCTGTACCAGACTGCTGATTATATACATTGATAGCCTGTTCATTCTGACCTGCCTGTTGCAAAATAGTGACATAATCAAAAAGAAGCGATTTATCTTGCGCATCTGCCTTAACAAGACGAGCCATAATATCCAGGGACTGCTGATATTGGCCATTTTGAGCCATTTCCACAGCCTGAGTATGTAACAACTTCCGCTCATTTTCAGCAGAAACAGCCGTCTGTGCAACAGTAGCTGATGGAGCCTGCACTGCAGGGACATCGTCTGCCAGCCTATACATACGCAGGCTATTCTCATACAATTGAGAATAGTGTTGCTTATCAGAACTACTATCTATGACCATTTGAAATAACGCTTTTCCACCGCCTATATTGCCCATTGACAGGAGTGCCGCTGCGTCTTCTGCTGCACCTGCAAGCATTCCCTGATTTTCTAGCAGCACCTGACGATACATAGCTATGCCCCTGTCCAGTTGACCAGCATACAGTAATGTATAAGCCAAACCCGCGCGATACCTATGATTTTGCGGACTGTGAGCGATAAGTAACTCAAAACTGGTTTTAGCTAACCGTACCTGTCCTGTCCGAATATAACATTCAGCCACACAGTATAATACTCTGTCAGGCATAGCTTCTAACCGTGGCCATGCCGCATTAGCTGTTTCTATAACCTCCTCATAACGGTAATCGTCAAACAAAGAGACAACTGCCTCTTCCTCTGCCGCAGAAGTATGTACACGAACAGAATATTCACGACCTGCATCAGGTACTATGGCTGCCGCCGCTTCACCAGTATTAGGCTGTGTGGCCATACATGCCGAAACAACAGCCAGCCAAAACCGTCGATCTTTCAATATGTTACACCTCATCTTTCATGTAAAAGATGTATTAATCACACAGTTCCTTGCTTTCGTCTGGATAATTATACCATACTAGCCAGGAAGCAAAATTAAAGATTACTTAAAGAAAATATCCAGGGGAAGTTAACCTTTCTTCTGGAAAATAAGAATATGCCTGGTAACACTCACAAATAAATACTTGATAAATACTTGTAAGAGCAACCAGGCAGTCATAGGCACCACGGCCGTTAGACCCACGGCTTTGCGTCACCGCTTTTCAACGGGTATGCCAATTTTTAAATTATCTAGTTATATTTTACCGGCAAATCTATATCTTGTCAATTTGTATTTACTTTACAGGAGATCTAGAGCTTGCCTTTTCGAACAAATTCAAAAATTTTGCCACCCAGAGCAACTTTCATAAAAAAGTATAACAGGATCAGCACGCTGATGTTATCAAATAGATCTCTTTGTTTTATCTTATACCAGCCCAATTGAACTGTTCCCAACCAAGCTTCATCTATGGGTTTGGAAAACTGCCAACCTTCAAATGGCCAGTAGAAAATGCCTGGGTGAATCCACATCACATCAAACACATCATGAAACAATGTCCCGATGCAAACCGGAAATAGCCATGTTTCTTTGTTCCAAAGCCATTGCATAGCTGCGAGAATTCCAATAAACCCTAAAAAAACCAAAGAATGACCAAAAGCACGACTCTCATATGTATAACTGCCTTCAAGCAACTTAAACAAGGATTTGTCGATCAGATCCGGCAATAACGAAGAGACAATAACGATTCGATAATCAATCTGCCGAAGCCGCAAACCCGTTTCCAGCACTTTCACTGCGGCAGTCGTAAATCCAACATGGGATAGTGGTAACATTCTTCCTCCCGTCTTCGCCGGTTCAGCTATTTTGATTGTTTTTTCCGAGCACCTTGACACTAAATCCGGCATCTTTCCACTTACTATGATTTAAGCAATTTCTAGTGTCAAATAACTGCTTGTTGCGCATAAGAAACCCCAGTTCATCAGCTGAAAGATATTTAAATTCTTTATGATCTGCTAACAACAAAATCAAATCAGATGCTACGAAAGCTTCTTCCAGATTTGACACTTCAAATTCATAATTTTTTACATATGGATCGTATATACCTACATCAATATTTGCTTGTTTAAGTTCGCGGATGACTTTAGTAGCAGGACTTTCTCTTATGTCGTCCACATTGCCTTTGTAAGTAACTCCCAATACCGTAATCTTAGGTTTTACTACTTGATCCAGCATTTTTTTTACTAATCCGACAACAAAATTCGGCATTGCATCATTTATTTCCCGACTCAACCGTATTAATTCTGCATTGTTGGATTTTTCAACAATAAACCATGGATCCACTGCCAGACAATGTCCTCCGACTCCCGGACCCGGTTGATGTAGATTCACACGCGGATGCATGTTTGCCAATTTAATGATTTCCAGCGCATCCAAATTCAAATCATAGGCTATTCTGCAAACCTCGTTTGCCAGTGCAATATTGACATCGCGATAAGTATTTTCCATCAATTTAGCCATTTCAGCCGATGTGGCATCCGTAATTAATAAGTTCCCTTGCACTACTTTTTCATATATTCCCCTTGCTTTATCGGATGACTTGTCATTTATTCCGCCAATAATACGATCATTGCTAACGAATTCATGCAGGATATTTCCCGGCAGCACCCTTTCCGGGCAATGCACCAGATAAATTTCTTCGCCAATTTTATAGCCGCTTTTTTGCAAAATAGGAACTAGAATGTCTTCCGTGGTACGCGGTGGAACTGTTGATTCCAGAATTACCAAATTTCCTTTTTGCAAGAATGGCAGTATTGACTCCGTAGCCTGTATAACATATGTTAATTCTGCCGAATTATCATCTTTTAGCGGGGTAGGAACAGCGATAATAAAAACATCAGCCTGCTCGGGCACTTGCCTCACGAGCATGTTTCCGGATTGGATCGCCGCACATACAACAGTCTTTAACCCCGGCTCGTTAATATGAATCTGTCCTTTACTCAGTACCTCAACAATTTGGGAATCAACGTCTACACCAACAACGTGAAATCCATTTGCGGCAAAAACGCTTGCGGTCGGAAGTCCGATGTATCCTAAACCCAAAACGCAAATCCTTGTCATAGAAACTCCTCCTTACTATTCGTGTAAAATCCAGACTGCACATCTCGAAAAATTTCTAGCGTATAATTATAATTCTTTCAGTCTTTGTGTCGGTTATCTTTTGATAAGCTTTTATAATGAACGCCTTGCAGCAGTTTAGCCTGTTTTTTTGATACTTTTCCCATTTTATTGCATATTCCAGAAAAATTTCGCAGCCAAATAATTCATACATGACTTTTATTTGAGCTATATGTAGTCGGTGATAAAATGGGCTCGCTATCGTATTTTCCATATCATATTTTGACCAATAATTACAATCAAATGTCTCCATATCTTTTTCAAGAGTTTGAATCGCATTGTCCAGTATCTTCTTATAAGCCTGATCATTACTCGCTTTGTAATAATCGTAAAGTCCCCAGATTGAAAATATTAAACCATTTAGAACAACTGGTTTTTCAATATATTCTTTAAACCATAGTTTATTATCCATATATTGTGTACAGCCTCCATCAGCGATCGGGATACACATAAAATCCACAGCTTGCTTTGCGGCTTTCAAGTATTTATCATCACGGGTTTCTTTATAAGCTCGAACAAGTAAAGAGGCACCCTCTCCCTGAGCCATCGACGAGTAGGGTACTCTGGTTCCTACAATGGAAAAGGTGTCCCACGCACCATTTTCTTCCTGCTTGTTCAATGCCCATTCAACGGTTCTCATAAAGGCTTCTTTGTATTTCGAGCAACCTGTTAGAATAAACAAATCATATGCCCCAAGTCCATAGTGAAATATCGCTATTGAGAAATACACTTTCTTCCCATCGCTTGTAACATTATATACAAGGCCAGTTTCATCTAATAATGCCGCTGGGTTCAATACTTTTTCCGTCAAATTATTATAATAGCCATTCACTTCATTTTTTGAGTATACTTTGCCAACATCTTGATTAACATGTAAAATGCTTTTTCCATTCAACATTCTAATCCATTTATTCATTATGCTGAACGCTCTCATCAATTCCTCCTGTACCAACAGCTCAGCCTGTAACTTCACGATAAATCTTTTCAGCGTCAAGCATGCAAGAATCCCAATCAGCTTTCTGCAAAACCAATTTTCTGTTATGCACTCGTGCTTTTTGCCTATCAATACTGCCGTCTGCAACTCTTAAAATAGCCTTCGCCAGTAAATGAGCCGAACCCTGCGGAACCAGAATTCCATTAAATCCAGATTCTATCCATTCCCTATGCCCCGGAATATCTGTGACAATCGGGAAAGCGCCACAAGCCATTGCTTCAAGTAATGATACGGGTGTCCCTCCGGAACTCGCCATGGAAACATAGACCTGACTTTCCTGTAAAAGAGCTAACAATTCTTGGAGCGGAACCCGTCCAGGGAAATAAATGCAATCATCTAATCCAAGGGAAGCTACCTGAGCTCTCAGTCTCTCCGTTTCTGATCCCTTTCCTACCAAAACAGCCTTAATATCACGCCCCTGAGATTTCACTTCGGCAACAGCTTCAATAACGTCACCGGTGTTATATACAGGTTCATGGGAATTAAGAGAAAGTATTTTCAGCAAATGCCCGTCTCTATTTGTCGCAGGAATAAAAACCTTCGTATCCACCCCAATCGGCAAAACTGCGACTTTATTTGAATCAGCACCGAGATTGACCATTACCTCTTTTAATTGTGGGGATACCGCAATCAGGAACTTTGATTTTTTTAATACAATTTTGACAACTTGCTTTGCAATATAAGATTTTGCGGGAGCTATTAAAACATCTGAACCCCAGGCAGTCCCGATCAACGGTCTTTCCCCAAAAAGCAATGGCAAGGACAACAAGCCGTATCCTGATAGAAAATGAATATGGATTAGGCTCGGCTTTATCTGCCTAACAATTCTTACTACTCTGGGCATGGCCAGTACATAATCCGCCTTGCCCATTCCATACCCTACATAATGCATGGTGGAACCCTCCACGTCCTGACGAGAACAGGTAACGCAATGGGTCTCGTACCCTTGTTTCACAAAATATCTAACCCATTTTCGAAAATGCATATTGGCAGAATCGCCAAAAAAACAAATGACTGTCCTGTATGGAAAAGAACTGTCCATTTTTTACCCTCATTTCGGTTATAAAGCAGCTGACGCCATCATGCGGACGATTCCCTCTTCAACCGTAATACGTGGCTTCCATCCCCCTATGTGCGCAATTTTATCATAACTGCCATATATATTCATAACATCAATCAATTTATATTTTGCGGGGTCAACAACAATTTCAATTTTTATCCCTGTAGCATGAATCATTTGACCTAGCATCCACTGCATAGAAACCGAATGTCCGGCGCAAACGTTATATATTTCACCGCTGATTCCTTTTTCCGCCAGACATACTAGTGCCGAACATACATCCTCAATAAACAAATAATCCCTTTGAGCCGTTAGATTTCCTGTTACTAAAACAGGAGCTGCTGCTCCAGAAACAATTTTATCTATTTGATATAGAAAAGAACCGATTGACAAATGCCTGGAAATCCCGCGTCCAAATACGTTAAACACTCTTGCCGTCACTATGTTTAACCCTTGATTGCTATAATAGCGAGCTACCTCGGTTTGACAGACTTTGGATAATCCGTAAAACGATACCGGCGCTGTCGATTGTTCTTCAGTTAACGGAAGATCCTTCACCATCACATTCCCATACTCTGCTGCTGACCCCAATAAAATAATTCGAGTTTGTAATTTACTATCCTTAACCGCTTCTGCAATATTAATTGTCGTCTTAATGTTATCCTCATAATATTGTTCGAAGTTATTGGCGTACAGTATCCCGGCAAGATGAAACACACAATCCGGCCTTATCCGCTGAATTAATTCGCCAACACTTTCTTTCTCTGTTAAATCAACATCTATTTGTCCTTCCCTTGCGAATTTTTTTCGGCTGGTACCAATAACCAGGGCCTGGGGATACCATTGCTTGATCCACCGAGTGAGATGACTCCCAATAAAGCCTTGACTCCCTGTAATCAAAACACATCTATTATTCATGGATGAATCTGTCCTTATAACGCTCAAACTCCTGCTGCGCTCTTTCATAATCATCTACTCTGCCGATATCCAGCCAGTAATCGTCACTGCGATAACAATAAACCTTCTCACCCGCCGCTTGCATTCGTAAAAATAAATCCGGCATTCCTAGTGATTCGCCGCTATCAATAAAATCAATACAAGCTTTTGATAAAACATAAACCCCCATGCTTACCTCAAAGTGATAGCTTGGTTTTTCGGTATAAGATTCCATAAAACCTGCATCATTAATGCCGAGCACGCCAAAATCGATTTTCGCATCACGCTGCGTTGTTGCAACAGTTGCTTTGGCTCCTTTATCCAAGTGAGTTTGCACCAACTGCCTGTAGTCAATCGTTGTTAATACATCGCCATTCATTACCAGGAAGTTCTCTTCACAGTTAGATAATAATTTTAAGGCACCTGCTGTATTTAATGGAATTACTTCCCGCACATATTCAATATTCACGTTCCATCGCTCACCATTACCAAAATAGGTTTCGATGAGTTCCGCAAGGTGGCCTGTAGAAATAGTAATCCTGTCAAAATTCAAACTGGCCAATTGACGAATAATGATTTCCAAAATCGGATACTCACCAATCGGCATCAGCGGCTTGGGAAAATTCATTGTATAGGGTTTTAACCTTGTACCCTTGCCACCTGCCAGAATAACAGCTTGCATAAACTACACCCCACAAATTATATATTGTACCGGTTGAATTTGTAACTTTGTCTATTATCTGGCTGGCTGAACCATTGTATAGTTTCCTCAAGCCCCCTGCGAAATCCATTCACGCCCGCATACTGAGGTTTCCATCCTAACAGTGTCTGTGCTTTTGAATTATCGGCCCATAATCGTTCCACTTCGCTTTTTTCGGGCCGCTTGCGTATTTCATCCTGTTCTATCACAACTTCAGAACGCAAAATATCGGCAATCATAGTAACTGTGTCCCCAATCGAAACTTCAAAACCGCTACCGATATTAATAACCTCACCAATAGCAGCATCGGAATTCATGACCGAAATAAATCCTGCTACTGTATCTTTAACATAATTAAAATCTCGGGTTGGATGTAACGAACCAAGCTTAATTTTGCCGGCTCCACCTAGAATTTGCGTAATAATCGTTGGTATGACTGCACGGGCAGATTGCCTGGGCCCATAGGTGTTAAACGGGCGAATTACTGCAATGGGCGTGCCAAAAGACCGAAAAAAAGACAAGGCCAGCTGATCAGCGCCAATTTTACTTGCCGAATAAGGTGATTGTCCTTGTAATGGATGTTCCTCAGTAATAGGAACAAACCGTGCCGTTCCATATACCTCACTGGTCGAAGTATGAACGACTTTGGACACAGCTAAATCCTTTGCCGCTTGGATAACGTTGAGCGTTCCTTTTATGTTGGTATCCACATAAGTGTCCGGCGAATGGTAAGAATATGGTATAGCAATCAGCGCCGCCAGATGTAGTACCACGTCGCAGCCTTTCATCGCTTCACGCACGCCGTTTGGATCACGGATGTCACCGGAAAAAACATCCAGATTATTCAACAGTTCCTTTTCGGAATAGTCCAACCACCCCCAGGAATTAAAGGAATTGTACATTACAAAGGCGCGCACATTATACCCTTGTCGAATCAGTTCTTCGGTTAAATGCGAACCAATAAAGCCGTCAGCCCCCGTAACTAATATTTTTCTATTCATGTCTAATCTCCTCGCAAATTTACCCTCCATAATCATCCAATATTAATTTAATAAGCTTGTCCTCAGCAAAATGATCCAGCACATATTGTCTTTCAACGTTTGCATCACTCCCATTTGCTTGCCAATGCTGATAAAATGATAGGATTCCAGCTGCAATATTTTCTGGAAAAATACCGGAAAACAGTCGTTCCCGTTTCCCACTCAACACTTCAGGTAGTGCACAGGCTGGCGTGGCTAGAACAGGAGTTCCGCAGGCCATGGATTCGAGAACAGGCAACCCAAAACCTTCACCGTCAATGGAAGGCATTATAACAACATCTGCGGCTTGATACCTGGGAACGACTTCATCCTCAGGCACATATCCGAGAAATGTGACCGAATCTGAAATATCCAGACATCTCACCAACTCTTCCAACTCGTTACGCAAGGCTCCTTTCCCGCCAATAATGAGTTTCGCGCCAGGAATGCTGTCTTTGATTAACTTAAAGCCCTGGATCAAATTACCTATGCCCATTCGAGCCTGCAAACCACGAAGCGTGTAAATAACAAAATCATTGGACCCGAAACCAAGTTTCAAACGCGCCTGAGTTTTATTGACCGGCAGTACGAATTTGTCCATATCAACCCAATCAGACACTATTTTAAGCTTTGGAGCCAGCACTTCTTTATTAGCAATTCGAATTCGCGTATATTCTGAAATACAATGGATTTTTGAGCTTCGGGCATACACTGTATTTTCAATATGAGTCATCATTCTTTCTTTTAAGCTTGAACCCTGTGGCAACCGGCCTAACATTTTGTGATGGTAAATCATCGGATCATGCACTGTAAATATCTTATTGACTTTCTTGGATAGGTAATTACTTAAAAAATAGTACGTCATATAATCATGCCCATGGAGAATATTTGGTTCCTGTTTGCCAAAATGCCCCTTCCATCCACGCCAGCAATTATCCATCATAGTCACAAAATTTAGTAATGAGCTACTCCGTCTCTGAAAAGCGAAAGTATATACTGGCACACCTTCCAACTCGAATGACTCAAATTTGGTGCTCGGACAAAATAGCACTGTTTCCAATCCATACTTGCGCAGACTCTTGGCGTGTGTAAGCGCAACGACCTGTAATCCACGCTTTTGTCGAGGATCGGCAGAGGAAAGAATAGTTACTCTTTTCATTCATTCGTATCTCCTATGCTACCACGTTATCAGATATATAATGCGCCTAATCATTTATGACATCGAAACCAATATGACGACAACCATCGTACTGGTTTGAAAATATCGACGCTATCGATAAGTCCATCAATTACTTCCCAATGAATATTAGAATTATAGGTGTGCAGCCTTCGGTTGTTTTGATACCACTCCGGTCCAATCTCAAATAATTGTTGTTCTAAATATTCCGTTTCTGTCAGGCGGGTAATTTCATTAACCATAACCGATGCTCCGTATTCTAAAGAACAATTTTGGGACGGTCTGATTATTTTTCCATCGTGAGAAAAAATATTGCCAGCCGGACGAGCAGTTCGGGGATCTTGATTTACTGGATTGCGCCTATGAGGTTGCCACTCACCAAACAACGAATCGGCGTAAAAAACGCAAAGTTCTCCCTTGCCAGCCGGCTCACACGGATTCATAATATTTGTAAACAGCCACAATTTTCCATTGTATGGATATATTGTTGAATCACTTGCCTTAAATCCGCTCATCATCACTCTTTTTAGCACCCATTGACAGGGAAATTTCACTGCCTCATAAAGCTCTATTGTATTATTCGCGCTTGTATCCGGGAGCATAAATATTCCTTGATCTGTTTTTAATAAAAAAGGATATGCAAGGTGGTATTCTTTCTCTAATATAGTCTGGGGCTCTGAACAGTTGCCATGTTTATCAATTTCTATGCAACTAATAACACCCTTTCGAGTTTTTAGGCGGTAGTCTTCAAAAAAAATATAATTTTTCCCTTCGTTTTCAATTACAAAAGGGTCGGCAAAAAATCTGCCTGCCGGTGGACGAATAATTTGAAAACCATTCATCGCCATAGGTACAGAAAATGGCTGTTTCTTTCTGAAAGCAATAAACCATTGTTTGAAAATAAACAATTTTTCTAGTGATATCATCACATTGCACCTTCAACCTTCAAAACTACTGGAATTAATTTAATCACTATTTCCCAGAAGCACTCTCAATTACTGCAATTAATTTTGCAGTCAACGCCTTATAGTCGAAATTCGCAGCACTGGTTTGCGCATTCCTGCCCATCTCTTCATACTGCTCTCGTGGCATATCATGCACCTTCAATATCGTCCTTGCAAGTTCTTCCGGTGTTGATGCTCCTAATGAAAGACCGCATTGGTACTTTTCTAAGATGCAATATCCCATTTTTATCGTCGAAATAATTGGTTTGCCTGATGCCATATACTCAAATAATTTATTGGAGCTATTCCCCCTTGTCCAATTGTACTTCGACTGGGAATAGTTCAAAATGTTTACTGATGATTTGCTCAAGACATAGGGAATAAATCGTCGATCCACATATCCTTTCATCTTTACATTGCTCAGGCCCTCGTCAAGCACACGTTGCTCCAGGGCTTCTTTTTGATTGCCGTCACCGTAGATAAGAAACTGAATATCGCTATGCTCTTTCAGTAAAGCGGCTGCATCCAACAGCATGTTAACATCATTAACCGGTCGAATGGAGCCGATATATACAACATGGAATTTATCATCAAGCAGGTCTGTATCCTTAATGGGGTTATCAGCAATGTTCTTTAAAAAAGCCTCTATGTTTACGCCATTGTTGACGTAGTGACATTTCTTCAAGTCAATGTCCCCACCATTGTCGGTATCCCATTTGTGCGCTTTTATATAGTCTGTATCACCTTCCTTGGTAAAAATTAGCGCGTCGGCATTTCTATAAATCCAATGTTCACCAGCGGTTAACAATTTTCCCAGAAGACTATGCTCCTTCAACTTGCCAAACGCAAAAATAGCTTCAGGCCACAAATCGCGAACTTCGCAAATACAGGGAATCTTAAATTTCCTGGCCACTCGTATGCCGGCAATCATCGTCAGCGGATGTGGACTGGAAGCAATGATAACATCAGGCTTCCCATGCTCTTTTGCAAATTGTCTGGAATTTTTCAACAAGCTCATAAAAAAGATTACCATATTTTTAATCCGGGCAACCACTCCGCTTGCAGAAGATGGAGTGCTCACAAAAACAAACGGGACGCCATATTCATTATTGAGCAAGTACTTGCGACCATCATTTATCAAATTCACATCAGAATGATGGAGATACGAGGCCGCAAAAACTATTGCATCAAAACCTGATTCCTTGAGCAGATTGGCAAAATTAAATGGTCTTATCTGTCCGCTCATGGATGGTAATACAGCGTAATGGTGAAAGAACCAAACATTTTTACTTCTCATATCCCGTTTATCTTCTACCATATTTATCCAAGTACCTCCAGCTTTACAGCCCATAGTTACAATCAGATGCTATTTCATTCACTTTAGCAAATCGTGCTCCTTCGTTAGAATTTCAAGATTTAGATTAGCATTAATAGATGTTTTCCCTGGACCTTCAATTCTGCTATCGTGTTTCGGATTATGTTACCATAATAATAAAAAATCTTTCCAACATCAGCGTCGGTAAATGTACAACCATATCTATTATTAAAAATTCGCTTGACAATGGCTTGGACTACTATTGGTTTGCTCTCAGATGCCAATTCCAGCTGTATACATTCTCCCAGTGATAATCGCGCATTAGTTTCAATTCCGATATTTTCCTCCGATACATCAATTGCTACGGCATGGTAAGATCGCTTCGGATCCTTTTCAGATCGCAGTATCAACGCTTGAGAAACCCTGATTCGTCCCCATTCACGCTTCTCGTGATAATCCACATAGACACCTTCCTCAATTAAGATGACTTTCGCGACAGTGATTTCATGTTATCAAAATCGCAACAAACCAAAACATATTTACATTCTATTACGTTCTATTACGTTCTATTACGTTCTATTACGTTCTATTACATTCTATTTAGCAGATCACTAGTACTTCGTTTGCGGCTCTCAGCACCAACACCCTCGGAGTGTTCTTTGTATACTAAAACCCGAACTGTTTTCAACATAATCATCAAGTCAGTTAGTACGTTGCATTTCTGTATGTAAATTAGATCGTAAATCAACTTATCATGGGGTGAAGTATTGTATTTGCCATAGACCTGAGCCATCCCGGTAATTCCAGGTTTCACGTTACTGCGATGAATATATTCCGGCAGTTCTTTTTTCAGCATCTCGACAAAAAAGGCTCGCTCCGGCCTCGGACCCACAATACTCATATTACCGATGAGTACATTAATCAATTGAGGAAGTTCATCAATACGCGTTGCCCGGATAAAACGCCCTACCCTGGTAATGCGAGGGTCATCGACTGTCGCTAAAACAGGGCCGGTTTGTTTTTCGGCATCAACGCACATCGTACGGAATTTAAAAATGCTAAATTCTTTTTCGTATTGACCGACGCGTCTTTGGGTGAAGAATATCGGACCAGGACTATCCACTCCTATGGCGATGGCTATCAGTACAAAAACCGGAACCAAGGCTACTGTAGCAATTGTAGCAATAAAAATATCCAAAAAGCGCTTCAACATTCGCTGCTCCGCTGTGGGTCCCAGATAACGTGGTCGAAAAACAGGGATATCATCAATTTTATCCAAATCAACTTTGCTGCAATACAATTCGTAGAAGTTTGGAAGGATAAACACTTGTTTATTATTCATTTGGCAATAATGCAACAGTTCCGCTTTCTGGCTAAGTTGCATTTCAGTAGAAAGGATTACCAAGTCAACATCTGTAATGAATGCTCTCCACTGCCCGCCGTCAAAGTCAGGACAAATATATTTCACATGATCTTTAAGATATGTATTAGTACGTAGATGAGCGAGTAGCCGGTGGTTTTCATCGACCGATCCCATAACCAAAACCTCGCGGGGAATCATCTTATGGTGTTCAAACCGCCACCACAAGCTATACCAAAATGCCAGACCAACAAATTGAATAATCGTAGCGAGTAGTAAAATACTGCGAGAATAAGCAAACTCTCTCAGGAAAAAACTAATGGCCATCATGATAACGAACATCTTCACCATTGCGATCACCAAATCAAGCATTACTTCGATTTGTTTTTTGCGCTTCAATGAAAGCAACCCTTCAAAAACCACCAATAATCCGACAATGCTTAGCATGACTGGTAGCATTCTGTGATAAAGCTCCATATCAAGATCAACAGCGCTATAGGCAACAACAATACACATTGCTACATAAGATGAAACTGCAACAATTGCCATATCGCCAACAAATATGATCAATCTACTCAATCCTGGAAACTGTGTACCCAAGCTACACCTTCTTTCCAACCAGTGATTATCCAGTATATCTTTTATACATTTTTAGCATAAAGGAATGGAATATCTTTTTTAGTAACTTTCGCAATCAGTTTTACATACGAGTCCATCATAACATCCAGACTGTTATGGCGTTGCACATATTCGGCACCAATAGCACCTAATTCTCTTAAAAATAATGGCTTGTCTGCAAGCTGCACTAATGTTCTCCAGTATTTTTCGACATCGTTTTTCTCAAAAATAAACGGAGCCAGCTCAACAATATCTCGTTGTAAATCTTTGGCGTAACCCACCCGCGTCGTAAGAATAGGCAGCCCGCAGGCCATCGCTTCCAATAGGGAATAACTGCAGCCTTCGTAGCGAGTCGGAAATACGAGGATATCCGCTGCCGAGTATAATTCGGGGAGCTCCTGGTAGCTTACATTTTTTACAAACAGGACGTTATCAGGCCAACCGTGCGGTATTTCATCTGTTGCAATTAAAAATCTGATCCGAAGTTGCTCTTTCCATGCTAATTTGGCAAGATCATGCAACTCTTCAAATCCTTTTCCCAATACGCCAAATCTAGCCGTGAAGCAAGCAACAAACTCGTCCTTTTCAATTCCGTATTTTTGTCGACAATATACTTGTTCCTGCTTAGCGAAGTGCCTGGTATCAATCCCGTTAGGAATCACTATTGGATTAATGCCTGTATAATATTTTCTTAGTTCCTCGGCAACTGCACGGGAAACTGCTACCGAAGTTGCCCCGCTGGCCGTATACTGCTCTACTCCCCCTTTCAGCCGAATTAAACCGACATATCGATTCAACTTCATTCGCCATGAAATATTGGGCGGCAGATGGATATGATAGAGTCCCCTTACAGTCCCGTGGTGAATCACAATGCGGGGAATATTAGTCTTTCCGCGCAAATTCCAGCCTGCTATACTATTTTGGATGATAACATCTGTCTCAGCATAACTTGAGGCAATTTTTCTCCAAGCGGCATTTCCAATCTGCAAATTTCTGCGTTGGTTAAGAAAATATTTGTCATACCACTTATCTTGCCAGTTGTCGATTGCGCTCCTATCATATACATCAATCTCAATATTTCGTCTTTTTAATTCTTCCGAAATTGAAACGGTAAATCGCTCAACCCCGCCAATATTGCCTGGCGAAATATCCGACACAATCGCAACCCGCAACACTCTCTAGCCCCCCATCAATAAATAAGTTCTATCCGCATTTTCACTTCTCCCCGTGCTCATAAACCGTCAAATACTGTTGCGCCATTTGTATATAGGAAAAATTTTGAACACAATGGATTCTCGCTGCAGTTCCCATTTTTTTCAGCAACTCCGTATTATCAATTAATTCCTTCACGCGGTTAGCTAAATCATTAACATTGCCCGGTTCAACTAAATAGCCATTGACCCCGTCCTGCACCTGATCAGGCAACCCGCCGGTTCTATACGCAACAATCGGTTTCCCGCATGCCATAGCTTCAAGACTCGTATATGGAAAAGGTTCCTCGCCCTTACCTAATACGCCTCGGACTTTTGAAGTGCTAAGAAAAATTTGTCCTTCGCGATAAAAAGCCGGCATTTTTTCTTTACTCAAAGCCCCCAAAAAGGTTACATAATCTTCCAAGTTATTATCTGCAACGTATTTCTTAGCTAATACCTCTTGATTACCTTTTCCTGCGATTTTTAGTGAGATAGATCGCTTATTAAAGTCCTTTACCAGAATTCGAATTGTCTTTAAGGCATCCATGACACCTTTACTTTCCTGCAGCATCCCCGCAAAAACAATATTGAATACTTCATCATTTGAACCTAAACTACTATCTGGACAAAAATAATCTGTATCCAATCCATTACGTATGCGTGTAATTGCTTTATTAGCAAATTGCTTAAGATGAGTTTCCAATGCATTCGCTACGCAAATGAGTGTATCGAATTGACCATAGCCTGACTGCTCGATAGACCAAAGCCATTGATGCGTTTTATCCCCAACATTGCACCACTTTAGGTCTTCTGCTTCATAAGTTAAATATCCATGAACAGTCAGAATTGCTTTGCATCTTGTCAAACGGCGCAAGAGCTTTGCTATTTCCACATGCTGTACATTTTGGATGTTTAGAACGTCCATCCTGCCCTTCGTTTTCCACAAAGCACTTACAACATAATACAAGTCCTCAGCCCATCGCCTATATCTCCTTGCAAAATATAAATTGATTTTCGCTAGAACTAATTCGGGTACTCTGACAAAAGGAACACGAAACCAACATGGTGGATATTCCTTGATTAAATAAACATTATGTCCAAGCTCGCGAAACCCTTTCGCCAACATATATACATGTGTTGATACTCCACCGATTTCTTCAAATGGGGGAGAAGGAAGTAAAACAATATTCATAAACACCCGCCCTCCGTTTACCACATGGCATTTCAGCAATGCCGAATAAAAAAATACATTCGCCAAAAAATCACAAAAACCTGCAAAAACTATTAATTTTTTACAAACTTTACAAACTTTACAAACTTTTAACCTAACGTCAACGTGCACAGGCAACAAATCCTAAAAATCCGAAGAAAATTGCATTAAAAGTATAAAATGAAATAAAATGGTCTGACCATAAAGCGGTTACAAGATATCCGACAAGAAAAACAAAATATGCTTCAAGCATCCAATTATCGGCAACAAGTTTTTTCTGGTCCCACAATAGTTTAATTAAACAAATAACAAAACCTACAAATACAAAAAAACCGACATAACCAGCTAACATAGCGGACTGCAAAAAAGCGTTATGCGCTTGCTGAATCGTATTATTGGATATAAGATACATAGTCTCAAATCCTATGCCCAACGGATGCGTCGAGATAATTTGTAAAGCCGTGAGCCATACCTGCGCCCGGTCACTAAGTGCATATTTTGAATCGCCGGCTGCTACTGCCATCAGCGTTTCAATAATTCTGGGAATATTAATCAGGACCAACGCACTGCCCAATGACAAACCCAGCAAAACAAGAAATGCTTTACCGTATTGCTGGGACCGCAACAGAAAAATAAAAATGCATAGTATTGCAATAAATAAAGTAAATATCGATTCCCGCGATTGAGTAAGTACTAAAATAAGTCCAGTTCCGGCTGTTAATATTGAATAGACCAATTTGGCAGCATAGTGCTGTTCATACAGCACGCCCATAATGCCAATGGTGGAAAAAAATGCGGCAAGTGCGCCCAGTTGGTTCGGGTCACCCACCTGCCCCACCAATCGTATTTGGTCAGATTTGAACGTGTCCGTAATCAGTTTGATGAAATTTTCTATCGATGTATCAAGCAATATATTGCTCAGTACCCCAATAACAAGCGATCCCATCAACAGCCAGGCAATTAGCCGCAACTCTTTAATTTGGAACTGAGAATCTGAACCGTAATAAAATAATACCAGACCAATGCACCATAGCAAGTAATTAAACAGACTGCGCCCGAAATATGGCACCAGTTCATTATGTGTCAAAAAGAACAGGAATGTTGATAGTAAAAAGACCACAGCCAAAAATATATACGCATACAAAAAGCGAATTACCGCCGGTGGTCTTTGACTAATTATTTTGTCGGGTACTTGAGTAAGAGCTTTGAGAAATATACCAATCACAAACAGAATGGTAAACATGTCGCCTGGAGACATGTTTAATGTTCTCCCCAAAATGGGAATTTCTGCGATTGGATTAAATGAGAATGTCGTATATAACACCAGTGTAAATACCACTACTATAGACACCATTACTCTGTAAAAGTCCTCCTAAAATACTTGGCACAAAAAGGCCACGATAGGCCACTATACAGTGCCGCCCCCACAAAGATCAAAAAACCGACATGCACCTGAAACAGCGTTTGTATGGTAAGTATACAGATTCCCATACAAATGCAGCTTCCTGTTAAAATAAAGAGAAGTTTTTTGTCAACCCATTCTTCTTGCTGTAAGGCTTTAACCTTAATCACCAAAAAAGAAAACACCACTACTTCAGCGATGATCATGGACATTGCAGCTCCGGCAGATTTCCAAAGTGGTATCAGCACCAGGTTAGCAGTAACATTCATTATGGCGCCCAATAGCAATGTGTCCATATATTTTTTGTCTTCATTTACTGCCAAAAGCCAATTTGCCAGCGTAATGCTAAGTGCCATGAAAAAAATATAGTAAAGCAATAACATAAATGAAGTTGCGGCTCCCAGGTACATCTCGCCAAAAAAGGTTTCAATGATATTAGTCCCTAATATAGTTCCACCCGTAATAATCGGCAGCATAAAAAACAACATACTGTAAATATTCCGTTTTAGAAAAGCTCCCATAAGTCCGGGGTTATTTTCACGTAAGCGAATCATTACCGGAAAGGTTGATTGACTATATATTCCTATAATCCCTGAAAGCACTGATACGATTTTATAGGCTACACTGTAATATCCAGCTTCCTGATGGTCGACCATGAATCCCAGCATTACTATGTCGAAGTTTTCGTAAACTTGGGATAGTCCACCTGTGATGGCAAAGGGGATTGCTAATTTTAATACTGTGCGATAATTCAACAGAGTAAAGCTCAAATGCAATGAATGAACCTTGTGGAATAAATGGTATAGGAAAATACATGACAGAACGGATCCCGTAAACATAATAACCGGGATATAAAAAATGTCTGCTGCGTTTTTAACTAACAAAATTATAAATATACAGCTACAAAGACTGCCCAACACATTCGCAATAGCCAATGATCGCAAGTCTTCCATCCCAATAAAAGCCCAATCCAGCAACCAAGAAGAACTCAGCATAGTTAGACCGTATAACAAAAGTAAATAAAACAAGTAAGTATCGGAAATAAAAAAACATCCATAAGCAAGTAACAAGAAATAAGATAGTATGGCCAGGCAAATACGCACCGAGAGTATTTGACTTATTGATTTTTCGCAATGGTTTTGCTTACGAGCCGCTTCGCGTATTCCTACCATCGGCAATCCAAAGGTTGCCAACAAATTAAAATAGCTTATAACAGCAAGCACCACACTGATACCGCCATAAGACTCCGGGCCTAATACCCGCGCCAAATAGATAACCATTATAAACGAAATAACTTGGGTCGAAAGCCTTCCCATCAAGCCTGCACTAAAATTTCCCAATACTGTTTTCGGCATCTGTTTCATATCAATAATTTTCCATCCTACCACCCTTATGGCTAATCTTATACCTCACTAAAAGGAATTATTATTCACCAGTCAATGGCGCATTTATCAATAATCAATCGCATCATTTAGTACTGTACCGATAATATTTGCTTTAGCACCAAGTAACAGTTCCAATACTTTTTTTGCATTTTGAGGTTTTACTGCCCGGCTATCGACGACCAGCACAACACCATCTACTTTTGAAGCTAGAACACAGGCATCTGAAATAACAGCATCCATTTTAATTAAAATAGGCGAGCTGGTAAGAAAAATATAATCCGCCTGAGTACGTAAATAATCTAATAAGACACGTATTTTGGGATTAGACAAGATAGTAACGGATTCTAACGGCAGTGGACCACAGGTCACAACTTTCAAATTGGAAATTCTGGAATCTTGCAAAATGTCTTCCTGAGAGACTTCATTCCGAATGAGATTTGTTAATCCAGTATTCTCCAATCCAAAGATATCATACACGATAGGTGCACGAAGATCGCAATCAACTAAAACCACCTTATACCCTGCATACGCCAGCAGCGTGGCCGAGTTAACGGCAACCATTGCCCCTCCCTCACCAGAATTAGCACTGGTAAATAAAACCGTCTGTACTTTCCCTTGGGGTTTGGCATCGCGGATGCTGGCACACAAAACCCGAAATGATTCTGCAAACGGAGATTGTTCCCTGTCTGAAATCACATAGCGAGCCTGCTTACCTTGTGGCCGCCCACCCTTTCGGGACCGCCTATCCTTTCGGGACCGCCCATCCATTCGTGACCGCTTATCCATGATTTTCACCGTCTGCTTTCCTACTGCCAGTCCAGCTTTGGGAGCGAGATCCCACTTTGGGAATAACACCAATCACTGGCACAGATAAGTAATGCTGCAAATCGGCAACTGTATCAATTGTTTTATAAAAATATTCAACAAAAAATGTAGCCATTGTACCAATAAAAAGTCCCATAATAGCCGCTATACATAAGTTAAACATTTTTTTAGGCTTTACCGGGTCTTCCGGCAACGCTGCCATGTCAATAACTTGCAGGTTAGCCGATTCCATAATTTCACTGATCCGGGCCTCCTCATAGCGTTTCGCTAAGGTGGCATATGCACTTTCAGCAACCGAATAATCAAGCATTAAACGCGCCAACTGAGTTTCTGTTGCGGGAAGATTTGCCAATTCTTTTTCTTCCTGGGAGGTAATGCGTTGTAAATTTGTTCTCTGGGTTTCACCTAAAGATACCTCGCCTATTGCGATGCGTATAAGTTCGGTTTGCAGCCTCTTTTGATTCTCAGCGATGGAAGCCTTAAGATTAACTACACGCGGATGCTCGTCGGTCAAGCTTTTCGACAATCCCGCCAATTCGGCTTCTTGTTCAGCCAAACGGTTCCGATACAACTGCACAACAGGTGTATCGACAATGATATCAGGCGTTTTTTGTTTAGCATACGCTGCTCCCAACACCAATTGATTCTCGGTATCCAATTTTTTTAAGATTGATTGACGTTCCACAAACGCCCTGGCCTGTTCGGTAATAGCAACAATCCGATTGTTTTTTTTATAGTCCACTAATGCTTTTCCCGCTTCATCAAGCTCACGTTTTTTTTCAGCCAAACGATCCCCGATAAAAATTCGAGTTTCTTTACCCTCCGCCCGGGCAATATCCAGCGACATTTCATTAACAGCGACCGCTAACGCGTTTGCCAAATTTTGTGCTTCCTGTGGGGAGCCGGCTAAAACGAAAGTATTCAAAATCTCCGTATCTTTTAAAGGCCGCACCGTAATTCGGTCGATAACAGTTTCATAACGAAGGGACGCCTGTTCATCTGCACCGAGTTTACCAATCGCAGCTTCCACGACCGATCGACTCTTTATTAATTCGGCAAAAGTATACATTTTCTGCCGCGCCAGTTCTTCTGACTGCCACGCTGCCCCGCCAGCATCTGTCACACTTCTTGCAGTCGGTTTTACGCGAATTGTAACTTTTGTCTCATAAGTTGGCGGCATCAAGTTTAATATGATAGCAAGTATTATCGCTATACAAAAACTGGTGTATACCCAGTTTCGGTGGCGCCTTACAATCGATAATAAGCCATGTAAATCTAACTGTTTGTCCATTGAGGCCCCCTGGTTAATCGTTACATTTTTGTGACGACTCGTTAGTTGCCATTACTGCCTGAGTTACATATTGTAAAAATCTGTGTTAATAGCAATATATCTTCTGCTTATCTCTATGCATATTTTATTCTTCACCTTGCTCACCGTCAATATTTTTCGTATTATATCTCAATACCTTATAATTCGACATTGTCTTCAGTTATCCTATATATGTTTTTAATTTCGCATCACAGATTGAAGACTGTATTATCTGGAAAATAAAAATGCCTGGTAACACTCACAAATAACTATTTGTAAGAGCAACCAGGCAGTCGTAGGCATTACGCCGGTAGACCCACGGCTTTGCGTCGCCGCCTTTCAGCGGGTATGCCAAATCCTTTAGTTTCCTAATTATATTTTACCGGTGAATCTATATCTTGTCAATTTGTATTATTCAACCAGCCTTACTTGTTCTTTATGGCAATGTCACTCTCATACCTTGCTCAATACTATCAGAGCTACCGGAAATCACTTCGCAGATAGCAACCTTTTCTTTGACAGAGACTACACGAATTCGAGCCACTTCTGTTACCATTTCATCAAGAGTTTCACCTGTAGTAGGATCTCTCAATATTTTAGCAGAACCCACAACAAATTCCCGACCGACCGTAATACCTTCACGTGACCCTCTGTTAATATATATATTACTATTATTATTCATTACCACAGCACCAGTCCACCTGATCTTAGGCAATTGAGTTTTCATCCATTCTACACCCTGTGTAGCCGCATCTTCAACAGCTTTCCCCAGATTGGTAGCACCATAATTACCAAAGACCGCGCCGCGACCGCCAACAACTATTCCACCTTTTACTGCTTTACCAACAACGCTCTTGGAGGCTAACACTTGTCCGGTACCGGCCTCAACAACATACATCGTGATATTGATTTCAGACTTTGAGTTAGCGCCACCTAGATAAATACCATGAATGCCAAAACCACCTGCCTGACCGCCTGTATCTTGCACATGAGTAATAACTCCTTTTACCAACAGCTGCGCCGGAATTACGTGAGGATTGGAGTTACTTTCATTACTTGCCGCCTGCCGCATATCATTTTCAGCAAGAACAATAAAATTTCCAGACTGGTTGAGTATATCGGTCAAAACAGCACCCCATGCATCGCCCAGATTAAATTGTCCTTTCCAGTTAGCACGATTCTCAAAACTTGATACCACAATAGTGTACTTCAAACCATTATCATTTGCCGACACTGACTGAGGCAGACTACAACTTAGCATAAGCGTAAAAACGCTCAGCCAGAGCAGCCTCCTGTAATGCATAAAAAGTTTCACTTGCATTCCTCCTCCATATTTTGATACCAAACAATTCCACGCAAATACGCAACTTCCTTCTCTTGAAATTTTTTTATTTCCACGCAATCAGTAAGGCTAATATTCGACTACCAGGCCTACACCAACTTCCTTAACATCTGCTACCTGAGCTAACTTGATTTTGGAATCTATATCCGTACAATGACATGCGTGAATAGTACCGATTTCCTGCCTCTTTAAGTATTCAACTGTATTGATTAACTGGCGATGGTTTGGGTTCAAAAGATGAAATCCGCCAATAATATCACATATTCTATCTTCATTACTTACTTTTTTTGCATATTCAATAATATTGCAAATCCCCGAATGGGAACAGCCTGTAATTATTACTAACCCACGCTCAGACATATATACTAAGGCAGAATCGTCTAGTACAAAGTCCTCTTGCCATAAACCCTCTTTTAGCGTTTCGCCGATTGAATTTATTGCTTCAAATGAATTACTTCTTTCAATTTCACCTAAGAAAGTGAATTTATCTGACAGCTTAACAGGTTTTCTACTAAGGTTTAATGAAAAAACATTTTGTAACTGGCTAGCAAAAACCATTGATCCTATTGGTAACCCATTTACTCTTTTTTCTAAAAAGGCATCTGGATGGGCAATTATAGTAGGTACTTTCGACTTATGACCTTCAAATGCGGCTTCCGTATACAACCGAAATAATTCACCTAATCCCCATGTATGGTCATTGTGCCCGTGTGAAATAATTATTGCATCTAGCGCTAAAAGGTCAATACCCATTTTATTGGCGTTTTTTAAGAATACATCTGAATATCCAGTATCAAACAGATATTTTTCACCTTCACATTCTATAAAATACGATACTGCGGGCTCTCCCTGAAAATACCTATCGATTATAGTATTATTATCGACTAAAACAGTTAGTTTCATATAACCTCCAGGTTAACTATAAATATATTACAATAGTTATCTTATACTTTATAATTAAAAATCCTGCACATCTTATCATCAGCAGTGCAGGATTTTGTTTAGATGAAGTAAAATTTTCTTAGCATTAGGGAGTAAATATGGAGGATAAATTGATGGCTGAAAAAACTAAGGATAAGATAAAAAAAGTAGCTCTTTCACTATTTGCAAATAATGGATATGATTCTACGAGCATGGAACAAATTGCGGCTGGAGTAGGTATAAAAAAATCATCGTTGTACTCATTTATTCCCAGTAAAGAAAAATTATTTTGGGAGATTTACGAAGATCTTGAAATAAAATACCGAAATCGTATAGATCAGTTTTTGGCAGAATCAGATACCATGCCAGCATCGGAGAGACTTTATCATCTTTTTAAACAGTATATATGTTGTAGCTCAAGCTCTTCTACACAAATCGTTGAAGATAGAGCATTCTGGAATCGTGTCTTGTTTTTTCCTCCTACTGCTCTAAAAGAAAAACTTTTGACGAGAGCATTTAACAACGAAATGATTTACGGAGAAAAATATAAAGAATTAATTAAGGAAGGTATACAGCAAGGACTAATCCGTGAAGCTTCACCAGAAGATATTCTTCTTTCGTATTACAGCTTAAGACAAGGTCTTTATTCATTAATAAGTACATTTATGGTTGACGTGCCGGAAGAACAGAAACTTGACCATATTGATAAGGTTTGGCATGATTACTGGCTAGGTATAAAAAATATTGACTAATTCCATATTATGGAGTACCATTATTTTAGCGACCGGTCGGTCGCCAAATTATCAATTATACTCTCATGTAAAGTTTTAGAATTTTAAGTAGCTGCTAAAATCCGATCATTACGAGGGAGGATGAACATGGAAATATCGGCATATCACCCATTCAAATCTGAGAAAGCCCAAAAGCAATATCTGGAAATGTATGACAAGAGAGCACAGGAGGTATGGCCAGTAGATTCAGAGTCCCGGATGGTAGACACTTCTTACGGCCAAACTTTTGTAAGAATTAGTGGACCAAACGGGGCTTCGCCACTAGTACTACTACCTGGCTCCATGGGTAATTCTCTATGCTGGGTGCAGAATATTAAAGCGTTATCTACGTCTTACAAAACCTACGCAGTCGATAACATTTATGACTTTGGACGTAGTGTATACACGCGATCAATTGCAGGACCCGAGGATTTTGTCAATTGGCTTAATGAATTATTTACTGCGCTTGAACTTGGTAACAACATTAACCTTATGGGCCTGTCTTATGGCGGTTGGCTAACATGCCAATATGCACTCCACTTTCAACACCGTCTCAATAAAATTGTATTATTGGCGCCAGCAGCAACTGTGCTATCTTTGGAATTAAAATTTTTGATGCACTCAATTTTTTTTATGACAATACCGCTTCACTTTATTGCCAAAAATTATTTTAATTGGGTTTTCAAGGATTTTGTACGAAAAGATGAGGCCTCGAGGAAATCATTAGACAGTGCCATTGATGAAATATTATGGGGCATACGCTGCTTTAAGGCAAAACGTATGATCTCTCCCACAGTTTTACTGGATAAAGAATTACAAAGTATCAAAGTACCTTCGCTTTATTTAGTAGGTGAAAATGAAAAAATATATTCTGCTCCAAAAGCCGTTGAACGTCTCAATAAGATAGCTCCTCATATTAAAACAAATGTCATTCCTAATGCAGGCCATGATTTATGGATCGTACAAGCAGATACGGTAAATCGTAAAGTGCTTGAATTTCTAAAATAGCCGGGTAGACATCCTTTTGATTAGCTTTTTCTTGCTCGCAAAAAAATAAACTGAGGTTTTCTGGTTATCTTTTCATATACTTTGGGCTGTAATTGTTTGAATTTCTCTGTCGGCATAGGTTCTATTAGCTTTTCAATAATAAATCCCGCGTCTATTACCGGTGAGATTATTTTACATAAAGGTCTTCGATAAAATTGGACTTTTACTTTCCCTACATTAGTTTCCCACTCATCTTCTACAATCTCCGTTAAAAAATAGTTTTCCCTGTTGAAATATGTAAAGTCCATAAATGGATGATGCACCGAAAAAACTAACGAACCTAATGGCTTTAATATTCTAATAAACTCAGCCATTACAGGTTCCCAGTCTTTAATATAGTGAAGTGTTAAAGATGACACTATAACATCAATCGATTTATCCTCTATGAAATTTAGCGGTTCATTGAGATCAGCCCGTCTAATGTCAGCCTTTTCACCAATTCTTCTCCGTGTCATTTCTATCATACTAGGACTAAAATCTATCGCTATTACCTTTGCACCATTATCCAACAGCCATTTACTATACCAGCCTGCGGCACATCCGGCATCTAGCACCTTTTTTCCTGCAATATCAGGAAGCAATGACAATGTTGCCGGTCTTTCATAGTACGCATTAAATGGTTTTGTATCAACACATTCAAAATAATATTCTGCCATTTTTTCATAAGAATCAAAAGATATCGAGCTCTCATTTATCAATGGTCTACCATTTGATAAATTTATCAACATTCTACCTCCAACATACACTGGACTCTAACCAGCTATACTTTACATACGTTATATATATTATCCTGCTTTCGCCTGGAAGATTCACCTGCTATTGCAACAGGCTTTCATACAATCTAATAAATGAAACCAATGTTATCCAAACGTCGCGCAATTTCAGAAATGATCCCTTCTTCTTCCTTTTCATCCTTCGCCTCAAAGGTAACAGAAAGCCTAATGTATGCCCCGGCGTCATCCCATGGGACAACTGAAATTAGTGCTTCTTTGAGTAAGAACTCGGAAAAATCTTCTGCTGACGTGAAGCATCTTCCGCTTTTGGTACTATGGGGTATACCTGTATATAAGTAAAATGATGCTTTAGGCTTAGTGACTGTGAACCCAATACGTTTTAATGCCTTCACCAACATAGTATGACGGCGCGAATATTTCAAAGCTGTTTTTTTCGTTATTTCAGGATGCTGCAAACAATAAACGCCAGCCTTTTGAATAGCTGCAAACTGACCGGAATCATTGTCATCTTTTACAGTTGCAAATCCTTTCACTACTAATTCATTACCACACACAAATGCCAGTCGCCACCCAGTCATGTTAAATGCTTTGGATAACGAGTGAATCTCTATCCCAACATCTTTAGCGCCCTCAACTGACAAAAAGCTAAGCGGTTGTCCTTCAAAAGTAAGAGCTGCGTAAGCAGCGTCTGATACAACAATGATCTCGTTTTCCTTGGCAAACTGTACAACTTTTTCAAAAAACTCTTCAGTCGCAGTAGCTCCGGTTGGATTGTTCGGATAGTTAATATATAACAATTTAGCTCTACGGCACTGCTTAGAAGTCAAGGAGTCCAATTTAGGTAAATAACTATTTTCAGCTAAGAGTGGCAAATTAACCACTTCTCCTCCTAACGCTTTGGTCATAGTCCCCATAACAGGATAACCGGGTACAGTCATAATAGTAATATCGCCCGGATTAATAAAGGCTAGCGGCAAAAGTGCCAAAATCGACTTCGAACCAATTCCATGATTTACCTCATTAATTGAATTAAGGCCATAAACTTGATAAACTTTCTCCATATAATGAACAGCAGCATCCTTAAATACTTGTATACCATTATCGGCATATCCTCTATTTTCTCTCAGCTTAGCTTGTTCATATAAGACTTCAATAACTTCCTTTTCCGCCATCCAATCTGGTTCACCTACCCCAAGATCAATTAATTCCACATTAGGATTGTTTTTACGCGCCTCCCTTTTAGCTCTTTTAATTTTTTCAAATTTATATAGAACTGCATCATTCCCGAATTTATTTCCCCCAATTCGCTCAGCAAATGATTGCTGAATAAAAGTTTTAGTCATACTAGTCCCCTTCTCTCTTGTATTATTCATTCCAACAGATAGCCTTTTTGAGCTTTTTCTAAAGCATTTACAAGCAATTCTACTGCACTCATAACTTCACGAACATGACCACGCGGCAAGTTTGCTATGACATCCTTATAATAATTGGCAATACTTTCCTGCAATTGTTGAGCAATCTCTTTACCGTTCTCCGTAAGAATAGCTTCTACAACCCTTTTATCATATACAGATCTTCTGCGAAGAATAAGCTTATCCCGAACTAAATTATTCATAATTCTAGTTATAGTGCTAATTTCAAGGCGCATTTTTTCACTAATTTCATTAATAGAAAGCGTTTGATGTTTATATATTTCCAGCAATATATAACATTGAGAACTGGTAAAACCATGCATTCTAATTTGTTTTTTTTCTAAAATTTGGAATGCACGCACTGCTTTTTGTAATAACACACCAATATCGTCTAGACACCTATTATATTTTTCTTCTTCACAAACTATAATTATTCACTCCCATCGCCTTATAATATTTGTATCATACAAATATTATTTTGTCAATTACGTCCAATTAATTTCAAACCGGCACTTTGCATAAAAAAGCGCTAGCACACCCTTGAGGATACGGCTCTAACCGCAGAGTACACAGAGAGCGCAGAGGGGAGATGTATATCGAGAACATTCCCTCTGCGTCTCTGCGGTTCAAAAAACTTATACTTTCTTATAAGAAAAAGACCTCCTATGACAAAGATGCTGCATAGAAAGTCTTTTAATCTTATTGGGCAAGTCCATTCGTAACGCGTGAAAGAAATGCTTTCGTCCGCGCATCTTGGGGATGATTAAAAATGACATCTGGTGTATCATCCTCAACAATGACACCATCTTCGACATAAATGATCCGGGAGGCAACTTCGCGTGCAAAGGCAATTTCGTGGGTAACGATCAGCATGGTTAAGCCTTCCTTAGCCAGTCCACGCATAACGGCTAATACTTCACCAACCATTTGCGTATCCAGTGCCGAAGTCGGTTCGTCCATTAGCAAGACTTGTGGCTGGATAGCAAGCGCGCGGGCAATCGCTACTCTTTGCTTTTGGCCGCCTGACAACTGATGCGGCTTGGCATTGATATATTGCGCCATGCCGACTTTCTCTAAAAAGTGGAGCGCGGTTTGCCTGGCTGTTGCTTTATCCTGCTTTAATACCTTTACTAATCCTACCATGCAGTTCTCAAGCACAGACATATTATTAAACAGATTAAACTGTTGAAACACCATACCGACTTTAGTCCGATATAGCGTTAGTTTATCCTGTTCTTCCACTACGTTTCGTTCATCGTAAATAATTTCGCCTGAGGTTGGTATTTCCAGCAGGTTGATACAGCGAAGCATCGTGGATTTACCAGAGCCTGACGCACCAATAATACAAATAACATCACCCTGGAAAACATCAAAGCTGATACCTTTGAGAATCTCACGCTTACCAAAATATTTAACCAAATTCTTAATTTTCAATATCTGCCGTGGTTCTATTGCGAACACTTTATTATCCATACTTCTAATTCTCGCCTTTCTTTGGAGTAAACGGTCCACATGGATCAGCTAACGGATCATGCGTAACTAATGAATAGTTATCAGGCCCATCCATTCTCTTTTCTATCCATAATAGAAAGCGTGAAACCGCAAAAGTCATAATAAAATAAATTGCACAAGTAATAAAGAAAACCTCAAAATATCGATAATAGGCACCAGCGGCTGACTTAGATAAGAAGTATAGCTCGGTTACGGAAATTACATTGAGTACCGAGGTATCCTTGATATTAATAATCAAATTGTTACCAATCTGTGGCATAATATTACGTAAAGCTTGCGGTAAAATAACACAGGACATAATCTGAAAATGATTCATACCAATCGCTTTTGCAGCCTCTTTTTGACCGACATCAATAGAAATAATGCCGCCGCGAACAGTCTCAGCCATATACGCGCCGGTGTTTACTGATACAACAATAAAGCCTGCTAACAGCGGGGACATATCGATATTATAAACTTGCATCGAGCCATAGTATACAACCATCGCCTGTACAATCATGGGTGTCCCGCGAAACAACTCAACATATGCTGCTAAGATGGCTCTGATACATTGATAAAAGCCTCGTTTAACAAGTCCATCTTTAGGATTAATCGGGATAGTTTGTAAAATACCTACGAATAAACCAATTACACAACCAACTATGGTACCACTGACAGCTAAGAGCAGTGTAACTAAAGCCCCTTTTACAAAAAGTACACCATATTGCTGCAGAAGAAAATAAACCCACCCAAAAAAAGTTACTGGCATATCACTTGTCATATTTCTTTCCACCTTGATTGATAATAAATTTCAGGGATGGCGAATGCCATCCCATTAATACTGCTTATTGTTTTGCTAACGGTTGTTTCTTAATGGCTTCTTCCATCAATTTGTTGCGATCCTCTTCTGTCATTGCAGACAGTGCTTTGTTTATTTTCGTCAACAACTCGTTACTTTTCCCTTTAGCCACCGCAATACCCATTTCAATTTCTTCTCGCTCGACCTTAAAGCCTTGTCCATCCTTGAAATCCAACATTACTAATTCTGGATTCGAAAAGACAGCAGCCATTGCAGTTGGCTTGTCAGTAGCCAGAACTTCTACCTTGCCAGAAGTTAGTGCAACAATCATACCAGGAACATTATCAATAGCAGGTTGAATTTTTGCATCAGGAATTTGTTTTAGCAAATCATACCAGACGGTATTGAGTTGTGATGTAGCAACAGCGCCTTTAAGGCCATCCAGATTCTTAGCGGCAGCAAAAGGACTGTCTTTCTTCGTAAGAGCAACAATATCGGCATTATAATAGACAGAAGAAAAATCGACTGTTTCTTTACGCTTACTGGTAATACTCATGCCGGCAATAGCTGCATCAATCTTACCGGCATTTACAGCAGGAGCTAAACCGTCCCATTCAATCTTATGGATTTCCAGTTCATAGCCCATAGATTCAGCAATCTTTTTAGCTATCATTACATCATAGCCCATAGCATATTCTTGACTGTCTTTAATTTTCACCGCGCCGTTATCAGCTGTAGTCTGGGTCCAGTTAAAAGGAGCATATCCACATTCCATACCAACCCTAAATACCTTTTTCTCTGCCGCTTTTTGGTCGCCGGAGCACCCTGTCAGCATCGCACCAAATGCAAATATTGCTAAGCAGAGTACAATCCTTAGCATCATTTTGTAACTTTTCATCCTCACTCAACCTTCCCTTACCCTATCATTATTTAAGGTAATTGTAGCAATACATAGGAATAAATGTCAAGCTGTATATAGATACTTGCGAAAACGATATTTTCCGACAGTTTATGTTTTAAAATGATGATGCCTGTAAGTCTTTCGAGCCTCTATTCTTACCACGCAAAACTTGTCTCTATACGAAATACTTGTCCTTTTCACCATAGAAATACCCTATAGATTAGATTTATCTGGCATTCTAACCTATAGGGTATATTTTAAGTTACATCATTCAACCAATTACATTGCGGCCTTATAGATAGCAATTATATCATCAAGTTTGGCAGTACGTGGATTAAATAGGCTGCAAATATCTTTTAATGCATTTCCGGCCATAACCTCAAAATCTTTTTCATTAGCGTTTAATTCAGCAAGGCCGGAAGGAATGCCAACATCTGCAGATAATTTCTGAATAGCGGTTATAGCTTTATCAGCAGCATCACGAACAGATAGACCTTGTACATTTTCACCCATTGCTATGGCAACATCAACAAACCGTTCTGGGCAGGCAATGATATTAAATTTTTCAACATGCGGTAGTAAAATAGCATTGCACACGCCGTGCGGCAGATTGTATAAACCGCCTAGTTGATGAGCCATAGCATGGACAAAGCCCAAACCGGCGTTATTAAATGCCATTCCACCTAAATATTCGGCATAAGCCATTTTGTCACGTGCTTCCATATTCTGACCATTGGCGACTGCATTGCGTAAATTAGTGGCAATAAGTTTGATGGCCATTAGAGCTGCTGAATCAGTTACCGGTGTAGCGGCAACTGAAACATATGCTTCCACGGCATGAGTTAATGCATCCATGCCGGTAGCAGCAGTAAGAGCAGGCGGCATACCAACCATCAGTAACGGATCATTAATTGCAACATTGGGAGTAGTGTGCCAGTCAGCAATAGCCATTTTTACATGATTAGAAGTATTGGTAATAACAGCAAACCGGGTCATCTCAGATGCAGTACCGGCTGTAGTGTTTATGGCAATAAACGGTGGCATTGGCTTCTTAGACTTATCAAGACCTTCAAAGTCCCGAATGTTTCCGCCGTTGGTAGCCAATAAGCCAATTCCCTTACCACAGTCATGAGCACTACCGCCGCCCAAGGTTATAATAGCATCAGCGCCGCTTGCCTGATAGCTTTTTAAACCGTCCTCAACGTTTTTGTCAGTCGGATTTGGCTCTGCTCCTGCAAAAATGCTAACCTTGATTCCTTCGGCTTCCAGCATGGCCTTAATATCGTCGGCCATCCCACCGGGGCGGCCTAGAAAAGCATCAGTAACCAGGAAAACATTCGAACCACCAAGAGCTTTCACTTGTGCAGGAGTTTGTTTGTGTGCCCCTACTCCCATTAGGCTCACAGTAGGAATAAAATACCCAAAGACTTGCTCACCAATTGCCATAAATAAAATCCTCCTTAGGGCTTAGCCCATTTCTTATCTTACGCCTTATTCTATTGCATGCATCATGCCAAAATCAGATTTAACGAATCTTACAATATAAATACCAATTTATCAATAAAATTCCGTATTTTAAAAGAGGTTAATTATGATATATGTGGAAAATATGTATCAGTGTAAGAACAATGTCCGTGGACATGTGTTTCTTAAGCGAAACACTATATTGTATAACTGCTGGAGGTGGACTATGGCTAGCCTATTAGCAAGTTTTATTCACGGAAATGATGCCAGGGTAATAAATAAAGTCCCGTCACCCATCTTCCAATCTTGGAAAAGATGCCGGGGACTAAATGTTAATCATGAACAACTCTTTCAAGATGATATTTTGCCATCGAACAGACTTAACGAATTATTAGGCAAATCTGAACAACTAATTCGTACCGCAAAGCCAATCCTGCAACATATATTTAGTCTATTGAGTAGAGGTAAATACCAAATCCTGCTCAGCAACAATGAAGGATATATCCTGGAAACCCTTGGCGATCCCTCATTTGTTAACAAAACCAAAAAAATTTTTTTAACCCCCGGTGTTAACTGGCGGGAAAATTTAAAGGGTACCAATGGGATAGGTACCGTACTTATCGAACAAATGCCGTTAGCTATTCCTGGTTGGACACATTATTCGCAGCCTGTTAGCTTTTTAGATTGTTGGGCTTCTCCGATTAGCGCCAGTGACGGAAACTTAATTGGAGTACTTAATATTTCCGGCGAGGCCGGTGCTACGCATAACCATGTAATGGAGATAACCACCCTTGGAGCAGCTATGATTGAACAAAGCCTCGCAATCGCTGAAATGCAAGCAAGATTTAATCTTTCCAAGAGAGATCTGGATGCTTTAGGTAAAACCTTACTACACAGCAAGGCATCTATTGATAAAGGTGATTCAATAAAGACAGAACACCATAACTTCTTTGTGCCGATTTCGTTTAATCACACAGCAGAATGTGAAAATCAATGGCGTGGGCGCAGTCCAAAAACTCATTCTATCCTTGATATCGCAATGCGCGCAACGCGGACAGATTCAACCGTTCTCATCCAAGGTGAAAGCGGTACCGGCAAGGAAATTATCGCTAGAACTATCCATAACTCCAGTGCACGCAAAGAAAAACCGTTTATAACATTAAATTGTGCTGCAATTCCCCATAACCTTGTAGAAAGTGAACTTTTTGGCTATACTGACGGCGCATTTACAGGGGCTAAGCGGGGTGGACAAGCGGGGAAATTTGAGCTAGCAGGTTCGGGAACAATATTCTTAGATGAAATTGGCGATATGCCTTTTCACGTTCAGGCTTCACTGTTACGGGTCCTGCAACAAAAAGAGTTTTACCGGATTGGTGATAATAAGTGTCACGCAATGAATGCCCGTGTTATTGCTGCAACTAATCAAGACCTGTGCCAGATGATGCAGCAAGGAAAATTCCGTTTAGATTTATATTATCGCTTGAAAGTCATTTCAATAGAAATTCCTCCACTTAGAGAACGAATTGAGGATATTGGGGATCTGGCACCCTATTTTGTTGAAAAACTCTGCAAAAAATTTGGTTTTCCGCGTATGGATATCAGTCCGGAGTTATTTCACCATTTAGCTAACTACCAATGGCCAGGTAATGTACGACAATTAGAAAACTGTATCGAAAATATGATCGCTTTATCGACAGGTACATCCACATTAACCGTAGCAGACCTGCCGATTGAATACACAACTAATTGTCAAAGCTCAAGCACTAGTCTTGAAAATCAAATATCGCAGCAATCTGCCAATCTCGAAAAGAAACTGATTATTCAGGCATTAGAAGATGTTAACGGTAATATCGCTGCTGCAGCTCGAAAGCTTGGTATCGGCCGCACTACACTGTATCGCAAGATGGACAAATTAAATATCGTGATTCCGTAAATCAAGAGCTTGTTCCTCTACCGGAATTCTTACTAATAGCAGCAGGGCAGCATTAGCAGCTGTAGCAACAACAGCAGCAACCACCGCACCAAAGATGAGCGGTACTACTGCCAGCTCAAGCGCGACTGCCAAATAATTGGGATGCTTTAAGAACCGGTAAGGTCCCCGTCGCACTGCCAAGTCGCCAGGAATTACCAAAATGCGTGTATTCCAATAACGTCCCAAGCTGATTATACACCAATATCTTATTACCTGTGCAAATAGGAATAAACTCAGCCATACCGGCCAGAAAAAAGCTAGGCTATTAGTAAAATAACCCTCAATCACCCAACAAACCAGCCAGGCAGTGTGTAACAAAAAAAATAACGGATAATGGCCAGCGCCGTATTCAATGCCTCCTTTCTTTAGTATCCATACCTGATTGCGATTAGCCAGCAGCAGTTCTGTTAGTCGTTGGATAACAATTATACTTGCCAAACCGGCAATCATCCCAGTTACCATCTAAATAACACCTGTTCGGCACTAAAACCTGGTCCTAAAGCTAGCATAAGTCCATATTCTTCTGTCGGCGGAGTGCTTGCCAAAAAGCTATTCAGGACAAACAATACTGTAGCACTCGACATATTGCCATAGGATGCCAGGACGTGGTAGGCGTGATCTAGCTTATCATCAGACAGCCTCAGACTGTCGGCATAAGCTTCAAGTACCTTTGCCCCCCCCGGGTGCACAACATAATGCTGGACAGAATTACTGTCAATGTCCCATTTGTCATAGGCCTTACCTGTAAGTTCAGACAAATTCTTTCTAACAATACTCGGGATATCTCGCGAAAAGCGGACTTTCAGTCCGCTTTCAGCAACATCCCAACCCATTATATCTTCCGTAGCAGGAAATAACGTACTATAGCTGCCACAAACAGTTGGCCCGCCACTATCGACAGCGATGAGAGCTGCGGCTGCACCATCGCCAAACAGACTGGTACCAACAAGATTGGCTTTCGAATAGTCGTTTCGCTGAAACGTGAGACTGCAAAGCTCTACAGCGATAAGCAGAACTGCTTTTCCAGGTAACACTTGCGCTAACTCTGACGCGCGTGCAAGACCAACAACGCCCCCGGCACAGCCCAATCCCCAGATCGGTACCCGGGCAGTATGCGGTGACAAGCCCAAGCGCTCAATGATTTTAGCGTCCACGGTAGGCGTAGCAATGCCGGTAGAGGATATGTAAATGATCATCCCGATCTCGTCTGATCGGATACCAGCCTGCTTGATAGCCTTTGCAGCTGCCTCCTCAGCCAAAGTAAGGGCCGTTTCTTCATAGATTTTGTTAGCTTCGGCAAAAGAATGCATCTCCTGGTACCATGCAAGTGGTCGTGACAAATGCCTTACTTTAATCAGCCCATTTTCAAAGACTGGTAACAGTCTTTCAAGATGGGCCATATTGGTTTGGAATAATGTTGCAACAAATTCCTTTATCTCTTCTTGTTGTAAGGTATAAGGCGGTATCGCTGTCCCGACTGACATAATTTGTGGATTTCCCATTTTGTCCCTCCTTGCTATAATAGCCGTTATTATAAGCTATTTCTGTTATCCACAAAAATGCTTACAATCCAAAAAGAAAATCCCCTCCTGACAGGGACAAACCAGGAGGGAACAAAGAAACTAGCGGCAGGAATTACTTCCTGGGTGGGAACTTAATGTTCAAAATGAAATTGCAAACTGCAATTCTTACCCTTCATACATGATTCTATCTTGTTTGAATACTTACGCATCAGAAATCCCGACAATTTTACAATTGCAGTGTCATCATTAAGCAATTCCTCATCGGTGGGCCGTTTCTCCGGAAATTCCAGCAAAACTCCGTTATAGATAATGTTGACAGTTATATGATATTCGTCAAAACTGACTTTTAGTCTTACCTTGCCTTCCTTAACCAGCTCCAATCCGGAGGCTGTCTCGAAGAACTCGATAATTGCAGACGAAGCCCTGTGGATAACGTCGCTGCGCGCTCCCCAAGCCGCACCATTGGCTTCCATGAAGTCAATCACTTTTGCTGTCGAATTCGGTCCTACCATAAGTGCTATAGTACTTTTCTGTTTTATGCCGATACGAAATAGCAGATTTAAAAGAACAGCCGTAATCGAAACCACTGCCAGGGAAGATTTGAATAAAGCTTGCAGTTGCACCGGGAATTGAGCATATATGCCAGGCAGCAGGTCTACACTCAATCCAAAAACCAGTGATAATCCAATAACAAATATTTTCCTTTGATCAAGCATCCGTGAGGTAATGATTTGAAACCCCTCAATAATAAAATATCCCAGATTTATTAGCAACACCGCTCCCATAACAGGTGCCGGCATGATGGCTAAGAACGCAGCAGCTTTCGGGAAAAAAGCCATCGCAATAAACACACTGCTTACAAGATATGCCAACCGACGGCTGGTAACACCGTTTACAATCGCTAACCCCACACTACCGGAACTACTGTTCAGACCCATACAGCCAATAATTCCGCAGACTGATGTCCCAATTCCTTCAGCAAAGATGCCTTTCCCGACGTTTTTAATATCAACACGTTTCCAATTTGTATCATTTGTCTTTTGGCATATCGCTAAGTTACCTATTGTTTTCAGCGTAGAACAAATAACTGCGACCAAAAATGGCAACAGTAATCTCTCGTCAAAAGACCACTCCATATGAATGGCAGGAATAGCGATATATGGCGTAGCAACTAATTGTTTTATATCATCGACATTTAGAATTCCGCATAAGTATGACAGCACATATCCCACTACAATGCCGATAAATATAGAGTATTGCCGCATAGAAGCCTTGCCCCATATATTTAATGAAACCATGATTGCCAGGATTATAATTCCAACCCACATCGATGTCATATCTATGGTAGTTTTTGTATCGTCAATGCCAAATATCGCCGAAACCCCAGGAGCAATACCGGCAATCCCGGTCATGGCAACCATTAATCCTGCTACCTCTGTAGGAAACAAAAACCGTATGCGCGGGATGATTCTGCTAATCAGCATTTGAAAGAAACCAGCAATAGTTGTCATGCCAAATAGCAATGACAACCCACCTGTTTGCACAGCCAAAGCAGATGCCTGATAATACAAAAATCCAGTTTCCTCTGCACAGAAATATCCGGAGCCTATTGCCCCCTTATGTGAGACTTGCAAAAGTGTCCCCAGTCCAATCCCGATCATCATTACACTTACAAAATTTTGAGCTACTTCCCGCGACCCGCCCATCATACTTATAATCAAAACAGGTAATACCAGATCCATTGACAATACCACAATTTGTTGGATAACAATCGGAATAGCCACTCTATTCGGGATTTTATCATGAAGACCATAACTTATATTTACCGGTTTCTTTTCATTATCATCCATTTTCAAGCCTCACTGGAACGTAACACCATAGTAGTTAAGCGGTTTAGTCGTTCCTTGCTCCTTTAATTATATTGATACCCAACTACGTCAATAAATCAAAGTAAAGACTAAATTACTGCTAACAAATTTTAGCAGTCACTCAAAGCACTAAACCTTTGACTTTATCTAGTAACTATAATATTTTATCACAGATGCTTTCCAAAAGCTGTACCTCTAGATCATTTTATATGCTAGAAATCGCTTCTCATCTTTAATCATTTCCATAAATACAAAACTCCTGCCAAATCATCAAAATTTAGCAGGAGTTCCCCTAATATTTTATGCTTTTTGCAGGGAAAAAACGCAACCATTGAATGGCTGCGTTTTGTAAAACTTTATTCGGATTTATCTGACAGGACTGCTGGAGTAACCTTTTTTTCAGCTTTTTTCTTCTTTTTTTCCTTGTTCTTTGGGCTCTTATCTCCCATGTTGAACATCTCCCTTTTATAACAAATAAATCTACGATAATTATACCATAGTTTTACATTTTACAACGCTGCTTCTACAATCACATTGCAGCATACTGCACTCAGTAGTCAGTTTAAACAGGAAAATAGCATGTTTTTCATAAAATAGCTTACTATTTCACGCTTCTTCTACCCTTCTTACATTGTAAGATATAATGGCAGCTTTCCGCGCATCGCCAAATCTAACCTTGTTTCAACTTCATTCCAATTAATTAGCTCCACTATTCTTCGAACATACGCTTCCCGTTGGTATTGATAATCCAAATAATAAGCATGTTCCCATACGTCGAGAACCAGTATCGGAATAGACCCCCACTGTGTAAGATTTTGGTGTTTCTCCGCAATTAATATTTCCAGGGAATTCCAGGATGGATTCCAGGCGAGAATACCCCAGCCTGATGCTTCAACCTTAGTAGTTGCAGCAATTAGCTGTTCTAAAAAAGCATCAAAACTTACAAAACGTCTGGTAATTTCCTTAACGGTATTCGGCCCTGGTTCACCACCGGTTCCCTTTTGCGTCAGTATTGTCCAATAGATGCTATGAAGGATATGTCCAGAACCATTGAATGCTAATTCATTTTCCCAGTATTTAATGAATATATAGTCTCTTTCCGCCCGGGCTTGCGCTAATGCTACCTCTGCTTTATTAAGGCCATCCACATAAGCTTTATGATGATGGTCGTGATGTATTCTAAGTGTAGCTTCACTAATAATCGGTTCAAGGGCATCATACGCATATGGCAATGGAGGCAAGCGGTGTTTACCAATTGGCACACGTTTGGCTGTTAATTTCGGCAATATTTACATCCCCTTTTTGATATATTCTTTACCGTTAATGTATTCACCCGGGAATAAAATGGCGATGAAACCTACCTAAAAAATAACATTACGTCCCAACTAATAGAGCTGACCTGAGTAATCTCAGATCAGCTCTATTAGTTTTCGCTCATTATTTTTCATCAAGCAGTTGGCTAATTTCCACCATCTTAATAAACTCGGCCCTATACCCTCCATCATCATGTCCTTTTGCGCTTTTCGCTAATTCCAGCACTTGTTGGTAGGTCGCCTGCCCTTTAAACTCACAGTTGCGCAAAAGCATGGCATATTCTGTAACAGCTGCGGCAAATCTAAAGTTCTCTGAAGGTACACTGGTAACATCATCAGGGCCAACACATTTGGTAAATAGAATACTACCATCCTTCTCCAGTTCCTTATAGCGGATTTTCACCTGCAGTAAGTCATCACTTGGCACAATCTCCGGCCGTTGATAAGCCAAAGGATCAATTCTACCGGCTGATTCCTCTGACCCAACAGGAATTATTTCATAAAGTGCGGTAACCGAATGGCCTGCCCCCATATCGCCCGCGTCTTTTTTATCATTAGTAAAGTCGCTATTTTCCATAACCCTGTTCTCATAACCGATTAACCGATAATATTTAACGTTAGCCGGGTTGAATTCCACCTGAAATTTGACGTCTTTGGCGATAGTATACAAAGTGCCAGCCAGCTGGCCAACCATCACCTTCCTGGCCTCCAGAGCGTTGTCAATATAGGCGTAATTGCCATTCCCTTTATCCGCTAAAGCCTCCATTTTATTGTCTTTTATATTACCCATGCCAAATCCAAGTACACTAAGAGAAATCCCGTCATCCCGCCGTTGTTCAATCATTCTCACAAGTTCACCTTCGCTGCTTACGCCAACGTTGAAATCCCCGTCAGTAGCCAAAATAACCCGGTTATTGCCTGATTCGGCGAAGTTATCTTTAGCAATCTTATAGGCCAGTTCGATTCCTTTCCCGCCTGCAGTCGAGCCGCCGGCCTGAAGGTTGTCTATAGCAGCTATGATCTTGTCCCGTTCACTGCCATAAGTCGGTTCGAGCACTACCCCAGCCGCGCCGGCATATACAACGATTGACACCTTATCTTGCGCGCGCAATTGTTTCACAAGCATTTTAAAAGTCGTCTTTAGCAGGGGTAGTTTATTGGGTTCATCCATTGATCCCGAAACATCAATTAGAAACACCAAATTGCTTGGCGGAAGTTCTTGTGTCCTAAGGTTTTGTCCCTGAAGGCCAACCATTACCAATTGATGGCCCTGCTGCCAGGGACAATCACTTACTTCCGTTGTTACTGAAAAAGGATGCTCCCCTATAGGCTGCGGATAATCATAGTTAAAATAATTAATCATTTCTTCTGTCCTGACAGCGTCAGCAGCCGGCAATTTGCCGGAGTTGATAAACCGGCGTACATTGCTGTAAGATGCAGTATCAACATCAATGGAAAAAGTTGATAGCGCTGCTATCAATGTGTCTTGGAAGCTATTATCGTATACTCTCTTATATTCTTCAGTATTAAAGGCAGCAGCCTGATACATGCCTCCTCCCGCCATTGAACTGTCTCCATAATATTCCCTATTTGCTTTAACCAAACCATTGGGCGCGGCAGTCACATATCGTCCCTCATAATATGGGGCTTTAACTACTACTATCGCCGCCTTAGTATCATTGATTTGGAAGGACAGATGGTACCTATTCCTCAGTTCCTCAAATACCTGACCCAAAGTTTTCCCTGCCGTTAACCGCAAATTGATTTTCATATCAGCAATTTCGGGAACCGCTAAAATGCTGATGCCACTCTGCTCACTGATGAAAGCCAGGAAATCTTCGAGTATCATCCCGGTAACGTTGATTTCCACCGGAATTTCAGTGGCCCTAGCCCTTTCCGCAAAATTTCCCGGTGCAGCCACAACCGTAGCAGACAACATAAGTAGTACTAGTATTATCAGTAGTTTTTTCATTGGCAGTTCCCCCCCTTGTAATTATTCAATTTTACTGTTGCCAATTTCAGTGCCACCCCATTCCACTAAGGTAAATCCTTTCCTTACAAAAGTCGGCAAGGTCTGCTCCGGTAACTTTTGGATACTACTTATATCATCAATACCTGAAAACTCCATAAATACCCGTATTGTTGTTTCCGCTGCAGGCTTTGTTTCAAGAACTGAACTGCCGTCAATATTGTCATTAATTCTAAAATAGACAAAACAATTTTTATAATTTTTCATTACTGGTAACCAATAGACTACAAAATCATTGATTTCATTCTCATTCAGACCAATACCCGCCAATTTGTTTTGGAGAAATGAAACATAGTCCTCATTTTTTACATAAAATCCGGATTTAAATTGGTAGTGTTCTTTCGCAAACGAATAAGCGCCATCCCAAAATAAATATTTATAAACTCGATTATCCTTCACATTCAATAAATTTCCGTTTGGTTCTGCAATGACTGTCCAGTTATCGGCATAGGCCGGATAGGTATTGAGTAACGTCCCTTTGAAGTTATGAATAATTGAAATTTGTGATTGTTGTTCAGGATAAAGATAAATCGCCGGTTTTTTAAGAATAACCTCCGCTTGTAAAATAATTTCGAGCGGTTCCTCTTTTATTTCAGTTAGCTCACTTGTTTTATTACTATAAGCAGAAACAAATTCTATGTAGGAATATTCTTTTAGCTGTTCTTCAGAAAGAGTAATATCAAAACTCGATTTTTTCGAATCAAGAAGCAACTCCCCTTTAGCGCCTGGTTTTAAATCCTTCAGTAGATAAATCTGATAATTTTCACACTCTTCCAGCTCTTGTGAAAGACCAATGAACTTAGGCATGAATACTTCGCCCCTAATTCTTTTGCCTTGCACGGGCTGTTGAGTGCTCTCCTTGCTGCGGCTAGCGGCATTGGCTAGACTGGCGTCTGCCTCGCCCATTTGGGCAATGTAAACATATGAACTATCCATACCCCAGTAACTGCGCGGATAAACCGAATAGAAGGTCATATGATATTTGGTATTGGGCTGTAAAAGGGCATACTCCCCACCCGCAATTCCGGCCAAATGATACCATGGTCCATTTTTAGCCATACCCTCAACATACAATATCGAATCTTTTCCTGGTTTATCGCCAGTCCAGGCAAGTAACTCATTTTTTTCCGGTAATACATATTCCCTGGCATCCATGCTACTGTACTTCTCCAGATCCGCCTTGAGCGCAGCTAAAGCCGCCTGTAATTCAGCTAAATTTTTTGGCTCCCCTTGTTGCTTCCGAAACTCTATCCACCGCTGATGCCGATCAATTTCCACATTGATTGCTGCTATCGTGGCCGACAGACACTGTTGTTTCAAATCGCTCTGTTGCAATATGTCGTCATTGCCAGCCTTCCTGCTATCGTCTGCATAGCCAGCAGACCCGAAAGACAAAACAAGCACAACAAGCACAAGCATACCTGACCAAACAATTGATTTTCTCATACACGTTTCCTCCCCTTACTATTTCTCAGTTGAAATCCTAAAAGAAAACCACTTTACCAGGAATTCCTCACAGGCTTGCTTAATATACGTCGCTGGCCAACTAGTTTCTTGCGGCGCCCATGCCGGTCTGCCGCCAATAATCTGGTTTGATTCATCCAGCCATATCTGCTCTGCAACAATATACTTACTGTTAACTCCATCAAGCTGCACCCGGCACAAAACACTGCTCAGTTTTCCCAGACTATCCTGCTGACGATTAAGTTCCTCCTGTTCAGCAGCGTCAAGCTCAATTCTCAGCCACAATTGCCTGCTGGTATCAGAATATACGTTCTTTAGTACGCTGAAGGCTAGTCCGTTATTATTTCCAAGATAGTCCACGACATCTGCGCACTTGGAATATTTCGCCAAGTGTTCCTGTGCCGCCGGTATATAGCTTTGATAAGATTGCGTGCCAGTAAGAAGCTCTTGATAGGTGGAAGATGTTTCCAGTATCCGGTTTTGCCGTTCATACTCACTGGCCTCCTTGTCTTTAGCCAGCCCAGCTTTTACCGCAACATTCGATGACCTGGTCACACTTGTTCCATATGTAAGACTAGGTACCAACAACACCAGTGCTAAAAATACCACAGCAACGATTTGTCTTCGCCGAAAACTGTATCGACTCATATACTTCACCCTTCCTCTGCCTTAATTTGCAAATAGATTTTACAAAATATTTACCAACATTTGTTTCTCATTATTATAAACGCTGATATAAAGCAAAAGTAACGCCTTAATTCATTTTCCTTAACAACATTTTCAAGTTTCCCGGCAGGTATGGTTCTTGACTCGTGTACTAGTGCCAAGTCCTTTAGGACGCCAGCAGAAGCTTTAGCCGTTCAATCCAGGGAAAGCTATACTTTCATCTGGAAACTAAAAAACACTATTTGCCTGTTATCATGAACAGGACAAATAGTGTTTTTTCAATACATATTTATCTTGGATACGAGTCAAGACTCCCGCCTATGTTTCAGCTATGCTGAAACAAGTTCACTACCGATCAAAGAATGGGCTTTTGCCGGTTATACTAAGCGGGATTCCATACACTATTTTAACTTCCTCACCCAAAAGGCCAATGTTGATGGCCGCTTTACCTACGCTGAACATTACTCTATTGTCGGCATGATATAAAGAAGCGGTGTTAACTGCCGATCCCACAGCTATCCCAAGATCACCAGTGCTGATCGCACATATCCCTGTACCTTGTGCACACTCAGCACAATCAGCATACCCACAATAACCACAGGGCTGCACTCCCAGGGGTTTCACTTTCTGACCTAACAATACAACCAACGCGGCCTGATCGAGGCAATTGGCATCACGCTCGAAAAATTGCATACCTGATTCTTGAGCAATGCGCCGCATCTCTGTTGATAGTTGTTCTTTTTCTTGACCATTAACAATCAAGGTTACCAAATTGTCCACGCCTCTACCTTTGGGAGCTGTTCTCGCCGCTACACACATCATATCGGCAATCTGCGCTACTGCACGTTCCTCAACTTCCTGGCTACTAATAATCATTTCAATTCCTCCATTTTCCTTTATACTTAAATCTATTTTGGCCATTATTGCCAATCCATAACAATTGAATCACTAAAATTAAGATATTTCTAAAGAATGTCTTCTCTGATATAATAGTAACTGATAGGATATATTTGGGCAAGTACGCACTTAATTGTGGTATAGTATCTATCTGTATACCACATCATTAAGCATAATTCTTAATAAACATTGGAGTGACCGCAAATGATTACATTCAAAAATATTGAATATCAGTGTGCTATGGAATTAACGTTAGACCTTATTGGTGGCAAATGGAAAGCATTAATTCTCTGGCATCTAGGGGTAAGTACCCTCCGATTTAGTGAGTTAAAGAAAACATTACCAAAAATAACGCAAAAAATGTTAACCCAACAACTACGGGAACTGGAAGCGAGCGGACTAGTGAACCGATATATATATACACAAATTCCCCCTAAAGTAGAATATTCTCTTACACCAGACGGCAAGAGTCTCTTACCTATATTAGACACTTTGTGTCAATGGGGTTCGAACTATGCTAATGCCGCAGAACCAATTGCTGAAAAAAACACCTGCCAACCATGTTCGGAAAATGTGTAGCACCCTCTGTTTAAATTTATATGTGCTTACTGTAAAATATCCCACAATTGTTTGCCGATTAGCAGTGTTGTTATCGAGATAAACAACGGTTTGACATAAGCCGCGCCTTTGGCAATAGCAAATTTTGAACCGGCAATAGCACCCAAAATCATTGCCATACCCATGGTAAAACCATAAACATAATTGACTGAGCCAGCCAGCAGAAAAGTCACGAGTGCACCAAGGTTGCTCGCCATGTTGAGTGCCTTGGCATTCCCGGCAGCTACCACAAAATCAAAACCCAGCATCAAAAATACGAAGATTAAAAAAGATCCTGCCCCCGGTCCGAAAAAGCCGTCATAAAAACCCAGCGCAAAAGTAGCGCAGCCGCCTAAAATACCGGCTCTTTTATTAATACCTGTATAAGTAGACTTATCACCCCAGTCTTTTTTAGACATTGTATAAATGGCTACTAAAACCAACATAACAATAACTAATGGCTTTAAAAATTCAGGAGGAATCAGCCTTACCGTATACGCTCCCAATATTGAACCAAATAAGGCCAAAGGAAAAAGATATTTAACTAAACTAAGATCCATCTTTCCTGAGCGCAAAAATGATATACTACTCGTACTAGAACAGCATATTGAGGCCAGTTTGTTGGTTCCCAATACAACACTGGGAGGTAATCCTGTCATAAGTAGTGCCGGCATTGAGATTAAACCGCCGCCACCAACGACAGAATCGACAAAAGCTGCAATAAAACCTGCTCCCAATAAAAAACTAAGCATTTCTATACTAATATTATCCATAGTAATTGACCTCCTGCTTTTCCATAAGTGTTTTCTGCTATTTTTCAATTAACGTTGTTAGCTGTCAGCCCATAAGTTCATTATATACAATACTTATACTTAAAGTAAAATAATAGTGCCCATCATTGCCGATCCAGGTTTGGTATAAGCAAAATCATAAGCCTTGCTGTCGCCGTGCCTGTTCTAAATGTTAAAGGGTCTACAATTCTTTGAAAGAATTGTAGACCCTTTTCAGTGCTGCTAGGACCAATTTTATCTTAGTACGCGTGTCAAGACTCCCACCTCTATAGGTAGCGTCGATTCAGGTGGAGTAGCCTCTCCACCTGAATCCCCAATGTTTCAACCTTGCTGAAACGAGTTCACTCACTCATCAGGCCGGGTTCGCTCCCCGCTAGATTTTCCGAGTACCTACCACTTCTATTACACTTTGGGTTTAAAAATATCTAGCTTAGGTTTTGGTTTTGATTTAGTTCTTGGTTTAGGTGGCTTTGGTTTAGGTGCTTTGGGTTTAGGCGTTGGTCTAATACCTACCGGGTTTGTTATAGGCGGTATCGTAACCTTTATTGGCTTATTTTCTAATTCACTATTTTGGGGCATAACCTTTGCTGCTGGTTTACTATTTGGTAGTATAGTATTACGTGGTTCAACATCTGGTTTACTATTTGATGACATACTCGTAGCTGGTCTACTATCAATTTTAAGAACCGGTGGTTTCATCTGGGCTACGTTTGCTAAAAGTGCCTTTGACTGTAACGTTGGATTATCTGCTATAAGAACTACTTGTGTATGCGGATTTGCCCTTACAAATTCATAATATGATGCAATTACCTGATCATAATCGTTATTCATATCTAGCCCTGCAAGTGGATCTTCTGTTGTTGGCAAATTACCGGCATATTTAATTATATTTTTTTCATTAATTTTTACTCCCTCAAAAATATTACCAAGTTTCGCATATTCTAAGATTTGGCTTTTAATCTTGTTTTGTATTTGCTCATTATGTGTAGTGACTTTATCGAATTCATTTACTACTATTGGCAATAATACAATTTTAAATCTGTCTATCTCCTCGAAATTCCACTTTTCGATCTCCGGGTTAGCAACCAAAGCACTACTATCGGGAATTAGTAAGCAATATTCATCTGTTACTTCATAGGATGCAGCTATCAAACGTAATTGTAGATCAATAGCCTTCATCGCACTATTAAATTCCTCTTCTTTGTTCATCTTAAAAAGAAAGCCATTCTGTTCAATGATGATAAATACTTTTTGAACAGCTGCGTCCAAAACATTTTGTTGCCTGTCCGGCAAACCTGTTGACAAAAACCGAAACAAATTTATAAAACGTTTATAATCATTGAGTAACTGTTCTTGTATCTTTCGTCCATTATCATTCAATTCGGCCCATTCGTAGTCACCGGCCCCCGACATTATAATCTTGGAGTAGTTCCAGCGAACAATATCCGAGTACTCCATGAGATTGTTCAATAGCTTCTTTAAATGTAACACTTCTGTACTAATATATTGAATTACAGATTGCACAAATTTTACTCTCCCCCAACAACTGTTTAAACTCCTTCAAACGCGACAATTGAATAGTATAATTATATACATATAATATTTACTAATTGTTTAGAATATAAGAATCTATAAACTTCCTGTAAAATTACAAAAATCCTACCAAATTCATGCAATTCGGTAGGATTTTGTATCATTATATGATTGTTAATTGATTGATCGTTACTACGTCATTCTTTGTTACAACAATATATTTTCTGACTTATTTAACTGCTATACATACCGTTGCTGCTCATATAATTGTAAATTCCCTCGCCGTGCTTTTGCTCTTCCTTTTGAATATGGTTTAAAGCTTGCCGTACGCTGGAATCCGAGGATTCAAAAATGGCCGAGTCATAAGCTCCTGAAACAAACTTTTCCGTCATTAACATGTCGCTACAGAGCATTGCGTCAGCTTGACTGGCTGATGATGAAGATGCTGCCGACGTTGTCTGAGTGCTACTTTGCTGAGTTAGTTGGGATTGCTGTGCCTGCTGGCTCTGTTGTCCCTGACTCATACTTGGCACCTGACCGTTTAAAATTGATGTTAGAGTATTCAAATGTTGCTGTTCCTGCTGGGCGTAGGATTGAAATAATTGCTTTAACTGGGGATCGCTGGCCTGCTGCGCATTACTTTGATATTTTTGAATACAAACTTTCTCATGGGCCTGTTGATCTTGTAATAACTGTTTTTCTTTTGGACTCAGTTGTAATGTCATATATCTGCCTCCTCTAGTTTCCCATAGCATTCCCGGCAGTTCATAATAACATTCAACTAAAATAAAAAATTTGAACTAATTGGCTATAAGTTCATCTGTTATCCTCTTACTTTAAGAACTGTAGTTCAGAATTTGCGACTATTTGAGAAATTCTACCTCACCCGAAGCAAGCTTATATTTAGCACCTATGATTTCTACTCCGCGAATGTGAGTAAGAATGGTATCGGCTTTTAAAGCGGCTACCATATTGATAATATTTGCTTGGGAAGCAGCTTCATAAATATTTTCAGCATGTGAATCCCTGGCCGTAGTCACGGCAGGTTGAATCTTTGCCGCAATTGCCTGGATGTTAGGTGGTACATCGCCGCCATCAATAGTAGCTTTTACAGCACCACACTGCTCATGACCAAGGACAACTACGAGTTTAGTACCCAGATGCTCTACCGCGTATTCTACACTGCCTAGTTCAATAGGCCCCAGAACATTGCCAGCTACACGAATGACAAATATATCACCAAGACCTTGATCAAAAATAAGTTCTGGCGGTACACGTGAATCAGAACAGCTAACAATTACAGCAAAGGGTACCTGACCTTTTGTTAACTCAGCCCGCCTTTCTTTGCCAATTGGTTGTTTAGAGTATTTTTCCATTACGAAACGGTTATTACCGTCTATGAGCATTTTCTGGGCTGTATCGGCAGTAACTAAATTTACTGCTGGCGATGCTAGGACTGGAACAGCCAGAGTCAGAAGCAAAAACATAATCAACAAGGGGAAACAGGTAATTTTTTTCATTCGAATGTGTCATCTCCTTTTTATACCCGCCAATTCTCTTCCATGAATTGGCAACCAAAGTCACCCTATGAACACTAGCCAATTACAATTAATATTCCCATAAAAATACAAAAATCCTGCCTGTTTCATGAAGAAAATGCCAGTTTTGTTTACCATTCTCAAAAAGCTGCACTCTGTCCGGCAACAAATCCTGAGGACCATGCCCATTGAAGATTGAATCCCCCGCACTGTCCATCGATATCAATCATTTCACCTGCAAAAAATAGACCGCTTACCAGGTTTGATTCCATGGTAGACGGGTTGATTTCGTTGGTAGCAACACCGCCTGCTGTTACTTGTGCACTAGGCCAGCTTTTTGTTCCGGTCACCTTGAATCTCCAATCTGTCAAGATCGCCATGATTTTTTCATGCTCTTGGGTAGACAGATTAGTAACCGGCTGCTTTATATCCTTAATGCCTGCTTCTTTCAGTAAAACGGGGATGAGTCTTTTATTTATCAGACCGACCAAACTAAACTCAACCGTTTTACCGGACCTCTTGGCAAAACGTTTTGCGACAAGTGTCCGAAGGTTTTCTTTAGACATCATGTCCATAATAGTAAGCTTTAATTGAACCTCTTTTTTCTCTTGTAGCAGTTGTGCGGCGCATCGACTAATTTGTAAAATAGGCGGACCCGAAACCCCATAATTGCCAAATAAAATATCTCCTTGATCTTTGGCTACTGACTTGCCCTTATGTAAAATTTCAGCAGTCCCTACAAATTTAACCCCATCTATTTGTTTGAAAAAAGGTCCTTCGAGTTTTAGTTGAACAAGACCGGGAAAGATATCCATGATCGTGTGCCCTAGTTTCTGTGCTAATACAAAGCCATTACCATCTGAACCGGTAGCAGGCATAGCCTTTCCCCCTGCAGCGAGAACAACTCTGTCTGTTTGAAAGGTTAAGCCATTTTCCAACTTAATTGTAAATGTATCCTTTGACTGCCTTATTTCTTTCACATAAGCGTCACAGATAACGGTAACACCTATTTCATTGAGTTCATACCGCAATACATCTAAGACGCTTGAAGCCTGATCCGACATCGGGAACACCTTGCCGGCATCCTCAACTTTGTGGGCAATCCCTAATTCTTCAAAAAAAGAAATTGTCTCGGGAATGCTGAATTTAGCTAAAGCGGTGTTTGCGAAGTTGGGGTTGTTCCCTTGATAATATGTACTATCGGCATAGATGTTAGTATAATTACACCGGCCATTTCCAGTAGTCAATAGTTTCTTGCCGATGCGGGAATTTCGCTCCAGAATTGTCACAGCAGCACCCTGCCTGCTTGCTGAAATGGCCGCCAGCATCCCGGCGGCACCGCCGCCCACAACAATTACATGTTTTTTATCTTTAACCATATTACTACCTCAATATTCTAAGTAATTCTAGTTTACAAGTCATCTGACCCTATTTTCTCCTTTATACTATTTCCCATATACCACACAAAACTCCTGCCAAATCCTATATCGTTTGTTTCCAGGGAAAGTTATACGCTCCATCTGGATTAAAAAAGCGCTATCGCGCCCTTGAGAATACGGCTCTAACCACAGAGTACACAGAGAGCGCAGAGGGGATGATATGTATATCGAGAACATTCCCTCTGCGTACTCTGCGTCTCTGCGGTTCAAAAAACATATACTTATCTTATGAGTTCTTTTTCTCAAAAAAATGTAAAAAAACATAGCCTGCAATTACACACCCCGTCAATAATCCTAACAAAATCCCCGTTGCGAAAGAATGCTCTGACATTCTCTTCACCCCTTATGTTTTCGTCATTGATTATTTTAGGTTTCTTATAATATTTATTTAAAATTCAGAAATATAGTACAAAAAAAATAAATGCATTAGCAATCTCACTTCAACACAATACTAAACTAGGAGGTGTGATTAATGCGTGGAAAAAAGCTGAATAAAAGACACACCAACCCGATTATCCCCAGGACTACTCCCCAGGATGGCGCCTATTTAAAAACCTTGAAGAAATTGCAGGAAGAAAGGGCAGACTAGCTGCCCTTTCTTCCTGCAATTTCGCTTAGTCGAGTGTGACTAAAGACACTCAATAAAAAAAGAGCCTTAATTCGCCAACCAACGAATTAGAGCTCTCTTTTTGTTAGTTTGATTATCCACTTAGAATTTGGTTTAGGCTGTTTGCTCTGATTGCTTTGCTTCGGCAGCCCAGTCGTCAAGGCCTTTCAGGGTTGCTGCTTGCGTTTGCCAGCAAATTTCCGGCAATTCACCGCCCCAGGCTTTTTCGGCCGCTTTATAGCCTTCTTCAATGGCGCCCTTAAGTAATTCAATCTTGGAAGGGTCGCCACCTGAAAGGGCTTTTGCAAATTCTATGGCCCGTTCTGAAGTCTTCTTAACGCCCCAAAAACCATCTTCGGAAACCTCTTGCTGCGCAGTTAGGCGAGTATCCTCATCAACTTCCAGGTTTTGATAAAACTCTTTCAGTTTTCCATCATACTTTTCCATAATTTGATCATAAGTTAGCCCCTGTGCTTCACCTTTTTTCACACTCTGCGTAGAAAAAAGGTTTTCTACTGTTGCACGCAGAGTTGCTAATTTTGCATCCACTTGCCTGGTAATCTCACTCAGTGTAGCCGTATCCCTAGTATAGGTAGCTTTAGTATTATTGGCAGCTGTTTGGTCTGACTTTTCGTACACTGCGGCTTCACCTGCTACTACTGTTTGTTCTGTATTAGCGGCAACACCATGCACATCTTTGGCCACACCGGCAACATTTGCTTCTTTAGTTTTCCCACCTTGTGCTGCTGTTATAACAGGAGTAATAGCCATAAAACTCCCTCCCTTTATCCGAATATCCTTATACTATATATCGTCATTTTTGCCGAAAATGTAATACAAGACTATTCAAAAATAAAGTAACAACTGTTAACCCATCACCGGAATAGGCAAAATGTATTTTAGTACAGCAACAAAGTGGGCAATGCTGCCTGCAAGAACAAATAAATGCCAAATCGCATGATTGTAGGGAATCTTATGGGCTAAATAAAATATCGCACCCACAGTATAAAAAAGGCCCCCGCCTATTAACCAGTATATACCTTCCATCGGCACTGTAGCCAATAATGGTTTTATCATTACAACCGCAAGCCAGCCCATAAAAAGATAGCATAAAGTTGCAAAGATCTTGAACCGTTTGACAAAAAAAACTTGAAAAATGATTCCCGCTATGGCTAATCCCCAGATTACACTGAACATGGTCCACCCCAGTGTGCCGTGCAGGGGAATCAATGTGAACGGTGTATAGTTGCCGGCAATAAGCACATAAATAGCCGCGTGATCCAGGAATTTAAAAATGCACTTAAGCTTTTCATTAGTAAAACTATGATACAGTGTTGATGCAACATATAACAGTACCAAAGAAGTACCATAAATACTAAAACTTACCACATGCCAAACGCCGCCATCGATATACGCTGCCGCCATAAGAGCACCAAGTCCTATAAGTGCCAGCAAACTTCCCACACCATGGGTAACGGCATTCAATATTTCTTCTAAATTAACACCCGGAGTAGCTGCAGTTTTTATCACACAATCATCCCCTTTATATTGGCGTAATGGCAAAAGTTGCACAATAGTAGTTATATCTATGATACCGCTAATTCTAGTAAAAAGCCAGTCATACAGTTTCACTAAAGATCACTCATTTCTTAAAAATGTACTACAAATCCATTTGACCGCTTTCTACCATTTTATGGATAATGCAAGGCGTTGCTACCCTTAAGCAAGCATTTTTATTCTTATATTATTCAGTATAGTATTATGTACCAAAAGGACTGATTATATGGCAATTCATATTGTGTCATTTTTTCCCACTTCTTCCTCCGCTTTTTTCAATGCAAATAGCGTGCCAATCAGGCACGCTATTAAAATATACTTATTAGTTAAAAACCATCTTCTAAAACAAACCTATTTATAGCATTAGCAGCCTGAGGGTGAGATTCCACGGGCTACTTACTCCCTCCCCTGTCTCCTTGTTTATACACTTCCCTCTATTTATGAAACCATCTTTTGCCCTTTATATGCTAAGGCTAGCTCTCGTTTCTTTAGTCATTTAGAATGTCTTTCGGTCTTACTTTTAAATGTACATACTTTTTCCTCATAAATAATTGTTTAATTTAACTTTCATATTGACAATACAAGCTCAATCTGTCCGAAAGAAGTACCTATGTTTACACGAAAGCTCTGTCCGTCAAAACTATCGCCCAATCGTACCGATTGAGCCTTCAAATCAACCACCAGACCCCTATCAGATAAGGAACTGCAGAAAACGCCATTATGCACATTCAAAAATTCCCCTGCACTGTCTAATGCCAGTTCATTTACTGTGGTGAATGATTCCCCATAAAAACGGCCAGCCAACTCCAACAGTACTGTTTGCTCCACTCGTAACCCTGTCTCAAATGCTATATCACCCAAAATCTGTTGCGAAACAAAGTATGTAGCAGATTTTTCAGCAGCCTGGGTTAAAATATACGGCGTATCATTTAGAAATCTGACAATATTCCGCAATGTCAAGCCTAAATAGAGGTATAAAGCATCGGCTCTGTCACCAACTGCAGAAAAATCTACCAGATCTCTAATAACTCTACTTTCCTCGTCGATATCTTCTGTAAGGCTGTATTCCTCGCGAAAATCCCCTAAGGCTTTTTCAACACCAGCAAATGTCATGTAGCCCTTATCTGCTATGGATTGCATTAGCGAAAGATGCTCTTCTTCTTGCGAAGCCAAAAGCGCTTCCACTTGTTCATTGGTAAGATAGCCTTGGCTGACAGCCAAAGCCCCAAATTTTTGATCCTTCATCCGCTGTAAATTATGAATCTCTCCGACTTGCGCTGCATTCATCAACCCCGCATTCATAGCGAGAATACCTAGTTTTACTTTAATAGGCTGTTCTTGCTTAAGTACCTCACACAACTGTACATGGGTAAGCAGTCCTTTGTGCAACAAATACTGCCAAAAATATTGATTAGACATTCGTTCCCATCCCTTCTCTAGTAACGATTAGTTTGCTGTCGCCAGACCTTTTTGCGTTAAAACTAACTTAATCACAGACAGCACTTTCTCTTCCTGGAGGGGCTTTATGATGTAGTTTTTGGCCCCATTTTGCAAAGCCTCAAAAACTACATGCTTTTGCCCTAACGCACTTATAACAATAACATTGGCGCTGGGATGATTAGTCATAATACGCTTAATGGTTTCCATCCCACCGATTCCCGGCATAGTAAGATCCATTGTTACAATGTCAGGCTTACATTGGGAGTAATTACCAATAGCCTGTTCGCCATTCATGGCTTCGCCTACTACCTCATGTCCTGCTTTTTCAAGTATCCTCCTTAATGTTGTCCTCATCATTAAGGCATCATCGACAATCATAATTCGTGCCATTTTACTCTTCCCTTCCTCTTTTTACTATTTATTTGCCCTCTAATATATCAAACTCAAAGTAATTTTTCCTAGTTCCGTATCCAGTACCCAGGTCAGCGTTTCGGCCTGGGAATACTTGGCTGAAGCATTTTCAGCCAAAATGCTGAGCAGCGTTTCGACTGTGACCATACCAAGCCACTTGGACTGAGCTTTTACAGCCTGTTGAAAAATTTCCTGTGCATACTGTGATAAAACACTTTCCATCCTTCTATCAAGAGGCTCATCCATATCAACTAGGGCTAACTCTTTATCCAGCAAATGTTGGACCACCTGTTGATCAGCACTAAATACTATTTTCCCGGACGGAAAGCCCTTCACACCGAGGAAGGTAGAAACCTTACGCAAGTTTAATTTACCGCCGCCACCTTCTACATAGGTAATCTGTTTTACTGGTAAACCAGCCTTATTCTGCAGACAACTTTCGGCCGCATTAAGCAGTGGTTTTGCTAACTGCCGAATGGTGCAAGGTTCGCTTTCCTCTATTTCGGTAAAAGGTAAGAAAAAGTGAAATTGTGTACCCTTCCCCCAGGTGCTAGACACATACACTGAACCGTGAAGTTTTGTTAATTCGGCTCGTACAGCCGAAAGTCCAACCCCGCGTCCTGCCAACTCATCAACCTCTTTGGCCCCAGAGAAACCATCAGCAAAAATAAATTGTATCCAGTCTGTCTCTTGCATAGCTTCCGCCACCGCCAAAGTACAAATCCCCTTTTGTACCGCAATATCGCGGATACGCATCGGATTCATCCCCTGTCCATCATCAGAAATGACCAGCGTTAAACCAGTCTCGGCTTCTTTGACAGAACAAGTAATAGTGCCGATTTCGTCCTTGCCAGCTTCCAGTCTCTCCTCGAAAGTTTCCAACCCATGGACGATAGAATTTCGGAAAACATGACCTAGGGATTTTATAAAATCATAATACTGCAATGGATCAACCAGCGTCTCGCCCCCCTCAATTTCAAAGAGATGAACGGCTTTTTCATTCCTCTCGGCCAAGCCGCATACATATTGTGGATAGGACGCCAGTAAGTCCTTGATTGGTTTATAACGCAACCGCCGCAGGTCAGAAAGCAATAAGCTACTTTCTCCGGTTGACAGCATACTCTGGATTTTTTCTTCAATTTCCAACAAGCGCGCATTATCAATGACCAACACGTTTTCCCGTTGAAAGAAGTTCTCACCCAGCTTTTCCTTCAATACTTCCAAATCATCATTGAGCCAAGCAAGCATATTGTCGGGCGTAAAGCCACTCAGCCTTTCGGCCAACTGCGGCCCATCCAAATCGGCTATTTCATGGGCGCGAATGGTATCCAGCCTGCCTTCCATATGGTGCAATTTATCCATTACATTTCTCATATGCAGTTGTCCAAATGTACCCTTGAAGGTATGCACCGTGCGAAATAGCGCGGCTAATATTTCGCCTGTTGATTTTTTCTCCTGCAATAAACCGGGCATGCCCTCCTGACAAAAACTAGTATACTGATTTACTGTGGCAAAAAAATCAGAGGAATGGGTGACTACATGCACAATCATGGCTAAAATATCTCGTTCCGTATGCACACGCTCTTCCATGGCCTTCTGCAGCGTCCAGTCGGTAAGAATGAGCATAATCTTGTCTTGGCTTAGTTCACCGGCATTTTGAATCATTTTATACGCTATCCTTATATAGCTGTCACCTACTATGATTTCTTCAGGCAGCAGGGTAGAATATGTTTGTTGCAACAGTTCATTTTTTTCTTTCAATATTTTCCCAAATAGAGCTTCTAAAAAAACCTGCTGATCACGGTCTTCCGGATATAGTAAAGTCGAAATCAATTCACCAGCAATATTCCGCCCAAATATCGCTCTACATTCTGCACTATATTCCTTACTCACTTTGAGATCTTCGCCAAAAGAAAGAAAGCCTTGGCCTGCATAATCCAATAAGTTACGCAGCGCTGCCGTCCGTTCTGCTACTTTTTGCTCCAGTTCTTGATTCCATACTTCCAATTGGGCATGGGAGCGCTGCACTTCTTCATACATTTTCTGCAGTGAATCTAGCGTGCTATTAATGGCGGCAGTCAAAGATCCCATCTCGTCACGAGAATATATCTTCCCCCGCACATCTAATTCCCCTTTGCCAGCACACACCATTACATGATCTAATTGATAGACCCCTTTACGCACAGACATATCAAAACCTAAAAACAGATAGCAAACAATGAGTAGAATACCACCCGTAAATAGCATCACAGTATGTCTATACTGCAAATATTTATCAATGCGCAAAACAAGCAGCTCATCAATGACCTGCAAGGCTGCTTTATGAAAAGCCCCTGCATTCTGGATGGACTGATTGCCTGTAGCCAGCAACAGTTGTTGGGGAATAGGCAGCCCCTGCTGCCCTATCGTTTTCTGCTCTAAATTCCAGGCAAAAATTGGCACACTATCGGTAAGCGCGATAGATAATGAACCTAGTTTCCCATTGATAGCCTCATTGTGGCGAAAGACTAGCTTGGCATTATGATCGACTTGCTGCAAAGTGGAACGCATCAGCCCCACAACTTGCAGTAAATGATTTCTTCTTTCAGGTGAAAGATCCGGATCGGCTAACTCAATAGCTAATCCCTGAGCCGCCCCTACTGTATCCTCCAAGCTGGGCAATCTACGCAGCACGGAATCCACAAGATATGAAGAATCGAAATCAGAATCCATCGCTAAATTCGACGCATATCCTGTATGCTGCATCAAATCAGTTACTTCGTTGAGCCACCGACTATTCAAGTCAAAGGCTACCCGCGCATGTCCACTTTCAATCAGTAGTGCATCCTGCTTACGAGTAAGCCAGTTTTGTTGCAGCATTTGCAATTTCCATGTATTATCCATTTGATCGGCGGTGTCGCTATCGATTATAGCTACCGCTGCTAAGGCTGCGTCAACTTTAGCCTGTTGCACCAGCACTTCTCCCTCAAGCGAGCCATCACTATTCAGATAGGCATAATGGATATTACGATACGCCAGCCCCTCATCAAATACATGCATCAGCGCTTGGACATATTTCACACCCACTCGTTCTCTCAGGGCAAAATCTATATTCTTGTTGAGTTCTGATACCAACATGTAGATTAAGGCAGTTGCCTGCAGTACGATTAGTACTCCAATCACACCAAATTTGTAGGCGTATTTCAAGCGATTCATCAATTGAACTGCGGGTTCAAATAGATATTTCATCAACACAACACCTGCACACAATCCCCACTATCGCCGTAGGTTTAATTTATAGTACTTACTTTATTTTAGAGAATAATAACAGGTTAGTTGTAAAGTTAATGTAATTTTTTTGTTAATTATAGGAAAATACACCATAACTCGAAATGGTCTGGTGTATGATTATAGTATGATAAATTGGCTTTTCCTCGTTTGTACCCTATAGTTGTCTCAAATCTGAAAGCTATAAATAGAATCAGAAAGGATATGTTGCATTTTGATTTTTAAAAAAGTGAAAGCACTTGAATCAGGAATGGTTCTCGCAGAAACAGTTAGATGTCCAGAATCCAATACCATGTTGTTAAAAGAAGGGACAATCCTTTCTGATGCGATGATTGCTACGCTTGAAGCAAGAAGTATTTTTGATGTATGGATCGCGGAACCTTATACCCTTATGATTAATCCCCAAGAAACAATTGCTGAAGAACTCAAGAAGATATTGCTGAAAAGAATTTCTACTTATGCACCAGGAACGCCTGATGCTAACACCTCAGATAAAATGGTTGAGGTGGCCAAAAAGGCAAAAGAAATTGCTCTGCACATTGTGGAACAACCGGAAATAGTAAAAATTAGTACGGAAATGAGAATAATAAATAGTAAGCTGCTTTATCATCATGCAATTAGTACGTGTGCTCTTTCTTTGTTAGTTGCTGGTATTATGGGTTTTGGCAATGCGAATATGGAAGTCATTGGGACAGCTGCGTTACTCCACGATTGCGGATGTTTTGAAATGCCTCACCTACTAGGAATAAACCAACGAAATCAACAACAAGAAGCTCTCTGGAAAGAACATCCCGCTTATGGCTACTATTTTGCCAAAGAAAGAAATTTTCGTGAAGAAATTTGCGAAATAATTCATCATCATCATGAGAACTGGAACGGCACAGGATATCCCAATCAATTAAAAGGGGAGAATATTCCGGTCGGAGCTAGTATTGTTAGTGTCTGTGGAAGTTATGATGGACTCATTCGCCAAGAAAACTACCAAAACTATCAGGCAATAGAGTTTATCTATGGAACTGGCAACGTTTTCTTTGATTCCAATATCGTAAATGCCCTGTGTGATAATCTTGCCGTCTATCCCTTGGGATCATTGGTTCGCCTTTCTACGGATGAAGTAGGTGTAGTATCTAATGTTCGCAAAAACAAAGGTCCGCGCCCTGTTGTGCGAGTATTCTTTAATAAGTTTAATAGACCGTATCTCCAAACTAAGGAAGTTGACCTCGGAAAAGAGTTAACCATTTTTATAAAAGAGATTCTCTGATCCCTTCTCCCAAATATACTTATTAGTTAAAATCCAGCTTCTAAAACAAACCGATTTATAGCGTTAGCTACGCCATCATTATCATTAGAATCTGTGATATAATCGGCTTTTTGTTTTACACTCTCTAACGCATTTTCCATCGCAATGCCCAAGCCGGCATATTCGATCATAGATACATCATTTTCACTATCACCGATGGTGATTATCTCTTCCCGCTTCAGATTATAATGCGCCGCCAGCATGGCTACTGCCTTGCCCTTTGATACCCCTTTGCGGGTAATTTCAATATTGTGTTTGGACGAATTAACGATTTCCAACTGCTCAATATTCTGTAACTCCTGTCGTAATTCATCAACCGAAGCAATATCCCGATAGATAATCTCACATTTTACCATATTACTTTGTTCTTTATGCATTACCTCTTGCCACTTCTGCCAGGAAAAAATATATCCCATATCAATGGAATTGCTTCTTTTCCCCAGAAGTTTCGTAACAATATAGAAAAGCTTAAATAGCACATTTCCATAATAAAACTTATCAGGAGTACAAAAATAAGGCTTCACGTGATGTTTTTGAAATAATGACAGTAGTTGCAGCGACAATTCCAGGCCAAGAACATCCTTAAAAATAACCTGGTCGTTATCTTTCTCTTTTATGAAAGCTCCGTTGGATGCAATCACCGGGGACTTTACACCAATAAGATTAGAGAAATATTGGGCATCTGTATACATCCGCCCGGTACTTATCACAATATGAATACCCTGCTGATGTGCCTGCCGTAGTATCGCCTTAGTTCTGCTGGTAATTTTGTGCTTACTATTCAATAGCGTCCCATCAACATCAATACAGACTAGTTTATACGCCATGCTAACATCCTTTCTGTAAATATATAACCGGTCATCCAAACCACGCATCTCGAAGCCGCTTAACTGCCGCTTCGATTTCATTGGCAGGAATTTTCGAGAAATATAGGAGAATACGAGAGGTGTTTTCCGGTGTATTCTGCAAATAATAGTCCTGGACAGAGGCTACACGGCAGCCTTTGCCTAGCGCCCGTGCCACTAGCTGCTTTGCTTCTAGTTTGGACTTTATAGTAAGAATTATATTAAGTCCTGATTCAGTTCCCTCAATTTCTACATGGTTGCCTAAAATACCTCTGACTGCATCAACAAGCATACCTTTTTTCCCATGATACAATTTACGCAGACGGCGTATCTGGCGTTCCAAACAGCCATCTGCCATAAATTGGGCCAGAGCAAGCTGCTCAAGCGTCGACGTAGCCTGATTATATAAAGCAGCATTTTGCTGAAATCCCGCAAGCAGTTTTTCCGGCAATACCATATAGCTAATTCGAATGGACGGTGGTATTACCTTGGATAAAGACCCTAAATAGACTACCGTTTCCCCATTATCAAGCCCTTTCAGTGCTGGAATTGGGCGGCCAAAATAGCGGAACTCACTGTCATAGTCATCTTCAATAATAATGCCATTAACGCGCTCTGCCCAATTTAATAGTTGCACTCTTTTGCCCACAGGCATGATATATCCGGTTGGAAATTGATGCGATGGACTTACATAGACAAGTTTTGCCTCGCTGCGGAGTAGCTGGTTAATATCAATACCGTCCTTTTTCATTGGGATGGGCATGATTGTAAAGGCATAATTGGCAAAAATACATCTGCCATTTTTGAATCCCGGGTCTTCAAAGGCAATACTATTGGCTTCAAATTTTAATAAGCTGCACAGCGTATTTAGCAGACTCTGTATACCAGGACCAATAATGATTTGCTCTTGCCGGGCGTTGACGCCTCTTGAATCACAGATATATTTTGCAATTTCCGCACGTAATTCTGCCTCGCCCTGCACATGCCCATAACCGACAAGACGTTCCTTGTCCAACAATACTTTGTTGATGTAGCGTTTCCAAAGCGGAAAATCAAAACCGCCAATATCCATTTCACCGCTAGCAAAATCATAGAGAATTCCTGGGTTCTTCCTAGACTGCTGCTTTGAATCACAACTTTGCCTGGGCACAACACAGCGTTTAATAGTCATGACTTCAAACTTATTCACAAGATATCTAGACCTGTTGCTGTTTAGGATATATCCCTCACTCATTAATTGCTGATAGGCTTTTTCAACAGTTATTTTACTGATAGCAAGACTTGCCGCAAGTCCCCGGATTGATGGCAACTTATCGCCTTCACTTAACCGGCTCTGCTCAATAGCCTGCTTAATGTATGTATAAAGCTGCAAATACAATGGATTTCTGCTAGTAGCATCCAGTTGGATTAACTCCATCACAACCTCCTAACTGTACCTATTCATATTGTCGATTCTGTATATTTTAAAAGGTCCATTTTTATTTTATAATACAATTATATTTTTGGTAAAGAGATACCTATGGGAAATTAAGGGGGATTTATTATGACAATATTCAAAGCACTGGCAGTAGCCGGTTCGGATACTAGTGGCGGTGCCGGGCTTCAGGCAGATTTAAAAACCTTTCAGGAACTAGGCGTATATGGCATGACAGCCATTACTGTCATTGTAACGCAAAACCCGCATAACAACTGGTCTCATGACATATACCCACTGCCACTTGAGGTACTTGAAGCACAAATGGAGACCGTCCTTGGCGGAATTGGTGTGCATGCATTGAAAACTGGTATGCTGGCAACTACCGAAGTAATCTCGCTGGTCGCCCAAAAGCTTGATCAATATGCAGTCAAAAATGTTGTAATTGATCCCGTTATGGCCTGCAAAGGAACCAATGAAGTACTACATCCCGAAACAACAGTTGGTATTCGTGAAATACTGGCTCCCCGTGCTACAATCATTACTCCCAATGTTTTTGAAGCCACTCAGTTAAGTGGTATTGGTTCTATTCGGTCACTGGAAGATATGAAAGCAGCCGCAGTTGAAATCTACAAACTGGGCCCCAAAAATGTATTAATAAAAGGCGGGGCTAAACTGAACACTGCCGACGCTGTGGATGTACTGTATGATGGCAAGGAATTTACCGTCTTACAGGCGCCGAAAATCAATACGACGTACACCCATGGCGCAGGCTGCACCTACGGAGCTGCCATCACAGGCGGGCTCGCTAAGGGCCTGTCTGTGCCTGCTGCCGTTAAACAGGCGAAAGAATTCATTACCGCCGCCATCAAGGCTTCCTTTCCGTTGAATTCTTTTGTCGGCCCTACTTACCATGCTGCTCACCGCCTGAACAAGTAATGACATAAAAAAAGCCTTGACCGCTTTGCCTTTTAGTCCGGCCTGCGTTCAGGGCATTTTCATCTGTAATAATTAATCTGCCAGTTCCTCATTTCTCCACTTGCTAACCTCTACCCGGTTACGGCCAAAATTTTTGGCACGATATAATGCCTGGTCGGCAGCAAAAATTAAATCAGCTTCTGTTATTTTATCTAAGTGCTCACCAAACTCTATGGTAGCTACCCCAACACTAATGGTTACAGAGATCTTAGCAATACCCGGTGCAAATACCTGTTTCTCTGTTTGCGCGCGTATCATTTCTGCCAATGCATACGCAGTTGCGGCATCTGTTTCCGGCAAAATTACGGCAAATTCCTCACCCCCATAGCGGGCAGGCAAATCGGTAGCACGAAATTGTTTTTTTAGCAAACCACCCATTTCCTTTAAGATTATATCCCCGGTTTGATGCCCCCAGCGATCATTAATCACTTTGAAGAAGTCGATATCTGCCATAACTAAGCTAAGCGGCTGGCCATACCGCCGCACCCGGCTCAGCTCTTTTTTTAAAACAAAATCGAAATACCGTCGATTAGCAATTTCCGTCAGCGTATCAGTTAAGCCAAATTTTTTGATGGTACCATATAAATGTTCCCGCTCCAGCCCCATCGCTGTCTGATTGGCAATCGTCGCTAACGTAGCTTCTATTGGGAAATCACTACTAATCTCTCGCACATAGTCCCAACAGAATACGATGGCGCCCTGAAGAATCTGCCGGAAGAACAAAGGCATTACCTGCACTGTCTTATCGACGGTCAAAGGCAGGGTAACTAACACCCGGTTAGTGTCTTGCCACAGCTCAGACTCCTTTCCATTAGTAAGCAAAGATTCCAGTCTCTTTACATCCGCTGGTAACAGATTCTGTACATGCGCCGCCCGCACCACCGGCAATACGGAATGACGTTGAACAACAAAAGCAGCGCAGGCATCTGCCTTAATAAAAGCACTCAGGGTTTTGCCTACCTGTTCGAGCAAGATACTTGGTGAAGGCTGCTTTGCCACAATCTGCCCTACTTCATGCAACAGCGCAATCTCCTCAGATTTTCTTATTAACGTATCATTTAATCTGGCCATTTTTACAGCAATTCCAGCTTGAGCCGCATATATTTCTGCCAGCTTAAGCTGCTCTTTAGTTAGAACTTTACCACATTCAAAAAATACCTCAAAAACCCCGGCCAGCTTTCCGTCAATCATAATCGGTATACCTAACAGAGTCTGCGGCAAATGCTCACTCGTGTTATCCCTGCTAGTAATGTAAACCATTTGACCCGCTGCATAAGTTGCCCCCATCAGTTTCTGGTCCAGCGTAGTTTCACGCGGTTCACAACTGCCTCTGTAGGCCACAACCCAAAAAACTTGTGGCTGACCCTCAAGCAAACTCAAAAATACATGTTCCGAGCCAAAGGTCATTCCAGCTTCATTTACAAGCTGATCTAGAAGGTCTGTCAGTTTCCCCTTGTCCTTTATCATGTTAGTGATTTGCGCGATAGTACTCTCGAAGTTTGCATACGCCTGTTCTAACATATGCAACTGCTTTCTTTGTCTCCCAGCCTGCCGCTTCCACAAGCGCCGAATACCTGCTAGCCGTACTTCTGAACGATCCTTAAAAAGCAAACCGCCAATATCCTGTATCTTCATCGTCTTGTTTATCCCTCTCAGATCTTACGCAGCCACCTGGTCATTACACATTGACTACCTCAGTTATATACAGATTTCGCACCTGCTCTAAATCAATAAATTCTCCGTCCTGTGTATGAACGACAGGGCGCTCTGAAACAAGTTTACTCAGATAAACAACTACCGCTTCCCGCCCGTCACTAAGACGAACAATATTCCCAATAAACTGTTCTCTAATATTAGCAAGAAATATACCGCTAATTGCCGGGTCCAATTTTTCAAATGCCTGTCTAACCATAGCTTCCACCGCCAAAAAGGGCGTCATTCGATTCTCCTGATCGTTGCTTGTCATGGTCGCATACATGTCAGCAGTACGAATTACCTGCGCAAAAAGATGGATCTTATTGCTGACAAGCTGTAAGGGATACCCGGTTCCGTCTTCCCATTCATGATGTTGCAGCACTCCGGCGAGAACACTAAAAGGCAGACGATACGCACTCCGTTTTAACAGTTGATACCCCTCTACCGGATGTTTCCTTATCATTTCCACTTCAGCCAACGTTAAATCCTCTTCTTTTTTGTTGAGAAGCTCTGGTGACAGCTTGGTTTTTCCCACATCATGCAAAAGAGCAGACAATATTACATCCTGCAGGTTTTTGGCAGAAAATCCAAGCCAGCGGCCCAAAATCCCGGCAATAACCGCGACATTCAACGAGTGCTGGGCTATGCGGTCTCCCATCCCTGCCAACATATATAGTAAATTAATACCACCAGGGACAAGTGAAAATTCCCGCAGGGATCTGTCGGCAAGCTCTCTCATTTTAATCAGGGGAACTACTTTCATATAGCGAATTTGTTCAAAAGCCGCTTCCACTTCTTTAACACTATCTTCATACTCAGCAGAAAACTTTTTTTTAAGCTTTGATGGCGCAGGTTTCTTAAATGACGACAGCATAGCTGGTATTGTCTTTGGCGCTAACGTTCCTTGTTCTTCTGAAATATCTACAGCATAGATACGCCAGTTCTGTAAACGGGCAATCAGTTTCTCTGTTAAAACAGTTCCTTCTGTCAAAACAACCCTACCTTCAACAGTAACAGCAGGCTTTGCAAGCATCATCCCTGGCTCGACATCCTGAATACGAAATCTTCTGCTTAACATGAAAGATACATCCCCCCGCCTCCAAGGCGTATATACGTATTGCATTATTCCCCTATATGACAGTACTTGTAAAGGTATATAAAAACATTATGATACCGACACCGCCTGCAAAAAGCCCCATATACCAATAGAGATATACCTTATTTATCGATGCTAATGAAGATAATAAAATACCGATCTGCAAAAAAATCAAGGCTTGTCCAAATTTTCCATTAAATTGTTGTGCCATATCACGGTCTTTCTCAAAACGCTTAGCCTCATCTGTAATTTCCTTTTTTTCTTGTTTATAGCGGGCAATTTCTTTGTCGTACTCATCCAGCTTACTTTTGTACAGCTCAATTTTACCAGCTTCCTGGGCGGCCAAGGCCATTGCATCGCGTTGAACCTGATAGGTTGTCTCCTTAATACTTTTCGCCTGATAATACGCCCATTGGTCTGATGCCTGACTTTGCATCAGCACCATTTTATTACCATATCCAGCTGCTTTAAATGCAGCTAAAGTTGCGCACACTGCCAAAATTACAGTTGTAACAGCAATAAACGTACCGATATTGTCTTTCCACGACTTACTTCCTTGCTGGCTGTTTTCCATGTATTATTCCCTCCTGTTTGATAAAATGTGAGTTCAAGCAATATATTCCCACTAATAATGCCAAAACCCTGCAAAGAATTGAACCTATGCAGAGTTTGATATAAAGACTTGCTTTATAAATGTCACTCCAATTAAGACAACCTTGCTATAAGTAGCTTGACTCGCGCACTATTTTACCACTATAATAAACTATACATATGGCAACGAGGCCTTCTGTTTTTTTCAGAATGCGTCGTTTTATTTTTTATAGGAGGGTTACCATGTCTGACACTACTATTATCGATGCATCCATCCTGCTAGCTGAGCTTAAACATGCCAATAATGACATGAGCAAAGTAATACATACCATCCAGCAGATTGCTCAACAAACCAACCTGCTCTCTCTAAACTCAGCCATTGAAGCAGCAAGAGCCGGCGAGGCTGGCCGGGGCTTCAGCGTAGTGGCAGAGGAAATCAAAAAATTGGCCACCCGCAGTTTCTCGACAACTAAAGAAAGCACTGCAATTATCGAAAATATTCAATCAAAGGCCAATGAAGTTATGGCTGCACGCACAGCTGACGTGGCCTATGATACTATCGACAAAATTGACCGCAACCTATTTGAGCGTAATTGCGATGCCCAGGCTTGGGCCGGTTTTACCCAAGTAAAAAATGCCTTATGCTCCACCGCAACTAATCGTATTGAAGAGGCTAACAACCTGTTAAAAACACTTGTTGATATCTATGAAGTCTATTTTGATCTCTATGTGTTTGATACCGCCGGTATCATCGTAGCTGCCGGCGTACACCGTGAGCTTATTGGAAAAAGCATGGCTGACAAAAGTTGGTTTCAGGAAGTGAAAACAACCAATACCATAACTGTAACCGATCTGTATTTTTCCGCTATAGAAAATCGTCATACTGTTGCCTACTCTTGTCCTATCCGGAATGATGCTAATGAAATTGTGGGCTATTTTTCTTCCCGCTTTAACTGGGAATATATTTATGATATTCTTGATTCGGCACGCATTGGCAAGAAAGGAACTATCGCTATCATAAATAAGGATGGCTATGTCATTGCCTGCCCCAGCCGCAAAGGCATTTTAACCGACAACCTCAGCAGCCTCAAAGCGGCTCAATGTGCTATAAACGGCGAAACCTACGGGTACACACTGGAAGAAGACGCTCGCGGCAATACCAAGATTTATGGTTATGCCCGCACCCGTGGTTACAATGCCTATAAAGGAAAAAGCTGGTCGGCCATCGTTAGCGAAACAATCTAATTGCCGCTAATCCCGCACACGTATCATCGTCCATACGCCAATAGCAAGCAATAACAGCGTGTATATAGCCAAAACACCGACCGATAGCCAGGGCATCTCCAGGCCCCCGCCAATAGCTCTCAGGGCATAGGTAGCATGAGTTAACGGCAATAGGTCTATAAACCACCTGAACGCAAGCGGCAACCGCTCTGGCGAAAAAAAAGTTGCACATAGAAATGACATCGGCAACAGCACATAGGTATTGAAGCTGGCCATATCTTCATGCGAATTAATGAGCATCGCGGCCACCAGCCCCATGGCTGCAAACAATAGACAAGTCAATGCCAGCGTCAGGATAAAACCGGCAGTAACTGCAAGCTTAGCACCAAATATATAGGCTAATACAAAAATTACTGCACAGGAAATAAGTCCCCGAAGCGCCCCGGCTAACACTTTACCAGTCACGAATGAGCCTGGGCTGATTGGTGCAATCAGATACTCCTCCAGTGTCTTGTGGTATAAACGACTCATATTAAGTGGCGACCCTACTGAAGTAAAGCTTATATTCATCGCATTTAGCGCCATGATACCTGGTAAAATAAAATCCAGATAACTACCGCCATTCATTGGCAGATTACGTCCCAACCCCCAACCAAACGCCACCAAATATAACACCGGACTAATCATCCGGGATAAAACAAATTTGGCCAACCGCCGGTTTAATACCACCCAATCCCGCCAAAATACTGTACATATATCTTCAACTCGCAACTTCTCCAACCCTTTCATTGTTATCTTTAATCCAATTCAATCGTAACACCAAATAAACAGGCAACATATTGTAACCACTCACGAGCAGCAAAAGATAGGTATGTATCCTGCTTCCACATGACCGCCAAATGCCAGGGGCTAATTTCCTCCGCAATAGGCAAAGCCTTAATAACATCAATAGCTAGTTTGTCGCATACTAGTTTGGGCAGCAAGGCAATTCCCAATTTTGCTGTCACAATTTCCACCATGAAGTCCCACTGTGAGCTTTCACAGAGCACCTTTGGCTCAAAACCATACTCGCGGCATTTCTCCACAATATGATCATGCAGCGCAAAGTCCTTGCGGAACATGACAATTGGCTCGTCTTTCAAATCTGTAATATTTACAAAATCCCGCCCTGCCAACCTATGTTCCGGGTAAACAATAAGCCAAATTGGATTTTTTATAAAAGCAAACATGGAAAACTTGGCTTTGCTTTTTATCGGCAATACAACAACACCTATGTCAATGCTTCCATCCTCTAACATGCCTTCAACGGCCTTAGAACCAACTTCAATCAATTCAATAATAATGTTCGGGTACTGCTTCTTAAACTCCCCAATAGCGATGGCAAAAAAGCTAGTCTGAACCATTGGCGGAATGCCAATACGGATGTTTCCTTTACTGCCACTTGTTAAATCCTCCAAGTCTTTAGCTACATTCTTGAGTGAATCAACAATCTTGATACTACGTTCATAGAGAGCCTGCCCGGCATCTGTCAGCTTAATCCGACGTGCTGACCGGTCAATAAGGATAACCCCCAACTCATCCTCTAATTTGCGGACCATTTTGCTAATTGAGGGCTGAGAAACGTGAAGCAATTGAGCTGCTTTGGTAAAACTCAGTTGCCTGGCTACTTCAATAAAATAAGTTAAGTGGAGAATATCCATAACAAATGAGCTCCCTAAATCAGTATAAGGTATATAGTCCCTTAGGACTATATACCTTATACTATGGCTGGCTCACTATGATTCTGTCAAGAATAATTTACAATATTGCACTCACCACTCAAGACGGCACAGCTTTATCCCAGAACTCCTGTGTCCGTGTTATATCCAAGGCAACTGGAATCAGTACCTTTTTATCCTGGCTATCAGCAGTTATGTCTGCTTTGACAGTATCTGTTTTACTGTCAACTTGTTTGCAATTAAATAATTCCGCAAATAAATTCCGCATGACCTCTCCCCCTTCCACGTGCTACCACTCTTCCTTCATTATATGCAAAGTACGCCTGGCAGTATAATACACATAAGGCATACACATGATTACTTATGGTTATATAAAAAGCGCTATCGCGCCCTTGAGGGTACGGCTCTAACCGCAGAGTACACAGAAAGCGCAAAGGGGAGATGTATATCGAGAACATTCCCTCTGCGTACTCTGCGTCTCTGCGGTTCAAAAAACTTATACTTGTCTAGGCCCCAATACAAATGCCCCCTCAATAATGAGGAGGCATTTGTTATATTTGTCGATTCTATCTTACTTTCCTGTTACAATTCAAGCCATCATTTCCAGAAAAGCCTGCACTCTGGTTTTAATCTGCTCCACATCACCCTGCGAGTAATCGGTCTCGATCTGCAGGAATGGAGTGTCGCCGTTTTTCTTTAAGAACTCCTTAACTACGCGGCTTTCTACATTATAGGTATGACAACCCTGCCAGGTGATGTCAACCACACCATCAATTCGATAGTCCTTAATCAGTCTGGCCAGATTCTCAAGGCGAATGGGGTTCGGACTCATACAAGAACAAGGGGTTGACAGATATTTATCAGCAATAGCCTCCAGTGGCGGCTTGGTTTCATCGACAAGGGTGACAAACTGCTTCATGCCTGAGCAGTTCTCAATATAGACAACAGGTGCACCACAATCCTCGATAATTTTAATAACTTTTTCCGAGCCGATACCTGTTGGCACACCGGTAACCAAAATCCGTTTAGCCCCCTGAGGCATGGCAGCTTCGCCTTTGGCAATACTTTCTTGCATATCCTTGATAATTTCTTTTATTTGTTGGACAAATTCTGTCCGGTCGGTAACGAAATTCCGGCCCCACATAAGTTTTAGAAAGTCCTGCCCAGTCATTGGCACTGGGTCATTTTTCATACATTCGGACAATTCCTGCATCAAACGCCGCTCTTCATTGAGCACCTTTATGGCTTCCCTGAGCTTTTCCCCGGTAATCGCAGTGCCCAATTCCTTTTCCAACATATCCTTCAATATTTTCACTTCATTTAACCAATAGGCCTTATCACTGTCGTCAAGGTAGGTCTGTGGCAGCTTCATGACATGCACTGGTTTGAATTCTTTCATAAGCTCAAACATCTTCTTTTTGCCATCACAGGTCGTTTCGCCAATAATAATGTCCGAATAGAGAAAGTATGGACACTTATCGGTTACGGCAAAGCCATATGAAGATTTAATGAGCGGACAAAAGTTCCGCGGCAGCGTTTTTTCCCCGGCAGGAATCGCTTCCTCTTTAGTGGCACACAAAGCAAAGCCCAGCGCATCAGCAGCCAATACAAGCTCTTGCGGTGCATAGACACAATAAAAACCTACCACCTTTTTCCCTGTTTCTTTAATGTTTTTGAGCATAGCAAATGCATCTGCCATATAATTTACCCCCATTTATCAATTGTTCTAACTTACTTGAAGTGCATCCCAGGCATACAGGGCCGCACCAATAGACCCGGCAAATATCGCCTGGTCATGAGTAATAACCGGCAGCCCCAGCCTGGCTGCAAGTTCACGCCTAAGTGCCTGATTCTGCGCAACGCCACCAGTAAAAGCTACCGGCGGCGTTGGCTGAATTCCTGCCGCCATGGCCGCTACCCGATTAGCAATTGAAGTGTACAAAGCGCCAATAATGGCCTCACGGGTGACTCCCCGGTTGACCAGCCCAATAACCTCAGACTCAGCAAATACGGTACACATTGAATTGATTGTACATTGCTGACCATCAGCCCCCACTTCAATATTGCCAATTTCGGCCACATCAAGCCCCAATGCGTTAGCCATAACCTGAAGAAACCGCCCTGTCCCGGCAGCACATTTGTCATTCATAACAAAATCCTGAACTTTACCCTGCCCATCTATCCGAATCGCCTTGGCATCCTGTCCGCCAATATCAAGCACCGTTTGTGCCTCAGGCAGCAGATAAGACGCCCCACGGGCATGACAGGTTATTTCCGTCATGGCTTTGGTTACAAATGGCAAGTTAAAACGCCCGTACCCTGTTCCCACCAAGTAGGCCGGCGTGATAGCTTCCTGCTTAGCAAGCGCCGCAGCAAGCAGGCTGGCTGCTTGTTCCTTGGGATTCCAGCCTGAAGGACAACTTACATTTTCCAGCTGCACACCATCATATAAGCTCAACTTGATTGCTGAAGAGCCTGCATCAATACCCGCAACTATTATTTGTTTCATAAACCACCTATCACCCAAAGTTGTAATAGATTAACTTAAATATATTAATATAAATATTCTATATATTCATTCGCTATCAGGATCGTTATTCCTGCTATAGTCACATATAAAGTAAGATACCTGTATTATAAGCAATACATTCCCTGTTAAATTTGTATTATTCAGGCAGGAATTTTGGAATTATACGAGAAATACTTGAAAAAACGCAATGGTACTATTTTAACGAAAAGAGGGATGTTATGCTAAAATGGTATAAAAAAAATCAACCTTCTCAAGACTCGCCATCAGCCACTAACACTATTCATACTGTACCTATTACTAAATTAGAAGATATCCAAGTAGCGTATTTATCAGCAAGAGAGCTAAGCGCCGCCGACATTAACAAACTTTGTGAAGTCGCTGATGGCGTAGCTTTTGTTGTAGGTTTTGCTTCGCCTGATAACAATTTTAGCCAGTTGGCGACAACCATAAAGGGCTTATTGCCAGCCAATGTCCCCTTTATGATGATATCCACCGCAGGTGAACTATGCAACAGCACTGCCGATTCCACTATATATAAACCGGCAACTGAAAATCGCAAGAAAATTCTTCTCCAAGCCTATTCTAAAAGAATGGTCAAAAACTGCCAAATCATATCTATTCCTCTGGCTAACGACGACCTAAAAAAAGGCATTGTCGAAAAGAGTGTCGATGAGCGAGTTGCTCAAATAAAATATGAACTTGAGAAAATTCCGCTCAAATTTAGCATCAATAGCCATAATACCGTAGCTTTAGCCTATGTTGACGGTTTGTCAAGTTCTGAAACATTCTTTATGCAAGCTGTTTATGCGAGTAAAAAATTTCCCTGTATGTTTGTGGGCGGATCAGCAGCCGGTAATTTGGATTTTTTAAATACCTACATTTATGATGGTAATGTTGTTAGACAAAACCATGCCGTAGTTTGCCTGCTGAAGTTACATGCCAATTATCGCTATGGTATCTTTAAAACACAGGGTTTTACAAAAGATACGGGTGAATTTATCATATCAGATTCAAATTCGGCTTTACGGTATGTAAGTAAAGTTTTTGATGAAAACTATAATAATATTAGCTTTATTTCACTACTTAAAAAACGCTTTAACGTGCAAACGGTTGAGCAGTTAAATAAAGTGCTTGAGTCCTCTGGGTTTGCTGTTGAAGTTGGTGGTGAAACTTTTGTCAGAGCCATAGCAAAAATTGATGAAGCAAACGATAGAGTCTATTTCTTCTGCGATTTAGCTATGGGCGAAAAACTTTTTGTTGTACGGCGGACTTCATTAGTAGATACGATTTCAAGAGATTGGCAAGAGTTTATTCGCTACAAACCCAAACCTATTGGTGGGATTTTAAATGATTGCATATTACGCCGGTTATTCAATGCTGACGCAATTGGAAAAGTAAATGCTTTTCCGGAAATTGCTGTGGCCGGCTATTCTAGTTTTGGCGAATTGTTAGGATCGAATATTAATGAAACACTGACGGCTGTATTCTTTTTTCATACCAATGATGAAGATGATTTCTGTGATCAATATGTTGATAACCTGCCAATCCACTATAGCAACTTCGAAAAATACTGTTTAGAACGACAACTAAACCAAATTAAAATTGTAAACAGATTTCGTGGCAAGGTTATTGAGTTATTAACTGCCAATAGCAACAACATTCCAACTGTTTTAGATAATGTCAACAAAATAGGTCACCATGTCAGTAACATTGGTAATGATACAAAAAATTTATTGCAAGTACTTACTAAAAATATGAACGGTGTTAATGAATTGATTTCTGTAAATAACCAAATTGCACCAACCATAGAAGCATTGACCGGCAGCACAAAAGAAATTAAGAATGTGTTATCATTAATAATGAATATTGCTGCACAAACTAATCTATTGGCCTTAAATGCTGCTATTGAAGCAGCACGAGCCGGTGAGCAAGGCCGTGGTTTTGCCGTAGTTGCCGATGAAGTACGAAAATTGGCCCAGAATACCCAGAACAGCTTAAATCAAACGAATGCTTCTATTAATAGCTTATTTGAAAGTGTTCAGGAAATATCTGCAAAACTGAGCTCCAGTAGTGATTTCACCTATAAATTTCAAGATGATATGAACAAATTCAATACCGATTTAACTGCTGTCGCTTCGGATATCATCAGTGCTGTGGATGTAATATCTTCATCAATGGAATGTATTGCTGATTTAGATTCATTAAATGCAACTACACAAGGTGAACTAACTAAAGTATCGAATTTAGTTCGCTTTATGGAACGTGATGAAAAGTAATTAAAAAAGCATTCCAGGCCGCGCCAGTCGCGTTGGAATGCTTTTTATTATGCTATTCTTTTTGAAGTTTACTCTTCACCAAACAGAGGGGTAGACAGATAACGTTCCCCGGTATCTGGCAAAATAACGACAATATTTTTACCTTTGTTCTCCGGACGTTTTGCCAGTTCAGCTGCCGCATGCAGTGCTGCGCCGCTGGAGATGCCAACAAGCAAGCCCTCTACGGTAGCAACATCCCGGGTTGCTTGGTAAGCTTCTTCAGTCTGAACTGTAAAGACTTCATCAATCACCTTCGTATTGAATACCTCAGGTACAAAGCCGGCGCCAATACCTTGAAGCTTATGCGGGCCAGGATTGCCGCCTGACAATACGGGCGAATCAGCCGGCTCAATAGCAACAGCTTTAACACCAGGATTTCGTTGTTTAAGAGCTTCCGCAATACCAGTAATAGTACCGCCAGTGCCTACACCGCCTACAATGATATCAACTTTGCCATCAGTATCCCGCCAGATTTCCTCCGCAGTTGTTTTCCGGTGTATTTCGGGGTTTGCCGGATTTTTGAACTGTTGTGGAATCCAGGCATTGGGAGTAGTTTTCACAAGTTCTTCCGCTCGCTCAATTGCGCCTTTCATGCCTTTGGCACCTGGCGTAAGGTCAAGCTCTGCACCTAGCGCTTTGAGCAGTTTGCGACGCTCAATACTCATGGTTTCCGGCATAGTAAGAATCAGCTTATATCCACGGGCAGCAGCAACAAATGCCAGGCCAACCCCGGTGTTACCACTGGTAGGTTCAACAATAACTGTATCTTTATTAATGATTCCCTTATCTTCAGCATCCTTAATCATGGCATAACCAATGCGATCCTTAACACTACCAAGCGGATTAAAGTATTCTAACTTGGCAATTACTTTAGCAGTTATTTGTTTTTTCGCACCATAATTTTTTAGTTCTAATAACGGTGTATTACCTATAAGTTCTGTCAAACTTCCATAAATTTTAGCCATAATATTCATCCTCTCTGATTTGATTACTATTATTTTAACCTTGTTTCCTGCAATAAGTATCGCGTAAGCCGTAAAACTAAAAGGAGGCAATCGAAGCTAACTCAGCCGTCGATTGCCTCCGGTTTTCCGGTCAGCAAAATATATTTATTTCACACTTATACTGTAACACGAATACAATTACCTGTCAACCCAATTTTAAACATTTATCCAGAGACCAAATTGATCTACGACTCACGTTATAGATTTGGGGTAACTTTTTCCTTAAACGTTTGTTTGCCATCTTTCATTTCAAGCACAACAGCGCTCTTGATTGGGTTATGATTGGCATCAATCGTCATCAGGCCTGTGCTTAGTTGCAGATTCTTAGTTTGCTCTAAAGCTTCACGGATTTTTTCAGGATCAGTGCTGTTCGCCCGTTTGATTGCATCAATTAAGAATAAACCGGCATCATAGCCAAGGGCAGAGAAAACGCCAGGTTCCTGGTTGTATTCCTGCTTGTAGGCTTCAATGAATTTCACAACATTAGGATCTTTATCCTGGGAAGAAAAGTGGCTGCAGAAAAACGTATTATTAAGCGGAGCCGCCCCGGCAATTTCTACTACCTTGGCATCATCCCAGCCATCGGCTCCAAGAAACGGCATATTCATCCCCATTTCACGTGCCTGTTTGACGATTTTGCCTACTTCTTCATAATATGCCGGCAAAAAGACAACATCAGGATTCATGGCTTTAATCTTGGTAAGAGTGGCTTTGAAGTCTTGGTCTTTTTGTAAAAAAGCTTCTTTACCTATCACTGAACCACCATTTTGTGTAAACACAGTCTCAAAGGATTGAGAGAGCCCTTTAGAATAGTCTGAACTGCTGTCAATATAAATGACTGCCGTTTTCACTTTCAGCGTGTTGCTGGCGAAATTAGCCATAATCGTACCTTGCAGCGGATCAATAAAGCAAGACCGGAAAGCATATGGACGAGTTTTACCATTATCGACAGTAATCTTTTCGCTAGTCCCAGTTGGGGTAATTAATGGAATTTTATGGTCTTGCGATACCTGCACAGTAGCTATAGTATTCGAACTAGTTGCCGGTCCAAACATAGCTATAACCTTATCCTGGGTAATAAGCTTCGTAATAGCGTTAGTTGCCTCGGCTGATTCTGATTTATTATCAGCCAGCACTAACTTTATTTGTTTGCCTAAAACACCGCCAGACGCATTGGCTTGTTTGATGGCCAGCTGGATGCCATTAACAGCTTGCTTACCGTAGTTGGCCACACCACCGGTTAATTCAAAGTTTCCGCCAATCTTGATTTCGTTTGTTGCTTCTTGTTTAGTACCGCCGCAGCCAGCTAATGCTCCAGCTATAAGCAACGTACTCATCACCACTGCTATTAATTTTTTTCGCATATTTTCTCCCGTCCCCCTCTTTTTCCTCATACCCATTATCCTGCCTCTAAAATACTGAGATGTTCATCCGGAGTGTACTGTGTTGAGGAATGTACTTTTTGCATTCTTTAGTAGAATATACACCTTTACATGTTTGTTGTCAACACACTATTATGCGTCTTTTTTACAAGTACGCGAGTCCGTATTTTACGTACAAAATGGCCTTCGGCAGCATAAGAAAGCTGCTAGCGCGGCCTTTTAATCTTCAGCCAAAATTATAGTAATGCTATCGTCCACGATACCTTTAACCCTTTGAGTATTTTGAGTACTTTGCGGTAATAATAGCCTCTGCATTTTTATACTATCTGTTATATTAAGAAAAGACTTGGCTTGTACCAAGTCTTTTCGGACGCCGACAGAAGCCTTAGTCGTTCCATCGTTGTTATCTATTAAATTCCGTCACCGTAGAGGCCAGTCAATTTGCCGACCCGGTATTTCTCTGTTCTCTCGATCTGCATAATCTGCCCAGCCTGAATTTGGATAGCCACCTTCCCATACTCCATGCCGCTAACTGACTGCAAAATCCGGGTCCTAAGATTACTTGCAGTAGTTGTCCTGTTCACCGCCCCCTTAACCGGGTGCTCACCAAGCCGGATTTTCTCCAGCTTTTCCATTTGAATGATTCGCGAATCCTGAAGTACCAACGTAACCGAACCAAAGCTTATATCCTTCACAGCTTGTTCAAGCAAAACAAGAACTTCCTCTGTAATACTTTTACTCATTCCCATAATCCCCTCTATACCTGTTAGGCACGTTTAGCCCGGTAACCATGAGTCTCCGAAACTTTCCGGCCAATACCCGTAATTTTACCGGTAATACACGAACGGCAATGGGCCGGAGTATCGTTAACACAGATTTTTCCCGGATAAAGAAGATATAATTGGCGATATTCACCTTCTGTGACGTTAGGCATGACTACATTAGCCCCCCGCTGCAGCGCCAGCACCCGCCCCTGCGGGTTTAGGGATTCCATCGCCGTTGTCGCCGGGATGTTAATATCTGGCAACAAAAGACGAATCAGCGCCATAACCTTGGTACTTAATTCAAACGTGCCACCAGCTTCGTCAGCTAAGGGTGTATCAGGATTGGGAATAAATGGCCCTACCCCAATCATATCCGCGTCAATTTCCTTGAAAAAGAGAATATCATCGGCCAATGATTCTATAGTCTGCCCGGGTATACCTACAAGACAGCCTGTACCTAGCTCAAAACCCAGCTCTTTTAAATCGTACAGGCATCTCATCCGGTTATCCCAGCTCATACCAGGATCTAGTTTTTCATACAATTCTTTATCTGTCGTCTCGATTCTAAGAAGATACCGGTCAGCGCCCGCATCGCGATAGGCCTGATAAACTTCTCGCGATTTTTCACCAACACTAATCGTAATGGCCAAATCAAGTTCTTTGATTTTTTTTATTATCTCCACCATTTTAGCGACATCAAACCATTCATCTTCACCTGACTGTAACACCACTGTACGGTAACCGTAGGACTTGGCTTTAACAGCAAAATCAATAATAGTGTCCACATCCAGGCGATAACGGCTGACCTTACTGTTATCACGCCGTAAACCACAATACAAGCAATTTTGCTTGCATCTGTTGGAGAATTCAATAAGCCCACGCAAATGAACTTCATCACCCACATACTTTTGTCGAACCCGGTCGGCGGCGGCAAACACCTCTGCTTCATATTGACGATCTTGCAGCAGAGTGACCAATTCCTCTTTTGTAAGGGTATGAGTTGTTTCCGCTTTATTGATTAACGCCTGAATGTTGGTACGCTCAGTCACAGACACTGCCTCCTCCCTAATAGTTAACACAGATTATTCTTTAAATCATCATATATGGTTTTTTTACTAGCGTCAATATAAAACTGCTTTTAAAAATACTATTGACAAATCCTCTTTAACTATGTAAAAATAAAAGTCATAAAATCACAATAGAATACTAAACTTATCAAGAGTGGTCGAGGGACTGGCCCTATGACACCCGGCAACCGGCATTTTATGCAAGGTGCTAAATCCAGCGGAGCAATCCGGAAGATGAGTTATTTGCGTAGATAGGCGACTCTTCTTCCGGAAGAGTCGTTTTTTCATTATCAATGCGGGAGATGAACGTTTATGAAAATTTCCACTAAAATTGTCCAGTCAGGACTGGTCACCGATAAAACTACCGGTGCAATCAGCACCCCGATTTATCAGACAGCCACTTTCCGTCACCCTGAACTTGGCTGCAGCACCGGCTATGACTACTCCCGCAGTCGAAATCCCACTCGCAAAGCTCTGGAAGAAGCCATAGCTGCGCTTGAAGAAGGCCATGCGGGTTTTGCCTTTGCCTCAGGCCTGGCAGCCATTACGGCCATACTCATGCTTTACCGCCCTGGCGATCATCTGATCATTACTGAAGATTGTTATGGCGGAACCTACCGCCTTCTGGAGCAATTATTCGCCCAATTTGGCTTGTCTGCCACTTTTGTAGACACTAGTGATACTCATCAAGTACGCCAAGCGCTTCAGCCATCAACCAAAGCCATCTTGCTTGAGACACCAAGCAACCCGCTGATGAAAATTGCTGATATCAGGGCGATAACGTCTATCGCCTGTGCCAATAATTTCCACCCCATTCATGTTATTGTTGATAATACCTTTTTATCACCCTACCTGCAGCGCCCCCTGACTCTCGGCGCTGATATTGTCATCCATAGTGGCAGCAAATACTTATCGGGCCACAACGATGTGATTTGTGGCCTGGCAGTTGCCCGTGATCCTGCCCTCTGTGAAAAAATTGGCTTTATCCAAAACGCGACCGGGGCTATCCTTGGGCCACAAGATAGCTGGCTGCTCCTGCGCGGCCTAAAAACGCTTGCGCTTCGCTTACGCCAACAAGAAGAAAACGCCTTGGCTATTGCCAAATGCCTTACCGCTCACCCCAACGTCACCAAAGTCTATTATCCCGGCCTGGCAGACCACCCTGGCCGGGAAATCCAAGAGTCCCAAGCGACTGGTTATGGCGGCATGTTATCCTTTGTTGTAGACCATCCCCGCCTGCCTGCACAAGTATTGCGCAAAATTAAGATTCTCCAATTTGCTGAAAGTTTAGGCGGTGTTGAATCGTTAATTACCTTCCCGGCAGTGCAGACCCATGCTGACATCCCGGCTGACATTCGAGAACGTCTGGGCATTAGCGACTGTTTGCTGCGCTTGTCTGTCGGTATTGAAGATGTGGAAGACATCATTGCCGATTTGGCGCAGGCGCTGGAAGAATAATATCTTTCCGGTGAACTAAATTTTATGAAAAAAGGTGTGATACTATGACTAACTCCAACCTTGACAAATTTGACACTGTGATTGCGCGTCACAACAGCGGCAGTACCAAATGGGATGACGCCGCTGCCCTCTTTGGTTCCAAGGATGTGCTGCCCTTCTGGGTAGCTGACATGGATTTCCCTTCGCCTCCGGCCGTAAACGAAGCTCTCGCCGCCCGAGTTCAGCATGGCGTTTTCGGTTACCCGTCTCCCCACTCCTATGCCTATGATGCCGTAACTGACTGGCTGGATAAACGGCATAACTGGAAAACCAATCCGGAATGGATGGTTAGCACTCCTGGAGTGGTAACTGCTATAACCTTGGCAGTGCAGACCTTTACTAAGCCGGGAGATAAAGTTATTATCCAACCCCCGGTTTATCCCCCCTTCTTTTCCAGTGTACACAACCAGAACCGCATTGTGCTGGAAAACCCGTTAGTTTATGAAGCCGACAGCTATTGCCTGGATTTTGATGACCTGGCGGAAAAAGCCCGCGAAGCCAAAATGCTAATTTTATGCAACCCGCATAATCCGGTTGGCCGGGTTTGGTCGCGCTCAGAGCTAACCAAGCTGGTAAAAATCTGCCTGGAAAACAATGTATTGCTGCTGACAGACGAAATTCACGGCGATTTAGTATATACCGGCCATCAGTATATACCGCTGGCTTCCTTAAATACTGACAGTGAAGACAAAATAATCACGCTTACCGCCCCCAGCAAGACTTTTAACACTGCTGGCCTATATACCTCAATTGCTATTATTCCGAATAACAAATTACGCAGTCAATTTTCTCAAACCGTCCAGCAATTGGGCATCAGCAAAAACAATGTATTTGGTATCACCGCTCTGGAAGCTGCTTACCGCCATGGTGCGCCGTGGCTTGATGAGTTATTAGTCTACCTTGAAGGCAACGCCCAATATCTGACAGAATATATTGCTGCCAACATTCCGGCAATTAACGTTGACAAACCGCAAGGTACCTATTTAGCCTGGCTGGATTGCCGCAATTTACAGCTTTCCCAACCTGACCTTGTCCAGTTCTTTGCGAAAAAGGCAAAGGTAGGGCTTAATGACGGCGTAACCTTTGGTCATCAGGGTACTGGTTTTATGCGCCTTAATTTTGGCTGCCCGCGCCCGCTGTTAACGGAAGGACTTAAGCGAATTGCCCTAGCTGTCAATCAGTCTATATAGTGGAAGGAAGATATAATTTATTATTCCCATGCTCTAGAAAATTCTGTATAATGAATACAAAGGAGCGATGCACAATGAGCAAGTTGAACGAGATGAATGACCTGCTGCTGCAAGAGCACTATTCTACATTGGTCTGCAGTTATGAAAAATTTCAGGCACAAAAGCTTACCCTGAATATGTCCCGCGGCGTACCCTGTCCTGAACAATTAGACCTTTCTGCCGGACTTTTTGATTGTCTCCAGGAAAACGATTATAAAGCGGTCAATGGTACTGACTGCCGAACTTATGGCGGAGTAGACGGTATCCCAGAAGCCAAAGAACTTTTCGCCCAGGTCCTGGAAGTAAGCCCTGGCGAAATCATAATCGGTGGCAATTCCAGTTTGACACTGATGCATGATCTGATTGCCCGGGCTATGTTGCGCGGGTTGCCGGACAATACCACTCCCTGGGGGAAACTGCCGCAAGTAAAATTTCTCTGCCCCAGCCCCGGCTATGACCGGCATTTCGCTGTCTGCGAATATTTAGGCATTGAAATGATTCCTATAAACTATCTGCATGACGGTCCGGATATGGATCAGGTAGAACAATTGGTAGCCGCCGATTCGTCAATTAAAGGCATCTGGTGTGTGCCCAAATACAGCAATCCCACCGGCATCACCTATTCCGCTGCTGTGGTGGAACGACTGGCAGCCATGCCTGCCAAAGCACCTGACTTCCGGATTTTTTGGGATAACGCCTATACGATCCATCACCTGACCGCTACCCCGCCCTGCTTAGTAAATATTCTTGCTGCCTGTAAAAAAGCCGGACACCCTGACAGGGTTTTTGTATTCGGTTCCACTTCCAAAGTCAGCTTTCCTGGTGCCGGTATTGCCATGGTAGCCGGCAGCGAAAGTAATATTAACTGGCTAAAAAAACAAATTGCAATTCAAACCATCGGACCTGATAAAATAAACCAGCTCCGCCACATCCGCTTCTTTAAAGACCTGACTGGAATTGAAGCTCATATGCGCCGCCATGCAGCCATTCTCAAGCCTAAGTTTGACTTAGTGCTGGAGACTTTGGAGGCCGGGTTGGGAGGTAAAGGATTGGCTACCTGGAGCAAGCCGCAGGGTGGTTACTTCATAAGTCTTGATACATTGCCCGGTTGTGCCCGAAAGGTAGTAGCTAAAACCGCTGCCGCCGGGGTCATACTTACTCCTGCCGGCGCCACCTTTCCTTACGGAAAAGACCCGGAAGATAAAAACATCCGGCTTGCTCCCACCTTCCCGCCCTTAGCCGATTTAAAACAAGCTATGGAATTGTTGGCTCTTTGCATTCAGTTGGTTAGTACCGAACAAGAATTAAAAAAACGGGGCCTCAGTTAATCGTTTAATTTTTCCGCTCTGTTGAATGTATATGAATGAGATACTTACTGCCATGGTCTCATCACCAACCCACGGAAAGCCCTCGGGAAACCCGGGGGTTTTGGGTTTTTTATGAGGGATTTTTTAACGGAATACCGCCCGGCTTTTCTCCTGCGGAACGCTTTTTCCGGCAAAGGCCGAGGGGTTACGGGGGTTGCAGGGGTACCACCTTATGGGGGCACAATTTCTTTAAGGCAAGGGGGTGGCAGTACAAAATAGTAAACATAATTCCCACCTAACCTGTTAGGTGGGAATTATGTTTACTATTTTGTTAATTATATTACTGGACGACCGCCCAGGAACAGGGGGAATTAACACCGTTTTACCGCCGTAACTTGAGACTGCCTGGGCTTCAGGAATGTCCTCAATACAATAATCCCCCCCTTTGACATAAATATCCGGCTTTATTGCCGCCACCAAGCCTGCGGCCGTATGGTCATCAAATATAACCACATAATCAACTACAGCCAAAGCGGATAAAACTTCAGCCCGGTCCTCTTGCCCGTTTATCGGCCGGGTCATTCCTTTTAGCCTTCTTATCGATTTGTCACTGTTTAGACCAACAATCAGGCAGTCACCCAGCCTTCTTGCCGCTGCTAAATACCGGACATGGCCGCTATGCAGCAGATCAAAACAGCCGTTGGTGAATACGACAACCTTACCGGCCACTTTAAGCGTAGCAGCAATCGTTTTAATTTGATCACACTGCACAATTTTCATAATCATATACATCCTATAATCACAGGGTGTTACACTTCATATTGATACCTGCTAATCGCTGCCGCAAGTTCGTCTGGTGTAGCAGTGGCTGTGCCGAGCTTTCTGACGACGATACCTGCCGCGAAATTGGCCAATCGCGCCGCCTCCAAATACGATGCACCGGCAGCCAAGGCCAGGATCATAGCTGCCACTACCGTATCCCCGGCGCCGGTAACGTCATAGACTGCGCTTTTATTGGTCACAGGAATCTGCGAAACTTTCCCGGAAGCCTCGAATAACGTCATGCCATCCGGCCCACAGGTTATCAGCACAGCTTGGGCATTAAGACGCTCAAGAATAGTCCAGCCGGCTGTAACCAGGGTATTTTCATCAACGATCTCGTACCCCACCGCAGCGGCGGCCTCGGATTCGTTTTGTTTAACTACTGTAACGCCGGTATAGGCCTTAATATTATACCGCGAGTCAACGATACAGGGAATACCGGCCCGCTGACAGCCGTCAATAACGCTGCGGATAATGCCGGGTGGTATAGTCTGACTGCCATAGTCGCTTAGGATTACGCCGGCCATACTTTCAATATGGGATAAGATATAATTTTTCATAGCCTGCTGGCCGCTTCCTGACAGCGGTTCTTTTTTTTCCCGGTCAATCCGCACAACCTGTTGCCGTACAGTGGCTTGTCCACCGGCCATAATCCGGGTTTTCGTAATTGTTGGACGTGAGGGGTCAATAATTATCCCCTTTGTATTAACCTGCTTCATTTGTAAGTTCTGCGTTAATTGTTGTCCGGCATAATCTTCGCCAACTACGCCTACGGCGTACACACAGCCGCCTAAGGCAGCCGTATTATGCACAGCATTGGCGGCTCCTCCCGGAACAACAGTTTCTGCCATGTGCTCCAAAATAAGCACCGGCGCTTCCCGCGAAATGCGGGATATTTTCCCCTCAACATAGACATCAGCTACCATATCGCCGATGACCATAATCTTGCGATTTTGCAGCTTGGAAATGAGCCTAAGAAGAGTGGTATTCAAAACAACCGCTCCTCTCTGAAACTGCGGAATTCTAATACCTTGCGAAAATAGGCAATTGTCTTTTGCAAGCCCTCTTCCAAAGCCACTTTAGGCTCCCAGGCAAGCTTTGATTTAGCTAATTCAATATTCGGATGACGTTGCCGGGGATCATCCTGAGGCAAGGATTTAAACACCAGCTTTGATTTAGAACCAGTTAACCTAAGTACATTTTCGGCTAATTTAAGCATCGTCAACTCACAGGGATTCCCTAAATTAATCGGACCAATGCAGCCACCTTCTGTCGCCATCATACGAATCATTCCTTCAACAAGATCATCCACATAACAAAAAGACCTTGTCTGTGTCCCGTTACCATAAATAGTGATATCCTGACCTTGCAAAGCTTGCACAATAAAATTGCTCACCACCCGGCCGTCGGCTAAATTCATCAGTGGTCCATAGGTGTTAAAAATGCGGATAACCTTACTATTTACACCATACTGACGATGATAATCAAAAAACAACGTTTCCGCACAGCGTTTGCCCTCATCATAGCAACTACGGGGACCAATCGGATTTACGTTACCCCAATAACTTTCGTCTTGGGGGTGAATGGCAGGATCACCATATACTTCTGAAGTAGATGCCTGTAAGACCCTGGCTTTCAGATAACGCGCCAGTTCAAGAACATGGATTGCCCCTAAGACACTGGTTTGGGTAGTTTTGGCCGGGTTATACTGGTAGTGTACCGGACTCGCCGGACAGGCCAGATTATATATCTCATCGACTTCGAAATGCAACGGCAACGTTACATCCTGTCTTACCAGCTCAAAGCGGGAATTGTTCAACAGGCTGCTCACATTTGCTTTCGAACCGGTAAAATAATTATCCAGGCAAATGACTTCATGGCCTTGCTGCAATAATTTTGCACATAAATGAGCACCAATAAAGCCGGCGCCACCGGTAACCAGAATTCGCTTATTGCACATAGCAGCTTCTCCCGATGCAGTAATACTCAAACCCTAACCTCGCCATCTGTTCAGCTCGATACTGATTCCGGCCGTCAAAGATAACCGGCTGGTTCATTTTGCTTTTTATCGCCGCAAAGTCAGGCTGCCGGAACTGCCGCCACTCGGTAACCACCAGCAATGCATCTGCATTATGTACCGCTTCCAGCATATCTTTACTATAGGTAATACTTGCCGCATAATCACCAAGAACTGTTTTCGCCTGTTCAATGGCTTCCGGATCATAGGCCTGAATGGTTGCCCCTATGTCAATTAAGGATTTGATTATCGTGATCGACGGAGCTTCGCGCATATCATCTGTCTGTGGTTTGAAGGCCAGACCCCAAATGGCAATCCTTCTGCCGTTTAAAGCCTCACCAAACCGTTTTTTCACCATATCCACCAGGTAATATTTCTGACGCTCGTTCACGGCTTCAACAGCACTTACAACATCCATTGCTATTCCGTTCTTACAACCTGTACTTACAAGCTCTTTTACGTCTTTGGGAAAGCATGACCCGCCATACCCTGAACCGGCATATAGAAACTGCATACCAATACGGCTGTCTGATCCAATTCCCAAACGTACATTGGCAATATCGCCGCCGACTTTATCGCATAACCGGGCAATCTCATTCATAAAGCTGATGCGGGTTGCCAACATGGCGTTTGCCGCATATTTAGTGATCTCAGCTGATTTAATGTCCATAATTAAAATGGGCTGCTGATTGCGGCTAAAGGGCTCATATAGCTGCTTCATCAGTTCTGCTGCCCGCACATTGTCTGTACCAATAACAACCCGGTCAGGACGCATAAAGTCTGCCACTGCCGCCCCCTCTTTAAGAAATTCCGGATTTGATACAACATCAAATTCTAAGTCAGCCTGAGCTCGGACTGTCAATTGCTGTTTGATAATATTTTTCACCTTATCGGCAGTGCCAACAGGCACCGTAGACTTATTTACGACTATCAGATATTTATTCATCGTCGCACCAATGTTGCTGGCAGCATCTAAAACATAGGAAACATCAGCTGCACCATCTTCCCCTGGCGGTGTACCAACGGCAATAAAACAAACTACAGCATCTTTTAATCCTTCTTCCAATTTAGTGGAAAAAGCAAGCCTCTTTTCAGCAACATTTTTCATAACCAGTTCTTTTAATCCTGGCTCATAAATCGGCAATATACCGGACTTAAGTCTGGCGATTTTTTCTGTATCAACATCCACACACCAAACCTTATTGCCCATTTCAGCAAAGCATGTTCCGGTTACCAAGCCAACATAGCCTGTCCCAATAACACAAATATTCATTATTTCTCCCCACCCTTCTTTGCCGTATCCGGATTTATAGCTTAGTTGAGGTTGTTTGCTGGCCTAATTCATTGACCAGTTTCGCTGCTTCCTGCTTAAGATACCCGTTCCAGTCAATAGTAGGTGATAAGAACTGGTTTTCCATATGAATCGCACTGGTAGGTATGGGTACCCATAATTTATAGGTGCGCCCAAATAGTAACTGCCACCAGCACCAATGCCAGGCTAACCGGTAATGGTAAGCAATCCAGTCCTTTGAAAAATATTTTAAGCAGGTTGCGAGATCAAACATTTTGCATTTTGTCAGACTCAGCCACAGAGCGGCATCAGAATTGCCCTGGACATAGGTATTAAAAATAGCACAGGAGTCATGTAATGTAGCTTTCGTAGTAAGAAAAGTTAAACAAGTAGAAGCAGCTGTCATCCAATGTCTGTTGCCAAAAGCTTTAACCGTCCTTTGATGGTCATGCAAGCTTAGCGTATAATAATCCAAATGATCATAGGGTGTAACAAAATCCACGTTTCTGTCAGCTCTTATAAATTCAACCATGTTTTCCAGCTGATTAGGAAAATATAGATAGTCATCTTCCGCAAAATAAACATATTCACTATATTTTTGTCCAAGCAGTATGTGCAGCTGCAGATTAAAAGTAGCGGCATTGCCTTCTCCCGGTAATTCAATCAATTCCAGGCAATCATCATCGAAATATTTTCTAAATAACTCTGTATATTTGGCTGGACAATTATCTAACAGCACCCACATCTTTACCTTAAGTGACCCTAAGGATTCTTTAAATGACTTTAAACATAGCTCAGATAACATATACTTATCATCACTAAATACCGGGGGAACTTTTGATACTCCCGGATATATCCGGTAAGCAACAGCTAAATCATACTTTTTTGCCACCTTTTATTCACCTCCATTTTGGGAATTCATGAGACACAGATTTTTTCCCAGTGCTAAGGAAACATAGTCGGACATATTTTCATAAATTAACTTTTCATTAATAAACCCGTTTTCGTTCGCTATCGTCCAAATTAAGACATTAATCGTTTTTAACTTGTCTTCCACACTATGGTCTGATTCGGCAATGCATCTGATTACCGACTGCAAAAAAGCGGTATATGGTTTATCAGGCAACTTTTTTGTATGGTCAATACTTTGCAAATTTTGTGCCACTGTTCCCGGATTCAGTGGCAAGCGATAGAAAAATAAAGGTTCTTCTACTTTGGCCATATTTCCCTGCAACAACATGTCGACAATTAAAACAACATCGCCCGCAAACTCACTCCGGTACATTTTGGTTTGACGCAGCATTTCAGGCCGGATAATGCCGTAAATAGCCCACCAGCCTACTCTGCGGAAAACTTCCCGGATGCGCATTTCCACAGGCATCCCTGCGGTGCCAATATTGCTGTAATCAACAGCGCCGCGACTATTGCCATATTCATCAATAAAATCGATTTCACTGAGTGCCAGGATACAATCAGGCGATTCTTGGAGTTTTTTTAAGCACTTGGCAATATAGTCCGGGTGAAAAATGTCATCCTGACTTGCCCACATAAAAAACTCTCCCTCAGATAAGTCAAACGTTTTATTGAAATTCCTGGCCCCGCCCAGCCGAGTCTCATTGTTGATAATTTTAATGCGCTTATCCCTGGCTGCAAAAGCCTGGCAGATATCTAACGTTCCATCTGTCGAACCATCATCGCAGATAAGAATTTTAAAATCGGAAAAAGTCTGATTAAGCAACGATTGCAAGGTTGAATGTATATACTTCGCCCCATTATAAACAGGCATGCCGATAGTAACCGTTTCCATAATACGCTCCCTCTCTTCTCATCGAATTTCCCATCATACCGTTTGTTTCGGTGATTAAACGGTAAATAGGACGTCTAATAGAAACATTCATAACTCAGGTGTTTTTTCAACCCCTTTTCTTTTAGGGATAATCACAACTGCACCCCAAAGGTGCAGTTGTGATTATAATAAAAAAAACCCCTATTCCCGCGGGGTAACGGGTTGCGGTTATCCGAATGAAGAAACCACAGTGAGGAAAAGGTTAGGTTTGGCGTTTGAGCAGAAAAATTTGATTTCATATTATGAGCAGAATTAACCGTGTAGTCATGCATGTTGAAAATATAAGAATGAATCCTAAATCGCTTTTATTTGTGTACCAAATGGTGTACAATATAATTAACAAGAAATTTTATTGTGAGGTGGCATAAATGGCAAAAGACGCAGTTGTAAAAGCGCGAGTTGAATCAGACCTCAAACAAGTAGTTGAAAACATTTTTGATAAGCTTGGCCTGACTCCTACTGAAGCGATAACCTTATTCTACCGGCAAGTAGAGTTACGGCGCGGTTTGCCTTTTTTAGTCGAAATACCAAATGAAGAAACTTTGCGAACATTTAAAGATACTGATGAAGGTAAAAACTTAGTGTATTGCAAAGATGCTGACGATATGTTCAGTCAACTAAATATCTGATGCTGCAACCTGTTTTTACTAAGCAATTTGAAAGAGATACAAAGAAAGCCCAACGTCGAGGCCGCGATATGGAAAAGTTAAAAGACATTATTCGCAAGATTGCTAACGAAGAATCAATTCCCATCCGCAACCGTGACCATAGCCTTATCGGTAATTATGCCAACCGGCGCGAATGCCATATCGAACCAGATTGGCTATTAATTTATAAACCGGAATCAGAAAAAATCATATTTGAGCGTACCGGTACACATTCGGAATTATTTAAGTAATATCCGCTAGTAAATAATTATACCAATAATAGAAACCAGTAACTCGCGCTTTTGCGGTTACTGGTTTCTATTATTGGCAATTATCCAGTTTATATATTGGGGTCTCACCAACAAAATAACGCTATTCTTAAGATGGAAGCCAAAATGATGAAGTTAAGTCCGATAATCTTCTGTAAACTAAAAAAACCTAGAATTTTTTCGGAAAATAAGCGACTGGGGCGTAGTATCTTGGTCGCTTTTATTTTGGTAAATCCGAACCATTGCTTACCTGCAATTTAGCCGCAATGTAACCCTACATTCTTAACCTGTTAGCCATTAATTTTTTTTACTTCTTGTAATATATATATATATATGACTTATTCATTATCTCTAAAAAGTAAACTGATTGAGGAGGAACCTGGCATGATTGAATTAAAAAGCGAGCGGGAAATAAAAATGATGCATGAAGCAGGTAAAATGCTGGCTTGTTGTCACCAGGAAATCAGAAAAATTATCAAGCCGGGTATTACGACATTAGAAATTGATAAATTTGTTGAAGATTATTTAGCAAACCGGAACGCCTCGCCGGAGCAAAAAGGTTATCTGGGTTATAAATATGCTACCTGTGCCTCTATTAACGATGAAATTTGTCATGGATTTCCTAATAGCAAACCACTGCAAGACGGCGATATTGTAACAGTTGACTTTGTTGTTAACTTAAACGGCGCCCTTGCCGACTCAGCTTGGACTTATTCAGTTGGCAATATTTCTGCTGAGGCCAAACACCTGTTGCAAATCACTAAAGAGTCTATGTATAAAGGCATTGAACAAGCACAGGCCGGAAGCCGGCTAGGGGATATTGGTCATGCTATACAAACCTGTGTGGAAACGGCAGGCCTGTCAATTGTCAGAGATTTTGGCGGCCATGGCATCGGACGAACCATTCATGAAGACCCGGTTATTCTCCACTATGGTAAACCGGGCAAAGGAAGCCGCTTGCAGGAAGGCATGGTCATAACGGTAGAGCCAATGGTTAACATCGGCACCTGGCAGTGCCAAATAGATCGAAACGGCTGGACAGCAAGAACTGTTGATGGTACACTATCCGCTCAATATGAACACACGATTGCTATCACAGCTAACGGGCCGTTAATTTTAACTGAGCAAAAATAGTATAAGAAAAACGCTATCGAGGTCCATCGTCTTAAGTTTAGTCAATGGAACACAATGTGAGGGGGTTTTACTTTTGGCATTGCCCCAAAAGTAACAAAAGCTCTAGGCCCAACGCCTCCAAAAGCTGAAAAGCCGGGCGATATTCCTAAAATCCGTAAACTCGCTACGCTCAAACAGTACGGATTTTTTAACGGAATACCGCCCGGCTTTTCTCCTGCGGAACGCTTTTTCCGGCAAAGGCCGGGGGGTTACGGGAGTTACGGGAGTTACGAGGGTTGCCGGGGTACCACCTTATGGGGGCACAATTTCTTTAAGACCTCCACGACTCCCAAAATTTATACTTTACTATAAAATAAGCGAGCTATGGATAACTTATCTCTAAGTTATCCATAGCTCGCTTTATGCTCTTCGTTATCCTGACCTGTAAATCACATATGGGTTACCGTACTATTACCTGATGGTTTTACCGCTATGGCAACCTTTATTATGCCGCTTTGACGGACAGCGTCCAGTAGTTCAACCACGCGACCGTGTTCAACACCGCGGTCGGCATTAATTATTACCGCCGGCAGCAGATCGCGTTTGTTTTGTTGAGTAAGCCGCGACACAGCTTCGGCCGGCGAGTTGATTTGTTGCTTATCATAAAAGATATTTCCATCCTGGGTTAGTGTCAGCGTCACTATCTGCTTTGTTTCATCTTGCACGCCGTTGGCCTGGGGGAGATTTACCGGCAGGCCGGACTGGGTTGTCATTGTGAGGGTAGCCAGCATAAAGAACACTAACAGGAAAAACATCGTGTCAATCATCGGAATAATCTCGATACGGGCCTTCTTCATTGGTTTTCGTGCTATTTTCATTATCATCACTCCTGCGATTGCGTGGTCAGCGCCATTTCAAGCCGGGTTGCATAATGTTCAATTACCTCGGTTTCCCGCTCAATCCGGGCCACAAAGTAGTTATAAGGTATGAGAGCGATTACTGCCACAGTTATACCGGTTGCGGTGGCGATGAGCGCTTCAGCAACTCCGCCGGTAACAGCATGGGGTTGTCCTGTACCGACCAGGGCCATAATCTGGAACGAGTTGATCATGCCGATTATGGTACCCAGAAGGCCAAGCAAGGGAGAGAGTGTAACAATGGTATCAAGTACGGATAAACCCCGTTTCATAACAGAGCACTCGGTAATTCCAGCCGATTCCATAGCTTTGGCGGCATCAAGCTGGTGGGTTATACCGGCTGCCATCACCTTTGCCAGTGGCAATGATGATTTTTTTGTTAGGGCCAAGGCATCGTTAATGCGCCCGTAATTAACCAGCTCAAGCACCTCTTCGGCTATAGCTGCCTTGCCCATGCGTTTAAAGAAGAAAAAACGTTCGATGATGATGGCGACTGCAATAATGGAGCACAGCGCCAAGGGCAGCATCATCCAGCCTCCTTTAAGAAGTTCGGACATTACTATCATCCTTTCGTAAAATTGGATTGTTATGGTTTGCTTATTCCTCATCATGAAGATTAAATTTGATGCGTATGCTTTTGGAAGCAGCTACCGGTTCACCGTTCTCGTCACGGTCAGGTGAATACCGCCATTGACTTACTGTTTCCACAGCAGTTTCCTCAATATCAGAGCGACCGCCCTCAAGTACCGACAGCACGGTAACTGATCCATCTGTTTCAACCCGGATGCGCAGCAACACGCTGCCTTCCCAGCCATCGCGCCTGGCGGCCTGCGGGTAACGGGGTTTCGGAGCATAAGTAGCAGAGCCGCGCGTCCGTTCTCCACTACCATTCCCCCTTGACCCCACTTGGGTCCCGCTGCCGCTGCCGGTTGCTGTCGCCACAGTGCCGCTTCCTCCTGGTATTCCAGTAGCCGCAAAGGCAAAGGCACTTGGTTCACTTGCAGCAGCCGTTGCTCCGGCAAAAACAGGTTGTGCAGTTGGGGTTGTACTCAATTCATCCGGCACCATAGGGGGCAGGGGTTGGGCAGGGGCCGGAGTCTGGGGAGTGGGCTGCGCCATTGCCGGTGGTGCCGGCGGGGGAGACGCTTCGCTGACAGCAGCCCCTGGCTCTGGCGCAGCTGGTTCGGTGACTGATACAATCTCGACTGCGGTTATGACCGGCGGCTGCGTGGCAGCAAATGGTCTTAACACAAGCAGTGCGACAAGCAAGGCACCATGCAGAAACAGGGAAATTCCAGTTGTTTTAAAATAGGGGTACTCGGTAACGTAATACATGTCTAACCTCCTTTCTTTGATTTCAGCTGACAAAGTTTACTCAGCTCATTGAAAATTCGATGTTCAGCTTTGCTGAACGAGTTCACTAGCTTAGGTTGTTTGTCACACACACGCTGCTCTCGCCTTCATACTTTATCACCCCACCGTCAGTTAAATAGGTAATGCTGCACTCACTATCCAAAATGAAAGCTGCAGAATAGTAGATACAGCCTAATTCATATATGATCCATTAGACCAACAAAAGTAGCTTGAAATTTATATCAGCATTAGCCGTCGCTACGAACAAGAAGCCGTTACGCAAAACTTATAAAACCATATAAATACATTATAAAAGTTTATGTTTGCTTCCTCATTCATCGCATCCGACCTCGGCGTACCTACTATCGTTTGATATGATGCTCCAGAGGCTTAAATTCCCGTGTAACTCACGGTACACAGCACCATAATACGTTAAGTGTTTTATGATACTTCATATCTTGATAAATTAATACTTGCGTTCTTATCTCGGTCTATTACAGCACCACAGCACTCACATCGAAATTCCCTTTCAGAAAGTGACAGTTTGGCTTTTACATGCCCACATACTGAACAGGTCTTTGATGATGGATACCATTTGTCGGCTTCTATAAATTCAATACCTTGTCTCTCCGCTTTATACTGAATAAACCTTCTAAATTCGTAGAGTCCTTGTTGCTGTATAGCTTTGGATAAATGCTTATTTTTCATCATTCCACTGATATTCAGACTTTCCATAACTATCCTCGCTGGCTTGGTTTTCGCTATTTCGGTAGTTACTTCATGCCTGTAGTTTGTTCTGATATTATCAAGACGTTTATGCAACTTTCTAATGTTATGTTCAAGCTTTATAATGTTGCCTGTTTTAACGTAACGCTCTCCTTTCTTGTTTTTATCATATTTATTTGATACTTTGCGCTGCAACCTGCGCAATTTCTTTTCCAGTCTTTTAATTTTCTTACTTTTATTGATGTTTTTATATGGCTTCTCAATTTGGGAGCAAACCGCTAAATACTTGATACCAACGTCAATCCCAATACTTTCACCCGTCAAGTCAACAGACTCAGACTGTATTTCGATACCTACCGATACGTACCAGTGTACACCATCAAATGTTACTCTTGGATTAGTATAGTTAGCATTCTCAGGTATCCTGTTTTTCTCAGAGAGCTCAATCCAACCTATCTTTTCAAGTCGCACCTTACCATTTTTAAATTTTATCTTGTCTGTATCCTGATAGAATTTTGGCTGGCTTTTCTTTCTGCTTTTAAACTTGGGTTTTTCAGCTAATTCTTTAAAAAACTTATAATACGCATCACAGGCATCTTTTATTGCTTGTTTTGTTATATTGTTGCTATAGTTAGTAAGCCAATTTAATTCTTTTGTCTGTTTTAAAATGGTTAATTCTTTTCTTAAATCCCTGTCGATTATAAACTTACCGCCGTTTTTATAATTTTCTTCTTGCTTTGCAAGTGTCCAATTATATGCCCAGCGGGCTGTGCCAGCACTCTGAAATAATTTAGACATTTGCTTATTATTAGGTTCAAGCCTAACTTTCAGCGCCGTTATCATCCTCCAGCAACTCCTTTATCATCTTCCTGGCTTTATTAGCTCTCCGGCCTTGTAACTCTGCCTATATCTGTAACAACCTCAAACGAATAGCCTTTAGCTAACATATATGATTTAACATTTTCTACTTGACGCTCAAGGTCATCCTTTTGTTTATTACTCGATACTCTGCAATATCCTACAACTTTTCTTATGGTTGGATTTTCGCCTTTAAGCCCTAAATAATATTGGAGTTGTTGTTGGGAGTAATACCTGTATCCACTTTTTCCTATATGACTGGGTTTTAGTTTACCAACCTTATCCCAATTTCTAAGAGTTTGTTGTATTACGCTAATTAATTCCGCAAATTCACCGATTGAGTAATATTTCATAATGCTATAATTGTATAATAATTCCATAATGTTTTATATGCTTTCATAAACATTCGTTAACTGTTGTTAGCCCTCACCGCTTAGGTGGGGGGAGTGCGTCACGTGATACTTAGTGAACTCGTTTCAGCAAAGCTGAAGCATCAAAGGTTCAGGTGGAGAGTCAACTCCACCTGAATAAGCGTCGCCTATAGAGGACTTGGCTTATGCCAAGTCCCTTAGGGCGCCGGCAGATGCCTTAGTCATTCTATCAAGGGAAAATTTCACTTTCTATCTGGACAAGAAAAATAAACTAAACCAAATTAAAATATACTAAGTAAAAATAAATCAATGGTTACTATTGTTTGTATTTGTTTTGTTATGTATTTTTTACAGCATTCTACATCAATAATCAAATTCCTGCCACGTTTTGGTAAGTTTTAAAAAAATTCCTATTATAGCAGCAAAGCCGCCTTTAGCCCACTGATTTCAATCATGGGCTGAAGGCGGCTGCGTGGTTGCTTGCATTCATCTGTTTTATACCACTAACCTTACTGATAATAGTTTACGCTGCTATACTAACAGCCTTAATTCCTGAGCTACCGCTGTCATTACGCCGTTCCAGTCGCCAGGAGTGCTCTGACGGAACAGGCGCATGGACGGATACCAGGGAGTGTCGCTTCTGGCCAATAACCACCGCCATTCGCCGTCCGCCGGCAGCAGCGTCCAGACCGGCTTACCCAGTGCGCCTGCCAAATGAACTACAGCTGTATCAACAGACACCATCAGGTCGAGGTTCATAATCAAAGCGGCAGTATCGGCAAAATCGGCAATATCCTCTGTCAGGTCAATGAGCCGCATACCAGGTGGCGCTGTATTGGCCTCCTTGACCGCCGCGCCTTTTTGCAGGCTGTAGAAAGTCGTGCCTGGTATTCCGGCCAGGGGAGACATCGCCTTAAGGCCGCAAGTGCGGATTTGTCCGGGGATGTTTGCCGGATCACCGGCCCAGGCTAATCCTACCCGGAGGTTTGTACCGGAACAATTCATTTTGCTGCGCCAGGCAGCAATAGAGTGCTGATCGGCAGTCAGATAAGGAACGCTCGCCGGAATAGTCTGTAAGGTTGTGCCAAAAATATGGGGCAGACTCAGCAGGGGCACAGTTAGGTCAAATTGTGTCTGAGTAATTGCTGCAGTTTGTTCAATTAGTTCATCAATTCCGGGAAAGTTAGCAAACAGGCGGAGCAGCGGCTGTTTTGTTGAGAATTGCACAATACCGCCCCGGGCTTTGACCAGCGGCAAATAACGGCAAAATTGCAGGGTGTCGCCGAAGCCTTGCTCATCATAAACCAGCAGACGCTGGCCGGCAAAATTTTTACCACACCAGCGCGGCCGGCTATCAAAGCATTCATAAAAATGCCGGTACCGGTTGACTTTAGTACGCCATTCATATTCAGCAAAGCCGCGGGTCAGGTCGCCGCTGAGCAAGATAGCCTGAGCACGGTTATTATATCCCCTCGGATCTGCAGGATTCAACCTTACAGCGCGGTTATAAGCGGCAATGGCATCTTCAGCCTTTCCCTGGGACTGCAGCGCATTGCCAAGATTAATATAGGCACCGAACAAATCCGGTTTGATAGTGATTGCCTGTTGCAACACTTCGACGGCTTCAGACGGTCGTTGTAATTTGAGAAGAGCATCTCCCAGACTAATATAAGCCCCGGCAAAGTCCGGTTTTAACGTGATGGCCTGCTGCAACGCTTCCGCGGCCTCGAATGGCTTGTGCATTTTGAGCAGGGCATTTCCCAGATTAGAATAGGCCTCGGCAAAATTTGGTTGAAGCGCAATTGCCTGTTGCAACACTTTGGCAGCCTCAGGCAGTCTTGACAACTCGATTAGGGCCCCGCCCAGATTGTTATAGACGCCGGCTAAATCAGGTCTGAGCGCGATTACCTGTTGAAAGGCTTCTACGGCTTCAGGTAGTCTTCGCAAAGCGAGATACGTGCTCGCTAAGTTAAACCATAATTCGGCATTACCAGGGCAAAGAATTACCCCTTCCTGGTAGCATTGGATGGCAGCCTCCAGCATCCCCTGCTCTTTACGGCCATTTCCCAGCAACAGCTGTTGCTGCGCTTGGGATTGGTTTTCATTCATGATATTTCACCTGCTTTCACTGCCAGCATTCTTAACTCCTGAGCTACCACTGTCATTACGCCGCTCCAGTCGCCTGGGGCGCTCTGACGGAACAGGCGCATAGTCGGATACCAAGGAGTATCGCTCCTGGCCAATAACCACCGCCATTCGCCGGCTGACGGCAACAGCGTCCAGACAGGCTTACCCAGCGCGCCTGCCAAATGGGCTACGGCTGTGTCAACAGACACAACCAGGTCTAGGTTCATAAGCAATGCGGCAGTATCGGCAAAATCGGCAATATCGTCAGTCAGGTCAACGAGCCGCATACCAGGTGGCGATGTATTGGCCTCCTTGGCCGCCGCGCCTGTTTGCAAGCTGTAGAAAGTCGTGCCTGGTATGCCGGCCAGGGGAGACATCGCGTTGAGGCCGCAGGTGCGGATTTGTCCGGGGATGTTTTCCGGATTACCGGCCCAGGCTAATCCTACCCGGAGGTCTGTGCTGGAGCAATTCATTTTGCTGCGCCAGGCAGCAATAGAGTGCTGATCGGCAGTCAGATAAGGAATGCTCGCCGGAATAGTCTGTAAGGTTGTGCCGAAAATATGAGGCAAACTCAGCAGGGGCACCGATAGGTCAAATTGTGTCCGGGCAATTGCTGCCGCAGTATGTTCGATTAGTTCATCAATTCCGGGGAAGTTAGCAAACAGGCGGAGCAGCGGCTGTTTTGTCGAGAATTGCACAATACCGCCCCGGGCTTTGACCAGTGGCAGATAGCGGCAAAATTGCAGGACATCCCCGAAGCCCTGCTCATCATAAACCAGCAGACGTTTGCCGGCTAAATTTTCACCGCCCCAGCGTGGTAAGCTGTCAAACCCTTCGTAAAACCGTCGGTATCGGTTGACTTTCGTGCGCCATTCATATTCAGCAAAGCCGCGGATCAGGTTGCCGCTGAGCAGAATAGCCTGCGCGCGGTTATTATATACCTCCGGATCTGTGGGATTCAGCGTAATAGCCCGGTCAAAAGCAGCGATGGCATCTGCAGCCTTTCCCTGGGATTGAAGTGCAAAGCCCAAATTATTATGGGTCGCGGCACAATCCGGTTGGAGCGCGATGGCCTGTTGCAGTACTTTGACGACATCAGTCGTTCTTCGCATTTTAAACAGGGCATTTACCAGATTAGTATAACCCTCAGCCAAATCCGGTTTGAGGGTGATGGCCTGTTGCAGCGCTGCCACAGCCTCAGACAGTCTCGGCACTGCGAGCAGAGTAGTCCCCAGGTTATACCACAATTGAGCACTTTCAGAGCAAAGTGCCAACCCTTTTTTGTAACATTGAATGGCTTCCTCGTATAGGCCCTGTTTTTTGAGAGCGCCGCCCAAATTATTATAGGCCTTGGCAAAATCGGGTTTAAGCGCAATTGCCCGTCGCAATGCTTGAGCAGCCTCAGATAGTTTTTGCGATGCAAGCAGGGTAGTTCCCAATTGGTACCATAAATCGGCATTGTCAGGACAAAGCACCAATGCTTCCTGGCAGTGTTGAACAGACTCCTCCGACTGCCCCTGTTCTGTAAGGGCTTTTCCCGGTGACACTTGTCGCAGCGCTTCAGATTGGTTTTCGCTCATACTGTTCCACCTGCCTGCCATACACTCAACTCCCGGACGACTGCTGTCAATACACTGTTCCAGTCGCCCGGAATGCTCTGGCGGAACAGACGCATGGTCGGATACCAGGGGGTATCATTTCTGTCCAATAACCACCGCCACTCACTGGCTGCCGGCAGCAGCGTCCAGACCGGCTTGCCTAGGGCACTTGCCAAATGGGCTACGGCGGTATCAACTGATACTACAAGATCAAGATTCATAATCAGGGCGGCAGTATCAGCAAAATCCTCAATATCGTCTATCAAATCAATGAGTCGCATCCCGGTCGGCGGCGTATTAGCCTCTTGGGCCGCTTCGCCTTTTTGCAGGCTGTAGAAAGTCACGCCTGGTATGCAGGCCAGTGGCAACATCGCTTTGAGGCCGCAGGTACGGATTTGTCCGGAGATGTTTGCCGGATTACCAGCCCAGACTAATCCCACCCGCAAGTTTGTTCCGGGACAATTCATTTTACGGCGCCATGCAGCAATTGAGTGCGAATTGGCAGTTAGATAAGGAGCGACCGCCGGGATAGTTTGTAATGTCGTGCCAAAAATATGGGGCAGACTCAGCAGAGGAACCGCTAGGTCAAATTGTGCCTGAGCAATTGTTGCCATGGTATGTTCAAGCAATTCATCAATACCAGGGAAATTGGCAAACAGGCGCAGCAGCGGCGGCTTAGTTGAGAATTGTACGCTGCCGCCCCGGGCTTTGACCAGTGGCAGGTAACGGCAAAATTGCAGGGCATCTCCGAAGCCTTGTTCATCATAAACCAGCAAGCGTTTGCCGGCAAAATTTTCACCACTCCAGCGCGGTTTATCGTCAAACCATTCATAAAAATGATGGAACCGGGGGATTTTCATGCGCCGCTCATATTCAGCAAAGCCGTGGGACAGGTTGCCGCTGAGCAGGATAGCCGTTGCGCGATTATAGTATACTTCCAGATTTGAAGGATCTAGTGCTATAGCACGGTTATAAGCAGCAATGGCGTCTTCAACCTTGCCTTGAGCCTGCAGCGCATTTCCCAGATTAATACAGGCATCAGTATAATCCGGTTTGAGCGCGATGGCCTGTTGCAGCACTTCAACGGCCTCAGACAGTCTTTGCAATTTGAGCAGGACATTTCCCAAGTTATTATAAGCTGCGGCCAAATCCGGTTTCAGTACAATGGCCTGTTGCAATGCTGCGGCGGCCTCAGACAGACTTCGCAGTTCGAGTAGAGTTGTCCCCAGGTTAAACCATAATTGGGCATCGCTAGGACAAATAGCCAACCCCTTTTGGTAGCATTGAACGGCAGCCTCAGATAGCCCCTGCTCCTTAAGGACACTTCCCAGACAAAGATAGGCATTAAGAAAATCAAGCTGAAGCGCGATGGCCTGCTGGAATGCTGCCGCAGCCTCAGACAGCCTTGACAATGAGATAAAGGCAATTCCCAGGTTAAACCATAAAACGCCACTATCAGGACAGATAGCTAGCCCTTTTTGGAAGCATTGCATGGCGTCCTCACAGCGTCCCTGTTCATTAAAGGCATTGCCCAGATTCATATATGCGCCGACAGAATCCGGTTGGAGGGCAATTACTTGTTGCAAGGCTGCAACAGCCTCAGGCAATCTGGCAACTTCGAGCAGGGTGGTTCCCAGGGCAAACCATAGTTCAGCACTACCGGGGCAAAGCGTTACTCCTGCCTGGTAACATTGAATAGCATCCTCTAACAGCCCCTGCTCTTTATGGGCATTTCCCAGCAACAGCAGCCGCTGCGCTTCTGCTGGGCTTTTATTCATACGATTCACCTGCCTTCCAGACATAGGATAAGGTCTTTCCTTTACTTACTTAGCTGTCGCTGACAACACTGCTCTTAGCTCCTGCTCCACCGCCGCCACTACGCCGCTCCAATCTCCGGGGGTGGTCTGACGAAACAGGCGCATAGTCGGATACCATGGGGTGTCGTTTCTGGCTAATAACCACCGCCATTCACCGGCTGACGGCAGCAGCGTCCAGACAGGCTTGCCCAGCGCACCTGCCAAATGGGCTACAGCGGTATCGACTGCAATAACAAGGTCGAGATTCATAATCAGCGCGGCGGTATCAGCAAAATCAGCAATATCTGCTGTCAGGTCAACGAGCCGCATCCCCGGCGGCGGTGTGTTGGCCGCATTGGCTGTTGCGTCTTTTTGCAAACTATAAAAAGTCACACCCGGTATGCGTGCCAATGGAACCAGCGCATCGAGGCCGCAGATGCGGCTTTGTCTGGGAATGTTTTCCTGATTACCGTCCCAGGCTAATCCTACCCGGAGGTGTGAGCCGGGACAATTAATCTTGTTATGCCAGGTGTCAATACTGCGCTGTTCAACAGTTAGATACATAATCTCACATCTCTTTCCACTTTCTTAACTCCTGAACTACCGCCGTCATTACACCACTCCAATCACCCGGAGCGATTTGGCGGAACAGGCGCATGGTCGGATACCAGGGAGTGTCGCTTCTGTCCAATAACCACCGCCATTCGTTGGCCGCCGGCAGCAGCGTCCAGACCGGCTTGCCCAGTGCGCCTGCCAGATGGGCTATGGCAGTATCGACCGATATAACAAGATCAAGATTCATAATCAAGGCTGCAGTATCGGCAAAATCCACAATATCGTCTGTCAGGTCAATGAGGCGCATGCCGGACGGTGGCGTATGTACCGCCTGAGCCGCCTCGCCTTTTTGTAGGCTGTAGAAAGTCACGCCAGGTATGCAGGCCAGCGGCGACATTGCTTGCAGGCCGCAGGTGCGGATTTGCCCGGAGACATTTGCCGGATTACCGGCCCAGACTAAACCTACCCGCAGGTCTGTGCCGGCACAATTCATTTTGCTGCTCCATAGATTAATGCTGCGCCGGTCGGCAGTCAGATAAGGAATATCCGCCGGAATAGTAGGCAGTGTTGTGCCCAAAATATGGGGCAGGCTCATTAAAGGCACAGCCAGGTCGGATTCTGTCCGGGCAATGGCTGCTTCCGTATGTTCTACCAGTTCATCAATGCCGGGGAAATTTGCAAATAAGCGCAATAATGGCTGTTTGGTGGAAAATTGCACAATACCGCCCCGGGCTTTGACCAGCGGCAGGTAGCGGCTAAACTGAATGGCGTCCCCACAGCCTTGCTCATCATAAACCAGCAGGCGTTTGCCAACAAAATTTTCGCCTTGCCAGCGCGGCATGTCATCAAACCATTCATAAAAATCACGCAGCCAGTTAAGTTTTGTCCGCCATTCATATTCCGCAAAGCCGTAGGCCAGATTGCCACTGAGCAAGATAGCCTGTGCGCGATTATTATATACATCCGGGTCGGCAGGATTCAGCGCAATGGCGCGATTATATGCAGCAATGGCGTTTGCAACCTTTCCCTGGGCCTGCAGCGCATTTCCCAGATTACTATAGGCGCCGGCCAAATCCGGTTGGAGCGCGATGGCCTGTTGCTGGGCCGCCACGGCCTCAGACGGTCTTTGCAGCATAAGCAGGCCATTTCCCAAATGCGTATAGGCCTCGGCCAAATCCGGCTGAAGCGCGATGGCCTGCCGCAGCGCTGCGACAGCCTCAGAAAGTCTTGGCACTTCAAGCAGGACGCTCCCCAGGTTATACCATAAAATGGCTTTGGCAGAGTTCGCAGAATCAGGCTCCAACGCCAGTGCCTTCTGAAAACATTGTATCGCTTCACCAGACCGCCCCAGCTTGTGCAGAACAACACCTAAATTGCACAACGCTTGAATATAATTAGGGTTAAGCGTTAATGCGCGGCAGAAGCTAATGAGAGCATCTGTTAACCGGCCTTGTTCCTGCAAAGTACAGCCTAATTTGCAATGCGTTAGAGCATCGGCCAGGTCCTGGACGGCTTGGACGGGCAGTTGTTGCTGCATTCCGGCTTGGTTTTCGCTCATGCTATTACACCAGCTTTCGCTGCCGCCAGCATTTTTAGCGCCTGAGCAACCGCCGTCATAACACCGCTCCAGTCGCCCGGAGCACTCTGGCGAAACAGGCGCATGGTCGGATACCAGGGAGTGTCGTTCCTGGCCAATAACCACCGCCAGTCGCCGACCGCGGGCAGCAGCGTCCAGACAGGCTTGCCCAGTGCGCCCGCCAAATGGGCGACGGCGGTATCGACTGATAGTACAAGGTCGAGATTCATAATCAGCGCGGCGGTATCGGCAAAATCGCCAATATCGTATGTCAGGTCAATAAGCCGCATCCCAGGCGGTGGCGTATTGGCCTCGCTGGCCGCCTCGCCTGTTTGCAAACTGTAGAAAGTCACGCCAAGTATGTCTGCCAGGGGCAACATTGCTTTGAGGCCGCAGGTGCGGATACGCCCGGGGATGTTCTCCGGACTGCCGGCCCATACTAAGCCTACCCGCAGGTCTGCTTCCCGGCAATTCACTTTGTTTTGCCAGGTTGCCACCAAGTGCTGGTCGACTGTCAGATAAGGAACGCTTGCCGGAATAGTGCGTAATGTTGTGCCGAAAATATGGGGCAGACTCAGCAGGGGCACAACCAGGTCAAATTGGGTCCGGGCAATGGCTGCGGCAGTATGTTCTATTAGTTCATCAATTCCGGGAAAATTGGCAAACAGGCGCAGCAGCGGCCGCTTGGTCGAGAATTGCACGCTGCCGCCCCGGGCTTTGACCAGCGGCAGGTAACGGCAAAATTGCAGGGCATCGCCGAAGCCTTGTTCATCATAAACCAGCAGGCGTTTGCCGGTAAAATTTTCGCCACGCCATTGCGGTTGGTCATCCCACCATTGATAAGCATGGCGGTATCGGTCAACCTTTGTGCGCCACTTGAATTCAGCAAAGCCGCGGGCCAGGTCGCCGCTGAGCAGAATAGCCAGCGAGCGGTCGCAATATAGTTCCGCCTTAGCAGGCTGCAGCGCGATAGCGCGGTCATAAGCGGCGATGGCATCTTCAGCCTCTCCCTGAGACTGTAGTGCGTTTCCCAGATTAGCATAGGCATCAACAAAATCCGGTTGGAGCGTGACAGCCTGTTGCAGCGCTTTGACGGCCTCAGGTAGTCTTTGCAGTTCGACAAAAAGGGTCCCCAGATTATACCATAATTGGGCATCACAAGAACAAACGGCTAAACCTTGCTGGTAGCATTGAACGGCTTCCCCGGACAGGCCCTGTTCTTCAAGGGCATTCCCCAGATTGATATAGGCAGCGGCATAATCCGGTTGGAGTGCAATGGCCTGCTGCAGCGCCTGGACGGCCTCAGACAGTTTTTGCACTGCGAGCAGGTCGGTTCCCAGGTTATACCACAATTCAGCATTGCCAGGATAAAGCGCCAGCCCCTGTTGGTAGCACTGAATGGCTTCCTCAGCCAGGCCCTGTTCTTTCAGGGCATTTCCCAGACAAATATAGGCATAGAGAAAATCCGGTTGGAGCACGATGGCCTGCCGCAACGCTTCGACGGCCTCAGACAGTCTTGGCACTGCGAGCAAGGCGGCTCCCAGGTTGTACCATAAATCGGCACTGTCAGGGCATATTGCTAATCCCTGTTGGTAACATTGCAGAGCCTCTCCGGACAGGCCCTGCTCTTCCAAAGCATAGCCTAGATTAATATAGGAACCGGAAAAACCCGGCTGGAGCGCAATGGTCTGCCGCAACGCCCGGACGGCTTCAGACAGCCTTGGCACTGCGAGCAGGGCCGTCCCCAGGTTATACCAGGTTGCGGCACTGTCAGGGCAAATGACCAAGCCCTGTTGGTAGCATTGAATAGCGTCTGCTGACCGGCCCTGTCGGTTAAGAACATTTCCCAGCAGGCAATACGCGTTCCCATCCTCCGGCCAAATGGCTATTGCTTCCCGGAGACAGCGGACCGCTTCAGCATCCTGGCCGCAATTAATATAGGTTATCGCTGCTTGGTACAGTTCTCGCCCCTGCGCAGAATTTTGCGCTTGCCGGGACGGCTGCCGCCACATTGCGGCTTGGTTTTCCCGCATGCTGTTCCACCTGCTTTCTGTAGTTTATATAAATAGCAAGTTTACAAAATACATTCATGAATCATGCTTTTTTCAACCCGTTTTTAGTGTATGTTTACATATAATAAAAGCCGGCAGCCGCATAACTGCGGAACTGCCGGTTTTCATCACTAACCTTATTTCGTAAACTGTAAACAGGGATGTTGATTAAAGAGTCTTGATCGACATTGCAGTTGCTTTAACCATGCAGCTGACAGTGTCATCCACGGCAAAAGCGGTTGTGTACGGAATAATCGCTTGCACTGTAGTACCTACTGGAAAAAAAGTGGATGGAGAGTAGCGGACTTCACCGGTACAGGTGTCTTTGATAATACTAGTGATTACTCCTCTGAGTAGATTTCCTTGTGGTATACTATACGTCATTATGTGGCCCTCCCTTCTGATTTAATTTTTATCAATGTAAGGAGCTGCTTACACTAATTGATATTCAATAGATTCCTTTTTTTAAACCGGATTACTGTATAATTTTATTACCTTTCAGAAAAATACCGGCAATTGATCATTCCTAGACTTCCACCACAACCTGCCTGCACCCTCTTTGGGTGTTCCGTTTAAGGTACGAAGTGGGAGTTCCGTTTTGCTGTTTCGATAGAGGTAATTCTGATATAGTATGATAAGCTTTGGCTTGTGCCAAGTCCTTTAGGACGCCGTCAAAAGCTGGCTTGCCTTTTAGTGTATAGTCGTTCAGGGAAGTTAAACTTTCCATCTGGATTATAAAAACCGGCAGCCGCAGGAATGCGGATGCCGGTTTTATAGGAAACCTTTACTTATTTAGCTACCCATACATCAACAGGGTTGGCCATGCCTTCAACAGTTTGGCCGACAGTAAATTTATCAGCAGACGTACGTGTAATCAGCGATGTCCAGGATGACGGAGTGGTAGTTGTCTCGAGCGTGAGTTTAGTCACAGTAGTATCTTGTTCAACAGCTGCAACCGTTGCCAGGAAATTATTTCTTGCGGAAGTTGTCATTAGGGTATTCCTCCTTTCCTATGGAATCTTACACTGTAAGAGCTCCTTACACTGACTAACATTCCCGGCATGCTATTTTTTCAACGGGGTTTTGCAAGGATTGTTTTCATGTATTTGATACCCCCTTCAGGATTCTTGATAACCAAACAAGGGCGGAGAGTCTTTGTCTTTGAGAAGCTGAATTGAAAAAGGGCACCGATCCGGTGCCCTTTTTCGTCATTTTGATATATGCGCTTTTCTCATAGTTTATTTGATATTATTGAGCAAGCGATCATAATTTTCAATTACGACATCTACATTTGGTCCAAGATAATTATCCATAAACATTTTGTAGGGAATATCTTCTGACCATTCGTAACATATCTCTTCCTGGGATGCGGGGAACCGCCCTTTGTCGCACAACATCTCTAACGCATTAAGCTTGGGCACAATTAGCATCTGATCGCCGAGTTTGTCAAATAGCCAACGATGGTGGATATAGCCTACCCAATATTGGCTTTCGACATTGCTTAGCTCTGATCTAATGCTGGGCATCGTTATAATACCCTGTTTAGCAATTTGGGGAAGTTTTCGCAAGGCTATCAATGGATCGTACAAGTCCTCAAGAGTATGTGTACAAATAGCATAGTCATAACGACCGTTAGCTTGTACGATTTCTTCCAGGCTGCGCCAAGATTCGTAGTTACAGATATCTAGGCTTAACGAGTGCTTGGTGTTAGCAGCTAAGATATCAATGACCATATCCGCGATAGGCGCAGTCCAGCCTTCCCCTGCTACTCCGCCAATATCAATTACACGATACTCTTGTGTTCGTTTCTTATCAGCAACGGTATCTAGCACATAAGCTCGTGTGTCTTGTGTAGTTCCATAATTAATTTTTAGCATATTAACTGAACTCCTCCCTTATTGTTCGTACGCTCTCAGAAACCCGAAAGTTATCTTGTACATACTAACATTCACTGCATTTGATTTTTTCAACGTTTTTTGGCAATGATCACTTTCAACTGGTTCTGATGGAATAGTTACTGTTATGACTATAAAAGATAAATTGTTATGAAAAAACATTTTTGCTGGTTTAAACCATCTTTAATCAAGGAAGGTTTATTACTATCAAATGTATCTGAAGGAGGAACTTATGAAAATCTTATTCCATACAAATCAATTGTCATTGCGCGGTACGGAAGTTGCGCTGTTTGATTACGCCCACTATAACGAGGAAATCTTGCATAATGAATCACTGATTGCCGTCAAACGCGCCGGGCCGCACCCGCATCATCCGCTGGTGGTGGAGAAATTTCACCAGCGATTCCGGGTGTTTTATTATGATACACTGCCGCAATTGCAACAGTTGGCCGAGGACGAAAAAGCAGACATCTTTTATGCCCTTAAGTCAGGGGAAAATGACGGCCTATTGTTGTCAGGAATCAAAAACTGCGTCCACGCCGTATTTATGCACTATGATCCTCATGGTGAGGTATATGCCTATATATCAGAATGGTTAAGCCAGACAATAACCGGCGGTATAATGCCCTATGTACCGCATATTGTCCATTTGCCGGCTGTTGCCGGGGATTTGCGCCAGGAATTGAATATCCCTGAAAACGCAACTGTGTTTGGCCGTTACGGCGGCTGGGAGACGTTTGATATCCCTTTTGTCAAAGATTTGGTAACCACAATTGCCGCGAAAAATCCAAACATCTACTTTCTGTTTATGAATACGGAAAACTTTGGCAGCCAACTGAACAACATCATCTTTCTGGAAGGCGCGGCTGATCTGGATTACAAGGTAAAATTCATTAAAACCTGTGATGCGATGCTGCATGCCCGCTGCCAGGGCGAAAGTTTTGGCTTAACCTGCGGTGAATTTTCCATTTTCAATAAGCCTGTCATAACCTGTAATGCCGATTTCATCCGGGAACGTTGTCATATTGATATTCTGGGAAGCAAAGGAATCTATTACGCGGACTATGAACAATTGGAGAAAATACTATGTAATTTTACTAAAGAGCCGCAAAAAAATTGGGACGCCTATTCGCAGCAGTATAGCCCCGCGGCGGTTATGGCTAAGTTTAAAGCAGTATTTATTGATGGTTGAAGGATTTTTCGGAGGTGGTATGAATGAAAATTTATGACTGTTTTACTTATTTTAACGAAATTGAGTTACTGGAACTGCGCCTGAATTTATTACACGATGTTGTTGATTATTTTGTGGTGGTCGAAGCCAATAAAACCCATAAGAATAACAACAAAAATTTTAATTTCGAAAAAAATACCGCACTGTTGCCAGACTATCTTGCTAAAATCATTTATGTCAAAGTAGAGGACATGCCTGATTGCCCCAGTAATGAGTGGGAACTGGAAAACTACCAGCGCAATTGCATTACGCGGGGGTTAACAACCAGCAGTCCGGAAGATCTGATATTGATATCTGATATCGATGAAATCCCCGCTCCTGCCGCCATAAAATTACTCACTGAAAATAACCGCAGCACAGAACTATGTACTGATGATTGCCGGCAAAATATCGAACAGCTCATAACAGTTCCTGAAAGCTTGCTTACCCAGTACGGCACGGGGTTATTGGATATAACACCGCTCGCTTTAGAGCAAACCTTATACTACTATTTTGTCAATTGCCAATGCAAGGAAAAATGGCATGGCACGACAATAACCAAAGCAAAATACCTTGCCATACCGCAGCTGTTTAGAAACTACCGCAATGTTTTTCCCCGGATTAGCAACGGCGGCTGGCATTTCTCCTATTTAGGCGGCATCGAAAGAATTCTGGAAAAATTAAATTCGATTGTCGAATCAACCGCCAATGCCTATTCGGCCGATCATATCAAACATTGCATCAGCAATGGACTAGATCTCTACGGTCGTACAGGAAGAGCCTTTGAATTCGATTTTATTACGATTGATCAGACACTTCCCCACAATATCCAGGCGATAATAGAAAAATATCCTTATCTGTGTTTTAGGGAAAGTTAAAGAATCTATCGCTATCCCTAAGTGTCTGTCATGAAGTGAATAGGAAGGCGATTGTAAAGACAACAGGGTCATACTGCCGCTAAAGCGGCGAGTATGACCCTGTTGTCTTTCTTTATATATAACAGAAAGTATACAAATGCAGAGGCTATTATTACCGCAAAGTACGCAAAGTACGCAAAGTACACAAAGGTTCTTTATTAAACAATCTCCCCTTTGTAACCCTTTGCGCTCTTTGTGTCCTTTGTGGTTTTACAAACTTAACCCCATAGCCCAAAACCAAACCTATTTTAATATAACAGAAAGAATAGCGGTTTTCTTAATTGACAACAGAAGTTTTAAGGAAAATTCGGTGTGTTTCTTATAAAATAAACAGAATTAACAGAATTAAACTGAACTAAACGTAAAAAAACGTTGACTCCTGTTAAGTTATGTATTATATTGTATTTTAATGTGGTATATCCCAAATTTACCCTAATAATTAATCTATTTCCAATAAAATTATCATTTACCAATGATAATAATATTTACCATGATCTAACCGAAAAGTATTCTAACTTTTCACAATTCGAGAACTGGAAAGTGATAAACCCAGCGAAAGGAGGTTTGTTATTGAGCCTGTCGGCCCTGTCCGGTTGATGGAAGGACAGTCTTCTGATTGGACAAGCCAGAGCAGGACAGTCACCAAAAACAATGCGGAAAATAAGCGAGTGAGTCAGGCCGGCGGAAGGATCACCTCCTGCCGCCAGTCTTGCCACGCAAAAGGGAGAGGAGCCAATGAATAAAAGCAAGCTTGCGGTTATCGCAAGCTGTCTGCTGGTATATTCCGGATTTACACCGGCAGCCAGCGCCGAAGAGGCCACCGGCGATGTGGAAGAGGTAGTCGTAACCGCTGACAAGATCAAGGAGTTGCCGCCGGCAAAGGTCACCGTGATTAACGCGGAGCAGATCAAGGCTCAGGGAGCACGTAACGCGGCTGAGGCTTTGAAGGATGTGCCAGGGGTAACGGTAAGCAGCAATAGTGCGCAAGGCAAAGCTCTTGCCATGTTCCGCGGCAGCGATGCCGAAAATACACGAGTCTTTGTCGATGGCATACCGCTTAATTCGGTGGTCGACGGTAAAGTAGATTTGAGTACCATTATGACGGAAAATATTGAGAAAATCGAGGTCATCAAAGGGGCAGCACCGGTTATGTACGGCATAAACGCGCCCGGCGGGATCATCCTTATCACCACCAAGAAAGGCAGCAGCACAGGCAGTTCGTCGCTGACCGTCACTACCGGCAGTCACCGAGACCAGAGCCTGGCTGCCTCTACTTCCGGCAAAATTGGCAGTCTCAGTTATTTATTAAATGTCAAACGAGAGCGCACCGATGGCTACACTGAGCACTCCAAGGGTGACGAAAACCATTATAACGCCAAGTTCAACTTTGATTTAAACCGCTTTTCTTCCCTGACGATATTGACTTCGTATACGGCCAAACATAACCAAGTCCCCAACCGTATTGACCCGGAAACCGGCGAAATTATTACCATAAAAAGTGCAACTAGCTCAACGCAGTCAGGTCTTTTTAAAAATGCGCATGACTTTGAGTATAGCCCGTGGCGAAGCAAGTACCTCGCCGCGATCTATGACCGGAAGCTTAGTGATAACAACAACATGAGTCTGAAATTGTACCGCACTAATGAATATTCTATTCTCAAAGCGTATGGCACGTTTGGGGTGACGAATGATGGCGATCACGATACTTGGGTTTACGAAAAATCGAACGGCTGGGTAAACGGCCTGGAATTACAGGATACGATCAAAACCGGCAAGGATAACACCATTATCTGGGGGTTTAACCATGAATCAAGGTCCCATAGCGAGTGGACTGATGATGTAGTTGCTGTTACAACAAATAGTGAGGGTAAGAAGATCTATACCCAGGCAGATGCTACTTCAACTTACAGGTATACCAACAGAAGCCTTTATTTGCAGGATAATCTCAATCTTAGCAACAAACTGGCAGTCAGTTTTGGGATCAGACACGACCAAATAAACACCGAGGCAGACACGCATCCTTATGGCGACTCAACAATGCACCATTTTTCTGATAAAGACAGCCCCACTAAGCCGGAAGCTAGTTTTAGCTATGCGATGACCAATCGGACAACGCTGCATGGCTCTTTCAGTGAAACCTACCGTTATCCCAACGTCACAGAAGCTCTGCACCCCGGCGGAGTTTATGGCGCGTTTGGCACTAGGTATCGACTGACCGTAAACCCTATTACCGGCGAATCTTATCCTTATGATGACGATTGGGCGGGTATTAGACCAGTAGTGTGGTGGAAATGGCCTGACGGAACATGGCATCAACAAACAACACTAACTACCTGCGACAGGGTATTGCCGGAAGAATCCATTAACCGGGAGATTGGACTGACACATTCCTTTCCTTTCGGGCTAAAACTGGACTGTACTTATTTCAGAAAAAACATTACCAATATGATCAAAGGACAGGAGAATATAGATTTTTATGGTCAAGAAAGCGCTCAACTCTATTACAACATACCCTACGTCCAAATGCATGGTTTTGAGGTGGAAGGCAGCTATCCAATCGGCAAACAGGTCAAAGGGTTCCTGAGTTATTCCTACACCAATGCCTGGGACCCTATTGCCTGGCACCAGGTTTCTGATATCCCTTATCGCAAATACTCCTTTGGTTTTATCTATACCGGCAAGAATGGCCTTAATGCCTATTTGTCGTTGAATTATCTTGGCTCCTACTCCTCTATATACTCCACCGGCAACGGCAATGGCAACGGCGACTCTAGAGACGTAACACCTTGGACGGTACCGGCGCACCATACGGTGGATATGAAAGTCAGCAAGGAGATCGCCAACAGAGAGTATTATATCAAAGCCATCAATCTGCTTGATAAGAAGTTTTACCAGGGAGCTTACCTGCTGGCCCCCGGCCGCTATATCGAGGTCGGCGAAACGTTTAAATTTTGACCGGTTTAAAAAATATAGCTATAAATAATCCGCAAAGGAGGCCGGTTGCAGTAAAAATAAAAATAAGGGGCAATGATTGATGAGAAAGGGTAACTATCTAAAATCAGCGGTTATTACTGTTGTTTTTCTCTTAGCTTCGTCTGCCGCCGTTCCGGTTCTCGCCAGTTACGTAGCAGGGGACAGTGCCACCGCTACAACTACGGGCACAGCCATTGGCGAGAATTCCAAAGCCCGCCGGGCGGGAACCAGTATTGGCGCTTCGGCAATCGGCGGTAATAACGGTACGAGTGTAGGCTATAATAGTATCAACGGTGGTAGTTATATAGTGCTAGGCGCTTCCGCTACTTCCGGGGGAATTTTTGGTACAGCCATTGGTTATAATTGCAACTCCCCCGCGAATGTCGGAATTGGCTCATCCCTGACCAACACCTTGACCGGCGATGCTAGCGACGCCACCTATACTGTGGCTATAGGGGCAGGTGCCTCCACAGACACGACTACCACTACTGTGATTGGGAGAAATGCTTCTGCGAACAACAACGAGACGGCTTATACTAGCGCGGCGTATTCTACGGTCTTGGGAGACGGAGCGACCGTAAAGCAGGGAGGGAGTAGCTCCGTTTACGGGTGCGGTGCTACTACAAGTGGTGATCACAGCACCGCCATCGGAACAAACGCTAGTACTAGTGCTGCCGCCACCAACAGCGTTGCTCTGGGCTACGGATCGGTCGCCGACCGGGCCAACACCGTATCGGTCGGTTCAGCCGGGAATGAACGACAGATTACCAATGTCGCCGACGGTACAGAAGGCACGGATGTGATCAATGTGCGGCAACTGCATGAATTCGGCCGGAAGATCGACAAGGTGGGCGCCATGTCGGCGGCGATCAGCGGTCTGAGGCCGATGCCTCATGACCCCAAAGCGCCCCTCCAGCTGCTCGCCGGCGGCGGCAACTACAATGGCCGCTGGGCGGCGGCCGTTGGGGTGGGTTTCTATGCCCACGAAAAGTTTCTGTTGAAATTTGGTATGGCCTTCTGCGCCAGTGAAAAGATGGGACAGTTGGGACTGGAATGGAAATGGGGACGTGCCGGTAAAAAAGCAACGGCACCCCACAGCACGGTAACAGCGCTGCAGACAACAGCCCGGCAGTTGCAGGACCAAATTAAACAACTGCAGGACCAAACCCAAAAACAGCAAGCCCAACAGCAAAACCAGATCAAACAACTGCAAGACCAAATAAAAAAGCTGCTGAATACGCCAGAAAATCCGAGATAAAAATATAGCTTTAACTAATTTCGGCAAGAATAACCGATTGTAATAAAAAATAACAACAGGAGGCAATGATTAATGAATAAGGCTAAATTTTCAAAATCAATGGTTATTACTTTGTCTTTTCTCGTAATTTCGTCTGCCGCAGTCCCAGGGCTTGCCAGTGATTACATCGCCGGGGATGGCGCCACAAGCAACGGCTACGACAGCAGCACGACGACAACCGTAGGCAACACAACCGTTGGCGAGAATGCCAAAACCGGATCTAAAGAATCAACCGCTGTCGGTTCTTCAGCCACGGCCGGTGATTCCGCTGTGGCTATAGGTTATAATACTAGTGCCGCTAACAAGGCTACTGCAATGGGCAGTAGCGCTACTGCCAGTGGTATTGAATCTGTAGCTATCGGTTTTAGCACCACGGCCAGTGGTAGTCAAGCTATCGCAATTGGCGGCTATGCCACATCCTCCGGCACTGCTTCTATTGCTATAGGGGTATCTTCCACAGCCACAGGGGACGGGAACATTGCTATTGGGCAAAGTGCTGAGGCCTCCGGATCTAACAGTACTGCCGTGGGCGCGTCCGCGGTCGCCAGCGGGGTTAGCAGCAGCGCTCTCGGATACAATGCTCATGCTCTCGGTAATTACAGCACAGCCCTCGGGTCAGCTACTGCCAGCGCCACCAACAGTGTTGCTCTAGGCAACGGTTCCGTCGCTGACCGGGCCAACACCGTATCGGTCGGGTATGCCGGCGGCGAACGGCAAATCACCAATGTCGCCGACGGCACTGCGGACACTGACGCGGTCAACGTGCGTCAACTGGAGCACGTCGACCAGCGACTCGAAAGGGTGGGCGCCCTGGCGGCGGCAATCAGCGGCCTGACGCCAATGCCTTATGACCCCAAAGCCCCCCTCCAGTTGCTCGCCAGCAGCGGCGGCTACTCCAACAAGCGCGCAGTGGCTTTAGGGGCGAGTTACTATCCCAGCGAATCGGTGATGCTGAATCTTGGTATGGCCACCTGCGGCAGCGAAAAAATGGGACGGCTGGGAGTTGCCTGGAAACTGAAGTATTCCGGCAAAACAGCAGCAGCCATTGCTGAAGAAAACAACAGTGTAACGGCTCTGCAGGCAACCATCCTGGAACTACAAGACCAGGTTAAACAACAGCAGGAACAAACCCAAAAACAGCAAGACCAACAGCAAACGCAAATCAAACAACTGCAAGAGCAGCTTCAACAGCTGCTGAAGGCCAAGAACAGCAAATAAGTCGGCCAATGTCCCAAAGTACATTGGCGTAATGCAATGTACTTGTGACCAACCCGGTTTACCAGTTCTAAAATTACAGAGCCCGCTAGTATTGCATAGCCGGCTCTGTATTACGGGTTGTGCCAGCAAGCTCGCTTCGGACAGCGACATGGAAGGAGAAATATACTTGAAACACTTGGTAGTTTGTATGATAAGTATGTTTTTATTTTGCAATGCAATGGTGGCCTTTGCGGCTAATCAAAGCCCAGACAGCCAGAACGTAACAATAACGAAAATGACTAAAATTATTGAAGAAGATCCCCGGGACGCTGTGGCCTATTTAAGACGCGGTGAAGCCTATTTATTTAACCAGCAAAGAGATTTGGCCATTACCGATTTTAATAAAGCACTGGAGCTTAATCCCAGGTATGCCGCCGCTTATCTGGATCGCGGCTGGATTTATCTAAAGCAAGAACAATATGCTTTGGCTATTAAAGATTTTGATGCTGCAATCAAAATCGATCCTAAATATGCCAAGCCTTATTTTAACAAAGGTGAGGCCTATGAAGAACAGCGCTTATATCAAAAGGCAATTGATACCTACCGCAGTTTTATTGCCAATGCAGCACCGCAAGATATCCAATTTATTGAAAATGCCAGAAATAATATTCGGATATTAGGCGGCACTATATAAGATAGGAGGAAACTCTCATGAACAAGAAAATAGTAACGCTTATTGCCGCTACTATGCTTACTGCCAGTACTGCTTTTGCTGCCCCCGTTACTGATTTACAGGACGGGCAGAGTGTTGTCGGCTATAACTATTACTACCTGGATCACCTGGCTCCCAACTCCCAAAAGGATCACTCGTTCTACCTGGAACACGCATTAACACCTAAAGTAGTTCTGGGTTTTGAAGTAAACATGTTACCAGCAAGCTTTCCTGATGGTGACATGTTTGACGCCTATGTCCAGTATAAGTTGGATAATCACGTTCGCTTGATTGCCGGCAATAGAAATTATACAGAAGGCACTGACAGACTTTTTTGCGGCATTGGCGCTACTGTCAAGCTGAATCCAAAACTTGACGGTTATCTCTCGGCAACCCACAGCGACTATGCCAATGAATGGCAGGCAGGCGTACTATATAACCTGGATTACCAGACTTCACTCCATGTTGGTTATAAATCCTACAAACAAGATGATCTGTCTGCTCTTAAAGGTGTCGGCATTGGTATCAGCCACAAATTCTAATAGGGGGGCGTGCTGAAACGTAAAGTTTCAGCACGCCCCTTCATTTTATCCAGGTGGAAAAATTAATTGACTCGTTTTTTTAAAAAATTTGTAAATAAATATAAATTTTACAAAATTTTAGCAGGAATAATCAAATTAATATAGAAACATACAGTATTACCTGATAATAAACGATATAAAATAAACAAAAACAGCAAAACATATTTAGTTTATTTCTGTTGTTTTTGAAATAATTCGTTTTATATCAATTATCATGTAAAATATGGAGTCAAAATAATCAAAAGAGGGTGATCCATTTGACATTTTTTAGGAAAAAAATGTATGGCCTCGAAAATTATGCCACAAAAATGTCGTTGACGGGATTTGCAAAACCCCTGATACCTCATGGGGTAGCCAACAAGACAAATGGGAGTTTGAGACGTTTCCGCGTCAAACAAAAAGTGCGCCTGCAGTTAACAATTATCAGGTGCGTCAACTTACACCGCTCAAGAGATTCTGATCTCTTACCATTTTGACATATCCCGGACTCACGCTAAAGTTCCATTGTTAACAGGCACATTTATCGGAAAATAAATCGGAACAGGTGTTCCGAAATTTAATTATAAGGAGATGCAGTTGAGCATGGTTGAGCAATTTCCAGCACCTCAGCTTATCGCTGCCATATTGCCATTTTACACTTCTGAAGGTGATTGTTCCGTTATTCTAACTACCGAGGGGGAACGCATAACAACTGGAGTGCGTATACGAACAATCATCCGCCGGTTGGCCTCTGATCAAGCAATTGATCTTAGCTCATTGAGAAAAATCATAACCGATGCCACTCACCAATCTAATCTGCAGCCTATACCAATTACGCCACGCCTTGTCCTCTTACCGGTAAAAACCCGCAAGCCACGCGTAGCAGGCGATATCAGTACCGGTTATATAAACATACATGCCATCACCAGCATGAATAGCATCAATAAAAATCTATCATCAGGCACCCTGATAAATCTGTCTGGTGGCGCCAAAGTATCCACAATTTGGACAATTACGACAGTTAAACGACATATGCTTTTGGCTCGCCTGGCAACTGCCCAAGCGCCAACTACCACTCCTAAGGGCTTTCGAAGAAACGCTGTTTTTGATGCGGACGACGACCTTTCACCAATTGCACACAAACTGGCAGAAGTTATTCAAGAACTTCTCCGAATGACTGTATCATAACCGCCAGTGTCTGAGGCTATAAAAACAAAGCCGCTTCCTTGAATCTTCAAGGAAGCGGCTTTGTTTCATCACCAGCTTGTGGAGCCGACATTTAACAGATTGACTAACTAGGCTATCTATTCGCTTGGCAGCTATATGTGAAACCTGGAGACAGATCTCTGCAGGTCCTGGGCCAGCAATGCCAGTTCCCGACTGGAGGTGGAAATCTCTTCCATGGACGCCAGTTGTTCTTCTGTCGCTGCCGACACACTCTGTGCTTCTCCAGCCGATTTCTTACTAAGTTCATCAATGTTCCTGACTGAGTTGACGATTTGCTGACTTCCGGTTGCCATCTGTTGGATGGCTGCCGACATCTGCTTAACCTGTTCCGATACTTCGGTTACCAAGTTGGCTATTTCATTGAAGGAAACTCCTGCCGCCTTAACTACCTCAGCGCCGGTTTTCACTTCCCGTGTTCCGTTATTCATTGCTTCAACAGCCGTATCTGTATCGGTCTGGATTTCGCCAATCAAAGAAGCTATTTTCTTGGCCGCCTCCTCCGATTGCTCGGCAAGTTTGCGGACTTCTTCCGCTACAACTGCAAAACCCCGCCCCTGTTCACCAGCCCGCGCTGCTTCAATCGCAGCATTGAGCGCGAGCAGGTTAGTTTGCCCGGCGATACCGGAAATGGCGTCCACAATTTGACCAATTTCCTGGGAACGTTCGCCCAATTTTGCCACCACTTGCGCTGACATGTTAACCGTGTTTTCAATCTGACTCATCTGACTAACTGCTTTGTCCACCGCTGCACCGCCGTCTTTGGCTTTGCCTGCCGCTTGTTCAGACTGGCCGGAAACCAAATTGGCATTGGCAGCAATTTCTTCAATTCCCGCCGACATCTCTTCCACTACTGCAGATGTTTCAGTTGCTGCTGCCAGTTGCAAATTAGCTCCCTCAGCAACCTCAGTCATAGAAATAGCTACCTGGTTAGATGCTTGCGCCGATTGTTCGGCGCTGGCGGTGAGTTCTTCACTGGAAGCAGCCAACTGCTCGGCATCAGAATAAATCTGTTTGATTAATTCCCGTACGTTCTGAGCCATTTGTTCAAAGCTCTTGGCCAGACGTCCAATTTCGTCATTGGAATTGATACTCAAATTGGACAGAGACAAATCGCCACCCGCAATTTTATTGGCCGCCCCTTCCAAAACAGTAATCGGCTTAGCGATTTGCCGGGCAAACCAAACGATGATTAATGAGGTAATGATCAAGATAATAAGAATCGTCAATACTGAAATCCACGTCAAATCAGATAAAGCCCCGGTTGCTTCCGAGACCGGCAAGCTCACCGCTAACGCCCAACCGGTACTTTTGACAGGAGCAAATCCTACCATTTTTTCCACACCATTATATTCATAGGTTGTTGTTCCCGCTTCTCCCTTTACCATCCGTTCTGCAGTTTGCCGCAATGCTAGTGGAAGTTTGTCATTCTTGATAGGATTGTCCTTCATCACAAGTTCTTTATTAGGATTGGCAATAGTTAATCCATCACTTTTGAGCATATAAGCATATCCGGTTTTGCCAATCTTCACTTCCCCTGTCTTTTGGGAGATTTCGTCCAGGCTAATTGCGCCGAAAAATACCCCTGTTACCCTGCCGTCCAACTTAACAGGAACAGCAACAACCGCTACAAGTCCCCCGGTTGCCGGGGATACCACCGGGTCGGAAACAGCAGCTTCGCCTTTCATTGCTTTTTTAAAATACTCGCGTGCACCGAGGTTGACACTTACACCTTTTGAATCAACTGCGATACCGGTAGGAGCAATATAGCCAAAAGTTTCATAACGGCTGTTATTCTTGGCTGCTTGCATTAGGAAAGGTCCTATGTTTTCCAGAGTCCCAGTCTGAAGAACAGGCGCTAATGCAATTCCCGCCATTTCAAACTTACGTCCCTCAATCCAGTCATTGACATCATTGGCTGAAACAGTCGCCAATGTAGCAATTTCCTTAACAAGACTATCAGAAAGCATTTGTCGCGCCTTCCAATAATTTAGTCCACCCAGGGTTCCCATGGACACTATAAAAATTAATAGAATGATAACTGTTAATTTGGTCTGGATACTTTTCATAATAAAATCAGCCCTCTTTTCTCTACCATTTTTCCACATTTTAAGCTACCTATCACCATTTTATTCTAATATTCTACACTTGTCCACTAGACAAATGTACTATTTTGGGATACAAATTACGCATAATATTAAAAAACCGCTATCGCACCCTTGAGGACGCGGCTCTAACCGCAGAGTACACAGAGAGCGCAGCAGGGAAATGTATATCGGGACATTCCCTCTGCGTACTCTGCGTCTCTGCGGTTCAAAAAACTTATACTTTCTTTATGTATAAAAAAAGACATAGCTTCATTTTGAGGGAAACCCCTACAAAGCTATGTCACAAAGTTGTCAAGTAAACATCCAGTACACTATCCCAAGAGCCGCCGGGAAAGACGCACAGCATCGGCAGCATTGACAGCATAGCCGTCTGCTCCGATTTTATCAGCAAAACTCTGCGAAATCGGTCCGCCACCAATAATGACTTTATAGTTGTCTTTAATGTTCTGCTCTTGCAAAATTTGTACAACTGTGGCCATTCCCTCCATGGTAGTAGTCATCAATGTCGCCAATGCAATGATATCGGCATTAACCTCCTTGGCTTTTTCCACAAAGGCGGCAGGTAAAATATCTCTACCCAAATCATAAACATCAAAACCGGAAGTCTCTAGCATGATTTTTACCAAATTCTTGCCAATATCATGAGTATCACCTTCTACAACCCCAATAACTACTTTGCGTTTTTCGCCTTGCTCTGCAACTTTGATATGCCCTTTTAGCACCTCAAGCCCGGCATATATAGCGTCAGAGCATAATAGTAATTCAGGAATAAAGTACTCTTCTTTCTCAAACAAAGTTCCTGCCCGGTCCATGCCATCAGACAAGCCCTTTTCAACGGCTTCATAGGCATCAACTTGCTTTGCTATAATTTCCTCTGCCAGACTTACCGTTTCATCCTCATTCATATCCACAACTGCATCAGATAGTTTTTTGAATAATTCTTCCTTATTTACCGGCATGTTAAGCCCTCCCATAATATTAATTGATAACTAACCAAGATAAAGAAAAGGCAATCATAAACTGCTCAGCAGCCCATGATTGCCTCCGGTGTTCCGGTCAGCGTCTATATTCTCAAATATTAGGCTTATAGTAGCATACAGCTTAAGAGGTGTCAACCCCTGATGAAATTTCCAAAAATAATTCTTGACACTTTTTTGCTTCTTATCATATAATTGCTCCAATACATCAATTCCATTTAGGCTGATCAGACATACTGAAGGCCAAAAGAAACGTGACGTTTCTTTTGGCCTTCTTTTTGTTTTTTTTCTATAAATTTGGCAAACGAAAGGAGTACGGAAAAATGAGAATAGAAAAGGTGGTGGCGTCAAATGGCTAGAGACCAAATGACCCCGATTGAACGATTAACAGCTTACAACCAGGGAAACCCCATTGATCGTCTGCCATGTGTCCCCATTGTGGGCAACACAGCGGCGCGGGTTATTGGCGTCAAAGTCAGTGGACTGCCGAAAAATGGGAAATTATTGGCACAAGCACAGATTGCCGCTTACCGGCGATTTGGCTATGATATCATCCGCATATTTACCGACCTCTACGGGCAGGCCGAAGCCATGGGCGCCGTCATTCACTATCCTGAAGACGAAACAGCCTATCTGGACAAACCGGCCCTGACCGATATAAGCCAAATTGATAACCTGAAGCCCGCAGACCCCTATAAGGACGGCCATTTGCCTGTTCAACTGGAAGCCATGAAAATCGCAGTAGCTGAAGTAGGCAAAGAAGTAACCGTCACCGGAGCACTTACCGGCCCCTTTACCACTGCATCGTTTCTAATTGGCGCCGAAAACCTGGCCCGACTTGTTGCCAAGAATCCGGAGGCTGTCCATCGCTTATGCCGCCTGTCACTGGAAACCTGCCTTACCTACGCTAAAGCAATTATTGATACTGGCTGCACCCCCAGCCTGACTGATCCCATGTCTTCTGCAACCATTATCAGCCCCCAGAAATTCAAAGATTTTTCCCTTCCCTATCTAAAGGAGCTTATTGACTATATTCACTCCCGTGGCAAAGGAGTAACCTTGCACATCTGCGGCAAAACCGCCAAGGTGTGGGAGCAGATGGCTGATGCCGGCGCTGATTGCATCAGTATTGATAATGCCGCCAGTCTCACAGAAGCCAAAGAGAAAGTGGGAAACAGGCTGCGCTTAATGGGAAATGTTAAGCCCTCCGAAATCATGCTGCAAGGCACTGTGGCTGATGTTCGTCTGGCTGTGCTTAGCGGTGTTCGCGAAGCCTATAACAATCCTAAAGGCTATATTGTAGCTTCTGGCTGCAGTCTGCCTACGGAAACACCCTTCGCCAATATTGATGCCATGCTTGACGCCGTCCGCGAAATTGGTTATCCCATCACCGAGGAGAAATTGAATCTTTTGGAACAGAGGTGGTCTAAGTGACAGTGGTAAACGAAAAAGAACGCTTACTAGGAGTATTAAATAAACAACAAACAGACCGCCCCCCGGTCATCTGCCCTGGCGGTATGATGAATGCCGCCATTGTCGATGTCATGAAAAGCAGCGGACAAACCCTACCGGCCGGCCACTCGAATGCCGCTTTAATGGCTGACCTGGCTTATGTTGTACACAACCTCACTGGCTTTGAAAACTTTGGTCTTCCCTTTTGCATGACCGTAGAAGCCGAAGTCCTGGGCAGCGAGATTGATTTAGGCACTTTGGAATGCGAACCCAAAATAAGCCGTGAGGTATTTGCCGCTTCTGCCAAGGTGGAATACAAAGATATCCCCACCATGCTAAATTCCGGCCGGATACCAGTAGTCTGTCAGGCTGTTTCGCTTTTAGCCACTAAATACCCTGACATTCCTGTTATTGGCAGTCTGACTGGCCCGGTGAGTACAGCTGCCTCTATTGTTGATCCGATACAATTCTTAAAGGATTTACGCAAAGATCCGGCAAATGCTCATCGTGTGTTCGACTATGTAACCAAGCTGCTCATCGGCTTTGCCGATAAACTGATTGAGCATGGTGCTACAGTCATCGAAATTGGTGATCCAACCGCAACCGGGGAAATCCTTGGCCCTAAGATATTCGCCGAATATGCCGTACCTTATATTAACAAGCTCATCACAGCTATCCACGAACAAGGAGTTCCGGTTATCGTTCATATTTGCGGCAATTTAAATAGTGTAAAACCGCTAATTTCCAACCTAAAAGCCAACGCCGTCAGCACAGACGCCATAGTCAACTTAAAGCTGCTAAAAGACGAGTTTCCCCAGCTTACCACTATGGGAAATGTCAGTACCTATCTCTTAGAGCTAGGGCCTGCTGAAAAAGTGGCCGTACAAACCAAAAACCTACTGGCCCAGGGCATTACTATTATTGCCCCGGCCTGCGGGTTAAGCACCTCCAGCCCCTTGGCCAATATCCAGTCCATGACCCATACGGTCAAGACCAATTTTGTGAAAGAAGGGGTGTAATCTTGTGGCCATACTACGCTTTTGGCAGGACAACAGCCAACCGGCAGCCACTGCCGTTTCCTTTGAAGCACAGGACAACATTACCGTTCTAGCTGCCGCCAGAGCTGCCGGTGTTTTGGTGGAATCCCCTTGCAACGGTGCCGGTACCTGCGGTAAATGCAAGGTTCGCATTCCGGCCTATCCCCCTGAAGCACTCCTGGCCCGGCCCGGTTGCCACCATACATTATCGCCGGAAGAAATCAGTCAGGGCATCTTTCTCGGTTGCACTACTGAAATTCAAGGGCAAGCCTTGGCTACTGCTGTAATCGATATTTTCGTCCTCGAACGTCAGGATAAAAGCAATGTACAAATTCTGAGTCAGGGACAACAGCTGGCCGTAACCCTTGCTCCCAACATAACCAAACAGTATTTGCCTGACAAGAGCCAAACTTTAGTACTAACAGGCAAATCAGTACTGGGAACAGAACCGGGAAATACTGCAGCTATTGCTCACGGCCTAGTTGTTGATATTGGCACAACTACTTTGGTAACGGCATTATTTGACCTTACTACCGGCCAGGAACTTTCTGCCGTATCAGCTCTCAATCCGCAAAGCCTGCATGCCCAAGATGTATTATCCCGCATCAAGCTGGGAAATTCACCTGAAGGCCTGGCAACTCTCTATACTGATATTATTGGCGCTATCAACAGCTTGATTAGCGAACTGACTCAAACCACAGGCATCCAGCCACAAAGCATTTATGAGATCGTGTTCAGCGGCAACACCTGCATGCTGCATCTGGCGTTGAATACCAATCCCGCTTCGCTGGGGAAATTCCCCTACACACCCGTTCTTTGGGGTAACAGCTATCATGGAGCAGCAGCTATCGGCCTTACCGCCGCTCCCTTTGCCCAAGTCTACCTGCCGCCAGTTATGTCGGCCTATGTAGGAGCAGATATCACTGCCGGAATTTTAGCTGCCGACTTAGCCAATCTTGAAGGCACTACGCTGTTTGTCGATATTGGCACCAATGGTGAAATGGCCTTGGCGGTTAACGGTCGCCTTTCAGTAACCTCAACAGCTGCCGGTCCGGCCTTCGAAGGCATGAACATCGCCTGCGGCATGAGAGCGGCCCCTGGGGCCATCGAAAAGTTCAAAGTAGAGCACAGCGGGAATGTGGACGTAAAAACCATTTCCGGTACTCCGGCTGTCGGTATCTGCGGCAGTGGCCTGCTTGACATTGTTGGTGAGCTTGTCAGAACCAAGCTAATCAATAAGACCGGAAAATTTGCTGAAACAGAAACTACTCAACCACACCCTTTGCAACGGTGGTTAAAAAAAGAAAACGGCAAAACCGTATTTTCCATCCAGCAAACCGTCTATTTATCGCAAAAAGATATTCGCCAGGTACAGCTGGCCAAAGGAGCCATCCGGGCAGGCATTGAATGTCTGCTTGCTGCCAATGGACTAAGTACTACCGAAGTTGACCGCGTATTTATCGCCGGTTCTTTTGGATTTCACCTTAATGCCGATAGTTTAATCAACATCGGTATGCTGCCTGAGGCCTTTAGAGGAAAAATCGATTTTCTCGGTAACACCGCCAAAACAGGCGGTCAGGCCCTGCTATTAAATCAAGATTCTCGCCAAACAATCGCTAACCTGATAAAACAGGTGGAAGTGTTAGAGTTAGCCACCTATAGCGACTTTGATAAAACTTTTGTTAACTGCCTGAATTTCTAAGGAGGTATTTCCATGAGTGATCAACAAGCTTCTGAGCGCCTTAGCTGCGCCGACTGCCATCAATTAAATTGCTATCGCCAAGACAAGCGGTTCCCTGACTTTTGTCTGACTGTAACCTCACGCGGCGATGCCGACATTGACGCCGAAATTGCAAAAGCCAAAACTATCTACACCGAAGAAGGCCCTGACCGCCAGATGGCACTGGCAGCGGCTGAAATCGAAGGCTTGTACTACGGCAAGCTCACACGCGTAGAAGAAATTATAGCATTTGCTAAACGAATTGGCGCCAAAAAAATTGGTATTGCCACCTGCATTGGCCTTATTGAAGAAACGCGGGTATTTTCAAAGGTACTTGCCGCTAAAGGTCTTGAGAGCTACAGTGTCATCTGCAAGGTAGGCTCGATTGATAAAACAGAAATCGGTGTACCGGCCGAGTATAAAGTGCAAAAGGGCTGCCATGAATCCCTCTGCAATCCCATTCTGCAGGCCTGCCTTTTGAATCAGGCTAATACTGACCTTAATGTTGTCGTTGGATTGTGCGTCGGCCACGATTCCTTATTTATCAAGCACTCTGATGCCCCAGTCACAACTCTCATAACCAAAGACCGAGTGTTAGGACACAATCCCGCAGCAGCACTCTATACCAGCGGGTTTTATTATAAACGTCTCTTACAAGAAGAAAAGGAGTGATACTTAGTGCGCAAGCCTCATCTACTTATCGCCAGCCTCACCATTGCTCTTGTTTTTAACCTACTACTTGCCGGCTGCGGTCAACAAAAGGCTGAGCAGTCAGTAACACCCTCGGCCACACAATCAACCACCCCCACTGATAAAATCAAATTTAAAATTGGTTATTTACCTGCTGTTGGCAATATCTTGTCATTTGTTGCCAAAGAGAAAGGCTTCTACGAACAGGAAGGCCTTGATGTTGAGCTGTTTCAGTTTACTAATTCCGGTGAAGGTCTTAATGCAATCAAAGCCGGCAAACTGGACGCCGGCGCCTTTGGCACCTCAGCTCCCCAAGTCTTTATCGCAAAAGGAACTCCCTTTGTTGATATCGGCGGTATGCAAAGTGAAGGCCATGCTGTTGTAACCAAACCGGAAAATGCCCAGCAGTATTCCAATCTGCAGGGTTTTGTCGGTAAAAAGGTTGCTACTGTTCGCCTGGCAACCGGTGATGCGGTGTGGAGAGCGGCCATGTCCAAGGCAGGCATTGACTGGAAAACACAAGTAACCATCCAAGAGCTTGACTCTCCTGCTGCCGTACTTGAAGCTGTAAAAAAAGGAGCAGCTGATGTCGGACTTGTATGGGTTCCCTTTTCTGAGATGGCTGAACAACAGGGATTACAAATCGTCTCTTGGTCCTCCGAGTATATGCCGGGACATGTATGCTGCCGGGTAGTCGCGCTCGAAGATAAAATCAAAAATAACAAAGAAGCCTATATCCGTTTATCCCGCGCCAGCATTCGTGCCTATGACTTCTATATCAATAATCAGGAAGAAACCCTTGATATCGCCGGTAAATATGTCAAGCTAGACCGGGAATTACTCAGAAAAGCCACCTATAGCGGTCACATCCACAGCATCCCTGACCCTAACAAAAAAGGTTTTATCGCCTTTTGGGAAGCTATGAAAACGGCCGGCTACATTCAAAGTGACGTTGATATTTCCAAGCATGTAAACACGGAAATTTACAAAACAGCACTTGACCAATTAAGCCAGCGGGAACCCCAGAATATAACTTATCAAAAGCTTGCTAAAGACTTTGTAATAAACAATCAATAATCGAAACGGAGGGATAGCTTGTGGCCTTATTGAATCTTGAATCTGTTTCTCTTACTTATCCGGGCGACGAGCGTCCGGCCGTAGCAAACCTATCACTAAACATAAACCAGGGCGAACTCTTAGCAGTAGTCGGTCCCAGTGGCTGCGGCAAAAGCTCAACCATCGGCCTGCTGGCCGGGCTGACACCAGCGACAAGCGGCTTGCTTACATTAAATGACAGCCCGATTCTTGCCCCCGGCCCGGACAGGGCTGTTGTCTTTCAAGACTACTCTTTGTTCCCCTGGATGACAGCCCTTGCTAACATCATCTTTGCCCTAGATGAATCAGGCCGAGCGACAGGTAAAACTGCCGGCGAACAAGCAAAAAAGTTGCTGGCTATGGTCGGTCTCAGCAGTTACAGCCATAAATATCCCAGTGAACTGTCAGGCGGCATGCGTCAGCGGGTAGCCATCGCCAGGGCCTTTGCCCTTGATGCCCCGGTCTACCTTATGGATGAACCCTTTGGCGCAGTGGACGCCAAAAACCGGGTAAGCTTACAAGATCTGCTGCTCAAGCTATGGGCCGGTGATGGCGACAAAAAAACAGTGTTTCTGGTCACTCATGATATTGACGAAGCCCTGTATCTTGCCGACCGCATTGCGGTGTTTACTCCCGGTCCGGGAAGAGTCCAGAAAATCATCGATGTTCCTTTCCCCCGGCCCCGACGGCGTTTTTTCCTGGTGCAAGATCCCCGTTATATTGAACTGCGCAATGAAATCCTGTCCTTGCTGCAAAAAGAAATTCTGGCAGAACTCCAACAAGTGGAAGGAGGCGCAGGCATATGAGTCAAACCAGCCGCGACCGCCTGCTATTAGGCATTGCCGTCCTGCTGCTGTGGCAGCTAAGTACCGCCTGGTTAAAACTGCTCGATCCTGAGCTATTCCCACAGCCGTTGCAAGTTCTGCGCCTGCTTGTCGAAGACCGCCAGGTATTTTTAAAAAGTCTGCTCAGTTCCTTTAATCTGTTATTCTGGGGTTGCACCCTGGCAGCACTGCTAGCTATCCCCCTAGGGCTCATTGTCGGCTGGACCCGGCGTCTGCGACTGGCTATTGAACCGGCTACCAATGTCCTGGGACCCATCCCACCCATAGTCTATATTCCCTATGCCATTGCCATCTTACCTACTTTTACGCAATCCTCGATCTTTATCATCTTTATTGGCGCTTTTTGGCCATTATTCATGAATACGATCGCTGGTGTAGAAGCCCTGGAAAAGGATATCGTTGATTCTGCCAAAACCATCGGTGTCAGCAAGAAATCCATGCTTACCAAGATTCTCTTGCCAGGAGCTATGCCTCATATCGTCAGCGGCGGTGCTATCAGTATGGTATTGGCCTTTATCCTCTTAACCGCAGCCGAGATGATTGGCGCCACCAGCGGCCTGGGCTGGTATGTAAAATACTTTTCCGACTTTGCCGACTATCCGCGAGTGGTTGCAGGGATTATAGTCATCGGTGCAGTCGTGCTGACAATAATGACCATATACCATCGATTGGCCAGCTACCTGCTGCGCTGGCGGAAGTAGAAAATGTTTCTCTTTATTCACTCTTTTTCACTCAGATAAAAAAGAACCGGCTTACGTAACACAATGGACGTTTTGCTTCCGGCGCCAGGCATAAACCATAACAGACAGTCCGAACATGACCAGTCCGAATAACAGTAAAATAAGCAGGCTTTCCGGCAGCTCCGGGGCGTAGCCACCTAGAGCCAAATCCCGTAAATTATCGGCAATATACGTTAAAGGCAGGGTATAGGATATTATCTTACCAAAAAGATTCATAGCATGTCGTGGCCAAGTATATCCTGAAAACATAAAAGCCGGCACTGCATAGGCTACGGCTATTTGAACCAACGTAACTTTATCACGACAAAATGCAGCGAACAAACTGGCCATTGAGGCTATGGCAAAGATAAATAAACCACCTAACAGGATCAAGCTACTTATACTGCCTCGAAAGGGAACTTGATAGATTTCAACTGCAATAATGATGCCGCTGAGAAAAGAAATAAAACCGCAAATCCAGTAGGTAAGCACCTTAGAAAATACTATTTTTGTCGGGGCTACCTCTTTTAGTTCGGCCAGGTTTTCATACTCATTCATCATCGCCATTCCAACCGCCATTAAAACACAAGATTGAAATGCGGTAAATAAAATGCCCAGTATAAAAAAGCTGGAGTAATTGAGCGTAGGGTTGTTTACGACCCTGATCCTGGACTGAATCGGTATGACATTTCTTATCGCCTGACTTGGCATTTGCCCCAACGATTCGACCAAGTCCATGCCAATCTTACCGGAAAAAGCACTCCCTATTTCCTGAGCTGAACTGATGATCGTATTGGCAAATACAATATTCGCTGCGTTTAATTCCAGTAGAATCTCCGACCCGATCCCCTTTTTTATATTCTTTGAAAAATCAGGCGGAATCGAAAGTGCGGCATATGCTGTTTTTTCCCGCATCAAACTTTCCATTGCTTCCTGAGATAATACCTGAGCAACTACCTGATATTTTTCTGAATCGGCAAACGCCTGAATTAATGCCCGGCTAACCTCTGTTTGATCCTGATCATAAATTACCAACGGAACATAATTTACAATGTTTTCTTTGTATAATTCCCCCATGAACATTGTATAAATTGATGCGATTGCTAAAATAATAATCGCCAGTAAAGGTTCTTTTCTAAACATAACCCGCAATTCTCGGGCGACAATATCCTTAACCGTCATACTATCACCTCTGCTCTAGTGAACTTCTCGATCGGCGCCAGCGGAAGAGAACGCTGGATATCATAAACACTACAATGCCTGCTGTGTATAAAGTAAGACTATCACGCAATAAATGAGGGGCATACCCATTGAGCATTAGATCACGAATGTTATCAGCCATGTAGGCAATCGGTGCAACCAGAGAAAACCCCAGACCAAAAGCATTCATCGACATTTTCGGCCAGATATATCCGCTGAATAATAGGGCCGGCATAATATACAGCAGCGGCAGTGCGGCAGCCTGAACTTCATCTGGAGCAATCGTTCCAACAAAAACAGCGATGGCTACTACAGCGAAAACATAAGCACCGGCAATTAACAATAAACTTGCAATTCCTCCCTGGCAGGGAAGATGAAAACAAACTATGGAAAGCAGTGTATATACAGCAAAAGCCATAAACCCGCATAACCAATACACCAATAACTTTCCGAACAAAAGAGTCGAACTTGCCACTTCCTTCAATTCGGCTAATCGCCGGTAATTCTTGTTAATAAGCGGTCCAACAACCAAAATCAGGCCGACTTGCAGCCCGTTAGCTCCCATACCGGCAAGAATAAAATTCGTGTATGCATAAGTTGGGTTGTTAAGTACCCGTAACCCCATGCGAAGCGGCGCTACCTTTTTTAAAGATTCATCCGGCAGTTTGCCGCCAGCTTCAATTAATTTTTGCCCGACCCCGGCAGAAACTGCACTAATTATCTCCTGGGCTGAACCAATAGCGGAATTAGCAAATAGTATATTACTACCATTTACCTCAATCATTACTGATGATGCCAGTCCTTTTTTTACATTTTTGGCAAAGTCAGGCGGAATGTTGATACTGACTTGAGCCGTTTTTTCACGTATACATTCTTCCATTTCTTCCTGAGACGTTACATAAGACATTATTCCAAATTTTTCTGAACCGGCAAACGCCTGAATGACCGTACGGCTTAACTGTGTCTGATCCTGGTCATAGACTACGGTAGGTATATATTTTATTGAGTTTTCCTGATATAAAATACCAAACAGGATAACATAAAGAATTGGAATACCAAAAATGAGAATGACGGATATACGATCGTCAATAAATAGTTTCCGAAATTCCCGTTTGATGATCATGCCAAGCTTCACTTTATACACCACCAGTTACAAAACGGAAGCGCATGCCTGGACGAACTTTTTCGGAATTAACCTGCACTTTGACATTGAACGTAATAATATCATTGTCACTGCGTTCATTTGTTGCCCGGTAAGTGGCAAACTCAGGCTTTTTGCTGATATCGACAATTACTCCCGATAATTTGAGCTTACTATCCCGGCCTTCCAATTCAACAGTCTGGTTGATAGAATAACGGCTGAGTTCCGTTTCCTTCACTTTCAGATTGACCCAGTTATCCATAGTGTCCTGAATAGCTACCAGTGGCATGCCCTGGGATACCATAGCGCCTTCTTCCACATATTTGGTGGTTATAATTCCATCAAAAGGCGCCCGTATTTCGGTTTCGTCTAAAGAGACTTCCACTTGCTCCAAGCTAGCCTGACCTTGAACTACTTTACTGCGCATCGCTTGTTCATTGGCGATATTGACATTGGTTTGCAACAATCCGGCTTCGGCTGAAGCTACACCGGCCTGTGCCTGGGTATAAGCAGCCTGAGAAACTTGGTATTTCGTACGGTAAGTATCAAATAATTGCCGCGAAATAGCGCCTGATGCTACCAGTTCACTATAGCGATTATAATCACTTTCCGCTAGAGCCAAATCCGACTGGGCTTTTTCAAATTGGGCATAAGCGGTGTTCAAAGCGGCACGGGCGGTTTGATCCTGCAGAACCGTAACGGTGGAAGCCTGGGCAGTTTGGGCTTCCAATGATTTAACATTGGCGCGAGCCTGATTCGCCTGAGCAACAATGTCGCGACTGTCAATACGGGCTAAAAGCTGTCCTTTTTCAACCCTATCGCCCTCTTTGACTAACAAATTGATAACCCGGCCCGGTATTTTAGAATTAATATCCACTTCCTTGGCTTCCGCACGGCCCCACATCTCAGGAGAAGCAGCCGCATTGCCGCCGCAGCCGGTGAACAGCGTGACAGATAGAATCAGTAGTAACATATAGGTCGCCCCGCGCATAAAAATAGTATCAGGTTTTGTAATCATCCTATAAATCTCCTCTCTTTAGTCACAGTTCGATACAGGTTAGATAATTGTTTGTACTTAATTGTACTAATTTTGTGTTATTTGGTATTGGCAGGCGTTTTTAAACTGCGTGTATGCCACGCAGTTTAAATGGAAAATTCTCTAGTGTTAAATTGGACCTGCTCATGGATACTTTCTTGTCAATAATCCATGTAACAGGATGTCCAGCATGGCCGCCACCGCATCAGGATAAGTCATGTTGTTTTCAGCAAGAAAAGGATAGCTGCTGAAATCCGTGCTATTGAGCATATGCTGAATGACCCCAACATGTACATGGCGAATAGAACCAGCCTCCATCCCCTGAAGAAGTAATGCAGTTAAATGATTCATTCGATCCTTACGAAAGTCAGCAACTCTTTTCCATTCTTCCGGATACGTTACACGAAGATCATCATAAACCCGGTTATGAAAGGGTTCAAAAGTTTGCGATGTAATAGTCAGTACAGCTTGAAGTTTTTCAACTATTGATAAATCAGAATCATATATTTTCTCCTCCTGCGCTCGAAAATCATTTAAAACAGTATCTAAAATAGCAGTAATGAGTTCGTCTTTAGAAGAAAATTGTTCATATAGCGATGACTTGCTGATGCTAAGCCGTTTGGCAAGATCACTCATAGTAAATTTAAAACCCCGCAAATTAATCTCCCCGACAGCGGCCATAATAATTCGATTTCGCAAAAATACCCCCCCAAAGTTTTGTACCATTCAAAACCAATATGGTACATTAGTTACCCGTGTTATATTGTAGGTCATTTATTAGCATATGTCAATAATTAACACTGATGACCTTATACCATCATTTGACCAGCTACCTGCTGCGCTGGCGGAAGTAATGCAAAATTACGACTTAATACATTCAAAGAAAGAGACCAGTTCGTAGAACACTGGTCTCTTTCTTTTCTTATCGACGAGGATAACACTGTCTTGGGAAGCACTGTCTTGGGAAGCACTGGCGTGGGAAACACTGGCGCGGGAAGCATTGGCGCGGGAAGCATTGGCGCGGGAAGCATTGGCGTGGGAAGCACTGACGGGGAAAACAAAACCGGCGCGGATTACAAAACCTTGGATAACAACCAAACGGAAAGCATTGACGATAATCATAGGATTCTGATTCTTCATTCTCTTCTGCATCCCATTCTTCAATTTCAGGAGATTCCCATTCATCTCTTGGCACTATATTCATCTCCTTTTTTGAGAATTGCCGCAATTTAAGAAAGTCACGGCTATTACATAATATGGATAACTTTCTTCAAATGACACTCTTTGTTTTTGGTATATGTAAATATATTGGAAACGGCAGCATATCCCTTTACGAGGAATGCGCTGCCGTTTTGTTTACACTATTTTTTCTTTCGCTTGATGCAGTCGACAAATGCCTCCAGTCTAGTGAGAACACCAACATCGCTGGCGTGTTCATCAACACTTAATGTTAGTAAGGGCAAATTAAAGTCCTGCGCAATATTTTTGAGTGCATATTGCGCTACTATTTCAGGCATACAACCAAAAGGATATATATGGATAATCCCGTCATAACCATGCTGGGCGCACCATAACGTACTTCCTACTGATTTTAACCCATCACCGCCAACGTGATGCTTAAGATAGGGCCTGGCCTGCTTCTGGCACGCGCGCTCTTCACTATATAACCCCAGAAAGCTCAATAATGTGTTAGAAAAGACCCACGCCCCTGTATTAATAAACTTTTTAACCTCGATACCTTGTTTAATCAATACGTCTTCCACTCTATAATTGACATACGGTTCAAGTAACAAATAGAATTCTCCAACTAAGCCGACTTTCGGCGGTTGGCTATCCTTATCTTCACTCATTGACTTTATTAATTGAATAACCCGATTTTGTTTATCCTTAACATCTCTAAAAGCGCGACAATCACGAAAATCTTCAGCTGATTGGTTCGCTATATCAATGATTGTATCCGGCGTAGCAGACCGTGATCCGTAAAAATTTTTAGCACTGTTTATGGTATCAAAAGCTTTTAGTGTTTTTATCGCCATAGTAAGTTGTTTTACTATCGCCAAACGGCTGACCTCTGGAGCCACAGTATGTAAAAATTGATATAACCCGGTAAGGAGATGGTTGGTATCAATGGTGTAAAATCCTACATTTTTAGTCTTGGAAAGCTGAATTTTTTGTACGGCACTGTAAAAACCAAAGCGGCATTTCCCTGCACCACACATGGTTATAAATGTATCTGCACCCTTGTCAATACTCTCCAGCAAATTACCCATATTCATTTTATATGGCAAACATACACCTTCCGGTGAGTACATTGAACCCAATTCAACCGTTTTCCTGGAAATTGCCGGAGCTTCAACAACTTCAACACCAAGGTTTGTCAGCATGTTGTAGACCGGTATACTAAGATAGCCCATCTGTGGGTAACTTACCTTCAAGCTTTAACCTCCTTGCTACCATATCCCAAAAGGCTTCAACTCGCGTAATAAGTCCGGCATTGCCGGTATGTTCATCAATAGTAAGTACCATATGTGGTTTATTACTTGGTTTGAAAATATGATGCTCCAGATATTCGTTAACAAGCGAGTCAGGACCACAGCCAAAACTGGACACAATAATAACACCTGCAATGTCGTCTTGTCCGCAGAAATACCGGGCAGCACCGGCGATTTTCATTGACAGCTGCCAATAAATATCCTGCTGAAAGGCTTTCGCTTCCTCATAAATTCTTTTGTTTGGCAAATCACTGGAGATAATAAGCTCTACCTCCTGAGATTTGAAAAAGTTTTCAATATCGCTATTGAAGAAAACATCTTTTACTATGTAACTATGACCGATAATCGCGATTTTGGCCTTTGCCGGGTGGACAGATTGGATCGGAATAGTATTCTTCCATTGTTTAACAGCCTGACGGTAGGCCTGCTGACCGGTGAAATCAGACAACCCCAGTGGCCGGCATATAGTGTGAACAGCCTTTGCTATTGTAGTTGCAGAACTATTTTCAATATCGGGACTAAGTAATTTCTCATTAGCCAACCTAAACGTATTTTGCACAATATCCGGTAAACCGGCAAGTTTTGCACAAAGATGATTATCCGGATAATACTGAGCGATACGAGGTACGAAAATATGACTGCAGGTGGTTAATAAGGATTCGACATGACCTAAGTAAACCTTCAATGGTATACACGATTCATCAATGGCAAGCGACATCCCCCGGTCTAAAATTTGTTTATTGGTCTTACCGGAAAGAGCCACTGGAACCCCAATGTGCTGAAAGAAGTCCAGCCATAAACTACCGAACTCGTGATATAGCAAAGCTTCAGGAATTCCGACTTTAACACCCATTTGTCTCACCTTGTCATATCTTAGTTTAGAGTAAAAAGGAGGTAGTTCTACCTACCTCCTTTTTGCTATTGTTGCTGATTACTTAATTTAGTTTCTGATGTAGAACTTACACGACTATTGAGTTGGGCAATATGACGATCCATATCTTGGGACATTTGTTCAAACATCGTCTGTGCACCTTGGTCGTCAGTAGATGTGGCAAAGGTTGCATACGTACCTTTGGCAGCTTCAGCAGCAGCTAAAGCCTTCTCTAAGTCTTTTTTTACAGTCATACTAATATTAGCCTCCTAATTGGTAGTTTAATGTTCCGTTTACTATTATTTTACAGACTGCCTTTGATTATTAGTGGAAATGTTTTACATCGATAAGTATGACTCCCACACCCATCCCAAAGAATACAATGGAGGTTTGAACTACTAGTTTAAGTCCAGGGACATATACTTTAAAAACAGATTAAAGGGAGGTTACCTGTGATATTTTTATATGCCTTTCTTGCGGTTCTTTGCCTGGGTTCAGCACCACTATTCGGTAAATCTGCCCTTGACAATATTAATCCTGTCACTACTCTGGTAATCCGAACCTTCATCGCTACCGGCCTTGTCAGTATTTGGCTGCTGCTTACGAAAACCTATGTTGAATTTACTGCTTTATCCTTATTCAGCTGGTTAATGGTCAGTATGGAAGCACTTTTGGCAGCGGTCTTAGGTGAATTGGCATATTACTACGCACTTGAAAAAGGCGACGTTTATGAGATTGCAGTCCTCATGTCCTGCGCTCCGCTCATCACAATTATCTTGGGCTATTTATTTCTGAGTCAGCCTTTGTCCTTAAGACAGCTTATTGGCGCACTTGTTGTAACAATCGGTCTGGTAATATTATGTGGCGATTAAACCTGACAAATTATTCATCACTATTCTTGTTGCTATAGTTTGAGGAGGTCTTGCGATTAACAAACAGTTGCCCTTTAGAGTCAATCCCGGCATAGGTTACCTCAGATATATCATGGATACTTCTCTCGCTTAATTGTTGCTTTAGCCAAGCTTTAGAATGGTTTTGTCGATGTAAATTTCGCTCAATGATTACTCCATCCATAATTAATTCCACCGGAAACGTAGGATCAGGTAAGTGAATATTAAAATCACTTTTCGTTAAAGGCTGGTAGTCAGTCTTTTTTATCACGCTTAAATCTCCAGTAGTTTCTAAAATAGCGTATTGTACTTCGGCAGGATCTAAGACGCCTTGTTGACGCAAATGTCCATTCAATTCATCGATATCGTAGCGCAGGCTATGCATGTTTGCTTCAATAATATGTCCATTTTCTATCACAATTGTCGGTGAGCCATCAATTAATTTCCTCAGCGGCCGGCTTTTTATTGTAACAAGTGATACCGAGTAGGTGAGGGCCACAAATAGGACAAGGTCATAGTAGTGGTTCCATACTTTATCAGCATCTGCGGCTGCAATGTTGGCTGCGAGCGAACCAATGGTAATACCACTAACATATTCATAGAAGGTAAGTTGCCCGACCTGCGTTTTACCAAGCATTCGAGTAAAAATTAGTAGACCTATGAATACTAGCGAGGTCTGCCAGGTATCGCGAAGAAATTCCTGCCATTCCATAATTTTTCCTCCTTTGTGAACCCGTACGTTGTATAGGTTACACCAAGCGCAAGGAAGATATGTTAATATTCTTCACGAATTAGCAGGAAACGCTAACGACTTAACAAAACAATCTTGAAATTCTGGTTGCAGGGACAGTTCCACAATTTTAATTGTTGTCCAATTTGTAGCTCTTGTGTCTGGTTGAATCACCCCACTCACGCTACAGCCTCCTGCCGGTTTTTTAATTTCCGTACGGCAACATTAGCATCTGTCGCATATATGTCAGCATTAATTTCATCGGCAAAGGCCTGCGAGATTGGCCCGCCGCCAATAATAACAGTAACTTTGTCCCTGAGCCCGCGTTTTTCCAGTTCCTCGACGACAACCTGCATACCATCCATGGTTGTCGTCATTAGCGTAGCCATAGCAACTACTGTGGCGCCAACTTCTTCGACTTTATCAGCAAAAGCCTGCAAGGGAACATTGCGGCCCAAGTCATATACTTCAAAACCACCTGTCTCCAGCATGATTTTCACAATGTTTTTACCAATATCATGCGTATCCCCCTCGACAACGCCAATTACTACTTTTTCCGCATTCTGGTTGTAATCCTTAGGCAAATAAGGCTTGAGGATTTCCAGTCCCGCCAGCATAGCATCCGAACAGAGCAAAACCTCAGGGATAAAATATTCCTGCTGCTCGTACTTATCTCCAACAATATTCATACCTTTAACCAAGCCTTCAGTGATTGCCTCAAAAGCTCCCATGCCAGCATCAATTGCAGCTTGTGCCGCTGCTTTCGCCCCATCCTCATCCATCTCAACCACCGCAGTTGATAACGCGTTCAAAATATTTTGATTTGTCAAAACCATGCACCCCTCTTTAAATAATTTATTATTAATATAGGTTTTTTCTATTATTTTTAATAAAATCCTGCCGTTTTTTGAAAGGATTTTACTTATATATCTATAATTACTATTACAGATATATAATATTTCTTTATTTAAGCAGTTACCTGCCAAGATAGAGAAGTGGGGGGGATAGTCATGAAAACCACCTGGAAAGATGAAATGACACCAAACGAAAGATTTAAGGCATTTGCCACAGGTAAGCCGATAGACCGGATACCCTGTCTGCCTTTGGTTACAGACCAGGCTTTTAGCCTGGCCGGCGGCTCAATGGCAAAGTATTATCATTCCGCCACTCTAATGGCCGAGGCCCAAATCCACGCTTTTGAAACTTACGAAACCGATTCGGTTGGCGCCGGTCCGGGATTATTCGGTATCGCTGAAGCCATCGGCAGTACATTAACATTTCCCGATAACAGTGTTCCCTATGTTTCCGCACCGGCGATTTCGGGTTATCAAGACCTTGAGAAAATGGGATTGATTGACCCTCACCATTCTGGAAGATTGCCCGTCATCCTGGAAGCGCTCAAGATTATCCAGGAAACTGTTAAGGATCGCGTAGCAACAGGCTGCTCGGTTGGCGGTCCATTTACTACGGCTGCAGCTATCCGCGGAACCGATATATTTCTCAAAGAAATATGCCGGCAGTCAGAGCAGGTACACCGTTTACTGCAATACGCTACTGACAATATCCTGCTCTTCATTGACATGCTCTGCGATATGGGTATTAAACCAAGCCTCGCTGAACCTACAGCCTCCGGCACCTTAATCAGCGCCAAGCATTTCCGTGAGTTTGCTCAACCCTACCTGCGTCAATGCGCGGATCGAATCTCGCAGCGTTGCGGGAGTGGTCCTTTTCTCCACATTTGTGGCGACACTATGAATATTTTGGATGACATGGTTGACATTGGCGCTACTGTACTAAGTTTAGATAATCAAATCGACTTAAATGAAGCCAAAAATAAGGTGGGCCTTAAAATCTGTCTGGCCGGGAATGTCAGGCCATACACCTTATGGCGGGGAACCCCCCAGGAAGTTACGAATGAAGTTAAGGAATGTTTGCAAAAAGCTTATACTAGTCCAAAAGGATTTATGTTATCAAGTGGCTGCGGACTATCGCTGGGCACCCCGACAGCGAATGTTCTGGCCATGATGGACGCTGCCCGGAAATATGGCAAATGGCCAATCACGCCGGAACAACTAGCATAAAAGTAAAATGAGGCTGTAGAAAATGCAAATTACGTTTTTCTACAGTCTCATTTTACTTTATAACACGAACTAATAATCACATGTAACTATCTTTCCATCTATCTTTGGAATATCATGTTTTATTTGTTCAAGGACTTCCAAAAAGTATTCCGCTTCCCGAAGCACATGATCTGCTAATAACGGTGGTATTAAAGATATTACTTTGCATGCTGAAATTAAATCTCTCGCAGCCTCTTTAAAGTCCCGGATTTGCATCGTTGCTTTGGTTACGTCCTTTTCAAACCGGATAAGGTCATTATTGGGACAGAAATGCCACAGCATACTATCAAGATCGCGAGCTTGAAGTTGTAATTGCTCAAATTGAACTGCAAATGCATTAGCCTTTTCGACAAAACCTCGCTCCGAGGGATCAAGCAAACCTGCAATAAATCTGGCATGGTCTGCCATATGTCTGAGCCAAAAGACATTGTCACTGACTATGGAATCAACAGGATATTTCATATCACCGTCCTGAATTTTTTGGAGAAACTTCAAAAAATACATGGCTTCACGGGAAATGTGGTCTATCAATAATGGATAATTAGAGCCCCCTATTTGACATTCAATGAGTAACTGCAAAACATGCCGTTTAAAGGCAAAGATATTTTTAACAGCTACCATAATCCTACTAACAAAAGCCATAAACTCTTCATCACACTTGATATTACATGAATGTTTTTCAAGGTCTGCAAAGACATTGTAAAATTCTTCTGCCTGACAAATAAGCTCAGTATCCGAGCAGGCAAAGCCCAGCTTCATGAATAAAGAATGTTCTTTCATTATTCTAAGCCAAAACTGAACCCGCCTCATATTCAGACACTCATATGGTTTTACTTCTCGGCAAAATATATCCACATTATATCCTCCTTATCGCACTTTATTACATAATATGCAGATAAAAGATAATGTGGAACGCTTGCCTGACTGCGTCTATTTATACAGCTTTGGTAAATGGCAACTACTGCCGGACAAATAAATAACCGCCATAATAACTAATTATTCCCTTGGTCCCAATTAAATTCCAAAGTAACAACTAATTCACCAGCTTCCGCTCTTACGCTAAAATATGAGCAATAAGAAAGTACTTTTCGTAAGGAGCGAAACTGTTTAGGGGAGTCCCCGGTTATTTCAGGAACTCGAACAGTTATCAGTGCCTTATTATTAAAGTTTTCTACAATACTTACATTATTTGAAATCAGCTTTATGGCAGTTAAGATACGTATAAATGTCGCCCTTCTCATAGAACAGTCCTCCTTCCGCTTATTTATGTTAATTATATCATATTGTTTGAGTTTATGTATGAGTAAAGTGTTAGATAAGTCCATAAACAGTCATAATAGTTCGTTTGCATTGTGGTTTTATCCAGGGTAAATTTTGAGTAATAAGAAAGCTATTATTGCTGTGGCGAGAAAGATTCTGAAAGGCAACTCATCGCCATCACTACATAATAGCTAAGTTTTTTTACTATTCACATCAGGTATATCAACCTACTTATTCTGCCAGGTCCTGAAAGTTTTTATTTTATGCAGCAATCCTTTGGCGTCACCATCAAAAGTTAATGCCCTATCATCCACATACACTATCGCCGGCGGCTTATATGCGAGCACCTCATCAACAAAGATGTCATGTTTATCCAGCCATTCCCTGACCGCTTCCAAACCACCTTCCTGAAAGCACCGTGTCGAAACAACGACAACTCTATAATGTTTCCGTATATTGCCTATTGCATCCTTAATCCCATCGACCGGAGGGTCAGGAATACTATCTATCCCTTGCCAGCCGCTTGTATAGCTATGAATTACGCCATCAAAATCTAGAACCACGGTTTTAGCCATTCCAGTCACCCTTTGTATCTGGCTCCGGCTCAACATCAGTCTGCTGGCTTCTTTCCATTGATTTTTTAAGCTGGCGACTAAGATCAGCATTCTCTTTCAATGCCATTAAGTAAGCTTTTGCCAGTTCTGTTCTATCCATATCTCCTATACGCATAAATAACCCATCAATATCGCACATCGACAGCAACCTCTCTTTCAGCTATTATGGCCTTCAATTTTATAACATTTAGTATTACCGAACTCAATATCATCAATCATACTCCCGCTAGCTCCTCTTAATTTATTTCAGATTATTACCTGACGTATATACCCGGTTTGGAAATACTAGTAAATAAAGCCCCCGGCACACGTCGAGAGCTTCTCTAAGAAAATTGTTCTTATTGAGGACTATCCTTCTTGGGGACAGCAACAATATATGCGTTCTTCACTAAATGTCCGGGGTTAATATATTGAGCATCAAACCACATGTCTCGAAACCGCCAGGCATTAAAGGAAGATATTCCGTCCGGGTTATTGACAGTAGTCCAATGCACAGCAGGATCGGCAAAGAAGATGGTGTCGACTCCTTTTTCAGGTGATTCATAGGCGGCATAGTAACCAGTAACGACGACCCAATGGCCTCCCCAATCAATCCATTCAACAAGGGTAGGAATTCCCTTCTTTAAGTTTTCCCGGAGTATTGCCAATGTTCCGTTATAACCGACCTTTACTTCAAAACCGTTCTTCCTTAACCAATTTCCCATCTGCTCTGGGGTAGTGCCGGGATGCTTAGAGTTAATATCGCCAGTACCCATCCCTTTGGCAATTAGCATTTCGGTATCATGGTTCATCGATTGGTCACTTAAGACATTGTACCAGTGCAAAAGTGACATAACAGCAGCCGGTCCACATGTATAATCAGTCGTCTGTTGATAGCCTTTGACCCCAAGCGATATGTAGTACGGGTTGGGTTTCATTTCGTAATAGTTGGCTGCGCCAGTTGAATTTGGTGGTGGTAGAACAGGTTCTTCCCCTGCGAGGCTTGCCATGGTAAAGCAGGCAAGGAAAATGAAGCAGAGCAAAGCAGTCCGCAAACGATTAATGTACACCAGTTTGATAAACATGCAAAACCTCCTTAACTATATGAACTCTTTTATAATATAAATTGTAGCACAAAGAAGAGTCAGCGATAGCAATCTTTGTAAAATATTTTAAACCAGTTCCCACTCCACGCAGTAGCTTGCAGGATATGCAAGATCCCCGTTCCGGACAAAACCCAAACGGGGATCTTAGTATCTACTTTACGGTATTTATTTACCATCTTGGTGGTGGCTCATGCGGTGGTGGCGGCTCATGCGGTGGTGGCGGTGCTGGGTGGTGATGCCTATGTTTATCCCTGTGTCTAGGTGGTGGACCCTGTGGTGGTGGGCCTTCCGGTGGCGGATCACCACGATAAAGCATTTGATAATTTTCATTTGGATAATTGTCTTGAGCACTTGCTATCGAAAAAAAGCTCATAACAAATACAGCCATTACTAAAACGGCTACTTTTTTCATTCCGCTAACCTCCCTTTTATTTTAAGCGATTGAATCATCAATATAGTTCAGCATCCATATCATTTTATGCACTTACTTATACTATTACGCCTGCAACTCCCTAAACGTAAAGCCATTTTCTTAGTCGATACCAGTATACTCTCCATTCTTTTGAATTCTATTAGAAAATCATGGAAAATAAAGGTGACAGGACCGCTTTTACATCAGTAGAATAAAAACAGGTGTATATCTACACCTGTTGATAAGGCAACTTCAATAGCTAAGGCCTCTTTAAATGAAACTATTGTACTTCTAAATCATAATATCTTAAATTTTAAACTGTCTAACCGCTGCCTGCAACTCTTCCGCCAGCTTAGCAAGGCTTTGACTCGAAGATGCGATTTCCTCCATAGATGCAGATTGTTCTTCGGTTGCAGCCGATACTGTCTGTGCTTCCCCTGATGATTTTTTACTTAAATCATCAATCTTTTTCACTGAACTCACAATCTGCTGGCTTCCAACGGCCATCTGCTCAATCGCGACAGATATTTCCTTAACTCGCCCCGATACTTGATTTACTAAATCTGTTATTTCGTGGAAGACATCCCCGGACGCATTTACTACCTCGGCCCCTAATTTTACTTTTTGGGTACCATCATTCATAGCAACAACAGCTATGTCCGTATCACTTTGAATTTCATTAATTAACGTTGCAATTTGTTTGGCTGCCTCTTGGGATTGTTCAGCTAGTTTGCGTACTTCTTCGGCTACCACAGCAAAGCCGCGTCCCTGTTCACCGGCACGGGCTGCCTCGATAGCAGCATTTAAAGCCAACAAATTAGTTTGTCCGGCAATACTGGAGATAGTATCGACAATCTGCCCGATTTCCTTTGACCGATCACCTAACTTAGCCACCACTTCAGCAGAGGTGGCTACCGTCTGTTCAAGCTGAGTCATTTGATTCACCGCTTTGTCTACCGATTGAATGCCATTATTAGCTTTATCGGCTGCCCGAGCGGATTGATCGACCACTTCATTGGCGTTGGCGGTAATTTGTTCTATACTGGCTGATATCTGCCCTACCACTGCAGAAGCATCGTTAGCTGCAGCCAACTGTTCTTCCGTACCTTTAGCTACACCAGTAATGGCTCCTGCTATTTGGTTAGCCGCTTGGGCGGATTGATTAGCACTAGCAGTCAGTTCTTCAGATGAGGATGCCATCTGCTCTGAAGATTGAGCAATTTTTGCCACTGTATGTTTAATACCAATGACCATTTGGTTAATAGCCTCGCTAATCTCCCCAAACTCATCATACTTATTAACAGATACATTCTCCCGTAAGTCTCCCTCAGCATACCGCTTAGTCGAATCTCGAATTATGTTTAGAGATTCCTTTATATAACGTGGAATAGTAATTGTTACTATACCTGCAATTAATACAGCTAATATACCAAAAAAAACAGAAATCAATATAACTTTTCCAACTAATTCCTTGATAATATCAAGCCGTTTTTTTACAATTTGAGTATTTTCTTCTACCAGCTCATGGCTGCCCTTCATGATACCTTCAGCAAAAGGTACAAATTTTTTACCAACATCAATAGACTGGGCTTGAAGTGCTTGCGCTTGCTCCTGATTGCCTGCCTTCTGTTCACGCATTTGCTCACGTATAACCGGTACAAATTCTTTTGCTGTACCTTTCGTATATTCAGTAGTATCACTGATTAATTTTTCTACTACTGAACGTTTACTATCGTCGGTTATTGCTAGTATTTGATTTTCTATTTCTATTACATTATTTAACTTAGTACTAAAATTATCCATCATCCTTTCAGTGCCATATGCGACGTAGCCCCGAGCTTCACCAATTGCGCCAGTAAACTCATTCTCTATCTTTAAAGATAGTGTCAACCTTGTCGTGGCTCTCTCTAATTCAATGACTTGATCTTTAATACCACCCGCTGAATAATAGGAAATGCCCCCTAGTAATACAATTAGCACCGTCATTACCACAAAACCAATCGTGATTTTTGTACCTACTTTCAAGTGCATCATAAATCCTCCCATTTCAAACTTACGTAGCAATAGTCCTGGCTAAGCCCTAAGAACGCTGCACAAATAACTCCATTTATCGCTTTTCCTCTCCAAATTATTGCTATAATTTTATTATATACCGGTTTGTATGTCGAATTCTGTAAGTTATGGTTTCACATACCAGTAGAATATTACAGCCTCTAGGGACATCTACACCCACATGTTGGAGGCTAAGTTTGATTTACAAACATCGATGATAATTATAAAACGAGGTGTTTACTTTGCAAGCTATGGATCGACTCATGAATATTTCCTGTATTGACCTTTTAAAATTCGTGGCCGAGCTTGAAGCTGACAGAAAAACTCAATCAGTTGGCAAAAAATTTGTAAATATCTCAACTATAGTACTTTATAATGATTTCTCTTTAATAAAAAGCCGCCCAACTATGAGCGGCTTTTTTCATTACAATTAAAAATTGGCTTAATTAAAGATAACCTGTTAATACTTTCAATTTTTTTAGGTGTAAAGTTAATTGTTATCCTGATGTTTCGCATAAAATCCTAGATGTATACGGTATGGACCAGGACAGCCCGGTGGTACAAAAGCTACCCGGTCACCTGCCTGAATAAGGTCATTCATAGACTTAGCAAGGCCATTAATAAAAATTATTTCAATTTCATTTAAAGGAATCTCTAGTTTCTCAGCTAGCTCGGTTCCTGAAATTGGTTCCTCAATCTCAAGAATTAAAGGAGTGGGCCAGTTTTTTTTCTTGAAAATTGCACTCAATTGAATAAAAGCCCTGACCTCGATGGTTTTCTTTTCATGTTCGCACATATAAATACATTCCTGCTACTTAAAACATAGACAAATATATCCATGTTAAGAAAATTACTGTTTCATCGTGTCCGGTTTTGCCGAAGCTACCACCGTTTATATAACACTCCGCAGCCGTAAATTCCCGACTAGCCATCGGTACACATATACAATAGCTTGATTATGCTATCTTGTATATTTTGGCATTCGCAAGATTTATACTAGCATTCAAATCGCGGTCTATTACTAATCCGCACTCTTGGCAAGTGTAAGTCCTGTCAGCAAGTTTTAGGTCTTTCTTGATATTTCCGCAGCACGAACAGGTTTTGGATGATGGATAAAATCTATCAACCACCCTTAATTCAATGCCGTTATCTTTGCACTTACACTCTAGTTTTTGCTTGAAGCAATAGAACCTTTGTTCCGCTACTGCTTTTGCTAAATGCCTATTCTTCATCATGCCACTACTATTCAAATCTTCAATAGTAATATGAGATGGCTTGGTTTTCGCTATCTCATTAACTACTTTATTGGTGTAATCATTACGGATATTAGTTAGCTTATAATGAATGGCTTGTATTTTCTTAACTTGTTTTGCTATGTTTGCAGAGTAAGTAGCAGTTTTTTCACCTCTTTTCTTTTTGTGTTCATACTTTCTCGATAAGCGTCTTTGCTCACGCTTTAACTTCCGTTTGAGTTTACGAACAGAATTTGTCTTATTGATATTCTTGAATACCTTGTTATTGCTTATTGTTGCTAATGTCTTAATCCCTAGGTCAATGCCAATACCGTTAGTCGGTTCAATATCTTCTTTTGACTTTTCATTACTATCAATCAGAACAGCTACAAAATATCTTCCTGCTTGCATGGATGCCGTTCCACTTTTAACTACTGCATTTGTAGGTATATAGCCTTTTTCTTTGAGTTGAACAAAGCCAATCGTAGGTATTTTTACTCTATGCCGTTCAACCATCCAATCAGTTGTATTGTTTTTAGGGAAATAAGCTTTAACATCTTGGTTTTTCTTTTTCTTAAATCTAGGAAATTTGCTTTCACCTTTAAAGAATCGCTTAAATGCCTGTTCACCGTTCATTATTGCCTGTTTAACAGCTTTAGATGATACGCTTTTAATCCACTGATATTCTAGATTATTCGGCAAATATTCGTTGTTCAGCCACTTGGAGAATCCATACCAGACACAAACCGCTTTTCTTGCTCATATATCTCTTTGTTGTGTGCAATGTAAAGGTTATAGACATATCGGCAAGTACCAATAGTTTGACGGATTTTAGTTTTTTGCTCTGCCGTAGGATTTAGTTCAGTCTTATAGGCTCTTAGCATAAATCACTTTCTTCTTTCAATTTTTTTATACTTTCTGAGGCCATAAATTCTGCAAGAAAAACCTGAGTTATGCTAATTAAGTCCTGAACTAATTCCTGTTCTGGTGATAATTTTTCATTATTTACTACAACAAGTTCAACTCCGTATGATTTTCAAAAATTCATCAAACCAACCATAGCCAAATCGAATAAATCTATCTTTGTGTGCAACCAATATTTGCTTTACTTCCCTATTTCTACACATTGCAAGAAGTTCATTCCATTTTTTGCGGTTATAATTCAACCCGCTGCCAATGTCCTCTAAGACTTCATCTACTATAATCCCTTTAGCATTAGCATATTGTTTCAAAAACTCAATCTGATTAACCAAATCGTCTTTTTACCCATGATTAGACACTCTAGTATATATAACTACTTTTCTTTTATTTTCTCCCTGTTTAGAAGAATGACCAATATACGCTACATATTGAGTATGCGTATAATACCTCCTGTTTGTTGGTAAACGAAAAGCGGTTAAAATACCTTCGTTATCCCATCGTTGCAAAGTTCTTACTGAAACATTAATAAGTTTTGCAAACTCATTAGGCTTGTATTGTTTATTCACGTCCATATTATGCCATTATTTGATATATTTGTCTATATTTTTATTAACTGTTCTCTTACTCCTTTTTCTGTTTTAGAGAATGCTTTACATTACAAAACGGTTGAAATCACAAAGGATGTCGACGACTTAATTATACCGTCTAACTGCCATATACGATCAAGTATTTTCGTAGTATCTTCTGGCGTTGTAATCCTTGCTTTTATAAGCACACACCATTCTCCTGCTAAGCGGTGGAACTCCTCCACTACTACTTCGGGAATATCAAGATTCGTTATTTCATCAACGATTTTATCAAAATATCTCCCTTTTATCTGCAAAGTTATTAGACATCTAAAACATGGACTAATCTTCCGCCAGTCTATTAATGCCCGATATCCAGTTATAATTCCCTGTTTTTCTAAATTATCAATTCTTTTATGTATTGCTGGCCTAGACATATGTAAGTGTTTCGCAATTTCCTCGTGACTAATTCTACCATTTTTCTCTAAAATGTTAACAATCGCAATATCTACACCATCCACAAGCAATCCTCCTTATATAATCATAACACAAAAAATATTTTTAGTAACTATCAGTAGTTATATACGTGCAATATTCTACTATTAGTAATTAAATCCCTCTTAATTACCTTAAATTCATAATATTTAGGCAAATAAGGGAATCCAACTTACGATTCGTAAAAAATCTATTATGGATCACAGTAGAATTCGGAATTATAGCAACACATTTGCAGTTACGATAACTCGATATCCTTTACTATAGCATTTCTAACAACGTTGGTACTACATTAGTTTTCCAAGCCAAGTGAACTCGTTGACCTGCTTGTTCCTGATCCGGCAAACATACCTCATACCATGAACCAATACCGGTCAGCGACAGTGCATGCGAACGTCAAGGAATGCGGTTGATCTCGAATTTGCGTCCATCCTATTGACGTAAGTCCGGAATGCAATGGGGGTAGTTCTGCTTGTCTTTTGAATCTCTCGCATGGTAATAGGCACAGCCATTCTTGGGCACGGTAGCGCCTCCTGTTTTGGGCATAAAAAAAAAGCCCGAAGGCTCAATCATTATTGTGTTCATCCAAATATATAAAAGCATAACCTGTTATTGTGATTACTGTAAACAACACTAATGCAACGATTGTAAAATGATACAGCATGTCTAGCGCTCCTTGCACATTTTTTATACTTTAGCTTATCAGATACTTATTAGAAATGCATTATAATCTTAGTTTGAAATAATTCCCATTAGGGATTTTAAAACACTGGGGCCCTTTTTGGGCGTAAGAAAAGCGCCCCGAAGGGCTTAGAATTTATGCAAATAAGTTATATTATACCAACAACTAAAATTTATATGAAACACCGACTCCATACCCATGCGCAGTGACCTTATCCTGAGTAGAATTAATATCTGTTATACTATCCATGTCGCCAACCTTTTTATAGCGGTAAACAAGATTCAGTTCTATATGATTATTTACTTCATAAGAAATACCTGTTTCAAAATTACGAAGGTTTTTGCCAATGCCCACTATACCGTATAGCTTCGTCCTAGGAGCTATTTTTGCGGTTCCAATTAATCCGCCTTGTAATACATCTTTGTTTTCAGCTGAAAATGGAATACCATTAAATTCATAAGACATCTTGGATTGATGCCACCCAACAAAAGCCGATAAATTTGTATCCAACTTATAGAGCACATTAACTTCCTGTGTTCTCATACCAATGGTTTCCTCATAATTATCGACACCATCAGGATTGAACTGGCGATACTGTAACGCCCATTTGCCACCTACTCCTGTAGTAATACCCCAGTCTATATTATTATTCCGCCCATCGAACTTTATAGTGTTGCTATAGTTAGAACTCTTAATATGATCTTCCATGTGCAAATTCGGGTAACTAGTAATGTCCACTGACGTTTTACCCGCTGAGTAGTCCATAAGAGGACTTGCAAGAGTTAAACCAGGAATTAAACTAACACATACTGTCACTGCAAGTAAAGCCAAATATTTTTTTGACATTAATAAATCCATCTCCCTTGTACCATTTTTACACACCATTCGACAAAAGGAAGTATATCCCTGCCGATGTAGGGTTTAGCTCGATGATGACGCTAATCTGATTATAATTACTAAATCAACCTTAATAGATTTAATAAAAAATATGGTAACTACGATTACCTTGTGTATCCCGCCCCCAATAATCCTGCTCCCTGTACAACCTCAAACATGCGTTTATTAAGATAAATATGTCTTTGCCTATTTTTTGTAATGTAAGAACGCCTGCATCTTCAAGAGCTGTCAAATAACTGGCTGCGAATCATCCGTACCTTATTCAGCCATCCTTCAGACATCCCCTTCGTATGATGATCGAAAACCATACAGGATCTTTCCGCATTACACGCTGATACGCATTTTGCGGCATGGTCTGATACTGAACGCAATAATCATCATTTTGATTTTGCCCGTTTTCCTCCTGAACAGCCCAGATCCGTTGTTCAAGCGCAATACCCCTGCCCGGCGGCAAATCCGACAAGGCTTCACCAACAGTAATGATACGCCCGGGGGCAAATTCCCGTCGTAACCCTTCGGGCATACAAGCCGCAGGAACCTGTATGCCGGTTTCTGCCATTCCCCCGACTAAATCTTTCCTGATACCAAAAAAGATAACGCGAGGACGGTCTTGCAGAACACCTGCTTTGATTCAATTCATAACTCCGGGCTGCAAAAGTATCCTTTTCAACAGCAACTGCAACGTCCCATCCTGCCATATGCAGGCCTTCACTCAAGCCGCCCGCACCGGCAAAAAAATCAATTGCTACAGGTCTTTCTCTCATTTCATCCCTCCCTTCCGGCCCCCACAGATTTTTCTACCGGATCACATATCCGTTATATACATTGAGCCGCATAACGTCCCGGTGAGGACTCGCGGTGTAAGAAGCCGGCTCCTCTGGCTTGCAGGCTATAATCCTCTCATTCATATTTTCGAGGAAGGCCCGGGCATTGTCAAGGAAATGCATGCACTCCGCCCAGGCACCCCGGTTGCACTACAGATTCCGGATATCAATAGTCACCTGTTTCTAGCCAGCCACATATGACGTTCTCCTGGACGCCTGAGCAAATTAAATGTGTCCATATACTCCACTTCTCCACCTGCCGCTGCAGTAGCTTCAGCCAGTATCCCTTTCGGGTTACAGGGATCCCATAAAGGATGCACAATAATAACCTTTCTTCTCCGCCCTACTGTAAACCCCGGTAACTGGCCGAAAGTTGCTGGTTGGCAATTAAAAGAGGAAGTAAACTTATTTCTCAAGGCTATTGCTATTTCCGGCCATTGCCGTAATTCAGGAAAGTCAAAGCAGCCATTCAAACCAACCACATGGGAACTATCGGCGAGAATCCGGATATAAGACATCGCCAGCCTCCAGTCCAGTAAGCCATGATAAGCCATATTCCGGTATACCTTAGGCAGTCATAGCATGACGAATCGCACTTGCCGTGCTCCAGGTCAAGAATCTTCCCCGCGTACGAATCAGGCAGTGGATTGCACGTCCCTCTCAATATGCCGGCAAAGTTTTCTGCCATATATCTTACAAAACCAGCTCCATTAGGGAGACGGTCACTAAAAATCATATCGGCAACTCCTGGCCCGGAAGGAGCCCGTTCCTCTACTGTAATGTTGGCTATTTCGATTTCATCAGGATCAATATCCAGTTCACCGGCCAAAACCCGGCGCAGCAGGAATGCCGCTAACGCTCCCCGGACACCTCCGTCCGAGTGACCAGGATGTAGATTAAAACGCATTGGTGGCATATTAGCCAGTTGCACAGCCTGCAAGCTGCCGATATCCACCCCGACCTCCATTGTAGTGGTAACACTCAAGGCATCAATCTCGTCAACATTAGAATAATATTGCCGGCTTTGACCTGTCTAATTAGTTATAATCCCGCGGGGAAATGCCGCTGCCTCTCCCCCTGATCATCCGACTGAGCGGAAAGTTCCTCGCAATGTAGACGCAGTGGCGGCCGCTCCGCGGCAACCTGTTTGGCAATATAGTTTGCCGGCCATACAGAACCGCAATTTGTATCCGCGTTTCGATTCAATAATCCGTAACAGCCAGTACAAACTCCCGCAGAAAAGTGCAAGTGATGACGGTGACAGCGCGGACATGTCCAGACAGGATCCTGTCCAACACTTACACGGACAAGCAGGTTACGGGTAACCAGCTTTCCATTATAATGACCGCAATCTCCAAAGATCCTAAAAATTGCTTCGCCCAGACTGTCCTCATTAATATAAAGATGAGCAGCTACTGTACGGACATATTTTTTAAGGAAGCCGGCATCATAGGATAAGCCAGATAGTCCTGCATATCATTATCATATTCTGATGGAATAGCGGTAAGTATCTCCCAGTTTACAGACAAAAGAATCGCAAACATGCCTGAATATCTCAGGGGCAACACTAATCTCCCCTGACCGGGCAGCTATTATTTCATCTTTAACATTAAGCACAGGCCATCCCAGACCTGATGACTCCAGCCCGAAATACAGACGCCCAAAGAACAAATCGGCAATTGCCTCCCGCAGTGCCTTTATAATCCTGTCCTTTGCTTCCTGGGCATCCATAGGGTCTTCCCGCCAGTCCTGCTTTTCAAAGTCAAATAAAGCTGTCCAGTGATGCTCCCGGCCATCCCAATATAAATGTTTGAACATCCAGATCATTGCCGGCAGGATTTACTCCTAGCGACAGAAAGCGCTGAACCAGCCTGCCGCAAGTACTGCTATCCGGCATTATGCCTGCCAGTGGAACTAGCCGTTCCCCTGCCTGTCCGCCTGATAGCCTGCAGCCACTGAACCGCTTCATCCCGGCCCCGCCTGAGCATTTTTGCCTGCGCGTCACTTACGTTATCCGGCACAGGATTCCTTTCTAAGTCCAGGGCCTCCCTCAGCATAGCTTCCCGTTCAGGATTCCTGTAAGCGGAGCAGGCGCAGCCTTGACCGGTGTGATACCATGAGAAGACCGGCGGCGGGGCGTTCCCAGCAGTTAGACCAGCTTTTTCTCGGGGTACTGCTTTGATTAGCAATGCACCGCTATGCTCTTCAATGGTAATCTTATTGCCACTTTGAAAACCAAGGTCCTGGAGCCATTTACCCTGCAGCCGGATAAGCGGCCAATGGTCTTTCCCATTATTGAGGTATGTATAATAGCCAGTCAGAATACGTGAGCTTTCCCCTCCACTGGACAAATCTATACCCCCTATCACAAGCTGCAGCAAGGTCCAAATAATGACCGGCCCTGTTATTTGCTTTTTATAGGGGGAAATTAAAAAGCGCATGCGAGGTTTAACCCTACACATGCGCTTTGCTTCGTCGTTTGCTAGTAAGCGTCAAAAATGCCGTCACCTTGACAACAAGTCATTTGGTAACGGCATTAGTTTTACAGTAATCTGGAACAAAACTGGGCATTAGTCGTTGTAGTGCCTCAACATCATTTCGTATATCCCAGTTGGGTGCGTTTTTAAAAATATAAGTCAGGTAGGCATATGGATTGAGCCCATTTTCCTTTGCGGTTTCTATTATGCTAAACACAACTGCGCTGGCTTTAGCTCCTCGCGGTGTGTTGGCAAAGAGAAAATTTTTGCGGTCAATCACAAACGGCTTAATGCTGCGCTCGGCGCGATTGTTACTGATTTCCAGCCTTCCGTCCAGTAGATATCGTTCGACATATTTCCATTGCTCCAACGTATAGTGCACGGCTCTGCCAAATCCGCTCTTGGTAGATGCCTTTACTGTATGAAGGTACGACAAAAACTCGTCAAGCACTGGTTTTGCCAGTTCCTGACGCTTTTTATAGCGTTCTTCCGGTGTACAATCAGCTAGTTGGCGCTCAATAGTAAATAGCTTATCGCAATATTGTTTGCCACGTTGCGCCCCAGAGCCTTCTCGGTCTTTTTCCAAAAGGCCTTTTAGCGCCTCGTCAAATTTTCTTCTGGCATGTGCCCAGCAGCCCACAATGACGATTCGCTCCGGCAAGCTATGATACCCGGCATAACCATCCGTATGAAGGTAGCCGCTAAACTCCTGCAAAAATTCTAAAGGATGCTTTGCCTTCCGGTCTGGCTGATAATCACACAGCACAATAGGTATACTAGCACACCCGCCAGTTCTATACAGCCACATGTAGCTTTTGCTTTGCGCAGATTTGCCCGGCTCGTGAAGTACCTGTAAAATGGTTTCATCTGCGTGGAGCACTGGCTGTATGGAAAGTAGCTCTTTAAAGGCATCATAGATTGGCTCCAGCCAATCTTCAGAACACCGAATTAGCCAGTTAGACATAGTTTGTTTGGAAAGAGCTATGCCCATACGGCTCAAATCTTGCTCCTGGCGATGCAATGGCATTCCATTTGCAAATTTCTGTGTCATAATATGAGCAACTGCTTCTGGAGAAGCAAAGCTTCCTTTGATTACCGGCTTGTCCATTGGTGCCTTGATAATAGGCACGCTGCATGAATTGACTTCACAGTCGCGGCAGGCATATACATAGTCAATATGTTCTACGATAACTGCTTTGGCCGGGATGATCTTCAATTCGCGACGGACATTTTTACCTATAATATGCAGTTTTGAACCACATTCCGGGCATTCCTGTTCATGTTCCGGTAAAAAATGCTCGACAACCTCTATTGGTAAATCGGCAGGAATGGTCTCTTTTCTTTCTTTGACATTCTTACGATAATGCTTCTGAACTTCAGTCAATTCAGGCTCGGGCACCCGTTCATCTGCTGTTGCCTCCGCCTCGTTAAAAAGATTAAACTGATCGTATTTGCTTTTTTCACTGGAGGAGCCGAACTGTTTTTGTTTGGAAAGACGCATTTGCTCCATCAGCCACTTGACCTGTTGAGTCAGTTCCTCATTTTGTATTTTTAGTGCCTCATATTCAGTACGAGAAACAGAGATCATTTCTTCTTGTGTATTAGTACCGTTCACTAGAATTTTCATGTAATAATTATACCATATTTTATGGCTTTTTTCCATGAAAAATCCGTTAAATCCATTGATTTTGCAGGATATTTAGGACTTTCAGCAAATTAGACGATTTGTATTTTATCGACTTTTTTATGCGCCCTCGGCTGTTGAATGCTTAACCCTTCCATTAGCCAACGAAACTGTTGTGGCGTAATGTGTTTGACCTCTTTTTCATCTTTTGGCCACTGAAAGCCTCCGTTCTCCAGCCGTTTATACAAAAGTACAAAGCCATCGCCATCCCAAAAGAGCGCTTTGATTCGATCACGCCGACGGCCGCAAAACAGGAACAGACTGCTGGAGAACGGATCTAGGTGAAAGCATTGCTGTATGGTCGCTGCCAGACCATCAATAGATCTTCTCATATCGGTGTGGCCACAGGCGAGAAAGATATGTTCGATTTTAGATATATCACCTAACATAAATGTTTCAGTGCCAGAAGCGTAGCCTCCACGGTTACCATATCAGCGCCTTGATAGACATGGATTTGCATATCGTTACGCTCAATCGTGATAGCCAATGTTTCCGCACGATGCTTAGGCATCTTCATTTCTGCAAATACCGAACCCTGTACGGGAACAGCCTCGCTGGAGGCAGGGAGACTTACCGAAATTGCCCGGCAAGTCTCCTGACATACAAGTTTCTGCCAATGATAGTATGTTTTCACGTTAATGTTATTTTCGCTGCACCACGTTTTAATGGTTTTGCCACTGTTGCGGCAAGCCGTAACAATATTGCGCCATTTCTCCAATCGAACTTCATGCGTCACTTTCTGTACGCTCATAAAAGTAGACCTCCTGCGAGTTTCTAAGAATCCAAATGACTCCAACAAACTCTATGTGATTCTCTTGGACCTATTGTCTCATCCGGAGGCCTGGTTGTACATGTGACGATTTATTTGACGCTTACGTTTGCTAAAGCCCAAACCCAAAAACCGGAACAGAACCGGCTGTCAACAGAAAAGCAGTCAGTAAAATATGTACGCGAACTATTGCCTTTTCGTTGAGGGGATCAAGAATAGGCTGAATTATCTGCTGCGTGAAGTCGCACAGCCCTGCTCCCCCAACATTCCACTATACCGTGCCTCGCTTGTCTCAAGCGGTCGGCATTGTATAATAGGAATGTCGTCGTGGACAGCTAGACTGTTACGTGTAGGTGCTCGTACACCTGCGCGTGCCTCGGGAGTGCTCCAACACTTCCGGGTCACGGCGACTCCTTAATTTCCACTTATTTCCAATTATAGCTCTTTTCAATTACAATCTATGGGTATAATATTAGAAAAGGACTGCCGTGTTGGTCGCACGCCAGCCCAGCAAGTTGTCTAACCGGAACGGTTAGCCTTAGTCGAGATTATTTAGAAATAACCGCGAACCTTGGCGAGAGAGCGGTTATTTCTTCTTTATGTGCGCACTGTTCTTGAACAATCTGCTCCGAAATGAGCAATAAAATCAAGCGGAATGACAGTAAATCCGAATTTTGCACTCCAATAAACAGGAGAATATCCTGTAACGGACTGGATACCGGCAGACCGGCCCTAATACTCCGACGTGCGTTATGAGAGGTATCCTCATGGGGTACGAAGCTCGGTGAAGTCGGCGAAACGCAGACCTGCGAAGCGGTTAGCAAAGTAGTCGGGGGGCTATAAAACGACCATGTTTACACACCAGGAACTTCCGTATGTACGGCTCGTAAGAAATGAGATTTCTAAATGAAGAAGTCTACTCCCCAGTGGAGTCCAATCATGGAAATGAAGATATAAAACTTGCATTTCTGTCCCATATCAGTAAAGGTATGGAGTTTTTCATCCTCCGGTAACGGATAAAGAAACGGTTGGCGGGTTACAGGAAGGGACTAAAGTCGTCATGTAAAGCCAGAGTGCAAGAAACAGTGGAACTCCAAAAGAGAATGTAAACGCTGATACCAGCAAATGTCTCTAAGCAAGAGGAAATGCTTGCTGAATTCGGAGGGCGGCAGCCCGTAGTAGTGATGAAGCGGAGTAATGACCGTGGAGCAAAGGGGCATAGTCAATCCTTATCGCATTTTTCCAAACAGCCTGTCAGGGAAGGCGTGGCCCATACCTGACATGAAACCGGCAGGCACAATCCATGAAAAGGAGGAATGCCGGCCTGGAACAACAATCTGACTATCCCATCCTTAAACCACCAACTGATGAAATGGGATTGCAACACATTCTGGATCAATTGTATGCGAAGACAAGAGCAGTTCTGGAACAAAACAGACTGCCCAAATTTCACAGCCTGCTTGAATTAATCTCATCATCGGTGACCATTCAGACGGCATTTCACAATATTAAATCTAACAAAGGCGCAGACACAGCCGGAACAGATCATCTCACTATGAGGAATCTTTTGGAACTTCCCTACCCGCAAGTAATTCGTACAATACAACAATCATTGGAAGGTTATCATCAAAAGCCAATCCGCAGACAATACATTCCTAAACCGGGAACCCGCCAAATGCGCAAATTAGGAATTCCAACAGCAACTGACCGTGTGATCCAAGAATGCGTCCGTATGATACTAGAACCCATTCTGGAAGCACAATTTTTCCCGCACTCCTATGGGTTTCGCCCCTACCGCGACACCGCCATGGCTATGGCCCGTACAACTACCTTGGTGCACAATACAGGATATTCCTGGGTTGTAGAGGGTGATATCAAACAATACTTTGACACAATTAACCACACCAAACTAATAAAACAACTTTGGCATATGGGCATTCGTGACCGCCGCGTCCTCATGATCATCAGACAAATGCTCAAAGCTGGCGTTATGAACGAAATTGCGGTAAACCCAATGGGTACTCAACAAGGTGGTATTATTTCACCGTTGCTTGCCAATGTCTACCTCAATAGCTTCGACTGGTTCATTGCTAACTCCTGGGAAAACAAGCGTACTAAAACAAACTATGCTTATCCACGGGGACGCATTAGAGCGTTGAAACTGCGCAGCCATTTAAAGCCGGCGTATTTGATCCGCTATTGTGATGACTGGGTACTGATTACCGATACAAAGGTCAACGCGCAAAAATGGAAACAGATCATTCGTAATAAGCTTGCCACTCATTTCAAGTTGACTTTATCGGAGAAAAAGACCAAAATAACCAATCTCAAAAAGAAGTCCATTGATTTTCTGGGGTTTACTTACAAAATCATAAAATCAACGAAAGCGAGATTTGGTTACATTACCCGCACGAAACCCAATATGACCAGGTTAAAAACCAAAGTCAAAGAGATTGGACAACAAATTCGCCAGTTGTGCACCCATTCAGAGGCAGAACCAAGCGTTAAGAAAATTGAGCTGATTAATAGTAAAATACGGGGTATTATCAACTACTATCAGACGGCTACTCAAGTCATTGCCGCTATGAAGAAATATGCGTGGATTCTGGGCTATCTGTCTTACCGTGAAATGTACAAACTGGGTGCAAAGAAAATCCCGGCTAATCAAACAACCAACCTGCACAAGGTTCACCAAAAGTACAATAGCCACATACCTGCAGTCTTCATTAAAGATCAAATCATCGGACTCACATCATTGCTGTTTTGCCATTGGAAGAAACCGGAGCTGAAAAACCAAAAAGAAATACCCTATTTGCAGCAAGGGCGTAGTTTATATCAGACGCGCACCGGTAAAACTCCGCTTCTTCCTCGTCAAGATGAATTACTCTCTGTTCATCTTAACCAAAGGCTAGGAAAATGTCAGCACAGTTCCCAATATACTTTCGAGTATTTTCTCAACCGTGCTTATGCTTTGAACCGGGATAAAGGGAAATGCAGGGTTTGCGAAAAAACATTGGCCAAAAATGATATTGATTTCCATCATGTTCGTCCTCTATTGCCTGCTTATAGGCTAAACCGGGTATCTAATCTAGCCAGTGTCTGCAAAATGTGTCACGACACAATTCATTCAAAACTGCCGCCGAAAAATACTGCGAAGATCAATCGCAAAATTATAAGGATGAGAGAAAAGCTGTCACTGGAAAGTCATAAGGATTTGATGGAGCGCCGTATGAGGCAAAAGTCTCACGTACGGTGCGAAACAAGGGAAAAGGGACGCCGAACGGCGTATAAATGCGTGCGCGGACGTCCCTTACCTATTGTTGCGATTAATACGATTAACGTAGCAAATGCGACTGCAAAAATAATCTTCCAGGTGAGTAAGAGAGATTTTTCATATTAAATAATGTCACTAGTGTATGGTGGCATTGCTCAAGCATCTTCTAACAAGCCAATTATATATCTAAGTTGTGAATTCTGCTCGTCCCAAACCATTCTCCAAGAGTACTAAGTGCAACATTTGAAAGCTTCTGCGTAAATAGAATAGCTAATCGTCTCTGAGGTCGCGAACAAGCTACATAAAAAAAATTTCTATTCCGAACAAAGCTATCGTGCTTACCTAAAGGTATACCATTACCAGCCCATTCCAGCATTTGTCCAAAATTATATTGACTCCAGCCCCGCCCAATAACCACTAGTACATTCTAAAATTCACCCCCCTTTACACCATGGTTTGTTGCAAAAGGAGTCTTTTCTTCTATAAAATTTGTTAACGCAATAACTTCTTTATAAGAAACATTTTTAAGTCTTTGCAAACGGGCTAATGAATCCGAAAGCTCCGCTGTAGCAGCTTCAAGTTCTCGTTCTTTACTTTCAATTCTTGTAGAAAGTCGAGGCCTTCCGGTAGCTTTCACTTGGTGAATGACAGAACCAATGGTTCCTGTTTCACGCAAGCGGAGAAGTGCAGCCATATTTTCTATCCATTGCGCTTTATCCGCATGCGAACGAATAACCGATGTTCTTGTACTAACTGCCGCAAACATTTCTCTAAACCGTCGATTTTCATATGCTTTGTGTTTCACTTAATCCACCTTCTTCATGTTGCTATATGCAACTCACGTCCTTATTATAATGTTGCATGTAGTAACTTATCAATAGATTTTCATGAAATTGTTTCTTCAAGCAACATCATGTTGCTGTTAGCAACATGATGCTATAGAATGTAAGAAAGAGGATGGTGAGATAATGGCCGCTTTTTCTCAAAGGTTAAAATTTTTGCGAGAAGAATCAGGATTGTTACAAAAAGAATTGGCCGCCAAATTAGAAATCAGCAGATCAACTATCGGCTCATAGGAATCGGGTAACAGGGTTCCTGAAATAGGTACGGCGCAACGTCTTGCTGATTTTTTTAATGTATCTGTTGATTATCTATTAGGCAGAACAGACGACCGTTCTTTAACGTTACCCGCTCAATCTCCCCAACCAAAAATGCCCAAAGACCTTAAAAAGATCCTTGAGCAGCAAGAAATAATGTTTTCCGGAACTCCGCTTGATGAAGAGGACAAGCAGGAAATACTTGATATTATTTAGTATCACCTTTATAAACGGGCGAAAGAACTTAATAAACGTAAAACGAAAGGAGCTAAGCCGAATGACAGACCGTGAACTTTTGGAATTGCTTTTACAAAAAGTAACCGGTATAGAAAATGATTTATCCGCAATGAAAGCCGACGTATCCAACATTGAAGGCCAAACAAGAGAAAATACAGATTTTATTAAAGCTCTATTGCATCGTACCGAAGAGCTTAGCGCACAAAATCATAACATTGGGGCTACAATTAACAAAATCGAAGGCAAAATTGTAAATATAGATGAAATACTTGAGGTTGTTCACACTGATCTTTCGTATGTAGTCGAAAAAACCGCTCAACACGACAGAAACTTTATTAAGCTAAGCCATGTAGCTAAGTAAACGGGCGAGGGAAATCAATAAGCGGAAACCAAAAGGAGATGCTACTGGTGAGTGAAGAGTTATTAAATAAGATATTCGATAAATTAGTGAGTATGGAGCAAGATATTCAGGTAATAAAAGCTACTTTACCTACACTTGCAACCAAAGAAGATATTAACTGTCTTGCCAATGAAACACAGAAAGACGTTATTGCTATGCTTGATCACATTAGCAAAAAGACTGATAGTATCGAAAACAAGCTAGATGTATTAAATGATCGAACCTTCGAAAATGAGGCTGATATTCGCTATCTAAAGAAAGCGAGGTAAAATTATGAGTGATGAATTATTAAAGCAAATACTGGATGGTCAGAAACAATTATTCGAAAGCCAAAATCAAATTAATGAACGCTTAAACCGCATCGAAACCAAAATTGATGCCGGATTTAAGAATACTAAAGAAGCTAATGACGCCCTCCTTGATCTAATCGAAAAAACATATCGTGAAACCGAATCTGTACCTCGTGTTGAGGCTAAAATTGATATTCTAGATAAACGGCTTTTTGAAAATGAAGCAGAAATCTCACTACTTAAACGCGCTAAGTGATACATCACTGTTCTAGCGTGTTTTTATTTGTCGTTTTTTGGCGAACGTTAGTTTTATGACCTGAGGCCATATATGCGCATTAAACAACGTGCAAACAATTTAGCAAAAAAGTACCACACTCGCAGCCCATACGAACTAGCTTCCTATTTGAATATTGAAGTTTTTGAGTGGTGACCCACCACGGAATCGAACCGTGAACCTACTGATTAAGAGTCAAAAATGAGCTCAATTTTTCATTTTAAAAACGTCATGAATGCTTGATATTGCTGCATTTTCATCACACGCCGTCACGAACTTTTTTCGCGGCATTGTTGTACGGTTGTTGTAGTACAACAACCACCGGGTGAAAGATTTATCACGTTTATAGCTACCATTCCATTATGTGGTAAAATCTTCCCATATCAATATAACGTGGGTAAAAACGCAAGAAAATTACCCACGTTATAAAACACGAGTAATTCTTACCTATACCTTTTCATCTCTTGTCCATATTTATGGCTTACTATTCATGAATATCAAACCTTATTTTATAACCATTCAGTCTTTTAGACTTAAGGGAACTTCCCAGTTATTTTTCTGAATATTTTCAAACGTTTTTAGTTGCCTTCTTTTAAAATTCACACTGGAAGATTGACCCAAAACCGCATTGATTTTTTCATATTTATTGCTCGCCGTTTCTTGATCCATATGCCCGAAATGTACATTTAAAGCCAGAATATCATAATAGGTTAGCATCACATTTTCACTGAACCACTTAAACTCATTGCAATTGTCCGAAATGATGATACCGATACCCAATGCCGCCGCATATCCTGCGCACTCACTCTCGCCGCGACCTACAACCGCTCTCTTATCCTCAATGATAGGTTCTGCTAATTTATTTAAAACATAATCCGCCTGCCGGTCTAAGACCTGAAATAACGTGCCTTCTTCAATACACCTTAAAATAACTGGTAAACAAGTGCCTGCTTTTCTTTTAATTCCTCGTTCGAGTACATACTGAGGAATGATGATTTTAGTAAATAGATAGCGAAGTATATCCAATTCATCTGCTTTTGCCAGATGAATCATTATATCTGCATCTGAAATTGCCGCTACATATTTCATTCGATTTCTCCTGGCTTTTCATATCCGAAGGTTTCCGGAGTTTTTCCCACATACTCCAATACTTCATATAATTTGCCATAAGAAATCTTCTGCTTCTCAAAATTATTGCGAACAAACTGCAGATATTCATCGGATATGCTATTCACATGGGAAGGAATTATCAAACGAATATCCTTGCCTTCTTGTATCGTCAATTCTTGCAGTTCCACCGCTCTCTCAGGAGTAGCATAGCCACGCAAAAAATCATATCGTTTGGCCGCACAAAGCTGTAACTGAACTAATCTTTTCAACATAGCAGTATAACTAACTTGGAAGACATGCTGTAATCGGATGATATGACGTACTTCTACCTTATCCGTCTTCACATCTTCCCCCACCAACTTGAAAAATGATTCTTTCACACCATCTTCCGGCATCAAAAATTCTGCGGCAAATCCCTGCGCATTTTTTTCTTCCTCAGTTTCATTTTCATAAAGCAGTCTTTCCCGCCGCAATATATCCTGATTGTAGGTAAGGTGATACAATTCATGAGCACCCGTAAACCGCTCATGACCTAATGTAAAATTGGTGTTCAACACTACTACAAAATGTTCTTCAAAAAACGTAGAAAAACCAGAAGTTTGCGATTCCAACGGTTTACGAATCAATAATGAGCAACTGTCCAAAATAGCAAAGATATCACAATATCCCTTTCTAGACCATCTCAGACGGGTATTCTCTGCTAAATCTTTAATCTGCAATCGTTCTTGCCCCGATAGCATACCCTTCAGCGATGACATGGCTATACCCTCCATATGGGTTCACGCTTACGGACTATCAGTTTTCCCTCGTGCAATTGCTTCTGCTTAATTAAAGCTTTCATCATATCTTGTATCTCCGCGATCTCCTCAGAGACTATGTTTACACCCGCTTTACGACGAAACAAAGTAACCAAGTCTTCCGCCGTCTCTTCTTTAAGTAATTCCGTTACTGGTACGCTTAAAACCGTCGCAAAGACTGGCAACTCCATAGCAGACAGAGGGCGATCACCACTTTCGATCTTACTAATGGTTTCTCTACTAATATGCAATCCTTGCTCTTTGAGTTTATCAGAAAGTTGCACTTGATTCAGTCCACGAGTCACTCGGGCACTTTGAATACGAGCGCCAATTTCTTCTAATGTTAACATTATTCACTCCCCCTCTCATGTAATATTATATTACGCAAAAAACAAAAAGTATATACATTTGTTCGAAATTATTACAAAATAAGAGTATGACATTAAAAAAATCATCTGCTACAGGCTGCCTCTGTCGACAAGTGTACCGAATAAAACAGCAAACTAAAGCAAGCAAGAATAGCACCGACACTATCAAGCAAATCAATCAAAAAATACTGCCTTCTTGCTCCGTTACCACCAAAACAAGCTGCCGTCTACATGCCCCGGGCTTACCGCTTTAAAGCAATTGCCCGCTGCCATTACCACAATCGTCAGTACAGAAAAGAGCGAGAGTTTATTTCTCGAAATCAATGTTAGCAACTCAGCTTACTCAGAGCTTTTTGTCTGGATTGAACTAAAGGACGTATTAATTTTTTCAACTAATTTTTTTATCTCCTCCGCAATGCGTTGACTACGTTCAGCAGGATCCATATCTAAAATGGACACTTTATTTTCTCTATCCCGCCAAAGTTTTTCCTGTGACAACCATCCATCTAGAGCCTCAATAATCTCAGTTTCTTCTTTAGATAACATCTCTTTATGCTCGTGAAGCCAACATTGTTCTTTACCAAAAGACGCTTCCGCAACCGCTGTCAATACGGCAATTCTACACATTCTCAAACCCGCATCCTCTACTGTCTTGGCAAACCCCATCCATTCCCCTCCTATCCGCTTTACATCTTGAGAAGATAGTGCAGTCCATGAATTCTTTTTTGTTCTTATGTTTTTGATAGCCTCTAATACCCCATCTAGATTGGAAAGAGGTCGCCCCCCTCTGGGAAGAGATGCTCGGTGATCCCATAGTTTTATAATTGCCTCACAGCATTTATCCCGCGCCTGACTACGCAAACTTTGATCGGTTATATTCTCGGCTGCATCAATTAATTCGGCAACATAGTGTGCCATCCATCGTCCAAGAGTGTCAACACCTGGTTCTAGAGAAAGCTCCTCAACAAGTTTTTTCCCTAATGCAATAACGCTCTCGGAGCGTTTCGAGAGTTCCATCTGCATGGATGAGGTAGATTTTCGCTTTACCTGGGACATATTTCCCTGTTCCCTCCTTATCAGCCCAACGATCAATCATACATTTAACAATAAGGCATCGTTGCCTTTCTTTTAGATAATCCAATAGGCTATTCACGTCTACCCACAGTCTATGCCCCTCTGAATAAAACCCTCTATCTTCACGATCAGTTTTCGGTTGTTCATCCCAACATTCCAAATTAGTTACCGGCTTATCCTCATATCCACACCGCCAATATCGCTTATGATCAGAGGAACATTCAAGATTTGCCCATGCCACAAAATCTGTTCCGGGAACGACTAGTGAACTAGACAACTGGTTACGTAATGGATCATTTTCATCTATACCGCCGCATTCAGATTCAAGTATTCTGAGCCAACCTTTCAGTTCGAACCCTTCAGAAGAAATCTCCAATTCATCCCCCTCAGGAGGAACACGGTAGTCATTAGGATTTACAGCAGTCTGCATTGCGCACAAAAGTGCCGGTGCAGTCTCTGGAACCACTAAAGCACTTGAAATATACATTGATTCTGAAGCACCACGGACTGCGCGCCTATAATAACCATGTAATACGAGAAATTCGGGAAGTGAAGTTTTTGTAAACCCTATAAACGGATCAAAGGCATCCAGTGAAATATCTTGCTCCCAGTTTGCACCCGTTGGCCCATCAAGATGCCAATAGATATCTTCAAGTGGCAAAGAATCACGTAAATCAGCCAACCAGTAACCAGGGTAGGTCAATGTCCACCTAGCAAGCCAATGACCGTAAGGGTTATTCTCCCACTCGTCATATTTAGCCGAGCGACTTTTTAACAATTCGTCTGCTGTACAAAACATCGCATGCCATTCAACATAGGCATGAACAGTCTCAACAGTCGAATCACTGCCCTGCCTATTAGAGTATAAATTGTAATCGTACTTTTGGCGTATCCAATCTCTTTGATAACCTATGTTTGCAGGTATACCCCATTTATCACAGATCCATATTTCGGCCATCTGCGCAATGGTATTTCTCTCTTCTCCAAACACCCTTGCCAGAGGTTCATACCAATATGGAAGAGTGTCCGTCTCATCAAAACTGAATCTGAGTTCTTTAGAATCTATCCGACGAGTACCTGAATATCGTCTGTTTTTCGTTTTATTAGGAGGATAAGGACTTTTATTAATAGCAGATAGTGCAGTTATTTCACTGCTAGAATATATACCTGGGTCATGTTTGGTTAGCGCTAGTGCAGCAGATTGGGCAAAGTGACGTATAAGTGCATGCGGTACTTCCGGCTCTAACGCTTCATTCATAATTTTATTTGAATGGCGCCTTATAGCGTTCGGAGCCTCTGCTGCAAGACGATCTAGTAAAATAAAAGTCCACAACCTTGCTGAAAGCCAAAAGAAATCATGTTTATAATCTATCATTGCAGCACAGCACTTATCGTCACATAGTAAAACTAATGAATCAACTATTTCATAAAATTCCAGGCGCACCATTCGTCGAACTGCATGGGCTGCCCGCCAGCGTAAACGTTTATCAGGGTGACCTAACAGCCTCCAAATAAACTTAGAAACGATTTCTAAACTTGCTTTCGGTGGACGAAGTTCTTCCCGCCATAAGCCATCTGCACAATCAGTTGGAATTTTGGCAGAAAGCCGCTCAAGCAACCATTGTTGCACACTCTCTGCTTCGGTAGGTGTAAGAGAGACCGTCAATTCGTGAATTACTTCATATGTTATTTCGGCCGGAGCCCCAACAAACTGAGGAAGAACATCGACAACCCACTTATATAAATCTGTATCAGGTATTCCGAATACCGCTTGAAAACGCTTCACCATTCTCGACCTAGAGCCGTAATAGATCATCTCAGATAGGCGCCGTACCAAAAAATCGGTACATTTTTCTTTTTGCCATTCCCGCACATTGGGGTGAAAAGACCATTCTTGTATACGACCTTCGAGAGCCTTCAACAGTAAACCCACCGAGAGTTTTTCCGACTTAATCATTAAAAGTGCATCCAATTGTTTTGTATAATCACTTACGACACAACACTGCTGTAACCGGCATAGTAACTCTTTTTGAAGATTACTCCCATATTTGTCGATCTTGCGGACCTCATCAAGTGCCAATTCAATTTCATCAGAAGTAAGAAAAGATTGATTGCCCAAAATTTGTTCCCAATTAGGAACCTCTAAATTCTCATCCGTTTCCCGCGCAGTATCATCTGTGACCGGCTTTTTATATGTGCCTTCAAGAAAACTTAAAAGATCAGTTAGACAAATAGCGCCTTGACTATGTCCAACATTATGTTTATTAGCCCAACTCATCACAGCCGATGCTTGCGACTTGCGCTCAACAATCGGGACATAAAGACATATATCTGCGGCAATTAGAGACAAGTATTCTATCGCCTGAACTTGTCCGCCTGATGTTTGCGCAGCATCGAGAATTGTCAGAGTAAGTTGCTCATACTCATTACCAGAAGAAATCGGTAAAATACTTAATGCATACGCCATTTCTAGCGAAATGTAGTTGCGCTGTATAGCAATGAGAAGTACTATAACTATCTCGTTTTCAATATTTCTCACGCCTCGCTCATCCCACCTACTCAATATGGCGAAAACAGAGGCTGGATCAAGGCAGAATAATCCTTTCATTGCTTCATCCCAAGGAAAATGATCCCAGCCATCCATGCGTCGATGGCAGGCTTCAACAAAACGTGCAAATTGGTATGCTAACTCAGCATTAGAATACCGCGATTCACTTGATATCTTATCGGCAAAAGATGCCATACAATTTATTTGAGTAAATACTTCCTCATCAATCTCCGAGGCAGCCTCCACAGCGAGGTTGAAGTAATACCGTGCAACATCTGGATCGACCACTTCAGCAATTCGAGTGCATTGGACTAATAGGTCAATTTGCTCTCTGGCTGTTCCAGGTGCCTTTTCTAAATCTTGTCGAACTTGATCTAGCAAACGCAATACCTCGCCATGCATTCTTGGTAAAGCTACTACTCTTAAGATCACTCTCTTCCAACGATTGTTCCTGCAATTCATCTAAGAATTGCATATCAAAAATAAAAGGTTCAATATCTGCGGATACAATTCCAAGGCGTTGCAAATCCTCAGATGTGAATATGATGGTTTTGAAAAGTAATTTCAAATTCTTATTCGAAGGAATGCTAACTGGGCCTTTATCATTACCTTCACCCGGTGAAAAGCGATTAAGACGACGTCGGGCGGCAATTTCTTCACTAAGTAGTAGGATTCCGCGTACTTCACGCTTCAACTGACATGTGCTCTGCTCGTCCGGTAGTGTTCTAATGATGTTCAGCATCCGTTGAAGATAAAAATCACTACTTTCCCAAATCCCTTCAAAAATTCGGATGTTTCCTTCATCGGTAATCACATTAGATATAAATACATCCTCAACTGGATCTTCTAAATAGACGAAAGAAGTTGCACCCAATTCAGTGTTTAACCATAACTGAATATGATGTACCATCGGTTCTTTTTTCCCTGAAGAATAGGATATAATAAGATGTATTAGCATTTCAAGACGAAGAGTATTTGCATGCAAAGCTGGCAAAGTCAAAAGACCTGAAACTAATGATGCTGCTTTAATTGGATGAAATGGTCTAAGCTTCTTCTTGATACTCGGCCGCTCTTGAATAATATGAGAAAATTCCCGGCTTGGAGCCAATGACTCAAGTATTCCTAAAAAATCATTATCGTTTTGTAACATTAACCCTCTCCATTTTCCTTTAATATTCTCAATCATTTATAACCTACCGTCCAACAGCAACCCGAATATCATGACGGAGTTTTATATTGCTATGTACGAAGCTATGCTGATTCAACAATTGGGTCACATTCGTATATACTGGCTGCTGCATCAATGGATCGCGTATCGTAACGACTACACAAAACGGCTGCGAAAGCTCTTCATCTTTCAAGATCGCTTGCTTTTCAATAAAACAATAGACGCATATACCGGCCTGGGAGGTGGCGCAATATGAATTTGGACACCATAAACCGCCAACTAAATGAACTTCGCCTTGAACAAGTTAATTTTTCGGAGTTGTTTAAAGACGGGTTAACCCCCATGGAAAGTATCACAGCGTTCCTTGCGGAACAATTGCGGCTAAAGGAAACTAAAGCTGCTAAAATGCGTATTCGACGGGCTAACATGCCGCCGCTTAAAACGATTGAGCAGTTTGACTTTGGTTTCCAGCGTAGCATCACCAAAGAGCAAATGTTGAGGCTTTGCGATTTTAACTGGATTGAGGATGCGTACAACATCATGTTTTTAGGGCCGCCTAGCGTTGGGAAATCGCATCTTGCGACGGCTCTCGGCTATCGTGCTTTAGATAAAGGCTATGCCGTTTCATTTCTTACTCTTGAAGATTTGATGAGGCTGCTTAAAACCGCCGAAATTTCTTCGCAATCAAAGCAACGACTACGAATAGTATATAAATCTAACCTTGTTATCATTGACGAAGTTGGCTTTCTGCCAGTATCGCCCTTAGAAGCAAATCTCCTGTTTTCTTTTGTCTCAGCCTTACATGAAAAGACTTCTATCATCATCACTTCCAACAAGGGATTTTCAGAATGGGCCGGGTTTCTTGGAGATGAAGTGATCACTACGGCCATCCTTGACAGACTGGTTTATCACTGTGAAATTTTCAATATGGTTGGTGATGGTTACCGCCTAAAAAACAGGAAATCTATTTTAAGCTAATGTTATGCCTGAAGATTTATACAATTACAGCTGAAAATTTATTTAAAGTACGTTCCGTGTTTCACACATTCTTGTTGTTAAAAAAAGTGGTACATTTTGTGGCCATTTTCGGTACATTTTACTTGACCGCTTACATTTGAGCTATAACAGAAATAAGAATCCAGTATTTTAGCGGATTCATGAGCATTTATCCCGAAATTTATCGAACCAATCACTCAAATGAATATAGGCCCTCGATAGGCAATTAAATAAATATCCAGTTACAAAGTCGGCAACCGATAGCTAGTAACCATAGTAGTGATGTCTATTCCACTTTCTGCAACGATTCAACAAATTTGATTACCTGCTCCTGCTTTTCTGGAGTTAATCCTTGAAAATCCTGTAATAATTTTTCAATTGGAGTTTGCGATCTCGGTTTACTGACTTTTGAAATCGACAAAGGTATATCAAGATTAACGTAGATAATATCGAGGTCTTTTCCTAAATATCGTTTAGCTGAATCCTTTAAAAGTCCATTATAGCGTTCTTCCATCCATTCTTTTACAAATTGCTTTGGAGTTCCAATAATCAATTCCCGGTGGTTTAGTTCAATAGGAACTATATCAACTATCCAAGTATTAAATAAAGGCTTTATTATTTCCCTTTTTAAATCCAGAAGTATTTGATTCCATAATAAAGTAAGCCCTGATTCTGTTGCGACCTGCGTCAT